>NZ_CP159956.1:0-5848526 GCF_042466645.1 Hydrogenophaga sp. ANAO-22 | reverse complement strand
GGATTCGCAGCCGCTTCAAGATTGCGCCGGACTATGACGGCGAGAAATTCTTCACCATGTTTGGCGGCGTCAGGATGGCCACGCCTTTGCTGGTGGTGATACTGCTCATCGGTATCGTTGACATTGTGTTCGCAGTGGACTCGATCCCGGCCATCTTTGCGATCACGACCGACCCATTCATCGTGCTCACCTCCAACGTGTTTGCGATCCTGGGCCTGCGCGCGATGTACTTTCTTCTGGCCAACATGCACGAGCGCTTCCACCTGCTCAGCTATGGGCTGGCGATCGTACTGGTGTTCATCGGTGCAAAGATGTTGTTGATCGACGTCTATAAGATCCCGGTGGTTTTTTCGCTCGGATTCACCGCAGTCACGCTGGCAGTGACGATGATCCTGTCACTCAAGATTCCGCCCAAGGGGACACCAGGCGGCGCCTATCCGTTTGATGTGAAGAAGCGGGATGACCAGGCATAAGAACCGACGGACGCGCGGTAGCGTTCGTGACGCGCGCGCATCCTCCATGCTTGACATGAGCCGCCAGCAGCCATGTCGCGCAGCCACGATTGATGGCTCTGCTTTTTCGGATACTTGCATCAGAACAATCTGATTTTCATGATCCCCCGATCACATTAAATTCAACCAGACAGCACAGTCAACAAATCGCAAGGTGTAGAGAGACGATGAACACTCAGGCTCACGGTTTCACTGACAAGCGGGCGCTGCCCCAGAACCTTCGGCGACAGCAGCAATTGGATGCCTGCGATCACGCTGCCAATAACGGCGGCGTGAGCTCACCTACAGCGATGGGATCGTGGGGCAAGCACCCAACCAAATAAACAGCTTATGTAAAGATCTCCATGGCCACGCTCCTGCTACCTTGCGACGGAACAGCCAGCGCGCTGCTTGCCGTGCGGCATGTCATATCTGCATACTCTTGCGGCGAAGTGAGGATGATTCACTTGCTGAACGTGCAGCCGCCTTTCTCTCCCAACGTTGTTCGCCACATCAGTCGCGATCAATGCGCTGAATTCCAGCAAGAGCGCGCGGATGAGGCGCTCGCCGTCGCGCGGCAGCTTCTCGATACTGCCGGCGTCCCTTACCGCGCTCATCTGGAAATTGGTGACAAGGCTCACTGCATCGCCGCCGCCGCCCGCCACCTGTGTTGCCACCGCATCGTCATCGGCACGGCGCGCAAGAGTGCATTCGTGCGCGCTGTCCAGAATTCGCTCACCAGCCAGCTCATGGAGAACTGCACGGTGCCTGTCGAGGTGATCAGCGGGGCACCCGCGGGACTCCTGGAGCGAGTCGGGATCCCCGCCAGCGTGGGCACAGGCATGGCATTGGCATGGGTGGGTGAATCGTGAACCCGCGTCTCGCCTCACGGGCCGTTATCTTCCGATCCCAGTCTTCACCATCTTCGCCTCCCATGTTCTCGTACAGCTTGATAGCTACGAAGTCGCTTCACCCCGACTCGGAGGCCTACATAGTCGCGTATCTCGGCATCTTGCCGGTGCTGATCGCGCGTTGATCGCTACACGATGCCGCACTTCGAACCCGTTATCCTTTTCTTCCTCCTTGGGGTGCTGGCCGGTTTCGTGCGGTCGGACCTGCGCATCCCTGGCGTCCTCTACGAGTCGCTGAGCATTTTCCTGCTCCTGGCCATCGGCCTGAAGGGCGGGGTGGAGTTGGCGCGCCATCCGCTCTCTTCCGTTGCGCTGCCCACCCTGGTAGTGGTCGCTGCGGGCGCGCTGATCCCGCTGGTGGCCTACCCGGTGCTGCGCCGCCTGGGTCGGCTGTCCCGCGCCGACGCCGGTTCGATCGCCGGCCACTACGGATCCGTTAGCGTGGTCACGTTTGCAGTCGGCACAACCTACCTCGCCCGCCTTGGCCAGGAGTTCGAAGGCTACATGACGGTGCTTCTGGTGTTGTTGGAGTTTCCGGCCCTGGTAATCGGCGTCCTGCTCGCGCGGCGCGGCGAGCTTGGCACACCCTGGGGCAAGGTGCTTCATGAAGTGTTCGCGGGCAAAAGTATTGTGTTGCTGCTCGGCGGGTTGGCGATCGGCTGGATCGCTGGGCCAGGTGGCATCGAGCCACTGGACCTCTTGTTCTTCGACCTGTTCAAAGGCGTGCTCGCTTTCTTCTTGCTCGAGATGGGCTTGGTGGCAGCGAGCCGCTTCGGCGAGTTGCGCCGTGCCGGGCCGTTCCTCCTTGTTTTCGCGACCGTTATGCCACTCTTCTCCGCCGGCCTGGGACTGGTGACCGGCACGTTGCTGGGCTTGTCCGTCGGTGGCGTTACGCTGCTGGCCACGCTTTACGCCAGCGCGTCCTACATCGCAGCACCTGCTGCCATGCGTCTGGCAGTTCCACAGGCCAATCCAGCCCTATCAATCGGTGCGGCGCTGGGCATTACCTTTCCCTTCAACCTGTTGGTCGGCATCCCTCTGTATCACCGGCTCGCACAGCAAGTCGTACAGTGAGGACGCACGGCCAATTGAGGAGACTTGAATGATCAAACTGGTGACCGTCGTGTGTGAAGCCACGCTTGAGACCACACTCCTGCGCGACTTGGAGACGTTGGGTGCGCGTGGCTACACGGTGACAGAGGCTCGCGGCAAGGGAAGTCGAGGCCGGCGCGACGCCACCTGGGGCCCGCACGCCAACATCCGGATTGAGGTGCTATGCAGTGCGCACATCGCCGTCGCAATCGGCGAGGCACTGCGGGAGCGCTACTACGACAACTACTCGATGGTGATGTTCATCGCCGACGTCGAGGTGCTTCGACCCGAAAAATTCTAGGCCGTCCATTCCATCCAATCAACCAAAGGAGTTCCGATGCGTATCCTCATGCCTGTCGATGGCAGCGAGTACAGCAAATCTTCCGTAGCGTTCGTCGCGTCGCGCACCACCTTGCTAAAAACGCCTACCGAAGTTGAACTGGTCAATATTCAGTATCCCGTGCCCCCACGCGCGGCGCGTGCACTGGGGCGAGAGATGGTGCACTCGTTCCACGAGGCAGAGGCCGCTAAGGCGCTGAGATCCACAGTAGCGACACTAAAACGCGCCGGCGCGAACGCCACGGCACGGTACGTTGTTGGCAACGTCGCGCGGGAGCTGACGTCAATCGTTGCAAACGACCGGGCCGATCTGATCGTGATGGGATCACACGGCGATACAGGGCTGAAAAAGCTGCTGCTAGGCTCGGTGGCTAGCGCGGTGGCGCTCTCGTGCACCAAGCCGCTGCTCATCATGCGCGGGGCCGCAATGAACAAGCGCGATTCACTCAAAGTCGGCATTGCGCTGGATGGTAGCCCCTACGGACTGGCCGTCGCGCGCTTTGTGGCCAGCAACCGCGACCTTTTCGGCGCGTCGCCCTCGGTGAGCCTGATCCACGTCGTTCCTGACCTGACGAAGATCACTGTGCCAGGGTGGATAGAGCGGGAGGTTCCGACCGGCATCAAGCCGGAGCAGGTCAATGCCATGCAAATGGCTGCGTTCGAGAATGTATTCAAGCCGGCCCATGAACTGCTTGCCCGCGTCGGCATCACGGCGGGAGAAGTGCGATTGATCGGGGCAGATCCAGGCGCTTCAATTGCCGCACAGGCCGGCAAAAGCAGATGGGATGTGCTGGCGATGGGCTCACTCGGCTTTGGAACAGCACGGCACACCTTAATGGGCTCGGTTGCATCACGCGTGGCCTCACGTTGCAAGACGGCGCTTCTATTGGTGCGGGAGAAGTAGCGGAATTGGCCCCAACTCATGACCACATGAAGCCAATGCAAAGTTGCGTGGTTACGCCTTGCTTCGGCAAGTGCGCTCCATAGCCTGATGCGATGGCTCCGCAAAAACCATCGACAGGCGCCGGACGTACTGACGGAGCAACATCCCTGACGATGGGTCTTGCCCAATACATCGAGGCAGCCGAGAGCGACAACACGCGCCGAAGCTACGCCTCGGCGATTCGCCACTTTGAAGTCGAGTGGAAAGGTTTGCTGCCATCCACAGCGGACGCCATGGCCCGCTACCTGGCCGACCACGCGGCTACCCTGGCCATCAACACCCTGCGCCAGCGGCTGGCAGCGTTGTCGAGGTGGCACACCGATCAAGGCTTTCCCGATCCCACCAAATCGGCCTTGGTGCGCCAGGTCCTCAAAGGCATTCGCGCTGTCCACAGCGTGCCAGAAAAGCGTGCCCGCCCGCTGGAACTGACCGTGCTTCAGCAGATCGATCAGTGGCTCGATACCGCCATCAGCAATGCGCAGCGGTCCGGCGACCGGCCAGCCGTTCTGCGCCACACGCGCGACCGCAGCCTGATGCTGCTGGGATTTTGGCGTGGGTTCCGCTCCGACGAACTGGTCAATCTGCGTGTGGAGAACATCGAGATCACCACTGGCCAGGGCATGGCCTGCTACCTGGGCCGCAGCAAAGGCGACAGGCAACTGCAGGGCCGTGTCTTCAAATGCCCGGCGCTGACCCGCCTGTGTCCCGTGACGGCATTCAATACCTGGATCAGTCTCGCTGGATTGACCGGGGGCCCTGTGTTCCGAAAGATTGACCGCTGGGGTCATGTGGCCGAGGGGAGCTTGCACGTCAACAGCCTGATCCCCTTGCTGCGCAGCCTGTTCGCCGTATCCGGCGTTGCGTCGCCAGAAGAATACAGCAGCCATTCCATGCGCCGCGGCTTTGCCGGATGGGCCCGCGCCAGCGGCTGGGACATCAAGGAGCTGATGGAGTACGTCGGCTGGAAGGATGTCAAATCGGCCATGCGCTACCTGGATGCATCGAGCTCAAGTCTGCAGGCGCGTTTCGAGCAGGGACTGACTGCATTGGCGCAGCAAGCTCAGTTGCTACCGCCACCATTGCTCCTGGTGACTTCGCAAGCGGGCGCTGCACACCCACCCGCCCAAGAAGCAATGCCTGTGGCTGTCCTGCATGTCACGATGACCTTGGCTCGGTTCAGCAAACACTCGCGCGGCCTGGCCCGCTCCCACCGGCTGATCGAGCAGACCTGCTTTGAGCGTTTTGCGATGCAGCGACTGAACAAGGAAGGCACGCTGTACGAGCTCTCGATTCCTCATTTGTCCCGCGACGCACTGGACGAGGTCATCGCCACGCTTTTGGACGATATGTACCGCATCGCCGAAGACAACCAGTGCCTGTTGGAAACCTCGTTTCATGAGCCGGCGACCGATTCGCACTGGGATTGAGGCGATGGGTAGACAAGCATCCAGGCGGGGCAGTCCCCGCCCATGACCACGCTCCATGAGACGGCCTATCCCAGCCTGCGGCCCGATCCGACACCCCGTGAGTTGGCGGAGCTTTACACGCCGTCCGCAGAGGAACAACGCTTGGCTTGCGACATCGGCAAGCGCGCCTTGCTGCGCATGGCGGCGCTGATCCACCTGAAGGTATTTCAGCGTCTGGGATATTTCATCCCACTGACCGAGGTGCCCCAGGTGATTCGAGAGCACATTGCGCTGCAGGCGGGCGTGATTCGGCCACCCTTGATGGCAGACCTCAAGCGCGTAGAGGCCTCGGGCGCTCGCTCGGCGCTTTTCATGGCGTTGCGCCGCCACCTGAATGTGAGGCCGCTGGACCCTGCAGGCCATGACTGGTTGGCCGTCGTGGCGGACGCAGCGGCCGAGACGAAACATGCCGTGGCCGACATCATCAACGTGATGCTGGAGGAGTTGGTCCACCATCGCTATGAATTGCCCGCCTTCTCGACGCTGGACCGGATGGCGTTTCGCGCCCGGGAAAAGAGCAACAACCAGTATTTCTCCGCCATCGCGGGTCAGCTGACCGCACAGACCAGGGCCCTGATCGACGGTTTGCTCAAAACTTCCACGGGCGAGTCGGTGTCTCCCTGGCAGATGCTCAAACGCGAGCCCAAGAGGCCCACCAACAAGGAGACGCGTACCTACATCCAGCACATCCGACGCTTGCAGCACCTGGTAGAGCAGCTTCCAAAACCCGACGTGCCGGTGCCCAAGCTCAAGCAGTTCCGACTCCTGGCGCGTGCCCTCAATGCGACCGAGATGGCCGAGCTCAAGCCACAAAAACGTTATGCGCTGGCGGTAATCTTGATCCGGGCTCAGCATGCCCAGTCTATGGACGATGCCGCAGACCTGTTCATCCGCCTCATGCAGAACCTGGAGAACAATGCCAGGCAGAAACTGCTGTCGTTCCAGCAGGAGCGCGTCCACAAAACCGACATGCTGGTTGGCCAACTCCGGGACATCCTGGGCGCGTATCAGTTGAAGGGCTCGGACGAACAGCGCGTGCAAGCCATCAGCACGGCCTTGGTGGGCGAGGTGGACGAGTTGCTCAACGAATGCGACCAGCACCTGGCCTACGCCGGACGCAACCACCTACCGTTCCTGCTGCAGCCGTTCAAGATGGTGAGAGCACAGTTGCTCAACTGCATCGACATCGCCTCCCCCAAAGCCAGCAGCGAGGACCTGGTGGTTGAGCGTTTGATTCAGGCCCTTGCCACACTGCGCGACAACCGTGCTGACACCGTGCCCCTGGCCATGCTGGGCCTGAGCGAAGAGAAAGATATTCGCTGGATGTCAGCGCAGTGGAGAAAACTGGTGTTGGTCAAGCCAGTCGGCAAGGGCCGGCCCGAGGCTGTCCACCGCCGGTATTTTGAGCTGGCGGTCATGCATGCGGTCAAGGACGACCTGAAGTCGGGCGACCTCTTCATCAAGTACGGGGAGCGCTACGACGACTACCGCGAGCAGTTGGTCGATGACGAAACCTATGAAAAGGAAGTGGGCGACTATGGTCAGGTTACGGGCATCGAGACAGATCCCAGCGTCTTTGTGTCAAAGCTGAAATCAGCCCTGTCTCAGCGAGCGAAGGAAATCGATGCAAATTTTCCGGAGAACGCCCATGCAGAAATCGTCGATGGACGTCTGATCCTCAGCAAGCCGCCGCGCTCCGACATCGTCGAGGCGGCCGCGCGCATCGACGGCATGATCACCGAAAGGATGAAAGCAGCCAGCATCGTGGACCTCATGATCGACACCGAGCGCTGGTTGGACCTTCACAAGCTGTTTCGCCCACTGGCGGGGACCGACAGCCGCCTTGAGGACTTGCGCATGCGGGTGATCACGACCTTGTTCTGCTATGGCTGCAACCTGGGCCCCGTTCAGACCGCGAAATCGATCAAAGGGCTGAGCCGGCGCCAGATCTCCTGGTTGAACCTGAAATACGTCAGCGAAGACCTTCTGGACAGTGCCATCGTCAAGGTGATCAACGCCTACAACAAGTTTGAACTGCCCGGGTACTGGGGCACGGGCAAACACGCATCGGCCGATGGCACCAAATGGAACCTGTACGAGCAGAACCTGCTGTCTGAGCACCACATCCGCTATGGCGGCTACGGCGGCATCGGCTACTACCATGTCTCCGACAAGTTCATCGCGCTCTTCAGCCACTTCATCTCGTGTGGCACCTATGAGGGCATCCATATCCTCGACGGACTGATGAGCAACGAGTCCGACATCCGGCCCGACACGATCCACGGGGACACACAGGCCCAGAGTTACCCGGTTTTTGCGCTGGCTCACTTGCTTGGCATCCAGCTCATGCCGCGCATCCGGGGCATCCAGGACCTGAAATTCCATCGCCCGGAGTCGAGCGCCGCTTACCAGAACATCAATGCGTTGTTCAGCGACGTGATCGACTGGGCGCTGATTGAACTGCATTTGCCGGCGATGTTGCGAGTGGCTGTGTCCATCAAGACCGGCAAGATAACGCCGTCGGCCATCCTGCGCCGGCTCGGCACTTACAGCCGCAAGAACAAGCTGTACTTTGCGTTCGTCGAACTCGGCAAAGTCATCCGCACCATGTTCCTGCTCAGCTACATCGGCGATGTCGGATTGCGCAAGGTGATCCACGCCGAGACCAATAAGAGCGAGCAGTTCAACGGCTTTGCCGGCTGGTCCTTCTTTGGGGGCGAGGGGATCATTGCCGAGAACATCCGACACGAGCAGCGCAAGGTGATCAAGTACAACCACCTCGTGGCCAACATGATCATCCTGCACAACGTGGTGGGCATGACACGTGTACTGCGAGAGCTTCGCGACGAAGGTACCGAGATCACGCCGGAGATCCTGGGTGGTCTCGCTCCGTTCCGCACGGCACATATCAACCGGTTTGGGGACTACACGCTCGACTTCCGGCGGAAAATCGGGCCGTTGGATTTTGATGTCAGCATATTTCCAATGAAATCATAGAGTTATATCCATTTCTGCTGTCTTTTACATGAATCCCTGCCGACCCTCAGGATGTGGTGGCCGCCGACGCACTGCTGCGCCAGCGAGCTGACGTGCACGAAGTGGACTGGGTTGCACCGCGCCTGGCCAGCGCCCTGGCGGTGCGGGCCTCGGCGCTGGCGCCGCAGGCACCGCGGCAACTCGTGCTCTGGGAGCCGGTCATCTCCGGAGCGCACTATGTCGAGCACCTGCAGGCAGTGCATGCGTCGACGGTCGCCAACCTGCCAGACGGCGGCGCGCTCGCGGGCGATGAAGAGATCCTGGGCTTTGGCGTGAGTCGGCGCCTGTTGGAGCAGTTGCGCGCCGTGGAGCCCGCCGACTACGAGCGCGCGCGGGCCCGCCGCGTCGTGGTGGTCGCGCCGGGTCGGCAAACCGCCGGCGCCGGCGGGTGGGCAGCCGTCCTGCAGGGCAGGGGGGTCGAGGTGCGGCGCCAAACGTTAAGCCTCAACTTCGACTGGACCTCGGAGGAGGCCTTCAACACCGCGCTGGTTCCCGCCGACGCGCTGAACCTTCTTGCCGCGCTGCTCAGGGGAGGCCCATTTGAATGAAGTCTCCTTCAGCTTCGGTTCCCGGCGGCACCTGAGCGCCACGCTGACGCTGCCCCCTGGCGAACGGCCTGCGCGCATGGGCATCGTGCTGCTCAATGTCGGCATCATTCACCGCATGGGCCCGCACCGCTTCAACGCCAAGCTTGCCCGCGCGCTCGCCAGAGAGGGCTGGGCCACCTTGCGCATGGACCTCTCGGGTCAGGGCGACAGCGGCACGCCGGACGAAGCCCTGCCTTATGAACAACAGGCCGTAACGGACCTGCAGGTGGCCATGGACCATTTCCAGCGCCTTTGCAAGGTCGAGAAATTCGCCATTGCGGGCATTTGCTCCGGTGCCTATAACGGCCTGGCGGCGGCCCTGGCGGACCACCGGGTGGCGGCCCTCTGGATGCTCGACGGTTACGCCTATCCCACGGCCAGGACAAGGTGGAATCGCTACATCGGCCAGCTGCGCGAGGCGCCGCTGCGCGCCCTCCGATCGTGGACGCGAAAGCTCGTCAGGCGCGCCGCGCGGGCCCTCAGAAACGTGGCCGACCAATCGATGACGCAGGAGTTGTGGGACTTTGGCCGAGACCCTCCGCCGCGTGAAGTCTTCGCCCTCGACGTCCAGGCGCTTGTCGATCGCGGTGTGGCCGTGTGTGTCGTTTACTCCGGCAGCATGCGCTGGCACTTCAACTACCCGGCGCAATGGCGCGACGCCTTCAGCGAATTCGACTTCGTCGAACGCGTGCGGTGCGAGTATCTGCCGCAGGCCGATCACACCGCCACGACACTGGCGGCTCAACAGCATTTGATCCGCAGCCTGGCCGATTGGCTCCGGGGCCTTGATGCTGACTGAGACGCTGCAGCCGTGCGTCAGGCCGTGCTCGACGGCACTGCGTCTTTCGGGGTGTATTCGTGGTGCAGGCCAAGAGGGCTGTTTCGATCTTTTGAATTTGACATAATATACATCGTGGAAGATCAATCCACCACCTAGGAAACGGCCCTGCAGCCCTGAAGCCCGCATGGAACAAGCCCGCCGCTTCAAAGCCATGTACAGCCAGCTGGGCCTCACCGAGGCCGACGTGGCCCGTTTTCTTCAGGTGACGACCCGCACCGTCTACGCGTGGATCTCCGGCCGCGCGCGCATCCCGTACGCGGCCTACAAGCTGCTGCGGCTGCAGCTGCACTACGAACTGCCAGGCGATGCCTGGAAAGGCTGGTCGATCAGCGCAGGCCGGCTGTACACGCCTGAGAACTTCGAACTGCACCCTAGGGACTTCTACTGGTGGGGGTTGCTGGCCCGCAAGGCCGCGATGTTCAACGAGCTCTACAAGGCCAACAACGAGCTGAGAGCGGCGGTTGCATCGCTGCCTGGAGGGCCGGTCGGAGACCGGGCAGCGGCTTGCCGCGACCGCGGCTCAGAACGGCCCGAAGGGCCTGAGGTGCTTGTAACACCTCACTTTAGTCTCACCAGCGAGACTTTCCCCACCGCAGGCGCCCTCGATCGGGCTGAACACTGCGCGGCCTGCAAACGGTCGTTGAGGCCTCGGTTCGGTGCCCGGAAAGGCGGTGTCCGATGAGCACCTCAGCGAAGTACATGGCCGTGCTCCGCCAGCGCCGTCGCGACGGCCTGGTGCCGATCCAAGCGCCCTGGCAGTGGCTCACCAATGCCGAGGCCGCCCGGATCGCTCAGAAGGCCTACAGGCGCGCCGCCTGGGCCTCTCGTGAGCCAGGCACCAGCCAGGCCGACTTTGTTCGCGCCTGGCTGGCCGGCATGGCCGAGCTTGCAGCGCAGGCAGCGCAGCGGGCCGGCGTGCAGGACTTCCCCAAGCTGGGGGCCACTGCTCTGGTGGACCCGCCCTCCTCTTGGCAACCTCAGTACCAGCAGTTCGGAAAGGCAGGTCAGGTATGAGCCGCGCGCCCTCGATGTCTCGACGCCTTATGACGCCCGAGCAGCTGCGGTTGCATCACCGCGAGCAGCGTTTGAGGTCCAACGCCAAGCTCGGGCGAAATGGTGGGCCGTCGCCCTGGGATCAGGGGTTTGCGTATGGCCCGTCGCACGCTGTGCCAGTGCCAGCGTTCGCGCCTGGCGCGTTCGAGGCGCTGCGATGTGCCTTCGCTCGATTGGAGGTCTGAGCAAAGCCCTCGTGTAGGCGCCAATAAAGCGAAACGCCCGGGCAGACAGGCCCGGGCGTCTCTCACCAAAGTTCGAACTGAAATGGAGTTACGAAATGGCTAAGTCCGATGTTATTGCAAATGCGCTCGATGGTGCTGACCAGGTGGATGCTGCCTGGCAGGCTGTCGGCGGTCCCATGATCGAAGCTCAGGCCCTTGTGGAGCTGTACCAGGTGGCCGATATGGAGTCTTGGTCTTCGCTGGCCATTGGTACGCTGGAGCGCCTTCTTGCTGGCCTGCAGCGCTATGAGCACTTGATGGAGACTTCGGCGATTAAAGGGGTATGGGGGCCGTGGCCCCCATGGTGACAAAGGTGGTTGATAGCTAATCCACCCCTTCGCGGACGTAACTGAGTAACACCAATTAAAGGCTTCGCGGCCTGACAAGCGGTATTAATTGCGCAACGATTGAAGGAAATTCGCTATCATGACCAAATCAATTAGCCCACGATATACATCGTGGAAGATCAATCCACCACCTAGGAAACGGCCCTGCAGCCCTGAAGCCCGCATGGAACAAGCCCGCCGCTTCAAAGCCATGTACAGCCAGCTGGGCCTCACCGAGGCCGACGTGGCCCGTTTTCTTCAGGTGACGACCCGCACCGTCTACGCGTGGATCTCCGGCCGCGCGCGCATCCCGTACGCGGCCTACAAGCTGCTGCGGCTGCAGCTGCACTACGAACTGCCAGGCGATGCCTGGAAAGGCTGGTCGATCAGCGCAGGCCGGCTGTACACGCCTGAGAACTTCGAACTGCACCCTAGGGACTTCTACTGGTGGGGGTTGCTGGCCCGCAAGGCCGCGATGTTCAACGAGCTCTACAAGGCCAACAACGAGCTGAGAGCGGCGGTTGCATCGCTGCCTGGAGGGCCGGTCGGAGACCGGGCAGCGGCTTGCCGCGACCGCGGCTCAGAACGGCCCGAAGGGCCTGAGGTGCTTGTAACACCTCACTTTAGTCTCACCAGCGAGACTTTCCCCACCGCAGGCGCCCTCGATCGGGCTGAACACTGCGCGGCCTGCAAACGGTCGTTGAGGCCTCGGTTCGGTGCCCGGAAAGGCGGTGTCCGATGAGCACCTCAGCGAAGTACATGGCCGTGCTCCGCCAGCGCCGTCGCGACGGCCTGGTGCCGATCCAAGCGCCCTGGCAGTGGCTCACCAATGCCGAGGCCGCCCGGATCGCTCAGAAGGCCTACAGGCGCGCCGCCTGGGCCTCTCGTGAGCCAGGCACCAGCCAGGCCGACTTTGTTCGCGCCTGGCTGGCCGGCATGGCCGAGCTTGCAGCGCAGGCAGCGCAGCGGGCCGGCGTGCAGGACTTCCCCAAGCTGGGGGCCACTGCTCTGGTGGACCCGCCCTCCTCTTGGCAACCTCAGTACCAGCAGTTCGGAAAGGCAGGTCAGGTATGAGCCGCGCGCCCTCGATGTCTCGACGCCTTATGACGCCCGAGCAGCTGCGGTTGCATCACCGCGAGCAGCGTTTGAGGTCCAACGCCAAGCTCGGGCGAAATGGTGGGCCGTCGCCCTGGGATCAGGGGTTTGCGTATGGCCCGTCGCACGCTGTGCCAGTGCCAGCGTTCGCGCCTGGCGCGTTCGAGGCGCTGCGATGTGCCTTCGCTCGATTGGAGGTCTGAGCAAAGCCCTCGTGTAGGCGCCAATAAAGCGAAACGCCCGGGCAGACAGGCCCGGGCGTCTCTCACCAAAGTTCGAACTGAAATGGAGTTACGAAATGGCTAAGTCCGATGTTATTGCAAATGCGCTCGATGGTGCTGACCAGGTGGATGCTGCCTGGCAGGCTGTCGGCGGTCCCATGATCGAAGCTCAGGCCCTTGTGG
This sequence comes from Hydrogenophaga sp. ANAO-22, assembly GCF_042466645.1. Lineage (NCBI taxonomy): Bacteria > Pseudomonadati > Pseudomonadota > Betaproteobacteria > Burkholderiales > Comamonadaceae > Hydrogenophaga > Hydrogenophaga sp. ANAO-22. The sequence goes on along the minus strand of NZ_CP159956.1, from coordinate 5,835,718 downwards.
AGCTGTACCAGGTGGCCGATATGGAGTCTTGGTCTTCGCTGGCCATTGGTACGCTGGAGCGCCTTCTTGCTGGCCTGCAGCGCTATGAGCACTTGATGGAGACTTCGGCGATTAAAGGGGGTATGGGGGCCGTGGCCCCCATGGTGACAAAGGTGGTTGATAGCTAATCCACCCCTTCGCGGACGTAACTGAGTAACACCAATTAAAGGCTTCGCGGCCTGACAAGCGGTATTAATTGCGCAACGATTGAAGGAAATTCGCTATCATGACCAAATCAATTAGCCCACGATATACATCGTGGAAGATCAATCCACCACCTAGGAAACGGCCCTGCAGCCCTGAAGCCCGCATGGAACAAGCCCGCCGCTTCAAAGCCATGTACAGCCAGCTGGGCCTCACCGAGGCCGACGTGGCCCGTTTTCTTCAGGTGACGACCCGCACCGTCTACGCGTGGATCTCCGGCCGCGCGCGCATCCCGTACGCGGCCTACAAGCTGCTGCGGCTGCAGCTGCACTACGAACTGCCAGGCGATGCCTGGAAAGGCTGGTCGATCAGCGCAGGCCGGCTGTACACGCCTGAGAACTTCGAACTGCACCCTAGGGACTTCTACTGGTGGGGGTTGCTGGCCCGCAAGGCCGCGATGTTCAACGAGCTCTACAAGGCCAACAACGAGCTGAGAGCGGCGGTTGCATCGCTGCCTGGAGGGCCGGTCGGAGACCGGGCAGCGGCTTGCCGCGACCGCGGCTCAGAACGGCCCGAAGGGCCTGAGGTGCTTGTAACACCTCACTTTAGTCTCACCAGCGAGACTTTCCCCACCGCAGGCGCCCTCGATCGGGCTGAACACTGCGCGGCCTGCAAACGGTCGTTGAGGCCTCGGTTCGGTGCCCGGAAAGGCGGTGTCCGATGAGCACCTCAGCGAAGTACATGGCCGTGCTCCGCCAGCGCCGTCGCGACGGCCTGGTGCCGATCCAAGCGCCCTGGCAGTGGCTCACCAATGCCGAGGCCGCCCGGATCGCTCAGAAGGCCTACAGGCGCGCCGCCTGGGCCTCTCGTGAGCCAGGCACCAGCCAGGCCGACTTTGTTCGCGCCTGGCTGGCCGGCATGGCCGAGCTTGCAGCGCAGGCAGCGCAGCGGGCCGGCGTGCAGGACTTCCCCAAGCTGGGGGCCACTGCTCTGGTGGACCCGCCCTCCTCTTGGCAACCTCAGTACCAGCAGTTCGGAAAGGCAGGTCAGGTATGAGCCGCGCGCCCTCGATGTCTCGACGCCTTATGACGCCCGAGCAGCTGCGGTTGCATCACCGCGAGCAGCGTTTGAGGTCCAACGCCAAGCTCGGGCGAAATGGTGGGCCGTCGCCCTGGGATCAGGGGTTTGCGTATGGCCCGTCGCACGCTGTGCCAGTGCCAGCGTTCGCGCCTGGCGCGTTCGAGGCGCTGCGATGTGCCTTCGCTCGATTGGAGGTCTGAGCAAAGCCCTCGTGTAGGCGCCAATAAAGCGAAACGCCCGGGCAGACAGGCCCGGGCGTCTCTCACCAAAGTTCGAACTGAAATGGAGTTACGAAATGGCTAAGTCCGATGTTATTGCAAATGCGCTCGATGGTGCTGACCAGGTGGATGCTGCCTGGCAGGCTGTCGGCGGTCCCATGATCGAAGCTCAGGCCCTTGTGGAGCTGTACCAGGTGGCCGATATGGAGTCTTGGTCTTCGCTGGCCATTGGTACGCTGGAGCGCCTTCTTGCTGGCCTGCAGCGCTATGAGTGTTGAATTCCACCGATCTTTGACCCGAGATTTCCATCGAATACTGACCCACCCGCTTTGTGAGCAAAGTAGCTCACGGTGTGGATAAGTGCTTCGTTTTCTCCTTTTCATGTGTGGAGCTGCAGCAAAGTGCGCCGCTGTTTGCGCGACTTTGTTGCCTCGATCGATAGCCAGGTTGAGAGTTTGTCGGCGTAGGGATCGAGCTTGCTGGAGCTCGCACGCCTGGCGTAGCGGGGTTCTTCATCGCCCGCCCGCAGGTACTTCTTAACGGTGTTGCGAGCCAGGCCTGTGCGCCTGGAGATCTCGCGAATGGACATCTGCTCGCGCAATGCCCAGCGTCTTATGACACTCAGTGTCGCCACGTCTATCACTCCTGAAATCTCCTGCTGTCAAAAGCAGCAGGATAGGGTTCTTACGTGGGTCAGCTTTAAATGGAAATTGCAGCTCTAACTGGGTCAGTTTTCAATGGAAGACAACAACTACGGCGCCGGCGGACTTCAATAGCCGCTCGCGGGTCCAGAAGAAATATGGCCGCCTTCTCGACAGAACTCGGGTCTCCCAGAGTCGCGTCGATGCGTACCTCCCGAAGCGGCCGAGCGGGGTGATTCTGCACGGCCTATGCTCACGATTCCTGAAAGTGCACGGCTTAACGCAAGGGATACCTGCCTGCGCGCGCTATGCAGCAGATGCCTGCGCGTTCGCGGTTGGCGGCCGGTGTGATGCGTGACTCTCGAGCAGGCATTGTGCCCTGTCACTCGAATGTTTGTTCGAGTTTTCAAGGACTTATCGAGCAACCTTCTAGTAAGCCCAATGGTGCGCCGCCCACGAAAACGGTCCCGCCCCGAGCTCAGCTCGCGACAGCCAGAATCACATCCGACGCTTTCACCAGCGCCGTTGCGGAGGCGCCTGGTGTCAGCGCAAGTTCGGCGACGGCACCTTGCGTGACGATCGCGACGACCTCCAGGCCATCCTCGGTCTTGAGGGTGACTTCCGCGTTCACCGCGCCCGGCGTCAGCGCGTGCACCTTGCCTTCGATGCGGTTGCGCGCCGAAATCCTGGCGCCTTGCAAGTCGGTGGCCAGCAGCACGGACGAGGCTTTCACCAGCGCGATCACCGCCTGCTCGGTCTTGAGTCCCAGGGCTTGTGTGCTTTCCCGGGTGATGATGGCCGCGAGCCGCTGTCCACCAGGCAAGGTCACTTCGACCTCGTCGTTGACCGCGCCCGAGCGCACCGCCGTGACTTTTCCCATCCATTGGTTGCGCGCGCTGGTCTTCATGTTCAGTACCTTCAAAAGGGAGAATTCCTGATCCAGGTCCATCGAGCCCTGGTCCAGAAGTTCGACAAAACGTTGGTGAACGGCGTCCACCTGTTCATAGCGCTCGATCAACCTCCGGCCGTGCTCGGTCAAGTGAGTGGACCCACCTCCTCGGCCCCCGACGGCGCGCTCGATCAGGGGCGTTCGAGACAGCTCGTTCATCCTGTTGATGGCATCCCAGGCGGCCTTGTAGCTCATGCCGAAGGCCTTGGCGGCCTGTGTGATGGAGCCGTGTTGGTCGACGGCGCGCAGCAAGGCCACCCGTCCATGCCCACCCAGGCTGTCTCCACCGACCGAGATCCAGATCGATCCGCGGACATCCAGCCGATCGCCGCCTTTGCGCCTTCTTGTCACCATGCCCGTTCCCGCTTGTTGTCCGCCGTCTTGGCCAGATTTTGAGCATAGCAGTCACGGGCGCGGCTACTCGCGCAGTTCCGGTGGCGTTGCGGGACTCTCGACGACCTTGCCCCCGTCGATGCAGATCACCTGCTCCGCCAGGCAGTTCACGTCGTCGTCGTCGTGGGTGATCAGCAGCATCGGCAGCTGGATCTGCATCTGCAGCGCCTTGAGCTCGTCTCTCAGGCGCCGCCGCAGTCCCTTGTCCAGGGCAGCGAACGGTTCGTCCAGCAGCAAGGCGCGCGGGTTGGAGACCAAGGCCCGGGCCAGCGCGGTGCGCTGTCGTTGCCCGCCGGAAATCTGGTGGGGATAGTGACCCGCCACCGATTCCAGGTGGAACGTCGAAATCCAGCGCTGCACGCTCTCGTCCGCGATGGCCTTGTTCGGGTTCTTCCAACCCCGGCGCAAGGCGAAGGCCACGTTCTGGACGACGGTCAGGTGGGGAAAGAGTGCGTATTCCTGGAACACGTAGGCGAGATGCCGTTCCTGTGGCGTGGCGACCATGCCCCGGGCGGTGTCGCAGAGCACCTGCCCAGCCACCACCACCCTCGCCTCGTCCGGTGTTCCAAGGCCCGCGATCATGCGCAGCGTCTGGGTTTTGCCGGCCCCCGATGGGCCAAAAATCACCACGCGCTGGGCCGAGGTCTGGAAGCTCACATCGAGCTCGAACTGCGAGTCTCCTTGCCGCAGGAGCTTGCGCAGCCTCACGTCCCAGACCGTGGCCGGAGCCTTTGCATCGGTATCGCCATCCATGCGAGAGGATGCCATGGCCAGAGGAAGCGTGTTGTCCCGGTACATCTCAAGCCCGCGCGGCCACGCGGCCCGGCACCAGGCGGCCCGCGCTCAGCAGCACCACCATGCAGGTGATCGAGGTCACCGCCACGAGGAAGTTCGCCGTGTGATCCTGGCCGGCCTGCACCGCTTCGTAGACGGCGATGGACAGGGTCTGCGTCTTGCCCGCGATGCTGCCGGCCACCATCAGCGTGGCGCCGAACTCACCCAGCGCCCGGGCGAACGACAGCAGCAGGCCCGCGAGAATGCCGCGCCACGCCAGAGGCAACGACACCCGGAAGAACACCGCCCACTCGTTGATGCCGAGGGTGCGGGCCGCATCTTCCAATTGCGGGTCCACCGTTTCGAAAGCCGCGCGCGCGGCCTTGAACACCAGGGGGAAGGAGACGATGGTGGCCGCGATGATGGCGGCCGGCACCGTGAAGATGAGACGCAGGCCGAAGTGTTCGAGCAGCCAGGCACCCAGCACGCCGTGGGTGCCGATGACCACCAGCAGGTAGTAGCCCAGCACCGTCGGTGGCATCACCATCGGCAGCGTCAGCGCGGCGTCCACCACCTCACGGCCGGGGAAGCGCCAGCGCGCCAGCGCGTAGCCCACACCCACACCGAGCAGCAGGTTGATGGCGGTGGCCCAGCCCGCCACCTTGAGGGTGAGCGCGAGGGGTATCCAGGCTTCGGCCACGGGGCGCTCCGGTTCTCGAAATCAGGGCTTGCCGAAGCCGTACTTGCTGAGGATGGCCTGGGCCGGCGGGGTGAACAGGAAGTCGACGAATTTCTCACCCTGCGCGGCATTGGGGCCGGCGGGCAGCGGTGCCACAGGGTACAGGATGGGCTTGGGCGTCGGCACCGTGAGCGCGACCTTCACCTTGTCCAACATGATGGCGGCGTCCGTCGAATAGACGAAGCCGGCATCGACCTCCCCTCGCGCCACGTAGTCCAAGGCCTGGCGCACGTTGCTGGCGCCGATCATCTTGGGCTCGATCGCGCCCCAGAGGTTGGCGCCTTCCAGCACGCTCTTGGTGTAGCGGCCCACCGGCACGCTGGCGGGAAGGCCGATCGCGATGCGGGCATAGGCCGGCTGGGTGAGATCGTTGGTCGATTTCGGCGCGTTGGCGCTGGCGCTGGGCACGATGACCACCAGGGCGTTGGACACAAAGTTGCGACGCTGGGCTTCCTTCACCAGACCCTGGGTTTGGGCCTGGTCCATGGTTTCCTGGTCGGCGCTGGCAAAGACATCGGCCGGCGCGCCCTTGGCGATTTGCTGCAGCAAGGCGCCCGAAGCGGCGAAGTTGAGTTGCACCTTGGTGCCCGGATTCGCCGATTCGAACAGGGGCGCGATTTCGCGGAAGGCGTTGGTCAGGCTGGCCGCGGCCGAGACCGTGACGTCGGCCGCGTGCGAGGCGAAGGCAAAGCCGGCGGCCAGAGCGAAGGCCAGAGAGCGGGTGGCGAAGGTTTTCATGGGCATCTCATGGAAGGTGGTGGATCGCAATATCAAAGTATATACAGCGATGCGCATATTTTTCTGCATGAGGTTGATTTTCAAAGGAAATATGACGATCCCATCGAAGTATCAACATCCACCTTTTGAATGAAAGATCAAGGCAAAAAAAGCCCGGGCCACTTTGCAGCGGCCCGGGCTTGGTGAAGAGATTGGGCGTGCGATGCGCCCGGTGCTTCAGTCCTCGACGAAGGCTTCTTCGCGCTTCTTCTTGATCGATGGCAGCAGCACGATGAGCAGCAAGGCCACGGCCACGGCCAGCAAGGAGGCGGAGATCGGGCGGGTCACGAAGACCGACCAGTCGCCACGCGAGATCAGCAGGGCGCGGCGCAGGTACTCTTCCATCATCGGGCCCAGGATGAAGCCGAGCAGCAAGGGCGCCGGCTCGCAACCGAGCTTGATGAAGATGTAGCCGATCACGCCGAACAGCGCCACCATCCAGATGTCGAAGCTGTTGTTGTTGGTCGAGTACACACCGATCGCGCAGAACAGCACGATGGCCGGGAACAGCCAGCGGTAAGGCACGGCCAGCAGCTTGATCCACATGCCGATCAGCGGCAGGTTCAGGATGATCAGCATGGCGTTGCCGATCCACATGGAAGCGATCAGGCCCCAGAACAGTTCCGGGTTGCTGGTCATGACCTGCGGGCCCGGCTGGATGTTGTGAATGGTCATGGCACCCACCATCAGCGCCATCACGGCGTTGGGCGGAATGCCCAGCGTGAGCAGCGGGATGAAGGAGGTCTGCGCGCCGGCGTTGTTGGCGGACTCGGGGCCGGCCACGCCGCGGATGTTGCCCTTGCCGAACGGGATCTCACCGGGCTTGAGCTTGAGCTTCTTCTCGATCGTGTAGGCGGCGAAAGCCGACAGCAGCGCACCACCGCCAGGCAGGATGCCCAGCGCAGAACCCAGGGCCGTGCCACGCAAAACGGCCGGCAGCATGTTCTTGAAGTCTTCCTTGGTGGGCATCAGGCCGTGCACCTTGTCGGTGAACACCTGGCGTTCGCCTTCGGGGTGGGACAGGTTGTGGATGATTTCGCCGTAGCCGAACACGCCCATGGCGATCACGACGAAGCTGATGCCGTCGGTGAGTTCAGGCACGTCGAAGCTGAAGCGGGCCACGCCCGAGTTCACGTCGGTGCCCACCAGGCCCAGCAGCAGGCCCAGCACGATCATGGCCAGCGCCTTGACGAGCGAACCCGAAGCCAGCACCACGGCGCCGATCAGGCCCACGATCATGAGCGAGAAGTACTCGGCGGGGCCGAAGCTCAGGGCCACCTCGGTCAGCGGCGGCGCGAACGCGGCCAGCACCAAGGTGCCGACGCAACCCGCGAAAAACGAACCCAGACCAGCGGCCGCCAGCGCGGGGCCTGCCCGGCCCTTCTTCGCCATCTGGTGGCCGTCGATCACGGTCACCACCGAAGACGACTCGCCCGGCAGGTTGACCAGAATGGCGGTGGTGGAACCACCGTACTGCGCGCCGTAGTAGATACCGGCCAGCATGATCAGTGCGGCCACGGGCGGCAGGCCGTAAGTGGCGGGCAGCAGCATGGCGATGGTGGCGACCGGGCCGATGCCGGGCAGCACGCCGATCAGGGTGCCCAGCAGGCAACCCACCAGGGCGTAGAGGATGTTCTGGAAAGTGAAGGCGACGCCGAAGCCCAGCGCCAGATGGTCAAAAAGTTCCATGAAAAGAGTCTCCGGATCAGGCGGTCAGGAACGCAGGCCACACCGGGAACTGCAGATTCAATGCGTAGACAAAGGCGCCGTAGCTGCCGACGGCAAGGATGGTCGCGAGGATCACCGACTCCTTGAGGCTGGAGTTGGGGCGCGCGTAGCCGGCAATGAGGACCAGTGCGTAGATCGCGACGATCAGGCCGAAGGCGGGAAGGCCCACGCTTGGCAGGCCGACGAGCAGGATGCCGAAAGCCAGGTTGGCGCCGATGATGAAGCCCAGGGGGCGCCAGGCAATGCTGCCGATGGGGTCACCATCGATGGCCTTGCTCTTGAATGACTGCAGCGTCACGATCACTCCCAGCCCCGCCAGGACGATGCCTAGCAACAGTGGGAAGTAGCCTGGGCCCATGCGCGCCGCGCTGCCAACCGTGAAGTTGGTCGCTCCGATGGCAAACGTGATGCCAACGATGGTGAACATGAGTCCAGAGAAAAAGTCCTTTTGGCTTGCCAATTTCACGGCGTCTCCTCAATTTGTGGGTGTCGGGGGCGATTTTGATGCGGCCGCGCCATTTGGCGCATGTGGGTTACACCTACTCCAGGCCAGTTCGACCAGAGGCCTGCGGGTCGCAGGCCTGGCTTCACCACTTGCCTTTGGGCTGCTGGGCGCGCACAAAGGCCGCAATGATATCGGCGGAAGCCTGCCGATTCGCCTGCCGCGCGAAATCAATCGCGGTCAGTCCCCGTTCGTTCCTGAGCAGGGGGTCGGCGCCCTCCTCCAGCAACAGCTTGACCACGCCCGCGCTGCCGTATTGGGCGGCCATCATGAGGGGCGTGGTCTTGTTGGGCGACTCGGCGTCGATGTAGGCGTGGTGTTCGAGCAGCAGGCGCACCATGGCCGCGCTGTTGTCGTCGCCGTGGCTGGCGGCGTAGTGCAAGGGCGTCCAGCCCGGCTTGTTGACCTCGGCCTTGCGCGCGATCAGCCGTTTGGCCAGATCCAGCTGGCCCTTGATCGCCGCGATCATCAGGGGGCTCTCGTCCTTGCTGGTGCGAGCTTCCACGTCCACCTTGTTCTGGCTCAGCAGAAAGTCGGTCACCTGTGGTGCGTCGCCGCGAATCGCAAGGTACAAGGCGTGTTCGCCTGCGGCGTTGCGGGTGTTCAGGTCGAAACCCCGCTGCCCGAGCTGCCGCACGGTCGCGACGTCGTCTTTCGCGACGGCGATGAAGAAGTCGTCGAACGAGTTGGCCCAGGCCGAACCCGTGCATGCCAGGATCAGGCCAACGATCCATTTAAAAACAAGGAGCTTTTTAATATTTCTCATGTATTGGATGAGGATTTTTGCGTCGATGGAGCGGCGATCACGTGGTCAAACAGCTGCTCGAAATTGCGGCTGGTGGCTTCGGCCACGGCCTCCACGCTGAGTCCCTTGAGCTCGGCGACCTGCTTGGCGACCCAGGGCACGTAAGCCGGCGTGTTCGTCTTGCCGCGGTAGGGCACGGGTGCGAGGTAGGGGCTGTCGGTCTCGATGAGGGTGCGGTCCAGCGGCACATAGGCGGCCACCTCGCGCAGATCGGCCGCGGTGCGAAACGTCAGGATGCCGGAGAAGGAGATGAAGAAACCGAGGTCGAGCGCGGCACGGGCCACCGACATGCTTTCGGTGAAGCAGTGAAAGACCCCTTTTGCCGGCGCCAGCCCGGCGGTGGTGTCGGAGGCGAAACCGCCCTCCTCGCGCAGGATCGCCACCGTGTCGTCGGACGCGCTGCGGGTGTGGATCACCAAGGGCAGCGCGGTCTGGCGGGCGGCGCGGATGTGGACGCGAAACCGCTCGCGCTGCCACTCCATGTCGGCCACCGTGCGGTCGCCCAGGCGGTAGTAGTCCAGCCCGGTTTCACCGATGCCCACCACCCGCGGGCGGGCCGCGCGTTCCAGCAGGTCCTCGAGCATGGGCTCCTGCACTTCGTCGCTGTCGGGATGCACGCCCACGGTGGACCAGAGGTGGTCGTGGTCGCGGGCGAGGCTGTAGACGTCTTCGAATTCTTCCAGCGTGGTGCAGATGCACAGGGCCCGGTCGACCTGGGCTTGCGACATGGCGTCGAGGATGTCGGGCAGTTGGGCCCGGAGCTCGGGAAAGCTGAGGTGGCAGTGGGAGTCGGTGAACATACGGAAAAGGTGCCGGCACGAAAAAGCCGATGGGCACCGCATTGTGCGCCGCATCGGCTGGCCGGGAATCGGGGTGTCAGAGTGTCTGGGTGGCGCGGTCGGAACCGAGGCTGGAGCCCAGGATCTCCTCGATCTTCAATTTGAGCTGGCGCGACTTCTCGTCGGCCGGGAACCGGATGCCCACGCCCTGCGTGCGGGCCCCCTGGGCCTTGGCGGGAGTGACCCAGGCCACCTTGCCCGCGACCGGGTAACGCTGCGGGTCGTCGGGCAGGCTGAGCAGCACGTACACGTCATCGCCCAGCCGGTATTCGCGCGAAGAAGGGATGAAGATGCCGCCATCGGCGAACAAGGGGATGTAAGCGGCGTACAGCGCCGCCTTTTCCTTGATGGAGAGCTGGATCACGCTCGGCCGCGCCGCCGCGGCCGATGGAGGGGGGGAGGTGCTCATGGTTGGCGAGTTTAGCGGCAATACCCTGCCGCGCGGGTGGTTTTAAGGCCGTGTGTCAGCCCTTGCGCCCCGCCCCGCTGGCCAGCACCTGCCGGGTGCGCGCCGCCCAGGCTTCCTGCATCAGGCCGGCGTTGTAGGGGTGCTCGACCGAGCGCGCGGCGCTCATGAGCTCGCGCGACCACTGCGCCAGCGCGCCCCAGCGGGGGGCGGGGGGAGCTGATCGGTCTGGAAAAAGCGCGCGGGCGCGCCCGCGGCCCGGGCCATGAGGTCGTGGCACAGCTTCTGCAGCACGGCGAGTTGCTGGGCCGGCGGCCAGCCATTGAGAGTGCCCCAATCGCCTCGGGCCAACGCCTGGGGCAGTTGCGCCCAGGTCGCGCCCTGCAAACCGGTGGCCGCCCAGGCCAGGGCATCGTCGGGCCGGCCACCGGCGGCCTGCAGCCACACGGCGGCCTGCGCGCGGTCCACCGCTTTGTTGCCGTCGGTGGCCTGTTGCACCAGCCAGTCCAGCGCCTCGGCCTCCTCGGGCCACACCATGCTGTGGGTCTGGCATCGGCTGCGGATGGTGGGCAGCAGCTGGTGCGCGGCTTCGGTGGAGAGCACGAAGCGCACTTCCCCCACCGGTTCTTCCAGCGTCTTGAGCAAGGTGTTGGCCGACTCGATGTTCATGCGCTCGGCCGGGTGCACCAGGATCACCTTGGTGCGGCCGCGCGAGCGCGTGAACTGCGTGAAGCCCACCGCCTCGCGCGCCGCCTCCACGCGGATGAGCTTGCTGGCCTTGCGCTTCTTGTCGTCGATTTCTTTCTGCGCGCCCTCGTCCAGCGGCCAGCCGAGTTCCAGGCTCAGGGTCTCGGGCATGAGCGCGCACAGGTCGGCATGGGTGCGCACGTCGATCGCATGGCAGCTGCCACAGACGCCGCAGGCCCCATCGGGGGTCGGCTGCTCGCACAGCCAGGCGCGGGCCAGCGCCAGCGCGAGGTCGTACTGGCCCAGGCCCGACGGGCCGGACAGCAGCAGGGCGTGGCCGCGCTGGGCCAGCAGGCCGCGCAGCTGTTTCTGCAGCCAGGGTGCGAGCGGGCTCATGCGCGGGCCTCGGTGGGTTGAAGCCAGCCACGCTGTTCGAACGCCTGGCGCACCTGCTGCCAGACCTCGGCCTTGGGCTGGTCGGACGCGATGCGGGCAAAGCGCTCGGGTGCGCCTTCCATGCGCTGGGCGTAGCCCGCCGCCACCCGCTCGAAGAACGCCTGCGGTTGCGACTCGAAACGGTCGGGCACGCGGGCGGAGGCCAGGCGCTGCGCGGCCACGGCGGGCGGCAGGTCGAACCACACCGTGAGGTCGGGTTGGCGCAGCGCGTCCGTGCCAGGCTGCCCCTGGACCCAGCGCTCCAGTTGCCGCAGGACCTCGAGGTCGAACCCACGGCCGCTGCCCTGGTAGGCGAAGGTGGCGTCGGTGAACCGGTCGCACAGCACCACCTCGCCCCACGCCAAGGCGGGTTCGATGACCTGTTGCAGGTGATCGCGGCGCGCCGCGAACATCAACAGGGCCTCGCTCAGCGGGTCCATGGCGTCGTTCAGCACCAGTTCGCGGAGCTTTTCCGCCAGCGGGGTGCCACCGGGCTCGCGGGTGAGCGCGACGCTGCGGCCCGCCGCGCGGAAGGCGTCGGCCAGCGCGGCGATGTGGGTGGACTTGCCCGCGCCGTCGATGCCTTCGAAGGTGATGAAGAGTCCGGCCGGATGCATGTGCGGAAGTGGGGTGGGTGCCTGCGCGGGATCAGCGGCGCAGGATGTAGCGCTGGACCGCGGCATTGTGCTCTTCGAGGGTGGCGCTGAACTGGCTGGAGCCGTCGCCGCGCGAAACGAAATAGATGGCGTTGGTGGGCTGGGGACGCACCGCCGCCAGCAGCGAGGCCATGCCCGGAATGGCGATGGGCGTGGGCGGCAGGCCGGCGCGGGTGTAGGTGTTGTAGGCGGTGTCGGTCTGCAGGTCGACCCGGCGCAGGTTGCCGTCAAAACGTTCGCCCAGGCCGTAGATCACCGCCGGATCGGTCTGCAGCCGCATGCCGATGCGCAGGCGGTTGGAGAACACCCCCGCGACGCGCCGGCGGTCGCTCTCGAGGCCGGTTTCCTTTTCGACGATGCTGGCCAGGATGAGCGCCTCGTCGGGCGTGCGCAGCGGCGATGCCGGGTCGCGCTGCTCCCACACCTGGGTCAGGCGCTGCTCCATGGCCTGCGCGGCTTGGCGCAGCACGCTGGAGGCCGGCGCGCGCGTGACCACGCGGTAGGTATCCGGGAAGAAGCGCCCTTCGGGATGCCGGCCCGGGTAACCGATGAGCGCCATGATGTCGTTCTGGCTCATGCCCTCGATGTCCTGCGTGAGGTCGGGCGAGGTGCGCACGGCCTGCAGCACCTGGCGGATGTTCCAGCCTTCCAGCAGGGTGATGCTGCGCAGCGCCTGTTCGCCGCGCACCAGCTTGGACAGCAGCGCCCGAGGCGTGGTGCCGGGTGCGATTTCGTAGGTGCCGGCCTTGATGTCGCGGGCCTGGCCGGAAAAGCGGAACCACGCATACAGCAACTGCGAGGGTGTGTTCACGCCGGAGGCCTGCAGGGTGTCGGCCACCGACTGGGCCGAGGCCCCGGGCTCGATCGTGACGAGCAGCGGGTTCTGTGCCGAGGTGCTTGCCGCCAGGGGCAGCGGTTGCTGCAGCCACCACATGCCGCCCGCGGCCAGCAGCATGCCCAGCAGCAGGGACACAACCAGCAACATTTTCAGGAGACGGATCACAGGCTTGGGCTCGGCAGGGACAAGGCGTGGAGGGGCGGCGGGGAACCGGGCCGGCCATGATAATCGACGCCATGAGCACCTCGACGATCCCCTCCAGCATCCCCGACGGCCTGGCCACAAGCGGCGTTGCCCCGCTGCCGCACCTGGGTGTGATCCGGGTGGAAGGCGAAGACGCCGCGAAGTTCCTGCAGGGTCAGCTCACGCAGGATTTCGCCATGCTCGGCCAGTCCGAGGCTCGCCTGGCCGCGTTCTGCTCGGCCAAGGGCCGCATGCAGGCCAGCTTCGTGGGCTTCAAGCGCGGCCCCGACGAGATCCTGCTGGTCTGCAGCCGCGACCTGCTGGCCCCCACGCTCAAGCGCCTGTCCATGTTCGTGCTGCGCGCCAAGGCCAGACTCAGCGACGCGAGCGAGGCCTACGCCCTCTTCGGCCTCGTGGGCAGCGCCGTGCCGCCGGCCCTGCCGCCCACCTTGTGGAGCCAGTGGCGCGATGGCGAAGCCAGCGTGGTGCGCCTGTACCCGGCCGAAGGCCTGGCGAGAGCCCTGTGGGTTGCGCCCGTGCAAACCGAAGCGCCGGCGGGGGACGCCATGGCCGAGCCGCTGTGGCAATGGCTGGACGTTCGCAGCGGCGTGGCCACCTTGAGCCAGCCGGTGTTCGAGGCCTTTGTGCCGCAGATGCTGAACTACGAATCGGTCGGCGGCGTGAACTTCAAGAAGGGCTGCTACCCCGGCCAGGAGGTGGTGGCCCGCAGCCAGTTCCGCGGCACGCTCAAGCGCCGCGCCTATCTGGTGCATGGCCAGACACCCATGGCGGCCGGCCAGGATGTGTTCCATGACGGCGACGCCGAACAACCCTGCGGCACCGTGGTGCAGGCGGCGGCCCATCCTTCGGGTGGTTTCGATGCCATCGTCTCGCTGCAGACCAGCGCGGCCGCGCAAGGCAGCCTGCACATCGGCGGCGCGCAGGGCCCGGTGCTGCAACTGCTGCCCCTGCCCTACCCCTTGCTGGACGACATCTGAGCAACGCGGCGGGTGCGCCATGTGTCTGATCGCCTTTGCCCTGCACGCCGACCCGGGCTGTCCCCTGCTCATCGCGGCCAACCGCGACGAGTTCCTGGACCGGCCGACCGAAGCCCTGCACCGCTGGACCCTCGCCGACGGCACCGAGATCGTGGCCGGGCGCGACCTGCGCGACGGCGGCACCTGGCTCGGTTTGAGCCCTCGTGGCCGGGTCGCCATGCTCACCAATGTGCGGCAGACGCAGGCCGGCCCGGGCCCGCGCAGCCGGGGTGAGCTGGTCACGCGCTGGCTGCAGGGCCAGGGCGACGACCACGACGTGGACCAACTCGCCACCACGATCGATCCTGGCGCCTACGGCGGCTTCAATCTGGTGGTGGGCGACTTCCACCGCCACCGTTGGACCTGGCTGAGCAACCGCCATCCCGATGCACCGCACGAGGCGCGCTCGCCCGGGCTGTACCGCAAGGCGCTGGAGGCTGGCGTCTATGGCCTGTCCAACGCCAGCCTGGACACGCCCTGGCCCAAGACCCAGCGCCTCAAGCGGGCCGTGGCCGATGCGCTGGTGGGCCTGCACCAGCGCTCCGCCTCGGACGACTGGCTGCAGCCGCTGGCGCGCACGCTCACCGACCGCGCGCAGGCCGAAGTGCGCGAACTGCCGCACACCGGTGTGCCCGACGACATGGAGCGCGCGCTCTCCAGCCCCTTCGTGCACATGCCCGACCGCGCCTACGGCACCCGCAGCAGCCTGGTGGTGAGCGCGCGGCCCGGCGCCGACCAGGGCTGGGAGGTGCGCATGGACGAGTGGACGCACGACCACGCGGCACTGGGCGGCCCGTTCGAGGCCGTGCCCCACCGGCGCGAAACGCTGGTGTGGTGAAAGCCTGCCCGGATCAGAGTTTCGCGACCATTTCCTGGTGCGGGATGCCGGCCTCTTCGAAGGCCTCACCCCGGCGGTCGAAGCCCAGCCGGGTGTAAAAGCCCTCGGCGCTGCGCTGTGCGTGCAGCATCACTTCGGTGTCGCCGCGCTCGCGGGCCGCGCCCATCAATGCGTGCAGCACGTCCCGCCCCAACCGCCCGCCCCGCAACGAACGCTCTACCGCCATGCGGCCGATGCGCGCCACGCCCGGTTCGTGCGGCAGCATGCGTCCCGTGGCCACCGCGCGGCCCAGGCGGTTGTAGGCCACGGCGTGCAGCGCGACCGCATCGGCTTCGTCCCATTCGAGTTCCTTGGGGATGCGCTGCTCCTCCACGAACACCGCCGTGCGCAGGCGCTGTGCGTCGGTGCCGAGTTCGCTCCAGGGTCCCACGCGCACCGAGCTCATGGGCTCGCCGGCCTCGTAGCCGTTGAGGGCCTCGCGCAGCGCGGGCGGCACCGGGCGGGACTTCTGCGTGGCGGGGTCGGCGAACACGTAGATCAGCTCGCCGCTGATCAGGTGCTCGTCACCGCGAAAGATCGCGCCGGTGAAGCTGAGCGACGAGGTGCCGATGCGGCTGCACTTCATGGCCACGTCGATCTGGTCGTCCACCCGCGCCGAGGCATGGAACTCCACGGTGGCTTTCACCACGTACAGATCGCCTTCGAGCTGCTCCATCGTCTCGTGGTACGGCAGGGCCAGCGCGCGCCAGTAATCGGTGATGGCGGTGTCGAAGTACATCAGGTAGTGCGCGTTGAACACGATTTTCTGCATGTCCACCTCGGCCCAGCGCACGCGCAGGCGGTGGAAGAAGCGGAAGTCGGATCGGGTCAAGCTCATCTCAAGCGGCTCCAAAAGCGTTGCGCAGCGCCAGGGCCGCGTGTTGGTGGGCGGTCCTGGCCTGGGGAATGGCTCGACCGAAGTTGATGAAGCCGTGGACCACGCCGGCGTAGATCTCCAGGTCCACCGCCACGCCGGCATGGCGCAGGCGGTCGGCGTACATCACGCCCTCGTCGGTGAGGGCGTCGCATTCGGCCAGGCCGATCCAGGCCGGCGCCACGTCGTCCAGATCGCGCGGGTGACCGCTTTCGTCGACCCCGTCCAGCGGGGCAAAGCGCCAGTCGTCCCGGTCGGCCGCGTCGCGCAGGTAATGGCCGAAGAAATAGCGGATGTCCGCTTCCTCGAGCAGGAAGCCTTGGGCGAAGGTCTTGTGGCTGGCCGTGTCCTGGTGGCCCGCACAACCGGGGTAGAACAGGCATTGCAAGGCCAGCGGCCAGCCCGCGTCGCGCGCGGCGATCGCCGTCACCGCCGCCAGCGTGCCGCCTGCGCTGTCGCCGCCCACCGCGATGCGGGTGCCATCCAGCCCGAGTGCGTTGGCGTGTTCACGCAGCCAGGCCAGGCTGTCCCAGGCATCGTGCACCGCGGTCGGAAATTTCGCCTCGGGCGCGAGCCGGTAGTCCACCGAGAGCACGGCACAGCCCGCGAGATGGGCGAGTTGGCGACACAGCGGCCCGTGGGTGGTGACACTGCCCACCGTGAAGCCTCCGCCGTGAAAGTACAACAGCACCGGCAGCGGGCTCCCTGACTCGGGCGCGAAGAGGCGCGCCGGCAGGTCGGCACCATCGCGCGCCGGGATGCGCAGGTCTTCCACGCGGGCCATGGGGTGCGAGGGCACCTCCAGCACGCCGGCACCGGCCTCGTAGGCCGCCTTGGCCTGTTCCGGCGGCAGCGCGTGCAGCGGCGGGTGCCCGGCGCGGGCGATGCGGTCGAGCACGCCACGCATCATGGGCGTGAGCAGGTCGCGGGGATCGGGTGCATTCGACATGGCATGCGATTGTGGCTGTCTTTTGCGCGACCCGTGCAGGCCCAGCGCCATAGGCAAGGCCCCGGGTCAACCGTATAGTTTTCCTCGCACCACGGAGACCCACATGGCCCAAATTCTTTACGTCACCAACGTCCTGATCGATTTCGGCGCCCTCGCGCAATTGAAAGCGGAGTGCGAGCGCGTCGGCATCACCCGCCCGCTCATCGTCACCGACGCGGGCGTGAAGGCCGCGGGCCTGCTCGACAAGGCCCTGGCCGCCCTGCCTGGCCTGCAGCCGGCGGTGTTCGACCAGACGCCATCCAACCCCACCGAAGCGGCCGTGCGCGCCGCCGTCAAGGTGTACCGCCAGGCGGGCTGCGACGGCCTGATCGCGCTCGGCGGCGGCAGCGCCATCGATTGCGCCAAGGGCGTGGCCATCGCGTCCACGCACGAAGGCCCGCTCAAGACCTACGCCACCATCGAAGGCGGCTCACCGAAGATCACCGACCGCGTGCCCGCCCTGATCGCCGTGCCCACCACCGCCGGCACCGGCAGCGAAGTGGCGCGCGGCGCCATCGTGATCGTGGACGACGGCCGCAAGCTCGGTTTCCACAGCTGGCACCTGGTGCCCAGGACCGCCCTGCTCGACCCCGAACTCACGCTGGGCCTGCCGCCCATGCTCACCGCCGCCACCGGCATGGACGCCATCGCCCACTGCATGGAAACCTTCATGGCCCCCGCCTTCAACCCGCCGGCCGATGGCATCGGCCTCGACGGCCTGCAGCGCGGCTGGGCGCACATCGAGCGCGCCACCAAGGAGGGCCAGGACCGAGAGGCCCGCCTGAACATGATGAGCGCGTCCATGCAGGGCGCGATGGCGTTCCAGAAGGGGCTGGGCTGTGTGCATTCGCTCAGCCACAGCCTGGGCGGCGTGAACCCGCGCCTGCACCACGGCACGCTCAACGCGGTGTTCCTGCCCGCCGTCATCCGTTTCAACGCCGAAGCCGAGTCGATGAAGAAGGACCACCGCCTGCAACGCATGGCTCACGCCATGGGCCTCGCCAGCGGCAGCGACGTGCCCGAGGCCGTCAAGGACATGAGCGCTCGCCTGGGCCTGCCCAGTGGCCTGGCGGCCATGGGCGTCACGCCCGACCTGTTCGACCGCGTGATCGAAGGCGCTCTGGCCGACCACTGCCACAAGACCAACCCGCGCCTGGCCAGCGCGGACGACTACCGCGCCATGCTCGCCGATTCGCTCTGAGGCCCGCGCGGCACCGAGTCCCGCTGCGCGGCGATCTCGCCCAGGCGCTGTGCGTCGATCACCCGCACCCCGCCATAGCCCAGCTCGACCGCGCCTTTCGCCACCAATTGCTGCAGGGCCGCGTTGATGCGCTGGCGCGGGATGCCGATCAGGTACGACAGCTCCTGCTGCGTGATCTGGAAGAACGGATCGACCGCCGGATACAGCACCGGGTTGAACAGCGCGAGCAGGCTGCGCGCCACCCGGATCTCGGGATTGCGCAGGCGGTCGGTCACGCGCGCCGCCATGAACTGGCCCAAGCGCTCGTTGATCTGCGCCATGAGGTACTGGTTGAACTCCAGCGACCCTTCCAGCAAGCGATGAAACGCCCCCACCGGCAGGCAGCCCACCGTGCTGGCGCGAATGGCCGATACCGTGTACCGGTAAGGCTCCAGCTTGATCACCGTGCCCTCGCCGAACCACCCGCTGGTGGGCAGGCCGGCGTAGGTGATGGCCAGGCCGTCGCGTCGGTCGTTGCCGAGCTTGAGCAGTCCCTTGAGCGTGCCGTACCAGTGCGTGGGAAGGCTGCCGAACTGGCAAAGATGCTCCTGCGCGCGCAATTGCAGAACCTGGATCTCCGCGCTCACCCAGTGCCGGTCTTCCGGTGCGAGCCGCTGCAGCCAGTGGATCTGGGCCAGCTCTTCGGGAGAGGCGGACCGGCGTCGGGGCGGAGAAACGGGGGCGGGCATGTCGAGTGGGTGGACATCGAAAGGTGAAGAAGCCCTCCACGGTAGGTCAGCCTCGGGTGGTTTTTTGTCCGCCCAATCACAATTCTCGGGTCTTCCCTAGGTGGATGTCGGCGCGGTGGCGCGGGCTCAGTGCTCCACGGTCAGGTCAACGAGCTTTTGCGCGTCCAGGACGCGCAGCGTGCGGTACTCCGCCCGGAGCACCCCCCGGTCCTCCAGCCGCGCAAGCGCCCGGTTGACACGCTGGCGCGAGATGCCGATCAGGTTGGAGAGGTCCTGCTGCGTGATCGACAGCACGTTGCCGGCGGAGGGAAACAGCACCGGATTGCGGAGCCAGAGCAGGCTGCAGGCCAAACGCTGCTCGTCGTCGGCCATGCGTTCGATTTCCCGGGCCGCGATGAATTGCGCCAGGCGCTCATTGAGTTGCCCCATGGCATGGCGGTTGAAGGCAATCGAACGCCGCGCCAGCAGGTGGAAGTCGGCCGCGGCCAGGCTGGCCACCACGCTTTTGCGCAGGGCCTGCACGCTGAACATGAACGCGTGGCCTTTGAGCAAAGTGCCTTCGCCGAACCAGCCGCCCGCTGGGATGCCGCTGAACATGAGGTGATCCTCATCGCCATGCGGGTGCTCCACCCGCAGCATGCCTTCGAGCACGCCCCTCCAGTGGGTGGATGGATCGCCCGCCCGCACCACGAAGCGACCGGCCTCCCATTCGCGCACCCGCAGGCGGGGCACCACCCACGCGCGGTCCTCGCCCGAGAGCACGGCCACCCAGGGAATGCGGTCGAGTTCGCGCCCCGTGGCCGGCCGTTCGTTTTCTGCTTCTGCACACATCCGGGCAATGGTAAATCGCGCGAGGCATTAGGTGACTTCCCTAGGAATGGTGTGTCACGGACAAACTGGGCGAGAGACCCTCCCTAGCATCGGCCCTGCTCAAAACGACCCCTTGAAGGAACCGATCGATGGGAAACACCTTTCCGCTGATGCTGCTGCACCATGCGCTTGAGCGCGGCGATGCGCCGGCCATGCGCGAGAAGGAATACGGCATCTGGCAAACCACGACCTGGGCCGAACTGGCCCGACTCGTGGAGCACATCGCCTGCGGCCTGTATTGCGCGGGCCTGCGGCGGGGTGAGCACCTGGCGCTGGTCAGTGGCAACCGCCCTTTCCTCTACGCCACCATGCTGGCGGCGCAGTCGCTGGGCGCCATCCCGGTGCCGCTGTACCAGGACGCGGTGGCCGCCGAATGCGTCTTCCCGATCAACAACGCCGAGGTGCGCTTCTGCGTGGTGGAAGACCAGGAGCAGGTCGACAAGATGCTGGAGATCCGCGAGCGCTGCCCGCAGCTCAGCCACATCTACTACGACGACCCGCGCGGCCTGCGCAACTACGACCACCCTGGCCTTGTGCCGCTGGCCTCGCTCATCAAGATCGGCCGAGCCTTTGCCCACAGCCACACCCAGTTCTTCCGCACCGAGATCGGCAAGACCCATGCCCACGACGTGGCCGCCATGTTCTTCACCAGCGGCACCACCGGCAACCCCAAGGGCGTGGTGCACACGCACCACACGCTGCTCAACCGGGCGCGGGCGGGCGCCCTCTTCGACAGCCTGAGCGACCACGAGGAAGTTCTTGCCTACCTGCCTCCCGCCTGGATCGGCCAGAACATCTTCAGCTACGCGCAGTGGCTGGCCTGTGGCTACGTGGTGAACTGCCCGGAGTCGGCCTCCACGGTCACGATCGACCTCAAGGAAGTCGGCCCGACCTACTACTTCGCGCCACCGCGCATCTTCGAAGGCCTGCTCACCAGCGTGATGATC
The DNA here is from genome assembly GCF_042466645.1 of Hydrogenophaga sp. ANAO-22. Lineage (NCBI taxonomy): Bacteria > Pseudomonadati > Pseudomonadota > Betaproteobacteria > Burkholderiales > Comamonadaceae > Hydrogenophaga > Hydrogenophaga sp. ANAO-22. The sequence continues at coordinate 5,815,363 of NZ_CP159956.1, read as the reverse complement.
CGCATGGAAGACGCCGGCGCGATCAAGCGCGGCATGTTCCACCGCTTCATGGCGCTGGCCCGCCGCGTGGGCCCGGACCGCATGGACGGCAAACCCATCGGCCTGATCGACTCGATCAAGTACCGCCTGGGCGACTGGCTGGTCTACGGCCCGCTGCGCAACAACCTGGGCATGAGCCGCGTGCGCGTGGCCTACACCGCGGGCGAAGCCATCGGGCCCGACCTCTTCAGCTTCTACCGCTCCATCGGCATCAACATGAAGCAGCTCTACGGCTCCACCGAAACGGCCGTGTTCGTCTGCCTGCAGCCCGACCACGAGGCCCGCGCCGACACCGTGGGCGTGCCCTGCGAGGGTGTGGAGATCAAGCTCTCCGAGACCGGCGAGATCCTGGTCAAGTCCCCCGGCCTGCTCAAGGGCTACTACAAGAACGAGGCCGCCACGGCCGAGGTGCTCACCGCCGACGGCTGGTACCACACCAGCGACGCGGGCTTCATCGACGCCTCGGGGCACCTGAAGATCATCGACCGCGTCAAGGACGTGGGGCGGCTGAAGGGCGGCGCGCACGACGGCGCCATGTTCGCGCCCAAGTACGTGGAGAACAAGCTCAAGTTCTTCTCCCACATCAAGGAGGCCGTGGCCTACGGCGACCAGCGCGAGCGGGTCTGCGTGATGGTCAACATCGACTTCGAGGCGGTGGGCAACTGGGCCGAGCGGCGCAACCTGCCCTACGCGGGCTACACCGACCTGGCGCAGAAGCCCGAGGTGTACGAACTCATCCGCGAGTGCGTGGAGAAGGTCAACGCCGACCTCAGCCGAGACGAGCTGCTCGCGGGCAGCCAGATCAGCCGCTTCCTGGTGCTGCACAAGGAGCTGGACGCCGACGACGGCGAGCTCACCCGCACCAACAAGGTGCGCCGCGGCTTCATCGCCGAGAAGTACGGCGTGCTGGTCGAGGCGCTGTACGGCGGCAAGGCCGAGCAGTACATCCAGACGCAGGTGAAGTTCGAGGACGGGCGCACCGGCTCGGTCAGCGCCACGCTCAAGCTGAGCGACGCGAAGACCTTCACCCCCGTCAAGGCCGCAGCCTGATTGAGCCAGACCCCAACATGACACAGAAGAAGATCGGCGACGTCGTCCTCAACGTCCAGAACATCAGCCTGCGCTTTGGCGGCGTCAAGGCGCTGACCGACATCAGCTTTGACGTGCGCGAGCACGAGGTGCGCGCCATCATCGGGCCCAACGGCGCGGGCAAGAGCTCCATGCTCAACTGCATCAACGGGGTGTACCAGCCCCAGGAGGGCTCGATCAGCTTCCGCGGCCGCACCTTCAGGCACATGAACAGCCGCCAGGTGGCCGAGATGGGCATCGCGCGCACCTTCCAGAACCTGGCCCTCTTCAAGGGCATGAGCGTGATCGACAACCTCATGACCGGGCGCAACCTGCGCATCAGGAGCGGGCTGCTCGCGCAGGCCTTCCGCAACCCCTTCGGCATCGGCGGCGCTCAGAAGGAAGAAGAAGCGCACCGCGAGTTCGTCGAACACATCATCGACTTCCTGGAGATCCAGGCCCACCGCAAGACGCCGGTGGGGCAGCTGCCCTACGGGCTGCAGAAGCGCGTGGACCTGGGCCGAGCGCTGGCCATGGAGCCGCAGGTGCTGCTGCTGGACGAGCCGATGGCGGGCATGAACCTGGAGGAGAAGCAGGACATGAGCCGCTTCATCCTGGACGTGAACGACGAGTTCGGCACCACCATCGTGCTGATCGAGCACGACATGGGCGTGGTGATGGACATCTCCGACCGCGTGGTGGTGCTGGACTACGGCAAGAAGATCGGCGACGGCACCCCCGAAGAGGTCCGCCGCAACGAGGAGGTCATCAGCGCCTACCTCGGCACGAGTCACTGAACGAGAACGACACCATGGCATTTTTTCTTGAGACTCTCTTCGGCGGCCTGATGGTGGGCATGCTGTATTCGCTGGTCGCGCTGGGCTTCGTGCTGATCTTCAAGGCCTCCGGCGTCTTCAACTTCGCCCAGGGCGCCATGGTGCTCTTCGCCGCCCTGGCCATGGCCCGCTTCTCCGAGTGGATCCCCCTGTGGCTGGGCATCGAGAGCAAGTGGCTGGGCAATCTGTTGGCCTTGGCCACCGTCGTGCTGCTGATGGTGGTCGTGGCGCAGCTCATCGAGATGGGCGTCTTGCGCCATCTCGTCAACCAGGACGGCATCACCTTGCTGATGGCCACGCTCGGCATCAGCTACTTCCTGGATGGCCTGGCCCAGCTGGTGTTCGGCAGCAGCACCTACAAGATCGATGTCGGCATGCCCAAGGATCCGATCATCGTGCTCGAGAGCACCTTCCAGGGCGGGCTGTTGCTGAGCCTGGAAGACCTGTATGCCGCCGCCATTGCCGCCATGCTGGTGGCCTTGCTCACGCTGTTCTTCCAGAAGACGGGCACCGGCCGGGCGCTGCGCGCCGTGGCCGACGACCACCAGGCCGCGCAGTCCATCGGCATTCCGCTCAACCGCATCTGGGTCATCGTCTGGTCGGTGGGCGGCCTCGTGGCGCTGGTGGCCGGGATCATCTGGGGCTCCAAGCTCGGTGTGCAGTACTCCATCTCGCTGGTGGCGCTCAAGGCCTTGCCGGTGGTGATCCTGGGCGGCCTCACCTCCGTGCCCGGCGCCATCGTGGGCGGCTTGATCATCGGCGTGGGCGAGAAGCTCTCGGAGATCTACATCGGCCCCATGGTGGGTGGCGGGATCGAGAACTGGTTCGCCTACGTGCTGGCACTGCTCTTCCTGCTGGTCCGCCCGCAGGGCCTCTTCGGCGACAAGATCATCGATCGCGTCTGACCCCCTCCTCCCGACACACGCACAAGGACACGCACCATGTTTTACCGGGAGAACGGTCAGCTCAAGACCTCCTACCGCGCCGATCAGCAGATCTTCACGGTGGCACAGGACCGGCTCGCCATCGGTCTGCTCGCCGTGCTCGCTTTCGTGGCCATCCCCCTGCTGGCCAGCGACTACGCCTTCCGCGCCGTGCTCATCCCCTTCCTGATCCTCTCGCTCGCGGCCTTGGGCGTGAACATCCTGGTCGGTTACTGCGGCCAGATCTCGCTGGGTACGGGGGCCTTCATGGCGGTGGGGGCCTATGCGGCGTACAACCTCCAGGTCCGCATCGAAGGCCTGCCCCTGTTGCTCGCGCTGATCGGCGGTGGGCTGTGCGCCATGGCCCTGGGCATCGTGTTCGGCATCCCCAGCCTTCGCATCCGTGGCCTGTACCTGGCCGTGGCCACGCTGGCGGCCCAGTTCTTCGTGGACTGGTTCGTCAACCGCGCGGCCTGGGTCACCAACCACTCGACATCGGGACTGGTGAGCATCCGGTCCCTCGATTTTCTCGGCATGGCGCTGGACACGCCCGCCCGCAAGTACCTGCTCTGCCTCACGTTGCTGGTGGTGCTCGGCCTGATGGCCAAGAACCTGGTGCGCAGCGCCAAGGGCCGCGAGTGGATGGCGATCCGCGACATGGACGTGGCCGCCGCCGTCATCGGCATCCGGCCGGTGAGCGCCAAGCTCAGCGCGTTCGCGGTCAGCAGCTTCATCGTCGGTGTGGCCGGCGCGCTCTGGGGATTCGTCCATCTGGGGGCCTGGGAACCCGCGGCTTTCGGCATCGACAAGTCGTTCCAGTTGCTCTTCATGGTGATCATCGGCGGCCTGGGCTCCATCGTCGGCGCCCCCATGGGCGCAGCCTTCATCGTCCTGCTGCCGCTGGTCCTCAACCATGTGCCCCATTGGCTGGGATTGCCGATTTCCACCGGCACCGCCGCCTTCCTGGAACACATGATTTTTGGCGCGCTGATTGTCGTTTTCCTCATCGCCGAACCCCATGGGCTGGCCCGCCTGTGGTCGACCGCGCGCCAGAAGCTGCGGCTGTGGCCCTTTCCTCATTGACCGCGCGACACCCTCGCCTTCTTCCTTTCCCCAACCCCTTGAACCTCTCAGGAGACCCGCCATGAAGACCCACAGCCCTTCTTCGTTCGCCCGCGTCGCCGCCCTGGCGGCCATGAGCCTGACGTCCTTCTTGCCGCTCGCGGCAAGCGCACAGGCGTCCGAACAGTTCATCCCATTGCTCGTCTACCGCACCGGCCAGTTCGCGCCGCTCGGCATCCCATGGGCCGACGGCAAGCAGGACTACCTCAAGCTGATCAACGCCCGCGATGGGGGTGTCAACGGCGTGAAACTCGTGTTCGAGGAGTGCGAAACCGCCTACGACGCGGCCAAAGGCGTGGAGTGCTACGACCGCTTGAAAGCCAAGGGCTCCGGCGCTTCCGGCTTCGACCCTCAGTCCACCGGCATCACCTTCGCCGTCACGGACAAGGCCCTCACCGACAAGGTCGCCATCCAGACCATGGGCTACGGGCTTTCGCAATCGGTGGACGGCACGGTGTTCGAGTGGAACTTCCCGTTGCTGGGCACCTACTGGACGGCCACCGACATCATCCTGCAGGACATCGCCCGCAAGGAAAAGGGCAACCTCAAAGGCAAGAAGATCGCCCTGGTCTACCACGACTCGCCCTATGGCAAGGAGCCGATCCCGCTGCTGCAGAAGCTGGCCGCCCAGGATGGCTTCGACCTCTCCCTCTTCCCCGTCACGCCGCCCGGCGTCGAACAGAAGTCCGCCTGGCTGCAGATCCGCCAGCAGCGTCCCGACTACGTTCTGTTCTGGAGCGCGGGGGTCATGACGCCGGCCGGCATCCGCGAGGCCCAGGCCAGCGGGTTCCCACGCGACAAGTTGTATGGCGTCTGGTGGGCGGGCTCCGACCACGATGTCAAGGACATCGGCGAAGGCGCCAAGGGCTACAACGCCGTCACCATCCACAACAGCGCGGCACGGGACAAGGTCCACGATGAGCTCAAGAAACTCGTCTACGACAAGGGCATGGGCACCGCGAAGGACGATGGTGAGGTGGGCGTGATGGCGCACACGCGCGGCATGATGATCGCGATGCTTCAGGTCGAGGCCATCCGCGCCGCCCAGGAGAAGTTCGGCAAGGGCAAGACCATGACACCCGAGCAGGTGCGCTGGGGCTTTGAAAACCTGGACCTCACCGAGGCCAGGCTCAAGACGCTCGGCTTCGGCGAGATCATGCGGCCCGTCAAGACCTCTTGCAGCAACCACATGGGCGCCGCCTGGGGACGCATCGCCCAATGGGATGGCGCCAAGTGGGCCGTGAAATCCGACTGGTACGAAGCTCGCAAGGCCAATCTGGACCCCCTGGTGAAGGAGCACGCCGCCAAGTACGCCAGGGACAAGAACATCACGCCCCGCAGTTGCAACTGAACACCGCTTCAGCGACCAAAACATGCGCCCTTCCGACTCCACCCGCGCCGCGCCTCAGGCCATCGCATCCGTCGATGCGGTGGTGCTCAACGTCAACGGCATCGAGGTCATCTACAACCACGTCATCCTGGTGCTCAAGGGCGTCTCGCTGCAGGTGCCCCAGGGCCAGATCGCGGCCATCCTGGGCGGCAACGGCGCGGGCAAGACCACCACGCTGCGCGCCATCTCCAACCTGCTCAAGGGCGAGCGCGGCGAAGTCACCAAGGGCAGCATCGAACTGCGCGGCGAGCGCATCGAGAACCTCTCGCCGGCCGACCTCGTGCAGCGCGGCGTCGTGCAGGTCATGGAGGGGCGCCACTGCTTCGCCCACCTCACCATCGAGGAAAACCTCATGACCGGCTCCTACACCCGCAAGAGCAAGGCCGAGGTCGCGGCCAACCTGGAGAAGGTCTACACCTACTTCCCGCGCCTGAAGATCCGGCGCACCAGCCAGGCCGCCTACACCTCGGGCGGCGAGCAGCAGATGTGCGCCATCGGCCGCGCCCTCATGACCAACCCCAGCGTGATGCTGCTCGACGAACCCTCCATGGGCCTGGCGCCGCAGATCGTCGAAGAGGTGTTCGAGATCGTCAAGGACCTCAACCAGAAGGAGAAGGTCACCTTCCTGCTGGCCGAGCAGAACACCAACATGGCGCTGAAGTACGCCGACTACGGCTACATCATGGAGAGCGGGCGCATCGTGATGGACGGCGTGGCCAGCGAGCTGCGCAACAACGAGGACGTCAAGGAGTTCTACCTCGGCATGGGCGGGGGCGAACGCAAGTCCTTCAAGGACATCAAGAGCTACAAGCGGCGCAAGCGCTGGCTGGCGTAGGAGATACCACCATGAGCGAGCATTTCGATCACTTGGAGACCCGCTCGCAGGCCGAGCGGGAGGCCTATCTGATGAAGGCCTTGGCGCGGCAGGTCGAGCACGCCAGACGGCACACCACCGCCTATGCCGACATCCTCAAGGATGTCGACCCCGCGGCCATCAACACGCGCGAAGCGCTGGCGCAATTGCCCGTGACCCGAAAGCACGAACTGATCGCGCTGCAACGCCAAGGGCGCGAGTTGCATGGGGGCCCTTTTGGTGGCTTCTGCAGCATCGGCTACGGGCCCGGCATGTCCCGGGTCTTCGCCAGCCCGGGACCGATCTACGAACCGGAGGGCGAAGGCCGGGGCAGTTGGCGCGTCGCGCGCGCCATGCACGCCGCCGGTTTCCGGCGCGGCGACCTGATCCACAACGCCTTCAGCTACCACCTCACGCCCGCTGGCGCCATCATGGAGTCCAGCGCCATCAGCCTGGGCTGCACCGTGCTGCCCGCCGGCACCGGGCAGACGGAGCTGCAGGTGCAGACCATGGCCGATCTGGGACCGCAGGCGTACGTGGGCACCCCGAGCTTCCTGAAGATCGTTCTGGAGCGGGCCGCCGACATGGGCGTGCCCCTGTCTTCGCTCAAGCGCGCCCTTTTCAGTGGCGAGGCCTGCTCGCAGAGCCTGCGGGGCTGGTTCCAGGAACAGGGCATCTCGGCCTTCCAGGCCTACGCCACGGCCGATCTGGGCCTGATCGCCTACGAGACCCAGGCGCTGGAGGGCATGGTGCTGGACGAAAACCTGGTTCTGGAAATCGTGCGGCCCGGCACCGGCGAGCCGGTGGCCGTGGGTGAAATCGGCGAGGTGGTCGTCACCACCTTCAACCCCACCTACCCGTTGATCCGCTTTGCCACGGGCGACCTGTCGGCCTTCCTGCCCGGCCAATGCCCCACCGGCAGGACCAATCTGCGCATCGAGGGCTGGCTGGGCCGCGCGGATCAGACCACCAAGGTGCGGGGCATGTTCGTGCACCCGACCCAGGTGGCATCGATCTCCGAGCGCTTTTCGGAGATACGGCGTGCCAAGCTGGTCGTCAGCGGCGAAATGGGCACGGACCACATGCTCTTCCAGGTCGAGGTGTCGAGACCTTCCGAAGAACTCGAGCAGCGCATCCAGGAGGCGATCCGCGAAGTCACCAAGCTGCGGGCCGAGGTGGCGCTGCTGGTGCCCGGAGCGCTTCCCGAGGACGGCAAGACCATCGAAGACCTGAGGCGCCACCGCTAGGGTCAGGCATGCGGCTCGGGCTGGCCCTCCGCACCGCCGCCTTGCCCGTCCATGCGCGCCCCCACGTGCACCTCGCCGCGCGCTTCGGCCAGCTCCACCTGGCGCTGGCGCTCCGCGAGGCGGGCTTTCTCTTCCGGGCTGCGCTGGTCGTGGCAATGGGCACAGCTCACGCCCTTGACGTAGTGGGGTGAGGCCTTTTCCTCGGGGCTCAGTGGCCAGCGGCACGAACGGCAGAGCTCGTGCGGGCCGGGCGCCAGGCCGTGGCCCACGCTCACGCGCTCGTCGAACACGAAACAGTCGCCCTGCCAGGTGCTTTGCTCGGGCGGCACCTCTTCCAGGTACTTGAGGATGCCGCCTTCCAGGTGATAGACCTCGTCGAAGCCCCGCATCTTCATGAGCGCGGTCGACTTCTCGCAGCGGATCCCGCCGGTGCAGAACATCGCCACTTTGGGTTTCCTGCCCTCACCCTGCAAGGCCGGCTGGGCATCCAGCCAGGCCGGCAGTTCGGTGAAGGTCTTGATGTTCGGGTTGATCGCGCCCTGGAAGGTGCCGATGGCCACTTCGTAATCATTGCGCGTGTCGATCAGCACCACGTCCGGATCGGCCAGCAAGGCGTTCCAGTCCTGTGGTTTCACGTACTGGCCCACGGTCTGGTTCGGGTCCAGCCCGGGCACCCGCAGGGTGACGATCTCCTTCTTCAGCCGCACCTTCATGCGGTGGAACGGCGGGTGGTCGCTCCAGGAGGTCTTGTGCGGCAACTGAGCCAGGCGCGGGTCGGCGCGCAGGTGGGCAAGCACCGCCAGCACCCCCTCTTCCGGCCCCGCGATGGTGCCGTTGATGCCTTCGCGCGCCAGCAGCAACGTGCCCTTGACGCCGTGGGCCTCGCAGCAGGCCAGAAGGGGTTCACGCAGGTCGGCGTGGTCCGGCAGATCGACGAACTGGTACAGGGCGGCGGTGAGAAAGGCGGGCATGGGGGGATTATCCCGCGCCCTACAGCGGCTCGACGCGCGAGAGGTCGGGCTTCTCCAGCCAATGGGCGAACTCGTCGGCCAACTGGCGCGCGGCGCTGGTGGCGCCGTTCCAGGCCTTCATGCGCGCCGGCAGGTCCTGCCCGTAGCGGCTGAAGTCGTCCCGGTCGGGCAGCTTGCTGTTGGGCAACTGCTTGACCCACTCCGGGTCGGGCGCGATCACCAGCATGGTGTCCAGCGCCGGGCTGCTGCGGTGCCGGCCCTTCCAGGCCTTGTCGAGCCAGCCGGGCACCACGGCTTTCTGGAAGTGGGGGTACAGCACGAGGGGCGATGCCGTCGGCGGCTGGTATTGCAGGTGCAGGTGGTAGTCGGTGAGACCGCCGTCCCAGTAGGTGCCCGGTGGCGCGCCCGCGATGTTGCGCACCGGGCGCAGCATGAAGGGAATCGAGCAGCTCGCCTGCAACGCGTCCATGAAGTTGTCGGCGAACATCGGTACCTGCCGCGTGCGGTAGTCGAGCGTGGCGAAAGGCAGCGGGCTCACCCCGCCCGAGCCGGACGGCACGGACGAGAACACCACCCGCTCCAGCCAGGCGCCCAGCGCCTTGCGGTGCAGCGCATTGGCGGTGAAGGCACCAAGGTAACCCAGCGGCGTGCGCAGGTGGCCTTCGTGCCGCAGCAGCAGGCGCCCCCGCGAGGTGACGATGTGCAGGCGGTAGCGGGGGTTGTGAAGGGCTTCCTCCACCCGTCCGCCGTAGAACAGCTGAAGGTTTTCACCGAAGCGTTGGCTGATCTGGCTGGCCGTGGGGCGCTTTTGCCCGGCGGGCAGGTCGTAGTGCTGGGCGATGTAGTCCCGCTCCAGCCGTTCGAAGGCTTCCACGGGGTTGTCCAGGCAGGCCGTGGCCATGCGCCAGGCGCCGATGGACGCACCGACCAGGTGCACGGCCTGATCGCTGCGCGGCAGCCACTCGCCGAACAGGAAGCGATCGAGGGGGCCGAGGATCAGACCCTTGGGGCCGCCCGCCGCCGCGGGGATGATGCCGACGTCGTGGGGACGCAGGCCATGTTGTTCGATGTGCCGCCGGGCCGTGGGGCCGGCGTAGAGACGGAGCGCGGACATAGGGCTGCGATTGTCGCGCAGCCCCGGAGGTTCAAAAAGATCAGTTCGGTTCGGACGCCTCGGTGACTTCCGAATGGCGCGAAATCGACGGAATCTCTTCGGCCACCACGGTGTCGGGATCGATGCCGAGCACCAGCCCCACGGGATCCGGGTAGGTGTTGATCAGCAGCTCCGAGCGCATCTGCTGCTCTTCGGCGCGGGCGCGCCAGGAGCCGATGTGGATCACGCCGGCAATGGGCTCGTACACGTCGTTGTCGAACGGCGCGGTCTGGTGCAGGATCGCGTTGATCATACGCTTGGGGAAATGCCAGTCGCGGGCCAGCGCCGCGCCCACTTCGGCGTAGCTGTAGCCGAACAGGCCGCGCTCGGCCTTGGCGCGCTTGAGATCGAGCATGGGCACGCTGCGGTCGAGGTCGATCATCGCCTCGGGCATGCCCACGTGCATGACGAGTTCCCCGATGCCATGGATCAGGCCGGCCGTGAACGCGGTGTTCTCGTCCATCTTGATCGGCAGCGCGATGTAGCGCGAGAGGTTGGCCGTGTTGAGGCTGTAGCGCCAGAACTGGTTGAGGTTGACCCCACCCACGGTGTGGAAGCCTTCGCCCAGCGAGGCGGCAATCACCAGCGCGCGCACCTTGATGAGGCCCAGCACATTGATCGCGTCGCGCGCATTGCTCACCGAGCGGTGCAGCCCGAAGAAGGCGGAATTGGCGGTCTTGAGCAGCTTGGCGGTCAGCACCGGATCGTCTTCGATCAACGAGGCCGCCAGCATGGCGTCGACATCTTCCTTGTCGAAGGTCTCGATCAGCTTGCGCACGACCTTGGGCGCAGACGGAAGTGCATTCGGTTGCTTGAGGAGCTTTTCGAGTTGCATGATGACCTGCCTTTGCTGAGACTTGACTGCAAGAAAGTTGTCCCTTTGTCATCGTCGCAAAGGCGACGCACTTTAGAACTTTTCAGTCAATGAATGCGCTGAGGGCCTGGCTGAATGACCATTCCGTGGGATCCTTGCCCAGCACGCTGTCCAGGTCCAGGCCCAGCGTGAGGCCGATCATGTCGGGGAAGGTGGCCACCAGGCCGGCTTCGTCGAGCTGGATTTCCTCGGCACGGGCGCGCCAGGAGGCCAGGTGCAGCACGCCGCCGAGCGTGTCGTACACCTCGCCGTCGAACGGCGCGGTCTGGTGCTTGAGGGCGGAGACGATGGTGGTGGGGAACTGCCACTTTTCGGCCATGCCGGCGCCGACCTCGGCGTAGGTGTAGCCCAGCACCGAGCGCTCCACCTCGGCGCGGCGCAGGTCCAGCGGCGGCGTGCCCATGTCGATGGGGCCGATCACGTCGGGCATGGCGATGTGCATGATCAGGTCGCCGATGGCGTGCACCAGGCCGGCGGTGAAGGCATTGCCCTCGTTCTGGCGCAGCAAGCTGGAGAGCGAGCGCGAGATATCGGCCACCCGCAGGCTGTAGCGCCAGAACTGGACCATGTCCACGCCCGGCACGTTCTTGAAGCTTGAGCCCAGCGCCGCGGCCATCACCAGCGAGCGCACATGGGTCATGCCCAGCAGGGCCACGGCCTCTTCGGCGCTGCCGATCTGGCGGCTGACGCGGAAAAAGGCCGAGTTCGACAGGCGCAGCACGCGGGTGGTGAGCGCGGGATCGTGCGCCACCAGGCTGGCGACGCGTTTGGGGCTGGGGTCTTCCTTGTTCATCTCGGCCAGCAGGTCCGAGACGGTGCGCGACATCGCGGGCAAGGCGCGCGGGTAGTTCAGGAGGGCTTCGAGTTCCATGGGGTGGTGAAGGCCGTGCGTGCAGAAGGATTTCCGATTTCCCTCCTTATCGGCGATTCAACCGAAGACTTGAGGCCGGTGGGCCTCAAGTCTGTCGCCCCTGCCCGGCCGGGCCCCGGCGCGGGCTCAGGCGCCTTTTTTCAGCTTGGCGAAGGCCGAGGCCATGGCGGATGGCGCCGGTGGCGAGGCCGGGCCGCCGGAGCGACCGTGTCCGCGCGAGGCTTCGAAGCGGTTGTCGCGCGGCCCATCGCGCCGGGCCGGCGCGGCGTCGAGTTTCATGGACAGGCCGATGCGCTTGCGCGCCACGTCCACTTCCATCACCTTGACCTTGACGATGTCGCCGGTCTTGACGATCTCGCGCGCGTCGTTCACGAACTTGTGCGACAGCTGGCTCACATGCACCAGGCCGTCCTGGTGGACGCCAAGGTCCACGAAAGCGCCGAACTGGGCCACGTTGCTCACCGTGCCTTCGAGGACCATGCCCTCGCGCAGGTCGCTGATGTCGTCCACGCCTTCGTTGAAACGCGCCACCTGGAAGTCCGGGCGCGGGTCGCGGCCGGGCTTTTCCAGTTCGCCCAGGATGTCCTTGACCGTGATGACACCGAAGCGCTCGTTGGCGAACAGCTCGGGCCGCAGGGTCTTGAGCATGTCGGCGCGGCCCATCAGCTCACCCACGGGCTTGCCGGTCTTCTCCATGATCTGCTCGACCACGGCGTAGGTCTCCGGGTGCACGCCGGTCATGTCCAGCGGATTCTCGCCACCCCGGATGCGCAGGAAGCCCGCGCTCTGCTCGAAGGTCTTGGCGCCCAGGCCGGCCACGTCCATCAGCTGCTGGCGGCTCTTGAACGCGCCGTGCGTCTCGCGCCAGCGCACCACGGCCTTGGCCACGCTGCCCGAAAGGCCGGAGACGCGCGAGAGCAGCGGCACGCTGGCGGTGTTCAGGTCCACGCCCACGCCGTTCACGCAGTCTTCCACCACGGCGTCGAGGGTGCGCGCGAGCTCGCTCTGGTTCACGTCGTGCTGGTACTGGCCCACGCCGATGCTCTTGGGGTCGATCTTCACCAGCTCGGCCAGCGGGTCCTGCAGGCGGCGCGCGATGCTGGCCGCGCCGCGCAGGCTCACGTCCACGTCGGGCATTTCCTGCGAGGCGAATTCGCTCGCGGAATAGACCGAGGCGCCCGCCTCGCTGACCACGACCTTCTGCACACCGGTCAGGTTGGCCTTCTCCAGCAGCTTGATGAGGTCGGCGGCGAGCTTGTCGGTCTCGCGGCTGGCGGTGCCGTTGCCGATGGCGACCAGGTTCACGCCGTGCTTGCGGCCCAGCAGCGCCAGGGTGTGCAGCGCGCCGTCCCAGTCGCGCCGGGGTTCGTGCGGGTACACCGTGGCGGTGTCGACGAGTTTGCCGGTGGCGTCGACCACCGCCACCTTCACGCCGGTGCGGATGCCCGGGTCCAGGCCCATCACCACCTTGGGACCGGCCGGCGCGGCCAGCAGCAGGTCGCGCAGGTTGTCGGCGAAGACCTTGATCGCCACCGCCTCGGCGCTCTCGCGCAGGCGGGCGAACAGGTCGCGCTCGCTGGAGAGCGAGAGCTTGACGCGCCAGGTCCAGGCCACGCACTTGCGCAGCAGGTCGTCGGCGGCACGGCCCTTGTGGCTCCAGCCCAGGTGCAGGGCGATGCGGCCTTCGGCCAGCGAGACCACGGGCGCGGCCTTGCCGGTGGTGGCGGGCACCACCTCGGGCTCGGGCAGCACCAGCTTGGCGTCCAGGATCTCCAGCGCGCGGCCGCGGAACACGGCCAGCGCCCGGTGCGACGGCACGCGGGAGATCGGCTCGTCGTAATCGAAATAGTCGCGGAACTTCGCCACCTCGGGCGCGTTCTCGTCCTTGCCGTTCACCAGCGTGCTCTTGAGCAGGCCTTCGGTCCAAAGCCATTCGCGCAGGTTCTGCAGCAAGGTGGCGTCTTCGGCCCAGCGCTCGCTCAGGATGTCGCGCACACCGTCGAGCACGGCCGGCACGGTGGAGAAATCGGCGCCGGGCATGCCGTCGTCCAGCACCTCCGGCGGACGGGTGAACGCGGCGGCTTCGGCCGCCGGGTCCAGCGTGGGGTCGGCGAACAGCTTGTCGGCCAGCGGTTCGATGCCGAATTCGCGCGCGATCTGGCCCTTGGTGCGGCGCTTCTGCTTGAACGGCAGGTAGAGGTCTTCGAGTTCCTGTTTGGTCGGCGCGGCGGCGATGGCGGCGCGCAGCGCGTCGGTGAGCTTGCCCTGTTCGTCGATGCTCTTGAGCACCGAGGCACGGCGGTCCTCGAGTTCGCGCAGGTAGTCCAGGCGGTAGGACAGCTCGCGCAGCTGGATGTCGTCCAGGCCGCCCGTGGCTTCCTTGCGGTAGCGCGCGACGAAGGGCACCGTGGCTCCCCCATCCAGCAGCTCGACCGCTGCGAGCACTTGTCGTTCTTCAACCCTGATTTCTGTGGCGATCTGCCGGATGATCTGCTGCATGCACCGTCGATGTGGAAACGAGAAGCGCGCGAGTTTGCCACAGCCGTTGGGGCTACCATGGGCGCTGTTTGTGGTAGGCGCCTGACCCGTTTCCACCATGCAAGACGACCTCTTCGGCGACCCGCCTCCTCCCCCCGCGCCCTCGGCGCCCTCACCCGCCCCGGCCGCGCGCAAAAGCCTGGCCCGGGTGAATCCCGCGCCGCCCGATCCGGTGCTGCAGGGGCTGGCTGCCGCCCTGCCCGCTCGCGTGCGGCTGGGCAGCTCGTCCTGGTCCTACCCCGGTTGGGCCGGCCTGGTGTGGGACAGCGAATACCCCGACACCCTGTTGTCGAAAGAAGGCCTGCGCGCCTATGGTCAGCACCCGCTGATGCGCTCGGTCAGCGTGGACCGCAGCTTCTACCGCCCGCTCACGCAGGACCAGTACGCGCGCTACGCGGCCCAGGTGCCGGACGACTTCCGCTTCGTGGTGAAAGCGCCCAGCCACGTGACCGACGCGCTGGTGCGCGGCGAGGACGGCCGGGGCGTGCAGCCCAACCCGGCGTTCCTCGACCCGGCGCTGGCGACGCAGGACTTCGTGGCGCCCGCGCTCGCGGGCCTGGGCCACAAGGTCGGCGCGCTGGTGTTCCAGCTCAGCCCCCTGCCCCGGCACCTGCTGCACAACCTGCCGCTGGTGCTGCAACGCCTGCGCAAGCTCCTGCTGGCCCAGCCGCCGCTGGCGCCCACCGCGCCCGACGGCGTGCTGGCCGTGGAGGTGCGCGACCCGCAGTGGCTGGACGAACCCTTCGTGCACGAGCTGGCCGCCGTGCTGCGCGAGGCCGGCGCCACCTGGTGCCTGTGCCTGCACGCCAAGATGCCGCGCCTGCGCGACCAGTTGCCCCTGCTGCGGGCGCTCTGGCCCGGCCCCATGGTCTGCCGCTGGAACCTCAACCCGCTGCACGGCGCCTACGGTTACGAAGACGCCCAGCGCGAGTACAGCCCCTACGACCGCATCCACGACGTGGACCAGGACACGCGCGAGCTGCTGGTGCGCACCATGGCGGGCATCGCCGGCGCCGGCCAGAACGTCTTTGTCACCATCAGCAACAAGGCCGAGGGCTGCGCGCCGCTGTCGGTGCGGGCCCTGGCCGAAGGATTAGCGGGTCGCCCTCACCCGAAGTGAGCTGCTCAGCCCGGCCAGCAGCGCGCAGCCCGCCGCCAGGCACAGCGCGATCGTCTCGGCCCGGCCGTCGTGCTGGTTCCAGACCGCGAAGATCGCCGCCAGGATCACCGCGCCCAGCGTCTGTCCCGTGAGCCGCGCCGTGCCCAGCATGCCGCTGGCCGCGCCGCTGCGGTGCACCGGCGCGGTGGTCACGATGGTGTGGTTGTTGGGCGACTGGAACAGCGCGAAACCCGCGCCGCACAAGGCCAGGCGCCAGCCCATCTCGAAGCTGGTGGCGTGCTCGGGCCGCAGGCCCACCAGCAGCAGGCCGGTGGCGAACACCACCATGCCGATGCCGCCCAGCCAGCCCGCGGGGTAGCGGCCGATCAGGCGGCCGGCGATCGGCGCCACGACCACGGTGGCCAGCGGCCAGGCGGTCATGATCAGGCCGGCGTCCATGTGCGAGCGGCCCTGCACTTCCAGCAGCAGGAACGGCAGGCTGAGAAAGGCCAGCATCTGCGCGCAGAAGGCCCCGAGCGACGAGCCCATGGACAGCGCGAACACGGGAATGCGCAGCAAATCCAGCGGGAACAGGGGCGCCGTCAGCCGCCGCTGGCGGCGCAGGTAGATCACCCCCACCGCCACCCCGGCGGCCAGCAAGGCCCAGCCCAGCACCGGGGCGCTGTGCGCCGCGCCACTGCGCACGCCCAGGTAATCGGCACCGACGAAGACCAGCGTGAACATGAGCACGTTGAGCGCCACGTCGATCAGCGAGAACTGGGGCGCGGCCTCGGCGCGCGTGGGGTTGTAGGGCAGCGCGCGCCGCCCCATCCACAGCGTGAGCAGGCCCAGCGGCAGGTTCAGCGCGAACAGCCAGGGCCACGACGCCACCGACAGGATGGCCGCCGCCACCGCCGGGCCGGCCATGGTGGAGGTGGCCACCACCATCGAATTGAGCGCGATGCCGCGCCCCAGGCGCGAACTCGGGTAGACCAGGCGCACGAGCGCGGTGTTCACGCTCATGATGCCGGCCGCGCCCAGCCCCTGCAGCGCCCGCGCGGCGGTGAGCATGGCCAGCGAATCCGCCAGCATGGCGGCCACCGAGGACAGCACGAACAGCAGCATGCCCACCAGGTAGACGCGGCGGTAGCCCAGCCGGTCGCCCAGCGCGGCCAGGGGCAGCAGCATCACCAGCGAAGCGATCTGGTAGGCATTGACCACCCAGATCGCCTGCGAGGCCTCGGCCTGGAGCTGGCGCGCGATGCCGGGCAACGCGAGGTTGACGATGCTGCCGTCCATCACCGACATGGCGATGCCGAGCACGATCACCAGCACGGCCTTGCCGCGCTGGGGAGACGGCAGACCGTCCTGCGCCGTCACCCGCGCGCCTCGGCGGCCAGGTGCCTCGTGGGGTCGCCCGAGAGCGTGATCCAGGTCAATGCCACGCCGATCAGCGCGCCCGTGGCCATGCCCACCACCATGGGCAGGGGCTTGCCGGTGGCGAACAGGCTCACGATGCCCATGGCGGCCGCGCCGCCCAGCATCTGCAGGGTGCCCAGCAGCGCCGAGGCGGTGCCGGCGATGGCGCCGTGTTTCTCCAGCGCGAGCACCGAGGTGGTGGGAATGACCAGGCCCATGAAGGCGCTGGCGATGAAATACAGAATGATCAGCACCACGAGCTGGTCGCCGCCCGCGAGGTAGTAGGCCAGCATCAGCGCCATGGTCAGGCCCGAGGCGGTGGCCGCCACCTTCACCAGCCGCACCAGGCCGAAGCGCTGGCCGAGCACGCCGGTGAACTGCGAGGCGCCGATGAAGGCGATGGCGTTCAGCGAGAACGCCAGGCTGTACTGCGTGGGCGTGAGGCCGTAGTGGTTGATCAGCACGAAGGGCGAACCGGCCAGGTAGACGAAGAACCCGGCCATGGCCGTGGCGCCGATGCCCACGAGACCCAGGTAATGCCAGTCGCGCAGCAGCAAGGCGTAGGCGCGCAGGGCGCTGTCCAGGCTGCTTTCCACGCGCTCGGCTTCGGTGCGGGTCTCCTGCAGCGTGCCGTAGACCAGGGCCAGCCCGGCCACGGAAGCCAGGGCCACGGCCCAGAACACGCCGCGCCAGCCGGTCAGCGCGATCACGCCGCTGCCCGCCAGCGGGGCCAGGATGGGCGAGACGCTGAACACCAGCATCAGCAGCGACATCAGGCGCGCGGCATCGGCGCCGGTGTGCAGGTCGCGCACCACGGCGCGCGGGATCGCCATGCCGGCGGCCGCGCCCAGGCCCTGCAGGAAGCGCAGCGCCACCAGGGTCTGGATGTCGGTGGCCAGCGCGCAGCCGATGCTGGCCAGGGTGAACAGGCCCAGGCCGAAGTACAGCGGCGGCTTGCGGCCCACCATGTCGGACACCGGGCCGTAGAGCAGCTGGCCCACGCCCAGGGACAGGAAAAACGCGGTCAGGCTGAACTGCACGGCACCGACCTCGGCGCCCAGGCTGCTCCCGATGTCGGGCAGCGCGGGCAGGTACATGTCGATGGCGAAGGGGCCGATGGCGGAGAGCAGGCCCAGAATCAGGGCCATCTTGAGATAACGGGTGAAGAACATCCCCTATTGTCGCCAGGGCGCGAAGGCTTTGCCGGGGCACGGTTGGACCGTTCTGGTGTAGGGGCGGTCCGGGTGCGTCACAATTTCGCATCCCACCCCCTTACTTTCCCCCGGAGAACCCCACCATGGCCGTTGAAGGCAGCGCAGGCGACCTGCTCAAAGTCGTGACCCTGCTGGGCGCAGCGGTGGTCGCCGTGCCCCTGTTCAAGCGCATCGGCCTGGGCTCGGTGCTGGGTTACCTGGCCGCGGGCCTGGCCATCGGGCCGTTCGGCATGGGCCTGATCAGCGACCCGGCCACCATCCTGCACACGGCCGAACTCGGGGTGGTGATGTACCTCTTCGTGATCGGGCTGGAAATGCAGCCCTCGCACCTCTGGAGCCTGCGCAAGGCCATCTTCGGCCTGGGCAGCCTGCAGGTGGTGGTGTGCGGCTTTCTGCTCACCGGCGTCGGCCTGGCCTTCGGTTTCCCGCTGGGCGTGTCCTTCGTGAGCGCCATGGGCTTCGTGCTGACCTCCACCGCCGTGGTGATGCAGCTGCTGGGCGAGCGCGGCGACATGGCCCAGCCGCGCGGGCAGAAGATCGTCGCCATCCTGCTGTTCGAAGACCTGCTGATCGTGCCGCTGCTGGCGGTGGTGGCCTTCATGGCGCCGCCCGACATCGGCGGGCCGGTGGCCGCCACCTCGTCGCGCTGGGGCGCGATCGGCCTGGGCCTGGGCTCGCTGGTGGCGCTGGTGGCCGCAGGCGTGTGGCTGCTCAACCCCCTCTTCCGCATCCTGGCCAACGCCAAGGCGCGCGAGGTGATGACCGCCGCCGCCCTGCTGGTGGTGCTGGGCGCGGCCCTGCTGATGCAGGTCGGTGGCCTGTCCATGGCCATGGGCGCCTTCCTGGCCGGCGTGCTGCTGTCCGAATCCACCTTCCGCCACCAGCTGGAGGCCGACATCGAGCCCTTCCGGGGCCTGCTGCTGGGTCTGTTCTTCCTGAGCGTGGGCATGTCGCTGGACCTGGCGGCCGTGGCGAGCAACTGGCCCATCATCGTGGCCGGCGTGGTGGCGATGATGCTGGTCAAGGCCCTGTGCATCTACGGCGTGGCGCGCTTCGCCCGCAGCTCGCACGCCGACGCGCTGGACCGCGCCGTGCTCATGGCGCAGGGCGGCGAGTTCGCCTTCGTGCTGT
The DNA here is from genome assembly GCF_042466645.1 of Hydrogenophaga sp. ANAO-22. Taxonomy (NCBI): domain Bacteria; kingdom Pseudomonadati; phylum Pseudomonadota; class Betaproteobacteria; order Burkholderiales; family Comamonadaceae; genus Hydrogenophaga; species Hydrogenophaga sp. ANAO-22. Next base: position 5,796,615 of record NZ_CP159956.1, on the reverse strand, counting down.
TCGCCGCCGCGCTGGGCGCCAAGGTGATCGACCCGGTGGTCAACGCCAACATGACCGCCATCGTGGTCCTGTCCATGGCGCTCACCCCGCTGGTGGTGCTGGTGCACCGGCGCTTCGCGGCCAAGGACGCCGGCGTGTCCATGGACGGCATCGAGACCGTGGCCGACCGGGCCGCGAGCGTGCTGGTGATCGGCTTCGGCCGTTTCGGCCAGATCGCCAGCCAGGGCGTGATCGCCCGCGGCGCGAGCATCACCATCATCGACAACAACGTGCAGATGATCCGCGACGCCGAAGCCTACGGCTTCAAGGTCTACTACGGCGACGGCTGCCGCGCCGACGTGCTGCACGCGGCCGGTGCCCACGCGGCGCAGGCCATCCTGGTCTGCCTGGACAACAAGGAAGCCGCCACGCGCATCGCCGAGCTGGCCAAGACCGAGTTCCCGCACGCCGAGCTGCTGGTGCGCGCGTTCGACCGCGAACACGTGCTCGAGCTGCGCAAGGCCGACGTGGGCTACCTCGTGCGCGAGACCTTCGAGTCGGCCATGGCCATGGGCCGCCAGGCGGTGCTCACGCTCGGGGCCGCCGAGGAGGAAGCCGACGAGGTGATGGAGCACCTGCGCCGGCGCGACGCCGAGCGCATGGACCTCGAAGCCGCCGGCGGCCTGTTCGCCGGCCGCCAGCTGGTGCTGGGCAACCAGGTGAAGAAACAGCAGGCCGAGGGCCAGGACGCGCAGGCCCCGGCCTGAACCCTCACGGGCAGACGGCTTCGACGTTGTTGCCGTCGGGGTCGATCAGGAAGGCCGCGTAGTAGGTCGGGCTGTAGTCGGGCCGCGCGCCGGGGCCGCCGTTGTCGCGCGCGCCGGCCTTCAGGCCTGCTTTGTAGAAGGCGTCCACCGCCCGGTGGTCGGGGGCGCGAAACGCGACGTGCGTGCCCGGGCCCTGGTGGCCCGGCGCCGCGTAGAGCCACAGCGCAGGGGCGTCTTTCGGCCCCAGGCCGGCATAACTGTCGTCGTGGGAGCCCAGCACGTGGCCGAGCGGCGCGAGCGCGGCTTCGTAGAAGCGGGTGCTCTTGGCGAGGTCGTTGACTTTCAGTCCGAGGTGGTCGTACATGGCGAAGGTTTCCTGCTCGATGGGTGGATGAGGCGTTCATCTTCGAGCAGGGTCGCCAGGCGGTCTTGGAGAATCTTGCGGTCTTTCGAGGGGCCTTTGCGGGCGGCGCGCCGGAAGCCGCGCGGGGACAGGCCGGCCGCGCGGTGGAAGCTGCGCACGAAGTTGCTGAGGTCGGCGAAGCCCACCTCCAGCGCCACCTCGGTCACCGGGCGGTCGTCCTCGGCGAGCAGCCGGGCCGCGTGCCGCAGGCGCGAACGCACCAGGTACTGGTGCGGCGTGACGCCCAGCACCCGCGAGAACACCCGCAGGAAATGGAACGGGCTCAGGGCCGCTTCGCCCGCCGCCCGGTCCAGGTCGACGGCCTCGTTCGAATGGGCCGCGATCCACGTCGCAGCCTCCACGGCGCGGCGCCGGTCGCGTTCGGCCACCGGCGCGGGCCTGAGCTCGCGGCCGCTCACCACGTCCACGAAGCGCGACGCGAACCACAGGCCCACCTCGTCCAGGCCGGCGTCGCCCTGGCCGCTGGCCACGGCTTGCGCGAGCTCGCCCAGCACCATGAGCTCGGGCAAGGGCGGCAGGCCGCCGGTGCGCCAGGTGCGGCGGTCGCCACCGACCAGTTCGACAAAACCGGGCGAGAGGTGAAAGGCCAGGCACTCGTCGCCGCAGACCGCGTGGTCGTGCGTGCACATGAATTCGTCGCCCGGGTGGCCCACCAGCACCGAGCCGGCCACCAGCTCGTAGGCATCGCCGCCCACCCGGTAGCCGAAGGTGCCCTTGCGCACATAGGACACCGAATGGCCCTGGTGCACCTCGGTGAACGGCCGCTCGGCCGGGCCTGTGCCGCAGCGGTAGTCCACCACGCGCACCGGGCCGGCCTGCAGCTCGGTGGCGGTGATCACGGCGGCTCTCCGTCGAACAGGCCGGGCTCGTTGCCGATGCGGGCGCGCTCGATCTGCAGCATGCGCAGCTTGGTCGGCACGCCGCTGCCGCCCGAGAAACCACCCGAGCGCCCGCCCGCCGCGAGCACGCGGTGGCAAGGCACGATGGGCGCGAACGGGTTGTGGCCCATGGCCTGCCCCACCGCCCGGGCCAGGCCGGCGTCGCCCAGGGCCTCGGCCAGTTCGCCGTAGGTGCGCGTTTCGCCGGGCGGTATCGCGCGGGCCAGGGCATAGACCTCGCGCTGGAACGGGGTGAGTCCGCTCATGTCGAGCGCGATCTCGCGCAGATCGCTGCGCGAGGCGCCCGCCAGCAAGGCCTGGACGCCGTCGATGGCGGCCTGCACCGGCGCGGGCGGGTGCGCATCTTCCGGCAGCGGCGGCAGGCCCTTCAGCAGCCGCGCCCGGGTGCGCGTGGCATCCGCTTCGGGCAACTGCACCGCCACCACGCCGTGCGGCCCCCAGGCGATGCCGATCGCACCGATGGCGGTGTCGAACAGCGTGTGGCCGCCGTCCATCGCGGTCTCACACCGCGCGCAGCGCCGCGCGCAAACCCGCACCGATCTCGGGCCGTTCGAGGAACGGGTCGGCCGGGTTGGTCTGGTTGACGATGCCTTCCATGCGCGCGCGCACATTGCCCAGCGCGCGCGGGTGGCTGAAGATGTAGAAGCGGTCGGCGCTGATGGCGTCGAACACCAGCTGGGCCACCTCGGCGGCCGAGACCTTGCCCGAGCCCACGGCCTTGTCGGTCATGGCCTGGCCGATCAGCTGGCTTTGCGTGGCTTTTTCGTCGGCCATCTCGGCCGGGCGGTTGCGGTGGCTCTGGTTGATGCCGGTGGGCACGAAGTACGGGCACAGCACGCTGGTGCTGAGCTGATCGCTCACCAGCTTCAGGTCCTGGTAGAGCGTCTCGGTCAGGCTCACCACGGCGTGTTTGCTCACGTTGTAGATGCCCATGTTGGGCGGCGTGAGCAGGCCGGCCATGCTGGCGGTGTTGACGATGTGGCCGCGCCAGTTCGGGTCTTTCCTGGCGGCGGCCAGCATCATGGGGGTGAACAGGCGCACGCCGTGGATCACGCCCCAGAGGTTGACGCCCAGCACCCATTCCCAGTCGCGCACCGAGTTTTCCCACACCAGGCCGGCCGAGCCCACGCCCGCGTTGTTGAAGACGAAGTGCGGCGCGCCGAAGCGCTGTTCGACCGCCTTGGCCAGGGCTTCCATCTGTTCCTGGCTGGAGACGTCGACCTTGCGCGAGAGCACCTGCACGCCGGTGGCCTCGATCTCGGCCGTGGCCTTGTCCAGCGCGTCCTGCTGCACGTCCACCAGCACCAGGTTCATGCCCAGCTTCGCGCCGATGCGCGCGCATTCGAGGCCGAAGCCCGAGCCGGCGCCGGTGAGCACCGCCGTTTTGCCCTTGAAGTCCTGAATCATGGATGTCTCCTGTGTGTGAAAGAACTCAGGCGGCCCGAACCATCTCGATGTGGTCGATGCCGTCTTCGATGTAGATCTCGCTGGCCGGTTCGAAGCCGTGCTGGCGGTAGAAGGCCTCCAATCTGGCCTGCGCGCCGATGCGGATGGGCTGCACGCCCCACAGGCCGTGCAAGGCCCGCACCGCTTCGCGCATCAGCACATGGCCCAGGCCACCGCCGCGCGCGGCAGGCAGCGTGACCACGCGGCCGATGCTGGCTTCGGTGAATTTCAGGCCGGCCGGCACCAGGCGGGCGTAGGCCGCCAGCGTGCCGTCGGTGCGTTCGCCGAGCAGGTGGAAACATCGGGCGTCGGCGCCGTCCATGTCCTGGAACACGCAGTTCTGTTCCATCACGAACACCTCGGTGCGCAGTTGCAGCAGGGCATACAGGTTGCGGGCATGCAGGGCATCAAAAGGCAGGCAGCGCCAGGTCAGGTTCGGGGTCGGGGAGCTCAAGCGCGCACTTCCCTCAACACATAACCGATGCGCGGGAAGTGCACGTGCAGGCGCCCGGCGCGCTCGTCGTTGCGTTCCAGCGTGTAGCGGGTGCGGGTGGCCGCGCGCAGGATGCCTTCGGTGGGCTCGGGGCCGAAGGACTCGGCGGTCACAGTCACACGGCTGCCCAGGGCGATGCCGTGTTCGTCCTGGAACACGTCGTCGGTCAGCGGCGCGGGCTCGGCGGCGGCCGCGATGGCGATCGCCTCGGAGGACGTCATCTTGTGGGACGTGCCGTGGCCGATGGCGGCCATGCGGTCCAGCCACTCGATCACGTGGGGCGTGGCGTCCAGGATGCCGGCCATCGCGGGGTTGACCACGCGGGTGAACCACAGCGGGTGGTAGGCGGCGAAGTCGGCCACGCAGGGCGCGCCGCCCAGCAGGAAGGGCTGTTCCTCGACCATGGTGGAGAGGCGGCGCAGGTAGCTGCGGTAGGCGGCGGTGGCGTCGCCCGGGCGCAGGCTGGTCATGCCGCCGCGCATGGCGCCGCGGTCGGCCGCGAAGGCCTGGGCCGCTTCGGGCGGCTGGCCGGCGAACAGCGCGGCCGCGCCCTTCGGGCTGAGGCTGTAGGCCATGGCGGCCCAGAACAGCGTGGTGTCGGCCCATTGCGCCAGCACGCGTGCCACGCCCTTGTGGTGCTCGTGGTAGAGCGCGGGCTGGGGCTGGCGGTGCTCCAGCACGTCGCAGATCAGCGCGGTGTCGCAGTAGATGTCGGCGCCGACCTGCAGGATGGGCGTGCGGCGGTAGCCGCCGGTGAGCGCGACCACGTCGGGCTTGGGCATGATGCGCGGGATGTTCACGCTCTGCCAGGCAAGGCCCTTGTGGCCCAGCATCAGGCGCGCTTTCTCGGAAAACGGCGACGTGGCGTAGTGGTGAAGGATGAGGTCGGACATATCGGGGGCCTTGTGGGGATGTTCAGCGCGGCATGGCTCGGGCAATGATGGCATCGAAATCGGTGCCCGCACCCAGCGACCCGAAGCTGTAACCCCACTGCCCGGCCAGGCGCGACTCGCAGAAGGCGCCGAACACGGCCGCAGGCGCGGTCTGCGCCAGCAAGGCGGCCTGCACGGCCAGGGCCACGTCCTGCGCCAGGCGGCGGGCCTCCATCTCGGTGGCCATCTCTTCCACACGCGCCGGCAGGCGATCGGCCAGGTGATCGAGTGCGGGGTGCATGCCGCGTGCGGGCGCCAGTTCATGGGCCAGCGCGGCGGCGGCATCGGCCTTGCGCAAGGCGCGCAGCAGGTCCAGCGCCATGATGTTGCCCGCGCCCTCCCAGATCGAGTTGAGCGGCATTTCGCGGTAGATGCGCGCCATGACGCCCTCGCCGCCCTCCTCCACGTAGCCGTTGCCGCCCAGGCATTCCATGGCTTCCTGCGCGAAGTGGCTGCCGCGCTTGCAGATCCAGAACTTGGCCACCGGGGTGAGCAGGCGCGTCATCACCTGCTCGTGCGGGTCGGCCGCCCGGTCGAAGCTGCGCGCCAGGCGCAGGGCCAGCGCGGTGGACGCCTCGGACTCCAGCGCCAGGTCGGCCAGCACGTTCTTCATCAGCGGCTGGTCGATCAGCGCCTTGCCGAAGGCCTTGCGCTGAGTGGTGTGGTTCAGCGCGATGGACAGCGCCTGGCGCATCAGGCCGCTGGTGCCCAGCGCGCAGTCCAGCCGCGTCATGGTGCCCATGGCCAGGATCTGCGGCACGCCGCGCCCCTCCTCGCCCACCAGCCAGGCGCTGGCGCCCACGAACTCCACCTCGGAGCTCGCGTTGGCCTTGTTGCCCAGCTTGTCCTTCAGGCGCTGGATGAACAGCTGGTTGAGCGTGCCGTCGGGCAGCACGCGCGGCAGGAACAGGCACGAGAGCCCGCTGGCCGTCTGCGCCAGGATCAGGAAGGCGTCGCACATCGGCGCCGAGAAGAACCACTTGTGGCCGGTGACGGTGTAGCGCTGGCCCCAGGCGTCGCTGCCGGCGGGCTCGGCGCGCGTGGTGTTCGCGCGCACGTCGGAGCCACCCTGCTTCTCCGTCATGCCCATGCCCATGGTCAGGCCGGGCTTGTCGCGCCAGACCTTGAGCGCCGGGTCGTAGGCGCGGCTGGTGAGGCCGGGCGCCCAGTCCCGGTAGATGGCCGGGTTGTCCTTGAGCGCGGGCGCCACCGCGTAGCTCATGGAGATGGGGCACAGGATGGACGGTTCCAGCTCGGTGAAGAGCATGAAACCGGCGGCGCGCAGCTGGTGGGCGTGGCCGGTGGCCTGCTGCTCGGCCGAGAACGCGGTGCCGTGCAGGCCCGCGCCCACCGCGGCCGTCATCAGCGCGTGGTAGCTCGGGTGGAACTCCACCTGGTCGATGCGGTGGCCGAAGCGGCTGTGCGTCTTGAGCTGCGGTGTGTGCACGTTGGCCAGGCGCGCGTGCGTCTGCATCTCGCCGCTGCCCACCGTGGCGCCCAGCGCCTGCAGCGGCGCGGTGTCCAGCGCGGGCGCGTTGAATTTCAACGCCGCCTGCATCGGCCGGTTGCCGTCGAACAGGTTCACATCCACCAGCGGCTCGGGCTGGTTGAAAACGTCATGCGTGGCGGGCATCTCGGGGTCTCCTCGGGGCAAAGATCCGGGTCCAGGTGTCGCTCAGGTCGCGCACCTCGGCGGTGTCCAGCGCGCCCTTGTCGCGCAGCAGCCGGTGCAGGCGCGGCAGGTGGTAGTGCGGCACGGCCGGGTACAGGTGGTGTTCCAGGTGGTGGTTCACGTGGTGCGGGAACAGCAGCGCGCGGCCCAGCCAGTTGGCCAGCGAGCCGCTGGTGCGGTTGCAGCGCGCCGCGGTCAGCGGCGAGGACAGGTCGGTCACCGCGCCGTGCTCGCAGATGGCGCGCAGGCGCAGGATGGGCTGCAGCACCGTGACCAGGGGCAACAGCCACAGCACCGCGTACATCAGCAGGCCTTGCGCACCACCCCAGGCGAAGGCCGCCAGCGGCGCGGCCAGCTGGAAGGCCAGCACCAGCCAGCGGTCCTGCCGCGCGGCGGCGCGCAAGGCGGGCGAGGTGTCGTCCAGCGGGCGGATCTCGCGCCGCGTGTCGTCGTTGATGGCGGGCGCACCGAAGAAGTAGGCGTAGGTCTTCCAGGCGTTGAAGCCCAGCAGGTCTTCACCCAGCTTGCGCAACAGGTACAGGCGACCGCGCGGGTAGCCGCCATGGATGGCGGTGTCCGGGTCTTCCTCGGTGTAGAGGTGGTTGTGGTGCAGGCGGTGCGTGACGCGGTAGGTGCACATCGACAGGCCCACGGCCATGCCCATCAGTCGGCCCAGGCCGTCGTTGGCCCAGCGCGCGGCGAACAGGCGGTAATGGGCGGCCTCGTGGATCAGGATGAAGACCGCGTGCTGCGCCACGCCGAGCACCAGCACGCTGAGCACCATCCACGGGCTGGGCCAGGTAAGCACCGCCAGCGCCACGGCCGCGGCGATCCAGCCCAGGGTCTGCGCGATCGCCAGCAGGGAGCGCGCCGTGGACAGCCGCGTCAGCGGCGCCAGCTCGGCCGTGCTGAGCAGGCGGCGCGCCTGCGCGTTGCGCGCGCCGGGTGCCCGCAGGTCCTGGCGGAACTCTTCACCTTGCTGCTGGCCCGGCGTGTCCACGCGCGACCCCGGTGGCTCAGACCAGCTTGACGAGCTGCTTGCCGAAGTTCTTGCCCTTGAGCAGGCCCATGAAGGCCTCGGGCGCGGCGGCCAGGCCCTGCGCCACCGTTTCGCGCGGGCGCAGCTTGCCGGTGCCCACCAGCGTGCCCAGCTCGGTCAGGGCCTCGGGCCAGACTTCCATGTGCTCGCTGACGATGAAGCCCTCGACCTTGAGGCGGTTCACCAGGATCAGCGCGGGATTGGCCAGCGGCAGCGGCTGGCCGTCGTAGCCGGCGATCATGCCGCACACGGCGATGCGGCCGAAGGCGTTCATGCGCAGCAGCACCGCGTCGAGCACCATGCCGCCCACGTTCTCGAAGTAGCCGTCGATGCCCTTGGGGCAGACTTCCTTCAAGGCCTTGGCCAGCGAGTACATGTCCTTGTGGACCTTGTAGTCGATGCAGGCGTCGAAGCCCAGCTCTTCCACCGCGTACTTGCACTTGTCCGGGCCACCGGCGATGCCGACCGCGCGGCAGCCGCGCGCCTTGGCCAGGGCACCGAAGGCGCTGCCCACCGCGCCCGTGGCGGCGCTCACCACCACGGTGTCGCCGGCCTTGGGGTTGATGATCTTCACCAGGCCGTACCAGGCGGTCACGCCCGGCATGCCGACCGCACCCAGGTAGTGCGAGAGCGGCACGTGGGTGGTGTCCACCTTGCGCAGCGCGCCGGGCTGGCCGGCATCGACCACGCTGTACTCCTGCCAGCCGCCCATGCCCACGACCTTGTCGCCGGGCTGGAACTTGGGGTGCTTCGATTCAGCGACCTCGCCCACGGTGCCACCGATCATCACCTCGCCCAGCGGCTGCGAGGCGGCGTAGCTCTTGCTGTCGTTCATGCGGCCGCGCATGTAGGGGTCGAGGCTCAGGAAGTGGTGGCGCACCAGCACCTGGCCGTCGGCCAGCGCGGGCGTCTGGGTGGTGACGAGCTTGAAGTTGTGGACGGTGGCTTCGCCGTCGGGGCGGTTGTCGAGCAGGATCTGTTGGTTGGCAGGCATGGTGTTTCTCCGTTGGGCGACAAGGACCGTCAGTCGGTCCGGATGCGGTTGAGGGGCTGCGCGCTGCTGGCGCCGGTGGCCAGGCGCGGCATGAGCTTGAAGGTGCCGGTGGCGTGGGCGCAGAGCTTGCCGGCGGCGTCGTGAATGTGGCCTTCGGTGAAGACCATCGTGGCGGTGCGGTGCAGCGTGCGGCCCGTGGCCCGCAGCGGCCCCTTGGCGGCGCGCATGAAGCTGGTCTTCATCTCGATGGTGACCGCGCCCATGTCGGGCTCGGTGGAGCGCGCGGCATGGGCCATGACCACGTCGAGCAGCGTCATGCTGGCGCCGCCGTGCACCACGTCGAACGAGTTCAGATGGTCGGGCCCCGGGTCGAAGCGCAGCTCCGCCTCCCCGCCTTCGAACCGGTGCAGTTCGAAGCCCAGCAGCTCGACGAAAGGGATGCGGACGGAAAACTCCATGAAACGCTCAGCCTCCGGTGATCACGCTGACGCCACCGTCCACCGCCAGCCACTGGCCGGTGATGTGCTTGCCGGCGTCGGAGGCGTAGAGCACGGTCAGGCCCTTGAGGTCTTCGTCGTCGCCCAGGCGGCGCAGCGGTGCGTGCGAAGCGAGTTTTTCCTCGCCCATGGTCTTGAGCGTGCCCACGGTCATCTTGCTCGGGAAGAAGCCCGGGCAGATCGCGTTGACGGTGATGCCGTACTTGCCCCACTCGGCGGCCAGCGCGCGGGTGAAGTTGATCACCGCGCCCTTGGAGGTGTTGTAGGCGATGGTGTTCATGCCCGAGGGGTTGCCGCCCAGGCCGGCGATGGACGCGGTGTTGATGATGCGGCCCGACTTGCGCGCGATCATGCTGCGCCGGGCGATCACCTGGCTCAGGATGAAGTAGCTGCGCACGTTGAGGTTCATCACCTTGTCCCAGGCCTCCACCGGGTGGTCTTCGGCCGGCGCGCCCCAGGCGGCGCCCGCGTTGTTCACCAGGATGTCGATGTCGCCCAGGCGCTGCAGACTCTCGTCGGCCAGGCGGTGGATGTCCTCTTCCTTCGAGCAGTCGGCCGCGATCCAGCGTGCGTCGATGCCGGCGGCCTGCAGTTCGGCGGTGGCGCTCTCCAGGTCCTCGGCCTTGCGCGAACTCACCAGCACGCGCGCGCCGGCCTCGCCCAGGGCGTGGGCCATCTGCAGGCCCAGGCCGCGCGAGCCACCGGTGATCAGGGCGGTCCTGCCCTTGAGGTCGAAGAGTTGGGGAATGGTTCGGGTCATGTGGTCTCCTGTGGTGTCTGTGAAGAATCAGGTCTCGTAGTCCATGCACTGCCGCTGCTCCACCACCAGGCGCATGAACGGCTTGAGGGCGGTGTGCGAGGGATGGTTCTGGTACGCGGCGAGCGCGTCGCGGCCGGTGAAGCTGCTGTTGAGCACCAGATCGTAGGTGCATTCCAGGTCGCCGCCGGCGGTGGCGACCTCGAAGCGCACGATGCCGGGCACCAGCTGGGCGCAGGCGTCGAGCAAGGCCTTGGCCTTGGCGATGTTGGCCTCGCGGCTGCTGCCGTCGGCGGTCGCCTTGATCTTCCACATGACGATGTGATGCAGCATCAGAAGGCCTCCTCGGGCAGGGCCGCGCAGGTCTGGTCGCGGCTGCTCACCACCTGCAGCCACGCGCCGATCTTGGGCAGCTCGTAGTGGAAGAAGAAACGCATGGCGGCGAGGCGGCCGGTGCGGGCGTTCGATTCGGGTGCCGCGTGCGCGGCAAGCGCCACGTCCAGCCAGACCCAGGCCAGCACGGTGTGGCCGAAGGCCTGCAGGTAGGGCACGGCATTGGCCAGCGCGTCGGTGGGTTCGCCGGTGGCCCAGGCGGCCTTGGTGGCGGCGCCCACCTGCGCGAGCGCCTGGCCCAGCACATTCGCGTGGGCGGCCAGTTCGGGCACGTGGATGGCGCGCTGAATGGTCTCGTTGATGCGCCCGGCCAGCAGGCTCAGGCCCTTGCCGCCTTCCATCAGCACCTTGCGGCCCAGCAGGTCCATGGCCTGGATGCCGTGCGTGCCTTCGTGGATCATGTTCAGGCGGTTGTCGCGCCAGTACTGCTCCACCGGGAAATCGCGCGTGTAGCCGTAACCGCCATGGATCTGGATCGCCAGGCTGTTGGCTTCCAGGCACCATTCGCTGGGCCAGCTCTTGGCGATGGGCGTGAGCACCTCCAGCAGCAGCCGCGCGTCGTCCGCCGTGGCGGCGTCCGCCGTGTGCTGCTCGTCCACCAGGCGCGCGCAGTACAGCTCCAGCGCCAGCGCGCCTTCGCAGTACGCCTTCTGCGCCAGCAGCATGCGCTTGACGTCCGCGTGTTCGATGATGCGCACCGGCGGCTGCGCCGGGTCCTTGCCGGCCGGGCCCATGGGGCGGCCCTGCGGGCGGTTCTTCGCGTAGTCCAGGCTGGCAAGGTAGCCTGCCATGCCCAGCATGGTGGCGGCCATGCCCACGCCGATGCGGGCCTCGTTCATCATGTGGAACATGCAGTGCAGGCCTTTGCCCGCCTGCCCCACCAGGTAGCCCACCGCGCCCGCTTCGCCCTGCACCGGGTACTTGCCCTCGCCGAAGTTGAGCAGCGTGTTGGTGGTGCCGCGCCAGCCGCATTTGTGGTTCAGGCCGGCGAGCGCCACGTCGTTGCGTTCGCCCGTCAATTCCCCGGCGGGGTTCACGATCTTCTTGGGCACGATGAAGAGCGAGATACCGCGCGTGCCGGGCACGAGCTTGCCGTTCTCATCGGGAATCTTGGCCAGCACCAGGTGGATGATGTTCTCGGTCAGCTCGTGCTCGCCGGCCGAGATCCACATCTTGTTGCCCTTGAGGCGGTAGCGCGGCCCGAGCGGGTCGCTCTCGAAGCCGGCGCCATCGGGCACGGCGCGGGTCGTCACGTCGCTCAGCGACGAGCCGGCCTGCGGTTCGGACAGGCACATGGTGCCGGAGAACCGGCCCGAGAACTCGTTGAGCGCGAACACGTTCTTCTGCGCCTCGGTGCCGTGCACCATGAGCAGGTTGGCGTTGCCGGTGGTGAGCATGCCGCTGCCGATGCTCACCGAGGCCATGGCGAAGAAGGCGTTGGCCGCAGCCTCCACCGTGTAGGGCAGCTGCATGCCGCCCACCTCGTAGTCCTGCGCGGCGCTGAGCATGCCGCTCTCGGCGTAGGCCTTCTGCGCGTCGTGCGTGGCCTGGGGCAGGACCACCTTCTCGCCGTCGAAATGCGGCTCCTGCGTGTCCACCACGCGGTTGAACGGCGCGTATTTCTCGCGCGCGATGCGCTCGCAGGTGTCGAGCACGGCGTCGAAGGTCTCGCGGCTGTGGTCGGCGAAGCGCTCGCGCCCGCTCAGCGCGGGTGCGTCGAGCCAGTCGTAGAGCAGGAAATCGACGGTGGGGCGCAGGCTCATGGAGGTCTCTTCTTCAGTTCTTGGGCGGCAGCGCGGCGATGGTGCCCTGCGCCACCGCGCACAGCTTCTCCACCCCGCCCTGGACCACGAAGACGTCGCAGCGGCAGACCGATTGCGTCCTGCCGGTGTGCACGGCTTCGGCCCGGGCGATCAGGCGCTCGCCGATCGCGGGTCGCAGGTAGTTGATCTTGAACTCTGCCGTGACCACCGGCAAGCCCAGGGCACTGCCACCGGCGTAGGTGAGCGCGTTGTCGGCGGCGTAGCTGAGCACGCCGCCGTGCACGAAGCCGTGCTGCTGCTTCACCGATTCGCCAATGGGCACGTGCAGCTCGCAATGCCCCTTGGAGAACGCGGCCAGCTCGGCGCCGATGAGGCGCGAGAACGGCTGCGCGGCCAGCACCTCGCGCCCCATGGCCAGAAACACCTCGGGGCTGACGCTGGCCTCGGCCATGGTGCCGGCCCTCAGAGGACTTCGAACACGCCGGCGGCGCCCATGCCACCGCCAATGCACATCGTCACGCAGACGCGCTTGGCGCCACGGCGCTTGCCTTCGAGCAGCGCGTGGCCGGTCAGGCGCTGGCCCGACACGCCGTAGGGGTGGCCCACGGCGATCGCGCCGCCGTTCACGTTGAGGCGGTCGCCCGGGATGCCCAGCTTGTCGCGGCAGTAGATCACCTGCACCGCGAAGGCTTCGTTGAGCTCCCACAGATCGATGTCGCCGATCTTCAGGCCCAGGCGCGCGAGCACCTTGGGAATGGCGAAGACCGGGCCGATGCCCATTTCATCGGGCTCGCAGCCGGCCACCGCGAAGCCGAGGAAACGGCCCAGGGGTTTGAGGCCGCGCTTCTCGGCGAGGGTCTCGTTCATCAGCACGCAGGCACCGCCGCCGTCGCTGAACTGGCTGGCGTTGCCGGCCGAGATCACGCCACCGGGAATCGCCGGGCGGATGCCGCTGATGCCTTCCTTGGTGGTGCCGGCGCGGATGCCTTCGTCGTTCTCCACCGTCACCTGTTTGGTGCTCAGGCCCATGACCTTGTCGACCACGCCGGCGGTCACGGTGATGGGGGCGATCTCGGCCTTGAAGAGACCCGCTTCCAGCGCGGCCGTGGCCCGCTGCTGGCTGGCGGCGCCGTACTCGTCCATGGCGTCGCGCGAGATGTTGTAGCGCTTGGCCACCTGCTCGGCGGTCTGCAGCATGTTCCAGTAGATCTCGGGCTTGTTCTTCACCAGCCAGGGGTCGGCCAGCATGTGGGTGTTCATTTCCTGCTGCACGCAGGAAATGCTCTCCACACCGCCGGCCACGTACACGTCGCCCTCGCCCGCGATGATGCGTTGCGCGGCCATGGCGATGGTCTGCAGGCCGGACGAGCAGAAACGGTTGACCGTCATGCCCGAGGTGGTGATGGGCAGGCCGGCGCGCAGCGCGATCTGGCGCGCGATGTTGGCGCCGGTGGCGCCTTCGGGGTTGGCGCAGCCCATGATGACGTCGTCCACTTCAGCGGCTTCGATGCCGGCGCGCTGCACGGCGTGCTGCACCGCATGGCCGCCGAGCGTGGCGCCATGGGTCATGTTGAAAGCGCCCTTCCAGCTCTTGGCCAGGGGGGTGCGGGCGGTGGAAACGATGACGGCGTTGGTCATGATGAATTCCTAGTTATCTTGCGAATTGAACGGTGAGACGAGAGAGCCGCCGCAGCCCAGGGCACCCACGGAACCGGCTTCGCCGGGCCAAGGGTGCGTCCCCCCATGGGGGGAAGACGCGAAGCGGCGCAGGGGGGCCATCACGAATTGAAGGTCTTGCCTTCTGCGACCAGTCGGGCCAGCAGCGGTGCCGGCTCCCAGAATTTCGCGTCGTCCAGCGGGTTCTTGGCGAAGCGCTTCATGCTCTGCACCACGTTGAACAGGCCCACCGTGTCCGCGTAGATCATCGGACCGCCGCGGTGGATCGGGAAGCCGTAGCCGAAGATGTAGACCACGTCGATGTCGCTGGCCTTGTTGGCAATGCCCTCTTCCAGGATGTGCGCGGCCTCGTTCACCAGCGAGTACACCAGGCGCTGCACGATCTCCTCGTCGGAAATCTTGCGCGGCGTGATGCCGAGCGACTTGCGGTGGTCCTCGATCATTTTCACCACTTCGGCATTCGGGATCGCGTCGCGCTTGCCCGGCACGTAGTCGTACCAGCCGGCGCTGGTCTTCTGGCCGAAACGGCCCTTCTCGCACAGCAGGTCGGCCGTCTTGCTGTACTTCATGTCCGGCTTTTCCTGGTAGCGGCGCTTGCGGATCGCCCAGCCGATGTCGTTGCCGGCCAGGTCGCCCATGCGGAACGGGCCCATGGCCATGCCGAACTTCTCCATCGCCTTGTCCACCTGCTCGGGCGTGCAGCCCTCGTCCAGCAGGAAGCCGCCCTGGCGGCCGTACTGCTCGATCATGCGGTTGCCGATGAAGCCGTCGCACACGCCGGAGACCACCGCCGTCTTCTTGATCTTCTTGGCCACGGCCATCACGGTGGCCATCACGTCCTTGGCGGTCTTCTCGCCGCGCACCACTTCCAGCAGCTTCATCACGTTGGCCGGGCTGAAGAAGTGCAGGCCCACCACGTCCTGCGGGCGCTGGGTGAAATTGGCGATCTGGTTCACGTCCAGCGTGGAGGTGTTGGAGGCCAGGATCGCGCCGGGCTTCATCACGCGGTCGAGTTCCTTGAACACCTTTTCCTTCACGCCGATCTCTTCGAACACAGCCTCGATCACGAGGTCGGCCGAGCCGATGTCGTCGTAGCTCAGCGTGGTGCTCAGCAGGGCCATGCGCTGCTCGTACTTGTCCTGCTTGAGCTTGCCCTTCTTCACCTGGGCTTCGTAGTTCTTGCGGATGGTCGCGACGCCGCGATCCAGCGCCTCCTGCTTCATCTCCAGGATCTTCACCGGGATGCCGGCGTTGAGGAAGTTCATGGAGATGCCGCCGCCCATGGTGCCGGCGCCGATGACGGCCACCGAGGCGATCTCGCGCTTGGGCGTGTCTTCCGGCACATCGGGAATCTTGCTCGCGGCGCGCTCGGCCGTGAACAGGTGGCGCAGCGCACGGCACTCGGGCGTCCACATCAGGTTGATGAAGATCTCGCGCTCGAAGGCCATGCCGTCGTCGAACTTCTTCTTGGTGGCGGCTTCCACCGCGTCCACGCACTTGGCCGGCGCCGGGAAGTTCTTGGACATGCCCTTGACCATGTTGCGCGCGAACTGGAAGTACGCATCGCCCTTGGGGTGCTTGCACGGCAGGTCGCGCACCCGGGGCAGCGCGCTGCCGTCGGCGTGCTTCGCGGCCATCTCGCGGGCCAGGGCCAGGGCTTCCTCGGCCAGGCTCTCGGGCGAGGCCGACAGCTTGTTGAACAGCATCTGGCCGGGCACCTGCGCGAGCATCTCGCTCTTGACCGGCTCGCCGCTCACGATCATGTTCAGCGCGGGCTCCACGCCCAGCGCGCGCGGCAGGCGCTGCGTGCCGCCGGCGCCGGGAATCAGGCCCAGCTTCACTTCGGGCAGCGCCACGTTGGTGCCGGGCGCGGCGATGCGGTAGTGGCAGCCCAGGGCCAGCTCCAAGCCGCCGCCCATGGCGACGGAGTGGATCGCGGCGATGACCGGCTTGGAGGCGTTTTCCACCGCCAGGATCACCGACAGCAAGTTCGGCTCGGCCAGCGCCTTGGGCGAACCGAACTCGCGGATGTCCGCCCCACCCGAAAACGCCTTGCCCGCCCCCGTCAGCACGATGGCCTTCACGGCCGGATCGGCCTCGGCCTTGGCCAGCCCGTCGGTGATGCCCTGGCGGGTGGACAGCCCCAGGCCGTTGACCGGCGGGTTGTTCATGGTGATGACGGCCACATCGCCGTGGACCTGGTACTCAGCGGTCATGAAAAAGCTCCTTCGTTGTATGTCGGACAGTGCCTGAGGGCGTTGACTGTGACGCTCTTCTTTAAAAAGAACGATCGTTCGATTCTAGAAAGATTGTGCAACGCCGCAAGACCCGGGTGTCGCCGGCTTGTCTCGGGGAGGGCGAACCACAAAAATCCAGCCGGAGCGCGTGCCCCGATCCAGGATGCCGTGGGTCCGGCTCCGCCGGCCCACAGGCATCGCCCCCCAGTGGGGGGTGCCGCCGCAGGCGGCGCGGGGGAGTCCCGGCGCCGGGCCGCCCCAAGCCGGGAAAGCCCCCTTGGGGGGCAGCGACCCGCGCAGCGGCGGAGCGTGGGGGCCACACCTAAACCTCCAGCCACTCCTTGCGGGTGTAAGGATCGGCGCGCAGGCTCTCCGGCGTGCCCTGGAACACGATGCTGCCGTGCCCCATGACCAGCGCGCGATCCGAAATCGCCATGGCAATCGTCAGCTTCTGCTCGATCAGCAGCACCGAGATCCCGCGCGACTTGAGCGTCTGCAGGTACTGGCCGACCAGCTCCACGATCTTGGGCGCCAGGCCCTCGGTGGGCTCGTCGATGATGATGAGGTCGGGGTCGCCCATGAGGGCGCGGCACAGCGTGAGCATCTGCTGCTCGCCGCCCGAGAGCACGCCCGCTTCGGTGTGCTGGCGCTCGCGCAGGCGCGGGAACATGCCGTACATGTCCTCGAAGCTCCAGCGCGAGCCCTTGCCGCGGCCCTTCTGCCCCAGCATCAGGTTCTGGTGCACGGTGAGCGTGGGGAAGATGTCGCGGTTTTCCGGCACGTAGCCCAGACCCAGGTGGGCCACCTCATAGGCCTTCTTGCCCATGATCTGCTGGCCCTTCCAGTGGATGCTGCCCTGGCATTCCACCAGGCCCATGACGGCCTTGGCGGTGGTGGAGCGGCCCGAGCCGTTGCGGCCCAGCAGCGCGACGATCTCGCCGGGCTGCACGTCGAAGCTCACACCGTGCAGGACGTGGCTCTTGCCGTAGTAGGCGTGGAGGTTTTCGATCTTGAGCATCAGTGCGCCGCTCCTTGTGCGTCTGCCACGTGCGAGCCCAGGTAGGCCTCCTGCACGCGCTGGTTGGCCCGGACGGCGGCGGGCGTGTCGAAGGCGAGCACCTCGCCATAGACGACCACGGCGATGCGGTCTGCCAGGCCGAACACCACGCCCATGTCGTGCTCCACCGTGAGCAGGGTCTTGCCCACGGTCACTTCCTTGATGAGGCTGATGAACCGGCTGGTTTCGCTCTTGCTCATGCCGGCGGTGGGCTCGTCGAGCAGGATCACGTTGGCGCCGCCGGCGATGGTGATGCCGATCTCGAGCGCGCGCTGCTCGGCGTAGGTCAGGTTCATGGCCAGCGTGTCGCGCTTGCGGTCGAGTTTGATCATCTCCATGAGCTGCTCGGCGCGCTCGTTGGCGTCGTCCAGGTCGGCCAGGAACTTCAGGAAGGTGTACTTGTAGCCCAGGCTCCAGAGCACGCCGCAGCGCAGGTTCTCGAACACGCTGAGCTTGGGGAAGATGTTGGTGATCTGGAAGCTGCGCGAGAGCCCCGCGCGGTTGATCTCGAACGGCTTTTTGCCGTCGATGCGCTGGCCGTTGAGCAGCACCTGGCCGCTGGTGGGCGCGAAGCGCCCGCTGATGAGGTTGAACAGCGTGGACTTGCCCGCGCCGTTGGGGCCGATGATGCCCACGCGCTCGCCCGCCTTCACAGCCAGGTTCACGCCCCGGATGATCTCGGTCTTGCCGAAGCTCTTGCGCAGGTCCTTGAGTTCCAGCGCGTAGGTTGATGGTGCGTTCATGCTCACAGCGCCTCCCGCCGCTTGATTTCTTTTTCGATGTATTCCTGGATCTCGCCCCATTCGCGCAGGAAGGCGCGGCGCGTGAGTTCGAACAGGCCCAGGCCGGTGAGCATGACCATGCCCGCGCCGAACCAGCTGTTGATGCCCTTGGCGTCCAGCGGCACGCCGAGGAAGCGCAGTTCGGAGCCCAGGGTGGTGTTGAGCTGCAGGTGGTAGACCATCTCGATCATGGCCGCCGCGCCCACCAGCATCACCAGGGCGGTGCCGGCCAGCGCGAGGTAGCTCACCCAGAGTTCGCGCAGGCGCCCGAAGGCGGCCACGCGCAGGTTCATCATGATCAGGCTGGCGATGCCGCCGGGGGCGTACATCACCATGAACAGGAAGATCAGGCCCAGGTAGAGCAGCCAGGCCTTGGTGAACTCCGAGAGCAGCACGAAGGCCAGCACCATGAGGATGCCGCCGATGATGGGCCCGAAGAAGAAGGTGGCGCCACCCAGGAAGGTGAACAGCAGGTAGGCGCCCGAGCGCGCCGCGCCCACCACCTCGGCGGTGACGATCTCGAAGTTCAAGGCCCCCAGGCCGCCCGAGATGCCGGCGAAGAAGCCGGCGATGATGAACGCCATGTAGCGCACGCGCTGGGTGTCGTAGCCCACGAACTCCACGCGCTCGGGGTTGTCGCGCACGGCGTTGAGCATGCGGCCCAGCGGCGTGCGGGTGAAGGCGAACATGAGCCCGACCGAGATGAAGGTGTAGACGGCGATCAGGTAGTACACCTGCACCTGCGGCCCGTAGGTGATGCCCATGAAGGGCTTGCCGGCCATGCGGTCGCCCGAGACGCCGCCTTCGCCACCGAAGAACTCGGGGATCATGAGCGAGAGCGCGAACACGAGTTCGCCCAGGCCCAGCGTGATCATGGCGAAGGTGGTGCCCGACTTGCGGGTGGTCACGTAGCCGAACAGCACCGCGAAGCCCACGCCCGCGAGGCCGCCCACGATGGGGATCAGCGACACCGGCAGGGGCAGCGAGCCGGCGGTCACGCTGTTGAGCGCGTGGATCGCCAGAAAGGAGCCCAGGCCGGTGTAGACCGCGTGCCCGAAGCTGAGCATGCCGCCCTGCCCCAGCAGGATGTTGTAGGACAGGCAGGCGATGATGGCGATGCCCATCTGCGAGAGCACCGTCATCGCCAGGCCGCTGGTGAAGATCCTCGGCGCCACGATGAGCAGCAGCGCGAAGAGGCCCCAGGTCAGCCAGCGCCCGACGTTGAGCGGCTTGAATGCGTAATGTTTGGAGGTCATCGCTCAGCCCTCCCGTTTGCCGAGCAGGCCACGCGGCCGGAAGATCAGGATCAGCACCAGGAACAGGTACGGCAGGATGGGCGCGACCTGGGACAGCGTGAGCTTGACGTACGAGTTGTTGGCCACGGCGTCCGACAGCGGCAGGCCGATCTGCTGGGCCAGCGTCGCCAGCGAGTACTCGAAGGCCACGGCGAAGGTCTGGATGACGCCGATGAGGATGGAGGCGACGAAGGCGCCCGAGAGCGAGCCCATGCCACCGACCACCACCACCACGAAGATCACCGAGCCCACCGTGGCGGCCATGGCCGGTTCGGTGAGGAAGGTGCTGCCACCGATGACGCCGGCCAGGCCGGCCAGCGCGGAGCCCGCGCCGAACACCAGCATGAAGACGCGCGGCACGTTGTGGCCCAGCGATTCGACGGCTTCGGGGTGGGTGAGCGCGGCCTGGATCACCAGGCCGATGCGGGTGCGCGTGAGCAGCAGCCAGACCGAGGCCAGCATCACCACCGCCACCAGCATCATGAAACCGCGTGTGGCCGGGAACGGCGAGCAGACCACGCGGATGGCCGCGTCGGCGGCGCTGCACAGCTCGGGCGGCGCGGCGCCCCAGACCATGCGCAGGCCTTCGACGGAGTTGTTGATCAGGGTGAAGACCGGACCGCGCAACTCTTCGGGCGGGCGGAACTCGACCGCGATGCGGCCCCAGACGAGCTGCACCAGCTCGACGATGACGTAGGACAGGCCGAAGGTCACCAGCAGTTCAGGCACGTGGCCGTACTTGTGCACCTTGCGCAGGCACTGGCGTTCGAACGCCGCACCCAGCAGGCCCACCACGATCGGCGCGATCAGCAGCGCGGGCCAGAAGCCCACGAACTGCGCCACCGTGTAACCCACGTAGGCCCCCAGCATGTAGAAGCTGGCGTGCGCGAAGTTGAGCACGCCCATCATGCTGAAGATCAGCGTGAGACCCGAACTCAGCATGAACAGCAGGAGCCCGTAGCTCAGCCCGTTCAGCATCGAGATGATGAAAAACTCCATTCCCTCAAACCTTCCTCATCGATGAATGAAAAAGAGCCCGATACGGCAACCCGCTCGGGCTCTTTGGATGGGTGTGGTGGTTTACCCGGGGCGCTTCATCTGGCAGCTCGTGGGCGTGCTCGACACGTAGTTGGGGTACTCCGCCACCGGCGCCAGCGTCATGCCGGTCTTCTCGGGGCTGTAGGGGTACTTGGCATCGGCCTTCTGCCAGACCGACATGTACAGCGGCTGCTGCAGCTGGTGGTCGTTCTTGCGCATCTGCACCTCGCCGTTGAAGCTCTTGACGGTGAGGCCTTCCATGGCGGCGGCCACCTTCACGGGGTCGGTGGACTTGGCCTTGGCCATGGCCGCGCCGAGGAACTCGAAGATGCGGATGGTGGAGCCGGTGTAGAAGTCGTCGTTGTACTTCTGGTTGAACTCCTTCATCCAGGCGTCCATCTGCCCACCCATGTTGTAGTGGTTGTAGGCGATCTGGTAGACCCGGCCGGCGCCGTTGGAGCCCAGCGCGGTGGGCGTGCCGGTGACGCCGGCGTAGTAGGTGAAGAACTTGCCGGTGTAGCCGTTCTCGTTGGCCGCCTTGATCAGCAGCGAGAGGTCGGAACCCCAGTTGCCGGTGATCACGGTGTCGGCGCCCGAGGCCTTGATCTTGGCGATGTAGGGGGCGAAGTCGCGCGTCTGGGCCAGCGGGTGCAGGTCTTCACCGACGAACTGGATGTCCGGGCGCTTGCGCGTGAGGGCTTCCTTGCCGAACTTCACGACCTGGTGGCCGTGCGAGTAGTTCTGGTTCAGGAAGTACACCTTCTTGATGTCGGGCTGCTTGGCGATGAAGCTGGCCATGGCTTCCATCTTCATGGAGGTGTCGGCATCGAAGCGGAAGTGCCAGTAGCTGCACTTGCTGTTGGTCAGGTCCGGGTCCACGGCGGAGTCGTTGAGGTACAGGACTTCCTTGCCGGGGTTGCGGGCGTTGTGCTTCTCGACCGCGTCGGCCAGCGCCAGCGCGACGGAGGAGCCATTGCCCTGGATGATGTAGCGCGCGCCCTGGTCGATCGCGGCCTTGAGCGCGTTCAGGCTTTCGGCCGGGCTCAGCTTGTTGTCGATCGGGGTGACTTCGAACTTCACGCCGGCCGGGTTGCCCTTGCCGCTGAACTTTTCGGCGAAGAACTGGTAGCCCTTGATCTGGCTCACGCCCACGGGACCGAGCAGGCCGGTCAGCGGGTCGATCCGGATCATCTTGACGGTTTCACCCGCCTGGGCAAACGATGCGCCAGCGGCCACCAGCATGGCGGCGCCTGCAATCATCTTCACGGTCAGTTTCATACCTATGTCTCCTTGTTGTTGACGAATCGAATAGGCGCAGCGTAAGGGCTTCTGGTGCGGTGCAGCGTAGGGGATTGCCCGGGCTTCTATCACGCAGGCGACAAGGTGCCTTGCGATGGTGCGCCCGGGCCCCTTTTCACACGCCCGGCAGCACGTAGTCCTTGAGCTGCTCGCGCAGGGTCATCTTCTGCATCTTGCCGGTGGCGCCCAGCGGGATCGCCTCGACGAACACCACGTCGTCCGGGATCTGCCATTTGGCGATCTTGCCTTCGTAGAAGGCCAGCAATTCCTCGCGGCTGAGTTCGGTGCCGGGCTTCTTCACCACCACCACGATGGGGCGCTCGTCCCACTTGGGGTGCTTCATGCCCACGCAGGCGGCCATGGCCACGGACGGGTGCGCCATCGCGATGTTTTCCACGTCGATCGAGCTGATCCACTCGCCGCCGGACTTGATCACGTCCTTGCTGCGGTCGGTGATCTGCATGAAACCGTCGGCGTCGATGGTGGCCACGTCGCCGGTGGGGAACCAGCCGTGCCCCTGCGCGTCGTAGCGCAGCGGGTCGCCGCCCTCGCCCTTGAAGTAGCTGGCGATGATCCAGGGGCCGCGCACCAGCAGGTCGCCGTAGGCCTTGCCGTCCCAGGGCAGCTCTTCGCCGGCCTCGTTGACGATCTTCATGTCGGCGCCGAAGATGGCGCGGCCTTGCTTGAGGCGAACCTTGAGCTGCTCGGTCGGCGACAGCGCCAGCTGTGCGTTCTTCAGCGTGCAGACCGTGCCCAGCGGCGACATCTCGGTCATGCCCCAGGCGTGCAGCACGTCCACGCCGTACACGTCGTTGAAGGCGCTGATCATGGCCGGCGGGCAGGCCGAGCCGCCGATGACGGTGCGGTTGAGCGTGCTGAACTTGAGGTTGTTGGCCTGCAGGTGGCCCAGCAGCATCTGCCAGACGGTGGGCACGCCGGCGGCCATGGTGACCTTCTCGGCCTCGATCAGTTCGTAGACCGATTTGCCGTCCAGCGCCGCACCGGGGAACACCAGCTTGCAGCCGACGGCCGCCGCCGCGTAAGGCAGGCCCCAGGCGTTGACGTGGAACATGGGCACCACGGGCAGCACGCTGTCGCGCGCCGAGAGGCACATGGCGTCGGGCAGCGCCGCGCCGAATGCGTGCAGCAGCGTGGAGCGGTGCGAGTACAGCGCGGCCTTGGGGTTGCCGGTGGTGCCGCTCGTGTAGCACATGCTCGAGGCGGAGTTCTCGTCGAAGGTCGGCCAGTCGTAGGTCGTGGGCTGTTGGCCCATCCAGGCCTCGTAGCTCCGCAGGCCGGGAATGCCGCTGTCGGCCGGCAGCTTGTCCGCGTCGCACAGCGCGATCCAGTGCTTCACCGTCGGGCACTTGGCCGCCACCGCCTTGACCAGCGGCAGGAAAGTCATGTCGAAACAGACCGCCTTGTCTTCCGCGTGGTTGACGATCCAGACCAGTTGCTCGGGGTGCAGGCGCGGGTTGAGGGTGTGCAGCACGCGGCCGGTGCCGCTCACGCCGAAATACAGTTCCAGATGGCGATAACCGTTCCAGGCCAGCGTGGCCACGCGGTCGCCCTGGGGCAGGTCCAGGCCGTCCAGCGCATTGGCCACCTGGCGCGAGCGGCTCGCGATCTGGCCCCAGGTGCTGCGGTGGATGTCGCCTTCCACACGGCGGGACACGATTTCGCCACTCGCGTGGTGCCGCTCGGCATGCACGATCAGTGAGGAAATCAAAAGGGGTTGGCTCTGCATCTGGCCCAGCATGGGGAGTCTCCTGTCGATGAGGGGGTTGGAATCGGCGTTCATCGTAGCGGGTTGCCCCGCACGGCTGCCCCGGGGATATCCAGGGGGGATGCCCTCGGTGTCCGTTGCGGGACACGATACCTCGGCCTTCATCAACATGGTGTTGCGTCGAATGGGGTGAATGGCGGTGGCTTGATCTGCCTCAAGGCACGGCGCTGATCTGCGCGGCCGTGAGCGAGGCGTTGAAATGCAGCTGACCGGGCCAGGCCGGCCAGGCGGCGCCCAGTGTGGCGTGGTTGGGGTTGCCGGTGCGGGCGAACTGGCCGACGCTGGCCATCATGTGGCCCGACAGCGCCTCGCGCCCTGCCCGGTTGGCGTTGCCGCCGATGGCGTTGGCGAACAGCGAGGGGCCGAAGTTGCCGAACACGAACGGCAGGTCAAAGGCGTGCGCGGCGCCGTACACCGTGTTCCACGGCGCGGGTTGCTGCGCCCAGTCGAACCGGTAGTGCCAGATGTCGGCCTGCTGCGTGCGCAGCGTGTTGAGCACGTTGTCGCGGCCGGCGCCGAAGGACGCCGCCGTGAGTTGCGCGGCCCGCGCGGTCCAGCCGGTCACGGCCGCGTTGGACGGCAGGTACGCGGCGTTGAGGAAGTCGCCCTCGGTCAGCAGCGTCGGCGCATTCGGGTCGAAGCCGAACAGCAGGTTGAAGAGCTGGGCGTCGGTCACGATGAAGCCGGCGGGCCCGCCCAGCAGCGTGAGGAAGCCGGGGAACAGCTTGCCCTCTTCCGCCGTGGTGCCGGCCAGAACGGGGACCTTGTTGTAACGGCCCGCCGCGAACTCGTTGATCGGGTTCAGCGGCAGCACCGTGCCGTCGGGAATCGGGCCTGAACCTGTGAGGTTGTTGGCCAGCAAGGTGGTGAGCACGGTGCCGCCGGCCTTGCCGCGCAGGTAGTCCGCCACCTGCGGCGCCGACTGCGTGGCGATGTAGGCCTGCGCCGTGGGCAGGTCGACGGCCAGGCCATCGGCGATCACCAGCCGGGCCAGCAGCGCGTTGCCTTGCGCCAGCGAAGCCGCTGCGTCGTTCAGCGAGGGGATGGTACCCACCGGCAGGTTGCTCGCCAGGGATATGCCGCCCGAGATCGGCACGGCCTTGTGGAACAGACCCGCGCCCAGCGGCGAGGCGACCAGCGACCAGACGTTGGTCGCGCCGGCCGACTGGCCCATCAGCGTCACGTTGGCCGCGTTGCCACCGAAGACGGCGGCGTTCTGCTGCACGAACTTGAGGCCCTGCACGATGTCGAGCAGGGCGAAGTTGCCCGAATCCTCCGCGCTGTCGAGCCCGGTCTTGAGCTGCGGCAGGTTCATGAAGCCCAGCACGCCCAGGCGGTAGTTGAGCGTGACCACCACCGCATTGGCGCTGCGCGCCAGGGCCGCGCCGTCGTAGATCGGGTCGGCGGTGTAGCCGGTGATGTTGCTGCCGCCGTGCACGAAGACGATCACGGGCAGCCCGGTGGTGGCGCTGGCCGGCCGCCACACATTGAGGAACAGGCAGTCCTCGCTGCCCACCGGCGTGTTCAGCGTCGCGCCGATCGTGGCGTCGAAACGGTTGTTGGCGCCCGGCCCGTAGAGGCGGCCGTTCTGCAGACAGGCCGCGCCGAACTGGGTGGTGTCGCGTGTGCCGCTCCAGGCCGCCGCCGCCGCGGGCGCCTTCCAGCGCCGCGCGCCGACGGGCGGCTGGGCGAACGGAATGCCCTTCCAGGCATAGGTGCCGTTGGAGGCCGCGTCGTTGCGGCCCTTGATCGTGCCCTGCGCGATCTGCCGGACCTCGGGCCCGGGCGGCGTCTCGGCAGACCCGCCTCCGCCACAGGCCGCCAGAGCCAGGCAGGCTGCGCCCGCCACCCACCACCGTGTGCTGCTGCTCATGTCTTGTCTCCAGTCGTTCTTGGAAGCGATAACCCGCTTGCGCCGGGGCCTGAAATCCTTTTGAATTCCAGCTTCCCGCCGATGCCCACTGTCCTCGGAAATTCTAGGAACGGGTGCCCGATACGCCGCTATCGCAACACGACCAATCGAGTGACTTCACGACGCCACCACCCCAGCCGAAGAAGCAGTTCCGCCCTCTGGGTCAAATGCCTCGCCGACATGTTTGCCTCCCGGGGCCTGGACGCGCCGCGCCTGCTGGCCGGCGCGCGCATCGACGACGCCCTGCTGCAGGACCCGGACGGGCGGGTCGAGGTCGATGACATCACCCGCCTGTGGGAACTGGCCGTCGCCTGGTCGGGCAACCCGGCCCTGGGCATGGACCGCGAGCTGCCGGCGCGGCATGTCAACTTCGACATGGTGGGTTACGTGATGCTGGCCAGCCCCACCCTCAAGGCCGGGCTGATCAACCTCTCGCGCTACTACGCCGTGATCTCGGACGCGATCACGCTCGACCTCGAACCCGACGGCAGCAACCACTGGATGGTGCTGGGCCTCATCGGCAACACCCGGCCGCTGCCACGCCAGCGGCTCGAATACAGCCTGCTGACGGTGGCCACGCTGTGCCGCTGGATCACGCGGCGCGACGTGCAGCCCCAGGCCGTGGAGTTCGTCGACCCCGAGCCGGCGGATGCCCGGCCCTATGTGGCGGCGTTCGGCTGCCCGGTGCGCTTCGGCCAGCCGCGCAACCGGCTGCTGCTGACCAACCGGGACCTGGAGATGCCGCTGCTCTCCAGCGACCCGGTGCTGTTCGACATGCACCAGCGCGTGATCGAGTCGCGCCTGGTGCGGCTGGGCCATGCCAGCACCGGCCAGCGCGTGACCGAAGAAATCATCCACCGCCTGCACCTGGGCGAGCCGCGCCGCGAAGACATCGCCAGCAGCCTGGCCATGGCCGACCGCACCCTGCAGCGCCGCCTGCGCGAGGAAGACACCAACTTCCAGCAGCTGCTGGACGACGCCCGGCGCGACCTGGCGCAGAAGTACCTGGCCGAAGACCGCTACACCCTGGGCCAGGTGGCCGACTTGCTGGGTTTTGCCGACCAGAGCAACTTCTTCCGCGCCAACAAGCGCTGGTTCGGCGTGTCGCCGGGGCAGTACCGCGCCCGCCTGGCCGAGAGCGAGCCGCTGGCCGCGTCGCTGAACGCGTCGGATTGACCCTGCGCCCCGCCATGTCGGCCCCGATGCGGACAATGGCGGACATGAACCGACCCGTCGACATGGCCGCCCAACTGGACCTGGGCCTGGCCTGGCACAACCGCTTCGCCAGCCTGGGCGAGGCCTTCTACACCTTCAGAGCCCCCACGCCCCTGCCCTCGCCCCACTGGGTGGGCACCAGCCCGGCGGTGGCCGATCTGCTGGGCCTGGACCGGGCCTGGCTGTCCTCGCCCGCCGCGCTCGATGCCTTCACCGGCAACCTGCCCATCGCCGGCACGCAACCGCTGGCCAGCGTGTACAGCGGCCACCAGTTCGGCCACTGGGCCGGCCAGCTGGGCGATGGCCGCGCCATCCTGCTCGGCGAGGCGGACACGCCTTCGGGCCCGCAGGAGGTGCAGCTCAAGGGCGCCGGCCTCACGCCGTATTCGCGCATGGGCGACGGCCGCGCGGTGCTGCGCAGCTCCATCCGCGAATTCCTCTGCAGCGAGGCCATGCACGCCCTGGGCATTCCCACCAGCCGCGCGCTGTGCGTCACGGGCTCGCCCGCGCCGGTGCGCCGCGAAGAGATCGAAACCGCCGCCGTGGTCACGCGCGTGGCTCCCAGCTTCATCCGCTTCGGCCATTTCGAGCACTTTTCGCACCACGGGCTGCACGACGAGTTGCGCCAGCTGGCCGACTTCGTGATCGACCGCTTCTACCCGGCCTGCCGTGAAGCACCGGGCAACCCCTACGCAGCCCTGCTGGAGGCCGTGAGCGCGCGCACCGCCGAGATGGTGGCGCAGTGGCAGGCGGTGGGTTTCTGCCACGGGGTGATGAACACCGACAACATGAGCATCCTGGGCCTGACGATCGACTACGGGCCGTTCCAGTTTCTCGACGCCTTCAACCCCGGCCACATCTGCAACCACTCGGACACCGGCGGGCGCTACGCCTACAACCGCCAGCCCAACATCGCCTACTGGAACCTGTTTGCCCTGGGCCAGGCGTTGCTGCCGCTGATGGACGACCAGCAGCAGGCGTTGGACGCGCTGGAGCCCTACAAGGCGCTGATGCCGGCCGCGCTGCAGCGCCGCATGAACGCCAAGCTGGGCCTGGGCCGCACGGAAGACGGCGACGCCGAGCTCACCGAGTCGCTGATGAAGCTCATGGCCGCCGATGCGGTGGACTTCACCATCTTCTGGCGCCGCCTGATCCACGCCGTGGCCGGGCCGCTCGACCCGGTGCGCGACCTGTTCCTGCAGCGCGAGGCCTTTGACGCCTGGGCCGTTCGCTGGCGCGAGCGCCTGCAGGCCGAACCCGGTTTCGATGCCACCACCACGCAGGCCCGCATGCTGCGCACCAACCCGCAGGTGGTGCTGCGCAACCACCTGGGCGAAATCGCCATCCAGCGCGCCAAGCAAGGTGACTTCAGCGAGCTCGCCCGGTTGCAAAACGCGCTCGAGCACCCATTTGAAGCCCTTGCCGGCCAGGAAGACCTGGCCGCCTTCCCGCCCGAGTGGGCCCAACAAATCGAAATCAGCTGCTCGTCCTAGGAGACCTCCCGATGAACTTCCCCGTTCAGAAAACCGAAGCCGAGTGGCGCGAAGTGCTGGCCGCCAAAGGTGCCGAGCCGCGCGCCTTCGACGTGACCCGCCATGCCCACACCGAGCGCCCGTTCACCGGCAAGTTCGAGCAGGTCTGGGCCGATGGCAGCTACCACTGCATCTGCTGCGGCAACAAGCTGTTCGACGCCGACACCAAGTTCGACGCCGGCTGCGGCTGGCCCAGCTTCTCGCTGGCCGTGCCGGGTGCCATCACCGAAATCACCGACCGCAGCCACGGCATGGTGCGCGTGGAAACCGTGTGCAGCCAGTGCGGCGCGCACCTGGGCCACGTGTTCGAGGACGGCCCCGCCCCCACCGGCCTGCGCTACTGCATGAACTCCGCTTCGCTGGAACACCAACCCAAGAAGGACAACACGCCATGAAAGCCCAGAACGTTCTCGAAACCATCGGCCGTACCCCGCACATCCGCGTGCAGCGCCTGTTCGGCGACGCGAGCCAGCAGGTGTGGATCAAGTCCGAGCGCAGCAACCCGGGCGGCTCCATCAAGGACCGCATCGCCCTGTCCATGGTGGAAGACGCCGAGCGCTCGGGCGCGCTGCAGCCGGGCGGCACCATCGTCGAACCCACCTCGGGCAACACCGGCATCGGCCTGGCCATGGTGGCCGCCGTCAAGGGCTACAAGCTGATCCTGGTGATGCCCGACAGCATGTCGGTCGAGCGCCGCCGCCTGATGCTGGCCTACGGCGCCACCTTCGACCTGACCCCGCGTGAGAAGGGCATGAAGGGCTCGATCGCGCGCGCCGAGGAAATCGTGGCCGCCACCCCCGGTGCGTGGATGCCGCAGCAGTTCAACAACCCGGCCAACGTGGACGTGCACGTGCGCACCACCGCCGAGGAGATCGCGGCCGACTTCCCCGACGGCATCGACGTGCTCATCACCGGCGTGGGCACGGGCGGCCACATCACCGGCGTGGCGCGCGTGCTCAAGGCGCGCTGGCCCCAGCTCAAGGTGTTCGCGGTGGAGCCGGCGGCCTCGCCCGTCATCTCCGGCGGCAACCCCTCGCCCCACCCCATCCAGGGCATCGGCGCGGGCTTCATCCCCAACAACCTCGACACCAGCCTGCTCGACGGCGTGATCCAGGTCGATGCGGAGCCGGCGCGCGAGATGGCGCGGCGCAGCGCGCGCGAAGAAGGCCTCCTGGTCGGCATCTCCTCGGGTGCCACGCTGGCGGCCATCGCGCAGAAGCTGCCCGAGCTGCCGGCCAAGGCCGTGGTGCTCGGCTTCAACTACGACACCGGCGAACGGTATCTCTCGATCGAAGGCTTCCTCCCGGCATGAAAAACCTCTCCGACATCCGCCTGTCCATGCTCGACCTGGTGGCCGTGCGCGAAGGCGGCACCGTGGCCGACGCGCTGGCGGTGGCCCTGCGCACCGCCCAGCACGCCGAGTCGCTCGGTTTCACGCGCTACTGGCTGGCCGAGCACCACAACATGAGCGGCATCGCCAGCTCGGCCACGGCCGTGCTGATCGGCCACATCGCGGGCGGCACGAAGCGCATGCGCATCGGTTCGGGTGGCGTCATGCTGCCCAACCACGCGCCGCTGGTGGTGGCCGAAGCCTTCGGCACCCTGGCCGAGCTTTACCCCGGCCGCATCGACCTCGGCCTGGGCCGTGCGCCCGGCACCGACCCGCACACCATGCGCGCGCTGCGGCGCGACCGCGTGGAGACCGAGGCCGATTTCCCGCGCGACGTGGCCGAGCTGCAGCACCTGCTGGGCCCGGCCTCGCCCGGCCAGCGCCTGATCGCCAACCCCGGCGCGGGCACGAACGTGCCGATCTGGCTGCTGGGTTCGAGCCTGTTCTCCGCGCAACTGGCGGCCGAGCGCGGCCTGCCTTATGCCTTTGCCTCGCACTTCGCGCCGCGCCTGCTGCTGCAGGCGCTGGACGTGTACCGCACGCACTTCCAGCCCTCGGCCACGCTGGCCGAGCCCTACGCCGTCGTGGGCGTGCCGCTGGTGGCCGCGCCCACCGACGAAGAGGCCGAGTACCTCGCGAGCAGCACCTACCAGCGCGTGCTGGGCATCCTCACCGGCAAGCGCGGCCAGCTGCCGCCACCGGTGAAGGGCTTCATGCAAGGCCTGCACGCGCAGGAACAGGCGGCGATCGCCGATTTCCTGGCCGCCGCCGTGATCGGCGGGCCCGAGACCGTGCGCGCGGGCCTGCAGTCGCTGGCCCAGGTGACCCAGGCCGACGAGTTCATGATCGTGAGCGACCTGTTCGACCCCGCGCTGCGCCTGCGCTCGCTGAGCATCGCTGCCGAGGCGATGTCGATGCAGCAGTCGGTCGCGGACCCCGCCTGACCAGAGCGCCCGCGGAACCGGCTTTGCCGGGCCGCTGGGTGCGCCCCCTTGAGGGGGAGACGCCGAAGGCGGCGCAGGGATGCTTCTCTACACCCCGCCGCGCACCATCTGCATCACCTGGGCGGCGTCCAGCGACGCCGCCTTCTGCTGGATCTGCGGCAGGTACTGCGCCTGCATCTGCTTGGCCGGGCCCAGCAGGTCCTGGAAGCTCTGCTTGAGCAGCTCGGTGCTCATCACACGCCCGCCCGCGTAGTAGCGCCGGGCCACCTGGCCCAGCGCGTAGGTGGTGGCGAACGAAAACGCCATGCCGGTGGCCGCGCCGCCCAGGCGGCCCACGGTGCGCCCGGCGGCCTTGCCGAGCAGGCCACCGAGCAGCTTGCGGCCGAACTGCTCCAGGTACTGCGAGGTCAGGCCCACGCCCACCGCCGCGATGAACTCGCGGATGTGGCCCTGGTCCAGCTCCACGCCGTGCGCCTTGCCGATGGCGTAGACCATCTTCACCTGCAACGGGATGATGGCCATCGAGGCCCAGGACTGCGGCAGCAGCTCCAGCGCGCCGTTGAGCAGCGCGTAGTTCAGGATGGACCTGTCCAGATCCACGCCCTGCGCCACGCTGGCCGCCACCACCGGGGGCGCCACGGGCACGGCGACCGGCACCGCCTTCTCCGCCGCGTCCAGGACGGCGTCCGCCTCGCGCTCGAAGGCGGCGGCCTCGCTCGCGTCCAGCTTCAGGCGGGCCTTGAGATCGTTCAGGAAAGCCGCCTCGGCCGGGCTTTGCCGTCCGTCGGCGTCGCACACACAGACCGCCATTTCGTAGGCGAGCTGCCGTTGCCCGGCGTCCGGCAGGCCGGCCACCGCATCGGCCAGCGACACGCGCTTGAGCAGCACGTCCTGGTACAGGCGCACCAGCACGGTGCCACCCGATTCGTGCGGCAGCGATTCGGCCATGCGCCGGATCGCTTCGCGCTCGGCGTCGGCCTTGTTGCCGTCGGCGAACGCGGCCAGCAAGGCGATGGAGAGGATGGACTGCTGTTCCTGTGGGGTCATGCGCGCGAGGCTCCTGGAGAAAGGGTGAATCGGGACCGGGGACACGATAGAGAGCCTCTGCCGGGCCGCAAGTTCCGCTCGGCCGCCGCGCCCAAAGCCCCGCTTAAGGATGCGTCATATCCAAGCCCGATAATCGCCGCATGCGTTTTCTCATCGATTTTTTCCCCATCGGGCTTTTCGTCGTGGCCTACAAGATGGCCGACATCTACACCGCCACCGGTGTGCTGATGGCCGCCACCCTGGTCCAGACCGCCCTCATCTACGCGATCGACCGCAAGCTGCAGACCCTGCACAAGGTCACGCTGGTGTTGGTGCTGGTGTTCGGTGCGCTCACGCTGTTCCTGCAGGACGAGCGCTTCATCAAATGGAAGCCCACCGTGTTGTACGCGAGCATGGCCATCGTGCTGGCCGCGGCCCTGTGGATCTGGAAGAAGAATTTCCTGCAGATCCTGCTGGGCAGCCAGCTCAACCTGCCCACGAACGTGTGGGCCCGGCTCACCGTGGCCTGGGTCGGCTACTTCCTGTTCATGGCCGGCATCAACGCCTACGTAGCGGCCTATTACTCGACCGAAGACTGGGTGAACTTCAAGCTCTGGGGCTATGTGTTCCCGGTGGTCTTCATCGTCGGCCAGGGCCTGTACATCGCGCGTTACCTCAAGGACGACGACGCCGTGGAGAAGAAGCCATGAGCACCCGCCCGGCCGCTCCGAAGGGGGCTCGCACCGCAGCCCGCAGGGCGGAGGTACTCCAATGAGCGACACCGCCGTGGTCCCCACCGCCGCCGCGATCGAGGCGCGCCTGCGCGAAGCCCTCACCCCCACCCTGCTCGAAGTGCTGGACGAAAGCGCGGCCCACGCCGGCCATGCGGGCGCCAATGGCCTGGGCTATGGCACGCATTTCCGCGTGCGCATCGGCGGGCCCGCGTTCGTCGGCCGCACGCGGGTGGCGCAGCACCGCCTTGTGTATGATGCGCTGCAAAAATTCACCGAGGCGGGGCTGCATGCCCTGGCCATCGAAATCAAGGCCTGAAGGCCGACCACACCCCATTCAGCCGCTACGTTCTGATACCTGATTGCTGAAACCCTGCCCCTGGCGGCGGCTCCAACCCCCTTTTATCCCGAGGAACACCATGAAATTCTCCCTGACGGCCCTCACCGCGGCTGCCCTCATCACGGCAGCGCCCTGGGCCCTGGCCCAGAACGTGGCCATCGTCAACGGCAAGCCCGTGCCCACGGCGCGCCTGACGGTGCTGGAGCAGCAGATCGCCGCCTCGGGCCGCCCGGTGGACGACAACGTGCGCGCCCAGCTCAAGGAAGAAGTGGTGCTGCGCGAAGTCTTCATGCAGGAAGCGCAGAAGCGCGGCATCGCCGCCACCGAGGAATACAAGAACCAGATGGAACTGGCGCGCCAGACCATCATGATCCGTGCCCTCTTCACCGACTACCAGAAGAAGAACCCGGTGACCGACGCCGACGTCAAGGCCGAGTACGACAAGTTCGTGGCGGCCAACGGCGGCAAGGAATACCGCGCGCGCCACATCCTGGTGGAGAAGGAAGACGAAGCCAAGGCCATCATCGCCAGCCTCAAGAAGGGTGGCAAGTTCGAAGAGATCGCCAAGAAGCAGTCGAAGGACCCGGGATCCGGCGCCAACGGGGGTGACCTGGACTGGGCGGCCGCGGCCAGCTATGTGCCGGAATTCTCCGAAGCCATGGTCAAGCTCGAAAAGGGCCAGCTGACGCAGGAGCCGGTGAAGACGCAGTTCGGCTGGCACATCATCCGTGTGGACGACGTGCGCACCGCCGAGCTGCCCAAGCTGGAAGACATCAAGCCGCAGATCGAGCAGCAGATGCAGCAGCAGAAGCTGGCCGAGTTCCAGAAGACGCTGCGCGAAAAGGCCAAGATCCAGTAAAGCGTTTCGCCTCTTACACAAAAAAGCGCGGCCGGTCCGCGCTTTTTTTGTGCCCGGCGCTCGTCCCGCTCAGCGCATCTGGGCGGCGACCCAGACCAGGCCCAGCAGCGCCGGCTGGTGCAGCAGGTAATAAGACAGGCTCCAGCGCCCCAGCGTCACCAGGCCCCTTCGCACACCGGTGGCCGCCGCGTCGGCCGTGCCCAGCAAGTGCGGCCGGTGCCGCAGGGCCCACTGGCCGGCCGCCATGCCCCACCACATCACGCCCAGCCAGGGCGCCAGCGGCACATAGTCTTCGGTGATGGGCTTGCGGTTGATCAGGCCGAGCCAGTTGAGGGCCGGGCTGTTGAGCACGTCCAGCGCCGGCCAGGTGGCGATGGCGTGTGGCGCGGCGAACTTGAGCGCGATGACCAGCGCGCCCAGCCACCACAGACAGGCGCCCCACCCCGCCGTGAGCCGCACGATGATCAGCATGGCCGCGATGCCGTGCAGCACGCCGAAGTAGATGAAGCTGTTCGGGAACATGGCCACCGAGCCCGCCGTGACCAGCAGCGCCGCCCCGGCCACCTGCAGCCAGCGCCGCCAGAAGCGCACCCAGGTTTGCCCCTGGTGCAGGGCCACGGCCTGGGACAGGCCGGCGGTGAACAGGAACAGGCTGACGATGGCCGTTCTCTGCCCGGTCCAGACCGGGTCGCGGTAGAAGTCTTCGTTGATGAAGCCGAAGAAGTCGAGGTCAAAGCAGAAATGGAACGCGGTCATCCACAGCATGGCCGCCGCGCGCAGCAGGTCGATGCGGTCCAGGCGCTGTGCCACGGCGGTGCTTTCAGGCGGCGGCTGCGCGGTGGATGTCCAGCAGCATCTCGGCCAGGGCCTGCGGTTCGCTGACCATCGGGTCGTGCCCGGTGGCCAACTCCAGCACCTGCCAGCCGGGTTCGCGGCGCACGCGCTCGCGCGCGGGAGCGATGGTGGCCAGCGCGGGCGAGGTGCAGTCGATGAAGGTGCGGGGCACGGCATTCACGAGCGCGGCATCGAAATCCAGCGGCTGCGGGTAGAGCCGGTAAGGCTGGGGGGTCTGACGGCGGTTCACCCAGTCGCGGTCGGCGCCCTCCAGCCCGAACAGCTTGGCGTCGGGCGGCGGGAAGCTCAGGCCGCCACTGGGTTTCGCGGCATCGGCGCGGGCCTGTTTGGTTTCGGCCGAATGGTGGCTGCTCCAGCTGTCGCCGGGATACGGCACGGCCGCGTCGAGGTAGACCAGGTGCGCCAGGCAGCCGGGGCGCTCGCGCTGCAGGCGGTCGGCCACGCCGGTGACCACCACGCCCGCGTAGCTGTGGCCCACCAGCACGATGCGCTGCAGCTCTTCGGCCTCGACCAGGCCGAACACGTCCTGGATGTGGGTGTGCAGGTCCACGGCCGGGCTGAGCAGGTGGGCGCGCTCGCCCACGCCGGTGAGGGTGACGGCGTGCGCCTCCACGCCCGCGCCGCGCAGCAGTGGCAGCACGCGGCGCCAGCACCAGGCGCCGTGCCAGGCCCCGTGGACCAGCACGACAGCGGTTTTTGAGGGGTTGGGACTTGGGGTCATGGGCGTTCTCCGGGACAATATCGGGCTGTTTTTCCTGGCCCGATTCTGCCCGCTCCACGACCGACCGCCATGCTGCCCCACCAGATTGAACTGCTTTCCCCCGCCCGCGACGCCGAGATCGGCATCGAGGCGGTGAACCACGGCGCCGATGCGATCTACATCGGCGGGCCCTCGTTCGGCGCGCGCACCAGCGCCGACAACCGCGTGCAGGACATCGCGCGCGTGGCCAGGCACGCGCACCGCTTCGGCAGCCGCGTCTACGTGACCATGAACACCATCCTGCGCGACGACGAGCTGGAGGGCGCGCGCAAGCTCGCCTGGCAGCTGTACGACGCGGGCGTGGACGCGCTGATCGTGCAGGACATGGGCCTGCTGGAGATCGACCTGCCCCCGATCCAGCTGCACGCGAGCACGCAGACCGACATCCGCACGCCCGAGAAGGCGCGTTTCCTGCAGGACGCGGGCCTGTCCAAGCTGGTGCTGGCGCGCGAGCTCACGCTGCCGCAGATCGCCGCGATCCGCGACGTGCTCGACGCCGAGCGCTGCCAGATCGAGTTCTTCATCCACGGCGCGCTGTGTGTGGCCTACAGCGGCCAGTGCTACGTGAGCCATGCCCACACCGGGCGCAGCGCCAACCGGGGCGACTGCTCGCAGGCCTGCCGCCTGCCCTACGAGGTGAAGGACAGCCAGGGCCGCATCGTCGCGCACGACAAGCACGTGCTCTCGATGAAGGACAACAACCAGAGCGACAACCTGCGCGAGCTCATCGACGTGGGCGCGCGCAGCTTCAAGATCGAAGGCCGCTACAAGGACATGGGCTACGTCAAGAACATCACGGCGCACTACCGCCGCCTGTTCGATCAGATCCTGGACGAGCGGCCCGAGCTGGGCCGGGCCTCCAGCGGCCGCTGCAGCTTCGGCTTCACACCCGACCCCGGCCAGAACTTCAACCGCGAGTTCACCGACTACTTCGTGCAGGGCCGCCAGGAGGACATCGGCGCCTTCGACACGCCCAAGAACCCGGGCCGGCCCATCGGCTGGGTGAGCAAGGTCGGGCCCAACTTCGTCGAGATCGAAACCGACGACCCGGCCACCGTGGTGCACAACGGCGACGGCCTGTGTTACCTCGACCTGCACAAGGAGCTGGTGGGCCTGCAGATCAACCGCGCCGAACCCACGGGCACGCCGGGCCAGTGGCGCGTGTTCCCCAAGGACGCGATCGAGGGCCTGCGCCACCTCAAGCGCGGCACGGTGGTCAACCGCAACCGCGACATGGACTGGGTGCGCACGCTGGAGAAAAAGTCGGCCGACCGCCGCATCGGCGTCTGGCTGCGGCTGGACGAGACGCCCGAGGGCCTGACGCTGACCGCGACCGACGAGGACGGCCACTGCGCCGCTGCCACCCTGCCCGGCGCGCTGGAGCCGGCC
Organism: Hydrogenophaga sp. ANAO-22; assembly: GCF_042466645.1. NCBI lineage: Bacteria > Pseudomonadati > Pseudomonadota > Betaproteobacteria > Burkholderiales > Comamonadaceae > Hydrogenophaga > Hydrogenophaga sp. ANAO-22. Next base: position 5,760,436 of record NZ_CP159956.1, on the reverse strand, counting down.
AAGGACGCCGCCCAGGCCGAGGCCCGGCTGCGCGAAGGGCTCTCTCGCCTGGGTGAGACGGTGTTCGAGCCGATCGACGTGTCGCTGCAGCTCTCGCAACCCTGGTTCGTGCCGGCCTCGCTGCTCAACCCGCTGCGGCGCGACGCCATCGCCGCGCTGGAAGCCGCGCGCGCCTCGGCCTGGCAGCGCCTGCCCCGCGCCATCCCGGTGGAGCCACCGGTGAGCTACCCGGAAGACACCCTGACCTATCTGGCCAACGTGTTCAACCACAAGGCGCGCGACTTCTACGCGAAGCACGGCGTGAAGGTGATCGCCGCGGCCTACGAGAGCCACGAGGAAGAAGGTGAAGTGAGCCTGATGATCACCAAACACTGCGTGCGCTTCTCGCTCAGCCTGTGCCCCAAGCAGGCCAAGGGCGTCACCGGTGTGCAGGGCACGATCCGCGCCGAGCCCATGAGCATCACGCACGGCAACGAGAAACTCACGCTGCGCTTCGACTGCAAGCCCTGCGAGATGCACGTGGTCGGGCGCATCAAGCCCGCCGTGATGCAGGCCGTGCCGGCCAGTCCGCTGAAGTTCTACCGCACGCGGCCTGCCACGACCGCCTGAGGCACTCAGGCGGTCTTCGCGCCGCCGCGCAGGCGCTTGCCCAGGCTCACCAGGGCCAGCACCACCCCACCGGCGACCAGGCCCGCGAGCGCGCCCGCCAGGCTGGAAGCGAGCGAGCCGATCCAGCCCAGCGTGGCGGCGAAGGCCTCGATGCCATGGCCCAGCGCTGGGATGCCATGCACCAGGATGCCACCGCCGACCAGGAACATGGCGGCGGTGCCGACCACCGACAGCGTTTTCATCAGCCAGGGCGCAGCCGCGAGGATGCCGCGGCCCAGGGACTGTTTCCACGCCGCGGCCTGCTGGTTGAGGTGCAGGCCCAGGTCGTCGAGCTTGACGATGCCCGCCACCAGGCCGTAGACGCCGATGGTCATGATCAGCGAGATGCCCACCAGCACGGCGATGCGCTGGCCCATGCCGACGGCGGCCACCGTGCCCAGGGTGATCACGATGATCTCGGCCGACAGGATGAAGTCGGTGCGCACCGCGCCCTTGATCTTCTGCTGCTCGAACGCCACCAGATCGACGCTTTCGTTGGCCGCGGCCTCCACCAGCGCTTCGCGGTGCGCCGCGTCCTCGGCCTGGTGCGGGCCGAAGGCGTGCCAGAGCTTTTCCGCGCCTTCAAAGCACAGGAACAGGCCGCCGAGCATCAGCAGCGGCGTGATGGCCCAGGGGGCGATCACGCTGATGACCAGCGCGCTGGGCACCAGGATGGCCTTGTTGAGGAGCGAGCCCTTGGCCACCGCCCAGACCACGGGCAGTTCGCGGTCGGCCTTCACGCCGGTGACCTGCTGGGCGTTGAGCGCGAGGTCGTCGCCCAGCACGCCGGCGGTCTTCTTGGCCGCCAGCTGGGTCATGGCGGCCACGTCGTCCGCCACGGCCGCGCTCTTGCGCGCCGCCACCTTGGTCATCAGGGCCACATCGTCGAGGATGGTGGCGATGTCGTCGATCAGCGCGAGCAGGCTGGTTCCGGCCATGGGGTGGCCCTTTCAGGAGTGGGTGGGGCCGGCGGCGGGCCAGACGGAGGGGAACAGGGGATCGTCGAGCTCGGCGCCATCGGCCATGCGCTCGGCCAGACCGGGAAACGGCGGCGAGGTGCGCCAGGGCCGGGGCGCATGGCGCGCGTCTTCGCCCAGGTAGCGGGCGGAGAACACGCGCCGGCGCTGCCCCGGGCCCACACCGCTGGAGGCGTGCAGCGCGAGCATGTGGAAGGCCACGCAGTCGCCGGGCTCGAGTGCCCAGGCCAGTTGGCGGAAACGGTCGGGCTCGGCGTCGATGGCCGGCAGTTCGGCCAGCGTGCCTTCGGGGAACCAGCGGGCCTGCTGGTCGCGGAAGGTGCGCGGCATGTACCAGGTGCCGGCGTGCGAACCGGCCACGAAACGCAGCGTGCTGGCCAGCGGCACCGGGTCCACGGGAATCCAGAAGCTCACGTTCTGGCGGCCACTGACGTTGTAGTACGGCTGGTCCTGGTGCCAGGGCGTGGGCTGGCGCGTGCCGGGCTCCTTGACCAGCAAATGGTCGTGGTAGATCCGGGCCGTGCGGCTGTGCATGAGCTGGGTGGCGATGTGCGGCAGGGCCGAATCGCGCAGGATGCGCTGGTACGACGGGTTGTCCTGCCAGGTGCAGAAGTCCTCGACGAAACGGCCCGGGTCGTCGGGTTCGCTCGCCACCAGCGCCAGCGGGCTCAGATGCGCCAGGTTGTGCTCGATGCCGCGTTCGAGCAGGGCCAGTTCGTCCGCGTTGAACACCCCGCGCAGCACCACGGCGCCGTCGGTGGCGAAATCGGTGGCGGTGCCCTCAGGCAGAAAGAGTTCTCGGGCCATGTGTCATCTCCCCTTGGCGGGTTTCTCCCGCTTGCGCCAGTAGGTGAAAGCGTCCTCGTGCACTTCGATGTCGAGCTCCGCCACGCGCGCCTGCAGGCGTTCCTGCACATCGGCCACGGCCTGGTTGTAGACCGCGGGCGCGATCTCCTCCAGGAAAAAGCCCAGCAGGCCACCGGCGGCGATGTTGCCGATGCGCTCGTCCATGTTCGCGTCGAAGTAACGCTGGATCGAGGCGATCGCCTCGTCGCGGGTGGTTTTGGGCAGTTCGATGGCCATGGGTGCGTCCGGTCAGCCGACCCACTTGCGCGCGTTGCGCCACAGGCGCATCCAGGCGCTGAAAGCGGCCGGGTCCTGGTCGGTCCAGCTCATCTGGATGTTGCGGAACACGCGCTCGGGGTGCGGCATCATGGCCGTGAAGCGGCCGTCGGCCGTGGTCACCGCCGTCAGGCCGCCCGGGCTGCCGTTGGGGTTGAACGGGTAGGCCTCGGTGGCCGCGCCGCCGTGGTCGGTGAAGCGCATCGCCGCGATGGCCTTGCTGGCGTCGCCCCGGTGGTGGAAGTTGGCGTAACCCTCGCCATGCGCCACCGCGATGGGCAGGCGGCTGCCGGCCATGCCCTGCAGGAACAGGCTGGGCGAGTCCAGCACTTCCACCAGGGACAGGCGCGCCTCGAAGCGCTCGCTCTGGTTGGTGGTGAAGCGCGGCCAGGCCTCGGCACCGGGAATGATGTCGGCCAGCTCGGCGAACATCTGGCAGCCATTGCACACGCCCAGGCCGAAGGTGTCGTCGCGGCCGAAGAAGGCCTGGAACTGCTCGGACAGACCGGGGTTGAAGGTGATGCTGCGCGCCCAGCCGATGCCCGCGCCCAGCGTGTCGCCGTAGCTGAAGCCGCCGCAGGCCACCACGCCCTTGAAGTCGGCCAGCTTCGCACGGCCGGTCTGCAGGTCGGTCATGTGCACGTCGAAGGCCTCGAACCCGGCCTGGGTGAAGGCGTAGGCCATCTCCACGTGCGAGTTCACGCCCTGCTCGCGCAGGATGGCGACCTTGGGCCGGGCCAGGTTGAGGTACGGTGCGGCCACGTTGTCGGTGGCGTCGAACGTCAGCTTCGTGTGAAGGCCGGCGTCGTCGGGCCGGCCGGCGGCCGCGTGTTCGGCGTCGGCGCCCGCCGGGTTGTCGCGTTGCTGGTTGATCTTCCAGCTCACGCTGTCCCAGACCTGTTGCAGGTCGAACAGGCTCGCCGAGAACACGGCCTTGGTGTCGCGCCAGACCTGCAGCTGGCCCTTGCCGGCGTCCATGGTGGACGAGGCCGGGCGGGTTTTGCCGACGAAGTGGCTGTGTTTGGACAGGCCGTGCTCGCGCAGGGTCTGCATCACCGCGTTGCGGTCTTCGGTGCGCACCTGCAGCAGCACGCCCAGCTCTTCGCTGAACAAGGCCTTGAGCGTGAGTTCCTCGCGTCGCGCGCTGACCTGGCCGGCCCAGTTCTTGGCGTCGCCCATCTCGGCGCGGCTGTCGCTGATGCCGTCGCCTTCGGTCACGAGCAGGTCCACGTTGAGCGCCACGCCCACGTGGCCGGCGAAGGCCATTTCGGCGGCGGCGGCCAGCAGGCCCCCGTCGCTGCGGTCGTGGTAGGCCAGGATCTGGCCCTGGGCCCGCAGCGCGTTCACCGCGTTGACCAGGCTCACCAGGTCCTGGGCGTCGTCCAGGTCGGGCACCTCGCCCCCGCCCTGCCCCAGCACCTGGGCCAGCACGCTGCCGCCCATGCGGTGGCGGCCCTTGCCGAGGTCGATCAGCACCAGCGTGGTGTCTTCGAGCGCATTGTTGAGTTGCGGCGTGAGCGTGCCGCGCACGTCGGCCAGCGTGGCGAAGGCGCTCACGATCAGGCTGACCGGCGAAGTCACTTTCTTCGTCTCGCCGCCTTCGCTCCATTGGGTGCGCATGGACAGGCTGTCCTTGCCCACCGGGATGGAAATGCCCAGCGCCGGGCAGAGTTCCAGGCCCACGGCCTTGACGGTCTCGTACAGCGCCGCGTCTTCGCCCGGTTCGCCGCAGGCGGCCATCCAGTTGGCGGAGAGCTTCACGCGCGGCAGCTCGATGGGCGCGGCCAGCAGGTTGGTGATGGCCTCGGCCACCGCCATGCGGCCCGACGCGGCGGCGTCGAGCGCGGCCAGCGGCGTGCGCTCGCCCATGCTCATGGCCTCGCCGGCGAAGCCCTTGTAGTCGGCCAGCGTCACGGCGCAGTCCGCCACCGGCACCTGCCAGGGGCCGACCATCTGGTCGCGGTGCGACAGGCCGCCCACGGTGCGGTCGCCGATGGTGATGAGGAAGCGCTTGGAGGCCACGGTCGGGTGGCTGAGCACGTCGATCACGGCCTGCTGCAGGTTCACGCCGGTGAGCGCCAGCGGGGCCACCTGACGCGCCACGCTTTTCACGTCGCGGTGCATCTTGGGCGGTTTGCCCAGCAGCACGTTCATCGGCATGTCAACGGGACTCTGTTGACCCTCATCGGCCAGCACCAGCTGGCGCTCTTCGGTGGCCACGCCGATCACGGCGAACGGGCAGCGCTCGCGCTCGCAGAAGGCCTGGAACGTGGCCAGCGACTCGGGGGCGATCGCCAGCACGTAGCGCTCCTGGCTCTCGTTGCACCAGATTTCCTTGGGCGCCAGGCCGCTTTCTTCCAGCGGCACGGCGCGCAGGTCGAAGCGCGCGCCGCGGCCGGCGTCGTTGGTGAGTTCGGGGAAGGCGTTGGAGAGGCCGCCCGCGCCCACGTCGTGGATCGCCAGGATGGGATTGTTCTCGCCCTGCTGCCAGCAGTGGTTGATGACCTCCTGCGCGCGGCGCTCGATTTCGGGGTTGCCGCGCTGCACGGAGTCGAAGTCCAGCGAGGCGGCGTTGGTGCCCGTGGCCATGGAACTGGCCGCGCTGCCGCCCATGCCGATCTTCATGCCCGGGCCGCCGAGCTGGATGAGCAGGGAGCCGGCCGGGAATTCGATCTTCTTCGTCTGGATGGCGTCGATCACGCCGACACCGCCGGCGATCATGATGGGCTTGTGGTAGCCGCGCTGCACGCCGTCCACCGCCAGTTCGTACTCCCGGAAATAGCCCAGCAGGTTGGGCCGGCCGAACTCGTTGTTGAAGGCCGCGCCGCCCAGGGGGCCCTCGGTCATGATCTGCAGCGGGCTGGCGATGTGCTCGGGCTTGCCGCCCGGCTGGTCGGAGAGGCCGCCCCAGAGCTTGCCGACGGTGAAGCCGGTCAGGCCGGCCTTGGGCTTGGAACCCCGGCCGGTGGCGCCCTCGTCGCGGATTTCGCCGCCCGCGCCGGTGGAGGCGCCCGGGAACGGGGAAATGGCGGTCGGGTGGTTGTGGGTCTCCACCTTCATCAGCACGTGGTGCGTGGCGGTTTCGGCGGCGTAGGCCGGCGAGGCGTCGCCGCCGGCGCGGGCCACGAAGCGCTCGACCACGCTGCCTTCCATGATGGAGGCGTTGTCCGAGTAGGCCACCACGGTGTGCTGCGGCGCCTGCTGGTGGGTGTGGCGAATCATGCCGAACAGGCTCTTGTCCTGCGCCACGCCGTCGATGGTGAACTGCGCGTTGAAGATCTTGTGGCGGCAGTGCTCGCTGTTGGCCTGCGCGAACATCATCAGCTCGACGTCGGTCGGGTTGCGCTTGAGGCCGTTGAAGGCGTTGACGAGGTAGTCGATCTCGTCGTCGGCCAGGGCCAAGCCCCAGTCGGCGTTGGCGCGCTCCAATGCGGTGCGACCACCGCCGAGCACGTCGACCTGCTCCATGGGCGCGGGGTGCAGCTCGGTGAACAGCGCCTGGGCTTGGCTGCGATCGAGCGAGACGTTTTCCGTCATGCGGTCGTGCAGCAGGTCGGCCACGGCGCGCAGCTGCTCTTCGGACAGGCTGGCCTTCTTGCCCAGCAGGCCGGACTTGAGGCCAACCCGGTACTCGACCAGGCGCTCGACCCGGTGCAGGCTCAGCCCGCAGTTGTGGGCGATGTCGGTCGCCTTGGAGGCCCAGGGCGAGACCGTCCCCAGGCGTGGCATCACCAGCAGGGCTGGCGCGCCGGCCGTTTCCAGCTGGGCGTGCGCCGGGGTGCCCGGTTCGCCGTAGGTCAGCAGCTCGCCCACGCGCTGGAGCGTGGCCGCGTCGGGCTCGCCGTCGAAGCTCGCCAGGTGCACGAAGCGGGCCGAAAGGCCGTTGATCTTGTCGGAAATGCCCGCGAGGCGGGGCAGGAGCTGCTGGACTTTGAAGTCGCTGACGGCGTTGCCGCCTTCAAAAAAGCGCAGGTGCAGGGACACGTTGGGAGCCTGAGGTGCGTTGACCCGCCGGCGGCAGGTGGAAAACCCGGAATTTTACCCGGCCGCCCCCATGGCCTTGCCTTGCCGGGGGCCCTCCAGACGGGGTCAGATGGGATAATCGCGCCCCATGAGCATCACCTACAAAGACGAAGCCGGCATCGCGGGCATGCGCACGGCCTGCCGCCTGGCGTCCGAAGTGCTGGACTACCTCACACCGCTGATCCAGCCGGGCATCACCACGCTGGAAATCGACCGCCTGGCGGCCGAGTACATGAAGCAGCAGGGCACCGTCTCGGCCACCATCGGCTACCAGCCCAGCGGCTACCCGCCGTACCCGGGCCACCTGTGCACGTCCATCAACCACGTGGTCTGCCACGGCATCCCGAACGAAAAACCGCTCAAGAAGGGTGACATCCTCAACGTCGACGTGACGGTGATCAAGGACGGCTGGTTCGGCGACAACAGCCGCATGTTCCTGATCGGCGGCGAGGCCGCGTGCTCGGTGCAGGCGCGCCGGCTCTGCCAGGTGACCTACGAGGCGATGTGGAAGGGCATCGTGATGGTTCGCCCCGGCATCCGCCTGGGCGACATCGGCCACGCGATCCAGACCTTTGCCGAGGGCAACGGTTTCTCGGTGGTGCGCGAGTTCTGCGGCCACGGCATCGGCCAGCGCTTCCACGAAGACCCGCAGGTGCTGCACTACGGCCGCCCCGGCACGCTGGACGAGCTCAAGCCCGGCATGACCTTCACCATCGAGCCCATGATCAACGCCGGCAAGCGCGACATCAAGGAAATGGGCGACGGCTGGACCATCGTCACGCGCGACCGCTCGCTCTCGGCCCAGTGGGAACACACCGTGCTGGTCACCGAGACCGGCTACGAGGTGCTCACCCTGTCGGCCGGCAGCCTGCCCGCGCCCGCCTTCGTGACACCGGCGCCCGCCCTTGCCTGAGGCCATGGCGCCCGCGCCGGTGCCCGCCGCGCCCGACCTCGGCACCCTGCGGCAGCAATACCGCACGGACAAGGCCGCCCTGCTCGACCAGCTGGGCGTGCAGGGCTCGTCCACCCGGGGCGTGCGCAAGGCGCTGCAGCAACTCTCCCGCCTGACCGACCAGACCCTGCGCGAGCTGTGGTCCCTGGCGGGCTTCGGGCCCGGTTTCTCGCTCATCGCCGTGGGCGGTTTCGGGCGCGGCGAGCTGTTTCCCCATTCCGACGTGGACGTGCTGGTGCTGCTGCCCGACGGCAGCCGGCCCGACGACGACGCCGCGCTCAAGGCCCGCCTCGAAGGCTTCATCGGCGCCTGCTGGGACCTGGGCCTGGAGATCGGCTCCAGCGTGCGCACCATCGCCGACTGCGTGGACGAGGCGGCGAAAGACGTGACGGTGCAGACCTCGCTGCTCGAATGCCGGCTCATCGCGGGCAGCAAGAACGCCTTTTCCACCCTGGTGAACCAGCTGGCCGAGGCCATGGACCCCAAGGCCTTCTTCGTGGCCAAGACGCTGGAAATGCGCCAGCGCCACACCAAGTTCGAGAACACGCCCTACTCCCTGGAGCCCAACTGCAAGGAGTCGCCCGGTGGCCTGCGCGACCTGCAGATCATCCTGTGGGTGGCCAAAGCCGCCGGCCTGGGCCGCAGTTGGGACGAACTGGCCCGCAAGGGCCTGGCCACGCCCCTGGAGGCGCGGCAGATCAAGGCCAACGAGGCCCTGCTCAGCCTGATCCGCGCGCGCCTGCACCTGCTGGCCCACCGCCGCGAAGACCGGCTGGTGTTCGACCTGCAGAACGCCGTGGCCGAGTCCTTCGGCTTCAAGGCCCAGGTGCCCGCCGGCATGGCCAGCAGCGCCAAGGGCACGCGCCGCGCCAGCGAGGCGCTGATGAAGCGCTACTACTGGGCGGCCAAGGCCGTGACCCAGTTGAACCAGATCCTGCTGCTCAACATCCAGGAGCGGCTGCAGAGCGACGTGGCCGGCGTGGACCGCCTGCGCCCGCTCAACGAACGCTTCTTCGACAAGGGCGGCATGCTCGAGGTGGCGAGCGACAACCTGTACGTGCAGCAGCCGCACGCCATCCTGGAAACCTTCCACCTCTACCAGACCACCGTGGGCATCAAGGGCCTGTCGGCGCGCACCCTGCGCGCGCTGTACAACGCCCGCCCGGTGATGAACGCGCGCTTTCGCGCCGACCCGGTCAACCGCGCGCAGTTCCTGCAGATCCTGAAGGAGCCCGAGGGCATCACGCACGCCATGCGGCTGATGAACCAGACCTCCGTGCTCGGGCGCTACCTCTGGGTGTTCCGCCACATCGTGGGGCAGATGCAGCACGACCTGTTCCACGTCTACACGGTGGACCAGCACATCCTGATGGTGTTGCGCAACGTGCGCCGCTTCTTCATCGCCGAGCACTCGCACGAGTACCCGTTCTGCTCGCAGCTCGCGGCCGGCTGGGACAAGCCCTGGATCCTCTACATCGCGGCGCTGTTCCACGACATCGCCAAGGGCCGGGGCGGCGACCACTCCGACCTGGGCGCGCGCGACGTGCGCACCTTCTGCCACCAGCACGGCATCGACCGCGAAGACACGAAGCTGATCCAGTACCTGGTGGCCGAGCACCTCACCATGAGCCGCATGGCGCAGAAGGAGGACCTGAGCGACCCCGACGTGATCGCCGCCTTCGCCAGGCGCGTGGGCAACGAGCGTTACCTCACGGCGCTGTACCTGCTCACCGTGGCCGACATCCGGGGCACCAGCCCCAAGGTGTGGAACGCCTGGAAGGGCAAGCTGCTGGAAGACCTGTACCGCTACACCTTGCGCGCGCTGGGTGGCCGGGCGCCCGACCCCGGGGCGGTGATCGAAGGCCGCAAGCGCGAGGCGCTGTCCATGCTGGCCCTGCACGCCCTGCCCCACCAGGCGCACAAGGCGCTGTGGGACACGCTGGACGTGAGCTACTTCATGCGCCACCAGGCCGACGAGATCGCCTGGCACACGCGCGTGCTCTCTCGCCAGATCGCGCAGGCGGCGGCCAAGCCCGCCGCCAAGCTCGAAGAAGGGGCCGAGGCGCCGATCGACAAGTGCATCGTGCGCGCGCGCATCTCGCCCGAGGGTGAGGGCCTGCAGGTGCTGGTGTACGCGCCCGACCAGCCCGATTTGTTCGTGCGCATCTGCGGTTATTTCGACAGCTCGCACTTCAGCATCCTGGACGCGCGCGTGCACACCACGCTGACCGGCCATGCGCTGGACACCTTCCAGGTGGTGGCACCGACGATGTCGGAGCACTACCGGGAGCTGATCGCGATGGTGGAGAACAACCTGGCGCAGACGATCGACGAACGCGGCCCCTTGCCCGCGCCGACCAAGGGCCGGCTTTCGCGGCGGGTGAAGAGCTTCCCCATCACGCCGCGGGTGGATCTGCGGCCGGACGAGAAGGCGCAGCGCTGGTTGCTGTCGGTTTCGGCGAGCGACCGCGCTGGGCTGCTTTATGGCATCACGCGGGTTCTCGCGCGCTACGACATCAACGTGCAGCTCGCCAAGGTGACCACCCTGGGGGAACGGGTGGAAGATACCTTCCTGATCAGTGGCGCGCAGTTGCAGATGAACAAGCGGCAGATCGAGATCGAGACGGAGCTTCTGGAGACGCTTGAGGGCTGACTTGGTTGGCGGCCCGCGAGGGCGGGTGCCCTGCTCCGCGGGTGTCCCCCGGCGGCTGGTGCCGCCTCCTCCTTTACCCCGCTGCGCAGAACACCCACCCTCGCGGGCTCGGAAGCACTGTTGGCACGCCACCCACCGCCAGTCCACCCGTCGGCAGGATCAGGAGGAAGGCGGCAGGAGCAGCGCAGCGAAGTAAAGGAGGAGAGGCGGCGAAGCCGACTCGGGGGACATTCGCGGAGCTGCCCCTGCCGCCTTCCTCCTGATCTACCCAAACCCTTCAGGCGCGAAGGGTCCCCGTCTCCACAGGGTCATGCCCATCGGCCGCCGGCTTGCGCCGGAACAAGCCGGCGAACCACAGCGACACATCGTCCACGATGGTGAACACCGCCGGAATCACCAACAGGCTCAGGAAGGTCGAGGTGATCAGGCCGCCGATCACCGCCACCGCCATCGGTGAACGGAAGCTGCCATCGGCCGCGCCCCAGCCAATCGCGATCGGCAACATGCCCGCGCCCATGGCAATGGTCGTCATCACGATCGGCCGGGCCCGCTTGTGGCAGGCGTCCAGGATCGCGTCGAGCCGGCTCAACCCGTGCTCGCGCCGCGCCTCGATGGCGTACTCCACCAGCAGGATCGAGTTCTTCGTCGCCACCCCCATCAGCATGATCAGACCGATCAGCGACGGCATGGAGAAGCTCTTGTTCGCCAGCAGCAGCGCCACGAAAGCCCCGCCCAGCGACAACGGCAGCGCCGCCAGGATGGTCACCGGGTGCAGGAACGCCTTGAACAGCAGCACCAGCACGATGTAGATGCACAACACGCCGGTCAGCATCGCCAGGCCGAAGCTGGCGAACAGCTCGCCCTGCACTTCCGCGTCGCCGATCTCCAGCACCGACACGCCCGGTGGCAGGTTGCGCAGGCTGGGCAGCTTTTCCACCGCCATCTTCATGTCGCCCAGCGCGATGCCCGCGAGCTCCACCTCGAAGTTGATGTTGCGCGCGCGGTCGTAGCGGTCGATCACCGCCGGCCCGCCGCCGAAGTCGAGCTGGGCCACCTGCCCCAGCATCACCGGGCCCTTGCTGCCCGGCACCGCGAGGCGGTTGAGCACCTCGAGGTCGTGCCGCGCGCCCACGTCCAGCTTGACCACGATGGGGATCTGCCGCTCGGGCAGGTTCATCTTGGGCAAGGCGTTGTCGTAGTCGCCCACGGTGGCGATGCGCAGCGTCTCGGCGATGGCCGAGCTCGTGACGCCGAGTTCGGCGGCGCGCGCGAGATCGGGCGTGACGATGATTTCCGTGCGCACCAGCGCGGCGGTGGACTGGATGCTGCCCACCCCCTGGATGGTGCGCAGGTCGCGCTCGATGGCGCGCGCCGCGGTGCTCAGCGCATGGGCATCGCTGCCGGTGAGCGTGAGGATGTATTTCTCGCCCGAGCCGCCCAGGCCCACCTTGCTGCGCACGCCCGGCAGGTTCGACATCGCCTCGCGCAGCTGGTTTTCAATGCCCTGCTTGCGCGGCCGTTCGCCGCGCGGGTCGAGCTGGATGGTCAGCGCGGCCTTGCGCGACTCGGCCGCGCCCTGCGGCGCGAACGGGTCGGTGCCGGCCGTGCCCGAACCGATGGTGGTGTAGACCGAGCGCACGTGCGGCACCGCCGCCACCAGCACCCGCGCGCGCTCGGCCGTGGAGATGGTCTGTTCCAGCGTCGCGCCGGGCGACAGCTCCAGGAACACCTGGGTCTGCGAGTTGTCGTCGGGCGGGATGAAGCCCTGCGGCAGCAGCGGGATCAGCAACAGCGAACCGACGAAGAACAGGCCCGCGCCGATGCTGGTGATCCAGCGGTGGCGGATGCACCAGCGCGCCCAGTTCTGGTAGGTGTTGAGCCAGCCGGGCTCCTCCTGGTTGTTGACCCAGCGCCAGGCCGCGGCGGTGACGGGGTTGGACGCCGCCCAGCGCGGCATCTCTCGGGACACGAAGGGCTTGAGGATGTAGGCCGCCATCATCGGCGTGAGCGCGCGCGCCACCACCAGCGAGGCGAACACCGCGAGCGCGGCGGTCCAGCCGAACTGCTTGAAGAACTTGCCCGGAATGCCGGCCATGAAGGCCGTGGGCAGGAACACCGCGATCAGGGTGAAGGTGGTGGCGATCACCGCCAGACCGATCTCGTCGGCCGCCTCCATCGCGGCCTGGTACGGTGACTTGCCCATGCGCATGTGGCGCACGATGTTCTCCACCTCCACGATGGCGTCGTCCACCAGGATGCCGATCACCAGCGAGAGCGCCAGCAGCGTCACCACGTTGATGGTGAAGCCCATGTAGTACATGCCGATGAAAGCCGGGATGGCCGACAGCGGCAGGGCCACGGCCGAGACGATGGTGGCGCGGATGTCGCGCAGGAAGAGCCACACCACCAGCACGGCGAGCAAGGCGCCCTCGTAGAGCAGCGTCATGGAGGCGTCGAACTCTTCTTTCACCGGCGTCACGAAGTCGAACGATTCGGTGATCCGCAGGTCCGGCCGCGCCGTCTGCAGGTCCTTGAGGCGCGCGCGCACCCCGTCGCCCACCTCGATCTCGCTCGCGCCCCGGCTGCGCGCGACCTCGAAGCCCACCACCGGCTTGCCATCGAGGAAGGCGGCGGCGGTCGGTTCGGCCACGGTGTCGCGCACCTCGGCGATCTGGTCCAGGCGGATGCGGCGGCCATCGCTGAGCGCGATTTCCATCTTCGACAGCGCCTCGGCCGAGGCCAGTTGCGACAAGGTGCGCAGCGGCTGCTGGCTGCCGCCCAGGTCCACCCGGCCGCCCGCGCTCTCGATCTGCACACGCGCCAGCTGGCGCGACACGTCGGTGGCGGTGGTGCCCAGCGACTGCAGCTTGAGCGGGTCGAGCAGCACCTGCACCTCGCGGTCCACGCCGCCGACGCGGCTGACGGCGCCCACGCCGGTCACCGACAACAGCTGCTTGGACACGTCGTTGTCGACGAACCAGGACAGGGCCTCGGCGTCCATCTTGTCGGAGGACACCGTGTAGGCCAGCACCGCGCCACCGGCCAGTTCCACCTTGTTGACGATGGGGTCGCGCAGGTCGGTGGGCAGCTCGCTGCGCACCTTGGCCACCGCCGAGCGCACGTCGTCCAGCGCTTCCTGGGTGTTCTTCTCGATGCGGAACTCCACCGTCAGCGAGACCGTGCCGTCCTGCACCTTGGTGTAGATGTGCTTGAGGCCCTGCAGCGAGGCCAGGCTGTTCTCGATGATGCGGGCGACGTCGTTTTCGAGCTGGTTGGGCGAGGCGCCCGGCAGCGCCGCCACCACGGTGATGGTGGGCAGATCCAGGTCGGGGAAGTTCTGCACCTTCATCTGCTTGAAGGAGAACAGGCCCGCCAGCGTGAGCATGACGAACAGCATCGCCGCCGGGATGGGGTTCTTGATGGACCAGGCGGAGACGTTCATGGCCGCGCCCTCACTGAACGACCTTGACCAGGTCGGCTTCGTTCAGGAAGCCCGCGCCCTGCACCGCCACCGCCTCGTCCGCCTTGAGGCCTTCGAGCACCTCGACGCGCTCTTGCACCCGCCGCCCGGTCTGCACCTTGCGCTGGTTGGCCTTGCTCTGCGCGTCGATCACGAACACGTAGTTGCTGCCGTCGCGCACCACGATGGCCTGGCTGGGCACGGTGAGCGCCTCGCTCTGCCCGAGGTCGAAGCTGCCCTTGGCGAAGGTGCCGGCCTTGAGTTCGGCGTGGCGCGGCAGGTCCACGAAGACCAGGATGTTGCGCGTCTGCGGGTCGGCGCTGGGCGCGATGGCGCGCACCTGGCCGTTGATCTCCAGGCCGGTGGCCCCCGTGACCTGCACCTTCTGGCCGACGCGGATGCGGCCCACCTCGTTGGGCGTGACCTCGCCGCGCCATTCCATGCGGCTCTGGCGCACCATGCGGAACAGCTCCTGCCCGGCGCCCACCACCGCGCCCACGGTGGCGGTGCGCGCGGAGATCACGCCGTCGTCGGGCGCGAGCACGCGCGTATTGCCCAGGCGCACCTCGGTCGCGCCGAAGGCGGCCTTGGCGGCCTCGAACTGCGCGCGGGCCACCCGTTCCTGCGTGAGGTACTGCGCCACCTGCGATTTCGACAGCGCGCCGGTGTCCTGGATCGAGCGCGCGCGGTCGGCGTCGGCCTTGGCGTTCTCGAAGCTGGCCTCGGCCTGCGCCAGGCTGGCCTGGCTCTGCAGGCTGTCGGCCTTGGTGGTTTCGTTGGCGAACACGGCCAGCACCTGGCCCTTGCGCACCACGTCGCCCACGTTCACGTTCACTGAGGCCAGGCGCAGGCCGTTGACCTCGGCACCCACGCTGGCCTCCTGCCAGGCGGTGATGTTGCCGTTGGCCTGCAGGCGGATCGGCAGGTCGCCGCGCGTGGGCTTGGCCACGGTGACGGTGAGCGAGGGCCTTGGCGCGGCTTCGGCGGCGGGCGTGGGCGCGTCGGCGTTGCCCGGCTTCTTGATGAAGACCCAGAACACGCCCAGAAGGACGACGGCCAGGGCGATGGCCAGCCAGAGCCAGCGTTTGCGCGATTGCGGAGGAACGGCGTTCATGATGGGTCTTTGAGGGCGTCGGGGTTGTTCACGGGGTCGAAGCCGCCACCGAGGGCGACGTACAACTGGATCCAGGCGTTGATGCGTTCCTGCTGCAGGGCCACGGCGCTGCTGTCGGCCGCGAGCTTGAGGCGGCGCGCCTCTTCCAGCTCGTTCAGGCTGGCCAGGCCCACGCGGTAGCGCGCCTCGGTGGCCTGGAAGGATTGGCCGTAGCCGGCCACGGCGGTGTCGGTGGAGGCCACGCGCTCGCGCAGGCTGGAGATGCTCACCAGCGCCTGCTCCACCTCGGCCACGGCCTGGCGCAAGGTGCCGGCGTAGGCGATGGCGGCGGCTTCGTAGCGCGCCTGGGCGCTGTCGGTGTTGGCGCGCAGGGCATCGCGCCCGAGCAGCGGCATGCTCAGCGTGAGCGGGCCGACCGACCAGGTGTTGAAGGTGCCCTCGGCGCCGCCGCCCGAAAAGCGGTTGCGCAGCAGGCTGCCCGAGAGCGACAGGCTGGGCAGCAAGGCGGCGCGGGCCACGCCCACCTCTTCGCTCGCCGCCACGAGGTCGCGCTGGGCGCGGTACACGTCGGGGCGCTGGCGGATCACCTCGGCCGGCACGGCGTTCACCGAGAGCAACTGGTCCATGCGCGGGGATTGCAACAGCGCCTGCAGGTCGGGCGCGGCGGTCAGCCGCTGCCGCACGTCGGGCTCGGGCACGCCGGTGAGCGCGGTGAGCGACTTCACCTGGCGCTCACAGACTTCGTCCTGTTGCCGGAAGCGCGCGGCGCCCTCGGCACCGCTGGCGCGCGCCAGCGCGGCCACGGCCGGCGCCGTGAGGCCGGCGCGTTCGGAGACCGCGTTGTTCTCGGCTGTCACGGCGCGCGAGTCGCGGTCGCGCGCGGCCACCGCCAGTTGCTCGCGGCACAGGCGCTGGGCGAAGTACAGCTGCGCGAGTTCCGAGGCCACCAGCACGCGGGCCTGGTGCCAGCCGGCGCCGGCCGCTTCCTGTTGCGCCTCGGCGCTGCCGCGGCGGGCCTCGTTGCCGCCCCACAGGTCGATCGCCCATGAGGCCTGCAGGCCGGCACTCAGCGAGGTGCCCAGCGGCTGGGTCGGGTCGGTGCGGCCGCGGCTGGCGTTGGCCACCGCGTTGAGCTGCGGGCCGGTCTCGGCCTCCACACCCAGGCGTGCCGCGCGGGCGGCAAACACCTGTGCGCGCGCCGATGCGGCGGAAGGGCTTTGGGCCTGTGCGCGCGCCACCCAGTCGGTCAGCACCGGGTCATCGAACCGGCTCCACCAGGCGGTGAGCTGTTCGGTGCTGCCCTGGTGTGCCAGCGGCGGTGCGTACCAGGTGGATGGCAAGTCCACCGGCACAGTCGCGGGCGGCTTGGTCACGCTGCAGGCGCTCAGTACGGCCGCGCTGGCCGCCACGACAAGCATTCGCTTCATGGAAAGGGAGTCCCTGTTCGGTTGTTATGCCGGGGACTGACTCTAGTCGATTTCGCTGACTGGATATTTCAATACGTTTCAACTGCGGCGCGGTTTGTAACAGCCGTTTGGAGGCGGTTTTTCAGTCGTCTTCGGCGGCCGCCAGACCGGGGAACAGCACCTCGGTGAAGCCGAAGCGGCGGAAGTCGCGCACCCGCATCGGGTACAGCGTGCCCCAGAGGTGGTCGCATTCGTGCTGCACCACGCGGGCGTGAAAGCCTTCGGCTTCGCGGTCGATCGAACGGCCCTGCACGTCAACGCCCTGGTAGCGGATGCGCCGCCAGCGCGGCACCACGCCACGCATGCCCGGCACCGACAGGCAACCTTCCCAGTCTTCCTCCTCTTCGTCCCCCAGCGGCGTGATCACGGGGTTGATCAGCACCGTGCGCGGCACCGGCGGCGCATCGGGGTAGCGGGGGTTGGGCAGGCCGCTGCCGAACAGCACCACCTGCAGATCAACCCCGATCTGCGGCGCGGCCAGGCCGGCGCCGTGGGCCGCGGCCATGGTGTCCTGCAAGTCGACCACGAGCTGGTGCAGCTCGGGGGTGTCGAACGAGGTGACGGGCTGGGCGTGCCGCAGCAGGCGCGGATCCCCCATTTTGAGGATGGTCTGGATGCTCATGTCGCTTCGATGTGGAATTGGAAGTGGAAATGGGTGGTGCCGCTGCCGTGTCAAAAGTCGCGGGACATTGGGATTTCTGCCGGCAGCTCACATTTGACCAATTGGAAAATCATTCCATGGAAATTGAAATGAAAGACAGATTGCCCTGATGAATAAAGTTTGCATTTCCCGTTGCAATACAGCTTTCCCTTCGTCAAAGGGCCCAATATCGCCCGGACGCAGCGAGATTGAGCCGCTCTTTCTGAGCAAGAAAACCCTGCTGCGAATTGCAACAACAGTCTCTAGACTGGTCGCGGGAGTCAGCCATTTCGTGCCGGAGGTCCGCACCGGAAATTAATTCCGAGGCGAGGTGAAACAAATTAATGTTATTCCCCGACCCGTCGATGAATTGCTGGCAACCGCCCCCGGAATTGGCCGAGGGTGTCTGCACTTGCTTTATTTTTTACCAGGAGGATATCCATGAAAAGGATTATCGATCGTTCCCACGGCCCGGCTCGGGCCGGCTTGACCGTGCTCGCTGCGGCCCTGCTGGTCCTTGGCGGGTGCTCTGGCACGGGTTCACTCAACACCGCCGGCGACGGCGCGGCCGTTTCCTCGGGCGGAGGCTCGGGTGGTGGTGGTGGTGGCGGCAATGGCGGTGGGGGAAGCGGTGGTGGCCTCAGCGGCTCCCCGCTGGCCGCGGTCGTGCGCGAGCAAGGCAACACGGTCACCGACCTGGGCCAGGCCGTCTCCGGCCTGAGCGGCACGGTGTCCAACGTGGTCAAACCCCTGGTGGGCGGTGCCTCGGCGCAAGGCGTGGATGGCGTGGTCGGCCACACCGGCGGCGTGGTCAGCGCCCTGGGCTCGGCGGTGGCCAACGGCGTCGGCCAGATCGGCAAGGTCGACAACCCCCTGGGCGTCACCGCGGCCGGCCTGGGCGGCGCGGTGGATCAGGCGGGCAACGCGGTGTCCAGCGCGGGTGACGTCGTCACCGGCCTGGGCCAGAACCCGGCCACTTCGGCCCTGCGTCCGGTGACCAACGTCGCGGGCCAGGCCGTGGATCAGGCCGGCCAGGTGGTCAGCCGCGTGGGTCAGGGTCTGGAAACGCAGTTGGGCACGGGCCCGGCCAACCAGTTGCTGGGCGGCACCAGCAAGGTGGTGGAGACGGTGGTGAACACCGGCGTGGGCGCCACGCAGACCGTGGGCAAGGCCACGGGCCTGGGTCCCGTGGTGGACCGCGTCATCGACCCCGTTTCAGCGGCCGTGGGCCAGGCGGGCGGGCAGCTCGCGGGCAGCAACACGCCGCTCACCCGGGAAGTGGGCGAGGTCCTCGGCAACACCTCGCGCACGCTCGGCCACACGGGTGACCTGGTGAGCGGGCCCGCCAACGGCGGCGCCGTCAGCCCGGTCGAACAGGTGGGCCGCGCGATCAACACCGCGATCGTGCCCATCACCACCGGTGTGACGCAAGTGGCGACCCGGGTGGACGATGCCACCGGCGTCGGCACACCCGTCGGCAACCTGCTGGTGACCACCGGCGGCGCGGTGCAACAGCTGGGCATGGGTGTGCAGGGCAACGGCAGCCAGCCCGTGGTCAACAGCCTGGGTGAGGTGGTCAACCAGACTGGCGGCCTGGTCGCCAACATCGGCGGCGCCGTGGGCGGCACCACGGGGGGTGGCGGCGGCGCGGGGGGCGTGCTGGCACCCGTCGTCGGTGCCGTGAGCGGCCTGACCGGCGGCGCCGTTGGTGGCGGCAGCACGGGCGGTGCGGTCAACGTGCTCGCGCCCGTGGTCAACACCGTCGGCGCGTTGACCGGAGGCATCACCGCCACCGTGGGTGGCGGCGCCGCTGCCGGCGGTGGAACCTCCACCCCACTGACGACCACCCTGACCAACACCCTCGGTGGCATCACCGGTGGCCTGACCGGCGCGCTGCGCCGCTGACGCACGGAGGGCGGGAGCACATGCCAAGCCAGTTCACGCGACCACTGCTGCTGGCGGGGGCCGCCTGGTGGGTGGCCACGGGTGCGGGGGCGCAAGCCCTCGCCCCGGTCGGCAGCCCGCTGGACACCCTGCCCCGCGCTGCCCACGCAGCCGGGCGCGGATGTGCGGGTGGACGTGGATGTGCAGGCCCCCGCCCCATCAGGCGCCGAGGTGTTGAACGCGCGGCTCACACCGCGCAAGTTCGACATCGAGGGCGTGCAGTCGATTCCCTTCGAGGCGGTGGCCGCGCTGTTCGCGCCGTTGGCCGGGCAGTCGGTCACGGTGGGCGACATCGTGGCGCGCGCCCAGCAGGCGACCGCGCTGTACCAGCAGCGCGGCTACGCGCTCTCGTTCTTCTTCGTGCCCAAGCAGGACTTCCAGCACGGTGTGGTGCGCGTGGTGGCCGTGGAAGGCCATGTGCAGACGGTGCGCATCGAAGGCCACCCCGGCAAGGCCGAGGCCCGGTTGCGCGAGATCGCCGAGCACATCCGCCAGGAGAAGCCGCTGCGCACGACCACTTTCGAACACTTCACCGCCCTGCTCGGCCGTCTGCCGGGCATGGGCATCCAGGCGCAGGTGCAACTGCCCACGAGCACCGACGGGGCCAGCACACTGGTCATCCAGGCGAACCAGAAGCCCTATGACATCGCCGTGGGCCTGGAGACGCGCAAGCCGAATCCGCGCGCCGTGGTCACCGGCGTGCTGAACGATCCCCTCGTGGCCGGCAGCCAGCTCGGCGTCTCCACCCTGTTGTCCACGGCGGACAACGACCGGTACAACGCCCTGCACTACGAGCAAGTCCTCGACAGCCGAGGAGGGTCGGTCAGAGGGTCGCTTTCGCATTACCGAGGCGATCCCGACGAGCAACTCGGGGTGAGCAACCCGCTGCAGCGAAGAACCGAGGTCGAGCGGGCCGAACTCACGGCCAGCCTGCCGTTGAAACTGTCACGGGAAACCAGCTGGGTGGCCAGCACCGGGCTGTACGGCGTGAACACGCGCGACAGCCTCGCCAACCCCGCCAACGGCGCGCAATTGACCGACGACACCCAGGTGCGCGCCGTGTTCGGCCAGTTGAGCTACACCGCGCAGAAGCCCAACGACAGCGTGCAGCTCAACCTGCGGCTGACCCATGGCCTCTCGGGCCTCGGTGCCGAGGCGGGCATCACCAGCAACGTGCCCGGGCTCTCAGGCCCCAGCGCGGTGAAGCTGGACTTCGCGCGCCTGCAGGCCGAGGCCAGCCACCAGCACCGCTTCGCCAACCGCTTCGGCACCGCGGTGTCCTTCGCCATGCAATACAGCCCGCACAACCTGCCCAGCAGCGAGAAGCTGTCTTTCGGCGGCAACCGTTTCGCGCGCGGCTACGGCGCCGGTGAAGCGGTGGGCGACTCGGGCTGGGGCCTGGGGCTGGAGCTCAACCGCGTGTTCGCCGTCGACGGCACCTGGGTGCGGCAGTGGCAGCCCTATGTGCTGCTGGAGGCTGCCCGCGTGCATGCGCGCCTCGCCACGCCGATGCCCGCGCGCCTGCGTTCGGTGAGCCTGGGCTTGCGGCTGACCAACCACAAACACTACAACCTCGATCTGGCCATGTCGAAGCCGACCGGGGACCTGCCGCTGGAAAACACGCAGCGCCACTGGCGCGCGAACCTCACGCTGAGCTACCGGCTGGGCGAGTGAAGCGTCAGGCCTCGGTGCCCAGCATCGCCAGCATGGCCGCTTCGTCGATCACCGCCACGCCCAGCGTCTGCGCTTTCTCCAGCTTGCTGCCGGCTTCGGTGCCGGCCACCACGTAGTCGGTCTTCTTGCTCACCGAGCCGGCCACCTTGGCGCCGGCGGCTTCGAGCAGGTCCTTGGCCTGGTCTCGGCTGAGCGTGGGGAAGGTGCCGGTGAGCACGAAGGTCTTGCCGGCCAGGGGTTGCGGCGCGCGCGCGGCGGGCTCGCCCTCTTCCCAGCTCAGGCCGCAGGCGCGCAGCTGCTCCACCACTTCGCGGTTGTGCGGCTGTTCGAAGAAGGTGTGGATGCTCTGCGCCACCACCGGGCCCACGTCGTTGACCTCCGAGAGGGCCTCGACGCTGGCGTCCATGATGCGGTCGAGCTGGCCGAAGTGGCGCGCCAGTTCCTTGGCCGTGGCCTCGCCCACGTGGCGGATGCCCAGGCCGAAGAGGAAACGCGGCAGCGTGGTGCGCTTGGATTTCTCGAGCGCGGCCACGATGTTGTTGGCCGACTTCTCGGCCATGCGGTCCAGCCCGGCCAGGGCGGTGAAACCGAGTTTGTAGAGATCGGGCAGCGTCTTGATCAGGCCACTGTCGACCAGTTGCTCCACCAGCTTGTCGCCCAGGCCCTCGATCTCGACGGCCCGGCGGTGCGCGAAGTGCAGGATGGCCTCTTTGCGCTGCGCGGCACAGAACAGGCCCCCGGTGCAGCGGTGGTCGGCCTCGCCCTCCTCCCGCACCGCATCGCTGCCGCACACCGGGCATTGGGCGGGCATGGTGAACGGCGGCGGATCGCCGACGCGCTTGTCGGTCAGCACCGAGACGACCTCGGGTATCACATCGCCCGCGCGGCGCACGATCACCGTGTCGCCCACGCGCACGTCCTTGCGGCGCGCCTCCATCTCGTTGTGCAGGGTGGCGTTCGTCACCGTGACACCGCCCACGAACACGGGTGCCAGCTTGGCCACCGGCGTGAGCTTGCCGGTGCGGCCGACCTGCACGTCGATGGCCTGGACGGTGGTCAATTGTTCTTGCGCCGGGTACTTGTGCGCCACGGCCCAGCGAGGCTCGCGCGTGACAAAGCCCATCTGCTTCTGCTGCGCCAGGGAATCGACCTTGTAGACCACCCCGTCGATGTCGAACGGCAGCGTGTCGCGCAGTTCGCCGATGCGGCGGTGAAAGGCCACGAGCTCATCGGCACCGCGGCAGCGCGTGGTCTGCTCGGCGACCGGGAACCCCCAGGCCTTCAGGCGCATGAGCCAGTCGTACTGCGTCGCAGGCGGCTCGGCATCGCCCAGCACCTCGCCCCAGGAGTAGGCGAAGAAGCTCAGGGGACGGTCGCGCGTGATCTTCGAGTCGAGTTGCCGCACGGCCCCGGCGGCGGCGTTGCGCGGATTGACGAAGGTCTTCTCGCCCTTCGCGCCACTGGCGATCTTCTCGCGCTGGCGTTCGTTGAGCTGCTCGAACTGGTCGCGGCGCATGTACACCTCGCCACGCACCTCGAGCACCTCCGGCACGCCCTCGGGCAGGCGCAGCGGGATCTGCCCGATGGTGCGCACGTTGTGGGTCACGTCCTCGCCGGTCTCGCCGTCACCGCGCGTGGCGGCCCGCACCAGCACGCCCTGCTCGTAACGCAGGCTCATGGCCAGCCCGTCGAACTTCAGCTCGGCCAGGTAGTCGACGGGGGGATCGGTTTCGCTCAGCTTGAGCTCGCGCCGCACGCGCGCGTCGAAGGCCACCGCGCCCGTGGCTTCGGTGTCGGTCTCGGTGCGGATGCTGAGCATCGGCACCGCGTGGCGCACGGGCACCAGTTCCTTCAGGATCGCCCCGCCCACGCGCTGGGTCGGCGAGTCGGGCGTAAGCAGCTCGGGGTGCGCGGCCTCGATGGCCTGCAGCTCGCGAAACAGCCTGTCGTACTCGGCGTCGGGGATCTCCGGTTCGTCGAGCGTGTAGTAGCGGTGGGCGTGGTGGTGCAGTTGCGCGCGCAATTCGGCGGCGCGCGCGGCCGGCGACGGCGGCTCGGCAAACAGGTCAGCGGTCATTTAGGAGAAGAGTCGGCGCGCCTGCGGGGAACCGGCGGACAGGTCGCGGCTGTCGAGCGCGTCGTACAGGCTTTCGAGGTCGGCACCGATGCGGTCCATGGTGTCGGTGGACAGCGGCTGGCCGCCGTCGTCGGTGACGACGCCTTCCATGGCCTCGGCCAGCGCCGTGGCGGCCTGGCGCATGCGCACAAAGGGTTGTTCGCTGCGCGGCACGTGGGTGACTTCGAGCGAGAGCGCGATCTCGCGCAGGGCGGTCTGTTCGGGGTCTTCGGCCATGGCGGCCTGCGGGTCGAACATGAGGCTGAGGATCGGTGCCTGGCCGCTCTGGCTGCCCGAGAGCACCATGCGCCCGGGCAAGGCCCCCGCGACGAAGCCGAGCTTGGACGCGTGCTGCGCGACGTAGCCCGGGCTCCAGGCGGTGCGGCGCGCGCGCAGCGTGAAGCCCAGCTGGGCATCGTGTCCACTGGCGAAGGCGTCCAGCTCGCGGGCCCGGGCCACTTCGGCGCGCATGTCGGGGAAATCGGGCGAGGCACCGACCGCGTCGGCGAAGGCCTGGGCCTTCACCACGAATTCGGAGAACTCGATGTCGTTGAGCGGCCCCGAGCGGTTGGCCAGCTGCACGCCAGCCTGCAGCGCGCGGTAGCGCTGGCCCAGGCGCGGGCTTTCCCATTCGCCGGTGGTCTCGCTCTGGCCTTCCACGGCAAACGGTTTGCTGCCCACGCGCCGCGTGCCCGGCAGCGCGGCGAGCAAGGCGTCGCCCGAGACCTCGTGTTCCAGCAGCAGCGGTGCGATCACGTCGATCAGCGCGTCCAGGCCCGGCCGCTTTTCGGGCGGCTGGGTCATCAGGGGGTTGAGGCTCACCGCCGCGGCCGCTTGCGCGATCGCCGCCGGATCGGGTGGCGCGGGGGCACCCGGCATGTCGCCGAGCACCGGGTCGATGCGCTGGATCTCGTGCTCGGAGAGGTCCGCCGGCGTGTAAGGCAGGGTCTCGTCGCCGGCCGCTTCGTCGCGCGGCGCCTCGCTGCGTTCGCGGGCCGTGCGCGGCGCGCTGCGGCTGGTCGTCCAGGCGTTGTAGGCCACCAGGCCCGCCAGTACGAGACCGCCCATGATGGCCAGACCGATTTGCAATGTGCTCATGGTGTGGAGTGTGATCAGGTGGGTTCGAGCATGCCGGCGGCCGATTCCATGTCCACCGCCACGATGCGGGAGACGCCCTGCTCCTGCATGGTCACGCCGATCAACTGCTCGGCCATTTCCATGGCGATCTTGTTGTGGCTGATGAACAGGAACTGGGTTTCCTTGGCCATGGCGGTCACCAGTTTCGCATAGCGTTCGGTGTTGGCGTCGTCCAGCGGCGCGTCCACCTCGTCCAGCAGACAGAACGGCGCGGGGTTGAGCTGGAAGATGGCGAACACCAGCGCGATGGCGGTCAGCGCCTTCTCGCCGCCCGAGAGCAGGTGGATGGTCTGGTTCTTCTTGCCGGGCGGCTGCGCCATCACCTGCACGCCGGCATCGAGGATCTCCTCACCGGTCATCACCAGCCTGGCGTTGCCGCCCCCGAACAGCTCGGGGAACATGCGGCCGAAGTGGCCGTTGACGGTCTCGAAGGTGCTGCCCAGCAGTTCGCGGGTTTCGTTGTCGATCTTCTTGATCGCGTCTTCCAGCGTGTTCATGGCCTCGACGAGGTCGGCCGATTGCGCGTCGAGGAAGGTCTTGCGCTCGCGCGCCGCGGTGAGTTCATCGAGCGCGGCGAGGTTGACCGCACCGAGCGACTGGATCTCGCGGTGCAGGCGGTCGATCTCGCCCTGCAGGCCGGCAAGCCGCACATTGCCTTCGGTGATGCTCTGCGCCACCGCCGCCAGATCGGCCTGGGCCTCTTCGAGCAACTGGCTGTACTGCTCCACGCCCAGGCGGGCGGCCTGCTCCTTGAGCTGGAAATCGGTGATGCGGTTGCGCAGCGGTTCGAGTTCGCGTTCCAGCTGCAGGCGGCGCTCGTCGCTGGCGCGCAGCTTGGCGGTGAGTTCGTCGTACTGGCTGCGCAGCGTGCCCAGGGCCTGCTCGCGCTCCAGCTTCATGGCCAGGGCGTTCTGCAGACCGGCCTGGGCCGCCGCGTCGTTCAGCCGGGCGAGCTCGTCGCTGGCGCGCTGCTGCTCGTCCGCCAGCGATTTTTCCTGGGTGGCCGCGGTTTCCATGGCGCGCTGCAGCTCGCTCTGGCGCGCCTGCAGGCTGCGCAGCGCGAAGACGGCTTCCTGCGCGGTGCGCTCCAGCGAGCGCTGCTGCTCGCGCGCCTGGTTCAGCGCGCGCTCGGCTTCGATCACCTTGTCGTCGAACTGTGCGTGGCGCTCCTGGCTGTCGGCCAGCTGCATGTCCAGCTCTTCGAAGCGGGCCTCGGCCGTCACGCGGCGCTCCTGCAGCTCTTCGAGCTGGGCGTCCACTTCGGCCAGGTCGGCGCCGATCTGCTCGCTGCGCGCGCGGGTCTGTTCGGCCAGCTGTGTCAGGCGCAGGGCTTCCACCTGCAGCTCGTGCGCTCGGCCGCGCGACTCGGCGGCATCGCGGCGCGCGCTCACCAGGCGCTGCGAAGCGTCGGTGTAGGCCGCCTCGGCGCGGATCAGGGATGAGCGCGCCTGCTCGGCGATCAGCACCTGGGCCTTGAGCTGCTTGTCGATGTTCTCGATTTCCTGCGCCCGCGCCAGCAGGCCGGCCTGCTCGCTGTCGGGCGCGTAGAAGCTCACGCTGTGCGCCGTGACGGCGTGGCCGCTGGCGACGAAGATCACCTCGCCGGCCTGCAGCTGCGCGCGCTGGGCCAGCGCCTCTTCCAGGCTGGACGCCGTCAGGCAGCCGTGCAGCCACTCGGCCAACAGCGCCTGTTGGCCGGCGTCGTTCAGGCGCAGCCATTGCACCAGGGGTTTGAGGCCGGTGGCGCTGCTGCTCGCGGCCGCACCGGGCGGTGGGCTGTAGAAGGCCAGCTTGGCCGGTGGCGCGTCGTTGCCGAAGGCGCGCACCATGTCCAGGCGAGACACCTCCAGCGCACTCAGGCGTTCGCGCAGCGCGGCTTCCAGGGCGTTTTCCCAGCCGGTTTCGATGTGGATGCGGCTCCACAAACCCTGCAGGCTGTCCAGGCCGTGCTTGGCCAGCCAGGGCTTCAACTTGCCGTCGGTCTTGACCTTGTCCTGCAGCGCCTTGAGCGCCTCCATGCGGGCCGACAGGTCGGCCTGCTTCGCGGACTCCTGGTTCACCGCCTGCTGCGCGGCGCGGCGCGCCTCGTCGAGCTGGGGCACGCTGTCCTGCAGCTCGTGCAGCACGGCGTCGTTGAGTTCGGCGGCCTCCTGCGCGCTGGCCAGCTGGGTCTGGGCGCTGAGCAGGCGCGCCTCGTCGGGCGCGGCCAGGGCATTGCGGTCGGCCACCAGGCGCTCGCGGCGCTGGTTGAGCGTGCGGCTCTGTTCTTCGACGTTGCGCTGCTCGGCGGCCAGCACCTGGATCTGCTGCTGCACCTGCGTGACGCTGGCGCGCTGCTCGTTGGCCCGGGTCTGGGCCTGGCGCAGGTGGTCTTCCAGCGCGGGCAAGGCGCCCGACTGCTCCTCGCCCTGCGCGGCCAGCACGACCGACTGGTCCTCGGCCTGCACCATGGACTCGGCGAGCTGCTCCAGCTCCACCGCCGCGTCCTGGCTGCGCGTGGCCCAGGAGCCCATCTGTTCTTTCAGCTGCACCAGGCGCTGTTCGACGCGCTGGCGGCCCTCGACCACGAAGCGGATCTCGGCCTCGAGCTTGCCGACCTCGGCACTGGCCTCGTACAGCTTGCCCTGGGCCTGGTTCACCTGGTCACCGGCCGCGTAATGGGCCTGGCGGATGGTTTCGAGCTCGGATTCGATGCGGCGCAGGTCGGCGGTCCGCGATTCGAGGTCGTTGACCGCCTGGGCGGCATCGGTCTTCACCTTGACCTGGTCCGACTCGGCCTCGCTGCGCTTGAGGAACCACAGCTGCTGCTGCTTGAGCGTGGCGCTGGCCTGCAGATGGTTGTAGCGCGCGGCCACCTCGGCCTGTTTCTCCAGCTTGTCGAGGTTGGCGTTGAGTTCGCGCAGGATGTCTTCCACCCGCGTGAGGTTTTCGCGCGTGTCGGCCAGGCGGTGCGCGGTCTCGCGGCGGCGTTCCTTGTACTTGGAGACACCGGCGGCTTCCTCCAGGAACAGGCGCAATTCTTCGGGCTTGCTCTCGATGATGCGGCTGATGGTGCCCTGGCCGATGATGGCGTAGGCGCGCGGGCCCAGGCCGGTGCCCAGGAACACGTCCTGCACGTCGCGGCGGCGCACCGGCTGGTTGTTGATGTAGTAGCTGCTGGTGCCGTCGCGCGTGAGCACGCGCTTGACCGCGATCTCGCCGAACTGGCCCCACTGGCCGCCCGCACGGTGGTCGCTGTTGTCGAACACCAGTTCGACGCTGGAACGGCTGGCGGGCTTGCGCGAGGTCGTGCCGTTGAAGATCACGTCCTGCATGGATTCGCCGCGCAGCTCGGAGGCCTTGGACTCGCCCAACACCCAGCGCACCGCGTCCATGATGTTGGACTTGCCGCAGCCGTTGGGCCCGACCACACCCACGAGCTGGCCCGGGAGCATGAAGTTGGTGGGTTCGGCGAAGGACTTGAAGCCGGAGAGCTTGATCGAGTTGAGACGCACGCTGGGAGGCCCCCTGGCATAGCCAAGTGTTTGATTTCAAAGGCATTTCCTCCATCGCAGGCGCGATGGAGGGGTGGCTGATGATACCGTGCATGCGCCCCGGGGTACGGTACGGTGCACCCTTTGCGCCAAGCCCGATAATCGTCGGCCATGAACCCCTTGCTCTCGCGCCTGCAGCCCTACCCCTTCGAGCGGCTGCGCAAGCTCTTTGCCGACATCACCCCCAACCCCGCCCTGCGCCCCATCAGCCTGGGCATCGGCGAGCCCAAGCACGCCGCGCCCGATTTCCTGAAACAGGCCCTGGCCGCCTCGCTCGATACCGGCTTGAGCAGCTACCCCGCCACGGCGGGCACTCCGGCGCTGCGCGAAGCCTGTGCTGCCTGGGTGCAGCGGCGCTACGGCGTGGCGCTGGACGCAGCCACCCAGGTGCTGCCCGTCAATGGCTCGCGCGAGGCGCTGTTCGCGTTCGCGCAGACCGTGATCGACCCGACGCGCCCGGGCGCCACCGTGGTGATGCCCAACCCGTTCTATCAAATCTACGAAGGCGCGGCCTTCCTGGGCGGTGCCGAGCCGCACTACGTGGCCTGCGACCCCGCGCGCAACTTCGCGGCCGACTGGGACAACGTGCCCGAGGCGGTCTGGGCGCGCACGCAACTGCTGTTCGTCTGCTCGCCCGGCAACCCCGCCGGCGCCGTGATGCCGCTGGACGAATGGCAGCGCCTGTTCGAGCTGAGCGACCGCCACGGCTTCGTGATCGCCTCCGACGAGTGCTACAGCGAGATCTACTTCCGCGACGACGCCCCGCTGGGCGGCCTGGAAGCCGCGCAACGCCTGGGCCGCACCGACTTCCGCCGCCTGATGATGTTCACCAGCCTGTCCAAGCGCAGCAACGTGCCGGGCCTGCGCAGCGGCTTCGTGGCGGGCGACGCCTCGCTGATAAAACCCTTCCTGCTCTACCGCACCTACCATGGTGGCGCCATGAGCCCGGTGGTGCAGGCGGCCAGCGTGGCGGCCTGGGGCGATGAAGACCATGTGGTGGACAACCGGCGCCAGTACCGCGAGAAATTCACCCAGGTCACGCCGCTGCTGGCCCAGGTGCTCGACGTGGCCCTGCCCGACGCTTCCTTTTACCTGTGGGCCGCCGTGCCGGCCTCGTTTGCCGACGCCGCGGCCGGCCTCAGCGCCGACGAGGCTTTCGCCCGCGAGCTGCTGGCTCAATACAATGTGACGGTGCTGCCCGGCAGCTACCTGGCCCGCGAGGTCGGCGGCGCGAACCCGGGCACCGGCCGCGTGCGCATGGCCCTGGTGGCCGAACCCGCCGAATGCCTGGAAGCCGCCGGGCGCATCCAGGCCTTCCTGTCGCGCCGCGCCTGACGCGGCGCCGTCCCGCTTTCTCTCCTTTTCTTCACCCTTGCTCCTCTGAGACCATGACCCAACAACTGCAAACCCTGATCGACAACGCCTGGGACAACCGTGCCGAACTCTCCCCCGCCTCCGCTCCCAAGGAAGTGGTGGACGCGGTGGAGCATGTGATCTCCGAGCTCAACAACGGCAAGCTGCGCGTGGCCACGCGCGAAGGCGTGGGCCAGTGGACGGTGCACCAGTGGATCAAGAAGGCCGTGCTGCTCTCCTTCCGCCTGAAGGACAACGAAGTCATGCGCGCCGGCGACCTCGGCTTCTTCGACAAGGTCAAGACCAAGTTCGCCCACCTGAGCGAAGCCGAGATGAAGGCCACCGGCGTGCGTGTGGTGCCGCCGGCCGTGGCCCGCCGCGGCAGCTACATCGCCAAGGGCGCGATCCTCATGCCCAGCTACGTGAACATCGGCGCCTACGTGGACGAGAACACCATGGTCGACACCTGGGCCACGGTGGGCTCCTGCGCGCAGATCGGCAAGAACGTGCACCTCTCGGGCGGCGTGGGCATCGGCGGCGTGCTGGAGCCGCTGCAGGCCGGCCCCACCATCATCGAAGACAACTGCTTCATCGGCGCCCGCTCCGAAGTCGTCGAAGGCGTGGTGATCGAGGAGAACTCGGTCATCTCCATGGGCGTGTACATCGGCCAGAGCACCCCGATCTACGACCGCGCCACGGGCGAGGTGAGCTACGGCCGCGTGCCGGCCGGCTCGGTCGTGATCAGCGGCAACCTGCCCAAGGACGGCGGCAAGTACAGCCTGTACGCGGCGATCATCGTCAAGCGCGTGGATGCGCAGACCCGCGCCAAGACCAGCCTGAACGACCTCCTGCGCGATTGATCATGACCACCCCCGCCGCGCTCCGCGCGACCCCCTTCGAGGGGGCAGCACCTGCCGCCCGGCAAAGCCGGTTCGGCGGTGCTCTTGGACCGGCGGCCTTTCGTTGAAGTGTCTTTCTCTTGTTTGATGGCATGAAAGGTTCGGTATGAGCAGCGGAACGATGGAGCGCATCCTGCGCCTGATGGCCGACAAGAAGGCCTCGGACGTGTACCTGACGGCGCACGCGCCGGCCATGATCAAGATCAACGGCCAGACCATCCCCGTCAACAGCCAGGTGCTGCCGCCGGAGGCGCCGCGCAACCTGCTGGCCGAGATCGTGCCGCCCACCCGCATGGAAGAGCTGCAGGAAACCGGCGAGCTCAACATGGCCGTGCCGCTGGAGAACCTGGGCAACTTCCGCGTCAGCGCGTTCCGCCAGCGCGGCCACGTCGCGGTGGTGATCCGCTTCGTGTCGAGCGAGATCCCCCCGCTGGACTCGCTCAACGTGGCGCCGGTGCTGGCCGATCTCATCATGGAAAAACGCGGGCTCATGCTCATGGTCGGCGCCACCGGCGCGGGCAAGAGCACCACGCTGGCGGCCATGATCGACCACCGCAACGAGCGCGCCACGGGTCACATCCTGACGATCGAAGACCCGATCGAGTACGTCTACCGCAACAAGAAGTCGGTGGTGAACCAGCGCGAGATCGGGCCCGACACCGCCTCGCTCCAGGTCGCCCTGAAGAACGCCTTGCGCCAGGCGCCGGACGTGATCCTGATCGGCGAAATCCGCGACCGCGAGACCATGTCGGCCGCCATTTCCTATGCGCAGTCAGGCCACCTGTGCCTGGCCACGCTGCACGCCAGCAACAGCTACCAGGCGCTCAACCGCATCCTGAGCTTCTACCCGGTCGAGGTGCGCCCCACGCTGCTGGGCGACCTGGCCGCCGCGCTGCGCGCCATCGTTTCGCAACGCCTGCTGCGCACCCACACCGGTGGGCGCGTGCCGGCGACGGAGGTGATGCTCAACACCTCGCTGATTGCCGACCTGATCCAGAAGGCCGACTTTTCGGGTGTGCGCGAAGCCATGGAGAAGTCGCTGGCCGAAGGCTCGCAAAGCTTCGAGCAGGACCTGGCCCGCCTGATCAACGATGGCCTGGTCGCGCGCAACGAGGGCCTGGCCCACGCCGATTCGCCCAACAACCTGCTCTGGCGCCTGCAGAACGACTTCAACGCCAGCAAGGCGAGCGAAGCCGCGCAGGCCAGCGAAGAGGACGGGGGCGACAGCGCCACCTTCACCGAGTTCACGCTCGACGTCAAATTCTGATCCGATGACCGATACCCTGCGCCTGACCGAAGCCCTGATCGCCTGCCCCTCCGTCACCCCCCGCGACGAAGGTTGCCAGGCGCTGATCGGCGCGCGGCTGGCGCGGCTGGGCTTCGCGTGCGAGACCATCGAGAGCGGCCCGGCCGACTTTCGTGTGACCAACCTCTGGGCCCGCCTGGGCCAGGGCCGGCGGCCCACCCTGGTGTTCGCCGGCCACACCGACGTGGTGCCCACCGGCCCGCTGACCGCCTGGGCCAGCGACCCCTTCGTGCCCAGCCACCGCGACGGCAAGCTGTTCGGCCGGGGCACGGCCGACATGAAGACCTCGCTGGCGGCCATGGTGGTGGCCTGCGAAGAGTTCGTGGCCGCGAACCCGGCGCCCGCCATCGACGTGGCCTTCCTGCTCACCAGCGACGAGGAAGGCCCGGCGCTGGACGGCACGGTGATCGTCTGCAATACCCTCCAACAGCGCGGCGAGCGGCTGGACTGGTGCATCGTGGGTGAGCCAACCTCGGTCGAGCGCACCGGCGACATGATCAAGAACGGGCGCCGCGGGACCATGAGCGGCAAGCTCACCGTCAAGGGCATCCAGGGCCACATCGCCTACCCCCACCTGGCGAAGAACCCGATCCACCTCGCCGCCCCCGCGCTGGCCGAACTCGCGGCCACCGTGTGGGACGGTGGCAATGAATTCTTCCCGCCCACCAGCTGGCAGATCAGCAACATCCATGGCGGCACCGGCGCGAGCAATGTGATCCCGGGCACGGTGGTGATCGATTTCAATTTCCGCTTCTCCACCGAGTCCACACCCGAGGGCCTGCAGCAGCGGGTCGGCGAACTGCTGCAGCGCCACGGCCTGCAGCCCGGCGCCGACTTCGACCTCGACTGGACGCTGGGAGGCCGGCCCTTCCTCACGCCACCGGGCACGCTGGTCGACGCGGTGCGCGCGGCCATCCACGACGAGGTCGGCGTGGCCACCACGCTGTCCACCACCGGCGGCACCAGCGATGGCCGCTTCATCGCGCAGGTCTGCCCGCAGGTGATCGAGCTGGGCCCGCCCAACGCCACCATCCACAAGATCGACGAGCACGTCGCCGTGGCCGACATCGAACCGCTCAAGAACATCTACCGCCGCACGCTGGAGCATCTCGACGCCCAGGCCCGTGCGCCTGCTTGAGCCCACCGTGAACCTGAACGAACTCCTCATCCAAGCCCGCCAGCGCCTGGAGGCCGCGCAGCTGGCCTATGGCCACGGCACGACCAACGCCCAGGACGAGGCCGCCTGGCTGGTGCTCTGGCAACTCGGCCTGTCGCTGGACAGCGACCTGGAAGCCCTGGCCAGGCGCCGCGTGACGGCCGAAGAACAATCCGCCGTGCTGGCCCTGATCCAGCGCCGCATCGACACGCGCGAGCCCGCGGCCTACCTCACCGGCGAGGCCTGGCTGCAGGGCGTGCCGTTCTACGTGGACCGACGGGCCATCGTGCCGCGCAGCTTCATCGCCGAACTGCTGGCCGAAGGATCGATCGACCCCTGGCTGGACGAACGGTCCCGCGATGTGCTCGACCTGTGCACCGGCAACGGCAGCCTGGCCGTGCTCGCCGCCATGGCCTACCCCGATGTGCGCGTCACCGGCGCCGACATTTCGCCCGATGCGCTGGCCGTGGCCCGCATCAACGTCGATCGGCATGGGCTGCAGCACCGCATCCGGCTGGTCGAGTCCGATGGACTGGCCGCCTGCCGCGGCCCCTGGGACCTGATCCTGTGCAACCCACCCTACGTGAGCGCGCAGAGCATGGCCACGCTGCCGCCCGAGTACCTGGCCGAGCCCGGTCTGGCGCTCGATGGCAACACGGCCGGCAGCCGCGACGGCATGGACTTCGTGCGCGCCCTGCTGCGCGACGCGGCCCGCTGCCTGAAGCCTGCCGGTGTGCTGGTGCTCGAAATCGGCAACGAACGCGAGCACTTCGAAGCAGCCTTCCCTCAGCTCGAAGCCATCTGGCTCGAAACCAGCGCAGGCGACGACCAGGTCCTGCTGCTCACCCTTGAATCCCTTTTGGCGCTGCCCATCTCGCAGGCGCCCGCTCCATGATCACTTTGAAGAATGTTGTCCTTCGCCGCGGGGCGAAGGTCTTGCTCGATGGCGCCTCCTGCACCATCAACCCGGGAGAAAAAGTCGGCCTGGTGGGCCGCAACGGCGCCGGCAAATCCAGCCTGTTCCGCCTGCTCGATGGCACCCTGCACGAAGACAAGGGGGACTTCTACGTGCCCCCGCAATGGCGCATGGCGCAGGTCGCGCAGGACATGCCCGAGACCGACATGTCCGCCACGCAGTTCGTCATCGAAGGCGACTCCACGCTGCTGAAAGCCCAGCAGGAAGTGACTGCCGCCGAAGACAGCGGTGACGGCGAGCGCATGGCCCACGCCTACATGGCCTTGCACGATGCCGGCGCGCACGACGCGCCCGCGCGCGCGCAGGCCCTGATCCTCGGCCTGGGTTTTCGCACCGACGAACTCGAGCGCCCGGTCGACAGCTTCTCCGGCGGCTGGCGCATGCGCCTGCAGCTCGCGCGCGCCCTCATGTGCCCCAGCGAGCTGCTGCTGCTCGACGAACCCACCAACCACCTGGACCTCGATGCCCTGGTCTGGCTCGAAGCCTGGCTCAAGCGCTACGACGGCACCCTGCTCGTGATCAGCCACGATCGCGAGTTCCTCGACGCCATCACCAACGTCACCGTGCACATCGAGCGCGCGCTGCTCAACCGCTATGGCGGCAACTACAGCCGCTTCGAGGACATGCGCGCCGAGCAGATGGCGCTGCAGGCCACGTCGTACGCGCGCCAGCAGGAGAAGATGGCCCACCTGCAGAAGTTCATCGACCGCTTCAAGGCCAAGGCCAGCAAGGCCAAGCAGGCGCAGAGCCGGGTCAAGGCGCTGGAGCGCATGGAGAAGATCGGGCCGGTGCTGGCCGAGGCCGACTTCAACTTCGAGTTCAGCGAACCGCAGAACCTGCCCAACCCCATGCTGGCCATGGAAGGCGTCACCTTCGGCTACCCACCTCGCGAGCCCGGCGGCGAGCCGGTGGCCATCGTGCGCGGCATCAGCCGCTCGGTGCTGGCCGGCCAGCGCATCGGCATCCTGGGCGCCAACGGCCAGGGCAAGTCCACGGTGGTCAAGACCATCGCCCGCGATCTGCAGGCGCTGGCGGGCCAGATCACCGAAGGCAAGGGCCTCAACATCGGCTACTTCGCCCAGCAGGAACTCGACGTGCTGCGCCCCGCCGACACCCCGCTGGAGCACATGATCCGCCTGGTGCGCGACTGCACCGCGCAAGGGCGCCTGAGCGGCCAGCCCACGCGCGAGCAGGACCTGCGCAGCTTCCTGGGCAACTTCAACTTCACGGGCGACCAGGTCAAGCAGAGCGTGGGCAGCATGAGCGGCGGCGAGAAGGCGCGGCTGGTGCTGTGCATGATCGTCTGGCAGCGCCCCAACCTGCTGCTGCTCGACGAGCCCACCAACCATCTGGACCTGGCCACACGCGAAGCCCTGTCCGTGGCGCTCAATGAGTTCGAAGGCACCGTCATGCTGGTCAGCCACGATCGCGCCCTGCTGCGCGCCGTGTGCGACGAGTTCTGGCTGGTCTCGCGCGGAGGCATTGAACCCTTCGATGGCGACCTCGACGACTACCAGCGCTACCTGCTCGACGTGGCCAAACAATCGCGCGAGGCGCAACGCCAGGAGCAGCGTGGGCATTCGCGCAGCCCCGCGCCGCCGCCCGCAGCCGCTCCGGTGGCTGCCCCCAAGGCGCCCGAGCCCGCTCGCACGCCGGAACAGAAGCGCCAGGACGCGCAGCGCCGCCAGCAGGTGGCCGAAAAGACCAAGCCCTTGAAGAAGGAGCTCGAACAGACCGAGAAGCGCATGGCGCAACTCGCCCAGGAGAAAACGCGCCTGGAAACCGCCATGAGCCAGCCCGCCAGCCCGGCCGACATCGCCGAATCGGGCCGCCGCCTCAAGGCCGTGAACGACGAGAACAACACGCTGGAGGCGCGCTGGCTGGAACTGCACGAGGCGATCGAGGCGGCGGCAGGCGCCTGAGCCGGGCGGGACAACCCTGTAGACCCTGGCGGGAGGCGCTGGAGTATCCTGTGCAGGCCGGTCAAGCGGACCGGCCTTTCTCACACAAACCAGGAGGGTCCCTCAACATGATGTCCATTCTCGGCACGCTTTTCATCGGTCTCATTGCCGGCTTCATTGCCCGCGCGCTCAAGCCCGGCGACGATGGCATGGGCTGGATCATGACCGCCATCCTCGGTGTGGCAGGCGCCTTCGTCGCCGGCTACCTGGGCTCCGCGCTCGGCTTCTACCAACAGGGCGAACCGGTAGGCTTCATCGCCTCCGTGATCGGTGCGATCCTGCTGCTGGTGATCTACGGCCTCTTCAAGAAAAAGTGAACCTCACCGGTCCATCGCGGCTGGCATGAAACCCCCACGTCTCCATCACCGGATCTGGCACGGTCGTCGGGTGTGGAGGCCGTGGCTGGGAGACTCAAAAGTGCGTTTGGGCCATGAAAACAAGCGCCTGAATCCAGAATAGGAGCACTTCATTCTCCTGTGACTGCTGTGCGCATGGCCTGCGATATGGTTCGCAGCCATTCGCCCCATGCCCCAGCGTCCAGTGCCCCTCCTCCTCGCCGCTCCCACCCCGTTTCCCCGTTCCATCCCCGTTTCCACTTTCGCCCGCGGCCTGCGACTGGCACTCGTGCTCGCCGGCAGCTGGGCTGTCTTGCAGGGCCCTGCCTGGGCCCAGCAGCCCCCTTCTCCCCCAGCTGAGAACACCGACGCCTGGCGCACCGTGCAACTGCCTTTGCGGCAGCTCAAGGGCAACCGCCTGACGCTTCGGGGCGCGCACAGCGAGCAACGCATCCACCTGGGCGTGCGGCTCGATGAAATGGTGGTGCGCGCCCGCCTGAACCTCGCAGTCACGCCCTCCCCGGCCCTGCTGCCCACCCTGTCCCACCTACAGGTGCGCCTCAACGACAAGCTGTTGTCCGTCGTTCCCATTCGCGCGGACCACTCGGGTGAGCGGATCGTGCGGACCATCGAGCTCGACCCGCGTCTGTTCGTGGACGACAACTGGCTCAGCCTGCGCCTGGTCGGGCACTACACCCTGGCGTGCGAAGACCCGCTGCACAACAGCCTGTGGGCCGAAGTGGATGTGGACGCGACGGGTTTCGAACTCGCGATCCGACCGCTCGCCCTGGAAGACGAGCTGGCCCTGTTTCCCGCGCCCTGGTTCGATCGCCGTGGCGCCGGCCGTGTCGAGGTGCCCATGGTCCTCGGGCCCCGGCCGGGCCGCGACCGCCTGAGCACCGCGTCCATCATGGCCTCGTGGCTGGGCTCGCTCGCGGGGGAGCGCGGCGCGGTCTTCCCGGTGCGGCGCGACCGCCTGCCCAATCGCCATGCCATCGTGCTGGTCAGCCCGCAACAACCAGGCCCCGAAGGCCTTGAACTGCCCGAGGCACTGGGCCCCACGGTGCGGTTGATGCGCCATCCGAAACTGCCCCACGTCAAACTGCTGGTGCTGCAAGGGCGCAACGAGCAGGAACTCCGCACGGCGGCCCTGGGCCTGATCCTCGGCCGCCAGGCCATGAGCGGGAGCACGGTCCTGGTTCACGAGCTGGCGCCGATCCCCGTCCGCCCGCCCTATGACGCGCCCAACTGGGTCGCCACGGACAAGCCCGTGCGCCTGGGGGAGCTGGTGCCGGAGCGCGCCGCGCTCCAGCTCCAGGGCGCCCATCCCGACGCCGTGCGGGTGCGCTGGCGCACGCCGCCGGATCTCTGGCAAGGCCCCGGCCGCAGCGCGCTGCTGAACCTGCGCTACCGCACCACCGTGCCCGCGCCAACGGACAACGCGCTCATGAGTCTGGCGCTCAACGACAGCTTCGTGCGCGCCTGGCGCCTGACTGCCGCTTCTTCCTCAGACTCCCTGGGCGGGCTGGGCCGATGGCTGGGCGACGCGGACGAGGCGTCGGGGTCGGTGCGCGTGAAGGCGTCCGCCCGCCGAGGCCCTGGATGCGCTGGCCGCCGGCCGCTCCCAGGGTTCGGGAGGTCTTGGCATGGGTCTGGTGCTCTGCCAACGCGTGATGCGAAGCCTGCAGGGCGACTTCCGGATCACCCTGGCGCCCAACGAAGACACCACGGCCATCTTGCGCTTCGGTGAGACGGCATCCGATCGCGCGGAGCCAAGAAAAAGGGGCTTAGCCCTGCGGCTAAGCCCCTAGATCTTGGTAGGACGTGGCAGGCTCGAACTGCCGACCAACGGATTAAAAGTCCGCTGCTCTACCAACTGAGCTAACGTCCCATCAAAAATGGTCTGGCTGCCGTGGGGCAACCGCTGAAAAACGGTGGTGGGGCGTGAGTGACTCGAACACTCGACCTACGGATTAAGAGTCCGCTGCTCTACCAACTGAGCTAACGCCCCCGAAGGGATTCTGCGTGAATGTCAGTGCCCTGCACTGGATTCGAGTCTTGTCGACTGCTGCGCCAAGCCTCAAATTATAGCGTGGTTGTTACGGGTCTTTGAAGATGCCGCGATTTTTTTGCGTCAGCGGCCAGCGTATTCATCACCCAGCCTGCGGCACACAGGCCAAATGTGGCGGTCACGCTCACGGCCGAACCATAGCCGTGGCAATTGAGCGAGCCATCGTTGTCGTCCAGCCCGCAGGATGCATCCGGCGGTGCCACCGCCTCCCGGCTGAACACGCAGGCCACCCCCATCCGGCCGGTGCGAGAGCCGCCATGTTGCTTGCGCAACCGGTAGCGCAGCTGGGCCAGCAAGGGGTCGTGTGTGGTGTCGGCCAGGTCGGCCACCTCCACGGCCTGGGCCAGGCGTTTGCCCCCCGCAGCGCCCACCGTCACGAAGGGCACACCCTGAGACACCGACCAATCCGCCAGCGTGGTCTTGGCGCGCACCTGGTCGCAGGCATCGACCAGCGCGGAAAGTTGCCCCGCGCCCTGAGGCAGCGCCTCCAGCAGGCCGGGCCAGTTGTCCGGTGTCACGAACTCGTCGATCACATCGACCACACAGTCGGGGTGGAAGAGCGCGATGCGTTCGCGCATGGCGTCGGCCTTGGCTTGCCCCAGCGTGGGCTCCAGCGCGTGGATCTGGCGGTTGATGTTGGACTCGGACACGTGGTCCAGGTCGATCAGCGTGAGCCGCCGGACGCCGCTGCGCGCCAGTGCTTCGACCGCCCAGGACCCCACCCCGCCGATGCCAACCACCGCCACATGGGCATCGAAGATGCGCTGCGCGCCTTCAACGCCATACAGGCGCCGAAGCCCGCCAAAGCGGCGTTCGAACACCTCGGGCGTGAGGGCGCTCACTCGCGGTCCAGCAGCCACATCTGGAAGCGGAAACCGCCGATGGCGCCGAGCACGATGCCGGTAACGGCGATCATGCTGAGGAAGCTCAGGGTGGACAGGCCGGACAGACCTTGCCCCACGGTACAGCCCAGGGCGGTCACGCCACCCACGCCCATGCAGGCCGCGCCCGCGATGTGCAATGCAGTGTCCTGCGTGCTGCGAAAGCCTTCCCAGCGGAAGCTGCCTTCGATCAAGGCACAGGCGAGCGAGCCCACGACCACGCCCGCGACGGTGACCACGCCAAAGGTGAGCAACTTGGACGTGTCGCTGAAGAAGATGATCCAGTCCAGCGTGTAGGCCATCGGCGCGGTGAAGGTGAGCGACTCCATGCGCCCCGAGTTGGAGGCCAGGTAGACCGCATCGAGCGTCTCGGGATGTTCGGCCACGAAGCCCAGGTGGCCGCTGACCCACCACATGGCCACGATCACCAGGCCAATGCCCAGGCCCCCCAGCACATTGTTGAAGCTGCGGAACTCGGTGCCGAACAGCGCCCACACCACCAGCGCGCCCCCCACCAGCACCGCCAGCAACAGGCCGGCGAGCGCGGGCTCCATGCCCAGCCCGCTGGACACCCACATGGGAATGGCGCCACCAGCGGGGATGTCGAAAGCCACCTTGTCCACCGTGTTGACGCGCAGCACGGCCAGCACCCCCCGCAGGGTCGCGAAGGCGGCAAAACCCATCACGAAGAAGACGACCAGGGACTTCAGGCTGCCGGCGCCAATGCGCACCAGCGTCTTGCTGCCGCAACCCGAGGCCAGCACCATGCCGAAACCGAACAGCGCGCCGCCCACCAGGGCCGAGAGCCAGATGATCCGGCCGGAGGTGTAGATGGATTTGCCCGCGTCGATCCAGCCCAGCCACGCCATGCCGTAGAAGCCGAGCGCGGCCACGCCGACGGCCATGCCCCACATGCGCATGCGGGTCCAATCGCCCATGTTGACGATGTCGCTGATCGCGCCCATGGTGCAGAAATGGGTGCGCTGGGCGATGAAGCCAAAGGCCACGGCCACAGCGAAGGCAGCCCAGAGAACCTGGGTCTGCAGTTTGAGAAAGTCGGCAATTTCCATGGCCGCCATTGTAGGAGGCTGCCAACGACCTCACCCGGCGAAGGCCACGGCACCGCGCTGGTGCCGTGTGCCCTGCGCCTCAGCGCAGGCGCGCGAGACGCTCGCGGCCAGCCGCGGCGGCTTCCGAGTTCGGATGCGCCTTCACCAGATCCTCGAGCGTCTTGCGCGAGCCCTTGGTGTCCTTGAGTTCGATCTGGCTGTTGGCCATGGCCAGCATGGCTTCGGGCGTGCGCATGTGGGTCGGGAACTCGGTCACCAGGCGGCGGTGGGTGTCCACCGCTTCCTTGTAGGCACGGCTCGCGTACTGCGCGTTGCCCAGCCAGTACAGCACCGAAGGCCGGTAGCCGCTGGCCGGATAGCGCACCAGGAAGGCGTTGTACGCACTCGCCGCCGGGCCGAACTCGGATTTGCGCAGCAGGTCCATGGCGGCATCGAAGTCGCGCTTTTCGTTGGGTGCGACCGTGAAGCTCTGGCCATCGTGATCGATGCGCAGCGGCTCCACCTTGCGCAAGCGCTCGTCCACGCCCGCCTGCACGTCCTTCTGCTGGCGCTGCAGCTCCGACACTTCGCGGGCCAGTTGCTCGTTCTGCCCGCGCATGCGGGCGAGCTCGGCGCGCAACTGCTCGATCTGGTTGGAGAGTTCGAGCAGGCTGCGGCGGGTGGCCGCGTTGCTTTCGCGAGCCTCGGTTTTGGCGGCTTCGTCGGCCTGCTGGTTGGCATCGACCTTCTGGCGCAATTCGATGATGGCCCGGCGGGCCTCATCGTCGCCAAACAGGGCGTGTGCCTGCAGCGGCCACAACGCGGCCGCCGCCAGGGAGCCCGCACCCAGCAGGCTGGAGGCAAAACGCAAGCGGGTCACCATGGGGTTCAACGGTAGGTCAGTTCAACGCGGCGGTTCTTGCTGAACGCAGCTTCGTCGAAGCCGGTCTGAGCGGGCTTCTCTTCGCCGAAGCTCACGGCTTCCATCTGGGTCTCGGGCACGCCCAGCAGCGACAGGGCGCGGCGCACGGATTCGGCGCGCTTCTGACCCAGGGCCAGGTTGTACTCACGGCCGCCGCGCTCGTCGGTGTGGCCTTCGAGGTTCACACGGCGCGTGCGGTTGGCGTTGAGGTAGCGCGCATTGGCTTCCAGCGTGGCGGCCGACTCGGCCTTCACTTCGAAGCTGTCGTAGTCGAAGTAGATCACGCGGCTCAGGGCGTTCGGCTGGGCCGAGTCCGCACCATTGACCGACACGCCCGAAACACCACGCGGATCCACCGCGCCCGATTGGCCCCCGTGCCACCGGCACCGGCGGCCGAACCCGTGCGGTCTTCCACCGGCACGTTGTCGAGCTTCACGCCGGAGCTGCAGGCCGCCAGGGCCGCCACCAGGCTGATACCGGCGATCAGGCGCAGCCAGCGGCCCGAGGTGCGAGGAAACGAGTTGGCGGAAGTGTTGTTGTTGGACATGGAAAATTCCTTTGGGAGATAGAAAAGAAGCTGGATGGACGATAGCGGACGCGGCTCAGACTCGCTGTGCGCTGCCGCTCATTTGAGGAAGGGGCCCCATTCGGGTTCGCGGATGTCGCCCTGGGCACCAGCCAGCCGGGTCTTGATGCGTCCGTCAACGGTGGTGGTCATGAGCGCTTCCTGGCCCTTGTCGCGGGTGGCATAGATGATCATGCGGCTGTTGGCCGCGAAGCTCGGGCTTTCGTCGCCGCTGGACTCGCTCAAGGCGGTGACGGTGCCACTGCCCAGGTCCATCACGTGCAGGCGGAAGGCGCCGTTGATGCGGGAGATGAAGGCGAGCCAGCGGCCGTCCGGGCTGGGCGCGGGCGAGATATTGTAGTTGCCGGTGAACGTGAGGCGCTGGGCATTGCCGCCCTGCGCACCCATGCGGTAGACCTGCGGGGAGCCGCCCCGGTCGCTCACGAAATAGATGCTCTTGCCATCGGGGCTGAACACGGGCTCGGTGTCGATGCTGGCCGACTGGCTCAGGCGCCGGGGCTCACCGCCGTTGGCGTCCATGGTGTAGATCTGGGCGTTGCCCGAGATCGAGAGCGTGGCCACCACCGAGCGGCCGTCGGGCGACCATGAGGGCGCGCTGTTGGAGCCCTTGAAGTTGGCCAGCAGGCGGCGCTTGCCGGTGGCGACGTCGTGCGCGTAGATCACCGGCTTGCGGGCCTCGAACGACACATAGGCCAGTTGGCCGCCGCCGGGCGCCCAGCTCGGCGAGATGATGGGCTCGGGGCTGGTGAGCGCGGCGCGCGCGTTCTCGCCGTCGGCATCGGCCACCCAGAGGTTGTAGCGCTGGCCGGCCTTGGTGACGTAGGCGATGCGGGTGGAGAACACACCCTTGACGCCGGTGATCTTCTCGAACACATGGTCGGCGATGCGGTGGGCTGCCAGACGCAGGTCGGTGGCGGCCACGGGGTAGCTCAGGCCGCCGAGGTCCTGGCCGCGCACCACGTCCCAAAGGCGGAAACGCACGTCGAAGCGGCCGTCGGCCAGGCGGGTGACGCTGCCGGTCAACAGCGAATCCGAACCGCGTTCGCGCCAGGGGCCGAGGTCGGGGCGCGAGGTTTCGTCCAGACCACCGGACACCGGATCGACAAAACGGAACTGGCCGCTGCGCTCCAGGTCGGCGCGCACGATGGCGGCGATGTTTTCGCTGGCCACGTCGTTGCCGCGGAATCCGACCACGGAAAACGGGAACTGCGTCAGGCCCACGCCCGCCACTTCCACCCGGAACTGGGCGTGAGCGGACGACAGCGGCCAGGTCAGCAGGGGTAAGGAGGAAACGAGCCCGAGAACGGATCGCCTGGGAAGGGGGGCCTGCATGTCGTGTCGAGTCAAATCCAGCATCCTGTGTGTGTCGCCTGTGCCTTGGGTTGCGGCGCTGAGAATGCGTCGCAGCCAACCAACTGATAATAACGGAGGGCACCGGGCCTTCCGTGACAAGATGTGTGCATGCCGCTGCCTGCCCGGCATGCATCCGCTGCTTGATTCCCGTGGCGCCACATTGTTCCGCCGATCTGCAAGATTTCCTGAAGCGACCTGCCCTTGACCGATACCGCCCAACCGCAAAAGCCCCTGGACGGCACCCTCACGCAGCGCCTGTTGCGCCTCTGGCCCTACTTCCGCTCGGCCAAGACCGGCATTGTCCTCGCGGCCGTGGCCACTCTGATCGGGGCGCTGACCGAGCCCCTGATCCCTGCCCTGCTCAAGACCCTGCTGGACCGCGGCTTCGCCCAGGGCAATGTCGAGCTGTGGATGGTGCCGGTGGCGCTGATGGGGCTGTTCGGCATTCGGGGTGTGGCCGGCTTCACCGCCCAGTACGCGCTGTCGTACACGGCCAGCCTGGGCCTGCTGAACCTGCGCCGCGCCATGTTCGTCAAGCTCAACGACGCCCAGATGACCCTGTTTGCCCGGCAAAACGCCAGCAAGCTCTCCAACACCCTGGTGTACGAGGTGCAGACCGGCTCGCAGCTGCTGGTGACGGCCTTCCTCACGCTCACCAAGGACAGCCTGGCCGTGGTGGCCCTCATGGGCTACCTGCTCTACCTGAACTGGAAACTCACGCTCATCGTGCTGATGGTCTTTCCAGGTCTGATCCTGATCATGCGGGTGCTCTCGCGCCGCTTCTACAAGCTGACCCGCGACAGCCAGCAGGCCACCGACGAATTGGCGTATGTGGTGGAAGAAAACGTGCTCGCCCACCGCATGGTGCGCCTGCACGGCGCCCAGGCACGGCAGAGCCAGCGGTTCGACCGCCTGAGCATGGCCCTGCGGCGCCTGGCGCTCAAGTCCACCATCTCCTCGGCCGCCATGACCCCCCTGACCCAGCTGCTGGCGTCTGCCGCGCTGTCGGCCGTGATCGCGGTGGCGCTCTGGCAGAGCAGCACCAGCGGCGTGACGGTGGGCAACTTCGTGGCCTTCGTCACCGCGATGCTGATGCTGATCACCCCCATCCGGCACCTCGCCGAGATCGCCGCGCCCATCACGCGCGGGCTGGCCGCGCTCGAACGGGGCCTGGAACTCATCGAGCACACGCCCGAGCAGACCGGTGGCAGGCACACCGCCGACCGGGTCTCGGGCTCGATTTCGCTGCGCGACGTCTGGGTGCGTTACCCCGCGAAAGACGGCGGCCCCGCCCGTGGGGACGACGACAGCCTGATCGCCCTCAGGGGGGTGTCGCTGGACATCCGGCCCGGCGAGGTGGTGGCCTTCGTGGGCCCCTCGGGTTCGGGCAAGACCACGCTGGTGAACCTGCTGCCGCGCTTCGTCGAAATCGAGCGCGGCGAGGTGCTGCTCGACGGCGTACCGCTTCCCGAATGGGAGCTGCGCAGCCTGCGCCGCCAGTACGCCATGGTGAGCCAGGACGTGGTGATGCTCAACGACACGCTGGCCGCCAACGTGGCGCTGGGGGCGGCGGACGATCAGATCGATGAAATGCGCGTGCGCGCGGCGCTCGTCTCGGCCAACCTCGGCGAGCTCATCCAGCGCCTGCCCCAGGGAATCCACAGCACCGTGGGCCACAACGCGGCCGAGCTCTCGGGCGGCCAGCGCCAGCGCCTGGCGATCGCCCGCGCGATCTACAAGGACGCGCCCGTGCTGATCCTGGACGAAGCCACCTCGGCACTGGACAAC
Source organism: Hydrogenophaga sp. ANAO-22 (assembly GCF_042466645.1). NCBI lineage: Bacteria > Pseudomonadati > Pseudomonadota > Betaproteobacteria > Burkholderiales > Comamonadaceae > Hydrogenophaga > Hydrogenophaga sp. ANAO-22. The sequence goes on along the minus strand of NZ_CP159956.1, from coordinate 5,716,341 downwards.
GAGTCGGAACGGCTGGTGCAGGACGCCCTGGCCCGCCTCATGAAGGGCCGCACCACCCTGGTGATCGCGCACCGCCTCTCCACCATCGAGCACGCGGACCGCGTGATCGTGCTGGCCGACGGTCGCATCCGGGAACAGGGCTCGCACCGCGAGCTGCTGCAGGCCGACGGGCTGTACGCGCGCCTGCACGCGCAAAGTTTTCGGCCAGAGGTGTAGGCCGGGGAAAGCCCGCCTTCCAGAAACACCGCGGAACCGGCTTTGCCGGGCCGCAGGTGTTGCCCCCTGGGGGGGCGCCGAAGGCGGCGCGGGGGGATTCCTATAGCAGCACGATGTCGTACTGCTCCTGCGTCATCGAGCTCTCGCTCTGCAGGGAGATCGGCTTGCCGATGAAGTCCGACAGGCCCGCCAGGTGGGCACGCTCCTCGTCCAGGAACAGCTCGATCACCTTGGGCGATCCCACCACCCGGAATTCGCGCGGGTTGAAGGCACGCGCCTCGCGCAGGATCTCGCGCAGGATGTCGTAGCAGACGCTGCGCGCCGTCTTCACCGCGCCGCGCCCGCTGCAGGCCTCGCAGGACTCGCTCAGCATGTGGGCCAGGGATTCGCGCGTGCGCTTGCGCGTCATCTCCACCAGACCGAGCTGAGAAAAACCCCCTGTCATGGTCTTCACGCGGTCGCGCGCGAGCTGCTTGCGGAACTCCGTGAGGACCGCCTCGCGGTGGTCGTCGCGCACCATGTCGATGAAATCCACGATCACGATGCCGCCCAGGTTGCGCAGGCGCAGCTGGCGCGCGATGGCCTGGGCCGCTTCCAGGTTGGTGCGGAACACGGTGTCGTCGAAATTGCGCGCGCCCACGAAACCACCGGTGTTCACGTCCACCGTGGTCAGGGCCTCGGTCTGATCGATCACCAGGTAGCCGCCTGACTTCAGGTCCACCCGGCGGCTGAGCGCGCGGGCGATGTCCTCGTCGATGTTGAACAGGTCGAAGATCGGGCGCTCGCCGCTGTAGTGCTGCAGCTTGCCGACGGTGTCGGGCATGAACTCGGCCGCGAAACCCACCAGCAGCCCGTGCTGCTCGCGCGAATCGATGCGAATCGATTGCGTGTCGGCGCCCACCAGGTCGCGCAGCACGCGTTGCATCAGGTTCAGGTCTTCGTGCAGCAAGGTGGCCGGCGGCTGGCGCGTGGCGGCTTCCTTGATGCGCAGCCAGGTCTTGCGCAGGTAGGCGGTGTCGTCCACCAGTTCCTCGTCGGTGGCGTCCTCGGCGTTGGTGCGCAGGATGAAGCCGCCCGCAGGGCTACCGTCGGCGGTGGCGGTCAACCGCACGAGCCGCTGGCGCAAGGCCTCGCGCTGGGCGGGCGGGATCTTCTGCGACACACCGATGTGGTTGTCCTGCGGCAGGAACACCAGCAGGCGGCCGGCGATGCTGATCTGGGCCGTGAGGCGCGCGCCCTTGGTGCCGATCGGGTCCTTGAGCACCTGCACCATCAGGGCCTGGCCCTCGAAGATCTGGCGCTCGATGGGCAGCACGGGATTGGGCGCGAGCAGCTTGGCGCTGGCATTGACGGGAGGCGCCCCGGCCGCCGCCGGATCCACCTCGCTGGCCGACGGCGTCAGGGGACGTTCGCGCGGCGTGGCGTGTTTGGCCGCGATGTTGGGCATCAGATCGGCCACATGGAGAAAGGCCGCCCGGTCCAGGCCGATGTCGATGAAGGCCGACTGCATGCCCGGCAACACGCGCGACACTTTGCCCAGGTAGATGTTACCCACGAGTCCGCGCTCCAGGGTGCGCTCCAGGTGCACCTCCTGCACGGCCCCCTGCTCCACCACGGCCACGCGCGTCTCCTGGGGAGACCAATTGATCAGAATGTCCTGGCTCATGAAGCCCTTCTCCGTGGCGTGTGGTGTCTCAGATCAACCGCACGCCCGCGGCGTGCAGCACCTGCGCTGTCTCGTGCGCAGGCAAGCCCATGATGCCCGAATAACTGCCGCTGATGTGGCTGACCCACAAACCCGCGCGCCCCTGGATGCCGTAGGCGCCGGCCTTGCCCATGGGCTCGCCTGTGGCCACGTAGCGGCGGATCTGCGCGGCGCTCAGCGGTTCGAACGTGACCCGGGACGTGGACAAGGCCGCCCAGGTGCGATCGCCCCGGGCACCCGACTTGCCCACGGCGACTGCCGTCAGCACCCGGTGCTGCTGGCCCGCCAGATCGGCCAGCATGCGGGCGGCCTCGGCTTCATCGGCGGGTTTGCCAAGGATGCGGCGGCCCAGCGCCACGGTGGTGTCCGCGCACAGCACGGGCGCATTCGGCAGGCGGCGGCGCTTCAGACGCGCCAGCGAGGCTTCCAGCTTGAGCGCGGTGACCCGCTGCACATAGGCGGTGGGTGCTTCACCGGGCAGCACGGCTTCCAGCGTCTCCACGTCTTCCTCGGCATCGGGCAACAGCAGCTCGCAGCGCACGCCCCACTGTTCCAGCAGCTGCCGGCGGCGCGGGCTCTGGGACGCCAGGTAGATGAAATCGGTCATTCGCGGTGATAGGGATGGTTGGCGTTGACCGACCAGGCCCGGTACAGCTGCTCGATCAGCAGCACCCGCACCATGGCGTGCGGCAGGGTCAGGTCGGACAGTCGGATGCGCTGGTGGGCCGCGACGCGGAAGGCCGGCTCCAGGCCGTCGGGCCCACCGATCACCAGGGCAACGTCGTCGCCCTCCAGCTGCCACTGCTGCAGTTGTTGCGCCAGGGCCTTGGTGGTGAGCGTGGTGCCGCGTTCATCGAGCGCAACCACGCGGCTGCCACGGGGAATGGCGGCCTCGATGCGCTCTCGCTCTGCCGCGAGCAGCGTCTCCAGGGTCTTGGAGCCGCGCGGCTCGGTCTTGACGGACTTGAGTTCCACCCGCAACTCGGGCGGGAAGCGTTTGGCGTAATCGTCGTAGGCGGTCTGGGCCCAGTCAGGCACCCGCTGCCCGACCGCGACGATCAGCAGCCTCATGCCTTCTTCTTGACGGCCGGTTGGCTGGTTTTCCTGGCCGCGGGTTTGGCCACCGACTTGGCGGCGGGTTTCGCGGTCTTCTTGGCCACGGGTTTGCCGACCACCACCTTGGGCAGGGGCGCCTTCTTGGCAGCGGTGGCGCCGCGCTTGGGTGCGGCGGCCTTGCTGGTGCTGGCCGGGCTCTTCTTCGCAGGCGCGGGCGGCGCGGCCTTGGCGGCCGTCTTGCGCACCACCTTCCTGGCCGAAACGGGGGCGGCCTCAGGCGCCTTGGCGACCTTCTTCTTCGCGGCGGGTTTGGCCGGCGCGGCAGGCTTTTCCGTGCCGTGCTTGAGGCGCACGGGCTTGGCGCCCCAGATCTCTTCCAGGCGGTAGTACTGGCGGATCACGGGCTGCATCACGTGCGCCACGGCGGCGCCGCAGTCCACGATGATCCATTCGCCGTTGTCTTCCCCCTCGATGCGCGGCTTGTCGAAACCCGCTTCACGCACGGCATCGCGCACGCTGGCGGCGAGTGCCTTGGTCTGGCGGTTGGACGTGCCGCTGGCCACGATGACCCGCTCGAACAAGGGGGAGAGGTGCTCGGTGTTGAAAACCACGATGTCCTGACCCTTGACGTCCTCGAGCCCATCGACGATGGCCCTCTGGAGTCGCTGGATGTCTTTCTTGGCTGTGGTTTCGCTGGTCATGTAGGAGGCTGGTAGAGGTGGTGTTGTGAAATATAGCGTGCGACGGGCTCGGGCACCAGAACATCCAGCGCGCCGGTGCTCTGCGCGGGTTGGCCCACGCGGGCGCGCACGGCCGTCGCGCTGATGTTCTTCAGAGGCATGTTGAGCAGCTCGAAGGGAAGATCGACGCTGGAGAGGTCGGTTTCGGTGGCTTGGTCCAGGGGGGCGTCGGCACCGATGTTGGTGGCCCGGTTGGCGACGGCCAGCGTGGCCAGATCGAGCACCTCCTGCCAGCGCACCCAGTTCTTGAACGCCAGCAACTGGTCGGCGCCGAGGATCAGGAACAGCTGGGCCTGCGGGTACTCGCGCTTGAGTTCGCGCAAGGTGTCGGCGGTGTAGCTCGGGCCTTCGCGGTGGATTTCGCGCTGGTCCAGCTGCACGTGCGGCAGATCGCCAAAGGCGAGTTCGCACATGGCCACGCGGTCATCGGCGGGCGACAGCACGCGCGACTTGTGCCAGGCATGGCCCGTGGGCAGGATGTGCAGCGCATCGAGGCCAAGTTGGTTGAGCGCGGTTTCGGCCAGCGCACGGTGCGCCCAATGCGGGGGGTCGAACGCCCCACCGAACATGCCCACGCGCCGGGGTGGCGAGGTAGAGGCCATCAGATCCAGTCCTTGCGCACCAGGAACTCCTTGTACAGCCGGTCTTCCGGCGTGCCTTTTTTCGTCTTGCGGTTGTAGGCCCAGCTCACCAGCGGCGGCATGGACAGCAGGATCGACTCGGCCCGTCCACCGGACTGCAGCCCGAAATGCGTGCCGCGATCCCAGACGAGGTTGAACTCCACGTAGCGACCGCGCCGGTACAGCTGGAAGCTGCGCTCGCGCTCGCCGTAGGGTGTGTTCTTGCGGCGGTCGACGATGGGCAGGTAGGCGTCCAGGAAGGCGTCACCCACCGAACTCATCATGGCGAAGCTGCCATCGAAGCCCAACTCGGAGAAATCGTCGAAGAACACCCCGCCGATGCCGCGCTGCTCATCGCGGTGCTTGAGATAGAAATACTCGTCGCACCAGGTCTTGAAGCGCGGGTACTTGTCCACGCCGAAGGGATCGAGCGCGTTTTTCGTCGAGCGATGGAAATGCACCGCGTCCTCTTCAAAACCGTAGTACGGCGTGAGGTCCATCCCGCCACCGAACCAGCACACGGGCTCGCCACCCTCGGGAGTGGCGGCGATCATGCGCACGTTCATGTGCACCGTGGGCACATAGGGATTGCGCGGGTGGAACACCAGCGAAACACCCATGGCCTCGAAGGGTGCACCGCTCAGCTCGGGCCGGTGCTGCGTGGCCGAAGGCGGCAGGCGGGGCCCGGTGACATGGGAAAAACCGCAGCCCGCGCGCTCGAAGACGGCACCGTCCTCGAGGATCTGCGTGACCCCACTGCCCTGCAGCGGCTCGCCGGCCGGCTTGGTCCAGCGGTCCACCACGAAGCGGCCCCCATCGACCAGCGCCACGGTGGAGACGATGCGGTCCTGCAGGTCGGTGAGGTACTCACGCACAAAGGACGTGGGGGTCTGTTGCATGCTCATGCCGGATCGACGGAAAGGGGCCTGGACAAAGGTTGCACGGGGCTGGCGAGTTCGGGATGCAGGCCGCGCACGCTCTCGTACGACGCGGCCATGCGGGCGTAGTCCGCCGCCTCGTCGCCGCTCAGGCGAATGAAGTCGGTGACGTTCACCTGCTTGCGACTGTAATCGAGCTGGATCAGGGCCACGGGCACGTCCGCCCCCACCGCCACCTGGTAGAAGCCGCTGCGCCATCCTGGCGCGCGCCGGCGCGTGCCTTCGGGCGAGAGCGCCAGCCACAGCAGGCGTCCCTCCTGCCGATGCCGGGTCATCAAGGCCACCATCTCCCCCACCACGCCGCGAGGCGACTGGCGATCGAGCGGGATGCCACCCAGCCACCGCATCCAGGCGCCCAGCACGGGCACGCGGAACAGCGTGTCCTTGCCCCAGAAGCGCGCCGGCACGCCAATGGCCCACTTGGCCAGCAGCATCACGACGAAGTCCCAGTTGCTGGTGTGGGGACAAACGATGGCCACGCCCTGCAGGCGAGGAAAACCATCAAAGCGCAGCTGCCAGCCCAGGCGGGACAGCAGCCAGCGCGACAGCGAAGAACCACGGAACCGGACCGCGTGCGGCCCGGGGTAGTCGGCGAAGGGGTTCAAAGTGCGCGGTACCCGATGTCGCGGCGGCACTGCATGCCGTCGAAGTGGATGGCGTCCACCACTTCGTAGGCGCGTTGCCGGGCATCGGCCACGGAACCCGCCAGCGCCGTCACGCAGAGCACGCGCCCGCCCGACACCTGCACCGCGCCCGGCGCGCCGCTGGTGCCGGCATGGAAGACCATGCGATCAGCTTTGTCGGCCGGCAGGCCGGTGATGGCATCGCCCTTGCGTGGGCTCAGCGGGTAACCGGCGGCGGCCAGCACCACGCCCAGCGCCACACGGGGGTCCCAGTCCAGCGCCACACGATCGAGCTCGCCGCGGGTGGCGGACAACAGGACCTGGGCCAGGTTGCTGCGCAGCCGCATCATGATGGGCTGCGTCTCCGGGTCGCCCATGCGGCAGTTGAACTCCAGCGTCTTGACCTGCCCGTCGGGCGTGATCATCAGGCCCGCGTAGAGGAAACCTGTGTAGGGAATGCCATCGGCCTTCATGCCGCGCAGCGTGGGCAGAATCACCTCGTTCATGGCGCGCTCGTGCACCGCCGGCGTGACCACCGGTGCGGGGGAGTACGCCCCCATGCCACCGGTGTTGGGGCCCTGGTCGGCGTCCATCAGGCGCTTGTGGTCCTGGCTGGTCGCCAGGGCCAAGGCATGCTCGCCGTCGCACAGCACGATGAAGCTGGCTTCCTCTCCCACGAGGAATTCCTCGATCACCACACGGGCCCCTCCCTCGTTGTGGGCCACGCCCAGGGTGTTGTCGACCAGCATGAAGTCGATCGCCTCGTGCGCCTCGGCCGCCGTCATGGCCACCACCACGCCCTTGCCGGCGGCGAGGCCGTCGGCCTTGATCACGATGGGCGCGCCCTCGGTGTCCACGTAGGCGTGCGCGGCGGCCGGATCGGTGAAGGTCTGGTACTTCGCCGTGGGAATGCCATGGCGCTGCATGAAGGCCTTGGAGAACGCCTTGGAGCTCTCCAGCTGCGCGGCGGCCTTCGTGGGGCCAAAGATGGGCAGGCCATGGGCGCGGAATTCATCCACCACACCCGCCGCCAAAGGCGCTTCCGGGCCCACCACCGTGAGGGCAACGCCCTGCCCTTGCGCCCAGGCACGCAGTGCGGCCTTGTCGGTGATGTCGAGGTTCGTCAGCGCGGGGTCGCGCGCGGTGCCGGCGTTGCCGGGCGCCACGAAAACCTGTTGCACGCCTTCGGCCTGGGCCAGCTTCCAGGCCAGCGCATGTTCGCGGCCACCGCCGCCAATCACGAGTACTTTCATCCGGGCCGACCTTTATTCGCCGATTTCGGCGTTGTGGAACACGTCCTGCACATCGTCCAGGTCCTCCAGCACGTCCAGCAGCTTCTGCATGCGCGCGGCGTCGTCGCCCGTCAGCTCGATGGTGTTTTCGGCCCGCATGGTGACCTCGGCCACCTCGGGCTTGAGGCCAGCGGCCTCCAGCGCGTTGCGGACCGCCTCGAACGTCACCGGCGAGGTCAGCACCTCGATGGCGCCGTCGCCGTCGCTGATCACGTCGTCGGCACCCGCCTCCAGCGCGATTTCCATGACCTTGTCCTCGGAGGTTCCCGGCGCGAACACCAGCTGGCCGCAGTGCTTGAACTGGAACGACACCGAGCCATCGGTGCCCAGGTTGCCACCGTACTTGCTGAAAGCGTGCCGCACCTCGGCCACCGTGCGCACGCGGTTGTCGGTCATGGTGTCGACGATCACGGCCGCACCGCCGATGCCGTAGCCTTCGTAGCGGATTTCCTCCAGGGCCTGGCCTTCCAGGTTGCCCGAGGCCTTGTCCACGTTGTATTTGATGCGGTCGGCCGGCATGTTGGCGGCCTTGGCCTTGTCGATGGCCAGCCGCAGCCGCGGGTTCATTGCCGGGTCGCCGCCGCCCTGGCGGGCCGCCACGGTGATCTCGCGGATCACGCGCGTCCAGATCTTTCCGCGCTTTTCATCCTGGCGACCCTTGCGGTGCTGAATATTTGCCCATTTGCTGTGTCCGGCCACGAAATTGTCCTTTTGCCCGTTCTGGCTTTGATCTAATAAGCCTGCGATTTTACGTTTTCACCCGAACCGCCTTCCCTGAGGAACCCTTGCCATGGCCGAACCGATGCTGATCGCCCAGAACGCCACCACCACCTGCCAGCTGTTGCCCGGGCTCGCGAACCGCCACGGCCTGATCACCGGGGCCACCGGCACGGGCAAGACCGTGACCCTGCAGACGCTGGCCGAGCAGTTCTCCAACATCGGCGTGCCGGTGTTCATGGCCGACGTCAAGGGCGACCTTTCCGGCATCAGCCAGCCGGGCAGCTTCGGCGAGAAGATGAGCGCCATCCTGAAAGACCGAGGCATCACCCCACCCGCCTCCCACGCCTGCCCCACCACGCTGTGGGACGTGTTCGGCGAGCTGGGCCACCCGGTGCGCGCCACCATCAGCGACATGGGCCCGCTGCTGCTCGCGCGCATGCTCAACCTCAACGACACCCAGGCCGGCGTGCTCAACCTGGTGTTCAAGATCGCCGACGACAACGGCCTGCTGCTGCTCGACATGAAAGACCTGCGGGCCATGCTGCAGCACATCGGCGACAACGCCAAGCAGTTCACCACCGAGTACGGCAACATCAGCGCGGCCAGCATCGGCGCCATCCAGCGCGGGCTGATGCAGGTGGAGCAGCAAGGGGGCGACAAGTTCTTCGGCGAGCCCATGCTCGACATCACCGACTTCATGCAGACGGTGGACGGCAAGGGCGTGATCAACGTGCTGGCGGCCGACAAGCTGATGAACGCGCCGCGCCTGTACGCCACCTTCCTGCTGTGGATGCTGTCCGAGCTGTTCGAGACCCTGCCCGAGATCGGCGACCCGGACAAGCCCAAGCTGGTCTTCTTCTTCGACGAGGCCCACCTGCTGTTCAACGAAGCACCCAAGGTGCTGATCGAGCGCATCGAGCTCGTGGTGCGGCTGGTGCGCTCCAAGGGTGTTGGGGTCTATTTCGTCACACAGAACCCGCTGGACATCCCCGACAGCGTGCTCGGCCAGCTGGGCAACCGCGTGCAGCACGCGCTGCGCGCCTTCACGCCCCGCGACCAGAAGGCCGTGAAATCCACCGCCCAGACGATGCGCCCCAAGGCGGGGCTGGACATCGAAGCCGCGATCACTGAGCTTGCCGTGGGCGAAGCCCTGGTCAGCCTGCTCGACCCCAAGGGCCGCCCGACCGAGACCGAGCGCGTCTTCGTGGTGCCGCCAGGCAGCCAGCTGGGCCCCATCACCGACGCCCAGCGCCAGCAACTGCGCCAGAACTCGCTGGTGGCGGGCGTGTACGAAAAGGTGGTGGACCGCGAAAGCGCCTACGAGATGTTTGCCAACCACGCCGGAAAACGCGGCGCGGAGGAACCCGCCGAAGCGTCCTCGGCCGCGAAGACGCCCCGCATTCCGGGCGCGGACAAGCAGCAGGCGCCGGCCGAGAGCGGCGGCTTCGGCAACATGGTCAACGAAGCGCTGTTCGGCCGCACGGGCCCCCGTGGCGGGCAGTACGACGGCCTGGTGCAGACGATGGCCAAAACCGCGGCCCGCAGCGTGGCCAGTGGCCTGGGCCGCCAGATCGTGCGCGGCATGCTCGGTGGCCTGCTGGGCGGCAGCAAGAAGCGCTGATCCGGCGATCGCCCAAGAAAAAAGGCCCGGAATGACCGGGCCTTTTTTCATTCAGACGTCGTCGGAACTCAGCCCGCCGTGGCTTCCTCGGGCTTGGCCTTGCCTTCCTTCTTCGACAAAGGCTGGATGTCGAGCATGACCTCCTGCGTTTCCTTGCCCGCTTCGTCCTGCTTGGTCTCGATGTCCACCGTCAGGCGCCCACCTTCGGTGAGGCGACCGAACAGCAGTTCGTCGGCCAGGGCACGGCGGATCGTGTCCTGAATCAGGCGCTGCATCGGACGCGCGCCCATCAGCGGGTCGAAGCCCTTCTTCGCCAGGTGCTTGCGCAGCCCGTCGGTGAACGTGACCTCGACCTTCTTCTCGGCCAGTTGCGTTTCCAGCTGGAGCAGGAACTTGTCGACCACGCGCATGATGATGTTCTCATCCAGCGCCTTGAAGCTGACGGTCGCATCCAGGCGGTTGCGGAACTCGGGCGTGAACAGGCGCTTGATGTCGGCCATCTCGTCACCCGCTTCGCGCGGATTCGTGAAGCCGATGGTCGCCTTGTTCATGGTCTCGGCACCCGCGTTCGTCGTCATGATGATGATGACGTTGCGGAAGTCGGCCTTGCGCCCGTTGTTGTCGGTCAGGGTGCCGTGGTCCATCACCTGCAGCAACACGTTGAAGATGTCCGGGTGCGCCTTCTCGATCTCGTCGAGCAGCAGCACGCAGTGCGGCTTCTTGGTGATGGCCTCGGTCAGCAGGCCACCCTGGTCGAAGCCCACATAGCCTGGAGGCGCGCCGATCAGGCGGCTCACGGCATGGCGCTCCATGTACTCCGACATGTCGAAGCGGATCAGGTCGATGCCCATGATGTAGGCCAGCTGTTTGGCGGCTTCGGTCTTGCCGACGCCGGTGGGGCCGCTGAACAGGAAGGCACCAATCGGCTTGTCCGCCTTGCCCAGGCCCGAACGCGCCATCTTGACCGACGACGCCAGCACTTCCAGTGCCTTGTCCTGGCCGAACACCACGCTCTTGAGGTCGCGCTCCAGCGTCTGCAGCTTGCTGCGGTCGTCGTTGGACACGTTCGCCGGGGGAATGCGGGCGATCTTGGCCACGATTTCCTCGACCTCGGCCTTGCTGATGGTCTTCTTGCGCTTGGACACCGGCAGGATGCGCTGGGCGGCGCCGGCCTCGTCGATCACGTCGATGGCCTTGTCGGGCAGGTGGCGGTCGTTGATGTACTTCGCGCTGAGCTCGGCGGCTGCCTGCAGGGCGGCCACAGCGTATTTCACGCCATGGTGCTCCTCAAAGCGCGACTTCAGCCCCTTGAGGATGTCCACCGTCTCGGCCACCGTCGGCTCGACCACGTCCACCTTCTGAAAACGGCGCGACAAGGCCGCGTCTTTTTCGAAGATGCCGCGGTACTCGCTGAAGGTGGTCGCGCCGATGCACTTGAGCTGGCCGCTGGAGAGCGCCGGCTTGAGCAGGTTGGACGCGTCCAGCGTGCCACCCGAGGCGGCACCCGCACCGATCAGCGTGTGGATCTCGTCGATGAACAGGATGGCGTTGGGCTTGTCCTTGAGCGACTTGAGCACGCCCTTGAGGCGTTGTTCGAAATCACCGCGGTACTTGGTGCCGGCCAGCAAAGCGCCCATGTCGAGCGAGTAGACGGCCGACTCGGCGAGGATCTCGGGCACGTCGCCCTGGGTGATGCGCCAGGCCAGGCCCTCGGCGATGGCGGTCTTGCCCACGCCGGCTTCGCCCACCAGCAGCGGGTTGTTCTTGCGGCGGCGGCAGAGGATCTGGATCACGCGCTCGACCTCGTACTCGCGGCCGATCAGCGGATCGATCTTGCCGTCCTTGGCCATCTGGTTCAGGTTCTGGGTGAACTGCTCCAGGGGCGAGGCTTTCTCGTTGCCCTTGGCTTCGCTGGCTTCCTCGTTCTCGGCCGCGCTTTCGCCCGACTTGGTGGGCTCCGGCGGGTCGCTCTTGCGGATGCCGTGGGCGATGAAGTTCACCACGTCCAGGCGCGTCACGCCCTGCTGGTGCAGGTAGTACACGGCATGCGAGTCCTTCTCGCCGAAGATGGCCACCAGCACGTTGGCGCCGGTGACTTCCTTCTTGCCATTGCCGGTGGACTGCACGTGCATGATGGCGCGCTGGATGACGCGCTGGAAGCCCAGCGTGGGCTGGGTGTCCACCTCGTCGGTGCCGGCCACCTGCGGGGTGTTGTCCTTGATGAAGTTCGTCAAGGATTTGCGAAGGTCGTCGATGTTGGCCGAGCAGGCGCGCAACACCTCGGCGGCGCTGGGGTTGTCCAGCAGCGCGAGCAACAGGTGCTCCACCGTGATGAATTCGTGCCGCTGCTGCCGGGCCTCGACAAAGGCCATATGCAAGCTGACTTCAAGTTCCTGGGCAATCATTGGGCACGTCCTTTGGGCTGGGTGATCGAAGAGGCAATCGTCTGGTTCAAAAAGGTCAAAAGGGGCTGACTAGGGCTCAGATGGGGTGGATTCGGATTTATTCAACCGGTTCACTCAGACATTGCAACGGATGCCCCGCCGCCCGGGCGGCCTGGAGCACCTGATCCACTTTGGTGCTGGCGACGTCGCGCGAATACACGCCGCAGATGCCTTTTCCTTCCAGATGGATCTTGAGCATGATCTGGGTAGCGGTCTCCCGGTCCTTGCTGAAAAACTCCTGGATGACATGCACCACGAATTCCATTGGCGTGAAATCGTCGTTGAGCAGGACCACCTGGAACATCTGGGGGGTTGGGTGCGTTGCGCGCGCCGCTCCAGCACCACCGAGTCGTCGCTGCCCGTGCTGGGGGGCGAGACGACAGGGTTGGGCGGTTTCTTGGGGTTCTGGGTGGCCATGAAAATGATTCTAGCGGTGCGCATTGCACCGCCGCATCGTGCGGGAATACAACAGCCTCCCGACGGCCCGAAACAGCATTGCCTTCGGGTCGGCGGGGGGTGTGGCAACCTGCATCAGCCATGCCTCATTGTGAAGCGAAAGCGGGCTTGAAAACCACCGAGTTGGGCGGCATTCGTGCGCTTCTTCCCACCGCACGCCCGGGCGAGGGAATGGATTTGGCCGCCCGGGCGCGATTTACATGCTCTCGATCATCACGTCGCCAAAACCGGAGCAGCTGACCTGGGTGGCGCCGGACATCAGCCGGGCGAAGTCGTGGGTGACCTGCTTGCTGCCGATGGCGCTGCGCAGGGCGGCGATGACCACGTCGGCGGCCTCCTTCCAGCCCAGGTGCCGAAGCATCATCTCGGCGGCGAGGATTTCGGCGCATGGGTTGGCGTAGTCCTTGCCCGCGAACCTGGGCACGGGGCCGTGGGTGGGCTCGAAGCACGCCAGGGAATCGGACAGGTTGGCACCCGGCGCGATGCCGATGCCGCCCACCTGGGCCGCCAGCGCGTCGGCGATGTAGTCGCCGTTGAGGTTGAGCGTGGCCACCACCGAGAAGTCCAGCGGGCGCAGCAGGATCTGCTGAAGGAAGTCGTCGGCGAAACAATCCTTGATGAGGATGTCCCGGCCGGTCTTCGGGTTGCGAAACTGGCACCACGGCCCGCCGTCGAGCAAGGCCGCACCGAATTCCTTCTGGGCCAGCGCGTAAGCCCAGTCGCGGAAGCCGCCTTCCGTGTAGCGCATGATGTTGCCCTTGTGCACGATGGTCACGCTGGGCTTGTCGTGGTCGATGGCGTACTGGATCGCCTTGCGCATCAGGCGCTCGGTGCCCTCCATGGACACCGTCTTGATGCCGATGCCCGACGTGGCCGGGAAGCGGATGCTGGTCACGCCCATTTCGTCCTGAAGCAGGCGGATCAGGCTTTGCGCCTGGGGAGAGCCCGCCTCGTACTCGATCCCCGCATAGATGTCTTCCGAGTTCTCGCGGAACACCACCATGTTGGTTTTTTCGGGCTCCTTCAGCGGCGAGGGAACGCCCTCGAAGTACTGCACCGGGCGCAGGCAGACATAGAGGTCGAGCGCCTGGCGCAGCGCCACGTTCAGCGAGCGGAACGGCCCACCGGCAGGCGTGGACAAGGGCCCCTTGATGGACACCACGTGGGCGCGCAAGGCGTCCAGGGTTTCCTCCGGCAGCCAGACGTCCGGCCCGTAGACCTGGGTGGCCTTCTGGCCGACATAGACCTCCATCCAGTGGATTTTCCGGCGGCCACCATAGGCCTTGGCCACGGCGGCGTCCACCACCTTGAGCATCACCGGCGTGATGTCCAGGCCGGTGCCGTCGCCTTCGATGTAAGGCACGATGGGTTCGTCAGGCACCTGGAGCGACATGTCGGCATTGACGGCGATCTTCTGACCTTGGGCGGGCACGCGGATGTGCTGGTACATGTCGATGGGAATCCAGAGGGCTGAGGAAGGGAACAAGAGCGCGAATTCTAGACTCGGAGCTTCAGCCCCCGCCCGGCCGTGCCACGATGGCAGACAATGCGGGCCTGACCCGACTCACCCGCCTCACCGCATGAAACGCCTGCTCACGCCCCTGATCTGCCTGTTCTTCCTGCTGTCGGGACCTGCCTGGTCCCAGGAAGGTCCTCAGCTCCAGTTGCCGCGCGTCGGCCTGTCGGCCGGCATGCACCTGATCCAGGCACAGGTCGCGGCCACGCCCCAGGAACGCGCGGTGGGCCTGATGTTCCGCAAGGACATGCCCGTCAATGAGGGCATGCTGTTCGTGTTCGAACAACCCTCCGGCCAGTGCTTCTGGATGAAGAACACGCTGCTGCCGCTGACCGCCGCTTTCGTGGCCGATGACGGCACCATCGTCAACCTCGCGAACATGCAGCCCCAGAGCCTGGACTCGCACTGCTCGGCCAAGCCGGTGCGCTACGTGCTCGAGATGCATCAGGGCTGGTTCGACAAACGCGGCATCAAGGCCGGCTCGCGCCTGAACGGCGCTCCGTTCACCAAATAAACCTCTGGAAAGAAAAAGGCCACCGTTTCCGGTGGCCTTTTTTGCGTCAGGCCTTCAGCGAAGCCAGCGCCGCGTTGAACGTCTTGCTGGGGCGCATGATGGTCTCCAGCTTGGCGAAGTCCGGCTTGTAGTAACCGCCGATGTCGACTGGCTTGCCCTGCACGTCGGCCAATTCCTTGACGATGGTCTTCTCGTTCTCGGTCAGCGCCTTGGCCAGGGGCGCGAACTTCTCGGCCAGCGCCTTGTCTTCGGTCTGCGCGGCCAGTTCCTGGGCCCAGTACAGCGCCAGGTAGAACTGGCTGCCGCGGTTGTCGAGCTGGCCGGTCTTGGGCGACGGGTTCTTGTTGTTGTCCAGCAGCTTGCCGGTGGCCGCGTCCAGGGTCTTGGCCAGCAGCTTGGCGGAGGCATTGTTGTTCTTCAGGCCCAGGTCCTCGAAGCTCACGGCCAGGGCCAGGAACTCACCCAGGGAATCCCAGCGCAGGTGGTTCTCCTCCACCAGCTGCTGCACATGCTTGGGGGCGGAGCCGCCGGCACCGGTTTCGTACATGCCGCCACCAGCCATCAGGGGCACGATGGACAGCATCTTGGCGCTGGTGCCCAGTTCCATGATCGGGAACAGGTCGGTCAGGTAGTCGCGCAAGATGTTGCCGGTGGCGCTGATGGTGTCCTGGCCTCGGATCACGCGCTCCAGGGTGTAACGCATGGCGCGCACCTGGCTCATGATCTGGATGTCCAGACCCGCCGTGTTGTGCTCGTGCAGGTACATCTTGACCTTGGTGATCAGCTGGGCTTCGTGCGGGCGGTAGGCGTCGAGCCAGAACACCACGGGCATGCCCGAGTTGCGCGCGCGCGTCACGGCCAGCTTGACCCAGTCGCGGATGGCAGCGTCCTTGACTTGGCACATGCGCCAGATGTCGCCCTGCTCCACATCCTGGCTCATCAGCACCTCGCCGGTGGCCAGGTCGGTGATGTTGGCCACGCCGTCTTCGGGGATCTCGAAGGTCTTGTCGTGCGAGCCGTACTCCTCGGCCTGCTGGGCCATCAGGCCCACGTTGGGCACGGTGCCCATGGTCTTGGGGTCGAACGCGCCGTGCCACTTGCAGAAGTTGATGATTTCCTGGTAGATGCGGGCGAAGGTCGATTCGGGCATCACGGCCTTCACGTCCTTCAGACGGCCGTCGGCGCCCCACATCTTGCCGCTGTTGCGGATCATCGCCGGCATGGAGGCGTCGACGATCACGTCGTTGGGTGAATGGAAGTTGGTGATGCCCTTGGCCGAATCCACCATCGCCAGTTCAGGGCGGCCTTCGTGGCAAGCGTGCAGGTCGCGCTTGATCTCGTCCTGCTTGCTCTGCGGCAGCGTGGTGATCTTGTTGTACAGATCCACCATGCCGTTGTTGACGTTCACGCCCAGCTCATCGAACAGCTTGCCGTGTTTCTCGAAGGCTTCGCGGTAGAAGATGCGCACGCAGTGGCCGAACACGATGGGGTGCGAGACCTTCATCATGGTCGCCTTGACGTGCAGCGAGAACATCACGCCGGTCTTGCGCGCGTCCTCGATCTCCTTCTCGTAGAAGTCCAGCAGCGCCTTCTTGCTCATGAACATCGAGTCGATCACCTCGCGGTCCAGCAGCGCGACCTTGGGCTTGAGCACGATGGTCTTGCCGCTCTTGGTGATCAGCTCCATCTTGACGTCGCGCGCCTTGTCCAGGGTCATGGACTTCTCACCGTGGTAGAAGTCGCCGTGGTGCATGTGCGAGACGTGCGAACGCGAAGCCTGGCTCCACTCGCCCATGCTGTGCGGGTTCTTGCGGGCGTATTCCTTCACCGCGCGGGGGCGCGGCGGTCCGAGTTGCCCTCGCGCAGCACCGGGTTCACCGCACTGCCGGTGCACTTGTTGTAGCGGGCACGGATGTCCTTTTCCTCGTCCGTCTTCGGGTTCTCGGGGAAGTCCGGGATCTTGTAGCCCTTTTGCTGCAGTTCGCTGATGGCGGCCTTCAGCTGCGCCACCGACGCGCTGATGTTGGGCAGCTTGATGATGTTGGCCTCGGGCTTGAGCGTGAGCTTGCCCAGCGCGGCGAGGTCGTCGCTGACGCGCTGTTCCTCGGACAGGCACTCAGGGAAAGCCGCCAGCACGCGCCCGGCCACCGAGATGTCGGCGGTGGTGACATTGATGCCTGCCGGCGCCGCGAAGGTGCGGATGACAGGGAGAAACGCACTGGTGGCCAGCAAGGGGGCCTCGTCCGTCAGGGTGTAGATGATGGTGGGTTGCTGGCTGCTCATTGCTTATCTCCAGAGGTTGTTGGGTGCGGCGCCGACCGGCATCCAGGCGGGTCGCGCGGATACGGTGATCGGTATCCCGTGATTGTGCTTTCAGCGCAAGGGCCAGGCCTTCGTTTTTGGGATCACATTCCCACAATACAAAACACGCACAAAAAAATTTGCATGCTTTCATGCCGCCAGACAGCAAAAAGGGCCCGAAGGTCACCCTCCGAGCCCTTGATGCTGGCGCATGCGATCAGGCGAAGTTGGCTTCGGCGAACGACCAGTTCACCAGTTTGTCGAGGAAGGTCTCGACGAACTTGGGACGCAGGTTGCGGTAGTCGATGTAGTAGGCGTGCTCCCACACGTCCACGGTCAGCAGGGCCTTGTCGCCCGTGGTCAGCGGGGTGCCGGCGGCGCCCATGTTGACGATGTCGACCGAGCCGTCGGCCTTCTTCACCAGCCAGGTCCAGCCCGAGCCGAAGTTGCCCACGGCGGACTTGACGAAGGCTTCCTTGAAGGCGGCATAGCTGCCCCACTTGGCCGTGATGGCCGCGGCCAGCGCGCCGGAAGGCTCACCGCCGCCGTTGGGCTTCATGCAGTTCCAGAAGAAGGTGTGGTTCCAGATCTGGGCCGAGTTGTTGTAGATGCCACCGCTGGACTTCTTGATGATGGACTCGAGGTCCATGTTCTCGAACTCCGTGCCCTTTTGCAGGTTGTTCAGGTTGACCACATACGCGTTGTGGTGCTTGCCGTGGTGGTACTCGAGCGTCTCGCGGCTGTAGTGCGGGGCCAGGGCGTCCAGGTCGTAAGGCAGTTTGGGCAGGGTGTGTTCCATGGGGGTTCCTCTTGCGTTGGTGTTGTGAAATGGCGCGCTTGGCCGCGGGAAGCGGAGCACAAGGCAATCGTGCCTCCGCATTGTAGGCAAGGCCAGTGACGGCAGAGCGATCAGGGTTTCTCGGCCCTCAGGGATTCAGCCTTCCACCCTCACGTCCAGCGAGCCATCGGCCAGCGTCGCGCGCAGCGGCTGCCCGGGTCGGGCCTGAGCGGCGCGCGTGAGCGCAGCACCATGCTCGTCGGTGAGAAAGGCATAGCCCCGCTGCAGCACGAGTTGCGGATCGAGCAGGCCCAGCGCGGTCTGGCCGCGCTGCAACCGCTGCCGCTGCGCTTGCAGCGCGCGCTGCAAGGATGGCGGCAACTGGGTCTGCAAGGTCTGCAGGCGGTTGTGCTGGCGCTGGATCGCCAGCGAACCACTGCGCTGCAAGCCGTGCTCCAGACTGGCCAGGTGCCGCAGGCTGTCGTGGATGCGCCCGGAGGGCCGCCCCAGGCGCTGGGCCAGGCGGTCAAGCCGCTGACCGCGCTGATCGATGTCCGAATAGGCGCCATTGTTCAGGCGCTCCTGCAGGTAGGCCAGTTCGCCGAGGCGCTGCACTTTCGTGGGTGCGCACAGCTCGGCCGCCGCGGTCGGCGTGGGGGCGCGCAGGTCGGCCACGAAATCGGCCAAAGTGAAGTCGGTCTCGTGTCCGACGCCGCACACCACGGGCATCGGAGCCTGCGCGATGGTGCGCACCAGCACCGGGTCGTTGAACGACCACAGGTCTTCCAGCGACCCGCCTCCGCGCACGAGCAGCAGCACCTCGCTCTCGCCGGTGTCGGCATGCCGCCGGTAAGCGGTTTGCAGCGCGGCGCACAGCTCGGCAGGCGCCTGCGCGCCCTGCACGGCCGCCGGGTAGATGACCACCGGAATATGGGGCACCCGCCGCTTCAACGCCGTGACCACATCGCGCAAGGCCGCCGCACCCAGGGACGTGACGATGCCGATGCTGCGCGGCTGCACGGGCAGCGGACGTTTGCGGGCCTCCTCGAACAGGCCCTCGGCCTCCAGCTGGGCCTTGAGCTTGAGGAATTGTTCAAACAGCGCGCCCTGCCCCGCGGGCTGCAGCGACTCGACAATGAGCTGCAGATCGCCGCGCGCACCGTAGACATCGAGCTTGCCACGCGCCTCGACCAGCTGGCCATCGCGCGGGGCAAAACTCAACTGCTCGGCCGAGCGCCTGAACATGGCGCAACGCACCTGGCCGATGTCGTCCTTGAGCGAAAAATAACAATGGCCGCTGGCCGCCCTCGAAAAGCCCGAAAGCTCCCCCCGAACCGCCACCGGATTGAATCGGGCCGACACGGTGTCGGCCACGGCTCGCATCAGCGGACCAACTGCCCACACACGCCGCGCGGACGGCTGATCGGCATCGAACAAGGATTCAGCCACGCGCATCTCCGGGGCAAATGTGTCCACAAGCCGCGCCGTTGCTGGCGATGTCGAAACACCCTTCAATGGCGCCGCGCGATGCCGCCAAGAGCCTTGATTCCAAAGACATTTGCAGTGCCTGTTTTGTGATCGACGTGTCGCCGGCCCTGCCAGGACGGGGGTTCGTGCGCATCGCGGGTGAGTTTTTCACAAAGTTATCCACAGAATTTGTGCATCAGGGAGAGGAATCAGGCCCGACTGGCTGGACGGCATGGGCAGGGGCCGAATGGTCGGTCCCTTCAGAGGGCCGCACATGGGCCTGAGACATAATCGTTCGCACCCTCAAGGCCACCCGCGTCCGGTGGCACTAGCCTGGAGTTCTGATTTGTTTTCCATCATACAAGCCGCTGGCTGGCCCATCTGGCCCCTGATCGCCTGTTCCGTGCTCGGCATGGCCCTGGTCATCGAACGCTTCGTCAGCCTCAAAACGCGCAAGATCTTCCCGCCCAAGCTGCTCGACGAAGCCATCATGGTCTCGCGCAACGGCATCCCGGGCCCGGACGTGGTCAAGCAGCTTGAACAGAACTCCGTGCTGGGCACGGTGCTCGCCACCGGTTTCCGCACCTACAACGTCAACCCGCGCGCCACCGAAGACGATCTGCGCGCCAGCCTGGAAGGCGCGGGCCGCGAGGCCGCCGCCAAGCTGCAGCGCTACCTGGGCGCGCTGGCCACGATCGCGTCGGCCGCGCCCCTGCTGGGCCTGCTTGGCACCGTCATCGGCATGATCGAGATCTTTGGCTCGCAGGCGGTGGACACCGTTGGTGCCGTGCCCGGCATGGGCAACCCCGGCCAGCTCGCGCACGGCATCTCGATCGCCCTCTACAACACCGCGTTCGGCCTGATCATCGCCATCCCCGCGCTGATCTTCTGGCGCTACTTCCGCGCCCGGGTGGACAGCTACCTGCTGTCCATGGAACTCGCGGCCGAGCGCTTCGCCCGGCACCTGCTGAGCCTGCGGAAGCCCACGCTATGAACTTCCGCACCGGTGAGCACGATGAGCCCGAGATCAACCTGATCCCGTTCATCGACATCCTGCTGGTGGTGCTGATCTTCCTGATGCTCACCACCACTTACAGCAAGTTCACCGAACTGAAGGTGAACCTTCCCGTGGCCGATGCGCAGGCGCCCAAACAGAACCCGCGCGAGATCGTGGTGGCGGTGGGCAGCGACGGCCGCTACTCCATCAACCGGCAGGTGCTCGAGGGCGCGGGCGTCGAGGTCCTCACGCGCGTGCTCTCGGAAGCCTCGCAGGACAACCGCGACACGGTCATCGTCATCAGCGCGGACGCCGCCGCCACCCACCAGTCGGTCATCAATGTGATGGACGCCGCCCGCCGGGCTGGCCTGGTGCAGATCACGTTCGCCACCCAGCAGACGGGTGCCCCCGCCCGCGGCAAACCCTGACGCGCCACGGGTGCCCGCCATGAGCCAGGCCCAGGGGCAGACGCGGGAAGCCGCCTGGCTGCGGCGCGCCCAGCAACGCGGCCCGCTGTCCTGCCTGCTCTGGCCCGTCTCCCTGCTGTACCGCTCGCTCGTGGCCCTGCGCCGCGGGCTGTATGCCCGTGGGCTGCTGAAGGTTCACCAGATCGATGTGCCGGTCGTCGTGGTCGGCAACGTGGTGGTCGGCGGTGCGGGCAAGACACCCTGCACCATCGCGCTGGTCAAGCACCTTCAGGTGCAGGGCTGGCATCCCGGTGTGGTCTCGCGGGGTCATGGCCGGCACGCCACCGGCGTGACCCATGTGCACGCCGACACGCCAGCCAGCGAAGCCGGGGACGAGCCCCTCTTGATCCACCAGCGCACTGGCGTCCCCGTCTGCGTGGCGGCTCGCCGGGTCGATGCCGCGCGCGCGCTGCGCGCCACCCACCCCGACGTGGATGTGCTGGTGTGCGACGACGGGCTGCAGCACCTCGCGTTGGCGAGGCAACTGGCCATCGCGGTGTTTGACGACCGCGGCGTGGGCAACGGTTGGCTGCTGCCCGCCGGCCTGCTGCGCGAACCCTGGCCGCCCGCGCGCCACGCGCCGTTCAGGCCCGACCTTCTCCTGCGGCAAGGCCGCGCCGGTGCACCGGCCGCCACGGGTGTGGCGGCGCCGGACATGTCCGCGTTCGGGGCGGTGCGGCAACTGGCCGCCCATGCCGTCGGCCCCCGGGGCCAGCGCATCGAACTGTCGCGATTGAAGGGCGCGCCGCTGACCGCGGTTGCCGGCATCGCCCGGCCCGAGGTGTTCTTTGACATGCTGCGGGAGGCCGGCCTCGCCCCCACGCAGCAGGTGGCCCTGCCGGATCACGCCGACCCGGCGGCCTACGCCGAGCTGGTGCACGGCGCGCGGCACCCCTTGGTCTGCACCGAGAAGGACGCGACCAAACTCTTTGCCCTTTTGCCGGCAGACGGCTCCGCGCAAGCCTGGGCCGTCCCGCTCGAACTCACGCCCGACCCGGCGTTTTTCGAGGCGGTCGACGCCCATCTGGCCGCCTGGCGCCCCGCGCCTTGAAACCCGGATCCAGCCGGCGCGACTATCATTCCGCCATGGACACCAAACTGCTCGAACTGCTGGTCTGCCCGGTCACCAAGGGCCCTCTGATCTTTGACCGCGACAAGCAGGAACTGCTCTCGCGCAGCGCGCGACTGGCCTACCCGGTGCGCGACGGCATTCCCATCCTGCTCGAACACGAGGCCCGCACGATCAGCGAAGAGGAAGCGGCGCGCCCATCGGCCCCCGCCCCGCTCGCATGAGCCTGCCCACCGCGGCGGCCGACTTCACCGTCCTCATTCCCGCCCGGCTGGCCTCCACTCGCCTGCCCGACAAACCCCTGGCCGACATCGCCGGCGTGCCCATGGTGGTGCGCGTGGCGCAGCGCGCGATGCAGAGCGGCGCCTCGCGCTGCGTGGTGGCGGCCGACGATCCGCGCATCGTCGACGCCTGCGCCGCCCACGGCGTGCAAGCCCTGCTCACGCGAACCGACCACCCCTCCGGCAGCGACCGCCTAGCCGAAGCCTGCGCCCTGCTCGGCTTGGCGGATGAGGCGTTGGTGGTCAATGTGCAAGGCGACGAACCACTGATCGAGCCGACGCTGATCGACGCCGTGGCGGCCGAACTGCGGCGCCGCGACGATTGCGTAATGAGCACCGCCGCCCACCCCCTCGACAGCACGACCGACTTCCTCAATCCCAATGTGGTGAAGGTGGTGCTCGACCGCATGGGCACCGCGCTGTACTTCAGCCGCGCACCCATCGCCTGGTGGCGCGATGGCATGGCACCCGGCCAACCCATGAGCACGCTGCCGACCCCTGCGCCACTGCGCCACGTCGGCATCTACGCCTATCGCGCCGGCTTCCTGCGGCAGTTTCCCCAGCTGGAGCCTTCGTCGCTGGAAGCCATCGAGTCGCTGGAGCAATTGCGCGTGCTCTGGCACGGCTACCGCATCGCGGTGCACATGACGGCCCATGCACCGGGCCCCGGCGTGGACACGCCGCAAGATCTTCAACGGGTGCGCGAGCTGCTCGCCAAGGCCTGAATTACGGGCCTTGCGGCGGGCGGCGGAGCCCTTTTCCTGTCAGCCAGAGCGAAGGGTGCCCGTGCTATCCTCGACCGGTCGCCCCGGCTCCCACGCCCTGGGGCCGCCGCTCGAGACAAGCGGCCACGCCATTGAAACTCTGAAAAAAGGAAAGCGATGAGACTGATTCTGTTGGGCGCCCCGGGTGCCGGCAAAGGAACGCAAGCCACGTTCATTTGCCAAAAATACGGCATCCCCCAGATCTCCACCGGCGACATGCTGCGCGCGGCGGTGAAGGCCGGCACCCCCCTGGGGCTGCAAGCCAAGGCCGTGATGGAATCCGGCGGTCTGGTCAGCGACGACCTCATCATCAACCTGGTCAAGGAACGCATTGCCCAGTCCGACTGCGCCAACGGCTTCCTGTTCGACGGCTTCCCGCGCACCATTCCGCAGGCCGATGCCATGAAGTCCGCCGGCGTGAAGCTGGACTACGTGCTGGAAATCGACGTGCCGTTCGACGCCATCATCGAACGCATGAGCGGCCGCCGTTCGCACCCCGCCTCGGGCCGCACCTACCACGTCAAGTTCAACCCGCCCAAGGTGGAAGGCAAGGACGACGTGACCGGCGAACCGCTGATCCAGCGCGAAGACGACAAGGAAGAGACCGTGAAGAAGCGGCTCGAGGTCTACAGCGCACAGACCCGTCCCCTCGTGGACTACTACAGCAGCTGGGCGCGCTCGGACGCGGCCGCCGCGCCCAAGTACCGCGCCATCAGCGGCATGGGCTCGGTCGAGGACATCACGGCACGCGCCTTCGAGGCGCTGTCGAAGTAAGCCACCCCGGCGTCCCGCAGAACACCCGGCCACGTGCCGGGTGTTCTGCTTTCAGAAGAACTCAAGCCGGGCTGGAGCGCAGGCCGTAGGCCTTGCCCTCCAGAAACACGTACTCGGCGCGCAGGATCGCTTCGCCCTTCTCGTCCTTGAACGTGAAGCCCACGGTGGACAGGGAGGCCCCGGTCTTGACCTCAGGCATCTGCCATTGCCCCAACCGGAACAGCGGCGCCAGTTCGATCTCCCAGCGCCGGTCGCGGCGCGTGGGCAACACGGTCTTGGCCAACAGCGCGGGCCCGTCGATGCCCGCCGTCTGGGCAGGCAAAGGGCGTTGGCCGAGGTCGGTCGGCAGGCGCAGGGCCTCGGGCAACTCCAGCACCAGCTCGGCGTGCGGGTTGCGCCACTTCACCTCGACCACCCGCCCCTCCAGGTAGATCGGCCGGTCCTGGTCGAAGCTGCTCCAGCCATGGTGGGCCAGCGCCCCACCCGCCCAACCCCCCAGGCCCAGCCAGGCGCCGGTCTGAATCACATCACGTCGTTGCATGAAGATCTCCTTCCCATCACACGTAACCGATCCAACGGCCGCAGGTCAGCACCAGCAGCCACAAGGCCGACGACAGCAGCATCAAGAGGCGCGCGGTGCGGTCCTGGCACTGCAGCGATCGGCGGGCGTGAAACCAGCCGGCGTTGCATCCCGCCAGCATGATCAACACCATCTTGGCTGTGAACACGCGATTGGCCAGCAGTTCCCCGGCCTGGGTACCGAACATCAGAAGGCCCGACACGGCGGCCAGCGCGAAACCCACCGCCACCAGGCCCAGGCTCAGTTTCGCTAGAGGCTCCATAGGCAGGCTCTGGCCCCAGCCGAACACCCGCAGTTCCAGCAGCGTCAGGTTGCCGAGCAACAGCGCCACGCCCAGCAGATGGGCCACTTCCAGCATGGGGTACGCCCAGGCGTGGGCACCGAGCGCGGCGAACATCGCGTCATTCCATCAGCAGGTCCAGCGCCAGCGCCAACCGGGCCTTGACCGGCGAGAGCCCGGCCGAGTGCGCGAACGGCAGGCCAGCGTGCGGCACCACCCTTCCGCGCGCACAACGCGTCGCCAGCACCACCCGCACCCCTTGTGCCTGCGCGGCATTCAGCGCATCGGTCAGCGCCTGGTGAACGGTGCCGTTGCCCGTGCCGGCCACCACGATGCCCCGCAAGGGACGGGCAGCGCCTGGCGCCATCAAGGCCCGCACCAGGCTGCCGTCCGCGTCGGCATGGCTGGTCACCAGTTCGACCCGAGGCAGGGCATCGGCCGCCAGGAAGCGGGCCAGCGGGGCTGGATCGTGGGAAGCAACGGAGGCGCCCCGGGATCGGAAACGGCGCACCTCCCCCTCCTCCACACAAGCCAGCGGCCCCGCGTCTCCGGAGTCAAAAGCGTCCAGGCGGTAAGTGTGCACCTTCGCCACCTCCAGCGCGCCGTGCACCTCTCCGGCACACACCACCACCACGCCGGCCTCCCCCTGCCGCACCACGGCCAGCGCGTCGGCAAGATTCTGCGGCCCATCCGGCACCAGCGCGGAAGCCGGGCGCATCGCGCAGGTCAGCACCACGGGCTTGGTGGGTTGGAGCAGGCGCTGCAGCACGAACGCCGTTTCCTCCAGGGTGTCGGTGCCGTGCGTCACGATCACCGCGGACACCTGGCAATCGTCCAGATGCACCTGGAGCCGTGCCGCCAGCGCCTGCCACACCGGCAGGCCCATGTCCTTGCTGTCGATCTGGGCGACTTGTTCCACTGCCAGAGGCATGCCGGCCAAAGCCGGCACGGCCGCCACCAGATCGGCCACGCCGACCTGCCCCGCCACGTAGCCCACATTGTCGCCCGCCTGCGCCGCACGCCCGGCGATGGTGCCGCCCGTGCCCAGGATCACGAGCCGCCGGCCCTGATTTGTGTCCACCACTTGCCAATCCTTGAAAACTGGTTAAAAATACAGATACTGGATAAGAAAACAGGTATCAGCCACTTCCCGCGTTGTTCCTGTCTTCCCAGATGGCGTTCCCCTTGGCCACCACGTTCCCGACGAGGTCCTCATGCTCGACATGCCCCATACCGCACCGAAGCTCACCGCCCGGCAGCAACAGATTCTGGAATTGATCCAGACGGCGATCGCACGCACCGGCGCACCGCCCACCCGTGCCGAAATTGCCAGCGAACTCGGGTTCAAGTCGGCCAATGCCGCCGAAGAGCATCTGCAAGCGCTGGCGCGCAAGGGCGTGATCGAACTGGTCAGTGGCACTTCGCGAGGCATCCGCCTGCGCAGCGAAGACCTGCAGTCCATCAACGATTCGCGCGGGCGCCAGCTTACACTGCCGATCCCCAGCCTGGCCCAGCTGGTGCTCCCCCTGATCGGTCGCGTCGCAGCCGGTTCGCCCATCCTGGCGCAGGAGCATGTGGACCAGACCTACCAGGTCGAGCGCAGCCTGTTCCAGCGCACGCCCGACTACCTGCTCAAGGTGCGTGGCATGTCCATGCGCGACATCGGCATCATGGACGGCGACCTGCTCGCCGTGCAGGCCACGAAGGAAGCCAAGAACGGCCAGATCGTGGTGGCCCGCCTGGGTGACGACGTCACCGTCAAACGCTTCATGCGGCGCCAGCACCTGATTGAATTGCACGCGGAAAACCCCGACTACAAGACCATCGTCGTCGAGCCGGGCGAACCCTTCGAAATCGAAGGACTCGCCGTGGGCCTGATCCGCAACAGCTTCCAGCTCTGACCGATCCCGGTCCGTGTCGCCTCAGCAGGTGGCGGGCGTTTGGTCCCGGTGGGTGCACAACCCACCACAAGGACACATCCCTGCGAAGGCGTTTGATTTTGCAATCCTGCCTGTGTTCAACCCCACCCAATGGAGTTTCGCATGGGAAAAATTTTCAACACCAACACGTGGCGCGCCCCTTTGCAGTTGATCGACTGCTGGTTGCCCTCTCCCGCTCTTCGCCGGGCACCGGCCGCCAACGAGCCCGTGGCCACGCGGGCTGTGCAGCGATTTGCGCGTGCCGGGTGGCTCAAGCGCGCCAGCACGGCCCGCACGTCACCTGTCTTGCGGGCCGTGCCACCGGCAGCGGAGCCTGTGCCTCGCGTGCGCGTGCTGCAGCAGACTGGTCCCGCGGCAGCGCACCGGGCCGGTGTCAGGCTGGTGATCTCGGGCCGCATCAACGATGTGTGCGCCGAACTCGATCGACTGGCCGACCAGGAACGCCAGCTGTCCACGCGCGCGGCCTGAACTCGGCCGCCGCCAGCGAGCACACGGCCATCCTCCAGGCTCCCGGCGCGCCGTGCCTGCTTGTAACCAGGGGTCAGCGGCCCGGAAGGCCTGGGAGGTGAAGGCACAATAGGGTCATGAATATTGTGATCCTTGATGACTATCAGGACGCTGTGCGCAAACTGCGGTGTGCCGAGAAACTGGAGCCTTACCCGGCCAAAGTCTTCACCAACACGGTCAAGGGCGTGGGCCAGCTGTCCATCCGATTGCGCGATGCCGATGTGCTGGTCCTGATCCGGGAACGCACCGCCATCACCCGTCAACTGGTTGAAAAACTCCCCCGGCTCAAACTCATCGCCCAGACCGGGCGCGTGGGCGGGCATGTGGACGTCAATGCCTGCACCGAGCGTGGCATCGCGGTGGCCGAGGGCGTGGGTTCACCCGTCTCCACCGCCGAGCTCACCTGGGCCCTGATGCTTGCGGCCATGCGCCGCATCCCGCAATACGTCTCCAACCTCAAGCATGGCGCCTGGCAACAGGCCGGGCTGAAGGCCGCGGCCATGCCGGCCAACTTCGGCGTGGGCATGGTGCTGCGTGGCAAGACGCTGGGCATCTGGAGCTACGGCCGCATCGGGCAGATGGTGGCAGGTTACGGGCGG
Organism: Hydrogenophaga sp. ANAO-22; assembly: GCF_042466645.1. Taxonomy (NCBI): domain Bacteria; kingdom Pseudomonadati; phylum Pseudomonadota; class Betaproteobacteria; order Burkholderiales; family Comamonadaceae; genus Hydrogenophaga; species Hydrogenophaga sp. ANAO-22. The sequence goes on along the minus strand of NZ_CP159956.1, from coordinate 5,689,076 downwards.
GCCTTCGGCATGCGCGTGATCGTGTGGGGCAGCGAAGAAAGCTGTGCCCGCGCCGCGTCCGATGGTTTCGATGTGGCCCCCAGCAAGGCAGCCCTGTTTGAAACGGCCGACGTGCTGAGCCTGCACTTGCGGCTGAGCGAGACCAACGCGGGCTGTGTGACACCCGAAGACCTCGCCGCCATGAAGACCTCCGCGCTGCTGGTCAACACCTCCCGCGCCGAGCTCATCCAGCCCGAGGCGCTGATCGCCGCGCTGAACCGGGGTCGCCCGGGCATGGCCGCGATCGACGTGTTCGAATCCGAGCCCATCCTGCAAGGCCATGCCCTGCTGCGGCTCGAAAACTGCATCTGCACGCCCCACATCGGCTATGTCGAGCAGGACAGCTACGAGATGTACTTCTCCTCCGCGTTCGACAACGTGGTCAACTACATCAAGGGCACACCGACCAATATCGTCAATCCAGGCGCGCTGCAGGTTCGACGCTGATGGCTGCGATCGACCTCACCCCAGAAAAAACGCCGGTTGTCACCGGCGTTTTTTCTGGGTCCCAAGGGCGTCAGCGTTTGCCATCCGGCTTCGAGCCTGGCTCGTCGTCGGGCGGCATGAAGTCCAACACCTCGAAATCGATCAGGTTGCTCAGGGGCAGGTCCTGGGCGTCACCCGCCTTGGCGGTCGGCTCCACAGGCGGCGATACCTCTGGCAACAAGGCCTCGAAGGCAGAGAACTCGGAGAGGTCGTTCAGGTTGATGTCCAGGCCCAGGTGGGAGGACGCAGGCACCAGCACACCCAGGTCCATCGGCTGGGTGTTGCGACCGCCAGCAGGCTCTTCAGCGACGGGGGGCTTCTTGCCGGCTGGCGCGCTCGGACGCCGGCCGTCGGCTTTCAGCGGTTGCATGTTCGTGTGCCGGAATTCGCTGTGCTTTGCCGCGGACGGCTCGTCTCGCTTGATCAGCTCCTTGGCCATCGCGTGCAACAGCAACAGCTCCCGGTACGCCTCGAGATCGAACACCTCGACTTCGTCGTCGCTGGCGTCGCGGAAGATCGATTCCTCGATCAGGTCCAGCACCCGGGGCTCCGGCCACAGCGACTGAATGCGGCTGAAGGCCGTTTCGTAGGCTTCAAGGCCTCGGCCACCGTCGGTGTAGCGGTTGAAGGGCGGCGCGCCGGCATTGAAGACGTGGTTGAACTCGTCGCGCAGGGCGTCGTAGTCTTCGCGGCGCCCCAGGCGGTGATAGAGCTTGAACAGATCCAGGTAAGCCAGGGGGCTGGGCTCATGGCTCTCGGCCAGGTGGTTGCGCAGCACCTGGATGGCCTGTTCGTCCTCACCCAGCGACACGAAAAAGTCGGCCTGCTGCTGAATGTCGAACAACTCTTCCGTGGCCACCGAACGGGAGATGCCCAAGGCGCTCGGTGAAAAATCCCGACGGTCGCGCGATGGCAGCGCAACCGCCGATTCCGGCTGTGGATCGCTCTCGCGCGCAGCGGCGCCATCGAGGGCCTGCAAATCGTCCAGCGACGAATCCTGATCCAGGTGGAGGTCGAGTTCCACGCCGCCGGGCGCGGGTGCCGCCACCGTCGGAGCGCCCTGGCGCACGGGTTTGCGAAGCTGTGCCGGCAGGGTTTTGTCTTCAGGCGTCGAGGACCACCACGCACGGGATGCCTCGGACCCGGCCTGCGCTGGACGGCGGCGCGACGCCATCAGCAGCGCCAGAAGCGTCAGCAACAGCAGCGCGCCCAGCAGGTACACCAGCCAGTTGCGGTAGCGCTGGTCACGCGCCTCGTTCAGTTGGGCGTTCAGCTCGCCAATGCTGTTCTGGCTCTGGGCCCGGGCGTTGCGCAGTTGCTCGGCTTCCGCCTCCAGCGCCGCGAGTTTCTGAGCGTCCCGCAGGATGTCTTCCGGCGACGCGCTGAGAGACTTCCAGAGCAGGCCGGCGGCGGCGCGGGCTTCTTCGGAGGTGGCGGGCTCACTCAGCAAGAAGGGCGAGAGCTTGAGCGTCGGATCGCGCTCGATGCCCGCATCCAGATCGATCGGGTCCAGCTGCAGGCGGGGCGCCGCAGGGGGTGCCGGTGGACGGCGCACCACACTGCTCGCACGGGGCGACGCGGTGGCACCCGGTTTCGCGGCGGGCTTGGGCGCAGGCCGTGCCGATGGCGAAGCCACAGGGCCAGCCGCAACGGGCGGCCGAGCGCTGGCGGTGCTGCTCTCAACCGGGCTGCCGCCCGCGACACCGGGACCCGCAGGCGTGGAAGGCGCCTGCGCCACCGCCGGGGGCGTCACGGCCACCGGGTTGTTGGATCGGTCGACCGGCGCCATCGGCTCGTTGAGCGGGTCGGCCAGCAGCACGAAGCGGCGGGTGAACGCGGTGCCGCAGCCGGCGCGCACGTACAAGGTGACGATGGGTTCGTTGATGGGCTGCCGGGTCTGGATGCGCACCGAGGACTCGGCCTCGGCTTTCTGGGGCGTGCTGCGAACCAGACCGGGCGACACTTGCGTATCGCCAAAAAAGACATCCGCATTGAGGCACTGGTTGGTGAGATCCTCACCCGGAGCGAGAAGAACCTGGACCCGGACATCGAGAGGTTGTCCGATGACAGCTGCACCACTGTGCCGCCCCAGCGTGGCCGCCGAACTGCCCAGCGCAGTTAATAGCAAAATACAGCCTGTCCATGTCTGGCGCACGTTGGAAGCCCTTCGTTCTTTCGTTGGATCATTTTGTCATAGCTCCAGGCACCCTCATTCCAAATACAACACACTTATGCAACCCATATTTCTTCATACGGGCATCGTCGGGACCGGTGCCATGGGCCGCGGCATTGCCCAGATGGCGGCCCAGGCCGGCAGCCAGGTCTGGCTCTTCGACGTGCAGGCCGGCGCGGCGGAGGCCGCCCGCGCCGCCCTTCAAGGCACCTGGCAGACGCTGGTGGGCAAGAACCGCATGGAGGCCAGCCAGATGGAAGACTGCCTTGCACGGGTGCATTTGGCCGGCGCGCTGACCGACCTCGCGCCCTGCGATCTGGTGGTGGAAGCCATCGTCGAACGGCTCGACGTCAAGCAACGCCTGTTTGCCGATCTCGAAGCCATCGTCCAACCCGATGCGGTGCTGGCCACCAACACCTCGTCGCTCTCGGTCACCTCGATCGGTGCCGCGCTCAAGCGCCCGGCCCAACTCGCTGGCTACCACTTCTTCAACCCGGTGCCCCTGATGAAGGTGGTCGAGGTCATTGCCGGCCTCAAGACCAGCGCCACGGTCTGCCAGCGCCTGACGGACTACACCCGCCAGTTCGGCCACACGCCGGTCTCGGCACAGGACACGCCGGGCTTCATCGTCAACCACGCCGGCCGCGGCTACGGCACCGAAGCCCTGCGCGTGGTGGGCGAACGCGTGGCCGATTTCGCCACCATCGACCGCATCCTCAAGGACCAGATGGGCTTCAAGCTCGGCCCGTTCGAGCTGATGGACCTGACGGCGCTGGACGTGTCGCACCCCGTGATGGAGTCGATCTACCACCAGTATTTCGAGGAGCCGCGCTACCGCCCCAGCGTGATCACCGCCCAGCGCCTGGCTGGGGGCGTGGTGGGCAAGAAGGTCGGTGAAGGTTTCTATGCCTACGACAAGGGCGTGGCCCAGGTGCCGGCCGACGTGGCCGCGCCGACCGTCGCGGAGCTGCCACCGGTCTGGGTCTCGCCCAAGGCAGCCCGCCGGGCCGAGCTCTATCAGTTGCTCAAGAACCTGGGCGCGCAGATCGAGACCGCCGCCGCACCGTCGGCCGCCGCGCTCATTCTGGTGGCGCCGCTGGGTCTGGACGTGACCACGCTGGCCGCCGTGGAACGCCTGGACGCGTCGCGCACCGTGGGCATCGACATGATGCTCGACGACGCCTCCACCCGCCGCCGCGTGCTGGCCACCAACCCCGCCACCCGGGCCGACATGCGCGACGCCGCGCACGCCCTGTTCGCCAGCGACGGCAAGGCCGTGAGCGTGGTGCGCGACAGCGGTGGTTTCGTCACGCAGCGCGTGGTGGCCACCATCGTCAACATCGCGACCGACATGTGCCAGCAGGGCATCTGCTCGCCGGCCGACCTGGACGTGGCGGTCACCCTCGGCCTGGGCTACCCGATGGGGCCGCTGGCCATGGGTGACCGCATTGGTCCCACCAACCTGCTGGAGATCCTGTTCAACCTGCAGACGGTGTACGGCGACCCGCGTTACCGCCCTTCCCCCTGGCTGCGCCGCCGTGGTGCGCTGGGCCTGAGCCTGACGCACGAAGAAGCCTGATTCCCGACCGCAAGGACCGACACCGCATGACCGCCAGCCTCAAGAGCCACAGCCATGGCCAGACCATGGTGCTGACCATCAGCAACCCGGAACACCGCAACGCCCTCGGCCCCGACATGTACGCCGCTGGCGTGGAAGCGCTCAACGTGGCCGAAAGCAGCCCCGAAGTGCGCAGCGTGGTGCTCACGGGCGAAGGCGCGCACTTCTGTGCCGGCGGCAACCTGCAGCGGCTGCTGGCCAACCGGCAGCAGCCGCCCGAGGTGCAGGCGCAGAGCATCGAGGGTTTGCACAACTGGATCGAGACCATCCGCGCCTTCCCCAAGCCCGTGGTGGCGGCCGTGGAAGGCGCGTGCGCCGGTGCCGGTTTTTCACTGGCGCTTGCCTGCGACCTGGTGATCGCCGCGCAGAACAGCGTGTTCGCGATGTCGTACAGCAGCGTGGGCCTGTCGCCCGATGGCGGGGCCACCTGGAGCCTGATGCGCGCCCTGCCCCGGGCCACGGCGCTGCAGTTGCTGTTGTGCGGTGAACGCATCGGCGCCGAGCGGCTGCAGCAACTGGGCGTCATCACCCAGACCAGCACGCCTGGAGAAGCGCTGCACGACGCGCTGACGCTGTGCGAACGCCTCAATGCGCGCGCGCCCAACGCGCTCAGCAGCATCAAGGAACTCGCCAACGACGCCCCGACGGTCACGCTGCACGCGCAGCTGTCGGCCGAGCGCGATCATTTCGTGCGCAACCTGCACCACGCCAACGCGGGCGAAGGCATCACGGCCTTCATGGAAAAGCGGGCCGCCAACTACCGTTGACGCGGTCTGCGCGCATACCCTGATCTGTCCGCCGCGTCCCAGTGGCGACAATGAAGGCCACCCTCAGTCACTCAAAAGACAGCCCATGGACGAACCGATTCTGACAATGGAAGAACGCGAGGCGATCAACAACGGTCGCTGGTTCAGCAGCCTTTCACCTTCCCTGCGTCACGACATCCTCCGATGCGCCCACGTCAAGCGATTCAAGGACGGCGACCTCATCGTCGCACGCGGCGACCCACCGACCGAATGGTCGGCGGTCGCCCGTGGGGCGGTGCGCGTGAGTTCGACCTCGCTCTCGGGCAAGCAGATCACGCTGACCTATGTGGAGCCCGGGGTGTGGTTCGGCGATGTGGCGATGTTCGACGGCGACCAGCGCACGCACGATGCCTACGCGCATGGCGCCACCACCTTGCTGTGCGTGGCGCGCACCGATTTCCAGAAGATCCTGGCCTCGCACGTGGAGCTGTACGAAGCGCTCATGCGACTGCAGGCACGGCGCATCCGCACGCTGTTCGGCCTGGTAGAAGACCTCAACACCCTGCCCCTGCGCGCGCGGCTGGCCAAACAGCTGCTGCACCTGGTGCGCAGCTACGGCGTGCCCTGCCTGGCCGACGGCAGCGAAATGCGCATCGGCCTGCAACTCGCGCAGGAGGAACTGGCGCAGCTGCTGGGCGCGTCGCGGCAGCGCGTGAACCAGGAGCTCAAGTCGATGGAGCGCGAGGACGCGATCCGCATCGAACAAGGCGGTGTGGTGGTGCGCAACCGCGACATGCTCATGCGCATCGCCGAAGCCGAGTCCTGACCCCGGCGTTGTCGCCACTGCTGCTTCAGGCCCGTCAACCCACAACGGCCTTGAGCCGCACACCATGAGCGACACCCAGAATTTCGTCGGCACCCGGCCCGTTGCGGCACAACACATCTTCGACATCCCGGCCCTCGAACGCTGGCTGACAGACCGGCTGCCGGGCTTCGCCGGCCCGCTCTCGGTGGAGATGTTCAAGGGCGGCCAGTCCAACCCCACCTACAAGCTCATCACGCCGCAACGCGCCTACGTGATGCGGGCCAAGCCCGGGCCCGTGGCCAAGCTGCTGCCCTCGGCCCATGCGATCGAGCGTGAGTTCCGTGTGATGAGCGCGCTGCACGGCACGGGTGTGCCGGTGGCGCGGATGCACGTGCTGTGCGAAGACGAATCGGTGATCGGCCGGGCCTTCTATGTCATGGAGTGCGTGGACGGGCGCGTGCTCTGGGAACAGTCGCTGCCCGGCATGGACCGCGCGCAACGCGCCGCCCTCTACGACGAGATGAACCGCGTCATGGCGGCGCTGCACACCGTCAAGCCCGACGCGATCGGCCTGGCCGACTATGGCAAGCCCGGCAACTATTTCGAGCGCCAGATCGGCCGCTGGAGCAAGCAGTACCAGGCCTCCATCACGCAGCCCATCCCGGAGATGGACCGCCTCATGGAATGGCTGCCGCAGAACATCCCGGCCATGGCGCGCGACGAGTCCATGGTGTCGGTGGTGCATGGCGACTTCCGCCTCGACAACCTGATGTTCCACGCCACCGAGCCGCGCGTGCTCGCCGTGCTCGACTGGGAACTCTCGACGCTGGGCCACCCGCTGGCCGATTTCAGCTACCACTGCATGTCCTGGCACATCCCGCCCGGCATGTTCCGCGGCATCCAGGGACTCGACCTGGCCGAGCTGGGCATCCCTTCCGAAGACGCCTACATCTCGCGCTACTGCGAACGCACCGGCATCGCCAGCCCCGAGCAACTCAAAGCGGACTGGAACTTCTACCTGGCATACAACATGTTCCGCCTCGCGGCCATCCTGCAGGGCATTGCCAAGCGGGTGGAAACCGGCACCGCGTCCAACGAACAGGCGGTGAAATCCGCCGCCGGCGCCCGCCCCCTGGCCGAGATGGCCTGGGGCTTCGCCAGCGCCCGCTGACCCTCTTCACACCCACACCCTTTTTCCACTGGAGCCAAGATGAATTTCGACTACACCGACAAGGTCAAGGACATGCGCGAGCGTTTGCTGGCGTTCATGGACGAGCACATCTACCCCAACGAAGCGCGCTTCTTCGCCGAGATCGCCGCCAACCGCGCCAAGGGCAACCCCTGGCTGCCCACCACGATCATCGAGGAACTCAAGCCCAAGGCGCTCAAGGCCGGCCTGTGGAACCTGTTCCTGCCGCGCAGCCCGCGCGCGCCGCAGGGCCTGTCCAACCTCGAGTACGCGCCCATGTGCGAGATCATGGGCCGCGTGCCTTTCGCGGCCGAGGTCTTCAACTGCTCGGCCCCCGACACCGGCAACATGGAAACCTTCGAGCGCTACGCCAGCGAGGAACTCAAGGACGAGTGGCTGGAGCCGCTGCTGCGCGGCGAGATCCGCTCGGCCTTCCTGATGACCGAACCCGAGGTCGCCTCGTCGGACGCCACCAACATCCAGTGCCGCATCGAGCGCGACGGCGACCACTACGTCATCAACGGCCGCAAGTGGTGGTCCTCCGGCGCCGGTGACCCGCGCTGCGCGGTCTACATCGTGATGGGCAAGACCAACCCCGATGCGCCGCGCCACTCGCAGCAGTCCATGATCATCGTGCCAGCCAACAGCAAGGGCATCACCGTGGTGCGACCGCTGTCGGTGTTCGGTTACGACGACGCGCCGCACGGCCACATGGAAGTGGTGCTCAAGGACGTGCGCGTGCCGGTGGGCAACATCCTGCTCGGCGAAGGCCGGGGGTTCGAGATCGCGCAGGGCCGCTTGGGCCCGGGCCGCATCCACCACTGCATGCGCTCCATCGGCGCGGCCGAGCGCGCGCTGGAGCTGATGTGCAAGCGCCTGAACAGCCGCGTGGCCTTCGGCAAGCCGGTGTCGGCCCAGTCGGTCTGGCACGAGCGCATCGCCGATGCGCGCTGCCGCATCGAGATGGCGCGCCTGCTCACGCTCAAGGCCGCGTACATGATGGACACCGTCGGCAACAAGGTCGCCAAGGCCGAGATCGCCATGATCAAGGTGGTGGCACCCAACATGGCCTGCGACATCATCGACATGGCCATCCAGGCCCATGGCGGCGGCGGCGTGAGCGACGATTTCCCGCTGGCCTACGCCTATGCTGGCCAGCGCACCCTGCGCCTGGCCGATGGCCCCGACGAGGTGCACCGCCAGTCCATCGCCAAGCTGGAACTGGCCAAGCACATGCTGGTGAAGACCGAGGTGGACATGCCTGTCACGCGCGGCTTCTGAGCCGGCATGCCGGGAGGGTGAGCACGGGTTTTTGAATTCCCGTAGAGTGGCCTGCTCCTCATCCACCCTCCCGCAAGAAAGGCAAGTCCCATGATCGACGTCCACTCCTGGCCAACCCCCAATGGACACAAGGTCCACATCATGCTGGAGGAGTGTGGACTGCGGCTCGGCCGGGACTGGCGGGTCCACCCCGTCAACATCGGCAAGGGCGATCAGTTCGAACCGGCCTTTCTGAAGATCAGCCCGAACAACAAGATTCCGGCACTGGTCGACCCCGACGGTCCCGATGGCCAGCCCATCAGCCTGTTCGAGTCGGGCGCGATCCTGCTCTACCTCGCGGCCAAGACCGGCAAGTTCCTGCCCAAAAGCGACCGCGCCAAATTCAAGGTGCTGGAGTGGTTGATGTTCCAGATGGGCGGCGTGGGCCCCATGCTCGGCCAGAACCACCACTTCCGGCAGTACGCGCCCGAGAAGATCGGCTATGCCATCGATCGCTACACCAACGAAGCCAGGCGGCTCTACGGCGTCATGGACCGGCAACTCGAGGCGCAGAAGTTCATCGCCGGCAACCAGTACAGCATCGCCGACATCGCGATCTTCCCCTGGCTGCGCAACTGGCAGAACCAGGGCATCGACTGGGCCGACTTCCCGCACCTGAAACAGTGGTTCGACACCATTGCCGCCCGCCCCGCGGTGCAACGCGGCGTGGCGGTGCTGGCCGACGCGCGCAAACCGATCACCGATGACAAGTCGCGCGAAGTGCTGTTTGGCAAGACGCAGTACGAAAAACGCTGAGCCCGGCCGGAACACCTCATTTCAGCAGGTACAATTCGCCGCTTAGTCGGAGCGTAGCGCAGCCTGGTAGCGCATCTGCTTTGGGAGCAGAGGGTCGCGAGTTCGAATCCCGCCGCTCCGACCATTCATCAAGAACAAAAAGGCCCACAGTGTGGGCCTTTTTTGCATCGCCAGTCGCCCTGTCTGCCCGTAGCTCAACCGGATAGAGCAGCTGCCTTCTAAGCAGCAGGTCGGGGGTTCGAGTCCCTCCGGGCAGGCCACCCAAGGGGCCACGCGACACCAGCGCATCAACGAGGGTTTACCCGATGATTCATCGGGAGTTCATGAAGTATATTGCAGCTTCTGAATCATGAACCCACCCTCCAGACTCCTCATCCTCGTTGGCACGATGACCAACACCGCCGAGTACGTGGCTCAGGCCATCGAGATGGATTGCGCCGACCTTATCCCCGAGATCGAGGTGCGCATGATGGACGGATTGGACATCCGTGTTTTTGACGGGGATGCACTATATCTCATATGTACATCCACCTACGGCTCGGGTGACGTGCCGGACAACGCCCGGTCGCTGTACGAATCCCTGGGCAACGAGCCCAAGTTTCTGGGCCACGTGCGCTACGGCGTGATCGCGCTGGGCGACCACGGCACCCATCCGCAGACGTTCTGTCAGGGTGGTCGGCGGTTCGACGAGCGTCTCGCCGATCTGGGCGCCGTGCGTGTGGGAGACGTGTTCTGCCATGACGCGTCGGCGGGCACCGAGGCCGAGGTGGTCGGCGCGGCTTGGTGCCGCGAGTGGCTCGCGCTGGCCATGCAACCCGCCTCTTAAATTCAGACATAAATGTTTTAGACCTCAAGTACGGGTAATTCTGGATCGTCAATCCCCTACCCCGCGTCTACAGTGAACCGCATTCCGGCAACCACCCACAGGAGAACTCCATGACCACCCGCCGAATCGTCCTGACCCGCAGCGCCGCCGTGATCGGCGCCGCATCCACCGGCCTGCTGCTGCCCGAGTTGGCACGTGCGCAGTCGGACAAGGTGCGCGTGGGTTTCATGCTGCCGTACACCGGCACCTTCGCCCAGCTCGGCGTGGCGATCGAGAACGGTTTCCGCATGGCCCTCAACGAGCAAGGCGGCAAGCTCGGTGGCCGTGAAGTCGAGTACTTCAAGGTGGACGACGAATCCAACCCGGCCAAGGGCATCGAGAACGCGACCCGCCTGGTGCAGCGCGACAAGGTGGACGTGCTCGTGGGCACCGTGCACTCGGGCGTGCAGATGGGCATCCACAAGGTGGCGCGCGATACCGGCGTGCTCAACCTGATCCCCAACGCAGGCGTGCACGTGGCCACCCGCGCCCAGTGCGCCCCCAACGTGTTCCGCACCTCGTTCACCAACTCGCAGCCCACGCTGGCGCTGGGCAAGGCCATGGTGGCCAACGGCCACAAGAAGGCGGTGTGGATCACCTGGAACTACGCGGCCGGCGACGAAGCCTTCGAAGGCTTCGAGCAGAGCTACACCGCGGCGGGCGGCACCATCATGAAGAAGCTGGGCCTGCCCTTCCCGAACGTGGAATTCCAGGCGCTGCTGACCGAGATCGCCTCCCTCAAGCCCGATGCCGTGGCCTGCTTCTTCGCCGGCGGCGGCGCGGCCAAGTTCATGAGCGACTACGCCGCGGCGGGCCTGAACAAGACCATCCAGCTCTACGGCTCAGGCTTCCTGACCGAAGGCGTGCTGGAAGCGGCCGGCCCTGCAGCCAACGGCGTGCTGACCACCATGCACTACGGTGACTCGCTGAACACGCCGCGCGACAAGCAGTTCCGCCTGGAGTACGCCAAGGCCTTCCGCCTGCAGCCCGACGTGTACGCCGTGCAGGGCTACGACACCGGCCTGCTGCTGATCAAGGGTGCCAACGCCGTCAAGGGTGACTTCAACAACAAGAAGGCGCTGTACGCCGCCATGGAAGGCGCGACCATCGACAGCCCGCGCGGCAAGTGGACCATGAGCAAGGCCCACAACCCGATCCAGGACATCTACATGCGCAAGGTCGAGAACAAGGAAAACAAGGTGATCGGCGTCGCACAGAAAGCCGTGGCCGACCCCGCCACCGGCTGCCGCATGGGCTGATCGCCCGCGCCTCACTCGTGCCTCCACAGACCGGCGCCCACAGGCGCTGGTCTGGTTTTTGCTCGCCTTCCTGGCCTGATCCTCACCGCCCCGCTTCATGGACTTCGCCAACTTCCTGATCCAGTTGCTCAACAGCCTGCAGTACGGCCTGTTGCTGTTCATGCTGGCGGCCGGGCTCACCCTGATCTTCGGCATCATGGGCGTGGTCAATCTCGCGCATGGCAGCTTCTACATGCTGGGCGCCTACCTGGCCTGGTTCCTGGTGTCGCAGCTCGACAGCCTGGTGCTGGCCATCGTGCTGGGCACGGTCATCGCCGTCGTGCTGGGCTGGCTGCTCGAATGGCTGCTGTTCCGCCACTTCTACCGCCGCGACCACCTGGACCAGGTGCTGCTGACCTTCGGCCTGATCTACATCTTCGAGGAAGTGCGCTCCATTCTCTGGGGCGACGACGTGCACTCGGTGCAGGTCCCGGAGATGCTGAACTGGTCGATCCCGCTCACGGACAATCTGTCCTACCCGGTCTACCGGCTGGTGATGTCGGGCGTGTGCATCGCGCTCGCCCTCGGCCTGTACCTGCTCATCTCCAGGACCCGCCTGGGCATGAAGATCCGCGCGGGTGCCTTCAACCGCGAGATGACCGAGTCGCTCGGCATCAACATCCGGCTCATCCATGGCGTGGTGTTCGCGCTGGGCGTGGCCCTGGCGGCCATCGCCGGCATGATCGCCTCGCCCGTTTCCAGCGTGTACCCCGGCATGGGCAGCTCGGTGCTGATCATGTGCTTCGTGGTGGTCGTCATCGGTGGCATCGGCTCGGTGCGCGGGGCCCTCGTGGCCGCGCTGCTGGTGGGCCTGGTCGACACCTTCGGCAAGGTGCTGGTGCCGCAGATCGCTGGCATGGCCGTCTACATGCTCATGGCCGCCGTGCTGCTTTACAAGCCTGAAGGGCTGTTCAAACAATGAGTTCGCCCAAAGCCCAGCTGGAAAAGCTGCCGCGCAGCATGCAGGTGATCCTGCTGCTGGGCGCCATCGCCCTCGCCGCCTTCCCGCTCATGCCCCTGACGGGTGTCGACTTCTACCTGCAGATGCTCTCGCAGATGATGATCCTGGCCATCTTCGCGATGAGCCTCGATCTGCTGCAGGGCGTGACCGGCCTGGTCTCGCTCGGCCACGCCGCCTACTTCGGTCTGGCGGGTTACGCCCTGGCCTTCCTCACGCCGGCCGACACGCCCATCAGCCTGTGGTGGGCGCTGCCCGTCTCGGCCCTGGGCGCGGGCCTGGCGGCGCTGATCATCGGCTTCTTCGTGGTGCGCACGCACGGCATCTACTTCATCATGGTCACCATGGCCTTCGCGCAGATGGTGTTCTTCCTGTTCTTCGACAACAAGGCGCTCGGCGGCTCCGACGGCCTGTACGTGAACTTCCGGCCCGACGCCTCGCTGTTCGGCTGGACCGGCATCGACCTGGACAACAAGACCACCTTCTATTACTTCACCCTGCTGCTGCTGGTGCTGGTCTACGCCTTCCTGCGGCGCCTGCTGTTCTCGCCCTTCGGGCGCGTGCTCGCCGGCATCCGCGTGAACGAGCACCGCATGCGCGCGGTGGGCTACGGCACCTTCGGCTACAAGCTCGCCGCTTTCACCCTGGCCGGCGCGCTGGCCGGCGTGGCGGGCTTCCTGTGGGCCGCGCAGACCGGCTACGTGAACCCCGAACTCATGGGCTTTCACATGAGCGCGCACGCCATCATGATGGTCATCCTCGGCGGCATGGGCAACTTCGCGGGCGCCATCGTGGGGGCCTTCGCGTTCGAGTACGTCATGCACTTCTTCAAGGACCTCACCAAGCATTGGCAGTTGCTGATGGGCAGCTTCATCGTGCTGATCGTGGTGTTCGCGCCGCGCGGCTTGCTGGGCCTGGTGGCGCAGTTCTCCCGCAAGCGGGGTGCCCCATGAGCGAGCTCCTGCTCTCGGCGAAAAGCCTCACCAAGCGCTTCGGCGGCCTGGCCGCCGTCAACGACGTGTCGGTGGATCTGCACCGCGACCGCATCCACGCGGTGATCGGCCCCAACGGCGCGGGCAAGTCCACCTTGACCAACCTGCTCTCGGGCGATCTGCCACCCACCTCCGGCCGCATCACGCTCAACGGCACCGAAACGGCCGGCAAGAACCCCGAACGCATCTCGCGCCTGGGCCTGGGCCGCAGCTACCAGAAGACCAACATCTTCCTGCCCTTCTCCGTGTGGGACAACGTGCGCCTGGCCGCCCAGTCGCGTGAACGGCATGGCCCGTGGAACCCGCTGCGCTGGCTCTCGGCGGCCAGTGCGATGACCGAAGTCAACCGCCGCTGCGAACGCGCCATCGAACTCGCCGGCCTCACGGCCCGCGTGGGCACCATCGCGGGCACCACCAGCCACGGCGAGCAGCGCCAGCTGGAGATTGCCATGACCCTGGCCACCGAACCCACCGTGCTGCTGCTCGACGAGCCTCTGGCCGGCATGGGCCACGCCGAGGCCGAGCGCATGGTCGAGCTGCTGCTCAAAATCAAGAAGGACCACGCCATGATGCTCGTGGAGCACGACATGGATGCCGTGTTCACCCTGGCCGACCGGCTCACCGTCATGGTCAACGGCCAGGTGATCGCCAGCGGCACGCCGGCCGAAGTCCGCGCCGACGCGGGCGTGCAGGCGGCCTACCTCGGCGAGGAGCACGAATGAGCGCGCTGATCCAGGCCAGGGGCCTTCACACCCACTACGGCGCCAGCCACATCCTGCGCGGCGTGGACTTCACCGTCGACAAGGGCCAGACCATCGGCCTGATGGGCCGCAACGGCATGGGCAAGACGACCTTGCTCAAGTCGATCATGGGCATCGTCAAACCCAGTGGTGGCAAGGTGCATGTGAAGGGCCAGGACATGACCGCCGCCCCCACCTTCGAGATCGCCCGCCTGGGCATCGCCTATGTGCCCGAAGGCCGCGGCATCTTCGGCAACCTGAGCGTGCGCGAGAACCTGGTGATGTCGGCGCGCGCCGGCACGCAGGGCCAGCGCGACTGGACCTACGAGCGTGTGCTCGACACCTTCCCACGTCTGGCCGAGCGCCTGAACCACGGCGGGCAGCAGCTCAGCGGTGGCGAGCAGCAGATGCTCACCATCGGCCGCGCGCTCATGACCAACCCCGACCTGCTCATCCTCGACGAGGCCACCGAGGGCCTGGCGCCCCTGATCGCGCGCGAGATCTGGCGCATCTGCGGCCTGATCCGGGGGAGCGGCATCAGCAGCGTGATCGTGGACAAGAACTGGAAGCACGTCACCCAGATCACCGACCGCAACGTGATCCTCGTCAAAGGTGAGGTGGTCTTCGAAGGCAGCTCGGAACAGCTGCACGCGCAACCGGAGTTGCTGGAACAGTACCTGGGCGTCTGAGCCGCGGCAACGACCCGGCCCTATTCATCGTCCGGGCTCGCCGCGCGCCGGTAGACATAACGGCCTTGCTGGCAGGGACTGCAGAAGGCCCATCGGCTGGCCTGCCATTTGAGCGCAGCCTGGCTCAACACAAAGACCGCCATCCCGCCGACCCACCAGGGCCACAGCGGCACCCCGGCCAAGTACAGCCCAACGGCAACGGCGGCCAGGACCGCGGCGAATGCCAGGAACTGCCGGCACCGCCGCAGCTCCTCCTGTCTGGTGGGCGTGAAAGAAACTGGCCGCTGGCAACGGCTGCACGACAAGCGCTTCATGTGGGCCCGGTGGGCGCCACGTCAGCGGCAGCGACCTGGTGTTCGACCCAGGGGTCCGAGGGAGCGTCCCGGTGCCAGCAGCGCCAGCCATGGGTGTAGGCGTGCTGAATGTAGGGTCCTCGCAGCACCCGAGGGACGTCGTCCCTCGCCTGCTCGACGCCCAGGAGGTGGACGGCGCCGGCCCAGTTTTCAACCACCGGCGATGGTCGCCTGGCCAACTCGGCGTCGGCCAGACTGGCCGCCTGCTCCACCGAGCCGGCGCGAACGAGGAAGCAGGTGTCGGGGCCGTTGGGGCCGCCGGTGAAGACGTCGTCCGAGTCGTTGCCCCAGCGGATGACTTCGTAGAGGTTCATCATGCAGCGCGTCGGTCCCTCATCAACGCGAAGGCCGCGACCCCATTGCCGTGAGCACGCCCAGGCCGATGAAGGACGTGCCAGCGATCCGGTTGCCCCAGACACCGTGCCGTGCCGCGCGGCCCAGGCGCGGTGCGACCAGGCTGGCGGTGAGCACGTAGAGGATGTCGGTGCAGCACGCGATGGCCACGAACACGCCGCCGAGCGCCAGGGTCTGCAGCAAAGGGTTGGCGCCGTGCGCGTCCATGAACTGCGGCAGGAAGGCGGCGAAGAACAGGGTGGTTTTCGGGTTCAGCAGCGCCACCAGGAAGCCGTCGCGGAAGACGCGCCGCAGGGGTTGCGACGGCACCTTGGGCGTGGCGCCGTCGGCCACCGGCGGCGGCGCCATCCACATGCGCACACCCAGGTACACGAGGTAGGCCGCACCGGCCCACTTCACCACCGTGAAGGCCACCGACGACACGGCGAACAGGGCGGCCAGCCCGAGCGCGGCGCCGAGGGCGTTGGCGAGGTTGCCGAGGGCCACGCCCAGCACGGACGAAAGACCGCAGGCGCGCCCTTGCGCCAGGGTGCGGGCCACGATGTAGACGACGGCGGGACCGGGGGTCAGGGCCAGCACCAGGCTGGCGCCCACGAAAGCCAGAAGCAAAGGCGTGTCGGGAAGCATGGGAACTCCAGAAATCGGTATCGCCAGTATCGCCGCAGCCCGGAAAAAACTCGAGGATGTCGATGGAAACCGGCCTCGAACGTCGGGACTGTGAAAGGAAAAAAATTTCTCATGGACCCCACCATCACCGCTTTTGAATGCTCGCCCGATCACGGCCAGGGGCTCGCGCGCGCAGCGGCGGGTTGAGGGCCGGTCAGGGCATGGCGAGCAGGTCCACATGGCCCACGCGCAGGCTGCCCGAAGTGGCCTTCGCGTGCCGCCGTTGCCGCCACGCTTCCAGCGCGGCGAGGGACGCGGGCTCCTGCTCGCACGCGGCGTGGGCGATGCCGTCGACCAGCGCGTGGTGCAGCGCGCCGGCCTGTGCGCTTTCCAGGCTGTGGATGCGCCAGTCGCTGGCCGCGCTGAACACGCGGTAGCCGCTGCCCTGCAGCGCGCGGCGCAAGGCCGGCAAGGCAGCCGCGCCGAGCGCGGGGCCAAAGCCCTTGTCGCGCCGCTGGTGCCGGGCGAAGAGCCGGCCCACGGTCGAGTCCAGCGGGTCGCCGGGCTCCCAGTCGTGGCGGCCGTCCACGCTGAGCGTGAAGAGCATGGCCGCGCGCGCACCCACGGCGTGCGACACCAGCCGTCGCAGCCAGTCGGCGCTCACGAGATCAAGCAAGGCCGACGCGGTGACGAGGTGGGCCGCGTGCCAGGGCAGCGTGTCCAGATGCCGCGCGAGGTCCAGTTGCCGGCAGACGATGGACGCCTCGAAACCCGGGCCGCTGGCGCCGGGTGGCCAGCCGCGCAGCAGTGCGGCGTCGTGGTCCACCACCAGCCATTGCTGCGGTCCGCCCAGGCGGGGCGCGAGCCAGCGCTGGTTCGCGCCGGTGCCGCAGCCCAGGTCGATCACGCGCCAGGGTGTGCCCGCCGGTGGGGCCATGGCATGGAACCGCGCGGCCAGTTGCAGGTGCCTGGCGGCCTCGTCGCGCGCCGCGGTGTCGAAAGGTTCGCGCTGTTGCAGCCAGTCGGCGCTGAAGTGGGCGCCGCTCACGGGTATACCTTCGGCTTCGCCTGCGGTGCGAGCTTGCTGGGGCGGCCCGGCGCGGCGTTCATGCCATGGCCTCCAGCACGGCCGCGTAGCGCGCGGCCTGCTGCGGCCAGGTGGGCAGCGCGGCGGCGGCTTCGCGCGCGCCAGCGCCCAGGCGCTCGCGCAGCCCGGCATCGGCCAGCACGCGCTCCAGCGCGGCCTGCAGCGCGGCCACATCACCGGCGGGCACCTGCAGACCAGCGCCGGGCGGCAGCGTGTGGGCCAGCGCCCCGCCGTCGGTGGTGACCACCGGCAGGCCGTGGGCGATGGCCTCGGCGATCACCATGCCGTAGCCCTCGTAGAGCGAGGGCAGCACGAACACATCGGCCGCCAGGTAGTGCGCGCGCAGCGCTGGGCCCGGCAGCTCACCGTGCCAGACGACGCGTTCGCCCAGCGGCGCGGCCAGGGCCTGCAGGCGCGCGGCGGTGCCGGGGTCGCGCTCGGCGCTGCCCACCAGGTGCAGCACCCACTGCAGTTGCGTGAGGCTGGCAATCGCTTGCAGCAGCAGGGCATGGCCCTTGCGCGGCGTGAGCGTGGCCACGCAGAGCAGTTGCACCGGGCCGTCGCGCCGGGGGTGGGCTGTGGTGGGAGCGACGGGTCGGTGCCCGGCTCCACCACGGCGATGCGCCCGGGCGGGACGCCCAGGGCGGCCACGTCGTCGAGCGTGCGGCGGCTGGGCACCACCACCTGCCGAACCAGTTGCAGGGCTTGCGCCTCGGCCGTGCGCAGGTGTGCGCTGTCCGCCGCGCTCAGACCCGTTTCCAGGTGCAGCGGATGGTGCACATGGGCAACCCAGCGCAGGCGCTGGGCATGCGGCCGCACCACGCGCGCCAGGGCGCCGAAGGCCAGGCCGTCGGCGATCACCAGCGCGCCATCGGGCAGGGCCGCGATGCGGGCCAGGGCGGCCGAGAGGCCGCTGTCGTCGGGCCAGGGCCAGGCGCCTTCCAGCACCTCAGGCAGCACCGTCCACCCCTGCTCGCGCAGGGCGAGCGAGAGCCGGCGGTCGTAGGTGTAGCCGCCCGTGGGGATGTGCCAGTCGCCCGGCAGCAGGAAGTGGCAGACGCGCTGGCCGGGCATGGCTCAGACCGGCAGCGTGCCTTCGTACGAGGCCCAGGCCACGTGCGATTCGTGCAGGGTCACCTTCATCTGCCGCAGGCCGGCCGACTGCGCGGTGGGCAGCGCCTGCGCACCGAGCGCGCCGGCCGCGATGCGCACGGCGATGTGGTCGAAGATCACGCGCGCCAGGAACTCGGTGGTGGTGTTGCGGCCCTTGAACTCGGGCATCTCGTCCAGGTTCTGGAAGTTGAGCACGGCCAGCGTCTCGCGCAGCACCTGCGTGGCCAGGCCGATGTCGACCACGATGCCGTCGGCATCCAGCGCCTCGCGGCGCAGTTCGAGGTCCACCACGTAGGTGGCGCCGTGCATGCGCTGGGCCGGCCCGAACACCGCGCCCTGGAAGCTGTGGGCGATCATGAAATGGTCTCTGACGTTGACGGCGTACATCGGTCGGGGGTCCTTTGAAAGGCGGGAAGGATCACGCAGGGTAGTCGATGCGCTGGCACAGGGTGTCGGGCGCATCGGCGCCGGCCAGCCGCGCGAGCACCTGCGGCAGCTCGGCGAAGGGCGCGGTGTGGGTGACCAGCGCGTCCAGCGCCGGCTCGGTGAGCAGCGAGAGCGCGAGTTCCAGGCGCTGGCGGTGGCTCCAGCGGTCGCGCTGGCGCTTGGCCACATGGCCCACCTGCGAGCTCTTGAGCGTGAGCCGCTGCGAATGGAAGGCCTCGCCCAGCGGCACGCTGACCGGGCGGCTGCCGTACCAGCTGAGTTCGAGCACCGTGGCCTCGAAGGCCGCAAGCCGCAGCGCGGTGGCCAGCCCGGCCGACTGGCCGCTGGTGTGGATGACCAGATCGGCCTGCGGCTGCGCCGCTTCGGGCAGGGCAAAACCGGCACCGAGCGTGGCCGCGATGCCCGCGCGCGCGGGGCTCGTGTCCACCACCTGCACGCTGCCCTCGGGCAGGCGCGCCGCGAGCCAGGCCACCAGCAGGCCGAGCGTGCCCCCGCCCACCACGGCGATGCGGTCGCCTGGGCTGGGCTGGCCGTCCCACAGGGCGTTGATGGCGGTTTCCAGGTTCGCGGCCAGCACGGCGCGCGCGGCGGGCACCCCGGCGGGCAGCGGCACCAGCACGGACGCGGGCACCTGGAACACGGTCTGGTGCGGGTAGAGGCAGAACACCTCGCGCCCGAGCAGCTCGGGTGGCCCGGCTTCGACCACACCCACGTTCACGTAACCGTACTTCACCGGGCCGGGGAACTCGCCCGCCTGGAACGGCGCGCGCATGCGCTGTGCCTCGCTGGCGGGCACCTCGCCCCGGAACACCAGGCCCTCGGTGCCCCGGCTCACGCCGGTGTGCAGGGTGCGCACGCGGGCGAAGCCTTCGGGAAGCGGTGGCAGGGTTTCGTCGCGGATCTCGGCGAGGCCGGGGCTGACCACCCAGCAAGCCTGGGCGGAAACGGCGGCGGACGGATCGGAGGCGATGGGCATGGGCGAAGGGCGGAACGCGGTGTCGGCGGGGTGGGCGTAGTGTGACCCATGGCCAATATTTCCACATTAATCGAAATGTCGTATGATTCAGCGCATGAACGAAACCGATGTCGTCCGCGCGCTCGGCGCCCTGGCCCACCCCCTTCGCCTGCGGGTGTTCCGCGCCCTGGTCGTCAATGGCCAGGCCGGCCTCACACCCGGCGTGATGAGCGAGGCCCTGGAGATCCCCAACACCACCCTGTCGTTCCACTTGAAGGAGCTGACTTCGGCCGGCCTGGTGACGCAGGAGCGGTCCAGCCGGCACCTGGTCTACCGCGCCGCCTACGAGCAGATGAACGGGCTGCTCGGTTACCTCACCGACAACTGCTGCCAGGGTGCGGAATGCGCCGTGGACAGCACCTCCTCCTGCCAATGCTGACCCTTCATTGCCCGCCACCATGACCACCCCAACGCCCCTGAACGTGCTCTTCCTGTGTACCCACAACTCGGCCCGCAGCATCCTGGCCGAAGCCACGCTGAACCACCTGGGCCGAGGCCGCTTCAAGGCCTTCTCCGCCGGCAGCAGCCCGCGCGAGAACCAGCAGCCCCACCCGCTGGCCCTGGAGGTGCTGCAGCGCGCCGGCATGGCCACCGAGGGACTGCGCAGCAAGAACTGGGACGAATTCGGCCAGCCGGACGCGCCCCACATGGACCTGGTCATCACGGTGTGCGACAACGCCGCCGGTGAGACCTGCCCCTACTGGCCCGGCCAGCCCGCCACGGCCCATTGGGGTTATGCCGACCCGTCCGAGGTCAAGGGCACGGCCGAGCAACAGCTGGAGGCTTTCCGCGAAACCCTGCTCGCCATCCGCCGGCGCCTGGAGTTCCTGGTCAGCCTGCCGCCGGCCAGCGTGGATCGGCTGGCGCTCCAGAACATGGCACGCGAACTGGCCCAGCGCTGAGCCGGCATGTTCGCGGCCGTCCTGATCTTTGCGTTCACGCTGCTGCTCGTCATCTGGCAACCCCGGGGGCTGGGGATCGGCTGGAGCGCGCTGCTCGGCGCGGTGGTGGCTCTGCTGGCGGGTGTGGTCCAGCTGTCCGACATCCCGGTGGTCTGGCACATCGTCTGGAACGCCACCGCCACCTTCGTGGCGGTCATCGTCATCAGCCTGGTGCTGGACGAGGCGGGCTTCTTCGAATGGGCCGCCCTGCACTTCGCGCGCTGGGGCGGTGGCCAGGGACCCCGGCTGTTCGCCCTCATCGTGCTGCTGGGCGCGGTGGTCGCCGCGCTCTTCGCCAACGACGGGGCGGCCCTCATCCTCACGCCCATCGTCATGGCCATGCTGGTCGCGCTGGGTTTCTCGCCCGCCACCACGCTGGCCTTCGTCATGGCGGCCGGGTTCATCGCCGACACCGCCAGCCTGCCCCTGGTGGTGTCCAACCTCGTGAACATCGTCTCGGCCGATTTCTTCGGCATCGGCTTCAACCGCTACGCCGCCGTCATGGTGCCGGTGAACCTCGCGTCGGTGGCCGCCAGCCTGGTGGTGCTCTACCTGTACTTCCGCCGCGACCTGCCGGCGACCTACGACCTGCGCCAGCTGAAGGCGCCCGCCGCCGCCATCCGCGACCTGAACACCTTCCGCGCCGGCTGGGCGGTGCTGGGCCTGCTGCTGGTGGGCTTCTTCGGGCTGGAGCCGCTGGGCGTTCCCGTGAGCGCGGTGGCGGCGGCGGGCGCGGTCCTGCTCCTCGCCGTCGCGGCCCGGGGCCACGTCATCGGCACCCGCAAGGTGCTGAAGGAAGCACCCTGGCAGATCGTGGTCTTCTCGCTGGGCATGTACCTGGTGGTCTACGGCCTGCGCAACGCCGGGTTGACGGGCCACCTCGCCGCGCTGCTGGACCGGTTCGCCCAGGGCGGCGTCTGGGGCGCGGCCATGGGCACGGGGTTCCTGGCGGCCGCGCTGTCGTCGGTGATGAACAACATGCCCACGGTGCTGGTCGGTGCGCTGTCGATCGAGCAGTCCACGGCCACCGGCGTGGTGAAGGAGGCCATGGTCTACGCCAACCTCATCGGCTGCGACCTGGGCCCCAAGATCACGCCCATCGGCAGCCTGGCCACGCTGCTGTGGCTCCACGTGCTGGCCCGCAAGGGCACCACCATCGCCTGGGGCTATTACTTCCGGGTCGGCGTCGTGCTGACGCTGCCCGTTCTCGCGGTCACGCTGGCGGCCCTGGCCCTCCGCCTGGGCGCGACTTGACAACCCGCCCCTTCACATGACCCTCGAAATCGATCAGCCCCCGCTCGACCCTGCCGCGTTTCAGCCGCTGGATGTCGAGCGCCTGTTTCCCAGGGAGCGGGTGACCCATGCGCCGCGCATCCTGCTGCTGTACGGCTCGCTCCGAGAGCGGTCCTACAGCCGCCTGCTCACCGAGGAAGCCGCCCGCCTCCTGCAAGCCATGGGCGCCGACACACGCATCTTCAACCCCAGGGACTTGCCGCTGCCCGACGCGGCGCCGGAGGACCACCCGAAGGTGCGCGAGCTGCGCGACCTGGCCCGGTGGTCCGAGGGCATGGTCTGGTGTTCGCCGGAACGCCACGGCGCCATGACCGGCATCCTGAAGGCGCAGATCGACTGGATTCCGCTGTCGGAGGGCTCGGTGCGGCCGACGCAGGGCAAGACCCTGGCGGTGATGCAGGTCTCGGGCGGCTCGCAGTCCTTCAACGCGGTGAACCAGCTGCGCGTGCTGGGCCGCTGGATGCGCATGTTGACGATCCCGAACCAGTCTTCCGTCGCCAAGGCCTATCAGGAGTTCGAGGAGAACGGCCGCATGAAGCCGTCGTCGTACCACGAGCGCGTGGTGGACGTGATGGAAGAGCTGGTGAAGTTCACCGTGCTCACCCGCGACAGCGCGCCCTACCTGGTGGACCGCTACAGCGAGCGGCGGGAGAGCGCCGAAGCCCTGTCCCGGCGGGTCCAGCTGCGCAGCATCTGAAAGCGGCCACCCGGCGCCGGTGAACGAATCGGCGGATGTGGTGTCGGAAGGAGGCGCGTGCCATGATCGCCGGAACCGCCCACCATGAAGACCACCGGAGCCCCCCTCGCCTCAGCCCCGGGCCTTGCCGGCCTGCGGCGTGACGCCGCGCGCGATCTGGCGGTGGTGGCGGCCCTGGTGGGCGTGCTCGCCAGCGCGCTGGGCGCGGCGGGCGACCTGGGCCTGGACTACATGGCCAAGACCTGGCTGGTGTATGGCCTGGGCGCCTGGCTGGTGTGGCGTGCCCTGGCCCACCACCCACATCCGCGCTTCGGCCCCGCCAACCGCGTGACCCTGGTGCGGCTGGGCTCGATGGCCCTGCTCGCGGCCCTGGTGGGCGAGGCCCTGCCCCGCCCGCCCCTGACTTCGATGGCCCCGGCGGCCTGGTGGCTGGTGGTGATCGCCACCGCCACGGCCCTGCTCGACGCGGTGGACGGCGCGCTGGCCCGGCGCAGCGGCCTGGCCAGCGCCTTCGGCGCCCGTTTCGACATGGAGACCGACGCGGCCTTCACCCTCGTGCTGTGCGCACTGGTGCTGCAGGCCGGCCAGGCCGGCCCCTGGGTGCTGGCGTCGGGGCTGATGCGCTACGCCTTCGTGGCCGCCTCGAAGCCCTGGCCCTGGCTGGCCGGTGCCCTGCCGCCGAGCAAGCGCCGCCAGACGGTGTGCGTGGTGCAGATCACCGCGCTCATCATCTGCCTGGGGCCCATCGTGCCGCCCTGGCTGGCGGCCTCGCTGGCCGCCTTCAGCCTGGCCCTGCTGAGCCTTTCGTTCGCCGTCGACATCCGGACCCTGGCGCGGCAGCGCCCCACCCTCACGGAGACCTGAGCCATGCGCACTTCCACCGCCCTTTTCCTTCCGCTGGCGCTTTGCGCCCACCTGCTGGCCAGCTCGCCCGCGCACGCCCAGGCAGCCAAATACGAGCTGGACCCGGACCACATCACCATCGCGTTTCTGGTGGACCACATCGGCTACGCCAAGGTGCTGGGCCTGTTCCGCTCGGCGCGCGGCAGCTACCGCTTCGACGAGGCCACGGCCACGCTGTCGGACGTGCGCATCGAGGTGGAGACGGCCAGCGTCTTCAGCAACCAGCGCAAGCGCGACGAGCATCTGAAGGGCCCGGACTTCCTGAACAGCGGCGAGTTCCCGCGCATGGTGTTCACCGCCAGCAGCGCCAAGCGCACCAGCGAGCGCAACTTCGAGATCAGCGGCCAGCTGGAGCTGCTGGGCAAGTCGCAGCCGCTCACGCTGCAGGCCACCTGGAACAAGAGCGCCGAGTCGCCCATGGGCGGGCCGCTGCGCAAGCCCTACACCATGGGCGTGTCCGCGCGCGGCAGCTTCAAGCGCAGCGCCTACGGCATGAACTACGCGGTGTCCAACGGCTGGGTCGGTGACGAGGTGCCGCTGATCATCGAGTTCGAAGCGGTGCGCCAGTGAGCGCCGCGCCGCCGCGGTGGCTGCCGTGGCTGCTGCGCTTCGGCCTGGCGTTCGCGCTGCTCAACGCGCTGTGGACCTTCGAGAACCGCTGGCCGGGTTTCGGCGTGCGCACCATGCCGCGCCTGTCGTTCGAGCTGTGCCTGGCCGTGGTGGCGCTGATGGGCTGGGTGCGCTGGCGCGGCCGGCTCTCGGCGCGCGCGGCCACCGCGTGGTCCCTCGGCTTCGTCTTTCTCGTTCTGGTGCGCTACGCGGACGTGACGGCCCCGGCCGTGCTGGGCCGGCCGGTCAATGTGTATTGGGACGGGCGCCACGCCGCCGAACTGCTGCGGCTGGCCGCCCAGACCCTGCCCGCCTGGCAGTTGCTGGGCCTGGCGCTGGCGCTGCTGCTGGGCGCGGTGCTGCTGGTGGGCCTGGTGCGCCGCGCGATCGTGGTGCTGGCGCGGTGCCTGGCCTGGGAGCGCCCCCAGCCCTGGCTGCTGGCCGCCGTGGCCGCGTGCACGCTCAGCTTCGCCGCCTACGTGCCCGGTGAGCGCGACACGCGCTGGTTCTTCTCGCTGCCGCTCACACCCACGCTGGTGCACCAGGGCCAGTTGCTGGCGCGCGTGGCCTGGCCGGCCTCGGCCGAGTCGGTGCTGGGCGCGGGCCCGGCCTTCGACGGCGATCTCTCCGGCCTGATCGGGCCACAGGGCCCGGCGGACGTGCTGCTGGTGTTCGCCGAGTCCTACGGCACGGTGAGCTTCGACCGGCCCGAGCAGGCCGCCGGGCTGGTGGCGGCGCGCGCGGCGCTGGACGAGGCCATCCACGCCGGCGGCCGCACCGTGGTCAGCGCCCGCGTGACCGCACCCACCTTCGGCGGTGCCTCGTGGCTGTCGCACGCCGCGCTGCTGGCCGGCGTGGACACCAGCGACCCGGGCGACCACGACCTGCTGCTCGCCAGCGACCGGCCCACGCTGGTGCGCCATTTCGCGCGCCACGGCTACCGCACCGTGGGCTGGATGCCGGGCCTCAAGCGCCCCTGGCCCGAGGGCGCCTTCTACGGCTTCGACCGCCTCGCGAAGGACGCCGACATGGGCTACACGGGCCCCGACTTCGGTTACTGGCGCATCCCCGACCAGGCGGCGCTGGCACTGCTGCACACGCAGGAACTCGCGCCCACCACGGATCGCGCGCCGCGCTTCGTGGTGTTCCCGACCACCAGCACGCACGCCCCCTTTCACCCGCTCGCGCCCTTCGTGCCGGGCGGCTCGCTGCGCACCGGCCCCCAGACCTACAGCGCAGCGCAGGCCACGGCCGCGCAGGCGGCGCCGCTGGCGGTGCGCGAGCCCCTGCCGCCCTACCTGGAGAGCCTGCGCTACCAGCACGCCTGGCTGGCGGACTACCTGAAGCAGCGCTCGGCCCGGCCGCTGGTGATGGTGGTGGTGGGCGACCACCAGCCGCCCGCGCTGGTGAGCGGGCCCGCGGTGTCGTGGGACGTGCCGGTGCACGTGATCAGCGAGGACCGCGCCCTGCTGCAGCGCCTGCTGGGCAGCGGCTTCGCGCCCGGGCTCACGCCACCGGCGGAGGCGCTGGGGCCGATGCAGCGGCTGACCGAGGTGCTGCTGGCGGTGTTCAACGCGCCCGGGGCGCACGAGGTGCAGGGCTTCGAGCACGTGGGCGCGCCCGCGAGCAGCCCGCCGCACACCGGGTCCTGAGGCGGCTCAGGCCACGAGCCAGGCGTGCACGTCGCCCGAGGGCGCGTCCGCCGGCAAGGCGCGCAGCCAGCCGCGCATCGCCTCGGCGCCCTCGCCTTCGGGCTGGAGCAGGTGCTGCCGCTCGCCCAGCGACACCGCATAGCGGTAACGCCCGGGCCCGGCCAGGGCTTCGAGCCGGTCGATGCAACCCAGCGCCACGTCGCGCACGGCCGGCACGAACTCGAAGGACAGCGCCGGCAGGGGCTGGCTCAGGCCCATGAGCACCTCCAGCTCGAAACCCTCCACATCGATCTTCACGAAATCGGGCCGCCCGTGCGTGGCGATCAGCGCGTCCAGCGTGGTCACGGGCACCAGTGGCCCGGCTTCCCAGCGCACACCGCGGAACGACGGTGCCGCGCCCGCGCGCTGCACGAAATCGGTGGAGAGCGTGGCCACGGTGGGCGTGCGCGGGCTGGCCATCAGGCGGGCTTCGCCGGGCGCGCGGCCCAGGGCCTGCGGCAGCAGCGCCACCTGCGCATCGTGGCCGAAGCGTCGCCCCAGCAGCCGCACGAAATCGGGCTGCGGCTCCAGCGCGACCACGCGCGCGCCGAGCTGGCGGAACGCCGCCACGCGGTTGCCGGCGTGGGCGCCGACGTCGAACGCCAGACCACCCACCGGCAGGAAGCGGCGGTAGAAGCGCCGCAACTGCGCGCCGCGCCAGGGGATGGCGCGGTACACGAGGAAGGAGCGCAGCAGGCCGAGCGGACGGTCGATCGCGCGGCTCATCGCGGGCGCTGGGGGGCAAGGGGATGAGGACCATCTGGACGGTCCGGTTGGCCGGGTTCTCGGTGTCCTGCGCCGTCAGCGCCGGCAGGTCCTTCTTCGCCAGCGGGGCCACGAAGATGCGGGCCGCGCCAATGCCGCCCTGCTCGCGCAGCAGCTCGGCCACGCTGCGGGCGCGGCGCATCGCGAGCGCGTCGTTGAGCGCATCGCCCCCGACCGTGTCGGTGTGGGCCACGATCAGGATGCCCACGTCGGGGTGCGCGCGCAGGTGGTCGCGGGCCTTGTCGATGTCCGCCGCGGCCTGCCGCGAGAGCTCGGCCTTGCCGGTCGCGAAGAGCACCGGCGGCAGCACCGGCAAGGGGTCGGCCACCGCCACCGGCGAGGGGCTCGACGGCAGCACCACGTAGACCGTGGGCGCGCTGGCCGTCTCCTTCTTCGGCGCGTTGGAGGCCACCGCGAACACGGCGATGGAGATGATCGCCGCCAGGCCGGCCCAGAAGACGGTGTCGGTACCTCTGGACACGCGCACGTGCAGGCGCGTGAACGCGCTCCAGTGGTTGACGGCCGCCAGCGCGTCGGCCAGGCGGTCGTACTCCTCCTTGCGATCGACCTTCGTGGTGTCGGCCTGGTAGTGCTCCCAGGCCAGGCGCTTCTCTTCGATCAGGCGGCTCACCGAATCGATGCGCGGGCTGTTCGGGTCGTTGGGGTTGCGCTTGGGCAGCAGCTCGTCCTTGCGCCGCGCGAACTCGGCCTGCACGGCGAGGATCTCGGCGTCCTGGGTGGTGTCGATCAGCAGGTTGGTGTACGCCAGATCGGGCGTGAGCACGAACAGCAGGCGGCGCACGGACCAGCCCAGCAGCAGCAGCGACACGAGCAAGGCCAGCGAGGCCACGATCCAGCGCGGGCTGAACAGTTCGAGCGAGCCGTAGCCGGAAAACGGCGCACCGGCCAGCAGCACGCCGGCGATGCCGCCGAACACCGCGATCAGCGTCTTGACGTTGTCGCGCAGGCTGGCCTTGGCGACGACATAGGGATCGGCGGCGGCCATGGCGCCCTACTCCAGCGGATCGTTGTGCCAGAAGCGCAGCACGTCCAGGCCCAGGTCCGGCTCCTTCAGCAGCTTCTGCAGCCGGCCCAGTTCATGGCTGGCGTCGGGCGACGACAGGGTGCCGACGTCCACGTCCAGCACCGTGATCGCGCCGAAGCGCAGGGGCTTCACGCGCGTCACCCGCTGGCGCACCAGGCGCTGCAGGCTCTCCGGATCCAGGCCCTTGAATTCGGCGAGCTTCCAGCGCTCGATGCCGGCGACCTCGACCACGAAGAGTTCGCGGGCGTCAAACGGCTCCTGCGTGCTGGATTCGATGAACATCACCCCCGGCGGCGTGGCCGGTTCGGGTGCGGGCGGTCGGGGCGGTGGTGGCGAGGGGGATGCCACCGGCGAGGGCGCGGGGGCCGGGCTGGCGGCAGGGCTGGGTTTGGCGCTGCCCCGCCATCGCCGCCACCGGGGAGCTTCACTTCGATCCAGTCCCGTCCACACTGGATCTGGATCGTGCCGTACGGTGTGAAGGTGTATTCGATCGACATTCCGCGTCCCTCCTCAGGCACTGGAAGTCACGGGGATCCCGGCCGCCGGGGTCCCCTGACACAGCCTGTCGCAGAATATCACCTTCGTTTGCAAATGCCCATCCAGGGCGGCCGGCAGACCTCAGGTCAGCAGACAGCTGACCCGCTCCACGCCCCGGTCGGGCGGCTCGTCGAAACCGGCCTCCAGGCCGTGCTTGCGCATGAAGGCGAGCATGCGCAGGTTGATGTCGAGCACGTCGCCGTAAAGATGGCGCAGGCCGGCCTCGCGCGCGCCGGCGATGAGGGTGGTCATCAGGCGGCTGGCCACCCCGGAGCCTTGCCAGCCGTCGAGCACGCTCAGGGCCAGCTCGGCGCTGCCTTGTTCGGCATCGACGACGAACCAGCCCGCCTCGCCGATGATTTCCTCGCCGTCCGGGCCCCAGATGCAGGCCACCCAGGCCGCGTGCCGCACGCCGTCGGCGTTGACGAGGTAGGCGATCAGCTTGGGCGAGGCGCCGTTCACGCTGCCGTGGAAGCGGTTGCGGCGCGAGGAGCCGCTGAGCCCCAGCACGAAGCCCTGCATGGTTTGCGAGTCTTCGGTGCGCACGCGGCGCACGAAGACGGGCGGCCGGGCGGTGGGCGTCATGGGCCGACCTCTTCCGTGGTTTCGCGCGCCAAGCCGAACAGCGTCACGTCGTCGTGCGGCTCGAAGCTGCCCACGTGGGCCGCCAGCCGCGCGCGCACGGCATCGACCAAGGCCTGCGCCGAGCCGGTTTCGTGGGCCAGCACCTGCCCCAGAGCCGCTTCGCCCAACGGCCCCGACGCGCCGAGCGCGTCGCTGGCGCCGTCGGTGTACACGAGCAGCCGGGCGCCGGGCCGCAGGGTGAGGGTCTGCACGGTGCAGCGCCGGCCGGCCTCCAGCCCCACGGCCGGGCCGGTGGTGTCGAGGCGCACCGGGGCTTCACCGGGCGCCTGCTGGACATAGGGCGCCTCATGGCCGGCATTGAGGTAGTGCATGCGCCCGCTGCCCGGCTCCAGCAGCGCGAAGAACACGGTGGCGAACATGTTCTCGTGCCCGTGCACGGTGGCGATGTAGTCGTTGACGAAGGCCACGCTGCGCACCAGCGTCTGCGGCAGTGGCTCATCGGGCGCCGCCTGGGTGGCCATGGCGCGCAGCAGCGTGCGAAAGAGCGCCATGTAGAGCGCGGCGCCCACGCCCTTGTCGCACACGTCGGCCACCACGCAGGCGAGCGCGCCGCCGGGCAGCGCGTAGGCGTCGTAGAAGTCGCCGCCGACCTGGCGGGCCGGCGTGCAGCTCGCGCCCAGCGACCAGCCCGGCAGGCTCGGCAATGCCATCGGCAGAAAGCCCAGCTGGATGCGCTGGCCGATCTGCAGCTCGCGCGACAGGGCCTGCAGCAGCTGGCTCCTGTGGTCCTGCAGGCGCTTCTTGGCCAGCGAGGACTCGATGCGCGCCTGCAGCACCACCGGGTTGAAGGGCTTGGGCAGGTAGTCGTCGGCGCCCAGCTCCAGGCAGCGCACGACGCTTTCGGTCTCGTCGATGGCCGAGACCATCACCACGGGCAGTTGCGCCGACTGCGGGCTGGCCCGGATGCGGCTCAGGGTTTCGTAGCCATCCATCTCGGGCATGGTGATGTCCAGCAGCACCAGGTCCCAGTCCTGCCGCTCGAGCTGGTCCAGCGCATCGCGCCCGTTGACGGCGATGCCCGCCTCGTGGCCCAGGCGCTGGATGCGGCGCGCCAGCAGGTCGCGGTTGAGCGCCAGGTCGTCGACCACCAGGATGCGCATGGGCCGCTCCAGCGGCGCCTGCGGCTCAGGCCGCGAGGGGTTCACGGCGTTGGCGCTCCGCGTCGAGCAAGGCATGGAGGTACGGCAGCTGCTGCAAGGCGGCCTGCTCGCCCTCCTCGATCAGGTAGGGCACCTTGGCGGTGTCGAACAGGCCCACGCGCTGCTTGAACTCCGGCAGGATCAGGATCATCTCGGAATGGTGGGCCGCGCTCTGGAAGGCCAGGCGCGACTTGAGCAGGTTGTTCGCGAGGATGGCGCTGAGCTGCGCCGCGAAACGGCCCGCGCTGCGGATGTTGTTCTGGTACGGGCTCTCGAAGCCCACCGCCACGATCACGCGGCCGCCGTTCTTCATCGCCACGCTGACCGGCAGCGGGTCGGCCATGTAGCCGTCGATCAGCAGCCGGTCGCCCAGCTTCACCGGCGCGAACGCCAGCGGCAGCGAGGCGCTCGCGCGGATCGCCTCGACCAGGTCGCCGCGCGTGATGTCCACCAGCTCACCGTTCAGGAAGTCGGTGGCGGTGATGTGCAGCGGGATGGGCGTGTCCTCGATGCGCTGTTGCCCGAAGACGGCGCGAAAGGCGGCGAGCATCGGGGCGTCGTCGCGCAGGCCGAAGCTGTCGGGCCGGAAGCCGAACAGCCGGGGCGCCAGCAGGCGCAGAAAGCCCATGTGGTTGCGCTTGGAAGTGATCTTGCGGGTCCAGGTGCGCACGGTGATGTCGGCCATCTTCGCGGCGTCGAACCCCATGGCCACCCCGGCCGCGAACAGGGCGCCGCCGCTGCAGCCGACCACGCGCTCGATGCCGATGCCGGCATCGGCCAGCGCCTTGACCACGCCGATGGCGGCGGCGCACTTGACGCTGCCCGAACCGATCACCAGCGTGACCACCGGGCCCTGGGTCGATGGCGCGGCGCGCGGCGTCATGCGGCCTCCTTGAAGCTGTCCACCGCGTGGCGCACGTCGGGGAAGATGTTGAGGATGCTGGTGAAGCCGGCGATCTCCAGCACCCGGTTCACCTGGGGCTGCACGGCGGCCACGCGCAGGTCGCCACCGGCGAGGCGGCAAGTTTTCACCGCGCCCAGCAAGGACCTCAGGCCCGCGCTGCTGGTGTAGTTCACCAGCGAGAAGTCGGCCACCAGGCGCACATGGCCCTGGTCCATGGCCTGCGCGAAACGCTGGGTCAGCTCGTCGGCATTGAGGCTGTCGATGCTGCCCGTGATGGCCAGCACGGCAATCGTGTCGTGGGGTGTGAGGGTGATCTGCAAGGGGTTCTCCAGGGGTCGGTGGGGTGCGGGCGGCACCAGGTCTTTTTCGATGGTGAAGACGTTGCCCAGGCGCGGGTGGCGCTGGTAGCGCTGGCGGTGCGAGAGTTGCCGGATCAGGTGCACGCCCAGGCCACCTGGCGCGCGGGCCTCGGCGGCGGCCGTGGTGTCCGGGGGCGCCACCGACAAGGGGTCGAAGGGCCGGCCCTGGTCTTCCAGGGTGAGCACGATGCGGCGGGGAACACCGTCCTGCACGACGCGCGCCTCCAGCGCGAGCGGCCCGGCCTGCCCCGCGGGATAGGCGTGGTGCATGACGTTGACGCAGGCCTCTTCGACGATGAGCTGAAGGTCGTGGCAGGTGGCGTCGTCGATGCGCTCGCGCTGGCACAGGTCCGTCACCAGGGCCAGCAGCGCCGGCAGCTGGGCCGGTTCCGCCGGGCACTCGAGGCGGCTCATGCGCCGTGCTCCGGTGGCGGGACCGGCTGGGGCAGCCAGGCGGTGAAGCACGACCCCTGACCCGGTGTGCTGGTGACCTCGATGTCGCCCCCCATCAGGCGGCACAGGCGGCGGCTGATCACCAGCCCCAGGCCGCTGCCGCCAAAGGCGCGCGTGGTGCCTTCGTCGGCCTGCAGGAAAGGTTGGAACAACTGGCCGATCTCTTCGGCGCTCAGGCCGATGCCGGTGTCTTCCACCTCGAAGCGCAGCACGGGCGCGCCGGGCTCGCGCTCGCGCGTGAAGACGCGCAGCCGAACCTGACCCTGGGCCGTGAACTTCGCGGCGTTGGACACCAGCGCGATCAGCACCTGCCGCAGGCGCAGCGCGTCCGCATGCACCAGCACCAGGCCGGGCTGCACGTCCACCTGCAGTCGGTTGCCGTTGGCGCTCAGCAGCGGCTGCACGGCCGCCTCGACGGAGGACAGCAGGCCGCGCAGATCGGCGTCCTCCAGGTTGAGCCGGATCCGGTTGGCGTCCAGCCGCGTCAGGTCGAGCACCGCGTTGATCATCGCGAGCAGGTCCTTGGCCGACCGCGTGATGCGCCCGAGGTCGGCGCGGGCCTCGGGGGTCGTGCTGTCGGCCAGCTCTTCTTCGAGCAGCTCGGCATAGCCGATCACGGCATTGAGCGGTGTGCGCAGCTCGTGGCTCATGTTCGCCAGAAAGGCGCTCTTGGCCTTGTTGGCCTGTTCGGCTTCCTGCCGCGCCTGTTCGAGGTGCACCGCCTGGGCCTCGATCTCGCGGTTGCGCTCTTCCAGCGCCGCGCGCGTGCGGGCGGTGCGCTGGGATTCGGCGTGGATCGCGTGCCCGAACAGCGAGAGGTAGATCGCCGCGGCCACGGCCGACAGCGCAATCGTCGTCAGCGAGGTGTCGGGGCGGAACTCGAAGCCGTTCGCGGCCGCGCCCGCCGCGATGCCGATCACCATGGCCACCACGCCACGCACCGCGTGGCGACCGCCGCCCGAGCCGAGGTTGGACGCGTGCATGGCGCCACCCAGCGCGACGATGATCCAGGGGTTCAGGCCCGAGAGCCCGCCATAGACACCGATCAGGAAAGAGTCGATCAGCAAGGCGCGCATCTCGCTGCGCCGGCTGTCGCCGGAACGGCAGCTCAGCCAGTAGGCGATGTGGGGCCAGGTCAGCATGACCGCCAGCGCCCACCACAGCGTGGCCGGCGGCTGCATCGCAAAGACCGAACCGAGCAGCAGGCCGGCGGCCAGGTGCGCGCCGATGCGCACCGGGTAGTTCACGCGCACCCCGCCGTACAGGCGCCGGGGCTCGGACAGGCCCGGCAGCGCCATCGTCACAGCGGCCCCTCGATCCGCGCCAGCAGCGCGTCGATCTTGCCCAGCAGGCGGTCGAGTTCGATCGGCTTGGTGTCGAAGTCGTCGCAACCGGCGTCCAGCGCGCGCTGGCGGTCCCCTTCCATGGCGTGCGCGGTGAGCGCAATCACCGGAATCGCGCCCAGCTCGGGGTGGGCCTTGAGGCGGCGCGTGGCCTCCCAACCGTCCATGACGGGCAGGCTCATGTCCATCAGGATCAGCGCTGGCCGGGTGCTCGCGGCGGTGCTCAGGGCATGCGAGCCATCGAAGGCCATCACCACCTCGTGGCCGCGCCGCAGCAGCCGCCGCGACAGCATGTCTCGGTTGAGCTCGTTGTCCTCGACCAGCAGGATCCTGGGCATGGGCGTCTCCAGTGCTTGTGGGTCAATCCGTGGCGGAGGTTTCGGCCAGAGGCAGGCGGGCGACCACGGTCGCGCGGAACAGGCTGCCCTCGCCCGGCGTGCTGGTGGCGGTCACGTCGCCCCCCATCAGCCGGCACAGGCGGCGGCTGATGGCCAGGCCCAGGCCGGTGCCGCCGTACTTGCGCGTGGTCTCGGCATCGGCCTGCACGAAGGGCTGGAACAGGCGGCCCAGTTGCGAAGGGGTCATGCCGATGCCGGTGTCCCGGACCTCGAACACCACCAGGGCGCCGCCCTCTTCGTCCAGCCCGCGGGTGGTTTCGATGAGGATGCGGCCGTCCTGGGTGAACTTGGCCGCGTTCGACACCAGGTTGATCAGCACCTGCCGCAGCTTGGTCAGGTCGGACTGCATGCGGCCCAGGCCCTGCGCGCAATGCACCTGCAAGGTGTTGCGGTTGGTGGCCAGCAGGGGCTGGGTGGTCGAGACCACCTGGTCCAGCAGCTCGGCCAGCTCGAAGGACTCGACGTGCAGTTCGATCTTGCCGGCCTCGATCTTCGAGAGGTCGAGCACGTCGTTGATCATCTGCAGCAGGTGCCGCGCGGCGCCCTTGATGCGGCCCAGGTCGGCGAGCTCGGCGTCGAGTTCACCCCGGTCGGAGAAGTCTTCCTCCAGCATCTCGGTGTAGCCGATGACGGCGTTGAGCGGCGTGCGCAGCTCGTGGCTCATGTTCGCCAGGAACGCGCTCTTGGTGAGGTTGGCGGCTTCGGCCTGCTCCCTCGCCTGCTCGGCCGCCAGCCGCGACTGCTCCAGGTCCCGCTTCTGTTGCTCGATGACCTCGTTGCGCGCGCGAAGCTCGCGTTTGGCGCCGATGGCCTGGCGCGTCTGGAAGTGGGAGGCCAGGCCGAACGCGGCGGTGTAGGCCACCACGGCCAGCGCCGTCATGGCCTGCGCCAGCAGCGACACCGGCAGCACCTCGAAGCCCGCGCCCGCCCCCGCCACCAGCACGCCGAGCACGAAGCACCCGGCGCCCATCAGCCCCAGGCGCAGCCCGCCGATGCTCAGGTTGGCCGCGTTGATGGCGGTGAACGAGACCACGCCGATCCACAGATCGAGGCCGGCGAGCAAGGTGAACACACCCATCAGGAAGCTGTCCACCAGCAGGTTGCGCTGCTCGGCGCCCTTGCTGTCGCGCGAGCGGCTGGCGATCGCATACGCCAGGTGCGGCCACAGCACGGCAATGGTGCAGATCAGCGCGAGGGTGCCGGCGGCGATGGGCCGCAGCTGCAGCACCGACAGCGCCACGGCGGCACAGAAGCCATGCCCGCCGATGCGCAGGCCGTAGTCCAGGCGCACCGTGGGATGCACGCGCTGCGTCGGCTCGGAGATCGGCAGTTCTGGCGAGACGGTGCTCAAGGCGAAGCCCGGTGGTTCATGAAGCGAAACCCTCCCTGCCCTGCGAGAGACAGGGTCGGCCGGGATTGTAATACGTATTATGTCTGGGCTTCAACCGATTGCCCGGCGATCGGTGCGCCGCCCGTTGAAACGGGTTCGACGTTTACAGGGGCTTCACGCGCGCGGCCTGGGCCAGGGCCTGCAACTTCACGGTGTCGGCCGCGTAGAAGCGCGCGGCCTCCGGCAGCGACATGCGGGGTGGCACACGCCCGCCGACGGCCTGCACGGCCTGGCCCACGTCCGCGCTGCCCAGCGCCTCCACGACGACGCGGTGCAGGCGCGCGCTGAGGTCTTCATCCATCTCGGCGGGCACGAGCACGCCCACCCAGATGCTGGGGTGGCCCACGTCGGGCGCCAGCCGGCTTTCGTCGAAGGTCGCGGCGGTGGGGAACCGGTCCAGCCGCTGCGCGGACAACACACCCAGCACCTTCATGCGGCCATCGGCCACCAGGCTGCCCAGCAAGGCGTCCACGGGCAGCACCGTGAAATCGATGGCGCCGCTGCGCAGATCGGCCAGCATGGGCATGCCGCCGCGGTAAGGCACGTGCGTGGCCTGGATGCCGGCGCTGGACAACAGCCGCTCCGTCACGAGGTGGAACAGCGAGCCCTGCCCCGTGCTGCCATAGCTCATGGGCCGCTCGCCACCCTGGCGCGCCAGGGCCACGAGCTCGTCCAGGTTGTTGGCCGGCAGGTCGGTGCGCGCGTACAGCGCCAGCGGCGAATCGTTGACCAGGCCCAGCAGGCGAAAGTCCGTGGGCTTGTAGCGGACGGCGCGCAGCGTGAGCGGCGCCAGCACGGTCTCGGAGGGCGACCCGATGAAGAGCGTGGAGCCGTCGTGCGCGGCCGCCAGCAGGCGGTTGGCGGCGATGGAGCCACTGGCGCCGGTGACGTTCTCCACCACCGCGGCGCGCCCGAGCCCCCGGCCCAGCGCCGGGGCCACGGCGCGGGCGAAGGCATCGGTCACGCCGCCGGCGGGTTGCGCCACCAGCACGGTGAGCGGGTGCGCGCGCGCCTGGGCCACCCGTTGCGGCATCGCGGCGAGCGAAGCCGCCCCCATGCCCGAAAGAGCGAATGCGCGGCGCGAAAGGTTCATGGGGAATGGCGTGCAAAAATGGCAACAAGCATTATGGATGGCAACCCAACATGAAGAAGCCCAAGAACGGCCCGTCAGCGCCTGCGGCTCCCCAGAAACGGCCGACGCAGCGCGACATTGCGCAGGCCACCGGCCTGTCGCAAACCTCCGTGTCCCTGGTGCTCAACGGCGTGGAGCCGTCCACTGTGTCGGCGGAGGCGCGCGAACGCATCCAGGAAGCGGCCAGGCGGCTCGGCTACGTGCCCAACCGCATGGCCCGCAACCTGCAGTCCGCGCGCACGCGCACGCTGGCCTGCATCGTTCCCGACATCACGAACCCGACCTATCCGGCCCTGATCCGCGGCTTCCAGTCCGCCGCCGACGCGGCGGGCTACGACACCATGATCTTCGACACCGACGGCACGCCCGAGCGCGAGCAGCGGGCGCTGCAATGGCTGTCGCAGGGGCATGTGGACGGCGTGATGGCGGTGTTCTTCCACGTGCAGGAAACCGAGCTGCTGAAGGCCACGCGGGGACGCCTGGCCGTGGTGCAGATCGAAAGCCAGGCGCACAAGCCATCGCGCACCATCGACAAGCTCTATATCAACAACGCGGCGGCGGCGCAGGCCATGACGCAGACCCTGATCGACAAGGGCCACCGGCGCATCGCCCTGCTGTCCGCCCCGCTGGGCCCGGGCGCGCAGCGGCAGCGCGGCTTTCGGGCCGCCATGCGGCAGGCGGGGCTGACGGCCCGCATCATCGCCGTCGACGACTTCACCCAGGCCGCCGGTGCGCGCGCGATGGTGGCCGAACTGGCAGGCGGCGACTTCCGCTGCAGCGCCGTCTTCGCCGCCAACGACCTGCTGGCCATCGGCGCCATGTCGGCCCTGCGCGCGGCGGGGCGGCGCATTCCCGAGGACGTGGCCGTGGCGGGCTTCGATGACATTCCCGCGGCCCAGTTGCTGCAGCCGCCCTTGACCACGGTGCGCCGATCCGAGCTGTCGATCGGCCGCATGGCGGCCGAGCTGCTCATCGGCCGGCTGAACGGTGCCGAGGCGGCCGAGGGGGGCCGCAATGTCGAATTGCCTTTCGAACTCGTGCTGCGCGACTCGGCCTGAGGCCGCGGCGGCGTCAACCGCGAGGAAATTTCTGCAGATCGGCCACCATCAGGCCCGTGAACTCTTCGGTCATCCGAGAGCGGCTGACGTGCTGCGGGTAAGCCATGAGCACCTGCACAGGGCAACGCGGCGCGAGGGGCGCCACGTGCAAGTCCCGCGCGAACACCGAAGCCACATAGGGATTCACGATGCCGATGCCCGCCCCCTCGGCGGCCATCAGGCAGATGGTGAACGAGTAGCTGGTGGCCACCCGCGCGGCGACGTCCACCCCGTGCGCCTGCAGCAGGCGCTGGACCTGGACCTGCGATTCGTCGTCGGCGTTCAGGGTGAGCAAGGATTGCCCTTTCAGGTCGCGCACATGCACGCGCGGCCGCTGGGCCAGCGCATGGCCCGGCGGCATCACGCACACCATCGGGGCCTGGTGCAGCACGGTGCCGTCCAGCTCGGGATGGGCCTGGGCGGCCGTGGACAGCACGGCGTCGAAGTTCCCGTGCAGCAAGCCCTCGCGCAGCTGGTGGGCGCTGGTGGTCTGCAGGTCCACATGCGCGTGCGGGTGGCGCCGGCAGAACTCGCCGATGACGCGCGGCAGGACGCTGAGGCCCAGCGCGGGCGTGCAGCCGATGCGCAGCGAACCGGAGCCGGACTTGCGCAGCTGGGCCACATGCTGCTCCACCCGGTCCAGGCCCAGGAACTGGCGCTGCACGAAGTCGAACAGCTCCCTCGCCTCCTTGGTGGGCACCAGCCGGCCCTTGGTGTGGTCGAACAGCTTGAGGCCGGTGGCCATGCCGACCTGGGACAACAGGCGGCTGACCGAAGGCTGGGTGGTGTTGAGCACGGCGGCCGCGGCCGTGGTGGTGCCGGTCTGCATGACGGCGCGGAAGGCTTCGATTTCGCGGAAATTGAGGGGTCTTGGCATGGCGGAGCGTCAGATCCACCCTATACCCACAGCGCATAGGGTGCTCGCAAGAATGAATTATTCGGAATGATGCCCGATCCCTAGACTTTCTCCCAGGCCCCACCCCGAGGGCCCTCACAGGAGCACCACCCATGACCACCCGCATCCCCCGCCGCACCCTCGCCGCCGCCGGCCTGGCGGCCCTGGCCCTCGGCCCGCTGGCCGGCACCGCCGGGGCACAGGACTTCCCGAACCGCCCCATCCGCATCATCGTGCCGTTCACGGCCGGCGGCAGTTCCGACGTGCAGGGGCGGCTGCTCGCCGACCACCTTGGCAAGCTCTACAAGCAGTCCGTGGTCGTGGAAAACCGGCCCGGCGCCGGCGGGCACATCGGCGGCAAGGCGGTGGTTGACGCGCCCCCCGATGGCTACACGCTGATGCTCGGCTCCATTGGCCTGCATGCCACCTATGGCGTGTACAGGAAGCTGCCCTACAACCCCGCCACCGACTTCAAGGTGCTGACCATCCTGGCGGAAATGCCGCATGTGGTGGTGGCCAATGAAGCGCTGGCCGTGACGGACCTGAAGTCGCTGATCGCCCTGGGCCGCAAGTCGCCCGACGCGCTCAACTTCGGCTCGGCGGGCGTGGGGTCGTCCGTGCACATGATCGGCGAGCTGTTCAAGGCCTCGGCCGAGGTGCCCATGACCCACGTCGCCTACAAGGGGAGTTCCGCCGCGTTGAACGACCTGATGGGCGGGCAGATCCAGCTCATGTTCGAAAACCCGCCCACCGTGCTGGCCCATGTGCGCAACGGCCGGCTGAAGGCGCTGGCCGTCACGGGCAAGACCCGTTCCCCGGCCCTGCCCGACGTGCCCACCGTGGCGGAAGCCGCCATCCCGGGGTTTCTCGCGACCTCCTGGACCACGGTGGCCGTCGGTGCCCAGGTGCCGGATGCGCTGGCGAACAGGCTGAGCAACGACATCCGGGCCATCGTCTCCTCGCCGGCGTTCACGCAGGCGCTGGCCGCGCAAGGCATGACGCCCGTGGCCAACACCCGCGAGGCGGCCACCCGCTTCGTCGCGGCCGAAAAACAGCGCTGGGACGGCATCATCGACAAAGCGAAGCTGGTGGCCGAATGACGAGCCATCCGCAGGCACCCTGCGCGGTGCGCCGGGTCGGATCGACCGATCAGCATTACTTTTTCGGCTACTACAACAAGAGCAACTGGCACCGCGGCGGCCGCTACCTGCTGGCGCAGCAGGTGCCGTTCAAGGACGCACCGCTCACGCCCACGCTGGAGGCCGGGATCGGCTATTTCGATCTGCAGGAGGGGGCGCGATTCCGCGAGCTGGATCGCACCCGCGCCTGGAACTGGCAGATGGGCAGCCAGCTGCAATGGCTGGATGGCCTGGGCGGGCGCCAGCTGATCTACAACGTGAGGACCACCGAGGCCGAGGCCCGCTACCCCCACTTCGGCGCGGTCATCCTCGATGCCGACACCGGCGAGCGGCGCAGCCTGCCGCTGCCGGTCTACGTCGTGGCGCCGGACAGCCGCTACGCCCTGTGCGTGGACTACCGCCGGCTCTACCTCACCCACGAGACCATCGGCTACAGCGAGCCGGGCGCCCCCTTCGACCTGCCACGGGCTCCGGCCGAGGATGGCATCCACCGCATGGATCTGGCGACGGGCGAATCGCGCCTGCTGGTGAGCTACCGGCAGCTGCGCGACTTCCATCCGAAGCCATCGATGGACAAGGCCATCCACTGGGTCAGCCACATCGAGGTCAATCCCTCGTCCACGCGCGTGCTCTTCCTGCACCGCTGGACCGAGCGGATCAAGGACGAGACCTGCTTCCTCCACCGCCTGATCACCATGAACCCCGACGGCAGCGGCATGCGGCTGCTGGAATGCTCGGACCACCCGCTGCCGCAACTGGACGAGGCCTTCGACCCCAGCGCCGTGGGCACCTTCGACTATGAGAAGTCCGAGTACCAGATCTCGCACCCGCTGTGGCGCAACGACCGCCAGGTCATCGTGTGGGGGCCGCATGCCGGCGAGATTCACTACCACCTGTACGACGACGCCGAGGGCGGCGCGGTGCAGGTGGTCGGGCGCCACGTGCTGACGGAGAACGGCCACATGACCTTCTCGCCGGTGGACGACCGCTGGTTGTTGAGCGACACCTACCCGGACGCGCGCACGCACGAGCGGATCCTGTTTCTCTACGACATGCGGACGGGCGCCCGCCACGACCTGGGCTCGTTCCACGCGGACCCGGCCCTGAGCAAGGAGAACCGCTGCGACCTGCATCCGCGCTGGAGCCGGGACGGCCGCCAGGTCTGCATCGACTCGGTGCACGGGGAAGGCCGGCAGATGTACATCGTGGACGTCGGTCACCTGACGGGGGTGGGCCCAGACCGGTGAGGGTGTGCCTTGTGTTCGATCCGTGTCCGGACAATAATATACGACGTATAAATAAGGACACCGAATGACCACCGCACACGTTTTCATCGCCACCAGCCTGGACGGCTTCATCGCGCGCCAGGACGGCGACATCGACTGGCTGCTGCAACGCGACGATCCCGCCGAGGACCACGGCTACACCGCGTTCATCGCCGACAAGGAAATGATCGTGATGGGCCGGGGCAGCTTCGAAAAGGCACTGAGCTTCGACACCTGGCCCTACGACCGGCCCGTGATGGTGCTCTCCAGGCAGTTGGCCGACGCGCCCGTGTCCGAGGCGCTGAAGGGCAAGGTCCGCTTCTC
The DNA here is from genome assembly GCF_042466645.1 of Hydrogenophaga sp. ANAO-22. Taxonomy (NCBI): domain Bacteria; kingdom Pseudomonadati; phylum Pseudomonadota; class Betaproteobacteria; order Burkholderiales; family Comamonadaceae; genus Hydrogenophaga; species Hydrogenophaga sp. ANAO-22. The sequence continues at coordinate 5,648,463 of NZ_CP159956.1, read as the reverse complement.
CGGCCTCGCGCCCCGGGACGCAATGAAGCACCTGGCCGAACAGAACGTGCGCCGGGTCTATGTGGATGGAGGGCAGGTGGTGCAGTCCTTCCTGCGCGAGGGTTTGATCGCCGACATGGTGGTCACCACGGTCCCTGTGCTGATCGGGTCGGGAAGGCCGCTGTTCGGCGCGTTGGCACAGGACGTGGCCTGGCGCCTGGTGGCCAGCCGCAGCTTTCCTTCCGGCCTGGTGCAATCCACCTACCGGCTCGCCCCATGAACCGACCACGGGGGCGCCCGGCCCAGGGGACGGGGGTGGCCCGCGACGACATCCTGACGGCGGCGCTGGCGCTGCTGGATGAAAGCGGTGGGCAAGGCTTGACGATGCGCGCCCTGGCCACGCGGCTGGGCGTCACGCCGATGAGCCTCTACCACCACGTGGAGAACCACGCCGGGCTGCTGCGGGCGCTGTCGGATCGCGTGTATGCCGAGGTGCTGGAGGGTGCGCCAGGGCTGGCCGCCCCTCGGGCAGAGCTGCAGGCGATCCTGACCCGCTACCACGGCGCCGTGGGCCGCCATCCGCAACTGACGCTGGCCATCTTCGCCACACCGGAGGCCTTTGCCGGGGTGACGCGCCAGATCACCGATCGCCTGGGCCTGCTGCTGGCGCAGATCACGGCCGAGCCCGACCTGTGGCGCGACGTGCTGGTGGACCATGCCCACGGCAGCGGCCTGGCCCTGGCCTCGGCCCACGGCGATCCGAAGCGGGCCCTGGCCCTGCAGGCGGACTACCGGCTGGCCCTCGACCGCCTGCTGGACCGTTTGACGGCGCCCTGACGGCGCCGGGCTCAATCGAAGGTCACTGTCGCCCTCAGCTCGTCCCTGGCTTCCCGGATCGCGGCCAGGTGCGCGGCCCGAAAGGCTTCCATCGACATCCGCTCCGCGCGCACCGACAGGCTCACCGCGGCGATTGTCTTGTCCGAGATGCTGGAGATCGGCACCGCGATGGAGCGCACGCCCAACTCCAGCTCTTCGTCGCACTCGGCCCATCCGAAGGTCCGGCAATGCTCCACCTGGCCCGTCGCGGAGGCGATGTCCTGCACCGTCTTCGGCGTCCAGGGGTCCAGGGGGGTGGTCGCGAGGTAGCTCACCACCTCCTCGCGGGGCAGCGTCGACAGCACCGCCCGGCCCAGCGCGGAGCAGAAAGCCGGCAGGCGCGACCCGATGCCCAGCCCGGTCGACAGCGTGCGCCGGCCCGTGGACCTGGCAATGATGAGGACCTCGTGGTCCAGCAGCAAGCCCAGCGAGGCGGACTGGCGCGTGCGATCGGCCAGCTTGTCGAGCACCGGTTGCGCCACCTGGGGCGCCGGTCTCGACATGAGGTACGACCTGGCCAGCAGCAAGGTGCGCGGCGCCACCCAGAAACGTTTGCCATCGCTGTGCAGGTAGTCGAGTTCGTGCAGCGTCAGCAGAAGCCGGCGCGCCGTGGCCGGTGTGTAACCCGTCAGGCGCGCCACTTCGGACAGGTTCAGCTTGGCGTGCTTGCGCTCGAAGCAGAGCAGGACCTTCAGCCCCTTCTCCAGGGACGCGATGAAATCGCGCGGGTGCGATCGTTGGGCGTCGGTCATGGGCGCATTATTGCGCAATGCGCAAAACCGGATTGCTTCAGAACGGCCCTGTCGACAGAATTCGCTGGCTGTTCCGATGCCTCGCCCGACCCGGTGGGCACCGGGCAGGCTCCCCCAACTTTCAGAGCGCCCAACCATGATCAAGAGACGACAACTTCTAGGCATCGCACCGCTGCTGGCGGTCCCCCTCCTCTCGCGTGCGAACGACTATCCCCGCATGCCCATCAACCTGGTGACGCCGCTGGCCGCGGGCGATGCGGCGGACCGGGCCGCGCGCCTGATGGGGCAGGAGCTTTCGAGGTTGCTGGGCACCGCCGTGACGGTGGCGAACCGCCCCGGTGCCGGTGGCTCCCTAGGCACCCAATCCGTGATCCGCGCGCCCAAGGACGGCTACACCCTGCTCTACGCGCAGAACAGCCCGCTGACCATCCGGCGCGTGATCGAACCGGATGCCGCCAACTACGATCCCTTGAAGGACCTCGTGCCTCTGGCCTTGACCACCCGCAGCCCTTCGGTGCTGGTGACCTACAAGGACGCGCCCTTCAAGACCGTGAAGGAAATGATCGAGCAGGCGCCCAAGAGCGCCCACGGCATCCGCATCGGCAACGCCGGTCCCGGCTCCGTCGGCGAAATCAGCGTGCAGTTGATGAACGCGGCCACCGGCGCCTCGTTGAGCTCCGTGAACTACAAGGGCGCGGCACCCGCCGTCACCGACCTGCTCGGCGGCCACATCGATGCCGTCGTTCTCGCGCTGGGGGCGGTCAGCGCCCACATGCGCACCGGCGCGTTGCGCGCCCTGGCCATCTCTTCGCCCTTCCCCGAGTTCCCCAACGTGCCCACGCTGCGCCAGGCGGGCTACAAGGCCGATCTTCTGGGCGTGTGGTTCGGCTTCTTCATGCCCGCCGGCGTTCCCAAGGACGTGCTGGACAAGATCGTCCCCGCCCTGGAAGAGGTCGCCCGCAACGCCAGCATCTCGGCGCAACTGCTGCCGGCGGGGATCGTGCAGGAATGGGGCTCCGCCAGGGCCCTTTCCGAAGAAATCACCAACGAATACCGGGCCGTCAGCGAGTTGCTCGGCCCGGCTTCCAAGAACACCAAATGAAAGCGGTTGTGATGTCAAAGGGTATTCATGTGGCCATCGTGGGCGGTGGCATCGGCGGTCTCGCCGCCGCGGTCGCGTTGCGCCATCGGGGGATCAGCGTCGCGGTGTACGAACAGTCGGGCGTGTTGCGTGAGGTCGGTGCGGGCATCTTCGTCTACCCCAACAGCCTGAGGCAACTGGAGCGCATGGGCCTGGGCGATGCCCTCGCCCGCGTGGGCGCCAAGGTCGGCGCCGGGTCCGAGTACTACCGCATGGACGGCACGGTCGTGGGCAAGATCCTGACCACCGACTCCAGTGGCTGGAGCGGCATGTACGGCATGCACAGGGCCGACATCCTGAAGGCGCTGGCCGACGCGCTCCCACCCAGCTCGATCCACACCGGCCATCGGTGCGTCGACTTCAGCCAGGACGAGCACGGCGCCCGCCTGGTCTTCGAGAACGGCCATGTGGCGAACGCCGATGTGGTGATCGCTGCCGACGGCATCAACTCGGTCTTGCAGAAGCACGTCGTCGAGCCGTCCGCCCCCGAGTACGCCGGCTTCCGGGCGTACCGGGGCCTGATCTCCGCGGACAAGCTCCCCGAGTGGCGGCGCGAGGCGCACCAGGTCTGGATGGGCGATGGCAAGCACTTCATGGTGTTTCCCGTCCGAGGTGGCGAACTGGTGAACTACGTCGGCTTCGTGCCGACGACCAGCGAGACCGCCGAGTCCTGGTCCGCCATCGGCGACCGCGACGAACTCGCGGCCTCGTTCACCGGCTGGGATCCCCGCGTGACCGGCCTGCTGGACAAGGTGGAAACGTGTTTCTGGTGGGGCCTCTACGACCGCAAGCCGCTGGGACAATGGGTGAACGGACGCCTGGCACTGCTGGGCGATGCCGCCCACCCCATGCTGCCCCACCTGGGCCAGGGCGCGAACCAGGCCATCGAAGACGGCACGGCCTTGGCCGTTCTGCTGCAGACCTGCGCCGAAGGCCGCTCCGTGGAGGACGCGCTCAGGCGCTACGAGGCGCTGCGCCGCCCGCGCACGTCCATGGTGCAGGCGGAAGCCCGCAAGAACGGCATGCGCTACGACTCCAAGTACGCGGACCTGGGCCAGCGCGATCGGGAGATCGCGAACTCCGCCACGCTGCGCAAATCGCTCTACGACCACGACATCGAGAAGGAAGCCCTCGAGTCCCTGAGCCTCGATGGGGTGTCGGCCTGAGCACCCAGGCGTCGCATCGCCGCCTCCATTCGGGGGCGGCGTTGGCGACGACGCTTACTCCCACTCGATGGTCGCTGGCGGTTTGGAGCTCACGTCGTAGGTCACGCGGTTGATGCCGCGCACCTCGTTGATGATGCGGCCGCTGACCTTCTTGAGCAGCGCATAGGGCAGCTCGGCCCAGTCGGCGGTCATGAAGTCGCTGGTCTGCACCGCGCGCAGCGCCACCACGTAGTCGTAGGTGCGGCCATCGCCCATCACGCCCACGCTCTTGACCGGCAGGAACACGGTGAAGGCCTGGCTGGTGAGTTCGTACCAGGTCTTGCCGCTGTGCGGGTCGACGGTGGAGCGCAGTTCCTCGATGAAGATGGCGTCGGCCCGGCGCAGCAGGTCGGCGTAGTCCTTCTTGACCTCGCCCAGGATGCGCACGCCCAGGCCCGGCCCCGGGAACGGGTGGCGGTAGACCATGTCGTGCGGCAGGCCCAGCGCCACGCCCAATTCGCGCACCTCGTCCTTGAACAGGTCGCGCAGGGGTTCGAGCAGTTTCAGGCCCAGTTGCTCGGGCAGGCCACCCACGTTGTGGTGGCTCTTGATGGTCACGGCCTTCTTGCTCTTGGCCCCGCCGGATTCGATCACATCCGGGTAAATAGTGCCTTGTGCCAACCACTTGGCGCCTTTTGTTGAAGCACCACTTGAAATGAGTTTGGCGGCTTCCGCCTTGAACACCTCGACGAATTCGCGGCCGATGATCTTGCGCTTGGCCTCCGGGTCGCTCACGCCGGCGAGGTGGCCGAGGAACTGGTCGGCCGCGTCCACCCGGATCACCTTGGCGTGCAGCTTGCCGACGAACATGTCCATCACCATGTCGCCTTCGTTCAGGCGCAACAGGCCGTGGTCGACGAAGACGCAGGTGAGCTGGTCGCCGATGGCGCGGTGGATCAGGGCGGCCGCCACCGAGGAATCGACCCCGCCGGACAGGCCCAGAATGACCTCTTCATCGCCCACCTGCTGGCGGATCTTCTCCACCGCCTCGGCGATGTGATCGCGCATCACCCAGTCGGGGTTGGTGCCGCAGATCTCGAGCACGAAGCGCTCCAGCAGTGCCCGGCCCTGCACGGTGTGCGTGACCTCGGGGTGGAACTGCACCGCGTAGAAGCGGCGCTCCTCGTCGGCCATGCCGGCGATCGGGCAGCTCGCCGTGCTGGCCATGAGCTTGAAGCCCGGGGGCAGCTCGGTGACCTTGTCGCCGTGGCTCATCCACACCTTGAGCATGCCGTGGCCTTCGGGGGTGGTGAAGTCGGCGATGTTCTTGAGCAGCGCCGTGTGGCCCCGGGCGCGCACTTCGGCGTAGCCGAACTCGCGCGTGTGCGAGCCTTCCACCTTGCCACCCAGCTGCTGCGCCATGGTCTGCATGCCGTAGCAGATGCCCAGCACGGGAATGCCCAGCTCGTACACCGCCTCGGGCGCCTTGTCGTCCACCTCGTACACGCTGGCGTGGCTGCCGGAGAGGATCACGCCCTTGAGCTGGCCGTCGGCGGCGAACTCGCGCACCCACTCGCTGCTGACGTCGCAGGGGTGCACTTCGCAGTACACGTGGGCTTCGCGCACGCGGCGGGCAATCAGCTGGGTGACCTGGGAACCGAAATCTAGGATGAGGATTTTCTGGTGCTGCATGGCTTGACGGGGGACTTCAGAAAAAAACAAAGGTCGCCCCGAAGGACGACCCGTTGAGCAAGCGGCCACCCCGTCCAGGGGCACCGCGGAACCGGCTTTGCCGGGCCGCTGGTGCCGCCCCCCGGGGGGTGACGCCGCAGGCGGCGCGGGGGGAACTCATTCAGCCCGGTAGTTCGGGGCTTCCTTGGTGATCTGCACGTCGTGCACGTGGCTTTCGCGGATGCCGGCCGAGGTGATCTCGACGAATTCGGCCTTGTCGCGCATGTCCTCGATGCTCGGGCAACCGCAGTAGCCCATGGCCGCGCGCAGGCCGCCGGCCATCTGGAAGATGATGGAGACCACCGAGCCCTTGTAGGGCACACGGCCTTCGATGCCCTCGGGCACCAGCTTGTCGGCGTTGGGGTTGCCGGTGCTGCTTTCCTGGAAGTAGCGGTCGGCGCTGCCCTGCTGCATGGCGCCGATCGAGCCCATGCCGCGGTAGCTCTTGTAGCTGCGGCCCTGGTACAGCACGATCTCGCCCGGCGCCTCTTCGGTGCCGGCGAACATGCCGCCCATCATCACGGTGTTGGCGCCGGCCGCGATGGCCTTGGCGATGTCGCCGCTGTAGCGGATGCCGCCGTCGGCGATCATCGGCACGCCGGTGCCCCGCAGCGCGGTGGCCACGTTGTCGATCGCCATGATCTGCGGCACGCCCACGCCGGCCACGATGCGGGTGGTGCAGATCGAGCCCGGGCCGATGCCGACCTTGACCGCGTCGGCACCGGCTTCCACCAGGGCCAGCGCGGCGGCGCCGGTGGCGATGTTGCCGCCGATCACGTCGATCTGCGGGTAGTTCTGCTTGACCCAGCGCACGCGGTCGAGCACGCCCTTGCTGTGGCCGTGGGCGGTGTCGACCACGATGGCGTCCACGCCGGCCTTGACCAGCGCTTCCACACGTTCCTCGGTGCCCTCGCCCACGCCCACCGCCGCGCCCACGCGCAGGCGGCCGGCGGCGTCGCGCGCGGCGTTGGGGAAGTTGAGCTGCTTGGTGATGTCCTTCACCGTGATCAGGCCCTTGAGCTCGAAGGCGTCGTTCACCAGCAGCAGGCGTTCCAGCTTGTGCTTGTTGAGCAGCTTCTTGGCCTCGGCGGGCGTGGTGCCGTCGGGCATGGTGACCAGGCGCTCGCGCGGCGTCATGATCTCGCTCACCGGCAGGTCGTAGCGGGTCTCGAAGCGCAGGTCGCGGCCGGTGACGATGCCCACCACCTTGCCGGCGTCGACCACCGGGAAGCCGGAGACGCCCAGGTCGTCCGAGAGCTTCATGACCTGGCGGATCGTGGTCTGGGGAGAAATCACCACCGGGTCGCGCAGCACGCCCGACTCGTAGCGCTTGACCTTGGCCACGTGGGCCGCCTGCTCCTGCGCCGTGAGGTTCTTGTGCACGATGCCGATGCCGCCTTCCTGGGCGATCGCGATCGCCAGACGGGCTTCGGTGACGGTGTCCATGGCCGCGGAGACCAGGGGCAGGTTCAGCTGGATGTTGCGGGAGAACTGGGTGGCAAGCGAGGCGTCCTTGGGCAGGACCTGGGAGTACGCTGGCACCAGCAACACGTCGTCGAAGGTGAGCGCTTTGCCGAGGAGGCGCATGGGTAAAGCTCCAAAAGCGTCGATTGTAGCCGGCCGACCTTCGGGCAAACCCGCACACCCCGTCCCACCCCGGGTACCGCTCAGGCTCGAAAAGCTACCGCTCCTGCGGCTTGTGGCCGATAAAACCGCAGATGCCACCATGCGCGCAGGGGCCCGCCGCTAAACTCCGCCAATGCCTCAAAAACGCCCTTCGACGCCGTCCTGGCGAGCCCCTCTGGCGGCGGGATTCCTGCTGCTGGCCTGCTCGATCGCCTCCGCGCAATGGGTCTGGAAGGAAGGTGATCGCAAGGTGTTCAGCGACACCGCGCCCCCCGCCAGCGTGCCCGACAAGAACATCCTCAAGCGCCCCGGCGGCGGCAGCGCCCCGATGCCCGCGCCGGCCGCGGTTGCGCCCGCCAGCACCGAGACCGGCGCAGCGTCCCCTGCGGGTGCGGCGCCTCAGGCGGCCGCCCCTCAACTGCCCACGGTCGACAAGGAACTCGAGGCCAAGAAGAAACAGACCGAACAGACCGAGGCCGCTCGCCAGAAGGCCGAGGAGCAGCGCGTCGCGCAGGCGCGCACCGAGAGTTGCAACCGCGCCAAACAGGCCAGGGCCACCCTGGATTCCGGTGTGCGCCTGGCCACCACCAATGCCAAGGGCGAGCGCGAGATCATGGACGACAAGGCCCGCACCGCCGAGGCCAAGCGGCTCGATGACGTGATGCGCGGCAACTGCGGGCCGATGCCCAAGTCCGGCCCTCAGTAACCGGCCTTCGACCCCGGGCGCCGGCGGGCGAAAAGCCCCGTGGAGCGCGCGCCCTGCCCCATGAAGCGTTCGCGGCGCGCCACCTTCGGGTCCACCCGCAACCCACGCACCACCTCCACCCGATCGCCCTCGCGCAACAACCGGTCCCAACCGGCCTTGCGCCCCCAGATGCCGAGCGCCAGCGGTTCGGCCTCGATGTCGGGAAAGCGCTGCAGCCAACCCGCCTGATCGAGTGCCTGGCGCAGCGTGCACCCCTCGGGCACGTCGAGCACCTCTTCCACCACCTCGCGGGGCGCAGGAGCGTGCATCAGTGTGATCTTCATGGGGTGGTGATCAGTCCGCGCCGTATACCTGGTCGGCCCGCTTCACGAAAGCGTCCACCAGGCTGCCGGCGATCTTGTCGAACACCGGGCCGACCAGGGCCGCCAGGGCCGAACTGGCGAAGCCGTAGCTCAGCTTGAAATCGACCTTGCAGGCACGCTGGTCACCCTCACCCAGAGGGGTGAACTCCCACACACCATCGAGCTGGGAGAACGGCCCGTCCACCAGCTCCATGTGCACCTTGCGGTCGGCCTCGTGCGTGTTGCGGGTGGTGAAGCTCTGGCGCAGGCCGCTGATGGCGATGCCCACGCGGGCCACCATGCCCGCTTCGTTTTTTTCCAGCACCTGGCCCTGATCGCACCAGGGCAGGAACTGGGGGTAACGCTCGATGTCGGTGACCAGCGCGAACATTTCGTGTGCGCTGTGCCAGAGCAAAACGGACTTGTGAATGGTTTTCATACAATCCAACTCATTGTATTGGCCTGAAACGGCCGCACCTTCCGCTTCATGTCCACCAAAAGCAGCAAAGAATCTTCCACCAAAGGCGTTGACAGCCGCATCGCCGAGAACCGCAAGGCGCTCTTCAACTACGCGATCGAAGAACGCTTCGAAGCGGGCATGGTGCTGGAAGGCTGGGAGGTCAAGGCCCTGCGCGAGGGCAAGGTGCAGCTCACCGACGGGTATGTGGTGATCCGCGAGGGCGAGATGTTCCTCATCGGCTGCCAGATCAACCCGCTGCACACCGCCTCCTCCCACGTGAGCCCGGACTCGGTGCGGACCAAGAAGCTGCTGCTGCACAAGGAGCAGATCCGCCGCCTTGTCGGCAAGGTCGAACAGAAGGGCTATGCCCTGGTGCCGTTGAACCTGCACTGGAAGACCGGCAAGGTGAAATGCGAGATCGCGCTGGGCAGGGGCAAGGCCGAACACGACAAACGCGACACCATCAAGGACCGCGAAGGCAAGCGCGAGGTCGAGCGTGCGATGAAGTCGCGCAGCCGCTGAGGTTTTTTCGCGGCGCGGGAATAAACCCGCCACAGCCGGCGTTCATCCCTGTGCAGAGCCTGTCTGCCCATACCTTCAACGGAGAACGCCATGAAATTCCTGATTCCCCTGACCCTGGCAGCGGCCCTGCTGGGTGGCTGCGCCTCGATGTCGTCCGCCCCGGCCCCTGCCATGGCCAGCGATGGCGTGCTGGTCGGCCCCAATCGCATGACCCTCTACACCTTCGACCGCGACGTGGCGGGCAGTGGCAAGTCGGTCTGCAACGGGCCCTGCGCCACCAACTGGCCGCCGCTGATGGCCGGTGGGAACGACAAGGGCAACGGCGACTACACCGTCATCACGCGCGATGACGGCCAGAAGCAGTGGGCCCTGAAGGGCAAGCCGCTGTACCACTGGGCCAAGGACACCAAGCCCGGCGACAAGACCGGTGACGGCTTCAACAACGTCTGGCGCGTGGCCAAGCCCTGAGCCGCCTCCAGCCCACCACGGCCACTGCCGCGCCGAGACATGAGACGCGCCGAACTGATCGACCAGATTCCCGGTCTGCGCCGCTATGCGCGCGCGCTCACCGGCGACCCCTGGGCGGCCGATGACCTGGTGCAGGACACGCTGGAGCGGGCCTGCGCCAAGTGGCGGCTCTGGACGGTCGGCACGGATCTGCGGGCCTGGCTCTTCACGCTCATGCACAACCTGCACGTCAGCGGCCTGCGCCGGGTGCAACGCCGCGAAGGCAGCGGCCTGCCGGTGGACCCGGACGACGTGGCGGCCGAGCTGGTGGCGCCCGACGCCGCGCAGGACCTGGCCATGGACCTGCAGCGCTGCCTGCTGCGCCTGCCCGAAGAACAGCGCGTGGTGTTGCTGCTGGTGAGCCTGGAGGACATGAGCTACGAGCAGGTGGCCCGCATCACCGGGAGCCCCATCGGCACCGTCATGTCGCGGCTCTCGCGCGCCCGCACCCGCCTGCAGGCGCTGATGAACGCGGCGGCCCAGAGCGTGCCGCCCGATGCCTACGCTCCTCCCCACCTGAGGCGGCTGAAATAGCACCGCCCGCAAGACCATGGACACCCCCCTCACCCAGCCGCTGACCGACGCCGAGATCAATCGCCTGCTCGATGGCGAGGTGCAAGGCGGCGAGCGGGACGCGCTGTTGCAACGGCTGCAGGGCGATCCGCACGGCCGCGAGCGCCTGGCCCACTGGCAGACCCAGCGCGACGCCATCCGACAGTTGCATGCCGGCCTGCTGCAGGAACCCGTGCCGCCCGGCATGCGGGAAGCCGCGCACCGCACCAGCGATGCACAGGCCCGCGTGTCCGGCTGGTGGCGCTGGGGCGGCATGGCGGCCGGCATCGTGCTGGCCTTCGGCGTCGGTCGTTTGTCGAACCACGAGTGGCCGAGCGGGCCCGCGCCAGGTTCTGCCCCCTTGGCCACCCTGCCCGCCTTCGCGCGCGATGCATCGGTCGCCCACGCGGTGTACTCCCCCGAGAAGCGGCACCCGGTGGAGGTGGGCGCGGTGGATCAGGAGCACCTGGTGCAATGGCTGTCGCGCCGCACCGGCAAGGCGCTCAAGGTGCCGCGCCTCGATGCCTTGGGCTACGAACTCGTCGGTGGCCGCCTGCTGCCGGGCGACGTGGGTGCGCGCGCGCAGTTCATGTTCCAGAACGCCCAGGGCGTGCGCATCACCTTGTACCTGGGCGCCCTCGCCCCCACCACGGAACCTGCCGAGGCCAGCGGCGAAACCGCTTTCCGCTTCGCGCAGGAGGGCCCGGTGCCCGGCTTCTACTGGGTGGACCAGGGGTTCGGCTACGCCCTGAGCGGGCCGCTGAGCCGCGACGCACTCATGGCCCTGGCCGAGGCGGTGTACCGCCAGCTCTAAGCCGCGGCCCTCAGCCCAACCGCCGCAGCGGGTGCTCGTCCACCGGCCAGGGGCTCTCGAAGAAAGCGGCGACCTCCGCTGGCGTCACGTCTTCGATGCGGGCCGGGTTCCACCGGGGCGCATGGTCCTTGTCCACCGCCAGGGCGCGGATGCCTTCCACCGTTTCGCTGGCGGCGCCGGGGCGCAGGTGGAAACAGCGGTGCACCATGTCGCGCTCCATGCGCAGGTCGTCGGCCAGGCCCATGCCGCGCGCCCGTCGAATCTGGTCGAGCACCACGTGCAGCATCAAGGGCGAGCGCTGGCGCAGGGTGGTGGCGGTCTGGCGGGCCCAGTCGCTGTCGGTCGCTTCGAGCGCGGCGATGATCGTCGGGACATCGGGCAGGCCGAAGATCCGGTCCACCTCTTTCGCCGGCCAGGGGGCGGGCGCTGCGGTGGTGCTGAGGTGGCTCGTGCACCAGCGTTCCACCGACGCGCCGTTTTCGAACGGCGTGCGCTCGAGCGAGGCCCACAGGCCGGGCAAGCGGCCGGCGTCGATGAAGCCATCGGCCAGGCCCGCCGTGATGGCCTCGCGGCCGGTCAGCACCAGGCCCGTGAGCGCCAGGTACTCGCCCAGGCGGCCCGCGCAGCGGCTCAGGAAGTAGCCCCCGCCCACGTCGGGAAACAGGCCGATGTTGGTTTCGGGCATGGCCAGCTTGCTGCGCTCGGTGACGATGCGCAGGCTCGCGCCCTGGCTGATGCCCATGCCACCGCCCATCACGATGCCGTCCATCAGGGCGATGTAGGGCTTGGGGTAGGTGTGGATGAGGTGGTTGAGCGCGTACTCCTCGGTGAAGAAGTCTTCCAGCGCTGCATCACGGGCCAGGGCCGCCTGGTGGAAGAAGCGGATGTCGCCGCCCGCGCAGAACGCGCCGAACGGGCCTTCCTTGTTGACCCCGCGCACCACCACCGCGAGCACCGCGTCATCGTCGCGCCAGGCCTGCAAGGTCTGCGTAAGGCTGCGAAGCATGTCGAGCGAGAGCGCGTTGAGGGCCTTGGGCCGGTTCAGGGTGATGCAGCCCACGCGCCCCCGGATTTCGGCAACGACATGGGTTTCGGGTGTCAGAGAAGTCATCTTTGTTCTTCCGGTCAGTCGATCATTGTGGCTGTTTGTCCACCGTCTGGATACGCGGGGTGCCAGCGCGCGAACGCCAGCCAAGCAGTTCGTTGAGCACCAGCGCGCCAATGACCAGCGAGCCGCCGGTCAGCACCTCCGGGCCGGGCACTTCGCCCGCGCCGGCCCACGCCAGCAGGATGCCGAAGATCACCTCCAGCAGCGCGAGCAACGACACCTCGGGCGCCTTGAGCGAACGGGCGCACACAACGGCCAGCGCGCAGGGAATGGCCAGCTGCACCAAGCCAAGCAGGGCCAGCCAGGCCACGTCGGTGCCCGTGGCCTCGAATGGCAGCGCCAGGGGCAGCGTCGCCAGCGAGGACAGGAGGCCACCCAGCAGCACCGAGGGCACGAGGTCGATCTTTTCGCCATGGGTCTGGCCGCGTTGCACCACGGTCCAGTTGATGGCAGCGGCCACCGGCACGCACAGTGCCGCCAGCGAGCCGGCCACCAGGCCACCGGTCTGCGTGGCGGGGTCGCTGAAGGCTTGCAGGAATTGGCTGCCGTACATGTACACGATGCCCGCGCCGGCCGCCACGATGGCCAGCCAGGTGCGCAGCGCGAGCCGCTGGCCGAGCACCGCGCGCGCCACCAGCGCGGTGAACAGCGGGCCCACCGACATGATGATGAGCACGTTGGCCACGGTGGTGAAGGTCAGCGCCAGCATGAACGCGGTGAACATCACGCTCCAGCAGACGCCCGAGACCCAGAACGCCTTCGAGCCCGCCAGCACGCCCCAATGGCGCTCGAGCATTCCCTGCCCGGGGTCGTCGGCGATCTGCCCCGCCGCGCGGTCGGCGGCGCGCCACCAGGGCAGGATCACCAGCAGCGACAGCGTGGTGAAGGCGCTGCGCCAGAACGTGACCTCGAAGCGCGCCGCCGATTCGAGCTGGCGCGAGACCACCCCCGCGATCGACCACATCAGGGTCACCACGATCATCATGAACACCGCCTGGGTGTGCGTCAGGCGACTGAGGGCACGAAAGGGCATGGTCTGTTCGTAAAAAAGGCCGCGTCCCGGGAGACAACGGCCTGTGCGGAGCGATCAGCCTTCGCGGCTGGCGCGCTTGCGGTCGTGCTCCTTCAGGTGGCGCTTGCGCAGGCGGATGCTCTTGGGCGTGATCTCCACCAGCTCGTCGTCCTCGATGAACTCCACGCCGTACTCCAGCGTGCACTCGATGGGCGGCGTGATCTTGATCGCGTCTTCCTTGCCGCTGACGCGGAAGTTGGTCAGCTGCTTGGTGCGCGTGGCGTTCACCACCAGGTCGTTGTCGCGGTTGTGGATGCCGACGATCATGCCTTCGTACACCGGGTCGCCGGCGCGCACGAACATGCGGCCGCGGTCGTCCAGCTTGCCCAGGGCGTAGGTGAAGATTTCACCGTCGTCCATGGAAATCAGCACGCCGTTCTTGCGGCTGGCGATGTCGCCCTTGTGCGGCTCGTAGCCGTCGAAGATGTTGGCGATCAGGCCCGAACCGCGCGTCAGGTTCAGGAACTCGTTGGTGAAACCGATCAGGCCACGGGCCGGGATGCGGTACTCCAGGCGCACGCGGCCGCGGCCATCGGGTTCCATGTTCACCAGCTCGCCCTTGCGCTCGCCCAGGGCCTGCATCACGCCGCCCTGGTGCTGCTCTTCGATGTCGGCCGTCACCATTTCGATCGGCTCGTGGCGCTCGCCGTTGATCTCGCGGAACACCACGCGCGGCTTGGACACGGCCAGTTCGTAGCCTTCGCGGCGCATGTTCTCCAGCAGGATGGTCAGGTGCAGTTCGCCCCGGCCCATCACTTCGAAAATGCCGTCTTCGCTGGTTTCCTTGACGCGCAGCGCGACGTTGCTTTGCAGTTCCTTCTGCAGGCGGTCCCAGACCTGGCGGCTGGTCACGTACTTGCCTTCGCGGCCGGCCAGCGGGCTGGTGTTGACGCAGAAGTTCATGGTCAGCGTCGGCTCATCGATCTTGAGCATGGGCAGCGGCGCCGGGTTGAGCGGGTCGGTGATGGTCACGCCGATGCCGATGTCGGCAATGCCGTTGATCAGCACGATGTCGCCCGGGCCGGCTTCGGTCACCTGCACGCGGTCCAGACCCTGGAAGGTCAGCACCTGGTTGACGCGGCCCTTGATGGTCTTGCCATCGGGGCCTTCCATCACCGCCACGTCCATGCCGGGCTTGACGATGCCGGCGCTGACGCGGCCCACGCCGATGCGGCCCACGAAGGTCGAGAAGTCGAGTGCGGAAATCTGCAGCTGCAGCGGTGCGCTCGGGTCACCCTTCTGCGACGGCACGTGCTTGAGCACGGTGTTGAACAGGGCCGACATGTCCGGGCCCCACTGCTCGCCGGGCGCGCCCTCGACCAGCGAGGTCCAGCCGTTGATGCCCGAGGCGTAGACCACGGGGAAGTCGAGCTGCTCGTCGTTGGCGCCCAGCTTGTCGAACAGGTCGAAGGCGGCGTTGATCACCTTGTCGGGATTGGCGCCCGGCTTGTCCACCTTGTTGACCACCACGATGGGCTTGAGGCCCAGCGCCAGCGCCTTCTTGGTCACGAAGCGCGTCTGCGGCATCGGGCCTTCCTGCGCGTCGATCAGCAGCACCACACCGTCCACCATGGACAGGGCGCGCTCCACCTCACCACCAAAGTCCGCGTGGCCGGGGGTGTCGACGATGTTGATGTGCGTGCCTTCCCAGCTCACCGCGCAGTTCTTGGCCAGGATGGTGATGCCGCGCTCGCGCTCGATGGCGTTGTTGTCCATCACCGTGTCGACCACCTTCTCGTGCTCGGCGAAGGTGCCCGACTGGCGCAGCAGTTGGTCCACCATGGTGGTCTTGCCATGGTCAACGTGGGCAATGATGGCGATGTTGCGGATTTGTTTGCTCATGATGTGAGTTCCGGTGAGGTTTCCAGGATTTGCTGTATTTCGGAGGGGCTCAGCAGTCGCCCCGGGATCAACTCCCCGGCCTGGGTGTGGGCACTGCCCAGCAGCACGGAAGATGGGAGGGAGGATGGGTCGGAAGTCGTGTGGGGCACGGGACCGAAGACCGCCACGCGGGCGCTGTCAGCCCACCCGCCCCGGCGGCGCACGCCGCTGAGAAAGCGCCCGGCATCGTCGGCGCCGAGCGTGACAGGGTCATGACCTTCCAGCAGGGACTGCACCGGGAGCAGCCGCGCCAGCCGGTCCTCTTCGCTCAAGGCTTCCAGCGCATCCAGTGCGATGCATTGCGAGACATCGAACGGGCCGGTGGCGGTGCGCCGCAGCGCGATGAGGTGGCCGCCGCAACCCAGGGCTTCGCCAATGTCTTCACCCAAGGTGCGGATGTAGGTGCCCTTGCTGCAGCGCACCCGCAGGCGCAGTTGCGGGGCCTCGCCCTGCAATTGCATGTCCAGCAGCTCCAGGTCGTGGATGACGACGTGGCGCGCTTCGCGCTCCACCGTCTCGCCGTCCCGCGCGTATTCGTAGAGCGCCTTGCCGTCCTTCTTCAAGGCACTGTGCATGGGCGGCACCTGGGCAATGGGGCCGGTGAAGCGGTCGAGCACCTCGACCACCTGCCCCACCGTGCAGGTCACCGCGCGCGACTCGATGACGTCGCCCTCGGCATCGCCCGTGCGGGTCTTCACACCCAGGCGCACGGTGGTCTCGTAGGTCTTGTCCGCGTCCAGGTGGATCTGGCTGAATTTGGTGGCGGCACCGAAACACAGCGGCAACACCCCACTGGCCAGCGGGTCGAGCGTGCCGGTGTGGCCCGCTTTTTCCGCGCGCAGCAACCACTTGGCCTTCTGCAAAGCCTGGTTGCTGGAGAGACCCAGCGGTTTGTCGAGCAGCAGCACCCCATGCACAGGGCGCCGCTGCACCCGTGTGCGTGGCGCGTGCATGCTCATTCTTCCTTTGAACGAGAAGAAACGGCCTTGGAAATCAAGGCGTTCATGTCGGCCGCGCGCTCGGTGGTGCGGTCGAACACGAAATGCAGCGTCGGCACGGTGTGGATGTGCAGGCGCTTGAACAGGCCATTGCGCAGGAAACCGGCCGCCGCGTTGAGGCCTTGCAGGGTCTCATCGGGGTTGCCGGTCAACAGGCTGAAGAACACCTTGGCGTGCGCGTAGTCGGGCGTGACCTCCACCGCATTGATCGTGACCATGCCCACCCGCGGGTCCTTGAGCTCGCGCGCGATCAGCTCGGCCAGATCCCGCTGGATCTGGTCGGCCACGCGGAAACCGCGGTTGGGGGTGGATGATGCTTTGCGGGGCATGGTTTACAGCGTGCGAGCCACTTCCTTGACTTCGAAGAATTCGAGCTGGTCGCCTTCCTTGATGTCGTTGTAGTTCTTCAGCTTGATACCGCACTCGAAGCCTT
Source organism: Hydrogenophaga sp. ANAO-22 (assembly GCF_042466645.1). Classification (NCBI taxonomy): domain Bacteria; kingdom Pseudomonadati; phylum Pseudomonadota; class Betaproteobacteria; order Burkholderiales; family Comamonadaceae; genus Hydrogenophaga; species Hydrogenophaga sp. ANAO-22. Next base: position 5,631,819 of record NZ_CP159956.1, on the reverse strand, counting down.
CCTTGACTTCGCGCACATCGTCCTTGAGGCGCTTGAGCGTGTCGATCTCGCCGGTGTAGACCACCACGTTGTCGCGCAGCAGGCGGAAATGCGCGCTGCGGGTGACCATGCCGGAAGTGACCATACAGCCTGCGACCGTGCCGATCTTGGAGGCCACGAACACGGTGCGGATCTCGGCCGAGCCGATGACCTCTTCGCGCTTCTCGGGCGCCAGCATGCCGGACATGGCCGCCTTCAGATCGTCCACGGCGTCGTAGATGATGTTGTAGTAGCGCAGGTCCACGTCGTTGCCTTCGGCCAGCTTGCGCGCGCCCACGTCGGCACGCACGTTGAAGCCGATGATCACCGCCTTGGAGGCGATGGCCAGGTTGACGTCCGATTCGCTGATGCCGCCGACCCCGGCGAACACCAGCTGCACCTTGACCTCTTCGGTCGAGAGCTTGAGCAGCGAGGCCGACAGCGCTTCCTGCGAACCCTGCACATCGGCCTTGACGATGATGGGCAGCAGCTTGACCTCGCCCGCCGTCATGTCGGAGAACATGTTCTCCAGCTTGGCGGCCTGTTGCTTGGCCAGCTTGGTGTTGCGGAACTTGCCGGCGCGGTAGGTGGCGATTTCGCGCGCACGGCGCTCGTCGGTCATCACCATGAAGTCGTCGCCAGCCTGAGGCACTTCGGACAGGCCCTGGATTTCCACCGGAATCGACGGGCCGGCCGCCTTGATGGGCTTGCCGTTCTCGTCGAGCATGGCTCGCACGCGGCCCGAGGTCTGGCCGACCAGGATCACGTCGCCGGTCTTGAGCGTGCCGCTCTGCACCAGCACCGTGGCCACGGCGCCGCGGCCCTTGTCCAGGCGCGCTTCGATCACCAGGCCCTTGGCCATGGTGTCCACTGGCGCCTTGAGCTCCAGCACTTCAGCCTGCAGCAGCACCTGTTCGAGCAGCGCGTCCACGCCAGCACCGGTCTTGGCCGACACGCCCACGAACGGGGTGTCACCGCCAAACTCTTCCGGCACCACTTCTTCGGCGATCAGTTCCGAGCGCACCTTCTCGAGGTTGATGCCCGGCTTGTCGATCTTGGTCAAGGCCACGACCATCGGCACACCCGCCGCTTTCGCGTGCTTGATGGCTTCCTTGGTCTGCGGCATGACGCCGTCGTCGGCCGCGCAGACCAGGATCACGATGTCGGTGGCCTGGGCACCACGGGCACGCATGGCGGTGAACGCCTCGTGACCCGGGGTGTCGAGGAACGAGATCATGCCGCGCTCGGTTTCCACGTGGTACGCACCAATGTGCTGCGTGATGCCGCCGGCTTCGCCCGCGGCCACCTTGGCACGGCGGATGTAGTCGAGCAGCGAGGTCTTGCCGTGGTCGACGTGACCCATGACGGTGACCACCGGCGCGCGAGGCAATGCCTCGGCGTCCTGTTGCGCGGCTTCCTCGTCGGTGAAGGCCTCGGGGTCGTCCAGCGCGGCCACGATGGCCTTGTGGCCCAGTTCCTCCACCACGATCATGGCGGTGTCCTGGTCCAGCGGCTGGTTGATGGTGACCATCTGGCCCAGCTTCATCAGTTGCTTGATGACCTCGGACGACTTCAGGCTCATCTTGTGCGCGAGTTCGGCCACGGTGATGGTCTCGGGCACGTGCACTTCGATCACCTTGAACTCGGTCGGTGCCACGAAGCTGCTCTGGCCGGCATCGCGCGAATCGCGGTCGTTGCGGCGGCCACGCGGGCCGCCACGCCAGTTGGAACGCCCGGCGCTGGTGTCGCCACGGGTCTTGATTTCCTTCTTCTTGGCCGCGTCGTCCTTCCAGGTGGAGGACAGGTTTTCGGACTTGACTTCCTTCTTGCCCGCGGCGCCGCCCGGAGCGGCCGCCGTGGCGCCGGCCGTGGCGGGTGCCTTGCCCGGCGTGCCGGCTGGCTTGTGCAGCGTGCCCTTGATGCCCGCCTTCGGGTCGGCGACAGGCGCCGGCTCCGGCTTCTTGGCCACCAGGGTCCTGGCGGGAGCGGACATCATCGCGCGGATGTTCGCGGCTTCGGCCTCGGCCTTGCGGCGGCGCTCCAGCAAGTCCTGCGCGCGCAGTTCCTCGGCCTTCTTGGCCTCGGCGTTCTTGTCGGCCAGCACGCGGGCAGCGGACTCGCGCTCCAGCGAAGCCGTCTTGGCCTGGGCGTCCTTGCTCGCCTTGGCGGCGGCAGCCTCGTCCACCGACACCGGTGCGGCGGCCTCGGCGGCGACGCGCGCGGCCGCCTCAGCGGCCTCGGCCGCGGCGGCACGCTCCTGCTCGGCCTTGGCCTGGCGGGCTTCCTCGGCCTCGCGGGCCTGGCGCTTCTGCGTCAGTTCTTCTTCCTGGCGGCGCAGCAACTCGGCCTGGCGGCGCGCGTCTTCCTCGCGCCGGGCCAGTTCCTCGGTGTCGATCGCGGGTGCGGCCGGCGCGGCTTCGGCCACGGCCTCGGGCACCGCGACCTCGTCGTCGCGCTTGATGAAGGTGCGCTTCTTGCGCACTTCCACCTGGATGGTGCGGGCGCGCCCGGTCGCATCGGCCTGCTTGATCTCGGAGGTCGATTTCTTGACGAGGGTGATCTTCTTGCGTTCACCGCCCGCCGTGCCGTGGCTGGCCTTGAGGTGGCCGAGCAGCGACTGCTTGTCGGATTCGGTGACCGCATCGGTCCCGGAAGTCTTGGGCACTCCGGCTGCTGTGAGTTGCTCCAGCAGGACGGAAGTGGGCTTGTTCAGCTCGGCAGCCAATTCGGCGACGGTGGTACTGGTCATGGGTTCTTTTCTCCGCTGGGGCCTCCGCTGGTCAGTTCGTGGATTGCGCTTCGTCACCGGTGAACCAGTGCGCGCGTGCCAGCATGATCAGCGCCGTGGCCTCTTCAGGCGTCTGTGCGGTGATGTCGGTGAGTTCGTCGGTGGCCAGGTCGGCCAGCTCGTCGCGGGTGTGAACACCGGCGTCGGCCAACTTGGCGATCAGCTCGGGCGTCACGCCTTCGAGGTCGCGCAGGTCCTGCGAGACTTCCTCGACGCTTTCTTCCCGCGCGATTTCCATCGTCAGCAGGGCGTCCTTGGCGCGCGTGCGCAACTCGTTGACGGTGTCTTCGTCGAAAGATTCGATCTCAAGCATTTCCTGCAGCGGCACGTAGGCCACTTCCTCGAGGCTGGTGAAACCTTCCTCGATCAGGATGTCGGCAATTTCCTGGTCCACGTCCAGCTTGGCCATGAACACCTTGCGGATGCCGTCGGCCTCTTCGGCCTGCTTCTGCGCCGATTCGTCGGCGGTCATGATGTTGATGCGCCAGCCGGTCAGTTCCGAAGCCAGGCGCACGTTCTGGCCGCCACGGCCGATCGCGATCGCGAGGTTTTCCTCGTCAACCACCACGTCCATCGCGTGGCGCTCTTCGTCCACCACGATGGAGACCACGTTGGCCGGGGCCAGCGCGCCGATCACGAACTGCGCCGGGTCTTCCGACCACAGCACGATGTCCACGCGCTCGCCGGCGAGTTCGTTGGTCACGCCGTTGACGCGCGAACCGCGCACACCGACGCAGGTGCCGATGGGGTCGATGCGCTTGTCGAAGCTGTGCACGGCGATCTTGGCGCGCGAACCCGGGTCGCGGGCGCAGGTCTTGATCTCCAGCAGGCCTTGCTCGATCTCGGGCACTTCCTGGCGGAAGAGCTCGATCATGAAGGACGGGGCCGAGCGCGACAGCAGGATGGGCGCGCCGCGCAGCGTCAGGTCCACTTCCATGATCATGGCGCGCACGCGGTCGCCGGTGCGGAAGTTTTCCTTGGGGATCATCTCGCCGCGCTTGAGGCGGCCTTCAACCCGGCCGCTCTCGACGATCAGGTCGCCCTTGTCCATGCGCTTGACGGTGCCCACGAAGATCTTGTCGCCGCGCGACATGAAGTCGTTGAGCAGCATCTCGCGCTCGGCGTCGCGGATCTTCTGCAGGATCACCTGCTTGGCGGCCATCGCGCCGATGCGGCCGATCGGCACGCTTTCCACCGGCTTCTCGATGTAGTCACCCTCCTCGATGTCGGCGAGTTCATCGCGCGCATCGCTGAGCATTTCTTCGGCATCCGGGTTCTGCAGGCCGGCCTCATCGGGCACGACCAGCCAGCGGCGGAAGGTTTCGTAGGCACCGGTGTCCGGGTCCATCGCGACGCGGATGTCGACATCGCCTTTGTAGAGTTTCTTGGTGGCCGAGGCCAGTGCGAGCTCCACGGCGCCGAGCACCACGTCGCGCTCGACGTTCTTCTCGCGGGAGATCGCATCGATCAGCATCAACATTTCGCGGTTCATTTCACTCGCCCACCTTTCCGAATAGCTTTTCCGTAATCACAACGTTTTCTCTCATTCATCGCCCGGCGCAGCGGCCGCGCCAGGGGCCTGCCGGCCCTTGAAATTCACGATCGGCGCGAGCCGCGCCTGCTGGACATCCGCCAGCGCAAAAGCCAGGGCCTGCAGCGGCACGGGCGCGCGCTTCTTGCTCACGCGCTGCCCCGGCTTGGGTTCGGGCGCATCGCTCCAGACCACCTGCCACTGCACACCGTCGTCGGCACGTTCGAGCGTGCCGCGAAATTTCTTGCGGTTCGCCGCCACATCGGTCCCCGTGGCGCCGATCGGCGCCTTCAGGGTCAGGTCCACCACGTGGCCTTCAAACCGCACGTAATCGATCTCGCGCTTGAGCGGGCGATCGATGCCCGGCGAGCCCACTTCGAGGCGCCGGTACTCCAGACCTTCCACTTCCAGCAGGTACTGCAGCTGGCGCGTGACCTTCTCGCAATCTTCCACCGTCACAAAGCGCTCGGCGGGCATCGGCTGCCCCTCCACGGGCGCCTGCCAGGGCCAGTCGATCGTCACGCGCAACAGACCGCCAGCGGAGCGTTCGAGTTCCACCAGGTCAAAGCCCAGTCCGGTGACGGTCTGCTCTACGGTGTCTTGCCAAGCCATTGCGTGTGGTGTCTGCCCAGGGTTCGCCCCCCCGGCGGTCCGTGGGGCCAAAAGCGTTCGGCCAAAAAAAATGGGCCGGTAGTTACCCGCCCATTTGGTCGTGAAGCCAGCATTGTAACGCTTCTGTGCGCTATCTGGCAACCTCGCTCAGATGCCCAGCACCCATTGGATGAGGTTCTTGGCCAGAAAGCCCAACATGCCGAAAGAAAGCACCAGGAAGAGGACAAAAGTACCAAATTTCCCCGCCTTGGACTCGCGCGCGAGGTTGAGCACGATGAAGAGCATGTAGAGGATGAAGGCGCCGACACCGAAGGTCAGCCCGAACTGCGCGATCTGGCCCTCGGTGAAGCCCAGGACGGTGGCTTCCATCGCTCAGCCCTGCCCGTCCCCGGCGGTCAGATCGCGGTAGGCGTGCCAGCTGGCGTGGCCCATCAGCGGAATGAGCACGATCAGGCCCAGCAGGCCCGACGCCATGCCCAGGCCGGCGAGCAGCGCGATGCACACCGCCCACAGCGTGGCCGGGCCCGGGTGGCTGGCCACGGCGCGCCAGCTGCGGAACACCGCCGCGCTCACCGCCACCGGCCGATCCACCAGCATGGGCAGCGCCACCAGGGTGGACGCGAAAACCGGGGCGGCCAGCAACGCGCCCAGCAGCAGCCAGACCTCGAACAGGCCGATCTCGCGCACCAGCACCACGTGGCGCAGAAAATCCACCGGCTTGTGAATGGGCACGGGCGACCACAGGGTGATCAGCGCCGCCGAAGTCAGCACCCAGCCGGTGCCCGCCAGCCCCAGCAGCAGACCAAAGCGCACCAGCCGGGCGTCGCCCGAGCGCCAGAGCGCCCACACCTCGGCCATGCCGATGCGCTGCCCGCGTTCCAGCCCCCGGCTGACCGCGTACAGGCCGGTGGCCAGAATGGGCGCGACGATGAGAAAACCCGAGAAGGCGCCGGCCAGCAGCCAGAAGCGATCGCGCGCGATCCACAGCAGCCAGGCGCCGAAGGCGGTGACCAGCAGGCCATGCACCAGACCCGGCACGGGGTTGCGACAGAGGTCGGCCCAGCCCGCCGCCACCCAGCGCGCGGGCGAAGTCAGCGTGACTGGCGACGAAGGCATGCGATCCACATCCATTGAGCGCGTTATAGCCTCAGCACCCGCGCCAGCGGCTGACGCAGATCAAGAACGGTGTGGGTTCAGGCGGCGGCCTGCACCAGCGCGCGCGTGTAGGGGTGCTCGGGCGCCTGCAGGACCCGGTCCACCGGCCCATGCTCCACCACCACACCGTCCTTCATCACCATCACGTCGTGCGCCATGGCGTGGATCACGTCCACGTCGTGCGTGATCAGCAGGTAGCTCAGGCCCCGCTCTCGCTGCAGGCGCTGCAGCAGCGACAGCACCTGCTTCTGCACCGTCACGTCGAGTGCGCTGGTGGGCTCGTCGAGCACCAGCAGTTGCGGATCGACGATCAAGGCGCGGGCGATCGCCAGCCGCTGCCGCTGACCGCCCGAGAACTCGTGCGGGTACCGCTGCAGCCAGTCGCTGCCGTGCTCGGGGTCGTCAACCAGCCCCACGTCGGCCAGCGCGGTCACCACCCGCTCGCGCCGCTGCGCCACCGACAGCCCTGCCTGGTGCACCTGCAGACCCTCGCCCACGATCTGCTCGACGGTCAGGCGCGGCGAGAGCGAGGAAAACGGGTCCTGGAACACCACCTGGATGCGCTGGCGCAGGGCGCGGTCCCGGCCGGCCTTTTTCGCCTGCGCCCAGTCGGTGCCATCGATCTGCAGGCTGCCCTGGTGCGGCAGCAAGCCGAGCGCGGCCAGCGCCAGGGTGGACTTGCCCGAGCCGGACTCGCCGATCACACCCAGCGTCTGCCCCGGGGCGATCACCATGTCGGCGCCGTGCACCGCCACGAACTCGCCCTTTCTGAACCACCCCTTGAAACCTGGCAGCCGCACGGGATAGCTCACGCGCAGACGCTGGGACTTCAACACAGGCGCCGCATCGGCCCGCACCACCGGCTCGGCCACGTCGCGCTCGGGCTTGCTGGCCAGCAGCTTGCGCGTGTAGGGGTGTTCGGGCGCGGCGAACACGTCGCCCACCCCGCCCTGCTCCACCAGGTGGCCACGTTCCATCACGGCCACGCGGTCGGCGAAGCGGCGCACGAGGTTCAGGTCGTGCGTGATCAGCAGCACCGCCATGCCGTGCTGCCGCTGCAGGTCCGCGAGCAGGTCGAGGATCTGCACGCGCAGGGTCACGTCCAGCGCGGTGGTGGGTTCGTCGGCCAACAGCAGCTTGGGCGCGCTGGCCAGGGCCATGGCGATCATGGCGCGCTGTCGCTGGCCGCCGCTGAGCTGGTGCGGGAAGGCGTTGGCGCGGCGCGCCGGCTCGGGAATGCCGGTGGAGGCCAGCAGCTCGTGGGACGCCACCACCGCCTGGCGGAGCGTGAGGCCCTTCTTGAGCTGCAGCACCTCGCGGATCTGATCGCCCACGGTGTAGAGCGGGTTGAGCGCGCTCATGGGCTCCTGGAACACGACCGCCACCTCGTCGCCCCGAACGCCGCGCAGCTGGCGCTCGGTCATGGCGAGCAGGTCCTTGCCCTGCAGCAGCGCACGGCCGGACACGTCCGCGTTGTGCACCAGTCGCAGCAGCGAGAGCGCCGACACCGTCTTGCCCGAACCCGATTCGCCCACCAGCGCGAGCTTCTCGCCGGCCCGGATCGAGAAATCGACGCCATGCACGACCTCCTGGCCGGCGAACGCCACGCGCAGATCCCTGACTTCGAGCAGCATGGGCGCCGTCATTTGTCGGCCTTTCTGGGGTCCAGCGCGTCGCGCAGCGCATCGCCCATGAAGGTGAGCAGCAGCAGTGTGATCACCAGCACGGCGAACGTGGAAAGGGAAATCCACCAGGCGTCGATGCTGTTCTTGCCCTGGCTGAGCAACTCGCCCAGCGATGGCGTGCCCGGCGGCACCCCCAGGCCGAGGAAGTCCAGCGAGGTCAGCGCCAGGATGGCCGCGCTCATGCGGAACGGCAGGAAGGTGACCACGGGCGTCAGGCTGTTGGGCAGCACGTGGCGCCAGATGATCTGCCCGTTCGACAGGCCCATGGCGCGGGCCGCGCGCACGTAGTCGAGCTGGCGGTTGCGCAGGAATTCGGCGCGCACGTAGTCGGACAGGCCCATCCAGCCGAACAGGCTGAGCAGGATCAGCAGCAAGCCCAGGCTGGGCGAGAACACGGCCGAGAAGATGATGAGCAGGTACAGCTCCGGCATGGAGCTCCAGATCTCGATGAAGCGCTGGAAGGCCAGGTCGGTCTTGCCGCCAAAGAAGCCCTGGATCGCGCCGGTGATGACGCCCAGCACCACGCCGATGGCGGTGAGCGCCAGCGCGAACAGCACGCTCACGCGAAAGCCGTAGATCAGCTGCGCCAGCAGGTCGCGCCCCCGGTCGTCGGTGCCCAGCCAGTTGTCCCACGTGGGCGCCGACGGATTGGGCGATTTGGCGAAGTAGTTGATGGTCTGCGCACCATAGGGGTTGGGTGCGTAGAGGGCCCAGTTGTCGCCCCGGGTGATCTGCTCGCGGATGAAGGGGTCGAGGTAGTCGGTGGGTGTCTCGAAGTCGCCCCCGAAGACGGTCTCCGCATGGTCCTGCACCACCGGGAAATAGGTCTTGCCCTCGTAGCGCACGATCAGCGGCCGGTCGTTGGACAGCACCTCGGCGAAGAGGCTGGCCACCACCAGCGCACAGAAAATCACCAGGCTCCAGTAGCCGAGCCGGTTGCGCTTGAAGCGCAGCCAGGCGCGCCGGCTGGGGCTCATGGACACCGTGGCCATCAGTCGAACTTCACGCGGGGGTCCACCCACACGTAGCAAAGGTCGGAGATCAGCTTGGTGACCAGTCCGATCAGGGTGAACAGGAACAGCGTGCCCATGACGACCGGGTAGTCGCGCCGGATCACGCTCTCGTAGCTCAGCAGACCCAGGCCATCCAGCGAGAACAGGGTTTCAATGAGCAGCGCCCCCGTGAAGAAGGCGCCGATGAAGGCCGCCGGAAAACCGGTGACGATGGGGATGAGCGCGTTGCGGAACACGTGTTTCCACAGCACCTGCCGCTCCGACAGCCCCTTGGCCAGCGCCGTCATCACGTACTGCTTGCGGATCTCCTCCAGGAAGGCGTTCTTGGTCAGCATGGACGTGACCGCGAAGCTGCCCAGCACCATGGCCGTGACGGGCAGCGTGATGTGCCAGAGGTAGTCGATGATGCGCGCGCCCCAGCTCAATTCCTCCCAGTTGGCGGAGGTAAGCCCACGCAGCGGGAACCACTGCAGCTGCCCGCCGAAGATCACCAGCAGCGCGACGCCCAGCACGAAGCCCGGAATGGCATAGCCCACGAGCACGAGCAAGGTGCTGACCAGATCGAAGCGCGTGCCGGCCCGCACGGCCTTGGCCACGCCCAGCGGCACGGCCACGCCGTAGCTGATGAGAAAGGTCCACAAACCCAGGCTGATGGACACCGGCAGCTTCTCGGCAATGAGCTGGCTCACCGGCTTGTTCTGGAAGAAGCTGTTGCCCAGGTCGAAGCGCGCGAAACGGCCCAGCATCTCGACGAACCGCGTGTGCGCGGGTTTGTCGAAACCGTAGAGCGCCTTGATCTGCTCCAGGCGCTGCGGGTCCACGCCCTGCGCGCCCCGGTAGGTCATGCCGCTGCCCTCCGCGCCGCCGGGCCCGCCCGCCGCGCGCGCGTCGGCCAGGTACTGCTCCACCGGGCCACCGGGCACGAACTGGATCACCACAAACGTCAGCAGCAGCACGCCGAACAACGTGGGCAGCATGAGCAGCAGGCGTTTGAGGATGTAAGACAACATAGGCGTCAGCGGCAGGTCATTTTCTGGCCCACCAGGTGCTGATGGCCCAGGTCTCGGCCTGGGTGTAGGGCGGCATGCTGGCCGGCTTGTCCAGCCGCGCGGCGTTGTAGGCCATGCGGTGTTCGTTGACCGTCCATTGCGGGATCAGGTAGTGGCTGTGCGCGATCACGCGCTCCAGCGCGTGGCAGGCCGGCAGCAGCTCGGCCTTGGTCCGGGAACTGGTCATGCGGCGCAACAGGGCATCGACCGCCGGGCTCTTGACGCCCGCGAAATTGCCCGAACTCGGCATGTCCGCCGCCTTGCTGCCGAAGATCTCGACGTACTCCTGCCCCGGGTTGTTGGTGCCGGGAAAGGCGATCGAAATCATCTCGTACTCGAAACGATCGACCCGTTGCTGGTAGAGGGCGTAGTCCACGGAACGGAAGTTCAGGCGAATGCCCAATTTCTCCAGGTTGCGGATCCACGGGCCGACGGTTCGCACGCCGCCCTCGCGGCTGTCCAGGTACTCGAGCACCATGGGCTCGCCCTTGGCATTGCGCAGCGCGCCGTCGCGCACCTCCCAGCCCGCCTCGCTCAGGAGGGTGCGGGCCTTGCGCAGGTTCGCCCGCAGCGAAGAGTCCCCATCGGTGCGCGGGGGCACGGTCATGGGGCCGAAGACCGCGTCAGGCACCTTGCCGCGCCAGGGCTCCAGCAGCGCCAGTTCCTCCGCCGTGGGCAGGCCCGTGGTTTCGCAATCGGTGTTGCCGAACAAGCCATTCACACGGTGGTACGAGCTGTAGAACATCTGGCGGTTCATCCACTCGTAGTCAATGGCCAGGCCCAGCGCCTCGCGCACCCGCACATCGGCCAGCTTGGGGTTGCGCGTGTTGAGCACGTAGCTCTGGAAACCCGAGGGCAGCCGATGGGCGAATTCGCCCTTGACCAGCTCACCGCTGTCAAAGCGGCGCCCATTCACGCGGCGGGCCCAGTCTCCCGCGGAAAACACCTGCAGCAGGTCGTATTCGCCGGCCTTGAAGCCCTCGAGGCGAGCCGTGTTGTCCTTGTAGATCTTGACCGTGATGCGGTCGAAGTTGTCCGTGCCGCGCTTGACGTTGAGATCGCGGGCCCAGTAGTTCGGGTCGCGCACGTAGGTGATGTCGCGCCCGAACACCACGGGGCCGATCTTGTAGCGCCCGCTGCCGATCGGCACGTCCATGACCACCTGATCGAACGGCTTGGGCTTGCCGTCCACCACGCCCCACTTGCGGCTGAAGACGGGAATGGTGCCCACCGTCAGCGGCAGTTCGCGGTTCGGCCGCTTGAAGCGGAAGCGCACCGTGCGTTCGTCGATCACGTCCAGCCCCGCCACCTCCTCCAGCAGCGTCTTGTAGGCCGGCATGGTCTGCGGGCTCATCAGCGTGTCGTAGCTGTGGCGCACGTCGGCGGCCAGCACGGGGTCGCCGTTGTGAAAGCGCGCCTCGGCACGCAGCTTGAACGTGGCCGACAGGCCGTCGTCCGCCACCGCGACATCGCTGGCGAGCAGCCCGTAGGCCGACGCAGTCTCGTCCAGCGAGGGTATGAGCAAGGTGTCGAACACCAAGGCGGCGAGGTAGGCCGGTGCCGAACCCCGGATGGTGAACGGGTTGTACTTGTCGAAGGTGGACACCCGCTGGTTGCTCACCAGCCGCAGCTCGCCACCCTGCGGCGCGTTCGGGTTCACGTAGTCGAAGTTCGTGAAACCCGCCGGGTACTTCAGGTCGCCCCACAGCGCATAGCCATGGGCCGCCCAACTGGCCGGGCTCCACGCCACCAGGGCCACGGCCGCGCACAGCGTCGCGAGACGGCTGTGGAGGCAAGGGGCGGAACGACGCATGAGACAATTCTGAAGGATTTTTCTCTGGAGACTGAAAAATGGGTTTTCTCGCTGGCAAGAAACTGCTGATCACGGGCGTGCTGTCCAACCGATCCATCGCCTACGGCATTGCCAAGGCCTGCCACCAACAAGGCGCCGAGCTGGCGTTCAGCTACGTCGGTGACCGCTTCAAGGACCGCATCACCGAGTTCGCGGCCGACTTCGATTCCAAGCTCATCTTCGACTGCGACGTGAGCGACGACGCCCAGATCGACAAGATGTTCGCCGACCTGTCGCAGGCCTGGCCCAAGTTCGACGGCTTCGTGCACAGCATCGGCTTCGCCCCGCGCGAGGCCATCACCGGCGACTTCCTCGAAGGCCTCTCGCGCGAGGCCTTTCGCATCGCGCACGACATCAGCGCCTACAGCTTCCCCGGCATGGCCAAGGCGGCCCTGCCCTACCTGAACGACAAGGCCTCGCTGCTCACGCTGAGCTACATGGGCGCGATCCGCGCGGTGCCCAACTACAACACCATGGGCCTGGCCAAGGCCAGTCTGGAAGCATCGGTGCGCTACCTCGCCGAATCGCTCGGCCCCAAGGGCATGCGCGTCAACGGCATCAGCGCCGGCCCGATCAAGACGCTGGCGGCCAGCGGCATCAAGGACTTCGGCAAACTGCTCAACCTGGTGGCCTCCGCCGCGCCGATCCGCCGCAACATCACCATCGAGGAAGTGGGCAACGTGGCCGCGTTCCTGCTCTCCGACCTCGCCTCGGGCGTGTCGGCCGAGATCACCTACGTGGACGGTGGCTACGCCCAGACCACGGGCGTAAGCCGCGACAGCCAGGCCATGCTCTGAAATGGAAAACGCCCCGCGCCACTGACGTGGCCGGGGCGCCTCGCGGCACGGAAGCCCGCGGGCCTCAGGCCTTCACGCAGTCCGCGAAATAGCTCTTGCGGCCGTCGTCGCCCACCACTTCCACCAGGCCGTGGATGTCGGTCTCGAAGCCCGGGCACTGCAGGTTGAACTCGCGCGCGAACTTCAGGTAGTCCACGATCTTCTTGTTGAACACCTCACCCGGGATCAGCAGCGGGATGCCGGGCGGGTACGGCGTCACCAGGCTGGTGGTGATGCGGCCTTCCAGCGCGTCGATCGGCACCCGCTCGGTGGTGCGTTGCGCGATGTGCGCGAAGGCATCGGTGGGCTTCATCGCCGGCGTCAGGTCGCTCAGGTACATCTCGGTCGTGAGGCGCGCGATGTCGTAGCGGGCATACAGCTCGTGCACGTGCTGGCACAGGTCGCGCAGGCCCATCTGCTCGTAGCGCGGGTGCTTCTGGCAGAACTCCGGCAGGATGCGCCACATCGGCTGGTTCTTGGCGTAGTCGTCCTTGAACTGCTGCAGCGCCGTCAGCAGCGTGTTCCAGCGGCCCTTGGTGATGCCGATGGTGAACATGATGAAGAAGCTGTACAGGCCCGTCTTCTCCACCACCACGCCGTGCTCGGCCAGGAACTTGGTGACGATGGACGCCGGAATGCCGTTGGTTTCGAAACGGCCGTCCAGGTTCAGGCCCGGGGTGACGATGGTCGCCTTGATCGGGTCCAGCATGTTGAAGCCAGGCGCCATGTCGCCGAAGCCGTGCCAGTCCTTCTCGCTGAAAGACACGTCCTTCTGCTTGAGCACCCAGTCGCCGGTCTCGCCCATGCCTTCGTCGGCCAGGTCGTCCGGTCCCCAGACCTTGAACCACCAGTCGTCCTCGCCGAACTCGGCTTCCACCTTGCGCATGGCGCGGCGGAAATCGAGCGCTTCGAAGATGCTCTCTTCCACCAGCGCACGGCCGCCGGGCGGCTCCATCATGGCCGCGGCCACGTCACAGCTCGCGATGATCGCGTACTGCGGGCTGGTGCTGGTGTGCATCAGGTAAGCCTCGTTGAAGAGGTGGCGGTCCAGCTTGACGTTCTGCGAGTCCTGCACCAGCACATGGCTGGCCTGGCTGATGCCGGCGAGCAGCTTGTGAATGGACTGCGTCGCGTACACCACCGACTCCATCGGCCGCGCGCGCTTCTTGCCCATGGCGTGGAAGTTGCCGTAGAACGGGTGGAAGGCCGCGTGCGGCAGCCAGGCTTCGTCGAAATGCAGGTTGGCCACGTAGCCATCCAGCATCTGCTTGATGGCCTCGGTGTTGTAGAGCACGCCGTCGTAGGTGGATTGCGTCAGCGTGAGCACGCGCGGCTTCACGGTGGCGGCGTCCACGCCGGCCAGCAGCGGATTGGCGCGGATCTTGGCCTGGATCGCCTCGATCTCGAACTCGCTCTGCGGGATCGGGCCGATGATGCCGTAGTGGTTGCGCGTGGGCTTGAGGAAGACGGGGATCGCGCCCGTCATGATGATGCTGTGCAGGATGGACTTGTGGCAATTGCGGTCCACCACCACCACGTCGCCCGGCGCCACCGTGTGGTGCCACACCATCTTGTTGGAGGTGGACGTGCCGTTGGTGACGAAGAAGCAATGGTCGGCGTTGAAGATGCGCGCCGCATTGCGCTCGCTCGCGCCGATCGCGCCGTTGTGGTCCAGCAACTGGCCCAGCTCTTCCACCGCGTTGCACACGTCGGCGCGCAGCATGTTCTCGCCGAAGAACTGGTGGAACATCTGGCCCACGGGGCTCTTCAGGAAGGCCACGCCACCCGAGTGCCCCGGGCAGTGCCACGAATAGGAACCGTCTTCCGCGTAGTCCAGCAAAGCCTTGAAGAACGGCGGCTGGATGCCTTCGAGGTAGCTCTTGGCCTCGCGGATGATGTGGCGCGCCACGAACTCCGGCGTGTCCTCGAACATGTGGATGAAGCCATGCAGCTCGCGCAGCACGTCGTTGGGCAGGTGCCGGCTGGTCTTGGTCTCGCCGTAGATGTAGATCGGCACGTCGGCGTTCTTGCGGCGCACCTCGTCGATGAAGCTGCGCAGGTTCAGCACCACGGGGTCGATGTCATCGCCGTGGCTGAACTCCTCGTCGTCGATCGACAGGATGAAGGCACTCGCCCGGCTCTGCTGCTGTGCGAACTGGCTCATGTCGCCATAGCTCGTCACGCCCACCACCTCGAAGCCTTCGACTTCGATGGCCTGTGCCAGCGCGCGGATGCCCAGGCCCGAAGTGTTCTCCGAGCGGAAGTCCTCATCGATGATGACGATGGGAAAGCGGAATTTCATGTGAGATTCTCCAGCCGTGTTCAGCCGGCTACGGGGGAAGGGCACCATCGGCGGGGACCCCAACGGTGGCAAAGCAGGCGCGAAGTGTACGGAAATCGCGTGTCTCCCTGCGGAACGCGCCGGCCTTTTGTCGCAGAATGTGGCGCAAGCCAGACATTCCTTCTGGCCAGACCCTTGGGCCGCGCCCGGGTTCCCTTGGCATTCTGAAGACAGGAGTATTCATGTCGGACTCAACCGTGTGGTGGCTGCTGGCCGGCGCCGCCGTCGCGCTGGAGCTTTTCACAGGCACCTTTTACCTGCTGATGCTCGCCGTGGGCCTGGCCGCGGGCGCGCTCGCGGCACACGCCGGCCTGGGCACCACCGCGCAGCTCATCGCGGCGGCGGTGGTGGGTTCGGCCGCCGTGGTGGGCTGGTACTTCATCAAGAAACGCGGTGCCGGCGACCCCTCGGTGCGCGCCATGCGCAGCGTCAACCTCGACATCGGCGAGGTGCTGCAGATCGACGAATGGCACGCCGACGGCACCGCGAGCGTGAAATACCGTGGCGCGCAATGGACCGTGATCCAGCGCCCGGGCAACCCGCCCACCCCAGGCGCCTACCGCGTGGCCGAGCTCGTGGGCAACCGCCTGCTGGTCGACAAGGTCTGAGCGCGAACACGCATGCGCTACCCTCGCCCCTCCTGAAACCTTTCTGAGAAGCCATTGCCATGGAAATTGCCATCCTCCTCTTCATCATCGCCGTCATCTTCATCACACGGTCCATCAAGGTCGTGCCGCAGCAGAACGCGTGGGTGGTGGAGCGCCTGGGCAAGTACCACGCCTCGCTCGCGCCGGGCCTGAACTTCCTGGTGCCCTTCATCGACAAGGTGGCCTACAAGCACAGCCTGAAGGAAATTCCGCTGGACGTGCCCAGCCAGGTCTGCATCACGCGCGACAACACCCAACTGCAAGTGGACGGCATCCTGTACTTCCAGGTCACCGACCCGATGCGCGCGAGCTACGGCTCGTCCAACTACATCGTGGCCGTGACCCAGCTGGCCCAGACCTCGCTGCGCTCGGTCATCGGCAAGCTGGAACTCGACAAGACCTTCGAAGAGCGCGACATGATCAACGCGCAGGTGGTCTCGGCCATCGACGAAGCCGCGCTGAACTGGGGCGTGAAGGTGCTGCGCTACGAAATCAAGGACCTCACGCCGCCCGAGGCCATCCTGCGCGCCATGCAGTCGCAGATCACCGCCGAGCGCGAGAAGCGCGCCCTGATCGCGGCATCCGAAGGCCGCCGCCAGGAACAGATCAACATCGCCACCGGCGAGCGCGAAGCCTTCATTGCCCGCTCCGAAGGCGAAAAGCAGGCCGAGATCAACAACGCGCAAGGTGAAGCCGCCGCCATCCTCGCGGTGGCCGAAGCCAACGCCGAAGCCATTCGCAAGGTGGCCGAAGCCATCCGCCAGCCGGGTGGCCAGGAAGCCGTGCAGCTCAAGGTGGCCGAGAAAGCCGTGGAGGCCTACGGCAAGGTCGCCGCCGACGCCACCACCACGCTCATCGTGCCCAGCAACATGACCGAGGTCTCGGCGCTGATCACCTCGGCCATGAAGATGGTCGGCGTGGGCAAGACCAACGCCTGACGCAACGCCAGCCTCACCACGGAGCCGCCACCATGACCTTGTCGCGCAATGTGCTGGGCGGTCCGCTGGTGCCCTGCTCCTACGACCCGCTCACCGGCTTCTACCGCGACGGCTGCTGCGAGACCGATGCCGAAGACCACTGCACGCACGTGGTGTGCGCCCGTGTCACGGCGGCGTTTCTGGACTTCTCGCGAGAGCACGGCAACGACCTGAGCACCCCACGCCCGCAATGGCGCTTCGCCGGCCTCAAGCCCGGCGACCGCTGGTGCCTCTGCGTGCAGCGCTGGCTGGAAGCCCTGCGCGCGGGCGTCGCCCCGCCCGTGGTGCTGGACAGCACGCACGCGGCGGCGCTGGAACACGTGTCGCTGGAAGTGCTGCAGCAACACGCCTGGCACAAGACGGCGGATGGAAGCCCGGCGGGATGAGCGAAATCGCCTGCTACAATCGCAGGCTTCGCGGAGAGGTGGATGAGTGGTTTAAGTCGCACGCCTGGAAAGCGTGTGTGGGCTAATCCCCACCGCGGGTTCGAATCCCGCCCTCTCCGCCACGATAGTAAAAAAACGGGCCTTCGGGCCCGTTTTTCATTCCTGTTCCCACAAAAACCCCGCAACCGCAGAATCCCTGAAATCAGCGTCCTCAAGGTACATTTCTCGCACTACACGTGAGGAGCCCAGATGTACGCAGAAATACAAGGCGGCATGACCGCGCTAAAGACAGCGCTGGACCTAGTCAAGGCAGGAAAGGGAGTGATTGATCAAGCCACGATGGCCGCGGCATTGTATGAGATCCAAAAACGTCTGATGGAGACGCAGGGGGCGGCGCTTCAAGCGATGGAGGAAAACACGAAGCTTACTAGGCGCGTACAGGAGCTTGAAGCGGGAATGGCGGTAAAAGAAGACTGGAAGGCTGAAGTAGCAAAGTACGAACGCACCAAGGTTGCAGAAGGAATAGTTGCCTTCACGGAGGTAGGCCGCAGTGATAGGCTCAACGACGCTGTAAAGCTATGTGCCCATTGCTTTGGCGAGGGCTTTAAGTCCATTCTGCAGGTGCAACATGAGGATATGCGACAACGCTCGTTGAACTGCCCTCGCTGCAGGAGCTCGCTGATCTTCCGCCAGTACGCCGACGCCTAGCGCCCCGTTGTCATTTTTGCTCCTACATAAGGGCCTACATGCCATATAGGCCACCATGCTTAACTTCTTGCAAGTGAGGAAACATTCACGTCCTTAGCGCTTGCACCACCATCAACATGTAAGAGAATGCTACCGATGAGCTATACATCCAGCTCATAGCATTCAAAACATTGAGGGGGGCGAAGATGATGGACATGCGGCATCGGACCGTACATTTCTATGACGTAGTGCTGGCCACTGGCACGAGAGCTGAGGGGATCTCTAATCCATCGGGCGGAACAATCACCGCGCTGCTTGAGCGAGTCAAGAGGAGTGCCATTGTTGGCGCTAGGCTGACTGAGAGTAACCGGCTGACTGTAGAGATCTCCGATTGGCACCACGACATCAGTTCAGGCGCTTTTTGCGTATTGATCAATAGAGCCGACGCGAATGTCTCTGATGTCACCTTTAGAGATTTGAAGACACGCGTTGCACGCCGTGCCGGCAAAACGCGCGTTGAGGGCATAGAGCTTTCCGCGCATGTTGTGATTAAGCCTGACGCGGATGGGCGACGCGCCATGGTTCTGCTCACCATGGGCTCGGGCATATCTTCTGACACTCTTGAGAAGCTTTTTCGCGAAGCCGCTCGACTAGTGCTGGGCGACACCAAGAACTCAGATCTGCTGCTTTTCGACCATCCTTCCGGGGAAAAAGACCGCAAGGGAGTTAGCAAAAAGTACCGCGTTCACTACAGCTTTGACTGCTTTGCGCACAAAGGCCAAGTCCTTGATCAGGCGCTGAAGAACGGGAGCTTCTCCTCAATGGAGTTGGTCGCTCACGAGTACTCAGGCTTCGATTCAGGTGGAAACCTTCAGGTAACGCAGCAGACCATAACCGTTACAGCAGCAAATCCTCATTCCGTGACTGCCGCTACATTGGTGCGCGACATCAAGCGCTTCTTTGCAGGAACCCCGTAAGCGCGCGGCCATCCCATCTTGACCGCATGGCGCGGTCGTGTTTTTGAGATTGCTTTGTCAGGCTGGCTGCCAGCGATGTGGCAGCAGCTCGCCGATCTGGCTGGCGCGCTGCATAGGCAGGCGTGCCATCACATCGCGCAGGTAGGCATACGGGTCGTGGCCATTCATTCGCGCTGACTGGATCAGGCTCATGACGGCTGCCGCCCGCTGGCCAGCGCGCAGGCTGCCAGCGAAGAGCCAGTTGTTACGGCCAATGGCAATGGGCCGGATCTGGTTCTCGATCCAGTTGTTGTCCACGGGCAGTTGCCCGTCATCCGCGAACCGGGTCAGTGCCTCCCAGCGCCGCAAACTGTAGTCCAGCGCCTTGGCGCTAGCTGTTCCCTCAGGCACCTTCTGACGTTGCAGCAGCATCCACTGGTGCAAGGCATCGAGCAGCGGCTTCGTTTGTAGTTGCCGGATGGCTTGGCGCTGCTCGGCACTGAGCGCCTTGACCTCGCGCTCGATCTCGTAGACCCGCGCGAACTGCTGCAGCGCGAACTCGGCGATCTGGCTTTGATTGGCCGCGTGCAGATCGAAGAACTTGCGCCGCGCGTGCGCCAGGCAGCCGACCTCGGTCACCCCACTGGCGATCAAGGCCTTGTAGCCGCTGAAGTCGTCACAGGTGAGGCTGCCTCTCCAGTCACCCAGGAAGCGCCGGGCGTGTTCGCCCGAGCGTGATTCGCAGAAGTCGTAGACGACCACCTTGGTGTTCTCGAAGGCACCCGTGGCATAGGCCCAGAGGTAGGCCCGGTGCGTCTTTCCGTTGCCCGGCTTGAGCATGGACACCGGCGTCTCATCGGCATGCAGCACGCGGTGCTGCAGCAGCTCGTTTCTCATGGCATCCACCAGTGGCTGCAACTGCACGCCACAGGCGCCCACCCACTGAGCGAGCGTGGAACGCGGGATCGCGAGACCAGCTCGACCAAAGATCGCTTCCTGGCGGTACAGCGGAAGGTGATCCGCGTACTTGGCCACCAGCACCTGCGCCAGCAGCCCGGTGGTGGGGATGCCCTTGTCGATGATGTGCGGATCGACGGGGACTTGGGTGAGCGTCTCGCACTTCGCACAAGCCCACTTGCCACGGATGTGGCGCTCGACGCTGAAGACGCCAGGCACATAGTCCAGCTTCTCGGCCACGTCCTCGCCCACGCGCTTCATCTGGCAACCGCAGGCACAGGTGGTCGAGTCGGGCTCGTGGCGGATCTCGCGCCGCGGCAGGTTGGCTGGCAGCGGCGCGCGCTTGGGAACCTTCTTCTCTTCAACCTTGGCGGGTGCCTGCGCTTCCTGCAGCGCATCGATCTCCGTGGCCACGGCCGCCAGATCGGCCTCGATCTCGTCTTCGAGCAGGCTCTTCTGCTCGGGGTTGAAGCGTTCGGACTGGGCGGCGAATTTCATGCGCTTCAAGAGCGCGTTCTCGTGCGTGAGTTTGTCCAGCAACGCGCTCTGGTGGCGCAGCTGCGTCATGAGGCGCGTGGTCAGCTCACGCAGCTCTTCTGCGCTCAGGCTCTGCAGGGATTGAGGCTCGACCACCATGGGCATCCACTGTGCCAGCACTGGAATGTGCGCACCATTGGCGCATGCCCCAATTGGCAAGCGCCGGTCAGCGCTTCAGAGTCAGACCACGGTGATGACACCGCCGTCAGCCAGGCGCTGCCAGGGCAGGCCCAGCACCAGCGCATCGAACTGGGCGCGGCTAAGCGAGGCGGTGCTGGCCGCATCACGCGGCCAGACGAACTTGCCGCTGTTCAGGCGACGCGCTGCCAGCCACACACCGATGCCGTCGTGCACCAGCACCTTCATGCGGTTGGCGCGCCGATTGGCGAACAGGTAGGCGTGGTGCGGGCGCGCTGCGCCGAAGACCGACACCACGCGGGCCAGCGCCGTCTCGGTGCCTGCTCGCATGTCCAGCGGCTCGGTGGCAAGCCACAGCGCATCAACCCGGATCACTTGATCAGCTCTCGCATCCACACGGCGCACTGATCGGCCGCATCCAAGGGCCAGGTCACCGAGACGCTGGTGGCGCCACGGCGCAGCTCGACGCGGATGTCTGGTGCAAGTGCAGGCCTTGGTGAACATGCCGCTGGCGGCAGCGGCACTGGAACGAATGCGGGAGCCTGGAGTGCAGGCAGCGCGCCACCCGCTTCGCGGCGCCACTTGTGCACGACATTGGCGTTGATGCCGTGCGACAGGGCAATGCTGGCCACCGAAGCGCCTGGCTTGGCGCACTCGGCAAGGATCTGCTGCTTGAGCTCGGCGTCGTACCGCCGGCGAGTCTTCTTCTTGGCTTCATTCATGGTGTCCACCTATTTCGCTTGGTGGACACCATCGTTGCCGCTTAGACCGATCCCTTCAAGGGTGGGATGGCCGCGCGCTTACGGAACCCCCGTGTATCAATATGACAAGGTGCGGGTGAAGTACAAGAACAAGGCAGGCGACCTTGCTACGGCCACGCTTAGCTCAGCTGACCTAGACGCGGCATTCACTCATCGAGAAGTCTTGGAGTTTGCGACTGACGTCGAGTCCCAGCAAACGACACTCAACTCCACGATTATCCAAGGGATGATGCGACTGCTGTGATTAACTATTCATAGGGAGCGCTCAGATGTTCGGCGATCTTCTGCGACCTTTTGGCTACCTGACCATACGCCACGAGTCCAGCTTGCCAGTTTTTGTGAACTGGGTATTCCCGGGCGTGTTCGCCATAGCGTGCATACTTCTCGGGAAGTGGCCGGGTGTGCAAGTGCAACTCCTTGGGGACACGGGGCTGGTGAACTTGCTGCTGGGATTCATCCAGACATTAACCGGCTTTTACCTTGCAGCCTTGGCCGCAATGGCCACCTTCAACAATGCCGGCATGGATGAGATCATGCCCGGCAAACCTCCAGAAATCACCGTGAAATACAACGGAACGTCAACAAAGGTTCTAGCGACTCGTCGACGATTCCTTTGTTCGATGTTCGCCTATCTAACGGTTTTCAGTTTCCTTTTTACCCTCTTTTCGATCGCAGTCTTAAGCGCGGGAGCCGCGAGCGCTGACCTACTAGTGACTGAAAGCCGGCACTGGTTTCGACTCGTATTTGTGTTCGCTTATCTGTTTGCAGTAGCGCACATGACATTCATAACGATGTGGGGGCTTTTCTACATTGGCGAACGTGTCCACACGCCTGGATAGAACTTTTGCAACTCTCTGCCGAGCTGGCTGGTCAGCTCCAACGGCGCTCGCTACGAGCCGCGCCGTCGCTTCATTCGGCTTTCTGTGAAGTACCAAGGGGAAAGTGATATGGCTGATTTCACGGTACGGGTGGTCCTCCACGACAACGCGACTTGGCAAGACTACCAAAATCTCGCAGCGCATTTGGCAGCGATTGGAGTAGTGGATGTCATTCAGGGGGGCGACGGTAGGCGCTACAAGATGCCACCTGCTGAGTACACATGCTCAGGGGTTGAGGATGGGGAAACAGTGCGCCAAGCCGTCCAAGGCGCAGCAAATCGCGTCGGGAAGCGCAACTCGATTCTGGTGACGAAGTCGGCGGGTAGATACTGGTCTGGCTTAGAACAGGTATAGCGGACTCTTACTATTGTGCGAGTCACCGCGCTGCGGGTGCTCAGCAACTATCAACTCCATGCCATACACGCGCGACCTCCTGACGGTGGGCGGCCATCGATGCGAACCACGGTACCCGGGCCATTTGATCGAAGTCGCGGTCTTTGTGTCTCGGCTACCGTCGTCGCGATAGACGGCCCACGATGGGTACATGCATAACGCTGCTAGATTGGGAACCGTGACGTCAGGCCAAGCTGTATCGCTTGTCGCTCATGGCGCTCAGCGCGTGGCGCTCATTTCCTCGTCGGGCTTGTAGCCATCCCTCGCCCTTACTCGCCTGGCCTCGGCAATCAGAATCTCGTTGGTCTTCCTCTGCTCGCGGATCAACTCACGCAACAGATCCTTGGTGCCGAAGATCGCGAAGGGCATCAAGATCCAGAGGATCGCAATCAAAAGGCACAACAAGCTAATCGCAATGACCACGCCGGCACCAAGCGCTTCCATACCCACCTCCTTGTTAAATCGCCATCCTAGCCATTTCGTCAGTTTTGGCAGTGTCTACCCGGGGTCTACATGAAAAATGCGTGAGGCTTTTGGCGGTTTTGGCAGTGCCACCTCCCTAGCGTTTATAGAAAAACGAGGCTCCATCAGCCTGAGGAGACTTCCTCAATTGGAGGAAGTCTCCCGACCAGACATCGGAGGCCTATTGGCTCAGCCCCTTCGACAGACTGGCCAAGCCATACCCGATTTCATGGCAAAGGTCGTACACGGAGCTACGCCAGCGGTCATTGCTCGGGCTGGTGTTGGTAGGCGAGCGCATCGCAATGTGCGCTTTGCGGAGCGTTCCCGAGAAGGTCGACGAGATCCAAAGATCCAAATGTGCAGCTTCACGGCGCTCGAACTCCTTGAGGCGCAATGCAAGATGTTCCTTGATGGCCTTGTACTCCTCACGGGCCTGCTCGTGGCCTCTACGACCATCCTCTACGCCGAGCTTCCAAAGCGCGTTAGCTCGAACATCAAGATCGCGAAGCTCGTCAAGAAGCGGATGCATGTGGTCTCCTAGTCAAGCCAGCATCGTAGAGGGTGTTGGCCGCCCATCGGGCCATGGTTATCCCTCGTGAAAACTCTTGCATAATTTGATTTTTGGGAATACCATAAATCAAATGGAAAGTAGCAAATCAAGCGGTAGAGGTGGCGCACGCGAAGGCAGCGGCCGCAAGCCCAAAGAAACCAGCGACGCGATGCGGCCGGTCACTATCAAGATGTCCGATGTGCAGCGCGCCAAGCTAGCCAAACTGGGCGGCGCGCCGTGGGTGCGCGAGAGGATCGACAAGGCCAAGGAGCCGAAGGAATAGCGCCGCGCCGCTGGGCGAGGCTTTCCCTGATTTGTCAGGAGAAGCCGATCAGCGGCACAAAAGCGAACGGCCACAGGGGGGCAACCCTGCAGCCGTTCTAACCACAACGTGCAACACCTACGAAGGACCGCACATCATGGCTAAGACCGATTCTAAGACCGCGAGCAATGTCGTCGACATTGCCCAAGCCCGCGCAGCGCGCATCCGTCGCGCCCGCCCCGCGCGCTGCATCCGCCGCGACCCCATTCGCAAAGCCGCCCCTGCGGCGCTGTGAGGGGGTGCGACATGTCAGTCAGCCAACTCCCCTCCTCCATCCAGAAGATCAAGGAGACAAATTTCGACGTGTACATCGGCAAGGCCGAGGACCTGATGGCGGCCGGCCTGGTCAAGCCCGAGCAGTTCCCGCCTGAGGGCAAACGGAGCGTGTCCTACCTGGGCGGCGTGGTGATGTCTCGCCGCTGTCGGATGGATGAGACCTACCTTCGCGTGTGCCAACGCAACGATGCCGACATGCCATGGTTGGTGTGTGTCGGCCTGCCGCGTGGCGAACTTTTGAAGCGCCGGGCTGAGGCCCGCGAGAACCGCCGCATGGAGCAGGCGCGGAGCGTCGCCAGATGCAAGGCCGAACTCGCCAGGCGCGAACTCGAGCGGATGCCCGGCTCAGAGCGGCAGTTCGTGTGTGAAGCCGCCTCCAGCATCCGCGAGTTAGCGGACATCGTTTTCCTCAGGCGTCTGGATGAGGAGAAGAGCTGGCACGGCTACAGGTTCAGCACCGAGGCGAAGGAGTCCGCCTTGATGGCGGTGGACGCGATCGTCGAAGCGCTGGTGCAGGGCGAGGTGATCTTTGACGCCGAGCGGCATGCGCAGATCGTGGAGGCGCACCGGGCGGTCATCCGCGCGGCCGATCCTTCCTTCTACGCCCAGCTCGACAAGCTCAGCACACCCGATGCATCCATCCTCGCGGGAGAAGCGCCATGAGCCGCCGCTGCAAACCGGGGCAGCGCGCCAGAGTGATTGGCGAAAGCAGGAACAAGGGCGCCATCGTCCTGGTCGTCGGCCCGCATTTTCCCAGCGAGGAGTGGGGTGGTTCAGGGCGGTGGGTCGCGGGTCTCTTTCCATGGAAAACCATCTCGCTGGGCGGTCCTCTTCACATTCGAGACGCGGACACCATGGAGCCGCTGCCGCCATCGATGTACTGCGTTTTCGAGGACGAAGACCTGGAGCCCCTGAAGGACGACGACGACGGTCTGACCCGATCCACCGGGAAGGACAGACCGAAACGTGACCCGGCGTGCGGCGTGCTGGAGCAGAACCCGGCCTAGGGGCGGGTCAGGCCTGCGAGGCCGCCACGGGCAGGCGTGGCTTGCCGCCGCGCCGCTGTTGCCAGATCGAGGCGGCAAACACCACCAGCCCGCCCACGGCGAGCAACGCGCCCACCCAGCCTGTCGATGTCCAGCCCAGGCCGCCGGCAATCGCCAGCCCGCCCAGCCACGCGCCCAGGGCGTTGGCGAGGTTGAAGGCGGAGTGGTTGAGCGCGGCGGCCAATGCTTGCGCTTCACCGGCCACATCCATCAGGCGGATCTGCAGCGCCGGTGCCAGCGCCACCACGGTGCCCACCAGCAGCACGTTGAGCGACACGGCGGCGGCGTAAGGCGCGGTCACGAGCATGAGCAGCAGCACCAGCGCCGACCACACCAGGGTGCCGCCGATGGTGGGCAGCAAGGCCTTGTCGGCCAGTCGCGCGCCCACGAGGTTGCCGGCGATCATGCCGACGCCGAACAGCGCGAGCACCAGGGGTATGGCGCCGAGCGAGAGGCCGGTCACTTCGATCAGCGTCGGCTTGATGTAGCTGAACACCGCGAACATGCCGCCAAAGCCGATGGCACCGATGCCCAGCGTGAGCCAGACCTGGGGGTTGCTCAGCGCAGCCAGCTCCCGCAAGGGGCTCGCCCCTTCGGGCGCCGGCAGGTTCGGCAGCGCGCGGTGGATCATCACGCTGGCCAGCAAGGCGATCACGCCCACCAGCACAAAGGCGCTGCGCCAGCCCCAGTGCTGACCCAGCCAGGCCGCCACGGGCACGCCGATGAGCGTGGCGCCGGTCAGGCCCAGCATCATCAGGCCCACGGCCTGGGCCCGGCGCCCCGGCGGCACCAGCGAGGCGGCGACGAGGGAGGCCACACCGAAATAGGTGCCGTGCGGCATGCCCGCCATGAAGCGCAGCAGGTTCAAGCTCCAGTAACCGGGCGCCGCCGCGCTGGCCAGGTTGCCGAGGGCGAACAGCACCATCAGCACGACGAGCAGCAGGCGCCGGGGCCAATGGGCGGTGAGGACGGCCAGCAAAGGCGCCCCGACGACCACGCCCAGGGCGTAGGCGCTGATCACATGGCCGGCCTGGGGGATGCTGACCTGCAGCGTGGTGGCCACTTCGGGCAGCAGGCCCATGATGACGAATTCGCCTGTGCCAATGGCAAAACCGCCAAGCCCAAGGGCCCAGACGGTGGCGCGGAAAGCAGGATGGGTGGCGGCGTCGCCCGTGGGGGCCAGAGAGGAAGTGGCGGACATTCCCGCGATCTTGCTGCAACGCAGCATCCCACGCAGGCCAGGGGTTTTACCCTACGGGATCAGTTCAGGCCACCACGTCGCGCATCCGGTCGAGGTCGGACCGGTACTGCGAGGCCAGGCTGACTTTTTGCCTGGCGCTCAAGATCTTGCCGGAGAGCTGGAAGAACTTGCGCTCTTCTTCCCGCAGGTGGTGGTGCACTTCGTGCGACAGCTTCTTCGCCAGCTCCGGCCAGGCCTCGGGCTTGTTTCGAGCGTCTTCCAGGGCCTCGACGCATTCATCGATCTCGTGGTGCTCGTGCAAGGCGTGGCGCGACGAGTCCAGCCCCATGTCGTCAAACAGGATCTGGGCGTACAGATAGCGCTCTTCGGCGGCCGCGTGGGCCGCGAGTTCGATGCGCAGCGCCTTGAAAATCTCTTGGGCGCGGGGATCCTCGGGCTTGGTGCGCACCAGCCGCCGGCACAGCGTGCGCTGCGTCTCGTGGCTTTCACGGAGGGCTTCGTAGATGTTGTCCATGGGGATCTCCTGCATAAAAAACCCGGCCGGGGCCGGGCATTCCTCGTCTCAGCCGATCAACCGCGTTGCGGGTTGTTGCCGCCTTGTTGCTTGCGCGACGGATCGTTGTTGTCCGCCTGGTTGCTGCCTTGCTGCGGCGACTTGCGGTTGTCATCGCGGCCGGGTTGTGCCTGCTGCTGCTGGCCCGGCTTGTTCTGGCTGCCGGGTTGCTGCTGATTGGGGTTCGGCTGCTGTTGCTGCTGATTGGGGTTGTTCTGGCTGCCAGGCTGTTGCTGGTTCGGGTTCTGCTGTTGCTGCTGGTTGGACTTGCCTTGGTTGCTCATGCGAAATCTCCAGAAAAGAAATGGGTTGCGGGCAGGATCGCCACGCACAACCAGTCTAAAAATCCTTCAGTGGTCCGAGTGTCGGCTGAAGCCCCCCGTCCCTGTAGGACTGCACCCACGCCGGATCCAGACGAAAAAAAGCCACCGCGTGCGGTGGCTTTTTTGTTACAGGAGGCCTCCTGAGAGGCCGTCCCGTCCGGGGAACTGGCCGATCAGCGGATCACGGCCAGGGTGGTGCGGTTGCCGCCCTTGTAGGTCATGAGCGTCAGGGCACCGTTCTTGATGTCGCCCTTTTCGTCGAAGGCGATGTTGCCGGTCACGCCCTTGTAGTTGGTGGCCTTGAGCGCGGGCAGGTAGACCTTGGGGTCGGCCGAGCCGGCGGTGACCATGGCGTTGACCAGCACCTTCGTGGCGTCGTACACGTACGGGGCATAGACCTGCACGTCGGCGTTGAACTTGGCCTTGAAGTCGGCGCGGAACTTCTCCATGCCTTCCTTCTGTTCGCCTTCCACACCACCGGCTTCAGCGCAGAACACCTGGTCGTCGGCCAGGCCGTCGGCGGCCAGCTTCGGCAGCTCGGTCGAGCAGATGCCGTCGCCACCCATGAACTTGGCGTTGATGCCGAGCTGCTTCATCTGCTTGAGCATCGGGCCGGCCACGGCGTCCATGCCGCCGAAGAACACCACGTCGGGCTTCTTGGCCTTCAGGGTGGTCAGGATGGCGTTGAAGTCGGTCGCCTTGTCGTTGGTGAACTCACGGCCCACCACCTTGCCGCCCGCAGCAGCCACGCCCTTTTCGAACTCGTCGGCCACACCCTGGCCGTACGCGGTGCGGTCGTCGATCACGGCCACGCTCTTGGCCTTGAGCGATTCCACGGCGTACTTGCCCAGCGTGCCACCCAGGTGCACGTCGTCAGCCACCACGCGGAACGCGCCAGCGTAACCCTGGCGGGTGTACTTGGGGTTGGTGGCGGAGGGGGAGATCTGGGGAATGCCAGCGTCGTTGTAGATCTGCGAGGCCGGGATGGTCGTGCCGGAGTTCAGGTGGCCGATCACGCCAGCGACCTTGGCATCCACCAGCTTGGTGGCGGCGGCGGTGCCTTGCTTCGGATCCGCTGCGTCGTCTTCCGCCAGCAGTTCGAACTTGACCGGGTTGCCACCGATGGTCAGGCCAGCGGCGTTGAGCTCCTCGATCGCCATGCGGGCGCCGTTCTCGTTGTCCTTGCCGAGGTGGGCGATGGCGCCGCTGGTGGGACCAACGTGACCGATCTTGATGACCTGAGCGGCGGCAGCGGGGGCAGCGGCAGGAGCGGCTGCGGGTGCGGCCTCTTCTTTTTTGCCGCAAGCGGCAAGTGCGACAGCCGCCGCGATGACGGCCAGTTTGGTGTTCAGTTGCATGGTTTTCCTCGGAAAAGGATGGAAGTTGGAATGCGGAGGGAACTTTTTTTCTCCACGCCCATAAAGATACTCCAAAAAACCAGCGGATTTCGCATCGCGCAGCGCCTGTGGGAAGGAACGAGGGTTTTCCCAAAGTCGCATCACGCCGTTGAATGGCCCATAAGGCCGGCGCATGCTGCTCTGGCGCAGGTGCGCGGGCGTCAGTCCTGGGGCGCCAGCTGGAGATCGTGCCGCTGGGGCTCGATGCCCTGTGCCTTGTAAAGCTTCCAGCGGTCGCGCGCGTGTCCGCGGTCTTCCTGATCCCCGGTCACCACCTCGATGACGCGCGCAAAGCCTTCGTAGCCGGCCGGCATGCCCAGGCGCAGGTTCACCAGCACCGTGGCCCCGTTGGCGGCCGAGACCTCGCTGGCGAGGTGGATGGGCGAGCGGGACCTCACATGCGCGGGGTCCATCGGCCCGCTGTGGGGGATGAACTCGCCGTTGGCCATGGTCCAGAGCGCCACATCCAGCGCCGCCCGCTCCCGCTCTTCCACGAGCACCATCACCCGCGCGCCACGCAGGTAGGCCTTGCGCAGCAGGCGACAGGCGTAACCCAGCTTGTCGGGTGCGTTGAAATGGAAGGCCACCTCGGTCATGCTGCGCGCCGTGTTCAGGCCTTGCGGGTTCTGGGGGCCTTCTTCGGCGCCACCGCCGCGGCCTGGTCGATCAGGTACTGCAACA
Organism: Hydrogenophaga sp. ANAO-22; assembly: GCF_042466645.1. NCBI lineage: Bacteria > Pseudomonadati > Pseudomonadota > Betaproteobacteria > Burkholderiales > Comamonadaceae > Hydrogenophaga > Hydrogenophaga sp. ANAO-22. The sequence continues at coordinate 5,602,811 of NZ_CP159956.1, read as the reverse complement.
GCAGCGGCACCGGCCGCCCCGTGGAGCCCTTGGCCGCCCCGCTCTTCCACGCGGTGCCGGCGATGTCCAGGTGGGCCCAGGGCAGCTCGGCGGTGAATTTCTGCAGGAACTTGGCGGCGGTGATGGCGCCACCCGCGCGCCCGGCCACGTTGCCCATGTCGGCGAAGTTCGATTTGAGGCCTTCGGCGTACTCATCGTCCAGCGGCAGGCGCCAGCACAGGTCCTGCGCGGTGTCGCCGGCCTTCTGCAAGGCCTGGGCCAGGTCGTCGCGGGTCGAGAACAGCCCCGAGCGCACGCCCCCGAGGGCGATCACGCAGGCACCGGTGAGGGTGGCGATGTCGATCACGCTGTGGGGCTTGAAACGCGCGGCGTAGGTGAGCGCATCGCACAGGATCAGGCGGCCTTCCGCATCGGTGTTGAGGATCTCGATGGTCTGCCCGCTCATGCTGGTAACCACGTCGCCCGGTTTCACGGCCATGCCATCGGGCATGTTCTCGCAGCTGGGGATGAGGCCCACCACGTTGATGGCGGGCTTGAGCTCGGCCAGGGCGGCGAAGGTGCCGAGCACGCTGGCCGCGCCGCCCATGTCGAACTTCATTTCGTCCATCTCCGCCGCCGGCTTGATGGAGATGCCGCCGGTGTCGAAGGTGATGCCTTTGCCCACCAGCACCACGGGGGCGCTGGTCTTGGCCGCACCGTTGTAGTGCAGCACGATGAAGCGCAGCGGTTCGGCCGAGCCCTTGGCCACGGCGAGAAAGGAGCCCATGCCCAGGGCTTCGACCTGCTTCGGGCCGAGCACATCCACCTTGAGGCCGGGCTTGCGGCCCAGCTTGCGGGCCGCCTCGGCCAACATGGTGGGCGTGGCGTGGTTGGCCGGGCGGTTGGCCCATTCCTTGGCGAACTCCACCCCGGTCACCAGCGCGCGGCCGGTCTCGAAACCACCGCGCACGGCCGCCGCGTTCTCCACACCCACGACCACCTGTTGCACCGTGCGGGCCTTGGCCGAGGGCTTGGTGGTGGTGTAGGTGTAGGTCGCGTCCGCACAGGTCTGCACGGCGGCGCGCACGGCGTCGTCGTTCGCATCGAACAGGCTGAGCACCAGGCCCAGCTTCTTGATGCCGGGCTGCTTGAGCGAGCCCATGCCCGCGCCCACGGCCTTGCGCACCGAGGCGGCCGAACCGTCGCCCACCCGCACCAGCACCACCCGCGGGGCCTTGATGCCCACAGGGCGGTAGCAGGCCAGTTGCTTGGCCACACCCGCGTCCAGGTCGCCCAGTTTCGTGGCGCTGGCCACGAGCTCCTGCAGGGCGCCGCCGGCGGCCTTGCCGGGGGCCGCGGTGTCGGGCACCAGCACCAGCAGCGCGTCGGCGCTCAGTTGGGCGGCCTGGGTGGGCGAAAGGGATTTGAGTTCGAAGTCCATAATCGTGTTTTCCTGTTCTCGATCGATGTTATTCCATTCTTCCATCCGCAAAGAGCTGGCACGCAGCTTCGGGGCCACGCTGGTGGTGCTGTTCACCATCGTGTTGACGATGCTGCTGATCCGCACGCTGGGCCTGGCCTCGAAAGGCAGCGTCGACCCGCAGGAGATCGCGCTGGTGCTGGGCTACACCGTCATCGGCCGCATGCCCACCATCCTCACGCTGGCGCTCTTCATCGCCATCGTCTTCACGCTCTCGCGCATGTACCGCGACAGCGAAATGATCATCTGGTTCTCCAGCGGCCGCTCGCTCGGGGGCTTTCTGCGACCGGTGATGCGCTTCTCGTGGCCGATCCTGGTGGTCATCACGCTGATGGTGTTCTTCGTCTGGCCCTGGGCCAATGCACAGACCGACCAGTTGCGCGACCGCTTCGAGCGCCGGGGTGACCTGGAGCGCGTGGCGCCCGGGCAGTTCCAGGAGTCGTCGAGCGGGCGTCGCGTGTTCTTCATCGACAAGGACACGGCGGACGGCACCGAGGGCCGCAACATCTTCATCTCCAGCACCGAAAACGACGGCCGCGAGACCGTGACCTCGGCGCGTTCGGGCCGCATCGAGTGGCTCAACGAGCAGCAGATCCTGATGCTCAACAACGGTCAGCGCCTGGAGACGCCGGCCGACCAGAGCAGCCTGAAGGTGAGCGAATTCGAGGAGTACGGCACCCAGATCGGCTCCTCCGCCATCAGCCAGCGCGGCGAAGCCCTCAAGGCCCGCAACAGCTGGGACCTGATCCGCGACCCCACCCGCGCCAACCTCGGCGAGCTGGGCTGGCGCATCGGCATGGCCTTGACCGCCATGAACTTCGTGCTGATCGCCGTGGCCACCACCACCGGCAACCCGCGCGCCGGTCGCGGCGGCAACCTGTTCTTCACCCTGTTCGCCTTCGTGTTCTATTACAACCTGCTCAACCTGGGCCAGAGCTGGGTGGCCAGCGGCCTCTTCAGCCTGGGCGGCTACATGGTCGGCCTGCATGGCGGCGTGTTCGTGCTGACCGTGCTGTGGTTCTTCAAACGCCACTACAACCTGAGCGTGCGCGGCTGGCTCAGCGCGCGGCGCACGGCGCGCAGCGCCGCCGTGGGAGCGGGCGCATGAAAACCATCCGCCGTCTCATCTATGGCGAAGTGTTCGCGGCCGTGACCTTCGTGCTGCTGGCTTTCCTCTCGCTGTTCTTCTTCTTCGACTTCGTCGACGAGTTGCCCGCGCTGGGCAAGCCCTCGGCGCTCGACCCCTCGCTGGTCTACGAAGTGCCGCATGCCCTGCTCTACGTGGGGTTGCTCATGCCCAGCCGGATCTACGAGCTGCTGCCGATTGCCGTGTTGATCGGCTCCGTCTTCGTGCTCGCGCGCCTGGCGCAGGGCTCGGAATACACCATCCTGCGCACCAGCGGCCTGGGCCCGTGGCGGGCACTGCGAATGCTGCTGGGCCTGGGCGCGGTGTTCGTGGTGCTCACCTTCGCCATCGGCGACTACCTGGCGCCGCTTTCGGACAAGACGGCCCAGCTGCTCAAGGCGCGTTACCAAGGCAACATCAGCCTGGGCCAGACCGGCGCCTGGCTCAAGGAAAAGCAGCCCTACAGCAACTTCTCGGTCAATGTGGGCTCCATGTCGCCGCAAGGCGAATTGGGCAATGTGCGCATCTTCGAGTTCAACAACCAGGGCTTCCTGGTCTCCACGCTGCACGCCCAGACCGGGCAGATCGAGGTGGACGACTCCTGGACCCTGCGGCAGGTGCAGCGCCGCGAATTCGACACCGCCGGGCAGGCCTCCGGCCGCATCCAGCGCGAAGCGCTCGAGACCCTGCGCTGGCCCAGCGGCATCAACGCCGAGATGGTGTCGGTGGCGCTGCTCAAGCCCGAGCGCATGCGCACGGCCGACCTGTTCGGCTACATCCGCCACCTGGAGGCCAACGGTCAGACGGCCCAGCGCTACGAGATCGAGTTCTGGCGCAAGGTGTTCTACCCCTTGAGCTGTCTGGTGATGGTGGTGCTCGCGCTGCCCTTCGCCTACCTGCACTTCCGCTCGGGCAGCATCACCGGCTACGTCTTCGGCGGCGTGATGATCGGCATCAGCTTCTTCCTGCTGAACAACGTGTTCGGCTACATCGGCAACCTCAACCAGTGGCAGCCCTGGCTGGCCGCGGCCTCGCCGGCCCTGATCTACTCCGTGTTCTCGCTCGGCGCCTTCGGGTGGCTGGTGCTTCGGAGGTAGCGGCCATGCTCGGTGTGATCGTTTTCGCCCATGGGTCGCGCGACCCCCTGTGGCGCCAGCCGGTCGAGTCGGTGGCGCAGCAGATCGCGCGCCGCGACGCTTCGGCCGTGGTGTCCTGCGCCTACCTCGAACTCAGCGAGCCCGACATCGCCACGGCGGCGCGCCAGCTGGTGGCCCAGGGTGTGACGCGGGTGCGGGTGCTGCCCCTCTTCTTCGGCATGGGCAAGCACGCCCGTGAAGACCTGCCGGTGCTGATGGCCCAGCTGGCCGCCACACACCCCGCCGTGACCTTCGAACAATTGCCCGCCGCTGGCGAAGACCCTCGCCTGACCGCCCTGCTCGCCCAAATCGCGCTGGAGACCGCCGCATGAACCTGCACCAGTTCCGTTTCGTGCAGGAGGCGGTGCGCCGCAACCTGAACCTCACCGAGGCCGCCAAGGCCCTGCACACCTCGCAGCCCGGCGTCTCCAAGGCCATCATCGAGCTGGAAGACGAGCTCGGCATCGAGATCTTCGCGCGCCACGGCAAGCGCATCAAGCGCGTGACCGAGCCGGGCCAGCAGGTGCTCAAGAGCATCGACATCATCCTGCGCGAGGTCAACAACCTCAAGCGCATCGGCGAGCAGTACTCGGCCCAGGACAGCGGTACGCTGTCCATCGCCACCACCCACACCCAGGCGCGCTACGTGCTGCCCGGGCCCGTGGCCGCGCTGCGCCAGGCCTACCCCAAGGTCGGCATCAGCCTGCACCAGGGCTCGCCCGACCAGGTGGCCAAGATGCTGATGGAGGAAGTGGCCGAGATCGGCATGGCCACCGAATCGCTGGTGAACTACCCCGAGCTGGTCACGCTGCCCTGCTACGAGTGGCAGCACGTGCTGGTGCTGCCGTTCGACCACCCCTTGCTGGAGCGCGAGCGCATCACGCTCGACGACCTGGCCCAGGTGCCGCTGGTGACCTACCACCCCAGCTTCACCGGCCGCACCCGGATCGACCAGGCCTTCGCCCTGCGCCACCTGCAGCCCAACATCGTGCTCGAGGCGATCGACTCGGACGTGATCAAGACCTATGTGAAGCTGGGCATGGGCGTGGGCATCGTGGCCGAGATGGCCATGCAGGGCGAGAACCAGACCCCCGACCTGGTGGCCCGCCCCGCCGCGCAGCTGTTTGGCCACAACCTCGCGCGCGTGGCCTTCAAACGCGGCACCTACCTGCGCCACTTCGTGCTGCGCTTCGCCGAGCTGCTGAGCGACCGCCTCTCGCGCGACCTCATCCTGCGCGCCATGAGCGGCACCCCGGACGACTACGAGTTGTGACCCCATGAGTTCCCTACCGCCCCGCACCCCCGCCCTCGCCTCCCGCCTGCCCAAGGTCGGCACCACCATCTTCACCGTCATGTCCTCGCTCGCCGCCGAGCACGGCGCGGTGAACCTGGGCCAGGGCTTCCCCGATTTCGACTGCGACCCGGCCCTGGTGGAAGCGGTCACGCGGGCCATGCAGGCCGGCCACAACCAGTACCCGCCCATGCCCGGCGCGCTCGCGCTGCGCCAGGCCATGGCCGCCAAGATGCAGGCCCTCTACGGCCTGGCCTGCGACCCGGCCACCGAGATCACCGTGACGGCGGGCGCCACGCAGGCCATCCTGACCGCCATCCTCGCCGTGGTGCAGCCCGGCGACGAAGTGATCGTGCTCGAACCCTGCTACGACAGCTACGTGCCCAACATCGAGCTCGCCGGCGGCGTCGCGGTGCGCGTGCCGCTCACGCCCGGCACCTTCCGGCCCGACTTCGACCGCATCGCCGCCGCCATCACGCCGCGCACGCGCGCCCTGATCATCAACAGCCCGCACAACCCCAGCGGCATGGTCTGGAGCGAGGCCGACATGCTGCGCCTGCAGGCGCTGCTCGCGCCCACCGACGTGCTGCTGATCAGCGACGAGGTGTACGAGCACATGGTGTTCGATGGCCAGGCGCACCAGAGCGCGGCGCGCTTCCCCGGCCTGGCCGCGCGCGCCTTCATCGTCAGCAGCTTCGGCAAGACCTACCATGTGACCGGCTGGAAGGTCGGCACGGTGGTGGCGCCGGCCGCGTTCACGGCCGAGTTCCGCAAGGTGCACCAGTTCAACGTGTTCACGGTGAACACCCCGGTGCAGCACGCGCTGGCCACCTACATGGGCAACCCGGCGCCCTACCTGCAGCTGGCCGCGTTCTACCAGCGCAAGCGCGACCTGTTCCGCGAAGGCCTGGCCGCCACGCGCTTTCGCCTGTTGCCTGGTGAAGGCACCTACTTCCAGTGCGTGGACATTTCGGCCCTGGCCGTGCCCGAGCGCGACCTGCCCGAGGGTGACTTCTGCCAGTGGCTCACGAAGGAGATCGGCGTGGCCGCCATCCCGCTTTCGGCCTTCTATGGCGACGGTTTCGACCAGCGCGTGGTGCGTTTCTGCTTCGCGAAGAAGGACGACACCTTGCGCGAAGCCCTTGCACGCCTGGCGCGCCTGTAAGGCTCAGCACCGCACGGGGTTGCGGCAGTAGCGCTCCAGTTCGACCACCGTGGCCTGGCGGGCCACGGCCTGCTTCGCGTTCGGCCCCACCTCCAGGCTGAGCTTCATCTCGTACTTCTTGAAGAAGTCGTCGAACAGTTCGCCACCCAGAGTGCCGGTGGCGGTGAGCGTGTCACTCTTCGCATCGTGCTCGATCAGCACCGCGCACAGGGGTTGCTCGGCCGGGCCGTTGAGCACCTGGGCACCACGCGCCGGGTCGTACTGGCTGTGGTCGGCGCAGCAGTGGATCAGGTCGTTGCCCTTGCTCGGCGTCTGCGGATTCGTGGCCGCGCCCTTGCGGAAGCTGATGAAGCTCAGCTCCTTGGTCGGGTACACCAGCTTGTGCGCGCAGATGGCCGAGAACGCGACCAGGCTCCTGCGCGGGCCGATGCCCCCCGGCCACTGGTAGCTCTGCTTATCGCGGGTCTGCAGCTGGGTCGCCGCCGCCGGTTTGCCCAGGTCGAGCAGGAACACCGGTGTCGCTTCGAAGGGGTAGTGGAAAACGTAGTTGGTCTGCGGTTTCAGGTTCGACGCCTTGAGCGGTTTGCCCACATCGTCGAGCAATTGAACCCGGCCGTACGAACGTGGTCTGGCATCCGCGGCCCAGGCGGTCTGCGCCAACGCCGCCGCCAGCGAGCCACCGCCGAGCGCGCACACTTCCACGAATTCGCGTCGATCCATCGCCCATCTCCAATGAAAGGCCGTTGCGCCGGCCACCTTGGGGCAGTGAAACGCATGCATCCGCCGGTGTCAACCCGTGTTTTTCTCACATGCCGGCGTCAAGAAGTGCATCCGGCACGCCGATATGGACGTAACTTGGGACACCGAGCGGCCTGTCGGACAGGCTTTTTTTTCGCGCATCGCTGAAGGACCTTTCCCCGTGACCTCCCTCCTCCCTTTCCATCGCCTCAAGAACCTGAGCCGCCGTGCGGTGCTTTGGCAGGCCTGCGCCGCTGTCGCCTGGGGCTTGAGCAGCCCGGCCCACGCCACGCCCAGCACGACCGTGGTCGAAGCCGTTCAACTGCCCGCCTGGGTGGAGCGCAACGGCCAGCGCCGCCCGGCCGAGCCCGGGGCCCAACTGCGCGCCAACGACAAGGCCATCACCGCCAACGGCTCGCGCATGCTGCTGCGCATGGACGACCGCAGCACCATCAAGCTGGGGGAGCAGACCGAGTTCCTGATCCAGTCGCTGGACACCAGCCGCAGCAGCGCCACCGCGCCCAGCGAGCAGAAGAGCGCCTTCAAACTCGTGAGCGGCGTGTTCCGCTACGCCACCGACTACACCAGCAAGGCCCTGGGCAACAAGCGCGAACTCAACGTCGAGCTGGCCACGGCCACGGTGGGCATCCGCGGCACCGACTTCTGGACCATGACCGATGCGGCCCACGACGCCGTGTGCGTGTTCGAGGGCAAGGTCGAGGTGGTGCGCGAGGCCAAGCCGGGCATCGAACTCGACAAACCCGGGGCGTTCTGGGTGGTGTTCACCGGCCAGCCGGAAAAACCGGCCGACCAGGCCACGCCGGCCCAGCTGGCCAAATTCATCGGCCAGGCCGAAATGCAGCCCGGCAGCGGTGTGCTGCTGCAAGGCGGGCGCTGGCGCACCGTGGCGGCCACCTTCAGCAGCGCTACCGATGCCGCCGCGCTGCGCACCCGGCTGCAGACCGCGGGCTACCCGGCTCAAACCCTGGCCAAGGATGGGCGCCACGAGGTGCGCATCAACCAGTTGGCCACGCGCGACGACGCCGAAGCCGTCTTGCAGCGGCTGCGCGCCGACGCCGCCCTGGGCGTGAGCGAAGGCCGCGTGGCGCTCACCGCGAACTGAGCCTTTCGCCTGAGGCTCAGGCGTTGAGCTGGGTCCAGGCCTTCTCCAGCCGCTTCACGCTCACCGGCTGGGGGGTGCGCAGTTCCTGCGCGAAGAAACTCACCCGCAGCTCCTCCAGCAGCCAGCGCAGTTCCTGAAGGCGGGCGTCCTGCACGCCCTTGCGCTCGGCCACCAACCGCCAGAAGCGCTGATCCTGCGGCCGCAGCTCGGCCAGCTTGGCGGCGTCGCGCGCCGGGTCGGCGCGCAGCTTGTCCAGCCGCAACTGCACCGCCTTGAGATACCGCGGCAGGTGCTGCAACTGCGCGTACGGCGTCTGCAGGAGAAAGCGCTTGGGCACCAGGCGTTGCAGCTGCTGCGCGATGTCGGTGGCCGCGTCCGCCGGCGGTTTGCTGTCCTTGAGCTTGCGCGCGGCGGCGGCGTACTCCGTGAGCACGGTGCCGGCCGTGCGGGCGATCTCGTTGGCTATCAGCGTGAGGCGCCCCCGCCCCTCTTCCACGCGCCGCTTGAAGGCGGCTTCGTCGGTGGGCAGCGGGTCGCCGAGGAAGGCGCGGTCCAGCGCGAGTTCCAGGATCTGCGAGCGCAACTCTTCCAGCGTGCCACCACCGCCCGCTTCCTTGCCCACCTGCATGTAGGCCACGCCCATGGCCTGCAGGCCGGGCAGGTTCTTTTCCAGGTACTTCAGCGCGTCGCGGATCTGCAGCGCGCACAGGCGGCGCAGGCCTTCGCGGTGCCGCGCCTGGGCCACCTCGGGCTCGTCGAACACCTCGATGCGCACCGCCTCGCCGTCGTCCACCAGCGCCGGGAAGCCAATCAGGGTCTGCTGGCCCTGGCGGATTTCCATCAGCTCGGGCAGCTCGCCGAAATCCCAGGCGGTGTGGCGCTGGGCCGCGCTCACGGCCGGGGCCTTGGCGGCGGCCGCCTTGGCCGCCACCGGCGCCGGGCCGCCCTTGACGGGCGCGGCGGGCACAGGCGCCGCGCGCAACCCTTCCATCTTGAGCGAGGCCAGGGCCTGGAAGGCCCCGCGCGCCTGCGCGCCCAGCTCGGCCTTGAGCGCCGCGAGATTGCGGCCCTGGCCCAACTGCCGGCCGTGTTCGTCGACCACGCGCAGGTGCATGAAGTGGTGCGCGCTGAGCATGTCGACCTTGATGTCGTTGCGCTGGATATCGAGCTGCGTGGCCTCGCGCACCAGCTTGAGCACCGCGTCCATCAGGTTGCCGGCGCCGAAGGTGGCGGGCTCACACAGCGCCTGCGCGAAACGCTCGGCGGTCGCCGGCAAAGGCACCAGGCGCGAGCGCGGGCGCTGGTGCAGGGTCTTGAGCAAAGCCAGCACCTTTTCCTTGAGCATGCCGGGCACCAGCCAGTCGCAGCGGTCTTCGCTGGCCTGGTTGAGCGCGAAGATCGGCAGCGTGACCGACAGGCCATCGCGCGGGTCGCCAGGCTCGTGCAGGTAGCTGCAGGCGCAGTCCACACCGCCAAGGCGCAGTGTCTTGGGGAAGGTCTGCGTGGTGATGCCGGCGGCCTCGTGCCGCATCAGCTCCTCGCGCGTGAGCAGCAGGAGCTTGGGGTTCTCGCGCACGGCGTCGCGGTACCAGCGCTCCATGGCCGCGCCGTTGCAGATGTGCGCGGGCAATTGCTGGTCGTAGAAGGCGTAGATCAGCTCCTCGTCCACCAGCACGTCCTGCCGGCGCGACTTGTGCTCCAGCTCGGCCACCTGGCGCACCAGCTTCTGGTTCGCGGCCAGGAACGGCAGGCGCGTCTCCCACTCGCCGGCCACCAGGGCTTCGCGAATGAAGATCTCGCGCGCGCCGGCCGGGTCTACCTTGCCGTAGTCGGTGCGGCGGTTGCTGTAGACCACCAGGCCATACAGCGTGGCGCGCTCCAGCGCCGTGACCTGCGCGGCTTTTTTCTCCCAGTGCGGGTCGAGCAGCTGTTTCTTGATCAGGTGCCCACCCACCTGCTCCAGCCACAGCGGCTCGATGCCGGCGATGCCGCGCCCGAACAGGCGCGTGGTCTCCACCAGCTCGGCACACACGATCCAGCGACCGGGGCGCTTGCTCAGGTTCGCGCCCGGGTGGCGGTGGAACTTGATGCCGCGCGCGCCCAGGTACCAGTCTTCGGTTTCGTGCTTCTGACCCACGTTGCCCAGCAGCCCGGCCAGCATGGCCAGGTGCAGTTGCTCGTAGCTGGCGGGCTTGTCGTTGAGCCTCCACTGGTGCTCGGCCACCACGGTGTGCAGCTGGCTGTGGATGTCGCGCCACTCGCGCACGCGCCGCACATTGACGAAGTTCTCGCGCAGCACGCTCTCGTACTGCCGGTGGCTGAGCTTGTGGTCCTTGCCGTGGCCACCCTTGGTGTCCTCCAGCCATTTCCAGAGCTTGAGCGTGCCGCTGAACTCGCTCTTCTCGTCGTCGAACTTGGCGTGCGCCTGGTCCGCCTGCGCCTGTTTGTCCAGCGGGCGGTCGCGCACATCCTGCACGCTCAGGGCCGAGGCGATCACCAGCACCTCGTCGAGCGCGCCGCGCTGCTGCGCCTCCAGAATCATGCGGCCCACGCGCGGGTCCAGCGGCAGGCGCGATAGCGTCTGACCGATGGGCGTGAGTTCGTTGGCCTCGTCCACCGCGTTGAGTTCGGCCAGCAGCTGATAGCCATCGACGATGGCGCGCTTCTGCGGTGCCTCGATGAAGGCGAAGTCTTCCACCGCGCCCAGGCGCAAGGCCTTCATGCGCAGGATCACGCCCGCGAGCGAGCTGCGCAGGATCTCGGGGTCGGTGAACGCCGGGCGCGCGCCGAAGCCGGCTTCGTCGTACAGCCGGATCGCGATCCCGTCGGCGACACGGCCGCAGCGGCCGGCGCGCTGGTTGGCCGCGGCCTGGCTGATGGGCTCCACCATGAGCTGCTCCACCTTCTGGCGGAAGCTGTAGCGCTTCACGCGGGCGGTGCCGGCATCGATCACGAAACGGATGCCGGGCACCGTGAGCGAGGTCTCGGCCACGTTGGTGGAGAGCACGATGCGCCGCCCGCTGTGGTCCTGGAAGATGCGGTCCTGCTCGGCCTGCGACAGGCGCGCGAACAGCGGCAGCACCTCGGCGTTGCGCAGCGTGGGAATGTGGCTCAGGTGTTTGCGCAGGTGGTCGGCCGCCTCGCGGATCTCGCGCTCGCCCGGCAGGAACACCAGGATGTCGCCGCCGGCCGGGCCGCGCCAGAGTTCGTCCACCGCGTCGGCGATGGCGTTGTTCAGGTCGTAGTCGCGGCTTTCCTCGAACGGGCGCCAGCGCACCTCCACCGGAAAGGTGCGGCCCGAGACCATGAGCACCGGCGCCGGGCCCTTGGCCGAGGCGAAGTAGCGCGCGAAACGGTCGGCGTCGATGGTGGCGGAGGTCACGACCACCTTGAGGTCGGGCCGGCGCGGCAGCAGCTGGCGCAGGTAGCCGAGCAGGAAGTCGATGTTCAGGCTGCGCTCGTGCGCCTCGTCGATGATGATGGTGTCGTAGGCGCGCAGGTCGGGGTCGGTCTGCGTTTCGGCGAGCAGGATGCCGTCGGTCATCAGCTTGACGGAGGCGTCCTTGGACAGGCGGTCCTGGAAGCGCACCTTGTAGCCCACCACATCGCCCAGCGGTGTCTTGAGTTCCTCGGCGATGCGCTTGGCCACGCTGGAGGCGGCGATGCGCCGCGGCTGGGTGTGGCCGATCAGCTGGCCGCGCTGGCCCGGTTTCGCGTTGCACTTGCCCCGCCCCATGGCCAGCGCGATCTTGGGCAGCTGCGTGGTCTTGCCCGAGCCTGTTTCGCCGCAGACGATGACGACCTGGTGGTCGCGCATCGCGGCCTCGATCTCATGGCGGCGCGCAGAGACGGGCAGGCTTTCCGGGAATTCGATGTGCAGCGGCGTGGAGGACAAGTGGGAACTTCGGTCAAAATCGGGCAACCGGCCATTATCCGCGCCCGGCCCCATGCCCGCCTGACCACCGCCCCATGTCCACTGTCTTCAACTTCACCTTCGTCCCCTGGTTCCGCTCGGTCGCGCCTTACATCCACAAGCACCGAGGCAACACCATCGTGGTCGGCATCGCGGGCGAGGCCATCGCGGCCGGCAAGCTGGAGAAGCTGGCGCAGGATCTGGCGCTCATTCAAAGCATGGGCGTGGACATCGTGCTGGTGCACGGCTTCCGGCCGCAGGTGAACGAACAGCTGCGGCTCAAAGGCCATGAGGCGAAGTACTCGCACGGCATGCGCATCACCGACGAGGTGGCGCTGGACTGCGCCCAGGAAGCCGCTGGCCAGCTGCGCTACGAGATCGAGGCCGCCTTCAGCCAGGGCCTGCCCAACACGCCCATGGCGGGCGCCACGGTGCGCGTGATCTCCGGCAACTTCATCACCGCGCGGCCCGTGGGCCTGATCGACGGTGTGGATTTCATCCACTCCGGCCTGGTGCGCAAGGTGGACACCGACGGCATCCAGCGCACGCTCGACATGGGCGCGATGGTGCTGCTCTCGCCCTTCGGCTTCTCGCCCACCGGCGAGGCCTTCAATCTGACCATGGAAGACGTGGCGACCTCGGTGGCCGTCGCGCTGCAGGCCGACAAGCTGATGTTCCTGACCGAGGTGCCGGGCATTCGCGTCGATCAGGCCGACCCGGAAAGCGACATCGACACCGAGCTGCCGCTGGCCGACGCGAAGAAGATGCTGGCCGCCCTGCCCTCGGCCACGCAGCCCACCGACACCGCGTTCTACCTGCAGCACTGCATCCGCGCCTGCGAAGGCGGCGTGGACCGCAGCCACATCCTGCCGTTCTCGGTGGACGGAGCGCTGCTGCTGGAGATCTACACCCACGACGGCATCGGCACCATGGTGGTGGACGAAAAGCTGGAGAGCGTGCGCGAGGCCACCATGGACGACGTGAGCGGCATCGTGGCGCTGATCGAGCCGTTCGAGAAGGACGGCACCCTGGTCAAGCGCGACCGCACCGAGATCGAACGCGACGCGGGCAACTACACCATCATCGAGCACGACGGCGTGATCTTCGGCTGCGCGGCGCTCTACCCCTACCCGGAAGAGCGCACCGGTGAAATGGCCGCGCTCACCGTCTCACCTCAGACGCAGAGCCAGGGCGACGGCGAACGGCTGCTCAAGCGCATCGAGACCCGGGCCAAGGCGCAAGGCCTGCAAAGCATCTTCGTGCTCACCACCCGCACCATGCACTGGTTCGTCAAGCGCGGCTTCGTGCAGGTCAGCGCCGATTGGCTGCCGGAGGCGCGCAAGCGCAAGTACAACTGGGACCGCAAGAGCCAGGTGCTGGTGAAGAAGCTGAGCTGAGGGCCGGCGCCGGCCCGGACGGCCTCAGGCGGCGGCCGGGCGCTTCACCCAGAGGGCCACGGCCAGCGCGATGATGGCCGAGAAGCACAGGAAGGACCAGTTCGCGATCGACAGGCCGAGGAAGGTCCAGTCGATCACCGAGCAGTCGCCGCTGCCGCGAAAGATCATGGGAATGGCGCGGCGCAGCGGGAAGGCTTCGATCATGCCGAAGAAGTCGCGCCCGCAGCTCATGATCTCGGGCGGATTCCACTGCAGCCAGCTCTGGCGCGCGGCCGTGAAAGCACCGAAGACCGCGAGCAGGCCCATCAGCGCGATGCCGGCCTGCCGCGCCGCGCGGCCCTTCAACAGGGCCGAGATGCCGGCCACCAGCGCCACCGCCACCAGGGCGTAGCGCTGCACGATGCACATGGGGCAAGGCTCCAGGCCCACGACGTGCTGCAGGTACAGGCCGAAGGCCAGCATGGCGGCGCAGGCGGCGGCCACCAGCCCCAGGATGCGGCGGGGGTGCTGGGTCAGGGGAGACGGTTGGCCAGGGGAAAGGATGGCGATCAAGGGAAATCCTGAAGTTGGGAGAAGGCGGCCGCCGGGCGGGACAGATCACTGAGCCCGGCGATCCACCGCAAGTTCCCCCGCTTCAGCTCACGAAGGCGCGTTCGATGACGAAATCGCCCGGCGTCGTGGTGTTGCCTTCCTTGAAGCCGCGCTTCTCGCACAGGGCCTTGAGGTCGCGCAGCATCTCGGGGCTGCCGCAGATCATCACACGGTCTTCGGCCGGGTTCAGGGGCGGAATACCCAGGTCCTTGGCGATCACGCCGTCGCCCAGCAGCTGGGGAATGCGACCCTGGTGCATGAAGGGCTCGCGCGTGACGGTGGGGTAGTACAGCAGCTTCTGCTGCACGGCCTCGCCCAGGAACTCGTCCTGCTTGAGCTGCTCGGTGATCAGTTCGCGGTAGGCCAGCTCCTTGACCTGGCGCACGCCGTGCACCAGCACGACCTGCTCGAAGCGCTCGTAGGTTTCCGGATCGCGGATGACGCTCATGAAGGGCGCCAGGCCGGTGCCCGTGCCCAGCAGGTACAGGCGCTTGGCCGGCAACAGGTAGTCGATCAGCAGGGTGCCGGTGGGCTTGCGGCCGACGACGATGCTGTCGCCCACCTGGATGTGCTGCAGGCGCGAGGTCAGCGGGCCGTCCTGCACCTTGATGCTGAGGAACTCGAGGTGGTCGGCCCAGTTCGGGCTGACGATGCTGTAGGCGCGCAGCAGGGGCTTGTCGTTCACGCGCAGGCCGATCATGGTGAAGTGGCCGTTGGAAAACCGCAGCGAGGTGTCGCGCGTGGTGGTGAAGCTGAACAGCCGATCGGTCCAATGGTGAACGCTGAGCACGCGCTCTTCCAGAAATGCACTCATGAGAGATCCTGATGGGGTCGAACCCCGTATTGTAAAAAGTCGGGCCGGCCGTGCGGCTGGCGGGGTGATCGGCCGGCCCCACTCGCGGGACGGACACCGAAACCTTGCTACAGTGACGGGCTGCCCGGGATACCCGGGGCCTTGCGCCCACCACGGCGAACTGCGCCGACGAACAAAGAGTCCCGGATCATGCCGACGATTGGCCTGTCCGGGAACGAATTATTTCTTCAGTTCGTTATAACCAATCCATCTAACCCACACCTCCTAGGACGTTTCTCATGGCACGCACCGTTCATTGCATCAAGCTCGGCAAGGAAGCCGAAGGCCTGGACTTTCCGCCCTACCCGGGCGAAATGGGCAAGCGCCTGTACGAGAACGTGAGCAAGGAGGCCTGGGCCGCCTGGCTCAAGCACCAGACCATGCTGCTCAACGAAAACCGCCTGAACCTGGCTGACGCGCGCGCGCGCCAGTATCTCGCGCGCCAGATGGAAAAGCATTTCTTCGGCGAGGGCGCCGACGCCGCCGCCGGTTTCGTGCCGCCGCCGCCCGAAGGCAACTGACCGCCGCCCGGGCCGTGCCCCCACCCCCAGCCCGCCATGCCCTGGTGATCGGCGCCGGCCTGGCGGGCGCCGCGGTCTGCGCGGCGCTGGCTCGGCGCGGCTGGCGGCTCACGCTGGTCGATGCCGCCAGCGGCCCGGCGCAAGGCGCCTCGGCCCTGCCGGTGGGCATGCTGAGCCCCCATGTCACCCGCGCGCCCACCCCGCTGTCGCGGCTGTCCGCACTGGGCGTGGCGACCACCCTGGCCGAGCTGCAGCGGCTGGTTCCACCAGGCCAGGGATGGCAAGCCTGCGAGGTGGACAACCTGGGACCCGATCCGGGCCGCTGGCCCGCCGCGCTGGTGCGCCCGGCCGCCCTGGTGCGGGCCTGGCTCGACGAAGCGGCGAACCTGGGCACGTTGGCGTGCCTTTGGCAAACCCCGGTGCAGACGTTGGCCCCCTCCGCCGTGGGCTGGCACGCGCTGGATGCCCAGGGCCGCTGCGTGGCCGAAGCCCCAGTGGCCGTGATCGCCTCGGCCTATGGCAGCCATGCCCTGCTGGCAGGACCCACCGGCTGGATGGAGCCCGACGCCCTGCCCCTGCGCCCCGTCAAGGGGCAGATGAGCCTGGCCGCCCAGAGCGGCGACCCGCTGGCCGAGCGGCCGCAACGCGACAACGGCGTGTACGTGCCCCTCTATGAAGACACCGGGTTGCCGCCCGCCTGGCCGGCGCGCGTCTGGGCCATGGGCTCCACCTACGAGCGCGGCGAGAACAGCACGCAGCTGAGCGAGCAGGCGCACGAGCGCAACGCCGAGAGCCTGGAGGCCATCTGCCCGCGCGCGGCGCTGGATCTGCGGCAGGCCTGGCAGCGAGGCGAGCTGCTGGGTTGGGCGCAGGTGCGCTGCGCCTCGTTGGACCGCCTGCCGCTGGTGGGTGCGGTGCCCGACGGCGAGGCCCTGAAGGCCCACATGGCGGCGGCCGGTGTCCGGCGGGGCCGTGTGCCCTTGGCGGACACCCCCCGCCGGCCTGGGCTCTACCTGCTGGCCGCGCTGGGCTCGCGCGGCATCACCTTGGCCGCCTGGTGCGCGAACCAGCTGGCCGCCCAGATGGAGGGTGAGCCCACGCCCGACGCGGAAGAGGACCTGCTGCGGGCGATCGATCCCGCGCGCTTCGCCTGGAAACAGGCGCGCCGTCAGTAGCTCAGATCAGGTCCAGCCACTCGGACACCTGGCGCGGCTGGAACGGCCGCTCCAGCAGGGCCGTGATGCCCACGCGGTGCGCGTCGCGCCGCACCCGGCGGCGGCGCCACCAGCCCGCCAGCGGGCCGGCCAGCTCGGTCGTCGCCAAGGTCAGCGCCTGGGGATTGCGGGCGACGAAGTGGCGCATCAGCGCCCACACGTCGATGCGGTGGTCGTCCAGGTTGAACACGCCGCACACGTAGCGGTTGCGCTCCATGAGTTCCAGCGCGGTCTCGGTGTCGACCACCTCGTCCACATGGCCCACGCCCGCCAGGGCCAGGCGGGTGCGCAGGTAGGTGCCTTCCTGATCCTCCGCCCCCACCACCAGCGCGCGCCGGGTCATGTCGGTGGCTTCGGCGGTGTCCATCTCGAGGTCGATGTCCAGCGGCGCCGGTGCGGTCACGTCCAGATCGAGCAGGCCCGAATCGGCCTGCCGGGCGGCGAACACCAGGTCCAGGTCGTGCAGCACGGCGGCCCATTCGATGGGCCGGTCCAGCACCCGCCAGGCGTGTTCGGGGGCGTCCGGGCCGACCCAGATCAGGCGCTGCCCGGGTGGCATCTCCTTGGCGTGCGACAACACGGCCTCCAGGCTTTCGCCATCCACCAACGCCACCTGGGCCACGCCGGAAGGGATCACCGCGCCCGGCGGGGCCATGGGCACCCAGGGGGCGTAAGACAGCTCGCGTTCCTGCGACAGGCGGAACACGGTGTTCAGCGCATGGCGTTCCACGTCGGAAAAACCGACCACGCTGACCAGGATGCGCTGCTTTTGCATGGCGCGGATGTTACGCCCAGCAGACCGATGTGCGGTCGGAGTTGTACGACGAGCGGCCATCTCGTGTGCGATTCGGCACATCGCTCATTTGTTTATTCCCGGGTGGCATATACCCATGAACAAAAAATCGTTTGGGATATATCGATGTCTCTCTACAGTCTCGCCCATGCCTGACATCGCCATCATCCTGGCCGGATTCGCCGTGGGACTCATCGTGGGTCTCACGGGGGTGGGTGGCGGCTCGCTCATGACGCCCATCCTGATCTTCTTTTTCGGCGTCAAACCCTACCTCGCGGTCGGCACCGACCTGCTGTTCGCCGCCTTCACCAAGATGGGCGGCACGGTCAGCCTGGCGCGGCAGAAGCTGGTGCCCTGGCGCGTGGTCGGCCAGCTGAGCGCCGGCAGCCTGCCGGCGGCGCTGTTGACGTTGCTGGTGCTGCGCCAGCTCGGCCCCACGAGCGCAACGGTGCAATCGCTGATGACGAACACCCTGGGCGTGGCGCTGCTGCTGACGGCGGTGGCCATGCTCTACAAGGCGGCGCGCGGCAAACAGCTGCCCCGCCAATTGCCCGAAGGCCAGCTGGCCCAGGCCACGCATGCGCGCCACTGGAGCCTGCCGGTGCTGTTCGGTGCGGTGATCGGCACCCTCGTCACGCTCACCTCGGTCGGTGCGGGCGCCATCGGTGTCTCCGTGCTGCTGTTGCTGTTTCCCCTGTTGCCGCTGCCCCGCATCGTGGCCGCCGACATCGCTTACGCCGTTCCGCTCACGCTGGTCGCCGGCCTGGGCCACGCGAGCCTGGGCTCGGTCGACTGGCCGCTGCTGGCCAAGCTGCTCGCCGGTTCGCTGCCCGGCATCTGGCTGGGCACGCGTCTGATGCGCCATACCCCTGAGCGCCTGGTGCGCTCGGCGCTGTCGCTGCTGCTGGCCTATGCCGGCACGAAGCTGATCGCTTTTTGATTCCTGAAGACCCACGAAGACGATGTACCAATATTCCGACTTTGACCGCCAGTTCGTGCACCTGCGCGCCGCCCAGTACCGGGACCAGCTGACCCGCTGGCAAGCCGGCACGCTGGGCGACGACGAGTTCAAGCCGCTGCGCCTGCAGAACGGCTGGTACGTGCAGCGCTTCGCGCCCATGCTGCGCGTGGCCGTGCCCTACGGCGAGATCTCCGCGCCGCAACTGCGCGTGCTGGCAAAGATCGCGCGCGACTACGACCACAAGGAAGATCACGACGTTTCCAAGGCCAACGCCGGTCTGTCCGAAGTGCCCACTCTGCCCGACCGCTGCGGCCACTTCACCACGCGCCAGAACGTGCAGTACAACTGGATCCCGCTCTCGCGCTCGGCCGATGTGATGGACCTGCTGGCCAGCGTGGGCCTGCACGGCATCCAGACCAGCGGCAACTGCATCCGCAACATCACCACCGACGCGCTTGCCGGCATCGCGATCGACGAGGTCGCCGATCCGCGCCCCTTCGCCGAAATCCTGCGCCAGTGGAGCACGCTGCACCCCGAGTTCGCCTTCCTGCCGCGCAAGTTCAAGGTGGCCATCACCGGCGCGCGCGAAGACCGCGCGGCCACCCCCTGGCACGACGTGGGCTTGCGCCTGCTGCGCAATGTCGACGGCGACCTGGGCTTCCAGGTGCGCGTGGGCGGTGGCATGGGCCGCACGCCCATCATCGGCAGCGTGGTCCGCGAGTTCCTGCCCTGGAACCAGATCCTCAACTACCTCGAAGCCGTGGTGCGCGCCTACAACCGCTTCGGCCGCCGCGACAACATCTACAAGGCCCGCATCAAGATCCTGGTGAAGGCCGAAGGCCAGGCCTTCACCGACCAGGTGGAAGCCGAGTACCAGGACATCCTCGAGAAGGACGGCGCGCCGCACACCATCAGCCAGGCCGAACTGGACCGCGTGAGCGCCTTCTTCGTGCCGCCGCAACTCAACTGCGACCGCAAGAGCGCCGACGCCAAGATCGCGCACATCCTCAAGGCCGCGGCCGAGGACGACCTGGAATTCAGCCGCTGGCTGCAGCAGAACGTCAAGCCGCACCAGAACCCCGACCTGCGCGCCGTCACGCTGTCGTTCAAGCGATTCGGGCAAGCCCCCGGCGATGCCACGGCCGAACAGCTCGAGCGCGCCGCCGAACTGGCCGAGCGCTTCTCGGCCGGCGAAGCCCGCGTGACGCACGAACAGAACCTGCTGCTGCCCTGGGTGCGCTGCGACCAGTTGCCCGAGCTGTGGCGCGAGGCGCGCCGCCTGGGCCTGGCCAAGCCCAACATCGGCCTGCTCACCGACATGATCGCCTGCCCCGGCGGCGACTTCTGCGACCTCGCCAACGCGCGCTCGCTGCCGCTGGCACAGGCCATCCTGGGCCGCTACAAGGACCTCGACGAGCTGCACGACCTGGGCGAGATCGACCTGCACATCAGCGGCTGCATCAACTCCTGCGGCCACCACCACAGCGGCCACATCGGCATCCTGGGCGTCGACAAGGACGGCCAGGAGTGGTACCAGGTCACGCTCGGCGGCTCGGACGGCACGCGCCTCTCCGGCGACGCCACGCCGGGCAAGGTGATCGGCCCGTCCTTCGCCGCCAGCGAAGTGCCCGACGTGATCGAGGCCCTGCTCGACACCTACCGCGCCCAGCGCACGGGCCAGGAGACCTTCGTGAACACCCTGCGCCGCACCGGTGCCGACCCGTTCAAGACCGCCGCCAACGCGGTGCGCACGAGCACGGCCCGCGCCGCCGCCTGAGGAGAGACCGCATGAGCCAGAACCTTCAACTCTTCAGCGCCGACACGTTCACGGCCACCGAAGCCGAGTCGCAACGCCTCTCGATCGCCAACGACGCCGATCCCCGCGAGGCCGACCTGAGCGGCATCGGCGTGGTGGAACTGCACTTCCCCAAGTTCAGCGACGGCCGCGCCTTCAGCCAGGCCTTCCTGCTGCGCCGCCGCCTGGGCTTCACGGGCCAGATCCGCGCCACGGGTGACGTGCTGATCGACCAGCTGGTGCAGATGCAGCGCAGCGGCTTCAGCCAGGCCGTGCTGCGCGCCGACCAGAACCTCGCCCATGGTGAAGCGCTGCTGAAGCACTACCCCGCCTTCTACCAGGGCGATGCGGTGCACACCACGCCGCATTTCGCCGCCACCGCCTGAGCGTCTCACAGCCACAGCCATGACCGCCATCGCTCTCTACAACCGCCCCTCGCCCGACTTCGCCGCCAAGGTCGAGCGCAGCATCGCACTGCTGCGTGAGACGGCCGCCAACCACCCCAGGCTCACGCAAGCCTCCAGCCTGGGCGCGGAAGACATGGTGGTCACGCACCTGATGCACCTGGCCGGCATCGAGGCCAGCGTCTTCGTGCTGGAGACCGGCAAGCTGCACGCCGAGACGCTCGCGCTGATCCCGAAGATCGAGCAGCGCTACGGCCTCAGCGTGCAGGTGTTCCGGCCCAAGCAGGAATCGGTGATCCACTTCGTGCGCAAGAACGGTGAAGAGGCGATGTACCAGAGCATCGAACTGCGCAAGGCCTGCTGCGACATCCGCAAGATGGAGCCCCTGGCGCGCGCCCTGGCCGGCCAGGACGGCTGGATCACCGGCCTGCGCCGCGAGCAATCCAACGCGCGCGCCGAAGTGGGCGAGATCGTGCAGGAGCCCGAGCGCATCAAGGTCAGCCCCATCGTCGAATGGACCTGGGGCGATGTCTGGCACTTCATTGCCGAACACCAGCTCGACTACAACGCGCTGCACGACCAGTTCTTCCCCAGCATCGGCTGCGCGCCCTGCACGCGCGCCATCAGCGTCGGCGAGGACTTCCGCGCCGGCCGCTGGTGGTGGGAGCAGGAAAGCGCCAAGGAATGCGGCCTGCATGTGCAGCCCGCCGCCGAACCCCTCGTATCGCCTCTCGAACGGACCCACGCATGAACGCCCGCACCGAAACCGCCGTGATCCAGACCGCGCTGCAACACGCCAGCGATCACCACCTGAGCAACGCCCACCTGGATGCCCTGGAAGAGGAAACCATCTTCATCCTGCGCGAGGTGGCTGCCGCCTTCGAGCGCCCCGCGCTGCTGTTCTCGGGTGGCAAGGACTCGCTGGTCATGCTCAAGTGCGCCGAGAAGGCCTTCGGCGCCGGCCGCATCCCCTACCCGCTGCTGATGATCGACACCGGCCACAACTTTCCCGAAGTGACCGATTTCCGCGACCTGCGCGCCAAGGAACTCGGCGCCGAACTGATCGTGCGCAGCGTCGAGGACTCGATGGCGCGTGGCACCGTGCGCCTGGCCCATCCAGGCGAGAGCCGCAACGTGCACCAGTCGGTCACGCTGCTGGAAGCCATCGAGGAATTCCGCTTCGATGCGCTGATCGGCGGCGCACGGCGCGACGAGGAGAAAGCCCGCGCCAAGGAGCGCATCTTCAGCCACCGCGACAGCTTCGGTCAGTGGCAACCCAAGGCGCAACGCCCCGAGCTCTGGACGCTGTTCAACACCCGGATCCAGCCCGGCGAGCACTTCCGCGTGTTCCCCATCAGCAACTGGACCGAGCTGGACGTGTGGCAGTACATCGCGCGCGAAAACATCGCCCTACCCTCGATCTACTACACGCACCAGCGCGAAGTGATCGACCGCCGCGGCCTGCTCGTGCCGGTGACCGAACTCACGCCGCCGCGCGACGGCGAAACCGTGGAGGTGCGCGACGTGCGCTTCCGCACCGTGGGCGACATCACCTGCACCTGCCCGGTGGAGAGCCTGGCCGCCACGGCCGACGACATCGTGATCGAGACGCTGGCCGCCGAGGTCAGCGAACGCGGCGCCACGCGCATGGACGACAAGACGTCCGACGCCTCGATGGAGAAGCGCAAGAAAGACGGGTACTTTTGACGCCCCCGCGCCGCGCCCGTGGCGCGTCACCCCCACTGGGGGCGGTGTCTGCGGGCCGGCGAAGCCGGACCCGCGACACCCTTGAACAGATATCTCTCGCAGAAAGATCGCCATGACCACCGCTGAACTCGCTCCCATTGCTCAAGACACCCGCTCCGCCCTGCGCCTCATCACCTGCGGCAGCGTGGACGATGGCAAGAGCACGCTGATCGGCCGCCTGCTGGTCGACAGCAAGGCCGTGCTGCAGGACCACCTGGCCGGCGTGCAGCGCCACGGCCAGACCGACCTCGCCCTGCTGACCGACGGCCTGTCGGCCGAGCGCGAGCAAGGCATCACCATCGACGTGGCCTACCGCTACTTCAGCACCGAAGCGCGCAAGTTCATCATCGGCGACGCACCGGGCCATGAGCAGTACACGCGCAACATGGTCACGGCGGCCTCCAGCGCCGACGCGGCCGTGGTGCTGGTGGACGCCACCAAGCTGAACTGGGCCGACGCCGCGCTGCAACTGCTCCCTCAGACCCGCCGCCACAGCCTGCTGCTCAAGCTGCTGCGCGTGCCCTCGGTGGTGTTCGCCATCAACAAGCTCGACGCCGTCGAGGACAGCCGCACGGCCTTCGCCCACATCGCCGCGGCGCTGCGGCAGTTCGCCGCGCAGGCCGGCATCCCGGTCACGGCCACCGTGCCGGTGTCGGCCCTCAAGGGCTGGAACGTGGTGGACGCCAGCGAGCAGGCCGGCTGGTGCGGCTACAGCGGCCCAACGCTGCTGGAGATCCTCGAAGGCCTGCCCGTCACGCCGGCCGACAACACGCTGCCCTTCGCCTTCGCCGTGCAATGGGTGGAGAAATTCAGCAGCTCGTCCGACACCTCGCAAGGCCGCCGCGTCTTCTGGGGCCGTGTGGCCACGGGTGGCGTGCAGCCGGGCCAGGCGGTGCGCATCATGCCCAACGGTCAGACCGCCGTGGTCGCGCAAGTGCTCAACCACGTGCGCCAGCCCCAGGCCGTGCTGGCCGGCCACAGCGCCGGCATCGTGCTCGACCGCGAGGTTGATGTCTCGCGCGGCGACTGGCTGCTGGCCGTCGAGGACGGTGAAGCGCAGGACACCCTGACGGGCAGCCGCGAGATCCGCGCCACCGTGGCCTGGCTCGACGACGAGACCCTGGTGCCCGGCCGCGTGTACTGGGCGCTGCATGGCCACCGCTGGGTCAAGGCCAAGATCAAGCGCATCGTGCACCGCCTGGACATCCACACACTGGCCGAGGAAGAGGCCAGCCAGCTCGAGCCCAACGCCATCGGCCACATCGAGCTGGCGCTGCAGGAACCGCTGGCCACCCTGCCCTTCGAGCGCTCGCGCACCCTCGGGTCCCTGGTGCTGGTGGACACCGCCAGCCACCGCACCTCGGGCGCCTTGCTGGTGCTCTGAAAGACCCTCCGTCCTTAACGCGTACCCAGGCAAGGGGCTTGCGCCTGCCTGGGGTTCAGGGAAACCCTAAAATCCGGGGTTCTACCGATTCCCATCATCACCATGACCCACGTTGTCACCGAAGCCTGCATCCGCTGCAAATACACCGATTGTGTGGACGTCTGTCCCGTGGACTGTTTCCGCGAAGGCCCGAACTTCCTGACGATCGACCCGGATGAGTGCATCGACTGCGCGGTGTGCATTCCCGAATGCCCGGTGAGTGCGATCTACGCCGAGGAAGACCTGCCCAAGGACCAGCAGCACATGACCGAGCTCAACGCCGAGCTCGCTCGCCTGCCGGGCTGGAAGAGCATCACCAAGCGCAAGGACCCCTTGCCCGACCACGACGAGTGGAAAGACCGCAGCGACAAGTTGTCGGAGCTGATTCGCTGAACCTGGCATGACCTTCGCCAACACGCCCGACGGCCTCATCGAAACCGATGCCGTCATCGTGGGCGCGGGCCCGGTCGGCCTCTTTCAGGTTTTTGAACTGGGCCTGCTGGAGATCAAGGCGCACGTGATCGACTCACTCGCCTACCCCGGCGGCCAGCCGGTCGAGCTGTACCCGGACAAGCCCATCTACGACATCCCCGCCATCCCGGTGTGCACCGGGCAGGAGCTCGTGGATCGCCTGCTCTCACAGATCAAGCCCTTCGGCGCCAGCTTCCACCTCGGCCAGGAAGTCACCAGCGTGCAACAGCAGGCGGATGGCCGCTTCTTTGTCGCCACCTCCAAGGGCACGCGGTTCCTCACCAAGACCTTGTTCATCGCCGCTGGCGTGGGTGCTTTCCAGCCGCGCAAGCTCAATGTCGAGGGGCTGGACCGATTCGAGGACACCCAGCTGTTCTACCGGGTCAGGAGCCCAGCCGATTTCGTGGGCAGGCATCTGGTCATCATTGGTGGTGGTGATTCGGCGCTCGACTGGGCCCTGAACTTCGCGGCCGAAGGTCCGCATAGGGCCGCCAGCGTGATCCTCATCCACCGCCGCGACGGCTTTCAAGCCGCGCCCGCGAACGTGGCGAAGATGCGCGAGCTCTGCGAGCGCCACGAGATGCAGTTCATCGTCGGCCAGACCTCCGGCTTCGAGGAAAGCGATGGCCGCCTCACAGGCCTGAAAGTCACCAGCCCCGACGCCGTGACCCGCGTCGTGCCTCTGGACGCCTTGCTGGTGTTCTTCGGTCTCTCGCCCAAGCTCGGGCCGATCGCAGACTGGGGCCTGGACATCGAACGCAAGCAGCTGGTGGTCGACACCGAAAAGTTCTCCACCAGCGTGCCCGGCATCTTCGCGGTGGGTGACATCAACACCTACCCGGGCAAGAAGAAGCTCATCCTCTCCGGTTTCCATGAGTGCGCCTTGGCCGCCTTCGGCGCCGCGCCCTTCATCTTTCCCGACAAGAAGGTGACGCTGCAATACACCACCAGCAGCACCAAGCTGCACAAGGTGTTGGGCGTGGACTCGCCGGTGCTGGATTGAGCCCAGGCCGTGTTGTGCGCAGTGACAAGACGCAGAAAAGACAAAGGCCTTCCGAAGAAGGCCTTTGTCTTTTGTCTGTCTGGCTCCCCGACCTGGACTCGAACCAGGGACCTGCGGATTAACAGTCCGTCGCTCTACCGACTGAGCTATCAGGGAACAGCCTCGAATTATAGCGTCGTTTTTCGCGTTTTTCTATGACCCGCTTCATCTTCATCATCAAACCGCTTTTCTGGCTCAGTGTCGCGGTGCTCACCGTCGCCTCGCTCGTGCCCGTGGTCCTGCTTCCACCCCAGAGCCTCGACATATGGGACAAGGCCCAGCACGCGTTCGGATTCGCCTGGCTGGCGTTCCTGGGCCTGCTCGCCTATCCACGTCGGCCCAACGCGGTGGCTGCGTCTCTGCTGGCCCATGGCGGCGCCATCGAACTGGCCCAGGCGGCCACGGGGTGGCGCTACGGCGAATGGTCGGATCTCGCGGCCGATGGCGTGGGCATTCTGCTGGGCGCCCTGGCCTGGTGGCTTCTTCGTCGGATCGCCCGCCCCGCCGCTTGAAACCGCGGGGCCGCCGCGCACAATAGTGGCATGTCACACACCCCGCCCAACCGAGCATTGCCGTGGCTCGAGCCCGGCCAGGCGTTTCCGTCCGTGGAAACGGCCTGGAGTGCCACAGACCCCGCGCCCGGTCTGCTCGCCGCAGGCGGGGTGCTGGATGTGCCGACGCTGGTCGCCGCGTACTCCCGTGGCATCTTCCCCTGGTACAGCGCGGGCCAACCCATCCTGTGGTGGAGCACCGACCCTCGCATGGTGCTGGAGACCCGCCAGTTCCGTCTGCACCGCTCGCTGCGCAAGACACTCACCCGGCTGTTGCGCGAGCAGCGGCTGGAAGTGCGCTTCGACCACGACTTCGAACGCGTCATCCGCGCCTGCGCGCACACGCCGCGCGACGGCCAGACTGGCACCTGGATCCTGCCCGCGATGGTGGAAGCCTACGTCCGGCTCCATCACGCAGGCCTCGCACACAGTGTGGAGGCCTGGTTCGACGGCGAGCTGGCCGGTGGGCTGTATTGCGTCAATCTCGGCGCCATGGTGTACGGCGAGTCGATGTTCAGCCGCCGCAGCGATGCCTCCAAGATCGCCCTGGCGGCGCTGATCGCCTTCTGCCGCGCCCACGGCATGCCCCTGATCGACTGCCAGCAGAACACCACGCACCTGGCATCGCTGGGCGGCCAGCTCATGGCCCGCGACGAGTTCTGCCGACACGTTCGAATGGCCCTGCCCCACCCTGCCCCACGCTGGGAATTCGAGCCCGTATACTGGCAACACATCCTCTCTGACGACGGTCCTCGCGCGTGACCCACCTCAAAGAACTCCCGCTTCAGGCGCTGCAGTTTTACGCCACGGCACCTTACCCGTGCAGCTACCTGCCGGACCGTCAGGCGCGTTCGCAAGTCGCCACCCCCAGCCACCTCATCCACAACGACGCGTACTCGGATCTGGTCACGCACGGCTTCCGCCGCAGCGGCATGTTCACCTACCGCCCGTATTGCGATGGCTGCCAGGCCTGCGTGCCGCTGCGCGTGC
Organism: Hydrogenophaga sp. ANAO-22; assembly: GCF_042466645.1. Taxonomy (NCBI): domain Bacteria; kingdom Pseudomonadati; phylum Pseudomonadota; class Betaproteobacteria; order Burkholderiales; family Comamonadaceae; genus Hydrogenophaga; species Hydrogenophaga sp. ANAO-22. Next base: position 5,576,108 of record NZ_CP159956.1, on the reverse strand, counting down.
CGGTCGCCTCGTTCACACCCAACCGGAGCCAGCGACGATCGGCGAAGCAGCACGGCATGCTGCAGACGCGCGTGCTCAAGCTCTGCTTCATCCCCGAGCACTACCAGCTCTACCTGCGCTACCAGAACAGCCGCCACGCCGGCGGCGGCATGGACCACGACAGCATCGACCAGTACACGCAGTTCCTTCTGCAGAGCCGGGTCAATTCGCGGCTGGTGGAGTTCCATCAGCCCGGCACCGACGGTGGCCCTTCCCGGCTCAAGATGGTCTCGATCGTCGACGTGCTGAACGATGGCCTCTCGGCGGTCTACACCTTCTACGAACCCGATGAAAAGGCCAGCTACGGCACGTACAGCGTGCTCTGGCAGATCGATCAGGCCCGCGCGCTGGAGTTGCCCCATGTGTACCTGGGCTACTGGATCGGGCAGAGCAGCAAGATGAACTACAAGGCGGGCTTCCAGCCGCACGAGTTGCTGCTCGAGGGCCGCTGGATCACGGCGCCCTGAGGCGTGGCCTGACCGAGGGCGGCGTTCGCTGCCAGCGTGTTCCGGCACCGGTTGGAGGAAGTGGATTTCATCTTGTAAAATCAAGAACAACCTCTGACCTCTCATGACCAAACGCTCCGAGACCCTTCCCAGCACGCCCACTGTCCAGGTGATCGAACGCATGTTCAACCTGCTGGAAGTGCTGGCATCGCGCGAGGAACCGGTGTCGCTGAAGGAAATCAGCGAGAAGACCGGCCTGCATCCCTCGACCGCGCACCGCATCCTCAACGACCTGACCATCGGCCGGTTTGTCGATCGGCCCGAGGCAGGCAGCTACCGGCTCGGCATGCGGTTGCTGGAACTGGGCAACTTGGTCAAGGCACGGCTGAGCGTGCGGGATGCCGCCCTGCTGCCCATGCGCGAGCTGCACAAGATGATCCAGCAGCCGGTCAACCTGAGCGTGCGCCAGGGCGACGAAATCGTCTATGTGGAGCGGGCGTACAGCGAGCGCTCCGGCATGCAGGTGGTGCGCGCCATTGGTGGCCGCGCGCCCCTGCACCTCACCTCGGTGGGCAAGCTCTTCCTGGCCGATGACGAGCCGCAACGGGTGCGCGCCTACGCCACCCGCACCGGGCTGGCTGGCAACACGCGCAACAGCCTGACCCAGCTCGCGACCCTGGAACGCGAACTGGCGCAGTGCCGGCAAGCCGGCCTCGCACGGGACAACGAGGAACTGGAGCTGGGCGTGAGGTGCATGGCCGCCGGCATCTACGACGACCAGAGCAAGCTGGTGGCTGGGCTGTCGATCTCCGCCCCCGCGGACCGCATCGACGAGAGCTGGGTGCCCAAGCTGCGCTCCACCGCTGCCGAGATTTCATCCGCGCTGGGCTGCCCCAAGGTGCCGATGCCGGCATCCGCCCGCTGAGCGCGTCACCCCCATGAAAAACGGCCCGTCAGGGCCGTTTTTCATGGGGGCTGGGAAAGGGTCAGCCTTGAGGGCGGGGCATCACGCGCGCATCGGTCTGCACTTCGACCCAGCGCCGCACGCGTTCGGCGTCCTGCATGCGCCCCACTTTGCCCGTGGCGTCCAGAAACACCATGATCAACTGGCGGCCCGCCACCTTGGCCTGCATGACGAGGCAACGGCCGGCTTCGGAGATGTAGCCCGTCTTCTGAAGGCCGATGTCCCACGACGGGTTCTTGATCAGGCCATTCGAGTTGTTGTAGTGCAGCGTGCGACGACCGAGGTCGACCTCGTAACTGGGCGACGTGGACAAATCGCGCAGGATGGGGCGCTGGTAGGCCACGGACACCAGGGTCGCGAGATCGCGCGCGCTCGACTGGTTGGAGCTGGACAGGCCGGTGGGCTCGACGTAACGGGTGTCCGCCATGCCCAGTTCCAGCGCCTTCTTGTTCATCAGGCGCACGAACTCGGCAAGGCCACCGGGGTAGGTGCGACCGAGTGCATGGGCGGCCCGGTTTTCGCTGGACATCAGCGCCAGGTGCATCAGCTCGCCCCGGCTGAGCGTGGTACCCACGGCCAGGCGCGAACTACTGCCCTTGTAGGTGTCCACGTCGTCCTGCGTGATGGTGATCATTTCCTGCATGTTCAGGTGGGCGTCTGCCACCACCAGGCCGGTCATGAGCTTGGTCAGCGAGGCGATCGGCAGCACGGCCGCGTCGTTCTTGCTGAACAGCACTTCGTTGGTTTCCTGATCGATCACCAGGGCCACGCTGGAATTGAGTTCGAGCGGATCGTCCATCGAACGCAGGCCCAGGCGCGAGCCTTCGGAAAGTCGGGGCGCCACGGCCGCGCGCATCACCGCCTGGGTGGCTGCGGGTTTGCGTTGAACGGCCACCTTGTGCAGCGAGGTCGTCTTGCCCGCCGCCATCTGAACCTTCACACGGCCCTGGGGCTTGCTGGCCACGCGAACGGTCTTGCGTGCCGGGGCCTGCGCCACCTTGGGTTGGGCCTTCTTCGAGGTGGCCACCGTGCGCTTGGGAGTGGCCTTGGCCGTCACCGTCTTCTTGGCGGTTTTCGCGTTGCTGGCGGCCTGGGCTTGCAAGGGCGCGAAGGAAAGCGCTACCCAACCGGCAACAGCCGCAACCAGCAAAATTTTGCGAAAACGATCGACGCCGATGACCATGACTCCACTCCAGCAACAGGAACTGCGCAGGGGTGAAGTATAGGCATTCGGAAAAAAACTAGCAATATCAAAAGCTTGGGAAACTGTCTTCAGTGATCGGTAGAACAAGTGCTACTTTTGGTGTCTTTTCTGCGCCTCACGAAACACAATTCATCAAGCCTTTGATTTCATTGGGTTTTATCCCTGGGCGGCAACCCGGTCTGATTTGCTGTGCAACTTGTTCAGCGCACTCAGGTACGCCTTGGCCGACGCCACGACGATGTCTGGGTCGGCGCCCACGCCGTTGACGACGCGGCCACCGTGTTGAAGGCGCACCGTCACCTCACCCTGGCTCTCGGTGGAACCACTGGTGATGGCGTTGACCGAGTACAGCAGCAGCTCGGCGCCGCTCTTCACGTGGTTCTCGATCGCTTTCAGGGACGCGTCCACGGGGCCGTTGCCGTCGCTCTCGCCCTGGATTTCCTTGCCGTCCACGGTGAACACCACGCTGGCGTGCGGGCGCTCGCCGGTCTCGCTGCGCTGCTTCAGCGAGACCAGGCCGTACTGCTCCTTCTCGGCGGTCACGCTCTCGTCGCTGCACAGGGCCAGGATGTCCTCGTCGAAGATCTCGCTCTTGCGGTCGGCCAGTTCCTTGAACGCCGCAAACGCAGTGTTGATCTCGCTCTCGGACTCCATCTCGATGCCCAGGTCCTGCAAGCGCTGCTTGAACGCATTGCGGCCGCTGAGCTTGCCCAGCACGATCTTGTTGGCACTCCAGCCCACGTCCTCCGCGCGCATGATTTCATAGGTGTCGCGTGCCTTGAGAACGCCGTCCTGGTGAATCCCGCTGGCATGGGCAAACGCGTTGGCACCCACCACCGCCTTGTTGGGCTGCACCACGAAGCCGGTGGTCTGGCTCACCATGCGGCTGGCCGGCACGATCTGCGTGGCGTCCACGCCCACGTCCAGGCCGAAGTAGTCGCGCCGTGTGCGCACCGCCATCACGATCTCTTCCAGCGAGCAGTTGCCCGCGCGCTCGCCCAGGCCGTTGATGGTGCACTCCACCTGGCGCGCGCCACCAATCTTCACGCCGGCCAGCGAGTTCGCCACGGCCATGCCGAGGTCGTTGTGGCAATGCACCGACCAGATGGCCTTGTCGGAGTTGGGCACGCGCTCGCGCAGCGTGCGGATGAAATCGCCGTAGAGCTCCGGGATCGCGTAGCCCACCGTGTCCGGGATGTTCAGCGTCGTCGCGCCCTCCTTGATCACGGCCTCCAGCACGCGGCAGAGGAAATCAACGTCGCTGCGGTAGCCGTCTTCCGGGCTGAACTCGATGTCGTCCACCAGGTTGCGGGCGAAGCGCACCGATTGCACTGCCTGCTCCAGCACCTGCTCGGGCGTCATGCGCAGCTTCTTCTCCATGTGCAGGGCACTGGTTGCGATGAAGGTGTGGATGCGCGCGCGCTGAGCGCCCTTGAGGGCTTCCGCGGCGCGCGCGATGTCCCGGTCGTTGGCCCGCGCCAGCGAGCACACCGTGGACTCCTTGATGGTGTTGGCGATGGCCTGCACGCAGTCGAAGTCCCCGTTCGAGCTGGCCGCAAAGCCGGCCTCGATCACATCCACCTTCAGGCGCTCCAGCTGGCGCGCAATGCGCAGCTTCTCGTCCTTGGTCATGGACGCACCGGGCGATTGCTCACCGTCGCGCAGGGTGGTATCGAAAATGATCAGTTTGTCGCTCATGGGGAAACTCCATTCAAGGTTGTTTTTATCCACCCAGGTCGGGATCAGACCGCCTGGGCTTCGGATTCGCTGGTGTGGGGCCTCGCCACCCGGTGCAGGCCGGACAGGATGGCCTTGAAGGACGCAGAAACAATGTTGGCGTCGATGCCCACCCCGAACACCGTGCGCGTCTCGTCGATGCGCATCTCCACATAGGCCACGGCGCGCGCCTGCGCGCCCGAGCCGATGGCGTGCTCGTGGTAGTCGAGCACCCGCACCTGGCGGCCGATCGCTGCGTTGAGGCCGTTGACGAAGGCGTCGATGGGGCCGTTGCCCTGCCCGTCCACCACCACCGGCTCACCGCCGATCTCCACCTGGGCCGCCACGCGCACGCTCTGGCCCGAGATGTCCTCCATCACGGGCTGCAGCGGCGCACGGGCCTGGGACAGGCCGTACTCGCGCTCGAAGATGTCCCACAGGTCGGCCGCGGCCAGCTCCTTGCCGTTGGCATCCATGACCTCCTGCACTACCTGGCTGAACTCGATCTGCAAGCGGCGCGGCAATTCCAGGCCGTATTCGTTTTCCAGCAGGTAGGCGATGCCGCCTTTGCCCGACTGGCTGTTGACGCGGATCACAGCCTCATAGCTGCGCCCCAGATCCTTGGGATCCACAGGCAGGTAGGGGATGTTCCAGGCGTCGTCTTCCCGGCGCGCGGCAAACGCCTTGCGGATCGCGTCCTGGTGAGAGCCGGAGAACGAGGTGTAGACCAGGTCGCCCACGTAAGGATGGCGCGGGTGCACCGGCAACTGGTTGCAGTGCTCGACGGTGCGGCGGATCTCGTCGATGTCGGAGAAGTCCAGGCCGGGCGAGACACCTTGTGTGTAGAGGTTGAGCGCAACGTTGACCAGATCGAGGTTGCCAGTGCGCTCGCCGTTGCCGAACAGACAGCCTTCGATGCGATCGGCGCCCGCCATCAAGGCGAACTCGCCCGCAGCCGTGCCGGTGCCGCGGTCGTTGTGCGGATGCACGGACAGCACGATCGCATCGCGCCGCGCGAGATGGCGGTGCATCCACTCGATCATGTCGGCAAAGATGTTGGGCGTGCTGTGCTCCACCGTGGACGGCAGGTTGATGATGCACTTGTGTTCGGCCGTTGGCTGCCAGACCTCGGTGACCGCATCCACCACGCGCTTGGAGAAGGCGAGCTCGGTGCCGGAGAACATTTCGGGCGAGTATTGGAAGGTCCACTGCGTGGCGGGCTGCAAGGCGGCGAGCTCGCTGAAAAGGCGGGCCTGTGAGGTGGCCAGTTCGACGATCTCGTCTTCGTTCATGCCAAGCACCACGCGCCGCATGACGGGGGCCACGGCGTTGTAGAGATGCACGATGGCGCGCGGCGCGCCTTGCAAGGCCTCGAAGGTGCGCCGGATCAGCGGTTCGCGCGCCTGGGTCAGCACCTGGATGGTGACGTCCTCGGGAATGAGGCGCTCGTCAATCAGGCGACGCAGGAAATCGAATTCGGTCTGCGAAGCCGATGGGAATCCGATCTCGATCTCCTTGAAGCCGATCTTCACCAGCAACTCGAACATGCGCAGCTTGCGCTCCACATCCATGGGCTCGATCAGGGCCTGGTTGCCGTCGCGCAGGTCGGTGCTCAGCCAGATGGGGGCCTGGGTGAGGACGGCGTCGGGCCAGGTGCGGTCCTTGAGACCGATCGGCTTGAAGGCAGGGTACTTGCTGGCAGGGTGTTTCAACATGGTGCTCTTTCGATGTTACTGAAACCCGCAGCCCCAAAACACAAACGGCCCGCTGCAGGTGCAAACGGGCCGTTTTGAATGGAATGCGCGCGCGCTACCAAGCCTGCCCGTGTCGGACATCCAGTAGTAGGGCGAAAGCGCGAAAAATCATGGCTCAAACTGTATCACAAAGCTCAATCGTCGTGCAGGCCGCGCTCGTCGGGCTCGTCGGTGGAGGTGCTGATCACGCTGGTCGGTCGGCCCTTGGCCTTGCGCCAGAAGTACACCGCATACCCGGACAGCCCGTACACGACAAAGAGCGCGAACAGCACGGTCGGTGGGTGGATGTTGATGACCGCGATGCCCAGGGCCACCAGCACGATGGCCGCGAACGGCACGCTCTTCTTCAGGCTCAGGTCCTTGAAGCTGTAGAAAGGCACGTTGGTCACCATGGTCAGGCCCGTGTAGAGCGTGATGACGAACATGGGCCAGGTCACGTCCTGCGCGGGAATCTCCAGCTCGGTCATGAGCCAGATGAACCCCGCCACCAGGGCGGCGGCTGCGGGAGACGGCAGGCCCTGGAAATAGCGCTTGTCGACCACGGCGGTGTTGACGTTGAAACGCGCCAGCCTCAAGGCCGCACACGCGCAGTACACGAAGGCCGCGATCCAGCCCCAGCGGCCGATGTCGCGCAAGGTCCATTCGTAGGCGATGAGCGCCGGGGCCGCACCAAAGGACACCATGTCGGACAGCGAGTCCATCTGCTCGCCGAACGCGCTCTGTGTGTTCGTGAGGCGCGCGACGCGGCCATCCAGGCTGTCCAGCACCATGGCCACGAAGATGCCCACGGTGGCCAGGTCGTAGCGGCCGTTCATGGCCATGACGACCGAGTAGAAGCCGCCGAACAGGGCCGCAAGCGTGATCATGTTGGGCACCATGTAGATGCCCTTGGGGCGCCTGGGGCGTTCGTCGCTTGGCGTCATAGTGGTTTCGGTTCCGTCGTGCATTCGGGCCTCCGTGCGTCGCTGCGCTCAGAAACCCTCGGTTCCTGGAGCAGACCTCCTGCACAGAATGCCCCAGTGTAAAGCAGTGTGTCTGTAGGAAAAGACGACAAAGGCCACCGAAGTGGCCTTTGCGGTCGATGCGCGCCGGCAGGCGGCGCGGCTGGACGATCAGTTGCGGGTCTGGTCCACCAGCTTGTTCTTGGCGATCCAGGGCATCATGGCGCGCAGCTGGGCACCCACCACTTCGATGCTGTGGTCGGCGGTGTTGCGGCGGCGAGCCGTCATCGACGGGTAGTTCAGGCGGCCTTCCTGAATGAACATCTTGGCGTAGTCGCCGTTCTGGATGCGCTTGAGCGCGTTGCGCATGGCCACGCGCGACTGCTCGTTGATCACTTCCGGACCGGTCACGTACTCGCCGTATTCGGCGTTGTTCGAGATCGAGTAGTTCATGTTGGCGATGCCGCCTTCGTAGATCAGGTCCACGATGAGCTTGAGCTCGTGCAGGCATTCGAAGTAGGCCATCTCGGGCGCGTAGCCGGCTTCGACCAGGGTTTCGTAGCCCATCTTGATCAGCTCGACGGCACCGCCGCACAGCACGGCCTGTTCACCGAACAGGTCGGTCTCGGTCTCTTCCTTGAAGTTGGTCTCGATGATGCCGGCCTTGCCGCCACCGTTGGCCATGGCGTAGCTCAGCGCCAGATCACGCGCCTTGCCACTCTTGTCCTGGTGCACAGCCACGAGGTGGGGCACGCCGCCGCCCTGGGTGTAGGTGTTGCGCACGGTGTGGCCGGGGGCCTTGGGCGCCACCATCCACACGTCCAGATCCGCGCGGGGCACGACCTGGTTGTAGTGCACGTTGAAACCGTGAGCGAAGGCCAGCGAGCCGCCTTGCTTGATGTTGGGCTCGACGTTGTTCTTGTAGACCTCGCCGATCTGCTCGTCGGGCAGAAGGATCATGACCACGTCGGCGGCCTTGACCGCCTCGTTCACTTCCAGGACGTTCAGGCCGGCCTTGCCGACCTTGTCCCAGGAAGCACCGCCCTTGCGCAGGCCAACCACGACCTTCACGCCGCTGTCGTTGAGGTTCTGTGCGTGTGCGTGGCCCTGGCTGCCGTAACCGATGATGGCCACGGTCTTGCCCTTGATCAGGGACAGGTCACAGTCTTTGTCGTAGAAAACTTTCATGCTTTGCTCCAATGGATTTGATGGGTTTTGCCGTTCTTCGCGAGCCTGTCGAAGGGCTCTCGGTACCCCGGCCCGCCACAAGGGCGGGCCCGGGCTTCGACAGGCTCAGCGCGAACGGGCAAATGGCTGAGCCCCGAAACAGTCAGACGCGCAGGATTCTCTCACCCCGGCCGATGCCGCTGGCGCCCGTGCGCACGGTCTCCAGAATGGACGAGCGATCGATCGCCTCCAGGAAGGCGTCGTTCTTGCCCTGGTCGCCGGTGAGTTCGATGGTGTAGCTCTTCTCGGTCACATCGATGATGCGGCCGCGGAAGATGTCGGCCATGCGCTTCATTTCCTCGCGCTCCTTGCCCACCGCGCGGACCTTCACCATCATGAGCTCGCGCTCGGTGTAGGCCCCCTCGGTGAGGTCGACCACCTTGACGACCTCGATGAGGCGGTTCAGGTGCTTGGTGATTTGCTCGATGACGTCGTCCGACCCTGTGGTCTGGATCGTCATGCGCGAGAGGCTGGGGTCCTCGGTAGGCGCCACCGTGAGCGATTCGATGTTGTAGCCACGGGCCGAGAACAGGCCCACCACGCGCGACAGGGCGCCGGGTTCGTTTTCCAGCAGGACAGCGATGATGTGTTTCATGTGCGATTCCTCTTTTCGCCGCCCTCCCCTGCGCACGGTAATGCGCAGGCTTGGCGGACAATAGATTCGTCTGAGGGGATGAAGCGGCGAAGGCTTTTCGCCGCTTCGCTTCGGGAATTACAGGTCTTCGGAACCCAGCAGCATCTCGGTGATGCCCTTGCCGGCCTGAACCATAGGGAACACGTTCTCGGTGGGGTCGGTGCGGAAGTCCATGAAGACCGTGCGGTCCTTGAGCTTGCGCGCTTCGCGCAACGCCGGTTCGACGTCCTCGGGACGCTCGATCAGCATGCCCACGTGGCCATAGGCCTCGGCAAGCTTGACGAAGTTCGGCAACGCGTCCATGTAGCTGTGGCTGTAGCGACCTTCGTAGTCGATCTCCTGCCACTGCCGGACCATGCCCAGGTAGCGGTTGTTCAAAGCCACGACCTTGATGGGCGTGTTGTACTGCAGGCAGGTGGACAGCTCCTGGATGCACATCTGCACCGAGCCTTCACCGGTCACGCAGAACACCTCGCTGTCGGGCTTGGCCAGCTTGATGCCCATGGCATAGGGAATGCCCACGCCCATGGTGCCCAGGCCACCGGAGTTGATCCAGCGGCGCGGCTCGTCGAAGCGGTAGTACTGGGCCGCCCACATCTGGTGCTGCCCCACGTCCGACGTGATGTAGGTGTCCGCGTCCTTGGTCATGTTCCACAGCGTTTCCAGCACGTACTGCGGCTTGATCACGTCCTTGTTGCCACGGTCGTACTTCAGGCAGTCGCGCGCACGCCAGGCCTCGATCGTCTTCCACCACTCGGCCAGGGCCTTGTCATCGGGCCGCGCGGTGCTCTCGCGCACCATGCTGATCAGCTCGGTCAGCACGTCCTTGACGTCGCCCACGATGGGAATGTCGACCTTGACGCGCTTGGAGATGCTCGACGGGTCGATGTCGATGTGGATGATCTTGCGTTCGTTCTGCGCGAAGTGCTTGGGGTTGCCGATCACGCGGTCGTCGAAACGTGCCCCCACGGCCAGCAGCACGTCGCAGTTCTGCATGGCGTTGTTGGCCTCGATCGTGCCGTGCATGCCCAGCATGCCCAGGAACTTGCGGTCGGAAGCCGGGTAGGCGCCCAAGCCCATCAGCGTGTTGGTGACCGGGTAGCCCAGCATGTCCACCAGCGTGCGCAGCTCGTTGGTGGCGTTGCCCAGCAGCACGCCGCCACCGGTGTAGATGTAGGGCCGCTTGGCCGTCATCAGCAGTTGCAGCGCCTTGCGGATCTGGCCGCCATGGCCCTTGCGCACCGGGTTGTAGGAACGCATCTCCACCGAGTCGGGGTAGCCGTTGTAGGGCACCTTGTTGAAGGACACGTCCTTCGGAATGTCCACCACCACCGGGCCGGGCCGGCCGCTGCGGGCGATGTGGAAGGCCTTCTTCATGACCATCGCCATGTCGCGCGCGTCCTTGACCAGGAAGTTGTGCTTGACGATGGGGCGGGTGATGCCCACGGTGTCGCACTCCTGGAAGGCGTCCAGGCCGATCGCGGCGGTGGGCACCTGACCGGTCACGATGACCATGGGGATGCTGTCCATGTAGGCCGTGGCGATGCCCGTGATGGCATTGGTCACGCCCGGCCCGGAGGTGACCAGGGCCACGCCCACGTCACCGGTGGCGCGCGCGTAGCCGTCGGCCGCGTGCACGGCGGCCTGCTCATGGCGCACCAGCACGTGCTGGATCGTGTTCTGCTTGTAGAAAGCGTCGTAGATGTGCAGCACAGCACCGCCGGGGTAGCCCCAGACGTACTTCACACCTTCGGCCTGGAGGGCCTTGATGAGGATTTCTGCGCCGCGGAGGTCTTGAGGGGCTGCGCCTTTGGCGGCGGCAGCCGAGGCCAGTTCGGCCTTGCTGATTTCCATGATGAACCTTTCGAGAATTTCTCTGACGAAAAACCTTGGGTGCCTCTTGACCCACTCTTGTGGAGCGGTTTCGAGACTTGAGACCAATGGCCATGAGCGGGCACATACCCCGCCGGACCCTGATCCGTTTGCCTTGTTTTGAATTGCAGCCGGCATTATCGCACTGCAACAAGGTTTTTCCAGCCGGGGCGCCAGAAGCCGCCCCAAAAAGGCGCCCACATGTGCCGCAATGCGACAATTCCCGTCTTCCTTGCCGCCTTCGCGCCCGCCGCCTGCCTCATGCCCGCTTCCCCGCCTGCCTCGACGACGCCCCCTTCCAGCGCCGAATCCAACTTGATGGCGCCCTCGCTGCGCCGCCGCATGGCCTGCTGGCTGTATGAGGGCATGCTGATGTTCGGCGTCGTGTTCCTCGCCGGCTACCTGTTTTCCACGCTCACCCAGACCCGGCACGCCCTGGACAACCGGCATGCCCAGCAGGCGTTCCTGTTCGTGGTGTTCGGCATCTACTTCGCCTGGTTCTGGGCCAAGGGCCAGACGCTGGCCATGAAGACCTGGCACATCCGCGTCGTGGACCGCCATGGGCGCGCGCTCACCCAGGCTCGCGCCCTGCTGCGCTACCTGCTGTCCTGGCTGTGGTTGCTGCCACCGCTGGCGGTCTCCGGCCTCATGGGCTTGCCTGGGGGCGAGTTGGCGGTGCTGCTGTGCGGCTGGATCGTCGTCTGGGCCCTGCTCTCGCGCTTCCATCCGCAGCGCCAGTTTCTGCACGATGCGCTCGCGGGCACCCGCCTCGTGCACCAGGCCCCGCCCCCTACACCGCCTCGTGCCAAGCGCTGAAACCAGCCTCCAATGAACAACCAAGAACCCGTTGACGCCCAGAAGCGCCGCACCGGCCTCACGCGCATGGCGCATGCGTTCCGCTATTCCCTGGCCGGCCTGCGCGCCGGCTGGGGCGAAACGGCTTTTCGCCAGGAAGCCCTGGCCGCCCTGGTGATGATTCCCGCAGCGTTCTGGCTCGGCCGAAACTGGGTCGAGACGGCCCTGCTCGCCGCCTCGGTGCTGCTGGTGATGGTGGTCGAACTCCTCAACACCGGCATCGAAACCGCCATTGACCGCATCGGCCCCGAATGGCACGACCTGTCCAAACGCGCCAAGGACATGGGCAGCGCGGCGGTGCTGCTGAGCCTGCTGCTGTGCGCCGGCATCTGGATCGCCGCCCTGTGGACCCGCTGGGCCTGACCATTTTTTCCTCACCCTCATGACTTCTCCCACCTTCTCCCTCTGCGTCTACTGCGGCTCGCGCCCCGGCGCGCACCCAGCCTTCACCGACACCGCCCGCGCCGTGGGCGAATGGATCGGCAGCCGGGCCGGCCAACTCGTCTACGGGGGTGGCCGCAACGGCCTGATGGGCGTGGTCGCCGAAGCCACGCTCGCCGCCGGGGGCCGCGTGGTGGGCATCATCCCGAAGGCGCTGGTGGAAAAGGAGTGGGCACACCACGGCTGCACCGAACTTCACGTGGTGGACACCATGCACGAGCGCAAGCGCATGATGGCCGAGCGCGCCGATGCCTTCGTGGCATTGCCGGGCGGCATCGGTACGTTCGAGGAATTCTTCGAGGTCTGGACCTGGCGCCAGCTGGGCTACCACGACAAGCCCGTGGGCCTGCTCAACGTGGGTGGCTACTACGACGGCCTGGAAACCTTTTTGCGCACCGGCGTCGAGCAGCAGTTCATGAACGCCTGGCAGATGGACCTGATCCGCGTGGGCCGCGATCCGGCCAGCCTGTTGCCAGAGCTGGTGCAATCCGCCGGGCTGGCGCCCGAGCCGCGCATCGAGGCCATCTGAGCCTCGCGGAACCGGGTCTCAGACCGCGGTTTCGTCCTCTTCGCCGGTGCGGATGCGCACCACGCGCTCGACCGAGGTCACGAAGATCTTGCCGTCACCGATCTTGCCGGTGCGGGCGGCGCGGATGATCGCGTCCACACAGCGATCAACGTCGTCGGTCTTGACCACGACTTCCACCTTGACCTTGGGCAGGAAGTCCACCACGTACTCAGCACCGCGGTAGAGCTCGGTGTGGCCCTTCTGCCGGCCAAAACCTTTCACCTCGGTCACGGTCAGGCCGGTCACGCCCTGCTCGGCCAAGGCCTCGCGCACTTCCTCGAGCTTGAACGGTTTGATGACAGCGGTGATTTGTTTCATTCGGAGGCTCCGGGGCGTTGCGGGAAAAGCTTGTCTGCATTTCATTATGCCCAACGCATCGCGCAACGTTCGTACACTGCGGGCTCAACCCTTCGCGCGCCACCATGTCCGCACACGCCCTGCCCCGACACGTTCCTCTCACTGTGGCCTACCGGGGAGGCCATCCCGAGAACGTCCACCATGGCTCCATGGCGGTGGTGGATGCGCAGGGCAGGCTGCTGGCAGCCGTGGGCGATGTGGCGTCCCCGATGTTCACGCGCTCCTCGCTCAAGCCATTCCAGGCCATGCCCTTGATCGCCCAGGCCGCGGAGCGCTATCGGCTGAGCGACGCCGACATTGCGCTGCTCTGCGCCAGCCACAGCGGCGAACCCCTGCACGTCGACGGTGTCGCCGCGCTGCTGGGCAAGCTGGGCGCAGACGAATCGGCGCTGGCCTGCGGCACCCACGTGCCCTTCTTTTTCGGGGCCACGGGCGCCACGCCGGCACCGGGCGCGCGCTTCACCCGGTTGCACCACAACTGCTCGGGCAAGCACACCGGCATGCTGTTGCTCGCCCACGCGCTCCGCGCCTCGTCCGGCAACTACCTTGACATCGACCACCCGGTGCAACAGCAGATTGCGGCCAGCGTGAGCCATTTTTCCGGCGTGCCCGTCGACCACCTGGTGCGCGGCACCGATGGCTGCAGCGCACCCAACTACGCCCTGCCCTTGCGCTCGCTGGCGCACGCGTTCGCCCGCCTGACGCTGGCCGAGCCCGACCCGATCTATGGCCAGGCACCACGGCGCATCGCCCGCGCCATGAGCCGCCACCCCGAACGCGTGAGCGGACAAGGCCGCAACGACCTGGCCCTGATGCAGGCAGGCCGCGGCGACTGGGTGAGCAAGGTCGGCGCCGACGGCGTTCAGGCCTTGGCGAGTTTCAGCCGCGGCATCGGCATCGCCGCCAAAGTCGGCGATGGTCAGTTGGCCCCGTTGATGGTGGCCTTCGTGTCGGCCCTGGAACAACTCGGCTGGCTCGACGAATCCAGCCGGGCCGCCCTCGCCAGCCTGATTCCCCCGCCATTGAAGAACGCGGCGGGCATCGAGGTGGGTGAGATGCGCGCGGTGCTGGCGCTGCGCAGCGTTTAAGCGCGGTACTTGCTGGTGATCGGGTAGCGCCAGTCCTTGCCGAAACTGCGGTGGGTCACGCGGATGCCCACGGGTGCCTGGCGGCGCTTGTATTCGTTGATGCGGATCAGGCGCACCACCTTGTCCACATCGGCCCGCTCGAAGCCGGCGGCCACGATGCTCTCGGGGCTCTGGTCGTTCTCCATGTAGCGCTCGATGATCGCGTCCAGGACCGGGTATTCCGGCAGGCTGTCCTGGTCCTTCTGATCGGGGCGCAGCTCGGCGCTGGGTGGGCGCGTAATGATGCGTTCCGGAATCGGGTTCGCACCCGTGCCATAGGGATCGTGCGCGTTGCGCCAGCGGGCCAGCTTGAAGACCATGGTCTTGGCCACGTCCTTGATGACGGCAAAACCGCCGGCCATGTCGCCATACAGCGTGCAATAGCCCGTGGCCATCTCGCTCTTGTTGCCGGTGGTCAGCACGATGCTGCCGAACTTGTTGGACAAGGCCATGAGCAGGGTGCCGCGGATGCGCGCCTGCAGGTTCTCTTCCGTCGTGTCTTCGGGCAGGCCGGCGAACTCGCTGGCCAGGCTGGCCTTGAAGGCTTCGAACTGGGGCGCAATGGCGATCTCGTCGTAGCGCACGCCCATGCGCGCAGCCATGTCGCGCGCATCGATCCAGGAGATGTCGGCCGTGTACGGCGACGGCATCATCACCGTGCGCACACGGTCCTTGCCCAGCGCGTCGACCGCGATGGCCAGCACCAGCGCCGAGTCGATGCCGCCCGACAGGCCCAGGATGGCGCCTGGGAATCCGTTCTTGCCCAGGTAGTCGCGCACGCCCAGCACCAGCGCATGCCATAGGTCGGCCTCCGGGCTGTGGGCGCGGTCGGTCTCGGCGGTGATCTGCCAGCCAGCCCCATCCCGCGTGAAGGCCACATCGAACAGCGTCTCCTCGAAGCTCACCGCGCGACCAGCCAGGGTGCCGTCGGCACCGAGCACGAAGCTGCGCCCCTCGAAGACGATCTCGTCCTGCCCGCCCACCAGGTGCGCGTAGACCAGCGGCAGGCCGGTGGAGCGCACCCGCTCGCGCATGGTGGCTTCGCGCTCGCCGCCCTTGCCGGCATGGAACGGCGAAGCATTGATGACGGCCAGCAGGTCGGCGCCGGCGGCCCGGGCGTCGGCGGCGGGGGCGTCGAACCAGGCGTCTTCACAGATCAGCAGGCCCACGCGCACGCCTTCCACCTCGATCACGCAGGGCGCGTGGCCCGGCACGAAGTAGCGGCGCTCATCGAACACCTGGTAGTTGGGCAGCTCGCGCTTGGCGTAGGTGTGGGTCACCAGGCCCTCGCGCAACACGCTCGCCGCGTTGTGCAGGTAAGCCACGGCCACGCTGCGTTCACGCCGTTCGATCGTGGCCCCAGGCGCCCGCGCCGGATGTCCCACCACGATGTGCAGGCCTTTGAGGTGGGCCGTCCCGGCCGCGATGACTTTGAGGGCATCATCACACGCATCGATGAACGCCGGCCGCAGGAAAAGGTCCTCGGCCGCGTAACCGCAGAGGGCCAACTCGGGCGTGAGCAGCAGGCGCGCGCCACGGGCATGGGCCTGGGTGGCGGCGTCGACGATTTTCCGGGCGTTGCCCACCATGTCGCCCACCACGAAGTTGAGCTGGGCCACGCAAATGGAGAGAGTCATGGGGTCTGGAAACCTTGCTGGAGAGACCGCGAAAACGCGGTGGGCGGGAGCCGTGTTTGTCTGAAATCGATTATGTCACCCGGGTCTTCGCCTCGCCGCAGGCGGTCGATGCCGGCGCCTGGAACGCGTTGCTGGACAACGAGCCCGACCCCAGCCCCTTCATGCGCCATGAGTACCTGTCGGCGCTGCACGAAAGCGGCAGCGCGCGAGAGGCCACCGGCTGGCAAGCCCAGTTCGTGACACTGTGGCGCGGCGACGTGCTGCACGCGGCCTGCCCGATGTACCTGAAGAGCCATTCCTACGGCGAGTACGTGTTCGACTGGGCGTGGGCCAACGCGTACGCCCAGCATGGCCTGGACTACTACCCCAAGGCGCTGGTGGCCGTGCCGTTCACGCCGGTGCCGGGTGCGCGCCTGCTGGCCCGCGATCCGGCTTCGCGCGCGGCGCTGGTGAAGGCCTTGATCGAGCACACCCGGGAGGAACAGCTGTCGTCGTTGCACCTGCTCTTCGCGCAACCCCGCGACATCGACGCGTGCCACGCCGCCGGCCTGATGCTCAGGCACACCGTCCAGTTCCACTGGACCAACCAGGATGCGCAAGGCCAGCCCTTCGACGACTTCGAGCACTTCCTGGCCAGCCTGCAGCAGGAAAAACGCAAGAAAATCCGGCAGGAACGGCGCAAGGTGGCCGATGCGGGCGTGCGCTTCCGCTGGTCGCGCGGCGCCGACATATCAGAGGCCGACTGGGACTTCTTCTACCGCTGCTACGAGCGCACCTACCTCGAGCACGGCAACGCGCCCTACCTGAGCCGGGATTTTTTCCGCCGCATGGCGACCACCATGCCGCAACACTGGCTGCTGTTCATCGCCGAACGCGAAGGCCGGCCCATGGCCTGCAGCCTGATCGGCATCGACGACCACACCCGCGTGGCCTACGGGCGCTACTGGGGTGCGCTGGAGCGCGTGGACTGCCTGCACTTCGAGGCCTGCTACTACCAGCCATTGGCCTGGTGCATGTCACACGGCTTTGTCCGTTTCGAAGGGGGCGCCCAGGGCGAACACAAGATGGCGCGCGCCCTGCTGCCGGTGAAGACGACCAGCGCCCACTGGCTGGCACATCCCGCGTTCGCGGACGCGGTGGAACGCTTCCTGGAACGCGAAGGCCAGGGGATCGGGGAGTACCTCGATCACCTGGCCCTGCGAAATCCGCTCAAGGCAGCGCCTTGAGCCTGGGTTGATCAGGCCTGTTTGGCCTTGTTGTAGTTCGCGATGCCGTCCAGGATTTCCTGGTGGGCGGCGTCCTTGCCTTCCCAGCCGATCACCTTCACCCACTTGCCGGGCTCGAGGTCCTTGTAGTGCTCGAAGAAGTGCTGGATGGTGTTCAGGCGCATCGGGTTCAGGTCTTCGGGCTTCTGCCACTGGGTGTAGATCGACAGGATCTTGTCCGTCGGCACGGCCAGCACCTTGCCGTCTTCGCCGGCCTCGTCCTGCATCTTCAGGATGCCGATCGCGCGGCAGGGCACGACCACGCCGGGAATGAGGGGCACGGGCGTGATCACGAGCACGTCGACCGGGTCGCCGTCGCCAGAAATCGTCTGCGGCACATACCCGTAGTTGGTCGGGTAGTGCATGGCCGTGCTCATGAAGCGGTCCACGAAGATGGCGCCGGTTTCCTTGTCCACCTCGTACTTGATCGGGTCGGCGTTCATTGGGATCTCGATGATCACGTTGAACGATTCGGGAACGTTTTTGCCTGGGGTGACGTTGTCAAGGGACATGTTGATAAGGTCGTGGTTTGAAAAGGGGCTTTTCGGTCCGGCAGGCCTGCCGGCGAACAAAGGCGCGCCTGGATTCGGCCCGGCGCGCCTAGGATTTACCCTGATTTTACCGACTCCAGGCTGACAAACCTGGCCACAAGGAGTGGCCAAGTGGCATTTCCCCGCTAAATTCAAGGGGTTGGCCAATCGCCCTGTTTCAACGCTGTGCAACGCAGCGCAAACCGGCAGCGAGGAAGCAACGCAGCGGGGGCAGCCCCGGAGGCGTTGCCCCCTCCAAGTCGAAACAAGCAGGAGTAATTCTCATGGTTGGACAATCTGCGCTGATCTTTGCGTTGGTCTGCGGGCTGGTGGCCGTCATCTACGGCTTCTGGTCCCGCAGCTGGATTCTTTCTCAGGACGCGGGCAACGCCCGCATGCAGGAAATCGCCGGAGCCATTCAGACCGGCGCCGCGGCTTATCTCGCCCGGCAGTACAAGACGATCGGCATCGTCGGGGTGGTGCTGGCCATCCTCATCGGCGTCTTCCTCGACGGCCCCACCGCCATCGGCTTCGTGCTCGGCGCCGTGCTATCGGGTGCTTGCGGCTTCATCGGCATGAACATCTCGGTGCGCGCCAATGTGCGCACCGCGCAAGCGGCCACCAAGGGCATCGGCCCGGCGCTGGACGTGGCCTTCCGCGGCGGCGCCATCACCGGCATGCTGGTCGTGGGCCTGGGCCTGCTGGGCGTGTCCGGCTTCTTCTGGTTCCTGGTCGGCAACGGCAACCTCACGCCGGCGGCCGATCTGGCCAAGCTGCTGAACCCGCTGATCGGCTTTGCCTTCGGCTCCTCGCTGATCTCCATCTTCGCGCGCCTGGGCGGCGGCATCTTCACCAAAGGTGCCGACGTGGGCGCCGATCTGGTGGGCAAGGTCGAGGCTGGCATTCCGGAAGACGACCCGCGCAACCCGGCGGTGATCGCCGACAACGTGGGTGACAACGTGGGCGACTGCGCCGGCATGGCGGCCGACCTGTTCGAGACCTACGCGGTCACGCTGATCGCCACCATGGTGCTCGGCGCCCTCATGGTCGCGGCCGCGCCCATGCAGGCCGTGCTCTATCCGCTGGTGCTCGGCGGGGTGTCCATCCTGGCCTCCATCGTCGGCTGCTTCTTCGTGAAGGCCAGCCCGGGCATGAAGAACGTGATGCCCGCGCTGTACAAGGGCCTGGCGATCGCCGGCGTGCTCTCGCTGATCGCCTTCTGGTTCGTGACCGGCTGGATCATGCCGGACAACGCCATCACCGCCACCGGCAGCCAGTTGCGCCTGTTCGGTGCCTGCGCCGTGGGCTTGGTGCTGACCGCCGCGCTGGTCTGGATCACCGAGTTCTACACCGGCACGCAGTACTCGCCGGTCAAGCACATCGCCCAGGCCTCGACCACCGGCCACGGCACCAACATCATTGCCGGCCTGGGCGTGTCCATGCGCTCCACCGCCTGGCCGGTGCTGTTCGTCTGCGTCGGCATCGTGGCCTCCTACACGCTGGCGGGCCTGTACGGCATCGCCATCGCCGCCACCGCCATGCTGAGCATGGCCGGCATCGTGGTCGCGCTGGACGCCTACGGCCCCATCACCGACAACGCCGGTGGCATCGCCGAAATGGCCGAGCTGCCCAGCAGCGTGCGCGACATCACCGACCCGCTGGACGCCGTGGGCAACACCACCAAGGCCGTGACCAAGGGCTACGCCATCGGCTCCGCCGGCCTGGCCGCGCTGGTGCTGTTCGCCGACTACACCCACAAGCTGGAAACCTACGGCCACCAGATCAAGTTCGATCTGAGCGACCCGATGGTGATCATCGGCCTGTTCATCGGCGGCATGATCCCCTACCTCTTCGGTGCCATGGCGATGGAGGCCGTGGGCCGCGCCGCCGGCTCGGTGGTGGTGGAGGTGCGCCGCCAGTTCAAGGAGATCCCCGGCATCATGGAAGGCACGGCCAAGCCCGAGTACGGCAAGGCAGTCGACATGCTGACCACGGCGGCCATCAAGGAGATGGTGATCCCCTCGCTGCTGCCGGTGGTGGTCCCCATCCTGGTGGGCGTGTTCCTGGGCCCGAAAGCGCTCGGCGGTCTGCTGATGGGCACCATCGTCACCGGCCTGTTCGTGGCCATTTCCATGTGCACCGGCGGCGGCGCCTGGGACAATGCCAAGAAGTACATCGAAGACGGCCACCACGGCGGCAAGGGCAGCGAGGCGCACAAGGCCGCCGTGACCGGTGACACCGTGGGCGACCCCTACAAGGACACCGCCGGCCCGGCCGTCAACCCGCTGATCAAGATCATCAACATCGTGGCACTGCTGATCGTGCCGCTGCTGCCGCTGGCGGCCTGATCCCGTTCTCGACGGTTCAAAGGGCCCGCTTCGGCGGGCCTTTTTTCTGGGCCGCCCCCGCCAGCAGGCGGACCACCGCGCTGGCACTGGGGGTGAGGCGATCGAGCTGGGCCGCTTCGCCCCGCTCGATCGCTTGCAGCACCAGCTCCTGGATGCCCCCACGGCCGCCACCGCCATGGTGGGCGTGAGCACCTCACGCTCGGCGTTGATGGTCTCGAGCATGAAGTCGGCCAGGTGCTGCATCACCTCGCGGCGCACCAGCGCCCCCGCCGGCCCGAGGTGATGGATCTCGACGAAGAGCATGCGGATGAGCTGCGGGCCGCTGGCCAGGTGCGCGAAATACGCGCCCAGGGCGTGCTCGACCTGGTCCTGCCAAGGCTGTTCGGGCCGCACGGCCTCGCGCAAGGTGCGCAGCGCGGACGCACTGGCCGCGCGGTACAGCTCGAGAAAGCAGGCGTCCTTGTCGGTGAAATGCTCGTAGAACGTCCGCTTGGACACGCCCGCCTCGGCCACCACGGCCGCGATCGACGTGGCCGCCAGCCCCTGGGCCGCCGCCACCGTGGCCATGGCCTGCAACAGGCGCCCACGGTGCTCGTTCGGCACAGAGGCGTCGTCGCTGAGGGGGCTTTTCGGTTTCATGGACGGGCATCTTAGGGCCTGCACCCCCGATCGCTCACCGCTTGACAGCCCGCACCGAAACACTCACCATGGGAATCTGGTACGACTCGGTACCAATCTATTTACCCCCTCACCCACGCCATGACCGAACTCGTTGTCCGCCGCCTGCTGATCGATCTGGAGCAACCCGTGGCCCGCCACTGGTGCGGCGGCGACGCCTTTCTCACCGCCTGGTTCAACGCGCTGTCGATGAGCTTTCCCATCGGCGAACAGTTTTTCATCGACTCGGTGCGCAACGGCTTCAAGACCCTGCCGCCCGAGCGCCAGACCGGGCTGCAGGCCGAGGTCCAGGGCTTCGTGGGCCAGGAAGCCACCCACCGGCGCATCCACGCGCTGTTCAACGCACAGATCGAGAAGCACGGCCTGGTGAACGACTGGGAGCCCCGGGCGCGCGAGCGCCTCCAGTTGCTGGAGGGCACCGACCCGCGCCACGGCCTGGCCATCACGGCGGCCAACGAACATTTCACCGCCCTGTTCGCCGAGTGGCTGTTGTCGCACCCCCAGTTGCTGGACGGCAGCGAACCCCGGTTGAAGACCCTGTGGCTGTGGCACAGCGCCGAAGAGGCCGAGCACAAATGCACCGCCTTCGACCTGTACCAGGCGCTGGGCGGCAGCCACACCTGGCGCACGACCTGGATGCGCCGCATCACGCTGGTCTTTCTCACCGACACCTTGCGCCAGACGGTGAACAACCTGAAGCGCGACGGCACCCTTTGGCGCTGGAGCACCTGGCGCAGCGCGGCCCGCCACATGCTCGGCCGCGACGGCCTGCTGCGCCAGTCCTTCAAGCCCTGGCGCGCCTACTTCCGCCGCGACTTCCACCCGGACCAGCAATCCAGCGAGCTCTCCGCCCACTGGCTGCGCGACAACACCGCGCAATACACCCGGGTGGGACGCGCCGAGCCGGCCTGACCCGGGCCGCCTCGGCCGGAAATGCCCTCGTGGCAACACCGGTACCCCCAGGCATGGCGGTGCGCTCCGGTGGTCGCTCGCCCATAATCGGCCCATGTCCGAACGTGTCATTCCCCTGATCGACCAGCGCCTGGCCTCGGTGCCCGCGCGCGTGCCCCCGGTGGCCTCGGCCCCCACGGGCTGGCTGGTCGACGCGCTGGGCCGCCCTCTGCGCGACCTGCGCATCAGCGTGACCGACCGCTGCAACTTCCGCTGCAGCTACTGCATGCCGAAGGACATCTTCGACAAGGACTACCCCTACCTGCCGCACAGCTCGCTGCTGACCTTCGAGGAAATCACGCGCGTGGCCCGCCAGTTCGTCGCGCACGGCGTGCAGAAGATCCGGCTCACCGGCGGCGAACCGCTGCTGCGCAAGAACCTCGAAATCCTCATCGGACAGCTGGCCGCGCTGCGCACGGTGGAAGGCGAACCGCTGGACATCACGCTGACCACCAATGGCTCGCTGCTCGCGCGCAAGGCACACGCCCTCAAGGCCGCCGGCCTGCAACGCGTGACGGTCAGCCTGGACGGCCTGGACGACACCATCTTCCGCGCCATGAACGACGTGGACTTCCCCGTGGCCGATGTGCTCGACGGCATTGCCGCCGCGCAGGCCGCGGGCCTGGGCCCGATCAAGGTCAACATGGTGGTCAAGCGCGGCACCAACGACCACGAGATCCTGCCCATGGCGCGCCACTTCAAGGGCACGGGCATCGTGCTGCGCTTCATCGAGTACATGGACGTGGGCGCCACCAACGGCTGGCGCATGGACGAGGTGCTTCCCAGCGCGGAGGTGGTGCAACGCATCCACCGCGAACTGCCGCTGGTGCAACTCGGCGCATCGGCCCCCGGCGAAACCGCCGAGCGCTGGGCCTATGCCGACGGCTCGGGCGAGATCGGTGTGATCAGCAGCGTGACGCAGGCCTTCTGCAGCGACTGCAACCGCGCCCGCCTGTCCACCGAAGGCCAGCTCTACCTCTGCCTCTTCGCCAGCCAGGGCCACGACCTGCGCCACCTGATCCGCGGCGATGCCACCGACGAGCAGCTCGCCAGCGCGATCGCGGCGATCTGGCAAGGCCGCAGCGACCGGTACTCCGAACTGCGTGCCAGCCTTCCGCCCGAAGCCAGCACCGGCGCCCGGCGGGTCGAAATGAGCTACATCGGCGGTTGAGCAAACAGATGATCCATTCCCATCAAATCACGGGCCTCGTGCTCGCCGGCGGCCGCGGCTCACGCATGGGCGGCGTCGACAAGGGCCTGCAGAACTTCAACGGCACGCCGCTGGCGCTGCACGCCTTGCTGCGCCTGCAGATGCAGGAAGGCGGGCTGGTCGGCGGTCAGATGGTCAACGCCAACCGCAATCTGGCGGCCTACGAGGCCTTCGGCGTGCCGGTGTGGCCCGACACCCTGGACGGCTACGCGGGTCCCCTGGCCGGCTTCATGACCGGCCTGGAGCGCTGCGAAACGCCCTACCTGCTCACGGTGCCCTGCGACACGCCCCTCTTCCCGCTCGACCTCGCCCAGCGGCTGGCTCAGGCGTTCGAGGACGAGACCACCGAAATCGCCATGGCCGGCGCCCTGGAGGAAGACGGCCAGCTGCGGCCCCAGCCGGTGTTCTGCCTCATTCGGGTGGAGCTCATGGAAAGCCTGCTGGTCTTCACCCAGGCCGGCGGGCGCAAGATCGACCGCTGGACCGACCAGCACCGCACGGTGATCGTGCCCTTCGACCGGCCGGGCGACGACCCCAAGGCCTTCTTCAACACCAACACCCTGGCCGAACTGCACGCCCTCGAAAAGGGCTGAGCGCTCGGCCCTCCGTTCGTTTGTCCATGAAATCCATCGAGCAGATCGCGGCCGAATTGCAGGGCTACGACCCGCAGGCCATCAGCGCCGAACGCGTCAACGACTTCCTTGCCCGCCTGGTCGAGCCGGTCACCGCCACCGAAGACCTGGGCGTGTTCGACGCGCTGGGCCGCGTGCTGGCGCAGGACGTGGTCTCGCCCATCAGCGTGCCGCCGCACGACAACTCCGCCATGGACGGCTTCGCCTTCGACAGCGGGCAGCTGCGCCCGGACGAACCGCTGGGCCTGCGCGTGGCGGGCACGGCCTTCGCGGGCAAGGCCTGGGCCGGCACCGTGGGTGCGGGCGAGTGCCTGAAGATCATGACGGGCGCCATCATGCCGCCTGGGCTGGACACCGTGGTGCCGCTCGAATTCGTGAAAGCGGAAGGTGATCGCGTCGTGGTGCCGCCCAACGTGGTGAGCGCGGGCGACAACCGCCGCCTGCTGGGCGAAGACCTCATGGCCGGCGAAGCGGCCTTGCGCCAAGGCCAGACACTCGGCCCGGCGGCGCTGGGCCTGCTGGCCAGCCTGGGCCTGCCCACCGTGAAGGTGTTCCGCCGCGTAAAGGTGGCGTACTTCTCCACCGGCGACGAGATCCTGAGCCTGGGCGAAACGCCGCGCGAAGGCGCGGTGTACGACAGCAACCGCTACACCGTCTTCGGCCTGCTCACGCGCCTGGGCGTGGAGGTGGTCGATATGGGCGTGGTGCGCGACGAGCCCGCCGAGCTGGAAGCGGCCTTCCGCACCGCCGCGCTCAAGGCCGACGCCATCATCACCAGCGGTGGTGTGAGCATGGGCGAGGCCGACCACACCAAGGCCATGATGAAGCAGCTCGGCGACGTGGCCTTCTGGCGCATCGCGATGCGCCCGGGCCGCCCCATGGCGGTGGGCCGCATCGACGAGGCGGGCAAGAGCGCCGTGCTGTTCGGCCTGCCGGGCAACCCGGTGGCGGTGATGGTCACCTTTCTGGCCTTCGTGCGCCCGGCCCTGCAGCGTCTCATGGGTGCTTCACCCAGCGAACCGGTGCTGCTGCAGGCGCGCAGCGGCGAGGCCCTGCGCAAGAAACCGGGCCGCACCGAGTACCAGCGCGGCATCGTCACCCGCGCACCCGACGGTGCGCTCAGCGTGCGCACGACGGGCAATCAGGGTTCGGGCGTGCTCAGCTCGATGGTCGAGGCCAACGGCCTGATCGTGCTGCACCACGGCCAGGGCAACGTGGCCGTGGGCGACCCCGTGGACGTGATGATGTTCGACGGCGCGATCTGACCCTGCTCACTTGGCCGGGATGGCGGCCTCGTGGTGGCCGTCGTGCTGCGCGGCCTTCGCCCTCGAATGGGACTTGTCGCGCGAGAGCAGCGTGTACATGGTGGGCACGACGAAGATGGTCAGCAGCGTGCCCACGCTCATGCCGCCCACGATCACCCAGCCGATCTGCTGCCGGCTCTCGGCCCCCGCACCGGACGCCAATGCCAGCGGAATGGCGCCCAGCACCATGGCGCCGGTGGTCATCAGGATGGGGCGCAGGCGCAGCGCAGCCGACTGTTTGACGGCCTCGAATTTTTCCAGCCCCTGGTCGCGCAGCTGGTTGGCAAACTCCACGATCAGGATGCCGTGCTTGGTGATCAGGCCCACCAGCGTGATGAGCCCGATCTGGCTGAACACGTTGATCGTGCCGCCCGTCAGCTTGAGCGCGAGCAGCGCGCCCATCATGGACAGCGGCACGCTGAGCATGATGATGAAGGGGTCGACGAAACTCTCGAACTGCGCCGCGAGCACGAGGTAGATGAACAGCAGCGAGAGCGCGAAGACGATGGCCAGCGAGCCCGAGGCGTTGCGGAACTCGCGACTCTGGCCGTTCAGGTCGGTGGTGTAGCCGGCGGGCAGCACCTCGCGCGCGGTCTTGTCCATGAACTGCAGCGCCTCGCCCAACGAGTAGTCGGGCGCCAGGTTGGCCGTGAGGGACGCGCTGCGGCGCTGGCCGAAGTGGTTGAGCTCGCGCGGCACCACCACCTCGCTGATCTTGACCAGCGAGGCCAGGGGAATCATGGCGTCGTTGCGGCCGCGCACGAACAGGCGATCGATGTCTTCGGGCGTGCTGCGGTTGCCCGAGACGGTCTGCACCACCACGTCGTACTGCTCACCGTCGCGCTTGTAGCGCGTGACGATGCGGCCGCCCAGCATGGTCTCGACGGTGCGCGCGATGGCGTCCACGTTCACGCCCATGTCGGCCGCGCGCTCGCGGTCCACGTCCATGCGGATCTCGGGCTTGTTCAGGCGCAGGTCGGTGTCGATCTGCACCAGGCCCGGGTTCTTGCTCAGCTCGTCCTGGAAGCGGCGCACGGTTTGCGCCAGGTTCTCGTAGCTGTCGGAGGTGACGATCACGTAGTTGATCGGGCGCTCGCGAAAGCCCTGCCCGAGCGAGGGCGGCGTGATGGGAAAGGCGCTGATGCCCGGCAGCGACGCCAGGCGCGGCGTGATCTCGCGCGCGATGCGCTGCGTGGAGCGCTCGCGCTCTTCCCAGGGCAGCGCGCGCATGAACACCACGCCCTGCGCCACCGAGGGGTTGCCCACGTTGACGAAGATGCGGTCGAATTCGGGGTAGTCCTGGGCGATGTTCTCGATCGCCTCCGCGTACTTGCGGGTGTAGGCCAGCGTGGCGCCATCCGGGCCGTTGATGTTGGCCAGGATCACGCCGCGGTCCTCGATCGGCGCGAGCTCCTGGCGCATGGTCTGCAGCATCCACGCGCTGACCAGCGCGCTGCCGGCCATGACCGCCACCACCAGCCAGCGAACCCGCAGCGAGGCGCCCAGCACCCGGCTGAAGCCGCGCGTGACCGCATTGAGCACGCGCTCCATGCCCCGGTCGAACCGGCCCGGGTTGGGGTTGTGCCGCAGCAGCTTGGAGCACAGCATGGGCGAAAGCGTGAGCGCCACGAAGCCGGAAACCACCACCGCCCCGGCCAGCGCCAGCGCGAACTCGGCGAACAGACGGCCGGTGCGGCCGGGCGTGAAGGCCAGCGGCGCGTACACCGCCGCCAGCGTGAGCGTCATCGCCACGATGGCAAAGCCGATTTCCCGCGCGCCCTGGATCGCCGCATCGAAGGGCTTCATGCCCTCCTCGATGTGCCGGTAGATGTTCTCCAGCATCACGATGGCGTCGTCCACCACCAGGCCGATGGCCAGCACCAGGGCCAGCAGCGTGAGCGTGTTGATGGAGAAACCGAACATCGCCATCAGCGCGAACGCGCCGATCAGGCTGACCGGGATGGTCATGAGCGGAATGATCGAGGCGCGCAGCGTGCGCAGGAACACGAAGATGACCAGCGCCACCAGCACCACGGCTTCGGCGATGGTGGTGTAGACCGCCTTGATCGAGCGGTCGATGAAGACCGAGTTGTCGTTGGCGATGTCCACGTTCACGCCGGCGGGCAGGTCCTGCTTGACCTTCTCCAGCATCTGCCGCACGGCGGCCGAGAGCTCCAGCGGGTTGGCGGTCGCCTGCCGGATCACGCCGAGCGAGACCGCGTCGCGGCCATTGAGCCGCACCGAGGTGCGTTCGTCCTGCGGCGCCTGCACCACGCGCGCGACGTCGGCGATGCGGATGGTCTGGCCGTTGACGTTGCGGATCGCCACCGCCGAAAACTGCTCGGGCGTCTGCAGGTCGGTGGCGGCGGTCACGTTGAACTCACGCAGCGTGCTCTCGATGCGGCCAGCCGGCACTTCCAGGTTGGAGCGGCGCAGGGCGTCTTCCACGTCCTGCACGGTCAGCGCGTAAGCGGCCAGGCGGTCCGGGTCCATCCAGATGCGCATGGAATAGCGGCGCTCGCCGTACACGCGCACCTCGGCCGCGCCGGGCGCCGTTTGCAGCACGGGCTTGGCCAGGCGGTTGGCGAAATCGCTGAGCTGCAGCGCGCTGTGGGTGTCGGAGGTAAGGGCCAGCCAGATCACGGGCGAGGCGTCGGCCTCCACCTTGGCGATCACCGGCTCGTCCACGTCCTGCGGCAGGCGCTGGCGCACGCGGCTGACCTTGTCGCGCACATCGGCGGCGGCCGAGTCGGGGTCGCGCTCGAGCTTGAAGCGCACCGTGATCTGGCTCTGTTCCTGGCGGCTGATCGAGGTGATCACGTCCAGCCCCTCGATGCCCGCGAGCGAGTCTTCCAGCGGCTTGGTGACCTGCGACTCGATCACCTCGCTGGACGCCCCGCCGAAGCGCGTGGAGACCGTGACGGTGGGCTCATCGATCTTGGGGTACTCGCGCACCGTCAGGCCGTTGAACGACACGATGCCCACCAGCAGGATGAGCAGGGACAGCACCGAGGCGAACACCGGGCGCCGGATCGAGATCTCAGGCAGTTGCATGCGAGTTCCTGAGGGTTCAGCGCGCCGGCGCCGGGGCCGTTTCAGCGGCGGCAGGCGCAGCCATGTTCACGACCCGCACCGCGGTGCCATCGCGCTGCAGCCGCTGCTGGCCGGCGATCACCACGGTGTCGCCCTGCCGCAGGCCGCTGACCACCTCGACATCCGAACCCCGGCGCGCGCCCAGGGCCACTTCCACCCGGCGCGAGTGGCGCTTCTTCGCGTCGCCCTCGCCCTGTTCGTCGAGCACGTAGGCGTACTGCTTGCCGGCCTGGGGCACCAGGGCTTCCTCGGGCACCACCAACGCGCGCTCGTTGACCGAGAAGACGATCAGCACGCGCGCGAACATGCCGGGACGCAACACGTTGTCGGCTGCGGGCGGCATGACGGCCCGCACGGAGATGGAGCGGCCATTGGCGTCGAGCAGCGGGTCCACGGCCAGCACCTTGGCTTCGAACGAGCGGTTCGGCAAGGCATCGAGCTGCACCTGCACCACCTGGCCCGGGGCGAGCTGGGTCTGGTAGCGCTCCGGCAAGCGGAAGTCCACCGTGAGCATGGACGTGTCCTCGAGGTTCACGAGGTTGTCGCCGTCCTTCACGTAGGCCCCCAGGTTGATGCTGCGCAGGCCCACGGTGCCCGCGAACGGGGCGGTGATGCGCATGCGCTGCAGCCGCGCGTCGGCCAGCGCCACCTGGGCTTCGGCCACCTGCAGGTTGGCCTGGCTTTCCTCCACCACGCGCTGGGCCACGAAGTTCTGCGCCACCAGCTCCTGGTTGCGCTTGAGGTTGGCGCGCGCGATGGACAACTGGGCCTGCGCCTGGCTCAACTCGGCGCGCTGCAAGGTGTCGTCGAGTTGCACCAGCAACTGGCCCGCCTTGACCCGGGCGCCGTCCGCGAAGACGATCCGGGCCACCCGGCCGCTGGTCTCGGGCTTGAGCGTCACGCTCTGGCGGGAGCGCAGGGTGCCCACGGCCTGGGCGTCGTCCTGCAGCCGGATGGCCTTCACCCGCGTCACCTCCACGCCGGGTGCGCCACCGGCCGTTGCACCGGAAGCGCCCGGTCCGGTGCCGGCCACAGGCGGGGCTATGGCATCCCGGTTCTGCAGCCACCAGGCCGCACAGGAGGCCAGACCGATGCCAACGACGGCCACCACCACGTAAAGCGCTTTGTTCGCCATGGATTCCACTGCCGGGGAAAAGGACGCCTTACCCCCGTGGGGCATGGCACAGATCGATGAAACGAAATGTAGCAGTGGGTGGGGGCCGCCGGTGACGGGATTTCCCCTGTAGGACTCAGGCCGGCACGCCTCGGTTGGCCAGGGCGTCGGCCCGTTCGTTGCCCGGGTCGCCGGCGTGGCCTTTGACCCAGTGCCATTCGATCTGGTGGGGTCCGGCATGCACCAGGCCATCGAGCTTGCGCCAGAGGTCGGCGTTCTTCACCGGCTGCTTGGCCGCCGTGACCCAGCCCTTGCGTTTCCAGCCGTGGATCCACTCGGTGATGCCCTGGCGCACGTACTGGCTGTCGAGGTACAGCGAGACCCGGCAGGGGCGCTTGAGCGCGGCCAGGCCTTCGATCACCGCGGTGAGTTCCATGCGGTTGTTGGTGGTTTCGCGCTCGCCTCCCCACAACTCCTTCTCGAAACCCTCTGACTTGAGGTACACGCCCCAGCCGCCAGGCCCGGGGTTGCCCTTGCAGGCACCGTCGGTGTAGATCACCACATGGTTCAAAAAAAACTCCTGAATACAAAAAGGGAGGGGCGCGGCGGCGTTCAGTGCCGGTGGGTCACCGACACCGGGGCGGCCGAGGTGGCGCGCCTGGGCTTCCAGGCCGGGCCCAGCAGGCGCATGCCGCGCACGCGCTTGACCGCCACCGCGAAATACACCGCGCCGAAGATGGGCCACCAGCGGGCACCGGCGCGGTCCAGCCAGGCGTAGCGCTGCAACCAGGTGTCGGTGCGCATCGCCGGGCGGTAGCAGCCAAAGCGGTCCGACTCTACTTCAAAACTGAGCAGCCTCAGCCAGTCGCGCAGGCGCCAGGGACCGATGAAATCCCCTGCTTCAGGCAGGTACAGGCTGGAGGCGCCGAAGGCGTTGAGGCCCACCCGGGCGCAGAACCGGCCGCGCCCCTGGCGCAGGCCCCACAGGCTCGTGGGATTGAAGCCCGAGATCACCACCCGGCCTTCGGGCACCAGCACGCGCTCGACCTCGCGCAGCACGTGGTGCGGGTCGGCGCTGAACTCCAGCGTGTGGGGCAGCACCACCAGGTCCAGGCTGGCCTCGGGGAACGGCAGGGCGGCCGCGTCGGTGATCAGGGCCACGCGCGGGGCGCGGCCCTCGGCCCTGGCCGGCAGCACCTCGGGCAGCGCCAGCCAGCGGTGCGGCATGCGGTTGGCCTGCAGGCCCTCCAGCTCGGGCAAACCGAGCTGCAAGGCGTTGTAGCCAAAGAGGTCGGCCACCGCCAGGTCGAACTGGGCCTGCTCCCACGCCAGCAGGTACTGGCCGGGCGCGGTCGAAAACCAATCGGTCAACCCTATAATTTTTGCGGTCATGTGCGGTGGGGCCGAAGCCGGTTCCGGCAGGAAGTCTGCGACACTGCAAACCACCGGGAAGGCCAGCCCCGCACTCTACACGCCCTACCCGACATCCGTCCCATGCACCTCATTCCGATCCCGGCCTTCAGCGACAACTACATCTGGGCCCTGCACGACGGCGCCCAGGCGCTGGTCGTGGACCCTGGCGAAGCCGCGGGCGTGGCCCGGTGGCTGGCACAGGAAGGCCTGCGGCTGGACACCATCCTGATCACCCACCACCACGCCGACCACACCGGTGGCGTGGCCGAACTGCGCGAGGCCACTGGCGCGCGTGTGATCGGCCCGGCCTTCGAGCCCATGCCCGAGCCGCTGCAGCGCGTCGGCGAAGGCGAGTCGGTGGAGGTGCTCGGCCTGCGCTTCGAGGTGATCGAGGTGCCGGGGCACACTGCCGGCCACATCGCCTACTACACACCCGCCCTGGACGGCGCACCGCTGCTGTTCTGTGGCGACACGCTGTTCTCGGGCGGTTGTGGACGCCTGTTCGAGGGCACGCCGGCCCAGATGCTGGACTCGCTCACCCGGCTGGCCGCCCTGCCCGCCTCCACCCGCGTGTGCTGCACCCACGAGTACACGCTGTCCAATCTCAAGTTCGCGCAGGCGGTGGAGCCCGGCAATGCCGAGCTGGCGGCCTACACCGCCCACTGCCAGGCGCAACGCGCGCAGAACTTTCCCACGCTGCCCAGCTCCATCGGGCTGGAAAAACAGATCAATCCTTTCTTGCGCACCGGCGAAACCGCCGTCGTGCGCTCCGCCCAGGCCCACGAGCCGGGCACTGCCACCGATGCCGTGTCGGTTTTCGCCACGCTTCGCGAATGGAAAAACGTTTTCAGATGACCCCTGCCTTCCCGACCGCCCTTCCCGCTCCCGCCTGTGCTCCCCTGTCCACCGGCCCCGCCCGCCGCTGGCTGACGCTGGCCGGCACGGCCCTGGTGCTGCTGGTGTCCGGCTGCGCCACCACGGCGCTGCCCGAAGCCGGCAGCGGCGCCACCGGCGCGCCCAACGCCACGCCACCCGTCGCCGCCAACGCGCCGCGCCTGCCCTCGTACCGCCTGCCCAGCGATGTGCCCCTGAGCACCATCGGCACGGCCGAAACCGCGCTCTCCAGCGTGACGACGCTGGACGCCCCGGCCGACCTCTGGGACCGCATCCGCCGTGGCTTCGCCATGCCCGACCTCGAAGGCGACCTGGTGCGCGACCGCGAGCAGTGGTACGCCACCCGGCCCGACTACATGCAGCGCATGACGGAGCGCTCCAGCCGCTACCTGTTCCACATCGTGGAGGAGATCGAGCGCCGCAACATGCCCATGGAGCTGGCCCTGCTGCCCTTCATCGAAAGCGCCTTCAACCCGCAGGCCGTCTCCAGCGCGCGCGCCGCAGGCATGTGGCAGTTCATGCCCGCCACCGGCCAGTCGTTCGACCTCAAGCAGAACGCTTTCCGCGACGATCGGCGCGACGTGCTCGCCTCCACGCGGGCCGCGCTCGACTACCTGCAGCAGCTGTACGGCCGCTTCGGGGACTGGCACCTCGCGCTGGCGGCGTACAACTGGGGCCAGGGCAACGTCAACCGCGCCATCACCAACAACCAGCGCCTGGGCAAGCCCACCGGGTACACCGACCTCAACATGCCGGCGGAAACGCGCCTGTACGTGCCCAAGCTGCAGGCGGTGGAGAACATCCTGGCGCGGCCCGAGGCCTACAACACCACCCTGCCCCTGATCGGCAACCACCCCTTCTTCGACACCGTCGCGCTGGAGCGGGACATGGATGTCGCTCTCATCGCCCGCCTGGCCGAGGTCGCGGAAAAAGACTTCCGCGCGCTCAACCCCTCGCTGCGCCAGCCCATCGTGATGGCCGCCGGCACGCCGCATGTGCTGCTGCCCTGGGACAACGCGTTGATCTTCCAGCGCAACCTGCAATCCCACACCGGCCCCCTGGCCAGCTGGACGGCCTGGGTCGTGCCCACCACCATGTCCGTGGCCCAGGCCGCCGACCGGGCGGGCATGAGCGAAGCCGAGCTGCGCGCGGTCAACAACATTCCGCCGCGCATGCAGGTGCGCGCCGGCTCCAGCCTGCTCGTGCCGCGCACCGACAAGCGCAACGGCGACGTGCCGGTGCACGTGGCCGACAACGGCCAGATCAGCTTCCAGCCGGAGGTCATCCTCAAGCGCACCACCGTCAAGGCGCGCAAGGGCGAGAACCTGACGCGCCTGGCTCAGCGCTATGGCGTGAGCCCGGTGAGCGTGGCGGGCTGGAACAAGCTGGCCGTGAACGCGGCGCTCAAACCGGGCCAGCGCGTCACGCTCATGCTGCCGCAGCGGGTCGCGGTGGCCAAGGCCTCCCCGCCGAGCAAGGCCCCTGCCAAGAAGTCGGCCACGGCCACGCCGGCGCGCAAGGCCTCGCCCACCGCGAGCAAGCCGGTGAAGACCAAGTCCAAGACCGCCACCAGCGCGAGCAAGACGCGCGTGGCGTCCAGCGGCAAGTCCGACAAGAAGAACTGAGCGATCGGGCGCTCGCGCCAGGATCAGGCCCGGAACCGGGCCTTGGCCTTGCGTGCGAAGTCGTTGGTGAAGGTAAGCGCCAGATCCACACGCTGCAGCGAGCCGGGCTCCTCGAACTGCGCCAACATGCGCGCCGCCGTGGCCGGCCCGGTCTCGGGCATCATGCCGTCGACCGTCCAGGCCTCGCGCACGCGGGCGAAGGCCGCCAGGTACAGCGCGCGGTCACCCTGAAAGTAGCGCTCGGGCACCACCTTGATGATGTCGGATGGGCCCGCCGTCTGCAGCCATTTGAGCGCGTGCACCATCGCATCGGCCATCGCCTGGCTGGCCTTGGGGTACTGCGTCAGAAAGCTCCCCGGCGCGCACAGACAGCCGGAGGGCAAGGGACCGCCAAAAACCTCGGCCGTGCCGCGCGTGCTGCGCGTGTCGGCCACCACCTTGAGCGCACCCATCTGCTCCAGTTGCGTCACGGTCGGGTCGGTGTAGCTGATCGCATCGAGCTCACCGCGGCGAAACGCCTGAACCGCCGCCGCGGCATTCGCCAACGGCACGTAGCGCACATCGGCGGCGCGCAGCCCGACCTTGCCCAACACCAGGCTCGCCACGCGGTGCGAGGCCGCACTGGTGGCCATCACCCCCACGCGGCGGCCGCGCAGGTCGGCCACCCCGCCGTTGTGGCCCATGGTCTCCAGCGACACCCCCACCACCACCTGCGGCGCTCGCCCCTGCAACACGAAGGACTGGAGGTTCTGGCCACGCGCCTGCAGTGCGATCGTGTTCGGGTACGGGCCGGACAGCACATGGGCCGCACCGCTCTGCAAGGCGTGCAGCGACTGCGCCACATCGGGAAACTCGCGCACCTCCACATCGATGCCTTCCTGGGCAAAGTACCCGAGGCGTTCCGCGATGGTCAGTGGAAGGTAGCAGAACGAGGAGCGGCTATCGACCGCAATCGCCAGTTTGGGCGCACCGGGTCGAGGTGTGGGTGGCGCCGCAGAGGCCGGCGCCGGCTGCGCGCGCAAGGACGGTACGGCGACCGACGCCACGCTCAACGCACAGACACGTCCCCAGTTTCGGCGACTCCACATGACCCGGTTTCCTCTCTCGGCACATTCTTTGGATGAGCCTTGAGACTAGAGGGCGGGCCGCAAACCCGCATCAGGACCAATCCCGAGCGGGTTTGTACCGAGCACTTGCAAGCTGATGTAACGGCGTCGAACGCAAGCGCGCGTCAAACGAAAAGGATCGCGAGATTGACGATCAGTGCCAGGGTCCACGCGAGGCTGCGCGCCGTGGCGAGGTTGGCCACGTACATCATGATGTAGAGCACCCGCAGCACGACAAACAGAAAGGCGAGAACGTCCAGGCGAACCTGTGAAGCGCCGAGCTGGTGCGCGATGATCACTGCGCCAATGAAGAACGGCAGCGCCTCGAAACTGTTGGCCTGCGCGGCGTTCGCGCGTGCCCGCCAGTCGCTCTGGCGCGCCAGCCATTCGCGCGGGTGCTGGTTGTCGAAACCACCATCGCGGCGCGGCTTGGAGAACGTGCCCG
Organism: Hydrogenophaga sp. ANAO-22; assembly: GCF_042466645.1. Taxonomy (NCBI): domain Bacteria; kingdom Pseudomonadati; phylum Pseudomonadota; class Betaproteobacteria; order Burkholderiales; family Comamonadaceae; genus Hydrogenophaga; species Hydrogenophaga sp. ANAO-22. The sequence goes on along the minus strand of NZ_CP159956.1, from coordinate 5,541,718 downwards.
ATTTGGCGAGCCAAGCGCAGCCGATCGGCAACAGCGAAGCCACCACCACCGCCCAATACGCCACGGTCAATCCTGCCAGTTTCATGATGAAGCGCTTTCGAGAAGAAATGGCGCCGGTCAGCGCCGGTCCACCAGGGCATGGGCGATCGTGCCCAGGTCCACGTACTCCAGCTCGCTGCCCACCGGCACACCCCGGGCCAGGCGGGTCACTTGCACATCCGTGCGGCCCTTGAGCGCCTGTGCGATCACGTGGGCCGTGGTCTCACCTTCGGCGGTGAAGTTCGTGGCCAGGATGACTTCCCGCACCTCGGGCTCCCCTTGTTCGGCCGGCGCGCTGATGCGGTCAAAGAGTTTCTGCAGACCGATGTCGCGCGGGCCCACGCCATCGAGCGGGCTGAGCTTGCCCATGAGCACGAAGAACAGGCCTTTGTAGGCACCGGTGCGCTCCATCGCGGCCTGATCGGCGGGTGTCTCCACCACGCAAAGCTGGCTGCGGTCGCGCCGGGGATCGCGGCAGGTGGGGCAGATGTCGTCTTCGGTGAAGGTGTGGCACAGGCTGCAGTGCTTCACCGAGCTGGCCGCGTGCTCCAGCGCGCGGGCAAGCTGCACGGCGCCGTCGCGGTCATGCTGCAGCAGATGGAAGGCCATGCGCTGTGCCGACTTCACCCCCACGCCAGGCAGGCGGCGCAGCGCCTGCACAAGCAGTTCGAGCGAGTGGTTTTCAGCCATCGGTGAGCGAAGGAGCCCGCGCGATGGGGATCAGAACGGGAACTTCATGCCGCCCGGCAGGCCGGGCATGCCGGCCGTGAGCTTGCCCATCTTCTCGGCCGAGGTTTCTTCGGCCTTGCGCACCGCGGCGTTGAACGCGGCGGCCACGAGGTCTTCCAGCATGTCCTTGTCGTCGGCCAGCAGGCTGGGGTCGATGGTGACGCGCTTGACGTCGTGCTTGCAGGTCATGAGCACCTTCACCAGGCCCGCGCCCGATTCGCCCGTGACCTCGATGAAGGCCAGCTCGTCCTGGGCTTTCTTCAGGTTGTCCTGCATGGCCTGGGCCTGCTTCATGAGGCCGGCGAGTTGTCCTTTGTTGAACATGGTCTTCCTAACGTTCCGAGTGAAAAAAGAAAAGAGGCTCAGGCCGTGGTGATGGCCTTGAGGGTACCGGGCACGATTTTGCCGCCAAAGTCGCGCATCATGGTCTGGACGAAGGGGTCGTTCAGGATGTGCGCCTCGGCCTCGCGCTGGCGGCGCGCCGCTTCCGCCGCCACGCGGCGCGCGGGCGAGTCCGAAACGCTGCCGATCTCGACCGAGAGGCGCACCTCGTGGCCGATGGTCTTCAGCGCCGTGGCCAGGCGTTCGCGCGTATTGCCCTGGTTGAGCGAGCTGCGCTCCACGCGCAGCATCCACTGGTCCGTGTCGCGCGCGATCAGTTGCGATTGCAAGCCCAGCTCGCGCACCAGCGCGGTGATGGCTTCCGCGCGCACGAGCTGCATCACAGTCTCGAACCAGAAATCGCCTTCGACGCTGCCACCGGGCGCGGCGGGCAACACAGTTTGTGTGCCGTGTTCGTCGCGGGCCTGTGGCTGATCCGCCGGGCCGGGTTCACCGGCATCGCGCACCGGGATGGCCATGACACGGGGTGGCGCCGGTTCGGCCTCTTCCCAGGGTGGGCCATCGTCCTCGGGCCAGGGCGCATCGTCCACCGGTTCGGCGGGCATCTGCGGCGCGGCGGCGGGTGCCGACACAGCCATCGCGGAGGGCTGCGGCGCCCTCACGGGCGCGGGTGGAGCGACGGCCGGCGGCGGGTTCACCACCGGCAAACGCACCATCGGCACCGGCGTGGGCGCCAACGCAGCCGCGGGTGCGACCACCTCCGCGACGGGCGCTTCAGCCGTTTTCAGTGTTTTTTTTTCCGCCGCGGCGCTGACAGCGGCCGTGTTGGCGGGTTTGAAGGCCATCAGCCGCAGCAGCACCATGGTGAGCGCGGCGTACTCGTCGGGGGCCAGGCCCAGCTCGCCGCGCCCGTGCAAGCACAGGCTGTAGAGCAGTTGCGTCTCGTCGGCCGGCAGGCTTTGCGCCAGCCGCGCGATCTGCGCTTCATCGGGGTCGTCCAGGCCTTCGGCCTGGGCGCGGTCGGGCACGGCCTGCAGCACGGCCATGCGCTGCAGCACGCCGGTCATCTCTTCCAGCGTGGACGCGGCGTTCAGGCCATTCACGCGCAGCGCGTCCACGGTATCGACCACCGTGGCGCCATCGGCGCGGGCCAGCGCATCGATCAGGCGCAGCACATAGGAGCGGTCCACCGCGCCCAACATCTGGCGCACCGTGGCCTCCTGCAACTGGCCGCCGCCAAAGGCGATCGCCTGGTCGGTGAGCGAAAGCGCGTCGCGCATGGAGCCGCGAGCGGCGCGCGACAGCAGGCGCAGCGCCTGCACCTCGGCAGGCACGTTTTCGGCTTGCAACACCTGTTGCAAATGCTCCAGCACGGTTTCGGGTGCCATCGGCCGCAGGTTGAACTGCAGGCAGCGCGACAGCACGGTCACCGGCACCTTCTGCGGGTCCGTCGTGGCCAGCACGAACTTGAGGTACTCGGGCGGCTCTTCCAGCGTCTTCAACATGGCGTTGAACGCCGTGTTGGTCAGCATGTGCACCTCGTCGATCATGAAGACCTTGAAGCGCCCCTGCACCGGCTTGTAGACCGCCTGCTCCAGCAGGGCCTGAACTTCGTCCACGCCCCGGTTGGAAGCGGCATCGAGCTCGGTGTAATCGACGAAACGGCCACTGTCGATGTCGGTGCAGGCCTGGCACACGCCGCAAGGCTCGGCGGTGATGCCACCCTGCCCGTCGGCACCCAGGCAGTTGAGCGACTTGGCCAGGATGCGCGAGACCGTGGTCTTGCCCACGCCACGCGTCCCGGTGAACAGGTAGGCGTGGTGCAGGCGCTGGGTCGTCAAGGCATTCGAGAGCGCTTGCACCACATGGCCCTGCCCCACCATTTCGGTGAAATTGCGCGGGCGGTATTTGCGGGCCAGGACGACATAGGACATGGCGACGATTCTAAGCGGCGGGTATTGCAAGGTGATCCGGCATCGACACCCCCCATCGCCTACAATCGACCTCGACGGGCCTTCCCGCATGGTGAAGCGGCCAACCGGGTCAGGTGGGGAACCAAGCAGCCCTAACTGTGAATCCAGTGCCGGGGTCAAGGCTCGTCACCTTCTTCTCATCCCACCATGTCCGTGCGCGACCCCGCCTCCATTGCCAGCTGGCATGCCCACGTGTACTTTGGTGCGGACACGCGCGATGCCGCCTGGGCTTTGCGCGAAGTCATCGCCGCCGAACTCGCCGCCCACGTGCAGATCGGGCGCTTCCACGAAAAACCGGTCGGGCCGCACCCGGCCTGGACCTACCAGGTGGCTTTCGATGCCCCCGAGTTCGCTCACGTGGTGAGCTGGCTCGCCCTGAACCACGCTGCGCTGGATGTGCTCATCCACCCCAACACCGGCGACGCGCTGAGCGATCACCGCGACGGCGCGCTGTGGCTGGGCAAGTCCTATCCCTTGAACCTGCAGGCCCTGGTGGACTGAACGGCCGGCGATGAACCCCTGGATCCTGCTCGGGCTGGCCATTGCCGCCGAGGTCGTCGGCACCTCCGCCCTGAAAGCCAGCGAGGGCTTCAGCAAGCTCTGGCCTTCGGCGATCGTCGTGGTGTCCTACGGCGCGGCGTTCTACCTGCTGTCCCTGACCTTGCGCACCATTCCTGTGGGCATCGCCTACGCCGTCTGGTCGGGCGTGGGCGTGGTGCTCATCGCATTGATCGGCTGGCTGGTGTTCGGCCAGAAGCTCGATGCCGCCGGCATGCTGGGCATGGGCCTGATCGTGGCGGGCGTCCTGGTGCTCAACCTGCTCTCGAAAAGCTCGGCCCACTGAATCAGGTGGCCAGCCAGCGGCGCACGCCCTCACCGGCCGCCACCCCACTGGCCAGGCAGGCCGTCAGCAGATAGCCCCCGGTGGGCGCTTCCCAGTCGAGCATTTCGCCCGCACAGAACAGGCCCGGTCGCGACCGCACCATCAGGCCATCGTCCAGCCCCTCCCAGCGCACGCCACCGGCGCTGCTGATGGCTTCGTCAATGGGTCGCGCGGCGGCCAGCGTGATGGGCAAGGCCTTGAGCGCGGCGGCCAGTCGGGCAGGCTCGTGCATCGCGTCCTTGCTCAACAATTCATTGACGATGGCCATCTTGATGCCCTCCAAGCCGAGCCGGCTCTTGAGGTGGCTCGAGAGGCTGCGCGAACCGCGCGGATGCGCCACCTGGGCCAGCACCTGTTCGGCCGTGCGGTCGGGCAGCAGGTCCAGTTCGAACGTGGCCCGGCCCTCGCGCGCGATCTGATCGCGCAACAGGCCCGACACGGCATAGATCAGGCTGCCTTCGACACCAGTGGCCGTGGCGACGAACTCGCCCTTGCGCTGAAAACCGTTCCCCAGGCTGTCCGTGAACCGCACGGCCACCGACTTGAACGGCTGGCCCGCGAAACGCTCCAGGAAGAAAGGGCTCCAGCCGCCCGCCACGTCGAAGCCGCAGTTGCTGGGCTGCAGCGGCGCCACGTCAACGCCCTCGGCCTGCAGCCGGGGCACCCAGGCGCCGTCGGAGCCCAGGCGCGCCCAGCTCGCGCCGCCCAGTGCAAGCACGGCGGCGCGGGACTGCACCCGCAGCGGCCCCTGCGGCGTGTCGAACACCAGGGCTGTGCCGTCCCAGCCCGTCCAGCGGTGGCGCATGTGGAAGCCCACCGGCGTGCCACCGGCCTCGGGATGGCGCAGCCGGTGCAGCCAGGCCCGAAGCAGCGGCGCGGCCTTCATGTCGGTGGGAAAGACGCGCTGCGAGCTGCCCACGAACGTGCTGATGCCCAGGCCGGTGGCCCAGTCGCGCACGGCCCGCGGCCCGAAGGTCTCGAGCAGCGGGCGCAGGTGGTCTGCCTGCGCGCCGTAGCGGCCCACGAAGGCCGGCAGCGCTTCGGCGTGCGTGAGGTTCATGCCGCCCTTGCCCGCGAGCAGGAACTTGCGGCCCACCGAAGGCATGGCGTCGAACAGGTGCACGTTGAGACCGGCACGGCCCATGACTTCGGCGGCCATCAGGCCGGCGGGGCCGCCGCCGATGACGGCCACATCGACAGGCAGAAAAGAACTCGAATCGGTCATGAAGAACTTGATGCAACGGCCAGCTCGATGAGCCGGCCCTGAGCGTTGATGAAGGCCAGCCGCACGGCTTCGCCCGGCCGGGCCTGCGCCATGGCCTGGCGGTAACCCTCCATCTGCGCGAGCAGCTCGGGCTGGCGCTCGGGGTGGGCGGCGCTCTTGTAGTCCAGCACCCACCAGTCGCCGCTGTCGCGGCGGCGCACCAGGCGGTCCAGGCGCAGCAACTCGCCCTGGTGGAAAAGCTCGACCTCGTTGCCCCAGTGATTGAGCGCCTCCGCATCCCAGGCCCAGGCAGCCTCGCCGCTCACGATGCGTTGGGCCATGGCGAGCACATCGCGCGCCTGGACCGGGTCGAGCGCGAACTCGCGCGCCACGGCCTGCGTGTGTTCGGGTGCCCAATCGAAACCCTGGGCCGGCGTGGGCCTCCATTCCAGCAGGCGGTGCAGCGCCAGGCCGATGCGGTTGGCGGTGTCGTCCACGGGCAGTGCGACTTCCGCATTCACCACGGAGGCGGTCTCCACGGTCAGAGGAGGCAAGCTCGGCAGGTGGAAGACCTGGGCTTGCACCGAAGGGGGGCCACCGGCGTCGGCCGCGGGCGACGGTGCCTCCAGCGGCGCGGCCAACGGCTGCAAACGTGCGTACCAGGTGGTGGTGCCGCGCTTGTGCGGTTCGAAGCTGGAGATCACCAACCGCGACTCGGCACGCGTCAGGGCCACATAGAGGGCGTTGAGTTCCTCCAGCGAGCGCGCCTGCTGCTCCTGCTGCAAGGCCTCCACCGCGCAGGCCGGTGGCGATTTTTCGCTGGCCAGGAACACGAAGCGGCGCGGCAGCGGGTCTTCGCCCGGCCAGTCCACCAGCACGCCCATGCTCTCGGGCCGGGCGGAGCCGGAATCGGTGTCGAGCATGAGCACGGTGTGGGCTTCCAGGCCCTTGGCCCCGTGGATGGTGAGCAGGCGCACAGCGCCGGGCGTCTGCACTGCGGTGGCCTTGATGCCACCCGCCTTGAGCGCACGCACGAAGCGGTACGGGGTGAGGAAGCGGCCGCCATCCTGCGCGAGCGACTGGGTCAGCAGGTCGCGCAGTTGGGCGAGCACGGTGGCGCGCTGGCTCGCGGGCACGGCTTGCGCGAAGCGCGCGAGCACGTCCCCATGGTCGTAGAGGGCGGACAGCGCATCGTGCGGCGGCAAGCTGAGCAGCCAGCCCCGATAGAGCGCGAGGCGCCGCGCGGTGTCCTGGAACTGCGCAGCCTGCACCGGGGTGGAGGCGGCCGCCGCCTGTTCATCGGCGGGCAAGGCGCCGAAACGCTGCAGCACCTCCCACCACGAAGGCCGAGGGGTTGGTGAGCTCGCGCCATCGGTGCGCGGCGGCGTCCAGCGCTGGCGCAGGCGCGCGAGCTGGGCCAGGTCGTCGTCGCTCCAGCCACACAGCGGCGACTTGAGGGCCCGCGCCAGGCTCAGGTCGTGCCGGGTCGAGACCAGGGCGTCCAGCAACGCCACCACGTCCTGCACCGCGGGCGCTTCGCCGAGTTCCAGCTTTTCGGGTTGTTCGCTGGCCAGGCCGCGTTCGAGCAGCGCCTCGTGCATCCGGGCCAGGCGCTCGCGGCGGCGCGACAGCACCATGATGTCGTCGGGCAGCAGGCGCCCGTCGGCCACCTCGGTGGCGATCCAGTCGGCGGCCTGCCCGGCTTCCAGCGCGGCCAGGCTGTCTTCGGGCAGCACGCGCGGCGTGGTCAGGCTGTCGCGCCACACGGGCTCGCCATCGTTCCCCGACTGATTTCGCTCCAGCAGGCTGCGTGGCAGCTGCGGCAGACACAACACCTCGCCTTGCGCGGTGCTTTCGGTGGTGTGGGGACGGTAGTCGCTGCCGTATTCGCCGGCCTGCACCGCCGCCCCCATGGCGGCGTTGAGCGCGTCCACCACCGCTGGCGCACAGCGGCGCGTGTGATCGCAACTGAGCAACGCACCGGCCAGGCCTTGCACCACGAAGGCCTGCGCCGCCTTGAACACCTGCGGCTCGGCGCGACGGAAGCGGTAGATCGATTGCTTGGGGTCGCCCACCAGGAACACGCAGGGTGCCTCGCCCGGGCCCGCGCCCGCATAGGCCGAGAGCCAGCCGTAGAGGGCCTGCCATTGCAACGGGTTGGTGTCCTGGAATTCGTCGATCAGCACGTGGCGCACGCGCGCGTCCAGCCGCTGCTGGAGCCAGCCCGAGAGCTCAGCGTCGCCCAGCAGGCGGCGCGCCGCACCCTCCACGTCGTTCATGTCGACCCAGCCGCGTTCGCGCTTGAAGGTGGCAAAGCTCATGAGCAACACGCGGGCCAGGCGTGAGAGGCGCTGGTGGTGCAACCAGGCACGGTGCTGGCGCAGGGCCTCGAGCGTTCGCAGCGCCAGTTGCTGCGCGGCACGCACGGCCTCGATGCCGGCGAGCTTGTCGCTGAACTTGCGCGGCTCGTCCTTCTGCGTGAGCAAGGCCGTGAGCGCCCCCGTGCCATCGGCCTGGCCCAGCGCCTGCTCCAGCTCGACGCCCTTGGCGGAGAAGGTCGGCGCGCTCGCGCGCCCCAGGGCCTGCGCGGCTTCGCGCAGCAGCGTGAAGGCACGGGCGTCCTGCACCAGCCATTGCACCGGCTCGTCGAACCCCGCGAACTCCGGGTAGCGCTGCGCCATCGGCTCGACCGATGCCCCGACCACACCTGCCGCATCGGCCAGCGCGAACTCCACGCGCTTGTCGAGGGTCTTTTTCAGTGCCACCAGCGTCTGGTGGCGACCGTGCTCGGCCACGCTGGCCATGAAGTCCTCTCGCTCGAGGGGACTGGCGGCGAGCGCCGCGTAGAAACGCGGCCAGACCTGGGCCACCGCGCGCGCGTCGTCTTCGAGCAACTCGTACTGCACCGGCAACTGCAGTTCCTGCAGCACCGACAGCGGCGCTCCGCGCAGCAACGCGGCGAACCAGCTGTGGAAGGTGCGCACCTGCACGGGACGACCCATGGCGGTGACGCGCGCGTACAGGCCTCGGGCCTCGGGCACGCGCCGCCGGGCATCGGTCTCGCTCAGACCACGCGCGCGCAACTCATTGGCCAAGGCGTCGTCGGCCAGCGTGGCCCAGCGGCGCAGCTCGGCGTTGAGCCGGTCGCGCATTTCACCGGCCGCCTTCTTGGTGAAAGTGATCGCCAGGATGTCCTGCGGCGCGCAGCCGTCGAGCATCGCGCGCAGGATGCGCGAGACCAGCATCCAGGTCTTGCCCGCGCCGGCACAGGCTTCCACGGCAATGCTGCGCGCGGGATCGCAGGCCAGCGCATAGAAGGCTTCGCGCGCGGCAGGCGCGCCGTTGATTCGGTAGGCGGGTGCCGTCATGCGGGCGTCCAGAAATCTTTGCGGCACAGGCCCCGTGCGGCGCAGAAGTCGCACACGCGGCCTTCGCCGAGCGCCGGCATGGGCTGGCCGGCGGCCACGCGCGCCATGTCGTGCGCGAGGCCGGCCTGCAGGTGCTCACGCGCCATCAGCACGTCCGGTTGCTCCACGAGCCAGGTGGGGCCGTCCTTGCCGCTGTCGCCGCGTTTGTCGGTGATGCTGAGGTAGGCGGCGCGCAGGTTGTCGTCGGGCAGCAGGGCCGCGTAGAAGGCCAGCTGGGTGTCTTCCAGTGGCTCTTTCACGCGGTCGTGGGTCTTGCTGCGGCTTTCGGTCTTGTAGTCGATCACGAAGGGAATCGGTCCTTCGGGGCTGTGCTGCGCATCGATGCGGTCCAGCTTGCCGTAGAGCTTCCAGGGTCCTGCGTTCGCGACGCGTTCGGCCTCGGCCTGGACGAAGCGCGGGCCCGGCCGGTCGTCGGTGGCTTCGAAACCGGCCAGCCAGTCCAGATAGCCCTCGCGCAGCGCGGGCCACACCGCCTGGTAAGGCAGGAAACCGGCCCCACCCTCGCCCGCGTTCAAGCCCATGGCGGTGGCGGTCTCGTCGGCCAGCCGGTCAAGCCAGGCCTGGTCCACCTCGCGTCCCGGGCGGGTGTCGCCGCGCTGCTCATGGAAGGCGCGCAACACCGCGTGCAACCAGTTGCCCATGTCGCGCTGATCCGGCTCGGCTTCGAGCTCGGCGGCCTCGACCAGGCGCAGCTGGCGCAGCGCGAAGAAACGGTAGGGGCAATCGCGCAAGTCCTGGTAGGCGCTGGCCGAGAGCGACTCGGGCAACACATCGCTGGCGGAAGGCGCGGGCCTCGGTTGGGTCGCCGGCGTGAGCGGGCGCAGGTCACGTGGATCCACCCCTGGTTGCACCGGCAACGCCTGTACCCAGGCACTCGGCAGCACGGCCTCGCCGCGCTCCTGCGTGCGCCACAGCAGATCCAGATGCGGCAAGGCGAGCGTGGCCCGCCAGGCGCTGGCCGCGGCCTGGGCCAAGGCCTCGCGGGACGGCAGACCCAGCAACTCGCGCTGCGCCGTCGTCCAGTCGCCGGGCGGCTCGGGGCTGGGACTCAGGTGCGTCTCGTCGCAGCCTGGCACCACGGTGGCGGCGAAAGGCCGCCCCAGCAGCTGCGCCATGGGCAGAACCACCACGGCCGCGTCGCCCGCGCTGCGGGGCATGAAGCTCGCCCCCTCCAGCACATCGCGCACCCAGGCGGTGAAGGCGCTGAGGGACAGGCGCGCACCACCGCGCGTGGACCCGTCCACCGCCTGGGTCACGCCGGCCAGCTCCATGGCCGCGCCTTCCCCCAGACGCAAGGTCTGCACCAGTTGTTGTCCGGCGGGATCGCTCTCGAACGAGGTCCACAGGCCACAGGCCTTGAGCGCCGCGGCCAGGTCGCCCAGCCACATCGTCAAGGGTCTTCCCACCTGCAAGCCCTCGAGCCAGGCGGGCAGGCCTTCGGGAATCACCGCGGCAAGCCGCTCGTGCTGCAGCGCGGCCTTCCAGCGCGACACACCCGCTTCGCGCGCGAGCTGTTCCAGTTGCTGCACCTGTGCCTCGGGCCAGGCCTTGGCCTGCTTGAGCAGGTCCAGCACATCGTCCATCGAGGCGCGCGCATCGACCGCGCGCAGCACGCTCATGAGTTGCGCGGCCGCGTGGGTGGTGGAGAGCTTCCAACCGGTCTCGTCGCGCACCGACACACCCACACGATGCAGCATGGCGCTGACGCGCCGGGTAAGCAGTCGGTCGTTGGCCACCAGCGCCACCGGCACGTGTCCGTGGTTGACCTGCGCGATCACACAGGCCGCGGCGCGCTGGGCTTCGTCTTCCGCGTCGCCGCAGGCGTGCAGACCCGGCAAACCGCTGGCGCCATCGTCCATTTCGCCGAGCGACAACACCAGCGATTGTTCACCCCAACGCGCGGCCAAGGCCATGGCCAACGGGTCTTCCTGAAAGCCCTGCAGCACCACCAGCAGATCGGCGTGGCCGCCGGGCTGCGCCATCGGCGCCCACAGCACATCGGTGGCATAGGCGGAGGTGCTCACCCAGGTCAGCGCCAGCGTGGCCAACAGCCCCTCCCAGTACAACGAGGAAGCGGCGGGCGCCAGCGACGCGCGCAGCGGTTCGGCCCAGGTCAGCCGTTCCTCGGGCGGCAGCGCGGCGGCCAAAGGGGCCAGCTGTCGCGCGGCCTCCACGAGGCGACCCACCATGATGGCGCGCAAGGCGGCATCGGCACGCGCGGGTGCCACGCGTTCGATCAGGGCTGCGGCCATCAGGCTGTCGCGCGCCATGTCCATGCTCAGATCGCCCGGACCCGGCAGGAAGGGCCGCAGGCTGGCGGCCCAGTTGCGGCTGGATTCGAAACGCGGGGCAAACCCGCTCGGGTGCGACGCCGCCCAGGCCTTGCGCCCGGCGTCCATCAATTGGGCATAGGGCACCAGCACCACCACACGGCTGGCGGGCACGGCACGGTCCTGCATGGCCTGATCGATGTGCGCGATCCAGCGCGCCCATTGGCGCATCGATGGATGGCCCTCACCCGCGGCCGGCGAACCGGCCTCTCGGATCGAGCTTACAGGCGTCATGGAAATGGGTGTTTCTGTCACAATGATGCGGACCGTGCGCTCAGAGGGTGTGAGAACACCTTGAACTGCTGGCATGTGACCCAAACTGTAACCCCTCCCCGTTCAACGACTTTTAGGATGAATCATGGCCAGCGACCTGATCAAACACGTTTCCGATGCCAGCTTCCAGGCTGATGTGCTGGAGGCCGGAGCGCCGGTGCTGGTGGACTTCTGGGCCGAATGGTGCGGCCCTTGCAAGATGATTGCGCCGATCCTCGATGAAGTGGCCGGCTCGTACAACGGCAAGCTCAAGATCGCCAAGCTCAACGTGGACGACAACCGCGACGTGCCCGCCAAGTTCGGTATCCGCGGCATCCCCACGCTGATGCTGTTCAAGGATGGCCAGCTGGCCGCCACCAAGGTCGGCGCCGTGAGCAAGGCGCAGCTCACCGCCTTCATCGACCAGCAACTGGCCTGACGCCTTGCTGAAGGGTGCCCGGGTGCAACGCCCGGGCACGGTTTCCCCGGCCCCCTATTTCCTGTCATAATTTGCTTCAGCGGGCCTGACAGACGCCCGCCCTTCTTTCCGCGCACCGTCCGCCATCCGGACGCCGGCGCCCCCTCCCCCGGTTTTGACTCAACTCCCTTTCGGAGTGAATTCCATGCACCTTAACGAACTCAAGGCACTGCACGTGTCTGAAGTCCTCAAGCAGGCCGAAGCGCTTGAGATCGAAAACCCTGGCCGCATGCGCAAGCAGGAGCTGATGTTCGCCATCATCAAGAAGCGCGCCAAGGGCGGTGAACTGGTGTATGCGGACGGCGTGCTGGAAGTGCTGCCCGACGGTTTCGGCTTCCTGCGGGCCCCGGACACCAGCTACACGGCGAGCACCGACGACATCTACATCTCGCCCAGCCAGATCCGCCGCTTCAACCTGCACACCGGCGACATGATCGAAGGCGAGGTGCGCATCCCCAAGGACGGCGAACGCTACTTCGCCCTCAACAAGCTCGACAAGATCAACAGCCTGCCCCCCGAGGACAACAAGCACAAGATCATGTTCGAGAACCTGACGCCCCTGTTCCCCAAGGAACAGATGCGACTGGAACGCGACATCAAGAGCGAAGAGAACATCACCGGCCGCGTGATCGACATCATCGCCCCCATCGGCCGCGGCCAGCGCGCGCTGATCGTGGCCCCGCCCAAGAGCGGCAAGACGGTGATGATGCAGCACCTGTGCCACGCCATCACGGCCAACCACCCCGAGGTGGTGCTCATGGTGCTGCTGGTCGACGAGCGCCCCGAGGAAGTGACCGAGATGCAGCGCACCGTGCGCGGCGAGGTCATCGCCTCCACCTTCGACGAACCGGCGGCCCGCCACGTGCACGTGGCCGAGATGGTGATCGAGCGCGCCAAGCGCCTGGTGGAGCTGGGCAAGGACGTCGTGATCATGCTCGACTCCATCACCCGCCTGGCCCGTGCCTACAACAACGTGCTGCCCTCCAGCGGCAAGGTGCTCACCGGCGGCGTGGACGCCAACGCTCTGCAGCGGCCCAAGCGCTTCTTCGGCGCGGCCCGCAAGATCGAAGAAGGTGGTTCGCTGACCATCATCGCCACGGCCCTGGTCGACACCGGCAGCCGGATGGACGAAGTGATCTTTGAAGAATTCAAGGGCACCGGCAACTGCGAAATCCACCTGGACCGCCGCCTGTACGAAAAACGCGTGTTCCCCTCGATCCAGCTCAACCGCAGCGGCACGCGCCGCGAGGAATTGCTGCTTCAGCCCGAAATTCTGCAAAAAACCCGCATCCTGCGCCAATTCATGTACAACATGGACGAAATCGAGGCGATGGAGATGGTGCTCAAGAGCATGAAATCGACCAAGAACAACTCCGAATTCTTCGACATGATGCGTCGGGGCGGTTAAGGCTATAATCCAAGGCTTTGCTAATTGCGGCAAGTACAACGAAACGGTTTCGTTGCGGCTGCGGCACCTGAACTGAAAGAAACGCCATGAAAGACGGTATCCACCCCAACTACCGCGAAGTCTGCTTCCAGGACCTCTCCAACGGTTTCAAATTCGTGACCCGCTCCTGCGCGAACACGAAAGAGACCATCAAGATGGAAGACGGCCGCGAGCTGCCGCTGTACAAGCTGGACACCTCCAGCGAGTCGCACCCCTTCTACACCGGCACGCAAAAAAGCGTGGACAACATGGGTGGCCGCGTCGAGCGCTTCCGCAACCGTTACGCCAAGACCGCCAAGTAAGCGGCGTGTGCCCGGGCTTTTCCCGGGTGTTCGCACCTTGCTCAGAAAAGCAGCCCGATCCGGCTGCTTTTTTTTCGCCCCTGTATATTCGCCGCAGTGAACCAGCCCACCCCCGCCATCGTCACCCAGTCGGCCGTGCGCCGTCTGCCGCGGCTCGCGCTCATTCTGTTCTGCGTGGCCTATGTGCTGCCCGGTTTCCTCGGCCGCGAGCCCTGGAAGAACGCCGACGTGTCCGCATTTGGCGTGATGCTGGAAATGGCCGCCGGCCACAGCGGCTGGTGGAGTCCCCAGGTGCTGGGTCTGGCGGTCGAAGAAGCCGGTCCCTTGCCCTACTGGCTGGGCGCGGCCTTCATCCGGCTGCTGCCCTTCGTCTCACCCGATTTCGCGGTCCGCATCCCGTTTGCCTTGCTGCTGGCACTCACGTTGATCTGCACTTGGTACACGGTGTACCACCTGGCACGCCAACCCGCCGCGCAACCGGTGGCCTTTGCCTTCGGTGGCGAAGCACAACCCACCGACTACGCGCGCGCCTTGGCCGATGCAGGCCTGCTGGCACTCATGGCCTGCCTCGGTCTGGCCCAGCTCTCGCACGAAACCACGCCTGACCTGGCCCGCCTGGCCTGGGTGTCGCTGCTGCTGTTCGCGGCGTCGCGGCTCGCGCATGCGGGCAGCCGTCGGCCGCTGCGCAGCGTGTTCGCCTGGGGTGTCGCCGTGCTCGGGCTGGTCTTCAGCGGCGCGCCCTGGATCGCGGTGCTGCTGGCCAGTGGACTGCTTCTGATTCTGTGGCTCTCGCGCCGCACGCCCCCCTCGTCCGTTCCGCAGACCGACTGGTTGCTGGAGGCACCTGTCTCGGGGCGCGACCCGTTGCTGTCGGCGGCGCTGTCGCTGGTGGTGGTGTTCGTTGTGGCGATTTACCTCGGTCAAGTGCCCGCCCCGGCCCTGCAAACGCCTTGGGCCGAAGTGCAGTGGCGCAGCTGGGGCAAGCTGCTGGTGTGGTTCACCTGGCCCGCCTGGCCGCTGGTGCTCTGGACCCTGTGGCGCTGGCGCCACCAGTTGCTGCGGCCCCATGTGGCGCTGCCCTTGTGGGCGGCGCTGGTGAGCGTCGCGGACAGCGCGCTGTCGGACGAACGGGATCGCGCCCTGCTGTTGGGCCTGCCCGCGCTGGCTTCGCTGGCGGCCTTCGCCCTGCCCACCCTGCGCCGCAGCGTGGCCGCGCTGGTGGACTGGTTCACGCTGGTGTTCTTCTCGGGCTGTGCGCTGGTGATCTGGGTGATCTGGCTGGCCATGCAGACCGGCGTTCCCGCCAAGCCCGCCGCCAACGTCGCCCGCCTCGCGCCCGGGTTCGTGCCCGAGTTCTCCTTCCTGCTTTTCGCCGCCGGTGCGATCGCGACGGCCGCCTGGCTCTGGCTCGTGGCCTGGCGCGTCGGCCGGCACCGCCAGGCGCTGTGGAAGAGCCTGGTGCTGCCCGCGGCCGGCAGCACGTTGTGCTGGCTGTTGTTGATGACGCTCTGGCTGCCTCTGCTGGATTTCGGCCGCAGCTACGGCCCGATCTCGCGGAGCATCGCGCGCCTGGTCTCGCCCCAGAGTTGTGTGCTGGTCGATGGCCTGAGTCAGGCGCAGATCGCGGCCTTGCAGTACCACGGCCGCCTCGAGTTGGTGCGCACCGGTGCCTCGGATGAAAACCGGTGCCGCGGCCTGGTGGTGGATCCCGAGAACCAACGCTCGCTGGACCAGCGCGTCGACCTCACGCAATGGGCTTTCAAGGCCACGGTGCGTCGGCTGACCGACAACAAGGAAAGCCTGCTGGTCTACCAGCGCGTCAGCCGCTGACGCGCTCGCGCACGCGCGACGGGGGCAAGGCAATCGCGAAAGTCGAGCCTTCGCCCAGGACGCTCTGCACCTCGATGTGGCCGCCATGGCGCTGTGCCACGTGCTTGACGATGGCCAGCCCCAGGCCGGTGCCGCCGGTTTCCCGCGAACGGCTGCGATCCACGCGGTAGAAGCGCTCGGTCAGGCGCGGCAGGTGTTCTGCGGCCACGCCCGGCCCCGTGTCGTTGACGAAGAACTCCACCCAACCGTCCGCACGCCGCCGCCAGCCCGAGCGGATGCGTCCGCCGCCCGGCGTGTAGCGCACCGCATTGCTCATCAGATTCGACATCGCGCTCAGCAACTCCGTGCGGGCACCCGAGACCCAGAGATCGGGGCCATCCAACGGTTCGATGTCGTGCGGCGTGGCGGCAATCGCGTGCGTCAGTCCCCTCGCCTCGGCCACCACATGGTTCAGCAGCTCGTCGGCATCGATCCACTCGCCCGGCCCGGGTGCGGGACTGCCTTCCAGCCGGGAGAGGGTCAGCAAATCGCTAACCAGGGTCTGCATGCGGTGGGCCTGCTGGCTCATGAGACCGAGGTAACGCGTGCGGTCCGCCTCTTCCAGCGGGATGCTCTGCATGGTCTCCACAAAGCCGCTGAGCACCGTGAGCGGCGTGCGGATCTCGTGCGACACGTTCGCCACGAAGTCGCGCCGCATCGTCTCGGCCAGCTGCACGGCGGTCACATCGCGCGTGATCATCAGCTTGCGCTTCTTGCCATAGGGGTGGATCTGCAGCGAAATCTTGGTGGGCTGCGACGGCCGTGGGCCGGGCCCGTCGATCTGGATCTCGTGGCCGAAATCGCCCCCCGCCAGGTACGCGGTGAAGGCCGGGTTGCGCACCAGATTCCTCACGTACTGCCCAAGATCGCGCTGGGGGTCGAAGCCGAGGTGGTTGGCGGCGGTGAGGTTGGACCACTCGATGCGTCCGGAAGAATCGAGCAGCACCACGCCATTGGGCGAAGCCTGGATGGCTGCCAGGAAATCTTCCAGGCGCGCGTCGCTGCTCTGCGCCTTTTTCTCCAGCTTCTTGATGACCTTGCGGCAGCGCTCCACGAGCTCGCCCCATGCGCCGCTGAGATTGGGGGCCCGGGTCGCCTCGCCCTTGTTGAGCCAGCGCATCACGCGCCGCGCCCTCAGGCCATCCACGAAAGACCACACCAGGGCGCCCACGAGGCCGCCAGCGAAGGTGATACCGGGCGACTCATGGGCCCAGCCCCAGACCGCTCCCAGAGCGACCAGGAGCAGCAATTCAATGGCACGACGGGTCATGCGGCCGGGATCGGGGCGCCTTGAGCCGGTTTTCCGGTGTGATTCATCGCCGTGAGGCGGTAGCCCGCGCCGCGCACCGTTTCCACCATGCCGGACGCTTCACCCAATGACTCTCTCAATCGCTTGACGTGCACGTCCACGGTACGCTCCTCGATGAACACATGGTCTCCCCAGACCTTGTCGAGCAGCGTACCACGGGTGTGCACCCGCTCGGCGTGTTTCATCAGGTAGTGCAGCAGCTTGAATTCCGTGGGCCCGACCTTGAGTTCCACACCCCGGAAGGTCACGCGGTAGGTGGCGGCATCCAGCGCCAGTTCACCCACCTGCACCGAGTCGTTCACGATCTCGGGGGCCCGGCGGCGCAGCACGGCGCGGATCCGCGCGAGCAGCTCCTGGGTGGAGAAGGGCTTGGTGATGTAGTCATCGGCACCGGCATCCAGGCCCTGCACCTTGTCGCTCTCGTCGCTGCGCGCGGTGAGCATGAGGATGGGCACGGTCTTGGTGCGTTCGTTCTTGCGCCACTGGCGCGCCAGCACGGCGCCGCTTTCGCCAGGCAACATCCAGTCGAGCAGGATCACGTCGGGCAGCACCGCATCCACCTCGCGCTGGGCAGCGGCGCCATCGAACACCACAGTGGGCGCGAACCCGTTGTGGCGCAGGTTGACCGCGATCAGTTCGGCGATGGAGGGTTCGTCCTCGACCACGAGAACGCGTGGCAGCTTTCTCATCCGACCACCGACTCCACGGCCGACATGGGCACGTGCCGCACGTCTTCACCCTTGACGATGAAGATGATCTGTTCCGCGATGTTCTTGGCATGGTCGCCCACACGCTCGATCGACTTGGCCAGGAACAGAAGATCCAGGCTGGGCGAGATGGTGCGGGGGTCTTCCATCATGTAGGTGATGAGCTTGCGCAGGAAGCCGTTGTACTCGTGGTCAATCGCGTCGTCGCCCTTGATGATGGCCACGGCCATGGCGGTGTCGAGGCGCGCGAACGAATCGAGCGACTTGCGCAGCAGCGCGGCGGCCAGGTCGGCGGCCATGCGCAGCTCCGAGCTGGGCAGGTTGCGCGGCGAACCATTCTGGATGATGGACTTGACCATGCGGGCGATGCGGGCCACTTCGTCACCGGCGCGCTCCAGGTTCTGCGTGGTGCGGGAAATGGCCATCAGGAAACGCAGGTCGCGGGCGGTGGGCTGGCGACGGCCGATGGTGGAGATGATCTCGTGATCGATCTGCACTTCCATCTGGTTGATGCGGTTTTCGTTCTCCATCACCTGCTCGGCCGATTCCAGGCTCATGTGGATCAGCGCATAGACCGCCTGGTGCAGCTGGGACTCGACCAGGCCGCCCATTTCGAGCACGTGCGTGGAAATGGAGTTCAGCTCGGCGTCGAACTGGCTGGAGATGTGTTTGTCGGTCATGTAGGGCCTCCTTGGGTCGCTGAATGAGCGGGCTCAGCCGAAACGGCCCGTGATGTAGTCTTCCGTCTCCGTCTTGTTCGGCTTGAAGAAGATCTGCTCGGTCGAACCGAATTCGATCAGCTCGCCCAGGTACATGTAGGCGGTGTAGTCGCTGCAGCGGGCAGCCTGCTGCATGTTGTGCGTGACGATGGCGATGGTGTAGTCCTGCTTGAGCTCGTGCACCAATTCTTCCACCTTGCCGGTGGAGATCGGATCCAGCGCGGACGTGGGTTCGTCGAGCAGCAGCACCGACGGCTTCACGGCCACGCTGCGCGCGATGCACAGGCGTTGCTGCTGGCCGCCGGAGAGCGACAGGCCGCTCTGGTTGAGCTTGTCCTTGACCTCGTTCCAAAGGGCCGCCTTGGACAGCGCCCATTCCACCCGATCGTCCATCTCGCCGCGGCTGAGATCTTCGTACAGCTTCACGCCGAAGGCGATGTTGTCGTAGATCGACATCGGGAACGGCGTCGGCTTCTGGAACACCATGCCGATGCGCGCGCGCAGCAGGTTGATGTCCTGCTTGGAGTCCAGGATGTTCTGGCCGTAGAAATTGATTTCGCCCTCGGCGCGCTGGCCGGGGTACAGGCTGTACATGCGGTTGAGCGTGCGCAGCAGCGTGGACTTGCCGCAACCCGAGGGGCCGATGAAGGCGGTGACCTTGCGCTCCTCGATGTTCATGTTGACGTTCTTCAGGCCCTGGAACTTGCCGTAGAAGAAGTTCAGGTTGCGCAGCTCCAGCGCATTCTTGGCGGTGGCCGTGGCGGCCGAGGCAGTGGCGGTGTTGGGCATGGTCGGTTCCGTGTCGGGTATTCGGTTGTGCGGGGACGGGGCTCAGCCCGCCTTCTTTTCGCGCAGGAAGACCCGCGCCACGATGTTGAGGGCCAGCACCGAGAGGGTGATCAGCAACGCGCCCCCCCAGGCCAGTCGAATCCAGTTGTCGTAAGGGCTCAGGGCGAACTGGAAGATCACCACTGGCAGGTTGGCCATGGGCGCACCCATGTCGGTGCTGAAGAACTGGTTGTTCAGGGCGGTGAACAGCAGCGGCGCGGTTTCGCCGCTGATGCGGGCCACGGCCAGCAACAAACCGGTCATCACGCCGCTCTTGGCCGCGCGCAGCGTCACCAGCGTGGCCACTTTCCAGCGCGGCGCGCCCAGGGCGAAAGCCGCTTCGCGCAGGCTGCCCGGCACCAGGCGCAGCATGTTCTCGGTGGTGCGAACCACCACAGGCACCGCGATCAGCGACAGCGCCAGGCTGCCGGCCCAGCCGGAGAAATTGCCCAGCGTGGCCACGGCGATGGCGTACACGAACAAGCCCAGCACGATGGAAGGGGCCGACAGCATGATGTCGGTCACGAAACGCGTGAGCTCGGCGGTCTTGCTGGTATCGCCGTACTCGGCCAGGTACACGCCGGCAAAGATGCCGATGGGCGTGGAGACCAGCACCGAGAAGCCCACCATCATCAGGCTGCCGACGATGGCGTTGGCCAGGCCGCCGCCATCCGTGCCCGGCGCCGGCGTGGACTGGGTGAACATGTTCCAGTCCAGCGCGGCCAGGCCGTTGCTGAACAGCACGCTGAGGATCCAGAGCAGCACGAACAGGCCCAGCACCATGGCGCCCATGGACAGGGTCAGGCCGATGGCATTGGCGCGCTGGCGGCGCTTGTAGAGGCGGTGGTTGAATTCCATGGTGTGGTGTCTCAGAGACCTTTGGCCTTTTCAGCGCGCAGCAGCATGATCTTGGCGGCTGACAGCACGATGAAGGTGATGACGAAGAGCAGGAAACCGAGGGCGAACAGGGTGGAGAGGTGGAAGTCGGCCGCTTCACCGAACTCGTTGGCCAGCGTCGAGGCGATCGAGGTGCCGGGCGAGAACAGCGAAGTCGGCAGGCGGTTGGCGTTGCCGATCACGAAGGTCACGGCCATGGTCTCCC
This sequence comes from Hydrogenophaga sp. ANAO-22, assembly GCF_042466645.1. Taxonomy (NCBI): domain Bacteria; kingdom Pseudomonadati; phylum Pseudomonadota; class Betaproteobacteria; order Burkholderiales; family Comamonadaceae; genus Hydrogenophaga; species Hydrogenophaga sp. ANAO-22. The sequence continues at coordinate 5,521,777 of NZ_CP159956.1, read as the reverse complement.
CCAGCGCGCGGCCCAGGCCCAGCATGATCCCGCCGATCACGCCTTTTTGCGTGTAGGGCAGCACCACGCGGCGCACCACCTCCCAGGTCGTGCAACCGAGGCCGTAGGCCGATTCACGCAGGATGGGCGGCACGATCTCGAACACGTCGCGCATCACCGCGGCAATGAAGGGCAGCACCATGAAGGCCAGCACGATGCCGGCGGCCAGGATGCCGATGCCGTTGGTGGCACCACCGAACAGGGGCCCGATCAGCGGCATCGAGCCCAGCAGGCCTTGCATGCCGGGCTGCACGTAGTCGGCGAACAGGGGTGCGAAGACGAACAGACCGAACATGCCGTAGATGATGGACGGCACGGCCGCCAGCAACTCAACGGCCGTGCCCAGGGGGCGGCGCAGCCAGACGGGGCAGTTTTCGGTCAGGAAAAGCGCGATGCCGAAGGCCAGGGGAACGGCAATCAGCAAGGCGATGCCGGCGCTGGCCAGCGTGCCCACGATGGCGATCGCGGCGCCGAACTCCTCGTTGACGACGTCCCATTCGACACGCCAGACGAAACCCAGGCCGAACTTCTGGAAAGCCGGCCAGGCATTGACAAACAGGGAAATGATGATGCCCATCAGGGCGACCAGCACCAGCAGCGAGAAGCCCTGGGTGACCCGGTGAAAGAAGATGTCCTCGATGCGTTGCCGTTTGGCAATCGACACCATGCTGGGATTCCCGGACGCTGCCGGCGCAGATTTCGAACTCATGGTTGTTCCCACGCTCATGTTGACTCCGTATTGTGATCCTGAGAACAACGGGATCCGCCGGCCAACCCTTTCCAGCCGGCGGATGTCATCGGACAAGTCGGTTGCTGATTACTTCTGGATCTGCGACCAGACCTTGGAACGGATCTCGTTCGTCAGGCTGTCGGGCAAGGCCACGTAGTCCAGGTCGGCGGCCATCTGCTTGCCGCTCTTGAAGGACCAGTCGAAGAACTTCAGCACTTCGGCGGACTGGGCCTTGTCGGTCGGCTGCTTGTACATCAGGATGAACGAGGCGGTGCTGATGGGCCAGCTGTCGGCGCCCTTGGCATCGACCATGGACACGCCCATGCCCGGCACGCTGAACCAGTTCACGCCAGCAGCCGCGGCGGCGAACGACTTGTCGTCCGGGCTCACGTACTTGCCGTCCTTGTTCTGCAGTTGCAGGAAAGGCATGTTGTTCTTCTTGGTGTACGCGTATTCCACGTAACCCAGCGAACCCTTCACACGGGTCACGTTGGCGGCCACGCCTTCGTTGCCCTTGCCGCCGACGGAGGAAGCGGCCGGCCATTTCACGGCGGCGCCCTTGCCCACCTTGTCGGCCCAGTCCTTGCTCACGGTGGACAGGTAGTCGGTGAAGTTGAAGGTGGTGCCCGAACCGTCCGAGCGGTGGATGACGGTGATGGCCTGGTCAGGCAGCGCTTTGCCGGGGTTCAGGGCGGCCAGCTTGGGGTCGTTCCACTTGGTGATGGTGCCCAGGAACATGTCGGCCAGCACGGGGCCGGTCACGCGCAGTTCGCCCGGCTTGAAGCCTTCGAGGTTGATCACGGGCACCGTGCCACCAATGATGGCGGGGAATTGCACCATGCCGTCTTTGTCGAGGTCTTCACCGGAGACAGGGGCATCGGTAGCACCAAAGGCCACAGTTTTGGCCTTGATCTGGCGGATGCCACCCGAAGAACCGATGGACTGGTAGTTCAGGCCAACGTTGGTTTCCTTCTTGTAGGCCTCAGCCCACTTGCCATAGATCGGGTAGGGGAAAGAAGCGCCTGCGCCGGTGATGTCGGCGGCCAGTGCGGAACCCATGCCAGCGGTCGCCATGGCGGCTGCGGCCACGGTCTTGAGGAAAATTCGTTTGTTGATCATGAAGTGACTCCTAGCGGTTGGGGATTCAGAACAAGGAGGACTTTAGGCAGGCAATATGACATCCATGTGACATCGAACGCTTGTCACACAACAGGCGATCATTCCTGAGACCACCGACAGGCGGCGCTTCACGGCCATGCGTCACAATCCGGGTTTTCCCGCTCAATCCAGCCCCTGGGGCCACCCCTCGGCCCCGCGCCGTCGTCTCGCATGCAAAACGGAACCCTCCTCGCCGCCATCGACCTCGGCTCCAACAGTTTCCGGCTGGAGATCGGCCGTTACCACTCGGGCCACATCGAGCGCATCGAATACCTGAAGGAAACCGTGCGCCAGGGCACCGGGCTGGACGAGGAAAAGAACCTCAGCCAGGCCGCCATGGAGCGCGGCTGGGAGTGCCTGGCACGGTTCGCCGAGCGGCTGCACGGCTTCAAGAAACAGCAGGTCCGGGCCGTGGCCACGCAGACCCTGCGCGAAGCGAAAAACCGCGACGAGTTCCTGCGCAACGCCCAGGCCATCCTGGGGTTCTCGATCGACGTGGTGTCGGGCCATGAAGAAGCCCGCCTGATCTACCAGGGCGTGTCCCGCCTCCTGCCCCACTCGGACGAAAAGCGCCTGGTGGTGGACATCGGCGGGCGCTCGACCGAGATGATCCTGGGCCAGGGCTACACGGCGCGCGCCATGGAGTCGTACCGGCTGGGCAGCGTGGCCTGGTCCACGCGCTACTTTCCGCGCGGCCAGTTCACCGCATCGGCCTTCAAGACCGCTGAAGTGGCGGCCAAGGCCGTGATCGACGAGGCGCTGGACAAATTCCCCCCGCCCGAATGGACCATCGCCTACGGTTCCTCGGGCACCGTGGGGGCGGTTGCCGACATGCTGGCGGCCAATGGCTGGGCCTCCGGCGTGGTCACGCGCGCCGGGCTGGACTGGCTGACCGAGCGGATGATCAAGACCGGCAGCGCCGACCAGTTGCGCCTGGAGGGCCTGAAAGACGACCGGCGCCCGGTGATCGGCGGGGGTGTGAGTGTGCTGCGCGCCATCTTCGACCTCTTCGGCATCGAGCAGATGGTGCCGGCCCAGGGCGCGCTTCGCCATGGCGCGCTCTACGACCTGATCGATCGCGACACCGACGGCGGCGACGTGCGCGAGCGCACCGTGCGCTGGCTGGCCCACCGTTTCTCGGCCGACGATGTGCAGGCCCAGCGGGTCAGCGAGGTCAGCACCGCCCTCTTCGCTCAGATTGCGGCGCTCGACGCACAGAACGAGCGCTACTCGCAGAAACTGGCGTGGGCGGCACGCCTGCACGAGATCGGCACGCACATCTCGCACGAACGCTCCCACCACCACGGCGCGTACATCCTGGACAACATGGATGCCCCGGGCTTTTCCCTGCCTGAACTGCACCGCATGAGCCAGCTGGTGATGGGCCAACGCGGCAAGCTGCGCAAGCTCGAAGACGCCCTGATGGACGAGCTGTTCGCCAAGCAGCTCATGGCGCTGCGCTTGGCCGTGCTGCTCTGCCACGCGCGCCAGATGCCGGAGTACCAGTCGGTCAAGCTGAGCTACAAGCCGCGCGCCTTCAAGCTCTCGACCAACCCGGGATGGGCCAAACGCTACCCGCAGTCGGCTTGGCTGCTGGGGGAAGAAGTGGTGGCCTGGCAGAAGTCGGCCTGGAAGTTCACGGCGGACATCCGGTAGCGCCCACACTGTCACACAGTTGTCACTATTTCGAGGTAGACGGAAAACGGTATATACGGTTTATACTCCGGCCCCTTTTGTCATCCCCGGAGTGCATTCATGGCCAGTCAGAGCAACAAAACCAGCCCCAAGAAACCCAAGCTGGTGCGCGACAGCTTCACCATCCCCAAGACCGAGTTCGCCGCCATCGACCAGCTCAAGACCCGTGCGATCGCACTGGGCTCCAGCGTCAAGAAAAGCGAACTGCTGCGCGCTGGTTTGATGGTGTTGCAAGGCCTGAACGACGCGGCCTACAAAGTGGCCCTCGCTGCCGTGCCCACGCTCAAGACGGGCCGCCCGACGGTGACCGACAAGCCGGCGGCCACCAAGCCCGCGACCAAGGCGATTGCCAAGCCGGCCGCACCCGCTGCCACCCAGCCTGCGGCCAAGGCGGCATCCCCTGCCGCCAAGCCCGTGGCCAAAAAAGCAAGCGCAAAAAAGTCGGCCCCCGCACCCAAGGCCGCCGTCAAGCGCCCGGTGGTCCGCCGCGCGGCACCCGCCAAAAAAGCCGTCTGATCAGATCAGCTCGGGCGTCTGCACCGTGACCACCACGGTCTGGCCCACGTCATCGCGCTCGCGGTGGCGAAGCCACCACACGGCGCCCTTCTTCACCGAACAGTCCTCTTCGGTCAGGCCCAGCAGGCGGGCCACCACGCGCCCCAGCGTGGGCTGATGGCCGACCACCACCACCGGCGACTTGCCGTAGGGCCATTGCACCAGCTCCAGCAAGGCCAGCGGGTCGCCATCGGGTGAGAGGTCGTCGCGCAGCTTGTACTTGCGGCCCAGCGCCAGCACCGTCTCTTCACAGCGCACCGCCGGGCTGCTCCAGATGCGAGCGCCATCGGGCAGTTGCCGATCCAGCCAGGCGGCCATGCGGGTGGCCTGTTTTTCGCCGCGCGGGGTCAGCCGCCGCGCCAGATCCTGGGAATCACCAGGCCGCCCGGTCAATGGTTCGGGGTGGTCGTGCGCCTCGGCGTGCCGCCACAGAATCAGGTCCATGGTCCGGTTTTCCATGTCGTCAGCCTTTGCTGCCATACAGGGCCATCAGGCTGGCCTGCGCCGAATGCAAGGTGATGCGGCCCCGGCCGTTGCCGTTGGCCCCGGCGGGCACGTAGCTGCCGTCCGGCCGCAGCAGCCAGGCGTCCTTGGTGTCGTGCAGGTAGGCCTGCAGGCACTCGTCGATGATGCGATGGCGCAGCGCGTTGTCGGTCACGGGCCACGCGAGTTCGATGCGCCGCAGCATGTTGCGGTTCATCCAGTCGGCGCTGGAGAGCCAGAGCTCCTCCACCTCGCCGGTGCGGAAGTAGAACACCCGGGAATGCTCCAGCAGGCGCCCGATCACCGAGCGCACGTGCACGTTGTCGGTGAAGCCCGGCACCTGAGCGGGCAGGATGCAGGCGCCGCGCACGATCAGGTCGATCTTCACGCCCTGCTGCGAGGCCACGGCCAACGCACGCGCCATCGGCTCGTCGGTCAGGGCGTTCATCTTCAGGACGATGCGCGCGTCCTGCCCGGCCTTGGCGGCGGCACCTGCGGCCTCCACCTTGTCGAGCATGGCCTTGTGAAGATGGAACGGCGCGATCAGGGCCTTGTTGAGCTTGGGCAGGCGGTTCTGGCTCGCCAGGTGCAGAAAGATCTGCTCCAGGTCGGCGGTGAGCGCGTCATCGGCCGTGAGGTAGCTCAGGTCGGTGTAGAGGCGCGCCGTGCCGGGGTTGTAGTTGCCGGTGGACAGGTGGGCGTAGCGGCGCAGGCCCGTGGCCTCGCGGCGCGTGACCAGCAGCATCTTGGCGTGCGTCTTGAGGCCCACCACGCCATAGACCACCTGGGCGCCCACCGACTCCAGCCGCTCGGCGTAGTTGATGTTGGCCTCTTCGTCGAAGCGCGCCTTGAGCTCCACCACCGCCGTCACTTCCTTGCCACGGCGCACGGCTTCGCGCAGCAGGTTCATCAGCTCCGACTTGGCGCCCGTGCGGTAGATGGTCTGCTTGATGGCCAGCACATCGGGGTCTTCCACCGCTTCGCGCAGGAAGCCCAGCACCGCATCGAAACTCTCGAAGGGCTGGTGGATGAGCACGTCGCCCTGCCGCAGGCGCTCGAAGTACGACTGCCCGGGTGTGAGCTGGGCCGGCCAGCCCGCGCTGTAGGTCTCGAAGCGCAGCGCGGGTGCTTCGACCTGGTCGATCAGCTGGTTCAGCCGCACGAGGTTGACCGGGCCGGGCACGCGGTACAGCGCCCGCTCGGTCAGCGCGAACTGCTCCAGCAGGAAGTTGGAGAGGTGGATCGAGCAGCCGGCCGAGACCTCCAGCCGCAGGGCCTGGCCATAGTGGCGCTGCTGCAAGCCCTTGCGCAAGGCGGTGCGCAGGTTCTTCACCTCTTCCTCGTCCACCGCCAGATCGGAATGGCGGGTGACACGGAACTGGGAAAACTCGGTGACCTGGCGTCCAGGAAAGAGGTCGTTCAGGTGCGAACGGATCAGGCTGGAGATGGAGACGAAGTGCGTCTGTTTGGAGCCTTTGACCGGTGGCATGCGGAAGAAGCGCGGCAGGATGCGCGGCACCTTCACGATGGCGATCTCGTTCTCGCGGCCGAAAGCGTCCTTGCCCGTGAGGCGCACGATGAAGTTGAGCGACTTGTTCGCCACCTGCGGGAACGGGTGGGCCGGGTCCAGCCCCACCGGCATCAGCAGCGGCTGCACTTCCTTGATGAAGAACTCCTTGACCCAGCGGCGCTGGCGCGGATTGCGCTCGCCGTGCGAGATCAGCTTGATGCCCTTCTTCTCCAGCAGCGGCAGCAACTCGTCGTTGTAGATGGCGTATTGCTGGGCGACCAGCGAATGCACCTTGTCCGAGAGCTGTTCGTAGGACAGCGAGGTGAAGGGGCCGCGCTGTTCGTTGGCCCGCGCCGCCGTCAGGTGGGGCGCCACACGGACTTCGAAGAACTCGTCCAGGTTGCTGGAGACGATGCTCAGGTAGCGCAGGCGCTCCAGCAACGGCACGTCGGCCCGGCGCGCCCAGTCCATCACGCGTTCGTTGAAGGCGAGGATGCTGTGATCGCGATCGAGGAGGGGTAGCTTCTGATGCAGGGTGTTGCCGCTCATGGATGCCGCTGGAATCGAAGGGTTCGCCTGCTGCCCGCCGCTCCCGGCCGGTGATCCCTGGCGCACCATGTGTCGATTATTCAACGATTGGATGACGTTTGTGTGACAGTACCGTGCCATCCACCTCCTTCATGGCGCGAACCGCGGACCTCGGTCGGCGGGGCCGGGGCAGGACGCTGAGGTGGGACACGAACAGCGTCGCCGCCCGCCCCCATCCGAACTGGAGGGCGCGATCCCGCGCTTCGTGGCGTTTGACCTTGAGCGCGTCCTTCCAGGCCTCGCGCAGATCGTCGCGCAGGGCACCGGCCCCGCTGTTGCCAATCACCTGCAGGGGGCCGTCCACCGGGTAGGCGGCCACCGGCACGCCACAAGCCATGGCCTCGAGCATCACCAGGCCAAAGGTCTCGCTGCGACTGGGAAACACGAACACGTCCGCCGCCGCGTACACCTGCGCCAGCTCATGGCGGGGCAGCACCCCGAGCCAATGCACATTCGGGTAGCGCTGGCGCAACGCCGAGGTCAACGGCCCCACACCGCACACCACCTTGCTGCCAGGCAGGTCCATGCGCAGAAAGGCATCGATGTTCTTCTCGTAGGAGAGGCGGCCCACGAACAGGCTGACGGGGTGCGCCAGCGGCCCCAGCGGCGCATAGCTGGTGGGTGGGTCCGTCAGCGAAAAAAGGCGCGTGTCCACGCCGTGCGTCCAGGCGCGCAATTGGCCAAAACCCCGCGCCTTGAGCATGTCGAGCACGCCCTGCGTGGGCACCATCACGCCACTGCTGGGGCGGTGGAAGCGGCGACACAGCGCGTACCCCCACGACACGGGGACGCCCAGGGCCGCGTGCAGGATCTCGGGAAATTTGGTGTGGAAGGCGGTGGTGAACGCCAGTTTGCGCCGCAGGCAGTGGCGCCGCGCGGCCCAGCCCAGCGGACCCTCGGTGGCGATGTGGATCGCGTCCGGTTCGGCCGCGTTGATCAATTCGCGCATGCGGCGGCCGGGAAACAGCGCGACGTCGATGCCTGCATAACCAGGGCAAGGCCTCGTGCGGAACTGGCCCGGATGGATCACCACCACCTCGTGGTCGCTGGCCTGCAGCTGCCGCGCCAGTTCCACGAGCGTGGTCACCACGCCGTTGACCTGGGGTTGCCAGGCGTCGGTCACGATCAGGATTTTCATGCGATGCGTCTCCCCCTGGCGAAAGCCGACTCAGGACGGTTGGCCCTCGGTCTGCGGTTCTGGCGACCGCTCCTCGTGGGACAGCGGCGTTGTGGCCTGCTCGCTCCAGTGCACCAGCTCGAGGCGGCCATCCAGATGCTCCACCAGCGCGGTCAGGCTCTCCACCCAGTCGCCGTCGTTGCAGTACAGCGTGCCGTCGATGTGCCGCATTTCCGCCCGGTGGATGTGGCCGCAGACGACGCCCTGGTAGCCGCGCGAGCGGGCTTCGGCCGCCACCGCGCGCTCGAAATCGGTCACGTAGTTCAGCGCGCTCTTGACCTTGTGCTTGAGGTACTGCGAAAGCGACCAGTAGGGCAGGCCCAGGCGCGCGCGCAGCGAATTGAGGTGGCGGTTCAGGCGCAGCGTGAGCTCATAGGCGTTGTCGCCCAGGTAGGCCAGCCACTTGGCGCACTGGATCACGCCGTCGAAGTGGTCGCCGTGCACCACCCACAGGCGTTGGCCGTCGGCCGTGGTGTGCACCGCCTCGTTCGCGACCTCGATGCCGCCGAAGTTGTGGCCGTCGAACTGGCGCGCGAATTCGTCGTGGTTGCCCGGCACGAATACCACGCGGCAGCCCTTGCGCGAGCGCCGCAGCAGCTTCTGCACCACGTCGTTGTGCGCCTGCGGCCAATACCATTTGCGGCGCAGTTGCCAGCCGTCGATGATGTCGCCCACCAAGTACAGGGTGTGGCTGGGGTGGTGCTTGAGGAAATCGAGCAGCGGCCGCGCCTGGCAACCCGCGGTGCCCAGGTGCAGGTCGGAAATGAAAACGGCCCGGTAGCGGGCACGTTCGGAAGGTTCCTGCGCGTCGTCGTCGCTGCCGCCACCGGCGGCCCAGACGCCGCCCGCCTGCGGCAGGCCGGACTTCACCGCCCAACCGCCCAGAACGTCGAGCGCGGCTCGCATCAGGCCCCCAGGAAATGCTTGCGGTAGCGCGCCGGCAGGTCCGAGATGCGCATCAGCATGGGCAGATCGGCCGCGTTGAAGTCCGGGTCCCAGGCCGGAGGGCCCAGCACCTTGGCGCCCAGGCGCAGGTAGCCCTTGATCAGCGCGGGCGGCTCCACGTCGAGTGTGTCGTCGAGCTGCTCGATCGGCAGTGGCAGGCGGGGCCGCACGTGGCAGTCGATGGGCGCCAGGTGCGTCGCCTTCACCTGCCGCCAGATGCTGGCCGCCGCATGGCCCCCGCCCACCATGCCGTGCGGGCCTTCGTGCTGCATCGGGATGCTGGCGCAGCCGATCATGGTGTCGAGCTGGTTGCGCACCATGAACTCGGCCAGCGCGCCCCACAGCGCCATGATCACGCCACCGTGGCGGTGATCGGGGTGCACGCAGCTGCGGCCCAGTTCGACCATGCGCTCGCGCACGGCGCGCAGGCGGGTGAGGTCGAATTCGGTGTCGCTGTAGGTGCTGCCCACGCGCTTGGCCTGGGCCGGGGTCAGCACGCGGTAGGTGCCGATCACGCGCTGGGTGGTGGCATCGCGCACCAGCAGGTGTTCGCAGAAATCGTCGAACAGGTCCACGTCGTGGCCGGGCACCTGCTGCGGCAGGCGCGCGCCCATCTCGGTGGCGAACACGTCGAACCTCAGCCTTTGCGCTTCACGAACCTCGTCCAGATGCCGCGCCCAGGAGACGGCGATGCCACCGCTGACGGGCTGCGGCGCTGGCGAGAAAAGCGGGCGGGGATGAAGTGACCCCCGTGGCAACGAGACCGGCGAAAGGTCCAGCGTGGGGGTGGGCAGTTCTTTCATGGCGGGCTCCTGGGTCAGTGCGCCCACCAGGGGCGCGGAGTTGAGTGAAGCTGTGGTCATGAACAGGCAGTGTGCGAACCACGGGTGTCTCCCGCATGGCAATCGCATGAAGTTTTGGTGACAACGGCCCACCCCCAGGGGGCCTGCCAGAATACGGAGCTGTGAACCCCAACCCCGCCCCCCTCCGTGCGCAGTTGCGCTGCCACCCCGCCACGCCCTGCGGTGTGGTGCTGGCGGTGTCGGTGGAGGTCCGCGTCCACGCCGATGGCTTGCGGCTGCGCTACGCGCTGCGGGGGGACACCACGGCCTTGCGCATCCCGGCACCGGCCGCGCCCGTGCCCACCGACGGCCTGTGGCGGCACACCTGCCTGGAGGCCTTCGTGGCCGCCGACGGCGAGGCCGCCTACCGCGAGTTCAATTTCTCGCCGTCGAGCGAGTGGGCCGCCTACCGGTTTTCATCCGAACGCCAGCGCGATGAAGCGGCCGAAGCCCACGACCGCGCGTTGCTGCGCCCCCCGCTGGCCCACACCACGCCGCGCGCCCTCACGCTCACCGCGCGCCTGCCGGCCGCCGTCCTGCCCCGCAGCCCTTCCGCGCTGTGCCTGGGCCTGTGCGCCGTGATCGAAGAACGCAATGGCCAACTGAGCTACTGGGCGCTGCACCACCCGAACGAACGCCCCGACTTCCACCACCCCGACGGCCGCGCCCTGCGGCTGGCCGCACCCCTGCCCTGAACCAAGACCCCATGCAATTCGGCATCGAACGTTTCCTGCAAGACCCTGCCCTGCGCGCCCCCTTGAAAGACCGGCGCGTGGCCCTGCTCGCGCACCCGGCCTCGGTCACGCGCGACCTGACGCATTCGCTGGACGCCCTGGCCGCCCTGCCCGACGTCCGGCTCAGCGCCGCCTTCGGCCCGCAACACGGCCTGCGCGGCGACAAGCAGGACAACATGGTCGAGTCGCCCGACTTCAACGACCCCCGGCTGGGCATCCCGGTGTTCAGCCTCTACGGCACGGTGCGGCGGCCGACCGACGCCATGATGGACAGCTTCGACGTGCTGCTGGTCGACCTGCAGGACCTCGGCTGCCGCATCTACACCTTCATCACCACGCTGCGCTATGTGCTGGAGGCCGCCGCGCGGCACGGCAAGGCGGTGTGGGTGCTCGACCGCCCCAACCCGGCGGGCCGCCCCATCGAAGGCCTCACGCTGCGCGAAGGCTGGGAAAGCTTCGTGGGCGCCGGTCCCCTGCCCATGCGCCATGGCATGACCATGGGCGAACTGGGCCACTGGTTCATCGCCACGCTCGGCCTGCAGCTGGAGTACCGCGTGATCACCATGGCCGGCTGGCAGCCCGAGGCGGCACCGGGGTTCGGCTGGCCCGAAGGCCGCACCTGGGTCAACCCCAGCCCGAACGCGGCCAACCTGTCGATGGCGCGCGCCTACGCCGGCACCGTGATGCTCGAAGGCACCACGCTCAGCGAGGGCCGGGGCACCACCCGGCCCCTGGAGCTCTTCGGTGCGCCCGGCATCGACACCCGCCGCCTGATCGCCGACATGCAGGGCCTGGCTCCGCAGTGGATCAGGGGCTGCGTCTTGCGCGAGTGTTTCTTCGAGCCCACCTTCCACAAGCACGTGGGCCAGATGTGCGCGGGCGTGCAGATCCATGTGGAGGACCCGACGCACTACGACCACGCGGCCTTCAAGCCCTGGCGCCTGCAGGCGCTGGCGTTCCGGGCCTTGCGGCTGCAGGCGCCGGACTACCCGCTGTGGCGGGATTTCGCCTACGAGTACGAGCACGACCGGCTGGCGATCGACCTCATCAACGGCGGGCCGCTGTTGCGCGAGTGGGTGGACGATGTGTCTGCAGCGCCCGATGTGCTGGACGCCGCGGCGGCGGCCGACGAAGCCGCCTGGGCCGAGGCGCGCCGGCCCCACCTGCTTTACTGAGCGTTCAGAGCCACTTCTGCAGGAACTGGGCGCTGCCCATGGCCGGGTCGAGCTGGTAACCGGCAAAACCGATGCGCTCGTAGAGGCGCATGGCGGGCTGGTTGCCGGACAGCACCTCCAGCGTGAGTTTCACCGCGCCGCGCTCGCGCGCGATGAGTTCGGCCTGGGCCAGCATCTGCTCGGCAATGCCGCGGCCCCGGTGGCTCGCCAGCACGGCCACGTCGTGCACGTTCACCAGCGGCTTGCAGGCGAAGGTCGAAAAGCCTTCGATGCAATTCACCAAACCCACCGCTTGCCCGCCGTCAAAGGCCAGCACGCTGTAGGCCTGCGGCCGCGCCGCCAGGCTGGCCACCAGGTTCGCTTTGGCAAAGGCCGACAACCCCTGCCCCCCACCCGCGGGGTCGCTGGCGTAGGCATCGAGCAGCAGGACCAGCGCCGCCGCGTGCGCGGGGTTGGCGTAGTCGGCGCGCAGCGTGGTGATGCCGGCCGTGGTCACGCCGGCACCTGTGCCTGCACCGCAGCGGCCAGACGCTCGGCGCAGGCCTGGGCCTGCTTGGCGTCACGCGCTTCCACCATCACGCGCAGCAGGGGCTCGGTGCCACTGGCGCGGATCAGCACGCGGCCGCTGTCGGCCAGTTCGGCCTCCACCGCGCGGGTCTCTTCGTCCAGGAAGGTGTTGGTCTTCCAGTCCTGACCGGGCTTGAGCCGCACGTTGATCAGGGTCTGCGGGAACAGCGTCACGTCGGCCAGCAACTGGGCCATGGTCTTGCCGCTGTCGACGCAGGCGTGCAGCACCTGCAGGGCCGACACCAGGCCGTCGCCGGTGGTGTGGCGGTCCAGCACCAGCAGGTGGCCGGAACCTTCGCCGCCCAGGATCCAGCCATGGCGCTCGAGTTCTTCCAGCACGTACCGGTCACCCACCTTGGCGCGCACGAACTTCACGCCGCGCGACTTGAGCGCGACCTCCACCGCCATGTTGGTCATGAGCGTGCCCACCACGCCCGGCACGTCTTCGTCGCGCGCGATGCGGTCCGCCACGATCAGGTACAGCAGTTCGTCGCCGTTGTAGAGGCGGCCCTGGGCATCGACCATCTGAATGCGGTCGGCATCGCCATCGAGCGCGATGCCGTAGTCGGCGCCGTGGGCCTTCACGGCCTCCAGCAAGGCCTGCGGGTGGGTGGCACCCACGTGGTGGTTGATGTTCAAGCCATCGGGCGAACAACCGATCTTGATGACCTCGGCACCCAGCTCGTGGAACACGGCGGGCGCGATCTGGTAAGCCGCCCCATTGGCGCCATCCACCACGATCTTCAGGCCCTTGAGCGTGAGGTGGTAGGCGCAGGTGCTCTTGCAGAATTCGATGTAGCGGCCGGCCGCGTCGTCCAGCCGGCGCGCCTTGCCCAGCAAGGCCGACTCCACCCACACGGGCGGCTCTTCCAGCGCGGCCTCGACCGCCAGCTCCCAGTCGTCCGGCAGCTTGGCACCCTGGGCGCTGAAGAACTTGATGCCGTTGTCGGCAAACGGGTTGTGGCTGGCCGAAATGACCACCCCCAAGCTGGCCCGCTGCGCCCGCGTGAGGTAAGCCACCGCGGGCGTGGGCACCGGGCCGAGCAGCACCACGTCCACCCCCGCCGAGTTGAAACCCGATTCGAGCGCCGACTCCAGCATGTAGCCGGAAATGCGCGTGTCCTTGCCGATCAGCACGGTGGGGTGTGCCTCGGTGCGCCGCAACACGCGTCCCACGGCATGCGCCAGGCGCAACACGAAATCGGGGGTGATGGGGGCCTGCCCGACGGTGCCTCGGATGCCGTCGGTGCCAAAGTATTTGCGGGCCATGTTGCTCCTGTCCTCTCTCTTGTTGTGGGATTCGGGTTCCCGCATTATCGCGGGCGGCCCTGACGGTCAGCTGATTTGCAATGCCTGCCAGACCTTGAGCGCGTCCACCGTGTCACGCACGTCGTGCACACGCACCACGCGCGCACCGCGCTCCACCGCCAGCAAGGCCGCCGCCACACTGGCCGCCGCGCGGTCGGCGGGCCGCTCGTGGCCGGTGACCGCACCCAGTGTGGACTTGCGCGACCAGCCGGCCAACAGCGCATAGCCCAGGGGCAGCAACTCCGCCTGACGCGCCAGCAGGCTCAGGTTCTGGGCCACGGTCTTGCCAAAACCGATGCCGGGGTCGAGCACGATGCGCTCGCGCGCCACGCCGTTCGCCATCAGCACGCCGGCTCGTTCGGCCAGGAAGGCGAGCACGTCGGGCAACACGTCGCCGTCCATGGGGGTCACCTGCATGGTCTGGGGATCGCGGTGCATGTGCATCAGGCACACGCCGCAGCGCGGGTGCGCCGCCACCGCCTGCAGCGCGTCACCGCGCCGCAGGGCCCAGATGTCGTTGACGATGTCAGCCCCCGCGTCGAGCACCGCCCGCATCACCTCGGGCTTGTAGGTGTCCACCGAGATCGGCACGTCCAGGCGCACCGCCTCCCGGACCACGGGCAGCACGCGCGCCAGCTCCTCCTCCAGCGGCACCGCCGGGCTGCCCGGGCGCGTCGATTCACCGCCGATGTCCAGGATGTGGGCGCCCTCCTTCAGCAACTGCTCGCAATGCCGCAGCGCGGCGGCTGTGCCGGCATGCAGCCCGCCATCGGAAAACGAATCGGGCGTGACGTTGACGATGCCCATGACGCGCGGGCTCGTGAGGTCGATATCGAAACGGGTGGTTTGCCAGCGCATGGAAAAACAAAAGAACGGTAGAAACAACAACGGGGCCGAAGCCCCGTATGTACATGAAGAATCCGCGCCGCTCAGGCGGCCGAGGGTGTGGGGTCGGTGGTCACCGCCGGGGTGCCTCCGCTGCCCCCACCGCCACCCACCGAGGGGTTGCGCGGCGTCCAGTCCTTCGGCGGGCGCGGCGGCTTGCCGGCCATGATGTCGTCGATCTGGTCGGCGTCGATGGTTTCCCATTCCAGCAGCGCGGTGGCCATGGCGTGCATCTTGTCGCTGTGCTGCTCGATCAGGTCGCGCGCCAGCTTGTACTGGGCGTCGATGATGCGGCGCACCTCGGCGTCCACCTTCTGCATGGTGGACTCGCTCATGTTGGTGGTCTTGGTCACCGAACGGCCCAGGAACACTTCACCTTCGTTCTCGGCGTAGACCATCGGGCCCAGCGCGTCGGTCATGCCGTAGCGCATCACCATGTCGCGGGCGATGGTGGTCGCGCGCTCGAAGTCGTTCGAGGCGCCGGTGGTCATCTGGTTCATGAACACTTCTTCGGCGATGCGGCCACCGAACAGCATGCTGATCTGGTTCAGCATGTAGTCCTTGTCGTAGCTGTAGCGGTCCTGCGCGGGCAGGCTCATGGTCACGCCCAGCGCGCGGCCGCGCGGGATGATGGTGACCTTGTGCACCGGGTCGCACTTGGGCAGCAGCTTGCCGATCAGCGCGTGGCCCGACTCATGGTAAGCCGTGTTGCGGCGCTCTTCCTCGGGCATGACCATGCTCTTGCGCTCGGGGCCCATGAAGATCTTGTCCTTGGCCTTCTCGAAGTCCTGCATCTCCACCACGCGTGCGTTGCGGCGCGCGGCCATCAGGGCGGCTTCGTTGCAGAGGTTGGCCAGATCGGCACCGCTCATGCCCGGCGTGCCGCGCGCGATCACGCTGGCGTTCACGTCGGTGCCCAGCGGCACCTTGCGCATGTGCACGTTCAGGATCTGCTCGCGGCCGCGGATGTCGGGCAGCGTCACATAGACCTGGCGGTCGAAGCGGCCCGGGCGCAGCAAGGCGGCGTCCAGAATGTCCGGGCGGTTGGTCGCGGCGACCACGATCACGCCCAGGTTGGTTTCGAAACCGTCCATCTCCACCAGCATCTGGTTGAGGGTCTGTTCGCGCTCGTCGTTGCCACCGCCCAGGCCCGCGCCACGCTGGCGGCCCACGGCGTCGATTTCGTCGATGAAGATGATGCAGGGCGCGTTCTTCTTGGCGTTCTCGAACATGTCGCGCACGCGGGCCGCGCCCACGCCGACGAACATTTCCACGAAGTCGGAACCCGAGATGCTGAAGAACGGCACCTTGGCTTCACCGGCAATGCCCTTGGCCAGCAGCGTCTTGCCGGTGCCCGGCGGGCCGACCAGCAGCAAACCGCGCGGAATGCGCCCACCCAGCTTCTGGAACTTGGCCGGGTCTTTCAGGAAGTCCACGACTTCCTTGACTTCTTCCTTGGCCTCGTCGCAACCCGCCACGTCGGCGAAGGTCACGGTGTTGTTGTTCTCGTCGAGCATGCGGGCTTTGCTCTTGCCGAAGCTGAACGCCCCGCCCTTGCCGCCGCCCTGCATCTGTCGCATGAAGTAGATCCAGACGCCGATCAGCAGCAGCATCGGTCCCCAGCTGACCAGCAGGGTCATGAGCAGCGAACTCTCTTCGCGCGGGCGCACGTCGAACTTGACGTTGTTGTTGATCAGGTCGCCCACCAGGCCGCGGTCGAGGTAGGTGGCGGTGGTGCGCACGCGACGGTCGTCCTGCGTGATGGCCACGATCTCGGTGCCGCCCTGGCCTTCCTGGATGGTGGCGCTCTTGATGCGCTGGGCTTTGACCTCGTCGAGGAATTCGGAATACCCCATGTAACCCGAACCCGCCGCGGAGCGCGTGTCGAACTGCTTGAAGACGGTGAAAAGCACCATGGCGATGACCATCCACACGGCGATTTTCGAAAACCACTGGTTGTTCAAGTGCAGCTCCTGGAGACGATAGTGACTGACAAGCTCATATGTTTCCCATTCTAGGACTTTCAAGCCCCCATGCCCCTGGGGCATGACGTGGCAATGTCAATCAAAGGGTTGGCATTTTTCAATGGCGCCAGGGCGTCAAGCCCCTCAACCGACCTTTTTCAGACCCAGTCCCACCAGGAAGGTTTCCGAGGATTTGTCCCGGGAGGCCTTGGGTTTGACCGCCTTGACTGTGCGAAAGGTCTCGCGAAACAGCGCCACCATGGGGTCATAGGCCCCGCCATGGAACAGTTTGACCACCAGCGCACCGTCGGGCTTGAGGTGATGAACGGCAAAATCCACCGCGAGTTCAACCAGATCGGAGATCCGGGCGGCGTCGGTCATGCCGATGCCCGAGAGGTTGGGCGCCATGTCCGACACCACCAGATCGACCTGCTGCACGCCCCGGTCCACCAGGGCCTGCTCCAGCTCAGCCAGCACCGCCGCCTCGCGGAAATCGCCCTGGATGAAGTGCACACCTTCCACCGCCTCCATGGGCAGCATGTCCAGCGCGACGATGGTGCCGTGCAATTCGCCCACGGCCGCCCCGTTCGGGCTGAGCCGGCGGCGCAGGTACTGGCTCCAGGCCCCGGGCGTGGAACCCAGATCGACAACCGCCTGTCCGGGCCGCACCAGCCCCAGCGTGTCATCGATTTCCTGCAGCTTGTAGGCCGCCCGCGCACGGTAGCCGTCCTTCTGCGCCAGGCGCACGTACGGGTCGTTGACGTGCTGGTTGAGCCAGGCCTTGTTGACCTTCTTGCTCTGTGTTTTGACTTTCATGCCCATGAGGGACGCCTGGGGTCTGTGTAAACGATAATTGTCCCATGCCCCAGATCACACTCACCCCCGCCCAGCGCAAAGTCCACCGAGCCGAGGCCCACCACCTCGATCCCGTCGTCCACATCGGGGGTGACGGTCTGAGCGCCTCGGTGAAGAAAGAAGCCGACGCCGCGCTCAAGGCCCACGGCCTGATCAAGATCCGGGTGCTCAACGACGACCGCACCGCCCGCGAAGCCATGCTCCAGACCCTGGCCGACGAGCTGGACGCTGCGCCAATCCAGCACATCGGCAAGCTGCTGGTGCTCTGGCGCCCCATGCCGGAGAAGGAAAAGGTCGTCGACGAGGACCGCAAGCCGGGCCCGCGCGACGTCAAGGTGCTGAAATTCAGCAAGCGCGGCGGCCAGCGCCCCGAGGTCAAGGTGGTGCGCGTGCTGGGCAACCAGCGCCTCACGCCCGGTGGCCAGGTCAAGCGCGCCAAGGTCATGAAAAAGAGCGTGAAGAAGAGCGCGCAATCCCAATAGCCGCGATAGCCTCTGGCTCCCCGTTCGTGCAGGGCCGCGCCTTGAACTTCCCTCATACCGCCACATCTGACAACGCATGAACGACCGAACCGCCCCAGCCACCCTCAATCCCCTGCTCGACTTCAGCGACCTGCCCCGCTTCGATGCGATCACGCCAGCGGCGGTGGGTCCCGCGATGGACCTGCTGCTGCAGGCGGCGAGCACCGCGCTGGAAGAGGTCACGGCACCCGGTTTTCCCAACGATTGGGCCCGGATTTCCCTCACGCTGGACGTGCCCGCGGAGCGCCTGTCACGCGCCTGGGGCGCGGTGAGCCACCTCAACAGCGTGGCCGACACCCCTGAGCTGCGCGCGGCTTACAACGAGGCGCTGCCCAAAGTCACCGAGTTCTGGACGCGGCTGGGTGCCGACGAGCGCCTGTACGCCAAGTACAAGGCCATGGACCCCGCCACGCTCAATGCCGAACAGGCCCAGGCCCACCACAACGCCATGCGCGGCTTCGTGCTGGGTGGCGCGGCCCTGGAAGGTGAGGCCAAGGCCCGCTTTGCCTGGCTGCAGGAACGCCAGGCCGAACTGGCCCAGAAGTTCAGCGAAAACGCATTGGACGCCACCGACGCCTTTTCGCTGATCGCCACGGCCGACGAGATGGCCGGCGTGCCCGACGACGTGCTCCAGGCCACCGCCGCGGCGGCCCAGGCCGAAGGCAAGACCGGCCACAAGCTCACGCTGAAGATGCCCTGCTACCTGCCGGTGATGCAGTTCGCCCACAGCAGCCCCCTGCGCGAGAAGCTCTACCGCGCCTACGCCACCCGCGCCAGCGATCAGGCCGCTGGCGAGGCCGCGAAGTTCGACAACACCGCGATCATGGGCGAGCTGCTCGCCCTGCGCCACGAAGAGGCCCGCCTGCTGGGCTACCGCCATTACGCCGACGTGTCGCTGGTGCCCAAGATGGCCGAGTCGCCCGAGCAGGTGATCGCCTTCCTGCGCGACCTGGCCGCCAAGGCCCGGCCCCACGCCGAGAAAGACCTGGCCGACCTGCGCGAATTCGCGGCCACCGAACTGGGCCTGAACGATCCCCAGGCCTGGGACTGGCCCTACATCGGCGAGAAGCTCAAGGAGGCGCGCTACGCCTTCAGCGAGCAGGAAGTCAAACCCTATTTCACCGCCCCCAAGGTGCTGGCCGGTCTGTTCCAGATCGTCGAGACCCTGTTCGAGGTCGCGATCCGCCCCGACCAGGCGCCCGTGTGGAACCCGGGCGTGGCGTTCTACCGCATCGAGCGCTCGGGGCCTCAGGGCACCGAGCTGGTCGGGCAGTTCTACCTGGACCCGGCCGCCCGCACCGGCAAGCGGGGCGGCGCCTGGATGGACGATGTGCGCGCGCGCTGGCTGCGACCCGACACGGGCGTGCTGCAAACGCCGGTGGCGCACCTGGTCTGCAACTTCGCCGAGGGGGTGAACGGCAAGCCCGCGCTGCTCACGCACGACGACGTCATCACCCTGTTCCACGAGTTCGGCCACGGCCTGCACCACATGCTCACGAAAGTGAACGAGCGCGATGTCTCCGGCATCAGCGGCGTGGAGTGGGACGCGGTCGAGCTGCCCAGCCAGTTCATGGAGAACTTCTGTTGGGAGTGGGATGTGCTCAAGCACATGACGGCCCACGTGGACACCGGCGAGCCGCTGCCGCGCGCGCTGTTCGACAAGATGTTGGCCGCCAAGAACTACCAGAGCGGCCTGCAGACGCTGCGCCAGGTGGAGTTCTCGCTGTTCGACATGCTGCTGCACAGCCTGCCCGAGCCCGCCGCCAGTGGTGCGGCCATTCTGGCGCTGCAGCAACAGGTGCGCGACGAAGTGGCCGTGCTGCAACCGCCGGCCTACAGCCGCACGCCGCACACCTTCAGCCACATCTTCGCCGGCGGTTATTCCGCGGGCTACTACAGCTACAAATGGGCCGAAGTGCTGTCGGCCGACGCCTACGCCGCCTTCGAGGAAGCGGCGCTGCAAAATGGCCACAGCACGCTGGACGTCGCCACGGGGCGCCGCTATCGTCAGGCGATCCTGGAAGCCGGTGGCAGCCGCCCGGCCATGGAGTCGTTCAAGGCCTTCCGGGGCCGCGAGCCGAGCATCGACGCCCTGCTGCGCCACCAGGGCATGGCTTGATTTGTCCCGTGGCCTGCCGATAGGAACCGCCATGAACGCCCATTGCCCCGCGCCCCGACTGCTTGCCCTGGCCGTGTTGGCCGGCCTGGTCGCCGCCCCCGTGCTCGCGCAAGGCGTCTACCGGATCGTGGGGCCGGACGGCAAGGTCACCTACTCCGACCAACCACCGCCGGCGACCCCCCCGGCACGGCCCGTGGGCGGCACGGCGGCGGGCACCTCCGCCGGCGCAAGCGCCCAATTGCCCTTTGAACTGCGCCAGACCAGCAGCCGCTACCCGGTCACGCTCTACACCGGTCGCGACTGCGCACCGTGCAACAGCGGGCGCAACCTGCTCAATGCGCGTGGCATTCCCTACAGCGAGAAGACGGTCGAGACGCCACAGGATGCTGAAGCGCTCAAGCGCCTCAGCGGCGAGGCCTCTCTGCCCTTCCTGACCATCGGCAGCCAGCAGATCAAGGGCTATTCGGACACCGAGTGGTCGCAGTTCCTGGACGCCGCCGGTTACCCCAAGCAATCCGCCCTGCCCTCCAGCTACCGCCGCCCGGCCGCCACGCCTCTGGTGGCAACGGCGCGGCCTGCTGAAGCGGCAGGTGCGTCTTCTGCCGCGCGCGAGCAACCCGCAGCGCCCTCGACACCGGCCGAAGTGCCCGTGACGCCGCCCCCGCAGAACCCCGCCGGCATCCGTTTCTGATCACCGGGCCGCCTTCGGCGGCGGCCCACTCTCTCAGAACGTCAGCGTCTTCACGCCATCCGGCGTGCCCAGCAGGCACACGCCAGCCTTCTGGTGGGCGAACACCCCCACCGTCACCACGCCAGGCCATTGGTTGACCTGGCTCTCGAACGCCAGCGGGTCGGTGATCTGCAGACCGGTCACATCCAGGATGTGCTGGCCGTTGTCGGTGACCAGGGGAGCGCCATCCTTCATCCGCACCTGGGCGGTGCCGCCCATCTGCGCGAACTGGCGCACCACCCGGGCCGTCGCCATGGGAATCACCTCCACCGGCAAGGGGAAGCGGCCCAGCACCTTCACCAGCTTGGAGTCGTCGGCGATGCAGACGAAGCGGCGCGATTGCGCGGCCACGATCTTCTCCCGCGTGAGCGCCGCGCCGCCGCCTTTGACCATGTGGCCCTGGCCGTCGATCTCGTCCGCGCCGTCGATGTAGACCGAGAGTTCGCCCACGGTATTGGCCTCGAAGACCGGGATGCCCAGCGCCTTCAGGCGCGCGGTGGACGCCTCCGAGCTCGACACGGCGCCCGGGATCTGGTCCTTCATGCCGGCCAGCGCGTCGATGAACTTGTTGACGGTCGAGCCAGTGCCGACCCCCACGATGTCGCCCGGGGTCACGTATTGCAGGGCGGCCTGGCCCACCAGGGCTTTGAGTTCGTCTTGGGTCATTTGAGACAATCGGTTGGAACAACAAGTCGGATTATCCAATGTCGCTTCTTCCCTACGCTGTCGCACGCCCCTTTCTGTTCGGTCTGGACCCCGAAGCCGCCCACGAACTCACCCTGGGCTCCATCGCCCGGCTGCAGCATTCGCCGCTGACCTGCCTGTATGGCGAACCTCGGGTGCACGACCCGTACACGCTGGCGGGCCTGCAGTTCCCCAACCGCGTGGGACTGGCCGCCGGGCTGGACAAGAACGCGCGCTGCATCGACGGCCTGGCCGCCATGGGTTTCGGGTTCGTGGAGGTCGGCACCGTCACGCCCAAGGCCCAGGCCGGCAACCCCAAGCCCCGCATGTTCCGCCTGCCCAAGGCCCAGGCGCTGATCAACCGCCTGGGTTTCAACAACGAAGGCTTGGACGCGTTCATCGCCAACGTGAAACAGGCGCGCTTTCGCCAACAGAAGGGCGTGAGCCCCATGCTGCTGGGCCTGAACATCGGCAAGAACGCCAGCACGCCGATCGAGCGCGCGATCGACGACTACCTGGTCTGCCTCGACGGGGTCTACCCCCACGCCGACTACGTCACCGTCAACATCTCCAGCCCCAATACGCAGAACCTGCGCAGCCTGCAGAGCGATGAGGCCCTGGACGCCCTGCTCGGCGCCGTCGCGGAGCGGCGCGAGCTGCTGGCACAGCGCCATGGCCGCCGCATCCCGGTGTTCGTGAAGATCGCGCCGGACCTGGACGAAACGCAGGTCGAGATCATCGCCACCACGCTGATGCGCTACGGCGCCGACAGCGATGGCGTGGCCACCAGCGCCTTCGGCGTGATCGCGACCAACACCACATTGAGCCGCGAAGCGGTCGCGGGCCTGCCGCACGCCCAGGAAACCGGGGGCCTGTCGGGCGCCCCCGTGCTGCAGGCCAGCAACCGCGTGATCCGCCAGCTGCGCGCCTGCCTGGGCAAGACCTTTCCCATCGTGGGCGTGGGCGGCGTGATGAGCGCGGACGATGCGGTGAGCAAGATCCAGTCGGGTGCCAACATCGTGCAGATCTACACCGGCCTGATCTACCAGGGCCCTTCCCTGGTCTGGGAATCGGCGCGGGCGATCCAGGCCCTGGCCGACAGCTGATCAGGCCAACGCAACCACCTGGTCCGCGATGGCCAGGCAGCTGGTCAGGCCCGGGGACTCGATGCCGAACAGGTTGACCAGCCCCGGCACCCCATGCACCGCCGGCCCCTGGATCACGAAGTCGGCCGCCGGCTCATGCGGACCGCTGATCTTGGGCCGCATGCCCGCATAGCCCGGCTGCAAGGCACCATCGGGCAGGCCGGGCCAGTAGCGGCGGACCTCCGCATAGAACGCCTCACCCCGGGCCGGGTCCACCTGCAGGTCGTCGGCCCGATCGACCCATTGCACGTCCGGCCCGAACTTGGCCTGCCCACCCAGGTCCAGCGTGAGGTGCACGCCCAGACCGGCCAGGTGCTTGTCCGGCTCGGGCGCGGGGTAGATCAGATGCTCAAAAGGGGATCGGCCCGACAAGGTGAAGTAGTTGCCCTTGGCGAACCAGGCCCTGGGCACGTGGTCGGCCGCCAGTCCGCGGATGCGCAAGGCCAGATCGCAGGCGCCGAGACCGGCGGCATTGATCACCGTGCGCGCCCGCAGGCGCGTGCCGTCGACGGTCTGCACATCGATGCCGGCATCGGTTGCCGCGAGGTGATCCACCTGCGCGTGGCACACCACCATGCCGCCCGCGTGCTCCAGATCGCCTTGCAGCGAGAGCATGAGGCCATGGCTGTCCACGATGCCCGTGGAAGGTGAATGCACCGCGCCCAGGCACTCCAGTTCTGGTTCGAGTTCACGCGCCTGCTCGCGGTTGAGCAGCCGCAGGTCGTGCACCCCGTTCGCGCGGGCCTTCTCGATGATCGATGGCAACGCCGCCAGCTGCGAAGCCGTGTTGGCCACGATCAGCTTTCCGCAACGCTGGTGGGCAATGCCCCGCTCCGCGCAATAGGCGTACAGGGCCTGCTTGCCCTGAACGCAGAGTTGCGCCTTGAGCGAGCCCGCCGGGTAGTAGATGCCGGCGTGAATGACCTCGCTGTTGCGCGAACTCGTGCCCGTGCCGATGTCGGCTTCGCTCTCGAGCACCATCACCTCGCGCCCCGCCAGCGCCAGGGCACGCGCCACGGCGAGCCCCACCACACCGGCGCCCACCACCAGGGCATCGACCTGTTCGATCGCAGCGCTCATGGGAAGGCCTCAGCGGTGGCGATCCACCAGTTCCTGCACATAACGCGCGGGAATGGCATACGAGATGCCGGAGGGCTGGCTCAGCGCCGACTCGCGCGTGTTCTTGATGAGCACCATGTTCATCACCCCCATCACCTCGCCCGTGTCCGGATCGAACAAGGGCCCGCCGCTGTTGCCCGGGTAGGCCGTGGCGTCGAGCTGGAAGATGTCGAAAGTGCCATTGCGCAGGCTGCGGATGGCCTGCTCCCGCAAGCGCTCCGCCGATGGGCTGGGCAACGCCGCCGAGGTGATGGTGGACACGGTCGCGCGGTGCGTGACGTGCGAGAACCCCAATGAGCCTCCAATCGGAAAACCCATGAAGGCCAGGTCATCGCCCTCTCTCACGCGCCGGGAATCGCCGATCTTAAGCGCGGGCCCGGGCGCGCCCGACACGCGCAGCAGCGTCAGATCGCGCGCCACATCGGTCTCCAGCACCGTGGCCGTGCGCATCTGCCAATCGCCTTGCCCCACGCGCACCTGGACCACCAGCGACGCCTCGTCGGCCTCCGACGGCAGCACATGGGCATTGGTCACCACCAGATCACCGCGCGCGACCAGAAAGCCCGCGCCCCGCAGTTGAAACCGCGGGTTGTCCGTGGTCCTGAACGTGCCGACCAGCACCACTGACGGCTTCACGCGCACCACCGTGTCGGCCAACCCCGCCCAAGCGCCGGCCCCGCCCAGGAGAGCGATCATCCCGAGGCCCAAAGCATGGAAAAGGCGTCGTTTCATTTCGCGTCCGCAGGCTCGGCCCGCATCGATTTGACCAGCTTGCGCAACAGATGCCACACCAGCATGACCGGCGGCATGCGCAGCCAATGACCGCGCAGGTACAGGACGAACCGGGCGGTGGGCGTCCACGCATCCGATGCGGACGGATGGGCGGGGCGCAAGGCGCGCAGGAAGAGCGCATCCATCATGCGCTGGCGCCAGGGCGCCATGCGCACAGCGGGGCTGGCGCGCAGCACCTCGGTCACCGCCGGGGGGATGGGCGCATCGAGCAGCAGGCCGACATAGCGCAAGGCCTGGTGCAGCGGCCATTCCAGTTGCAAGGCGCGAGCCCGCGCAAGCAATTCGGGCCAGAAGTCCGGATTCGCGGTGAACTCACGCAGCAATGCCTCCAGATCGACCAGCCCCCGAAGACCCAGCTCCAGATCGCCCTCGTGGAACAGGTGCGCCGCGCTGTGCAGCACCATGTCGGCCGGGCACAGCACCTGGATGCGCGGATCGTCAGCCACCGGCCGGGCACTGGCCAAGAGCAGATCGGAGTCGGGCTTGAGCCGAGCCGTCAGCGGCATGATGGCGTGGTGCACATCGAGCACCGTGCCACGCTTCATGTGCTTGAGCGGTGGCAGCTCGTGCATCCAGGTGCGGTAGTAGCGCTGGTCGTAGGCGTCTCGGTTCATGGACACCCAGCCACCCATCATCAGCGCCGACTCCACCTCCGCCAGGCGCTGCCTGGGCACCAGGATGTCCACGTCCGACACCATGCGGCCCCGCGAGGCATCCAGCCCGGCCATGGTGTAGGCCGCGCCCTTGAGCAGCACCGCCGGCAAACCCATGGGCTCCAGCGCGCGCGCAATCTCGACCACCTCGTAGCGCAGCTCGGTGTGCTGTCGGGCCGCCAGCGCCATGGCCGAGCCAAGATGCCGTCGGGGCGCCGCCGGCAAACCATCCCAATCGCCCGTGGCCTGGGCACCGCTGCCGATGCGGGCGAGCACGTCGGCCTGACGGGCCTGACGAATGAGCAGATCCCAGGCGCCTGGTCCCAAGGCGCCCAGGCTGTCCGGCCGTTTCAGGGCCGCCACGAGGGTATCGATGCGGGGCAGCGTCATGCGGGTGTGGCGGCAAGGGCCTCGAACCAGGCAATGGCCTCGTCGAGGTGGCCGTATTGCAAGTCATGGCAGCCGCACTCGTCCACCAGCGCCGCCAAAGCTTGAAAGCCAGCACGCCCATGCACGTGGTGGTTGAAACTGTTGGACGCGAGCTCCACCAGCGCGCTGGGCTTGGGACGCGCTTCCACGGTCAGCGGAGCCTCTCGCTTGAACTGGGGAAAGACGACCCAGGCCGGCCGGGCCGGCTGATCTGCGCGCGCGAGGCTGTCCGGCGAAATGCGCATGTGGGCCACCGTGCCCTTCATCGTGTCCCGGGCCACGGGGCCGAAGTTCGCATTGGGCGCCCGTTTCCGGATGACCTCGATCGACTCGTTCTTCAGGCTCACCGGGCGCGGCGACGGGGTCACCAGGCCCGACACCGGATCGAGCAAGGCCATTTCGTCGGACAACAGACGCCAGCCACTCAGCATGAGGGCCGCGCACAGCGTGCTCTTGCCCGAGCCCGGTGGCGCTGGCAGGACGAGCACCCGCCCGCCCCGCTCCAGCACCGCCGAATGGATCGTGATCCAGGTGTGGCAATAGCTGGTCACGCACCAGTTCATGCCCCACTCCAGAAACGCGAACGCCTCGCCGTACGCCAGGGGCGTGAACGGCTGGAAGCCGTCCATCTCGAACACACAGACCGTCTTGAGCAGGTGGCGCTTGGGCTTCACCTTCACGTGGAAGTCAGCAAAAACGTCTTCCCCCGTCAACACCTCATGGTCGGGATAGAGCGCCTGCAAACCCTGCGCTACCACCGGAATGGGGCTGCGGATGTGCATGACAAAGGGGTGGACGCGCAGAAAGAGACCGTCGGAACGCAGGCGGTGCGCCAGTTCCGCTGGAGGGAGTGCGGCCAGCGCCTGCGTGGACCTTACCCCTGCGTGCACTCGACCAGACCCATGGACTCGAATTGCACAAGCAAGGACTGCAGCATGTCCAGTTCCTCGGCCGCGGGCTCGACAAGGCCCATGGCTTGGGCGAGGCTTTGGGCATCGCGGGCCTGTCCGGCCTGGATCAGGCCAAACGCCTCGCCAGCGATGGGCGTCAGCGCGTGAAGACTGCCGCTGGAGTCGTCGTACACGACCACACCATCCGGCCAATGCTGAATCGCGAAATGATCGGCCCGGGCACAACCGAAGTTGACCTGAGCCTGAGCCAGGGTCACAGGAAGGCTGGACCGTAGATCATGTCAAAGTAGGCCATCGTCTGCGACAGCGTCCAGGTCGTCCCCGCAAAGGGCGACCACACACCTTGACCATTCCAGATCGCGCGGCACTGGCTCTTGGTCAAGAGCACGCGCGTCGAGTCGTTGTTGAATGCGGTGGCCGTCAGGAAAGCGGCCGCCACATGGCGCGCCAATGCCGCGTTGTTGCGGTTGCCGCCCTGGTCGAGCACTTCCTGGATCGTCATCTTGCCGTAGACGTTGCCGGGATCGCGCGTGAAGCCCGTGGTCGTGGACAGGAACTTCGTTTCCTTGAACTTCGTGGCCAGGCCCGCTTCGCTGTTCTTCCAGTAGCCATGCGACTTGCATTCGTAGTCGGTCTTGATCGCGCGCCCCTGGCTGACCTTCATGTGCGCAGCGGCCAGCGACGAGAACGACGACGGGCGGATGCAGGTATGGTCACCAGCCAGCACGCTGTTGCTCTTCAAGGCGGCCATCACAGGAGCAGCCGACAGGCCTGCGCGCACCAGACGGCGACGCGACACGCCAGAAGCGGGTTGCTGAGACGGAGTGGAAGAATCGATCATCTTGTTTACCTCTCTTGCAAGACAGGCCCAGGTGCGGATGGAAGCCCAATGGGTGCTTGAGCCTTTGGTAGCGTAAGTATAGACCACGCGCAACAAAAAGTAAGCAAATACGGGTCAAAAGCGGACATATTGCCGGTTTGGCGCTCCCTCAAAATGGGGAGAATTCTGTCAGACCCGTGTGACGATTTGACAGCACTTTCTCAACAAGCGCGCAAAGCGTTTTGATTTTCTTGGGATTCGGTTTTTCCGCAGAGACAAAAAACAGAAAAGCCCGGAATCTTTCGATTCCGGGCTTTCGTAAAAATGGTCGGCGTGGCGGGATTCGAACTCGCGACCCCTTGCACCCCATGCAAGTGCGCTACCAGGCTGCGCTACACGCCGACAAGCCTCAAATTATAGCGTCCAAATGAGGGCAAATCAGGCAGAGTGCCTCAGAAGCTCACGAATTTCAAGCAGTTCACGCCGAACGTCGTGCAGGAGGCCGCCTGAACCGGTGTGCACAGGGTATTCGGCTTCGATCAAGGGGATCACCACGTCACCATGAACGACTTCATCGAGGTCGATCACATCGATGGCTTCATCTTCCTCGTTGCGGCGCTTGTCGCGCTCGGCCTGAACGATTTCCTGCAGCTTGTTGCGTGCACCGCTGATGGTGAACCCCTGGTCGTACAGAAGCTCGCGGATGCGGCGGATCATCAACACCTCATGGTGCTGGTAATAACGGCGATTGCCGCGCCGCTTCATGGGCCTGAGCTGCGTGAACTCCTGCTCCCAGTACCGCAGCACGTGCGGCTTGACGCCACACAGCTCGCCCACTTCACCAATGGTGAAGTAGCGTTTGGCGGGAATGGGTGGAAGCGTTTTTTCCATGAAAATCAAGGCGGTACGGACCGAACCTTGAAATCTACTCTAACTGGTGCGTGTGTGCACGGCATGGTGAACATTTCCGTGTGAAATGTTGCAACGGCCCCGCCCGCCAACAAAAACGCCCCAAATCGGGGCGTTTTGTGTTGTGAAGACCGCAGTGGCGGCCGGTCGGCTGTTGCCGTCCCGGGGTGCGCTCAACCCCCGATGATGGCGGTCTGCACCTGTTCCTTGAGCTTGGGACTGGCGTGAAACGTCACCACGCGGCGCGCTTCGATGGCCACGGGTTCACCCGTTCTCGGGTTGCGCCCGGGCCTGGGCGCCTTGGTGCGGATCTGGAAATTGCCGAAACCCGAAATCTTCACGTCGGTGCCGTTCACCAGGCTGTCGGTGATCAGATCGAAGAAGGCATCGATCATGTCCTTGGATTCGCGCTTGTTCAGGCCAATCTGGTCGAACAGCAGCTCAGCGAGCTGTGCCTTGGTCAGGGCAGGCGTTTCCAGGCTTTCCACAGCGAGTTCCATGCGGGCATTCTCCATTTTGTTCGTATCAGGCACGCAACCGGCCAGCCACACGCTGGGCCACCGCCTCGACGGCGGCGTTGACGGTCGCGTCGATGTCCTCTTCGGTCAGTGTAGCGTCGTCGCGGTTGAGCACCAGCCGCACCGCCAGGCTTTTTTCATCCGCGGCCAGCGACCCCGGGGGCGTGCTCTCGGACGACGCCTGCTTCTTGGGCCGGTACACGTCGAACAGCACGACGTCGCGCAACCAGGGGCTCGCCGGCGCGCGGATCGCCTCCAGCACAGCGGCGTGGGTCACCGACTCCTTGACCACGATGGCCAGATCGCGCTCCACCGCCTGGTGGCGGCTCACCGCCTGGTAGGCCGGCACGAGGCGGTCCAGCACGGCATCGAGCTCCAGCTCGAACAGCACCGGAGCCTGCGCCACCTCGTAGCCCTGGCGCCAGCGGGGGTGCAGTTCACCGACATGGCCGATGCAGCGGTCGTCCAGCCAGACGCTGGCGCAGCGCCCCGGGTGCATCGCCGGGTGTTCAGCCACCTTGAACTCAGGCCGGCGCGGGGCCAGCAAGGCCTGCACATCGCCCTTCACGTCGAAGAAGTCCACGGCGCGTTCGGCGGCGCCCCATTGAAGCGTGTCGGTGGCACCGTAGGCCAGGCCGGCCACGCGCATGGGCTGGCGGAAGCCGGCCACGGTCGTGTCGCTCTCGACGATGGAGGCGTCCTTGAAGAACACACGCCCAACTTCGAACAGGCGCACGCGATCGGTCCGCCGATCCAGGTTGAATTTGAGGACCGACAGCAAGCTGCCGAGCAAAGACGAGCGCATCACGCTCATCTGGCTGGCGATGGGGTTCAGCAGGCGGATCGGATCGTCATTGCCGGCCAGTTCGCGCTCCCAACGCTCTTCCACGAAGCTGAAATTGATGGTTTCCTGATAGCCCAGCTGCGCCAGGCTGCGGCGAACCGCAAACGGACCGCGGCGCGCCTCGGTGCGGATCTTGGCCGTGATGGGCGCCAGCGGCGGCGTGTCGGGCAACTTCTCGTAGCCGACGATGCGGGCGACCTCTTCGATCAGGTCTTCTTCGATCTGCAGGTCGAAACGGTAGGCGGGCGGCATGACCGTGAGCACGCCATCGCCCTCTTCCACCGGCAAGCCCAGGCGGCGCAGGGCACCCGCGCACTGGGCCTGGTCGACCGGCATGCCGATGACCTTGGCCGCGCGAGCCACCCGCAGGCTCACGGGTTGCGGCGTGGGCAGCTGCACCACGTGGTCGTCCAGCACGGCGGCCTGACCACCGCAGATGTCCAGCACCAACTGCGTGATGCGCTCCACGTGCTCGCGCGTGGTGGACGGGTCCACACCCCGCTCGAACCGGTGACCGGCGTCGGTGGAGAAGTTGTAGCGGCGCGAACGGCCCGCAATGGACTTGGGCCACCAGAAGGCGGCTTCGATGTAGATGTTCTGCGTGCCGTCCGACACCGCCGTGGAGTCGCCGCCCATGATGCCGGCCAGCGATTCAACGCTTTGATCGTCCGCGATCACACCAACCCGCGCGTCCACCGCGACCGTGTTGCCATTGAGCAGCTTGAGCGATTCGCCTTCCCGACCCCAACGCACCTGCAGGCCACCATGGATCTTGTCGAGATCGAAGATGTGGGACGGGCGGCCCAGTTCGAACATCACGTAGTTGGAGATGTCCACCAGTGGGGAGACGCTGCGCTGGCCGCAACGCGCCAGCCGCTCGACCATCCAGGCCGGCGTGGTGGCGCGGGTGTTCACGCCACGCACGATGCGCCCGGTGAAACGGCCACACAGCTCGGGGGCTTCCACGCGCACCGGCAGGCGATCCTGCAGGGGTGCCGCCACCGCCGGAAACGCCGGCTCGATCAGAGGCGAGCCGGTGAGCGCCGACACCTCGCGGGCAACGCCGTACACGCTCAGGCAATGCGCCAGATTGGGCGTGAGCTTGAGCGTGAACAGCATGTCGTCCAGCGCGAGCTGTTCGCGGATATCGCGCCCCACGGGCGCGTCGGCCGGCAGCTCCAGCAGACCGCCATGGTCTTCGGACAGCTTGAGCTCGCGCGCCGAGCACAGCATGCCCTGGCTCTCCACGCCACGCAGCTTGCCCAGCTTGATCAGGAAGGGCTTGCCGTCTTCGCCGGGTGGCAACTCGGCCCCCACCAGCGCGCAAGGCACCTTGATGCCCACGCGGGCATTGGGCGCACCACAGACGATGTTGAGCAGACTGCCCTGCCCCACGTCCACCTGGCACACGCGCAGGCGATCGGCATTGGGGTGTTGCACGGCGTCCTTGATCTCGCCCACCACCACCTTGGTGAACGGAGGCGCCACCGGCTCCAGCTCTTCGACCTCCAGACCCGCCATGGTCAGGGTGTCGGCCAGTTGCTGGCTGGTCAGGGGTGGATTGCAGAAGGCACGCAGCCAGGATTCGGGAAATTGCATGTCGTGGTCTCAGCGGAACTGGGCGAGAAAACGGACGTCACCGTCGAAGAACAGACGCAGGTCATTGACCCCGTAGCGCAGCATGGTCAGGCGGTCCGGCCCCATGCCGAAAGCAAAGCCGATGTAGCGCTCAGGATCCAGGCCCATGTTGCGCACCACGTTCGGGTGCACCTGGCCGGAGCCCGCCACCTCCAGCCAACGACCCGCCAGGGGACCGTGCTGGAACTGGATGTCGATCTCGGCGCTGGGCTCGGTGAAGGGAAAGAAGCTGGGGCGGAAGCGCAGCACGAGATCGTCGGACTCGAAGAAGGTGCGGCAGAAATCCGTGAAGACGTACTTCAGGTCCTTGAAGCTGACGTTCTCGCCGACCCACAGGCCTTCGCACTGGTGGAACATCGGCGAGTGCGTCGCATCGCTGTCCACCCGGTAGGTGCGGCCAGGCGCGATCACGCGGATCTCGGGCATGGAACGCCCCGCATCCAGGTCGGCGCGGTGGCGCTTGACGTGCTGCACCGCGTGGCGGATCTGCATCGGGCTGGTGTGCGTGCGCAGGAGGTTGGGCGCCTTCTCGCTGCCCCCCTCCACATAGAACGTGTCGTGCATCGAACGCGCGGGATGGTCTTCCGGCGTGTTCAGGGCGGTGAAGTTGAACCAGTCGGATTCGATCTCGGGGCCGTCGGCCACCTCGAAGCCCATCGAGCCGAAGATCGCTTCGATGCGCTCCAGCGTCAGGCTCACCGGGTGAAGACCACCCTGGCCGCGCTGGCGACCGGGCAAGGTCACGTCGAGCGCCTCGGCCTTGAGTTGCGCCTGCAACTCGGCATCGGCCAGAGCCTGGCGCCGCTCGGTCAGCGCGCCTTCGATCGCCTGCTTGGCCTGGTTGATGGCCGCGCCACGGGTCTTCTTCTCTTCCACGGAGAGCGCGCCCAGGCCCTTCATCAGCTCGGTGATGCGGCCCGACTTGCCCAGGTACTGGGCCTTGGCGTTTTCCAGATCGGCCGGCGTGGCGGCTTGAACAAACCCGGCACGGGCGCTCTCGACCAATGCGTCCAACTCGTTCATGTGTGTGCTTGAATCGTTGGGAAATAAAAAAGGGGTTGAAGCCAGCGAGGGAATCCCTCAAGCCTCAACCCCTTTGAGCGACGGAGCACACCGCCGTGAGGCGGCGCGCTCCTGCCGTGAATCAAGCGGCCAGCTTGGCTTTGACTTGCTCCACGATGCTGCCAAAGGCAGCCGGATCGTTCACCGCCAGATCGGCCAGCACCTTGCGGTCGATTTCGATCTGGGCCTTCTTCAGGCCGTTGGCGAATTGGCTGTACGTCAGGCCGCAAGCACGGGCACCCGCATTGATACGGGCGATCCACAGTTGACGGAAGACGCGCTTTTTCGTGCGGCGATCGCGGTAGGCATATTGCCCAGCCTTCATCACCGCCTGTTTGGCGATGCGGAAGACGTTGCCGCGGCGGCCGCGGAAACCTTTGGCCAGAGCCAGAACCTTTTTGTGTCGGGCGCGAGCCGTTACACCACGTTTGACGCGAGGCATGTGTGTTCTCCTTGTTCGTCGTTGATCAAATGCCCGTGCCGGGCAGCATCTGTGCCATGTGACCCATGTTGGTCTCATGCACGGTGACTGCTCCACGCAGGTGGCGCTTGTTCTTGGTGGTCTTCTTGGTCAGGATGTGACGCTTGAAGGCTTGACCGCGCTTGACGGTGCCACCGGGACGAACGCGAAAACGCTTCTTCGCGCTGCTCTTGGTCTTCATTTTGGGCATCTTCATGCTCCTTTTCATTTGTGCTCGTGAGGCGCCGCGAACCTTCCGCGGACTTGTTGGCCCCGAGCCACTTTTATGGGCAGCCTTTCGGCTCCCCGATTCGGCGTCCGGCTTTTCAGCCAGCGCCTCGGACCGGCAGGAGACTACCCTGCCCGTCCAATGCTGTTCTTGGCCGCCAACCGCCCTCAGGCGGCCGACTGGCTTGCCGCAGGCGCTGCTGCTGCTGCAGCGGCCTCGGCGGGTTTGGCCGCTCCACCGGCCTTCTTGCGGCCGGGCGCGATCATCATGATCATCTGGCGCCCTTCGAGCTTCGGAAACTGCTCCACCACGATCGAATCGGCCAACTCATCGCGAATGCGGTTCAGCAGGGCCAGCCCCAGATCCTGGTGGGTGATCTCACGGCCGCGGAACCGCAGCGTGATCTTGCACTTGTCACCATCGTCCAGAAAGCGCCGG
The DNA here is from genome assembly GCF_042466645.1 of Hydrogenophaga sp. ANAO-22. Taxonomy (NCBI): domain Bacteria; kingdom Pseudomonadati; phylum Pseudomonadota; class Betaproteobacteria; order Burkholderiales; family Comamonadaceae; genus Hydrogenophaga; species Hydrogenophaga sp. ANAO-22. Next base: position 5,488,546 of record NZ_CP159956.1, on the reverse strand, counting down.
ATGTTGCGCATCTTGATGTTGTAGTCGCCGTCGTCGGTACCGGGCCGGAACTTGATTTCCTTGATCTCGATGACCGTCTGCTTGGCCTTGGCTTCCGCCGCCTTCTTCTGCTCCTGGTACTTGAACTTGCCGTAGTCCATCAGGCGACACACCGGAGGGACGGCAGTGGCCGCGATTTCGACCAGGTCCACATCCAGCTCACCGGCCATGCGCAGCGCTTCCTGCAAACTGACGATGCCCAAGGGCTCGTTCTCGGGGCCGTTGAGGCGAACCTCAGGGGCCATGATTTCCCGGTTCAGTCTGTGTGCGCGCTCTTCACGTTGGCGGCGGTCGCGAAAGTTGGTAGCTATGGTGAGTTCCTTTGTGTGGGCCGGTTCAGGCGAATTGGCGGCCACCCGGCCGCCTCACGCACACGAAGTGCGCCATGGCAGCAGGGGCATCCAGCCAGATGTTTGAAATCAAACTTTGGATGAAACGTCAGCCGCGATCAATTTGGAAAAGGCTTCCAGCGGCATGACACCGAGGTCTTTGTTCCCTCGCGCCCGCACAGCCACGGCACCAGCTTCTTTCTCTTTGTCGCCCACGACAAGGATAAAAGGCAGCTTTTGCAACGCGTGCTCCCGTATTTTATACGTAATTTTCTCGTTGCGCAGGTCCGTCGTCACCCTAAGCCCTTGATTCTGCAGAGTTTTCGCGATTTCCAGACAGTATTCGGCCTGGGAATCGGTGATGTTGAGCACCGCCACCTGCACCGGCGCCAGCCAGGTGGGCAACGCGCCGGCGTGCTGCTCGATCAGGATGCCGATGAAACGCTCCAGGCTACCCACGATGGCGCGGTGCAGCATGATGGGGCGGTGGCGCGCGCCGTCCTCCCCCACGAATTCGGCGTCCAGGCGCTCGGGCAGGTTCGGATCGACTTGCATCGTTCCGCACTGCCAGGGGCGGCCCAGCGCGTCCTTGAGGGTGTATTCGATCTTCGGGCCGTAGAAGGCTCCCTCGCCCGGCAGGTACTCGAAGTCACAGCCCGAGGTGCGCAAGCCTTCGGCCAGCGCTTTTTCCGCGCGATCCCAGCTCTCTTCCGTGCCAATGCGCTTTTCCGGGCGTGTGGAGAGCTTGTAGATGATGTCGGTGAAGCCGAAGTCCTTGTAGACCTTCTGCAGCAGCGTGGTGAAGGCCACCACCTCCGCCTGGATCTGGTCTTCCGTGCAGAAGATGTGGCCGTCGTCCTGGGTGAAGGCGCGCACGCGCATGATGCCATGCAGGCCGCCCGAGGGCTCGTTGCGGTGGCACTGGCCGAATTCACCAAAGCGCAGCGGCAGATCGCGGTAGCTCTTGATCCCCTGCTTGAAGATCAGGATGTGGCCCGGGCAGTTCATCGGCTTGAGCGCGTAGTCGCGCTTTTCCGACTCCGTGACGAACATGTTCTCGCGGTACTTGTCCCAGTGGCCGGTCTTCTCCCACAGGCCCTGATCCAGGATCTGCGGGCCCTTCACCTCCTGGTAGCCGTTCTCGCGGTACACGCGGCGCATGTACTGCTCCACCTCCTGCCACACCGTCCAGCCCTTGGGGTGCCAGAACACCGTGCCCGGTGAGTGCTCGTCGATGTGGAACAGGTCCAGTTCGCGGCCCAGCTTGCGGTGGTCGCGCTTCTCGGCCTCTTCCAGCATGGTCAGGTACTGCTGCAGCTCGTCCTTGGTCGCCCAGGCCGTGCCGTAGATGCGTTGCAGCATCTCGTTGCGGTGGTCGCCGCGCCAGTAGGCGCCGGCCACCTTCATGAGCTTGAAGTGCTTGAGCTTGCCGGTGCTGGGCACGTGCGGGCCACGGCACAGGTCTTCAAAAGCGCCTTCGCGGTACAGCGACACATCCTCGTTGCTGGGAATGCTGGCGATGATCTCCGCCTTGTAGAACTCGCCCAGACCCTTGAAATACGCCACGGCCTCGTCGCGCGGCAGCACGCGGCGCACCACGGGCTCGTCCTTGGCGGCCAGCTCGGCCATGCGCTTTTCGATCGCCACCAAGTCTTCGGGCGTGAAGGGGCGCTTGTACGAGAAGTCGTAGAAGAAGCCGTGCTCGATCACCGGGCCGATGGTCACCTGCGCGTCGGGAAACAGCTCCTTGACGGCGTAGGCCAGCAAGTGAGCCGTCGAGTGGCGGATCACCTCCAGACCATCAGCGTCCTTCGCCGTGACGATGGACAGCGGGCTGTCCTGCGTGATGAGGTAGCTGGTGTCCACCACCTTGTCGCCGATCTTGCCGGCCAGGGCAGCCTTGGCCAGGCCGGTGCCGATCGAGGCCGCCACGTCGGCGACCGTGACCGGGCCGGAGTATTCGCGTTGGGAGCCGTCGGGGAGCGTGATGTGCAACATGGGGAGGTCCAGAAAACAAAAAAGCGCGGCAGGGGCCGCGCTGGTGTGGGGTGAAAAGGAAATCAATCGGGCAGGCGCGAACTGCAGGCCTCAGAGGGCCGTGGAGGTGGTCTCCATAGTTCGCGGTGTCATAACCAGATTGCCTTTCTCGCTCTTGCTGATTCAGAAGAGCAAACATTTTCCCACAAAACCCGGACATACCGTCGCCCTGCTCGCCTCAGCGCCGCGGCATGCGCCACCGCGTCGTTTCTTCCTTGGAATTTCGGTACCGGGAAATTCCCATGGAGTCATCGGCTGACCATCAGTACCATTTACTTGATTCTTATGTGAATCACAGTTTTATATATAAAACAATCGTTTCATTCCCGAAGGAGCACCCATCCATGCATTTCCAGCTTCTCCGCCTCCCGCTTCTTGTCGGCAGCTTGTCCGTCCTCGCCGCGTGCGGCAGCACGCCCGGTGCTCGCAACGCCATGCCCAGCCCCGGCCAGGTGGTCAACGTCCAGCCCCAGACCCGGTCCCTGCTCACGGAATCCTCGCAACGCTGGATGGTGTCCTACATCACCACCTCGCACTCGGGGCAGAGCACCGTGGTCCAGGGCCTGATCGATCTGCCGAAAACGCCACCGCCGGCTGGCGGCTACCCGGTCGTGAGTTGGGGCACCGGCACCACCGGCGTGGCGCCGCAATGCGCCCCCTCTCTGGCAGCTTCGCCCTCCCGGCTCGAATACCAGAACCTGCTGCTGAAACAGGGCTACGCCGTGCTGCGCACGGACTACGAAGGCTGGGGCGCCTTCGCCGGCCGGCCTGACCTCGAAGGCCGCAGCAACGCCTACGCCATGGCCGACCTCGTCACCGCCGCCCATGCCCTGCCCATCCAGCTCAGCAAGGAATGGATCGCCGCCGGGCACAGCCAAGGTGGGGGTGCGGTCATCTGGGTGGCCTCGATGAAGGAGCGCACACCCGCCTATCCGCTGAAGGCCGCCGTGGCGCTGGCACCCACCGGGCCCGGCGTGCTGAAGTTCCTGAACGACGTGGTGGACGGCCAACCCGTCTCGGCCGGCGCTCAGCCCTTCGTCGCCATCACGGCCTTGGCGACGAAAGTGGCGGACCCGAGCCTCGATCTGGACAAGCTCACGCACCCCGCCATGAAGCCTCAGATCGAGGCGGCCAAGACCACCTGCATCGGCGGCTTGTTTGGCATGCCCGTGCTGGCGCCGGGCCAGTACCTGAAGAAGGGGCCGGAGTTCGACAAGATGGTGAAATTCTTTGCCGCGCAGGACCCTACCCAGCTCAAGCTGCAAGTGCCGGTGTTCATCGCCCAGGGCGAGAAGGACCAGACCACCGTCACGCCGCCCACGACGCGGCAGATGATGGGCGCTCTGTGTGGCAAGGGCGCGCGCATCCAGTACAAGGAATACGCGGGCGAAGATCACGGCTCGGTGATCATGGCATCGAGCGCGGATTCGTTGCGCTTCATCTCGTCCGTGCTGTCGAACCAGGCACCGGCCAACGACTGCCGCTGACAGGCCCTCGCGCTCCTTCCCCAAAGAACGCCACCCAGCCGGGTGGCGTTTCTGCTTTCTCGACCCGGCTTGCCGATTCAGCGCTTGGCCCGTTGGGCCGAGACAGCTTGCAGCTCACCGATCTTGTTGCAGAGCGCCTCGAACCGCAGGTCCAGCTCGGTAAAAAGCATCTTCGGGTTCTCCAGCTTGGGCGCGAGCCCTTTCTCTCGATCCGTGTAGCGCTCCAGCGTGGCGGCCAGCTGATCGAGCTGGAGGGAAGCGTCAGAGGCGAGGACGGACACTTGGGTCGCGAAGTCGTTTCGATCACGCAGGCGGGTGAGCACGTTTCGGAAATAAAGACTGATAGCCATGCTTGAGATTTCCATTTGCTAAAGGTTGAACTATTGAGCATTGAGGCAAGAACTTCTTGCCTCAATGCTCTACCCCTCGACACCAACGGTGCAAGAGTATTTTGCCGGGAATTACCGGCAATTGTGAGATTGCTCTGGCCCAACCTTGCTCATCCTTCAGGGCAAGCTACGTGGAACCAGATCAAGCATTCGGGCAGGCATTGAGAAACCTGCGTACGCGTCGTAAGTGGAGCCAGACCGAGCTCTCACTTCGCGCAGACGTGGATCGACGCCACCTCTCGGAGATTGAGCTGGGGCGGAATAGTCCGGGTCTGCGTCTAATTTTCAAACTCTGCGACGCACTTGACGTCACCCCGTCGGACCTCATGAAGGACGTCGAAAAGCGCATGCGCGCTCAGCGTGCCCGCTAAAACCTGGCACGCCATGAACCTCGAGCCAGGCGGCCAAAAATTCGACCACCCCATCCCCAACCTCGTCGGCGAGCGCATTCGCTCGCGACGGGAAGAATTGGGGTGGTCTCAGGAAAAACTAGGGGTAGCCATCGGCATCGACGAGTCGTCGAGCCGCGCGCGGATCAGCCGCTATGAGCTGGGAAACCATGAACCTCCGTTGGACACGGTGCGCAACATCGCGAAGGCACTCGGTGTGCCGCTGGCGTATCTCTACTGCGAAGAGAACGACGTGGCTGGCTTGCTGCTCGCCCTCAAGAAGGTGCCTGTAAAGCAACGCGGGCCCTTGATCTCGACCTGGATGAGCGAGATTGCCTAACCAGCCTTACAACGCGAGCCGTCGATTCGATCCCGATGAGGCACTCGGGCAGGCATTGCGCAGTCTGCGAACGCGCCGCAAGTGGAGCCAGACCGAGCTTTCACTTCGTGCGGACGTGCATAGAAGCTACATCTCGGCAATCGAGCTCGGGAAGAACAGCCCGAGCGTGCGGCTTCTGTTCAAGCATCTGCGATGCACTCGACGTCACCCCCTCGGATTTCATGAAGGACGTCGAGAAGCGCATGCGCACACAGCGCGTCCGCTAAGTACCGCTTTTCGCCCCTTCCAATCGCGAGGCCCAGGCCTCGACCTGCCCCGTCTCCAGTCGCCGACGAAACAACCTGGCCCAGGAAGGCGGCAGCGGCAACGCCAGAATGTGGGCCAAGGTTTCGGGGTTGCAATCGCGCTCGGCAATGGCGCTCAACAGCCTCGCCAGTGTCCAGTCCGGGTGCGGTCGTGCCACGAGCCGAACCGCATCGCCTGTCTGAACCAGCCCCGGCCGCAAGACGCGCAGGTACCAGCCAGCGTGGCCGCCCTGCTGCACGCGCCGCGCCATGTCGGGCACGCCAAATCGGTCGTTGAGCTTCCAGCAAGGCTGACGGCCCTGGCTCACCTCGAACAGCGCATCACCAACCGCCCATTGATCGGCGATGCAGACGTTCGTTTCGTCCAGGCCCGGCTCCAGGCTGAAGTTTTCACCGAAGGCACCGGGTTGGCGCAACAAGGCGGCAGCCGTCTCGCCCGGCAGATCGCGCTGCCAGGCGCCGTAATGCACCCAGGTGTAGCAATGCACGGCCTTGTCGGGTCCACCATGCACCCGTGGGTCACCCTGCTCATCGCCTTCCAGACCGGTGAGGCCCGCCATGACGGCGCCGTCCCACGGCTGCTTGTCGATCGCGCTGAGGCTGCCGGCCCGGGTGTACGGCCGGGCCTTGCCCATCAGCACGGCGCGCAAGCGGCCGATGATCACCGGCGCCTCGCTCATCGCGGCCTCAGCTTCACGGCAGGGAAATCGACCGGCACCGCGAAAGCCACGTTCACGTAGTTGGTGAAAAGGTTCAGTGCCACATGGGCGAGTATCTCAACGATCTGCTCGTCGTTGAAACCAGCCCCGCGCAGCGTCTGCACGTCGGCGTCGCCGAGCTGGGCGCGGTCGTTGACGACCTTCAAGGCAAAGCGCAGCGCGGCGGCGGTTTTCGGGTCGTCGGATTCGCCTTGCTGCGCGGCGGCCATCTCGGCGGCCGTTGCACCGGCCTTGCGACCCAGAGCGTTGTGGGCGGCCAGGCAGTACTCGCACTGGTTGCGGTCAGCGATGGCGACGGCGATCTGCTCGCCCAGCTTCGGCGAGATCACGCCACCACCCAGGGCGCCAAAACTGCCCCACATGCTCTTGAGCGCGGCGCTGGAGTTGGCGACCGCCCGGAACATCGCCGGCGTCGCCCCGAAGGCGCCATGGATCTGGTCGAGCACTTGCTTGCGCTCGCCAGTGGCTTGGGCGGGATCGATCAATGGAACGCGTGACATGGTGTGGTCCTTTCGGTGGATTCGGGTCGGAGGGATGAAGCAGCTGCTGTGCGCCAGTGTGCGCCGGCAGGAAGTACCATTGGGAACGAATCGTCTATGTGACATACCGAATCGTCCAACGCATGAGCAACCTGCCGATCGACCGCCTGTCCAGCCTGCTGGACCGCTTCAAGGTGCGGGCGCACCTGTTCCACAACGGGCCGCTGTGCGGCGTCAGCCGCTTCCCTGCGGAGCCGGGGCGTGGCTTCCTGCATGTGATGCGGCGCGGCGAACTGGAACTGCGGCACGGTGCCAAAACCGCACTGCCGCGCCGGCTGACCATCACGGAACCGAGCCTGCTGTTCTACCCACGGGCGCTGGCGCACGAGTTCCGCAACCCACCTCAGGACGGTTCAGATTTCGTCTGCGCCGAACTGGCGTTCGACGGCGGCGAGCGCAACCCGCTGGTGCGTGCCCTGCCCCCTTTGATCCTGCTGCCCCTGGCGCGGGTGGAGGGGTTGGAGCCGGCGCTGGCCCTGCTGTTCGCCGAGACCGAGCGGCTGCGCTGCGGCCAGCGGCTGCTGGCGGATCGCCTGTTCGAAGTGGTGCTGATTCAGCTGCTGCGCTGGCTGATCGACCATCCGGCCGAGGCTGGCATCCCGCCCGGGCTGCTGAACGGGCTGGCGGACCCTCGGCTGGCGCGCGCGCTGGTGGGGCTGCACGAGCACCCCGGTGCGCCCTGGAGCCTGGCCACCATGGCCCAGGAGGCGGGCATGTCCCGCAGCGCGTTCGCTGCGGCGTTCAAGGCCGCCGTGGGTCAGACGCCCGCCAACTACCTGGCGGACTGGCGGCTGAGCCTGGCCCAGACGCAGTTGCGCCAGGGACGCCAGGTCAAGGAGATTGCCGACGCACTGGGCTACGCCAGCGCGCCAGCGCTGTCGCGCCTGTTCAGCCAGCGCCTGGGCTGCTCGCCGCGTGAATGGCGGGAGCGCAACGCCGCCCCTAGACGCTCACCACCGTGCTTACGTACCGCGTGGCCGGGGGCAAGTGGGACGCAGCGGCAATCGCGAAGACCACCGCCGGTGACACGCTGGTCGCGAAATCCGCCGCGTGGACCACCTTCGAGGTGGCTGAGCCGTTGACCGGTGATCGTGTCCAAGGCAGCCTTTTTTGAACCTTTGGAATTGAGCGTTCACTGCTTGTGCTGAACTTTCACCGCCAAGCAGCAGCATCAAAGATCTGACATGCCTTCATTGCTACCCATTTCCAACCATCAACTCGACACGCAGACGGTCGAAGACCATTTGCCGCCCACCCGCACGCAAATCCACACCGCCCTGCAGGAAGCGCTGATCACCCAACACGACAACCACATCAACCAGTTGCTCAACCGAATTCGCCACGAGCCCCGCATCGAGATGGCGGGCGTCGTCGGCGAGATCTACTTCGAAGCCAATGAGCACCAGAGACTCGCCATTGACATCTGGTCCGCGCATCTTTCCGCTGATCAGCTCTCTTGCTTCGAGGCCAGAAGGGAAGACGCAAGGAGCATGGCGTACTCCCGTTTGCTGACCATTGCGCTCCAGAAGCCGCACGATCGGCTTCTAAGCAAACTCCTGGATGTTGCAAATACGCTCGACAACGTGCGCATTTTTCAATTGATCGGCATTCACTATGCCGATGCACAACCGACTCAAAAAGAAAAAATCAATGCATGGCGGTCCACTTTGAGCGACCAGCAAGCACGAGATTGCAATCCATTGGTTGAACCCAAGGAGCGCCATCTCAAGCAGCATGTGCTGCCCTTTCTAAGCGGGAATGACCTCGCGCGCGCGTCCGCCGCGAGCAAGGGCCTGAAGCAGGCGATTCAACAGGAACCGTCCTTGTCCGGCCGGCTGCTCAGCCACAGAATCTCCAGGTTCATCAGCTCCCACGAAGATGCGGAGAACAACCGCCTGAGGGGCTTGTTGAAAGAAATCACCGAGTTGAAGGAGCAACCTCTCCAACTGGATCTGATGAAACAGCTGGTGGAGGTCATCGCCGGTTTGGAAGACAAGCTCGACCGAAGAGAGATCGCCGACCTGCTGGAATTCACGAACTCAACACTGTCCATGGCATCCCGAGCCTCACTTCTGGAGACGGTGGCCGAGCACTTTCCAAAGCTCGAAGGAAAAGAGAAAAGGACGAACGACAAAAGCCAGCGCTACCAGCGCTCCATCCGCTGGTTCAACGACAACCCTCTGAGAGAAAACCTCCCGGGAGACAGACACTTTTGCTACTCCGCGCCGAGCAACGGCGTCGTGCGCAGCTTCCTGAAAAGCTTGAACTTGCTGGATTCTCCAGAATTGAGAATTCAACCACTTGTCGCGCTCATGAAGAATCGCGTCGGCAACAACATGAACGAACAATACTGGCCCATGTTTGCCGAAGCCGTCCTGGCCATTCAGCCCGAGCCCTTGTTGCACACGGACTTTGAGCATTTCCTGGACGCCTTGGCGCTCTCTTCAGACTACGTTGCTGGCGCCGACGAGATGGTCCAAAGGCTAGAAGGGATCATCGAACACCACCAAGAGCAAGGTCGATTGAGCGAGGACAAACGACTTGAACTTCTGTCCAAGCTGCTGCCGATTGACGACGGTGGAAACACGCAAACGCAACAGATCCAAGAGCAGCTGTTGTCCCGATTGCGCTCGGGCTTGCGAAACCACGCCGTGGCACTGAATCTCGCTGCTTACATCGGCCGGTTGGGCAACAGTGAACAATTCGAAGCCCTGGCGCTTTACATCGAAGACGCACCCGAACACCGGCAGGCCGAGCAGCTGGCCATCGCACTGTCAAAGCCCCTCAGGCTGCGCCTAAACACCTGTCTCAAGTTCGACCTCGTGGAGGAACTCCTCCCGACTTTCAGAATGGCACTGCGCTCCCTGCCACTGTTGCCCCGTTTGGAGCGGGGGTATGAGCTTGGTTACTTGATCCGGCATTTTTCGAAGGCCGTCGGCCAACCTGGTCGTTCTTTTTACCCGGCCTATCGTTCCATTCATGACCTGCCTAGGCGAGAAAAGAGCGACATGGCCAGACAGCTGCAAAACGTCGCCAACGGGCTGCCCAACATCGCTTTTGGCGATTTAATGGATGAAATCCGCAGGCTTGCGGCGTAAGCGCGCTGTGCGCATCCGAATTGGCACTCCACCCACAAAAAAACCGCCCCGAAGGGCGGCTTTCTGTCTCCTCTTCGCGAGGGATTCAGCTCAGTGGAACTGCTCTTCCTCGGTCGACCCCGTCAGCGCCTTCACGCTCGAAGAACCGCCCTGGATGACGGTGGTCACGTCGTCGAAGTAACCCGCGCCCACTTCCTGCTGGTGCGACACGAAGGTGTAGCCCTTGTCGCGCGCAGCGAATTCGGGTTCCTGCACCATTTCCGTGTAGTGCTTCATGCCTTCGCCGCGGGCATAGGCGTGGGCGAACTGGAAGGTGTTGAACCAGTTGATGTGGATGCCTGCCAGCGTGATGAACTGGTACTTGTAGCCCAGCGCGGCCAGGTCTTCCTGGAACGAGGCGATCTGCTTGTCGTTGAGGTTCTTCTTCCAGTTGAACGAGGGCGAGCAGTTGTACGACAGCAGCTTGCCGGGGCAGGCGGCTTGCACGGCTTGCGCGAATTCGCGGGCGAAGCCGATATCCGGCACGCCGGTTTCGCACCACACGAGGTCGGCGTACGGGGCGTAGGCCACGCCGCGGCTGATGGCTTGCTCCAGGCCGTTCTTGACGCGGTAGAAACCTTCTTGCGTGCGCTCGCCGGTCAGGAAGGGCTTGTCGTTGGCGTCGTGGTCGCTGGTGATCAGGTTGGCGGCTTCGGCGTCGGTGCGGGCCAGCACGATGGTGGACACACCCATCACGTCGGCGGCGAAGCGCGCGGCGATCAGCTTCTCGCAGGCTTCTTGCGTGGGCACGAGCACCTTGCCACCCATGTGGCCGCATTTCTTCACGGCGGCCAGCTGGTCTTCGAAGTGCACGCCGGCGGCACCGGCGGCGATCATGTTCTTCATGAGTTCGAAGGCGTTGAGCACGCCGCCGAAGCCGGCTTCCGCATCGGCCACGATGGGCAGGAAGTAGTCGATGAATTCCGCGCTGCCCGGCTCGATGCCACGGCCCCACTGGATTTCGTCGGCGCGCTTGAAGGTGTTGTTGATGCGGCGAACCATGGTGGGCACCGAGTCGTAGGCGTAGAGCGACTGGTCGGGGTACATGGTCTCGGAGGTGTTGCCGTCGGCGGCGACTTGCCAGCCCGAGAGGTACACGGCTTCCAGGCCGGCCTTGGCCTGTTGCATGGCCTGGCCGGCGGAGATGGCGCCGAAGGCGTTCACGTAGCCCTTCTTGGCGCCGCCGTTGACCTTGTCCCACAGTTTCTCGGCACCGCGCTTGGCCAGCGTGTGCTCCACCTGCATGCTGCCGCGCAGGCGCACGACGTCGGCGGCGCTGTAGCCGCGCTTCACACCTTTCCAGCGCGGGTTGGTCGCCCAGTCTTTTTCCAGGGCTTCGATCTGTTGGGCGCGGCTCAGTTGCTCGGTCAGGGATTGCGGCATTTGAATACTCCGTGAGGTTGATGGATCGGGGCGGCTGGCTTGCATGCAAACGCGGTGCCGTTGAGAAGACTTTAAGTCTTATAGAAGAGTTTTGGAAGCTCTTATGTCTTATATAAGAGAAAAAATTTCTTGTTGTTTTTCAACGTACTTTTCATAAAATTTCTCAATGTAGAAATCCGTTTCTTGCATTGAGAAATTTTCTTGCGCCGCAACATTTTGTGTTTTCATATTGCAAAACAAACATCTCTCATCCCGGAATACCCTGAAACGCTTCAGGCATGATGCGACCCACTTTCGTGCACACCCGTCAAAAACCGTGACTTCCCCGAACCGTTGGTGGGCCTATGCGTGCCTGGCCTTGAGCATGTCGCTGGTGGGCAGCTATGTGGCCCTCTCCAAGCCCCTGGTGCTGGTGTTCCCTGTGTTCCTGCTCGCCTGGCTGCGCTTTGGCATCGGCGGCCTGGCGATGTGGAACTGGTTGAAGAAGCCGGCCGACGAACCGCCGATGTCGCCGCGCACGCGCGGCCTGCTGTTCCTCGAATCGTTCCTGGGCAACTTCCTGTTCTCCATCTGCATGCTGTTCGGCGTGAGCCTGACCACCGCCGTGGCCGCGGGCGTGGTGATGTCGTCGATCCCGGCCGTGGTGGCCTTGCTGAGCTGGCTGTTCCTGCGCGAGCGCATTGGCTGGCGCAGCGCGGCCGGCATTGCCTGCGCGGCGCTGGGCATTGGCCTGTTCTCGCTGCAGAAGGTGGACGCCGGCGCGGTGGTGGCCGACACCAGCGGCCCGTTCGGCATCAGCAAGGCGCTGCTGGGCAACCTGCTGGTGTTCGCCGCCGTGGTGTGCGAGGCCTCTTACGTGGTGATCGGCAAGCACCTCACCGAGGGGCTGGGTCCGAAGCGCATTTCGGCCATCATCAACCTCTGGGGTTTCGCGCTGGTCACGCCGTTCGGCCTGTGGGCGGCGTGGACGTTCGACTTCTCCACCGTCGCCCTGCCCGTCTGGGGCCTTCTGGTGTTCTACGCGCTGGCCGCGAGCGTGTGGACGGTGTGGCTGTGGATGACCGGGCTCAAGACGGTGCCCGCTTCGCAGGCCGGTGTGTTCACCGTGATGCTGCCGATCAGCGCGGCCGCCATCGGCGTGTTGTTCATGGGCGAGCGGCTGTCGCTCTTGCAAGGCGTGGCGTTCGGCATCGCCCTGCTCGGCCTGGTGCTGGCCACCCTGCCCGGCCGCGCCGCGCCCAAGGCCTGAGCGTTTTTCAGAGACACCAGAGGCCGGTGGGCCGGGTGATGCCCATCCACAGCGCCCAGCCCGAAGTGACGGCCAGGGCCAGCCCGGCCAGGCGGATGCCCCAGCCACCCGAGCGCGCGCCGCGCAGGCGCAGCAGCAGCCACGGCCCGGCGGTGAGCGAGACCGAGGTGCCGATGGAGAACAGAGCCATGATGGCCGCGCCTTCCAGCGCGTTGGCCGAGAGCGAAGCCACCAGCAGCGCCGAGTACAGCAGGCCACAGGGCATGAGCGCCCAGGCCACGCCCAGCACCATGGGCGCGCGCGGCCCCAGTCTCACCATGGCGGGCCGGGCGCGGCGCCACACCTGCTGCCCAAGGTTCTCGATCCAGGCCGGTTGGCGCGCGCGCCAGAGCAGCACCGCGCCCAGGAGCAGCGCGGCCACATGGAACATGGTCCACACCGGCCGCAGCACCGCGGTGTTCGTGCCCAACCAGGCCAGGCCCTGCACCGAGCCGGCCGCGAAGGCGCCGAACAGCGCGTAGCCCAGCATGCGGCTCGCCTGAAAACCCAGCAGGGCCTGCGTGCTGCGCGCGCCAGCCGCGCGGCCGATGCCGGCGCAGGCTGCGCCGCACATGGCCACGCAGTGCGGGCCGCCCACCAGGCCCATGAAGAGCGCCGTGATCGCCATGGAGGTTTGCATGGTGGGCGCCCGCGCCGGCCTCAGATGATGCGCGAGAAGCGCGCGCGGTCGAGGTCGACCTGCAGGTTCTTGTCGAACACCATGGCGATGGCGCGCACCAGGAACCAGCCGGCCTCGGTGACCTGGATGCCGGTCGGGCTCAGGCACACCAGGCCCTCGGCGGCCAGGCCTTCGAGCACCTCGAGTTCGCGCGCGAAGTGGTTCTTGAAACTGATCAGGTGGCCGAGTTCGATCGACTCGAACTGCACCTCGCCCTGGCACATGAGCGCCATGATCACCGCGCGGCGCAGGAGGTCGTCGCGCGTGAGCGCGAGCCCGCGCACGATGGGCAGTCGGCCCTGGTCGAGCAGGTCGCGGTATTCCTCCAGCGTCTTGGCGTTCTGGCTGTAGGTGGCGCCGATGCGCCCGATGGCGGACACGCCGAGCGCGATCAGGTCGCAGTCGGGCTGCGTGCTGTAGCCCTGGAAGTTGCGGTGCAGGCGCCCCTGGCGCTTGGCCACCGCGAGCGCGTCGTTGGGCAGCGCGAAGTGGTCCATGCCCACGTAGACATAGCCGGCGTCGATCAGCGCATCGAGCGACATCGACAGCATGCCGAGCTTGTCGCCCGGGCTGGGCAACTCAGCCGCCGAGATGCGCCGCTGCGGTTTGAAGCGCGATGGCAGGTGGGCATAGGCGTAGAGCGCGATGCGGTCGGGCCGCAGCTCGTTCACCTGCGCCAGCGTGCGCGCGAAAGACGCGGGGGTCTGCAGCGGCAGGCCGTAGATCAGGTCCACGTTGACCGACTCGAAGCCGATGCGCCGCGCCGCGGCCACCAGCGCGAACACCTGCTCGGCGGGCTGCACGCGGTGCACGGCCTTCTGCACCGCGGGGTCGAAGTCCTGCACGCCGAAGCTCAGGCGGTTGAAGCCCAGGCGGGCCAGGGTCTTCAGGCGGTCCTCGGTCACGGTGCGCGGGTCCACCTCCACCGAGTACTCGCCGCCGGGCGCCAGCGTGAAGTGGCGCCGCAGCATGGCCATGAGTTCTTCGAGCTCGGCATCGGAGAGGAAGGTGGGTGTGCCGCCGCCCAGGTGCAGTTGCGACACGCTGTGGCCCTGGCCCAGGTGCGCCACCTGCAGCTCCACCTCGCGCGCCAGGTAGCGCAGGTACTCGGCCGCGCGCGAATGGTGTTTGGTGATGACCTTGTTGCAGGCGCAGTAGTAGCAGACCGATTCGCAGAACGGGATGTGCACGTACAGGGACAGCGGAAGGGCCATCGAGCCCGCTCGGCGCTGTTGCAGCGCCTGGATGTAGTCGTTCTCGGTGAACGCCTCCACGAACCGGTCGGCGGTGGGGTATGAGGTGTAGCGCGGCCCCGGCACGTCAAAACGCTTCAGCAGCTCCTCGGAAATGGCGTGGCTCAAGATCGAATCTCCATCAAGGCCCTCACTGTGCGACAGAGTGTCTGGAATTCCCTTGATCCTGGTCAAAAGGTGGTGAACTGATCCGCTGCCGGGGCGCGAAGTCGACACCGTGGGGGGTATGCTGTAACCTTTTGCGAATCCGGACTTTTCTAATGGACGCTCAACGCATCAAAGTCGCCTGCTCGAGCTGCAACCTGCGCGAGCTGTGCTTGCCCATGGGCTTGAACCCCGACGAGATGGACAAGCTGGACAAGGTGATCTCCAAGCGCCGGCGCATCAAGCGCGGCACGGCGCTGTTCAGCGTGGGGGACAAGTTCACGTCGCTGTACGCCGTGCGCTCGGGCTTCTTCAAGACCTGCGTGACAACGGCCGACGGCCGCGATCAGGTGACGGGCTTCCAGATGACGGGCGAGATCATCGGCCTGGACGGCATCGTGAGCGACCACCATTCCTGCAACGCGGTGGCGCTGGAAGATGCCGAGGTCTGCGTGATGCCGTTCGACCAGGTCGAAGAGCTCTCGCGCGAATTCACCACCCTGCAGCACCACGTGCACAAGATCATGAGCCGCGAGATCGTGCGCGACCATGGCGTGATGCTGCTGCTGGGCAGCATGCGCGCCGAAGAGCGCCTGGCGGCCTTCCTGCTCAACCTGGTGCAGCGCCTGCATGCGCGCGGCTTCTCGCAGTCCGAGCTGGTGCTGCGCATGACGCGCGAAGAGATCGGCAGCTACCTCGGCATGAAGCTCGAGACGGTGAGCCGCACCTTCTCCAAGTTCGTGGAGGACGGCATCATCGATGTGAAGCAGCGCTACGTGCACATCAAGAACACCGACGGCCTGCGCCGCATCGTCAATCCTCAGACTTGCGGATGACGAGCAGCGCGGTCAGCGCGCTCGACACCGCCGTCACCCCCAGAAGACGAAGAAGGCCACGGTGTAGACCGCCTGGCGCGACCAGTCCAGCGGCTGGCCGAACCAGTGCAGGTCGCCCGGGTCCACCATCGCGAAGACCAGCATCTCCAGCACCGCCGCGAGCAGGAAAGCCGGCCAGGCGATGCCCATCCAGTGGCGCGCCTGCACCTCAGCGCTCCGGTTGAGGCACCACCGGCGAAGCCGCGTGGTTGCGCGCCTGGTGCGCGGGCTGCAGCTTGATCAGCGCCTCGGCCTTGGCCTGTCCTTCCAGCGCCAGCGCGGCTTCGCGGTCGCGTTCGAACACGGCCTTGTCGAGCACCGGGTCGGCGTTGTTGACCGCGATGAAGGCGGTGATGAGGCTGGCCACCACCACCACCAGCGGGCCGCCCACCACCAGCCACATGTGTGGGACACGCCACCAGGACACCGGCGGCACGGGGGCCGCCACGGCGGGAGAGCTGGATGGGTTCATGAGAGAGCTCCTTCGAGAAGATGGATCGGATCAGCGCGGCACCAGGAAGGCTGCCTTTTCGGAGACGTGGATCGATTCGTCGCCGATGGCGCGGATGTCGAAATGGATCGGGTGCGAGCCCGGGCTCGCGGCATCGGGCGGGATCTGCACCCGCACCGCCACCGCGCGCACCTCGGTGGAGAGCACCTCCACCTCGGCGCTGGAGTCCAGCGCGATGCCGGGCAGGCCGGAGACACCGATGGCGTAGCGCTGCGGCGACTCGGTGGCGTTCATGATCTGCAGGCGGAACACGTTCTCGATGCGCCCCTGCTCCACCATGCGGGCCAGGGCGCCGCGGTCGCGGATCACGTCCACCTTGAGTGGCGTGCGCATGTAAAGGCTCAGTCCCACGGCGAGGGTGATGGCGCCGAGGATCGCGGTGTAGATCAGCACGCGCGGGCGCAAGGCGCGCCGCAGCATCTGCCGCGTGGTCCAGCCGTTGTCCAGGCCGTTCTCGGTGGAGAAGCGGATCAGCCCACGCGGGTAGCCCACCTTGTCCATCACGTCGTCGCACACGTCGATGCAGGCCGCGCAGCCGATGCAGTCGGACTGCAGGCCGTTGCGGATGTCGATGCCGGTGGGGCACACCTGCACGCACAGCGTGCAGTCCACGCACGAGCCCAGGCCGAGGGCCTTGGGGTCGGCCTTCTTCGAGCGCGGGCCGCGCGGTTCACCGCGCCGCGTGTCGTAGGTGACGATCATGGTGTCCCGGTCGAACATCGCGCTCTGGAAGCGCGCGTAGGGGCACATGTACTTGCAGACCTGCTCGCGCAGGAAGCCGGCGTTGCCGTAGGTGGCGAAGCCGTAGAAGAAGATCCAGAACAGCTGCCAGGGCCCCAGCGCGGCGGCCACCGAGAGAGCGCCCAGCTCGCGGATGGGCGTGAAGTAGCCGACGAAGGTGAAGCCCGTCCAGAGCGAGAAGGCGATCCACAGCGCGTGCTTGAGCGAGCGCTTGCCCAGCTTGCTGGCGGACAGGGCCGACTGGTCCAGCCGCAGGCGGGCCGAGCGGTCGCCCTCCACCTTCTTCTCGATCCACAGGAAGATTTCGGTGTAGACCGTCTGCGGGCAGGCGAAACCGCACCACAGGCGACCGGCCACGGCGGTGAACAGGAACAGCGCGAAGGCGCAGATGACCAGCAGGCCGGTGAGGTAGATGAAGTCCTGCGGGTAGAGCACCAGCCCGAAGATGTAGAAGCGGCGCGCCTCCAGGTCGAACAGCACGGCCTGGCGCGCGTTCCACTCCAGCCAGGGCAGCCCGTAGAAAACGAGCTGCGTGATCCAGACCATGACCCAGCGCCAGTTGGCGAACAGGCCCTGGACCGATCGCGGCTGGATCTTCTCGCGCGACGCGTAGAGGGACACCATCGTCTCGTCATCGACGGGGACGATGGGAATGGAGGCTCTGGGCTTGCTGGACGGAATGGTCACGTGGGCTGGCTGGGAGCAGGTGCGAATCGATCAGTTGCCGGCGGCGGCGGCGGTTGCGCCGGCCTTGTTGGACAGGCCCCAGACGTAGGCGCTCAGCACACGGATCTGGTCCGCGTTGAGCTTGCCGGCCTGTGCCGGCATCTGGTTGTTGAAGCCCTTGGTGATGGCGCGCACCACGGCGTCTTCGCCCCAGCCGTGCAGCCAGGTGTTGTCGCTCAGGTTGGGCGCGCCCATGGCGGTGTTGCCTTTGCCGTCCGCACCGTGGCAGGCCGCACAGGCGGCAAAGCCGGCGCGGCCCAGCGCGGCGCGCACCGAGTCGTGCGGGCTGCCCGAGAGGCTGAGCACGAAGTGGGCGACGTTGCGCACGTCGTCCGGCGTGCCCACGGCGGCGGCCATGGGCGGCATGACGCCGTTGCGGCCCTGGGTGATGGTGGCCTTGATCGCCTCGGGCTCACCGCCCCAGAGCCAGTCGCGGTCGGTCAGGTTGGGGAAGCTGCGCGCGCCGCGCGCGTCCGAGCCGTGGCACTGGGCGCAGTTGTTCATGAACAGGCGCTCGCCGATGGCCATGGCCGAGGCATCGCCGGAAAGCTGCTGCGGCGTCATGCCGTTGAACTGCGCGTAGATCGGTGCGATGGCCTTCTCGACCTTGGCCACCTCGGCCTTGTGCTGGCCGTCGGACGACCAGCCCAGCAGGCCCTGGTACTTGCCGAAGGTCGGGTACAGCAGGCCGTAGGCGATCGAGAACACGCAGGTGATGATGAAGAGGTAGACCCACCACTTGGGCAGCGGGTTGTTCATCTCGCGCAGGTCGCCGTCCCACACGTGGCCGGTGGTGTTGTCGGCCGTGGCCTTGACCTTGGTGGTGCCGCTGATCCAGAGCAGGATCAGGCAGGCGATGATGCTGACCACGGTCAGCACGGCCACGTACCAGTTCCAGAATTCGCTGGTGAAGTCGCTCATGACGGTTCTTTCGTGCTGTCGGTGGTGGCTTCGTCCTGGAACGGCAGCATCGCTGCCTCGTCGAAGCGGGACTGGTTGCGCCGGGCCCAGGCCCAGGCCACGATGCCCAGGAAGGTCATCAGGCTGATCACGGTGACGGCGCTGCGCAGGTCATTGATGTCCATGTGATGTTCTCCTTGGCACTCACTTGATGGCGGTGCCCAGCACCTGCAGGTAGGCGATGAGGGCTTCCATCTCGGTCTTGCCCTTCACGTCGACCTGGGATGCGGCGATCTCTTCGTCGGTGTAGGGCGCGCCCAGGGTGCGCAGCACTTCCATGCGCTTGGGCAGGCCGGCCTCGTTCACGGTCTTCTTCTCCAGCCAGGGGTAGGCCGGCATGTTGGACTCGGGCACGAGATCGCGCGGGTTGTTCAGGTGGATGCGGTGCCATTCATCGCTGTAGCGCCCGCCCACGCGCGCCAGGTCGGGGCCGGTGCGCTTGCTGCCCCACTGGAAGGGCCGGTCGTAGACGAATTCGCCGGCCACCGAGTAGTGGCCGTAGCGCAGCGTCTCGGCCTGGAAGGGGCGGATCATCTGCGAGTGGCAGTTGTAGCAGCCCTCGCGCACGTACACGTCGCGCCCGGCGATCTGCAGCGCGCTGTAGGGCTTGAGGCCCTCCACCGGCTGCGTGGTGGACTTCTGGAAGAACAGCGGAACGATCTCGACCAGGCCACCGACCGCGATCACCAGCACGATGAGCACGATCATCAGGAAGTTGTTGGTCTCGATCCGCTCGTGGGTGAAACCCTGGGGCTTGTTGTTGTCGGCCATGGTTGTGGCTCCTCAGGCGTGGACGGGGTTGAGAGCGGGAATGCGGACGTCTTCCACGCGGCCGTTGCGCGCGGTCATCACCGTGTTCCACAGCATCACGCCCATGCCGGCCAGGTACAGCACGCCACCGAGCAGGCGGATGACGTAGAACGGGAAGGTGGCCTTGACCGATTCGACGAAGGTGTAGGTCAGGCTGCCGTCGGGGTTGACGGCGCGCCACATCAGGCCCTGCATCACACCAGCAATCCACATCGCGGCGATGTAGAGCACGATGCCCAGGGTCGCGATCCAGAAGTGCAGTTCGATGGCTGGCACCGAGTACATCTTCTTCTGGCCGTACAGGCGCGGGATCAGGTAGTACATGGAACCCATGGTCACCAGGCCCACCCAGCCGAGGGCGCCGGAGTGCACGTGGCCGATGGTCCAGTCGGTGTAGTGCGAGAGCGCGTTGACCGTCTTGATCGACATCATCGGACCCTCGAAGGTCGACATGCCGTAGAACGAGAGCGAGACGATCAGGAAGCGCAGGATGGGGTCGTCGCGCAGTTTGTGCCAGGCGCCCGAGAGCGTCATGATGCCGTTGATCATGCCGCCCCAGCTCGGCGCGAGCAGGATGAGCGAGAACACCATGCCCACCGATTGCGTCCAGTCCGGCAGCGCGGTGTAGTGCAGGTGGTGCGGGCCGGCCCACATGTAGGTGAAGATCAGGGCCCAGAAGTGCACGATGGACAGGCGGTACGAGTACACCGGGCGCTCCGCCTGCTTGGG
Source organism: Hydrogenophaga sp. ANAO-22 (assembly GCF_042466645.1). Lineage (NCBI taxonomy): Bacteria > Pseudomonadati > Pseudomonadota > Betaproteobacteria > Burkholderiales > Comamonadaceae > Hydrogenophaga > Hydrogenophaga sp. ANAO-22. The sequence continues at coordinate 5,468,737 of NZ_CP159956.1, read as the reverse complement.
GATGAAGTAATACATCATCCCGAGGAAGCCGGCGGTGAGGAAGAAGCCCACGGCGTTGTGGCCGTACCACCACTGCACCATCGCGTCCTGCACGCCGGCGTAGGCCGAGTAGCTCTTGAAGATGTCCACCGGCAGCGCGGCGCTGTTGACGATGTGCAGCACCGCCACGGCCAGGATGAAGGCGCCGAAGAACCAGTTGGCCACGTAGATGTGGCGCACCTTGCGCACGCCGATGGTGCCGAAGAACACGATCGCGTAGGCCACCCAGACGAGGGTGATGAGCACGTCGATCGGCCACTCCAGTTCGGCGTACTCCTTGCCGGAGGTCATGCCCAGCGGCAGCGAGACCACCGCCAGCAGGATCACCGCCTGCCAGCCCCAGAAGGAGAAGGCGGCGAGCTGCCCGCCGAACAGCCGCACCTGGCAGGTGCGCTGCACCACGTAGTAGCTGGCGGCGAACAGGCCGCAACCGCCGAAGGCGAAGATCACCGCGTTGGTGTGCAGCGGCCGCAGGCGGCCGTAGGACAGCCACTCGACGCCCAGGTTGAGCGCCGGCCAGGTCAGCTGCGCGGCGATGATCACGCCCACCAGCATCCCCACCACGCCCCAGACCACCGTCATGATGGCGAACTGCCGAACGACTTTGTCGTTGTAGACCGCCGACTGGCTGGCCCTGTTGGTCACGGACATACACATACTCCTTGCCAATGTCACTGCCGACAGTGTGCGCAGGGAGTTCCTGTTTGGCCTTGACCTAGGTCAAGCGCGCCCTCAATCGCCCTTGAGGATGCGCTCGCCTTCGCGTTCGATGTTGTCGAACTGCCCCGCCTGGAGCGCCCACCAGAACACGCCGATGATGCCGAACACGAGCAGCACGGACAGCGGGATCAGGAGGTAGAGGATGTCCATCGAAAGCCTTCAGTGCCGCGCCAGGCGCAGGGCGTTGCCGATCACCAGCAGCGAACTCGCCGCCATGCCCAGGCCGGCCAGCCAGGGCGGCATGTAGCCGGCCAGCGCGAGCGGCACGCTGACCACGTTGTAGGCCGCGGCCCAGGCCAGGTTCTGCCGCACGGTGCGCAGCGTGGCGCGCGCCTGCGTGAGGGTGTTGACCACGTCCATGACCTGGCCGCCCTGCACGATGAAGTCCGACTGCGACTGCGCCAGCGGTGCCGCGTGGCCGAGCGCGAAGGAGGTGTCGGCGCGCGCGAGCACGGGCCCGTCGTTGAGGCCGTCGCCCACCATCGCCACCTTCAGGCCGCGCGCCTGCAGCGCCGCGATCTCGGCCAGTTTCTGCTCGGGCGATGCGCCCGCGATCACGTGGTCCACGCCCACCACCTGGGCCACCTGCCGCGCGGCGGTCTCGCGGTCGCCCGACAGCAGCCAGGTGCGCACACCGAGCGCGCGCAGCGCGGCCACGGCGGCCACCGCGTCGTCGCGCAAACTTTCTTGCAGAACAAAGCTCGCGATCCAGCCGCGGGCGTCGCTCAGGTGAACGGCAGGCAGCTGCTCACCGGCCACCGAAGGCGGGAGGCCGCAGTACCGGGCCGAGCCCAGGCGCACCCAGCTTCCGTCGGGCCGCAAGGCCTGCATGCCCTGCCCTGCCCGCTCGGTATGCCCCGCCAGTGGAGCCAGGTCGGGCTGGCGCGCCATGGCCTCGCGCGCGATCATCCGGGACACGGGGTGCAGCGAGCCTTCGGCGAGGGCACCCGCCAGCGCCCACGCTTCCGAGAGGCTTGCACCTTCCCGGAGGGTGACCTTCTGCAGCGCCAGGCGGTCGTGCGTGAGCGTGCCGGTCTTGTCGAACACCACCGCGTCGATGCCCGCCAGCGCCTCGAAGGCCTGCAGCCGGCGCACCAGCACGCCGCGCCGCGCCAGCGCGCCGGCCGAGGCCAGCATGGCCGTCGGCGTGGCCAGCGACAGCGCGCAGGGGCAGGTGACGATGAGCACGGCCACCGCCACCGCGAGGGCCTGCGTGTGGTCGATCTGCCACCAGTAGAAGCCGGCCACGGTGGCCGCGAGCAGCACGCAGACGAGGAAAGGCGCCGCGACGCGGTCGGCCAGCACGGCCAGGCGGGGCTTCTCGGTCGAGGCCCGCTCCATCAGCTGGACGATCTGCGCGAAGCGCGTGTCGGCGCCGAGGCGGTCGATGCGCACCCGCACCGGGCCGCCGAGGTTGAAGCTGCCGGCCACCACGCCCTGCCCGGCCTGGAGCGACACCGGGTGCGACTCGCCGGTCAGCAGGGCTTCGTCCACCGTGGCCAGGCCATCGAGCAATTCGCCGTCGGCCGGGAAGGCCTGGCCGGCCTGCACGCGCACGGTGTCGCCCACGCGCAGGCGGCGCAGCGAGACGGACTCATAGCCGCCGTCGGGCTTCTGCCGCTCGCAGACCTCGGGCAGCCGGTTCATGAGGCCGTCGAGCGCGCCGGCCGTGCGGTCGCGCGCCTTGTGCTCCAGGTAGCGCCCGCCCAGCAGGAAGAACACGAACATGGTCAGCGAGTCGAACCAGACCTCGGCGCCCCAGGGGCCGGTGGGGTCGAAGGTGGCGGCCGAGCTGACGAGGAAGGTGACGAGGATGCCGATGGACACCGGCGTGTCCATGCCCACGCGGCCGTGCTTCAGGTCGCGCCAGGCGCTGGCGAAGAAGGGGCCGCTGGCGAAGAACACCACGGGCAGGCTGATCACCCAGCTGGCCCAGCGCAGCAGCTGGGTGATGTCGGGCGGGATCTCGCCGGGCGCGGTCACGTACGCGGGCCACGCGTACATCATCACCTGCATCATGCAGAAGCCGGCCACGAAGAGGCGCCACAGCGCCTGGCGGGTTTCGCGCAGGCGTTCGCTGACCGAGAGCGCGTGCTGCATGGGCAGCAGGCGGTAGCCGGTGTCGCCCAGCGCGCGGGCCAGGCTGGAGAGGCGCGTGCGCGTCGGGTCCCAGCGCAGCGTGAGGCGCCGCGTGGCGGCGTGCACCTGGGCGCGCTGCACGCCGGGCAGGTGCTGCAGCACCGACTCGACCGTGTCGGCGCAGGCGGCGCAGTACATGCCCTGCACCACCAGCACGGATTCGGCACCGGCGCCCTCGCCATCGGGCGCGAGGGCGCGCGTGAAGGTCTCCTGTTCGACGGGGTCGTCCAGGACGGCGAAGTCGTCGGTGACCGTGAGGGAGCCGCGGTGGGTGCCCAGCCAGTCGGCGCGCGGCGGCCATGGCGTGGCCTCGCCTGCCGCAGGGGGCAGGACGGCGGGCGCGGGAGGGGCAGGCACGTGGCTTGCCACGAGCGCTGAGGCGGCCGGGTTCATGGTGGGAGCGTATTCCACGCCGTGCTTCGGGCCATTGACATAGGTCAACACCTCAGGCCCCTGCTTTGTTACCCTGAGGGTTCCGAGTTCAACCACACAAGGAGATCAACAATGTACAAGCGAATTCTCGTGGCGACCGATGGTTCGAAGCTGTCGCAGAAGGCGGTGGAGCATGGTCTGAATCTGGCCGATCTGACGGGTGCCGAGGTGGTGGCGCTCAAGGTGATTCCGCGTTACCCGCAAACCTATTTCGAGGGTGGTGTGGCGTTGGCGGCGGCCGAGGTGGCCCGCATCGAGAAACAATGGCAGGAAGAGGCGCTGGTGGCGGTGAATGCGGTGAAGTCGGCCGGGCAGTTGCGTGAGGTGAAGGTGAAGCCGGTGACGGTGAAGTCCGATCTGGTGGCCGAGGCGATCATCGCGGCGGCCAAGCGCAACAAGTGCGATCTGATCGTGATGGCTTCGCATGGGCGTCGGGGCATCAAGCGCCTTTTGCTGGGCAGTGAGACGCAGCAGGTGCTGACGCATTCGCACATTCCTGTGCTTGTTCTGCGCTGACGTTTTTTTGGGGTGATACCTCGCGGGAGTCAGGGGCAGTGGGCTCTGCTCCGCGGGTGTCCCCCGGCGGCTGGTGCCGCCTCCTCCTTTACCCCGCTGCGCAGAGCCCACTGCCCCTGACTCCGCAAAAGCATCGGCGTGCCAACGTTCCGAACCACCCGTAGGTCCTCGGTGACCGGGGTGGCCGGCGCAGCGAAGTCAAGGAGGAGAACCGGCGAAGCCGGTTCGGGGGACATGAGCGGAGCCGGCCACCCCGGTCGCCGAGGACCGCTGCGGCCGGAGAAAACAGTCAGGCGAACAAGCCCTTGTACTGATCCCGAAGAAGGTTTTTCTGCACCTTCCCCATGGTGTTGCGCGGCAACTCCGCCACCACCACACAGCGCTTGGGAATCTTGAAGTTGGCCAGCCGCGCCTTGAGCGCGGACACCACCTCATCGGGCTTCACCGAAGCCCCGGGCTTGGTGATCACCACCGCCACCCCCACCTCGCCGAAGTCCGGGTGTGGCACCCCCACCACCGCGCTCTCGGCCACGCCCGGCATCTCGTTGATGTAGCCCTCGATCTCGGCCGGGTAGACGTTGTACCCCCCGGAAATGATCAGGTCCTTGCTGCGCCCGACGATGCTCACATAGCCCCGCTCGTCGATGCGCCCCACATCGCCCGTCTTGAAGAACCCATCGGCGGTGAACTCCTCGGCCGTCTTCTCCGGCATGCGCCAGTAGCCCTTGAACACATTGGGCCCGCGCACCTGGATCGCACCGATCTCGCCCACCGGCACCGGTTTCGTGTCCTCGTCCACCACCCGCAGCTCGTTGCCCGGCAGGGGAAAGCCCACGGTGCCGCCGCGCCGCTCGCTCTCGCCACCGAAGCGCGCGTCCGCCGCATAGGGGTTGGAGGTGATCATCACCGTCTCGCTCATGCCGTAACGCTCCAGGATGGTGTGGCCCGTGCGGGTCTTCCACTCCTCGAAGGTCTCGATCAGCAAGGGCGCGGAGCCCGAGATGAACAGGCGCATGTGGGCCACCTGCTGTTTCGTGAGGCCCGGTTCGGCGAGCAGGCGCACGTACAGCGTGGGCACACCCATGAACACCGTGGCGCGCGGGAACAGCTCCAGCACCGCGCGCGGCTCGAACTTGTTGAGCCACAACATCGGGCTGCCGTTGATCAGCGCGCCGTGGATGGCCACGAACAGGCCGTGCACGTGGAAGATCGGCAGCGCGTGGATCAGCACGTCGCCCGGTTTCCAGCCCCAGTATTCGCGCAGCACTTGCGCGTTGCTCAGCATGTTGCCGTGCGACAGCATCGCCCCTTTGCTGCGGCCGGTGGTGCCGCTGGTGTAGATGATCACGCCCAGGTCTTCGGCGCGGCTGTGTGCTGGCGTGTGCTCGGCGCTGTGGTGCGCGGCGCGCTCCAGCAGGCTGCCGGTGCGGTCGTCGCCCAGCGTGAACACGTGGCGCGTACCGGCCTTGAAGGCGATCTTGGACACCCAGCCGAAGTTGGCCGGGCTGCAGACCACCACGGCGGGTTCGGCGTTGCCGATGAAGTACTCGATCTCACCGGCCTGGTAGGCCGTGTTGAGCGGCAGGAACACGTGGCCCGCGCGCAAGGTGGCGAGGTACAGCACCAGGGCCTCGACCGACTTCTCCACCTGCACCGCGATGCGCGAGCCTTCGGGCAGCTTCATCGAATCGAGCAGGTTGGCCATCATGGCGCTGGCGCGGTCCAGGTCGCGCCAGGAGTAGCGCAGGCCGGCATGGGCGCCGCCCACCGTCTCCACGGCGGTGCTGTCCAGATCGGCGGGAAAGGCCGCGCGCAACGCGGCGTACAGGTTGTGGTTCATGGTGTGGGAACGCAACAAAGAGAAGAAAGGATTCAGAAAACGGGTTGGCGCTTGGCCAGGAAGGCGGCGATGCCTTCGCGGTGTTCGGCCTGGGCGGCGTAATGGTAGGCCTGCTCGACCACGGCCTGCACCGGCTGGCCCGCGCCGAGCGCGCGCAGGGTCTGCTTGTTCTGGCGCGCGGCCTGCGGCGCCAGGCGCGCGATGCGCTGCGCGCGGGCCTGCACTTCGGCGCTCAGCTCGGCATCGGGCCGCACCGCCTGCAGGAAACCGCGCGCCTTCATCTCGTGCGCATCGAGCACGGCGGCTTCCAGCAGCATCTCGCGCGCGGTCGCCAGGCCGGCCTCGCGCGCCACCAGCTGGGCTTCGCGCGGGGCCATGGGAAAACCCAGGCGGGCGATGGGCGCGCCGAAGCGCGCGCCCTCGCCGGCCACGCGGATGTCGCAGCAGCTGGCGATCTCCACACCCGCGCCCATGCAGTTGCCCTCGATCTGCGCCAGCAGCGGCAGGTCGCAGGCCAGCATGGCGCCCAGGCCGCCCCACACGTCGTTCTCGTGGAAGTCGCGCAGCGCGTCGGCATCGAAGCGAAAGCCCGGGTACTCGGCGATGTCGCCACCGGCGCAGAAGTGCCCGCCCTCGCCCGCCACGATCACGCCGCGCAACTCGGTGCGCGCCTGCAGCTCGGTGAAGACCACCTTCAGCTCGCGCCACATCGCGCGCGACATGGCGTTGAACTTGCCCGGGTGGAACAGCGTCACGCGCGCCAGCGCGTGATCGATGGCCAGGTGAACCCGGCCGCTCATTCGAGCGTGGCGCCCGAGGCCTTGACCACCTGCGCCCACTTCTGGATTTCACCCTTGACGAAGGCATCGAACTGCGGGCCACTCACGTTGGCGAATTCCGCACCCTGGTTGGCCCAGACCGCTTTCGCTTCGTCCGTGCTCACGGCTTTGCGGATTTCATCGATCGCGCCTTTCTGCGCGTCCGCCGGCGTGCCCTTGGGCGCCCACACGCCGTACCAGGTGGTCACGTTGTAGTCCGGCAGGCCCATCTCGGCCGCGCAGGGCACGTCCGGCAAGGCCGGGCTGCGCTGCTTGCCCGACACCATCAGTGCCTTGATGCGCCCGCCCTTGATGTGCGCGGCCGACGAGCCCAGGCCGTCGAACATCACGTCCACCTGGCCGGCGATCAGGTCGTTGAGCGCCGGGCCCGCGCCGCGGTAGGGAATGTGGGTGATGAAGGTCTTGGTCTGCTGCTTGAACAGCTCACCCGCGAGGTGGTGCGAGGTGCCGCTGCCGGCCGAGGCGTAGTTGAGCTTGCCCGGGTTGGCCTTGGCCATGGCGAGGAATTCCTTGAAGTTGGCGGAGGTCACGCGCTTGGGGTTGACCACCACCACCTGCGGCACGCTGGCCACCAGGATCAGCGGCACCAGGTCCTTGTCGATGTCGTAGTCGAGCTTGGGGTACATGCTGGGCGCGATCGCATGGTGCACCGCGCCCATGAACAGGGTGTAGCCGTCGGGCGCGGCCTTGGCCGCGATGCTGGCGCCCAGCGTGCCGCCCGCACCGCCCCGGTTGTCGATCACCAGGCTCTTGCCCGAGAGCCGCGCGAACTGCGCGGCCATGGGCCGGGCAAACGCATCGGTGCCACCCCCTGCCGGGAACGGCACGATCAGGGTCACCGGCTTGGTGGGCCAGGTGGACTGGGCATGGCCCGCCGTGGCATAGAGGGTGGCGCCGGCCACGGCCGCGCGCAGGATGTCTCGTCGATTCAGGCTCTCGGTCATGCTGTTGTCTCCTTGTGGTTGAAATGGCGGCTTCAAAGATAGAGGTCCTTGATGGCCGCGGCTATCGGGATCTTTCCCTGCGCGAGCGAGGCGCGGTGCTTGTCCAGTCGCTTGAGATCGTAGAGGTAGTTCACCATCAGGCCGTAGGACTGTTTCAGCCCCTTGGCCGACGGATCGGCGGCCCAGTTCAGGCGCTCGACCCGCGCGCCGTTGCCCAGGTGGAAGCGCGCCACCGGGTCCAGCGGTTTGCCCTCGTTCAGTTCGTCGCCCAGGTAACGCGCGGCCCAGCCCATGAGCGCGCGGCGCTCGGGCGCGTTTTCGGCCAGCTCGTCCACGCGCTCCCAGGCCTTGAGCATCTCGGCCGGGGCGTTCTTCGTGAGCCAGCCACGCAGGGCCGGAATGGGCGAGAGGGTGGCGAAGGTCTTGAGGCGGGGGAACTCCTGCTTGAGCGTCTCGACCACGCGCTTGATGAGCGAGTCCCCGAAGCTCACACCCTTGAGGCCGGTCTGCGTGTTGCTGATCGAATAGAAGATGGCGGTGGTGGCCTTGCCCAGGTCGGCCGGCGCGGCCGCCTCGTCGAGCAGCGGCGTGATGCTGGCGGCGATCTCGTTCATCAGCGCCACCTCGACGAAGATCAGCGGCTCCTCGGGCAGGCGCGGGTGGAAGAAGCCGTAGCAGCGGCGGTCGCTGTCGAGCCGGTTCTTCACGTCGGCCCAGCTGCGGATGTCGTGCACCGCCTCGTACTTGATGAGCTTTTCCACCAGCGAGGCCGGCGAGTCCCAGGTGATGCGGCGCAGGTCGAGAAAGCCCACGTCGAACCAGGTGGAGAACATGTACTCCATCTCCACGTCCAGCGCGAACAGGCGCTTGTCGCTGCGCAGCTGCGGCTGCAGCTCGGCGCGCATGTCCACCAGGAAGCGCACACCCTCGGGGTTGGCGCTGAAGCGCTGCAGCAGGCGGCGCCGGGGCGAGACGGTGGCGCGCCGGTAGAGCACCTCGGCCGCGGCCTCGTCGGGCGTGCCCACGGCGGCGGCGAACTGGGCCTGCGCCTTCTTGACGCGCTGGGGGTCGGCCACGAAGCGCTCGCTCATGAGCAGCCAGAGGTCGCGCCGGTGCGGCGGCGAGGCACTGGCGTACCAGTCCATCATGGCCTGCGCGCGGCGCCCGCCCTCGACCTCGCTCACCAACGGGTCCACGATGGCTTGCAGGTCCCGGAGGGACTGGCGCAGCATGCGCGGCGACATGGCCTCTTCGTCCTGCCGCAAGGTGGCATCGAGCCGCTCCTGGGTCGAGCGTGGGCCAGCGGCTTTCGCCGTCGGGCGCAGGAGGGAGACGCCTTGCGCCAACCAGTCGGGTGGGGTCATGCCGAAAGCCTCGATGTCTGATTGCGGGCCAGTTCCCGCAAGGCCACGCGCTGGCGCGTGAGGTGGGTGCGCATGGCGGCTTCGGCACCCTCGGCGTCGCGCGCCTTGAGCGCGGCGAACACCGCCATGTGCTCGGACAGGCTCTGGTCCAGCCGCCCCGGCGCGTGCAGCTGCTGCAGGCGCGCGAGCTTGACGATTTTGCGCAGGTCGCCGATCACCTGGGCCAGCCAGCGGTTGTTCGCCAGCGTGATGATGGCCTCGTGGATCTTGAAGTTGGCGTCGTAGTACTCGTTGATGAGCCGGGCCCGGGCGCTGCGGTTGAGCCGGTCGTGCAGTTGCTCCAGGGCCGCGAGGTCGGCATCGCTCGCGTTGTTCGCGGCCTCGAAGGCGCACCGCCCTTCGAGCAGCGCGATGACGGGAAAGATCTCGTCGAGATCGCGCTCGGTGACCTCGCTCACGAAACAGCCGCGCCGGGGTTCGTGCCGCACCAGGCCTTCGGCGGTCAGCACCTTCAGGGCTTCGCGCAGCGGCGTGCGCGAGATGGCCAGTTCCGCGCACAGCGCGGGTTCGTCGACGAAGCTGCCCGGGGCGAGCACCCCCGCGAAGATGCGCTCGCGCAGCTTCGTGGCCACTTCGTCATGCAGGGAGTTGAGCATCGGTCGCTTGCAAAATTATCTGTAATTACGCGTAATTCTAAGACCACCCGTCGGGCCCCCGACACCCCGGACTTACCCGAAGTACCGCCGAGGCCGGGCATGGGCGGCTGCGGATCGGCATCCCGGGTTGCCAGCCATTTCGCCCATCGATGCAATCGAATGCCCGTCCCCATGCAAATCTTTGCATGCCGGGACACGTCGCGCCCTGCCCTCTGTTCAAAAGCAAGACCATTTGGTCAAAATACAGACCCAATTACTTTGCATTGCCTGCGCAATACCTCACGGCAATTGCGTCAAACCGAATTAATAGGCGGTGCAAACCCCTAACTTCCCTTCATTATTCAATCGCCCCGTCGATACGATTGCCAGATCGAAGCGAATCCGTCTGGAAATCACCCCAACGGGCTGAACACCGCGGAAACGCAGTACCACAGCGCGCTCTCGGGCCGACACCCAAAAGCGTGTAGGGAATGTTGGATTGCCTTTCCGGTGCCGCATCGGATTGGCTTTCATACAAGGAGGTTGAATTATCGAAACCACCCATCTGCCCTCACCGATTAACCGTTCGGTGATGAAAACCAAGGGCCTCATTTCCAGCCGATCGGCAAGACCGATCAATTGATAGTCGATCCAAAGTTCTCAATCCAGTTTTCCCTACAGGAGTTCATCATGAAAGCAGCCATCACCCGTTTCCTGCGCGACGAAGAAGGCGCCACCGCAATCGAATACGGCATCATCGCCGGCCTGATGGCGGTCATCCTGCTCGCCGTTTTCAACAGCGACGCCGGCGTCAAGGGCACGCTGAACGCCATCTTTGCGCACGTGAAAACGGTGGCCACCACCGGCGCGGCCACCCCCTGACCTCACCACTTGGCCGAGGTTGCCCGCCATGAAACTGGTCCTGCTGCTCTGGCTGCTGATCGCCATCGTTCACGATGGCCTCGAGCGCCGGGTGCGCAACGGGCTGGTGCTGGCGGGCATCGCACTGGCGCTGGCCGCCCTGGCCCTGGACCTGCAGCCCTTCGGCCTGACCTGGCCGCAGGCTTTGCTGGGCGGTGCCACCGCGTTCGGCGGCCTGCTCTGTTTCTATGCCTTCGGACTCATGGGTGCGGGCGACGTCAAGTTCGCGGGCGCCCTGGGCCTGTGGGTGGGTCTGCAGCCGCTGCTGCCCATCTGGGTCGCCGCCAGCCTGCTGGCCGGGCTGCACGGCCTGCTCTGGCTCGCGCTGCAGCGCTGGCCCCTGGCGCCGCGCCTGGCGCTGGCGCTCTCGGGCCGGCCGCGTGGCACCGGGTCGCGCGCACGCCCGATCCCCCTGGCGGCGTATCTCGCCGTCTCGACCATCGCCTTCATGGCCTGGCGCGCTGGCGGCTGAAGCGCCGCGGACACCGACCCATCCCTTCAAAGGCCCGACACCATGATCCGATTCACCCAAATCATCGCTGGCGTCCTGGTGTTGCTGGCGCTCCTGCTGATCGGCTATGCGTGGATGCTCAGCCGCAAACCACCCCCGCCGGTCGCCGCCCCGCAGCCGGTTGTGCAGCTCGCGCCGGCCGAGGCCACTTTCCCGGTGGTGGTGGCCACCAAACCGCTGCCGGCGGGCCAGGCCATTGAAGCCGGCGCGCTGCGCGTGGCGCAACTTCCCATCAACCCGGCTGGCGCCTTCATGGCGGTGGCCGAGGCGGTCGGCCGCGTGCCGGTGTTCGACCTGGGCACCGGCGCGCCACTGCTCGAGAACCAGCTGGTGTCGGGCCTGGCCCTGCGCCTGGAGCCCGGCGAACGCGCCGTGGCCGTGAAGGCCGATGAGGTCATGGGTGTGGCCAACAGCGTGCGCCCGGGCGATTTCGTCGATGTGTTCTTCGCCCTCAAGGCCGACGGCCGGGACGTGGACCGCAGCCAGTCGCGCCTGCTGCTGGCGCGCAAGCGCGTGCTGGCCTTCGGCACGGCATCGGTGGACGGCATGCCCACCAGCGGCGAGGGCCGCGGCAACCAGAAACCTCAGGCAGGCAACCAGCAACCCGCGCGCACCGCCGTGCTCGCCGTGCCGGTGGAAGACGTGAACCGGCTCGCATTGGGCGAGGCCAACGGCCGCCTGCTGCTGGCGCTGCGCCACCCGAACGACACCGCCGAACCCGATCCCACCCTGTTCGCCGAGCTGCAGACCGCCTTGCAGCCGGCCCGCCGCAGCGGCGGTGCGCTCACCGGCATGGACCGCGCGCTCGCCGGCCTGACCACCCAGGACCTCGCGGCCGGTGGCGGCGCGGCGGGCACCCGCCGGCCGGCACAGCCGGGCGCCGCGCCCCGCGCGGTGCTGGCGACCGCGGCCCCCACGGGCCACGAGGTCGAGATCATCCGCGGCGACCGCCGCGACACCGTGCGCTATTGAGACCACGCGCGTCAACCCACCAGGTGCTCCGCATGATGTTCAAGCCCACACCCCCGCCCTTGCCCGCCCGTCGCGCTGGCCCCGCCTGGCGCTGCTGGCCGGCCTGTTGATCACCGCCACCTCGGGTGGCCTGTTCGCGCAACCGGCGAGCGACGCATCGGCCAGCTCGAGCACCGACCGGCTCCTGCGGCTGACCGCGGGCACGCAGCAGGAACTGGTGATCGACAAGGGGGTGGACCGCATCGCCATCGCCAACGAGCAGGTCGCCTCGGTCATGGTCACGCGCAAGGCGCGAGCGGCATCGGGTGCACCGGGCGCGCGCCTCATCATCACCGGCAAGGCCCCGGGCAGCACCTCGCTGCTGGTGTGGGAGCGGGGCAGCGACGCCGCCACCACCTACACACTGCACGTGCAGCGCGACGGCGCGGTGCTGCAAGGCGCCTTCCCGACGGCCGCCGAGCACCAGCAGGGGCGCGAGGCGGCCCTGGCGCTGCAGCCCGACAAGGCCCCGCTGGCCGACCGCTCCACGCTGAGCGTGAAGAGCCAGACCGTGCAGGTCGAAGTCAAGATCGTGGAATTCAACAAGCGCGTGCTCAAACAGGCCGGGCTGAACATCTTCAGCACCGCCCCGAACAAGCACGGCTTCAGCTTCGGCGTGTTCTCGCCCAGCTCGCTCCAGTCCTTCGGGTTCGAGCGCGACGGTGTGATCAAAGGCGAGATAACCTCGCCTCTCGCGCAGGCCTTCGGCCTGCTGCTGAGCTTCGGCAAGGCCAACATCGGCCTGAACCTGGGCCTGCTCGAAGGCAACGGCCTGGCCCGCGTGCTGGCCGAACCCACGCTGGTGGCGCTCTCGGGCCAGAGCGCGAACTTCCTCGCCGGGGGCGAGATTCCGGTGCCCGTGGCGCAAGGCCTGGGCACCACCAGCATCGAATACAAACCCTTCGGCATCGGGCTGACCGTCTCGCCCACCGTGCTGTCCAACCAGCGCATCGTGCTCAAGGTAGCGCCCGAGGCCAGCGACCTGGACTACACCAACGCCGTCACGCTCAGCGGTGTCGCCGTGCCCGCGATCACCACGCGCCGCGCCGACACCACCGTCGAACTCGGCGACGGTGAGAGCTTCGTCATCGGTGGCCTGGTCAGCCGCACCACCACCTCCAGCCTGGACAAGGTGCCCATGCTCGGCGACCTGCCGGTCCTGGGCACGATGTTCAAGCGCCAGGACTACCAGCAGAACGAACGCGAGCTGGTGATCGTGGTCACGCCCCACCTCGTCAAGCCGCTCGCCCAAGGTACCCAGGTGGATGCGGCCCTGCCCGGTCGCACCGAGCAGCGCGACCCCGCCTTCTGGCGCGGTTTCCTCGTGGGCAACGGCGCCGACGACGCCCTGCCCGGTTTTTCCCGGTGACGCCCGGCCACCCGCCATGAGCACCATGCCCACCCCCCTGCACACCACGGTCCAGAGCCGCAACGTCTACCTGTACGCGTCGGACAACGGCGAACACACAGGCTGGCTGAACGCGGCCCTGGGGCAACTCGGCCAGGTCACGGTGGTCACGCTCGACGAAGCCGCGCTGGGCGAACGCATCGCCACGGCCCAACCCCGCACCCTGTTCCTGGACTTCTCCGGCGCCCAGGCCCTGCGCAGCACGCGCCTGGCCACCGCCCTGCGGCGCGACTGGCCGGAGCTGCTGCTGATCGGCACCGGCCACGCGAACGAAACCAACACCACGCTCGCCGCCCTGCGCGCGGGCGTGGACGACTTCCTCGACCTCGACGGCCCGACCACCGAGGTGCTGGCGGTGCTGCAGGACCTGATGGCGCGGCGCCAGGGCCAGCGCTCGCCGCAGGTCAAGGGCCGCAGCATCGCCCTGCTCGGCGCGCGCGTCGGCCTGGGCGTCAGCACGCTGGCCTGCAACCTCGCCGCGATGCTGCAGGAGCAGCGCGCGGCTGCCCTGGCCCGCGTGCCCGGACGCGTGGTCCACCGCCAGGGCGTGGCCTTGCTCGACCTGGGGCTGCCCGCGCGCGACGCCCTGCTCTACCTCGGCCTCAAGAGCGAGTTCAGCTTCGTGGACGGCGTGCACAACCTGCACCGCCTGGACCCGACCCTGCTGCAGACCGCGCTGGTGCAACACGCCAGCGGCGCGGCGGTGCTGCCCCTGCCGGCCAGCCTGGCGCAGATCCGCGAGATCTCGCACGCCGAGTCGGTCTCGCTGGTCCAGCGCCTGACCGATTTCTTCGACGTGCAGATCGCCGACCTCGGCGGCTTCTCGTCGATCGACTTCGTGGCCCAGGTCGCGCGCAACGCCGACCAGGTCTGGGTGGTCTGCGACCAGAGCATCGGCGGCATCGTCTCCACCGCCGCGCTGTTGCGCGAGCTGCGGGAACACGACGTCAACATGCAGCGGCTCTCGCTGGTGGTCAACAAGTTCGAGCCGTTCGTGAACCTGCCCGCGCTGGACATCGCCCACCAGCTCGGCCTGCCCTTGAGCCACGTGCTGCCGGCGCGCGCCAGCGCCCTGCTGGCGGCCTCGTGCCAGGGCCAGCTGCTGGCGCGATCCGCGCGCAACGACCCCTACGTGCAGGCGGTCGGCCAGATGGTGCGCGGCCTGCTGCCGTGGATCGATGGCAGCGCGCCGCCCGACGGCGGCGAGCCCCCACCGTGGACGCCGCGCGTGGCGCAGATGCTCAACAAGTGGATCCACCGGAGGTAACAGGCCATGACGAACCACGTCGAGTTTTCCGACAACCAGCAGGCCTTCCTGAACTCCAACGAGTTCCAGACCGTCAAGACCTTCATCCACGAACACCTGCTCAACCGCATCGAGGAACTCGGTGCCGAGTTCGGGCGCTGGTCGCGCAGCTCGGTGCAACAGTTCGTCAACCTCGAATGCGAGAGCCAGGTGCGCCTGCACCGCGTACCGATCAACGCGCGCGAAACCCAGCTGCTCGCCGATGCCCTCACCAAGGAATTCGCCGGCTTCGGCCCGCTGGAAGACCTGTTGAACGACCCGAGCGTGGAGGACATCCTCATCAACGGCAGCAAGCTGGTCTACGTGTCGCGCCGCGGCATGCTGCAGAAGGAGCACGTGGCCTTCACCGACAACGAGCACCTGATGCGCATCATCCGCCGCATCCTCGCGCCCATCGGCCGCCGGCTCGACGAGTCCAACCCCATGGTCGACGCGCGCCTGAGCGACGGCGGCCGCATCAACGTGGTGATCGAGCCCCTGGTGATCAACGGCCCGGCGGTGTCCATCCGCAAGTTCCGCAAGGACCCGCTGAGCCCCGAGGAGCTGTTCGAACTCGGCACCTTCGACCAGGCCATGGGCCACCTGCTGGAGATGGCGGTGCGCTCGCGCTGCAACATTCTGGTCAGCGGCGGCACCAGCTCGGGCAAGACCTCGCTGCTCAACGCGCTGGCCAACTTCGCGCCCGACACCGAGCGCGTGGTCACCATCGAAGACACCGCCGAACTCGCTCTCAACCATCCCCACGTGGTGCGGCTGGAGAGCCGCCCCGGCGGCTACGACGGCTCGGGCAGCGTGGCCATCCGCGACCTGCTGCGCAACAGCCTGCGCATGCGGCCCGACCGCATCATCGTGGGCGAGGTGCGTGGCGGCGAGGTGATCGAAATGCTGCAGGCCATGAACACCGGGCACGACGGCTCCATGGGCACCATCCACGCCAGTTCGCCGCGCGAATGCCTGTACCGCCTGGAGATGCTCGCGGGCTTCGGGGGTTACCAGGGCAGCGAACTCAGCCTGCGCCGCCAGATCGCCAACGCGATCGACTTCATCGTGCAGATCGGCCGCCTGCCCAACGGCACGCGCCGCATCCTCTCCATCAGCGAGATCACCGGCCTGAACGACAGCGTGGTCGCGATGCAGGAGCTGTTCCGCCACGAACCGGTGACGCAGCCCGATGGCCAGGAAGGCGATCGCTGGATCGCCATGGGCGTGGTGCCGCACTCCCCCAAGATTGCGCGCCTGCGCCAGAGCCTGCAGGCCCAGCTCACGGAGCGCGGCCATGCCTGAACGCAGCGCCGTCGCCCTCGCCGTGGCCCTGCTGCTGGCCGCCGTCGGCGTGCTGCTGTGGGCCGCTTCGGTGCGGCGCCAGCGCCGCCAGCTGGCCCAGCGCCACCTGGCCGACCGCATCGACCCGGTGGCCGCCAACCCGCTGCCCTCGGGTTCGCTGCGGTTTGGCGCGCCCCCACCGGTGGTGCCGCTGCCCTCCTCGACCACCGCCCGCAAGCCCGCCGTGCGCCTGCCGGGCTGGCTGCTGGGCGCGGTGCCGCCCGGCGCGCTGCTGGGCGGGCTGGCCGCCACCACCGTCTCGGTCGGCGTCACCGCGCTGAGCTCGGGCGCCGTGAGCGCGTTGGGCCTGCTCGCGGTGCTGCTCATCGGTGGCGCCTTCTTCATCTGGCTTCGGGTGCAGCGCATGCGGCGCCAGATCATCCGGCAACTGCCCGGCTTTCTCGACGTGATCGTGCGCCTGATCGTGATGGGCCACTCCACCCAGGCCGCGTTCCAGACCGCCGCGGCCACCACCAAGCAGCCGCTGCGCGGCCACATGGACAACGCCATGGGCCTGATCAAGGCCGGCGTGAACATCGACCAGGCGCTGCTGCAGATCGCGCGCAAGGTGCACATCGAAGAGATCTTCCTGCTGGCCTCCATCCTCGGCCTGGGCATGCGCTATGGCGGCCGCTCCGACGTGCTGCTCGAACGCGTCGCCCACTTCATGCGCGACCACGAGGAGGCCGAACAGGAGCTGGTGGCGATGTCGGCCGAAACGCGCTTCTCGGCCTGGATCCTGGGCCTGCTGCCGGTGGTGGTCGGGGGGGCGATCGTCACCACCAACGGCGACTACTTCGCGCGCATGTGGAGCGATCCCACGGGGCAGGCCATGGTGTTCGGTGCCATCGGCCTGCAGGCGTTCGGCGCGCTGCTGCTCTACCGGCTGGCGCGGCTGTCCTGATCCGAGGCAACCCACCATGAGCGCCCTGCCCCTGTCCATCCTGGCCGTGCTGCTGCTGGCCCTGGCCCTGGCGATGGCCGCCGGCCTGCTGCTGCACCAGCACGCGCAGCGCCAGACCACGGCGCAGGTCATCCAGCGGGCCCTGGGCGAGAACGCCACACCGGCCCATGCCCTGCCCGACGAACTGGCCTTCCTGCAAGGCAGCCACTGGCCCGCGCGCTGGCTGGAAAGCCGCCTGGGCCGGCTGCTCGTGGCCGATGAGGACCGCCGCCTCATCCAGCAATGCGGCCTGCCGCCGGTGCGCGCCCAGCTCACCCTGCTGATCTCGCGCGCCGTGCTGGCGCTGGGCCTGCCCGTGCTGGGCCACCTCGCCTGGGGCCATTCGGGCAACGCCTTGTTGTGGTCCGCGGCGGCCTTCGCCGTGGGCTTCATGGGCCCCAAGTGGCTGCTCAAGCACCGCGCCGGCCAGCGCCGCGAGCGCGTGGCGCACGAACTGCCCCTGTTCGTGGACATGCTGGGCCTGCTGCAGAGCGTGGGGCTGAGCCTGGACCAGAGCCTGCAGGTGATCGCCAGCGACTTCCAGCACGTGCTGCCGGTGCTCGGCGCGGAAGTGGCGCAGGCCAACCGCCAGTACAGCCAGGGCCGCACGCGCGAGCAGGCCTACCAGCGCATGGCCGGCCTGCACGACAACCAGCACCTGATGGACTTCGTCGCCCTGATCAACCAGGTCGACAAACACGGCGGCGCCATCCAGGAACCGATCCGCCAGTTCAGCGAGCGCCTGCGCGTGCACCGCAAGGCCGGCATGAAGGCGCTCATCGGAAAGATCACCGTGAAGATGACCGTCGTGATGGTCACCACCCTCCTGCCCGCGCTGGTGATCATCACCGCGGGTCCCGGTTTCCTCGCCATCATCCGCTCCGTCGGGAGCATGACCGGATCATGAACACCACCGCCTCCACCCGCCTCTCTTCGCTCGGCCGCGCCTGCGGCAGCCTGCTGCTCGGTGCCGGCGCCCTGGCGCTGGGCGCCTGCGCCTCGCTGCCCGACGCGGCGCAGCTCGAAGCCGCGCAGGCCGCTGCCCGCGAACCCACGCTGGACAACCGGCCCACCTACCTGTCGCTGGTGCGCCAGATGCAGGGCAACGGCATGTGGTTCGCCTCGCTCGCCCACATCGACGCGCTGGAGCAGCGCTGGGGGTCAGTTCCGAAACCCGCCTGCTGCGCGCCGACGCCCTGCGCCAGACCGGCCAGCCCGGGCCCAGCGCGGCGCTGTACGACAAGCTGCTCGACACCCCCGAGCGCGCCGCCGCCTACCGGGGCCTGGGCCTGCTCGCCGGCGCCGGCGACGACTACGCGCGCGCGGCCGAGATGTTCGAGCGCGCGCGCCAGGTGCTGCCGGCCGACGGCCTGCTGCTCAGCGACCTGGGCTACGCCCTGCTGCGCGCGCAGCGCTTCGACGCCGCGCGCCTGCCGGTGCAACAGGCCGCGCAGCTGCTGCCCACCCACCCCGGGTGCGCAGCAACCTCGCGCTGTACCTGCTCACCCAGGGCCAGACCGAGCAGGCCCGCCAGGTGATGGACGAAGCCCGCTTCAGCGGCGCCACGCGCCAGGCGATCGAACAACTGGCCCAGGAACTCGCGCCGCACCGCCCGCTGGCGGGCACCCTGGCGGTGCAGACCGGCCTGCGGTTGAGCCCGATGCTCACCACGCCCCCGGCCCTGGCCACGCCCTGATCTCTCACGCTGTCACACCCTCAGGAGGTTCCATGAAAACAAGAACGCACCGCCCGCGCCCGCTGCGATGCCTGGCCCTGTGGGCCGCGCTCGCGGTGGTGCCGCCGCTGTGGGCGCAATCGGCCCCGGCGCCAGCCACCCCGGCCGCGCCTTCCGCGCGCGTGGGGGACGCCACCCATGAGCTGCTGCAGCGCCAGCGCGAGGGGCGCGAGGCCTCGGCCACGCCACGGCCCATCGACGGTGCGGTGGCCGAGGCCAGCCACCAGCGCTACATGAAGAGCTTCGAGCAGCCACTGCCGGTCTGGTTCGGCTCGCGGCTGCAGACCAAGTAAGGCCAGCGGTTCACGGCCATGCGCCCGGCCCAGGCCCTCCTTCGCCGACACCGGCGCCAGCGCGGTGTGTACGCCATCGAGTACGCCATGGCCTTCCTGCTCTTCTTCGGCCTCGTCTATTCGATCGTCTGCTACAGCATCCTGTTCACCTTCCGCTTCGGGCTGCAGAACGCGGCCGAAGACGGCGCGCGCGCGGCCCTGCGGCACCAGAACAGCCTGGCCGCGCGGCAGCTCAAGGCACAGCAGGTGGCCGAAGACCGCTCCCTGGGC
Source organism: Hydrogenophaga sp. ANAO-22 (assembly GCF_042466645.1). Classification (NCBI taxonomy): domain Bacteria; kingdom Pseudomonadati; phylum Pseudomonadota; class Betaproteobacteria; order Burkholderiales; family Comamonadaceae; genus Hydrogenophaga; species Hydrogenophaga sp. ANAO-22. The sequence continues at coordinate 5,449,548 of NZ_CP159956.1, read as the reverse complement.
TGGAAGCCCACGGCCGCGGTGCTCACCATCCCGTTGCCCGAGGTCTGCCAGACCGCCACCGGCACCTGCCTGCAGCCCGCCGGCACACTGCCCTGCGGCACCTCGTGGGCGCTGCGCTGCCAGGTGAGCGTCACCGTGCGGCTGGGCGGCCTGCACCAGGTGCTGCCACCCTTCCCGTCCTTTGCCCTGCCCAACGAACTGGTGGGCCGGGCCAGCGTGCTGCTCGACGGGAGCGCGCTGTGAACCGCCGGCAGCGTGGCGTGGCGGCGATCGAATTCGCCTTCGTGCTGCTGGGCCTGCTGCTGGCGTTCTACGGCATCGCCACCTTCGGCGTCGTGCTCTACACACAGCAGGCCTTGTCGCGCGCGGCGGCGGACGGTGCGCGCGCGGCGCAGATGTTTCCCCAGTTGCGCACCGCCACCGGCCCCGAGCTCGCCACGGCCAAGTCGCACATCGAGAGCGTGGTCTGGGACTCGCTGAGCGGCTCGGTCATCGTGCCGCTGGCGCACAGCAACACGCCGGCCATGCGCCGCGCCTGGCTCACTCAGACCGCGAGCGTGAACGTCGCCACCCCCAACACCACGCTCACCGTGACGGTGTCCTTCCCCTACACCGCCGGCCGCCTGCTGCCCTGGGTGCCGCTGCTCGACACCAGCCAGTGGCTGCCCGGCACGCTCACCAGCCGCGCCATCGCCGCGCTCTGACCATGCCACGCCGCCAGTCCGGTTCGATCGTCATCAACACGGCCATCGCGCTCAGCCTGATCGTGATCGCGCTCGTGGGCACCGAACTGGGCTACCTGTTTTTCATGAAGCGCGAGCTGCAGAAGACGGCCGACCTCGCGGCCATCGCCGGCGCCTCGGCCGTGCTGCCGGCCGATTGCACCGCGGCCCGCGCGGCGGCTCTCAACAACGCCGGCCAGAACCTCGCCGGCTTCACGCCCGTGGTGGCCTGCGGCCGCTGGGACCCGGCGCAGGGCACGGAACGCCACTTCACCGCTGGTCAGACCGCCTTCAACGCCATGCACGTGGTGATCGAAGGCGCGCCACCGCCCCTGCTCGCCTTCTTTCCGGGCGAGCGCAGCCTGCGGGCCGAAGCGATCGCCGCCGCCACCGACCCGCTGGCTTCGTTCTCGGTGGGCAGCACCCTGCTGCGCACCGGAGACTCGGTGCTGGGCGACCTGCTCAAGGGCATCGGGCTCGACCTCACCGGCACCTCGCTGGTGGGCTACGACGGCCTGGCGCAAGTGCAGATCACCCCCGCCGGGCTGCTGCAAGCCCTGGGCATCCCGGTGGCCACCGACATCGGCGTGGGCGAACTCAATACCCTGCTCGCGGCCGAGACCGTGCAACTGGGGCCGCTGCTCAACGCCATCGTCACGGCCGGTGGGCAGGACACGCTGCTGGCGAGCAACGCCGCGCTGCTCAATGCCGTGGCCACCCGCCTGGGCGTGCCGAACCTGGAGGTGCAGCTCGGCAGCCTGGCCAGCGGGCCCTCGGGCCTGTTCGCCGAGATCATCGCCCCCGGCGCCAACGCCGCCTCGGCGCTCAACGTGGGCGTGAACGCGCTGGACCTGCTGTACTCGGCCATCGGCGTGGCCACGCAGAAGCACGCGGTGGCCGTCAACGGCCTGAGCCTGGCGGGCCTGGTGAGCGCGAAGACCGTGCTGATCGAGCCGCCCTCCGTGGCCATCGGCGGCGTGGGCGCCACGGCCTACACCGCCCAGTTGCGCACCTGGATCGAGATCAGCACCAGCAACCTGCCGGTGATCAACCAGTTCGCGCAGATCAAGCTGCCCATCATGGTCGACCTGGTCAACGGCCGGGGCACGCTCACCGAGATGTGCACACCCGCGCTGCGCAAACCCGACGGCACGGAGCGCGCATCCATCGCGGTGAACGCCTCCATCGTCAAGGTCTGCGTAGGCCGGCCGGGTGCCAACCCGGCCAATGAAAATGAAATCTTCTCCACCAGCGCGAGCTGCGACCAGAACCTGGCCGACGAAGACCTGCTGCGCCTGGGCCTGGGGCCCGTGAACCTGGTGAGCCTGCGCACGCACCTCAAGATGGACGCGCTGCCGCTGCAGGCGAGCGTGACCCTGGCGGCTGGCGAAACCGGCACGGTGGGCAACGACCTGTTGCTGGGCAGCACCGTCAAGAACATCACCGACGCGCTGCTGGCCACCCTGCTGGTGGAAACGCTCGATCGGGGGCCGGCCCTGACCCTGGCGCAGCGCCAGGCCTCAGCGCAGGACCTGTGGAACGCGCAAGGTGCCGCCTGCGGCAGCCGGGCCTGCCGCGTGGGCCGCCTGGCCATCATCAAGGCCAACATCGAGAACACCACCAACGGCCTCGGTGGTTTCCTGGGCGGGCTGAGCAGCGAGGTGCTGGCCCTGCTCAGCCACACCCTGTCACTCAACCTGCAAGGCCTGTTGACCGGGGTGGGCAACCTCGTCGGCGGGCTGCTGACCAGCGTGGGCGACATCCTGGGGGCCGTGCTCGGCGGCGTGATCGGAGGGTGCAGCGCGCTCATCGGCTCCAACGACGCGGCCTGCGTCAACGAGATCGCCAACAGCCTGAACGGCAACTCGTCCGGCGGCGGCGATACCGTGCCCAACGCCATCACCGCCCTCACCGGCTACCTGCTGCAGGTGCTGCGTCCGTTGCTCGACGGCATCGGGAACAGTGTGCTCACCCCCATCCTGCACGACGTGCTGGGCCTGCACCTGGGCCAGATCGACGTGCACCTGCGGACCCTCAACTGCCAGGCGCGCGCGCACCTCGTGTATTGAGCAGGACCAGGGGCAACAAGGGTCCGGCTCCGCCGGCCCAAGGTGCCGTCCCCCTCCCAGCCGAAGGCGCCAGAGAGGGGGAAGCCGCGAAGCGGCGCAGGGGGTGTCAGCCTCTCCGGCCGAACCACCACCACATGAACGCGCCGGCCAGGATCATGGGCACACACAGCCACTGGCCCATGCTCATGCCCAGCGAGAGCAGGCCCAGGTGGGCGTCGGGCTCGCGGAAGAACTCGGCGATGAAGCGGAACACGCCGTAGCCGAACAGGAACACGGCCGAGACCTGGCCACGCGCATGCTCCTTGCGGGCGTAGAACCACAGCAGAACGAACAGCAACACGCCTTCGAGCAGGAACTGGTACACCTGCGAGGGATGGCGCGGCAGATCGCCCGCGCCGCGGAACACCATGCCCCAGGGCAGCGAGGGATCGGCCACGCGACCCCAGAGCTCGCCGTTGATGAAGTTGCCCAGCCGCCCCGCGGCCAGGCCCGTGGGCACGCAAGGGGCCACGAAGTCCATCACCTGCATGAAGGGCCGCTGGCGGCTGCGCGCGTACCAGACCATGGCCAGCATCACGCCCAGCAGGCCGCCGTGGAAGCTCATGCCGCCCTGCCACACCGCAAAGATCTCCAATGGGTTGGCGAGGTAGTACGCGGGTTTGTAGAACAGGCAGTAGCCGATGCGCCCACCGGCCACCACGCCCAGCACGCCGAGGAACAGGATGTCCTCCACGTCGCGGCGCGTCCAGGGCGGCTGGGTCACGCTGGCGAACGGGGGATGGCGCAGGCGCGCGTTGGCCAGCAGCAGGAACAGGCCGAAGGCCAGCAGGTAGGTCAGGCCATACCAGTGAATGGCCAGCGGGCCGATCTGGAGGGCGACGGGGTCGATCTGGGGATGTTGGAGCATGGTTCTATTGTGGTCCAGCTTGTGTGCGGGCGAATTCGATGAAATGGGCCAGCGCCGGCGTGACCGCGTCGGCGCGCCAGACCAGGCTGGTCTCGCACGCCGGCGCGGCCCGCCCGCGCGAGGGCCTGGGACTGCGATAGACCACGCCGGGGCGCTGGAACTGCCGCACGCTCTGCGGCACCCAGGCCAGCCCCAGCCCGGCCGACACCAGGTTGACGATGGTCTGCATCTGGATCGCTTCCTGCGCCACCTGCGGCGCGCGGCCCGCCGCGTGGTACAGCGCGAAGATGGCGTCGTGCAAGGTCGGCAGGATGCGCCGCGGAAAGATCACCAGCGGCTCGGCCAGCAGCGCCGCCAGCCCCGGGTGGTCCCGCGCGGCCAGCGGGTGCGACTCGGGCAGCGCGACCACGAAGGGCTCGCTGGCGATGCGCGCGTGCGCCAGGCCCAGCGCCTGGAACCCCGGGGAATGCAGCACCATGCCCGCGTCCACCTCGCCCCGCGCGAGCAGCTCCAGCTGCACGTCGCCCGTGGCCTCGATCAGCTCCAGCGCCACCTGCGGCCAGCGCTGGCGAAAGGCGCGCACCCAGCGCGGCAGCAATTCGAATCCCACGGTGGACACGAAGGCCAGCCGCAACCGGCCCAGCTCGCCCGCGGCGGCCGCGCGCGCCAGCTCGGGCAGCGCCTGCGCCCGGCCCAGCAGGTCGCGCACCTCGGGCAGCAAGGCCCGGCCCGCGGGCGTGAGCGCCACGCTGCGCTTGGTGCGGTCGAACAGGCGCACGCCCAGCGCCTGCTCCAGCCCCGCAATGGCCTGGGTGAGCGGCGGCTGCGTCATGTGCAGGCGCGCGGCGGCCCGGCCGAAGTGCAGCTCTTCGGCCAGCGCCGCGAACTGGCGCCACTGGCGCAATTCAATGCGCAGCGTTTTCATGGTATCACTCATATGCCCAGCATATTAATGGAAGCCGCCAAAGCAATTGGAAACGGCCGCCGGCCTGACGCATACTTCCCGCACCCTCCCCACGAAGAGACCTCCATGGCCGACAACAAAACCATCTCCATCAAGCCCATCAACAGCCGCAGCGCCAACATCACGCAAGGCAAGTCGCGCGCGCCCAACCGCTCCATGTACTACGCCATGGGCTACGAGGAAAGCGACTTCAAGAAGCCCATGGTGGGCGTGGCCAACGGCCACAGCACCATCACCCCCTGCAACAGCGGCCTGCAGAAGCTGGCCGACGCGGCGGTGGCCGGCATCGAGGAAGCCGGCGGCAACGCCCAGATCTTCGGCACGCCCACCATCTCCGACGGCATGGCCATGGGCACCGAAGGCATGAAGTACTCGCTGGTCAGCCGCGAGGTGATCTCCGACTGCATCGAGACCTGCGTGCAGGGCCAGTGGATGGACGGCGTGGTCGTGGTCGGCGGCTGCGACAAGAACATGCCCGGCGGCATGATGGGCATGCTGCGCGCCAACGTGCCGGCCATCTACGTGTACGGCGGCACCATCCTGCCCGGCCGCTACAAGGGCCAGGACCTCAACATCGTCAGCGTGTTCGAGGCCGTGGGCCAGAACGCCGCCGGCAACCTGAGCGACGAAGACCTGCGCGAGATCGAGATGCGCGCCATCCCCGGCTCCGGCTCGTGCGGCGGCATGTACACCGCCAACACCATGTCCTCGTCCTTCGAGGCCCTGGGCCTGTCGCTGGCGTACTCCAGCACCATGGCCAACCCGCACGACGAGAAGCAGAACTCGGCCAAGGAATCGGCCAAGGTGCTGATCGAGGCGATCAAGAAGGACATCAAGCCGCGCGACATCGTGACCAGGAAGTCGCTGGAAAACGCCGTGGCCGTGATCATGGCCACCGGCGGCTCCACCAACGCGGTGCTGCACTTCCTGGCCATCGCGCACGCGGCCGGCGTGGAATGGTCCATCGACGATTTCGAGCGCATCCGCAAGAAGACCCCCGTGCTGTGCGACCTCAAGCCCTCGGGCAAGTACCTTGCCGTCGACCTGCATCAGGCTGGCGGCATCCCGCAGGTCATGAAGGTGCTGCTCAAGGCCGGCCTGCTGCACGGCGACTGCCTCACCATCACCGGCCAGACCGTGGCCGAGGTGCTCAAGGACGTGCCCGATGCGCCGCGCGCCGACCAGGACGTGATCCGCCCCATCGACAAGCCCATGTACGCGGAAGGCCACCTGGCCATCCTCAAGGGCAACCTGTCGCCCGAGGGCGCGGTGGCCAAGATCACCGGCCTGAAGAACCCCGTCATCACCGGCCCGGCGCGCGTGTTCGACGACGAGCAGTCGGCGCTCCAGGCGATCCTGGACGGCAAGATCGTCGCGGGCGACGTGATGGTGCTGCGCTACCTGGGCCCCAAGGGCGGCCCGGGCATGCCCGAGATGCTCGCCCCCACCGGTGCGCTGATCGGCGCGGGCCTGGGCGAGAGCGTGGGCCTGATCACCGACGGCCGCTTCTCCGGCGGCACCTGGGGCATGGTGGTGGGCCACGTGGCGCCCGAAGCCGCCGCAGGTGGCACGATCGCCTTCGTGAAGGAAGGCGACTCCATCACCATCGATGCCCACCAACTGGTGCTGGAACTCAACGTGCCCGAGGCGGAGATCGCCAAGCGCCGTGAAGGCTGGACGCCGCCGGCACCGCGCTACACGCGCGGCGTGCAGGCCAAGTTCGCGTTCAACGCGGCCAGCGCCAGCAAGGGCGCCGTGCTCGACAACTACTGATCCGCCCGCGCGGATCGGTCAGCGCGAGGGGCGCTTGGGCTTGATGCCCAGCGCCTCGCGCTGCTTGTCGATGCGGTCCTTCTTCTTCTGATCCATCTTCTCCATCGCCTTGCGCTTGGTGTAGCCGGTGGCGTCGGCCCAGGCCCACCAGGCCACGGCCAGGGCGAACGGCGACAGCACCCACCACCAGGACCATTCGGCCACCACGCCGAACTCCAGGTACTTCAACAACGACAGCACGACGCCTGCGATCAGCAAATACATCACAAACTCCGGTAAAGGCCCCGTGAAGCGGGCAAGAAACTGTAAGCGTTCGTTTCTGGGCAGGTGCGGCTCGGTAGAATCGATCGCGTGACACTCTCCCGCATTCATCGACAAGGACACCCCATGAAACGCGCTCTCCTGATTATGGCCGCCATGACGACGCTGGCCGCTCCGGCCATCGCCGACGAAGCCCTCGCCAAGAGCAAGAACTGCATGGCCTGCCATGCCGTGGACAAGAAGCTGGTCGGCCCCTCCTACAAGGACGTGGCCAAGAAGTATGCGGGCGACGCCAAGGCCGTGGACGCACTGGCCGCCAAGATCGTCAAGGGCTCCGAAGTGGGCAAGGGCAACTGGGGTGCGGTGCCCATGCCGCCCAACCCGCAGGTCAGCGAAGCCGAGGCCAAGAAGCTGGCGGCCTGGGTGCTGAGCATCAAGTAAGCCACCTGCCTGCTATCCCACAAAAAAACCCGCTGGAGTCCAGCGGGTTTTTTGTTGCCGGTGGCGGTGGACTCAGTCCACGATGCCCACGTGCAGGAAGCCGGCCTGCGCCGAGCTGCGCGCGCCAATCAGCAGTTCGATGCGCGTCGAACGCATGGTGAAGAAAGTGTTGGGCGCTTGGGTGGCCGAGTAGATGCCGATCGATCTCTGAGGAACCCAGCTACCCAGGGTCAAGTCCAGCAGCTGGAGCCCCGCATCGGTCATGGACATTTTGTACTCGGTCGAGGTCGCGTTGGTCACATCGAGCGTGCCGTTGGTGGACCACCCGGTGCTGGTGAACGTCGTGGCGCCAGCGACCGTGGGAACACCGATGGTGAGCACCTGGGATCCATCCCCCGGCGAGGTGCCGGCGCTCAGATAAATCTTCTCGCCATCCACTTCGGCCACGCTGAAGCGGCCCTGAGACGTGCCCGTGACGGGATCCTTCATCTGCCACATCCCAGCCTGGGCGTCGGCCTCGACGTCGAAGGTGAGCAGATTGGCCGGAGGACAGTGGGCGACCTGGTAGATCGTGGCATCGGTGCAAAAACTGATCACGGTGCCGCTGCCCGATATCGCGAACTGCGAAATGGCCGATTGGCGACCGCCGCCCACCAAGTGTTGAATGTAGGCGCGGTCGTAGACGCCATCCAGGCTGCCTTGCGTGAGCACGAAGGCGCGGGTGGCCACGAAGGGGTAGACCGCATACGTCGCCGGTGCGGCAAACGGCACCGCGAATGGGAAGCCGCCCACAATGCTGTCCCCGACGCTGCGCAGGGAGGACGTGTTGGTGCCGACGATGCGGCTGCTCTGCACCGTCCAGTTCCTGGCGGGCGCCACGGGCGCGGTCAGCGTGCCCGAGGTTGTGGTGCCGACCGCATCTGTCATCGTGTAGGCGGCCTCGTCGTAGTCGATGCTGAGCTTCTGGCGCGAGCCGTTGGCGGCGAACACGGTGTAGTCGCCGCTGCGGGAGTCACGGGGCTGCACCAGGAAATCCACCGTTTTCGTGCGGCCACCCGAGGCGCTGGCCGTGAGCTTGTAGGCGCCGGACAGCACCGCGCTGGGGTTCTTGAACCGCGAGACCCACCGCGAGGTGCCCGTCTCCACGTCGGTGCGGGTCACGCCGCTCCCGCTGTCGCTGCCGGCCCAGGAGGCGGCGTCATTGGACTTGACCACCACCGATTGTCCCGGCCGCACGGTGTACTTGCCGGCCAGATCGGGGGTTGCTGCAGTGCCCGCAACTTCGACGGTGAGCGCGAACTCGGGGGGCGGTGCTGTCGGCGCGGGACTGTCGCCCCCTCCCCCTCCGCAACCCAGCAACCCCATGACCAATGCCGCGGCAAACGCGGACTTCACGCTTCTGAGCATGTCCATCCCTTGATGCAAATTGATTCGTTGATCCCTCCGACAGCGCCAGAGAGTGAATCAAAATGTAACCAAATGCAGAGTATTTGTAACATGAGGAGAAACCCTCATGGGTGCTCACAAAGAGCGGAGCGGCCCTTCAAGGGCCGCTCTGAAGGCCGCGGCGAGCGGCCTGAAAACACCCTGGCCGGGGTCAGTTGGTCTCGGCCAGCTGTTCGAGGATGGCCGGGTTCTCCAGGGTCGAGGTGTCCTGCGTGATGGCCTCGCCCTTGGCGATGGAGCGCAGCAGGCGGCGCATGATCTTGCCGCTGCGGGTCTTGGGCAGGTTGTCGCCGAAGCGGATGTCCTTGGGCTTGGCGATCGGGCCGATTTCCTTGCCCACCCAGTCGCGCAACTGCTTGGCGATGGCCTTGGCCTCCTCGCCCGTGGGGCGGCTGCGCTTGAGCACCACGAAGGCCACGATGGCCTCGCCCGTGAGGTCGTCCGGGCGGCCCACCACGGCGGCTTCGGCCACCAGGTCCGTCTTGCCCACCAGCGCGGACTCGATCTCCATCGTGCCCATGCGGTGGCCCGAGACGTTGAGCACGTCGTCGATGCGGCCGGTGATGCGGAAGTAGCCCCGGTCGGCGCTGCGCACCGCGCCGTCACCCGCCAGGTAGTAGCCCTTGAGTTCCTCGGGGAAGTAGCTCTTCTTGAAACGCTCCGGGTCGCCCCAGATGGTGCGGATCATGGACGGCCAGGGCTTCTTCACCACCAGGATGCCGCCCGCGCCGTTGGGCACGTCGTTGCCGGCCTCATCGACGATGGCCGCGGCAATGCCCGGCAGGGGCAGCGTGCACGAGCCCGGCACCAGCGGCGTGGCGCCCGGCAACGGGGTGATCATGTGGCCGCCAGTCTCGGTCTGCCAGAAGGTGTCCACGATGGGGCAGCGCTCGCCGCCCACGTGCTTGTAGTACCACATCCAGGCCTCGGGGTTGATGGGCTCGCCCACCGAGCCGAGCAGGCGCAGGCTGGACAGATCGGAGCGCGCGGGGTGCACCTTTTCGTCGCCCTCGGCGGCCTTGATCAGCGAGCGGATGGCCGTGGGTGCGGTGTAGAAGATCGTGACCTTGTGCTTCTCGATCATCTGCCAGAAGCGCCCGGCGTTCGGGTAGGTGGGCACGCCCTCGAACACGACCTGCGTGGCGCCCGCGGCCAGCGGGCCGTAGGTGACGTAGGTGTGGCCGGTGATCCAGCCGATGTCGGCCGTGCACCAGAAGATGTCTTCGGGCCTCAGGTCGAAGGTCCAGTTCATGGTGAGCTGCGCCCACAGCAGGTAGCCGCCGGTGCTGTGCTGCACGCCCTTGGGCTTGCCGGTGGAGCCCGAGGTGTAGAGCACGAACAGGGGGTGCTCGGCGCTCACCATTTCCGCCGGGCAGCTGGTGGACTGCTCGGCCATGGCGTCGTGCATGAAGGTGTCGCGGCCGGCGACCATGTTGCAGGCCGTGGGGGTGCGCTGGAACACGATCACGTTCTTGATGGAGTCGCAGCCACCCATGGCGATGCCTTCGTCCACGATGGCCTTGAGCGGCAGCTCCTTGCCGCCGCGCAGCTGGTAGTTGGCGGTGATCACGGCCACGGCGCCCGCGTCCTGGATGCGCTCCTGCAAGGCCTTGGCCGAGAAGCCGCCGAACACCACGCTGTGCGTGGCGCCGATGCGCGCGCAGGCCTGCATGGCCACCACACCCTCCACCGTCATGGGCATGTAGATGACGACGCGGTCGCCCTTCTTCACGCCGCGCGCCTTGAGCGCGTTGGCGAACTGCGAGACCTTGGCCAGCAGTTCCTTGTAGGTGACCTTGGTCACGTCGCCGTTGTCGGCCTCGAAGATGATGGCGGTCTTGTTCTCCACCGGCGTGCCCATGTGGCGGTCCAGGCAGTTGTACGAGGCGTTGAGCTCGCCGTCCTCGAACCACTTGTAGAACGGCGCCTTGCTGCTATCGAGCGTCTTGGTGAAGGGCTTGTGCCAGCTCAGGGTTTCGCGCGCCAGCCGGGCCCAGAAGCCTTCGAAGTCCTTGTCGGCCTCGGCGCACAGCGCCTGGTAGGCCTCCATGCCCGAGACCCGCGCGGCCTTCACGGTGGCGGCCGAGGGCTCAAAGACGCGGTTTTCGACCAGGGTGGATTCGATCGTCGACGAAGGCGCGGACATGAAAGTCTCCTAAATGTTGTGGGCAGATGACAGGCCGGGACTGTGCTGAAGGGCTCTTACGAGTCTCTTACAGAAAAGGGCGCAGACCTACAATACCGCCTGCCGTCTGGCCGCCCATCCCGGGGGCTCGGTACATTGTGTCACCATCCATGAGCGACCCCGTCAAAGTCCAAGCCCCGATCCGCGCGCTGCCCAACCTGATCTTCGCCAGCCGCTGGCTGCAGTTGCCGCTCTACATCGGCCTGATCGCGGCACAGGCCATCTATGTCTTCCATTTCTGGGTTGAACTGGTCCACCTGATCGAGGCCGCGTTCGGCAACGACGTGGCACTGGCCAAGCTGGTCACCAGCATCGGCTACAAGAGCGACGTGCAGCTCACCGGCCTGAACGAGACCATCATCATGCTGGTGGTGCTCGCCCTGATCGACGTGGTGATGATCTCCAACCTGCTGATCATGGTGATCGTGGGCGGCTACGAGACCTTCGTGAGCCGCATGCACCTGGAAAACCACCCCGACCAGCCCGAGTGGCTCAGCCACGTGAACGCCTCGGTGCTCAAGGTGAAGCTGGCCACGGCCATCATCGGCATCAGCTCGATCCACCTGCTCAAGACCTTCATCAACGCCGCCAACTACGACGTGAAGGTCCTGATGTGGCAGACCATCATCCATGTGGTCTTCCTGCTCAGCGCCATGGCCATCGCCATGACCGACCGGCTGATGGCCCACCCGGCGGACAACGGCCACTGACCGCGCGCCTTCGGGCGCCTTGTGGGGTTTTCTGCGCCCCGGCATGGGCCATCCATGCACAAAAGTTATAATTGACGCCTCAGCCATCCGGCCCCTGGCCGGGTGGCGCTCATGTGCTACTCGCGGATCGCCCTGCATCCCGTCGCGGCACAGAGATTTCAATGGCCGGTCTTCCGGCCTCGACGCCGCGTCACTCCCGCACCGTGCCAGCCCCCCAGACAGGGCCCGCTGACCGGGCTTGCGTGATGGCAGGCGCTGGGTTTGCCGATTCGTCGCTGTCAGTGTCTGTCTGCGGTCTTGAATGACCCGGTCGGGCACGCGCGTGCCCCCTGCTTCAAGACCGTTCGCGGTGCCTTGTCCAACTTGCACAGGAGGCAGCACCACCCATGGCCCAACCCATTTCCATCGAACACGTCTTCAAGGTGTTCGGCGACCAGCCCGGGGCCGCCCTCGATCTCGTCCGCGAAGGCCGCAGCAAGCAGGAGATCCTCGCCGAAACCGGGCAATCCATCGGGGTCTTCGACGCCCATTTCGAAATCGAGGCCGGCGAGATCTTCGTCATCATGGGCCTGTCGGGCTCGGGCAAATCGACGCTGGTGCGCCTGCTCAACCGGCTGATCGAACCCACGGCCGGCCGCATCCTGGTCAACGGCCAGAACATCAACGACCTCTCGGACGCCGGCCTGCGCGCCCTGCGGCGCAAGGACATCAGCATGGTGTTCCAGTCGTTCGCGCTGATGCCGCACATGACCGTGCGCGACAACACCGCCTTCGGCCTCGAACTCGCGGGCGTCAAGCCCGCGCAGCGCCTGGCGCTGGCCGACCAGGCCCTCGAACAGGTGGGCCTGGCTGGCTGGGGCGACAGCTACCCCGACGAACTCTCCGGCGGCATGCAGCAGCGCGTGGGCCTGGCGCGCGCGCTGGCTTCGGACCCGTCCATCCTGCTGATGGACGAGGCCTTCTCGGCGCTGGACCCGATCATCCGCACCGAGATGCAGAGCGAGCTGCTGCGCCTGCAGCAGGTGCGCCGCCGCACCATCGTCTTCATCTCGCACGACCTCGACGAGGCCATGCGCATCGGCGACCGCATCGCCATCATGAAGGACGGCCAGGTGGTGCAGGTCGGCACGCCGGAAGACATCCTGCGCCAGCCGGCCGACGACTACGTGCGCAACTTCGTGCGCGGCGTCGACGCGGCGGCGGTGTTCAAGGCCGGCGACATCGCCCGGCAGACGCAGGTCGTGGTGGCCGAGCACCCGAACAAGGGCGCGCGCGCCGCGCTCAAGCTGCTCGAAGACAAGGACCGCGACTGGGCCTACGTCGTCAGCCCCGACCAGCGCTACCTCGGCCTGGTGTCGGCGGATTCCCTGCGCCATGCGTTGCAGGACCACGACGGCCCGCTGGGCCTCTCGCGCGCCTACCTGCCCGACGTGCAGGTGGTCAACGCCGCCCACCCGGTGGCCGAGCTCTTCGGCCAGGCCGCGAACGCGCCCTACCCGCTGCCCGTCGTGGACGCCCACGGCCGCTACCGCGGCGCCATCAGCAAGAACACGCTGCTGAAGTTCCTGGACCGCGCGGCAGCTTGAGGCCGCCCCCCACTGGAGAGAACATGAACGACACCGACATCGAGATCACCGCAAGCCCCGCCACCACCGACGCGTGGGGCGCGTCCACCGCGGCCGCCAGCGACAACTGGCTCGACACCCCCGCGCTCAGCGACACCACCGCCCCGATGGCCGACGAAGGTTTTCGCCTCAGCCAGCTGTGGGACGGCTCGCTGCCCGTCGAGAACTGGATCAACGACGCCCTGAGCTGGACGGTGGACCACTTCCGCCCGTTCTTCCAGACCGTGCGCGCGCCCATCGACACCACGCTCACCAGCGTGGAACAGCTGCTGTTGAGCGTGCCGATGCTGGCCATGGTCACGCTGATGGGCCTGCTGGCCTGGCAGTTCGCCGGCCGCGCCATCGCCATCGGCACCGTGGTCTCGCTGCTGCTGGTGGGCATGCTGGGCATCTGGCCCGAGGCCATGGTCACGCTCTCGCTGGTGCTGACCTCGCTGGTGTTCTGCATCGCCATCGGCCTGCCGCTGGGCATCCTGCTGGCGAGCAGCGACCGCACGCAGCGCCTGCTTCGCCCAGTGCTCGACGCGATGCAGACCACCCCGGCCTTCGTCTACCTGGTGCCGGTGGTGATGCTGTTCGGCATCGGCAACGTGCCCGGCGTCATCGTCACCATCGTCTTCGCCCTGCCCCCGCTGGTGCGCCTGACCGACCTGGGCATCCGCCAGGTGCGGCCCGACCTGATCGAGGCAGCGCGCGCCTACGGCGCCTCGCGCTGGCAGATGCTGGCCAAGGTGCAGTTGCCGCTGGCCCTGCCTTCCATCATGGCGGGCATCAACCAGGCGCTGATGCTCTCGCTGTCCATGGTGGTCATCGCTTCGATGATCGCCGTCGGCGGCCTGGGGCAGATGGTGCTGCGCGGCATTGGCCGCCTGGACATGGGCATGGCCACCGTCGGCGGCCTGGGCATCGTGCTGCTGGCGATCGCGCTGGACCGCATCACCCAGGCCCTGGGCCGGCCCGGCCGCGGTGCGCGCCACTGGTGGCAACAAGGCCCCGCCGGCCTGATCGTGCGGCTGCTGCGCGCTTCGCCAAGCCGCCCGGTGGCGCCCACGCCTTCCACCGCCCCTCTTTCCACCTCCTGAGCGTTCGCGCCCAGGCCCTCCCACCCACCATCGAAAGGAAACCGATGACCTTCCCCTCGCCCACCCCTCTGTGGCGCACCCTGCTCGGCGGCGGCCTCATGGCCCTCGCCCTCACGGGCCCGGCCCAGGCGCAGAACCTGCCCGGCAAAGGCATTGCCGTGCAGCCGCTGCAAAGCTCCATCGCCGAAGAGACCTTCCAGACCCTGCTGGTGTCGCGCGCGCTGGCCAAACTGGGTTACGACGTGAAGCCGATCAAGGAAGTGGAGTACCCGACCGCCCACGTGGCCATCGCCAACGGCGACGCCACCTTCATGGCCGACCACTGGGACCCGCTGCACGCGGACTTCTACAAGAACGCCGGCGGCGACGCCAAGCTCTACCGCCAGGGCGCCTACTCGCCCGGCGCGGCCCAGGGCTACCTGATCGACCGCAAGACCGCCGAGGCCCACAAGATCACGCGCGTGGACCAGCTCAAGGACCCGGCGATCGCCAAGCTGTTCGACCACAACGGCGACGGCAAGGCCGACCTGACCGGTTGCAACCCCGGCTGGGGCTGCGAGGCGGTGATCGAGCACCACCTCGACGCCTACAAGCTGCGCGACACGGTGACGCACCAGCAGGGCAGCTACGCCGCGCTGATCGCCGACACCATCACGCGCCTCAAGCAGGGCCAGCCGGTGCTGTACTACACCTGGACGCCCTACTGGGTCAGCGGCGTGCTGCGCCCCGGCCAGGAAGTGGTGTGGCTGCAGGTGCCGTTCTCCTCGCTGCCGGGGGAGCAATCCAAGCTCGACACCCAGCTGCCCAATGGCCAGAACTACGGCTTCGTGCTCAACACGCAGCGCATCGTGGCCAACCGGCAGTTCACCGAGCAGAACCCGGCGGCCGCGCGGCTGTTCGAGGTGATGGCGCTGCCGGTGGCCGACATCAACGCCCAGAACCTGCGCATGCGCGAAGGCCAGAACAAGCCGCAGGACGTGGAGCGCCACACCGACGCCTGGATCAAGGCCCACCAGAAGACTTTTGACGGCTGGATCTCCCAGGCCCTGTCGGCCGCGAAACGCTAAGGCGCCGCCCCCCTGAAAAAGCCCGGCCTGCCGGGCTTTTTCATGCGCTCAACGCGCCAGCAAGCCGATCACCAGCGCGTTGGCGAGGTCGATGAAGAACCCGCACACCAGCGGCACCACGATGAAGGCCCGGGGCGCCGCGCCGTAGGCCCGCACCACCGCGCTCATGTTGGCGATGGCCGTGGCGGTCGAGCCCAGCGCGATGCCGCCGAAGCCCGAGCAGATGACGGCCGCTTCGTAGTCGCGCCCCATGAAGCGGAACACGACGAAAGCCGTGAAGGCCACCGCGAGCAGCACCTGCAGCGTCATGGTCACGGCCATGAAGCCCAGCACCGGCTCCAGCTCCCACAGGCGCAGGCCCATGAGCGCCATGGTGAGGAACAGGCCCAGGCTCACGTCGGAGATCAGCGCCACCCCCAGCCGCATGCTCGGCCAGTTCCACAGGCGACCGCCTTCGGGCGCCAGCCACTGCCCGGCGCTGCGCAGGCCGATGCCCGCCATCAGGCAGCCCACGAAGGCCGGCAGGTGCAGCCCGGTGAGCGCGACCAGCTCGTTGACGCCCTGCCCCAGCATCAGGGCCAGGTTGAGCCAGAGCAAGGCCATCAGCACGCCGTGGTAGTCGAGCCGCAGGTGGGCTTCGTCCTGGTAGCGCGTGCCGACCTCCACGTCGGCCGAGCCCGAGGGCACGATGCGGTGGCGGCGCATCAACCACGCCGCCAGCGGCCCGCCCACCAGGCAGGCCGCGATCATGCCCACCATGTTGGCCGCCAGGCCCAGCTCGCCCGCGTTGGCGATGCCCAGGCGGTCAACGAAGTGCGGCGTCCAGGCCAGCGTGGTGCCGACCCCGCCGGTGAGCGAGATCGAGCCGGCCATGAGACCCGCCCGCGCGTCCATACCGAACGCGCTGGCCGCCGCCATGCCGACCCCGTTCTGCAGCAGCATGAAGCCGATGGCCAGCACCAGCAGCACCACCAGCGAGCGCCCGCCCTGGCGCAGCGTGCGCACGTCCGTGCCCAGGCCGATGGCGGCGAAAAAGTACAGCAGCAGCATGTCCCGCGCGCCGAGCTCGAACACCACCCGCACATCCAGCGTGTAGTACAGGGTGCAGACGACCAGCGCGCACACCACTCCGCCCACCACGGCCTCCGGGATGTTGTAGCGCTGCAGCCAGGCGTGGCGCTGCGTGAGCCACTTGCCGACGAAGAGCAGCAGGATGGCGAGCGTGAAGCTGGCGAAAGGATCGACGAGGAAGCTGGTGCGCCAGGGGAACAGGATCATGGCGCCATGGTAGCGGTCAACGCCCCGTCATCTTCTCCGGCACCACCCACTGGTCGAACTGCTCGGCCGTCACGTGGCCCAGCGCCAGCGCAGCCTCGCGCAGCGTGGTGCCCTCCTTGTGCGCCTTCTTGGCGATCTGCGCGGCCTTGTCGTAGCCGATGTGCGTGTTCAGCGCCGTCACCAGCATGAGCGAGCGGTCCACCAGCTCGGTGATGCGCGCGCGGTTGGGCTCGATGCCCACGGCGCAGTGGTCGTTGAAGCTCTTCATGCCATCGGCCAGCAGGCGCACGCTCTGCAGGAAGTTGTGCGCCACCATCGGCCTGAACACATTGAGCTCGAAATTGCCCGAGGCGCCGCCGAAGTTGATCGCCACGTCGTTGCCGAACACCTGGGCCGCCAGCATGGTGACGGCCTCGCTCTGGGTCGGGTTGACCTTGCCGGGCATGATGGACGAGCCGGGCTCGTTCTCGGGAATGCTGAGCTCGCCGATGCCGCTGCGCGGGCCGCTGGCGAGCCAGCGCACGTCGTTGGCGATCTTCATGAGGCTGGCCGCGAGCGTCTTGAGCGCGCCGTGCGCGTGCACCAGGGCATCGACGCTGGCCATGGCCTCGAACTTGTTGGGCGCGGTCACGAAAGGCAGGCCGGTGAGCCGGGCCAGCTCGGCCGCCACCTGCTCGGCATAGCCCTTGGGCGCGTTCAGGCCGGTACCCACCGCCGTGCCGCCCAGCGCCAGCTCGCACAGGTGCGGCAGGGCAGCGCGCACATGCGCCTCGCCGTGCGCGAGCTGCGCCACCCAGCCCGAGAACTCCTGCCCCAGCGTGAGCGGCGTGGCGTCCTGCAGGTGGGTGCGGCCGATCTTGACGATGCCGTCGAAGTCGCGCGCCTTCTTCTCCAGCGTGCCGCGCAGCAGCGCCAGCGCCGGCAGCAGGCGGTGCGTGAGGGCCTCCACCGCCGCCACGTGCATGGCGGTCGGGAACACGTCGTTGCTCGACTGGCTGCGGTTCACGTCGTCGTTCGGGTGCACCAGGCGCCCTTCGCCGCGCTCGCCGCCCAGCAGCTCGCTCGCGCGGTTGGCCAGCACCTCGTTCACGTTCATGTTGGTCTGCGTGCCCGAGCCGGTCTGCCAGACCACCAGCGGGAACTCCACCTCGTGGCCGCCGGCGATCACCTCGTCGGCCGCTTTCGCGATGGCCTCGGTCTTCTTCTCGTCCTGCAGGCCCAGCGCGTGGTTGACCACGGCCGAGGCGCGCTTGACCTGCGCCAGGGCGCGGATCATCTCGCGCGGCTGTCGCTCGCCCGAGATGTCGAAGTTCTGCAGCGAGCGCTGCGTCTGGGAGCCCCAGAGGCGGTCGGCCGGGACGTCGATGGGGCCGAAGGTGTCGCGTTCGGAGCGGGTGGCCGGGCGGGTGTTCATGGTGTGGCGTGACCTGTCAAAATAGAGGGCTGGAGAAGCCAAGCCCCAAGGCCCTCCAGCATAGCTCCAAATAAAAGCAATTCTCATCTGATGGCCACTTGACGCCTTGCCCCGGCCGCCGACGCGATTTGCCCCCTACGCCCACGACACCATGACGACCACCATCCGCCAGGCCGACCTCATCGAATCCATCGCGGCCGCGCTGCAGTACATCAGCTACTACCACCCCGCCGACTACATCGCCCACCTGGCCCGCGCCTACCAGCGCGAGCAGAGCCCCGCCGCGAAGGACGCGATCGCCCAGATCCTGACCAACAGCAAGATGAGCGCCACCGGCCAGCGCCCGATCTGCCAGGACACCGGCATCGTCAACGTCTTCCTCAAGGTCGGCATGAACGTGCGCTGGGAAGGCTTCACCGGCAGCCTGGACGACGCCATCAACGAAGGCGTGCGCCGCGGCTACAACCACCCCGACAACACGCTGCGCGCCTCGGTCGTGGCCGACCCGCAGTTCGCCCGCAAGAACACCAAGGACAACACCCCCGCCGTGATCGTCACCGAGCTGGTGCCGGGCGACACCGTGGAAGTGACCGTGGCCGCCAAGGGCGGCGGCAGCGAGAACAAGAGCAAGATGATCATGCTCAACCCCGGCGACTCGGTGGTCGACTGGGTGCTCAAGACCGTGCCCACCATGGGGGCCGGCTGGTGCCCGCCGGGCATGCTGGGCATCGGCATCGGCGGCACGGCCGAGAAGGCGGTGCTGATGGCCAAGGAAAGCCTGATGGACGACATCGACATGTACGAGCTGCAGGCCAAGGCCTCGAAGGGCGAGAAGCTCGACCAGGTCGAGGAACTGCGCCTGGAGCTGTACGAGAAGGTCAATGCCCTGGGCATCGGCGCGCAAGGCCTGGGCGGCCTGACCACCGTGCTCGACGTCAAGATCAAGATGTACCCCACGCACGCGGCCAGCAAGCCCGTGGCCATGATCCCCAACTGCGCGGCCACGCGCCACGCGCACTTCGTGATGGACGGCAGCGGCCCGGTCTACCTGGACGCGCCGAGCCTGGACCTCTGGCCCAACGTGAACTGGGTGCCCGACACGCAGAAGAGCAAGCGCGTCGACCTCAACACGCTGACCAAGGAAGAAGTCGCCAGCTGGAAGCCCGGCGACACCCTGCTGCTCAACGGCAAGATGCTCACGGGCCGCGACGCGGCGCACAAGCGCATCAAGGACATGCTGGCCAAGGGCGAGAAACTGCCGGTGGACTTCACCAACCGTGTGATCTATTACGTCGGCCCGGTCGACCCGGTGCGCGACGAGGCCGTGGGCCCGGCCGGCCCCACCACCGCCACCCGCATGGACGGCTTCACCGAAATGATGCTGGCCGAGACCGGCCTGATCGCGATGATCGGCAAGTCCGAGCGCGGCCCGGTCGCCATCGAGGCCATCAAGAAGCACAAGAGCGCCTACCTCATGGCCGTGGGCGGCGCGGCCTATTTGGTCTCCAAGGCCATCAAGACCGCGAAGGTGCTGGGTTTCGCCGACCTGGGCATGGAAGCCATCTACGAATTCGACGTGGTCGACATGCCCGTGACCGTGGCCGTGGACGCGGGCGGCACCAGCGCGCACATCACCGGCCCGGCCGAGTGGCAGAAGCGCATCGCCACCGGCGAGTTCAAGGGCATCGAGGTCGCCGCCGCTTGAAAACCGTCGGGGTGTTCGACAGCGGGGTCGGCGGCCTGAGCGTGCTGCGCGCCCTGCTCGCCGAACTGCCGGGCACGCGCTTCGTCTACGCCGCCGACAGCGCGCACGCGCCCTACGGCGAGCGCACGGCGCAGGACGTGTCGGCGCGCACGCACCGCATCACCGCCCAGCTGCGCGAGCAGCACGGCATCGATGCCCTGGTGGTGGCCTGCAACACCGCCACGGCCCACGCCATCGACGACCTGCGCAAGGCCTACCCCGACCTGCCCATCGTGGGCGTGGAACCTGCCCTCAAGCCCGCCGCCGCCCTGAGCCGCAGCGGCGGCATCGGCGTGCTGGCCACGCGCGGCACGCTCGAGAGCGCGCGTTTCGCCCAGCTGCGCGACCGGCTGATCGCCGCCGCGCCCCGTCCCCTGCGGTTCATCAGTCAGCCCTGCGATGGCCTGGCGGCGGCCATCGAGCGGCACGAGCTGCCGACCATCGAGGCCTTGAGCACGCGCTATGTGAAGGAGCTGCTGCAAGGCCCCCAAGGCGACCACCCCATCGACACCCTGGTGCTTGGTTGCACGCACTACCCGTTCGCGGCCGAGTTGCTGGGCCGCCTGTGCGGCCCCGATGTGACGCTGGTGGACACCGGCGCCCCCGTCGCGCGCCGCACCCGCGACGTGCTGGGCCTGCCCCTGCTCCCGGGCGCGCCCGCCGTGCCGCCCTTGCTGCTGTCCAGCGGCAACCCCTCGGCCCTGGCCCAGGCCGCCCAGCGCTGGCTGGGCCTGGGCGTGGAAGCGCGAAGCCTCTAGGCCTGCAGCGCAGCGGCACGCCCGCGCTGCATGTTCACCGGCACCAGCAAGGCCAGGCCGATCACGAACAGCACGGCCGTGAAGCCGATGGCCAGGCGCTGGTTGCCCCCGGTCATCCAGGTGATGGCGCCATAGCTCAGCGGACCGATGATGCTGGCCACCCGCGTGGCGAAGGTCCACAGGCCGAAGAACTCGGCCAGTTGCGCCGGTGGCGCCAGCATGCCGGCCATGGCACGGCCCGAAGACTGGCTCGCACCCATGCACACGCCCGCGATGGCCGCGGCGTACCAGAAGCCGCCCTTGGTGGTGGTGAGCGCCGCGATGATGCAGGTCGCCACCCAGCCCACCAGCGTGATGCCCAGCGCCAGCTTGTGGCCCAGGCGGTCCTGCCAGTAGCCAAAGGCCAGAGCCCCGAGCGCGGCCGCGATGTTGAGCACGAAGATCAGCACCATGGTCTCCTGCTGCACGAAGCCGATCACCTGCTCCGCGTAGATCGCCGCCAGGGTGATGGCCACCGCCACGCCGCCCTGGTAGGCCGCCACGCAGGCCAGCAGCCACATGAAATCGCGGTAACGGCGCGCCTGCTGGAAGGTGCGGTGCAGCTGGCGCAGCGATTCGCGCCACCCCGCCGCGCCGGCGGGCCCGGTCTGGGGCTGGGCGCGCTCACGCAGCAAACCCAGCGTGAACAGCGCCGCCACCGCGAACACCGCCGCCGTGATCCCCATCGTCACCGGCACGAACTGCTCGGCTTTCTGGCCCTGCGCCTGGGCCCAGAGCACATAGCCCAGGCTCAGCCCCAGCGCCAGCATGCCGCCCACGTAGCCCAGGCTCCAGCCCCAGCCGCTCACCCGGCCCATGGCCTCGGGTTTCGCCAGCTCGGGCAGGAACGCGGCAATGAGCGACTCGCCCCAGGCAAAGAACACGTTGGACACGACGATGAGCACCATGCCCAGCACCACCGCCCCCGGCCCCACCAGACCCAGCGCGGCCGTGGCCAGCACACAGCCCAGCGTGGTCATCATGAGCAGCCGCTTCTTGGCCGCGTGGCGGTCCGCCCACGCGCCCATGGCGGGGATGGTGAACATCACGATCAGGTGCGAAATGCTGAGCGCCAGCGTCCAGGCGAAGGTCGCCCATTCGGCGCCACCGGCCACCGCCCCCACGAAATAGGCCGCGAACACCGCGGTGATCACCACCGTGGTGTAGCCGGAGTTCGCGAAGTCGAACATCGCCCAGCCGAACACCTCGCGCTTGCGCACGCCGGGGTTCAGGGCATCGGTAGAGAAAAAGGCCATGGGGACTCCGGAGGGCGAGGCCAGGTGCTCGCGCTCTGAAGTCTATTACGCGCCCGTGACCGGGCCGTCAGTGCAGGTGGCGCGGCTTGCGCGGGCCACCGTGCGAGGGGCCGCCATGGCCGCGCGGCGGCTTGCCCAGCTGCATCGAATTCACCAGCGACTCGAAGCGCTGGTTGAAGAGCTTGTCGATCGCGCCCACGACGTCGCCCAGTTCGGCCTGGTCGAAGTGGCGCTCCATGACGTGCAGCACGTCCTGCACCAGCAGATCGCGTTGCACCTGCATGATGGCGGCGGGCGTGGGGCCCACGAAGCACATCAGGAAGTCGTCGCGCGCTTCCTCGTCGGGCGCACCCTCTTCTTCGTCGTACTCGGCGTCGTAGAACGACACTTCCAGCGGTGCCCCGGCCGACGCGATGTCGTTCAGGCCCATGCAGGCCTCTTCGATCACCTGGCGGAAATCCTCGTCGCCCGGCACCGTCCAGCAGATCTGCAGCACATGGGCCTCGGCGTCGAAACGGATGCCCGGCTCGTCTTCGTAGCTGCTCTCGGCCGCCGCCGCCAGCGAGCGAGCGCCCGCGTACTGCCACAAGGGTTTGAGCGCATCCTGGATCTGGCCGTAGGCCACATCCTCGCGCAACGGCACGTCGCCGTGCACGTGGATCTCGAAGGGCGCGTTGTATCGGGTCATGGAAAACTCACTGTAGCGGCGAAACCGCAAAAAACCTAGAGGTGGTGCCTCGAAGCGGACTCGAACCGCTAAGTCTCGCGACGGGGGATTTTAAGCCTGAGCATGGCATCCGCACCGGACTAAGGATGGGCTTGGATGAGGCTTGCTGCAGCAGGTTTTCCCCGAGGCCAGTGCCTTCGATCATATCCCGGTGCGCGATGCAAACCGCCCCGGTTCCCCTCCGCCTGGCTCCTAGCCGGCCCCTGGAATCGGGGCCTTTCAGGAGCACCTCATGGCGAAGGTCAAACTCACCAAGTCCGTCGTTGACACATCGCAGGCTCAAACCTGCGACGTGGAACTCCGGGATACGCTCGTTCCGGGCTTCTTGTGCAAGATTACACCAACGGGCCGCAAGGTCTTCATGGTTCAGTACCGCACGAACTCCGGCGTGCGGCGCAAGCCGGCAATCGGCCAGTTCGGCGAACTGACGGTCGAACAGGCGCGATTGCTTGCGCAAGACTGGCTGGCCGAAGTCCGGCGCGGGGGCGATCCCGGACTCGACAAGGCCGAATCCCGCAAGGCGCCGACGGTCAAGGAGCTGTGCGGCCGGTTCATGGACGACCACTCCAAGCCGCACAACAAGCCCAGCACACAGGCCGGCTACCAGTACCAGATCGACAGCTTCGTCATCCCGGCCTTCGGCAGCAAGAAGGTTCACGAGGTCACACGCCACGACATCACCGCGCTGATGAAGCGCATGGAGAAGTCGCCCACCCAGGCTAACCGGGTGCTGTCGCTCGTCCGCAAGATGTTCAACCTGGCCGAGCTGTGGGGCTACCGGCCCGATGGCTCCAACCCGTGCCGCCACGTCCCCAAGTACCCGGAAAAGGGTTCGACCCGGCTCATCACCGACGACCAGATGACCAAGCTGTTCACCTATCTGGAGAAGGCCGAGGCCGAAGGCTTGGAGCATCCCACCCACCTGCTGGCAGTCCGGCTGCAATTCGAGTTCGCCGCACGCATGTCGGAAGTCCTGCTCTTGCAGTGGGATTGGCTCGACCTACCCAACGGCCGGGTGGTCTGGCCGGACAGCAAGACCGGCGATATGTCCAAGCCCTTGAGTGAGGAAGCCCGCCGGCGGCTGACCAATGCTCCTCGCTACGGCGATTCGCCCTATGTCTGCCCGGCGATCCTCGACCACAGCAAGCCCCTCAGCACCCACACCTACTATCAGGCGTGGCGGCGCATCCTTGACCGTGCCGGTGTGCCGAAGGTCGGCACTCACGGTATCCGCCACCGCTCGGCGACCGACATTGCCAATTCGGGCGTTCCCCTAAAGGTCGGCATGGCGCTGACAGCGCACAAGACCGCGGCGATGTTCATGCGCTACGTCCATACCGAGGACGATCCGGTGCGGCAAGCGGCCGAACTAGTGGCGGCCCGGCGCAAGACGATCACGGGTGCGCAACGCCAGGCGGAGGTCGAAGCATGAGAAGGAGGCCCACCCGGGAAATCCGAGACAGTGTCTCGGAAATGTGGACGCGGGCTCGCCCCTTCTCCTTGACTTCCATTCGTCTATAAACGAAAATAACAATGTACCGAATCGAGCACTACCTCTCGGCCGACGTACAGAAGGATCTCTACACCGACTGGCTGCGGCGCTTGCGTGATGCACAAGCCAAGGTGGCGGTCATCCGCCGCGTGGCCCGTATCGAGCAAGGCAACTTCGGCGACCACAAGTTTTGCCGAGATGGCGTGTGGGAGCTGCGCATCGACGCGGGGCCTGGCTATCGGGTTTATTACGGCCTAGCGGGGCAACGGTTGGTGCTGCTGCTGTGTGGTGGCGACAAGCGCACCCAGGATGCGGACATTGACCGGGCGGTGGGCTATTGGCAGGACTGGCAACGGAGAATCGACGAATGAGAGGCAAATCCCATGACGAGGCGATGGCCGAGCTGTACCGCAACGATCCGGCGCTCGCACTTGAAGTCATCAACAACATCCTGGCCGATGGCGACCAAGCCGAACTGATGACCGTGCTGCGCCAGCTTGCGCAGACAGTCGGCGGCGTGCAGGCGGTGGCCGAACAGGCTCACCTTAACCCGACGCAGCTTTACCGCACGTTGTCGCCGAAGGGCAATCCCGCCCTGAACAGCTTGACCGCCATCCTCAAGACGATGGGCCTACGCTTGGCTGTGCAGCCGCTGGCTTCTGCGCCCTCGGCGCACGCGGCTTGATGTTCGATGCCTATGGCAAGCATCGTTCATCCGATTCACTTTGAAGACTACAGCGGCGTTCAATTTGAGCGCCTTGCTTTTGCTTATCACGTTCGTACCGGCTGGCGCGACCTGATCTGGCACGGCCAATCGGGTAGCGACCAGGGACGAGACATCTTCGGAATCGAGGAGTTTGACGATCGACCTTCGCGCAAGACGATTATCCAGTGCGCTAATCGTGACATGCTGACCCTGGCGAAAGCCCGAACCGATATGGAGAAGGCTGTCGAGGCTACTGGCGGTACGCCAGATGCTTTCAAATTCATCTGTCGTGGTGCAGTCTCTGACGCCAGCAGAACACGGATCAGCGATAGCGCTGCTGCACTTGGCGTAGCGCATGTGACGATCTGGTCGAGCGTCGAGTTCGAGGAGAACCTGCGTTTGCGTGGCGAATACCTCTTGCACCGCTTCGTCCAGGGAGTCGAGTTCCCCGAAGCCGAAGCTGAGATCCGAAAATTCGTTGATGACTTCCCTGGCTTATCCGACGCCGAGGCGCTGGGTTTGATGGCTGCCGTATTCGACCGGCCTGCTTTTCGCACACCTTTTCAACAGGAAAGTTCGCTACCCGCCTTCCAGCAAGCTGTTGAGGACACCATTCGAGCACTCAACACCGGAGCGTGGAGAACACGTGAAGGCACCGAAATTCGGCGCATTCCATCGATCCATCACATCAGAGATCAGCGTGTTCGCAAGGTGCTGGCCCAGGTTGTGCGTCAAGTCGATGAACTGCGCCGCATCTTCGTCTCTCGCCTCCGAGAAGGCGAGATCCGGCATTGTGAATGCGGCAAGGCGGACTGCCCCACCTACATGCTCAGTTCTCGTGTAGCGGACGAACTGGATTGCGCCCGTGACCGCATCCTCGCTACCTTTCGCTCGGTGCATGCACCGTTCGATGTTGTCGTCCGCTAAACGCGGAGAGGTCGGCAATGGCGGCGCAAATTGACCTGTTCAGTTCTCAGCATCTTGAAGCTGCCTGCCGTGTGCTTGCAGACACCGAGCGCGGCTTGAGTGGCACACAGATTGGGAGGCTGCTGCAAGAGATGGAAGTGATCGACCCATCGCCGGGCATGACGAAGTGGAAGCGGTTGTTCAACGCGCTCGCCGAGTTGCAGAACAAGCATCAGCGAGGCAACCATCTGATTATGTTCATCAACCGCGCAATGAACCCGGTGAACTACGTGCGCGATCCTGGAACATTTGCTTGGCTGCGGGATGAACTCAATGTCGTGCTGGCGTTCTCTGGCTTCTATGTTCGCGACGATGGCAAGGTGGGATATGCCGACAAGGCGACGACGTTGGATGCAGCCCGCGCACGCGCTGGACGTCTCAAGGCGGCGCTGGAAAGCAGAGTCGTCCATGCGGAGGTCTTGAATTACTGCCGAGCCGAGCTGTTGGACGAGAACTATTTTCATGCGGTCTTCGAGGCGAGCAAGGGTGTCGCCGAGCGAATTCGCATACTGTCGGGGTTGACCGGCGATGGTGCCGACTTGGTGAACAAGGCGTTCGCGGGTCAGCAGCCAATCTTGGTCTTGGGACCACTGAGCACCGAGTCCGAAAAGAGCGAGCAGAGAGGATTTGCGAACTTGCTAATCGGTCTGTTCGGCGCCGTGCGCAATCCCTTGGCCCATGCCCCGAAGACGAATTGGCCTATGTCTGAGCAGGATGCGCTCGACATCTTGACGCTGGTTTCACTGATCCATAGAAAACTGGATGGCGTGCAGAAAGCGGCAGTGTCCTTTTCGTAGGCGTCGCAACGCCGTCCTGATCGATTGTTGTATCGTGATACGACAATCACCTGCCTCCTCTGAATAGACCGTCCCAGCCTGTTGAACGAGATTCAAATGGCTTAAAACAAGGAATCTTCATGTCGCAAGCGGCGTTCAATGTCTTCGATGCGCTGTCCGCTTGGGGCAAGACGCTTTCCAACTGGCAGCGGTGCCTGCTGGTCAAACTCGTTGGCGCCGTCGATTTCCCGGACGAGGCTTTGGATGAGGTCTACCGCGAGTACTTGATGGACCAGCAACTGGCCACCACGGAGATGCCACGCGCCACATGGGACATCGCCTTGCCCCAGATCCAAGGCGGCCCCACAACGGACTCAAGCGTAGTGACCGCCATGACCGCACTGACCGGCGTCAACGCCCTGGCGCCGGGTGAAACACTGACTTTCGGGCGCAAGCTCACTGTGATCTATGGTCCCAACGGTGCGGGCAAGTCCGGCTATGCGCGAGTGCTCAAAGCCGCATGCTTCACCCGTTCCAAGCAAACCGCGATTCTCGGCGATGTGAAGTTGGCCAAGCACAAACAACCCACGCCTAGCGCGACGTTTGCCTTCGACGACGGCTCCAACACGACATTTGTCTACAAGGAGCCTTGCCAGCGACTGCGCGACAACTTCGCGGTGTTCGACTCGACCTGCGTGCGTGTCCATCTGGATGAGCGCAATGCCTTCCAAGTCATGCCTTATCTGTTCGATGTTTTTCCCCGCATGGTGGAGGTCTTCGGAAAGCTCCAGCGCAAGCTGCGCGATGACATCGCTCTACGTTCCCACGCTACGGACAAGTTCGCGATTCCAGGCAGCACGTCCGAAGTCGCTTCGCTGCTGATCACCCTGACGGCACAGACGGACCTCGTTGGCTTGCAGGCATTGGCCGCCTTCGGCGACGAGGAGCGCGCGCGCCTGGAATCGGTTGTCCAGCAACTCGCGACACTCAGGACCACCGATCCCAAGGAGATCATTCGCCAGAATGAGCAGCGCATCATCGATCTGGACGCACTGAAAGCATCGATCTCAGGTTTGCACATGGCTGTATCGCCTGCAGTCGCGGAACAGATCACCAATGCCGTCAAGCAGATTCAGACGCTGACGGAAAAGGCGTCAGCGCTCTCAGCGGCACAGTTGGGCGAGGAGCCGGTGCAGCCCATCGGCACAGCAGCATGGCGTGACCTGCTGGCTGCGGCCATTGCTTACAACGCCGAAGCCTATCCTGACGAGGCGTTTCCACCGAAGGCGGATGCGGCCCGATGCGTGCTTTGCCATCAGGTTCTCGACGAAGACGGCATTGCACGATTGACCCGCTTCTATCAGTTCGCAACCAGTGGTGTCGAAGCGCAGCTTGGCCAGGCCAAGACAACGCTCGCAGGGTATGGCACGAAGTTGTCGAAGATCAGTCTCGCCTTCTTCGACGAGGGCAGTGTCGCGCGCCGGACCTTGACCGAGGTGGATGCCGCAATGGCCGCGGCGGTTTCCAGTCATGTCGAAGGCTATCGGGAAGTCATCGGAGCATTGGCGCGGGCGGTTGCCGGTGCCTTCGACCCTGGCTTGAGCATGTTGGACCATGACCCGGTCTCGGTACGCATCACGGAGTTGGTTGAGCGCCTGAAATCCGACAACGATGCCTTGCGACAGAAGGACCCCAAGGTACTGATGGGGTCGTTGATGGCAGAGGAGCGATTGTTACTCGATCGCCAGGTGCTCTCCGGCCAGTACGATGCCATCGCTGCGGCGGTGGCAGACCTCAAATGGGTGGTGAAGGCCAATTCGTGCATCCGCGGCTTTGCCGTATCCCAACGCGAAGTGACCAGCAAGCAGAAAGCGCTGGCCACAGAACTGGTGGCGCAGGGCTTCATCGCGCGATTCACGGAGAACTGCGCCGCCCTGCAGCTCAAGCTGCCGGTGCAATTCCGCTTCGCGGGCGATGCTGGAACGACTGATCGCAAAATCGAGATTGCCAACGCCAGCGTGGCCGGCATCGACCCGTCTTCGGTGCTGAGCGAGGGCGAACAGACCGCCGCGGCATTGGCCGACTTTCTCACTGAAGTGGAACTCAACGGTTCCTGTTTGGGCGTGGTGTTCGATGACCCCGTGACCTCGATGGACCATGTACGCAAAGAGGCGATCGCACAACGCCTGGTGGACGAAGCCGCCAAGCGGCAGGTGATCGTCTTTACGCACGACATCCTGTTTACGAACTATCTGGCGACGGCTGCGGTGGAAAAGGGTGTCGATTTCGCGGGCCGGACCGTGTGGCGTGGCGAGGCCGAAGAGCCAGGTGTCATCGACAGCCTGGCCTTCCCTCACGAACATTACGAAGGTGCTGCACACGATCGCGCACGAAAGCACCTTGACGTCGCCCGCACGCTGGATGGCGACAAGCAGCGCGACAGCCTGGAGAAGGCGTGTGGCAGCCTGCGTACCGCCTATGAGGACTTCATTCAGCGAAAGCTGTTCGGCAATGTCGTGCGCCGCTGGCGGGAGAACATCACCTTCACCCTCAGTCAGGTGTATTTTGATGAAGGCATTGCTGCACAGGTTCACACGCGCATGGTGATGTTATCCCGATACATCGATGCTCACTCCCACTCGCCAGACTTCCACGAAGTGCCGTTGACGATTGATTTCGTGGTTGACGAATTGGCACAGATGGACCGCATCAAGGCTGAGTACAACACAGCGCGCAAGGCATGGGAGAAAGCCAAGCCCCAGGCGGCGACCTTTAGCTGATCCGGACTTCAATGGCAAAGCCCACGATTGTTCTCGACAAGAACTACCTGCAAGGATCGACGGCGGCGCACATGCTGCAACTCGCGCAGTCGCACCAGTTGCTGATGGCCGACGTACTTTTCTACGAGTTGATCTCGTCGTCCGAACCGGGACGCTCGCGCTGCTTCGCCAAGTTTCCCAAGATCGAGAACCCGGTGATCTTGGTCAATCACGTAGGGGCGCTGCTGAAACAGGAGATAGAGTCGCACGAAGCCTGCGGCAAGCCCTCTACGCGGTACGAGGATATCCGCTTCCAATTCAACGAGGCGCTGACCGGCGCGAACTACGCGCTGCCGCCTTCGGCGGCTGAGGCGCTTCAGGAGCAGACGGCGGAACTTCGTGAAGATGTCGAACGATTTCTTGACCGGGTGCGCTTGATTCCGACCCTAATCCCAAATCTTCTGGAAGGCACCAGCGCGGAGCGACAGTCACTGCGGGAGGCCGCCGAGGAGGTCATCGCGACCAATACCGATGCAATGTTGAAGTTCTACGGGAGCCTGGAAGTCCCTTCGGGCGAACTTCCACTACCGCCTGCCACGATCATGACCCGGGATTGGGCACTATTTCGTTGGCAGCAGGTCCAGTTGCTTTTCGCGCTGGACGCATATTGTCGTTATGGTGGACGTGTTCCCGACACACTGAGCGGAAAAGCCTACGAGAAAATCGAGCACGATGTTCTCGACGCGCACTACCTCCTGTTGGGAACACTGGAAGGATCGTTCGCCACGCGAGAAAAGAAACTGCAGCGGTGGTTTGGTCTGCTTTGTCCCGACGGCCAGCTCTATTCCTAGCCAGTGGCCTTGCGCAGGCATCTTTTCAGATCGTCGGGTAGACCACCTTCTCGTTGTGATCGCTGAAATCGTCGCTCCACGTCAGCTTGATGGAGTGCTTGCTTTTGCTACCCAGTGATATGGACGCAATCAATTCCACCGACTGGAGCGTGTCCAGTGTCTCTAGCGGAAATTTCGAGTCGATGTCCGATTGAACCAGGCAGTCGTTGCCATCGGGAAACGACAGCGACACGTTGCGCGCGGCCGATTTCCCCTTGTTCCAGATTTTCAGCCGTCGGTTGTTGCTGCCGATCTTGATGAACGTCGCGCCGAGGTCCGCTTTCTTAATGTTGAGGATTTCAGTGGCTTCTTTTTCCAGAAGTAGCTTGTTCAGTCGATCCTGGCTCTCAATCAACTTGTTCTGTTTCTGATTGAATCTGAACGTCGTCCAAGTGGCGTACGCGGACAGCAAAAGAGCGCCTATGGCGATGGCATCACCAACACTGATTGGGAAGGGCATCATCGGATCTTGATGTTCTTGCTGCCGCGGAATGCCCTCTTCAGCGATTCGTGCAGTTCCTTCTGAAGATCTTTGACGACGGCTTTCCCGATCTCCTTGGCATGCGCTTGCACGTTCTCATCGTTGGCTCGGATGAGATCATCCTTGGAAATCTGCAACCCACAGTTGCCGCAGGTGAACAGTTCGCTCGTCTGCCCATCAGCGCCGTCGTGTGAAAACTCAGTGCCACCGCACGTTGGGCAATTCAGACAGACCGACCGGTTGTACTTGTCCGCTTTGAACGTCATGCCGTATCTCCGATCGTGTCAACGCTGTGAGCCGTGAATGATCGCAGCGAAGAAAAGAATAGCATCGCTGCACGGGGATCTTTCGTCGACGCGATGCCTATTTATTCTATCTGACAGTCTTCATTGCGTCCCGGCGTGCCGCCGCCGGGTTCGAGGGCTGCGCCCCGCGCTTCGTGCCGAATCGCGGCCATTCGGCTTTGCCCCCTGACGCCTCCGGCCCTTTCGAGCCTGCGCGTTCCGCTTGCCCTAAAAGCCGAGTGTGTGCAGCGGGCGGGTGTGGGCAGTCTTGCTGTTCCCTTCACCGTATCACGGCGTTCTCGCCGTCAAGGGCGGCGCGCGCCATGCGCGCTTGCGTCCTGTCGGCCGTCTGCGACCCCTGACTGCTTGCGCTGCGCCGTGCCCCGGAAGGGTCGGGCAATTCCGCCCGGCATCCTTGCAGGAGTTCACCATGAACAACGCACTCATCACTGACGAGCAGCGCATCGTACTGCTGGCCAACGGCCGCGAATCCTTGGAGAACCCGGACTTTGATCCGGCCCCCGTGGTCAAGCTGTTCACGCCGGACGCCGGCGCGACCTGGCTGCTGACCGAGATTGATCCTGACGACCACGACCACGCTTTTGGTCTTTGCGACCTGGGCCTGGGGGCGCCGGAAATCGGCTGGGTCAGCCTGGGCGAGTTGGCGATCGTGCGCGGCGGGCTGGGCTTGCCGATCGAGCGCGACCTGTCTTTCCGCGCTGAGAAGCGGTTGAGCGCCTACGCGCGCGAGGCGCGGCTGAGCGGGCGGATAGCTGTCTGACTCGGCCTTGGGCGGATGGCCCAGCAGCGCATCCCGTATCGGGATGCGCTTACTGCATCGTCAGCGAGGCCAGTCGTCGCTACGAACGCCTTCAAAGAAGCCAGGGCCGACTTCGATACGCAGTGAAGAGTGACGGCGCAAGATCTTCTGCGCTATCTCGGGCGATGCGTAGTCCGTGAAGTCGAGGAGGTAGCCGTAGACCATTTCACCGCTACTGCCGTCCAACTCCATTGCTTCTACATCGGCGAGATTGCCAACCTCATGCAGTTCGAGGCCCAGCAGTTCGGCATAGGATTGCGATACGCTGCGCGGCGGTGGCTCGCCGTCGTGGTCGTCATCCCCCCAGTTCGTATCGAGTTCCGCTTTGGTGACTTGGCAGTCCACTGACCCAAAGCACTGGCTGCCCAATCGCTCCACGCTCAAAGTGCCCTCCACATTCACGATGTGGCCCGCGTAGGGACGCTCAGTGTCGATGCCCAAGCCAACATGGCCATCCAGGTCGATTTCCAGCGAGCTGCCAACGGGGACGTTTTCAGACTCAACCTCGAAATCGAAATAGACCTCATCAATGCCATCGTAATTGGCGTTGGCCATCTCGCTGTTCACGTCATCGTCTTCGATGACCACCTGATCCACATGCTCACGCAGATAGTTATCGAAGCCTGCGTGAGAGGCGTGAATGTGTGTGTGGGGTGCTCGTTCCTTGAAGGCTGCGTCGATCAGCTCATGCAGTTGGCTTGGCGCGGGGGCTGCGCCAAGTTCGCTGGCGCGCCTATCGAGCGAGTCGTAGTCGAGTACAACGTGGTAGACATTGCTCAAGTCTTTGGGTTCGAGTGCGGCTACCTGGGCGGCCTGGTAGGCGGCAAGGCTCTTGTAGCCGAGTGCAGCAACAATGATTTGCTGCGCATGGCCAAGCTGCACAGGGGCGGCCACAGAAACGCTGTTCTTGCGAACAGAATGGGCAAGGTCGGAAATGCCGATGGGCATACGATTCTCCTGATTTCAGCGCAGGCCAATCGAGCGATTACTTGGCCTACGCCCAGGCGATATCGCATGGTGGTGGCAAGAAATACGGGGGGAAAGCAGAACGCAGTCTTGATTGAGCCGCTCGAAGCTCAGGCGGACAGGGCCTTGCCCACATTGTCCGCGAAAAATCCGCCGAAGACAAATCCCGCGATGCCCAAACTGCATGGGCGTCCCCGGCCACCTGGGAGATGGCCGGTCGCGCTGTCGTGCTGCGCATCGAGCCGCCTGCGGCGTCTCGCCCCTGACGGGCTTCCATCGTTCCCTCGCTCCGCTCGGCTGACGCCTCCGGCCCGGCTTCCAGCTTCGGGCCTGCGCGCTTCGCTTGCCGTGCGGTCGGCGTGTGGGGAAGGCCGTTGCCTTGTCCAGCCGTCTCCCCTGACTTCATCACCTTCACCGCGACTGTAGCCCGCGCCCGTGTGCCGTCAAGGCGCGCAGGGCCGTGTCCTCGGCTGCGCCTGCGGGCCGCACCAACCCTGCGCTTGCCTCCTTGACGGCGCCCGTTCGCGCGCTCCTGACCGTCGCGGGCGATGAACTCAGGAAAGACGGTGGCAACAGGGCCAACCGGGTTCCTCGTGCCGACCGCACCGAACAGCCGAAAGGCTGGGCTCCGAATCTAGGAATCCGGTGTGCGGTTTTCTTCAACAGCCTTTTTGTTCAGGAGAAAGACATGCAACTCGCATCCCGTTTCGCTTCCCGCTCCCCTTCGCTGCGCAGTGACTACCCGCTGTCCGATGACCAGATTCATCGCGTGGCCCCGTCCATCTTCGCGGATGCCCCGCACGAAAGCCGTTCGCAGCGGTACGCCTATATCCCCACCGCCGCCGTGCTGACCGAGCTTCGCAAGGAGGGATTTCAACCCTTCATGGTGACGCAGACCCGCGTGCGCGATGAAGGCAAGCGCGAGCACACGAAACACATGCTGCGCCTGCGCCACGCCAGCCAGATCAACGGCGCAGAGGCCAACGAAATCGTGCTGCTGAACTCGCATGACGGCACCAGCAGCTATCAGATGCTGGCCGGAATGTTCCGCTTCGTTTGCAGCAATGGTCTTGTGTGCGGCGACACCGTGGCGGACGTGCGCGTACCCCATAAGGGCGACGTAGCCGGTTCCGTCATCGAAGGCGCTTTCGAGGTGTTGAGCGGCTTCGAGCGGGTGAAGGATTCCCGCGATGCCATGCGCGCTATCACGCTGGATGAAGGCGAAGCCGAAGTGTTCGCCCGTTCCGCGCTGGCCCTCAAGTACGACCCCACCGACAAGAAGCCCGCGCCCATCACCGAATCGCAAATCTTGATGCCGCGCCGGTTCGACGACCGCCGCCCCGACCTGTGGAGCGTGTTCAACCGCACGCAGGAAAACCTGACCAAAGGCGGATTGCATGGCCGCAGCGCCAACGGACGCCGCCAGCAGACCCGCCCGGTGCAGGGCATTGATTCCGATGTGCGCCTCAATCGCGCCCTCTGGATGCTGGCCGATGGCCTGCGCCAGTTGAAAGCCTGAACCGTTTCCCCGCCGGAGGGGCGGTTCCCCTCCATTCCCTTGTTTCACTCGATTGGAGATTCACCATGAACGCCGTTACCCAAACCGAAGCCCGCGCCGTCAATACCGCCGCCGCTATCCCGTTGGAAGCCGCCGACCCGACCAAGAACCTGATTCTGGTTCCACTGTCGCGGCTGGTGCTGCGCCCCACGGGCCGCAACGTGCGCAAGACCCCGCGCATGTCCATCCCCGAACTTGCCGCAAGCATCCAGCGTGTCGGCCTGCTGCAAAACCTGATCGTGATTGCATCCGCCGATGGCGAGCATTACGAAGTCGTGGCCGGTGGCCGTCGCCTCGCAGCCCTCAAGCTGCTGGCGAAAAAGCACCGAATCAGCAAGGAATGGGAAGTGCCTTGCCTGCTGGTGGCCGATGGCACCGCCCGCACCGCCAGCCTCACCGAGAACGTGCAGCGCGAAGCCATGCACCCGGCAGACCAGTTTGAAGCCTTCGCGGCGCTGGTGGCCGAAGGCCGCCCCATCGAGGACATTGCGGCGGATTTCTCCGTTACGCCGCTGGTGGTGCAGCGCCGCTTGAAGCTGGCGAACGTGTCGCCCCGCCTCATGGCCGACTATCGCGCCGATGCCGTGAGCCTTGACCAGTTGATGGCCCTTGCCATCACCGATGACCACGCCGCGCAGGAAAGCGCGTTCTACGATGCGCCAACCTGGCAGCGTCACCCGTCCAACCTGCGCGAACGCCTCACCGAAAGGGAAATCGACGCCTACCGGCATCCGCTGGTGCGCTTCGTCGGGCTGGACAGCTACGAGGCCGCAGGCGGTGGCATCCGCCGTGACCTGTTCGCCGAAGATGACGCGGGCGTGTATCTGACCGATGCCGCGCTGCTGGAAGGGCTGGCGTTCAATAAGCTGACGGGCATTGCTGCCGAGGTGAAGGCCGAAGGCTGGGCATGGGTGGATGCCACGCCAGGCGTGACCCATGCCGACCTGCACGCCTTCCAGCGTGCGCCGAAGGAGCGGCGCGAACCGAACAAGCGTGAAGCCGCACGCATCGAGAAGCTGCAAACCAAGATGCACGAACTGGCCGAAGCCGTGGATGCTGCGCTGGACGCTGACGATGAGGAAAAGGCCGACGCCTTGCAGGAGGAAGGCGAAACCCTGGGCGAGCAGTTGCAGGTGCTGGAAGATGGCTTGCAGGACTACGGCGCGACCGTGAAGGCCGCAGCCGGTGCCATCGTCACCATCGACCGCAACGGCGAAGCCGTGATTCATCGCGGCTTGATGCGCGAGGCCGAGGCCAAGGCGCTGCGCACGCTGGAAAGGCTGCGCCAAGGTTTCGGCAGCGAAGGCGAAGCCGCGAACGACGACGAAGGCGAGGACGACGAGCCACCCAAGACCGCCGCCATGTCCGACCGGCTGGCGCAACGCTTGAGCGCCCACCGCACCGCCGCGCTACAAATCGAAGTCGCCCGGCATCCGCAAGCCGCGCTGGCCGCCGTGGTGCATGGCATGGTGCAGACCGTCTTGCAGGAACGCCGCTACGGCCGCAGCCGTGATTCTCTGCCGCTGGGCGTGGGCCTCAAAGTGCAAGACCGGCTGGAAGGCATGGCCCCGGACTGGCCGGAAACTCCCGCCGCCGTGGCGCTGTGCGAATTGCAACAGGTGGCGGGCGAAGCCTTGCCGGAGGACAGCGCCGAACTGTTTGCCGCGCTGCTGGCGAAGCCGCAAGATGAACTGGTGCGGCTGCTGGCCGTGTGCGTGGCTTCCACGGTGGACGTGGTGACGCCCCGTGCCACACCGCACCAGCCCGGCGAGGAACTGGCGCAGGCCGTGGGCCTCGACATGGCTGCATGGTGGAAGCCGACCGCAGAAGGCTACTTCAAGCACGTTTCCAAGGCCGTGATTCTGGAAGCCGTGGGCCAGTACGCGCCCGAGCACGTCACGCGACTGGCGAAGTTGAAGAAGGCCGACATTGCCAGCGAAGCCGAGCGGTTGGCCGATGGCACGGGCTGGATGCCTGCCATCTTCAAGACCGAAGGCCCGGAAGCTGCGCCGCAGGAAACGCAGGCGCAGGATGCCCCGGAGGATGCCGAGGCAATGGCGGATGAACCCGCCGAGGCGCTGGCCGCTTGACCCGCGCCGAAGGCAAGCGCCCCGGCCTCGACCGGGGCGCTTCGCTGCAAGGAGAAGCCCCCATGACCCGCATCACCAGCAGCCGCCCGCGCATGGCGGCGATCTACGCGCCCAGCACGGTACGCGCTCGCCGCTGGCACGACGATGGCGACGTGCGCGGCTACCGCCCGCCCTCGGGCTGGTCGGCCCGCGCCGACCTCACCGACATTCACCCCATCACGGGCCGCGCCTTGCCGCGTGCCGTGTGGTGGCTCATCGAGACGAAGGAATAACCGCGTTCAGCACCGCGCCCAGGCCGTTCCGTCCTGGGCGCGGTGGACGCAAAATCCGGGCGCGGCAGTGGCCGCGCCCGGTGTTCAAGGCCAGCAGCCGAGTCAGAACGCCGCCGCCTTCGCGGTGGCTCAGGCGGTGGCGTTGAAGGCATCGCTGTAGCGCGCGATGCCTTCGGGCACTGGCCCATGCAGGGCCAGCGCCATGAAGTAGCCGGGCGGCACGCCCGGCAGTTGCAGGCCCGCATGGGCCTGAAAACCAAAACGCGCGTAATACGCGGGATCGCCTAGCAGCACGCAGCCTGCGGCCTGCATGGCCCGCAGTTCAGACAGCGCCTGCTCCATCAGGCGCGAGCCGATGCCGTGCCCCTGCCTTTGCGGCAGGACGGAGATCGGCCCCAACCCGTACCAGTCCTCAGCCTGGCGGCCGTGGCCGTCGGTGATGGTCACGGGCGACAGGGCCACATGGCCGATGATCTGGCCGTGTTCTTCGGCCACGATGGAAAGCGTCAGTTCGTTGGCAGTGCGCAGTGCGCGCACGATGAATTGCTCGGTGTGGCTGGTGTGCGGCGCATCGGCGAAAGCGGCCGTCGTGACGGCTTCGATGGCAGCAATGTCGTCCGGGGTTTCGTGTCGGAGCTGGAGAGTCATGGGCTTGTCTTGGGTTACTTCCTGAAAATATAGAACGGCCTGGGCGTGTCGGCGCGAGGCGCCGCCGGGCTTTCGGGCTGCGCCCCGTGCTTCGTGCCGAATCACGGCCATTCGGCTTCAATCCCTCACGCCTTCGCGCCTGTGGCGCTGCGCGCTTCGCTTGCGAGGAAGGCTGCGCCCCGCCGCAATGGGCGGAGCTTGTGGGGCTACGCCCCGGCTTGCTGCGGCAGGTTGTGCAAAAGCGTGCCGTCCTCGACGCTGGCGATTCGTTGCCTGTACGTCACGAAGGACGGTTCACCGACACACCGCTCGGCCTCGCCCGATGGAGCTTCCTCACCACGCCTCAAGCATGTGCCGCGAGCTGCGGCTGGGGCGCTCTGGCCTTGTCGTCGGGGCATTGACCTGGCCCGCGTCAGGGCGCAAGCCGGTGAAGCCGTCACGCGGGGATGCCGAGTCGGCCCTGTCTCCATTCGGGAGCGGGCGGCCTGTGCGTCCTTGTCTTGTTGTGAATCCTGGCGGTGGCGCGGCTGCGCCTTGGGCTTCATGGCCGCAACCTTCCAGCGAAAACAATTTCCCCTGCGCTGCGCGCATTCCTCGCGGGACAAATTCTTTTCGCCTCCAGGTTCTCCACGGTGTTGCGACCGCTGCGCGGTGCGGCCAGCCCATCCCCCGCCGGACGGATCACAACAAGGACGCACTGGCGCGACCTTGTTCAACCCGAAAGGAGAAATCATCATGGCCAACATCGGCACCTTCACCGCAGACAAAGACGGCTTCAACGGCCAGCTCCGCACCCTGACGCTCAACGTCAAGGTCAAGCTGGTTCCCAACGACAAGGGCAACAACGAGAGCGCCCCCGACTTCCGCCTGCAAGCGGCTGGCCACGACATCGGCGCGGCGTGGAAGAAAACCAGCGAGGCCGGACGCCCCTACGTGTCCGTGACCCTGGACGATCCTTCATTCCCGGCAACGGTCTATGCCCGCCTGATCGAGAACGAGGACGGCACGCACGACCTGATCTGGTCGCGCAACAAGCCCAAGGCGGCCTGACGGCCGCCCACAGCGCCCCGCCCATTGCGGCGGGGCGCTGTGCTGCTCATCGCAGCACCGCACGCACGGGGTTCGGCAACGGGTGCCTCTTGGCATGTTCACCAGGGCCGGTATTCATCGGTGGATGGCCCGCAGCCCGTGGCGTAGCAAGCCCAGGATGGCGTGTCGGCGCTGCAAGCGCCGCCGGGCTTTCGGGCTGCGCCCCGTGCCGGCAAGCCGTCACGGCCATTCGGCTCCAATCCCTCACGCCTTCGCGCCTGCGGCGCTACGCGCTGGCGCTTGCACTCCAGGGGAAAGCCCTGTGGGCTATCCCCGCCGCGCGATGCTTGGCGCCCCTCGATGCCGCCGAACCGGCTGCGCCGGATCGGCCCGGCCAGCGCCTACGGCTGGGCCGCTGCCGCGAGCTGGCTTTCAGCCTCGCTCATCAGCACCGCCGTGCTGCATTCGAGCGCGCCGGCAATCTTGAAGATCAGCGATAGCGTGGGCTGGTGTTCGCCACGCTCCACCTTGCCCATGTGCGAACGCTCGACGCCGGCCAGGTGCGCCAGCGTCTCCTGGGCGATGCCGCGTTCCGTGCGCAGCGCACGCACCGCCGCGCCGAAGGCTTGAGCCAGCTCGGCGTCGAAGGTGGTGGCGCCGGCCGGTCGGCCGGGCTGGACGGATCGCTTCTGCATGGACAGAAGCGTCGATTCGCAGCACAATTAAAACCACGTTATCTTTAACTCATTCATCAAAAGCTCACTGTTCTGCGCTTCTACAGAAATCCGCATTTGCGGGTTTCAACAAAGGCGCGAAATCACGGAACCGCCATCGTGTTTATGCCCAAATCCGCAGGTACGGCTTTGCGCTTTTGCGCTTCGGCGGATTCGTGCGGCCGGAGGGTGGCGCCATGACGGCACTCATCACCGAGGACGACCGCGCGCGCCTGCTGGCCCACGGCAAGGCCCGCGCCGCTGGCGAGGCCATCGACCCGGTGCCCGTGGTGCGGTTGTTCACGCCGGACGCGCATGTGACCTGGCTGCTGGCCGCGCTCGATCCTGCGGACGGCGATACGGCCTACGGCCTGATCGACCTCGGGCTGGGGATGCCAGAGCTGGGGACGGTGAAGCTGTCCGACCTGGCCGGCATCGTCGGGCCGCGCCAGCAGCCCGTGCTACGCGACCTCTATTTCCGCCCCACGCGCACGCTGTCGGAATACACCCGGCTGGCCGAGCGCGACGGAGCGATCCCGGACTGAATACGGCCTACTGTGACTTTTTCAGTCTGGCGTCATGCCGGGCAGGTCTCAATCGGGATTCTTGCGGCATACCCCGGCCAGTCTGATCGAAACAGTCATGATGCCTGGCTTGGGTTGCGGCAGGCTGGCCGATACGGCGTCCCACGGTCGGGGCGCTGCCACCGCCGCATTGAGACGGAAACCGCAACGCATCGGAGCCAATCGGTCTTGACAACCCCAGTCACCATTTTTACCCATGACGTTCTGACGATGGCGATGTAGCGCGTAGCCCAGCCGTGGCGGCGATTCCTGTTCCCAGGAGGTTGCGTCATGGCCGACCGCGCCGCCGAGCCTTGGTATCCGACTGCCGCGTATCTGTACGTGCTGCATCTGGACAGCCTTGCGCTCGCCTGGGAGTACCTGCGCAGGCACCCCGACTACCGGCTCGACTGGCTGCGCCATCGTCGTCGGTCGCAGGCGGCACAGGAAGCGGCGCAACGCTGGGGCTTGCGCCTGCTGGAAGACCCGGCCCTGGATGCGCGCGACGCGCATCCGGCCTGGCTGCCCGGCCACGCTGCGATGGTGCAGCTCTACCCGGATGAAGATCCGCCACCCGATGCCTCGATCTTCGCGTTCTGGCGCATCCCTGGCCATAAGCAACTGCTCCATGACGGCAAACGGCTGGCGCTGATCGCGCGCAGCCCAGGCCATTGCCTGCGCTTTGCGCTGGCCCCCGGCCTGGAAGACGGCATGGCTGTCGCCTATGCCCATCGCGGCGGCACTGCCGCGCCTGTGCGCGGTCATGTGCCCGGCGTGACCTTCGCCGCCACGCCCAGGCCAACACCTTCCGCGCTGCTGGAACTGCACACCTTGCAGGCGCTCGACGCGACCCTGGCGGGCGCGTCCTCGCGTGAGGTCGGCGAAGGCTTGTTCGGTGCCGACGCCGTGGCCGACTGGTACGCCGACGGCGGCTTGCGCTCCAAGGTGCGCCGCTTGGTGCGGCGTGGCGATGCGCTGATGCGCGGCGGCTATCGCCGCCTAGCACAGCTTGCGCCGCTTGAGAAGGGTCGTTTTGAAGGCGACGCAAAACGACCCTGAGCAAGTGGGCCGCGTTTTCTGAGACTGCCTCCATCCGGTTGCGCTGTGTGGCCGGAGCTTTGAAAGCTATGGAGGTTCACACCATGCGTCCTGCTCCCTTGCGGCCTGCCGCCGCTGTCTCGACCGCTGCCGCGCAGCCCCAACGCTATCTCACCAACGACGAAGCCGCCGAGTACCTGCGCCTGTCGCCGCGCACGCTGGAAAAGCAGCGCGTGATCGGCGGCGGCCCGCGCTTTCGCAAGTTCGGCCGGCGGGTCATGTACGCCGTGGCCGACCTCGATGCCTGGGCCGCCGACCGCAGTTTCGAGACGACTTCCGATCCCGAGTACGCCGAGCACCACTCGGCCGACAGCCGTGCGCGCTGATCGGCGGCGCGTGGATGGCCTTCGCCATGTCCACACCCTTGCAGGAGCGCGAACAGCTCGACCTGTTTCGCGCGCTGCCGGGCGACATGGCGCCACGCGACAGCCAGGACTTGATGGCCTTTCCGTTCTTCTCGCTGGCGAAGTCCAAACGGGTCAAGCCCATCGACTTCCGGGCGGGCAACGTGACGATCCGCGTGGAAGGCACGCAGGAGCACGGCATCGCCACGATCTGGGATGCCGACATCCTGATCTGGGCCGCCAGCCAGATCGTGGAGGCGCGCGACGCGGGCCTGCGGCCTTCGCGCTTGATGCAGGTACGCCCCTACGAGGTGCTGCGCTTCATTGGGCGCGGTACGTCGCTGCGCGACTACCAGCGCCTCAAGGCTGCGCTGGATCGGCTGCAATCGACCACGGTGGCCACGTCCATCCGCGAGACGACCGGGCGGCGATTGCATCGGTTTTCCTGGATCAACGAGTGGAAGGAACTGGCCGATGCCAGCGGCACGCCGCTGGGCCTCGAACTGATCCTGCCGGACTGGTTCTTTGCCGGCGTGCTCGACGCCGCCCTGGTGCTGACCATCGACCCGGCGTATTTCCGGCTCACGGGCGGCATCGAGCGGTGGCTGTACCGCCTGGTGCGCAAGCACGGCGGGCGGCAGCCGGGCGGCTGGCAATTCGACTTCCAGCACCTGTACCGCAAATCGGGCAGCGTGGCGCGCTACTACGACTTCGCCGCCGACCTGCGGGCGCTGGTGGCGCGGCAAGCCTTGCCGGGCTACCTGTTGGGCATCGAGCACGCGTCCGGGATTTCCTCGCCGCTGCTGACCTTCCGGCCCGTGCCGCAAACGGCACGGGGATAACTTCGGGAGAGTCTGTGGATGGACTCGTGCTATCAGGCAACAGAGGTGTCGTGCTATCAGGCAACGAATCCTCGTGCTATCAGGCAACAAAATCGGCCGCAAACCCGCGCCAGCACTGGGTTTCGCGTCCCTCTAACTTCCCTAACTTAAATTCTCTAACTTTTAGTAGAAGCGCCGCGCCACGGTGGATAACCACCACACGGCATGAAAGGCAGCAGCAAAAGCCCGGCTTTCCAGCATGGAGGGCCAAGCCATGATCGTTGCTCTGCTCAATCAGAAAGGCGGCGTGGGCAAGACCACGCTCGCCACGCACATCGCCGGCGAGCTGGCGATGCGCGGGCAGCATGTCATGCTGCTGGACGCCGACCCGCAGGGTTCATCGCTAGACTGGACACAGCGCAGAAGCCAGCAAGGCTTGCCAAGGCTGTTCAGCGCCGTGGGCCTCGCACGCGAAACGCTGCACCAAGAGGCGCCAGAACTCGCCAGGCGGGCCGATCACGTCATCATCGACGGCCCGCCCAGGATCGCTGCCTTGGCGCGTTCCGCGCTGCTGGCGGCCGAGCGCGTGCTGATTCCCGTGCAGCCCAGCCCCTATGACCTGTGGGCCAGCGCGGAGATGGTGGCGCTGATCCGTGAGGCGCAGGTGTTTCGGCCAGCGCTGCGCGCGGCCTTCGTCATCAATCGGCGCGTCAGCACCACCGTGATCGGGCGCGAAGCGCGCCAGGCTCTGGCCGACCAACCGCTTCCTGCGCTGCGCGCGGAAGTGCATCAGCGCATCGTGTTCGCCGACAGCGTCGCCGCTGGCCGGCTTGCACGCGAGACGGCGCCGGACAGCACCGCCGCACGCGAAATCACTGCGCTGGTCGATGAACTATTGCGGTGGACGACATGACAACGACGCCGCCACCGAACAGCAAACGCACGGCCAAGCGCGTCGGCATCGGCGCGCGTCCGCCCGCGAATCCGCACGCCGAGGCGTGGATTCGCCAGGGCGATGCCGATGCGCTGGGCAAGGGCGACCTCTACACGGCTCGCCTGACCCTCGACATCACGCCCGCGATGCGGGCGCGCATCAAGGTGTCGGCCTTCACGCAGGGCGTGACCGTGGCCGACCTGCTGCGCGG
This sequence comes from Hydrogenophaga sp. ANAO-22, assembly GCF_042466645.1. Lineage (NCBI taxonomy): Bacteria > Pseudomonadati > Pseudomonadota > Betaproteobacteria > Burkholderiales > Comamonadaceae > Hydrogenophaga > Hydrogenophaga sp. ANAO-22. The sequence continues at coordinate 5,406,659 of NZ_CP159956.1, read as the reverse complement.
CCTGCTGGAGCGGGAGTTTCCAGAGCACCGCAGGGAGAACACCCCATGACTGCATCCGTTTCGTCTGCCGCCGCGCCTGTTGCGTGCGCGGCCACGGCTGCGCACGCAGCACCTTCCGGCCAGCCTGCCAGCACGCCGCTGACGCGCGTGGCGCTGGCCTACATCGAACCGCGCTTCAAGCTCTACCTGCGCTTCGGCGAACCTGCGCGCACGCTCCAGCTCGACCGCTGGCGGCGCTGCGCGGTGTTCCTGCCGGGCGCCATGTTCAGCCGCATCCGCTGGCAGGCCAACGACTACGGCACGATCCGCTGGCAGCTCATGGTGATGCAGGCTTGCACGCCGCTGGATGCGGCGCAGCGCATCCCCGGCGTGCAGCCGGGCGCGCGCCTGCTGCTGCACGCCGAGGGGGAGAACCAGGTGCGCGCCGTGCTGGAGCGCATCGACGCCATCGAGGCGCTAGGCATCGCGCCATCCGCCGCTTCGCCCGTGTACTGGCGCACGCTCGCCAACCGGCTCGCTGCGCGTCTGCCGCTGCCCGAATACACCGCCGAGCGGCACGCCGCCTGGCTGACCGGGAGGGCACTGCCATGACCGCCGTTTCGACTGCCGGCGCCGCGTCGCGTCCTCGCTCGCCCCGCGCACGTTTGCGCGCTCGCCTCGTACTGGCGGGCCTGTCCGCCTGCGGCCTCGCTGCGCTGGCCTGGGCGTCCTTCGTGCAGCCGCTGCCGCGCCTGATCTACAACCCGTCCGACAGCGTGGCGGTCGGCTGGTATCGCGTCAATCCGCAGCGCCACGGCACCGGCTCGCTGCCGCGTCGGCTGGAAGTGGGCAGCATCGTCCTGACCACGCTGCCGCCAGACGCCGCCGCGCTGGCCGCGCAGCGCGGCTACCTGCCGGCGCGCGTGCCGCTGCTCAAGCGCGTGGGCGCCATCGCGCCGCAGGAGGTGTGCATCACTGGCCGCATCGTCCGCATCGACGGCGTGCCTTCGGCCGCTGTGCTGCCTGCCGACCGCTGGGGCCGGCCGCTGCCATCCTGGCAGCAGTGCCGTCGCCTCGAACCCGGTGAACTGTTCCTGCTCAGTGTGACCAACCCGGCGTCGTTCGACAGCCGGTATTTCGGGCCGGTCAGTGTGGGCGCCGTGATTGGCGTCGCGCATCCGGTCTGGCTGGAGTCCCGCCCATGATGGCCGCCGACTTGCTGCACGTTGCCGTGCATCTTGTCGTGCCATCGGGCGTGTCGTGCTGCTGGCCGTCGCCGTGTCGTCGCGCGTGCAGTGCGAGCGCATCCGCGCCGCACTTCGCGCTGCCTTCGGCGCAGCCGTCCAACGTGCAGGTGTCTTGCCTCGAACGCGCCCGGCCTGTGGCCGTCGCTGCGTTCGCCGGCGTGCTGGCTGCTCGTGCAGCAGCGCCGCCGGGCCGCCGCTGCCCGGAGCGCCAGCGAGGGGCAAAGGCGGAAGGCAAGATTGAAGGGCGCGGCACCACGGTGCGCGCAAAGCCAGTCTGCACATGGGTTTGGGGCAGCACGCGCCACAGGGTGGCTTCGTGCCGCCAACAGCGCAAATGCCATGCAGGCATTGGGAACACCGTGTGCCGCATCCGCTCGGGCGCGATGGGCTTGGCTGGAGGCGCATCATGAGCCAGCGCGGAAACTCGGATGGTGATGACCGTTTCCGCGTGCGGCCAGGCAAGCCGAAGCAGCGCGGCGACACCTTCATTGCGCAGGTGCTGCGTCAGACCAGCAAGGCGGCTGGCGTTACAGGCGGCAAGCGCGGAATGGGTGGCAAGGTGAGGGGCAAAACCACCGGCAAGGCGCCTGGTTCTCGTCTGGGGCGCGGGCATACGGCGGCGAGCTTCACGGGCCAGTCCTTGACTGCCTATTCACGCCGGGCCACGGTCAAGGTTCGGCTGGTGTATTTGCAGCAGGCCAGCGGCAAATCGACGGTGCAGCACCTGCGTTACATCGGGCGCGAAGGCGTGGATCGCCAGGGCGAACAGGGACGGGCCTATGGGACCATCACCGACGAGGCGGACACGGCAGCTTTCGAGGAACGCGGGCGGGGCGACCGTCACCAGTTCCGCTTCATCGTCTCGCCCGAGCATGCCGACCAACTCGAAGACCTGCGCACCTATACCCGCCACCTGATGCAGCGCATGGAGGCTGATCTGGGCACCCGGCTGGACTGGGTGGCGGTGGATCACTGGAACACCGACAACCCGCACACCCACGTCGTGCTGCGCGGCAAGGACGATACGGGCAAAGACCTCATCATCTCGCAGGAGTACATCACCCGCGGGATGCGCGAGCGGGCGATGGAGCTGGCCACCGAATGGCTCGGGCCACGCACCGAGCTGGAGATCCAGCGCACTCTGGCCCGCGAGGTGGAGCAGGAGCGCTGGACTTCTCTGGATCGAACCTTGCAGCGTGAAGCGGTAGAGGGATTGGTGAAAATCGAACGCTTCAATGATCCCAAGCTGCAGCGCCAGCGCCTGCTGCTGGTCGGGCGACTGCAACGGCTTCAGCGCATGGGCTTGGCGACGGAAACCCAGCCTGGCACCTGTGCCGTCCACGCCGAAGCTGAGTCCACCCTGCGGGCGATGGGCGAGCGCGGCGACATCATCCGCACCATGCAACGTGCGATGGGCGGCAGGCAGCGCGACCTGGCCGTGTTCCAGCCGGCCGAAGATGGGCACTCCATCATCGGCCGCGTAGCGGGCAAGGGGCTGGCCGACGAACTGTACGACCGGGGCTATCTCGTGGTCGATGGCATCGACGGCAAGGCGCACTACGTCGCGCTGTCGCCCAGGACGAAACTGGAGCAGTATCCGATGGGCGCGGTGGTCGAGGTGAAAGGCTCTGCCGAGATACGGGCGGCGGACAAGACCATCGCCGCGATGGCAAGCAATGGCCTGTACCGCACCGACCATCACCTTGCCATCGCGCAAGGGCAGACTGTCCCTGGCCGCGATCCGCAAGAAGTCGTGGCAGCCCATGTCCGGCGCCTGGAAGCCCTGCGCCGGGCTGGCATCGTGGAGCGCGTGGCCGAGGGGCTATGGAAGGTGCCGGACGACCTGCCCGAGCGTGGCCGCCAGTACGACGCGCAGCGCCTGGGCGGCGTGGCCGTGGAGCTAAAATCGCACCTGCCCATTGAGCGTCAAGCTCGCGTCATCGGCGCCACCTGGCTCGACCAGCAGTTGATCGGCGGCGGCTCCGGCTTGGGTGATTTGGGTTTTGGTAGCGAGGCCAAGCAGGCAATGCAGCAGCGTGCCAACTTCCTGACGGAACAGGGGCTGGCCGAGCGGCGCGGGCAGCGCGTGATCTTGGCGCGCAACCTGCTGGGCACGCTGCGCGACCGGGAACTGACGCTCGCCGCGAAGGACATTGCCGCCGAAACCGGCTTGGGGTATCGCCCCGTGGCTGACGGCCAGCGCGTGGCCGGCATCTACCGGCGCAGCGTGATGCTTGCCAGCGGACGCTACGCACTGCTCGATGAGGGTATGGGGTTCAGCTTGGTGCCTTGGAAGCCGGTGCTTGAACAGCGGCTGGGGCAGCAACTCGTCGCCACAATGCGAGGCGGGAGCGTGTCATGGAAGATCGGGCGACGGCGCTACCTGTCCATCCAATGATGAATGGAGCAAATCAGAGATTCAACACGCCCCCTCATTCGGGCCAGCAATCACTGGGATTTTACCGTGTGTTGGCTTTGATACCGAGGTGATGGACTGCACAACTCTCTCCGTCTGTTTGTGACAGAGGGCTGACTTCAAAGCTTTGCTACTACCGTACGCAAGTGAGGCACGTTTCGGCAATTCCGGTGTGTTTTCTTCTAGTATTCTTCTACCAACAATGCACGTATCTGTTGCAGCGCAGCAGGATCGTCCATGGTGGTGAGGTCACCCGGATCGCGCCCCTCGCACACGGCCTGGATGGCGCGGCGCAACAGTTTGCCGCTGCGGGTCTTGGGTAGCACTGTCACGAAGCGCACCCGTGCCGGGCGCGCCACGGCACCCAACTGCTCGTCCACCCGCTTCATGATCTCGCCCTCCAGCTTGAGTTTCGAGGCATCGTCGTAGAGCGAAGAACTGTCCTTGGCCACCACGAAAGCCATCGCCACCTGCCCCTTGAGCTGGTCGGCAACCCCTACCACCGCCACCTCGGCCACATTGGCGTGGCTGGAAATGCTTTCCTCGATCTCCCGCGTGCCCAGGCGGTGGCCCGCCACGTTGATCACATCGTCGGTGCGGCCCAGGATGTAGAAGTAGCCATCCTGGTCGCGAATGCCCCAGTCGAAGGTGCTGTAGACCAGCTTGCCGGGAATGCTCTTCCAGTAGGTGTTGACGAAGCGCGCGTCGTCCTTCCAGACCGTCTGCATGAAACCCGGTGGCGTGGGCCCTTCGATGACGACCACCCCTTTCTCATCGGCACCGGTGAGTTCTTCGCCGGTGGATTCGTGCAGCAGCTTGACGCTGTAGCCATACATCGGCACACCCGGGCTGCCGAACTTGCTGGCTTTCTTCTCGACACCGTTGGCGATGGTGAGAATGGGCCAGCCGCTCTCCGTCTGCCAGTAGTTGTCGATGATGGGCACCCCCAGGCTGTCGCTGATCCAGCGCGCGGTGGGTTCGTCCAGCGGCTCACCGCCCAGGAACAGGGCCTTGAGGCTGGAGAGGTCGTACTGCTTGAGGTAGGCCGGGTCCTGCTTCTTGAGCACGCGCACGGCGGTGGGCGCACTGAACATCACCGTCACCTTGTACTTCTCCACCAGGCGCCACCAGATGCCGCCATCGGGCCGGATCGGCAGGCCTTCGTACAGGATGGTCGCCATGCCCGCGATCAGCGGGCCGTAGACGATGTAGCTGTGCCCCACCACCCAGCCGATGTCGCTGGTGGAGAAGTAGGTCTCGCCGGGTTCGCCCATGAAAATGTGCTTCATGCTGGCGGCCAGGGCCACGAGATACCCGCCCGTGTCGCGCTGCACGCCCTTGGGCTTGCCCGTGGTGCCGCTGGTGTAGATGGTGTAGCTGATGGCGGTGGACTCCATCCACTCACAGGGCACCTGTGCGTCCAGGTGCTGCTCGCGCAGGGCCGCGTAGTCGTGGTCCCGCCCGGGCACAAGGCTCATCGGCGCCAGGCCACGGTTCACCATCACCACCGACGCTGGCTTGTGGGTGGACAGCCGCAGCGCTTCGTCCAGCAGCGGCTTGTACTCAACCACCTTGCCGCCGCGCGATCCGGCATCGGCGCTGACGATGGCCACAGGGGCGGCGTCATCGATGCGGTTGGCCAGCGAATGGCTGGCGAACCCCCCGAACACCACCGAGTGGATGGCGCCAATGCGCGCACAGGCCAGCATCGCGAAGGTGGCCTCGGGAATCATGGGCATGTAGATGAGCACGCGATCGCCCTTCTTCACGCCCTGCCCCAGCAGCACCGCCGCCATGCGCTGGACCTCGGCATGCAGCTCCCGGAAGCTGTAGGTGCGCTCGGTGTCCGTTTCGGTGGACACGTAGATCAGCGCGTTCTGGTCTGCGCGGTCTTTCAGGTGCCGGTCCACCGCGTTGTGGCACAGGTTGGTCAGCCCGCCCTCGAACCAGTGCGCGAACGGTGGGTTGTCGTGGTTGCACACCCGGTCGAAGGGCTTGTGCCAGTCCACCAACCCGGCCTGTTCGGTCCAGAAGGCATCACGGTCGTCGATGGAGAGATTGCGAAAATCATTGAATCTCATCAGGATGTACTAGGTTAAGTTAAGTATGACGTCACTGGCCGCCAAAGCTGTACCAACGAACTTGTTCTAAATCAAACAGAACGACCACACATCTGCGTCTGCCTTGAGAGCGAACATTTTCTTAATCCGATCTGAAGTAGAAGTAATCAGAGCACCCCTCTGCCGCTCAATTGGCGTCGACAGGATCATCCCTGCTTACCTCAGGAAAAATCCAGATCGAAAACACCATAAACCCGCCCAAGAAAAATGCAGCCCAACCAGCCGTTCGAAGATCAATCGAAAACTCATACAAACCTATCACCCCGAAGAGCATCAAAATCAGTATGGAAATAATTACTTTGAATTTAGTTGGCATTTAATCACTCCGGATATTTGGCAGTCATGTTAGAAGCTTGCCGATTTCACAACGCCATCATTTGAATTGGGTGTACGAACTGTTTTTCGAAGATCTTGCTTCAAATAACGCGTGCTGTAGCCGTTAAAGATATGACCCCAAAATCCTCTTTTGAGATCGGAGGTTCCAAACAACCAATCAAAAATAGGGGTTCCGATACCCATATTAACTTCCATCATCAATGGATGATCGTGATGCGCCGTATGATGCCGGCGCGCAGTATTAATAATCGGCGTATTTCGAATAAGCCAGTTGTCGTTCACATGGCATGAGAAATGAACGAGTTCATAGAACATGTAGCTACCCGTCAGCGCGGCCATCAACAGCCAGCCGAAATTAGGGGAGAGAATCCAGCCAGCGACGAGCGATGGCACGAGAGACAGCAAGGTAAGCACGATCATTGTGAAAGGGGGAAAGAACGTTACACGCCAATCTCTATGATCCGCGAAACGCATTTCTTCGCGCGTAAAGAACTGATGATGCATCAATGTGTGTCGCACATAGAGCGCCCGGAAAATGACGTTCTTGCGAGGCCGATGCATTACATGCGCATGCAGCAAGTATTCGGTGAGTTGATAAGCCATGAAACCCAATGGCAAGGCCAGCCATTCCCACAGTTGGACGTTGCGAAGATTGGCAGCATAGATGTAGAGCGCCGTGAAACCGCTGATGGCAATGATCGCCAAGTGCAGCCAACCGTGGTACCAACCCGCCACACGATGTCGATACTCTTTGCGATATCGACGCTGGCGTTCCTTCATCATAGTAGATTGAAGCTCCATGAAAACCTCCAATTAAATTCACCCCAACAGGGGCATGCCTGCCAACAACACTCGATTTCAGCCGCAGTCAATACCTTGACTTGCTTCGTAGCCAGTTTTCAATATCTGCGGAAGCAATGCTCCACTCATTATCAAAATTTGCAACCATGACCTTCATGAAAGATTCGCAAGAATCAGCGGAAAGATTCAAGTCACCGGTGTGATCCAAAAGAAGAGCGAAAGCCAACTGCCGCGGCTCGGCACCTTCGTACCCCCATTCGAACCCCATTTCCGCATAGCGACGCAGGTCGGTCCGGTCAGGCAACAATTGGCCATCGGCGAGCACTTTAATTCCATCGATAGTTCGATCGCCCGTATATGTCTTCATATCTCGCCCCTGGTCAAGTTTGAGGTTCCGCATCCACGGCACCCGCGATAATTTTCATAACCTCCACGTCCCCGAGAGCTCCGCTCAACGAGCCCGTGTAAATAATTTCACCGCGCTCAATCACCACTAGTTTATCTATGTAATCTGGAACATGATGCAAATTGGATTCAGCCATCACAATGGCTTTCCCAGATTGGCGAATCGCGGCGACTCCCTCCGCTACAAGTGGAATGATGGCGGGTGAGAGACCTTCAAAAGGTTCGTCGAGTAAAAGGAGTTCTGCGTCGAGAGCCAATGCGCGGGCGATAGATACCATCTTGCGCTCGCCACCCGAAAGCTCTGCCCCCCGCGTTTACGGTATCGTTCCAGCTTGGGGAAAATACGATATGCTTCCGAAATGCGCTCCGCAGCAGGTCTGCCACAGGTACGAGTCCACGTCGGAAGTTCAATGTTTTCCTCGACCGTGAGGTCGGCATACACTTCCGATTCTTCAGGGGAAAAGCCAATGCCCAGTTGCGCAATCTGCCATGTGCTCAAGCGCGCAAGATCTTTATCTTCCCACGAGATGCGCCCGGAAACGGGCCGAAGATAGCCCATCAACGACCGAAAAGTGGTGGTCTTTCCCGCTCCATTTCTGCCGAGAAGACATACCAGTTCACCGGCGCGAACCTCAAGACTGATACCTCGAAGAATTCGACTTCCCTGGATGTCCACGGTCAGTTCGGACACGTTCAGCATGGCTGGTGTTCCCCCTCGTTTTTTTTCTGACTACTGTGGACAGGGCCGATCACTGCTTCAAGCATCAAGGAGTCCTTAAAGAAAACATCCGGAGACATATCTCCAATCACACGCCCTTCCTGAAGCGCGATCACCCGATGCGAGTAACGTGCGACCAGTGTCATGTCATGCTCGACTTGAATGATGGCGCTCACCCCTTCCGAGCGTGCCGCCTTCACTAACAGTTCCATAATCCCGTATTTGTCTCCACTTGAGACGCCCGAAGTAGGTTCATCTAAAAGGATGGCCTTAGGACGAAGTGCAAATGCGCTGGCGATATCAAGGAGTTTTTTCTCTCCTTGTGAGAGAGAACCAGCTCGTTCAAAAAGCTTGTGATGCAAGCCAAGTGTTCCAGCAATATGCTGAACTTCGTCCTCGATCTGAGGATCTTTGGTCAATGTTCGTAATGGATTCGAAGCTCTACGCAACCTTGAACTTACAGCAACTGCGATCGTCTCCCAAACGCTCACCTCTGGAAAAATATTGACCAGCTGGAATGAACGGGCCATGCCCATCGCAGCCAACTTAACCGGACCTACTCCAGCAATACTATTTCCCATGAAATGCACCGTCCCTTGGGAGGGGGCCGCCAACCCCGTCAACACATTGACGAGTGTGGTCTTCCCTGCTCCATTCGGGCCGACTATTGACACGAATTCACCGCCTCCGATCTCCAAAGACACATTCTTTAGAGCTTGGTACGATCCATAAGATTTGGATACATTGCATGCGCTCAACATGGCACTCATTGGGCATCTCCCCTTACACGACGTTGCAAGTGATTGGAAATCGTGCCGATCAATCCTTCTGGAAGCACAAGCACGAGAAACACCAACGTAGCACCCAACATAAATCTCCAGTAGGCCGTACTCGATACCAGTACTTCATGCAGCAGAACAAAAATGAGCGCCCCTACCCCAGGCCCCACAAAGGTTCCAGCCCCCCCAAGAATCATCATGAAAATAAGATTGCCTGACTGAGGCCAATACGCAAGCTCCGGATCAGCAAGTCCAGTGGAAACCCCCAACATCGCGCCAGCGATTGCACCGAAAACGCCAGACACTACAAAGGCAAACAGTCGGAGGCGATAGACACGTACGCCAAGGTACCGAGCCTTGCTCTCATTGTCTCTAATAGCGCGCAGCTGGAGGCCAAGAGGCGAACTGACGATGCGCCAGGTGAGCAATCCGAGCAGCACATAAACTATCAAACAGTAGTAATAGAACGGACCACTGAGAAACTGAGTCGCAGTCATATCCCAATCCTGCCCCAGTAACATCGGCCGCAGGACACGCATACCTTGATCACCTCCTGTCAAGTTGTAGAACTTGAACAGGAAAGAGTGAAGAAGCATGCCAAACGCAAGTGTGAGCATGCCAAAGAAGATATGTGTGAAACGGACACAGAGAGCACCAATCGCCAATGCGAATAGTCCTCCCAAACTCGCTGCTGCGATCAAGATCAACTCAAAGTGGAGAACGCCCGCCTGGGTCGCTGCGGCCGCCACGTATGCCCCTACAGCCAAGAACATTGCATGGCCAAAGGACAGCAACCCCGTGTAGCCAAACAGAAGATTCATGCCGAGAAGAGCGATTCCAAATGCCAAGGCAGGCATAAGCATCACGGTGCTGTACGGCGTTAGCATCAAAGGTGCAATTGCAAGTCCAGCTAGCAACACAACAAATGGAATAACGCCGTTAAGCAACCGCGGCTTCGGCCGAGGCCGAATTCTCGGAGAAATTACGTCAAATACTGCGCTCAAGATGCGCTCCTTCCAAACAATCCAACAGGGCGAATCAAGAGGACAACAACGACAACTAGATAGATGGAGAGAATCTCCACTTCAGGAGCTAACGAAACTGCGAACGCCCGCATGAGCCCGACAATGATGGCGCCAACAGCAGCCCCAGCCATGCTGCCCAAGCCCCCGATCACAACAACTGCAAAGGCCTCCACCACGAGTTCAGCGGCCATGGTCATAGAGGCAGCCGAAGTGGGAATAACCAATGCCCCACCCACAGTTCCTAGAATGCAGCCCAGCGTAAAAACCATTGTGAATACTTTGGATGAATTAACACCCAATGCTTCAGTCATGTTCCGATTTTCAGCCGTAGCCCGTACGATCCGTCCAATACGGGTTCGCTTGAGTGACAATCCTAAAATCATTGCGATTAGGATGCTCGCTCCAATGACAAGAAAGTTATATACAGGGATCTGCAATCCACTTATGTCGATCGTTCCATATATTCCATATAGAGAGCTGTCCATTGATCTCGGTGCAGCACCCCAGAAAAAACGAAAAACATCCTGGAACATCAGCAAAAGACCAAAGGTCAGCAAAAGTTGATAGCTAGGGTCTCGCCTATATACGGGACGTAACAACAACTCTAACGGAGCTCCGACTGTTCCAACGAGTACACCAGACAACACAAGTGCTGGAACAAGAAAAATCATCGGCATTTGCCATTGGTGCAAGAGGCCGACAGCCGTAATAGCAAAAAACGCTCCCAGCGCATAGAACGAACCACAGGCAAGATTGACGACCTTTTGAACGCCAAAGATGAGTTGCAGACCGCAGGCGACAAGAAACAAAATCGCGGCTTGGAAGAGACCGGCTAAAAAGAGGTTGGCATACTGCATTGAAGCATCCATTTCATGCGTGTACGGAATTTTTAACTTAGCGGAGTACGCTTAAAGCACACTCCGCTAACGAATAATTACACGCGGAAATCTGCAGTCTTGATCCATTTCCAGTAGTCTGCGCCTGCAGGCTTCTGCAATTGATCAGAAAACGCGGCGGTAATATCGGACAGCCCCGGGTACTCATGCTGAGTACTGTTCTTACTGAAGCCTTGGTAGAACATCTGTTCGGCAATCTTGTCGGCCCGATAACGCCCTCGGCCACCTAGACTTTCGATGTCGTTTCCGGCAATGGCATCAGCGATCTCATCAGTTTTTGGCCAGCGGCCGGCAGCCTTCGCCGCCTTCTCGACACCGGCTTTGTAAGCCATCAGATTGAAGTAGGCGCGGTCAGCCAATGTGGTCGGAATGGCCTTGTAGCGGTCCCTGTATTCCGCAACAAACGACTTCTGCAATTCGGATGCTCCGGGCAAGTCAAAGTAGAAGGTGTTCTGCCCCAGCAATGCACCCTCGGGAACGAAACTGGACCGCAGGTCATTGATTTGACCACCCGCCACGGCCGACACGATCTTTGCGTTGGCCAGCAGACCTGCCGCGGAGGCCTGCCGAAGAAAGATAGGAAGATCGGAGAGGAAGAGCGAATTGAAAATCAGATCAGGCTTGGCGGCGTTCAATGCCGCCACGTTCGTCGTGAGATCGGTGGCACCAACCCGGATCCATTGCTCAGAAACAACCTTGGCCTCGATGTCATAGCGAGACAACAACGTCTTGAACGTTTCCCAGCAGTTTCGCCCATACGAATAGTCGGAATTCACTCCTGCAATAGTTGCGAACTTACCTTTGAAGCGTTTGATGGCCATGAGCGAACTCATCACTGCTTCACACTCGTTGTCAGTCGACCGGAACACAAAACGAGTTTTTGGCATCGACTCTTGCACTCCGTTTTGTGTCGTTCCATCCCAGCACTGGAGCAGAACACGCTCATCCTCTGCGACGGGGGCGACTGCCAGAGTAACGCCGGTAGAAATCAGTCCATGAATGGCGTCCACCTTCTCCTGCAGTGCCAGATGGCGAAACCGCTCAACTGTGTCCTTGGGAGTGGTCTCCTCCTGAATGACGAGCTCCACTTTCCTACCTGCAATCCCCCCGACCGGTTGATTCGGTCCACCCCCCACCGAACGGCTCGAATGCTGTCCTCCCCCATGAAGGCAGCCACCCCTGATCGCGGCGCCAACAGGCCAAGACGCAGAGGTCGGTCCTGCGCAAACAGAGGCCCACCCACAGATATCGCCGCCGCACCCAGGGTTGCTTGGGTAAAAGTCCGCCGACTTAACTTCATTTTGTCTCCTTTGCATGACACAGATAGATGAGGACCAATCGATGTCATGCAGTTTCGCAGTCATATGCCAACTTGCATGACACAAGTATATTACATGAGCGGCAAAAGTATCTCATAGAGGGTTTTCCCTTGAAATGAGGTACTAAGAGGATGTGCGGCCGAGAGGTGGCCCCATCGGTCTGAACACGAGTCGGGCGACGACAAGTGGAACGCTGCCGGGGTTGACCGCAGTGCAGAGATGTCCACGGTGGCGGGCGGGCGTCGCTTGCGCGAACGCACGACCGACGCGGTGGGCATCTCGTGTGACCGCCCATGCTGATGGCGATGCCCTCGCCCTTGAGCCGCTCGGTGAACACCATGCTGGTGAACTGCGAACCCTGGTCGGTATCGAAGATCTCCGGCTTGACGTGACGCGCGATCGCATGGTCGAGCACGCGCACGCAGAAGTCCGCTTCCATCGACATCGACACGTCCCTGGCCGGGACCTTGCGGCTATGTCAGTCAATGATCGCGGCCAGGTACACGAAGCCGCGTGCCATCGGGATGCAGGTCAGGTCCATCGCCCAGACCTGGTTCGCACGCTCGATCGCCAGGCCGCGCAACAGGTACGGGTAGATCACACATGCTGCGGCTCGTGTTGGGCTTGCTGTACAGCGCCTTGATGCCCATGCGCCGCATGAGGGGCGCCACGTGCTTGCGCCCGACCTCGAAGCCTCGTGCCTTGAGCATGTGGCGCGGCATGCGGCTGCCGGCGAACGGTTGACCTCCAGCGCCACCTTGGCCTTGAACGCCGGTGAGAAGTTCCGGCGTGGTCTTCTGCTCATGCTCTCGCTCCATGTCAGCCCGCTCTTCGCGGACCGCTCACAGGGCAGAGTTTTCACTCATCGCCGTGTTCAGATTTCCGGGGCCACCTTTGTGGTCCAGCGGCGCAACAAGAACGTGGCGGCGGTGGCACTCGCCAGCAAGAACGCTCGAATCGTCTGGGCGTTGCTGGCCCGTGATCGGCGTGACGAGACGGGTTACAGGAAGGCGGCCGAGGTCGCGTGATCGAACCTTTGAAGTTTCCAACTTCTTGCTGTACGCGAAATCGAGGCAGGGTCAAACTGCCTGACTTAATCTCCGCGCGCCGGGGCCAATTCGCAGCACCAAGGTACCCAAGTTCTAATTGGTGATGGTCTCTCGCGCAAAGCTCTCGATGTAGTCAACAAGACGATCGGAGGCCGCAGCGGCATCCTTAGAGTGACCCCTGGCTATCGCCTCGGCCATTTTTGAATGCAATGTGGCCGCCAGCGGAAGATCTCCAACCCTGCGATAGTGCTCGAACCAGAACCTGCGCGATAAACCGCGCATGAGCGCCATCGTCTTGGTTATGAACTCATTGCGAGCCGCTTTCCACATGCACTCATCGAGTTCTCGATCTAGCTGAGCAAAAAGCCCTTCGTCGCGCGCGCTAGCTGCATGAAGCAGAGAAGCGCCGATCTGGGCAAAATGCGCCCTCTCCTCCTCTGTTGCCCGCTCTGCTGCGAGTTGTGCGAGAAGACGTTGCACTTCCCTTCGCAACTCCAGCAATCGGAGTTGGGTGCGAATATTGGTTTCGGAAACAAGAACCCCTCGCTTGGGGAGGACCACAACCAGTCCCTCTCCGGCGAGACGCTGGAGCGCCTCTCTGATTGGTGTTCTACCAATTTCCAGCAGTTCCGACAAACCATACTCAGAAAGCACCACGCCTGGTGCTAGCTGCAGAGTAATGATCATCTCCTCAAGCCTCTTATAAGCCTGCTCGGCCAGAGTCGGCGCTTCAGTTCGGTTGGAGTTGGATTTTTGTCTCCTAGAGGAAACAGCGAGCGACTTCTTCATGCAATGCCTTTGCCGGTATAAAACGAGCCCTTCGTCAGCGCGATGGGGCAAAAAACAAGTTGTGTCCTGTTGACATGCTAGCTGAACTTGGACAGCACATGGTCCTCGGCCGCTTCGCAGTGCCCTTGCTCTGGGTCCACTGTATCTGGTCCGTTGTCCGCGACCTCTGCATCACCTACGCGAGGAAAGGTCTGCGCAACGTGATTCGCAGCGCCGATTCGGAAGCATCTTGACTACGCCACGCTACGCATGGTTGCTTCAAATCACTGCCCGTACGCGGCGCTACATGATGGTTTCGGTGCCCTTCGAGGCCGCCCCGCATAAGGCTGCGGACGCACTCATCCCTGCGCGCCCCATCAAGCTGCGCCGAGCCATCCACAGGTTCGACAGCGCGAACAGCGTGACGATCTGAACTGTGTTCTTCGCCAGGCCGCGGTACCGCACCTTCGTGTAGCCGAACTGCCGCTTTAATACACGGAACGGGTGCTCGACCTGGGCTCGGATGCTCGCCGTCAGCTTCTCCGCCTGCTCTGCCAGGAAGTCGGGCTGCAGGAATGGGTTCAGCTTGCGGCGGTCGCCGGCGCGCATCGCCACGTGCCACTGCAGCCCCTGAGCCTCGCCGCGCTTGTGAACGCCGCGGTAGCCGGCGTCGCCGAAGGCGACCTCCTCAACGCCGTGCAGCAAGCTGCCTGCCTGCGTCACGTCGTTCACGTTGGCCGACCAGCCCACGACGCTGTGCACCAGTCCCGACTCTGCATCGACGCGTTCTTCGTCGAACTCGGCGCTGCGATCAGCGTGGCGTCGACCACCTTGCACTTCTTCATCAACAGGCCCTTGGCCTGCAGGATGTCGTTGACCACTCGCAGCATGTCGGTCGCCAGGTCGTGCTTCTCCAGCAGGTGGCGGAACCTCAGGATCGTCGTCTCGTCCGGCAACCGCGCCACGTCGCCTGGCTTGGCGAACTCGCGAAACACGGGCATGTCGTGCAGCGCCTCTTCCATCGCCGGGTCGCTCAGCGCGAACCACTGCTGGAGGTAATGAACCCGCAGCATCGTCTCGATGGCAAACGGCGGCCGGCCCGTCTTCGCCTTCAGGTAGTACGGCTTCACGATCTGCACCAGCGCCGACCACGGAACCACGCGCTCCATCTCCTCCCAGAACTCCCGCTTGCGCGTCTTCTTAGTCGACAGGTTCAGGCCCAGTCCGAGTTGCTTCATGCCGCAGATCATCGCAGGGCGCTGCCGTTCACGCTACGCGGCCAGCGCCTGAGTTTTGCAGACATTCCCTAGAGCCCGAATGACGTAAGCGGCGGCAAGCGAGAGTCAGCCTCGACTCGCGTCAAGCTTCTTAGCCAGCCGACAACGGAATCTTGCTGACATCTTGAATATTACCGAGATATGTGTAAGATGCTAGACGGCCGAGACTCTGAACCCCCTCTGCCCTTTTCATATTGCAAGGAGACGTGTATGAGATTCACTGGAAAAACTGCTTTCGTGACAGGCGCCGCGAGCGGCATTGGTGAAGCCACAGCAAGGATGTTTGCGCGCGAGGGCGCGCGCGTGGTCATCGCTGACCTACTAGAGCAAGAAGGCCAAGCAGTCGCACAGTCGATTACCGAGGGGGGTGGCGAAGCATGCTTCGTCAAGCTAGACGTCACTGAAGAGGAAAACTGGAAGGAAGCCCTTCAGAAGGGGGAGCAATCCTTCGAAGCCATTCATATCGTTGTAAGCAATGCCGGCATAAGCGGTATGGTTCCTGATCATGAAAAGGTCGACTATCTCGACCGACTGACGTCAATCCATATCCGCGGCACCTTCCTAGCCATCCGCCATGGCGCCCGCGCCATCACTCGTGCAGGTGGGGGATCAATCATCACGATTTCCTCCATCGCAGCGTATGCAGGCATGCCCGGTCTCCACATGGGCTATTGCGCCGTGAAAGCCGGGGTGTTGGCCATGACGCGCTCTGCTGCAGGCGAGTACGCAAGATCAGGGATCCGGGTAAACGCCATCGTTCCCGGTCTTCTGCCCCCATGCGAACCTCAGTGGTGTCCGCTGATCCCAAAATGCGGGAAAAGTTCTTTGAAACCGTTCCACTGGGCGGCACCGGTAAGCGAGAAGACGCCGCGAACGCAATCTTGTTTCTTGCATCAGAAGAGGCTGGGTACGTGACTGGCGCCGAGATACTGCTGGACGGCGGCTTCTTGGCATATCGATACTGAGTCTCGCCCCATGAACACCTTTGTGATGGTCCATGGGGCCTGGTCAGCAGGTTGGGCGTGGTGGCGAATGCACTCTCTCTTTTTGGCAGCGCATCACCGACTCCTGACGCCAACCTGTACGGGGCTGGGTGAACGCTCGCACTTGCTTGGACCTCGTATCGACCTGCATATGCACGTCGATGATGTCGTCCGTGCTATCGAGTCGGAGAACCTCAACCATGTCATCTTGGTCGGGCACAGCTATGGGGGAATGGTCGTGACTGGTGTGGCCGACAGAATCCCCGATCGGATTCAACAGTTGATATACATCGACGCACTACTACCGGAGTCCGATGAGTGCGCATTGGATCTCATGCCAAAGGCTCAGCGAGCCGCCATCCTGGAAGACGTCAAGAACAATGGATTCGGTTGGCTGGTCCCCCCAAGCCCACTTCCGCCGGACACCCCTGACCATGATCAAAAGCTCGCCCAAGGGAGGCGCGGACCGCAACCCCTTGCTACGTTCACATCTCCTCTATGTCTAGCGGGAGAAGCTTCAAACATCCCTTCTGCGTATATTTACTGTACGAAGACTGGTCTGTATGACACCTTTGGTCTTTCGGCGTCCCGCGCTCAAGCCCGAGAAGGGTGGAAATATTATGAGCTGCCTGCTTCGCACAACCCCCACATCACCATGCCAGAGCAACTCACCACCTTGCTCTTGTCAATTGCCGATTTAACCAACTAAAAGGCTCCTCCTCGAGTATCGACGGAGTGTGTCTGCGGCCATCGTTGCACACGTAAGGCCAGGCTCTCAACGATTCGGGAAATGCAATCGTGGCGGGGCGTCATGATCGCTCCGATTTTCATCCGATCTACATCTGTACGGGACGCCAATCGTCGTCCACACAGATCGTTGTGACGAGATTGAGCATGGAGGCTCTGCGATGAAGATGCATTTTGAGAGGGCACTATATGGAGCTTCGTCATCTGCGTTGCTTCTTGGCCGTTGCTGAAGAACTCCACTTCGCACGAGCAGCGGAGAGGCTGCACATTGAGCAGTCGCCTCTGTCGCGCGCTATCAAGGAGTTGGAGGTGGAACTCGGGGCGGTGTTATTTGCTCGCACCACTCGCAGCACTCGATTGACGCTCGCTGGCCGACTGTTCTTGGAACACGTGCGTCGCGTGTTCACTGTCTTGGAGCAAGCCCGCGATAGCGTGAAAGCGGCGGCCAATGGTTTCCATGGGCAATTGCGAGTGGCATTGTCGGACGGCATCACACCGTCGCGCCTACCGGCTCTGCTGGCGCTATGCCGACAAGAAGAGCCTGAACTTGAACTCCGATTCTTCGAGGTACCGCTATCACAGCAGATCAAAGGTCTGCACGACGATCTGTACGACGTGGGGTTTGCGCAGTCTGATGAAGTAGGTGACAGCATCGCCGCCATACCTGTATGGCGAGACGCGCTCATAGTAACGGTGCCAGCCCGGCATCCGCTGCTTGCGTACAAGCGCATTCCTTTGGAGGAGTTGCTGCGCTATCCGCTGGTTCTATGCGATCCACAAGTTTGCGAAGGCCATGCCAGATTCGTAGATCGTGTGCTACGCCGGGCCGGCACGGAGCCGTTGGTCGCAGAACGGGTTGCTACGTGCGATCTGATGATGGTGCTGGTGTCGGCTGGCCTGGCGCTTGGGTTTACGGGTGCCGCGCGCATTGCCGCTAACCCTGACGCAGGTGTGGTGGCCCGACCGCTGGCATTGCGCGTGCCGCCGCTGACAACTTACCTACTGTTCCCCGAAGGCGAGCCGTCCGATGTTCTGGCCCGGTTCATTGAGCGCGTGCAGGCCATTGAATCTCCGGAACCCCCAAGGCCCAAGCCGGGCCATCATTCCGATCCCTTGGAGGAATCCACGCCATGAAGAAGCTCATCCAGTTCCTGCTGGTGGCCGCGCTGACTGCCTGCGGCAATTCCGAGACGCCACAAACGACCAACGTTCCGGAGGCGAATATCCCGACGGTGGAAGAACTGGCGGCCAACCCCGAACGGCTCAAAGAGCTGCGCCAACAATGCAAGACGGATCGCCCCAAGCTGGGCGACGTGCTGTGCAATCGGGTAGCCGAAGCCACGCGCAAGCGGTTCTATGGCGACGGTGAAACGCCGTACACACCACCGAAGGAATCAGCCAAGTTCTGATCGTTGGCGGTTCGCAGCATCGCCTCAATATTTCTGCTCGACACGCCGCAATGCGTTATCGCTTGCGGTGTTTTTCATTGGTTCGCCCCTGCACTAATTCTGTCTTTTTGCTCGACCTTTCTGCTCGAAGCAGTCTTTGACCGGCACTGACCCGACACCCATCCTGACGCCTGCGGCACGTTCTTGTGCCGCCTTCCCCATGAGGAATCAGCGCAGGAGAAATCGGAGGCCAGGTCATGCAAGGGACGAACGTGCTGTTCGGTCAGATCGCCGTGGTATTCGGCATCGTGATCGCCGGCGTGTGGGGCGCCACACAATGGACAGCAGCGGCTCTTGGCTATCAACTACGCCTTGGCTCGCCCTGGTTTGACCTTCTCGGCACACCGATCTACCACCCGTGGAAGCTGTTTGAGTGGTGGTTCGTTTTCGATGCCTACGCGCCGCGCGTGTTCGATACCGGCGGCGCCATCGCGGGCGGCAGCGGCCTGCTGGCGGTGGTGGTCGCCATCGGCATGTCGATTTGGCGCTCGCGCCAATCGCGCCTTGTCACGACTTACGGCTCTGCCCGCTGGGCGAACGCGCAGGACATTCGCATGGCGGGCCTCACGCAGCCGGCCGGCGTGTTCCTGGGCCAGCATGACCGCCAGTACCTGCGGCATGAAGGCCCGGAACATGTCCTGACCTTCGCGCCCACGCGCTCCGGCAAGGGCGTGGGCCTGGTGGTGCCCACCTTGCTGTCCTGGCCCGCATCCGCCGTCATCCACGACATCAAGGGCGAGAACTGGCAGATCACCGCCGGCTGGCGCTCGCGCTTCTCACATTGCCTGCTGTTCAACCCGACCGATGCGAAGTCGGCGGCCTACAACCCGCTGCTGGAGGTACGGCGCGGCGCGCATGAGGTGCGCGACGTGCAGAACATCGCGGACATTCTGGTTGATCCCGAAGGCGCGCTGGAGAAGCGAAACCATTGGGAAAAGACCAGCCACGCACTGCTGGTCGGGGCCATCCTGCATGTGCTCTACGCGGGCAAGGACAAGACGCTGCGCGGCGTCGCCAACTTCCTTAGCGACCCGGCCAGCCCCTTCGAGCTGACCTTGCATCGGATGATGACCACGCCGCACCTCGGCGATGGGGCGCATCCGGTCGTCGCGTCGGCGGCGCGTGAAGTCCTCAACAAGAGCGACAACGAACGCTCGGGCGTGCTGTCCACGGCCATGTCGTTCCTCGGCCTGTACCGCGATCCCACGGTGGCCGAAGTCACTTCGCGCTGCGACTGGCGCATCGCAGACCTGATCGCGGCAGCGCATCCTGTGTCGCTGTACCTGGTGGTGCCGCCTTCGGACATTTCGCGGACGAAGCCGCTCATTCGCCTGATCCTCAACCAGATCGGTCGGCGCCTCTCCGAATCGCTCGATGGCTCCGATGGCATCGAGCGCCGCCACAAGCTGCTGCTGATGCTCGACGAGTTCCCGGCGCTGGGGCGCTTGGACTTCTTCGAGACGGCACTGGCCTTCATGGCCGGATACGGCATCCGCAGCTTCCTCATCGCGCAGTCGCTCAACCAGATCGACAAAGCCTACGGCCAGAACCATTCGATTCTCGACAACTGCCATGTGCGCGTGACGTTCGCCACGAACGACGAACGCACCGCCAAGCGGATCTCCGAGACGCTGGGCACGGCCACCGAGCTGCGTGCCCAGCGCAACTACGCGGGCCATCGGCTCGCGCCGTGGCTGGGCCACCTGATGGTGTCGCGCCAGGAGACGGCCCGCCCGCTGCTGACGCCGGGCGAAGTCATGCAGCTTCCACCCGACGAGGCAGTGGTGATGGTGTCCAGCATGGCGCCGATCAAGGCGAAGAAGCTGCGCTACTACGTGGACAGCAACTTCAAGCGTCGCGTGCTGCCGCCGCCCGCGCTGGCGGACGGGCAGTACGCCGACGCGCCGCCATCGCGGCCCGATGACTGGAGCGGGCTGGCGATTCCGCTGATGCCGGCAGCACCGGGCACGGCATCCGCCGACGACTTGGACAGCACCGACGACGGCGGCCCATGCCGTCAGCCCGAACTCTCCGAAACCGTCGCCTACGACCCCGTGCTGGCCGCGCCTGCGGCCGACCTTGGGCTGCTCGATGACGACGACGACCTGCCGCTTCCCCTTCCTCGCCAGCTTGATCCAGCCATGCAGCGCACGGCCCGGCTGGCTTCCCTCGACCCCAACGACGGAATCGAGCTATGAGCCACTACCGCCTGAACCTCTTTATCCAGCCCGAGCACGCCAAGCGGCTCGATGAGCTTGCCGCCAAGAAAGGCGTGTCCAAGTCGTCCATCGTCGCGGCGGCGCTCGCATCGTGGCTGTCGCCCGATGCCGCCGACCAGCGCGAAGCGGCCATCGCCAAGCGGCTGGATCGCCTGTCGCGCCAGGCCGAGCGCATGGAGCGCGACCAGAACATCGCCATCGAAACGCTGGCGCTGTTCATTCGCTACTACCTCACGGTCAGCACACCAGTCCCCGAGGCGCACCAAGACGCGGCACGCGCGCAGGGCAAAGCGCGCTTCGAGCAGTTCACCGAGCAGCTTGGCCGCCACCTGCTGCGGGGCCGCAGCCTGGTGCGCGACGTGGTGGAGGAACTGCATCCCGACCCGATGCGGATGGAAGACGCGGCGGCAGCCGCGCAAGCGCAGGAGCGTGCGTCATGAGTGCCGTTCCGCAGTCCATGACCGCCACGTCGCTCGACCGCCGCATCCAGATGTTGCGCACGGCGATGGGGCCGCTGATCGCCGCCGCGCTCGAAGACCCGGACGTGGTGGAGGTGATGCTGAATCCTGATCGCACCCTTTGGGTGGATCGGCTTTCTAGTGGGCGCGCGCCGATGGGCGTGGAACTGTCCGAGGCGGACGGCGAGCGAATCATCCGCCTGGTCGCGGCCCACGTCGGCGCAGAAGTCCATCGCGGCCAGCCGCTGCTGTCCGCCGAGTTGCCCGAAACCGGCGAACGCTTCGAGGGCATCTTGCCGCCGGCAGCGCCGGGGCCGGCCTTCGCGCTGCGCAAGCGTGCCATCGGCGTAATTCCGCTGGAGCGGTACGTCATCGACGGAATGATGACCAGCGCGCAAGCGGGCTTTCTCGTTCGCGCCGTGCGCGAGCGGCAGAACGTGCTGATCGCCGGCGCCACCAGCAGCGGCAAGACCACGCTCGCCAATGCTTTGCTCGCCGAAATCGCCGCCACCGGCGACCGCGTGCTGGTGCTCGAAGACACGGTGGAGCTGCAATGCGCGGCCCGTGACCACGTTCCTCTGCGCACCCGCGCAGGCGTGGTGTCCATGACCGAGCTGGTGCGCTCGTCCATGCGCCTGCGGCCTGATCGCGTCGTCGTTGGCGAAGTGCGCGGCGCCGAGGCGCTGGATCTCATCAAGGTGTGGGGCACCGGCCATCCCGGCGGCATCGCCACGATCCATGCCGGCTCCGCACTCGGCGCGCTGCTGCGCTTGGAGCAACTGATTCTCGAAGTGGCGGTGAACCCGCCCCGTGCGCTGATCGCCGAGGCGGTCAACGTGGCGATCCACATCGCCGGGCGCGGGCGCAAACGCCGCATCGAGAGCATCGCCCGCGTCGTCGGCTTCGACGGCGTGGGCTACCAACTGGCGGACGCGCTGGAAACGCCGTTTCCCGAGCTGCCGCCGCTTCCCAATGCCGCACCCGCTGCGGCGACTTCCCCATCCCCTGACTCACTTGGAGAACTGCCATGACGCAGATGACCATTCCTGCTTTCCGTTTTTCTGCAAATCCGGCTTTGCGCCACGCGCGGCTGCGCTGCCTGGCCCGCCCTGCGGGGCAAGGGCTGCTGCTGGCCGCGCTGCTGCTGTTCCTAGCCGGAACCGCGCAGGCCGCCGGTTCCTCGATGCCGTGGGAAGGCCCGCTGCAATCCATCCTCGAATCCATCCAGGGGCCGGTGGCGCGAATCGTCGCGGTCATCATCATCATCGCCACGGGCCTCGCGCTCGCCTTCGGCGACACGTCCGGCGGATTCCGCAAGCTGATCCAGATCGTCTTCGGTCTGTCCATCGCGTTTGCGGCTTCCAGCTTCTTCCTGTCGTTCTTCAGCTTCTCCGGCGGGGCGGTCGTATGAGTGCCCCGGACACCTTCAGGGACGGCTTCGAGGTGCCGCTGCATCGCTCACTGACCGAGCCGATTCTGCTTGGCGGTGCGCCGCGCACCGTGGCGATCGCCAACGGCACGCTGGCCGCCGCTGTCGGCTTGGGCCTGCAACTGTGGATTCCCGGCGTGGTGCTCTGGATCGTCGGCCATTCGCTGGCGGTGTGGGGTGCGCGCGTCGATCCGCAGTTCATGCAGGTCTTCGCCCGGCACATCAAGCACCGCCCGCTGCTGGACGTGTGAGGGGAGGACGCCGCGATGCTGAATCTCGCCGAATACCGCCAGCGCCCGGCCTTGCTTGCCGACTGGCTGCCCTGGGCCGGGCTGGTCGCGCCGGGCCTCGTCTTGAACAAGGACGGCAGTTTCCAGCGCACGGCCCGGTTTCGCGGGCCTGACCTCGACAGCGCGACGCAAGGCGAGCTGGTCGCCACGTCGGCGCGGTTGAACAATGCGCTGCGCCGCATGGGATCGGGCTGGGCGCTATTCATCGAAGCCGAGCGCCGGCCTGCGGCCGACTATCCGCACTCGGAGTTTCCCGAGCCGCTTTCGTGGGTGGTGGAGGAAGAACGCCGGGCCGCCTTCGAGGAATCGGGTAATCACTTCGAGAGCGGCTATCACCTGACGCTGCTTTACCTGCCGCCGGAAGAATCCCGCGCTCGTGCAGCCAGGATGCTCTACGAGAACACGCCGACGAATGGCGTGGACTGGCGCGAGCGGCTGCAAGCCTTCGTCGCGGAAACGGATCGCGTCTTCGACCTGCTCGACAGCGTGATGCCGGAAATTGACTGGCTCGATGACGCGCAGACGCTGACCTACCTGCACGCGACCATCTCGACGCTGCGCTATCGCGTGGGCGTGCCCGAAGTGCCGTTCCACATCGACGCGCTGCTGACCGATTCCGCGCTGGTCGGCGGCCTGGCGCCCATGCTGGGCGACCAGCACCTGCGCGTGGTGTCGGTGCGAGGTTTCCCGACCTCGACCTGGCCGGGGATTCTGGACGACCTCAACCGCCTGGGGTTTGGGTATCGCTGGAGCACGCGCTTTCTGTGCCTCGACAAATCCGAGGCGGAACGGGGGTTGGGGCGCTTGCGCCGCCAGTGGTTCGCCAAGCGCAAGAACGTCATCGCGCTGTTGCGCGAAACGATCTTCCAGCAGGAAAGCCCGCTGGTCGATACCGACGCGAACAACAAGGCGGCGGACGCGGATGCCGCCTTGCAGGAACTGGGCAGCGATCAAGTCGCCTTCGGCTACCTGACGGCGACCGTCACCGTCATGGACGAGGACGCCGGCGCAGCCGACGAGAAGCTGCGCATGGTGGAGCGTGCCATCCAGGGCCGGGGCTTCGTCACCATTCCCGAAACGCTCAACGCCGTGGATGCGTGGCTGTCGTCCATTCCGGGCAACGCCTACGCCAACGTGCGTCAGCCCATCGTCTCGACGCTGAACCTGGCGCACATGATGCCGGTATCGGCGGTATGGGCCGGGCCGGAGAAGAACGACCATCTCGACGGCCCGCCGCTGATCGTCACGCGCACCGATGGCGCCACGCCGTTCCGGCTGGTGACGCACATCGGCGACGTGGGCCACACGCTGGTCGCGGGGCCGACTGGCATGGGCAAGTCGGTCTTGCTTGCCACGCTGGCGATGCAGTTCCGCCGCTACCGCGGCTCGCGCATCTTCGCCTTCGACATGGGGCGCTCGATGCGAGCCACGATCCTCGGGCTGGGCGGCGAGCACTACGACCTCGGCACGGATGGCGAAATCGCTTTCCAGCCGCTCGCACGCATCGACCGCGAGGGCTACCGCACCTGGGCCGCCGAATGGATCGAAGGCCGCTTGCTGCACGAAGGCGTGGCGGTCGGCCCAGACGAGAACGCGGCCATCTGGTCGGCGCTGGGAAGTCTCGCCGGTGCGCCGGTGGAGCAGCGCACGATGACCGGGCTTTCCGTGCTGCTGCAATCGAACACGCTTCGGCAGGCGTTGCCGCCCTATGTGCTGGGTGGCGCGCACGGCAAGCTGCTGGACGCCGACCACGACCGGCTGGGCATGGCCGACGTGCAGTGCTTCGAGATGGAGGAGCTGATGCACAGCAAGGCCGCCGTCATGGCCGTGCTGCATTACCTTTTTGCGCGTTTCGATGAACGCTTCGACGGGGCGCCCACGCTGCTGATCCTCGATGAAGCGTGGCTGTTCCTCGACGACCCGGTGTTTGCCGCACGCATCCGCCAGTGGCTCAAGACGCTGCGCAAGAAGAACGTCAGCGTCATCTTCGCCACGCAGAGCCTCGCCGACATCAAGGATTCGAGCATCGCGCCCGCGATCATCGAGAGCTGCGCGAGTCGGATTTTCTTGCCCAACCCGCAGGCGACGGAACCGCAGATTCGCACGATCTACGAAGGCTTCGGCCTGAACAGCCGGCAGATCGAGATCGTCGCCACCGCGAGCCCCAAGCGCGACTACTACTACCAATCCCGCCTCGGCAATCGCCTGTTCGACCTCGACCTGGGGCAGGCGGCGCTGGCCTTCGCGGGCGCTTCCACGCCGCAAGACCAGCGCGACATAGACCGCGTGCTGCTGGACGCCGGCGTGCCCGGCTTCGCGGGCGCCTGGCTGCGCCATCGCGGCCTCGATTGGGCGGCCGACCTGCTGGCCTCGTTCCCCGGCCTCGCGCCGGGTTCTTTCCGTACCACCGACCACCCACAGGAGAACCTGCCATGAAAAAGCGTCTTGTCGCCGCCGCCATCTCGGCCATGCTTTGCACTGCCACCGCCCACGCGCAATGGGTTGTGATCGACCCCACGAACCTCGTGCAGAACACGCTGACCGCGATCCGCACGCTGGAGCAGATCAATAACCAGATCCAGCAGCTCCAGAACGAAGCGCAGATGCTGATGAATCAGGCGCGCAACCTCGCCAGCCTGCCGTCCAGCGTGGTCGGCCAGTTGCGCGCCAATCTGGCGACCACGCAGCGGCTGATCGACCAGGCGCGCGGCCTGGCCTACGACGTGACGAATCTGGATCGGGAGTTCCAGCGCCTGTATCCCGAGCAGTACGCCGCCACCGTCAGCGGCGACCAGATGTACCGCGATGCGCAGGAGCATTGGCGGAACACGCTCAACGGCTTGCAGACCACCATGCGGATGCAGGCCCAGGTGTCGCAGAACCTGGGCGAAGACGAAAGCGTGCTGGCCGACCTCGTGGGCAAGAGCCAGTCGGCCGAAGGCGCGCTGCAAGCCATGCAGGCCATGAACCAGTTGCTGGCCTTGCAGGCCAAGCAGTCGATCCAGTCGCAGCGGCTCCAGATCACGCAAGATCGGGCCGCCTCGCTGGAGTTGGCACGGCAGACCGCGGCCACGGAACGCGCCCGCGAGGTGCGGCGGCGTTTCCTGGGCGATGGCACGCCATACACGCCGCAGCGCGTGGATTTCTACGGCAACTGACGGGAGGCCGCTATGCGATGCGTCCTCGTCCCGTCTGTTCTGGTACTTGCTGCGCTGCTGGCCGCTTGCAGCGAACAGCCGGCTGACCACCTTGCCGATGCCTTGGCCGCCGATCCCTTGCGGCTCAAGGCATTGCGCGCGCAATGCGCGGACGACCGGCAGGCCACGGGCGAGGACGCTTGCCGCGCCGCCGCCGAAGCCTTCCGGCGGCGCTTCTTCTCCGGCCAGGCTGGGCCGGATGAATACCAGACGCTGGCCGACCTGCCGCCGATCCCGCCGAGCTTCGAGGAACCGGCCGATGGCATGGCGCCGGCCGTTCCCGCCGAACCGAAGGACACGCCATGAATGACGTGACCATCATCGACCAATTCCTCAACACCTTTGCCGCTTATATCGACTCGGGTTTCGGGCTGCTGCGGGGCGAAGTGGCGTTCCTCACGGCCACGCTGATCGTCATCGACATGACGATCGCCGGCCTGTATTGGGCCATGAGCCATGCCACCGGCCAGGGCGAGGACGTGATCGCCAAGCTGCTGCGCAAGGTGCTCTACGTCGGTGCCTTCGCCTACATCATCAATAACTTCAACTGGCTGGCCAGCATCGTGTTCCGCTCGTTTGCGGGATTGGGCATCACAGCCACCGGCTCGGCCATCACGATGGAGAACTTCTTGCAGCCGGGCCGGCTGGCGAAAACCGGCATCGACGCCGGGGCGCCGATTCTGGAGCAGATCGGCGAGATGGCGGGCTTTCCCGAAGTGTTTGTGAACCTCGACCCCATCGTGGTGATGTTCCTCGCGTGGCTGGTCGTGGTCTTGTGCTTCTTCGTGCTGGCGATCCAACTGTTCATCACGCTGATCGAGTTCAAGCTGACCACGCTCGCCGGATTCGTGTTGGTGCCGTTCGCGCTCTGGAACAAGACCGCGTTCCTCGCCGAGAAGGTCTTGGGCAACGTGGTGGCCTCCGGCGTCAAGGTGCTGGTGCTGGCCGTGATCGTCGGTATCGGCTCAGGCTTGTTCGCTCAGTTCCAAGTCCATCCTGCCGAGCCGTCCATCGACCACGCGCTGGTCATCATGCTGGCCTCGCTCACCTTGCTGGCGCTCGGGATCTTCGGCCCCGGCATCGCCACGGGCCTCGTCTCCGGTGCGCCGCAGCTCGGCGCTGGCGCAATGGCCGGTGCTGCTGTCGGCGCTGCCGGCACGGCCGTCGCCATCGGCGCCGCCGCGACGGGCGTGGGTGGCGCCGTGGCTGCTGGTGCGCGCATGGCCCCGGCTGCCGCCAAGCTGGCCGGTAGCGGTGCGCGCGCCGCTACGTCGGCGGCCAGCAGTGCGAAGTCGGCGTTTCAGGCCGGTTCCGCCGCCGCTGGCGGCGGCGCAAAGGGCGCGATGGCGGGCCTGGGCAACGTCGCCAAGACCGGCGCGCGGGCGGCCGGGCGAGGCGCTGCATCCCGCGCTTCCGCTGCCGGGCAACGCATGGCCGCTCCCTTCCACGCTGGCTGGAATGGCGCTGCTGCCGATGGTGGCGCGGGCGCGGCATTCGGTCAGGGTGCCGCAGGCGAGGCCGCATCCGGCGCCGCTACGGCGCAGACACAGGAACGGCCCGCTTGGGCCAAGCGCCTGCATCGCCGCCAGCAACTCACCCACGCCGCGACCACCACCGCCCACACGCTGCGCGGTGGCGATGGCGGCGGCTCCGGCCAGGGGCCGAGCCTGCGCGGCTCCGACGAATAAAGCGATTCATAAGGAGAACTGACCATGCGATTCAAGAAGCCGCAGGTGCGCTATGCCGACACGCCGCAACCTGCCACGCCGTACCAAGCCGCCGGCCAGGTGTGGGACGACCGTATCGGCTCGCCGCGCGTGCAGGCGAAGAACTGGCGGCTGATGGCCTTCGGCTGCCTGACGCTCGCGCTGCTGATGGCTGGCGGCCTGGTGTGGCGCTCGGCGCAGTCCATCGTGACGCCCTACGTCGTGGAGGTGGACAACGCGGGCCAGGTCCGCGCCGTGGGCGAGGCCGCCACGTCGTACCGGCCCACTGATGCGCAGCAGGCGTACTACATCGCGCGCTTTGTGACGCTGGTGCGCTCGCTGTCCATCGACCCCATCGTCGTCCGCCAGAACTGGCTGGACGCCTACGACTACACGACCGACAAGGGCGCAGCGGTGCTCAACGACTACGCGCGTGTGAACGATCCGTTCGCACGCATCGGCAAGGAGTCGGTGACGGTGCATATCACCAGCGTCGTGCGAGCCAGCAACACCTCGTTCAACGTGCGCTGGACGGAACGCCGCTACGTCAACGGCGCCGCGGCCGGGCTGGAGCGGTGGACGGCCGTGGTGACCATCGTGCTCCAGCTACCACGCACCGAAGAACGCCTGCGCCGCAATCCCTTGGGCATCTACGTCAATGGTCTGTCGTGGAGCCGCGAGCTGGATTCTTCCGAAGGAGCCAAGCCATGAATGATCTTCTCCGTAAATCCGCTTTGCCAGTGATCCTGCTTGCATCCACCGCCTTGTTTTCGGGCTGCGCCACGCAGGGCAAGCCGCCGCCCGTGATCTCGCTCGATGAGCCGGTGCTTGCCCAGCCGCTGCCAGAACCTCCTGCGCCGGTGGAGGTGGTGGCCGTGCCCGAGGTGCTGCCGATGCCGGCGCAGTTGAAGCCGTTGCCCGAAGCCGAGGACGCCAAGCCCATGCCGGAGCCGGCAGACGAGAAGGTGCGCGTCTCGCGCGCCAATGCCGAGGCCCGCGTCGCACCTACGCGCGAGGGCTACGTCAACGCGATTCAGGTGTGGCCGTTCACCGACGGCGCGCTGTATCAGGTCTATGCGGCCGTGGGCCGCGTGACCGTGGTTTCGCTCCAGCCGGGCGAGGAGCTGGTGACGGTCGCCGCCGGAGATACCGTGCGCTGGATCGTGGGCGACACGTCCAGCGGACGCGGTGCCGAGTTGCGCGTGAACGTGCTCGTTAAGCCGATCCGCTCGGGCCTCAGGACCAATCTTGTCATCACCACCAGCCGCAGGACGTACCTGTTGGAGCTGGCCTCGACGGAAAAGACGTGGATGGCGTCGGCGTCCTGGGAATATCCGCGCGACCGGATGCTGGCCTTGCAGCGCCAGGCGCAGGCGGCCAGCGCAGTCGCGCCGGTGGATTCCGGCTTGTCGTTGGAGAACCTGCGCTTCCGCTACGCGGTCAGCGGCAGTAATCCGCCGTGGAAGCCGCTGCGCGCCTTCGACGACGGGCAGAAGGTCTATATCCAGTTCCCCGCCGGCATCGCGCAAGGCGAGCTGCCGCCGCTGTTCGTGATCGGGCCGGAAGGCGACGGGCAACTGGTCAATTACCGCTTCCGCTCGCCGTACTACATCGTGGATCGGCTGTTCGGCGCGGCCGAACTGCGCCTGGGCGGTGACAAGGGCGACGTGGTGCGGATCAAGCGCACGGACGGCGTCGCGCGGAGGAACTGACCATGAGCCAGGACGACACCCCCGACCTCGCCACGCCGCAGGCGGACAAGGTCGCACCGGAGGCGGTGGCGCTGCGCGCCCAGCCGCGCCCGGTCACACGCCTGAACCGGCGCACGCTGGCCATCCTCGTTGGCGGCCTATCGGTCGCCGTGCTCGGCGCCACGATTTGGTCGCTGCAGCCCCCGCGGCGCGCGGCCAGTGAGCAGACCGAGCTTTACAACGTCGAGCGCGTGTCGAAGTCCGAAGGTCTGGATGGCCTGCCGGCGGACTACTCGAAGCTGCCGCCGAAGTTACCCGAATTGGGGCCGCCGCTGCCGGGCGATCTTGGCCCCGCCATCGTCAACTCGCAGCAGCCCGTGACGCCAGCATATGCGCCACCGGGCCATGATCCCGAGGATGCCTTGCGCAAGGAGGCCGATGCAGCGGCGGCTTCGTCGGTGTTCTTCCGCTCGGGTGGCCAACGTGCAGCCACGGTGGCGCAGGCAGCGCCGGTGGCGCCTGGCGCAGCAAGCACGCTCGCGGCCTTCGATCCGCTCGCCGGCGGGCCGGCCTCGACGGCGGCCCAGCCTGCCGACCCGACTGCCGTGCAGAACCGGCAAGACCAGAAGGAGGCGTTCCTGAAAGGCGGCGCTACGGAAACCCGCAACTCCGGCAACTTGGCGCTGCCGGCGTCGCCCTATCAGGTGATGGCCGGAACGGTGATCGCTGGCGCCTTGGTCACGGGCATCAAATCAGACTTGCCGGGCGACGTGATCGCCACGGTGACAGAGCCGGTCTTTGACACGGCCACAGGCAAGTTCCTGCTGATCCCGCAGGGATCGCGCATCCTCGGGCGCTACAACAGCCAGGTCAGCTACGGGCAGAGCCGCGTACAGGTAGTGTGGAACCGGATCATCCTGCCCGACACGTCCTCGCTCACGCTCGACAACCTTGTCGGCACCGACCCGGCCGGTTACGCCGGCCTGGAAGACGATGTGAACTGGCATTGGAATCGCATCGTCGCGGGCGCTGTGCTGACGACGCTGCTGGGCGTCGGCGCCGAGCTGGCCGCGCCTGATAACCGCCAGAACGGCAACCGCATCGTCATCGCCGGCCGTGACAGCGCCCAGGACAGCATCAACCAGGTCGGCCAGGAGATCACCCGGCGCAACATGAACATACAGCCGACGTTGACGGCGCGCCCCGGCTTGCCGGTGCGAGTCATCGTTAACCGGGATCTCGTGCTGCGGCCCTATCAGCCGCTGTTCTTCAACCGGGGAGCTTCGCAATGAGCACGACCAAGAAGCTGCGGCTCGGGCCGCTGCCCAAGACCGAGAGCGTCAAGCTGACATTCGCGTGCCCGGCCAGCCTGAAAGCCGACCTCGACCGCTATGCCGCGCTGCACGCGCAGTCGTATGGCGAAGCGGTCGATGCCGCGACGCTGATCCCGCA
Source organism: Hydrogenophaga sp. ANAO-22 (assembly GCF_042466645.1). Taxonomy (NCBI): domain Bacteria; kingdom Pseudomonadati; phylum Pseudomonadota; class Betaproteobacteria; order Burkholderiales; family Comamonadaceae; genus Hydrogenophaga; species Hydrogenophaga sp. ANAO-22. The sequence goes on along the minus strand of NZ_CP159956.1, from coordinate 5,375,904 downwards.
CATGCTGGAGGCATTCATGGCTGGGGATCGAGGCTTCAAGCGCACGCAGCCCAAGAACGGAAAAGCCGCCCCTGCGTGAACAGGGGCGGCTCTAGATTGGTGCCCGAGGCCGGAATCGAACCGGCATGACCGTAAGGTCGAGGGATTTTCTTACCACTTCGACTTTCGCCGCCAACGCGCATGCGCTGTTCGTGGTCTGGAGCACGCCTTCACCATAGCCTTGCGGCCGTAGGTGCCCGCCGTCTGCTCTCTACACCTTCCCAAACTGTTGCTTGGGCTTGGCTCGGCGTTGGCTCGGGTGCAGAAGCATCCAGGGCTTTCGCCGATTTTGACGGGCTTCACTCCGGGCGTTTCCCCCCGAAGGCTCAAATTGTTCAAGTCCCTTGTGTCTACCGATTTCACCACTCGGGCGTAGCGTGCAATGCGCTGGAAACACCTACCTCCATCTACTGGCGCCTAGCTGGCTCCTGACCGTCAAGCCAAGCTATGAAGCTGCATCATGGACGCTCGCAAACCGTTGTCACTATTGGCCTTCTGGCCCGTTGGCGCAAGCAAGAAGGACTTGACAAAACAGATTTTAAGTCCCCTGTGTTTACCAATTTCACCATCGAGGCCCAATGGCCAATTGTGGCAGGTTGAAAAACGCCGGCCCCGCCAACGCGGGGTTGGCGGGGCCGGCGCTCCCGCGAGGATTTCTTAAAAGTCGTTATCCATCAACCACTTAGCGGGCCTCAGACCTTGAACACCGCGACGATCTCCGCCAGCCGGCTGGCCTGGCTCTTGAGGCTGTCGGCCGCGGCGGCGCTTTCTTCCACCAGGGCGGCGTTCTGCTGCGTGACCTGATCGAGCTGGTTCACCGCGTCGCTGACCTGGCTGATGCCTTGCGACTGCTCGACGCCGGCCGCGCTGATCTCGGTGATCATGTCCGTCACGCGCTTGACCTGCGACACGATGTTCTCCATGTTGCGGCCCGCGTCGTCGGCCAGCCGCGAGCCGGCTTCCACCTTCTCCACGCTCTCGTTGATCAGGAGCTTGATTTCCTTGGCCGCGCCCGCGCTGCGCTGCGCCAGGTTGCGCACCTCGCCGGCCACCACCGCGAAACCCCGGCCCTGCTCGCCGGCGCGCGCGGCTTCCACCGCGGCGTTCAGCGCCAGGATGTTGGTCTGGAACGCGATGCCGTCGATCACGCCGATGATGTCGGCGATCTTCCTGGAGCTCTCGGTGATGTCCTGCATGGTGCCCACCACCTGCCCCACCACGTCGCCGCCCTGCACGGCCGCCTCGCTGGCGGTCGTGGCCAGCTGGTTGGCCTGGCGCGCGGTCTCCGAGTTCTGGCGCACCGTGGAGGTGAGTTCTTCCATCGAGGCCGCGGTCTGTTCGAGGTTGCTCGCCTGTTCTTCGGTGCGCTGGCTCAGGTCGTTGTTGCCGATCGCGATCTGCGAGCTGCCGGTGGCGATCGACTCGGAGCTGGAGCGCACGTTGCTCACGATGTTGAGCAGGCTGGTGTTCATGGCCTTGAGCGCGTTCAGCAGTTGCCCGGTTTCGTCGGTGCTGGTGACTTCGATGCGCGAGGTCAGGTCGCCGGCGGCCACGGTCTCGGCCACGCGGACGGCCTCGTTCAGCGGCCGCGTGATGGAGCGGCTGATCACCAGGCCCAGCACCATGCCGATGCCCACGGCGGCCGCGATGAGGGCCAGCATCATCGTCAGGCTGGTGGCGTAGAGCTGGTCCGTCAGGTCGTTGGCCTTGCTGGCCGCGCCTTCCTTCATGCGGGAGAGTTCGGTGAACAGGTTGTCCACCTTGGTGGACTCGATGCGGGCGTCGTCCAGCGCCTTGGTCAACGCCTCGCTGCGGGTGGACAGCAGAGCGTCCTGCGCGGCCAGGCTGAGCGCGGTGTTCAGGTGCTGGCGGTAGGCGGCCAGCGAGGCTTCGGCCTCGGCAAACATGTCCTTGGCCTTCGGCGAATAGAACAGGGGCGCGGCCTTGTCCAGCAACTCGTCGGCGGCGGTCAGGCTCTTTTCCAGGGTCGCCTTGTGGGCCGCGCGCTCGTCCTCGGTGGTGGCCAGCATGAAGTTGGAGCGGGCGCGCCCGGCATAGATCAGGTTGATGTTGGCTTCCTTGATGTGGGAGAGGCCCATCAGCTCAAGGCTGTACATCTTGGTGGCCTCGTCGTTGATCTTCGACATGTTGAGGATGCCGATGCCGCCCACCAGGGCGCAGATGGTGCAGATGACGAGAAAGGCGGCGATCAGGCGAGGGCCGACCTTCAAAGACTGGATGAAATTCACGTTTTTCTCGGGGTTGATGGCCAGAGTCGGCCGGTGGATGCAGCGCCGTCAGCGCCGATATTCAGAAGTTGATCCGCCAACTATCGGCGCCGCTTCGGGCGTCTTGAGGAAAGAAAGCGCCTTCATCCGCCGTGCGGTCGCGGTGCATACCTTTCGCCTCATTCCCCGCGGAAAACGCGCCGTCGCTGGCGCCGCAGGAGGCTTCAACGCCGGGTTTTCAGCCTGTTGACCTGGGTCGGCCGCGCCCTCGCCCCTCGATACTTTCTTCACCCCAAGCCTTTACGCCGCCGCGCCCATGAACAGCTCCATGCTTTTGAACATCCAGAGCAGCCTTGCGCAGATCAAGGCCAGCGAGTCGCACATCGCCGAGGCGTTGCCGCTCGGCGGGGGCCAGGGCGCCCGCTCGTTCACCGACCACATCGGCGGCCTGATCCGCTCGGTGGACGACAAGGGCCACGAGGCCCAGGCGATGGTGGGCGCGGTCGAGACGGGCCAGAGCGACAACCTGGTGGGCGCCATGCTCAAGAGCCAGGAAGCCTCGCTCAACTTTCAAATGATGATGCAGGTGCGCAACAAGGTCGTTTCGGGCCTGGACGACCTCATCAAGCTGCCGATCTGAGCCGCATGCCCGCGACCACGAAGATCATCGGGCCCGCCCGCGGGGCGCTCATGACGGTGATCGACACCTGCGAGCTGGGCCGCCCCGTTCACGTGCTGGACCGTTTTTGCCAGGTCCTCCACGCCGACCTGGCGGCCGCCGTGGAAAGCCTGTTCGCCACCCGCACCGCACCGGGCTTCCAGCTGGGGCGCATCGAGCATTCGCGCCGGGTTCATCCGCACAGGCCCCTGCGCTGGTTCCTGTTCGACACGGCCGCCGGCCGCCTGGGTTTCTCCATCGATCGCCAGGCCGCGCTCGCGCTGCTGGCCCGCCGCCTGGGCATGAGCAACTGGAGCCAGCTGGATCAGGAAACGCTGCAGCGCTCGGAGACCGCCACCGAACAGCGGCTCGCCGCGCAGGTGGGCAAGCGCCTCGTGCAGTGCCTCTCGGCGCGCCTGCTCAGCGGCTTGCAGGAGCGCGCCGCCACGGACACCGCACCGGCCGTGCTCGACGCCGAGCGCCATGGCTTCGGCGGCCCCACCGATGCCCAGGCCCTGTTCCTGGGCTGCGACCTGCTCGACGCGCAGGGCCGCCCCATGGGCCGGCTGAACTGGGTGCTGGAAGACAGCGCCCTGGACGCCCTGCTGCGCGCCCTGGCGCCACCCCGGCGCAAGCCCGCGAAAAAACCCATCGACCCGAGCACCCTGCGCCGGCAGCTGCCCATGCTGCTCGACGTGCGGCTGCTGGAGAAGCCGCTGTCGCTGGGCGACGTGATGGCGCTGCGGCCTGGCAGCGTGCTGCCGGTCGACCTCGGCCTGGCCACCGTGCGCATCCAGGACAGCCCGGTGCTCAAGGCCAGCGTGGTCGAGCACGGCGGCAAGCTCTGTCTCACCTCCCTCCAAGAAGTCTGAACCGCCATGGAAAACCTCACCGCGCCCCTCCCAGCCGACGCCGCCGGCGGCATCGACGAACTGCTGTCCTACATGGACGGCCCGGCCGAGAAACCCGTGGCGGAACCGGTGGCGTTCGAGGCCCCGGCACCCCGGCTGGGCATGGGCGGCCTCATGCGCAAGATCCCGGTCACGCTCACGCTGGAGCTGGGCTCGACCCGGGTGTCGCTGGAAGACCTGGCGCACCTGAGCACCGACAGCGTGGTCGAACTCGATGCGCTGGCCGGCGAGCCGCTGACCATCAAGGTCAATGGCGTGTCCATCGGCAAGGCTGTGGTGGTGATCTCCGGCGAAAACTACGGCCTGAAAGTGGTCGAGATCTCCGACCTGAACCTGGACAGCCTGGCCGCATGACGCCACGCGCCCTTCGACCCGGCACCCTGCTCCTGGGCGCCGTCACGCTGGCCGCGCTCACGGGGCTGGCGCCCACCGATGCGCTGGCGCAGGCGGGGAGTCAAGGGCTGCAGATCTTCAGCAGCAACACCAGCGGCGGCACCACCGACTACACGGTTCGCACGCAGATCCTGATCATCATGACGCTGCTGGGTCTGCTCCCGGCCATGATGCTCATGATGACCAGCTTCACCCGCTTCGTCATCGTGCTCTCGCTGCTGCGCCAGGCGCTGGGCCTGCAGCAGGGCCTGCCCAACCGCATCATCACCGGCATCGCGCTCATCCTCACCCTGCTGGTGATGCGGCCGGTGGGCGAGCGCATCTGGACCGATGCCCTGCAGCCCTACGACGAGGGCAAGATCACCCTGGCCCAGGCGCTGAAGAACGCCGAGGCGCCGCTCTCGCGCTTCATGCTCGCGCAGACCAGCAAGCCCGCGCTCGAACAGATCGCCACCCTGGCCGGCGCGCCGGCCGTCACCGACCCCGCGCTGCACCCCTTCACCGTCAAGCTCGCCGCCTTCGTGCTCAGCGAGCTCAAGACGGCTTTCATGATCGGCTGCATGCTGTTCATCCCCTTCCTGGTCATCGACCTGGTGGTCTCGTCCGTGCTGATGGCCATGGGCATGATGATGCTGTCCCCGCTGGTGATCTCCCTGCCGCTCAAGCTGCTGCTGTTCGTGCTGGTGGACGGCTGGACGCTGACGGTCAACACGCTGGTGACCAGCGTGCGCGCGATATGACGCCCGAGATCGCCGTCGAACTGGTCGCCGAGTGCCTCAAGCTGGTGGTGGTGCTGGTCACGCTGCTCATCGGCCCCAGCCTGGTCGTGGGCGTGGTGGTGAGCCTGTTCCAGGCCGCCACGCAGATCAACGAGCAGACGCTGAGCTTCCTGCCCCGCCTGATCGTGACGCTGCTGGCCATCATCTTCATGGGGCAGTGGCTGGCGAGCAAGCTCATGGACTACTGCATCGCCATCTTCGAACGCGCCGCGCAGCTGGCGATCTGACGTGAGCCCCATGGAGCCGGTCTTCGGTCAACTGCTGGCCACGCTGCTGGCGATGTGGTGGCCTTTCGTGCGGCTGCTGGCCATGCTGTCCTTCATGCCGGTGGTGGGCGAGAACATGGTGCCGATCACCGTGCGCGTGCTGCTGGCGCTGGCGCTGGCCGTGGTGCTGCTGCCGGTGGCACAGCCCCCGGCGCCGATCACCCCCTTCTCCCTGCTCGGCATCGTCACCACCATCGAGCAGGTGGTGATCGGCCTGATCATCGGCCTGTGTTTCCAGCTCATCATGGCGGTCTTCACCCTGCTGGGCTTCATGGCCTCGTCGCAGATGGGCCTGTCCATGGCGGTCATGAACGACCCCATGAGCGGCGTGTCCTCCGACGTGGTCTCCACCCTGCTCTACGTCATGAGCATCCTGGTGTTCTTCGCCGTCGAAGGCCACCTGGTCTTCAACGGCGTGATGGGGTCGAGCTTCAAGTCCTGGCCGGTGGGCGGCGGCATCCCGCAGGTGGCGCTGGAGATGCTGCCGCTGCAGGTGGCCTGGGTCTTCTCGGCCGCCCTGCTGCTGGCCCTGCCGGTGATCTTCTCGGCGCTGGTGGTGCAGATCGGCTTCGGCCTGCTCAACCGCATCGCGCCGGCCTTCAACCTGTTCTCGCTCGGCTTCTCGCTGATCATCGTGTTCGGCCTGTTCATGCTCTCCGGCCTGGTGCGCTACATCCCCGAGCAGTACGTGCGTCTGACCTCGCGCGTGCTGGGCATGCTCGAACAGATGATGGTGGCGAGGTAAGCCATGGCCGAGCAGGACACCGGGGAAAAGACCGAAGACGCCAGCGCGCAGAAGCTGCGCAAGGCGCGCGAGAAGGGGCAGGTCGCCCGCTCCAAGGACGTGGCCACCGCCGTGGGCCTGGTCTGCAGCCTGCAGCTCATCGTCATCATGGCGCCCTCGTACCTGGCCGATTTCAAGCACCTGTTCGGCCTGGGCTTCGTGATGCTCGACGGCGAGGCCGCGCTGGACAACATGTGGTCCAACGCCTTCAAGCCGGCGATCCTGCTGGTGGGCAAGATGGTGCTGCCCCTGGCGCTCATCCCCATCATCGTAGCCGCGTTCACGCTGTTCCCCAGCGGCTGGGTGCTCAGCACCGACCAGTTCATGCCCAAGCTGGAGCGGCTGAACCCGCTGAGCTACTTCAGCCGCATCACCAAGCCCAAGCACCTGATCGACTGGGCCACCACCGCCGCCAAGGCGGCCTGCCTGGGTGGCGTGCTCTGGCACACCGCGAGTTCCACGCGCCCGGCCTTCCTGCGGCTGCAGGGCCTGCCGCTGCACGAGGCGCTGGCGCAGGCCATGGGCCTGGCGATCACCGGCATCTTCACCCTGTGCAGCGTGTTCGTGGTGTTCGCGCTGATCGACCTGCCGCTGCAGCGCTTCGTCTTCCTGCGCGAACAGCGCATGAGCAAGCGCGACCTGAAGGAAGAGCACAAGACCAGCGAAGGCCGGCCCGAGGTGCGCCAGCGCATCCGCCAGCTGCAGCAGCAGATCGCCAAACGCAGCGTGCGCAAGATCGTGCCCACCGCCGACGTGGTGATCGTCAACCCCACGCACTACGCGGTGGCGCTCAAGTACGACACGCAGAAGGCCGAAGCGCCCTATGTGATTGCCAAGGGTGTGGACGAGCTCGCGCTCTACATTCGCGCCCTGGCCACCGAACACCAGGTGGAGGTGCTGGAGCTGCCGCCGCTGGCGCGCGCCATCTACAACACCAGCCAGGTCAAGCAGCAGATCCCGGCCGCGCTGTACCAGGCCGTGGCGCTCGTGCTGCGCTATGTGCTCCAGCTGCGCGCCTACCGCGAGGGCGGCCGCAAGGCGCAGCCTGCGCTGCCCGCCGACCTCCACGTCCCCGCCCACCTGACCTGACACCAAGCCCGCCATGAACGTCCTCAAGTCACTCTGGTCCGACCTGCAGCGCATGCGCTACGCCGCGCCGCTCTTCCTGCTGGCGATGCTGACGATGGTGATCCTGCCGTTGCCACCGCTGCTGCTGGACGTGCTGTTCACGTTCAACATCGTGCTCTCGCTGATCGTGATCCTGGTCGCGGTCAACAGCCGCCGACCGCTGGACTTCTCCATCTTCCCCACCGTCATCCTGGGCGCCACGCTGTTGCGCCTGATGCTCAACGTGGCCTCGACGCGGGTGGTGCTGCTCAACGGCCACCAGGGCACGGACGCGGCCGGCAAGGTGGTCGAGGCCTTCGGCCACGTGGTGATCGGCGGCAACTTCGTGGTCGGTCTGGTGGTGTTCGTGATCCTGATGATCATCAACTTCCTGGTGGTCACCAAGGGCGCCGAGCGCATCTCGGAGGTGTCGGCGCGCTTCACGCTGGACGCCCTGCCCGGCAAGCAGATGGCGATCGACGCCGACCTCAACGCCGGCCTCATCAACCAGGAAGGCGCGCAGGCGCGCCGCAAGGAAGTGGCGGGCGAAGCCGACTTCTACGGTGCCATGGACGGCGCCTCCAAGTTCGTCAAGGGCGACGCCATCGCCGGCATCCTGATCCTGCTGATCAACCTCATCGGCGGCGTGCTCATCGGCAGCTTCATGCACGACCTCTCGCTGGGCGAGTCGTTCAAGCTGTACGCGCTGCTGACCATCGGCGACGGCCTGGTCGCGCAGATCCCGGCGCTGCTGCTCTCCGCCGCGGCCGCCATCATCGTCACCCGCGCCAGCGAGTCGGGCGACATCGAAAAGCAGATCACCGGCCAGCTGCTGGCCTCGCCCGGCGTGCTGTACGGCGCGGCCGGTCTGATGGCCCTGCTGGGCGCCATCCCGGGCATGCCCACCTTCATCTTCTTCGCCTTCGCCGGCGTGCTCGGCTACGTGGCGTGGCGCATGGGGTCGCGCGTGGTGGTGGCCCCGCCGGACCCCAGCGCCCAGGTGCAGGTGGCCCTGCTGACCGAGAGCCAGCCCGAGATCGACTGGAAGAGCCTGCCGGTGGTGGAGCCGGTGGCCGTGTCGGTGGGCTACAAGCTGGTGGGCCTGATCGACCCCGGGCAAGGCGCCGTGCTCGCCAAGCGCCTCAAGGGTGTGCGACAGACCCTGAGCGAAGGCATGGGCGTGGTGCTGCCGCCCATCGGCGCGCGCGACGACCTCGGCCTCAAGCCCAACTTCTACTCGGTGCTCATGCACGGCACGGTGCTGGCGCAGGCCGAGGTGTTCGCCGACCGGCTCATGGCCATCCCGGGGCCCCAGGTGTACGGCGACATCGACGGCATCCCCGGCGCCGACCCCTCCTTTCGCATGCCGGTGATCTGGATCGAGCCGGCGCAGAAGGCGCACGCCCTGGGCATGGGCTACCAGGTGGTGGACGTGCCCACGGTGATCGCCACGCACGTGACCAAGCTGATGCGCGAGAACCTCGGCGAGCTGTTCCAGCACGACGACGTCAACGCGCTGATGGAGCGCCTGGCCTCGCTCGCGCCCAAGCTGTCGGCCGCGCTGGACAAGGCCTTCACCCACAGCATGCTGCTCAAGGTGTTCCGCACGCTGCTGGCCGAGAACGTCTCGCTCAAGGACATCGTGCCCGTGGCCACCACCCTGCTGGAGAACGCGGAGCAGACCAAGGACCCGCTGCTGCTGGCCGCCGAGGTGCGCTGCACGCTGCGCCGCCAGATCGTCGGCGCGCTGTGCGGCCAGACCGGCGAGATCAAGGCCTTCAACATGGGCGGCGAGCTGGAGAACCTGCTGCTGGGCGCGCTCAACCAGGCGCGCAGCGCCGGCAAGGTCGCGCTGGACAACTTCCCGATCGATCCCAACCTGCTCAACCAGCTGCAGTCCCACATGCCCATCGCGCGCGAGCAGATGAAACAGATGGCGGCCACGCCGCTGCTGCTGGTGATGCCCCAGGTGCGCCCCCTGCTGGCGCGCTACGCGCGGCTGTTCGCGCCGGGCCTGCACGTGCTGTCCTACAACGAGGTGCCCGAGCAGCGGGAAGTGGCCATCGTCGGCTCGCTCGGCTGAGCGGCCCTCAGGCCTGCGCGTCCGGCGGCACCGGCCAGTGCCGCGCCACACCACTCACCACCTCGGCCAGGGCGTGCAGCAACAGCGACGACGCGGGGTCGGGCCGGTAACTCAAGCCACCCGACGGCAAGGGCGCGAGCGGCGTGCCCAGTTGCACCTTGACCAGCGGCGCGCCCAGGCGGCCCAGGGCCGCGGCCAGCTCCGGCATCAGCTCGCGCAGCAAGGGCAGCACCTGAGCTTGTCGGGGCATCAGGGCCATGGCCAGGCCACCGCCCAGCCACAGCAGCTGAACCGTCATCGGGCCGGCCTGCGGCAGGGTCAGCGCCACCTCCAGGCCGGCGGGTCCCTCCTCGCGCGGCCGGGGCTTGCGGCGCTCCCACAGCGGCGCGGCGGCCACGCGCAGCGCCACGCTCAGGCCGCCCCAGGCGTAGAGGTGAAAGCTCCAGTGGCCGGGTTCGCCGCGCTCCGACGGCGGCGCACCGGGCGCCGTGTGCGGGCCGGGCAGCGCCAGCGGCGGGCGCTCCAGCAGCGCCAGCCCTTGCAGGCCCAGGTCCATGTGGCGCGAGGTGAGGATGACGCGCCACGCGGCGGCCAGTTCGGTGGGCGACGGCAGCTTCCACTGGTAGGCCCGCAGGGCCGCCTGGTCCAGGCGCATCGCGGGCAGTTCGTCGGGTGATGCGGGGGCGCCCGGCACGCCGGGCCGGGGCGCGACGAACTCGAGTTCGAGCGAAGGCTCGGTCGCCAGCACCCGCATCCACACCATGTCGCCCACCGAAAGGCCCTGGGCCCAGGCGCCTTGCGGAGGCAGGCGCAGCGTGGCGCCGCGATCGCGCCGCAACGTCACGCCATGCTCGTCCCGCCCCTCGTAGCGCAGGGCGATGTGCTCGCCCACGGCCGGGCGCGGCGCACCCTCCCGGGCGGGCTGGCGCTGCGGCGCGAGGCTCGCGGCGGTGACACGATCGATGTTCATGGAGGCCTCCGTCCACCCACCCAGGTTCAGGCGCCTTGCGCGTGAAATGAAAAAAAGCCAGCCGAGTCACCGGCTGGCTTTGTCGCCTCGAGCCGCCGTGGAGGGCGGCCGAAGTCGCCGGTTTACTGCATGAGCGACATGACCAGCTGCGACATGCTCGACGATTGCTTGAGCATCGAGGTGCTGGCCTGCATCAGCATCTGGTTCTTGGTCATGTTGGCCGTTTCAGCGGCGTAGTCCACGTCCATGATGCGGCCCTTGGAGGCGTCGGTCTGGGTGCGCTGGTTGCCCAGGTTGTTGTAGACGCTTTCCAGGCGGTTGGAAGAAGCACCCAGCTGGGCGCGCACGGCACCGATGGAGTCCAGCACGTCGGCCAGGTCGTCGATCGCGGTGTTGGCGGCGGCGGCGGTGGCGATTTCGGTGCCGGGGGTGCCGGCGGTCACGCCAGCGGTGTAGGAAGCCACCACGGCGTCGAGGTCGGTGCCCAGGTCGCCCAGCGCGTCGGTCACGTCCACGTCCATGGTTTCGGCGGTCGTCGCGCCGATCTGGAAGGTCACGGCGGCGGCGCCAAGCTTGCCAGCCGTGCCATCCTTGCTGAACAGGGCTTCGCCAGCGAACGAGCTGTTCGTCATGATGTTGCCGAGTTCTTCGCCGAGCTGGTCGAATTCGGACTGCAGGGCGTCGCGGTCTTCCTGGGTGGCCGAACCGTTGGCGGCTTCGGTGGCCAGGTCCTTCATGCGGGTGATGATGTTCGTCATTTCCTTGAACGCGCCTTCGGCGGTCTGCATCATCGAGATGCCGTTCTGCGTGTTGCGCATCGCCACGGCCATGCCGCGCGACTGGGCGTTCATGCGGGTGGCGATCTGCAGGCCGGCGGCATCGTCCATGGCGGAGTTGATGCGGAAACCCGTGCCCAGGCGGGACATGGAGGTCGTCAGGGTCTTCTGCGTGGCGCCGAGCGCGTTCTGGGTGCTCAGCGAAGCGTAGTTGGTGTGCAGGCTCAACATGGTGGGTACTCCTTGATCGGTTGGGGCGCCGGGTATCGACGACCTCACCTTCACAGAGCGACCCGCTCGAGCGGGTCCTTAAATGCGGAGGCTGATTTTTTTGAGGAACCTCAGTCTTTGCCGGGCAGCAGAAGCATTTTCGAGATGAACTTGCGGCGTTCACTCTTGTCGCCAGCGCTGCCCTGATTCCTGAAAAGCGACTCCGACTGCATGTAGCAATACAGCACGAAGGCACGTGCCTTGGCTTCCGCGGCGTTGAAGTCCAAGGAAGAAAAGCACTCCGTGATGTAGGCCAGCCGCTTGGCATCGACCTGATCGACGATCATGCGCGCTTCCTCGTCGCGCCGGGCCCAGGCCCGAACCGCCAGTTCCACCGACGAACCCTTCATGGCGGCTCGACCGTGAAACGGCAACTCCACCAGCTCGCGGATCAGATCCTCCGCGGCCACGCCTTGTTTTTTGTAGCGCGCGATGATCTGTTCGGTCTGCGCCTCTTGCCAACTGATCAGCACGCGCTTCAACAGGTCATCGCGATCGGTGAAATGCCAGTAGAAGCTTCCACGCGTCACGTTCAGAATCTTGGCCAGCACATCGACACGCACGGCGTCGATGCTCTTGACGATCAGCAGTTCCGTGGCCGCCTCGATCCAGTCATCCGGCGTCAACTGAGCACGCGCTTCGGGTGTGCTCTTCGGAGGACGGGATTTTCCCACCGCGGACTTGGCCGCGGTGGCCGATTTCGCATGAGATCGGGCGGGACTGTTCACTGGCATCGCCGAATGATATCTGCTCGCTGCCGCAGCGGAACCGATGCAAAGAACGGCCTGCCTGGGCGACCTGGACGGTGCCAGCGCCAGGGCTTTCGAAAAAGCCCGCACTGAGCAAGCCATACAAACATTCAGTTATGTATGGAATAGGGTAAACACTCTCTGAATATTTTCCACTGAGAACTATCTTCGCTTGACCATACACAAGTGTATGTTGTTCGGCAAAGAATGAGGCTTTTCATCAGAGGCATTGCGACTTGTGCCTGAGAGAAGAGCGAGATCGCCGGGCTTGAAACCGTCCTTGCACACAACACAACGGAGAACGACACCATGAGACAAGCTCTAAGAGCGGCGCCGCATTTATCAGTGGTCCTGGTTGCGGCTTTGGCCGGCTGCGGAGGAGGCGACAACAGCGCGCCCAAGCTCACCTTTGCCGAACGTTGCAGCCAACTGGCCGGCAAGGCGGTGGGCGGCGGAACCATCGCTTCCACCAAGCTGGTGGCAGCCGCACCCGACAAGCCACAAACCTGTGAAGCCAAAGGCACCATCGTCAGCTCGCCAACGTCGACGATCAATTTCCGGATTGATCTTCCTGAAGATTCCCAGTGGAACAAGAAACTTGTTCAGCTGGGCGGTGGCGGCTACAACGGCGAGGTCAGGACGTCCGACATGGTGACGATGTTCAGTGGGAGCGAGGCCAGGATGCGGGGCTATGCGTTCGTGGGGGCGGATGGCGGCGTCCAGACATCGAATCTGAGTTCCACCCTCAACAACCCATCCGCCTTTGACAACTTTGCATTCAACTACCACCCGCAGGTGTTGAAAGCCGCGACAGCGGCATTGCAGACGGTGTATGAAAGCGCGCCGACCCGAAAGTATTTCTGGGGTGTATCGACTGGCGGCCGGGAAGCTCTGCTGCAGGCGCAAAGGTATCCGGAGAACTACGATGGCATCGTGGCAGGCGAACCTGTCGTCGACTACAGCAACGTCATTCAAAAAGGCACCGCCGTTGCTCAGCTTGCGTTTTCAAATGGTGGCATGGGTTGGCTGAACCCTGCGAAAGTCAAGCTGTATGCGGATGCGCAGCTGGCCGCCTGCGATGCCCTCGATGGCGTTGCCGACGGCATCATCTCGAACACCGGGGCATGCAGCTTCGATACCCAGACGCTTCGCTGCCCCGCCGGCGTCGACACCGGGGACACCTGCCTGTCCGATGAGCAACTGGCAACGATCAACTTTGTCAGAACCGACACGCCTCTGCCCGTGCCCGTCGCGAATGGGATCACGGTCGGCCCGGCATTCGGCATGGGCGCAGAAGCCGATGCGGCTGCGGGCCTGACCGCCATGCAATTCGGGGCAAGCGCCACCCAGCCTGCGAGCTCCTTGTTCTTCTTCTCGGACTTCTGGCTCAAATACCAGGTGACTTCCGATGTCAACACGACGGTGCTGGGATACACGCTAGGCTCGGACGCGGCCCGCTGGCTGGAACTCTCGAACAAGGTCAATGCGACCAATCCCGACCTCCATGCCTTTGCGGATCGAGGCGGAAAACTGCTGCTATGGGCAGGTGCAAGCGATCATCTGGTCCCACCCGCCTACAGTTCCAACTACTACGGCAGCGTGGTGACCAAGCTTGGCCAGACCAAGACCGACGGATTCATGCGGTTTTACATGCTCCCTGGCGTGGTGCACGGCACCACTGGCCCTGGTGCGTTCATGATCGACTACCTGGCGGCGTTGGACAGTTGGGTGGAAAACAACCAGGCGCCCAGCGATGCTCTGACGGTGGCCAAGCCAAGTGCCGATGGCAAGACGACCATTCGCACCCGCCCCCTTTGCCGTTTCCCGACTTGGCCAAAGTACGGCGGAACGGGCGACGTCAATGCCGCCTCCAGCTACAGCTGCGCCACGCTGTAACTTCTGCATGGGGCCAGTTGCTGATTTTTCGGCTCGGCCAGGCATCTGCCCTGGCAGCCACATCAACCCAGCAACGCCATGACCCGCGCGCGGTTCACGCCCGCCAAAGCCGGCGCCACATCGGCATAGGTCTCGAAGCGCATCGACTGCGTGCGCGCCAGGAAGGCCTGGGCCGCGCGCTCCACCGACTCGGCCGGGATCTCCGCCGAAGCGGCGCTGGCCTCGGCCGAGGCCAGCGCCAGCGCGCCGGCCACCTGGGCTTGCGTGACGCCCACGCGGTCCAGCGCGTGGATCACGCGCTGCAGCGCACCGCGGATTTCGTGCGGCTCCACCGGCGCCTGTTCGTACAGCGCCGACGGCAGGGCCGGTGCTTCGGTGTGGGTGCGCACGCGCTGGGGGACGCCGTCGGCGAAGCGGTGTCCCTCGCCCTTGATGGTGATGCGGTCCTGCACCTTGTCCCAGGTGGCTTCCGGCGCGCTGAACATGGGTTCGCCCCGGTCGTCGATGTGCACGCGCACATCGGCCGTGGCCAGGGCGTGGTCGAGCCGGCGCAGGTTGCTGTTCACGCCTTGTTCAGGGTCGATGGTGACGGTCAGCGGGCCGGCCAGGTTGGACGGCAGGCCGATGCTGAGCACCTCGCGCGCGCCTTGCGACAGCGCGGCCGCGTCGATGCCCCGGATGCGAAACGCCTGGCGCGCCGCGCCATGGCCCTGGTACTGCAGTTGCGGGTCGATGGCGGCGCTGGTGGCCGCGGCGCGCTGGCGCCAGAGTGTCTGCAGGCCTTGTCGCGCCGAGGCGAGTTCGCCCTCGCGCTGGTGGGCCGTGGCCGGGTCGGCCAGGTTCTCGCTGTAGCCGGACTTGAGGGTGTGCAGGCCGGCCGACAACTGGCCGAGGTAGGCCTTGGCCATCTGGACCGCGGCCACCTGCCCGTGCCGTTCGCCGTCCCAGGGGCTGAAGGCGGACGCTGATTTCGCTGCCTCGCCGGTCGTGGCGCGCAGGGGACGAGCGCTGGCCGCTCCGGGCACCGCTGCGGCCGGGGCCGTGGCACCCGCCGCCGGCCGGCCGATCGCGAGCGCGGTGCCGGAGGCGCGTTCGTTGCCGCCTGTGGATCGAAGGGCCTGGAGCGTGTTGACCTGCATGGGTGAGCGGTCGATCAGAGCACGTTGAACAGCGAAAGCGCCGACACCTTGGCGTAGGCCTTCTGCGTGGCCTGCAGCGCGGTGGTGTAGCCGGTGAGGTGCACGGCGGCCTCGGCGTAGTCGAGCTTGCCCAGCGCGAGCACGGCGTGGTCGTTGGACAGGCTCACGTTGGCCAGCGAGGTGTCCTGCGAGTCCAGCGTGGTGAGCGCGCCGCCGATGCGCGCGATGCGCGAGCTCACGCTGTTGAAGGTGGTGTCGAGCAGGTCCGTGGTGGCCTTGAGGCGGGCCCGCACGGCCGGGTCGTTGACGGTGACGCCCGGCGTCTGGAAGTCCTGGATGGTGAGGTCGAGCTGGTTCAGGAAGGCGGCCATCTCGTCCAGCGGCACGTTGGCCGCCTGCGTGATGCCGTTGCCCACCACCACCTGTTGCAGGTCGGTGTTGCCGGTGAAGCTGTAGCGCGCGCCGGGCGCGGCGGCCGGGTCGAGCGTGATGGAGGCGGTGTTCGAGGCGGTGCCCGAAAACAGGTAGCGGCCTTCCTGGTCGCGGGTGTTGGCGGTGGCGAAGATGCTGTCGCGCAGCGAGATGAGCTGCGTGGCCATGGCCCGCACGTCTTCGGAGGTGTTGGTGCCGTCGGCGGCCCAGATCTGCAGGTCGCGCATCTGCAGCATGTCGCGGCTCATGCTGTCGAGCAGCACCTCGCTGTGCCGCAGGCGCCCGCCCAGGGCGCCGATGTTGTCGCGGTACTGGTCCAGCGCGGCCTGCTCGCGCGCCAGCCGGCCCAGACGCACGCTGGCGATGGGGTCGTCCGAGGGCACCAGCAGGCGCTCGCCCGTGGCCATCTGCTGCATGAGCTGCTCGACCTTGAACGACGCCATCTGCAGCGAGGTGTTCATGGTGGTGTGGTACTGGGTGCTGGCGATGCGCATGGTCTCTTCTCCTTCAGCCGAACATGGCCAGCGTGGTGTCGAACAGCTCGTTGGAGACGGCCAGCACCTTCATGTTGGCCTGGTACATCTGCTGGTACTGCACGATGTTGATCGCCTCCTCGTCGGTGTTCACGCCGCTGGTGGACTTCCAGCTTTCCTCGGCCTGGTTGCGCACCGTCTTGGCGGTGTCGTGGGCCGCGCGCGCCTGCTGGTTCTGCGTGCCCAGGCGCCCGACGATCTGGGTGTAGATGTCGCCCAGGCGCACCGTGCCCAGCGAAGGCACCGTCAGCGGCTGGTCGCGCAGGCCGATGAGGGCCTGCAGGTTGTCGCTGTTGCCGGGTTTGGTCGGGTCCGAGGAAAACGCCAGGTCTTCGCCCAGCAGGCCGTCGACCACCTTGAGCAGGCCGGTGGAGGCGGCGTCGAACTGGAACAGGTCGGTGCCCGGCGTGCCGTCCATGGCGAAGCCGGCGGCCATCTGGGTGTTCACCCGCGTGGCGATGGCTTGGGCCAGCGCGGCCACGTCGTCGATCACCGGCTTGAGCACCGTGCGCTCGAACTCGTCCAGCCCGCCGAGCTGGCCGCCGAGGTTGCCGCTGGTGACGGTGAAGGACTCGCTGGCGAAGGCCAGTTTCAGGGTCTGCGAGCCGTCGGGGTTGTTGACGGTGGAGAGCGTGGCGGCCAGGGAGCCAGCCACCAGCGGCACGCCGCTGCGCAGGGACACGCTGGCGCTGCCGTCGGCCTGCTCGACCACCTGCAGGCCCACCAGGTTGGACAGCGCGTCGATCTTGAGGTCGCGCGCGTCCATCAGGCTGGAGGGGTTGATGCCGGTGGCGCGCGTGGCCGCGATCTTCTCGTTGAGGTCGGCGATCTCCGCGCTCAGCGAATTCACCTGCGCCACCGAGGCGGTGCGCTGCTGCGCGACCGAAGCGCGCTGGTTGTTGAGCACCTGGTTGAGGTTGTTGAAGCGCTGCGCCAGCGCCTCGGCCGAGGTGATCACCTGCTGGCGCAGGGGCGCGGAGGTGGGGTCGACGCTGGCGGCGTTGAGGGCGTTGAAGAACAGGTCCAGCCCGCTGTTGAGGCTGGAGCCGTCGTCGCCCATCACCTGCTCGAGCTGGCGCATGTAGGGCTGCGAGGTGTTGTAGCGGCCCAGTTCGGAATTGGCCTGCCACATCTGCATGCTCTTGTAGCCGTCGCTGAAGCGCAGCAGCGCGGGCACCGAGACGCCACCACCGGTGGCGGCCACGCCGCCCTTGAACGGGCCGACCGCCGCGAAAAGCGCGCCCTGCCGGGTGAAGCCCGGCGTCATCACGTTGGCGATGTTGTGGCTGGCCGCGGCCAGCGCGGTTTGCGCGGCGAGTGCGCCGGTCAGCGCGGTGTAGTGGATGGTCATGGGTCAGGGCTCCGGCGGTGTGGCGGCCCCGCGCACGGTCGGGGCCTTCTCGTGGAGAGCGACCGCCGCAGGCGTTTGCTTAAGCACGGCGGGCGCGGGCAGCAGCTGGCGCAGGATCACGTCGGCGATGCCGAAGGCGCGCTGGCGGGCCATGGTGTCGGCCACCACGTTGTCGGCCAGGTCCAGCATGTCCTGGTTGATCTTGTTGTTGAACGGGCTGTCCTCGCTGGCCAGGGCCTGCGTGGAGCGGCGCATGGCCTTGAGGTTCTGCGCGATGAAGAAGGCCTCGAATTTTTCCGCGGCATCGACCGCCTTGGCGCGCAGCACCGGGTCGATGTCGGCCGGCTGCCCGGCGCCGGGGGCCGAAGGTCCAATGGCTTGCATGGTGGGCTCCCCTCAGATGACGACGAGTTCGCCGTCGATGGCACCGGCCTGGTCCAGCGCCTGCAGGATGGCCATGATGTCGTCGGGCGAGGCGCCGGTGCTGTTGATGGTGTCGATGATGCCTTTGAGGCTGGTGCCCGGCGGCCAGCTGAACATGCGGCCGCTGCCCTGCTCCACCGCCACACTCGATTGCGGCACCACCTTGGTCTCGCCACGGCCGAAAGGCGCGGGCTGGCTCACCAGGGGCTGTTCGCCGATCACCACCTTGAGCGAGCCGTGCGACACCGCCGCCGGCCGCACGCGCACGCCATCGGCGATCACCACGGTGCCGGTGCGCGAGTTGAAGACCACCTTGGGCGTTTCCGTGCCCACGGCCACCGGCAACGCCTGCAGCATGGCCACGAAGGCCACGCGCTGGGTCGGGTTCGCGGGGGCGACCACGTCCACGCTGGTGGCGTTGCGCGTGGTGGCGAGCGTGCCGAACTTGCGGTTGATGGCCTCGACGATGTTGGTGGCGGTCTGGAAGTGCGGGCGCTTGAGGCTCAGCGTGACGGTCTCGCGGGTGTCGAAATCGCTCTCGATCTCGCGCTCGACCGTGGCGCCGTTGGGCACGCGGCCGGCGGTGGGCGTGTTCACGGTGACACTGGACCCGCTGGCGCCCTGCGCCGAGAGGCCGCCCACCACCACATTGCCCTGGGCCAGCGCGTAGACCTCGCCGTCGGCACCGCGCAGGGGCGAGAGCAGCAGCACGCCGCCGCGCAGGCTCTTGGCATCGCCCATCGAGGACACGGTCACGTCGATGCTCTGGCCCTTGCGGTAACCCGGCGGGAACACCGCGCTGACCATCACGGTCGCCACGTTGCGCGCCTTGGTGTTGCTGCGTTCGGGCAGCTTGACGCCGAACTGCTTGAGCATGTTCTCCACCGTCTGGCCCGAGAAGCGGATCTGGCTGCTGTCGCCCGACCCCTGCAGGCCGACCACCAGGCCGTAGCCGATCAGCTGGTTCTCGCGCATGCCTTCGACGTCGACCAGGCTGTGCAGCGGCCGGGCCGGCGCACCTGGCGTCTGTGCCTGCACCGGCAAAGCGAAAGCCAGCAGGGCGGCGCCCAGGGCCAGGGCGGCGCGGATCGGGGCGAGGTTCATGGCGGGCATCTCAGAAAGGCATCCAGGGGCTGGTGAAGAAGCGGGTGAGCCAGCCCGGGCTGTTGGCATCGGCCAGCGTGCCGGTGCCGGAATAGGCGATGCGCGCGTTCGCGATGCGCTGGGACGAGACGCGGTTGGTGGCGTCGATGTCCTCGGCGCGAACGAAGCCGCTGAGGCGGATGAACTCCTCGCCCTGGTTGAGCCACAGGCTCTTCTCGCCCGAGACGCGCAGCAAGCCGTTGGCCATCACCTCGTGCACCACCACGGTGATCGCGCCTTCCAGCGCGTTCTGCTGCGTGCTGCTGGAGCCACCGGAGAACTCGCGGTCGGCCGAGAGGCCCACGCTGGTGTCGAGCACCTTGCCGGCGATGCTCAGGGGCTGCACGCTCGCGCTGCTGCGCTTGTCCAGGCTGGTGCCCGAGCGCTTGCTGGCCTGCGTGGTCTCGGCCAGGATCACCGTGAGCACGTCGCCGGAGCGGAAGGCGCGGCTGTCGTTGGTGAGCACCCAGGCGGACTGGGGGTTGAACAAGCCACCCGACTGGCCCTTGCGCGCCATGGGCTGCACCGGCGGCAGGGGCGCGTCGGCCAGCGGCGGCGCCACCGGCGGCACGATGGTCGCGCAGCCACCGAGCCCGGTGGCCGCCGCCAGGGTGAGGACGGCCAGCGCGCGCATCAGCGCACCGCCTGGGCCAGGTTCTGCAGCATGCCGTCGGCGGCGGACAGCACCTTGGTGTTCATCTCGTAGGTGCGCTGGGCCGAGATCATTTCCACCATTTCCTCGACCACCTGCACGTTGGAGCCCTCCAGCGCGCCCTGCTTGAGCTTGCCGAAGGCCTCTTCGCCAGGCACGCCCTCGTTGGGCACGCCGCTGGCGGCGGTTTCCTGGAACAGGTTGTCGCCCAGCGCCACCAGGCCGGCCGGGTTCACGAAGCCCGCGAGCGTGATCTGACCCAGCTCGGTGAGTTCGGTCTCGCCCGCGATCCTGGCGCTGACCACGCCGTTTTCACCGATGGCGATCGACAGCGCGTTGGCGGGCACGGTGATGTCCGGCACGATGGGGTAGCCCTGCGCGGTCACGAGGCGACCTTCCGGGCTGGTCTGCAACTGGCCGGCGCGCGTGTAGGCGGTGTCGCCGTTGGCCAGCTCCACCTGCAGGAAACCCTGGCCGACGATGGCCACGTCCAGCTGCTGGCCGGTGGTCTGCAGGCTGCCGGTGGTGAAGACCTTCTGCGTGCCGACCACGCGCGTGCCATTGCCCAGCTGCACGCCGGTGGGCGCGTTGGTGTTCTCGTCGCGCGCGGCGCCGGGCTGGCGCTCCACCTGGTAGAACAGGTCCTCGAACATCACGCGGTCGCGCTTGAAGCCCACGGTGTTGACGTTGGCGAGGTTGTTGGCAATGGCCTGCAGCTTGGCGTCCTGCGCCTGCACGCCGGTCTTGCTGACCCACATGGCGGGATTCATGGTGTGTTTCCTGGTTGGTTGAACGGGGGGCGCGGCCGGCTCAGCCGCGCAGCAGGCGGTTGCCCGCCTCGGACATGCGCTCGGCCGAGCCGAACAGCTTCATCTGCACCTCGAAATCGCGGCTCAGCGTCATGGTGGCCACCATCTCCTCGACGGCGGACACGTTGCTGCCCTCCAGGTGGCCCGAGCGCATGGTCACGGTATCGTCGGCCGGCAGGGGCTGGCCGTCGCGCGCCACGATCAGGCCGGCTTCGTTCTTCGTGACCTCGCCGCCCAGCGGGCGCACGGTCTTGATGCGGTCCACCGGCTGCAGGTCCTCCTGGCCCGGCGGCTGGATCGAGACCGTGCCGTCGCCCGCGATGTCCACGCGCGTGAACGCGGGCAGCACGATGGGGCCGCCGTCGCCGACGACCGGGCGCCCGTTCACCGTCAGCGTGCCATCGGCATCCACGGTGAACTGGCCCGAGCGGGTGTAGGCCTCCTGCGCGCCGCGGTATTGCACGGCGTAATAGCCTTCGCCGGTGATCGCCACGTCTAGGTCGCGGCCGGTGGACTTGAGCACGCCGTGGCGCGCGCTCACGCCGTCGGCGTTGAGCTGGCTCATGTGGCGGTCGTCGTAGCCGTAGCCGGGGGTCGCGAGCGCGGTGCTGAAGGCCACGTCGGCCCGGAAGCCGGGCGTGTCGGCGTTGGCCAGGTTGTTGGCGCGCACCTGCTGCTCGCGCAGCGTGCGCTCCGCGCCGCTCATGGCCGTGTAGATCAGGGCATCCATGGCAAGGGGCTCAGACGGCCTGCATCAGAGCCTGGGTCATGGCCTGCTGGGTGGAAAACACCTTGGTGTTGGCCTGGTAGTTGCGCTGCGCGGTCATCAGGCCCACCAGTTCACCGGTCATGTCGACGTTGGACTGCTCCAGCGAGCCGGGGCTGATGGTGCCGGCCTGGCCCGCGCCGGGCACGTCGTACAGCGGCTCGCCGCTGGCGTTGGAGACGGCCCAGCTGGTGTCGCTCACCGGCACCAGGCCGTCTTCGTTGGGGAAGTTGGCCAGGGCGATGGTGCCCACGCGCTGCTTGAGGCCGTTGCTGTACTGGGCCAGCACCGAGCCGTCCTTGTCCAGCGCCACGCCCACGAAGGAGCCCGAGGCGTAGCCGTTGCTGGCGTTGACGGTGGTGGTGGCCTGGCCCGCGAACTGCGTCGTGCCGTTGTAGTTCACGGCCAGCGCGATCGGCGCCACCGTGGCCGGCACCGGCAGGTTCTTGGTCACCGGCGTGGCCGGGGTCAGCAGCTGGCCGGCGGTGCTGAACTGCAGCACGGTCTGCGAGCCCGCGGGCAAGGCCGCGCCGTTGAAGGTGTAGTGCACCGTGACTTCGTTCGGGTTGGTCTTCACGAAGTACTGCGTCACCGTGTGCTTGGTGCCTTGCGAGTCGTACACCACCGAGACCATGGAACCGTTGTACGACTGCGGGTCGGTTGGCGAGAACGGCGCCACGGCGGGGTTGGGCCAGTCGGCCGAGAGGTTGCCCACGTAGTCGAGCGTGCTGCTGGCCTGCGCCGGCAGCTGCCCTTTTTCGATCTGCATGTCGCCCAGGGCGCCGAGCGCGGTGCTGCCCGGCACGGCGGCGTAGCCCTGCACACGGCGGCCGAAGCTGTCGGTGACGTAGCCGTCCTTGTCGGCGCCGAAGATGCCCACGCGGGTGAACAGGGTCTCGCCGTTGGTGTCCTTGGTGACGAAGAAGCCCTTGCCCTGGATCGCGGCGTCCATGCTGCGGCCGGTGTTGAGCGCGCCGCCGCTGGTGCCGATGGTCTGCGACATGGAGCCGACCTCCACACCGATGGCCTGGCCATCGGCGTACATCGAGGCGAAGTTGGCGCGGCTGGACTTGAAGCCGTAGGTGCCGGCGTTGGCGATGTTGTTGCTGATCGCTTCCAGCTGGGTGTTGATGGCGTTGACGCCGCCGAGGGCAATGTTGAAGCTCATGGAAGGAGGTCCTTAAATCAACTGTTGGAGGTCTTCGGGCGGCCGAAAAAGCCGGTGATGGCATGGGAAGGCACGTCCCCCAGGTGCGCCACCTGCAGCAGCACACCGCCGGTGGGCGAGAGCTTCACGCTGGTGAGTTCGCTCTGGATCTCCACATCGGGGGACACGCCTTCGCCGCCGTCGACGGCGATGTCGTAGCTGCCACCCGGCAGGCCCAGCGTCTGGGGGTCCACTGAAAAATACACGGTACCGGCGCTCTGGGCACCCAGCTCTACGCGGTGTTTCTGGCCATCTGGCGCCGTGAGCACCACCGCCAGGTTGGAATTCGCGGCGTCGAGCTCGAAACTGCCCGAGACCTTCTCGGTGCCGAGGATCACCGACTCGGTCACCACCGACACCTGGCTGCCCACCTGGGCGCCGAGCGAGAGCACCTGCAGGCTCTCCAGCATGGAGGCGCTGTTGCGCGTCTGCGCCACCACGTTCTGCATGGCTTCGGTCTGGCTCAGCTGCGTGAGCTGGTTGACGAACTCGGCCGGGTCGCTGGGCTCCAGCGGGTTCTGGTTGCGCACCTGCGCCACCAGCAGCTTGAGGAACATGTCCTTGGTGCCGGCGTCCGCGTTCGCGGCCACCGGCGCTTCGGCGGCGGTCTGCGCCGACTTCTGGGTCAGATCGGTGATGGCTTCCATGGTCAGGACTCTCCCAGCCGCAGCACGGCCATCTGCATCTGGCGGGTGCGGGTCAGCACCTCGACGCTGGTTTCAAAAGCGCGCGAGGCCGACATCATGTCGGTCATCTCGGCCACGGGGTTCACGTTGGGCAGGTAGATGTCGCCGGCCTCGTTGGCCAGCGGGTGGTCGGGCTGGTGCATGCGGCGCAGCGGCTCTTCGCTCTGGACCACGTCGAGCACCTGCACGCTGGCGCCGGGCGTGGCGCTGCTGCCGCCGTTGTCGTAAATCGTGGCGAAGACCGGCTTGCGCGCGCGGTAGGTGTCGCCCTCCACGCCCGAGGCGGCTTCCGCGTTGGCCAGGTTGCTGGCGATGGTGTTGAGGCGCACGGTCTGGGCCGACATGGCCGAGCCCGCGATGCGGCTGATGCTTTCGAACGACATGTTTACTGCCCCGCGATGGCCTGCGCCAGGCCTTTGAATTTCATCTGGACGAAGGTCAGGCTGGTCTGGAAACCGACCGCGTTCTGCGCGAAGGCCGCCTGCTCGACGCCCAATTCCACGGTGTTACCATCCGCCGAAGGGTGGTGCGGCACGCGGTACATCAGCTCGCCGCCATCGCCCGTTTCAAGCCCCTCCCCGCCTTCGCTCATCACCCGTTCCAGGCTGGCGGCGAAGTCGATGTCGCGGGCCTGGTAACCCGGGGTGTTCACGTTGGCGAGGTTGGAGGCCAGCACCTTGGTCCGCTCCGCCCGCAACTGCAGTGCGTCGGCATGCACCGCGATCACTTGCCCGATATCGATACCCATGCGCAGTCCTTTCTGTTTGAAGTTGCTTGTCTGGTTCGGCGCCCTGCCCGCGCTCGCGGTGGCGGCGCCCGTGCTGCCGCAGGTCGAGCAGGCGGTGCGCGCGCACTGGCTCGCCCACGCCGAAGACCTGGGCTGGAAAGCCCCTGAAGTGAGCGTGAAGCTGGGCAGCCGCGCGCCCGCGAATCTGCAGTGCGCCAGCCCGGTCGCGGTGGACCTGGGCGACGCCCGCCACCCGACCCGCATGCCGCTCAAGGTGAGCTGCCCGGACACACCGGGCTGGACGCACGGGTTCGTGGCGCGCGTGACGCTCGAGGCCGAGGTGCTGGTCAGCGCCGGGGCGATCGCCGCCGGCAAGGCACTCACCGCCGCGGACGTGCGGCCCGAGCGCCGCGACGTGACGCAGATGGCCGATGCCCTGGGCATCGCGGATGAAGCGGTGGGGCAGTCGAGCCGGCGCGCCTTGCGCGAAGGCCAGGTGCTGCAGGCGCGCCTGCTGAACAAGGCCGTGCTGGTCAAGCGCGGGGCGGCCGTGCGCATCGTCGCGCGCCAGGGCGGCGTGTCGGTGGAGAACGCGGGCGAGAGCCTGCAGGCCGGCTCGCTCGGCGAGCTGGTGCGGGTGCGCAACACCGCGTCGGGCAAGACGCTGAGCGCGCGCGTCGTCGACGAGGGCGTGGTCGAACCCGCCGAGTAGCGCTGGCGCCTCATCGGTTGGCTCCCTGGATCTGGCGGGCCACCTGCTCCAGCTTGCCGGCGTAGGCCGGGTCGGTGGCATAGCCGCCCGCCGCCAGGCCCTGGGCGAAAGCCCGCGCGTCCTGGCCCGCGTCGATGGCGCCCCGGTAGCGCGGGTTGTCGCGCAGCAGGCGCGTGTAGTCCTGGAAGGCTTCGCCCGGATCGGCGTAGGCGCGGAAGCGCTCGGTGGTCTTGTGGGCCTCGCCGTTGCTGAACTCGGTGGTGAGCGCGTCGGTGGTGCCGCCCTTCCAGCCGCCCGTGGCCTTGAGGCCGAACAGGTTGTGCGTGTCGCTGCCGTCGGCCGCGCGCAGCGGTTGCCGGCCCCAGCCCGATTCGAGCGCCGCGTGGGCCGCGACCAGTTCGGGCGCCACGCCCAGCGCACGGCCAGCGCTTTCGGCCCAGGGTGCGATGCGGTTGAGAAAGGCGGCGCGTTCGGCCTCGGGCACCCCCTCGCCCGAAGCGGGGCGGGCGCCCGGCGCCTCGGCGGCGGCCGTGGCCATGCGCAGGCGCAGCGACGCGGCCTCGGGTGTGAGCCCGCCCGGCAGGCTGGCGCCCGAGCCCTGGGCGATGAAGCGGCGCACCTCGCCGTCCACCGAGCGCATGAGCGCGCTGAAGCCACCCGCGCCCGCGCGCGGCAGCGGCGCCATGCCTTCCATCGCCATGGCGGGCGACACCGCCGCGAAGCGCGCGTCAGGCAGGCGCATAGGTGTGCACCTCGTCGTTGAGCACGCGCTGCATGATCTCGTACTGGCCCATCAGCAGGTCGCAGTTGCGCGCGTTGAGGCGCTGGCACTCGGTCACCATGGCCTGCAGGTCGGTGTACCACTGCTTCACGGTGGCGCGCACGCCGTGCGGCAAGGCCTGCTGCACCATCTCGTAGGCCGCGTGGCCGTCGGCGCCGCTGATGCGCCGCGCCAGCGCGAGCCGTTCGTGGCCGCGCTGGGTGATGCGCTCGGTCAGTGCCGAAATGGATTCGCAGACGGCCGCCACGCGCACGGGGTCGTGGCGCAGCGCGGCGTCGAACTGCGCCTGCAGCAGGTCGCGCATGGCCTGGAAGTCGGTCTGGTCGTCGCGCACCAGCTCCAGGAAGGCCACGCACTCGCGCCGCACGCTCACGGCCGGCTCCCGTGGTAGCGCGTGATGAGGCTGGCGAGCTTGCCGGCGTCGAAGCGGATCTCGCCGCGCGCCAGGGCTTCGCGGATCTCGGCGACGCGGGCCGTGTCCACGTCCGACATGCCGCGCAGCGCGTCCATGGCGGGCTGCATGACGCCCGAGGCCAGCGCGGCCGGCGCGGTGGCCACCGAGGGCGCGCCGGCGCTGGCCGCGTCGGTGCGGGGCGCGTCGGCGGCGCGCGCCGCGGCGGCGGGCTCGGTGCCGGGGTTGCCGGAAATTCTCATGCGATCTCCTCGCGTTCGTCGGGTTTGCATTCGCCTGCGGCCTGAAGGGCGTTCATGGGGTGACGGGGGGGTGGTTGGCGCCGCGGTCCATCACCTGCTGCAGGCCGGGGATGCCCTGACTGGCCTTGAGCAGGGACGCGCGCAGCGCCGCGAGCACGTCCAAGCTGGGCATCTCGGTCTGCACGCCGGGCACCAGTGGGTGCTGGTCCGTAGGCGCGCCGAACATGGCGGCGATGGCCCCGCTCTGGCCTTCGGTGAGCACGAGCAATTCGATGCGCCGGTTCACGCTGGCGTGGGCGTCCCCGGTTTCGAAGGGCGCGCGATCGGCCATGCCGACCACCTGCAACACGTTGCGCGCGGGCATGCCGCCATCCATCAGGTGCGCGCGCGCGGCGGCGGCGCGGTCGCTCGAGAGCGTCCAGTTCGATGCGGTGTGCGGGCCCGCGCCGGCATAGGGCCTGGCGTCGGTGTGGCCGACGATGAGCATGCTGTTTTCGATCTTCGCGAACAGCGGGCCCATGCGCCGCAGCATGTCCTTGAATTTCGCGCCGGGCGTCGCGCTGCCGAGCTGGAACATGCCTTCGCGGTCGGTGTCGTGCAGCATGATGCGCAGCCCGTAGGGCGTGACGATGGTCTGCAGGTTGGCCTGCAGGCCTGCTTGCTCGCTCATCAGCTTGAGCAGCTCGGCCAGGTCCTGCAGCTGCGCGGGCGTTTCGTAGCGCACGCGCTGGCCCGGTTCGCGCGGCTGCACCTCGCCCACCTGCTCGCCCGCCATCGGGCCGCCGCCCGACCCGCGGACCGGCATGGGAAAACGTTCGATCAGGCTGCCGCGCGGCCCACCCACGGTTTCGACGCGGGGGCCGCGCCCTTCGTTGACCACGTGCCCGCCGCTGGCGGTCATCAGGCCGCTGAGCTCTTCCTTGTCGCGCGCGGCGAGCACCCACAGCACCATGAACAGGCACATGAGCGCGAGCACGAAATCGGCGAAGGCCACCTTCCAGGCCCCGCCGTGCGCCTCTTCGTCGTGGCGCCGCGAGGCGCGCTTGACGATGGTGGCGTGGTCAAGCTTGGACACGGCGATCCCCGCGCGTCGGTTGAACTCTTGCTTGGGCTCCTCTTCGCGGCCCTCCAGCGCGTTGATCCAGGACTCCAGCTTGGAGAAGCTGGGCTTGATGTTGAGCTGCACCAGGCGGCGCCCGGCGTCGATCGCCAGCAGCGCGACCTTGCCCGAGACATGGGTGACCAGCACCACCTTGACGGCTTCCATGTGCGACATCTCCTCCTTCACCAGCTGCTTCATCATGTTGCTGATGGGGTCGAGCACGGCGTAGCACAGGAAGATGCCGATGAAGGTGCCGACCATGGCCGCGGCCACCTTGGCCGCGATCTCGCCCGCGCCGGCACCGGCGCCCACCGAGTTCATCGCCATCACGATGCCCAGCACGGCGGCCAGGATGCCGAAGCCGGGCATGGCCTCGGCGATCTTGTGCAGCGACTTGGCCGGCTGGTTCAGCTCCTCGTGGATGGTCTCGAGCTCCTGCTCCAGCACGCCCTCCAGTTCGTGGGCGTTGATCTTGCCGATGGCCATCAGGCGGAAGTTGTCGACGATGAAGTGCAGCAGCTTGGGTTCGTCGAGCACCAGCGGGTACTTCATGAAGATGGCGCTCTTGTGCGGCTCTTCCACGTGGGCGTCCAGGGCCTTGATGCCGCCGGCGGCCGTCTGCAGCAGCTCGTACATCAGCAGCAGCAGCTGGCGCTGGAACTCCTCGCCCTGCTTGCGCGAGCCGACCAGCTTGCGCAGCTGGATGCCCATCTCGCTGAGCACGTGCCGCGGGTTGCCGACGATGATGGCGCCCAGGCCGGCGCCGCCGATGATCAGCAGTTCCACCGGTTCCCAGACCACCGCGAGGTCTCCGCCGCCCAGCAGGAAGCCGCCGAAGACGGTGAGGAGGATGACAAGGGCGCCGACGAAGAGTTGCATGGCTGGGCTTTGAAAAATCGGTCAGTCGGTCTGCAGGACGGTTTTCATCTTCTGCAGGGCGGCCTTGTTGATCTGGCAGATGCGGGCTTCGGTCAAGCCCAGCACCGCCGCGATCTCCTTGAGGCTCAGTTCGTATTCGTAGTAGAGCTGAATGACGCGCTGTTCACGCTCGCTCAACGTGCCCAAAGCCTGCTGTAGGCTTCGTTTGAGCACCAGTTCGGCTTCCGGCGAGCGCTGGGCGGACGCCTCGTTGGACAGCGCGTCGAACATGTCGTCGAAGCTGGCCAGGGTCTCGGCGTTGCTGTCCTGCTGGTAGGCCAGGTAGGCCTCGGGGCTGATGTCCAGCCCGGCCAGCACCTCGGCCTCGGTGGGTTCGCGCCCCATGCGCTTCGTGAGTTCGCGCACCTCGGTCTTGAGGCGAAAGCTCTCCTGGCGCACCGAGCGCGGCCGCCAGTCCTGGCGGCGCAGCTCGTCCAGGATGGCGCCGCGCACCCGCAGGCTGGCGAAAGCGGGGAAACGGTCGTCGGGCTCGCCGTAGCGGCGCAGGGCCTCGAGCAGGCCCATGAGGCCGATCTGCATCATGTCGTCGCGGTCCATGGTGCCACCGACCTGCGAGCTGAGCTGGCGCACGGTGCGCCGCACCAGCGGCGTGAACGCCAGCAGGTGCTTCTGCTCGTCCGCCGCGCCGAGCTCGGCCGCGGCCACGCTGGCCATTTCGGTGTAACCGCCGTACATGCCGTCGCTCACTCGATGATGAGCTTGCCGATCATCACTTCACCGAAGGGCATGGCCCGCGCCTCGGCCTTGAAGCTCTCGACGTAGGCCTTCTGCACATGGTCGGAGAGCGCGGGGATGGTGAGCATGCCGGCCTGTTCGAGCGTGAACTCGGAGAGGGAGCGCACCGCGATCGAGCGCAGCTTGGGCAGTTGCTGCTTGGTCTGCGCCTCGTCGGCCACGGGGGTCTTGAACACCAGGTCCACCGCGAGGTAGTTGGTCAGCGGGCCGCCTTCGCGCCCGCGCAGCATCACGATGACCTTGTCCAGCGTGACGTAGCGGTACTCGCGCTTGTCGGGCGCCGGAGCGCCGGCCACGGCCGGCTTGGCCGGGCGCAGCAGCCAGTAGGCCGCCGCGCCGCCGCCCGCGGCGGTGAGCAGCGCGACGCCGACGACGAGGGAGATCAGTTTGACTTTTTTCATGCGGGCAGGCTCGGTGGCGGTCGGTCGGTGGCGCTTCAGGCCAGGGTGAAGGCGCGCCCGTCGGCCTTCGATTCACTCAGCAGGCCCTGGCCGGGCCGGTCTTCCTGCTGCGGTGGGTGTTGGCGTTCGCGGTGCGGGGAGCGGCCGTCGGCGAGCGCGCGGTCTTCGAACACCTGCACCGTGACGGGGCTGCCCTGCTTGTGCGTGAGTTCCTGCCGCAGGCCTTCGCCCATGGCCTGCAGCTGGCGCACCACGTCGTGGTGGGAGGCGCTGAGCTGCACCTGCAGCTGGCCGGCCTCCTGGCGCAGCACGATTTCGATGCGGCCCAGGGCCGGCGGCTCCAGCCGGATGCGCGCCTGCTCGATGCCTTGCGAGGCCTGCACCTGCAGCCGATCGCCCAGCGCCTGCGCGAGCGGGCGCTGCCACAGGTCGGGCTCGGCGGCGGGCAGGCGCACGCTGTCGCCTTCGAGCACGAAGGCGTTGCCCGTGGCCGGCGCGGTCGCGGCGGCGGGGCCGGCCTGCACCGGCGGCAGTTCGAAGCGCGGCGCGCGCGCGCCGGCATCGGCCGTGGTGCTGCCCTGCCCGGCCGGTGCGGCCGCCGGCAACGGCGCCGAGGCATCGGACACGGCGGGGTCGGCGGGCACGGGCACCGCCGCAAGGGACGTCGCGGGTGCCGGGCTGGTCTGGAACAGGGCCACGGGCGCGGTGCCCGGCGGCGGCGCGGCGGGCGCGGCCTGCGAGGAGCGCAGCGCCAGCTGCAGCGCGCGCTCCACACCCACCGTCCACTGCACCGTGGCCAGGGCGGCGGACGGCATCGGCTCCGTGGGTTCGGCCGGGCCGTCGTCGCGCGCCTGCTCACCGTCGTCATCGGCCGCCGGCTCTTCATCGAGCAGGCCGATCTCGGTGGGGAGCGTGGGGTCGGCGGCGTCGATGGGTTCCACGCCTTCGCCCACGGCCAGCAGGTCGGCGAAATCGCCCGGCGGCGCGGCCTGTCCATCGGCCGGCGGCGCGATCGGCGCGGCACCGATCGGTGCGGACGCTGCGGGGGCGAGGTTGAGGACGGGGGATGCGGCGTTCATGGCAAGGCCTCCTGCAGGTCGGTGCTCAGGGCGTAGGCGGTCCAGCCGGTGCGCTGGTCGCACAGCGCCTGAAGGCGCTCGTGGGCCTGGGCATGGGCCTGCGCGCAGGCGGTGCGCGCGGCCTCGTGCGCCTGGCGCAGCGCGTGGTGCGCGGCCTGCTCCGGCGCGCTCAGGGCCGCCACGGCGGGCAGGCGGGCGAGCAGCGCGGCGAGCTGTTGATCGGTGCGGGCCAGCGCGGCCCAGTCGGCGGCCTGCGTCTCGTGGCGCAGGCGCGCCGCCAGGTCCAGAAGCGCCTGGCGCTTATCCATGGTGGGCCTGCATGCCTTCCCAGCCTTCCTGCAGCGTGCGCAGCAGCCGGCCCACTTCGTCGACCATGCCCACGTCGAGCCGGACCCCGGCCTCGTGCAGGCGGCGGGCGCAGTAGTCGTAGACCTCCGCGACCTGCGCGACCACCTCGCCACCGGCGTCCGTGTCCAGCGAGCTGGACAGGCCATTGAGCATGCCGACGCATTTGTCGAGGCTGCGCGCCTTGGCCTCGAAGCGGCTGCCTTCGATGTGGGCGCGCGCGCGCGCCAGCTCGTCCTGCAGACCGTTCATCAGGATGAGCACCAGCTGCACGGACGAGGCCTGTGCGGTCTGGGCGCCCAGGTCGACCTGGGCGTAGCTCTCGTATGCGTCGTATGTCAAGGAAGTCCTCGTCGGGGGTGATGACGGGCGGTGCGGTCGGTCCTCAGGCGGTGGCCGAGGTGGACGATCCGAACATGCCCGAGGTCTGGTTGAGCTGGCCCATCAGGGATTGAAGTTGGGTGAACTGCAGCAGGTAGCGCTCGTAGGACATCGCGAACTGCTCGTCCAGGCGCGCCTGGCGGTTGGTGATGTCGCGCTGCAGGGTCTGCACCGAGTCCTGGCGGCGCTTGATCTGGCCATTGCCCGAGTCGAGCCAGGTCTTGAGGTAGGTGTTCATCGAGCCCAGCAAGCCCGAGGGCGCCGACAGGCTGGACGAGCCGAAGGCCTTGTCCAGCGCGTCGGGCTTGACGTCCAGCGTCTTCTTCAGCTTGGCCGCGTCGAAGGTCAGCGCGCCCTGTCGGTCGGTGGAGATGCCCAGTTCGGACAGGCGCACACCGCCGAAGTCCTGGCGCACGATGTCGTTGAGGCGGGTGCGCAGCGCGCGAACGCTGCTGTCGCTGGCGAAGACGCCGCGCGAGGCCGCGTTGATGTCGGTCTTGGTGAGGTCGTTGATGATGCCTTGCAAGGTGTTGAAGGCGGTCACGAAGCTGCGCACGTTGTCGGCGGTGCCGGCCTCGTCGGCGGCCACGGTCAGCGTGGCGGGGGCGTCGCCCGTGGACATGGCGCGGGTGAGGCTGAGGGTCACGCCGTCGATGGCGGTCACGGTGTTGCTGGCCTGCTGGATGCGCACGCCCGTGCCCTGGTCGCCCAGCCACACCACCGCGTCGCGCGCCTGCGCCAGCTCGTTGGGCGTGGCGCTCAGGGCGTCCTTGAGGGCCCCGGCGGGCAGGCCGCTGGCGTCGACGGTGATCGCGCCGTCCTCGCCGCTGGCGCCGGACGAGAGGATCAGCTGGGACCCGTTGCCGGTGTTGACCACCTGGGCCGTCACCTTGCCCGCGTTGCCCGAGGCCTGGTTGATGGCGCGCGCGATCTCGGTCTGCGAGATGGTGCCGTTGCCATCGGCGTCGGCCATCAGCAGGTTGACGTTGAAGCTGCTGCCGTCGGCCTGCTGGATCACCAGCGGACCACCGGTGGCCACGGGCACGGCGGGCAGGTCGGCGAAGGCGATCTGGTGGTTGGAGGCCACGGCCTCCACGAAGAAGCTGTAGGTGCCGGGCTGGGCCGTGGCGGAGGCGGTGCCCGTGGCGCCGGAACTGCCGGCGACGGTCGCGCTGTTCTTGACCAGGCCCTTCTTGCCCGAGAGCGCGTCCATCGCGGTGTTGAACGCCGCGAGGGCCGAGCGCAGGCGGGTGTAGCCCGCGTTGGTGGCATCGGCGCTCTTGCTGTCGCGCGTGATGATGTCCTGCGTGCCCTGCGTGTAGATGGTGGCGAGCTGGGTCGCCATCTGGGTCGGGTTGATGTCCATGGTTGCTCCTGATCTGGCAGGAAAAGCCCCGCCCATGCCCGGTAAGGCGACCGGGAGCAGCGGTTTTTGAAGGAGGGGCTGGATTTTTTTCATCGCCGGGCCGCCCCAAGATGAAAAAGTCCCCCTGGGGGGCAGCGACCCGCGCAGCGGTGGAGCGTGGGGGCCATTTTTCATCGCTCAGTGCGGCGCCAGACGGTCAGGGCCACGTCGTCCAGCTGTTTTCGCGCCCGCACTTCACCGGCCAGGCGCCATTCGCGCTCGCGCTTGTGCAGCACCTGGGCCACACCTTCGCGCTGGCGAAAGGCGGCGTGCAGGGCCACGCGGGTGGCCTCCACCTCGGCGCTGTGGCGCTCCAGGCTGCGCTGCTGCTCCTGCGCCAGGCCCATCACCGACTGCTTGTAGGCCGCGCAGTTGGCGGCCAGCAGGAAGGGCTGGGCGCCCGAAGGCCCGGCGGCGTCGCAGATGGCGTGCAGCCGATCCACGCTGCGCTGCATGCGCTCGCGCACCGACTGCTGGCGGCTCAGCTCGGCGCCGATGCGCTCCTGCTCGCGCTCGCGCGCGGTGACCAGGTGGCCGAGGGTGACGAGGTGGGTGGGTGGGTTCATGCCATCAGCTCGCTCAGGTCGCGCAGGCAGTCCGTCAGGGGGGCGCTCTCCTTCACCCCCTGGTGCAGGTAGGCCTCGATGCGCGGGTACAGGCTCACGGCGCGGTCCGCCTGCGGGTCGGCGCCGGGCACGTAGGCGCCCATGGGCAGCAGGTCGCGCACCTGCTGGTAGCTGGAGAGCAGCGCCTTCATGGAGCGCGCGGCGGCGCTGTGCGCCGGCTCGGCCACCAGCGACATGCAGCGGCTGATGGACTGGCCGATGTCGATCGCCGGGTAGTGGCCGCGCTCGGCCAGCGCGCGCGAGAGCACGATGTGGCCGTCCAGGATGGCGCGCGCGGTGTCCACCACCGGGTCCTGCTGGTCGTCGCCCTCGGCGAGCACGGTGTAGATGGCGGACATGCTGCCCTCGCCTTCGCCGTTGCCCGCGCTCTCCACCAGCTGCGGCAGCGCGCTGAACACGGAGGGCGGGTAACCGCGCGTGGCCGGCGGCTCACCGAGCGAGAGCGCCACCTCGCGCTGCGCCATGGCGTAGCGGGTGAGCGAGTCCAGCAGCAGCAGCACGTTCTGGCCCCGGTCGCGGTAGTGCGCGGCGATGGAGTGGCACAGCTCGGTGGCGCGCAGGCGCATCAGCGGCGACTCGTCGGCCGGCGCCACCACGACCACCGCGCGGCGCAGGCCGGCGGGGCCGAGGGAGAGATCGATGAACTCGCGCACCTCGCGGCCGCGTTCACCGATGAGGCCGACCACCACCACGTCGGCCACGGTCTGGCGCGTGATGAGGCCCAGCAGCACGCTCTTGCCCACGCCGCTGCCGGCCATCAGGCCCACACGCTGGCCACGGCCGAGCGTGAGCAGGCCGTTGATGGCGCGCACGCCCACGTCCAGCGGCTCGTGCACGGGCCGCTTGCGCAGCGGGTCCACGCGCGGCGGCTGGCTGCCCAGCCGGTGCTCGCCACCGAGGCGGCCCAGGCCGTCCATGGGTTCGCCCAGGCCGTTGACGATGCGGCCCAGCCAGGACGGGCCGATCAGCAGTTCGCTGTCCGACGCCATCGGCAGCACGCGCGCGCCGGCGCTCAGGCCATCGGTTTTCTTGAAGGGCATGACCGAGGTCATCTCGTCGCGAAAGCCCACCACCTGCGCCTCGACCCAGTCGCCCGGCCCCACCTCGATGCGGCAGCGCTGGCCGATGCGCAGCTGGCAGCCCTTGACGTGCAGCAGCATGCCCGCCGCGCCCACGAGCCGCCCCGTGGGCACGGAGACCGGCACCTCGGTGAGTTCGACGGACTTCAGGCGCTCGGCGATCATGCGGCGAGCTCCGTGGCGGGCGCCGGCTCGGCGGCGAGGGGTTCGGTGTCGAGCAGCTGCGCGCCGATCTGCTCCATGCAGGCCTGCAGCCGGTGGCGGCAGCCCGCGTCGGCCTCCTGGCCGCCGCAGTGCACGCGGCACTCGCCGGCGTCGAGGCGGCTGTCGGCCATGAGCTTCCAGGCGCGGGCGCGCACGGGGTCGAGATCGCGGATGCGCTCCAGGTCTTCCGGGTTGAGGAACACCTCGATCTCGCCGGTGGCCGGCGGCATGGTCTTGAGCGACTCTTCCACCAGCGCCAGCAACTGCGTGGGCTGCAGCGTGAGCTCGGCGCGGATCACCTGGCGGGCCACCTTGCCCACGAGATCGACGACCTCGCTGCGCAAGGCCTTCTGGTAGTCGTCCTGGGCCTGGTGCAGGGCCGCGAGCGCGGCGTCCACCGGCGCGGCATAGGCCTGCCAGCGGGCCAGCACGGCCGCGCGGGCCTCGGCCTGTCCTTCGTCGCGGCCCTCGCGCAGGCCCTGCAGGCGGCCTTCGGCCACGCCGCGCTCCACCCCGCTGTCATGACCCTCGCGGTAGCCCCGGTCCATGCCCTGCTGGAAGCCTTCGGCCCATGCCGCCTGCGCGCTCTCGGCGTCGCCGGGCGACACCGCCTGGGCCGGCGTGAAGCGGCTCAGCGGCGGGAACCGGTGCGGCCGGTAGGTCTTCATGCGACCACCGCCTCCGCGAACAGCTGGATCTGGATCTCGTCGGCATCCACCAGCGCCTTGACCTCGCGCATGATCTCGGCGCGCGCCTGCTCGACGCGGCTGAGCGGCACCGGCCCGGTGCGGCGCAGCGTGTCTTCGAAGGCCTGCGCCTGGCGCCGCGGCATGGCCTGCAGCACCTTGCGGCGCACCTCGGGGTCCGCGCCCTTGAGCGCCACGGCCCACAGGTCCAGCGGCGAGGCTTCGATGATGCGGGTGATGACGTCCTCGGTCTGGCGCGAGAGGATGAAGAAGTCGTACATGCTGACCTCGATCTGCGCCACCACGGCCGGGTCGCGCGCCCGCATCTGCTCGACCACCTTCTGGCGGTTGCCGGGCATGCGGTTGATGATCTCGGCGGCCTGGCGCACGCCTTCCACCGTGGCGCTCTGGGTTTCCAGGCTCGCCAGGTAAGCGTCGACCAGCACCTCGAGCTCGCGCAGGATGTCGTGCTCCACGTGGCCGAGCTGGGCGATCTGCATCAGCACCAGGTCGCGGTTGTCCTCGGGCAGGCGCTCGATGACCTCGCTGGCCAGGGCCGAGGGCAGGAAGGCGAGGAAGACCGCCTGCATGTGTTCGTGCTCGGCCGCGATGCGGTCGGCGATCCAGCGCGACGAGGCCCACTGCAGCCGTGCCATCTTCGGCCGGATGGCGTCGCCATAGATGCGGGTGAGCACGCTGCTGGCGATGTTCGCGCCCAGCGCCATGTCGAGCGAACTCTTGAGGTAGGCGCGCGAGGCGCCGTGCACGCCGCTTTGTTCGCGGTAGTCGTCGAAGAAGTGCTGCAGCGCGGTGCGCGCCATGTCCACCTTGATCCCGCTCATGCGCGACATGACCTGGGTGACATCCAGCAGCTCCTCGCGCGAGAGGTGCTGCAACACGGCCGCGGCCGGTTGCTCGCCCATGCTCAGGAGCACGATGGCGGCCTGTTCGGTGGACGAGAGCGAGCCGGCATCGGCCCCTTCGAGATCAGGTGATGGCGGCATTTTTCTGAACCCACTGTTTGACAACTTCGGCGACGCGCTCCGGCTCCTTCTGGGCCAGCACCTTCAAGTGATTGACCAGCACCTCCACCGGCGAGCCGGGTGGTGGCAGGTCGTAGTCGGCGAGCAGCGGCACCATCGCGCCCGAGTTCGCCGCCTGGGCCTTGTGGGGCAGCGCCGCGACGGCCGGCGCCGGGTTCGCGAGCGCGGGCGACTCGGCGGCGGCGGCACCCGCCCCGCCCTCCAGCGCGATCAGGTCGGTCATGCCGACTTCGGCCGGCGGCTTGTGGCGCTCGCGCAGGATGCGCAGCAGCGGGCGCGCCAGCAGGAAGTAGCACAGCAGCGCGCCCAGCACGTACAGGCCCCAGGTCACGAACTCGAACACGGTCTCGCGTTCCTCGTACCAGGGCACGGCGGGCGCGGCGCCCGGGAACGCGAGCGAGGAGACCACGAGCTGGTCGCCCCGCTCGGCGTTGATGCCCAGGCCGCCGCGCAGCAGGCCCTCCATGCGCGCGATGTCCTGCGGGGCCCAGCCGGTGGCGGCCGCGCCGGGCGCGGCGCCGTCGTTGAGCACGACGGCCACGCTGAGTTTCTTGAGCTGGCCACGCGCGCGCTGGATGGTGGTGACGCTGCGGTCGTAGGCGAACTGCCGGGTGACGGCGCTGCGCTCGGCGGTGTTGGGCGCCGCGTTCGCGTCGGGCGCCGGCGTGGCCGGGCGGTTGCTGAGCGAGCCCGGCACACCCAGGGCCACGCGGTCGCGGTTGCTCTCCTCGCGCGAGGCTTCGTTGGTGACCTTGGGCGCGTCGCCGTAGCGCTCCTGGGTTTCCTGCACGCGGTCCTGACCGAGTTCGACCGCCACGCTCACGTTGTAGTTGCCCGCGCCCAGCAGCGGCTGCAGCAGCTGGTGCGCGTTCTGCAGGATGTCGTTCTGCGCCTTGCGCACCGCCTCGTCGGCGAAGCTGCCCTGATCGATGCCGTCCTTCACATCGACGCGCGCGGAGAGCAGGCGGCCGGCCTGATCGACCACGCTCACGCGGGACGGGTCCAGGTTGGACACGCTGCCGGCCACCAGCTGGATGATGGAGGCGATCTGTTCGTTGCCCAGCGTGCGCCCCGGGTGCAGGCTCAACACCACCGAGGCGGTGCTCTTGTCCTGGGCGTTGAGCACGAAGGTCGAGGAGCGCGCCACGGACAGGTGGACGCGGGCCGAGCGCACGGCGTCCATCGAGGTGATGCTCTGCACCAGCTCGCCTTCCAGGCCGCGGCGGAAGCGGATGTCCTGCACGAACTGCGTGACGCCCAGCGGGTCGTTCTTGTCCATCAGTTCCAGCCCTTCGGGCAGGCGCGCCGTGACGCCCTTGGCCGCCAGCAGCATGCGGGCGCGGCCGAGGTCGGAGGACGAGACCAGCACCTGGCCCGACTCGGGGTGCAGCCGGTAGGCAATGCCCTCGGCATCCAGCGCGGCCATCATGTCCGACACCGGCACCTGCTCGCGCGCACCGAACACCGGCTTGTAGCTGGCCTGGTCGTTCCACAGGAACATCATCACCAGGGCCGTGATGCCGATCGCCAGCAGCACGACCGGCAGCAGGCGGGACACCAGTTCAGGACGCAAGGCGCCGCCCAAGGCTTTCCCCGAGGGCAGCTTGTCGCGCATGAGCCTGAGTGCATTCATTCGATGGGTCCTGTTGGGGTACCGGTGGATTCTTGGCTCTCGCCCCTCCTCGACCCCTTCGCTCTTTGGGTCCAAATCCCCCCGTAGGTCCGGCCTCGCGCGGCGCGACATCGGCAAACGACTGCTTTCGAACTAAAGCGCGGCGCCATGCCACACATGCCCGGCCCTGTGTGGGTGGCGCCCTCCATTGGGGGCCGCCCAAGCGTGTCAATTTGCTCGGAATGGGCGGAAAAATTTGAGGACGTTTGACGCAGGACGCAACGCCGAGTCGCACAGCCGCCACAGGCTGCTGGTATGGTTGACGCCGCACGCGCCGCCCCATCTCCGGGCGTTGGCTGGTGTGCCAGGCTGCGCACGGCAGCGCCACCGACAGAAAGCACCTCTCCCCATGCCCACCCTTGAACCGTCCGTGCCCCCCTCGACCCAGGCCGCAGAAAAGGCCTCCTGCGCCCTGACGATCGAGCGGTTGCAGGAACAGGCGGCGCTGGCGCGTTCGATTGCCGACCGCTTGCCATGGCAACTCGCGCACTTCGATCTCGATCTGCGCTGCCGCTTTGGCAACCAGGCCTTCTGCGACGGCCTGCGCATCGACCCTTCGGCGCTGGAAGGCCGGCCGTTCCAGGACTGTTTTCCCCAGGATGCCCTGCCCGCCCTGCTGCCACGCTTCATGCAGGCCCTGGGTGGCGAGAAACAGCTGCGGCTCACGGAGCAGTCCACACCGGGAGGTGCCCACACCTTCACCGAGACCTCGTTCACGCCCGACGTGCACGACGGCGTGGTCCGGGGGGTCTTCGTCGAAACGAAGGAGGTCGCCGGGCGAGCGCGCGTGGACGACCTCGCGCAGAACAAGCGCCGCTTCGACCTCATGGCCGATGCGCTGCAGGACTCCTGCATCTACTTCCTCGACCCGGTGGGGCGCATCACCGAATGGAGCGAGAGCGCGCACCGCCTGCACGGCTTTTCCCGGGAACAGGTGGGCAACATGCACCTGGCCGACATGGCCGCGCCGCGCGTCGGTGAAGAGGCGGAGATCGGCATCGACGACACCATCCGGCTGGCCATCGATCGCGGCCAATGGGAAACCCGCGGCTGGCTCAAGCGCGCCGGTGCGGAGGCGTTCTGGGGCCAGACCCTGATCACGGCCCTGCGCGGCGACAACGGCGAGCTGGAAGGGTTGTCCTGCATCACGCGCGACATGACCGCGATGAAAGACCTGGACCGGGTCATGAACGACCTCAACGCCGAACTGGACCGGCGCGTGACCCAGCGGGTGCGCCAGCACACCGTGCCGAACAAGGACCTGGACATCTTCACCCACTCCATCACGCACGATCTGCGTGGGCCGGTGCGGCACATCAACACCTTCGCCGGCCTCATCGCCGAAGAACTGGGCGAGAACGCCAGCGAAGAGATCCGGCATTTCCGCGATGCCATGAAACGGGCCTCGCAGCGCCTGAACGCGATGATCGAGAACCTGCTGACCTACTCGCGCATCGGCCGCATCGACCTGCACCCCGAGCGGCTGGCGATGACGAACGTGCTCGAAGGTGTGGTCTCGCGCCTGCGGCAGGCCGCCCCCGATCGCCAGATCCAGTGGGAGATCCAGCCCGATCTGCCGATGGTGGTGGCCGACGCGGCGATGGTGAACGACCTGTTCACGCGGTTGCTGGACAACGCCATGAAGTTCACGCGCAAGGTCGAGCCGGCCGAGATCCAGATCGGCTGCCGCACGGAGAGCGACGGCACCTGCCTGTTCTTCATCGTGGACAACGGCGCCGGCTTCGACGTCGCCAAGGCCAGCAACCTGTTCCTCATGTTCCAGCGCCAGCACCACTCGCTGGACTTCGAGGGCTACGGCGCGGGCCTGGCCCTGTGCCAGCGCATCGTGCAGCGCCACAACGGCCGCATCTGGCTCGACAGCACGCCGGGCCACGGCTGCGCGGTCTACTTCACGCTGCCCGTGGAAACGGCGATGGCGGCGTCCGGCCTGGCCGCGCTCGGGTGCTGATCGCGCGGGCGGCGCTCAGCCGCCCGACAGGCGCGCCAGCCAGCGGCGCAGCAGGTGCGCCCTGCGCTGGCGCCGGCGGCCGATGTCGAGCAGGCGGATGGCGGCGGCCCGGCATTCGGCCAGGTAGCGCTCGCGCTGCGGAATCTCCCAGTCCGGCTCGTTGAGGGCCTTGTTGCGCACAGCCGCGAGATAACGCAGCCGCCGGTCCAGCCGGGCCGGCACCGGGTGGCGCACGCTGTCGAGCTTGGAGTGGATGCCCCGGCCCTTGCCGCCGAAGTCGCGCGCCAGCACCGAGTCGATCACCGCGGTGATGTCCAGCACGTCCTGCATGGCTTTCATGTGCGGGGTCTTGACCGTGTGCTGGTACATGGGGATGACGTCGCCAGCGCGGTCATCCGGATGAATGTCGCCCCGCGGGCGAAAGCCGGGTGTGGCGGAAGACACGAGGGATGGGTTCATGGTGCACAGACTCCAGCAAACGGTTCCACGGTTCGGGCATTGGGGGCGGCAGGCTCGCGGCCCATGGCGGTCTCCTCCGCCAGAACCGCCAGGCACTTCACACAGGACACCGGCTCGCCCGAGCGGGCCTGCCATCGATGGAAGATGCCGCTGGGCCGCGCACCACACAGCGCCTTGCCATCGGGCGGGGAGTGCTCGGACCACAGATGAACGACCACCCCCAGATCGACACCGGGACCGGCCCCGACGGCGCTGAGCCTGGCGGGCACGGCGGTGGCCGCGGGCGCCGATGCCCGATCGGCGGCACTGCGCGGGCAAGGAATGTTCAGGGGGTACAACAAGGTTCGCTCCCGGGCGTTCGGCTCACAACCACACGCTCCTGCGCCCGCTCTCCATCGCCTCCTGGTTCTGCAGCTCTCTCACGGCGGCCCGCACGAGGATGTGATCGAAGGCCTTGAGAATCTCGCTGGTGCTGGTGAAGGCCTCGCTGGAGGGCATGGCGGTGGGCACATCGCGGGCTTGCCGCGGGTTGCCAGACTGGGAGGGGCCCTTGCCCGTGATGTGCGCATGCCGCAATGCGGCCCGCACGACCTCTTCGCCGGACACACGTTGCCAGCGGTCCGACCGGCGCAGGTGGGTCACGCCCTGCCCCGCCGCGTTGCAACTGTGAACGACCAGGGGATCGTCCGGCAGGCGCGGTGCGAACGCGAGGTGCACGATGCTGTTGTGCGCGACCTCCTCGTCGGTGAGGCTGGCGGTCTGGGCCCATGGAACGGGCGCCAGCCGAAAGAGCATGTCGGCCAGTGAGCCGCCCAGACCCGCGGTGCTCATGGTGTCGAACACCGACAGGGCGAACGGCCGAGGCTCGTGGGGGTCTCCCGAGCGCAGTTCGCCCCAGGCGCTGGTTTCGGTGAAGTCGAGCGAGCCAGGGCCCGAGTCGGCATCGAGCTGCGAATGCGCGTGGACCACGCGAAGCATCACGGCAGGCCCCTGCCGTGGCGCATGCTCGCGCTCCTGCAGCACCTGGATGATGCTGGAGAGCAGGTACTTGTGGCACGCGAAACAGGACGCCGGGTTGTGCCGCGGCGCGCGCCGTGCGCTCAGTCCGTACAGGTGGGCGTGGTCATCGCTGTGCATGGGCAACCGGTGCTCGCCATCACCCCTGGGCCGCGTGTTTCATGAGGTAGCCGGTGTCGATGGGGTCCGACACCCGAACGACCATGTGCGTGCGGATGCCCACGATGGTGACCTCGGCGGGCAAGGGATCGGACACCTCGGCGACCAGTGTGTCGATGCCATGGCGCACCGCCCAGGCCTGCAGCGGCTCCGAAAAATGCCGCCAGCGCTGGACCATGCCGAACCGGTCCACACCGGAGATGGAGACGCGCGCCACATCCTTCGCGTGCATGGTCAGGCCGTAGAGGTAGACCCCCACGAAGCGGCCGGTGAAGGTCTCGCCGTTGCCGACGGCCACCTCGGAGCGTTTGACCGCTTCCCCGATGGCACGCACCAGAAGGGAGGAGCCATCCTCGGACGGCCAACAGGGCGTGATGAAGGACGCCAGCCTGAGCGTGGCCTCCTTGAGGTTGGGCTGCTGCGCCCAGCAGGACAGGCCGAACCCCTCATAAGGCTGGCCGGCCAGCGCATCGTGGATCCACTGCTCGGGCCCACCCGACTCCAGGGCCTGCAAGGGCCAGTAGGCGGTGCCTCCACCGCCCTGGACCGCCTTGCCCTGGCGGGTGCGCGCCGCGTTGAGCGAAAAGATCTGCGTCATGTCGAGCCGCGCGCGCGGGAAGGCGCGGACGCGTCATGCGCTGAGCGGATCGGCCAGGACCGCGACGGGAGGGATGAGAGCCACGTTTCAAGCATCCGGGTATTTTTCTACCCAATGCCTCGGCGGCGGCCCGGTCTACGGTGCCGTTTTGCCCCGTAGAGGGAAGGTGTCAGCCAAACTTCGGCATCTGGTTGCGCGATTGGCGGTACGCGGCGATGCGGGCCTGCACCTCGGCGCGCGCTTCGTCCATGCGAAGGTCCTGCGTGGCGCAGGCGGGGCAATGCGCGGGGCCCTGGTGCTGCTTGACCACCGGGTGCTTGGTGTTGCAGGCGCCGCACTGCCGGACTTCGATCTCGCGGCTTTGCAGCCCCTCGACCAGCAACGCATAGGTCTCGAACGTGATGCGCTGGCTGTCGCCCACGGGCGGCACCGTCCGGCGGTACTTGTTGTAGACCTCGATCATCTTGTCCAGCGCCTTGCCGAAATTCGTCTCGACCACGGCGTACTCGCCAATGCCGCGCGATCCGAAATGCAGGGCCATCAGGTACGAGGCCTCGAAGCGCTCCGCCGCGCTGTCGAGGAAGGTCTTGGCCGTAGTGGTTTGTCCCAGGCCTCTGGGCCGCTTGACCTTGATACCGTACTGCCCAAGGCGGCGGTCCATCTCCTCTTTGATTCGCTGCTCGCTCACGTCGGTGCCCAGCAGCTTGACGATCAGCTTGGTGCGCGAGGTCAACTCGATCAGGGCCTCGAATCGCTCGTCCGATACCTGGTCCTCGAAGAGGACGCGTTTGTGTCCAGAAGAAGCAAGGGCTCGGCCTGCGGTGTTGATCATGGTGATGTCCCTGGTTTCAGTGAATGCGGTTCTTCGAACGCCGGCTCATGACCATGAACTGCGTTTTCTGCGAAGAGGTCAGGTCGCGCGTGGCGGCGGCCTCGAAGTAGTGGTCACTGGCCACCGGAAACATCACCAGGCCGGGGTTGGCCGAGATGTCCCAGAGTTCGTGCGGTCCGAAGCGGCGGACGTGCACGGCTTCGCTCATCGAAAGATCGAACAGCACGCAGGCCTCGTCGAACGAAGTCTTGATGCTGTCGACGCGCACCGCCAGCGCCATGAAGGCCTCCTGGCGATTGGCGGCCTCGAATTCACCCGGCTGCACCAGCGACGCCGATGTCGTGGGCAGCAGCCCCGTGTGGATCATCATGGAAAACAACGGATGCGAGCAGTCCGCCAGCTTGATGACTTCGTCCTCGCTCAGCAGGGCCAGCAGCTCCAGCAGGTTGCGCTGCCCCGGGAACCAGCGTGCGATGACACGCGGGTCGACCAGTTCGGAACTGCGCGCGATGTGCCAACGCCGGGCCAGCGCCTTGAGGTTTTCGGCGCGAATGGCCCTTTCATACGTGGGCAGGTGCAGATTGCCTTGAATCCGCGAGTCCATCAGCGCTGTCATCATCTGTGTACATTCCCCTGTCTGTTCTTGAGCTGCGTCGCCAACGCGCCCGAAAGGCGCATTGTGTTACTCCCAGCCAGCCGGTTGGCGTCTACCATGGCACCAGGCCATTTGCAACGCCCACACCCCAACGCCCAGCCCTCATGCCAAGTCTTGAACCTCTGTCTATCGGCGATCTTTCCGCGCGCTTTAGGGCTCGATTGAGAATGAGCCTGGATCGCCTGGGCTTTCCGGGCGCCATGCGTGAAAAAAGTCGCGAACTGGCCTTCAGGCTCGGGGTGGACGAAAGCCTGGCCTCGGCCTTCCTCACCGGCGATGTGCTCCCGGACTACGAGGCCCTGCTCACCCTTTGCGCGCTGACCCAGCAACCACCCGGCTACTTCCTCGACCCCAGCGCCGATGCGCTGCCCCAGGGCACCCGGGTCGTCCCGGCCATCGGCCCGGGCGAGGACCTGGCCATCTGCCTGCCCGAAGACATGGCCGGTGGGCGCGCCACCCAGGATGCCGAGCTTTGCCACTACCGCGCCCGCAGGGACATGGGCTTCGGCGTGAGGGCCGGCGACTGCATCCTGGCGGTGTTCGTGCCGATGGAGCCGGCTTCGATGCAGAAGGACCGCATCTACCTCATCGGCTGCGAGACCGGCTTCGATCTGCGCCGCTGCGTCGTGCAAACGCCCGTGCGGGCGGCCTTCACCAGCTTTGACGGCAAGTCCG
Organism: Hydrogenophaga sp. ANAO-22; assembly: GCF_042466645.1. NCBI lineage: Bacteria > Pseudomonadati > Pseudomonadota > Betaproteobacteria > Burkholderiales > Comamonadaceae > Hydrogenophaga > Hydrogenophaga sp. ANAO-22. The sequence continues at coordinate 5,331,919 of NZ_CP159956.1, read as the reverse complement.
CCCAGACCATCAAGCCGCACGTCGCGGCGGTGGGGCAAGAACGGCCGAGCTTTCGCGCCGAAGGCCTGGGTGACGAGGTGCATGCCTTCGCGGAAGTGATCGGCCTGCTGCGAGGTGCGCAGAACCTGCCGCTCGAACCCAACGCCCTGGACTTCCAGGGCTGAGCCGCGGCGAGCAGACGAAAAAAAAGCTCGCCATGGGCGAGCTGGATGTTTCGATCAGGTATTTTTGGAGGCGCGATCCGGAGTCGAACCGGACTAACCGGATTTGCAATCCGGGGCATAACCGCTTTGCTATCGCGCCGTCAGGACCGGCATCAAAGACACCGATCTCAAACTCCGACAAAAAAGGGAAGCAGAGCTTCCCTTTTGAATTTGGAGCGGGAAACGAGATTCGAACTCGCGACCTCAACCTTGGCAAGGTTGCGCTCTACCAACTGAGCTATTCCCGCATTTCTTACCACCTGCTGCTGCATCTGCTATTGCGTTTGCCGCTGCATTTCGGTAAGCCATGATTCTAACCCGAAAAAAGGGGCTCTTTCAAGTCCCCCGAAATTTTTTGATCAATGTTTCACCGCGTCGGGAGACGCCGTCGGCTTGCTCACGCTGGCCGCCGCGATCTGGGCCGCGACCTCTTCTTCGGTGAGTGGCACGGGCTGGCGTTCGAGCGCGATGGCGAGAACCTTGTCGATCCATTTCACCGGCACGATCTCCAGGCCCTGCTTCACGTTGTCGGGGATCTCGGCGAGGTCCTTCACGTTCTCTTCCGGGATGATCACGGTCTTGATGCCGCCACGCAAAGCGGCCAGCAGCTTTTCCTTCAGGCCGCCGATCGCCGTGACTTCACCGCGCAGCGTGATCTCACCCGTCATGGCCACATCGGCGCGCACGGGAATGCCCGTGAGCGACGAGACCAGCGCGGTCGTCATGGCCGCACCGGCGCTCGGGCCGTCCTTGGGCGTGGCGCCATCGGGCACGTGGATGTGGATGTCGCGCTTGTCGAACTGCTCGTCCTTGATGCCCAGCATGCGGGCGCGGCTGCGCACCACGGTGCGGGCCGCTTCTACCGATTCCTTCATCACATCGCCGAGCGAACCCGTGCGCGTGATCACGCCCTTGCCCGGCATGATGGCCACTTCGATGGTCAGCAGATCGCCGCCCACTTCCGTCCACGCCAGACCGACCACCTGGCCCACCTGGTTCTGCGCCTCGGCACGGCCGTAGCTGTACTTGCGCACGCCCAGGAATTCGCTGAGGTTGTCGGCGCTCACCACCACGGTGGGCGTGTACTTCTTGAGCAGCAGGCCCTTGACCACCTTGCGGCAGATCTTGGAGAGCTCGCGTTCGAGCGAACGCACACCGGCTTCGCGGGTGTAGTAGCGCACGATGTCGCGCACGGCGTCGTCGCGCACGTCCAGCTCGCCTTCACGGATGCCGTTGTTCTTGAGTTGCTTGGGCAGCAGGTAGCGGATCGCGATGTTGGTCTTCTCGTCTTCCGTGTAGCCCGAGAGGCGGATCACCTCCATGCGGTCCAGCAGGGCCGGCGGAATGTTCATCGAGTTCGACGTGGCGACGAACATCACGTCGGACAGGTCGAAGTCGACCTCGATGTAGTGGTCACCGAAGGTGTGGTTCTGCTCGGGGTCCAGCACCTCGAGCAGCGCGCTCGAAGGATCGCCGCGGAAGTCCGTGCCCAGCTTGTCGATCTCGTCGAGCAGGAACAGCGGGTTGCGCGTGCCGACCTTGTTCAGGCTCTGCAGCACCTTGCCCGGCATGGCGCCGATGTAGGTGCGGCGGTGGCCGCGGATCTCGGCCTCGTCGCGCATGCCGCCCAGCGCCATGCGCACGTACTTGCGGCCCGTGGCCTTGGCCACCGACTGCCCCAGCGAGGTCTTGCCGACACCGGGTGGGCCGACCAGGCACAGGATGGGCGCCTTGACCTTGTCCACGCGCTGTTGCACCGCGAGGTACTCGAGGATGCGGTCCTTGACCTTCTCCAGGCCGTAGTGGTCTTCGTTCAGCACCGCCTCGGCATGCGCGAGGTCGTGCTTGATCTTGGTCTTCTTGCTCCAGGGCAGGCCGACCAGCGCATCGATGTAGTTGCGCACCACGGTGGCCTCGGCCGACATGGGCGACATCAGCTTGAGCTTCTTGAACTCGGCATCGGCCTTCTTGCGCGCTTCCGCGGGCATCTTGGCGGCCTTGATCTTCTTCTCGATCTCCTCGATGTCGGCGCCCTCTTCGCCTTCGCCGAGTTCCTTCTGGATCGCCTTGACCTGCTCGTTCAGGTAGAAGTCGCGCTGGTTCTTTTCCATCTGGCGCTTCACGCGCCCGCGGATCTTCTTGTCGACGTTGAGGATGTCGACCTCGCGCTCGAGCTGTTCGAACAGGTTCTCCAGCCGCTTGTTGACCGGATCGAGGTCCAGCACCACCTGCTTGGACTCGAGCTTGAGCGGCAGGTGCGCGGCGATCGTGTCGGCCAGGCGGCCCGGATCGTCGATGCTGGAGATCGAGGTGAGGATCTCCGAGGGGATCTTCTTGTTGAGCTTGACGTACTGGTCGAACTGCTGCATCACGGCGCGGCGCAGTGCTTCGAGTTCGTTGGACTGGGTGTCGGCCCGCTCCACGGCCGGGTCGACCGGGCTCACGCTGGCGATGAAATGGCTTTCGCCATCGCGGATGGTCAGCACCTTGGCGCGTTGCACACCTTCGACCAGCACCTTGACGGTGCCGTCAGGCAGCTTGAGCATCTGCAGGATGGTGGCGACGCAGCCCATTTCGAACATGTCGTCGGTCGACGGCTCGTCCTTGGCGGCGGCCTTCTGGGCCACGAGCATGATGCGGCGCTCGGCCTCCATCGCGGACTCCAGCGCCTTGATGCTCTTGGGCCGCCCCACGAACAGCGGGATGACCATGTGCGGGAACACCACCACATCGCGCAAAGGCAGGAGTGGCAGTTCGACCGGCGTGCTGGGAAGGGGGGTCTGTCCGGACATTTCAACCTCGACTAAAACGGGTAAATGGGGTCGGTGCGAGCGATCTCAACCGGACGCATCCGTGACGGGGTTGGTCGAAGCCGGCGCGTCAAGCCTGCTTGGCCGCCTCGCGGTACACCAGCAAGGGCGGCTTGTTTTCCTCGATGGTCGACTCGTCGACCACCACCTTCTCCACATTGCTCATGCCAGGCAGATCGAACATGGTGTCGATCAGCGCGTTTTCCAGGATCGAGCGCAGGCCGCGCGCGCCCGTCTTGCGGGCCAGGGCCTTGCGGGCGATCGCCTTGAGCGCGGCGGGCCGCACTTCGAGCTCGGCACCTTCCATCGCCAGCAGGCGGGAGAACTGCTTGACGACCGCGTTCTTGGGCTCGGTGAGAATTTCGACCAGCGCGTCTTCACTGAGTTCCGACAGCGCGGCGATCACCGGCACGCGGCCCACCAGCTCGGGGATGAGGCCGAACTTGATCAGGTCTTCCGGCTCGATTTCCTTGAAGGATTCGGTGATGCTGCGCTGCTTCTTGCTCTTGACCACGGCGCCGAAGCCGATGCCCGAGGCCTCGGTGCGGTTCTCGATGATCTTCTCCAGGCCGGCAAACGCGCCGCCGCAGATGAACAGGATGTTGGTGGTGTCGACCTGCAGGAAGTCCTGGTTGGGGTGCTTGCGCCCGCCCTGCGGCGGCACCGAGGCCATCGTGCCTTCGATCAGCTTGAGCAAGGCCTGCTGCACGCCCTCGCCCGACACGTCGCGGGTGATGGAGGGGTTGTCGGACTTGCGCGTGATCTTGTCGATCTCGTCGATGTAGACGATGCCCTGCTGGGCGCGCTCGACATCGTAGTTGCAGCTCTGCAGCAGCTTGGCGACGATGTTTTCCACGTCTTCGCCCACGTAACCGGCTTCGGTCAGCGTGGTGGCGTCGGCCATCACGAACGGCACGTTGAGCATGCGCGCCATGGTCTGGGCCAGCAGCGTCTTGCCCGAGCCGGTGGGTCCGATCAGGAGAATGTTGCTCTTGGCCAGCTCGACGTCGTCCTTGCGGGCGGCGACCTTGTGGCGCAGGCGCTTGTAGTGGTTGTAGACGGCCACGGCCAGCGCGCGCTTGGCGTTCTGCTGCCCGATGACGTAGTTGTCCAGGTTGGCCTTGAGCTGGGCCGGCGTGGGCACGTCGTCGCCCGAGGCCTTGACGGATTCGAGGCCGGGCAACTCGTCACGGATGATGTCGTTGCACAGGTCGATGCATTCGTCGCAGATGAACACCGAGGGGCCGGCGATCAGCTTCTTGACCTCGTGCTGGCTCTTGCCGCAGAACGAGCAGTAGAGCGCTTTTTCACTGGAGGCGGCTTTTTTGTCGGCCATAGGTCTGGGGGCTCGGATGAAGCGGTAACAACAATGATAGTTCAAGCCCCATAGGGGCCAAACGGGGGAAAAGCGCCGGTTTTGGCACCGTCTCCCGGGTTTGGCGGCCCATGGGTGGCCATGGCCAGGACGGGGTCAGACCGCGCCGGGGCGCTTGTCGATGACCTTGTCGATCAGGCCGTACTCGGCCGATTCGGCGGCCGAGAGGTAGTAATCGCGCTCGGTGTCGCGCTCGATCTTCTCCAGCGGCTGGCCGGTGCGCTCCGCCAGGATCTTGTTGAGCTGCTCGCGCGTCTTGAGGATTTCGCGGGCGTGGATCTCGATTTCCGTGGCCTGGCCCTGGGTGCCGCCCAGCGGCTGGTGGATCATGACCTTGGAGTTCGGCAGCGCGAAGCGTTTGCCCTTGGCGCCGGCGGCCAGCAGGAACGCGCCCATGCTCGCGGCCATGCCGATGCACAGCGTGGACACGTCGGACTTGATGAAATTCATGGTGTCGAAGATCGCCATGCCCGCGCTCACCGAACCGCCCGGGGAGTTGATGTAGAACGAGATGTCCTTGTCGGGGTTTTCGCTTTCCAGGAACAGCAGCTGCGCCACCACCAGGTTGGCCGACTGGTCATTGACCGGGCCCACCAGGAAGATCACGCGCTCCTTGAGCAGGCGCGAATAGATGTCGTACGCACGCTCGCCGCGGCCCGACTGCTCGATGACCATGGGCACCATGCCCAAACCTTGAATGTCCATTGCGCTCATGCGTTACTCCGTGTGTTGATGCTTGCCATATCACTACTGTAACCAACCCCATGTGGCCCCACGGCGACCGGTGGCTTGACCGGGACGACCGCAGGACAGGCGGAGGGAGGCACCTCCAGATGGGGGGCAAACCCGAAAAAGAAAGGGCGGATCGCTCCGCCCTGTTCCAGCATCCCGCCGCGAGGGAAATCAGGCCTGGGCCATCAATTCGTCGAAGCTGACCGACTTTTCGGTGATCTGTGCCTTGGACAGCACGAACTCCGTGACGTTGTTCTCGATCACGATGGCTTCCACCTCGGCCATGCGCTGGTTGTCGCCCTGGTACCAGCGCACCACGTCGGCCGGCTTCTCGTAGGAGGCGGCCAGCTCTTCGATGTGGGCCTTGATCTGCTCGGGCTTGGCGTGCAGCTCGTTGGCGCGCACCAGCTCGGCCACCACCAGACCCAGGCGCACGCGGCGCTCGGCCTGCGGGCGGAACAGCTCTTCGGGGATCGGGGCCTTGTCGGCGTCCTTCACGCCGCGCTGCTTCAGGTCGGCGCGGGCGCCTTCCACCAGGCGCTCCAGCTCGGACTGCACGACCGCGTTGGGCAGGTCCAGCTCGGCCTTGGCCACCAGGGCGTCCATCACGGCCTGCTTGTTGCGGGCCTGCAGGCGGAACTTGACTTCGCGCTCCAGGTTCTTGCGGATGTCGGCGCGCAGGCCTTCCACCGTGCCGTCGGCGATGCCCAGGGACTTGGCGAAGGCTTCGTCCACGGCCGGCAGGTTGGCGGCTTCGATCTTGTTGACCGTGACGAGGAAGTCGGCGGTCTTGCCGGCCACGTCCTTGCCGTGGTAGTCGGCGGGGAAGGCCAGCGGGAAGGTCTTGGACTCGCCCGTCTTCATGCCACGCACGGCGTCTTCGAATTCCTTGAGCATCTGGCCGTCGCCGACGATGAACTGGAAGGCCTCGGCCTTGCCGCCCTCGAAGGGCTCGCCGTCGATCTTGCCGGCGAAGTCGATGGTGACGCGGTCGCCGTCCTGGGCGGCCTGGTCCTGCGCGCGCTGCGCGAAGGTGCGGCGCTGCTTGCGCAGGATCTCGAGCGTGCGGTCGATGGCGGCGTCGTCCACTTCGGCAGCCACTTTTTCCACGGCGGCGGTGGTCAGGTCGTCGATCTTGACTTGGGGATACACCTCGAAGACGGCGTCGAAGGTCAGCTGGCCCTCGGGGGCGCCTTCCTTCTCGGTGATCTTGGGCTGGCCGGCCACGCGCAGCTGGGCTTCGTTGGCGGCGGTGGCGAAGGCTTCACCGACCTTGTCGTTCATGACCTCGTAGTGCACCGAATAGCCATAGCGCTGGGCCACGACGTTCATCGGCACCTTGCCGGGACGGAAACCGTCCATCTTCACGTCGCGCGCGATGCGCTTGAGGCGGTTGGACACTTCTTTCTGGATCACATCGGCCGGCAGCGTCAGCGTGATCTTGCGCTCGAGCTTTTCCAGGGTTTCAACGTTCACGGTCATGGCTTTCTCCAAAAAGGGTGTCGGTCAACCAGCCTGTCTGGCCGACCCGGGGGGTCTGTCTGTTCGTCTGTGGTGTGGTGCGCGGGGGGGACTCGAACCCCCACACCATTGCTGGCGTCAGGACCTAAACCTGGTGCGTCTACCAATTTCGCCACCCGCGCGCCTCGTAGGGGGTTTTCCGGTGCAGCGCAAAAGCAGCGCTGGACGGCCGGTTGTCCACTTCACGGCAACCTTAGATTGTAGCTGCAGCGCCCACCCCGGCCGGACGGCCTCAGGCCGCCAGGCGGTGCCGCAGGGCCCGGACCGCGCTGCCGGGCGTGGTGAGCACCGGCATGCCCACCGCCTTGTGCACCGCCAGCTGCGCGCGCGCCATGCTGAACTGGGACAGCGCGATCACGTCGCAGCCCTGCCCCACCAGCCAGCGCGCGGCCTCGACTACGCGCGCGTCATGGCCGGCGTCGTCGCCCCGGTTGAGGGCGTCCATGGCGCCTTCGGCCAGGCAGGTGACCAGTTCGGTACCGGCCGGGAACTCCGGCGGCATGGAAGTCAGGGTGGGCGCGAAGGACGCCACCAGCCCGATGCGGCCGCCGCGCGCCACGGCCACGGCTTCGGCCACCATGGCTTCGTTGGGCTTGAGCACCGGCATGTGCGGGCGCCGCGCCGCCACCGCCTCGATGCACGAACCGAATGCCGAGCAGGTGAACAGGATGGCGTTGGCCCCGGTGCCCTCGGCGTAGGCCGCCAGCGATTCGAAGCGCTGGTGCATGGCCGCGTCCAGTCCCTTGCCATCGCGCGCCAGGTCGGCCGACAGGCTGTCGTCGAGCAGGTTCATGCGCTCGGCCTCGGGCCAGGCGCGGGCGAGCTCCTCGTTGATGGGCGCGACCGAGTGGGCCAGCGCATGGATGAGGGCGATGCGCATGTCAGGCCACCTTCAAGGTGCGTGGCACGGCCATGCGCCGGCCCTGGCTCCACCAGACCAGCGCCACCAGCAGCAGCGCGGGCAGGTAGAACCAGTGCGGCGTGGGCCGGTCGTTGGGCACCTGCACGCCGGCGACGTCCCAGCCCTGCTCGAAGCCGGACTTGGCCGCCCGCGTGCCGAACTTGACCTGCCCGATCTGCACCGCGCTGCCCAGCGGCACCAGCTGCAGGCCGGCGTCGCTCAGGCGCTTGCGCCCGTCCTCGCCCTTGTCGCCCAGCTGCAGGGCCACGGTCTTGACCACGTCGTCGCCTTCGATCGTCGTCCCCTGGATGACCATCACGACACGGTCGTCGGCCGGCGTCTCGCGCGCCACCTCGTACACCTGCGAGGCGGGGACTTCGCGGTATTCGGGCGCGATCTGGTCCATGAAGTAGTCCGGACGGAACAGCAGCACCACCGCCGCCGTCAGCAGAACCGTTTCCCACCACCGGCTCTTCACGCGAAACCAGTTCATGGTGACCGCCGCGAACAGCAGCGTGGCCAGCGTGCACGCCAGCAGCAGCCGGATCAGCTCCGCAGCGCCATGCACATTGATCAGCAACAGCTGCGGGTTGAAGATCCAGATGAACGGGAGGATGACCGTGCGCAGCGCGTAGACCGCGCCCTGTATGCCGGTCTGGATGGCGTCCTCGCCCGAAATGGCCGCCGCCGCGAACGTCGCCAGGCCCACCGGCGGCGTGATGTCGCCCATGATCCCGTAATAGAAGACGAACAGGTGCACCGCGATCAGCGGGATGATGAGCCCGCTCTGCGCACCGAGCTCCACCACCACCGGCGCCATCAGCGTGGCCACCAGCACGTAGTTGGCGGTGGTCGGCACGCCCAGGCCCAGCACCAGGCACACGAAGGCGATGAAGAGCAGCATCATCATCACGTTGCCCTGGGCGACGAACTCGACGAATTCGGTCATTCGCAAGCCCAGGCCGGTGAGCGTGATGGCGCCAACGATGATGCCCGCGGTGGCGGTGGCCACGCCGATGCCGATCATGTTGCGCGAACCGTCGTTGAAACCATCCACCACCGACCGCCAGCCCCGCTGCCAGGCGCCCGCGCGGTCGTTCTGGCGGAACAGCGCGATCAGCCAGCCCTGCGTGAGCATGAGAACGACGAGCACCGTCACGGCCCAGAAGGCCGAGAGCGCGGGCGACATTTCCTCCACCATCAGGCACCAGATCAGCACCGCGATCGGCATCAGGTAGTGCAAGCCCGCGCGCACCGTGGGCCAGGTCTGCAGCGGCTGGGGGTTGTCGATGTCGATGTCATCCGGCAGATCCGGGCAGCGTGCCGCCTGGTAGACCGAAAACAGGTAGAGACCGAACACCACCGCCGAGACGGCATACGGCGCCGCCGGCCCCATGACGGCCTTGACGGCCTGGAGCAGGTAGTACACCGCGCACACCACCGCGATGCTGCCCGCCACGCCAATGGCATTGCGCAGCAGGCGCACGCGCCAGGGCCGCGCCACCGCCTGCACGATGGGCTGCATGCCCAGCTTGAGCGCTTCGAGGTGCACGATGTAGAGCAGCCCGATGTAGGACAGCGTCGCGGGCAGGAAGGCGTGCTTGACGATGTCGGCATAGGGAATGCCCACGTACTCGACCATGAGGAAGGCCGCCGCCCCCATCACCGGCGGCATGATCTGGCCGTTGACCGAGCTCATGGTCTCGATCGCCCCGGCCTTGACGCCACCGTAGCCGGCCTTCTTCATCAGAGGGATGGTGAAGATGCCGCCGGAGACCACGTTGGAGACCGACGAGCCCGAGATCATGCCGTTGAGCGCCGAGGACACCACCGCCACCTTGGCCGGCCCGCCGCGCAGGTGGCCCAGGGCCGCGAAGCTGACCTGCATCATGTAGTTGCCACCGCCCGCGCGGTCCAGCAGGGCCCCGAACAGCACATAGACAAAGATGGTGCCGGCCGAAACCCCCAGGGCGATGCCGTAGACACCTTCCGTGGTCAGCCACATGTGCGAGATCAGCCGGTTTACCGACGCGCCCTTGTGCGAGAGCACCTCGGGCAGGTGCGGACCCAGCAGGCAGTAAGCCAGGAAGATGACCGCCAGCGCGGCCATGGGCCAGCCCACCGCGCGGCGCGTGGCTTCCAGCAACAGCACGACGCCGGCAACGCCGACGGCAATGTCCAGGCTGTTCGGCTGCCCCGGCCGCGTGGCCAGCTCGGCGTAGAACAGCATGATGTAGGCGCCGCAGAAGGCCGCGGCCACGGCAAGCCCCCAGTCCACCACCGGCACCCGGTTGCGCGGCGAACGCTTGAACGCCGGCCAGGCCAGGAAGGCCAGGAACAGCGCGAACGCCAGGTGGATGGCGCGCGCCTCGGTGTCGTTGAGGATGCCGATGCCGAATTCGAACGGCAGGGGCGAGGCGTACCAGTACTGAAACAGCGCCCAGAGCAGGCACACGGTGAACACCACACCGGCCGTCCACCCGGTGGGCTTGCGGCCGCCGGTGTCGCTGTCGGCCACAAGTTGCTGCAGGGCTTCGGGGGCTTTTTCGATGTCGGTGCTCATGGTGCGCTCCGTGCCTGGGCGGCGGTGGGGAGGGTCAAAAAAATGGCGAAGCACCTTCGCCATTCGCGACAGCCGGGCCGCTCACGCGGCCCGGCGCGTCACCTCACTTGACCCAGCCCTTTTCCTTGTAGAACTTCAGCGCGCCTTCGTGCAGCGGTGCGCTCAGGCCGTCCTTGACCATGCCCTCGGGCGTCAGGTTGGCCAGCGCGGGGTGCAGCTTCTTGAACTCGTCGAAGTTGTCGAACACCGCCTTGACCACCTGGTACACGGTCTCGGGCGAGGTCTTGCTCGACGCCACCACGGTGGCGGACACGCCATAGGTCTGCGTGGGCTGCGGGTTGTTCGGGTAGAGGCCGCCCGGCAGCGTGACCTTGGCGTAATACGGCTTCTCGGCCACCAGCTTGTCCACCGCCGGCCCGGTGATTGACACCAGCTTCGCACCACAGGACGTGGTGGGGTCCTGAATGTTGGCGCTTGGGTGGCCCACGGCGTAATAGAAGCCGTCGATCTTGCCGTCGCACAGCGCCGGGCCGTGTTCGTCGGCCTTGAGTTCGGAGGCCAGCGAGAAATCGCCGAGCTTCCAGCCCATGCCGGCCAGCAGTTCTTCCATCGACGAGCGCGTGCCCGAGCCCGGGTTGCCGACGTTGAAGCGCTTGCCTTTGAAGTCCTCGAACTTGGCGATGTTGGCTTCCTTGCGGGCCACCACGGTGAAGGGCTCGGGATGCACAGCGAAGACCGCGCGCAGGTCGCCGTAGGCGCCCGCCTCCTTGAACTGCCCCACGCCCTTGAGCGCGTTGAACTGCACGTCCGACTGTGTGAAGCCCAGGTCGAGCTCACCGGCCTTGATCGTGTTGACGTTGAACACCGAGCCGCCGGTGGACTCCACCGAACAGCGGATGCCGTGCTTGGCGCGGTCCTTGTTCACCAGCCGGCAGATCGCGCCGCCCGCCGCGTAGTACACCCCCGTCACGCCCCCGGTGCCGATGGTCATGAACTTCTGCTGCGCCTGGGCCGGGGCCATGGGCGTCATCAGGGCGGCTGCGGCGGCCAGGGTGCTCAGGCTGAGGGAGATCTTTTTCATGCGGAAGGCTCCTGAAGGTTTCGACGGGGGTGGAACAAACTTGGTGCGGACACGAAGGCTTTTCACGAGCAAGCAAGCTTCGTGCAGACCCGCTGCGACGGCGACGGGGTTTTCCCCCATCAGGCGGCCACCGCGCGGTCGATGGCGCCGGCGAGCCGCGCCACGATCTGCTCGAGCTCGGCGGGGGTGCTGATGAAGGGCGGCGCGAGCAACACGTGGTCGCCGCAGCGCCCATCCACCGTGCCCCCCATGGGGTAGACCATCAGGCCGCCGGCCATGGCTTCGCTCTTGATGCGGGCGTGCAGCTTGCGCGCGGGATCGAACCACTGCCGGCTGCCGCGGTCGGCCACCAGCTCGAGGCCCCAGAACAGCCCGCGCCCCCGGATGTCGCCCACGTGCGGGTGGTCGCCGAAGGCCTGTTGCAACAGCGCGTGCAGCAATTGCCCGCGCTCGCGCACCTGCGCCAGCAGGCCGTCGCGCTGGATCACGCGCTGCACCGCGAGCGCGGCCGCGCAGGCGATCGCATGGCCCAGGTAGGTGTGGCCGTGCTGGAACAGGCCGCTGCCCTGCCGGAAGGCGTCCACCACCCTGCCCTGCGCCAGCACCGCGCCGATGGGCTGGTAGCCACCGCCCAGGCCCTTGGCCACCGTCATCAGATCCGGCACCACGCCCTCCTGCTCGCAGGCATGCAGGGTGCCGGTGCGACCCATGCCGCACATCACCTCGTCCAGGATCAGCAGGATGCCGTGGCGGTCGCACAGCTCGCGCACGCCCTTGAAGTAGCCGGGCACAGCGGTGAGCACACCCGCCGTGGCGCCGCCCACCGTCTCGGCCACGAAGGCCATCACGTTCTCGCCACCCAGGCGGTCGATGGCCTCGGACAGCTCGGCCACCAGCCGCTGGCCGTACTGCTCGGCGGTTTCATCGGCGCGGCGATCGCGGTACTCGTAGCACGGCGAGACGTGCGTCACGTCGATCAGCAGCGGCTTGAACTGCTCGCGCCGCCAGGCGTTGCCGCCCACGGCCAGCGCGCCCAGCGTGTTGCCGTGGTAGCTCTGGTGGCGGGCGATGAAGTGCCGCCGCTGCGGCTGGCCGATCTCCACGAAATACTGGCGCGCCATCTTCAGCGCGGCCTCCACCGCCTCGGAACCGCCGCTCACGAAATACACGTGGCTCATGCCCGCCGGCGCCGAATCGATCAGCACATTCGCCAGTTCCTCGGCCACCTCGGTGGTGAAAAAACTGGTGTGCGCGTAGGCCAGCTGATCGATCTGCGCGTGCATCGCGGCCAGCACATCCGGGTGCCCATGGCCCAGGCAGGACACGGCCGCGCCGCCCGAGGCGTCGAGGTAGGTCTTGCCGGCCTGGTCGGTCAGGGTGATGCCCTGGCCGCTCACGGCAAAGGGCATGGGGCGATGCAACTGGCGGTGGAAGACGCGGGTGGAACTCATGCAGGAAGGACCGGGTGGGGACAGCAATTCAGGCGCAGTGTAGGCAGCGTCGGCGCCCTGGGAAAAATGCCTTTTTCACCCCGTTCCATGCCTTTCGGTTATGGCCTGTCCATGAGTTCGCGGCATGGGCCTTGTCGCGATTGGCATTTTTCGCTCTGGCGCGGCTTGCCTACAGTTCGCCCCATGAACGCTTCCTCCCAACGGCGCCCCCACGTGTGCGTGCTCGGTGCCGGCATCGTCGGGCTGGCGGCGGCCTGGCAGTTGCGGCGCGAGGGCTTCGAGGTCACCGTGGTCGACCGGGCGCAGGCCGGCACCGGCGCGAGCGCGGCCAACGGCGCGCAGCTGAGCTACGCCTACGTGCAACCGCTGGCCGACCCGGGCATCTGGCGCCAGTTGCCCAAGCTGCTGTTCGCGGCCGATTCACCGCTGAAGCTGCGCCTGCAGCCCGACCCGCACCAATGGGCCTGGGGCCTGCAGTTCCTGGCCGCCTGCCGCGCTGGCGTGTCGCGGCGCACCACGGCCAGCCTGCTGGCCTTGGCGGCCGAGAGCCGCGCCGGCTTCGAACGCCTGATGGCCGAGGAGCGCATCGCCTGCGACTTCTCCGCCACCGGCAAGCTGGTGCTGTGCGCCGACGAGGCCAGCTTCGCCGCCGCGCGCCGCCAGATGGCCTTGCAGCGCGAACTCGGCAGCCCAACGCAGCACGCGCTCTCGCCCGCCGAATGCGTGGCGATCGAACCCGCGCTGGCGGGCTACGCGCCGCGCTTCGCGGGCGCCATCCACACACCCAGCGAGTGCGCGGCCGACTGCCACCAGGTCTGCCTGGAGCTGCTGCGCCTGTTGCTCGCGCAGGGCGTGCGCTTCGCGTTCGACACGCCGGTCACCCGGCTCACCCGCTCGGCCGATCGCATCGTGGCGGCCGACACCCCGCGCGGCCCGATCGAGGCCGACGCCTTCGTGGTCGCGCTGGGCACCGCCTCGCACCCGCTGGCGCGCACGCTGGGCCTGCGCGTGCCGGTCTACCCGCTCAAGGGCTACAGCCTCACGCTGGACGTGAGCGAGGCACCTGGCGCGGCGCCGCGTGTGAACGTGACCGATGCCGCGCGCAAGGTGGTGTTCGCGCGCCTGGGTTCGCGCCTGCGCGTGGCCGGCATGGCCGAACTGGTGGGGGAGAACACGCACATCCCCGTCGACCGCATCGACTCGCTGGCGGCCAGCGCCCAGGCCCTGTTCCCCGACGCGCGCTGCAGCGACGATCTGCGGCCCTGGGCCGGGCTGCGGCCGGCCACGCCCACCGGGCTGCCGGTGCTGGGGCGGCTGCGCGGCGGGCCCGACAACCTGTGGTTCAACACCGGACACGGTGCCCTGGGTTTCACGCTGGCCTTCGGCAGCGCGCAGCGGCTCGCGGCGCAGCTGCGCCAGAGCGGGCTCTGAAACTCAGCCAGCCGTCTCCAGCAGCGCCTGTTGCATGCAGCGTGTGAAGGCGCGCGTGGTCAGCGAATTCGGCCGCGCGGTGGGCCGCAGCATGCGCACCGTGGTGGGCACGGTGGGTTCGAGCTTGAGCACGTCGACCTTGGCGAGGTCGGCCGAGGCGGCGGTGCAGCTCTCCACCATGGCCACACCCACGCCGTGGTGCGCGAGCGCCAGCGCCACGTGGTAGGTCTGCACGGTCATCACTTCCTTGAGCCCGGCGCCGCTGTCGCGCACGGTGTGGGCCAGCAGCAGGCCCAGCGGGTCCTGGCCGTCGAGGGCGATCACGGGCAGCCTGGAGAGCTGCGTCAGCGTGATGGTGCCGGCCTTGACCTGGCGCGCGGTCAGCAGGCCCTTGGGCACCACGCACACGACGTGGCGGTCGGCCAGTTGTTCCTGCACGAGCGCGGGGTGCGACACGGCGCTGAAGACGTAGCCCACGTCGGCTTCCTGCAGCACGAGGGAGGAGATGATCTGGGGCGAATGCAGCGCTTCGTGGTGCACACGCACGGAGGGGTGTTTTTCGCGGAACAGGCGCATGGCGCGCGGGAAGACTTCGTAGCTCAGGGCGAGCACGGTGAGCACGCGCAGTTCGCCTTTGCCGCGGCCGGCCTTGAGGCTGGCGGAGAGGCGTTGCACTTCGTCGAGTTGGGCGAACAGGCGTTCGATGTGGGGGTACAGGGTTTGCGCTTCGGCGGTGGGCCGCAGGCGCCCGCCGACGCGCTGGAACAGCTGGAAACCGAGCTGGATCTCGGCGTGCTGCAGCGTGCGGCTCACGGCGGGTTGCGTGACGTTGATCATGCGGGCGGCGGCGCTCACGCTGCCGGTGAGCATCACCGCGTTGAAAACTTCGATGTGTCTTAGGCGCATGCGGCCTATTGTTGTCGATGTTTTTCTCCGGCTGGAGCGGTCATCGGCGAGGGCGGGGTGAGGGCTCCGCTCATGTCCCCCGGGTCGGCTTCGCCGCCCCTCCTCCTTTACTTCGCTGCGCCCTCACCCCGCCCTCGCCGATGACCTATGGGCATGCGAAGCATGGGTACACCTACACCTCCTGGCGCATGGGTGTTCGGTGCTCTGCGCAGCGGGGTAAAGGAGGAGACCCGGCGAAGCCGGGTCGGGGGACACCCGCGGAGCAGAGTGCCGAACACCCATGCGCCCGCGAAGTCTCAGAGAGAGAGAGAAACGAAACTCAGACAGGCCGTCGAACCCGGAACCAGGCCGCGTACATCGCCGGCAAAGCCAGCAAGGTCAGCACCGTCGCCACAATCAGCCCCCCCATGATCGCGACAGCCATCGGCCCCCAGAACACACTGCGAGACAGCGGAATCATCGCCAACACCGCCGCCGCCGCCGTCAACACGATGGGCCGCATCCGCCGAACAGCCGCTTCCACGATCGCGTCCCAGGCCGGCACACCGCGCGCCCTATCCTGCTCGATCTGATCGATCAGGATCACCGAGTTGCGCTGGATCATCCCCATCAAGGCAATCACCCCCAGCAAAGCCACGAAACCAAACGGCCGGTTCAGCAACAGCAACGCCCCAGCCACCCCCGCCATGCCCAACGGCCCGGTCAGGAACACCAGCATCGACCGGCTGAAACTCTGCAACTGCAGCATCAGCAACGTGAACACGATGAACAACATCAAAGGCACGCCCACCACGATCGAAGCCGAGCCCTTGCTGCTCTCCTCCACCGCGCCCGCCACCTCGATGTGGTACGCGCTCAGACCCCGCGCGGCCCAGCCGTCGCTGATCGCCTTGAGCTTCGGCTGCAGCTCGGCCGTCACCGTCGCGCCCTGCAAGCCCTCGACCACGTCACCCTGCACCGTGATCGCATAGTCGCGGTTCTCGCGCCACAACACACCGGGCTCCCAGTCGAACACCGGCTTGGCGATCTGCAACAGCGGAATCGCCTGGCCACTCGCCGTGGGCAGATACGCATTGGCCAGGCTGGTGATCGCGTCGCGCTCGTCCAGCGGCTGGCGCAGCACGATGTCGATCAGCTTGTCGCCCTCGCGGTACTGGCCCACCGTGGTGCCCGAAAGCAAGGTGCGCGAGGCCTGCGCGATCGACTGGCTCGACACGCCCAGCGCGCGCGCCTTGGCCTGGTCCACCTCCAGCCGCAGCTTCTTCACCGACTCGTTCCAGTTGTCGTTCACGCCGCGCATGTTCGGGTTCTCGCGCATCGCCTGCTTCACCTCGTCGGCCAGGCCGCGCAGCACCTGCGGGTCGGTGCCCACCACGCGGAACTGCACCGGGTACGGCACGGGCGGGCCGTTGGGCAGCAGCTTCACGCGGCCGCGCACCTCGGGGAATTCGGTCGCCAGCAAGGCCGGCAAGGCCTTGCGCAGGTGCTCGCGCGTCTTCAGGTCCTGGGGCAGCACGATCATCTGCGACACGTTGGTCTGCGGGAAGATCTGATCCAGCGGCAGGTAGAAACGCGGCACGCCCGAACCCACCCAGGTGGTCACGCTGCGCACGCCCTCTTCCTTCGCCAGCCGGCTTTCCACACGGCGCGTCACCTCGTCCATGGCGGGCATGCTGCTGCCCTCGGGCAGCCAGATGTCCACCAGGATTTCGGGCCGGCTCGAATCGGGGAAGAACTGCTGCTGCACCGAGCCCATGCCGACGATGCCGAGCACGAAGGTCAGGATGGTCGCGCCGATGGTCAGCCAGCGGTGCTGCACGCACCAGTCCACCACGGCGCGGAAACGCACGTAGAACGGGCCGTCGAAGACCTCGTGCGGCTCGCCCTCGGCGTGCGGCTTCACCTTGAGCAGCACCACGCCCAGGTAGGGCACGAACAGCACCGCCACCACCCACGAGATCACCAGCGCGAGCACCGTCACCGCGAAGATCGCGAAGGTGTACTCACCGGTGGTGGAATTGGCCAGGCCGATCGGCAGAAAGCCCGCGGCCGTGATCAGCGTGCCCGTCAGCATGGGCATGGCCGTGGCATCCCAGGTGAAGGTGGCCGCGCGCATCATGTCGTAGCCCTCTTCGAGCTTGCGCACCATCATCTCCACCGCGATGATGGCGTCGTCCACCAGCAGGCCCAGCGCGATGATGAGCGAGCCCAGCGAAATCTTGTGCAGGCCGATGCCCCAGTAGTTCATGGCCAGGAAGGTGATGGCCAGCACCAGCGGGATGGTGATGAACACCACCAGGCCGGGCCGCATGTCCAGCACGTAGCGCTTGAGCCCCCGGCCCCCCGGGCGCCGGTGCAGGCCCAGCGCCAGGAAACTCACAGCGAGCACGATCACCACGGCCTCGATCAGCACCTTCACGAACTCGTTGACCGAGTTCGTCACCGCGCTGGGCTGGTCCTGCACCTGGGCCAGCGTCATGCCCGCGGGCAGCGTGGCCTCGATGCCGGCCACGGTGGTCTTGAGCGCCTTGCCCAGGGCGATGATGTCGCCGCCCTTGGCCATGGAGATGCCCAGCGCGATGCTGTCCTGCCCTTCGTGGCGCACCAGCACCTGCGGCGGGTCCACGTAACCCAGGCCGATCTTGGCGATGTCGCCCAGGCGGATCTGCGTGCCGTTGGCCGCGCGGATCGGCATGGCGCGCAACTGCTCCACCGAGTTGAAGGCACCGGCCACGCGCACCTGCACCACGTCCTGCGGCGTCTGCACCGTGCCGGCCGACTCCACCGCGTTCTGCTGCCCCAGCGCGTCCAGCACCTGCTGCAGATTCAGGCCCAGCGTGGCCAGGCGCTTCTGCGAGATCTCGATGTAGAGCTTCTCGTCCTGCACGCCGAACAGCTCGACCTTGCTCACGTCTTTCACGCGCAGCAGGCGCTGGCGCACGTCGTCGGCCACCTGCTTCTTGTCGGCCGGCGAAAAACCTTCGCCCTGCAGCGCGTAGATCACGCCGTACACGTCGCCGAATTCGTCGTTGAAGAACGGGCCCACCACACCCTGCGGCAAGGTGGCGCGCATGTCACCCACCTTCTTGCGCGCCGTGTACCAGATCTGCGGCACCTCCTGCGGCGGCGAGGAGTCCTTGAGCTGGAAGATGATCAGCGTCTCGCCCGGCTTGGAGTAGCTGCGGATCTTGTCCGCGTAGGGCACTTCCTGCAGCGTCTTCTCGATGCGGTCGGCCACTTGCTCGGCGACCTGCTCGGCGGTGGCGCCAGGCCAGTAGGCGCGCACCACCATGGCGCGGAAGGTGAACGGCGGGTCCTCGTCCTGGCCGAGCTGGAAGTAGGCCGCCACGCCCAGCACCATCAGCACGATCATCAGGTAGCGGGTGAAGGCCTGGTGGTCCAGCGCCCATTGCGACAGGTTGAAGCGCGAGACCCAGGAGCCGGCGGGTTCGCCGGCGTTGTTCGTCGTCGGTGAGGCGTCGTTCATGCCGGGCCTCACTGCGTGGCGGCGGCGGTGAAACGCGTGACCTTCTGCCCCGGCGAGAGCACATGCACCCCGGTGGCCACCACTTCCTCACCGGGCTTGAGCCCGGCCACGATGACCATCTCGTTGCCATCGGCGCCAGCCACTTGCACCGGGCGCGGCTGCACCGTGCTGGCGGCGGCGTCGAACACCCACACGGCCGAGCCCTGCCGGTCGCCCTGGTCGGAACGCGCCAACGCGCTGGTGGGCAGCTTGATCACGGCGGGCGCGTCGCTCGCGCCGCCCAGCGTCACATAGGCCGTGGCGCCCAGCGGCACGGCCGCCGCATCGGGCAGCGAGAGCTTGACCTGGTAGGTGCGCGTGGCCACGTCGGCACTGGCCGCCACTTCGCGCACCGTCGCCTCCAGCGGCGCCGCGGCACCGGGGGCCGCGCCCGCGCCGGCCCACAGCCGCACCTGCGCCGTGGCACCGGGCCGCATCTGGGCCACCCGGTCTTCGGGCACGGCAATGACCACGTCGCGCGCGCCATCGCGCGCCACCCGCACCACCGGCGTGCCGGCGGCCACCACCTGCCCCACTTCGGCGTCCACCGACAGCACCACACCCGCGCCATCGGCCAGCAGGCGCGCGTAGCCGGCCTGATTGCCCTGCACCGCGCCCTGGGCCTTGGCCTGGCGCAGCGTGGCCTCGGCCGATTGCAGCGTGGCCTGGCGGCGCTCGATCTCGGCGCCGCTCACGAAGCCCTGGGCCTGCAGGTCCTGGTAACGCTTGAGGTCGGCGGCGGCGAGGTCGCGCTGGGTCTGCGCGGCGCTCACCTGGGCCTGCGCGGCCTGGCTGGAGAGCGCGAGGTCCTGCGCGTCCAGTTGCGCCAGCAACTGGCCCGGCTTCACCCGCTGCCCCACCTCGGCCGGGCGCTGCACCAGCTTGCCCCCCACCCGAAAGCCCAGGCGCGACTCGGTGCGCGCCCTCACCTCACCGGCGTACTCGCTGCGCGCCACCACATTGCCCGTGCCCACGGTGAGCAGCTTGACCGAGCGGATCGGCTCCTGCGGCGCGGGCGGGCGAGAGCAGGCGGACAGCACCAGGGCGGCGGTCACGATCAGGACAAAATGCGGTGTTTTCATGGTGTTGCAGGCGGGTGCGGGGGTGGAAACACAGAGAGCGTGAAATAGCGCTCATGGCGCCCTACACTAATGACTGACCGGTTAGTAATCAAAATTGTAGATCAAATCCATGAACCCTCTTCATGACAAAAACGTCATCCAACGGGGCTGACGCGACGCCGCTGGGCTCGGGTGTCGGGCACTACGAGAACTTCCCCGTCGCCTCCTGGCTGTGCCCGCCGGCGCTGCGTCCGGCCGTGGGCGCCATCTACCACTTCGCCCGCACGGCCGACGACATCGCCGACGAAGGCGATGCCCAAGCGGCGCAGCGCCTGGCCGACCTGGCCGCCTACCGCGCCGAACTGCACCGCTGCCTGCAACCCACCTCGCGCTCCACGCTGGACATGCCCGAAGCGCGCTGGCCCGGCATCTTCCGCGCGCTGGGCAAGGCCGCGCGCCGCCATGCCCTGCCCGCCCCGTGCCTGCACGACCTGCTCAGCGCCTTCGAGCAAGACGTGCGCCACACCGTGAGCGGTCACCGCTACGCCGACACCCCCGAGCTGCTGGCCTACTGCCGGCTGTCGGCCAACCCGGTGGGCCGCCTGCTGCTGCACCTGTATGGGGTGCGCGACGAGGCTTCGCTGCGCCAGAGCGACCAGATCTGCAGCGCCTTGCAACTCATCAACTTCTGGCAGGACATCAGCGTGGACCTGCCGCGCGGGCGCTGCTACCTGCCGGCCGACACCTTGCGGCGCCAGGGCGTGGCCGTGGCCGACTTCGAATCGAACCATGGCAGCAAGGAACAGGCCATGCAGGCCGTGGTGGCCGAGCTCTGCGCCTACGCGCGTGGCCTCATGCAGCAGGGCGCGCCCCTGGTGCACCGCGTGCCGGGCCGCGCCGGCTGGGAACTGCGCCTGGTGGTGCAAGGTGGCCTGCGCATCCTCGACGGCATTGCCGCCCAGCACCACCGCAGCTGGCAGACCCGCGTGACGCTGCACAAGAGCGACCTGCCCCGGCTGGCCTGGCGCGCGCTCTGGATGTAGGGCCTGTTCAGGCGCTTTTCAGGCGCTGCGGCCCACGGGCGGCGCGTCCTCGGGCCGCCCGTGGGCCTCGTCGGGGGCGTCCGGCGCCACCGTCAAGGGCAGGAACACATGGAAGCTGGCCCCCTGGTCGGGGCAGGCGTCGGCCCAGATGCGCCCGCCGTGGTACTCCACGATGCGGCGCACCAGCGCCAGCCCGATGCCCGCGCCCTCGAAGCGCGGGTCGCTGTGCAGGCGCTGGAACATGCCGAACAGCCGCTCCGCCTGCCCCGGCTCGAAACCCACGCCGTTGTCGCTCACATGGAACTCGGTGCCGTCGGGCAGCGCGCGCCAGCCCACCTCGATCTCGATCACCTCGCGGTGGGACGCGTACTTCACCGCGTTGTCCAGCAGGTTGACCCACACCTCGCGCAGCAGCACCGGGTCGCCCTGCACCGAGGGCAGACCGGGCTGGATGCGCCAGCGCAGCTTCTTCATGCCGGCGTCGATCGCCAGCGCCGCCACGGTTTCGTCCACCAGCGCGGCCATGTCCACCGCCCCCACCTTCATGCCCTTGCGGCCCAGGCGCGCGAAAGACAGCATGCCGTCGATGAGGTGCCGCATCTGCACCGCGGCGCGGATGATCTTGTCGCAGTACGGCAGGCTGCCCTGCACGTCGCCCGCGCTCACCTCTTCCTTGAGCAGCTCGGCGAACCCGGCGATGTGGCGCAGCGGCGTGCGCAGGTCGTGCGAGAGCGCGTACGAGAACTCCTCCAGCGAGCCGTAGGCCTCCTCCAGCTGGCGCGTGCGCATCAGCACCTGCTGGTTCAGGTCTTCGTTGCGGCGGTGGCGCTGCTCGATCAGGTTCTTGTACAGCGTGACGTCCTGCACCGAAAACGTGAGCGGCAGCTCGACCGCGTTCGACCCCACGTGCGGCACGCCCCGGCAGCGCACCCAGCGGCAAGCGCCGGTGGCGGTGACCACGCGGAACTCCACATCGATCTCGTCGCCCGAGCGCAGGGCCGCGTCCAGCGCGGCCTGCAGCATCGGCCGGTCCTGCTCGTGGGCGTGCGCCATGAACGCCTGCACGCCGCGCGCCTCCTCGTCGCGTTCGCAACCGAGGATGCGGTAGATCTCCGAGGTCCAGCGCGAGCGGCCGGTGTCCTCGTCGTGTTCGATGCGGCCCAGCCGCGCCAGCCGCTGCGCCAGCTCCAGCCGGTGCTGCAGGTCGGCGGTGAGCAGCTCGCGCTTCTTGCGCTCGGTGATGTCGGTCTGAATCGACACGTAGCTGGTCAGCCGGCCCGTCGCGTCCCGGATCGGCTCGATGTTGAGCGACACCCAGTACGGCTCGCCCGAGCGCTTGTAGTTCAGCAACTCGAAGTCCCGCACCGCCTGCCCCTGCCGCACCATCGCACCCAGGCGGGAGAGCGACAGGGCGCTGGTCTGCGGCCCGTGCAGCAGTTCGGCCGGGCGGCGGCCCACGCATTCGTCCAACCGCCAACCGGTGATGCGCGAATACGCGGCGTTGACCCAGGTGATGCGGCGCTCCTCATCGGTCACCACCACCATGTTGGAGGTGTTCTCCACGATCATCTCCAGCATCTGGAAGCGCCGCATCACATCTTCGGCGGCGGGCATGGGCGTCGGGGACATGGTCTGCTCCTCAGGCAAAGATGCCCACCGCGCTCTTCATGCTCTGCGACTGGTGGTTCAGGGCGTTGGCCGCGGCGGCGCTCTGCTCCACCAGCGCCGCGTTCTGCTGCGTCATTTCATCGAGCCGCCCCACGGCGGTGTTGAGCTGCTCCATCTCGCGGGTCTGCTGCACCGAGGCCGCGTTGACGGTGGTGATCAGCCGCGTGAGGTCGCTCACCTGCGCCACGATCTCGTTCATGCGCGCCCCCGTGGCCTCGACCTGGGTGGCGCCCTCGCGGATCCCGGCCAGGCTGCCGTCGATCAGTTCGCGGATCTCCCTGGCCGCGTTCGCGCTGCGCTGCGCCAGCGTGCGCACCTCGGTGGAGACCACCGCGAAACCCCGGCCCTGCTCGCCCGCGCGCGCGGCCTCCACGGCGGCGTTGAGCGCCAGGATGTTGGTCTGGAAGGCGATGCCGTCCACGATGTCCACGAACTCGGCGATGCGGTGGCTCGAGCGCGTGATCTGCTCCATGGTGCGCGCCATCGCCCGCATGGCCTCGCCGCCCGAGCTCGCCACCTCGCTGGTCTGGCGCGCCAGCGTGGCCGCGTCCTGGGCCGCGCTCGCGTTCTGCCGCATGGTGGCCACCAGTTGCTCCATGGACGACGCGGTCTGCTGCAGGTTGGCGGCGGTCTGTTCGGTGCGGCTGCTCAGGTCGTCGTTGCCATGCGCGATCTCGCCGCTGGCCACCGACACCCCGGTGGCCTGGGTCGACATGTCGGCCAGCAACGAGCGCAGGTTCAGCGCCGACTGGTTCACGGTCAGCAACAGCATGCCGATCTCGTCCACCCGGTTCAGGCTGGCCAGCCCACCAGCGTGCCCGCTGGCCACGCGCTGGGCCTGCCGCAGCACCAGCTTGAGCGGCGCGGCCAGTTGCCGCTGCAACCACAGCGCGCTCCCCGCCAGCAGCAGCACCAGCAGGCCCACCGCCCACGCGGCGCGCCCGGCCGGCAGGCCCGAGAACGCCAGCGCGGCGGCCATGCCCAAGCCGGGCAGCAGCAGCGCCAGGCGGATGCGCCCGCTCACGCCCAGCCAGCCGTTCCAGGACAGCCAGGCCAGCGGGCCGCTGCGCACCACCAACCCGCGAAAGAAGCGCCAGCCCTGCGCCCGGCCTTCGCGAAAGCGCCGGTACAGCGCCTCGGCGCCCTGCACCTCCTCGCGGCCCGGCTTGGTGCGCACCGAGAGGTAACCCGTGAGCACGCCGTTGCGCATCACCGGCGCGGCGTTGGCGCGCACCCAGTAGTGGTCGCCGTTCTTGCGCCGGTTCTTCACCAGGGCCGACCAGGGCATGCCCTGGCGCAGCGTGGCCCACATGTCGGCAAAGGCCTGGGCCGGCATGTCGGGGTGGCGCACCAGGTTGTGGGGCTGGCCGATGAGCTCTTCGGCGGTGAAGCCGCTGACCTCCACGAACGCCGCGTTGGCATGAACGATGTGGCTCTGCGTGTCCGTGGTCGACAGCAGGGTGCTGCGTTCATCGAACTCGTATTCCTGCTGCGTCACGGGCTGGTTGTTTCGCATGGGCAAGTGTCTCGCTCTCAAGGAGGTGGGGGTCTCGCACCACGGTCCGCAGAGGACCGCATGTGACCCCATTTCGGCACACAAGCGCCTTGAGGCATCTCAAAAAACGCAGCAGAAAACCGGGAATCTGCAACGGATGTGACGCAGCACGCGTTTCCAGCCCCCTGTTTCGCGTCTACTGGGGAGGAACCCTTGTTTAAATCCCGGGGCCCCTATGAAACAGCCGACCGCGCCCACCGATGCCACGCCTGTCCCGCCGCCCCGCTGCCGGACGCGTTGCGGCCATTGCGCCACGCTGCGGGTCTGCCTCATGGGCGGCCTGCCGGACGCCTCGCGCGAGCTGCTGGCCTCGTGCATCGAGGAATCGGCCTTCGGCAAGGGCGATGCGCTCCAGCTCGAAGGCGTGGTGGCGCAGCGCATCTCCATCATCAAGATCGGCGCCGTGATGGCCACCCGGCAGGGCGAGGACGGGCAGCCGCACCCGGTGGCCCTGCTCGGCCGGGGCAAGACCCTCGGGGGCTACGCGGTCTATGGGCACCAGGAGCAGATCGGCGCCCAGGCCCTCTCCACCGGGCGGGTCTGCAGCGTGGACGTGCCCGACTTCTACCGCCTGGGCGTGGTGGACCGCCAGTTCCACGCCTGCATCCAGGCCCACATCGTGGACGCGCACGGCCAGCTGGCCGACTGGTCGCGCGTCATGCGCATCAAGGGCTTGCAGCAGAAGCTGCTCGCCACGCTGCAGCTGTACGCGCGCGAGCAGCGCAGCCAGGCGATCCGCCTGCCCAGCCACGTGGCGCTGGCCGCCCTGCTCTCCACCACGCGCGAGACCATCGCGCGTTCGCTGCGCCAGCTGGAGGCGGCCGGCCACATCCTGCGGCACGACCGCTGGCACTGCGAAGTGGTCAGGCCGCGCGGCACCGGCGAGGCCACGGCCAGCCCCTGACCCCGCGCCGCCTCAGGGCTCGCCGATGTCCTCGTTCCAGAGCCCGGGCTCGGCGGCGATGAAGTCCCGCAACAGGTGCACGCAGCTCGGTTCCTGCAGCACCTGCACCTCCACGCCCCGGCCGCGCAGCCAGTCTTCCTCGCCCAGGAAGGTCTGGTTCTCGCCCACCACCACCTTCGGGATGCCGTAGAGCGCGATCGCGCCGCTGCACATCGGGCACGGCGAGAGCGTGGTGTAGATCACCGATTCCCGGTAGACCCGCGCGGGCTGCCGGCCGGCGTTCTCCAGCGCGTCCATCTCGCCGTGCAGGATGGCGCTGCCCTGCTGCACCCGCCGGTTGTGGCCGCGCCCGATGATGCGGCCCTGGTGCACGAGCACCGAGCCGATCGGGATGCCCCCTTCCTCGCGGCCCAGCCGGGCTTCGTCGATGGCGGCTTGCATGAACGGGTCCATGGGGTTTCCTTTCAAAAAAATCGTGTTCAGCCACGGCCCGGTGGCGGGCTGGGCGTGCTGGGCGTCTCCATTTCGGCCGCGCCACCCTCCACCGGCGGCGGTCCGTTGACCACGGGGCCCGATGCCGCCGGCTCGGGCGGGTCGAGCTCGGCCCGGTGGCGCGGCAGATAGCCCGGGTACTCGCGCTGGATGAAATCGATCAGGTGCTCGCGCACGTGGCAGCGCAGGTCCCACGCCGCGGGGGCCGAGGCGGCCGTGACGAGGCAGCGCAGCTGCATCGCCTTCTCGCCCGCTTCGGTCACCTGCAGCAGCGCGAAGCGCC
Source organism: Hydrogenophaga sp. ANAO-22 (assembly GCF_042466645.1). Classification (NCBI taxonomy): domain Bacteria; kingdom Pseudomonadati; phylum Pseudomonadota; class Betaproteobacteria; order Burkholderiales; family Comamonadaceae; genus Hydrogenophaga; species Hydrogenophaga sp. ANAO-22. The sequence goes on along the minus strand of NZ_CP159956.1, from coordinate 5,306,413 downwards.
TGTCCCAGTGGGGCGACTTCTCGCAGGCCGCCTGCAAGGCCTCGCGCAGCGGCGCCAGCGGCATGCGGTAGTCCACCCAGAGAAACACCGTGCCGATGAGCTCCGAGGTGCGGCGCGTCCAGTTCTGGAACGGCTTTTCGATCCAGTACTGCAGCGGCACCACCAGGCGCCGCTGGTCCCAGATGCGCACCACCACGTAGGTGCCGGTGATCTCCTCGATCACGCCCCACTCGTTCTCCACGATCACCACGTCGTCGATGCGGATCGGCTGGCTCAGGCCGATCTGCAGGCCCGCGATCAGGTTGCCCAGCACCGGCCGCGCCGCGAAACCCGCCACGATGCCCACCACGCCCGCCGAAGCCAGCAGGCTGGTGCCGATCTGGCGCACGGCCGGGAAGGTCATGAGCATCAGCGACACGCCGATCAGCACCACCAGCCCCTGCACGGTGCGCGAGAGCACCATGGTCTGGGTCTGGATGCGGCGCGCCGAGAGGTTGTCCGACACCGCCAGCGGGTTGGCCTCGTTCACGCCCCGCGCCACGCCCTGCACCACGCGCGCCAGCAGCCAGGTGAACACGCCGATGAGCAGCAGCGTGAGCAGGCGATCCACCCCCGGCAGGCCTTCAGGGCCCTGCTGCCAGGCCAGATTGAGCGCCAGCAGCTGCAGCGCCAGGTGCGCCGGCGCCTCGATGGCGCGCCCCACGCTGGCCACCATGGGGGCGCGCTGCGCGGCGCGCCGCACCACGCGGCGCCCGACCCGGAACACGAGCTCGGCCAGCAGACACAGCGGCAGCACGAGCACCAGGGTGGGCAGCCAGGCGGCGAGAAACGGGGGGAAACCTTCGGGGAGCCAGTCAACCATGTTCATGGCCCATCGTAGCCAGAACCGTGCCCGGCGGAAAACCGCGCCGATCAGGGCGGTTCGGTCAACTCCTCCAGTGCCGCGCGCCGGCGCCGCCAGGTGGCCGGTGGCACGCCGTACTCGCGCCGGAACGCGCGGATGAACGCCGTGTCGGTCTGGTAGCCCACGTCCTCGGCGATGCGCGAGAGCGGTGCCTTGCTGCGGCACAGCAGGTTGGCCGCGAGCATCATGCGCCACTGGATCAGGTACTGCATGGGCGAGCTGCCCACCAGGTGCTGGAAGCGTTCGGCCAGCACCGAGCGCGAAGTGCCCGCCTCGCGCGCGAGTTCATCCAGCGTCCAGGCGTGCGCCGGGCGCTGGTGCAGCGCGTTGAGCGCGGCGCCTACCACGCGGTCGCCCAGGCCCGCGAGCCAGCCGGTGCGGCCCGCGCTCTGCTCGTTGATGTAGAGCCGCAGCACCTCGATGAACAGCACCTCGGCCAGCTTGGACAACACGCCCGCACCGCCCGGCCGGGGCGAGCGCGCCTCGGCCAGCGCGTAGCGCACCGAGGCTTCCAGCCAGGTGCCCGCGTTCGATCCGCGCACGTTCACCCGCACCAGCGGCGGCAGCCCGGCCAACAGCAGGCGGGCCAGCCGCGCGTCGCAGGCCAGGTAGCCGCACAGCAGCCGGGTCGGCGCGCCGCCCCCGCCGTACATCAGCTGCCGGGGCCGGCGCTGCAGCAGCTCCTTCAACGGCGTGGCGGGCGCGGGTGTGAGGCCGGGGGCCGATCCCATGCGGTGCGCATCGCCCTGCGAGAACACGATCACATCCCCCGCACCCAGCCGCACCGGCGGCTGGTGGTCCAGCTCCACGAAACACTCGCCCTCGGTGACCAGGTGAAAGATCACCACCCGCTCGGCGTCCGGCTCCAGCAACGGCGCGGCCGCGTCGGCGCGCGGCGACTGATAGCACCAGGGCGCGGTGAAGCGGCCCTGGAGAAAGATGGCGCCCACCAGTTGCACCACGCGCAGGGTTTCGGACAGGGCGTCCATGCCTTCTCAGCCAGCATCGATGCGCAAGGCCAGCGGCGTCGCGGCCTGCAACGCGTTGGGAATCGGCGAGCGGCCCACCGCCGCCTGCACCAGCGCGCGCAGGCGTTCGGGCGGCACGCCGTTCGCCTGCACGCGCACGGCCAACTGCACATCCCCCGGTCCGGCGTTCACCGCCTGTCCGTCGGCATCGCGCATGCCGAGCAGGCCGCGGGTGTCGGAGCGGCTGGTCGCCTTCACCTCCAGGCTGGTGAGTTCGACGCCCTCGGCCGCCGCCGCCATCACGATGGAGGTGGTCGCGCAGGAGGCCAGCCCCGCGCGGAACAGCCAGCCCGGCGTCACCAGATCGCCGGTGCCGCCGAGTTCGTTCGGCATGTCGGAAGGCACCTGCGTGCCGTTGGCGTGGCTGGCCACCACCCGCGTGCCACCCGTCCAGCGCGCGGTGGCCGGGCCGTCCTCGTGCAAGCCGGTCTCGGGCCGGCGCTGCAGCACGGCTTGCACGCGCTGCAGGGCCTCTGCGATGTGTTGTTGCGTCACGGTGCACCTCCGTGCCGAGGCATTATGGGCGCCCTCCCCCCAGGCACCAAGGCAGCACGTCGGCTCATGCACCCGGACCGGACGCTGGGACAGCATTTCCGGACGCGCGGTCAGCCGCGTCAGCGCCCCGGGCCAGATCCGGACGATCGGGCAGCCCTGAGCGCGCCTCGGGCAGGACACCACACACCCCCTCGCGTTCCACTGCATGCCGGGCCATCGATCACCGCGGCCCGCACGCCAGCCACCCTTCAGCGAGACAAACACCATGAACGCACCGACCGACTTCATTGCCCTGAAAACCCGCCAGCAGGCCGCCTGGGCCAGCGGCGACTACGCCGTCATCGGCACCACCCTGCAGCTCGTCGGCGAATCGCTCGCCGAGGCCTGCGACCTGCACTGGGACGAGCGCGTGCTCGACGTGGCCGCCGGCAATGGCAACGCCACCCTGGCCGCGGCGCGCCGGGGCGCCCGCGTCACCTCCACCGACTACGTGCCCACCCTGCTCGAACGCGGCGCCGAACGCGCGCAGGCCGAGCGGCTGGACGTGCAATTCCAGGTCGCCGACGTGGAAGAACTGCCCTTCGACGACGCCAGCTTCGACGTGGTGCTCTCCACCTTCGGCGTGATGTTCGCGCCCGACCACGCCCGCAGCGCGGCCGAGATGGCGCGCGTCTGCCGCCCCGGCGGGCGCATCGGCCTGGCCAACTGGACGCCCGAAGGCTTCATCGGCCAGCTGTTCAAGACCCTGGGGCGCCAGCTGCCACCACCGGCCGGCGTGCAGCCGCCCTCGCTCTGGGGCACGGAGGCACATCTGCGCGAGCTCTTCGGGTCCACCGCCGCGAAGATCGACGCCACGCCCCGCCTGTTCAATTTCCGTTACCGCTCGGCCGCGCACTTCATCGACGTGTTCCGCACCTGGTACGGCCCGGTGCACAAGGCCTTCGCCGCGCTGCCACCCGACAAGGCCCAGGCGCTGGAGAGCGACCTCACCGAACTGCTCAACCGCCTCAACCGGGGCGGCCCCACCGCGCTGGTGGTGCCCAGCGAGTACCTCGAAATCGTCATCACCCGCCGCTGACGGAAGGGCCCACCATGGACGCGCGCCTTCAACGCCGCGTGCAGCGCTACGGCTGGGACCTGGCCGCGGACGACTACGAGGCGCTGTGGCAGGCCCAATTGGCGCCCGCCCAGGCCCGCCTGCTGGAGCACATGGCGCTGCAAACCGGTGAACACGTGCTCGATGTGGCCTGCGGCACCGGCCTGGTCACCCTGCGCGCCGCGCACAGCGTGGGGCCGCAGGGCCAGGCGATCGGGGTTGACCTCTCGGAACGCATGGTGCAGGCCGCCGAGCGCCGCGCGCGGACCAGCGGGCAGCGCCACATGCGCTGGGAGCGCATGGACGCCGAACAGCTGGCGCTGGCCGATGCCAGCCTCGACGCCGCGCTGTGCGCCTTCGGCCTCATGTACCTGCCTGAACCCGAGCAGGCGCTGAAAGAGCTGGTGCGCGTGCTGCGCCCGGGAGGCCGCCTGGGGTTGGCCGTGTGGGGCGAGCGAGCGCGCTGCGGCTGGTCGGCGCTGTTTCCCATCGTCGATGCCGAAGTGACCACCGAAGTCTGCCCGCTGTTTTTCCGCCTCGGCCAGGGCGACGCGCTGGCGCGGCTGTGCGGCCAGGCCGGCGCGACCGGGCTGCGAACCGAGCGCCTGAGCACCAGCCTGCACTACGCCAGCGGCGACGAAGCCTGCCGCGCCGCCTTCGCCGGCGGCCCCGTGGCACTCGCCTGGTCGCGCTTTGGCGACGAGGCCCGCGCGCGGGCCTGCGCCCGCTACCTCGACGCGCTCGCGCCCTGGCGCAGCGGCGCCGGCTACGCGGTGCCGGCCGAGTTCGTGCTCGTGACCGGCCACAAGCCCGAGCGAAGCTGAGGGAGGGCCGCGTCGTCTACAGTGGAAGCCGATCTTCCACTGGGACGAAAAGAATGCACACAAGAATCGTGATCGTGGGTGGCGGCGCGGGCGGCCTGGAACTGGCCTGCAAACTCGGGCGCAAGCTCGGCGCGGAGCAGGTCACCCTGGTCGACCAGCAGCTCTTCCACATCTGGAAACCCTCGCTGCACGAAGTCGCCGCCGGCACGCTGGACATCCACCAGGAAGGCCTGTCGTACGAAATGCTCGCGCACGACAACCGCTTCACCTTCTGCTTCGGCGCCATGACCGCGCTCGATGCCACCGGCAAGACCCTCACCGTGGCGCCCATCACCGACGAAACCGGCGAGGAACTCATCCCCGAGCGCACCCTGCCCTTCGACCAGCTGGTGATCGCGGTCGGCAGCACGGCCAACCATTTCAACGTGCCCGGCGCGGCCGAACACACGCTCTCGCTCAACCGCCCGGCCGACGCCGAACACTTCCGCCTGCGCATGCTCAAGCTGCTCACCGCGGCCGAACTGCGCAAGAGCGCGGGTTCGCAAGCCCAAGTGCGCGTGGTCATCATCGGCGGCGGTGCCACCGGCGTGGAACTCGCGGCCGAGTTGCGCGAAGCCAGCGTGGTGCACTCGCGCTACGGCTTTCGCCGGCTCGACCCGCACCACGACGTGCAGATCACCCTGCTCGAAGGCGCGGCCCGCATCCTCGCGCCGCTGCCCGAAAAAGTGTCCACCGCCGCCGCGCAGCTGCTGCGCGAACGCCACGTCACCATCGAAACCAACTGCCGCGTCGCGCGCATCACGCCCGAGCAGGTGGAAGATGCCACCGGCCGCGTGTTCGCGGCCGACATCGTGGTCTGGGCCGCCGGCATCAAGGCCCCCGACGTGCTGGGCACGCTCGGCCTGCCCGCCACCCGCGCCGGCCTGCTGGAGGTGGAGGGCAACCTGCTGGTGAAAGGCCAGTCCGACCTCTACGCGCTGGGCGACTGCGCCGCCTGCCCCACGGCCGATGGCGGCTTCGTGCCCCCACGCGCGCAGGCCGCGCACCAGCAGGCCAGCTACCTCGTTGACGCGCTGCTGCGCCGCGCCAACGACCGGCCCGCAGGCACCCGGCCCTACGTCTACAAGGACCACGGCTCGCTGGTTTCGCTGGGCACGCAGACCTCGGTCGGCAACCTCATGGGCAACCTGTTCCGCTCCACCTGGTACGTGCAAGGCATGTTCGCCCGCATGATGTACGTGAGCCTGCACCTGATGCACCACCAGGCCGTGCTCGGCACACTGCGCACCGGCGTGCTGGCGGTGGCGCGTTTCCTGGTGAAGCGGGCGACACCGCTGGTGAAGCTGCATTGAGGCAGAGAAAGGACACCACCATGACCCAATACTGGCTGATGAAATCCGAGCCCGACGAGTGCTCGATCGACGACGCACTCGCGGCACCGAAAGCCACCGTGCCCTGGACCGGGGTGCGCAACTACCAGGCCCGCAACTTCATGCGCGACGGCATGCAGGTCGGCGACGGCGTGCTGTTCTACCACTCCAGCTGCCCCGAGCCGGGCATCGCCGGCATCGCGCGCGTGGCCTCCACCACGCGGCCGGATCCCACGCAGTTCGACGCGAAGTCGCCCTATTTCGACGCTGCCTCCAAACCCGACGCCCCGCGCTGGCTGCTGCTGGACGTGCAGGCGCTGCGCAAGACGCGGTTGATCGGCCTGCCCGAGCTGCGCGACACGCCCGAGCTGGCCGACATGGTGGTGCTCAAGCGCGGCAACCGGCTCTCGATCACACCGGTGAGCCCTGAGCACTGGAAACTCATCACCGACAAGCTGGCCGGCGATCGAACGTAACGCCGCTCAACGAGCGGCTTCGCGCACCAGCCGGATGCCCACCAGCGTGTAGCGCGTCTGCACCGTGTTCCAGTTGCGGAACGCGCACCGCGTGTACAAGGGCCAGGTGTGCCAGGAGCCGCCCCGGCGCACCTTCACCGCGCCATCGGCCGGGCCCGTCGGGTCGTCCACGGGCGACTGTGCGTAGTAGTCATCGCCATGCCAGTCCGACACCCACTCCCACACATTGCCATGCATGTCGTGCAAGCCAAAGGCGTTCGCGGTGTAGGCGCCCACGGGCGCCGTGAACGCATGGCCATCGCGGCCGGGCACCGCCCGATCGCGCCAGGCCGGCCAGTTCGCGGCAGCGTCTTCGTCGAACGTGTTGCCCACCCCGATCAGCCCCGCCGGGTCGTCGCCATGCTGGTAGCGGCCCGTGCCACCGGCGCGGCACGCGTACTCCCACTCGGCCTCCGTCGGCAGGCGGTAGGCGCGGCCCTCCTGCTGTGACAGCCAGCGGGCCAGCGCGACCGCGTCGTTCCAGGTGACGTTCACCACCGGGTGGTCGTCGCCCTGCGCGAAGCCGGGGTTCTGCCAGGAGTAGCGCGGGGACCGCCCCTCGAACGCATCGCGCCGAGGACTGGTGGCGGGGTCGTAGGCCGGGTTGTAGCCGTAGCCCCCGGTGCCGTCCGCGACCGATTCGGGCACATGGCCCGAGCGCCGCAGAAACGTGCGGAACTGCCCCACCGTGATCTCGTGCCGGCTCATCTCGAAGGGCTTGGTGATGCGCACGCGGTGCACCGGGGCTTCATCCGACAAGCCCTCGAAGCGGGGCCGCTCCAAGGCGGGATAGGCCGCTGCCAGCGCCTGCACCGATTCGTCGCTGCCCATCAGGAACTCGCCCGCCGGCACTCGCACGAACGAAATGCCGAGGGAATCGACGGTGGCGGTGCGCGGTGTGGCGCACGCCGCGAGAAGAGCCACCAGGGCCAGCGATGCCCAGGTGAACACAGCAGCGCCTCTGGGACCCATCGTCGTTTACGCGGTCAAGCGCGCGTACCCTCGAAATGCCAAGGCCTTCAAGGAATCCATGCGATGGCTCTGGCCCACCGCCATGGGCGAGGCCCCCCATTTCTTCCGCACCCGGTGGTTGAACCTCATCGCGTTGAGCTGCTTGAGCGTTCGGGCGTCGTTGAAGAAAATCGACAAGGTCACCGACACCTCGGGACCATTTTTCACGTGATGCCCGGCCAGGAAAGGAATGTGAAGCGCGTCCCCCGGTGCGCAGTGGTAGGACACCCCCAGGCCCTCGCAATCGGGCTTCCATTTGAGGGCGCCCACCTCACGTTCCATGTGCGATTCGTACTCGGGCTGCGTGATGACGCGCTTGTCCAAGGGCGGAAAAACGGTGACCTCTTTCGAGCCCGCGATCTGCAGCAGGAAATTCGATGCCCGATCGAAATGGAAGGGCGTGATGCTGTGGGGCGACGAGAGAAAGATGTAGGAGCGGGGCTCGATGGGCACGCCATGGCCGCGCGCTTTCACGGTCCGGGCGATGTCCTTCACCAGATCGTCGTGAAGCCCGCGGAATGCAGGGTGGCTTTCCGGCTCCCGGATCATGATGTACGAGTTCGACGTCGGGAGGCTCTCGATGATCTTTTCGATCGGTAGGGCTTTGCGCCCCTCGGTGATGGCCGTCTCGAAGTCCTCGTCCTTGCTCATCTTGTGGCCCGAAAAATAGATGAGATCCTTGTTGATTTCGGGGATGGCGCGCTGGATGTTTTCCAGGCTCAACGCGGGGTGTTCGAACAGTTTCTGTTTGAACTGGAAGGACACCTTGTCGATCATGGAAGACATCTCCATGTCCGTGTCGAATACCTGGTACATCGAATCTCCTGTGGAACGCGGTCGGGCCGTGGCATTGTGCGGTGCCTTCGCCGCGTCTCCTGGATGGCCAGCGGCATATCAGGGCAAAAATCACGAAGGATGGAAAGACCGCGCCGGGCCAGCGTTGCTGCTCCTCCTACATGGCTCGGCGCGCTTTTCCTACGGAGGGCACGCAGCCGCAGGGCGAAGATGAAGTTTCTCGAAACCCTCAGGAGATTAAAACCATGTACATCAAGACACTCACCGCCATCACCCTGTGCGCCGCCTCTGCCATCGCATCGGCCCAGGCCATGACCAAGGCCGAATACGACGCGGCCAAAGACCGCGTCGAGATGAACTACAAGACCGCCAAGAAGTCGTGCGATGCCCTCAAGGACAACGCCAAGGACATTTGCGAAGTCGAAGCCAAGGGCAAGGAAAAGGTCGAGAAGGCCGAGCTGGAGCACAAGTACAAGGCCACGCTGGGCAACGCCCGCAAGCTCGAGGAAGTCAAGGCGGACACCACCTACGACCTCGCCAAGGAAAAATGCGAAGACCAGGCCGGCGACGCCCAGAAGGTGTGCAAGGCGGACGCCAAGGCGGTTCACGACCGCGCCGTGAAGGCCGCCAAGGAAAAGGCTTAAAACAGCCTCCCCATCGCGCGAACCGCCCTTCGGGGCGGTTTTTTCGAGCAGCCCCCTCAGCCGCGCAGTGGCAGCGCCAGGCCGATGGCCACGAAGATGCCGCCGCAGACCTGGTTGAAGCGCTTGCCCACGCGGCGCAGCCAGGGGCTGATGCGCGCGGCCATGCCGGCGATGAACAGCTCGGTGATGGCCTCGACCAGCGCGAAGGTGCCGGCCATGATCAGGAACTGCAGCAACAGGCTGCGGTGCGGGTCGATGAACTGCGGCAGGAAGGCCGCGAAGAACAGGATGCCCTTGGGGTTGGTGACGGCGGACAGGGCCCCCTGTCGGAACAGCGAGCCGCCTGAGCGCGCCGGCCCGGCCCGGTCGCCTTCGGTGATCTGCACGCCCACGGGCGGCGAGCGCCAGACCTGGATGCCCAGCCACACGAGGTAGGCGCCGCCGAGCCACTTCAGCGCGGTGAGCCACACCAGCGAGGTCTGCAGCAGCGCGCCGATGCCGAACATGGACAGCGCGATGACCGCCACGAAGCCCAGCGTGCCGCCGAAGATGGTGAACAGCGTCTTGCGCTGGCCGTGCAGCACCCCATGCGTGAGCGCGAGCAGGCCGTTGGGGCCGGGCGAGAGGGACAGGCCGGCGGCGGCCAGCAGGTAGATGAGCCAGGTGTCGAGGTTCATGGGGGCGATGCTAGCGCCGATGGGCCTCAATGGAAATCCCGACTCACGGTGGACAGGCCGTTGAGCAGGGGCGTGAGGTCTTCGAGGTGGCCGGCGATGAGGTTGCGCGCCTCGCCCTCGCGCTGCCACACGCCACGCACGGCCAGCAGGCGCGCGCCGGTGAGCACAGCGCGCTGGCGTTCGCGGATGCGTTGCCACACGATGACCTGCACCACGCCGGTTTCGTCTTCCAGGCTCACGAACACCACACCCGAGGAGGTGCCGGGCTGCTGGCGCAGGGTGACGATGCCGCAGTGGCGCACGAGGCGGCCGTTGGGCGCGTCCTTGAGTTGTTCGGCGGTCATGAGCCTGCGCTTCGCGAGTTCTTCGCGCAGCAGGGCGAGCGGGTGGCGGCGCAGGGTGAGGCCCAGGCTGGCGTAGTCCCACACGATGGCTTCGCCTTCGGGTGCGGGCGGCAGGGCCAGCGGGGCTTCGTCCACCGGCGCGCCCTTGAGCAAGGCCGGTGGCGGGCGCAGCGCGGCGGCGTCCCACACCTGCTGGCGGCGGTGGCCGCTCAGGCCCATGAGGGCGTCGGCGGCGGCGAGCGCTTTCATCTGCGGCTGGTCCAGGCCGGCGCGGCGCGCGAGGTCTTGCGCGTTGCGGAAGGCTTGTTGCGCGCGCGCCTGCACGATGCGCTCGGCCGCTTCCTGGCCGATGCCACTGACCAGGCGCATGCCCAGGCGCACCGCGCCATCGGCGTCGAGGATGCTGTCGCGGTCGCTGTGCAGCACGTCCACCGGCCGCACGACCACGCCGTGGCGTTTCGCGTCCTGCACCAGCTGGCTGGGCGTGTAGAAACCCAGCGGCTGGCTGTTGAGCAGCGCGGTGAGGAACTCGGCCGGGTGGTGGCATTTGATCCACGCGCTCACATAGACCAGCAGCGCGAAGCTGGCGGCGTGGCTTTCGGGAAAGCCGTAGCTGGAGAAACCTTTGATCTGCTCGAAGATGCTTTTGGCGAACTCGGGCTCGTAGTCACGATCGGTCATGCCCTTGATCAGCCGCTGCTCGTATTTCTGCACGTTGCCGTGGCGTTTCCAGGCGGCCATGGCGCGGCGCAATTCGTCGGCCTCGCCGGGTGTGAAGCCGGCCGCGAGCACGGCGATCTGCATGCACTGCTCCTGAAAGATGGGCACGCCCATCGTGCGGCCCAACGCCGCCCTCAAGGCCCTTCCGCCCTCCGGCCCGGGAAAGCTCACCGGTACCTTGCCCTGCCGCCGGTTCAGATAAGGATGCACCGCCCCACCCTGGATGGGCCCGGGCCGCACCAGCGCGACCTCGATCACGAGGTCGTAATAAGAACGTGGCCTCAAGCGCGGCAGCATGCTCATCTGCGCGCGGCTCTCGATCTGGAACACGCCCACGGTGTCGGCGGCGCAAATCATGTCGTAGGTCGGGCCGTCGTTGTCCGGGATGTCCTGCATGCAGAACGCCCGCCCGTCTTTGTCACCGAGCAGGGCCATCGCCTTGCGCAGCGCGGTGAGCATGCCCAGCGCGAGCACGTCCACCTTGAGCAGGCCGACGGCGTCGAGGTCGTCCTTGTCCCACTCGATCACGGTGCGGTCTTTCATGGTGGCGTTCTCGATCGGCACCAGGCGCGAGAGCGGCAACTGCGTGAGCACGAAGCCGCCGGTGTGCTGCGAGAGGTGGCGCGGAAAGCCCATGAGGGTGGAGGTGAGTTCCAGCAGCTGGCGCACCTTCAGCTGCCCGGTGTCGAGGCCGGCCTCCTGGAGCCGTTCGGGCGCGATCGCGTGCCCGTCCCACCAGCGCGACTGTTTGGCCAGCACATCGAGCGAGCCTTCCGCAAAGCCCAGGGCCTTGCCCACGTCGCGCAGCGCGCTGCGCGGGCGGTAGCTGATGACGGTGGCGGTGAGCGCGGCGCGCTCGCGGCCGTATTTCCCGTACAGGTACTGGATGACTTCCTCGCGCCGCTCGTGCTCGAAGTCCACGTCGATGTCGGGCGGTTCGTCGCGTTCGCGCGAGATGAAGCGCTCGAACAGCAGGCCCGTGCGCCCCGGGTCCACTTCGGTGATGCCCAGGCAGTAACACACCACGCTGTTGGCCGCCGAGCCCCGGCCCTGGCACAGGATGGCTTTCGAGCGGGCGAAGGCCACGATGTCGTGCACCGTCAGAAAGTAATGCTCGTACCGCTTGTAGGCGATGAGTTCCAGCTCGTGCTCGATCTGTTTCGCAAACGCCTCGGGCGTGCCCTGCGGCCACCGCCTGCGGGCACCTTCTTCGGTCAGCTGGCGCAGGTGGCTCTGCGGCGTTTCTCCCTCGGGGATCACCTCGCTCGGGTACTGGTAGCGCAGTTCGTCCAGCGAAAAATCGCAGCGCGCGGCCACCGCCAGGGTTTCGGCCAGCAGGTCGGCGGGGTAGAGCTGACCCAGCGTGAGGCGCGCGCGCAGGCGCTGCTCGGCGCTGGGCTCCAGCGCGAAGCCGCATTCGGTGAGCGGCTTGCCGATGCGCGTGGCGGTGAGCACGTCGTGCAGGGGTTTGCGCGAGCGCACGTGCATGCGCACGTCGCCCACGGCCACCAGCGGCACGGCGGTGAGCGCGCTGCTCTGGCGCAGCTGGTGCAGGCGCATTTCGTCGTCGAAACGGCAGAGCTGTTCCACGCCGAGCCAGCAGCGGCCCATGAAGTGCTGCAGCAGCCAACGCGCGATGGTGTCCATCGGATCCTGGTCGCTGTGGCGGTCGGGCACGGCGATCACCACGCAGTCGGCCAGGGCCGCGGCATCGATGTCGCCGACCGTCAACCGGTAGGTGCCCTTGGGGGCGCTGCGGCGCAGGCGGGTGATGAATTCGCACAGGTTGCCGTAGCCGTTGAGGTTGCAGGCCAGCACGACCAGGGTGAAGGGCGCGTCGCACCGCACCTGGAACTGGCTGCCGATCAGCAGCTTGAAGCCGTGCTTTTTCGCGGCGACGTGGGCGCGCACCACGCCGGCCAGGGAACACTCGTCCACCAGGGCCAGGGCGCGGTAGCCCAGGGCTTGCGCGCGCTCGACCAGTTCCTCGGGGTGGCTGGCGCCGCGCAGGAAGCTGAAGTTCGAGAGGCAGCGCAGCTCGGCGTAATCGGGAAGGGCATCGGCGTTCATGGCAGTGCCTTCAGGCGAAGTGCCCATGCAGGTACCAGGCGGGCGCGCCGTCCAGCCGGGTCTGGAACACCCACAGCACGCCGGCCTGCGGGGACAGGGCCACCCAGTAGTCGCGCACCACGTTGCGCATGCGCTCGGCGCCTTCGACGCGGTCCCACCAGCCGCCCTCCACGCGCTGCGGCCCGAGCAGCATGACCAGTTCGCTGTCGTGGTGGACCGGCCGGTGGTCGCGCACGGCCAACCGCAAGGGCATGGGCAGCACGAAGCCGGGCTGTGGCAGTTCGGTGCCGGGCGCGCCCTGGCGCGGCAGGGGCAGCGTGGCCGGCTGCCAGCGGCACATCCATTCGGGGCGGTGGTCTTCGCACAGCACCGGGCGCAGCACGCGCTGCGGCCCCAGGCGGGCGGAGAGCCGCTCCAGCACCAGGCCCAGTTGCTCGCCCTGGCGCACGGTGTCGGGCAACAGCGAGGCGCTCACGTCATGCAGCGGCCGCACCTCGGTGGCCACCATCACCAGGTCGCCCACGGGCGCGAGCAGTTTCACGCGCGCCAGGTGCTCACCCAGCAGGCGGCAGAGGTGTTCGATGTCGCGCGTGGGCTCGGCGGTGCGGATGGTGATCTCGCCGCCCTCGCCCGCCGCGCGCGCGCGCATCGCGTCGTGTGCCCAGCGCAGCGTGAAGGCGGTGACGCCCGCGCGCCGCGCGGCCAGCCAGCCGCTGAGCACGCGCAGCAGGCGCCGCGCGCCGAACAGCAGGGCCGGCGCCTGCTCCACGCGGGCCATGAGTTCGAGCCGCTCTTCAAAATGCTCGGGCAGCGCCACCCAGTCGTGCGCCTCGGGCGCGGTCCCGTAGGCCTGGTCGAGCGCCTGCAACAGGAGCTGGTCGAAGCGGCGGCCCAGGCCGCTGCGCGGCAGCGCGCGCACGTCGCCCAGCGTGCGGCAGCCGATGTGTTCGAGCGTGAGCCGGTGCGGCCGCACGGCGCTCAGCGTGTCCATGGGCAGGGTGTCGAGCAGCGCGGCCAGCGGGCGTTGGAAACCGTTCTCGATGCCGGCGCGCGCCAGCGCGAGCGCGGCCAGGCCGTTGGGCGCCCAGGCCAGCTGCGCCACGCCGAGTTCGCGGGCTTCGCCCCACACGCGCTCGCGCAAGGCACGGCGGCCACCGAACAGGCGCGCGCTGGCCGCCACCTCCATGAGCACGGCTTCGTCGGCCAGGGCTACGCGGGGCGTGAACTGCAAGGCCCAGGTCGCCAGCGCGCGCTGCGGCGCGGCCTCAGTGGGCGGGGCTGTGCCGGCGCTCGGGCTGGGCAGCAGGGCGGACCACAACATGCTCGTTCTCTTCGGTTCGGGGCATCCACCGGCTGGGCTCACGCAGCCGGGGTGGGAGGATGGTGGCAAGGCCACCCGGCACCGAGGGCAGGTGCAGGGTGGCCTCCAGCGGCGGGCCCTTGCGCTTGGCGATGCGCAACTGCAGCTCCCAGTCCACCCCCACGCAGGCCTGCACGCGCAGCGGCGCGGCCGACGACTCGCCCAGGGCGTGCATGGGCCGGCACACGAACACCGGCGACTCGAAGCCGGTGGCGAGCACCTGCAGCCGGCGGATCTGCGCTGCCCTCGCCCGCGGCAGCCAGGCGACGATCGCGCCGCCGGCCTGGGCCTTGATGAGCTGCTCGGCCGACCACAGGCGCTCGGCCGCCGTGTCGGCCTGCACCCAGACCAGTTGGCGCTCGTCGAGGCCTTCGAAGCGCAGGCCGGGCAGGTGCGGCGACAGCGGCGGGCCGATCACCACCACCGCCTGCCCGGCGGCACAGACCTGGCGCAGCGCCGGCCCGAGCAGGCGCCATTCCAGCGTGCCGCTGTGCGGGGTGAGGATTTCGGTCAGCCCGTGGCCGGGCCAGCCACCGCCAGGCAACTGCGCGTCCAGCGCGGCGAAGCCGCTGGGCCACACCGCCGAGACCGGCGCGCCGAGCTGGTCACCCCGCCACAGCGCCGCGGCCACGGCCGCCGGCAGGCCACCAGCGGGCGGCGGCACCGGGCGAACGGGTATGGGGGCCGGGGACGGATCGTCCTCCTGCCAGAAAACGGCGGGCAGCATGGCGGGATGAGTGCGCGGGGAGGTCTGGGATGCGTCAAGATACTGTATCTCCGTACAGTATATGAAAGCCCAAGTCCTGTCCATCTGAAGGGCAAGCGGCGGCTCATTAAATATTGTGGGGGTCTACGGTTTTTGTAGAATGCGCCATGGTTCCCGTTCACTCCGCTCGACGCTCTGCCCGGCCTTCTTCCGGGGGATCGGGTGCGCCCGTCTCCCTGCTTTCGCCTGCGGAATACGCCAAGGCCCATGGGATCAGCGCGGAACGGGTGCGGCAGTTGTGCCGCACCGGTCGAATCCCGGGCGCCGCCCAGCACAGCCTGGGGCCGCTGACCCTGTGGCTCATCCCCTCGGATGTGGCCGACCCGAGGCTGCCCCGGGGCAGGCCCGCCAAACCAAGGGCACCTGAACCCCCAATGCACGTGCAGACGCGGGCCCACCCCAGGCTCTCGCTCCACCAACCTGATGCCGGCACACAGCGGCAGGCCGAAGCGCGTCTGCGCCTGGGTCGGCAAGAGGCGCGCGCAATCATCGCGGCCATGAAGAAAAAAGGCGTGACGGTCCGTCTCTTCGGCTCGATGAAAACAGGCCAGACCACGCCCCACTCCGACATCGATCTGCTGATCACCGACCCCGGGCCGCTGGGGGCCATGCGCGCGGTCTCCGAAACGCTGGCCGAGCGCCTCACCATCCCGGTGGATGTCGTAGCCGAAGAGACCATCGGACCCGACGCCTTTGCCCGCATACAGGACAGCCTGAATGCATAGAAGAGACTTCGAGGCCGAGATGGCCAAGCTCGACAAAGAGCTGGAGGAGTTCGGGCGCTGGGAAGCTCAGAACCCCGCCGCAGGGGACTGGGCTTACGGCAAGCTGGCCGGCGCCACGGTCAACAGCGTCTATACCGGCATGGAGACTATGCTGGATGATCTGCGCGGCTTTCGCCACGTGGGCCGCAGGCGCTACGGCAGCGAGATCGACCCGGAGCGCGCCAGGCACGTGCTGCACAACGCCAGGCAAGCAGCGCCGCTCTTTCGCCAGGAAATGGCCTTGGCCATCACGGCACTGGAAGAAGTGCTGGCCGTGGCCGAGGCGGAGCGGCTGGAATCCCGCAAGGCCGAGAGCCGCACCAAGAAGCGCTCTGGCTGACGCCGCCGCTCAGACCGCCTGGCCCAGGCGCCCGATCCCTTCCTCGATCTTCTCCAGCCCCACGGTGGCGAAGGACAGGCGCAGCGTCGCGTGGTCGGGGTTGCGCGCGAAGAACGGCGCGCCAGGCACGAAGGCCACGCCTTTTTCGATCGCGCGCCTGGCCAGCTCACCGCCGTCCTTCACCTTGCCGCCGGCACCCGTGAGGCTGGCCCAGACGAACAGGCCGCCCTGGGGTTGCACGAAGTCGATCGCATCGCCCAGCTCGCGGCGCAGGGCGTTGCCCATGGTGATGGCGCGCTCGGCGTAGACCTTGCGCACCTTGTCCAGCGTGGCGGGCATGCGGCCGGCCTTGAGGTACTGCGCGGCGGTGGCCTGGGCGAAGGTGCTGGTGTGGGCGTCGCTGAACTGCTTGCACATGGTGGCCTTGGCCAGCAGCTCGGCCGGGCCCACCATCCAGCCCACGCGCAGGCCGGGGCTGAGCACCTTGCTCAAGGATCCGCAGTGCACCAGGCGTTCGCGGCTGCCGGGCACGGTGGGGCTGAGCGCGAGCAGGCTGGGCGGCGGGGCCGCGCCGAAGTAGAGGTCGCCGTACGGATCGTCTTCGACGATCAGCGTGTCGTGTTTCACCGCCATCTCCAGCACCCGCTTGCGCCGTTCCAGGCTGAGCAGGCCGCCGCTGGGGTTGCCGAAGGTGGGGATCAGGTAGACGAACTTGGGCTTGTGTTCTGCGATGAGCTTGTCCAGTTCGTCGGTCTTCACGCCGTCGCCGTCCACCGGCGCGCTGATGAGCTCGGCGCCGTAGAGGCGGAAACACTGGATGGTGGCCAGGAAGGTCGGGCCTTCGACAATGACCTTGTCGCCGGGCGAGACCAGGGTCTTGCCCAGCAGGTCCAGGCCCTGCTGGCTGCCGGTGGTGACGATGAGGTCGTTCGCGCCCACGTCCTTCGCGCCCTTGCTGGCCATGAAGGCGGCCAGCTGTTCGCGCAGGGGCTGGTAGCCCTCGGTGGCGCCGTATTGCAGCGCGCCACCGGCCTCTTCGGTCAGCGCGGCGTTCACCGCTTCACGGATCCCGTCCACATCGAACATCGCGCTGTCTGGAAAGCCGCCGGCAAAACTGATGATGCCGGGCTTGCCCAGCAGCTTGAAGAGTTCGCGGATGGCGGAGGTTTCGACGTTGTTGAGGCGGTCGGCGAAGGGAATGGTGAAGGGCATGGTGGCGGTTTCCGTGAGGTCGTGATGGACAACGGCCTCCATTCTCGCGCACCGGCGTGGGGCGCCCGGTGCGGCCTCCCTCAGGCCACGGCCAGGGCGCGAGCGCGGCGCCGGGGCAGCCAGTTCCAGCGCGAGGCGGTGGCGCGCCGCGCGCAGGGCAGCGGTTCCAGCCGCAGCACGGCGGTCTGCAGGGCGTAGGCGATCACGCGGTGGTGCGGTTGGGCGACGAAATGCTCGCCCGCGTTGAGGATCACGTCCTGCTGGTCGTGGTCCAGCGTGATCCAGACGCTGCCTTCGCGGCAGACCAGGCGCAAGGCGCCCGAGGGGATGGCCTTCACGGCCCGGTGGGGCATGTTCAGGTCCACGGTCAAGGTGTCGGTTGTCATGGAACGCTCCTTTCGCATCAGGGATGTGCATGACTGTACGGAGCCGCCCTATACTGGACAAACGTTCATTTCGAATGCTTCGCATGCCATTCAAGAATGTGAAAACCGGCGCCGAACTGCTCCCGCTGCCGCGCTCGCAGATGCTGCGGCTGGACCTGCTGCCCTGCTTCGACGCGGCGGCGCGCACGCTGAGCTTCACGCTGGCCGCGCAGGAGCTCAACCTCACGCAGTCGGCCGTGAGCCGGCAGATCCAGCTGCTGGAAGACAGCCTGGGCACGCCGCTGTTCGAGCGGCGGCACCGCGCGCTGGTCTTGACCGAAGCCGGCGAGGTGATGCAGCGGGCCACGCGCGATGCGCTGGAGCGGCTGCGCGACGCCTCGGCGCGCGTGCGCCCCGGCCCGCGCCTGCGCCAGGTCGCCATGACCTGCACACAGGGTTTCGCTTCGCTCTGGCTGATTCCCCGCCTGGCCCGCTTCGCCGCCGACCATCCCCTGGTGGACGTGCGCATCTCCGCCACGATGGACATGATGGACCTGGAGCGCCATCGGCTGGACGTGGCGGTGCGCTTCGTGCCGTCCAGCGCCGGCCGCGGGCGGGCGCTGTTCGAAGAAGTGGTGCAGCCCCTGTGCGCGCCGGCCCTGCTGCGCCAGCCGGGCGCGCCGCTGCGCCAGCCCGCCGACCTGGCCCACCACACGCTGCTGACCGTGGAAAGACCCGCCGGCCACGCCATCACCTCGGACTGGGACCCCTGGTTCCAGGTGATGGGCCTGCAGGACATGCGCATGAAGAACGCCATGCACTTCACCCAGTACGCCGACGCGGTGGCCGCCGCCGTGGCCGGCCAGGGGGTGGTGATCGGCCGGTTGCCGCTGCTGCAGTCGCTGCTGGACAAGAAGCAACTGGTCGCGCCCTTCCGCAGCGGCGGCGCGGCCACGCGCCGGGGGTATTACGTGGAAGTGGCGGAGCACGCGCACGACAACCCCGACGCGCTGGACTTCGCGAACTGGCTGCGCGCCGAGGCCGAGCGCGGCTGAGCTGAGCGAGAATCCCAGCCCATGACGCCCACCCAGATCGAAGCTTTTTTCGCCACGCTCCAGGCCGCCAACCCCACCCCGCAGACCGAGCTGGAGTACACCAGCGTGTTCGAGCTGCTCGCCGCCGTGCTGCTCTCGGCGCAGGCAACCGACGTGGGCGTCAACAAGGCCACGCGCAAGCTGTTCCCGGTGGCGAACACGCCGCAGGCCATCCTCGACCTGGGGCTGGAAGGGCTGGAGGGCTACATCAAGACCATCGGCCTGTACCGCAGCAAGGCCAAACACCTGATGCAAACCTGCCGCATGCTGGTGGAACAGCACGGCGGCGAGGTGCCCGGCACGCGCGAGGCGCTCGAGGCCCTGCCCGGCGTGGGCCGCAAGACGGCCAACGTGGTGCTCAACGTGGCCTTCGGCGAACCCACCATGGCGGTGGACACGCACATCTTCCGCGTGAGCAACCGCACCGGCCTGGCGCCGGGCAAGACGCCGCTGGCGGTGGAACTGCAGCTGATGAAGCGCGTGCCGCCCGCCTACGCGGTGGACTCGCACCACTGGCTGATCCTGCACGGGCGCTACGTGTGCCAGGCGCGCAAGCCGCTGTGCCCGCGCTGCGCGGTGATCGCCTGTTGCGATTTCAAGGACAAAACCACCTCGCTCTGAGCCGCCCCGGGCGCCACCTCCAGGCGCTTGGAAAGCCACGTTCGTCGCCGCACCGGGACGCACGCCTTTGGTGCATCTAGGATGGCAATCTTCCATCCGGGGGAATATCAGAATGAAAGCATTGTTTGTGCGCACCGCGCTGGCCCTGTCGTTTTGCGTGGGCACAGCGGCCCATGCCAAAGACCTGATCCTGGCCATCAGCGAAGGCACGTCCGGCGGCACCGACCACGCGCGCGTGATCGCCAAGTACCAGGGCCTGGCCGATGTCATCGGCAAGAGCATCAACCAGAAGGTGAACGTGGTGTTCATCCGGGAGTTCTCCTCGCTCGAGGAAGGCATGAAGGAGCGGCGCTTCGCCCTGGCGATGGCGCGCCCGAGCGATTTCCCGGCGCGTGGCATGCGCGACTACGGCTACCAGTACGTGGCCTCGGCCAAGCCCGATGGGCAGTGCCTGATCGTCGTGCCCAAGGAGTCGGCCTACAAGACGGTGGCGGACATCAAGGGCAAGCGCCTGGTGCTGCCCGAGCCGGCGGCCTACATGGCCAAGTTCTGCGCCTCGGCCCTGCGCGACGCGGGCATCGACATCGCCAAGGAGAACGTGCAGCGCGTGCGTGAGCAAGGCGCGGTGCCGTTCTACCTCACCAACAAGTTCGCCGACGTGGGCGGCGTGGCCTCGTACTCGGGCGTGGCCAAGTCGCTGGACAAGACGGGCCACCGCGTGCTGCACACCAGCGTGTCGCAGCCCTACTTTCCGCTGATCGTGGACCGCGAATTCACCCCGGCCCAGATCGATGCCATGCAGAAGGCCCTGCGCGCCCTGCCCGACTCCGAGGCCGGCCAGGCCGTGCTCAAGAGCGTGGGCATCCAGGCCTTCGACACCACCGCCGAGAAGAAGCTGCGCGAGCTGCTGGGCTGGCTCGGGCTGTAGGCGCTCCTCCGCTCAGAGCTCGACCGTCACCCAGCCGCCCGGCTCGGGCGCGTCCTTGGGCCACTCGGCCGCTTCGCGGATGTGCACACCGCCGCTGTCCAGGATGTGCCGCACCGCACGGATCACGCCGGCGTGCGTGATCCAGAGCACGTCGGTGCTGGTGGCGGGCCGCAGTTCGCCCAGCGCCGCGGCCACGCGGTAGAGCAGCATCTGCGTGCTCTCGACACCGCCGAAGCGGTGGTGCGCGAAGTCGGCCATCCAGGCGTCGAAGGCGTCGGGCGGCACGCTGTCCCAGCGCTGCAGCTCCCAGACGCCGAAGTCCATTTCGTTGAGCCGTGTGTCGATGCGCGCGGCGCCCAGGTCGCTGCGCTCGGCCTGCAGCGCGGCCGCGAGTTGCTGCGCGCGCAACAGGCCCGACACCCACACCGGCGTGCCCGGCGGCAGCAGGGGCGAGACCGCCATGGCCGCTTCGCGCGTGAGCGCGGCATGGGCCGGCACATCGCTCGACCCGTAGCACAGGCCCGGGCCCAGCATCACCGGGGCGTGCCGCAGCAGCCAGAGCTTCATGCGAGCACCGGCAGCGCCAAGGCCAGCCCCAGGTAGAACAGCAGCTCGCACACCTGCTGCGTGGCGCCCAGGCCGTCGCCGGTGAAACCCTGCAAACGGCGCTGCAGCAGACGCCACATCCAGGCCAGGCCGACCAAGGCCCCCAGCACGGCAGGCCCCCAGGGCGCGCCCGGCAGCAGCCACCCCGCCAGCGCCATCGCCAGCGCCCACCAGAGCAGGCCGGCGAACAGGCCGGCGTTGGACAGGCTCTCGGCCAGCGGCTTGCTCTTGGACTGCGGCGTGTCCCCCACGTGCGGCAGCGTGCGGATGACCAGCAGGGGCAAGGTGCGCGAGGTCACGTGCGCGGCGAACAGCGCCACCACCGCCAGCCAGCCACTGCCCTGCGCCAGCAGCGCGAGCAGCGCCACCTTGGTGAGCAGCACCAGCACCAGCGCGATGGCGCCATAGCTGCCGATGCGCGAGTCTTTCATGATCTCCAGCGCGCGTTCGCGCTGCGCGCTGCCGCCCAGGCCGTCGGCCAGGTCCGCCAGGCCGTCCTCGTGGAAGGCGCCGGTGAGCATCACGCTGAACACGGTGCTCAGCACCACCGCCACCCACAGCGCGGCGGGCACCGGCGGCAGCAGCGCGAGCAGGCCCCAGAGCACCCCCGCCGTGAGCCCGCCCACCACCCAGCCCACGCCGGGGAAATGCGCCGCGCTGGCGCGCAACATGGCCGGGCTGAAGCCCACCCAGGCGGCCAGCCGCCCCGTGACCGGGATGCGGGTGAAGAACTGCAAGGCGAGCAGGAAGTGGCGCGCGAAAGCGGTCATGTCAATGGCGCGCGGGCGTGGTTTCGTCCTGCCGCGAAACGCCGGCCGATTCGAAGCTGGCCATCTCGCGCAGCAGCGCGCAGGCGCTCACGAGCAGCGGCCAAGCCAGCGCGGCGCCCGAGCCTTCACCCAGGCGCAGGCCCAGGTCGAGCAGCGGCACGGCCTTGAGGTGCGCGAGCATCAGCGCGTGGCCGCGCTCGCCCGAGCAGTGCGCGAACACGCAGCGCTGCAGCACGTTCGGCTGCAGGTGCGCGGCCACCAGCACGGCGGCGGTGGCGATGAAACCGTCGACCAGGATCACGCGCCGTTCTTCGGCCGCCTGCAGCACCGCACCGGTGAGCGTGGCGATCTCGAAACCGCCGAAGGCGGCCAGCGCGTCCAGCGGCGCGGTGGCCTCGGCATGGCGCGCCAGCACCTCGCGCAGGATGCCGATCTTGCGCTGCACCGCTGCCGCGTCCAGGCCGGTGCCCGCGCCGGTGACGTCGGCCACGTCCAGCCCGGCCAGGCGCGCGAGCAGCATCGACGCCGCCGAGGTGTTGCCGATGCCCATTTCGCCCAGCAGCAGCGCGTTGCCCGGCAGGCCGCGCAGCACCTCGCGCCCGTTGTCGATGGCTTGCGCGCATTGGGCCGCGCTCATGGCCGGGCCTTCGAGTGCGTCGGCCGTGCCGGGCGCGACCTTGCGGATGAACAGGCCTTCGCGCGCCGCGAAGTCGTGCCGCACGCCGCAGTCCACCACGTTCAGGCCGATGCCATGCTGGCGCGCGAGCACGCTCACCGCCGCACCACCAGCCAAGAAGTTCTCCACCATCTGCCAGGTCACGTCGCTCGGAAAAGCCGAGACGCCGCGCGCGGCCAGACCGTGGTCGGCCGCGCACACCAGCATCTGCGGCGCGCGCAGCTCGGGCCGCTCGGTGCCCAGGATCAGGCCGATGCGCTGCGCCAGGGCTTCGAGGCGGCCCAGCGAGCCCATGGGCTTGGTCTTGTTGTCCAGCGCGCGCTGCAGCGCTTGAGCAAGGTCGGGTTGGGTGATGTCGGTGAGGGGGTTCATGTCAGTTCCCGATGAGTTGGTCGAGCACGCGAGGCTCGATGTGGGTGGCAAGGAAATCGGCCAGGCCGTCGAACACGGTCTCCAGCGTGGGCGCGGTGGCGCCAAACAGCGCATGCAGCACGCGCGGGTCTTCGAACAGGCCGTGCAGGTAGACGCCGAGCACATTGCCCTGCGCGTTCTGCCAGCCCAGGCCGTCGGGCAGCGCCTCGCGCGCCAGGTCGCCGGCGGCGGCCATGGCCGCGTGCGGCAGCGTCTGGCCGTGGTGGATCTCGTAACCCGCCGCGTCCACGCCCGAGAGCGCGGCCCACGCGCCGGTGAGGCGGCCGAAGCGGGTCCGGGTGTGGCGCACGGTCTTCTGCGGCTCGAACTGCGTCACCAGCGGCAGCTGGCCCAGGCCGGGTGCGTTGCCGTCGATGCCGTGCGTGTCGATCAGCGCCTCGCCCAGCATCTGCAAACCGCCGCACACGCCCAGCACCGCCCCGCCCTGCGCGGCATGCGCGGCAATGGCGCGGTCCAGCCCCTGCGACCGCAGCCACGCGAGATCGGATGCGGTGGCCTTGCTGCCCGGCAGCACGATCCAGTCGGCCCCGGCGCAATCGGCCGGCGCGCGCGCCCACACCAGGCGCACGCCGGGCACGTTCTTGAGCGGCTGGAATTCGTCGAGGTTGCTGATGCGCGGGTAGGCGATCACCGCCACGGTCCGGCTCACGGCGCCCGAGGCGCGCGTGCGGTCGTCGAACACACCGTCTTCCTCCGGCAGGCCGTGCTGCCACCACATGGGCAGCACCGCCACCGTGGGCACGCCGGTGAGCTCCTGCAGCTGTTGCGGCGCGGGAGCGAGCAGGCTGGCGTCGCCGCGGAACTTGTTGAGCACGAAGCCGTGGATGAGAGCGCGCTCCTCGGGCGGCAGCAAGGCCCAGGTGCCGTAGAGGTGGGCGAAGGCGCCGCCCCGGTCGATGTCGGTCACGAGCAGGCAGCGCGCCCGCGCGTGCAGGGCCACGCGCATGTTCACGATGTCGCTGGCGTGCAGGTTGATCTCGGCCGGCGAGCCCGCGCCTTCGATCACCACCACGTCGTTCTCCTCGCGCAGCTCATCGAGCGCGGCGGCGATCTGCGGCCACACGTGCAGGCTGCGCCCGCGCCAGGGCATGCCGGACAGGGCTTCGTTCACCTGCCCCATCAGCACCACCTGGCTGCGCGTGTCGGCCTCGGGCTTGAGCAGCAGCGGGTTCATGCGCACCTCGGGCTCGGCGCGCGCGGCGAGCGACTGGAAGTACTGCGCTGAACCGATCTCCCCGCCTTCAACCACCCGGGCGTTGTTGCTCATGTTCTGCGCCTTGAACGGAGCGACCTTGAGCCCCATACGCGCGTAGTGCCGGCACAGCGCCGTGGTGAGCCAGCTCTTGCCCGCGCCGCTGGTCGTGCCCAGCACCATCACGCAACGCGCCGTCATGCCACGCGCTCCTCTTGCGCCGCCAGGGCCGCGCGCAAGGCCGCCTGCGCCTCGGGTGGCTGGGCACTCAGGCGCCATTGGCCCGGCAGGCCGAACGAGCTGGCGTCGCGCAGCTTGATGCCTTGCGAGCGCAGGGCCGGTGCGTCCAGTGCCTGCGGTGGCGTGGCACAGAAATACGGTGCGTCGCTGGCTTGCACGGCCCACCCCAGGCCGGCCAGCAAGGCCCGCAGGTCGCCCGTCCAACGGGCCAGCGTGGGCCGGGTCTGCGCCACCCAGGCCTGCGCGTCGGGTGATGTCCAGGCCTCGAGCAGGGCCACGGCGTGCGCGCCGAGCGGCCACGAAGGCGCGAGCCGATCGAGCGCGCGCGCCCTGCTTTCCCCGCCCACCGGGGCGATGGCGTAGCTGCCGCGCACGCCCGTGAGGCCCAGCGCCTTGTTGGGGGTCCAGAGTTGCCAGACCCGGTCCAGGACCTCCGGGTCGAGGCTGCCCTGCCCGCTCAGGCGCAGGGGTTCGTAGGCGCGGTCCAGCACGACCGTGGCAGCGCCCGATGCGGCGACGGCGCGCGCCCGGGGCTCGGCCTGGCCCAGCGGGCTGGCCGGCTCGCACAGCCAGGCCAGGTCGGCCTGGGCCGGGTCCGGCGTGCGCTCCAGCCGCCAGGCACTGGCCGCGCGGGCGTAATCGCCGTAGGCCAGCGCGGGCAGCCAGACGCGCCGGCCGCCTTCGCGCGCCGCCCAGGCGGTGATGCGGCCGATGAATTCGCTGGCGCTGCCGGCGATCACGATGCGCTCGACCGCCACCGCGTGGAAGGCCGCGAGCGATGCGCGCAAGGCGGTGTAGGCCGGGTCGGGGTAGTGCCGCGCATCGGCCCGCAGCACCTTGGCCTGCGCGGGGGGACAGGGCCCGCAGGCGTTGGCGTTGGTGGAGAAGTCCCAGGTCGGCACGCCCAGCGCGTCGGGGCCTCCGTGGAAAGTCGACTGTGCGTGCGTCATGCGGTGTTCCCCCAGGCGAACGCGGCCCACAACACGGCCCCGCCCGCCAACGCTTGTACCACCCCGCCCGCCAGTTGCAGGGCCCGCGCGGTATCGGTGGCCTCAGGGCTGCGACCCTCGGCATTCAACGCATAGACACCCGGTTTGCCCAGGCGCACATTCAGCGCGAGTGCCATCGCGGCCATGGGCCAGCCGCTGTTGGGCGACGGTGTGCGGCGCGCCTGCGCCGGCAGCGCGCGCCAGCCCCGGAAAGCGCCCAGAAAGCCCAGCAGGACCCCGGTGAGGCGCGCGGGCAACCACGAGAGCACGTCGTCGGCGCGCGCCGCCCATTTGCCGGCCCAGGTCCAGTCGCGGCCCTGGCGCTCGCCCCGGTAGCCCCACATGGCGTCGGCGGTATTGGCGAAGCGGTAGAGCGCCGCGCCCGGCAGGCCGGCGATGGCGAACCAGAACAGCGGCGCCACCACCGAGTCGTTGAGGTTTTCGGCCAGCGATTCGATGGCGCTCTCGCGCACCTGCGCCTCGTCCAGCGCGGCCACGTCGCGGCTCACCAGCCAGCCCAGGCGCTCGCGCCCGGCCGCCAGGGACTCGCCCAGCGCCGCTTCGACCGCGACCACTTCCTGACGCAGCATGCGCCACGCCAGCAGGGGCTTGAGCAGCAGACCCGTGACGAGGACTTGCAACCACACCGGCCCACCGCTCACCAACCGCATCAGCGCGAAGGCGATGGCGACCACCAGCAGCGCACCGGCCATCCAGGCCAAGGCACCGAGCACGAATGGCCGCACCGTGCCGGCGGGCGCGCCCCAGGCCGGCGCGATGCGCGGGCCCAGCGCCCCGAGGTAGCGCCCCATCCCCACCACCGGGTGCCAGCGCGCGGGCGGCTCGCCCCAGCAACGGTCCACCAGCAGGGCCACCAGAATGGCCGCCGGCGCCAGACAAGGAGGGAGGTCCATCGGGAAGCTCATGCCGGCAGCGCCGCCGTGGTGGCGGCGGCGATCCGCAGGGCGCGCAGCAGCGCGTCGATGTCCGCCGGCTGGTGCGCGGCCGAGAGCGCGATGCGCAGCCGCGCGGTGCCCGCCGGCACGGTGGGCGGGCGGATCGCGGGCACCCACAGCCCTTGTTCGCGCAGCACGGCCATCACGGCCAGCGCGGCGGCGTTGTCGCCGATCACCAGCGGCTGGATCGCGGTGGCCGAGGGCATCAGGGCCCAGCCGGCCGCGTCGAGCGCGGCATCGGCCCCCGGTGCCAGGCCTTCGCGCAGTTGCGCGATGAGGGCCTGCAGATGCCGCCGGCGGCCGTCGCCATCGGGGCCGAGCACGCAGCGCAGGCCGGCGCGCACCGCCTCGGCCAGCAGCGCGGGCGCGGCGGTCGCGTAGGTGTAGCTGCGGGTTTTCTGCAGCAGCCACTCCACCAGGCGATCGGGGCCGGCCACGAAGGCGCCGGCCACGCCCAGGGCCTTGCCCAGCGTGGCCATGTAGAGCACGCGCGGCGAGGCCTGCGGGCCGGTCAGGCCGGCGGCGGCCAGGGCGCCGCGCCCTTGTGGCCCGAGCACGCCGAAGCCGTGCGCGTCGTCCAGCAGCAGCAAGGCGTCGTGCCGTTCGCACAGCGTGTGCAGCGCCGCGATGTCGGCAACGTCGCCGTCCATGCTGAACACCGCATCGCTGATCACCAGCTTGCGCCGCGCCGGACTGGCCGCCAGCAGCGCGTCGAGCCGCGCCAGGTCGGCATGGGGGTAGCGGTGCACCGTGGCGCGCGAGAGGCGCGCGCCGTCGATCAGGCAGGCGTGGTTCAGCGCGTCCGAGAACAGCGCATCGCCCTCGCCCACCAGGGCCGGCACGATGCTGGCATTGGTGGCGTAGCCCGCGTAGAAATAGAGCGCGCGCGGCAGGCCCACGGCCTGGGCGAGCTCGCGCTCCAGCGCCGCGTTGGCCGCGCTGTGGCCGCTGACCATGGGCGAGGCGCCGGACCCCACGCCGTAGCGGTCCACGGCGGCGTGCACCGCTTCGCGCAACAGCGGGTCCTGCGCCAGGCCGAGGTAGTCGTTGCTGCAGAAGGCCAGCAGCGACTCCCCGTCGACACACAACCGCGCGCCCTGCGCCGGCACCACCTCGCGGCGGCGGCGGCGCAGCGACTGCGCGTCCAGCGCGGCCAGGCGCTCATCGAATTCATCCAACCAGGTCATGGGGCAGCTCCAGCGCAATGTCATGGGCCTTCGGGGCGGCGGCCTGCCAGGGCACGCGGCCCAGCAGCGGTGCCGGCAGCCAGCGGCGCAGCGTGTCGATGTTCTCTTCGCGGCAAGGCATGTCGGGGTCGATGGCGTTGGCCACCCAGCCCGCCAGGGCAAGGCCGTCGGCGCGGATGGCCTCGGCCGTGAGCAGCGCGTGGTTCAGGCAACCCAGGCGCAGACCCACCACCAGCACCACCGGCGCACCGATGGCGCGCGCGAGGTCGGCCAGGGTTTCTTCGTCGTTGACCGGCACGCGCCAGCCGCCCGCGCCTTCGACCACCACCACGTCGGCGTGCGCACGCAGCGCGCGGTGCGCGGCCAGCAGTTCGGCCACGGTCACGGTGCGGCCCGCGCGCTCGGCCGCGAGGTGGGGCGCGATGGCATCGGGCAGGGCCACCGGGTTGTCGAGGTCGGCCGGCGCCACCACCGTGGACGCTGCGCGCAAGGCCAGCACGTCTTCACTGACCCATTGCCCCTGGTGCTCGATCAGGCCCGCCGCCACCGGCTTCATGCCGACCACGCGGCGGTGGTGCCGCGCGAGCGTGTGCAACAGGGCCGCGCTGACCAGGGTCTTGCCCACGCCGGTGTCGGTGCCGGTGACGAAGCAGCCGTCAAACGCCATCGCGCACCTCCGCGATGCCAGCGAGGCTTGCGCCGGTGGTCTCTTCCGCCAGCGTGGCTTCCAACGCGGCCAGCGCGCCCCGCGCCAGCCAGTCGCCTTCGGCTTCGTCGATCACGTAGGGCGGCATGGCGTACAGCGTGGAGCCGATGGGCCGCAGCACCAGCCCCCGGTCCAGCGCGTGGCGGGCGTAGCGGCGGCCGAAGTCGAGCAGGCTGCTGGCCACGTCCCACGCGAAGACCATGCCCTGGCGGCGCGCGTGGCGCACGCGCGGGTGCGCCGAGAGGGGCGCGAACTGCGCGGCGAGCCGCTCGGCGGTGGTCACGTTGCGCCGCAGCGCGTCGGTCTGTTCGAACAGGTCGAGCGTGGCCAGCGCGGCGCGGCAGGCCAGCGGGTTGCCGGTGTAGCTGTGCGAGTGCAGGAAACCGCGCGCGACCTGGTCGTCGTAGAAGGCGGCGTAGACCTCGTCGGTGGTGAGCACCACCGAGAGCGGCAGCGTGCCCCCGGTCAGTCCTTTGGAGAGGCACAGGAAGTCGGCCCGGATGCCGGCCTGCTGGTGCGCGAACAGCGTGCCGGTGCGGCCGAAGCCGACGGCGATCTCGTCCAGCACCAGGTGCACCTCGTAGCGGTCGCACAGCTCGCGCGCGCGCCGCAAATAGTGAGGGTCGTGCATCGCCATGCCGGCGGCGCACTGGATCAGCGGCTCGACGATCAGCGCCGCCGTGTCCTCATGGTGTTCGGCCAGCCAGTCGGCCAGCGCCTTGGCGGCGCGCTCGGCCACCTCGGCGGCGGACTCGCCGGGTGCCGCCGCGCGGGCATCGGGGCTGGGCACCGTGGCCGCCAGCCGCACCAGCGGCGCATAGGCCTCGCGAAAGAGCGCGATGTCGGTCACGGCCAGCGCGCCCACGGTCTCGCCGTGGTAACCGCCCGCCAGCCCGACGAAGCGGCTCTTGCCGGGCCGCCCCGCGTTGCGCCAGTGGTGCGCGCTCATCTTGAGCGCGATCTCGGTGGCGCTGGCGCCGTCGCTGCCGTAGAAGGCGTGGCCCAGGCCGGTGAGCGCGGCCAGGCGCTCGGACAGCTCCACCACGGGCGCGTGGGTGAAGCCGGCCAGCATCACATGGTCCAGCCGGTTCAACTGATCCACCAGCGCCGCGCGGATGGCCGGGTGGTTGTGCCCGAACAGGTTGACCCACCAGGAGCTGATCGCGTCCAGGTAGCGCCGGCCCTCGTGGTCGTGCAGCCATACCCCTTCGGCCCGCGCCACCGGCACCAGCGGCAAGGCCGCGCCCTCGGGCGCGTGCAGCTTCATCTGGGTGCAGGGGTGCCACACCGCCTCGAGGCTGCGCTGGCGCCAGGTCTCGTTGAGCGAGGACATGCGCGGTGGCTTCAGTCGGCCGACACGTGGCGCGGCCGCAGGCCCAGCTTGGCGAGCAGGCCCATGTCGGCCGCCACGTCGGGGTTGCCGGTGGTGAGCAGCTTCTCGCCGTAGAAGATGGAGTTGGCGCCGGCCAGGAAACACAGGGCCTGCACCGCCTCGCTCATCTGCTGGCGCCCGGCCGACAGGCGCACCCGCGCGCGCGGCATGGTGATGCGCGCCACCGCGATGGTGCGCACGAACTCCAGCGGGTCCAGGTCGGGCTGATCGGCCAGCGGCGTGCCCTGCACTTTCACGAGGTGGTTGATCGGCACCGACTCGGGGTAGTCGGGCGCGAGGTTGGCGAGCTGGGCCACCAGCGCGGCGCGCTGCAGGCGCGACTCGCCCATGCCCACGATGCCGCCGCAGCAGACCTTCACGCCCGCGCCGCGCACGCGCGCCAGCGTGTCCAGGCGGTCCTGGTAGTCGCGCGTGGTGATGATCTCGCCGTAGAAGTCGGGCGCGCTGTCGAGGTTGTGGTTGTAGTAGTCCAGGCCCGCATCGCGCAGGATCTCGGCATGGCCGTCGGACAGCATGCCCAGCGTGGCACAGGCCTCCAGGCCCTCGGCCTTGACGGTGCGCACGAGTTCGGCCACGGCATCGACGTCGCGGTCTTTCGGCGCGCGCCAGGCCGCGCCCATGCAGAAGCGCGTGGCGCCGGCCTGCTTCGCGCGCTGCGCGGCCTCGCGCACGGCGTCCACGCCCATGAGCTTGCCGGCGGTGAGGCCGGTGTCGAAATGCACCGACTGCGGGCAGTAGCCGCAGTCTTCCGGGCAGCCGCCGGTCTTCACCGACAGCAGCGTCGCGAGCTCGACCTCGGCGGGGTCGAAGTGTTCGCGGTGCACGGTCTGCGCGCGGTGCAGCAGATCGGAGAACGGCAGGTCGAACAGCGCCTGCACGTCTTCCACGCGCCAGGCGTCGGTGCCGGCGTCGGTGGCGGGCTGGGGCGCGGGTTTGGCGTGGAAATGCAGGGGCTGCGCGGCGCTGGCGGCCTGCGACGGGGCGATGTCGGTGATGGTCGTCATGTTCATAGTCCTTTCGACTTAGGGGAGCGGTATTCTGCCTGTCCTCGCGGACAGGCAGACCGCCGCCCCGTCAGGCCGCTTGCGGCAGCTTGCCGGCTTCGCCGAAGGTGGCGCGCAGGATCG
Organism: Hydrogenophaga sp. ANAO-22; assembly: GCF_042466645.1. Classification (NCBI taxonomy): domain Bacteria; kingdom Pseudomonadati; phylum Pseudomonadota; class Betaproteobacteria; order Burkholderiales; family Comamonadaceae; genus Hydrogenophaga; species Hydrogenophaga sp. ANAO-22. The sequence continues at coordinate 5,276,196 of NZ_CP159956.1, read as the reverse complement.
GTTGCACCCAGCGCTGGAACGCCAGGCCGGTGGCCACGCCCATGCAGAGCCAGAACGTCAGCGAGACCCAGGTGGTCGCCCAGACGAACTGGGTGCCAAGGTCGCGCAGCACGGCCTGGGCTTCGCCCTGGAAACCGGCCAGCGGGTCGGCCGTGATGTGCGGCGCACCGACCAAGTAGGGCAAGGCCAGCAGCGCGGCCGCGAGCAGCCAGCGCAGAGGGCTCTTGAGGCCGGCGACGGAGGCACAGGCCAGCGCCGCGCTCACGGCGGCCAGGATCCACCAGCCCTGGCGCGAACCGAGGCGCGCGGCGTCCATGCCGGGGATCTCGGCGTGCAGGCCGATCGAGGGCCAGAAGTGGAACACCAGCCAGCCGGCGGCGGCGGTCGCCAGGGCCAGTGGCAGCGCGCGCAGCGTGGTGCCGCGCCACAGGGCGACGCCCATCACGGCGAACACCAGCAGCGCCATGCTGAAGGCGTGCAGCACGTTGGCGGCAAAGGTCCAGGCGGTGCGCTCGAAGCCGTCGGCCGGGGCCCACTCTTCGGCTTCCTCGGCCATGGCATGGCCTTCGTGAGCGGCATGGCCGCCGGCCGGCGCGGCTTCGGTGGTGGTGGCGGGCGCTTCGATCTTCTGGTCTTCATAGACCTCGGCGGCCAGGATGATGGGCACGGCCTGCAGCTGCTGCACACCGGTCTGCACGATGCCCACGGCCAAAGCCACGGCCAGGCTGGCCCAGATCAGTCGTTGAAAAATCATTTTCAATCTCCAAAAAAATCTCGAACAGGAATGGTCTATTCCAGAGGTGCCGCGGAACCGGCTCTGCCGGGCCGCAGGCGCCGCCCCCTTGAGGGGGTCGCGCGGAGCGCGGCGGGGGTGCCTCTCAATGGCAAGGCTTCACGGTGACGTGGCGCACGTCGTGCGCCGCGTTGTGCGCGACCGGGCTCTCGGCGAACGCCACGCCGTAGAGAACCACCAGCCCGAGGGCGGCGGCGGCGGCCAGTTGCAGCAGCAGGCTGCGCACGGCGGACGTGACGCCCGAGGGCGCCGTGGTGCTGGTTCCATTCATGTGGTGCTCCATTTCAAGAAGGGTTGAGGCGTGCGAACAAGGAAGCCGGGGCGCCGCGCCTTTCGGCGCTCCGGCAGGAAACGAGGGCTCATGCGTCGGACACCATGAGGTTGGGCGGCAGGCGCGCGAGGATGCCGCTGCGCAGGCGCGCCGGCCGCTCGTTGCGCAGCAGGTTGCCGTCGCTCGCGGCCGCGTGCATGCCGGCGCAGACGAGCACGTGCTCGGCCGTCTCGGCATCGGGCACCAGATCGCCGAACAGGTAGGTGTGTTTGCCCGGCGCCTGAAAGGCCACCGAGCAGGCGCGCGAGCAGCTGCTGAGGCAGGCCATGCCACGCACCCGCACCAGGGGCTCGGCGTCGCGCCCTTGCGCGGCCTGCACGGCTTCGAACAGCAGCGCGCCGGCCGCGGGCTCGTCGCGCGAGGCGCCTGGTGGGCGGCAGGTGGTGCAGACGATCACTTCGGTGAGGGGTGTCAGGGACATGATGTGGACAGCGTGGTCAGGCTGGCAGGCGGTGTTCGGCGTGCCAGCGCCCGGCCCAGGCCGCGCACCGGCCCAGGGGCCGCAGGGGGTCGTCGAAATCCACGACGACGATGTGGCCCGCCGAGCGCGGGGCCGTGGGTTGTTCGAGCGTGCGGCCGTCGGTGAGCAGCCACAGGCAATCACCGCCCGCCGCGCCGCGCTGCCGCTGGGCCTTGCGCAGCAGGCGATCGGCCTCCTGCAGACAGGCCGACAGCGGCGTGCCGCCGCCCCCGCCCACCGGCCGCACGCGCGCGCTGCCGGCCGCACGGGCCGGGCCGGGTGGCAGCAGCAGCTGCACGCCCTGGCCGCCGAAACACAGCAGCGCCACGTGATCGCCGGCGCGGGCGGCCTGCTCGATCAGGCGCGCGGCAAAACCCTTGGCCCAGGCCAGCCGCCCGCCCCGGCGCATCGAGCCCGAGGTGTCAAGCGCGATCAGGTGCAGCGGGGGCGTGCGCAGGCTCACCGCCCGGTGGCGCAGGTGCGCGGGCACCAGGCGCTGCGGCCCTTTGGCCACCAGCGTGCGCAACCAGTGAATGCCGGCGCCCACCGTTTCGGCAGGACGCGCCGCGTGCCGGGCCAGGCTCGGTTTCGGGGAGAGGTTCGGGGTGGGCCACCGCCGACCGTCGGGCGCCGTGGGCGCGCGTGGGCCGGGGTGGCTCATGCTTTTTTTGGGGGCCAGGCCCCCGTGTGTTTCACCGTCGCCATGGCTTCGGGTTGCGGCGGCAGGGCGCCCCAGTCGCCTTCGGGGGCGCTCCCGTTCGACGGAGCAGCACCCTGCCCACCCGCTGGCGGACTGGATGCGCGCGGGGTCGGCGGGGCGGCACTGTCGGGCGAGCGGCGGTGCGCCAGTGCGAGTTCGGCCACGGCGTCCACGTCGTCCACGCTGACCGCATCGCGCTGCTCCAGCGCGGCCAGGGCGCGCGCGGCGCGCAGCATGACGAGGTCGGCGCGGATGCCGTCCACGCCCGCAGCGAGCGCGAGGTTCGCGGCGTGCTGCACCACGGTGTCCGACCAGGGCAGTTGCGCCAAGGCCACGCGCGCGCTGGCCAGGCGCGCCACCAGTTGGGACTGCGCGTCGGCATGCCGCGCCAGCAGCGCCTGCGGGTCGGCATCGAAGGCCAGGCGCGCGCGCACGATGGCCTGGCGCTGCGAGGCATCGTCCGGGTTGGTGAGCGCCACCGACAGGCCGAAGCGGTCCAGCAGCTGTGGCCGCAGCTCGCCCTCTTCCGGGTTCATGGTGCCCACCAGCACGAATTGCGCGGCGTGCTGGCGCGAGACGCCGTCGCGCTCCACCGTGTTCACGCCGCTGGCGGCCACGTCGAGCAGCGCGTCCACCAGCGCATCGGGCAGCAGGTTGACTTCATCGACGTACAGCACGCCACCGTGCGCGCGCGCCACCAGGCCCGGCGCCAGGCGCACCTGGCCGTCGCGCAGCACGTCTTCGAGGTTGAGCGTGCCCACCAGCTGTTCCAGGCTGGCCGCCAGCGGCAGCGTGACGAAGGGCGCCTGCGGCAGCAGCGCGGCCAGCGCGCGCGCCGAGGTGGACTTGGCCGTGCCGCGCGGGCCGCTGATGAGCACCCCGCCCATGCCCGGATCGATGGCGGCGAGCAGCAGCGCGCGCTGCAGGTCGCCATGCCCCACCAGGGCGGTGAAGGGAAAGGCCGCCGGGGACGCGGCCTGCAGTTCGGGAACGGCGGTGTTCATCATGCTCAGGGTCCTTGGTCTTCCAGCGTCTGTTCCAGCGCCAGCAGGTGCTGTTCGATGCGTTCGCGGTGCTCGCCCGGCTCGGCCCACAGGCCGCGCTGCATGGCTTCGAGCAGGCGCTCGCCGATGCCGCGCAGGGCCAGCGGGTTGTGTTGCTGCAGGAAAGCGCGCGTGGCGTCGTCGTGCAGGTAGGCCTCGGCCACCAGCGCGTACTGGTGGTCGCCGACCACGCCGGTGGTGGCGTCGAAGGCGAACAGGTAGTCCACGGTGGCGGCGATCTCGAACGCGCCCTTGTAGCCGTGGCGCTTCACGCCGTCGATCCACTTGGGGTTGACGGCGCGCGCGCGCACCACGCGGGCCACTTCCTCGCCGAGCGTGCGCACGCGCGGCGCGCCAGGGGTGCTGAAGTCGCCGTGGTACAGCGCGGCGGGGGCGCCGGCCAGGTGCTGCACGGCCGAGGCCATGCCGCCCTGGAACTGGTAGTAGTCGTCCGAGTCGAGGATGTCGTGCTCGCGGTTGTCCTGGTTGTGCAGCACCGCGTCCACGCGCGCCAGGCGCTGCTCGAAGGCGTGGCGCGCGGCCGTGCCGTGCCCGTCCTGCCCGTAGGCGAAGGCACCCGCTCGCAGGTAGGCCTGCGCGAGGTCGGCGTTGTCGCTCCAGCGCCGGCTGTCGATCAGCTCCTGCAGCCCGGCGCCGTAGCCGCCGGGGCGCGGGCCGAACACGCGCCAGGTGGCCCGACGCTGCGCGTCCTCGTCCGCCGCGCCGGCCGCCACCGCCTCGGCGGCCTCGCGCCGCACCCGCGCGCGGATGGGGTTCACCGCGTCCGGCTCGTCGTCTTCCGGGATCGCGGCGACGGCGCGCACCGCCGTGTCGAACAGGTCGATCACGTTGGGAAAAGCGTCGCGGAAGAAGCCGGAGACGCGCAGCGTCACGTCGATGCGCGGCCGGTTCTTGATGGCCATGGGCAGCACCTCGATGTCCACCACCCGGTTGCTGCCGGGCGCCCACTTGGGCCGCACACCGAGCAGCGCGAAGGCCTGGCCGATGTCCTCGCCACCGGTGCGCATGGTGCTGGTGCCCCAGACCGAGAGGCCGACCGCCGTGGGAAAGCTGCCGTGGTCCTGCAGGTGGCGCTCGATCACGCGGTCGGCCGCGAGCGCGCCCATGGCGTAGGCCGTGGGCGTGGGCACGGCGCGCGTGTCCACCGAATAGAAGTTGCGCCCGGTGGGCAGCACGTCGGGCCGGCCGCGCGAGGGCGCGCCGCTCGGGCCGGCGGGCACGAAGCGGCCCGCGAGGCCGCGCATCAGCTGGCCGATCTCGTTCGGGCCGCAGGCGTCGAGCCGGGGGGCGAGCGTCTGCCGCAGGCGCCGGATCACCGGTGCGGTGTGCGGCCAGGCCTGCGCATCGAGTGGGGCTTCGTCCGCACCCAGGTGCTGCTCCACCAGCGCGGCGGCCAGCAGCTCCAGCCGCTCGCGCGTGTGGCCGGCGTGGCGCCAGGGTTCGTCGCTCAGGCGTTGCAGCGCCTCGGGACGCGGGCCGGCCCAGGCCTCGGCCCACTCGGGACTGAGCGGGTCGAAGCCGTCCAGGCCGAGGTCGTTCGCCAGCGCCACCAGCAGGCTGCCCTGCCCTGCCGCCTGGCCGCCGGGAAAGCGCGCGAGCGCCACCAGGGTGTCGGTGCGCTGGCGGCCTTGCGGCGACCGGCCGAGGATGTGCAGGCCATCGCGGATCTGCGATTCCTTGATCTCGCACAGGTAGGCGTCGAGTTTCGCGAGCAGCTGTTCGCGTTGGGCTTCGTCGGCCGGCGGCTGGAAACCCAGCTCGCGGTGCAGCTGGTGCTTCAGCACCTGCGCCAGGATGCCCTCGCGCAGCAGCCTGGCGCGGCGCGGGTCGAGCGAGAGCGCCTCGTAGAACTCGTCCATCTGGCGCTCGAGTTCCTGCAGCGGTCCGTAGGTCTCGGCGCGCGTGAGCGCGGGCATGAGGTGGTCGATGATGACCGCCTGCGTGCGGCGCTTGGCCTGGCTGCCCTCGCCCGGGTCGTTGACGATGAAGGGGTACAGGTGCGGCAGAGGCCCCAGCAGGGCATCGGGCCAGCAGGCCGCGCCCAGGGCCACGCTCTTGCCGGGCAGCCATTCGAGGTTGCCGTGTTTGCCCACGTGCACCACGGCGTCCACCGCGAAGGCGCGCCGCAGCCAGAAATAGAAGGCGAGGTAGCCGTGCGTGGGCACGAGGTCGGCGTCGTGGTAGCTGGCCACGAGATCGAGGTCGCGCCCGCGCGCGGGCTGGATGCCCACGAAGACCTGACCCAGGCGCAGGCCCGGCACCATGAAACGACCACCGCGTTGCATCGGGTCCTGCTCGGGCGCGCCCCAGAGCGCGTTCACCGCGGCCTGGCTCTCGGGCGGCAAGGCTTGGAAGTCGCGCAGGTAGTCGGCCATCGCCAGGCTCTGGCCGGCTGGCCGGTGGTGATTGGCGTCGGTGTCGTTGGTGACGCCCTGCACCAGCCGCGCCATGAGCGCGTCGCCGTCCTCGGGCAGTTCGCCGGTGGTGTAGCCCGCGTCGCGCAGGGCACGCAGGATGAGCGCGGTGGAAGCCGGCGTGTCCAGGCCCACGCCGTTGGCCAGCCGCGCGTCGTCGTTGGGGTAGTTGGCGAGGATGAGCGCGAGGCGCTTCTGCGCGTTGGGCTTGTCGCGCAGCGCGCACCAGCGGCGCGCGAGCTCGGCCACGAAGCGGATGCGCTCGGGCTCGGGCTGGTAGCGCACCACGTCCACCTCGGTGCGTTCGCAGCGCCAGGCCAGGCCCTTGAAGCTGACGGCGCGCGTGCCGATGCGGCCGTCCACCTCGGGCAGCACCACCTGCATGGCGAGGTCGCGCGGCGCGAGACCATGCGGGTCGGCTGCCCACTGCTCCTGCGAGCAGCCGGCGGTGATGAGCTGCAACACCGGCGCGTCGCCGGCCAGCGCCACCGCCTCGGTGCTCTCACCGTCGAGCGAGGCCACCGCGAAACTGGTGGCGTTGAGCACCACGCCCACGCCGCGCTCGGCGGCCAGGGCCTGCAGCGTGGCCAGGCTGTCCGGGTTCTTCAGCGAGTCCACCGCCACCGCGAGGGCGTTGAGCCCTTCCTCGGCCAGGGCGGCGAGCACGGCGTCGAACACGGCCGTGTTGCCAGCCTGCAGGTGCGCGCGGTAGAACACCAGCAGCGCCACGGGCGCACCCTCGCGCCAGGGCGTGGCGGCCTGTGGGGTGTAGGGCATCACCGGCGGCAGGGGCCGGGGCGGCGGCGGCCGGGGCCCCCGGCCGAAAGCGGCGTGGCCGATGAGCGAGAAGAAGGCCAGCGCGTTGTCGCGCCCGCCTTCGCGCAGGCAGCGCCAGAGCCGGTCGCAGTCCTCGGGCGCGGCGGTGCTGCGCATCAGCAGTTGCGGGTCCTGCGCGTTGTCGCCCGAGAACAGGGCCAGCCACTGGCCGTGTTTCGCCGCCAGCGAGACCGCCTGCTCCACCACGTAGGCCCAGTCGCTCGGTGCGCCCAGGTGGTCGATGACGACCACGCGCGCGTGGCGCAGCACGTCGTCCACGTACATGTCGGTGGACGCGGGCTGGCGCAGCCACATCAGGTTGCACAGCCGCACGCGGGGGAAGTCGTCGCCCAGGCCGGCGGCCGCGTCGGCCAGCAGCGAGAGCGTGGTGTCGGCCGCGCTGAGCACCACGATGTCGCCGGGGGTCTGTTCCACGCGCACGATGCCCTGCCCGCCGTCTTCGACGTGGCCGCCCGGGCGCGTGGACAACAGGTGCATGTCAGGCCAGGCTGGTGTCGGCGCTCAGGGCCGACTGGAGTTCGCTCTGCAGCGTGTCGCGGTCGAGGTGGTCGCCGATGAACACCAGCCGCGTCGCGCGCGCTTCGTCGGCGCGCCAGGGGCGGTCGAAGTGGCTGTCGAAGCGCTGGCCCACGCCTTGCACCACCAGGCGCATGGCGGCACCGGGCAAGGCCACGAAGCCCTTGACGCGGTAGATCTCGTGGCGCTGCACCAGGGCCACGAGCGCGTCCAGCAGGCGCTGGCGGTCGGGCACGTCCAGCGTGAGCGAGACCGAGTCGAACTCGTCGTGGTCGTGGTCCTCTTCCTCGTCGTGGTGGGTCTTGCGCTGGTCGATCACGTCTTCCACCGCGCGCTCCAGGCCGAGCAGCACACCCAGGTCCAGCTTGCCGTGCTGCGCGTGCACCAGCTTCACGCCGGCGGGCGTCTCGGCGCGGATGATGGCCTCCACCTCGGCCAGCGTGGCGGCGTCCAGGCCGTCGGTCTTGTGCACCACCACCAGGTCGGCGGTGGCGAGCTGGTCTTCGAACAGCTCGGCCAGCGGCGAGTCGTGGTCCAGGTTCTCGTCGGCGCGGCGTTGCGCGTCCACCGCCACCGGGTCTTCGGCGAAGCGGCCGGCGGCCACGGCCGGGGCGTCCACCACGGTCACCACGGCGTCCACCGTGAAGGCGTTGCGCAGCGCGGGCCACTGGAAGGCCTGCACCAGCGGCTTGGGCAGGGCCAGGCCGGAGGTTTCGATGACAAGGTGGTCGATCTGGTCGCGGCGCGCGGCGAGCTGCTCCATCACAGGCGCGAACTCTTCCTGCACGGTGCAGCACAGGCAGCCGTTGGCCAGCTCGAACAGTTGGCCGTTCTCTTCGCCGTTTTCGTCGCAGCCGATGCCGCAGCCGCGCAGCAACTCGCCGTCGATGCCGAGTTCGCCGAACTCGTTGACGATGACGGCAATGCGCCGGCCCTGCGCGTTGGTGAGCAGGTGGCGCAGCAACGTGGTCTTGCCGGCGCCGAGGAAGCCGGTGACGATGGTGGCGGGGATCTTGCGGGTTTGCATCAGGGGTCTCCTATTCAGGGGCGAGGGGGCAAGGCGAGCAGGCAATCGACCAGCATCTGCGCGGCCTCGCCCAGGCGGGGGCCGGGGCGCGAGAGCAGGTCCATGCGGTCGGCGTCGAGCTGGCAGACCTGCTGGCGGCGCAGCGCCTGCAGGCCGGCCCAGCCGGGGCGGTCGGCCATGCCCGAGAGCGTGGACTGGGGGCCGATGATCAGATCGGGCGAGCGGCGCACCACCATCTCGGGGTTCACGCGCGGGAACAGGCCGGCGTCGCCGCTCACGATGTTGACCAGGCCGAGCCGCGCCACGGTCTCGCCGATGAAGCTCTTGGCGCTGGCGGCGGTGGGGCCGATGCCGACCTCCACGTACACCGTGCGACCGCGCAGGGAAGCCGGCACGCGGCGCGCGGCGGCGTCGAGTTCCTGGTCGATGCGCCGCACGAGTTCGTGGGCGCGCGCCGTCTCGCCCAGCGACTGGCCGAGCGCGAGCAGCATGCGTTTGAGGTCGGCGTGGGTGCGCGCGTCGAAGGTCTGCACCGGCACGCCGAGTTCGGTCAGGCGCTCACCAGCGCGGCTGCGCGGCCCGAGCAGCACCATGTCGGGCCGCAGCGCCACGATGTGCTCGATCTGCGCGTCGGCCAGGCCGCCGACCTTGGGCAGTTTCGCCACCGTGCCCGGCCAGCTCGAATAGCGGTCGGTGCCGACCAGCTCGGCGCAGTGGCCAAGCGCGCACACGGCCTCGGTGAGCGAGGGCGAGAGGGTGACGATGCGGTGCTGCGCGAGCGCGGGCGCGGCCATGCCGCCAAGCAGCCCCAGCATCGCCAGCGTCGGCACGGGCAGCATCGCGCCCATCAGTCTTCAATGCCTCGCTGTGCGGGAACGCCGGCCTTGAAGTGGTGCTTGACCAGCGTCATCTCGGTCACCGTATCGGCCAGCTCGATGAGTTCGGCCGGCGCACCGCGCCCGGTGAGCACCACGTGCACCTGCGGCGGGCGCTCGCGCAGGCAGGTCAGCACCGCCTCCAGCGGCACCCAGCCGTAGCGCAGCGGGTACATGATTTCGTCCAGCACCACCATGAAGTGTTCACCGGCGCGGATGGTGGCCTCGGCCTTGGCCCAGCCCTCGCGCGCCAGCTCGGCGGAGTGGTCCAGGTCGCGGCTCTTCCAGCTGAAGCCGTCGCCCAGGCCTTCGATGGGAATGCCCAGCTGCTCGAACAGCCGGTGCTCGCCGAAGCGCGCCGAGGGCACTTTCATGAACTGGTAGACCTTGACCGACTTGCCCCGTCCATGGGCGCGCAGCGCCAGGCCGAACGCGGCCGTGCTCTTGCCTTTGCCGGTGCCGGTGTGCACCAGCACCAGGCCGCGCCGTTCGCCTTGGGGTTTGGGGGTGTCTCGCAGGACGGGAGGGGCTTCGATCTGCATGGTTCGGGCTCCGTGAAAAAGAGGGTCAGCGGGGCAAGGCGACCCACTGGTCGCCCAGCGGGTGGATCGCGATGCGGTGGTCAAAGACCTGTTCGAGGGCCTGGTGGGTGGTGGGGTCGTCGCAGGCGCCCTGGTGGTGCACGCGGCCCTGGGCCATCACCACCATCTGGTCGGCGTGCAGCGCCATGCCGATTTCGTGCAGCACGCTGACGACGGTCTTGCCCTGCGCCACCAACTCGCGCACCAGCAGCAGCCAGTCGGCCTGGTGCGGCGGGTCGAGGTTGGCCAGCGGTTCGTCCATCAGCATCACCTCGGCCTGCACCGCGAGCAGGCGCGCCAGCAGCACGCGCTGGCGTTCGCCGCCGGAGAGCGCACCCAGCGGGCGCTCGCGCCAGTCCCAGGCCTGGGTGGCGCGCAGGGCCTGCTCGACCGCGGCGCGGTCGGCCTCGGACGGTGGGGCCAGCCAGGGCTGGTGCGGCAGGCGGCCGAGCATGGCCACGTCCCACACGCTGAGGTCGTCAGCGCCCTGCTCGCCCTGCCCCAGCCAGGCCAGGCAGCGCGCGCGCTCGCGGCCGCGCCATTGCGCGAGCGGGCGGTCCAGCAGTTGCACCTCGCCGCTGTGCGGCAGCAGGCCCGCGAGGGTTTTCAGCAGCGTCGACTTGCCCGCGCCGTTGGGGCCGACCACGCTGGTCCAGCGGGCGGCGGGCAGGCTCACCTCGATGCCGTGCAGCACCGGCGTGCCACCCAGCGCCACGCCGATGCCATGGGCTTGCAGCGCCGCGCTCACAAACCACCTCCCGGCCGGCGGCGCCGGTGCATCAGCCACAAGAGATAGGAGCCGCCCAGCACGGCGGTGAGCACGCCCACCGGCAGTTCCTGCGGCGCGATGATCCAGCGCGCGAGCACGTCGGCGGCCATCAGCAGCAGGCCGCCCATCAGGGCGCTCAGCACGACCAGGCGGCCGTGCGTGGTCTTCACGATGGAGCGCACCAGGTGCGGCGAGGCCAGGCCCACGAAGGCGATCAGACCGGTCTGCGCCACGGCCGCGCCGGTGGCCAGCGCCAACACGGCCACCAGCACGGCGCGCACGGCCACCAGCGGCAGGCCCAGGCTGATCGCGGTGGCTTCGCCCAGCGCCAGGCCGTCGAGCACGCGGCCGAGCGAGGCGGCCACCAGCAGCGCGGCCAGCCCCATGGCGGCCATCACGCCGCAGGCGGCCCAACCCACGAAACCCGTGCTGCCCAGCATGAAGCCCTGCATGGCCTGCAAGGTGTCGGGCGAGGCGATGGTGACGAGGTCGCGCGCGGCGCCCAGCACCACGCCCACGATCACGCCGGCCAGCAGCAGGCGCAGGGTGTGCTGCACGCCCTTGGCCAGCGCCAGCGTGAGCACCACGCCGACGACCGCGCCGGTGAAGGCCGCGCCGGTCAGGCCCAGGCGCACGGCCCATTGCGTGGCGAACGGCGTGGTGCCGAACAGGGCCAGCGCCAGGGCCACGCCGAGCGCCGCGCCCGAGGCGCTGCCCAGCAGATAGGGGTCGGCCAATGGGTTGCGGAACAGGCCTTGCGCCACCGCGCCGGCCAGGCCGAGCAGTCCGCCGGCCACCCAGGCGCCGAGCGTGCGCGGCAGGCGGATGTCCCACAGGATCTGCCAGGCCACCGGGTCGTGCCGGGCGTTGAGCACGCTGTCGAAGCCGGTGCTGCCCACGCCCGCGCCCAGCAGCAGCACGGCCGCCGCCGCGATCAGCAGCGCGCTGCCGAGCCAGAGGCTGTGGCGGGCGCCGCTCACTTCAAGCCCTTCTCGGTGATGCAGCGCGCCATGAGGCGCGCGGCCTCGGCCATGCGCGGGCCCGGGCGCACCAGCACGTCGGACTCCTCGGCCGTGAAGACGCAGAGGCGGCGCTCGCGCAGGGCGCGGATGCCGCGCCAGCCCGGCCGGGTTTCCAGGCCCTGCACGTTGCGCGCGCCGATCATGATGAGGTCGGGGTTGGCGCGCACCACGTACTCGGGGTTGACGCGCGGGAAAGGCCCCAGCGAGGGCGCGACGATGTTCTGCACGCCCAGGCGCGCCATCAGCTCGCCGATGAAGGAGCCGGTGCCGGCGGCATAGCCCCCGGTGCTCACCTCGTAGTACACGCGCAGCTGGCGCGCGCCCGGCGGCAGCGACTGCGCCACCGCCGACACGCTGGCGTCGATCGCGCGCCAGATGCGCTGCGCATCGGGCACCTCCAGCAGCTGGCCGAGCTTGCCCATGACGCGCTGCGCGTCGGCCGAGCTCTTGGGCTCCATCGCCAGCACCTTCACGCCCAGCGACTCCAGCCGCTGCACGCCGCGCGACGAGGTGGCCATGAGCACCACGTCGGGTTTCAGGGCCACGATGGCCTCGATGTTGGGGTCGATGCCGCCGCCGGTCTGCGGCAGGGTGCGCACGAAGGCCGGGTGGTTGGAGTACCGGTCCACGCCGACCAGCCGTTCGCACCGGCCCAGCTCGCACACGGTTTCGGTCAACGAAGGCAGCAGGGAGACGATGCGCTGCGGCGATTGCGCCAGCGTCACGGTCACGCCGCGGTCGTCGGTCACTTCCACCCCGGCGGCGTGCGCCGCGCCGCCGATCAGCAGGCCGAGGGAGAGAAGGCGCCAGAAGCGGGTCATGGATCGGGCTTTCATTTCAGGGTCAGGGGCAGGCCCGCCGCCATCAGCGTGACGCGCTCGCAGGCAGCGGCCACGGCCTGGTTCAGGCCGCCGAGCGCGTCCACGAAGGCGCGCACCTCGCGGCCCATGGGGATCACGCCCAGGCCGATCTCGTTGCCCACCAGCACCACCGGACCGCGCGCGGCCCCGATCGCCTGGCACAGCTGGCGCGTGGGCCCGGCGGCATCGGCCGCCGCGCCCTCGGCGGGCATCAGCAGGTTGGTCAGCCACAGCGTGAGGCAGTCCACCACCACCAGGGTGTGCGGCGCGCTGTGTTCGCGCAGGGCCTCGGCCAGGGCCAGCGGTTCTTCCACGGTGACCATGCCGGGCACGCGCTCGGCACGGTCGCGCTGGTGGCGCGCGATGCGCTCGCGCATTTCCTCGTCCCAGGGCTGGCCGGTGGCGATCATCACCGCGCGGTGGGCGGTGTCCGTCGCCAGCCACTGGCGCGCGAGCAACTCCGCGCGGCGCGACTTGCCGCTGCGCTGGCCGCCGAGGATGAATTCGCTGCGCGCGATCTCAGCCATGCTGCGCCATCCATTGGGTGACGATGCGGTGCAGCTGCGCCACCCCATCGGTGAGTGCGGCCGGACCGGGCTGCAGGATGTCGGCCGACTTGATCTCGAACAGCTGACCGTGCTTCACCGCGTTCACGTCCTGCCAGCCGGCGCGCGCGGCCACCTTCTCGGGCCGGAATTTCTTGCCACACCAGGAGCCGACCACGATGTCGGGGTTGCGGCGCACGATCTCGGCACCGTCGGCAATGATGCGGTCCTTGCCCAGCGGCATGCGCGCCAGCTCGGGGAACACGTCGTCGCCCCCCGCGATGCCCATCAGTTCGGAGACCCAGCGGATGCCGCTGATATGGGGTTCGTCCCACTCCTCGAAGAACACGCGCGGGCGGCGCTTGCCGCCGGCCTGCAGGGCTTGCACGGCGGCGCGGATGCCGTCGAGCCGGGCCCGCGTGGCTTCGATCCAGGCCAGCCCTTCGTCGGCACAACCCACCATCGCCGCCACCTGGTACAGCATGGACAGAATCTCGTCCACGCTGCGCTGGTTGAACACCGTCACCTGCACGCCCGCGCGGATGAGCTCGGCCGCGATGTCGGCCTGAAGGTCGGAGAAGCCGAACACGCAGTCGGGTTGCAGCGCGAGGATCTTGTCGATCTTCGCGTTCAGGAAAGCGCTGACCTTGGGCTTCTCGTCGCGCGCGCGGCGCGGCCGCACGGTGTAGCCGGAGATGCCGACGATGCGGTGCTCCTGCCCGAGCAGGTACAGCCACTCGGTGGTTTCTTCGGTCAGGCAGACGATGCGCTGCGGGCCGAGGGACGCCGTGTTCATGCGACACCTCCTTCGATGAACAGCGAGGCGGCCGCCGCCGGGCTGGACGGGAACCAGGCATGGAAATAGCTGGCCTGCACCGCCCCCACACGGTACACGGCTTCGCCGGCACCGCCGCGCGCCGCTTCGGTGCGTTGGGCCGGCGCCAGCGCGGTCTCGCAGCGCGAGTAATGGAAGGTGTGGCCGCGCAAGGTGCCCGCCGGCAGCGCGAGTTGCTGCAGCCCCAGGGCCGCCAGCCGCTTCTGCATGAGCACCTGGCCCGGCAGCAGGCCCCACAGGGCGGCGGCTTCGCCGTCGCTGGAAACGATGTGATCGAACAGCGGCATCATGCCGCCGCATTCGGCCCACACCGGCCGACCGGCATGGGCGTGGGCGCGCAGGCCCTCGCGGGTGCGGGTGGCCGCCGCCAGCGCGCCGGCGTGCAGCTCGGGATAACCGCCGGGCAACCAGACCGCGTCGCACGCGGGCAGCGGTTCGTCGGCCAGCGGCGAGAAAAAGACCAGTTCGGCACCGAGCGCGCGCAGCACATCGAGGTTGGCCGGGTAGATGAAGCAGAAGGCCGCGTCGCGCGCGACGGCCATCGTCTTGCCGGCCAGCAAAGCGGCCTGGGCGGGCGCGGCGGCGGGCGCATCGAACGACACCGACCAGCGCACCAGCGCCGCGCCGTCCATCTGGCCCAGCGGTGTGCGGGCCAGCGCATCGGCGGCGGCATCGAGGCGGGCCAGCGCGTCGGGCAGTTCGGCGGCCACCGTCAGGCCCAGGTGGCGTTCGGGCAAGGAAAAAGCGGCGTCGCGCATGACAGCGCCCAGGAACTGGGCCTCGTCATCGGCCAGTGCCTCGCGCAGCATCTGCGCGTGGCGCCCGCTGCCCACGCGGTTGGCCAACACGCCGGCCCAGGGCAGGCCCGGGCGGAAATGGCGCAGGCCGAAAGCCAGCGCGCCGAAGGTGCCCGCCATGGCCGAGGCATCGATCACCGCGAGCACCGGCAGGCCGAAGCGCTGCGCCAGGTCGGCCGCGCTGGGTTCGCCGTCGAACAGGCCCATCACCCCTTCGACCACGATCAGGTCGGCCTGCGTGGCGGCTTCGTGCAGGCGGGCGCGGGCATCGTGCTCGCCCGTCATCCACAGGTCGAGGTTGTGCACCGGGTGCCCGGTGGCCAGCGCGAGCCAGTGCGGGTCCAGGAAATCGGGCCCGCATTTGAAGGCCCGCACACGCCGACCGGCGCGCGCGTGCAGGCGCGCCAGTGCCGCGGCCACGGTGGTCTTGCCCTGGCCCGAAGCCGGGGCAGCCACCAGAATGGCCGGGCAATGCCGCGTCACCGCTGCGGCGCCCAGTTGAGGGTGACGAAGGCCGCGCGGCCCGGCTGGTTGTAGCCGTACGCGGTCTCATAGAACTTGTCACCCACGTTGTTCAGGCGCAGGGCGACGGACCAGTCCTTGTTCACGGCGTAGCGGGCGTGCAGGTCCAGCGTGCCGAAGCCCGGCAGGCGGCGCGTGTTGGCGGCGTCGTCGAAACGCTCCGCCACGAGCTGCATCGACGCACCCCAGTTCCAGGCACCGATGCGGTGGTCCAGGCTGGCGGTCAGCACCTCGTCGGCGCGGCGCTGCAGCTTGCGTTGGTTGATCTCGTTGCGCGCGTCCAGCAGCTCCAGGTTGGTGAACCAGCTCCAGGCACCGGCCGAGCCGGTGTAGGCCAGCGACCAGCCCTCGAGGCGCGCGCGAGGCACGTTGGCCACCGCCGGCTGCAGCGTGATGAAGCCGCGCACCCGGTTGTCGAAGCGGATGAGCTTCACTTCGTGCAGGCCCTGGGTGTAGGTCAGCCCCGCTTCGCGGTTCTTGCCCCGCTCGGGTTGCGTGGTGGGGTTGCCGTTGAAGAACGCCGAGACGTAGTACAGCGTGTTGAACGACGGCATCTTGAACGAGGTGCCGTAGGCCACGTGCGGGCGCCAATTCGGCGTGAGCTGGAAGCCGTAGCTGGCGAAACCGGTGGTGGCGCCGCCGAACTGCGAGTTGTCGTCGCGCCGCAGGTTGGCCTGCCAGAGGTGCTGGCCGGCCTGGCCGGTCAGGCCCACGAAGGCCGCGTCCGTGGTGCGCGAGTTCACCGCGTAGGCCTGCGTGCCCGACACCTCTTCCTTGATCGACTCCAGGCCCACCAGCAGGTTGCCCAGCGCGGTGTTCCAGTCGTGCTGCAGCGTGGCCTGCGTCTGCGCGGTGTTGAACACCGAGGGTGTGGGCGAGGTCTCGAAACTGTCGGACCGGTCCTCGCTGCGCGAGAGGCGCAGCTGGGTGCGCGAATCGGCCGACCACTTGCGCTCCAGGCCCCAGCCCGTCACGCGGGTGGTGGTTTCCGAGCGCACGTTGAAGGTGCCCGGCCCCTGGTCGAACTGGCTGACGCCGTCGGCCTGGGTGAAGTTGACATCGGTCGTCCAGCCCGGCGCGATGGCCCAGCGCAGCGAGGCCGACAGGCTGTCCTGGTCGAAGCCGTCCTTGTCGGGGTTGTGGTTGCCGAAGGCCACGTTTCGGTTGGTCGACGAGAAGCCGTCCTCGCGCAAGGAACCCAGGCTGAGGTTGTAGGTAATCGTGTCGTTGCCACCGCTGATGCCGGCGGTGATTTCACGGTGCCCGAAGCTGCCGAGCGTGACGCTGGCCTGCGGATGGAAACCCTTCACGCCGCGCTTGGTGAAAACCTGCACCACGCCGCCCACCGCATCGCTGCCATAGAGGCCCGAGGCCGGGCCCTTGAGCACTTCGATGCGATCGATCGCGCTCAGCGGAATGTTGTCCAGCACGGCCGCGCCGGAGGTGCTGGAGCCGTAGCGCACGCCGTCGATCAGCAGCAGCACGTGGCGGGTTTCGGTGCCGCGGATGAACAGGCCCGACTGCTTGCCCAGGCCGCCGTTGGACGACATCTGCAGGCCCGCGTTGCGCGACAGCACTTCGGACAACGAGCGGCCAGCGGATTGCTGGATCACGTCGGCGTCGATCACGACGACGTCGCTGAGCACGGCATCGGTGCGGGTTTCGACCCGGGTGGCCGTGACCACCGTTTCCCTCAGGGTGGTGTCAGCGGAGGAAGAAGAGGAAGACTGAGCGTGGGCGACCGACGTGCCAAAGCCCGCCAGCAACGCCAGCGGTAGCGCGGCCAGGGGCGCGCGCAGGGTGCGATTTTTCATGATGAAGAAACAGACAGGAGACCCTCGCCATCTTCCCCGACGGCGCATGGGCATCACGGTGGAGCGCCTGTCGCCAGACGCACCACCACCTTGTTGGCCGGTATCCGGGCTGACAGACCGACCTCCATCGCCTTCCCAGATGACACGGCGTGTCGTCCAGTGGCTGTCGGATGGAGGCTGAGAGACCGTTCGCGCATGCGCTCATGGCCACTCGTCTGCTTACCGTTGCGGGGGCAGCGCAGGTTAGGTCCCATCCCTGGGGTGTGACCCTCCTGCTTCCCGTTGAACTGCGGCATGTGAACCACACCGCGAGCACCAACAACCGGCATTCTACGGCGCGCGCACCCGGGGCAACCCTACAATGTGAAAACTTCGAGTCCCACCATGGCCGATCCCAAGCACTTTGATCAAATCACCGAACGTGTCGAGCGCCTGTTGCTGCGACACGAGGAACTGCAGCGCACCAACAGCCTGCTGGTGGAACAGGTGCATGCGCTGCAGGCCGAGCGCGACTCGCTCAAGTCCCGGCTGATGGCCGCCCGCGCCCGCATTGATGCCTTGCTCGATCGCCTGCCCCCCGGCATGACCGATGCCACCCCCGACACCCGCAAGGAACGATCATGAGCGCCGCGTCGGGCCGCCCCAAGCCAGCTCGCACCGCAGTGCGAAGCACGGAGGTATTCCAATGAGCAAACCCGGCAGCAAACAGATTGAAGTGCAGATCATGGGCCAGAGTTACCTGCTCTCGTGCCCACCGGGTGGCGAGGCCTCGCTGCTCGACGCGGTGGAGCGTGTGGACACCGCCATGTGCCGCATCCGCGATGCGGGCAAGGTGAAGGCGCGCGACCGCATCGCGGTGCTGGCCTCGCTCAACCTCGCGTTCGAACTCTCGCAGAAGGAAGCCGAGAGCTTCCAGGCCTCGTCGTTCGGCCAGCCGGAGCAGAGCGCGTTCGCCGAAGCCGGTGGTGGCTTCGACAGCGAGCCGCTCGACCCCCAGACGCAGGCCCGCGTGGAAGAGCTGATGCGCCGCCTGGACCAGACGCTCGACAAGGACGGGCGCCTGCTCTGACGCGCCGCTGGTCACTGCGCGAGAATTTATCGACCGATGGTCCTCGTGGGCCGCATGCAGCGCCTACAATTTGAACCGTCTGCAGTGCGCGTCGGGCTTTATATTTCCTTGAACCAATGCTCATAGAGCCCGGGCTTGGTACATTGCGTGGCTGGTGCGAGCGTCTCGCGTCAGACGAACCCGAAGCCCCGCTGCCCTCGCCCACCTGAACCCCGGTTCAGGATGCCGGTCCGGCGGCACTTGCAGACACCTTTCATGCCTTTAGACCCCCTCCTGATTCTCGAGTTGGCCGCGCTCGGCCTGGGCACCGGTTTCCTGGCCGGCTTGTTGGGCATCGGTGGAGGCATGCTGATGGTGCCCTTCATCACCTTCATCCTCGCGGGGCGCGGTGTGGAAGCGGATCTCGCGGTCAAGATGGCCATCGCCACCTCCATGGCCACCATCATCTTCACGTCCATCTCCAGCGTGCGCGCGCACCACAAACGCGGCGCCGTGCGCTGGGACATCGTCAAGGGCCTCGCCCCCGGCATCGTGCTGGGCTCCGCCATTGCCAGCCTGGGCATCTTCGCCTTGCTCAAGGGCTCGTGGCTCGCGCTGTTCTTCGCGGCCTTCGTCGGCTTCTCAGCCACGCAGATGCTGCTCGACAAGAAACCCAAGCCCACGCGCACCCTGCCCGGCACCCCGGGCCTGGTGGGTGCCGGCGGCGTCATCGGCATGCTCTCGGGGCTGGTCGGCGCGGGCGGCGGTTTTGTCAGCGTGCCCTTCATGACCTGGTGCAACGTGAGCATCCACAACGCCGTGGCCACCAGCGCGGCGCTCGGGTTTCCCATCGCGCTGGCCAACGCCGTCGGCTACGTGATCGCGGGCCAGGGCCTGAAGGATCTGCCGGCCGGCTCGTTCGGCTACATCTACCTGCCCGCGCTGGTGGTGATCGCGCTCTTCAGCGTGTTGATGGCGCCGGTGGGCGTGAAGGCGGCGCATGCGCTGCCGGTGAAATCGCTCAAGCGCGTGTTCGCCGGCCTGCTGTACATGCTCGCCACCTACATGCTCTACAAAGGCATCACCGCCTGATCGAGACACGAAGCCAGCCGCCGTGGAGCCGTGCAAAAACGCCCTCCCGCCAAGGCACTGAGCGGCCTCCTCGCGAGGAAGTGTTGTTTTCCCCGCCAAAAACCCGCGTCTCCCCTGCGCAAAGCTTGAAAAAAGCGCGTTCTCCACCTTGGATTGCGGGTGCATCTCCATTAGCATCCGAGACACCAGTGAGAAAGCGCGTTTTCCGCTGGCGAATCGTCAACTTCTAGAAGGAAATTCAATCATGGCAACTGCGAAAAAAGCGCCCGCTAAAAAGGCGGCACCGGCCAAGAAGGCCGCTCCTGCGAAGAAGGCCGCTCCGGCCAAGAAGGCAGCCCCTGCGAAGAAGGCCGCTCCGGCCAAGAAGGCAGCCCCTGCGAAGAAGGCCGCTCCGGCCAAGAAGGCAGCTCCTGCGAAGAAGGCCGCTCCGGCCAAGAAGCGCACCCCCAACGCCGCGTTCATGAAAGCGCTGACCCCCAGCGCCGCTCTGGCCGCCATCGTGGGCAGCTCGCCCCTGCCGCGCACCGAAGTCACCAAGAAGATCTGGGACTACATCAAGAAGAACAAGCTGCAGGACTCGGTCAACCGCCGCATGATCAACGCCGACGCCAAGCTGAAGGAAATCTTCAAGAAGGCCCAGGCGTCCATGTTCGAAATGACCAAGCTGGTCAACGACCACCTGAAGTAAGCCTTCCTTCTTCACCTTCACGGGTGCAATGAAGATCAGCAAAGCCGGCGCAAGCCGGCTTTGCTGTTTTTGCGCCTTCGCGTCTCAGCATCGCGCGCGACATGTGAGAAACTGCAACAAAATTTTGACAATCCCTCAGGCATGACCGCCCGCCAGCCCGTGACCGCTTCGAAATTTCAAGAAGGCCAGGACCCACCATCGACGACCATGCCTCCGTTGCCACAGCAACGGCACAAGGTCGTGCTGGTGATCGACCTGGTGGAGTCGGTGCGGCTCATGGCGGCCAACGAAGCCGCGGTCGTGAACCAATGGCGCGGGTTCATGCACCACGCCACCTCCCAGGTGCTGCCCGCGTGCCGGGGTCGCCTGGTCAAGAGCCTGGGCGACGGCATGCTGGTCGAGTTCGACCAACCCACCGACGGCGTGCGGGCCGCCCTCGCCCTGCACCAGTACTTCGCGCCACTGAACCAGACGCTGCCGCCCGCCCAACAATTGCACCTGCGCGCCGGCCTCAACGCCACCAACCTGTACGTGGACGAGAACGACGTGTACGGCCACGGCGTGAACCTGGCCGCGCGCGTGGCCGACCTCGCCTCGCCCGGTGAAACCCTGGTGACCACCAGCGTGTTCGACGGCATCGTGGTCGGCGTGGACGCCGAGGTCGAAGACCGCGGCGAGAGTTACCTCAAGCACTGGCCCGAACCGGTGCGCACCTGGCAGCTGTACCCGGTCTCCAGCACGTCGGCGGCCGTGCGCCCGCGCGTGCCCGAAGGCGCCGCCACCGACTTCCGCCCCTCCATCGCCGTGGTGCCCTTCGAGACACGCAGCCACGCGGCCGAGCAGTTCGTGATCGGCGAGCTGATCGCCGATGGCGTGATCGCGCAACTCGCGCGCAGCCAGAACCTGCGCGTGATCTCCCGCATGTCCACCACCGCCTTCCGTGGCCGCCAGAGCAGCACGGACGAGATCGGCCAGCGCCTGGACGCGGCCTTCGTGCTCGGCGGCAGCTACGTGACCTACGGCGACAAGGTTGTCATCATGGCCGAGCTCTCCGACCGCAAGCGCGGCGAAGTGATCTGGGCCGACCGGCTCACCGGCGACACGCGCGACCTGCTCGAAGCCCAGAGCCAGTTGCTCGACGCCCTGTGCGCCGCCTGCGCCAAAGCCTTGCTCAACGACGTGGTGCAGCGCACGCTGGTGCTGCCGGTGCCGCAGCTCGACAGCAATGCCCTGATGCTCGGCGGCATCACGCTCATGCACCGCTCCACGCCGCGCGACCTGCAGCGCAGCCTGCAGCTGATCGAGGCCGTGGTGGAGCGCCACAAGCGCGTGGCCACACCCTGGGCCTGGCTGGCCAAGTGGCACATCATGCAGGTGGTGCAAGGCCTCTCGGGTGAGCCGGCGCGCGACTTTCAGCGCGCCATCGACACCGCCGACCGCGCGCTCGACCTCGAACCCAGCAGCTCGCTGGCCATGGCGATCAAGGGCCATGCGCTGTGCCACCTCGGCGAAGACGTGGACGCTTCGCACCGGCTGCTGCAGGAGGCCACGCAGAGCAACCCGAACGATCCCATGGCCTGGCTGTACAACAGCGTGTGGTCGACGATGTGGGGCACGCCCGAGGATTCGATGAACGAGGCGGAAAACGCGCTGCATCTCTCGCCACTGGACCCGCAGAAGTACTATTTCGAGATGATGCTGGCCACCAGCTGCGCTGCCCTGGAGCAGTGGGAGCGGGCCATCGAACTCTGCAAGGCCTCGCTCATGAAGAACCGCTACCACCTGCCCACGATCCGGTGCCTGATCGTGGCGCAGCTCGAGAGCGGAAGCACCGACGCGGCGCGGGAGTCGTTCCAGCTGATGCGGACGCTGCAACCCGACCTGACCATCACGAAGTACATGGCTTCCGGAGGGCAAAGCCCTCTGCGAAAGCGCGTGGCGAATGCACTGACCCAACTGGGTCTCCCTGTCCATTGACCAACAAGGAGCTGACATGAGTGGAGGAATGAGCGGAGGGATGAGCGGCGGCATGAGTGGGGGAATGAGCGGTGGCATGAGTGGGGGCATGAGCGGAGGAATGGGAACCACGGGCGGTGCCATGGTGTCGGCCGACGCCCTGATCCTCAGCCGTGCCGCCATCGTGGGCCCCTTCAACGGGGCGGTGCTGCACGTCAACGAGCCGGCGTTCGACAGCCCGCCGAACCTGGCGCTCTGGGCCGAAGGTCCGCGCCACGAGGCCGTCTTCTCCCAGCTCGTCGAGGGCCTGCTGTTCAAGACCCGGAGCGGCCCCAAGGACGCCACGCTCGAGTTCGCCAACCTCCAGGCGAGCACCATCCAGCGCAAACCGCTCGTGCGCATGCGCGCACCCACCAAGGCGCAGTTCAAGAAGCAGCTCGATCTGGTGGCCTCGTACGCGGACCTGCGGGCCGACCGCGCGATCGAGATCGTGGACCAGCGAACCCCGCCGATCCTGTTCTGGTCGTCCGTGGTCGGGCTCACGGCACACCGCCACAAGAAAACCCTGCAGCTGATCGACCTGGTGTTCTCCCTGGCCGTGCTGGTCGAGATGCGCTTCAAGCAGATCTTCGCCAGCATCCGGCCGGTGGCGTTTTCGCCGCAGATCCAGCCCATGATCGAGACCCCGGGGCATGGCAGCTGGCCCAGCGGCCATGCCACGGAGGCTTTTGCCGTGGCCGCGCTTCTTGAGGCCTTGTTGGATGCTGTACCGGGTACAGGTTCACCGCCCAACGGCACGCTGAACCGCGAGCAGATGCAGCGGCTGGCCGCGCGCATCGCGACCAACCGCGTGGTCGCCGGCGTGCACTACCCCGTGGACAGCGCGGGCGGGCGCCTGCTCGGCACGGCGCTGGCCGAGTTCCTCGTGGCGCGCGCCACCGGCACGCGTGTGCACGAACGCGGTTTTGACGGCCGCCTGTTCGAAGGCCCCAACGGCGAGCCGCTGGACTTCAGCCTGAACCAGTCGATGGACCACACCAGCGGCAACGCCTACACGCGCTCGGCCACGTCCACCGCCGTGGGCAACGCGCCACTGCTGGCCTGGCTTTGGGGGGAAGCGCTCAAGGAGTGGGCATGAGCGGCCCCATTTGGCAACCGCTGCCCACCGGTGAGTTCACCGGCATCGACTGGAACGCGCCGGGCGCCATCGACGGTGAAGACCCCTACCTGATCTGGGCGGAAGCCGACCAGTTCGCGGGCTACCACCTCGGCCGCGGCAAGAGGCCACCCAAGTGGCTGCCGATCGTGATCGAGCTCACCAGCGAGGCCGATGTGCCGGCGCTGGTGGCCGCCTCCTCCACCGCATGGCTGCAGATTCCGCGCGTGTACCTCAATGTGCCCGGGCTGCGCTTCTGCACCGCACGGGTGAAGAAGCGCTTCTTCGACCAGTTGCGCAGCAACCCGCACCTGCGCAGTCTCATCCTGCGCTTCGAACTCGGCCTGCCGGTGGGTCACCACACGCATCCCCTGATCGACCCCTGCACGCCCGAGAGCCAACCGGTCTCCGCACCCGGCCTGCTCGACGGCAAGGTGCTGGGCTTGATCGACGGCGGCCTGGCTTTCGCCAACGACCAGTTCCTCGACGCCCTCGGCCACACGCGCGTGAAGCACTTCTGGCGCCAGGACGACACGGTGAATGGCAACTGGCCCGGCAACCAGCCGCACCACTGCGTGCCGCTGGACCCGGCCCGCGCCGGCCCGACACCCGATGACATGGGCTACGGCCACGAACTCTCGGGCGCGGACATCGACGCGACCATGGCCACCTACACGCGCCACGGCCAGCTGGACGAGGACGCGCTCTACGCCCACCTGCAGCTCTGGGACCTGACCCGCCCGGTCAACCACGGCACGCACGTGATGAGCCTGGCCTGCGGCAAAGGCAACCTGCTGCATCCGATGGACGACGAGGCCAGCCGCTGCGACCTGGTCGCGGTGCAGCTCGACTGGTCGAACGTGCTCGACACCTCGGGCGGCGCGATGAACGTGAGCGTGCTCGACGGGCTCATGTACATCCTCGCGCGTTGCGCGCCCAGCGCCCAGCTGGTGGTCAACATCAGCTGGGGCACGCTGGCCGGCCCGCACGACGGCACCTCGGTGCTGGAAGCGGCGATGGACCAGCTGGTGGCGCTGCTCGGCGGCCGCCTGCAGATCGCCGTGCCCGCCGGCAACGCCTACCAGAGCCGCACCCATGCCAACGCCACACTGCCCCCAGGCGGTTCGGTGGCGCTGCACTGGCGCGTGCAACCCGACGACCGCACCGAGAGCTACCTGGAGATCTGGCTGCCCGCGGGCGCGCAGAACGTGCGCATCAGCGTGACGCCCCCCGGCCACACCCAGCCCCTGCCACCCATGGCCATGGGCCAGGGCGGCACCTGGGTGAACGCGCAAGGCGCGCCGCTGTGCGGTCTGATCTACCCCACCACCTCGGCCCTGGGCAGCCACGGCACCTGCGCCCTGCTCGCGCTGGCGCCCACCTTCAGCCGCCGCAGATCGGTGGTCACCGGGCCCTTCGGCACCTGGAAGGTGGTGCTGAGCAACACCGGCGCCACGAGCACCTTGTTCGACGCCTACATCGAACGCGACGACGTGGCCATCGGCCAGAACACCGGCGCGCGCCAGTCCTACCTGGAAGACGTGTTCTACGACACCAGCGGCAACCTGGGCGCCTTCGTGGACCATGCCGACAACCCGACGCCCGTGCGCCGCAGCGGCACCTTCAACAGCCTCTCCACCGGCCAGAACACCGTGAGCGTGGGGGGCCTGCGCGCACAGTCCTCTGCAGGCGGGCACTTCGCGCTGTACTCCCCGCGCAAGCCCGACCCGGATGCGGGCCGACCGCAGCGGCCGGGGGTGAAAAAGGTGCCCGAAACGCTGAGGCCTTGCGACGACAACCCGGCCCTTTGGGGCGTGCTCGGTGCGGGCAGCCGCAGCGGCAGCGTGGTGCGGCTGGCGGGCACCAGCTCGGCCGCGCCCCTGGAGGCGCGCGCCATGGTCAACGACCTCTGAGGCGCCGGTTCACCAGCGCGCGGGCAGGGGTTTGCGCAACACGATCCAGCGGTCGCGCACCGCGATGTAGCCGCCGGTTTCCAGGTCCTTGAGCAGGCGGCTCACCATCTCGCGCGAGCAGGCGAGGTGCTGCGACATCTGCTGGTGGGTCAGGCGCTCCTTCAGGGGGCGCTCGCCGTTCCCGTCGGCCTTGCTGCTGGCCAGCTCGTTGAGCAGGCGCACCAGGCGGCCGTAGACGTCGATCAGCGCCACGCTGCGCGCGCTGTCCGTCGCCAGGCGCGCGCGCCGGATCAGGCGGGCCATGAGTTCCAGCGCGAACTCGGGGTGGGCCGCGATGTACTCGAGCAAGGTGGCGCGCGACACCACCGCGCAGGTGCTGGCCTCGGCGGCCTCCACGTTCGCGGAGCGCGGCCCGCCGTCGAGCGACATCTCGCCCACGTACTCCAGCGGGCCGTACATGCCCAGCGTGAGCTCGCGGCCCTGGTTGTCGGCCACGAAAGCCCGCAACCGCCCCTGCAGGACGATGTACAGCGTGTCGCCGGTTTCGCCTTCCTGGATCAGCAGCGCGCCACGCCGATAGCGCCGCGCGACCCCGAGGGTCGCGAGCGCTTCAATGTGCGGGGAGTTGGGAGGGGTTACGAAGGAAACGGCAGGGGCAGGCATCCAGGCTCACGTCACGGGTGGGAAAACTCCGTGGCATTGTGAGGCATGGGCGTGATGATGCGCAAGGCAGGGACCACCGGCGGCAGGCTGTTGACCCGGTGCAGCAGGCGGCGGATGCTGGGCGCGCCGGCTTTCTCGCGCAACGTCTTGATCTGGCTGCGCACGGTGGACTCGGCCACGCCGTGCTGCGTGGCGATCTCGGTGATCTGCAGGCCCCGGCACAGGCCCATGAGCACCGACTCCTCGCTCGGGCTCAGGTTGAGCGAGCGGGCGAACATGCGCACCGCGAGGTTGTCGCAGGTGTTCTGGCGCGACAGCAGCACCAGCACCGAAGGCGCGTCGGCCTCCAGCGGGTGGCTCAGCGGCGTGAACGCCAGCGAAAGCTCTTTCTCGCCCGAGACCAACATGAGCAGCTTGCGCTGACCGCGGAACGAGGACTCCATGGCCAGCTGGATCTGCGAGGTGAATTCGGCGCTGCTGCCCAGCAGGCTGTTGCCGTACGACATGATGACCCGCCCATTGGCCAGTTCGTGCCGCGCCAGGTGGTTGGCGTGCAGGATGTGCCCTTGCGCATCGATGATCAACATGCCGTAGTCGATCTCGTCGAACACCCGCATGAGGTGCTGCGCGCCCAGGCCCGAACGCATGCCCATGCCGCCCGCCACATCCGCGCCGCCGTTCCAAACCGTGTCCGTTGCTTGCCACATGACCAACCCCCGTTGATGGATGGGCCAGTCTAGGCAGGGGCGCTACCGCCGGGGTGTGTGAAGCTGCCCCGAACTTTGTGACGTATTCACATGGCCGCGCGCTGGGCGGCCTGGCGGATCGCGCTGAGCGTGCCGCGCGTGGTGATCACGTCCACGTCCAGCAGCACCTCGATCACCGTGCCCACCGGCGCGGCCAGGGCGCGCTGCAGCGCGGGCTCGAACTCGGCGGTGTGGGTGATGCGCTCGGCCGCGTAGCCATAGGCCCGGGCGAGCGCGCAGAAATCGGGGTTGGCCAGGCCGGATCCGCTCACGTGCGCCGGGTACTCGCGCTCCTGGTGCATGCGGATGGTCCCGAAGCTGCCGTTGTTGAGCAGCAGCACGATGCTCTTGGCGCCGTGCTGCGTGGCGGTGGCCAGCTCCTGCCCGTTCATGAGGAAGTCGCCGTCGCCCGCGATGGTGAACGCGGTGCGCCCGCTGACGATGGCCGCGCCGATGCCGGCCGGCACGCCATAACCCATGGCGCCATTGGTGGGCGCCAGCTGCGTCTTGTGGCCCTTGGCCAGGCCGTGGTGGCGGAAGAAGCGGTGCAGCCAGCTCGCGAAGTTGCCCGCGCCGTTGGTGAGCACGGCATCGGCCGGCAGGTGCCGCTGCAGGGTGTGGATGATCGCCGGCATGTCGATGGTGCCGGGCAGCGTGATGCCGCCGTTGGCCACGTCGATGTTGGCGAGGTAGTCGGCATGGCAGGCCTGCGCCCAGGCGCTCCAGGGCACGGAGGGCGGCGCGGTGAGCACCTCCAGGCTGCGCGCGGCGGCGTTCATGGTGGCGTGGATGGCGAGCGTGGGCTGGTACACCCGGCCCAGCTCCTCGGCGCTGGCGTGGATGTGCACCAGCTTCTGCGCCGGCACCGGCGCTTCGACCAGCGTGTAGCCACCCGTGGTGGCCTCGCCCAGGCGCGGGCCCAGGGCGATCAGCAGGTCGCTCTCGCGCACGCGGCGCGCCAGCGCGGGGTTGATGCCCAGCCCCACGTCGCCCGCGTACAGCGCGTGGTGGTTGTCGAAGGTGTCCTGGAAGCGGAAGGCGTTGGCCACCGGCAGCTGCCAGTTCTCGGCGAAACGCTGCAGCGCGGCGGCGGACTGCGGCGTCCAGCCGCCGCCGCCGGCGACCACCAGCGGCCGTTCGCTCGCCAGCAGCAGCGTGCGCAGCTCGCGCAGCGCGCCCGGGTCGCTCCAGGCCTGCACCGGCTCCACGCGCGGCAGCGGTTCGGCGTCCACCGCTTGCGTGAGCATGTCCTCGGGCAGCACCAGCACCACCGGGCCGGGACGGCCGTTCATGGCGGTGGTGAAGGCGCGCGCCACGTACTCGGGGATGCGGCGCGCATCGTCGATGCGCTCCACCCGCTTGGCCATGCCCTTGGTGGACGGGCCGAAGAAGGCCGCGTAGTCCACCTCCTGAAAGGCCTCGCGGTCGCGCGCCTCGCTCGCCACGTCGCCCACGAACAACACCATGGGCGTGGAATCCTGGAACGCGGTGTGCAGGCCGATGGAGGCGTTGGTGGCGCCGGGCCCGCGCGTCACGAAACACACGCCGGGCCGGCCGCTGAGCTTCCCGTGGGCCTCGGCCATGAAAGCCGCGCCGCCCTCCTGCCGGTTGGTGATGAAGCGGATGCGATCGGCGTGGGCGTGAAAACCATCGAGCACCGCGAGATAACTTTCGCCCGGCACACCGAAGGCATGGGTCACACCCTGGACAATGAGGCATTCCACGAGCAGATGGCCAGCAATCCGGGTCATTTGACTTTATTAACCAATTAGAGAATTATCTGGGCATGAGCATCCCACCCACACCGGTCGCGGAAGAGCGTCTGAGAGACGCGGACCGATCGCAGAATACCA
Organism: Hydrogenophaga sp. ANAO-22; assembly: GCF_042466645.1. Taxonomy (NCBI): domain Bacteria; kingdom Pseudomonadati; phylum Pseudomonadota; class Betaproteobacteria; order Burkholderiales; family Comamonadaceae; genus Hydrogenophaga; species Hydrogenophaga sp. ANAO-22. The sequence goes on along the minus strand of NZ_CP159956.1, from coordinate 5,248,319 downwards.
TTCTGAACGCGGCGCGAGACGAGTTCTCCGAGCACGGGCTGGGCGGTGCGCGCATGGACCGCATCGCCGAGCGCGCCGGCCTCAACAAGCGCCTGATCTACTACTACTTCGAGGACAAGGAGCGCCTGTTCCAGGCCGTGCTGGAGCAGGCCTACCGCGACATCCGCGAAGAGGAACGCCAGCTCAACCTGCTGCACCTCAAGCCCGAGACCGCGCTGCGCCGGCTGGTGGAGTTCACCTGGAACTACTACCTGGAGCACCCCGAGTTCCTCACGCTGCTCAACAGCGCCAACCTGCACCGCGCGCGGCACCTCGCGCAGTCCGAGCGGGCGCGCCAGCTCAACTCGCCGCTGATCGCCACGCTCACCGAAGTCATCGAGCGCGGCCGCGCCGACGGCACCTTCCGCGGCGGTGTCGATCCGCTGCAGCTCTACGTATCGATCGCCGGCCTGTCCTACTTCTACCTCTCGAACAACCACACGCTCTCGGCGATCTTCGGGCGCGACCTCATGACGCCCAAGGCGCACAGCGAGCGGCTCTCCCACATGTGCGACGTGATCCTAGGGTATGTCCTGATGAGCTGAGGCGGCTGGCGGCTTGACGTCGCAGGGGGCGGTTTCTAGTATTAACTGCTCGGTGAATTAAACCCCTGGAGACAACGATGAAGACCGCCCTGCCCCTTCGCCACCTGTTGATCGCCTCCCTGCTGACCGTTGTGTCGGCCAGCGCCATGGCCCAGTGGAAACCCGACCGACCGATCACCCTGATCGTGCCCTGGGCGCCCGGCGGCTCCACCGATCAGGTCACGCGCGTCACCGCCGCCGAACTGGAAAAACACCTGGGCCAGAAGATCGTGGTCATGAACCAGCCCGGCGCCTCGGGTTCGGTGGGCACCAAGAACGCCATGGCCGCGCCGGCCGACGGCTACACCTGGACGGCCGGCGGCGCCAAGGACCTGGGCACCTACAAGGTGCTGGGCATGCTCGACACCTCCGCCACCGACTGGAACCTCTACCTGAACGTGGCGCACATCGCGGTGGTCGGCGTCAACGCCGATGCGCCCTACAAGACCATGACCGAGCTGCTGGCCGCCATGAAGGCCAAGCCCGGTGTGGTCTCGGTCGCCACGGCGGGCGTGAACTCCAGCGGCCACTCGGCCATCGAAGCCATCGCGCGCGCCGCCGGCGTCACCTACAAACACGTCACCTACGACGGGGGCGCACCGGCCGCCGTGGCCGCCGCCTCGGGCGAAACCGAAGTGACCACGCAGCTCGCGGCCGAGCAGACCGACATGATCCGCGCCAAGAAGATCCGCCCGCTGGCGGTGGTGGGCGACAAGTCGATCGAGATCGAGGGCTTCGGCACCATCCCGCCGCTGTCGCAATTCATCCCGGGCTTCAAGGACCCGATCAACTACTTCGGCATCTTCGTGCCCAAGGCCGCGCCGCCGGTGGTGGCGCAGACGCTGGACAAGATCTGGGCCACCGAGATGGTCAAGAGCGAAGCCCTGCGCAAGTACGCGCAAGCGCGCGGCGCCATGTTCGCGCCGATGGCGGGTGATGAGGCGCAGAAGGCCGTGTTCCCGGCCATCCAGTCCTACGCCTGGACGCAGCAGGCCGCCGGCAAGGCCAAGGTGTCGCCCGACACCGTCGGCATTCCCAAGCCCTGATCCCCCCACACGGAACACAACATGAGCGAGGGTGGAAAAACCGCCCGCTCCGACCTCTGGGGCGGTGCGGGCTGGGTGGTGTTCGGTTTGGTGATCGTGATCGGCTCCATTCGCATGGAGCGCTTCGAGTCCATGGGCGCACAGCTCTACACCATGCCCGGCTTCGTGCCCGGCATGATTGGCGGCGTGGTGGTCCTGCTCGGCCTCGTGCTGATGCTGCGCGGCTGGGCCCGCCGCGCCCAGGAGGTCCGGGCAGACGTCGAACCTGCCGAGCCGCTGCTCAACCGGCGCATCGGCATCACCATGGCGTTCACGCTGGTGTACGCCGGCCTGCTGATCGGGCGCGCCCCTTTCTGGCTGGTCACGGCGTTGTTCGTCGCGGCCTTCGTGGCCGTCTTCGCTCCCACCGACACGCCGCCCGCGCGCCGCGCCATCGTGGCGCTGCTGGCCGGTGTGCTCACTTCGGCCGTCATCACCCTGGTGTTCCAGAACATCTTCCTCGTCAGGCTTCCCTAGGACCACCATGTTTGACGGACTGATCATGTTCGGGCAATCGATCGCGCGCTTCAGCGGGCCCGAGACGATCGCCTATGCCCTGCTCGCCTCGCTGGTTGGCGTGGTCATGGGCGCCCTGCCTGGGCTCACGGCCACCATGTCACTGGCGTTGGTGACCACGCTCACAATCAAGCTGCCGCCCAGCCAGGCGCTGCTGATCCTGATCTGCACCTACGTGGGCTCGATCTACGGCGGCTCGCGCTCGGCCATCCTGCTCAACATCCCGGGCACACCGGCCTCGGCCGCGTCCTGCCTCGATGGCTACGCGCTCGCGCGCCAGGGCATGGCCGGCCGCGCCATGGGCATCGCCACCACCGGCTCGGTCATGGGCACGCTGATCGGCATGTTCTTCCTGGCCACGCTCACGCCCGTGCTCGGCGGCCTGGCGCTGAAGTTCGGCGCCTACGAGTTCTTCTGGCTGGCGTTCTTCGGCGTCATCATCGCCGGCACGCTCACCGGCGACGACCCGCTCAAGGGCTGGATCGCCGGCATCGCGGGCCTGTTCATCGCCACCATCGGCCAGGAGCCTCAGTACGGCTACGAGCGCTTCGCCTGGGGCGTGCGCGACCTGGCCGGCGGCATCCAGCTGGTGCCCGCGCTGGTGGGCGCCTTCGGTTTCGCCGAGCTGCTCACCGCCATGCGCGAGCGCCAGGCGCCGGTGAAGATCAGCGCTTTCGACACCGTCATCCCCAAGGTGCGCGACGTGCTGCAGTACTGGCGCACCATCCTGCGCTCGGGGCTGATCGGCACCGGCGTGGGCATCGTGCCGGGCGTGGGCGAAGACGTGGCGGCCTGGTCGTCGTACGCCGCCGCCAAGCGCGCGAGCAAAGAGAAAGAGAAGTTCGGCAAGGGCTCGATCGAGGGCCTGATGGCCGCTGAAACGGGCGACAACGCCTGCGTGCCCGGCGCGGTGATTCCGGTGCTCACCCTGGCCATTCCGGGCTCGGCGCCGGCCGCCGTGCTGATGGCCGCGATGATCATCCACGGCGTCAAGCCGGGGCCGCTGATCATGGTGGAGAACCCCGAGTTCGTGTACGACGTGGTGACCATGATGCTGTTCGCCACCATCGGCATCCTGATCTTCGGTCTGGTGCTCACCAAGGCCCTGGTGCAGGTGCTGCGCGTGCCCCAGCACCTGATCACGCCCATCGTCTTCGTGCTGTGCACCGTGGGCAGCTTCGCCATCGCCGGGCGCCTGTTCGACGTCTACGTGATGCTGGCCTTCGGGCTGATCGGTTTCTTCCTGCGCCACCACGGCTACCCGATGGCGCCGCTGGTGCTGGGCATCGTGCTGGGCGACCTGATGGAGAAAAACCTGCGCCGCGCGCTCATCCTGTCCGACGGCAACCTCTCACCCTTCTTCACCCGCCCCATCGCCGGCACCGTCGCCGCCCTGATCTTCGCCACCATCGCCTGGAAGCTCTGGACGCTGTACGGCCGCCGGCCCCGTGCCAGGGCGCCGGCATGAAACTGGCCCTGTGCAACGAAGTGCTGCAGCCCCTGCCGCTGGCCGCGCAGTGCGAGGCCGCCGAGCGCGTGGGCTATGACGCGCTGGAGATTGCCCCGTTCACGCTGACCGACGATCCCGAGGCGCTCGACACCATCGCCGCCCACCGCGTGCGCGCCACCGCCCACAGCCACGGCCTGGCCGTCTCCAGCCTGCACTGGCTGCTGGTCAAGCCCGCCGGCCTTTCGCTGGTGAGCGATGACAAGGCCTTGCACCGCCGCACACTGGACCTGCTGCGCCGCCTGATCGACTTCGCCGCCGCCTGCGGCGCGCGCGTGCTGGTGCACGGCTCGCCCAAACAGCGCTCGCCCGGCCCCGGGCAGAGCGTGGCGGACGCTGCCGCGCGCTTCGAGGCTGCCATGGCCGAGCTCGCGCCACACGCCGCGCAGGCGGGCGTGGTCTATTGCATCGAACCGCTGGGTCGCTTCGAGACCCCGGTGATCAACACCGTGGCCGAGGCTGCCGCGGTGGTGGACCGCATCGGCTCGCCCGCCATCCGCACCATGCTCGACGTGAGCGCCGCCTCGCACAACGAGAGCGAGCCCGTGCACGAGGTGCTGCGCCGCTTTCTCACCAGCGGCCACATCGCGCACGTGCAGCTGAACGACAAAAATCGCCGCGGCCCAGGCCAGGGCGAGACCGACCAGCGCCCCGTGCTGCAGGCGCTGAAAGACATGCGCTACGCCGGCTGGGTGGCGGTGGAACCCTTTGAATACGTGCCCGATGGCCTGGGTTGCGCCCAGGCCTCGGCACAGCATGTGCGTGAGATCTGGAGGACCCTGTCATGAGCGCTGTGACCCTGCGCGTGCACGAGGTGCAGCTGTACGAGCGCCACGTCACGCTGCGCCTGCCCTTCCGTTTCGGCGCCGCCACCGTCACGCAATGCCCGCAGGCCTTCGTGCGCGTGCTCGCCGAGGTGAATGGCCGGCGCGTGGAAGGCGCGAGCGCCGAACTGATGGTGCCCAAGTGGTTCGACAAATCGCCCACGCTCACCCACGAACAGAATTTCGAACAGCTGCGCGAATCGCTGCGCAACGCGCGCGAGGCCGTGCAGGCGACCCGTGAGGCGCTCAGCCCCCATGCGCTGTCGCACGAGGCGGGTGAGGCGGCCATCGCCACCTCGGTGGTGCGGCGGCTGCCGCGCCTGGCCGCGCAGTTCGGCCCCGCCCTGCTCGACAAGGCCGTGGCCGACGCGGCGCTGCGCGCGGCCGGCCGCTCGTGGGTCGATGGCGTGCACGCCGGCGTGCTCGGCGACCCCTGGGGCCCGCGGCTCGACCTGGTGCGCCCCACGCACGTGGTGCTGCGCCACACCGTGGGCCTGGCCGACCGGCTGGTGGAGAGCGACGAAGGCGCCGACCCGCAGGACGGCCTGCCCGCCACGCTGGAGGCGGCGATCCGGCGCCACGGCCTGCACCACTTCAAACTCAAGCTCTGCGGCCAGATCGGCGCCGACGTGGAACGCCTCACCCGCATCGCCGAGGTGCTGCAGCGCCTGGGCGGGGACTACCGCGTCACGCTCGACGGCAACGAAACCTTCACCGACGCCACCAGCCTGGGCAAGTTCTGGCAGGCGCTGCGCACCACGCCCGCGCTGGCCGATCTGCTGCGCCGCACCCTGCTGCTGGAGCAGCCCCTGGCGCGCGCGGTGGCGCTGCGCGAATCGATCGCCTCGCTGGGCATCGGCGTGCCGGTGATCCTGGACGAGTCCGACGACCACGCGGCCGCGCTCGACGAGGGCCTGGCGTTGGGTTACCACGGCATCTCCAGCAAGGCCTGCAAGGGCATCTACCGCTCGCTGCGCAACGCGCACCGCATCGCGCAGGACCCGCGCCTGCTGCTCTCGGGCGAAGACCTCACCTGCCAGGCCGGCCTGGCGGTGCAGCAGGACACCCTGCTCGCGGCCAGCCTGGGCGTGCGCCACATCGAGCGCAACGGCCACCACTACGTGGACGGCTTCGGCACCGCGCCCGCCGACGAAGCGTTGGCCTTCGCCCGCGCCCACCCCGGCTTCTACGAAACCACGGCGGGCCGCCCCCACCTGGCGGTGCGCCAGGGCCAGCTCGACCTGCACGCCCTGCACGCGCCGGGCTTCGCCACCGCGGCGACGCCGCAATGGCGCAGCCTGCAGGCCATTGCCTGAAATTTCACTGAATGGTTAATTGACGGCGGTCTGCGGCTCACCGCAGACCGCCGTGGCCGCGGGGGTCGAGCCGCGCTCGGGCGCGCCGACGCCCGTAGAACCAAGGGAAAACCCTGAACTCGATGCCCACAATCTTCGCTTGCGCATCTTTCGCGACCGCTTCTATAATTTCCTCTATTCACTGATTGGTGAATTAAACCAACAACCAGCCCTTTTTCACTGGAGACAAGCATGAAACTGATTCACGCCACCGCCCTGGCCGCGTTCGCTCTCGCCACCAGCCTGCCCGCCGCCGCGCAGCAGGCCTACCCGAACAAGGCCATCCGCGTGATCGTGCCGTTCGCCGCGGGCAGCACCACGGACATCATTGCGCGCGCGATCACGGACAAGATGAGCCAGAGCATGGGCCAGCCCATCGTGGTGGACAACCGCGGTGGCGCCAGCGGCACCATCGGCCAGGCGGCTGTGGCCACGGCCGCGCCCGATGGCTACACCATCATGATCCACTCGTCTTCGCACACGGTGAGCCCCTCCACCTTCGCCAAGCTGTCCTTCGACACGGTGAACGATTTCGCGGGCGTCACCCCGATCTCCTCCACCCCCAACGTGCTGGTGATCGCCCCGAGCAGGAACCTCAAGACGCTGCCGCAGCTGGTGGCCAACGCCAAGGCCAACCCCGGCAAGATGAACTTCGCCTCCGCCGGCCAGGGCAGCGCCACCCACCTCAACGCCGAGAAGTTCAAGATGGCCGCGCAGATCGACGCGGTGAACATCCCCTTCAAGGGCTCCGCCGAGGCCGTCACCGAAGTGCTCGCCGGCCGCGTGGACTACTACTTCTCGCCCATCGCCCCGGTGATCGGCCAGATCAAGGAAGGCCAGCTGCTGGCCCTGGCCGTGGGCTCGCCGCGCCGCGCCAGCGCCCTGCCCGACGTGCCCACCACCGCCGAAGCCGGCGTGCCCGGCTCCGAATTCAACTTCTGGATCGGGATGATGGCCCCGGCCAAGACGCCGCGCGACGTCGTCAACCGCCTGCACGACGAAGTCGTCAAGGCCCTGGCCACGCCCGAAGTGAAGGAACGTTTCCTCAAGCTGGGCGCCGACGCCTGGACGCTCAAGCCCGAGCAGTTCGATGCCTACATCAAGGAAGAAATCAAGAGCAACGCCGTGCTGGTGAAAGCCGCCGGCCTGCAAGTGACCAACTGACCCCGGCCCCGGGGTTTTCAAAGCGAAGAGAAGGAATTCGACAATGGCCGTTCAACAACTCGGGATCATCATGCACGGCGTGACCGGACGCATGGGCATGAACCAGCATCTGATCCGCTCCATCTGCGCGATCCGCGCGCAAGGCGGTGTGACGCTCTCCAACGGCGACCGGGTCATGCCCGACCCCATCCTGGTCGGCCGCAACGCCGAGAAGATGGAAGCGCTGGCCAAGGCCCACAACATCCCGCGCTGGGGCACCGACCTCGATGCCGCGCTGGCCAACAAGAGCGACACCATCTTCTTCGACGCCGGCACCACGCAGATGCGCCCCACCCTGCTGGCCAAGGCCATCCGCGCCGGCAAGCACGTGTACTGCGAGAAGCCGATCGCCACCAACCTCAACGAGGCGGTGGAGATCGCGCGCCTGGCGCAGAGCTCGGGCCTCAAGCACGGCGCCGTGCAGGACAAGCTGTTCCTGCCCGGGCTGCGCAAGCTCGACATGCTGCGCCGCGCCGGCTTCTTCGGCCGCATGCTCAGCGTGCGCCTGGAGTTCGGCTACTGGGTGTTCGAAGGCGACCTGCAGCCGATCCAGCGCCCGAGCTGGAACTACCGCAAGGAAGACGGCGGCGGCATGATCCTGGACATGATGTGCCACTGGCGCTACGTGCTGGACAACCTGTTCGGTGAAGTGAAGTCGGTCTCTTGCATCGGCACCACGCACATCCCGACCCGCTGGGACGAAGCCGGCAAGCCTTATGAGTGCACCGCCGACGACGCGGCCTACGCCACCGCCGAACTCACGGGCCACAACGGCGAAAACGTGATCGCGCAGCTCAACATGAGCTGGGCCACCCGCGTGAACCGCGACGACCTCGTGACCTTCCACGTCGACGGCACGCACGGCTCCGCCGTCGCCACGCTGACCGGCTGCAAGGCGCAAAGCCGCGTGAACACGCCGCGCCCGGTGTGGAACCCGGACGTCAAGCAGACCATGAACTTCTCCGATCAATGGCAGGACGTGCCGGACACGCAGGTGTACGACAACGGTTTCAAGATCCAGTGGGAACACTTCATCCGTCACGTGGTGGAGAACGAGCCCTACAAGTGGACGCTGCCCGAAGGCGCCAAGGGCGTGCAGCTGGTGGAAGCCGCGCTGGAAAGCTGGGAGCAGCGCCGCTGGGTCCACGTGCCCGAACTCAAGGTGTGACGCCATGGCACTCTCCCTGAAACTGCCCAGCGCCTCGGGCAAGGTCGAGGCCTACACCCTGCGCGGCACCACCCCGGTGAAGCCCGCGCCGGGCGTGAAGTTCAACCGCATCGCCTACTCCGCCGCCCACGTGGTGGCCGACCCGCTCGCCGCCGTCGATCCCTGGCTGCAGTGCGCGGTGGACTGGGACGCGACCATCGCCTACCGCCAGCGGCTCTGGTCCCTGGGCCTGGGCGTGGCCGAAGCCATGGACACCGCGCAGCGCGGCATGGGCCTGGACTGGCCCACCTCGCTGGAGCTGATCCGCCGCTCGCTCGACGCCGCCAAGGACGTGCCCGGCGCGCTGGTGGCTTCGGGCTGCGGCACCGACCACCTCGCGCTGGAGAACGTGAAGACGGTCGATGAAGTCATCGCCGGCTACGAAGAGCAGATGGCCGCCATCGAGAAGCTCGGCGGCAAGCTGATCGTGATGGCCAGCCGCGCCCTGGCCCGCGTGGCCAAAAGCCCGGCCGACTACGAGCGCGTGTACGACCGCATCCTGAGCCAGGCCAAGCAGCCCGTGGTGCTGCATTGGCTGGGCGACATGTTCGACCCCGCGCTCAAGGGCTACTGGGGCGACAACGACCCCGACAAGGCCATGGACACCGCGCTGGCCGTGATCGCCGCGCACCCGGACAAGGTGGACGGCATCAAGATCTCCCTGCTCGACAAGGACAAGGAGATCGCGATGCGCCGCCGCCTGCCCTCGGGCGTGCGCATGTACACCGGCGACGACTTCAACTACGCCGAGCTCATCGCCGGTGACGGCTTCGGCGCCGAGAAGACGCACGGCCAGAGCGACGCGCTGCTGGGCATCTTCGACGCCATCGCCCCCGCCGCCAGCGCCGCGCTGGGCGAACTCGCGCAAGGCAACCTGCAGAAGTTCCACGACATCCTCGGCCCCACGGTGCCGCTGTCGCGCCACATCTTCGCCGCGCCCACGCGCTTCTACAAGACCGGCGTGGTCTTCATGGCCTGGCTCAACGGCCACCAGTCGCACTTCACCATGGTCGGTGGCCAGCAGAGCACGCGCTCGCTGCCGCACTTCGCCGAGCTGTTCCGCCTGGCCGATGCGGCCAACCTGCTGGAGCAGCCCGAGCTGGCCGTGCGCCGCATGGGCACGCTGCTGGCCCTGCACGGCGTGGAGGCCTGATCGATGCGCGACTTCTCCCAAGACCACCGCTGGCTCTCGCTCAACACCGCCACGGTGCGCAAGAGCCGGGGGCAGGACCTGCCGCTCGATCAGATCCTGGACGCCTGCGCGCGCCACGGCATCCCGGCCATCTCACCGTGGCGGGACCAGGTCGCCGCCGTCGGGCTGAAGACCATCTCGGCCCAGGTGAAGTCGCTCGGCCTGAAGCTCTCGGGCTACTGCCGGGGCGGCATGTTCCCGGCGGTGGACGCCGCCGGGCTGCAGGCCGCGCGCGACGACAACCGCCGCGCGGTGGACGAGGCCTGTGAACTGAACGCACCTTGCCTGGTGCTCGTGGTCGGCGCCTTGCCCGGCGCGCTGGCTGGTCAAGCCGCGCACAAGGACATCGGCCGCTCGCGCCAACAGGTGAGCGAAGGCATCGCCGAACTGCTCGAGTACGCCAAGGCCAACGGCATGCCGCTGGCCATCGAACCCCTGCACCCCATGTACGCGGCCGACCGCGCCTGCATCAACACCATGGAGCAGGCGCTGGACGTGTGCGACACGCTCGACCCGGGCCAGAGCGGCGCGATCGGCGTGGCGGTGGACGTGTACCACGTGTGGTGGGACCCCAAGCTGCAGGCGCAGATCGAACGCGCGGGCAAGAACCGCCTGCTGGCTTTCCACGTGTGCGACTGGCTCACGCCCACCACCGATCTGCTCAACGACCGGGGCATGATGGGCGACGGCGTGATCGACATCCCGCGCATCCGGGGCTGGGTGGAAGCGCAGGGCTTCGCCGGCTTCAGCGAAGTGGAGATCTTTTCCACCGGCAACTGGTGGAAGCGCGATCACGACGAGGTCTTGAAAACCTGCATCGAGAGGCACCGCAGCGTGGTGTGACAAAACAAGGGCCCGCATGTCGGGCCCTTGTTTTTTTGGACGGCGAGGTTTCAGCGCAGGGTGGAGGTCTCGGTGCTTGCCGCCAGCACGGCCGCCACCGGACTGCCCCGACGCTCGGCCTCGTCGGCCAGGATCAGCGAGCCTGTGGTGCGCTGTTGCAGGCGGCGCTGTTCGCCACGCTGCGTGACGTCGTTCAACACCGAGACGAACCACATCAGCAACAAGCCGGCGGCCGCAAACAGCAGCCAGATCAGCGCGTTGGAGAAAAAACCGAACCAGGAGTCGTCCCGGTTGCCAGGCAGGTAGGCGGCGTTGCGGTTCATGGAAGTCTCCTCGATGCGTTGTTGGCTTGAACGCATGATCCCAGCGGCGGCCAGCCCGGCCTGTCGGCACAACCCGCCGCCCGCTGTAGGAGCCAGCCGACAAGGACAGGCTTGACCCTCCAGCGGCTCCAGGGTTTCAAATAAGCCCATGAGCGACAAAAGCCTGACACCGAGCCCCGCCGAATCCACCGTGCTGCACGTGCCCAGCATGTGTTGCGCGGCCGAGTTCAACCTGGTGGAAAAGGAACTGCGGCGCGTGGACGGCGTGCACGACGTGGCGCCCGACTTCATCCGCCGATCGGTGCGCATCCAGCACAGCGCGATTCCCGAGCCCGAGCTGTTGGCGGCGGCGGCCCGCTCGGGCTTCGAGGTGCGCCCGGGACGCGCGGCGCCCCAGGGCAAGGGCCTGGCGTCGATCGGCATCCGCACGGTGGATGCGGCGCCCCCCGCGCCCGCCAGCCATGCGGCGCATGACCACGACCATGAACACGACCACAAGGACGGCCATGACCACGAGGAAGGACATGGCCACACGCACGCCAACGACACCTCGCCCTGGAAGCTCGCCGTGGGTGGCGTGCTGGCGCTGGCGGCGGAGGTGGTGGCGCTGGCCTATGGCGATGCCTCGTTCGGGGCGGTGGCCTTCGCGCTGGGCGCCATTGCCCTGGCCGGTCTGGACACCTACCGCAAGGGCCTCGTCGCCCTGCGCCGCTTCAACCTGAACATCAACGCCCTGATGACGGTGGCGGTGACGGGCGCCGCCATCCTGGGCCAGTGGCCCGAAGCGGCGATGGTCATGGTGCTGTTCGCGATCGCGGAAATGATCGAAGAGAAATCGCTGGACCGCGCGCGCCGCGCCATCGAAGGCCTGATGGCGATGGCGCCCGAGATGGCCACGGTGCAGCACGGCTCGGCCTGGCAGGAGGTGCCGGCGGCCACGGTGGCGCTGGGGGCGACCGTTCGCGTGCGCCCGGGTGAACGCATCGCGCTCGACGGCACCATCACCTCCGGCTCGTCGGCGGTGGACCAGGCCGCCATCACGGGCGAGAGCGTGCCGGTGGACAAGCAGGCCGGCGACAAGCTGTTCGCCGGCACCATCAACCAGAACGGCGAGTTGCTCTACCAGGTGACGGCCAAGGCCGACGACTCGACGCTGGCCCGCATCATCCGCGCGGTGCAGGAGGCCCAGGCCAGCCGCGCGCCGACCCAGCGTTTCGTGGACACCTTCGCGCGCTACTACACGCCGGCCGTGTTCGCGGTGGCCATCGCCATCGCGGTGCTGCCGCCGCTGCTCACGGGCGCGGACTGGCTCACCTGGGTCTACCGGGCGCTGGTGCTGCTGGTCATCGCCTGCCCTTGCGCGCTGGTGCTGTCCACGCCGATCTCCGTCGTGTCCGGGCTGACCGCCGCCGCCCGGCGCGGCATCCTGGTCAAGGGCGGCCTGTACCTGGAGCAAGGCCACCGGCTGAAGGTGCTGGCCCTGGACAAGACAGGCACGCTGACACAAGGCCGGCCGGTGGTGACCGACGTGCAGGCGCTGCAGGGCAGCGAAGACGAGGTGCTGGCGCTGGCGGTGTCGCTGTCCGGGCGCAGCGACCACCCGGTGTCCAAGGCGATTGCCGCGCGCGGCACCGGCACCATGCGGGAGGTCACCGGTTTCCAGGCGCTGCAGGGACGCGGCATCGAAGGCCGCATCGCGAACGAGCGCTACCGCCTGGGCAACCACCGCCTGGTCGAAGAATCGGCGGCGTGTTCGCCCGAGCTGGAGGCGAAGCTGGACGCGCTGGAGGCGCAGGGCAAGACGGCGGTGGTGCTGGTGCGCGGCAAGGTGCCCATCGCCATCTTCGCGATCGCCGACCAGGTGCGCCCGGAAAGCGTGGAGGCCGTCGCGCAGCTGAAGCAACTGGGCGTTCGCCCGGTGATGCTGACCGGCGACAACCGGCACACGGCCGAGGCGATCGCGCGGCAGGTCGGCATCGAGGACGTGCGCAGCGAGCTGCTGCCGCAAGACAAGCTCAAGGCGATTCAGGAACTCTCGGCCGGCGACACGGTGGTGGGCATGGTGGGCGACGGCATCAACGACGCACCGGCGCTCGCCCAGGCCCACATCGGCTTTGCCATGGGCGCCGCGGGGACCGACACCGCGATCGAGACGGCCGACGTGGCCCTGATGGACGACGACCCGCGCAAGCTCGCCGAGTTCATCGACCTGTCCCGCGCCACCAAGGCCGTGCTGTGGCAGAACATCACCCTTGCCCTGGGCATCAAGGTGGTGTTCCTGAGCCTCGCGGTGGTGGGTGAGGCCACGCTGTGGATGGCGGTGTTCGCCGACATGGGCGGCAGCCTGCTTGTGGTGTTCAACGGCCTGCGGCTGCTGCGCCACCACCGGCGCTGATTCAGTAGGCGCGGTCGCGGTCCAGCAGGCCGCGCTGCACGAAGAGCGCGCGCAGCGCGTCGTGCTTGAAGACACCGCAGCGCTCCAGCACCTGGAGCGTGTTGCCGCAGCGGCTGCGCATGTGCGCGTGGCGCAGGCCCTCGCCACTCACCTTGGCCAGCACGCGTTCGGTGGCGGCGGCATCCAGGCCGGCATCGCCCAGCAGGCGGCGGTGGAAGCCGTCGTCCCAGGTGTGGAAGGCCGCGATGACCTCGGGCAGCAGGCGGCCGAAGAAGGCCTGGCTGTCGCCGTCCAGCCGGGGCCAGATCCGCTCGAACAGGTGGGCGAAGTACTTCGCATGCACCCACTCGTCTTCCAGGTGCGCGAGCAGCATGCCCTGCACCGCCGTGTGCGCCGTGCCGCGCATGACGTCGACGATGGCCTTGGTGATCATGGTCTCGCCGACGAAGCCGACCATGAACCAGGCCAGGTCGCGCCGCTGCGCCGGCACCTGGGCCGCCAGCGCCTCGATGGCCGAGATCTTCAGGCTGGGTTCGTCGCGCGCCTCCAGCGCGAACACCTCGCGGATGGCGCGGCTCGCGTGGGCCGTGAAGTAGGCGTGGTAGCCCTCGTCGGTGTACAGCTTCAACGCGTCGAGCGCGAGCGCTTCGGGCACGAAGGCGCGCAGGCGGTTTTCCGCGATGACCTGGGCCGCCACGTTGACGATGCGGTGCTCGGTGAGCGCCATGTCGTCCAGGAAATGCACCAGCCGCGCGGCGCACAGGCGGTTGCGCCGGGCCATGTCGAGGTGGCGCAGCGCCGGGTGCGACATGAGTTCGTCGGTCTGGCCGAAGACGAACCACTGCACGCTGCTGAACTCGCCCGCGCTGCCGGACAGATCGAAGTCGGTCAATGAGGGCTTGGCGCGCACCGAGGCGGTGGCGATCCAGTCCTTCAACGGCGAGTCATCGCGTTTTCGCATGCGGAGAACAACGCGGCGCGGGCGGGGCGCGGCCTGCTCAGGCCGGTTCCGACACGCGCCTGGACGGCTCGACCGCCATCGCAGCCAGCGCCTTCTGCACCACACCCTGCTGCGCATTGACCGGGCGCAACAGACGACTGGCGATCAAGCGTTCGCAGCTGCGCTTGGTCATCGAATGGGGCCGGCCTCCCCGGCTCACGAACATGAACAGCGTGCCCTTGCTGCTGGCCCAGATGAGCTGGGCGCGCAGCCACTCGCGGTGGGAATACAGGTCCACCCAGTCGCCTTCGTGCAGGCCCACCAGGGTGGCGGCGGCGTTGATGTCTTCCAGCTCGCCCTCTTCGGCCAGGGCCGCGGCCTGCGAATCGTCCTCGCTGGCGCGGGCCTGCACCTGGGTTTCGATGAGGTCGCCGTAATCGGTCGGCATGGTGTCCTCGAAGCCGGCGGCTTCCAGCTCGCGCTTGCCCAGCCAGGGCTGGGCGCGCGGCTTCGGCTTGCGCTGCTCGGGCGTGGCGGGCAAGGTTTCGTCGAGGTCCATGGACATGGAGGACGGCACCTCCTCCAGGGGCATCGCGCCCGAGTTCTCCATCGGCGGCAGGCCGGAGTGGCTCGCGTCGGCGCGGATGCGCGCGCGGCGCAGGCCCAGCACCGGCTGGTGCAGGCGCATCAGCGCATCGAAAAAGGGCTTGGTTTCCTCGCGCGTCTTGCCCAGCATGTCCAGCCCCGCGTGCAGCGTGGCGAGCATGCCCGGCACCATGGCGAACAACTCCTTGGGCCGCTTGAGCGTGACTTCCTTCTTCACGCTCCACAGCAGGTTGGACACCACCTTGCGGTAGCCGCCGGGGTCGGCCTCGTCCGGCTCGTTGAGCTTGGCCGAGGCGATCACCAGCGACCAGGGGCCGTAGAGGAAATCGAGGATCACCCCGGGCGCGTTGTCCACGTCGGGCCGCTGGCTCAGGTCCCAGGCGATCTGGTCCGCCATGGCCTGCCGCTCTTCGGCATAGCGGATGGACTGCAGGCTGTTGTCCTGCAGCGCGAGTTCCTTCTGGTCCTGCGCTTCCCAACCCTGCCGCAGCTCGGTGAGCACGTCGGCGAACGGCTGGGGGTCGCGGGTGGCGGTGGCGTTGAGCTCGTTGAACGCGCTCTGCACCGGCTGGAAGAAGCTGTCGAACTCGGGCGCGAACTCGTCGTTGAACTTGAAGCTGCGCTGCGCCACGCTCTCGATCAGGCGCCGCGCTGGGTGTTCGTCTTCGTTGAAGAAGCGCGGGTTGGCCATGGCCAGGCGCAACAGCGCCGGCTCCAGCGCCACCACCGATTCGCGCACCGGCCCCAGCAGCAGCGGGTCGCTCGCCACCTGGCTGACCAGCGTGCGCACCAGGTCCAGGCCCACGGCCTGGCTGACGCGCTGCGCCTTCTGCTTGAGGTGCATGAGCACGCGCGAGCGCTCGTGCGCGGCGGCGTAGGTGCCCCAGGCCTTGTGGCTGAGCTGGCTGGAGATGCCGATCTCGCGCGCCGGCCGGTCCACCACCGGCAGGTCGCGGTACTGCGTCTGCTGCTCCAGGATCATGGACTCGTCGAGCACCGGGATCGCGGCAAACGCCTCGATGGCGGCGAGCTCTTCGCTCACCTGCTCGTAGTAGTCCGGGGTCAGGTGGCGGTCGAAGTGTTTGCCGCCCTGCTTCAGGAAGTCATGGAAGACCTGGTGGTCTTCGCCCGGCTGCATGCGCGCCAGCGTCTGCATGGACGGCAGCGGATCGGCACTGGCCCAGCCCGGAGCGTGGTGGCCGCTGCCCCCGGTGTCGCCGGCGTCCTGCCACTGGCTGCTGGGCGGGACGCCCAGCCCGGCCGCGCGGGACGACGTGCCCAGGTTGCCCGAGCGCGTGGACAGGCCGCCGGATCGGGTGGACGCGCCCGACTCTTCCACCAGCCGCACGCGGTAGCCGGCTTCCTGCACGTTGGCGCGCTGCAGGATCAGCGCCACGCGCTCGTAGAGTTTCTGCAGCTCGCGGGCCAGCGCATCGCCCATGTGCCGCAACCACAGGGCGCGCACCTCGGGCTCGGATTCGGCCGAGGCCATGAGCTCGCGCAGCGCCCGCACGAAGACCGAGGGCCGCATGGGGTTGCGCTCGGCCTGCACCGTCTGCAGGCCGATCACCGAACTCATCAGGGCATCGAGCACACCGAGTTGCTGCTCCACCACCGGCATGAGGCTGTGCACCAGCCGGGCCGATTCGAGCGACTCGTTGACCGCGTCGTCCTCCACCAGCGACAGCAGGGAGGACTCGGACAGCAGGGCCGGGCGCGAGCTGTTCATCTCGGGCGAGGCCATCAGGGCATCGCGCAGGTGCTGCGAGAAGCTGCGCCCCCACTGGATCTTGTTCTGCAACAGACCCCACCAGGCCAGCGCGAGGCGGTCGCGCTGCGCGACTTCCTTGGAGGCTTTTTCCGCGGCCTGCAGGCTGGCGATGGCCGAGTCGGCGCAGCGCGCCAGCATGTCGGGCGCGCCAGAGAGTGCTTCCTGAAAGCACTGCTGCAGCAAACGGGAGGGCGCCGTCATGGGCGGTGTGCGGGAATCGGCCGGGTGGGTATATGTATCAAGATGCTTTTATACCCGCTGGCAAGGCCCACCGCGTGAAGGCCGGCAAATATTCGGCAGCCGGGCACAACACCGGCATCGGCGGCGCCCGGGTGGCCGGCCGGCTTCAGGCCGGCGCCAAAACGGTGCGCCGCACCCGGCGCACGTTGAAAGCACTCGCGATGAGCACGGCCTGCACCACCGCCAGGCCGATCAGCACGCCCTGGAACTGGCCGTGGTCCATGAGCACGCCGAAGATCAGCGGCGAGATGGCCTGGCCGATGTCCAGCCCGGAATACACCACGCCGTACACACGGCCGGTGGCGTTGTCGGGCGTGGACTTCTTCACCAGCAGGTCGCGCGAAGGGCCCGCGATGCCGGCCGAGAAGCCCATGGCGCCGAACAGCACCGGCACCACCGCCGCCGGCACATGGGCAAAGGCCAGCACCAGCGCGATGACCGCCGCCAGGCCAAAGCCCACGCCCACCACGCGCTCGCAGCGCGCCGGATCGGACGCGAGGAAGCCACCCAGCACCATGCCGCCGGCCGCGCAGACCATGTAGATCGTCAGGCACACCGCCACCAGCGCGAGCGGCACGCCGTGCAGCTGGCGCGCGGCTTCGGGCGCGAAAGCCTGCACCACGCTGAGCGCCATGGCATAGAAAAAGAAGAAACCGAAACACATCCACACCGCCGGGATGCGCAGGAAGGCCGTGGAGCTTTCCGTGGCCGCGTGGGCCGGGCCCTGAACCGGCTTGGGCGCGGCCGGCAGGCTGAGGCGCTCGCGGTTGAACCACAGCACGGCCAGCACCGCGAAGGCCAGCACACCCGCGCTGGCCAGCGCCGCGCGCCAGGAAAAGGCCAGCGCGATCGGCACCATCATGGCCGGCGCCAGCGCCCAGCCCAGGCTGCCGGTGATGCCGTGCACGCTGTAGGCGTGCCCCAGGCGGGGCGCGCTCACCTTGCGGTTAAGCAGGGTGTAGTCCACCGGGTGGAACACCCCGTTGCCGATGCCGGCCACGATGGCAAAGAAGGCCATCATCCAGTAGCCGGTGCTGGCCGCGAACCCGAAAGCCGCCACGCCCAGCAGCGCCAGGCCGGCGAACAGCACCGGGCGGGGACCGAGGCGGTCCACGACGAAACCCGAGGCGGTCTGCACCGCGCACGAGGTGACGAAGAAGATGGTCATCAGGAAACCCAGTTCCGCGTAACTGGCGTTGAACGCGTCCTTGAGCCAGGGGAACAGCGGCGCGAGCAGCAGCTGGCTGAAATGGCTGACCATGTGGGCCAGGCCTACCAGCCCGATGAGGCTGGCGTCCTGCCGCAGGGCCACGGGCGGCGACAGGGATGAGGTGGTGCTGGAGGAAGACATGGCGTGATCGTAGATCGGCCCGACTTCGCCGAATCGCGACGATCTGTCAGAATTCGTTGAAAATCCGCCAACGCACCAAAACGATGCCTCAGCGCCCTCGCCCCGGCCCCACGCTCCTCGGAGACACCGATCCCTTCACGCCCGACGCGGCCCGCCCGGTGCGCGTGCGCGCCCGCGACCTGAGCGCGGACACCCACTTCGAACCGCACCGCCACCCCTGGGGGCAGTTGGCCTACTGCGCCACGGGCATCGTGCAGGCGATGGCCTCTCCCGACGACCCGAGCCTGCAGGCGGTGACCTACATCGTGCCGCCCTCGCGCGCCGTGTGGATTCCGCCCGGCATGCGCCACGCCGTCACGGTGCGCGAGGCCGCCGAGCTGCGCACGCTCTACATCCACGCGGGCGCCGCGCCCGCCGGCTGGACGGCCTGCCGCATGATCGTCGTCTCCCCCCTGTTGCGCGAGCTGATCCAGGCCATGGACGCGGCCACGCGGCGCGCGGCCGAACCGGCGCGCGACCGCCTGCTGACCGATCTGGTGCTCGACGAGCTGGCGCACGCCGACACCCAGACCCTGGGCGTGCCGCTGCCGCGCGACAAGCGGCTGCGCGCCTTGTGCGAGGCGGTGCTGCGCGCACCCGGCGAACGCGCCACGCTGGCCGAGTGGGCGGCCGACACCGGGGCGAGCGAACGCACCGTGGCGCGGCTGTTCCGCGAAGAACTGGGCACCACCTACCAGCAGTGGCGGCAGCAGGCGGTGCTGGCACACGCCTTGCCTATGCTCGCCCGGGGCATGCCCATCGGTCAGGTGGCGGCGGCCACGGGTTACGCCAGCGACAGTGCGTTCAGCGCGATGTTCAAGGCGGCCATGGGCCATCCGCCAACGCGCTGGGGCTTGCGGGCCGACGGCCAGCAGCGCTGAAGGAGACTCGGCGCGGCCGTCTTTCCGCCCTTCAAGGAGCTGTCATATCTGACAGGCAGCATGGGACATGCTCGGGCCAGAATGGTGCCGAGATTCGGGGAGTAAAAAGATGGAATGCAGCAACCAACGCTACGTGAAGACATCCCGCGCCTGGGACGCCCTCACCTGGCCCGACCGACTGGGCCGCCAGACACACACCGTCCTGTTGCTGGCCAACGGCAGGCGCAGCGAGCAGGAACTGGTGGGCCTGCTGGGCAACGATGTGAAAGAACTTCTGCAGCGTTTGCAGCAAGAAGGTTTGCTGCAGTGCGCCACGACCGGGGCCACGGCGGAGACCGACGACGACGCGGTGGCGGGTGCCTGACTCAGAGCCAGCGCTTGAGCAGCCCCATCACACGCTGGAACCGCGCCCCATACGGCGGGTAGAACAACTGGCCCATGGCCCAGCGCGATTGCACCAGCACCGGCTTCTGCTGCGTGAAGCGCAGGAAGCCGGCCTCGCCGTGGTACGAGCCCCAGCCGCTTTCGCCCACGCCACCAAAAGGCAGGCCTTCGTGCGCGATGTGCATCAGCGTGTCGTTCACCGTCACGCCACCGCTGACCGTGCGGTTCAGCAAGCGGTCGCGCGCAGCGGTGTCGCTGCCGAACCAGTACAGCGCCAGCGGTCGGGGTCGCAAGTTGATGAAGGCGATGGCGTCGTCGATGCCGTCGTAGGCCACCACCGGCAGGATGGGGCCGAAGATTTCTTCGCCCATCAGGCGCAGGCCCGGCGCCGCATCGAACACCAGCACGGGGTTCATCTGGCGCGCACCGCCGCTGGTGCCACCGGGTGGCGCCACATTCACCACGCGCGCGCCGCCGGCCTGGGCTTCGTCCAGCAGCGCGACCAGGCGCGCCTGATGCCGCTCGCTCACGATGGCGGCGTAGTCGGGGTTGCCCGCGATCCTGGGGAACAGGCGCGCCACGGCGGCGGTGTAGGCGCGTTCGAACTCGGCCTCCCGGTCGCGCGGCAGGAGCACGTAGTCGGGCGCGATGCAGGTCTGGCCAGCGTTGAGCAGCTTGCCGTGCGCGATCTTGACGGCCGCATCGTTCAGGTCGCACGAGGCATCGATCACGCAGGGTGACTTGCCGCCCAGCTCCAGCGTGGTGGGCGTGAGGTTGGCCGCCGCGGCCGCCGCCACCTGGCGGCCGACCTGGGTGGAGCCGGTGAAGAACAGGTGGTCGAACGGCAGGCGGGAGAAGTCCTGCGCCACGTCCGGCCCGCCCAGCACCACGCTGAACTCGTCGGCCGCGAAAGCCTGCTGCACCAGCGTGGCCATGAGGGCCGAGGTGTGGGGCGTGAGTTCGCTGGGCTTGAGCATCACGCGGTTGCCGGCCGCCAGCGCCGTGGCGGCCGGGCCGAACGTAAGTTGCAGCGGGTAGTTCCAGGGACCGATGACGCCGACCACGCCCAGGGGCTGGCGCTGGATGTGGGCCCGCGCGGGCTGCAGGTAGAGCGGCGTGGCCACGCGCTGCGGCTTCATCCAGCCGGGCAGGTGCTTGTGCAGCTGGGCCATGCCCGCGCGCAGCACGAACAGGTCCGCCGCCTCGGTGAGCTGCGGCGAGCGCACGCCGAAGTCGGCCTCCACCGCCTCGGCCAGGGCCGGCGCGTGGCTGTCGATCAGGGCACGCAGTCGGGCCAGCCGGTCGCGCCGCAATGCCAGTGGCACGCCCACCTGGGCGCGGCTGGCGTTGTACTGCGCGTCGAACAGCGCCCGCAGAGGCAGGGAGGGAGGGATCTGGGTCATGGGTTTCATGATAGGCCGCCCCTCCCGTCAAGGGTAGAGCCCCTCCCCCATCCACGACGGACGGAGGAGCCCCCCTGCCTCAGGCCTGCACGACGCCGTCGCCGAACTCGAACACGCCGGGGTTCTGCACCGGGTCCACGTCCACCGGAATGGACGACTTCGGTGGGTAGCGCCCTTCGAGCAGGAACTTCGAGAGCGGGTTCTCGATGCGCTGCTGGATCGCGCGCTTGAGCGGGCGCGCGCCGAAGACCGGATCGAAGCCGACCTTGGCCAGCTCGGCCAGGGCCGCCGGCGAGACATCCAGGTGCAGGTCCATCCTGGCCAGACGCGCTTCGAGCACCTTGAGCTGGATCGCGGCGATCGATTCGATGTGCTTCGCGTCGAGCGCGTGGAACACCACCGTCTCGTCGATGCGGTTGAGGAACTCGGGCCGGAAGTGGTTCTTGAGTTCGTCCCAGACCGCTTCCTTCACCTCGTCGTACGGTGCACCGACCATGGCCTGGATCATGTGCGAGCCGATGTTGCTCGTCATGACGATCACGGTGTTCTTGAAGTCCACGGTGCGGCCCTGGCCGTCGGTCAGACGGCCGTCGTCGAGCACCTGCAGCAACACGTTGAACACGTCGGGGTGGGCCTTCTCGACCTCGTCGAGCAGCACCACGCTGTAGGGCTTGCGGCGCACGGCTTCGGTGAGGTAACCGCCCTCCTCGTAGCCCACATAGCCGGGTGGCGCGCCGATCAGGCGCGCGACCGAGTGCTTCTCCATGAACTCGCTCATGTCGATGCGGATGAGGTGGTCTTCGCTGTCGAACAGGAAACCGGCCAGCGCCTTGCACAACTCGGTCTTGCCCACGCCCGTGGGGCCGAGGAACAGGAAGGAGCCGGTCGGGCGGTTCGGGTCGGACAGGCCCGAGCGCGAACGGCGGATGGCGTTGGCGACGGCACCGATGGCCTCGTCCTGGCCGACCACGCGCTCGTGCAGCTTGCCTTCCATCAGCAACAGCTTGTCGCGCTCGCCCTGCATGAGCTTGGACACCGGGATGCCGGTGGCGCGCGCCACGACCTCGGCGATCTCTTCCGCGCCGACCTGGGTGCGCAGCAGCTGCGGGCGGCCCTTGCCGTCCTTGTTCAGCGCCTTGCCCGACTCGACGGCCTGCGCGTCCTTCAGGCGCTTTTCCAGCTCGGGCAGCTTGCCGTACTGCAGCTCGGCGACCTTGTTGAAATCGCCCTTGTCGGTGAAGGTCTTGATCTGCGAGCGGATGCGGTCCATCTCTTCCATCACGTCCTTGGAGCCGAGCGCGGCGGCCTTCTCGGCCTTCCAGATCTCGTCGTAATCGGAGATCTCTTTTTCCAGCCGCGCGATCTCTTCCTCGATCAGGCCAAAGCGCTTCTGCGAGGCCTCGTCCTTCTCGCGGCGCACGGCTTCGCGCTCGATCTGCAGCTGGATCAGGCGGCGGTCGAGCCGGTCCATCACCTCGGGCTTGGAATCGAGTTCGATCTTGATCTTGGACGCGGCCTCATCGATCAGGTCGATCGCCTTGTCGGGCAGGAAACGGTCGGTGATGTAGCGGTGGCTGAGTTCGGCCGCGGCCACGATGGCCGGGTCGGTGATCTGCACGCCGTGGTGCACCTCGTACTTCTCCTGCAGGCCGCGCAGGATGGCGATGGTCGCCTCCACGCTGGGCTCGC
Source organism: Hydrogenophaga sp. ANAO-22 (assembly GCF_042466645.1). Classification (NCBI taxonomy): domain Bacteria; kingdom Pseudomonadati; phylum Pseudomonadota; class Betaproteobacteria; order Burkholderiales; family Comamonadaceae; genus Hydrogenophaga; species Hydrogenophaga sp. ANAO-22. The sequence goes on along the minus strand of NZ_CP159956.1, from coordinate 5,225,942 downwards.
CCACGAGGATCTTCTGGAAGCGGCGCTCCAGCGCGGCGTCCTTCTCGATGTACTTGCGGTATTCATCAAGCGTGGTGGCGCCCACGCAATGCAGTTCGCCGCGCGCCAGGGCCGGCTTGAGCATGTTGCCCGCGTCCATCGCGCCTTCGGCCTTACCCGCGCCCACCATGGTGTGCAGCTCGTCGATGAAGACGATGGTCTGGCCCTCGTCCTTGGCCAGTTCGTTGAGCACGGTCTTGAGGCGTTCCTCGAACTCGCCACGGAACTTAGCGCCGGCCAGCAATGCGGCCATGTCCAGGCTCAGCACGCGCTTGCCCTTGAGCGAGTCGGGCACTTCACCGGCCACGATGCGCTGCGCCAGGCCTTCGACGATGGCGGTCTTGCCCACGCCGGGTTCGCCGATGAGCACGGGGTTGTTCTTGGTGCGGCGCTGCAGCACCTGGATGGCGCGGCGGATCTCGTCGTCGCGGCCGATCACCGGGTCGAGCTTGCCCAGGCGGGCGCGCTCGGTGAGGTCCAGCGTGTATTTCTTGAGCGCCTCGCGCTGGCCTTCGGCCTCGGGGCTGTCCATCTTCTGCCCGCCGCGCACGGCGGTGATGGCCGCTTCCAGACTCTTGCGGTTCAGGCCGTTTTCATTGGCGATGCGGGCGAGTTCGCCCTTGCTGTCGGCCACGGCGAGCAGGAAGAGCTCGCTGGCGATGAACTGGTCGCCGCGCTTGATCGCCTCTTTTTCGGTGGCCTGCAGCAGCTTGGCCAGCTCGGGGCCGACCTGCACCTGGTCCTGCCCCTGCACTTCGGGCAGGCGCTTGACCGCGGCTTCCGCGGCCTTGGCCAGGCCCGGCACGTTCACGCCCGCGCGCTGCAACAGCGACTGCGGGCCGTCGGCCTGGCGCAGCAAGGCCAGCAACAGGTGGGCGGGCTCGATGTAGGCGTTGTCGGCGCCCAGGGCCAGGGTTTGCGCTTCGCCGAGGGCTTCCTGGAACTTGGTGGTGAGTTTGTCGAGACGCATGAAAAGGCTCTCCGTGAATTCAGAACTGCATCACACATGGCGCTGATCCCCGGGTTTTCAAGGCGCGGCACCCGCTGCCGCCCCCCGGGTTGACGCCGATCAAACCGACGCAGGGTCGGGCCGTCGCCAGTAAGCGTAAGCCCAGGCCGTGGAAAAGCCCAGCCTCTGGTAGAGCGCGAGCGCCGGTGCGTTGCTGGCGTCGACCTGCAGGAAGGCTTGCGGAATGCCGTGTTGCGCCGCCTCCCGGGCCATCGCGCGCAGCAAGCGCCCAGCCAGGCCGCGGCCGCGCTGCGCGGCCGCGGTGCGCATGCCGTGCACCCCCAGCCAGCCGTGGCCGAACGAGGCCGCGCCACAGGCGAGCGTCTGACCGTTCTCGCGCAGGCTGGCATACCGCGTGCCCGTGGCGCGGCTCAGCGAGCGGGCACGGCTGGCCCCATCCACCGGGTCCAGGCCCTCGCCCAGGAACATGGCCATCCAGGCCGCGTCGGGCGCATCGGCCAGGACAGCGGCCGGATCGGACTCGACGTTCAGCAGCGCCTCGATCGGGGCGGTCTGCGTCAGCGTGGGTTGCTGGCGCACGAAACCCTGCTGCCGCAAGGCCTGCTGGAAGGGCACGAACGCGGGCAGGTCCGGCAGGCGGAGCGCGGGGGTGAAGCCACGGGCCTCGTACCGCGCCAGGATCGAGGCCAGCAAGCCGAGGTCGGGCGCTGCATGGTGCAGGGGCACGGCGCTGCGCGCGCGGCCCACGGTGCCGCTGTCCATGGGCAACAACCAGCCGGGCAGCGCTTCCACCACCGCCGGCGCCACCGCCTGCAGCGTGGCGCGTTCGATGGCTTCGACGTCGGCGGCGCGGGCCATGTCAACCGTTGCGCGCCTCGATGCCCCAGCGCGCGAGCGCCGCGTCGTCGCTCACGCGGGCGTCGACCCAGCGCGCGCCCTCGGGCGTCTGTTCCTTCTTCCAGAACGGCGCCTGGGTCTTGAGGTAGTCCATGAGGAACTCGCAGGCCTGGAAGCTTTCGCCCCGGTGCGCGGAGGTCACGGCCACCATCACGATCTGGTCCAGCGGCTGCAGCAGGCCCACGCGGTGGATCACGCGCGCGCCGTACAGATCGAAACGCTGGAAGGCCTCATCGATCATGGCCTCGATCGATTTTTCGGTCATGCCCGGGTAGTGCTCCAGCTCCATCGTGCTCACGCTCTGGCCGTCGTTGCGGTCCCGCACGGTGCCGATGAAGCTGCAGACGGCGCCCACGCGCGCGTCCTGCAGGCGCAGTTGAGCGACCTCGGTGCCGAGGTCGAAGTCTTCGGTCTGGATGCGGACGCGGGGCGCCATTTCAACCACCCGTGACGGGAGGAAAGAACCCGACCTCGGCGCCCTCGGTGAGTGGGGCGGACTCTTCGCTCATGGCCTGGTTCAGGGCCACGCGCACCGCCCGGCCCGGCGCCAGCACGTCCGCGTACGCGCCCCCGCGCGCCACGAGCTCGGCGCGCAAGGCCGAGAGCGTGGTGGCCTGGGTGTCCACCGCTTCGCTGCCCATGCCCAGGGCCTCGCGGATGGCGGCGAAGTAGCGCAACTGAACTTTCATGCGAGCAGGTCCGCAAAGGAGATGTAGGACACGGGGTCGCCGTGGGCGATGGTGGTACCGGCCGGGTTGTCGACCAGGCCATCGCCCCAGACGGCGGAGGTGAGCACACCCGAACTCTGGTTGGGGAACAGGTCCAGCCCGCCCGCGGCGTTGCGGCGAACGCGCAGGAATTCGCGGCGCTTGTCGGCCCGCGCCACGGTGAAATGAGCGGGCAGCGTGGTGGCCGGCGGCAGCGCCTGGAAGCGGTTCGCCGGCACGCCTTGCAGCTTGAGCAGGAAGGGCCGCACCAGCAGCAGGAAGGTGACGAAGCTGGACACCGGGTTGCCCGGCAGGCCGATGAAATGGCAGGCAACGCCCGCCGCCGCACCCGCGCCACCATCGCGCCGCACCGTGCCGTACGCGAAGGGCTTGCCCGGTTTCATGCCGATCTGCCACAGGTCCAGGCTGCCGAGCTGTTGCACCGAGGGTTTGATGTGGTCTTCCTCGCCCACCGACACACCGCCGCTGGTGAGGATCAGGTCGTGGTGGTCGGCCGCGGTCTTGAGCGCGGCCAGCGTGGCCTCGCGCCGGTCAGGCACGATGCCGAGGTCGCTCACCTCGCAGCCCATGCGCTGGAGCAGCGTGCGCAGGAAGAACCGGTTGGAGTTGTAGATCGCGCCAGGTTTCATGGCTTCGGGCGGCACCTCGCCGGGCATCACGAGTTCGTCGCCGGTGGAGAACAGCGCCACGCGCGGCCGCGCGTTCACCAGCAGGTGCGCCAGGCCGAGGCTCGCGGCCAGGCCCAGGCTCGAGGGCGACAAACGCTCGCCCCGGGCGAGCACCACGGCGCCGCGCGTCACGTCTTCGCCCGCGCGGCGCACCCATTGGCCCGCCTCGGGCACCGCCTGGATGTGCACGGCGTGGATGTCGCCCCCCACCTCGATGGTGTCTTCCTGCATCACCACGGCATCGGCCCCGGCGGGCATGGGTGCGCCGGTGAAGATGCGCGCGCAGGTGCCCGGCTCCAGGGGCTGGCCCGCGTGGCCGGCGGCGATGCGCTGGCTCACGCGCAGCACCTCGCCCGGCTCGGTCACATCGGCCACGCGCACCGCGTAGCCGTCCATGGACGAGTTGTCGTTCGGCGGCACCTGCAGGGCCGAGACCAGGTCTTGCGCGAGCACGCGGCGGTCGGCGTCGAACGTGGCGACGGTCTCGGTCGCGCTCAGCGCCTCGACACGGCCCAGCAGGTCGGTCATGGCGTCGGCCAGCGACATCAGCGGTGCGCGTGCGGGAGGTTGGGAGGCGTTCATGGCGTCGTGGAAGGCGGATGGGCCTGGTAGGCGAAGCGGTCTGCATTGTCGAGCAACCAGAGCGCCACGTCATCGGGGTGGTTCAAATCCAGCACCGTGCGTGGGGTGGGTGCGGGCAAGGCCTGCGGGCTGTCGGTCACGACGGCGACGATGCGATCGTCGGCGGGGTAACGCACCGGCTTGCCATGGGCCTCGCGCCAGACCTCGACCTTGGCGAGGTCGCTGTCCTTGAAACCCTCGACCAGCACCCAGTCCACTGCGGGGTGCAGCTCGGCGATGAGGCTGTGCACCGAGTGCTCCACGCGGTCCTGCAGCTCGCGCATGATCACCAGCCGCCGGGGCGAGGCGGCCAGCACCTCGAAGGCGCCGGCCTCGCGGTGGCGCCAGGTGTCCTTGCCCGGGTGGTCAATGTCGAAATCGTGGTGGGCGTGCTTGACCACCGAGACGCGTTGCCCGCGCAACTGCAGCGCGGGAATCAGTTGTTCGACCAGCGTGGTCTTGCCGGATCCGGAGTAGCCCGCGAATCCGACCACCTTCATGCGCGGGCGCAGTGCTCGGCGATGAAGGCCTGCACGTCGGCGGTGCGGGCCGGCATGACCTTTACCCGCTTGGGCAGGTCTTCGATGCCCTGGAACTGCGCCGGGCGATCGGGCTGGCGGCCCAGGGCTTCGACAATGGTTTCGGCGAACTTGATGGGCAGCGCGGTCTCCAGCACCACCATGGGGGTGCCGGCTTCACGGTGTTCGCGCGCCACCTTCACACCGTCGGCGGTGTGGGTGTCGATCATCAGGCGGTGGCGCTGGTACACGTCGCGGATGGTGTCGAGCCGGTTGGCATGCGTGCTCTTGCCGCTGCGAAAACCATAGTGGCTCGCGGCCTCGGCGAACACCGGGTCGGTGCTCAGGTCGAAACGGCCCTCGCGCGACAGGCCTTCACCGAAGAAGGCCTTGACGCGATCGCCGTCGCGCCCGAGCAGGTCGAACACGAAGCGCTCGAAGTTGCTGGCCTTGGAAATGTCCATCGACGGGCTGGAGGTCTCGTGCGTGTCGGCGCTGCCGCGCACGCGGTACACACCGGTGCGGAAGAACTCGTCGAGCACGTCGTTCTCGTTGGTGGCGACCACCAGCGTGCGGATCGGCAAGCCCATCTGACGCGCCACATGGCCCGCGCACACGTTGCCGAAGTTGCCGCTGGGCACGGTGAACGAGACCTGCTCGGTGTCCTTCGTGGTGGCCTGGAAATAGCCAGCGAAGTAGTAGACCACCTGGGCCAGCAGGCGGGCCCAGTTGATCGAGTTGACGGTGCCGATCTTGTGGGCGCGCTTGAACGCGAGGTCGTTGCTGACGTCCTTGACGATGTCCTGGCAATCGTCAAACACGCCTTCGATCGCGATGTTGTGAATGTTCTCGTCCATCAGGCTGAACATCTGCGCCTGCTGGAACGGGCTCATGCGCCCGTGCGGGCTGAGCATGAACACGCGCACGCCGTGCTTGCCGCGCATGGCGTACTCGGCCGCGCTGCCGGTGTCGCCGGAGGTCGCGCCCAGGATGTTGAGTTCTTCACCGCGGCGCGCCAGCTCGTACTCGAACAGGTTGCCGAGCAACTGCATCGCCATGTCCTTGAAGGCCAGCGTGGGGCCGTTGGACAAGGCTTCGAGGTAGAAGCCGTCTTCGAGCTTCTTCAGCGGCACGATCTGCGGCGTGCCGAAGACCGCTTCGGTGTAGGTCTTCTCGCACAGCGCGCGCAGGTCGGCGGCGGGAATGTCGTCGATGTAGAGCGACAGGATCTCGAACGCCAGCGCGGCGTAGCCCCCGGGCCGGCCGCCGTTGAACGACTCGCGCAGGCGCTGCAGCGCGATGGCATCGACCTGCGGGTAACGCTCGGGCAGGTAGAGGCCGCCGTCGGGCGCCAGGCCTTCCAGCAGGATTTCACAGAAGCGCTTGCGGTCGGCGTGGCCGCGGGTCGAGAGGTAATGCATCAGTTGAGCTCTTCCTTGCGGATGCGCACGATGGGCGCCAGCACGGTGGGCAGCGTCTGCAGTTGCGCCAGGGCGTCGTTCATGGTGCCCTCGCGCGTGTCGTGCGTGAGGATGATGAGGTCGGTGGAGGTGCCACCTTCGCCGCTCACCTCGTCGGCCTCGCGCTGCAGCACCGCGTCGATGCTGATGCCGGCGCCGGCCAGCAAACCGGTGACCTTGGCCAGCACGCCGGCCTGGTCGGCCACGCGCAGGCGCAGGTAGTAGCTCGTCACCACCTCGCTCATGGGCAGCACGGTGAGATCGCTCAAGGCGTCGGGCTGGAAGGCCAGGTGCGGCACGCGGTGGTGCGGGTCGGCCGTGTGCAGGCGGGTGATGTCCACCAGGTCGGCGATGACGGCGCTGGCGGTGGGCTCGCTGCCCGCACCCTTGCCGTAGTACAGCGTGGTGCCCACGGCGTCGCCGTTGACCACCACGGCATTCATCGCGCCTTCCACGTTGGCGATCAGGCGTTTGCTCGGCACCAGGCTCGGGTGCACACGCAGCTCGATGCCTTTTGCCGTGCGCTTGGTGATGCCCAGCAGCTTGATGCGGTAGCCGAGCTGTTCGGCGTACTTGATGTCGGTGGCGCCCAGCTGGGTGATGCCTTCCACATAGGCCTTGTCGAACTGCACGGGAATGCCGAAGGCGATCGCGCTCATGAGCGTGACCTTGTGCGCCGCGTCCACGCCTTCGATGTCGAAGGTCGGGTCGGCCTCGGCGTAACCCAGGCGCTGCGCTTCCTGGAGCACGACGGCGAAGTCCAGGCCCTTGTCGCGCATCTCGGAGAGGATGAAGTTGGTCGTGCCGTTGATGATGCCGGCGATCCACTGGATGCTGTTGGCGGTGAGGCCTTCGCGCAGCGCCTTGATGATGGGAATGCCACCGGCCACGGCGGCCTCGAAGGCCACCATCACGCCCTTGGCCGAGGCGGCCGCGAAGATCTCGGTGCCATGCACGGCCAGCAGGGCCTTGTTCGCGGTGACCACGTGCTTGCCAGCGGCAATGGCTTCCATCACCAGGGCCTTGGCGATGCCGTAGCCGCCGATGAGCTCGATCACGATGTCGATCTCGGGGTTGGCGATCACGGCGCGTGCGTCGTTCACGACCTTCACGTCCGGGCCCACGATGGACTGCGCGCGGGCCACGTCCAGGTCGGCCACCATGGTGATTTCAATGCCACGACCGGCGCGCCGGCGAATCTCCTCCTTGTTGCGCTGAAGCACGTTGAACGTGCCACTGCCTACGGTGCCTATGCCCAGGAGGCCTACTTGGATCGGTTTCATGTCGGTCATGGTTGGGAAGCGGAAAAATCAGGTGCCGTGGCGTTTTCGCCAGCCCTCGAAAAACTTGGCCACACGGTGGATGGCCTCGCGCAGGTCGTCCTCGTGCGGCAGGAACACGATGCGGAAATGCTGGTTGTCCGGGTAGTTGAACCCGGTGCCCTGCACCAGCATCACGCGCGTTTCCTGCAGCAGTTCCAGGAACATCTGCTGATCGTCCTCGACCGGGTACATCTTCGGGTCGAGCTTGGGGAACATGTAGAGCGCGGCCGAGGGCTTGACGCAGCTCACGCCCGGAATGGCGGTGATGAGTTCGTAGGCGAGGTCGCGCTGGCGGCGCAGGCGACCGCCTTCGCACACGAGGTCGTTGATGCTCTGGTACCCGCCCAGCGCGGTCTGGATCGCCCACTGGCCCGGCACGTTGGCGCACAGGCGCATGTTCGAGAGCATGTTCAGGCCCTCGATGTAGTCCTTGGCGGGTTTCTTGTTGCCCGAGACCACGAGCCAGCCCGCGCGGTAGCCGCACGACCGGTAGCTCTTGGACAGCGAATTGAAGGTCAGCGTGAGCACGTCGTCCGACAGGCTGGCGATGGCCGTGTGTTTGGCACCGTCGTACAGCACCTTGTCGTACACCTCGTCGGCGAAGATCACCAGCCCGTGCTCGCGCGCGAGTTCCACGATGGCCTTGAGCAGATCGTCGGAGTACAGCGCACCCGTGGGGTTGTTCGGGTTGATCACCACGATGCCCTTGGTCGCCGGCGTGATCTTGCGGCGGATGTCGTCGATGTCCGGCATCCAGCCGTTGGACTCTTCGCACATGTAGTGCACCGGCGTGCCGCCCGACAGGCTGGCCGCGGCCGTCCACAGCGGGTAGTCCGGTGCCGGCAGCAGCAGCTCGTCGCCGTTGTCCAGCAGCGCATTGGTCGCCATCACGATGAGCTCGCTCGCGCCGTTGCCGAGGTAGATGTCTTCCAGGGCCACGCCTTTGATGCCCTGCTTCTGCGTTTCGTGCATCACCGCCTTGCGCGCAGCGAAAATGCCCTTGCTGTCGGAGTAACCCGCCGAGTTCGGCAGGTTGCGGATCATGTCCTGCTGAATCTCCTCCGGCGCATCGAAGCCGAACACCGCCAGGTTGCCGATGTTGAGCTTGATGATCTTGTGGCCTTCCTCTTCCATCTGACGCGCCGCGTCCATGATGGGCCCGCGGATGTCGTAGCAGACGTTGGCAAGCTTGGCGGATTTCTGGATGCTTTTCAAAGGCCCTCCGGAGGGGGTTGTGGGGTCATGACCAACATGCCCCGCCGAGGTGCACCGGGCGTTATATTCGGTCTCTTCAGCAGGGAAAACCTGCAATTTGACCACAGATCCCCAGCCCTTCTGATCCACTGCCTTCCCATGAAACTTCACGCCGACAAGCTGGACACGCAGTCCATCACCTCCTACGGCGAGGGGTGGATCGCCGTGAACGGCCAGCGCCATGCCGGCAGCCTTGTGCTCGCCTCGGGAGGCCAGCTGATTCCCTGGGAATGCCAGCGCTTCGAAGACCTCACCGCCACGCACTTCGAGCAGTTGGCCAACGTCATGCCCGAAGCACCTGAACTGGTGGTGTTCGGCAGCGGCTCCCGGTTGCGCTTCGTGCGGCCCGCGCTGCTGCAGGGTTTGATGGAGCGCCGCATCGGCGTGGAAACCATGGACACCGCCGCGGCCTGCCGCACCTACAACATCCTGGCTGGCGAAGGCCGCCGCGTCGTGGCCGCGCTTTTGATCGAAACCTGAAACGCCCTCGTTCCCCTCTCCAGCCAAACCGTGACGGAATGGCGCAATCAGGGTAAAATAGCGGATTGTTTCCTGCCACGGCCCCCTTTTGCATGTCCAGTGCAGGGCATGCCGTGAAGCACCCGGGAAGCCAACGAATCACCACCAACTTACGTCAGGGGTCCACGCAGTATGGCAGTCGTTGTCAACAAACCCATTCCCGAATTTGAATCGCAGGCCACCGGTGGCGTGAAGGTCAGCAACCAGACCCACCTTGGCCAGACCATCGTTCTGTATTTTTACCCCAAGGACAACACCCCCGGTTGCACGACCGAGGCCATGCAGTTCCGCGACAAATACAAGGATTTCGTCAAGGCCGGCGCGCAGGTGTTCGGCGTGTCGCGCGACAACATGAAGTCGCACGACGACTTCAAGACCAAGCTCGAGCTGCCGTTCGAGCTGATCGCGGACACCGAAGAGAAGATGTGCCACATGTTCGGTGTGGTGAAGAACAAGATCATGTACGGCAAGAAGGTCAAGGGCATCGAGCGCAGCACCTTCCTGATCGGCCCGGATGGCGTGCTCAAGCAGGAATGGCGCGGCCTGAAAGTGCCTGGTCACGTGGAAGACGTGCTCAAGGCGGTCAAGGCGCTCAAGAAGGCGCCCTGAACCCCAGGATCGAGGGAGTGGGACCACGCTGATGCAGGGATTTCCGGGTCACACGACTCGTGCATAATGAATTCATGACAACGGGAAGCTTTTCAGCCCCACCCTCTTTCGACAAGCTCCGCAGCTCTCAAAGCCGCCCGGTTTTCCCGGCGGCTTTTTGTTTTCCGGCCCCGCGCTGACACCACAAGCCCTCCATGCCACTGCCTCCCGCACCCTCCAAACGCGCAGCCCTGCTAGCCCCCGACGCCTACTCCCTTCGAGCCGCCGAAGAGCCACTGGACTTGAACCCTGTTCTGGAACCGTCCGTACCGGTTGCACCCGCCACCCCGGCGGGCTCGGCGCCGAAGGGCAATGGGCGGGGTCGAAAACCCTCGACAACAGCGGCCAGTGCACGTGCCGAAGTGCCGAAGGCACCCGTGCGCCCGCCCGCTCCGGTGGTGGCCAAAGCCCCCGAGGTGCGCCAGCCCGTCCCCGAGGGGCCCGTCGAACCCCGGGCCCCCGTGGCACCGGTGGCCAGCAACCGCCGGCGCACCGCAAGCAAGGCCGGCAACGGGCCGGCGCGGCTGTTCGTGCTGGACACCAACGTCCTGCTGCACGATCCCATGAGCCTGTTCCGCTTCGAGGAACACGACATCTTCCTGCCCATGATCGTGCTCGAAGAACTCGATGGCCACAAAAAAGGCATGACCGAGGTGGCCCGCAACGGCCGCCAGACCAGCCGCACGCTCGACGCCCTGGTGGCCCAGCAAGGTGGCGACATGGCCAAGGGCCTCAAGCTCTCGGCCACCGGCCATCAGTCGGCCCGTGGCCTGCTGTTCTTCCAGACCGAGCCGCTGGACAACGCCCTGCCCTCCAGCCTGCCTCAGGGCAAGGCCGACAACCAGATCCTGGGCGTGGTGCATGCCCTGCGCGAGCGGCATCCGCAACGCGAAGTCATCCTGGTGTCGAAAGACATCAACATGCGGGTGAAAGCGCGCGCGCTGGGCCTGGCCGCCGAGGACTACCAGAACGACAAGACCCTGGACGACGGGGAACTGCTCTACGCCGGTGCCCTGGCCCTGCCCCAGGACTTCTGGACGCGCCAGAGCAAGACCATCGAGAGCTGGCAGAGCGGCAGCCACACGTTCTACCGCGTGAGCGGCCCTGCAGTGGGCCAGTTCTACATCAACCAGTTCGTGTATTTCGAGGCGCCCGGCGAGCCCTCGCTGTATGCCCGTGTGACCGAGATCCGCGACAAGACCGCGGTGCTCAAGACGCTGAAGGACTACACCCATTTGAAAAATGCGGTGTGGGGTGTGACCAGCCGCAACCGCGAGCAGAACTTCGCGCTCAACCTGTTGATGGACCCGGAGATTGACTTCGTCACGCTGGCCGGCACCGCGGGCACTGGCAAGACGCTGATGGCGCTGGCCAGCGGCCTGACCCAGGTGCTTGACGACCGCCGCTACACCGAGATCATCATGACGCGCGCCACCGTGAGCGTGGGTGAGGACATCGGCTTCCTGCCGGGCACCGAAGAGGAAAAGATGGGTCCCTGGATGGGTGCGCTCGACGACAACCTCGAGTTCCTGGCCAAGGGCGACGGCGGCAATGCCGGCGAGTGGGGGCGCGCTGCCACCAATGAGCTCATCCGCAGCCGCATCAAGGTCAAGAGCATGAACTTCATGCGCGGCCGCACCTTCATGAACCGCTACGTGATCATCGACGAGGCGCAGAACCTGACGCCCAAGCAGATGAAGACGTTGATCACCCGCGCCGGCCCGGGCACGAAGATCATCTGCATGGGCAACCTCGCACAGATCGACACGCCCTACCTGACCGAGGGTTCGTCGGGCCTGACCTACGCGGTCGATCGTTTCAAGGGCTGGCCGCATGGCGGACACATCACGCTGGCGCGCGGAGAGCGTTCGCGCCTGGCCGATTTCGCCAGCGAAGTGCTCTGACCTGAAGGCTTTTCGCCATGAAAAAACCCGGCCCAGGCCGGGTTTTTTCATGCGCACCGTCCGTCGTCAGTAATCGCTGCCACCGCCCATGCCACCGCCTGCCAGGCTTTCGAAACGGGTGAGCATGTTCAGGAAGGCCAGCTTCACCACGCCGGTGGGGCCGTTGCGCTGCTTGCCGATGATGATCTCGGCCACACCCGGCTCCTTGCAGTTCTCGCGGTTGTAGTACTCGTCGCGGTAGATGAACATGATGATGTCCGCATCCTGCTCGATGGCACCGGACTCACGCAAGTCCGACATCATGGGGCGCTTGTCGGTGCGCTGCTCGACCGACCGGTTGAGCTGGGAGAGCGCGATCACCGGGCATTGCAACTCCTTGGCCAACATCTTCAACCCCCGCGAGATTTCGCCCAGCTCGGTGGCGCGGTTGTCGCCCCCGGACGCGCCGGAGCCACTCATGAGCTGCAGGTAGTCGACCACGATCAGACCCAGCTTGCCGCACTGCCTGGCCAATCGGCGGGCATTGGCACGCAGCTCGCTGGGCGTGAGACCCGGCGTCTCGTCGATGTGCAGCGACACGGTACGCAGCTTTTCGATCGCCTCCGTCAGGCGGGGCCACTCGTCGTCGGTGAGCTTGCCGGTGCGCAGATGCCCCTGGTTGATCCGGCCGATGGACCCGACCACACGCACCGCCAGCTGCGATGCACCCATTTCCATGGAGAACACGGCCACAGGCAGCCCTTCGTTCAAGGCCACGTGCTCGGCGATATTGATCGCGAACGCGGTCTTGCCCATGGAGGGTCGGGCCGCCAGCACCACGAGGTCACCTGCCTGCAGGCCCGAGGTCATGCGGTCCAGATCGATGAACCCGGTGGGAACACCCGTCACGTCCGCCGGGTTGTCGGCCATCTCCTGCACACGGTCCAGGAGGTCCACCACGAGCTTGTCCATGCTCTGGAAGCCCTCCTTCATCCGGGAGCCTTCCTCGCCGATCTTGAAGACCTTCTGCTCGGCCTCGTCCAGGATCTTGGCGACCGGCCGTCCTTGCGGATTGAAGGCGGCGGTCGCGATCTCATCACTGGCGGTCACGAGTTTGCGCAGGATCGCGCGCTCGCGCACGATCTCGGCATAGCGGCGGATGTTCGCCGCACTCGGCACGTACTGCGCGAGCGAGTTGAGGTACGCCAACCCACCCGCCTCTTCGGCCTTGCCCAGGTTCTGCAAGTGCTCGAACACCGTCACCACGTCGGCAGGCTTGCTCCCGTTGACCAGGGTCGCGATCGCAGAATAGGTCAGCCGGTGCTCGTGCCGATAGAAATCGGAGTCGTTGATCAGGTCGGCCACACGGTCCCACGCGCCGTTGTCGAGCAGCAGGCCGCCCAGCACACTGGATTCGGCTTCGATGGAATGTGGAGGCACACGCAACTGGGCGACCTGACGATCCCCCACGGGGTCTTCAAAGCCCGCATCAAAGTCGGGGAAGGGACTGGAAAAGGCAGTGGACATGGAGGTATCGCAGCTAAAGAGCGATGGTACGCCCCAGGGGATGGATCAGGGGTGGACAACCCTGTGGAAATCCGGTGTGAATCGCGTGCAGAAGGCGGGATAACCCGCCCGCGCCGCGCAAAAAAAAAGCCGCTGCCCGAAGGCAGCGGCTTTTTGCAGAACGCTGCGTGGAACTCAGGCGGTTTCGCCGAGCACCGAGACGTTGACGTCCACCGTCACGTCGGTGTGCAGGTTGACGCTGACGGTGTAGTCACCCACGTTCTTGAGGGGGCCGTTGGGCATGCGCACTTGCGACTTGGCCACAGCGAAGCCTTGCTTGTTCAGCTCTTCGGACACGTCGTGGTTGGTCACGGAGCCGAACAGGCGGCCGTCCACGCCGGCCTTTTGCGACAGCTTGACCGTCACGGCAGCGAGCTTCTCGCCCAGGGCCTGGGCTTCGGCCAGCTTGGCCGCCGCCACCTTTTCGAGTTCCGCACGGCGGGCTTCGAATTCAGCGATGGCGCTCTGGGTGGCACGGCGGGCACGGCCGGTGGGGATCAGGAAGTTGCGGGCATAGCCCTCTTTGACCTTGACCACATCGCCGAGGGCGCCGAGGTTGATCACTTTGTCGAGCAGGATGATTTGCATGTCAGGCTCTCTTTCAGACGCGGTGCTGGTCGCTGTAGGGCAGCATGGCCAGGAAGCGCGCGCGCTTGATGGCGGTGTTGACCTGGCGTTGGTAGAACGCACGGGTGCCGGTCAGGCGCGCGGGAATGATCTTGCCGTTTTCGGCGATGAAGTCACGCAGGACGTCCACGTCCTTGTAGTCGACTTCTTCGACGTTGGCCACGGTGAAGCGGCAGAAGCGCTTGCGCTTGAAGAGCAGCGACTGGGTGTTGCGCTTCGGGCGCTTGTCTTTGTTGAAACGTTTGGGTGCAGCCATGATGGGCCTTCCTATGTTTTGCTGAAATCTTGGATGTGGAACACCACGCCTTTGCCATTGCGCGCATTCGTCATGAAACCGTGAAACTCACAAGCCGCATCCAGGCCCTGTCGGGAGAGGATTTCGGCCTGGGCACCGAAGGCCACGGCCCTCAGCTGCAATTTCACCTGTCTGGGGGTGTCCATCTCGACGACCTGGGACTCGTGTTCAAGCACGAGGTTGACGGCCGGGATGCCTGCCGGTGTGTAACGCAGGCTCTGCACCTGCACCACCACGGCGGACAATTGAAGACGGTTCACCCGATGACGATTGGCGCCACAGACTTAGGCGGCGGCCTGCTCCTGCGACTGGTGCGTGGCCGGCTGTTGAAGCTTGCGGGCTTCTTCGCGCTCGACCGACTTCATCATGGCCGACGGACCGGTGTCGGCCTTCTTGCGCAGCACGGTGAGGTGGCGCAGCACGGCGTCGTTGAACTTGAACGCGTGTTCCAGTTCGGACATCACGGCCTGATCGGCCTCGATGTTGACGCACAGGTAGTGGGCCTTGGACAGCTTGTTGATCTGGTAAGCCATCTGGCGGCGGCCCCAGTCTTCAACACGGTGGATCTTGCCACCACCGGTGGTGATCATGCCCTTGTAACGCTCCAGCATGGCCGGAACCTGTTCGCTTTGGTCCGGATGGATCAGCAAAACGATTTCATAGTGACGCATAGACACTCCTTGAGGATGAGCCGTGGGGAGCCACGGCGGGATTCAGCCACCCGCCGCGTCTGGAAGCGGTGTGGCAAGGCGAAAAGCTCACGATTATAGCAAATCGCGGCTTTTCGGTACCCCAGCTGCCTCAGCGGTTGTTCAGCGCCTTGTCCAGGGGCACGAACTTCTCGGGGCCCACGGCCTCGCGGATCCTGGGAGCCAGTTCGAGCAGTTGCTCGTAGTTGCCGGCGGCCTCCACCGCCAGATTCAGGCGAAACCCCCTCAAGCCCAGGCTGGCGGTGAGCCGGGTGGCGATGGGATAGGCATCCTGATAGCGCTGCACCGGACTGCGCGAGTTGTGTTCCTTGAGCACTTCGTCGTGGGCCGCGGCCACCGCCTGCTCCGCGGCCGAGGGCTTGGGTGCCGAATCGGTGATCAATCCGAGCGCGAACAGGTGCTCGACGTCTTCCTGGGACACCCCCATGGCAGCCGATGCCGCCAGCAACTCCGCCATGGAGCGCCGGCCATCCACGAGGATGAAGACCGACCGTTGTCGCGGCGTCAGCGGCACCGATCGGTCTTTCATGACCTGCAGGCCGGTTTCGGTTTTCACAATGCTCATGGGTTCTCTCGAGGAAGCTCCACCGGGGGTGGTTTGTACCGGTCACCGGGATGACTCAACGCGGAAGTTGGATGAAACGAGCTTTACATGCGACTGGCGGCATTTGAATTGGGGTTTATCCATACCGGAGCGCCCATGAAAAAGCCCGCACGGGGCGGGCTCTGTGAAGAAAGTCGCACCCGCCCGCGGGCGGGCGCGACCCTGCTCAACCTCAATCCTTGGCGTAGATGTCCACGTCCTTGGTCTCGCGGATGAAGATCATGCCGATGATGAACGTGCCGGCCGCCACGATCACCGGGTACCAGAGGCCGTAGAAGATGTCGCCGGTCGCGGCTACCATGGCGAAGGCCGTGGTGGGCAGCAAGCCGCCGAACCAGCCGTTGCCGATGTGGTACGGCAGGCTCATCGACGTGTAGCGGATGCGCGTGGGGAACATCTCGACCAGCATCGCGGCGATCGGGCCGTACACCATGGTCACCAGGATCACGAGGAACACCAGGATCAGCAGGACCATGCCCTTGTTCATCTTGGCGGGATCCGCAGGGGTGGTCAGGCCTTCGGCCTTGGCGGTGTCGGTCAGTGCCTTGCGGAAGTCGGCGATGTTCTTCGCGCTGTCGGCCGCAAAGGCATCGCGCTTCTCGTTGAGCACGCCCACCGGCGAGTTCAGCACCTTGTCGCCCAGCGTCACCGTCGCGGGTGCGCCGGCCGGACCCTGCACGCTGGTGTACGGGATGTACGCCTGCGTGAGTGCGCGCTTGGCGATGTCGCACGAGGTGCGGAAATCGATGTCGCGTGCAATCGGGCTACCCTGGAACGAGCACTCCTTCAGATCGGCCGTCACGGTGACCTTGTTCGCCTGTTGAGCCGCCACCAGCGCCGGGTTGGCGTAGTTCAGCAGCATCGGAAAGACGGTGAAGTAGGTCAGCGCAGCGATCAGGCAGCCGCCCATGATGATGGGCTTGCGGCCGATCTTGTCGGACAGCGTGCCGAAGAAGATGAAGAACGGCGTACCGATCAACAGCGAGGCGGCGATCATCAGGTTGGCGGTTGTGGCGTCCACCTTGGCGATCGTGGTCAGGAAGAACAGCGCGTAGAACTGCCCCGTGTACCAGACCACGGCCTGACCGGCGGTCAGGCCGAGCAGCGCCAGGATCACGACCTTCAGGTTCTTCCATTGGCCGAAGGACTCGGTCAGCGGCGCCTTGGAGGTCTTGCCTTCGGACTTCATCTTCTGGAACGCCGGCGACTCATTGAGGCTCAAGCGGATCCAGACCGAAATGCCCAGCAGCAGGATGGACACCAGGAACGGAATGCGCCAGCCCCATTCGCCGAACTCCTTGTCGCCCATCGCGGTGCGCACGCCCAGGATCACCAGCAGCGACAGGAACAGACCCAGCGTGGCCGTGGTCTGGATCCATGCCGTGTAGGCGCCCCGTTTGCCGTGCGGCGCGTGTTCGGCCACATAGGTCGCGGCACCGCCGTACTCACCACCCAGCGCCAGGCCTTGCAGCATGCGCAGGATGATCAGGATGACGGGAGCGGCCAGGCCGATGGACGCGTAGCTGGGCAGCAGGCCCACGATGAACGTGGACGCGCCCATGATCAGGATGGTCACCAGGAAGGTGTACTTGCGCCCGATCATGTCGCCCAGGCGGCCGAAGAAGATCGCACCGAACGGCCGCACCAGGAAGCCCGCCGCGAAGGCCAGCAAGGCGAAGATGTAGGCGGATGTTGGATCCAGGCCGGAGAAGAACTGGCGCGCGATGATGGCCGCGAGCGAGCCGTAGAGATAGAAGTCATACCACTCGAAAACCGTCCCTAGAGAAGAGGCGAAGATCACCTTTCTCTCCTCCTTGGTCATCGGTGCAGAAGCACTGGCCGTCGAAGTTGCCATGATGTTGAAGTCTCCTAAGTTAGATGGCTGGCACAAGATGCCATCGCAGTGTTTTAGGAGCGTCTGACAAGAAACTGACAGAGGGTGTCCTGGGCACGCCAGCACCCTCTGAACTGGTGTAAACCCCTAAGCGCTGGCGCCCTTGCGGCGCTGCAACAAGCTCAGAAAACCGATCACCACAAAGCCCACCGGCACACCGAAGACCCCCGCCGACAGGGGTTGGATGCCGAACCAGAGGTCTTGCCCCGCAGGCATGGCGAAGAAGGCGCGCACGGAGGGGGCGTTGATCATCATGTAGACCACCGTGGTGCCCAGGCCGATCAACATGCCGGCCACCGCGGCCGGGCCGGTGGTGCGCGACCAGAAGATGCCCATGATCATGGCGGGCACGAAGGCGGAGGCGGCCAGCGAGAACGAGGACGCCACCAGCGGAAGGATCTCGGCGGGCTTGAGCGCCGCGACGAAGGCGGCCACCGTGGCCACACTGAGCAAGGCGAACTTGGAGAGGATCACGCGCTGCTCGGGCGTGACGATGCGCTTGACCTCGTGGCAGTAGGTGTCGCGCACCAGCGAATTGCTGATCGTCAGCAGCAGGCCATCGGCGGTCGACAGCGCGGCCGCGAGACCCCCGGCGGCCACCAGGCCCGATACCACATAGGGCATGCCACCGAGCTCGGGGGTGGCCAGCATGATCACGTCGGCGCCCAGGCGGAGTTCGCTGAACTGCAGGATGCCGTCGCCATTGATGTCGCTCACCGAGACCAGCGAACCGTCCATGCGCGACCACTGCGCGATCCAGGGCGGCAAGGCATCGAAACTGCTGCCCACCACGTTCTGCATCACCTCGTACTTCACCAGCACCGCCAGCGCGGGCGCGCTCAGGTACAGCAGGGTGATGAAGAACAGCGACCACGCCACCGAGGAACGCGCGGTCGCCACCGATGGCGTGGTGTAGTAGCGCGTGAGCAGATGCGGCAGCCCCGCCGTGCCCACCATCAGGCAGAACATGAGGGCCAGGAAGTTCGCGCGCGAGGACTGGAAGGTCTCGCGCTCGGCGGGCGTGCCGTCCGGATCGCCCGCGAAGGCCTGGCTGTGCGGCATGAGCCCACCCAGCGGCCGGGACCGCTCCTCGCTTTCCTGCATGGCGCGCGTCCACCGTTCCCGCGCCGTCGCCACGTCAGGGGGCAAGGCCGCCAGTTCGCGCGTGGCCGCGACCACCAGCTCCATGTCGGCGTTCTGGGACTTGAGCGCGCGGACGCGCTCCTGCTTGGCGGCGCGCTCGCGCTTGAGCGTGCCCTCCACGTCCTGCAGCCACACGGCGTACTCTCGCGCGCGCCGCGCGAACTCGTCCTGCACCTGCTTCTCGGCCGGCGAGGCCATCAGGTCGTGCTCGAGCTGGGCGATCTTCTCGAGCTGCTCGCCGTACACCAGCGGCGCCAGCGGGTTGCCCAGCTGCTTGTAGGCCAGCCAGGACACCGGGATGAGGAAGGCGAGCAGCAGGATGATGTACTGCGCCACCTGGGTCCAGGTGATGGCCCGCATGCCGCCCAGGAACGAGCACAGCACCACCCCACCCAGGCCCAGCATGATCCCTATCTCGAACTGCACACCGGTCAGCCGCGAGGCCACCAGGCCAATACCGTAGATCTGCGCGACCACGTAGGTGAAGGAGCACAGCACGGCCGAAAACGCCGCGATGCGCCGGGGCCAGCGCCCGCCGAAACGCTCCTTGAAGTAGTCCGGCACCGTGTACAGGTTGAGCTTGCGCAGGTGGGGCGCGATGAGCAGGGCCACGAGGCAGAAGCCCCCGGTCCAGCCCAGCACATAGGCCAGCCCGCCGGCCTGCGTTTCAGTGCCACCGAAGCCCTGCAGGTAGAGCCCACCCGCGAGGCTGATGAAGGAGGCCGCGCTCATCCAGTCGGCGGCGGCGGCCATGCCGTTGTAGACCGGCGGAATGCGCCGCCCGGCCACGTAGTACTCCTCGGGGTCGGCGGTGCGGCCATAGATGCCGATGCCGCCGTACATCATCACCGTGGAGAACAGGAAGATGGGGCCCAGCCAGCGCCGGGACAGGCCGCTCTGCTCGGCCCAGGCCATCAGCAGCAGGAAGGCGATCAGGGCGAGGATGTAGAACGCCAGGATGCGGTGCAGCCGGCGCTTGTAGGCCGCGTAGGCCGGACTGTCAGGCATCACCGGCCTCGCTCGCCTCGCCGCGCGCCTCCTCGGCTTCCAGACGGCTCATGACGCTGGCATAGACCACCACGATGACGATGAACACCAGGACCGCGCCCTGGGCCGCCATCCAGAAGTGCAGCGGCCAGCCCATGACGACGACGCTCAGCTCCCGCGCGAAGAAGCAGACCCCGAACGAGGCCAGCACCATGACCGACAACAGCACCGCCTTCAGCGCCAGGGCGCGTCGGTCGTGTTCGTCGGTCGTGGGGCGCTCGGACATCACCGGATCATCGCACCCGGGCGGCTCGCGCCGCCTAGGTATTTGCTCGCAGCAGCGAGGCGATCACTCCTTGGCCAGCTGCTTCCAGGTGTCGATCACGCTGTCCGGGTTGAGCGAGATCGAGCTGATGCCCTCGTCGCGCAGCCACTCGGCGAAATCGGGGTGGTCGCTGGGGCCCTGGCCGCAGATGCCCACGTACTTGCCTTCGGCCTTGCAGGCGCCGATGGCCATGGTCAGCATGGCCTTGACGGCCGGGTCGCGCTCGTCGAAGTCGTGCGCCAGCAGCTCCAGGCCCGAATCCCGGTCCAGACCCAGCGTGAGCTGCGTCAGGTCGTTGGAGCCGATCGAGAAGCCGTCGAAGAACTGCAGGAACTGCTTGGCCAGCACCGCGTTGCTGGGGATCTCGCACATCATGATGACCTTGAGGTCGTTCACGCCGCGCGCCAGGCCCTTTTCGGCCAGCAGCCCGGTCACGCGCTCGGCCTGGGCCAGGGTGCGCACGAAGGGCACCATCACCTGCACGTTGCTCAGGCCCATGTCCTCGCGCACGCGCTTGAGCGCCTCGCACTCCATGGCGAAGGCTTCGCGGAACTCGTGGCTGACGTAGCGCGCCGCACCCCGGAAACCCAGCATGGGGTTCTCTTCCTCGGGTTCGTAGCGCGAGCCGCCCACCAGCTTGCGGTACTCGTTGCTCTTGAAGTCGGACAGGCGAACGATGACGGGCTTGGGCCAGAAGGCCGCCGCGATCGTGGCCACGCCTTCGGCCACCTTGTCGACGTAGAACGCGCGCGGCGAGGCATGTCCCCGCGCGACGGACTCCACCGCCTTCTTCAGGTCGGCGTCGACGTTCGGGTAGTCGAGGATGGCCTTGGGGTGCACGCCGATGTTGTTGTTGATGATGAACTCCAGCCGCGCCAGGCCCACCCCGCCGTTGGGGATCTGGGCGAAGTCGAAGGCCAGCTGGGGGTTGCCCACGTTCATCATGATCTTCACGTCCAGCGGCGGCATGTCACCGCGCTGCACCTCGGTGATTTCGGTCTCCAGCAAGCCGTCGTAGATGTTGCCGGTGTCGCCCTCGGCGCAGCTCACGGTGACCAAGGTGCCGTCCTTGAGCAGGTCGGTCGCATCGCCGCAGCCCACCACGGCCGGAATGCCCAGCTCGCGCGCGATGATGGCGGCGTGGCAGGTGCGCCCGCCCCGGTTGGTCACGATGGCGCTGGCGCGCTTCATCACCGGTTCCCAGTTCGGGTCGGTCATGTCGGTCACCAGCACGTCGCCGGGCTGCACCTTGTCCATCTCGCTGATGTTGTGCACCAGGCGCACGGGGCCGGTGCCCACCTTCTGGCCGATCGCGCGGCCGCTGGCCAGCACGGCGCCCTTGCCCTTGAGCTTGTAGCGCACCTCGGTCTTGCCGGCGCTCTGGCTCTTCACCGTCTCGGGCCGCGCCTGCAGGATGTAGATCTGGCCGTCGGTGCCGTCCTTGCCCCACTCGATGTCCATCGGGCGGCCATAGTGCTGCTCGATCACCAGCGCGTACTTCGCCAGTTGCTCGACGTCGGCATCGGACAGGCTGTAGCGGTTGCGCTGCTCCACCGGCACATCGATGGTCTTCACCAGCTTGCCGCTGCCGGCCTTTTCCTCGGGCGTGCTGAACACCATCTGGATCAGCTTGGAGCCCAGGTTGCGGCGGATCAGCGCGCGCTTGCCCGCCTTGAGCATGGGCTTGTGCACGTAGAACTCGTCCGGGTTCACCGCGCCCTGCACCACCGTTTCGCCCAGGCCGTAGCTGGAGGTGATGAAGACCACGTCCTCGAAGCCGCTCTCGGTGTCGATGGTGAACATGACGCCGGCCGCGCCGGTGTCGGAGCGCACCATGCGCTGCACGCCGGCGGAGAGCGCCACGTCGGCATGGGCGAAGCCCTTGTGCACGCGGTAGCTGATCGCTCGGTCGTTGTACAGCGAGGCGAACACCTCCTTCATCTTGTGCAGCACCTCTTCGATGCCCACCACGTTGAGGAAGGTTTCCTGCTGGCCGGCGAACGAGGCGTCGGGCAGGTCTTCGGCCGTGGCCGAGGAGCGCACCGCGAACGAGGCCTTGGCGTTGCCGGCGCTCAGGGTCACGAAGGCGTCGCGGATCGCTTTTTCCAGGTCGGCCGGGAACGGCTGGTTTTCGACCATGGCGCGGATCTCGGCACCGGCCTGGGCCAGAGCCCGCACGTCTTCGGTGTCCAGCTGGTCCAGCCGGGCGTTGATGCGCTCGGTCAGGCCGTCGTGCTTGAGGAATTCGCGGAAGGCGTGCGCCGTGGTGGCAAAGCCGGTTGGCACCTTCACGCCGGTGGGCAGTTGCGAAATCATCTCGCCGAGGCTGGCATTTTTGCCGCCGACGGACTCGACATCGCTCATTCGCAGTTTTTCGAACGGCACGACCAGATCGGTCGCTCCAAACAGCTGGGACATGGGAAAGCTCCTAAGGTTGAAAAACCGGGGTTCCAAGCGCCAGCGGGGCGACCTGTTGTTCTGTTGTGGGTCCGACGCCGGGCAGGGAAGCAGATACGGGGGCGCCTGCGGCAGGATAATGGCTGGCGCAGACACAACACCCAGCATTGTAAGGACGCGGCCCACATGCCCAATCGAACGGTCTTCTTCATCTCGGACGGCACCGGCATCACGGCCGAAACCTTCGGCAACGCCATCCTGAACCAGTTCGAGGCCACCATGCGCCGGGTCCGGCTGCCTTTCCTGGACAGCGTGGACAAGGCGCACCAGGCGGTGCGCCAGATCAACCACGTCGCCGACGTCGAAGGCAAGCGACCGCTGGTGTTCACGACGGTGGTCGACATGGACGTGCTGTCGGTGTTCCGCACCCAGTGCAAGGGCGTGCTGCTGGACATGTTCGGCACCTTCGTCGCCCCCCTGGAGCACGAACTCGGCATCAAGTCCAACCACCGCGTGGGCCGTTTCTCGGACGCCTCCAAGAGCCAGGCCTACCACGACCGCATCGAAGCCATCAATTTTTCGCTGGCCCACGACGACGGCCAGAGCCACAAGGACCTGGAGGGCTCGGACGTGATCCTGGTCGGTGTGAGCCGCAGCGGCAAGACGCCGACCTCGCTCTACCTGGCGATGCAGTATGGTCTGAAGGCGTCGAACTACCCGCTGATACCGGAAGACTTCGAGCGCCGCCAGCTGCCCCCTGCCCTGGTGCCGCACCGCAAGAAGATCTTCGGTCTGACGATCGCGCCCGAGCGGCTGAGCGAGATCCGCAACGAGCGCCGGCCCAACTCGCGCTACGCGCAACTCGACAACTGCCGCATGGAAGTGGCCGAGGCCGAGGCCATGATGCGCCGCGAAGGCATACGCTGGCTCTCGACCACCACGAAGTCGATCGAGGAAATCGCCACCACGATCCTGCAGGAGATCCGGCCCGAGCGCCTGGAGTACTGAGGGCTCGGCTCGGGCGCTGTCAGAAAGACGTCAGCCAGTGCCCGAAAAATGGGCTGGCGGGCCCTGCCCGTTCCCGCCCTCCCCTGCCTTCACGGCAGACGCCAACACCTATTCGAGACATGATCAAGATCTTCATCGCCTTCGTCATCTTCGCCGCCGTCGCCCTCTTTGCACTCATGAAGGGTGGCGACATCGACATGGGCGGTGAGAAGCACGGCATGGATGCACCGCACACCGAGCAGGCGGCGCCTGCCGCACCGGCAGCGGCACCTGCCGCGCCCGCGCCGGCCGAACAGCCGAAGTAAGCCAGGAACAAGGCGCGGGTCAGCCCCGCGTCAGCCAGAGGTCAGTGCACCGTAAGTGCCAGGTCCTACGCTCCATGTCACCCGAAATCAACCCGAGAGACATGCATGGACGAGAGTCTGGTTCAACGGATCGCGAGCAACCCCGCTTACCTTCAACTCAAGGCCAAACGATCGCGCTTCGGCTGGTGGCTGACGCTGGCGATGATGGTCGTCTACTACGGCTTCATCCTGCTGGTGGCCTTTGACAAGGCCTTGCTGTCGCGGCTCACAGGCGATGGCGTCATGACCGTCGGCATCCCGCTGGGCTTTGGCGTCATCGTCTTCACGATCGTCATCACGGCGGTCTACGTCAAGCGCGCCAACACCGAGTTCGACGAACTCTCCGCGGCCGTGGCCAAGGCGGTGCGGAAATGAGGCGCGTGCTCACCCTGCTGGCCCTGGCCAGCGTGTCCGTCGCGGCCTGGGCCGCCGGCGCCGACCTCGGCCAGGCCGACAAACAGGCCACCAACTGGACCGCCATCGGCATGTTCGGCCTCTTCGTGCTGGGCACGCTGTACATCACCAAATGGGCGGCCGCCAAGACCCGCTCCGCGTCCGACTTCTACACCGCCGGCGGCGGCATCACGGGCTTCCAGAACGGCCTGGCCATCGCGGGCGACTACATGTCGGCGGCTTCGTTCCTCGGCATCTCCGCGGCGGTGATGGCCTCGGGCTTCGACGGCCTGATCTACTCCATCGGCTTCCTCGTGGGCTGGCCCGTCATCACCTTCCTGATGGCCGAGCGCCTGCGCAACCTGGGCAAGTTCACCTTCGCCGACGTGGCCGCGTTCCGCTTCCAGCAGGCGCCCATCCGCATCTTCGCGGCCTCGGGCACACTGGTGGTGGTCGCGTTCTACCTGATCGCGCAGATGGTGGGTGCGGGGCAGCTGATCAAGCTGCTGTTCGGCCTGGAGTACTGGATCGCCGTGGTGATCGTGGGCGCGCTGATGATGGTCTACGTGCTCTTCGGCGGCATGACCGCCACCACCTGGGTGCAGATCATCAAGGCCTGCCTGCTGCTCGGCGGCGCGTCCTTCATGGCCTTCATGGTGCTGCTGCACTTCGGCTTCAGCCCCGAGGCCATGTTCGCTGGCGCGGTGAAGATCAAGACCGAACTCGCGCTCAAGGACGGCAAGGTGGCCGAGGCCGCGGCCTCCATCGGGCAGTCCATCATGGGCCCGGGCAACTTCGTCAAGGACCCGATCTCGGCCATCAGCTTCGGCATGGCGCTGATGTTCGGCACCGCCGGCCTGCCCCACATCCTGATGCGTTTCTTCACCGTGCCCAGCGCCAAGGAAGCGCGCAAGTCCGTGATGTGGGCCACCGGCTGGATCGGCTACTTCTACCTGCTGACCTTCATCATCGGCTTCGGCGCCATCACCTTCGTGCTGACCAACCCGCAGTTCCTCGATGCCAAGGGCGGCCTGCTCGGCGGCAACAACATGGCGGCCGTGCACCTGGCCAGCGCCGTGGGCGGCAACGTGTTCCTGGGCTTCATCTCGGCCGTGGCCTTCGCCACCATCCTGGCCGTGGTGGCCGGCCTCACGCTCTCGGGCGCCTCGGCCGTGTCGCACGACCTCTATGCCACCGTGCTGAAGAAAGGCAAGGCCGACTCGGCCGCCGAGCTGCGGGTGTCCAAGATCACCACGCTCTGCCTGGGCGTTGTCGCGGTGGTGCTGGGCATCGCCTTTGAAAAGCAGAACATCGCCTTCATGGTCTCGCTGGCCTTCGCCATCGCGGCCTCGGCCAACTTCCCCGTGCTCTTCATGAGCGTGCTGTGGAAGGACTGCACCACCAAGGGCGCGGTGATCGGCGGTTTCCTGGGTCTGGTGTCCTCGGTGGCCCTCACCGTGGTCTCGCCCTCGGTCTGGGAAGCCACGCTGGGCAACCCCAAGGGGTCGGCGCTGTTCCCGTACACCTCGCCGGCGCTGTTCTCGATGGCGATCGGTTTCGTCGGCATCTGGCTGTTCTCGGTGCTGGACAAGAGCCAGCGCGCGCGGGTGGACCGCGCCGGTTTCCTGGCCCAACAGGTGCGCTCGGAAACGGGCATCGGCGCTGCGGCGGCCGCCGCGCATTGAGGGGCAGAAGCCAGGCCGAGGCGCCGCCTCGGCTCTGGCTTCGTCGCATCAGGCCGCGACGGCCTCGGCCGGTGCCACTACCGGCTGGCGGATCAGGTGGTCGAAGGCGCTGAGCGCGGCCTTCGAACCCTCACCGGCGGCAATCACGATCTGCTTGTACGGCACCGTCGTGCAGTCACCCGCCGCGAACACGCCGGGCACGTTGGTGTGGCCCTTGGCGTCCACCACGATCTCGCCGAAGCGGCTCAGCTCCACCGTGCCCTTGAGGAACTCGGTGTTGGGCACCAGGCCGATCTGCACGAACACGCCTTCGAGTTCGACGTGCTTCACGTCGCCGCTCGCGCGGTCCTTGTAGCTCAGGCCATTCACCTTGCCGTCGGCGCCGGTGATCTCGGTCGTCTGCGCATTCACGTGGATGTCCACGTTGCGCAGGCTCTTGAGCTTGCTCACCAGCACGGCGTCGGCCTTGAGCGCATCGGCGAACTCGATCAGCGTCACGTGCTGCACGATGCCAGCCAGGTCGATCGCGGCCTCGACACCCGAGTTGCCACCACCGATCACCGCCACGCGCTTGCCCTTGAACAGCGGACCGTCGCAGTGCGGGCAGTAAGCCACACCCTTGTTGCGGTACTCGGCCTCGCCGGGCACGTTGACATTGCGCCAGCGCGCGCCGGTGGACAGGATCACGCTGCGCGCGCTCAGCACCGCGCCATTGGCCATCTGCACCTGCACCAGGCCGTTGGGCTCGCTCGCCGGGATCAGCTTGTCGGCGCGCTGCAGGTTCATGATGTCCACGTCGTAGTGGCGCACCTGCGCTTCGAGCGCGGCGGCGAACTTCGGGCCGTCGGTTTCGAGCACACTGATGTAGTTCTCGATCGCCATCGTGTCGTTGACCTGGCCGCCGAAACGCTCGGCCGCCACGCCCACGCGGATGCCCTTGCGGGCGGCGTACACCGCCGCCGCGGCACCAGCCGGGCCGCCACCGACGATCAGCACGTCGAACGGGTCCTTGGCGTCGAGCTTCGCGGCTTCGCGCGCATCGGCGTTCACGTCCAGCTTGCCGACGATCTCTTCCACCGTCATGCGGCCCGAACCGAACACCTGGCCGTTGAGGAACACGATGGGCACGGCCATGATCTCGCGCGCCGTCACCTCGTCCTGGAAGGCACCACCTTCGATGACCGTGGTCTTGATCTTAGGGTTCCGGATCGCCATCAGGCTGAGCGCCTGCACCACGTCCGGGCAGTTGTGGCAGGTCAGGGACATGTAGACCTCGAAATTGAAGTCACCGTCCAGCGCCTGGATCTGTTCGAGCACGTCCTGCTCGACCTTGGGTGGGTGGCCGCCGGTCCACAGCAGGGCCAGCACCAGCGAGGTGAACTCGTGGCCCAGAGGCAGGCCGGCGAAGCGCAGCGAAGTGTCGCTGCCCGCGCGCTGCAGGGTGAACGAAGGCCGGCGCGCATCCTGGCCGTCGGTCTTCAGGGTGATCTTGTCGCTGCGCAGCGCCTGGATGGTCTGCAGCAGATCAAGCATTTCGCGGGAGCTCTCAGAGTCGCTCAAGGAAGCGACGATCTCGAAAGGTTGTGTCACGCGCTCGAGGTAAGCGCCGAGTTGAGCCTTGAGGGTGTCGTCCAACATGTTGTGTTTCCTTTATCTAAGCGACTTTGAGAACCGGCCTCCTCAGGGATTGAAAGGCGGCCAGGGGTCCACCCGGCGGGCCTTCTGGGCCCGCGGGTTCTTCGACGTGCAACCGGAGAGGCTGGGCCTCATCGCGGATGGAACGCAGGATCAGATCTTGCCGACCAGGTCCAGCGAAGGAGCGATGGTCTTGGCGCCTTCGTTCCACTTGGCCGGGCACACTTCGCCGGGGTGGGCGGCGGTGTACTGGG
Source organism: Hydrogenophaga sp. ANAO-22 (assembly GCF_042466645.1). Lineage (NCBI taxonomy): Bacteria > Pseudomonadati > Pseudomonadota > Betaproteobacteria > Burkholderiales > Comamonadaceae > Hydrogenophaga > Hydrogenophaga sp. ANAO-22. The sequence goes on along the minus strand of NZ_CP159956.1, from coordinate 5,198,548 downwards.
CGGCCTTGAGCTTGCGCAGCGTTTCCTTCACGTCACGGGCGATCTCGTTGGAGTGGATCTCGGCGGTCTTGATCGTGCCTTCGGGGTTGATGATGAAGGTGCCGCGCAGCGCCAGGCCTTCTTCAGGAATGTGCACGCCGAAAGCGTTGGTCAGCACGTGGGTCGGGTCGCCCACCAGCGGGAACTTGGCCTTGCCCACGGCGGGCGAGGTTTCGTGCCACACCTTGTGCGAGAAGTGCGTGTCGGTCGTGACGATGTAGACCTCGGCACCGGCCTTCTGGAATTCGGCGTAGTTCTCGGCCGCGTCTTCCACTTCGGTGGGGCAGTTGAAGGTGAAGGCAGCGGGCATGAAGATCAGCACCGACCACTTGCCCTTCAGCGTCTCGTCGCTGACGTCGATGAACTTGCCGTTCAGAAAGGCCGTGGTCTTGAAAGGCTGGACGGTGGTATTGATCAGGGACATGGTTTTCCTTGGGTTGGGGTTGAGAAAGAGGCGGCGATCAGAAAGGGTTTTCCGTATCGCCATGGGGTGAATGATAGCAAATACCTACCAATCCTCGGGATTGATAGTGTTTATCCACCCGATAGCTTTTCTTGTTGCTGTGCAACAACTCGCCCGATGAGGGCCGTTCGTGTTTACCACATTCCGGCGACAGCACCGTTTCGGCGAGATTTCAGAGGGCAAACCGCGTTCCCGCCGGAAGCTTTACGGCAAGCACCGAACGAGCTATCACAAAAAAATTATCAAAAACTTAACAAGAATGGTTTTCATTTGTAATAATAAGAAAAGTAGCCAGCCAGCCCCTCCCCAGCCCCGTCCCTTGTGTGATGCGCGCGATACCGAGTGGATGCATGCCAGCCAACTCCATCAACGCATGCATACGTAAGGATTTTCGATGTCGAGAGCATCCACCCCGTCGGCTGGCCAGCGCGGCGTTTCGTCGGGCTACCGCTTCCCCTTGCAAGCCACCGCCGTGGCCTGCAGCCTGTACGCGCTGAGCCTGGGCGCGGCCCACGCCCAGCAAGCCGAGGGCTCGCTGTCCGAAGTCGTGGTGTCGGCCTCCGGTTTCGAACAAGACATCAAGAAGGCGCCCGCCAGCATCACGGTGGTGTCCCGCGAAGCCCTGGAAACCAAACGCGCCAGCAGCCTGGCTGAAGCGCTCGCCGATGTGGAAGGCGTGGACGTCGGCAACGACGTTGGCAAAACCGGCGGCATGAACATCAGCATCCGCGGCATGCCTTCGGACTACACCCTGGTGCTGGTGGATGGCCGCCGTCAGAACGCCGCCGGCAACGTGACCCCCAACGGATTCGGCGAGACCTCCACCAGTTTCCTGCCGCCCATCAGCGCCATCGAGCGGATCGAAGTCATTCGCGGCCCGATGGCCACGCTCTATGGTTCCGATGCCATGGGCGGCGTGATCAACATCATCACGCGCAAGGTCGGCAAGACCTGGGCCGGTGCGGTCAACCTGAACGGCACCGTGCAGGAAAACCGCGATCGCGGCGACAGCCTGGGCACCAATGTCTATCTGAGCGGCCCCATCAAGCAAGACATGCTGGGTTTGACGCTTCGCGCCAGCTCCTTCAAGCGCTCGGCGTCCGAACTGGAGCCCACTGGCAACGCAGGCAACACCACCATCAGCACCCGGGGTCCCAGCCCGGTGAAGGCGGACATCGACACCCTCGGCGCTCGCCTGACGCTGACGCCGAACAGAGATCACGAAATCTACCTGGACCTGGACACCGCGCGGCAGGTGTACGACAACTCATCGGCGCAGCTCGGCACCCTCGGTGTGCAAGGCTACACGGCGAAGCAGAAGTTCAATCGCGAGCAGACGGTGCTGGCCTACAACGCCAACCTCGGCTTCGGCAAGCTGGAAACCAGCCTGACCCGAAACGAAACCGAAACCATCGGCCGCACGATCCCTTCAGGCACCCCCGGCAAGGCGCCGGGCAGCGCGCGCACGCTGACGGCGGAAAACACCATCCTCGACGCCAAGCTGATCACTGCCGTGGGTGAATCGCACCTGCTGACGGTGGGCGCCCAGTACTGGGACGCGGAGATGATCGACGGCGTGGCGCCCGCACCGTACACCCACACGCAGTGGGCCTTGTTTGGCGAGGACGAGTGGCGCCTCACGCCTGCCCTCGCGCTCACCCTGGGTGCGCGCTACGACGACCACAGCCAGTTCGGCGCGCAGTTCAGTCCGCGCATCTACACGGTCTGGGATGCCACCGACAACTGGATCGTCAAAGGCGGTGTGAGCCGTGGCTTCAAGACCCCGCGCCTCGATCAACTGGCCGATGGCATCACCGGCTTTACGGGTCAAGGCACGCGCCCCACCATCGGCACGCCTTCCCTCAAGCCAGAAACCAGCACGTCGTACGAACTCGGCACGATGTTCGATGACAAGAAGGGCTTCACGATCGGCGGCACCATCTTCTTCAACCAGTTCAAGGACAAGATCGCCACAGGCAGCGGCTTGCTGAACTGCAGCTTCGCGGGAGCCCCCAACCGCCCCGGGTGCGTGAACTATGGCAATTGGCCCGCCGTGGACACCTATGGCCAGTCGGTGAACGTGGACGAAGCGGAAACACGCGGCTTTGAGCTGTCCACCCGCGTGCCGCTGGCCAAAGGCCTCAACGCCACCGGCAACTACACCTTCACCCGCAGCGAGCAAAAGAGCGGCGCCAGCGCAGGCCAACCCCTGTACAACACCCCGAAGCACATGCTCAACGCCAAGCTCGACTGGAAGATCGACGAGAAGTTCTCGACCTGGGTCAGTGCCGAGTACCGCAGCTCGCGCTGGCGCGACGACACCTCTGCCACCGGCAGAGCGGCCCGTGCAGTCCTGGGTGACTACAAGGCGACGACCCAGTTCCACCTGGGCGGCAGCTACCGCCTGAACAAGTCGGTGACCTTGGGCGCCACGATCTACAACCTGTTCGACAAGGACTTTCTGGAGTACGCCCAGTACGCGCCCAACGCGTATGCCGCGCGCTACAACAACATGCTCGAAGGCCGTCGCCTCTGGCTGACAGCCAACGTCACCTTCTAACCCCCGTTTCTGCCATCGGGCGTGCAAGCGCCAAGACCGTTCGGTCTTGGCGCCTTTCGTCGTTCCTGACGCCAATTCACAACAAAATGGAAAAATTGTGAATAGGAATGATTTTTATTTGTGATAATCCCGGCCGAAGCCAGCCAAAGCCCCCGACGACCTGCCGTGCCCTTGCACCGAGCCGGTGCGATGTGGACGCCTGCCAGCCAACACACCATCGCACCGCAAGGACTCATCAATGGCCCATATCCGCAGCCGCAAGCACAGCAAACCCGTCCACCTCCTGGCCCTCCTGGCCGCATCCGTTCCTGCCGCCGGCATGGCGCAGCAGACCACCACCCTGCCCACGGTGACCGTCAAGGAAGCCCCCGAGGTGCCGTACAAAGCCGACAAATCGGCCAACGAAAAGATGACGGCCCCGCTGGTGGACACGCCCAAGACCATCCAGATCATCAAGAAGGAAGTGCTGGAAGAGCAAGGCGCGGTCACGCTGATGGAAGCCCTTCGCAACACCCCCGGCATCACCATGCAGATGGGGGAGAACGGCAACACCTCGGCCGGCGACACCTTCCAGCTGCGCGGCTTCTCGCTGCAGCAGAACACCTTCGTCGACGGCATCCGCGACCTCGGCGCCGTCACGCGCGACACCTTCAACCTGGAACAGGTGGAGATCGTCAAGGGCGCGGCCGGTGCAGAAACCGGCCGTGGCGCTGCGTCGGGCTTCATCAACCTGATCTCCAAGCAGGCCCACCTGGGTGATGAAAGCAGCGCCTCCGGCACGGTCGGCACCGCCAGCCGCAAGCGCGCCACCGTCGATCTGAACAAGCAACTGAGCGAAACCTCCGCCTTCCGCCTGAACGCCATGGTGCAGGACAGTGGCGTGGATGGCCGCGACTATGTGGAAAACAAGGGTTACGGCGTGGGCCTGTCCTACGTCACCGGCCTGGGCACGCCCACCCGTGTCCACCTCTTCAGCCAACACCTGCGCCAGGACAACGTGCCCGATGGTGGCATTCCCGCCATCGGCTACGCCGGCTACACCACGGCCATTGGCCCAAAGGTTCGCCGCGAGAACTTCTACGGCAGCGTGAACGACCGCGAAAAGGTTGACGCCGACATGTTCACTGTCAAGGTGGAGCACGATCTCGGCGAGCGCACGACCATCCGCAACACCACACGGTACGGCCGGACAACCATGGACCGCACGCTGACCGGCGTGAACACCGGCAACACGGGCATCTCGACCGCAGGGCCGCAGTCTGCCTGGACCGTGAACCGCTCGCGCCAGCGCGTCGACCAGGAAAACAGCATCCTGGCCAACCAGACCAGCGTGAATACGGCGTTCAACACGGGTGGCGTGCAGCACTCGTTGGCGGCTGGTGTCGAGCTGTTGCACGAAAAACAGAGCAGCTTTGACCATGGCACGGCGACGGCGCCGGCAGCAAACCTCTACAACCCGAATCCGTTCGAAACCATGGGCAACTTCGGCGGGCGCACCGGTGGTATCACGGGCGGCACGACCAACACCATCAGCGTGTACGCGTTCGACGACGCCAAGCTCAACGACCGCTGGTCGATCAACGGCGGGGCCCGCATTGACGTCTACAAACTGAACACCGACAACGTCACCGCAGCGGGCGTTCGCACCCTGCTCGAAGACTCGCGCAGCCTGGTGAGCTGGAGCGTCGGCAGCGTCTACAAGCCGGCGGAAAACGGCAGCGTTTACGTGTCGTACGCCACCTCGGCCACCCCGCCCGGCACCAGCAACTTCCAACTGAACACGTCGACCACCAATCAAGCCAACTCGACGCTGGATCCGCAAAAAACGGATACCGTCGAACTGGGCACGAAATGGGAACTGCTGAACAAGCGCCTGAACGTGGCCGCGGCCGTCTTCCGCACCGAGAACGATGGCCAGACCTCGCAAGACGCTGTGACCGGGCAGACGTTCCAGTACGGCAAAACGCGTGTGCAAGGTCTTGAGCTGTCGGCAGTGGGCCAGATCACCAACTTCTGGCAGATCACGGCCGGCCTGGCCAAGACCAGCACGAAGGCGCTCAGTCAGCGCTCGCGCAACGCCACCACCGGCGTGGTCACGGTCACCGACGGCGTGCGCTGGTCGCCCGACCTGACCGCCACCGTGTGGAGCTCGTACCAACTGGACAAGCTGACGCTGGGCCTGGGTGCTCGCTACACCTCCGAGCAAAAGCGCGTCGTCACCGTGGGCGGCACGGGCAATGTGCCCAACATCCCCTCGTCCTGGGTCGCCGACGCGATGGTCGCCTACCAACTCACCGACAAGGTCAGCCTGCGCCTGAACGTCTACAACCTGTTCGACAAGGAATACCTGATGGCCCTGAACAACGGTGGTGGCCGACTGGCGCTGGGCCTGCCCCGCTCCGCTGCGCTGACCGCCAACGTCAAGTTCTGATCCCGACCACCCGTCAGAACGCTACCATCGAAAAGGCCCGCCCCATGGCGGGCCTTTTCCCGTTTCAGGAACCCTGTCCATGCTGCTGCACATTCCCCAGGTCCTCACACCGGCCGAAGTGGCCGAGATCCGCCAGGTGCTCGACACCCAGGGCTGGGTGGACGGTCTGCGCTCCACCGGTCCGCAGGCGGCCAACGTCAAGCGCAACCTGCAGCTCGACACCGCGTCCCCCGTGTTCGCGCCGCTCTCGCAGCGCATCGCGCAGGCGCTGCAGCGCCATCCGCTGTTCGTCTCGGCCGTGCTGCCAGCCACCATGCTGCCGCCGATGTTCAACCGCTACGAAGGTGGTGGGCACTATGGCAACCACATCGACAACACGATCCAGACCGACCGCTTCAGCGGCCAGAAGGTGCGCACCGACGTGTCCACCACCGTGTTCCTCAGTTCACCCGACGAGTACGAAGGCGGCGAGCTGATCGCCGAGGACAGCTTCGGCACGCACGAGATCAAGCTCGATGCGGGCGACGCGATCGTCTACCCGTCCACCAGCCTGCACCGCGTGGAGCCGGTGACCAGCGGCGTGCGCGTGGCCTCGTTCCTCTGGACGCAAAGCCTGGTGCGCGACGCGTGGCGGCGCTCGATGTTGTTCGACCTGGACATGACCATCCTCAAGCTGCGCAACCAGCTGGGCGACACCGCCGAGGTGGTCGCCCTGACCGGCCACTACCACAAGCTGTTGCAGCAATGGGCAGAGACTTGATCCCCCCGCGCCGGATACGCCACCCGGTTCAATACACGTCGCGGCGGTAGCGACCGTCGGCGGTGAGCTGCTGCAGCGCCTCTTCGCCCAGGATGGTCCGCAGCGTGCCGTTGACTTCGCCGGCCATGCCTTCAAGGCTGCCGCACACGTACACCGCAGCACCCTGCCCGACCCATTCCTTCACGTCCGCTGCGGCCTCGGCCAAGGCGTGTTGCACATAGCGCCGCTCGGTCTGGTCGCGCGAGAACACCCAGTCCACACGGCGAAGCCAGCCATCGCGCTGCCAGGCGTCGATCTCGTCGCGGTAGTGCGCGTCGCACGCCGCGTTGCGTTCGCCGAACAACAACCACATGGGCACCTGCCCCTTCCCCGCCGCAATGCGCGCCCGCATGTGCGCGCGCAAACCCGCCAGGCCCGTGCCGTTGCCAATCAGGATCAACGGACGCTGAGCGTTGTCACCAATGCGAAAACCGCCATGCGAGCGCACGCGCAGCGTGACGGTGTCGCCGGTCTGCGCAGCTTGCGTCAGCCAGCCCGAGGCCAGGCCGGGGCTGCCGTCGGCGCGGCGCGTGCGGCGCACCAGCAGGTGCACGGCGCCGTCCTGCGGCACGGAAGCGATGGAGTAGTCGCGCGGTTCGCCCGGCGCGGTGGGCACCTCCACCTGCACCAGGTCGCCCGCCTGCCACTCGGGCAACGCCGCGCCGGCCTCAGCAGGCACCAGTTCCAGGTGATGCACCTCCTCGCCCGCGCTGCCGGGGTTGAGGTGCTGGCGCGCGCGCAGCCGCCAAGGCTGCAAGGCCGGTGCCTCCCAATCCGGCAGGTCGCTGGTGCCGGCCAGGTGCGCGAGGTGCTGGCGCCAGCGCTGCAGCGCGTCGGGATCGCTCTTGTCCACGTCGATGCGCTCGAACAGGGCCTGCGCGCCGCGGTCCATCAGCCACTGGTCCAGCTGGCGGCCGAAGCCGCAGAAGTGGGCGTAGGTCTTGTCGCCCAGCGCGAGCAGGCCCACGTGCAGGTGCGACAGCGTCACACCCGCGTTGGCCATCACCTGCCGGGCGAACAGCACGGCGCTGTCGGGCGGATCGCCCTCGCCGTAGGTGCTCGCGATGCAGAGCAGGCGATCGGCCTGCTGCAGGTCGGCCAGGCTGATCTGGCTCAGCGGCGCCAGGCGCACCGGCACGCCCGCCGTGTGCAAGGCCTGCGCGGTCTGCAAGGCCAGCTCTTCGGCCTGGCCGGTCTGGCTCGCGTACGCCACCCACCACGCGGGCACACCGGGCGTGGCCGGCAGCAGCGCATCCACCCGGCGCTGCGCGGCGCGCTGCCGGTTGCGGTGCTGCCAGGCGATGGCGCCGCACAGCAGGGCGTAGCACAGCAGCGTGGCCAGGGCGTAGAGCCATTTTTCGCTGGTCATCCGGCGAGTTCCTTCATCGCGGGTGTGAGGGTTTCGGTCAATCGGCCATCGGGCTCGCGCTGCACGAACAAGGCCGCGATGCCGTGCGCGGTGGCCAGGGCCAGGCCCTGCTCTCTTCCGAGCACGGTCAGCGCGGTGGACCAGGCATCGGCCCACAGGCATTCGGTGTGCAGCACGCTCACGGACGCCAGACCATTCGCCAGCGGCCGGCCGTTGCGCGGATCGATGGTGTGCGGCCAGCGCGCGCCATCGTGTGTGTACACGCGCCGGTAATCGCCCGAGGTGGCGACGCACAGCCCATGCAGGGCCACACGTGTGGTGGGCAGCGGTGCTTGTCCAGGCGCGGTGGGCGGCGATTCGAGGTCCACCCACCAGGGTTGGCCACCCAGCCGCAGGCCCTGGCCCCGCAGCTCGCCCCCCACCTCCACCAGGCTGTGGGGCAAGCCCATGCCGCTCAACCGCCGCGACACCCGGTCCACCGCATAGCCCTTGGCAATCGCCGAGAAGTCCAGCCGCACGCCACCGGGCTGGTGAAGCTGGCGGCTGGCCGCCTGCCATTGCAGGGCGCGCCAGTCGTTGAGCGCCAGGGCGTGCTGCACCGCGCCCTCCGTGGGAGGGGCGAAGCCAGGGTCGGTGTAGCGCGGGCTGGGGCCGAAGCCCCAGAGGTTCACCAACGCGCCCGCAGCGGGGTTGAACGCGCCGCCGGAAATCTCGGCCAGCCACAGGGCCGCCGCCAGCACCTCGGCCATGGCCTCGGGCACGGTGTGCCACGTGCCGGCCGGGGCGCGGTTGAAGCGCTCCAGGTCGGCGCTCTCCAGCCAGGTGCTCATCTGGGCCACGACCAGATCCAGCTCGTCCTGCACGGCGACGCGCACCATCTCGCTGGGCGAGGCACCGGCCGCCACCCACCGCACCTGCCAGGTCGTGCCCATGGTCTGGCCGTCCAGGCAGTGTGCCTGGGCACCCAGCATGGGCATCGAAGCATCCAGCTCCAGGGGCACCAGCACACGGTTCATGTTGCGTGGGTCAGAAAACCAAAAAACAACCCCAGCCATCTGCATGGTCTGGGGCATGCCGGCTTGCGCCGGGGCATCAACGGGGCAGGACTTCCAGCGTCAGGCTGTAGCCCGAGCGGCGGACCGGCTCGGCCAGCGTGCCTGCCGGGCCCGTGGGCGCGGGACGCGGTGCGTCGGCGGCAGGGGCTGCGCCCGCGGCGGCAGGCGCAGCGGGGCCACCGGCGCCAGGACCACCAGCGCCGCCGGGACCGCCCATGCCAGGCGCGCGCGGCGGCGCGATGTTCACCCAGTACATGCCGGCCGCCGGCCACTTCACCTTGATCTCGCCCTTGTCGTCGGTGGTGGTGCGGATTTCACCCAGCTCGCTGCGGTAGCGCAGGCCGGCCAGGATGACGGTGGCCGCGTAACCGGCCGCGGGCTTGCCGTTGTCGATGAAACGGAAGGTGGCGGTGTCGCCTTCCACCAGATCGTTCGGGTGCGTCACCGGCACCAGCTCGATGCCCCGGCCCGTGGGCTTGAGGGCTTCGGTGGTGGGCTTGCCGGAGGTCACGAAGGTCTCCACGCGGTTCTGCGACTGGCTCACGCGCAGGTCTTCCGCATTGGCAGGGATTTCCTTGGCCAGCGACTCGGCGGTGCCGCGCAGGCGCTTGCTCTCGGTGCCCACCTTGAAGCTGGCGATGAGGGCGTCGTTCACCAGCGCGAGGCGGTAGGTCCCGGGTTTGTCGAGCTTCACGTCGAACATGCTGCGGTAGCGGCCTTTGGCTTGGTTCTCGGCCTGCACCGGCTGGCCATCGGGACCGATCACCACCAGGTTGTCCAGGCCGGCGGCGTTGTGCTCGTAATAGAAGATGTCGTTGGAGACAGCGGCATCGACCGACACCCAGGGCAGCTGGCCCGAGTAGATGGTGCCCGAGGGCAGCAGCCAGGAGCGGTGCGCATGCACGGCCGCCGGCAGGGCCAGCACGGCCGCGGCGGCCAGGGTGAGAACGCGGGCGCGAACGGTGGTGGTTTTCATGAGGGTCTCCAGTCGGGTCAGGGTTTGACGGTGACGCTGATCGCGCCGAGTTCGTGTTCGCCACGGGCTTGGGTGGTGGTGGCGGCCTTGGGCGGCCACACAAACGGCACCTTCACCACTTCACGGCCACCCACTTCGCGCGCGGCTTCGAGCACGAGGCTGTATTCACCCGGGGCCAGCTTGCCCAGCGCGGTGCTGTCGGCGAACTGCACCGACTGCTCGCCGGGCGCGCGCGTGGCGCCACTGATGCCGTCCACCGGCATCGTGAGCTCGCGGCCGCTCTTGCGCCACCAGGCGCGCATGTCCTTGAGCCACTTGGTGCCCTCGTTGTTGCGCATCTTGATGTCGTACCAGACCGCGAGGTTGCCCGCGAAGGACTGGTCGTTCTTCTCGATCCAGATCGCCACATAGGGGCGGTGGTACTCCGCCACGGTCAAGCGCGGAATCTCGACTTTGAGCGCCATGTCGGCGGCCAGGGCGGGGAAGGCAAACCCAGCCGCGGAAATGGCGGTGGCGTATCGGATCAACATGGGAACGCAGCTCCTTCGGCAGTCAATGGATGAACAGGATCACGAGCAACAAGGGAATCACCAGGCCCGCGCCCACCATGGGCCAGGTCGTGGGGCGGCTTGTCGCGTGGAACTTGAGGATGAACAGGCCGGTGATGCAGAACACCAGGCAGGCCACCGAGAAGATGTCGAGAAACCACTTCCAGGCCAGGCCGGTGTGGCGGCCCTTGTGCAGGTCGTTCAGGTAGGAGATCCAGCCCCGGTCGGTGCGCTCGTACTCCACGCTGCCCGACTCGCGCTCGATGCGCAGCCAGGCATCGCCACCGGGGCGCGGCAGCGAGAGGTAGATCTCTTCGGGCGACCATTCGGCGGTCGTGCCCGGCAGGGGCACGTCCAGCGCCTCGGCCAGCCAGCGGTGCACCTCCGGCGGCAGCACCGCGTTGTCCGGCTCGTCGTCCTTGGGCGCGAGCGCCGTCTGCAGTTCGGCGGGCAATTGCACCAGCTTCTGCTGCACCTTGGGAGCGGCCGCGATGTCGGCCGCGTGGTTGAGGGTGATGCCCGTGAAGGCGAACAGCAGCATGCCGATCAGGCACAGGGCCGAACTGATCCAGTGCCACTGGTGCAGGGTCTTGAGCCAGTAGGCACGGTTGGACGCCGCTTGGGCGGCTGGGGGGTTCTTCACGGGAGTAGAGACAACGCAGAAACGGATCGGAAGCCAACGGAAGGCAGGACATCGCGAGGGCGGAAACCGCCTGCGCTCATCAGTCTGAGAATTATAACTATTCTCATTTAGAAAGACACTCGCACCCCCATAAAAATGGCGGGCTCGTGCTCTTCTTTTTCAGGAAAGCGGGGGTGGCGGGCCGGCCCAGTCGCCGCCCAGGGCCTTGTACAGGTCCAGCGCGGCGGTCAGGCGCGAGAGGCTTTGCGTGGCCAGGGCGTCCAGGGCGGCGAACAGGGTGCGCTGCGCGTCCAGCACCGAGAGCAGATCGCCACTGCCCTCGCGGTACCGCAGTTCGGCCAGCTGCAGCGAGCGGCGCGCCTGCGCCACCACCTCGCGCTGCAGCGCTTCCTGGCGCTCGCTGCGCGCCGCGTTGCCCAGGCCGTCATCGACCTCCTTGAGCGCGGTGCGGATGGCCTTGCCGTAGTTCTCGATCAGCACCACGCGCTGGGACTCGGTGCTGCGGATCTGCAGGCGTTGGCGCCCGCCATCGAAGATCGACTGCGCCAGCGAAATGCCCAGCGACACGCTGCGCGTGGGGTCGGCCAGGCTGATCAGGGCCGAGGTGCCCAGGCTGCCCGACGCCGACAGCGACAGGCTCGGCAGCAGCGCCTTGCGCGCGACTTCCACGTTGGCATCGGACGCGGCCAGTTGCGCTTCCGCGGACGCCAGATCGGGGCGGCGCGTGAGCAGCGAGGACGGCAGGCCCGGCGACAGCGCGGGCACACGCAGCTGCGTGAACTCGCCCGCTTCAGGCGCGTAGCCTTGCGGCACGCGCCCCAGCAACAGCGCGAGCGCGGTGGCGGTCTGGCGCTGCTGCAATTCGATGGGCAACAAGGCCGTGCGCTGCGACAGCACCGTCGTGCGCTGTTGCGACACTTCCAGCGCCGTGGCCACGCCGTTGCGCTGGCGCGCTTCCACGATCGCCAGCACGCGCTCGGCGATGGCCAGGTTCTCGCGCGCGATGCGCAGGCGCTCGGCGGTGTTGAGCCACAGGAAATAGTTGTTGGCCACGGCCGTGAGCAGCGTCAGGCGCGCGGTCTTCCAGTCGTACTGGCTGGCCTGGAACGAGGCCTCGCCCGCGCGCACGCCGGCCGCGATGCGGCCCCAGAGATCAACCTCGTAGCTGACGGACAGGCCCGCGCTGCTCGACTCGCGGGAGGTGGACGCGGTGCCCGGCGCGTCGGTCCGGCCCGCGGTGCTGCCCAGGCTGCCGTTGACCGACGGCAGGCGCGAGACGCCCGCCTGCTGCAGGGCGATGTCGGCCTGGCGCATGCGTTCGATCGCGATGCGCAGGTCCGGGCTGCCGGCCTGCGCCTCTTCGATCAGGCGCTCCAGCGGCTGCGAGCCGAAGGACTGCCACCAGGCGGTGGTCAGCTGCGGCGCGTCGGTCGCGGGCAGCGCGGGCACGAAGGCGGCGGGCATCTCGACCACCGGCCCACGCGCCGGCTCGGTGCTGGCACAGGCCTGCAAGGCCAGAACGGCGGCCAGGACCAGCGGTTTGGCCAAGGGGAACGTTGACGGTTTCATCACGGTGTTCATTCGGAAGACAGGGCCACGACGGGGTCGAGCCGCGCGGCCTTGCGCGCGGGCAGGTAGCCGAAGATCAGGCCGGTGGCGAAGGCGCAGCCGAACGCCAGCACGACCGGGGTGACGGAGAACTGCACCGCCGTGCCGGTGGCGCCGATCATGAAGGCCACGCCCAGGCCGATGACGACGCCGATCAGGCCGCCCAGCGCGGAGACCACCAGCGCTTCGATCAGGAACTGCTGGAGGATGTTGCGCATGCGCGCGCCCGTGGCCATGCGGATGCCGATCTCGCGGGTGCGCTCGGTCACGCTCACCAACATGATGTTCATGACCCCGATGCCACCGACCAGCAGCGAGATCGCCGCGATCGAGCCCAGCAGGATGGTCATGGTGTTCTGCGTCTCGGTCGCGGTGTCGATGATCGACGCCATGTTGCGGATCTGGAAGTCGATCACGCCATGGCGCTCGGCCAGCAGGGACTCCACCGCCGACTGCGTTTCGTCGATGCGGCTCACGTCTGACACCGCCACCGTCACGTTGCGCAGGAAGCGCTGACCCGACAGGCGCAACTGGCTGGTGGCGTAGGGCACCAGCACCACGTCGTCCTGGTCCTGCCCGTTGGGCGATGCACCGCGCGTGCTCATCACGCCCACCACCTGGAAGATCAGGTTGTTCACCAGCACGAACTTGCCCAGCGGCTCCTCGCCACCCGGGAACAGGGCCTTGGCCACGGTCTGGCCCAGCACCGCCACGGTGGCGTATTCCTGCTCGTCCTCGTCGGTGAAGAAGGTGCCGCGCTGCACCTTCCACTGGCGCGCGAGCGGGAACTTGGACGAGGTGCCCAGGATGCTGCTCGAATAGTCGGACTCGCCATAGCGCAAGGTCGCGTTGCTGCTCTGCTCGGGCACGGCCGCCAGCACGTTGGGCACTTCCTTGTCGATCGCGTTCACATCGGCCAGCACCAGCGTCGCGGTGTTGGAAAAGCCCCGCTGGTTGGGCGCGCCCGGACGCACCAGCAACAGGTTGGAGCCCATGGCGCTGATGCGGTCGATCACCACCTGCTTGGCGCCGTCGCCGATGGCCAGCATGGCGATCACCGAGGCCACGCCGATCACGATGCCCAGCAGCGTGAGAATGGCGCGGAACACGTTGGCGCGCAGGGCGCGCAGCGCGGTCTTGGCGGCCTCGACCACATCGCTCAGGTGCGAGATGCGGCCGGCGCGCGCCGTCCAGTTCTGCGCCGCCAGCGCGGCCTGGCCTTCGGGCGGGCGTGGGCCCGGGTCGGCCAGGATGTGGCCGTCCTTGATCTCGATCACGCGCTGCGCGTGCTGGGCGACCTCGGCGGCGTGGGTGATGAGGATCACCGTGTGCCCCTGCGCCGCCAGATCCTTGAGCAGGACCATCACGTCGGCACCGCTCTTGCTGTCCAGCGCGCCGGTGGGTTCGTCGGCCAGGATCACGCGGCCGCCGTTCATCAGGGCGCGAGCGATCGACACGCGCTGCTGCTGGCCGCCCGAGAGCTGGTTCGGCCGGTGGTGCATGCGCTCGCCCAGGCCCAGCGAGCCGAGCAATTCGCTGGCACGCTGATGGCGCTCGGCCGGGGGGATGCCCGCGTAGACGGCGGGCACCTCGACGTTGTCGGCCGCGGTGCCGGTGGCGATGAGGTTGTAGCTCTGGAACACGAAGCCGAAGGCATCGCGGCGCAGCTCGGCGAGTTCGTCGCGCTCCAACTCGGAGACATCGCGGCCCATGAAGAGGTAGCGGCCGGTGGTGGGCTTGTCCAGGCAGCCCAGGATGTTCATCAGGGTGGACTTGCCCGAACCGGACGCGCCCATGATGGCCACCAGCTCACCGGGGTAGATCTTCAGGTCGATGCCGTGCAGCACCTCGACCGACAGGTCACCGTTATGGTAGGTCTTGGTGATGCCGCTCAGGTCGATCAGCGGCACGCCCGCGCTCTGCGGCGCGGCGCGCAGCGCCTCGGCCTCATGCGACTGCGGCAGCTGGCTCATCGGCGCGCCCCACCAGCGGCGCCACCCGGCATGCCGCCAGGACCACCCATGCCCTGCGGCTGCCCCAGGCCCGTGCCCTGTGTCGGGCTGGCTGGACGGCGCTCGGGTTCGCGCACGCCGGCGATCACGCGGTCGCCTTCCTTCAGGCCCGACAGCACCTCGGCATGCACCCGGTTGCTGATGCCGATGGTGACATCACGCTCTTCGATCGTGCCGTCCTCGGCCATGACCTTGACCTTGGCCTGGCGGGGGCCGCGCGCCGGGCGGGTGGGCCCGTCGTTGCGGGGCATGCCGCTCACGTTCGGCGCCGTGGGCTTGGCGGCCGCGGCGTCCTTGCCGCCGGCATCGGCGCCCGAGGCGGCCCGCTTCTGCGTGGGAGCAGCACCATGGGCGCCGCCGGGTGCCGCGGCCGCGCTGCCACCGTTGGCCTGCGCCTGCTCGCGCTCCTTGCGGCGCTGCTCGCGGAAGCGGGCACGCTCCTCTTCGCTCATGTTCTGGAATGCTTCGGGGCTCATGCGCGGGCGATCGCCGCCCGCACCCGGCGCGTTGCCCGCGCCCGCACCGCCCGGCGCGGCACCACCGGCGGCTTCGCGTTCCTTGCGGCGCTGCTCGCGAAAGCGCGCGCGCTCCTCGTCGGTCATTTTCTCGAAGGCCTCACGGTCCATGCGAGGACGCTCGCCGCCCGCCTGCGCGACCACGGTGTCGGCCACCGTCTTGAAGGACGCCGACGGAATGGCGGACGTGCTCGTGCCGCGCTGCGTCGGCGCCGCCGGGGCGGCACCCGGCGCGCCGGGTGCGGGCGTGGCACCCGACGGCGCGGCCGGCGTGGGCGCAGCGCCGGCGCCCGGGTTGTTGCGCGCCCCGCCCGGCCCGCCTTGCTGCCCGCCGCGATTGCCTTGGGCGCCGCGCTGGATCGTCAGCGCCGACATCGGCACCACCAGCACGTCCTTGGCCTCGGCCACGACGAAGAACACCTGTGCGGTCATCTGCGTCATCAGGCTGCGGTTGTTGTTGGGCACCTCGAACAGCGCGTTGTAGAGCACCACGTTGTTGGTCACCGTGGGCGTGGGTTCGATCTTCTTGAGTTCGCCGTACCAGCGGCGGCCCTGGCCACCCAGGGTGGTGAAGTACACCGGCATGCCGCCGCGCAGCTTGCTCACGTCGGCCTCGGACACCTGGGTCTGTACCGTCATCACCGAGAGGTCGGCGATGCGCATCAGCGTGGGGGCCTGCTGGTTGGTGTTCAGCGTCTGGCCCTGGCGCGCGGTGATGCTCACCACCGTGCCGGCCATGGGCGCGTAGATCTTGGTGTACTTGAGGTTGGCCTCTTCCACCCGCATGCTGGCCTGGAGCTGCTCCATCGAGGCCTTGAGCGACTGGATCTGCGCGCGCGCCGTCTTCACCGCGGTATCCGCGTTCTGCAGCGTCTCGGCGGTGGTGGCCTCTTCGGCCATCAGGTTCTTCTGGCGCTGCAGGTCGCGCTCGGCCTTGGCCAGTGTGAGTTCGCGCTCGCCCATCTGGGCCTGTTGCGAGCGCAGCTGAGCGCGGCTGGCGTCCACGCGCGCCATCGAGGTCTCGGCGTCGATCTCGGCCAGCAGGTCGCCCTCCTTGACCTCGCTGCCCACCTCCACGTGGATCTTGCGCAACTGGCCCGACACCTGGGCGCCCACGTCCACATAGTCGCGTGGCTGCAGCGAACCGGTGGCGCTGACCTGGTCCTCGATGTCGCCGCGCTGCACCGTGGCGGTGATGTAGGCGCTCTCGGTCTTGGCGCCCGGCCCCCAGCGGTAGTACGCAAAACCGCCTCCCCCGAGCACGGCCAGGCCCACGAGCGCGATCAGCGCCAGCTTCCAGGTCTTGCGGCGGCGGGCGGCGGGGGCCTTGCCCCCTTCACGTTGGACTTCGTTCATGACAATGCGTTGAGGTTCTGGATGGAGGGCACCCGCAGGGCTTGCCGGGATGATGCGGGATATTGCCCGCGAAATATGGAAAGAATGAGCAAGCGGAACGCCCTGGCTTGCACAAAGTTTGAAAGATTTGGGTTTAGTCTCGACCACACCATGCAGACCGACCGTGCCACCCCCTCGTCCAGCCGCCGGGCCTGGCTTTCGCGCTTCGACACCCTGCGCGTCAAGCTCTTCCTGGCCATCGCGGGCGCCAACGTGGTGCTGGTCATGTCCGCCTACCTCATCTACAGCTGGAGTTTCGACAAGGGCCTGGTCGAGTACCTGAACAAGGCCGACGAAAACCGGCTGCAGCCCATGATCGTGCGGCTCGCCGAGGGGTACCGCCAGCAGGGCAGCTGGGCCTGGATCACCGAAGACCGCCAGCGCTGGCAGGACCTTTCGCGCGAAGTGCTGGGCACCGGCCGCATGCAGCGCCGCCCCGCCGAGCCGCAGGCAAGCTCACCCGGCCTCCCCCCGGCGCAGACGCCGGCCGACGTGCAGCCCCATGCGCATCCACCACCGCCGCCGCCGCCGCCATCCGCGCAGCCGGCACCCGGCACGCCGAGCGTGCCACCGCCCCTCACCATCGACCCCCGGCTGCTGCTGCTCGACCCCGAGCGCAACCTGCTCGCCGGCCCGGAAGGCCGCACCGAACAGGCCGTGCTCAAACCCATCCAGGTCAACGGGCAGCTGGTGGGCTACCTGGGCTACGTGCCGCGCCTGCAGATGGTGGCCTCGCTCGAACGCGTGTTCCTGGCCCAGCAGACCCGCACCTTCGCCGCCATCGCGCTGGGCATGCTCGCGGCCGTGTTGCTCAACGCCGCGCTGATCGCGCGCTGGCTCTCCCGGCGCCTGCACGTGCTCGGCGAGGGCACGGCGGCCGTGGCCCGGGGCGACTACAGCGTGCGCCTGCCCGCGCGCGGCCACGACGAACTCGCGCAATTGGCCGAAGCCTTCAACCACATGGCCACCTCGCTGCAGGCCGCGCAACAGGCGCGGCAGCAATGGATCGCCGACATCGCCCACGAGCTGCGCACGCCGCTGGCGACCTTGCGCGCCGAGATCGAGGCCCTGCAGGACGGCATTCGCCAGCCCGACACGGCCAACCTCGATTCGCTGGCGCAGGAAGTCAGCCGCCTGACCCGGCTGGTGGAAGACCTGCGCCTGCTCTCCCTGTCCGATCTGGGCGCGCTGGACTACCGCTTCGCCCCGCTCGACCTCGGCCGCTTTGTCGGCCACCACCTCAGCGACACCAATGGCCTGGCCGGCCAGCGCCTGCAGGTGCGCACCGAGCTCGCCGAGGGTGTGGAAATCCGCGCCGACGGCGACCGGCTCGACCAGGTGCTGAACAACCTGATGCAGAACACCCAGCGCTACAGCGCGGCACCGGCCACGCTCAGCGTGCAGGTGCGGCGCGATGGCGACAAGGCGCAACTCACCTGGGAAGACACCTCGCCCGGTGTGCCGCCCGAGGCCTTGCCCCGTCTGACCGAGCGGCTCTACCGCGTGGACGAGTCGCGTGCCAGCGCCAGCGGTGGTTCGGGCCTGGGCCTGGCGATCGCGCACGCCATCATCGTCGGCCACGGCGGGCGCATGCAGGCCTCGGCCAGCGCGCTCGGCGGCCTGCGCTGGGACATCTGGCTGCCGCTGAACACGGAAGCCGCGCATGGCTGAGCGCAGCATGATGGCCAGCCGCATCCTCATCGTCGAGGACGAAAACAAGATCGCCGGCGTGCTGCTGGACTACCTGAAGCAGTCCGGCTTCGACACGCACCACCTCACGCGCGGCGACGAGGTGGAAGACTGGCTGGAACACCACCCGGTGGACCTGGTGCTGCTGGACCTGATGCTGCCCGGCAAGAGCGGGCTGGACGTCTGCAAGGCGCTGCGCGCCAGCACGCCGGGCAAACAGGCGCCGGCCATCATCATGGTCACGGCGCGCGTGGAGGAGATCGACCGCCTGCTCGGGCTCGAACTCGGGGCCGACGACTACATCTGCAAGCCCTTCAGCCCGCGCGAAGTGGTGGCGCGCGTGAAGGCGGTGCTGCGGCGCGGCACGCACGCGGTGGAGGCCACGGCCGACGAACTGCCCCATGGCCTGCAGCTGGACGACGCCGCCTGGCGCGCCACCATCGCCGGGCACGACCTGGGCCTGACCGCCGTGGAGTACCAGCTGCTCAAGGTGCTGAGCGCGCGGCCCGGGCGCATCTTCTCGCGCGAACAGCTGATGGACTCGATGTACCAGGACGAGCGCATCGTCTCGGACCGCACGGTCGACAGCCACATCAAGAAGCTGCGCCGCAAGATCCAGGAGCACCTGCCGGAGCAGGAGCTCATTCATTCGGTCTACGGCCTGGGCTACAAGTACGAGGCTTGACCCACCCCCGTTGCTTGCTCACTGCGTGTAGCCGCCCCCCCTCAAGGGGGCAATACCAGCGGCCCGGCAAAGCCGGTTCCGCGGCATTTCTGAAATCAGACACGTCGCGCCGGCGGGCTTTTCATCGCGCGGCGGCGATGGCGCCCAGGCGCTGGGCGTTCTCGCGCAATTCGGCCACCGGGTCGCGGCCCTCGGTCAGCAGCACGATGGCGCGCACACCGGCCTGTTGCACGGCCTGCGCCACGGGCGGCGGCAGCTCGCGATGGTGCAGCACGGCGGCCACCGAGGCGCTGCGCAGCCGTTGCGTCAACTGCGTGAGCGCGTCGGGTGTCCAGGCTTCGTCGGCGCGCGCGTCGCTGCCCGCGAGGTCGAGGTTGAAACCGTTGACGAGGTAATCGAGCCGGTCCGAGAGGCTGAACACCGCGAGGTTGCTCGCGTTGGCCAGGCGGGCTTCGCTCTGCGCCGTGATGCCCAGCAGCTGCTGGCGCAGCGCGCCCACATTGGCCTGCAGGCGCGGCTTGGCGGCGGGCACCAGCCGGCCGACATCGCTGGCGATCACGTCGGCCATGCGGCCCAGGTTCACCGGGTCCAGCCAGGGCAGCGCGTTCGCCGCGGCGTCCTGCTCCTGCAGCGCCATGCCGGGCAGGGAGGCATCGAGCGGGCGCGCCGCGTCGATCTCGATCAGGCGGATGTTCTGGCGGCGAGCCAGGGGGAACAGCGGGTCGTCGGGCCAGATCGAGCGCAGGGCGATCACGGCGTCGGCCTGGCGCGCGGCTTCACCGAGCCCGGCCGCACCCCGGCCCGAGAAGAAGGCGAGTTGGCGGTTCGGCGGCAGCGTTTCGGGCACCGGCCGCAGCACCACGATGCCGGTGTCGCGCGCCAGGGTGGTCGTGAGCGCGGCCACCACAGGATGGGCCACCAGCAGGCGGGCGGGCGCGGCGGCGACAGCCGCCGTGGGTGCGGCGGGGGCCTGCGCGGTGGCGACACCGGCCGACAGGGCCAGCAGACCGGCCAGGCACCAGGCCGGGGAAGACAGAAGACGCGAGGTCATCCGGCATGTCCTTTCAGTGACGGGGTGAAGCCCCGGATGACCGCCGCGAGCGCAAACAGCCCGCCGGCGGTGAGGATGATGGCCGCGCCCGAAGGCACCGGCAGTTCGAGTTCGATCGGCACCAGGATGCCGATCTGCGTGCTGACGGTGGCGATCGCCACGCTCAGCCAGAAGAAGCCCCGCAGCGACAGGCTCAGCAGGCGCGCAGCGGCGGCGGGGATGATGAGCAAGGCACCGACGAGGATGGCCCCGATCACCTTGACCGAGGCCACCGTCACGATGGTCACCAGCACCACGAACAGGTAGTCCAGCAGCTTCACGCGCACGCCGCGCACGCTGGCCAGCTGCGGGTTGAAGCTGGCGAGCATGAAGCGGTTGTACAGCGGCACCGTGAGCGCCACCACCAGCGAGCCGACCACCGCGAGCACCAGCAGGTCCCCGGCATCCACGGTGAGCACCGAGCCGAACAGCACGTTCTCCAGGATGTGGATGTTGACGCGGCCGGACAGCATCAGCAGCAGGCTGGCCCCCATGGCCAGCGAGACCGCGAGGAACACGCCGATCAGGGTGTCGGGCGAGAGGCCGGTGCGGTTGCGCAGGTAGTTCAGCAGCATGCCGAACAGCAGGCAGTACGCGAACAGGCTGCCGTAGGGCCCGGTGTACGGTTCGCCCAGCAGGATGCCGATGGCCACCCCGGTGAGCGCGGCGTGGCCCACGGCCTCGGAGAAGAAGGCCAGCCGCTTGACCACGACCAGCGTGCCCAGGCCACCGAGCACGGGGCCGATGAACAGCCCGGCCAGCACGGCGTTGACCACGAAACCATAGGCCAGCGACGCGGGCAGCGTGCCCTGCTCGGCCAGGTGCTGGATGCCCTGGCGGAAGGTATCGAATGCGCTCATCAGGCCACCGCCTTGTCTTTTTCTTCTTCGCGCCGCTGCCGGCTGGAGAACAGCGCGAGCACGCGCTGCGGGGTCAGCGTCTCGGCGGCCGGGCCGTCGAACAGCACTTGCCGGCTCAGGCCGGAGACGTGGTCGGCCAGGCGCGTGACGGCATCGAGGTCGTGCTCGATCCACAGCACGGTGACGCGGGTCTCGCGCCAATGCGCGAGCAGCTTCTCGAAGATCGCTTCGCCGGCTTCGTCCAGCGCGGACATGGGTTCGTCGAGCAGGATCAGATCGGGCGAGGGAATCAGCGCCTGCGCCAGCAGCACGCGCTGGCGCTCACCGCCGGAGAGCGCGCCCATGCGGCGGCCCGCCTTCTCCAGCATGCCCACCTGCTGCAAGGCCTGCTCCACCGGCTCGCGCCAGCGCGGCGACAAGCCGAGAAACACCGGCCGGCGCTGGCACATGGCGCCCATGAAGTCCATCACCGTCATCGGCAGGCCGGCGTCGAAGGCCAGGGCCTGCGGCACATAGCCCACCACGCCCGGCAGCTCGCCGGGCCAGGTCAGGCTGATCTGCCCACGGTGCGGCACCTGGCCGAGCAAGGCCTTGAAGAGTGAGCTCTTGCCGCCACCATTGGGGCCCACGAGCGCGTGCACGGTGCCCGCCGCCACGCGCAGGTTCACCTGCCGCAGGATGTCGGTGTGGCCCAGGGTGAGGTCGACGGATTCGAATGCGATGCCGGGTCCACCCGCGATCGCGCTCACGCGGACTCCTTGATCGCGCGCACCACGGTGGCCAGGTTGCGGGCGATCTCGTTCTCGAACTTGTCGGCCGTGTACGGGCCGTGCGAGATGTGCGTCAGCGCGTACAGGCGCACGCCGGTTTCGCGGCGGATGGTGTCGACGTAGGCGGACGGGAAGTCCATCTCCGAGAAGATCACCTTCACGTCGAGCGAACGGATCTGGTCGATGGTGCCCTTGAGCTGCGAGGGGCTGGGCTCGATGCCGTGCGCCGGCTCCACCACCGCCGCCACTTCCAGGCCGAACTCGCGCAGCAGGTAGTCGTAAGCGCCGTGGATGGTGGCAATGCGCAGGCCGCTGGCAGGCGCCTGCGCCAGCTGGCCCAGCGCGTCGGCGCGCAGCTTGCGCAGCTTCTGCGCATAGGCGCGCGCGTTCGCGGTGTAGGCGTTGGCGTTCGCGGGATCGAGCTTGCCCAGTTCGCGGGCGATGGTGTTCACCTGCGAGATCGATGCCGTGACCGACAGGAAGGTGTGCGGGTTCACCACCTTGCCCGAGGTGCCCCGGCCGGTGCCCACCGCGGCGAGCAGCGGCACCTGGGCGTTGGCTTCGATCACCTTCAGGTCGGGCTTCTCGCTCGCCGCGATCATGCGGCCGGCGAAGTCGTCGTGGCCCACGCCGTTGAGCACGATCACGTCGAGCGAACCGATGCGCTTGATGTCTTCGGTGCGCGGCTCGTAGGCGTGCGGGTTGAAGCCGGCGGGAATGACGGGCACCACCTCGGCCAGATCGCCCACCACGTTGGCGACGTAGCTGTAGTAGGGGTGCAGCGTGACGCCGACGCGCAGCTTGCGCGCCTGCTGCGCCCAGGCCGGCACGCTGGTGGCGGCCAGGGCCATGGGGGCCCAAGCCAGCGCGGACAGCAGGTGTCGGCGGCGCGCGGAAGGCGGGTGGTGGTCTGACATGAGAGGGATCCCGAAAGAAAAGAAAACGGAAGCGCGAAAGACAGAGAGGTCAGTGCGCGGTGGCCTTGCGCGTCACGCCGGCGTCGTAGCGCACCACGACCTGGCGCCAGCCCTGGCGCGTGAGCGAGGCATCGTCCAGCTGCTCGGGCCAGGCGTTGGGGCCCTCGCGGTGCACCCAGACCTCGACCTCGTCGTCGTGCGCGTGCGCCTTGGGCGAGGCTTCACCCTCGCCTTTGGCCGGCAGGCGCAACAGGAAAGACGCCGCGACATCCGGTGCCGCGCTGCGGCCCACGTAGGCCACGTCGTGGCCTTGCACCTGGGTGCGCCATTCGTGGCCACCGCGCGCGGCGGCACCGACACCGGTGACGAAGGGCGGCAGGTCCATGCCACGCAGCTGCTCGATGGCCGGCAGAGCCTTGTCGGTCTCGATCAGCGCGGTGATTTCCTCGGCCGCCACCAGCAGGTCGGCGTGCACACCCTGCTCCGCCGCGTTGAGCTGCGTGCGGGCGTCGATCTGGTGCGACGACAAGGCCGCCGCCGCCAGCGGCTGCGCGCGCGCGCCGATCAGGATCGCGGCCACCGCCAGCACGCAGGCCGCGGCCAGCACCACCCACAAGGTTTCGTGTCCCGCGCCGGCAGGGCGCACCACTTGCGTGGTCATGGCTTGACGTCGGTGTGATCGACCTCGGCCGAATGCTCGCCGCCGTCCTCCAGGCGCACGAAGAATTCGCCCGCGGGCCGCTTGAACTGCAAAGCCGAATCGCCGCCCAGCGTGCCCTTGAACAGCACGCGCTCGTCGTAGGCCTTCACCTGCACCGACATGCCGACCGCGTCGCTGCCATCGGAGAACTCCCCCACACATCGCACCATGTTCTCGGCCGCGGGCTTGCAGGTCAGCAGCAGGCTGTGGGCCGACGCCAGGCCGGGCAGCGCCGCGGCCCCCACGAACAGGGCGGACAGGAACAGGGGGTGAAAGCGTTTTTGCATGGACCAGGGTTCGTCGAGGCATGCCCGCAGCGGCCGAACCGGCCCGGCATGGACAATAATGAACGATAAATGAGAATTGTTCCCATTATAAACAGCAGCTTGAATCCCCCAGGGCCCCTGCTCCTGTTTTTGCTGCACCGCTCCCAGGCCCGCTGCCCACCCACGAACCCATGACGCCCCAACACACGCACCCAGCCCTGCCCCCGGGCGTGACCACCCTGGCCGATCACGAGCGCCACGCCCGCGGCGTGCTGGACGAGGCCAGCTGGGCCTACCTGTTCGGCGCGGCGGCCGACGAATTGACCTTCGCCCGCAACATCGAGGCCTGGCGCGCGCTGGAGCTGCTGCCCCGCGTGCTCAAGCCCCTGGCCGGGGGCCACACCCGCGTCGAGCTGCTCGGCCGAACCTTCGCCCACCCCATCCTGGTCGCGCCCATGGCGCACCAGCGCCTGGCGCACCCCGATGGCGAACACGCCACCGCCCTGGCCGCCGCCGCACTGGGCGCGGGTCTGGTGTTCAGCACCCAGGCATCGGCACCGCTGGACGAGATCGCGGCCCGCTTCCTGCCGGAGCCTGGGCGCGGTCCCTTGTGGTTCCAGCTCTACCTGCAGCCCGACCGGGGCTTCACAGCCGAACTCGTGCAGCGCGCCGAAGCCGCCGGCTTCGAAGCGCTGGTGCTCACGGTGGACGCGCCGGTGCAAGGCGCTCGCGACAGCGAACGGCGCAGCGGCTTTCGGCTGCCGGCCGGCATCGGTGCGGTCAACCTCACGGGCCTGCGCCACCCGCCACCCCGCACACTGGCCGCGGGCCAGAGCGCCCTGTTCGACGACCTGCTCACCCACGCGCCCGGCTGGGACGACGTGGCCTGGCTGCGCTCGATCACGCGCCTGCCCGTGTTGCTCAAGGGCGTGCTGCATCCCGACGATGCCCGCCAGGCGGTGGCCTGCGGCGCCTCGGGCCTGATCGTGTCCAACCACGGCGGGCGCACGCTCGACACCGCCATCACCACAGCCAACGCCCTGCCCCGCATCGCGCAAGCCGTGCAAGGCGATCTGCCCCTGCTGGTGGACGGCGGCATCCGGCGGGGCACCGACGTGCTCAAGGCCATCGGCCTGGGCGCGAGCGCGGTGCTGGTGGGCCGCCCCGTGCTGCACGGCCTGGCCACGGCGGGCGCGACCGGCGTGGCCCATGTGCTGCGCCTGCTGCGCGACGAGCTGGAAATCGCGATGGCGCTCACCGGCTGCCGCACGCTGGCCGAGGCCACCACGGTGCTGGCGCCCACCGGCCGCTAAAAAAACCGCTCTTTTTTGGCACAATCATGAGAATGCGAAACATTCTCGTTTAGAATCGATAGCAGTTTCCTGTCACACGTCGCACTGTCGACCCACGCGAAAGGGATTTCCATGACCACCGGCCTCGCTGTCCTCGGCGCCAGCCTCATGCTCATGCTGATCGCCGCGTGGTGGATTTTTCGACACAGATAGTTCATAACGAGGCCTTCACCACGGCCCCACGCCACCGTCCTGCCGAGCCTCTTCCGACTTCACCATGCCGACCGCCAGCGCCACCATGGCGTCTCCCCTCTCTCCCTCGCCTGACGCCCCACCGCGCCGCCTGAACCGCCGCATCCTGGTGGTGGGCGCGGTGGTGGGCTTCCATGTGCTGGCCGTCTGGGCCCTGCAGAGCGGTCTGCTGCGCCGCGCCGTGGAAATGGTGATCCCGGTCGAAGTGCTGGCCGAGATCATCGAGCCGGCGAAGCCGCAGATCATTCCCGAGCCGCCACCGCCTGCGCCTGTGGTGCAAAAGCCCCAGCCCAAGCCAAAGCCCATCGCGCGCCCCGAGCCCACGCCGCAACCGGTGCTGCAGCAGGAGCCCTCGCCCATGGCGCCCGTGGTGGCGCCCCCGGAGCCCGCGCCGCCCGTCGTGGCCGCCGAGCCCGCGCCGCCGGCCCCGCCCGCACCGCCAGCGCCACCCGCACCGCCGCGCGTGGAGCTGCCCTCCAGCAGCGCCGATTACCTGAACAACCCGCGCCCGCCCTACCCCGCCCTGTCCAAACGCATGGGCGAACAGGGCAAGGTCGTGGTGCGCGTGTTCATCGAGACCAACGGCACGGCCAGCAAGGCCGAGGTCCGCACCTCCAGCGGCTTCGACCGGCTGGACCAGACCGCCGTACAGACCGTGCTGCGCTGGCGCTACGTGCCGGGCAAGCGCAACGGGGTGGCTGAAGCCATGTGGTTCAACATCCCGATCAATTTCGTTTTGGAATAAACCTCTTCCCCTGGAGTCAGAGAATCATGGATCCGCAAATCGCTTCGACGGGCTTGGCCCACGTCTGGACACAAGGTGACTGGGTCACCCGCTCGGTGGCCATCGTGCTGCTGGCGATGTCCCTGACCACCTGGGTCATCATCCTGTGGAAGGCCCTGGACCAGCGCGCCCAGCGCGCCCAGGCCAAGGGCATCGAAGGCTTCTGGCACAGCGCCGATTTCGCCGAAGGCCTGGACAAGCTGGGCTCGTCCGAAGGCAACCCCTTCCGCAGCGTGGCCCTGGAAGGCCGCGAAGCCACCCGCCACATCCTGCACAAGGACGGCCACAACGGCACGCCGCCGCAGCGCCAGTTGCACGACAGCCTGGACGTGAGCGACTGGGTCGAGCGTTCGCTGCGCAAGAGCGTGGACGACCACACCGCGCGCGCGCAGAGCGGCCTGTCGGTGCTCGCCTCGGTGGCCTCCACCGCGCCTTTCGTGGGCCTGTTCGGCACCGTCTGGGGCATCTACCACGCCCTGCTGAGCATCGGCGCGGCCGGCCAGGTCAGCATCGACCGCGTGGCCGGCCCGATCGGCGAGGCGCTGATCATGACCGCGCTCGGCCTGCTGGTCGCCATTCCCGCCGTGCTGGGCTACAACGCCCTGGTGCGCGGCAACAAGGGCATCAGCCACCAGCTCAACCGCTTCGCGCACGACCTGCATGCCTACTTCGTCACCGGCGCCCGCGTCACCGCCGGCGCGGCCGACGGCAAGGTGCTGCCGATGAAGAAGGCCTCGTAAGGATCCGCCATGGCCATCGGAACCCAATCGGACAGCGACGAGGTGATGAGCGAGATCAACATGATCCCGTTCATCGACGTCATGCTGGTCCTGCTGATCATCTTCATCATCACCGTGCCCGTGATCAAGCACTCGGTCAACATCGAGCTGCCCCAGGCGAGCATGGAGAAGGTGCTGGACAAGCCCGAGAACATCCGCCTGTCGGTGGATGCGGACGGTGTCTATTACTGGAACGACCAGCGCGTGGAAGACGCCGACTTCGCCAACCGCCTCGCGGCGGCGGCCGCGCAAGATCCCCAGCCCGAGCTGCACATCCGTGGCGACAAGGCGGTGCGCTATGAGCGCGTGGCGCAAGCCATGGCCAGCGCGCAGCGCAGCGGCGTGCGCAAGATCGGCTTCATCACGGAACCAGGCACGCCATGAACCCGAACCCGGACACCACCCCCGCGCCCGCCAACGCAACCGCACCCGATGCGCCGACGACGCTGCAGCTCCTGCACGAAGGCCATCCCGTGCCGGTGCTGCCCAGCGCCGAACTGCTTCGCGGCCAGAAGGTGGTGGCCATTCATCACAACGGATCGCTCTACCGGCTGCACGCGACGCGGCAGGGCAAGCTGATCCTCACCAAGTAACCAGGCGGCACCACAAGCTGCCTCGCACCGCTTTTTCATCGTGGGGCGACCCGGGGACATCACCATCCCCGTGCGTCGTTTTTAGCCAGCCAAGAGGATCTCCACCTCCGTAGCCAGGCATTTTTTGATTTCAGGCGCTGCGCTCTCTGCGGAGCGCAGCAGGGCAGGCACCGGCCCTTGTATCGTTTTTCTATCGTGGGGCGACCCGGGAAGATCACCTTCCCGCGCGTCGTTTTTAGCCAGCCAAGGGACCGAAGGTCCCGTTAGCCAGGCACTTTTTTCGGGTGTGCCACCCGGCAAAGCTCACAAGTTTATCGCAGCAATGCCCGCGCGCGCGATCTGCGCGTCTTCGGTCGACTTCACACCGCTCACCCCCACCGCGCCCAGGCACTGGCCATCCTTGAGGATGGGCACACCGCCTTCGAGCATGCCCGAGAGCGTGGGCGCGCTCAGGAAGGACATGCGGCCCTGGTTGATCACGTCTTCGTAGATCTTGCTCTCGCGACGGCCCATGGCGGCCGTGTGGGCCTTGGCCGGCGCGATGTGGGCCGAGATCGCGGCCGCGCCGTCCAGCCGCTGCAGCCAGAGCAGGTGCCCGCCGTCGTCCACGATGGCGATGGTCACGGCCCAGTTGTTCTTCACGGCCTCGGCTTCGGCCGCGGCGGCGATGAGTTTGACGTCGGCGATTTCGAGCATTGCCTTGTTTTTCATGAACTTGGTCCTAAATGGGGGATCAGAGAAGAAATTGCAGAGCGGGAGCTTACCGCCCGGGCGCAAAGTGCGAACGATAACGCGTGCATTGGCACACCAGAGGTCACAAGTGACCATACCAAAAATGCGTTGTCCCGCGCCGGGTGCTCACGGCGGACCAGCCTCCTACAATGCAATTTCGCCGGTTGCGCGTCATTCCGACGCGCAGCGACCGGCCTAGGGCGTCAGATGATGAAGGAGATCACCACCATGACCGACCAAGCACAGACCAGCGGCCGCTTCGGCACCGCCGTCTCTTCCGATGCGCTGCGCAACAAAGTCATGCGCAACACCTACTGGCTGCTGGCCCTGTCCATGCTGCCCACCGTGCTGGGCGCCTGGATCGGCGTGCAGACCGGCATCACCGCCGCGCTCACGGGCGGCCTGGGGCTGATCGTCTTCCTGGGCGGCGCCTTCGCCTTCATGTTCGCGATCGAGAAGACCAAGAACTCAGCCGCCGGCGTGCCCGTGCTGCTGGCCTTCACTTTCTTCATGGGCCTGATGCTCTCGCGCCTTTTGGCGGCGGTGCTGGGCTTCTCCAACGGCTCCAGCCTGATCATGACCGCCTTTGGCGGCACGGCCGGCGTGTTCTTCATCATGGCCAACCTCTCGGCCGTGATCAAGCGCGACCTCTCCGGTCTGGGCAAGTGGCTCTTCGTGGGCGCCCTGGCCATCATGATCGGCGCGATCATCAACGTGTTCGTGGGCAGCCCGGCCGGCATGGCCGTGATCGCCACCCTGGCGATCGTGGTGTTCAGCCTGTACCTGCTGTACGACCTCAAACGCATCGTGGACGGCGGCGAAACCAACTACATCACCGCCACCCTGGGCCTGTACCTGAGCCTCTTCAACATCTTCCAGAGCCTGCTGATGCTGCTGGGCATGTTCGGCGGCGACCGCGAGTAAACGGGCCCTCGCCCATCGAAAAAGGACCTTCGGGTCCTTTTTCTTGGCCTGTCGCACGGGCAACGTGACATTTTTGCCGCCTGGGGCGTCAAGTTCGGGCCCCAGGCGCCGAAACAAGGCTGAAACCCACTGCACAGCCATGCGACACACCGCCCTCACCCTCTGCCTCCTGGCCACCGTCAGCCTGCTGACCGGCTGCGAAGCGCTGGGCATCGAGACCGCCACGCAGGTCGCGGCCAAGAAGGAAGCCGAGGGCAAGGCCATCGGCAGCGCCTGCCGGCATGCGGTGCGCAGCATCGAAAGCTGCTTCAGCAACTACCCACGCGCCGGCAAGGCCGCCGTGTTCGCCGGCTGGCGCGAGATGGACCAGTACATGCGCGAGAACTCGGTGGTGGGCATGCCCTCCGAACCCGAGTCCGGCGCCGCGCCCGCGGCGGCCGACGGCGCCAAGCCCGGCGCCGAATCGCAGAAGTCCTGATTCAGCCCTCGTCGGCCACCGCCGGCGCCGCATCGGCGCCCGGTACCTTCGACGGGTCCAGCTCGAACACCGCCATGCTCTCGACGTGCGCCGTGTGGGCAAACATGTTGACCACCCCCGCCGCTACGCAGCGGTAGCCCGCCTGGTGCACCAGCAGCCCCGCGTCGCGCGCGAGCGTGGCCGGGTTGCAGCTCACGTAGACGATGCGCTGCGGCGGCGTCCAGTCACCGCGCAGGGCCGGGTTCTGGTGCAGGTCGGCCATGGCCTTGGCCAGGGCGAACGCGCCCTCGCGCGGCGGGTCCACCAGCCACTTCTGCGCCACGCCATCGGCCACCAGTTGCTCGGGCGTCATCTCGAACAGGTTGCGCGCCGCGAAGGTGGTGGGCGCGAGCGCGCGGTCCCGGCCGGCCTGGTTGCCCGCCAGGTTCTCGCGGGAGCGCGCCACCAGGGCCTCGCTGCCCTCGATGCCCAGCACCTCGCCCGCCGTCGTGGCGATCGGCAGGGTGAAGTTGCCCAGGCCGCAGAACCAGTCGATCACGCGCTCATCGGCCCGGGCGTCGAGCAGGCGCAGGGCGCGCACCACCAGCACGCGGTTGATGAAGGGGTTGACCTGGGTGAAGTCGGTCGGCTTGAACGGCATGGTGATGCCGAACTCGGGCAGGGAATACGACAGCACCGCCCCACCCTCGTCGAGCAGCTTGACCGTGTCCGGCCCCTTGGCCTGCAGCCACCATTGCACGCCATGCTGGAGGCCGAAGGCCCGCAGGCGCGCGCGGTCGTCCTCGCTCAGCGGCTCCAGGTGGCGCAGCACCAGCGCCGTCACGTCGTCGCCGCTGGCCAGTTCGATCTGCGGGCAGGTGTCGCGCGCGTCCATGCCGAAGATGAGTTCGCGCAAGGGCATGAGCATGTCGCTCACGTGCGCGGGCAGCACCGGGCAGACCTTCATGTCGGCCACATAGCGGCTCTTGCGCTCGTGGAAGCCGATCAGCACCTCGCCCTTCTTGTGCACATGGCGCACCGAGAGGCGCGCGCGGTGGCGGTAGCCCCAGGCCGGGCCTTCGATGGGGCGCATCATGGTCTCGGCCCTGACCTTGCCCAGGTGCCAGAGGTTGTCTTCCAGCACGCGCTGCTTGACGGCCACCTGGGCGGCCTCGTGCAGGTGCTGCATCTTGCAGCCGCCGCAGGCGCCGGCGTGCAGGCCGAAGTGCGGGCAGCCGGGCCGCACGCGTTGCGAGGATTCGCGGTGGATCGCCGTCACCGTGCCGGCTTCCCAGTTGTTCTTCTTGCGGTGCACATTCACGCTGACCTGCTCGAAGGGCAGCGCACCTTCGATGAACACCACCTTGCCATCGGGCCGGCGGGCGATGCCCTGGGCATCGATGTCGAGGGATTCGATCGCGAGCCAGCCCTCGGGCAGGGTGCTGGCCGCTGTTTCGTGGGCCGCCTCGGTGCTGGCGGTGGTGAGAAGGCTGTTTTCGTGGAGGGAGGACGCTGTCATCCCCCGATTGTCTCAGGCCCAGGCCCGCAGGTACTCGTCCCAGTGCGGCTCGGCCGGGGCCAGGTCGCCCAGCTTCTCCTTGACCATGGCAATTTCCTGCTCGTATTCGGCCTCGGTCAACCCGCCGCGCATCTTCTGGAAACGGCAGTACACCAGGTAGGTGTTCATCACGTCGGTCTCGCAATAGCGGCAGATCTCTTCGGTCTGCCCCGCCAGGTACTGCGCGTACACCTGCGAGCCGTCCATGCCCAGCTTGCCCGGAAAGCCGCAGAGCTTGGCCATGGCGTCCAGTGGCGCGTTGTTCTTGGGCGAGTACATGGCGAGCAGGTCCATCAGGTCCAGGTGCCGCATGTGGTACCGGCTGATGTAGTTGTTCCACTTGAACTCGCGGTCGTCCTCGCCCAGGTCCCAGTACTTGCTGGCCTCCACGCCATGGCGCAGGCCGCGGTAATGCAGCACCGGCAGGTCGAAGCCGCCCCCGTTCCAGCTCACCAGCTGGGGCGTGTGCTTCTCGATGGAGTGGAAGAAGGCCTGCACCACCTTGCCTTCGCTCTGCCCGTCGCGGTCCACGAAGGAGTGGATGCGCAGGCCTTCGGCGTTGCGGAAGACGCAGCTGATGACCAGCACGCGCTGCAGGTGCAGCGGCATGAAGTCGCTCTGGCCCTTTTCCTTGCGCTCGGCCAGCCAGACCGCGTGAACCTGCTCGTCGGTCAACTCGGGCGCCGCGCCACGCAGGGCGCGCAGCCCGGCCACGTCGGGAATGGACTCGATGTCGAAGACGAGAACCGGCCAGGCCATGCCGCGCCGGGGTTCAGCGCTTGGGCAGGTGGCCCATCGGGTCGACCGGCTTGCCCAGGCGGCGCACCTCGAAATGCAGCTTCACGCGATCGGTGTCGCTGCTGCCCATCTCGGCGATCTTCTGGCCCTGGCGCACGGCCTGGTCTTCACGCACCAGCAGCGCCTGGTTGTGGGCGTAGGCGGTGAGGTAGGTGTTGTTGTGCTTGAGGATGATCAGGTTGCCATAGCCGCGCAGGCCGGCACCGGCATAGACCACCCGGCCGTCGGCCGCCGCGACCACGGGGTCGCCGATCTTGCCGGCGATCGACACGCCCTTGTTGTTGGCCTCGTCGAACGGCGTGATGACGGTGCCCTGGGCCGGCCAGATGAAGCTGATCTCGTCGGCGCCGCCCGCGGCCGGAGCGGGTGCCGGGGCCGGCGGGGTGGTGGGCGAGGTGGAGGCCGCGGGGGGCGCGGTTTCCGACAGGGGCCGCGAGGCCACGCCCGAGCTGGTCACCGGGCTCGTGGTGGGGCCTGTCGGTGCCGTGGCCGTGGTGGTGGCGCCCGGCGGCTGCACGCGCAGCACCTGGCCCACTTCCAGCGCGTTCGGGTTGGTGAGGTTGTTCCAGGCCTGGATGTCGCGCCAGTTCTGACCGTTGTCCAGCGCGATGCGGAACAGGGTATCGCCCGCCTTGACGGTGTAGTAGCCCGGCTTGCCGGCGTTCTCGGCGCCCGGCATGGGCACCACCTCGGCCGGGCGGGGGGCGGCGGAACCGCCTCGGTCTTCCACGGGCGCCGGGCGGTCCAGGCGGGTGGAGGAACAACCGGCGGCGACCATCAGCGCCGCCAGCATGGACATGACCGCGACGCCTCGCCATGCAGGACGGCCCGACTCCTGGGGACGCCCCGAGCATTGGAAAACACGCTTGTTCATGAAAACTCCCACGAATTGCAAGGAACCCTGGCCGCCTGCGCGGTCAGGGCCCTGAAAAAGACACGTTGCACCGCCGGGAGGCGGTGCAACATCATGCGACACCCGATTTTAGAGGCACAAAGAGCACGGCCTCCAGCTCGGTGCGGACGATGCCGGTGGCGGTTTTGTCCACCACCACCAGGTTCTGCCGACCGGCCGCCGTGACCGCGGGCGCCACCAGCCGGCCACCCACGGCCAACTGGTCGATCCACGCCTGCGGAATGTCGTTGCCACCCGCCGCCGCGATGATGGCCGCATAGGGTGCCCCTTTGGGGTAGCCCAGCATGCCATCGCCAAACAGCAGGTGCAGGTTGGAGAGGCGGAACCAGCGAAGGTTCTCGCGCGATTTTTCGTGCAGCCCCTTGAGCCGCTCGATGCTGTAGACCTCGCGCGCCAGGTGGCTGAGCAAGGCGGCCTGGTAACCACAACCGGTGCCGATCTCCAACACCCTGCCCATCTTCTCGCCGCGGCCCTGGCAGAGCAGCTCCAGCATGCGCGCCACCACGCCGGGCTTGGAAATCGTCTGCCCCAGGCCGATGGGCAGGCTGGTGTCTTCATAGGCCTGGTTGACCAGCGCCGAATCGACGAAGCGGTGGCGTTCCACCGCCTGCAAAGCCGCCAGCACGCCCGGGTGCGTGACGCCCTGTCCCTGGATCTTGCGCACCATGGCGGCGCGCACCGCCTGCGATTCCATGCCCACGCCGGTGGGCGCCACCGGATGCGCCGACACCCGGGGCGCGGCCTTGGGCTGCGGCAGGGCCGGCGGTGCCACGGCGCGCGCCGCCGGCCGGGGCTGCAGCTGGTTGCGCGGCACCGGAGCGGGCGCGGCGGCGGGCAGGCGCGCCGGAAAACCCGGCCTGGGCTTCGCGCCCCCCGCAGGGGCGGAAGACGGCGGTGGAGGAACCGGCAGACCGCGCTTCACGAGCCGGCACCACCCGTGGACAGGCTCGCGGCCGTGGGCGCCCAGTAGGCGAGGCGGTCGTGGTCGGTCAGGTCCACCTGCAGGGGCGTGATGGTGGCGTAGCCCTGCAGCGAGGCGTGGAAATCCGTGCCTTCGGCGTCGTCCTTGGCCTTGCCCGCGCTGCCGATCCAGTACATGGTGTCGCCGCGCGGGTTGGTCTGCGAAATCACCTGCTCGGCCGCGTGCCGGCGGCCCAGGCGCGCCACCTTGAAGCCGCGCAGCTCGGCCAGCGGCCGGTTGGGGATGTTGACGTTGAGCAGCCAGGGCTCGGCGGGCGGGCCGTTTTCCAGCGAGGGCAGCAGCTGCGACACCAGGCGCGCGGCCATCTGGCCCGCGTCTTCCAGGTGGCCCCAGCCCTTTTCAGTCTGTGAAAAGGCGATGGCGGGCACGCCGAACAGGTAGCCCTCCATGGCCGCGCCCACGGTGCCGGAGTAGATCGTGTCGTCGCCCATGTTGGCGCCGTTGTTGATGCCGGAGACCACCAGATCGGGCCGGTAGCCCAGCAGGCCGGTGAGCGCGATGTGCACGCAGTCGGCCGGCGTGCCATTCACATAGCGAAAACCGTTGTAGGCCGTGTGCACGTAAAGCGGCGAATGCAGCGAGAGCGCATTGGACTTGGCGCTGTTGTTGTGCTCCGGGGCCACCACCTCCACCTCGGCCAGCCCCTTGAGGGCCTCGTAGAGCGCCACGATGCCGGGCGCCTGGTAACCGTCGTCGTTGGAGATGAGTATTTTCATTGCCGCGATTTTAGGTGGATCGCCCCGGTCACGCCCGGGACACGCAAGGGGCTTACCCGCTGCGGAAGACGGCCCCCGCTGCCTATCATGGAACGGTTTCATGACCATTTGAACGAGGACACACCATGCATGCCTGGC
This sequence comes from Hydrogenophaga sp. ANAO-22, assembly GCF_042466645.1. Classification (NCBI taxonomy): domain Bacteria; kingdom Pseudomonadati; phylum Pseudomonadota; class Betaproteobacteria; order Burkholderiales; family Comamonadaceae; genus Hydrogenophaga; species Hydrogenophaga sp. ANAO-22. Next base: position 5,164,240 of record NZ_CP159956.1, on the reverse strand, counting down.
TCTGCGAAAACCCCGTGGGCGTCGACGCCCTGACCTGGAAGGAACTGCCCACGCCAGCGCCCAAGGCGGGCGAGGTGCTGATCGAGATCCAGGCCGCGAGCCTGAACTTCCCCGACCTGCTCATCGTGCAGAACAAGTACCAGATGAAGCCCGCCCTGCCCTTCGTGCCGGGCTCGGAGTACGCCGGCGTGGTGCGCGCCGTGGGCGAGGGTGTGAAGCACCTGCAGGTGGGCCAGAGCGTGGCCTGCCTGAGCGGCACGGGTGGCTTCGGCACCCACACCATCGCACCGGCCGCGCTGTGCATGCCGCTGCCGCCCGGCTTTCCGGCGGTGGACGCGGCCGCCTTCATCATGATCTACGCCACCTCGTGGCACGCGCTGATGGACCGGGGCGCCCTCAAGGCCGGCGAGACCGTGCTGGTGCTGGGCGCGGCCGGCGGCGTGGGCACGGCGGCGATCCAGATCGCCAAGGCCGCCGGGGCGCGCGTGATCGCGGCCGCCTCGAGCGACGAGAAGTGCGAGCTGTGCCAGCAGCTGGGGGCGGACGCCACCATCAACTACAGCGTGCACACCCCCAAGGAGGGCCTGCGCGATGCGATCAAGCAGCTCACCGACGGCAAGGGCCCGGACGTGATCTACGACCCGGTGGGCGGTGACTTCGCCGAGCCCGCGTTCCGCTCGATCGCCTGGCGCGGCCGTTATCTGGTGGTGGGTTTTGCCAGCGGCCCGATTCCCGCCCTGCCGTTGAACCTCACCTTGCTCAAGGGCGCCAGCCTGGTGGGCGTGTTCTGGGGGGATTTCGCGCGCCGCGAACCCAAGGCCAACGCCGAGATGATGCAGGCGCTGGCGGGGATGTACGCCAAGGGCCAGGTCAAGCCGGTGATCGACCAGACCCTGCCCATGAGCGAGCTGCACAAGGCCTACGCGATCATGGGATCGCGTTCGGTCAAGGGCAAGCTGGTGATGGTGAACTGAAGAAGGCCGCGAGGCCTTCTTCGTTCAGAACGATTCCCAGTCGTCCGCGCCACCCGCCGTCGCGGGCACGGGAGCGGCCACCGGCGCGGGCTTGGGGCTCTTCGCCACCGCGACAGGGGCCGCGGCGGGCTTTGCCGCCGGTGCCTTGGCCACGGCCTTCGCGGGAGCAGGCGCCGCTTTCGGCGCGGCGGCCGCAGCGGCCACGGCGTTGCCGCGCTTGTGCAGGTCGTTGACGTTCAGTTGAGCGATCGAGCTGGTCGCATCGGCCGCGTCCACGCGGAAGATGCGCACCACCTCGGACAGGCGCAGCGCCTGGTCGTTCATGCTCGATGCGGCGGCCGCGCTTTCCTCGACCAGCGCCGCGTTCTGCTGCGTCATCTGATCCAGGTTGGACACCGAGGCGTTGATCTGGTTGACGCCTTCGGCCTGCTCGCTCGACGACGAGGCGATCTCGCCGATGATGTCGCGCACGCGCACCACGTTCTCCACGATCTCGCCCATGGTCTGGCCGGCCTGGCCCACCAGCTCGGTGCCGGCGGTCACCTTGTCGACGCTGGCGCCGATCAGCACCTTGATTTCCTTGGCCGCCTGCGCGCTGCGCTGCGCCAGGTTGCGCACCTCACCAGCCACCACGGCGAAGCCCCGGCCCTGTTCGCCCGCCCGCGCGGCTTCCACCGCCGCGTTCAGCGCCAGGATGTTGGTCTGGAACGCGATGCCATCGATCACGCCGATGATGTCGCTGATCTTGCGCGAGGCCTGGTTGATCTCCTCCATGGTGGACACCACTTCGTTGACCACCTGGCCGCCCTTCTGGGCGCTCTGGCCGGCCACGTCGGCCAGCTGGTTGGCCACGCGCGCCGAGTCGGCCGACTGGCGGATCGCGCCCGACATCTGTTCGATGCTGGCGGCGGTCTGCTGCAGGTTGGCGGCGGTCTGTTCGGTGCGGGCCGAGAGGTCGTTGTTGCCCGAAGCGATCTCGCGCGCCGCCACGGTGATGTTCTCGGTGCCACGCTTCACGTCGGCCACCACGTGCACCAGGCGATCGCGCATGTCGGAGAGGGATTTGGTCATCGCGCCGAACTCGTCGCGGCGGTCGTTGCGGATGCGCGCGGTCAGGTCGCCGCCGGCCACGCGTTCGGCAAACGCCACCACTTCGCGCAGCGGCGTGCGGATGTTGCGGATGAGGAAGAAGGCGCCCGCGATGATGCCCAGGATCAGCAGGCCGATCTGCGCGCTTGCCATGGTCAGGTTGCTGGCGCGATCGGCGGCGAACTTCACCTGGGCCTCGGCCTGCATGCTCACCTGCATCTGCGCGAACTCCCGCAGCGCCGCCACGTAGGGGGGCACTGCCGCGTTGAAGCGGGACGTGATTTCGGCCACGGCCCCGGCGGTGTCACCGTTCTTCTTCATCTCGTTGGCCTTGGCCAGCGAGCCCAGCACGGCCTGGCGCAGCCCGGCGATCTTCTCGAGCTGGGCCTTCTCGGCGTCGTTCATGGGCATCGCATCCAGCCGCTTCTGCAGCGCGGAGATCGAGGCCACGCCCACGGGAATGACGTCCTTGTAGAGCTGGTCGATGGACGGGTCGGTGCTCAGGATCGAGGCCTGCACGCGCGTCACGTTGGTTTCGGTCAGGCCGGCCCATTCCGTGGCGATCACGGTCTTGTCGGACATCCGGCCGAGCACTTCGTCGGCTTCCTTGGTCAAGGCACTGGAGCGGGTGCCGGTGAAGGACAACATCGCGCCCAGGGCGAGCACGATGGCAAGAACGCCGGTCCAGAGTTTGGCGTTCACGGTCATGTGGCGAAAGAGGTTCATGTTGGGAGGTTCGGGCAAAAGGATCGGGTCACCTCCGGCCTATCGACATGAACCGCCGGCACTGAAATCCAGCCGACGAACGCGCTGTCCCCCTCGGGACGGGTCCTCTCGAAGCCTCGTTCAGCCGCCCGCGATGCGCTGCGCCAGCCGCCAGACGGCCAGGCGGTGGCCGGCCGCCAGGGCGTCGGGCGAGCCGTCGGCCAGCGGGACCTCGATGTCGGCCTGACCCAGCGTGGGCGGCGTGGCGCCGCCGCGCAGGTCGGTGAGCCACCAGCGGGCCTGCAGGCGCAGGGTGCGCCGGCCGCTGTCGGCCATCAGCGAATCGATCTCGACGCGCAGCTGCCGCGTCACGTTCGCCCCCGAGGGCGCGGGCGCGCGCCAGACCAGGCCCTCCCCCCGCAGCAGGGCCAGGTCGGCCACCAGGCGGCGCGGCACGCTCTCGCGCAGCGGCTCGGCCCAGCGGTGCCCGGGCAGCGGCAGCAGGGACGACGCGCCGCTGGAGACCATCAGCACGTCCCGGTCCAGGGAGCCGGGCAGGCGCACCAGGCCGGAGACCTCCCACACCGCGCCATCGCCCGGCCGGGGCGCCGGCCGGGGCTCCGGGGGCTCCGCGCGCAGCTCGTACCAGCGCGTGGGCGGCGCATCGGTGCCGGCGCAGCCGGCGGCGAACACCACGGGCGCCAGGCCCAGGGCGGCGAGCAGGCCGCGTCGGTTCATGGCTGGGCGGTTCATTCGTTGACCTTTCTGCCCCGCAGGAGCGCATCGGGTTGTTGTTCCAGGGCTTCGGCCAGGTCGCGCAGCGCGCGGGCGGCGCGCGAGAGGTCGTCCAGCGCGCGGTCGGCCCCCACCATCAGCTGCGAATCGCCCGCGGTGGCCTCGCGCAGCGCGCCCGCGGTGCGGCTCACCTCGTTGGCCGCGCGCTGCAGGTTCTGCACCAGGGGCGCGTCGGGCGCCAGCAGGTCGGACACGCGCTCGGACGTGCGGCCAAAACCGACGGCGCTCTCGTTCACCGATTTGGCCGCCTTCTCCATGCCGTCCATCGCGGTGCGGGTGGACACGAGCGAGCGCTGCAACTCGTTGGCCAGCGGGTCCAGGCGCTTGTCGAGCCGCTCGGACACGCGCTTGAAGGTCGCGGTGATCTCGGCCAGGTCGCTCAGGGCCTGGTTGAGCTGAGGCCCCGAGATCACGGCGCGGGCCGAAGCCGCGATCGCCGCCAGGTCGTCGGTGATCTTGCGCAGGTCGATGCCTTCGAGCTGGTCGCGGAAGGTCTGGATCGCCGTGGGCGCGGTCGGGATTTCGGTCAGGCCGCGCCGCGTGCCATGCGTGCTGGCCACGCGCTTGGGGCGCAGATCCAGGTCCACATAGAGCAGGCCGGTGAGCAGGCTTTGCATCGAGAGCTGCGCGCTCATGCCCCGCTCCACCAGCGCGGGCAGCGCCAGTTCGGAATCGGAGGCCGCATCGCCGTGCTTGCCATCGAGCCCGCGCAGGGCATCGCTGTCGAGCGAGGCCACCACCGGGATGGAGAAGGCGTCGGTCTCGCGGTTGTAGGACACCTCGATGGACTCCACGCTGCCCACGCGCACGCCACGGAACACCACCGGCGCGCCGACCTGCAGGCCGTAGACGGAGCCGCTGAAGTACATCACGGTGCGCTCCTTGCGTGTGAAGTAGCTGCTGCCGGCCAGCGTGATGATGGCCACCGCGATGAGTGCGAGGCCGGCCACCACGAAGGTGCCGATGAGGGTGGGATTGGCCTTGCGCTTCATGATGGGGTTTCCTCTTTGACGGGGGCGGCGGCACCGCGGCGCAGGAAGCGCTGGACCTCCTCCGGGCCGTCCTGCCGCAATGCCTTGGGCGGGCCGAGCGCCGTCATGGTCTTGCTTTGCGCGTCCAGGAACAGCAGGCGGTCGGCCAGCGCGAAGATGCTCTCGAGTTCGTGGCTGACCATCACCACCGTGGTGCCCAGGTCGTCCCGCAGGTGCATGATCAGTTCGTCCAGGTGGGCGGAGGTCAGCGGGTCCAGGCCGGCGGAGGGCTCGTCCAGGAACAGCAGCTGCGGATTCAGCGCCAGGGCGCGCGCGATGGCGGCGCGCTTGCGCATGCCGCCGCTCAGCGTGGCGGGCTCGGCCTCGAAACTGCCCGCCAGCCCCACGAGCGCGAGCTTGAAGCGCGCCTCCTGCTCGCGGCGTTCGGGCTCCATGTCGGTCAGCACCTGCATGGGCAGCATCACGTTCTCGCCCACGGTCATGCTGCTCCACAGCGCGCCGGCCTGGAACATCACGCCGAAGGAGCGCAGCAGCGCGGCCTTCTCCTTGTCGTCGACCGCGTACAGGTCCCGCGCACCGTAGAGCACCCGGCCCTTGGCGGGCACCTGCAGGCCGATGAGGTGGCGCAGCAGCGTGCTCTTGCCGCAGCCGCTGCCGCCGGCCAGGGCCAGCACCTCGCCAGGCGCGATCTCGAAATTCAGGTCGCGCTGGATCACGTTGCTGCCGAAGGCCATGGTCAGGTTCTCCACGCGCACCAGCGGTTCCGCACCGGGCTGGGGCGGGGCGGGTTGGGCGTGCAGGTGTTCGTTCATCTAGAAGTCCAGGCGTTGAAACACCACGGTGAGCGCGGAGGCCACCACCACGATCCACACGATGGCCTGCACCACCGACGCCGTCGTCGCGTCGCCCACGGCCTGCGCGCTGCGCCCCGCCGCCATGCCCTGCAGGCAACCCGCGAGCGCCACCAGCACCGAGTACGTGGTGCCCTTGATCAGCCCCACCACCACGTGCGGCAGCGTGATGGCCTGGGCGCTGGCGTACACGTACTCCAGCGGTGTGACGCCATAGATGCCCACCGCCACCAGCCAGCCCACGGTCATGCCCACCAGCGCGCCGAAGGCGGTCAGCATGGGCCCGACGATGAGCAGCGCCAGCACGCGAGGCAGCACCAGGAAGTCCACCGGGTTCACGCCCATGGTGGCCAGCGCGTCCACCTCTTCGTTGGCGCGCATGCTGCCGATCTGCGCCGCGAAGGCCGCGCCCACGCGACCGGCCAGCACGATGCCCACCAGCAGGGCCGCGACCTCGCGCACCACGCCCACCGTCACGAGGTCGGCGATGTAGTTCTGCGCACCGAAGCGCTGCAGCTGGGCCGCGCCCATGTAAGCCACGATGAGACCGACCAGGAAACACACCAGCGCCACGATGGGCAGGCTGCGCGGCCCCGTCTGTTCGATCTGCCACGCGAGGTCGGAGGCGCGCATGTCGCTGCGCCCGCGCAGCCAGCGGCCCAGGGACAGCAGCACCTCGCCGAAGAAGGTCAGCGTCTTGCGGCGCAGGGCCCACCAGGCCGTGACGCGCGCACCCAGGCGGGCCACGCGGCCGCGTGCGGCGGCCGGGGCCGCCGCGGCGGGGGGCGGGGTGTCCAGCGCGAGCGCCAGAATCTGCTGGAGGCCTTCGGGCAGGGCCTGCAGGTCGACATCCGCGCCGCGACGCGCGAAGGGTTCGATCTGATGCCACAGCGCGGAAGCCAGGGGCGCGTCCCACGAGCGCAGGCCGCCCGCGTGGACGCGCACGGCGCCCACGACCTCGGTGGCCGGAAGCTCGGGGAGAGGGGCGCTGTGTTCGCGCCAGGCGCCGCTGAGTTCCAACACCCAGTCGTCACCTTGTGAGAGCCAGCGTGCATCCGGGGCATGCGTCTCGTCATTCACCTCCATCGTGTCCGACACGGCATCTCCGCTCGGGGCATCGCGCATGGAAGAACCCATTCAGATTCGGAATCTGGATTCTATCGACCGACCTGCGGGCTGGCCGCCGCCGCCCTGTAGGACAAGGCCGCGTCATCGGGCCGAAACCGAACGATGCGGCCCATGCTGCGTTCCAATGAAGCGTGGACGCTCAGACCAACCCTCCCCCATCGAAGAGGCGACGCCCTCGAACCCTCTGGATCGCCGGTGGCGTGCTCGCCGTGCTCGGTCTGGGCGTGGCATGGGGCGAATACAGCGGCTGGCCCGTGCTGCGCCAACCCATCGAGAACGCCGCCACGCGCGGCGTCGGCGTGCCGGTGCAGATGCAGGGCCAGGTGCGCACGCACCTGCTGTGGCGGCCCCGGCTGGAGGTGGAGCACCTGCGCATCGCCTCGGACGCGCGCTTCGGCGCCCCCCATCTGCTCGATGCGCGCCACATCACCCTGGTCTGGCACTGGGGCGACATCTGGCGCTGGCAGCGCGGGGACCGCCTGCTGCAGCGGCTGCAGGCGGATCAACTCGACGCGCACCTGATGCGCATCGCCGGTGGCGACGCCAACTGGCAGCTGGGCAACAAGGACGACAAGCCTCGCGCCGAAGAGAACAGCGATCCGCTGGGTGGCCTGCCGCGCTTCGGTTCGCTCGTGATCGGCCAGGGCCAGGTCGCCTGGAAGGATGCGGTGCAGGACGTCGATCTGGCCATCGGCGTGAAAGGCAGCGAAGGCGAGGCCGTGACCGGCCCCGCCTCGGGTTATGAAGCCACCTTCAAGGGCCGCTACCGCACCATGCCCATGGACCTGCAGGTGCGCGCGGGCAGCACCCTGCCCTTGCTGCAGGACCCCGAGGTCGCGCCCGATGCGCAGTGGGTGCCGGTGCGCGTGGCGGGCACGGTGGCCTCGGCCAGGCTGCTGTTCGACGGCCAGGCCGCCGCCTTGCTGGGCACACCCCGGCTCGATGGCGCGCTGTCGTTCCAGGGCCGCTCGCTGGCCGAGGTGGGCCGCCCGCTGGGCATCACCCTGCCGCAGACCCCGCCCTTCGACCTGCGCGGCCGGCTCTCGCAAGCCGACGGCGTGTGGCGCCTGCAGGCCTCGCGCGCCACCATCGGCAGCAGCCGCCTCGCGGGCGACCTGCGTTTTCACCAGCTCACCAGCCCGCGCCGCCTCACGGGCGAACTCACCGGCCCCAAGCTCGCGTTCGCCGACCTGGGGCCGGCCATCGGTGGCGAAGGCGGCACCGCCAAGGCGCCACCGCAGCAGCAAGCCCAGGGCCGCGTGCTGCCGCAGCGCCGCTTCGACCTGCCCTCGCTGAAAGTGATGGACGCCGACGTGAACGTGGCCATCGATGAAGTGGACTTCGGCACCGACGCCATGGCGCCCCTGAAGGGACTCAAGACCCGCATCCACCTCGACGCGGGCGTGCTGCGCCTGGACGACTTGCAGGCCTCGGTGTCGGGCGGCCAGTTCAAGGGCATGACCCAGCTCGACGCCAACGCGCAACCCGCGAAATGGCAGGCGCGGCTGGACGTCGCCGGCGTGGACATCGCGGGCTGGATGCGCGGGATGCGCAAGGACGCCGCGCCCCCGCCCCCTCGGCCAACGCCACCAAGGCCCTGAAGAAGGAACGTGAACAGGCGCGCCAGGGCGGCGAACAGGCGGTGCGTTCCTACGTCACCGGCGTGCTGTCCGCCAAGCTGGACGTGCGCGGCGCGGGCAACTCCACGGCCGACATCCTGGGCTCGCTGAACGGCCCGGTCGATCTGACGCTGCGCGACGGCACCATCTCCCACCTGGCCACCGAGGCCATGGGCCTGGACCTGGCGCAGGCCCTGGGCGTGCTGATCCGGGGCGACCACCCGCTGCCCCTGAACTGCGCGCGCTTCGACATGGTGGCGCGCAACGGCGTGCTCGAACCCCGGCTGGCGGTGATCGACAACCGCGACAGCACCGTGCGCATCGACGGCCACGTCAACCTGCGCGACGAGTCGATGGCCCTGCGCCTGGTCGCCAAGCCCAAGGACTGGTCGCCGCTCTCGCTGCGCACGCCCATCACCGTCACCGGCACGCTGGGCAACCCCGATGTGGGCATCGAGGGCCGGCGCCTGGCGGGCCGGGTGCTCGGTGCCCTCGCGCTGGGCGTGGCGGCGGGCCCGGCGGCCGCGGTGATCCCCTTGATCGAGCAGGGCGACAAGACCGGGGGCGACCCCTGCGTGCTGGTGGCCACCGCGCCCGCACCGGCCAAAAAACCCTGACACATGCCGGGGGCACAATGGCCGGATGTCGACGCAGCCCAACCCCATTCCCGCGCGCCTGCTGAACAGCGCCTCCAATTTCCGCGACCTCGGCGGCCACGCCGGCCTGGACGGGCGGCGCGTGCGCCAGCGCCGCGTCTACCGCTCCGACCACCTCGCGGGCCTCACGCCCGAAGACCGGGCCACGCTGCAAGGCCTGGGCGTCACGCACCGCATCGACTTCCGTGGCGTGGCCGAAAGCGCCACCCTGCCCTCCGAGGTCGACGGCCTGACCACGCTGGCGCTGTCCATCGAACCCACCGTGGTGCACCGCGTGCAGGAACTGCTCGCGGCCCGGCAGGTGCCCACCGAGGCCGAGACCGTGGCGCTGATGTGCCAGACCTACCGGGGCTTCGCGCGCGAAGGCGCGCCGGTGTACGCGCGCTTCTTCCGCCACCTGCTCGACCAGCCCACGCCGCTGGTGTTCCACTGCACCGCCGGCAAGGACCGCACCGGCTTCGCGGCCGCGCTGCTGCTCAGCGCGCTGGGCGTTTCGCGCGACGACATCGTGCAGGACTACCTGCTCACCAACCACCTCTACGTGCGCAGCCCGCTGGTGGAAGCGCGTGGCCCGGCGCATGTGATGGACGTGCTCTGGAGCGTGCAGCCCGCTTTTCTCGACGCGGCCTTCACCACCATCGAGCAGGAGTTCGGCGGCCTGCCCCGTTACCTCGAAGGCCCCATGGGATTGGACGCGAAGGCGCTCGAACGCCTGCGCGCCTCGCTGCTGGAGGCCTGAGCCCTCGCAGCTCAGCGCCGCAAGCGAAAGCCGCGCAGCGCCGCCCAAGCCAGCCCTGCGAACACCAGCAGCACCACGGCCTGCGTGATCGCAAACGGCGGCTCGGATTGGGTGGGCGCCAGCTGCGCCAGGGGCGGCGTCTTCACGAACAGCTGCACCACCAGCACGAACACGTTGAGGTAGACCGCCACCACGGCCGTCAGCACATAGGTGCCGCGCCACCTGCCGGCCATCTGCTTGGCGTAGCGCGCCACCAGGCACACCGCCAGCACCACGAGCGAGATGACCCCCACCGCGTGGGCGGGCGTGATCTGCGTGGCCGGGAAAAAGAAGCCGGTCACGCTGGTGAGCACGGTGGTCAGGAGAAACAGGGCGGTCCAGCCATCGAGCCGGGCGCCGCCCATGAGGCCCCCGATGACCACGAGCCCGGCGACGATGCCGAGCACGCTGATGAGGACATGGATGAGGGTGAACATCGACAGGTCAAACATCTCGGTGGTCCTTTCAGGTTGCTGGACTTAGACGCCGTGCGACTCTAGCGCGGTTTGCAAAAAATGGCAGCCAAATTCATGAGCCTGGACGCCACCCCTTCAAAAATGTGAAAACACCTTCTTTGATGGTCACCCATTTGTTCCCAGAGGCACGTCAAATCAATTGCTGCCATCCCGTTTTCGCTTAGCATCGTTCCGCGCTCGCTATTGATACCCCGGAAAGCCAAAGACAAGAGGCACATCAATGAAACCCATCTCACTGAAACAATGTCTCACGGCAACCGTGATCGCAATGGTCATTTGGCCCACTGCTTCTTCGGCCTTTCAAATTCTCCCTCGCATCAGCGATGTGGACCGCAAGCTAGCCAATCTTGGTGGAAATCAATTCGTTGATGGTTTAGGCCAATGGCTGGTGGGCAACGCGCTCCCCATGATCAAGAGCCCGGTTCACGAAGCAATCACCTTGAATGCCCTGGACTGCGCGGCGGCGGCGGGGGCCGAGTCGTCCTGTCTGACCACGGAGGGGGTTCGCGTCAATCAGGTGCTGCTCTATGGCGTTCGATGGCCGGACGACCCGCCTTTCGCTCTGAATCGCGCCTCACCACCGCGGATCGCCGACTGCGACCCCAAAGTGACCCTGCGCTCAACAGCTCAGCCCAAATGCTGGAAAGGCCTCTTTTCGGATGCGGATAAAACCGCCAAACAACGAATGGCCAAAAAACCCGGAGAACCCGCATTTGGCCCTGGCGACTATCTGCTCTACCGGTCGCACTTTGGCGACTTGCAATTTTTTCACTCAATGGCTGCCCACGATGGTGAGCGCGCCGCAGATACCTTGATTCGCATGAAGATGTGGGCCGAATTCCTGTGGGGACTCGGATCAAAGAGCATCCCGGCAGGCCGCTTCATCCGGACCCTCGATGTGGCACAACTGGATGTCTATTTCCCTGGCGACATCACCGCCACGAACTTGTTCGCGACCGGCATCGTTGAAGTGCGAAAAGAACTGGACAAGGTCGCCATGGGCGCGCTTTTGCACATGGTTCAGGACAGCTTCTCGCAAGCTCACACGGGCAGAAACCCGGAGACCGGTGCGGCTTGTGAAGCATTCGGCAGATTTCCGCAACCGGGCACGATCGCCCAGTTCTACAGCTACGCCGGTCAAATCGGCAGCTTGCACGATCACGAAGACACGTTTGACTCATTGGCGATCCACACCTTGCAAATCAGTCCGAGTGTCGTGGAGGTCAGTCGCGCCTTCTTGACGCTGTGGAAAGAAGGGGCGCCATGGAGCGAGGCGGAAAAGTACTTCAACTGTGCATTCACCCTCCAGGACCCAGAGGCCAGGGCCGGCGCCGGCCCATTCGTCAACTGATCAAGCAAACACGGGGCCAGTTCCACAAGCACGATCTTGGTGAGGGTCTGAGTGAGGCATCTACAATTCGCGCCCCCAAGCCTCTCCCTCTGCCTGACCCATGCACCTCACCGTCAACCCGGAACTCAAAGCCTACATCGACCCCCTCACGCCCGACGAGCACGATGCGCTGGAGCGCAGCATCCTCGCCGAAGGCTGCCGCGATGCGCTGGTGCTGTGGGGCGACGTGCTGGTGGACGGCCACAACCGCTACGGCATCTGCCAGAAACACGGCCTGCCCTTCCAGACCGTACAGAACCCGCGCTTCCAGACCCTGGAGGACGTGCACCTGTGGATGATCGACCAGCACCTGGGCCGGCGCAGCGTGTCGGACTTCCAGCGCGGCGTGCTGGCCCTGCGCAAGCGCGAGATCCTGGCCGAGCGGCGCACGCGCATCCTGGCGACCTCGCCCTCGCCGGAGGACCTGCCGCCCGATGAGGAAGCCCCCGCGCCCGTGGCCGCGCAAAACCCGGCCGTCGCCGCGCTCGAACCCCGGCCGCTGCACAGCCGCGAAGACATCGCCAAGGCCGCGCGCCTGAGCAGCAGCCAGGTGGTGATGATCGAGAAGATCCAGAAACAGGCCGCGCCCGAGCTCGTGGACGCGCTCAAGGCCGGGGCCGTGTCGCTCAACGCCGCCGCGGCCGTGGCCAGCCTGCCGCCGGAAGAACAGAAGGCCGCCGCCCTGGCCGGCAAGGACGAGCTCAAGCTCGCGGCCAAGCGCGTGCGCGAGGCCCGCCGCAAGCCGCCCGAGGCCGATGCGGACGCGGCCGGCGAAGCGGCCGAGCCAGGCACCGATGAACTCACGGCCCTGCGCCAGAAGGTCGCGGCGCTGCAGGCGGAGAACACCGCGCTGCGCGAGCAGGTGGCCACGTTGCGGGCGCAACTGGAAGAGGCGCCGTCGGCCTGACGGCCCCGCCTCCCGGACCTTCATGGGCACCTCGTCCGGCGATCTGATCAGCCTGGTCCTGGGCACCCTGCGCACGGACCGCGCCGTGACGGCGCGCTTCTCGCTCACGGCGCCGTGGGCGCTGCGCTCCGAAGGCGTGGAAGGCCTGCTGATGCGCGTGTGCACCGGCGAGCCCTACTGGATCCAGATGGACGGGCTGGACGCGGTGCACGTGCAGCCCGGCGACATCGTGATGCTGCCGCAGGGCGGCCCCCACGTCGCCGCCTCCGAGATCGGCCAGGACACCGTGCCGTTCCGCTCGCTGCTGCAGCGGCACATGCGCGGCGCGCACGGCGATCACCCCATCACCTTCGCCCACGGCGGTGGCGGCGCGGCCACCGAGCTCTTTTCGCTGCACCTGTGGATGCCGCAGCACCAGGGCGTCTCATTGCTGTCCTGGCTGCCGCCGCTGATCGTGCTGCGCGCGGCCGAGATCGCCACCACGCGCACCCTGGCGCTGGCCACCCAGGCCATGGTGGACGAGACCATCGAGCAGCGCCCCGGTTGGCAGCTGTCCACCGCGCGCATGGCCGACCTGCTGCTGGTGCACGTGCTGCGCGAGCACCTGCACCATGGCCCCGCTGGCGCCCAGGGCTGGCTCAACGGCGTGCGCGACAAGGCCATTGGCAAGGCCCTGGCGCAGATGCATGCCCACCCGGAGCTGCCGTGGTCGGTGGAGAGCCTGGCCCGCGTGAGCCACCAGTCGCGCTCGGTGTTCAGCGAGCGCTTCGTGGAACTCATGGGCACCACCCCGCTGCGCTACCTCACCTCGGTGCGCATGGGCATCGCGCGCCAGCAGTTCCTCAAAGGTGCGGACGACGTCTGGCGCGTGGCGCAGGGCGTGGGCTATGGCTCGGAGAAGGCGTTTTCCCGCGCGTTCGAGCGCTGGGCCGGGCAGACGCCCAGCCAGTGCATCAAGTCGCGGACGATCGGTGCCCAGATCCGGCGCCCCGAAGGTTGAACACGGGCGGGGCCTGACCAAGAATCGACCGCGTCCGCGTTGGTCTTCTGGTTCCCCCATGAAAAAAGTTCTGATCGTTGGTGCCGGCATTGCCGGCTGTTCCGCCGCCCTGGCGCTCGCGCAGCGCGGCTGGCAGGTCGAGGTGATTGAAAAACAGCCGCAATGGCGCTTCCAGAGTTCGGGCATCTTCGTCTACAGCAACGGCCTGGACCACTTCCGCCAGATCGGCGCGATGCAGGACCTGGTCGAGGCGGGTTTTCCCATCGCCTCCGGCCGCAACGTCTACCTGGACCAGGACGGGCGGCACCTGGTGGACGTGGTCTACCCCAGCCTGGGCACACCGCCCGCGCCCGCCATCCTGGGCATCAAGCGGGCCGAGATGCACCGCGTGCTGTCCGGCCGGCTCGACACGCTGGGGGTGCCGGTGCGCCTGGGCACCACGGTGTTGTCCCTGCGACAGGACGAGGGCGGCGCGCACGTGCGCTTCTCCGATGGCGGTGAGGCGTCCTTCGACCTCGTGGTGGGCGCCGACGGCATCCGCTCGGGCCTGCGCGCGCTGCTCTGGCCCGAGGTGCAGCCCACCTACTCGGGCTTCGGTGTCTGGCGCAGCGTGCACCGGCGCCCGCCCGCGCTGGTGGACAAGATCATGATGATGGGCCTGGGCAAGCGGCTGGGCATCATGCCGATTTCGCCGGAGCGCCTCTACATCTTCGGCACCGTGGCGCAGCCGAAGGACACCTGGTTCGAGCCCGCCCACTGGCCCGAGACCATGCGCGCGAGCTTCACCGAATTCGGCGGGCCGGTGCGCCCCTTCCTCGACGAGATCTCGCCCGACACCGAGGTGCTCTACACCGCGGTGGAAGAGGTGGTGATGCCCCTGCCCTGGCACCAGGGCCGCGTGGTGCTGATCGGCGACGCCGCCCACGCATCGACCCCGTTCATGGGACAAGGCGGCGCCCTCGCGTTGCAGGACGCCGTGGTGCTCGCCCGCCTGCTCGAAGACGGCGCGCCGGTGCCGGCGGCCCTGGCCCGCTTCGGCGAGCGCCGCGCGCCCGTGTGCCGCTTCGTGCAGGAGGCCTCGCACCGCGTGGGCCGCGCCGGTGCCGAGCAGGACCCGGCGCGCCATGCCCAGGCCCTGCAGGCCCTGCCCGCCAGCGCCCAGGCCCACGTGGACGACTTCTACCGCCAGCTTCACACCCTCAGCCATTGAAAGGACTTCCCATGCCCCGACTGTTCCGCCCCCTGGCCCGCACGAGCCGCCGCAGCGTGCTGGCACTGCTCATGGCCAGCGGCACCGCGTTCCCGCTGCTGACCCACGCGCAAGCGCAGGAAGTCACCTACCTGCTGCCCGCGCCGGCCACGCTGCCGGCCTTCGGCCCCTGGATGCTGGCCCAGGCCAAGGGCTACTACGAGCAGGAAGGCCTCAAGGTCAACTTCGTCACCGCGCGCGGCGGCGTGGACGTGGCCAAGCAGATCGGTGCCGGCAACGCCGTCATCGGCGGCGCCATCGGCGACACCCCCATCATCGCCCGCGCCCAGGGCATCCCCGTCAAGGCCGTGGCCGTGCTCGGCGCCGGCTCGCTCACCCAGCTCGTGAGCCACAAGGACGAGAAGATCGAGAGCCCACGCGAACTCAAGGGCAAGACCGTCACCGTCCTGGCCTACACCGACACCACCTACTACGCCCTGCTGGGCATGCTCAGCAAGGTCGGCCTGACCAAGAACGACGTCAACATCCAGGCCGCCGGCCCGGGCGGTGTGTGGCAGCAGTTCGCGGCGAAACGCGCGTCCGCCATGGCCACGGTGCCCGACTGGACGGTGAGCGCGATGGAGGCCGGCGCGCAGGTCGACATCCTGCCGGCCGACATCTACTTCAAGAGCATGGCCCAGGCCATCCTCGCCTCCGACGAGACCATCGCCAAGAACCCGCAGCTGATCCAGAAGCTGGTGCGCGCCACGCTCAAGGGCATGAAGGACATCATGGCCGACCCCAAGGCCGCCACCGCCGCCTACGTGGCGCACGTGCCGGTGCACAAGGGCAAGGAAGCCAACATCCAGAAGGCTTTCGAGATGTTCAACCAGTACGTGTACGCCGCGCAGAAGGTGCCCGGCACGATGGACGAGGCCCGCCTGGCCGAGCTGCAGAAGTTCTACGTCACCAACGGCGTGGTGCCGCGCGAGACCCCGGTGAAAGAGCTCTACACCAACCAGTTCGTGCCCGGTGGCCGCTAGGGCTCAGTCGATCTTCACGGCGCCCGAGCGGATCAGCCCCCGGTAGTGCTCCAGCCGGTCCTTGATCAGGCTGCGGAATTCCTCGCGGGAGTTGCCCACGGGCTCGTAGCCCATCGCGGCGATCTGCTCGCGCACCTTGGGCAGCTTGATGGCCGCGCGGAAGGCCTCGCTCACGCGATCGAGGATCTCCTTGGGCACACCGGCGGGCGCCACATAGCCCACCCACCCGTCCGTCCGGAAATCGACGCCGAGTTCGGCGAAGGTCGGCACGTTGGGCAGGATGCCCACGCGCTGGCGGGACGTCACCGCGATGGGCTTGATCTTGCCGTCCTGGATGTAGGGCCGCGCCGACTGCCCGGCCAGCATGAACTCGATGGAGCCGCCGGCCAGATCGATCAGCGCCGGCGCCTCCCCACGGTAGGACACGTGCGTGGCCTGGATGCCCAGCTTGTCCGTCAGCACCACGGTGTTGAAGTGGAAGCTGCTGCCGCTGCCGGGTGTGCCGTAGTTCATCTGCCCGGGGTGGGCCTTGGCCTTGGCCACGAGTTCGCGCAGGTCCCCCGTGGCCGAGACGCGCGGGTGCGTGACCAGCACGTTGTACGTGTCCACCGCGATCGTGATGGGCTCGAAGTCCTTCAGGGGGTCGAACTTGTAGGTCTTCTCCGTCAGGGGCTGGAAGATCATCATGCCCGGCACCGTCGCGGCGAGGGTGTAGCCGTCCTTGGGAGCGCGCGACAGCTGCTCCAGGCCGATGCGGCCGTTGGCGCCGGGCCGGTTCTCCAGGATCAGCGGTTGGCCCAGGATGCGGCTGACCTCCTCGGAGAGCGAGCGGCTGACCGCATCGGCCAGGCCCCCTGCGGGGAAGGGAACGATCAGGGTGATGGGCCGCTCGGGCCAGGCGGCCGTGGCCGAACCCGACACCACCAGTGCCACCACCGCCAGCCAGTTTTTCCAGAATTTCACGTCTTGTCTCCTTGGTGCATATCAAAACATCACAACGCGGTCTCGGCCGCCCGCTGACCGAACCGGCGCCATTGCCGGGTCGCTTCCCCGTACTCGCGCTCCAGCTCGTCCACCACCGCCGCCACCGGGCTGATGCGCTTGATGGCGCCCACGCCCTGGCCGGCGGTCCAGGTATCGACCCACTTGCGCTGGGTGAACGAACGGTTGCTGTCGTAATTCCGGGGCGGTGTGGGCGGCAGGTCGTCCGGGTCCAGGCCCGCTGCGCGCAGCGAAGGCTTGAGCCAGCTCGCCGGGGTGCCGGTGATGCCGCTGCTGATGACGAGGTCCTCCGCCGTCGAATCGATCAGCATCTGTTTGTAGGCGGGTGAGGCCATGCTCTCCTGCGTCGGAATGAAGCGCGTGCCCATGTAGACCAGGTCGGCGCCGGCCATGGTGGCGCCCGCCACGCTGTAGCCGTCGGCGATGCCGCCACCGATGACGACGATGCCGTCGAAGAATTCGCGCAGCGCGCGGACGAAGGCGAACGGCGACATCCAGCCTGTGTGCCCGCCCGCGCCCGCGCTGACACAGGCCAGGCCGTCCACGCCCGCGTCGGCCGCCTTCTTGGCCAGGCGCAGGTTGACGACATCGGCCAGCACGATGCCACCGTAGCCGTGCACCACCTCCAGCGCGGGCTTGGGGCTGCCCAGCGCCGTGATGACGATCGGGGGCTGGTGCTTCTCGATCAAGGCCAGGTCCTGCGACAGGCGCGCGTTGGACGAGTGCGTGACGACGTTGGCGGCCCACGGCCCCACGATGGCATCGGGGTGGGCCTGCCGGTGCGCCCTCAGCCCTTCGGTGATGGTGAGCAGCCACGACTCCAGCGTTTCGATGGGGCGCGCGTTCGGCGTGGGGAACGCCCCCACGATGCCGGCCTTGCAGGCTTCGAGCACCAGCTCAGGGCCTGACACGAGGAACATCGGCGCGGCCACCACGGGCAGGCGCAGCGGCGTGCGGTTGAAGAAGGACGTGACGGTGTCTGTTTTCATCATGCAATGCGTTGATCGATGGCGGTGGACGGCGGAGGGTCGATCGCGTCCAGCCCGTCCAGGATGTGTTGAAGGTCCTCGCCCACCCGAGGGAAGCGCGGCGGCGTGCGGCGCCCATGCCAGGGCGCCGCGCCGGGCACCCTGACCAGGGGGCACGGCCCGGCGTCGGGCAGCGCCAGGGTTTCGATCAGATCGAGCCCGTCGCTGTGCTGCGATGCGAGGAAGTGGGGAATGTCGCGGGCCTCGCAGGCCATCACGCCCTGGGGCGCGAGCAGTTGCTCCCACTGCGCCGCGGTCCGGGCTTGCAAGACCACCGCGAGTTCGCGCCGCAGGGCTTCGGCGTTCTGCAGGCGGGAGGCCGGCGTCGAGAAACGCGCGTCCTGCAGCAGCTCCACCCGGCCCAGCAGCGCGAACAGCTTCTCCACGTCGGCCGGTTTCTGCACCGCCACGACCAGGGTGCCTTGCCGGGTCGGGTAGTCCCCGGTGGGCGCGGTGAATTCCGCGTTGCCCACCTTGCCGTCGCTGAGCGCGCTCGAGATGATGCGCGGCGCCAGGAACGCGGCCATGGCGCCCGCGAGCGTCACCTCCAGTTGCTGCCCCATGCCAAAACGGAAGCGGCGAAGCACAGCACTGGCGATGGCCTGGTAGGCGTACAGCCCCGTGATCTGGTCCGCCAGCACCACGTTGCGCGTGCGTTGCGGCATGCCGCTCTCGTCCGCGTTGACGTGCATCCAGCCCGAGTAGGCCTGCGCGACGTGGTCGATGACCGGCCGGTCCCGGAGCTCGCTGTCGCGACCAAAACCGGTGACCGAGCAATAGACCAGCGTGGGCCGGTCCTGGCACAGCTGTTCGGCACCGAGTCCCAGGCGCTCGACCACGCCGGGCCGGTAGCTCTCGACCACCACATCGCAGGTCTGCGCGATGCGCTGCGCGAGGGCGAGTTCGTCCGGGTTCTTGAGATCGAGCTGAATGCTGTGTTTGCCCACGTTGACGGCGATCGCGGCCGGCGCGTGCCCCCGGATCTGGTTGCGGGCGTTTCGGATCCAGTCCCCGCCCGGCGGCTCGACCTTGATCACCTCGGCCCCGTGCGCCGCCATCAGCATGGTGGCGTAGGGGCCCGCGATGCCCTGGGTCAGGTCCAGCACGCGGATGCCGTCCATGGCCAGTGGCGTGGTGTTGTGGCTCATGGGGTGCGCACGATCCAGCGGGACAGGGCATCGGCCACCGCCTGCGGTTGCTCCAATGGCAGAAGGTGCCCCGCGCCCGGGATCTCCACGTACCGGCAGTGCCGGGCCTGGGCGGCCTCTTCGGCCTGCTGCTGGACGGGCACGACCGCATCGTGCGAACCCGCGAGCCACAGCATGGGCACGGACCCATCCAGCAGGTGCGAGCGGTCCTGGCGCTGCAGGGTGGCGCGCACATGGGCCAGGTAGCGCTGGGCGCCGTAGGCCGATGCCAGCTCACGGCGGCGGGCCACGAGGTCGGGCCGCTGGCGGTTGTCCGGGTGGAACGGGGCCACCGACGACGACGCGGTGTCCACGTAGGTCGCGGCGTCGAGCGACTGGATCGCCTGCTGCCGTTTGAGCTTCTGCGCGTCGGAGTCGGCGCGGGCGCTCGACCCCATGAGGCACAGGCCCCGCACCCGCTCGCGCGCTTTTTCGAGCACGCCCAGGGCCACATAGCCGCCGAAGGAATACCCGGCCAGATAGAAGCGCGCCGGTGCCGCGGCCAGCACCGCATCGGCCAGGGCCTCGATGTGCTCCAGCGGTGGCAGGTCCGGGCAATGGCTGCGCAGGTGGGCCGGCAGCGCGGCGCTCACGTCGCGAAAGACGTCGCCGGTGTTGTTCAGACCGGGGATGAAGACGATGTCCATGGTTTTTTTTCCTCAGGGCAGCATGCGGCTGTCGCGGTGCTCGCCGTGGATGCGATCGCCCTCGACCCAGCAGGCATGCACACCCACCGAAATCCGCTCGGGCAGGATCACCGTGGCCAGGGGCCCTCGGGCGATGTCGGTGGCGTCGAACACCAGGGCTTCAGAGCGGTCCTGCACCATGTCGGTGACGTAGACCAGCAGGTAGCCGTCGTCTTCGCCCGTCGCGCCCAGGCGGCGCGCCATCTGGGGCTCGCTGCCATAACGGCCGGGCCCGTACTCGAAACGCTGCGTGGCGCCGGTCTGCAGGTCGAACTTCTTCAAGCCGCAGAACAGCCACTCGCCCGGCTGGTAGAGGATGTTGTAGCTGTAGCGGTACGGACGGCCCACGTAGTCGTTGCTCACCACCGGGAACTCGGTGATCTCGTCGTCCAGGTACTGCTCCGTCGTCTGCCCCGTGCGCAGGTTGAAGCGCCAGCGGTGCATCATGGTCGGGTTGTTGTGCTTGTCCAGGCGCGCCTTCATGCGCGCATACACATCACCGCCTTCGGTCTTGCCCACAGGGTGCATCACGGGCCTGGGCATGATGCAGCCGTCCATGACGATCTCGTCGCCGTCCTCGTAGCAGTTGGACAGGTGCAGGATGTGGCAGGACGTGGCCTCGAACCACTTCACGTCGGCCCCACTGCCCCGGCGCGGGATCACCCCGAAGCGCGCCGGCACCTCCGGGTGGAACGCCAGCTTTCTCACCCCCTTCTTCAACAGCGCCGGATCGAAGAACTGCGGCGTGTCGTGCAGGATGGTGTAGTTCTTCGTGATGCCCAGGTCGTGCGGCCAGCGCGCGCCGGGCAGTTCCACCGGCACGTAGTGCACCAGCTGGTTGTGGCGGTCCACCACGCCGTAGTGCATGTAGGGCCAGACCTCCGGGTAGTTGAAGAACATCATTTCGCCGGTCTCCGGGTCCACCTTGTAGTGCGATCCGATGCCGTGCGGCATGACGTGCCGGGCCCAGCTGGCGTCAGGCCCCTGCGTGTCCAGCGAGATCGGGTCCAGGCGCCAGGGCTCGCTGCCCTGCGACATCGTGGCCAGCAGCCTGCCCGCGTGGCAGATGATGTCGGTGCCCGCGTTGTCCTTCATCGACCCCATCGCGCCCCAGCCGCGCCGCGCGCCCTTGTCCGGTTCGAGGATGCCGGTCCACAGCGACGCCTGGGCCGCCTGCTCCGCCAGGAAACCCGTGGTGCGCACGAAGCGGCTGCGGTAGGACGCCTGGCCGTTCTGGAAATGCACGGCGTGCAGCATGCCGTCGCCATCGAAGGGGTGGTAGATCCCCATGGGCTCGTGCACCTGGTTGTGCGTGTTGCGGATGTAGAGGCCGTCCAGGTCCCTGGGAATCTCCCCGATGACCTTCAGGCTGCCCACGTGCGCCACATGCTCGTTGAAATTGGGCCGGAAGGCGCCGTTCAGAAACGGGTTGTCGGTGGGCTTGAGGGTGCTGTGAACGGTGTTGACGACGGTGCTGCTCATGTCGATGCTCCTCTTTCTGTGGGTCTCAGGCGCGCGGGGCCGGCAGTTCGGACAGGAAGCCCAGCAGCGCGGCGTTGAACGCCGGCGCCTGCTCCGCGAAGGCGTAGTGCGCGGCGCCGTCGATGCAGACAAAGCGCGAATCGGGAATCAGCGCGGTGAGCGACTGCATGCCCTCTGGCCGCCCCACCTTGTCCTGCGCGCCCGCGATCAGCAGCGTCGGCACGTTCACCGCCTTCAGGTTGTCCTCGCCGTCGTAGCCGACGATGGCTTCGATGGCGGCGCAGAACGTCTCGGCGCGCATGCCGGAGGCCACGTCCACCACCAGGTCCACCAGGGGCCCCGACGAGGTCGGCGCCAACATGCCGCGAATGACCGGCAAGGCCGCTTCCTTGAACGGCAGGCCGCGCCGGATGGGGCCGATGCGCTCTTCGGCGAAGGTCGCCTTGTCCTGCGCCGACTTGCGCGAGAAGGTGGCGACGGTGGCCGAGATCACCACGCCGTGCACCCGGCCCTGGGAGAGCAGCGAGGCCAGTGGCGCCACGATGCCGCCCATGCTGTGGCCCACCACCACATTGCGCCGGCTGCCTTCGCGTTCGATCAGGCGCGCGGCGGCTTCGGCCAGGCCTTCGATCGACAAGCCGCCTTGCGGCAAGGGGCTCAGGCCGTAACCCGGCGCGTCCCAGGCCACCACCCGGTAGCCGGCCCGGGCCAGGGTGTCGATGAGCGGGCGGAAGTAGGCTCGGCTGCCGTACGCACCGTGGAGCAGGAAAACCGTGGTGTCGGCATCGCCGGCCACTTCGTAGTCAGGAAATCGGTAGGTGTTCATGCGGTGCAACTCTAAGAAGCGGCCCGCATTCGGGCGACCGATATGCGCAGCAGTTCCGCATGCCGGAACTGAAGAGGGTTCCGTGGCCGATGGCGAGTGTTTCGATACCATGGCTGGCGACCTCCGCTTTGGCTCCCCCACGCACACCCACCGCGCATGTCCTCCATTCCCCACCCGAACGACCGGGGGTTCGTCGCCTCGCTGGCCAAGGGCTTGTCCATCCTGTCCGCCTTCGAGCAGTCGGACGTGCTGGGCAACCAGGAGCTGGTGGAGATCACCGGCATGCCCAAAGCGACCGTGTCGCGCTTCACCGGCACCCTGGAGAAACTGGGCTACCTGCGGTTCGACGACCAGGTCCGCAAATACCGGGTGGGCGGCCGCACGCTGAACTTCGGCTCCATCACCATGCAAAAGCATGGCATCCAACGCATCGCCGCCCCGCTCATGCGGCAGCTGGCCCAGACGCTGGACGTCACCGTGCTGCTGGCCACGCGCGAACACGCCCACATGCTGCTGCTGGAGGTGGTCCGCCCGCCCGTCAGCACCATCACCATCAACAAGGCCGTGGGCGACCTGCTGGCGATGGAGACCACCTCCCTCGGGCTGGCCTACCTGGTGGCCGCCGCGGCCAACGAACGCACCGCCATCCTGAAAAACCTCCAGCGCATGGCCTCGGTGGACTGGACCCGCTACCGCGCGGACGTGGAGCGCGTCCATGCGGAGTACAAGCGGCTGGGTTTCGTCGTGTCCCGCCGCGTGCGCGGCGGCGTGTTGAGCGCGGCGGCGGTGCCCATCGTGACGGGCTCGGAAATCTTCGTGCTCTCCTGCGCGGGCCCTTCGCAGCAATTGAGCAAGACCCTGCTGGAAAAACGCGTCGGGCCCTTGGTGGCCCAGGCGGCCCGCAGCATCAAGGACGCCATGCGCGACCCGTGATTGGTCGCGCGCCCGGCCCCCGAGCCCTAGGGCTTGCGAATCACATAGGCCAGGGTGGCCCAGCTGTCGCCGGCAATGCGCCAACCGCCCGCCGTGAAGGCCTCGCTGTCGGTGGCCTCCAGGTTGCGCGCCGCGAGCGTGCCGGATACCGCGCCGCGATCCACGCTGTTCAACGTGGACCAGGCGCTGGCGTTCGCGATCACCGGGTCATCGTCCACGGCGCCCCAGCACACCAAGCGCCCGCCCCCATCGGTCGAGCCCGCGCTGAAGGCGGGCGACAGCACCGTGGTTTCAGCGCCCCCCGCGCTCGCGCGCGTGGCGGTGGCGCCGACCGGTGTCGATGCGTCGAACTCGCCCGCGCGCACCTTGAGGACGGCGGCGGTCCACTGCTCGCTGGCACTCGGCGTGAACGTGCGCGTGCCGGCACTCCAGGCGCCCGTGGCGATGTACCGCCAGGCCTGCGCCCGCACCTCCGTGCCACTCGATGCGACCGGGCCCGCGATGGACGTGGCCACTTCACCGTTCGGGCCGGTGGGCGCGCTCACCGACGTGGTGTCCGTGCTGTCGTCCCAGGCCAGATGGAAGGTCAGCAGGTCGCCAGCCGCGGCAGCCGGATGGCTGACCGCCCAGCTGCTGCTCGCGGTGTTGTTGCCGCTGGCGGTCACGTCCGCAGCCACCGGGAAGGCGACCGTTGGCGCGACCGTGGCGAGGCTCGCCGGGGCCCAGGTCGCCAGGGTGATCGGCCCGGCGTACGTGTTCTGCGTCGTGGCGGTCTCGGTGCCGGTGGCCGTGATGGGCTTGGACCGAAGGCGGGAGCTCGCCCAGTAGCCGAAGGTCCCGGAGGACTCTCCGGTGAGCACCGAATCCCAGCCCGACTGGTTGCCGGGAAAGGCACCGGACGACGCGTTCAGCCGGGTGTCCAGCGCGAGGGCCAGGCCGCCCGACACGCCGGACGCGCTGGCCACGCCCGGCGTGGTGCCATCGCCCGTCGCCTGGCCATAGCCACGCGCAGTGACACCCGTGGTGTCCTGGATGAAGCAGACGAAGGCGTGTGCGCCAGCCAGCGAATTCGCCTGCGTGAACGCGATGGTGACGCTGCGGCCGGCGGCCCAGTTCGCCACCGGTGCCGTGCACACCCAGCCACCCGCCGCCGTGGCGATGGCGCCGTTGCCCGTTTGGCTGAAAGCTGCCGCGAAGTCCGAAGCGATGGAGGCCAGATCGGTATAAGGCACAGCCGTGTCATCGCTGCCCACGATGTGCACGGCCACGAATTCCGCCCACTGCGGCACGTTGACGGTGCGCGCGCCGGGCGTGGCCGAGGTGCCCAGGTCCACGACCTGAGGCACACCGAAAATGCTGGGCAGGTAGGTGAAATCGCTGCCATCGCCGCACGGCTCGGCAGGGTTGTCGGCCAGCGGGGGCTCGCCGGGCATCGTGTCGTCGAACCGCCCGCTGCCGGCATCCATCGGCCAGTTGTGGATCAGGTTGCGCGTGCGAAACGGCACCGTCGAGCGGTACTCGCGGCGGTGCTCCGCCTCGGTCAGCACGGCCGTCCACATGCGCCAGCGCGCGATCGTGCAGTCCGTGTAGCCCGCCAGCTCGCCATAGCCGCCCCATTGCAGCGAGCGCTCGCCGGCCGTGCCCGCATTGGGCACGAACGCCATGGAGAGCACCACCGCGCCATCGAGCAACATGCGCACGGTGCCCGCGCCGTTGTAGTCGATGGCCAGGCGGTATTCCCGGCCCACCTCCAGCGTGTAGCTGGAGCTGACCGTGGGCGACCCGCCGTTGTAGCCCTCGAGCTGGCAGGTGATGCCGTCGGAATTCATGTAAAGCCCGACCCACGAAGCCGCGTTCGTGGTGCCGTACAGCGCGACGATCAGGGTATTGAGGTTGACGTCGGCTTCGAACCGGAACAGACCGGCCACCGACCATGGTGTGTTGAGCGCCGGGACCTCATGCCCCAGCGGCTCATGGATGTAGACCGCCTGATAAGGCGCGTTGACGCGGATGGCCACGGTGTTCTCCCTCGGCGACCATGGGGCTCAACGCCGGTGGTTGAGGTTCAGGCTTTGCCGTTCGCCGGCCATTTTGGCTTAACGGCGTGCGCCGGCGCTTACAGCGTGCGGATGTAGGCCAGCAGTTCGTCGCGAAGCGCCAGCGTGGCCGGCGACAGCGTGCCCTCGCGGCGCCGATAGAGCGCGAATCGGCGCACGGAGCGAACGTCCTGCAGAGGCAGGATGCGGATCGCACCCTCTCCCGGCCCGGACAACGAGGTCACGAGCTGGCGTGGCATCCAGCCCAGGAACGAGCCCCCGGCCACCAACTGGCGCACGCCGCCATGGACCGGGACTCCACGGTGGCCTGCGGCGGCGGCAGGTGGTGGTCCAGGTACATCTGCTTCAACTCGTCACGCGGCTGCGTTCCCCGTGGGGCCAGGGCCCAGGCCTCGCCCAGCAAATCCTGCAAGCGCAGGTCCTGGCGCCCGCACAAACGGTGGGTGGCCCCGGTGACCACGTGGCAACCCTCCTGCCATTCGCTCTGGGAAACGGTGGTGATGTCATCGGAGGTGGACACGGCAAACGCCAAGGCCAGGTCGATCTCGCCACGGGCGAGCTGCTGCAGCAGGTCTTCCGAGAGCCCTTCGACCAAGACCACCTGCAGACCCGGCATCCGGGCCAGCAAGCGTTCCACCACGCCCGGCACGAAGCTCGCGAGCGCGCTGACCACCGCGCCAAAACGCACGACGCCCCCGGGCTGATCGCGCAGGGCATCGACTTCCTGCACGGCCCGGGAAGACTCGGACAGCATCAGCCTCGCATGAGGCTCCAGCCGCCGGCCGAAGTCCGTCAGCGCCACGCCGTACTGGTGCCGCTCGAACAAGGCCACGCCCAGTTGTTCCTCCAGCCGCCGAATGATCCGGCTGAGCGCCGGCTGCGTGATGTGCAGGCTCTCCGCCGCCTTGCTCAGGGAGCCCGCATCGATCACCGCCTGAAACGCATGAAGCTCGCGCAGATTCAACAGCATGGAGGGCATGGCCGCGGCCTTGGAGGAAGGGGATCGGATCTTAGTCTGCTCCGGTTCTTGAGCATTCCGATTCGGTATGCCTCAGGGCCCACATGGCATGTCCGGCGCGAAGGGGCGTCCCTAGACTGCGCCACACCACAACGTTGCCCCACCAGGAGACACACATGCCCCTCTTCAGACAGCTCGGCGCGGCCCTCGTCGCGTCGCTGGCGATCACCGCCCTGGCCGCGGACCCCTACCCCACCAAGCCCATCAAATGGGTGGTGGGCTATGCGGCGGGCGGCGGAACCGATGCCTTGGCCCGCACGGTCGGCGCGCAACTGGCGATCCAGATGGAGCAGCCGGTGCTGATCGAAAACCGCCCGGGTGGCGCCACGGTCATTGCCGCCGATGCCACCGCGAAGGCCGCAGGCGATGGCTACACCATGATGAGCGTCGATGGTGGCACCCTGGTCTACAACACGGCCTTGTTCAAAAAGCTCAGCTACCAACCGTCCAAGGACTTTGCTCCCGTGGCCCTGTTGGGGCGCTTCCCGTTGTTGCTGGCCGTCAACGCCACCTCCAACCTCACCGATGCGCGCCAGCTCATCGAAGAGATCAAGCGCAACCCCGGCAAGCTCAGCTACGGATCGCCCGGCGTGGGCGGGCCTCACCACCTCGCCATGGAAATGCTCAAGGACCGCAACACGCTCGACGTGGTCCACACCCCCTACCGTGGCGCCGCCCCCGCCCTTCAGGACCTGCTGGGCGGCCAGATCCCGCTGATCGTGGTGGACACCGTCGCGGCCATGCCCATGATCAAGGCCGGCAAGATCAAGCCCCTCGCCACCTTCGGCAAGGCCCGCCTCGCCTCGCTGCCCAATGTGCCGTCCCTCATCGAACTGGGCTATGCCGACATTGAAATGCTGCCCTGGCAAGGCATCGTCGTTCCCGCCGCCACGCCCAAGGACGTGATCGCCAAACTCAGCGCGGAACTGCAGAAGGCGGTGGCCCACCCGTCGGTCAACAGCCGCCTGTTGGAGCTCGGCTTGATTCCGACGCCCACCGACACCGCCGCGATGGCGCTGCAATGGAAACAGGATGCGGACTACTGGCCCAAGCTGATTCAGCAAAAGGGCATCTCCGCCGAGTGACACCAGGACCCGCGAAGTGCGGCGCTCCTGCGCAGCGCTCGCTCCCACGATGAAAGATTGAAATGCTGAACAACGACGAACTCGCCGTCTTGCTGAAGGAACGGAAACAACTGCGCGAACAGGTCTCGCCCGAGGAATGGGCGGCCCGGGTGGAGCTGGCCGCCTGCTACCGGCTCATTGCCCATTTCCGCATGACCGACTGGATCTACAACCACATCTCCGCGCGGGTTCCAGGGTCGCACGAGCACTACCTCATCAACCCCTTCGGCCTGCTCTACGAAGAGGTGTCCGCCTCCAACCTGGTCAAGGTGGATGTGCACGGCAACCTGGCCGAGGACGTGCAGCTGGACGTGAACCCGGCGGCCTTCGTCATTCACGGCGCCATCCACAGCGCGCGCCCGGATGTGGGTTGTGTCCTGCACACGCACACCGCAGCCGGCGTGGCGGTGGCGGCACAGCAGGAGGGCCTGCTGCCCATCTCGCAACACGCCATGCGCGTGTACGGGCAGCTCTGTTATCACGACTTCGAAGGCATCGCGCTGAACAACGACGAGCAGCAGCGATTGATTGCCGACGTGGGCGACAGAAACGTCCTGATCCTGCGCAACCACGGGCTGCTCACCATGGGGCGCACCGTGCCGGAAGCCTTCGAGCTGATGTTCTACCTGGAACGCGCCTGCCAAATTCAGATCGCCGCCACCTCGGGCACCCAGAAACTCATCTACCCCGCTGAAGACGTGTGCCGACACGCCATCGCGCAATTCGATGGCTCACCGTCCTACATCCAGGGACGTGATTGGCAAGCCTTGCTGCGCCTGCTCGACCGCACCGACCCTTCCTACAAGGAGTGAGGTGGGCGGCGGCCGCCTCGTGCGCTACTTGCCCTTGCGCGCCTTCGCCACGCCCACGCCGCGGGCGGGCTTTTTCGCGGCGGCCTTGGTCAGCGCAGACGAAGGGGATGCCCTGCCCGCGGGTGGCTGGGGCGACATGCCCGCGGCCAGCAGCGCCATGTGCTGGACCGCTTCCATCTGCCGCTGCGGGGAGCACTGTGCCAGGCTGCCCAGCACGGCGCTCTGGATGGGGTCGAGGGTCAGCTTCGCGGAGAGTCGTTCACCAGTGACGACGTAAAGAACGTCCACGCCGTGTTGGGCCACGACGTTCAGGAAGTCGGACTTCACAGCCGACACGCCGCGTTCCCAGTCTTGTTCTGTGCGAAGCGAAATGTCTCCCAACGCACCGAACACGAGCTGCGAGAGCCCGAGGCGCTCGCGCTCTTCACGCAATCGAGCGCCCAGAAGTAAGCGAATATTCTCATTCATCTGTTAAAATAAGCGAATTTCAGCTCTTCTGTTAAGTCATTTGTGTATTTTCCCGTTACTCAATGCTAACTGAGTGACGCGGTCACGCTCTGGTGAAACATGGTCAAACCCACCTTGCCCGCACGACGCAAACGAGCACCCAACGGCGCGATCAGCGAGCGCCCCATCGCGCTGCGATTGCTCCCCGACGAACTCGAACGCGTGAAAGAAAAGGCCGACAGGGAGCAGCGCTCCATGGCCAGCGTATGCCGCCTCGCGGTGCTGCGCGATCTGGGCCTGATGAAGAAGGACAAGCCGTGAGATTCCCCTGCCCCATTGCAATGCCCTGATCGGGCCAGCGCAGTCGCGCGGCGCTACAACTCTCTGTCGCCATCCATCTTTTGAAGCGCGGCGGGCGGCACGCCCGTGTTGAATGTGAGGAACTGGAGGTGCTGGCGCAGTTCATGCCACCCGGTCTTGACCTGTCCTCCGAACCGCTCCTCCGCGACCACGTGGCAGCGCCCCTTGTGGGCGTGCAGCACCTCGGAGGTGTCATCGTCACCGGTCATCTTGCGAAAGACCACAGCACCCGCGTCGGCGTCGTCGATCCAGCTCCCGCAAACGTCGCAGCAGATAACGGGCACGCTCCGGTGACCCTTGCTCATGACCTTGATCATCGCCCCTCCTGTGACAGGTGAGTGAATGTCTCCGCCATCCATCTTTGCATGCCTGCCCATCTCTGGGGATGGGTACAAATCCCGACCTCAGACCTGCGACTCGGGTAAGCGCTTGGTCAGATTGCAATGGCGCAGCGTGGAGGGCGCGATCCAACCCACCAACAAAAAAGCCCGGCAGGAGCCGGGCTTTTTGGGGAAATCATCTGGGGTGGCTGATGGGACTCGAACCCACGACAACAGGAATCACAATCCTGGACTCTACCAACTGAGCTACAGCCACCGCAAGCTAAGCATTATAGCCCGAACCCAAGCCCTCTCATCGGGCCGGTGCCGGCGTGGTGGCCGGCTCAGGCACCAGGATGCGGGCCTTGAAGCGTTCCTTGAGGCCTTCGACGTAGGCTTCGTTTTCGGCCGAGGCCCACCACTGGTTGTATTGCTGCACTTCCTGGGCCAGGGCTTGCGCCTCGCGCACATCGCGTGGCAGCACCTTCTCCACCTTCACGATGGCGTAGCCCTGGTCGGCCAGGTTCACGCCCGTCCAGGCGGGCAGGCTCTTCGGGTCCACGCTCAGGGCGGCGGTCAGCACTTGCTGCGCGAGGCCTTGCGGGTTCTCGCGAGAGACCACCACGGCATTGCCCAGGCCCTTGGCGTCGCCGCCCGCCTTCCAGGCCTGCAGCTGCTTCTCGCCTTCGGCGCGCGCCAGTTCGGCCGTGCGCTGAGCGACCAGGCGCGCACGCACCTGCTCGCGCACCTCCGCCAGGGGCTGGGTGTGGGCAGGCGAGTGCTTCACGACGCGCGCCGAGACCAGTTGGCCCGAACCCGTGTCGATCGCTTCGGTGTTGCGCTTCTTGTCGATCGACTCGGTGTCGAACAGCGCGCCGAGCAGGCGTTCGCTGGCCAGCGCGCCGGTGGCACCGGGTTGCGGCTGGCGTTGCACCGTGGCCTTGCGGACCTGCAGCTTCAGGCGATCGGCCGCGGGTTGCAGGGAATCGGCCTGTTCGTAGACGAGGTTGCTGAAGGTGTCGGCGGCTTCGGCGTACTGCTTCTGGGCCTGTTGCTTCTTCAACTCGGCCTCGATCTCGGGGCGCATGGATTCGAAGCTGCGCACCGGCGGCGCCTTGATGTCGGTGAGCTGGATGATGTGGAAACCGAAGTCGGTTTCGACCACATCGGAGATCGCGCCCTTGGCCAGCGAGAACACCGCGTCCTCGAAAGGCTTGACCATGGCACCCCGGCCGAAGTAGTCGAGGTCACCGCCCTTGGCGGCCGAGCCCGGGTCTTGCGACTGGGCCTTGGCCACATCGGCGAAGCTCGCGGGCTTGGCGCGCACCTGCGCGAGCAGCTCTTCGGCGCGCTTGCGCACGGCGTCCTTGTCGGCGGCGGGCGCGCCGGCCGGCACGGTCAGCAGGATGTGGCGCGCGCGGCGCTCCTCGGCGCCGGACAGGCGCGAGGCGTTCTGTTCGTAATAGGTCTTCACGTCGGCTTCGTTGAAGGTCACGCTGTTCTGCAGCGCCGCCGCGTCGAGCACGAGGTATTCGATCTCGGCCTGCTCGGGCGCCTGGAACGAGGCCTGGTTCGCGCTGTAGAAGGCTTCGATGTCGGCATCGGTCGGCTTGACCTGCGAAGCGAAGTCGCTGGCGGCGAAGCGCGCCACGCGCACTTCACGGCGTTCGAAGAAGGCGTTGAGCGAGACGTTGGCCAGCGCGGTGGGCGCGAAGCTCGAACCGAGGATGCCTTGCGACACCTGGCGCTGCGAGAGGTCGGCGCGCACGCGCGCTTCGAACATCTCGGGCGTCAAGCCCTGGCGGGCAACGAGCTGGCGGTAGGCCTCCACGTCGAGCGCGCCATCGGGCTTGCGCAGCGCGGCGATGGCTTCGTTCTGCTGCAGGTCGCGCGCCAGGCGCGCGTCGCTGGTGTACAGGTTGAGCTTGGTCGCGGCGGCGGCCAGCAGGCGCTGGCGCACCAGGCGCTCCAGCGTCGCGTAGCGCGCGCCATCGCTGTCGAGCAGGCGCGAGTCGAGCGAGGGCATCGCTTCGCGCAGGCGCTGAGACTCCTGCTGGTGCGCCTGGTCCCACTCGGCCTTGGTGATGTCTTTTCCATCGACGACAGCCACTGGTGCGCCGCTCTCGTTGAAGCGTGTGTAGCCTTCGATGCCG
This sequence comes from Hydrogenophaga sp. ANAO-22, assembly GCF_042466645.1. NCBI lineage: Bacteria > Pseudomonadati > Pseudomonadota > Betaproteobacteria > Burkholderiales > Comamonadaceae > Hydrogenophaga > Hydrogenophaga sp. ANAO-22. Next base: position 5,133,213 of record NZ_CP159956.1, on the reverse strand, counting down.
AACAGCACGAACGAGGGAATGATCAGGATCATCAGGAAGCCCATGAGGTACTTCTTGTGATTGCGGATGGAATCGAACATGCCTTGAATCCTGCTACGTGGTGCTGCCGTTTCCGACAACAAAAAAGGCGAACCCTGGTTCGCCTTTTCGATGGTGGTGGGTGCTGACGGGGTCGAACCGCCGACCTACGCCTTGTAAGGGCGCCGCTCTACCGACTGAGCTAAGCACCCCACCGGAAATCCGGTGAGCGCTTCAGTTCAGCGCATCCTTGAGTGCCTTGCCCGGGCGGAACTTCGGCACTTTGGCGGCCTTGATTTTAATCTCAGCGCCGGTGCGGGGGTTGCGGCCCTTGCGAGCGGGGCGTTTGGTCACGGCGAAAGAGCCAAAACCGACGAGCGACACAGTGCCACCCTTCTTGAGCGTGGTGCGGATCGCGGTGATGGTGGAGTCCAGTGCACGCGTTGCAGCCGCCTTGGAGATGTCGGCGTGCTTGGCAATGTGTTCGACGAGTTCTGTTTTGTTCACAAATAGCCCCTCTTGAAGGTGAAATGAATGTTCCGTAAGGACAGGTTTTTTCCGAAGACGGCGCGGGCCGCGGGCAAAAAACCCCAATCGCTCTAGACCGCAGGACGATGCCAACACCGTGGCAAACGCTGGGTGATTAGACCCACTGGGCACAACCCCTGTCAATACTGAGGAGCCTGGGCCCGGTGCCTGTCGGCGCAAGAGGCGAGATTCTAGACGCTTTCATCCAACGGATGTCGCGCGCAACAATCTGTCGCAACTCCATCCTTCCTTCACGAGGCCGCGAGCACCCCGGCAATGGCCTGGCCCACGTCGCGCGTGCCGGCCTGGCCCCCCAGGTCGGCGGTGCGCGGGGCACCGCTGCCGGGCTGCAGCACGGCCTCGATGGCCTGCATGATCGCGTCGTGTGCACCACGATGGCCCAGGAAGTCGAGCATCATTGCACCGCACCAAATCTGACCAATCGGGTTCGCGATCCCCTTGCCCGCGATGTCCGGCGCCGAGCCGTGCACCGGCTCGAACAGCGAGGGATGCTGGCGCGTGGGGTTGAGGTTGGCGCTGGGCGCGATGCCGATGGTGCCGGTGCAGGCCGGCCCGAGGTCGCTGAGGATGTCACCGAACAGGTTGCTGCCGACCACCACGTCGAAAAAGTCCGGGCGTTGCACGAAGTGCGCGGTGAGGATGTCGATGTGGAACTTATCGACCTTCACGTCCGGGTATTCCTTGGCCATCTCGACCACGCGCTCGTCCCAGTAGGGCATGGTGATGGCGATGCCGTTGGACTTGGTGGCGCTGGTCAGGTGCTTCTTGGGGCGCGAGCGCGCGACCTCGAAGGCGTGGCGCAGCACGCGGTCCACGCCGATGCGCGACATCACGGTTTCCTGTACCACGATCTCGCGCTCGGTGCCAGGGAACATGCGCCCGCCGATGCTGGAATATTCACCTTCGGTGTTCTCGCGCACGATCACCATGTCGATCTCGCCGGGCGCGCGCGGGCTGCCGTCGCGGCGCACCACGGGCGCGGTGACGCCGGGCATGAGTCTCGCCGGACGGATGTTGACGTACTGGTCGAACTCGCGGCGGAACATCAGCAGCGAGCCCCAGAGCGACACGTGGTCGGGCACCTTGTCGGGCCAGCCCACCGCACCAAAGTAGATCGCGTCGTGCCCGCCGATCTGGTCCTTCCAGTTGTCGGGCAGCATCTTGCCGTGGCGCTCGTAATAGTCGCAGCTGGAAAAATCGAAGTGGTCGAACTGCAGGTCGATGCCGAACTTCGAGGCCGCGGCCTCCAGCACGCGAATGCCTTCGGGCATGACTTCGGTGCCGATGCCGTCCCCGGCGATGACGGCGATGCGGTGTTTGCTCATGGTTGCTCCTCGGAAGGGGATTGAAAAAAGGACAGGGCTTCGGCGATGAGGCGCTCGGGCGCCTCTTCCGCGATGTAGTGGCCACACGGCAGGGCGTGGCCCGAGACCTTGGCCGCGCGCTCGCGCCACAGCGCGAGCACATCGAAACAGCGTGCCACCGTGCCGTGCTCGCCCCACAGCACGCGCAGCGGCTGCGGGAGCCGGCGGCGGGCCGCCACATCGGCGCGGTCGTGATCGAGGTCGATGGTGGCGCTGGCGCGGTAGTCCTCGCAGACCGCCTCGGCGGTGCCGGGCAGCGCGGCGCAGCGCTCGTACTCGGCCAGCGCGGCCGGGTCGAACGGCGCCAGGCCCGCGTGGCGGCTGCCCATGACGCTGCGCACATAGCGCGCCGGGTCGGCGCTGATGAGGGCCTCGGGCAGCGGCGGTGGCTGGATCAGGAAGAACCAGTGCCAGTAGGCGCGCGCGAAGGCTTCACCGGTCTGCTCGTACATGGCCAGGGTGGGCGCGATGTCCAGCAGCAGCAGGCGTTTCACCGCCTCGGGGTGGTCGGCGGCCAGGCGGTGCGCCACGCGCGCGCCCCGATCGTGCGCCAGCACATCGAAACGCTCGAAGCCGTGGTGCGCCATGGCGGCGATGGCGTCGAGCGCCATCTCGCGCTTGCTGTGGGCGAGGTGCCCCGCGTCGGCGGCGGGCCGCGCGGAATCGCCGTAGCCACGCAGGTCCATCAGCACCAAGGTGAAGTGCCGGGCCAGGTTGGGCGCCACGCGGTGCCACATGGCCATGCTCTGCGGGTGGCCGTGCAACAGCAGCAAAGGCGGCCCTTCCCCGCCGATGCGGGTGTGCAGGGCGACGCCATCGCGGTGCACGGTGTGGGGGAGGAATCCGTTCAACATGGGCGCCAGCATAGCCCGCATTGCGGCAATAATCCGGCAATTGATTCGTTCCTAAAAGGAAACAATTGGACCGCCCCGATCTGGAACTCGTGCTCGCCGTCCGCCAGCATGGCAGCCTGGTGATGGCCGCACGCGCGCTGCGCGTGGCGCCTTCGGTGGTCACCAAGCGCCTGGCCGCGCTCGAAGCCCGCCTGGGCCTGCGGCTGTTCCAGCGCACCACGCGGCGCGTGAGCCCCACGGCCGAAGGCGACACGCTGTGCGAGCGCGCGGTGCAGCTGCTGCGCGCCTTCGACGAGGTGGAGGCCGAGTTGCGCGAGCGCCAGGCCGAGCCCGCCGGCCCGATCCGGCTCGCGGCCACCTTCGGCTTCGGCCGGCTCTGGCTCGGGCCCGCGCTGGCCGAGTTCCAGGCGCGCCACGCCGGCATTCAGGTGCAGTTGCAGCTGACCGAGCAGTTGCCCGATCTCGCGGTGGAAGGCTTCGACGGCGCCATCTGGCTGTGGAATGCCCCCACCGAGCGCGCGGCCGAGTGGGTGTCGCGCCGCCTGGCGGCCAACCAGCGCGTGCTGGTGGCCTCGCCCGCCTACCTCGAGCGCCACGGTGCGCCTCGCAGCCTGCAAGAGCTGGAACAGCATGCCTGCCTGGTGGTGCGCGAGAACGGCGGCGGACCGGGCCAGCGCTTCGACCACTGGCGCCTGCAGCGCGCGTCGGACGCGCAGGTGCAGCACGTGCCGGTGAGCGGCCCGCTGTCGAGCAACTCGGGCGAGCTGGTGCGCGACTGGTGCCTGGCGGGCCACGGCCTCATACTGCGCAGCCTGTGGGACATCGCGCCGCAGATCGCCAGCGGCGAGCTGGTGCGCGTGCTGCCCAGCTACGCCATGCCCGACGCCGACATCCACTGGCTGGCGCCGTACCGACCGCAGACGCCGCGCCGCATCCGCCTGCTGGTGGACTTTCTGGTGGAGAGCTTCCGCAAGGAGCCCTGGAAAAAACGCGTCAGCGCGACGAAGAGCGCACCACCAGCGCCACGCCAAAAGCGGTGAGCGCGGTGCCGGCCAGTGTGACGGCCGTGATGGGTTCGGCGAACAGCAGCCAGGCGATGAGCGCGGTGCACGGTGGCACCAGGTACATCAGGCTGGTGACCGAGGCGGCCGCGCCGCGCTGGATCAGCAGGTAGAGCAGCGAGCTGCCACCCAGCGTGAGGCCCAGCACCGACCAGGCCATGGCGCCGATGAGCTCGCCGTTCCAGTCCATCAGCTCGGCTTCGAGCAGCGTGAGCGGCAGGGTCACCAGCAGCGCCGCGAGCAGCTGCACCGCGTTGGCGGTGCGCACATCGCAGGCGGCCACGAAGCGCTTCTGGTACAGCGTGCCCACGGTGATGGCGATCAAGGCCATCACCGCGAACGAGAGGTTGAGCCAATTGGCCTGATCGCCCGGCCCGCCCGCGCCGAACTTGCGCGAGACCACGAGCACCAGGCCGGCGAAACCCAGCACCAGGCCCAGCCACTGGCGTTTGGACACCTTGGAGCCCGTGCCCGAGAGCCAGATCGCGGTGAGCACCGGCTGCAGGCCGACGATGAGCGAGGACAGGCCCGAGCCCATGCCGGCCTTGACCGCCGCCCACACGCCGCCGAGGTAGCCCGCGTGCATGAGCACACCGGTGACCGCGAGGTGGAACCACTGGCTGCGGTTGCTCGGCCACTTCACGCCGGCCAGGAAGATCCAGGGCAGGAAACACGCGATGGACAGCGCGTAGCGCACGGCGAGGAACTTCATCGGCGGCGCGTGCGGCATGCCGTAGCGCGCCACGATGAAACCCGTGCTCCAGATCAGCACGAACACCCAGGGCATGGCGCGCAGCCATGCGTTGTCTTGCGCCGGAGAATTCATGGCAGCGCCTCAGCGCGACTTGGCGCGGATCTCGGGGATGGCCTTCTGCAGGTAATACACCATGGACCAGATGGTCAGCACGGCGGATATCCAGATCAGCCACGTGCCCCACAGCTGCGTGTCGATCATGCCGAACAGCGTGCCGTGGAACAGCAGGAAGGGAATCGCCACCATCTGCACGGTGGTCTTGATCTTGCCGATCATGTGCACGGCCACGCTCTTGGTCGCGCCGATGATGGCCATCCACTCGCGCAGCGACGAAATGGCGATCTCGCGGCCGATGATGATGAGGGCCACGAACACGTCGGCGCGGTCCAGGTGCACCAGCACCAGCAGGCTGGCGCACACCAGGAACTTGTCGGCCACCGGGTCGAGGAAGGCGCCGAAGGCCGAGGTCTGGTTGAGTTTGCGGGCCAGGTAACCGTCGGCCCAGTCGGTCAGCGCGAACACGATGAACAGCACCGTGGCGATCAGGTTCTGCTGGGCCGGGCTGAGGTTCTCCAGATAGAACACCCCCACGATCAGCGGGATGGCGACGATGCGGGCCCAGGTGAGCAGGGTGGGGAGGTTGAAGAACATGGGCCGATTATGCGTTGGCAACCCGGAAACCGCAGCAAGCGGGCTCTTCAGTGCAAGGCGCGGTAGATCGCGTCCGCCAGCTCGGGGGAGATGCCTTCCACCGTGCTGAGGTCTTCCACGCTGGCCGAGGCCACGCCGCGCACGCCGCCGAAGCGCTGCAGCAGGCGCGCGCGCTTCTTCGGGCCGACGCCGGGAATGTCCTCCAGCCTGCTGCCGCCGGTGCGCACCTTGGCACGCTGCGCGCGCATGCCGGTGATGGCGAAGCGGTGGGCCTCGTCGCGGATCTGCGCCACCAGCATGAGCGCGGCGGAGTCGTGGCCGAGGTAGACCTTCTCGCGGCCGTCGGCGAACACCAGTTCCTCCAGGCCGACCTTGCGGCCCTCGCCCTTTTCCACGCCGACGATGAGCGACAGGTCCAGGCCGAGCTGCTCGAAGACCTCGCGCGCCATGCTGACCTGGCCTTTGCCGCCGTCGACCAGCACCAGGTCGGGCATGCGCGGGCCGGCCACGGACTCGACCGTGGGCTCGTTGGCCAGCGCCTCGTCCGGTGCGTCGGCGGCCACTGCGGCCTCGGTGGGCAGGAGGGCGGGCGCGCCCTCTTCCGCCCGCAGGGCCTCGGCGATGCGGCCGTAGCGGCGCAGCAGCACCTGGCGCATGGCGGCGTAGTCGTCGCCCGGGGTGATGCCCTCGATCTTGTAGCGGCGGTACTGGCTGTTCTGCATCTTGTGGCCTTCGAACACCACGCAGGACGCCTGGGTGGATTCACCCGCGGTGTGCGAGATGTCGAAGCATTCGATGCGAAGCGTGTCGAGCTGGTCGTCGGGCAGGTTCAGCGCGTCGGCCAGCGCGCGCGTGCGGGCCTGCTGGCTGCCTTCTTCGGCCAGCAGGCGCGCGAGCGCGATGTCGGCGTTCTTCTGCGCCATCTCCAGCCAGATGCGGCGGTGCTCGCGCGGGTGGTGCACGGCGTTCACCTTGGCGCCGATCTGCTCGGTCAGCGCGTCCAGCAGCGGCTTGCCCACCGCGTGGCTGGTCACCAGCGTGTGCGGCATGGCCACGCCCAGGTAGTGCTGCGCGATGAAGGCCTCCAGCACCTGCACGGCCACGCGTTCGGCGGGGTCCGCCGGCTTGGGGGCTTCACCGCCCTCCTCGGCCAGCGCGTTGTCGATGGCGGTGGCGTCGTCCACGTGGGCGGGGAAGTACGGCCGGTCGCCCAGGTGGCGGCCGCCGCGGATCATCGCGAGGTTCACGCAGGCCCGCCCGCCGTGCACCTTCACCGCGAGCACGTCCACGTCCTTGTCCGACACGGTGTCCATGGCCTGCTGGTGCAGCACGCGCGAGAGCGCGCTCATCTGGTTGCGGATCTCGGCGGCCTGTTCGAACTCCAGCTTCTCGGCGTGCGCGAGCATGCGCTGCTCCAGCGTGTCGAGCACGGCCTGGGTCTCGCCGCGCAGGAAACGCTCGGCGTCGCGCACGTCCTGCGCATAGGCCTCGTGGTCGATCAGGTCCACGCAGGGGCCGCTGCAGCGCTTGATCTGGTACAGCAGGCAGGGCCGCGTGCGATTGGCGAACACGGTGTCCTCGCAGGTGCGCAGGCGGAACACCTTCTGCAGCAGGGTGATGGATTCCTTCACCGCCCAGGCGCTGGGGTACGGGCCGTAGTAGCTGTGGCGGCGGTCGACCACGCCCCGGTAGTACGCCATGCGCGGAAACGCGAGCGAGGGCGAGGGCAGGCGGGCCGAGGGCTTGAACACCTCGCGCGTGCCGGTGATCTTGAGGTAGGGGTAGCTCTTGTCGTCGCGGAACAGGATGTTGAACTTGGGGTTCAACGTCTTGATGAGGTTGTTTTCCAGCAGCAGCGCCTCGGCCTCGGAGCGCACCACGGTGGTCTCCATGCGCACGATCTTGCCCACCATGTGGCCGATGCGCGTGCCGTCGTGGTTCTTCTGGAAATAGCTCGACACGCGCTTCTTGAGGTTGCGCGCCTTGCCCACGTAGAGCAGCTGCCCCTGGGCGTCGAAGTAGCGGTACACGCCGGGCAGGCCCGGCAGGGCGGCCACCTCGCTGAGCAGTTGTTCGGAATGCGTGTCGGACATGGGCGCGTATTGTGGCCCGTCCCCGCCAGCCCCGCCGGCGTGCGGGCCTCAGCGCGAGCCGAGCGTCTTGCGGAAGAAGGCCAGGATGGCCTGCGCGGCCTTGTCGCGCGCGGCGCGGTCGCCCTGCACGTGGGCGCCGATGGCGCTGCACGACTGCCGCGTGAGCGCCTGCAAGGCCTCGCCGCTCACGCGCTGGCCGGTGTTGCGGTCGTAGGTGGCCAGCGTGTCGATGTCGAGCTCCAGCGGGCAGGTTTCCAGCGTGCGCTGCGCGCCGCGCACGTTGAGGCGGCGCGTGTCGTCCTGGTCGAACTTGTGCATCGCCCCCTCGAGGGCGACGAACTCCACCGGCGTGCCGGCCTTGCCGATGCGATCGGCGTAGTCGCGGCAGGCGCCGATGGTCGTGTAGTCGTCCGCATCGCCGTGCACCCACAGCATGGGCGCCTTGGTGGTGAACACGCCGGGCTTGACCATCAGGCGGAACGCGCCCACGCAGCCGCCCGAATACATCGGCACGTGGGCGGCGAAACGCAGGTTGTCGGGCAGCTTCTGCGCCGCCGCGATGCGCTCGACCGCCGTGCGCCAGGTGGTGATGCCCCCGCGCGAGAACCCCAGGATGGCGATGCGCGCCGGGTCCACGCGCGGGTGGCTGGCCACGAGTTTGAGCGCGGCGAAGGCGTCGGCGGTGTCGGCGGCGAAGGGCACTTGCGATTGGTCCTCCGCCGTGCTCTTGACGCCCCGGGGCCCGAAGGAATCCACCGCCAGCACGGCGATGCCCGCGGCGTTGAACTGCCTGGGCCAGAAGTCGAGCATGGCGTCGTAGAGGCCGCCCGAGCCGTGGATCAGGATCACGGCGGGCCCACGTTCCGTGCCGGCGGGCAGGAACCAGTGCCCCACCGGCTGCGCCGGCTCGCCCTGCCCCGGGCCCTTGAGCAGGTCCGGCAGGCTGCGCGGGGTGCTGCTGGCGAAGGCATAGCGGCCGGTGGGTGGGCCGGCGCTCATGTCGGCGATGAGGTCCTGCGCGGCCAGCAGGGGAGACAGGAGCACCAGGGGCAGTGCGGCCAGCAAGGGGGTGAAGCGTCGCGAGGCCATGGTGCGGGTCTCCGCGCCTTCAGCGACCCAGCGGGCCCGGCCTGCAGCGCCCGCAAACTGTAGCCCGGCCAGCGGGCGCCGCCAAGCCCCGACAATGGCGCCCATGCGCTGGGACATTTTCTGCAGGGTGATCGACAACTTCGGCGACGTGGGCGTCTGCTGGCGGCTCTCGGCCGAGCTGGCCCGCCGGGGCGAACAGGTGCGCCTGTGGCTGGACGACCCGCAGGCCCTGGCCTGGATGGCGCCCGGCGCGCTGCAAGGCAGCGTGCCGAACATCGAGCTGCGGACCTGGACCGCGCCCCTGCCCGCCGGCCAGGCCGATCCGCAACCACCGGCCGACGTGTGGATCGAGGCCTTCGGCTGCGAACCGCCGGCCGAGTGCATCGAGGCCCTGGCCGCCCGCGTGGCCGGTGGCGCGCACGCGCCGGTGTGGATCAACCTGGAATACCTGAGCGCCGAGTCCTATGTGGAGCGCTCGCACCGCCTGCCCTCGCCGGTCATGAGCGGGCCGGCGCGCGGGCTCGGCAAATGGTTCTTCTACCCCGGCTTCACCGCGCGCACGGGCGGTCTGCTGCGCGAGCCCGATCTGCTGGCGCGCCAGGCCGCGTTCGACACCGAGGCCTGGCTGGCCGAACTGCGGCTGCCGGTGCGCCCCGCCGCCCGCCGGGTCAGCCTGTTCTGTTACGAACCCGCCGCCCTGCCCGCCGTGCTGCGGCAGGCCGGGCAGAGCGCGGTGCCCAGCGACTGGCTGGTCACCCCGGGGCGGGCCTGGCAGGCCGTGCAGCAGACGGCCCCGCCCGGCCCGGGCTGCCGGCTGCACGCCCTGCCCCTGCTGAGCCAGCGCGATTTCGACCACCTGCTCTGGGCTTGCGACCTCAACTTCGTGCGTGGCGAGGATTCGCTGGCCCGCGCCCTCTGGGCCGGCCGCCCCTTTGTCTGGCACATCTACCCCCAGCACGACGGCGCGCACCACGCCAAGCTGGAGGCGTTTCTGGACTGGCTGCAGGCACCGCCCTCGCTGCGCGCCTTCCACCTGACGTGGAACGGCATCGGCCCGCAGGCGGCCGTCTGGCCGGATGCCGGCACCCTGGCCGACTGGCACGGCTGCGCCCGGGCGGCGCGCGAACGCCTGCTGGCCCAGGCCGACCTGTGCAGCCAGCTGGTCGGGTTTGCACTGGAAAAGCGATAAAATTCGAGGCTTTGCGGAAAACCGGGCCGGATTCGATCCCAGTCACCATTCCGCGCCCAACCGTTGGAAGCCCTATGAAAATCGCTCAAGAACTCCGCGCCGGCAACGTCATCATGCACGGCAAGGACCCGATGATCGTCCTGAAGACCGAATACAGCCGTGGCGGCCGCGGCGCGGCCACCGTGCGTCTGAAGCTCAAGGCCCTGTTGAACAACATGGCCACCGAAGTCGTCTGCAAGGCCGACGACAAGATGGATCAGATCATCCTGGACAAGAAGGAGTGCACCTACTCCTACTTCGCCGACCCGATGTACGTCTGCATGGACGCCGAGTACAACCAGTACGAAGTGGAAGCCGAGAACATGGGCGACGCCCTGAACTACCTCGAAGACGGCATGACCGTCGAAGTGGTGTTCTACGACGGCAAGGCCATCTCGGTCGAACTGCCCACCAGCGTCGAGCGCGAAATCACCTGGACCGAGCCGGCCGTCAAGGGCGACACCTCGGGCAAGGTGCTCAAGCCGGCCAAGATCGCCACCGGTTTCGAAATCTCCGTGCCGCTGTTCGTGGCCCAGGGCGACCGCATCGAAATCGACACGCGCACCGGCGAATACCGCAAGCGCGTCTGAGCGTTTGACGCCCACGACCCACCCTTGAAGAGGCTCCTGCGGGAGCCTTTTCACTTTCCGGCCTCCGCACGCTGCCCCCTCCCTCCGCATGGACCTGATCGCCCGCATCGCCGACGTCATCATTCCGGTGTTCCTGATCGTGGCGATCGGCTTCGCTTACGCGCGCCGGCAGGCGCCCGACATGGGCACCTTCAACCGCATCGCGCTCGACGTGCTCGCGCCCATGCTGGTGTACTCGGCGCTCGCGTCGCGCGACTTCGTCATCGCCGAGCACCTGGTCCTGCTGGTGGGGGGCGCGGTGATCATCCTGGGCGGTGGTCTGCTGGCCTGGGCCCTGTCTCGGGCCTCGGGCGCGCAGCCGCGCACCCTGGTGCCGGTGGTGATGTTCAACAACTGCGGCAACATGGGCCTGCCCCTGGCGCTGCTGGCCTTCGGCCCAGCCCACTTCGGTGCGGCCGTGGCGCTGTTCTCGGTCAGCAACCTGCTGCACTTCTCGCTCGGCGCGCGCATCACCAGCCGCATGGCGCGCACGCGCGACCTGCTCACCAGCCCGCTGATGATCGGCACGGCGCTCGGCTTCGCGAGCGCCCTGACCGATGTGCGCCCGCCCGACGTGGTGCTCTCCGGCCTGAAGCTGCTGGGCGACGCGCTGCTGCCCATGATGCTGTTCTCCCTGGGCGTGCGCCTGACCGCGCTGACCCGCGAGGGCCTGGCGATCGGCCTGCTCGGCGCGCTGGCCCGCCCGCTCATCGGCCTGGCCATCGCCCTGCCGCTGGCCTGGGCGCTCGACCTGGAAGGTGCGGCGCGTGGCCAGCTGCTGCTGTTCGCCGCCTTGCCTCCCGCCGTGATGCAGTTCATGCTGGCCGACCGTTACCACCAGGAGCCCGACAAGGTCGGTGCCATGATCATGCTGGGCAACGCGCTGGCCGTGGTCTTCGTGCCGCTGGCCCTGGCGCTCGCCCTGTGAGCGGCATCATCCGAATCACACGACAAACGAAGGAATCCCACCATGGCAGCCCCCCAAGACCTCAATGAACGCCGCCTGGCCGATGCCTGGGCCGAACTCCAGACCCACGCCAACGAAGGACTGCCCCTGCAGGCCGACGCCTACCGCCTGGCGTTCGCCGACCCCGAATTCCTGCTGCGGCGCGAGACGCGCGGCATCCGCCTGCAACTCGAGATGCTCAAGCCCGACCTCGCCCAGCGCGAAGCGGGCATCGAGAACACCATCGTCGTGTACGGCAGCGCGCGCTTTCGCGAAGCCAGCGAGGCGCAGGAGCAGCTGGTGCGCGCCGAACGCAGCGGCGACGCGCGCGAGATCGCGCGCGCCCAGGCCATGGTGCGCAACGCGCACTACTACGACAAGGCGCGTGAGTTCGCGCGCATCGTGGCCCGCTACAGCTCGAGATGCGCGAAGGCCGAGCAGCTCTTCATCTGCACCGGTGGTGGCCCCGGCATCATGGAAGCGGCCAACCGCGGCGCGCACGATGAAGGCGCGCCCACCGTGGGCCTGAACATCGCGCTGCCGCACGAACAGGCCGCCAACCCCTACGTCTCACCCGAGCTGAGCTTCAAGTTCCATTACTTCGCGCTGCGCAAGATGCACTTCATGATGCGCGCCAAGGCCCTGCTGGCCTTCCCCGGCGGCTTCGGCACGCTCGACGAGCTGTTCGAGGTGATCACGCTGGTGCAATGCAAGAAGTCCAAGCCGGTGCCGATCCTGCTGTTCGGATCGGACTACTGGAAGCGGCTGATCAACCTCGACGTGCTGGTCGAGGAAGGCACGATCTCGCCCGAGGACCTGAACCTGTTCAAGTACGTGGACGATCCGCAGACGGCCTGGGAACACATCCTGCGGTTTTACGACTTGAAGGGATGACCCCCGGCGCGCGGGTCCCCTTTCCAGAAACGCCGAGGAACCGGCTTCGCCGGGCCTCAGGCGTTGTCCCCCTTCCAGGGGGAAGCCGCGTCAGCGGCGCAGGGGGTCACTCTTACTCCGTCCAGCCGCCGCCCAGGGCCTTGTACAGGTTCACCTGGTTCTGCTGTTGTGCCAGGCGCGTCTGCGCCAGCGCCTGCTGGGTGGCGAACAGCGAGCGCTGTGCGTCCAGCACGTCCAGGAAGCTCGCCACGCCATTGCGGTAGCGCAGCTCGGCCAGGCGGAAACGTTCGGCTTCGGCCGTGGCCTGCACCTGCTGCGCGCTGAGCTGGTCGCCCAGCGTCGCGCTGCCGGCCAGCGCATCGGCCACTTCGCGGAACGCGGTCTGGATCGCCTTTTCGTACTGGGCCACCGCGATGTCGCGACCGGCGTTGGACGAGTCCAGGTTGGCGCGGTTGCGCCCCGCATCGAAGATCGGCAGCAGGGCCTGCGGCGCCATCGTGAAGCCCCAGGAGCCGTCCTTGAACAGGCCCGAGAGGCTGCTGCTGGCCGTGCCCGCCGTCGCGGTGAGCGAGATGCGCGGGAAGAACGCGGCGCGCGCGGCGCCGATGTTGGCGTTGGCGGCGATCAGCTGCTGCTCGGCCTGGCGGATGTCCGGGCGGCGCGTGAGCAGGTCCGACGGCAGGCCGGCCGGCACGTCGCGCAGCATGGACGCGGCAGGCACGGGCGCGGTCGGCACGGCCACCTCGTTGGCATTGGCGCTCTGCGCGGGCACGGTCGGCGGCACGGGCAGCAGCTCGGCCGGCGGCGCCTGGCCCACCAGCAGCGTGAGGGCGTTGATGTCCAGCGCGCGCAGGCGGCGCTGCTGAGCCAGCGCGGACTGGGCCGCGGCGGTCAGCGACTCGGCCTGGCGCAGGTCCAGCGCGGAGGTGGCGCCGTTGTCGAAGCGCAGCTTGCTCAGGCGCAGCGAGTCCTCGCGCGTGGCCACGGTGCGCTCGGTCAGCACCAGCAGCTCGTCGTTGGCCTGCAGGCTCAACCAGGTGCTGGCGACAGCCGCCACCAGGCTGGTCTGCGCGGCGTGGCGCGCTTCCTGGCTCGCGAGGTACTGGGCCAGGGCCGCTTCCTTCAACGCACCAAGGCGGCCGAAGAAATCGATCTCCCAGCTGCTCAGGGCCAGGCCCACGCTGTAGACGCTGGTGATGCCACCATTGCCGTCGGGCTGGCGGTTGCCGGTGGCGGCCAGGCCGATGGTCGGGAACTGGTCGGCGCGGCGGATCTGGTACTGCGCGCGCACCTGCTCGATGTTGAGCGTGGCCACGCGCAGGTCGCGGTTGTTCTTCAGCGCCAGCGCGATCAGCTCGCGCAGCTTGGCGTCACCGATGAACTCGCGCCAGGCAACGTCAGCGCCCGACTTGGCATCGGTCGCCGCCGCGGGCTGCGGGCCAGGAAACTGCGAAGCCACCGGCGCCTCAGGGCGCTCGTACTTCGGAATGAACGAACAAGCGGACATCGCGGCAACGGCCAACAACGTCAAGCCGAGGCGCGACAAGCGCCGAGGCGAAACATCCAGGGCATCGGCGGAACTGGCTTCGCCAGGCCGCACGGTGCGCCCCCTGGAGGGGGTGCCGCCGAAGGCGGCGCGGGGGTGGGCATTCTTAAACATCGATTTGCACTCCTGGGCCATGGTGGGCGGCCGCTTGTTCGGCATCCCGCTGGTGCTGGCGTTCGCTGCCCTTGAACAGGGTGCGAACCACCACAAAGAAGATCGGCACGAAGATCACCGCCAGCACGGTGCCGGTGATCATGCCGCCGATCACGCCGGTGCCGATGGCGCGCTGGCTGGCCGAGCCGGCGCCCGAGGCGATCGCCAGCGGCAGCACGCCGAGCGTGAAGGCCATCGAGGTCATGATGATGGGGCGGAACCGGATGTGGGCCGCTTCCAGCGCCGCCGCGATCACGCTCTTGCCCTGCGCCTGCAGGTCCTTGGCGAACTCGATGATCAGGATCGCGTTCTTCGCCGAGAGGCCGATGATGGTGATCAGCCCCACCTGGAAGTACACGTCGTTCGAGTAGTCGCGCATCAACGTCGCCAGCAGCACCCCGAGCACGCCCAGCGGCACCACCAGAATCACCGACAGCGGAATGGTCCAGCTCTCGTACAGCGCGGCCAGGCAGAGGAACACGGCCAGGATGGCGAAGGCGTACAGGATGACGGCCTGCGAGCCGGCGAGCTTTTCCTCGCGCGTCTGGCCGGTCCACTCGTAGCCGATGCCTTGCGGCAACTGGGCCGCGAGCTTCTCCATCTCGGCGATGGCCGCACCCGTGCTCATGCCGGGGGCGGCGCTGCCGCTGATGCGCACGGATGGGTAGCCGTTGTAGCGCACAGTCTGCATCGGGCCGGTGATCCATTTCGTGGTGGCGAAGGCCGACAGCGGCACCGCCTGGCCCTTGTTGTTCACCACGTTCAGGCGCAGCAGGTCTTCAGGTTGCATGCGGGCGGGCGCGTCGGCCTGCACCACCACGCGCTGCAGGCGGCCGGCGTTGGGGAAGTCGTTGACGTAGCTCGAACCGAGCGAGGTGCCGATGGCGGCATTGATCACGTCGAAGCCCACGCCCAGGGCGTTGGCCTTGTCGCGGTCGATGTCGATCTGCAGCTGCGGCGCGTCTTCCAGGCCGTCCGGGCGCACCTGGGTGATCACCTTGCTCTGCGAGGCCATGCCCAGCAGCTGGTTGCGCGCGCTCATCAGCGCGTCGCGGCCCAGACCGCCCCGGTCCTGCAGACGGAAGCTGAAGCCGGACGAGGCCCCCAGTTCGGGAATGGGTGGCGGGCTCAGCGGGTAGATGAACGCATCGCGGATGCTCGAGAGCGCGCCGAAGGCCCGCCCAGCCACCGCCTCGGCCGAACTGCCGGGCGCGGTGCGCTCGGCCCAGTCCTTGAGCGTCACGAAGGCCAGCGCCGCGTTCTGCCCCTGACCGGAGAAGCTGAAGCCCAGCACGCCGACCATGCTTTCCACCTCGGGCTGCTGCAGGATGAAACCTTCCACCTGCTTCATCACGTCCAGCGTGCGCTCCTGCGTGGCGCCCGGCGGCAGCTGCACGTTCACCAGCAGCGTGCCCTGGTCTTCATTGGGCAGGAACGACGTCGGCAGGCGCATGTAGACCACGGCGGCGGCGGCGATGATGGCCACGTAGATGATCAGCGTGCGACCGGCGCGCGGCAGCAGCGCGGCCACGCCACGCTCGTAGCGTTTGGCGGTGCGGGAGAAGCCGCGGTTGAACCAGCCGAAGAAGCCCGTCTTCTCGTGGTGGTGCCCGGCCTCGACCGGCTTGAGCAGGGTCGCGCACAGCGCGGGCGTGAGCGACAGGGCCAGGAAGGCCGAGAACGCGATCGACACGCCCATCACCGCCGAGAACTGGCGGTAGATGTTGCCCACCGAGCCGGCGAAGAACGCCAGCGGCACGAACACCGAGATCAGCACCACGGTCACGCCGACGATGGCGCCGGAGATCTGCGACATCGCCTTGCGGGTTGCCTGCAGGGGCGGCAGCCCCTCCTCGCTCATGATGCGCTCGACGTTCTCCACCACCACGATGGCGTCGTCCACCACGATGCCGATCACCAGCACCATGCCGAACATGGTCAGCACGTTGATGGAGAAGCCCATGGCCAGCAAGGCGCCGAACGTGCCCAGCAGGGCCACCGGCACGACGATGGTCGGGATGATGGTGTAGCGGATGTTCTGCAGGAACAGGAACATCACCAGGAACACCAGCAACATGGCTTCGCCCAGGGTCTGGGCCACCTGCGTGATGGAGATCTTCACGAAGCGCGAGCTGTCGTAGGGGATCGACCATTTCATGCCGGTGGGGAAGAAGCGCTCGAGCTCGTGCATCTTGGTGCGCACCGCCTCGGCCGTGGCCAGGGCGTTGCCGCTGGGCGAGAGCTGCACACCCACACCGACCGCGGGCTTGCCGCTCAGGCGCGCCGACGTGGCGTAGGCCTGGCCGCCGAGTTCGATGCGGGCCACGTCCTTGAGGCGCACCGTGGCGCCGTCGGCGCTGGCGCGCAGCACGATGTTGCCGAACTGCTCGACGCTGCCGAGCTGGCCGTTGACCACCACGGTGGCCGCGATGCTCTGGCCGGCCACGTTGGGCAGCGCACCGATCTCACCAGCCGAGACCTGCGCGTTCTGCGCACGGATGGCGTTGTTGACGTCGGACGCGCTCAGGTTGAAGCCGAGCAGCTTGGCGGGGTCGATCCAGATGCGCATGGCGCGCTCGGAGCCGAACAGCTGGGCCTGGCCCACACCGGGCAGGCGCTGCAGCTCGGGCACCACGCTGCGCGCGGCATAGTCGCCCAGCGCCACGGGGTCCAGCGCCGGATCGTCGCTCGAGAGCATGGCGAACAGCAGGAAGTTGCTGTTGGACTTGTCCACCCGCACACCCTGCTGCGTCACCGCCGCCGGCAGGCGCGGCGTGGCCCGGGACAAGCGGTTCTGCACGTCCACCTGCGCCAGTTCCGGGTCGGTGCCGGTCTCGAAGCTCAGCGTGATGCTGCCGCTGCCATCGGCCTGTGCGACCGATTCCATGTAGATCAGGCCGGGCGCGCCGTTCATCTCGCGCTCGATCACCGACAGCACGCTGTCTTCCAGCGTGGCGGCCGAGGCACCGGGGTAGGCGGTGTTGATGACGATGGCCGGCGGGGCCACCGGTGGGTACTGCGCGATCGGCAGCTGGGTGATGGCCACCCCGCCGATCACCATGATGAAGAGCGCGATCACCCACGCGAAGATGGGTCGGTCAATGAAGAATTTCGCCATGTCGGGCGCTCCTTACTTCGCGGCCTCGGGCGCCGGGGCCGCGGCCGCCGGTGCGGCCGGTGCACTGCCGGGCGCCTGCCAGGGCACGGCCTTCACGGGCGTGCCAGGCGGCATCATCTGGAGCTTCTGGAAGCCGTCGACCATGATCTGCTCGCCGGCCTTCACGCCGTCGAGGATGACCCACTGGCCGTTCTGCTGACCGCCCACCTTGACCTGGCGCGGAGCGATCTTGCCGTCGGCGCCAACCACCGAGACGGTGTCGCCTTGAGCCGAGCGCGTCACTGCCTGTTGCGGCAGCGTGATCGCATTGCCGGCCTTGGCCTGCTCCAGGCGCACGCGCACGTACAGGCCCGGCAGCAGCGTGCCCTTGGGGTTGGGCACTTCGGCGCGCAGCGTCACCTGGCCGGTGGCGCTGTCCACCGTCAGGTCGGCGAACAGCAGGCGGCCGGGTTGTTCGTACACGGTGCCATCTTCCAGCACCACCTGCACGGCAGCGGCTTGCGAGCCCGCGCCCTTGAGCTGGCCGTTGTCCATGGCCTTGCGCAGTTTGTAGACCTCGGCGGCGGACTGCGTGAAGTTCACGTACATGGGGTTGATCTGCTGGATCACCGCCAGCTGCGTGGCCTCGCCCTGCCCGACCAGCGCGCCTTCGGTCACCAGCGCGCGGCCGATGCGGCCCGAAATGGGCGCCGTCACACGGGCATAGCCCAGGTTGATGTTGGCGGTCTGCACGGCCGCCTTGCCGGCCGCGACGTCGGCCTCGGCCTGTTTCTGGGACGCGACGGCCGAGGCGTATTCCTGCTGGCTGATGGCGTTTTCCTTCACCAGCGGCGCGTAGCGCTCGGCCAGCGCCGTGGCCTGCGTGAGGTTGGCCTGCGAGCGCGCCAGGCTGGCCTGGGCACTTTGCAGGGCGGCCGAGTACGGCGCGGGATCGATGCGGAACAGGGGCTGGCCTGCCTTCACGTCGCTGCCCTCGCGGAACAGGCGCTCCTGCAGGATGCCGGCCGCGCGGGCCCGCACCTGCGCCACGCGCGACGCTTCCAGGCGGCCTGGCAGTTCGGTCGTCAGGCCCACGTCGCCGGGGGCGACCGTGACCACGCCCACTTCGGGGGCCGGCATGCCACCACCCGGGGCGGCGGCCTGCGGGGGAGCGGACTCGCCGCAGGCGGCCAGCACCGCGGCCAACGCGAGGACGGACAGGCCACGCCACAACGGGGCCGGGGGCAAGGGGGCGAACCGGGTGCGCGAAACGGGCACTGACTTGATGAGGCTCAAGGCGGGCATGGGAGTCCTTGGGGTATGAAAGAGGGATGGCGCGCAACGGCAGGGAATACCCTGACGGGTTGTGCTGTCGCAAAACGGCGAAGTATACATACATACAAGAATGTATGTATAGTCCTACCCATCCCCACGGGCTTCCATTCTGGAGACACACACACCATGGTTCGACGCACCAAAGCCGATGCGCTGGCCACCCGCCACAGCCTGCTGGATGCTGCCGAGCATTTGTTTCAGGAGCGAGGCGTTTCCCGCACCTCGCTCAACGACATTGCCACCGCCGCCGGCACCACGCGCGGCGCGATCTACTGGCACTTCAAGGACAAGGCCGACCTGTTCAACGCCATGATGGAGCGCGTGACCATGCCCCTGGAGGGCACGCTGGCCTGCACCGCACGCACGGCGGACACCACCGCCAACCCCCTGCTCTCCCTGCGCGACTCGATCATGAACGCGCTCCAGCAGACCGCCAACGACGAACAGACCCGCCGGGTGTTCGAGGTCGCCACGCACAAGGTGGAGTACGTGGCCGAGATGCAGGCGGTGCGCGACCGCCATCTGCAGGTGCGCAACGAGTGCATGGCCATGACCGAAGAGATCCTGCAGCAGGCGGTGCAGCGCGAAGGCATCCAGCTGCACATCCCGCTGGGCACCGCCGCGCTCGGCCTGCACGTGATCATCGACGGGTTGATCCAGAACTGGCTGCTCGACCCCGAGGCTTTTGATCTCGTGAAGAGCGGGCGCGACACGATGGACGTGTACCTCGCCGGGCTGGGCTTCACCCAACCCGCCGCGCGGGCCCCGCAACGCGCGGCCGCTCCGCGCAAGCTCGCACCCGCCTAAGGCATGCGCTGAGGCGCCTCGGCCGAAGGCGCCGGCAGGCGCCAGGCCAGCGGCGAACCCAGGCCGACCACCGCGCCCACGAGCCAGAACACCGCGCCCACCCCGATCAGGGCGCCGGCCGAGCCGAACATCAGCGGCATCACCACGCTGGACCCATTGATGGCCATGGCGCGCAGGCCCAGCGCCTCGCCGTGGCGGTGGTGCGGCGTCATCTGGTGCAGCGAACTCATGATCATGGGTTGCACCGACCCGAGCGCGAAACCCAGCAGCACCGAGAGCGTGCCCATGGCCCAGGCCGCGTGCACCATGGGATAGGCCGCGAACAGCAGCGCGGTGGCCAGCATGGCCGTGCCGATCACCACCGACTCGCGCAGGTGCGAGGCCAGCCAGGGCAGGAGCAGGCGGATCGCGGTGGCGGCCAGGGCGAAGGCGCCGAGGATGGTGCCGATCACGGTCGCGCTCAGGCCGCGCTCGTGGCCCAGCACCGGCACCAGGAAGGTGTGCACGTCCCAGCAGGACGACAGCATCCAGTTGATCATCATCAGCTGGCGAAAGCCCTTGTCCTTCAACAGGTTCCACGACGAGCCGCTGGCCTGGCGCAGCTCGGGCGCCACCGGCTCGTGCTCGACGGTGTGCCGCACGCCATACCAGGCCAGCGAGGGCAGCAACGCGAGCAGCAGGAAGGCGGCGCGAAAACCGAAGCTGTCGATCATCACGCCCGCGGCGAAGGGCCCGAGGAAGTTGGAGATCGAGGGGCCGATGGCCATCCAGCTGAACACCTGCTTGAGCTCGATCGGCCCGTGCGCGAGGCGGCCCACGTGGCGCTGCAGCGCGATCATGGCCATGCCCGTGGCCGCGCCGCAGGTCAGCGCGGTCAGGCACAGCACCGGGAACACCGGAAAGGCCACCGCCAGCGCCGCGCCGGCCGAGGCCACGCCCACCGAGAGCATCACCGGTTTGCGCAGGCCACGCCGGTCGGCGTAGCGGCCGGCGGGCAAGGCCATGAAGACGGGCGCCAGCGCGAACAGGGCCAGCAGCATGCCCACCGCGGCCGGGCTGTAGCCCTCGCGCAGCGCCATGAGCGGCGCGGCCATGCGAAACCCCGTCATGCAGGCATGCAGGCAGATCTGCGCCGCGATGAGGCGCCAGAGGACAGATCGGAGCTGGGGGTTCAAGCGTCTCCGTTGTCGGTGGGGTCCAGCGGCAACAGCGCACTGGCCTGGTCCTGCGGCAGGGCTTCCACCGCCTTGAGCGCGCGGCCCATGGCGCGGCTGCGCGTCTCGGCGCTGTCCAGCGTGTTGAGCACGGTCTGCGTCTGGCTCTTCACGCGCGCGAGCACGTCGCCGAACTTGCCGAACTCGGTCTTGACCGCGCCCAGCACCTGCCAGACTTCGCTGGAGCGCTTTTCCAGCGCCAGCGTGCGAAAGCCCATCTGCAGCGAGTTGAGCATGGCCATGAGCGTGGTGGGCCCGGCCAGGGTCACGCGGTGCTCGCGCTGCAGCACTTCCATCAGCCCCGGTCGGCGCAACACCTCGGCGTACAGGCCTT
The DNA here is from genome assembly GCF_042466645.1 of Hydrogenophaga sp. ANAO-22. Lineage (NCBI taxonomy): Bacteria > Pseudomonadati > Pseudomonadota > Betaproteobacteria > Burkholderiales > Comamonadaceae > Hydrogenophaga > Hydrogenophaga sp. ANAO-22. Next base: position 5,112,597 of record NZ_CP159956.1, on the reverse strand, counting down.
CGGTGGGCAGGAACAGGATGGCGAAGTCGGTCGTGTGCGGCGGCTGAAGGTACTTGTCGGCCATGGACTTCGCTTCGAGCCGGATGCGCTGCTCCAGCCCCCGCGCGGCCAGGTCGGCGCCTTCGACGTCGGCGCGCTGCTGCGCATCGAGCAGGCGCTCGTAGTCCTCGTTGGGGAATTTGGCGTCGATGGGCAGCCAGCAAGGCGCGCCATCTTCGCTGCGGCCGGGCATCTTGATCGCGAAGTCCACCGTGAAGCGGCTGCCCGGCTTGGTCATCACCTGCACGGCGTACTGGTCGGGCGCGAACACCTGTTCGAGCAACGCGGCCAGCTGGGCTTCGCCGAACATGCCGCGCGTCTTCACGTTGGTCAGCAGGTGCTTGAGGTCGCCCACGCCCTGCGCCAGCGTCTGCATTTCGCCCAGGCCCTTGTGCACCTGCTCCAGGCGGTCGGCCACCTGCTTGAAGCTCTCGCCCAGGCGCGCCTGCAGCGTGCTCTGCAGTTTCTCATCGACCGTGGCGCGCATCTCATCGAGCTTGGCGGCGTTGTTCTGCTGCAGTTGCGCGAGCTGCGCGTCCAGCGTGGTGCGGATCTCGGCCAGGCGCCGCGCGTTGCCTTCGCTCATGTCCTGCAGCTGGCGCGTGAGCGTGTCGCCCAGCGTGCCGCGCAACTGCACGAGTTGCAGGGCGAAGGCGTCGAGCTGGGCGTTCTGCGTGCGCGTGGCCTCGGCCTCCTGGCGCGAAAGGGTTTCCTGGAAGGTGGCCAGGGTCTGCTGCATTTCCTGGCGCCCGCCGCGCGACTGCTCGCTGATCTCGCGCCGCAGCTCGCTTTCCACGCGCTCCACGCGCTGGCCCACCTGCTGCCCTTGCTGCTGCACCTGGTCGAGCAGGCGCTCGCGGTGCGCGAGCTCCTGGGCATCCACCGGCGCACGGCGCAGCAGCAGCCACAGGCCGAGCGCGAGGTTGAGCGCCACCCCGATCAGCAGCAGCCAGAGAAGCAGGTCGTTGCTCATCGTGTCGTTCAACGCTGGCCCGCCACTTCCGGGTTGAGCGGCGTGAGGGTCTTGCCCTGCGTGAGGTAGGCGATGACGTTGTCGGCCGCCAGGTGGGCCATCGCCTTGCGGGTGGTGATGGTGGCGCTGGCGATGTGCGGCGTGAGCACGATGTTGGGCACGGTGAGCAGGTCGGGGTGGACCTTGGGCTCGCCCTCGTACACATCCAGCCCGGCGGCGGCGATGCGCTTCTCGCGCAGCGCCACGGCCAGCGCCGCGTCGTCCACGATGCCGCCGCGCGCGATGTTGACCAGCGTCGCCGTGGGCTTCATCTGCGCGATCTCGGCCGCGCCGATGGCGTGGTGCGACGAGGCGCTGTAGGGCAGCACGAGGATAAGGTGGTCGGCCGTCTTGAGCAGCTCTTCCTTGCTCACGTAGCTGGCCTTGCATTCGGCTTCCGTCGCCGCGTCGAGCCGCGAACGGTTGTGGTAGATCACCTTCATGCCGAAGCCGTGCGCGCCGCGCCGCGCGATGGCCTGGCCGATGCGGCCCATGCCGAGGATGCCCAGCGTGCTGCCATGCACTTCGGCGCCCGCGAACATGTCCAGCGCCCAGCGGTTCCACTGGCCGGCGCGCAGGAAATGCTCGCTCTCGGTGAGGCGGCGGGCCGTGGCCAGCAGCAGCGCGAAGCCGAAGTCGGCGGTGGTTTCGGTCAGCACGTCGGGCGTGTTGCTCGCCAGCACGCCCGCGGCGGTGATGGCCGGCAGGTCGAAGTTGTTGTAGCCCACGGCGATGTTGGCCACGATCCTGAGTTGCGGGCAGGCCGCGATCAGGGCCGCGTCCACGCGCTCGCTGCCGGTGGTGATCACGCCCACCTTGCCCTGCAGGCGCTCGATCAGCTGGGCCGGCGCCAGCGGTGCGTCGTCCTCATTGGTGTCCACATCGAAGTGCTGCCGCAGCTTGTCCACCACCTCGGGGAAGACTTGGCGGGCAACGAAGATGGCGGGGCGGGAGGTCATGGCGGGAGGCTCCTTCAAGGGGTCAGACAAACCAGATCCAGGTCATCAGCGCGAACAGCGGCACCAGGATGCCGACCGACCAGAGCATGTAACCGAAAAAGCTGGGCATGCGGATGCCGCGGTCTTCGGCGATCGCCTTGACCATCAGGTTGGGCGCGTTGCCGATGTAGGTGTTGGCGCCCATGAACACGGCACCGGCGGAGATGGCCACCAGCGTGGGCGCCATGGCGGTCATCAGCGCCTGCGGATCGCCGCCGGCCGTGTTGAAGAACACCAGGTAGGTGGGTGCGTTGTCGAGGAAGGAACTCAGGGCGCCGGTGGCCCAGAAGTACATGGCCGGGTTGGGCGAGCCGTCCGCATTCGTCACGGCCCTGACCACCGCGCCGAACGGGCCGTCGACACCGGCCTTGAGCATGGCGATCACCGGAATGATGGTGAGGAAGATCGCGGCGAACAGCTTGGCCACCTCCTGCATCGGCCCCCAGGCGAACTGGTTGCTCTCGTGCACGCTGGACGGTGTCAGCTTGAGCGAGATGAGCGTGACCACGATCAGCCCGATGTCGCGCAACAGGCCCGGCAGGCCGACGTCGGTGCCCGCGATGTGGAACACCACGGGCGACTTCCACAGGCCACTCATGAGCACGAGCGCCACGACCACACCCAGCAGCGCGAAGTTGAAGCCGCCGTCGAAACCCAGGCGCGCGGTGTCGGGCGTGGGGTCCTGCGGCTGGATCTCTTCGCGGCGGTGGTAGTACCACCAGTCGATGGCGTAGAAGATCACCAGCAGCGCGCCGATGAGCGCCACGGTTTCCATCCACAGGTGAGCCATGGTCCAGAAGAAATCGACGCCCTTGAGAAAGCCCAGGAACAGGGGCGGGTCGCCCAGCGGCGTGAGCGAGCCGCCCGCATTGGAGACGATGAAGATGAAGAACACCACCACGTGCACCTGGTGCTTGCGGTTGTCGTTGGCGCGGATCAGCGGGCGGATCAGCAGCATCGACGCGCCGGTGGTGCCCATGAAGCTGGCGAGCACCGCGCCGATGGCCAGCAGGCCGGTGTTCAGGCCCGGGCTGCCATGCAGGTTGCCCCGCACGAAAATGCCGCCGGCCACCGTGAACAGCGCGGTCAGCAGCACGATGAACGGGATGTACTCGGCCAGCAGCGCGTGCACCACGCTGGCCCCCGCCAGGCCCGGGCCCGCCACGATCGCGAACGGCACGAGAAAGGCCAGCGCCCAGGCGGCCGATACCTTGCCGAAGTGGTGGTGCCAGAAAGCCGGTGCCAGCAGGGGCACCAGGGCAATGGAGAGCAGGACGCCCGCGAACGGCACGCCCCACCACACGGACAGCTGGCTGCCGTCGAGATCCGCGGCCCGGGCCAGGCCGGGCAGCAGGGTGGCCGCCAGGCACAGCCGGCGCAGGGTGGGTGATGTCATGTTGTCTCCGAAGCGCCTTCGCTGGGCGCGGTAGGACGCCCATCAGGGCGCCGGCATGCCGTCAGACGGCCAGCAGGTCCACTTCGAACAGCAGCGTGGCGTTGGGCGGGATCACGCCGCCGGCGCCGCGCGCACCGTAGCCGAGCGCGGCCGGGATGACCAGGCGGCGCGTGCCGCCCACGGCCATGCCCTGCACGCCCTCGTCCCAGCCCTTGATGACGTGGCCGGCGCCGAGCGGGAATTCGAACGGCTGGCCGCGGTCCTTGCTGGAGTCGAACTTGGAGCCCTGCACGCCATCGTTGTAGAGCCAGCCGGTGTAGTGCACCTGCACGGGACGGCCGGCCTGGGCCACTTCGCCGTTGCCGACCACGGTGTCTTCGTACTGCAGGCCGCTGGGGGTGGTGATCATGTTGTGTCCTTTGGAATGAAAAGTGGAACCGGCGATTATTCCAGCCAGTGGGTGAAGCTCTCGACCGGCTCGCGCGGTGTGTGGAAGCCGTTGACCAGGTGGCTGGGGTCGGCGTAGCCCAAGGCCATGCCACACACCAGCATTTCGTTGTCGCCGGCACCGATGTGCGGCAGGATGATCTTCGCGAAGCCGTTCCAGGCGGCCTGCGGGCAGGTGTGCAGGCCGTGGCCGCGCGCGGCGATCATGAGCGTCTGCAGGAACATGCCGTAGTCCACCAGCGAGCCCCGGCCCATGATGCGGTCCACCGTGAACATGAGGCCCACCGGGGCGTCGAACAGGCGGAAGTTGCGCTGGTGCTGCGCGTGCATCTTGTCCTTGTCGCCTCTGGTGATGCCGAGCAGGCCGTACAGACCCCAGCCGTTCTCGCGGCGGCGGTCGATGTAGGGGCTGACCCATTTCTCGGGGTAGTAGTCGTACTCCTCGCGGTACTCGGCGGCCAGCGCCGGGTCGGCGCGCAACGCGTCGTGTGCGGCGCAGACCTTCTCCACCAGGCTGTCGCGGCTGGCGCCCTGCAGCACGTACACCTTCCAGGGCTGGGTGTTGGTGCCCGAGGGCGAGCGGCTGGCCAGCCGCAGCAGGTGCTCGATGGTCTCGCGCGGCACCGGGTCGGGCAGGAAAGCCCGGGTGGACATGCGGCTGTTGATCGCGGCATCGACGCTGGCGGCATCGATCAGGGGCGACGCGGGGTTCTGGCTCATCGCAGGGTCTCCAAAGTCTTCTTGAGGATGTCGGGCAGCGGCACGGGCCGGCGGGTTTCGCGGCTCACGTACACGTGGACGAAGTGCCCGCAGGCCGCAGCGGTCTCTTCACCGTCGGCGAACAGGCCCACTTCATAGCGCACGCTGGAACTGCCCAGGTGCGCCACGCGCAGGCCGGCCCACACGGTCTGGGGAAACGCCAGCGGCGCGAAGTAGTTGCACTGGGTCTCGATCACCAGGCCGATCACCTCGCCGCCATGGATATCGAGCGCGCCCTGCTCGATCAGGTGCGCATTGACCGCCGTGTCGAACCAGCTGTAGTACACCACGTTGTTCACATGGCCGTAGATGTCGTTGTCGCTCCAGCGTGTGCCGATGGGCCGGAACACCCGGTAGGCGCTGCGGGGCAAGGCTTGCGGACGCGGAGGTGGGCTGCTGGCGGTGCTCATGCCGGGGCATTGTGCCAGTGGGTTGATCCGGCAACCGCCGCCGGGACCGCCGCCGCCCAGCCGCGCCAGCGCTGCCGGTACTGCAGCGCGGTGCGGTAGGTGTTGACCTGCACCTGCACCGTGGCCTCCAGGTCGTGGCCGTAGCCACCGCCCATGGCGATGGCCAGCGGCAGGCGCTTCTGCCAGGCCCAGTCCATCACCCGGCGGTCGCGCGCCTCCAGGCCATCGAAGCTGAGCTTGAGGCGCCCGAGCCGGTCGCCCTCGTGCGGGTCCGCGCCGGCCAGGTACAGCACCAGGCCCGGGTCGAAGCGGCGCTCCAGCTCGCCCAGCGCCCGCTCCAGCGCGTCCCTGTAGGTGTCGTCGTCGCAGCCATCAGGCAGCTCGACGTCAAGGTCGCTGGGCTCCTTGCGGAAGGGGAAGTTCCTCGCGCCGTGCAGCGACAGTGTGAACACCGACGCGTCGTTGGCGAAGATGGATGCCGTGCCGTTGCCCTGATGCACGTCGAGGTCGATGATCGCGACCCGCAGCGGTCCCCGCGCGCGGTTCAGCCGCGCGTGCTCGGCCTGCATCAGGCGGGCCGCCACGGCGAAGTCGTTGAACACGCAGAAGCCACTGCCCTTGTCGGCATAGGCGTGGTGAGTGCCGCCGGCCAGGTTCGCGGCCAGCCCGGCACCGCCCAGGGCGCTGCGGCAGGCCTGCAGGGTGGCGCCCACCGAGCGGCGCGCCCGTTCGGCCATGGCCGGGCTCCAGGGAAAGCCGATCTCGCGCTGCGCCGCCGGACTCAGCGTGCCGCTGGCCACGGCCTCGATGTACGCCGGGGTGTGCACCAGGGCCAGCTCGCCGCGGCTCGCGGGCAAGGCCTCGAGCATCTGCACCTCGGGCAGCTCGGCCACCAGCCGCTCGCGCAGGCGCGCGTACTTCCCCATGGGAAAGCGGTGCCCGCTGGGCAGCGGCAGGACAAAGTGGTCGGCGTAGTAGGCGTGCACGGAAGGGAGATCGGGGCGAGGGATTCGGTCGGGCCGGGCCATTGTGGGCGCAGGACGATGCCGCAGTGCCACCACCGACTTTTAGAACACCGCATCTAGAATGCTGCAGCGCAACAAAAAGGGCTTGCACGTCTGCGGCATCTCCCTATAATTCGAGTCATGTTGCAGTGCAGCAAAGCGAACAAAGACAACAGCGTCCCGACAGCGCGGTGTTCTCAGCAGCCTTCAACTAAGCCCTTGTTTTACAAAGTTTAGGAGTATGAATATGTTGACCGCTGAACAAATCGTTGCCGCCCAGAAAGCCAACATCGAAACCCTTTTCGGCCTGACCCAGAAAGCCTTCGAAGGCGTGGAAAAGCTGGTCGATCTGAACGTGCAAGCCACCAAGGCCGCCCTGTCCGAATCCGCCAACAGCGCCCAGGCCCTGCTGAGCGTGAAGGACGCACAGGAACTGCTGTCCCTGCAAGCCAACCTGATGCAGCCCCTGGCCGAGAAGACCGTGGCCTACAGCCGCCACCTGTACGACATCGCCGCCGGCACCGGCGCCGAGTTCGGCAAGGCCGCTGAAGCCCAAGCCAGCGACACCCAGAAGAAGTTCCTGGCTGTCGTGGACAACGCCGCCAAGAACGCTCCCGCCGGTTCCGAAACCGCCGTGGCCGTGATGAAGAGCGCCGTTTCCGCCGCCAACAACGCCATGGAATCGGTCCAGAAGGCCGTCAAGCAAGCCACCGAAATGGCCGAAGCCAACTTCAACACCGTGACCGCCTCGGCCGTGAACGCGACCAAGACGGCCGCCAAGAAGCGCTAAGCAGCACAGCACCGCGATCGTGCCGTTGATCGGCCCGCTTGACACACGTCAAAAAGGCCCCTCTAGTATCAAGTCACGGCGCGCTACCCCTCAAAGGCAGCGCTTGAATCTCAAGTCTGTTTTTCTGGTTGTCTCCTCGGGTCCTTTTCGAAATTCGATTTCATCGGACCCCTTAAGCCCTCACTGCAAGGTGAGGGCTTTTTTTATGGCCGGTTGGCCGGCAGGCGCCGGGCCAGCTGGGTGCGCAGCTGCGGCAAGGCCGCCTGCATGGCGGCACGGCCCGCTTCGATGGCGCGCAGCCGCGCCGTGAAGTCCGCGCTGCCCACGCCCACCAGCGCGGGGCGCAGCACCACGTCGGCCCCCGCCAGTTCATGGCGGTTGATGCTCTGTCCCATGATGGCGAAGGTCTGCAGCAGCACCTGCACGCTGCCGACCGCCGAATTGCCCTCGGGCGCGCTCGAAATGTCCACTGCCAGCACCACCTCGGCGCCCATGTCGCGGGCGTAGCGCACCGGCACCGGCGCCACCAGGCCGCCGTCCACATAGTCGCGCCCGGTGATGTTCACCGGTGCGAACACCCCCGGCACGGCGCTGGAGGCGCGCACGGCCTGAGCCGCGTCGCCCCGGCGGAACAGCACGCCCTGCCCGGTCGCCAGGTCGGTGGCCAGCACACCCAAGGGAATGGACATGTTCTCCAGCAGCTTGCCGCCCACGGCCTGGCGCACGTAGCGCGTGAGCGCCTCGCCGCGCAGCATGCCCCGGCCCATGATGGGCAGGGACCAGTCGGTCAAGGTGGCCTCTTCCATGCTGAGGGCCGTGGCCTCCAGCTCGGCGGCGGTCTTGCCGCTGGCGTACATCGCGGCCACCATGCTGCCGGCGGAGGTGCCCACCACCAGATCGGGGCGGATGCCGTTCTGCTCCAGCACCTGGATGACGCCCACATGGGCGAACCCGCGCGCGGCGCCACCACCGAGCGCCAGCCCCAGGCGGGGCGCGCGCGTGGGTACCTCAGGGGTTGGGGGAACGGTGGCAACCGGGGGTGTCTCCGGCAGCCGGGGCGGACCGCTGGAGCAGCCCGCAATCAGCAGGACGGCGGCCAGAATCCAGGCGGTTCGCGGCAGGTTGGGGCGTAAGTTTTTGATAAGAACCATTCTCGTTCGTGCTAGCATGCTCGCCGGAATTATCCCCTCGCCCCCCGATCCGATCGACGGGGGCGTCCCCCTCCTCTGCTCCGTTTCAAACCACCTCCAAGGACCGCGTCATGACCCGACTTCCCAAACTCGCCATGATGGCCATCGCCATGGCCGCCGCGCTGGGCGCCCACACCCAGATCCAGGCCCAGGACAAGGTGCTCAACCTGTACTCCGCCCGTCACTACCAGACCGACGAGGCGATGTACGAGACCTTCACCAAGACCACCGGCATCAAGATCAATCGCGTGGACGCGGACGACGCCGGCATCATCGCCCGCCTGCGCGCCGAGGGCGCGGCCTCCCCCGCCGATGTGATCATGCTGGTGGACGCCGCCCGCCTGGCCGTGGCCGACACCCAGGGCCTGTTCCAGCCGATCAAGTCGGCCAAGCTCGACGCCGCCATTCCCGCCAACCTGCGCGCCAGCGCCACCGCCGACGGCGTGACCTGGACCGGCTTTTCCACCCGAGCCCGCGTGATCGTGTACGACCCGGCCCGCGTGAAGGCCGAAGACGTGGCCACCTACGAACAGCTCGCCGACCCCAAGCTCAAGGGCCTGGTCTGCACGCGCTCGGGCTCGCACCCCTACAACCTCTCGCTGTTCTCCACCATCGTCGAACACCTGGGCGACCAGAAGGGCGAAGCCTGGCTCAAGGGCGTGGTGGACAACATGGCGCGTGCGCCCAAGGGCGGTGACACCGACCAGATCAAGGGCGTGGCCTCGGGCGAATGCGGCGTGGCCTTGACCAACACCTACTACGTGGCGCGCCTGATCAAGTCCGACAAGGCGGAAGACAAGGCCGTGATGAGCAAGGTAAAGGTCATGTTCCCCAACCAGGCCACCAGCGGCACCCACGTGAACATCGCCGGTGCGGGCGTGGCCAAGCACGCCAAGAACCGCGACAACGCGATCACCTTCATGGAGTTCCTGTCCAGCCCCTACGCCCAGGACTACTTCGCCAACGGCAACAACGAGTTCCCCACCGTCAAGGGCCTGAAGGTCGACAACCCGGCCATCAAGGCCATGGGCGGCGACAGCTTCAAGGCCGAGACCGTGCCGCTGGGCGTGGTGGCGAAGAACATGACCAAGGTGCAGCAAATGCTGGACCGCGTGGGCTATAAGTAAGAGCACCCCCGCCGCGCTTCGCGCGCCCCCTCAAGGGGGCAACATCTGCGGACCGGCGAAGCCGGATCCGCGATGTTCCGGACTTGAGGCGCTTCGGCTAAAGAAAAAAGCCCCCGTGCAAATGCATGGGGGCTTTTTCTTTTTTTGTGGCGGTCAATACACCTGAGGAACGTAAATCTCGCCGGGCACCTGGTGGCGCCGGTAGCCTTCGTGGCGCACCCGGTCGGGCAGCGTGATGGTGGCGCGCTCCACTTCGCCGTAGGGCATCTGCCGCAGCAGGTGGTGGATGCAGTTGAGGCGGGCCTTTTTCTTGTCGTCGGCCTGCACCACCCACCAGGGCGACTCGGGGATGTGGGTGCGTTCCAGCATCACTTCCTTGGCCTGGGTGTAGAGCTCCCAGCGGCGGCGGCTCTCCAGGTCCATGGGGCTGAGCTTCCACTGCTTGAGCGGGTCGTGGATGCGACCCAGGAAGCGCAGGTGCTGCTCTTCGTCCGAGATCGAGAACCAGTATTTGATGAGCTGGATGCCCGAGCGCACCAGCATCTTCTCGAACTCGGGCACCGAGCGGAAGAACTCTTCGTATTGCTCGTCGCTGCAGAAGCCCATGACGCGCTCCACGCCGGCGCGGTTGTACCAGCTGCGGTCGAACAGCACCATCTCGCCCGCGGCGGGCAGGTGCGCGGCGTAGCGCTGGAAGTACCACTGCGTGCGCTCGCGGTCGTTGGGCGCGGGCAGCGCGGCCACGCGGCACACGCGCGGGTTCAGGCGCTGGGTGATGCGCTTGATCGCCCCGCCCTTGCCCGCCGCGTCGCGGCCCTCGAACACGATCACCACCTTGTGTCCGGTGGCCACCACCCAGTCCTGCAGCTTCACGAGCTCGGCCTGCAGCCGGAACAGCTCGCGGAAGTAGGTGCGGCGCGCTTCCTTGTGTTTGGCCTCTTCATCGGCGTCCAGGGCCTGGTCCAGCACGCGGTCCTCGAGCTCCATCTCCAGCTCTTCGTCGTAACCGTCCATGAGGTCGGTGTGGATGCGGCGCATCAGCTCGTCCTGGCTGTCAAACATGTGGGCTCCATGATGGGAACAAAGCGGCCAGACTAGGGCACCCGCGTGACAAGGGCGTGACACGGGCATGTCGCATAATCCGGGTCGAATTGACGTTTACGTCAACGTCACATCCCCTCTCATCACACAGGAGCACACCCATGGACATTCAAGGCAAGGTATTCATCGTCACCGGCGGCGCATCGGGGCTGGGCGAAGGCACGGCGCGCATGCTGGCGGCCAACGGCGGCAAGGTCGTGATCGCCGACATGCAGGCCGACAAGGGCGAGGCCGTGGCCAAGGAGATTGGCGGCGCGTTCGTGAAGTGCGACGTGAGCAACGAGGCCGACGGCCAGGCGGTGGTGGCCAAGGCCCTGTCCCTGGGCAAGCTCATGGGTCTGGTGAACTGTGCCGGCATCGCCCCGGCCGAGAAGACCGTGGGCAAGAACGGCGCGCACAACCTGGGCGTGTACACCAAGACCATCATGGTCAACCTGGTGGGCAGCTTCAACATGATCCGCCTGGCCGCCGAGGCCATGTGCAAGAACGAGCCCGAGGCCACCGGCGAGCGCGGCGTGATGATCTCCACCGCCAGCGTGGCGGCCTACGACGGCCAGATCGGCCAGGCGGCCTACGCGGCGTCCAAGGGCGGCATCGTCGGCATGACGCTGCCGATCGCGCGCGACCTGGCGCGCAACGGCGTGCGCAACATGACCATCGCCCCCGGCATCTTCGGCACGCCCATGCTCTTCGGCATGCCCAAGGAAGTGCAGGACGCGCTGGCCGCCGGCGTGCCCTTCCCGAGCCGCCTGGGCACCCCGGAGGACTACGCCAAGCTGGCCAAGCACATCTTCGAGAACGACATGCTCAACGGCGAGGTGATCCGCCTGGATGGCGCGATCCGCCTGGCACCGAAGTAATCCCGAAACGGTTTCTTACGCCTCCATGGACCGCCAAGGCGGTCCATCCGCGTTTCTGGGATACGGTGGCCGTCTCGACAACGATCTTCAAGGAGCCATTGCCATGACACGCCTTGCCTGCCTGATCGCCTCGCTGAGTCTGCTCAGCGCCTGCGGCACACCCACCACCCCTTCCTCCTCTTCCATCCAGCAGCCCGAGGGCGCCTCGGGCCTCACGGTCAAACCGGGCTGGGCCTTCCCGCGCCAGGCCGTGGCCGCGGCCAACCCGCTGGCCACCGAGGCCGGCGCGCGCATCCTGCGCGCCGGCGGCAGCGCGGTGGACGCGGCCATCGCCGTGCAGATGGTGCTCACGCTGGTGGAGCCGCAGTCCAGCGGCATCGGCGGCGGCGCCTTCCTGCTGCACCACGACGGGCGCCGCGTCCAGGCCTTCGATGGCCGCGAGACCGCGCCCGCCGGGGCCAACGAGCAACTCTTCCTCGACGAACAGGGCAAGCCCCTGCCCTTCATGGTGGCCGTGGCCAGCGGCCGCTCGGTGGGCACCCCCGGCGCGGTGGCGATGCTCGCGCAGGCCCACCGCCAACACGGCAAGCTGCCCTGGGCGCGCCTGTTCGAACCCGCCATCGCGCTGGCCGACCAGGGCTTCGCCGTCAGCCCCCGGCTGCACACCCTGCTGCTGGCCGAGACCGCGCTGAAGAACGACCCGGTCGCGGCCGCCTACTTCTACCGGCCCGACGGCCAGCCGCACCCGGTGGGCCACGTGCTGCGCAACCCCGAACTCGCGCAGGTGCTCAGGAACATCGCGGCCCAGGGCCCGATCGCCATGCACGAAGGCCCGGTGGCCCAGGCCATCGTCAACAAGGTGCGGCAGCACCCGGTGCGACCCGGCAGCCTCAGCCTCGAAGACCTCCAGCGCTACCAGCCGCGCGAGCGCGAAGCCCTGTGCCACGACCACACGGCCGCGCAGCGCTCCTTGCGCGTCTGCGGCTTCCCGCCACCCAGCTCGGGCGCCATCGCGGTCGGCCAGATCCTCGGTCTGCTCGCGCGCACGCCGCAGGCCCGGGAGCCGCTGGTGAAGCCCGCGATGGGCACCGCCCTGCCCTCGGCCGACTGGCTGCACAGCTACACCGAGGCCTCGCGCCTGGCGTTCGCCGACCGCGCGCAGTACGTGGCCGACCCGGACTTCGTCGCCGCCCCTGGTGGCCGCTGGAGCAGCCTGCTCGATGCGCGCTACCTGGACGAGCGCGCCCGCCTGATCAGCCCGACCGCGCGCATGCCGCAGGCGCCCGCCGGCGTGCCGGGCGGCGTGCAGGTGGGCTGGGCGCCCATGCCCGAGCAGCCCGAGTACGGCACCAGCCACATCAGCATCGTGGACGCCTACGGCAATGCGCTGGCCATGACCACCACCATCGAAGCCGTCTTCGGCTCGCGCCTCATGGTCACCACCGACCCGAGCCGCCCGGGTGGTTTCCTGCTCAACAACGAGCTCACCGACTTCAGCTTCGCGCCCCGCAACGCCCAGGGCCAAGCCATCGCCAACCGCGTCGAACCGGGCAAGCGGCCGCGCTCCTCGATGTCGCCCACCCTGGTGTTCGACAAGGCCAGCGGCGAGCTGCTGATGAGCGCGGGCAGCCCGGGCGGCGCGCTCATCATCCACTTCACCGCCAAGACCCTGCACGGCACGCTGCAATGGGGCCTGTCGCCGCAGGACGCGATCAACCTGCCCAACTTCGGCACCACCGGCGGGCCCCTGCTGCTGGAGCAGAAACGTTTTGCGCCCGCCACCGTGGAGGCCCTGCGCCAGCGCGGCCACACGGTGGAGGAAGCGGACATGACCAGCGGCCTGCAGGCCCTGATGCGGGGCACGCAGCGCGGCCAGCGGGTGTGGCTGGGCGGTGCCGACCCGCGCCGCGAGGGCATCGTCGCCGGGGACTGAACCACCGGGGTGCATCGGTCAGAATACCCCGGTGGCCATCCCCCAGACCTTCATCCAGGAACTGCTCAACCGCGTGGACGTGGTTGACGTGGTGGGCCGCTACGTGCAGCTCAAGAAGGGCGGCGCCAACCTGATGGGCCTGTGCCCGTTCCACGGCGAAAAATCGCCCTCGTTCAGCGTCAGCCCGAGCAAACAGTTCTACCACTGCTTCGGCTGCGGGGCCAACGGCAACGCCATCGGTTTCCTGATGGAACACGCCGGCATGAGCTTCATCGAGGCGGTGAAAGACCTCGCCCAGCAGGCCGGCATGCAGGTGCCGGAAGACGAGGCCTCGCCGCAGGACCGCGAGCGCGCCGCCCAGCAGCGCCAGAAGCAGGCCACGCTCACCGACGTGCTCGAGAAGGCCGCGCAGGCCTATGCCAAGCAGCTCAAGGTCTCGCCGCGCGCCATCGACTACCTCAAGGGCCGCGGCCTCTCGGGCCAGATCGCCAAGACCTTCGGCCTGGGCTACGCGCCCGAGGGCTGGCGCGCCCTGGCCAGCGTGTTCCCCGACTACCAGGCGCCCCTGCTGGTCGAGTCGGGCATGGTGATCGAGCACGAGGACGAAAAAGGCGCCGACGGCCAGGCCAAGCGCTACGACCGCTTCCGCGACCGGATCATGTTCCCGATCCGCAACGTCAAGGGCGAGTGCATCGGCTTTGGCGGGCGCGTGCTCGACAAGGGCGAGCCCAAGTACCTCAACTCGCCCGAAACGCCGGTGTTCAGCAAGGGCCGCGAGCTCTACGGCCTGTTCGAGGGCCGCACCGCCATCCGCGTGGCCGGCTACGCCCTCGTCACCGAAGGCTACATGGACGTGGTCGCGCTGGCCCAGCTCGGCTTCGCCAACGCCGTGGCCACGCTGGGCACGGCCTGCACGCCCGACCACGTGCAAAAGCTGTTCCGCTTCACCGACGCCGTGGTCTTCAGCTTCGACGGCGACGGCGCCGGCCGGCGCGCCGCGCGCAAGGCGCTCGATGCCGCCCTGCCCCTGGCCACCGACACGCGCAGCGTCAAGTTCCTGTTCCTGCCGGCCGAACACGACCCGGACAGCTTCATCCGCGCCAACGGCGAGGCGGCTTTCGCGCAGTGCGTGAAGGAAGCCGTGCCGCTGTCGCGCTTCCTGGTCGAATCCGCCGGTGCCGACTGCGACCTCAGCACCGCCGAAGGGCGCGCGCGCATGGCCAGCCAGGCGCGCCCGCTCTGGAGCGCCCTGCCCGATGGCGCGCTCAAGCGCCAGCTCATTGGCGAACTGGCCGCCGGCATCGGCATCGGCAGCCCGGACCTGCTGCAGCTCTGGCAGCAGACCGGCGGTGGCCCCCGCAAGCCCCGCGCCGCCAGCCCGGCGCCCGCGCAGCCGGGGCACGACGCCGGTTACGACGGCGGCGGGGCCAGCGCCGCCTACACCTCGGACCCGGGCTACGACAGCGGCGCCGGCGGCGGTTACAGCAGCGGCGGTGGCGGCTACGGTGGTGGTGGCAAAACCTACGGCGGCGGCGGCAAGGGCTTCGGCAAGTGGCGCAAAGGCCCGCCGCCCCCGCCCCGCATGCTCGGCACGCGCCGCGCGGGGGGCAGCCGGGCCGACCGCGCGGTGGGCCTGCTGCTGGCCAGCCCACAGGCCTGGGACACGCTCTCGGCCGACGACCACGCCCTGCTGGCCCACCTGCCCGCGCCCCACGGCCCGGTGTTCGTCTGGCTGGAAGCCCAGCTGCACGAGCACGGGCACCAGCCCTGGGCCGCGGTGCGCGAGGCCCTGCGCGGCCACGAACACGAGACCTTTGCCTGCGTTCAGGTCGAGCAGGCGACCCTGGGCGGCGACCCGAGCGCCGAGCTGTCCGAGCTGAACGACGTGATGCACCGCCTGCGCCGCGACGGGCTGGTGGAGCAGGCTCGCCAGCTGGCCGAGCGCGTGGCCGCGGGAGATGCCAGCGCCATGGAGGACTACAAACGGGTCAACGCCCAGCTGCAGGCCCTCCAAAGCGACACGCCCGCCTGACAAAAAAACTTTGTCAGCGGTATAATCCAAGGTTTTGCACCGCAAGCGCGACAGCAGCACCTCCGGCACCGGCCCGGCCCCAGCAAGGGGCTAGATGGAACACCTTCCTGGCCACCTCGGCGACCTCCCCGGCCCGACGGAACCCCGCAAGGACTGCACACCAAATGTTCGCCCCACAGCTTGCAGGCCTGCCCTTTCCGGCGAAAGGCAGGCGTTGTGCCCAACAAAATCACCGGAACGGACCGCGTCGCGCGGCCTTTCAGGCGTTTTTTGTGTGTTCTGCCGGCTCCAGTTCGACATTTTTTTGAGGTCCCCATGCCCGCGAAGAAATCCAGTACGTCCGTTGCGTCCAGCACCAAAACCGCCAAGAAGGCCAGCCCGCGCGCGGCCGCCCCGGTTTCTCCCCCGAAGAAAGCCCCCGCTGTGACCCAGAAGCCCCCCGTCAAAGCCGCCGCCAAGGCCGCGCCCGCCAAGAAGACCGCCGTGAAGGCCAAGTCCGAGGCCGAACTGCTCGAAGAACCCGCGAAGAAGAAGGCCGGTCGCCCGGCCAAGGCCGATGCGGGCGACAAGCCCGCGGCCAAGCGCGGCCGCAAGCCCAAGGCGGACGCCAAGGGCAAGGGAGGCGATGCCGACCTGGACGATGCCGACCTCAGCGACATCGAGGACGACCTGACGGGTGACGAGACCGAAGTCGAGGCGGTGGACACCACCGCCGCGCAGACGACCGAGAAGGTCAAGCCCCTGCGCATGAAGATCAGCAAGGCGAAGGAACGCGCGCTGATGAAGGAATTCGGCCTGGACGAAACCGTCCTGTCCGAAGAGGAAGCCCGCAACCGCCGCGAACGCCTCAAGACCCTGATCAAGCTGGGCAAGACGCGCGGCTACCTCACGCACGGCGAAATCAACGACCACCTGCCCGACAAGCTGGTGGAAGCCGAGACCCTGGAAGTGGTGGTCTCGCTGCTCAACGACATGGGCGTGGCCGTCTACGAACAGACGCCCGACGCCGAGACCCTGCTGCTGAACAACACCGGCCCGACCGCCGCCACCGAAGAGGAAGCCGAGGAAGAAGCCGAAGCCGCCCTGTCCACGGTGGACAGCGAATTCGGCCGCACCACCGACCCCGTGCGCATGTACATGCGCGAAATGGGCACGGTGGAGCTGCTCACGCGCGAAGGCGAAATCGAGATCGCCAAGCGCATCGAGGGTGGCCTCAACGACATGATGGCCGCCATCAGCGAGAGCCCCGCCACCATCGCCGAGATCCTGGTGATGGCCGAGGACATCCGCGAAGGCAAGGTCGTCATCTCCACCGTGGTGGACGGCTTCGCCGACGCCGACGAGGCCGATGACTACGTGGCCGAAGAAGACTTCGACGATTACGACGAAGCCGACGACGACGACGGCAAGGGCGGCTCCAAGGCCCTGACCCGCAAGCTCGAAGAACTCAAGCGCGAAGCCCTCACCCGCTTCGACAACATGCGCGCGCTGTTCGAGAAGCTGCACAAGACCTACGACAAGGAAGGCTACGGCACGCCGAGCTACCTCAAGACGCAGACGGCCATCACCGAAACGCTGATGTCCATCCGCTTCACCGCCAAGGCGATCGAGAAGCTCTGCGGCACCATGCGCAGCCAGGTCGACGACGTGCGCAAGAAAGAGCGCGAGCTGCGCCGCATCATCGTGGACAAGTGCGGCATGCCGCAGGAAACCTTCATCAAGGAATTCCCGCCCAACCTGCTCAACCTCAAGTGGGTCGAGAAGCAGGCCGCCGCCGGCAAGCCCTGGAGCGTGATCATCGAGCGCAACATCCCGCCGGTGCAGGAGCTGCAGCAGGGCCTGATCAACATCCAGAGCAGCGTGGTCGTGCCGCTGGCGCACCTGAAAGACATCCACAAGCGGATGAACCAGGGCGAGTCCACCTCGCGCGACGCGAAGAAGGAAATGATCGAGGCCAACCTGCGCCTGGTGATCTCGATCGCGAAGAAGTACACCAACCGGGGCCTGCAGTTCCTGGACCTGATCCAGGAAGGCAACATCGGCCTGATGAAGGCGGTGGACAAGTTCGAATACCGCCGCGGCTACAAGTTCTCGACCTACGCCACGTGGTGGATCCGCCAGGCCATCACCCGCTCGATCGCCGACCAGGCGCGCACCATCCGCATCCCGGTGCACATGATCGAGACCATCAACAAGATGAACCGCATCAGCCGCCAGCACTTGCAGGAGTTCGGCTTCGAGCCCGATGCCTCCATCCTGGCCGAGAAGATGGAGATGCCCGAGGACAAGATCCGCAAGATCATGAAGATCGCGAAAGAGCCGATCTCGATGGAAACCCCCATCGGCGACGACGACGATTCGCACCTGGGCGACTTCATCGAAGACCAGGCCAACACCGCGCCCATCGAGGCCGCGATGCAGGCCGGCCTGCGCGAAGTGGTCAAGGAGATCCTCGACAGCCTCACGCCGCGCGAAGCCAAGGTGCTGCGCATGCGCTTCGGCATCGAGATGTCCACCGACCACACGCTGGAAGAAGTGGGCAAGCAGTTCGACGTGACGCGCGAGCGCATCCGCCAGATCGAAAGCAAGGCGGTGCGCAAGCTCAAGCACCCGAGCCGCTCGGACAAGCTGCGCAGCTTCATCGACACGCTGTAAGCGGCGGTCGGTCACAAAAAAAGGGAGCCACTGGCTCCCTTTTTTTCTGGGTGGCGCACGCCTCAGGCTTCGCGCGGCCGCACCACCAGTTCCGGAAAGCCGGTGGCCGGGTCGGCCTCGCGCGAGAAACGCCATTCGGGCAGCAGGCCCAGCAGCACCTCGGCCGTGGTGCGCACGCGGCAGCCCGGCACCACGTGGCCGCCGAACACGGCACCGCTGGTGGTGGACACGGCCATGTGCAGGTGCGAGTGGCTGCGGCCCTCGCCGTCCACCCCCACCGTGCCCGACAGGCTCAGGATCTCGCTGTCACCGGCCAGCGTCTGCGCCTGGTCCACGCCCGCGAAGCGCAGGCGCGCATCGCTCAGGCTGCCGATGCCGGCGATCACGAACGCGGCCTGGCCACCCTGCTCGCGCACCACCGCCTCCAGCGCCGCGCGCAGGTCCTGGCCGGGGCCGAGGCGGACGGGAAACGTCGTCACGGCGTGGCCTCCACGCGCGGCAGGCTCACCACCACCGACAGGCCGGGCTGCGCGTTGCGCACCACCAGCGCCCCACCATGCGCTTGCGCCACCAGCCTGCACAGGTAGAGGCCCAGGCCCACGCCGCCCGCGCTGCGCGTGCGCGCGGTGTCGGGGCGGAAGAAGGGCTGGCCCAGGTGCGCCAACTGGTCCTCGGGCACGCCGGGGCCGTGGTCGCGCACCTCCAGCTCGATGCCCGGCCCCGTGGCCAGCGGGCGCACATACAGCGTCACGGGCACCGGCGCGCCGGCGCTGTGGCGCAGCGCGTTGTCCAGCAGGTTGCGCAGCAGCAGGCGCACGCGGATGCGGTCCAGCGGCAACTCGGCTGGCTCGCCTGTGACGTGCAGCGCGATGCCGCGCGCGGCGGGCTGGGTGCGGGCAAGTTCGGCGATCACCTCGCGCGCCAGCGCAACCGGGTCGGTGGGCTCGCGGCTCAGCGCCTGGTGGCGCCCGGCCAGGCGCTCGCTTTCCAGCAGGTCGCTGATGAGGCGGGCCATCTCGCTGAGGTCGCGCAGCAGGGCCTCGCGCTGCGGGGCGACGTCGGCGCCCTCGGGCAGCAGCTCGGTGTTGAGCCGCGCGCGGGTCAGCGGGCTGCGCAGCTCGTGGCTGATGGCCAGCAGCAGGGAGCGCTGGGCGTCGAGCATCTGCTGGATGTCCTGGCCCATGGTGTTGATGGTCGCGGCCAGTTCGCCCAGTTCGTCGGGCCCCCGGGGGTGGCGCACAGGAATGGGCTGGTCGAACCGGCCCGCGCCGAAGCGCAGCGCGCCCTGCCGGATGTCGTCGAGCGGGCGCAGCAGGCGGCGCACGTACAGGAAGGCCAGCAGCGTGAGGATGAGCAAGGCCACCAGCGTGTAGCCCACGATCTTGGGCCGGCGGTCGAACACCGCTTCGTTCAGGCCGAATTCCAGGCGGTGGCCATCGGCCGTGGTGCGTTGCAGCAGCTGTTGCCAGTCCTTGTCGTCGCCCCAGCCGGCGTCGTCGTCCGCGCCCCGGTCCCGGGCCCGCTCGCGCAGCCAGTGCGGGCGCTGCTGGTCGGGGTGCGAACGCCAGTTGACCCGCGGGCCGACGATGTCGATGGTGAGCGGCAGGCGCTGCGTGAGGGCGTGCGCGCGCTCGATGCTGGGGCTGCCCCCGGCGGCCACATCGGCCGTCAGGCGGTCCACGTAGTCCATGAGCACCGGGCGCGCGGCCTCGCGCCAGCCGACCGAAAAAGCCTTCTGCGCCCCGCTGATGAAGGTGAACGACATGGCCATGGCCAGCAGCAGGAACACCATCACCATGCGCAGCTTGAGCGAGCAGCGCAAGGCCAGGAAAGCCCGGCGGTACCAGGGCAGCGCCTGGGTCATGGCGCGATGCGGCGCAGCGCCAGCGAGTAGCCCGCGTTGCGCAGGGTCTTGATGCAGTCCAGCGGCTCGAGCTTCTTGCGCAGGCGGCTCACCACGATGTCGACCGCCCGCGTGTAGAGGTCGGCTTCGTGGCCGCGCAGCTGGTTGAGGATGTCGTCGCGGCTGAGCACGCGCCCGGCCTCGCGCGCGAGCAGGTGCAGCAGGTCGAACTCGGTGCTGGTGAGCTCCACCGCCTGGCCCTCGCGCAGCACGCTGCGGCGCGTCGGGTCGATGGTGAGGCCGTCGAACACCAGGGTGCCCGGCTCCACCGCGCTGGCGGGCGCGGCCGGCGGGCCGTTGCCGCCATGGCGGCGCCGCAGCACGGTCTGGATGTGCGCCACCAGCTCGCGCGGCTCGAAGGGCTTGGGCAGGTAGGCATCGGCGCCGAGTTCGAGGCCGACCACGCGGTCCATCACGTCGCCACGCGCGGTGAGCATCACGATGGGAATGTCGCTTTCCTTGCGGATGGTGCGGCAGAGTTCGAAGCCGTCCATCTCGGGCAGCATCACGTCGAGGATGGCGGCGTCGAAGGCCTCGGCGCGCAGGCGCGCCAAGCCCTCGCTGGGCCGCAGCGCGTGCGCCAGCGCCAGCTCGAAGCGCTGGAAGTAGGTCGCCAGCGGCGGGCCGAGTTGTTCGTCGTCGTCAATGAGCAGAACGCGGTGCATGCGGCATTGTCACATTGCGCCCGTCAGGCTGCGGTGGCGCACGATGAGGCGGCGCAGCCGTTGCTGCGCGCCACGGTCGAGCCCGTCGAAGCGGTCGGCCACCGAGAGGATGGCCGGCAGCGCGGGCACGGCGTCGTTCGGCTGGCGGCGCGAGAGCCGCGCCCACAGCCCCAGCGCGTGCTCGCGGTCGAAGCG
The DNA here is from genome assembly GCF_042466645.1 of Hydrogenophaga sp. ANAO-22. Lineage (NCBI taxonomy): Bacteria > Pseudomonadati > Pseudomonadota > Betaproteobacteria > Burkholderiales > Comamonadaceae > Hydrogenophaga > Hydrogenophaga sp. ANAO-22. The sequence goes on along the minus strand of NZ_CP159956.1, from coordinate 5,092,081 downwards.
CGGGCCCCACACCAGGGCCAGCAGCTCGTCGTGCGGGTCGTCCACCCCGGCCAGCAGCGCCGGACCGTGGTCGCGCAGGCGCTGGGCGATCGGTTGCAGCACGGGCGACATGGGGTTCACCCCGCTCAGCCGCGCGAGAACCAGCCGCGGCGCTTGCCCGTGCGCTCGCGCACCTCGGCCTGTTGCGTCGGGCTCAGGCTGTCGTAGAAGTCGGCCAGGGCATTGATCACCTCGGGGCTGCTGACCTGCACCACGCGGGTCTTCTCGTCGAGCAGGTTCAGCGCGCGGGCGCGGTCGAACTTCTCGCCGGCGATCAGCGCCTGCATCTCGCCGCGCGGGTTCGTGGTCTGGCCGATCAGGGCCGTGCGCTGGGCCTGCACCTTGTCGGCCAGCACGTTGAGCTTCTGCTGCTGTTCGGCGTTGAGGTCGAGCTTGCTCGTGATGCGGTTGACCACCTTGCCGCGCACTTCGGCGATCTTCTCGGCGCTCATGGGCGCGCGCTCGTGGTGACCGCGCGTGCCGCAGGCGGCCAGGCCGCCGATGGCGATGGAGATGCCGGTGAAGGCCATGAGCGAGCGCTTGATCCAGGGTTTCATGACGGTGTCCTTTCAAAGGGACTGTTGAACATGACCGCCATGGTGCCGGCAGCGGTGCGCCTCGGGGTCTCAGCGCAGTTTCGGTTTTTTTCGTTTTGTATCGACGCCGGCCGCACGCACCTGGGCCAGGTAGTCGTTCACATGCGCGCCCAGGCGCTCGGCGACCATGCGCGCGATGCGCGGCAGCGAGCGGCTCGCGCTGATCGCCACGCCCACGGTCTGCGGCTGGGCACTCTTGTCCTTGAGGGGCACGAAGCACAGACTGCCCGCGAGGATCTCGGGACCGGCATCGAGCTCGGAGGTGAGCGCCACGTGGCTGCCGCTGCGCACCAGGCTCTTGACGAGCTGCAGCGAGTTCGTCACCAGCGGTGGCCGGGCTTCCTCCAGCAGCCAGTTGTGGCGCCGCTCCAGGTAGCGGCGGATCGCCAGCACCCGGCTTTGCGCGGCCATCGGCCAGGCCGCCACGTCCTTGAACGTCACCTGGGCCTGCGCGGCCAGGGGGTGGCCCGGCGCCACCACGCAGCCCAGCGGCAGCTCGGCGCTGGCCACGATGTGCAGGTCGCGCCCGGGCTTGAGGTTGAAGGCCACCGCCAGATCGACCTCGCCCGCGCGCAGGCGCTGCACGGCGTCGTCGGTGCTGACGATGTCCACCTCCAGCACGATGCCCGGGTGTTCCCGCGCCACCACCGCCACGAACTCGGGCAGGAAGCCGTTGACGTGGCTGTCCATCGCGGCCAGGCGCAGCTGGCCCTGGCTCACGCCCTGCAGGTGCTTGATGTCGGACAGCGTGCGGTTGAGATCGGTCTTCCATCGCTGCGAGAGCGCCAGCAGCAGTTCGCCCGCGGCCGTCAACCGCATGCCGCGCGGCTGGCGCTCGAACAGCGGCAGCCCGAGGTCTTCTTCCATCAGCAGGATGTGGCGGTCGATCGCGGAGGCGGAAATGGACACCTCGCGCGCGGCCGCCTGCACCGAACCGAGCTGCGCGACAGCCGCCAGGTAGCGCAGGGCCTTCGGATGCAGAAGCTGGTTCAGTGAACTCATGCGTACTGAAAATTCGAATGCAACATGCCCAATTATGCGATGGACAGCAATGCAATGGCGCCGCAAACTGCGATCGCATGAACACCCCGACAACCTCACCCCTGGCCTGGCATGCCCTGGCCTCCCTGGACGAAGCCACTTTCTGCGCGCGCCTCGGGCCGGTGGTCGAGCATTCGCCCTGGGTCGCCCGAGAGGCCTGGGCCGCCCGGCCGTTTGCCGACTGGGCGTCGCTGTACGACAGCTTGTCGCGGGTGATCCATGGCGCCGACGAGGCCCGCCAGCTGGCCCTGCTGCGCAGCCATCCGGAACTCGCCGGCCAGGAGGCGCGGGCCGGCACCATGACGGCGGATTCGCAGAGCGAACAAGGCCGCCTGCGCCTGCTGGCGCTGGACGCCGCCACCGTGCAGCGCATCGAATCGCTCAACCGGCGCTACCGCGAGCGCTTCGGCTTTCCCTTCATCGTCGCGCTGCGGCTGCACGGCTCGCTGGCCACGGTGCTGCAGGCCGGTGAAGCGCGCCTGGCGAACGACGCGCGCACCGAGCGCCGAAACGCCCTGCAACAGGTCTGCGAAGTCATGCGCGGACGGCTGGCGCAGACCGTGTCACCCGAGCCCTCCCCTCCGTCCTCCCCGTCCGTCAACACCCTCGCAGGAACCCCGTCATGAACACCCCACGCCGCCTTCTTCTGGCCGTCAGTGCCTTGTCGATGCTGGCCTCGCCGCTGGTCCACGCGCAGGCCTGGCCGCAACAGAAGCCGATCCGGATCATCGTGACCTTCTCGCCCGGCGGCTCGTCGGACATCGTGGCGCGCCTGCTGCAGCCCGGCCTGCAGGAGAAGCTGGGCCAGACCGTGATCGTGGAGAACAAGCCCGGCGCGGGCAGCACCATCGGCGCCAACGAGGTGGCGCGCGCCGCGCCCGACGGCTACACGCTGCTGCTGTCCAACACCGCGCCCATGAGCATCTCGCCCTTCATGATGGACAAGGCACCCTACGACCCGGTGAAGGGTTTCACGCACATCGCCTACATCGGCTCGGTGCCCAATGTGTTCGTGGTGCATCCTTCGGTGCCCGCCAAGACCATGCCCGAGCTGGTGAAGTGGATCAACGCGCAGGCCAGGCCCGTCAACTACGGCTCGGGTGGCGTCGGCTCCATCGGCCACATCGTGGGCGAGATGTTCAAGCAGCAGTACCAACTGAAGATGGAACACGTGCCGTACAAGGGTTCTTCTCCCATGCACAACGACCTGCTCGGCGGCTCCCTGCAATTCGCGGTGGACACGCTGACGCAGAACGTGCCTTTCATGAAGGAGGGCAAGCTGGTCGGCATCGCGGTCACGTCGCGTGCCCGCGCGCCCATGTCGCCCACCGTGCCCACGGTGGGCGAAGCGGGTTACCCCAAGCTGGTGGCCGAGAACTTCCTCGGCATCTCCGGGCCCGCCGGCACGCCGGCGGACGTGGTGGACAAGGTCAACAAGGCGGTGACCGACGTGGTGGCGCGACCCGACGTGGCCAGGCGACTGAGCGACCTGGGGGTGGAGTCGGAGCCCATGAGCGCCGCGCAGTTCACCCGATTCGTCACCGACCAGGTGAACGAATGGGCGCCCGCGGTCAAAGCGTCCGGCGCACGGTTGAATTGAACGCCATGAACGGTGGACTCTCCATTCATTGCGTGGACGTGGCCAGTGGCCGCGTCGCCGTCGGCCTGCAGGTGACCGTGGTGCGGCTGGGGCCGGACGGCCTGCCGCACGGCCCGGTGCTCGCCGAAGGCCGCGTGGGCGCCAACGGTCTGCTGCAGCACCCGGTGCTGATGAGCGAAGCCATCACCGCCGGCGGCTACGAGGTGCGCTTCGCGGTGGGCGACTTCTACCGCGACCAGGGCACCCCCGTGCCCGAGCCGGCGTTCCTGGAAACGGTGCCCTACCGCTTCCACATCGCCGACACCTCGCAGCACTACCACCTGCCGTTCAAGTTCACGGCCTGGGGCTTCTCGCTCTTTCGCGGCGGCGCCTGAAACGCCGAACTCAGTACGCTTCGGTGTCGACTTCGCGGTTCGACTGCTCGTTGTAGCGGCTGCCGCTCACCGTGCGCTGGTTGATGAGTTCGTCCAGCCGGGCCAGCGTGGCCGCGTCCAGCGCCACGTCCACCGCGCCCAGGTTGTCGCGCAGGTGGTCTTCACGCGAGGTGCCGGGGATGGGCAGCACGTCCGGCCCCTGGTGCAGCAGCCAGGCCAGCGCGAGCTGGGCCGGCGTGCAGCCCACGTCGTTCGCGATCGCGCGGTAGGCGGGCAGCAGCTTGAGGTTGGCGGCGAAGTGCTCGGGCGCGAAGCGCGGCATGGCGCGGCGGATGTCCTTGGCGTCGAAGGCGCTCACGTCCAGGTCGGGGCCGCACAGGAAGCCGCGCGCCACCGGGCTGAAGGCCACGAAGGCGATGCCGAACTCTCGGCAGGTGTCGAGCACCGCGATCTCGGGGTTGCGCGTCCACAGCGAGTACTCGGTCTGCACCGCGGTGATGGGGTGCACCGCCTGCGCCTTGCGGAGGGTGGCGGCGGACACCTCGGACAGGCCCAGCGCGCGCACCTTGCCCGCGCGCACCAGGTCGCTCATCGCGCCCACGCTGTCTTCCACCGGCACCTGCTTGTCCCAGCGGTGCAGGTAGTAGAGGTCGATCACGTCGGTCTTGAGGCGGCGCAGGCTGTCTTCGCAGTTCCTGCGGATGGCCTCGGGCCGGCCGTCGATCACGCGCTTCACGCCGTCGTCGAACTGCACACCGGCCATGCCGCCCTTGCTGGCCAGCGTGAACTTCTGGCGGTGCTTCGCGAGCACATGGCCCACGTGCGTTTCGCTGGCGCCGAAGCCATAGAGCGCCGCGGTGTCGAAGTGCGTCACGCCTTCGTCGAAGGCGGTGAGCAGCACGCGCTCGGCCTGTTCTTTCGACACCGGCGCGCCGTAGGCGTGGCAGATGTTCATGCAGCCCAGGCCGATGGCGCTGACGCTGAAGGGGCCCAGTTGGCGTTGGTTCATGGCGGGTTTCTTTCTCAAAACGGGTTTCAGGGACTGGCCTCGGCGATGGACGAGGTCAGGTCATCGAGGGGCGCGGCCAGGTCTCGCCGCCACAGCCGCCCATCGGCGGACCAAGGCGCGAAGCCCAGCTTCGCATACAGGTCGGCCACCACGGCGTTTCGCGCGCTGGCCAGGTATTCGCCCACCAGGGCCGACGCGCCCTGCTCGCGGGCCCACAGGACCAGCGTGCGCAGGATGAAGGCCTCGGCCCCGCGCGAGAAGACGCGGCAGCTCAGCAGCCAGCTGTCGATGCGCAGCGCCTGCGCTTCGCGCACCGCGAGCAGCGAGCCGACCAGGCCGTGATCGCCAAAGCGGTCCTTCAGGTGGAAGGCCAGCACAAGGCGGTCGGGCTGCTGCATCTGCGCCGCGAGTTGCGCCTGGGTGTAGCGCCGCGTGGTGAGATTGAACTGGTTGGTCTTGAGTTCCATCTGCGCCAGCCGGGGCAGGTCCTGCGCGCGCGCGGGCCCGGCGTGGCCCTGCATCGCCAGGCCCGCGAGGTAGCTGCCGATGTCGGCCGACGAGGTCTGCTCCGCGCGCGCCTGGCGCAGCGCGGCGTAGGCGGCGCTGCGCCCCTGGTCCACCTCGGTGTAGGCCTGCTGGTCGAACCAGTGCCCGGCCTCCAGGCGCTCGATGAACTGCGCCGGGTCGGCGCCGATGTCCACCACCGCCACCTCGGGCAGCAGCTGCTGCACCAGCGCGCGCTCGGCCGGGTTGTCGTCGACGAACACGGCGGCATCCAGCCCGAGGTTGAGTTCCTGCGCGATGCGCCGCAGGCCCGTGGCTTTGTCGCCCCAGCTGCAGACGAAGGCGGCGAAGTCCTCGCGGCGCAGGGCGCTGTCGGCGTGCTCGAAGCCGGTGGCCGCGATCTCGGGAGCGTTCTTGCTGCAGACCGCGAGCACCACGCCGCGCCGCGACAGGCCCGCCAGGTGCTGCTGCCAGGCGGCGAAGGCCTCGCCCTTGCCGCCATGGGCGGGCCCCAGGGCAATGCCGCCGAGACCATCGTCGCCGATGGTGCCGCCCCACAGGGTGTCGTCCAGGTCCAGCACCAGCAGCTTGCGGGTGCGGCCCGTGGTGGCCCGCCAGGCGCCACGGAACCAGGGCAGGTAGTCCGGCAGGAAGCGCGGATCGAAGCCGAGCTTGCCGGCGTGGAAGAAGCGCGGCGCCGACCACGCGGCCAAGCCCACGCCGGCCGCGAGCCGGTCGGCTTCCAGCCAGGTCACGCGGCCCGCGCCGGCGTCGATCAGCGCCTCGTTGAGGGCCTGCACGCGGCGCGTGTCCGACGCGGGAGAACGGCGGTCGGCCACCCCGCGCCACAGCGGCGCGGGCGGCACGAACAGGTGCTGCACGATGCGGCAGCCGCGCGCTTCCAGCGCGGCCCAGACCGCTTCGAAGCCTTGCACCTGCCGCGCGGTGTCGGCCGCGACCGCGTCGGCATCGGCGTCCAGCGGCAGGGGTTCGAGGGCCTGGCGCCAGTCGGGCACCAGCACCACCACCTCGGGCTCGAAGGCGTGCAGAGCCGAACCCCCATCGAGGCATGCCTGGCGCATCGCGCCATAGGGGGCGGCATGCACCAGCGCCAGTTCGCCCTCCTGGGCGATGGCACAGGCGATGGCCTGGCGCAGCAGGTCGGGCGTGAGGTCGGCGGCCAGCGCGACGCGCCGCACGGCACCGCCCGAGGCGGCGGCCCCGGCCGCGAGCGCGGCGATGTCCGCCGCGCAGGCCATCAGCTCGGGCAGCGGCGGCCGGGCCACGGCCAGGCGCTCGCGAATGCCCACCCAGCTAGACATGGCGGGCGATGACCTCGCGCACCGCGCTCACGCTGGTCAGCCGCTCGATGTCGCTGTTGTCGAGCGTGATGTCGTAGGTGATCTCGATCATGCTCGCCAGCATGACGGTCTTGAGGCTGTCCCAGGACTCGACCGTCTCGGCGCCGTCGTCGTCGTGGAGGGCATCGGCGGGGATCTGCAGCACCGAGGCGATCAGGGCGCGGACTTCAGGCATGGGCGGTTTTCTCGAAAGGCGTTGAAAGGCAGCGCGCCAGTATAGGGAGGCATGGGGCTCTCACGAGGGCATCTCCAGCGCCACCGCCAGGGCCTCGCCGCCGCCCATGCAGAGCGTGGCGATGCCGCGCCGCGCGCCCCGCCGCTCCATCGCGTGCAGCAGCGTGACGAGCATGCGCGCGCCGGTGGCGCCCACGGGGTGGCCGAGCGCGCAGGCGCCGCCGTGCACGTTCACGCGCGCCAGCGGCACGCCCAGCGCCCGGCACACCGCCAGCAGGCCGACGGTGAAGCCCTCGCCCACTTCCCACAGCTCGACCGTGTCGATCGGCCAGCCGGTTTTGTCCAGCAGCTTGCGCACCGCGCCCACGGGCGCGGTGCTGAACTGTGCCGGCGGCTGTGCGTGCGAAGCGTGCCCGCGCACCAGCGCGCGCACCGGCCAGCCGCGCTCGCGCGCCCGCGATTGCACGGTCATCACCAGGGCTGCGGCACCGTCCGACAGGGGCGAGGCGGTGGCGGCCGTGGCCGTGCCGCCCGGGCCGCTCAAGGGCTTGAGTTCGGCGAACTTCGCCGGCAGGACGTTTTGCACCGGTTCATCGCGCGCGACCACACGGCCGTCGGCCAGCGTCACCGGCACGGTCTCGCGCTCGAACGCGCCGCTGTCCTGCGCCGCCCGCGCGCGCTCGAACGAGCTCAGCGCCTGGGCCTCCTGCAGGGCGCGCGTCAGGCACAGTTCCGCGGCGGTGGCATCGACGAAATGGCTCAGGCCGATCGGTGTCGCGCCGGTGCAGGCGTCCTGCATCACGTCGAACATCAGGTGGTCGAGCAGGCCGGCGAGGTGCGCGCCGCGCTCGCGCCCGAGCAGCATCGGCGCGCGGCTCATGTTCTCCATGCCGCCGACCAGCGCGGTCGACACCGTGCCCGCCCGCAGCAGGTCATGCACCAGCATCACCGCCTGCAGGCTGGAGCCGCAGACCTTGGAGATGGCCGTGCATGGCACCTCGGGCGCCAGCCCCGCGCGCAGCGCGGCCTGGCGCACCGGCACCTGGCCCAGGCCGGCCACCACCACGTGGCCGAAGAACACCTCGTCGATGTCCGCCGCCGCCCCACCGCCCTGGGTGAGCACGGCCTGCATCGCGCTCACGCCGAGGGCGGTCGCGGGCACGTCCTTGAACACGCCCTGGAAAGCGCCGATCGGCGTGCGCGCCGCGGCTGTGATCACCACCGGGTCAAGGTTCATGCGACGGTCCTCACCAACTGGTGTCGTATTCGATGTAGCGCTGGATGTACTCATAGTAGGTCCATTGCTGCGTGTGCCAGCGGTAAGCGAAGTCCGTGCGCCAGAAGCGCAGTTCCAGGGCCTCGGCGACCAGGGGGTGGATGGGGTTTTGATGGACCCCCATGCCGCCGTCGTGCGATGCGGCGGCCAGGCAGGCCTCGGCCCGCGCGGCGCTGCCGCCGAGCACCGGCCGCGCGCGCTCGGCCACGCGGCGCGTCAGCTCGGCCATGGCGGGCGCGGACATGTGCCCGCTGGTCCAGAACAGGTGCTCGTCGCGGAAACGGTCCAGCACGTAGTCGGTCAGCCGCACGTCGCTGTGGGCGTCGTAGTGGCGCATGCGGTCGATGTCGCGCTGCAGGCGCACCCGCAGGTCGGGCATCTTGCGCTCGGACAGGTCCATGTACGCCGCCACCGCCATCGGCCCGGTGAGCCCCGACTGCGCGATCCGCAAGCCCAGCATGTCGCCCAGCGGGTAACGCTTCCACAGCGTGTAGGCCGGGTCGTGATGCACACGCGGCTCCGGGCATTCGAAGGGCCAGGCGCTGAGCAGGGCGAAGCTGGGGTAGCGGATCACCGGGCAGTGGGCCGGCAGGCGCGAGGTCAGCGCGGTCAGGGCCGGGTTGTCCTGCTGGTCCTCGAACTGGCGCAGCAGCAGCACCACGTCCTTCAGGTCCTCGTCGGGAATGGCCGGCGCGAGCGCATCGCCCGGCAGCGCGTGGTTCAGCGCGACCACGAAACGGTGGTCGCCGTTCAGGTCGTCGAGCGACGCGAGCATCTGCGCCAGGTACGGGGCCTGACAGTTGCCGTAGACCAGCACCGTGCGCGCCCGCGCGCTGTGGCTCCCGAAGACCATGGCGTGGGGCGAACGTTGCGCGGCATCAGGGGCGTTGTCGTCGGCGGGCACTATTAATAAGAAAGCAGCAAGTCGAGGCAAATTGTGATGAGCAAGCGTGTCAATCGCGCATCAAAGCGGCCAATTCAACACGTTACAAGACATCACAGTGTGTATTATCAAACGCGCTTTCACCGCCCATCCCCATCCCAGGAGCCTGATCCCATGCGTGTGCCGGACACCCGACCACTGCGTTCCTCTGCCGTGGCGCTTGCCACCTGGAGCCTTTTCTGCACCGCCGCCTGGGCTCAGGCACCCAGCAACCCACCGCTGGAACGGCAGGTCGACGAGGCCTTCCGCCAATCGATGCGCTCGCCCGGCGATGCCGCGGCCACCACCCGCTACGCCCAGTTGCTGGCGCAGTCAGGCAACTACGAAGGCGCGATCGCCGCGATCGAGCGCCAACTGCTGGACCCGAACGCACCCGCCTCGGTGCGACTGGATCTGGGCGTGCTGTATTACCGGCTCGGCTCTTACGACATGGCCGCCGGCCTGCTGCGCCGCGCCATCGAAGACCCACGCCTGGACCCCACTCAGCGCAGCCAGGCCGAGGCCTTGCTCAAGGACATCGGCAAGCGCACCCAGGTCTCGCGCCTGGACGGGCAGGTGGTGTTGGGCCTGCGGGCCCAGAGCAACCCCACCGCGCGCAGCGACAGCGCCAACCTGCTGGCGGGCGGCGCGCTGGTGAACAACCCCAACCGCCCCGAGAGCGACACCGACCTGCAGGCCACCCTGCGCCTGGATCACCAGTACGACCTGGGCCTGCAGAACGAAGCGGCCATCGTCAGCTCGCTGACGGCGCAGATGATCAAGTTCAGCTCGTCGTCGGGCAGCACGCTGCAGGCCAACCAGACCGACCCGTACAACCTGGGGCTGATCGAAGTCACCTCGGGCGTGCGCTTCAAGCCCTCGCCCGCCGGCGCGCCGGCATTGACGATCCGGCCCTACCTGGTCGCCGCCGGGCTGGTGGCGCAGGGCCACCGCTACCTGAGCAACCACGGCGCGGGCCTGGACGCGGCCTACAGCCTCAACGACCGCACCTTCATCGACGGCGGCTTCGAGTACCGCTACAACGACTACGCCACCCGCATCGACGTGCCCGCCGCCGACGAACTCAGCGGCCCCAGCAACCTGCTGCGCGTGCGCCTGACGCGCGAACTCGCGCCCGGCCACGTGCTCAGCGGCGAGCTGCGCACCCGCTGGCAACGCACGAAGCGGAGCTATCTCGACCACGATGCCCAGGAAGTCCGCGTGACCTACGTGCGCAGCTACGCCAGCCCACTCAAGAGCGGCGGCTTGTGGAGCACCTCGGTCTGGGGCGGGGTGCAGCGCCGCAGCTACGACGCGGCCGATCCGGCGGTCGATGCGAACACCGCGCGCCGCGACACCGAATGGCGCATCGGCGTCGGCCAGACCGTTCCGCTGTCGGACGCCTGGTCGCTGCTGGTGCAGCTGGAGCACATGAAGACCAACGCCAACCTGCCCAACAACGAGAGCAAGAACACCTCGCTGTACCTGGCGGCCGGCTACCGCTTCTGATGCCGATGCACGGCCCCGCACACACCCCTTCGACCGCATTCCCGAGGACCCCGAAATGACCCCGCCGATTTCCAAGGACTGGTGGCTTGCCGCCGCACTGTCGACCGCCACCGTGCCCGCGACCATGGCCCAGAGCCCCACGGCCGCGGGCGGCGACGGCCGCACCGGCGTGGTGACGGCCGTCGCCCCCGGCGGCAAGGTCACCGGCAACAACGAGCTGATGGTGGTGGGCAGCAGCGTCGTGCCGGGCCAGCGCCTGCGCACCGATGCCGGCGGCTCGATGCATGTGCTGTTCATGGACCAGTCGGCCCTGACCCTGGGCCCGAATGCGGAACTCACCATCGACGAATTCACCTTCGACCCGGGCACCAAACAAGGCCGGATCCGCCTGGGCCTGGTCAAGGGCCTGGTGCGCGTGGTGGGCGGCCAGATCAGCAAGAACACCGCGACCACGATCGCGACGGCGCACGGCAAGATCGAGATCCTGGGCGGCATCACCATCGCCGAGACCGATGGCGCCAGAACGTCGGGCACCTTCCTGTTCGGCCAGGGAATGACCCTGACCGACAACAAGGGCAACACCCAGACCGTGACCCGGGCCGGCTTCGGCAGCGCGCTCACCATCAACGACCCGCCGACATCCCCGCAACGCCTCCCCGTTGCCGAACTCAACAACATGTTGCAGCGGCTGGAGAGCCGCCCTCCTGCGGGCAATACGGCCTCGAACCCGGCGCCGGCCCCTCCAGGCCAGCTGATCAGCACCGGCAACACGCCGGGCGGCGCGAACGGCCCTGGCTCGACCCTCGCCAACGACCGCCTGAAAAACGTGGTCGACAGCGTCACCGGCGCCAATCCGTCCAACATGCTGCGAAATCTGTTGGGCACCGGTCAGGTTCAAAACCAGTCCTGACCGAGGAACGGCCGCGCCCCTTCCACAGACCGGCGGCTCGCCTTGGCGCAGCCGCCGTTCTTTTTTGCATTGATCCGCCACCATGCGCGTCCTGTTCGTCTCCACCTACCCGCACCTGCCCGACATCGTCGGCGGCCTGCAGACCACCACCCACGACCTGTGCCTGGCGATCCGCGCCATGGGGGCCGAGGCCGCCGTGCTCTGTGGCCAGGCGACGGCCGCCACCGGTGACACGGAGGCGTCCCTCACACAGGACGAGCACCTGGGCTACCCGGTGCTGCGTTCGCCCCGGCCGGTGCAGGCACTGCCCGCCGCCGCGGCCCGCTTCGACGCCGACGTGATCGTCGTGCAGAGCGGCACCACCCTGGCGCCCCTGGTGCTGGCCAGCCTGGACACCGGGCGGCCCACCGCCGTGTACATGCACAACGTCGAGACCAGCCAGCTCGGCGGCCACCTCGTGGCCGACCCTTCGCTGCTCTACCTGGCCAACTCGGACTTCACGGCGCAGCGCTGGCACGCCCTCTACGGCCTCGATTGCGCGGTGATCCCCCCGTCGTCTCGCCGCAGGACTACCTTGCAGCGCGCACCGGCGACAAGGTGCTGTTCGTCAACCCCACGCCCATCAAGGGCGTGGAGCGGATGTTCGAGCTGGCGATGGCCTGCCCCGAGCTGCCCTTCCTCGTGATGGAGAGCTGGCACCTCGACCCGCACTGGCGCGCGCACTGCCAGGCCCGCGCGGCCCAGCTGGGCAACATTCAATGGCGCGGCCCGAGCGCGGCCATGCACGAGGTGTTCGGCCAGGCGCGCGTGCTGCTGATGCCCTCGGTGTGGGAAGAGTCGTTCGGCCGCACCGTGGTCGAGGCCCAGCTCAACGGCCTGCCGGTGCTGGCCAGCCGCCGCGGCGCCCTGCCGCAACTGGTGGGCGGCGGCGGCATGGTGCTGGAACCGCACGCACCGCTGGAAGACTGGGCCGCCGCGCTGCGCCGCCTGTACGACCCCTTCGCCACCGCCGAGCGCGACGCCGCGCGGCGCCTGGGCGCGGCGCATGTCGCCGGCACCACCACCACCGTGGCCCGGCTGCTGGGCCTGCTGCAAGTGCACGCCGCGCAGACGGCCGGGCGCGAGCCCATGCCGGCCCAGGACACCGTGCCAGCGACCCCGGCCGGCGCAGCCGCCTGGCGCGAGGTTCCGCCGCGCCAGCCGCGCCGCGAAGACTGCCTGTTCTATCACTCGTACAACCTGGCCGATGGCGAGGAAGTCAGCGGTGACTGGGACCTGCGCCCGGCCACCGCCCAGTACCTGGGCGAGGTGGACTTCGCGGGCCGCTCGGTGATCGAGATCGGGCCGGCCAGCGGCTTCCTGTCCTTCCACATGGAGGCCGCCGGGGCCGAGGTCACCTGCCTGGAGCCGCCCATGTCGCACCTGTGGGACGTGGTGCCGTTCGAGGGCTTCGACACCCCGAAGTGGCGCAAGACCTTCACCCGCAACATCGAAGGCGTGCGCAATTCGTTCTGGTACGTGCACCAGCAGCGCCATTCCCGCGTGCGCATGGTCGAGGGCGACCCCTACGCCCTGCCCGAGGACTGCGGCCCGTTCGACATCGGTCTGCTCGCCGCCGTGCTGCTGCACTGCCGCCGCCCCTTCGACATGCTGCAGAGCGTGGCCCGGCGCACGCGCCGCACCCTGATCGTGACGGACCTGTACGACGCCACGCTCGGCCCGCGGGCGCTGGCCGAACTGCAACCGCACCGCGGTGTGGATCAGGTGGACACCTGGTGGCAGTTCACGCCGCAGTTCATCGTCTCCGCACTGGGCCTGCTGGGCTTCACCGAGGTGCGGGTCAGCGTGCACCACCAGCGGCAGCCCTCGATGGACCGCATGGTGCCGCTGTTCACCGTGGTCGGCGAACGGCCCGAGGTGTGACCCCTTGAACACGGACCCCCACGCCGGCACCGACGACCTGCTCGGCGAGGCCTGGCAGGCCTTCCGTGCCGGCCTCCTTGACCGAGCCTTGCACCTGGCGCTGCAGGCCCATGGCGACGCACCCTCGCCGCAGGCCGCCGCCGCGCTCGGCCACTTCCTGACGCACGCCGGCCATCTGGTGGCGGCCGAAGACGTGCTGCTCGCCGCGTGCGAGCGCACGCCCGATCACGCCCCCCTGCACGCCTGCCTGGGCTTGCTGCGCCAGCGGCAGGGCGAACCCGCGCAGGCTGCCGCGTCCCTGCGCATGGCCTGCCTGCTCGACGAATCGCTGCACGAGACCGCCTTCGCCTTGGCCTGGCTGCTGCACGACCTGGACGAACTGCCCGAGGCACGCGCCTGGGCCGAGCGCGCGCTGCAGGGCGCGCGCCTGCCGGGCCGGCTGCTGCAAGCGGGTTGGCTGCACCAGAAGGCGGGCGAATTCGAAGACGCGCTGGCCCTGTACGAAGAAGCCGTCGCGGCCTACCCCTGGAACGCGGTCGAACAGGTGCGCCTGCACCTGCACCGCGCGCAATGCCTGTTGGCGCTGGGACAGGCCGCGCGCGCGGCCGACTGCCTGGCCGACGGGCTCGCGCGCCACCCCGACGAACCCGAACTCCTGACCGCCCTGGTGGACTGGGAGTGCGAGCACGGCCACCTGGACCGCGCCGTCGACGTGGCGCGCCGCCAGGTCGACGCCTTTCCCGATCAGGCCGCCGCCTGGCACCTGCTCGGCGCCCTGCAGCAGCGCGCGGGCGACCTGAAGGCGGCCGACCTCAGCTTCAACGAAGTCCAGCAGCGCGACATGAGCCGCTGGGACGCGCTGCTGCGGCGTGCGCAGATCCAGGTCGCCTGGCAGCACCCGGTGGACGCCGAATGGCTGTTGATGCAGGTCCTGGCCAGCCGGCCGGACTGCCTGCCCGCGCAGGCGCTGATGGCCCGCGTGCAGCTCGATCTCGGGCGCGTCGAGGCCGCGCGGCGCCAGTTGCTGCAGGGCTTGCGCGCCCACCCGCGCCACGCCGACGCCTGGCTGGTGCTGGCGCAGGTGCACGCGCGGCGACACCGCTGGGTGCTGGCGCGGCGCGCGCTCGCGCGGGCCGCGCGCGCCGGCGGCGACGAGGTCGAGGTGCTGCGCCTGCTGGGCTGGATCGCCAAGGACCAGGGCGACCTGGCCACCGCCAGCAGCGCCGTGCGCGAGTTGCTGCGGCACCGGCCCGACGAGCACCTCGCCCGCGTGCAGGCGGCGTTCGTGTTCGCCGCCGCCGGCGACCTGGCCCCCGCCGCCCTGCAAGCGCAGGCCGCCGTGGCCCAGGACCCGGCCAGCGTGCAGGCCTGGCGCGCGCTGGCCCAGGTGCGCTACCGGCAACAGCGGCTGGACGAAGCCCAGAGCGCCATCGAGACCGCCCTGCAGCTGCAACCCGAGCGGGTCGACAGCCTGCGCCAGCTCGGCTGGATCCTGCTGGACGGACAACGCTTCGGTGCGGCCCGCCTGGCTTTTCTGCACGCCAGCGAACGCGCCGCCGACCCCGCCGTGCCGCTGCGCGAGCTGGCCGAAGCCTGCTTGCGGGGCGGCGCGTTCGCGCAGGGTCTGCAGGCGATCGACCGGCTGCAGAGCCTGCACCCGGACGATGCCGAGGCGCGGCTGCTGCGGGCGCGGCTGCTGAGCGAAGACCCCACATCGACCGCCGACGACCTGGCGCGCGCGGTGGCCCTGTGCCGCGAGCTGATCGTCGAGCGCGAGCGCGGTGCCGAGGCCGTTCGCGCCCTGCTGCGCCTGCACAGCCTGGGCGCCGGCGGTGCGCCCGCCGCGCTGGCCCTGGTGCCGCACGCCGACCGCCGCGCCGCCTACCGGGCAGCGATCGCGGAGGGCACGGCCCGCCACGGCCACGACGCGTTGCTGCGGCTGGCGCAGGCCGCCGCGCACGGCTTCCCGCAAGACCCCTGGCTCGCCAGCGCCGCGCTCTACACCCAGTCGCTCTGCGCCGACGCCACGCGCGACAACCTGGCCGAGGCCGCGCGGCACGTGTTCCGCGATCTCAAGCTGCGCTCGGGCCTGCACACCTGGCAACGCCCCGACCTGCCGCGCCGACCCGGCGCGCGCCCCCGCATCGCCTACATCGCGGGCCAGCTGCACGAGCGCCTGCTGCGCCGCGTGCTCGCCGGCCACGATCCCCTGGCCGCCGAGGTCTTCCTCTTCGCGCACCGGCCCATGGCCGGCCTGCCCGCCCACATCCACCAGGAACCGCTGGCCCCGCCCGAGCTGGCGCGCGCCTGCGCCGCCAACCGCATCGACGTCGTCATCGACGCCGGCGGGCTGCACCCGTTCGAGGGCCAGTTCGAGGTGCTGCAAGCCCTGGCACGGCGGCTGGCGCCGCTGCAGGTCGGCTGGCTGGGCTGCTGGGGCCCGGCCGGCGGCCTGTTCGACGCCCTGCTCTGCGACGCCGCGACCGTGCCCGCCGCCCACGAGGCGGCGCACGAAGAAGCGCTGTGGCGGCTGGACGGCGGCCAATGGTGCTGGGACCCGCCCACGCACGCCCCGCCGCCGCTGCCGCCGCCCGTGCAGCGCACCGGCGCCGTGACCTTCGGCGTGGTCGCGCGCGGCTTGCGGCTCAACGGCGCCAGCCTGCGGACCTGGGCGCGCTGCCTGGTGGCCTGCCCCGGCTCGCGCCTGCGCTTCGTCGGCCAGGTCGCCACCGACTGGCCGCAGCGCACGCGCATCCTCGCCACCCTGCACGCCCACGGCGTGGCCGCCGAGCGCGTGAGCTTCGACCCGCCGCGCTCCTACGAAGACCTGCTGCTGTGGTTCCAGCAGATCGACCTGGTGCTCGACAGCTTTCCCGGCAACGGCGGCCTCAGCCTGCTGGACCCGCTCTGGATGGGCGTGCCCGTCGTCACGCTCAGCGGCGACCGCGCCGGCGCGCGCCAGGGCCATGCCATCCTGGACGCCCTCGGCCTGCAGGCCTGGGTGGCCGACACGCCCGAGCACTTCGTTCACATCGCCGCGGCGCTGGCCGGGGACGCAGCGGCCCTGGCGCAACACCGCGCCACGCTGCGCGCGCGCCTGCTCGACGCGCCGCTGACCGACGGCCGGCGCGTGGCCCGCCAGATCGAAGCCCTGTGCGCGCAGGCCGTGGCCGGCGCCGACCCGGGCCTGTTCGCCGCCGACCCCAAGACCCGCCTGCGCGCCCAGGCCCGCCACGCGCTGCAGGTCTGGCTCGACAAGCCCGGCAGCCGCATCGCCCTGCCCGAACCCGCCCCGGACAGCGTGCCCGACCTCTCCGTCGTCGTGGTGCTCTACAACCAGGCCGGGCTGACGCGGCGCACGCTGCAGGCCCTGGCCGACCAGCGCGGCCTGTCCTTCGAGACCATCGTCATCGACAACGCCTCCAGCGACGAAACGGCCCAGCTGCTCGCGCGCGTGTCGGGCGCGCGAACCGTGATCAATGCCGACAACACCGGCTTCCTGCTGGCCGCCAACCAGGGCGCGGCCCTGGCGCGCGGGCGCCACCTGGTGTTCCTCAACAACGACGCCATCGTGCAGCAAGGCGCCCTGCGGGCCGCGCGCGACCGGCTCGACACCGACCCCGCCGTCGGCGCGCTGGGCGGGCGCATCGTGCTCAGCGCGGGCGGGCTGCAGGAGGTGGGCAACCTCATCTTCCGCGACGGCAACGCGCACGGCATCGGGCGCGACGAAGACCCCTTCTGCCCCGCCGCCATGACCAGCCGCGCCACCGACTACGTCTCCGGCGTGTTCCTGGCCGTGCCGGCGCCGCTGTGGCGCATGCTCGGCGGCTTCGACGAAGCCTTCGTCCCGGCCTACTACGAGGACGCCGACTTCTGCCTGCGCGTGTGGCGCGCCGGCTTTCGCGTGGTGGTCGAGCCCGGCGTGCTGGTCGAACACGTGGAATGGGGCAGCGCCCCCGGCGACGAAGCCGGCCACCGCATGCGAGAGAACCGCGCGCGCTTCCAGGCGCGCTACGCCGACTGGCTGCAGGACCGCCCCTACCCCATGGCCCCCCGGCTCGACGGCGACCGCTGGCGCTCGCCCGAAGACCAGCCGCGCCGCCCGCGCGTGCTCATCATCGACAACGAGGTGCCGCACATGGTCAAGGGCGGCGGGCTGCCGCGCGCGCGCCTCATGCTGCAGGCCCTGCGCGACTGGCCGGTGAGCTTCTTCCCGCTGTGGCAGACCGACGACGACTGGCGCGAGGTGCACGCCTCGGTGCCGTCCAGCGTCGAAGTGGTGCTGCACCACGGCCTGGCGCGGCTCGAGGACTTCCTCGAACGCCGGCGCGGCGTGTACGACGTGCTGCTGGTCAGCCGCCCGCCCAACCTGCGGGCCCTGCAGCCCTTGCGCGCGCGCCGGCCGGAACTCTTCGCCGGCATGCGCCTGGTCTACGACGCCGAAGCGCTGTTCGCGCTGCGCGAGATCGCCGAGGCCGGCGTGCGCGGCAAGCCGATGTCGCGCGCGGCGGCGCAGGCGCATCTGGCGCGCGAGATCGCCCTGGCGCGCGGCGCCAGCGACGTGCTGGTGGTGTCGCGGCGCGACGCCGAGTGTTTTCGCGCGGCCGGCCACCGCGTCACGCTGTTGAGCCACGGCATGGCCGTGCGCCGCGACGCGCCCGGGCCGGCCGGGCGCAGCGGCCTGTTGTTCGTGGGCGCGCTGCACCCCGACACACCCAACGAAGACGGGCTGGTGTGGTTCATCGAACAGGTCATGCCGCTGCTGCGCGCGCAGTTGCCCCGGCCACCGGTGCTCTCCGTCGTGGGCATCAACCGCTCGGCCCGGATCATGGCGCTGGCCCGTGACGATGTGCAGGTGCTGGGCCCGCGCGAGGCGCTGGAGCCGCTGTACGACGGCGCGCGGGTCTTCATCGCGCCGGTGCGCTTCGCCGGCGGTGTGCCGGCCAAGGTGATCGAGGCCGCCGCGCAGGGCATCCCGGTCGCCGCCTCGGCGCTGCTGGTGCGCCAGCTCGGCTGGCGCGAAGGCCTGGACATCCAGGCCGGCCGCGACGCGCGCAGCTTCGCCGACGGCATCGCGCGCCTGCTGCGCGACGACGGCCTGTGGACACGGCAACAGCAGGCCGCGTGGCAGCAGTGCGCCGAACGTTACGCCCCGCAGCGCTTCGGGCAGCTGTTGCGGCAGGTGCTGGAAGGCGCCGCGTGAGCGCCCCCGTGCATCCGCTGGAGACCTCGGCCCTGCGCCGCTGGCGCCGCCTGAGCGCCGAGGGCGCGACCGATGCCGCCGAAGCCGTGCTGTGGGACGCCCTCGCGATGGAGCCCAACCTGCCTGGCGTGCACGTGACCCTGGCCCGCCTGCGCTGGCCCGGGCCGGACTACCGCCACTGGCTCGCCTGGTTTCACCAACAGCTGAAGCCGCGGATCTACCTCGAGCTGGGCGTGGAGCATGGCCACACGCTGGCCCTGGCGGGGCCGGACACGCGGGTGATCGGCGTCGACCCCGCGCCCAAGGGCGATCCGCTGAGCCGCTGCGCGGGGCCGGCGCAGCTGGTCCGCCGCACCAGCGCCGACTTCTTCGCCGCCGTGCCGGTGGACAGCGGCCTCGCCGACACCGGCTTCGACCTCGCCTTCATCGACGGCGATCACCGCTTCGACACCGTGCTCGACGACGTCATCGGTGCCGAGCGCCTGGCCGCGCCGGGCGCGGTGCTGCTGCTGCACGACACCGTGCCGCTGACCGCCGAGACCGCCGGCCGCGAACACCTCACCGGTTTCCACACGGGCGACGGCTGGAAGATCGTGCCCTGCCTGCGCGCCCTGCGGCCCGATCTGCGCATCGTCACCCTGCCCACCGCGCCCTCGGGACTCACCGTGGTGGCCGGGCTCGACCCGTCGAACACCCGGCTGAGCGAGCGGCGGGCCGCGATCCGCGAGAGTTATGCCCGGCTGCCGCCCGACGCCGCGCTGCATGCGCCCTCGCGCGTGCTGGCCCTGGGTCTCAACAATCCGGCGGCGGTGCGGCGCTGGCTGCGGCAGGCCGCGGACGCGCGATGACGCAGGCGAAGTCGTGCCCGATCTGCCCCGCGCGGATCAGCTCGTCCTCGGCCTCCATCAAGGCAGTCAGATAAGGCGCCTCGGCCGCCGGCGCGAAGTTCTGCGCGATGCTCCCCAGCACCAGGTGCAGCATCGAGCCGCCATAGGGGCGCACGGCCTGCACCTCGAAATGGCTCGGCAGCAGCGGCAGCAGCTCGGACGAGCGCACCGCTTCGCTGGCGTCCACCGCGATCACCTCCTGCACGCTCGGGCGGCGCGCGTTGCCCTTGAGCCGGCCGTCGGTCGTCATGCGCAGGCGCGGCGGCAACAGGTCCAGCAAGGTGTTGAGGTGGCGCTCTTGCGCCTGCGGCCACTGGAAGCGGTCCGGGCCCACGTACTCGTCGAGAAAGAACCAGCCGCCGGGCACCAGCAGCGCGGCCACGTCCGCGTACAGGCGCTCGAGGTCGCTGCCGTGGTGCACGCCGGCCACGCCCAGCACGGCGTCGAAGGTCCCGGGCAGGAAAGGCGCCTGCCCCAGGGGCAGGCGGTTCATGTCGGCATGGTGGTACTCGATGGCCAGCCCCTCGGCCTGGGCCTGCGCGCGCGCGCGCGCCAGCACCTGGGACGAGAAGTCGATCGCCACCGCCGAGGCGGCCCAGCCCCGGGACACCGCCTCGCGCTCCACATACCCCGCGCCGCAGGCCAGCACCAGGATCCGCCGCAGCGGCAGGGGCCGCTCGGCGGCCACCTGGCGGAAGAACCACTCCAGCGGGTGGATGCCCGCGTCGCCCGAGACCATCTCGGCGATGCGGGCCTTCACCGCCGGCAGGTGGGTCCAGTGCAGGCCGTGTTCGGTCCAGGTGGCCGGGTCGCCCCAGACGGCGTCGAGCTGGGCGGCAGCGCCGGGGTCGGCGGGGTTGGAAGGGGTCGCAGGGGACATCGCTGGGGCGTGAAAAGAGGATGCGGACCCGCCTAGTGTGCTCGATAGAATTTGTCCGCCCGACCGCCACCGCACCCGAGACCGCCCCCACCATGTTTCCGCCCGGCCACTACTACTCGCCCTTGCCCGATCTGGACGAGGTTCGCCGCCACGAGGCCCGGTTGTTCGGCGCCCCGCCCGCCACCCTGCCCGGCATCGACCTGCGCGAGCCCGAACAGCTGGCGCTGCTGCACGGCTTCGCGGCGCTCTACCCCGACATCCCCTTCGGCGACGAGCCCCGGCCCGGGCTGCGCTACCACTACCTGAACCCGGCCTACAGCTACTCCGACGCGATCATGCTGCACTGCATGCTGCGCACCCTGCGGCCCGCGCGCCTGGTGGAGGTGGGGTCGGGCCACTCGTCGTGCGTCACGCTGGACACCCGGCAGTACTTCCTGGACCCGTCGATGCACACCACCTTCATCGACCCCTACCCGCAGCTGCTGCAGTCGCTGCTGCGGCCCGAAGATCTGGCCGCCACGACCGTGCTCGCCCAGGCGCTGCAGGAGGTGGACCTGGCGGTGTTCACCCAGTTGCGCGAGAACGACGTGCTGTTCATCGACTCCACGCACGTCGGCAAGATCGGCAGCGACGTCAACCGCCTGCTGTTCGAGATCCTCCCGGCGCTGGCCCCGGGCGTGGTGATCCACCTGCACGACGTCTTCTACCCCTTCGAGTACCCGAAGGAATGGATCTACGAAGGCCGGGTCTGGAACGAGGCCTACATGGTCCGGGCCTTCCTTCAGTACAACAGCGCCTTCGAGGTGCTGCTGATGAACACCTACATGGCCCACTTCCACCGCGATTTCTTCGCCGCGCACATGCCGGCCTGCCTGCGCAACACCGGCGGCAGCCTGTGGCTGCGCAAGACCGCCTGAGCCGCCGCGCCAGGGTTCAGCCCAGGCCCTGGGGGTGGCCGGTCAGGCGGCGCAGGCGCGCGCCCTCTTCCGTGTGGTCCTGCGGGCACAGGATGCCCTGCACGCCGTGGCGGCGGCCGTTCATGTAGCGCCCCACCCGATCGAGCATGCGCGCGGGGTGACGCTCAACGCAGGCCTCGTCCTTCACGAACACCGCCACGAAGTCGCTCCACACGTCGAGCTGCTGGTAGGCGGTGAACGACTCCAGCAGGGCCGGGCGGTAGCCCGAGCGCACGCCCCAGCGCACGAGCGCGCCGCCGGCGTCGGGGTAGAAGCGCCAGCAGTCCACCGGGTAGCGGTGGAAGTCGCCGTTGGACGGCGCGTTGAGGTAGAACAGGCCCTCGGGCTTGAGCACCCGCAGCACCTCGTTGAAGCTCAGCCAGAACAGCTCGATGTGCTCGAAGCAGGAGCTGCTGACCACGGCGTCGATGCTCCCGTCGGCGAACGGCAGGTGGTACGGGTCGTCGAGCACCACGTCCACCCCGCGCCCGGGCGCGAAGTCCACGCCGATGTAGCGGCTGGCCGCCGGTGCCAGCGAGCGCAGCGAACCGTTCACGTCCTGCGCCCCGATGTCGAGCACGGTGGGTGCGGCCTGCGGATCGAGGTAGGTGTCGAAGAACAGGCGACCGTGGTCGAAGGCGCTGGGGTGCATCTGGGCCGATCGGCGCGCCGGCTCAGCCGGCCGCGTTGAGCTGCTGCTCGAGCTGGTGCAGCACCTGGTAGCAGGCGAACACCCGGCCCACGCTCGAATTGGGCTCGCGGCCTTCCTTGATCGCGGCGAAGAACTCGCGGTCCTGCAGCTCGATGCCGTTCATGCTCACGGCCACCTTGGACACGTCGATCTGCTCTTCCTTGCCGTTGAACAGGTCGTCGTAGCGCGCGAGGTAGGTCGCGGTGTCGCCGATGTAGCGGAAGTAGGTGCCCAGCGGGCCGTCGTTGTTGAACGAAAGCGACAGGGTACAGATCGCGCCGTTGGCGGCCTTGAGCTGGATGCTCATGTCCATGGCGATGCCCAGCGTCGGGTGGATCGGGCCCTGCACGGCGTTGGCCTGCACGATGGGGCTGTTGGCCTGGTAGGCGAACAGGTCCACCGTGTGCGCGGCGTGGTGCCACAGCAGGTGGTCGGTCCAGCTGCGCGCCTGGCCCAGCGCGTTGGTGTTGGTGCGGCGGAAGAAATAGGTCTGCACATCCATCTGCTGGATGTTGAACTTGCCGGCCTGGATCTGGTTGTGCACGTACTGGTGGCTGGGGTTGAAGCGGCGCGTGTGGCCGCACATGGCGACCAGGCCGGTCTTCTTCTGCAGCTCCACCACGGCCTGCGCGCCCGCGAGGCTGTCGGCCAGCGGAATCTCCACCTGCACGTGCTTGCCGGCGTTCAGGCAGGCCAGGGTCTGCTCGGCGTGCATCTGCGTGGGTGTGCACAGGATGACGGCATCCAGTTCCTTGAGCGCGAGCGACTCGGACAGCTCGGTGGTGACGTGGCCGATGCCGTACTTGGCGGCCACTTCCTTCGTCTTGTCCAGCTCGCGGCCGACCAGCGAGATGACCTCGACGCCGTCGATGTTCTTGATGCCGTCCAGGTGCTTGACGCCGAAGGCGCCAGCGCCCGCCAGGGCGACTTTGATGGTTTTGCTCATGTCAGGTGTTCTCCAGGATCAGGTGGCCCACCGCCGTGTTCGACGCGGGCACGTGGTAGAAGCGTTGTACGGCCTTCGGGCGGGGACCGCCGGCCGCATCGGCCATCGCGCCGCGCGCGATCAGCCACATCACGAGTTCGATGCCCTCGCTGCCCGCATCGCGCACGTAGTCGATGTGCGGGATGTCGGCGGCGGCCTCGGGGTCGTTGATCAGCTTGTCGAGGAAGGCGTTGTCGAAGTCCTTGTTGATCAGGCCCGCGCGCGGTCCCTGCAGCTGGTGGCTCATGCCGCCCGTGCCCCAGATCTGCACGTTGATGTCCTCGTCGTAGCTGGCCACCGCCTTGGCGATGGCCTTGCCGAGGTTGTAGCAGCGCCGGCCGCTGGGCACGGGGTACTGCACGACGTTGACCGCGAACGGGATCACCGGGCAGGGCCAGGCGCCCTTGACCGGGTCCTGCGGGCCGCACATCAGCGAGAGCGGCACGGTCAGGCCGTGGTCCACGTCCATCTTGTTGACGATGGTGAGGTCGAAGTCCTGCTGGATCACCGACTGCGCGATGTGCGAGGCCAGGTCCGGGTGGCCGATCACCTTGGGCACGGGGCGCGGGCCCCAGCCCTCGTCGGCCGGCTGGTACTCGGCGGCGGTGCCGATCGCGAAGGTGGGGATCATGTCCAGGCTGAAGGCCGTGGCGTGGTCGTTGAAAACCAGGAAGATGACGTCGGGCTTGTTGTCCTTCATCCACTGCTTGCCGAACTCGTAGCCCTGGAAGACCGGTTGCCAGTAGGGCTCGTGGGTCTTGCCGAGGTCGAGCGCGGCGCCGATGGCCGGGACGTGCGAGGTGTAGACGGATGCGGTGATGCGGGCCATGTCAGTTCTTTCCTTTTCCCTGTGGCTGGCGGTGCGCCTGGGCATCGCCGTCTTCGCCGAGCACGCGGTTGCCTTCGGCCGAACGGCCGCCGGCCACCATCATGTTGCGGTACTCCTCTTCGGTCATGCCGGTCATGGAGCCCGCCATCTGCTGGAAGCTCTTGCCGTCGGTGGCACCGATCTTGGCCAGGAAGTAGATGTTGCCGCCCAGGCGGATGCACCAGTTCAGGTCGCGCGCGAGCACGGCCTGCTTCTGCTCTTCCGTCATGGCCCACTCGTCGAGGTAGGCGCGCTCGTCCTTCTTGAAGCGCTCGCGGTTCTCGGCCTTCATCAGGCTCATGCAGAACTGGTTGAGCCAGTAGCCCTTGCGGCTCTGCTCGGCGTCGAAGATGGTCGTGCCGGGCACGTCCAGGTAGGGTTTGTCCAGGGCCATGGTTATGCCTCCCTCCGAGCCGCCTCAAGGGCGGCATGCGCCCCCTCAGGGGGCAGCGAATACACGAAGTGATGAGCGTGGGGGTTCATACTTGTTCCTCGGGCCAGTAAAGGCGCATGGGGTTGGTGACGAGCAGCTTCTTCTGCAGCTCGGCCGTGGGCGCGATCTGCGGAATGAAGTCGACCAGCAGGCCGTCGTCGGGCATGTGGTCCTTGAGGTTGGGGTGCGGCCAGTCGGTGCCCCACAACACGCGGTCGGGGAACTCCTCGACCACCTTGCGCGCGAACGGCACCACGTCCTGGTAGGCCGCCTGTTCACCGTTCAGCGCCTTGGGGCCGGTGACGCTCAGGCGCTCGGGGCAGCTCACCTTGCTCCACACATTGGGGTGCT
Source organism: Hydrogenophaga sp. ANAO-22 (assembly GCF_042466645.1). NCBI lineage: Bacteria > Pseudomonadati > Pseudomonadota > Betaproteobacteria > Burkholderiales > Comamonadaceae > Hydrogenophaga > Hydrogenophaga sp. ANAO-22. The sequence goes on along the minus strand of NZ_CP159956.1, from coordinate 5,067,589 downwards.
GGCGCATGAACTTGAGGAACAGCTCGAACTCGGGGCCGTCCACGGGCTTGCTCACGTCGGGGCGGCCCATGTGGTCCACCACCACGGTGGTGGGCAGCGCGGTGAAGAAGTCCCACAGCTCGGGCAGGTCCACCGCCTCGAAGTAGATGACCACATGCCAGCCCAGCTTCTGGATGCGCGCGGCGATCTCCATCAGCTCGTCCTTGGGCGTGAAGTCCACCAGGCGCTTGACGAAGTTGAAGCGCACGCCGCGCACGCCGGCGGCGTGCAGCTGCTGCAGTTCCTCGTCGGTCACGCTGCGCTTGACGGTGGCCACGCCGCGCGCCTTGCCGCCGCTGGAGAGGCAGGCATCGACCATGGCGCGGTTGTCGGCGCCGTGGCAGGTGGCCTGCACCACCACGTTGCGCGAAAAGCCGAGGTGGTCGCGCAGCGCGTACAACTGGGCCTTGCTGGCGTCGCAGGGCGTGTACTTGCGCTCGGGCGCGTAGGGGAATTCGGCGCCCGGGCCGAACACGTGGCAGTGCGCGTCCACGGCGCCGGCCGGCAGCTGGAAGCGCGGCTTGCTCGGGCCGTCGTACCAGTCGAGCCAGCCCGCGGTCTTGGTGAAATCACCGGAAGTCGGTTTTGTCATTCTCGAATCCTTCTGCATGAAGTGACGCTGTCCAGAAACACCGCGGAACCGGCTTTGCCGGGCCGCTGGTGTTGCCCCCTTTCAAGGGGTCGCGCAAAGCGCGGTGGGGGTTAGTCGATATAGCGCAGGCCGGCGGCGGCCAGGGGCTCGCGCATCTTGTACATGTCCAGCCCCAGCACGCCGCTGGCCAGCTTGGCGCGCTTCTCGCCCTCGAAGCTCTCGCGCTTGCGCGCGGCCTCCAGCGTGGCGGCGGCGCGCGCGGCGGGCACGCAGACCACGCCGTCGTCGTCGGCCACGATCACGTCGCCCGGCGTCACCAGCATGCCGGCGCAGACGATGGGGATGTTCACCGAGCCCAGCGTGGCCTTGATGGTGCCCTTGCTGCTGATGGCCTTGCTCCACACCGGGAAGTTCATCTCCTGCAGCGTCTTCACGTCGCGCACCCCGGCGTCGATGATGAGCGCGCGGGCGCCGCGCGCCTGGAACGAGGTGGCGAGCAGGTCGCCGAAGTAGCCGTCGGTGCACTCGGCCGTGACGGCGGCCACCACGATGTCGCCGGGCTGGATCTGCTCCGCGGCCACGTGCATCATCCAGTTGTCACCGGGCTGCAGCAGCACGGTGACGGCGGTGCCGCTGACCTGCTGGCCCGCATAGATCGGGCGCATGTAGGGCTTGAGCAGGCCCACGCGGCCCATGGCCTCGTGGACGGTGGCCGAGCCCAGTGCGGCCAGGCCGTCGGCGGCCGCGCGGTCGGCGCGGGTGATGTTGCGGTAGACAACGCCCAGTTCGTACATGTGAAACTCCTTACAGGCCCTTGGCCTTGAGACGCGCATCCAGGCGCGGGAACACGCGGCGCACGTTGCCCTCGTAGATCTGGTGCTTGTCGTCCGCACTCAGGATCTTCGACGCCTCGATGTAGCGCTTGGTGTCGTCGTAGTAGTTGCCGGTCGTCGGGTCGATGCCGCGCACGGCGCCGATCATCTCGCTGGCGAACAGCACGTTCTTCACCGGGATCACGGTGTTGAGCAGGTCGATGCCGGGCTGGTGGTACACGCAGGTGTCGAAGAACACGTTGTTCATCAGGTGCGTGTCCAGCAGCGGCTTCTTCATCTCCTGCGCCAGGCCACGGAAACGGCCCCAGTGGTAGGGCACCGCGCCGCCGCCGTGCGGGATCAGGAACTTCAGCGTCGGGAAGTCCTTGAACAGGTCGCCCTGGATGAGCTGCATGAAGGCGGTGGTGTCGGCGTTGAGGTAGTGCGCGCCGGTGGTGTGGAAGCAGGCGTTGCAGCTGGTGCTCACGTGGATCATGGCCGGCAGGTCGTATTCGGCCATCTTTTCGTAGATGGGGTACCAGTGCTTGTCGGTCAGCGGAGGGCTGGTCCAGTGGCCGCCCGAAGGATCGGGGTTGAGGTTGATGCCGACCGCGCCGTATTCCTTGACGCACTTCTCCAGTTCGGGGATGCAGGTCTTGGGATCGACACCGGGCGACTGCGGCAGCATGGCCACCGGCACGAAGTGGTCGGGGAACAGCGTGGAGACGCGGTGGCAGAGTTCGTTGCAGATGGCGGCCCAGGTGCTGGAGACGTTGAAGTCACCGATGTGGTGCGCCATGAAGCTCGCGCGCGGCGAGAACAGCGTGATGTCGCTGCCGCGTTCCTTCATCAGCTTGAGCTGGTTGGTCTCGATGGACTCGCGCAGTTCGTCGTCGCTGATCTTCAGGTCGGCGACCTTCGGCATGAGCGCCGGGTCCTGGATGCCCGCGATCTGCTGGTTGCGCCAGGCCTCCAGCGCCTTGGGGGCGGTGGTGTAGTGGCCGTGGCAGTCGATGATGAGACTCATGTCGGGGCTCCTCTTGGGGGTCGGTGGATTCAGGCGGGTTCCATGCCCTGGCGGCGCTTGGCCGCTTCGGCATCGGGGGATGTCATGAATTCGAGCAGGGCGCGCACGCGGGCGGCCTGCGGTCCGTCGGCGGGCAGGCCGGCGGAAAAGACGGTGGTGATCTCGACCTCGGGCGGCATGCCGCCGACGAGGGTGATGCCGTCGACGTGGATCAGCTCGCTGAGCTGCTGGAAGCCCAGCTCGACCTCGCCGCGCGCCACCAGCGTGCCCACCGGCACACCGGGCGGTGCCTGCACGGTGCGCCCGCGCACCTCGTCGGCCACGCCCCAGCGTTCGAACAAAGCAGCCAGCGCCACGCCGCTGGGGCCGGTGGAGTAGCTGATGCTGCGCGCGGCCAGCACGGCGCGCTTCAGCGCGGCTTCGGAGCCGATGTCGGGCACCGGCGCGCCCGCGCGCACCGCGATGGCCACGCTCGAGCGCACCAGGTCCACGCGGCTGCCGGCCTGCAGGTGGCCGGCGGCGATCAGCTTGTCGATCGCGTCGGAGGCGAGGATCACCACGTCGAAGCGCTCGCCGGCGGCGACGCGCTTGGCCGCGTCCACACCGCCGACGGCCTCGATCACCACCGCGCCGCCCGCGCGTTGCTCGAACGCCGCGCCGAGTTCGGCCAGCACCTGGCGGGTGGCCATGGACGAAATGCCTCGGATGCTCGGTGGGGTCTCGGTGGTCATGGGCAGGGACTCGGGTTGAAGGGCGCATTGTGACCCCCAGCACCCCTCAAGAAAAGTCACAGTCGTGGCTATCAGCTAGAACAAAATCACATAACTATGATGGGGGCTGCAACCCGACCTTTTCCATGGACCTGAAACAACTCGAATACTTCGTGCGCGTGGCCGAACTCGGCAGCTTCACGCGCGCCGCCATGGCGCTGAACGTGGCGCAGCCCGCGCTCTCGCGCCAGGTGCGCCTGCTGGAGGTGGAGCTGCGGCAGAACCTGCTGGTGCGCAACGGCCGGGGCGCCACACCCACCGAGGCCGGCAAGCTGCTGCTGGCGCACGGGCGCGGCATCCTGCACCAGGTGGAGCGGGCGCGCGAAGAGCTGGGCCGGGTGCGCGGCGCGCTGGCCGGGCGCGTGGCCATCGGCCTGCCGCCCAGCCTGGCGCGGGTGCTCACGGTGCCGCTCACGCGCGCCTTCCGCCAGCAGCTGCCGCAGGCCAGCCTGTCGATCAGCGAGGGCCTGTCCATGACCATGCAGGAATCGCTGGTGAACGGCCGGCTGGACATCGCCGTGCTCTACAACGCGCAGCCCTCGCCCGAACTCGAGATCCACCCGCTGCCCGACGAGGAACTGGTGCTGGTGGAGCCCCGCCCGCCGGGCCTGCCGGAAGACCCGCCGCCCCTGGCGATCCCGCTGCGCGAGGTGGCCGAACTGCCGCTGGTGATCCCGAGCCGGCCCAACGCGATCCGCATGCACGTGGAAACCGAGATGGCCAACATCGGCTGCCGGCCCCACATCGCGCTGGAAATCGACGGCGTCTCGGCCATCCTCGACCTGGTGGCCGACGGCGCGGGCGCCGCCCTGCTCTCGCGCAACGCGGTGTTCAGCTCGATCCGGCCCTCGGCCTACCGCATGCGCCCGGTGAGCGACCCGCCCTTGCGCACCCGCCTGTGCCTGGCCGTGAGTTCCCAGCGCCCAGCCACGCTGACGCAGCAGACCACGCTGGAACTCATCAGGAAGCTGGTGGCTTAGCTCAACCAGCCGGCGCTGTGGCGCATCAACCAGAGGATGGCGCTGAGCGTGAAGAACGAGGCCACGGTGGTGGCCAGCAGCGCGGCTGCGGTGAAGCCTTCATGGCCGTGGCGCTGCGCGAGCAGCGGGTAGATGCCCAGCATGGGCATGGCAGCGGACAGCACCACCGCGGCGCGCAGCTCGCCGGTGAGCGCGGGCAGGCCGATCAGGGGCAGGAGCATCACGGCGGCCCACACCGCGGCGGGGTGCAGCAGCAGCTTGCCGAGGGTGATCTGCGCCACCTGGCGGCGCAGGCCACGCACCTGCAGGCCCACCAGCGTGCCGCCGATGATGAACAGCGCCAGGCCGCCGCTGGCCGCGCCAAACAGGTTGACCGTGCGCGCGATCACCGAAGGGATGGGCCAGCCCAGCAGCGCGACCACGAAACCCAGCACGATGGCGATGATCATGGGGTTGCGCACCAGGCGGTGCAGCGTCTCGCGCAAGGCGTGCCTCCAGGACGAGCGCGCCGTGTCCGACGCCCCCACATCGGCCAGCGTCATCAGCAGCGGCAGCTTGATGAGGTTTTCCACCAGCAGGTTCATCGCCAGCGCCACGCCCGCCAGCGGCCCGATCGCCAGCAGCACCACCGGGTAACCGATGAAGGTGCTGTTGCCGCAGGTCATGCCCATGGTGGTGTAGGCGCTCTCGGTCAGCGAGCGCTTCTGCAGGCGGCGCGCGCCCCACAGGCTGATCAGCAGCCACACCACCGAACCCACGCCGAAGGCCAGCAGGTAGGCCGGCTGCAGCAACTCGGCGATCGGCCGCGAAGCCAGCGCATTGAACAGCAGCGCCGGCAGCGCGAACTGGATGACGAACTTGCCCATCACCCGCATGTCCGCAGGCGAAAACACCCGCCAGCGCACGGCCGCAAAACCCAGCGCGATGCAAAGGTAGATCGGCCCGGTGATGGCCAGGATATCGAGCACGAGAAAGAAAGAGAGATGAGAAAAAAATCAGCCGGCGCACGTGCCCCATCCAGAGGGCCCGCGGAACCGCCTTTGCCGGGCCGCCAGGCCCGCCCCCCTCCAGGGAGGACGCGCGGCAGCGCGGCGGGGGGTGCTCCGATTACTGCTTCTGAATCTTGGCCTTCTCGATCACACCGCTCCAGCGGCGGATGTCGGACGCGAGCAAGGCCGCGTTCTGTTCCGGCGTGCTCGAGCGCGCGTCGATGTTCAGGCCGCGCAGCTTTTCGCGAACACCGGGATCGGCCACGGCGGTGGCGATTTCCTTGTGCAGGCGCTCCACCACCGCGCGCGGGGTCTTCGACGGCACGGCCAGCGCGTTCCAGGACGACGCGATGTAGTCCTTGACGCCGGCCTCGACCGCCGTGGGCACCTCGGGCAGCACGATGGAGCGCTTCTCGCCGGTCACGGCCAGCGCGCGCAGGGCGCCGCCCTGGATCTGCGTGAGCACCGGCGCCAGGATTTCCACCGCCACGTCGACCTGCTGGCCACGGATGGCGCCGATCAGCGCGGGCGAGCCGTTGTAGGGCACGATCTGCGCGTCGATGCCGGCCGTGCTCTTGAACAGCTCGGCCGCGAGGTGCTGGGTGCTGCCGATGTTGATGCTGCCGATGTTGATCTTGCCGGGGTTGGCCTTGGCGAAGCTCACCAGCTCGCCCAGGGTCTTGTGCGGCGAGTTCGCGGGCACCACCACGGCGATGTCGAAGTAGCCCAGCGTGGAGACCGGCGTGAAATCCTTGATGGTGTCGAACGGCAGCTTCTGGAACAGGCTGGCCGTCACGGCGGTGCCGTTGGACATCAGGAACATGGTGTGGCCGTCGGGCTCGGAACGCGCGACCGACTCGGCGGCCACCACGCCACCGGCACCGGGGCGGTTGTCGATCACCACCGGCTGGCCGAGCTGGCTGGTCAGCTTCTCGGCCACGATGCGGGCGGTGAGGTCCCCCACGCCACCGGGGCCGAACGGCACCACGATGCGCAGGCCCTTGGACGGGAAGGCGGACTGCGCCACGGCTGGCAGGGCCGCCAGGCCCATGGCGGCGGTGGCCAGGGTGGCGCCGAGCACGGCGCGGCGACGGAGATTCAGGAATGTCGTCATGTCATTTACCCCACGAATTGAACCAACCAGAGAGAGACGGCCGGGAAGAAGAGCACCAGCAGGGTGCGCACCACGTCGCTGGCCAGGAAAGGCATCACGCCGCGGTAGCTCTCGCCAATGGGCACGTTCTTGGCCAGGCCGTTGACCACGTACACGTTCAGGCCCACGGGCGGCGCCAGCAGGCCGAAGCCCACGGTCATCAGCACCATGATGCCGAACCAGATCGCCACGGATTCCTGCGGCATGCCGAAGTCCAGGCCCATGACCACGGGGAAGAAGATCGGGATGGTCAGCAGGATCATGGAGAGTTCGTCCATCACCGCGCCCAACACCACGTAGAACAGCAGGATGCCACCCACCACCATCAGGGGCGAGACGTCCCAGCCCTGGATGACCGAAGCCAGCTGCGCGGGCACCTGGGTGAGGGCCAGGGCCGAGTTCATGAGATCGGCGCCGATGAAGATCATGAAAATCATCGCGCTGGCCGCGGCCGTGGAGTAGAAGCACAGCTTGACCTTGGCCCAGGTGAGCTCGCGCTTGAACAAGGCCGCGACAAAGGTGGCGGCCGCGCCGACACCCGCGCCCTCGGTGGGCGTGAACAGGCCGCCGTAGATGCCGCCGAAGACGACCAGGAACACGATCGCGATGGGCAGCACGCCCATCAGGGCCTGCAGCGTGAGCTTCTGCTCGTTCTCATCGTGCTCGGGCGCATGGCCAGGCACCAGGCGCACATAGACCGCGATGGCAATCATGTAGCCCACCATCGCGATGATCCCGGGGATCATGGCCGCGGCGAACAGCTTGGCGATGTTCTGCTCGGTCAGGATGGCGTAGATCACCAGCGGCACCGAAGGCGGGATCAGCACGCCCAGCGTGCCGCCGGCGGCCAGCGTGCCGGTGGCCAGACGACCGGAATAACCGTGGCGCTTCATTTCAGGCAGGGCCACCGAGGTGATGGTGGCCGCCGTGGCGACCGACGAACCGCAGATGGCACCAAAACCCGCGCTGGCCAGCACGGCGGCCATGGCCAGGCCGCCCTTGAAGCGGCCCATGACCACGGCGGCGAACTGGAACAGCGCCTTGGAGATGCCGCCCTGGGTGGCGAAGTTGCCCATCAGGATGAACAGCGGAATGACCGAGAGGTCGTAGCTGGCGAAGCGCGCGAACGCCATGCCGTTGAGGTTGTTGAAGAAGGGCGGCAGGCCCACCTGGTAGATGTAGCCGAAGGTGCCGGCGGCGAACATGGAGACGGCGATCGGCACGCGGATCGCCATCAGGATCAGCATCACTGCGAAGATCGACCCCGCGAGACTCAAAGAACTCATTCGCCCTGCTCCGAAAAATTGCCAATGAATGCCTGGTACAGGGCGATCAAGCCAGTCAGCACGAACGGCGGAACCATGAAGGCGTAGGTGATCCACTCGGGGAAGCCGAGCATCATGGTGGTGGTCTGGGAGGCGTAGGCGCTCATGCCGCCGATGGCGGTGCGCCACGCCAGCGCGAACATCAGGAAGGCCAGCAGCAGGCTGCCGAAGCGGTCCAGGCGCGCGATGCCGGCCTCGGACACCTTGGCGGTGAAGAAGTCGACGATGATGTTCTCGCGCTTGAGCTGGCACCAGGGCATGAAGAGCGCGATCGCCGCGCCCGCGGTGACAGCGGTCAGCTCGTAGTCACCCACCAGCGTGACGCCGATGGTGTTGCGGCCGATCAGGCTGAAGCAGGTGATCAGGGTGATCACCGTGAGCAAGACCCCGGCCAGGATGGCGCAGAACCTGGCCAATAAAGACAGCACTTTCAAACTTGTCACCTTCAAAAAAACGACCAATTCACGTCCGCTGAGCACAGCGAAAGCGAATCGGTCACTCAGTAGAGGGACGGCCAGGAGGGCCGTCCCGTGGGGGGTGCGGGATTATCGCTGGTACTTCGCGATCAGCGCACGCGCTTCCGACAGGAGTTTGGCCCCGTCGATGTTCTTGCCCTTCATTTCGTTGACCCAGTCGGTCTCGACCGTGGCCGCGGTGCGGCGCCAGCGCTGCGTCTCGGCCGCGTCGAGCGCCACGATGTTGTTCTTGGCCTTCTCGGCGATCTCGCGGCCGGCCTTGTCGCCGTCGTCCATGGCCTTGCCGAACAGGGCGGCGGTCTCGATGCCGGAGTTGGCGTCGATCACCTTCTTGAGGTCGGGCGGCAGCTTCTCGTAGCTGGCGCGGTTCATGGAGAACGCGAAGGTCTGGGTGTACAGGCCCTGCTTGCCGGCGAAGGTGGTGTGGTTCTTCACCAGCTCCGTGACCTTGAGCGAGGGCGTGACTTCCCAGGGGATGGTGGTGCCGTCGATGGTGCCCTTGGACAGGGCGTCGGTCACGGCCGGCACCGGCATGCCCACGGGCGTGGCGCCCAGCTTGGTGAGCATGTTGTTGATGACGCGCGAGCCGCCGCGCACCTTCATGCCACGCAGGCTTTCCAGGCCGGTCACCGGCGTCTTGGTGTGGAACAGGCCGGGGCCGTGGGTGTGCACCGCGATCAGCTTGACCTCGCGGAATTCGTCGGCGGCGAACTTCTCGACGTATTCCTGGAAGGCGCGCGAGGACTCCTCGGCCGAGCCGCTCATGAAGGGCAGCTCGAAGACTTCGGACTTGTTGAAGCGGCCCGGGGTGTAGCCCAGCACGGTCCAGGTCAGGTCCACCACGCCGTCGCGGGCCTGGTCGTACAGCTGCGGGGGCGCGCCGCCCAGGGCCATGGCATGGAACAGCTGGACCTTGATCTTGCCGCCCGACTCGGCCTCCACCTTCTGCGCCCAGGGGATGAGCGCGCGCGCCGGGATGGTGGCCTGCTGCGGCAGCATCTGGTGCAGCCGCAGCGTGACCTGCTGCTGGGCCATGGCGTTGCCCGCCATCAGGGCACCAGCGAGGGCACCCACGGCCAGCAAGGCGGTTCGGCGTTGGATGAATCTCATGCTTGTCTCCAGTTCCTTGTGTTCGCCGGGTCGGTAGCGTGTGGGCGCACTCCGACTTCCGGCAGGCTTGAAGAACGTCTTGCCCACACTGTGCATGGCCGCCGGCATCTCCGCCAGCCAGATAACCGACTTTCAGTTATGCCGTTTTTCTATGAAACCTTCGGGTGGTCGCCCGCCTCAGCGGCGGCGGATGAGCTTGATGGCCGGCATGGAGGCCGGCGCGTGCACCGTGGCGTGACCGGCCAGCACTTCGCGCAGGTTGCGCTGGGCCAGGCGGGAGTGCTCGCGCATGATGGCCTCGGCGCGCGTGCCTTCGCGCTGTTCGATGGCGTCGAGCACCTGGCGGTGCTGGTCCTGCGCCACCACCAGCATGTCGCGCGCGCGCTGGGAATGGGCCTGCATCACCACGAAGCCCGAGGGCGAGGCGAACGGCAGGGTGAGCACTTTGTCCAGCTGGCGCGCGATGGTGGGGCTGTCGGCCATTTCCCAGACCAGGGCGTGGAACTGGCTGTTGAGCGCCACGTAGTCGGAAAAGCCCTTGTCGTCGAGCGCGGGCACGGCGAGCACGGTGTCCAGGCGGTTGAGGCATTGCCGGGCTTCGAGCAGCACCGCGCCGGGCGCGCCGCGCTCGGCCGCCAGCCGGGCCAGCAGGCCTTCGAGCGTGCCGCGCAGTTCGATCGCGTCGGCGATGTCGCGCTCGGAAAAGGTCTGCACCACGTAACCGCCGTTGGGCAGGGCTTCGAGCAGGCCTTCCTGCTCCAGCCGCATCAGCGCGGCGCGAATGGGGGTGCGCGAGACGCCCAGGCGCTCCACGATGGCGAGTTCGGCGATGCGCGAGCCGCCGGCCAGCTCACCCGAGAGGATGAGTTCGCGCAGCTGCAGCAGGGCGCGCACCTGCGCGCTTTCGGTGGCGGCGCCCACGGGCTCGGGCGGGGACAGGGTGGTGGCGTCCAATGTCATGGGATACGCAATGTATACAGAAACCGCCATTTTTCAAGCGATTTGCCATCGAATCGGGGTTTTCCATAGGTTTATGTATGCATTGAAGGCTGGCAAAGTGCGCCTTCACCCCATTTTCAGAACCCAACGACCCGAGGACGTTTTCCACCATGAGCCTGCGCACCCATGCCCCGTTCCGCGCCGACCACGTCGGCAGTTTTCTGCGACCGGCCTACCTGCTCGAAGCCCGCGAGAAAAATGCCAAGGGCGAGATCGGCGCGGCGCAGCTGCGCGAGGTGGAGGACCGGGCGATCGCCGAGATCGTGAAGTTCCAGGCCGATGTGGGCCTGCAGTCGATCACGGACGGCGAGTTCCGCCGCACGTATTTCCACATCGATTTCCTGGAGCAGCTGGGCGGTGTGAAAACGGACATTCCGGTGACGATCCGCAAGCCGGACGGCACGGAAGAACTGGCGCCGCCGGTGATCCGCGTGATCGACAAGGTGCGGCACGCGAAGAACATCCAGTTGGCGGACTTCGAGTACCTGAAGGCGCAGGTGGCGGCTTTGGGTCTGCCCGCGCCGGTGACGCCGAAGGTGACGATTCCGTCGCCGACGATGCTGCATTTCCGGGGTGGGCGCGCGGGGATCAGCAAGGAGGCCTACCCGGAGCTGGACCCGGTGTTCTACGACGATGTGGCGAAGGCGTATGGCGAGGAGTTGCAGAGTCTGGCGGACGCCGGTTGCACCTACGTGCAGATGGACGACACGAACATGGCGTACCTGTGCGATGAGCGGATGCGCGAGGCGGCGCGGCAGCGGGGGGACGATCCGAACGAGTTGCCGCACCGGTACGCGGGTTTCATCAACAAGGTGGTGGCGCACAAGCCGGCGGGGATGACGCTGGCGATGCATTTGTGCCGGGGCAATTTCAAGAGCACGCACGCGGCGGCGGGGAACTACGAGCCGGTGGCGGAGGCGTTGTTGTCGGAGATGAAGCTGGATGCGTTTTTCCTGGAGTACGACGACGATCGTTCGGGGGATTTCCGGCCTTTGCGTTTTTTGAGCAAGGGCAAGGTCGTGGTGCTGGGGCTGGTGACGACGAAGTTCGGTCAGCTGGAGAGCAAGGACGATCTGAAGCGGCGCATCGATGAGGCTGCCAAGTACGCGCCGCTGGAGCAGATGTGTCTGTCGCCTCAGTGCGGGTTCTCTTCCACCGTGCATGGGAACAACATCGCTGTGGAGGATCAGCGTCGGAAGCTCGCCCTTGTGGTGGAGACGGCTCGGGAGGTTTGGGGCTGAGGTTTCTCTCTCGCTGCGTTTCAGGCAGGGACCTCGCGTCAGGCCAGTGGCGACGCCCGCCTGCTCCGGCCCTGCTCGCGGACGTCTGCCCGGGTCCGCGAACACCCTTTCGTCAACACCGCGCTGGCGCTCAACCTCTGTGGCAACCGCGAATGGGGGCCTGCGCATTCGGGCATCGCCACCGTCCTGCAAGCGGCGTGGGCACACCAAGCTTGGCGCGCCCACCCAGCAGGCACAAAAAAGGCCGCCCGAAAAACGAGCGGCCCAAGCAACTCAAGAGAAACTTGAATTACTTGCTGTGCTTGGCAATCAGGGCACGAGCTTCAGACACCAGCTTCGCGCCGTCGATGTTCTTGGCTTGCACTTCCTTCACCCAGTCGGCCTCCACGGCCGCCGCCGTCGCCTGCCAACGCTTGGTTTCAGCAGCGTCCAAGGTCACCACCTTGTTGCCCAGCTTCGTCGCCGACGCCAGACCCATGCGGTCACCCTCGTCCATCGCGCGACCGAACAGCGCCGCCGTCTCCACACCCGAATTCGCGTCGATCACCTTCTTCAGATCCGCCGGCAGCTTGTCATAGCTGTTGCGGTTCATCGTCAGCGCGAACGTCTGCGTGAACAAACCCTGTGGGCCCGAGAACGTGGTGTGGTTCTTCACGATCTCCGCGATCTTCAGCGAAGGCACCACCTCCCACGGAATCGTCGTGCCCTGAATCACACCCTTGGTCATCGCCTCCGTGACTGCCGGCACCGGCATGCCCACCGGCGTCGCGCCCAGCTTCAACAACATGCTGCTGATCACCCGCGAACCGCCGCGCACCTTCTTGCCCTTCAGGTCTTCCAGCTTCGTCAGCGGCTCCTTCGTGTGGAACAGGCCCGGGCCGTGCGTGTGCGCCGCCAGCAGCTTCACGTCCTTGAACTCATCGGCCGCGTGCTTCTCCACGAACTCGTGGAACGCGCGCGACGCCGGCTCGGCCTTGCCGCTCATGAACGGCAGCTCGAACACCTCGGCCTTGTTGAAACGGCCCGGCGTGTAACCCAGCACCGTCCAGGAAATGTCCACCACGCCATCGCGCGCCTGGTCGAACAGCTGCGGCGGCGAACCACCCATGGACATCGAGTGGAACAGCTGCACCTTGATGCGGCCACCCGACTCCGCCTCGACCTTCTTCGCCCACGGCACGATGGCCAGGGCGGGGATGGGCGCCGTCGGCGGCAGGAACTGGTGCAGGCGCAGCGTCACGGTCTGCTGCGCCAGGGCGCTGCCCGCCAGGGTGGCCGCGCCAAGGGCAGCCATCGCCACGATGGCGTTGCGGCGTCGAAGGAATGTCATGGAGATGCTCCTGAGAGAAAGGGGGAAGGAGAGAAAAAACGAAATCCGTGCGGTCCACCCCCTGAAGGGCGGCCAGGACATGACATGTGCCGCGTCAGGCACAAGAGGCACACTGTGCAGCCATCGCGCGCCCCGCGCCAGCCTGTTTAGGTACAAACAGCTATTCCATCTTGTTATGAAACCTGCTAAGCGGTTTTTGATCGCTCGCCCTCTCCCATGAGCTCACCGATCCAGTTCCACTTCGACTTCATCTCGCCCTACGGCTACTTCGCCTCGCTGCGCATCGAAGCCCTGGCCGCGCGCCATGGCCGCGCGGTGGACTGGCGCGCCATGCTGCTGGGCGTGTCGGTGATGAAGGTGATGGGCCTCAAACCCTTGATGGACACGCCCCTGAAGGGCCCTTACACCGCGCGCGACGTGCTGCGCCACGCGCGCGAACACGGCCTCCCGATGAAGCGCCAGCCGAACGACCCGGTGATGAACCCCCTGCCCTGCGCGCGCGCCTTCGCCTGGGTGAAGCAGCACCAGCCGGCCCACGCGGCCGCGCTGGCGCACGCGATCTACGCGGCCTATTGGGGCGAGGGCCAGGACCTTTCCACGCCCGAAGCCCTGCGCGGCCTCGCCCTGCCCGAGGGTTTGTCGGCCGATGCCGTGGCCGAGGCGGCCGCGGGCGATGAAGCCGCGTCGCTGCTGCGCGCGATGGTCGACACGTCGCTGAAAGCCGGCGTGTTCGGCTCGCCCACCGTGGTGGTGGACGGCGAACCCTTCTGGGGCGTGGACAAGCTCGATCAGGTCGAGCGCTGGCTCACGCGCGGCGGCTGGTAGCCCTCGCTCAGTCGAAGCGCAGCTCGGTCTCGACGGCCATGGCCGCGAGACCTTGCATGAGGCGCTCGCGCAGCGCTTCGTCGCGCGGGCCGGGCACGGTGATCACCGCGCACTGCCGCCCGCCCCGCTCCAGCGCCTGCACGCGCGCCGGCACACCGGGCGCCCATTCGCGCAGCGCCTCGGCCAGCTTGATCTCGATCGCGCGCAGGCGCAGCTCGGGCTTGAACACCTTGCCGATCGCGGTCATGGGCAAGGCCTCGAGCAGCACCACGCGTTTGGGCACCGCCGGCCGTTCGTAGACCTGCGGCGCAACCAGCGCCAGCAACTCATCGGCAAGCAGCGTCGTACCCGGCTTGAGCGTCACGAAGGCCACCGGCACCTCGCCCGCGTAGGCATCGGGCTCGGCCACCACGGCGCACAAGGCCACGGCGGGGTGCGCGAGGAACGCGTCTTCCACCAGGCCGGGGTCGATGTTGTGCGAGCCGCGGATGATGACGTCCTTCGCGCGGCCGGTGATGTGGATGCGGCCGGCCTCGTCGAGGTGGCCCAGGTCGCCGGTGACGATCCAGCCCTGCTCGAACATCCCGGCGTTGCGCGCCGCGTCGGTGTAGCCCGGGCTCACGTGCGGGCCGCGCAGCACCAGCACGCCGGTCTCGCCCGCCGCGCAGCGTTCGTCCAGCTTCGCCTCGCCATCGCGCCAGGGCACGGCATGCACCTCGGTGTAAGGCAGGCGCAGGCCGGCCGAGCCGGGCGTGCGCGGCCCGAGCAAGGGCTCGATGCTCACCAGCCCCGCGCACTCGGTCATGCCCAGGATGTTGCGCACGGGGATGCCGGTGGCGGCTTCGAAGCGTTGCGCGAGTTCGGACGGCAGCGGCGAGCCACCGGTGTAGGCCGCGCGCACGGTGGTGATGTCCGCGTCCACCGGCACGCCCATCAGGGCCGCGAGCACCGTGGGCACGCAGGCCAGGTGCGTCACCCGCTCGCGCTCGCAGAACCGCCAGTAGCGCTGCACGAAGCCGGTGTTGCGCATGCCGCTGAGCGTGGGCAGCACCTGCCGCGCGCCCACCGCGAGCAGAGCCAGGCCATAGACGAAGGCGCCGGCCACGTGGAACAGCGGAAAGCCGTTGATCTCCACCGCGTGCTCGTCCAGGTCGTAGAAGGCGTGGGCGAACCAGGCCGTGTGCGCCTCGTTGCCCTGGGTGTGCTGCGCGAGCTTGGGCGCGCCCGTGGTGCCGCCGGTGTGGAACAAGGCCACCACACGGTCAGGGTTCAGGTCGGGCTCGAAGCCCAGCGCCTCGGGCTGCGCGGCCAGCAGGTCCTGCAGCACCGGCACCTCGGGCGCGGTGGACTCGCCCACGCGGATCTGGATCAGCGGCAGCGCATGGTGCCGCACCACCTGCTCGGCCACCGGCCACACCGCGAGCTCGCCGTTGGGCCCGAGCGCGACCAGCAGCTTGGCGTTCGAGGCTTTCAGCAAGGCCGCGATGTGATCGGGCTGCAGCAGGTAGTTGATGGGACACACGCGGCCCGCGAGCTGCGCTCCCCAGAGCACCGCATGCGCCTCGGGCAGGTTGGGCGCGAGCAGCGCCACCGCGGCGTCCGGCCCCACGCCCAGCGAGCGGAACAGGTTGGCCGCGCGGTGGATGTCGGCCAGCAGCGCGCGGTAGCTGATGCGGCGGGGCTCGGTGGCGAGATCGGCGTCGGGCAGAAAGCGGAACGCCTCGCGCTCGGGGAAACGCTCGGCCGTGGCGCGGATCAGCGCATACGGACTGCGGTGCGGCGCGGTCTGCCCGCGCGGGGTCTGCTCCAGCCGCTCGATGTCGGCCAGCGAATGAAAGGCTGTCAGCATGTGGTGTCCTCAACGCGGGAGCGCCGGAGCGCCCGGGTTCCAGCCAGAGATGCCACGGAACCGGCTTCGCCGGGCCGTAGGCATCGCCCCCGGACGGGGGTCGCGCGCAGCGCGGCAGGGGCGATCAATCCAGCCCCAGCAGGCGCACCGCGTTGCCCTTCAGGATGCCGGGCATCACCTCGGGCTTGAAACCGGCGACCTCGAAGTCCTTCATCCAGCGCTCGGGCGTGATCAGCGGGTAGTCGCTGCCGAACAGCACGCGGTCCTTCAGCAGCGTGTTGGCGTACTGCACCAGCTGCTTCGGGAAGTACTTCGGGCTCCAGCCCGAGAGGTCGATCCACACGTTGGGCTTGTGCGTGGCCACGCTGAGCGCCTCGTCCTGCCACGGGAAACTGGGGTGGGCCATGACGATCTGCATGTCGGGGAAATCGATCGCCACGTCGTCCAGGTGCATGGGGTTGCTGTACTCCAGCCGCAGACCGCCGCCGCAGCGCATGCCCGAGCCGATGCCGCTGTGCCCGGTGTGGAAGATCGCGGGCAGCTTGTGCGCGTTGATCACCTCGTAGATCGGCCAGGCCATCTTGTCGTAGGGGTGGTAGCCCTGCACCGTGGGGTGGAACTTGAAGCCCTTGACGCCCTCTTCCGCGATCAGCCGCTCGGCCTCGCGCGCGCCCATCTTGCCCTTGTGCGGGTCGATGCTGGCGAAGGCAATCATCATGTCGCTGTTCTCGCGCGCGGCCTGCGCGATCTCCTCGTTCGGAATGCGCCGGCGGCCGAGCTTCGATTCGCTGTCCACGGTGAACATCACCAGGCCGATCTTCTTCTCGCGGTAGTAGGCGATGGTCTCGGCGATGGTGGGCCGGCGGTTGCTGCCGAAGTACTTGTCGGCCGCGCGGTCGTACTCCTCGCCGTAGTTGTCGAAGGGGTTGCGGCAGCTCACTTCCGCGTGGGTGTGGATGTCGATCGCGAGCAGGTTCTTGTGGTCCATGGGTGTCTCTCTACCTAGGGTAAACACGGGGGTCGTTTTCGACCGGTGTGCTTGTTTTGGTTATTGTTTATAACAATAATGCGACCTCACTTCAAGCAAGCCCTTCCTGCCTCATGCCCATCCATTCCACCGACATCAGCCTGAGCCTGCAAGGCGAATCGTCCGAAATCGCGGTCATCACGCTGAACCGGCCCGCCAAGCGCAACGCGCTCAACGACGGCCTGATCCTCGCCTTGCGCGACATCTTCCAGGGCATGCCGCAAGGCGTGCGCGCCGCCGTGATCCACGGCGCGGGCGAGCACTTCTGCGCCGGCCTGGACCTCTCCGAACTGCAGGAACGCGACGCCGGCCAGGGCCTGCACCACTCGCGCATGTGGCACGCCGCGCTGGAGTGCGTGCAGCACGGCCCGGTGCCGGTGGTCGCGGCGCTGCACGGCGCGGTGGTCGGCGGCGGCCTGGAGCTGGCCAGCGCCTGCCACATCCGCGTCGCCGACGCCTCGTCCTTCTTCGCGCTGCCCGAAGGCTCGCGCGGCATCTTCGTGGGCGGTGGCGGCTCGGTGCGCATTCCGCGCCTGATCGGCGCCGCGCGCATGGCCGACATGATGTTCACCGGCCGCGTCTACAAGGCCGAGGACGGTGAACGCATCGGCCTGGCGCAGTACCTGGTGCCCGAAGGCACGGCGCTGGAAAAAGCCATGGAACTGGCCACGCGCATCGCCAGCAACGCACCGCTGACCAACTACGCGCTGATGCACGCCCTGCCGCGCATCGCCGAACAACCGGCCGACCAGGGCTTCTTCACCGAAGCGCTGATGGCCGCCATCGTGCAGAACGCCCCCGAGGCAAAAGAGCGCGTGCGCGCCTTCCTGGAAGGCCGCGCGAACAAAGTCAGCAAGGATTAACCCCCCGCGCCGCCTTCGGCGTCACCCCCCAGGGGGCGATGCCTGGGCCCGGCAAAGCCGGTTCCGCGGCATCCCTGGAAGAGGCACGTGCGCCGACACGATTGATCGACAACGACAAACCGCCCGAGAGAGACATGAGCCAGAACCCCGCCACGGCCGCCCGTTACCGGCCCCTGACCTTCGGTGTCACCCGCGCCACGCTGCGCGACGGCGACACCGGCGTGCACTACCTGAGCGCGCAGCAGGACCTGCCCGCCTTCCCCGGTCGCATCACCGACCGGCTGGTGCACTGGGCCCGCACGCGCCCCGACCAGACCGTGTTCGCGCGCCGCGCGAGGAACGCCGACGGCAGCACGGGCGACTGGCGCCACATCAGCTTCGCGCAGGCGCTCGACGCGGCGCGCCGCATCGGCCAGGGCCTGCTGAACCGCGGCCTGTCCGCCGACAAGCCGGTGCTGATCCTGAGCGAGAACGACCTGGAGCATGCGCTGCTCGCGCTGGGCTGCGTCTACGCCGGCATCGCCTACTGCCCGACCTCGCCGGCCTACTCGCTGGTGAGCCAGGACTTCGACAAGCTGCACCACGTGGTGAAGACGCTCACGCCCGGCCTGGTGTTCGCCGCCGACGCGCAGCGCTACAGCCGCGCCATGCTCGCCACGCTGGGGGCCGACGTGGAGCTGGTGACGACCGAGGGCAGCGTGCCCGGCCGCGCCACCACCTCGTTCGCCTCGCTGCTGGCCACCGAGGCCACACCGGCGGTGGACGCCGCCATGGCCGCCACCGGCCCGGACACCATCACCAAGTTCCTCTTCACCTCGGGCTCGACCAAGATGCCCAAGGCCGTGATCAACACGCAGCGCATGTGGTGCGCCAACCAGCAGCAGATGACGGAGTCGATGCCGGTGCTGGCCGAGAACCCGCTGGTGCTGGTGGACTGGCTGCCCTGGAACCACACCTTCGGCGGCAACCACAACGTCGGCATGGTGCTGTACCACGGCGGCACGCTCTACATCGACGACGGCAAACCCACGCCCGCGCTGATGGCCGAGACGCTTCGCAACCTGCGCGAGATCGCGCCCACGGTGTACTTCAACGTGCCCACGGGTTTCGAGGCGATTGCCAACGCGATGAAGACCGACGAGGCCCTGCGCAAGACCCTGCTCTCGCGCGTGCGCATGTTCTTCTACGCGGGCGCCGCGCTGGCCCAGCCGGTGTGGGACGCCCTGCACGCGGTGCAGGAGCAGGAGATCGGCGAGCGCATCGTCATGGGCACGGGCCTGGGCATGACCGAGTCGGGCCCGTTCGGCCTGTACGTGACCAGCGCCAACGTGAAGGCCGGCGACCTGGGCCTGCCCACGCCGGGCCTGGTGCTCAAACTGGTCGACACCGACGGCAAGACGGAGGTGCGCTACAAGGGCCCGAACATCACGCCGGGCTACTGGCGCATGCCGGCGGAGACCGCCGAGTCCTTCGACGAAGAAGGCTTCTTCAAGACCGGCGACGCGGTGAAGTGGATCGACGAGACCGACATCCACCTGGGCCTGAAGTTCGACGGCCGCATCGCCGAAGACTTCAAGCTCGCCACCGGCACCTTCGTGAGCGTGGGCCCGCTGCGCGCCAAGATCATCGCCGCCGGCGCGCCCTACATCCAGGACGTGGTGCTCACCGGCCTGAACATGAAGGAAGTCGGCGCCATGGTGTTCCCCACCGGCGCGGTGCGCGCGCTCAGCGGCCTGGGCGCCGAGGCCTCGCTGCACGAGGTGCTCAACAGCGCGCCCGTGCTCGCGCATTTCCAGCGCGTGGTGACCGAGCTGGCCAAGACGTCCACCGGCAGCGCCAGCCGCATCGCGCGCCTGTGCCTGCTGGCCGACCCGCCCACCATCGACCGCGGCGAGGTCACCGACAAGGGCTCGATCAACCAGCGCGCGGTGCTGGCCCACCGGGCCGAGACCGTGGAACGCCTGCACGCCGACACGCTGCACGCCATCCTGAAACCCGAATAAACGAAAGACGACATGGCTTCCCGAGGATTCTTCAACGCGTTCGACGACGTCTGGCTGCTCGACGGCGTGCGCACCCCCCTGGTGGACTACTGCGGCACGCTGGGCCACATCTCGCCCACCGACCTGGGCATCAAGGCCGCGCGCGAAGCGCTGGCGCGCGCGGGCGTGCCGGGCGAGCACATCGGCTCGGTGGTCACGGGCAACATGGCGCCCGGCGATTTCGACCAGTTCTTCCTGCCGCGCCACATCGGCCTGTACGCCGGCGTGCCGGTGGAGGTGCCGGCCATCATGGCGCAGCGCATCTGCGGCACCGGCTTCGAGCTGTTCCGCCAGGCCGGCGAACACATCCAGGGCGGCGCCTGCGAGGCCGCGCTGGTGGTGGGCACCGAGAGCATGACGCGCAACCCCATCGCCGCCTTCGACCACCGCACCGGCTTCAAGCTGGGCGCGCCGGTGGGCTTCAAGGACTACATGTGGGAAGCGCTGAAGGACCCGGCGGCGGGCATCAACATGATCCAGACCGCCGAGAACCTGGCGAAGAAATACAGCATCACCCGCGAAGAGGTGGATGCCTTCGCCTCGGCCTCGTTCGCCAAGGCCGTGGCCGCGCAGGAAAGCGGTTTTCTCGCCGGTGAGATCGTGCCGGTGGTGACCGAGAAGTTCGAGCTCTCGGGCTACAAGGCGCGCGGCATCAAGCTGCAAGGCAAGCTCACCGAAGTGGCCACCGACACCCACCCGCGCCTCTCGCCGGTGGAGATCCTGGCCAAGCTCAAGCCCGTGTTCGAGGGCGGTGTGCAGACCGGCGGCAACAGCTCGGCCCTGGTGGACGCCGCCGCGGCCTGCGTGGTCGCCTCCGGCAGCTACGCGAAGGCGAACGGCAAGCAATCGCTGGCCCGCGTGGTCGCCGCCGCCGCCGTGGGCGTGCCGCCCGAGATCATGGGCATCGGCCCCGCACCGGCCATTCGCCTGCTGCTGGAGCGCACCGGCCTGAAGCTGAGCGACATCGCGCGCTTCGAGGTGAACGAAGCGCAAGGCGCGCAGACCCTGGCGGTGGCGCGCGAGCTCGGCATGGACCTGGACAAGCTCAACGTCAACGGTGGCGCGATCGCGCTGGGCCACCCGCTCGCCGCCACCGGCGTGCGCCTGACGCTCACGCTGGCGCGCGAACTGCAGCGCAGCGGCCAGCGCTACGGCATCTCCAGCGCGTGCGTGGGCGGTGGCCAGGGCATGGCCCTCCTGATTCAAAATCCGAACGCCTGAAACCAGAGAAGAAGGAGACCTCTATGAACATTCAAGGACACGCGGCCCTCGTCACCGGTGGTGGCTCGGGCCTGGGCGAGGCCACCGCGCGCGAACTCGCGCGCCTGGGCGCCAAGGTCGCCGTGCTCGATGTGAACCTGGACAACGCCAAGCGCGTCGCGGCCGACATCGGCGGCGTGGCGCTGCTGTGCGACATCACCGACACCGAGAGCCTGCAGGCCGCGATCGACCAGGCCGCCGCGGCCCACGGCCCGGCGCGCATCCTGATGAACATCGCCGGCATCGGCTCGGCCAAGCGCGTGGTCGCCAAGGACGGCAGCCCCGCGCCGCTGGAAGACTTCGCCAAGGTCATCAACGTCAACCTGATCGGCACCTACAACGCCAGCCGCCTGTTCGCCGCCGCCTGCGCCAGGCTCGATGCGCTGGAAGACGGCGAGCGCGGCGTGATGGTGTTCACCGCCAGCGTGGCCGCGTTCGACGGCCAGATCGGCCAGCAGGCCTACAGCGCCTCCAAAGGTGGCCTGGTGGGCATGACGCTGCCGATGGCGCGCGACCTTGCGCAGCACGGCATCCGCGTCTGCACCATCGCGCCCGGCCTGTTCAGCACGCCGCTGATGAAGCAGCTGCCCGAGCCGGTCCAGCAGTCGCTGGCGGCCAGCATCCCCTTCCCGCCGCGGCTGGGCAAGCCCGAAGAGTTCGCCCAGCTCGCCGCGCACATCGTCACCAACACGCACCTCAACGGCGAAGTGATCCGCCTCGATGGCGCACTCCGCATGGCCCCCCGGTAAACCCCCTCATGACCAAGACCGTTGTTTACGAAGTGGAAGTGATGTTCGGCGACTGCGACCCCGCCGGCATCGTCTTCTTTCCGAATTTCTCGAAATGGATGGACGCGTCCTCGCTGAACTTCTTCGTCAAGTGCGGCGTGCCGCCCTGGCGCGAGCTGGTCAAGACGCGCGGCATCGTGGGCACGCCTCTGCTGGAGATCCACACCAAGTTCAGCCGCCCGGCCACCTACGGCGAACGCCTGCAGATCCACACCAGCGTGACCGAGTGGCGCGAGAAGGTGTTCATGCACCGGCACGTGGTGAAACGCGGCGACGACGTGCTCTGCGAAGGCACCGAGACGCGCGCCTTCGTGATCCACCCGCCCGAGGCGCCCGAGCGCATCAAGGCCATTCCCGTGCCCGAGGACATCAAGGCCCTCTGTTCCTGACCCCTGCGTTTTCCCTGCCCTTTCCCTTTTCACCACCCCAGAAGGAGACTCGAATGAAAGCCGTCAAAACCCTCGTCGCCGTGGCCGTCACGGCCCTGGCCAGCACCGCGGCGCTGGCCGACATCAACGTGGGCGTGATCCTCTCGCTCACGGGCCCGGGCTCCGGCCTCGGCATTCCGATGCAGAACCAGTTCAAGCTGTTTCCGCAGACCATTGGCGGCGAGAAGGTCAACCTGATCATCCTGGACGACGCGAGCGACCCGGGCAAGGGCGCTGCCAACGCACGCCGCCTGGTGACCGACGACAAGGTCGACGTCATCATCGGTTCGACCCTCACCCCGGTGGCCGCGGCCATCGCCCCGGTGGCAGCCGAAGCCAAGACCGTGCAGCTGGCCGCTTCGCCCGTGGGCGTGCCGCCCGGTGCCGACCAATGGCTGTTCCGCCTGCCGCAGGGCAACGATGTGATGGGCTTCGCCGTGGTCGAGCACATGAAGAAGCAGGGCATCAAGACCATCGGATTCCTGGGCTACACCGACGCCTACGGCGAGCTGTGGCTCAAGGCCATGACGCCGCTGGCCGAGAAAGCCGGCATGAAGATCGTGGCCGCCGAGCGCTTCGCGCGCGCCGACACCAGCGTGACGCCGCAGGCGCTCAAGCTCACCGCCGCCAACCCCGATGCGATCCTGGTGGTGGCGACCGGCTCGGGTGCTGCCATGCCGCACAAGGCCATCGTCGAGCGCGGCTACAAGGGCAAGATCTACCAGACGCACGCTGCCGCCACGCCCGACCTGGTGCGCATCGGTGGCAAGGACGTGGAAGGCTCCTTCGTGGTCTCCGGTCCGGCTGTGATCGCCGAACAGTTGCCTGACAACCACCCGTCCAAGAAGCTGGCCATGGACTTCGTCACCAACTACGAGAAGCTGGTCGGCCCCGGCATGCGCAACCAGTTCGCGGGCCACGCCTACGACGCCGCCATCGCACTGAACAAGGCCGTGCCGATCGCACTGAAGACCGCCAAGCCCGGGACGCCCGAGTTCCGCGCCGGTCTGCGCGACGCACTCGAAACCATGGGCCGCACCGTGTTCGCGCACGGCGTGATGAACTGGTCCAAGGACGACCACTGGGGCTTCACGAACGAAACGGGCGTGATGCTGAAGGTCGTCGACGGCAAGTTCAAAGTCGAGTGATTCGAAACGCCCCCCTGCGCCGCTGACGCGGCTTCCCCCCCTCTGTGGCGCGCCTTCGGCGCTTCGAGGGGGGACGACACCTGGGGCCGGCGGAGCCGGACCCTCGGTGTCCCTGTTCGAGAGTGTCTCTTTCTTGCGCTGAGGCTTTTATGGATTTCTCAATCGCCAGCATCCTGGCGTTGGATGGTCTGACCAACGGTGCGGTGTACGCACTGCTGGGCCTGGCCATCGTCCTGGTGTTCACCGTCACCCGGATCATCTTCATTCCCCAGGGGGAGTTCGTCGCTTACGGCGCGCTCACCCTGGCCATTTTCCAGACCGGCAAGGTGCCCGGCACCGTGTGGCTGCTGTTGCTGCTGGCCAGCGTGGCCGCGCTCATGGAGCTGTTCGGCCGTTGGCAGCACCAGCGCAATGCGCTGATCGCCGTCAAGGCGGCCGCGCGCACGCTCACCTTGCCAGTCGTCGTCTCTCTCGTCGCCATCTGGGCCGCGCCGCAGCAGTTCCCGCTGTGGGTGCAGGCGGTGCTCAGCGTGGCGGTGGTCACCGTATACGGCCCGCTGGTGTACCGCGTGGCCTACCAGTCGCTGGAGAGCTCCACGCCGCTGGTGCTGCTGATCGTGTCGGTCGGCGTGCACTTCGCCTTGACCGGCCTGGGCCTGCTGTTCTTCGGCGCCGAGGGCTTCCGCAACCCGGCGTTCTGGGACGCACGCTACGCCATCGGCCCCGTCATGCTGTCGGGTCAGGCCATCATCACCTTCGCGGCGACGGTGGCCCTCATCGTCATGCTATGGCTCTACTTCGAGCGTTCGCTGCGCGGCAAGGCGCTGCGCGCCATCGCCGTCAACCGCACCGGTGCCCGCCTGATGGGCATCTCCTCACAAGCCTCCGGCCAGCTGACCATGACCATGGCGGCCTTCATCGGCGCGCTCTCGGGCCTGCTGATCGGCCCGACCACCACGGTGTTCTACGACTCGGGCTTCCTGATCGGCCTCAAGGGCTTCGTGGCCGCCGTGGCGGCTGGCCTGGCGAGCTACCCGGGCGCGCTGGTCGCGGCCCTGGGCGTGGGCGTGATCGAGGCCTTCGGCTCCTTCTGGGCCAGCGCCTTCAAGGAAGTCATCGTCTTCACCCTGATCCTCCCCGTTCTGCTCTTCAGGTCCCTGAGCAGCAAGCATTCCGACGAGGACCACTGACATGCCCCGCATTCCACACATCGGCCTGCTGATCCTGGCCATCGCGATCCCGCTGCTTGCGCTCGCGCCCCTGCCCGATTTCTGGGTCACACAGCTCAACTACATCGGCATCTACAGCATGACGGTGCTGGGCCTGATCCTGCTCACCGGCGTGGGCGGCCTCACCTCGTTCGGCCAGGCGGCCTTCGTCGGCATCGGCGCGTACACCACGGCCTGGCTCACGCTCAACCTGGGCATGTCGCCCTGGCTCACGCTGTTCATCGGCATGGCGCTGACCGCCGGCAGCGCGCTCATCGTCGGCCTGATCACGCTGCGCATGTCGGGCCACTACCTGCCGCTGGCCACCATCGCCTGGGGCCTGTCGCTGTACTACCTCATGGGCAACCTGGACGCGCTGGGCAAGTACGACGGCCTGCTGGGCATCAAGAGCCTGTCCATCGGCGGCTTCGACATCGGCCAGGGCCGCGCCTTCTTCGTATTGACCTGGGTCATCCTGCTGGCCTTCGTCGCCGCGCTGCTGTTCCTGCTGGACTCGCGCGCGGGCCGCGCCATGCGCTCGCTCAAGAGCGGCTCGCAGATGGCCGAGGCGATGGGCATCAACACCTTCCGCTACAAGGTCACCATGTTCGTGCTGGCCGCGCTGTTCGCCTCTGTGGCGGGCTGGCTGCTCGCGCACTTCCAGCGCACGGTGAACCCCTCGGCCTTCGGCCTGAAGATGGGCATCGAGTACCTGTTCATGGCGGTGATCGGCGGCGTGGGCCACGTGTGGGGCGCCATCGTCGGCGCCGGCCTCATCCGCGTGCTGGAAGACCAGCTGCAGGTGCTGCTGCCCCGCCTGATCGGCACCAGCGGCAGCTACGAGGTGATCGTCTTCGGCATCGCGCTGGTGGTGGTGCTCAAGTACCTGCCCGACGGCCTGTGGTCCGTGGTCGGCAAGGGCAAGGCGCCGAAACCGCGCGCGGTGGACTGGCAGAACGCCGCCGCCCTGCCCGAGCGCGCCAAGCCCGCCGCTGGCGAGCTGGTGCTGGACGTGCAGAAGGCGCGCATGCAGTTCGGCGGCCTGGTGGCGGTGAACGACATCAGCTTCCAGATCCACGCCGGCCAGATCGTCGGCCTGATCGGCCCCAACGGCGCCGGCAAGTCCACCACCTTCAACCTGATCACGGGCGTGCTGCCCGCCACCAGCGGCGAGGTGCGCTTCCAGGGCGGCAACGTGATCGGCAAGCCCTCGCGCGCCATCGCGCAACTGGGCATGGCGCGCACCTTCCAGCACGTGAAGATGATCCCGGACATGACGGTGCTCGAGAACGTGGCCCTGGGCGCGCACACGCGCGGCCGCAAGGGCGTGCTGCCCGCCATGCTGCGCGCCAACCGCGCCGAGGAACGCCAGCTGTTCCGCGAGGCGCAGCGCCAGCTCGAGCGCATCGGCATGGGCGAGTACCTGCACGAACAGGCCGGCAACCTGGCCATGGGCCCGCAGCGCCTGATGGAAATCGCGCGCGCTCTGTGCGCCGACCCGACCCTGCTGCTGCTGGACGAACCCGCCGCCGGCCTGCGCCACAAGGAGAAGCAGGCCCTGGCCGGCGTGCTGCGCCAGCTCAAGGCCGAAGGCATGAGCATCCTGCTGGTGGAGCACGACATGGACCTGGTGATGCAGATCTGCGACCACCTGGTGGTGATGGAATTCGGCACCCTGCTCACGCAGGGGCCGCCCGAGCAGGTGCAGCAGGACCCCAAGGTGCTCGCCGCTTACCTGGGCACGGAACACTGAGGCACGAGACATGAGCAACCCCATTCTTCAAGTCAAGGGCCTGCGCGCCGGCTACGGCCGCGCCGAGGTGCTGCACGGCATCGACCTGCAGGCGCGAGCCGGCGGCGTGATCACCGTGATCGGCCCCAACGGCGCGGGCAAGTCCACGCTGCTCAACACCCTCATGGGCATCCTGCCCGGCCAGGGCGCGATCGAGTTCCGCGGGCAGGACATCAGCGCCCTCACGCTCGAAGAGCGCGTGATGAACGGCATGGCCCTGGTGCCCGAGAAGCGCGAGCTGTTCGGCACCATGGCGGTGGAAGACAACCTGCTGCTCGGCGGTTTCCGCCAGATGCGCCTGGGCAACGCCCAGTGGCGCAGCCGCCTGGACGACGTCTACAGCATCTTCCCGCGCCTGCAGGAGCGCCGCGTCCAGCTCGCCGGCACGCTCTCGGGCGGCGAGCGCCAGATGCTGGCCGTGGGCCGAGCCCTCATGTCCGCGCCCGACCTGCTGATGCTCGACGAGCCCAGCCTGGGCCTGGCGCCGCTGATCGTCAAGGAGATCTTCGCCATCATCGACCGCCTGCGCCAGACCGGCGTGACCATCGTGCTGGTGGAGCAGAACGCGCGCGCCGCGCTGCAGGTGGCCGACCATGGTTACGTGCTCGAGATGGGCGAACTCAGCGCCCAGGGCCCTGCCAGCGAACTCGCCAGCGACCCGCGCGTGATCGAGACCTACCTCGGCACCGCGCGCAAAGCCACCGCCGCATGAACGCCTACCAGCCCCGCGCCGCCGAACACGCCTTCGTGCTGTTCGACGTGCTGCGCGCGCACGAGCGCATCGCCGAACTGCCCGCGCTGGCCGAGCACGCCGACACCGGCCTGCTCACGCAGGTGATCGAGGAAGCGGGCAAATTCGTCGGCGAGGTGATCGCCCCGCTCAACCGCGAAGGCGACGAAGTGGGCGCGCAATGGAACGCTGGCGCGGTCACCATGCCGCCCGGCTTCCGCGACGCCTACCAGGCCTTCTGGCAGGCCGGCTGGCCCTCGCTGGCCAGCGCCACCGAAGACGGCGGCCAGGGCCTGCCCACCGTGGTGGAAGCGGTGCTGCACGAGATGCTCAACGCCGCCAACCACGGCTGGACCATGGCCCCCGGCCTGCTGCACGGCGCCTACGAATGCCTGCGGCACCACGCCAGCGACGCACTCAAGGCCCGCTACCTGGAGAAGCTGGCCTCGGGCGAATGGCTCGCCACCATGTGCCTGACCGAGCCCCACGCCGGCAGCGACCTGGGCCTGGTGCGCACCAAAGCCGTGCCGCTGGCCGACGGGCGCTACGCCCTCACCGGCACCAAGATCTTCATCTCCGGCGGCGAACACGACCTGGCCGACAACATCGTGCACCTGGTGCTCGCGCGCCTGCCCGACGCGCCGCCCGGCCCCAAGGGCCTCTCGCTCTTCCTGGTGCCCAAGTTCGAGGACGATGGCAACCGCAGCGCCGTGCACTGCGAGCGCATCGAGGAAAAGATGGGCATCCACGGCAGCCCCACCTGCGTGATGCGCTTCGACGAGGCCGCCGCCTCCCTGGTCGGCGAGCCCGGCAAGGGCCTCAACGCCATGTTCGTCATGATGAACGCGGCGCGCCTGCTGGTGGGCCTGCAAGGCGTGGGCCTGCTCGACGCCGCCTGGCAGAAAGCCCATGCCTACGCGCAGGAGCGCCGCCAGATGCGCGCGCCCGGCACCACGAGCAAGGCCGGCGAGGCCGACCCGATCGCCCTGCATCCTGCTATCCAGCGCATCCTGGGCACCCAACGCGCCTGGATCGACGCCGGGCGCGTGATCGCCTACCGCACCGCGCTCGAACTCGACACCCAGAAACACCATCCCGACGCCGCCCGGCGCGAGGCCGCCGCGCGCTGGTGCAGCCTGGTCACGCCGGTGCTCAAGTCCGCCTGGACCGAGCAGGCCTTCAGCGGCGCCAGCGCCTGCCTGCAGGTGTTCGGCGGCCACGGCTACGTGCGCGAATGGGGCATCGAGCAGCACGTGCGCGACGCGCGCGTGGCCATGATCTACGAGGGCACGAACGAGATCCAGGCGATCGACCTGCTGGTGCGCAAGACCCTGCCCGACGGCGCGGCCGCGCTGCAGGCCCTGCTGGCCGACCTCAACAGCGACCTGGCCGCTTTGCCCGAGGCGGCGGCCACCCGCGGCGCCCTGGCGCGTTTCGGCGACTTCGTGCGCGAGCGCGTCGTGCCCATGGCCGGCGCCTCGGCCGAGCGCCCGTTCTGGCTGGCCGACGACTTCCTGCGCGCCACCGCCCTGCTGCTCATGGCCTGGGCCTGGGAGCGCCTGGCCGCCACCGCCGGCCACGGCGCCCAGGCCCGCGCCGCCTTCTGGCGCTGGGTCTGGCCCGAGTTCGAGATGCGCCTGGCCATGATGGACGCCACCCTGGTCAGCTAAGCTCCGCGACCACCCATGTCCGCGACCTCCCCCACCATCTCCACCGCCAACGCCCTGCGGCGCCCGCGCGGCCCGCGCAAGCCCGCCGCCCCGGCGCCGCTGGACAGCGCGCCGGAGAGCACCGGGCCAGAGATCGACACCAGCTACCTCGAAACCCTGCTGGGCTACAACGCGCGGCGCACCGCGCTGGCCGTGATCACCGTGTTCCTGCGCCGCATGGAGCCCTTCGGCATGCGGCCGGTGGACTTTTCCGTGCTCTCGGTGGTCGCGCACAACCCGGGCGTGACCTCGCGCCAGATCTGCGCCGCCCTGGACATCCTGCCACCCAACCTGGTGGGCATGGTCAAGAGCCTGCAGAAACGCGGCCTGATCCTGCGCAAACCCCACCCCACCGACCGGCGCGCCCAGGGCCTGCACCTCTCGGCGCCCGGCGAGCGCCTGTACCGCGAGGCCCAGGCCACGGCCACCGCGCTGGAGCGCGACGTGGCCGACCGCCTCTCGCCCGAGGAGCTGCAGACCCTCATCGGCCTGCTGCGCAAGGTCTACCGCCGCCCGGCCACGCCCGCGCAATCCGGGTAAGTCCGTAGCCTTGGCCTTTGCGCCACAGAACGGGGGTTCCCGCAGCTAGCAAACCGGTAGCGCGGGCCGTATATTGCGAGAACCAGACGGGCCCGTCGCAGGAGACCTCGCATGAGTGCCAAGGACAACGCTGCCGTGATGCAACTCTTCGACTTGCTGGAATCGCGCTACGCCATGCGCGTGATCTGGGCCCTGAGCGACGGCCACCCCCAGACCTTCCGGCTCCTGCAGGACAGCGTGGGCGGCGTCACCCCGAACACGCTCAACACCCGCCTGAAAGAGCTGCGCGCCGCCCGCCTCGTGGACCACAGCGGCCACGGCTACCGGCTCACCACCCAGGGCGCCGATCTGGCGCGCCGGCTGGTGGAAGTGCAGCAATTCGCGGGCAAATGGTCACACCAGCAGGCGCGCGCCGCCCATCCCCTGCCCGCCGGGACATAGAATCACGCCCCTGGACAGCCCGCCTTCGCGCCGGCAGCGTCCACCGGTGGCCAAAGTGCCACCTCCCACCCTTGAATCCGGGCCCGTCGGCCCCAATTGCCCTGCATGGCCGTCCTGGCCATTGACTTCACGCACTTCAAAGACCCATGAGCCAGACGACACCCCATACCGCCCAGCCCGACCCGAACGCGCCTGTGAGCCCCGAAGAGGCCCTGGCCGCCGAGGCCGCCAACCAGGCCGATGCCGTCGCCGCCCTGACCCAGGATCTCTCCACGCTCAAGGCCCAGAACGCCGACCTGGCCGACCAGTTTCTGCGCGCCAAGGCAGAGGCCGAAAACGCCCGCCGCCGCGCCGAGGAAGAGGTCAGCAAGGCCCGCAAGTTCGCCGTGGAGAGCTTTGCCGAGAGCCTGCTGGCCGTCGCCGACAGCCTCGAAGCCGGCCTGGCCATCACGGACGCCACGCGCGAACAGCTGCGCGAAGGCACCGAGGCCACGCTCAAGCAGCTCAAAAGCGCGCTGGAGCGCCACAAGGTGCTGGAAATCAACCCGACCGGGGCCGCGAAGTTCGACCCCCACCAGCACCAGGCCATCAGCATGGTGCCTGCCGACCAGGAAGCCAACACCGTGGTCAGCGTGCTGCAGAAGGGTTACCTCATCGCCGACCGCGTGCTGCGCCCGGCCCTGGTGACGGTGGCAGCCCCCAAATGATCACCCGGCGGGCTTGAAATACCCGCCGGTTATCCACACCTTCCCCACATCGTTTTTCACAACATCCTCACTTTTCGCATCGGAGCAACAACATGGGACGAATCATCGGCATTGACCTGGGCACCACCAACTCGTGCGTGTCCATCATGGAAGGCAACAACACCAAGGTGATCGAGAACGCCGAGGGTGCGCGCACCACGCCGTCGATCGTGGCCTACCAGGAAGACGGCGAAGTGCTGGTGGGCGCCTCGGCCAAGCGCCAGGCCGTCACCAACCCCAAGAACACGCTGTACGCGATCAAGCGCCTGATCGGCCGCAAGTTCACCGAAAAGGAAGTCCAGAAGGACATCAACCTCATGCCCTACTCCATCGTGGCCGCCGACAACGGCGACGCCTGGGTGGAAGTGCGCGGCAAGCAGATCTCGGCCCAGCAGGTCAGCGCCGACATCCTGCGCAAGATGAAGAAGACCGCCGAGGACTACCTGGGCGAGCCGGTCACGGAAGCCGTGATCACGGTGCCCGCGTACTTCAACGACGCCCAGCGCCAGGCCACCAAGGACGCCGGCCGCATCGCCGGTCTGGACGTCAAGCGCATCATCAACGAGCCCACCGCCGCGGCCCTGGCCTTCGGCCTGGACAAGCAGGAAAAGGGCGACCGCAAGATCGCCGTGTACGACCTGGGTGGCGGCACGTTCGACGTGTCCATCATCGAGATCGCCGACGTCGATGGCGAGAAACAGTTCGAGGTGCTCTCCACCAACGGCGACACCTTCCTGGGCGGTGAAGACTTCGACCAGCGCATCATCGACTACATCATTGGCGAGTTCAAGAAAGAGCAAGGCGTCGACCTGTCCAAGGACGTGCTCGCGCTGCAGCGCCTGAAGGAAGCCGCCGAGAAGGCCAAGATCGAGCTCTCCAGCTCGGCCGCGACCGACCTGAACCTGCCCTACATCACGGCCGATGCCTCGGGTCCCAAGCACCTGAACATCAAGCTCACGCGCGCCAAGCTCGAAGCCCTGGTGGAAGAGCTGATCGAGCGCACCATCGCGCCCTGCCGCACCGCCATCAAGGACGCCGGCATCAGCGTGTCCGACATCCACGACGTGATCCTGGTCGGCGGCATGACCCGCATGCCCAAGGTGCAGGAAAAGGTGAAGGAATTCTTCGGCAAGGAACCGCGCAAGGACGTGAACCCCGACGAAGCCGTGGCCGTGGGTGCCGCCATCCAGGGCCAGGTGCTCTCCGGCGACCGCAAGGACGTGCTGCTGCTCGACGTGACCCCGCTGAGCCTGGGCATCGAGACCATGGGTGGCGTGATGACCAAGATGATCACGAAGAACACCACGATCCCGACCAAGTTCGCGCAGACCTTCTCGACCGCCGAGGACAACCAGCCGGCCGTGACCATCAAGGTGTTCCAGGGCGAACGCGAGATCGCCTCGGGCAACAAGCTGCTGGGTGAGTTCAACCTCGAAGGCATCCCGAGCGCGCCGCGCGGCATGCCGCAGATCGAGGTCTCGTTCGACATCGACGCCAACGGCATCCTGCACGTGGGCGCCAAGGACAAGGGCACCGGCAAGGAAAACAAGATCACCATCAAGGCGAACTCGGGCCTGTCGGAAGACGAGATCCAGCAGATGGTGAAGGACGCCGAGCTCAACGCCGCCGACGACAAGAAGAAGGTCGAGCTGGTGCAGGCCCGCAACCAGGCCGAAGCCATGGTGCACAGCGTGAAGAAGTCGCTGGGCGAACACGGCGACAAGCTCGAAGGCGCCGAGAAGGAAGCCATCGAAGCCGCGTTGAAGGACGTGGAAGAAGCCGCCAAGGGCGAGGACAAGGAAGCCATCGAGGCCAAGACCGAAGCCCTGATGGCCGCGAGCCAGAAGCTGGGCGAGAAGGTGTACGCCGCGTCGCAGGCCGAAGCCGCCGCCGCCGCGGGTGGTGCTGGCGCCGATGCCGCACCGCAAGGCAGCAGCAAGCCGGACGACGACGACGTGGTCGATGCCGAAGTCAAGGAAGTGAAGAAGGGCTGATCGGGGCCCGCTTCCCACCCCATTCGCCGCGTCCGGGCAACCTGACGCGGCGTTTGTGCTCCAAACGAACCGCAAGAAACCATGGCTAAACGCGATTTTTACGAAGTGCTGGGCGTGCCCAAGAACGCCGGCGACGACGAGATCAAGAAGGCGTATCGCAAGCTGGCGATGAAGCACCACCCCGACCGCAACCAGGGTGATGCGGCCAAGGCGGCCGAAGAGAAGTTCAAGGAGGCCAAGGAGGCCTACGAGATGCTGTCGGACCCGCAGAAGAAGGCGGCCTACGACCAGTACGGCCACGCGGGCGTGGACCCCAACATGCGCGGCGGTGCCGGTGGTGCCGAAGGCTTCGGCGGTTTTGGCGACGCGTTCGGCGACATCTTTGGCGACATCTTCGGTGGCGCGCGCGGCGGCCAGCGCGGCGGGCGCCAGGTGTACCGCGGTGCCGACCTCTCCTACGCGATGGAAATCTCGCTCGAAGAGGCCGCCGCCGGCAAGGAAACGCAGATCCGCATTCCCTCGTGGGACAACTGCGAGACCTGCAGCGGCACCGGCGCCAAGCCCGGCACCAGCGTGAAGACCTGCACCACCTGCCACGGCCAAGGCTCGGTGCAGATGCGCCAGGGCTTCTTCAGCGTGCAGCAGACCTGCCCCACCTGCCATGGCCAGGGCAAGATCATTCCCGAGCCCTGCACCACCTGCCACGGCCAGGGCAAGATCAAGAAGCAGAAGACGCTGGAGATCAAGATCCCCGCCGGCATCGACGACGGCCAGCGCATCCGCAGCACCGGCAACGGCGAACCCGGCCAGAACGGCGGCCCCTCGGGCGACCTCTACATCGAAGTGCGCCTGCGCAAGCACGACATCTTCGAGCGCGAGGGCGACGACCTGCACTGCCAGGTGCCGGTGAGCATGACGGTGGCCGCCCTGGGTGGCGAGATCGACGTGCCCACGCTGGCGGGCAAGGCCACCATCGACCTGCCCGAAGGCACGCAGAGCGGCAAGACCTTCCGCCTGCGCGGCAAGGGCGTCAAGGGCGTGCGCAGCAGCTACCCCGGCGACCTGTACTGCCACGTGGCGGTGGAAACGCCGATCAAGCTCACCGAGCACCAGCGCAAGCTGCTCAAGGAGCTCGACGAGTCGTTCAAGAAAGGCGGCCACAAGCACAGCCCGAACGACAAGGGCTGGTTCGAGAAGGCCAAGTCGTTCTTCAGCTGATCGGCCATCTCCAAAAAAAAGCGGCGCCTCGGCGCCGCTTTTTCATGGCGAGGCCTCAGTCGTTGTGGAACGCCCGGATCAGCACGACGGGCTGCATCCGTTATTGGCTGAACATGTAGGTGAACATGTCGCCGAAGTCCAGATAAACCTCCTTGGCCGCGGCACCGACTTCATGGATCACGATCATGTTGTTCGCCTTGAGCATAAAGTCGTTGTGTTTCGCATTGGTCGAACCACTGAGCGAGTAGTAATGCGGGGTTCCGCCAATCGTCAGCGCGAACTGGAAGTTTTTCGCATGAGTTTTCTTGTTCAGGTGAACATTGGAACTCGCCAACGGGCTGAAATCGGAGCTGCCATTGTCAGCATCCATCACAACGAACTTGACGTTCGACGTCGATGGGCTCGCCAGGTTGAGGCCATGCTGCAAAGCCATCTCCCTGATGTCCGTCATGAAGTGCGTACCGAACTCCGACCAATTGCCATTGCTGAAGCGGAGGTAGGCCTGATTCATCTTCACGTAAGGAGCGGTCACATTGGCGCCCGTGTTGATGATGTTCATGATCTTGGCGACCGGATTGCCGCTGGTCGTCCACACGTTGGACGCGAAATAAGGATAGAAATACGCCGAGATACCGTCCGCATCCTCGGCGTAGTTCAGACCGCCTGGGGCTGAGTGCAGATTCTGCATGGCGGTCCGGAAGGCGTTCGGGTTTGAATTCTGGGCGTGCGGCCAGAGCGCACTGTCGAAGTATTTCTGGTAAGCCCCATAGAGGGCGCTGTTTTGGTTGAGAACCACACCCGATTGGTGCCAGTTGTGGCTGCTGACCGGGCCATACGCCCGCCACTCGTCGAAGTTGGCGGTCGCGGTGTAGACGACGCTGTGCTGTTCGGTTGTGCCGGTGCGCGTCTTGTTGATGAGCAGGAACTTGTTGTGCATCTGTTCGTCGGAGCCTTCTCCCCAGCCCACGATGCGATAAGACAGGTTGGGCCCGCCATTGGCGTCGAGGTAGTTCGTGATCGCCGCCAGAGAAACGTTGGATTCGCTTTTCTCGTGGATGATCATTTGCACCTTCACCCCGGCCTGCGCCGCCTTGCAGTACGACCAAAGCAACTTTTCGGAATCGGCCCCCGCGAAGTCGGTATTGGAGACATCGAGATACGTCGAAGGATTCGCCGGATTGAATCCCACATAGACGTTCATGGCCATCCTGAAGGTGGCCGAACGAATCTCCACCGTTTCGGATGGATGGGCGGTCTTGTAGGCAATGGCCTTCTGAATCAGATCGGAAAATTTCGCGACGACATGACCGGGGCCGCCGAGGGCGCCGTTCAAGGTCTCAGGCATGTGGCGTTGCTCGATGACCTGAACCTTGGTCGCCCCCTTGTTGCGAACCGGGTACACGTCGGCGTAGGCCGACTCAAGAGGCAGGATGGCTGCAATGCCAATCGCCGCCATTGCGCGGATGCGGGTCCAATGAACACTTCTGCAAATCACCATGCGATTGTCTCCGTTATGTTGCCGACCTTGAGCTTCATTGAAGTCAGCGAAAAACGGAGCCTGTCGGAATACTGACGGGCCACAAGAACGCAGACAACAGCAATGAATCCGCGGCAGTGGCGCCGAATGTTGACGCCTGCGCTGCCGTCATTGCAGTAAATCACCGTCGGTGCGCACAGGTCCAATTCAAAGATTTCTCCTTTCTATTCCTTTTACCTATCTCACGGTGACGAAGAGGGCCGATACACCACCTTGAAGCGCTCGCAGGCCAGCAGCATGTCCTCGGTGAAGGCGCGACCATGCAAGGCGCACTCGCGCAGGAAGAACTGCTCGTGCGCTTCGCGCCAGTACGTCAGCGAACCATCGCCCTCGCCCTCCGTGGCCGCGAACTCGGCGCTGACCTGGTTGAAGGGAACCCGGTCGACGGCCACGGTTTCGATGACGCATTGCGGCACACCGGCCCAGTTGGTCACGACGCTGAGGTCGCCCGGCACCGGCGCGCGCCTGCCCTGCGCCTCGAAAGTCCATAAGGCCGAGGCCGTCGCGCGCTTCGTGCCGGACAGCACGAGTTCAGCGAGCGAATCCGCCAGGGCCTCGCTGTCGGCGAAGTAGAACGCTTCGTAGAAACGCGATTCGTCCACGCCGGCGGTCGACGCGACAAAGGCCTGCCAGAACTCGGCGATGGGGGGAGGCATGGGTGACATGGCCGGTATTGTGCGGGAGGCACTCACCGCCTCAGGGCTTGGCGCCACCCGCAGCCCCGCGAAGGGCCGTGAGCTGATCGCCCAGCCAGCGTCGGCTTTCCACCGGCGCCTGGCCGCCACAGCGGACCTGGTACGGCCGGCCCGAGAGGCTGCTGCGCGACGCGGCCAGCTCGATGAACTGCTCCGCGCTCTGCACCGTGCCCCGCTTCTCGATGTAGGCGAGCTTGTCCAGCAGGTGCGCCTTGGCCCGCGCGCCGTCGTGCCAGCTGCCGTTGCGCAGGAACTGGCAGCCCGAGGTTTCGAGGCGGTTCAGCATGGCGTCGATCTCCGCGCGCACGGGCGCAGGCGTGGGGTCGGCGAACGCGGCGCCCCACACGCCCGCCAGCACCACGACCAGCACCGGCCAACGCGCCCATGCGCGCCGGGGTGGAGCGAGCCGGTCAGGCCGCATGGCGCAGCAAAGCCATGGCATGGCTGTCGATGAATTGGCTGTCCACCCGGAACGCCTGCCGTTGCACGCCTTCGAGCTGAAAGCCCAGGCGCTCGTAGAGCGTGCGCGCGTTGGGGTTGTCCGCGCGCACGGTGAGTTCGATGCGCGTCAGGCCCTGGCGCCACGCCTTGTCGATGGCCGCGGCCATGAGCTGCCGGCCCAGGCCCCGGTGCCTCGCCGAGGGCAACAGGCCAATGCCCAGCACACCAATGTGCGCCCGCGACTGGCCAAACACCGGCAGCACATCGCACCAGCCGACCACGGCACCGTCGATCAGCGCGACGAAATGCGGGCGATCGTGGTCCAGGTTCTGCCGAAAGAAGGCGATGGTCTCGGCCAGGGGCGGCGCCTGCGTCAGCGCGAGGAAGCGCTTTTCACGCGCCACCGCATCGAGCACCGCGTGAAGCTCGTTGAAGTGGGGTTCGGCGAGGGGGGCGATCGACGAGTTCATCCTGCCCGACTGTACCGGCGCGCCCTATCCCCTTCATTGGCAACATCGATTGGCCTTTCTCGATAGTTTTTGTCAAACTAAACGCCACTTTCCATTCGACGCGGGAGCTTCCATGGCCGAACTGATCCGACAAGTCCGACCCGCCTGGGTCCAGCTGCAGCAACTGCCGCTGCCGCCCCACGCCCTGCGCAACGCCCTGCTGGCCCTGGGCACCGGCCTGCTGGTGATGGCGGGCCTGGCCTCGCTCAGCACCTTCTGGGCGCCCACGCGCGCCTGGTGGGACGCGGCCGAACACGGCAGCGCCATGGCGGCCGGCGTGCAGGCCTCGCTGCTGGCCGCGGTGGCCACGGCCGTGGGCGCGCTGCCGGTGTTCCTGGTGCAGCGCGTGAGCAAGCTGCAGGAGGCGGCCCTGCTGTCGTTCTCGGCCGGCGTGATGCTGGCGGCGGCGATCTTCGCCTTGTTGCTGCCCTCGCTCGATGCGGGCCAGGCGCTGTTCGGTGGCCGCACCGGCGCGGCCGCGCTCAGTGGCGCGGGCCTGGCGCTGGGCATGGGCCTGATGCTGGCGGTGGACCGCTTCACGCCGCACGAACACGCGGTGCTGCCGCCGGCCGCGCCGGGCCATGCCGCCAGCGCGCACACGCCCGGCGCCGTGCAGAGTGCCAAGCTCATGGTGCTGGCCATCCTGATCCACAACGTGCCCGAAGGCCTGGCCGTGGGCGCCGCCTATGCCGGCCCGCAGGACGCGGCGGGCGCGCAGGCCGGCGCCTCGGTGGCGCTGGCCATCGGCCTGCAGAACATGCCCGAAGGCCTGATCGTGGCCATGGCGCTGCGCACGCTGGGCCGCAGCGCGGCGCAGGCCTGGGGCGTGGCCGCGCTCACCGGCCTGGCCGAGCCGCTGGGGGCCATCCTCGGCCTCGCGGTGCTGGGCAGCCTGCCGGCGTTCTACCCGCTGGGCCTGGCCCTGGCGGCCGGCGCGATGCTGTTCGTGGTGAGCCACGAGATCATTCCCGAGACGCACCGCAACGGCTTCGAAACCCTGGCCACGGGCACGCTGCTGGCGGGTTTCGTGTTCATGCTGTTACTCGATGCCGCCTTGAACTGAGGCCCCCGGCGGGGTGCGTGGCTAAGATCGGGCGCATGAAAGCCCGACGCCCCGCCCCGCCCCTGCTCGCCGCCCTCTGCACCGCCCTGTTCGCCACCGCCGGCCTGGCACAGGCCCCCAGCCCCACCCCGGCGCCCGCACCGCAGGAATTCGAGAACTGCCTGAACACGCTGCGCGCGCCCGCCCGCGCGGTGGGCGTGAGCGAGGCGACCTTCACGCAGCACACACTGGGCCTGGTGCCCGACATGAGCGTGATCGACAAGCTGAATTTCCAGCCCGAGTTCCGCACCGCGATCTGGGACTACCTCGCCGGCCTGGTGGACGAGCAGCGCGTGGCCGAGGGCCAGGCCATGCTGGCGCTGCACGCGGAGACGCTCAAGCGGGTGCAGGAGCGCTTCGGCGTGGACCCCGCCACGGTGGTGGCGGTGTGGGGGGTGGAGAGCAACTTCGGCCAGACCTTCGGCAAGTCGCCGCTGGTGCAGTCGCTGGGCACGCTGTCCTGCTTCGGTCGGCGGCAGGCCTATTTCCGCACCGAGTTCTACGCGACGCTGCGCATCCTGCAGGCCGGGCACATCGCGCCCAACCGGCTGGTGGGTTCGTGGGCCGGCGCCTTCGGCCACACGCAGTTCATGCCCAGCACCTTCGAGCGGCTGGCGGTGGACTTCGATGGCGACGGCCGCGCCGACCTGATGGACAGCACGCCCGATGCCCTGGCCTCGACCGCGAACTTCCTCGCCAAGGCCGGCTGGCAGAGCGGCCAGCCCTGGGGCTTCGAGGTGAAGCTGCCCCCCGGCTTCAACGCCGGCAACGAAGGCCGCCGCACCAAGCGCACCATGGAAGACTGGGTGGCGCGCGGCGTGAAGCGGGTGGATGGTTCGCCCCTGCCGGCCAGCGGCAGCGCCGGCCTGCTCACCCCCGCCGGGCCGCAGGGGCCGGCCTTCCTGGTGCTGCGCAACTTCGACGCGATCTACAGCTACAACGCGGCCGAGAGCTATGGCCTGGCGATCGCGCACCTGTCGGACCGGCTGCGCGGCGGCGGCCCCTTCGTCACGCCCTGGCCCACCGACGACCCGGGCCTCTCGCGCGCCGAGCGCCGCGAGGTGCAGACCCTGCTGATCGCGCGCGGCCACGACATCGGCGAGGTGGACGGCATGCTGGGCGAGAAGAGCCGCGTGGCGATCCGCGCCGAGCAGGAGCGCCTGGGGCAGGAAGCCAGCGGGCGCGCCGGCCAGAAGCTGCTGAAGGCGCTGCGCGGCAGCTGAAATCAGCGGCCCGCGCGGGCCAGGTTGCGCGCCAGGCGCTCGCCGGCCGCGCGCAGGCGCTCGTGCAGCGCGGGCGGCTCCAGCACGTCGAAGTCCACGTCCATCGCCATGAGCCAGTAGGCCAGCGAGTCCAGTGAATCCAGTTGGCCGGCGCCACACCGCATGAGACAGCGCGTGTCGTCGATGGCTTCGAGCGTCGCGGCGGAGGCCGGGATGATGCGCGCCATCGCCTCGCGGGGCCGGTGCAGCACCACGCGCGCCTCGTCGCCGTGCTGCACCCCCGCCAGCGTGCCCGAGACATAGGCGCGCAGGTCGCCCGCCGGCGCGGCCCGTGGCGTGAAGTGCGCGCCGGTGCTCGGCGCGCCTTCCACGCGGTCGATGCGGAAGGTGCGCCAGTCGTCGCGCGCGGGGTCCCAGGCCACCAGGTACCAGCGGCTGCCGGTGTGCACCAGGCCTTGCGGCTCCACCGTGCGCACGCTGCTCTGGCCGCGCATGTCGCGGTAGTGGAAGCCCACCTGCAGCTGGTCGCGGCAGGCAACGGCCAGCAGCGCCAGCACGCCCGCATCGATGGTCGGCCCGCCGCGCTGCAAGGGCACGATGGCCGAGCGCAGCGCGCCGGTGCGGCGGCGCAGCCGGGTGGGCATCACCTGCTCCAGCTTCACCAGGGCGCGCAGCGAGCTCTCTTCCACCCCGCTCACGGTGCCCGAGGCGGCGACCTGCAAGGCAATGGCCACGGCCAGCGCCTCTTCGTCGTCCAGCAGCAGCGGCGGCAGCGACTGGCCCGCGCGAAACGCGTACCCACCCGCCACGCCGCTGCTGGCGTGGATGGGGTAGCCGAGCTGGCGCAGGCGGTCGATGTCGCGCCGCAGGGTGCGGGGATGCACCTCCAGCCGCTCGGCCAGCTCGGTGCCCGCCCAGTGGCTGCGGGTCTGCAGCAGGGACAACACGCGCAGCAGCCGTGAGGACGACGAAAGCATGGCGCCACTCTACCTCGAATCGAGGGCCGAAACTGTCCGCAATAGGCGCGACATTGCAGGCACGTGCCCGACGCGGTGTCGGGCCGATGCTTCAACCCCCTTTCAGGAGTCCACCATGTCCCAGATCGTTCTCTACTGGCACCCCATGTCCAGCGCCACCCCGGTCGCCTGCGCCCTCGCCGAACTGGGCGTGAAACACGACCGCGTGAAGATCGACATCACGAAAGGCGAACAGCGCCGCCCCGACTACCTGGCCCTCAACCCCAACGGCAAGGTGCCCACCATGACGGTGGACGGCGCGCCCCTGTTCGAGGCGCTGGCGATCGAGATGTGGCTGGGCGAGACCTACGGCGTGAAGAAGGGCCTGTGGCCGGCCGAGGGCACGCCCGAGCGCCTGCAGGCGATGGCGTGGAGCACCTGGTCCTACGTGACCTACGGCGCGCAGCTGGTGCGCCTGCAGGCCGCGCGCGACATGGGCACGCCCGACGACGCCCACGGCACGTCGGCGCACAAGGGGCTGGACCAGTTGCTCGCGCTGCTGGACGCGCGCCTGGCGGCCCAGCCCTGGATGCTCGGCGCCGCCTATTCGCTGGTGGACCTGATCGTGGGCTCGGTGATCGGCTACAGCGCCTACATCGGCGCGCCGGTGGGCTCGCACCCGCATGTCGCGGCCTGGCTGGGCAAGGTGCAGGCCCGGCCGGCGATGCAGATCGACGCCTGAGGCCGGGCGCAGGCCTCAAGCCTCCAGCAAGAGGCGCGAGAGGCGCTCTCGCCAGGCCGCTTCGGGTGGGGGCATCCGCATGGCTTTCATGCAGCGGGACAAGCGACCGTCCCGCTCGAGCAGAAGCTCCTTGCCACGTCCAAAGGCCTTGTCGATGCCCTTGCCGTAAGCGCGCCGGGCCTTGGCCGCGCCAGCGGCGTTCAGCACGTGGCCGTCCGCCAACATCGCGAGATCGATGAGATCCCGACTCATCACCGCGTCGTCGGCATACCGGTCCGCGTTCGCCATGAGCTTGGTGGCGGTCAGGTCTTCGACCGCCATCGCCCACACGCCGCAGATCCTGTCTTCGGGCAGGGGATCGGTGAATTCGACCCGGCTTTCAAAAATGATTTCCAGCTTGACCGGCACGGCATCGACCGCCACCGCCAGGCGAATGCCGTACTGATCGACCCGGGGTTCGCGCACGAGATCCACGGGCTGGGCAAAGAGCCAGTCGAGGTGACGGGCGTCCACCGTTTCGCGCAAGCCCCGATAACCGTCGATCGAAGGACAGATGAAATCGATGTCCACCGATTCGCGGTACTCCCCCCGGGACAAGGCGATCGCCGTCCCGCCACCGAACAGGCAGCGGTGTTTGAGCAGCGCCTGGACGTCCAGGCGCTCCAAGATCGCCGCGATGCGCTGGTGGTGCTCACGCTCAAACAAGCAGCACCCCCTTGCCCACCGTGTTCGTCAGCTTCTTGAGCACCGCCGCTTCCTTGCCCACGATCTTCTCGGGCTCGATGTGCCGCCAGTTGCGTTCGTACAGGCCGAACACCTCCTCGGGCGTGAGCTTCGTGTCCTCATCGGGCAGGTGCCATGCCGCCACCGTCCGCAGATACGGCAGATCCTTCAGGGCGATCAGGCGCGGCAACGGGGGCCTCTTCGGTGCCAGCAGGCTGGCATCGCGCAGCTGATGCCCCACGCGGTCGTCCCTGGCCAGCAGCGTCAGATCGCCCGCCATGCCCATCGCACCGAGCACCCGGGTGAGCGTGCCCAGGCTGGCCGCCGCCGGCTCCCCCACCTCCAGCCGATGGAGCGTGACGCGGGTGATGCCCGCGAGTTCGGCGAGCTTCTCGGCACTCATGCCCCGGCGCTTCCTCGCCAGGCGCAGCCGCATGCCCAGCTCCGCCAGCAATCGGGCGTCTTCATCCAACGGCTTGGCATAGGCTGGCATGAATCGTATTTTATACAAAATACGCCATTTTTGGAAAGCAAAATATGCAGACTAAAGTTTCACCGCTGTACCACTCACGGCGACCATCATCATCCCGTTGGTCTCGCCCAGCACCTCGTAATCGAAGTCGATGCCGATCACGCCGGTGGCGCCCATCTCGCGCGCCGATTCCATGAGGTCTTCCATGGCGGCGTCGCGCGCGCCCGAGAGGGCGCGCTCGTAGCCACCGGCGCGCCCGCCCACCACATCGCGCACCGAAGAGAACAGGTCGCGGAAGATGTTGGCGCCGATGA
The DNA here is from genome assembly GCF_042466645.1 of Hydrogenophaga sp. ANAO-22. Taxonomy (NCBI): domain Bacteria; kingdom Pseudomonadati; phylum Pseudomonadota; class Betaproteobacteria; order Burkholderiales; family Comamonadaceae; genus Hydrogenophaga; species Hydrogenophaga sp. ANAO-22. The sequence continues at coordinate 5,025,424 of NZ_CP159956.1, read as the reverse complement.
TGGCCTCGCCGTGCACGATGCCCAGGTACTGCGACCGCTCCACGCCTTCCGGCGTGGTGGTGCTGAGGAAGAAGCCGTCCTTGCTCTTGGAAAACCAGCCCATGTGAACACTCCCGCAAACGCACCGCCCGCCGGGTGCCCGGGCATGGTACCGTGGGCCACACCCTCCACGAAAGCTCCCATGCCAGGCTACCAAGTCCGGACCGAGACCCTCAGCCTCGGCGGCGAAGACTGGCACATCCGTCGGCTGCTCGACGACCAGCAGTACACCGACACCCAGCACCACGCGGCCGACATCGGCCTGCCACCGGCCGGCTGGTCGCATTTCGGGCAGGTGTGGCCCTCCTCGCGCGTGCTCGCGCTGGCCATGCTCACGCACCCCATCGCGGGATTGCGCGTGCTGGAAATCGGCGCGGGCCTGGCGCTGGCCAGCCTGGTGATGCACCGGCGCGGCGGCGACGTGACGGTGAGCGACTGGCACCCGCTGACCGAAGAATTCCTGCGGCACAACCTGGCCCTCAACGGCCTGGGCCCCATGCCCTACCAGGCAGGCAATTGGGAAAGCACCGCCGCCACCGACAACCCGGCCCTGGGCCGCTTCGACCTCATCGTGGGCAGCGACCTGCTCTACGAGCGCCAGCAGCCGGCGCAGCTCGCGGCCTTCATCTTCCGCCACGCCGCGCCCCAGGCGGTGGTGATCATCGTGGACCCCGACCGTGGCAACCGCGCGGCCTTCGGCCGCGACATGGCCGCGCTGGGCTTCACGCTGAGCATGCAGGCGGCCGACCGGCAGCTGGAAGACGGCGAGGCCTACAAGGGCCGCTTCCTGAGCTTCACGCGCTGAACTGCGGCGGCGCTCAGTGCGCGCCGCCCGCGTCCACGGAGCCGCCGAGCACCGGCTTGGAGAACCAGATCACCGCCACCAGCACGAAGAACAGCGCCGCCGAGAGGTAGAACAGGTCGGTCACGGCCAGCGTGAAGGCCTGCTGGTTGATCAGGCGGTCGATCGTGGTCAGCGCCTGTTCGCGGCTCATGCCGCTGCCCACGAGCTGGTCCAGCGTGGCCATGGCGGTGGCGTTGCCGGTGTGGATGGACTCCACCAGCTGCGCGTGGTGCAGCGAGGCCCGGCTTTCCCACAGCGTGGTGAACAGCGAGGTGCCCACCGCGCCCGCCGTGATGCGCACGAAGTTGGACAGACCCGCGGCCGACGGCGTCTGCTGCGGCTGCAGGCCCGAGAACACGATGGCCTGCAGCGGAATGAAGAAGAACGCCATGGCCGCCCCCTGCAACAGCGTGGGGATCAGGATGGTCATGAAGTCGGCCTGGGTGTTGAAGTTCGAGCGCATCCACAGCACCGCGCCAAAGCCGAGGAAGGCCACGGTGGCGAGCTTGCGCGGGTCGATGCGGCTCACGTTCTTGCCCACCCAGGGCGAGAGCACGATGGCCAGCAGGCCCACCGGCGCCGTCGCCAGGCCGGCCCAGGTGGCCGTGTAGCCCATGTGCTGCTGCAGCCACAAGGGCAACAGCACCACGTTGCCGAAGAACAGGCCGTAGGCGATGGACAGCGCGAGCGTGCCGGTGACGAAGTTGCGCCGCGCGAACAGGCGGATCTCCACGATGGGGTGCTTGTCGGTCAGCTCCCAGGCCAGGAAGAACAGGAAGCTCACCACCGCCACCACGGCCAGCGCGATGATCTCGCCCGACTCGAACCAGTCCAGCTCCTTGCCCATGTCGATCATGATCTGCATGGCGCCGACGAACAGCACCAGCAGCACCAGGCCGATCACGTCCAGCGGCACGCGGCGCGGGCCGGGGTCGCGGCTGCGGTAGATGGACCAGGTGAGCGCGGCGGCCACCAGGCCCACCGGGATGTTGATGTAGAAGATCCAGGGCCAGGAGATGTTGTCGGTGATCCAGCCGCCCAGCAGCGGCCCGGCCACGGGCGCGACCAGCACGGTCATGGCCCACATGGCCATGGCGGTGCCCGCCTTGGCGCGCGGGTAGCTCGCCAGCAGCAGCGTCTGAGAGAGCGGGATCATCGGGCCGGCCACCAGGCCCTGCAGCACGCGGAACGCGATCAGCAGGCCGATGTTGGGCGCCAGGCCGCACAGCCAGGAGGCGACCACGAACAGCAGCACGCTCATGGTGAACAGGCGCACCTGCCCGAAGCGCTGCGTGAGCCAGCCGGTGAGCGGCACCGAGATGGCGTTGGCCACCGCGAACGAGGTGATGACCCAGGTGCCCTGCGCCGGGCTCACGCCCATGTCGCCCGCGATCGCGGGAATGGACACGTTGGCGATCGAGGTGTCGAGCACGTTCATGAACGTGGCCAGCGACAGCGCGAGCGTGCCCAGCACCAGCTGCGCGCCCTTGAGGGGCTCGAACACCGGTGGCGAGGCGCTCGGCGCGGGCGCCGGCGGTGGGGCCTCGGCGGGCAAGGCCCCCGAGGCGGGAAGGGCGTGGCTGTCGGCCATGGCGGTCAGCGCCGGTTCAACGGGCCAGGGCCACCGAGCCCGTGCTCACCGGCGCGGCCGGCAGGGCCGGCGCGGCAGGGGCGGCGGGCGCCCGCGTGGCGGCCGCCGTGCGCGACCCACCACCACCGTGCTGGCCGATGATCTGTTGCACGCGCGTGTCGGCTTCGCGGTTGTCCTGTTCGAACACGGCGGTCTGCACCTCCTGCGGCGCGGCGGCCGCATCGGCCAGCATGCGGCCGTCGGTCTTGCTCACGTCCACGCGCGCTTCCATCGACAGGCCCAGGCGCAGCGGGTGGTCCACCAGTTCCTTGGCGTCCAGGCGCACGCGCACCGGCACGCGCTGCACCACCTTGATCCAGTTGCCGGTGGCGTTCTGCGCCGGCAGCAGCGCGAAGGCCGCGCCGGTGCCCGCGCCCAGGCCCTCGATGGTGCCGCGGTAGGTCACGTTCTTGCCGTACACGTCGGCGCTGAGTTCCACCGGCTGGCCCAGCCGCAGGTTCTTGAGCTGGCTTTCCTTGAAGTTGGCGTCCACCCAGACCTGGTCGAGCGCGATCACCGACAGCAGCGGCGAACCGGCCGGCACGCGCTGGCCCAGCTGCACGTTGCGGCGGGCCACGTAGCCGGCCACCGGCGCCTGCAATTCGACGCGCTTGAGCGCCACATAGGCCTCGCGCACGCGGGCCGACGCGCGCAGCACGCTGGGGTGCTGGTCGACCGCGATGCCTTCGGTCAGCGTCTGGTTCGAAGCCAGCTGTTCCTTCGCGGCGAGCACGGCCGCGCGGGCCGCCTCGGTGGCGCTGCGCGCGGCGGCGAGCTGCGCCGTCGCGTGCTTGAACTCTTCCTGGCCCACGGCACCCGAGGCCACCAGCGGCTGGCGCCGTGCCACGTCGTCCTGCAGGCGCTGCAGGTCGGCCTGCGCGCGCGCCAGGTCGGCTTCGCGCAGGGCGATCTGGGCGCCCTGGGTGCGGTTGTTGGCGTACAGCGTGCGCACCTCGCGCACCGTCTGCGCGAGCTGGGCCTCGGCCTGTTCGAGCGCGATCTTCGCGTCCGTCGGGTCCAGGCGCACCAGCCACTGGCCGGCCTGCACGTGGTCGTTGTCGTTGGCGCTGATCGCCACCACGGTGCCCGCCACCTGCGGCGTGATCTGCACCACGTTGCCCTGCACATAGGCGTTGTCGGTGGTTTCGTAGTGGTTGAGCACCAGGGCCCAGTAGGCGGCGTAACCCAGGCCGGCGGCGAGCACGACCGCGCTCACGGCGGTCAGGGCTTTCTTGCGGGCGGGGTTGCCTTGCGGTGCGGTGGTGTCGGAAGGGGTGGTCATGAGGGGCTCCGTTGGTCGGTGAGCAAGATGAAAAAGGGAAGTCAGTGCGAGGCCGGGGTGTCGGGCGCGAAGCCGCCCCCCAGGGCGCGCACCAGCGCCACCTGGGTGGACAGGGCCCGCGCCTGCAGGTCCACGGTCTGGCGTCGCTGGCTGAACAGCGAGGTCTCGGCGCTGAGCACGGTGAGGTAACCGCTCAGGCCCGCGCGGTAGCGCTGGGTGGCGATGTCGTAAGCCGCCTCGGCCGCGCTGCGCGCCTGCGCCTGCTGCTCGCGCTGGCGCTCCAGCGACTGGCGGGCGTTGAGCTGGTCGGCGGTTTCACGCACCGCTTCGAGCACCGCGCCGTTGTAGCTTTCCACCGCGGCGTCGAGGTCGGCCGTGCGGGTGCGCAGTTGCGCGCGCAGGCGGCCGGCGTCGAAGATCGGCAGGTGGATCGCGGGGCCGATGCCGTACTGCTGGCTGCCCGAATCGACCAGGCGGTCCAGCCCGATGCTGGACAGGCCCACGAAGGCGGTGAGGCTCACGTTGGGATAGAACTGCGCCCTGGACACGTCCACGCCCTTGGTGGCCGCTTCCATGCGCCAGCGCGCGGCGGTGATGTCGGGGCGGCGGCCCAGCAGGTCGGCCGGCAACACCTCGGGCAGCGCCAGGGTGCGCAGGGCCTGCAGGTCGGGCTTCAACTGGTCGTAGCTGGCCGGCGGCAGGGCCGCGAGCGCGGCCAGGGCGTGGCGCGTGGCCACGATCTGTTCGTCCAGCTGCTCGATCTGCACGCGCGCGTCGGGCAGCGCGCCCTCGCCCTGCTTGAGCTCCACGCGCGTGTCCAGCCCGGCGTCCACGCGCTGGCGAATCAGGCCCAGCATCTGCTCGCGCTGGGTCAGGGCCTGCTGCGCCACCTCGCGCTGCGCGAGCAGGCGGCCGAGCTGCACATAGGTCTGCGCCACGTTGCTGGCCAGCACGTTGCGCGCGGCCTGCAGGTCGGCGGCGGCGGCGCGCTCGCTGCCCACGGCGGCTTCGATCGCGGAGCGGTGCAGGCCGAAAAAGTCGAACTCCCAGCTGCCGGCGATCTGCGCGTTCGCCAGCGTGCGCGTGGAGCCGCCCAGCGGCGCCGGGTAGATGCTGTTGGCGCTGAAGTGCTGGCGCGTGGCGTCGGCACTGCCGTTGATCTTCAGGCCGTCGTTGGCCTCTTCGCCGGCCGTGGCGGCCTGGGCGCGCCGCAGGCGGGCCTCGGCCACCTTCAGCGAAGGCTGGGCCTGCAGGGCCTGGTCGATCACCTGGGTCAGGGACACATCGCCCCAGCCGCGCCACCAGTCGGCGGGCACCGGTTCGGCGGTGGCCGCGCCGCTGCCGGCGGGTTGCGCCAGGCCCACGGCCTGCGGCTCCAGCACCGTGGATTGCGATTGAATGCCCGCGCTGCTGGCGCAGGCCGCGAGCACGGCGGCCAAGGCCAGGGTGCTCAGGGCGGCCACCGTGCGGCGTGCGGGGAATATTTGATGGGGCTTCATTTGCTTAGGCAAGTAATGGGGTCAACAAGTCGATGAGGCGGGGGTTCACGAACGGTCCGTCAACCGGAGTCCTTCAGTGCCTCGCCCGTCTCGACCATGCGGCGCAGGTAACCCAGCAGCGCCTGCCACTCGGTCTTGCTGAAACCGGCCAGGTGCTGGTTCATCACATCGGCCAGCACCTCGGGCACGTGTTCCATGGCGGCCTTGCCCTCGGGCGTGAGTTCCACCACCACCACGCGGCGGTCTTCGGTGGAGCGCACGCGCGTGCACAGGCCTTTCTTTTCCAGGCGGTCGAGCAGGCGCGTCATGGCACCGGCGTCGATCTGCGACCAGCGCGCGAGTTCGGCCACGGTGGCCGTGCCCTGCATGCGCAGCTTCATCAGCGGCCCCCACTGCGCGGTGGTGAGGTCGTGCAGGCACAGGCGCTTGTCGGCCTGGTAGACGATGGACATCATCACGCGCTTCATGAGGTAACCCACGCTCTGGTCGGGCGTGAAGTTGTGTCCGTCGTAGAAGGCGGGGGTCGGGGTGGTGCGAGGCATGCCGCGAATATACATGCCTAGGCAATATTTGTCTTGGCTTCAAAAAAGCCCGCGAGCGCGAGAGGGCCAAAAAAGCCGCGCCGAAAAAACGAAAAGGCCCGCGATGCGGGCCTTCTGTCTGGGGCCTGGCCGGGTGGGCCAGGGGGCGATCAGCCGCCCTTCTTCGAGCGCTTGCCCGGGTTCTTCTTGCTGCGCGTGGCCACACCACGCTCCAGGCTCACGCGCTGGCCACGGCCGGGCGTGGTCAGGGTGACGCCAGCGACGGGCTTCGGACGGGGAGTGGCTTTGCGGTCGGCTTCGGTGACGATTTTGTTGCCCATGGCTGGTTCCTGAGAGAGATTGCAAAAGCCGCTATTAGGCCATAGACGGCGCGCCCTCTCCCAGGCACGCCCTCCCCCGCGTTCCAGGCCGGTCCGCCCGCCCAGGCCAATACCCCGCGGCCTTAGTAGGTTTTTGCAGACAAAGTGGGGCAACGGCCCTAGCATTGATTCTGTAATGAATCAACGTTTCATATACAAAACATCCTAATCCACCCGCAGGTCCCCATGAACGACGCACTTCACGGCTCCCGCGCAACCGCCCCGATCAGCGGCGGTTTGCATCCCGCGATCGAATTCATCGGGGTAGACAAGCGCTTTCCCGCGCGGGGCAAGAACCCGGAAGTGATCGCCGCGCGCAACGTGACGCTGTCCATCCAGCCGGGCGAGGTGGTGTCCCTGATCGGCCCGTCGGGCTGCGGCAAGAGCACCCTGCTCAACATGGGCTCGGGCCTGGCCAAGGCCTCGGCCGGCACGGTCAAGGTCAACGGTGAAGTGGTCACCGGCCCCAACAAGCACGTCGCCTTCATGCTGCAGAAAGACCTGCTCATGCCCTGGCGCACGATTTCGCAGAACGTCGAGTTCGGCCTGGAGCTGCGCGGCGTGCGCGCCGCCGACCGCGCCGCCATCTCCGAGAAGCTGCTGGCCCAGTGCCACCTCAAGGGCTTCGGCAACAGCTACCCGCACCAGCTCTCCGGCGGCATGCGCCAGCGCGCCGCCATGGCGCGCACGCTCGCGGTGGACCCGATCGTGCTGCTGATGGACGAGCCCTTCTCCGCGCTGGACGCGCAGACCAAGATGATCCTGCAGCAGGACCTGGCGCGCACCGTGGCCGAGCACAAGAAGACGGTGCTCTTCATCACCCACGACCTGGCCGAGGCCGTCGCGCTGTCCGACCGCATCCTGGTCATGAGCGAGCGCCCCGGCACCATCGTCGAAGAGATCGTGGTCGACATCCCCGGCCGCGACAACCCGATGGCGCGCCGCAAGCACCCGGCCGTGGGCGACTACGTCTCGCGCCTGATGGACCTGCTCAAGCTCGACGCGCAGACCGACGTGCACTGACCCCCGCATTCCCATTCACCCACCTCCTGGAGTTGCCATGAAGATGACCCGCGCTTTCAACGGAACCCGCCGTGCCTGCCTGAGCCTGCTCGCCACCGCGGCGCTGGTCTCGCCCCTGGCGGCCCATGCCCAGCTGCAGGAGATCACCTACCTGCTGCCCGCGCCCGGCACGCTGCCGGCCTTCGGCCCCTGGATGCTGGCCCAGGCCAAGGGCTACTACGAGCAGGAAGGCCTCAAGGTCAACTTCGTCACCGCGCGCGGCGGCGTGGACGTGGCCAAGCAGATCGGTGCCGGCAACGCCGTCATCGGCGGCGCCATCGGCGACACCCCCATCATCGCCCGCGCCCAGGGCATCCCCGTCAAGGCCGTGGCCGTGCTCGGCGCCGGTTCGCTCACCCAGCTCGTGAGCCACAAGGACGAGAAGATCGAGAGCCCACGCGAACTCAAGGGCAAGACCGTCACCGTCCTGGCCTACACCGACACCACCTACTACGCCCTGCTGGGCATGCTCAGCAAGGTCGGCCTGACCAAGAACGACGTCAACATCCAGGCCGCCGGCCCTGCGGGCGTGTGGCAGCAGTTCGCCGCCAAGAAGGCCTCGGCCATGGCCGGCGTGCCCGACTGGACGGTGAGCGCGATGGAAGCCGGCGCGCAGGTCGACATCCTGCCGGCCGACATCTACTTCAAGAGCATGGCCCAGGCCATCCTCGCCTCCGACGAGACCATCGCCAAGAACCCGCAGCTGATCCAGAAGCTGGTGCGCGCCACGCTCAAGGGCATGAAGGACATCATGGCCGACCCCAAGGCCGCCACCGCCGCCTACGTGGCGCACGTGCCGGTGCACAAGGGCAAGGAAGCCAGCATCCAGAAGGCCTTCGAACTCTTCAACAAGTACGTCTACGCCGCGCAGAAGGTGCCCGGCACGATGGACGAGGCCCGCCTGGCCGAGCTGCAGAAGTTCTACGTCACCAACGGTGTGGTGCCCAAGGAGACCCCGGTCAAGGAGCTCTACACCAACCAGTTCGTGACGGCCAAGTGAGTCGCGCCGCCCTTCCCTTCCCGCATCTGAGAGTCGCGACATGAAAGACGTACTGCAGCGCTACAGCACAGCGCTCTGGAGCCTGCTGGTCCTGGTGGTGTTCATGGCGGTCTGGGAATACGTTCCCGGCCTGCTGGGCGTGCCGGAATTCGTGCTGCCGCCCTTCTCGCGCGTGTGGGAAGAAGCGGTCCGCATCTGGGGCACCGAGCGCCTGCTCTGGCACGCCGGCATCACCGGCGCGGAGGTCGTCATCGGCTTCATCCTGGGCTCGCTGCTGGGCGCGCTGATCGGTTACGCCCTGGGCCTCTCGCCCAAGGTGGAGGCCGTGCTCTCGCCCTACCTGCTCGCGCTGCAGATCGCGCCCAAGGTCGCGTTCGCGCCGCTGTTCGTGATGTGGCTGGGCTACACCATGTACCCCAAGATCCTGGTCGCGATCCTGATCGTGTTCTTCCCGGTGCTCATCAACGTGCTCTCGGCCATGCGCACCATGGACCACGACCTGATCAACCTCGCGCGCTCCTTCTCCGCCACCCGGCTGCAGGTGTTCCGCATGGTCGAGTTCCCGACCACGCTGCCGCCCCTGTTCTCGGGCCTGCGCATCGCCAGCACGCTGGCCGTCATCGGCGTGGTCGTCGGCGAACTCGTGGGCGGCAACATGGGCCTGGGCTACATGCTGGTGTTCTTCGAAGGCCAGGGCAACACCGCCGGGGTGTTCGTGGTCATCGGCGCGCTCACCGTGATCGGCATCGTCGCCTACTACGCCGTGGTGATCGCCGAGAAGCGCGTGCTCCACTACCTGCCCAGCGCCGAGCGGCGCGTGGCCTGATATGAACACCCCCCTGCGCCGCTGCGCGGCTTCCCCCCTCTCTGGCGCGCCTTCGGCGCTTGGAGGGGGGACGGCATCTCGGGCCGGCGGAGCCGGACCCTTGATGCCCCTGGCGGCGTTGCCTCGTGCGCAGCGCAACAAAAACTGAGTCCACCACCATGAGCCACAACGAAATCCAGCTCACCGGCCGCCGCGTCCTCGTCACCGGCGCCGCCCGCGGCCTGGGCGCGAGCTTCGCCCAGTCGCTGGTGCAGGCCGGCGCGCGCGTCGTCATCAGCGACGTGCTGCACGAGGCCGGGCAACAGCTCGCGAAAGACCTCGGCCCGAACGCGCACTACGTGCCGCTGGACCTGCTCGACGCGGCCAGCGTGCGCGCCGGCGTGGACGCCGCCGCGCAATGGCTGGGCGGCCTCGACGGCCTGATCAACAACGCGGCCATCACCAACTCCGGCGGCAAGGGCATGGGCGAACTCAGCCCCGAGACCTGGGACCTGGTGATGGACGTGAACGTGCGCGGCACCTGGCTCGTCACCGCCGCCGCGCGCCCGCACCTGGCCGCCGCCGGTGGCGGCCGCGTGGTCAACATCGCCTCCGACACCGCGCTCTGGGGCGCCCCCCGCCTGCTGGCCTACGTGGCGAGCAAGGGCGCGGTGATCGCCATGACCCGTTCGCTGGCGCGCGAGATGGGCGAGGACGGCACCACCGTCAACGCCATCGCCCCCGGCCTCACGCTGGTCGAAGCCACCGCCTACGTGCCGCAGGAACGGCACGAGCACTACCTCAAGGGCCGCGCGATCCAGCGGCCGCAGATCCCCGAAGACGTCAACGCCGCCGCCCTGTTCCTGCTGACACAGGCCAGCGGCTTCATTACCGGTCAGCTGCTGCCCGTCAACGGCGGCTTCACGATGAACTGAAAAGGAGAAAACGCATGAGCACAGCCACCATCACCAAACCCGCAGCGGCCAACGCGCCCGTGTTCAACGAACGCGGCCTGATGGACGCGAACATTCCGCCCGAGGCCGAGACGCAGCGCGTGATGATGCGCCAGGAAGGCCAGAGCTTCGCGCAGTGGATGGAGAGCCGCGTGGCGCGCAGGAGCACGCGCAGCTACGACTGGGACGCGCTGAAGTTCCAGGCCGACTACGACCCCAAGTACCGCCGCGCGCAGATGCGCTACGTGGGCACCGGCGGCACCGGCGTGAACAAGGACACCAACACCGTGCCCGCCGCCCACTTCACCTTCTCCACCATGGTGATCCCGGCCGGCAACATCGGCCCTTCGCACATCCACTACGACGTGGAAGAGATCTTCTTCGTCATGCGCGGCGCGATGAAGGTGGTCTGCGAGAAGGACGGCGAGCGCTGGGAAACCATCGTCGGCGAGCGCGACCTGATCTCGGTGCCGCCCGGCGTGTACCGCGAAGAACACAACGTGGGCGACGAAGACGCGCTGATGTGCGTGATGCTGGGTTCGCCCAAGCCCATCACCCCCACCTACCCGCCCGACAGCCCGCTCGCCAAGATCAAGAGGTGAATCCCCCCCGCGCCGCTGCGCGTCACCCCCCAAGGGGGGCAACACCAGCGGCCCGGCAAAGCCGGTTCCGCGGTGTTTCTGGTTCAACTTCCCTTCAATCCTCATGACGCCTCTTCAAGCCCTCGCCTCCCATCCGCTGCGCAACATCGCACTGGCGGACGGCGCGCGCGTGTCGTACCGCGAAGCGGGCACGGCCGCGTCGGTGACGCACGTGCTGCTGCACGGCATCGGCTCGGCCTCGGGCAGCTGGGTGCGCCAGCTCGACGCCGCGGCGGGCAAGCCCCTGCGCGTGCTGGCCTGGGACGCGCCGGGCTACGGCACCAGCGATCCGGTGAAGGCCGACTGGCCGCGCGCCGACGACTACGCCGAGCGCCTCTGGGCCTGGCTCGACGCGCTTGGCGTTGCAACGCCCATCACGCTGGTGGGCCACTCGCTGGGTGCGCTCATGGCCGGCCGGGCCGCCTTGCTGGCGCCTTCGCGCGTGCAGCGCCTGGTGCTGCTCTCGCCCGCCGGCGGGTATGGCCACGCCGAGCCGGCCGTGCGCGAGCAGAAACTGCGCGACCGCCTGGCCACGCTGGAGCGCCTGGGCCCGCAAGGCATGGCGCAGGCGCGCGGCGCGGCCATGCTCTCGCCCGGCGCGGCGCCCGAGCTGGTCGAGGCCGTGCGCGAAAGCATGTCGCAGGTGATTCCCGCCGGCTACACGCAGGCCGCGCGCCTGCTCGCCCACGGCACCCTGGCGGCCGACCTGAAGCAACTGCGCCTGCCGGTGGTGGTGGCCAGCGGCGGCGCCGACGGCATCACCACCCCCGCCTCCTGCCAGGCCGTGGCCCAGGCCGCCGGCGTGGCATGGAATGATCTGGGTTCTGCGGGCCACGCGTGCCCGCTGGAAGCCCCCGGCGCGGTGAACGCCCTGCTGGGTCTCAACTGAACAAGGAGAAGACCATGGCCACCGAGAAAAACGACGACCGCTACACCGTGCCCGCGCTCATGCGCGGCCTGCAGCTGCTGATGCTGTTCAACCGCGACGAGCGCGAACTCACCGGTGCCGAAATCTCGCGCCGGCTCGAGCTGCCGCGCGCCTCGGTGTTCCGCATGCTGCAGACGCTGGAGCAAGGCGGCTTCGTCGAGCGCGTGGGCGACGGCGCCTACTACAAGCTCGGCCTGTCCGTGCTGCGCCTGGGCTTCGAGTTCCTGGCCTCCATGGAACTCACCGAGCACGGCCGCCCCATCATCGAGGCGCTGCGCGACCAGTGCGGCTACTCGGCCCATGTGGTGGTGCGCGACGCGCGCGACGTGGTCTTCATCGCCAAGGTCGCCGGGCGCAGCGCCCTGTTCCATTCCATCCAGGTCGGCGCGCGCCTGCCGGCCCACGCCACCGTGCTGGGCCGCCTGCTGCTCAGCGACCTCGACCTGCACGCCCTGCGCCAGCTCTACCCCGAACCCGAGCTGCCGAAGTACACCCCCCGCACGCCGGCCACGGTCGAGCAGCTCAAGCAGCTGATCGACCAGGACCGCGCCAACGGCTACGGCGTGAGCCAGGGCGGATTCGAATCCGGCATCTCGACCATCGCCGCACCGGTCTTCAACGACCGGGGCGAGGTCTCGGCGGCCATCAGCATCACCGTGCCGGCGCAGCAGGTGCAGCCCGGCGAACTCGAAGTTCTCGTCAACCAGGTGCGCGAGGCCGCGGCCCAGCTCACCGAACGCATCAGCCACCTGCCCAACCGCGGTGGCTGGCAAACCAAACCGACCGAAAAGAAAGTCGCATGAGCCCATCTCACCAACGCATCACCGTGGGGGAACTCGCCGCCCGCTTCCTGGAGCAGTGCGGCGTGCGCGCCGCCTTCGGCGTGATCTCCATCCACAACATGCCCATCCTCGACGCGTTCCACACGCGCCAGAAGATCCGTTTCGTCTCGGCGCGCGGCGAGGCAGGTGCGTGCAACATGGCCGACGCCTATGCCCGCGTGAGCGGCACGCTGGGCGTGTGCGTCACCAGCACCGGCACCGGCTGCGGCAACGCGGCAGGCGCGATGGTCGAGGCCATCACTGCCGGCACGCCGCTGCTGCACCTCACCGGCCAGATCGAGTCCCCCTTCCTGGACCGCGACCTGGGCTACATCCACGAGCACCCGGCCCAGCTGGCCATGCTCAAGGCGGTGGGCAAGGACGCCTTCCGCATCCGCAACCCCGAGACCGCCCTGGCCACGCTGCGCGAGGCCGTGCGCCTGGCGCAGACCCCGCCCTGCGGCCCGGTGAGCATCGAGATCCCGATCGACGTGCAGAAGATGAAGCTGGACCTGCCGGCCGATCTCTCGCCGCTGGCCGTGCCACCCGTGCAGCCCAACCTGGCCGCCGTGGACCTGCTCGCCGAGCGCCTGCTCAGCGCCAAGCGCCCCCTGCTGTGGCTGGGTGGCGGCGCGCGCGGCGCCAGCGCCGCCGCGATGCGGCTGGTGAACATGGGCTGGGCCGTGGTGTCCTCCGTGCAGGGCCGCGGCATCGTGCCCGAAGACCACCCCGCCACGCTGGGCTCCTACAACCTGCAGAAGCCGGCCGAAGAGTTCTACGAAACCGTGGACGCCTTCCTCTCCGTGGGCACGCGCCTGCGCAGCAACGAGACGCTGAACTACAAGCTCAAGCTGCCGGCCACGCGCTACCGCATCGACGCCAACCCCCTCACCGACGGCCGCGGCTACAGCAGCGAACTGTTCGTGCACGGCGACGCCGAGATCACGCTCAACGCGCTGGCCGACCGGCTCGAAGGCCGCATGCGGATCGACCCGAAGCTGGCGACCGATGTGAAGCGCGCGCGCGCCGAAGCCGCCTCGCTGGTGGACGGCACGCTGGGCCAGTACGCCAAGCTCAAGAACACGCTGGCCGAGGTGGTCGGCAAGAAGCTCTGGTGGGTGCGCGACATCACGCTCTCCAACAGCATGTGGGGCAACCGCGCCCCGGTGCTGGACCACCCGCGCGCCGGCGTGCACGCCCTGGGCGGCGGCATCGGCCAGGGCCTGGCCATGGGCGTGGGCGCGGCCGTGGCCGATGCCGAACACGCGCTGGGCCGCCGCACCATCTCGCTCTGCGGCGACGGCGGCTTCATGCTCAACGTGGGCGAACTCGCCTGCGCCGCGCAGGAGAAGGCCAACGTGGTCTTCATCGTCATGAACGACCAGCGCTACGGCGTCATCAAGAACATCCAGGACGACATCTACGGCAGCCGCCACGCCTACGTGGAACTGCACACGCCCGACTTCGCGCAGCTCTGCGCCAGCCTGCAGGTGCCGCACCACAAGCTGGCCGACCCGGCCGCCGCCAAGGACACGCTGCAGAAAGCCCTGGCCCACGCCAGCGGCCCGGTGGTGGTGGAAGTGGACATGAACGCCTGGGGCCCGTTTGCCGTGAAGTTCGCCGGCCCCCCGAAGAAGAAGGAAGAAACATGAGCGACGCGCAGAGCCGTTCCCAAGCAAGCTCGCACCGCAGTGCGCAGCACGAAGGTTCTGGCATTCATTTTCAGCAGGTCACGCTGATCGGTTACGGCGCCATCGGCCGCACGCTCTTCGCGCGCATGGCCGGCCACCCCACGGTGCGCATCACGCACGTGGTGCTGTCCGAGAGCCACGTCGCCGACGCGCAAGCCGCGCTCGGCACGGCCGCGACCGTGTGCACCGAGGTGCCGCCCGAGACCGCTCTGCTGCTGGAATGCGCGGGCCACGCCGCCATCGGCAGCCACGTGCTGCCCGCGCTGGAGCGCGGCATCGAATGCGCCGTGCTGTCCATCGGCGCGCTGTCCGAAGACGGCCTGCCCGAGAAGCTGGCCGAGGCCGCGCAGCGCGGCGGCACGCGGGTGCACCTGCTGGCCGGCGCCATCGGTGGCATCGACGCCATCGCCTCGGCCCGCCTGGCCGGCCTGGACAGCGTCACCTACACCGGCCGCAAGCCGCCCGAAGGCTGGCGCGGCACCCCCGCCGAACAGGTGGCGGACCTGGGCACGATCACCGAGCCCACCGTCATCCTCGAAGCCACGGCGCGCGAAGCCGCCCACCTGTACCCGAAGAACGCCAACGTGGCCGCCACCGTCTCGCTCGCCGGCCTGGGGCTGGACGCGACCCGCGTGCGCCTGATCGCCGACCCGACCGTGACCGAGAACATCCACGAGGTCGATGTGCGCGGCGCCTTCGGCGAGATGCGCATCACCATGCGCGGCAAGCCCCTGCCCGACAACCCCAAGACCTCGGCGCTGACCGTGTTGTCCGCCCTGCGTTTCCTGCACAACCGCACTTCCTCCGTGACGATATGAAGCCCACCCCCGCGCCGCGCTTGCGGCGCGTCACCCCCTCAAGGGGGCGGCGTCTGGGACCGGCGTAGCCGGATCCGCGACGCCTCTGGATCAACAGCCCTTCGCGCCGACAAGAGAGACATTCCATGACCGACAAACTTCAAAGCTATTTCGCGGGCCGCTGGCGCGACGCCTCGGGCCCGGAATACACCACCGAATACCCGCACGACGGCAGCACCGTCGCCCGCCTGCACGCGGCCACCGCCGCCGACGTGGACGAGGCCGTGCAGACGGCCGAACGCGCCCGCCTGCAGCCTTCCTGGGCCAGGCTCAAGCACCACGAACGCGCCGGCATCCTCTACCGCATCGCCAACGGCATCCGCGAGCGTGGCGAAGAACTCGCCCAGCTCCAGCGCCTGGACAACGGCAAGCCCATCAAGGAATGCCGCGCCCTGGTCGCCAGCGCCGCCGGCACCTTCCAGTTCTTCGGCGCCGCCGCCGAGACCTGGGAAGACACCATCACCCCCTCGCGCGGCGACTACCTCAGCATGAGCGTCAACGAGCCCCTGGGTGTCGTGGGCGCCATCACGCCCTGGAATTCCCCCATCGCCAGCGAGGCCCAGAAGCTCGCCCCGGCTCTCGCCGCCGGCTGCGCCATGGTCTTCAAACCGGCCGAGATCACCCCGCGCATGGCCCTGGAGCTGGCCAAGATCGCCGAGCAGGCCGGTGTGCCCGCCGGCATCATCAGCGTGCTGCCGGGCAAGGGCAGCATCGTGGGCGACGCCCTGGTCAAGCACCCGCTGATCAAGCGCATCGCCTTCACCGGCGGCACCACCGTGGGCATGGGCATCCAGCGCCTGGCGGCCGAGAAGCTCATGCCGACCTCGCTGGAGCTGGGCGGCAAGTCCCCCACCATCGTCATGCCCGACGCGGACCTGGACCACGCCGTGGCCGGCGTGCTCTACGGCATCTTCAGTTCCTCGGGCGAGTCCTGCATCGCCGGCTCGCGCGCCTTCGTGCACGAAAGCGTCTACGACGAGTTCAAGGCCCGCCTGCTCGAAGGCGTGAAGAAGCTGCGCGTGGGCGACCCGTCCAGGGAAGAGACGCAGATGGGCCCGCTGGTGAACCTGGGCCACCGCGCCTCGGTGGAGAAGTACGTGCAGCTGGGCCGCGACGAAGGCGGCACGGTGCTGTGCGGTGGCGAGCGGCCCACGGGCAGCTTCTACGACGGCGGCAGCTACTACCTGCCCACCATCTTCGAAGGCCTGCCCAACAGCGCGCGCATGTGCCAGGAGGAGATCTTCGGCCCGGTGCTGGCCTTGCTGCCGTGGAAGGACGAGGACGACCTGATCGCGCAGTGCAACGACAACATGTTCGGCCTGGCCTCGGGCATCTGGACGCGCGACTTCAAGAGCGCCTGGCGCATCGGGCGCGCGCTGCAGACCGGCACCGTGTGGATCAACACCTACAAGGTCTTCTCCATCAGCACGCCGTTCACCGGCGTGAAGATGAGCGGCTACGGCCAGGAGAAGGGCCGCCTGGGCATCCTCGAATACACCAGCCAGAAGAGCTTCTACTGGGGCTTGAACGAATCGCCCATGCCCTGGGCGACCAGCTGATTTTCTTTTTCCAACCTTGCAACCTTCTCTCGACATGACAAGCCGCCGCACCCTTCTCGCCCTCGCCTCGCTGTTCGCCCTCATGGGAACCGCGCAAGCCCAGACCGCCGCCGAGAAACAGCTGGCCTCCGACAAGTTCACCCTGGTCGCGCCCTTCCCCGCCGGTGGCGCCATCGATGCGCTGGCCCGCCTGCTGGCCGATGGCCTGGCCAAGCGCTACGACCAGACGGCCATCGTGGAAAACGCCCCCGGTGGTGCCGGCACCATCGGCATGGGCAAGATCAAGCGCGCCAAGGCCGACGGCCACAACCTGCTGGTGATCCCGGCCGGCAACCTCACCATCAACCCCACGCTGATGCCGAAGTTCCCCTTCGACGTGCAGAAGGACTTCGTGGCCGTCACCATGCTGGCCACCACGCCCAACGTGCTGGTGACCCACCCCAAGAGCGGCTTCAAGAACGTGGCCGACGTGATCAAGGCGGCCAAGGCCAAGCCCGGCACGCTGTTCTACGCCTCGACCGGCATCGGCAGCGGCCTGCACATCGCGGGTGAACTGTTCAAGGACCAGGCCGACATCGACATCCAGCACGTGGCCTACAAGGGCTCCACGCCGGCCATCAACGACCTGATGGCGGGCACGGTGCCGCTGATGTTCGGCAACCTGCCCACCATGCTGCCGCACCTGGAAAGCGGCCGCCTCGTGGCGCTGGGCCTGACCGACCGCGCGCGCACCCCCAACGCGCCCGACATCCCCACCCTGGCAGAACAAGGCGTGCCCGGCGTGGTGGTGCCCTCGTGGTACGGCCTGCTCGCGCCCGCGGGCACGCCGGCCAACGTGGTCGATCAACTCGCGAAAGACATGGTCGAGATCCTGGCGCAACCGCACGTGCGCGAGACGCTCAAGGCCCAGGGCATGACCGAATGGACGATGAAGCCCGCCGCCTTCGATGCGCACATCCGCACCGAGACGGCCAACTGGGCCAAAGTCATCAAGCAACGCAACATCACGATGGAATGACACCATGACCAACCGCCGCACCCTTCTTGCCGTCACCTCGCTGCTCGCCTTGCTGGGCACCACCACCGCCCACGCACAGACGGCCGCCGAGAAACAACTGGCCGCCGACAAATTCACGCTTGTCGCGCCCTTCCCCGCCGGCGGCCCGATCGACACGCTGGCCCGCGTGCTCGCCGATGGCCTGGCCAAGCGCTACGGCCAGGTGGCCGTGGTCGACAACGCCCCGGGCGCGGCCGGCAACATCGGCATGGAGCGCGTCAAGCGCGCCAAGGCCGATGGCCACACGCTGCTGGTGATCCCGGCCGGCAACCTCACGGTCAACCCCACGCTGATGCCGAAGTTCCCCTTCGACATCCAGAAGGACTTCGTGCCCGTGGCCATGCTGGCCAAGACGCCCAACGTGCTGGTGACGAACCCGGCCACGGGCATCAAGAGCGTGGCCGATCTCATCGCGCGGGCCAAGGCCAAGCCCGACTCGCTCGCCTACGCTTCGCCCGGCGTGGGCAGCGGCCTGCACCTCGCCGGCGAGCTGTTCAAGTCGCAGGCCAACGTGGACATCCTGCACATCGCCTACAAAGGCACGCCGCCCGCCATCAACGACGTGATCGGCGGCACCGTGCCCCTGATGTTCAGCAACCTGCCCACCGTGCTGCCGCACATCCGCAGCGGCAAGCTGGTCGCCCTGGCCGTGACCGACAGCGCGCGCACGCCCACGGCGCCCGAGATTCCGACGCTGACCGAACTGGGTGTGCCGGGCGTGGTGGTGCCGTCCTGGTACGGCCTGCTGGCGCCCGCCGGCACGCCGGCCGACGTGGTGGCGCAACTCGCGCGCGATGCAACCACCATCCTGGCCGAGCCTGCCGTGCGCGAGCGCCTGCAAGGCCAGGGCCTGAGCGCCTGGGACATCCAGACCTCCGCATTCGACGCCCACATCCGCGACGAAACCGCGCGCTGGGCCAAGGTCATCAAGGCGCGCAACATCACGATGGAGTGAAGGTCATGAGCGCAGCGCAGGGCCGCTCCCAAGCAAGCTCGCACCGCAGCCCGCAGGGCGAAGGTACGCCAGTGCACGCCTCCGCCAATGTGTTGATCACCATCGTGTTGAAACACCACGCCGGCCTCACGCTGGACGACGTGCAGGCGAAGCTCAAGGCCAGCGAATGGTGGGAGCGTTTCCCGGTGGAAGGCACGCGCGTGGTGTCGTGGACCGTGGCCATGGGCCTGGGCCAGATCGTCACGCTCGAAGTGCCACCGCACCTGCTGGGCCGCGTCAACCTCGAACTGGAGCGCTCCGCCTGGGGCGTCTTCCAGACCGAGTGTTACCCCACCTACGACTTCGTGCCGGTGCGCGAACGCATCAAGGAACGCGTGCGCGCCGGAGGCCAGTGATGACGACCCTCGCGCACAAGATCCAGAGCCCGCAGGTGCCCGACCTGCCCACCGCGAGCTGGACCAACGGCTACCGCATCGGCCAGGAGGTGGTGGTCTCGGGCATGACCGGCCACCCCGCCACGCGCCAGGCCGCCGAGCGCGGTGAAGCGCTGGGCGCCTACGAGCAGGCCATCGTCGTGCTCAAGAAGCTCGAAGCCCTGGTGACGGCCGCGGGCGGCCACCGGCACAACCTCATCAAGACCGTGGTCTACCTGACCGACATCGCCGACAAGGACGAGGTCGGCCGCGCGCGGCGCGATTTTTTTGGCGAGCACACGCCGTGCTCCACCCTGGTGGCCGTGAAGGCCCTCGTGTTCCCGGAGCTGCGCGTGGAGATCGACGCCTGGGCCCGGCTCGACGTGGACCTTCGCGAAGCCCAACCCCTTCTCTCTACTGAAAGCTGAACCACCATGGACCTGGGCATTGCCGGCAAGAAGGCGCTCGTGTGCGGCGCGAGTTCGGGGCTGGGCTACGCCTGCGCCGAGGCGCTGGTGAAAGACGGCGTGCACGTGGTGATCGCCGCGCGCACCGAAGGCCCGCTGCGCGAGGCCGCGCAACGCCTGGCCGCGCACGGCGCGGGCCAGGTGGACTGGGTCGCCGCCGACGTGACCACCGACGAAGGCCGCGCGCGCATCTTCGCCGCGCACCCCGATTTCGACATCCTCGTCACCAACGCGGGCGGGCCCCCACCCGGCGACTTCCGCACCTGGGACCGCGAGACCTGGCACCGCGCGATCGACGCCAACATGCTCGCACCGATCGAACTCATCAAGGCCACCGTGGACGGCATGATGGCGCGCGGCTTCGGCCGCATCATCAACCTCACCTCCAGCGCCGTGAAATCGCCGCTGGACGGCCTGGGCCTGTCCACCGGCGCGCGCAGCGGCCTCACCGGCTTCGTCTCGGGCCTGGCGCGCACCACCGTGGCGCGCGGCGTGACCATCAACAACCTGCTGCCCGGCACCTTCGACACCGCGCGCCTGGAAAGCAACTTCGCCGCGCAAGCCAAGCGCGAAGGCAAGACCGTGGACGAGGTGCGCACCGCGCGCCTGGCCAAGCACCCGGCCCACCGCATCGGCCAGCCCAGCGAACTCGGCCACACCTGTGCCTACCTGTGCAGCGTGCACGCGGGCTACATCAACGGCCAGAACATCCTGCTCGACGGCGGATCGTTCACCGGCGTATTCTGAACAGGCACCCGACGGCCCCGCTTTCTCTGTTTCGGTTTCAGTTTTCCCTGCCAGCCCACCCCACTAGGAGACATCGAACATGACCGCCCGCCGCCCCCTGCTGCTCACCGCGCTCGCAGCAGCCGCCGCCCTCGCCCTGCCCGCCGGCAGCGCGCTGGCGCAGACCTACCCCAGCAAGCTCATCACCCTCGTCGTGTCCTTCCCGCCCGGTGGCGACACCGACGCGCTCGCGCGCACCTTCGCCGAGAAGCTGCAGGCCCGCGTCGGCCAGACCGTGGTGGTGGAGAACAAGACCGGCGCCAGCGGCACCATCGGCAACGCCTTCGTGGCCAAGGCCGCGCCCGATGGCTACACGCTGCTGTTCACGCCCAACACCTTCGCCACCGCCCCGCTGGTGCTCAAGCCCGGCACCGGTGCCGTGTACAACCCGCTCACCGACTTCACGCCCATCCTGCTGGCCGGCACGCAACAGCTGTTCCTCGTCACCCACGCCGGCTCGGGCCTGAACACCGTGAAAGACGTGGTGGCCGCGGCCAAGAGCGGCAAGGTCACCAACTACGCCAGCCCCGGCAGCGGCTCGCCCATGCACATCCTGGGCGAGATGTTCAACCGCTCGGCCGGCGTGAAGCTCACCCAGGTGCCCTACCGGGGCAGCGGCCCGGCCATCGTCGACCTCGTGGCCGGCCACATCCCCATGATGTACACCACGCTCGGCCCGGTGGCGCAGTACATCGCCCAGGGCAAGCTGGTCAACGTGGCGGTGGCCGACCCGCAGCGCTCGCCGCTCGCGCCCAACGTGCCCACCCTGGCCGAGGCCGGCGTGAAAGACGCCGAAGTCGGCGCCTGGCAAGGCTTCATGGGCCCCAAAGGCATGCCCGCCGACGTGGTGCGCACGCTCAACGGCCACCTCAACGAAATCCTCAAGATGCCCGACGTGATCGCGCGCATGAACACCATGGCGCTGATTCCGGCCGGTGGCGACCCGGCGGCGCTGGCCAAGATCAACCAGTACCACAACGAACGCTACGGCAAGGTGATCCGGGAGACCGGCATCATGGCCGACTGAGCGAAGCGCGCGCAGCGATGAAGGAAGTCATCGACGTCGGCCTGCCGCCGTTCAAGCAACCGTTCTCGTGGATGGTGCGCGCCGGCGGCGTGCTCTACACCGCCCACGGCCCGGTGCGCGAAGACGGCAGCGTGGACACCACCGGCAGCATCGAACAGCAGGCCCGCCTGACCTTCAGCAACCTGCAGCGCGCGGTGGAACGCGCGGGCAAGACCATGGACGACGTGGCGCAGGTGCTGATCTACATGACCGACGTGGCCGACATGGCGGCCATCGACGCCGTGTACCGCGAGTTCTTCCGCGCGCCCTGGCCCAACCGCTCCAGCGCCGGCGTGGCGCTGGTGGTGCCGGGGATGAAGATCGAGATCGTGGCCTACGTGGCCTGAGGGGCACCGCGCCGGCCTTCAGCGGGCCGAACAGCGGAAGGGGACAATGGCGTCCCCACCGCCGTTCCCTCGCCCTCACGCCGCGCATGCCACCTCCTCCCGCCCCGCCCGGCGCCGCCTCTTCCTCGGCCGAGTTTTCCCTCAAGCGAATCGCGGTGCCGGTCTTCGGCCCCTCCCTGCTCTTCGGGCTGGGCGAAGGCGCCATTCTCCCCATCATCCCGCTCGTGGCGCGCGAGCTGGGCGCCTCCGTGCCCATGGCCGCGCTGGTCGTCGCGCTGATGGGCCTGGGCTCGCTGCTCAACAACATTCCCGCGTCGCTCATCACCATGCGCTGGGGCGAGCGCTGGGCCATCGTCGCCGCGGGCCTCTGGAGCGCCCTGGGCATGGCGCTGTGCGTGGGGACCTCGCACCTGGCGCTGTTCGCCACGGGCTGCCTCATGGTGGGCATGTCCCGGGCCGTCTACAACCTGGCGCGCCAGAGCTACATGGCCGAGGCCGTGCCGATCGCGTACCGCGCGCGGGCGCTCTCGACACTGGGCGGGGTGAGCCGCATCGGCATGTTCATCGGCCCGTTCCTCGGTGCGGCGGCCGTGCACGTGTTCGGCCTGGCCGGCGCCTTCGGCGTCGGCATCGCCGGGGTGGTGGCGGCGGCCGCCCTCGGCGCGCGCGTGCCGGACCTGGAGACACCCCACCTGCCGGCCGGCCAGACGCCGCCCGCGGCCACCACCATCGCCTCCACGCTCAGGGACCACCGCCACGTGTTCCTCACGCTCGGCATCGGCGTGGTGCTGGTCAGTGCCGTGCGCGCCTCGCGCCAGGTGGTCATACCCCTGTGGGCGGATCACCTCGCGCTGGCGCCGGCCGTGGCCTCGCTCATCTACGGCCTGGCCGGCGGCATCGACATGCTGGTGTTCTACCCCGCCGGCAAGGTGATGGACCACAAAGGCCGGCGCTGGGTCGCCGTGCCATCCATGGTCATCATGGGCACGGCGCTGCTGCTGATGCCCTTCACCTCGGGCTTCACCACGCTGCTGCTGGCCTCGCTGGCCATCGGCTTCGGCAACGGCATCGGCTCCGGCATGATCATGACCCTGGGCGCGGACCATTCCCCACGCCATGGCCGCGCGCACTTCCTGGGCGTGTGGCGTCTCATGTCCGACATCGGCGCCTCGTGCGGGCCGGTGCTGCTCTCGTTCCTGGCCGGCAGCCTGTCGCTGGCCACCGGCATCGCCGTCACCGGGCTCATCGCCTTCGCGGCGGCGGGCTCGCTGGCGTACTGGATTCCCCGGACACACGCCGGCGGACGTTGACGGCGCCTCACTCGGCCGTCGCCGCGATCGACTCGGTGTAGATGAAGCTGCTGCAGGCGGCCACGAAGGCCCGTGGCGTCTGCCGCGCGCCGAAGCCATACACGCGCACCCCCTCGCGCCGCACGCCAAACGCCAGCGGCGTGAGATCGCTGTCCGACGACACCAGGCAGACCGCATCGAACTGACCCGTGTTCACCAGCGACATCGCCTCCACGCTGAGCATGATGTCCGCCGCGTTCTTGCCCTTGGCGTATGGGAAAAGCTGCACCGCCTCGATCGCGTTGTAGAGCAACACGTTCTTGAAGCGGCTCATGTGGGGCCGCGTCCAGTCGGCGTACGCGCGCTTGACGATGAGCGCGCCGTAACAGGCGGCGCGCAGCAGGATGGAACGGATCAGTGTGTGAGAGACGTTTTCCGCGTCGATCAACACGGCAATCTTCTGTTGCTTGTGCTGCAGCCTGGGCATGGAGTGTCTGCCTTCCCTGTTCGTTAAGGAACAGCCGCCGCCACACAACACAGAGTGGCGGCGGCCCGAACGGGCTGAGAACCGGGGACCCCTTGCGAAGAACCGGCAAGCCTCGCGGCTTCCCATTCAGGCCGCCATAAAGCAAGCGTGAATGATGAAGGCCGCTGTCCTAGCGGTGTACAGCGGCCTTTCAAGCCGCAAGGGATCCTCGGGTTCTCAGGCCCGGCTCACCTTTTTCGTGAGCGGGGGAGACTTTACATCAATACGCCAAAAGTATTCACAACGCCGCAAGAAAAATCCGCAGCGAGCACCAGTCTCGTTGGCCGGTGCGGGTGGTCCCTGTGCTGTTAGCCTTGCTGCCTCGGCAAGGCCTCTGCCATGCCAGCCCTGGCAATCGTGCCCCAACTTAAAAGTGAATTCCCCATGACCAGCCCGCTGTACAACGCCTCCGTCCCCGTCCTTCAGCAGATGCTGCGCGCCCTGTCCGATGTGCTCAAGAAGGCCGAAGACCACGCGACGCAAAAGAACATCGATCCCAACGCGCTGCTGCAAGCGCGGCTGTTCCCCGACATGTTTCCGCTGGTTCGTCAGGTCCAGATCGCCGCTGACTTCTCCAAGGGGATCGCGTCCCGCCTGGCGGGTGCCGAGGTGCCGTCCTGGCCCGATACGGAAGCCAGCTTCGCGGACCTGCAAGCCTTGATCGCCAAGGCCTTGGCCCACATCGGCTCCTTCAAGCCCGAGCAATTTGATGCGAGTGAAAGCCGCGAAATCGTGTTGCGCCCCGGCACCCCCAAGGAAAAGAAGCTGACCGGCAGCGCCTATCTTCTGCACTACGGCCTGCCGCAGTTTTTCTTCCACGTGACCACCGCCTATGCCATCTTGCGCCACAACGGTGTTGAGGTCGGCAAGCGCGACTACATGGGTGCCTATTGATGCGAGACGCCTGAGTGCAGCCCAGCGCCAGGCGCGCCTTGCCGCGCTCGTTCAGGCGCCGGTCTCACGCAGCGCGGCCTCAAGGCTGGCAAGGATCTGGGCCCAACCCTGGCGTGCACGGTCGGCGTAATCCTTCCACTCGGGCTGCATCTCCGCCGTGAGATGCAGCGTGCAGCCGCCGTCCGCTTCCGGCGTGATCTCGATGGTCACGATGTCGAAGGTCGGCGATGCGGCCGGGATACCGAATGTGAACACAAGCCGCCGTGGCCGCTCCATGACGAGGTACTCCCCGGTGTGCTCCACATCGCCGTCGGGACGCCTGTCGGTCAGCACGAACTGCCCGCCGACACGCGGGTCGATGTCGCAGCGGACCATCTCGCCGGTTTCAGTCGAGAACAGGAAGCGGCTCGCCAGGCGCGCATCGAGCCAGGCATCGAACACCCTCTCGGCCGGTTGGCGGAATCTGTGATGGACAGCAATTGCGAGATGGTCTTCGCTCTTCATGATCGATGGACTCCTTTGGTTTGCCGGGATGGAATTGCATCCTCCTCGTCCAGCAGCGCCTGCAGGCGCTGCAATCGGCCCGCCCAGTCGCGTTGGCGCGACTGAAGCCAGTCCGACGCCTCTGCCAGCGGTCGCGGTTCGAGACGCAGGATATGTTCGCGGCCAGAGCGGCGGCGCGTGACAAGGCCGGCGCGCTCCAGGATGCGGATGTGCTTGGACACGGAGTTGAGCGAGATGTCGAACGGCACGGCCACCTCGGTCACTCGGGCTTCGCCCAGGGACAACCGCGCCAGGATGGCGCGACGGGTCTCGTCGGCCAAGGCGACGAACATGTTGTCGAGTCGGTTGGCTGTCAACGCGTTATTCATTCACCCATTTTGGTGAATATTTATCAAGCTGTCAACAGAACTCGAGACGGGACGTTCCACCGCCTGCTCGCGAAGCGGAGCGTGCGCGCTGCGCAACATCCAGTGGCAGCGCTGCGCCCCATCAAGCCTTCACTTCAACCACCTGTTCAAAGCCGCCGAAGATCATGCGTTTGCCGTCGAAGGGCATGGGCGGGTTGCCGGGTTTGGACGGGTCCATGCGCGGGTCTTCCATCATCTTCTTCATGGCCGCGTCGCGCGTGGCTTTGTCCGGCCATTCGACCCACGAAAAGGCCACCGTCTCCTCGGCCGTCGCCTGGACCGCACGGCGAAAGTCGGTGACTTTGCCGTCGGGGACGTCGTCGCCCCAGCCCTCGATCACACGAAGGGCGCCCAGCTCGATGAATATCGGGTCGAACTGGCGTGCGTGTTCAATGAACTTCTGCTTGTTGGCGGTGGGAACGGCGATCACGAAACCATCGATGTAAGACATACCAGACTCCTGTGGGGTTGACCTGCAAGGTGCCCCCTGTGGGCACCTTGTAGCTACACGACGAACGACAGCAGGACAAATCGACACGACCTTCCAGCGTCAGGTCTCAACAGCCGCCGTGAACGTATCGAAGGACATGGTGAGCAATGCCGGAGCGCGAGGCTGTAGGACAGCCGCGCTTTTTGCGGGCGGGCTTCGCGTGCAAAAATCGACCGCAGCCGCGACGATCCAGCCAGGAGAGCACCAGCACCCATGGACAACGACCTGACCCAAGCCCTCGCCAGCGCCGAATGGCTCGGCCGCCACGCGGTCCCCGTGCTCGCCGCCGCGCTGGTGCTGGTGCTCATCGCCGTCACCGCCTTCGTCATCGGCTTCAGGCGCTACAGCCCCTACGCCGCGTGGGACCGCTGGCCGCGCCCGCTGCTGCTGGGCGTGTGCCTCGCGCTCGGCGCGGGTGTGCTGGTCGCCACGGCGTCCCTGTTCGCCGAGATGCTGGAGGTGTTCGACGCGGACGAGGAGATCGGCCAGTTCGACGTGCGGCTCACCGAGACCCTGGCGCGCGAGCTGCCGCCTTCTGCCCTGCGCTTCTTCGGCAACCTGACGCACCTGGGTGACCCTTTGCCGCTGACGCTGCTGGTGATCGGTGTGGGCGTGCTGTTGCTCGTTCGCCGGCGCACCTCGCTGGCCTTGGGCTGGGTGGTGGCGTGCGCGGGTGCGGGTTTGCTCAACCGGGTGCTCAAGCACATCTTCGAGCGGGTCCGCCCCTTGCACGAGCACGGCTTCGCGCAGGCCGATGGCTACAGCTTTCCCAGCGGGCACACCTCGGGTTCGCTGGTGGTGTACGGCATGCTGGCCTACTTGTGCCTGCGCTTGCTGCCGCCGCGCTGGCATCTGCCCAGCGTGCTGCTGGCCTCGGCCTTGGCTTTCAGCATCGGCTGGAGCCGCGTGATCCTGCAGGTGCATTGGGCGAGCGATGTGGTCGCCGGGTTCGCCTTCGGTGTGGCGTGGTTGACGGTGTGCATCGCGGCGATCGAGATCACCCGGCGCCGCGCCCGCGCGTAGCCGGTCGGTTCGGAAGGAGACATCATGGGTCGCAAGGAATTCGAAGTCTCGCTGGCGGGCGGCGTGCACGCCCAGATGGCGCGCATGGCAGGGCAGTGGCAGGGGCGCTTTCGCCTCTGGTTCGAGCCGGGCGAGCCGGCCGAAGACTCGGTGCAGCGCGGCAGCATCCGCGTGCTTCTCGGTGGCCGCGTGCTGTTGCACGAGTACAGCGGCCACTGCGGCGGTGAGCCCATGGAAGGTGTGGCGCTGATCGCGCACCACCTCGACGAGCGCCGCTACGAGTCGGCGTGGGCCGAGAGTTTCGGCACGGGCACGTCCCTCATGTTCAGCACCGGCACGCCTGGCGACCCGCGCCTGTCGATGCTGGGCAGCTACGCCGACGGCCAGGGCGGCCCGCGCTGGGGCTGGCGCACCGCGATCGATCAGCCGGACGACGACACGCTGGACCTGCGCATGTACAACATCTCGCCCACCGGCGAAGAGGCCTTGGCCGTCGAGGTGAATTACCGCCGCGTCTGACATGCACAGATGGGGTAAGAGCAGCGGCGAAACGGGCGCCAGCGGTTGATGCCGAGGGAAATCTTGCCCAGAATCCAGCAGCGTCCTCTGGCGCAAGACCTGCGGGCCGATCCGCCAGGTTCAACAACAACAAGGAACGCCTCTTGGCCAAGTCTCTCATCCGCGTGATGCTCTCCAGCCGTTGCCTGGACCCCTGCCCCGCCGACAGCAAGACCACCTTGACGGACCTGCGCCAGGCGCTGAAAGCCGAGATCGAGTCCGCGCAGGTGCTGGGGCGAAAGCTGTTCGAGGTCTGGATCAACGAAGACGCGCCGCCCGCCGAAGGCACGCAGGACAGCTGGGATGCCTGCCTGCAGGCCGTGCGCGACTGCGATGTGCTCATCGTGCTGAGCAACGGCAACGCGGGCTGGGCCGCGGGCGAGCAGGACATCGGCATCTGCCACGCGGAGTACATGGAGGGCCTTCGCTCGGCGCAGGCGAAGGTGCGCCTGGTGGCGCTGCCGACCGTGGCCGAGGCCAAGGGCGCGGCGGGTGAGCGCAACCGGCGCTTCCAGGACTACCTCTCGCGGCAGACGGCCTTCCGGGGCGGAGAGGTGAAGACCGTGGCCGACGCGAAGAAGCGCGTGTTCGAGGCGCTCTCGGATGCCGTGATCTCGCTGGCGCAACGCGGCGTGCAGGCCAGCGCCTCGACGCGCTTCGATGTCGGCGCGGCCCTGGACTGGACCCGGCTCGATTTCCGCCAGCGGAAGGCGGCGATGGAATCGACGCTCAGGACGGCGCTGGGCGGGCTGCAGGGGGCCAAGGTGGTGGACGGCGGTGTGGTGGTCAAGCTGGACGGCAAGGACGTGGCGGTGGTGGTTCACGCGATTCCGGCCTCGTTCGGCGTGGCCGCCGCGCGCGAACTGGTGGGGCGGCCCTTTCTGGAGGATCACCAGCGCATCGACTTGCTGGCTTCGGCGCATGGGCCGCTGCATCTGATCGCCTGCCACCGGGGCGCGACGGAGACCCAGGCCACCTCGCTGCTGGGGTTTCCGGGCGCGACGGTGGTGAGCGGCCCCTTCGGGGTGTTCGTGGCGGACGACGTGCAGAAGGTGCAGTTCGCCTTCCTGGCCAACTGCCGCGACGACTCGCAGACGCGCCACGCGAGCCAACGGTTTTTCGAGTGGCTGCAGCAGACGGGTGAGGCGGCGCTGGTGGCGCGCAGGGCGGTGTCGCGCGCGCGGATCGTCAAGGTGGTGGCCAAGGAAATGAATGCTTGAAGGGAGCTTGAACACATGAACGAAAAAGATCTTCTGCTGGGGCCGGTGCTGTCGTTCCGCGGCATCGGCAAAGGCGATGTCTGGAAGGTGACGGCGCTGGTGGGCATCAAGGCCGGCGCGCCGGTGCCTGCGCTGGAGGTGGACGGCAAGGCCTGCCCCGCACCGAAGGAGCTGCTGGCCATCCCCGGCGAACGCTATCTGCGCTACGACGTTTCCTGCAAGGTCCTGAAGAGCGAGCGCACGGTGAGCTACGGCGTGCCGGGCGGACCGACGTGGCGCATGACGGTGCCGGGCAAGGATTTCTCGCCGCGCATGGCCTATGTGTCGTGCAACGGGTTTTCCGACCCGGCCGTGATGCGCAAGCTCATCCGCACGTCCGATGCGGTGTGGGAAGACCTGCTCTACAGCCACGACCGCGCGCTGCGCCGCAAGCAAGGTTCTGGCGAAGTGAAGCTGCTGGACAAGGAGCAGCTGTGGCACGAGAAGCGCATCCATGAAAAAGGTCTGCAGCGCTTTCATCTGATGCTCATGGGCGGCGACCAGATCTACTTCGATTCGATCTGGGAAGACATCAAGGCGCTGCGGCAGTGGGTGGCCTTGCCCCGGCAGGCGCAGCTGGACTTCAAGGTCACCAAGGCGCTCGAGCGCGAGATCGAGGACTATTACTTCACCCTGTACAAGCAGCGCTGGCTCCCCAAAGAGCGCAAGCCCTGGTCGTCGCCCACGGCCACGCTGGACGCGAGCGCGGCGATGGCATCCATCCCCACCGTGATGATGTGGGACGACCACGACATCTTCGACGGCTGGGGTTCGTACAGCTGCGAGATGCAGAACAGCCCGCTCTTCCAGGCGCTGTTCCGCCACGCGCGGCGCGCCTTCTGGGTGTTCCAGATGCAGCATGCCCTGGGCGATCTACCCGAGCTGCAGGACACGACGCCGGCGGGCTTCTCGCGGCAGGACCCGATGCTCAAGCCCATCGCCTGGAGCCAGGTGCTGGCCAAGGACGCGCAGGCCCTGCCCTTGCTGGACGACCAGCCCGGGTTCACCTCGGCCTACGCCGTCGGGCCGGTGGCCATCGTCGCGGCCGACCTGCGCACCGAGCGCTCGCGCGCGCAGGTGATGGGGTCGGACACCTGGGGCCGGATCAAGAAGTGGACGAACAGCCTGGCGCCCGGCGGCACGAAGGCGCAGCCCAGCAGCGGGTGCCAGCATTTGCTGTTCATGTCTTCGGTGCCGGTGGTGCACCCGAAGCTGCCCCTGGCCGAGTTGCTGATGGACAAGTTCGGGCAGGACCACGTCACCGACAGCAATGCCGACGACCTGAAGGACCACTGGTCACACGACGACCACGAGGGCGAGCGCAAGCGCCTGCTGGAGGTGCTCTCCCAACTGTCGCGCGACAAGAAGATCCGCGTGTCCCTGGTGTCCGGCGATGTGCACGTCGCGGCCTGGGGCACGGCCTACCGCAAGGACCTGCCGGCCACGGAGACCTGGTCCCAGATCCATCAGTTCACCTCGTCGGCCGTGGTGCATCCCTCGCTCATGGGGGTGATGGAGCGGCTGTTTCTCTCGTGGCTGAACAGCAATGCCAAGCAGCCGCAGAACATCGACGTGCAGTACGTCGCGGAGGTGATGCCCTTCCCGGGGCACGACAAGCATGTGATGGCGGCCCGCAACTGGCTGGCCCTGGAGCTGGACATGGGGTCGGCCGAGGGCTGCAAGCTGTGGGCCACCTGGCGCTGCGAAACCGAGACCAGCTTTTCCAACCACCTGCTGGCCGTGGCGCCCATCGCGCCCTGAGTCAGTCCCCCGCCGACGCCGTGTGCGGATCGGTCATGGCGGTGCGGCGCGCCACCTCGTGCTTGGCATACGCCGTGGGCGACAGGCCCGACCAGCGCCGGAACGCGCGCGCGAACACCTTGTCGGACTCGTAGCCCGCGTCCTGCGCCACCTGGGCCAGCGGCAGGTGGCCGGCTTCCAGCTGTTCGGCCGCGAGCGCCATGCGGTGCCCGCCCAGGTAACCCATGGGCGTGTCGCCCACCAGGGCCTTGAAGCGGTCGCTGAAGCGCGAGCGCGACATGGCGGCTTCGCGCGCCAGGGTCTCCACCGTCCAGCTGCGCGCGGGCTCGCGGTGCATGGCGGCGATGGCGCGCGCGATGGCGGGGTCGGACAGGCCGCGCCACCAGTTGGCCTCCACCGGGCCGGCGCCGCGCAGCAGGTGGCCGCGCAGGATGTTGATGAGCAGCAGCTCGCCCATGCGGCTGGCCGAAAGGCGCCAGCCCGGGCGCTGGTCCAGCGTTTCGGTGACGAGTGTTTCCATGGACGCGGCCAGGATCACGGCCGTGGGCAGTTCGCTCGCGCGCACATGGATGAGCGGCGGCAGCACGCTGAGCACGGAGTGCCGGCAGTAGGCCGAGAACCAGAGCAGCGCGCTGAACATTTCGCAGCCTTCGCCGCCGCCGCCGTGGCGCAGGTCCAGCGGCGCTTCGTCGCGCGCGCCGGGCGTGCGCTGGGTGAGCAGCTGGGCGAAGGGCACGGTGGGCGCGTCGGGCGCGGAGCCCATGCGGTGGGCCGCGCCCAGCGGCATCATCACCAGATCGCCGGGCTCCACGCGCAGTGGCCCGCCGCCGCCGGCCGCTTCCACCCACCAGGGCGCGCCGCGCGCCATGCGGATCATGGCGGCGCCAGACACCCCATTGGAATGCAAGCCCCAGGGCGCAGACAGGTGGAACCGGGCCGTGACCGCGCGTTCGGCGCGGCAGATGGCGAGCACTTCGCTGAGGACATCCATGGACGAATCGTACCCATTTCGGGCGCCCAAGCGGTTGAGTGCGCGGGGCCCGCGCTCAACAATGCACGCTTCGACATTGCAGGAGCAGCCCCATGAGCAGTTTGAGAATCGGTATCGCCGGCGGCGGTGTGGGCGGTCTGGCCGCCGCGATCGCCTTGCGCAAGCAGGGCCACGAGGTGACCGTGTTCGAGCAGGCCAAGGGCTTCTCGCGCGTGGGCGCGGACATCAACCTCACGCCCAACGTGGTGCGCGCCATCGACGGCCTGGGCGCCGGTGCCTTCATCCGCCGCACCGGCGCCCAGCCCACCTTCCGCATCAGCCGCGACTGGGACACGGGCAAGGAAACCTCGCGCCTGGGCATGGGCAACGTCGCCGAAGAGCAGTACGGCGCGCCGCAGGTCACGATCCACCGCGCCGACATCCTGGCCGCGCTGGCCGAGCAGTTCCCCATCGAGCAGATCGCGTTCGACAAGCGCCTGAAGACGCTGAGCCAGAACGACGCGGGCGTGACCCTGCAGTTCGACGACGGCAGCGAAGCCACCTTCGACGTGGTGGTGGGCGCCGACGGCATCCACTCGCGCGTGCGCACCGCCCTGTTCGGCGAGGAAAGCCCGCGCTTCACCGGCGTGGTGTCGTTCCGCTCGGTGGTGCCCACCGAGCGCGTGAAGCACGTGCCCGAGATCGAGGCCTTCACCAAGTGGTGGGGCCCCAACCCGCAGAGCCAGATCGTCACCTTCCCGCTCAACCAGGGCAAGGAGACCTTCGTCTTCGCCACCACCGGCCAGGAGAGCTGGACCGAAGAGTCCTGGACCAGCCCGGGCGACGTGCACGAGCTGCGCGGTTTCTACAAGGACTTCCACGCCGACGCCCGCGCCCTGCTCGAGGCCTGCGACACCACGCTCAAGAGCGCGCTGTACGAGCGCGAGCCGCTGCCGCAGTGGTCGCAGGGCACGGTGACCCTGCTGGGCGATGCCTGCCACCCCATGCTGCCCTTCATGGCGCAAGGCGCGGGCATGGCGATCGAAGACGCGGTGGTGCTGGGCCGCGCGCTGGCCGGTGTGGGCACCCGTGCGCAGGCCACCGAGGCGCTGCGCCGCTACGAGACGACGCGCCAGGAGCGCACGGCCAAGATCCAGATCGGTTCGCGCGGCAACCAGTGGATGAAGGGCCAGGGCAACGCCGACTGGGTCTACGGCTACGACGCCTGGAACGTGCCGCTCGCCCAGGCCTGAGATTTCCCCACCTTTCCCTAGGAGACACACCATGAAAAACCAGAAACGCCACTTCACCCTGGGCCTGATCGGCCTCGCGCTCGCCTCGGCCCTGCCCTTCGCGGCGGCGCAGACCTTCCCGAGCAAGCCCATCACCATCGTGGTGCCCTTCCCGCCCGGCGGCGGCCCCGACCTGGCCGCGCGCGTGCTGGCCGAGAAGATGGCGCCCAAGCTGGGCCAGCCGGTGGTGGTGGACAACCGCCCCGGCGCCGGTGCGCTGCTGGGTGCCGGCGCGGTGGCGCGCTCGACCGCCGACGGCCACACCGTGCTGCTCACGCCCAACACCATGGTGATCTCGCCCCACGTGCTGCCGGCCGGCGCGGGCGGTGGCGTGGACGTGCACAAGGACCTGGTGCCCGTGATCTCGCCCGCCACCACGCCCATGGTGCTGGTGGCCAACCCCTCGCTGGGCGTGACCAACCTCAAGGCCGCGCTGGATGCCGCGCGCAAGTCGCCCGGCCTGCCCTACGGCAGCCCCGGCAACGGCTCGCCCATGCACTTCGCGGGCGAGATGCTCAAGAGCGCGGCCAAGGTCGATCTGATGCACGTGCCCTACCGTGGCGTGGGCCCCTCCATCACCGCCGCGCTCAGCGGCGAGGTCAAGCTGCTGTTCACCGGCCTGGGTGGCGCGGTGCCGCACATCAAGGGCGGCAAGCTGGTGCCGCTGGCGCTGACCGAAAAGAAGCGCTCGCCGCTGCTGCCGGATGTGCCCACCGCGACCGAACAAGGCGTGAGCGGCGTCGAGGTGAACGCCTGGTACGGTGTGTTCGTGCCGACCGGCACGCCCGCGCCGGTGATCGCGCGCCTGAACCAGGCCTTCAACGAAGCGCTGCAGCTGCCCGACGTGCGCGAGAAGCTCGCCGGCGCCGGCCTGGACGTGCTGGGCGGCACGCCGCAGGTGCTGGCCGACTTCATGAAGGCCGACAACGAGCGCTACGGCAAGCTGGCCAAGGAACTCAACATCAAGGCCGACTGAGGCGCACGGCGGCATGGCACGGCGACCGAACTTCCTGCTGTTCATCACCGACCAGCACCGCGCCGACCACCTCGGCTGCTACGGCAACACCGAGGTGCGCACGCCGCACATCGACGCGCTGGCGGCGCAGGGCTGCCGCTTCGACGACTTCCACGTCGCCACGCCCATCTGCCAGCCCAACCGCGCCTCGCTCATGACCGGGCGCCTGCCCAGCGTGCACGGGCTGCAGATGAACGGGCGCGAGCTCTCGCTGGGCGAGCGCACTTTCGTGGAGACCTTGCGCGAGGCCGGCTACCAGACCGCGCTGGTGGGCAAGTCGCACCTGCAGAACATCACCACCCTGCCCACGGCCTGGCCCGGCAAGGGCCCGCGCCGCCCGCACGAGGCCTTGCGCCCCTACCCGGGGCGCTACGGCCAGGAGGTGTGGCAGCGCTGGGAGGAAGACCCGGCCCACGAGCTGGAGCTGCCCTACTACGGCTTCGAGCAGGTCGCGCTCACCATCGGCCACGCCGACGAGCAGCACGGCCACTGGCGGCGCTGGCTGCGGCAGCAGACGCCCGACGCGGACCGCCTGATCGGCCCCGCCCACGCGATCCCCACGCCCGACCTGCACCTTGCGCGCATCGGCCACGCCTGGCGCACGCGCGTGCCCGAGGCGCTGTACCCCACGGCCTACATCGCCGAGCAGACCTGCCACGCGCTGGACCGCATGGCGAGCGCGGAGCAGCCGTTCTTCATCCAGTGCTCGTTCCCCGACCCGCACCACCCCTTCACGCCGCCCGGCCGCTACTGGGACCTGTTCCGGCCCGACGACGTGTCGCTGCCCGCGTCGTTCCACGCCGAGCTGACCGACCCGCCACCGCCGGTGCAATGGCTGCGCGAGCAGCGCCGCCACAACCCCGCGTTCCGCCCCGGCTACGGCAGCTTCGCCTGCTCCGAACAGGAAGCGCGCGAGGCCATCGCACTGAACCATGGCAGCCTGGCCAACATCGACGACCACATCGGCCTGGTGATGGCGCGGCTGCGCGCGCTCGGGCTGGACGAACACACGGTGGTGATGTTCACCAGCGACCACGGCGACCTGCTGGGCGAGCGCGGCCTGATGTTCAAGGGCGGCCTGCACTACCCCGCCCTCACCCGCGTGCCCTTCATCTGGCGCGATGGCGCGCAGGCGCCGGCCACGGCGGCCTCGGCCGCGCTGACGCAGACCATCGACATCGCGGCCACCGTGCTGGAGCGCGCCGGCCTGGAGCCCACCAACGGCATGCAGGGCGCTTCCCTGCTGCCGGTGGTCACCGGCCAGGCGAGCGGGGTGCGCCAGCAACTGCTGATCGAGGAAGAAAGCCAGCGCAGCGATTTCGGCATGGACCGCCGCGTGCGCATGCGCACCCTGCGCAACCACGACCACCGCCTCACGGTGTACGACGGCCAGCCCTGGGGCGAGCTCTACGACCTGCGGCAGGACCCGCTGGAGCTGCGCAACCTGTGGGCCGACGCGGCCTCGCTGCCGCTGCGGCAGTCGCTCATGGAGCAGCTGGCGCGCGCCATGCTCACGGCGGCGGACACCAGCCCCTACCCGGGCGCCGCCGCATAAAAAAAAGGCCCGCTCGAGCGGGCCTTTTTTTTTGAAGATGCGGTGGGTCAGACCAGCGTGCGCAGCCAGGCCGCGCAGTCCTGCGAGGCCTGCACCGGCCAGTGCACGGTGATGGTGGTGTCGCCGCGCCGCACTTCCACGCGGATGTCCTGACCCGAGCCGCCCCGCAGGCGCGCCCAGAAGCCGGGGCGTCGCGCGCTCGCCGCCGGCGGCGTGGGTTCGGGGCGCGCCGGGGGCGGCGGCACCGGCTCCACGGGCGCGGCCGCTTCGACGACCACCGGGGGCACCGGCACGTCCACCGCCGCCCCGGTGCCGCCGGCCAGGCGCGCCGCCGCGTTGACGCCGAACTCGTCCCACATGCGGTCGGCCTTGGTCTTCATCACGCCCAGGCCGAAGGTGCCCATGCGGCCGAGCACGTCCACCTTGACCTTCATGCGCAGCTCGGTGCCGCCGCCCTCGCGCTCCTGCAGCCACATCTCGCTGTTCTGCTTGAGCGAGCTGGCCACCGAGGCGTCCTCGCCCGTGCCTTCGGCGCGCAGGTAGCGCGGTTCGTCGCGCTCGACGATGCGGGTCTTGAGCTTGAAGCGCGCGCTGATGAAGGCGATCTTCACCTTCATCACGGCCACGTACTCGTCGTCGCTCACGACGTCGATGGACTCCATGCCAGGCACGCAGGCGCCCATGGCATTCGGGTCCAGCAGCAGGGCCCAGACGCGCGCCGGCGGCGCGTCCAGCAACAGGGTTTTTTCAATTTCCACGCATCTTCTCCGCAGCGGTCAGGATGGATTCGACGATCTGGGTGTAGCCGGTGCAGCGGCAGAGGTTGCCGTTGAGGCCATGGCGCACCTCGTCTTCGCTCGGCGAGGGGTTGGCCGCCAGCATCGCGCACGAGGTCATGAGGAAGCCCGGCGTGCAGTAGCCGCATTGCAGGCCGCCGCATTGCATGAAGCTCTCCTGCAAGGGGTGCAGGGTCTCGCCCTGCGACAGGCCTTCCACCGTGGTGACGCTGCGGCCGTCGTGTTGCACGGCCAGGCTCAGGCAGGACTTGACGACCTGCCCGTCGACCAGCACCGAGCAGGCGCCGCAGATGCCGGTTTCGCAGCCGCGCTTGGTGCCGGTGAGGTGCAGGTCGTCGCGCAGGAAGTCGGACAGCAGGCGCCGCGCGGGCACGGTGCTCTGCACGGCCTCGCCGTTGACGGTGAGGGTGATGGGGTGTTGGCTCATGGCTAGGGTCTGTTCCTATTTCTGGGGCAGGCCGAACAGGCCCGCGATGTTGCGCCGCGCGACCACGCGCACCATGTCGCGCCGGAAGTCGGCGTCGCCCCGGGCGTCGGACACGGGTTCGATGTCGGCGGCGACGATGTCGGCGGCCTCGGCCGCCACGTCGGCGGTGAGGGTCTTGCCGGCCAGGTACGCCTCGGCGCGCGGCAGGCGCACGGGGATGGGGGTGGACGCACCGACGGCGATGCGCGCCTCGGTGCAGACCGCGCCGTGGCGCCGCGCGACGAAAGCCACGCTGACCAGCGGCCGGTGCTCGGCCGCCGTGCGCAGGAAGCGCGCGTACTGGCCGCTCGCGTCGGCGGGCAGCGCGGGCACGCGGATCTCGCTGAGCAGCTCGTCGGGTTCGAGCGCGGTGGTGTAGTAGTCCACCAGGAAGTCGCTCAGGGCCAGCACGCGCTCGCCGCGCGCGCTGGCGAGCACCACCTGCGCGTTCAGCGCCAGCAGGCAGCCCGGTGGGTCGGTGGACGGGTCGGCGTAGCAGAGGTTGCCGCCGATCGTGCCCTGGTTGCGCACCTGCGGGTTGGCCACGCGCGCGGCCATGCTGGCGAGCATGGGAAAGCGCTCGCGCACCAGGGGCGAGGCGGCCACCTCGGCGTGCAGCGTGAGCGCGCCGATGCGCAGGCCGCCGCGCTCGTCCAGCGCGATGCCGCGCAGCGCGCCGAGCCGGCCCAGCGACACCAGGTGCGAGGGCGTGAGCATGCGCTGGCGCATGCCGAGCATGAGCGCGGTGCCGCCCGCGATCACGCGGCACTCGTCGCCCAGGTCGGCCAGCATGCGGCTGGCCTCGGCCACGCTGTCGGGTTCGAGGAAGTCGAAGTCAAGCATGGGCCGCCTCCTTCAGGGCGCGCAGCGCGGCCAGCACTTTCTGCGGCGTGATGGGCAGGTCGGTGATGCGCACACCCACCGCGTGGTACACCGCGTTGGCGATCGCCGGCGCGCCCGGCAGGATGGCGGTCTCGCTCGCGCCCTTGGCGCCGTGCGGGCCGTTGGGTTCGTGGGATTCCACCAGCCCGCCGCGCAGCAGGGGCACGGCGTCGGCGGTGGGCATGTTGTAGTCGGCGAAGTTGCCGTTCATGAGGCGGCCGCCTTCGAGCTGCAGCTGCTCGTAGAGCGTCCAGCCCATGGCCTGCACGGTGGCGCCGTTGGTCTGTCCGTGGATCGCTAGCGGGTTGAGGGCCTTGCCGCAGTCGTCGCTGACGTAGCTGTCGATCACCGTGACCTGCCCGGTCTGCGTGTCCACCTCGACCTCGACCGCCTGCGCGGCGAACGAGTAGGCGGGCGCGATGTTGCCGTGGACCTGGTCGTCGTGCATCTGGGTCTTGGCGTCCCAGCTGCCCATGACCTGGATGCCTTCGCCGCCGTGGCGCCAGATGTGCTGGCGCGCCACCTCGGCCAGCGTGCGCCGCTGCCCGGGTTGCTCGCGCACGCGGATGTGGCCTTCGGCGATCTCCAGCTGGTCGGCTGGCGCACCGAGCATCTGCGCGGCCAGGGCGAAGAGCTTGTCGCGCGCGGCCTGCGCGGCCACGATGGCGGCGTTGCCGGCCGCCATGGTCACGCGCGAGGCCAGCGTGCCGATGCAGAACGGCGCGCTGTCGGTGTCGGGCGCGACCACGAGCACGTGGGCCAATGGCACGTTGAGCTCGTGGGCCACGATCTGGCTCAGC
This sequence comes from Hydrogenophaga sp. ANAO-22, assembly GCF_042466645.1. Lineage (NCBI taxonomy): Bacteria > Pseudomonadati > Pseudomonadota > Betaproteobacteria > Burkholderiales > Comamonadaceae > Hydrogenophaga > Hydrogenophaga sp. ANAO-22. The sequence goes on along the minus strand of NZ_CP159956.1, from coordinate 4,987,333 downwards.
ATGGTCATGGCGCCCTGCCCCATGTCGCCTTCGCTGCAATGCACCACCAGGCGGCCGTCTTCGTTGACCTTGATCATCACGGTGGAGCCGTCCCAGTTGCCGATGGTGCGGTTGCCGCTCACGTGCATGGCCGCGGCCATGCCCACGCCGCGCCGGCGGCTGCCCGTGCCCGGCGCCCGCGTGCGCTTCTGATGCCAGCCGATGGCTTCGGTGCACTGGGCGATGCATTCGAGCAGGCCGGTGCTGCCGATCTGCCAGCCGTGGATGGAGGTCTCGCCACGGCCGATGGCGTTGCGCTGGTGGATCTCCACCGGATCGAGCCCGAGCCGCTCGGCCATCGTGTGGATGTGGCTGTTGAGCGCGAACAGCATCTGCGTGCCGCCGAAGCCGCGAAACGCGCCGTGCGGTGGCGTGTGCGTGTAGGCCATGGTGGCGTGCGAGCGCACGTGCTGCAGCCGGTGCATGTTGTCGCTGCGCATGGCGCTCACGTGCATGACCTCGGGCGAGAGGCCGCAGTAGGCGCCGCAGTCGGCCACGATGTGCACGTCCTTGGCGACGATCAGGCCCTCGCGCGTCATGCCCAGCTTGAGCGTGATGCGCTCGGGCACGCTGGAGCAGGCGGCCTGGAAGTCCTCCAGCCGGTTGTTGACGAGGCGCACCGCGCGCCCGGTCTTGAGCGCGAGCAGGCCGGCGACGAGCTGGTTGTCGTCCTCGACGATCTTGCCGCCGAAGCCCCCGCCCACGGTGGCCGCCTGCACCCGCACGCGCGAGACCGGCAGCTCCAGCGCGGCGGCCAGGCGCGCGCGCGCCAGGAACACCGACTGCGTCGAGGTCCAGACCTGCAGGCGGCCGTCCGCGTCGATCGCCGCCACGCTGGCCATGGGCTCGAGGTAGCCCGGGTACTGCGCGTGCGTGGTGTAGGTCGCCTCATGGATCAAGTCCGCCTGCGCGAACCCGGCGTCCACGCTGCCGCGCTCGAAGCGGATCTCGTGCGCCACGTTGCCGCGCCCGGGGTGCACGCCGGGCGCGCCCTCGGCCAGCGCTTCCTCGGGGGTCAGCAGCGGCGGCAGTTCCTCGTACTCGATGTGGATCAGGTCCAGCGCGTCGCGCGCGATCTCTTCGGTGGTGGCCGCCACGGCCGCCACCTCTTCGCCCGCGAAGCGCACCACGCCCTCGGCCAGGATGCGGCGCTCCTTCTGGTGCACGCCCCACATCGTGCGCGGCGCGTCGGCGCCGGTGAGCACCGCCTTGACACCAGGCAGGGCCAGCGCCGCCGAGGTGTCCACGCGGACGATGCGCGCATGGGGGTAAGGGCTGCGCAGGATCTTGCCGTGCAGCATGCCGGCGACCTTGATGTCGCCGGCGTACACCGCGCGGCCCAGCACCTTGGCGCGGGCGTTGACCTGCGGCGTGTCGCGGCCCAGGGTGGATTCGCTCATGGGAGTTCCTCGCCTGGGCTCAGTCGGCCTGGATGTTCAGGTCTTTGATGAGCTTGGAGAGGCGCGCGTAATCGTCGGCGTTGATCTTCGCCAGCGCCTCGGGCTTGCCGCCCACCGGGCGCGAGCCGAAGGTCGCCATCTTCTCGACCACGTCGGGCATGCGCAGGATCTCGTTCATGTGCTCGTTGAGCTGCTTGACCACGGCCGGGGGCGTGCCCTTGGGCGCGAAGATGCCGTTCCAGGCGCCGAGCTTGACGTCCTTGTAGCCCTGCTCGGCCACGGTGGACAGGTTGGGCAGCAGCGGTGTGCGCTCGCCGTCGGTGAGCGCCACCGCCACCAGCTTGCCGGACTTGAGGTGTTGCTCCACCGCGCCCAGGGTGACGTAGCCCATGCTGACCCGCCCGGCCAGCATGTCGGGAATCATCGGGCCGACGCCGCGGAACGGGATGTGCTGCACCTGGATGCCGGCAGCGCGGTTCAGCCACTCGGCCACGATGTGCATCGGCGAGCCCGCGCCCGGGCTGGCGTAGGTGAGCTGCTTGCCGGCCTTGGCCTGGGCCACGAGGTCGGCCACGCTCTTGATGCCGCTCTCGGGGTGCGTCACCAGCAGCACCGACTGCATGGCGCTCAGCACGACCGGGTCGAAGCCGTTGAGCGCGTCGTAGCTGGCGTTGGGCGCGAGCTTGAGCACCATGGGCGCGGTGGTGAAAGGGTTGGGCGTGAACAGCAGCGTGTAGCCATCGGGTTTGGCGCGCGAGACGTAGGTGTTGCCCACCGTGCCGCCCGCGCCGGGCCGGTTGTCCACGATCACGGGTTGCTTGAGCCGCTGCGACAGCTTCTCGGCGAACAGCCGCGCGGTGGCGTCCGAGTCGCCGCCGGGCGGATAGGCCACGACCAGGCTGATGGTTTTCTCGGGGTAGGCCTGGGCGGCCGCGCCACCCGCAAACAAGGCCGTGGCCGCCAGGGCCAAGGCCATCCACTGTCGACGATCCGTTTTCATCAATGCACTCCTGTGAAGGCGATTCATGCCGTTGGGTGGGGTCCAGGCCGGTGTCCGTCCGTGCCATTTAGACGTTTCATATTGGAAACATAGGTTCACAACAGAAACGCCTTCATCGTATGCCTTCGTCGTTGACTGATCAACGATGAAATCCCGATTTCTGACAATTTGTTGCAATTTAATTGACTGATCAACGACGAGATCGCGGCGCAAGGCCGATCGGGCGCGCCGCTTCCCTGAGAATCCCCGCATGCCCCAAGACGAGCCCCTGACGAAGCCCTCTGCCCTGCCGCCCGAAGGGGTCGACGACGGCGCCAGCAACCCCTGGGCCGATCTGGCGCCCGATGGCGCGGGCCTGGCGGTGCACGACTTTTTGACCACCATGTTCAGCCACACCAGCAACGGGCTGCGGCGCGCGATCACCCTGCCCTATGCCAACCGCTTCGAGCTCACGGTGTCGGAGTGGCGCATCCTGTCCGTGCTGGCGCACGCGGGCTCACTGCCGTTCGCGGAACTGGTGGAACTGGCGGCCGCCGACAAGGCGCAGGTCAGCCGCGCGCTGCGGCTGCTGGGTGACCGGGGCCTGGTGGAGATGCAGACGCCGGGTCCCCGGGGTCGCAAGGGCCTCATCTGCTTGATGACCGAAGCTGGTCAGGCGCTGTACCAGGAAATCATGCCGCTGGCGCGGCGCAGCCAGGCGCAGATGATCCTCACGCTCAGCCGGGACGAGCGCCGCATGCTGTACACGGTGCTCGGCAAGCTGCGGCGGCAGTGCGGGGCTGCCGCCGCCGACGGATCGATCGACGCTTAGATGTCCAACACCAGCCGGTCGCTCTTGCAACCGGAGACGCAGACCATCATGGCCTTGTTGGCCGCGCGCTCGGCGTCGGTCAGCACCATGTCGCGGTGGTCGGGGATGCCTTCGAGCACCTTGGTTTCGCACGAACCGCAGATGCCCTCTTCGCAGCTGAAGGGCACGTCGGCGTTGATCTCGATCAGGCGCTTGTGCAGCGTGGTGTCGGGCGTGACCTCGAACATCTGGCCGCTGCGGCGCAGCTCGACGGTGAAGCGGGTCTTCGCGTCGTCTGCGGCCGCCACCTCGACCGCCGTGAAGCGCTCGATGTGGGCGTTGCTGTGGCCCAGCGCGGCGCAGGTCTTCTCGAAGTTGTCGAGCATCACGGCCGGGCCGCAGGCGTAGAAGTGCTCGCTGGCCGAGGGCGCGCGCCGGCCCAGCAGGGCCGTGAGGTCGGGCGGGCCGCCCTTCTCGTCGTCGAAGTGCCAGGTCACGGGCACGCCCAGGGCCTCGATCTCGTCGATGAAGGCCGCGCTCTTGCGCGAACGCGCGAAGTACAGGAATTCGAAGCTGCGGCCCAGGTCTTTGAGGCGGCGCGCCATGCACAGCACGGGCGTGACGCCGATGCCGCCGGCCACCAGCACCGTGTGGCTGGCCTCTTCGTGCAGGCCGAAGTGGTTGCGCGGCGCGCTGATGGTGATGCGCATGCCCACGCGCAGCTGCTCGTGCACGCAGCGCGAACCGCCGCGGCTGGTGCGGTCCTTGAGCACGCCCACCACGTAGCGGTGGCGCTCCTGGCTGTTGTTGCACAGCGAGTAGCTGCGCACCATGCCGTTGGGCAGGTGCAGGTCGATGTGCGAGCCGGCCTCGAACGGCGGGAACACGACATCGGGGGCGGGACGCAGGTCCACGCTGATCACGTCATCGGCTTCGTGGCGCAGCGTGTGGACCCAGGCTTGCAGGGTGGTGGCGTTGTTGCTCATCCCGCGATTCTCACATGGGCTTGTCGAGCTGGGCCTTGGCCAGGTTTCTGAGGTGGCGGCGCAGGCGCACGATGCCCATGTCGTGCGCGTACAGGTGCTCGCGCTTGTTGGCGTCGGGCTCCATGTTCTCCACCGCCACGCGGTCCTGCTCCAGCACGTTCCAGTGGCGCTCTTCCAGGCGGTTCTTGTAGAGGAAGCGCCAGGTGTCGCGCTGCCAGCCGGTCACGCGGCGGCAGCGCCAGTGGAACACGCCCGAGGTGCGGTTGCTGATGGGCGTGTAGCTGCCGATGATGGTGAAGTTGCCGCCGGGGCCGCCGGTCTTGGGGTACGGGATCTCCAGGCGCATCACGTGGATGCCCAGGTCCATCCACTCGGTCCAGTCGAAGTTGACGCCGCGCTGGCCCTTCTTCTCGAAGCAGAAGCCGTTGGGGATGTCGCGGATCTGGAACTCGGCCTGGCTGTCGCCCTCGCTCATGGTGTGCGACTGCTTGTGCAGGTACACGCCGTGCATCGGGTCCATGACGTTGTCGACCACGTAGCGGTAGTCGCCGCCCCACTCGGTGTAGCAGAGGAAGTTCGACCACTCGGGCGAGGTCAGTTCTTCGGGCAGCTGCAGCGGCGGCGCGTCGTCCAGGATGGGGTTGCTCGCGTTGTAGAGAAAGATCGCGCCGGCCGCTTCGGCGGCGTGGAACATGCGCGCGGGGCGCGAGCCTTCGAGCTTGCAGCCGGGGCTGCCGGGCACGCGGGTGACGGTGCCGTCGCAGCGCACTTCGACGCCGTGGTACGGGCAGGCCAGGCGGTCGCCCAGGTTCACGCCCAGCGAGAGCGGCGCGCCGCGGTGCGGGCAGTGGTCTTCCAGCGCGTGGACCTGGCCGGCCTGGTCGCGCCAGAGCGCGATCTTGTAGCCCAGGCGGCGGATCGAGATCGGGTCGTTCTTCACGAAGCTGGACGGGCAGACCGGGAACCACAGGTCTTTGAGGCCGACTTCGAGGACGGCGTCGACCGGGTCGAGCTGAACATTGATGACAGAGGTATCCATGGACGTGTCTCCTGGCGGTGGGGCTGGGGTCGGGCGGCGGGGTTCAGGCGCCGAGGCGGGCCATTTCCTGCTGGAAGGACTGCTCGGTCCAGCGCTGGCCATTGGGGCCCGAGGGCCCCGCGTCGTTGAGGTACTTCACCAGGCCTTCGAGGTCGTGGATGCCCTGAGCGTAGGCGCGTTCGATCGAATCGCCCAGCAAACCCTCATACGAGGTCGGGGGAGCGGTGCGCGTCTGGTGGGTTTCGTTGTAGAGGTCGGGGGTTCGCATGCGGTGTCTCCTTCGGTGTCGTCATTCCGTGGGCGGCTTGGGCTTGTCGGTCATGAATTTGCCGCTGGGCGCACCGGCGTTCACCTGGCGGCGCGTATGGCCGTCGATGCCGCCCTTGATGGCCCATTCGGCGAACACCGTCGGACCGGGCGTGAATTCACGCGGCTCCCAGTCGGCGGTGAGTTCGTCCTCGTCGGTGTAGTACTCCACCAGCGCGCCGGCCGGGCTCTCGAAGTACCAGAACATCGCCGAGGAGATCGGGTGTCGGCCCGGGCCGAGCTCGGTGCTCCAGCCGCTGCGCGACATGTGCATGCCGCCGCCGACCACTTCGTGCAGGTCGCGCACGGAGAAGGCCACGTGGTTCAGGCCCTTGCGCGGCTCGGGCGGCTGCAGCAGGAACAGGTCGTGGTGGCCGCCCTCGGCCGCGCAGCGCAGGAACAGGCCGCGCTCGGGGTACAGATCGGAGACCACGAAGTCCAGGTTGTCGATGTAGAAGGCGCCGGTGGCCTTGAGGTCGGTCACGAAGAACACCACGTGGCCCACCTCGACCGGCGTGGCGCGGTCGTAGGCCGGGCTGCGCTGGTTGCGGCGCGGGCGGTCGCTCCAGGTGTTGACGAGCGCGCTCTCGATCTGCACCTCGCGCTTTTTCGTGAGCTGCAGGCGCACCGCCAGGCCATTGGGGTCGGTGCAGCCGAAGCGGCCATCGGCGTCCACGAAGCCGGGCTGGCCCTGCAGGCGGCTGCGGTAGAGCGCCAGGCTCTCGGCCGTGTCCACGCCCCAGACCACCTCGCGCAGCGTCGGGTCGGGCTCCACGCCGGCCGGCAGGCCGGGCTTGTCGGAGTGCGCCACGACCACACGGCAGCCGTTGAGCGATTCGAACACCAGTTCCTGGGGAGATTCCTGCACCAGCGACAGGCCCCAGTCCAGGAAGAACTGGCGGCAGCGCGGCAGGTCGGCGGCGCCGTAGGTGATTTGATCGATGCCCAGTACGCTCATCTGCAATCCTTGAAGTGCCTGGCCGCCTCCGGGCGCCAAACGTTTCTTTAGTAAACCCGTGTTTCTTACTTGAAACGAACTGAATTCTACCGGCAAACGTTCGGCGTGGGAAGTGGCATGCAGACTAATTTGGTCGGCTATGCCCTGTCGGGCGTCGGGCAAGGCCCGTCGGCCAGCACCTTTTGCGTGACGTGGAACAGGCGGCCCTGGAACCAGGGCCGGATCTGCGCGAGCTGGGCTTTCAGCACCTGGCGAACGGGATCGGCAAACGCGCGCTCCATGGCGTCCACCGAGTCGTAGGAGGATTCGAAGGTCATGTGCAGGCGCGGGCCGCCGTCCTCGATGGACAGGGCGCGCAGCACCCGCACGGCGCGCACGCCGGGAAAGCGCTTCATCAGCGGCACCACCTGCTCGATCACGAAGGCATCCAGGCGGTCCACGTCCTCCGGCTTCACGGTGCCTTCGAGACACGCGGTTCGAACGATCATCGCGGCCTCCTCACAGGCCCAGGCCGCCCAGCGACTTGCCACCATCCACGAAGAGGGTCTGGCCCGTGATGAAGCGGGTGCGCGGCGACGCGAGGAAGGCAATGGCATGGGCGATCTCGCCCGGATCGACGGGCCGCCCGCTGGGTTCGAGCGCGCTGGCCGCCGCGTGCTGCTCGGGCGTCATGGCGCGCGTCATGCCGGTGTCGGTGAAGCCCGGTGCGATCGAGTTGACCGCGATCTGCCGCTGGCGAAGGTCCATCGCCATGGCCCGGGTCAGGCCCACCACCGCGGCTTTCGAGGCCACGTAGTGCGCAAAACCGGTGCCGCCCAGCGCCGCGCGCGAGGACACCGTCACGACCCGGCCGCCCGGCTTCATGCGCCGCGATGGCCGGGCGGTCGCACACGTCGACCGCGTGGCCGGCCGCGTCGCGCCCGGCCTGGGTGAGTTCCGCGAGCAGCGTGTCGACCTGCGCCGCGTTGCGGTCGATCACCACGACGCGGAAACCGTCCTCGGCCAGGCGCAGCGCCGTGGCGCGGCCGATGCCGGAGGCGCCTCCGGTGATGAAAGCGGTTTCCCTCTCGGCGGGGGTGGGGGTGGTCTGCATTCTTTTTCCTCTCAAACAGCGGATGGATCCAGGCGCCGGTGGGCGTGCAGCAGGCCGGCCAGGCGCTGGTACCACGCCGCCTTCGGGTCGCGCAGGCAGGTGTGGGTCGCAAAATGGTCCAGGCTGGGCTCCTCGTGCAGCAGGGACGGCCCCGGCTGCCTGGCCAGCAAGGCCGCCATGCGGCGGTTCGAATGAACCACCCGGGCACTGTCGGACTCGCCATGGCTGAGGTACATGGGGATGGTGTTGCCCACCGTCCAGCACAGCGGGCTCATCACGGCGTCGTGCGCCGCGTCGCTCAGCACCATGCTGTAGATGCGCTCTTCCAGGCTGGCCGCGGGGGGATCGGGGTGGTGCAGATCCATGATGCCGCTCACGGGCAGGCAGGCCCGGATCGCGCCCGGGGAATGCCGGCGCCGCCCGCTTCATCGCGCCGCAAGGCCACCAGCGCCGCCAGATGCGCGCCGGCGGAATGCCCCGCCAGGTAGATCTGGTCGCCGCGACCGCCGAAGTCGGCCGCATGGGCGATCACATGGCGGGTGAGCGCCAGGCCGTCTTCGAACGCCGCCGGCAGCCGGTGCCCCGGCGCCAGCCGGTAGCCCGGCGCCACCAGCACCATGCCCAGGCCGACCACGGCTGGCGCCATGAAGGCAACGTACTCCTTGTAGCCGTTGGTCCAGCCGCCGCCGTGCCAGAAGATCAGGATGGGGGCGTCGTCCCGCGCATCGGTGGACCGGTACACGTCGCAGCGGTGCTGCGGATCGGGGCCATAGGCGCGGTCGCGCGCGACGGCGATGCCGGCCGGCAGCGGCGCGTCGGCGGCCCAGCCCAGCACGGTCTCTTCGTAGGCCTGCGCGGCTTCGAAGGGGAGCGGCGGCTGCGGTGAAAGGCGGGACAAAAGGTTCTGTGGATGGTGGGTCACGGTGCTTGCGGCGCTCAGTCCGCCTTGATACCAAATTCGGCCACGACCTTGCCATAGCGGACATAGTCGGCGGCCACCAGCTTCGCGAGCTTGCCAGGGTCTCCACCCGCTGGCGCGAGCGCGATGGTCTCCATCCGCGCGATCACATCGGGCATCTTGAGGATCTCGTTGACATGCTGGTTGATCAGCTGGACCAGGTCGGCGGGCATGCCCTTGGGCCCCATCAGCGCCTGCCAGGCCCCGACCTCGGCCCCCATGATGCCCTGCTCGGCGAGCGTGGGCACATCGGGCAGAAAGGGCGAGCGCTTCAGGTCGGCCACCGCCAGCGGGACCAGGCGGCCCGACTTGATGTGCGGCGCGGCGGGACCCAGCGTGGTGTACATCAGCGGGATCGCCCCGCCCACCACGTCGGCGATGGCGGGCATGCTGCCCCGGTACGGAATCTGCGTGATCTTCGTGCCGGTGGACTTGTTGAAGAGTTCGCCGAGGATGTGCATGGGCGAACCGTTGCCAGGGCTGGCGTAGCTCACGATGCCGCCGGCCTTGGCCTTGGCCACCAGCTCCTTCACGGAAGAAACGCCGGTCGCGGTCGCCGCGACGACGAACAGCGATTGGCTGCCCAGCTGGACGATGGAGGTCAGTTCCGTGCTCGGGTCGATCGCGCTGCCGGCGGCCGTCATCACGTGGGGCGTGATGGCCGCGGTGTTGGGGGCCAGCAGCAGGATGTGGCCATCCGGGCGTGCCTTGGAGACGTAGTTGGTCGCGATGGTGCCGGCGGCGCCGGTGCGGTTGTCGACCACCACGGGTTGTCCCAGGCGGGGGGCGAGCTTCTCGGCGATCAACCGCGCCAGCACGTCGGTGTCGCCGCCAGCGGGGTAGCCCACCACGATGGTGATCAGCTTGTTGGGGTAGTTCGGCGCCTGGGCCTGCGCCTTCGGCGCGAGCAGCGCCGCGGCGGCGAAGGTGGCGAGCAGCAGCCGCAGCGAGGAGCGGCGATGGAAGGAGGTGTTCATGGTGTCTGAAGGAAATGAAGGGAAGGATGCTTCTGGCGCGCGGCAGGCGTCAGAAGGCATGGCGGATGCCGACGTTGTAGGCCCGGTTGCCCAGGCCTTGTTCGGTGGCGTTGCCCACCCGGTAGAAGCCGGTGGGGAGCCTGCGGGCACGCTGTTGTCGATGCGCGCGATCGAGGCGTAGACACCCGTGCGCCTGGACAGGGCGTGCGTGTAACCCAGCGCCCACTGGCTCGCATCGTGGTGGGCGGCGGTCCGGTCGTTCTTGCGGATGTACGAGGCCATGAACCGCCCTGCCCCATAAGGCACCGACACCCCCAGCAGCACGTCGCGCGAATCCGCGTTGACCAGGCCGAACACCGCCGAGCCCTTGTTCACCACGTAGTTGAAATGCGCCGTCGCCACGCCAAAGTCGTATTTCGCCCCGAGGAAGCTCATCTTCGCCGGCACCGACGCGGCGCTGTTGACGTTGTGGTGGCCCAGCTTGACGTACACCGGACCCGACACATAACCGATCGCGCCACCGTACTGGCGCCGCGCGCTGCTGTCGCCGGGCGTTTCGCCCAGGCCGTAGACCACATCGGCGGTCCAGCCCGCCTTGGCCGCGTAGGTGTAGCGCACGGTGTTGTCCATGCGGTTGTTGCCGCCCGCGCCGCCGGCGCTGATCAGGTTGGCGGACGTCCCGGCCAGGCCCGTGATGAAGGGATCCGTCTCGGTCTGGACGAAGGCGATGGGGGTGTACTGGCGGCCGAGCGAGAGGCTGCCGAAACCGCCCTGCAGGCCCACGAGCGACTGCCGCCCGAACGCGAGACCGCCCTGCCCCAGCGTGCCGTTGTCCGCGTTGAGCCCCATTTCCAGGACATAGAACGCCGAGAGCCCCGCACCGAGGTCTTCGGTGCCGCGAAAGCCCAGCCGCGAGCCGCCGGCGACGCCGCTGGTGAGCTTGGAGGCGCTGGCGCCGTTGGGCCCGCCGCTTTCGCGCACGAAGGCCAGGTCGACGAGGCCGTAGACCGTGCTGGTGCTCTGGGACCACGCGGCGCCGCTGACCAGGACCAGCGCGGGGAGAAGGGTGCATCGTTTCAGTTTCATGGGTACTTTCGGGACAGGGGGTGAAAACGCCTCTTTCGCGGCGGGGAGAAGGCGGCTCACCGGCCCACGGAGGGCGGTCGGTGCGATAATTTCTCCGTTTGCGAAAGTCGCTGAATTTCATGAAATATACGTTTTTCATGAAATATTGTGTTTCGTATAAACTCCTATTTACTTCATGAATCAGTTCGTTGTAGAAGACCCCGCCCTCGACTCGGGCTCGCGCACCGAGCGCGCGTACCACCGCCTGCGGCAGGAAATCCTGTTGGGCGACCTGGGGGCGAACGACCGCTTGCGGGTCGCGGAGCTGGAAGAGCGGTTCGGCCTGGGGCTCACGCCCATCCGCGAGGCGCTGGCCCGCCTGGCCAGCGAAGGGCTGGTGTCCATGGAGGCGCGGCGGGGCGCGCGCGTCCTGGAGATCTCACTCGCCGAGCTGGCCGATCTGATGAAGACGCGCCGTGAGATCGAACGCCTTTGCCTGACCGAATCCATCCAGCACGGCGACGCCCGCTGGGAAGCGGAGGTGGTTGCCGCCCTGCACGTGCTGGGGCGCACCCCCCTGCCCGGGAGCGAAGGCAGCACCACGGATCTCGAGTGGGAGAAGCAGCACCGCCACTTTCATGCGGCGCTGGTGAGCGCCTGTGGTTCGGAGTGGCTGCTGCGGTTCTGGAACCAGTTGATGGACCATTCGCAGCGCTACCGCAAGGCCCGCCACAAGGGCCCGCTGGTGGCCCGGGACGTGCAGGCGGAACACCAGGCGATCCTCGACGCGGTCCTGCGCAGGGATGCGGCGGCCGCGGTCGCCCTCATGGAGCAGCACCTGCTCGCCACGGAGAAAGCGGCCCGCGCCGCGCTTGAGCAGCGTTAGCCGCCCGCCTGCCAGCCGCCGTCGGTCGACAAGGCCTCGGGCCGGTGCACCGGCATCAGCCAGCCGTGCTGCGGGCTGGTCTGGGCCGAGATGTCGATGCGCGGCGCGTGCGTGACCACCCCGCCAAAGATGGTGGCGAACGAGGCGTCGGCCGCGTCGCGCCCGGTGCCGATGCGCAGGAAGCCCATGGGGATCGCGGTGCCCGAAGGATCGAAGATGTACCAGCGGTGCCCCACATAGGCTTCCACGTAGGCGTGGAAGTCGGTCGGGCCCAGGGCGGGGTCGGCGCCGAAGTCGACCGCGGTGGTGAAGCGCGCGGGAATGTTGAGCGCGCGGCACATCGTGATCATGAGGTGCGCGAAATCGCGGCACACCCCCTTGCGGTCGTTGAGCGTGTCCAGCGCCGAGGTCATGGAATTGCTGGTGTTCGACTCGAACGTCACCTGGCTCTGCACCCATTGCTGGATCGCCTGCACCCGTGTGTAGCCCATGGGCAATTGGCCGAACAGCTCGTTGGCCAGGGCGGTGACGCAGTCGGACTGGCAGTAGCGGCTGGGGTAGATGTAGGCCAGCGCCTCGGGCGGCAACTGGGCCACGGGCGTCTCGAACACGCTATCGGGCTGCGCCACGTGGTGCTCGATGTCCACCGTGGCGCGGTAGCGCACCGACAGCGCGCCCGGCCCGGCGCTCAGGCGCAGCGTGCGCGTGCGCGTGGCCGCGTCGGTGTGCATCAGCAGGGGCACGGGCTGGCTGACCTGCAGCTGCTCCCAGCTCACGGTCTGCTGGGGCGAATGCGCGGCCTGCACGTTGAAGATGAAATCGGCACCGGGTGGGTGGATCTCGTACTGCAGATCGATGGCGAGGTGGATGCGAACCATGGGGTCACCGTGTGGGGAGAAGTGGACCCGCCTTGCGGCGGGCGGCAGCGCGTGAAGGCGCTGTGTGATCGGTGAACGCCAGACAACCGTTGGACCATCTTAGGCCTTTGCCGCGGCTTCGTCGGTGCGCTGCCTCACCAAGCGCGAGGGCTTAAGCTCCACGCCATGCGCGCGCTGCTCTCGACCTTCTCCTTGCAAGAGTTGCGCCACCACCCCTGGCGCAACGCCTCGGCGGTGGTGGCGGTCATGCTGGGCGTGGCGCTGGCCTTCGCGGTGCACCTGATCAACGCCTCGGCGCTGGCCGAGTTCTCCAGCGCGGTGAGCTCGGTCAACGGCCAGCCCGACGTGGAGCTGCGCGCGCGCCAGGGCCCGCTGGACGACGCCCTGCTCGCCCGCGTGGCCGCGCACCCCGGCGTGGCGCTCGCCAGCCCGGTGCTGGAAGACCCCGTGCAGGCCCTCGCGCGCGACGGCGAGCGCCTGGGCGCGAAGCTGGTGGGTGTGGACGCGCTGGTGGTGGCCGGCCTCTCGCCCGCCCTGATGCCGGTGACCGACGGCGAAAACACCACGCGCCGCTTCGACCTCTTCGCGCCCGATACCGTGTTCCTCAACGCGGCGGCGCAACAGGCCTTCGCGGGGCAGACCACCGTGCGGCTGCAGAACGGCGCGGTGCTGCGCGTGGCCGGCCGCGTGAACGCCCCCGGCGCGCCGCTGCTGGTGATGGACGTGGCCGCCGCGCAAGCGCTGATGGACCGCGTGGGCCAGCTCAGCCGCATCGACCTGCGCCTGGCCAGCGGCGCGCGCGCCAGCGAGGTGCTGGCCGCGCTGGACCTGCCGCCGAACGTGATCGCGCAGCGGCCCGAGCAGTCGGGCGAGCGCGTGAGCAACCTCTCGCGCGCCTACCGCGTCAACCTCACGGTGCTCGCGCTGGTGGCCCTGTTCACCGGCGCCTTCCTGGTGTTCTCGGTGCTCTCGCTGTCGGTGGCGCGGCGCCAGCCGCAGTTCGCGCTGCTGGGCGTGCTGGGCCTGTCCAGCCGCGAGCGGCTGCGCCTGGTGCTGGCCGAGTCGGCCCTGCTCGGCCTGCTGGGCAGCGCGCTGGGCATCGCGCTGGGCACGGCCCTGGCCGCGCTCGCGCTGCGCCTGCTCGGCGGCGACCTGGGCGGGGGTTATTTCTCGGGCGTGGCGCCGCCGCTGCTGTGGAGCCCGCTGGCGGCCACGGTCTACCTGCTGCTGGGCGTGGTGGCGGCGCTGGTGGGCGGCTGGTGGCCCGCGCAGGCCACCGCGCGCCTGGCGCCCGCGCTCGCGCTCAAGGGCCTGGGCGCGCCGCCGCGGCCCGGCGCGCGCCGCCACACGCTGGCCCTGGCCCTGGTGCTGCTGGCCGCCGCCATGGCCTGGGCGCCGCCGGTGGCGGGCATTCCCCTGGCGGCCTATGTGTCGGTGGGCCTGCTGCTGGTGGGTGGCATCGCGGCGCTGCCGCTGGGCGTGGGCTGGCTGCTGGACCGCATCGCGCCGCGCGTCGCGCGCCACGCCCTGCCGGTGCTCGCGGTGGAGCGCGCGCGCCGCTTGCGCGAGACCGCCGCCGTGGCCACCAGCGGGGTGGTCGCGAGCCTGGCGCTGTCGGTCGCGCTCACGGTGATGGTGGCGAGCTTTCGCGACTCGGTCACGCACTGGCTCGACGCCGTGCTGCCCGCCCAGCTCTACGTGCGCAGCGTGGGCAGCGGCGCGGGCGACGGCAGCCACCTGCCCACCGGGTTCGTGACCGCCGTGGCCGGTGTCCCGGGCGTGGCCCGCGTGGACACGCTGCGCGCCACGCCGGTGCAGCTCGCGCCCGAGCGCCCCGCCATCGCGCTGCTCACGCGCCCGCTGGAGAGAACCACCGGCGGCACGCTCAGCCTGCCCCTGGTGGGCAACCCCCTGCCCGCCCCCGCCGTGCCCGAGGGCGAACAGCGCGTGGTCACGGTCTATGTGAGCGAGGCCATGGTGGACCTCTACGGTGCCCGGCCCGGCAGCTGGCTGCCCGCGCTCGCGCAGGCCTTCGCCGAGCCGCAGGTGCGCGGCACGCGCTTCTTCGTGGCCGGCGTGTGGCGCGACTACGCGCGCCAGCACGGCAGCGTGGTGATGGACCGCGCCGACTTCGTGCGCCTCACCGGCGACGCGCGCGTGAACGACCTCGCGCTGCACCTGGCCGAAGGGGCCGACGAAAACGCGGTGCGCGAACGCATCCGCGCGCTGGCCGAGGCACAGGGTGCGGCGAACGCCATCGAGTTCGCCTCGGTCGGTCAGATCCGCGCCAACTCGCTGCGCATCTTCGACCGCAGCTTCGCCGTCACCGTGTGGCTGCAGGCGGTGGCGATCGGCATCGGCCTGTTCGGCGTGGCCGCGAGCTTCAGCGCGCAGGTGCTGGCGCGCCGGCGCGAATTCGGCCTGCTCGCGCACCTGGGCCTCACGCGGTCGCAGATCCTGGGCGTGGTGGCGCTCGAAGGCCTGGCCTGGACGGTGCTCGGCGCCCTCGCCGGCCTCGCGCTCGGCCTGGCCGTGAGCCTGGTGCTGGTGCACGTGGTCAACCCGCAGAGCTTCCACTGGACCATGGACCTCGTGCTGCCCTGGGCCCGCCTGCTCGCGCTGTGCGCCGCCGTGGTGGTGGCCGGCACGCTCACCGCCTGGCTCGCCGGCCAGGCCGCCGCCAGCCGCGACGCGGTGCGCGCGGTGAAAGAAGACTGGTAATACACAATGCCTGCCTCCCCCCCGCCTTCACCGAAGATCGACATGACCCCCCCACCGCCTGGGTGCACCAGGCCATCGCCCGCATCGAGGCCGACTTCTGCCGCAGCGCCGACACCCACCTCATCGCCCTGCCCCTGCCCGGCTGGGCGGCGCACGGCATCGACTTCTATCTCAAGGACGAGTCCACCCACCCCACCGGCAGCCTGAAGCACCGGCTGGCGCGCTCGCTGTTTCTCTACGCGCTGTGCAACGGCTGGGTGCACGAAGGCACCACCATCGTGGAAGCGTCCAGCGGCTCCACCGCCGTGAGCGAGGCCTACTTCGCCCGCCTGCTCGGCCTGCCCTTCATCGCCGTGATGCCGCGCAGCACCTCGCAGGAAAAGCTGGACCAGATCGCCCTCTACGGTGGGCGCTGCCACTTCGTGGAGACCACCGGCGAGGTGTACGCCGCCGCCCACGCGCTCGCGAAGGACACCGGTGGCCACTACATGGACCAGTTCACGAACGCCGAGCGCGCGACCGACTGGCGCGGCAACAACAACATCGCGCAGAGCATGTTCGAGCAGATGGCGCACGAACGCCACCCGGTGCCGCGCTGGATCGTGGTCGGCGCGGGCACGGGCGGCACCAGCGCCACCATCGGCCGCTTCCTGCGCTACCGGCGCCACGCCAGCCAGCTGTGCGTGGCCGACCCGGCGGGCTCGGTGTTCTGTGCCTACCACCGGCTGCGCGACGGCACGCTCACCGCGCCGGGCTCGCGCATCGAAGGCATCGGGCGCCCGCGCGTGGAGCCCAGCTTCATCCCCAGCCTGATCGACCGCATGCTGGAGGTGCCCGATGCCGATTCGCTGGCCGCGATGCACGCCCTGTCCGACCTGCTGGGCCGTCGCGTGGGCCCGTCCACCGGCACCAACCTGGTGGCCATGCTGGACCTGGCGCAGGGCATGAAGGCGCGGGGTGAGAGCGGTGCCCTTCTTTCGCTGCTCTGCGACAGCGGCGAGCGCTACCGCCAGACCTACTTCGACCCCGGCTGGGCGCAGGAGCGCTTCGGCGATGTCGCGCCCTCGCTCGCGCACGTGCGGGCGCAGTTGCAAGGTTGATGGCGCCATGAATCGGCCCGGGCTTCCCACGCGGCGGCACCTGCTGCTGGGTGCGGCGGGGCTGGCCTGGCCCCTGGTTCATGCGCAACCGGCGCACCGCCCGGGCGATGCGCTGCGGCCGCGCCCACTCGTGTTCCCGCGCGACCACGGCACACACAACGAGACGCGCACCGAGTGGTGGTACCTCACCGGCCAGGCGAAGGACACGGCGGGGCGCGACTTCGGTTTTCAGGTGACGTTCTTCCGCAGCCGCGTGGACGGCACGCAGGCCCTGCGCGGCCCGCTGGCCGCGAAGCAGCTGCTGTTCGCGCACGCGGCCATCACCGACGTGCAGGGCGGCCGCTTGCTGCACGACCAGCGCATCGCGCGCTGGGACGGCGAGCCGCCCGCGCCAGTCGCCGAGCGCGGCGTGTTCGCCAGCGCCGAGGACACGCAGGTGGTGCTGCGCGACTGGTCGCTGCGGCGCCGGCCCGACACCGGCCACTACACCGCGCGCGTGGTGGGCGACGAACTCGGCATCGATCTGCAGGCGGTGCCGCAGCAGGCCTGGCTGCTGCAGGGCGACCAGGGGTTTTCGCGCAAGGGGCCGGACGCGTCGCAGGCCAGCTTCTACGTGAGCCAGCCGCACCTGGCCGTGCAAGGCACGCTGGCGCTCAAAGGCCAGCGCTTCGAGGTGCGCGGCACCGCCTGGCTGGACCACGAATGGAGCGAGGCCCTGCTGCACCCCGAGGCGGTGGGCTGGGACTGGATCGGCATGAACCTCTTCGACGGCCACAGCCTCACGGCCTTCCAGCTGCGCCGCAAGGACGGCAGCAAGCTCTGGGCCGGGGGCTCGTTCCGCGCCGCGGGCAGCGCGCAGAGCGCCACCGACATCTACCGCTTCAGCGCGGGTGAGGTGGACTTCCAGCCCCGGCGCTGGTGGACCAGCCCGCTCACGCGCGCGCGCTACCCGGTGGAGTGGGTGGTGCGCACGCCGGGCGATTTCTACACGGTGAAGGCCGTCATCGACCCGCAGGAACTCGACAGCCGTTCGAGCACCGGCACGGTGTATTGGGAAGGGCTGTCCGACCTGATCGACAGCAACGGCAAGGCTGTGGGGCGGGGGTATCTGGAGATGACGGGCTACGTGCAGCGGCTGGTGCTGTGAGCGCGGCGGTGCGTCAGCGTTCGGTGAACGCGAGTTGCGCGCCCAGGCCGGCGAAGGCGGCGGAGAAGCCGCGGCGCAGCCAGTCCTGCACGCGCGGCGAGTCGATGACCGCGCGGCGGAAGGCGTGCGCGAGCAGGCCGTAGAGCACGAAGACGCCGAAGGTCATGGCCATGAAGACGCCGCTGAGCAGGAGCAGTTGGCCCAGGGGCGAGGTGGCGGCGGGGTCGACGAACTGCGGCAGGAAGGCGAGGAAGAAGATGGTGAGTTTGGGGTTGAGGATGTTGAGCAGGAAGGCTTTGACGGTGAGGCTGAGGGCGCTGCGCCGTGCGCCGCCTTCCTGCACCACGAAGGCCGAGCGGTCGCGCCAGGTGGCGATGGCGAGGTAGAGCAGGTAGGCGACGCCGGCGTATTTGAGGAGTTGGAAGGCGAGCGCGCTGGTGTGCATGACGGCGGCGAGGCCGAGCACGGTGGCCAGCAAGTGGGGCACGATGCCCAGGGTGCAGCCGAGTGAGGCGAACAGGCTGGCCCGCTTTCCCTGCACCAGCCCGGCGGACACGGTGAACACCACGCCTGTGCCGGGGATGAGGACGACGATGAGGGAGGTGATCAGGAATTCCAGGGTGATCATGTGGTGGCTCCTTTTAGGGTGGTCATGTTGCCACAGGGCGTGGTTTTGGTTCGTGTGGCTTGGCTGGGGTGGCTTGGTCTCGGGGCCCTTGTGCCAACTTGGTCTCGGGGCCGCTGGTGCGGGTGGCCGTTCTCCGGCGCTGCTCGCGGACGGCTGCCCGGGCGCTCGCATACCACTTCGTCAATACCGTGTGGGCACACGACCTCTGTGGCAACCGCGAATGGGCGCCTGCGCCCGGCCACCCGCACCATCGACCCAGTGGCATGGTGCAATTCAAGTGGTTGAATTCAAGTTTCACTTGAATGGCGTTCCATTCCCTTCCTCTCGACGGATGGTGGGGTTCGCGGGCGCAGGCGCCCATTCGCGGTTGCCACAGAGGCTGTGTGAAGCAGCGGTGTTGTTGAGGTAACGCATGAGCGCCAGGGCAGTCGTCCGCGAGCAGCGCCGGAGAACGCGGACCACGCCAGCCGTCAGCGCGAGGTGCAAGGTCAGAAACTAGCGCGAGTCCTCAGGCCGCCACTCCCGAAAAAACCGAATGCGTTCCAAGTGATCCGGGTGGCTGCCAATCGCGATGGGCAACGACACACGGTCCTCCTCATCCTGCGGAGAAGAGTCCTTGTCGGCCTCAACAAGCATGCGCTCGAAAAACACCGCCATGGCCGCCGGCGGCACACCCCCCGCGTGCATCAGCCGAGCCGCATGCGCATCGGCGCGCCGCTCGGTGTCGCGCGAATAGGCCTGGGTCGCCAACGTCGCCGGCACCGTGGCCAGAAAACCGCTCGCATCCCCCAACACCACCCCCACCAACGCACTGATCAGACTCGCGCGCACCACCATGTCCAGCCCATCGCGGTGCTCCACATGGCCCAACTCGTGCGCCAACACGCCCACCAACGCATCCGGCTGGTCGTGCAACAACTCCACCAACTCATCCGTCATCACCATGTAACCACCCGGCAACGCAAACGCGTTCGCGCCCAACACCGGCGAGGCATGGAACGCCAGCTCCCAGTGCGGCGCATCCCCCTGCGGATAAGCGCGATCCACCAGCGACTTGAAACGCTGGCGCAACTCGTCCTGCCGCTTCTGCGGCAGGGCGCTCGGCCGCAGGAACAGGCTGTCCAGCTGCTGCAAGCTCTGCTGCCCCACATGCCGGTCCAGCGAATCCGGCACCTGGTGCGCCAGCGTCTGGCTCAACCACGGCACGCCCCACAACCAGGCGGCCCCCAGGAACACCACCGAACCCGCGAGCGCCACCAGCGCGGCGCGCCAGCTCTGCATCCAGCCCACCACCGCGCTGTCCTGCAAACCGCTGGCCTGCGCCCAGGCGTCCCACGCCGCCGCATCGGCGTGCTGGATGAGACCGCCGTCGGGCAACTCGGCCTGGCGCTGGCCATGCGTGCGCCGCTCGGGCCAGCGCACGCGCGCCAGCGGGTAGCGCCGCGTGTCCTCACCCGCTTGCATGAGCAGCTCGCCCGCCTCCACGCGCAGCGTCACCGCGCGCGGCCTGGGCGACTGGCCGTCGAACCACTGGCTGTGCAGCGAGGCCGGCGCAGCGCCCATCAGAGCCCCATGTCCATGCCGAAGAAGTCGCCGGCCGCGTCGCCCAGCACCCCCTTGCCGGCCTGCTGCGCGCTCGCCAGCCAGTCATCCACCGGCCCATCGACCGCCAAGGACATGGCCTCGAGCTTCAGGCGCGCGGTGCGCACCTTGGCGAAGGGCCAGTACAGGCCCAGCGTGACCACGATCAGCAGCCAGTTGACCAGGGTGACGCGGAACAGGCTGCGAAAGCGCAGCGCGCTGCCGAAGCGGACCTTCTCGCTGCGCGTGCCGTTCCACAGCAGGTCCTGGAAACGCGCGCCGAAGTATGGGGCGCTGACCAGCGGGATCAGCAGGTAGATCACCCCCAGCGCCACCGGCACCACCAGCGCCACCAGGGCCCGCCGCTGGCCGGCCGCCAGGTCGCCGAACATGCCACGCGCCAGCACGAACAGCACCAGGGCGACCAGCGCGGCGCCCACCAGGCCCACCAGCAGGCTCACACCTCCCGTTTTCAGGAACAGCCCGTAGAAGCGGCCGGTGCCGGTGTCCAGCTGCGTGCGCTGCTGCGCGAACACATAGCCCCCATGCTGGTAACGCTTGATGCGCGCCATGAGCCAGGGCACCAGCGCCGTGAAGAGCAGTACCACCGAGCCAATCACGATGCCGCTGCGCCGGGCCACCTCGGGCGCCATCTCTTCGCCTTCGGTCACGGCGGGCAGGAACAGCACGAAGGCCAGCGCGGGCAGGAAGAAGGGCAGCATGCTGAGGTAGGCGCCCTTCAGATCCCCCGCGAAGCTCAGGCGCACGCCGCGCCAGCTGGTGTTGCGCAGCCGGAACTGCAGCGAGGCGCGCCACAGCGCGGGCCAGAGCACCATGAAAACCAGCAGCGCGATCCACGCCAGGTGGGGCAGGAAGTTCGACACCGCCCAGTAACCCACGCCCAGCAGCAGCACCAGCAGGTAGCCGCGGAACATCTTCCAGGGGTCGGCGTGGAAGCCCAGCGGGTCGCCGCCGACCAGGGTGTTGTTCTGGAAGTAGGCGATGCGCCGGGCGCGCGCGAAGGGCGCATACAGGGTGAGGGTGACCAGCGTGAGCAGCAGGTTCACGATCCAGATGCGGAAGTACTCGCTGCCCGAGCCGGTGAACCGGATGTCCAGCGCCTGCGCCGCCGCCGCGGCGCGCTCATCCGCCAGCGCCACGGTGGGCGCGAAATCGTCCTGTTGTGCCATCCCCGTCCCTTGAAATTGAAAAATTGGGAGGCATCCTAGCACCGAGCCCCCATTCACGCCCGGCCCCCAAAACCGGCACACTCTGCACCATGCCCACACCCTCCTCCGACCGCCCCAAAGCCGAATCGCCCACCTCGCTCGGCGGCCTGCTGCCCTTCATGCGGCCCTACCGCACCCAGATCGTGCTGGCGATGCTGTTCCTGGTGCTGGCGGCCGTTGCCACGCTGCTGTTTCCGGTGGCCCTGCGCGGCCTGATCGACGGCGGCCTGGTGGCGGGCGACCGCAGCGCGCAGGCCATGGGGCTGCGCGGCCACTTCCTCGAACTCTTCGCCGTGGCGGTGGCCCTGGGCCTGTTCTCCGCCGCGCGCTTCTACCTGGTGAGCTGGCTGGGCGAACGCATCACGGCCGACCTGCGCCACGCGGTCTACAGCCACGTGCTGCGACAGAGCCCGCAGTTCTTCGAGACCACGCAGACCGGCGAGGTGCTCTCGCGCCTGACCACCGACACCACGCTGGTGCAGACCGTGGTGGGCTCCTCGCTCTCCATGGGCCTGCGCAATGGCGTGATGGGCATCGGCGCGCTGATCATGCTGGTGTGGACCAACCCGTATGTGATGCTGCAGGTGCTGCTGATCATCCTGCTGGTGGTGCTGCCCAGCATGTGGTTCGGCCGGCGCGTGCGCAAGCTCTCGCGCGCCAGCCAGGACCGCGTGGCCGACTCCAGCGCGATCGCGGCCGAGGTGCTCAACGCGATCCCCATCGTGCAGAGCTACACCGCCGAAGACCGCGAGGCGGGGCGCTTCAAGGACTCGACGGAGAGCGCCTTCGTCACCGCCATCCGCCGCACCAAGGCCCGCGCCGGCATGGTGGCTTTCATCATCATCAGCACGGCCGCGCTGCTGCTCTGGGGCCTGTACCAGGGCACGCAGGCGGTGCTGGCCGGCACCATCACGCCGGGCCACCTGGGCCAGACCGTGGTCTACATCATCATCCTGGCCGGCGCGGTGGGGGTGCTGGGCGAGGTGTATGGCGACCTGCTGCGCGCCGCGGGCGCGAGCGAACGGCTGATGGAGCTGCTGGCCAGTGAATCGCCGGTGCAGTCGCCCGCGCGGCCCCTGCAGGCGCCGGCGCCGCAAGGCGGCAGCGCGCTGGCCTTCGACGACGTCACCTTCCACTACCCCTCACGCCCGGCGCAGGCGGCGCTCAGCGGATTCACGCTGGCCGTGCAGCCGGGGCAGACGGTCGCGCTGGTCGGGCCCAGCGGCGCGGGCAAGACGACCGTGTTCGGCCTGCTGCTGCGCTACTACGACCCGGCGCTGGGCAGCATCCGGCTCGACGGCGTGCCGATCGACCAGCTGGACCTGCACGCGCTGCGCCAGCGCATCGGCATCGTGCCGCAGGACCCGGTGATCTTCTCCAGCAGCGCGATGGAGAACATCCGCTACGGCAAGCCCGGCGCGAGCGATGCCGAGGTGCGCGCGGCGGCGGCCGCCGCGTTTGCCGACGAGTTCATCGAGAAACTGCCCGAGGGTTACGACACCTTCCTGGGCGAGCGCGGCGTGCGGCTCTCGGGCGGGCAGCGCCAGCGCATCGCGATCGCGCGCGCCATGCTCAAGAACCCGCCCCTGCTGCTGCTCGACGAGGCCACCAGCGCGCTGGACGCGCAGAGCGAGCGCATGGTGCAGGCCGCGCTGGAATCGGCCATGAAGGACCGGACCACGCTCGTGATCGCCCACCGCCTGGCCACCGTGCAGCAGGCCGACCGCATCGTGGTGCTGGACCATGGCCGGCTCGTTGAACAGGGCACACACGCCCAGCTGGTGGCACAGGGCGGCGTGTACGCGGGGCTGGCGGCGCTGCAGTTCAACGCATAGACGGCAGGTAGAAAAAGGTTCAACTATGCAATGGATGCATAACACGATGGCATCATGGCCTTGGACATGACGAGGCCATCTTCGTAAGCTTGCGCGTGTTGGCTCAGCACCGGGCCACACACCCACAAGGAATCTTCCATGTCACAAACACCGCCCGTCCCGGCCGGCAGCGCCACCAGCGCCCCGGCCGTTTTCACGCAAGCCCTTCCCTCCTACCTCGACCCCAAGCACCTCGGCCCCTGGGGCGTCTACCTGCAACAGGTGGACCGCGTCGCGCCCTACCTGGGCCCGCTGGCGCGCTGGGTCGACACCCTCAAGCGGCCCAAGCGCACGCTGATCGTGGACGTGCCGATCCACCTGGACAACGGCACCGTGGCCCACTTCGAGGGCTACCGCGTGCAGCACAACACCTCGCGCGGCCCGGGCAAGGGTGGTGTTCGTTTCCACCAGGACGTGACGCTGTCCGAGGTGATGGCCCTGTCGGCCTGGATGTCGATCAAGAACGCGGCGGTGAACGTGCCTTACGGCGGCGCCAAGGGCGGCATCCGCGTCGACCCGCGCCAGCTCACGCGCGGTGAGCTCGAGCGCGTGACGCGCCGCTACACGAGCGAGATCGGCATCATCATCGGCCCGACCAAGGACATCCCGGCGCCGGACGTGAACACGAACGAGCAGATCATGGCCTGGATGATGGACACCTACTCGATGAACGAGGGTGCCACCGCCACCGGCGTGGTCACCGGCAAGCCGGTGGACCTGGGCGGCTCGCTGGGCCGGCGCGAGGCCACGGGCCGCGGCGTGTTCACCGTGGGCGTGGAAGCGGCGCGCCGCATCGGCCTGGACGTGGCCACCGCGCGCGTGGCCGTGCAGGGCTTCGGCAACGTGGGCGGCGTGGCCGGCAAGCTGTTCGCCGAAGCCGGCGCCAAGGTGGTCGCGGTGCAGGACCACGGCGGCACCATCTACCGCGAGGCCGGCCTCGACGTGCCGGCGCTGCTGGACCATGTGAAGCGCGCGGGCACGGTGGCGGGTTTTGCCGGTGCCGAAGTGATGGCCAACGACGCCTTCTGGGACGTGCCCTGCGACATCCTCATCCCCGCCGCGCTCGAATCGCAGATCACCGAGGCCAACGCCGGCCGCATCCAGGCGCGCATGGTGATCGAGGGCGCCAACGGCCCGACCACGCCGCAGGCCGACGACATCCTGCACGAGCGCAACGTGCTGGTGCTGCCCGACGTGATCGCCAATGCCGGCGGCGTGACGGTGAGCTACTTCGAGTGGGTGCAGGACTTCTCCAGCTTCTTCTGGAGCGAGGACGAGATCAACGCCCGTCTGGTCAAGATCATGAAGGACGCCTTCGCCGCCGTGTGGCAGGTGGCCGACGAGAACAAGGTGAGCCTGCGCACGGCGACCTTCATCGTGGCCTGCAAGCGCATCCTGCACGCGCGCGACCTGCGAGGCCTGTATCCGTAACTCCCCCCTGCGCCGCTGCGCGGCTTCCCCCCTCTCTGGCGCGCCTTCGGCGCTTGGAGGGGGACGATGCCTGTGGCCCGGCCAAGCCGGTTCCACGGCATCTCTGGGGGTGAGGCACGCGCCTCGGAGGGGCTACTGCAGCGTTTCCTTGATGCCGGGCACGGAGGGCAAGGCGATCACCTCGATGCCCTCCTCCATGAGTTCGAGGGCTTCCTGCGGGCTCGCCTGTCCCCGGATCTGCCGGTGCTCGACCTCGCCATGGTGCATGGCCCGGGCTTCGTCGGCGAAACGTTCACCCACGTCTTCGGTGTTCGCCATCACCTCGCGCAGCGCCTGCATGATGCGCGCCTGCATGGCCACGAGGTCGGGCTGGCCACCGTGGTTGCTCATGGCCACCGCCGTGCCGGCGGCCGGTTCGGTCGGCGCCTGCGCCTCCTGGCGGCCGGCGCGCAGGTTCAGCCTCGGTGCCGAGAGCTTCTTCTGGATGTGCACATCGCCACACATCGGGCACGACACCAGGCCGCGCTCGAGCTGGCTCGTGTAGTCGTCTTCGGAGCCGAACCAGCCTTCGAATTCGTGCTGGTGCGCGCACTGCAGGTTGAGGACCTTCATGCCCCGGATTGTCCCGCATCCACCCCGTTCGGGTGGGTGGCCCATTCCAGAACCCATTCGCCGCGCTGCACGTTCTGCAGCCACATGGAGCCGATCAGGGTCTTGCAGTCGATCACTTCGCCGCTGAAACACCAGGCCTGCAGCTCGGCGGGGGTGGCGGCGAACACGTCCAGGAATTCGCCTTCGTCGAGCTGGCGCTCACCGAGCGTGAGGCCGCGCGCGAACCAGATGTCGATGACTTCGTCGGAATAGGCGATGGTGGGCGCGAGCCGGCCGGCGAAGGCCCACTCGCGGGCGCTGTAGCCGGTTTCCTCGAGCAGCTCGCGCTGCGCGCAGGCCAGGCTGCCCTCGCCCGCGTCGAGCTTGCCGGCGGGGAATTCGATCATGACCGCCTGCATGGGGTGGCGAAACTGCCGCTCCATCACCACACGGCCGTCGTCCAGCAGGCCAATCACCATCACCGCGCCCGGGTGCAGCACGAACTCGCGCGTGGCGTGGGCGCCATCAGGCATGCGCACGGTGTCGCGCACCACATGCAGGAAATGCCCGCGCAGCAACTCGGTGCGCGACAGCGGGGTTTCTCGGAGGTGGCTGTCGTCGGCCATGGGCAGCTCGGCCATCAGCCGCGGCGGCGAAACAGGTAGCGGTAGACGAAGCCGGGGAAGGCCAAGGTCAGGAACAGCGAACCCGTGGTGGCGTAGAACTCCCAGCCCTGGGGGGCGATCTGGCCGGCGTCGCGTTCGAGCGCCAGGCCCAACGCACCGACCAAGAAGTACAGCAGCACCAGTTCACCCACGCGCATCCACAGCGTCTTGGGCGCGCGGCGCGGCAGCACGGCCAGCCAGCGGTTGTTGAGGAAAGGCAGGTTGGCCGCGACGAAGGCGGTGATCAGCACCAGCCAGACAGAGAGTGTGTGGGTCATGGAACGGTGTGAGCCGGCAGCCACCGGCAAGTTCACCGGTGCGCCGCCAACGCGATCAGGCCAGCAGTTGCGCCACGGCCTGGGCGCACAGGGTCATGAGGCCGCCAGGCACGATGCCGAGCACCAGCACCAGCAGGCCGTTGATCGAGAGCACCGCGCGCGCGTCCAGCCCGGCCTCGATCTCGGCGGTCTGCGTGGGCGCATCGAAGTACATGATCTTGACCACGCGCAGGTAATAGAACGCGCCGATCAGCGACATGATCACCGCGAACACGGCCAGGCCCACATAGAACGCGGCGCTCGAAGCCAGCAGCGCCTGCAGCACGGCGAGCTTGGCGTAGAAACCCACCAGCGGCGGCACACCGGCCAGCGAGAACATGCAGACCGCCATCACACCGGCGTACAGCGGGCTGCGCTGGTTCAGGCCGGCCAGGTCGCTGATGTTCTCCGACTCGAAGCCGCTGCGCGAGAGCAGCAGGATCACACCGAAGGTGCCCAGCGTGGTCAGCACGTAGGTGACGACGTAGAACATGGACGAGCCGTAGGCGTTGGCCATGTTGCTGCTGTCCAGGCCGTCGGCGCCCTGCACCACGCCCGCGAGCAGGCCCAGCATCAGGAAGCCCATCTGCGCGATGGTCGAGAAGGCCAGCATGCGCTTGAGGTTGTTCTGCGCGATGGCGGCGAGGTTGCCCACCAGCAGCGACATGACGGCGAGCACCGCGAGCATCTGCTGCCAGTCCACGGCCAGCGGCTGCAGGCCTTCGACCAGCAGGCGGATCACGATGGCGAAGGCGGCCAGCTTGGGCGCGCCACCGATCATCAGGGTGATGGCGGTCGGGGCACCGTGGTACACGTCGGGCACCCACATGTGGAAGGGCACCACGCCGAGCTTGAAGGCCAGGCCGGCCACCACGAACACCAGGCCAAGGGTGAGCACCTGCGGCGAGCCCACGAGCGTGTCGTCGCCGCCCGCGATGGTCAGCATCACCTCGGTGAGGTTCAGCGAACCGGTGGCGCCATAGACCATGGACAGGCCGTAGAGCAGGAAACCGCTGGCCAGCGCGCCCAGCACGAAGTACTTCATGGCCGCTTCGGTGGCCTTCACGTCGTCGCGGCGCAGCGCCACCAGGGCGTAGCTGGAGAGCGTGAGCAGCTCCAGGCCGAGGTAGATCACCAGGAAGTGGTGGCTGGAGATCATGACGAACATGCCCAGCAGCGCGAACATGCCCAGGCTGAACAGCTCGCCGCCGCGCAGCATGTCGCGCTGGCCCGAGTAGGCGCGGCCGTACACGAAGGTGACCATCATGGCGATGGAGGCGAAGCACTTGAGCCAGTTGCCCATGGGGTCGCTGACGATCATGCCGCCGAAGCCGTAGACGGTGTTGCCCGAGCTCGCGGCCAGGCCCTGCAGCACCGCGATGACGCCCAGCGTCAGCAGCGTCAGGCCGTAGGTGACGCCGCGCAGCGGCGTCTTCACCGCCAGATCGACCAGCGCGATCACGCAGGCCATCGTCATCAGGAGGATTTCTGGGTAGGCCGCGACCCAGCTGAGCTTGTCAATCATGTGAGCGTTCTCTCGTGTAGCGTGAGCTCAGTTCAGTTTGGAGATGGCGACGTGGCGCAGCAGTTCGGCCACGGACGCATCCATCACGTCGGTGAAGGGCTTGGGATAGACACCCATGTAGAGCACGGCCAGCGCCAGCACGCCCAGCACCAGGAATTCGCGCGCGTTGATGTCGACCAGGGCCTTGACGTTGTCGTTGCCCACGCTGCCGAGGTAGACCCGCTTGTACATCCACAGCGAGTACGCGGCGCCGAAGATCAGGGCCGAGGCGGCCAGCAGGCCGATCCAGAAGTTGGCCTTGACGGCGGCGATGATGACCATCCACTCGCCCACGAAACCGGCGGTGCCCGGCAGGCCGCAGTTGGCCATGGTGAACAGCAGCGCGAAAGCGGCGAACTTGGGCATGGTGTTGACCACGCCGCCGTAGTCGGCGATCTCGCGCGAGTGAACGCGGTCGTACAGCACGCCGATGCCCAGGAACATCGCGGCCGAGACGAAGCCGTGGGCGATCATCTGCACGATCGCGCCGGAGACGCCGAGGTCGCTGAAGACGAAGAAGCCCAGGGTGACGAAGCCCATGTGGGCCACCGACGAATAGGCCACGAGTTTCTTCATGTCCTGCTGCACCATGGCGACCAGGCCCACGTAGATCACGGCGATGAGCGAGAGCGCGATCATCAGCCAGGCCCATTCGTGCGCGGCATCGGGCAGGATGGGCAGCGAGAAGCGCAGGAAACCGTAGGCACCCAGCTTGAGCATGATGGCCGCCAGCACGGCGGAACCGCCGGTGGGGGCTTCCACGTGCACGTCGGGCAGCCAGGTGTGCACCGGCCACATCGGCACCTTCACCGCGAAGGCGGCGAAGAAGGCGAAGAACAGCAGGGTCTGCGCGGTGCCGCCCAGGGGCAGCTTGTACCAGTCGGCCAGCGCGAAGCTGCCGCCGGACTGCGTGTACAGGTAGATCAGGGCCACCAGCATGAGCAGCGAGCCCAGCAGGGTGTACAGGAAGAACTTGAAGGCCGCGTAGATCTTGTTCGGGCCACCCCAGATGCCGATGATCAGGTACATCGGGATCAGCGTGGCTTCGAAGAACACGTAGAACAGCATCGCGTCCTGCGCGCTGAAGACGCCGATCATCAGACCCGAGAGGATCAGGAAGGCACCCATGTACTGGTTGACGCGCGAGGTGATCGACTCCCAGCTCGCCACCACCACCACGACGTTGATGAAGGCGGTCAGCAAGATCAGCCAGAGCGAGATGCCATCCACGCCCAGGTGGTAGTTGACGTTGAAGTTCTCGATCCAGGCGCGCTTCTCGACGAACTGCATGGCGGCGGTGCCCAGTTCGAAGCCGGTGTACAGCGGCACGGTGACGGCCAGGCCGGCAATGGCGCCCACCAGCGCGACCCAGCGCACCACGTGCGCCTGATCGTCGCGGCCCAGGGCCAGCAGCACGACGCCGAAGAAGATCGGCGTCCAGATTGCAAGGCTCAGCAAACCCATCTTGTTATCCCTCTTCTTATTTGGCGAGCCAGACGAAATACGTCATGAACAGCAGCACGCCCACGATCATCATGAGCGCGTAGTGGTAGAGGTAACCGGTCTGCGCGCGGCGCACGACCGAGGACACCACGCCCACCAGCTTCCAGCTGGCGTTGACCACGCCGCCTTCGATCACGCCCCGGTCGCCGCCCTTCCAGAGGCCGACACCCAGCGCGCGCGCGCCACGGGCCAGCACGTTCTCGTTGAACCAGTCCAGGTAGTACTTGTTCTCCAGCACCACGATCAGCGGGCGCAGCGCGCGCGCGATGGCGGCCGGCACGGCCGGGTTGATCAGGTACATGTACCAGGCGCACACCGCGCCGGCCAGCGCCAGGTACAGCGGCGCGGTCGACAGCGCGTGGGTCGCCATGGCCAGGGGTCCGTGGAACATCTCGCCGAACTTCACCATGGCCGGGTGGGCCGCGGTGTTGATGGTGATGGCGTCCTTGAAGAAGTCACCGAACAGCATGGGCTGGATGGTGATGAAACCGATCACCACCGAAGGAATGGCCAGCAGCAGCAGCGGCACCGTCACCACCCAGGGCGACTCGTGCGGCTTGCCATCGCCGTGCCCATGGTCGTCGTGGTGGTCGCCATGGTCATCGTGGTGGCCGTGGTGGGCGTCCGGGTTCTGGTCGTAGCGCTCCTTGCCGTGGAACACCAGGAAGTAGAGCCGGAACGAGTAGAACGAGGTGACGAACACGCCCGCGAGCACCGCGAAGTGCGCGAAGCCGGCGGCGGGCAGGTTGCTGAAGTGCACCGCCTCGATGATGCTGTCCTTGGAATAGAAACCGGAGAACAGCGGCGTACCGATCAGGGCCAGCGTGCCCAGCAGCGAGGTGATCCAGGTGATGGGCATGTACTTGCGCACGCCACCCATCCAGCGGATGTCCTGGTTGTGGTGCAGACCCATGATGACCGAGCCGGCGGCCAGGAACAGCAGCGCCTTGAAGAAGGCGTGGGTCATCAAGTGGAACACGGCCACCGAATAGGCGGAGGCGCCCAGCGCCACCGTCATGTAGCCCAGCTGCGAGAGCGTGGAGTACGCCACCACGCGCTTGATGTCGTTCTGGATGATGCCCAGGAAGCCCATGAACAGCGCGGTGATCGCACCGATGATCAGGATGAAGTTGAGCGCGGTGTCCGACAGCTCGAACAGCGGCGACATGCGCGCGACCATGAAGATGCCGGCGGTCACCATGGTGGCGGCGTGGATCAGCGCCGAGATGGGCGTGGGGCCTTCCATGGAGTCGGGCAGCCAGACGTGCAGCGGGAACTGCGCGCTCTTGCCCATGGCGCCGATGAACAGGCAGATGCAGATCACGGTGATCAGCATCCAGTCGGTGCCGGGGAAGCCCAGCGTGCCGAGTTCGGGCGCCTTGGCGAACACCTCGGTGTAGTTCATGGTGCCGGCGTAGGCCACGATCAGGCCGATGCCGAGGATGAAGCCGAAGTCGCCCACGCGGTTGACCAGGAAGGCCTTCATGTTGGCGAAGATGGCCGTGGGCTTGTTGAACCAGAACCCGATCAGCAGGTAGGACACCAGGCCCACCGCTTCCCAGCCGAAGAACAGCTGCAGCAGGTTGTTGCTCATGACGAGCATGAGCATGGAGAAGGTGAACAGCGAGATGTAGGCGAAGAAGCGGTTGTAGCCGTCGTCCTCTTCCATGTAGCCGATGGTGTAGAGGTGCACCATGAGCGAGACGAAGGTGACGACCACCATCATCATCGCGGTGAGGCCATCGACCAGGAAGCCGATCTCCATCTTCAGGCCGCCCACCACCATCCAGGTGTAGATGGTCTCGTTGAAGCGCGCGCCGTCCACGGCCACGCTCTTGAGCGTCATGGCCGAGAGGATGAAGGCCACCAGCACGCCCAGGATGGTGAAGGTGTGCGAGGCGCGGCGGCCGATCACGTTGCCGCCGAAGGTGGTGCCCAGGATGCCGGCGATCGCCGAACCCAGCAATGGGGCCAGCGGAACGGCGAGCAAGGTGCTTGCAGAGAGGGTGGTGCTCATGGGGTTCTTGCCTGAGTTCTCGTGTGGGGTGGCCCTGGCCTCAACCCTTGAGGGTGTTGAGTTCTTCGACGCTGATCGACGACTTGTTGCGGAAGAGCAGCACCAGAATGGCCAGACCGATCGCCGATTCGGCGGCGGCCACTGTCAGGATGAAAAACACGAAGACCTGGCCGTGCATGTCGCCCAGGAAATGCGAGAAGGCCACGAAGTTCATGTTCACGGCCAGCAGCATCAGTTCGATGGCCATGAGCAGAACGATGAGGTTCTTGCGGTTCAGGAAGATGCCCACGACCGAGATCGCGAACAGGATCGCGCCGACGGCGAGGAAATGGCCCAGCGAGACGGTCATGGTTTCTGGCCCTCCTGGGCGGCTGCCGCTTCGGCGGCGGGGGCGGCTTTCTGCGTGGCGTTCATGGGCAGCACCACCAGGCGGTCGCTGGCGCGCACGTGCACCTGCAGATTGGGGTTGATGGCCTTGCTGTCCTTGCGCTGGCGCAGGGTCAGCGCGATGGCGGCGATCATGGCCACCAGCAGGATCACGGCGGCCACTTCGATCGGGTACAGGTACTCGGTGTACAGCAGCACGCCCAGCTCACGGGTGTTGGAGTAGCCCGGGTCGGCGGCCACCGCGCCCGGATTGCCCGTGACCGTGGGGAAACCGGCCCACAGCACGGCGATGAGTTCGGCCGCCACGAAGGCGCCGAGCAAGGCCGCCACCGGGAAGTGCTTCCAGAAGCCCTGGCGCACCGTGTCCAGGTTGATGTCCAGCATCATCACGACGAAGAGGAACAGCACCATCACCGCGCCCAGGTACACCAGCACCAGCGTGATGCCCAGGAACTCGGCGCGCAGCAACAGCCACAACGCCGCCGCCTGCGAGAACGCGAGCATGAGGTGCAGCACGGCATGCACCGGGTTGCGCGCGGTGATCACGCGGTAGCCTGCGTACAGCAGCACCGCGGCGAACAGGTAGAAAAAGCCGGTCTGGTAATCCATGGCGTCGTGGTTCTTGTGTCGTCTGGTCCGGCCGAATCGGTTCGGCGCCGATCAGCGGTAGGGGGCGTCGGAGGCCCGGGCGGCGGCGATCTCGGATTCGTAGCGGTCGCCCACGGCCAGCAGCATCTCCTTGGTGAAATACAGGTCGCCGCGCTTCTCGCCGTGGTATTCGAGGACGTGCGTCTCGACGATGGAATCGACCGGGCAGCTTTCTTCGCAGAAGCCGCAGAAGATGCACTTGGTCAGGTCGATGTCGTAGCGCGTGGTGCGGCGCGAACCATCGGCGCGCACATCGGATTCGATGGTGATCGCCATCGCCGGGCAGACGGCTTCGCAGAGCTTGCAGGCGATGCAGCGCTCTTCACCGTTCTCGTAACGGCGCAGGGCGTGCAGACCACGGAAGCGCGGCGACAGCGGTGTTTTTTCCTCGGGGAACTGCACCGTGACCTTGCGCTTGAAGGCGTAGCGGCCCGTCAGGGCCATGCCCTTGAACAGCTCCACCAGCAGGAAGCTGTTGAAGAAATCGCGGAAGGAGAACGGCGCGGCGTGCGCGGACGGCGCGGTGGAATTGGCGGTGGTGGTGGACATGGTCGTTCGCCCGGCTTATTTCCAGAGGTTCCACGGGGTCTGCATGAGCGCGCCCACGAGGAGCAGCCAGATCAGCGTGACAGGGATGAAGATCTTCCAGCCCAGACGCATGATCTGGTCGTAGCGGAAGCGGGGGAAGGTGGCGCGGATCCAGATGAACATGGACACCACGACGCAGGTCTTGATGCCGAGCCAGATCCAGCCGGGGATGAAGTCGAGCGCGGCGATCGGCGACAGCCAGCCGCCCAGGAACATCAGCACGGCCAGCACGGACACCAGCCACATGCTGGCGTACTCGGCCAGGAAGAAGATGGCGAAGCCCATGCCCGAGTACTCGACCATGTGGCCGGCCACGATCTCGGCCTCGCCTTCGACCACGTCGAAGGGGTGGCGGTTGGTTTCGGCCACGCCGGAGATCAGGTAGACGAAGAAGATCGGCAGCAGGGGCAACCAGTTCCAGGACAGGAAGCCCAGGCCCATGTTGGCGCCCATGCCGCGCGCCTGAGAGGCCACGATCTCGCCCAGGTGCAGGCTGCCGGCGGTCATGACCACCACCAGGAAGCAGAAGCCGATGGCGATTTCGTAGCTCACCATCTGCGCCGAGGCGCGCAGCGCGCCGAGGAAGGCGTACTTGGAGTTGGACGCCCAGCCGGCGATGATCACACCGTAGACCTCGATCGAGGTGATGGCCAGGATCACCAGCAGGCCGGCGTTCACGTTGGCGATGATCGCCTCCGGGCCGAAAGGAATCGCGACCCACGCGGCCAACGCCGGCATGATGGCCATGACGGGGCCGAGGCGGAACAGGCCGTTGCTGGCCGCGCTGGGGCGGATCAGTTCCTTGGTCAGCAGCTTGAGCGCGTCGGCGATCGGCTGCAGCAGGCCGAAGGGGCCCACGCGGTTGGGACCGTGGCGCACCTGGATCCAGCCGAGCAGCTTGCGCTCCCACAGCGTGAGGTAGGCCACCGCGCCCATCAGGGGAGCGAGCACCACCACGATCTTGATCAGGTTCCAGATGACGGGCCAGGCACCGGTGGCCCACCAGTCGGCGGCGATCAGGCCCAGGCCGCCGTTGTACATCGCATCGATCACGCTGCGGCTCCTTCCAGGGCTTGAGCGGTCCGCGCATCGGCGGTGAGTTGCAGGGCGGTCGAGCGGCGCACCAGGCCGTCGAGCTGGTAGATGGACGCCACGCAGGGCGCCACTTCGGCGGGCGACGTGTCGATCGCCGCGCTGCTCGCGTTGGACAGGCGGGCGGCATCGACCACGGCGCCGTTGCTCACGCCCGGCAGCGCCGCGGCCAGCACGGCCTGCGACGAATCGGCGTCGAAGCCCGGCAGGTCCAGCAGGTTGCCGAGCACGCGCAGCACCTTCCAGGCCGGGCGCGTGTCGCCCAGCGGGCGCACGACGGCGTGAAAGCCTTGCAGGCGGCCTTCGGCGTTCACGAAGGAACCCGAGGTTTCGGTGAACGGCGCGATGGGCAGCAGCACGTCGCTCACGTCGAGGTTGGTCTTGAAGGGGCTGAGGGTGACGACCATGCCGGCCGCCGCCAGACCCGTGGCACCGACGGCGGTGTCCTGGGCGGGTTCGGTGTTGAGCAGGAGGGCGGCCTTGAGCTGGCCCACCAGCATCTGGCCGGCGTTCAGACCGCCCTGCCCCGGCACCGCGTTCACCAGCTGCGCGCCCACGGTGTTGGCCGCTTCGCTGAGGTAACCCACCGTGGCGCCAGTCTGCTGCGCGATCCAGTTCGCGAGCGCGAGCAGGCTCGACGCCTTGGCGTGGTGCGCTGCCGCGTTGCCCAGCAGAATGGCTTTCTGTTCCCCACCCAGCAGGGACTTGGCCACCGCGCGGTGCGCGTCCGTGGCCTCGCCACTCACGGGCGCCGCGGCACCCGTTTCGGCGCCGATGGCGGCCGCGATGCCGGCCAGCGCCGACACCCACAGGCCGCTGTCGGCCAGCACGGTGTTCTTCACCGG
Source organism: Hydrogenophaga sp. ANAO-22 (assembly GCF_042466645.1). NCBI lineage: Bacteria > Pseudomonadati > Pseudomonadota > Betaproteobacteria > Burkholderiales > Comamonadaceae > Hydrogenophaga > Hydrogenophaga sp. ANAO-22. Next base: position 4,953,030 of record NZ_CP159956.1, on the reverse strand, counting down.
CATGGCCCAATCTTGCGCCACGGCGTTGAGCACGTTGACCTGCGCGCCCTTGCGCTGGGCCTGGCGGATGCGCTGCGCGAACAGCGGGTGGTCCTTGCGCAGGTTGGAACCGATCACGAGCACGCGCTGCAGCGTGGAGAGCGATGCGATCGGCAGGCCCAGCCAGCGGGCAGCACCGGTGGGTGCCGTGTTCGAGAAATCGGCGTGGCGCAGGCGCGCGTCGATGTTCTGGCTGCCCAGGCCACGCACCAGGGCACCGGCCAGGGCCAGCTCTTCAAGCGTGCTGTGCGGGCTGGCCAGCAGGCCGATGGCGGCGGCGCCGTGGTCGGCCTTGACCTGCTTCAGGCCATTGGCCACGTACTCGAGCGCGGTCTGCCAGTCGACCGTCTTCCATTCACCGCCCTGCTTGAGCATGGGCGAGGTCAGGCGTTCTTCGCTGTTGACGGCTTCGTACGAAAAGCGGTCGCGGTCGGCGATCCAGCATTCGTTGACGGCTTCGTTTTCCAGCGGCACCACGCGCATGACCTTGTGGTTCTTCACCTGGACGATCAGGTTGGCGCCGGTGGAGTCGTGCGGGCTCACGCTCTTGCGGCGCGAGAGCTCCCAGGTGCGGGCGCTGTAGCGGAAGGGCTTGCTGGTGAGCGCGCCGACCGGGCAGATGTCGATCATGTTGCCCGAGAGTTCGGAGTCCACCGTGTCGCCCAGGAAGGTCTCGATCTCGGCGTGTTCGCCGCGGTGCGACATGCCCAGCTCCATCACGCCGGCCACTTCCTGGCCGAAGCGCACGCAGCGGGTGCAGTGGATGCAGCGGCTCATCTCTTCCATGGAGATCAGCGGGCCCACGTCCTTGTGGAAGACCACGCGCTTTTCTTCTTCGTAGCGCGAACCGGAGCCACCGTAGCCCACGGCCAGATCCTGCAGCTGGCATTCGCCGCCCTGGTCGCAGATGGGGCAGTCCAGCGGGTGGTTGATGAGCAGGAACTCCATCACCGACTGCTGGGCCTTGATCGCCTTGTCGCTCTTGGTGCGCACGATCATGCCCTGCGTGACCGGCGTGGCGCAGGCCGGCATGGGCTTGGGCGCCTTCTCCACGTCGACCAGGCACATGCGGCAGTTGGCCGCGATGGACAGCTTCTTGTGGTAGCAGAAGTGGGGGATGTAGGTGCCCGCCTTCTCGGCCGCATGCATGACCATGCTGCCCGGGGGCACTTCCACCTTCTTGCCGTCGAGTTCGATTTCAACCATGGGAATGTCTTCTCTTAAGCGGCCTTGGCGGGCGTCTGAGCAGCCGTGATCTTGGCCTCGAACTCATGCCGGAAATGTTTGATCATGGCGCGCACCGGCATGGCCGCCGCATCGCCCAGGGCGCAGATGGTGCGGCCCATGATGTTCTCGGCCACGTTGTCGAGCAGCGCCATGTCGGCGGGCTTGCCCAGGCCGCGATCGATGCGGTCCACCATGCGCCAGAGCCAACCCGTGCCTTCGCGGCAGGGTGTGCACTGACCGCAGGATTCGTGCATGTAGAAGTAGGACAGGCGCTTGAGCGACTCGACCATGCAGCGCGAGTCGTCCATCACGATGACGGCACCCGAGCCCAGCATGGAGCCGGCCTTGGCGATGGAGTCGTAGTCCATCGTGCACTCCATCATGATGTGCGCGGGCAGCACGGGAGCCGACGAGCCGCCAGGGATCACGGCCTTGAGCGTGCGGCCCTTGCGCACGCCACCGGCGAGCTCCAGCAGCTTGCTGAACGGCGTGCCCAGTGGCACCTCGTAGTTGCCCGGCATCTCCACGTCGCCCGAGACCGAATAGATCTTGGTGCCTCCGTTGTTCGGCTTGCCGCAGGCCAGGTAGGCCGCGCCGCCGTTGCGGATGATCCAGGGCACCGCCGCGAAGGTCTCGGTGTTGTTGATGGTGGTGGGCTTGCCGTACAGGCCGAAGCTGGCCGGGAACGGCGGCTTGAAGCGAGGCTGGCCCTTCTTGCCTTCGAGCGATTCGAGCAGCGCGGTTTCTTCACCGCAGATGTAGGCGCCGAAACCGTGCGCGGCGTGCAGCTGGAAGTTGAAGCCGCTGCCCATGATGCCGTCGCCCAGGAAGCCGGCGGCGCGCGCCTCTTCCAGCGCGGCCTCGAAGCGCTCATAGGCTTCGAAGATCTCGCCGTGGATGTAGTTGTAGCCCACGCTGATGCCCATCGCATACGCCGCGATGGCCATGCCTTCGATGACGATGTGCGGGTTGTACAGCAGGATGTCGCGGTCCTTGCAGGTGCCGGGCTCGCCTTCGTCCGAGTTGCACACCAGGTACTTCTGGCCCGGGAACTGGCGCGGCATGAAGCTCCACTTCAGGCCCGTGGGGAAGCCCGCACCGCCCCGGCCGCGCAGCGCCGATTCCTTGAGCGTGGCGATCACCTGGTCCTGCGTCATGCCCACGACGGGCGGATCACCGGCCGGCGGTGAGCCGTCCTGGCCCAGCACCTTGCGCAGGGCCTGGTAGCCGCCACGCGCCACGTAGTCCTTGAGCGACCAGTTGCTGCCGTCGAGGCCGGCGTAGATCTGCGGTTCGATGTGGCGGCCGTGGAAGCAGGTCTGCACGCCGGTGGCGCGGAACTGCGAGAGGATCTGCTCGGCGTTCATGCTTGTCCTTCCGAGGCCTGCACGGACGATTTGAGGCCGTCGACCAGCTGGTCCAGCTTCTCATTGCTCATGAAGCTGCACATGTGGCGGTCGTTGACCAGCATCACGGGGGAGTCGGCGCAGGCACCCAGGCATTCGCTCTGCTGCAGCGTGAACAGGCCGTCGGCCGTGGTCTCGCCCATGGTGATGCCCAGCTTCTGCTCCAGGTGGTGCAGGGCCTTGTTGCCGTCGCGCAACTGGCACGGCAGGTTGGTGCAGACGTTGAGCTTGAACTTGCCCACCGGCCGCTGGTTGTACATGTTGTAGAAGGTCGTGACCTCGTGCACCGCGATCGGTTCGACACGCAGGTAGGCGGCCAGCGCCACCTCGGCTTCAGGGCTCACGTGGCCCTCTTCCTGCTGGATGATGGACAGGCAGGCCATCACCGCGGAAATGCGCTGCTCGTCGGGGTACTTCGCGACCTCGCGGTCGAAGCGCCGGATCGTGGCCTCCTGGAAGGACTCGGGCGTGACGGTGCTCATCGGTCGATCTCTCCGAAAACGATGTCCATGGTGCCGATGATGGCCACCGCGTCGGCCAGCATGTGGCCGCGCGCCATCTCGTCCATGGTGGCGAGGTGCGCGAAACCGGGCGCGCGGATCTTCAGGCGGTAGGGCTTGTTGGCGCCATCGCTCACGAGGTAGATGCCGAACTCGCCCTTGGGGTGTTCGACCGCCGCGTAGGCCTCGCCTTCGGGCACGTGGAAACCTTCGGTGAAGAGCTTGAAGTGGTGGATCAGCTCTTCCATGTTGGCCTTCATGGCCTCACGGGCGGGCGCGGCCACCTTGTGGTTGTCGGTGATCACCGGGCCGGGATTGGCGCGCAGCCATTTCGAGCATTGTTCGATGATGCGGTTGGACTGCTTCATCTCCTCCATGCGGACGAGGTAGCGGTCGTAGCAGTCGCCGGTCTTGCCGACCGGGATGTCGAAGTCCATCTGGCCGTACACGTCGTAGGGCTGCTTCTTGCGCAGGTCCCAGGCGATGCCGGAGCCGCGCAGCATGGGGCCGGTCATGCCCAGGTTGAGCGCGCGCTCGGGCGTGACCACACCGATGCCGACGGTGCGCTGCTTCCAGATGCGGTTGTCGGTCAGCAGCGTGTGGTATTCGGCCAGGTAGGTCGGGAAGCGCCGGGTGAAGTCGTCGATGAAGTCCAGCAGCGAACCCTGGCGGTTCGTGTTCATCTGCTCCATGGCGCGCGCGTTGCGGATCTTGCTGTGCTTGTACTGCGGCATGCTGTCCGGCAGGTCGCGGTACACGCCGCCCGGACGGAAGTAGGCCGCGTGCATGCGCGCGCCCGAGACGGCTTCGTACATGTCGAACAGGTCTTCACGCTCGCGGAACGCGTAGATCAGGATGGTCGAGCTGCCGCAATCGTTGCCATGCGAACCGAGCCACATCAGGTGGTTGAGCAGGCGCGTGATCTCGCTGAACATCACGCGGATGTACTGCGCGCGGATCGGCACCTCGATGCCCAGCAGCTTCTCGATGGCCAGGCAGTAGGCGTGCTCGTTGCACATCATGGACACGTAGTCCAGCCGGTCCATGTAGGGCAGCGACTGGATGTAGGTCTTGTGCTCGGCCAGCTTTTCGGTGGCGCGGTGCAGCAGGCCGATGTGAGGGTCGGCGCGTTGCACGACCTCGCCGTCCAGCTCCAGCACGAGGCGCAGCACGCCGTGCGCGGCCGGGTGCTGCGGGCCGAAGTTCAGGGTGTAGTTCTTGATCTCTGCCATGTCAGGGCTCCCGCCGGGCCGTCCCAAGGGAAGCCCGCGCCCCTTCGGGGGGCAGCGAATACACGAAGTGATGAGCGTGGGGGTGCATCAGTGAAGCCCGCCGTAGTTGTCTTCGCGGATGATGCGCGGCGTGATCTCGCGCGGCTCGATGGTCACCGGCTCGTAGATCACGCGCTGGCGCTCGGCGTCGTAGCGCATTTCGACGTGGCCCGACAGCGGGAAGTCCTTGCGGAACGGGTGGCCGATGAAGCCGTAGTCGGTCAGGATGCGGCGCAGGTCGTCGTGGCCTTCGAAGACGATGCCATACAGGTCGAAGGCCTCGCGCTCGTACCAGTTGGCCGCGGCCCACAGCGGGGTCACCGACGCCAGCACCGGGAAATCGTCTTCGGGGCAGAACACGCGCACGCGCACGCGGTGGTTGTGGGTGACGGACAGCAGGTGCACCACCGCCGCGAAGCGCTGGCCTTCCCAGCGGCCATCGCCGTAGGCCTGGTAGTCCATGCCGCAGAGGTCGATGAGCTGTTCGAAGCGGGCCTCGGGCGCATCGCGCAGGGTCTGCATGACGGCCAGGTAGTCGGCCGCCTTCACCGTGAGCGTGAGCTCTTCGCGGACCACCTGGAGGGATTGGGCCTTGTCGCCCAGCAGACCCGCCAGCGAGTTCTTCAGCGCCTCGGGCTCGACGGCAGGGGGAGTCATGGCGGTGTCGGTCATGAACAGGGTTCTTTCAGGGCCAGTGACGTGCTAGCGATGTCAGGGGCGCCGCGCTCAGGCACGCGCAATGGTGTGGGTGCGGCGAATCTTCTGCTGCAGTTGGATGATTCCGTACAGCAGCGCCTCGGCCGTGGGCGGGCAGCCGGGCACGTACACGTCCACCGGCACGATGCGATCGCAGCCCCGCACCACCGAATAGCTGTAGTGGTAGTAGCCGCCGCCGTTGGCGCACGAGCCCATGGACAGCACCCAGCGCGGCTCGGCCATCTGGTCGTAGACCTTGCGCAGGGCCGGCGCCATCTTGTTGCACAGCGTGCCGGCCACGATCATCAGATCGGACTGGCGCGGGCTGGCGCGGAACACCTCGGAGCCGAAGCGGCCGATGTCGTAGCGCGCGGCGGCCGCGTGCATCATCTCGACCGCGCAGCAGGCCAGACCAAAGGTCATGGGCCAGAGCGAGCCGGTCTTGGCCCAGTTCACCACCGAGTCGTAGCTGGTGGTGACGAAACCTTCCTTGAATACACCTTCAATCATGAACCGCTCCGGTGCGCGCGCACGCGTCTGTCGAACTCATTCCCAATCCAGCGCGCCTTTTTTCCATTCGTAGGCGAAGCCCACGGTCAGGATGGCCAGGAACACCACGCCAGCGAAGAAGCCCGTGGCCCCGATGTCGGAGAACGCCACGGCCCAGGGAATGAGGAATGCAATTTCGAGGTCGAACAGGATGAAGAGGATGGCCACCAGGTAGTAGCGCACATCGAACTTCATGCGGGCGTCTTCGAAAGCCTCGAAGCCGCATTCGTAAGGGGAGTTTTTCTCGGCATCCGGGAGATTGGGGCCAAGGATGTAGCCCAGAACCTGCGGGATGATCCCTACGGCAATACCCACCAAGATAAACAGGAGCACAGGAAGGTATTGTTCGAGACTCATCTTGGGTAGATTCCGCTGACACGGCGTGGGACCGTGTTGTCCAATGATTGGTGCCGACGGCGAGACTCGAACTCGCACAGCTTTCGCCACTACCCCCTCAAGATAGCGTGTCTACCAATTTCACCACGTCGGCTGGGTCTGCATTGATGGGCTCGCGAGGAATGGTGCGAGCCTTGCTGACAACCCATAGAGTTTACCCTGAAACGCCCCCTGTTTCCGGGGGCTGCTCCGGTTTTTCCGAAGGAATCGGTCGGGTTGTCGCAGCGCAGGAAAAGTCCGCCCGGCGTGGTGTCCGGGCGGATGGAGGATCCGCTTACTTGGCGGGAATCTGGGCCGCGCCGGTGGCCGGTGCGGCATCGCCTGCGGCGGCCGGCGCGGGCGCCGTGCCGGTGCCCGGGATCTGCTGGGCGGCGCCGGCCGGTTGCGCGGGCAAGGCAGCGCCTTCCAGCACGGAGCCCGTGCTCGGTGCGGCGGTGCGCAGGTTGCCGAAATACGCCAGGCCCAGCGTGCTGGCCAGGAAGATGGCGGCCAGCACGGCCGTGGTGCGCGACAGGAAGTTCGCGCCACCCGAGGCGCCGAACAGGCTGGCCGAACCGGCGCCACCACCGAAGGCCGCGCCCGCATCGGCGCCCTTGCCGTGCTGCATGAGGATCAGGCCGATCATGCCCAGCGCGGCCAGGATCTGAACCGCCAGCAGGATGGTCAACAAAACGTTCATCTTTTTTCTCCGGAGATATCGGTTGTCGCCGCGCCACCCAGGGCGCGAGCGGGGATTAAGGGGCCGAAGCCACGATCTGAAGGAAGTCGGGCGCCTTGAGCGACGCACCGCCAATGAGGCCGCCGTCGATGTCGGGCTGGGCCAGCAGACTCGCGGCGTTGGCGGCGTTCATGCTGCCGCCGTACAGGATGTGAACCCGACCGGCATTCTGCGTCGCCGCCGAAATCTGGGCGCGCAACACGGCGTGCACCTGCTGCGCCTCTTCGGGCGTGGCGGTCTTGCCGGTGCCGATGGCCCAGACCGGCTCGTAGGCCACGACGATTTCGGTGATGCAGTGGCCGCAGAGGTGGATGACGGCCGCCAGCTGGCGCTTGACCACCTCCTCGGTGTGACCGGCCTCGCGCTCGGCCAGCGTTTCGCCGACGCAGACGATGGGCGTGATGCCCTTGGCCAGCGCGGCTTTCGCCTTCTCGGCCACCAAGGCGTCGGTTTCGCCGTGGTACTGGCGGCGCTCGGAATGGCCCACGATGGCGTAGCGGCAGGCGAAGTCGCGCAGCATGGCCGCCGACACCTCACCGGTGTAGGCGCCCTGCTCCTGGTTCGACACATCCTGCGCACCCCAGGCGATCGGGCTGCCTTGCAGCAGCGCGCCCACCTGCGCCAGGTAGGGCGCGGGCACGCACAGGGCCATGTCGGCCTTGGGCGACTGGCCGCCGAGGCCATCGAGCATGGCCTTGGCCAGCGCTTCGTTGGCGGCCAGCGAGCCGTTCATCTTCCAGTTGCCTGCAATCAGTTTTCTCATGACGGGTTCTTCTCTGACCGGGTCAGGCCCAGCTCAACACGAGCTTGCCAACGTGCTGGTTGGACTCCATCAGCGTGTGCGCCGCCGCGGCCTGCGCGGCGGGGAACACCTGGTGAATCACCGGCTGGATGCGGCCTTCGGCCAGCAAGGGCCACACACGCGCGCGCAGCGAGGCCGCGATCGCCGCCTTGAACGCCACCGGCCGGGGCCGCAGGGTGGACCCCGTGATAGTCAGGCGGCGGCGCAGCACCAGGCCGGCGTTGAACTCGGCCTTGACGCCGCCCTGCACCGCGATGATCACCAGCCGGCCGTCTTCGGCCAGGCATTCGATCTCGCGGCTCACGTAGCTGCCGGCGACCATGTCGAGGATGACGTTGACGCCTTGCTTGCCCGTGAGCTCGGCCACGGCGGCCACGAAGTCCTGGGTCTTGTAGTTGATGGCGTGGTCGGCGCCGAGCTTGAGGCAGGCGGCGCACTTGTCGTCGCTGCCGGCGGTGGCGATCACGCGAGCGCCCAGGGCCTTGGCCATCTGGATCGCGGTCACGCCGATGCCGCTGGTGCCGCCCTGCACCAGCAGGGTTTCACCGGCCTGCAGGCGACCGCGGTCGAACACGTTGCTCCAGACGGTGAAGAAGGTCTCGGGCAGCGAAGCGGCGGCGATGTCGTCCAGACCTTCGGGCACCGGCAGGCATTGCCCCACGGGCGCCACGCACCACTGCGCATAGCCGCCCCCCGCGACCAGCGCGCACACGCGGTCGCCGGCCTTCAGGCCGGCGACCGCCATCGCGGCGGTGTCGCCCGATTCGATCACGCCCGCCACCTCGAGGCCGGGAATGTCGGACGCGCCAGGCGGCACCGGGTAGTTGCCGGTGCGCTGCAGCACGTCAGGGCGGTTCACGCCCGACGCGCCCACACGGATCAGCACCTCGCCCGCACCCGCGACCGGCACCGGGCGTTCGCCCAGGCGCAGGACTTCGGGTGCGCCGTAGGCGCTGATTTCAACGGCTTGCATGACCGGCACCACCGGTGACATCACGACTGAGGCTGCTGAGGTGCCTGCTCGCCGGTGTTGCGTTCGGCCAGGGCCTTCATGGACAGCTTGACGCGGCCCTTTTCATCGGTCTCCAGCACCTTCACGCGCACGATCTGGCCTTCGCTCAGGTAGTCGGTGACCTTCTCGACGCGCTCGTGGGCGATCTGGCTGATGTGCAGCAGGCCGTCCTTGCCGGGCAGCAGGTTGATCAAAGCACCGAAGTCCAGGATCTTGGTGACCGGGCCTTCGTAGACCTTGCCCACTTCCACCTCGGCCGTGATCTGCTCGATGCGGCGCTTGGCTTCGTCGGCCTTGGCCGAGTCGGTCGAGGCGATGGTGATGGTGCCGTCTTCGTCGATGTTGATCTGCGTGCCGGTTTCTTCGGTCAGCGCGCGGATGACGGAGCCGCCCTTGCCGATCACGTCACGGATCTTCTCGGGGTTGATCTTCATGGTGAAGAGCTTGGGCGCGAAGTTGGACACTTCGGTCTTGGCTTCGCCCATGGCTTCCTGCATCTTGCCCAGGATGTGCATGCGGGCTTCCTTGGCCTGGGCCAGCGCGACCTGCATGATTTCCTTGGTGATGCCCTGGATCTTGATGTCCATCTGCAGCGCCGAGATGCCGTTGGTGGTGCCGGCCACCTTGAAGTCCATGTCGCCCAGGTGATCTTCGTCACCCAGGATGTCGGTCAGCACGGCGAAGCGGTTGCCGTCCTTGATCAGGCCCATGGCGATACCGGCCACGTGCGCCTTCATGGGCACGCCGGCGTCCATCAGCGCCAGGCAGCCGCCGCAGACCGAAGCCATCGACGAGGAGCCGTTGGACTCGGTGATCTCGGACACCACGCGCATGGTGTAGGGGAAGTCTTCCTTGCTCGGCAGCGCGGCGATCAGCGCGCGCTTGGCCAGGCGGCCGTGGCCGATCTCGCGGCGCTTGGGCGTGCCGAAACGGCCGGCTTCGCCGGTGGCGAAGGGAGGCATGTTGTAGTGCAGCATGAAGCGGTCTTCGAACTCGCCGGCCAGCGCGTCGATGCGCTGCGCGTCGCGGTCGGTGCCGAGCGTGGCCACGACCAGCGCCTGCGTTTCACCGCGGGTGAACAGGGCCGAGCCGTGGGTGCGGGGCAGCACGCTGTTGCGGATTTCGATGGCGCGCACGGTGCGGGTGTCGCGGCCGTCGATGCGGGGCTCGCCGGCCAGGATCTGGCCACGCACGATCTTGGCTTCGATCTCGAACAGCAGGGCTTCGACGGCCACGCTGTCGAAGTCCACGCCTTCGGCCTTCAGGGCGGCGAACACGTCGGCATAGGCCGTGCGGCAGGCCTGGGTGCGGGCCTGCTTGTTGCGGATCTGGTAGGCGGCTTCGAGCTTGGCCTTGGCCAGAGCGTCGACCTTGGCGATCAGCGGCTCGTCCTTGGCCGGCGGCTGCCAGTCCCAGGCCGGCTTGCCGGCGTCGCGCACGAGTTCGTTGATGGCGGCGATGGCGATCTTGCCCATGTCGTGGCCGTAGACCACGGCGCCCAGCATGACTTCTTCGGACAGCTGGTCGGCTTCGGATTCCACCATCAGCACGGCGGCTTCGGTGCCGGCGACCACGAGGTCGAGCTGGCTGTCCTTGAGCTGGGTCTGGCCCGGGTTGAGCACGTACTCGCCGTTGACATAACCCACGCGGGCCGCGCCGATGGGGCCGTTGAACGGGATGCCGCTGACGGCCAGCGCGGCGGAGGTGGCGATCATCGCGGCGATGTCGGCCTGCACTTCGGGGTTCAGGCTCACCACGTGCACGATCACCTGCACTTCGTTGTAGAAGCCTTCAGGGAACAGCGGGCGGATCGGGCGGTCGATCAGGCGGCAGGTCAGCGTCTCGAGTTCGCTCGGGCGGCCTTCGCGCTTGAAGAAGCTGCCGGGGATCTTGCCGGCGGCGTACGACTTTTCGGTGTAGTCCACCGTCAGGGGGAAGAAGTCCTGGCCGGCCTTGGCCTCGGTCTTGGCGACCACGGTGGCCAGGACCACGGTGTCGTCGATGTTGACCAGCACGGCGCCGGTGGACTGGCGCGCGATTTCGCCGGTTTCCATCGTGACGTGGTGGGGGCCCCACTGGAAGCTCTTGGTGACCTTGTTGAACATGCTCATGGTGTCTCTCCGTTAAATGCGTGCAGCTTCGCTGCACAAAACCCGGAGACACAACCCAGAACACGATGCCATTCCAGAAGGGCTGTGGGCGCCACACCTGGCACACAACCCGTTTGGAATGACACAGCTTCGCTCTGTTGTCGGGGCTCCGGAATCAAAAAAGGCGCGTGACAAGCAAAAAACGCCCGAGCCAGCGAACCAACTCAGGCGTTTCGTGTGTCACAGCCGTGCCAATTACTTGCGCAGGCCCAGTTTCTGGATCAGGGCGATGTAACGCTCGGCGTCCTTGGACTTCAGGTAGTCGAGCAGCTTGCGGCGGCGGCTCACCATGCGCAGCAGACCGCGGCGGCCATGGTGGTCCTTGGCGTGGGTCTTGAAGTGAGGGGTGAGCTCGTTGATGCGGGCGGTCAGCAGTGCGACTTGCACTTCGGGGCTGCCGGTGTCGTTGGCGGCGCGGGCGTTGGCCGCGACCACTTCGGCTTTGATGGATTGGGCGATCATTGAAAGTTCCTTGGCCAGTTGCCTGGCGTTACGTGCGTCCCGCCGCAGCCGATGTGGGCCGCCGCGGGCGTGAAATTGCCGTCCGTGAAGACAGCAACCGCGAATTATAGACCAGAAGGACTCAGGAGGCAGCCGGCGGCTGGGCGGCCAGCCAGTGGCGCAGGCGCTCCACGCCCTGCACCAGGCGGTCCGTGTCGCGGCTGGCGAAGCACCAGCGCAGCCAGCCCGTGGCCTCGGGGCTGAAGGCGCTGCCGGGCGCCAGGCCCAGGCCGGCTTCGCGCACCAGGCGCTTGGCCACCGCCAGGCAATCGTCCTGCCCCGCCAGCCGGAAGAAGGCGTACATGCCGCCCAGCGGCTCGGCCAGGGTCACCCCGGGCAGCGCGCGCAGCAGCGGCACCAGGGTGTCTCGGCAGTGCCGCAGGTGCGCCACCAGGGCCGGCGTGACCTCGTCGCCGCGCTGCAGCGCCACGGTGGCCGCGCGCTGCACGAACACCGGCGCGCAGGAGGTGTTGTATTCAATGAGCTTGCCGATGGCGGCGGTGAGCGCTGGCGGCAGCACCAGCCAACCCAGGCGCCAGCCGGTCATGAGGAAGCTCTTGGAGAAGCTGTGGGCGACGATGACGCGGTCGTCCGGTTCGGCCACGTCCAGGAAGCTGGGCGCGGCGCCGTTGGGCGTGTCGTCCGCGAAATAAAGCCGCTCGTAGACCTCGTCGGCCAGGATCCAGGTGCCGGTGCGGCGGCAGTGCGCGAGGATGGTGCGCTGCTCGGCGGCGCTGAGCGTCCAGCCCGTGGGGTTGTTGGGGGCGTTGACCACCAGCAGGCGGGTCGAGGGCGTGATGGCGGCGAGCAAGGCGTCCATGTCCAGCACCCAGGCCCCCGCCCGGGGGCCATCGGCCTGCACGCGCAGCGGCACGGTCTTGACCTTCGCACCCAGGATGAGCGGCTGCGCCACCAGGTTGGGCCAGGCCGGCGAGACCACGATCACCTCGTCGCCCGCCTCCACCAGGGCCTGCGAGGCCAGCATGAGCCCGTTGACGCCGCCCGAGCTGACGGCCAGGCGGTCGAACCAGTGGCCCGCGCCGCGCCCGGGGTGGAGCTTGTCGGTGTACGCCGCCAGCGCCTCGCGCAGCTCCTGCAGGCCCAGGTTGTGGGTGTAGAAGGTCTCGCCGGCCTGCAGCGAGGCCACGGCCGTGTCGCGGATGAAGCCGGGCGTGACCTCGTCGCTCTCGCCGAACCAGAACTTGAGCACATCGGCCCGGCCCAGGCCCTCGTTGGCCACTTCCCGGATGCGCGAGGCCTCCAGCTGTTCCACCACCTGTCTCATCGGCACACGCTCCCGCAGTATCAAGGTCGCTGCATGGTACAGGTGTGCGGCAGCTCGGCCTGCTGTGGGCTGAGGTTGCGGATCACGCGAAAGCCGTAGCCCGAGCCTTCGACGTCGAACTTGACGCCGGGCGCGCCCTGCCGGTCCATCACGGCCACGGCCAGCGATTGCTGGAACTGGTGGTCGGCGCCGCGCATGCGGGCGCGCTGGCCAGCGAGGGTGACGTCGGCCTTTTCCAGCTGGGCGGCGATGGTGGCGGCGTTGACCGGGCCGGCCGCGCCCGCGCGCTCGATGGCCTGCGCCAGGGCCTCGACGAGCAGCTGCATGCGCATGTGCACGTAGTCGTCGGCCGGGCTGGGGAAACGCTCGCGGAACGATTTGTAGAAGGCCTCGGACTCGGGCGTGGGCACGTTGGGGAACCAGTCGGCCACGGCGATCACCTTGCCGATGCCGGCATCGCCCATGGCGGCGGGCGCGCCCAGCGCGTTGCCGTAGAAGGTGTAGAAGCTGCCCTCGAAGCCGCTTTCGCGCGCGGCCTTCACCAGCAGCGTGAGGTCGTTGCCCCAGTTGCCGGTGAGCACGGCCTGCGCGCCGCTGGCCTTGATCTTGGCGGCGTAGGGCAGGAAGTCCTTCACGCGCGCCATGGGGTGCAGCTCGTCGCCGACGATGGTCACATCGGGCCGCTGGGCCGCGAGCTGGCTGCGCGCCTCGCGCAGCACGGCCTGGCCGAAGCTGTAGTCCTGCCCGATCAGGTAGATGTTCTTGAGCTGCCTGTCCTCGCGCAGCACGCTCATGAGGGCCTTCATGCGCATGTCGGCATGGGCGTCGAAGCGGAAATGCCAGAAGCTGCATTTCTCGTTGGTCAGCACCGGGTCCACCGCCGAGTAGTTGAGGAACAGCACCTGGCGCGCCGTGTCGCGCTCGTTGTGCTTGTTGATGGCGTCGATCAGCGCGCTCGCCGCCGCCGACGAGTTGCCCTGGGCGACGATGGTGACGCCCTTGTCGATCGCCGAGCGCAGCGCCGAGAGGGCCTCGTCGGTCTGGCCCTTGCTGTCGAAACGCTCGATCACCAGCGGGCGGTTGCCGCCGGGCAGCTTCACGCCGCCGCGGGCGTTGACCCGCTCGGTGGCCCAGATCAGGTTGCGGAACACCGCATCGCCGGTGTTGCCGATCGGGCCGGAGAGGCCTTCGATCATGCCGATGCGGATCGGGGCGCCGGTGGCGGGCGCCTGCGCCACGGCCAGGGTGGTGGTCAGGCCGCCCACGAGGGCCGCGACGAACGCGCGGCGGCGCGGCGAAAACAGGGAATCGAACAGGTGTTTCATCAGGGAGGGGCTCCGGGTGCAAAGGCCGGGGGCCGGGACTGGCCCACGCAGCAGAGTCGCCAAGGCGACAGCGCCGGGAGTTTAATTCATAATTACAGGAATCACCCGCCCGCTCATCCAGCGGTGGCAGGAAGGCCCAGGTCGGAAAGCGGCCAGCGCGGTTTCACGTCGAAGGGGTAACCGCCGGCGCCCGCTGCGTCGGCGCCGGCCAGCCCGGCCTGGGCCCGCATGCCGCCGGCCAGCGCGATCATGGCGCCGTTGTCGGTGCACAGGTGCAGCTCGGGGTAGTGCACGCGCACGCCGGCCTGGGCGCAGGCGGCGCCCAACTGCTCGCGCAGCAGCGCATTGGCCCCCACCCCACCAGCCACCACCAGGCGGCGCAGACCGGTCTGGCGGATCGCCATGAAGGATTTCTTCACCAGCACCTCGACGATGGCGGCCTGCACGCTGGCGGCCACGTCGGCCTTCTGCTGCGCGCTCAGCGGGTCGGCCAGGTGCAGCGTGGCCGGGCCGTCCGGGTGGGCATGGGCCAATTTCTTCACCTGGGTGAGCACCGCCGTCTTGAGGCCGGCGAACGAAAAGTCGAGATCGCCGCTGTGCAGCAGCGGGCGCGGGAATTTGTAGGCCTGGGCGTCGCCCTGCTGGGCCAGGCGCGAGAGCGCCGGGCCGCCCGGGTACGGCAAACCCAGCAGCTTGGCCGATTTGTCGAAGGCCTCGCCGGCCGCGTCGTCGATGGTCTCGCCCAGCAGTTCGTAGCGGCCCACGCCGTCCACCCGCATCAACTGGCTGTGGCCACCGGAGACCAGCAGCGCCACGAAGGGGAATTCGGGCGGGTCGGCGCTCAGGAAGGGCGAGAGCAGGTGGCCTTCGAGGTGGTGCACGCCGATCACCGGCTTGCCCAGCGCAAAGCCCAGGGCGCAGGCCACGCCCGAGCCGACCAGCAAGGCGCCGGCCAGCCCCGGCCCCCGGGTGTAGGCGATGGCGTCCACGGCCGAGAGCGGCAGGCCGGCCTGGGCCAGCACGGCGTCGGTCAGCGGCAGGACGCGGCGGATGTGGTCGCGGCTGGCAAGCTCGGGCACCACGCCGCCATAGGCCTGGTGCATTTCAATCTGGCTGTGCAGGGCATGCCCCAACAGCCGGGGGGTGGCGCTGCCGCTGGCATCGACCAGGGCCACGCCGGTTTCGTCGCAGGACGACTCGATTCCCAAAATCCGCATGCGGGGAGTGTACGGGGCGGCATGGTTGTTGCTCAGTGGCAGGGGCATGCCCCCTACCCCACGAACATCCCCCATGAAATCGGGCCTGAGTTTCCTTGTCGCCGCCAAGCGCTGCGAAATCGCCGAGCTGCAGGAGCTCGCGCTGACCAGCGCGCTCGTGAATGTCACCGGCCGGCTCGTGCACGGTCTGCAGCGCGAGCGCGGCCTGTCCAACCTGCACATCGGCTCCCAGGGCGCGCGCTTCACCGACATGCGCGCCCGCCAGATCGAGGAATGCCGCCAGACCGAGGCCGAGCTGCGCGCCTGTTTCGACAGCCTGGACACCGAGTCCGCCCGCGTCGGCCATGGCGCGCGCCTGTTCAGCCGCATCGCCTACGTGCTGCACGGCCTGAACGCGCTCGAAGACCTGCGCGAGCGCGTGGCCTCGCTGGCCTGGACCACCCGCCAGGCCACCGACGCCTACGTGCGCCTGATCGCGGGCCTGCTGGCGGTGGTGTTCGAGGCCGCCGACAGCGCGAGCGACCCGGAGGTCTCGCGCCTGCTGGTGGCGCTGTTCAACTTCATGCAGGGCAAGGAGTTCGCGGGCCAGGAACGCGCCGCCGGCTCGGCCCTGTTCGTCAGCGGCCGCGCCGAGGCGATCGAGCAGCAACGCCTGCTGCACCTGATCGAGTCGCAGGAGCGCTGCCTGCAGGTGTTCGCCGAGTTCGCCAACCCCAAGGCGGTGGACCTGTGGGCGGCCAGCCAGGCCAGCGCCACGCTGGCCGAACTGGAGCGCCTGCGCCGCGTGCTCTGCACCGCCGCGCAGGGCGCGCCGCTCAACGTGCAGCTCAGCCAGGTCTGGTTCGACTGCTGCAGCCAGCGCATGGACCGCATGAAGGCGGTGGAGGACCGGCTCGCGCTCGACCTGCTGCGCGCCTGCGAGGACAAGATCGGTGCCGCCCGGACCGAGCTGGAGGCCTACCAGGCCCTCAGCACCACCGCCCCGCGCGAGGCCAACGCCCTCTCCTTCTTCCAGGATGCACCTTCCGCGGCCGTGCCCGCCGGCTTCGGCGCCACCGCCCAGGGCTATGGCCTGCAGCTGGATCGCTCCATCCTCGAGCTGGTGCAGGACCAGGCGCGCCGCCTGCAGACCATGGGCGAGGAGCTGGACACGGTGCGCGCCAGCCTGAACGAGCGCAAGCTGATCGAGCGCGCCAAGGGCCTGCTGATGGCGCACCGCCAGCTCAGCGAGGAAGAAGCGCACAAGACCATGCGCCAGATGGCCATGAACCAGAACCGCCGGCTGATCGAGGTGGCCGAGGCCGTGCTGGCCATGGCCGACGTGCTGCCCGCCCGGCCGCGCTGACACGCGGCCGGGTGTTGCAGCGCACAAATAGCGTGCCCGCCGGATCGGCTCGCACCAGTTTGAAGCCCACCACCCGGATGCCGCCCCCACCGGCCGCCGGGTTTTTTCCTTGGGAATCAAGCGCTTCTCGCGCGACCCCGGGACAACCCTGAGGCTGGCACGCTAACTGCTTTGATCCAGGCAAAGGAAACCGGGCCAATGGCGGCCTGAGTTCCAGACAGTCTTCCCAGACACGGACAACGGCGTCCATTTCCCGCCCGCTCAGCGCAGGCACGGAAATGGGCGCCGTTGTGCTTTGGGGCAACGCTTTTTTTCATCAGCAAGGAGTTGGACATGAACGCAGACATCCCCACCCCAGCCGACGGCCCCACCGCCTCGCGCCGCGAGTTCATCAAGAAGGGCAGCGCCGTCGGCACGGCCGCCCTCTTCTCCACGCTGGGCCACCACGGGGTCTGGGCCGCCGGCTCCGACGCACCTGAAAAAACCGAAGTCAAGATCGGCTTCATTCCCCTGACCGACTGCGCCAGCGTGGTCATGGCCGCCGAACTCGGCCTGGACAAGAAGCACGGCGTCAAGATCGTCCCGACCAAGGAAGCCAGCTGGGCCGGCGTGCGCGACAAGCTGGTCAATGGCGAACTGGATTTCGCCCACGTGCTCTACGGCCTGATCTATGGCCTGCAACTGGGCACCGCCGGGCCGAAGAAGGACATGGCCATCCTGATGAACCTGAACCAGAACGGCCAGGCCATCACGCTGTCGAAGAAGCTGGCCGAAAAAGGCGCGGTGGACGGCCCCTCCCTGGCCAAGCTGATGGCCACCGAAAAGCGCGAATACACCTTCGCCCAGACCTTCCCCACCGGCACCCACGCCATGTGGCTCTACTACTGGCTGGCGGCGGCCGGCATCGACCCCTTCAAGGACGCGCGCGCCATCGTGGTGCCGCCGCCGCAGATGGTGGCCAACATGCGCGTGGGCAACATGGACGGCTTCTGCGTCGGCGAGCCCTGGAACCACCGCGCCATCATGGACGGCATCGGCATCACGGCCAACACCACGCAGGACATCTGGAAGGACCACCCCGAGAAGGTGCTGGGCACCACGGCCGAGTTCGTGCAGAAGAACCCCAACACCGCGCGCGCCGTGACGGCGGCCATCCTGGAGGCCGGCAAGTGGATCGACGCCGGCCTGCAGAACAAGAACAAGATGGCCGAGACCATCGCCCAGCGCTCCTACGTGAACACCGGCGTGGACGCGATCAACCAGCGCATCCTGGGCCGCTACCAGAACGGCCTGGGCAAGACTTGGGACGACCCCAACCACATGAAGTTCTACAACGACGGGGCGGCCAACTACCCCTACCTGAGCGACGGCATGTGGTTCCTCACCCAGCACAAGCGCTGGGGCCTGCTCAAGTCGCACCCCGACTACCTGGCCGTGGCCAGGCAGGTCAACCGCATCGACATCTACAAGGAAGCCGCGTCCGCCACCAAGACGCCGCTGCCCAAGTCCGACCTGCGCAGCGCCAGGTTCATCGACGGCGTGGTGTGGGACGGCAAGGACCCCGCCAAGTACGCCGACAGCTTCAAGATGAAGGCGGCCTGATCCGGCCCGCCGCACCCGAGGAACACCACCATGGTCAGTGCCGTTTTTCACACCCCCCTGGAGGCCGTGGCGCCCGCCGCCCCCGCGGTGGCCGCCGTGCCCCACCCCAAGCCTTCGGTGGCCGCGCCGCTCGCGCCGGCAGCCATCGAGCCCGCCCGGCCGGCCTCGCCTTCGCCCTGGCGCGAGCGCGGCGCGGGCTTCTTCCGCGGCGTGCTGCCGCCGCTGCTCGGCCTGGGCTTCCTCGTGCTGGTGTGGTCGCTGGTGGCCGGCAGCAGCGACAGCGGCATCCCCACGCCGCTGGCCACCTGGGCGCAGGCCGTGGGCGTGTTCTCCGACCCGTTCTACCAGGCCGGCCCGAACGACCAGGGCGTGGGCTGGAACGTGCTCATGTCGCTGCAGCGCGTGGGCGTGGGCTTCGGCCTGGCCGCGCTGGTGGGCATTCCGGCCGGCTTCGCCATCGGCCGCTTCGACTTCCTCAGCCGCATGTTCAACCCGCTCATCAGCCTGCTGCGCCCGGTCTCGCCGCTGGCCTGGCTGCCGATCGGCCTGCTGGTGTTCAAGGGCGCCAACCCGGCCGCGATCTGGACCATCTTCATCTGCTCGATCTGGCCCATGATCATCAACACCGCCGTGGGCGTGCAGCGCGTGCCGCAGGACTACATGAACGTGGCGCGCGTGCTCAACCTGAGCGAGTGGAAGATCTTCACCAAGATCCTGTTTCCCGCCGTGCTGCCCTACCTGCTGACCGGCGTGCGCCTGGCGGTGGGCACGGCCTGGCTGGTGATCGTGGCCGCCGAGATGCTGACCGGTGGCGTGGGCATCGGCTTCTGGATCTGGGACGAGTGGAACAACCTCAACGTCGCCAGCATCATCATCGCCATCTTCGTGATCGGCATCGTCGGCCTGGTGCTCGAGTTCGGCCTCATCAAGCTGGCCACCCTGTTCACGTTCGAAGAGGTGAAGTCATGAGCGCCGCCCGGCCGCCCGAAGGCGATCGCACCGCAATGCGCAGCATGGAGGTTTCCAAATGAGCGATGCGTCCAAGTACATCGAGATCCAGGGCGTCGAGCAGACCTTCAAGACCCGCAAGGGCCTCTTCCCCGCGCTGCGCCAGATCGACCTCACCGTCGCCAAGGGCGAGTTCGTCACGCTGATCGGCCACTCGGGCTGCGGCAAGTCCACGCTGCTCAACCTCATCGCCGGCCTGACCACGCCCACCAGCGGCGTGCTGCTGTGCGCCGACAAGGAGATCGCCGGCCCCGGCCCCGAGCGCGCGGTGGTGTTCCAGAACCACTCGCTGCTGCCCTGGCTGACCTGCTTCGAGAACGTGCACCTCGCGGTCGAACGCGTCTTCGGCGTCAACGAAAACAAAGCGCAGCTCAAGGCGCGCACCGAAGCCGCGCTGGCCCTGGTGGGCCTCACCGCCGCCGCGCAGAAGCGCCCCGGCGAAATCTCCGGCGGCATGAAGCAGCGCGTGGGCATCGCGCGCGCGCTGTCGATGGAACCCAAGGTGCTGCTCATGGACGAACCCTTCGGCGCGCTCGACGCGCTCACCCGCGCCAAGCTGCAGGACGAGCTGCTGGAGATCGTGGCGCGCACGCACAGCACCGTGGTGATGGTCACGCACGACGTGGACGAGGCCGTGCTGCTGAGCGACCGCATCGTGATGCTCACCAACGGCCCGGCCGCCACCATCGGCGAGGTGCTGCGCGTGGACCTGCCGCGCCCGCGCCAGCGCGTGGCGCTGGCCGACAACCCGACCTACCAGCAATGCCGCAAGGAAGTGATCGACTTCCTCTACACCCGCCAGACCCACGTGGAGAAGCTGGCCTGACCGGCCGCCCAGGAGAACCCCATGGACATGCGCCTGCCCCCCTCGCAACGCCTGAAACTGGTCATGGTCGGCAACGGCATGGCCGGCGTGCGCACGCTCGAAGAGCTGCTCAAGATCGCGCCCGACCTGTACGACATCACCGTCTTCGGCGCCGAGCCCCACCCCAACTACAACCGCATCCTGCTCTCGCCGGTGCTGGCGGGCGAGCAGACGCTGGAGGAGATCGTGCTCAACGACTGGGCCTGGTACCAGGAGCACGGCATCACCCTGCACGCGGGCAAGACCGTGACCGAGGTGGATCGCGTCAGGCGCATCGTGCGCGCCAGCGATGGCCAGGGTGGCGTGATCGAGGCGCCCTACGACCGCCTCATCATGGCCACCGGCTCCAACCCCTTCATGCTGCCCATCCCGGGCAAGGACCTGCAGGGTGTGCTGGCCTACCGCGACATCGCCGACACCCAGGCCATGATCGACGCCGCCACGCAGTACCAGCACGCCATCGTCATCGGCGGCGGCCTGCTCGGTCTGGAAGCGGCCAACGGCCTGATGAAGCGCGGCATGGCGGTGAGCGTGGTGCACGTCGCGCCCTGGCTCATGGAACGCCAGCTCGACGACGTGGCCGGCAAGCTGCTGCAGCAGTCGCTGGAGCAGCGCGGCATGCGCTTCCTGATCGGCGCGCAGACGCAGGAACTGGTGGGCAACGACGCTGGCCGCGTGAAGGCGATCCGCTTCAAGGACGGCACCGAGCTGCCGGCCGACCTGGTGGTGATGGCCGTGGGCATCCGCCCCAACACCGCGCTGGCGGAGTCCATGAACCTGCACGTGAACAAGGGCATCGTGGTCAGCGACACGCTGCAGACCGTGACCGACCCGCGCATCTACGCGGTGGGCGAGTGCGCGGCGCACCGCGGCATCGCCTATGGTCTGGTGGCGCCTCTGTTCGAGCAGGGCAAGGTGCTGGCCACGCACCTGGCCGAATTCGGCATCGGCCGCTACGTCGGTTCGCTCACCTCCACCAAGCTCAAGGTCACCGGCATCGACCTCTTCTCCGCCGGCAACTTCATGGGCGGCGAGCACACCGAGGAGATCGTGATGAGCGACCCCTCGGGCGGCGTCTACAAGAAGCTGGTGATCCAGGACGACAAGCTCGTCGGCGCCTGCCTGTACGGCGACACGGTGGATGGAAGCTGGTACTTCAAGCTGCTGCGCGATGGCCGCAGCGTGGCCGACATCCGCGACCGCCTGATGTTCGGCGAGTCCAACATCGGCGACGTGGGCCACCAGGGCCACAGCAAGGCCGCCGCCATGGCCGACAGCGACGAGGTCTGCGGCTGCAACGGCGTGACCAAGGGCAGCATCTGCAAGGCCATCAAGGACAAGGGCCTGTTCACGCTGGAGGAGGTGCGCAAGCACACCAAGGCCAGCGCCTCCTGCGGCTCGTGCACCGGCCTGGTGGAACAGATCCTGATGTTCACCGCCGGCGGCGACTACTCCGCCACGCCCAAGCTGAAAGCCATGTGCGCCTGCACCGACCACGGCCACCAGGCCGTGCGCGACGCCATCCGCGACAGCCGGCTGCTGAGCATCGGCGCCGTGTTCGAAGGCCTGGGCTGGCGCACGCCCAACGGCTGCGCCACCTGCCGCCCAGCCGTCAATTACTACCTCATCAGCACCTGGCCCAAGGAGGCCAAGGACGACCCGCAGAGCCGCTTCATCAACGAGCGCGCGCACGCCAACATCCAGAAGGACGGCACCTACAGCGTGATCCCGCGCATGTGGGGCGGCGAGACCACGGCCGACGAGCTGCGCCGCATCGCCGACGCGGTGGACAAGTACAAGATCCCCACCGTGAAGGTCACCGGCGGCCAGCGCATCGACCTGCTGGGCGTGAAGAAGGAAGACCTGGTCAACGTCTGGAAGGACATCGGCATGCCCAGCGGCCACGCCTATGCCAAGGCCCTGCGCACGGTGAAGACCTGCGTGGGCAGCGAGTGGTGCCGCATGGGCACGCAGGACAGCACGCAGATGGGCAAGGACCTGGAGCGCGCGATGTGGCGCATGTACGCGCCGCACAAGGTGAAGTTCGCGGTCAGCGGCTGCCCGCGCAACTGCGCCGAGGCCGGCATCAAGGACGTGGGCATCATCGGCGTGGACTCGGGCTGGGAGATGTACATCGCCGGCAACGGCGGCATCAAGACCGAGGTGGCAGAGTTCTTCACCAAGCTCAAGACCGCCGAGGAAGTGCTGGAGTACACCGGCGCCTTCATGCAGCTCTACCGCCTCGAAGGCTGGTACCTGGAGCGCACGGTGCACTACGTGAACCGCGTGGGCCTGGATCACGTGAAGAAGAAGATCCTCGACGACGCCGAAGGCCGCAAGGCGCTGTGGGAACAGCTGCAGTTCGCGCTCGACGGCGAGCCCGATCCGTGGTTCGAGCACCAGAAGGCGGCGGTGGACACGCGCCAGTTCACTCCCATCCAAGCGGTGGCACTGGAAGGGAGTGCGCCATGAGCAACTGGATTCCGATCACCCGCGTCGACGACATCCCCGTGCTCGGCTCGCGCTGCGTGCAACGCGACAAGGGCCTGGACGTGGCCGTGTTCCGCAATGACCGCGACGAGGTCTTCGCCTTGCTCGACCGCTGCCCGCACAAGGGCGGCCCGCTGAGCCAGGGCATCGTCTTCGGCACCCATGTGGCCTGCCCGATGCACAACTGGACCATCGGCCTGGACAGCGGCTGCGCCAAGGAGCCCGACGAAGGCTGCACGCCGCGCTTCGCGGTGAAGGTGCAGGACGGCGTGGTGCACCTGGACGCGCACGAACTCGCGACCCAGGCGACCGATCTCACGCGGCCCGTGGCCGGCCCTCAGCGCAGGGCAACCGACCCCCACGCTCCGCCGCTGCGCGGGTCGCTGCCCCCCGAGGGGGAGCGGCCTGGCTTGGGGCGGCCCGGCGCGGCGGCCACCGTCCCCGCATGAGCCCGATCACCACCCGCTCCACCTGCCCCTACTGCGGCGTGGGCTGCGGCGTGCTGATCGAAAGCGTGGGCAGCCAGATCACCGGCGTGCGCGGCGACCCGCAGCACCCGGCGAACTTCGGCCGCCTCTGCACCAAGGGCCAGACCCTGCACCTCACCGCGTCGCCCGCGATCGCCCAGCAGACACGCCTGCTGCAACCCATGCAGCGCGCACAACGCGGCGCGCCCGCGTCGCCCCTGGCCTGGGACGCCGCGCTCGACCTCGCCGCCGAGCGCTTCGCCACGGTGGTCGAGCGGCACGGCCCGGACGCGGTCGGCTTCTACATCAGCGGCCAGCTGCTCACCGAGGACTACTACGCCTTCAACAAGCTGGCCAAGGGCCTGATCGGCACCAACAACGTCGACACCAACTCGCGCCTGTGCATGAGCAGCGCGGTGGCCGGCTACAAGCTCACGCTGGGCGCCGACGCGCCGCCCGCCTGCTACGACGACGTGAACCACGCGCAATGCCTGTTCATCGTCGGCAGCAACGCGGCCTTCGCGCACCCGGTGCTGTTCCGCCGCATCGAAGAGGCGAAGCAGCACAACCCGGCCATGAAGGTGATCGTGGCCGACCCGCGCCGCACCGACACCGCCGGTTTCGCCGACCTCTACCTCCCTCTGCAGCCGGGCAGCGACGTGATGCTGTTCCACGGCCTGCTGCACATCATGCTGTGGGAAGGCTGGATCGACAGCGGCTACATCGCCGCGCACACCACCGGTTTCGACGCGCTCAAGGCCCTGGTGCGCGAACACACGCCCGAGCGCGTGGCCCAGGTCTGCGGCCTGCGGCGCGAAGACCTGTTCACCGCCGCGAAGTGGTTCGCAACCTCGCCCGCCACGCTCAGCCTCTACTGCCAGGGCCTGAACCAGAGCAGCAGCGGCACGGCCAAGAACGCCACCCTGATCAACCTGCACCTGGCCACGGGCCAGATCGGCCAACCCGGCGCCGGCCCGTTCTCGCTCACCGGCCAGCCCAACGCCATGGGCGGGCGCGAGGTCGGCGGCCTGGCCAACCTGCTGAGCGCGCACCGCGACCTGGCCAACCCCGCGCACCGCGCGGAAGTGGCTGCGCTCTGGGGCCTGCCTTCGGTGCCCGAAAAGCCCGGCCTGAGCGCGGTCGAGCTGTTCGAGGCAGCCGCCGACGGCCAGGTGAAAGCGCTCTGGATCGCCTGCACCAACCCGGCCCAGTCCATGCCCGACCAGGCCACCGTGCGCCGCGCGCTGGCGCGCGCCGAGTTCGTCGTGGTGCAGGAGGCCTACGCCACCGCCGCCACCTGCGAATACGCCGACCTGCTGCTGCCCGCCACCACCTGGGGCGAGAAGGACGGCACCGTCACCAACAGCGAACGCCGCATCAGCCGCGTGCGCGCCGCCGTGCCCGCGCCCGGCCAGGCGCGGCACGACTGGCGCATCGTGGTCGACGTCGCGCAGCGCCTCGAAGCCCGCTGGCGCCCCGGCCAGCCCACGCTGTTCCCCTACCCCGATGCCGAAAGCCTGTGGCTGGAGCACCGCGAGTCCACGCGCGGGCGCGACCTCGACATCACCGGCCTGAGCTACGCCATGCTGCAGCAGCAGGGGCCGCAGCAATGGCCCCTCAAGACCGGCGAATCGCAGGGCCGCCAGCGCCTCTACGAAGACGGCGTGTTCGCCACGCCCGACGGCAAGGCCCGCTTCGCCGCCCTGCCCTTCGTGCCGCTGGCCGAGCCCCGCGAGTCGCGCTACCCGTTCTCGCTCACCACCGGCCGCCTGCGCGACCAGTGGCACGGCATGACCCGCACCGGCGCGCTGGGCCGCCTGTTCGGCCACGTCGCCGAACCCTCGGTGCAACTGCACCCGAAGGACATGGAGCGCCGCGGCCTGAAGGACGGTGACCTGGTGCACGTGACCAGCAAGCGCGGCTCCATCCTGGTGCCCGCGACGGGCTCGGACGAGATCGGCCTGTCGCAGGCCTTCATCGCCATGCACTGGGGCGCGGAATACCTCAGCGGCCTGAGCAGCACCGGCGAGCCGCTGGCCGGCGTCAACGCGCTGACCACCTCGGCCTACTGCCCCACCTCCAAACAGCCCGAGCTCAAACACGCGGCGGTGAAGGTGCTCAAGGCCGAACTGCCCTGGACGCTGCTGGCCTTGGGCTGGCTGCCCGACACCCAGGCACTGGAAGCGCGGGAAGGCCTGCGCGCGCTGATGGCGCGGTTTCCGTTTGCATCCTGCGTGCCCTTCGGCCGCGAACGCACCGGCGTCCTGTTCCGCGCCGCCGCGCACGACGCACCCGAGCCCGAACTGATCGAACGCATCGAAGCCCTGCTGGGCCTGCAGACGGCCGATGCGCTGCGCTACGTGGACAAGCGCCTGGGCCAGCGCCGCACCGCGCGCCTGGTGCGCGAGGGCGACACCACCCGGCTCGAGGCCTTCGTGCTGGCCGGCGACACGCGCGCCGAGGTCTGGATCAAGCCCCTGCTGCAGGACGGGCTGCCCGCCGCCGCGTACGGCCGCCTGCTGCTCATGCCGGGCGCCAAGGCCCCCGTGGCCGTGGTGGCCAAGGGCCGGCAGGTGTGCACGTGCTTCAACGTGGGTGAAGACGCCATCCAGGCCCGGCTGGCCAGCTGTGAAGGCAGCGACGACCAGCGCCTGGCCGCCCTGCAGGCCAGCCTGCAATGCGGCACCCACTGCGGCTCCTGCGTGCCCGAACTCAGGCGGCTGGTGCGCGCCAGCGCGCCCCTGGCCCAGCCCGCCTGAGCGGCCAGAACGCCCATATAACGAGAAGTCATCAAACTTGCCTGACAATTTGCCGAAATTTGCAAGTCATGGCCATCAGTCAATACATCAAGGAAATCGGTCGGGGCAAGGACGGCGCCCGCTCGCTCACGCGCGAGCAGGCCACCGACCTGCTCGGCCAGGTGCTGGACGGCGCCGTGACCGACCTCGAGGTCGGCGGCTTCTGCCTGGCCATGCGCATCAAGGGCGAAACGCCCGACGAGATGGCCGGCTTCCTCGATGCCACCCACGCGCGCCTGCGCCGCCTGCCCGACAACGGCCTCACCACCGTCGTGCTGCCCAGCTACAACGGCGCGCGCAAGCTGCCGGTGCTCACCCCGCTGCTGGCCCTGCTGCTGGCGCGCCGGGGCGCGGCGGTGCTGGTGCATGGCACCGCCACCGAGAACCAGCGCGTGTTCGCCTCCCAGGTGCTCGAAGCGCTGGGCGTGCCTTCGGCCCGCGCGGTGCCCACGCTCGGCGCGGGCGAGGTCGCCTTCGTGCCCACCGAGGTGCTCAGCCCCGGCCTCAAGCGCCTGCTGGACGTGCGCCGCGCGGTCGGCCTGCGCAACCCCGCGCACAGCCTGGTGAAACTCATGAACCCGTGCGAAGGCAAGGCCTTCATCGTCGGCAGCTACACCCACCCCGAATACGCGACCTCCATGGCCGCCACCTGGGCGCTCACCGGCGCTCATGCGCTGCTGCTGCGCGGCACCGAAGGCGAACCCGTGGCCGACGCACGCCGCACGCCGCGCATGGAAGTGTTCCGCGACGGCGAGCGCACCGAGGTGCAGACCCAGCAGGACGGGCCGCTGGCCAGGCTGCCGTCGCTGCCCGCGGTGGACGCCTCGCACACCGCCGCTTACATCCGCGCCGTGCTCGATGGCACGGAGCCCATCCCCACACCGATTGCCCTGCAGGTGGAACACATCTTGCGAGAGGTCGTGCAACATGAAACCGCAACCCATGCCCTCGCCGTCTGAGTTCCTGCCCGGTACCGTGGCCCTGGTGGGCGCCGGCCCCGGCGACCCCGAACTGCTCACGCTCAAGGCCGTCAAGGCCATCAGCGCGGCCACCGTGCTGCTGGTCGACGACCTCGTGAGCGACGGCGTGCTCGCCCACGCGTCGCCGCGCGCGCGCATCGTGCACGTGGGCAAACGCGGCGGCTGCAAGAGCACGCCGCAGGCCTTCATCGAGAAGCTCATGGTGATGGCGGCCCAGGAAGGCGAAATGGTGGTGCGGCTCAAGGGCGGCGACCCGTTCATCTTCGGCCGGGGCGGCGAAGAGGTGGAGCACCTGCGCGCCGCCGGCATCGAGGTGCAGGTGGTCAATGGCATCACGGCCGGACTGGCCGGCCTCACCTCGCTGGGCGTGCCGCTCACCCACCGCGAACACGCGCACGGCGTGGTCTTCGTCACCGGCCATGCCAAGCCGGGCGATGCCGGCACCGACTGGCAGGCCCTGGCCGCCACCGCGCGCGACGCCAAGCTCACGCTCGTGATCTACATGGGCGTGTCCAGCGCCGCGCAGATCGAGCAGGACCTGCTCACCGGCCTGCCGGCCGACACGCCCCTGGCCGTGATCCAGCACGCCACGCTGCCCCAACAACGGCACGCGCTCACCACACTGGGGCAATTGAGCGCCACCATCGAGCGCGAAGGCCTGGGCAGCCCGGCCGTGATCGTGGTCGGTGACGTGGTCCGCGGCATCGCGGCCGTGCAGGCGCCCGAGGCGGTTGCGCGCGCCGCCTGAACGCCGCCCGGGCCACCATGGCCCGGCGATTGCTTGATGTCAGCCCCATGACATCCCTCGCCCCCACCCGCCCCGTTCGCCGCGACACGCCCGCCCACATCGCGGGCCTCTCGCTGGTCAACCTCGCCGCGCGCCAGCGCATGCTCTCGCAACGCATGATCCTGCAGACCGTGCTCGCCGCCAACGGCGAGGCCGGGCGCCTGCAGGCCGCGCAGCGCAGCCTGCAGATGTTCAGCGAAAGCCAGCAACACCTGCTGGGCACGGTGGACCAGCTCGAGGCACAGGGCGCCCGCCAGATCCAGGAGACCTACCACGGCACGCGCGGGGTCGGGCCGGTGGTGCAGGCCTTCATGCAGCTCATGCACAGCGCGCTCGAACAGATCGAGGCCTACAGCCCGCGCGTGCCCACCACCCTGGCCGAGCTGGTGGACCACACCGACCGCATCCTCGACGCCCTCAACACCGCGACCACCGCCTTCGACGAGGTCGCCAAGGCGCGCGCCGACGCGATGATGAAGGAGCTCACCGGCATCGTCAGCGACATCCAGAGCGTGGCCAAGGAGGCCAAGGTGGTGAGCTTCAACGCGCAGGTGGTGGCCGCGCGGGCCGGGCAACACGGCCGCGAGTTCGCCGTGGTGGCCAACGTGCTCTCGGACATCACGGGCGAGATCGACGGCCTCACGCGCAAGGCGGCCACCCTCGCCGAAAGAAGCCGGGGCCAGTGAAGCAGCCCGGCAAAGCCGGTTCTGCGGTGCCTCTGGACGGGCGGCGGTGGGCGCATGGCTACACTGCCCGCCATGCAAGATTTCGACGCCATCGTCATCGGCGCGGGCGCGGCCGGCCTTTTTTGCGCCGGCATCGCCGGCCAGCGAGGCCAGCGTGTGCTGGTGCTCGACCACAGCGACAAGGTCGCGGAGAAGATCCGCATCTCGGGCGGCGGGCGCGCCAACTTCACCAACCGCGAACTCGACCCGCAGGCACCGCACAAGCACTTCCTGAGCGCCAACCCGCACTTCTGCCGCTCGGCGCTCTCGCGCTACACGCCGGCCGACTTCATCGGCCTGGTGCAGCGCCACGGCATCGCCTTCCACGAAAAGCACAAGGGCCAGCTGTTCTGCGACCACTCGGCCGACGACCTGATCCAGATGCTGCTGCGCGAATGCGACGCGGGCGGCGTGCAGCGCTGGCAACCCTGCGGCGTGAAGGCCGTGCGCCAGGGCGGTGAAGGCGTGTACGAACTCGACACCGACCGGGGCCCGGTGCGCGGCCGCGCGGTGGTGATCGCCACCGGTGGCCTGTCCATCCCCAAGATCGGTGCGAGCGACTTCGGCTACCGCATCGCCAGCCAGTTCGGCCTGCGCCTGGTGGCGCAGCGCCCGGGCCTGGTGCCGCTCACCTTCGACGGCGATGGCTGGACGCCCTACGCCGGCCTGGCCGGGCTCGCGTTGCCGGTGCGCATCGAGACCGGCGAAAAAAAGGGCCGCATGGCTTTCCTGGAAGACCTGCTGTTCACCCACCGCGGCCTGTCCGGCCCGGCCGTGCTGCAGATTTCCAGCTACTGGCAGGAAGACACGCCGATCCGCCTGAACCTGGCCCCCGAGACCGAACTGCCCGCCGCCCTGGCGCGCGCCAAGGCCGGCTCGCGCAAGCTGCTGGGCAACGAACTCGCCAGCTTGGTGCCCAGCCGCCTGGCCGAGGCCTGGGTGCAGCAGGACGCCGACTGGCAGCGCCCGGTGGCCGAAGCCTCGGACAAGGCCCTGGCCCGGCTGGCCGAGCGCCTCTCGCGCTGGGAACTCACCCCCACCGGCACCGAGGGCTACCGCAAGGCCGAGGTCACGCTGGGCGGCGTGGACACCCGCGACCTCTCGTCCCAGACCCTGGAATCGAAGCAGCCGGGCCTGTATTTCATCGGGGAGGTGGTGGACGTGACCGGCTGGCTGGGCGGCTACAACTTCCAGTGGGCCTGGGCGAGCGCCCACGCCTGTGCACAGGCGCTGTGACCCCCACGCTGCGCCACTGCGGTAGCCAACCCCATGAAAATGGCTATAATCCAGGGCTTTGCTGGCAAATCCCCGTCGGCCAATACTAGTTAATGACGGGACATTTTGCGGAAACGACGCCCGGGCCCGATCTTCCCGTTCATCCTCTTTCCGCGCATTCTGGACATCCTTCGCCAATGACGACCATCCGTGTAAAAGACAACGAGCCCTTTGACGTCGCCCTGCGCCGTTTCAAGCGCACCATCGAAAAGCTCGGCCTGCTGACCGATCTGCGCGCCCGCGAGTTCTACGAAAAGCCGACCGCCGAGCGCAAGCGCAAGAAGGCCGCCGCCGTCAAGCGCCACTACAAGCGTGTGCGCTCGATGCAGCTGCCCAAGAAGCTGTACTGAGCACGAGCCACCGGGCCCTGCCGCCCGGTCGCGAACAAGCCCGCTGGAGGACGCTCAGGCGGGCTTTTTTGTTTCCGATTCCTCTCCCGACCATCCCAGGAGCCTCCATGAGCCTGAAAGACCAGATCACCGAAGACATGAAAGCCGCCATGCGCGCCAAGGACAGCGAGCGCCTGGGCACCATCCGCCTGCTCACCGCCGCGATGAAGCAGAAGGAAGTGGACGAGCGCGTGGAGCTGGACGACGCCATGGTCATCGCCATCGTGGACAAGCTGGTCAAGCAGCGCAAGGACAGCATCGAGGCCTTCTCCAAGGCCGCGCGCCAGGACCTGGTGGACAAGGAAGCCGCCGAAATGGCCGTGCTGCAGGGTTACCTGCCCGCGCGCCTGTCGGCCGACGAAGTGGCCGCCGAAGTCAAGGCCATCGTGGCCGAACTCGGCGCCAAGGGCCCGGGCGACATGGGCAAGGTCATGGGCGCGGTGAAATCGCGCCTGGCCGGCAAGGCCGACATGGGCCAGGTGTCTGCTGCGGTGAAAGCCGCCCTCTCCGGCGCAGGCAGCTAAGTCAAGACATGCCGTGGATCCGGCTCCGCCGGTCCACAGGCATGGCCCCCTCGAGGGGGTGACGCGCCGCCGGCGCGGCGCGGGGGTGGGCCTAGCTCCCGGCCACCTTCATCCGGTTGATCAGGATCGAACCGGTCGTTTTCGCACCGTAGTTGTAGGCATCGGCCCCGATGGCCTCGATGCCCAGCAGCATGTCCTTGAGGTTGCCGGCGATGGTGATCTCGTGCACCGGGTAGGCGATCTCGCCGTTTTCCACCCAGTAGCCCGAGGCGCCGCGCGAGTAGTCGCCGGTCACGTAGTTCACGCCCTGGCCCATCAGCTCGGTGACGAACAGGCCGCGGCCGAGCTTCTTGAGCATGGCGCGCAGGTCGTCGCCCGGCTGCGTGAGCCGGCTGGTGAGCGTGAGGTTGTGCGAGCCGCCGGCGTTGCCGGTGGTGCGCATGCCCAGCTTGCGCGCCGAGTAGGTGGAGAGGAAATAGCCCTGCACCCGCCCACCCGAGAGCACCTTGCGCTTGGCCGTGCGCACGCCTTCGTCGTCGAACGGCGCGCTGCCCTTGCCATTGCGCACGTGCGGGTCTTCCTGGATGTCCAGGTGCTTGGCCGTCACGCGCTTGCCCAGGCTGTCGTGCAGGAAGGTGGTGTTGCGGTACAGCGCGCCGCCGCTGGTGGCCTGCACGTAGCTGCCCAGCAGACCGGCCGCCAGGGGCGACTCGAACAGCACCGGGCATTCGGTGGTGGCGATCTTGCGGCCGTTCAGGCGCGCCAGCGTGCGCTCGGCGGCGTAGCGGCCCACCGCCTCGGGCGTGGCCAGCTCGCCGGGCGAGCGCATGGAGCTGTACCAGTAGTCGCGCTGCATGTTCGCGCCCTTGCCCGCGATCGGCGCCACCGACAGGCTGTGGCGCGAACTGGCGTAGCCCCCGCTGAAGATACCGGGCTTGCCGCGCTCGCCGCCGCGCAGGTGCGCGGTGAAGAAGTGCGACTGCTGGGCCGATACGCCGGCACCCTCGCTGTTGTTGATCTTCCTGCTGGTGGCGAAAGCGGCCGCCTCACAGGCCAGGGCGATGCGCGCGGCCTCTTCCGAATCGAGCGACCAGGGGTGGAACAGGTCCAGGTCGGGGTAGCTGTCGGCCACGTCCTGGGCGTCGGGCAGGCCGGCCACCGGGTCTTCGGCGGTGAAGCGGGCGATGTCGTAGGCGGCCTGCACCGTCTGGCGCACGGCGGCGGCGGAGAAATCGGAGGTGGAGGCATTGCCGCGCTTCTGTCCCAGGTAGACCGTGACACCCAGCGACTTGTCGCGGTTGCGCTCCACGTTCTCCAGCTCGCCCTTGCGCACCGAAACGCTCAGGCCGGCGCCCTCGGACACCTCGGCCGCCGCGTCCGCAGCACCGAGCTGTTTCGCGTGGCCCAGGGCCAGATCGACCAGTTCCTCGAACTGGCTGCGGGCGTACTGGAAACCGGAAAGGGGGGAACGGGGGGCTGCCGCAGGGGCTTGGGAGGGGTTTTTCATGTCGACGGCTATGATACTTGCCGCCCCTTCCGGCCGCTGCCATTCGCGCAGAAGGCCTATTCAACGATCCACATGTCCCGCAAACCCACCAAAGGCTATTTCGTACGTGGCCAGTTCGTCGCCCTGGGCAGCGAGCTGGACCTGGAGCTCAAGCGCGAGCTCAAGGGCGACGCCGAAATGAGCAAGACCGACCTGAAACGGGAGAGCGACCGCCTCCAGGCGCTCGGCGAGAACCTGCTCACCCTGCGCGCCGACCTGACGCAGAAGCTCGACCTGCCGGAAAAACTGCTGGACGCGGTGGCCGAGGCCAAGCGCATCACCAACTTCGAAGGCCGCCGCCGCCAGATGCAGTTCATCGGCAAGCTGATGCGCGCGCTGGACGAAGACACCATCGCCGCGGTGGAAGCCGCGCTCAACGAGCAGAACAAGGGCTCGGCCAAGGGCACGCTCTCGCTGCACCTGGCCGAACAATGGCGCGACCGCCTGATCGCCGACGACGACGCGCTCACCCAGTGGCTGCAACTCGACGCGGCTGCGGATGTGCAGCACCTGCGCGCGCTGATCCGCCAGGCGCGCAAGGACGCCCAGGCCACGCAGGCGCAGGAGCGCCCGGGCGAGGCCGTGCGCCACGGCAAGGCCTACCGCGAGATCTTCCAGATCGTCAAGGCCACGCTGAACCAGGGCGAGGACGACCACGGCGCCCCCACCGACGAACCAGACCAGCCATGAGCGAGACCACCACGCCCTCCCCCGCCGACCCGGTGCGCATCGGCATC
Source organism: Hydrogenophaga sp. ANAO-22 (assembly GCF_042466645.1). NCBI lineage: Bacteria > Pseudomonadati > Pseudomonadota > Betaproteobacteria > Burkholderiales > Comamonadaceae > Hydrogenophaga > Hydrogenophaga sp. ANAO-22. The sequence goes on along the minus strand of NZ_CP159956.1, from coordinate 4,920,398 downwards.
GTGTCCATCAGCGACCGCGCCAGCACCGGCGTGTACGAAGACAAGGGCCTGCCCGCGCTGCAGGACTGGCTCACGCGCGCGCTCAGGAACCCGATCACCTTCGAACCGCGCCTCATTCCCGACGAGCAGGCGCGCATCAGCGCCACGCTGATCGAACTGGTGCACGCCGGCTGCTCGCTGGTGCTCACCACCGGCGGCACCGGCCCGGCGCTGCGCGACGTGACGCCCGAGGCCACACTGGCCGTGGCGCACAAGGAAATGCCGGGTTTTGGCGAGCAGATGCGCCAGATCAGCCTGGCTTTCGTGCCCACCGCCATCCTCTCGCGCCAGGTGGCGGTGATCCGCAGCCAAAGCCTCATCATCAACCTGCCCGGTCAGCCCAAGGCCATTGCCGAGACGCTCGAAGGCCTGAAAAACGCCGACGGCACGCAGCGCATCAACGGCATCTTCGCCGCCGTGCCCTACTGCATCGACCTGATCGGCGGCCCCTATCTTGAAACGCACGACGACGTCTGCAAGGCCTTCCGCCCGAAGTCCGCCGTGCGCCCCGCCCGCTAACCCATTCCAGCGACCCGCCATGAAGATCACCAAAGACACCATCGTCACCCTCACCTTCCGCGCCGTCGACGCCAAGGGCAAAGTGCTCGAAGACGGCAAGGAACCGCGCGCCTACCTGCACGGCGGCTACGGCAACACGCTGCCGGGCGTCGAACTGGCCCTGGAAGGCCAGGAAAAGGGCTTCAGCACCACCATCAAGCTGCAGCCCTCGCTGGCCTTCGGCGAGCGCGATGAAAGCCTGGTGACCTCCATCTCCAAGAAGGACTTCCCGCCCGGCGTGAAGGTGGGCGGCCAGCTCGAAGGCAGCGATGCCGATGGCAACCGCCAGATCTTCACCGTGACCAAGATCAAGGGGGACACCGTCCTGCTCGACGGCAACCACCCGCTGGCCGGCCAGGACCTGACGTTCACGCTCAACGTGATCGACGTGAAGGCCGCCTCAGCCGAAGAGATCGCCCATGGCCACGCCCATGGCGCGCACGGACATCATCACTGAACGAAGCCCTTCCGCGCACCACCACGCGTGACGCGGAGCGCCGGGTGGCCGGGTGGCCGGCGCAGCGAAGTGAAGGAGGAGACCCGGCAAAGCCGGGTCGGGGGACATGAGCGGAGCCGGCCACCCGGCGCTCCGCGTCACTTCCCGACCAGCTGATTGAGCTTTTCAGCCTCGAAGCATTCCTCGCGCGCCGCGTCCTGCGGCACGCAATCGCGCTTCTTCGCCTCGGCCAGGGTCTCGATGGCCTGCCAGAGCAGCGCAATCTGGTGCTCCTGCCCGGCGGCGTTGTCGATCAGGCCGCGCATGGCCTGCGACAAGGGATCGTCGTCCTGCGTGATGCCGTAGGCCTGGAACTTCTGGCCCTGCTCCGTCACATCGGCGCTCTCGCCGGTCTTGCTCGGGATGATGCGGGCCGGAATGCCCACCGCCGTCGCCCCTGCGGGCACCGGCTTGATCACCACCGCGTTGCTGCCGATCTTGGCGCCGTCGCCGACGACAAAACCGCCCAGCACCTTGGCGCCCGCGCTCACCACCACGTCGCGGCCCAGCGTCGGGTGGCGCTTGGTGCCCTTGTAGAGCGAGGTACCGCCCAGCGTCACGCCCTGGTAGATCGTGCAGCCGTCGCCGATCTCGGCGGTCTCGCCCACCACCACACCCATGGCGTGATCGAAAAACACGCGCTCGCCCAGCTTGGCGCCCGGGTGGATCTCGATGCCCGTGAACCAGCGCGAAATGTGCGAGATGAAGCGACCCAGCCACTTGAAGCCGTGGTTCCAGCACCAGTGCGCCGGGCGGTGCAGCCAGACGGCGTGCAGCCCGGGGTAGCAGGTGATCACCTCCCAGGTGCTGCGCGCGGCCGGGTCGCGGTCAAGCACGCACTGGATGTCGGAGCGGATGCGGTCGAACATAAGCCGGCAGTCTATCGCTTCGCCTTCTCGGCGGCTTGCAGCATGGCCTTGGCGACACCTCGAAGAATGTGGATTTCCTCGTCGCTGGGCGCGGCCCGGTTGAAAAGCTGGTTCAGGCGCGGCATGAGCTTCTTGGGCGCCTCGGGGTCGAGAAAGTCCACCGCCACCAAGGCGCGCTCCAGGTGGTCGAGCATGCCGCCCAGGGCCTGGGCATCGGCCTGCGGCCGCTCGGCCACCACCGGTGGCGCCCCGAAGCCGCCGAGCGCCTGGCGCCAGTCGTAGGCGATCAGCTGCACCGCCGCGGCGAGGTTGAGCGAGCCGAAGGTCGGCGCGGTGGGGATGCTCAGCGCCACATGGCAGCGGTACACGTCTTCGTTGCGCATGCCGAAACGCTCGGACCCGAACAGAAAGGCCACCCCGGACGGCGGATCGCCCGCGCCCAGCAGCCCCGTGAAGTGCTCGCGCGGCGCGCGCGTGGGCGGGCCGAAGTCGCGCGGGGTCATGGCGGTGGCGCAGAGGTGACTCATGCCCTCCAGCGCCTCGTCCAGCGTGTCCACGATGCGCGCCTGGGCCAGCACGTCGTTGGCCCCGCTGGCGCGCTGGATGGTTTCCTCGCGCCGCAGCACGTTGGCCCAGCGCGGCTGCACCAGCACCAGGTCGTCGAAACCCATGACTTTCATGGCGCGGGCGACACCGCCCACATTGCCGGCGTGGCTGGTCTGGATCAGGACAAAACGGGTGCGCATGCGAAAAAGGGCGGGGACGGTAAAATCCCGGGTATTGTCGCCGCCCGCATCGCCGGGCTTCGTCACCCGCTCTTCCACCACTGCCGCGCCCTCCCCTGTGGAGCGCGCCGAGGTTCACAATTCATGTCGTCCACACTCCACCCCATGCTCAACGTGGCCATCAAGGCCGCACGCACCGCTGGCACCCTCATCAACCGCGCCGCGCTGGACGTGGAGTCGGTCCGGGTCTCGGTCAAACAGACCAACGATTTCGTGACGGAGGTCGACCAGGCCGCCGAGGCCGCGATCATCGACACCCTGCTCACCGCCTACCCCGACCACGCCATCTGGGCCGAGGAGTCGGGCAAGCGCCCGGGCAAACATGGCGGCGCAGACCATGTCTGGATCATCGACCCGCTGGACGGCACCACCAACTTCATCCACGGCTTCCCGGTCTACTGCGTGAGCATCGCGCTCATGGTGGGCAACCGGCTGGAGCAGGCCGTCGTCTACGACCCCTCGCGCAACGACCTCTTCTGCGCCACGCGCGGGCGCGGCGCCTACCTGAACGACCGCCGCATCCGAGTGGCCAAGCGCACCACGCTGCGCGACTGCCTGATTTCCACCGGCTTCCCGTTCCGCCCGGGCGACGCCTTCCAGACCTACCTGCAGATGTTCGGCGACGTGATGCCGCGCGTGGCCGGCGTGCGCCGCCCCGGCTCGGCCGCGCTCGACCTGGCCTATGTGGCCGCGGGCTTCACCGACGGCTTCTTCGAAATGGGCCTCTCCCCCTGGGACGTGGCCGCCGGCGCCTTGCTGGTCACCGAAGCCGGCGGTCTGGTGGGCAACTTCACCGGTGAGTCCGACTTCCTCGAACAGAAGGAATGCCTGGCCGCCAACCCCAAGATCTACGGCCAGCTGGTCGGCCTGACCGGCAAGTACAGCAAGTTCGCCAGCGCGGGCGACAAGGCGGCGGTGCGCCAGGCGCGCAAGACGGCCGCCCAGGCGCCCGACAGCGCCGCTGACGCGGCCCCGGCCGACACCCCCGCCTCCGACGCCGCGAACTGAGCCGCGCCGCGCGAGGGCTTCAGCCCAGCGGCAGGCGCAGCCAGAAGGTCGCGCCCTCTCCGGGCGCGGATTCGGCCCAGACGCGCCCGCCATGGCGCTCGACGATGCGCGCCACGATGGCCAGCCCCACCCCCATGCCCGGCACGTTGCTGCCCGCGTGCAGGCGCTGGAACAGGCCGAACAGCTTCTCGGCGTGCGCCATGTCGAAGCCCATGCCGTTGTCGCGCACGAAATACGCGCGCTGACCCGAATCGAAACCCACCGCCAGTTCGGGTTGCGCCAGGTGGCGCGAGTACTTGAGCCCGTTGTCGATCAGGTTGGACAACACCTGGCGCAGCAAGGTGGCATCGCCCATCGCCTGCGGCATGGTCTGGATGTCGATGCGCGCGTGGTTGGTCTGCGGCGAGAGCGTTTCCACCACCGACTGCGCCAGCGCGGCCATGTCCACCGGCACGGGTTCAAGGTCCACGCGCACCACGCGCAACAGCTCGAGCATGTCGGTGATCATCTGGCCCATGTTGCGCGACGAGCGCGCGATGCGCTCGAACATGTCGCGCCCGGTCGGGCTCAGGCGGTCGGCCTCGTCCTCCAGCACGATGGACGCAAAACCGTTGACCGACCGCAGCGGCGCGCGCAGGTCGTGCGCGATGGAGTACGAGATGGCCTCCATGTCGCGCATGGAGCGCTCCAGCTCGGCCGTGCGCGCGCCCACCCGCTGCTCCAGGCTGGCGTTGAGCGCCTTCACCTGCTCCTGCGCGGCCACGCGCTCGGTGATGTCCAGGTGCGTGCCCGACATGAACGTGGCGCGGTCCTGCGCATCGCGCTTGTGCACCCGGCCGCGCGTGTTGACCCAGATCCAGTGGCCGGCCTTGTGGCGCATGCGGATGTCGCACTCGTAGTACGGCAGGATGCCCGCGATGTGCTGGTCGCGGATCTGGTCGGCCCGCTTCAGGTCGTCGGGATGCACCAGCGCCTCCCAGGTCTCGGCGCGCATGGGCTGCAGCTCGCGCAGGGTGTAGCCCAGCATCTCGGCCCAGCGTTCGTTGACCGTGAGCACGTTGTCGGCGATGTTGTTTTCCCAGATGCCTGGCCGCGTGGCCTCCAGCACCCAGGCCAGGCGCTGGCGCTGCTCGCGCAGCGCCTCCTGGGCCTGCATGTAGGAACTCACGTCGGTGAAGGTGCGCACCATGCCGCCGTCGGGCAGCATCCGGGTGCGCATCTCCAGCGTGCGGCCATCGCGCGTCTTGCGCCAGTACTTCTCGGGCGAGGGCACCTGTGGCCCGTGCACGATGTGGCTGTGGGCGATCGGGTCCACCCAGGACAGGCCGGGTCCGAAGTCGCCGCGCTCGGTCTGGAAGCGCCGCACCTGGTCCATGGTGGGTTGCCCCTGCAACAGGGCTTCGGGCAGGTCCAGCATGTCGAGCAGGCGGTGGTTGTAGGCCGTGATGCGGTTGTCCGCGTCCACCCGGCACAGGCCCTGCTCGATGCTCTCCAGCGTGGCCTGCAGGTCCAGGCTTTTCTCGGTCAGCAGCTCGCTGGTGATCTCCAGCTGCTCGCGCGTGCGGCGCCGCTCGATGTGGCCGCGCCAGGCCAGCACCAGCTGGCGCACCGCGCCCAGCAAGGGCTGCAGGAACTCGATGTCCTCTTCGCTGTAGCCCCCGGGCTGGTTGGCCAGGCCCACCATGGCCACGAGCCGGTCGCCCACGGCCAATGGCACGCACAGAAAGGCGTCCATGGGCGGATGACCGCCCGGCAGCCCCCCGGCGTGCGGGTGGCTGGCCGGCTGGTTGGCGATCAGGGGCTCGCCCGTGAGCATGGCGCGCCCGAACAGGGTGTCGAGGTTGCGAAACGCCATGCCCGCCTCGGCCTGGCTGGCGTACATCAGGCGGGACGCCTCGTCCCAGGCGATGTTGGTGATGGCGCTGGTGCGCAGGTAGGGCGCGCCGGTGTCGCTGTAGAGCACCTCGCCCACGAAGCCGTAGGCGCTGCCGGTCACCGAGAGGAAGGCCTGCAGCAGCCCCTCGAAGGCCTTGCGCTTGTCCTCGGCCTCGATGAACACCGACTGGGCCACGCGCACCGCCTCGAGCATGCGGTGCTGCCGCTCCAGCTTCTGCGTGGCCAGCCGCGCCTCGGTCACGTCGGTGGAGAACCCGTGCCAGACCACCGAGCCGTCGGTCTCGCGCTGGGGCACGGCCTCCACGTGGTGCCAGCGGGTGCCGGCCGTGGGCAGGCACACGCGGTAGGTCTGGCGCCAGGGCGCCAGATGCCGGGCCGAGGTGGCCAACGAGGCGATCATTTCCGCGCGGTCATCGGGATGCACCCGCCGGAACAGCACGTCCGCATCCTCCTCCAGCTCGGCCGGCTCGATCTCGAGCATGCTGCGGACCACGTCGTTCACATACGAGATCACGCTCTTGCCATCGGCCCGCAGGCGCGCCTGGTACATCATGCCGGGCACCCGGGCCGCGATGTTCTGCAGCAGCTTGAGCTGTTCGGCCAGGCGTTCGCTGGCCTCGCGCTCGGCCGTGATGTCCTGCACCACGCCGAAATCGGTCTGCGGGTTGCCGGCCACGCTGGTCTGGCCGATGCGGGTGCGGAACCAGCGCTGCTGGCCATCGGGCAGCCGCCAGCGGAACTCGACCTGGCGCCCGTCCATCGCCTCGCGCGCGGCCTGCCAGGCGGGCCGGTCGTCCGGGTGGATGCCCGCGCGGCCGTCGCCGCGCGCGATCAGGTCGCGCGGCTCCAGGCCGGCGATCTCGAACAGCCCCAGCGACCACACCACGCTGTCGGAATGCTGGGCGTTGGTCCAGTGGCCCACGCGCGCCAGCTTCTCGATCGCGGCATGCAGCTCCACCTGCTGCTGCAGCCCGAGGTTCGCCTCGCGCAGGGCCGCCTCGGTCTGCAGCCGGGCTTCCGTCGCCTCGAACTCGCGGGTGGCTTCGGTGACGTAGACCAGCGCCAGGGGCTCGGGCAGCGTGTCCATCACCGTGGTGTGCAGGCGGACCCGGTGCATCACGCCGTCGCGCAGGCGCAGGTGCTGCACCGTGTCGGGCGACGGCAGCTGGTTCACGAAGCGCGCGCGCTCGTCGGCGCTGGGCCAGTGCCCGAGCTCCACGGTCGTGCGGCCGATCACGTCCTCGCGGCGCTGGCCGGTGAGCGCCAGCCAGGCGTCATTGACCGCCAGCAGGCGCCCATCGCTCAGGCGCGAGACGATGGCGGCCAGCGGCGAGGCCAGGAACAAGGCCTCGAAAGGCAAACCCGCCTCCTGCTGCGGGGGAAACGCTGCGCACCCGATGGTGGACGGGGGTTCGGGAACAGCTTCGGCCATGCGCGCTCGTGAAAGGGTGGGAGGACGGAAACAGGCTCAAATTGTGCCGGACTGTGTGGCTTGCGGTGCGTGAAATTGGCCTGCTAAAGTGGCTTGCTGTTCACCACGACGTGCCCTGGAGACCATGAAACCCACCTCGCTGCGCCAGCAACTCACGCGCGCGGCCATGCTCACCACCTTGCTGGCGATCCTGCTGAGCGCCGGCGCCTTGCTGACCTACGAGCTGATGGTGTACCGCCGCGTCGGCATCGCCGACATGCGCACCCAGGCCGATCTGATCGCGCGCTCCACCGCCCCGGCGCTGGCAGCGAGCGACGCCCAGGCGGCCTGGGAAAACCTCTATCTGCTGCGCCAGCAGCCCCAGATCCGCGCCGCCGCCGTGTACGGCCGCGACGGCGCGCTCATCGCCTCGCACACCACCACCGCGAAAAACGAACTGCGCGCCCGCATTCCGCTGACATCGGACGCCTGGGGCCCGCGCTTCAGCGGCTCGTCGCTGGAGATGGTCCGCCCCATCGAGCACAACGGCGCGCGCATCGGCATGCTCTACCTCAAGGCCGAACACGGCGTGTGGCAGCGCTTCGTGGATTTCGCGCTGATCGTGCTGGCCGTCAGCGCGGTGAGCCTGGTCGCGGCCTACTACCTGTTCGTGGTCCTGCAGCGCCGCATCACCGCGCCGCTGGAGAAGATGACGTCGGTGGCGCGCGACGTGATCGGCAGCCACAACTGGTCGCTGCGGGCACCGGCCACCGACTACAAGGACCTGGACGTGCTGGTCGATGCCTTCAACCGCATGCTCTCCGAGTGCGAGATCCGCACCACCGAGCTCGAACGCGAGATGGTGACGCGCCAGGGCGTCGAACGCGAGCTGCGCCAGGCCGACCGCCAGAAGGACACCTTCCTGGCCACCCTCGCCCACGAATTGCGCAACCCCCTCTCGCCCATGACGAGCGCGGTGGCCCTGCTGCAGATGCCGCAGGTGTCGCCGCAGGCGCGGGAGAAGGCGCTGGCGGTGCTCGAGCGCCAGCTGCAGCACATCGTGCGCCTGGTCAACGACCTGCTGGACGCCTCCCGGGTGGCCACCGGCAAGCTGTCGCTCGACACGGCGCCGGTGAACATCGGCGAGCTGCTGCACACCGCCACCGAAGGCGCGCTGGCGCTGGCGCAGCAGCATGGCCTGCAGCTCACGCTGCACCTGCCCGATGCGGCGCTGTATGTGAACGGCGACGCGGTGCGGCTGACGCAGGTGTTCTCCAACCTGCTGAACAACGCCTGCCGCTACACCCCGCACGGCGGGCGCGTGGACCTCTCGCTCACCTCGACGCCGTCCTCGGTCGAGGTGACGGTGGTGGACACCGGCATCGGCGTGGAGCCCGCCATGCAGGAACGCATCTTCGACCTGTTCGAACAGGCGGACCAGTCCATGCAGCGCGGCAGCGCCGGGCTGGGCGTGGGGCTGACGCTCTCGCGCCAGATCATCGAGCTGCACGACGGTTCGTTGTCCATGCACAGCGAGGGCCTGCACCGCGGCTCGTGCTTCACGGTGCGGCTGCCCCGCCTGCACCGCGAGCCACCGCGCGACGAGCCCCCCGCCGTGGCGCCTCCCCACGCCCAGCCCTCGCGCCCGCTGCGCATCCTGATCGCGGACGACAACGTCGATCTGACGGTGAGCCTCTCGGCCGTGCTGTCCTCACACGGCCACCAGGTCGAGGTCGTGCACGATGGCGAAGCGGCGGTTCGCGCGGCGCGCGCGCAGGTGCCGGACGTGGCGCTGCTCGACATCGGCATGCCCGGCCTCGACGGCCACCAGGTGGCGCGGGCGCTGCGCGCCGATGCCACCACGCAGGGCATCCGCCTCGTGGCCATCACCGGCTGGGGCCGCGACGCCGACCGCGAGGCCGCGCGCATGGCCGGCTTCGATCAGCACCTGCTCAAACCGGTGAACCCCGAACAGCTGCTGCGGCTGCTGAGCGAGCCGCCAGAAGCGCCCCGCACCCCGCCGGCCTGAGCCTCAGGCCGAGACGGCCAGGCCGTCGTGGCGCTTGCGCCGGCCCACGGCCTCAATGCGCAGCATCTGACGGTACTTGGTGACGGTGCGCCGCGCCACCGTCAGGCCCTGCCGGGCGAGCTGGCGCGTGATCTCGGCGTCCGACAGCGGCCGATCGGTCGACTCCGCTTCGATGATGTCCTGGATCAAGCCCCGGATCGCGGTGCCCGAGCAGGCCTTGCCATTGGCGCTCACCATCGCGCGCGAGAAGAAGTGCTTGAGCTCGTACACGCCGGTGGGCGTGGCCATGTACTTGTTGTTGGTGACGCGCGAGACCGTGGATTCGTGGATGCCGACCTCGTCGGCGATCTCGCGCAGGCCCAGCGGCTTCATCGCCATGCTGCCGTACTCGAAGAAATGGCGCTGGCGCCGCACGATGGCCTGCGACACGTCGAGGATGGTCGAGAAGCGCTGCTCGACGTTGCGCAGCGTCCAGCGCGCCTCCTGCAGGTGCGCGCCCATCTCGGCGTTCTCGGCGCAGCGGTGGCGCTGGAACAGCTGGGCGTACACCTCGTTGATGCGCACCTTGGGCACGACCGCGGCGTTGAGCCGCACGTTCCACGCGCCCCGGTCCTTCTTCACGATCACGTCGGGCACGATGTAGTTCACCCGGGAAGAACTCAGGCGCCAGCCCGGTCGCGGGTCGAGGTGGCGGATGCGGTCACACACCGCCTCGACCTCGCCCACCGAGGCGTCCAGCGCCCGCGCCAGGGTCGGCACATCGCGCGCCGCCAGGCTGTCCATGTGGTCGTTGACGATGGCGCGCGCCATCGCGCGCACGTGGGGGCATTCGATCTCGCCCAGCTGCAGGCTGAGGCATTCCGCCACATCGCGCGCGGCCACACCGGCCGGCTCCAGCGACTGCACCAGCTTGAGCGCGATCTGCAGGTCTTCCAGCGTCGCTGCGGGCACCACGTCCGCCACCTCGCGCAGTTCGTTCAGGGGCGTGCGCAGGTAACCGTCGTCGTCGAGCGACTCGACCACCACACCGGCCAGCGCGAGGTCGCGCGGCGACAGGGCCATGGTGCCGAGCTGCCCGTGCAGGTGGGCATTGAGCGGGGTTTCCTCCATCATGAAATCGAGCGCGGACACATCCCCGTCGTGTCCCTGGCGCGCCGGGGTCAGGCCATCGGCGAGCCACAGGTCGCTGTCGGACGCGGTGGACCGGTCGATCTCGGCCTGCGCCGGCGCCGCCAGATCGGTCTCGCGCGGTCCGTCGTACACCTCGCCGGCCGCTTCGCCCGATCGGCTGTCGATGTCACCGTCCCGCAGGCCTTCGCTCTCGTCCTCGCCATCGCCCTCTTCCGCTTCCAGGAACGGATTGCGCCCCAGCACGTCGCGCACCACGATGCCGAAATCCAGCGAGGACATCTGCAGCAGGCGCACGGCATGCTGCAAACGGGGAGACAGGGTCTGGCTCTGGCGCTGGTCGGCGCGGGCGTCCATCTGGATCATGCGGTTCTCCTCCGGTAAGGCATGGTCGGCGGTGTCGCGAGGTGCGGCCGCCTCAGACCAACCCCGCATGCAACCACCATGCCGCACGAGCGCAGAAGACACAAATTCCCACAAAACCACGTCCCCGCCAGGCCCTCACAGAGGGACACGGCGCGCACCTTTCCGAACATTCAGACACAGTCGATCGGAACGCCCTTCAGGCCGGCCCGCGCAAGGGCCCATCTTGCGGCAAGATTTGCCGAAACGGCCCGCGCGGAACTAGTGCATCGATTCGCGCCGGAAGAGGTTGATGAGCGCCAGCAGGATGATGGCGCCGATCAGCGACACCAGCATGGCGCCCACGTTGAAGACGCTGTCGTTGAGGGTGTCCACCCCCATCAGGGGTGAGAGCACCCAGCCACCGATGGCGGCGCCCACGATGCCGGCCACGACATTGCGCACGATGCCCTGGCGCCCATCCGTGGACAGAACCACGCTGGCCAGCCTGCCCAGCAGGCCGCCGACCGCCAGCCAGAGGATGATGTTGATCATGGCGTTGCTCCTCGTTAGAGTGGTCGCAGGAAGTTCCTTCGAACCTGCCGAGGGCAATCCCCGCTCCCGGTGGCCGCGGGCACAGCACCTGCCCTGTCAAGGTCCCACCCGCCGGCATGCGGCGGGCCAACGCCACAACCGCAGCAGGAGATTTCCCATGAAGCAAGTGAAAGATGTGATGACCAGTGGCGTGCGCACGCTCGGCCCCCAGGACAGCGTGGTGCTCGCGGCCCAGGCCATGGAAGAACTGGACATCGGGGCGCTGCCGGTCTGCGATGGCCAGCGCATCCTCGGCATGGTGACCGACCGCGACATCGTGGTGCGCGGCGTCGCCCAGGACCTCGCGCCCGGCAAGACCAAGCTCGAGGACGTGATGAGCGCCCAAGTCGAATGGGTGTTCGAGGACGAAGGCCTGGCCGAGGTCGCGGCCAAGATGCAGCAACTGCAGATCCGCCGCCTGCCCGTGCTCGACCGCGACAAGCGCCTGGTGGGCATCCTCTCGCTGGGCGATCTGGCCGCCAAGGGCGACGTGCAGCAGGCCGGCGCCGCGCTGGCCGACATTTCCGAGCCGGCCCGCCCGACGCGCACCGGCCAATCGGTCGCCAGCGGCCCCGCCGGGGGCGGGGAAAGCCTCTGAGAGTCACGCGATGCTCTTTCGCGTGATGAAAGCCGCCGTCGTCAACTGGATCGACGACGACGCGCCCAGCATGGGCGCCGCCCTCGCCTTCTACACCCTGTTCTCCGTCGCGCCCATCCTGCTGATCGTGATCTCGGTCGCGGGCCTGTGGTTCGGTGAAGCCGCCGCGCGCGGCGAGATCTTCGCGCAGCTCTCGCAACTGGTCGGCAGCGACAGCGCGCTCACCATCAACAGCCTGGTGGAAGACGCGAACCGCCCGGCCGCCGGCATCGTGGGCACGGTGGTGGGCCTGGGCGCGCTGCTCATCGGCGCCACCACCGTGTTCGCCGAGCTGCGCAACGCCATGGACCGCATCTGGCGCACGCACGCCGAGCATCCCAAGCGGGGCGGCGTGCTCGAGCTGCTGCGCGCGCGCCTGGTCTCGCTGGGGCTGGTGCTGGCCATCGGTTTCCTGCTCATGGTCTCGCTGGTGCTCAGCGCCGCCCTGGCGGCCCTGGGCAAGTGGGCCGCGCCCTGGCTGGGCGAGCTGGCGATGCTCGCGGGCGCGGTCGACTTCGCCCTGAGCCTGGCCTTCCTCAGCGTGCTGTTCGCCATGATCTTCAAATGGATGCCGCGCGTGCCGCTGGCCTGGGGCGATGTGTGGATCGGCGCCGTGATCACCGCCGTGCTGCTCACCGTGGGCAAGTCCGTCATCGGCACCTACATCGGGCGCAGCGGCGTCGCCTCGGTGTTCGGCGCGGCCTCCTCGCTGGTCATCTTCCTGCTCTGGGTGTACTACTCGGCGCAAGTGTTCCTGCTCGGCGCGGAGTTCACGCGCGCCTTCACCCTGCGGCACCAGACCGCCGACCGCACCACCGAGGACCCCGCGCCGTGAACCGTGCTTTCACCTGCATCTGCGGGCAACCGATCTTCTTTCGCAACAGCGTGTGCCTGGGTTGCGGCCGGGCGCTGGGCTACGACGCCGCGCGCGGCAAGCTGCTGCCCCTGGAGCCCACCGGCGAACCCGGCTGGTGGCGCAGCAGCGAGACTGGCACGCGCCAGCGCACCTACCAGCGCTGCGAGAACCTGTCCTCGCCGGCCGCGTGCAACTGGCTCATCCCGCCGGCCAAGCCACGCGAGCACACGCCCTCGCTGTGCCTGTGCTGCCGGCTCACGCGCACGCTGCCCGACCTCGACGTGCCGGAACACGCCGGCTGGTGGCACCGCATCGAACAGGCCAAACGGCGAATGGTGTCCTCGCTGCTCGCCCTGCGCCTGCCCATCGTGCCGCGCGGCGAAGACCCGCAGCGCGGGCTGGCCTTCGACATCCTGGTCTCGCAGCCCGGCCTGCCGCCCGTGGTCACCGGCCATGCCGGGGGCGTGATCACCCTGGACGCGGCCGAGGCGGACGACGCCACGCGCGAGCACCGCCGCACCTCGCTGCGCGAGCCCTACCGCACGCTGCTGGGCCACCTGCGCCACGAATCGGGCCACTACTTCTGGCAGCGCCTGGTCGATGGCAAGGAATGGCTGGAGCCGTTCCGGGCCGTGTTCGGCGACGAGCGCACCGACTACGCCCTGGCGCTGCAGAACCACTACAACCACGGCGCGGCAGCGGACTGGAGCTCGCGCCACGTCACCGCCTACGCCAGCTGCCATCCCTGGGAGGACTGGGCCGAGACCTGGGCGCACTACCTGCACATGCGCGACACGCTGGGCACGGCGCGCGGCTTCGGCATCCGGGGCGACCGCGTGGAACTGGCCTGCGAACCCTTCGGCCCCGACGTGCTGAGCGAGGACGGCAACGGCAACGGGGCCCTGGACGCCACCGACGAGCAATTCCTGCTCTGGCTCAACCACTGGCTGCACCTCACCGTGGCTTTGAACGAGATCTCGCGCAGCATGGGCGTGGCCGACTTCTACCCCTTCGTGCTGTCGCGGCCCGCCGTGCGCAAGCTGCACCTGGTGCACCGCGTCATCGCCCACCACACCCCCCGGGGCGGCCGGCGCCGGCGCCCGCTGACGCCACCCCCGCCTCAGTCGTAGGCGAGCGGGAACATGATCTCGAAGGTGGTGCCCGAGTGGTCCGAGTCCACCCGCACGGTGGCATCGAGCACCTCGCACAGGCGCTTGACGATGGACAGGCCAATGCCCTCGCCGTGCACATAGGTCTCGGTGGATTCGCCTGGCGGCGGCACACCGGCCTCCTCATCGTGGATGTGGGTGATCTGCTGGGCCTGCGTGTCCGACACCACCTGGTCCGCGTGCTGCGTGGCCACTTCAAGCGCCTCCTTGAGCTCCGATGACTTCGCCTGATGGATGCCCGGGCCGGTGTCCTTCACGATCAGCTTCCAGCGATCCTGGTCTTGCGCGCCACCGGTCTCCCAGGCCACCTCCACCCCGCCGGTGCGCGTGTAGCGCACGGCGTTGAGCACCAGGTTCTGCACGATGCGGCGCAACTTGACCGCATCGGACTGCACCACGAACGCCGCGGCGCCGCGCAGCGCGAACGTCAGGCCCTTCTGCTGCGCGTGGTCCTCCAGCGATTCGCCCAGGCCGCGCAGCAGCGGCGCCACGTCCACCGCTTCCAGGTTGCGCTCCTCCTGGCCGCTTTGCAGCCGCGCCAAGGTGGTCACGTCGTCCAGCAGCTTGTGCAAGGCCTGCACGTTGTGGCCCAGCAGGCGCAGGAAAGTCTCCCGCGCCGCCGGGTCCGCCTGGCGCATCCCCAGACCGGCCGTGGCGTTGCTCACCACCCCCAGGTTGCCGCGCAGGTCGTGCGCCGCTTCCTGCCAGAGCAGGGCGCGCTGCTGCTCCAGGCGGCGCAGCGTCTCCAGCGCCGTTTCCAGTCCGCGCGCATAGGCCGTGGCCTCCAGCTGCTGCAACTTGAAGTACTGCGCCGTGCTGGCGCTCACGGCCAGGCTGTAGACCTGCGCCCACACCGCGCGCGCCATCGCCATCGCGGCGGTCGTGTGGTCCGAGGCCAGCCCCTCGAGTTCGTTCACCACGCACTCGTTGAGCCGGCCGAGCTCCCGCACCACCTCGGCCAGGCCGAACCCCTGTTGCCAGCGGTGCAGGCCGTGCGCGGCAGCGTCGCCCAGGTGCGAGGTCTCCACGCGGGGTGCGCGCAGTTGCTCCTCGAAGCCCTCCAGCACCGCGGGAATGTGGTCGTTGAGTTGCGTATGCGGCAGCGAGGCGCCGCTGGTGAGCGTCGCATCCGCCGTGACGCTGGCGCGCCAGGCCCGCAGGATGGCTTCGCGCCGCTGCGTCAGTTGGTCCGCCAGCGCAATGAGTTCTTTTCCATGCAGGGGCATCGAGGGGCCTTTGAGGGGATGGGTGACGACAGCGGACCGCAAAGCACGCGGGCCATTCTGCACCCGAACGCCTCGCCAGCTCAATGTCCCCGAGTCGGCGGCTCGGCCTCCTTCTCCTTGCGGATCGAACGCCCCCAGCGGCGCAGCCACACCAGCACCAGCAGGATGAAGGCCGTGGCCAACACGGCGGTGCCCGTCTGGCCGAGCCCGGCGGCCACGCCGATCGCGGCGGTCGCCCAGATGGTGGCGGCCGTGGTCAGCCCATGGATCCGCCCCTCGCTCTCGTCCTTGAGCACCGCACCCGCGCCGAGAAAGCCGATGCCCGAGACCAGGCCCTGCACCACGCGGCTGAGCTGCTCCTCGTTCATGCCGGATGCCTGGGGCACCAGCACGAACAGGGCCGCGCCCAGCGCCACCAGCATGTGGGTGCGCAGCCCGGCCTCGGCATCGCGCCGCTCGCGGTCCCAGCCGATGGCCGCGCCCAGCAGCAGGGCTTCGCCCATGCGCCAGGTGGCGCGGGTGATGCGCTCGACATCGGCGAGGTCGCCGAACTCGGCCTGCACCGTGGTCCAGATGGTTTGCAGCACGGACATCGCGGTCAGCCTTGCGGGGGCGTGGACGGCGACAGCGCCGCGCCTTCGTCCCGCCATTGGGCAAGGCTGCCCATGAGCGCGCCCAGCGGAATGGGCTTGGTGAAGTACAGATCGAAACCGGCGGCCAGCGAGCGTGCCCGGTCTTCCTGCTGCGAGCGGCCGGTCACGGCGACGATCATCATGCGCTGCGCCGGCAAGGCATCGCGCAGGCAGCGCGCCACCGTGTTGCCATCCATGCCGGGCATGCCGATGTCGAGGATGCAGACGTCGGGCCGCAGGCGCTGCGCCATCTCCAGGGCTTCGCGCCCGTCGTTGGCGATCTGCACGGTGTGGCCGTCCACCTCCATCAGCAAGGCCAGCGACTCGGCGGCATCGCGGTTGTCGTCCGCGACCAGCAGCCGCAGGCCGCTGCCCGCAGGGGATGGATGGGGCTCGTACATGCTCGGCTCGCCCGCGCCGGTGGTCTGAAGAACCATTCTTTTTCCATGGGTTGTCGGATCAGGCCTACACAGGGCAAACGGCGCGCCCGATGTCAGAACCGGTGCATGTAGCCGATGCTGGTGGTGTCCACCTCGCGCTTGCCGATGCCCACGAAGCGCACGTCGTAGCGGTTCCACTCCAGCACGATGGAGGAGCGCGGGCTCAGGTCGAAGCCGATGCCCGCGCCGTAGGAACCTTCCCACCCGCTGGCCTTGCCGGTGGCGATGCCCGAGCCCGGGCTGGCCGAGACCTCGCTGCGGCCATAGGTGGTGCCGACCTTGCCGAACAGGTGCACCACGCCCAGCGGCACGCGCCCCACCAGGCTCAGGTTGATGCCGTGCGCCTCGGCCTTGCCGCCGCCACGCTCCATGTCGCCCAGGTTCACGTAACCCAGTTCGGCACCGAAGTAGCGGTTGAACATCCCGCCGGTGTACAGGTGGTACGAGGTGCTGCTGTCCGAACAGGCGAAGCCCCCCACGCAGCCCAGGTCGTAGTCAGGTTTGCCGACGTTGACGCCGACGTAACCGTGCGAGGTGTACGGGATCACGGAGAAGTTGCCTTCGCCCGGCGCGTAGGCGCGCCGCTGCGCCGTTGTGCTGGTGGTGCCTGCCTGGGCCACCACCGTGGTGTCCAGAGGAGTGGGCGGCGTGCCCGACTGCGCGGAGACCGAGCACGCAACGGCCAGGCCGATCGCGGCCAGCGGCCACGCCTTGAGATGGTGAAGTGAGCGGTTCATGGGGAGTCCTGGTGGGTTGGAGAAACACTGCGCCTGAAAGGGAATGCAGCGCTTCACCACGGCAAGCGGGATGCCAGGTGCCCGCCGGCGGACATCGAACCGCGGACGGGCACACGGATTGCCCTCATCCTCCAGGGCGCCATGAACGTGTGCAGTGACAGTGCGGCACCCTTGGGCCAGGCATCCGATGTTTTCCCTACTTCCTTCGAAGCGCGAACCGGGTGCCTTGTCGGCCCGAGGCTTCTCCATCCGGACGCGCCTGATCGCCCTGGTGCTGGCGGTGCTGCTGCCCGCGCTGTGCGCCGCCGCCTGGGTGCTGGGCCTCACCTACCGCATGGAACGCGAGAGCAGCGAACATGTGCTCGAAGAGACCACCCGCGCGCTGTCCATGGTGCTCGACCGCGAGTTGACCCAGCGCGCCGTCGTGGTGCGCGCGCTCGCGAGTTCCAGCCTGCTCGACACAGCCCCCCAGCTGTCGCCCGCCGCCCTGCGCGATTTCGACCAGCAGG
This sequence comes from Hydrogenophaga sp. ANAO-22, assembly GCF_042466645.1. NCBI lineage: Bacteria > Pseudomonadati > Pseudomonadota > Betaproteobacteria > Burkholderiales > Comamonadaceae > Hydrogenophaga > Hydrogenophaga sp. ANAO-22. Next base: position 4,903,037 of record NZ_CP159956.1, on the reverse strand, counting down.
CGCGGCGCACGCTGACCGGGCTGGAAGGCTGGCTGGAGCTGCGCAGCGCGGACCAGGTGCTGGTCAACACCCGCCAGCCACCCGGCACCCGGCCGCGCGCGGGCCCCCGGCTTGCGCTGGTCGACCGCCCGATGATCCAGCCGCTGCGGCAGGACGCGGCGCTGGGCATTCAGTACGCCGCGCTGGTGCAGCCAGTGTTGCGCGAGGGCCAGGCGGTGCTCAACCTGTCGCTCACGATGCTGCCGAACGAGTTCCAGCGCATCATCGACGAACAGCGCCTCCCTGCGGGCTGGCTGGCGGCCATCATCGACAACCAGGGCCGCGTGGTCGCCCGCCATCCCGGCGGCGGCGTCCACATCGGGCGGCCGGCCACGGCGGACCTCAAGGCCCACCTGGACGCCGAACGCGAGGGCCTGATGCACTCGGTCTCGCTCGATGGCCATCCCGTGACCCTGTACTTCCACACCTCGCCGCAAAACTGGACCTACGTCACGGGCATGTCGCGCGAGCAGTTCGAGGGCACGGTCCCGCGCGCCGTGCTGCAGGTGGCCTCCGCCATGCTGGCGCTGCTGGTGGTCTCGCTCATCGCGGCGGCCTGGGTGGCGCGGCGCATCGTCCAACCCATCCACACCATCGAGCAGATGGCGCTGGACCTGCGCGAAGGCCGCCCCCTGCGGCGCACGCGCACCGGCCTGCTGGAGTGCGACCAGGTCGCGCTGGCGCTGCACGATGCGGGGCACGCCATCCGCCACGCGCGCATCGAGCTGGAACGCCAGGTGAGCGATGCGGTGGAACGCACCCGCAAGCTGGAGCAGCGGGCCTCGCACAACCACCGCGTGGAAGCCCTGGGCCGGCTCACCGGCGGCATCGCCCACGAATTCAACAACCTGCTGGGCATCATCAGCAATTGCGCGCACCTGATGCGCCGCCTGGCCCCAGCCCCCGCCATCCAACCCGCGATCGACGCCACGCTGAGCGCGGTGGACACCGGCAGCCGCCTGACCCAGCACCTGCTGCGCTTTGCCGGCCGCCAGACCGTGCACCCGCGCGTGATGCAGCTCCAGACCTTCCTGCCCGAGACCGCCGAACTGCTGCGCACCCTGCTGGACCGCCGCGTCACGCTGACCACCGAGGTCGACGAAAACACGCCCGCCGTGCAGCTGGACCCGAGCGAGCTCGAGCTCTCGCTCATCAACCTGGCGCTGAACGCGCGCGAGGCCATTCCTGCCCATGGCCACCTCTGGCTGCGCGCCGCTGCGGCCGAGCCCGACGATCTGGAGGGCCTGCCCAGCGGCAGCTATGTGCGCATCACCCTGCGCGATGACGGCCATGGCATGGACGACACCGTCGCCCACCGCGCCTTCGAGCCCTTTTTCTCCACACGGGAACCGCACGAAGTCGCCGGGCTGGGCCTGAGCCAGGTGTATGGCTTCTGCCTGCAGGCCGGCGGCCGCGCGCGCCTGGAGAGCGTGCCGGGCCTGGGCACCACGGTCACGCTGGTGCTGCCCGCCCACACCGGTGAGCCCGCCGACGCGCGCGCCGCCCTGCCGGTCTCGCCCGCCGCCATCGCCGGCACCCGCCTGCTGCTCGTCGAGGACAACGAGGCGCTGTGCGAGGCCACCGCCGCCGTGCTCCGCTCCTACGGTTGCGACGTGGTGTGCGCCGCCAGCGCGGAGGACGGGCTGCGGCTGATCGACACCCCGCCGGGCTTCGATGTGGTGGTCACCGATGTGCTGATGCCCGGCAAGATGGACGGCGTCGCGCTCGCGAACCATTTGCGGCAAATCTTGCCGCAGCTGCCCGTGGTGCTGATCAGCGGCCACCACGGCGACACGTCGCCCCCGCCGGGCGTGCGCCTGCTGCGCAAACCCTGCCCGCCCGAGGTGCTGGCGGGCGCCATCGAAGCGGCCATCGCGCAGCGCCCCCTCTGACAAAGACCGCCCAACGGGTACGCCATGTGCCCATGAACAGACGTCGGATGGGTTGGGACTTCCAGTCCCCCGGTTCGGCGTCCTGTTCACAACTTCGAAGGAACGCCATGAAAGACACACGCACCATCAACACGCTCAACAACCTCATCGAGACCTGCAAGGACGGTGAGTACGGCTTCAAGGCCAGCGCGGACCATGCCGTGGACCCGCAGATCAAGTCCCTCTTCATGACCCGCGCGGAAGACTGCCGGCGCGCCGCCGCGGAGCTGCAGACCATCGTGATGCAGCAAGGTGGCAAACCCGAAGACAGCGGCACCGCCACCGGTGCGGCCCACCGTGGCTGGGTGGCCGTCAAGGGCACCCTGGCCGGCTACACCGACCTGGCCATGCTCGAAGAGACCGAGCGCGGTGAAGACACCGCCCTGGCGCGCTACCGCTCCGCGCTGAAGGACGAGTTGCCCGCCGACATCCGCAGCGTGGTCGAGGCCCAGATGCAAGGCGTGCAGCGCAACCACGACCAGATCCGTGCGCTGCGCGACCAGCACAAGGCCGCCGCCACCCACTGACCTCCCCATCCTCCCCCTTGGCCCGCGCTTGCCGCGGGCTTTTTTTTTTTTGCGGCGGCCTCAACCGCCTTGGGGATGGCGCTCGGCCCACTCGGCGTCGCTGTGCCCATCGCCCACCGGGTCGGCGCTTTCGTCTTCGGGCGGGGCGGAGGGAACGGGGGTGGGCGCGGGCGGTGGCGGGGGAGCCCCGGGGGCGTTCGCACCGTCGGCCGTGGCATCCGCGCACAGCAGGGCACACGGGCGCGGTTCGGGCGGAGATTCGGCGCGCGAGGCCGGGCTGGCATCGGCCATTTCCAGCACACATGGCTTCTTCTCGCCTGCGGCGGTGACATGGGACATGGGGCACTCCTGTGGCGGCGGCGACCGGTGGGTCACCTCCTGCCCCCGTGCGGCAAGCGGCGTGCCTTGCGCAGCCCCCGAGCGCGCCCTAGGGCCGGGGCCCGTCGGCCGGGTCTTCGGCCGCGTACTGCTTGAGGCGGTTGTAGAGCGTCTTCAGGCTGATGCCCAGGGCCGCGGCGGTGCGCTCCTTCTGGCGGCCGTAGTGCTGCAGCGTCGCCAGGATCAGGGTCTGCTCGGCCTGCGCGAGCGAAATGCCCAGCGGCAGCACCACCGAACCTTCCGGGCGGCTGGCGCCCACCGGCGCCGGCGCGCTCGCCACGGCCGGCGCCGGCGCTGGCGCGACCGCGCCCACCGGCGGTTCGGAGGCGCTCGGCAGCCACTGCGCGCCGATCGCCTCGCCAGACGTCATCACATAGGCGCGCTGCACCGCATTGCGCAGCTCGCGCACGTTGCCCGGCCAGGCATAGGCCGTGAGCCGATCCAGCGCTTCGGGCGAGAAGCTCTTTTCCTTGCCCTCCTGCTCGCCGATGAGCCGCAGGAAACGGTTCGCCAGCAAGGGGACATCGTCCAGGCGCTCGCGCAGCGGAGGCAGGTCGATCGGGAACACGTTGAGGCGGTACATCAGGTCCGTGCGCAGGCGCCCGTCGGCCACGGCCTGCATGGGCTGGCGGTTGGTCGCCGCGATGATGCGCACATCGGTCTCCTGGCTCTGGGTCGCGCCCACGCGCAGGAAGCGGCCGGTCTCGAGCACGCGCAGGAGCTTGACCTGCAGGTCCAGCGGCATCTCGGTGATCTCGTCGAGGAACAGCGTGCCGCCCGCCGCGCGCTCGAAGAAGCCCTGGTGCTGGCGGTCCGCGCCGGTGAAGCTGCCTTTCTCGTGGCCGAAGATCTCGCTCTCGATCAGGTTGGGCGAGATGGCGCCGCAGTTGACGCCCAGAAAAGGCATCTTGCGCCGACGGCTGAGCTCGTGGATGGTCTGCGCCACCACCTCCTTGCCGGTGCCGCTCTCGCCCGTGATGAACACCGACACGCCGGTGCCCGCCACGCGGGTGATCTGCTCGTACACCTGCAGCATCGAGGGCGAGCGCCCCCACAGCTGGCCGAAATGGCCGGTGCTCGCGACCTTGGCGGTCAGGCCCGCCACCTCGGCCTTGAACACGGAAGGTTTGCTCACGCGCGAGAGCACGCCCTGCAATTGTTTGGGCGTGATCGGTTTGACGATGTAGTCCACCGCGCCCAGGCGCAGCGCGAGGATGGAGGTCTCCAGGCTGGCGTGCCCGGTGACCAGCACCACCTCGGAGTTGGCGAGCAGCTCGGGGTCGGCGAACAGGTCCATGCCGCTGCCATCGGGCAGGCGCAGGTCCAGCAGCACCAGATCGGGGGCCTGCAAGGCCAGCTGTTTGCGCGCATCGCGCAGCGTGTTCGCGGTGGCCACGGTCAGGCCCTGCATGGCGATCAGCTCGCCGAGCATCGCGGAAGCGTCAACGTCGTCGTCCACGATCAGGACATGGGTCATCTCTTGCGGTTCCTTGGTCTGCGCCCGCCCACGGGCGTGTTCGTGCATCGAAACGGCGCCCATGATGCCACCGTTTGCCCGGCCCACGCACGGCCGCGCGCCGGTTTCCGGGCCGGCCTTGTCAGTGCAAGGACACGATGGGCGTGGGCTGCCGCGGTGGGTCGCCCGCCGGGGGTGTCTGCTCGTCCGGCACCTCGGGTTCGCGGATGTCCGGCGGCAACTGCGTGGGCGTTTCAGGCGGCACGGCGGGCTGTCCCGGTGGCGGCGGGGGCGGCACCGGGGGCGTGGGCTTGGGCACGTCGGGCACATGAGCGTGAACCATGGTCATTCGGGGACTCCTGTCTGTGGGTGTCTGAAGAAAGAAGCCCCTGCATGGCAAGGCGTGTGCCTGTCTCGCCGCAAGAAGAATCGGGAACGCCGTTCGCCCCTGACACTCCCCCTTCGTCAACCAGGAGTTCACCATGGCAAACACCTCCACCAAAAGCCGATCCGAAGCCATCACCGCGCGCAAGATGAAAAAGGTCATGCACGAGTTCAAGGAAGGTGAGCTGGAAAGCAGCTCAGGCGACAAGGTGCGCAGCCGCAAGCAGGCCATCGCCATTGGCCTGTCGGAAGCGCGCCAGGCGGGCGGCAAGGCGCCGCCCGCTCCGAAGGAGCGCCAGCGCCACTGATGCCGCACGGCCCGGGTCTACTGGGTGGTGCCGCCCGGCGCCGGTGTCGCGGGCGAAGCAGCCGGCGGTGCCGGGCTGGTCTCGGGCGTGGGCACCGCGGGTGCGCTCGGTGGCATGGGCGGGTTGGTGGTGCGGTCGCGATCGCGCTCCATCTCGCCCGTCGTGGGCGGTGGCACATCGGTGGGCCGCCGGTCGCAACCGGCCAACAGCATCAGCGAGGCGGCGGCGGCCGCCACACCGAGCACCATGCGGGATGAAAGCAAAGGTTTCATGGTGATCTCCTGAAGGCGCACAGGACTTTCCTGCGCCTGAAATCGGGGCAAGTCGAGTGCCTGTGCGCCGGCCGCGCGTCAGTCGGCGGGCACATGCCTTGCCGCTGCCGCCGGGTGGACACCTCCACGCACCAGGAGATTCGAGATGAGCAAGCCCCGCGCAGATGCGCCCCACCGCCCCTCCGGCGCGCCGCGACGCGACCCTTCGAACCCGGTGAGCCGCACACCCGACGCCCCCGGCTCGACCCCGGCCAAGGCAACCGACGACCACCTGGAGCTGCCGCACGAACGCGACCAGTCCACCGACAGCACGGCCAGCGCGCCGGACCCCGACATGCAACAGGCGCACCAGGACCTGCAGGACGGCCAGGTGGACACGGACATGCGCGCCACGCCCGGCCTGGACGCGGGCCGGCGCGCCGGCTACGTGCCCGGCGCGGGCGGCAAGTCCCCCTCGCAGAAGGCACCGCCCTCCTCGCCCACCGCCCCGCGCAAGGACCCGCGCCGCTGAAGAACAACCGCACAAGCCTTGCCAGAATGGGCGCCGCGCCTACAATACCCCCCATGGCATCCCGGTCCACCCTCACTTTCCACCTGCACACGCGCCTGCCCCTGATGGCAGGTTCGGCCGTGGCCGGTCGCAAGCTGATGGGCACGGCGGGACTGCGCCAGCCGGCCGCACATTCCTAAGCCCGGCGATACCCCCTCCTCCTTTTTGCGCAAACCATCTATCGCCGGGCCCCAGCCCAGCGCGATCGTGGCCGCTGCACACCCGCAGCATGGCCGCACCAGATGGAGTGCTCCATGCACAAGACCCTGACCGGTGAACGCCTGCTCACCGAACTCGATTTCACGCGCCTGAACAACCTGCGCGGCGGCAAGATGCCGCCCGAGCTGGCGGACACGCTGGACTCGCTGGACCTCGTGCCCTCGCGCGAGGTGCCGGCCAATGTCGTCACGATGTACTCGCAGGTCATCCTCGAAGACGTCGCCACGGGCAAGCGCCAGAAGCTCACGCTGTGCTACCCGGCCGATGCGGAGCCGCACCTGGGCTTCATCTCCGTGCTCTCGCCCGTCGGCGCCAGCCTGCTCGGCCAGCGCGTGGGCGCCATCGCGCGCTGGCGCACGCCCAACGGCGATGCCTGCGAGGCCGAGGTCGTCGAGCTGCTGTTCCAGCCCGAGGCCAGCGGCGACTACACCACGTAGTTCCCTCGCGCCCGCGCCGCGCCCCCTTCGTCACGCTCCCATCGGCCCACGCCATGGGGTTGGCCCCCGCACGTCCAGGATGTCCCATGACCTTCGATTCCATTCTCGCCCTCACCGACTTCACGACACAGTCCGAGCATGCACTGGATCGGGCCGCGCTCCTCGCCGGCCAACACAACATGCCCTTGCGGCTCATCCACTTCGCGGAAGAACCCCACCGCTTTTTCTCCGACCCGATCGCGCGCCTGTCGCAGCGCGCGCGCCAGCTGACCCGGCGCCATGGCATCCGGGCCGTGGCCCTGGAGCGCAACCCCGTGACGCTGGACGACGTCATGCAGGAATGCCGCAACGCCAGCCTGCTGGTGATGGGCCCCCTGTGGCAACGCAACTGGAAAACCTTCTACCGCGGCACCACGCTCGACCAGTTCGTGCACGACAGCCCCTGCCCGGTGCTGGTGGTCAAGCAGGCGGCCGGGCGCACCTACGAGCAGGTGCTGGTGGCGGTGGACCTCACGCCGCGCTCGCGCGACCTGATCGCCTACGCGCGCCGCTTCGCCAGCCCCTCGGCGCTCCAGCTGTTCCACGCCATCGACACGATCGAGGAATCCAAGCTGCGCTCGGCCGACGTGTCCTTCGAGGCCATCCGCGCGAATCGCCTCGACTCGCGCCAGCACGCCAAGGACCGGCTGATGCAGCTCACCCGCGCGCTGGGCATGGCCGGCAGCGCCATGGCCTTCGACGTGGGCAACGGCGACCCCGCGTACCAGACCGCCGTGCAGCAGCAGGCCACCCGCGCCGAACTGGTGGTGGTCGGCAAGCGCCGCGCCTCCGCGTTCGCGCGCTTTCTCACCGGCAGCGTGGCCCAGCGGCTGGCCAAATGGGCCGAGAGCGATGTGCTGGTGGTGCCCTTCGACGGCCTGGCCGAACCCGTGCCCGTGATGGCGAGCCAGGGATGACGCCGGCCATGGACCTCACCAAACAGTTCATCAAGACCAAACAACCCTGCGCCGACGGTTTCCGCTGGTTCCTGCGCCACCACGAGAACGGCAGCAACTACCAGGACCTGCTCGACGCCCTGGTGGAGGCCGGCCGCGTGAGCGACGCCTGCTGGCTGCTCTCGCAGTTCGGCCCCACCAACGCCGTGATGGAGGTGGACGCCGTGGCCGCCGAGGCCCTGGTGTTCGCGGGCTCGCTGGTGGTGCGCGGCAACATCGAGGTCGACACCCTGATCCGCACCGGGCGCGGCATCCAGGCCGGCGGCAGCATCGTGGTCGGCCAGTCGCTGGTCTCGGGCGACGACATCAAGGCCGGCGGCAGCGTGCGCAGCGACGGCTCGCTGGAGGCCGCCGGGCACATCAAGGCCGCCTGGGGCATCGACGCGCGCGAGCAGCTGCGCTGCGGCGGCGACATCCGCGCGGCCTGGGACCTGTGGTGCGGCGGCCCGCTGCATGTGGCCGGCAACGCCCACGTGGGCCAGGACCTGATCACCCAGGGCCCGATCGAGTGCGGCAAGAGCCTGGTGGTGGGCGGCCGGCTCACGGCGCGCGACAGCATCCGCGCGGGCGACGGCATCCAGGCCGGCGGCACCATCGAATGCGCCATGCACCTGGAGGCCGGCTGGGGCATCAAGGCCGGCCGCTCCATCGTGGCCGAAGGCGCGATCCGCGCGGGCGAGAGCCTCAGCGCCCACGAGGTCATCCGCGCCGGCGCCGGCTACGGCGTGTTCGCCGGCCTGAACGTGCAGGTGGAGGCCTGGGAATGCAGCGCGCGCGTGTGCGCCTGCACCAAGCCCGCCAGCCTCATGAGCGGCTGGTGGGCCGGCGCGCGCGAAGTCTGAAACCCGGGGTGACAGCGCGCCGGGGGGCCTTCTGAAATAATCCCCCGATGCCCGAAGCCCCCACCTCCGACGGCCGCCCGGACGATCCGGCCACCGCCCCCGACACCCCCTACGCCCTGCAATACCCGTGTGGTGAGCCGCCCGCGCCCGGCCAGGTGCGCGAGGTCGCGCCCGGTGTGCTGTGGCTGCGCATGCCGCTGCCGTTCGCCCTCAACCACATCAACCTCTGGGCCGTGGCCGACGAGGACGAACAGGGCACGGGCTGGGCCGTCATCGACACCGGTACCAAGACGCCCGAAGCGCTGGCCGCCTGGCGCCAGCTGACCGCGCCCGAAGGCCCGCTGGCCGCCACGCCGCAGGGCGCGCGCATCACGCGCGTGTTCTGCACCCACATGCACCCGGACCACGTCGGCATGGCGGGCTGGCTCACGCGCAAGTTCCAGTGCCGGCTGTGGATGACCCGGCTCGAGTACCTCACCTGCCGCACGCTGGTGGCCGACACCGGGCGCGAAGCGCCGCAGGACGCCATCGACTTCTACCGCCAGATGGGCTGGAACGAAGAGGCGCTGGACATCTACCGCACCCGCTTCGGCGGCTACAGCAAGTACATGCACACGCTGCCAGACAGCTTCCGCCGCCTGAGCGATGGCGAAACCGTGCGCATCGGCGCGCACGGCTGGCGCGTCATCGTCGGCCGCGGCCACTCGCCCGAACACGCCTGCCTGGTCAGCGACGACCTCGGCGTGCTGGTCTCGGGCGACCAGGTGCTGCCCCGCATCTCGTCCAACGTGAGCGTGTTCCCCACCGAACCCGATGCCGACCCGCTGGGCGACTGGATCGCCAGCATCGAGCACCTGCGCCGCACGCTGAGCGACGAGCTGCTGGTGCTGCCCGCGCACGGCGAGCCCTTCCGCGGCCTGCACGCGCGGCTGGACCGCCTGGCGCAAGGCCACGAACGCGGCCTGCAGCGCCTGCGCCGCAGCCTGGGCGAATCGCCCAAGCGCACGGTGGACGTGTTCGGTGCGCTGTTCGCGCGCGCCATCGACAGCAACGGCGAACTGCTGGGCATGGCCACCGGCGAAGGCGTGGCCCACCTCAACCACCTGCTCGCGCGCGACGAGGCCGTGCGCGAAACCGGTGCGGACGGGGTGTACCGCTACCGCATGAAATGACGCGATGAGCGACAAGAAGCCGGGGCAACCCCTGGTGACCGCGCTGCTGCGCGGGCTGGCGGTGCTGCGCTGCTTCGACCATGGGCGCGAACGCCTGGGCAGCAGCGAGATCGCGCGCATGACCGGCCTGCCGCAGCCCACCGTGTGGCGCCTGTGCAAGACGCTGGAGCACGGCGGCTACCTCACGGCCGACCAGGAAGGCGCCCGCTTCCGGCCCGGCCTGGCCATCCTCACCCTGGGCTACTCCGCGCTCGACACGCTCGAACTGGCCGAACTCGCGCGCCCCATGCTGGAGGAGATCGCCGCGCGTTTCAACGCCGCGGCCAGCCTCTCCACGCGCGAGGGCACCTCGATGCTCTACGTGCAGCGCACGGAGTCGCCGCAGGCCTTCCTCAAGCTCAACGTGCGCGCCGGTTCGCAGGTGCCCATCATCAGCTCGGGCACCGGCTGGGGCTACCTCGCCGGCCTGCAGCCGGAGCAGCGCAAGCAGGTGATGCAGGAATGCCGCAAGGCCGACCCCGCGCTGCACCGCCGCGTGGAGAAGCAGGCGCTCGCCGCCATCGCGGAATACCCCAGGCAGGGCTACGTCACCAACGTCGACGTGTTCTTCCCCGGCCTGACCACCGTCTCCATCCCGCTCTCCTCGCCGGCCAGCACCACGCCCTTCGTGCTGATCTGCACCTCGGCCACCCCGGTGTTCGCCGACCTCTCGGTGCGCGCCGAGGCCGGGCAGGCCCTGATGCAGGCCGCGCAGCAGCTGCGCCCGGTGATCGAGCGGCTCGAGCGCGAGTGATCCGCCCGGCCCCGGCAGCGCGCCGGCGGCTATTCATTCAACTTCCGTACATGCCCTAGTCACGGGCGCCGATGCCCGCGACAGAATGGCGCTCATGGAATGAATATGTAATTCACCCCATGAATAAAAGGAGTTTTTGAATGATCAGTTATCCGATGGCCGTTGGGGCCGTCACCACCCGCGTTCTCGAGGCCGGCAGCGGCGACCAGGTCGTGGTGCTCGTGCATGGCACCGGCGGCCGCGCCGACCGCTGGGTCCGCAACGTCGACGCGCTCGCCGCCGCCGGTTTCCACGTGTACGCCATGGACCTGCCGGGCCACGGGTTTGCCTCCAAGGGGCCGGGCGTCGCGTGCTCCGTGCCGGCGTACCGCGCCTTCCTGGCCGGGTTCATCGACGCCATCGGCGCGGCGAAACCCGTCATCGTGGGCACCTCGCTCGGCGGGCACGTGGTCGCGTCCTACGCCTGCGAACAGCCCGAGCGCGTGCGCGCCATCGCGCTGGTGGGCAGCATGGGCCTGGTGCCCATCGGCGACGAGGCGCGCGGCCGCATCCAGGCCGGCGCCAACAACCAGACCCGCGACGGCGTGGCCACCAAGATGCAGCGCGTGATCTTCGACCCGGCGCTCGTCACGCCCGAGATGCTCGAAGAGGAATGGCGCATCAACAACTCGCCCGGCGCGCTCGAATCGTTCGCCACGCTCGGCCAGTACATCGCCACCGACCTGGACAAGGAAGTCGTGGGCGAGCAGCTCGCGCGCGCCCCATTCCCCGTGCTGCTGGTCTGGGGAGAGCAGGACAAGACCGTGCCCCCGGCCGTGGGCGAGAAGGTGCGGGCCCTGCTGCCCCACAGCCGCCTGGCCCTGCTGGCCGACGCCGCGCACACGGCCTACTACGAACGCGCGGACGACTTCAACGCCGTGCTGGTCGACTTCCTCGCCGAGCGCGCGGGCCAGACCCCACGCGCTGGCGTGCGCTGGAGCTGATGGTGGCGCGGCACTGCCTGGTGGGCGGCACCCTCATCGACGGCACGGGCGCCGCGCCGCGCCCGCTGCACTGGCTGGCGATGGAGGGCGGTCGCATCGTCCACATCGAAGCCGGCGAAGGCCCCGGCGCCCCGCTGCCCCCCGACGCCGAGGTGGTCGAGAACGCGGTCGGCAAGACCGTGATGCCCGGCCTCGTCGACGCGCACTGCCACATCAGCTACGGCGTGGCGCGCGGCATCGAGGAGCAGGACCTGTTCGCCTCGGCGGAGTACCGCGCGATCCGTGGCGTGTACCACGCGCGCACGGTGCTGCAATCGGGCGTCACCTCGTTCAGCGATCCCGGCGGCAGCTGGTTCGTGGCGGTCGCGGTGCGCAACGCGATCAAGGCGGGCCTGTTCCCCGGGCCACGCATCTCGGCCGCCGCGCGCTACCTCAGCACACACGCGGCGCTGACCGACTACTTCCCCTCGTGGGTGGGCACGCCGCGCTCCGGCGTGGGCGCCCTCACCGAAGGCGAAAGCCAGATGGTCAACGAGGTGCGCGACCAGGTGAAGAACGGCGTGGACTTCATCAAGATCGCGGCCAGCGGCGAGTCGTCCATCCTCACGCCAGGGGGTGGCAGCGTGCCGGCGTTCAACGCCGCCGAGCTCAAGGTGATCGTGCAGGAGGCCCATCGCCTGGGCCGCCGCGTGACCGCCCACGCCCGCAGCGGGCAATCGGTGATGGACTGCGTGGACGCCGGCATCGACTGGATCATGCACGCCGACTTCATGAACCCGCAGCAGGCCGACCGCCTGGCCGAGAGCGGCATCCCCTGCTGCCCGGCCCTCACCTTCACCGCCAACGTGGCCGACTGGGGCCACATCGCGGGCTGCTCGCAGGCGCGCATCGACCGCTTCAAGCGCGACCTCGAGAAGGCCGTCACCAACCTCACCTACGCGCACCGCAACGGCGTGACCATGATGTGCGGCACGGACAGCGGCTTTGCCGTCACGCCGTACGGCGAATGGCATGCGCGCGAGCTCGAGCTGTTCGTGACCCTGCTGGGCATGAGCCCGCTGGAGGCGATCACCTGCGGCACGCGCAACGCGTCCATCACCGTGGACGGCGAAAACACCGGCACGCTGCAGACCGGCAAGTTCGCCGACCTGCTGGTGGTCGACGGCGATCCCCTGGCCGACATCCGCATCCTGCAGGACCGCAGCAAGCTCTCGGCCATCTACCTCGGCGGGCAGGCGGTGGACCGCACGCCCCAGCCCCCGATGCAGCGCTGGCCCTGGGAACGCAGCCTGCAGATCTCGGAGCGCGAGCTGTACCAGCACACGGTGGCCACCGCGCTCGCCGCCGCCTGACCTCTCACCGACCCACGACACCACAGGAGACAACACCATGAAACTGCCCTTGTCCCGCCGGCACTTCGTCGCGCTGGCCGCCGCGGCCCTCACCTGCACCGCGCAGGCCGCCGACCCCATCACCATCATCGTGCCCTACCCCCCGGGCGGCCTGTCGGACACGCTGGCCCGCCTCACCGGCAAGGTGATGGGACAGAACATGGGCGTGCCCGTGATCGTCGAGAACCGGCCCGGCGCCAACGGCGTGCTGGGCCTGCAGGGCATCGCGCGCGCCAAGCCCGACGGCTCGGTCATCGGCATGGTGCCCGCCAGCGTGATGACGGTGAACCCCGCGCTGTACAAGAACATGAACGTCGACACCCTGCGCGACATCACGCCGCTCACCCTGGCCATCACCCTGCCCAACGTGCTGGTGGTCAACCCCTCGGTGCCGGCGCAGAACATGCAGGAACTGATCACCTACCTCAAGGGGGCGGGCAACAAGGTGTCGTACGGCTCCATGGGCACCGGTTCGAGCGCGCACCTCAACGGCGAGCTGCTCTCGCGCTCGGCGCAGCTGCAGATCATGCACATCCCCTACAAGGGCAGCGCGCCCGCCATGCAGGACCTCGTGGCCGGCAACATCCAGATGGCGTTCGAGAACCTGCCCGTGGCCCTGCCCATGATCCAATCCGGCAAGCTGCGCGCCCTGGGCGTGACCAGCACCAGCAGCTCCTCGCAGGCGCCCGACATCCCACCCATCGGCAAGACCATCCCGGGTTTCGAGGACAACATCTGGTTCGGCTTCATCGCGCCCGCCGGCCTGCCCCCCGCCACCGAGAAACGCCTGAACGAAGAACTCATCAAGGCCATCCGCTCCGACGAGGTGAGCAAGGCCATGGTGGGCCGGGGCGCGGCCATCACCACGAGCACGCCCAACGAGATGCGCAAGGTGATCGCGGCCGACCGCGAGAAATGGGGCGCCCTCGTGCGCGAACGCAACATCGTGGTGGAGTGAACAACCGATGACCCGATACGCCTTCGAACCCGCACCCGCCACCTCGGTGGCCATCCAGGGGCGCGCCGAGCGCTTTCCGGTGCGCCGCGTGTACTGCGTCGGCCGCAACTACGAAGCCCATGTGCGCGAGATGGGCCACGACCCCGACCGCTCGCCACCGATCTTCTTCTGCAAGCCGGCGGACGCGGTGGTCGAGGTCGCCGACGGCGAGGAAGGCCGCTTCCCCTACCCCGGCGAAACCAGCAACTGCCACCATGAGATCGAACTCGTGGTCGCCATCGGCGAGGGCGGGCGCGACATCCCGCAGGACCAGGCGCGCCGCCACATCTTCGGCTACGCCATCGGCCTGGACATGACGCGCCGCGACCTGCAGCGCGCCGCCGCCAAGGCCGGCCAGCCGTGGGAGACCGGCAAGGCCTTCGACGCCTCGGCGCCCATGGGCCCCATCCACGCGGTGCAGGACACCGGCTACCTCGACACCGGCGCGCTCTCGCTGCACGTCAACGGCGAAACGCGCCAGCGGGCCGACCTCTCGCAACTGATCTGGAACGTCGACGAGACCATCGCGACGCTCTCGCGCCTGTTCGAGCTTCAGCCCGGCGACCTGATCTTCTCGGGCACGCCCGAGGGGGTGGGCGAGGTGCGGCGCGGCGACGTGATGAGCGGGCGCTTCGATGGCCTGGGCGAGCTGCGCGTGCGGGTGATCTGAACCGGGGGACGTCGGATCCCCGATGATGTGGGGCATGACGTCCTCCCTGAACCCCAGCGCCACCGCCGCCGCGCTGCCCTACCCCGAGCTGGCCGACGAGATCGAGGCGCTGCTGAGCGACCCCACGGTGGCGGTCCCCGCGCGCATCGTGCAGGCCCTGCCCGGTGGCGGCACCCTGTTCGCGATGCCCGCCGTCGACGCGCGCGTGGCCATCACCAAACTCATCACCCTGATCCCGGACAACGCCGCGCGCGGCCTGCCCAGCATCCAGGGCGACATCGTGGTGTTCGATGTCGCCACCGGCCAGCGCACCGCCCTGCTCGACGGCCCTACCGTGACCTCGCGCCGCACCGCCGCCGTGTCGCTGCTGGGCGCGCGCCTGCTCGCGCCCCGCCGCGACGGCCCGCTGCTCATCGTCGGCGCGGGCGTGCAGGGCCGCGCGCACCTGGAAGCCTTTGCCGCCGGCCTGGGCGTGCGCGAGGTGCGCATTGCCTCGCGCAATCCGGCCAGCGCCGACGCGCTGGTGGCCCATGCCCGCACGCTGGGCCTGGACGCGCGCCGCGTGGACGATGCCGACGCCGCGCTGGCCGAGTGCCCGCTGGTGGTGAGCACCACGCCGGCCCGGCAGGTGGCGCTGCGCGGCACGCCGCGCGACGACGCCTTCGTGAGCGCCGTGGGCGCCTACACGCCGCAGATGGTGGAGTGGGCGCCCGAGGTCTGCCGCGACCTCGCCGCGCGCGGCACGCTGGTGGTGGACACGCGCGACGCCGACCACGAGGCTGGCGACCTGCTGCAGGCCGGCATCGATGTCACCGCCGTGCCCACCCTGGCCGACTGGCTCGCATCGCCCCGGCCGGTGCGCGGCCCGGTGTTCTTCAAGAACTGCGGCTGGGGCGGCTGGGACCTGGCGGCGGCCCGCCTGGTGAGCCGCCGGCAGCAGGCCCGCTGAGCGGGGCGCGCGGCGGCGGCACCGGCGCGTCCAGCGCCGCGCCCGGGTCTTCCTCGCCCGCCACCGAGGCCAGCAGCTCGCTGGCATCGGCCTTCCTGCCGTCGGACGGCGGCGGGGGTGAAGGTGGCAATCGAATGGTGCGGCTCATGGTCGTTCCCAGGGGCAAACGGCGCTCCCGCTCCCCACCAGCGCCCGCACGGGCATGCCACTTGCCGGTGGACGGGCTCCCCAACGGATTCAAGGAGCCCCCGCATGAACCACCGAGCAAGCCCCCTGACCGCCCTGGCGTTCACCACCGCCCTGCTGTGGAGCACCACGGCCTTCGCGCAAGGCCTCGCGCCCATCGACAAGAGCTTTCTGCAGCAGGCCGCCGAAAACGGCCACGCCGAGGTCTCGGCCGGCCGCCTGGCCCTGACCAAGGCGCGCAACCCCAAGGTGCGCGACTTCGCGCAGCGCATGGTCGACGAACACAGCAAGGTCGGCGAAGAGCTGCGCACGCTCGCCGCCGCCAAGCAGCAGGAGCTGCCCAACGAGCCCTCGATGCTGCAGAAGGGCAAGGAGATGATCATCGCCGGCCTGGGCGACGAGACCTTCGACCGCCGCTACCTCAACCAGATGGGCGTGGAGGCGACCAAGAGCGCGATTCCCCTGTACGAAAAAACCGCGCTCGAATCGCGCGACCCGGAGGTCAAGGCCTTCGCCTCCAAACACCTGCCGGCCCTGCGCGAGCACCTGCAGGCCGCGCAGGACCTCAAGGTCTCGGTGGACCAGCGCCCCGCCTCGACGAAGTGAGCGCGTTCAGGGCGGCGTGGGCAGCAGCAGATCGCGGTCGAGCTGCCCGCAGCCGGTGACGCCCAGCATGGCCATGTTGCGGTCGATCTCGGCGCGCAGCAGCTCGATGGCGTGCGCCACGCCGCGCTGACCGGCCACCGCCAGCGCGTGGTTGAACGGCCGGCCCACGAACACGAAGCGCGCCCCGAGCGCGAGCGCCTTGAGCACGTCCGAGCCGCGGTGGAAGCCACCGTCCACCATCACCGGCATGCCGCCCACGCCGTCGACGATGCGCGCCAGCACCTGCATGGGCGCCACCGCGCCGTCGAGCTGGCGCCCGCCGTGGTTGGAGACCACGATGCCGTCGGCCCCGAGCGCCTTGGCCTTCACCGCATCGGCCACGCCGAGGATGCCCTTGATCACCAACGGGCCTTGCCAGAAGGCGCGAATGCGCTCGACGAACGACCAATCCAGGTGGTCGCGGTGCGAGAAGTCGCGCAGCACATTGCTCGACAGAATGGGGGCGCCGCGCTCGGCGAACGAGTTCTCGAAATGCGGCATGCCGTGGCGCCACAGCGTTTTCGCGAAGGTGCCGAGCAGCCAGCGCGGGTGTGACACCCCTTCCCACGCCAGCCGCAGGCCGGGCCGCAGCGGCGTGGAAAAGCCGTTGCGCACGTTGTTCTCGCGGTTGGCGCTCACGGGGATGTCCACCGTGACCACCAGCGTCTCGTAGCCCGCGCGGCGCACGCGCTGCAGCAGCGCCAGGATCCGCGCCTCGTCGCCCGGCAGGTAGGCCTGGAACCAGGTGCCCGGCGCGGCCTGGGCCACGTCCTCCAGCGGCGTGAGCGAGGAGCCGCTCAGGATCGCGGGAATGCCGGCCTCGCGCGCGGCCTGGGCCAGCGCGATGTCGCCCCGGTAGGCCGAAAGCGCGGCCAGGCCCATGGGTGCGATGCCGAAGGGGCTCGCGTAAGTGGTGCCGAACAGCGGCTGCTGCTGCGTGCGGCGCGACACATCCACCAGCACGCGCGGCACGAAGCCGTAGGCGTTCATCGCCTCCTGGTTGCGGCGCAGCGAGACGTTGTCCTCCGCCGCGCCCGCCACATAGCCGTGGATGGGCCGGGGCAGGCGGCGCTGCGCGAGCGGCGCAAAGTCCTTGAGCGCGAGGATGTTCGAGAGAGCGGAGGGCATGGTGAAGCGACAGGAAGGCTCCCGCCCCGGCCAGGTCGCCGGGGCGTGGGATTCGAAAAGGAAAAGCCGGCGGTCAGGCGAGCGTCTGCCCGCCGTCCAGCGTGATGGTGCTGCCGGTCACGTAGGCCGAGGCGTCCGAGGCCAGCCACACGGCGATGTCCTGGATTTCCTCGGGCCGGCCGATGCGGCCCAGCGGCACCTGGCGCACGAAGGCCGCGTACTTCTCGGGCACCGACATCTCGGCCTCGGTCAGCGGCGTGAGGAAACGCCCCGGCGCGAGCACGTTGACGCGAACCCCTTTCGGCGCCCACTCCACCGCGAGCGCGCGCGAGAGGTTGATGACCGCCGCCTTGGCCGCCGAGTACGGCGCGTTGCCGGCCCGGCCGCGCATGCCGGCGGTGGACGAGAGGTTGATGATGGAGCCGCCGCCCTGCGCCAGCATGTGCCGGCCCACGGCACGGCACACCTTGAAGGTGGACGAGAGGTTGGCCGAGATGACGCCGTCCCACTCCTCGTCGGTCACGTCCACGCTGGGCTTGCGCAGGCTGCCGCCGGCCGCGTGGGCCAGCACGTCGATGCGGCCGAAGCGCGCCACCGCCTGCTCCACCACCGCATTCACCTGCCACGAATCGGTGGCGTCGGCCACGGCCACCAAGGCTTGGCGGCCCAGCGCCTCGACCTCGCGGGCCACGGCCTCCAGGTCGGCGCGCGTGCGCGCCATCAGCACCACGTCGGCCCCCGCGCCGGCAAAGCCCAGCGCGATCGCGCGG
Source organism: Hydrogenophaga sp. ANAO-22 (assembly GCF_042466645.1). Lineage (NCBI taxonomy): Bacteria > Pseudomonadati > Pseudomonadota > Betaproteobacteria > Burkholderiales > Comamonadaceae > Hydrogenophaga > Hydrogenophaga sp. ANAO-22. Next base: position 4,885,015 of record NZ_CP159956.1, on the reverse strand, counting down.
CCCAGCCCCTTGCCCGCGCCGGTGACCAGCGCGGTGCGCCCCGCCAGGCGCCCGCCGGCCTGTTCCTTGTCATTCATGAGGTCCGCTCCTGATGCTGATGCTGCTGAGTCTTCAATCCGCCGTGATGCCGGCCGAGCGGATGATGCCACCCCACTTGGTGGCGTCGGCCTGCACGAAGGCCTTGGTGGCCGCCGCATCCGAGGCCAGCGTGGTCAGGCCCAGTTGCGCGAGCTGCGTCGTCACCGACGGCTGGCGCAGCGCGTGCGTGAACGCGTTCTGCAGCTGCGTCACGATCGGCGCGGGCACACCGGCCGGGGCGAAGACCGCGTACCACACGGACGCGCCGAAATCGGCCAGGCCCGAGGCCGCCAGGGTGGGCGTGTCGGGCAGTTGCGCCACGCGCTGCGACGAGGTGACCGCCAGCGCCTTCAGGGCACCGCTGCGGATCTGCGGCAGCAGCGGCGGCATGTTCTCGAACGCCAGCGTGACGCGGCCGGCGAGCAGGTCCTGCATCGCCGGCGCCGTGCCTTTGTAGGGCACGTGGATCATCTCGGTGCCGGTCATGCGCTCGAACAGCTTGGCGCACAGGTGCTGCGTCGAGCCGTTGCCCACCGAGGCGTAGGCCACCTGGCCCGGCCGCGCCTTGACGTAGGCGATGAGTTCCTGCACCGAGTTCACCGGCAGCGAGGGCGGCACCACCAGCACGTTGGGCACGGTCGCCACGCCGATGATGGGCGTGAAGTCCTTGAGCGGGTCGTAGGGCAGGTTCGGGTACAGCGCGGGCGCGGTGGCGTAACCGGGCGTGCTGCCCAGCGTGAGCGTGTAGCCGTCCGGCTTGGAACGGGCCACGGCCGTGGTGCCCACGACACCGCTGGCGCCCGGCTTGTTGTCCACCACCATGGGCTGGCCCAGCACGCCGCCGGCCTCGCGCGCCAGCAGGCGGCACAGCAGGTCGTTCGTGCCGCCGGCCGCCCAGGGGCTCACCAGCGTGATGGGGCGGGAAGGAAAAGCCTCGGCAAAGGCCGGCCAGGCCGACGTGAGGCTGCCGAGGCCCAGGGCTTGGATGAGATGACGTCTTTGCATGGCGGTGGTCCTTTGCGCGGGGTGAGGGGGTGAAGGGTCAGGGTTGGATTTCGAAGGTGCAGATCGTCTCGACCGGCGCCGTGTAGATCAGGTCGGGCACGCTCAGGCTGGCGCGCGCCATCGCCGCGCGCTCGGCGCCCAGCACCTCCACGAACAGGTCCGACGCGCCGTTGGAGACGTAGGGCGCGCGCTCGAAGCCGGGCGCGCCGTTGACGTAGATCAGCAGCTGCACCACACGCACGATCCGGTCCAGGTCGCCAAGCACGGCCTTGGCCTGGGCCAGGTGGTTGATCGCGCACAGCCGGGCCGACTGGTAGGCCTCGTCCACCGAGACCTTGTCGCCCACCTTGCCCAGGTAGGGGAACTCGCCGTTGTGGTGCCCCAGGGCACCCTGGCAGAAGAACAGGTTGCCCACCGCGACACCGGGCACCAGCGCCGGGTTGGCCTTGATGATGGGCGCATCGGGCAGCACGATGCCCAGCTCGGCCAGGCGTGATTCGATCTTGCCCATGGGTCTCACTCCACTTCGGCGACGCACTCGATTTCCAGCAGGAAATCCTTGCGCGGCAGGCGGGCCTCGACGGTGGTGCGCGCCGGCCAGGTCTGCGGGTCGTTGCCGAAGAACTCGCGGTAGATCTCGTTCATCTCGTCGAAGTCGGCGCGGCGGTCCAGGAACACATTGACCTTCACCACCTGCGCCAGCGACGAGCCGGCCTCTTCCAGGATGTTCTGCAGGTTGGTCATGCACTGGCGCATCTGCGCGGTGAAGTCGCCCTTGGCCAGCTGCATCTCGCCGTGGTAGGCCGGGCAACCGGAGACGAACACGAGGTTGCCGGTGCGCACGGCGTGGGCGTGGGGCGCCTTCGTGCGGGTCACCTTGGGGCTGTAGATCACTTGTTTGGTCATGGGAACTCCTGTGTGCGGAAAAACGTTGGAAACGCAAATGTGCCTGCCGTTTGGCGTCGCAACAAACGATTTGTTTTGAACAATGAGTTGCCATTTTCGCAACACCAATCCTAGAATCGCCGCATGATCCTGCAGACCTCCCTGCTGCGCTACCTCGAAGTGGCGCAAAGCGGCTCCATCCGCGCCGCCGCCGAGCGGCTCTTCGTCACGCCCTCGGCGCTCAGCCGCGAGCTGCAGAAGCTGGAAGAAGACCTGGGCGTCACCCTGTTCGAGCGGCGCGCGCGCGGCATGGTGCTCACCGCCGCCGGCAAGGTCTACCTGAACCACGTGCGCGACGCGCTCAACGGCATCGAGCGCATGCGCTCCGAGCTCGACGCGCTGCAGAACCTGCACCGCGGCCACGTCTCGCTGCTCTCGGTGGAGGGCTACGCCTCGGACTTCCTGGCCCCCGCCATCGCCCAGTTCCAGGACGCCTACCCCAATATCACCTTCTCGCTGCGCATCACCGGCACCGGCGCGGTGGAGAACGGCATCGCCAGCGGCGAGGCCGACATCGGCCTGGTCTTCAACCTGCAGCCCAAGGCCGAGATGCACTCGGCCCTGCACCTGCACGCACCCCTGCTCGCCGTGATGGCGCCCAGCCATGCACTGGCGCGGCGCAAGAGCCTCACGCTCTCGCAGATCGCCGGGCAGCGCCTGGCGCTGCCCGACAACAGCTTCGGCGTGCGCCGCCTGATCGACTTGCAGAGCCACATGTCCAAGGTCCACATCACGCCCGCGCTCGAAGCCAACTCGCTCGCGGTGCTGCGCGGCTTCGCGCGCAACGGCGGCGGCATCACCCTGCTCTCGCACATGTCCATCCGCAACGAGCTGGCCATGGAGCAGCTGGTGGGCGTGCCGCTGGACGACGCGCTGCTCTGCCAGGGCGGCATCGACGTCTGCGTGCTCTCCGAGCGCAAGCTGCCCGTGGCCTCGGCGGCCTTCCTCAAGCACCTCACCGAAGTGGGGCGCGCCGCGCTCTGAAGCGGTGCGTCAGCGTTGCGCGCAGATCAACACTGCGTGCAAAAGAAGTCGTTTGTGGTTGCACAGTCGACTCCGTAAGCTCGGGACCATTCAGGCAAGGCACTGGCGCCTTGCGGTTGGAACCCGGAGCCCCGAATGCCCCAGAAACTCGACGTGCACGCCGGTGCCATCGAAACCCTGCCCCCCGCCGATTTCCGCTGGCCCGGTGGCCAGCGCCTCGGCATCTTCTTTCGCGTCGCGCTGGAAGGCTGGTCCGACGACCAGTGGCCGGGCTTCGGCCCCATGGGCAACCCGCTCAAGCCCGGCACGCCCGACCTGAACGCGCTCGGCTGGGTCGAGTACGGCATCCGGCGCGGCATCCACCGCATCCTCGACGTGCTGGAGCGCCAGCAGATCCAGGCCAGCATGCTGGTCTGCGGCGTGCTCGCCGAGCGCTACCCTGAAGCGCTGCGCCGCATCGCCGATGCCGGCCACGAAATCGTGGCGCACTCCTGGGGCATGGACGTGATCCCGGCCTACCTCGACGAAGCCGCCGAACGCGCCAACATCCGCCGCACCACCGAGCTGCTGGAACAGGCCTGCGGCGTGCGCCCCGTGGGCTGGATCAGCCCGCGCGCCTCGCCCAGCGTGCGCACCGCGCGCCTGCTCGCCGAAGAAGGCTACGAATGGCACGGCGACACCATGAACGACGACCTGCCCTACCTCGTGCGCTTCGGCGACCGCGAGATCGCGGCCTTCCCCGGCGGCATGGAGATGAACGACACGCCGCACGCCATCCGCTACGGCAACGCACCGCGCCAGATGCTGGAGCTGTTCGACGACTGGCTCGACTTCGTGCAGCGCCACGAGCCCGGCGCGGTGCGCCTGAACCCCTCCATCCACGGCCACGTGTTCGGCCGCCTCAGCGGCATCGGCGTGTTCGAGGAATTGATCCGCCGCGCCCGCGCGCTCGACGACACCTGGATCGGCCGCCAGGGCGATGCCATCCGCCACCTGCGCCAGTCGCTGCGCTGAACACCCCTCACCACCCCCACCAGGAGAAGCTCCATGAACGCACACCACCCGCATGGCCTCACCCGCCGCCACGTTGTTGCCGGCGGCACGGCCCTGGCCGCCCTGATGGGCAGTGGCCTGGCCCGCGCCGCCGGCTACCCCGAGCGCCCCATCCGCATGGTGGTGCCCTACCCCGCCGGCGGCTCCACCGACATCGTGGCCCGCCTGGTCGCCAAGCACCTTGGCGAGGTGCTCAAGGGCACCGTGGTGGTGGACAACAAGGGCGGCGCGGCCGGTGCCATCGGCGCGGCCGACGTGGCCCGCGCCGCACCCGACGGCTACACCCTGCTCTCCAACATCGTCACCTCGGCCGTGCTCACGCCCATCACCCAGGCCAAGACGCTCACCTACGACCCCATCGGCGCCTTCCAGCCCGTGGCCATGGTGGCCAAACTGCCCAACGTGCTCATCATCAACAAGGACATTCCGGTGCGCACCTTCAAGGAGTTCGCCGCCTGGGCGCGCGCCAACCCCCAGCGCGCCAGCTATGGCACGGGCGGCACCGGCAGCGTGATGCACCTCACCGGCGAACTGCTCAAGCGCGACGGCGACTTCGCCATGGAACACGTGCCCTACAAGGGCGCGGCCGCCGCCATCCAGGACCTCATGGGCGGCAGCATCGTCGCGGTGCTCGACAACATCACCGGCGTCATCGGCCCCATCCGCTCCGGCCAGGTGCGCGCCCTGGGCGTCTCCACCGACCAGCGCTCGCCCGCCCTGCCCGACGTGCCCACCTTCGCTGAAGCGGGCGTCAAGGGTTTCTCCAACGCCAGCTGGTTCGGCGTCTTCACGCGCGCGGGCACGCCGCGCGACATCGTCGCCCAGCTCGAAAAAGCCACGCTGGAAGCCTGCGCGCGGCCCGAGGTAGTGCGCACGCTGACCGAACTCGGCGCCGTGCCCGACCCCATGGGCGCCCAGGCCATGGACACCTTCTGGAAAGCCGAATTCACCTACTGGAAACGCGCCATCGACGCCGCCGGCATCCCCCTGAACTGAACCCCGACCCCAAAGGCCTCTCTTGAAATTCGCCAGCTTCCTGCACCAGGGCACCGCCACCTACGGCGCCGTGATCGACGACCAGCACCTCGTGGACCTGCGCCCCGCCCTGGGCGCGCTCGCGCCCGACCTCCAGAGCGCGATCGCGCAAGGCCTGCTCGACAAGGCCGCCACCCTCGCGCGCGCCGCCACCGAGCGCATCCCGCTCGACGCCGTCGAGTTCCTGCCCGTGATCGGCCGGCCGGCCAAGATCGTCTGCGTGGGCCTCAACTACGCCGACCACGTGCGCGAGACCGGCCGGCAAGTCACGCAGCAGCAAGCGCCCACGCTGTTCCTGCGCGTGGCCAACTCGCAGGCCGGGCACGGCCAGGCCCTGCTCATCCCGCCCGAATCGCCCGCGCTCGACTTCGAAGGCGAGATCGCCGTCATCATCGGCAAGCCGGGGCGCCGCATCGCCGAGAGCGCGGCCTGGGCGCACGTGGCCGGCTACGCCTGCTACAACGACGCCAGCATCCGCGACTGGCAGACCGCCACCTCGCAATGGACGGCCGGCAAGAACTTCGCGCGCACCGGCGCCTTCGGCCCCTGGATGGTCACGGCCGACGAGATCCGCCCCGACCAGGTCATGACCCTGGTCACCCGCCTCAACGGCGAAGAAGTGCAGCGCACCACCACCGACCTGCTCATCCACAGCATCCCCTCGCTCATCGCGCACATCAGCTGCTTCACCGAACTCGAAGCGGGCGACGTCATCGTCACCGGCACGCCGGGCGGTGTCGGCTTCAAGCGCCAGCCGCCGCTCTACATGCGGCCGGGCGATGTGGTGGAAGTGGAAGTGGATGCGCTGGGCGTGCTGCGCAACCCCATCGAGGCCGAACTGGCCTGAATGCCCCGGGGCAGGACCGGGGCTCAGTCCCCGAGCTTGCCCAGCAGCCGGATCAGCTCGGCGGTCTCGGCATCGGAGAGCGCGGCGCGCAGCGCCGCCTCGTGCTCGCGCACGATGCGCGCGGCGCGGCTCCAGCACTTGCGCCCCTCGGGCGTGAGCTTCAGGTACACCGTGCGGCGGTCGTGCTCCTGGCGCGTGCGGTCGATCAGGCCGCGCTCGGCCAGCTTGTCCGCCAGCGGCACCATCGACGGGTTCGTCAGCCCCACACCGCGCGCCAGCTGGCCCTGCGGCAACTCCACATTGCAGCTCAACAGCTCCAGCACGCCATACATGGCCGTCGTCAGCTGCAGCTTGCCCAGCGCCGTGTCCAGGCGGCGCAGCGCCTGGTTGTGCGCTTTTCGAAGGTGGTACCCGACGTAAGCGTCGAGCGCGGGAGAAGAAGGAGGGGTGCAATCGGCCATGGGCAGCCGGCAGGATAGCACGCAGCCACCCGATCATTCTTCGTCTATTAGTTTGACATCAAACTATTCGATGACTACACTTCGGCCCAACATCAATCAGGAGACCGCATGTTCGTCGTCGACAACCACATCCACCTGGGCCAACCGGGTGTTCACGTCTCGCAGCACATCTACAGCGAGCTGCGCAAGAACTGGAGCGATCGAGGCTTCCGGTACCACAGCACCGAGGTGAAGTCCGAGCGCCGCGACGGCGAGATGCTCGTCCACGTGATGGACGAAGTCGGCATCGACGTGTGCTGCGTGCTCGCCGGCAACTGGAACCGCGTGCTCCCGCCCGAGCAGCGCCCCTACAACGTGCCCAACGAATTCGTGGCCCAGCAGGTCAAGGCCTCCAAGGGCCGGCTCATCGGCATCTGCAGCGCCGACCCCATCATCGACCCCTGGGGCGCCGCCGACGAACTCGAGCGCTGCGTGCGAGAGCACGACTTCCGCGGCATCAAGCTCTACCCCACCTACGCGCACTTCGACCCGCGCGACAAGGCCTGCGAACCGCTGTACGAAGCCGCCTCCGCGCTCGGCGTGCCGGTGCACTTCCACATGGGCTTCACACCCGTCTGCGGCGCCGACATGAAACTGCAGCAACCCTGGCTGCTCGACGAAGTGGGCCAGCGCTTCCCCAAGATGAAAGTGGTCATCTGCCACCTGGGCTACCCCTACGCCGCCGAAGCCATGGGCGTGGTCGCGCGCAACCCCAACTTCCACGCCGACCTCAGCGCGCTGGGCTTCTACCATCCGCGCACCGTCTACCAGCTCATCCACGACTTCGGCTGCGTCAACCCCTGGGAACGCCTGCTCTACGGCTCGGAGAACCCCTTCATGTGGACCTTCCACAAGACCGTGCAGAACATCAACGAACACGCGCGCGCGCTCGACATGCCCGAGATCCCCGACCACGCGCTGGAACTCATCCTCGGCGGCAACGCCACGCGCCTCTACCGCATCGACCAGAGCAAACAGCACCGCCCCGCGACGCCGCCCGCCAAGGCCGCCGCCTGACCACCCCATCACACCGGAGACAAGACACCATGAAGAAGATCGCTCGCCGCTCCCTGCTGGCCGCTGCCCTGGCACCCGCCTTCGGCACCCTCGTCGCCCCACTGGCCCATGCGCAGGGGGCCTTCCCCGCGCGCCGCATCTCCGTCGTCGTGCCCTTCCCCGCCGGCGGCCCGGCCGACATGGTCGCGCGCGTCATGCAACCGCTGATGCAGAAAGCCCTGGGCGAAACCGTCATCGTGGAAAACTTCGCCGGCGTCGGCGGCGCCATGGGCGTGGGCAAGGTGCTGGCCGCACCGGCCGACGGCCACACCATGCTGCTCACCACCGTGGCCGAGCCCATCCTGCCGCCGCTCACCATGTCCAGCGTGCGCTACAAGCCCGACGACCTCGTGCTCGTCTCGCAACTCTCGTACACCAACATCGCGCTCGTCGTGCGGCCCAGCCTGCAGATCAACTCGGCGCAGGCCCTGGTGGACTACCTCAAGAACCCGTCCAACAAAGCCCTGACCTACGCCACGCCCGGCAGCGGCACGCTCTACCACCTCATGGGCGAGCACTTCAAGATGCTCACCGGCACGCAGCAGCTCATGCACGTGCCCTACAAAGGCCTGGCACCGGCCGTGAACGACCTCATCGGCGGCCAGGTGGACGTGGCCTTCCTGCCCATGGCCGGCAGCACCGCCAAACTGATCGAAGCCGGCACCCTGCGCGCCCTGGCCCACACCGCCGACAAGACCGTGGCCGGCCTGCCGCGCCTGAGCGAAGTCGACGCCAACCTGAAAGACTTCGTCTACACCGTGTGGACCGGCGTCTTCCTGCCGCGCCAGACACCCACCGACGTGGTGACCGCCGTGCACAAAGCCATCGACACCGCACTGCAAGGGCCCGAATTCGGCGTGTACACGCGTGAAGCCGGCGGCGTGGCGCTCACGCGCGCCATGCCGCTGAAACAGGCACAGACCTTCTACAACGCCGAAGCGCAGCGGCTGCAGCGGGTGTTTCAGGCGGTGAAGCTGAAGGCGGATTGAGCGCGAGCGCAGCTTCAAGCAGAAAACAGAAAGGCCCCGATGGGGCCTTTCTGTTTTGTCAGGCTATCTCTGCGCAAGGCCCTTGACTTCCTATTTGGGGCGCAGATGTTGGCCCACCTTCTTCTGCAGCAACTCAATCAGTTCAGGCTGCATGAACTCGAAGCGGTCGGGAATATCCAGACACACAAGCTTTTTCCCTCGCAGGGAAGCCGCGAAGCGCTGCTGGAGTTTCACCCGGTGCTGCTTCTCCATCACGAAGATCAGCTCCGCCCATTCAAGCTGTTCGGCACTCAGCAGGCAGTCCGCGTCCGGCGCAAGGCCCGCAGAGTCGGTCTCGATGTTTGGCGCAGCGAACACCTGCTCCGCCGTGGGGCTGCGGAGCCTGTTTCTGCTGCAGATGAAAAGCACACGAGTCAAAAAAAGCTATCTCGATAGGGAAACAACGATCGCGCCATCCTGGCCTGAGCTTGGTGCAACGCATCCAGCAAACTCGCAGGCCGTAAGACCAAGCAGAAATGTAGATCAACCTGCGGGCGGCGATTGCGGCTTGATTCGCGTGTCAGCTAGGATGGCTGTCGGCCAGCAGCGAGCATGCGCCAGAGCCTTCACAAGCCTGTCACCCGGAAGCCATGAAAAACGGAACAAACTCTGAGCTTCAGATCATCCTTGCTGTCACGGCATTCCCACCCGGGGTCCGTTTTGCGGTGCAACACGGTCGCGATGACTTGCTGCCGCCCTACGCGTCGACGGCCGAGCTCGTGTCGTTCGCCATGACCATGAGTCTCGGCCCCACGCTGCCGGACGGATCGTTCAACTTCCGTGGCCCGTTCGCGCAAGGCACACCGGCCGACCGCTTCATTTACCTGAACTCCGGGACCTACGCAGGCCAACCCGATTCACGCTGGGAGCGAAGGGCGAAGATCAAGTTGGCCGGCATCCCCCAGCCCCTGGTGGAGACCGCCGCAGGAGACGCCAACTGCGCCATCGAAGGTCGCATCCACGGCACGGCGCGAGACGGCGGGCCGGTGTGCGCGACCGTGGGCCCTCAGGCGATCAGCTGGCACTTAATCAAGCGCATCGTGCCTGCTGAGCTACTCTGAAGCGGCCAGCCGGCGCAGTGCAAGAAAGCTCCAGCTGACGTCCGCCCGCCCAAGCATGTCTTCGCGCTCGGCCTGGTGGTGGCAGCGCAGCCCGTGCCGTGCGGCCAACCGAACCGTGTCCTCAGCGGAGACGTCAAACATTCTTCTGCCTTCCGGTATCGGGCCGTGCCGCAGAGACATGAAGACTTGACCGTTGTCGGCCGTCAGCGCGGCAACAGCTTCCATGGCCACCTCCCGCTCCTGAGCATCCAGATGCATCCACACGGCGGTGAGAAGGACAACGTCGAACCGGCGCTTTGCTTGCCGCAATACGTCCAGCGTCGGCAGATGGTCGTCCATCCAATCGATGGGCAGTGCGCCATGAAGGCGCTGACCCTCGCGGCGAAGTTCGCCTGTGGGCTCCACGGCGATGACCTGATGGCCACAACGGGCGAGTGCCGCGGCATCGCGCCCCGACCCCGCGCCGATGTCGACCACCGTGGCCGGCTGTGTGGGAAACAGGTGAATCAGGTCTCGGTAGACCTCAGCGAAAGTGATGCTCTCGTATTGAGAGGCCAAGGCCGATGCGTTCGCACCGTATCCAGCCGCTCCGGGGACTGTAGAGGTCATGGATGCCATACGTGGTTTGGACAAGCGCTTGCGGAGCGCAGCGCGCGGCTGCTTCTGGCCGATGCCCGACATGCTAGCCCAGGCAGGACCATCGAGGCGACCTGCGGCCGCTCATTGCAACTCCACATGCCCAGCAAACGCCCCCGTGCTGCGCACCACCTCCCCATGCTCCACCCCATGCGCGAAACGCACGGCGGGGTCGGCCTGCAGGCGCTCATACAAGGCATTCAACGCCGGGTAGTCGCGGCGGTCCAGCACCTGGTGGAAATCGTTCCAGCGCGCGATGCCCAGGAAATACGCGTCCGCCGCCGTGCGGCGCTCGCCCACCAGCCAGTCGCGCCCGGCCAGCAAGCCCTCCAGCGCGGCATGGGCACGGCGCACCTTGTCGTGCCCCATGGCCGTTACCGCGCGCAGCGCTTCGCCTTGCAGGCCATGCTCCATCGCGTACCAGAGCGGTGCGAATGACTCGAAGAAATCGGTGTTCAGGAACGCCAGCATCTCGTTGAAGCGGTCGAACTCCGCGCTGCCCTGCGCAGGCACCAAGCCGCTGGAGGCAGCCACCCCAGCCGCCGCCCCGATGTGATGGAGGATGGCCATGCTCTGGCTCACGAAGCGGCCATCGGCCGTGCGCAGCGAGGGCGTTTCGCCCACCGGGTTGACGCGCTTGAAGGCCTCGCTGCTCACCACCTCGGGCATCTGGATGCGGCACAGCTGGTAAGGCAGGCCGCTCCACTCCAGCGCCACGATGGCGCCAAACGAACAGCCTTCAGGCACGCCGTAGAAAAGAAGAATGGGTTTCATGGTGGGTTTCAACTCCTGTTGCATTGACGAAGGAGTGCATTCTTGCGGCGTGGACGACGGCCGCCTAGACAGGCAAAAGGCAACGCATCGTCCACATACGTGGACAATGGCCACATGAACCTGAACGACCTCACCCTGTTCGCCCAGGCCGTGGAAAGCGGCGGCTTCGCGCCCGCGGCCCGGCGCTTCTCGGTGCCGAAATCCACCCTGAGCAAACGCGTGGCCGCGCTCGAAGCCAGCCTGGGCGTGCGCCTCATCGAGCGCAACTCGCGCAGCTTCCGCCTCACCGACACCGGGCACGACTTCTACCAACACGCGCGCGCCGCGCTGGTGGAGGTGGAGAGCGCGCAGCAGGTCGTGCAGTCGCGCCTGGCCGAGCCCAGCGGCACCGTGCGGCTCACCGCCGCCGTGCCGGTGGTGCAGTTCCAGCTGGCGCCCCACCTGCCCACGCTCGCCCGCACCTGGCCCCGCCTGCAATTGCAACTGCACGCCAGCGACCGGTTCGTGGACCTGGTGCAGGAAGGTTTCGACATCGCGCTGCGCAGCCACTTCGCCCCCCTGCCCGACTCGGGCCTGGTGCAGCGCACGCTCAAGGTGGAACCCGTGATGGTAGTCGCGGCCCCGGCCTACCTGCGCGAGCACGGCACACCGCGCCAGCCGAGCGACCTCGCGGCGCACCAGGCCCTGCTGACCGGTGTGGACGCCACGCGCTGGACGCTGCGCAACAGCAAGGGCGAAGTGCAGATCGCCGAGCCACGGCCGCGTTTGGTGGCCGACGAATCCGTGGCGCTGCTGCACGCGGCCACGGCCGGCCTGGGCATCGTGTGCCTGCCCGAGAGCATCTGCCAGCACCACCTGGCGCGAGGAGAACTGGTGCGCGTGCTGACGCGCTGGACGGCGGGCCGCGTCACCACCACCGCACTGGTGCCGCACCGCCGCAGCCTGCTGCCTTCGGTGCGCGTGGTGCTGGAGTTTCTTTCGGAGCAGCTGGGGTCGGCGGCTTGAGTAAGACCCCGCAGCAAAAAATACTGTATCAACATACAGTACAATGACGCCAAGCCAGACACCATGCGGTGTGTGGCGCCACGCAGTTGCTGTTGTTGTCTCCTTGTGGATCTACAGCTTTAGCCCGTCCGCCTTGCCGGTGGACGGGCTTTTTCTTGCAGAGTTACCGGCGCACTTAAGGATATTGAGAAGTACCGTGCACCCAGATGCCGTCAATATAAAACTCCGGCATGTGAGATTAAGTGCATTGAGTGCAAGCGTCTTTAGGACTGGTAGCAGTCCACCGGCTACCCGGTCTTACAGGTGCCATTAAGATGAACCCCCTCAAAAACAATTTGGAGATGCAATGGCTGCGAGACGAGGAGCGACCGTCAATCTGGATGCATTGATCCCTCGAGATGATGTAGAGGCAAAGAAGCCAAAAGCGAGTAAAGGTGTGATCCAGGTTACGGAGCTGGCCTTGGGGCGTCACTTTTATGGGCTACTGCGAAAGCCTCTATTCCAGCGAGAGACCAATGATTGGGACGTTGACAACGTTGTTTCATTGATTCGCAGTTTCAGAAATGGTCACCTGATTCCTGCGGTGATCCTGTGGTCAGCCGATGGTACGACCTTTGTGATTGATGGGGCACATCGTCTAAGCGTATTCATCGCTTGGGTAAACGATGACTACGGAGACAGTTCAATTTCGCAGGCCTTCTTCAAGCACCAAATTCCGAAGTCGCAGCGCGACGTCGCGCGCAAATGTAGAGAGCAGATCAAAGCAGAGAATTTGGAGTACGCCGAACTCCAAAAGCTCACGCTGCTCCCTAGTCGCACTCCTGAACAGTTGGCTTGGAGCACAAATATCGCTCAGCCAGTGGAAACGCAGTGGGTCGTCGGCGATGCGGATGTCGCTTTGCAGTCGTTCTTGGACATAAATCAGCGGTCGGTGGAGATCGACAAGACCGAGCGCTACATGATCGAGGAGCGAAAAGCACCTCACATCGTTGCCGCTCGTGCCCTAGTAAATGCAGCGCGAGGTCACGCTTACTGGGGTGCATTTGGCGAGCAGCACATTCAGGCGATCGAAGAGTCAGCTAGAAAGATCTATGACGCCATCTTTGAACCTGAAGGGGCTCAGTCGCATACGCATTCCGAACTGCAGCCTGCGGGCATGGCACAAACAGCGAACGGCCTACGCCTTGCACTAGAGCTAGTGAATATCGTTACTGGAGTAAAGGGAGGCACAAAAGACATGCCTGCTGACACCGATGGTAGTCACACATCGCGAGTGCTTGCCAAGGTTTGGGGAGTCGTGAAATATGTGGCCGGAGGCGAACCGGCCTCGCTGGGCCTTCATCCCGCTGTCTATTTCTGGGGAACCACAGGAAATCATCGGCCAAGCATGTTCTTGGCCACGGTGTCTTTTGTGCAAGAGTTGATACAGAAGGATGAACTTGCAAAATTCACAATGCACCGCGCCCAACTGGAAGAATTTCTTGTAGGAAAGGGAAACCTAGGCCAGCAAATTCTGAGTCGCTACGGTGGATGGAAGCGGAGCCTTGAGCCGATGAAAAACTTGCTCCGGCAAATTCTGGACGGACTGGCTGCGGGCAAAACAGAGGCTGAAATCTACGCTAGTGTCTCCAACCTGGGAGGCGGGGCGGGGCAGGAAACGCCAATACGGACCGACACGTGGAAAGAGACGCGCAGCGCAGCTCGCATCAAGGCGAGCATAGAAACGGCGCATCGCTGTGCGATCTGCAAGGCTCGGCTCGTGCTCGCTCATGCAAGCGATGATCACATAAAGCGCCGCACGGACGGGGGGACTTCCGGGCAAGACAATGCACAACTGACCCACCACTATTGCAATCACGGCTTCAAAGAGCATTTTGCTCAGTTGAAGCGATCATTGCCTGACATTGCAGCGCCGGTTTGACCAATATGAAACGAGCGAGCATCTGAATGCTTGCTCGTATAGCGCGGGTCAAAAAGGCAAGATCAGTAGAGGCCTTCTTTTGTGGCCTAGGTAGTTGATCGCCTCAGCAAGTTCAAGGGCGCCTCGTTGGCGGGTTGCCCACTCTATATGGACCTCAAAAGTATGGGTCCACTTATACCGAAAGCAGAACGGAAAGGCCCAAGGGGGCCTTTCCGTTTTCTGAATCGATATCTCAGTTGCTCTTCTTGGCTTCGGCGTTCCTCGTCCGAGCCTTATGGACTTGCTTTGAAGGCGCAGACGGAACCTTGCCCTCGGCGAGAAGCGCCATGTACTTCACCGCTTCGATCTGCATCTCATGCGTGCAACGGTCGAAGTCATCAAGCACGGCTCGTTGCATCGGCTCCAGGCCAAGCCTGGTCGAGATGCGCTTGCCCGTCAGCAGGTAGCAGACGTTCACACCCACCTCCCCCAACTTGACGAGTACTTCCGCGTCCGGGTTGCGCTCCCCTCGCTCGTAGTTTCCGATCGAGCGCTTCGAGATCCCAACAGCGTCGGCGAGCTCCTGTTGGTTGAGTTTGAGCCGACGCCTCTCCTCCAAAAATCGCTCCACGAAGTTACTCATTTTTGCTACAGCTGGGATATGATGGAATGGACATGTACTTAAAAAGTACCTGTTGTGTATTTTTCCGTTACTCAATGCTAGCCCAGGGAAAGGAGCAATTTCGACCATGTCCACATACGCTGTTTCTTCGTCTCGCAAACGCGTCCCCAACGGGGTCAACAGTTCGCGTCCCATCGCGCTGCGGCTCACGCCCGCAGAGCTGGAGCATGTGAAGGAGCGGGCCAGGCTCGAACACCGCTCCATGGCCAGCGTGTGCCGCCTCGCGGTGCTGCGCGAGCTGGGCTTGAACGACGATGAAAAGGTGACCTCATGAAACTCTTTGGCCGCAAACCAGCCCCTCAGGCAGCAGCGTCAGCAGCAGTGCCCACATGCACGCCCGATCCGGAGCACATGCCCTTCTTCCCGAAACCGGTGTCGACGCAGCGCATGTGGTTTTCGCTTCACCACAGCACGTCGGCGGAGCTGAAGGTGTCCACGCGCCGCGCGAAGGTGAAAGACGCCCCTTATGACGTGGTGCTGCAGGCCTGCAAGGCGCCGCTGGAAACGGAATGGACCCTCAGCGCCGAGCAGGCGCGCGAACTCGCGGCCCGCCTGCTCGACGCCGCCGCTGACTGCGGCGAGTTCGACAACGCGACGTTCTCCCTTCGCTGGGACTGAACGGGCCGAGAGCGGCCTAGCCAAGCCCCTGTGGCTACGATGTGGGCTGCCAGCCCTGCGCAGCGGCCCACATCGGGCGCGCGTCTCGTGCCGGCGCGGCTTGGGGGCATGGGCATGACGACTTTTCTGCGATCCATCGCGCTGGCGGCGTGGCTGCTGGGCGCTTCCTTGCTTTCGCATGCGGCGCCGAGCGTGCAGGTGGGCTTCTCGCCGGAGGGCTCGGCGCGCCAGCTGGTGCTGGAAACGATCGCCAGCGCGCAGCAGAGCATTCACATCCTGGCCTATGCGTTCCAGGCGCCAGACATCATGCAGGCGCTGGTGGACGCGAAGAACCGGGGCGTGGAGGTGCGCGTGGTGGTGGACAAGAAACGCAACCGGGGCAAGACGAGCAAGAAGGCGATGGACTTCGTGACCCGCCACGGCGTGGAGCTGCGGACGAACGACCATTTCCACATTCACCACGACAAGACCATCATCGTGGACGGCCACACGGTGCAGACAGGTTCGTTCAATTTCGCGCCGTCGGCCGAGACGATGAATTCCGAGAACGTGGTGGTGATTCGCGGCATGCCCGAGGTGTCGAGCCAGTACATGGCGCACTGGCAATCGCGCTGGAAGCTGGGCAAGCCGTATCCTGCACAACCATGACCCAACGATCTTCTCCCTCTTCTCCCTCTTCTCCCTCTTCTCCCTCCTCCTCCATTTCCAAGCGCCGCCAGATCATCACGGTGATGATGCTGGTGCTGGCGCTCATCGGCGGCCTGGTGCGCTGGCTCGCGCCGCAGCCTTCGCTGGCGCGCGATCTGGGCTCGGTGCTGATGGTGCTGTGGCTGCCGATCATTGGCAACATCATTGGCTGGCTGATCCAGCGCGCGAAGGCACCGAAGCACGCGCCGCAGGGTTTCGCGGCGGGCACGGTGTTCAAGCCGGATGCGCGGATCGAGCTCACCTTGCTCGCGGCGGACACGCCGTTGCTGAGCCGGCCGATCCGTGCGGGTTACTTCGATGGCGCACTGGTGGTGGGCTCCGAGGGGTTCACCACGCGCCTGGCGGTGCCCACCGATGGCGAGCCGGTGCCCGAGGTGCCTTGCACGCTGGAGGTGCAGTTCCTGCGCCCGGAGCTGGCGCTGGCCCAGCTCAAGAATGGCACCAAGTTCGCGCTGCTGTCGGGCCGCACTTTGTTGGGCACGGGGCATGTGGTGCCGCTGGCTTGATTCGGGCTTGGGCTGCGATGGGCGTCCATCGGCCAAGAAAGGAATGCAGTTTGACTCCCTCTGACTTTGACGAACGCCGCGAACTCGAGGCGGCCTGCCATTGTGGTGCCGTGCGCTTTCGTCTGGTTCTGACCGATGGGCTGCGCAGCGTGCGTCGGTGCAACTGCTCGTACTGCAGCATGCGTGGCGCCGTGGCCGTCTCAGCCAACCTGGACGATATCCATGTCGTGCAGGGCGCGGACAAGCTGACGCTCTACCAGTTCAATACTGGGCAGGCGAAGCACTACTTTTGCTCGGTGTGCGGCGTCTATACCTTTCACTCCAGGCGTTCCGTCCCCAGCCAATACGGTGTGAACGTGGCATGCATTGCTGGCCTGAGCCCGTTTGACTTTGATGAAGTGCCTGTGTTGGAGGGCCGAAACCATCCCAAAGACCGGAGCGACGGCGGGCCGATGACGGCCGGCTGGCTCAGTTACCGTGCCAACACGGATCATCAGCGTTGACGGTCATCAGCCAGTGACATCCGTTCTTCACCTCGTCGGTCCGTCGTTGCAGCGCCAGACGAGATTGCGTCGCACATCGAGCGGAATGTTCATCTTGCCCAGTTCCAGCCCTACTGACACTCAGGGCACTCCAATTCCAGGAAAATTGCGGCATGTTCAATTTCAACGTCGTCCAACCCACGTTCGCTGCATAGCTGCGTCCTTTCGATGGCAATCGGAAGGAGATGACCTTCCGGCCCCACAACCCCGGCAGGCATGGTCTTCCGGGGTTTTTGTTTTTTCAGGTTCCAACATGTTCACGCGCACTTACGACAAGCTGATCGCCACGATTTCCGCCCGCCGGAACGTGGGATACGTGCGCGTGCGCCCGTGGTCCGGCCGACCCATTCCTTCCTGAGCCAGCCCTGGTGAATCCATGCCGGGGCGGCTTGATCGTCCTGACATGTGGACCCTCGAGGGGTCCGGAAAGATTCACCATGAACCGCATCAACAACAACAACGGCATCCGCAACATCGGCATCATTGCCCATGTGGACGCGGGCAAGACCACGACCAGCGAACGCATCCTCTACTACACGGGCGAGAGCCACCGCATGGGTGAAGTGCACGACGGCGCTGCCCACATGGACTTCGACCCCGAGGAGCGCCGACGCGGCATCACCATCAACAGCGCCGCCACCACCGTGCATTGGCGCGGGGTGCAGATCAACCTGATCGACACACCGGGCCACATCGACTTCAACATCGAGGTGGGCCGCGCGTTGCGCGTGCTCGACGGCGCCGTGGTGGTGCTGGACGGGGTGGCCGGCGTGGAGCCGCAGACCGAAACCAACTGGCGCCTGGCGGACCGGCACGAGGTGCCGCGCATCGCCTTCGTCAACAAGCTCGACCGCACGGGTGCGAACTTCGAACGCGTGATCGCGTCGATGCGCGAACGCCTGGGTGTGCAGGCCGTCCCGGTGCACCTGCCCATTGGTGCCGAGGGCGAGTTCCGCGGCGTCGTGGACCTGGTGCGCATGCGTGCCCTGCTGTGGGAGCGCGACGATGCATCGCAGCCGGTGCAGGAAGCCGCCATTCCCTCTGACCTCCTGGCCGAAGCCCAGGCGGCCCGCGCGCGCCTGCTGGAAGCCGTGGTCGAGCAAGACGATGAGGCCCTGGAGGCCTGGCTGCGGGGCGAAGAGCCCTCGGTGGAACTGCTGCAACGCTGCATCCGTGCGGGCGTGCGCAAGCGCGCTTTTGTGCCGGTGCTGGCGGGTTCGGCCTTCCGCAATCGCGGTGTCGAGCCGCTGCTGGATGCGGTGGTCGACTGGCTGCCCGCGCCTGGGGAGCGCGAAGGCACGGCCACGGGCCTCGACAGCGCGCCGCTCGCCGCCCTGGCATTCAAGGTAGTGACCGACGAACACGGCAGCATGGTCTTCGTGCGCCTGTATGCGGGCCGGTTGCGGCGTGGCGACTCGGTGCTCAACACCAGCACAGGGCGCATGGAACGCGCGGCCCGCCTCTATGAGGTGCATGCCGACAAGCGCATCGAACGCGATGAACTCGTGGCGGGCGAGATCGCCGCGGTGGTCGGCTTCAAGGACACCCTCACGGGCCAGACCCTGAGCGATCCCAGGCACCCGGTGCAGCTGGAGTCCATCTCCGTGCCGGAGCCGGTGATCCACATGGCGCTGGAGCCGCGCACCAAGGCCGACCAGCAGGGCCTGTCCAAGGCGCTGCAGAGCATGCTGCGCGAGGACCCGAGCCTGCGCGTGCGCCAGGACGAGGAATCGGGGCAGACCATTCTGTCGGGCATGGGCGAGCTTCAGCTGGAGGTCGCCGTGCACAAGCTGCACGACCGTTATGGCGTGGGCGTGGTGGTGGGCCGCCCTCAGGTGGCCTACCGCGAGACCATTGCCACGGCAGCGGAGCTGACGCACGTGCACAAGAAGCAGACCGGCGGCCCGGGCCAGTTCGCGCAGCTCACGCTGCGCCTGGAGCCTCTGGAGCGAGGTGCGGGCGTGCAGTTCGAAAGCCGCATCGTCGGCGGCGCCATTCCCCGCGAGTTCATTCCCGCGGTGGAAGCGGGTATCCGGCGCGCGGCCGAAGCCGGTCCGGCTTCGGGCTACCCGGCCGTGGACTTCCGCGCCGTGCTGCTCGATGGTGCTTTCCACGAGCGCGACTCCTCGGCCATGGTCTTCGAGTTGGCTGCAAGCCATGCGCTGCGCGATGCCTTTGCCAAGGCCAGGCCGCATCTGCTGGAGCCGGTGATGGCCGTGGAGGTGATCGCGCCCACCGAATACCTGGGCGACGTGATCGGCGATCTGCACCGCCGCCGTGGCCAGGTGCGAGGGCATGAGGTGCGCGGAACGGCCACGGTGGTCGACGCGCTGGTGCCACTGAAAGAGATGTTCGGCTACATCAGTGGGCTGCGCGCGCTTTCATCGGGCCGTGCGCAGTACACGATGCAGTTCGATGGCTACCAGGTGGCGCCGCCCGCTGTGGCCGAGTTGGCTGCAGCTTGACCAGAGGGGTGCAATCCTGCGGGATTGCACCCCTCGAACTCATGGTGTGGCCAGGCCCAACTAATATGTCGTCATGAATGATGCAAATCTCGACACCATTGTTGAACTCGAAGAACGGCTGGCGCGCGCCATGCGCACCTCCGATGTCCCGGTTCTGGACGAACTGCTGGCGGACGATCTGCTGTTCACGAACCACCAAGGCATGGTCGTGACGAAGCAGGAAGACCTTGACGTTCACAGGTCGGGCTTGTTGAAGCTGGACTCGCTCGATGCGTCGGACCGCAGCGTCCGGCTGCTGGGCAATGTGGCCGTTGTCGCGGTGCGAGTGCAGCTGGCTGGACGCTATGGCAACGATTCTTTCGAAGGCAGGTTCAGATACACCCGCGTTTGGGCACTGCTGGGCGCGCGCTGGCGGATCGTCGCCGCGCACGCGAGCGTGGTGGCCGCGTAGTGCCGTTGGCGCCTGTCGAAAGACGGCAGTACCCGACTTGTCCCTTCTTTCTGTGCATAACTTTGTGGATGTCGCTGGAGCAACCTTGCCGCAGCGAGTGCCTGCGGGGCCTGCCGCTGGGTTGCCTAAAGAATGGGCAGTACCGCCGACGCCCCTGTCGTAAGACATAAGATATAGCTCGGGCATCGAAGCCGCCTTCCACAGACCCACCCGCGCCGTTCACCGTTCCCACCGCCCTTCGCCCGCTGCCACCGACGCAGCCCGTGCCACGGCACAGCGCGGTGAACCTCTGGCCAGAAATTCACGACCTCATCGATGAAAAAGGATTTTTCCGACAGCCCTTCCGCCCAGCCGGACCTGTCGCAGCACACACCCATTGTGTAGGCAGGCAAATACGCCCCTGTGCGGATTTGCCAATTTTTCCTTTATTGACGGCCACTTAGAGCAGGTACGCCGGACTTCGCCAGAGTGCACCATGGGCGTGAATTGGCATAGTTTGGCGATGGAATTACCCCAAAATTACACCAAGCAAACAGCCCGGAAACTGGCGCATAGCCCAGCGTGTGATGGCGTACTTTGACGGCACACTCCCCCGCCTGCTCCAGCACGCTCCGACAGCAAGCGCCTCTACGCTCCAGCACGCCGGGACAGGTTTCGGCGGCCGTCACAGCATGGCATCGTCGCCCCATCGAGTAGCGGAACCTCCAAGTGCCACTCCCACCCTCAGCCTTCTACCAGACACACCTGTCGGGCCTCCACCAACAACTGCTGGCTAGCCCGATCGTCCGCTCCTACCTGACCGGCACGGGCATCCGCCTCGATGGCATCGAGTTGAACCCCGACGATCTCTACGAACTGCCCATCGGCATCTTCTCCGTGGTGGAGTTCGCTCACCTGCTCTCTGTGTTCGATGGCAGCCGCGTCCACCAGCAGGCCGAACACTCATTCGGCCTGGATGAAGCACCACCAGGCCTGTACTTCACCATCGCCAACTCCCAACTGATTCAGCACCCAGGCAAAAACCGGCTCGGCCTGTACGCGGCCCCAAACGGGGGAACCGACCTGTTCATCGACGGCCTGCACGTCGATCGGTATTTCCTAAACGAACACCACACCCCACCGACATTGGGCACGGTGGCGTTCGCGCTCTGCGCGATCACGGCACACTTGGCTGGTCTGTCCCATGTGTCCCTGGTGGCTGCGGGCGGACATGGGTTCGACCGGCGCCACATCGGTTACAAGGTCTGGCCCAAGCTGGGGTTCAATGCACCACTGTGGCCGGAAGAAGTGGCCCAGGCTCCGCACTTGGCCCACTGCCAGAGCGTGCAGGACGTGCTGGCCACGGACGCCGCCTGGTGGGCCGATCACGGCAGCCAGCGGCTCATGACCTTCGATCTGACCGCATCAAGCACAGCTTGGCAAAAACTGCTACCCTATGCAGGTAGAAAGCTCTCTGATGGGAGACTTCCATGAGCTACAACCGCGCAGTCCGCAAGCCTACCGAAACCCCGCAGAAAACCGCTGCGGCAGGCGGTCGCGTCTTCAAGTTCCCGTTCAAAGGCATCCCGCCCGTCACTGCGGAAATGTGGGCCAAGATGGAAGCCGCCGCGCGGATACCGCGCAAGGATCGGGACTATCCGGTCATGATCGAAGCGCCGGACGCCTGACCCGGCCCGAATGAACAGAACCCGCCAGCGATGGCGGGTTTTGCGTTTCAGGGGTCAGTTCGAACCCGGCGAGGCCACCGGCGACCGTGAGCGCGGCGACCTGGCACGTTCATCCCCGACCGGCCATAAAGGCTTCGAGCATAACCACCTCGCCATGCGTTTACGTGTACAGCGCCATGCCAGTCGGATGTGATAAGCCGCGCTTGTGGCCGTATAGTGCTCCTATGGTTGACACCTTGACACAAGAAGCCCGTAGTACGCTGATGTCGCGCGTTCGTCAAAAGGACACCTCTCCCGAGGTGAGGTTACGCAAACAACTGCACGCGAAAGGGCTGCGCTACCTCCTTCACCCTGCGTCTTTGCCTGGCCGTCCCGACTTAGCCTTTCCTAGATACCGAATCGCTGTCTTTGTTCATGGCTGCTTCTGGCATGGGCACAACTGTCGGGCTGGCCGACTGCCGTCCTCCAATCAGGCGTACTGGTCGGAAAAAATCGCCGCCAATCAGGTACGAGACGCCCGCAAGATCGCCGAACTCCGCGGATTGGGTTGGCGAGTCGCCGTTGTTTGGGAATGCGAAACAAAAGGCTCCAATCTCGTTCGGACAATCTCGACCATGGTTGAAATCATCCGAGACGGTGCTTCCCCGAGATTTCACACCCAAGTGTCTGAACAGGAATCCTCATGGAACAAGATACCCTGGCCTTGCCGAATGCCGACCAAGCGGCATTAGTCGAAACACAGATCGCAGAACTGCAAAAAATCACGGATTACGAAATTCGCGAATGGCCGATTGAAGTTCTGGTGGAGAAATTCACCAGCGGCCGAGAAACCGACACGTCCGAAATTTTCATCCCGGATTATCAGCGCGAGATGGTCTGGAGTGCAAAACAACAATCGCGCTTCATCGAATCCATCCTTATTCGGCTTCCTGTTCCCTTCATTTTCGCCGCTGATGTCGGATCGGGCGACCGCGCGGGAACATTGGAAATCATCGACGGTTCACAGCGACTGCGTACGCTAGACAACTTCCTCTCCGACCGGCTGCACCTGCAAGACTTGGTACGGTTGACGGCAGCCAACGGCATGCGCTTCTCGGATTTCGGGAAGCCTCGTCAGCTGCGCTTCAAGCGATCCACGATCCGGGTCATCGAACTCACTGAGCAAGCTGACGAACAGGCACGCCGAGAAATGTTCGACCGCCTCAACTCCGGCGGCAGCAAACTCACCAGCATGGAAATTCGGCGCGGCGTGGAAGACGGCCCTTTCATGAAAATGATTACCGAATGGGCGGGTAAAGATATTTTCAAAGAAATGGTGCCTCTGAGCGATCGCAATGCCAAGCGCAAGGAATACGAGGAACTCGCACTGCGTTACTTCGCCTATGCCAACAACTACAAAGCCTTCCAGAAAAGCGTAGACCAGTTCCTGACCGACTATTTGAAGGATCGGAACAAAAATGCTACGCCTGCGGAGCTTGAAACGATGTCGGGAGAGTTCGAGCGTGCGCTGCAATTCGTGCAGCAACATTTCCCCAACGGCTTCAAGCGGAAGGACCACAACACCGTACCTCGCATCCGCTTCGAGGCCATAGCCGTGGGCGCCACTTTGGCGCTCCGGGAACAACCCGGTCTACAGCCGGCAAACATCGCGGCTTGGCTGGATAGTCCACAGTTCATCAAGCACACCCGTTCCGACGCAAGCAACTCGCGGCCCAAGCTGATCAATCGAATCCACTACGTACGCGACCATCTACTGGACAAGGAAGTCGAGGAAGACCCGGACACGGCTCTGGTCGAGGGCAGCGCCAACGACGATGCACCTCCTGACAACGAACCCGACCAGTCGGAACTGTTCGTATGACGCATATGCTGCCGTTAACCAAAGAGCTATTACGCTCTCGCGCTCATGAATTGCTGGTGTATCTGCAATTTTTGCGGATCGCGTTGGAAAAAGACGCGCATGTCAGCGCGCTGGGAGATCGGGTGCAACTACCTCTGGACAAGGCGCTCACCCATATGATGAAGGCCAACGTGTGCCTGTTGCTCTACAGCGCGATGGAGGCGTGCATGGTGCAATTATTGGACGAGATGCACGACATCATCGGCCAGAACTGCCAAGGTGCAGATCAACTTAACAATCAGCTCGTGCTGATGGTCGCACGCCACTTCAAGGCTAGCAAGACCAATCTGACTACAGAAAATACCAGTTCACCCCTTCATGAAAACCTCTTCAAGACATGGTTGGTCGATTGGCAAGATCGCAACCAGCGCGAAAAGCGTCAGGCCGGCCTATCTGGCAGCGTAGACAGTTTGGCAATTTTCGACAGATTGCGCCGGTTCGGCGTATTTCCAGCCGATCTCAAGAAGCCTCCCGCACATCTGACCCATGGGGCCTTGCAAAGCACCAAAGGGCGTCGAAACCAATTAGCGCACGGGGAACGCAGTTTCGCGGATCTGGGGCAAGATTTGGCATTCGAAGAACTATGCCGAGACGCGCTCGCTGTGTTCCGCACGCTGCGGCGCGTGGCTCAGGAAGTGAACGTTTTTCTGCAACAGCGCCGCTACTTAGCGGCACCGGCCTTAGCGTTAATCGAGGCGTAAAGCGAGCGCGCTACCGCCTCGCCCAATTTGGGCGGTACAGCGTTACCGATCAGCCGCGCCAAGGTTTTTATCACGACAGGCTTACCGTCTTCGACAAAACGGTAATCGCTAGGAAAAGACTGAAAGATAGCCGCCTCGCGCAAGGATATGCCACGATGCTGAAGCGGGTGGCCGAAGCGGCCGTTACCGTACCCGTTGCACAGTGTCGTCATGGTAGGAGCCGGCTTGTCCCACTCCATGCGCCCGTACACGCCGGCAGAGTGCTTACCACTATCACGCCGATGACATTCGGCCACCAGTTCACCTGGCCAGTCACGCCAAGTGCCGCCTGGACGCGAGGCACGAATACGCTTGCGATTGAGCGGTGACAGGGACGAGGCCACGTGCAGCGGGTCTTCCGCGCATTGTTGACCATCGACGAGGGTGGGCAAATGGCCCACTGCCTCACGGACAGTCACCCACTGGGTAGCCCCTTTGTGCGTGGGCTCCGGCAAAGTCACCGGCCCACTCCTGGAGGCGACCAACACCAACCGCTTACGCTGCTGAGGGGCCCCGTAGTCGGCGGCGTTCACTACTCCGTAAGCTACTTGATACTGCCCCTTCTTCAGTGCACGCAAAAATGCCTTGAATGGCGCTGTCCCCAGCAAGCGCGGCACGTTTTCCATAGTGACCAAGTCGGGCGAACACTCTTCCACCAGTCGAGCGAACTCCTTCAGCAAGCGCCACTTAACCTTGTCCACCGTGGCAGTGTTCGCATAGCTCGAAAAGGGCTGGCAAGGCGCACATCCGGCAAGCAATCGCACCGCGTTCGGCGACCATAGCTCGGCTAACTGCTGCCCCGTAACGTTCGCCACGTCGCCCTGCACGAACTGAGCGTCCGGGTGATTAGCTGTATAGGGATACTCGCAGGCCGGGTCCAGATCGAACCCCGCCACGACCTTCACCCCCTGACGTGCCAAGCCGTGCGAGAGGCCACCGGCCCCGCAGAACAAATCGATCGCTTCAACTTGACGCGCTGAAGGCACATGGTGAACAACAGTCCGAGTAGACATCCTGAAACTTACTATGAAATCGTGCCCCACTACGCCGTCAGCGCAACTACCCTAGTTTCGCATCTTGCCACAAGTCGGGCCGTTAAAGACAGGCCCTCGGCCTTGCAAACCGTACCTGCGCCCCAAATGCCTTCTGCGGCAAAAGTCCGGTCATGATCGAAGCGCCGGAGGTCTGAACCGGCCCGAAGGAACAAAGCCCGCCAGCGGCGGCGGGTTTTGCGTTTTATGACCTGAGCGAGGGTGCATCGGTCCCCGGCGCAGCCGCCGAGGGCCGCGAAAGCGGCGGCTTGACGCGCTCGCCCTTCCTGAATCCTCGATCCCCCGCCATGAAGGCTTCCAGCATGTGCGGGATCAGCGTCATGGCATCGGCCGCCTCACCATAGGTCTGCGCGTGCAACGCGGCGTAGCGGTCGAGGTCGGCTTTCAGGCTGGCCGGGCAGGCAAATATCAGCTTGACGCTCTCGGTCTTGGGCAGCGGCCCGAGTCGCAGTTTCTTGGTCGTGCTCATTGCGAAGTTCCCCGATTGAAGAACAGCGGCTGGTAGGGCCGCAGCACCAGATCGCGGTTCACGATGATCCTCACCGGCAGACCTGGCCGGCTGGTCAGCGTCGGCTGGATGTTCATGTTGCGCCGGGTTATTTCCTGGCCCACCTGATTGATGCTGTCCTGCGCGGTGTCGCGCCCGGCGATCACGATGCGGTTGCCGTCCTGACGGTTCTCCGGCGCGGCCAGCTCGGCACCGATGCCCAGCAGCGTGGTCAGCGCCGCGCCGGCAAAGACGCGGCCCCAATGCCAATCGACGCCATCCTCCAGGCCGGCGTAGCCGGCCGGATCGGTACCCACGGGGTTGTCCAGCGTCAGCGAAGACGTGTCCGGCAGGATGACGCGGTTCCACACCACCTGCACGCGGCTCTGCCCGTAGCTCACCTGGCTGTTGTACCTGCCCAGGATGCGCGAGCCCTGCGGGATCAGCAGGAACTTGCCCGTGGCCGTGTCATAGACCGGCTCCGTCACCGTGGCGATCACGTCGCCCGGTAGGTCCGACTTGATGCCCGTCACCAGCGCCCCGGCGATCACCGTCCCGGCCATCACCTGGTACGGCGAAGCCGGCATTTGCAGATGGCCGGAATTGCGGGTTTCCGTAGAACCGGCTTTCTGGAAAGCCTCCTTCTGGTCCTGCCGGTTCTGCGCGGTGGTCGGGTCGGTGAGCTGGGCCGCCGTCGAGGCTGGCCCAGCGGCGAGCGGGTCGAAGGCCGCCAAGGCGGATCCCGGGCCGGCAGTGGCGGCCTGCGTAGGCGCAGCGGTCTTCTGTCCACCCGATTGGAAGAACACCGTAGAGGCTGCCGCTGCATCCGCTTCCTTGCGCCGTGCGTCCTCCGGGTCATGTCCCGGTGGGGCATAGACAGGCGTCACCGGCTGCTGCGACTTCACGATGGCCGGACCGAGATCGCCCGGCAGCGGCGGCCCCAGCTCGGGCACCTTGACCGGCAGCTTGGAGTAGTCGGCTGGCAGGCCATCCAGCCCTTCGGACTTCGAGACGCGATCCACGTTGTACAGCTCGGTCTGTTCGCCAGCACTGCGCCGATGCGGCTGGAGCGACCAGATGGTGGCCCCGAGCACGGCCACCGACAGGCCGCCAGTGAGGATGGCCAGCGCGCGCCGGTTCAGGCGCGTGACCGGACGCGGCTGGGCGCGCAGCGCCACCGCCTCCGGCGCCACCTTGGCCGCCGAAGGCGCGGCAAGGCCGGGAGTGTCGTCCTGGCTCATGCTCAGTTCCTCCCCGCTGCACCAACCACCCCGTCCGTGCGCTCGATGCGCACCACGTCGCCCTTGTCTGCCCCGAGGCGCAGTTCGGCCGCGCCGAACAGCCGGTCCACGATGTAGTACGGCGGGCGAAAGCGGTAGTTCACCAACTGCCCGTCGCCCTGCGCACCGATCACGAACAGCGGAGGCAGCTCGCCCTGGGCGATGCCGGCCGGGAACTGGATGTAGACCTTCTCGCCATCGTCGAAGGCGCGCAGCGGCTTCCAGGGCGGGTTGCTGCCGCTGATCGCGTAGCGGAACCGGATGCGCTCCAGCGACAGGCCGGTATCCACGGGGGCCGCAGCGTTGGCCGCTTGCGCCTGGCGCTGCAGGGCCAGCATCTTGTCCTTGGGGTAGTCCCAGGACACGGATGCCATCCACGCCTTGTCGGTCGAGGTCAGCTCGATCAGGTAGGTGCGCCGGCTGGTCGTGATGACCAGATTGGTCTTGAGGCCCGAGCGGATCGGCTTGACCATCACATTCACGCGCAAGTCCGCACCGGAACCGCTGGACGTATCGCCCACGATCCAGCGCACGGTATCGCCAGAGGCCACCGTCACCAGTTCCTCGCCCGGCTGCAGGGCCACCACGGTCACGCGGCCCACGGCCGCATAGACCTGGTACAGCGCGCCATCGGTGAACGGCCAAACCTGGATCGCATTGACGTAGCCCTCGCGGGTCGGTGCGATGCGTGCCTCGGCATTGGCGCGGGACACACGCACTTTCTCGTCGGCCGGCTCCGGCATCGGCGCCGGTTTGGCACTGTCCTCCGCCACGGGCTTCAACTGCGCCGGCATCGGCAACACCTCGGGCACGGCCACAACTTCCACGGGCTTGGGCGCTTCCGGCAACGGTTGGGCCTGTACCGGCTCATCCAGCGCGATCACCGGCGGCGGCTTGCCCTGCGTGGCGCAGCCTGCGAACAGAACGGTCGATGCCAGCAGGACCACCGGCAAAGCGGATTTGCAGAAAAACGTGTTCATGGTTTTGTTCCTTCGGAAGAATCGAGTTCGCGGCTCCACGACAGGCCGTTGACGTAGATGCCCAGGGGGTTCTTGCGCAGCCGCTGCTCGGTGCGCGGGGTCTGCTGCACGATGGACACCACCGCGTTCCAGCGCTCGGTGCGGTCCAGTGCGCCCGTGACGAAGCGCTGCTCGGTCCAGCGCACGTTGAACGACGTGTCGCTGGCGCGGGTCACGCTGGCGATCTGCACCGTTACCGACTCCTTGCCGATGCGCGCGAACGGGTCGCTGGTGCGGGCGTACTCGTTGAGCACCACCGCGCCCTTGTCCGTGGCGTAGTCGTACGCGTCGAGCCAGTTCTGCCGCACCACGATGGGGTCGATGGAGAGGGAGCGCACCAGCGTGACGAAGCGCGCGATGTGGTGGGCCGTCTGCGCATCGGTCGGCCGGTACGGCGTGGCCGCCTCGCCCACGGTGCGCACCTGGCCGGCCTGGTCCACCTCGATGACGTAAGGCGTCACGATGGACTGCGCCGAGCGCCACACCAGGCCGCCCGCCATCAGCAAGGCCAGCGACAGGCAGCCGAAAGCCATCAGCCGCCAGTTCTTCGCCTGCACGCGGGCTGAGCCGATGCGCTCGTCCCAGGCCTGGGCGGCGGATTGATACGGGGTTGCAGGCTGCGGCGTATCGGCGTAGCGCACCTGTGGTCGTTTGAATCGCATGGATGGTTCTCCTCAAGAATCGGAATCACGCAGGCTCGGACCGGAACCCGAGCCGCCGCCATCGCCACCGCGCAGCGTGTGGGCGGCGGTCGTGGCGGCATGGGTGAGCTGCTGCCTGCGGTGCAGGCGCTTGGCCCAGGCAGGCTGTTCCTTGGCGCCTTCGGCCTGGGGCGCGCCTTCGGCAGTGCCACCGGCAGCCTCTGCACCGCCGCCTTCGCGGAAAGCCGCCGCAACCCGCTCCTTCATGGAGCGCGCGCCTTCAGCCACCTTCTGCCCGGCCGCATGTGCACCGGCCCTGGCGACGTTCCCCACGCCAGCGGCCGCGCCCTTGACGCCGCCGCCGACCGAAGCCGAGCCGGCCTGGAAGGCCGATCTGGCGCTGCTGGCCGTCGATACCGCCGAACGCGCCCCGCTGGCCGCCATGCGTGCGGCGCCCGGCGCCATGCGCGCACCGGCCGCGACGGCACTGCCCGCGCCGGCAACGACCGCTCCAACCGCCACGGCGGCGCCTGCCGCGCCCACGGCGGCCCCAGCCATCGCACCCGCGCCCAACTGCGGCGCACCCGACACCAGGCCCGTGGCAATGCCCGGCCCGAAGATTCCCAGCGCCAACAAGGCCAGCGACGCCAGCATCACGACCAGCGCGTGGTCGATGGACGGCTCCGCCGGATGCACCGTGAACTCGGCGAACAGCCCCGTGCCGATGCCCACGATCACCGCCAGCACCAGCACCTTGATGCCCGAGGCCACCACGTTGCCCAGCACCTTCTCGGCCAGGAAGGCGGTCTTGTTCCACAGCGCGAACGGCACCAGCACGAAGCCCGCCAGTGTGGTCAGCTTGAACTCGATCAACGTCACGAACAGCTGCACCGCGAGCACGAAAAAGCACAGGATCACGATCAGCCAGGCGATGAACAGCACCACGATGGGCGCAAGGTTCACAAACACCTCGGGGAAGCCCGCCAGGTCGCTGATCTGCCGCAGGATCGGCGCCCCGGCGTCGATCCCTGCCTTGGCCAGCCGGCCCGGCTGCAGGAAGCTGCCCATGCTGAGGGTCGAGCCGCTGGCCGTCAGGCCCAGCCCGGCGAAGGACCGGAACACGATGCCGGCCAGCGCGTTGAAGTTGCCGATGATGTAGGCGAAGGCACCCACGTAGAGCACCTTGCGCAGCAGCTTGGCGATCACGTCCTCGCCCTGGCCGCTGGCGTGGCCCAGCGCCCAGTACAGCCCGGCGATCGTCATGTCGATGGCGATCAGCGTGGCGGTCAGGAATGCCACCTCGCCTTGCAGCAGGCCAAAGCCCGAGTCGATGTAGCGCGAGAACGTGTCGAGGAAGCGGTCGATGACCGTCACGTCGTTCATGGCAGCGCGTCAGTTGCCGTAGAAGTTCACCGACTGCGGCGTGTACGGCGTGCCGCTGCCCAGGAACCGGCGCGTCACCTCGCGCCCGCGCTCGGCCGCCGCTGCCTGCCGCGCCAGTTCCAGCGAGGCCGCCCGGTCTTGCGTGAGCTGCAGCCGTTGCGCCTGGATGGACTGCTTGGCCTGCAAGGCCAGCAACTGGTTCGTCGCCTGCATCGCCTGCAGCGCGCCCACTGCGGACTGGCTCTGGCCCACCAGATCGGCCAGCACGCCTTCGTCGTCGCTCAGGTTCTGCGACGCCTGGGCCTGCATCTGCATGGTGGTCTGCAAGCCATTGAGCGTGTTCTTCCAGCGTTCCTGCGCATCGCGGTACATCTGGTCGCCGCTGACGGTGGCGGCGTACTGCTCGGGGTACAGGCGCGCGAACTCCCGATCCATGTTCGCCACGTCGTAGGCCAGGCCCCTGGCCTGGGCGATCAGCCGCTGGGTGGTCGCCAGGTTGCTGCGCAGCCGGCTGACCACGCTGAACGGCAGGCTGGCCAGGTTGCGCGCCTGGTTGATGAGCATCTGCGCCTCGTTCTGCAGTTGCCGGATCTGGTTGTTGATCTGCTCCAGCGTGCGGATCGCGGTCAGCGTGTTCTGCACGAGGTTCGTGGGGTCGATCACGACCCATTGCGCCTGCACGGGGGACACCGTGCACAGCATGGCCGCGATGGCGGCGGCGAGAAGGCGTTTCTTCATGGCAAGTTCTCCTGGGGGTGGTCAGCGAAGCGAGGGGAAACATGAGGCGCCAGCGGCGCAAGGCCTGGGAACGCGCGCAGCAGGTCGGCCGCCCAATCGAGGCCGCGATGGCGCAGCCAGGCGAGCGCGAAGCCGGGCGCGCCGGCGTGGCCCAGAACCTCGTCGATGGCGCGCTGGTCCTGCGGCGTGGAGGCGCCCGCGAAGGCCAGCGCCGCCGGCCCCAGGTCGAGGTCGAACAGGCGATTGCCGAGGCGCGACTGGTAGTAGTAGTCGCGCTTGGGCTGCGCTGTGGCAACGATCTCGATCTGGCGGGTGTTGAGCCCGAAACCCTCGTAGATCGTGCGAATCTGCGGTTCGGTGGCCTGCGGGTTGGGCAGAAAAATGCGGCTCGCACAGCTTTCCACGATGGCCGGCGCGATGCTCGAATCCTGGATGTCCGCCAGGCTCTGCGTGGCGAAGATCACCGAGACGTTCTTCTTGCGCAGCGTCTTGAGCCACTGGCGGATGCGCGCCGCGAACACCGGGTCGTCGAGGAACAGCCAGGCCTCGTCGAGGATCAGCAGCGTGGGCGCGCCATCGAAGCGTTCATCAAAACGCGCGAACAGGTAGCCCAGCACGGCCATGACAGCGGCCTTGCTGTGCATCAGCTCCTCCATCTCGAAGCACTGCACGTCGGCCATGCCCAGCCGGTCGCGGTCGGCGTCCAGCAGCTTGCCGTGGGCGCCACCCAGCACGTAGGGCGCGAGCGCCTGGCGCAGCGCGTTCGATTGCAGCAGCACCGCCAGGCCCGTCATGGTGCGCTGCTCCAGCGGCGCACCGGCAAGGCTTCCCAGCGCCGACCAGATGGCGGCTTTCTCATCGGGACCAACCGCCACGCCTTCGTGCGCCAGCCGACCTTCCACCCATTCCGCCGCCCAGGTGCGGTAGCCCTCGTGGTCGATGCGGGCGAGCGGCTGGAAGGCGATCTCGCCATCCGTGCCCAGGTCGTAGTGCTCGCCACCCAGGCCCAGGATGGTGGCGCGCATGGAGCGCCCCATATCGAAGGCGAAGATGCGCGAGCCGCGATAACGGCGGAACTGCATCGCCAGCGTGGCGAGCAAGACCGACTTGCCCATGCCGGTCGGCCCGGCCACCAGCGTGTGGCCCACATCACCGATGTGCGTCACCAGCCGGAATGGCGTGGCGCCATCGGTGCGCGTGACGATCAACGGCGGGCCGCCCAAATGCTCGCTCTTCTCCGGTCCGGCCCACACGGCGGACACCGGCATCAGGTGCGCCAGGTTCAGCGTCGAGACGATGGGCTGGCGCACATTGGCGTAGGCGTTGCCGGGGATCGAAGACAGCCACGCATCGACCGCGTTCAAGGTTTCGGGAATCGTCACGAAGCCCCGGCCCTGGATGACGCGCTCCACCATGCGCAGCTTCTCATCGGCCACGGCCGGGTCGGCGTCGAGCACCGTCACCGTTGCGGTGAGGTAGCCGAAGGAAACCTGGTCGCTGCCCAACTCCTGCAAGGCCGCGTCGGCGTCGGTGGCCTTGTTGCTGGCGTCCGTATCCACCAACGGGCTCTCCTGCTGGAAGATCGTTTCGCGCAGCAGCGCGATGACGTTCTTGCGCTTGGCGAACCACTGCCGGCGCAGGCGGGAAAGCTCTTTTTCCGCCTCAGCTTTGTCCAGGCACAGAAAACGCGTACTCCAGCGATACGCAAATCCCAGGCGGTTGAGATCGTCCAGAATCCCCGGCCAGGTCGAGGTCGGAAAACCCCGCACCGTGGCCACGCGCAGGTGCTGGTCGCCCAGCATGGGCGCCAGGCCGCCGACCAGTGCGGAATCGGTCAGCAGCGCATCGATGTGGAACGGCACCTCGGGCACCGCCAGCGAATAGCGCTGCGTCGAGATGGCGGAATGCAGGTAGGTCAGCGTCTGCCTGTCATCGAGCCAGGCGATTTCCGGCATCACGCCGTCGAGCAGGTCGAAGACGCGATCCGTTTCCGCGACGAAAGCGGTCAGGCGCTCGCGCCAGTCCACGCCTTCGGTCGGACGGTTCTCGTATAGCAGTCCCGCTGCGCGCGCACGCGACTCCTCGGCCGGCAGGTACACCAGCGTGAGGTGGTAGCCGCTCTCGAAGTGGTTGCCCGAATCCTCGAATGCGGCGCGGCGTTCCTCGTCCACCAGCCAGGACAGCGGTTCAGGAAAGTCGGAATGGGGATAGCCCGCCGCCGGCCGGCGCTCGGCTTCGATGAACAGCGCCCAGCCCGAGCCCAGCCGGCGCAGCGCGTTGTTCAAGCGCGCCGACGTGGCGATCAGTTCGCCCTGCGTGGCGCTGTCCAGATCGGGACCACGGAAGCGCGCCGTGCGCTGGAACGATCCATCCTTGTTCAAGACGATGCCCGGTGCCACCAGCCCTGCCCAGGGCAACCAGTCGGCCAGCAGCGCGGGCCGCTGGCGGTATTCGGCAAGGTTCAGCATCGCAGCATCCCCCTACACGTCCAGCAGCGGCTTGTGCTTGATGTGCCGCGCAAAGACCTGCATGAACTGCGGATCGACGCGCGCACCCCACACCGCCAGCGAATGCCCGGCGAGCCACAGCACGACGCCCGGAATCCACAGCTGCAGGCCCAGCCCGACAGCAGCGGCCAGCGTGCCGTTGGCAATGGCCACGGTGCGCGGGGCGCCGCCCAGCAGGATCGGCTCGGTCAAAGACCGATGCAGCGGAATCTCGAACCCACGGGCGAACCCGGCCGCGAAGGTGTCCGGGGCACTCATACGACGGCCCCGCCGGAGAAGCTGAAGAAGCTCAGGAAGAACGAGGACGCGGCGAAAGCAATGGACAGGCCGAACACGATCTGGATCAGCTTGCGAAACCCGCCCGACGTGTCGCCGAAGGCCAGCGTGAGACCCGTGGCGATGATGATGATCACGGCCACGATGCGCGCCACCGGCCCCTGGATGGAATCGAGGATGGACTGCAGCGGTCCTTCCCAGGGCATCGAGGAGCCGGCGGCCTGTGCCGTGCCGGCCAGCAACAGCATCAGCGCGGCCAACAGCAGCCCTTGCCCCGCCGGGCGGGCCAGGGTGCGCAGCCGTGCCAAGCCGGACAGGTGGGGAGGCGGATTGACGGAAACACGGAAAGTAGGAATGGTCATCTGCGTCATGGCAGTTCTCCAGGTGAGTCAGGGGACAGGAAAGGCGCAGCGGCGGGGGCTGCGAGGGAAACCAGCGGCAGCTCGGGAAGCTCGGGAAATGGCGCTTCCAGCGCGTCCGCCAGGTGATAGCCCGCGCCGTCGAAACCGGCGACGCGGGCGATGCTCTCGATGCGGCGCTTGCGTCCGCGCCCGGCGATGTGGATCACCACGTTGACCGCCTCGGCGATCAGCGCACGCGGCGGGTTCATCGCCACTTCGAGGATCAGTTGTTCCAGGCGCAGCAGCGCCCCGAGCGGGGAGCCGGCATGGATGGTGGCGATGCCGCCCGGGTGGCCCGTGCCCCAGACCTTGATGAGGTCCAGCGCCTCGGGGCCGCGCACTTCGCCCACGACCACGCGATCCGGGCGCAGGCGCATGGACGAGCGCACCAGCTCCTGCATCGACACCACGCCCTGGCGCGTGCGCAGCGGCACGTGGTCGCGCGCCGCGCATTGCAGCTCGATGGTGTCTTCGAGTACCAGCACGCGGTCGCCCGTGGCGGCGATCTCGGCCAGCAGCGCATTGGCCAGCGTGGTCTTGCCCGTGCTGGTGCCGCCCGCGATCAGGATGTTGTGGCGCTCGCGCACGGCCCGCACCAGCAAACCCGCCTGATCGGCGGTCATCATTCCGTCCTCGACGTAGCGCGACAGCGGGATCACGCCCACGGTGCGCTTGCGCAGCGCGAAGGCCGGCCCGGGCGCTGCCGGCGGCAGGATGCCCTCGAAGCGCTCGCCGGTTTCCGGCAGTTCGGCCGTCAGCAATGGCTGGCCGCGATGCACTTCCGCGCCGACGTGGGCAGCCACCAGGCGGATGATGCGTTCGCCGTCCGCCTCGGGCAGCTCCACGCCCATCGGTGCGCGGCCCGTGGAAAGCCGGTCGATCCAGAGCGTCCGGTCGGGGTTGAGCATGATTTCCACCACGTCCGGGTCTTCCAGCGCGGCGGCGATCAGCGGTCCCATCGCGGTGCGCAGCATGCGGATGCGGCGGTCCAGCGCGGTGGCGGTGAAGGAGGACGAAGGAACGGCGCTCATGAGGCGCGTTCCTGCACTTCATCCAAGCGCGAGGGATCGGGATGCAGCTCTTCCACCACGTCGCGCACCAGGCTGCGCCCGCGCAGCAGGTGACGGCCCAACTGCTCCACGAACTGCTCGAAGCGCGCCTTGCCCTGCGCGCGGGCGGCTTCCTGATGGGCATCGGGCACCGGCGTGCTCACGGTCAGGAAGTAGCGGATGAACAGCGCCAGCGTCTCGATCTGGATGTTCTGGTCGCGTTCCAGGCGCTCGGCCTGGCGGGACAGGCGATCGAGCCGCTTGGCAATGGCCGCCTCGCGCTGGTCGGCGGCATCGGGCGACAGCCAGGACGCCAAGGCCGCGGCGACGATGCTGGACTTGGACACGCCTTTCTTGGCGGCCAGTTCGTCGAGCCGCCTGGCGTGCTCGGATTGGATGAACAAGTTGAGGCGGTATTGGCTCATAGGTCGATTCCGTCGTCAGGGTCGAGGGATGCCAGGCGGGCCGTGCGCTGCCGAGCCGGGTCCAACTGGCGCGGAAGGGGAAGCGGTGTGTCGTCTTCGTCATCGAGCAGCGCGAGGTCGGCTGCAGGCACGGACAGCCCGGGGTCGTAGGCGACGGTTTTGGAGAGTTCGGGTTGGCGGCGGGGACCACCGTCGTCGGCGGTGGAACCGAATCCCTGGATGGCTTCGATGTCAGGGGCCGCAGGCACAGCGGGAATCGCCAACCCGCTCCAGTCGTCAGGCCGGGCTGGCGGAACGTCGGCATAGCGCCCACAGGCGAGCGCAGGCGGCGGCAGCACGCGCTGCTTGAAATTGCTGTCCGCGTAATAGCGCAGCTTCCTGGCCTTGATCGGCGCCACGCTGGACACCATCACCACCGCCTCGTCGGGTGGCAGCTGCATCACCTCGCCGGGCGTCAGCAGCGGCCGGGCCGTCTCCTGGCGCGACACCATCAAGTGGCCCAGCCAAGGCGCCAGCCGGTGCCCCGCATAGTTGCGCTGCGCGCGCAACTCGGTGGCCGTGCCCAGCGTTTCGGAAATGCGCTTGGCCGTGCGCTCGTCGTTGGTGGCGAACGTCACGCGCACATGGCAGTTGTCGAGGATCGAATGGTTCTGCCCATACGCCTTGTCGATCTGGTTGAGCGACTGCGCGATAAGGAAACTGCGGATGCCATAGCCCGCCATGAAGGCCAGGGTCGTCTCGAAGAAGTCCAGCCGACCCAGCGCGGGGAACTCGTCGAGCATCAGCAGCAGCTTGTGGCGGCGCGCGATGCCATCGCTGCCGTCGAGCGATTCGGTGAGGCGCCGGCCGATCTGGTTCAAGATGAGCCGGATAAGCGGCTTGGTGCGGCTGATGTCCGAAGGCGGCACCACCAGGTACAGCGACACAGGGGATTCGGCTGCGATCAGGTCGGCGATGCGCCAGTCGCAGCGCGAAGTGACTTCGGCCACCGTGGGATCGCGGTACAGGCCCAGGAAGGACATGGCGGTAGACAGCACGCCCGAGCGCTCGTTGTCCGACTTGTTCAGGACTTCGCGCGCCGCCGATGCGACGACCGGATGCGGCGCATCACCGAGATGCGCCGTGGTCATCATCCGGTGCAAGGTCAACTCGAACGGGCAAGCCGGATCGGAGAGGAAATTCGCCACGCCACGCAGCGTTTTGTCTTCGCCCGCATAGAGCACATGCAGGATGGCGCCGACCAGCAGCGCGTGGCTGGTCTTCTCCCAATGGTTGCGCTTCTCCAGCGCGCCCTCGGGGTCCACCAGAATGTCCGCGATGTTCTGCACGTCGCGCACTTCATGCGCGCCGCGCCGCACTTCCAGGAGCGGGTTGTAGGCCGCAGAGCGCGCATCGGTCGGGTTGAACAGCAGGCAGTGCGAGAAGCGCGAGCGCCAGCCGGCGGTGATGCTCCAGTTCTCGCCCTTGATGTCGTGGATGACGGCGGACGCGGGCCAGGACAGCAGCGTCGGCACCACCAGCCCAACGCCCTTGCCCGAGCGCGTGGGCGCGAAGGTCAGGACGTGTTCCGGCCCTTCATGGCGCAGGTACTGGCAATCGTGCTGGCCGAGGAAGACGCCGGCCGGGTTTGTCAGCCCGGCCTTGCGAATGTCCTGCGCATTCGCCCAGCGCGCCGAGCCATAAGTCGTGACCAGTTTGGACTGGCGCGAGCGCCAGATCGACATGCCGATGGCGACCACCACCGCCAGCAGGCCACTGCCGCCCGCGATGGCACCGCCCTTGTCGAAGACTTGCGGCGCATAGGCATCGAAGAAGAACCACCACTCGAACAGCCGCCAAGGGTGATAGACCGGCGTGCCCAGGAAATCGAACCAGGGCGAGCCCAGGCGCAGTTGATGGCCCAGTGCGGCGGCCGTCCATTGCGTGGCGCCCCACACACCCGCGATCACGATGCCGAACACCACGGCGATCTGACCGAACAGCACGTTCGTTCCTTGCATTGGTCAACCTCCTACTACGGCACAGGGACGTGCCGTAGTGCTGAGGATCAAGGCGAGCGTGCAGGCCGGTCAAAGGCCGTTATGGCGGAGATTCAGACCCAAAAAGCCAGACTTCTTGCTGCGGCGTACACAATAGAAACGCCGCATGCGCGAGCGCGCTGCGGCGTGATGAGGTAACAGGGAGAACTTTGTCGCTGCCAGGCGACGGCGAGAGGCGCTATT
The DNA here is from genome assembly GCF_042466645.1 of Hydrogenophaga sp. ANAO-22. Taxonomy (NCBI): domain Bacteria; kingdom Pseudomonadati; phylum Pseudomonadota; class Betaproteobacteria; order Burkholderiales; family Comamonadaceae; genus Hydrogenophaga; species Hydrogenophaga sp. ANAO-22. The sequence goes on along the minus strand of NZ_CP159956.1, from coordinate 4,847,349 downwards.
TGGATTTCTGTTCCGGCCGATCGCCGAAGAAACGCCGGTTGGCGGCTTCGGCCGAACGGCGACAGAGTTCCTCGCCGGCCTTTGCTCGGTCTTCCTTGCACAGGCGCTGGACTTCCTTGAGGCGCTCAGGATGGGCCACGAGGAAGTCCACGGTTTCCGTCGGTTGGGATGGCCCACAGGCCGTCAGTGCGGCGACCATCAGCAGCGGCAGGAATCGGGTCATGGCTTGGGCCCTTTCAGCAGGTGGATCAGGAGTCCTCGGCGGCGCTGGAGCCATCTGCCGAATCAATGGAGGCCACTCGTGCGATGAACCGGGCCAGCATTTCGGAGGGCTCCACGTCACGGTGCAGCAGATACGTGGCCAGCATCTGCGACTTGCCCGCCAAGCGCCGGGCCACAACACCTGGCCCACGGCCGGATGCAATGTGCGCGGCGCCCGCCAAACCAAGTGCCAATCCGGCGGAGACCAAGGTCATCATCACCTCATAGGACGCCACGCGCTGGGCGATCAGTGGCTGTTGCTCGTAGCGCTGCAAAACGCGATCAACTTGGCGTGCATGGCCTTCGCATATCGCCGGATCGCATAGCGCCAGCGGATAGCGCAACACTTCTTCCAACGGAACGTGCTTGTGGGCCAGCACAGGATGGCGAGCTGGGACCGCCACCATCAGCTCGTCTTCCCACGCAGGCCTGACCACAATGCCGTCGCCCACCTCTTCGGCCATCGAAAAGCCGACGTCATACAGGTCATCGTGCAGACCCTTGATCTGTTGGTCCAACGGCACTTCAAATAACCGAATGTCAATCTCTGGATCTTCCTCTCGGCACCGTGCCAGCAGCGTCGGCATTCGCGAGGGCGTGATGCCATCGGACAAAGCGATGCGCAACTGTCCCTGAAACCCACTGGCGGCGGACTTGACGCCGTCACACGCCTGTTTCAGAGCTTCGAAGATTCGCGGCACCCGCTCCAGGAATGCCATTCCGGCAAAGGTCAGGCGGGTGCTTCGCGTGGTTCGCGTGAACAGTTGCGCCCCGAGCTCTTCCTCTATCTCCTTGATGGTGCGCGACAAAGGGGACTGATCGATGTGCAGCTTTTCCGCTGCGCGGCCAAAGTGAAGTTCTTCGGCCACCGCTATAAAGCAACGCAAATGCCGAAGCTCCATGGTGTATCTCATCCAAGTTAAAAGGCCTTGACGAGTTCCGGCACAGCCGCGAAAAGGTCCGCCTCCAGCCCGTAGTCGGCCACGCTGAAGATCGGCGCCTCCGGGTCCTTATTGATCGCCACGATCACCTTCGAGTCCTTCATGCCCGCCAGGTGCTGGATGGCGCCCGAGATGCCGCAGGCGATGTACAGCTGCGGCGCCACGATCTTTCCCGTCTGCCCCACCTGCAGGTCGTTGGGGGCGTAGCCCGCGTCCACCGCCGCGCGGCTGGCTCCAATGGCCGCGCCCAGCTTGTCGGCCAGGGGGGTGATGACTTCGTCGAACTTTTCCTTACTGCCCAGGGCCCGGCCACCGGAGACGATGATCTTGGCGGCGGTGAGTTCGGGGCGGTCGCTCTTGGCGATCTCGCTGCCCACGTAGCTGCTCTTGCCGGCGTCGGCGGCGGCAGCGGCGGTTTCGACGGCGGCGCTGCCACCGGTGGCGGCGGCGGCGTCAAAGCCCGTGGTGCGCACGGTGATGACCTTCACGCTGTCGGCGCTTTGCACGGTGGCGATGGCGTTGCCGGCGTAAATGGGGCGCTCGAAGGTGTCGGCGCTCACCACCTTGGTGATGTCGCTGATCTGGGCGACGTCGAGCTTGGCGGCCACGCGGGGGGCCACGTTCTTGCCGCCGGCGGTGGCGGGGAACACGATGTGGCTGTAGTTGCCGGCGATGGCCAGCACCTGGGCGGCCACGTTCTCGGCCAGGCCGTGGGCCAGGCTGGCGCCGTCGGCGTGGATGACCTTGGCAACGCCGGCGATCTGCGCGGCGGCAGCGGCTGCGCCACCAGCGTTGTGGCCGGCCACCAGCACGTGCACGTCGCCGCCGCAGGCTGCGGCTGCCGTCACGGTGTTGAGCGTCGCGCCCTTGATGGTCGCGTTGTCGTGTTCAGCGATTACGAGTACGGTCATGTCAGATCACCTTCGCTTCGTTCTTGAGTTTCTCGACCAGGGCGGCCACGTCGGCCACCTTCACGCCGGCGCCGCGCTTGGCGGGTTCGCTGACCTTCAGGGTCTTCAGGCGCGGGGCCACGTCCACGCCGAGGTCTTCGGGCTTGACGGTGTCAAGCGGCTTTTTTTTGGCCTTCATGATGTTGGGCAGCGTGACGTAGCGCGGCTCGTTCAGGCGCAGGTCGGTGGTGATGACGGCGGGCAGCGAAAGCTGCAGGGTTTCCAGGCCGCCATCGACTTCGCGGGTCACGCTGGCCTTGTCGGCGGACAGCTCGACCTTGCTGGCGAACGTGGCCTGGGGCAGGTCGGCCAAGGCCGCCAGCATCTGGCCGGTCTGGTTGGCGTCGTCGTCGATGGCCTGCTTGCCCAGGATCACCAGCGATGGCTGTTCCTTGTCGACCAGGGCCTTCAGGAGCTTGGCCACGGCCAGGGGCTGCAGGTCGGCATCGGTCTCCACCAGGATGGCGCGGTCGGCGCCGATGGCCATGGCGGTGCGCAGGGTTTCCTGGCACTGGGCCACGCCGCAGCTGACGGCGATGACTTCGGTCACCAAGCCTTTTTCCTTCAGGCGCACGGCTTCTTCGACGGCGATTTCGTCGAAGGGGTTCATGCTCATCTTGACATTGGCGATGTCCACGCCGCTGCCATCGCTCTTGACGCGGACCTTGACGTTGTAGTCAACCACCCGCTTGACGGGAACCAGGATTTTCATGGGAGGGTTTCCTTTCAGGATCATTCAGAGTTGATCGTCCGCCAGGGCCAGCGTGCTGGCGGCGCCGCCCGTGACGATGTCGCGCAGCATCGGCGCCTGCACCAGGACATGCGCCGCGTAGTGGCTGGCCGTGGCACGCTTGGCGCCGAGAAAGCTAGCATCGCCCGATCTCGCCGCGAGTTGCGCAGTGGCGGCTTCGGCCATGCGCGCCGACAGCCAGCCGCCGATCACCGTGCCCGCCAGCCGCAAGAAGGGCACGGCGCCCGCCGCGCACTGCGCTGGTTGGTCGTCGTGGGCCAGCAGCCAGTCGGCCGCACCCCCCAGCGCACGCGCCGAAGCCGCTAACACGCCGCCGATCTGCGCCAGCGCGGCATCGGGCATCTCGACCAACCGGCGCGCATCGCCGTCGATGCGGCCCAACAGCGCCTTCAGCGTGCGCCCGCCCTCTCGCGCCAGCTTGCGGCCAATCAGGTCGTTTGCCTGGATGCCCGTGGTGCCTTCGTAGATGGTCGTGATGCGCGCGTCGCGCAAGTGCTGTGAAGCGCCGGTTTCCTCGACATAGCCCATGCCGCCATGCACCTGCACACCATCGGACGTGATGCCCTGTGCGCTGTCGGTGCACCAGCCCTTGACCACCGGGATCAGCAGGCCGACCAGGGCCAGTGCCTGCTCGCGCTCTTGCGCGTCGGCGTGGCCTGCGGCGCGGTCCATCTGGCCGGCGCAGAAATAGGCCAATGCGCGCATGGCCTCGGTGCGGGCCTTCATGTCCATCAGCATGCGCCGCACGTCCGGGTGGCCTGCGATGGTGGTGCTGGCCCTGAGCAGCGGCTTGCCCTGCACCCGCTCCAGCGCGTAGGCGCGTGCGCGCTGGTAGGCGCGCTCGGAAATGCCCACGCCTTCCAGACCGACGTTCAGCCGTGCGTGGTTCATCATGGTGAACATGCAGGCCAGCCCCTGGTTCGGCTCGCCGACCAGATAGCCGATGGCGCCGCCGCCATCGCCGAAGCTCATCGACGCCGTAGGACTGCCGTGGATGCCCATCTTGTGTTCGATGGAGGTACAGGTCAAATCGTTGTGTTCGCCCAGGGAGCCGTCGTCGTTGACCAGGTACTTCGGACACAGGAACAGCGAGATGCCTTTCACGCCGGGCGGTGCATCGGGCAGGCGCGCCAGCACGAGGTGGACGATGTTCTCGGCCATGTCGTGCTCGCCCCAGGTGATGAAGATCTTGTTGCCGCTGACGCGGTAGTGGTCGCCCTCGGGCACGGCGCGGCTGCGCAGCGCGGCTAGGTCGGAGCCTGCCTGGGGCTCGGTGAGGTTCATGGTGCCCGTCCAGCGGCCCTCGACCATGGGCTCCAGGAAGCGGTGCTTGAGTGCGTCGCTGCCATGGTGCGCAATGGCTTCCACCGCGCCCAGCGTGAGCATCTGGCACAGGCTGAACGCGAGGTTGGACGACTTCCACATCTCCAGCACGGCTGTGGACACCAGCGTGGGCAGGCCCTGGCCGCCCCATTCGGTGGCAGCGGGCATGCCGTTCCAGCCGTTCTCGCAGAAGCTGGCCCAGGCTTCGCGAAAGCCATCGGCTGGCGTGACCTGGCCGTCGTGCCAGCGCGCGCCCTGCACGTCGCCGGTGCGGTTCAGCGGATCAAGCACGCCGGCGGCGTAGTGGGCAGCCTCCTGCAGGATGGCCTCGACCAGGTCGGGCGTGGTTTCTTCATGGCCCGGCTGGGCACAGATCGCATCCAGGCCTCCGACTTCCTTCATCGTGAACAGCATGTCGCGCAAGGGCGCGGCGTAGGTAGACATTGCTTACTCCTCTTTGTGGGTTCAACCCGTCAGCCCCATAGGGCATACATCCATGCATGACCCTACCCATCAGGACAAGGCCCGGTCGATCAACCGCTTCAGGGCGGCTGAATTTCTCAGGCGGCTTACGACGCGATTAGTTGGTATGACAAGATTTCTAGAAGCCGCTGAAGCGTGTGAAGTTCTCGACCGGCTCACGCTCGGTGCGCACGTGGTTCACCACGGCCGCCGGGTCGGCATAGCCCAGTGCCATGCCGCACAGGACCATCTGCCCGTCCGGGATTTGCAGGGCTTCAGCCAGAAGGCGCGGGTAAAGGGTCCACGCCATCTGCGAACAGGTATCCAGGCCTCGTGCGCGGGCCGCCAGCATGATGTTCTGTAAGAACATCCCGTAGTCCACCCAACTGCTCTGCACCATGCGCCGGTCCAAGGTGAAGATCAAACCGACCGGCGCATCGAAGAAGGCAAAGTTACGTGCATGTTGAGCACGCATGGCATCCGTATCTCCCTTGGAGATTCCGACTGCGGCATAGAGCGCAAAGCCGCACCGGCGCCGCCTGGTCAGGTAGGGCTCGAAGAACTCGGCCGGGTAGATGTCGTATTCGGACTGGTGCTCTCCCTCTTCATGGTGAAAGGCGTGCAGTACACGGTCGCACAAGCGCTTCCTCGCCTCGCCCGCCACGGCAATGACATGCCACGGCTGGGTGTTGGTGCCACTGGGCGCGCTGGCTGCCACCGACAGAATCTGGGCCACCACTTCTTGCGGCACCGGGATCGGCAGAAAGGCGCGGACGGAACGACGTTCGCGCATCACCGCATCAATCAGCATGTCGCGCAAAGGCGCGGCGCAGACAGACATTCACTCTCTCCTGGTTGCTGGGCTATTCGGGTGAGCACACCGACATGCCGTTGCCGAAGAAGCATTCATGCGAATGCATCGATGCCGAACGACCACGGGCCGCCCCTGGGCGTGCTACCAGGCGGTATTCTGGGCACTCGGCACATACGCGTCTTGCCCGCCAGTGCATGGCGAGTTGACTTTGTATGCACAAGGCGAAACCCGGTTGACCGCAGCCGGACGCTCGAATGGAAGGGGTGGCGAGCGGCCACACGATGCATCTTGGGCAGCGCTTTGCAACGCGGAATCCCGAGTCGATAAAATTCAATCCAAAGTCGCACCCGACTTCTTAACCACCTGTTCCCACCTCACGACTTCGTCGCGCACGAAAGCCTCAAACGCCTTGCCAGACTTGCGCAGTGGAACGCCACCAAATTCGACGAACTTTTCCTGCACGCCCTTGTCCTCGATGGACTGCGCAAAGGCCAACTGCAGTTTCTGCATGACAGCGTCCGGAGTTTCGCGCGGCGCAAATACACCCAACCATGATTCGGCCGTAGCTTTGGCATAGCCCAGCTCGCTCAAAGTAGGCACCTCCGGCAGCACGGGCACGCGCTCCAGCCCGGTCATGGCGATCGCGCGCAACTTGCCCGACTTGATATGCGGTACCGTGGTCGCCGGATAGTCGAAACTCAGATCAATGTTGCCTGCGATCAGGTCGGTGATGGAGGGAGCGCTACCTCTGTACGAAACATGACGGAGCTTGATTCCCGCCACAGTCTGGAACAGTTCCGCAGCCAAGTGCGAGCCGGTTCCAACGCCCGGAGACGAGTAGGTCAATGCCTCCGGATTCTTCTTGGCATATGCAACGAGTTCGGCCAGATTTTTGTAAGGCTTTGAGGCATTGACGACGAGCACATTGGGAATGGCCATCAGGCCCTGAACGGCTCGGAAGTCGCCATCCTTGTAGCGGAGGCTCTTGTAAAGGGCCAAGTTGGTCGCCTGGGTGCCTTGCGTTCCCAGAAGGACGGTATAGCCATCAGGCGTGGCTTGTGCCACAGTCATGGCTCCCAGTCCACCCCCTGCACCGGGGCGGTTGTCCACAACGATGGGCTGGTTCAGCACCTTCGAGGCGTATTGCCCCGCAACGCGCGCTAGATTGTCGGTAATGCCGCCCGCAGTGAACGGCACAACGAGTTTGATAGGGCGATCCGGGAAGGTATCAGCATGCACCGGCAGTCCGACAGTTGCTGACAACACGCTAAACAGGGTACCTGTGGAAAAAATGCGTCGCGAAATCATGTGAATATCTCCTTTCAATATTTGCAAATCAGGGGGCCGGTTGCGCTGTGATGAGAACGGCGTCGAGCGCCATCACGCCTGCAGCGCTGACGATCACGGGATTCAGATCCATTTCCTGGATACGATGATTCCCTTGGACGACAAAATTCGAGACAGCCACCAACATCTTTTCGAGCGCCGCGATGTCGGTGGCGGGGCTGCCACGGAAGCCTTTGAGCAGCTCGTGGCAGCGAGTTTCGCGGATCATTTCTGCGGCATCGCGAGGTGTGATCGGTAGCAGGCGGCGGCTCACGTCCTTGAATAGCTCGACGTATATGCCGCCAAGCCCAAAGGTCAGGATGGGGCCAAACAAGGGATCACAGTGGACGCCAATGAAGGTCTCTACGCCCTGCTTGAGATCAGCCATCTGCTCGATCAACAGGCCGTCGATGTCCGCCTGCGGGCAAGCCTTTTGCGCGCTGGCCATGATCGAGTCCCAGGCCGCACGCACTTCTGCTTCGGTCCGCAAGCCAACCATCACCCCACCAATGTCGGACTTGTGCAGGATGTCGGCACTGGCGATCTTGGCGACCACAGCGCCACCGATTTCAGCTGCGATTACCACCGCTTGCTGCGCATTGCGCGCCACGCGCCCAAAGGGCACACGCACGCCTGCACCCGCGAGCAGCGCCTTGCCTTCGGATTCCCCGTAGACCTTGCGCACGCCTTGCTCCGCGTGATGCTTCTCGGTGCAGATAGCGGGAAGCCAGTCCGCATCGAAGCCACGCTGACGTTTACTGAAGTTGTTCCAGCACTGCAGCGCTTTGATGGCTTTGCCTAGGCTACGCACGGGCACCAAGCCGCCCGCAACCATGATCTGGAAGCCCTCGCCTAGCCGGTCGCTGAGCCAAACTGGCATGATCGGTGTATCGACTTGGGCCTGCACCTTGACCATGTTCTCGGCGGCTGCACGCGTGGTCGCGCCGTACTCCATCGGGATCGGGTACAGCACCACATCCACATTGGGATCGCGTGCCACGGCGAGCAAAGAACCAAAGCTGATCTCGGGGTTGACCAGTATCTCGGCCGTGGTGTCTACCGGATTGTCAAAGGCCGCATACGACGGCAGTAACTCGCGCAGCTTCGCGCCCGTGGCCGGATCGAACTCGGCCAGTGCGAGACCCGCCAGGCCGAGCATGTCGGCCGCTAGCGCCACTGTGCCGCCCGAAAAGGAATAGACCGCCACGCGCGCATCCTTCTTTGGCACGCCGCGCGCCAGCAAAGCGGCGGTGTCGATCAATTCGTCGATGTCATCGACTTCGATGATGCCCAATTGCCTGAAGGCTGTGCTGTTGATCTCGGCGGTGCCCGATAGCGCCGCCGTGTGCGATTGCGTGGCCTTGATTCCGTATTCCGATTTGCCGACCTTGAGCGCCACAATGGGCTTGCCGTGCGCGGCAGCCTTCAGCGCCGCTTGCGCGAAACGCGGCGGGTCGTTGATGCCTTCGAGCAGGGTGACGATGACCCTGATCTCGGGCATCGAGACCATGTGGTGGATGTAGTCGCTCACGGTGAGATCCGCCTCATTGCCGCTGGAGCACCACAGCCCGATGCCCACGCCGCGATCACATGCCTGCAGGAAGGTGCGCCCCAATCCGCCGCCTTGCGTCACCAGGCCGATCGGCCCGGTCATGCGGTCATGCTCGAAGGACGGGGAAAAGGTGAAACCCAAGCCCTTGTTGGTGTTTGTCAGACCGGGGCAATTCGGCCCGTAGATGCGGATTCCCGTTTCACCGGGAATCTGACGCATGCGTGCTTCCAGGCGCTTGCCCTCTTCGCCCGCCTCGCCGAAGCCCGAGGTCAGCACCACGGCAAAACGGATGCCCTTTTTGCCGCAGGCTTCGAGGACATCGTTGGCGACATTGGCAGGTACGGCGACCACAGCGAGATCGGGCGCATAGGGAAGGTCTTCGACACGGCGGTAGCTGCGCCGGCCCATGACCTCGTCCTTGGTGGCGTTGACCAGGAACAACTCACCCTGGAATTTCGAGTGCTCGATAAGGTTGGTCAGCGCGCGCTGGCCCAGGCTTGCCGGCCGGTCGGAAGCTCCGACCACGACCACCGAGCGCGGCTCCATCAGCAAATCCAAGTTCTGGAACATCATGCCTTGCGTTTCGTCCTTCATGGCACACCTCACTCAGCGCCGCGGCGCTTGCCCGGGATTTCATTGCGCGGGTCCTGCTCCAGGACGAGATCCCACAGTTGCTGTCCGATGGGGTTTTGGCGCTCTTCGTAGAGGTGGCCGATCAGGCCCGCCGCGCGGCCAACAAGCATGAAGCCGCGTGCCAGCAGGGGGTCCAGCCCCATGTCGCCGATGATCGAGCCGATGGCGCCGACCGCATTCATCGGCAAGTTCTTGCTCATCTCGTCGCGGAACACGCGCTCGATGGCGTACATCAGGCGCCAGTGCTTGCCAAAGCAGCCGTTGTCGCGCGAGACAGCGGCCAGGGTCGGAATGCGCGGGTCACCGTGGATGTGGATGGGATGCCCCACGCCGTAGATGGGCTGCTTTTTCTCGCGTGCGTGGCGGATGGTTTCGCGCGCGCAGGCGACAAATGCATCATCGCCGTCTTCGTCCTTCAGGTCGCGTGCCGCGTTGATGAGCAGTTCGGCCGCATTCTGCGTCGTGCCCAGGAAGACGCTGCCCGCGCCGAGCAGTCCGGCGGCCACGGCGGCCTGCATGGCCTCGGGTGCGCCGAGGTAGGTCAGGCGCGCGCTCATCGCGCTGGGCGTCAGGCCGTGGTCGCACGCGGTCACGAGGATGAGATTGATCATCTTCTTCTCACGCTCGTCGGGCATGCGGCCCAGGATGGCCAGCATCATCATGTCTACGAAGTCCACCTGGCCCAGCAGTTCCTTGGCCAGGTCTTTTTCGCGCACGGTGATCTTGTCAATGGTGGTGTAGCCGATTTCGGTACGGATCATGTTCAGCCTCTTGTTGAAGAAAACTCAGGTAACCCGGCGCGCAACCATCATGGTTGCATCGCACTCGCAGACGGCTTCGCCATGCTGGTTGAATGCCTGCCGACGGAAGACGACGATGCCGCGCGCGGGGTTGGACGTTGGCTTGCAACTCGCAACTTCGATGCGGCCATGCAGGGTGTCGCCGATCAGCGTCGGCTTGGGAAAGCGGTACGTCATCTCCAGCAGGCCGATGAGCGACGGCTCCAGCAGTTGATTGATGACGGTGCGCGTGTTCAAGCCCGAGAGAATCGAGGCCACCAACATGCCGTGCGCGATGCGCGTGCCCCAGGGCGACTGAGCGGCGTACTGTGTATCGACGTGCAGGCGGTTGTAGTCAGCGCTTAGCGCGGCGAAGCCCACCACGTCCGCCTCGGTGACGGTGCGGCTTGATGTCTCGAAGCTCAGGCCCGGCTCCAGGTCTTCCCAGTGGTAGCGCAACGAGGCAATGGCTTGGGGCGCTGGAAGGGTGCTCGTGTCCATGCGTCTTCCCTCAGGCAATCGCCGACATGCCCAGCACTTCGCGCCCGACGATCAGCGTCTGGATCTCCGCTGTACCTTCGGGAATCACTCCCCCAGCGGTATCGCGGAAGATGCGCTCCAGCGGGTATTCGGTCGAATAGCCGATGCCGCCATGCACTGCGATGGCCATCTTGGCCACTTCGTGCGCAGCCTCTGCGGCATAGAGCTTGGCCAGCGAGCACTCAATGCGCGAGGGAAGGCCGTTTTCCATCGACATCGCCGCCTTGTAGCCCAGGGCGCGCGCTGCTTCGGTACGCACCAGCATGTCCACGATGTGCTTTTGCACCAGTTGGAACTGCCCGATGGGCTTGCCGAACTGCTTACGGGTCTTGGCGTATTCCACCGACAGGTCGAGCGCAGCCTGCGCCGCACCCACCGCACCCATGGCGATGTTCAGGCGCCCGTAGTTCAGGCCGATGGCAACATTCTTGAGCGCTGAGCCTGGGGTGCCCAGCAATGCGGACTTGGGCAGCTTGATGCCGTCCAGGAACAGTTCGGATGTGCCCGAAGCCTTGAGCACCATCTTGTCAACCAGGCGCGCCTCGACCGGCGTCTGCGCCTTGTCGATCAGGAACAGCGACAGGCCGCCCTCTCCCTCAGCTGCCTGCAGCCGGGCCATCACGATCAGGAAATCAGCCGCCTTGCCATTGGTGATCCACAGCTTGGTGCCGCTCAGGAGGTAGTGGTCTCCCTTGTTCTCGGCACGGGCCTCGATGCCCGCGGGGTTCGAGCCATGGTTGGGCTCGCTGAAAGCCACGGCGGTCGCTTTTTTCGACGCGAGCACCGGCTCAAGGAAATGCGTCTTCTGCTCAGGCGTTCCCAGCCCGTTGACCAGGCGCATGAAGATGTTGGTGGTGTTGACGATGGTGCGCAACGCGCCCCAGCAGTAACCCGCCTCCTCGATCAGCATGGCCCACGTCACGAAGTCCAAGCCCAGGCCACCGGCATCCTCGGGCAGCATGCCGCCGATGTAGCCAAACTCGCTCAGGCCCGCGAGCAGATCCAGCGGAATGTGTTTTTCCTTTTCGCACTCGGCGATACGCGGGCTCACCACGTTGCGCAGGTAGCGGCGGACGCTGTCACGCAGCGCAATCTGGTCGGAAGTGAAGTCGAAGTTCATCGTGTTGGTTGCTCACGGTCATCAAGAAGAAAAGCGCCCGCCTGTCACGTACAGCGTCACGCCGGTGATGTAGCGCGCCCGTTCCGAGGCCATGAAGGTCACGGCGGAGGCAATGTCGTCGGGGGCGCCCAGGAAGCCCACGGGGTTCTTGGCCAGCGCAAGCTCGCGCAGCTTGGGGTAGCCGGGGTTGGCCTGCATCAGTTCGGTTTCGACGAAGCCTGGAGCCACCGCATTGACGGTGATGCCGAACTTGGCCTGCTCCAGCGACAAGGCGCGTGTGAAGCCGATCAAGCCCATCTTGGCCGCGCTGTAGTTGGTCTGGCCGGGGTTGCCGAAGACCGAGCGCGAGGAGATGTTGACGATGCGCCCCCACTGGCGCTCCATCATCCCGGGCAGCACGGCGCGGCTGCAATGAAACGCGCCCTTAAGCACCACGTCCACCACCGAATCCCACTCGGTCTCGGCCATCTTGGTGAGATAGCGGTCCTTGTTGAAGCCTGCGTTGTTGACCAGGATGTCCACGGCGCCGAACGCCTCGACGCCCGCAGCCGCCATATCGCGCACCTCGGCCTTGTCGGTCACGTTGCAGCGCACACCGATGGCCTGACCGCCTTGGGCCCGGATTTCGCCCGCAACCGCCTCGGCCGCCACGAGGTCGATGTCGGACACCACCAGCTTCACTCCTTCGGCCGCCAGGGCGCGCGCCGTTTCGGCACCGATGCCCCGGGCACCGCCCGTAACCACCGCGACACGACCTCTGATTCCCAAGTTCATCTTCTCACCTTTCTACGAAATACCGTAATCAACTGCGACCTATTGTATTTTTTGGATTTATCGAAATAATAGGGGTTTTCCCTTAAAAATCCGATGCAACACTAACCACTCTCTAGTCAGGCATGCCTTCCCAGAGGGGGAAAGACCCTCAAGCCTTCCTGTAGCCCTATCGATAAGCCACCTCTGCATAGCCAAGAGCACACAACTAGAATTTCAAAGAATCGGTGCGAACTACGGAATTTCGTAGGAAAATTGCGTGCACCATGCCAAATTTCGTACCTGCATCGGCCCGCACCATGGCCGTCTTCGACATGTTCGCGATGGAAAAGCGCGACCTTTCCAACTCCGAGATCGCCCGCCTGCTCAACCTGCCCGAGAGCAGTTGCTCGGACTTGCTGCACACGCTGCACGAGGAGGGCTACCTCATGCGGACCGCGCGGACGCGGCGCTTCTATCCCACCGGGCGCTTGCACCAGATCGCGCTCGAGATCGCGCACAACGACCCGCTGCTGCGTGCCGGCACGGAGGCGGCAGACTTGTTGGCCGAGGCCACGGGCGAGACATCCTTCGTCGGCCGGCTCGACAACGGCACCGTGCGCGCGGTCGCCGTCCAGCAAGGCAAGCACCCGCTGCGCTACGTGCTCAATGTGGGCGAGCGCATCGCACTCCATACCTCAGCCATGGGCAAAGCCCTGCTGGGCACGCAGACTCCTGAGGAAATCGCGCGACAGTTGCGCCTCAAGCCGCTGCGCAAGATCACCGACAGCACCGTCACCGATCCCTACGCCATTGCGGCGGAAGTCGCCGAAAGCCGTCTGCGCGGCTGGTATCAGACCCACAGCGAAGGCGGCGAGGGCATGGATGCGCTAGCCATCTCCGGCATGCTGGGCAAGGAGCCCCTGGCCATCAGCCTGGCGGGGCCACCCGATCGCCTGGCCAAGAACCATGACCGCTATCTGCAGGCTCTGCGCAAAGTCGGCGCGATGACTTTCGGCACTGCCGAGCCTCCCTCTTCCTTGTCTGACGGCTGACCGCCCATGTCCACTTCTTCCTCACTGCCCTTGCACGGCCTTCGCGTGCTTGATTTTTCCGAGCTGCTGCCTGGTCCCTTCTTCACGCAAAACCTGGTCGAACTGGGCGCCCACGTGATCAAGATCGAGCGCCCGCCACACGGCGACAATGCCCGCAAAATCGCACCGGGCCTGTTCGCCTCGGTCAACCGGGGCAAGCACAGCCTCATGGTGGACCTCAAGAATCCGCAACAAGCCGAGGCGCTTCGCCAGCAAGTGCCCGACGCCGACGTGGTGGTCGAAGGCTTCCGCCCCGGTGTCATGAAGCGGCTGGGCTTCAGCTATGAGGCGCTGGCCGCGCTGAATTCACGCATCGTCTATGTTTCTCTCAGCGGCTATGGTCAACACGGGCCCCTGGCGCAGATGCCGGGCCACGACATCAACTATCTGGCTGCCGCAGGCGTACTCGCGCTCTCGGGCAGCGATGCGGTCCATCCCGACCATGGCGCGGGCATTCCGCTGGCGGACCTGTGTGGCGCCATGTATGCGCTGTCGAGCACGCTGGCGGCGCTGCTGCAACGCCAGCGCACGGGCCAGGGCCAATATCTGGACGTCTCTCTCACCGACTGTGCCGCGCACTGGATGAATCCGCGCCTGGGCCACTTCCACGAGGCAGGGCTGTCATCGGTGCGCGAGCAGCGTGAGGACATCCTGGCCAAGCCTGCTTATGGCGTCTTTGAAACCGCCGATGGCGTACTGATCTCGCTGGGCGCGCTCGAAGACCACTTCTGGGCGCGGCTCGTGGAGGTGCTGGGCTTGGAAGATTTGCGCGGCCCTGACTATGCAAGCCATGCAGCGCGCACGCGCCGGGCTGCGCAAATCAATGCCGCCATTGCGCAACGCATCACCACGCAGGAATCCACGGTCTTGCTCGCACGCTTGCATGGCGCCGACGTGCCTGTAGCACCCGTCGTGCCACCCAGCGCGCTTGCGTCCAGCCAGCACTGCCAGCAACGCGGACTTTTTGGGAATGGATATGAAGGGAAAGAGCCTGCCTTCGTGCGCTATCCCGTGCGTGTGCAGGGGATGCCATAGCGTTGATAGTGCGAGCATCTGCTACGCGACATAGGCGTTGGTTCGCCATTTGTCATATTGACCGTCGCGCAGTTGCCCGCGACATGCACAGCGCCGATCGGCGTGGGCACCAGCGCAAGATGATCGTGGGCATAGCGACGTTCCATCGGTTTGCGGGCCGTTTTCTTAGTGTAATTTCGGATTCAGCGCCAGCTATCGTTGTTCCATTTGACCATGTTGAAACCCGTCGTCACTGTTCCTGTTTTTGCCGTGCATGGCCTGCTCGACGGCGCGCGCAGCAAAGGACTGGCCACCGAGTCCTGGCTGGATGGCGTTCTGGCGCAGGCCCGCATCGCCGAGTCGCTTCTGCATCTGGAGCAGTCGCGTGTGACCATAGAGCAATACATCGCACTCTTCAGTGCCGTGAAGAACAGCTTGGACGACGAATGCCTAGGCTATCTACACGGTCGGCCGTTGCGCTGCGGCAGCTTTGCGCTGATGGCTCGCTCTACGCTCGGGGCCAGGACGCTGGCAGCCGCCTTGCAGCGCGTGAGTGCATCCTTCGCCCTGCTGCAGGACGACGTGGCGCTCGTGCCCGTCTCTGATGGCTTGCTCAAGGGTGCTGCTCTGGACGTGCGCCGCGCCCCGGGCAAACATTCAGACTTCCTGCACGGGCTGCTGTTGCGCGTCTTCTGGCGTCTGCTGGTATGGCTGCACGGCGGCCGGCTGGTGCCCAGAGGGTTCGATTTTGCCTTCGAGCCACCGCCGCGTGCCGCAGACTATGCCCAAATCTTCTCGGGCACGTTGCGGTTCGGGCAGGCGCGGTCGGCGGTCTGGTTCGAGGCATCCGCATTCACGCAGCCGATGCGCCGTGACACCGCCGCGCTCCAGACCTTTTTGCGTGCCACACCGGGCAACCTGATCGGCCCGCGCCTAATCGAGCGGACAGCCAGCGCGCGGGTGCGCGCGCTATTGCAGCAAGCGTGCCCGGAGTGGCCCGATCTGACTGTCGCCGCGCAGCGCTTGCACATGTCGGTCAGCGCACTGCAGCGGCATCTGGCCGTGGAGGGCAAGTCCTTTCAAGTGCTGAAGGACGAGTTACGGCGCGACATGGCGATCGTTCGGTTGACCAGCACCGATGCCGCGCTGAGCGCCATCGCCGCCGAGTTGGGGTTCGCCGACGGCACCGCCTTCCAGCGGGCCTTCAAGTCATGGACCGGCAGCACGCCAGGCGCCTATCGTTCGCGTACCCAAAAGACGTAGCGCTGCTTCGACGCGGTCGCACTCAAAGCGACGAGCACAGATGCCCGCCATCCACTGGCACGCAGGCGCCGGTCATCCACGACCCAGCCTCGGTCGCGAACAGCAAGAACAGACCGTTGAGGTCCTCCGGCTTACCCAGACGGCGCATCGGGATGCGCTTGATAAGCGCCTTGCCATAGTCGGTCTCCCACATGGCATCGGTCATCTCGGTGCCGATGTAGCCCGGCTCGATGGCATTGACGCGAATGCCGTGGCGTGACCATTCGAGCGCCAGGCTCTTGGTCATGTGCACGACTGCAGCCTTGGACGTGGCATACAGCATGGAACCCGGCATCACGCGCTCGCCCAGGATCGATGCGATGTTGATGATTGAGCCTCCCCGCCCCGCATCCACCCAGCGCTGCGCGGCACGCGCGGCCACCAGCCACACGCCGCGCACGTTGGTCTTCATCAGCGAGTCGAAGTCGGACGCAGGCAGCGTGAGCGACAAGGCGTCGTTGGAAGCCCCGGCGTTGTTAACCACCACGTCGAGGATGGTGCCCGAGGCGTCTATCTCGGCGAAGGCGTCGTCGATGGACTGCTCGGAAGCCACATCCATTTCCAGCACCGTGACCTGAGGCGAACCGAGCTTTTCGAGCTCCTGGGCGAGCTTGTCGAGCCGCGCCTTGCGCCGCGCCCCAATCACTACCTTGGCCTTGCAACCAGCAGCCAGCCGAGCGAAGTTCTCGCCCAAGCCCGACGAGGCCCCCGTGACCAGCACCCGCTTGCCTGCCAGCATTGCACCCAGATCCATCATCGTCTCCTTGCATCTTCAGTTCGCCGTCGATGCCGGGAGGTTAGCGCAGGGCCGCTCGGTTGCGGGGTTGCCTCGCTCCCCCATCCGTCGAAAGAGGTGCCTTGTCAGTTGATCGAGACCATCCGTCATTGCCGCGCCAAGCACCGCTGCCTACGATTTCCTGTATGCCTTGGGCACCCTGAGCGCCGCACGAAAGCACGCCACGGTGTCGACGCTCCGGTCCCGATGGGCTGCGGCGTCCGGGGGCAGATTCAGGAGACGACAAGTGCTGCAACAGTCACCCATGGAATGGTCCATCGACCATGCGCCCATCGAGGGCAGGATAGATGCGACGGAAGCGATCCTCAAGGACTCCTTCCAGCGCTGGAGTCTTTCCTCCCCGGCGAAGCCTGCTGCATTCCAGGCGAAGTTGCGGCGACACGAACTCGCCGGAGCCTCCTTGGTATGCACCGTGACCGGTCCTTGTGCCGACCAGTCTCCTCCTGGACATTCGCCATTCGACGATGAGTTCTGCCTGGGGCTGCAGCTGAACCTGAGCGGCCGAGTGCAGCTGCAGCAGTGGGACACGCCATTCTGCGAGGGCGACATGTTCCTCTGGCGTACCGATCAGCGGCAAGACTATGAGGTGCTGGAACGAACCCACAGCGTGTCGTTGATGATTCCCTGGCAGCTCATGCGCGAGCATCTACCGGGCCGCAAGCAGCCGCCCGCAGCCTGCCGCATTGACAGCCACACAGGCGTGGGCTCACTGCTCAGCCAACACCTGATGGGGCTGGCCAAGCAGATCGGCGCCGTGCCGCCCTCCGCCCACGTCGCCCTTTGCCGCACGGTGATCGGGCTTCTGGACATTGCGCTGCCAGAGCCGGAGAGCGCCACTCGATTCACGGCCATGGCCGCGTTGCGCGAACGAGTACTGGCCTACATCGCCCAGCATTTTCAAGAGGATGACCTGAGTCCGGCACGCATTGCCGCGGCGCACGGCATTTCACTGCGTTACCTTCATGCGCTGTTTGCGCAGGGCGATACCACGGTGGTCGGCCACATCCTGGAAAGCCGATTGCAAGCGTGCTGGCGGACACTCGTTGACCCGGTCTGCCGGCATCTGCAGGTCTCGGCGATCGCCTTTCACTGGGGCTTCAACTCCACCAGCCATTTCTGCCGCGCATTCAAACAACGCTTTGGAGTGTCGCCCAGCGATGCACGCGGCATGACTGCTCACGGCTCCGCCATCGGGCCGGTCGAGTCAGCCGGGTTTTCCCTTGCACACGCAAAGTCAACTCGCCATGCACTGGCGGGCAAGACGCGCACGGGCTGAATGCCGACCATATGCCCTGGACAGACTGAGAACGCAGAGATTCGACGCTTCGCCCGCCCCGTTGTGGCTATGCGGGCATGACCCGGGGCCGCATCGCTGGCCAAGTTTTCAAACCTTCATCGTACAAACCTTCTGAGGAGCCGCTCCCATGCTGCCGCAATTGCACCGTCAACCCTGGATGGACAGCGACATCGAGACCTTTCGCGACCAAATTCGCCGCTACATCGCCGCCGAGATGGCTCCGAAGCTGCCCGGCTGGCGCGAGCAGGGCTACGTCCCGCGCGAAACCTGGCGGCCCTTCGGCGAAATGGGCTTCATGCTGCCCGAAATGCCCGAAGCCTACGGCGGCACCGGGGCCAGCATTGCCTACCAGTTGGTGGTACAGGATGAGTTGACCAGAGCGGAAATGCCCAACAACGTCCAGGTGCACAGCATCGCTTCGCACTACATCATGGACTACGGCACCGAGGAGCAGAAGCAGCGTTGGCTGCCCAAGTTGAGCAGCGGCGAGATGCTGGTCGGCATCGCGATGACCGAGCCTGGCTGCGGCACGGACCTCAAGGCCATCGCCACCCGCGCGCGCCGCGATGGCGATCACTACGTGATCGATGGCGCCAAGACCTTCATCACCAACGGCTATACCTGCAATCTTCTGATCGTGGTCGCACGCACCGGCGAGGCGGGCAGCCGAGGCCTGTCGCTGATCGTGCTGGAGACTGAGAGCTTGCCAGGGTTCCGCGTGGGTCGCCTACTCGACAAGATCGGCCTGCATGCGTCGGACACCGCCGAACTCTTCTTCGACGGGGTGCGCGTGCCGGTCGATCAACTTCTGGGAGGCGTCGAAGGGCATGGTTTCAAGCAACTGATGGGCCAGTTGCCCTACGAGCGCATGTCCATCGCCGTGCCGGCAGCGGCCATCATCGACCGGGCCCTGGAACTCACCATTGAATACACGAAGGAGCGCAAGATCTTCGGCGCGCCCATGTTCGAGATGCAGACCACGCGCCACAAGCTGGCTGAGATCGCCACCATCGCCCACGTGGTGCGCACCTTCGTCAATGACTGCACCCAGCGGCTGCTGGACGGAACGCTCGACGCCGAAGCCGCGTACATGGCCAAGTGGTGGTGCAGCGAGCAGCAGTGCCGCGTGGTGGACGAGTGCCTGCAGATGTTCGGCGGCTACGGCTATATGTCCGAATACCCGATCGCGCGCATGTACACCGCCTCGCGTGTGCAAAAGATCTACGGTGGCGCGAACGAGGTCATGAAGGAACTGATTGCGAGGAAGCTGTGAACGCCCCGCACACGCTGCAAAGGCCACTGCACGGCGTCCGTGTGGTGGAGTTCGAAGGGATCGGGCCGGGCCCGCTGGCCGCCATGATGCTGGCCGACATGGGTGCCGAGGTGATTGCGCTGACACGGGCCGAGCAGGCCGCTGGGGCGCAGCCGCTGGGTGGCGCGGCAGCCAATCCGCTGCACCGTGGCAAGACGGTCGAGGTCACCGACCTGAAATCGCCCGGCGGCAAAGCGCACGCCCTGGAGCTGATCGCCCAGTCCGACGTCTTGATCGAGGGTTATCGCCCGGGTGTGATGGAACGGCTGGGGTTCGGCCCCGCCGAATGCGCGGCGCGCAACCCCAGGCTGGTCTATGGCCGGATGACGGGCTGGGGCCAGGACGGCCCGCTCTCCCGGGCCGCTGGTCACGACCTGAACTACGTCGCGTTGACGGGCCTGCTGTCGCTGTCGGCGCGCAAGGGGCAGGCGCCCATCGTGCCGCCCTCGGTACTTGGGGACGCGGCCGGGGCGCTGGGCATGGCCTTCGGTGTCGCCTGCGCGCTGGTGGATGCGCGCGCCACCGGCCGTGGCCGGGTCGTGGACGCCGCCATAGTCGACATCGTGGCCATGATGGGCACGCTGGTGCACTGGATTCGCGCCAATGGGCAGATCGATGGCGCGCAGCCGAGTCCGTTTCACGATTCGCCATTCTATGACGTGTATGCCTGCGCAGACGGTGGCTTCATCAGCCTCGCGGCGGTGGAGCCCGCATTCCACGCACTGCTGCTGTCAAAGCTGGGCCTGGCGGACGTGAACCCTGCTGACCAGTACGACACGGCGACGTGGCCAGCGCTGAAGGAGCGCATCGCGGCCCTCATTCGCAGCAGGCCCCGGGCGCACTGGTGCGAGTTGCTCGAAGGCAGTGACGCCTGCTTTGCGCCCGTGCTCAGCCTGGCCGAGGCAGTGCGGCATCCGCACAACGCGGCAAGGGGCATCTACCAATCCACCCCCTCCGGCGCCATCGAAGCGGCTCCGGCCCCGCGGTTCCAGGCACTCAACGCAACCACTCAGGAGACAAGAAAATGACCAACACCGCCCAGCCCATCCGCGGCTGCCCGTCCACCACGGGCAACGAATGCCAGCTCAACACCACGACGCTGATCCGACACGCTGCGCGCACCCACGGGGACCAGGAGATCGTCTACCGCACACCCGATGGCGGCTGGGATCGCTACACCTATGCCGACTGCTACGCGCGCGTCTGCCGCAGCGCCAATGCACTGCGCGCACTCGGCGTCGAGCCGGGCGACCGGGTCGGCATCCTGGACTGGAACAGCCGGCGCCACTTCGAGCTGTACTGGTCCATCCCCGGCCTGGGCGCGGTCATGCTGCAGATGAACCTGCGCCTGGGCGCCGAGGACCTGGGCTACGTGGTCGGCCACAGCAAGGTGTCTTACGTTTGCGTGGACGAGTCCTTGCTGCCGATCGCCGAATCCGTCGCAGCGAACTCGCCCCAGATCAAGGGCTGGATCGTCATGACCGACAAGCCGCTGGACCAGATCAAGACCACGCTGAAACCGCTGCTGCACTACGAAGACCTGCTGGCCGCCGCCGACGCCAAGATCGACTGGCCCGAGATCGACGAAACCTCGGCTTACAGCGCCTGCTACACCACCGGCACCACGGGCAAACCCAAGGGCGTGTACTACTCGCACCGCGGCATCTACCTGCACTCCACGGGCATGGCCACCAACATGGGCATGACGCTGGACGACTGCGTCATGCTCATCACGCCCATGTTCCACGGGCAGTGCTGGGGCCTGCCGCAGGCCGCCACGCTGCTGGCCGACAAGATCGTGCTGCCGGGACGCTACGCTGCCGAGGACACCAAGCCGCTGGTCGACACCATGATTGCCGAGGGAGTGACCATCACCAACGGCGCACCGGCCATCTTCCAACCGATGCTGCAGTACATCGAGACGCTGCCGGTCAAGCCGGACTTCAGCCGCATGCGCATGCTGTCCGGCGCGAGCGAGCCGCCGCTGTCGATGATGATCGGCTTCCACGAACTCACGGGTGCCGAGGTGGTGCACGGCTACGGCGCCACCGAAGCCACGACGCTGGTGACCGTCAACCGCCTCAAGCCCACGTTGAGGAAGCGCTTGACCCAGGACGAGCGGTGGAATCTCAAGCGCAAGCAGGGCCTGGTCCTGACCGGCGTGGACATCCGCATCCTCGATGCCAACGACCAGGATCTGCCGCACGACGGCCAGTCGGCCGGCGAGATTTGCCTGCGCGGCCCCTGGATCACGACCAGCTACCACGACATGCCCGATTCCGGCGATCGCTTCCTGGAGGGCGGCTGGTGGCGCTCGGGCGATGTCGGCACGGTGGACGAGAACGGCTACCTCAAGGTCACCGACCGCATCAAGGACGTGATCAAGAGCGGTGGTGAATGGATCTCTTCCATCGACATGGAAAACCTGCTCATGGGCCACCCGGCCGTGCGCGACGCTGCGGTGGTCGGCATTCCTCATGCGAAGTGGCAGGAACGGCCGCTCGCCCTGGTTGTGCTGAAGCCCGGCCAGCAGGCGACCCAGGAACAACTGCAGGAGCACCTGACCAGCGCCTTCGCCAAGTGGCAGTTGCCCGATCAGGTCCTGTTCGTCGAAGCCATCCCCAAGACCAGCGTCGGCAAGCTCGACAAGAAGCGCATACGCGCCGAGCACGTGGGCCGCTACACCGAGTGAGCCAACCTTTTGCTACAGGAGAACAACATGAATGATCATGAACCCGTCATCGTTGGTGCACTGCGCACCCCCGTGGGCAAGCGCGGCGGACGCTTGCATAAATGGCATCCCGTCGACCTGATGGCCGAGACGCTGCGCCAGTTGGTCGAGCAATCCGGCATCAACCCGGCGGATCTGGACGACGTGATCGTCGGCTGCGTGCTGCAGTGGGACCAGCAGCACGGCAACCTGGGGAGGCATGCCGTGTTGGCGGCGGGGCTGCCCGAATCCGTCCCGGCAGTGACGGTCGATCGGCAATGCGGCTCTGGCCAGCAGGCGGTGAGCTTTGCCGTGCATGGTATCCAGGCGGGCGCCTACCAGTTGGCCATCGGCGGGGGGGTGGAGTCGATGTCGCAGGCGCCGCTGCCGCCGTCGTTCAAGCCCGGCGCGCCGCTCGGCTCGCAATACAGTCCGCGCGAGCTGGCGCGCTACCAGGACAACCCGCTGATACCGCAAGGCGTTTCGTCGGAGTTGCTGAACACGCGCTTCGGTCTTACGCGTGAGACCCTGGATGCCTCTGCCGTGCGCAGCCATCGGCGCGCCACCGAGGCGATGCAGGCCGGCCGCATCAAAGATCAGCTGGTGCAGCTGACCGAGGATCCGGCCGACCCGAACAGCCCGATCGTCGCTGCCGACGAGGGCGTGCGCGCCAACCCCGACCCCGAGAAGATGGCCACGCTCAAGCCGGCGTTTGCCGCCAACGGCACCACCACCGCCGGCAACTCGTCGCAGGTCAGCGATGGTGCCGCCGCGCTGCTGATCGCCAGCCGCGCTTATGCCAAGCAGCACGGCCTGAAGCCGCGTGCGCGCTTCGTCAGCACCGCCGTGGCCGCCGCCGATCCGGTGATCCAGTTCACCGCCGTGCTCGATTCCACCCGCAAGGCACTGAAGGAAGCGGGCCTGAGCATCAACGACATCGATCTGTTCGAGGTCAACGAGGCCTTCGGCGGCGTGCCGCTCATGTTCCAGCAGGAATTCGGCGTCCCGGACGACCGCCTCAACGTCAATGGCGGCTCGATGGCCATCGGCCATCCGCTGGGCTCCACCGGCGCGCGGATGCTCACCGACCTGCTGTACGAGCTGGAGCGCCGGGGTGGTCGCTATGGCCTGCAGACCATTTGCGAGGCCTCGGGCACGGCCAACACCACCATCATCGAGCGGCTGGCATGAGCGGGGCCAACATGAGCGAATCCAGCGAAGTGCTCGTCAGCCGCGAAGGCGCCATCGTCACCTTGACCATCAACCGCCCCCGTGCGAAGAACAGCTTGAACCGCGCGGTATTCGATGGCCTGCGCGCGCAGCTTGCGCAACTGCGCGACGACGATGCCGTGCGAGCCGTCATCATCACCGGCGCCGAGGGCGTGTTTTGCGCCGGAGCTGACATCACGGCGTTCGAGGTGCTGCGCGCCGCGCCGCTGCTGGGTGATCGCGCAGCGACGGGCTGGGACTTCTTTTCGGAACTGGGGAGCTTCCCCAAGCCCGTCATTGCGGCGGTGGAAAAGGTCGCGCTGGGCGGCGGCATGGAACTGGCGCTGGCCTGCGACATCGTGATCGCCGGCGAGTCAGCCAAGTTCGGCGTGCCGGAAGTCAAGCTGGGTGCCATTCCCGGTGCTGGCGGCACCCAGCGCCTGATCCATGCCATCGGCAAGTCCAAGGCGATGGCTCTGCTGCTGACCGGCGATTTCATCGACGCCCGCAAGGCCTGCGACGTCGGCATCGTCGCCGAAGTGACTGCTGACGGCCAGGCCCTGCCGACGGCGTTGGCGATGGCCAGCCGGATTGCGGCCAATTCGCCGCTGGCCGTGGCGCTCGCGAAAGATGCGGCCTTGGCCAGCTTTGAAACTCCACTCGCGCAGGGCCTGGAGCATGAGAAGCGCAATTTCTTCGTCGTTTTGCGTTCGGCCGACAACCTGGAAGGGCAAGCGGCATTCCTGGACAAGCGTGCCCCCAACTTCACTGGCCAATAACGCCTGTCTGTCATCTATCAAGGAAAAACCATGAAACTGAATTCCGACATTTCTGCCGTCATCACCGGGGGGCTTCCGGTCTGGGAGCTGCCACGGCCCGGCTCTTGGCCAGCCACGGCGTCAAAGTCGCCATCTTCGACATGAACGAAGCCGTCGGCCAGGCGTTGGCAAGCGAGCTTGGCGGCGTTTACTGCAATGTGGACGTGACGTCCGAGGAGCAGGTGGACGCAGCCTTCGCCAAGGCCCGCGCCGCGATCGGGCAGGAACGCGTTCTGGTCAACTGCGCCGGCACGGCCGACGCCGTCAAGACTGTCAGCCGCGACCGGAAAACGGGTGAGATCCGCCCGAGTGCGGTGGATCGCTTCAATCGCATCGTGCAGATCAACCTGGTGGGTACGTTCCGCTGCATTGCCAAGTCGACGGCGGGCATGCTGGCGCTGGAACCGCTGGCCGACGGCGACCGCGGCGTCGTGGTCAACACCGCTTCGGCCGCCGCAGTGGACGGCCAGGTCGGCCAGGCCAGCTACGCCGCCAGCAAGGCCGCCGTTATGGGCATGACCTTGCCGATCGCGCGCGACCTGATGGACGAAGGCGTTCGCGTCAACACCATCCTGCCGGGGATCTTCGGCACGCCCTTGCTGCTGGCCCTGCCGGACAACGTCAAGCAGGCGCTGGCGGCCAGCGTGCCCTTTCCCAAGCGTTTGGGCGACCCCGATGAATTCGCGCAGGCCGTCGAGTTTCTGGTCACTTGCGGCTACATGAACGCCGAGTCCATCCGCGTGGATGGTGCCCTTCGCATGGCGCCGCGCTGACGCATCAATTCACCTGACCCATCCAACCACCACAGGAGACATCATGCAGAAAAGACAATTCATCACCATGCTTTCCGGCGCCATGCTGGCGGGCGTTTCTGGTCTGACCCGCGCGCAGGGCGCGGGCACCCCAGGCGTGACGGACAGCGAAATCAAGATCGGCTCGACCCTGCCGCTCAGCGGCCCGGCCGCAGGCTATGGCGCCGTCGGCAAGGCCATGTCTGCATGGTTTGATCTGGTCAACGCCGAGGGCGGCGTGAATGGGCGCAAGCTCAAGCTGGTGCTGGCCGACGATGGCTACAGCCCGCCGAAAACCCTGGAGCAAGTGCGCCGCCTGGTGGAGCGCGAGCAGGTGGCTTTCATCGCGGGTCAGATAGGCTCGTCCACCGGGCTGGCGACGCGTAGCTATCTCAACAACGCCAAAGTACCGCAGCTCTTTGTTTCGTCCGGTGCCGCCACGTGGTTGGACGATGCGGCCAAGTTCCCCTGGAGCATGGGCTGGCTGCCCCTGTACACCGACGAAGGGCGCATTCTGGCCAGGCACATCCTGCAGACGCGGCCGAACGCGAAGATCGCCATGTTCTACCAGAACGACGATGCCGGCAAGGATGTGCTGCGCGGCATGAAGGAGGTTCTGGCCGCCGCCGGAAAGCCGCTCGTGCGCGAAGAATCGCACGAGGTGTCCGATCCGACGGTGGACTCGCAGATCGTCTCCATGCAGGCCTCGGGCGCGGACGTGCTGGTAGCTTGGGGTTCGCCCAAAGCCACCCTCCAGTCGCTGCGCAAGGCCCATGACATCGGCTGGCGGCCGACGATCTACATCAACCCGAGTGCGTCTTCGGTGCCCATGGTGCTGACCCCGGTGGGGCTGGACAAGGTCAAGGGCGTCATGAGCGCCGCGTTCGTCAAGGATCCGGGCGACCTGACCTGGAAGGACGACCCCGGGTTCCAGGCCTGGCATGCCTTCATGGACAAATACAACAAAGGCGCGGCCAAGGAGTACCTCACCGTGCTCGGTGCTTGCCTTGGGCAAGTGACAGTGCAGTTGCTCAAGCAGTGCGGCAACGACCTCTCGCGCGAGAACATCCTGCGGCAGGCGCGCCGCCTGGACATGGAGTTGCCCATGATGCTGCCGGGCCTGCGTGTCAAGACCAGCGACGCCCGCCCTCACCCGATACCGGACATGCGCATCCAGCAGTTCGATGGCACGAGCTGGAAGGTGATGTCGTCCTGACGGGTCGAGCGCAGCGATGGAACCCATTCTTTCCGTACGCGATCTGACGATCCGCTTTGGCGGCGTCGTTGCGCTGGACGCCTTCTCGATGGACGTGCCTGAGGGCAGCATCTTCGGCCTGATCGGGCCGAACGGGGCCGGCAAGACGACCTGCTTCAACTGCATCAGCGGCCTGTACCGGCCCACACGCGGCAGCGTGCGCTTCGGCCACGCTGAACTGACACGCCTGCCGCGCCACGGCGTCGCCCGGCTGGGCCTCAGCCGTACCTTCCAGAACGTGGCGCTCTACCCGTCGCTCACGGTGCGCGAGAACGTGATGGTGGGCGCGCACGCGCGGCTGCCGGTGTCGATGCTGGGTGCCGCGCTGCGCTCGCGCGCCGTCCGTGCCGCCGAGGAAGAAATCGCACACTCGGCCGACGCGGCCCTGGCCACGCTGCGGCTGTCTGCGTATGCGGACCGGGGCGTGGCGGAACTGCCAGTGGGCATCCAGCACCGCGTGGAAATCGCGCGGGCGCTGGTGACGCAGCCCAAGCTGCTGCTGCTCGACGAACCTGCCGCTGGCCTCACCGCTGGCGAGGTCGATGAACTGCGCGAGGTGCTGCTGCGCCTGCATGAAGAGTTGAAGTTGAGCATGGTGGTCGTGGAACACAACATGCGCTTCGTGATGAAGACCTGCTCCGACCTCGCGGTGCTGAGCTTTGGCCGCAAGCTCGCCCAGGGCTCGCCCGAGGAAGTGGCCAACAACGACGCCGTGCTCGATGCCTATCTGGGAGGTGTGCTGTGACCCAACGGCTTGAAATCCGCAACCTCGCGGTGGCCTATGGCCGCACGGCGGTGGTGCATGGCATCGACCTGCACGTTCAGGCGGGCGAAATGGTGGCGCTGCTCGGCGCCAACGGCGCGGGCAAGACCTCCATCCTGCGCGCCATCAGCCACCAGCAGGTGACGGCCACGGGCACGCTGCGCTTCGAGGGCCAGGACATCATCGACATGGCCGCGCCCGCCATCGCCTCGCTGGGCATCGCCCACGTGCCCGAGGGGCGCGGCACCTTCGGCGACCTGACGGTGCTGGAGAACCTGCGCGTGGGCGCCATCCACCGCCGCGACAAGGACGGCATCGAGCAGGACATCGCCCGCATGCAGACGCTGTTCCCCAAGCTGTCCAGCCGCGCGAAGCAGGCGGCGGGCACGCTCAGCGGCGGCGAGCAGCAGATGCTGGCCATCGCCCGCGCGCTGATGATGCGCCCCAAGATGCTGCTGCTGGACGAGCCCTCGTTCGGCATCGCGCCGCGCGTGACGCAGGAGATCTACGAACTCCTGCACCAGTTGCGCGAAACCGAGCACCTCACGGCCCTCATCGTGGAGCAGAACGCCCAGGTTGCGCTGAACCTGGTCAACCGGGCCTATGTGCTCGAAAGCGGACGCATCACCGCCCAGGGCACCGCTGCCGAGCTGCGCGAAGACGACGCCGTGCGCCGCAGCTACCTCGGCCACTGAACAAACAAAGGTTCACCATGCAAGCATTTCTTCACCAGATAGCTTCGGGCCTGGCGGCGGGCGGCATCTATGCCAGCTTGGCCATCGCGCTCGTGCTCATCTACCGCTGCACTTCGTCCGTCAATTTCGCGCAGGGCGAACTGGCGATGTTTTCCACCTACATGAGCTGGGCGCTGGTTCAGGCTGGCGCGTCGTGGTGGGTAGCCTTCGCCGTCGTGGTCGTGGGTGCGTTCCTGCTCGGGCTGGCGCTGGAGCGGGTCATCTTCCAGCCCCTGCGGCACAAGCCGGTGCTCTCGGTCGTGGCGGCCAGCATCGCGCTGCTCATCATCCTCAACAGCCTGGTCGGCTGGCTGTTCGGACATGAGATGCAGGAGTTCGCCACGCCGTTCGGTGGTGTTCTCCGCCGTGCCGAGCCCTTTCTCTCGGCCCATGAGGTCGGCGTTCTGCTCGTCACCCTTGCCGAGCTGGCGGCGGTGTTCGTGTTCTTCCGCTTCACCCGCTTCGGCCTGGCGATGCGCGCGGTGGCGGTGAACGCGCCGTCGGCAGAGCTGGTGGGCATCAGCACCAACAAGGTGCTGGCCGTGGGCTGGGGCCTTGCGGCGGTGGCCGGTGCCGTGGCAGGGCTGATGGCCGCGCCCATCGTGTTCCTGGAGCCGTCGATGATGATGGGGCCGCTGATCTATGCACTGGCGGGCGCGCTGCTGGGCGGCATTGCCAGCCCCGTGGGTGCCGTGGCCGGGGGCTTCGCCATCGGGGTGCTGGAGAACCTGCTGGGCGCCTATGTGGTCGGCAACGACCTGAAGCTGACCTGCATCATGTTGCTGATCATCGCCATGCTGGTCTTGCGGCCCGCCGGCATCTTCGGCAAGACGGTTCAGGTGAGGGTGTGAGCATGAATACCATGAACGCCCCACTCAACATCCGCCCGGCGGCATCGCCCACCTGGTTGCGCTGGACGGCCTCGGTGGTCGGGCTCGCGCTGCTGGCCTGGTCCTTTAGTTGGCAAAGTTATCCGTTGTACGTGATGACGCAGGTGCTGATCTATGGCATCGCCATCATGGGCCTGAACCTGCTCACCGGCTACACGGGCCAGATCTCGCTCGGCCACAGCGCCTTCTTCGCCATCGGTGCCTATACCGCGGCGGTGCTCTCGCATCACCTGGGCTGGCCGTTCTACGTGGGCGTGCCGGTGGCGGCGCTGTTGTGCTTCGTGGCGGGTTTCCTCTTCGGCTTCCCGGCGCTGCGGCTGCCCATGCTTTATCTGGCGCTGTCCACCTTCGCGGTGGCGGTCGTGACACCGCAGGCGCTCAAGTGGAAAAAGATCGAGTGGCTGACCGGCGGCGTGGCGGGGATCGTCCTGGAAAAACCTGTGTTCCCAGGGGTGCTGGCCGACCGGGCGGACTGGGCCATCATGGCCTGCGTTGCGGCCTGCGCGCTCTGCGCCTTCCTGCTGGCGCGGCGGATTCTCGGCTCGCAGTTCGGCCGCCTGGTGGACGCCTCGCGCGACCAGCCGCTCGCGGCGGCGGCGGGCGGGCTCGACATCACCGCCCTGCGCACGCAGATGTTCGGCCTCAGCGCGGCGTTCACCGGCCTGGCCGGTGCCCTGAGCGTGGTGGCGGGCCAGTTCGTCGCGCCCGAGAACTTTCCCTTCCTGCTCTCGGTGTCCCTGCTGGTGGGCAGCTTCGTGGGCGGGGTGCGGAGCCTGTGGGGCGCCTTCCTGGGGGCTGCTTTCATCGTGCTTACGCCCAACCTGGCCGAGAGCGTGTCGCAATCCGCCCCGTGGATGATTTTCGGCTTCGCACTGCTCGCAATGGTCTTCCTGGCCCCAAATGGCTTGAGCGGCTGGATCACCAGCCTCTGGCGCAGGCGTGCAAATTCCTCATCCGCCCAGTCTTAGACGCTTTCCATGCAGCCCGTCTTCGTCGCTGGCACGGGCATGACCCGTTTCGGCAAGCACATTGACTGCGGTCTCAAATCGCTCGCCGCCGAGGCGATTGGCGAAGCCATTGCCAATGCAGGCATCACCCCGTCCCAACTGCAGGCGGCCCACATGGGCAACGCCGCTGCTGGTGTCATGGCCGACCAGGTGCTGATCCCCGGACAGGTGGCGCTGCGCGGCATGGGCATCGGGCGCATTCCGGTCGTCAACATCGAGAACGCTTGTAGACGCATCCTTGCAGTGGGTGCTCGATATGCTGCTGGCTTCAGATAACAGATAAGCCCTGTTGCCGTCGGATTTGCCAGGATACGCGGCCGTCATGTACCTGCGCAGAAATCGGCATACCGAGTCGTTGTTCGATGACAGGCCTCCATGGCACCAGGCTGAACCCCATGCCGTCATCGAGCATGGCGTAGCGTCCGCTGGCCAGCATGACGCTGCGGCGGTAGATACCCGCCACGCGCTGGCCATCGGCCACGGGCCGGTGCTCCAGGCCAGTTTCGGCGGCCAAGTCCTTCGCGGCATGCGCTACATCCCGGCTGCGCAGCATTGCCAGCAGATTGCGCGCCAGGATGACGCGTTGGCCGCGCCGCTCGGCCAGCCCCTGTTCGGCCAGGAAGTCGGTGCGCTGCTGCATTGCCTGCTTGGCCTCGCCGCCAAAGCCCAGGTCGCCCAGGCCAGAGCCGCCGCCGATCAACTGCTGGTCAAGCCAGGTGGCCCCGATCACGCGGGCCTGCCGCTCGATGGGCAGGTGCGATTTCAGCTCCACGGCCACGCCGCCCAGGCGCTGCGCGTCGTAGCGACGGCCCTGATCGGGCAGGTCGCCCGGCACCTTCCATAGCCCTTCGGCCACGCGCTCCACGATGCCTGCCCGGCGCAGGGCTTCCAAGCGCCGGACGTGGGCCGCGACGACTTCCTGCGGATCGCGGCCCGGTACGGCCTGGCCCTGCGCGATAGCAAGGTGGTGGTCGGTGCGGTACAGGCCATCGCTCGCCAGCACGGCGATGTTCTTGTCGGCCGCGCGCACGTCGGCCGATCCCTTCACCTCCACCACGGCGCCGGTGGGATAGTTCGCCAGCTCGTCGCGGGTGTTGAGCACGACGTAGTGGGCCTTGCCGTCCACCCCGTCGATGACCAGATAGCCGCGGTCGCGCAGCTCGTCGGCCAGCCCCTTCGCGGCTACGCGGCCGAGAATGGTTCGGCCATCGTCGCCCGGCTCGAACACCGCCAGTTCGCGCGGCTCGCCGCGCATGGCACCCTGCATGGTGCGGATGATGTCGCCACGCTCGCCCAGGGCGCGCAGGGTCTTCTCGGCATCGGCATGGACGGCCCAGGTGCCCGGCTGCGTCTCGTCGGCCAGCCCCAGGCGCTGCAAGCGTTGCAGGCGGCCGATCAGCAGCAGGCGTTGGCGTTGCAGCTTCGGTTCGTTGAAGCGTTCGATCTGCACCCGGCCGTCTTCGCCGGCCTCGCGTTGCAGCGTACGATCCAGGCTCGTCCACCGCTCCTGCTCCACCTCGCGTTGCAAGGTCTGCTGGATCTCCAGTTCGGTGCGCAGCCCCAGCCATTCGGTCGCCAGTTCAGCGGCACGATGGCGGAATCCATCAGCGATGTAGTCGCCGGCGATGATGAGGTCTTTGCCGGTGTCGTCGCGCCCGCGCACGATCAAATGCGTGTGGGGGTTGTCGGTGTTCCAGTGATCCACCGCCACCCAATCCAGCCACGTGCCCAAGTCAGCTTCCATGCGGTTCATCAGATGCCGCGTGTAGGTGCGCAGGTCGTCCAGTTCGGCCCCGTCCTCGGGCGAGACGATGAAGCGGAAATGGTGCCGGTCGTCGGCACAGCGTTCCTTGAAGGCTTCGAGGTCGGCGTCGTCGGCCTGCGGCCCGTAAGCCCGGCCCGGCTCGCCATCGCGGCCGACGCCGTCGCGTTCGATGTAACGCAAATGCTTGGCGAGCGATTGCGGGCTGGCTTGGCGCTGGTTGAGCAGCAGCGTCTTGATGGTCACGCGCCGCGACATGGGCGTCAGCTTCGCGCCTGCGAAGCGTGCCGCCGTATGCCCGCGCCCCAGGCGCGAGCCGGGCCGCTGGCCAGCGCGTGCGCTGCCGCCGCCGGCTGCGGTACGGCGCACCGAGGACTTGCCGCCACTGGCCTTGCCCGCCTGCTTGAGCACCTTGGAGACGAAGCCCTGGCCCCGGTTCTTCGGGGCGCCGGGGCGGATGCGGAAATCATCGTCGCTGCGGTCGGTCATGGCCGCGCTTCCTGCAAGCTCTGGCGTGTCCGGTCGTGCGAAGCACGCGGACAGGCCTGCATTGGCGCGGGCCTCGCGCACCGCGCGGCACGGCGGTGAAGCCGCTGCGTGCCGCGCCACCCCCACGTGCAGACAGGCTTTGTGGGCGGCTGGGTGCCGCACCCTTTTGTCTTGCCTTCCGCATTTGCCCCTCGCTCCCGCTCCGGGCCTCGGCGGCCCGGCGGCGCTGCTGCCCCAGCAGCCAGCCCGCCGGCGAACGTGCCGATGGCCGCAGGCCAGGCACGTTCGAGGCAAGACGCCTGCACGTTGGACGGCTGCGCCGGATGTTGCGCGAGGCGCGGCGCGAATGCGCCCGCTCTACACGCGCGACGACACGGCAGCAGCGGCGAGAACGACATGCCCGATGGCACGCCGGAGCGCAGCGAATCGGCGGCCATCATGGGCGTGTCTCCAGCCACACCGGATGCGCAACGCCGATCACGGCGGACGCGCTGACTGGCCCGAAATAGCGGCTGTCGAACGACGCCGGATTGGTCACGCTCAACAGGAACAGCTCGCCCGGTTCGAGGCGGCGGCAAAGCTGCAAGGATGGCAGCGGCCGGCCCAGCCGGTCGGCAGGCAGCGCGGCGGCCGCAGGCACGCCGTCGATGCGTACCTGCCCGGCGACGATGCAAACGTGTTGCGGCGCGACCGCGCCCACACGTTTGAGCAGCGGAACGCGGGTCGGCAGGTAGCCGCGCTGCGCAGCCAGCATGGCGGCCCTGTCGGGCAGCGGCACCAGCACGATGCTGTCCACGGACAGCGGACGTGGCAGCGAGGCGGTGTGCGGGTCGAACGGTTCGATGCGATACCAGCCGACCGCTACGCTGTCGGACGGGTTGTAGGTCAGACGCGGCAGCGGCGACACGAAAGCCGCCCAGGCCAGCGCAGCGAGGCCGACGGCGGCGAAGCCCGCCAGCACGATGCGAGCGCGCGGGCGCGAGCGAGGATGCGGCGCGGCTTCGTGCGTGCATGTGGTGTTGGATTGGGTCGTCATGGCAGCGCCCTTCCAGCCAGCCAGGCAGCATGCCGCTCGGCGGTGTATTCGGGCAGCGGCAGGCGAGCCGCCAGACGGTTGCCCAGCGTGCGCCAGTACGCGGGCGACACGTCGATGGCGGCGATGCCCTGCGCGTCGATGCCGTCGATGCGTTCCAGCACGGCACGCACCGCGTTTTCGCCTTCGGCGTGCAGCAGCAGGCGTGCGCCCGGCCGCACACCGGGGATGCGCTGCATGTCGTCCAGCGGCGTGGCGGCTTGCATCACCATGAGCTGCCAGCGGATCGTGCCGTAGTCGTTTGCCTCCCAGCGCACACGGCAGAACATTGCACGCGGCAGGAACACCGCGCAGCGCCGCCAGCGGTCGAGCCGCAGCGTGCGTGCCGGTTCGCCGAAACGCAGGTAGAGCTTGAAGCGCGGTTCGATGTAGGCGAGCGATACGCGAGTCAGCGGCACGCTGCCAGCCTGGCCGGCGAGCGTCGAAAGCGAAGGCGGCGGCGCAGCAGCCGGTGCAGCCGTTGCCGCGTGAGCGGCAGGCAAGGCGGATGCGTTCATGGCAGGTTCTCCGGGCGCTTGTCGGGAAACTCCCGTTCCAGCAGGCCGCGCAGCAGTTCGGCCACGGTCACGCCTCGCGTGAAGGCCGACACCTTGATGCGCGCCCGCATGGCGGGCGTAATGTCGAGCGTCAGGCGGGCCGTGTAGAGGTCGCCCTTGTTGAGCGCATCGGCATCGCCCTGGCGAATCCACGCCTCGGCGTGCGGATTCGCGGGCGGACGCGCGCCGATGCCGACGCGCTTGCTGCGTGGGCCGCTCATGTCGGCCACCGCAGCAGTTCATCGGTGAGCGCGGCGATCTCGCGTGCGGCGGCGCTGTCGGGCGCGGTTTCGCGGGCGAGCCGGCCAGCGGCCACGCTGTCGGCGAAGACGATGCGCTGGTGGATCTCCGAGCGCAGCGCCGGCAGCGGCTGTTCGGCCAGCGACTGCCGCGCCTCCCTGCCGATGATGGTGGTGCTGACGCGCCGGTTGATGACGAAGGCCGCGCGCAGCGCAGGCCGGAACACCTGCGCTTCGCGGATCAGCGAAACCATCTCGGCGCTGGCCCACACGTCGTAGGGGCTGGGCTGCACCGGGATCAGCACGCGCTCGGCCGCCAGCAGCGCGGAGCGCGCCAGGGCGGCGATGCGCGGCGGGCCGTCGATGATGACGTGATCGGCGCGGCGGGCCAGCTCCGGCGCTTCCTGATGCAGCGTCTCGCGGGCAAGGCCCACGGCGCTGAACAGCCGTGGCAAGCCTTGCTGGCTTCTGCGCTGCGTCCAGTCGAGCGAGGAACCCTGCGGGTCGGCATCCAGCAGGATGACGTGCAGGCCGCGCATCGCCAGTTCGCCCGCGATGTGCGTGGCGAGCGTGGTCTTGCCGACACCGCCTTTCTGGTTGAGAAACGCGAAGATCATGGCGCGGCCCTCCTGGCTGGAAAGCCGGTCTTTCTCCTCTGCGCTTCGTGCTGCCTGGCGGTTGTCCACCAGGGCGCGGCGCCTCTACTACCGGTTAGAGCATTTGAGTTAGGGAAGTTAGGAGAGGCCGAAACCCGCGCCAGCATTGGCTTTGCGGCCGATTTTGTTGCCTGATAGCACGAGGATTCGTTGCCTGATAGCACGACACCTGTGTTGCCTGATAGCACGAGTCCGTCCACAGGCCACGCACCGCTTATCCCCGTGCCGTGGGCGGCACGGGCCGGAAGGTCAGCAGCGGCGAGGCAACGCCAGCGGCATGCTCGATGCCCAGCAGGTAGCCCGGCAGGGCTTGCCGCGCCACCAGCGCGCGCAAGTCGGCCGCGAAGTCGTAGAACCGCGCCACGCTGCCCGATTTGCGGTACAGGTGCTGGAAGTCGAACTGCCAGCCGCCCGGCTGCCGACCGCCGTGCTTCCTCACCAGCCGGTACAGCCAGCGCTCGATGCCGCCCGTGAGCCGGAAATACGCTGGGTCGATGGTCAGCACCAGGGCGGCGTCGAGCACGCCGGCATAGAACCAGTCTGGCAGGATCAGTTCGATGCCCAGCGGCGTGCCGCGGGCGTCGGCCATTTCCTTCCACTCGTTGATCCACGAGAAGCGGTGCAGACGCCGACCGCTCGTCTCCCGGATGGATGTGGCCACCGTAGTCGATTGCAGGCGATCCAGTGCGGCCTTGAGGCGCTGGTAGTCGCGCAGCGACGTACCGCGCCCGATGAAACGCAGCACCTCGTAGGGGCGCACCTGCATCAGCCGCGATGGACGCAGGCCCGCGTCGCGCGCTTCCACGATCTGCGAGGCGGCCCAGATCAGCACGTCGGCGTCCCAGATTGTGGCGATGCCGTGCTCGGCCGTGCCTTCCACGCGGATCGTCACGTCGCCAGCGCGGAAGTCGATCGGCGCCGTGCGCCGCGACTTGGCCAGCGAGAAGAACGGAAACGCCATCAGGTCCTGGCTGTCGCGCGGCGCCATGTCGCCCGGCAGGGCGCGGAACAGGTCGAGCTGTTCGCGTTCCGGCACGGGCCGCTGCCGGGACGGCAGCGCAGGACTGGACATGGCGAAGGCCACCCGCGCGCCGGCGTTCAGCGCGCACGGCTGTCCGCCGCATGGTGCTCGGCGTACTCGGGATCGGACGTGCTGTCGAAGCTGCGCTCGGCGGCCCAGGCATCGAGGTCGGCCACGGCGTACATGACTCGGCGGCCGAACTTGCGGAACTTGGGTCCACCACCCAGCACGCGCTGCTTCTCCAGCGTGCGCGGCGACAGCCGCAGATAGTCGGCGGCTTCGTCGTTGGTCAGGTAGCGTTGGGGTTGGGCCGTCGTGGCAACGGCAGCGGCGGCAGGCCGCAAGGGAGCGGGACGCATGGCGAGAACCTCCATCGGTTGCAAAGCTCCGGCCGCACAGCGCAACCGGATGGAGGCAGTCTCAGAAAACGCGGCCTTCCTGCTCAGGGCCGATCTGCGCCGGATGCAGAACGACCCTTCTCAAGCGGCGCAAGCTGTGCTAAGCGGCGGTAGCCGCCGCGCATCAGCGCATCGCCGCGCTGCACCAGACGGCGCACCCTGGAGCGCAGGCCACCGTCGCTATACCAATCGGCCACGGCGTCCACACCGAACAACCCTTCGGCCGCTTCGCGCAAGGACGCACCCGCCAGGGTCGCGTCTAGCGCCTGCAGGGTGTGCAGTTCTTGCAAGGCAGCAGGCGTGGGCCGTCCGCGAGCCGCCGCCGCAGGCGTGGCCGCAGTCGCTGCGGTCAACGCATCCAGCCCGGCCGCCAGCGCGCGGTAGCGAGCGCATGGCGAGGCGCAGGTCCGCATGGCGCAGAGGCAGGCCATGCCGTCTTCCAGGCCCGGCCCGAGCGCGAGACGCACGCAGCAGCCAGGCCAGTGCGCTGTCAGCACGAGGCGCTTGCCGTCGTGGATCAGGTGCTTGTGGCCGGGGACATTCCAGAACTCGAAGGCGCCGGCATCTGGCGGTGGATCGTCGTCGGCGTAGAGATGCACCACGGCCTCATGGTCGGGGAACCAGGCCGGATGCGCGTCACGCGCATCCAGGGCTGGATCTTCCAGCAGGCGCAGGCCCCAGGGCTGCGCCGCTGGATGCGCCGCTTGCGATCTGCGATGACGGCGCAGCCAGTCGAGCCGGTAATCGGGATTCCTGCGCAGGTATTCCCAAGCCAGAGCAGGAGCATCGAGGTGCAACACGTAGAGGTACGCGGCCGTCGGATACCAAGGCGCGGTGCGGTGATCGGTCATGGCGAAGCTCCCTTTAAACACAGGAGCAGCGCCACAAACATCACCGCGCAAGCATCATCGCATCAGGCCCCAATCGTAAAAAAACTGGTCAGAGCGTAAATCTTGTGTCAAGACGATTTGAATCCGGTACATTGCACAAAACCGTCTAAAAAGCTTGCTGTAGCGCATGAGAACAAGCCGTCTCCTGCGACGCCCACACTGCCGCACGCCGCGCCAGCCATCATGGCTGTTTGCGCCAGAGTTGCCCCGTGCCGGTGCAACAGCGCAGATTGAGACCTGACGGGTCTGAAGCCAGACGAAAATGGCCTCAATGCGCCCCGGCTGCTCCGGAACGCGAACGGCTCAATCGACGATGGAGCCGTTCTCCCGGGCCAGTCTCAGGTATTCGGACAGTGGGCGTACTGCCTGGAAATACCGGTCCCGCATCACGAGCTGTTGGCGTGGCCCGACGATGGCAGCCAGATCCGACAGCTTGATTTCCCCCAGATCCGGCATTCCCAATCCCAGGTCGATCAGGCCCCAGGCAGTGTCGCCATCGGCGGGGTTCAGCGCGGCCAGCAGCCAGGTAGCGTGCGCGTCCGGCGTGAACAACCGCACCACGGGCCGCGGGTCGATGGCTTCGCCAGCGGCGCGAGCCTGGCCGTGGGCCAGCAGTTGCCTGTGCTCGTCCTCGGTGGTGAGTCGGTTCATGGGGCGGCCCCTTCTTTGAACAAATCCGCCGAAGCGTGAAAGCGCGAAGCCGCATCGGCGCATTTGGGGAAAGGCACGAATGCGGTTTTACGGTTCTGTGGGAATCAGCGCAAGCGGGTTTCCGTGCAGGCGCAAAAGCGGGAAAGCGCAGCGATGAATACTATAGATTGTAGTCCTATAGGGCGCAATCGGCTGTCATCTTGGATTTTGCGGAGATCCAAGCTTGGCAGCGAAGCACACATTGTCGGAGGCGTTGAAGACCATCAGGAAGGCGCGGGGGTTGAGCCAAGAGGCCTTCTCCAACGTGTCCAGCCGCACCTACATGAGTTCGCTGGAGCGCGACCTGAAAAGCCCGACCCTGAACAAACTGGCCGAGCTGTGCGAGGTCATGGAGGTCCATCCGCTCACGCTGCTGACACTGGCCTATGCTGGTGACGACACGCGGCGGGCCGAGCGGCTTCTGGCGCAGGTGCGGCAGGAGCTGGAGGCCGTGACGCAGCAGGCCGATGCGCCGTAGCGCGCGCATCGGTGCTCGCCAGGCCGATCCGGCGCAGCTGGTTCGGCGGTATCGAGGGGCGCCAAGCCCTGCGCGGCGGGGATAGCCCGCAGGGCTTTGCCCTGGAGAGTGCGAGCGTCAGCGCGCAGCGCCGCAGGCGCGAAGGCGTGAGGGATTGAAGCCGGATGGCCGTGACGGCGAAGGCGGCACGGGGCGCAGCCCGAA
The DNA here is from genome assembly GCF_042466645.1 of Hydrogenophaga sp. ANAO-22. Taxonomy (NCBI): domain Bacteria; kingdom Pseudomonadati; phylum Pseudomonadota; class Betaproteobacteria; order Burkholderiales; family Comamonadaceae; genus Hydrogenophaga; species Hydrogenophaga sp. ANAO-22. Next base: position 4,809,699 of record NZ_CP159956.1, on the reverse strand, counting down.
AGCCCGGCGGTGCAAAGCACCGACACGCCATGCCGCATCCGCAGCCACGAACCCAACGCATAGGGAAGCAGCCTGACATAGCCCACGCTCCAACGGTCCTGCCTCCTTGCTACGCTGCCCAGCAACACAGCGCCCCGCCGCGAGGGGCGGGGCGCTGCGGCGGTTACGCCGCCTGGGGCTTGTTGCGCGACCAGATCAGGTCGTGCGTGCCGTCCTCGCCTTCGATCAGGCGGGCATAGACGGTGGCCGGGAACGAAGGATCGTCGAGGGTCACGGACACGTAGGGCCGTTCGGCTTTGCTGACCTTCTTCCATGCCGCACCGATGTCGTGGCCAGCGACCTGCACGCGGAAGTCGGGGGCGTTGTCGTTGTCGCCCTTGTCGTTGGGGACGATCTTGACCTTGACGTTGAGCGTCAGGGTGCGCAGCGTGCCGGTGAAGCCGTCTTTCTCCGCGGTGAAGGTGCCGATGTTTGCCATGATGAATCTCCTTACGGTTGAACAAGGTTCGCGCCCATCGCGTCCTTGTTGTGATCCGGCCGGCGGGGGACGGGCTGGCTGCACCGCGTGCGGGCGCAACGCAGTGGAGCACCTGGAAGACCAAATAATTTGTCCCGCGAGGAATGCGCGCAGCGCAGGGGAAATTATTTGGGCTGGAAGGTTGCAGCCACAGAAGCCCGAGGCGCAGCCGCGCCCCCGCCAGGATTCACAACGAGACAAGGACGCCCTGGGCCGAACCACCCCGGAAGGAGTCATGGTCCACTCGGCATCCCGCGCTGCACGGCTTCACCGGCTAGTCTTCCTGACACTGGCAAGGGCCACGCCCAACGACTGGTGAGCACGCCCCCAACACCCGCGGCGTCTGGTATGAAGCGCGGCGTGGAAGCCCATCGCAAGGCCAGTCGGCGTGTCCGTGAACCGCCCCTCGTGACGACCAGGCAACGAACCGCCAGCGTCAAGGACGGCACGCATTCGTGCAACCTGCCGTAGCAAGCTCCGGCGTATCTGCCCGTCGCCCCCGCCCCTCGCGTCGGGACGCTGATCCGGCCGATCCGGCGCAGCCCGATTCGGCGGTATCGAGGGGGGTGCCAAGCGCAGCGCGGCGGGGATAGCCCGCAGGGCTTTCCCCTGGAGGCAAGCGAAGCGCGCAGCGCCACAGGCGCGAAGGCGTGAGGGATTGAAGCCGAATGGCCGTGACGGCAAAGACGGCACGGGGCGCAGCCTGAAAGCCCGGCGGCGCATCGCGCCGACACGCCCAGGTCGTTCTATATTTTCAGGAAAGAATCCAAGACAAGCCCATGACCCTCCAGCTACGACACGAGACCCCGGACGACATTGCTGCCATCGAAGCCGTCACGACGGCCGCTTTTGCCGATGCGCCGCACACCAGCCACACCGAGCAATTCATCGTGCGTGCCCTGCGCGCCACCAATGAACTGACGCTTTCCATCGTGGCCGAGGAGCATGGGCAGATCGTCGGCCACGTCGCACTGTCCCCCGTCACGATCACCGATGACCAGGGACGGAAGGCCGATGGCTGGTACGGGTTGGGGCCGATCTCCGTCCTGCCGCAAAGGCAGGGGCACGGCATCGGCTCGCGCCTGATGGAACAGGCGCTGTCTGAACTGCGGGCCATGCGAGCCGCTGGTTGCGTGCTGCTAGGCGATCCCGCGTACTACGGGCGCTTTGGCTTTCAGGCCCATGCGGGCCTGCAACTGCCGGGCGTGCCGCCCGGCTACTTCATGGCGCTGGCCCTGCATGGGCCAGTGCCCGAAGGCATCGCGCGCTACAGCGATGCCTTCAACGCCGCCGCCTGAGCCAACGCGAAGGCGGCGGCGTTCTGGCTGGGCTGTTGGCCTTGAACACCGGGCGCGGCCACTGCCGCGCCCGGATTTTGCGTTTCACCGCGCCCAGGACGGAACGGCCTGGGCGCGGTGCTGATCGCGGTTATTCCTTCGTTTCGATGAGCCACCACACGGCACGCGGCAAGGCGCGGCCCGTGATGGGGTGAATGTCGGTGAGGTCGGCGCGGGCCGTCCAGCCCGAGGGCGGGCGGTAGCCGCGCACGTCGCCTGCGCCGTGCCAGCGGCGGGCGCGCACCGTGCCGGGAGCGTAGATCGCCGCCATGCGCGGGCGGCTGGTGGCGGTGCGGGTCATGGGGGGCTTCTCCTTCCAGCAAAGCGCCCCGGTCGAGGCCGGGGCGCTTGCCTTCGGCGCGGGTCAAGCGGCCAGCGCCTCGGCGGGTTCATCCGCCATTGCTTCGGCATCCTCCGGGGCGTGCTGCTCCGGGCATGCCTCCTGCACCGCATCCTGCGGGCCTGCGGCCTTGAAGATGGCGGGCATCCAGCCCGTGCCATCGGCCAGCCGCTCGGCTTCGCTGGCAATGTCGGCCTTCTTCAACTTCGCCAGCCGGGTGACGGATTCCGGGGCAAACGCGCCTACGGCATCCAGAATCACGGCCTTGGAAACATGCTTGAAGTAGCCTTCTGCGGTTGGCTTCCACCATGCGGCCATGTCGAGGCCCACGGCCTGCGCCAGTTCCGCGCCGGGCTGGTGCGGCGTGGCGCGGGGCGTCACCACGTCCACCGTGGAAGCCACGCACACGGCCAGCAGCCGCACCAGTTCGTCTTGCGGCTTCGCCAGCAGCTCGGCGAACAGTTCGGCGCTGTCCTCCGGCAAGGCTTCGCCGGCCACCTGTTGCAGTTCACGGAGTGCCACGGCGGCGGGAGATTCCGGCCAGTCAGGGGCCATGCCTTCCAGCCGGTCTTGCAATTTCAGGCCCACGCCCAGCGGCAAATCGTGGCCGTAGTGGCGTTCCTGCAAGACGGTCTGCACCATGCCATGCACCAGCGCGGCCAGCGCGACGTGCGGATGCCGTGCGACTTCGATTTGCAGCGCCGCCGTGCGGTGGGCGCTCAACCGCTGCGCCAGCCGGTCGGACATGGCGGCGGTCTTGGGCTGCCTGTCGTCGTCTCCGTCCTCGCCTTCGTCGTCGTTCTCGGATTCGCCTTCGCTGCCGAACCCTTGGCGTAGCCTTTCCAGCGTGCGCAGCGCCTTGGCCTCGGCCTCGCGCATCAAGCCGCGATGAATCACGGCCTCGCCGTTGCGGTCGATGGTGACGATCGCACCGGCTGCGGCCTTCACGTTCGCGCCGTAGTCCTGCAAGCCATCTTCCAGCGCCTGCAACTGCTCGCCCACGGTTTCGCCTTCCTCCTGCAAGGCGTCGGCCTTGTCCTCGTCGTCGGCGTCCAGCGCAGCATCCACGGCTTCGGCCAGTTCGTGCATCTTGGCTTGCAGCCTCTCGATGCGTGCCGCTTCGCGCTTGTTCGGTTCGCGGCGCTCCTTCGGTGCGCGTTGGAAAGCGTGCAGGTCGGCATGGGTCACGCCCGGCGTGGCATCCACCCACGCCCAACCCTCGACGCGGACAGTGGCGGCGATGCCTGCCAGCTTGTCTTGCGCCAGCCGTTCCAGCAGCGCGGCATCGGTCAGATACACGCCCGCGTCATCTTCCGCGAACAGGTCACGGCGGATGCCACCGCCTGCGGCCTCGTAGGTGTCCAGCCCGACGAAGCGCACCAGCGGATGCCGGTAGGCGTCGATTTCGCGCTCGGTGAGGCGTTCGCGCAGCGCGGACGGGCCGCGCTGCCAGGTTGGCGCATCGTAGAACGCGCTTTCCTGCGCGGCGTGGTCATCGGTGATGGCAAGGGCCATCAACTGGTCAAGGCTCACGGCATCGGCGCGATAGTCAGCCATGAGGCGGGGCGAGACGTTCGCCAGCTTCAATCGGCGCTGCACCACCAGCGGCGTAACGGAGAAATCTGCCGCAATGTCCTCGATGGGACGGCCTTCGGCCACCAGCGCGGCGAAAGCCTCGAACTGGTCTGCGGGGTGCATGGCTTCGCGCTGCACGTTTTCGGTGAGGCTGGCCGTGCGGGCGGTGCCATCGGCCACCAGCAGGCAAGGCACTTCCCATTCCTTGCTGATGCGGTGCTTTTTCGCCAGCAGCTTGAGGGCTGCGAGGCGTCGGCCACCGGCCACGACTTCGTAATGCTCGCCATCGGCGGATGCAATGACGATCAGGTTTTGCAGCAGGCCCACGCGCTGGATGCTCGCAGCCAGTTCGGGGATGGACATGCGCGGGGTCTTGCGCACGTTGCGGCCCGTGGGGCGCAGCACCAGCCGCGACAGCGGAACCAGAATCAGGTTCTTGGTCGGGTCGGCGGCTTCCAGCGCGGGGGCTTGGATGGCGCGGGCTTCGGTTTGGGTAACGGCGTTCATAGCGAATCTCCAATCGAGTGAAACAAGGGAATGGAGGGGAACCGCCCCTCCGGCGGGGGAACGGTTCAGGCTTTCAACTGGCGCAGGCCATCGGCCAGCATCCAGAGGGCGCGGTTCAGGCGCACATCGGAATCAATGCCCTGCACGGGTCGGGTCTGCTGGCGGCGTCCGTTGGCGCTGCGGCCATGCAATCCGCCCTTGGTCAAGTTCTCCTGCGTGCGGTTGAACACGCTCCACAGGTCGGGGCGGCGGTCGTCGAACCGGCGCGGCATCAGGATTTGCGATTCGGTGATGGGCGCGGGCTTGTTGTCGGCGGGGTCGTACTTGAGGGCCAGCGCGGAACGGGCGAACACTTCGGACTCGCCTTCGTCCAGCGTGATTGCGCGCATGGCATCGCGGGATTCCTTCACGCGCTCGAAGCCGCTCAACACCTCGAAAGCGCCTTCGATGACGGAACCGGCCACGTCGCCCTTGTGGGGCACGCGCACGTCCGCCACGGTGTCGCCGCAGACAAGGCCATTGCTGCAAACGAAGCGGAACATTCCGGCCAGCATCTGATAGCTGCTCGTGCCGTCATGGGAGTTCAGCAGCACGATTTCGTTAGCCTCCGCGCCGTTGATCTGGCTGGCATGGCGCAGGCGCAGCATGTGTTTCGTGTGCTCGCGCTTGCCTTCATCGCGCACGCGGGTCTGCGTCACCATGAAAGGCTGAAAGCCTTCTTTGCGAAGCTCGGTCAGTACGGCGGCGGTGGGGATATAGGCGTACCGCTGCGAACGGCTTTCGTGCGGGGCATCCGCGAAGATGGACGGGGCCACGCGATGAATCTGGTCATCGGACAGCGGGTAGTCGCTGCGCAGCGCCGGGGAGTGGGAAGCGAAGCGGGATGCGAGTTGCATGCTCTTTCTCCTGAACAAAATGGCTGTTGAAGAAAACCGCACACCGGATTCCTAGATTCGGAGCCCAGCCTTTCGGCTGTTCGGTGCGGTCGGCACGAGGAACCCGGTTGGCCCTGTTGCCACCGTCTTTCCTGAGTTCATCGCCCGCGACGAAAGGGAGCCCGTGGACGGGGGCCGTCAAGGAGACAAGCGCAGGGTTGGTGCGGCCCGCAGGCGCAGCCGAGGACACGGCCCTGCGCGCCTTGACGGCACCAGGCCGCGGGCTACAGTCGCGGACAAGGTGATGAAGTCAGGGGAGACGGCTGGACATGGCAACGGCCATCCCTGTGTGCCGAACCGCACGGCAAGCGAAGCGCGCAGGCCCGAAGCTAGAAGCCGGGCCGGAGGCGTCAGCCGAGCGGAGCGAGGGAACGATGGAAGCCCGAAGGGGCGAGACGCCGCAGGCGGCTCGATGCGCTACGCGCACGACAGCGCGACCGGCCATCTCCCAGGTGGCCGGGGACGCCCAGACTTCATAGGTGAAGGAACCACAGGATCAGGATGAGCACATGCAAGGCCGTGTGGATCTGCTGCGAATGCGGTCTGGCCGATCCGGCGCAGCCGAGTCGGCGGTGTTCAGGGGCGCCAAGCCTGCGCGGCGGGGATAGCCGGCAGGGCTTTCCCCTGGAGGCAAGCGCAGCGCGCAGCGCCCCGTGAGGGGCGCGTAGGCATCACGCCGAGTCGTCAGGACGCAGGCTGGATTCCGATACCGGCATGCACGGCGATGACGAGTCCAGCAAGTAGCGCGCACCGCGTGCGTACAGGCCCGAAAGCCCGCTGGGCCGATAGAACCCGGTGACACGACGCCGGAACTGCGCACCGAATTCGTTGGTGAAGATCACCGCGTCTCCGATCTTGAAGCGCAAGGGCTGGCCGTTCTCCGGCGCGAATGGCTTGAACGCATCGTGCTGCGCCGTGATTTCGATGATGTAGTCGTGATGGCTGCTCATGGCATGGATCTCCTGCGAAGGTTGGGAAAGCGCAAGGAGCGCCTTGCGGCGCTCCCAGGGCCGGCTCAGACAACAACCCGGCCAGCCAGTCGCGCATCGCGCGCATAGGCGCTCAACCGCTTCTCGGCGCGGAAAGACAGGTCGCGCTCGATCGGCAGGCCCAGCCCGCCGCGCACCGCCGCCAGTTCGCCCAAGCTGACCCAGCCGATTTCCGGCGCCCCCAGGCCCAGGTCACAAAGACCAAAGGCGTGGTCGTGGTCATCGGGATCAATCGCGGTCAGCAGCCAGGTCGCGCCGGCGTCCGGCGTGAACAGCTTGACCACGGGGGCCGGATCGAAGTCCGGGTTCTCCAAGGATTCGCGGCCGTTGGCCAGCAGCACGACGCGCTGCTCGTCAGTGATGAGTGCGTTGTTCATGGTGGAATTGCCCGGCCCTTCCGGGGCACGGCGCAGCGCAAGCAGTCAGGGGTCGAAGACGGCCACGGGCCGCAAGCGCCACTGGCGCGCAGCCCTTGACGGCGAGAACGCCGTGGCACGATGAAGGGAACAGCAAGACCGCCTCCCTCGCACCTCCACTCACCCGGTTTTTTGGCAAGCGAAGCGCGCAGCGCCGCAGGCGCGGAGACAGATACCGGGGCGCAGCAAAAAGAAAGGTGCGCCGCTCCCGAAGGAACGACGCACCGAAGGAAGCGCGGCGCGATCAGTTCGCCGCCGGCGCTGTCATCGACTGCAACTGCTCGATCACGCCAGGCTCAACGAAGACGCAAGCCTGCTCGTCCGCGATCGGCACGTTGAACACCTGCGCGAACACCGTGCGCCGCAGATGGGCCAGCCGGCCCGTCCGGTATGCCTGTTCGGGCTTCATGCGCCCGCCGGCCTGCGAGCCGCTGCGCTGCGGATCGCATTCGACCAGCGCGACAAAGCCATCGTCGGACAGCTTCTGATGCTCGGGGCACAGGCCCCAGCCGGTCGCCGTATGGCGCTCCATGCTCGCGCGCAGGCGCTTGTCCAGCAGAATGGCGCCGGTATCGAACGCCGTGCCGCAGACCAGGCAAACGTGCTGTTCGAGGGAAACGTGTGATTTGTCGTTCATGACGGTTCTCCGGTTGCAAGGGCGGAATTGCCCGGAACCGTCGCCCTCACGGCGCAGCGCAGCAGTCAGGGGTCGCAGACGGCCGCTAGGACGCAAGCGCGCATTGCGCGCGCAGCCCTTGCACGGCGAGAACGCCGTGATACGGTGAAGGGACACAGCAAGACCGCCCCCTCACACCACCCCACACACGCGGGGTTTTCGGCAAGCGGAGCGCAGGCCCGTCAGGGCCGAAGGCGTCAGGGATCAAAGCCGAATGGCCGCGATTCGGCACGAAGCGCGGGGCGCAGCCCGCGAGCCCGACGGCGGCACGCCGGGACGCCATGTCGATGCCTGCTGACGCCCGTCTACGCTCAGGTACGCCCACGCGGGTTTTCTGTTTGGCGTCCAACTCGCACACTTAGCCAGACACCCGGCCATGGAGCTTTCGCACGAATGGTCGCGTCGTGAGCGGAGGTCAACATGGGCAATCCGAGCCAGTGGGTACTCATCAAGCGCTTCGCCGAAATCACCGGCTATAGCGAGAACGCCGTGCGGCACAAGATCAAGGGCGGCATCTGGATCGAGGGCCGCATCTGGCGGAAGGCCCCTGACGGACGAATTTTCGTGAACCTGGGCGAGTTCGAGCGCTGGGTCGAGAGCGATGCACTTGCCCACTCCTTCTAGCCCCTTCGGCAAGACGACGGCCATGATGGCGATCCAAGAAAATGGTTATGCACTCATTGAGCGTATAATCTGCCCGCGTAGTTCCCTCCCGGCCGCACCTGCGGATCGGGCTTTCGCTACCGGCGCCATGAACGCCCCAAAACCTCACGACCCTACACCCGACGCCATCCGCAAAGCCCGCCTCGCCGTGGGGCTCACGCAGACAGAAGCCGCGCACACCGTGCGCGCTTCCCTGCGTGGGTGGCAGCAATGGGAGGCCGGCGATCGAGCCATGCCACCCGGCCTGTTTGAGCTGTTCATGCTCAAGACCGGCCAGTGGCCCCTCGATGGCATCACGGAAGGGCAACCTGTGAGGTAAACCATGGCAAAGGCAGCAGCAACCAGCACGGGGTTTCCCGGCGTCGAAGTGCGCGGCAACTCGATCCGCGTCTTTTTCATGTACAAGCGTGATAGGCATGCCCATACGCTTCCCCTAGAGCCGACCCGCAACAACATCAAGCATGCCGACCAGTTGCGCAGCGCGGCACTGTTCGCGTTGAGGAACGGCACCTACAACGAGGCCGACTTCTTCCCGCATTCACGCTCTGCCGCGAGCTTGCCCCTTGGCGGCAAGCGTGTGGGCGAACTGTGCGACCGCTACAAGCCGCTGAAGGCGGTGGACATCACACCGGAAACACAATCGCGCTACGAAGTCGCTCTCGACATCTGCGTGGACACGCTCGGCCGCACGCGCATGGTCGATGCCCTGCTCCCCGAGGACATCCAGAAGCTGCGCGTGGACCTGATCGCCACGCGGGCCGTGTCCACGGTAAACCACTATCTGGCGACGTTCTCCGGCTTCCTCTACTGGTGCGAGAACAACCACTACTGCGGCGAACTCGGCAAGCATTGCGTGCGCTTCACCAAGAGCATCAAAGATCCTGACCCGCTGACTTACGAAGAGTACCTGGCGCTCATCGAGAAGGGATGCTTGCATCCCATCGACAAGGCCGCCGTGACGGTGGCGGTCTATACCGGGCTTCGGCCGGGCGAGCTGTGCGCCTTGGCCGTGGAGGACGTGGCACCGGATTTCAGTCATATCAAGGTGCGCCGTTCGGTAACGCAGTCGGTGACGTTCAAAGTGCCCAAGACGAAGAAGGAGCGCACCGTGCTGCTGCAGCCGCCGGCGCGCGAGGCACTGAAGGTGCTGGTCGCCGATGCGGAGCAGCGCGAGACGGCCGACCTGACCGTATGGCTCAATCGGCATGAATCGCGCATCGACCACGTGCGTGTGCTCCTGTCGCCGAAGACGCAGGCACGCAAGGCGGTCGTGAACGACTACTTCGTGCCAAGCGCCTGGAACACTAAGTGGGGCAACCTCATCCGGCGCGCGGAGATTCGTGCACGGCCGGCCTATCAGACTCGCCACACCTTCGCCTGCTGGAACCTGACGGCCCGGGGCAACCTGGCCTTCATCGCCAACCAGATGGGGCACAAGGACTACTCGATGCTGGTGACGGTCTACGGACGATGGATAGACACGGAGTCCTCCAGGGAACTTGAGCGCATCTGGGAGGGCATGCAAAACATGGCTCGGATTACACCAAAATTACACCAAGAAGCGATTGAGGAGTCCGTAAGTTGTTGATTTCAAATGATAAATTAGACTTCTCTACGCACACGCCCATGATGCAGCAGTACCTCGGCCTGAAGGCTGGGCATCCGAACACGCTGCTGTTCTACCGCATGGGCGATTTCTACGAGCTGTTCTTTGCGGACGCGGAGAAGGCCGCGCGCCTGCTGGACATCACGCTCACGCAGCGCGGCCAGTCGGCCGGCCAGCCGGTGATCATGGCCGGCGTGCCCTTCCACTCGGTGGACACCTACCTGGCGCGCCTGATCAAGCTGGGCGAGTCGGTGGCGATCTGCGAGCAGGTGGGCGACGTGGCGACGGCCAAGGGGCCGGTGGAGCGCAAGGTGGTGCGCGTGGTGACGCCGGGCACGCTGACGGACAGCGAGCTGCTGTCGGACAAGTCCGAAGCGCTGCTGATGGCGGTGCACCCGGGTGCGCGCACGGGTTGCGGGCTGGCGTGGATGTCGGTCACGCAGGGCATCGTGTTCCTGGCGCAGTGCGCGAGCGACGAGCTGGCCGACTGGGTGGCGCGCGTCTCGCCCGGCGAGGTGCTGTACAGCGCCGACGCCACGCCCGCGTTCGAAAAATCGGTGCAGGCCCTGGCCAGCCAGAGCGGCAGCAACGGCGGTCGGCTGGTGGCGGTGTTGCGCCCGGCCTGGGCGTTCGACGCCGCGCTGGGCCAGCGCAAGCTGCTGGAGCAGTTGCAGGCCGCGAGCCTGGCCGCCTGGGACGCGCAGGACATGCCGGACGCGCACGCGGCCGCCGCCGCACTGCTGAACTACGCCGAACACACGCAGGGCCGCGCGCTCACGCACGTGAGCAGCCTGCAGGTGGCGCGCAGCGGCGAGCGCATCGACCTGCCGCTGAACACGCGGCGCAACCTGGAACTGACGCAGACGCTGCGCGGCGAGACCAGCCCCACGCTGTTCTCGCTGCTGGACGTGTGCTGCACCGGCATGGGCAGCCGCGCGCTGCGCAGCTGGCTGCTGGAGCCCCGGCGCGAGCGCGCGGAGGCGCGCGCGCGGCTGGCCGCCATCGACACGCTGCGCGGTGGCCTGTGGCAGTCGCTGCGGCAGTCGCTCAAGGGCGCGAGCGACGTGGAGCGCATCACCGCGCGCACGGCGCTGCGCCAGGTCAAGCCGCGCGAGCTGGTGGGCCTGGGCCAGACGCTGGAGCGCGCGCGCCAGCTGGCGGCGCAGCTGGGCCCGCAGGCCGCTGGCGGTCTGCTTCATGGCATTGCCGCGCACCTCACGCCACCCGAGGGCTGCGCCGAGCTGTTGCGCGACGCGCTGCTGCCCGAGCCGGCCGCGCTGGTGCGCGATGGCGGCGTGATCGCCGACGGCTTCGATGCCGAGCTGGACGAGCTGCGTGGCATCCAGAACCACAGCGATGCCTTCCTGATCGAGCTGGAGCAGCGCGAGCGCGCGCGCACCGGCATCGCCAACCTGCGCGTGCAGTTCAACAAAGTGCATGGCTTCTACATCGAGGTCACGCAAGGCCAGGCCTCCAAGGTGCCGGACGACTACCGCCGCCGCCAGACGCTGAAGAACGCCGAGCGTTTCATCACGCCCGAGCTCAAGGCCTTCGAGGACAAGGCCTTGTCGGCGCAGGACCGCGCGCTGGCGCGCGAGAAGTGGCTGTACGACCACCTGCTGGACGAGCTGCAGGCCTACATTCCCGTGCTCACGCAGCTGGCGCGCGCCATGGCCGCGCTGGACGCGCTGTGCGCGCTGACCGAGCGCGCGCTCACGCTGAACTGGTGCGCGCCGCAGTTCGTGCCCGAGCCCTGCATCGACATCCGCGGCGGCCGCCACCCGGTGGTGGAGGCGCGGCTGAACGAAAGCTCGGGCGGCAGCTTCATCGCGAACGACACCGTGATGGGCCCCAAGCAGCGCATGCAGGTGATCACCGGCCCCAACATGGGCGGCAAGAGCACCTACATGCGGCAGGTGGCGGTGATCGTGCTGCTGGCCAGCATGGGCAGCCACGTGCCGGCCACCTCGTGCCGCCTGGGCCCGATCGACGCCATCCACACCCGCATCGGCGCGGCCGACGACCTGGCCAACGCGCAGTCGACCTTCATGGTGGAGATGACCGAGGCCGCGCAAATCCTGAACGCCGCCACGCCCGAGAGCCTGGTGCTGATGGACGAGATCGGCCGGGGCACATCCACCTTCGACGGTCTGGCGCTGGCCGGCGGCATCGCCACGCACCTGCACGACAAGTCGCGCGCCTACACGCTGTTCGCCACGCACTATTTCGAGCTGACCGAATTCCCCGCCAGCCACCACGCGGCGGTGAACGTGCACGTGAGCGCGGTGGAGTCGGGCGGCAAGGGCGGTGGCGGCATCGTGTTCCTGCACCAGATCGAACCGGGCCCGGCCAGCCGCAGCTACGGCATCCAGGTGGCTCGCCTGGCCGGCGTGCCGGCCGGGGTGGTGCAGCATGCGCGCCACGCCCTGGCCGCTCTGGAGGCCCAGAGCGAAGAAAGCCGCAGCCAGGTGGACCTGTTCGCGCCCCCACCTGCCACACTGGAGCCTGAAGCGCACCCGCTGCAGGCGGCCGTGGCGCAGATCGACCCCGACACCCTGAGCCCGCGCGAAGCGCTGGAACAGCTTTACGCCCTCAAGAAACTCGCTGCCTCATCATGACTTACTGCGTCGCCGTCAAACTCAACGCGGGCATGGTCTTCCTCTCCGACTCGCGCACCAACGCGGGCCTGGACCAGATCAGCACCTTCCGCAAGATGATCGTCTATGAAAAGCCGGGCGACCGCTTCATGTGCCTGCTGTCGGCGGGCAACCTGAGCATTTCGCAGTCGGTGCGCGAGATCCTGCAGGTGGAGCAGCTCACCGACCCCGATGGCGGCGAGCCCATCACGATCTGGAACGCCAAGAGCATGTTCGATGCCGCGCGCGTGCTGGGCTCGGCGGTGCGCCACGTGTACGAACGCGACGGCGATGCGCTGCAGCGCGCGGGCGTGGATTTCAATGCCTCCATGATCTTCGGCGGCCAGGTGCGCGGCGAGGGCATGCGCCTGTTCCAGGTGTATTCGGCCGGCAACTTCATCGAGGCCACGTCGGAGACCCCGTTCTTCCAGATCGGCGAGTCGAAGTACGGCAAACCGGTGCTGGACCGCGTGATCGCGCCCGAGACGCCGCTGGACGAGGCCGCCAAATGCGTGCTGGTGTCGATGGACTCCACGCTGAAGTCCAACCTGTCGGTGGGTCTGCCGCTGGATCTGGCGGTGTACGAGGCCAACATGCTGCAGTCCGACAAGATCACCTGCATCGACAACGACAACCCCTACTTCCGCATGCTGCACAAGACCTGGGGCCAGAAGCTGCGCGAGGTGTTCGACGAGATCGAGGACCCGACCTGGGACGACGCGCACACCGACGTGCCGCTGCTGAGCGACAACCCGCGCAACGCGCCGCTCAAGAAGATCACCAACGCCCGAGAGAAGCTGATCTGAGGCATGTCGCTGATCGTCTTTTCCCACGCCAACAGTTTCCCCGCCAGCACCTACGGGGTGCTCTTCAAGTCGCTGCGCGCCCGAGGCCACACGGTGCGCGCGGTGGACCGCTTCGGCCATGAGCCGCAGTACCCGGTGACCAGCAACTGGCCCCATCTGGTGCAGCAGCTGGCGGACTTCGCCGCCCCCGAGGTGGAGCGCCACGGCCAGGGCGCCTGGCTGGTGGGCCATTCGCTGGGCGGCTTCCTCAGCCTCATGTGCGCCGCGCGCCACCCCAAGCTGGGCGGCCACGCGGTGCGCGGCGTGGTGCTGATCGACTCGCCGGTGCTCGGTGGCTGGCGCGCGCGCACGCTCGAGCTGATCAAGCGCACGCAGCTGGTGGGCTCGGTCTCGCCGGGCAAGGTGAGCCGACGCCGGCGGCACAGCTGGCCCGATGCGCAGACCGCGCACGCCCATTTCAGCAGCAAGAAGGCGTTCGCCCAATGGGACCCGCACGTGCTGCGCGACTACATCCACCACGGCACGCGCGACGCGGCCGACGCGCAAGGCCGGCCGCACCGCGTGCTGGCCTTCGACCGCGAGGTGGAGACCGCGATCTACAACACCCTGCCCCACAACCTGGACCGCCTGCTGCGCCGCCACCCGCTGCAATGCCCGGTGGGCTTCATCGGCGGCACCGATTCGCAGGAAATGAAGCAGGTGGGCATGGCGATGACGCTGCGCCTGGTGGGCAAGGCGCACCCCGAGCGGCTTCGCATCCTGGAGGGCAGCCACCTGTTCCCGATGGAAAAGCCGCTGGAGACGGCCGCCGCCATCGACGACGTGCTGGGCGCCCTGGCCCCCGCCGGCCGGCCTCCGGGACGCCCCGCCTGACACGAGCCGGTGTAAGCTGGGCACCCCCTCGGACCGCGCGCCCATGACGACCCCACCGTCCTCCACGAACCTGCTGCAGCAAGGCTGGCAGCGCGCGGCGAACTGGCAACCCGAAGAACACAGCCTTTGGCTTCGCTGCGCCGTGGCCGTGCTGCTCACCTTCGCGGCCGTCTGGCTGCGCATGGCGCTGGCGCCGGCCGATTCGGGCGGGCGCTTCATCACCCTCTCGCTCGCGACCGCGCTGGCCGCGCTGTACGGCGGCTTCCTGCCCGGCATGCTCAGCGCGGTGCTGGGCACGGTGTTGATCAACTTCCTGATGGTCAAGCCGTACTGGAGCCTGGCGATCGACCACCCGGTCGAGGCCTTCTGGCTCAACCTCTGGCATCTGCTGGCGCAGATCGTGGTGGTGGGCGCCATCACCCTGATGCAGCGCCGCAACCAGCGTTTTCAGGAGGCCACCGAGCAGCTCCAGCAAAGCAAGCGGCAGCTGGAAGACACGTTCGAACAGAGCGCCACCGGCATGGCGCACAACGACCTCCATGGCCGCTGGATCCGCCTGAACCAGACCTATTGCGACATCGTGGGCTACACGAAGGAAGAAATGCTGACCAAGCATTTCCGCGACTTCACCCACCCCGACGACCTGGAGCTGGACATGCGCCAGCTCAAGCGCACGCTGGCCGGCGAGATCAACCACTACAGCTTCGAGAAGCGCTACATCCACCGGCAGGGCCATGTGGTCTGGGCGCACGTCACCATCTCGCTGGTGCGCAAGGCCTCGGGCGAGCCGGACTACCTGATCGCGGTGGTGCAGGACATCAGCGCGCGCAAGGCCATCGAGGACGCGCTTCGCACCAGCGAGCACCTGCTGCGCCAGGCCCATGGCCTGGCGGGCCTGGCCAGCTGGCGCGCCGACCTGACCACCGGGCGCTTCGTCACGCTGGCGGGCTCGCACGAAATCCTGGGCCTGCCTTCGGCGGACTTCAGCACCCAGGACCTGGTCGCGCTGACACACCCCGACGACTTTCCAAGGGCATTCGAGCTGTGGAAGCTCGCGGTGCAGGGCAAGGCCGACTACCACATCGAGTACCGGCTGCTGTTCGGCGGCGAAGAGCACTGGTTCCTGGTGCAGGCCGAGTTCGAGCGCGACGCGCAGGGCCGCGCGGTGCGCGCGCTCGGCGTGATCCAGGACGTGACCAAGCGCAAGCGCGCGGAGCTGGAGATCCAGCAGCTCAACGCCTCGCTGGAGCAGCGCATCCACCGCCGCACCGAGGCCCTGAAGGCCGCCTACGACGAACTGGAAAGTTACTCGTACGCGGTGGCGCACGACCTGCGCTCGCCGCTGCGCATCATCAACGGCTTCGCGCAGGCGCTGCACGAAGACAACCCCGGCATGGGCAGCGACAGCCAGTCGCACCTGCAGCGCATCACGGCCGCGAGCAAGAAGATGGGCGAGCTGATCGATGGCCTGCTCACGCTGTCGCAGTTCGCGCGCGGCGAGCTGCAGCGCAAGCCGGTGCACCTCAGCGCCATCGCCACCCGGCTGCTGGAGGAGTTCGCGGGCGCCGAGCCGCAGCGCCGGGTGCGCTGGCAAATCGAGCCCGGGCTGCATGTGATGGCCGACCCGGCCCTGGTGGAGGCCTTGATGCAGAACCTGCTGCACAACGCCTGGAAATACACGGCGAACACGCCCGAGGCGCTGATCCGCGTGGAGGGTGCCTACGAGCACGGCCAGCAGCGCTTCAGCGTGCTCGACAACGGCGCGGGCTTCGACATGGCGCGCGCGGCCAAGCTGTTCCAGCCTTTCCAGCGGCTGCACATGCCGCACGAGTTCAGCGGCCTGGGCATCGGCCTGGCCACCGCGCTGCGCATCGTGCAGCGCCATGGCGGGGAACTGCAGGCCAGCGCCGAGCCTGGGCGCGGCGCCACCTTCAGCTTCACGTTGAGCGCCAAACCCCTGGCGAGCTGAGCTCCCGCGCCTGCATTTCGCGCCGCGCTGGCGGCGTTTCACCCCAGGCTTCGGCGGTTCGGTCGCAGGGCACTGGCACCCGGGCGGCGCCCCCGGCACAGTGCGCTCCATCCCCTCCGATGGAGCCCACCATGCAACTCACGCCCCTCATCGCCGTTCACATGACCGCCGCCATCGCCGCCGTGCTGCTGGGCCCGGTGGCGCTCTGGGCGCGGCGCGGGCACGCCGCGCGCCAGGCCCGCAGCCAGCGCCCGCGCCTGCACCGCGCCATCGGCTACGCCTGGGTCACGCTGATGCTGGTCACCGCGATCTCGGCCATCTTCATCCGCGATTTCAAGCTGCCCAACATCGCGGGCTACACGCCGGTGCACCTGCTGGTGCCCATCGTCTTCGGCAGCCTGTTCCTGGCGTTCCGCGCCCTGCTGCGCGGCAACGTGAACACCCACCGCCGCGTGATGGTGTGGCTGTACGTGAGCGCCTGCCTGGTGGCCGGCGCCTTCACCCTGCTGCCCAGCCGCTACCTGGGCGGCCTGGTCTGGCACCAGTGGCTGGGCCTGGCCTGAACCCTTCCTTTCTTTCCCCCTTGAACTGGAGCACACCATGAACCTCTCGAACCCCCAACACCAGGACCTGGACCGCCTGGCACGCCGCCGCGCGGGCGCCCGCATGGGCTGGTACGTGCACGCGCTGGTCTTTCTTTCGGTCAACAGCGTGCTGGCCATGCTGTCCTTCTCCAGCGGCCGCCATTGGGCCGTCTACCCCGCGCTGGGCTGGGGCCTGGGCCTGCTGATCCATGGCCTGGTGGTCTGGCTCGTGCTGGGTGGCGGCGGGCTGCAGCAGCGCCTGGTGGCGCAGGAGCGCGAGCGGCTGCAGCGGGAACACGGCCGGTGAGCCCCGTAGCGGCGGCGGGCATGCGGGATACTGCGGCCATGCCGCCGTTCAAGTTCAAGCCCGACATCGCCGCCCGCCGCGCCCTGGTGGTCGTGGTGGTCAACACCGTGATCGCGCTGATCATCACGGCGGTCAACGGTGACGCGTTCGCGGTCAACCTCGTGTACTCGCAGTGCATCGGCCTGGGCATCTGGGCGATGATCGACGGTGGCCGCCACGTGCTCAACCCCAGCGGCTGGCCCGGCGCCTGGCGCATGGCCTTGCTGGTGGTGGTCGCGGTGCTGACGTCCTATGGGGGCGGCAGCGTGGTGGCGAACCTGCTGCTGGGCCGCGATCTGTTCGCGAGCCTGAGCAACGTGCCCCGCGCCACGCTGGGCTTCGTGCTGATGTCGCTGGCCGCCGGGGGCTTTGGCGCCTACTACTTCACCAGCCGGGCCATGCTGGCCCATGCGCGCCTCGCGCAGGAAGAGGCCCAGCGCCAGGCCAGCGAGGCGCGCCTGAAGCTGCTCGAGTCGCAGCTCGAACCGCACATGCTGTTCAACACCCTGGCCAACCTGCGCGTGCTCATCGGCACCGACCCGGTGCGCGCCACGGCCATGCTGGACCGGCTCAACGACTTCCTGCGCGCCACGCTGACCGCTTCGCGCACCGAGGCCAGCGCCGGCCGCCACACGCTGGATCAGGAGTTCGCCCGGTTGCGCGACTACCTGGAGCTGATGGCGGTGCGCATGGGCCCGCGCCTGCGCTACACGCTGGACCTGCCCGACGAGCTCACCACCCAGCCGGTGCCGCCCTTGCTGCTGCAGCCGCTGGTGGAGAACTGCATCCGCCACGGCCTGGAGCCCAGCCTGCAGGGCGGCGAGGTCCGCGTCAGCGCGCGCCACGAAGGCAGCGACCTGGTGCTGGAGGTCAGCGACACGGGCGTGGGCAGCGAGCCCTCGCCCACACCCGGTTTCGGCCTTTCGCAGGTGCGCGAGCGGCTGGAGACGGCCTACCCGGGCCGTGCGCGCATGGACTGGCAAGGCCGGCCCGGCGGCGGCACGCGCGCCCTGCTCACACTGCCATGGACCCCATCCCCATGAACGCCACTGCCCTGCTGGCCGAAGACGAACCGCTGCTGGCCCAGGCCCTGCAGGCCGAACTCGCCCGGGCCTGGCCCGGCCTTCAGGTGCTGGCCACCGTGGGCGATGGCGACGCGGCCGTGGCGCACGCGCTGCGCCTGCAACCCGATGTGCTGTTCCTCGACATCCGCATGCCCGGCCAGACCGGCCTGCAGGCCGCTGCCGAGCTGGCGGACGAGTGGCCCGACGGCGTGCCGTTCCCCGCGCTGGTGTTCGTCACCGCCTACGACGCCTATGCGGTTCAAGCCTTCGAGGCGCAGGCGGTGGACTACGTGCTCAAGCCGGTGCAGCCCGATCGCCTGGCGCGCACGGTGCAGCGCGTGCAGCAGGTGCTGGCGCAAAGGCAGCCTGCCAGCGCTGGGGCCACGGCGTTCGACGAGGCCACGCTCGCGCGCCTGCGCGCCCTGCTCTCGGGCCATGCGCCGGCACCGTCGGCACCACCGCGGCTGCAGGTGATCCAGGCGGGCGTTGGCCAGGGCATCCGCATGGTGCCCATCGGGGAGGTGCTGGTGTTCGAGGCCGCCGACAAGTACGTGCGCGTGCTCACCGCGAAGGGCGAGGTGCTGATCCGCACGCCGCTCAAAGAACTGCTTCCGCAGCTGGACCCGGCGGTGTTCTGGCAGGTGCACCGCGGCACGGTGGTGCGCGCCGATGCCATCGACAGCGTGCAGCGCGACGAAGCGGGCAAGCACAGCCTGCGCCTGCGCGGCCGCCCCGAGCACTGGCCGGTGAGCCGGCTTTACGCGGCGCAGTTCAAGGCCATGTGAGACCGATCTGAGGCCGACGGCGTTCAGAAGCTGCCGGTGAACTGGTAACGCGATGCGGGGTGCCACATCGCGGCCACCGAGGCCACCTGCCCTTGCGACTGCGTCTGCCGGCGCAGCACCAGGCAGGGGTCGCCCGGCGCCATGTGCAGCATCTCGGCCACCTCGGGTGGCGGCGCGCTGGCTTCGATCACGAAATGCACGCCCTGCAGCGGCGCCACGCGCATCAGGTAGGCGTTGGGCGTCTGGCTGTTGAAGTCCTGCGCCATGTAGTCGGGCGCGACCCGGGGGTTGACCCAGCGGTCTTCGACCTGGATCGGTTCGCCGTTCTCGAAGTGCACCACCACCGAGTGGAACAGCGGCTGATCGGCCTTGAGCCCGAAGCGGCGCGCCAGCGCTTCGCCCGCCTTGGCGCGCTCGAGTTTGTGCAGTTCGCTGCGGTGGGCGTGGCCGCGCGCGGTGATCTCGTCGGCGATGTTGCGGATCGCCACCAGCGTCGCCTGGTACTTCTGCTGCGCCACGTAGGTGCCCGAGCCCTGCACGCGCTCGACGATCTGCTCGTCGCTCAGTTCGCGGATGGCGCGGTTCACCGTCATGCGCGAGACGCCGAACTCGCGCGCCAGCGCCTCTTCGGCCGGGATGGCGTCGCCCTCGCGCCAGACGCCGGCCTGGATCTGCGACAGCACGTGCTGCTTCACCCGCAGGTAGGCAGGGGTTCGTTCGGCGGCGGGCAAGGCGGGAGGAGCGGAGGTCATAGGGTTTCTACCAGGGCGTGAACCGCTGAAGTGGTCTTGACAGCATCGATTATCGGCAGATAAAGTTGTCTATACATATTCAAGATTATCCGGAGAATATGTACACCATAACCAGCCGCCACCCGCCTGAAGGAACCCGCCCCGTGACCACCACCGTCGACCCCCGTCTGGACCCCACCCGCGTGATCCGCGCCCCGCGCGGCAACACCTTGCATTGCAAGAACTGGGTGGCCGAAGCCGCCTACCGGATGATCCAGAACAACCTGGACCCCGAGGTGGCGGAGAACCCGCGGCACCTGGTGGTTTATGGCGGCATCGGCCGCGCCGCGCGCGACTGGGCCTGCTTCGACCAGATCCTGGCTTCGCTGAAAGACCTCGAAGAGGACGAGACCCTGCTCGTGCAATCGGGCAAGCCGGTGGGCGTGTTCAAGACGCACGTCAACGTGCCGCGCGTGCTGCTCGCCAACAGCAACCTGGTGCCCAAATGGGCCAACTGGGAACACTTCAACGAACTGGACCGCCAGGGCCTGTTCATGTACGGGCAGATGACGGCGGGCTCGTGGATCTACATCGGCAGCCAGGGCATCGTGCAGGGCACGTTCGAGACCTTCGTCGAGGCCGGCCGCCAGCACTACGGCAACGACCTGGCCGGCCGCTGGATCCTCACCGCCGGCCTGGGTGGCATGGGCGGCGCGCAGCCGCTGGCCGCCACGCTGGCCGGTGCCTGCTCGCTCAACATCGAGTGCCAGCAGAGCAGCATCGACTTCCGCCTGCGCACGCGCTACGTGGACAAGCAGGCCAGCGACATCGACGACGCGCTGGCGCTGATCCGCCACCACACGGCGCGCAAGGAAGCCGTCTCGATCGCGCTGCTGGGCAACGCGGCCGAGGTGCTGCCCGAACTGGTGAAACGCGCCCAGGCGGGCGGCCTGCGGCCCGACCTCGTGACCGACCAGACCTCGGCCCACGACCTGATCAACGGCTACCTGCCCGCGGGCTGGAGCGTGGCGCAGTGGAAGGCCGCGCAGCGCGATTCGGCCCAGCACGCGCAGCTGGTCGACGCCGCCGCGAAAAGCTGCGCGGTGCACGTGCAGGCCATGCTCGACTTCCACGCCATGGGCATCCCCACCGTGGATTACGGCAACAACATCCGCCAGGTGGCCTTCGACCAGGGCTTGAGCAACGCCTTCGACTTCCCCGGCTTCGTGCCGGCCTACATCCGCCCGCTGTTCTGCGAGGGCAAGGGCCCGTTCCGCTGGGTGGCGCTCTCGGGTGACCCGGAAGACATCCACAAGACCGACGCCAAGATCAAGGAGCTGTTCCCGCACAACCACCACACCCACCGCTGGCTGGACATGGCGCGCGAGCGCATCGCCTTCCAGGGGCTGCCGGCCCGCATCTGCTGGCTGGGCCTGGGCGAGCGCCACCTCGCGGGGCTGGCGTTCAACGAGATGGTGCGCACGGGCGAACTCAAGGCGCCGATCGTGATCGGCCGCGACCACCTGGACACCGGCTCGGTGGCCAGCCCCAACCGCGAGACCGAGGGCATGCGCGACGGCACGGACGCGGTGAGCGACTGGCCCTTGCTCAACGCCCTGCTCAACACCGCCGGTGGCGCGAGCTGGGTCAGCCTGCACCACGGCGGCGGCGTGGGCATGGGCTACTCGCAGCACGCCGGCATGGTGATCGTGGCCGACGGCAGCGACGCGGCCGCCGAGCGCCTGGCGCGCGTGCTGGTGAACGACTGCGGCTCGGGCGTGATGCGCCACGCCGATGCGGGCTACGAGCTGGCGATCGCCACTGCGAAGAAGCACGGCCTGAAACTCCCGATGGTGGCCTGAACGCAGGCGCGAGACACTCCCTCCCATGACCCTTCCCACCCTCACCCTCCAGCCCGGCCAGATGGCGCTGGGCGACCTGCGCGCCGTCTGGCAGCAGGCCATGCACGTGCAACTCGCGCCCGAGGCCCAGGCCGGCATCGCGGCCTCGGCCGCGGCGATCCACGCCATCGTTCAGAAAGGCGACGCGGCCTACGGCATCAACACCGGCTTCGGCAAACTCGCGCGCACGCGCATCCCGGACGAACAGCTCGAGACCCTGCAGCGCAACCTGATCCTGTCGCACTCGGTGGGCACCGGCGAGCCCATGAGCGACGCCACGGTGCGCCTGGTGATGCTCATGAAGGCCGCCAGCCTGGCGCGCGGCCACTCGGGCGTGCGGCCGGTGGTGATCGACACCCTGCTGGCCCTGCTGAACGCGGGCATCTCCCCGCTGATCCCGGTCAAGGGCTCGGTGGGCGCCTCGGGCGACCTCGCGCCGCTCTCGCACATGACGCTGGCGCTGATGGGCGAAGGCGATGTGTTCGTGCAAGGCCGGCGCGTGCCCGCCGCCGACGCGTTGAAGCATGCCGGCATCGCGCCCCTGGTGCTGGCCGCCAAGGAAGGCCTGGCCCTCATCAACGGCACCCAGGTGTCGACCGCGCTCGCGCTGCACGGCCTCTTCATGGCCGAGCGCCTGCTGGAGGCCGGCACCGTGATCGGGGCGCTGTGCGTGGACGCCGCCAAGGGCAGCGACGCGCCGTTCGACCCGCGCATTCACACGGCGCGCGGCCAGCCCGGCCAGATCGCCGTGGCCGCGGCCACGCGCGCGCTGCTGGCGGGCAGCCAGATCCGCCTCTCGCACCTGGACAACGACGAGCGCGTGCAGGACCCCTACAGCCTGCGCTGCCAGCCCCAGGTGATGGGCGCCTGCCGCGACCTGATTTCCAACGCCGCGCGCACGCTGCTGATCGAAGCCAACGCCGTGACCGACAACCCGCTGGTGTTCACCGACACCAACGAAGTCATCTCGGGCGGCAACTTCCACGCCGAGCCGGTGGCCTTCGCGGCCGACACGCTGGCGCTGGCCATCGCCGAGATCGGCGCCATTTCCGAGCGGCGCATCGCGCTGCTGATCGACAGCACGCTCTCGGGCCTGCCCCCCTTCCTGGTGGACAACCCGGGCCTGAACTCGGGCTTCATGATCGCGCACGTGACCGCCGCCGCGCTGGCCTCGGAAAACAAGTCGCACGCCCACCCGGCCAGCGTGGACAGCCTGCCCACCAGCGCCAACCAGGAAGACCATGTGAGCATGGCCACCTTCGCGGGGCGCCGGCTCGACGAGATGGCGCGCAACACCGCGACCATCCTCGGCATCGAGTGGCTGGCCGCGGCGCAGGGCGTGGACTTCCACCGCCCGCTGGCCACCAGCCCGCGCCTGGCGCGCACCCACGCCGCGCTGCGCGAGCGCGTGCCCTTCTACGCGCAGGACCGCCTGTTCGCGCCCGACATCGAGGCCGCGCTGCAGCTGGTGCTGCAAGGCGAGGCCGGCGCGGGGCAGCAGGACCTGTGCGCCGCCATCTGGGCGACC
Organism: Hydrogenophaga sp. ANAO-22; assembly: GCF_042466645.1. NCBI lineage: Bacteria > Pseudomonadati > Pseudomonadota > Betaproteobacteria > Burkholderiales > Comamonadaceae > Hydrogenophaga > Hydrogenophaga sp. ANAO-22. The sequence goes on along the minus strand of NZ_CP159956.1, from coordinate 4,786,915 downwards.
CCCTGAGGCCCGCGCCGCCATGAGCCGCCTCACCCTCTGGCGCAACGCCCGACTGGCCACGCTGACCCCGGCCCGGGGCGGCGACGGCTGGGGCCTGATCGATCGGGGCGCCCTGCTCACCGAGGGCGGCCGCATCGCCTGGGTGGGCGCGCTGGCCGACCTGCCCGCCCTCGCCCGCCCCGCCCAGGAGGTGGACCTGGGCGGCGCGCTCGTCACCCCCGGCCTGGTGGACTGCCACACCCACCTGGTCTACGGCGGGCAGCGCGCGACCGAGTTCGAACAGCGCCTGCAGGGCGTGAGCTACGAAGCCATCGCGCGCGCGGGTGGCGGCATCCGCTCCAGCGTGGCCGCGACGCGCGCCGCGAGCGAAGCGCAGCTGCTGGCCAGCGCCCGGCAGCGCGCACTGTGCCTCATGGCCGAGGGCGTGACCACGCTGGAGATCAAGTCCGGCTACGGCCTCTCGCTGGAGGCCGAGGTGCGCTGCCTGCGCGTGGCGCGCCGCCTGGGCACCACACTGCCGCTGACCGTGCGCACCACCTTCCTGGGCGCCCACGCCGTGCCACCGGAGTTCGAAGGCCGGCCGGACGGCTACATCGACGCTGTCTGCGCCTGGCTGCCCGAGCTGCACGCGCAGGGCCTGGTGGACGCGGTCGATGCCTTCTGCGAGCGCATCGGTTTTTCACCCGCGCAGACGCGGCGCGTCTTCGACACCGCGGTCGGCCTGGGCCTGCCGGTCAAGCTGCACGCCGAGCAGTTGTCCGACCAGGGCGGTGCCGCGCTCGCGGCCTCCTACCGGGCGCTCTCGTGCGACCACCTCGAACATCTGAGCGCCGAGGGCATCGCGGCCATGCGGGCGGCCGGCACCGTGGCCGTGCTGCTGCCGGGCGCGTACTACTTTCTCCGGGAGACGAAACTGCCGCCCATCGAGGCCCTGCGCGCGGCCGGCGTGCCGCTGGCCGTGTCCACCGACCACAACCCTGGCACCTCGCCGGGCCTTTCGCTGCTGCTCATGGCCAGCATGGCCTGCACCCTGTTCCGCCTCACGCCGCTGGAAGCGGTGCAGGGCATCACGGTGCAGGCCGCGCGCGCCCTCGGCCTGGCCGACCGGGGCCGGCTCGCCGCCACCCAGCGCGCCGACTTCGTGGCCTGGAACCTCGACCACCCGAACGAACTGGCCTACTGGTTTGGCCGCAACCCCTGCCACCGCGTGGTGGTGGGCGGACAGGAAAGGACACCCCATGGACATGGCACCCCCCTTTGAATGGAGCGGCCGCGTGGACGCCGAAGAGACCGGCGTCACCACCCGCTGGCACCAGCACGTGCGCGCGGCCGCCACCAGATCCACCGGTGGCGTCACGCTGATCGGCTTCGCGGTGGACGAGGGTGTGCGCCGAAACGGCGGCCGCCCCGGCGCCGCGCGCGGGCCCGTGTCGCTGCGCCACGCCCTGTGCAACCTGCCCGTGCTGGGCGAGCCCGCGGTGTGGGACGCCGGCGATGTGAGCTGTGGGAAGGGTGGGCTCGAGGACGCCCAGACCCGGCTGGCCGCGCGCGTGGCCCAGGCCATTCAACACAAGAGCCTGCCGCTGGTGCTGGGCGGCGGTCACGAAATGGCCTGGGGCACCTTCCAGGGCATCGTGAAGAAGCGCCCCGACACGAACCGCCTGCTGGTGGTCAACCTCGACGCCCATTTCGACCTGCGCACCGCGGCCCAGGCCAACTCGGGCACACCCTTCCGCCAGATGCACGACTGGTGCGTGCAACACCAGCAGGCCTTCAACTACCGGGCGCTGGGCATCAGCCGTTTCGCCAACACCCAGGCCCTGTTCGACCGGGCGCGGCAGATCGGCGCGCGCTACTGGCTGGACGAGCACCTGCAGGACGCCGGCGGCGTGCACGACGCGCAGCAGGCGCTGTCTCTCGACCTCGCGCAGTGCGATGCCGTGTACCTCACGGTGTGTCTGGATGTCTTGCCCGGGGCGCAGGCCCCGGGGGTGTCAGCGCCCGCGACGCTGGGCGTGCCGCTGGCCCATGTGGAGCGGCTGATCGATCAGGTGATGGCGTCCGGCCGCGTCGTTGCGGCCGACATCGCCGAACTCTGCCCGGTGCTCGACCGCGATTGCATCACCTCGCGCCTGGCGGCGCGGCTGGCCGCGCGCATCACCCGCGGCGCGGCCTGATCACCACGCACGCGCCTTGCTCAGCGGCGGCGACCGTCGTAGCGGCCGTCGTCACGATCGTGGCGATGGCCGTGTCGGCGGCCTTCCCACCGTGGTGCGGGGCCCCAGCCGGAGCGGTAGACGGGGCGCGGCGCGTAGTACACCGGCGGCGGCCCGTAGTAGATCGGGCGGGGAGCGTAGTAGATCGGACGGGGGGCGTAGTACACCGGCGGCGGCGCGTAATACACGGGGGGCGGTGCGTAGTAGACCGGCGGTGCGTTCGACACGCCCACGACCACGCCCGGGGTGTTCACACCAATGGACCAGTGCACGTCGCTGCGGGCGTGGGCCTGCGAGCCCATGGCCGACAAGGCCCAGGCACCAGCGGCCAGGGTGGCGAGGGTGAGGCCACGGGCCAGCGCCGAGGTGCGGCTCCAGGGGGTTTTCAAGGTCTGTGTGTTCATGTGGGGCTCCAATGCAGGGTGGTTTGCGCACCCCGTGACCGTATTACAGACAATTCCGCGCTAACCTGTTCCACATACTCGGTCAAAGTCGTTGCCAGACGTAACGCCTGCCCCATCTTTACATTGAAACCCCCATGAAAACCCTCATGCCACCCACCGCGCAGGACGTGCTCGACTTCTGGCTCGGGGACGGCCTGGAACGCGGCTGGTGTTCGGACAAGCGCGACGAGCTCTGGTTTGGCGGCAGCCCCGAGATCGACACGCGCATCCGCGAGCGTTTTGGCACGCTGGTGGCACAGGCGCTGGACGGCGGCCTGGGCGAGTGGGAGGCGCGCATCGACACGCGGCTGGCCCTGGTGCTGCTGCTCGACCAGTTCACCCGCAACGTGCACCGGGGCCAGGCGCGCGCGTTCGCGGGCGATGCGCGGGCCCAGCAGCTGTCGCTGCAGGCGCACGCCAGCGGCATGGACGCCGAACTCGCCACCGTGGGCCTGGTGTTCCTGAACATGCCGCTGATGCACGCGGAAGACGCCGCCCTGCAGGCCGAGAGCGTGCTGCGTTTCCAGCGCCTGCTCGACACCTGCGCGCCCGAGCTGCGCGACACCCTGGAGCGCAACCTCGAATTCGCGCGGCTGCACCGCGACATCGTGGACCGCTTCGGCCGCTTTCCATACCGCAACGCCGTGCTCGGGCGCACCAACACGCCCGCGGAAGAAGACTTCCTGAAAGACGGGCCGCGCTTCGGGCAGTGAGGCCGGCGCGCCCCAGGAAACGTCACCAAAAAGACACGGATAAGTCACGATCGCGTCACGGCCGGTTTCTACAACCGTGGTTTTCAACCACCACGTCGAGACCGCCCGAATGCGCCCCCTGCTGCCCAGCACCCCCACCACCCGCTTGTTCACCGCCTCGCTGCTCATGACCGCCGTGCTCGCCGCCTGCGGTGGCGGCAGCGATGCCCCGGCGCCCACCACGCCGACGCCCGAGGCCACGCCGGTGAGCCTGAAGCTGGAGAAGATCGGCGGCTACAGCACGGGCCAGTTCGGTGTGAGCGCGGCGGAGATTCCGGCCTTTGACGCCGCCAGCAAGCGCCTGTTCGTGGTCAACGCGCAGCTCGGCGCCGTGGACGTGCTCAACCTGGCCACCCCCGCCAACCCGGTGAAGATCGGCGTGATCGACGCCACCGCGGTGCTGGCCGGCGCCGAGATCAACAGCGTGGCGGTGCACAACGGCATCGTGGCCGTGGCCATCCAGGCCCCGGTGAAGACCGATACCGGCCGCATGGCGCTGTACCGCGCGAGCGACCTGAGCCTGATCAGCTCGGTCACCATCGGCGCCCTGCCCGACATGGTGACCTTCACGCCCGATGGCAACACCGTGCTGGTGGCCAACGAGGGCGAGCCCAGCGACGACTACCAGGTGGACCCCGAAGGCAGCGTGAGCGTCATCGACGTGCGCAACCCCGCCGCGCCGGTCGTGCGCACCGCGACCTTCACCGCGTTCAACGGCCAGGAAGCCACCCTGCGCGCCGCCGGCGTGCGCATCTACGGCCCGAACGCCACCGCCGCGAAGGACTTCGAGCCCGAGTACATCGCCGTCTCGGCCGACAGCAAGACCGCCTGGGTGACGCTGCAGGAGAACAACGCGATGGCCAAGGTGGACATCGCCACCGCCACCGTCACCGACGTGCTGCCGCTGGGCTACAAGGACCACGGCGTGGCCGGCAACGAACTCGACGCCTCGGACACCGACGGCGGGACCATCAACATCAAGACCTGGCCCGGCGTGCGCGGCATGTACCTGCCCGACGCCATGGCCTCGTACACCGTGGGCGGCGCGACCTACCTGGTCACCGCCAACGAAGGCGACGCGCGCGCCTGGGGCGAAGGCAACGCGGCGTACTGGGGCGGTGACGCCACCAAGGGATTCGTCGAGGAGTTCCGCGTCAAGCACCTGGTCAACAAGAACGGCTGGGCCGGCCGCGCGGGCGACGACCTGCCGCCGCAGCTCAACGCCATGGCCGCGGGCGGCCTGCTCGACCCCGCCACCTTCGGCTACTGCGGTGCCATTGCCGGCGACCCGATGGGCTGCCGCGCCGATGCCGCCCTGGGCCGCCTGAACATCAGCTGGACCATGGGCTACCGCACCAACCCCGATGGCTCGCCCATGATGTTCAGCGCCGCCGGCGTGGCCGACCCGCTGGGCAACCGCCTGATGTACGACCAGCTGTACAGCTACGGCGCGCGCTCCTTCAGCATCTGGAACGCCAACGGCGGCCTGGTGTGGGACTCGGGCGCGGAGATCGAGAAGTTCCTCGCCAGCAGCGACTGCAAGCTCGGCCGCGACCGCAGCATTTCCTGCGCGACGTACTTCAACTCCGGCCACGACGAAGGCAACGCGAAGGACAGCCGCAGCGACGCCAAGGGCCCGGAACCCGAGGGCATCGCGCTCGGCCAGATCGGCACCAAGACCTTCGCCTTCATCGGCCTGGAGCGCATGGGCGGCGTGCTGGTGTACGACATCACCAGCCCCACGGCACCCAAGCGCGTGGACTACCTCAACACCCGCGACGAGTGGGTCACCAACCCGCCGAGCCTGGCCACGGCGGGCGACCTGGGCCCCGAAGGCCTGGTGTTCATCCCCGCGGCCCGCTCGCCCAACGGCAAGCCGCTGCTGGTGGTGGGCAACGAAGTGAGCGGCACGACCGCCGTGATGCAGCTCAACCTGACGTATTGAAGGGCTCCCCCCGCGCGCCTTCGGCGCTCCCCCCTCTCTCGCCTTCGGCGGGAGGGGGGGCGACACCTGGGGCCGGCGGAGCCGGGCCCTCGGTGTCCCTGGATGCGGTCACTTCATTCGGGGCGCGCCAGTGGCTTCAGCGCTGCCGGCAGCCAGTCGGCCAGCCGGGCGTGGAGGCGGTCTTCGTTGCGCTGCCACCAGATGCCCAGCGCCACCACCCCCAGGCCCAGCAGGGTGAGCGCGAACGGGAACAGCAGGCTGTCCTCGAACACGCGGTAGGCCAGGTAGCCCAGGTAGCTGGCCACGCCGATGGCGCCCAGCACGGTGAACACGCGCCGCCCGATGGCCGCGCCGAGAAACACCAGAAACACGTTGATGAGCGCGTACAGGAACTTGTTGAGCTCGGAATCGCTGTCGCGCAGGCTGAGGCCGCCCCAGAACATGATCGCGCCGAACAGGTAGAGCCAGAAGGCGAAGTCCTGCCGGTCTTCGGCGTTGTCGGCGGTGCGCGTGCGCAGGTCCACCCACACCGCGATGGCGCAGGTGGCCAGGCCGAACACCAGCGACACGTCGCGCGTGAATGTCCAGTCGAAGCCGTCCTTCTGCATCAGCATGTGCGCCACGTCCATGCTGAGGTACCAGATCGTCACCGCCACGGGCATCACCATGAAGGGCAGCTTGTAGCGGTACAGCAGCACCACGGCGGCGGCCAGCGTGGCCAGTTCCAGCGTGAGCCAGCGCCAATCGATGTAGCGGTGGTAGTCGCGATAGCTGTCGGGCCCACCCTCGGGCCACAGGCCGATGCCCGACTGGAACGCCCACACCGCCAGCGGCACCAGGCACACGGCCAGCGTGGCCAGCACGCCGGCGGGCGTGCGCAGGCCCTTCTCCAGCAGGTTGCCCGCCACCAGCAGCGCGCCCGTGAGGTAACCCAGGGCCAGCACGCACACGCCCCAGGCGCCGAACAGCTCCCAGCCCAGGGTCATGAACAGCGTCATGGCGCCGATGGCCAGCATGCCGCCGAAGTAGTAGAGGGTATTGGTGAAGCTGAACGCCGGGCCCCGGTCCAACGCGGGGCGCGGGGCCTGGGCCGGCGGTGCCGCCCAGCCGGCGGCGAGGTCTTCCTGGGCGAGTTCGGCCGCCGTGGGCACCACGGAGGGGGACGGTGAGGCGCCTGCGGCCACCCGCAACGGGCTGCCCGGCGAGGCCCACGACGCCCAGAGCGCATGCGCCTCGGCCGGCTGGATGGCCCCACTCTCCACGGCGGCCTCCACGTCGCGCCAGCCCAGCTGCACGCGCACCGAGGGCAGGAACACGTCCTCCGTCTGCGTGATTTCCCACCGCGTCGGCTCGTCGGTGGGCATGGTGTCGGGGTTGTCGTTGTTGTTCATCTCGGGCTTCCTCTTCCTCGTCCGGGAACGGCCACGATACCGGAAAGCGCCACCCTGGAACCAAAGTAGCACTCGGCCCGGCGCGGTAGGCATCGGGCCGGATCAATAGAATGGCGCATGAGCTCCACCCACCCCAGCAACAAAACCAGCACCCCCGCCACCGAGGGCGAACACAAGGTCAGCAACTTCCTGCGCCAGATCATCGAGAACGATCTGGACAAAGGCACCTACCAGAGCCGCCGCTGGGCGGGCAGCCCCGGCGACGCCGCGCACCAGGCCCAGGGCCAGCCCGACCCGGCCAAGATCCGCACCCGCTTCCCCCCGAGCCCAACGGCTACCTGCACGTGGGCCACGCCAAGAGCATCTGCCTGAACTTCGGGCTGGCGCGCGACTATGGCGGCGTGTGCCACATGCGCTTTGACGACACCAACCCGGAGAAGGAAGACACCGAGTACGTCAACAGCATCATCGATGCCGTGAAATGGCTCGGCTTCAGCTGGGAGGCCCACGGCCGGCAGCACCTCTACCAGGCCAGCGACTACTTCGACTTCATGTACCGCGCGGCCGAGTACCTGGTGCAAGCCGGCCACGCCTACGTGGACGAGCAGACCACCGAACAGATGCGCCTGAACCGCGGCGACTTCGGCAAGCCCGGTGTGGACAGCCCCTTCCGCAGCCGCACGCCCGCAGAAAACCTCAAGCGCCTGCGCGAGATGCGCGACGGCCTGCACGAGGACGGCAGCATGGTGCTGCGCGCCAAGATCGACATGGCCAGCCCGAACATCAACCTGCGCGACCCGGCGATCTACCGCATCCGCCGCGCCACGCACCACAACACGGGCGACACCTGGTGCATCTACCCGATGTACACCTTCGCGCACCCCATCGAAGACGCGCTGGAGCAGATCACCCACAGCTTCTGCACGCTGGAGTTCGAAGACCAGCGCCCGTTCTACGACTGGCTGCTCGAGCGCCTGTGCGAAGGCGGCCTGCTGCAGACCCCGCCTCCGCGCCAATACGAGTTCGCGCGGCTCAACCTCACCTACGTGATCACCAGCAAGCGCAAGCTCGCGCAGCTGGTGTACGACCACAAGGTCAGCGGCTGGGACGACCCGCGCATGCCCACCATCGTCGGCCTGCGCCGGCGCGGCTACACGCCCGAGAGCATCCAGCTGTTCGCCGAACGCATCGGCGTGACCAAGAGCGATTCCTGGATCGACTACAGCACGCTCGAAGGCTGCCTGCGCGAAGACCTGGAGAACAAGGCCCACCGCGGCATGGCCGTGCTCGACCCGGTCAGGCTGGTGCTTACCAACTGGGCCGAGACCTTCGGCAGCGATGACTACACCGAAGACTGCACCCAGCCCGCCCTGCCCCACTCGGCCATCGCCGAAGGCCAGCCCGAACCCGCGCCGCGCGTGTTCAAGATCGGCAAAGCCGTGTGGATCGAGCGCGAGGACTTCGAGGAAGTGCCACCCAAGGGCTACAAGCGCCTGTTCCCCGGCAACGTGGTGCGCCTCAAGGGCGGCTACGTCATCGAATGCACCGGCTGCGCGAAAGACGCGGACGGCAAGGTCACCGAAGTGCACGCCAAGGTCATCCCCGGCACCAAGAGCGGCACCCCGGGCGCCGACAGCGTGAAGGCCAAGGCCGCCATCACCTGGGTGAGCGTGGCCGACGGCGTGCAGGCCGAAGTGCGGCTCTACGACCGCCTCTTCCTCGATGCGCAGCCCGACGCCGGTGGCAAGGACTTCATCGAAGCCCTGAACCCGAACAGCCTGAAGGTGGTGACCGCCTACGTGGAGCCTTCACTGGCCCAGGCGAAGCCGGACGACAAGTTCCAGTTCGAACGACACGGCTACTTCGTGGCCGACCGCCAGGACCACGTGGCGGGCAAGCCGGTGTTCAACCGGGCGACGGGGTTGAAAGACTCCTGGGGCAAATAAACACATCCAAGGGAACATCCCACCATGCTCACCAACCTCACGCCGTTCCTGCTGCACTGGGCCATCACGGGGTTCGCGCTCTGGGTGGCGAGCCATGTGTTCAAGGGCATCCAGTTCAGCAGCACGTCATCGCTGGTGGTGTCGGCGCTGCTGCTGGGCCTGGCCAACGCGATCGTGCGGCCGCTACTGGTGTTCCTCACCCTGCCCCTCACCGTGCTCACCTTTGGCCTGTTCCTGCTGGTCATCAACGCGCTGATGCTGTTGCTGGTGGCGAAGCTGGTGGAAGGTTTCAAGATCAGCGGCTTCTGGACCGCGTTCTGGGCCAGCCTGTTCATGTCGCTGCTGAGCGTGGTGCTCGGCGCCTTCGTGCTGGGCGGCTCGCCGGAGTACACCATCGAGACCAGCCCGGGGCCGGGATCGGTCTGGCTTTGAGTCGCGTTGCAAAGAAGACACCTTGCTTTCCTTCCTCAAACCCACGGTCTACATCCAGATCTCCGCTGAACGGGTCACGGTAAAGAACGTGAAGTCAGGCGCCTCCCTGTCGGAAGTGCCTGAAATCGCCTTTACCACCGGCGGCAAGACGACGGTGCTGGGCATCGGCAACCAGGCCAGACAGGCGGCCGTGGCGCAATCCGCCCACGCCCAGGTGCTCAACCCCTTTGCGCATCCGCGGACCTTGGTGTCCGACTTCACCACGGCACAAGCCTTGCTCAAGGCGATGGTCCGCCAGGTGCTCGGACAGTCCCTCCTGGCCTTGTCCCCGTCGGTGGTGATTCACCCCTTGGGTTCTCCAGCGGGCGGTTTCACCGAAGTGGAAAACCGCGCATTCCGGGAGATGGCCCTGGGTGCGGGAGCGTCTCAGGCCTGGGTATGGAACGGCCGGCCACTCACCGACCAGGAGGTGTTGTCGCAATCGTTTCCGCTGGCCGAGGGCAGGCTGGCGGGGTAGGTTTTCTTCCCCTGGCAGGCAACGCCCCGACCGCCAGTCGGCCCGGCGTGATCGTTCGCCGGTTGTCCCACGCTTCCAATCGCATTTGCGCCTCCCCGATCTGCTGGTCTGCGGCATCATGCCTGCGCCAACATCAAAACGAAGGGGAGTTCCGCCAATGGCCAAGCCGCCGCATCGCCGATCGCGTCAACGAAACAGCCGGCCCTTTCTTGAGAAGGGTTTGACCGCCTTGGTGGTGGGCGCCGGCTTTTTTCTGGCGTTCCTGATGCTGTCCGGGCACCCGCTGCTCCGCGCGGTGGGCGTCGCGCTGCTCACGCCGGCATGGCTGGCCACAGGCGTTGGCGTGCTGCTGCTGGGCATCCACTATGTGCTTCAGGAAAAAGCGGGGGACGCCAAGCAGCCGCTGCCCAAAGTATCGCCACCACCATTGCGTGTCGCAGCGATCACCCCGGCTCCCACCAGGCAGGAGCAAGCAATCCGACCCGTTGCCCACGCGGCAACGGAGAGTCAGGCGATCGCCCCTGTTCCCACAGCCTGGAGTGCTGCCGTTTTCAAGGCCATCGAATGGCGGCGCTTCGAAGCGGTCTGCGAAGCGCTGTTCGCGCAAGCCGGGTTTGAGGCGCGCACGCAGTCGCATGGACCCGACGGCGGCGTGGACGTGTGGCTGCATTCAAAGCACGCGCATGGGCCCGTGTCGGTGGTGCAATGCAAGCATTGGCTGTCCAAGCCGGTGGGCGTCAAGGACGTGCGCGAGTTCTTCGGTGTGATGGCATCGCACCAGCTGAAACGCGGCACCTACGCGACCACCTCGACATTCACGCCCGACGCATTGACGTTCGCCAGGAGCAACGGCATTCACGCGCTGGACGGTGTCGGTCTGCTCAAGCTGATTGCCACGCGCACATCCGAGCAGCAGCAAGCCTTGCTGGCCGTGGCTTTTGAGGGCGACTACGCGCGGCCGACCTGCGCCAGCTGTGGCACCAAGATGGTGGAGCGCCAGTCCCGCAAGGACAGCTCCATGTTCTGGGGATGTGCGAACCACCCCCGATGCAGGAAGACCCTGACAATGGCACGGCAGGCCGCGTAAACAACAGCCCCATGCACCAGCACATCTGCCCTCACTGCCGCAACGCCTCGGTGCCCAATCTGGCCGTTCGTTGGTCCAGCAGAGAAAGCCCCGCCGAGTGCACGGCATGCGGCCAGCTGTCTCATGTCGTCAGCAGCACGTCCAGCGGCATCTGGGTGTTCGGTGTGCTTTTGGTGGTTGCTTCAGGGATTGCCGCGTTGGTGACGCAATCCCTTTGGGTGGGCCTTGCGGGTTTGGCGCTGATGGTTGCCTGCAACGTATGCGCATGGCAGCGCACAGAGCTGTGGCCGATCAGCAAGACCGATGCCCGGACGGCCAACAAGGTGGGTTGGTGGGCGGCCATCGGGGCCTGGGTCGTGGCGCTTTTCGTGAACTGATCGCTGGCGTCTGCACCCATGGCCAGCCCCCACCACCACGTCTACGTGATCGAACTCTCCAGGGACGTGCTGAACGAAAGCAAATTCCGCAAGAACAACCCGGACTACATCGACGGCAAACCCTGCGTCTACGTCGGCATGACCGGCCTCGACCCGGACGTGCGCTTCGACAAGCACAAGGCCGGCATCCAGGCCAATGCCTACGTGTTCAAGTACGGTCTGCGCCTGCTGCCCGACCTCTACGAGGCCTTCAACCCCATGCGGTACGAAGCCGCCGTGGAGAAGGAAATCGAGATCGGCATCGACCTGCGTTCGGCCGGTTTCGGCGTCTGGCAGGCCTGAGTCGGCCGGCTCAGTGGGTGGCGCCGGCGCCCAGCGAGTGGTCCTTGTCCACCTGCAGCGCGCTGCGCACGGCCACCCGCAGCCCGCGCACGATGTCGTCGAGCGCCATGTTCGGCACCCCCTGTTCCGGCAGCCACGGCACGTGCACGAAACCACCGCGCGTGTGCGCCAGTTCTGGCACCGTGGACAGGGTGCGCATCAGGCCGTAGAACACGTGGTTGCAGACAAAGGTGCCGGCGGTCTGCGACACCTCGGCGCCCACGCCTTCTTCGTGCAGCGCGGCGAGCATGGCCTTGATGGGCAGGCCGGTGAAGTAGGCCACGGGCGCGTCCCGGACCACCGGCGTGTCCACGGGCCTCGCGCCCGCGTTATCGGCCAGGGGCGCGTCGTTCACGTTGATGGCCACGCGCTCCAGCGACAACACCTTGCGCCCACCGGCCTGCCCCACACAGATGACGAGGGCAGGCTGATGCTGCCGCAGCAGCGCGTCCAGCTCGCACAGCGAGGCGTCGAACACGGTGGGCAACTGCGCCGCCACCACGGTGTGGCCGAGCACTTTGCGACCGTGCAGCGCCTGCACGGCCAGCCAGCTGGGGTTGAGCGATTGACCGCCGAAGGCGTCGAAACCGGTGAGCAAGACCTTTTTCTGCATCGCGTCAATCTACCGCACGCAGAGCCTGCAGCCGCCCGTGGGCCTCGGAGGCGATGTCCAGCGGCGTGCTGCGCTTGATGCTGAGGTAGTGCGCGGTGAACACGTCCAGCCACGCGGCCAGCGTCTGCGCCGCATGGCTTTCACCGGCCAGGTCCAGGCAGAGCGCCGCCACTTCGGATGTGCAGAAGTGGCTCTCGCGGAACGACCGCCTTAGGCGGTAGTTGGAAACCACCTGTTCGGGGTGCAGGCTGAGCACGGGCAGGTGGTCCAGATAGGGGCTCTTGCGGAACATCTTGCGCGCTTCGGACCAGGTGCCGTCGAGCAACACGAACAGGGGTTTCCTGGCGCTTCCGTGTGCGGGCTCCGCGTGCTGCAGTTCGGTCACCACGCGCTCGGGCGGCACGAACTCGCCGGGAAACACGAGGTAAGGCTGCCATTGCGGGTCAGCCAGCAGGGCGGGCAGGCCGGGGTCCACTTCGGTGCGGGACCATTTGAAGGCCCAGGTGTCGGCCACCACGTCGGCCACCAGCCAGCCGGTGTTGCTGGGCTTGAGCGCTTCGATGTCGCCCATGATGAGGCAGACGCCGGCGCGCGTGGGCGTCCGCGGGCGCCAGGCGCACAGGCAATGGCTGGCGGTCAGCCGGCAACCGGCGCAGCGCCCCAGGCCCGAGCCGCGGGCCACAAAAGGTTTGGCGCTGGCGGCCAGGCGGGCGGTGCGCAGGCGCGAGACGGCATGCCCGGAGGCGGAAACAGAATGCATGCAAGGAATGTAGGCGCAAGTGCCCAGGCAGGGATTTTTCTTACACCCGCGGTCGCCAGATGTAACGCCTTTCGCGGTCAGCCGGCCATGGCTCCGTTGGTCGCCCTGCGGCGCGGCCTGAACGGCGTTTGGCACATGATGGCGGGGATTTCTCATGACCAAGACCACCAGCTCCAAGACCAAGTCCGGGCGGCGCAAAGCCCATCGGCGCAGAACCCAACCCCTGCTTTTCAACGGCCTCGGCGCGCTGTTGGCAGGCATCTTCCTGTGGATGGTGTCCTTGGCGATGGCGACCGAGGCTTCGCTCAAGTCCGCCGCCAAGGCTTTGCTTGCACCGGCCTGGATGGCGCTGGGCCTGGGCGTGGGGCTGCTGGTGCTGCACGTGATGTCCAAACGCCGCGCGCAGGCCGAAGCGGCCATGCTGCTGCGCCAGCACTCGACCTTCCTCGAACCGATGCCGCGGCTCAAGCCCCGCCCCAGCAAGCCCAGGCACAAGGAGCCCTTTCAGGGACAGCAGCAGCGCACATCGGCCACGGGCCGGTAGCGCTTGCGCTGTTGGATCCGCACGCAATGCGAAAGGGCGTGACAAACTTGACGGGATAGGACCTCGCCCCCCCGGTCGACTCCCGATAATCCTCGCATGCCCATTGCCGAAATCGCTGTCTGGTCCGCCATGCTGGGTGGCTTGTGCACCCTTGCGGCACTGGCACTGGCCGACCTGTTCCAGGGCCACAGCATCGGCTCTCTTCGCAACCTGCTGTTCGTGTCGATTACCGGCGCCAGCTGCGTGGTGATGACGGGTTTGCCCGAGGTCTTCTTTCCCGATCTGCCCGAGCGGCTGATGATGGTGCTCAAGGCCGGCCTGGGCCCGGCGGCCGGGGCCATGGGCCTGTACTACGTGGGCACGTGGCTGGGCGGCGCCCGCGAGGACGGGCGGGTGCACCGGCTCACGGCGGTGGGCGGTGCGCTGCTGGTGTCTGCCACGGTCATCCTGGTGGTGCTGGCCAGCCAGATCGAACCCGACAATTTCCGCGAATTGCTGGTGGCCACCGCGGTGGTGAACATGGTGCCTGTGTTGCTCGCGCTGGCGGCCGCGTTGCGCGCCGCCCGGCTGGGCGACCCGCTCGCGCGCTGGATGGTGGTGGCCATCGGCTGCCTGGCCGTCACGACGATCGGCCATTACCTGCGCGGCCTCGACGTGCCGGGGCTGGGCGTGGGCGCCTGGCTGTTCACGGCGGTGATCACGCTGGTGTTTTTCCTCATGGCCTCGGTGCTGGGCCTGCTGCGCAACCGGCACAACCGCGAGATCGCGCGCCTCTCGCGCCTGTCGAACAGCACGGACCCGGCCACCGGCCTGTCCACGGGTTCGGCGCTCATCGCCGACGTGGAGCACGCCCTCTGGCGCGCCGCCCGCCTGGACTGCGAGGCGGCCGTGTTGTGCCTGTACGTGAGCAACCTGTACGAACTGGCCGATTCGGCCGGGCCCAGCGCGGAGCATCAGATCCTGTCCACCGTGGCGGCGCGCATCCGCCGCGCGGCGGGCTTTCGTTGCGTGGTGGGGCTGTACCACCCCCGGTGCTTCGTGGTGGTGCTCACCATGGACCCGCACCAGCCCCCCGTGCGCGCCACGGCCGCGCGCATGGCCTTGACGGTGTCCAACCCCTTGACGGTGTTCGACGAGCAGCGCAAGCGCCAGCCGTTCCGCCCGCGCATCGGCCTGGGCGTGGTCACGGTGGATCCCGCCAGCGCCACGCCCACCGACGTGATCAACGAAGCCGAGCGCCAGGCCCTGGCCATGGCCAGCACGGCACCCCGCGACGGCGAACAAGGGGTGGAGACCGAGCCCGCGCGCCTGCGCTGAAGCCTCGCGCCCTCAGCGCATCAGGCCCCCGCAGAGTTCGCGTTCCAGCCCCGTCGCATCGGCCTTCCAGCGCTCCACGAGGCGATCGCCGATGGGCATATCGGGCCCATGGCGCATGAGGCGAGAGACCTGTCCCGGTGAGCCGGGCGGAGCTTCATCCACCACCTGGAACCCATAGCGCACCCCACGCGAGGTGTAGCGCGTGCCGGTGCTCAGCACCACCTCCTCCGCATAGGTGCGGCCTTCCAGGCGCAGGTGGCCCAGGTACACCGTGGTGCCAGGCGATCGCGGCACGCAGAGCACCACGCGGGGCCAGCTGATGCGCGTGTCGTCGGTGAAGACGCCCACGCCGATGCTGGAAATCACGTAGGCGCCCGGGGCCAGTTGCCAACGAAAACCGCCATCCGCAGCGGCCACCGCGCCGAAGACGTGGGGGTCGCCGGTGGTGAGGTTCAGCGCCATCATCGGTGGCGCCGGCCAGGCGGGCCGAAAGGCGCCGTAGGGTGTCTTGATCTGGCCATCGATCACGTAGTTGACGCGGCCGGTGACCACGGTAAGGGCCTCGCTGGACACCTGGTGGGCCGGTGCCTGCGCCACCGGTTGGAGCGCGCAACCGTGCAGGAAGGCCGCCGCCAGGGCGATCGCGGGTGTCGATGGCTTCATGGCGGCGGATTCTCGCACCGCCGTCCGTGCCGGACAATGCCCCCAATGAACGCCAACATCCTGCGCCTGAGCCCCGCCGCCGAACGCAACAAACGGCCCATTCTGGACGTGCTCCGCCAGGTGCTGCCCGAGCAAAGCCGTGTGCTGGAGATCGCCTCAGGCACCGGCCAGCACGCCGCCTGGTTCGCCGCCGCCATGCCGGGCTGGCGCTGGCAGCCCACGGACTTCCAGGCCGACGCCCTGCCCTCCATCCGCGCCTGGGCGGCCGACACCACCGCAGGCCATGTGCTCGCGCCGCTGCAGCTGGACGTGCTCGCGCCCCACTGGCCGGTGGGTCCGGAACCCTTTGACGGCATCTTCTGCGCCAACATGCTGCACATCGCGCCCTGGGCCACTTGCGCGGCGCTGATGCAGGGCGCGGCCCGGCACCTCACGCCGCTGGGCGCGCTCATCACCTACGGCCCCTACCTGGAAGACGGTGTGCCCACCTCGCCCGGCAACCTGGCGTTCGACGAGAGCCTGCGGCGCGAGAACGCGTCCTGGGGCATCCGCCGGCGGGAAGCCGTGGAAGGTGAAGCCCGGCGCGCCGGCCTGATGCTGAGCGAACGGCATGCCCTGCCGGCCAACAACCTGCTGCTGGTCTGGCGCCGGGAACCCTGAGCCCTCGCCCCGGCTCCACCTCTCTACCACCGCGCCACACCTTTTCCACACCATGCTCAGAAACCTCAAGGACCTGTTCGACACCCTCACCGCCAGCCTCACGGCACCGGCCGGCGCCCAGGCGCCCGCCGAGCAGGAACACACCCTGCAGCTCGCCACCGCCGTGCTGCTGGTGGAAGTGATGCGCGCCGAGCCCAGCCTGCAGGACAGCGAGCGCGACGCGGTGCTGACGGCCCTGCGCCGCAAGTTCGCGCTGAGCGACGACGAGCTGCAGCGCCTGTTGGAGATGGCCCACGAGACCGCGCGCACCGCCTACGACTACCAGCGCTTCACCGCGCTGATGAACGAGCGCTTCACGCAGGCGCAGAAGATCCGCGTGGTGGAATCGATGTGGGAGGTGGCCTTCGCCGACCACCACCTGGACGCGCACGAGCACCATGTCATCAGCAAGGTGGCCGGCCTGCTGCATGTGACACATGGTGAGTACATCGCGGCCAAGCTGCACGCCCAGGCCGCCATGAAAGGCTGAGCCGCGCGGCTTCGGCGGCCGGCACAAGCCGGTACAGAACTTTGCACAGGCGGAGCGCGGCATTTACCGGGCGTTCACATGCGCCGGACACGATGGAGTCTCACCAACCCCAGGAGAAAGCTCCATGAAATCCCGAAACCTTGTTGTGTACGCCCTGGCGGCCGCCTCCCTCGGCGTGAGTTCGCTGTCCTTCGCGCAAGGTGCGCGATTCGAGCCCAGCCACCTGCAGCGCGTGGACGACCGGCGCGATGACCGCCGGGACTACCGCCAGGACCGGCGCGACGATCGCCGCGATTTCCGCCACGACCGCCGTGACGACCGGCGCGACTACCGCCACTCGCGCAACGACCGGCACTACCACCACTACTACTACAACGCGCGCGGCCCCGAGTTCCGCCGCGGTGGCTACATCCCCTACGAATACCGCAACCGCCAGTACGTGGTGGTGAACCCGCACCAGCACCGCCTGTACGCGCCGCCGCGCGGCCACCAGTGGGTGCAGGTCGGCACCGACTACGTGCTGGTCGCCATCGCCACCGGCCTGATCGCGAACCTGATCCTGAACAACTGACGTTCCACGGCGCAGGCACCGCCGCGCCCAGGGCGCAGCACATCCGCAAGCCGGGGTGCTGCGCCCTTTGCCATGGGCCCCACGCTCACGGGGGTGCGCCTTCTCTGCGATGATGCGGCCCAGGAAAACCACCGATGCGATCCGCCATGAAACTCCGCCACCTCACCCTCCCCCTGATGGCCGCCCTGGCCCTTTCGCTGGCCGCCTGCTCCAAGGAAGAAACCACCGGCGCGCCGAGCGCCGCTGGCGCCCCCGCGGCCGACACCAGCCCCATCCCCCCGGCCCAGGCCTACGATGTGCTCGCCGCGCAAGGCAAGGGCTTCACCGCCGGTGCCCTGATGAGCGCCAACACGGTCTACGTGCTGTTCGACCCGCAGTGCCCGCACTGCGGCCACCTGTGGCAGGCGTCCGTGCCGCTGCAGAGCAAGGTGAAGTTCGTGTGGCTGCCCGTGGCCATCATGAACGCCAAGAGCGCGCCGCAAGGTGCGGCCATCATGACCGCCGCCAACCCGGTGGAAACCATGAACGCGCACGAGCAGCAGCTGCTCACCGGCCAGGGCGGCATGTCGGCCTCGGCCAGCATTCCGGACGACGTGATGGCGAGCATCAAGGCCAACACCGCGCTGCTGGAGCGCCTGGGCGCCACCTCGGTGCCGTTCATGGTGGCCAAGCACCAGCGCACGGGTGCCGTGATCACGCAAAGCGGTGCCCTCGGCGTCGAGGCCCTGGCCAACTTCCTGGGCATGGGACAGTAGTCCGCAAACGCGCTTTCCGGGCGCCCACCAGGGGGCTTGAAAGGCGCATTTTGTCGCTTACCATCGGCGCATCTGCCGCGTTTCGCGGTGTCAATTGGAGGTCCCCATGGGCAAGGAACAACGCAACGAAAAAATGGCCAAGAAACCCAAGAAAGACACCTCGGCGCCCAAGGGCCCCGTGTCTTCCGACCGGCCGGTGCCACCGGTCACGGCCGTGATGCCGCGCGGCAAAGAGAAGAACAAGTGAGCGCCGCCGCATGAAGGCGACATGGAACGGCGTGACCATCGCCGAGAGCGACGACACCGTGGTCGTGGAAGGCAACCACTACTTCCCGGAGAGTTCGCTCAATCGCGACCACGTCACCTTCAGCAACCACCGGACCACCTGCGCGTGGAAGGGCCAGGCGAGTTATTACTCGCTGCTGGTCAATGGCGAACTCAACACCGACGCCGCCTGGTACTACGCCGACCCCAAGCCCGAGGCCGAGATGGTCAAGGGCCGCGTGGCGTTCTGGAAAGGCGTGAAGATCGAGGCCTGAGCACCGGCACGCCTCAGGCCGCGTCGCGGCCGAGCCGGCGCAGCTTGGCCTGCCACCGGGCCACACCGGCCTCCCCCAGTTGCTCGACCGAGCCCACCAGCGTTTCGTGGACCGGCGCGAAGCCGATGAACCCCAGGATGTTGCGCTCCAGCGCCTTGAGGCTGTGCGCGCGGAAGTACCAGCGGTAGGCCAGCGCCGGCATGCCCATGGTCACCACCACACGGGCCGAGCGGCCGCTCAGGGGCTTGCGGCCGAACTCCCTGGGCCCCTCGGGGCCGACCGCGAAACCCGGCCGCGCCACCTGCTCCAACCAGGCCTTGAGCAGCGCCGGCATCTCGCCCAACCAGAGCGGAAAGAACAGCACCACGTGCTCGGCCCAGAGGATGTGCTGCTGCGAAGCCTGCAGCGCCGGGGGCACGCCGCCGTGTTTCCAGTCGTGCGCGCTGCGCAGCACGGGAAAGTCCAGCTCACCCACCGCCACGCGGCGCACCTCGTGGCCGGCCGCGATCGCGCCGCCCGCATAGGCCTCGACCAGCAGGTGGTTGAGGTGCCGGCCCGAGGTGTCGGGATGGCCTTCGATCAGCAGAATGCGGCGGGGAGAGGTGCTCATGGCGGGCTCCAGAAGGGATGGAACCCATGCTCGCACCGCGCGGGCGCGGGCGCCTTGACGCGGGTCAAGGCCCGCTCACCGGCTCAGCGCCGGTCGGGCTTGCGCGGTTTGGCTGCGCGTTCCTTCTTGCGGCCCTGGCGCTCGGCGTCCGCCTTCTGCCCGGCCTGAAGCCAGCGCACGAACTGCTCGGGCGTCTCCAGCGTGATGCGCCCCAGCGTGCCGCTGCGGAAGTCCGCGATCACCAGCTCGGCCGCCTTCTGCCAGTTCACCGCGCCGCCACCCGCCAGCGCGCCGCGCTTGCGGCCGATCGCCTCCATGAGCTCTTCGTCCGGCAGGGCCGCGATGGCCTCGGGCGCGAGGCCCAGCTTGTAGCGCGCCTCCAGCAGGGGTGCGTAAGACAGCTTGAGCTTGTTGAGCAGCTCCAGCGCCACCTCCTGGTCGTCGTAGGCATTGCGGCCCACCGCGCCGCTGGCGGCGAGGTTGAAGCCACTTTCAGGCACCACGATGCGCGGCCAGAGCATGCCGGGCGTGTCGAACAGGTAGAAGTCGTCGGCCAGGGCGATGCGCTGCTCGGTGCGGGTGATGCCCGCCTCGTCGCCGGTCTTGGCCGCGCGCTTGCCCATGAAGGTGTTGATCAGCGTGGACTTGCCCACGTTGGGAATGCCGCAGATCAGCACCCGCATGGGCTTGACCATGCCGCCCCGGTTGGGCGCCAGCTCATGGCAGGACGCGATGATGGCGCGCGCCGGTGCCGTCACGCTGGCGTCCAGCGGGATCGCGCGCGTGTTCGGCTGGGCGTTGTAGTGCGCCAGCCAGAGCGCGGTGCGCTCGGGATCGGCCATGTCCTGCTTGTTGACCACCTTGAGCGTGGGCTTGGCCGAGGTGAGTTCGGCCAGCAGCGGGTTGGCGCTGGAGCCGGGCAGGCGCGCGTCGAGCATCTCGATCACGACATCGATGTCTTTCACACGCTCGGTGATGGCCTTGCGCGTGAGGTGCATGTGCCCGGGAAACCACTGGATGCTCATCGGGGGAATCTCTCTGGGGAAACGGGGGTTGCGGGGCGGGTGCAGGGATTGTGCCTTGGTGTAACTCCCGGGGTCGCGCGCCTGGGCCGTCCCTACAATCGGCCTCAATCCAACACCCGCAGAGGCGCCTCATGAGCATCACCGTCAAGATCGATCTGGGCTACGAGTTCGACGTCAAGGCCAAGGCGGCCGAGGTGTTCGAAGTGCTCTCCAATGTGCCCGAGTCGGTCAGCCATTTCCCGAAGGTGGAGAAGCTCAGCGACCTGGGCGGCGGCGTCTACCAGTGGGAAATGGAAAAGGTCGGCACCGCGCAGGTGAACATCCAGACCGTGTACGCCAGCAAGTACGTGAGCGACCAGGCGCGCGGCACCGTGAAATGGACCCCGGTCAAGGGCGTGGGCAACGCCCTGGTGGGCGGCAACTGGAAGATCGTGGACAACAAGAAGTCCACCGGCCTGACCCTGGCCATCCAGGGCGAGATCGAGGTGCCTCTGCCCGGCCTGATGAAGATGGTGGTGGCCCCCGTGGTCGAGGGCGAGTTCGAGAAGCTGGTCGAAAAGTACATCGCCAACCTCATCAAGCGCTTCGGCGGCGAGGCCTGATCCGCCCCTTGCCGCCTTCGGTGAGCGCGTTTCAAGTCCTGCGCGCGATCCGCACGATGGCGTCGTAGATCTCGTGCTCGGCATCCGCCGGGTCGAGTTCGCCCGCGGCCGCCGCGAACGACACGGCCTGCGCCGTGCCCAGCATGGCGCGCATGCCCGCCGGCCCGATGGGCTGCTTCGCGAACGGCTGCAGCGCGGCCTGGCACTTCGCCTGGAACGCGGCCTCCAGCTTCTTCTTCAGGGCGTCGAGTTCGGGTGAGCCCGCCAGCGCCGCGCTGACGCCGGGCATCTCGCGGCCCATCGCCATGACGCAGTTGAGATAGGTGGCAGCGATCACCTTCGCCACGGCCGGGAGCGACTTGCCCGAGGCCTGCAAGGCCTCGTCCATCAAGGCGTGCTGCCGGTTGTCGTATTCCTCGTAGAGCGCGCTGAGCAGGCCGGTGCGCGTGCCGAAATGGTCGTACACCACGGGCTTCGTCACCCCCGCGCGCTCCGCCAGGTAGCCCAGCGTGAGCGCATCGGTGCCTTCGCCGCGCACGATGGACCACGCGACCTCCATGAGCTGGCGGTTGCGGTCTTCCTTGGACAGGCGCTTCTTCGGCGTGGCTTGATCAGCAGGGTTCATCGGATGGCTTGACATTGTTAACCTACCAAAGGTAACCTACAGACAGTAGATTACCAAAGGTAGTTTACACCCAAACCCCCAAGGAGCCACCATGCACGCCCTCATTGTCGTCAGCCATCCCGATGTCCAGTCCCTCACACACGCCGTCGCGCGCTCGTTTGCCGAGGGCATTGCGGCCTCGGGCGAGCACACCACCGAGTTCGCCGACCTTGCCGCGGAAGGCTTCGACCCGGCATTCAACCAGGCCGACCGCAGCGCCTACTTTCTCCAGAAGCCCTTGCCTTCGGACGTCCTGCGCGAGCAGGCGCGCATCGACCGCGCCGACGCGCTCGTGCTGGTCTATCCCGTCTATTGGTGGTCGTTTCCCGGCCAGCTCAAAGGCTGGATCGACCGCGTGTTCGCCAATGGATGGGCCTACGACGAGGCGCCCGACGGCACGCTGGGCAAGCGGCTGGGCCGCCTCGCGGTCCACCTCATCGGCATCGGTGGCGCGGACGGAGGCACCTATGCGCGGCACGGCTACGACAAGGCGATGCGCACCCAGATCGACCACGGCATCTTCGATTTCTGCGGCGCCCGGGTCGTCACCTCGGAGTTCCTGCTCGATGTGAATGGGCAGGCGGCGGCGTCCCATGTGCTCACGGCGCGGGCCCTGGGCGGGAATGCGTTCGCGGAAAGCGCCACGCCGGCCGGTGGCGAACGGCTGATCACACCAGGTGCTGCCTGAAGAACGCCAGCGTGCGGTCCCACGAGAGTTTGGCCGCGGCGGCGTCGAAACGCGGCGTGGTGTCGTTGTTGAAGCCGTGCTGGGTGCCCGGGTACTGGTGCGCGGTGTAGCGCACGCCGGCCGCCTTGAGCGCGGCCTCGTAGGCCGGCCAGGCCGCGTTGATGCGCTCGTCCACCCCCGCGAAATGGATCAGCAGCGGCGCCTTCACCTTGGCCGCGGCCTCCACCGGCGGGTGGTTGCCGTAGTAGGGCACGGCCGCCGCCAGTTCGGGCAGCTCGGTGGCCAGCGTGTGGGCCACGCCCCCGCCATAACAGAACCCCACCACGCCGATGCGCCCGTTGCCGTCCGGCCGGGCCTTGAGCGTGGCGGCCGAGGCCAGGAAGTCCTGCTTCGTCTTGGCCTGGTCGAGCTGGGCGAACAGGGCGCGCGCCTTGTCCTCGTCGCCCGGGTAGCCGCCCAGCGGCGTGAGCGCATCGGGCGCGAACGCCAGGTAACCGTCGAGCGCCAGGCGGCGCGCGATGTCTTCGATGTGGGGGTTCAGGCCCCGGTTCTCGTGCACCACCAGCACGGCCGGCAGGCGCCCGCCGGCGGGGGGCGCCACCGGCTTGGCCACATAGGCCTTGATGGTGCCGTAACCCATCGGCGAAGGCACGCTCACCGTCTCGGTCTTGATGCGGGGGTCGTTCGCCGGCACCACCTGGGCGGCGGCGAAGTTCGGGCTGAGCGCGGCCAACAGGCCCGCCGCCGTCATGCCGCCCACCGCGAACTTGGACGCGCGGTCCAGGAAGGCGCGGCGGTCGATGTCGCCATGCACGTACGCGTCAAACAGGATCAGCAGTTCCTGATCGAAGTCGGCGGCGGTCAGACGGGTCATGGGCGATCTCCGGCAAAAAGATCGCAGGATAGGTCCCCCCGGGGCCGGGCGGGCCATTGCCCATCCGGTCAGGCGGGCTTTGCCGCCCTGCCTCAGGCCGCCAGCGACGCGGTCTGCGCCTGCGGACGGCCCAGCCGCGCCGGCGAGGTGTATTCCTGCCGGTAAATCTCGAACGGCATGGAGTCGGCCGCTTCGATGGCGCGCTGGTCTTCCACCGACTTCGTGGCCATCGCTTCGTATTTCGCCTGCAGCTTGCTGGCCCAGGGCAGGCCCGCCAGGTGCTGGTGCGTCACGCGCGACTGGGCGCGCGCGAAAGCGACGAAGGAATCGCCATGGTGCTTGTGCATGGCCTGCAGCACGCGGGCCGAGGGCAGCTTGTCGGGGTCCTGCAGATGGCCTTGCGCCAGGGCCACGGCCAGGGCGTGCTCGTTGCCGCCGTGGGCTTCGTCCAGCAGCGCGGCAATCGGGACGAGCTGCTCCAGCAGCTCGGCGCCCCACTGCATCAGCGGCACGCTCTGGCCGTTGCGCATCAGGTTCAGGCCGGGTTCACGGCCGCGCGCGGCGGTCAGGTGCTGGTTGTGCGCCAGCTCGCGGATCTCGGCCGGCGTGTCGGGCGGGCTGTCCGACAGCAGGCAGTGCAGCAGGAACACGTCGAGGAAGCGCAGCGTGGGCGCGCCGATGCCGATGGGTTCGAAGGGGTTGAGGTCCATCAGCCGGACCTCGATGTACTCCACGCCGCGCTCGCGCAGGGCGTGCAGCGGGCGCTCGCCGGGGCGGATCACGCGTTTGGGGCGGATGGTGCCGTAGAACTCGTTCTCGATCTGCAGCAGCGTGGTGGCGAGCTGGTTGTAGTCGCCGCCCGGGTTGCGGATGCCCACCGCCTCGTACGCGGGCCAGGGGCGCGTGAGCGCGTCGTGCAGCGAGGCCGCGTAGCCTTCGAGGCCGTTGTAGCTCACCGCCAGCGTGGCCTGGGCCTCGCTCTGGTAACCCAGGCGGCCCATGCGCAGCGAGGTGCCGTGCGGCATGTACAGCGTGCCGGTGTCGCCCAGTTTCTGCAGCTCGTGCTGGCGGCCTTCGACGAAGGTGGAGCACAGCGCGGGCGAGGCGCCGAACAGCGTGAGCAGCAGGAAGGCGTGGCGGCGGAAGTTGCGGATCAGCGCGAAGTAGCCGTCGTTGTCCACGCCCGGCAGCGACCAGTTGTAGTGAATGCCCGAGATGGTCTGCATGCGCCGGCCATAGCGGTGCGCCAGGCCCATGCGGTAGACGCTCTTGGCGCGGCCCACGTTGGACGAGCCGTAGCGGCCGATGGGGATGGTTTCGTCGGGCGGCAGGCCGCAGGGCATGCTCGACGCCCACATCATCTCGTCGCCCTGGGCGCGCAGGCTGCGCACGGTGTACTGGTGGACTTCGGTCAGCTCGGCCAGGCAGGCCTCGACGCTGTCGTGCACGCCCGTGATCAGTTCGAGCTGGGACTCGCTGTAGTCGGTGGTGATGTGGGGGTGCGTGAGCGCACTGCCCAGCGCGGCCGGGTGTGGCGTGAGCGCCAGTTTGCCGTCGGGCTGGGCGCGCAGGCTTTCTTTTTCAATGCCGCGACGCATGCCGCGCAGACGGTCTCCTGGGAGGGCGGCCAGCCGTTGTTCGAGAGAGGTCATACAGGCGTCGTGGTTCGGGTCCGGGGCCGGAAGTTAACACGCCGGCGCCATTTCTGCTGGCAGCGCCCGGATCGACTCTGTGGTAAGGATGTCCGGTCCCTGGGCCCGACGCAGCCAGGCCTCGATGTCGTCGGGCTCGTTCACCAGGCGCAGTTCGTCGAACGCGGCCTGGGCTTCGGGGTAGCGTTTGCGCAGGTAGTTGAGCCATTGTTTGAGCCGCCCGGAGCGGTGGCGGCGCTCCACGCGGGCGCTCACCTGCCGCCAGAAGATCTCGAACAGCGGGGGCAGGACCGACCAGGGCACACCGCCCAGGCCTTTGATGGCCAGGGCCAGGCCGGGGTCGGTCACCATGCCGCGGCCGATCATGAGGTGTTCGCAGCCGGTCACCTCGCGGCAGCGCACGGCGTCGGCCACGGTCCAGATTTCGCCGTTGGCGATCACCGGCAGGCGCCGGTGGGCCGGTGGCAGCGAGGCGCGCACCTCGGCCAGCCGGTCCCAGTAGGCGGGAGGCCGGTAGCCGTGGGCCTTGGTGCGGGCGTGGATCACGAGTTCGTCCGCCCCGGCCTCGGCAATGGCGTGGGCGCAGTCTTCGGCGCGTTCGTCGTCGTTGTAGCCCAGCCGCATCTTGGCGGAGACGGGCATGTGGGCCGGCACGGCACGGCGCACGGCCGCCACGATGCGCCCGACCAGCTCGGGTTCGTCGAGCAGGACGGCGCCGCCCCGGCTCTGGTTGACGGTCTTGGCGGGGCAGCCGAAGTTCAGGTCGATGCCGTGCGGGCCCAGGCCGGCCAGGCGTTCGGCGTTTTCCGCGAGCAGGGTCGGGTCGGAGCCGAGCAGTTGGGCGCGCACGGGCACGCCGGCACGGGTGCGGCCGCCATTGAGCAGTTCGGGCACCACGCGGATGAAGGCACGCTCGGGCAGCACGGTGTTGGTCACGCGGATGAATTCGCTCACGCAGCGGTCGATCCCGCCCGTGCGCGTGAGCACATCGCGCAGGGTGGCGTCGAGCAATCCTTCCATGGGGGCCAGCAGCAGCATGCTGCGTATTGTCCTTTGCCTGGAGAATGTGTGGATGTGGTGCTCTTTTTCTCCGGCTGGTCCGGTCATCGGCGACCGGGGGGGACGGCTCCGCTCATGTCCCCCGAACCGGCTTCGCCGGTTCTCCTCCTTGACTTCGCTGCGCCGTCCCCCCGGTCGCCGATGACCTCGTTGGCAGACGAAACATTGCTCGCCCGCATTCCTTCTGGCGCGTGGGCGCACGGCGCTCTGCGCAGCGGGGTCAAGGAGGAGGCGGCACCAGCCGCCGGGGGACACCCGCGGAGCAGAGCGCCGTGCGCCCACGCGCCCGCGAGGTGCAGCGAGTGAGCACCCTAAACGTAATCCACGAAGACGAAAAAATGATCGTCCTCGACAAACCCGCAGGCCTGCTCGCCGTCCCCGGAAGAGGCCCCGACAAGCAGGACTGCCTCAGCGCAAGGGCCCAGGCGAAATGGCCCGACGCCCTCGTGGTCCACCGGCTCGACATGGCCACCTCCGGCCTCGTCGTCATGGCCAGAGGCATCGAAGCCCAACGCCAGCTCAGCCGCGCCTTCGAACAAAGGGAAGTCCACAAACGCTACACCGCTGTCGTCGCCGGCACCCTGCGCAACCCCCAACCCGACAACGGCTGGAACACCATCGACCTGCCCCTCACCATCGATTGGCCCAACCGGCCCCGCAGCATCGTCAGCGCCGAACTCGGCAAGCCCAGCGTCACCCGCTGGCGCCTCGCCGGAGCACCCACAGACGACGACCACACCACCCGGCTCGAACTCGAACCCGTCACCGGCCGCACCCACCAACTGCGCGTGCACCTGCAAGCCATCGGCCACCCCATACTCGGCGACATGCTGTACGCCACCCCCGAACAGCAGGCCCGCGCCCCGCGCCTGCTGCTGCACGCCCACCAACTCTCGTTGCCCCATCCGCAGCACGGCGACACCGTGCACTTCCACAGCCCCTGCCCCTTCTGACATGACCACCACCCCGCTCCAACTCACCATCCTCACCGGCGGCTCGCGCGGCATGGGCCTGGCCATGGCCCTGCAGTCGCTGCGGCCCAACGGCCACCTGCTCTGCCTCTCGCGCCACATCAACACCCAGCTCGCCGACGAAGCCCAGCGGCTCGACGCCACCCTCACGCAATGGGCGCAAGACCTCGCCGACACCACCGGCGCCGCGCAGCGCCTGGAGGACTGGTTGAATGAACAAGCCGCCCAGGGCTTCGCCAGCGCCACCTTGATCAACAACGCCGGCGTGATCCCGCGCATCGGCCCCATCGACGACTGCCCGCCCGACGACCTCGCCAACGCGCTGCGCGTGGGCCTGGAGGCGCCCATGCAGCTCACCGCCGCCTTCCTGCGCGCCACCGGCGCCTGGGTGGACGCCGGCTGGCGCGGCCCGCGCAAGGTGCTCAACATTTCCTCGGGCCTGGGCCGGCGCGCCATGGCAGCCCAGGCGCCCTACTGCGCCGCCAAGGCCGGCATGGACCACTTCACCCGCTGCAGCGCGCTCGACGAAGCGCAGCGCCCACATGGCGCGCGGCTGGTGTCGCTGGCCCCGGGCGTGATCGACACTGACATGCAGTCGCAACTGCGCTCGGGCGACCCGGCCGCGTTCCCCGACGTCGGACGCTTCAAGGACCTGAAAAGCCAGGGCCAGCTCAGCACCCCGCAAGACGCCGCCGCGAGCGTGCTGGCCTGGCTGGACCGGCCCGACTTCGGCAGCAACCCCGTCGCCGACGTGCGCGATTGACCGCGACCGGGAGACCCCATGCAACGACGCCACTTCACCCAGGCCACCGCCCTCGCCCTCACCACCCTGCCCACCCTCGCCTTCACGCAGGACGCGGGCTTCTGGACCCTGCTGCGCGAAGGCGGTTGCGTGCTGCTGATGCGCCACGCGCAGACCGAGCCCGGCGCGGGCGACCCGCCGGGCTTCACGCTCGGCGACTGCCGCACCCAGCGCATGCTCAGCGACACCGGCCGCAAACAGGCCAACAAGATGCACGAAGCCTTTCTGCGCGAGCGCGTGAAGATCAACGAGGTGCGCTCCAGCGCCTGGTGCCGCTGTGTCGACACCGCCATGCTGGCCTTCAAGAAGAACACCGTCTGGGCGCCGCTCAACGCCTTCTTCAGCCCCGACGAGCGCGAGGAGCAGACGCGCGAGGTGCTCGATGCCGTGCAAGGCTGGTCGGCCCCGCGCAACCTGGCGCTGGTCACGCACCACATCAACGTCGCCGCCCTCACCGGCCAGACCCCGGCCATGGGCGAGATCCTGCTCACCCGGCCGGGCAAGGACGGCAGCGGCGCGCAGTTGCGGGTGGTGGCGCGGCAGGCCTTCTGAAGCCGCACCGGCCAGGCCAGTGCCGCCAAGGCGGGTTTCAGAAGGCGCTCAGGCTCAACTCGCTGCGCAGGCCGTCCAGGAAGCTGCGGCGCACCGCATTGGCCTGGTCTTCGCGCAGATAGAAGGCACAGAACGGCCCGCGCACCAGCGGTGCGGGGGCCGCGATCTCGGCGACTCCGCCCTGCGAGATGAAGTTGGCCGCCATCTGGCTGGCGATGGCCCACAGCATGTCGGTGCGGGCCGTCAAGGCGAAGGCGGTCAGCAGGGAGTCGATCTGCACGTCAGGTCCCACACCGCCCCGATCCCCGCCGCGGTGCAAGGCCAGCATGCGGTCGATCATGGGGCGCAGCGGCGTCTGCGGTGGCGGCAACACCCAGGCGGGTTTCGCCAGGTCGGCCCAGCCCAGCCGCCGCCTGCGCAGCAGCGGGTGGCCCACGCGGGCCAGGATGGTGCTGTGCTCCTCGTACAGCGGCACCACCTCCACGGTGTTGAGGTCCACGCGCAGCTCGGCATGGGTCAGCATCACGTCGAGCCGGCCTGCTCTCAACTCCTCGTGCAGCACGTCGAGCGGGTGCATCTGCACATGGATGAACACGTGGGGCAGCGTGCGGCGCATGCGCTCGATCGCGCCGGCCAGGGCCTGCGGCGAGAACAGGGACAGCGCGCCCACGCGCAGCTCGCTGGTGACGCTCGCATCGACGCCGGCCAGGTCCTCCTTGACCAGCTCCAGCTCGCCCAGGATGCGGCTGGCTCGCTGGGCCAACCGAAGCCCCACCGCGGTCGGTACCACGCGCTTGGTCGTGCGGTGGAAAAGCCGCACGTTCAACTGGGCCTCCAGCTCCGCCAGCGCCCGCGATACCGCGGGCTGCGTGGTGTGCAGCGCCTCGGCCGATCGGCTCAGATTCAACTCGCGCGCGAGCACGCTGATCAGCCGCAGCTGCTTGGTCGTGAGCTGGAGTTGGGAAGGGAGCGACACGCGCCAATCATACCGATGTCGGTATGAATCACCCCGAAGAATTCATTTGTGGCCGCCTTGTCCCTCTCTCAATAATTCGCTCGCCGTGAATGCCGGCGCATGAATTCCAACAACACCTGACGGAGACTGTCCCATGCCTGATTTCGCCCTGACCCGCCGCGCGATGAACGTCGCCGTGGGTGCGCTGCTGTCCGGCTGCTGCCTGGTGGCGGCGGCGCAAAACAACCCGTCGCGCCCGGTGCGCATGGTGGTGCCCTGGCCGCCGGGCACGCCGGCCGACGTGGCCGGGCGCATCGTCGCCGAGCACATGGCCGCCGGCCTGGGCCAGCCCGTCGTGGTGGAGAACAAACCCGGCGCCGTGGGCACGATCGGGATGCTCGATGCGCTGCGCCAGCCCGCCGACGGCCATACGCTGTACCTGCTGTCCTCGGCCTCGCTGGTCGCACCCCTGCTCTACCCCGCGCAGAAGATCGATTTCCAGAAAAGCCTGGACGTGGTCGGCCACCTGTCCTGGAACTACAACGTGCTGGCGGTGGCCGAGGCCAGCCCGCACAAATCCACCCAGGAACTGGTGCAGGCCGCCAAGGCCAGGCCGGGCGAACTGAACTTCGGCTCGGGCGGCAACGGCACGCCAGCGCATCTGGCCGGGGAGCTGTTCAAGCAGCAGACCGGCACCCAGATGACGCACGTGCCCTACAACCAGTTCACCATGGCCGTGAGCGACCTGCTGGCCGGCCGGGTCGATTTC
This sequence comes from Hydrogenophaga sp. ANAO-22, assembly GCF_042466645.1. Lineage (NCBI taxonomy): Bacteria > Pseudomonadati > Pseudomonadota > Betaproteobacteria > Burkholderiales > Comamonadaceae > Hydrogenophaga > Hydrogenophaga sp. ANAO-22. Next base: position 4,757,254 of record NZ_CP159956.1, on the reverse strand, counting down.
ATGTTCCTGACCGCGACGGCGGCCATCCCGCAGATCGCGGGCGGCAAGCTGCGCGCGCTGGGCACCACGGGCAGCCAGCGCCTGCCCCTGCTCAAGGGCGTGGCGACCATGACCGAACAAGGCTACAGCAGCTTCGTTCTGCGCTCGTTCGACATGGTGACGGTGAAAGCGGGCACGCCCAGGCCCATCGTGGAGCGCCTCAACAGCGAACTCAACCGCGCGCTCACGAGCTCTGGCGTGAAGGACAAGCTCGACGCACTGGCGCTCGACATCGAGCCCATGACGCCGGCGCAATCGGCCAAGGTGCTGGCCACCGAATCCGACAAATGGATGCAGATCGGTCGCAGCGCGCAGATCAAGGTGGACTGAGGGCATGCGCAAACCATTGCACGAAGCCGACGTCGTCGTCGTCGGCGCGGGCTCGGCCGGCTGCGCGCTGGCCGCGCGCCTGAGCGAGGACCCGGGCTTGAGCGTGCTGCTGATCGAAGCAGGACAGCCCAGCAACGACCCCTGGCTCGGCATTCCCATCGGCTATTTCAAGACCGTCGGGCGTCCGCGGTTCGACTGGTGTTTCGAGACGGAAGAAGAGCCCGCCATGGGTGGGCGCAAGCTGCCCTGGCCGCGTGGCAAGGGCCTGGGCGGCTCCAGCCTCATCAACGGCATGCTGTACCTGCGCGGCCACCGCCGCGACTACGACCAGTGGCAGGCCATGGGCAACGAAGGCTGGTCGTGGAACGACGTGCTGCCCTACTTCCAGCGGTCCATGCACGGCGAACGCCACCGGCCCGGCAGCGACGGCAGGGGCGGCCCGCTGTGGGTGAGCGACCTGCCGCGCGATGTGCTGTCCGACGCCTTCATCGACGCCTGCGCGCGCACCGGCGTGCCGGCCACGGACGACTTCAATGGCGGCGACAACACCGGCGCCGGCTACTTCCGCATGACGGTGCGCCGCGGGCGCCGCATGAGCACGGGCCACGCCTACCTGCGGCCCGCGATGGCCCGGCCCAACCTGAAGGTGCTGTCGGGTGCGCAGGCCCTGGGCCTGGAACTCCAGGGCCTGCGCGCCACGGGCGTTCATGTGATGGTGCAAGGGCTGCGGCAGCTCGTGCGCGCGCGCCACGAAGTGATCCTCTGCGCCGGCGCGATCCAGTCGCCACAGCTGCTCATGCTCTCGGGCCTGGGCCCGGCCCAGGCGCTGCAACCGCATGGCATCCGGGTGGCGCTGGATCTGCCCGGCGTGGGCCAGAACCTGCAGGACCATCTGCAGGTGCGACCCTCCTTCCGCTGCCAGGGCGTCGAAACGCTCAACGACATCGCCCACAGCCGCTGGCGCAGCGCCCGGGACTTCCTGCGCTACGTGACCACGCGCACCGGTTCGCTGGCCACGGGCGTCTACCGCGCCGGCGCCTTTTTCTCCCTGGACGACCCCGCGCACGCCGACTGGCCCAACATCCAGATCCACTTCGGCCTGGTCAGCTTCGACCGCCCGCACCAGCCGCCGCACCCCTTCCCGGGCATCACGCTGTCGGCCTGCCTGCTGCGCCCCGAAAGCCGTGGGCACATCGCGCTGCGCGACGCCAACCCTCTGTCCGCGCCGCGCATCCATGCCAACTACCTGCAGCACGAATCCGACCAGCGCCTGGCGGTGGCGGCCGTGCGCAGGATGCGCGACATCGCCGCGGCCCAGCCGCTGGCGCGCTACGTGGTCCAGGCCAACGAACCCGGCGCCGCGCTGCAGAGCGACGAGGACATCCTGACCTGGGTGCGCCAGCGTTCGGGCAGCATCTTCCACCCGGTCGGCACCTGCAGGATGGGACCCGACAGCGACGCCAGCGCCGTGCTCGACCCCCGCCTGCGCGTGCGCGGCGTGCAGGGCCTGCGCGTGGTCGATGGCGCCGCCATGCCCCTCGTGGTCTCGGGCAACACCAATGCGCCCATCGTCATGATGGCCGAGAAGGCCGCGGACATGGTGCGCGCCGACCTCCGGTCATGAAGGACACGACCATGACGATCGAACCCTCCGCCCTGCAATGCATCGCCGGCCAATGGCGACACGGCCAGGGCCGCAGAACCCTGGACGTGCTCAACCCCGCGAACGCCCAGGTCGTGGCGCGATTCCAGGCCGCGTCGGCGCAGGACGTCGAGGAGGCGCTGGGAGCCACCGAGGCCGGCTTCGGCCACTGGCGCGCCATGACGGCGCTGGAACGCGGCCATCGGCTGCGCCGCGCGGCCGCGCTGCTGCGCGAGCGCACGGCCGAGATCGCGCCCACACTGACCGAGGAACAGGGCAAGACCCGCCTGGAGGCCGAGCGCGAGATCGAGCAGGCCGCGCAGATGATCGAATGGAATGCCGAGGAAGGCCGGCGCACCATGGGCCAGACCATTCCCTCGCGCCATGCCGGCGTGAGCTTTCAGACGATGAAACTGCCGGTCGGACCGGTGGCGGCGCTCACGCCCTGGAACTTTCCCGTCATGCTGTCCGCGATCAAGGTGTCGGCCGCGCTCGCGGCAGGCTGCAGCGTCATCCTCAAGCCCGCCGAGGAAACACCGCGTGCCGCGGCCGCCCTGGTGCGCTGCTTTCACGACGCGGGCATCGACGGCCGCGTTCTGCAGATGCTGGTCGGCGAAGCCGCGCAGATCTCCTCGGCGCTGATCGCATCACCGGCCATCCGCAAGATCTCGTTCACCGGCTCGACCCAGGTCGGCCGCCTGCTCGCGCAACAGGCCGGGGAGCAGCTCAAGCCCATCACGCTGGAGCTGGGCGGCCACGCGCCCGCCATCGTCTGCGCCGACGCCGACCTGGCGCGCACCGTGGCCGCTCTGGCCCAGATCAAGCTGCGCAACGCGGGCCAGATCTGCGCCAATCCTTCGCGCTTTCTCGTGCACCGCAGCCTTTGCGCACGGTTCGTGGACGCGTTCAGGGCCGTGGCGGAAAACACCGTCATGGGGGATGGTGCGGCCGAAGGCACGACCATGGGGCCGCTGACCCATGGGCGCCGCGCGGCGGCCGTCGCCGGCCTCGTGGAGGACGCGCGCCAGCGTGGTGCCCGCGTGGTCTGCGGCGGCAGGGCCGGAGGGGGGCCCGGCTTCTTCTACGAACCCACCGTGCTGGCCGACGTGCCGCCCGACGCGCGCATCTGGCACGAGGAACCGTTCGGTCCGCTGGTGCCGGTGATGCCCTTCGACACGCTCGACGAAGCGATTGCCATGGCCAACGCGCTGCCGCTGGGCCTGGCCGCCTTCGGTTTCACGCAGCACCTCGAATCGGCGCGCCGCCTTTGCGAGGAGGTGCAGGCCGGGGCCATCGCGATCAACACCGTCACGCTGATGCAGCCCGAAACCCCGTTCGGGGGTGTGCTGGACAGCGGCTTCGGCCGCGAGAACGGCCCGCAGTCGCTGGAGGCCTACCTGGTGACGCGCTCCGTCGTGGTGGGCTGAAGCGGCCCCAACGCAGGGCAATGCCCTGCCCATGGGCTCCGAGAGCAGGCCCGGCCGATCGGACTACGATGGAGCCCGACCTTCAACCCTCGGAGAAACCCCATGAGCAACCAGCGAGAAGTTTTTGTCGTCAGCGCCGTTCGCACCGCCATCGGCACCTTTGGCGGCAGCCTGAAAGACCAGCCTCCCACCGAGCTCGGCGCGCTCGTCGTGCGCGAGTCGCTCGCGCGCGCGGGCGTCGAAGGCAAGGACGTGGGCCACGTGGTGTTCGGCCACGTGGTCAACACCGAGCCGAAAGACATGTACCTCTCGCGCGTCGCGGCCATCCAGGGCGGCTGCGCCGAAGGCACGCCCGCCTTCAACGTCAACCGCCTCTGCGGCTCGGGCCTGCAGGCCATCGTGTCGGCCGCGCAGGGCATCCTGCTGGGCGACACCGACGTGGCCATCGGCGCCGGTGCCGAATGCATGAGCCGCGCGCCGTTCGCCAGCCTGAACATGCGCTGGGGCGCGCGCATGGGCGACACCAAGATGGTGGACATGATGGTCGGCGCGCTGCACGATCCCTTCCACACCATCCACATGGGCGTGACCGCCGAGAACATCGCGGCCAAGTGGGGCATCACGCGCGAGGACCAGGACAGGCTCGCCGTGGAAAGCCACAACCGCGCGCAGCGCGCCACCGAGGCCGGCCTGTTCAAGGATCAGATCGTGCCCGTGATGCTCAAGAGCAAGAAGGGTGACGTGGCCTACGCCACCGACGAGCACTTCCGCGCCAACGCCACGATGGACGACCTGGCCAAGCTCAAGCCGGTGTTCCTGAAGGAGAACGGCACCGTGACCGCCGGCAACGCCTCGGGCATCAACGACGCGGCCGCGGCCGTGGTGCTGATGGATGGCGGCGCGGTCAAGGCGCGCGGCGCGAAGCCGCTCGCCCGCCTGGTGGCGTATGCGCACGCGGGCGTGGACCCGAAGTACATGGGCATCGGCCCGGTGCCGGCCACGAAGCTGGCGCTGCAGAAGGCCGGCCTCACGGTGAAGGACCTGGACGTGATCGAGGCCAACGAAGCCTTCGCCGCGCAGGCCTGCGCCGTCACGCGCGACCTCGGCCTGGACCCGGCCAAGGTCAACCCCAACGGCTCGGGCATCTCGCTGGGCCACCCGATCGGCGCCACGGGCGCGCTGATCACCGTGAAGGCCCTCCACGAACTGCAGCGCATCCAGGGCCGCTACGCGCTGGTGACGATGTGCATCGGCGGCGGCCAGGGCATCGCCGCGATCTTCGAACGGGTTTGAACACAGGGGGCGCCACATGAAAGCCGAACAACGCGACGAGCTGCTGCGCACCTTGAAGCAGCGGTTCGAGAAGCACATGAAGCGGCATGCCAAGGTCGGCTGGGCCGACGTGCTGGCCCGCCTTCAAAGCAAGCCCGACAAGCTGAACACCCTGGCCGAGATGGAGAGCACGGGCGGCGAGCCCGACGTCATCGGCACGGCGGACGAGCACGGCGCCTACCTGTTCTGCGATTGCGCCGCCGAAAGCCCGGCGGGGCGCCGCAGCCTGTGCTTCGACGGCGAAGCCCTGGCCGCGCGCAAGGAGAACAAGCCGGCGGGCAGCGCGGCCGAGGTGGCCCAGGCCATGGGCGTGTCGCTGCTGACCGAGGCGCAGTACCGCCAGCTCCAACAGTTCGGCGAATTCGACCTGAAGACCTCCAGCTGGGTGGCCACGCCGCCCGAGATCCGCAAGCTGGGGGGCGCCCTGTTCTGCGACCGGCGCTACGACCAGGTGTTCACGTACCACAACGGCGTGCAGTCGTATTACGCCTCGCGCGGGTTCAGGGGCTGGGTGAGCGTCTGAATCGGCGCATCGGTTCGTGGTGGGGCTTGGTTTATATAATGAAACACATTTCATTTAATGAACCAACCACATGCCCTCCACCCCCGAGTCCACCCTGGTCGCCCACCTCGCCGGCCTTCAGCAGCGGCCCCTCCCTGACGCCACGCGCGAGCGGCTGGCCCAGGCGCTGCTGGACTGGTTCACCGCCGGCTGGGCCGCCGTCGGCATGCCCGGCGCCTCGGCGCTGAGGGGGCTGGCCCGCACCAGCGTGCCCGGCCCCGGGCCGGCGCCGGTGTTCGGTGGCGCCCCGGCGCAGCCCCTGGCGGCCGGCTTCGCCAATGCGGGCATCGCGCACCTGCGCGAGATCGACGACGCGCACCGCGCCGCCATGCTGCACCCGGGTGTGGTGGCGATCTCGCCGGTGCTCGCGCTGGCGGCCACGCAGGCGCTGTCGATGCGCCGCGCGGCGGACGCCATCGTGGCCGGCTACGAGGTGGCGCTGCGGGTGGGCGAGGCCCTGGGCACCCGCCACGCCGCGGGCTTTCACGCCACCGCGACGGCGGGCACGGTGGGGGCGGCGGCGGCCAGTGCGGTGGCGCTGGGCCTGCCGCAGGCACAGCTGCACCACGCCCTGGGCATCGCGGCCACGCAGTCGGCCGGCCTGTGGCAACTGGTGGACGACGAGGCCCACGAGGCCAAATCGCTGCATCCCGGCTTCGCGGTGCGCAACGGCCTGATGGCCGCCTGGGCGGCACAGGCAGGTTTCCCCGGCGCGCGCGCATTCGTCACGGGGCGGCGCGGCCTCTACGCGCTGCTGGGTGGCGACGGCCCCTTGACCGCGCTGGACAGCGACCTGGACGCGCCCGAGCGCCTGAACACCGCCACCATCAAGGCCTGGCCTTGCTGCGCCCAGCTCTTCACGCCGCTGGACGCCACCCGCGAGATCCTCGACCAGCATGCGCCTGCCGTGCAGGACATCGAGTCGGTGCAGGTGGTCATCTTTCCGCACGCGCTCAAGATCGCCGGCGTGCACTGGCCCACCAAGCCCGCGGAGACGCCGTTCTGCCTGCGCTACGTGGTGGCCACGCTGCTGATCCAGGGTCGGCTCGGCATCGCCGACATGGAAACGCCCGACCTGTCATCGCCCGTGCTGCTGGCCCTGGCCGATCGCGTGCACGTGAGCACGGACGAGGCCTTTCAGCGCGGCTTCCCGGAAAAGCGCCCCTCGCGCGTGACGGTCACGCTGAAGGACGGCCGCAGCCTGAGCGCCTACCGCGAGCTGCGCCGGGGCGACCCCGAAGACCCTTTCGACTGGGCGCAGTTGCAGGCGCGCATGCGGGCCTTCGCGCCGGCCATGACCGACCCGCAGGCCGCGCGGCTGACCCGCTGGTGCGGGGCCTTCGCGGACGCGTCGAACGACGAGGCGCCCTGCCGGCCCAGCGCCGACCTCTTCGGCATTTGAGCAGGGCCGCGTCAGGCGGCCGGCACGCGCCAGCCATTGGGCGCGGCACTGGCGAAGCCCTGCAGCGCGAGTTCCTGGCGCACAATGTCCGCCGCCTTGCGCTGGGCCACGATGTTGTGGCGCGAGGCCAGGCCGATGACGACCATGGCGCCCAGGAAGGTCCCATCGCCGTCGAACACCGGCAGCGCCACCGAGGCCATCTCGTCCACGCGTTCGGCGCGCGTCATGGCGTAGCCCTTGGCGTCGATCTCGGCCTGGTGCGGCGTGGGGCTGCCGGTGAAGGCCAGCAGGATGTGGGCCGATGAGCCGCCCGCCGCCAGCGGCAGGCGCGTGCCCACCTCCACATGGTGGCGCACCTCCTTGACCGTGTTCTCGCGGTAGAGGCACACGCGGTCGTCGCCGCTGCGGATGTAGAAGGCCACGGTCTCACCCGTCTGCTGCATGACCGCGTGCAGCACGGGCTGCAGGCGCGTGCCCAGATCGAAGGTGCTGCGGTAGAGCATGCCCATGTGCAGCAGTGCCGGGCCCGGCGCGTAGCTGCCGCTGTCGAACCGGTGGACCATGCGCGCGCGCTGCAGCACGCCCAGCAGGCGCAGCAGCGTGGCCTTGTCCAGCCCGGTGCACTCGGCCAGTTCGCGCAGGGACATGCGCAGGCGGTCCTCGCGAAAGCATTCGAGGATGGAGAGGCCGCGCTCGAGCACGCCCGCGGGCGGCTTGGGGGCGCTGGCGTCCGCCGGCTCGCCAGGAAGGACCGATGGGGCTGGGTGGTTTTTGCTTGGCTTCATGGTGGGTGTCCGCGACTGCGGATTATCTCGGTTGACAGCGGGGGTGGTCGGATTTATAGTTTCATTCATTGAATCATAGTTCATTGAATGAAATGAACAAACCCAACACACCCACCATGTCGAATGCCCCTGACCCCCTGGTTGCCGAACTGGCCGCGATCGTCGGCGCCAGCCATGTGCTGACGGACGACGCGGCCACCGCGCGTTACGTCGGTGACTGGCGGCGCAACTTTCCCGGCGCCGCGCGCGCCGTGGTGCGCCCCGCCAGCACGGCGGAGGTGTCGCGCGTGGTGGCCGCGTGCGCGGCGAGCCAGGTGGCGGTGGTGCCGCAAGGCGGCAACACGGGCCTGGTGGGCGGCTCCACACCCGACGCCTCGCGCAGCGAGGTGCTGCTGAGCCTGGACCGCATGACCGCCGTGCGGCGCGTGGACCCGCTGGACAACAGCATGACGCTGGAGGCCGGCTGCACCGTGCTGGCGGCGCAGGAAGCCGCCACCGCCCAAGGGCGCCTGTTCCCGCTCTCGCTGGCCTCGGAGGGCAGCGCCACGGTGGGCGGTGTGGTGTCGACCAACGCCGGCGGCGAGCAGGTGCTGCGCTACGGCAACACGCGCGACCTGACCCTGGGCCTGGAGGTGGTGCTGGCCGATGGCCGCGTGCTCGACGCCCTGGGCGCCCTGCGCAAGGACAACACCGGCTACGACCTCAAGCAGCTGTTCATCGGCGGTGAGGGCACCCTGGGCATCGTGACGGCCGCCACCTTCAAGCTGTTCGCGCCACCCCGGCAGGTGGTCACCGCCTGGGTGGCCGTGCGCGATCCGCAGGCCGCCGTGGAGCTGCTGGCCGAGCTGGGCGCGGCGGTCGGCGAACGGGTCACGGCCTTCGAGCTGATGGGGCGCCAGGCGCTGGACCAGGTGCTGGCGCACGGCACACCGGGCATGCGCGATCCCCTGCCCGGCGGGTACGGCTGGGCCGTGTTGTTCGACGTGTCGGAAACCTCCACCCGCATGGACCCCTCGCCCGCGGTGGAAGACGTGCTGGGCCAGGCGATCGAACAAGGCCTGGTGCTGGACGCGGTGCTGGCCCGCTCGGGCCAGCAGAGCCACGACCTGTGGGCCTTGCGCGAGCACGTGCCCGAGGCCCAGCGGCTGGACGGGCCGTCCATCAAGCACGACATCTCGGTCGCCGTCTCGCGCATCCCCGAGTTCATCGCCGAGGCCGGCGCGGCGCTGCAGGCCTTGCTGCCCGGCGTGCGCGTGGTCTGCTTCGGCCACGTCGGCGACGGCAACCTGCACTACAACCAGAGCAAGCCCCCGGGCATGCCGGACAGCGACTTCCTGCGCCACGAAGACACGATCCACGACACGGTGCACGCCATCACCGCGCGCCTGCAAGGCTCGATCTCGGCCGAACACGGCATCGGCCGCCTCAAGCAGGCCGCCTTCCTCCACCACAAGCCGCCCATCGCGCTGGAGCTGATGGCGCGCATCAAGCAGGCGATCGATCCCGCCAACACCTTCAACCCCGGGCGCGTGCTGCCGCGCGCGCTGCCCGTCCCCCAACCCGTTCTCTAACCCTTCAGGATTTCCATGCCCGTTTCCGTCTTCGACATGCAATCGCTCCAGCACCTCTGGGGCACCGATGAGCTGCGCCGCATCTTCGGCGAAGAGAACCGCATCCAGAAGTGGCTCGACTTCGAGGCCGCCCTGGCCGCCGCCCAGGCCGAGCTGGGCCTCATCCCGGCCGCCGCCGCCCAGGAGATCGCGCAGCAGGCGCGGGTCGAGCACATCGACATCGCCACCATGTCGGCCGAGATCCGCCGCATCAAGCATTCGCTGGTGCCGGCGCTCAAGCAGCTGCAGGCCCGCTGCAGCAAGGACAACGGCGAATGGGTGCACTACGGCGCCACCACGCAGGACGTGGTCGACACCGGCGTGGCCCTGCAGCTCAAGGAGTTCCACGCCGTGGCGCTGCGCGACCTGAAGGCGGTCGGCCAGGAGCTGGCCCGCCTGGCCGTGACGCACCGGGACGTGCCCATGGCCGGCCGCACCCACGGCGTGCAGGCCCTGCCCATCACCTTCGGCCACAAGTGCGCGATCTGGCTCGACGAGCTCGGGCGCCACCACGAGCGCCTGGTGCAGGCCGCGCCGCGCGTGCTGGTCGGCATGCTGGCCGGCGCCGTGGGCAGCCAGGCCTCGCTGGGCCCCAAGGCACAGGAGCTCGAACAGCTCATGCTCACCAAGCTGGGCCTGGGCACACCCGCCATCAGCTGGGCGCCCGCGCGCGACCGCTTCACCGAGTACGCCAACCTGCTGGCCATGCTGGGCGCCACGCTCTCCAAGATCGGCAACGAGCTGTTCAACATGCAGCGCAACGAATTCGGCGAGGTGGAAGAAGGCTTCTCCGACGGCAAGCTGGGCTCGTCGACCATGCCGCACAAGCGCAACCCCACCTCCGCCGAAAACCTGGCCGGCCTCTCGCGCCCGCTGCGCTACAACGCCGCCATGATGGTCGAGGGCATGGTGCAGGAAAGCGAGCGCGACGGCATCGCCTGGAAGATGGAATGGAAGGCCCTGCCCGAGTGCTGCCTGATCGCCGGCGCCATGCTGTTCCAGGCCAGGAACCTGCTGGCCGGCCTGAAGGTCAACGCGGACGTGATGGCGGCCAACCTCGACAAGATGCGCGGCTACCTGCTGTCCGAGCGCGTGATGCTGGAGCTCTCCGAGCGCGTGGGCAAGCAGACGGCCCACGAGTGGATCTACGAAGCGTCCATGCACGGCATCACGTCCCGGCTCGACTTCGCCGACGCCATGCGCCAGCACGAAGGCCTCTTCACGCAATTGAGCGACGACGAGATCCGCGACTTCACCGACCCGCTGCAGTACCTCGGCCAATGCGGCGCCACGGTGGACCGCGTGGTGGCCCAGCAGCAGTCCTGGCTGCGGGACTGAGATTCTCTGCCTGCGGCACAGCTGCTTCCTTCCCCCACAACAATGGAGACCAACCGATGAACCACCCTGCCCTCAAAGCCCTTCGCCGCCGCACCATGCTGGCCCTCGCGCTCTCGCTCGGCCTGGGCGCGGCCGCACCGGCCTTCGCGGCCTACCCCGACCAGCCCATCAAGCTGGTGATCGGGTTCCCGCCCGGTGGCGGTGGCGACCTCTACGGCCGGCTGATCGCCAACGCGCTGAGCAAGAGCCTGGGCCAGACCGTCGTGGCCGACAACCGCACCGGCGCGGGCGGCAACATCGCCGCCGACCTGGTGGCCAAGGCCAAGCCCGACGGCTACACCCTGCTGCTGGCCATGAGCGGCAACCTCGCGGTGGCGCCGGCCACCCGGCCGCAGAGCATCCCCTACAAGGTGCCCGAAGACTTCGCGCCCATCGGCATGATCCTGGAAGCGCCGCACGGCCTGTTCGTCGCGCACGGTTCGCGCTTCAAGACGGCGCGCGAGCTGCTGGACGCGGCCAAGACGCAGAAGCTCAGCTTCGCCTCCACCGGCGCCGGCGCGGCCGCGCACATGGGCATGGAGATGGTGGTCAAGGAGGCCGGCGTGGAGATGCTGCACGTGGCCTACCGGGGTTCCGGCCCGGCCATCACGGACATGCTGGGCGGCCAGGTCGACAGCTTCTTCGCCACCGCCTCGCCGCTGGTGAACCAGGTGCGCCAGGGCCAGCTGCGGCTGCTGGCCATCACCGGCGACAAGCGCAACCCGGCCATCCCCGATGTGCCGACCTTCAAGGAGCTCGGCGTGAACGTGCCGGTGACGCAGTGGTACGGCCTGGTCGCGCCGGCGGGCACGCCCGATGCCGTGGTCAAGCACCTGTCGGACCACCTGAGCCGCGCGCTCGCGACACCGGAAGTGCGCGACGCCATCCGCCGCGACGCCGCCACCGAGCGCAACCTGCCCATGGACGCGTTCCGCGGCTTCATCCTCGAAGACATCGCGCGCTACAAGGCCGCGCTCACGCCGGCCCTGCTCAAGGAAATCTCCAGCAAGTAAGGGCACCCGCTTCATGATCACCTTCGACACCCTGATCTCCGCCGACGAACTCGCGGCCGCCCAGAAAAGCGGCGCACCGCTGATGGTGCTGGACTGCAGCTTCGAACTCACCGACCCGCAGGCCGGCCAGCGCGCCTACGACAGCGGGCACCTCCCGGGCGCGCGCTACGTGCACCTGGACCAGGTGCTGTCCACCACGAAGACCGGCCGCAACGGCCGCCACCCGCTGCCCAGCCGCGAGACCTTCGCCGCGGCCATGGCCGCCCTCGGGCTCGATGCGGACACGCAGGTGGTTGCGTACGACAACGCCGGCGGCATGTACGCGGCGCGCCTGTGGTGGATGCTGCGCTGGGCCGGCCACCCGGCCGTGGCGGTGCTCGACGGCGGCATCGCCGCCTGGAAAGCGGCGGGCCACGCGCTGAGCCAGGACGCGCCGGGCGCGCCCGCCCCGGGCAGCTTCCGCCTGAAACCCTCACTGGTCACCACGGTGTCGTACGACGAGGTCCAGGCCAACATCGACAGCGCCGAGCGGCTGGTGCTGGACGCGCGCGCGCCCGACCGCTTTCGCGGCGAGAACGAAACCATGGACCCGATCGGCGGGCACATCCCGGGCGCGCGCAACCGGCTGTTCAAGGACAACCTGGGTGCGGACGGCCGCTTCAAACCGGCCGCGCAGCTGCGCCGGGAATTCGACGCCATCACCGAAGGCCGGCCGGCGGCGCAGCTGGTCAACCAGTGCGGCTCCGGCGTGACCGCCTGCCACAACCTGCTGGCCATGGAGGTCGCCGGGCTGCGCGGCGCGGCGCTCTACCCCGGCTCGTGGAGCGAATGGAGCGCCCAGCCGGGCGCCCCGATCGCCACAGGCGCAGCGTAAGACCACACCACACAAGAACAGACTGGAGACCTTCATGCACCTCACACCCCTGCTGCGCCGCGGCGCCCGCGCGGTCGTGGCGGCCGGGCTCATGGGCCTCGCCGCCGTGGCCTCGGCCCAGTACCCGGATCAGCCGATCCGCCTGCTGATCGGCTTCCCACCCGGGGGCGGTGGCGACCTCTATGGGCGCACCATCGCCAACGAGCTGGGCAAACACATCGGCAAACCCATCGTGGTCGAGAACCGGCCCGGGGCGGGCGGCAACATCGCCGCCGAACTGATGACGCAGGCCAGGCCCGATGGCTACACCCTGCTGCTCGCCATGAGCGGCAACGTGGGCAGCGCGCCGGCGATCCGCACCAACCTGCCCTACAAGGTGCCCGACGACTTCGTGTTCGTCAGCCAGCTGGTGGAAACGCCCTATGGCCTGGTGGTCCGTGGCGACTCCCCCATCAAGACCATCCAGGACTACATCGCCACCGCCAAGGGCGGCAAGATGACCTACGCCTCCACCGGCACGGGCGGTGCCGCGCAGATCGTGATGGAGATGGTGAAACAGCAAGGGGGCCTGGACATCCTGCACGTGCCCTACAAAGGCTCGGGTCCGGTCATGACCGACCTCATGGGCGGCCTGGTCGACAGCTTCTTCGCGCCCTACACGCCGCTCATGGGCGCCATCAACGGCGGCAAGCTGCGCCTGCTCGCGGTCAGCACCGACAGGCGCATCCCCAGCATGCCCCAGGTGCCCACGCTCAAGGAGTCGGGCATCGACGTGGTGATGACGCAGTGGTACGGTCTGGCCGCGCCCAAGGGCACGCCGCAGCCCGTCGTCGACAAGATCGCCCAGGCCGTGAAACAGGCCATGCAGGCACCGGAGGTGCAACGCGTCTACGGCGCGGACGGCGCCCAGGCCTCGTCCCTGACCGGCGCGGCCTTCCGCGACTTCGTGCTGAAAGACATCGCCAACTACAAGCGCGGCGTGGAACGCGGCAACCTCAAGGCGGAATAGTGTCTTTGCCCTCCTCGTTTTCATCTGAGCCCGACATCGCCCTGCGCCCGCACAGCGCCCACTGGGGCGTCTTCTCCGCCGGTTGGCAGGACGGCGAACTCGTCGTGCGGCCCCACGCGGGCGACCCCGACCCGAACCCGCTGATCGACAACTTCAGGACCGCCCTGCACCATCGCGCCCGCGTCACCACGCCGATGGTGCGACGCGGCTGGCTCGAGAACGGCCCGGGGCCCGACGCGCGGCGCGGCGACGACCGTTTCGTGCCCATGGCCTGGAACGAGGTGCTGGACCGGCTCGCGGACGAACTGCGGCGCGTGCAGCAACAACACGGCTGCGAGGCCATCTTCGGCGGCTCCTACGGCTGGTCGAGCGCGGGGCGCTTCCACCACGCGCAAAGCCAGGTCCACCGCTTCCTGAACACCACCCTGGGCGGTTACGTGCGCTCGGTGAACAGCTACAGCGCCGGCGCCTCGGGCCCGATGCTGCCGCACGTCATCGGCACCATGGAGGAGGTGGCGCGGCGCAACGTCACCTGGGAGCAGATCGTCGAACACACCGACGTGGTGCTGGCCTTCGGCGGCATGGCGCTGAAAAATTCGCGCGTGGCCTCGGGCGGCATCAGCCGGCACATCGAGCGCGAGTCCATGCGCGCGGCCGCCGCGCGCGGTTGCCGCTTCGTCTCCATCAGCCCGCTCAAGAGCGACCTGCCCGACGAGGCGGCGTTCGACTGGCTGCCCGCCGTGCCCGGCACCGACACCGCGCTGATGCTGGCCCTGGTGCACCAGCTCGTGAGCGACGGCGCGCACGACCGCGCCTTCATCGATCGGTGCTGCGACGGCTGGGAAGCCTTCGAGGACTACCTGATGGGCCGCGGCGACGGCGTGCCCAAGAGCTGCGCCTGGGCCGCGCCGATCTGCGGCCTGCCCGAGCGGCAACTGGTCGACCTGGCGCGCGCGCTGGTTGGCCAGCGCGTGCTGGTGGTGGTGGCGCATTCGCTGCAGCGCTCGCAGCACGGCGAACAACCGGTCTGGATGGGGGCGGTGCTCGCGGCCGCGCTGGGCCAGCTCGGCCTGCCCGGCGGAGGCTACAACTACGCGCTGGGCACGCTGGCGCACTACGGCAAGCGCAACAACGCGGTGCCCGCCGCCGCGCTGCCGCAGGGCGACAACGGCGTGAAGGCCTTCATTCCGGTGGCGCGCATCAGCGACATGCTGCTCCACCCGGGCCAGCCCTTCGACTACAACGGCCAGCGCCGCACCTACCCGCACATCCGCCTGGCCTACTGGGCCGGTGGCAACCCCTTCCACCACCACCAGGACCTCAAGCGCCTGGCCGACGCCTTCCGCACGCTCGACACCTTCGTCGTGCACGAGATCGCCTGGACCGCCACCGCGCGCCACGCCGACATCGTGCTGCCCTGCACCATGACGCTGGAGCGCGAAGACATCGGCGCGACCCCCACCGACCCGCTGGTGGTCGCCATGCACCGCATCGCCGAACCCCATGGCCTGGCGCGTGACGACTACGACATCTTCTGCGACCTGGCCGGGCGCCTGGGCGGCCTGCAGGCTTTCAGCGAAGGCCGGAACACGCGCCAATGGCTGGCGCACCTGTACGAGCGCACGCGCGCCGGGCTCGAAGCCCTGGGCCAGGAGGCGCCGGACTTCGAGACCTTCTGGCAACGCGGCGAGCTCCTGCTGCCGCAGAAGGACGACGACGGCGGCATCCTGCGCGCCTTCCGCCACGACCCCGAGGGCGCGAAGCTCGCCACGCCCAGCGGCAAGGTGCAGATCAGCTCACCCGTGGTGGCCGGCTTCGGTTACGCGGACTGCCCCGGCCACCCGGCCTGGCTGCCCCCGAGCTTCGCGCCCGATGCGGCCCACCCGCTGTGGCTGGTGGCCAACCAGCCGCATTCCAAGCTGCACAGCCAGCTCGACTTCGGCGCCCACAGCCAGTCCACCAAGCGCCAGGGCCGCGAGGTGTGCACCCTGCACCCGGCCGCGGCCGCCGCGCGCGGCATTCGCGAGGGCGACACCGTGCGCCTCTTCAACGAGATCGGGGCCTGCCTGGCCAGCGCGCGCCTGTGCGCCGACATGCGCGAAGACGTGATTCAGCTGCCCACCGGCGCCTGGTACGACCCCGTGCAGGATGCCCAGGGCCGGCCGATGTGCGCCCACGGCAACCCCAATGTGCTCACCCGGGACGTCGGCACCTCGTCGCTGGCCCAGGGCTGCGCGGGCCAGCTCAGCACGGTTCAGGTGGAGCGTTTCGACGGACCGCTGCCGCCGATCCGCGCCTACGAACCGCCGCCGTCAGGCTGAGGCGTCGCCCTGGAAGGCCCCGCTGCGGTAGGTCACCACCAGCGTGTCGCGCCAGCCCAGGGCATCGCCTTCCAGCGGCTGGATCGGCGTGCTCTCGTGGATCACGCGCGCGTCGTCGAGCAGCAGCAGCGACCACGGCTCGCGCAGCGTGAAGCGCTGGCCGCTCGGGCCGTTGGCTTCGAACACGCGGCTCTCGCCGCCCTTGATGGCGTGGCGGTCCACCATGAACACGGCCACCAGGTCCACACCGTCGCGGTGCGCGCCTTCGGGCGTGGGCCGCCCGATGCCGTCGGTGGTGTCGATGCGGAACACGTGGGCCTCCACGCTCCAGGGCTGCGCGCCGCGCAGCGCGCTGGCGGCCTCGCCCAGCCGGGCCAGCAGGCGGCTCCACACCGGCTGCGCCACCGTGGCCGGCTCCATGGGTTCGAACCAGCGCTGCATGCCGCCGTGCAGGGCGTTGTACTCCAGCGGCTGCCAGTGCGCGCGGTGCGGCACCTGCCGCACGCGGTCGTCCTCCACCACGAAGCAGCTGTGGCGGCGGCTGCGGTAGCGCCCGCCGTCCTTCAGGTAGGCGTCGGGCGGCAGCTGGTTCCAGCCGGTGTGCAGCCCGGCCAGGTCCACCGGCCGCGCGGCGAGCCACTCGCCCACGGCCTCGGCGCTCAGCAAGGCGAAGCCGGTGGTTTTCAAGGCGCTGTGCACATCGGACAGCGGCACGTAAGGGGGCTGGAATTCGCTGGTCATATGGCCGCCCAGTGTAGCGGCGCGCCAGCAGGCGCACGGCCTGTCGGGCCTTGGCATGGCGCGCGTTTGCGCTGGATCAAGGCGCCGGCGCGCCGCCGCTGCCAAGCTTGGGCCCCAAGGAGCAGCACCCGATGGACAACACCGCGCAATGGACCGAGGCCCTCTGGCTGGACTTCGACCCGCTGGACAACATGAATCGCGAACTCATGGCGCGGCTGGCCCGCGCGCAGACCGCCAGCGACGCGGAGCTGCCGCAGGCCTGGGCCGAGCTGGTGTCGCACGTGGCCACGCATTTCGGCCAGGAAGACAGCTGGATGCGCGAGACCGGCCACGGCCAGGCGGACGCGCACGCGCTGGCGCACCGCGTGGTGCTCAACCTGCTGCGCGAGGGCCTGGGACAGGTCCGCGGCGGCCAGCTCGGGACCGTGCGCCAGATGGCGCGCGAACTGGGTTCGTGGTTCGCCAAGCACACGCACGCCTTCGACGCCGGGCTGGCGCTGCACCTGCGAAGCCACGCGCTCAGCTGAACCGATCCGCTGCACCGACCCGCCACCGTTCCCGCGCACCAGCCACCCACCCACGAGGTGGCGCGCCATTCCCGAGGAGACAAGCCATGACCGAAGAATCCCCACCGCCACCGCCGTCGGTGTTCGACCTGCGACTGGCCGAGTTGAACGCCGGCGACCCGCTGCGCTGGCTGCGCCTGGGCTGGCGCGATTTCCTGCGCAGCCGCGTCGGCCTGTTCTACGGCCTGTGTTTTTTCCTCATGGGGCACGCGCTGATGGCCGTGTTCCGCGCCGCGCCGGCCTATGTGCTGGCGCTCTCGGCCGGCTTCCTGCTGCTGGGGCCGTTCCTGTGCCTGGGCCTGTACCACGTGAGCCGCGCGCTGCAGGAAGGCCGCGAGCCCTCGCTGCCGGACTCGCTGCTGGCCTGGGAGCAGACCAAGGGCTCGATCGCGATCTTCGCGGGCGTGCTGCTCATCCTGGAAATGCTGTGGGGCCGCGCCTCGCTGGTGGTGTTCGCGGTCAGCTTCAGCACCCTGCCCGACACCGCCAACCTGCTCTCGCAGCTGCTGGCGCGCGAGAACCTGGAGTTCCTGATCACCTACACCCTGGTGGGCGGTGTGTTCGCGGGCCTGATCTTCGTCACCAGCGCGGTCTCGATCCCCATGATCCTGGACCGTGAGGTCGATGCGATCTCGGCCGCGCTCACCAGCATCCGCGCCTGCCTGCAAAACCCGGGCGTGATGGCCTGGTGGGGCGCGCTGATCACGCTGCTGGTGGTGCTGGCCATGCTGCCGTGGTTCCTGGGCCTGATCGTCGTCGGCCCGGTGGTGGGCCACGCCACCTGGCACGCCTACCGCCAGGTGGTGCCCCCGCGCTGAGCCTCAGGCCTTGAGCTTCACCACCAGGCGCCCGCGCACCTGGCCGGCCAGGATCTGGCTGCCGGCGGCGATCGCGTCTGGCAGCGCGATCTCTGTCGTGATCGACGCCAGCTGTTCGCGGTTGATCGTCTTCGCGAGCGCGTCCCACGCGGCCTCGCGTTTGGCCATGGGCGCCATCACACTGTCGATGCCGCAAAGCGTGATGCCGCGCAGGATGAACGGCGCCACGCTCGCGGGCAGGTCCATGCCCTGGGCCAGGCCGCAGGCCGCCACCGCGCCGCCGTAGCGTGTGCTGGCGCAGGCGTTGGCCAGGGTGTGGCTGCCCACCGAATCCACCACGCCGATCCAGCGCTCCTTCTGCAGCGGTTTGCCCGGCGCGCTCAGGTCGTTGCGGTCGATCACGCTGGCCGCGCCCAGCGATTTCAGGTAGTCGGCTTCCTGCGGCCGACCGGTGGAGGCCACCACGGTGTGGCCCAGACCGGCCAGCAGCGAGATCGCCACGCTGCCCACGCCACCACCCGCGCCGGTCACCAGCACCTCGCCGCTGCCGGCGGCCACGCCCGCGTCGGCCCAGTGTTTCTGCAGCGCCTGCACGCACAGCATGGCGGTGTAGCCGGCCGTGCCCAGCGACATGGCGTCGCGCTCGCTCAGCGTGTCGGGCAGTGCCACCAGCCAGTCGCCCTTGACGCGCGCCATCTGCGACAGCCCGCCCCAGTGCGTCTCCCCCACGCCGAAGCCGTTGAGCAGCACGCGGTCGCCGGCCTTCCATTTCGGGTGGTCGCTCTGCGTCACCGAGCCGGCGAAGTCGATGCCGGGCACCATGGGGAAGCTGCGCACCACGGGCGACTTTCCGGTGATGGCCAGGCCGTCCTTGTAGTTGATGGTGGAGCAGTCCACGCGCACCGTCACGTCGCCGCTGGCGGGCAGTTGCGCCTCGTCGAGCTGCGTGAGTTCGCAGCGGTAGCCCGACTCGGGTTGGGTGATCAGCAGGGCTTCGAACACGGTCATCTCCTAGGAAGGGGTGGCAGGGGCCGACTCGCGCCAGAGGCGCACCGTGAGCCACCAGGCCAGCAGCGAATCGGTCAGCGCCATCAGACCGAGCACGAGGCGCAGCGCATCGGGCGGGTCGGTGAGCTGCACGAACAGCGCGATGCAGGACGACAGCAGCTGCAGGCCGACCATGAGCCAGAAAAGGCCACGGTGCGGCTGCCAGAGGCGGCGGAGGGTCTCGGACGGGGACGGCATGCCCTATTGTGCCGGCCCCGGCCCGCCGCCAAGGTCGCTCAGGCGCCCCGGACGGGGGCGCCCGCCTCCCAGCCGCCGCCGATGGCGCGGATGAGCCGCACCGTGGCTTGCTGCTGGGCGGCCTCCACGCGCTGGGCCTGCCGCCGGTTGATCAGCTCGTTGCGGCGCGCGTCGAGCAATTCGAGCTGGCTCACCAGGCCGTTGCGGTAGCGCGTTTCCGAGATCGCGCTGGCGCGCTGCGCGGCGCTGACCGCGCGGCCCTGGGCCAGCGACTGGTCCTGCAGCCAGCGCAGGGCGGAGAGTTGGTCTTCCACCTCGCGGAAGGCCGTGAGCACCTGGCCGCGGTAGCTCGCGGCGGCAGCGTCGAGCTGCGCCTGCGCGCCCTGCACACCGGCCTCGCGCCGGCCGCCGTCGAACAGCGGCATCGACAGCAGCGCGCCCACGCCCCAGGCGCGCGCCGACCACTTGAACAGGTCGCCGAGGTCGGGCGAGGCATAACCCGCGGCCGCCGTGAGCGACACGCTGGGAAACCACGCCGCCTGCGCCACGCCCACGCGGGCCTGGGCGGCCAGCAGCGCGGCCTGCGCGGCGGCCACGTCGGGCCGGCGGGTGAGCACGGTGCCGGGCACGCCGGCCGGGATCACGGGCAGCACCCGGGCACCGTCGGCGGGCGCCAGCGCGAAGCCGGAGGCCGGCTCGCCCACCAGCACGGCCAGCGCGTGTTCGAGTTCGGCGCGGCTGCGGCCGAGCGCGAACCCCTCGGCCTCGGTGGCGGCCAGCTCGGTCTGGATGCGGATCACGTCCAGCTCGGCCACGTCGCCGGCCTCGAAGCGGCGCTGCGTGAGGCGCAGCGTGTCCGCATAGGCGGCGGCGGTGTCCTGCACCAGGGTGCGCTCGGTGTCCACCGCGCGCAGGGCCAGGTAGGTCTGGGCCACCTCGGCCTGCACCAGCAGGCGCGTGCTCTGCAGCAGGGCTTCGCGCGATTGCGCGTCCAGCGCGGCGGCGTCGCGCGCGCCCGCCAGGCGCCCGAACAGGTCGAGCTCGTACGACAGGTTGACGCCCGCCTGCAGCAGCGTGGCGGGTGTGGCGCCGTTGGCGGTGTTGGCACCGGCGCCGCGCGAGGCGTCGGCGCCCACGCCGATCTGCGGCAGGCGATCGGCCTGCGCGCCGCGCACCAGCGAGCGCGCCTGGGCCAGGCGGGCCGCGGCTTCGTGGATGCTGGTGTTGCCGGCGGCGGCGCGTTCGGCCAGGTCGTCGAGCACCGGGTCGTTGAACGCCTTCCACCAGGTGCCCCGGGCCTGCGCTTCGGCGGGTTGGGCGATGGTCCAGTGTTCGTTCTGGCGCGGCTGTTCCTTGAACTGCGGCGGCGTGGGCACGGACGCCGGCAAGGGCGGCAGCGCGGTGGCGCAGCCGGCCAGCACGAGCGCGGCGGTCAGCGTCAGCAGGCGATGGAAATTCTTCACGGGGTTCACCTTCCGGGTCTTCTTCAATGGGTCAGGGGGCGGCAGGCACGGCGCGGGCGCTGCCGCCACCGCCGGAGGCGAAACCCTCCAGGTGCGGCACCGTGCCGTGCAGCTTGAGCGCGCGGTTGCCGGCCAGGCGGCGCAGCAGCACGTAGAACACCGGCGTGAGGAACAGGCCGAAGGCGGTCACGCCGATCATCCCGGCGAACACGGCCACGCCCATGGCCGAGCGCATCTCGGCGCCCGCGCCGGTGGCCAGCACCAGCGGCAGCACACCCATCACGAAGGCCAGCGAGGTCATGAGGATGGGGCGCAGCCGCAGGCGGCTGGCTTCGATGGCGGCCTGCACCGGCGAGCGCCCGGCGAATTCGAGCTCGCGCGCGAATTCCACGATCAGGATCGCGTTCTTCGCCGACAGCCCCACCAGCACGATCAGCCCGATCTGGGTGAACACGTTGTTGTCGCCGCCGTCCAGCCACACGCCCGTCATGGCCGCGAGCAGGCCCATGGGCACGATCAGGATGATGGACAGCGGCAGCGTGAGGCTCTCGTACTGCGCGGCGAGCACCAGGAACACCAGCAGGATCGCCAGCGGGAACACCCACAGCGCGGAGTTGCCGGCCAGGATCTCCTGGTAGGTGAGCTCGGTCCACTCGAAGCCGATGCCCTGCGGCAGCGTCTCGGCGGCGACGCGCTCGATCGCGTCCTGCGCCTGGCCGGACGAGAAGCCGGGCGCGGGCCCGCCGTTGATGTCGGCCGAGAGGTAGCCGTTGTAGCGCATGGCGCGCTCCGGGCCGAAGCTGGAGTTCACCTTCATCAGCGCCGACAGCGGCACCATCTCGCCCGAGGTCGAGCGCACCTTGAGCAGGCCCACGTCTTCGGCGCGCGCGCGGTAGGGCGCGTCGGCCTGGGCGCGCACGCTGTAGGTGCGGCCGAACTGGTTGAAGTCGTTCACGTACAGGCTGCCGAGGTAGATCTGCATGGTGTCGAAGATGTCCGTCACCGGCACGCCGAGCTGGCGCGCCTTGGTGCGATCGATGTCGGCGTAGAGCTGCGGCACGTTGACCTGCCAGCTCGTGAACATGCCGGCGAGTTCGGGCGTCTGGTAGGCCTTGGCCATGAAGGCCTTGACCGCCGCGTCCATCGCTTCGTAGCCGAGCGAGGCCTTGTCTTCCAGCTGCAGCTTGAAGCCCCCCGTGGTGCCCAGGCCCGCCACCGGGGGCGGCGGGAACATCACGATGAAGGCGTCCTGGATCTCGCCGTAGGCCTGGTTGAGCTGGCCCGCCACGGCGCCGCCGCTCTGGTCGGCGCGCCGGCGCTCGGCGAAGGGCTTGAGCGTGGCGAACACGATGCCGGAGTTCGAGCTGTTGGTGAAACCGTTGATGGACAGGCCGGGGAAGGCGATCGCGTCTTCCACGTTCGGGTTCTGCTTGGTGATCTCGCCCATGCGGTGGATCACGTCTTCCGTGCGGTCCAGCGTGGCGCCGTCGGGCAGCTGCGCGAAGCCGATCAGGTACTGCTTGTCCTGCGCCGGCACGAAGCCGCTGGGCACGGCCTTGAACAGGCCGAAGGTCACGCCCACGAGCGCGAGGTAGATCACCATCATCAGCGCCTTGCGCGAGATCACGCGCCGCACGCCGCCGCTGTAGGCCTCGGCGCCGCGGTGGAAGAAGCGGTTGAAGCCACGGAACAGGCCGCCGAAGATCCGGTCCATGCCGCGCGTGAGCGCGTCCTTCGGTGCGTCGTGGCCGCGCAGCAGCAGGGCCGCGAGCGCGGGCGAGAGCGTGAGCGAGTTGATGGCCGAGATCACGGTGGAGATCGCGATGGTCACCGCGAACTGCTTGTAGAACTGGCCGGTGAGGCCGCTGATGAAGGCCAGCGGCACGAACACCGCCACCAGCACCAGCGCGATCGCGATGATGGGCCCGGAGACCTCCTTCATCGCGCGGTAGGTCGCGTCGCGCGGCGACAGGCCGGCCTCGATGTTGCGCTCCACGTTCTCCACCACCACGATCGCGTCGTCCACCACGATGCCGATCGCCAGCACCAGCCCGAACAGCGAGAGCGCGTTGATCGAGAAGCCGAGCAGGTGCAGCACCGCGAAGGTGCCCACCACCGACACCGGCACCGCCAGCAGCGGGATGATGGAGGCGCGCCAGGTCTGCAGGAACAGGATCACCACCAGCACCACCAGCGCGATGGCTTCGAGCAGGGTCGTGATCACCGACTGGATCGAGGCGCGCACGAACTGCGTGGGGTCGTAGGCGATGCGGAATTCCACGCCCTCGGGCATGTTCTTCTGCAGCTCGGCCATGGTGGCGCGCACCTCGGCCGAGATGTCGAGCGCGTTGGAGCCCGGGGCCTGGAACACGCCCATGCCCACGGCGGGCTGGTTGTTGAGCAGCGAGCGCAGCGAGTAGTCGGCCGCGCCCATCTCCAGCCGCGCGATGTCGCGCAGCCGGGTCACGGCGCCGTCGCCACCGGTCTTGACGATGATGTCGCCGAACTCCTCTTCGGTCTGCAGGCGGCCCTGCGCGTTGATGGAGAGCTGCATGTCCACACCGGGCAGGCCCGGCGAGGCGCCGACCACGCCGGCGGCGGCCTGCACGTTCTGGCCGCGGATCGCGCTCACCACGTCGCTGGCCGAGAGGCCGCGCTGCGCGACCTTCTGCGGGTCCAGCCAGACGCGCATGGAGTAATCGCCACCGCCGAAGATCTGCACCTGGCCCACGCCCTGGATGCGCGCGAGCCGGTCCTTCACATTGAGCACCGCGTAGTTGCGCAGGTAGTTGATGTCGTAGCGGTCGTTGGGCGAGACCAGGTGCACCACCATCGTGATGTCGGGCGAGCTCTTGACCGTGGTCACGCCCAGGCGGCGCACTTCCTCGGGCAGGCGCGGCTCGGCCTGCGACACGCGGTTCTGCACCAGCTGCTGGGCCTTGTCGGGGTCGGTGCCGAGCTTGAAGGTCACGGTCAGCGTCATCACGCCGTCGGTCGTGGCCTGGCTGCCCATGTAGAGCATGCCCTCCACGCCGTTGATGGACTCCTCCAGCGGCGTGGCCACGGTTTCGGCGATCACCTTGGGGTTGGCGCCCGGGTACTGGGCGCGCACCACCACCGAAGGCGGGGCCACCTCGGGGTACTCGGAGATCGGCAGGCCGCGCAGCGCGACCAGGCCGGCGATCAGGATCAGCAGCGAGAGCACGCCCGCGAAGATCGGCCGATCGATGAAGAATTTCGAGAGGTTCATGGTGTTCTTTTCACGGGGTGGGCTCAGGACCTGGCCACCGCCACCGCGCGATCGGGCGTGCCGGCGCGGGCATTGTTCATGGGCACGGCTTGCGGCTGCACCACGTCGCCCGGGCGCACGCGCTGCAGGCCGTTGACGACGATGCGCTCACCGGGTTTGAGGCCGCTGAGCACGGTGCGCAGGCCGTCGACCGGCGCGCCCAGCGTGACCTCGCGGTACTCGGTCTTGTCGCCCTCGCCCACCACCAGCACGTATTTCTTGTCCTGGTCGGTGCCGACGGCGCGCTCGCTCACCAGCAGGGTGCGCGCGGTCTGCGGCTGGCCCATGCGGATGCGCGCGAACTGCCCGGGCATCAGGCGCCCGTCCCTGTTGTCGAACACGGCGCGCACGCGCACCGTGCCGCTGCGCGGGTCGACCTGGTTGTCGATCAGCTGCAGCTGGCCGGCGTAAGGCGTGTCGCTGGTGGCCGAGGTGCCCATCTGCACGGGAATGCGCTCGACCGCCGGGCGCGCGCCGCCGGCCAGGCCCTGCAGCGCGCCGGAGACGGTTCTTTCATCGGCATCGAAGCTGGCGTAGATCGGGCTGACCGAGACCAGGGTGGTGAGCACCGGCGCGCCGGGGCCGGCGGCGACCAGGTTGCCCACGGTCACCTCCAGCTTGCCGATGCGCCCGGCCACCGGCGCGCGCACCTGGGTGTAGCCCAGGCTCAGGCGCGCGGCCTGCAGCTGCGCCTGCGCGGCCTTGAGGTTGGCCTCGGCTTCGCGCAGCACGTTCTCGCGATCGTCCAGCTCGCGCTGGGCGATCGCCTTGTCGTCCCATAGGCGGCGCGAGCGGGCGTGCTCGTTGCTGGCGTGGGTCACGCGGGCCTGCGCGGCGATGACCTGGGCCTCGGCGCGCGCGAACTCGGCTTCGTAGGGCGCGGGGTCGATGGACACCAGCAGGTCGCCCTTGGCCACCAGCGCGCCTTCGCGGAAATGCGTGGCCTGCACCACACCGGCCACGCGGGAGCGGATGTCCACCCGCTCGACCGCCTCGAGGCGGCCGGAGAACTCCTGCCAGGCGGCCACGTCGCTCTCGGCCACGGTGGCCACGGAGACCGGCATGGGCGGCGGTGCGCCCACCGGTGCGTTGGCCCGGGCCGGGCTCGCTTCCTGGACGAGCACGACGCCCGCGACGATGAGGGCGGCCAGAGCGGCGGCGGTGGGCCACCAGACGCGGCGCTTGAATTGGGACAGGTCGGACATGTTTTTTCCTTTTTGAGGGCGAACGGGGCCGCCCCCGGTGGATCACCGGGGTGGGCATTTCAGGTGGATGGGAAAGGGGGTGCGGGTCCGTCAGGACGGCGGGGGCGTCGCGGCCTGGAGGAAGGCGCGGACGTGACCGCGCACCTCGATGGCGCACGGACATTCCCCGGCGGGCTGTTCGCTCAGCGACTCGGGCCAGCCGGTGGTGGGGGGCAGCAGGCCGCTGTGCACCGCGATGCCCGCCTCGCGCAGGCGATCGGCGTAGGCCAGGGCCTCGTCGCGCATCGGGTCATCGCCGCCGGTGAGGATCAGTGCGGGCGGCAGGCCGGCCAGCCGTTGCGCGCGGCAGGGCACGGCATAGGGGTGTTCCGCGTCCATCGGGCCGCGCAGGTACTGCTGCCAGCCATCCATCCACTTGCAGCCGGTGGATTCGCCCATGGTCTGGCGCAGCGAGGGCGTGGCACCGCACGGGTCCAGCATGGGCGCGACGAGGATCTGGCCGGCCAGCGGCGGGTGCGCGCGGTCGCGCACCATCATGGCCACGGCCGCCGCGATGTTGCCGCCGGCCTCCTCACCCGCGACGAACAGCGGCGCGCCAGTGCCCGCCAGGCGTGTGCGCTGCTTGAACAGCCATTCCAGCGTGGTGTAGCCGGCCTCCACCGCATCGGGAAACCGGTGCGCCGGCGCCAGCGGATAGGCCAATGACGCCACCACCGCGCCCGAGCTCGCCAGCAGCTCGGCCAGGCAGGCGCCGCTGTCCAGATCGCCCGAGATGAAGGCGCCACCATGGAAGTGCAGCACCAGCGGCACCACGCCGCCGCGCGGCTTCGCGCCCCAGACGCGCAGCGCCAGCGGGGGCTTGCCAGGCACCGACAAGGTGCGTGCGGGCGGCACGGCGGCAGAGGATGAGGCAGTTGAAACCATGGCCTGAACTATAGACACACCCTTTCTGCGGATAAAGCCACCTGCCGCCAGTTGTCTGTTTCCATTGCATGAACAATCCCGCCACAAAGCACATCAAGGACAGAGGGCATGGATCAGATCCAATCGATCAGGGTATTTGCGCGGGTGGTGGAGGCCGGCACCTTCACCAAGGCGGCCGAGTCGCTGGACCTGCCCAAGGGCACGGTGACGAAGATGGTGCAGCACCTGGAGTCGCGGCTGAAGGTCAAGCTGCTCAACCGCACCACCCGGCGCGTGACCGTCACGCCCGATGGCGCGGCGTACTACGAGCGCACGGCCCGCGTGCTCAACGACCTGGACGACATCGAGGCCAGCATGACCAACGCCCAGGCCAGCCCCAGCGGGCGCCTGCGCGTGGACGTGGGGACCTCGGTGGCGCAGCACATCATCATTCCCGCGCTCGCCGACTTCTACCGCCGCTACCCCGACATCCAGCTCGACCTGGGTGTCTCCGACCGCGCGGTGGACCTCATCGCCGACAACGTGGACTGCGTGATCCGCGGCGGCGAACTGCTGGACCAGTCGCTCGTGGCCCGGCGCGTGGCCAACATGGCGCTGATGACCGTGGCCTCGCCGGCCTACCTCCAGGCGCACGGCACGCCCACGCACCCGGACCAGCTGGGCAGCGAGCACACGATGCTGAACTACTTCTCTCCGCGCAACGGCCGCCCCTTCATCAACGAGTTCGAGAAGGACGGCCAGACGGTGGAGATCACGGGCCCGACCCGGCTGTCCGTCAACGAGAGCAACGCCATGACCGCGGCGGTGCTCGCGGGCCTGGGCGTGGCGCAGATGGGAGCCTTCACCGCCGTGCCGCTGATCGAGCGCGGCGAGCTGGTGCGGGTGCTCGCCGACTGGTCGACCCACACCATTCCGCTCTACGTGGTGTACCCGCCGAACCGCCACCTCAGCGCCAAGGTGCGGGCCTTCGTGGAATGGGTCGCCGAGCTGTTCTCGAAACACCCGGAGCTGTCGGGCTGAACCTCAGGCGGTGCTGGGCGGTGCCTTCGCGGCCTCCTGCTCCTGCAGCAGGCGCCACATCACCTTGCCGCTGCCGCTCTTGGGCAGCGCGGTGACGAACTCCACCGTGCGCGGGCACTTGTAGGCCGCCATGTTCTCGCGGCACCAGTCCAGGATGACCTGCTCGCTGGTCTGTCCGCGCGCGGCTTCGCGCAACACCACCACCGCCTTGACGCTCTCGCCCCGGTAGGCGTCCTGGGTCGCGATCACGCAGGCCTCGGCGATCGCCGGGTGCCGGAACATCAGCGCCTCGACCTCGGCCGGCCAGACCTTGAAGCCGCTGGCGTTGATCATGCGTTTGAGCCGGTCGGTGATGAAGTAGTAACCGTCCTCGTCCACCCGGCCGAGGTCGCCCGAGCGGAAGAAGCGCTTGCCTTCGAAGGTGATGAAGGCGGCCTCGGTGGCCTCGGGGCGTTTCCAGTAACCGTCGAACACCTCGGGGCCGTGGATGATGATCTCGCCCGCCTCACCCTGCGGCATTTCCTGCAGCGTGATCGGGTCGACCACGCGCGCGTCGGTGCCCAGGAAAGGAATGCCCAGGCATTGCTGCTTGGGGTGGTCGGGCGGGTTGTTGTGCGAGGGCGCGGCGGTCTCGGTCAGGCCATAACCTTCCGAGTAGCGCAAGCCGAACTGGTCGAGCAGGCGCTGCGCCACGGCCTGCGGCATGGCCGCGCCGCCGCCGCCCACCAGCACCAGGCTGGAGAGGTCGTACTGGTCGAAGTTCGGGCTGGCCAGCAGGTCGATCACCATGGTGGGGATGTTGGTCCAGTGGGTGCAGCGCCAGCGCGAGATGAGCCGCCCGGCGAGCTCGCGGTCCCAGCGCGGCATCACCACCATGGTCGCGCCGTTGTACACGCCCGCGTGCATGCCGGCCACCATGCCGGTGATGTGGAACATGGGCACCACCAGCAGGCCCACGTTCTCCGACGTGCTGTTGGTCCACAGGCCCACGCCCACCGCGTTGTGCATGAGGGTGCGGTGCGGGTGCATGCAGCCCTTGGGCAGGCCGGTGGTGCCACTGGTGTAAGGCAGCACGGCGAGGTCGTCCGGGCCCCGGTTGTGCGCGGGCGCGCTGCCGCCGCAGGCCAGCGCCTCGGCCCAGTCGCTCACCGTGCCGCCGGGCAGCGAGGGTGTGGGGTGGCGCGTGCCCAGCCAGTCGGCCCAGGCCGGTGGGATCTCGGCGGCCGGGCCGATGGCGTCGCTGTAGTGCGAGACCACGAGGTGGCGCAGGCGGTCGCCCTCGCGCACCTCGCTGTTGGCCTTGAGCAGTTCACCGGCCAGGTCGGCCGCGGCGATGGCCACGCGCGCGTCGGGATCGATCAGGTAGTGCTTGAGCTCCTCGGCCCGGTTCATGGGGTTGACCGGCACCACCACCGCGTTGGCGCGCAGGATGGCGAAATGCGCCACCACCCACTGCGGGCAGTTCTGCATGAACAGGATCACGCGGTCGCCGTCCTGCACACCCTGCTGCCGCAGGTGCGCCGCCAGGCGCTCCACCTGAGCGTGCAGCTCGCGGTAGCTGAGCACGTGATCGAAGAACACCAGCGCGGGCTTGTCCGGGTAACGCTGCGCGCTCACGTCCAGGTTGCACCAGAGCGAGGTGGCGGGCGTGGTGATGCGGTGCGGCAGGCGCGTGGGCCAGAAGCGGTGGTGCGCATGCGGATCGGGCGTGGACGCGGCGCGCCCGCCTTCGGTGGTGCTGCTCATCACATGTCTCCGTTATGGGTGTTGTGGGACAAGCATACGGGGCGCCTCCGCCCGCCGAAACCCGCGTTTGTCGCGCGAGAGACCGCGATGGCAGCTCAAAGCAAAGTTGGGAGATGGCTCAAGAAATCAGGGCAATGACGACCCCTACGATCCAAGTTCATGTCTTTCATGCATCCAACAGGCACGCAGCTGCAGCAATGCTCCCTGGAGTATGTGTAGTTCTATTGGACTACATTTACTTCGACTGGAGTCGAACGCGGCATGTGTCGACCACTCAGCAGTTGCAATATTCAAGGAGGGCATTGAAATGAAACAGGGTCGCAAGTTGGCCAAGGGGCTGGGGGTGAGCGCGTTGATTGGGACGCTCGCGCTGGCTGGTTGCGGGGGAGACAAGCGTGCGGAGGGTGGCGACGCAGCGCGCACGCCCCAACAAGTGATCGAGCAACTGGAAGCGAGCGGTGAGTTGCCCAAGCTTGAGCGCCTGCCCAGCGTTGAAGGCATGGATGCGAATGGCAACGGTGTGCGGGATGACATCGAGACCCACATTCATCGCAAGTACACAGATCCGGCACAACGCAAGGCGGCGATGCAGACGGCACGGGCCTATCAGCAGATGCTGCTGGTGGACAAGAACGATGCGGTCGCGTTGGAGGCGGTGTCGGAGAAGATGTCTCGGGCTGTCGTTTGCTCAATCACTGCTTTTCCTTTGACCGGGAAAGGTGGTGATGCCATGTTCGATGAATTGAGGTCTATTACCACGAATACCAAGACCCGATTGCAGGCTTACTTGGCATACAACAAGGCGCGTAGCGGGACGGTATCTAGCATGCCAGAGGGGGCAGTTTGTGAATAAGAGAGCTGCTTCTCGAAAACGGTGGACTTGCGGCTACATGATGGTGCTCTTGCTAGTACTCCTTCCGATTTCGTCTGTTGCGCAAACCAGCACCTGTGATGCAAACGGTGTTGTGTTTGGCTTCTTCAACGGGGTGCAAACGAAACAGGATCAAGCGCTGATTGCTTTGGGTCGTCACATCAAGGGGAGGAATCTTTACGGTTCTAGCACTCCCAACGGCGAACCCATCACGTACGACCTGTTCTACAACGACACCGAAGGCTTCGCCGATTTCGTGGAGACGTTCGACCAGCGTCTGCACGAACATGGTGGCCTGCTGGCCGGCCGCTTCGAACTGTTCTTCTCTGCCACGCGTGGTGAGGGGGCTTGGTGGCGAGCGATCACGTCGGCCATTCCGAGTCTGGTCGGTTTTCTCGATTCCTTGTTTGATCTGTCTCGGGCGGCACTGATGACCGAGCTGACCGCCAACCTCGGAAACCCGAACATGGCCGAGGTCGCCAGTCGCCACCGGGCACGGATCGATCATTGGGCGAGCCTTGAGAAGAAGATGCTTTTCTTTGCGCACTCGCAAGGCAATCTGTTTGTCAACATGGCCTATGCACATGCCCTCAGCAAGACCGATGCGAAGTCGGTCAGGGTGGTGCATGTGGCACCGGCATCGCCGATCTTGTCTGGCCCCCACACACTGGCCGACAAGGACTTGGTCATCAATGGTTTGAGGATCGTGGGCGCCGTGGTTCCCAACACCACGGACATACCTCCGTATTTCAATCGCCCGGCCGGCCTCAATGGCCTGCGTGATCTGATCGGACATGGGCTGCTTGAGATCTACCTCAATCCTGCAGTGCCCACGGCTGGCCGAATCCGAGAACATGTGTTGACCGCATTGCGGGAGTTGGAATCGCCGCCGCGCCAACCCATGCCGCCGTTTCCGGATTTCGTGGCCCATCCGTGGACGGGTGGGTCGGCGCCTGTGGTGGTGCGGACGCCAGACGATGCATCGCATGTATTGGAGAAAGTCGTTGACCAAAGCAGTGCTGCGACGGTGTTCGTCAGCGCAGGTGGTGGATATTGGTCGCTCGCGCCACCCGAAGAGTCAAAGAGCGGGTGGAGCCGAAAGCTCTTCCAAGGGAAGGGAATGGGTGGCTCTCGACAGTGTTTGTGGGGCGAACAGCACGTGGAAGGATGGGCGAGCGCTCAGCCGACTTTTGAATGTGTCTTCGAAAGAGTGCCTCTCGGATATGGGTCTTATGGCCCGGCGTTGCCTGAGGAACTGGCTGCGTATAAAGACGCCCCGAGGGGTACGGTCGTGCGTTTGAATACGATGACTTATCTGAGCCTGCGTCTGGGGGTGGTGGGCGTCAGCGCAACCGATGCATCGGTCGGCTTCATGTCGGGAGCCATCCTGCGCGGGTTCACGGGCATGCAGGGTGAGCGCGTGTGGAATGAGTCCTACACGATCAAACCTGGCGTGCTGCAGAACCAGGAGGCCTATGAATCGTGGCTGGCAGCCCAGCGCGCCCATGCGACCGAAGAATTTCGTCGCTATGAGCGCTATCTGGAGGAACGAGCGGAGTATGAGGAAAGGAGGCGGCTTTGCCCGCCACCACCGCCTCCACCACCACCGGATCCGGAAGCGTGTGTGCCGACGCAGCAGGTAGTCTGCCCGTCATGACGGTGGAGTGGTGCTGCTCACCACATGCCTCCGTTATGGGTGTTGTGGGACAAGCATACGGGGCGCCTCCGCCCGCCGAAACCCGCGTTTGTCGCGCGAGAGACCGTGATGGCACGGAATCTGCAGCGTGATGCCCTCATGTGCAATTTGCATGATCCGCCCACGTAAACCCCGATCCCTACCCCAAAAAGGCGGGTCTACATTTCGGTGGCCACCGCAACATGCACCCAACAGGTGCGTTTCGCGGGACGGCCATTGCCCTTTCACTTACCACTGGAGAGACCCCGATGAAACAGCATTCCCTGAAACTGGCGGCCCTGGGCCTGGGCGCGGCCGCCACCCTGATCGGCCTGCCGGCCCACGCCGGCAAGGACCTCGACGCGGTCAAGAAGCGCGGCGAGCTGATCTGCGGGGTGAACACCGGTCTGGCGGGCTTCTCGGCCGCCGACAGCCAGGGCAAGTGGAGCGGCATGGACGTGGACGTGTGCCGCGCCGTGGCCGCCGCCATCCTCTCCAACGCCGACAAGGTGCGCTACGTGCCGCTGAACGCGCAGCAGCGCTTCACCGCCCTGCAGTCGGGCGAGGTCGACATGCTGGCGCGCAACACCACCTGGACGCTGACGCGCGACGCCTCGCTGGGCCTGACGTTCACCGGCGTGAACTTCTACGACGGCCAGGCCTTCATGGTGCCCAAGAAGCTCAACGTGAAGAGCGCCAAGGCACTCAAGGGCGCCACGGTGTGCGTGCAGTCCGGCACCACCACCGAGCTGAACCTGACCGACTTCTCGCGCGCCAACAACCTCGCGCTCAAGCCCGTGGTGTTCGAGAAGGTCGAGGCCGCCACCGCCGCCTACGTGGCCGGCCGCTGCCAGGCCTACACCACCGACGCCTCGGGCCTGGCCTCGATCCGCGCCAAGGAAACGCCCAAGCCCGACGAGCACGTGATCCTGCCCGAGCTGATTTCCAAGGAGCCGCTGGGCCCGGCCGTGCGGCGCGGCGACGATGAGTTCTTCAGCATCGTGAAGTGGGTCGGCTACGCGCTGATCGAAGCCGAGGAATACGGCGTCACCCAGGCCAACGCCGACTCCATGAAGAGCAGCACCAACCCCAACATCATGCGGCTGGTGGGCGCGGGCACCGAAGACACCGGCAAGCTGCTGGGCCTGGACAAGGAATGGGCGCTGCGCGCCATCAAGGCCGGCGGCAACTACGGCGAGCAGTTCGAGCGCCACGTCGGCCCCAAGACGGCCATCGGCCTGCCGCGCGGCACCAACAACCTGTGGACCCAAGGCGGCCTGATGTACGCCCCGCCGGTGCGCTGAGTTGAGCGCCGCGCCGCCGCCGAAGAAACGCACGTGGTCGCTCAACAGCCGGGCCACGCGCGGCCTCATCTTCCAGGCCATCGCCCTGCTCCTGATCGCCGCGGGCGTGTGGTTTCTTGCGCACAACACGCAGGAAAACATGCGCGTGCGCGGCATCCAGAGCGGCTTTGACTTCCTGGGCGCCGCCGCCGGTTTCGACATCGGCGAGACGCTGGTTCCCTACAGCCCGAGCGAGAGCTACGGCAAGGCGATCTGGGTGGGCGTGCTCAACACGCTCAAGGTCGCGGCCATCGGCATCGTGCTCACCACGCTGCTGGGCGTGCTGCTCGGCGTAGGCCGCTTCTCGCGCAACGCGCTGGTGCGTGGCCTGTGCTACGGCTACGTGGAGGTGTTCCGCAACGTGCCCATCCTGCTGCAGCTGCTGATGTGGTACCTGGTGTTCATCGAGCTGCTGCCGCCCTCCAACGAAGCCTGGAACCTGGGCCACCTGTTCTACCTGAGCAAGGGCGGTTTCTCGTTCCCGTTTCCCTCGGCCGGCGTGGGCCAGGTGCTGGCGGGCGTGGGCGTGGGCCTGGTGGCGGCCTGGCTGTGGCGGCAGGGCGTGCAGAAGCGCTTCGAGCGCACCGGCCAGAACGCCGACCGCGTGTGGGCGCCGATCGCGCTCATCGCGGTCTTCGCGCTGGTGGGTTGGCTGGTGGCCGGCATGCCGCGCGAGTGGAACATCCCCGAGCAGCTGGCCTTCATGGTCGACGGCGGCGTGAGCGCGACCCCCGAGTTCATGGCCATCCTGATCGGGCTGGTGATCTACACCTCGGCCTTCGTGGCCGAGGTGGTGCGCGGCGGCATCCAGTCGGTCAGCCGCGGGCAGGACGAAGCGGCGGCCGCGCTCGGCCTGAACCCGAAGCAGAAGATGAACCTGGTGATCCTGCCGCAGGCCATGCGCGTGATCATCCCGCCGCTGACCAACCAGTACCTCAACCTCACCAAGAACTCCTCGCTCGCGGTGGCGGTGGGCTACCCGGACGTGGTCTCGATCGCCAACACCACCATCAACCAGAGCGGGCGCGCGGTGGAGTGCATCGCCATCATCATGCTGGTCTACCTCACCACCTCGCTGTCCACCTCGGCCTTCATGAACTGGTACAACCAGCGCGTGGCCATCCAGGAGCGCTGAGCATGGCCGACACCTATGTGCCCATCGCGCCCCGCCCATCGCCGGTCAGGACCACCGGCTTCGTGCCCTGGGCGCGGCGCAACCTGTTCGCCGACTGGCGCAGCACGCTCACCACGCTGTTCGTCGGCGCGCTCATCGTCTACCTGCTGCCCGGACTGATCCACTGGGCGTTCCTGCGCGCCGTCTACGTCAACGACGCGGACGCCTGCCAGGCCGCGCGCGGCATCGGCGCATGCTGGGGCGTGGTGACCGAGAAGTACCGCATCATCCTGTTCGGCCGCTACCCCTACGACGAGCAATGGCGCCCGCTGATCGCCACCGCCGTCATGCTCGGCGGCCTGTTGCTCAGCTGCATGCGCGCTTTCTGGAAGCCCTGGCTGCCGCTGCTCTGGCTCGGCGTGCTGGTGCTGTTCTTCACGCTCATGCGCGGCGGCGTGCCGGGCCTGAGCCCGGTGCGCACCGACCTCTGGGGCGGCCTGCCGCTCACGGTGATGCTGGCCACGCTCTCGCTCTTCATGGCCTTCCCGCTCTCCATCGTGGTGGCCCTGGGCCGGCGCAGCCAGCTGCCGGCGATCCGCTCGGCCTGCATCGTCTACATCGAACTCATCCGCGGCGTGCCGCTGATCTCGGTGCTGTTCATGGCCTCGTTCATGTTCCCGCTGTTCATGCCGCAGGGCGTGACGCTGGACGTGCTGGTGCGCGTGATCGTGGGCATCACCCTGTTCGCGGCGGCCTACATGGCCGAGATCATCCGCGGCGGCCTGCAGGCCATCCCCAAGGGCCAGCTGGAAGCGGCCGACACGCTGGGCCTGTCGTACTGGCAGACGCAGCGCAAGATCGTGCTGCCGCAGGCCCTGGCCATGGTGGTGCCGAGCATGATGAACAACTTCATCTCGGTGTTCAAGGACACCTCGCTGGTCACCATCGTCTCGCTCTACGAGCTTACCGGCGCGCTGGCGCTCGCGCTGAACTCCGACGTGAACTGGCGGCCCTTCAAGATCGAGGCCTACCTGTTCATCACCCTGGTGTATTTCACGTTCTGTTTCTCGATGTCGCGCTACAGCCTGTGGGTCGAAAAACAGCTCAGCGCCAGCAAGGCCCGTTGAAAGAAAACACACATGTCCGATTCCATCATCCGATTCGACAAGGTCAACAAGTGGTACGGCAACGACTTCCACGTGCTGCGCGACATCGACCTGGACGTGGCCCGGGGCGAACGCATCGTGATCTGCGGGCCCTCGGGCTCGGGCAAGTCCACGCTGATCCGCTGCATCAACCGGCTCGAGGAACACCAGCAGGGGCAGCTCACGGTGGACGGCATCGAGTTGACCGATGACATCAAGGCGATCGACCGCGTGCGCAAGAACGTGGGCATGGTGTTCCAGCAGTTCAACCTGTTCCCGCACCTGAGCGTGCTGGAGAACCTCACGCTCTCGCCCATGTGGGTCGGCAAGCTGCCGAAGAAGGAGGCGGAGGAAAAGGCGATGCAGCAGCTGCAGCGCGTGCGCATCGCCGAGCAGGCCCACAAGTTCCCGCTGCAGCTCTCGGGTGGCCAGCAGCAGCGCGTGGCCATCGCGCGCGCGCTGTGCCTCACGCCCAAGATCATGCTGTTCGACGAGCCCACCTCCGCGCTCGACCCGGAGATGATCAAGGAAGTGCTCGACGTGATGATCGAGCTGGCCAACCAGGGCATCACCATGATCTGCGTGACGCACGAGATGGGCTTCGCCAAGGCAGTGGCCGACCGCGTGATCTTCATGGACCAGGGCCAGATCGTCGAGCAGAACACGCCGACCGAATTCTTCAACCACCCGCAGAACGAACGCAGCCGCGATTTCCTGTCCAAAATCCTCGGTCATTGAGCTGTCTTGCATCGGACATGGGAGGCTGTCAGACTGCCCCCATGAACGAACCCACCCCGCAGGGCGTGCAACGCCTGACCTGGATCCGCTGGAGCTGCACCACCGCCCTGGGCCTGTCGCTGTGGTGCGCGAGCGCCGCGCTCGCGTTCGACGTGCAGGGCCATCGCGGCGCGCGCGGCCTCGCTCCCGAAAACACCCTGGCGGCCTTCGAGCGCGCACTGGCCGTGGGCGTGAGCACGCTCGAACTCGACGTGGTGCTCAGCGCCGAGGGCGTGCCGGTGATCTCGCACGACATCGCCCCCAACCCCGACCTCACGCGCGATGCCGACGGCCGTTGGCTGCAGGCGCGCGGCCAGCCCTTCCACCGCCTCACGCTGGCCGAGATCGGCGCCTGGGACGTGGGCCGCATCAACCCGGCCAGCCGCTACGCGCGCGATTTCGCCGAGCAGCAGGCGCAGGACGGCCAGCGCATCCCGACCCTGGCCGCACTGTTCGAGCGCGTGCGCCAGCTGGGCGCCCACCAGGTGCGCTTCAACATCGAACTCAAGATCAACCCCAGCCGCCCGGACGAATCCCCCCACCCCGACACCTTCGTGCGCGCGGTGCTGGCGGTCATCAAGGCCCATGGCATGACCCAGCGCGTGAGCCTGCAGAGCTTCGACTGGCGCATCCAGAAGGTGGCCAGCCAGCTCGCGCCCGGCATGCCGCTGTCCTACCTGTCGTCGCGCAACACGCTCAAGAGCAGCGAGTGGACGGCCGGCCTGCGGCTGGCCGACTTCGAGGACGCACCCGGCATGGTGGCCGCCGCAGGCGGCAAGCTTTGGTCGCCCAACTTCAACGACATCGACCAGCACCTGCTGCAGCGCGCCCGCTCGCTGGAGCTGCGCGTGATCCCGTGGACGGTGAACGACACCCAGGACATGGCGCGCCTGATCGACTGGGGGGTGGACGGCATCATCACCGACTACCCCGACCGCCTGCGCGCGGTGATGCAGGCGCGCGGCATGACCCTGCCGCCGCAGGTGGCGGTGCGCGCGGCCAAGGCCCCCGCGCCGGTGGAAGAGATCCTCCCCTCGCCGCCCCCGCGCTTCGGCGTCGCGCCGCAGTTGCCCTGACCTCGGGAACCAAATCGGCCCGCGCCGTATCATTCCAGTCCATGCGCCACCTGTTGCTCGCCCTCATGATCGCCCTGCTGCCGATTCGCGGCTGGATGGGCGACGCGATGGCGCTGTCGATGCTGGTCGCGCCGGCGCAGGCCACCATGCATCACCAGGCCACGGCCGGCACCGACCACGCCATGCCTGCCGGGCACGCCCAGGGCCATGACCATGGCGCCGCCGGCATGACCGAGCACGGTGCCGACATGCAGGCCGACGGTGGCGGCGAACACACGCACAAGAGCTGCGAGGTCTGCAACGGCCCGGCGATGGCGCTTTCGGTGCCCGCCGTGCCCACCCTGTCCCCACGGCACGGCCTGCTCGCGCCACCGGCCGAGCGCTTCGTCAGCTCCGAGCCGCACCAAGGCATCAAGCCACCCATTTCCTGAGCGCACATACCCGAGGTGCGTCCGCCGCCGCCCGATGAGGGCGTGCGATGGGCGCTGGTTTGTGTTTTCAGGAGATTTCCATGACCCTTTTCTGGCGAACGTCGCCACCTGGGCCCACCCGCGCGCGGGCCGGCCTCTTCATCGGCTGTGCCCTGGCCCTCGCGTCGGCCCATGCGCAGTCTTCCGACGCCCTCGGCGCGGCCGACCCGGCCCGCCCCGTCACCGCACCGCCCCTGGTGCTGCCGCCCACCGGCAACGCCGAGCTGCCCGCGCTGCCGACCGACATCGCGGCGGCGCGCGCGATCTGGCAACGCGCCAACCAGCGCGTGGCCGAGTTTCCGCGCGGCCACGCCGACCTGCTGCGCTGGGAATCGGCCCAGCCCGGTGAAGTCCGCGCCGAGCCCCGGCGCGGGCCGACCCTGGACCTCACGCAGGCGCTGCGGCTCTCGCTGCGGCACCGGCCCGAGCTCTTCATCCACGCCGACATGAACCCCCTGGCTCAACGCCAGGTGGCCGTGGCCTATGCGGCGCACGTGCGGGACGTGCAGCGCGCCTGGATCGACGCCGTGACCGCGCGCCAGAGCGAGCGCCTGCTCGCCGAGGTGCTGGACGCCACGCGCACCGGCAGCGAGCTGGGCCGGCGCATGGTGGTGGCGGGCAACTGGAGCCAGGCCCGGCAGATGCGCGAGCAACTGATCGAGGCCAGCGCCTGGCAGGCCAGCGTGAACGCGCGCAG
Organism: Hydrogenophaga sp. ANAO-22; assembly: GCF_042466645.1. Classification (NCBI taxonomy): domain Bacteria; kingdom Pseudomonadati; phylum Pseudomonadota; class Betaproteobacteria; order Burkholderiales; family Comamonadaceae; genus Hydrogenophaga; species Hydrogenophaga sp. ANAO-22. Next base: position 4,719,346 of record NZ_CP159956.1, on the reverse strand, counting down.
CACCACCCTGGCCGCGCAGGAGCGGCTGGCCCGCCTGCTGGGCCTGTGGGACGCACAGGCCGTGGCGCAGCTCGGCGAGCAGCTGCCCACCAGCCTGCCGGAGTTGCCCGCGAAAGCCTCGCCCGGCGAGGGCGTGAGCGAGGCCGCGCTGGAAGCCGCCGTGCTGCGCGGCCACCCCACGCTGGCACAGACCCGGCTGCTGGCCGGGCGCGACATCGCCCCACCGTCACCCGCGCGCCGACAGGCCTGGAACGAGGCGGTGGATGCCGCGCTCGACACCGTCACCGGCGCGGACTCGGCACCACCCCGCATCGACAACCTGAGCCTGCTGCGCGACCACACGCTGGAGCGCGCCGTGAGCGCCGAAGCGGCCTTGCTGCGCCAGGCCGCCGAGCGCCGCTCCATGGCGCGCCAGGCCTGGACGGCGCTGCAGGTGCGCCATGCGAGCGCCCAGCACGCGCAGACCGTGGTGGCGCAACTGCAGACCGCCCTGGAGCAGGACACCCAGCTGCGCTACAACGGCATGCTGCAAAGCACCTGGGAGCTGCTGGCCAGTGCCCGCGAGCGCATGGGCGCGCTCGATGCCGCGCTGCAGGCGCGCCGTGGCTACTGGCTCGCGCAGGCCGACTGGCAGGCCCTGCTCGCCGGCGCCGACTACGCCGGCCCCGACACCCCCTCCTCTTCATCCGGCACTGGCACGGCCGCCGCCGCAGGACACTGACATGACCCCCTCCCTCAACCGACGACATTTTTTTGCCGGCGCGGCCGCCACGGCGGTCGCCGCCACCAGCGTGAGCCGCGTGGCGCTCGCCGCCCTGCCCGAAGCCGTGCAGCAGACCTCGGCCGACACCGCCGCGCCGTGGACGCCGCCGGGCGTGACCGGTGCGGGCCGGCCCTACAACCCGGTGGTCACGCTCAACGGCTGGACCTTGCCCTGGCGCCTGAACAACGGCGTGAAGGAGTTCCACCTGGTGGCCGAACCCGTGGTGCGCGAGGTGGCACCCGGCTTCATGGTCAACATGTGGGGCTACAACGGCCAGAGCCCGGGGCCGACCATCGAGGTGGTGGAAGGCGACCGCGTGCGCCTCTACGTCACCAACCGCCTGCCGGAACACACCACCATCCACTGGCACGGCCAGCGCCTGCCCAATGGCATGGACGGCGTGGGCGGCCTGAACCAGCCCGCCATCCCGGCAGGCAAGACCTTCGTCTACGAGTTCACCGCGCGCCGACCCGGCACCTTCATGTACCACCCGCACGCCGACGAGATGGTGCAGATGGCCATGGGCATGATGGGCTTCTGGGTCACGCACCCCAGGCAGAAGCACCCGCTGATCGAGGACGTGCAGCGCGACTATTGCTTCCTGCTCAACGCCTTCGACGTCGAGCCCGGCAGCATGACGCCGCAGGTGAACACCATGCTGGAGCAGAACATCTGGGCCTGGAACAGCCGCGTGTTCCCCGCCATCACGCCGCTGGTGGCGCGCCTGGGCGAGCGGGTGCGCGTGCGCGTGGGCAACCTCACCATGACCAACCACCCGATCCACATCCACGGCATCGAATTCGAGGTGAGCGGCACCGACGGCGGCCCCACGCCCAAGGGATCGCGCTGGCCCGAGGTGACGACCGACGTGGCCGTGGGCCAGATGCGGCAGATCGAGTTCGTGGCGGACGAGCCGGGCGACTGGGCCATGCACTGCCACAAGAGCCACCACACCATGGGGGCCATGGGCCACAGCGTGCCGACCATGATCGGCGCCGACCACCGGGGCCTGGTCAAACCCTTGCAGCGCGCCTCGCCCGACTACATGGTGATGGGCGAGCGCGGCATGGCCGACATGGGCGAGATGCAGATGGAGCTGCCCGCCAACACCTTCCCCATGATGACCGGCACCGGCCCCTACGGCCCGATCGAGATGGGCGGCATGTTCACCACCTTCAAGGTGCGCGCCGACCAGAAGGCCGGCGACTACAGCGACCCGGGCCCCTACGCCATGCCGCCGGGCACCCAGGCCCGGCTGGTCGAGACCGGCGCGGCACCCGCGGCCGCGCGCCCGACCCCTGCAGCATCCTCACCCGCCAGCGCCACCGTGCGCAAACCCGCCGCCGACGCGGGCCACCACCAACACTGACTCCATTTTTGAAAGGACACACCATGAACACGACGAACACCACCACCCGCCGCCAGTTCCAGCTCGGCCTGCTCGCCCTGCCCTGGGCCCTGTCCCTGCCCGCCGCGCACGCGCACGGCGACCAGCACGGCAAGGCCGCCAGCGCGGTGGTCAAGGAGCAGAAGCCCTGGGGCATCGCGGGCGAACCCGGCGCCGCCACGCGCACGATCGACATCCGCATGACCGACGACATGAAGCTCAGCCCCAACCACCTGGAGGTGCGCGAGGGCGAGACGCTGCGCCTGCGCGCCATCAACAAGGGCAAGGTGATGCACGAGATCGTGCTCGGCACGGGCGCGGACCTGCGGGCCCACGCCGAGATGATGAAGAAACACCCCGGCATGGAGCACGACGAGCCCTACATGGCGCACGTGCCCGCTGGAAAAACCGGCGACATCGTCTGGACCTTCAACCGCCCCGGCGATTTCGAGTTCGCCTGCCTGATCGCCGGCCATTTCGAAGCCGGCATGCGTGGCACCATCCGCGTCAAGCCCAAGGCCTGACGCCCCCCCTTCAGGAGCACCCCATGCAACGACGACACCTGCTCAGCGCCGCGATCAGCCTCTCCCTGGCGGCCAGCGGCGCCTTCGCCCAGACGCCCGCCACCCCTGCGCTGCAGGTCTGGAAAGACCCCAACTGCGGCTGCTGCAAAGACTGGGTCGAGCTCATGCGCGCCGACGGCTTCCAGGTCCAGGTCTTCGACACCGGCAACACCGCCGTGCGCCAGCGCCTGGGCCTGCCCGCCAAGTACGGCTCGTGCCACACCGCCCTGGTCGGTGGCTACGTGGTCGAAGGCCATGTGGCGGCCAGCGAGATCCGCCGCCTGCTCGCCGAGAAACCCGACGCGATCGGCCTGGCCGTGCCCGGCATGCCGGTGGGCAGCCCGGGCATGGACGGCCCGGTGTACGGCGATCGGCGCGACGCCTACGACGTGCTGCTGGTGCAGCGCGACGGCAGCTCGCGCGTGTTCCAGCGCCACGCGGGCGCGGCCACCGGCGGCTTCAAACCGACCTCGGGCGATGCGGCGGCCGGCGCGCTGCCGGCCAGCGAGGCCGAGGTGCGCAAGGTCGACACCGCCGCCGGCAAGATCACGCTCAAGCACGGCGAGATCAGGAACCTGGACATGCCACCCATGACCATGGTCTTCCAGGCGCGCGACCCGGCCCTGCTGGGCAAGGTGAAGGTCGGCGACAAGGTGCGCTTCACGGCGGACAAGGTCAACGGCGCCTACACCGTGATGAGCCTCGAACCGGCACCCTGAGCCGGCGGGGGAGGCTGGTCCGCGGTTTGATCTGCGTCAAACCGCGGCCAGTCTGGGCCGGCTGCTGCGTTTTTTCCCTTCGGTTTCGGCCGCAATGGCCGATGACCATCCCATGCGCAACAACCTGCCCGTCACCCACAACGAATATGTGATCCCCGAAGGGGTCACGCTGGTGTCCACCACCGACCTGCAAAGCCGCATCACCTACTGCAACCCGGCCTTCGTGGCCGTGAGCGGGTTCGATCGCGAAGAACTCCTGGGGCAGCCGCACAACATCGTGCGCCACCCCGACATGCCCACCGAGGCCTTCCGGGACATGTGGGCCACCCTGGCCAGCGGTTCGCCCTGGTCGGCGCTGGTGAAGAACCGGCGCAAGAACGGCGACCACTACTGGGTGGAAGCCAACGCTACCCCGGTGCTGGAAAACGGCCGGACCGTGGGCTACATGTCGGTGCGCACCGCGCCCAGCCGCGACAAGGTGCAGCTGGCCGAAGCCCTCTATGCCCGCATGCGGGCCGAAGGCCAGGATGGGCGCCCCACCCTCTCGCTGCGGCAAGGGCAGGTGGTGCAGGGCGGCTGGCTTGGCCGGCTGCAGGACATCACCCGGCTCACGCTGGGCAAGCGCATCGCGCTGTGCTCGGTGGGCATGGCGGCGGCGGGCCTGGTCATGGGCGAACTCGCGGCCCCCTTCGGCGCCATGGCGCACCTCGGTGCCGGCGTGGCCTTGCTCGCCGTGGCTTCGGTGGCCGCGCTCCTGCTGCGCCAGCAGATGCTCACGCCCCTGCAACGGGCAGTGGCCTTTGCCAACCAGATGGCCGCGGGGGATCTCTCCGCGCGCATCCAGGGCCACGCCAATGGCGAATTCGGCGAACTCACGAAGGCCCTGAACCAGCTCAATGTGAACCTGCAGGCCGTCGTGGCCGACGTGCGCCACGAGGTCGAGGGCGTGCAGGTGGCCTCCAGCCAGATCGCCGCCGGCAACCAGGACCTGTCCTCGCGCACCGAGTCGCAGGCCAGCAGCCTGGAGCAGACCGCCGCCTCGGTGGAAGAACTCAGCAGCACGGTGCAGCAGAGCGCGAACGCCTCGCGCGAGGCCTCGGTGCTGTCGCAGCGCTCGGCCAGCGTGGCGCGCGAAGGCAACGACGCCATGGCGCGCGTGATCCACACCATGGACGACATCAGCCGCTCGTCCAAGCGCATCGGCGAAATCATCGGTGTGATCGACGGCATCGCCTTCCAGACCAACATCCTGGCCCTGAACGCGGCGGTGGAAGCGGCGCGCGCGGGTGAACAGGGCCGGGGTTTCGCGGTGGTGGCCGGCGAGGTGCGCAGCCTGGCCCAGCGCACCATGACGGCCTCCAGGGAAATCAAGGCGCTGATCGACGAGTCGACGGGCCAGGTGGCCGCCGGCAGCGAGCTGGTGCACAGCACCGGCAAGACCATGACCGAAGTGGTGCAGTCGGTCGAACAGGTCAACGGCCTGATCGCCGACATCACCCACGCCACGCAGGAACAGGCCCTGGGCCTGGGCCAGATCAACCAGGCCGTGGGCCAGCTCGACGCGGTGACCCAGCAGAACTCGGCCATGGTCGAGCAACTCGCCGCCGCCGCGGGCTCCCTGCAGGCCCAGGCCCAGGTGATGAACGACGCGGTGCGCGTCTTCCGCCTGCAGCAGCGCGCGGGCGCCGTGCGGGCCTGAGCGGCCTTCAGTTCGCGCTCAGGTCGAGCTTCGCCGCCACGGCCTCGAAGGCCTTGAGTTCGCCGGCGAGCTTGGCGGCGAACTGCGCCGGCGTCACCGGCTGGGCCGCGACGTTGCCCTGCTTGGCCAGGGCGTCGCGGAACTCGGGCGTCTGGATGATCGCGTTGATGTCGGCGTTGATCTTCGCCACGATCGCGGCCGGCGTGCCGGCCGGCGCGAGCACCCCGTGCCAGGTGCCGATGGTGAAGTCGGCGATGCCGGCCTCGGCGAAGGTGGGCACGTCCTTGAGGTGAGGGAAGCGCTGGCTGGACGTGACCGCGAGCGGGCGCAGCTTGCCCGCCGTGACGAAGGCCGTGATCGAGCCAGGCGACGGGAACGACATGTCGACCACGCCACCCACCAGGTCGGTCATGCCCGGTGCCGCGCCCTTGTAGGGCACGTGCAGCATGTCGGTGCCGGTGCGCAACTTGAAGATCTCGCCGGCCAGGTGCGGAATGCCCCCGACGCCCTGCGAGGCGTAGCTGAAGGACTTCTGCTTCGCGCGCAGGGCGGCGACCAGCTGGCCCACGTTCTGGTAGGGCGAAGCGGCGTTCACCACCAGCACGTTGGGCACATCGACGGTGAGCGCGATGGGTGCGAACGACTTTTCGACGTCGTAGCGCAGGCCCTTGACCGCGAACTTGTTGAGCGTGTGGCTGGTGGCAGTGACCAGCAGGGTGTAGCCATCGGGCTTGGCATGGGCCACCGCCGCCGCGGCGATGGTGCCATTGGCACCGGCGCGGTTCTCCACGATCACCGACTGCCCCCACTGCGCGGCCAGCGCCTGGCCCACCAGGCGGGCCGACTGGTCGATCGCGCCACCGGCGGCGTAGCCCACCACCAGGGTCACGTTGCGGTTCGGGAAATCCTGCTGCGCGTGCGCGGCACCGCAGGCGAGAATCGCGGCGAATGCGCCGCAGGCGAGGGTCTTCATGGTGTCTCCGTTGGAATCTGCTGCGCCACAGGCAGCGATGGAGCCCATCGTAGGAAGCGCGTTCCAGGGCGTCAAAGCGAGATTGGGCGGATTCCGCCAGGAGAAAAGCGGACACCGGCCGAACATCCTGTCACAGCAGGCGCAGAGGGTCGGCATGCTAATGTCGCGCCATGCCCAAGACCCTGCGATACACCCTGCTCTCCCTGCGCGAGATGCTGCTGTCTGCCGGCCCGTTCGCCATCCTCACGGTCGCCCTGCTCTGTTTCACCTACTGGTGGCTCAAGCCCAACCCGCCGGACCGCGTGGTGCTGGCCACCGGGCCCGCGCAAAGCGCCTACGAAGCCTTCGGCAAACGCTACGCCGAGGCGCTCGCGCGCAACGGCATCACGGTCGAGCTGCTGCCGTCCGAAGGTTCGTCCGCCAACCTGGAGCTGCTGCGCACCGGCCAGGCCGACCTGGGTTTCGTGCAGGGCGGCACGGCCGACATCGGCTACGACGACGAAGATTCCATCACCTCCCTGGGCAGCCTGTTCGTGGAACCGCTCTGGCTGTTCTACCGGGAGGACGCCGCCAAGCGCCTGCGCAAGTCGCCCACCGTGAGCAAGCTCTCCGAACTCAAGGGCTGGCGCGTGAACGTGGGCACGCCGGGCAGCGGCGTGCCGCGCCTGTTCTCCACGCTGCTGGACGTGAACCGCCTCAACGCCTCCGAGATGACGCTCAGCCAGCTGGAGCAGACCCCCGCCACGGTGGCCTTTCTCAACGGCGAGCTCGATGCCGTGGTGTTCGCCTCGGCGCCCGAATCGCTGATGGTGCAGATGCTGCTGCAGACGCCTGGCGTGCGCCTGCTGGACTTCGCGCAGAGCGAGGCCTACTCGCGCCGCTTCGGCTACCTCACCCCCGTGGTGATGCCGCAGGGCATGGTGGACCTGGCCAACAACATCCCGCCGCGCAACGTGCGCCTGGTGGCGTCCACCACCAGCCTGCTCGCGCAGGCGAACACGCACCCGGCCATCCTGCAGCTGTTCGCGCAGACCGCCATCAGCCTGCACAGCGGTGCGAGCTGGTTCAGCCGGGCGCGCGAGTACCCCAGCCTGGAACACAGCGAGGTGCCCATCGCGCCCGAGGCGCAGCGCGCCATCAAGGGCGGCACGCAGCCCTTCCTGCAGCGCTACCTGCCGTTCTGGCTGGCCAACCTGATCGAGCGCATGTGGCTGGCCATGGGCCTGATCATCGCGCTGGCGCTGCCGCTCTCGCGCATCGTGCCGCCGCTCTACACCTTCCGCATCCGCAAGCGTGTGTTCCGCTGGTACGCCGAGCTGCGCGACGTGGAGCAGCGCAGCGAAAACAGCGACGAGAGCGCGCAGGAGCTGCTGGAGCAGCTGAACGCGATGGAGGCCAAGGTGGAAAAGGTGGTGGTGCCGCTGTCGTACACCGACGAGCTCTACGCGCTGCGCAACAACATCCACCTGGTGCGCAAGAAGCTCCTGCGCAAGGCTTGAGGGCCGTTCCTCAGGGGCCTTTTTTGTCCTGCGCCATGGCGCTGTTGAGCCAGGCCTGACGCGCCACTTCATCGAGGGCCTCGTCCACCACGCCATGGTCGGCCACCACGCGCAGGCGATCCTGTTCCAGCAGGCGTTCGAGCCCGCGCTTGGTCATGGACAGCGAGCGGCCGTTCGCGCCGGTGAACAGGAACAGCGTGCCGTGCGGGCTGGCCCAGGTGATCTGCCAGCGCATGGCCTGACCGTCCTGGAGCACATCGACCCAGGTGCCCACCGGCAGGTCCGAGGTGCGCTGCACCGCCATCTCGGCCTTGACTTCGGCCCAGTCGCGCTGCCGCTGCATGGGTCGGGTTTCGAGAAACGCCGGCTGGGTGGAGGTCAGCTGCGAGTCGAGCAGCACGTCGTCCATCAGGCAGGAATCGCGCGCCTCGGTGCGCTGCATCCAGGGCTCGTCGTCCATCTCCGGCTGGATGCTGGGCTGTTCTTCCTCGGGCGGCGGCTCCTGGCTGCTGCGCTGGGTCTTGTAGGCCGCCTCGTGCAGGCCCATGAGCGCCTGGAAAAACGCCTCGGTCTGCTCGCGCGGGTAGTCGATGGAGTCCAGGCCTTCGCGCAGCGTGCGCAGCACGCCGGGGATGACCTTGACCAGGCGCGGCCGGTTCAGGCTGGCCAGCGCCAGCTGGCTGGACCACAGCAGGTCGGGCAGGATGTCGCTATAGCGCCGCGCGGGCGAGTCGACCGGCGACACGGGTGAAGACTCGGACATCTCCAGCCGCGCCTGCGCCACCACCTGCGACCAGGGGCCGGTGAGGAAGCGCCGCACCACACCCGGCGCTTTGTCGAAGTCGTTGCGCGCGCGGATCTCGGCCGCCACGCGTTCGGCCAGCAGGTTGCGCTGCTCCACGCGCACCAGCGTCTGCACCGCCAGGCCACGCGCCTGCACCTGCGCGGGCGCCACGGACTCCGCTTGCGAGCGGTGCAGGTCCGCGAGCAGGCTGGGGAAGCGCTCGGCGAGGTCCTCGCCCGGCTTGAGCAGGGTGCGCACGATGCCGCGCACCTGGTTGGAGAACGGGTTGTAGCCCGGGTCCATCTCGCTGGTGAAGGCCAGGCTGCGCTCGGTGATGGCATCGAGCAGGCGGCGCGCGGGGTTCTGCTTGTCGGCGAAGAAGCGCGGCTCGCTGCGCGCCAGCTGCAGCAGCGCGGGCTTCATGTCCTGCACCAGGTTGCGCACCGGCGCGAGCAGGCGCTCGTCGGCCGCGATGCGCTTGAGCATGAGGGTGACGACCTCGCTGGCCAGCGTGCGGCCCATGACGTTGTCCGACACCGCCGTCTTGCTGTTGGACTTCTCGTTGAGGTCGAGGTTGCCGACCAGCAACTGGTGGAGATGGTCGAGCGTGAGCAGGTTGTCGTTGACCAGCACTTCCTGCACCGAGACCGCTTCGTCCCGCGGGCTGGCCGCCGCGACCAACCGGCGAGGCGCCGCGGTCTGCGTCACCACGTAACCGGCCGGCTTCACGCCCGCGCGATCGAGTTGCTTGCTCAAATAGGCGTACAGGTGGCGCAGCTCATCACCGAGCGAGATGGCGCCGACCTGCAGCCAGCGCGTGCGCACCGCGGCTTCCACATGCAGGCCCTTGAGCGCCGTCATCAGCGCGGCCACGATCACCTCGACCCGCAGAGGATTGGCCTCGGGGTTCACCACCGTGAGACCCTGGGCGCCACTCATGCGCGAGGTCAGCGTGACCAGCTCTTCGTCCACCGCCATCTTGACGACCTGCTGCACGCGGGCGAGCTCCACGGTTTCCTGCACCTGGTCGTCGCCCATGAGTTCGAGCTCGTCGAAACTCACGGTGGGCGAGCGGCGCGAACCGGTGCCGGTGTGCGGCAGGGCGTTCTCCATCGACTCGGCGAACGCGGCGAGAAAACGGGTGGCGATCAGGTCACGGTGCGACTCCAGCGTGGTGCGGGCCTGCAGCATGCCCTGCTTCTCGCTGAGCTGGCCGGCCGAGAGCTCGCGGTCCTTGAGGGTGCTGTGCAGCTTGCCCAGCCAGCGCGGCACCCACTCGCGGGTCTGCGCCAGGGCTTCGCGGAGGCAGGCGTCAAAGGCCTGGGTATTGCTGGCGTCCATGCAGCCGGTGTCCTTCGTGAGCGGGGAAGAAAACGGAAAGGGTTCTGCACATTATCGGCAGGAGGGTGCCGTCACCATAGCGCAAAAGTAGGCCGGAAAGGCCTGGCGTTCACCGCTCAGCCATCCATGCGCGCCAGCCATCGGCGCCCAGCTCGCGCAGGGTCTGCAGGTTGCGCTCGACGATGGCGTCGGCGTCACCACCGGCGGTCTCGATCGCGCGCTCGACGCTGTCCTCGCGCAGCAGGTGCAGCGTGGGAAACGGCGCGCGGTTGGTGGCGTTGGTCACGTCGTCCGGCGCCGTGCCCTCGAATTGAAACAAAGGGTGAAACGGCGCCACCTGGATCACACCCTCGAGATCGTGCTCGGCCACCACGTCGTCCACCACGTTGAGGAAGTCGTTGAAGACCTCGAAGTCGGGGAACAGCGTGGCATGCACCAGCAGGGTGGTGTCGATCTCTTCGGCCGGCGTGTTCACCAGCAGGTCGAGCTCGCGGTCGAGGTCGTCCAGGAAGGCGTCCAGGTGCCGCGCCGTGCTCACCACGATGCGCACCTGGTTCTTCACGTACACCGCGCGCGCGAACGGACACAGGTTCAGGCCGATGACGGCCTTCTCGATCCAGTGGCGCGTGGCGGCAAGAACGTCTTCGGCGGTCAAAGTGGACATGTCGGGAAGAAGAGGTGGTGCTGGTCCAGAATGCCGCGGGTCCGGGTCCCCCGGCCCGCAGGCATTGCCCCCTTGAGGGGGTGACGGCCCGAGCATCGGGCCGGCGCGGGGGTGGGCTTACTTCAAGGCTTTGAAGCGCATGCGCTTGGGCTTGGCACCCTCTTCACCCAGGCGCTTCTTCTTGTCGGCTTCGTACTCCTGGTAGTTGCCGTTGAAGAACACCCATTGGCTGTCGCCCTCGGCGGCCAGGATGTGGGTGGCGATGCGGTCGAGGAACCAGCGATCGTGGCTGATGACCAGCGCGCAACCGGCGAACTCGAGCAGCGCGTCTTCGAGCGCGCGCAGGGTTTCCACGTCCAGGTCGTTCGAGGGTTCGTCCAGCAGCAGCACGTTGCCGCCCTCGGCCAGCGTCTTGGCCAGGTGCAGGCGACCGCGTTCACCGCCCGAGAGGCTGCCCACGCGCTTTTGCTGGTCGCCGCCGGAGAAGTTGAAGCGGCCGCAGTACGCGCGGCTGGGCATCTGGAACTTGCCCACGGTGATCATGTCCAGGCCGCCCGAGATGTCTTCCCACACGGTCTTGTCGCCGTCCAGGCCTTCGCGGCTCTGGTCGACGAAGGCCATCTTCACGGTCTGGCCGATCTTCACCTCGCCGGAGTCGGGCTGTTCCTTGCCGCTGATCAGCTTGAACAGCGTGGACTTGCCCGCGCCGTTGGGGCCGATGATGCCGACGATGGCGCCCGCGGGGATCTGGAAGCTCAGGTTGTCGATCAACAGGCGGTCACCGAAGGACTTGCTGACGTTCTTGAACTCGAACACCTCGTTGCCCAGGCGCTCGGCCACGGGAATGAAGATCTCGTTGGTTTCGTTGCGCTTCTGGTATTCGACGTCGCTCAGCTCTTCGAAACGGGCCAGGCGCGCCTTGCTCTTGGCCTGGCGGCCCTTGGGGTTCTGGCGCACCCACTCCAGTTCCTTCTTCATGGCCTTGGTGCGGGCGTCTTCGGTGCGCTGTTCCTGCTCCAGGCGGGCTTCCTTCTGCTCCAGCCAGGTCGAGTAGTTGCCCTTGTAGGGAATGCCGTGGCCGCGGTCGAGTTCGAGAATCCACTCGGCCGCGTTGTCCAGGAAGTAACGATCGTGGGTGATGGCCACCACGGTGCCGGGGAAACGTTGCAGGAACTGTTCGAGCCAGTCCACCGATTCGGCGTCCAAGTGGTTGGTCGGTTCGTCGAGCAACAGCATGTCGGGCTTGGACAGCAGCAGACAGCACAGCGCCACGCGGCGCTTCTCACCGCCGGAGAGCACGCCGATCTTGGCGTCCCAGGGCGGCAGGCGCAGCGCGTCGGCCGCGATTTCGAGCTGGTGTTCGCCGTCGGTGCCCGAGGTCGCGATGATGGCTTCGAGCTGCGCCTGCTCGGCGGCCAGGGCGTCGAAGTCGGCGTCTTCCTCGGCATAGGCCGCGTAGACCTCGTCCAGGCGCTTCTGCGCGGCGCGCACACCGCTCATGCTGGCCTCGACCGCCTCGCGCACGTTCTGCTCGGGGTCGAGCTGGGGTTCCTGGGGCAGGTAGCCGATGCGGATGCCCGGCATCGGGATCGCTTCGCCTTCGATCTCCTTGTCGATGCCGGCCATGATCTTGAGCAGCGTGGACTTGCCCGAGCCGTTGGTGCCCAGCACGCCGATCTTGGCGCCCGGGAAGAACGAGAGCGAGATGTCCTTGAGGATCTGTCGCTTGGGCGGCACGATCTTGCCGACCCGGTTCATGGAAAAGACGTATTGAGCCATGGGAATGTTCTGCCTGAAGAATCTGCAGCCAGGACGGCCGCGCAACCCATGATTATCCCCTCAGAGACCCATGGACCGCTTTTGAGCGGCGGTTGGCGGCGGCAAAGCCCCGATCGTGCGACAATAGACCCTGTCGGGCACTTCAGTTGGCTCGGCGCCGGCACTTCGCCGGGGTGTGCGCAACCCGCTTGCGGCCACCGACTTCCTGAATCCATCTGCCCCAGACTGACCGGGCGCCGCAGCCAACCAGGCCGCGACATCCGGAGTGGCCGATGCCCCCAGCGCCCTGGACGGGCGCCTCATCTACATGACCTTTGACGATCTGAACCTGGCCCCGGCCATCGTGCAAGCCGTGCGCGAGCACGGTTACGAAACCCCCACGCCCATCCAGGTGGAAGCCATCCCCGCCGTGCTGGCCGGCCGCGACCTGCTCGGTGGCGCCCAGACGGGCACCGGCAAGACCGCCGCCTTCACCCTCCCGCTGCTGCAACGCCTCTCCGGCAGCGAGCGCGCCAAGAGCCGTTTCGGCGGCGTGGGCATCCGTGCCCTGGTGCTCACCCCCACCCGCGAACTCGCCGCCCAGGTCGAAGAGTCGGTGCGCGTGTACGGCAAACACCTTTCGCTGACCTCCACCGTCGTCTTCGGCGGCGTCGGCATGAACCCGCAGATCAACGCCATGAAGCGCGGCGTCGACATCCTGGTGGCCACCCCCGGCCGCCTGCTCGACCTGCAGCAGCAAGGCTTCCTCGACCTCTCCACCGTGCAGATGCTGGTGCTGGACGAAGCCGACCGCATGCTCGACATGGGTTTCATCCACGACGTGAAGAAGATCCTCGCGCTGGTGCCCAAGGAAAAGCAGAGCCTGCTGTTCTCGGCCACCTTCAGCGACGAGATCCGCGACCTCGCCAGCGCCCTGCTCAAGGACCCGCTGCACATCCAGGTGACGCCCCGCAACACCACGGTGCAGCGCATCACGCAGGTGATCCACCCCGTGGGCCGCGGCAAGAAGAAGGCGCTGCTGGTGCACATCATCAACCAGCACAACTGGAGCCAGGTGCTGGTGTTCACGCGCACCAAGTTCGGTGCCAACAACGTCGCCGAGTACCTCACCAAGAACGGCATCCACGCGATGGCGCTCCACGGCAACAAGAGCCAGGGTGCCCGCACCCAGGCGCTGGCCGGCTTCAAGAGCGGTGAGATCCGCGCCCTGGTCGCGACCGACATCGCCGCGCGCGGCATCGACATCGACGAGCTGCCGCACGTCGTGAACTACGAGATCCCCAACGTCAGCGAAGACTACGTGCACCGCATCGGCCGCACCGGCCGCGCGGGCAACAGCGGCGAAGCCGTGAACCTCGTGAGCCTGGACGAAGAAGGCTTCATGATGGAGATCGAGCGCTTCACCAAGCAGCAGATCCCGGTGCAGATCTTCCCCGAGTTCATGCCCGAGCCAGGCGAGAAGGCCGAGCCCATCGCCATGGGCCGCCAGACCATCTGGGGTGGCGCGGGCAAGCCGCCCAGCCGCGAGGTGATGGCGGCCGCCGCCAAGGCCGCGCGCACCGAGATGCTGCAGCGCGTGCGCGAGAAGAAGGCCAGCGAGCCGCAAGGCCGTGGCAACGGCGGTGGCGGTCAGCGCCAGCGCCCCGCGGGTGATGGCAGCCAGGCCGACGGCCCGCGCGGCGAAGGCCGTCGCGGCAACGGTGGCGGCGGTCAACGCGCCAACGGCAATGGCGGCGGTGGCAATGGCCAGCGCCAGGGCCAGCGCCACGGTGGTGGCCAGCAGGGCCAGCGCCCGCCGCGCGAAGACCGCGGCTTCCGTGAAGACCGCGGCCCGCGCGAGGACCGCGAGCCCGGTGCCGAGCGCCAGCCCGGCCCCAACGCCCACCTGGGCAGCCTGCGCATCAAGGAACCCCGTCCGCGCGCGGCCAACCCGGGCGGCCAGCCCGATCCGCTGCGCACCAGCATCGACGCGATGCGCACCGGCAACCGCGGTGGTGGCAGGGGCAAGGGCGGTGGCGGCGGTGGTGGTCAGCGCGGCAACGCGGGTGGCCCGGCCGACCCGCTGCGCACCAGCTACGGTCGCATCCGCTGACGCGGCGGCTTTCCCACTACAGTGCGGTCATGTCCCTTGACCGCACCACCCCCCTCGGCGCCCCGTCGGCCTCTGCTGGCCACGGGGCGCCGGCACGTTATGCCACCCTCATGATGGCCACCTGCAACGTGCTCAACCTGGCGCAGCCAGGCCGCCACTTCTACGAGGGGCAGGACCCTTACACCCACACCGAATTCGAGCGCAAGGTGGGTTGGCTGGGCGATCGGTTCCGGGCCCTCAATGCCGACGTGCTGGCGGTGCAGGAGGTCTGGGACGAGGCCGCCCTGCGCACGGCGGTGGCGCGCAGCGGGCTGCAATACGGTTTCGTCGCCGTGCCCGGTGCCAAAAACGGTCCCGGCCAGATCGGCGCGCAAGGCACGCCCCGGGTGGGCATCGTGACGCGCCTGAAGGTCGATTCGGTGCAGTCGCTCAACGACTTTCCCGAAGCGGCCCGCGTGCAGGTGCCTGGCCTGGGCCTGCACACCCGCTTCGAGCGCCCGCCGCTGATCGCGATGCTGCGCCTCAAGCACGGCCAGCCGGTGTGCGTGATCACCGCGCACCTCAAGAGCAAGCGGCCCAAGTTCCTGGAAGATGCCAACGGGGTGGGCATCGAAGACACGGCCGACCCGGCGGTGCAGGCGCTGGCCTCGCTGCGTTCGCTGGTCATGCGCGCCAGCGAAGCTCTGGCGCTGCGCCTGAAGGTGGTCGAGCTGCTGCACCGCACCCAGCTGCCGCTGGTGCTCATGGGCGATCTGAACGACGGTCCGCACAGCGTGACGACGCAGCTGATCGCGGCCACCTCGCAGGTGGCCTACGACAAGGGCGCGCTCGACCACGCGCTGTTCAGCGCCTGGGACGTGCAAGGCGAAGCGGCGATGCGCCGCGACGTGGCGTACTCGCACATCCACCAGGGCTACCCCGAGGTGCTGGACCAGTTGCTGGTGAGCGAGCAGTTCGTCGCGACCAGCCGGCGATCGATCGGTGACGTGCGGCGCGTGGAGGTGTTCAACGACCACCTGTTCGAGGGCCGCGACCGCAGCCGCAGCGACCATGGCTTCGTGCGGGCGCTGCTGCGGCTGCGCCTGCCCGACCTGCCCCTCTCAGCGGGCTGAGGCGCCCGCTTCGCGGATGCGCTGCGCGAGGTGCGCGAGCGCCTCTTCCACCTGGTCCACCAGCACGAGGCAGAGGTCGCCGGGTTGCAGCCGCTCCAGCGCGGCGTCGATGGCCACGAACTCGCCCCGGATCTCGAACACCTCTTTCGTGCGGCTCGCCCCGGCGAGTCCCTCGCGCAGCAGCGTGAGCACCTCGCCATCTTCGCGGCCGCGCTGGCAGGCGTCCTGGAACAGCAGCACGTCGTCGAAGGCCTTGCCCAGGATCGTGGTCTGCTCGCGGATGTCTTCGTCGCGGCGGTCGCCCGCGCCGCTGATGACCACGCTGCGCCGGCGCGCGGGCATGGCGTTGACCGCTTCGACCAGGGCGCGCATCGCGTCCGGGTTGTGGCCGTAGTCGGCGATCACGGTGGCGCCGCGGTAGTCCATCACGTTGAAGCGGCCCGGCGCGTTGTCGGCGTCGTTGGAGAAGCTGGCCAGACCGCGCGCGATGGTGTCCCAATCCAGGCCGGCGCACCAGGCCGCGCCGATGGCCGCCATGACGTTGTCCTTCTGGAAGCCGATGGTGCCGCCGCGCGTGATGGGCACGCCCTGCAGCGGAATCTGCACGCGCCAGCTGCCTTCGGTCACGATGATGCGATCACCTTCGACGCAGATGGTGCGCTTGCCCTGCACGCGGTGCGCGGCCAGCACGGGGTGGTCGTGGTCCTGCGCGAAGAAGACCACGCCGCCGGTGCACTTGGCGGCCATGGCCGCGACGATGGGATCGGCCGCGTTGAGCACCGCGTAACCCGTGGGCGCGACGTTCATCACGATCACGCGCTTGAGCACCGCGAGGTCTTCGACGGTGGTGATGTAGTTCAGGCCCAGGTGGTCGCCGGTGCCCACGTTGGTCACCACCGCGACCTGGCACTGGTCGAAGCCGAGGCCCTCGCGCAGCATGCCGCCGCGGGCCGTTTCGAGCACGGCGGCGTCCACGTCGGGGTGCAGCAGCACGTTGCGCGCGCTCTTGGGGCCCGAGCAGTCGCCGCTGTCGATCTGGCGGCCATCGACATACACGCCGTCGGTGTTGGTCATGCCCACGCGCATGCCGCTGGTGGCCATGAGGTGCGCGATCAGCCGCGTGGTGGTGGTCTTGCCGTTGGTGCCGGTGACGGCGACCACGGGGATGCGCCCATCGTCGCCGGGTTCGAACATGTTGGCGATCACGGCCTCGCCCACCGGACGGCCCTTGCCGTACGACGGCGAGAGGTGCATGCGCAGGCCGGGCGCGGCGTTGACCTCGACCACGCCACCGTGCTGCTTCTCCAGCGGCACGTGCACGTTCTCGCAGACCACGTCCACGCCGCAGATGTCCAGGCCCACCGTCTGCGCGGCGGCCACGGCGCGGGCGGCCACGTCCGGGTGCAGGTCGTCGGTGACGTCGGTCGCGGTGCCCCCGGTGCTCAGGTTGGCGTTGTTGCGCAGCACGACGCGGCGGCCCATCTCGGGCACCGACTCGGGTTTCAAACCCTGCACGTCCAGGCGCGCCAGGGCGATGTCGTCGAAGCGGATCTTGGTCAGCGAGGTGGCGTGGCCGTCGCCGCGCCGGGGATCGGCGTT
Organism: Hydrogenophaga sp. ANAO-22; assembly: GCF_042466645.1. NCBI lineage: Bacteria > Pseudomonadati > Pseudomonadota > Betaproteobacteria > Burkholderiales > Comamonadaceae > Hydrogenophaga > Hydrogenophaga sp. ANAO-22. The sequence goes on along the minus strand of NZ_CP159956.1, from coordinate 4,702,372 downwards.
GACCAGGTCCACCAGCTCGCGCACGGTGTGCTCGCCATCGCCGATCACGTGCGGTGGCTCGCGCCGCGAGGCCGCCACCACCTTGTCGCCCACCACGAGCAGGCGGAAGTCGCTGCCTGGCAGGTATTTCTCGACCATCACGTCGCCGATCTCGGCGGCCGCGCGGAACGCGATGTCCATGTGCTCGCGCGAGACGATGTTGACCGTCACGCCCTTGCCCTGGTTGCCGTCCTGCGGCTTGACGACCACGGGCAGGCCGATCTCCATGGCGGCTGCCCAGGCGTCGTCGGCGTCGCTGACGGGCCGCCCTTCGGGCACTGGCACACCGGCAGCGCCGAGCAGGGCCTTGGTCAGGTCCTTGTCCTGGGCGATCGACTCCGAGACCGCGCTGGTGCTGTCCACCTCGGCGGCCCAGATGCGGCGCTGGCGCGAGCCCCAGCCCAATTGCACCAGGCTGCCGGTGGTGAGGCGGCGGTAGGGAATGTTGCGCGCCACGGCGGCGTCCACGATGCAGCCGGTGCTGGGGCCCAGGCGCACGTCTTCGTCGAGTGCGCGCAGGCGGGCGATCGCCGCCTCCACGTCGTAGCTTCCGGCATCGCCCGCGCCGGCGGCGGCGAGCAGTTCGCGGGCGATGTCGAAGGCCAGCCGGCCCACCACCTCTTCGCTGTACTGCGCCACCACCTGGAACACGCCAGGCTCCAGCGTGGCCGAGGTGCGGCTGAAGGAGACCGGGCATCCCGCCTGGGCCTGCAGGGCCAGCGCGGTGGCTTCCAGCACATGGGCCAGGGTCAGATGCTCTTGCGGGTTGCTGGGCTCCAGGGGTCCCACGGAGGGGAAGAGCTCGCGCAGCCGCCGTTCGAAATCCGGCAGGGCTTGCAGGTCCATCTCGTGCGGTTCGCAGGAGACGATGGCCTCGATGCAGGTGTGGCGACTCCAGAGATTGGGGCCGCGCAGGGTCCGGATGCGAGAAACGTCCATGACGGAAGCTGGGAGTGAATGAAGAGAGGACCGGCGCTCAGCGCGCCGCGTCCAGGGTAACCGGTTCTGGCCGTTCGGGGGTAGGAGCGACGTCGAGACCCGCCGTCTCGATGCCGGCGGCCATCAGTTCGGGCGAGACCGCGAGCGCCCAGGCGGCGGCGGCCACGGCCATCAAGGTGTGCGCGCCCAGCGACTGCAGCAGCCCCTGCACCACGGGTGCGTCCAGCCGCACGCGGTGGGCCTTGCGCACGCCCTCGGCCAGCACCAGCTGGCCTTCGAACACCGACACGGTGCGAGAGCCCGCCTCGCGGTGCTTCTGCAGCGCGGGCGAGGCGGCGTCCATGCCGTAAAGAATCACATCCCCATCGCACAGCTCGACCATCTCCAGCACCCGGGCGTCGTCGGCGTTGAGCACGGCCACGCCATCGGGCAGCACCACGTCCACCTGGGTGCGCATCACGCGGTAGAGCTGGTCGGTGCTGCGCACGTCGTGCCGCTCCAGGCCCTGGAAGTCGTCGAGATCGGTCACGACCCCCACGGTGCAGCGGTCGTAGGCCAGGCCGTCGTCCAGGATGACGGCGGGGCCGTTCTCCAGCACCACGGCGTCGATCTCGCGGTTCATCAGCAGGCGCTGGCCGGCCTCCCAATGGGCGCTGGGCCGGACATCGACCTTGCGGTTGCCCAGGAACAGGCCGTCCTGGCAGGCCAGGCCGACCTGGTGGCCGCTCAGGTGCAGCAGCCAGCCCACCAGCCGGGCGATGGCGTTGCCATGGCGCGAGCTGGCCACGCCCACGATGGGCACGCGGCCGTTGCCGCCTTCGTCGAACAGGTGGTCCACGATGGCGCGGCCCACGGGGCGCGACAGGCCGGTGGCGGGCTTGAGGTGCATCAGCAGCCCGGGCCCGGCGTTCACTTCCACCACCGCGCCGCCTTGCGCCTGCAGCGGGCGGCCGATGTCCTGGGCGACCAGGTCCACACCGGCCACGTCCAGCCCCACCACGCGGGCGGCCAGTGTCACGGCGTGCGCCACCTCGGGGTGCACTTCGTCGGTGCAATCGATCGCCACGTTGCCATTGCGCTGGACCATCACGCGCCGGCCCAGGGCGGGCACGGCCTCGCCCGACAGGCCCTGGCGCTCCAGCAGCAGGCGCATGACGGGTTCGCGGTCCAGGCGGATGGTCTCGAGCGGGAATTCCTCGGCCTCGCCCCGGCGCGGGTCGCTGTTGAGCTGGCTGTCGATGAGCTGCTCCACGGTGGAGCGGCCATCGCCCACCACCGACAGGCTTTCACCGCGCGCCGCCGCGACCACGCGGCCGCCCACGACCAGCAGGCGGTGCTCGTCGCCCAGCACGTAGCGCTCGACCATGACCTCACTGCCCTCGGCGTCGGCCACCGAGAAGGCTTTTTCGATGTCTTCGCGCTCCGACAGGTCCAGGCTCACCCCACGGCCATGGTTGGCATCGGAAGGTTTGACCACCACCGGCAGGCCGATCTCCTGCGCGGCTTCCCAGGCGGCTTGCGGGCTGTCGACCACCTGGCCTTCGGGCACGGGCACGCCACAGGAGGCCAGCAGGCTCTTGGTCAGGTCCTTGTCGTGCGCGATGTTGCCGGCGATGGCGCTGGTGCGGTCGGTCTCGGCCGTCCAGATGCGGCGCTGGTGCCGGCCCTGGCCGAGCTGGACCAGGTTGCCGTCGTTCAGGCGCAGGTGGGGGATACCCCGGTCCGTAGCCGCGGCGACGATGGACGCGGTGCTCGGGCCGAGGTAGCTGCGGTCGATCTGGTTGACCAGGCGCGCCACGGCGGCCGGCACGTCGAAGCCGGCCGCGCCGTCCTCGCGCTGGCGGATGGCGGCAAGCAGCAGGGCATGCGCTTCGGTGAGCGCGGCCCGGGCCACGGCCTCGTCGCGGGCGCGGAACACCATGCGGTAGACACCGCGCCGGCTGGTCTCGCGCGTCTGGCCGAAACCGGTGGGCATGCCCGCCAGATTCAGCAGCTCGATGACGATGTGTTCCAGGATGTGGCCGGCCCAGGTGCCTTCGCGCAGGCGCTGGATGAAGCCACCGCGCTCGCCCACACCGCAGTGGTGTTCTTCGAGGGCGGGCAGCCATTCGACCAGGCGTTCGGTGAGGCCGGGCAGCTTGTTGGAAGGAAAGTCCTCCAGATCGCCCAGATCCAGCCAGACTTCGAGCACCGGTCGGTACGTCCAGATGTTGGGGCCGCGCAGGTAGTTGATGCGCAGCAGCGTGATGTCGTGTTTCGAGCTCATGTCTCCGGCGGGACGCGTGATTCGGGCGACCGGGTGTAGTACCGGTCAGGGGTTCAGAAGAACTTCAATGCCATCAACGATCGCGGGCTCGACATCGGTGAAAATGCAAGGCTCCCCCGTGGGAGCATGCCATTTCTCGCGGTCGACGCCACGCTGTCATCTTCACCATGCTTTCACACTTTCCAGCTGAATCCTCAGCCCCAGGAGCCGACCCTGCACAGGACGCCTTGCGGCCCGCATCAACCCAGCTGGGGGGCGATGATAGCGCTGTCGTTGCCTTGGCGCTGGACTTGGACAGCGATTTACATTTCCGTACGCGCACCCTGTTGTTAACCCGTCAAAAGTTCACACTCGAAGGCCAGGAGTGGATACTGAGCCCGGGTATGGAGCTGCGGCTGAGCGACCACGCCGGTGTCGGCACCCTGGAGCTGCTGGACGCCCAGGGGCGCATCGCGGTGTGGCGCTTCACCATGGGCGTGCAGGCCCGGGCCGCGCGGATGGTCGACCAGTTCCATCGCCTGATGGCCCAGCTGGATCAGGCGCCCGAGCAGGTGATCGAGGAACCCGCCCGCACCTGCCCCCAGTGCCAGGCCACCCTGCCGGCCGACAGCGATGAATGCCCGGAATGCGCCCAGGAAGCGCCGCAGGCCCCGCCGTCCACCTGGGTGCTGCTGCGCCTGTGGCGCTTCGCCCGGCCCTACCGGTGGACGCTGCTCACCGGTTTCCTGCTCACGCTGGCCTCCACCGCCGCCACGCTGGTGCCGCCCTACCTGACCATCCCGCTGATGGACCGGGTGCTGATCCCGTTCCAGAACGGCCAGGAGATCGACACCGGCCTGGTGCTGGCCCTGCTCGGCGGCCTGCTGGGCTCGGCCCTGCTGGCCTGGGGTCTGGGCTGGGCGCGCACCTGGTTGCTGGCCCTGGTGTCAGAGCGCATCAGCTCGGACCTGCGCACCACCACCTTCGACCACCTGCTCGAGCTTTCGCTGGACTACTTCAGCAGCAAACGCACCGGCGACCTCATGGCGCGCATCGGCAGCGAAACCGACCGCATCAGCGTCTTCCTGTCCCTGCACGCGCTGGACTTCCTCACCGACGTGCTGATGATCACCATGACCGCGGTGATCCTGTTCTCGATCAACCCCTGGCTGGCGCTGGCCACGCTGGTGCCCCTGCCCTTCATCGGCTGGATGATCCACCTCGTGCGCGACCGCCTGCGCACCGGCTTCGAGAAGATCGACCGCGTCTGGGGCGAGGTGACCAACGTGCTGGCCGACACCATCCCCGGTATCCGCGTGGTCAAGGCCTTCGCCCAGGAAGCCCGCGAAGCGCGGCGCTTCAAGCAGGCCAACGAGCACAACCTGGCCGTCAACGACCGCATCAACAAGACCTGGTCGCTGTTCACCCCCACCGTCACCCTGCTCACCGAGATCGGCCTGCTGGTGGTGTGGGCCTTCGGCATCTGGCTGGTCAGCCAGAGCGAGATCACGGTGGGCGTGCTCACCGCCTTCATCGCCTACATCGGGCGCTTCTACGGGCGGCTCGACTCGATGAGCCGCATCGTCTCGGTCACGCAGAAGGCCGCCTCGGGCGCCAAGCGCATCTTCGACATCCTGGACCACGTCTCCAACGTCCCCGAGCCAGCGCAGCCGGTGCCGCTGACCCAGGTGCAGGGCGGCCTGCAGATGGAAGGCGTGAGCTTCCGCTACGGTAGCCGCACCGTGATCCGCAACCTGAGCCTGGACATCCGCCCCGGCGAGATGATCGGCCTGGTCGGCCACAGCGGCTCGGGCAAGAGCACCCTGGTCAACCTGCTGTGCCGCTTCTACGACGTGAGTGAAGGCGCCATCCGCATCGATGGCACCGACATCCGCCGCGTCGGCGTGGCCGACTTCCGCCGCCACATCGGCCTGGTGCTGCAGGAGCCCTTCCTGTTCTTCGGCACCATCGCCGAGAACATCGCCTACGGCAAACCAGGCGCCACGCGCGCCGAGATCGTGGCCGCCGCGCGCGCCGCGCACGCGCACGAGTTCATCCTGCGGCTGCCGCAGGGCTACGACTCGCTGGTCGGCGAGCGCGGCCAGGGCCTCTCGGGTGGCGAACGCCAGCGCATCAGCATCGCGCGCGCGCTGCTGATCGACCCACGCATCCTGATCCTGGACGAAGCCACCTCCTCCGTGGACACCGAGACCGAGAAGGAAATCCAGAAGGCGCTGGACAACCTGGTGCAAGGTCGCACCACCATCGCCATCGCGCACCGGCTCTCCACCCTGCGCAAGGCCGACCGCCTGGTGGTGATGGACCGCGGCCAGGTGGTGGAGATCGGCCCGCACGACGAACTGATGGCGCAGCGCGGCGCTTACTGGCGCCTGTACGAAGCGCAGGCGCGCAAGGAGCAGGAGGCCGCCGCCCTGCTCGACGCCGACACGCCCGAGGACAACGACGCATGAACACCCCGAACCCCGCCTGGCAACTGCAGCGCAACCCCTTCGGCCGCCTCGTGCTCACGGACGCCGCCGGGGAGACCCACGTGGGCGTGGTGCCCGTGCGGGCCTTCCCCATCGGCGCGCCCGACGAAGGCCTGTCGCTGGTGGGCAGCGACGGCCACGAACTGGTCTGGGTGGACCGCCTCTCCGCCCTGCCAGCCGACTTGCGGCAGTTGCTGCAGGAAGAGTTGGCGCAACGCGAGTTCACGCCGGTGATCCAGCGCATCGAATCCGTGTCCACCTTTTCCACGCCCAGCACCTGGCAGGTGAGCACCGACCGCGGCCCCACCAGCTTCGTGCTGCGCAGCGAGGACGACATCCGCCGCCTCGAAGGCCAGGCCCTGCTGATCCTGAGCGGCCAGGGCGTGTGCTTCGGCGTGCGCGACCGCTTCGCACTCGACGCGCATTCGCGCCGGCTGCTCGACCGGTTCCTCTGACGGCGCGCCCGCTCAGCCCCTGACGAACAGGGTCACCAGCGGTTCGTCGCCCACCTGCCGGCTGCGGTGGCCGTGCACCGTGGGATCGAAGCTGGCCCCGGGGGGCAGCGTGTCGGCCGAGTAGAAATGCTGGCCCGGCCCGAAGGCGCGCCAGCTGCCGTCCTGCAGGCCGATCTCCATGCAGCCCTGCAGCACGAACAGCCATTGCGCATCGCCGGTGCAATGGAACTCGCTGCGAAAGCCCACCGGGCTCTGGCGCAACTGGCAGGCCGTCGCCGGCAGCAGGGGCGACAGGCGGGCCGCGGGCGAACCCTCGGACAAGGGGATCTCGGCCTCGCGAAAACGCGCGCGGCCATCGGTGTCGGTGAACAGAATCACCTGCGGGAATGTGCTCAAGGAAACCTCCGGAGTCGGGCTTTGCTTTGTACCAGAGGCATTCGCGCTTTTCGCTCACACTACGCAACCATGAAAGTTCTACTCGCCGAAGACGACCTCATGCTGGGCCGGAGCATGGAGCGCGGGCTGCGCCTGGCCGGCTTTTCCCTGGACTGGACGCAGGACGGCCCGCAGACGCAGGCCGCGCTGCGCGAGCAGCCGTACGCGGTGCTGCTGCTCGACATCGGCCTGCCCGGGCTGGATGGCCTGCAGCTGCTGCAGTGGCTGCGCTCGGAAGACCGCCCGGTGCCGGTGCTGGTGGTCTCGGCGCGCGATGCCGTGAGCGACCGCGTGGCCGGCCTCAACCTGGGGGCGGACGACTACCTCACCAAGCCCTTCGACCTCGACGAACTGGTGGCGCGCGTGCACGCGCTCGCGCGCCGGGGCAGCGGGCGCGCCCAGCCCGAGCTGCAGTTCGGCCGCCTCACCATGCGGCCGCTGCGCCGCGAAGCCCTGCTCGACAACCAGCCCGTCACCCTGGCCGCGCGCGAGTACGACCTGCTGCTCGCCCTGATGGAAAACCCGGGCACCGTGCTCTCGCGCGAACAGCTGGAAAGCCGCCTCTACGGCTGGCAGGAAGAGGTGGCGAGCAACGCGGTGGAGGTGCACGTGCACCACCTGCGGCGCAAGCTGGGTGCGGCCTGGATCAAGAACGTGCGAGGCGTGGGCTACAAGCTGGTCGCCGCGGCATGAACTCGATCCGCCAGCGCCTGCTGTTCTGGCAGATCACGGCGTTGATCGTCACCAGCGTGCTGGTCAGCGCCTTCACCTACCACCTGGCCTGGCAGGCCTTCAACCGGGTGCGCGATTTCGGCATGGAGCAGATCGCGCATTCGGTGGTGCGGCACGGCGTGCGCCCCCACAGCTGGGCCCTGGATCCACCCGAGCACGCCGCCCCGCGGCCCACGGCCCGCCCAGCCCCGCAGGACAACCCGCCGCCCTGGGTCACGGACGACCTGGGCCGCTTCATCAGCCAGATCTGGTCCACCGACGCGGAGCTCTTGTACGCCTCGGTCGAGGGCATCGGCCCTCCCCTGCAGGAACCCGGTTTCCACAATGTCGAGTGGTCGGGCGAAGCCTGGCGGGTCTACACGCTGGTGGACGACGAGGAAATCGTGCAGATCGCCAAGACCGAAAGCGACCGCGCCAGCAGCTTCGCCCAAATGGCGCCCTGGCTGCTGGTGCCCGTGGCGTTGCTGGTGCTGCTGCTCGGCCTGCTCATCCGCGTGGCCGTCAACCGCGCGCTGGCGCCGCTGGAGGCGCTGGGCCAGGACATCCGGCGGCGCGACGAAAAAGACCTGCAAGCGATCGCCACGGACGGCTTGCCCGAGGAGGTCGCGCCGCTGGGCCAGGCGCTCAACCAATTGCTGGAGCGCGTGTCGCGCCTGCTCACGCGCCAGCGCCAGATGCTGGCCGACGCCGCCCATGAATTGAACACCCCCCTGGCGGCCGTCAAGCTGCAGGCCCAGCTCACGCGCCGCGCGCCGCCGGGCGAGCGCGAGGCCGCGCTGGATGAACTCGACCAGGGCATCGCCCGCAGCACCCACCTGGTGGCGCAACTGCTGCAGATGGCGCGGCTGGAAGCGGATGGGCGCGAGCGCCAGCCCGTGCCGCTGCGGCTGGATCAACTGGCGGCGGACGTGGTGGCCGCGTTTTCGGCCCGCGCCGAAGCCCGTGGCATCGATCTCGGGCTGGACAGGCGCGAGGCCGCCACCGTGCAGGCCGATCCACAGGACCTGCGGGTGCTCCTCGACAACCTGGTGGACAACGCCTTGCGCCACACGCCCCCGGGCAGCCGGGTGGACCTGCACGTCGAGCAAGCCGAAGGCCGTGCCCAGCTGAGCGTCAACGACAACGGCCCCGGCATTGCCGAGGCCGATCGCCAGCGGGTGCTGGAGCGCTTCGTGCGCCTGAACCCGCAGAACGAGGCCACCGGCAGCGGCCTGGGCCTGGCGATCGTGGCGCAGATCGCCCAACAAAACGGGGGGCTGCTGACCTTGGCCAGCAGCCCCCCGGGGGGTCTGAGCGTGCGCGTCGCTTTCAGCGCACTGCCGACCACTTAGCCGCCGTTGGCGCGGCGCGATTCGACCAGCTCGGCGCGCACTTCAGCGCGCGTCTTGCCTTCGGCCAGCACCGGCTGGGCGTACTTGCCGGGGAACAGTTCGTTGGCCTTGGCACCGGTCTGGCCATCGGCCACATAGTCGCCCGTGCGCAGGGCTTCGGCCAGCTCAGCCTTCACTTCGGCGCGGGTCTTGCCCACGGCGGCGGTGGCGGTCACGGCCTTGTCGGCGCGGGCTTGGGCGTACTGGGCGGGGAACAGCTCGTTGGCCTTGGCGCCGGTCTGGCCGTCGGCCACGATGTCGCCGGTGCGGATGGCTTCGGCCAGCTCGGCCTTCACCTCAGCGCGGCTCTTGCTCACGGCCACGGGCTGGGCGTAGAGGTGGGGGGCGAGGTCCTTGTAACGGGCACCGGTTTCGCCGTCGGCGATCAGGTCACCGTTGCGTTGGGCCTGGATCAGTTCGGCACGGACTTGTTCGCGGGTCTTGCCCACGGAGGCATCGGCGGCGAAGGCGTGGCCGGCAACGAGGGTGGAGAGGGCGATGGCAACAACAGACAGCTTTTTCATGACAGTTTCCTTGGAGAGGGTTGAACATGCCGGTCGGTCCGTTGTGCGGTCTGGCCGGCTTCGATGCCTCTGCGGAGGGGTTTGCGTGCATCGATGGGATGAACTGTAAAGTTTCTGAATCAGAAGAAAAACAGCATTGAAACGACTATTGTGTTTCTAATTCAGCAATAATCACGGTTTTGACACCCGGGAAAACCCTTTAAAGGAGCTTTGTTATGGACCGCCTGGCCTCGATGCGTGCCTTCCAGAAAGTGATCGATGAAGGGGGTTTTGCGGCGGCGGCGCGCGCCATGGACATGTCGCCCGCCGTGGTCACGCGGCTGGTGGCCGATCTGGAAGACCACCTGGGCACCCGCCTGCTGCACCGCACGACGCGCCGCGTCTCCCTCACCGACGCGGGCGAGAACTACCTCGACCGGGTGCGCGTGATCCTGCAGGAGCTCGACGAGGCGCACGCGCTGGTGAGCTCGCAGACCAGCGAACTCGCGGGCGTGCTGCGCCTGCTGGCGCCGCCCGTGCTCGCCACGCACGTGCTCGCCCCCCTGGTCAGCGGCTTTCGGCAGGCCTACCCCAAGATCCTGCTCGACATCGATGTGGATTCCCCCCGCGAGCCCCCGATCCAGGACTACGACATCACGCTCATGGGCGCTCAGGCCTCGTTCGATGCCAACGTGATCGCGCGCAAGGTGCTCTCCAGCGTCACCGTGCTGCTGGCCTCGCCCAAGTACCTGCAGCGCAAGGGCACGCCCGTGCGGCCCGAAGACCTGGAGCGGCACGACTGCCTGCGCTTCAAGCCCGCGACCGGCCGCACCCGGGGCTGGCGCCTGCTGCACGAGACGGACGAAGCCCGCTTCGTCGACATCGAGGTGCAGCCCGTGCTGTGGGCCAACCACACCGACACCCTGATGCACGCCGCGCTCGACGGCGCCGGCATCACCGCCACCACCATCGAACTGGCCGCGCCGATGATCGAGAGCGGCGACCTGGTGCGCGTGCTCAACCCCTGGATCACCGACCGGTTGACCATGTACGCGGCCCTGCCCAGCCGCAAATTCATGCCGCGCCGCACCGAGGTGTTCCTGGACTACCTCATCGAGCAGACCCGAGCCCGCGTGAGCAGCGCGCTGGCGACCTGCAACAGCTGCTGACGCACTCCGTTACACAAAACCCGGCACCGCCTCAACCCCGTCGAGGCGGTTCGTTCGTTTCAATCGGCTCCATCCACTGTTCGCGGAGCCCGCATGAAACCCCTTCCCTCCTTCCGCCTCGCCCTGTCCCTGGCCGCCGCGCTCGCGGCCCTGGCCTCCTCGCCGGCCCAGGCCGTGGGCCGGCTCACCGACATCCAGGTGATCGACCGCGACAGCGGCGAAACGCTCACGGTCTACCGCCACCAGGGCGAGCACTGGGTCGCCGGGCGGCCCGGCGCGCGCTACGCCGTGTCGGTGCGCAACGCCACGCCGGGCCGGGTGCTCGGCGTGGTCTCGGTCGACGGTGTGAACGTGATCTCGGGCGAGACCGCCGCCTGGCAGCAGACCGGCTACGTGCTCTCGCCCTGGCAGCAGCACGCCATCACCGGCTGGCGCAAGAGCGATGCCGAGGTCGCGGCCTTCCACTTCACGGCATCGAGCGCCTCGTACGCCGAACGCACCGGCCGCCCGGCCCACGTGGGCGTGATCGGCGTGGCCGTGTTCCGCGAGAAACCCCTGCCACCGCCGCCGCCGGCCGTGGTGCCCTGGCCCTCGCTGCGCGAGCAGAGCGGCGCGCAGAACCGCTCTTCGGCCGCCGAGGCGCAAGCCGAAAGCGAGGCGCCACGCGAGCGTGCCGAGTCGCTGGCCGCGCGCCGCATGGCCCCCGCCGCACCGGCGCCGCGCCTGGGCACCGGGCACGGTGCGCGCGAGGACGCGCCCATCACCCACACCACCTTCGAGCGGCGCAGCGACCGGCCCGATGAAGTCATCCGCATCCGCTACGACAGCCGCGAGAACCTGATCGCCATGGGCATCATCCCCACGCAGGCCGTGCCGCCCCGGCCCAATCCCTTCCCCGGCGCCGTGCCCCCCGGCTACGCGCCCGACCCGAGTTGACCGCCCGCCGGCTCCCATAATCGCGGGCATGACCGAGGAGGTTGTGCCCGCCGATGAAACCTTGATGCAGGCCTTTGCCGCGGGCGATGCGCGCGCCTTCGAAACCCTGTACGACCGCCACGCCCTGCCGATGTGGCGCTTCGTGCAACGCAGCGTGCACGACCGCGCGCTGGCCGATGACCTGGTGCAGGACGTGTGGTTCTCGCTGATCCGCCAGGCCCCGCGCTACGAACCCCGCGCGCGGTTTCGCACCTGGCTGTTCACCCTGGCCCACCACCGCCTGGTCGACCACTGGCGCACCCACAAGGCCCACGCCAGCCTCGATGCGGAAACCGACGACGGCGCCGCTCTCGCCGACACGCTGGCGGCCGATTCGGGCTTCGGCCCGGTGCGGCAGCTGCAGTCGCGCGAGCAGGCCCAGGCCTTGCTGGACGCGCTCGCCGCCCTGCCCCTGCCGCAGCGCGAAACCTTCCTGCTGCAGGCCGAAGGGGGCCTGAGCCTGGCCGAGATCGCGCAGGCCACGGGCGTGAACGCCGAAACCGCCAAGAGCCGGCTGCGCTACGCGCGCGAGCGCCTGCGCCAAGCCCTGGAGGCCTTTGCATGAAGCCGCAAGACGAACTGCTGCAGCGCTACCGGGAGGCCAACGCACACGACCCCGCGCGCCCCGACCCGACCCTGCGCGAAAAGGTGCTGGCCGAGGCGCGCACCGCCGCGGCCCAAGCCCGCGAAACCCCTGGGCACACAAAGCCGCCGGCCGCCAACGATTCGGCCTGGCGCTGGCGCGCCTTCGGTGGCCTGGCGGTGCTGGGCCTGGCCACGCTGGTGGTGCTGCAGTTCGATCGCGGCACACCCGAGGAACGGGAGATCGCCCTCGGCGAGGCCCAGGCGCCCTCCCGCGCAGCCGCACCGGCAGAGGCCCCGGCCGCCGCGCAGGAAGCCGCACCCACAGCCACGGTGCCACCCGAACCCCGGCCCACCCCGCCGGCCGCACCGCGCCCCTTGCCCGAGCATCCGAAGCCGCGCGGTCCAGCACCCGCAGCCACCTTGCCGCCCCCCGCGCCGCCAGCTCCAGCGGCCAACAGGGCAGCGGAGGCCGAAGCCCCTGCCACCGCATCGACCGACATGGCGACCACGCCCCGTGCCCGTGGTCTGGCACAAGAGCAGGCCCCCGCCGCCCTGTCGGCGCGGCGTGGCGCACCCGCGCCCCAGGCCATCGCGCCGCTCTCGCCCGCCGCGGCCCTGCTGGCCGCCGCCGCGCGCGGCGCGGTCGCCGATGTGCGCGACGCGCTGGCCCAGGGGGCGGACGTGAACGCTGCCGACGCGCGGGGCCGCACCGCGCTCATGCTGGCCGCGCAGCGCGGCGATGCCCCGCTGGTGCGCCTGCTGCTCGGCGCAGGCGCCGACCCCGAGCGCACCGACCGCGATGGCCTGCGCGCCATCGATCTCGCGCAACAGGCAGGGCACGCCGAACAGCTGCCATCGCTGCAGGAGCGCGGAGCGCGCTGAGCCCCGTCGCTACCATGGCGGCATGAACACCCCAGCCTCTTCCTCCTCCGTGCATTTCGGCCACCAGGGCCGCATCGTCCTCGTCACCGGCGGGGCCCAGGGCATCGGCGAAGCCTGTGCGCGCCGCTTCGCGCGCGAAGGCGCCAAGCTGGTGATCGCCGACGTGGCCGACGCGCGCGGCCGCACCCTCGCGCGCGAACTCGGCGGCACCTACATGCATTGCGACGTAGGCGACAAGGCCGACGTGGACGCCATCGTCGCACTGGCGCTGGACAGCCACGGCCGCATCGACGTGCTGGTCAACAACGCCGGCATCTTCAAGGCGGCCCACTTTCTGGACGTGAGCGAAGAAGACTTCGACGAGGTGCTGCGCGTCAACCTCAAGGGCGCCTTCCTCATGGGCCAGGCGGTGGCCCGCGCGATGGCGCAGCAGGCCGATGGCGGCAGCATCGTGAACATGAGCTCGGTCAATGGCGTGCTCGCCATCCCCAACATCGCCAGCTACAACGTGAGCAAGGGCGGCATCAACCAGCTCACCCGCGTGATGGCGCTGGCGCTTGCCGACCACGGCATCCGCGTCAACGCGGTGGCGCCCGGCACCATCGCCACCGAGCTCGCGGCCCAGGCCGTGCTCACCAGTGAAGAGGCGCGCCACAAGATCCTGAGCCGCACGCCGCTCAAGCGGCTCGGCGAACCCGACGAGATCGCCGACGTGGTGGCCTGGCTGGCCAGCGACGCGGCGAGCTACGTCACCGGCGAGATCGTCACCGTCGACGGCGGGCGCATGGCGCTGAACTACACCGTGCCGGTCTGAGCGCTGCCCTGCTTCACGCGGGCCGGGGCCGCGCCACCACGGCTTCGCGGATCGGCAGGTGGATCAGCGCCGCGCCCACGGCCAGCACGATGTCGATGTACCAGACCCAGTCGTAGCTGCCCGTGGCCTCGAACACCTGGCCGCCCAGCCAGGCGCCGAGAAAGCCCCCCACCTGGTGCGCCAGCATCACGATGCCGAACAGCATGGCCATGTTGCCGGTGCCGAAGAACTTGGCCACCAGGCCCACCGTGGGCGGCACCGTGGAGAGGAAGGTCAGGCCCATCACGGCAGCGAAGGTCAGCATCACGGCCTCGGTCTTGGGCGCCAGCAGGAACACCAGCACCGCCACGGCGCGCGAGGCGTACACCAGCGAGAGCAGCGACTTCATGCGCCAGCGGCCCACGGCCCAGCCCATGGCCAGGCTGCCGATGATGTTGAACAGACCGATCACGCCCAGCGCCCAGGCACCCACCGGCGCCGGCAGGCCGCACGCGGCCACCACGCCGGGCAGGTGCGTGGCGAGGAAGGCCACGTGAAAGCCGCACACGAAGAAACCGGCCGAGAGCAGCAGGTAGCTCGGCGTGTTCAGCGCCTGGCGGATCGCCTGGCCGGTGGGCAAGGCCACCGGCGCGGGCGCCGCCCCGGCCTTGGCGGCCGGACCCGGGCCGCGCAACACCCAGGCCGCGGGCAGCGCCAGCAGCACGATCAGGCCCAGCGCCTGCAGCGCACCGACCCAGCCCAGGCCCAGCGTGAGCGCGGCGGCCAGGGGCGCCATGAGGAACTGACCGAACGAGCCACCCGCGTTCACGATGCCGGTGGCCATGCCCCGACGTTCGGCCGGGATCAGGCGCGCGGTGGCCGCCATCAGCACCGAAGGCCCGGCCATGCCGGCGCCACCGGCCGCGAGCACACCGATGGCCAGGATCAGGCCCCAGGTGCTGGTCATCAGCGGCGTGAGGTACATGCCCAGCGCCACCAGCAGCACACCCACGAGCAGCACGCGCCCGGCGCCGATGCGGTCGGCCACGGCGCCCGCGAAAGGCTGCGTGAGCCCCCACCAGAGCTGGCCGAAGGCGAACGCCAGGCTGATGCTGCCCACCCCCAGACCGGTGGCCGTGTTCAGCGGCGAGAGGAAAAAGCCCATGGTCTGGCGCGTGCCCATGGTCAGCGCGAAAGCCCCGGCCGCGGCCAGCAGCACCAGCCACCACACATAGGGCGCACGCGCGGGCGCGGCGGCGGTCAAGGTCTCAGTCTTCATGGGTGTCTTCCTCGTGAAACGCGGCCAGCCCCTGGTCCAGCAGCCCGTGCAGCGCCGCCACGGTGGCCACGCCCAGCTTGTCGTTGAGTGAGAGTTGCGCGGCCTTCCAGCGCCGCTGCGCCTGGCGCCGCAGCTCCAGCCCGGCGTCGGTGATGTGCACGAGCCGGCTGCGCGCATCGACCCCTTCGCCCAGGGCCAGCCAGCCCGCCGCGATCATGGGTTGCAGGTTGCGCGTGAGGGTGGAGGCACCCATGTCCATGCGCCGGGCCAGCTCGCCGGGCGCCAGCGGCCCGAGGCGGTCCACGTGCGTCAGCAACGAGTACTGCGTGATCTTCAGCCCCGAGCCGGCCAGGTGCTGGTCGTAGTGCTGGGTCACGCGGCGCGTGAGCTGGCGCAGCTTGAAGTTGGTGCAACCCACCGGGGTCGGCGATGTCACCTGGGTGTCGGCATTCATGAGACGATTGTATCTACAATACTTGTACCTGCAAACAAAAAGGAATCGAACCATGACCGTCGAAGAAACCCAGGCCCAGTGGATCCAGCAATACGAGGCCGTCGTGGCCCGCATGAACGCCGGTGCGGGCGTGGGCCTGGCCAACCCCGCCGATCTCGCGGGCCTGACCGGCATGCAGCAGATGCAGGCCATGCTCGACGGCAAGCTGCCCTACCCGCACATCGCCGACACGCTGGACTTCTCGCTGGTGGAAATCGGTGAAGGCCGGGCCGTGTTCCAGGGCCAGCCCCAGCTCAAGCACTACAACCCGCTGGGCACGGTGCACGGCGGCTGGTACGCCACGCTGCTGGACTCCGCCGTGGGCTGCGCGGTGCACACCGTCATGCCGGTGGGCCGGGCCTACACGACGGCCGAACTCAGCGTGAACATCGTGCGCGCGGCCTCCTACAGGAGCGGCCCCTTGCGCGCCATCGGCACGGTGGTCCATGCCGGGCGGCAGTTGGCCACCGCCGAGGGCCGCATCGTCGGGCCCGACGGCAAGCTGTACGCGCATGCCACAACGACCTGCCTGGTCTTTGAAGTGCCGTCAAAATAGCACCCATGCGACTTCTACACACCATGCTGCGCGTGGGCAACCTCCAGCGCTCGATTGACTTCTACACCCAGGTGCTGGGCATGCAATTGCTGCGCACCTCCGAGAACCCCGAGTACAAGTACTCGCTGGCCTTCGTGGGCTACGAAGGCAACCCGGCCCAGGCCGAGATCGAACTCACCTACAACTGGGGCACCGAGAGCTACGAACTCGGCACGGCCTACGGCCACATCGCCCTGGGCGTGCCCGACGCCTACGCGGCCTGCGAGAAGATCAAGGCGGCCGGCGGCAACGTGACGCGCGAGGCCGGCCCGGTCAAGGGCGGCACCACGGTGATCGCTTTCGTGACCGACCCCGACGGCTACAAGATCGAGCTGATCCAGCGCGCGGAAAAAGAAGCGGGCCAGGGCCTGCGTTGAACGCCTGCCGGGCGTGGACGAAAAAGCCCGGCATGCCGGGCTTTTTTGTGGGCGCTCAGGCCAGCTCAACGCACGATCAGCACTTCCACGCGGCGCGCTTCGGCGTTGTTGCCGGTGCCGGCAGTCTGCTCGGGCTTCTTCAGCTCCACCGCGCCTTCGGCCACGCCCGCGCCCACCAGGGCACTGCGCACGGCGATGGCGCGCTGCTTGGCCAGCTCGGCGTTGAAAGCCGGGTCGCCGGTCAGGTCGTGAAAGCCCGACAGCACCAGCTTCTTGCCGGCCTTGGCCGCGGCGATTGCTTCGCCCAGCGCATCGAGCGCGCCGGCGGCCAGGTCGGCCTTGCCGGACGCGAAGTAGAACTTGACCACGCCGTTTTCGACCACCACGCTGGCGTCATCGCCCACCGGAGTGACCGTGGTCACAGCCACAACGGCCGCGACCGGAACCACTGCCGCCGGGCCGGCACTGGGCGCGGCCTGGCGCGACTTGTAAATGCCCATGCCCAAGGCAAGGCCTACCGCCAACAGGATCGCGCTGATCAGCACCACCGCCACAACGCGGTACTCGGGTTCGTCATCCTGAGAGGACATGGGAAACACTCCGTGAAGAATAATGGGAAAGAACTCGACAAAGATTGTAAATGGCCGACCGTGACACCCCGAGGACGCGCGCGCTCCACGACCCTGCCCTGAGAAACGGCGCGCAGATGATGGCCGACACGCTGGCGCAATGGCGCGCGCAGGGGCCGCGGCCAGACCTCTGGGTGTTCGCCTACGCCTCGCTGGTCTGGCGCCCCGAGTTCGAGGCCGCCGAGCAGCGCCCGGCGCGCGTGCGCGGCTACCACCGCTGCCTGCAGATGTGGAGCCGCGTCAACCGGGGCACGTATGAATGCCCGGGCCTGGTGTTCGCGCTGATGCCCGGCGGCAGCTGCGCCGGTCTGGCGCTGCGAGTGCCGCACGAGCAGGTGGAAGCCCTCATGCCGGTGCTGTGGGCGCGCGAGATGCCCAACCCGGTCTACGACCCGAGGTGGCTGCATTGCGACACGCCCCAGGGCCCGGTGCGCGCGCTGGCCTTCACGCTCTCGCGCCAGAGCCCCAGCTACACCGGCACGCTGAGCGACGAGCGCTACCGCGAGATCTTTGCCCGCTCCTGCGGGCGCTATGGCACCACGCTGGACTACGCGCGCCAGACCTTCGAGGGTCTGCTGCACCACGGCATCCACGACCGGGCGCTGCAGAAGCTGCTGGCGCTCGCCGATTGACCCGACACAAGGCCCCGTCGGGGCCTCGCTCCTATACTGCCCGCATGAACATCGCCGACCTGCGCAAGAGCTACGAAAAGGCCGAACTCAGCGAGTCCGCCTCGCACGCCGACCCGCTGCAACAGTTCGACCAGTGGCTCAACGAAGCCATCCGTGGCGAGGTGCCTGAACCCAACGCCATGACGCTGGCCACCGTGGGCTCGGACCTGCGTCCGAGCACGCGCATCGTGCTCATCAAGGGCTGCGACGAACGCGGCATCGTCTGGTACACCAACTACCAGAGCCGCAAGGGCCGCGAGCTCGCGGGCAACCCGTTCGCCGCGCTGCAGTTCCACTGGGTCGAGCTCGAGCGCGTGGTGCGCATCGAGGGCACGGTGGAAAAGGTGAGCGACGAAGAGAGCGACGCGTACTTTCACAGCCGCCCGCTGGACAGCCGCATCGGCGCCTGGGCCAGCCCGCAGAGCGAGGTGATCGAGAGCCGCACGGTGCTCGTGACCAACGCCGCGAAGTACGGCGCGCAGTTCCTGCTGAAACCGCCGCGCCCGCCGCACTGGGGCGGCTACCGACTCAAGCCCGACACCTGGCAGTTCTGGCAGGGCCGCAAGAGCCGCCTGCACGACCGGCTGCGCTACACCGCGCAGGCCGACGGCGGCTGGCTGCGCGAGCGGCTCGCCCCCTGAGGCCCGGCACGCTCAGCTTTTGGCGGGCGCGTCAGCGCCGAGCAGGTACTCGCGCACCAGTTCGCGCGCGCGGTGCAGGCGGCTCTTGACCGCGCCGGGCGGCTCGCTCAACCGTTGAGCGATCTCCGCGATGGTCAGTTCCTCGAAATCGCGCAGCAGCACCACCTGGAGGTAGTGGGCTGGCAGCGACTCCAGGGCATGGGCCAAGTCGATCCGCAGTGCACCATCCGTTCGGTCCAGCATCTGCGCTTCGGCGATGTCGTCGGTCAATGGCTCGTGCCGGAACAGGCTGCGCGACAGTTTGCGGCACTCGCGCTGGATCACCGCGAACAGCCACGACGAGAACGCCGCGGCCGCCCGGAGACTTTGGACCTTTCGCGAGACCACCAGCAAGGACTCCTGGACCGCGTCATCGACGTCGCTGGCATGGCAGTGCTTGTGGGCATAGCGGCGCGCGTCCGTCTGGCACAGGGCCAGCAGGCGGGCGATGGCGGCCGGGTCGCCGGTCTGTGCCACCAGGATGAGCTGGTCGCGATCCGCCACGCTGTCCGCCATGCTCAGGCCCTCTTGTCGAGCTGGCGGCCCAACATCGCGCACATCGGGCAGAAGCCGACCAGGCCGCTCAGGGCCAGCACGGCGCCCGTGACACCGGCCCCCACGGCGACGTTAGAGACGCCCCAGTTGACCACCGCGAAAGCGATGGTCATGGCGCCCACGACCACCCGCACCACGCGCTCCCAGTTCGGGACATTCTTGACATAGATCACCATGCACTCCTTGTTGGCCGAGGAAGACCCTCAAACCCTAAGAGGCGGCAACGGAGGCAAACGGTTCGCGCCGGTGGCAAAAAAACGCGCCATCGAGGCCCGGCTCCTTCAAGGCCGGACGCCCACCTCGATCGGGCCCGCGCGTTCGATGCGCTGGCCCGCCACCGCCCGCAGCGCGGCGGCGCTCACGAGTTGCGGCGCGATCTCCGCCAGGGGCACCAGCACGAAGGCCCGCTCGCCCATGCGGGGATGCGGCACGGTGAGCCGCGTTGAGTGAATGCGGCACTCGCCGTACAGCAGCAGATCCAGGTCCAGCGTGCGCGGCGCGTTGCGGTAGGGCCGCTCGCGGCCGGCCGCCTGCTCGATGGCCTGCAGCGCGTCGAGCAAGGCGGGCGCGGTGAGCGTGGTGGCGACCTCGGCCACGGCGTTGAGGTAGTCCGGCCCGCTGGAATCCACCGGTGCCGTGCGGTACAGGCTGGAGGCGCGCTGCACCCGCACACCAGGAACGGCATTCAGGGCCGCAAGCGCCTCGCGCAAGGCCTTCCCGGCGTCCCCGAGGTTGGCGCCCAGGGCCACATGGGCCGTGACCTCGGCGCGCGGCGCGGCCATCACGGGGGTGTCAGCAGGCCTCAGCCGCCGGCCTCATCCGAGCCACCACCGCCACCTTCGACCGGTCCCGCGCCGGTGGGCTTGCGGCGGCGACGGCGGCGCTTCTTGGCCGGTGCCGAACCCTCGTCCAGCGGGGTGTCGTCCGACGGCGCATCCCCACCCTCGTCGCCTTCGACGGAGCGGAAACGCGGATCGACTTCGTTCGGTTCGGCAGCGGCCGCCGCCGGGTGGTCCGCGTCCGTGCGCTTGACGCGCCGGGCCTTGCTGGCGCCCGGCTTGGCCAGGTTCTCGCGGCGCTGCGCATCCACCATGTCCTCGCGCATGGCGTCGCTCGCCGTGCTGAAGGTTTCCCACCAATGCGCGAGTTCTTCCTCGACCTCACCGACCTGCCCGCGCAGGCGCAGGAAGTCGAAGCCAGCACGGAAGCGCGGCTGCTCAACCAGGCTGAACGGCGAGGTGCCCACGCGCTTGTCGAAGCGCGGCTGCATCATCCAGATCTCGCGCATGTCCGCGCCGAGCTTGCCCCGGCCCGACACGTCGCCGATGCGGGCTTCGAAGGCGTCGTCCACCGCCGCCTGCAGGGCCGCGAAGGGCGCGGGCGGGCGCTGGTTCGGGCGCGGTGTGAGGTGCTGGTTCCAGGCCTTGCGCACGTCGGCCCAGAGCACGCAGGCCAGCAGGAAGCTCGGCGCCACCGGCTTGCCTTCGCTCACGCGGCGGTCGGTGTCCTGCAGGGCCAGCTTCACGAAGTCGTCGTCGGCGCGCTGCACGACGATGTCGAGCAAGGGGTAGATGCCGGTGCCCAGGCCCACGGCCTTGAGCTGCTCGATGCTGGCCAGCGCGTGGCCGGTCTGCAGCAGCTTGAGCATCTCGTCGAACAGGCGGCTCTGTGGCACATCGGCCAGCAGCGTGTGCGACGAGGCCAGCGGCGCCAGCGTCTTGGCGTCGAAGGTGAAACCCAGGCCGCTGAGCTTGGCGGCGAAACGCACGGCGCGGATGATGCGCACCGGGTCTTCGCGGTAGCGCGTGGCGGCGTCGCCGATCATGCGCAGCGTGCGCTTCTTGGCGTCGCGGATGCCGTGGTGGAAGTCGACCACGGTCTGCGTTTCCGGGTCGTAGTACATCGCGTTGATGCTGAAGTCGCGCCGGGCCGCGTCCTGCTCGATCGGGCCCCAGACGTTGTCGCGCAGCACGCGCCCGCTGGCGTCCACCGCGTGCTTCATGCCCGCGAGTTCGCCCTTGCTGGTGCGCTCGTTGCCCGCCACCTGCTCGGCCGCGGCGTTGTCCATGTAGGCGCGGAAGGTCGAGACCTCGATGACCTCGTGCTCGCGCCCCCGGCCGTAGATCACGTGCACGATGCGGAAGCGCCGGCCGATGATGAAGGCGCGGCGGAACAGGCCCTTGACCTGCTCGGGCGTGGCGCTGGTGGCGACGTCGAAGTCCTTGGGCCGCAGGCCCAGCAGCAGGTCGCGCACCGCACCGCCCACCAGGTAGGCCTCGAAACCGGCCTGCTTGAGGGTGTGCACCACGTCCAGCGCGCGCTGGTCCACCAGCGAACGGTCGATGCCGTGCACGCTGGCCGGCACGTCTTCGCGCTTGCCGAAGGGGTTGGCACGGCGGCCGGCAGGGGCGCTGGACTTGCCCAGCAGCCGATCGATGAATTTCTTGATCATTCGAATAGGTTCAGTGTGCGCCAGCCCCGCTCGAGGGCAATGGCGCGGAGCCGGGCATCCGGGTTGGTGGCCACGGGCTCGTTGACTTTTTCCAGCAGCGGCAGGTCGTTGATGGAGTCGCTGTAGAAAGTGCTGTGCTGCACGCGCGACCAGTCCAGTCCCCGTGCGGCCAGCCATTGTTCCACACGGGCGATCTTGCCCTCGCGGAACGACGGCGTGCCCCGGATGGCCCCGGTGGGTTCGCCGCGCGCGTCGCGTTCGAGTTCGATGGCGATCAGTTCGTCCACCCCGAAGGCCCGGGCGATCGGGCGGGTGACGAATTCGTTGGTGGCGGTGACGATGACCACCGTGTCGCCGGCGGCCTGGTGGCGCCGCAGCAGCGCGCGCGCGGGCTCGTGCATGGCGGGCTCGATCACCTCGCGCATGAAGCGCTCGTGCGCCTTCTGCGACACCGCCATGCCGTGCTCGCGCACCGCCTCGATGGCGAAGCGCACGTAGTGGTGGATGTCGAGCGTGCCGGCCTTGTAGTCGGCGTAGAAGCCGGCGTTGGCCTGGGAGAAGCCTTGGGCGTCGCGCCAGCCGAGCGAGACGGTGAACTCGCCCCAGGCGTAATCGGAATCGAGCGGGATCAGGGTGTGATCCAGGTCGAAGAGAGCCAATCTCATTCGTTTTCCAGCATGGATTTGATCAGGGGAATGGTGATGGCGCGCTGCGTGCGCAGCGCATAGGCGTCGAGCTGGTCGAGCAGCATCATCAGGCTGGAGAGGTCGCGCGAGAAGCGGCGCAGCATGAAGTCCATCACCTCGTCGCTCAGGAACACGCCGCGGTCGTCCGCCGCGCGGCGCAGCACGGCGCGGCGTTCGGTTTCGCTCAAGGCCTGCAACTGGAACACGTGGCCCCAGCCCAGGCGGGTGCGCAGGTCCTCGCGCAGGCGCAGGTCGGCCGGCGGGCAGGTCGCCGCCGCCAGCACCCAGCGCGAGGCGCCGTGCGCCGGGCTCTGCGCGTTGACGAACCAGTTGAAGGCCGCGGCCTGCTGGGCCGCGGTGTAGAGGTGGCAGTCGTCGAGCAGCACCGCGTCCCACTGGTCGTCGAACTCGGTCGGGTCCAGCACGGTGGCGTCCAGCCAGCCCACGCGGCCGCCCTGCTCGCGCAGCGCCTCACGCACCGCGCGCAGCAGGTGCGTCTTGCCGCTGCCGCTCTCGCCCCAGAGGAAAGTGGGCACCGGCGAGCGCAGCGGGTTGTTGGTCCACAGGCGCAGGTGCTCAATGGCGGCCTCGTTGCCGGCCCCCACGAAGTTGGTCAGGGTGGGCAGCGGCGCGAAGCCGATGTCCAGCGCCATCTGGCGCATGGGGGGCGTGGGTCCGGCGGTGCTCATGCCTCGGGGCTTTCCGGCACCGCCGCGCGCGGGCCTTCCAGGTACAGCGCGCTGGCCATGTAGCTGCGGCGCAGGCGGCGGATCGCCACCAGCAGCACCGCGCTGGCGGGCAGCGCGATGAGCACGCCCACGAAGCCGAACAGGTGGCCAAAGGCCAGCAGCGCGAAGATGACGGCGATCGGGTGCAGGCCGATGCGCTCGCCCAGCAGGCGCGGCGTGAGGTAGAGGCTTTCCACCACCTGGCCCACGCCGTACACGGCGGCCACCAGGGCCACGCCCAGCACGGTCTGGAATTCGAGCAGCGCGGCCAGCACGGCCAGCACCAGGCCCAGGCCGAAGCCCAGGTAGGGCACGAACACGGCCAGGCCGGTGAACACGCCGATGGGCAGCGCCAGGTCGAGGCCCACGAGCGCCAGCGCCACGGTGTAGAACACCGCGAGCACGCCCATCACCAGCAGCTGCCCGCGCAGGTACTGGCCCAGCACCGCATCGGTCTCGTCCAGGAAGCTCTGCACGCTGGCGCGCCAGCGCGGCGGGATCAGCGACTTGGTGCGCTCGACCAGGTTGTCCCAGTCCAGCAGCAGGTAATAGGCCACGATGGGCATGAGAAACAGATTGCCGAACACGGCGGCCAGCGCGCTGCCGCCGATGCGCAGGGAGGCGAGCAGGCTTTCCAGGATCTCGCCCTCATGACCGGACACCAGCTTGGTCAGCCAGCCGCGCACCAGGCTCACGTCCACCGACAGGCTCACGCCAAAGCGCCCGGCCAGCGGCGTGAGCCAGGCGTTGAGGCGGTTGAGCAGCTCGGGCACCTGCTCGCGCAGCAGCGGCACCTGCTTGGTGATGACGGGCACGATCAGCAGCAGCACCGCCAGCAGCACCATCATCAGCAGGGTGATGGCCAGCCCGGCGCCCAGCCAGCGCGGCACGCCCTTGCCGTGCAGGCGCTCCACCAGCGGGTGCAGCGCATAGGCCAGCACCGCGGCCAGCAGAAAGGGCATCAGCACGGGGGCCAGCAGCGAAAGCAGCAGCCAGATGACGACCGCGATCGAGGCCCACAGCAGGGCTCGGATCTGGTTGGAGGTCAGGGGCATGGGGCGGGGGTTGGGCGGGGTGGGCAAGGGATGCGGGAGAGCAAACCCTTAAAATCAGGGGCAAATTCTATCGGGCCACCCCCCAGGGTACCCGAAAGTCCCCTCCCACCCGCGTCCAGCCCATCGACCCGCCCCGCCCTGCGCCGGGGCCGACCGCCCATGACCACCCCCTCCACCCCTCTTTCGTACAAAGACGCCGGCGTTGACATCGACGCGGGCGACGCCCTGGTCGAGCGCATCAAGCCGCTGGCCAAGAAGACCATGCGCGAAGGCGTGCTGGCCGGCATCGGCGGTTTCGGCGCCCTGTTCGAGGTGCCCAAGCGCTACCAGGAGCCGGTGCTCGTGTCCGGCACCGACGGCGTGGGCACCAAGCTCAAGCTGGCGTTCGAATGGAACATGCACGACACCGTGGGCATCGACCTGGTCGGCATGAGCGTGAACGACGTGCTGGTGCAAGGTGCCGAACCCCTGTTTTTCCTGGATTACTTCGCCTGCGGCAAGCTCGACGTGGACACGGCCGCGGCCGTGGTCGGCGGCATCGCCAAGGGCTGCGAGCTCAGCGGCTGCGCGCTGATCGGCGGTGAAACCGCCGAAATGCCGGGCATGTACCCGGCCGGCGAGTACGACCTGGCCGGCTTCTGCGTGGGCGCGGTCGAAAAATCCAAGATCCTCACCGGCCAGAGCGTGCAAGCCGGCGACGTGGTGCTGGGCCTGGCCTCGCACGGCGTGCATTCCAACGGCTTCTCGCTGGTGCGCAAGTGCCTGGAGCGCGCGGGCGCGAACCTGCCCGCCACGCTGGACGGCCAGCCGTTCCGGGAAGCCATCATGAAGCCGACCCGGCTCTACGTGAAGAACGTGCTGGCCGCGCTGGCCGCGCACCCCATCAAGGCGCTGGCCCACATCACCGGCGGCGGCCTGCTGGAGAACATCCCCCGCGTGTTGCCCGAAGGCACGGCCGCCCACCTGGTGAAGGGCAGCTGGCCGCAGACCGAGCTGTTCGCCTGGCTGCAGAAGACCGCCGGCATCGACGACATCGAAATGAACCGCACCTTCAACAACGGCGTCGGCATGGTGGTGGTGATCGCCGCCGACCAGGCCGCCGCCTGCGCCGCCACGCTGCGCGGCCTCGGTGAAACCGTGCACGAGATCGGCAAGATCGCGGCACGCGGCGAAGGCGCGGCCGTCGTCGTCGCCTGAGGCGACCGCGCGCTCAGCGCTTGAGCTGCCCGAGCACGCGCTGCTTGATCTGATTGAAGGCCGTGCCTGTGCGCTCGCGCGGGCGCGGCAGGTCGACCTCGATCACGCTCTGCACCCGGCCCGGCCGGGGTTCCATCACCGCCACGCGGTCGCCCAGGAACACGGCCTCGTCCACGTCGTGCGTGACGATCACCACGGTGATGCGCCGCTCGCGCCAGATGCGCAGCAGTTCTTCCTGCATGTGGGCCCGGGTGATCGAATCGAGCGCACCGAAGGGCTCGTCCATCAGCAGGATGTCCGGCCGCGAGACCAGCGCGCGAGCGATGGCCGCGCGCTGCGCCATGCCGCCCGAGAGCTGGTGCGGCCAGGCTTGCGCGAACCCCGTGAGGCCCACGAGTTCGAGCTGTTCGCGGATGCGCGCCTCGCGCTCGCGCCGGCTCAGGTCCAGGCTGTCGAGCCCCAGGCCGATGTTGTCCGTGACGTTGAGCCAGGGAAACAGGCGGTGGTCCTGGAACACCAGGCTGCGCTCCACGCCCGGCCCGGCCACCGGTTCGCCATCGATCAGGATGTCGCCATCGAAGCGGTCGTCCAGACCCGCGATCAGTCGCAGCAGCGTGGACTTGCCACAGCCAGAGGCACCGACGATGCCCAGGAACTCGCCGCGCGCGATCTCCAGGCCGATGCGCTGCAGCACCGGCAGGTCCTGCCCCTCGATCCGGTAGGTCTTGCCCACGTTGCGCAGGCTCAGGGCGGTGGGGGCGGCCGCCTCCAGGGTGGGGGTGCTCATCAGCGGGTTCTCCAGGGAATGAGGCGCGGGAAAAGAAGCTGCGCGACGCGGCTCAGGCCGTAGCCCACCAGGGCCATCACCAGCACGCCGATCAGCACCAGGTCCATGCGGAACACGTCGCGCGCGGTGGCGAGGTAGGCGCCGATGCCCCGGCCGGTGCCGATCGCGTATTCGGAACCCACGGTGCCGATCCAGGCCGTCAGCAGCGCGAGCTCCACGCCGGTCAGCACCGAGGGCAGGATCGCGGGCAGCACCAGCCGGCGCAGCCGCAGCCAGGGCCCGAGCCGCGCGATCGCGGCCACCTCGCGGTAGGCCGGCGCGATGCCGCGCACGCCCTGCTCGGTGTTGAGAAAGACCGGGAAGAAGGTGGAGATCGAGATGAACACGATCTTCACCAGATCGCCGTTGCCGAACCAGGCGGTGAGCAAGGGAATCCAGGCGAACAGCGCGACCTGGCGCAGGCCGTGCACGGTGGGCGCGACGGCCAGTTGCGCCGGCCGCGACAGACCGACGGCCACGCCCACGGCGATGCCCAGGCTGGCGCCGATGAGAAAGCCCAGCGCCACACGCAGCAGGCTGCTGGCGGCGGCCGACCAGATCTGGCGACCCTGTTCATCGACGAAGGGCGCGGCCAGCACCTCGTACAGCGGCACCATCAGCGGGTGGGCGATGGCACCGGTGTCGATCAGCAGCAGCCAGGCCGCGCCGATGGCCAGCGGCAGCCAGGCACCCGGGGGGATGCGCACCTCAGCCATGGCCGGGCGCCCAGCGGCTCAGGCCGCGTTCGAGCCAGCGCAGCAGCAGGTCCAGCGCGCAGCCCGCCACCCCCACGACCACGATGCCGACGATCACGATGTCGAGCTGGAACAGCTTGCGGCCCCAGACCATCATGTAGCCGATGCCTTCGGTGGCCGCGAGCATTTCCACCACGATGAGCGCGATGAAGGCGTGGCTCAGGCCGAGGCGGAATCCGCTGAACACCGTGGGCAGGCAGGCCGGCAGCGTGAGGCGGGTCAGGCGCGTCCAGGGGCGCAGGCGCAGCACGCGCGCGGCTTCGAGGTAGGCCAGCGGAATGTTCCGGATGCCACGGGAAGTGTTGAGCACCACGGGCACCATCACGGCCTTGGCGATCACGATGACCTTGAGCGCCTCGTCGATGCCGAAGATCAGGATGAGGATGGGAATCCAGCCCAGCGTGGGCACCGCGAACAGGGCGCGCAGCGTGGGCTCCAGGTGGCTGCGCGCGCGCGCCGACACGCCCAGCCAGATGCCCAGCGCCAGGCCCAGTGGCCCACCGAGGGCCAGGCCCGAGCCGATGCGCTGCAGGCTGATGAGGAAGCCGTCGAGCAGCTCACCGCCGCGCGCAAGCTCCAGGAACGTGTCCCAGACCAGCGCGGGCGCCGGCAGGATCTGCGGCGGCACCCAGCCCCGCACCGCCGCCCACTGCCAGAGCGCGACGATGGCCGCCGGCAGGGCCAGCGCCAGCAGCAGGCGCCTCAGCGGGGCCGGCAGCGCGGTGCGCCACGGCCAGGTCGCGGCGCGCGGGAGCGGCGAGGCGCCGACCCCGCCGGCCAGGTGTTCGAGGGCCGCCATGGCTCGGCCTCAGCGGCGCGCCACGAGGGCGGCGCGGTTCGTCCAGTAGGTCTGCAGGCCCTGGGCGCGCAGCGCGTTCTCCACGTACTGCGGGGCGGCCCACTTCGCCACGTCGATGTCGTTGCGGATCAGCTTGTTGTCCTTGGTGAAGTCGATCGCGTCGTCGTACTGGCTGAGCAGGAAGGCGTCCACGCGCGGGTCGAAGGCTTCCTTGAGCGAGACGCCGTCGTAGTCGTCCTTGAAGGCCTGGTAGGGCATGCCCGAGAGCGTCCAGAGGCGGTAGGCCTCGTCGCGGTTGGCCTCCTGGCCCAGCCAGTGGGCGGCTTTCACCAGACCGTTGGCGATGCGCTGCGTGGCGTCGGGGTACTGCTTCTCGAAGGCCTCGCTCACCAGGATGCCGCCAAAGCCCGAGGCTTTCGCGCCCTGATCCTTGGACGAATAGAACACCTTGCCCACGCCCTTGTCGCGCAGGGTCAGCAGGCTGCTGGAGCCCACCGCCGCGTCCACGCTGCCGGCGCTCAGGGCCGCGAGCTGGTCGGCGGTCTTGAGGTCCACCAGCTGGATGTCGCGCAGCGTGAGGCCGTTGTCCTGCAGGGCCTTGAGCAGCGCCCAGTGCAGCACCGTGCCCTTGGCCACCGCCACCTTGCGGCCCTTGAGGTCTTTGAACGAGTTGACCTCCAGGTCCTTGCGGGCCAGCCCGAAGACGGTGGTGTAGCCGTAGGACGCGAGGATGCGCGTGGGCAGGCCGCCGGCCTTGCCGATGATGTTGGGCAGCGAGCCGTATTGCGCCACGTCGAGCCGGTTGTTGGCGATGGCCTCGTTGATCGCGGGGCCGGTGCCGGTGAAGTACTCGAAGCTGAGCTTCACGGGCGTGCCCTTGAACTCGTCGGCGATGAAGCCCTTGCCCTGCGCGATGGCGAGCAAGGCCACGCCGTGGGGTTGGCCGAAGCCCTGGCCGAAACCGCCGAAGCGGATGGTCTCGGGCTGGGCCTGCGCGTGGGCGCCGAAAGCGGCGGTGGCGGCGAGCGCGAAGGCCGCCAGGTGTTTCCAGAAAGAAGCGGTCATGGGAAGTTTCCGTGGAGATTGAAGGGTTTCAGTCCAGAACACCGCGGAACCGGCTTTGCCGGGCCGCAGGTGTTGCCCCCGTGAGGGGGTCGCGCGAAGCGCGGCGGGGGTGGGCCATCTAGTGCGCGCGGCGCAGCAGCTCGAAGCTGGCGTCCAGCGCGGCGGTGGGCTGGCGGTCCTTGCCCCAGCCGACGGCGCGGCGGTAGCTGCCGATCCATTGCCGCACCTCGGTGCCCTCCTCGGCCACGGTGACGGCGTGGTCCGCCACCGGCGCGACGTACAGCGCATCGGTCGGGCAATACAGCTCGCACATAAAGCAGGTCTGGCAGTCCGACTGGCGCGCGATGCGCGGGATGCCACCGGGCACCGCCTCGAACACCTGCGTGGGGCAGGCGCTCACACAGATGTTGCAGCCGGTGCAGCGTTCGGGGCTGACGATTTCGATCATGCGGCGAGCCTTTCAAGGTCCAGGTTGACCGGTGGGCGAACGGTTTGCGGGCGCACCCAGACCTCGTCCAGGCCGCCGCTGACGAGGCGGTGCCGCTGGCCCAGGTCCAGGCCGGCGTGGTCCTGCCGGCGGGCCATGCCACGCGTCTCGGTGCGCTGCAGGGCGCTGCGGTACATCCAGCGCGAGGTGGCCAGCATGGCCACGGCCTCGCGCGCGCGCACCGCCTGCTGCGGGCTCGGCGCGCTGGCGTGGCGCACACGCGCCCACTGGGCGTCGAGCCGCTGCAGCGAGTCTTCCAGCAGGTCGGCGCGGCGCGTCCAGTTGCGTTCGTAGGGGAACACCTCGGCCTGCACCGCGCGCACCAGTTCTTCAGGGTCCCAGGCCGGGGCCCCGCCTTCCTGGATGCCGGCGGTGCCCGCACGGTGCAGACGGCGCCTGGCCAGGCTGCGCGCGCCATGGCTGAAATCGGCCGCGCCCGCGCCGGCCCAGAAACCGGACGACATGGCCCAGGCCGCGTTGTGGCTGCCGCCGCCGGTGAAGGCACCGCAGATCAGCTCGCGCGTGGCCGCGTCGCCGGCCGCGTACAGGCCGGGCACCGAGGTCGCGCAGTCGTCGCCGATCACGTGCAGGCCGCCGGTGCCGCGCACCGTGCCTTCCAGCCGCAGGGCCACCGGGAAGTGGTCCTTGAACGGGTCGATGCCCTGGCGGTCGAAAGACACGAAAAAATTGGGCTGCGCGTGTCGCATCCAGGCGCGGATCTCGGCGTCGGCCCGGTCCAGGCAGGCGAACACCGGCTGCGTCTGCAGCGTGCGCGCGATCACGCTGCGGCCGCGAGACGAGCCCGCGCCCTCGATGGCCACGCCGTCGCGGTCGTAGAAGGTGGCCCAGTTGTAGAACAGGGACTTGGTGACGGAGGAGAACGAAGGCCCCAGGCCGTAGGCGTTGGAGAACTCCATGCCCGAGAGCTCGGCGCCGACTTCGGCGCCCATCAGGTAACCGTCGCCGGTGAGCACGTTGCAGCCCAACGCCCGGCTCAGGAAGGCGCAGCCGCCGGTGGTGATCACCACCGCACCGGCCCGCGCCACCCAGGTCTCACCCGTGGTGCGCGTGAGGCCGGTGGCGCCGGCCACATCGCCGTTCTCGTCGGTCAGCAGCTCCAGCGCCGGGCTGTGGTCCAGGATGCGGGCACCCGACTCCTTCACCTTCTTGCGCATCAGGCGCATGTACTCCGGCCCTTGCAGCGAGGTGCGCTGCAGCTGGCCTTCGGTGTCGATCGGGAAGGGGTAGCCCCATTCCGTGAGCATCTCGGTGTTGAGCCAGGTCTGTTCGAGCACACGGTCCATCCACGCGTGCTCGGCCAGTTCACCGCCCATGGCGTAGCGGCTGGCCTTGGCCTTCTCGCGCGCGGCCGCGTCGCGCGGCACGTGCCACAGGCCGGTGCCCGAGGGCGCGGTGGCGCCGGAGGTGCCGCAGAAGCCCTTCTCCACCAGGGTCACGCTGGCGCCGCGCGCGGCGGCCGCGATGGCCGCCCAGGCGCCCGCCGGCCCGCCCCCGATCACCAGGACATCGGTCTCGATCTGCTGCTGCCCGGCCGCATCGCTCAACAGCGGGGAAGAAAGGCCACGTTGCGCCATCGTCTGCTCTCCAACAAATGTGTTCAGAGAAGGCAGTCTAGGAACGGGTCAGCGCATCAACAACGATCGATTCCGAGTTTCCATATGCGAAAAAAAGCAGCCGCGCCGCGGCTGCCGCTCAGATCAGCGCTTCGGACGGCAGCACGTGCACGCCCGGCGACGCCGCCAGCGCGGCCTGCAGCAGGTGGTGCGCGATGCGCTCGGCCGGCACCACCCGGTAGCGCCGGGGCAGCAGGGGCTGCACGCCGCGCGAGACCAGCACCGCCAGCCGCTCCAGGGGCCGGCTCTCCTGCCGCTGCCCGCCGATCAGGCCCGGGCGCACCAGCGTGAGCGAGGGGTAGCCCACGGCCTGCAGGTCGCGCTCGACCTCGCCCTTGGTGCGCGAATAGAACACGCGCGAACGCGCATCGGCCCCCAGCGCGGAGTTCAGGGCGAAGGCCCGCGCGCCATGGCGGCGCGCGAGGTAGGCCACCTCCAGCGGGTGGTCGTGGTCCACCTTGTAGAAAGCGGCCTGCGAGCCCGCCGCGCGGATGGTGGTGCCCAGGGTGCAGATCACCGCATCCACCCGCCACCAATCGGCGTCTTCGGGCAGGCGATCGAAGTCCACCACGGGGTTGAGCAGTTTGGGGTGTGGGGCCAGCGGCTTGCGGGTCGGCGCGACCAAGCGCTCCACGGCGGGGTCGGCCAGGGCCTGTCGCAGCACATGGCTGCCCACCAGACCGGTGGCGCCCACCAGCATCAGTTGTTTCATACCGTCGTTTTTCTTGTCGCCGGATCGGCGGTGTTGGCGCGCATGGTCCCTGCGCGGCCCGCTCGCGTCAAACGGAATTACATGGCGACACATCCCCGCCCCCGCGGGCGGGCGGCGGCTCAGTTGAGCGCGCGGCGCAGTTCCTGCAGGCGCTGGGCGATGGCGTCGCGGTCCAGCGTGTCGTCGGCGTGTTCCACGTAGGTTTCCAGGTCGCCCACGGCCAGGCGCACGTCGCCCATCTCGGCCCAGGCCAGGCCCCGGTCGCGGTACTCGATCCAGGCGTCGGGCAACAGGATAAGCAGGCGGTCCAGCACGGCGATCAGGCGCAGCCAGTCTTCCTGCGTGCGGTGGATTTCCTTGAGGTTGCGCAGCAGGCGCGCCAGGATCTCGCGCGGCGTGGCGGCCTGCAGGTACAGGCCCACCGGCACGTCGAAGTCGTCCACCAGGCCATTGCGCCGCTTGTAGGGCTCCAGCCGTTCCGAGAGGTCTTCGCGGCTGAGCGACTGGCCGGTGAAGGGGTCGATCACCACCTGGCCATTGGGCAGGTTGACCTTGACCATGAAATGGCCGGGAAAGTTGACGCCACGCGCCTTCAGGCCCAGGCCCTGGGCCAGCTCCAGCCAGAGCACGGCCAGCGTGATGGGAATGCCCCGGCGCGTGCGCAGCACGGCGTTGAGAAAGCTGTTGTCGGGGTCGTAGTAGTTGTTGACGTTGCCGCCGAACCCCATGTCGCGGAAGAAGAACTGGTTGAGCGTGCGCAGCCGCTGCAGCGGCCCGGCGTCGGCGGCGCAGCGCCGGCGCACCCGGGCCAGCATCTGGTCCACGTCGCCCAGCACCTGCTGCACGTCGAGGTCGGGGTATTCGTCCTGGGCCACGGCCGTGGCCGCCTCGAACAGGGGCAAAGCCTCGTCGTCGCCCACCAGGGCGGCAAAGTAGCCCAGGGGGGTCGGCGCGGGGTATTCGTACGCGGTCGGCATGGTGGGGAATCCGGTTTCCGCAGATTACGTCATTTTCTGACGAACTGCCTCAGGTTCAACCCCGCCAGCAGCAGCGTGAGGAAATAGACCAACATCCCGCCCAGCACGCACAGCGTGAGCAGGCCCACGCGCTGCAGGGCCTGGCCTTCGAAGCCCAGCCAGTTGAAGCGCGCCGCCACCCACATCAGGAACACCGCCAGCAAGGCGCTGGCCGCCAGCACCTGCATGCCGAAGCGGGCCCAGCCCGGTGACGGTTTGTAAGCGCCCCGGCGGATCAGCCCCACCAGCAGGAACAGGGCATTGACCATGGCGCCGATACCGATCGCCAGCGCCAGCCCGGCGTGGGCCAGCCGGGGCACCAGCAGGACGTTGAGCACCTGGGTGAGCACCAGCACGCCGATGGCGATCTTCACCGGCGTGCGGATGTCCTGCCGCGCGTAGAAGCCCGGCGCCAGCACCTTGATCGCGACCAGCCCGATCAGGCCCGCGCCGTAGCCCATCAGGGCGGTGGCGGTGCGCTGCACGTCGGCGTCGGTGAACGCCCCGTAGTGGTACAGCACGGCCACCAGGGGGTGGGCGAAGGTGAGCAGCGCCACCGCGCAGGGCACGGCCAGCAGCACCACCAGGCGCAGGCCCCAGTCGAGCAGGCCGCTGTAGCGGTCCGCGTCGTCGGACGCCTTGGCCGCCGCCAGCTGCGGCAGCAGCACCACGCCCAGCGCCACGCCCAGCATGGCGGTGGGGAATTCCATCAGGCGGTCGGCGTAGGTCAGCCAGCTCACGCTGCCGGCGCCCAGGTGCGAGGCGATCTGGGTGTTGATCAGCAGGGAGATCTGCGCCACGCTCACGCCCAGCAGCGCCGGCAGCATGAGGGTGGTCACCCGGCGGGTGCCGGGGTGGTGCCAGGCGGTTTTCAGCGCCGACCAGCGCAGGCTCACGCGCGGCAGCAGGCCCAGCCGGCGCAACGCCGGGATCTGCGCGCCCAGCTGCAGGGTGCCGCCCAGCAGCACGCCCCCGGCCATGGCGTAGATGGGCTCGATGCCCAGCGAAGCGAACCAGGGCGCGCCCCAGCCGGCGGCGGCGATCATGGCCACGTTGAGCAGCACCGGCGTGGCCGCCGGCACCGCGAAACGTTTCCAGGTGTTCAGAATCCCGGCCGACAGCGCCACGAAGGACATGAAGGCGATGTAGGGGAACATCCAGCGCGTCATGAACACGGCGGCGTCGAAGCCGGGGTCGTCCAGGCCGCTGGCCATGGCCCAGACCAGCACCGGCGCGCCCACCACGCCCAGCACGCAGGTGGCGGTGAGCGCCCAGGCCAGCACGGTGGCGATCTGGTTCACCAGCACCCGGGTGGCGTCGTCGCCCTCTTTTTCCCGCACGCCGGCCAGCACCGGCACGAAAGCCTGGCTGAACGCGCCCTCGGCGAACAGCCGGCGCAGCAGGTTGGGAATGCGGAAGGCGACGTTGAAGGCGTCGGTCAGCGCGCTGGCGCCGAAGGTCGCCGCCATCAGCAGTTCGCGCACCAGGCCGGTGATGCGGGACGCCAGCGTGAGCAGCGAAACGAGGGAGGCGGACTTGAAAAGGGTCACGCGGCGAGTGTAACGACCGGGATCGCCCCCTCCCCCGCCCGGCCGGCCACCCTTGCCAGCCCGGCCGGCCGTGCTAAAATCGCGGGCTTTGCTGGCATCATCCCCAAACACCGAAGGAACTCACCATGGCAACCAAGCCGAAGAAAAAGAACCCCCGTCTGGCGTCTGGCCGCAAACGCGTGCGCCAGGACGTCAAGATCAATGCAGCCAACACCTCGCTGCGCTCCAAATACCGCACCGCCGTCAAGAACGTTGAAAAAGCCGTTCTGACCGGTGACAAAGCCAAGGCGACCGAACTGTTCGCCAAGATGCAGAAAGTCGTCGACATCGTCGCCGACAAGGGCATCTTCCACAAGAACAAGGCCGCGCGCGACAAGAGCCGCCTGTCGGCCAAAGTCAAGGGTCTCGCAGCAGCCGCTGCCTGAACCCGTCCCGGTCTGGCCCCGCCAGACCACCAGCCCAGGCCCCCAAGGCCTGCCGTTTGAAACGGGTGCGCTGCCAGCAAAAGCAAAAAAGCCGTCGCAAGACGGCTTTTTTGTTGCCCGCGCCAAAAGCGGGGGGATCAGGTCTTGGACGGGGGATCGGGGAGGAGGCAGGCCTCGACCACCTGCAGGCCGTTGTCGCGCGCGAAGTTCATGCAGAAGTCCCAGGCCATGGGCTCGGCCTCGCGCAGGTCCGCATGCACCACCACGCACTTGATGCCGTTGATGTTGTTGGGCACGCACCAGGGGGAGTAGCTCAGGTGGCTGCCGGGGGTGGCGCCCCCGGGGCGGAACGAACTCATCACCCCGGCCAGGCGCTCGGCCCAGTCACTGGGTCGGAACGTGCGGCCGTCCTTCGTGACACCCTGGATGAAAACTTGTTTGGCTGTCGGTGAAACCATCGGGGGAGAGGCCTTCGGATGGAGGGCTCGACTGGAAGAATGCCGCCGCCGGACCGAGGATCGCTCGCCGGGGCAGGAGGCAGGTATTCTATCTTATATAAGACTTGGAATGAGGGGTAACCCGGACCCGCTAGCGTACACCGGGCGCATTTCAGCGATGCCCAACAAGCAATGATGATGCCCGCCCGCTGCCCCTAAAATCGCGCTTCAACGGCTCAACCTTCGTTGAGCCGCTTTCTTTTTGGCCCTTCCCACCGGAGTCCCTGCATGAACGCCGCCCTCAAGCCCGTCGCCTCGCCCCACGTGATGAACACCTACGGCCGCCTGCCGATCGCGATGTCACACGGCCGAGGCGTGCGCCTGTGGGACACCGACGGCAAGGAGTACCTGGACGCGCTGGGCGGCATCGCCGTCAACACCCTGGGCCACGGCCACCCCAAACTGGTGCCCGCTCTGCAGGACCAGATCGCCAAGCTGATCCACTCCAGCAACTACTACCACGTGCCCGACCAGGAACGGCTCGCGCAGATGCTGGTGGAGCGCTCGGGCATGACCAATGTGTTCTTCTGCAGCACCGGCCTGGAAGCCAACGAGGCCGCGCTCAAGCTGGCGCGCAAGTACGGCCACGACAAGGGCATCGAGCGCCCCGAGATCGTGGTCTACGAGAAAGCCTTCCACGGCCGTTCCATCGCCACCCTCTCGGCCACCGGCAACCCCAAGGTGCAGGCCGGCTTCGGCCCGCTGGTCGAAGGCTTCATCCGCGTGCCGCTCAACGACATCGAGTCGCTGAAGAAGGCCACCGCCGGCAACCCCAACGTGGTCGCCGTGTTCTTCGAGACCATCCAGGGCGAAGGCGGCGTGAACCCGATGCGCTCGCAGTACCTGAAGGACGTGCGCGCCCTGTGCGACGCCAACGACTGGCTGCTGATGATCGACGAAGTGCAGTGCGGCATGGGCCGCACCGGCAAGTGGTTCGCCCACCAGTGGGCCGGCATCGTGCCCGACGTGATGCCGCTGGCCAAGGGCCTGGGCTCGGGCGTGCCGATCGGCGCGGTCGTGGCCGGACCCAAGGCCGCCAACATCTTCCAGCCCGGCAACCACGGCACCACCTTCGGCGGCAACCCGCTGGCCATGCGCGCCGGGGTCGAGACCATCCGCATCATGGAAGAGGAAGGCCTGCTGGAGAACGCCGCCCGCGTGGGCCAACACCTGCGCACCGTGCTGGAAAAGGACCTGATCGGCAAGGCCGGCGTGAAGGAGATCCGCGGCCAGGGCCTGATGATCGGCATCGAGCTCACCAAGCCCTGCGGCGTGATCACCCAGCGCGCCGCCGACGCCGGCCTGCTGCTCTCGGTCACGGCCGACAGCGTGATCCGCATGGTGCCCCCGCTGATCATGACCACGGCCGAGGCCGACGAGGTGGCCGCCATCCTGCTGCCGCTGATCCACGCCTTCCTGGCCGAATGAGCGCCGCCCCCGCCATGACGATCCCGCACTACCTGCAGTTCAAGGACCTCGACGCCGCCACCTACGCCTACCTGTTCGAGCGCGCGGCCTTCATCAAGCGCAAGTTCAAGGCGGTCGAGAAGTACCAGCCCTTCGCGGACCCCGACCGCACGCTGGCCATGATCTTCGAGAAGGCCAGCACGCGCACCCGCGTGAGCTTCGAGGCCGGCATGTACCAGATGGGCGGCTCGGTGGTGCACCTGACCACGGGTGACAGCCAGCTCGGCCGCGCCGAGCCCATCGAAGACAGCGCGCGCGTGATCAGCCGCATGGTCGACATCGTGATGATCCGCACCTTCGAGCAGAGCAAGATCGAAGCCTTCGCGGCGCACTCGCGCGTGCCGGTCATCAACGGCCTGACCAACGAGTTCCACCCCTGCCAGATCCTGGCCGACATCTTCACTTTCATCGAACGGCGTGGCTCCATCCAGGGCAAGGTCGTGGCCTGGGTCGGCGACGGCAACAACATGGCCAACACCTGGCTGCAGGCCGCCGAATTGCTGGGCTTCACGGTGCACGTGAGCACCCCCAGCGGCTACGAGGTCGACCCGGTGCTCGCCGGCATCCGCAACCCGGACTGCTACAAGGTCTTCAAGGACCCGCTCGAAGCCTGCGCGGGCGCCCACCTCGTCACCACCGATGTGTGGACCAGCATGGGCTTCGAGGCCGAAAACGAAGTGCGCCGCGCCGCCTTCAAGCGCTGGTGCGTGGACGAGGCCATGATGCGCACCGCCCAGCCCGATGCCCTCTTCATGCACTGCCTGCCCGCGCACCGGGGCGAGGAGGTCAGCGCCGAGGTGATCGACGGCCCGCAGTCCGTCGTCTGGGACGAGGCCGAGAACCGCATGCACGTCCAGAAGGCCCTGATGGAGTACCTGCTGCTCGGCCGGCTCGCCTGATGGGTCCGCGGCCCGCCGAGAGGCTGCTGGAGCAGTTCCTGCCGGCGCACCAGTTCAGCGAACGGCACACGCTGCAGATGCCGGCGGCGCCGCATCAGGTCATGGCCTGCATCGAAGCGGTGCTGCGCGAGCCCGATCCGCTGGTGAGCCGCCTGATCGCGCTGCGCGAGGCTCCGGCACGGCTCTGGCAGCGAATGGGCGGCCAGGGGCGCCTCCCGGCCCGCCCATTCGGGCTGGACGATTTCACGCTGCTGGAGCGTCGAGGCCACGAGGAACTTGTGTTCGGGCTCGCGGGGCAGTTCTGGCGGGCCGACTACGGGCTGACACCCGTGGCCGACGCCCAGGCCTTCCACGCGCTGCAGGATGTGCCGCGGCTCGCCCTGCACTTCGGTGCCACCCCGGTCGGCACGGGCACCTTGCTGAGCACCAGCACGCGTGTGCATTGTCCCGACGCGGTGAGCCTGCGGCGCTTCACGCCGTATTGGTACCTCATCCGCCCGGTCAGCGGCTTCATCCGCCGCCGTCTGCTGCAACGAGTGGCCCGGGCAGTTGCCCTGGCCGGCTGACCACTCACCATGCAAGCCCTGCTCGACGCCATCGCGCGCCTCGAACCCGCCGCCGAGGCGCGGCGGGTCTTCCACGGCCGCGGCGGCCTGCACCCGGGCTGCGAGCAGTGGGCGCTGGACGCCTTCCCCCCGGTCTGGGTGCTGACCAGCTTCCAACCCGTGGACGAGGCCACGCTGGCCGTGCTGCACACCGCGCTGGCCGAACGTTGGACCCAGGTGGCGCCCGGCGAACCGCTGAACTGGGTCTTCCAGTGCCGGCACGACAGCCAGACCGAAACCCGCCTGATGGCCGGCGCCGTGCCCGAACCCCACGTGGTGAGCGAGCGCGGCGCGCGCTTCCTGGTGCACGTGCTCAAGGGCCAGAACCACGGCCTGTTCCTGGACATGGCCGAAGGCCGCCAATGGGTGCACGAGCATGCCGACAAACAAAAGGTGCTGAACCTGTTCGCCTACACCTGCGCCTTCTCGGTGGTGGCGCTGCAGGGCGGCGCGAAACAGGTGATCAACGTGGACATGAGCGGCGGCGCCATGGCCATCGGCCAGCAGAACCACCCGCTCAACGGCCTCGCGGGCGGCGCCAGCTTCCTCGCGCACGACATCTTCAAGACCTGGGGCAAGATCACCCGCAGCGGCCCCTACGGCCTGGTCATCGTCGACCCACCGAGCTTCCAGAAGGGCAGCTTCGTCGCCACCAAGGACTACCAGCGCCTGATGCGCCGCCTGCCCGACCTGCTGCTGCCCGGCGGCCAGGTGCTGCTCTGCCTCAACGCGCCCGAGCTCGACACCGCCTTCCTGCGGCAGCAGATGCAGGAAGCCGCGCCCGAGCTGGTGTTCGAACAGCGCCTGCCCAACCCCGAGGCCTTTGCCGACGCCTCGCCCGAGCGAGCGCTCAAGGTGCTGGTCTACCGCGCGCCGGCGCTCGCGCCCAGAGTCGCATGAGCACCTGCACCAGCTGCGGCGCCTGCTGCGCCTGTTTCCGGGTCGATTTTTCGGTTCACGAGCTGGACGAGATGGGCGGCTCCGTGCCCGGCGGGCTGGCGGTCGAGGTCACCGAGCACACCGCCCGCCTGCGCGGCACCGACCATTCGCCGCCCCGCTGCGCCGCCCTCACCGGCAAGGTGGGCCAGAAGGCGGTCTGCGGCATCTACGAATGGCGGCCTTCGCCCTGCCGCGAGTTCGAGGAAGGCAGCGACGCCTGCGCGCGCGCCCGCCAGCGCCACGGCCTGCCGGCGCTTATTTGATTCAAGCCTCAACTATTTTCCGGGTCTGTTGGCAATAACCGACACCACGGAATTTTTCAGGGTGCTACCTTCCATGCACCATGAAACAGCTCTGGGACATCTCTCCGCCGGTGCACGCCGGCGCCCCGGTTTTTCCGGGTGACACCGCCTACACCCAGCAGTGGGCCGCCACCATCGGCCCGGGCTGCCCGGTCAACGTCAGCGCCATCACGCTCTCGCCCCACGTGGGCGCGCATGCCGACGCGCCGCTGCACTACGACGCCGACGGCGCCGCCATCGGCCATGTGCCGCTCGACGCCTTCCTCGGCCCCTGTCGCGTGATCCACGCCATCGGCTGCGGCCCGCTGGTCAGGCCCGAACACATCGCGCACGCGCTCACCGACCTTCCCCAGCGCGTGCTCGTGCGCGTGTACGAACACCAGCCGCAGGACCGCTTCGACGACGCCCTGCCCGCCTTCGCGCCCGACACCGTGGAACAACTCGCCGACCTCGGCGTGCTGCTCATCGGCATCGACAGCGCCAGCATCGACCCCGCCGCCAGCAAGACGCTCGACAGCCACCAGACCATCCGCCGGCGCGGCCTGCGCGTGCTGGAAAACCTGCTGCTCGACGACGTGCCCGAAGGCGACTACGAACTCATCGCCCTGCCCCTCAAACTCACCACCGCCGACGCCAGCCCCGTGCGCGCCGTGCTGCGCCAACTGCCATGAACAACGCCCCCACCCTCGCCGACTGCCGCGCGCTCGACGCGCAAGACCCGCTGCGCGCCCTGCGCGACCTCTTCTTCATTCCCGAGGGCACCATCTACCTCGACGGCAACTCGCTCGGCGTGATGCCGCGCAGCGCTCCCGCGCGCGTGGCCGAGGTGGTGACGCAGGAATGGGGCACCGACCTCATCCAGAGCTGGAACAAGCACGGCTGGTTCGCCCAGCCCAAGAAGGTGGGCGACAAGATCGCGCGCCTCATCGGCGCCGAGCCCGGCACCGTGGTCGCCACCGACAGCACCTCGGTCAACCTCTTCAAAGTGCTTTCGGCCGCGATGGACCTCGCCAGCGTCGACCACCCCAAGCGCCGGCGCATCGTGAGCGAGCGCAGCAACTTCCCGACCGAC
Source organism: Hydrogenophaga sp. ANAO-22 (assembly GCF_042466645.1). NCBI lineage: Bacteria > Pseudomonadati > Pseudomonadota > Betaproteobacteria > Burkholderiales > Comamonadaceae > Hydrogenophaga > Hydrogenophaga sp. ANAO-22. The sequence goes on along the minus strand of NZ_CP159956.1, from coordinate 4,662,314 downwards.
CTCTACATCGCCGAAGCCCTGTGCCAGCAGCACGGCTTCGAACTGATGCTGGTGGAGCCCGAAGAAATCCCCGCCGCCCTCACACCCGAGGTCGCCGTGCTCATGCTCACCCACGTGAACTACCGCACCGGCGCCATGCACGACATGCCCGCCATCACCGCCGCCGCCCACGCCACCGGCGCGCTCATGCTGTGGGACCTCGCGCACAGCGCGGGTGCCGTGCCGGTGGACCTCACCGGCGCGGGCGCCGACTACGCCGTGGGTTGCGGCTACAAGTACCTCAACGGCGGCCCGGGCGCGCCGGCCTTCGTGTGGGTCAACCCACGCCACGCCGACCGCTTCTGGCAGCCCCTGGCCGGCTGGTGGGGCCACGCCACGCCTTTCGAATTCACGCCCGACTACCGGCCCGCGCCCGGCATCACGCGCTACCAGTGCGGCACCCAGCCCATGATCAGCCTGGCCGCGCTCGAGTGCGGCGTGGACACCCTGCTCGCCGCCGAAGCCCACGGCGGCATGGCCGCGCTGCGCACCAAGTCGCTCGCGCTCACCGACCTCTTCATCGAACTCGTGGACGAACGCTGCCAGGGCCACGGCCACGGCATCGGCCTGGCCACGCCGCTGGACCCGACCGAGCGCGGCTCGCAGGTCTGCCTCACGAAGGACGAAGGCGCCTACGCCATCGTGCAGGCCCTCATCGCGCGCGGCGTGGTGGGCGACTTCCGCGCGGGCGACGGCCAGCGCCACAAGGACATCCTGCGCTTCGGCTTCACGCCGCTCTACATCGGCTTCGAGGACGTGTGGAACGCCGCCGACCAGCTGCGCCAGGTGCTGGAGACCGGCGAGTGGCGGCGCGCCGAATTCAACACCAAACACGCGGTGACCTGAGCATGTGCCCGCACCACACCGATCCGGCCTCGAAGCCCGAAGACATCGTGCGCGAGGAAGGCGCGCAACTCGACTTCAGCCGCGACATGAGCTACGGCGACTACCTGCAGCTCGACGCCATCCTCAACGCGCAGAAACCGCTCTCGCCCGCGCACGACGAAATGCTCTTCATCGTGCAGCACCAGACCAGCGAACTCTGGATGAAGCTCATGCTGCATGAGCTGCGCGCCGCCATTCACAGCATCGCGAAAGACGAACTGCAACCCGCCTTCAAGATGCTCGCGCGCACCTCGAAGATCATGGAACAGCTGGTGCACGCCTGGGACGTGCTCGCCACCATGACCCCGCCCGAATACAGCGCGCTGCGGCCCTACCTCGCGCAGTCCAGCGGCTTCCAGAGCCACCAGTACCGCTGCATCGAATTCGCCATGGGCAACAAGAACGCGGCCATGCTCAAGCCGCACGCCCACAGCCCCGAGCGCATGGCCGTCGTGCAGGCCGCCTACGAAGCCCCGTCGCTCTACGACGAAGCCCTGCGCCTGCTCGCCCGGCGCGGCCTGGCCGTGCCCGCCAGCCACACGCAGCGCGACTGGACCCAGCCCTACGAAGCCAGCGACGCCGTCGAACAGGCCTGGCTGCAGGTGTACCGCAACCCCAAGGACCACTGGGACCTGTACCAGCTCGGCGAAAAGCTCACCGACCTGGAAGACGCCTTCCGCCTCTGGCGCTTCCGGCACGTGACCACGGTGGAACGCGTGATCGGTTTCAAGCGCGGCACCGGCGGCACGGGCGGCGTGAGCTACCTGCGCAAGATGCTCGACGTGGTGTTGTTCCCGGAGATCTGGCGTTTGCGCACCGATCTTTGAGAAAGAGTGTCGCCTATGCGGGATGCGCCGAGAGCCTGACCCCCAAGGCACGCGCCACCTTCAGCACCGTGTCGAACCGTGGCTTGGCGCCCGGTGCGAGCGCCTTGTAGAGGCTCTCTCTGCCCAGCCCCGCGTCCTTGGCCACCTGTGCCATGCCTTTGGCGCGCGCAATGTCCCCGAGCGCCAGCAGCAGAAGATCGGGGTCGTCCATTTCGAGAACGGCCGTCATGTACTCGGCAATCGCCGCATCGTCCGTGAGGTAACGAGCGGCGTCGAAAGGGAGCAGCTTGGCTTGTGCCTTGGTCTTGGATGTGTTCATGGCTCCAGCTCCAGTTGTTTGAGCAGCCTCTGTGCTCGCTTGATATCTCGGCTCTGGGTTGACTTGTCTCCACCAGCGAGCATGACGATGAGAATGTTCTGACGGCGCGTGAAGTACAAGCGATAGCCTGGACCGACATCCACCCGCATCTCTGAAACCTCTTCGCCGACCGGCTTCCAGTCGCCGAGGTTGCCGGCTTCCGCCAGCCGCAACCTCGCCGCGATGCGGATCCGGGCCTTGATGTCTTTGAGGTTGTCGAGCCACTCCTGGAACGCCTGTACTTGAAGGACCGCGAACATTGAAATGTATCTAATTGGATACTAACACCAAACTGCCCGAAAGACAGCGTCTGAGCCCTCCAGCCTGAGGGAGCAGGATGCGATCCAAACCATGGCGACACCGTCGCCCTCTTCAACAACACCAATGAACTGAAAGCTGCCACGAACGCTGCAGCTGGACTCACGAGTACGCAGAATCCAGAAACGCAAACGCATTGCAAGCCGCCACAAAACTCTTCGCGGCATCTTGCCGGCCAAAGCCATAGACCGGCACATCGGCTTCACGGGCGCGGGTGACCACGCCCGTGTAGTCGCTGTCCGATGACACGATGCAGAAGCCGTCCACCTTGCGTTGCGGGGCGTGCAGCATTTCCATCATGTCCATGATCAAGGCCGAGTCGCTGGCGTTCTTGCCGTGGCGGTAGTGAAACTGCTGGACGGGGCGTATCACGTTGGCCTCCAGCACCTTGCGCCAGGAAGCAACGTGCGGGTTGGTCCAGTCGGCGTACGCGCGGCGGATGAGGACGTTACCGCGTTCGGCCGCCAGCTTCATCACGGGTTCGCAGCATGTCCAGCTCATGTTCTCGGCGTCGATCAGCAACGCGAGTCGGAGCGGTCGGGGGAAAAAGAACGGTGCTTGCTTCATGGGCCTTCCTGTTGCGATGAGTTCCACCACCACCCTTTTGAGGTGGCGGTGGCCCGAACAGGTTGGCGTACCGAGACAGCTTGCACCATCGGCGAGACTTGCGTCTCCCCATCCGGGCCACCATAAACAGGAAAGCACAGACGAAGAAGATGATGGCCGCAACGCCGAAACATTGCAGCCATCTCAAAACGCAAGCTGTCAGCAGGACGCCAATCCTGATCGCACTTTTGTACGACGAAAGAAGTATAGCTTCGGCGTTCAGCGCCGCCGATACGCCCCGCAGTGTTTCCCCGTCCACTTCTTGAACGCGCGCTGAAAGGTCGGGCTGTCGCTGAAACCCAGCTCGCTCGCCAGCTGCACCAGCGACACGCGCGATGACGACAGGCGCGAGATCGCGAGGTCGCGCCGCAGGTCGTCCTTGAGCCATTGCAGCGAGGTGTGTTCGGCCGAGAGGTGCCGCTGCAGGCTCGACGGCGAGGTGTGCAGGTGCTCGGCCACGGCCTCCAGCGAGGGCCACTGCGGGTAGCTGCGCATGAGGTGGTTGCGCACCCGCTGCGCCACGGCGCCGAAGTCGCGCGGCGGCGAGATGACCTGCGTGTACGCGTCGGTGAGGAACACGCGCAGGGCCGGCTCGTCGCGGCTCACCGGGGTGTCCAGTTCCTTGGCCTTGAACCAGAAACCGAAAGCCGCCTGCCCGTAGCGCCGGGGCGCGGGGAACACGAGGTTGTAGCCTTCCTGGCCGTCGGGCTCGGGGTAGCTGAAGTCGAAGTGCGTGATGGGCAGCGGCGCGTTCAGCAGCCAGGCGGCCAGGCGCCAGAGCACGCGCACCATGGTCTCCTGCGCGAACACGGGCGTGGGGTGGCCGGGGGCGATGGTCTGCATGTGCAGGCTGGCTTCGTCGCCGTTGACCTGCAGCGAGAAAAAGATGTCGTCCTGCAGCAGGTTGAGCGCCGCGCTCATGCGCTTGAGCGCGCGCCGCAGGTCGTGCGCGGACAGGCCTTCGCGCGCCGTCAGCGCGAAGCTGCCAGGCTTGAACGGGCGTGAGAACAGGCCCATGCATTCGTCCTTCATGTCGTTGAGCAGCGCATAAAAAAGCGCGACGTACTGCATGGGCGTGACGCCCTGGTGGCCGGGTTGGCGCAGGGCATGCGGGTCCACCCCGACTTGACGTAGATAGCCATCCATGTTCATGCCCCGGCTTTCCGGCCCGGAGAGCATGCCGAACACGAAAACAGGGGCAATGAAGGCCCCCGGGTTTTCCCGAGGTTTTCGCTGTTTGAGGTCTTTTGCCATGGTTTCAGGGTGTTCGGCTATCGCTAGGAAATGGGGCGAAGCCTAGCATCCGCCCCGTCTTCCAACCAATTTTTCGGGGCCGCCGCCCCGCCGCACAAAGGACCGTTCATGAAGCAAGACGTGTATGTCGTGGGGGTCGGCATGGTGCCGTTCACCAAACCCGGGGCGAGCGAGCCCTATCCGCAGATGGCGGCCAAGGCGGTGAACGCGGCGCTGCGCGACGCGGGCCTGGACTACGCCAAGGTGCAGCAGGCCTATGTGGGCTATGTGTACGGCGACTCCACCGCCGGCCAGCGCGCGCTGTACGAGGTGGGCATGACGGGCATTCCCGTCGTGAACGTGAACAACAACTGCTCCACCGGTTCCACCGCGCTCTTTCTCGCGCGCCAGGCGGTGATGAGCGGCGCGGCCGACTGCGTGCTGGCGCTGGGCTTCGAGCAGATGAACCCAGGCGCCCTCGGCTCGGTGTTCAAGGACCGCGCGAGCGCCTTCGAGCGTTTCGACGACGCCACGGAAGAACTGGTGGGCCATGGCGAGATTCCGCTGGCGCTGCGCTACTTCGGCGGCGCGGGCCTGGCCCACATGCAGGAGTTCGGGACGCCGCTGAACACCTTCGCCAAGATCCGCGCCAAGGCGAGCCGCCACGCGTCGAACAACCCGCTCGCGCTGTTCCGCACCGTGGTGACGGAAGAAGAGGTGATGAACGCGCCGGTGATGTGGCCGGGTGTGATGACGCGCCTGATGGCCTGCCCGCCCACCTGCGGTTCGGCGGCGGCCATCGTGTGCTCGGGGGCCTTCGCGAAGAAGCATGGCCTGAACACGGCCGTGCGCATCCGCGCTCAGGCCATGACGACGGACGGCCCCGCCACTTTCGGCGCGAAGGACATGCGCGAAGTGGTCGGCTTCAGCATGGCCAGGGCCTGCGCCGAGCAGGTGTACGCCGAAGCGGGCCTGGGCCCGCGCGACGTGCAGGTGGTGGAACTGCACGACTGCTTCGCGCACAACGAGCTGCTGAGCTATGAAGCCCTGGGCCTGTGCGAACGCGGCGGCGCGCAGAAGTTCGTGGAAGACGGCGACAACACCTACGGCGGCCAGGTCGTCACCAACCCTTCGGGCGGCCTGCTCTCCAAGGGCCACCCGCTGGGCGCGACCGGTCTGGCGCAATGCACCGAGCTCGTGCAGCAGCTGCGCGGCCAGGCCGAGAAGCGCCAGGTGGACGGCGCGCGCATCGCGCTGCAGCACAACCTGGGCCTGGGTGGCGCCTGCGTGGTGACGATGTACGAAAAGGTGGCCGCATGATCGACAGGAAATTCATCGGCTATCAGCTCAAGCCTTCGGTGCTCACGGTGGACCGCACGCGCCTGCAGTTCTTCGCCAAGGCGATTGGCGAGAAGAACCCGGTCTACGTGGACCCGGCCGCCGCGAAGGCCGCCGGCTACGCCGACGTGCCGGCCCCCCCCACCTTCCTGTTCGCGGCCGAGCTGGACAGCGGTGCCAACGACCAGCTGCTGGCCGACCTGGACATTCCGCTGGCCAAGCTGCTGCACGGCGAGCAGTCGTTCCGCTACCTCCGGCCGGTGTGCGCGGGCGACACGGTGACCGTGCAATCGACCATCACCGACATCTACGACAAGAAGGGCGGCAAGCTGGAATTCGCCGTCAAGGACTCCAAGGTGACCAACCAGCGCGAGGAACTCGTCGCCGAGCTGCGCACCGTGCTCGTGGTCCGCCACTGAAAGGGAAGAGAACACCATGACCGCATCGATCAAGGTCGGCGACCGCCTGCCCGCCCTGCAACTCCCCCCGGTGGACCGCGCCACGCTCGCGCTGTTCGGCGGCGCCTCGGGCGACCACAACCCCATCCACATCGACCTGGACTTCGCGCGCCGCTCGGGCATGCCCGACGTGTTCGCGCAGGGCATGCTGGGCATGGCCTGGGTGGGCCGGCTCATCACGCAATGGGCGCCGCAGTCGCGCCTGCGCCAGTACGACGCGCGCTTCGCCGGCATCACCCACCTGGGCAACGCCATCACCTGCAGCGGCGAGGTGGTGGAGCTGATGGACCTCGACGGCGAGGCCTGCGCGCGCGTGGCCGTGAGCTCTTCGAATCAATACGGCCAGAACAAGATCGTCGGCGAGGCCATCGTGGCACTGGCCTGAACGCACACCGACACACACAAGAGGAAAGACACAGCATGAGCAAGAAACTCGACGGCAAGGTGGCCCTGATCACGGGCTCGGGGCGCGGCATCGGCCGTGAAATCGCCCTCAAGCTCGCCCAGGACGGCGCGCGCCTGGTGATCAACGACCTCGACGCCGATCCGGCGCAGGAGACCGTGGAGGCCATCAAGGCCCTGGGCGGCGAGGCCGTGGCCTGCGTGGGCAGCGTGACGGCGCCCGATTTTTCGGAGCGCTTCATCGGCACCGCCGTGGAGAACTTCAAGGGCCTGGACATCATCGTCAACAACGCCGGCTACACCTGGGACAACGTGATCCAGAAGATGACCGACGAGCAGTGGTACGCCATCATGGACTGCCACCTCACCGCGCCCTTCCGCATCCTGCGCGCGGCGCAGCCGGTGATCCGCGCACTGTCGAAATCCGAGATGGACAGCGGCGTGCGCAACATGCGCAAGGTGGTGAACATCTCGTCCATGGCCGGGGTCTTCGGCAACGTGGGCCAGTCCAACTACTCGGCGGCCAAGGCCGGCATCATGGGCCTCACGCAGGCGCTGGCCAAGGAATGGGGTCGCATGAACGTGACGGTGAACTGCGTGGCCTTCGGCCTCATCAAGACGCGGCTGACCGGCAGCACCGCCGACGGCGCCACCACGAACATCGACGGGCGCGACATCAAGGTGGGCGTGAACCCCGGCCTGCTGTCGATGATGGAGCAGACCATTCCCCTGGGCCGGGGCGGCACACCGGAAGAAGCCGCGGGCTCGGTGTACCTGTTCTGCATCCCCGAGTCGGACTACGTCAGCGGCCAGACGCTGATCTGCTCCGGCGGCCTCACGGGCATGTGAGCATGCTGCCGCGCCTGCACCAGCATCCCTGGATGGATGCCGACATCGAGGCCTTTCGCGAGCAGGTCCGCCGCTGCGTGGCGGACAAACTCGCACCCAAGCTCGATGCCTGGCGCCGCCAGGGTTTCATTCCCCGCGAGTCCTGGCGCGCCCTGGGCGAGCTGGGCTTCCTGTTGCCCGAGATGCCCGAGGCCTATGGCGGCCCGGGCGCGAGCATCGCCTACCAGCTGGTGGTGCAGGACGAGCTCTCCAAGCAGGAGATCCCGGCCAACACCGGCGTGCACTCCATCGCTTCGCACTACATCCTGGACTACGGCACCGAAGCACAGAAGCAGCGCTGGCTGCCCAGGCTCGTCAGCGGCGAGATGCTGGCCGGCATCGCCATGACCGAACCCGGCGCGGGCTCGGACCTGAAGGCCATCCGCACCAAGGCCCGGCTCGAGGGCGACCACTACGTGGTGGACGGCGCCAAGACCTTCATCACCAACGGCTTCACCGCCAACCTGCTGGTGGTGGTGGTGCGCACGGGCGAGGCCGGTGCCAAGGGCGTCTCGCTGCTGGTGATGGAAACCGAGAACCTGCCCGGCTTCAGCGTGGGCCGGCGACTGGAGAAGCTGGGCCAGCACGCCTCGGACACCGCCGAGCTGTCCTTCGACGGCGTGCGCGTGCCGGCTTCGCAGCTGCTCGGCGGCCAGGAAGGCGAAGGCTTCAAGCAGCTCATGAGCCAGCTCACCTACGAGCGCCTGCTGCTCGCGGTGAACGCGGCGGCGGTGATCGAGCGCGCGGTGGAGCTCACGGTGGACTACACCAAGCAGCGCAAGGCCTTCGGCCAGGCGCTGGCCGACTTCCAGAACACCCGCTTCAAGCTGGCCGAGTGCGCCACCATGGCGCACGTGGTGCGCACCTTCGTGAACGACTGCATCCAGCGCCAGCTGGACGGCACGCTGGACAACGAGGCCGCCTACATGGCCAAGTGGTGGTGCTCGGAGCAGCAGGGCAAGGTGACGGACGAATGCCTGCAGCTCTTCGGCGGCTACGGCTACATGGCCGAGTACCCGATCGCCCGGCTCTACGCCGATTCGCGCGTGCAGCGCATCTACGGCGGCGCCAACGAGATCATGAAAGACCTGATCGCGCGCAAGGTGCTCGGCTGATGCAACCGCTGAACCACCTCCACGTGATCGAGTTCGAAGGCATCGGCCCCGGCCCGCTGTGCGGCCGGGTGCTGGCGGACCTGGGCGCGCGCGTCACCGTGATCGCGCGGCCGGGCACCTCCTCCGTGGTCGACAAGCTCTCGGGCGGCGGGCAACCGCCGCTGCGCGAAGGCAAGACCGTGGTCGAACTCAACCTCAAGCACCCCGACGACGTGACCCAGGCCCTGGGCCTGGTGGCCAGCGCGGACGCGCTGATCGAAGGCAACCGCCCGGGCGTGATGGAGCGCCTGGGCCTCGGCCCTGCCGCCTGCGCGGCGGTGAACCCGAAACTGGTCTACGGCCGCATGACGGGCTGGGGCCAGCAGGGCCCGCTGGCGCAGGCGGCCGGGCACGACATCAACTACGTGGCGCTCAGCGGCATGCTTTCGCTGTCGGCGGTGCACGGCCAGCTGCCCGTGTCGCCGCCCACGGTGCTGGGCGATGCCGGTGGCGCGCTCGGCCTGGCGCTGGGCATCGTCAGCGGTGTGCTGCAGGCGCGCCAGAGCGGCCAGGGCTGCGTGGTGGACGCCGCCATCGTGGACGTGGTCGCCATGCTCGGCGGCCTGGCGCAATGGATCGCCGGCACCGGCGGCCTGGGTGGCCAAGGCAACGACCGGCCCAGCGTGTTCCACGACTCGCCGTTCTACGACGTCTACCGCTGCGCGGACGGCGGCTTCGTCACGCTGGGCGCGATCGAGCCGCAGTTCTACGCGCTGCTGGTGAAGAAGCTCGGCCTCACCGACGTGGACCCGGCCGCCCAGTTCGACACCACGGCCTGGCCGGCCTTGAAAGCGCGCCTGCGCGCCCTCTTCCTCACGCAGCCGCGCCAGCACTGGTGCGATCTGCTCGAAGGCACGGACGCCTGCTTCGCCCCGGTGCTCACGCTGGACGAGGCCGCCCGCCACCCGCACAACGTGGTGCGCGGCCTGTACGCGCCGACGCCGTCGGGCGAACGCCGCACCGGCGCCGCGCCCCGCTTCACCCCCTTGCAAGAGGTCCCTACCCATGACTGAAGCCCGGCGTTCCCACGCCGCCATGCTGGAGGCGCGCGACCTCACGCTGAAATTCGGCGGCGTCACCGCGCTGTCCGAGATTTCGGTGGACATCGGCCACCAGGAGCTGGTGGCCCTCATCGGCCCCAACGGCGCGGGCAAGAGCTCGCTGCTCAACGTGCTCTCGGGCTTCTACCGCCCGAGCACCGGCATCGTGCGGTTCGAAGGCCAGGACATCGGCCGCTGGCCGGTGCACCGCGTGGCCCAGGCCGGCCTGGCGCGCACCTTCCAGGGCACGCACCTGCTGCCGCACATGAGCGTGCTCGACAACATCCTGGTCGGCCGCTACATGCACATGAAGAGCACGCTGACCACGGCCTTCCTCTACTACCCCTTCGCGCACCGCGAAGAGGTGGCGCACCGCGCCGTGGCCGAGGAGATCCTGGGCTTTCTGGAACTCGAACACCTGCGCCACCACACGGTGGGCACGCTGGGCTACGGCATGCGCAAGCGCGTGGACCTGGGCCGCGCGCTGGCCATGGAGCCGCGCATGCTGCTGCTGGACGAGCCCATGGCCGGCATGAACAGCGAAGAGAAGGAAGACCTGGCGCGTTTCATTCTGGACATCCGCGAATCGCGGCAGATCCCGGTGGTGCTGGTGGAGCACGACATGGGTGTGGTGATGGACATCGCCGACCGCGTGATCGTGCTGAACTTCGGCCGCAAGATCGCCGACGCCTCGCCCGCCGCCGTGCAGAAGGACGAGAACGTGATCTCTGCCTACCTGGGGGGAGCCCACGCATGAGCGCGACCCTGAACAAGACCCCGCAGACCCTGCCGCAATGGCTGCTGCACAACGCGGCCACGCGCGGCGGCGAGGTGGCGCAGCGCCACAAGCGCGACGGCGTGTGGCACGAATTCACCTGGACCGACGTGCGCGACGAAGTGCGCGCCCTCGCCCTGGGCCTGCGCGCCCGTGGTGTTCAGCGCGGCCAGACCGTGGTGCTGCTGAGCGAGAACCGGCCCGAACTCTACTGGGCCGAATGGGCCGCGATGGCGGTGGGCGCCAAGGTGGTGGCGCTCTACCCCGACGCGGCGGAAGCCGAGGTCGACTACATCGTGGCCGACGCGCAGGCGGTCTGCGTGTTCGCCGAAGACCAGGAGCAGGTGGACAAGGTGCTGCCCGTGATGGCGCGCCACGGCGGCCTGCACACCGTGGTGTGGTGGGAGTCGGGCGGCCTGTGGTCGTACCGGCACGAAGGCCTGCTGGGCTGGGACGCGTTCCGCGCGCCGGCCGAGGACGCGGCCTGGTTCGAGCAGGCGGTGGCCCAGGGCCAGGCGAGCGACATCGCCGTGCTGTCCTACACCTCGGGCACCACCGGCGCGCCCAAGGGCGTGATCACCACACACGCCTCGCTGATGCACAACGCCGAGCTGATCGGCCAGACCATGCAGGTGCCCGAGGGCGGCGAGTACCTGTCGTACATTCCGCTCTCGTGGGCCACCGAGCAGTGGGTGGGCGTGACCATGGGCCTGATGCGCCCGCTGCGCGTGAACTTCGCCGAGCGGCCGGACCAGATCCAGGAAGCGATCCGCGAGCTGGCCTGCGAGATGGTGTTCTTCGGCCCGCGCCAGTGGGAAAGCCTGGCCGCGCGCGTGCATGCCCGCATGCTCGACGCCGCGCCCTGGCGCCAGAAGGTGGTGGACTGGGGCCTGCGCATCGGCAAGCTGGCGCGCGCGGACCAGATGGACACCCGCGCGCGCTCCTGGTGGGTGCGCGCCCAGCTGCCGCTGGCCGACGCGCTGGTGCTGCGCCCGCTGCGCGAGCAGCTGGGCCTGAAACGCGCGCGCATCGCCTTCACCGGCGGCGCGGCGGTGGCGCCCGACATCTTCCGCCTGTTCGCCGCCATGGGCGTGATGCTGCGCAACGTGTACGGCTGCAGCGAGTTCGGCCTGATCACGGTGCACCAGGGCGAGCGCGTCAACGCAGAGACCATCGGCGAGACCGTGGCCATGGCCAGCGCCTGGGGCGTGCCGATGGAATGGCGCGTGACCGACGGTGGCGGGCTCGAAGTGCGCGGCGGCGCGGGCTTCTCGGGCTACTGGGGCAAGCCCGAGAAGAGCGCCGAGAAGATGAACGAAGGCTGGTTCCAGACCGGCGACGCGGTGGGCCAGGGCCCCAGCGGCAACGAGCTCATCTACTACGACCGCGTGGAGCACATGAACCGGCTGCAGGGAGGCCACCTGTTCTCCAAGCAGTTCATCGAGGTGCGGCTGCGCTTCTCGCCCTACATCCGCGAGGTGATGGTGGTAGGCGACCCCACGCGCTCGCACGTGACCGCGCTGGTGAACATCGACGGCGAGGTGTTCGGCCGCTGGGCCGAGCGCAACGGCGTGTCGTTCACCACCTTCACCGACCTGTCGCAGCGCCCCGAGGTGCTGGCGCAGGTGGCCAAGGAGATCGCCAGCGTGAACCGCACGCTGCCCGAGGCCGCGCGCCTGAAGCACTTCGTGAACCTGCCCAAGGAGCTGGACGCCGACGAGGGCGAGCTCACGCGCACCCGCAAGCTCAAGCGCGACTTCATCGAGCAGCGCTACGGCGCGCTGATCGACGCGATGTACGGCGAGCGGCCCGGCACCACCATCGAAATCCCCGTGCGCTACCAGGACGGCCGCGCCGGCGTGCTGCGCGCCGACGTGACCACCGGCCATGTGCCGGCCGCGCGCGCCCAGGAGACCTGACCCCATGACCGACTTCTTCAACTACCTCTTCAACGGCTTCCTGCAAGGCCAGATCTACGCCCTGCTGGCGCTGGGCTTCATGGTGATCTACCGCGCCAGCAAGGTGTTCAACTTCGCGCAGGGCGAGCTGATGATGCTCGGCGCCTACGCGGTGTGGACGCTCACGCTGGGCGCCAACCTCCCGCCCTGGCTGGCGATTCCGCTGGCCTTCGTCTGCGCGCTGGTCTACGGCTGGCTGATCGAGCGGCTGTTCTTCGAGCGGCTGGTGGGCGAGTCGGTGTTCTCCATGGTGATGGTGACCATCGGCCTGGTGATCCTGATCCGCGGCATCGTGCTGGTGGTGTGGGGCGCGGCGGACCGCCAGTTTCCCGTGCTGCTGCCGCCCACGCCCTTCATCGTCGGCGACATGATCTTCCCGTCGTCGCTGGTGATCGGCGCCGTGCTCACGCTGGTGGTCACGGTGGGCATGTCGTGGTTCTTCAACCGCACCCGCGCCGGCCTCACGCTGACCGCCGTGGCGGAAGAGCCCACCACCGCGATCTCGCTCGGCATCTCGGTCAAGCGCGCCGTCACCCTGGCCTGGATGATGGGTTCGGTGATCGCCACGGCCGGCGCCATCGTGCTGCTCAGCGGCCGCTCGCTCACGGTGGGCACGGCCGACGTGGCGCTGGCCGCGCTGCCGGTGGCGCTGCTCGCCGGCCTCGAATCCATCGGCGGGCTGATCCTGGCCGGTGCCATCGTCGGCATCGTGCAGGCCCTGGTGGCGGCCTATGTGGACCCTGCGATCGGCGGCTCGGCCTCGTCCATCGTGCCCTTTGTTTTCATGCTGCTGATCCTGCTGGTGCGCCCCACCGGCCTGTTCGGCTGGCGCCATGTGGAGCGTGTGTGATGGACCCGTCCGGCATTTTCTTCACCAGCCACGCGGGCGACCGCTCCCTGATCCGCACGCGCGCGCAGTGGGTGGGCCTGCTGATCCTGCTGCTCGTGCTGGCCACGCTGCCCTGGTGGGCCTCGGACCGCTGGGTCAGCATCGGCTACACCACCTTCATCACCGCCGTGGCCGTGATCGGCCTGCAGATCTGCACCGGCTACGCGGGGCAGATCAACCTGGGGCAGTCGGCCTTCATGGGGGTGGGCGCCTACGGCGCGGCGCTGGCCATGTCGGCCGGGTGGGACGCGCTCGCGGCGCTGCTCATCGGCGGCGCGGGCGCGGCCCTCTTCGGCGTGATGTTCGGCCTGACGGCCGCGCGCATCAAGGGCTTCTACCTCGCGCTCACCACCATCGCGGCGCAGGCGCTGTTCCACTTCCTGGTGCTGAACCTGCCGCAGGCCTGGCTGGGCGGCGCGGGCGGCCTGCACGTGGAGTCGGCCACCGCCCTGGGCATCTCGCTGAACAACGACCGCGCGATCTACGGTTTCTCGTTCATCGTGCTGGTGGTCATGACCATCGGGGCCTTCGGCATCGTGCGCTCGCGCCACGGCCGCAGCTTCGAGGCGGTGCGCGACGACGACGTGGCCGCCGGGATGATGGGCATCCCCGTGGCCGCCACCAAGGCGCGCGCCTTCCTGGTCAGCGCCTTCTACGCCGGCGTGGCCGGCGGCCTGTGGGTGGTGGCGCTGCGGCACGTGTCGGTGGAGCAGTTCACGCTGTTCAACGCCATCTGGATGATCGCCATGATGATCGTCGGCGGCCTGGGCTCCATCGTGGGGGCGCTGATCGGCACCGTGCTGATCCAGCTGGCGCGCGAGGGCGTGACCAGCCTGGGCCCGAGCGTCATCCAGTGGGTGCCCGCCGTGGGGCAGGACTTCGTCTTCGCCGCCATGAACGTGCTGCTGGGCACCGTGATCATCCTTTTCCTGCTGTTCGAGCCCAAGGGCGTGATGCACCGCGTGCAGATCACCAAGCAGGCGTACCGACTCTGGCCGTTCCCGTACTGACCGCCGGGGGGCGGCACCCATCACGACAACAGGAGACAACATGCAAACACTCAAGAGCTGGGCGGCCCGCACCGCCACCGTGGCCGGGCTGTGTCTGTCGGCGGCCCTGCCGGCCACGGCGCAGACCGTGTACCAGGTGCCCGCGATGTCCGATTTCTCCGGGCCGTTCTCGTCCATCATGCCGATGATGGCCGGCGGCCGCGAGGCGGTGGCGACCTGGTGGAACGCCGAAGTGGGCGCCAAGATGGGCGTGAAGGTCGAAGTGAAGAGCTACGACACGCGCTACGACGCCGCGCAGACCGCCAGCCTGTGGCCCGGCGTGCTCGCCACCAAACCGCTGGTGGGCCTCTCGGCCGGCGGGCCGGACACCGCCGCGCTGCAGCAGCGCCTGCCCACCGACAAGGTGGTGATGATCTCCGGCTCGGCAGCCAACGGCTCGGGTTGGCGCCCCAACCAGTGGGTGCTCACGCCCCGGCCCACCTTCGTGCACGAGATCGCCGGCTTCATCGAGTGGTACCAGAAGACCAAGACGCCGGGCCGCCCGGTGAAGGTGGCGATGTTCACCACCGAGGCATCGCCCAGCTTTGCCGACATGGCCAAGGGCGTGTCGGCCTACGCCAAGGCCAGCCCCAACGTGATGAACCTGGTGGAGATGGTCTTCGTGGACGTGCAGCCCACCGACGTGACGCTGCAGCTGCGCCGCGTGCTCAACGCGGGCGCCGAGGTGATCCTGGTGCCGACCAACATCCAGCAGGCGGTGGCGGTGAAGCGCGCCATGCAGGCCCTGGGCAAGAACGTGCCCATCGTGCATGGCCTGCAGAACTCGCCCGGCATGTTGCAGAAACTGGTGGGCAGCATGGCCGCCATGGAAGGCGACTACGAGGTGCACGGCGGCGTGATCACCAGCGAGGAAGACACCGAAGCCAAGCGCTTCTACGACCTGCTGGTGGCCAAACACGGCATGAAGGTGCCCTGGCACGCCATCACCTCGCTGGGCATGACGCAGACGCTGCTGGCGGTGCGCGCCATCGAGGTGGCCGCGAAGAAGCATGGCCCCGACAAGCTCAGCGGCGAGCTGATCTACAGCACGCTGATCGAGACCACCTTCCCAGCCAAGGACTTCTTCGGCCTCACCGGCGGCGACCTCGACTTCTCGGTGGAGGCGCCCTTCCCCACCAAGGACCCGCGCATCAACGTGGGCCAGGTGGTGGGCGGCAAGCTCGTCACCGTGGCCAAGGGCGTGCCCGTGCCCAGGCTGGGCAAGTGGTGAGCCGCTTTTTCCGCAGACCTTCATACCAACCAGGAGACGTCATGAAAGCACTGAAACACTGGGCCACCCAGGCCGCCCTGCTGGCGGGCATCGCCGCCTCGGCCGTCGCGCCCGCCGGCGCGCAGACCGTGTACCAGATCCCGGCCCTGTCCGACTACTCGGGCCCGTTCGCGGCCATCATGCCCATGGTGGGCCCGGGCCGCGAAGGCGTGGTGAACTGGTGGAACGCGGAAGTGGGCAACAAGCTGGGCGTGAAGCTCGAGCTCAAGACCTACGACACGCGCTACGACACCGCGCAGACCGCCAGCCTGTGGCCCGGCGTGCTGGCCACCAAGCCGGTGATCGGCCTCTCGCTCGGCGGCCCCGACACCTCGGCCCTGCAACAGCGCCTGCCCACCGACAGGGTGCCCATGATCCTGGGCTCGGCGGCCAACGGCTTCGGCTGGCGCCCCAACCAGTGGGTGCTGGCCACGCGGCCGACCTTCGTGCATGAAGTCTCCGGCTTCATCGACTGGTTCCAGAAAACCAAGACCCCGGGCCGCCCGGTCAAGGTGGCGATGTTCACCACCGAAGCCTCGCCCACCTTCGCCGACATGGGCAAGGGCATCATCGCCTACGCGAAGGCCAACCCCAACGTGGTGACCCTGGTCGAGATGGTGTACGTGGAGCCCCAGCCGGCCGACGTGACGCTGCAACTGCGCCGCGTGCTCAACGCCGGTGCCGAGGTGGTGCTGGTGCCCTCCAACATCCAGCAGGCGGTGGCGGTGAAGCGCGCCATGCAGACCCTGGGCAAGAACGTGCCCATCGTCTACAGCCTGCAGAACTCGCCCGCCATGCTGCAGAAGCTGCTGGGCAGCCTGTCGGCCATGGACGGGGACTACGAAGTGCACGCCGGCGTGATCGCCACCGACGAGGACACCGAGGCCAAGAAGTTCTACGACATGCTGGTGGCCAAGTACGGCGTGAAGGCGCCCTGGCACTCGATCACCACCATCGGCATCAACCAGACCCTGGTGCTGGTGCGCGCGGTGGAGGCGGCGGCGAAGAAGCACGGCGGCGACAAGCTCACCGGCGAGATGCTCTACAACACGCTGATCGAGACCCACTTCCCGGCCAAGGACTTCTTCGGCTTCACCGGCGGCGGCGACATCGACTTCTCGGTCGAGGCCCCCTTCCCCATCAAGGACCCGCGCGTCAACATCGGCCAGGTGGTGGGCGGCAAGCTGACCACGGTGGCCCGGGGCGTGCCGGTGCCCAAGCTGGCGAAGTGGTGAGCGAGAGCGTGGCCGTGTCAGACCAAGCGCTGATCGCCCTCAACAACGTCGAGGTGCTCTACGCCGACGTGATCCTTTCGCTGAAAGGCATCACGCTGGAAGTGGCCGCCGGAGGTTGCACCGTGCTGCTCGGCCCCAACGGAGCCGGCAAGAGCACCACCCTCAAGACCATCTCCGGCATGCTGGACGTGGAGGAAGGCCGCGTCGCCTCGGGCAACGTGCGCATGCTGGGCCAGGACATCACCGGCGCGTCCGCCGAGCGGATGGTGGCCGACGGCGTGGTGCACGTGGTCGAAGGCCGCAAGGTGCTGCGCCACATGACCGCCGAGCAGAACCTGGTGGTGGGCGGGCACCGGCTCACGCGCATGGCCGATGTGAAGCAAGGGCTGGAGCGGGTCTACGGCCTGATCCCGCGCCTGGCCGAGCTGCGCACGCGCACCGCCGGCTACCTCTCGGGCGGTGAACAGCAGCTGCTGCTGATCGGCCGCGCCATGATGGCCCAACCCAAGCTGCTGATGATCGACGAGCCCTCGCTGGGCCTGGCGCCCATGATGGTGAGCGAGATCTTCGGCCTGCTGGCCAAGCTGCGCGCCGAGGGCGTGTCGCTGCTGATCGTGGAGCAGCACGCCCAGGCCGCGCTGGAGCTGGCCGACCACGGCTACATCCTGGAAAACGGCCGCGTGGTGCTCGAAGGCACGGCCGCCGAGCTGCGCGCCAACGAGGACATCCAGGAGTTCTACCTGGGCCACCAGGCCAGCGGCGAGCGGCGCAACTACCGCGAAGTCAAACACTACCGCCGGAGAAAGAGATGGCTGGGCTGACGCCCACCCCCCGCGCCGCCTTCGGCGTCACCCCCCGGGGGCGATGCCTGCCGACTGGCGAAGCCAGATCGGCGGCATCTCTGGAGGGGGCATTTCAAGCGTTGCGTGTCGTGCTTCGATGCGCTGGACAAACGGAACAACACCATGACAGAGATGAATGGCATCGAATGGAACGTGGACGGCCAGGGCGTGGGGCGCATCGTGCTCAACCGGCCCGAACACAACAACGCGCTGGGCCCGTCGAACGCGCCCGCGCTGGTGCGCGCCATCGACGAGGTGCTCGCGGGGCAACCGCGCGCCGTGGTGATCGAGGCGCGCGGGCCGATCTTCTGCGCGGGTGGCGACATCCGCGAATTCGTGAAGGCAGGCGACCGGCTCGATGAGCTGGTGGACGAGATCCTCGACGAGCTGCTGCCGGGTTACCTCAAGCTCGCGCAGGCCACCTGCCCCATCGTCACGGTGGTGGGCGGCCCAGTGGGCGGCGCGGGCGTGGGCCTGGCGCTGTGCGGCGACTTCGTGCTCGCCAGCGACACCATGAAGCTGCGCACGGGGTACGCGGCGATCGGTCTCTCACCCGACGTGGGCGCTTCCTACTTCCTCGCGCGGCGCGTGGGCCCGGTGCGCGCGCAGCAGTGGCTGATGCTCAGCGACCCCATCGACGCCGCGCAATGCCTGGCCGCCGGGGCGGTGGACCAGGTGTTTCCCGCCGCCGAACTGGAGGCCGCCGCGCAGGCCCTGGTGCAGCGCCTGTGCGCCTCGGCGCCGGCCTCGCTCTCGGCCATGAAGCGGCTCTCGCTCGAAGGCCCCGCGCTCTCGCTGCAGGCCTACCTCTCGCTGGAGCAGCAGTTGCTGAAAGCCTGCGCCCGCACCGCCGACGCGCGCGAAGGCACCTCGGCCTTCGTGGCCAAGCGCGCGCCCATGTTCACCGGCCGCTGAGTCGCCATGGCCCTGCCCGCCGAATGGCGCACGCGCCTGCGGCTGCCGCTGATCGCGGCGCCCATGCTGCACGTGTCCGGGCCGGCGCTGGTGGCGGCTGCCTGCCGCGCGGGCGTGATCGGCGCCTTCCCGGCCGCCAACTGCCGCCGGCACGGTGAACTGGCGGCGTGGATCGCCAGCATCCGCGAGGCCATCGGCGACACCACGAAGGCCGCGCCCTTCGCCGTCAACCTCATCGTGCGCAGCGCCACGCTCGCCGACGACCTCGCCTGCGTGCTGCGCGAGAAGGTGGAACTCGTGATCACCAGCGTGGGCTCGCCAGCCGCGCTGGTGGAGCCGCTGCACGGTGCGGGCTGCCGCGTGTTCGCCGACGTGGCCACGCTGGCGCACGCCGAGAAGGCGCTGGCCGCCGGCGTGGACGGTCTGGTGCTGCTGTGCGCGGGCGCGGGCGGGCAGACCGGCTGGGTCAGCCCCTTCGCCGGCGTGCGCTCGCTGCGCGCGCTGTTCGACGGCCCGCTGGTGATCGCCGGCGGCCTGAGCGACGGCCACGCGCTGTGGGCCGCGCAGGCCCTGGGCGCCGACCTCGGCTACATGGGCACGCGCTTCATCGCCACGCCCGAGAGCCTGGCGAACGAGGCCCACCGGCGCATGCTGGTGGACGCGGGCTGGGACGACATCGTGCCGTCCAGCGCATTCACCGGGCTGCCGGTGAACTGGCTGCGCGCCTCCCTCGTCGATGCGGGCCTCGACCCCGATGCGCTCGATGCCAGCGCCTTGAAAGCCGACGCCGCGGAGCTGTACGGCACCCGCGACACCCAGCAGCACCCCAGGCGCTGGACCGAGCTCTTCAGCGCCGGCCACTCGGTGGCCGGCGTGCACGGCGTGTTGCCCGTCGCCGCGCTGGTGGACGAACTCGCCGGCCAATACGATGCCGCGCGCCAGCGCGGCCTGGGTTTCGCACCCGCCGGTCCCTCCCGTGACTAGGATGACCCCATGACCTCCGCCCTGCCCACGCTGATCGACCTGCTCGCGCACAACGCCGTGGCCCACGCCGACCGCCCCGCCGTGATCGACGACGGCGCGCCGCAGTCCCACACCATGCTCTACGAGGCCGTGCAGCGGCAGGCCGCCGCGCTGTCGGCCCTGGGAGTCGGCCAGGGCGACCGCGTGGTGCTGATCGCCGGCAACCGCGCCGAGGTGCTGGTGATGCTGGGAGCGCTGGCCTGGCTGGGCGCGATGCTGGTGCCGCTGAACCTGCGGCTCTCGCCGGCCGAAATGGCCCAGCAGGCGCGCGACGCCGCACCGGCGCTGGCCGTGGTGGATGCCGCCTGCGCGCCCTTGTGGCAGGCGGCCTGGCCCGAGGGCATGCCCGGCGTGCCCACGGTGGTGCTCGGCGCGGCGAACTGGCCTTCGCTCGCCGTCGCCGGCCCGCCCACCGCGCCCCCGGTGGCACGGCGGGACGCGCCGGAACTCGGCGCGGCCATGCTGTTCACCGCCGCCGTGGAAGGCCACGCGCGCGGCGCGGTGCTGGCGCAGTCGCAGCTCACCGCCTCGGCCCGGCAGATCGGCGAGGTGTGGTCACTCGGCACGGACGACCGCTGGCTCGGTGTGCTGCCGCTGTTCCACGCGGCCGGCATCGGCCTCTCGCTCGCCTTGCTGGCCGCGGGCGGCGCCTGTGTGCTGCTGCCGCGCTTCGACCCGGCCGCCGCCGTGGCGGCGGTGGAACAACACCAGGTCACCGTGAGCGCCACCTTCGCGCCCATGCTCGGCGCCATGCTCGACGCGGCCCAGGCCAGCGGCGCTTCGCTGGCCAGCCTGCGCATCGGCATGGGCCTGGAACCCCCGGCCACGCTGGAGCGCCTGGCCGCGCTGTGCCCGGGCGCCGGCTTCTGGTCGGCCTATGGCCAGGCCGAGGTGTCGAGCATGGTGTGCCTGGGTCTGCAAAGCGAACGCCCCGGCGCCGCCGGCCGCGCCGTGCCGCCCTCGCAGATCCGCATCCAGGACGCGGCCGGCCAGCCCGTGGCCGCCGGCGTGGAAGGCGAGATCGCGGTGCGCGGCCCCACGGTGTTCCTGGGCTACTGGGACGTGGCGCAGCAACGCCCCTTCAAGCCCGCCGACCCCTGGCACCGCACCGGCGACCTGGGCCGCCTCGATGGGGACGGCTGGCTGTGGTTCACCGGCCGCGCGGCGCACAAGCAACTCATCAAGAGCGGCGGTGAAAACGTCTACCCGGCCGAGGTGGAACAGGTGCTGCTCGAACACCCGGCCGTGGCCGAGGCCTTCGTGTTCGGCCGGGCGGATGAGAAATGGGGCGAGGCCGTGCACGCGGCCTGCGCGCTCAAGCCCGGCGCGGCAGCCACCGAAGCCGAGCTGATCGGTTTCGTGGAACAGCGGCTGGCGCGCTACAAGCGGCCGCAACGCGTGAGCTTCGGGCCCGCGCCACTGGAACGCGTGGCGCGGACCTGAGCAGCGCCTGCCGGTGCTTCGAGGGCTCGCCGGGGTCGGGCCACCATGCGGCGCGCGGAAGCTGGTTACAGTTCTGCCCAGCCCGACAACCCTCATTCATTCATTCAGATCCCATGTCCATGGACTTCACGCTGGTGCTCGTGCTCGGGTTGGTGGCCGGCACGGTGGGCGGCGTCGTCGGCTTCGGCACCTCCATCATGCTGATGCCGGCCCTGGTGCTGGTGTTCGGGCCGCGCGAGGCCGTGCCCATCATGGCGATCGCTTCGATGATGGCGAATGCCTCGCGGGTCGCCGCCTGGTGGCGGGAGGTGGACTGGCGCGTGGTCGGCGTCTACAGCGCGACCGGCATGCCCGCCGCGGCACTCGGCGCGGCGACGCTGCTGGTCCTGCCAGGCCGGATCGTGGAGGCGGTGATGGGCCTGTTTTTCCTCGCCATGATCCCCTTGCGCCGCTGGATGGCGCGCCAGGCCCTGGTGCTCCGGCTCTGGCATCTGGCCCTGGTCGGCCTGGGCATCGGCTTCCTGACAGGCATCGTCGTCAGCACCGGCCCCATCAACGCGCCCTTCTTTCTGGCGCACGGACTGGTCAAAGGGGCCTACCTGGGCACGGAGGCGATGAGCTCACTGGGTGTCTATGCCGCCAAGACGCTGGCCTTTGGCACGCTGGGCGGGCTGCCCCTGGCGTCCGTGGCGAAGGGCCTGGTGATCGGATCGTCGTTGATGGCCGGCGCGTTCATCGCGAAGCGCTACGTGAGCCAGCTCGACGCGGAGAGATTCCGGCTGCTCATGGATGGCCTGTTGCTGGTGGCGGGCGGCACCATGCTCTGGAGCGCCGTGGCCAGCCACTAGGCCGCGGCTACTGCGCGGCACGCTCGCTGGCGGCGTGCAGCCATGCGAGGAACTCGCGCAGGTGCTTGGGTTTGTCGGAGTCCAGTGGCACCAGCACGAAGTAGGCGCTGCCCGGCACCTGCCACCGCGGGAACGGCGTGACCAGCCGGCCGAGCTCCACGTCGGCCGCCAGTGTGGGGAAGGTGCCGATGCCGAACCCCATGCCATCGACCACGGCCTGCAGCGTGACGAAGAAGTGGTCGAAGCGCAGCGTCTGCATCGGGCGCAGGTCCGCGCAGCCCGCCGCGCCGAGCCAGTTCTCCCAGTCGCCAGGCCGGGACTCGGTGGACAGCAGCACCGCCTTCTCCAGCTGCCGCGGTGTTTTCAGCGCGCGCCCCCCGAGCAGCGCTGCGCTGGCAATGACGGTCGTGTTTTCGGTGAACAGCGGCGCCACCTCGAACTGCGTCTGGTCGCCGGGCGCCCGGCGAATGGCCACATCGAAGCTGCCCTTGAGGACCGGGTCGTGGCTGAAGGCCGTGGAAATGCGCACTTCGGTGGCGGGATGGCGCGCGCGGAACTCCGCCAGCTGCGGGATCAGCCAGCGCATCGCCAGCGTGGCCGGGGCGTTGACGCGGATCACCTTGCTCGCGGCGTTCTTGCCATAGCGCCGGGACGCGTCGCTGATGTGGTCGAACGCGGCGCTGATCTCGCGCGCGAAGGCTTTGGCATGTCCCGTCGCCACCATGCGCTGGCCTTCCTTGCGGAACAGGGGTTGGCCCAGCGAGTGCTCCAGCAGCTGGATCTGCCGGCTCACCGCGCCGTGGGTGAGGTTCAGTTCTTTCGCGGCCTCGGTGTAGCTGCCGGCGCGTGCCGTCACTTCGAAGATGCGCAAGGCGTTGAGGGGCGGGAGCTGGTGGGGCATGGTGGGCGGGCCAGGTGGGTGGGGACGGAAACCAATTGATCCGTGATTTTTACTCACGGCAAGACGATTATTTATCGATGGTGTCAGTTTATCTAACCAAATAAGCTTCGACCCATGAACACAGCCACCCTCACCGTCAACCAGCGCACCTACAACACCCCCGGCACACCGACCGTCATCGTCTGCATCGACGGCTGTGAGCAGGAGTACATCAACCAGGCCGTGCAGGCGGGGCATGCGCCCTTCTTCGCCCGGCTGTCACAAGGGGGCACCGTGCTGTCGGGCGACTGCGTGATGCCCTCCTTCACGAACCCGAACAACCTGTCGATCGTCACCGGCGCGCCGCCCAGCGTGCACGGCATCTGCGGCAACTACTTCTTCGACCCCGAGCAGAACGCCGAGGTGCTGATGAACGATGCGCGCTACCTTCGCGCGCCCACCATCCTGGCGCAGTTCGCGCAGGCCGGGGGGAAGGTGGCGGTCGTCACGGCCAAGGACAAGCTTCGCAGCCTGCTCGGCCACGGGCTCGAGGGCATCTGCTTCTCTGCGGAGAAGGCCGACCAGGCCACCCTCGTGGACAACGGCATCGAGGACGTGCTGGCCAAGGTCGGCCTGCCCCTGCCGTCGGTGTACAGCGCGGACCTCTCGGAATTCGTGTTCGCGGCGGGGGTGATGCTGCTGCGCACCGAGCGGCCGGACCTCATGTACCTGTCGACCACCGACTACGTGCAACACAAGTTCGCGCCGGGCACCGAAGGCGCGAACAGCTTCTACGCCATGATGGACCGCTACCTGCAGGAGCTGGACCGGCTCGGGGCGGTGATCGGCATCACCGCGGACCATGGCATGAACGCGAAGAGCGATGCGCTGGGCAAGCCGAACATCGTGTTCCTGCAGGACCTGCTGGACCGCACCGCCGGCCCGGGCAAGGCCCGGGTGCTGCTGCCGATCACCGACCCGTACGTGGTGCATCACGGCGCCCTGGGTTCGTATGCCACGGTCTATGTGGCGAACCCGGCGGACATCCCTGCGATCCGGCAACAGCTGCTGCGGATCCCCGAGGTGGAAGACGTGCTGGACCGGGCGAGCGCCGCCGCCCGCTTCGAGCTGCCGCCCGACCGCATCGGGGATCTGGTGGTGCTGAGCCACCGGCTGTCGGTGCTGGGCACCTCGAGCAGCCAGCACGACCTGTCGGGGCTCACGGTGCCGCTTCGCTCCCACGGCGGGCTGTCCGAGCAACGCGTTCCCCTTCTCTTCAACCGCGTGCTCACGGGCGTGCCGCAACGGCGGCTGCGGAATTTTGACGTCATTGACCTGGCGCTGAACCACACAGCCTAGGCCACTGGCCCTTGGTGCGTTCGAAACTTCAACAAAGGAGACATCCCCCATGATCAGCTGGAAGCAAAAAGGAATCCTGGTTTGCCTTGGACTCTGGGCGGCGGGATCCGCCACCGCCCAGGCCTTCCCGAACAAACCGGTCCGCATCGTGGTGGGGTTCGCCGCCGGAGGGTCCACCGACAAGCTCGCCCGTGTGCTGGCCCAGCGCATGACCGAACTGCTGGGCCAGTCGGTGATCGTGGACAACCGGCCCGGCGCGGCCGGCAACCTCGCGGCCGAGATGGTGGCCGCGGCGCCGCCGGACGGCTACACCGTCTTCATGGCGACGCTCAGCAGCCAGGCGATCAACCCCCATCTCTACAAGCTCAAGTTCGATCCGATCAAATCGTTCGAGCCCATCGCGCTGGTGGCCAAGTACCCCTTGCTGCTCGTCGTGCCGCCCCAGCTGCGCGTGAACTCCGTGCCCGAACTCATCGCCCATGCGAAGGCCAACCCGGGCACGTTCTACGCCTCGTCGGGCAACGGCTCGCCGGCCCACCTCGCGGGGGAGATCTTCAAGAGCGCCACCGGCACCGACGTGCAGCACATCCCCTACAAGGGCGGCGGCCCTGCCATGGTCGCGCTGATGTCGAACGAGGCACAGTTCGGCTTCGAGACCATGCCCAGCGCCATCGGCCACGCGCGCGGCGGCAAGCTCAAGGGCCTGGCCGTGACCTCCGACCGGCGCTCCACCGCCGCCCCCGAGCTGCCGACGATGCAGGAGGCGGGCGTGAAGGACTTCTCGGTGACCTCATGGGCCGGCCTGCTCGCGCCCGCGGGCACACCGAAACCGGTGCTCGAGCGCCTGACCCAGGCGGCGCAGAACGCGATCGGCAGCCCCACCGTCAACGCGGCCCTGGCCAGCGATGGCGCCGAACCCGGCACGGGCGGCGGCGCCGAATTCAAGCGCTTCATGGACGACGAGCTCCAGGCCTGGGGCAAGGTGGTCCGGGCATCCGGGGCGAAGGTCGACTGAGCTTGCGATCGGCTGCCGACATGAAACACCTGTTGAATCTTCTGGCAGCGATCGCCCTGCTCGTCTGGTCCACCCAGCTTGTGCGCACCGGCATCCTGCGCGTGTTCGGTGCCAACCTGAGGCAGGTCCTGGCGCGCAGCATCGGCAACCGCATCACCGCGGCCCTCTCGGGCCTGGGCGTCACGGCCCTGGTGCAGTCGAGCACGGCGACCGCGCTCATCGTGTCGTCCTTCGTCGGGCAGGGGCTGCTGAGCCTGCCGGTGGCCCTCGCGGTGATGCTGGGTGCCGACATCGGCACCAGCCTGATGACGGTGGTGTTCTCTTTCGACCTGTCCTGGCTGTCGCCGCTGCTCATTCTCGGTGGGGTGGTGATGTTCATCTCCCGCCAGCAAACGGCCGTCGGCCGCGTGGGCCGGGTGCTGATCGGCCTGGGGCTGATGCTGCTGGCGCTGCGCCTGGTGTCGCAGTCCACCGAGGTGCTGACCCAGTCGCCTGTGGTGAAGGCGCTGCTGGTCTCCGTCAACAGCGATCTGCTGCTGGAGATCACGGTGGGCGCCGCGCTGGCCCTCATGGCCTATTCCAGCCTGGCCATCGTGCTGCTGACCGCCACCCTCGCGGCGTCCGGTGTCGTGCCCACGGACATGGCCCTGGGCATGGTGCTGGGCGCCAACCTGGGCAGCGGTCTGCTGGCCGTGGTGACCACGGCGCGTTCGGCCATCGAGGTGCGCCAGGTGCCGCTGGGCAACCTGATGTTCAAGGCGCTGGGCGTGCTGCTGGCGGCGCCGCTGGCGCCGGAATGGCTGCACGGCATGCAGCCCTATGTGCCAGACCCGGCGACGCTGGTGGTGCTGTTCCACCTGAGCTTCAACATCGCCGTCGCCCTCCTGTTCATCGGCGTCACCCAGGTCGTGGCGCGCTGGGTCGAGCGCCTGCTGCCCAAGCCCGACAGGAACCGGGTGGCCGGGCGGCCGCACCACCTGGACCCGTCGGCGCTGGCCACGCCCTCGCTGGCGATCTCCTGCGCGGCGCGCGAGGCCATGCACCAGGCCGACGTGGTCGAGACCATGATGGTCGGCCTGCTGGCCGTGATCAAGAACAACGACCTGCGCCTGGCCGAGGAGTTGCGCAAGCTCGATGACTCGGTGGACGAGCTGTACTCGGCCATCAAGTACTACCTGACCAAGATCTCCCGCGAGGCGCTCGCCGAAGAAGAAAGCCGGCGCTGGGCCGACATCATCAGTTTCACCATCAACATGGAGCAGATCGGCGACACCGTCGAGCGCGTGCTGCTGGACATCGAGGACAAGAAGATCAAGACGGGGCGCAATTTCTCGGACGCCGGCATGGCCGAGATCTGCGAGCTGCACGCCCGGCTCATCGACAACCTGCGCCTGGGCATGAGCGTGTTCCTCAACGGCAACGTGCGCGACGCGCAAAAGCTGCTGGAAGAAAAGGCGCGCTTCCGGGACCTGGAGCGCGCCTACGCCACCAGCCACCTCGTGCGCCTGACCGACAACACCGTGCAAAGCATCGAGACCAGCTCGCTGCACATCGACCTGATCAGCGATCTCAAGCGCATCAATTCGCACATCTGCTCGATCGCCTACCCCATCCTGGATTGCGCGGGCGCGCTCGCGCCGAACCGCCTGCGAGCGAGCCAGGGCCTGACGGAACACGGCCTCCGAACCGAGGCGATACCCCTGCGGGTTCTATAGTCGCCGGCCGGTTCGAAGGTGTCTCGCAGCCAGCCACGGCGGCATGCCCACAACGCTGCTCGGACTGAGCCCGACCCGGGTCATTGCGCTCGCCGGCGCGCCAGTTCGATGAAGGCCTGCAGGTAGTCGGTCTGCAGATCGGCCTCGCGCGCGCCGAGAAAGATCTGCTTCGCGATGCCGCGCGGCCCCAGGCGCACGGGCACCACGTCGACCTTGGCCGCGTACTCCTCCACCAGCCAGCGCGGCAGGGCCGCGACGCCCCGGCCGCTGGCCACCATCTGCAGCATGATGTCCGTGGTCTCGATGGTCTTGTGGCGCCGCGGCGTGATGCCGGCGGGCTGCAGGAACTGGTTGTAGATGTCCAGGCGGCCGGTCTCCACCGGGTAGGTGATCAGCATCTCCTGCGTGAGCTGCCGGGGCTTCACGTAGGGCACCCCGGCCAGCGCATGGCCCCGCGCGACCACCAGCACCTGTTCGTAATCGAACACCGGCTCGTAGCGCAGCCCGGGCTTGTAGAGCGGGTCGGGCGTGACCAGCAGGTCGATCTCGTGGCCGAACAGCGCGCCGATGCCGCCGAACTGGAATTTCTGCTTCACGTCCACGTCCACGTCGGGCCAGGCCGCGAGGTAGGGCGAGACGACTTTCAACAGCCACTGGTAGCACGGGTGGCATTCCATGCCGATGCGCAGGCTGCCGCGTTCGCCTTTCGCGAACTGGCGCAGCTGGTCTTCCGCCTGGTCCAGCTGCGGCAGCACGCGCCCGGCCACGGCCAGCAGGTACTGCCCGGCCTGCGTGAGGCGCAGGCTGCGGCCTTCGCGCAGCCAGATGTCCGTGCCCAGCTGCTGCTCCAGCTTCTTCATGCTGTGGCTCAGCGCCGATTGCGTGACGCACAGCACCTCGGCCGCCGCCGTCAGCGAGCCCTGTTTCTCGACTTCCTGCACCACGGCGAGATGGATGCGTTCCAGCATGATGAATGAGTGAAATTCATGAATACGTGAGATAAGACCATTTTACTTCATCGATCCATTTGCCTACCATCCGCCGCTCTTTCCTTTCAATTTCCACCTCAGAGCGGCCCATGACCACCCTCCACAACCTCGGCTTTCCCCGCATCGGCGCCCGGCGCGAACTCAAGTTCGCGCTCGAGTCCTACTGGAAGGGCGAGTCCTCGCGCGACGCCCTGGAGGCGCTCGGCGCGCAACTGCGCCAGCGCCACTGGGCCGACCAGACCGGCCTGGACTTCGTGCCCGTGGGCGACTTCTCGTTCTACGACCAGGTGCTGGACATGAGCTTCACGCTGGGCAACCTGCCCCAGCGCGTGAGCGGTTTCCATGGTGATGCGCTGGACAACCTGTTCCGCGTGGCCCGGGGCCGCTCGGCCCAGGCCGTGGACGAGCACGGCGCCTGCGGCGGCGGCGTGGCCGCGGGCGAGATGACCAAGTGGTTCGACACCAACTACCACTACATCGTCCCCGAGTTCACGGTCACCACCGACTTCCAGCTCGACGCCTCGCGCCTGCTCGCGCAGCTCGCCGAAGCCCAGGCCCAGGGCGTGAAGGCCAAGCCGGTCATCGTGGGCCCGGTGACCTACCTGGCGCTGGGCAAGGCCAAGGACGGCAGCGACAAACTCGCGCTGCTGCCGCGCCTGCTGCCGGTCTACGCGCAGCTGCTGGACGCGCTGGCCGCGCAGGGCGTGGAGTGGGTGCAGATCGACGAACCGCTGCTCGTCACCGAACTCGACGCCGAGTGGCAGCACGCGTTCAACACCGCCTACCACCACCTGAAAATCTGCCGCACCAAGCTGCTGCTGGCCACCTACTTCGGCCCCCTGCTGGAGAACAAGTACCTGGCCGCGAACCTGCCGGTGGCCGGGCTGCACATCGACACCCTGGACGCGCGCGACGACGTGCTGCCCCTGATCCACCTGATGCCCGCGCACAAGGTGCTGTCGCTGGGCGTCGTCAGCGGGCGCAACATCTGGAAGACCGACCTCACGGAACTGCTGGACTGGCTGGAGCCGCTCGCGCAGCGCCTGGGCGAGCGGCTGTGGATCGCGCCCTCGTGCTCCCTGCTGCACGTGCCGGTGGACCTGGGCAGCGAACAGAAGCTGGACGCCGAGGTGAAGTCCTGGCTGGCCTTCGCGCTGCAGAAGCTCGACGAACTGAGGCTGCTCGCGCGGGCGCTGAACGAAGGCCGCGACGCCGTGCGCGACGAACTCGCCGCCAACCGCGCCGCGCTGGCGGCGCGCCGGGCGTCGGCACGCGTGCACAAGCCGGCGGTGCAGGCCGAGGTCTCGGCGATCGACGCGCGCCTCGGCCAGCGCCAGAGCCCCTATGCCGAGCGCGCGCCGCGGCAGGCCGCGCTGCTGAAGCTGCCGGCCTACCCCACCACCACCATCGGCTCGTTCCCGCAGACGGCGGAGATCCGCCACGCGCGCAGCGAGTTCAAGGCCGGGCGCCTCGACGCGGCGGGCTACCGCGCGGCCATGCAGGCCGAGATCGCGCGCAGCGTGCGCGAGCAGGAAGCGCTGGGCCTGGACGTGCTGGTGCACGGCGAGGCCGAGCGCAACGACATGGTGGAGTACTTCGGCGAGCAGCTCGACGGCTATGCGTTCAGCCAGTTCGGCTGGGTGCAGTCCTACGGTTCGCGCTGCGTGAAACCGCCCATCCTGTTCGGCGACATCGCCCGGCCCCGCCCGATGACGGTGGAGTGGATCACCTACGCGCAGTCGCTCACGGACAAACCCATGAAGGGCATGCTCACCGGGCCGGTCACGATCCTGAACTGGTCCTTCGTGCGCGACGACCAGCCGCGTTCGCTCACCTGCCAGCAACTCGCGCTGGCGATCCGCCAGGAGGTGCTGGACCTGGAACAGGCCGGCGTTCGGGTGATCCAGATCGACGAGGCGGCGCTGCGCGAAGGCCTGCCGCTGCGCCGCTCGTTGTGGCCGAACTACCTGGGCTGGGCGGTGGAGGCGTTCCGCCTCACCGCCAACGGCGTGCGCGACGAGACGCAGATCCACACCCACATGTGTTATTCGGAGTTCAACGACATCCTCGCCTCGATCGCCGACATGGACGCCGACGTGATCACCATCGAGACCTCGCGCTCGGACATGGAGCTGCTCGACGCGTTCGACCACTTCAACTACCCGAATCAGATCGGCCCGGGCGTCTACGACATCCACTCGCCCAACATCCCCACGCAGGACCACATCGTGCAGCTGATGAAGAAGGCGGCGCGGCGCATCCCCGCCGAGCGCCTGTGGGTGAACCCGGACTGCGGGCTCAAGACCCGCCAGTGGCCCGAGATCATCCCGGCGCTGGGCAACATGGTGGCCGCGGCGCGGGCCTTGCGCGCATCGGCCTGAGGCCAGTCCCCCGGCCGGGATCAGGCCAGGCCGCCGGCCGCGCCGGGCAGGTCGCGCCGGGGCCGGGGGTGGCGCTTGCCATTGAGCAGCTGGCTGATCCAGGTGTGGCGCACGAAGAGCTGGTAGCTGCCCAGGCAGACCAGCGTGGTGGCTGTGATGTTGATGGCGATCTTGAGCAGGGCGGGCAACGGCAGCTGGTACAGCAGCGCGCCGAACAGGATGGTGAACGGGAAGTGCACCAGGTAGACCCAGTAGGCGCTCTCCGCGAGGTAACCCAGCACCCTGTGGCGCGACTGCAGGAAGCGCAAGGCCAGGCCGATCGACGCGAAGGCCCAGAGCCAGGCCGCGCAATGGAAGCTGTAGGCGCCCAGCAGCATGGGGCCGTGGCGCTGCGTCACCAGGCCGGACAGCAGGTAGAACCCCAGGCCGAGCGCCGCGAAAAGCCCCCAGCGGCGCTGGAACTGCGCGAACAGCACCGCCTGCTGCCCATGCAGCATCAGCCCGAAGCCGAAGTACACGCCGTAGTGCACCCACTCGTTCCACGGCGGCAGGAAGGAGCCCGAGTTCACGATGAAGCCACGCGGGTAGCCGGCGGTGGCGGCCAGCAGCGGCAGCGCCAGCAGCGCGAAGCCCCAGGGCCGGCGCGCCACCCAGGCCAGCACCGCGCCAGCGGGCGCGAACCAGCGCCGGGGCAGGCGCATCAGCCCGGCGGTGATCACGCAGAACCACAGCAGCAGCCACAGGAACCACATGTGCATGGTGCTGATGCCGCGGTCGGGCACGTTCGCGGCCACGGCCAGGTCGAACCCCCATTGGTTGAGCGCCAGCCGGTTCAGGAACAGCAGCGCCGCCAGGCTGGTGAGCACCCACAGGATGGGCCAGAAGATCGCGAACGGCAGGGCCAGGCGCGCGAGCCGGTTGCGCAGCAGGCCGCCCGGGCCGCGCGATTCGGCCAGCAGCGCCGCGAAAAAACCCGCCAGGATGAAGAAGGCGGGCATGCGGAACACGTGGATGAAGCTCACGAGGGCATCGGCAAAGGCCGTGCGCTGCTCGTCGAGCCAGACGTTGGGCATGGGGTGCGTCGTGTAGACCGCCGCCACGTGCAACACGATGCCCAGCCACATGAGGATGGCGCGCAGGTTGTCCAGCGCGTGGAGGCGGACCCCAACGGGCGCGGGCGCAGCGTGTTCACTCATGAGAGCGCGACATTAGCAGTTCGCGGGCGTTCGCGCCACCACCCGCGAGACCCCGCCAGCCGGCGGGGAGCGGCCGCTCAGCCCGGACGGATGTGGTTGCGCTGGATGACCTCGGCCATGGCGGCCGTGTCGCTCTTGATGCGGCGCGCCAGGCCTTCGGGGCCGGTGCCGGCGACCTGCCAGCCCTGGCCGAAGATTTTCTGGCGGATGTCCTCGCGGCGCACGATCTCGGTCAGCAGGGTGGCCAGGCGGTTCACGTGCGCCTTGGGCAGGCTGTTGGGCGCGGCCACGGCGTTCCAGATCTCGAGCTGGAAGTCGCGCACGCCGGCCTCGCTCAGGCTGGGCACGCCGGGCACCAGGCTGCTGCGGCCGGTCGACGTGACGCCGATGGCCTTGAGCTTGCCCGCCGTCACCTGCGGCATGGCCAGGCCCGGGGGCAGCAGCGACATCTGTACCTGGCCCCCCAGCATGGCGGTGATGACCTGCGGGTTGCCCGGGTACGGCACGTGCACCGGCGCGATGCCGGCGCGGCTCTTGAGCAGCTCCATGCCCAGGTGGGCCACGGTGCCCACGCCGGGCGTGCCGTAGTTCCACTTGTCGCCGGAGGCGCGCGCGGCGGCGATGTAGGCCGCGCCGCTCTCGGCCACGCCGGCGGGCACGCTGAGCACCAGGGGCGCGACGGCGATCAGCGAGACGGGGGCCAGCTCGGTGATCGGGTCGTAGGTGGTGTCGGGGTTGAGGATCTTGGCGATCGTCATGTTGCCGTTGATCATCAGGCCGATGGTGTGGTCGTCGGTGGCGCGCGCCACCGCCGCGGCGGCGATGTTGCCGCCGGCACCGGGCCGGTTCTCGATCACCACCGGCTGGCCCAGGGCCTGCTGCAGCGGCTCGGCCAGGAGCCGCGCGGTGAGGTCGGGCGAGGAACCGCCGGGGAAGCCCACGATGATCTTCAGCGGCCGGCTGGGCCAGGCGGCCTGGGCGTGCGCGCTGGGCAGCACGGTGGAAGCGGCCACGGCGGCGGCGGTGGCCAGGGCATGGCGGCGGGTGACGGGGGTGTTCTGGAAGTTCATGTCTGCCTCTGGTTTCGGGATGGATGCACAAGGATTCTCACTGCTCCGGAGCGCGACCCGCAACGAAAGAAGTGCACCCTCCAGAGGCATCAAGGGTCCGGCTGCGCCGGCCCGAGATGCCGTCCCCCTCGAAGCGCCGAAGGCGCGCCACGGAGGGGGAAGCCGCGCAGCGGCGCAGGGGGGTGTCTCATCATCTCATCGGCTCGGGCGGTCCGTCGTAGAGCCACGTATTGTCCAGCAATCGTTCGCCCAGCATGCTCATGGCGGAGTCCCGCGCCCAGCGCAGCATGCCCTGGGCGTGAAAGACCACGCCGTTGCGCTGCGAGAGCTTCTGCACGCGCGCGTTGCGCTGCCAGCGGGTCCGGGCGTAGCACGACAGCCGCAGCGCCCAGTCGATGCCGGCCTCGCGGTCCTGCACCAGGCGCCCGAGCGTCCAGGCGTCCTCGATGGCCATGGCCGCGCCCTGCGCGAAATAGGGCCGCATGGGGTGGGCCGCGTCGCCCAGCAGGGCCACGCGGCCGCGCGCCTGTTCGTGCGGGCCGCGCAAGGCGGGCCGGTCGTTCAGCGGCCACAGCGTCCAGTCGGGCACGGCCGCGACCATGGCCATCAGCTCGCCGCAGGCCGGGCCCAGGGCGCGCCGCAGGTCGCTGGCGTGGGCCTCGTGCGTCCAGCCCTGGGGGTCGTCGCCGGGCGGCAGCTGGCCTTGCACCACCGCCACGAGGTTGAACCAGTCGCCCTGCTTCACCGGGTAGTGCACCACGTGCAGGCGCGGCGCCAGCCAGGCCGTGACCAGGTTGGCGCGCAGGGGCGTGGGCAGGTCCACCGAGCGCACCATGCCCCGGTAGGCCAGGTGGCCGGTGGCGCGCACGGGCGGCCCGCCGAGCAGGCCGGCGCGCACCCGGCTCCACAGGCCATCGCAGCCGATCAGCGCCTCGCCCGACAGCGTCTCGCCATCCTCCAGCGCCACCTGCACGCCCTCGCCGTCTTCCGTCCAGCTCGCCAGCCGCGCGCCCAGACGCAGCTGCACCTCGGGTCGGCGCTGCACCGCGCTCAGCAGCAGGCCGTGCAGGTCCGCGCGGTGCAGGGTGGCGTAGTGCTGCCCGTGGCGCGCCAGCGCCAGGGCGCCCAGGCGCAGGTGGCCGAGCTGGTTGGCCCGGTGGGCGTCGCGCACGCGCAGCGCCTCCGGGAACGCGGCGCAGGACTGCAGGGCGTCCATCAGGCCCCACTCGGCCAGCACGCGCACCGCGTTCGGCCCCAGCTGCAGGCCCGCCCCCACCTCGCCAAAGGCTTCGGCCTGTTCCAGCACCACCGAGCGCACGCCCGCGCGGGCCAGCGCCAGGGCGCAAGCCAGTCCACCAATGCCACCGCCCGCCACGATCACTTGTTGGTTCATGCGCGCGATTGTGCCGCCCCGGCCGGGCTGCGTGAGGTAGCGCACCAACAAGGCTGGGGGAACGCGATAGGCTGGCACTTCGATCACCCGCAAAGGACCTCCGATGACCGCCTCGCTCCAGCCCGCCACCGAACTGGCCCGGGCGGCCAGCCAGCCCTACCCCAACGACAGCAGCGAGTACCGCGCCGCGCGCACGGCGCTGCTGGCCGAAGAGATCGAACTGCGGCGCCACATCGAGCGCGTGGCCGCGCAGCGGCGCGCGCTGCCGCCGGGTGGCGTGGCGGCCGATTACGAGTTCCGCGACGAGAACGGCAAGACGGTGGGCTGGAAGGCGCTGTTCGGCGCGCACGACACGCTGGTGACCTACTTCTGGATGTACGGGCCGCAACGCGAGCGGCCCTGCCCGATGTGCACCGCGTTCATCGGCTCGCTCGACATTCCCGCGCGCGACCTCTCGCAGCGCGTGGCGCTGGCGGTGATCGGCCGCTCGCCGGTGGAGCGGCAACTGGCCTTCGCGCGCGAGCGGGGCTGGAAGAACCTGAAGTTCTACGCGACGGTGGGCGACCGCTTCGCGCGCGACTACCGGGGCCTGGCACCCAATGGCGAGGAGTGGCCCGCGCTCGATGTCTGGGTGCGGCGCGACGGCCAGGTGCGGCACTTCTGGGGCTCCGAGCTCGGCGGCACGGCCGACCCGGGCCAGGACCCGCGCGGCGCGCCCGACCCCACGCCGCTGTGGAACATCCTGGACCTCACGCCGGGCGGGCGCGGCACGGACTGGTACCCCAGGCTGGACTACGGCAACGGCGCCTGAACGCGCGCGTGCCGAGGGGCGAAGGGATCAGGCTTTCAGCCGGTCTTCGATGAACGCGACGACGCGCTCGAGGCGCTGCACGACCAACAGCTCGCCCGGCATGTCCGCGAACTGCGCCCGCGGCCCGAAGCCGATGACGGGTTT
The DNA here is from genome assembly GCF_042466645.1 of Hydrogenophaga sp. ANAO-22. NCBI lineage: Bacteria > Pseudomonadati > Pseudomonadota > Betaproteobacteria > Burkholderiales > Comamonadaceae > Hydrogenophaga > Hydrogenophaga sp. ANAO-22. Next base: position 4,627,568 of record NZ_CP159956.1, on the reverse strand, counting down.
GTGGAACGCCAGGCAAAGGCGCACCTCATCGCGGGTGCCGTGCGCACCCGGCAAGGCCACGACGACGTCGCTGCTCAGCACGTTCACGTGGTTGCGCGTGCGCAGCCCGGGTGGATCGGATGCGGCGCGGCGCGGGAGCGGCGTGACGATCCGGATGTCGACATGCGCGTTGGGGTAGCCCTCCAGCGGTCGGAAACCGTGCTCGGGGTCGGCCAGGGTGGGCAGCACCCCGATGGCGCAACCGCGCCGGCCGGGGTGTTCGTGAAACGCCTTGCCCACGCTCGCCATCACGCCCTGGCCACCGCCTGTGAGCAGGTGGTGGCCGGCCTCGGCGATCCACGCGCCCAGTGGTCTGGCGAGCCGGTTCCAGGGTCGGGAGCCCGAACCCATGACGCCGATGACGGCCATGGCACCCGGGGACGTTCAGAACGCCTGGACGTTCCACTCGTAGTCGAGCGCCACGGCGCTCACCGCGGCCAGGCGGTCCTCGGGCGACTGGGACAGCGACGCCAGCAAGCGCGCATTGAAGGCGTCGAGCGTCGCCTTGGCCTGGTCCGCCTGCGCGGGGTCCACCGCCTGGTCTTCGAACTTCTGCACATAGGAGTGGGCCGCGACGCCCACCACGAAATACAGCGCGGCGTTGTCCGGATCCGTCTTCATGAGGGCGAACGCGCCTTTGTAGAACGCCTTGAACTGGTCGGTTCCCGCCAGGCCCTGCGCAAACGTCTGCGCGATGTGTTGAAAAGTCATGCCGGAGGTTCTCCTTTAAGCGGGGACAGGGGACACGGGGGAGGATGCGATGCCACCATGGGCCTCGGACCACGCCCCCGGGGTTCGAAGAAATGCGGCCCATTCCGCGAGGGCCGATGGGTCGAACCCATCGCGCCCGCGCGCGGCATCCAGCACGTCCTGCCAGGTGCACAGGGCATGGACCCGCATCTGGTGCGCGTGCAGCATCGCGGTGGCATCGAAGGTGCCGTAGTCGAAGACCACGAAGACGTCGCGGACCACGGCACCCCGCGCGCGCAGTGCCTGGCAGAAGGTGAGCTTGGACAGGCCCGCGGCCATCAGGTCGTCCACCAGCAGCACCGCCGAGCCGGGCGCCACCACCCCTTCCACCTGCGCCTGGCCCACGGCCCGCTTGCGAACGTATTGCAGGGGCAGGTTCAAGGCACCCGCCATCCAGGCCGCGAAGGCGATGCCGCTGGACTCTCCTCCCGCCACGGCGGCCAGGCCCTCCAGGGCGCCGGCGGCGCGAAGCCGGGCCAGGGCCTGCTCCAGCAGCACCTGCCGCGTCCGTGGAAACGAAATCAGTCGCCGGCAATCCATGTACACCGGGCTGGCCCAGCCCGATGGCAAGCGGAAAGGCTCGTCGGTCCGGCAGCTGACGCAGCCCGCCTCGATCAGCATCTCGGCCACCGCATGGGCGGAGGATGGGTTGGGCATCATGGCAACTCCGTCAATGGATCCACCCGCTCCAGCAGGCGCCGCAAGCGCTGCGCGCCCGTGCGGCCCTTGTAGGCGCTCTTCCAGAGGCGGCCGATCATGTCCTCGTACAGGCGCACGGCTTCGGGTGAGGCGGTCACGGTGGCAATGCCGTTGCGCACGTTGGGCAACTCGCCCAGCCGGAAAGGGCTCACCGCCAGCACGGTGCGCTGGTTCCCGGAGAACAGCTGGAAGGTCGACGAGGGCATGGCATCGTCGATCAGGCCGATCTGCACATTCAGCGGCTCGCTCTCCATCAGATCGGCAATGCGCACCACTTCGTTGCGCGCGGCCCGCACGCGCTGCATCCGGACCTCGTGCGGGAGATCGACCCGCCCGACCAGCCCCGTCAGCACGAAGCGCTCCAGCTCGCGCATGCCGATCAGGCTCACGATGCTCATGCGGCGCTGCTCGAAGAACCGCCGACGCTCGGCCAGGATGGTCAGCATGTCCTCCACTTCGCCCTGGCGCGCTTTGCCCTGGGACTTCGGCGAGGCCTCGAGCAGCATTTCCCGCAGGTGCGTCAGGTACTCGTCGGAGGTCAGCAGCAAGGAAATGGGTTCGAAGTGGGCCAGGATGCGGTCGGATGTCTGCTCGAGCTGGCGCATGCGTTCGAACAGACCCAGGGCGTTCGAGTAGTACTCGACTTCCACTCCCAGCAAGGAGGCCAGCGACGTGTTCAGCAGCTGCGCCAGCCTTTCCAGGGTCTCGATCTTGACGATCTCGCCCTTCTCCATGCGGTACACCACCGCGCGCGACACGCCGAGCTGCTCGGCCACATCCTCGGCCTGCAGCGACGCGCCGATGCGGTAGGCCTTGAGCCGGTTGCCCAGGTCCGCATAGTCAATCGAGGAAGCTGGCGGCAAGACGGGTGTGCTCATCTCTTTTTCACTCGGTCGAATCAAAAAAGAGAATATAGGGCACCCGCTGGAAAAGACATACCTGCGTCGAACGGGCGCCCTCCCCCGGTCGCGCGCCATCCGGTGGCGCACCCGCGGTTCATGGCCCGGAACGGACGGGCTCATGGGCGGGCTCCGGACAGGAAGACCCGAGGCCGCGTGAGGACGTCGTGGTGGAGGGCTTCGTTCAGTTCGGCTTCGGTGAGCAGGCGGCGCGCCAGCACGACGTCGCGCACAGTCGTCCCGTTGGCGAACGCCTCGGCGGCCACGGCGGTCGCCGCCTGGTAGCCGATGAGCGGGTTGAGGGCCGTCACCAGCGCGATCGAGCGCTCGATGTTCTCGCGCAACCGGTCCGGGTTGGCCGTGATGCCGTCGATGCAGCGGTCGGCCAGCGCCATGCACCCGTGGGTCAGGTGTTTGAAGCTGCGAAAAAGCGCGTTGGCGATCACCGGCTCGAAGGCGTTGAGCTGGAGCTGGCCCGCCTCGGCGGCGAAGGTCACGGTCGTGTCCGCACCGAAGACCTCGAACGCGATCTGGTTGACCACTTCCGGAATCACCGGATTGACCTTGCCGGGCATGATGGACGACCCGGCCTGCATGGCGGGCAGGTTGATTTCGCCCAAGCCCGAGCGCGGGCCACTGGACAGCAGCCGCAGGTCGTTGCAGGTCTTGGACAGCTTCACCGCGATGCGCTTGAGCACGCCGGAGAGTTGCACGAACGCGCCGCAGTCCTGCGTCGCTTCGATCAGGTTCGGTGCCGTGCTCAGCTCGATCCCGGTCAGCCGCACCAGATGCCGCAGCGCCCGTGCGGCGTACTCGGGGTGGGCCGTGATGCCGGTGCCGATGGCCGTGGCCCCGAGGTTGATTTCGCGGATCAGCGACGCGGCCTCGCGCAGGCGCGCCATGTCCTCGTCCAGCATGACGGCGTAGGTCGAAAACTCCTGGCCCAGCGTCATGGGCACGGCGTCCTGCAGCTGGGTCCGGCCGATCTTCAACAGCGGCGCGAATTCGGACGCCTTGCGCTCGAAGGCCGCCTTCAGGTGCCGCATGGCCGCCAGCAGGCGCTCGATGGCCCAGCAGGTCGCGAGGCGGATCGCCGTGGGATAGACGTCGTTGGTGCTCTGCGCCATGTTCACGTCCTCGTTCGGATGCAGGTGCTGGTACTCGCCGCGCCGATGCCCGAGGATTTCCAGCGCGCGGTTGCACACCACTTCGTTGGCGTTCATGTTGGTCGACGTGCCGGCGCCACCTTGCAGGACATCCACCACGAATTGATCGTGCAAGGCGCCCGCGCGGATTTCGTCGCAGGCGGCGACGATGGCGTCGCGCTTGGCAAGCGGCAGCAGGCCCAACTCCGCGTTGGCGGCGGCGGCGGCCGATTTGACCGTCGCCAGCGCCACCACCAGATCGGGAAAGGAGGCGATGGTCGCGCCCGTGATCTGGAAGTTCTCCTGCGCCCGCAGGGTATGGACACCGTAGTAGGCGTTCGCGGGCACCTCGCGGTCGCCCAGAAGGTCGTGCTCGATCCGGAAAGGGGTCGTGTTCATGGATGCTTTCAATGCGGTGCGGCGGGCCGCGCCGGGCGCACCTGCCAGGGCACGGTGCTCCCGCCCAGGAAAGGGTGGATCGCCGCGCCGCCGGGCAGCGCCACGTTGTCGGGCACCGCTTGCGGCGCACGCAGCAGGGTGAGGGTGTCCTCGTTGGGCGAGAGGCCGTAGAACCGGGGCCCGTTGAGGCTCGCAAAGGCCTCCAGGCGATCGAGCGCGCCGGCCTGATCGAAGACCGTGGCGTAGGCCGCCAGGGCGGTGGGCGCGTTGAAGATCCCGGCGCAGCCGCAGGCGGATTCCTTGAGCGCGCGCGCGTGCGGCGCCGAGTCGGTGCCCAGGAAAAAGCGCGCGTCGCCCGAGGTCGCCACCTGGATCAGGGCCAGCCGGTGGCGCTCCCGCTTCAGGATCGGCAGGCAGTAGAAGTGCGGCCGGATGCCCTGGGTGAAGATGGCATTGCGGTTGAACAGGAGGTGCTGCGGCGTGATGGTCGCGCCCAGGCGCCCGCTGTGATCGGACCGCACCACCTGCGCCGCCTCTTCGGTGGTGATGTGCTCCAGCACCACCTTCAGCGCGGGGAAGTCGCGCAGCAGCGGCTGCAGCGTGCGCTCGAGAAACACCGCCTCGCGATCGAACACGTCCACCGCCGGGTCCGTGCTCTCACCGTGCAGCAGCAGCGGCATCCCGATGGCCTGCATGCACTCCAGCGCCGGGGCCACCTTGGCCATGTCCGTCACGCCAAATTCCGAATGCGTGGTGGCGCCCGACGGGTACAGCTTGACGGCGCTGAACACGCCCTCTTCGTGGCCGCGGCGCAATTCGTCGGGCGGCGTGTGGTCGCAGAGGTAGGCGGTCATCAGGGGCATGAAGCGATCGCCCGCGGGCACCGCGGCCAGGATGCGCGCCCGGTACGCACGGGCCGCCTCCACCGTGGCCACCGGCGGCTGGAGGTTGGGCATCACCATCGCCCGGCCGAACGACCCTGAGGTGTAGGGCAGCACGGTGGCCAGCACGTCGCCATCGCGAAGATGCAGGTGCCAGTCGTCGGGGCGTCGGATCGTGATCAGGTCGGTCATGGTCGGCCTCTTCAGGCGATGCGGCTGGCCGCGACGGAGAGCGCCTGCACGCCCAGCATGAAATCGTCGAGGTCCATGGACTCGTGCGGGTTGTGCGAGCCGTTCTGGTTGCGGATGAACAGCATCGCGCTGGGAATGCCCGCGTTGGCGAACAGCGCGGCGTCGTGCCCCGCGCCGCTGGGCAGGACCTCGTAGGCCGCCCCCTGGTCCGCGCAAGCCTGCGACAACAGGGCGCACAGGCGCTCGTCCATGGTGGCGGGCTCGCTCAACAGGCGGCGGTCGAAGCGGAAGCTCACGCCCCGCTCACGGGCGATCGCGCTCACCTCAGCCTGCACCAGCTGGTAGAAGGCTTCGAGCGTGTCCGTGCTTTTGCTGCGCGCCTCCAGGCTGAAGCCCACCTGGCCGGGAATGCGCGAAATGGAGTGTTCCGCCGGGTCCGTCTGCAGAATGCCCACCGTCACCACCAGGTCGGTGCCGCGTTCCAGCAAGGCCCGCCAATGGGCGTCCAGCCGCATGACCAGGTCGGAGACGGCGAAGACGGCGTCGTGGCGGAGCCAGCGCGGCACCACGCCGGAGTGCTGGGCATCGCCCAGGCACTCGATGCGGTTGTGCCGGACGTTGCCACGGATGCCCGACACCACGGCCAGCGGCAGCTGGCGCGCCACCATCACCGGCCCCTGCTCGATGTGGAGTTCGATATAGGCCTTGACCGCCGCCTTGTCGATGAGCACGTCCTGCGCGCGGACCGCCTCGATGTCGGCACCGCTGTGCTTCATGCAATCGGCCAGGCACTCGCCGGTGCTGCGCTGGCGCAGCGCCAGGTCCTCGGCGCCCAGCTTGCCGAACAGGGCGCCGGAGCCCATGTAGGCCTTGCCGAACCAGGCGCTTTCCTCGCCCCGGAAGGCGATGGTCTGGATGGGCACCGCGGGACTGACGCCCTGGCGCCGCAGGGCCACCTGGCACAGCAGGCCCGCCACGACCCCGGCCAGACCGTCGAAGTTGCCGCCTTGCGGCACCGAGTCGATGTGCGAACCGATCCAGACCGAAGGCCGGTCCATCGGCGCGTCCGGCAGCGAGAACACCACGTTGGCGGCCCGGTCCGAGGTGGCCACCAGCCCTTCCGAGCGCGCGAAGTCCCGCAGGTAGTCCGCCGTGGCGGTTTCGCCCGGTCCGTAGCTTTCCCGTGTCACGCCCACCCCGTCGAACGAGAGTTCACGGACGTCGGCAAAGAGTTTTTCGGCCAGGGGCCGAAGTTCAACAAGGTTCATGGCAATCGCCGGCGGTGGGCATCAACCCGATTGCTGGGCAAAGCGCAACCAGCGGTCGGACAGCTGCCGATCCAGCCGGACCTGGCCGGTCAACTCGCGGACGTGGGTCACACCGGTCTCATCGCAGAAGGCGTGAAGCCCGTCGACGATCTTCTGCATCGCACCGGGGTCGATGAACGACGCGGTGCCGACCTGGACGGCACTGGCACCGGCCAGCATGAACTCGACCGCGTCCTCGGCGTTGGAGATGCCGCCGCAACCGATGACCGGGATGCGCACGCTGCGGTAGCACTGGTGCACCATGCGCAAGGCAATCGGCTTGATGGCGGGCCCCGACAAGCCGCCCATCACATTGCCCAGCTTGGGCTTGCGGGTGCGGACGTCGATGGACATGCCCAGCACCGTGTTGCCCATCACCAGGGCGTCCGCCCCGGCCTCCTCGGCGGCTTTCGCCACGGCGGCAATGTGCGATGCGTTGGGCGTGAGCTTGACCCAGAACGGGTGCTGGGTTCGCCGCCGGATGGCGCTCACCACCTTGTAGGTGGTTTCGGGCGTCATCGCGAAGGCCATGCCATCGGCCTCCAGGTTGGGGCACGAGATGTTCGCCTCGATCACGGCGACCTCCGGCAGCGACATCTCCTCGATGGCCTGCGCGAACTCGTCCACCGTGTCGGCCGAGATGGACACGACGACCGGCGTGTCGAACCGCGTGTAGGGCGGCAGCACCTCGCGCCGGTAGTGTTCCAGGCCTTTGCTCGGGATGCCGATGGAGTTCATCATCCCGCCGTGGGTTTCGGTCACCCGCGGCGTGGGGTTGCCCGCGCGCGGTTTCGGCGAGACGCTCTTGATCACCAGCGCGCCCAGGCGGTTGAAGTCCAGCGCTTCGGCGTATTCGATCGCGAAGCAGCCGGAGGCGGGCATGACGGGGTTGCGCAGCGCGACGTCGCCCACTTTGACATGGAGATCAGCCAAACTCCACCTCCCCCACCACCTGATCGATCGAGAACACCGGGCCTTCGCGGCAGACGCGCAGGAACCGCTTGTCGCCGCCGTGATCGAACAGCCGCACACAGGAGAGGCAGACCCCCATGCCACAGGCCATCCGCTGTTCCATGGCGACTTCACCGCGCGTCTGCGGATAGTCCTTCAGCACCTGCTGCAGCAACATGAGCAGGCGGTGCGATCCACAGGTGTAGACCACATCGTGGTGCTGCGCGTCCATCAGCCGGCGCACCAGCACCTCGACCGCCTCGACCGACGAGCTGCCATCGCTGTCATGGACCACGTGCAGATCGGCCTGCGCACCGCGCAGGAATTCGTCGCGCATCAGGTCCTGGGGTGCGCGTGCCGACATCACCGCCGTGATGGCGATGCCCGAGCGCGCCGCCAGTTGCAGCAAGGGCGCCATGGTGGCCAGGCCGACACCCCGCGCCACCACCAGGATGCGTCGGACACTGGCGTCCAGCACGAAGGTGTTGCCCAGCGGGCCGACGATGTCCATCTGCCCCCCCACGGCCAGGGTCGCCAGGGCCTTCGTGCCCAGGCCGGTCACGTTGTAGAGGAATTCGATCGTGCCGGGCGCGGGGCCGACGCCATAGACGCTCATCGGCCGCAGCAGGAAGGGCTTCATGTCGTCGGTCGACGGGCACTTGAGCTGGTAGAACTGCCCGGGCCGGGTGATGGCCGCGAGATCCACCTCGGCGGTGAGCCGGAGGTACTTGTAGCGGTCGTTGACCCAGCGGTGCTCCACCACCTCGCAGCGGTGCGAGGCCACCGCCTCGGCATTGCGCTGGAAGCAGGCGCGCTCGGTCATGGTGGCGCAGGCCCGTGGTGCGGCCGGGAGATGCTGGAGCGCTTCGGTCATTCCAGCTCCTTGCCCTTGAGTTCGGGAATGAGAAACACCGTGGCCACCATGTCCAGCAGGTAGATGGCGGCCAGCAAGGCGATGGCGATCTGGAACGAATAGGCACTGACCAGCGCCCCCACGACCACGGGCCCGAACCCACCCACGCCGCGGCCGATGTTGAACAGCACGTTCTGCGCCGTGGCACGGGCCTCCGTCGGGTAGGCCTCCGACATCAGCGCACCGTAGCCACCCAGCATGCCGTTGACGAACATGCCCAGCACGGCACCCGCCCACAACATCTGGAGGGGGTCGGTCAGTTGCGAATAGAACAGCACCATGGCCACGGCGCCCGCCTGGAACAACAGGAAGCTGGGCTTGCGGCCGATGCGATCGGCCAGCTGGCCGAAGATGAAGATGCCGGCCATCATCCCGAGGATGGTCACCGAGGTCCACAGGGCCGATTTGGTGAGGTTGAATCCGAGCTGCTTGGCCAGAAAGCTGGGCATCCAGATCATGATTCCGTAGTAGCCGAAGTTCTGCACCGAGCACAGCACCACGATGCCCGCGCTGATCTTCGCGGTCGCCTTGTCCTTCGCCAGCAGCCTGAAGGCCTGCCCCTTCGACGCCGGCCTGGCGGCCTGGCGCACGAACACCTCGGGTTCATGCAGCTTGTTGCGGATCACCCAGGCCACCAGGGCGGGCAGCACCCCCACCAGGAACATGCCACGCCAGCCGATGACGGGCAGGAGCAAGGGCGTCAGCAAGGCGGCGCCGAGCACGCCACATTGCCAGCCCAGCGCCACGTACGAGGACACTCGCGCGCGGTGTTTGGCGGGCCAGGCCTCGGCCGCCAGCGCCATGCCGATGCCGAACTCCCCGCCCAGGCCGATGCCCGCGATCGTGCGGTAGATCAGCAAGTCCCAGTAGCCCTGCGCGAACGCGCACAGGCCGGTGAAGACGGCGAACAGCACGATGGTCCAGGTGAGCACCCGGATGCGCCCGTACCGATCGCTCAGCGCCCCGAAGACGATGCCGCCGAAGACCGCGCCCACCAGGGTCCAGGTCACCAGGGACCCGGCCTGGCTGGGCGTCAGTTGCAGCTCGGCCGAGATCGCGCTGAGCATGAAGCCCAGGATCAGCAGGTCGAATCCATCCATCGCATAGCCCACCGCCGAGCCCGCCAGGGCTTTCCAGCTGTAGCCATCCACCGCATCTTTCTTGCTCATTTGAGTCTCCACCCCACAGGGCTTTCGTTGCACGGGACATCGCCGCAAGGCTTCGGCGAGGTTCGACATCTCTTCTATGTTTTGATACTAGTATCTTTTTTGATACTTGTCTCGATCGTGAGATAAGTGTTTTCCCGGATGCGACGGCCGGTGATGCGGCGTCAAGGCGCGCGCAGAGGACCGCGCCTCATGGCCGAGGGCGCGGTGCGATGGTGGGGAAATGGGAGGCGCTCAGCACCGGTTCTGCAGGCGCAGCCGGTGGGCCGGAACGGTTCGCCGTTCAGGCCTTCTTCGTGGCGCGCCGACGCACGGGCCGCTGCGCCACGTGCCGGCGCGTGCCCTCGGCGTTCAGAGGATGCGGTTGAACCAGAGCACCGACAGGCCTGCCGACAGCAGCGCGAGCAGCGAGGCGGCCAGGGCCAGCAGGCCGGAGATTTCGGTTTCCTTCTTCTCCACCGTCAGCCGCGAGCTCAGGGTCTCGTAGACCTTCTTGAGGTTCTCGGCGGTGCCGGCGTAGTAGTACTCGGCCTGCGTGGCGCGCGCCACTTCCTTGAGGCTTTCCTCGTCGAGCCGCACGCGCATGGACCAGCCTTCGAAGCCGATGATCTCGCCGTCCACCGTGCCCACGCCCACGGTGTAGACGCGCACCCCGCGCTCGGCCGCCATCTTCGCGGCCTCGGCGGTGTCCACGCCGGTGGTGCGCTGGCCGTCGGTGAGCAGGATGATCGCGGCCGAGGTGTAGGAGCCCGGGGCCACCGGCGTGAAGGTCTTCTCGTCGGGCTTGGGCTGGTCGAGCGAGCGGCCCTTGGGCGCGAACGGATCGGTGTTGCGGCTGTAGGTCATGTCGCCGAGGTTGATGCGCTGCTCGGGGAACAGCTCGGAGAGCGAGACCACGATGGCGCTGCCGATGGCGGTGGCGCGCTGCAGCTGGAACTTGTCGATCGCGGTGACCAGGTCTTCGCGGCTGAGCGTGACGGGCTGCACCACCTGCGCAGAGCCCGCGAAAGCAACGATGCCGACCTTCACATGGCGCGGCAGTTCGGCCAGGAAGGCCTTGGCCGCGTTCTGCGAGGCCACCAGGCGGTTGGGCTTGACGTCTTCGGCGCGCATGCTGCCCGAGACGTCCATCGCCAGGATGATGGTCTGCTGGGTCGAGGGCAGCACGATGGTGGCCATGGGCCGCGCCGAGGCCAGCAGCATGATGCCGATGGCCAGCAGCAGCAGCACCGGGGGCACGTGGCGGCGCCAGCCCGGGCCCTTGCCCATGGCCTCGCGCACGATGGACAGGCTGGCATAACGCAGCGCGGTCTGCTTGCGCCTTCGCAGCAGCCACACGTAGAGCAGCACCAGCAGCGGCAGCGCGAGCAGCAACCACAGCAACTGCGGCCAGAGAAAGGTGACGGGCCAGTTGTTCATGATGGACGGGCTCCTTCGCGTGGGACGCCGCTGAAGCTGCGGCGGTCCCGGGTAGGCAACTGGGTGGGCACAGGGCGTGCGCCGGTGCCGTTGCGCGTCTCGCGCAGGCGGCGCTTGCGCAGGTCGATGAAACGCAGCACGGCCTCGGCCAGGTCGTCGTCGGTGGACAGCTCCAGGGTGTCGACGCCGGCGCGGCCCAGGCTTTCGCGCAGCTGCGCCTCGCGCTGCGCGGCGATGCGCGCGAAGCGCTGGCGAAAGCCGGCGTCGTGCGTGTCGACCAGGAGCTGTTCGCCGGTCTCGGCATCGCGGATCGGAATCAGGCCGAGGTCGGGCAGGTCGAGTTCGAGCGGGTCGAGCAGGCGCACGGCGACCACGTCGTGGCGGCGCGCGAGTTCGCCCAGGGGTTTCTCCCAGCCGGGCTCGCTGATGAAGTCGGACACCACGAACACGGTGCCGCGCTGGCGCACGGTGTGCACGGCGGCCTTGAGCAGGTCGGCGAGCTGGGTCACGCCGTTCTTCGCGTTGGCGTGCACCGGCGGCTGCAGCACCATCTGCATGAGCCGCAGCACCTGGGTGCGGCCGCCGCGCGCGGGCAGCACCGCGTCCACCACGGGCTGGCCGCGCGAGCCGTAGAGCACGGCGCCCACGCGGTTGCCGTGGCGCCCGATCAGGCGCGCGAGCACGGCGGTGAAGTCCAGCAGTACCTGGCTCTTGCGCTGCTCGCCCGAACCGAAGTCCACCGAGGGGCTGAGGTCGAGCAGGAACCAGGCGGCCATCTCGCGGTCTTCGGTGAACACGCGCACGTGCGGCGTCTGCAGGCGCGCCGTCACGTTCCAGTCGATGTGGCGCACGTCGTCGTGGTGCTGGTACTCGCGCAGGTCGGCGAGGTCGAGGCCGGAGCCGCGCATGAGGGTGCGGTAGTCGCCCTGCAGCAGGCCGTCGAGCCGGCGCAGCACGGTCCATTCGAGCCGGCGCAGCAGCGCCTCGGCCCGGCGCGCGACCGGCGTGGCGGCGGCCGCGGCGTTGGCCGGCGCCCCGCCTTTCCTGCCGAACAGCCGACTGAGCATGTCAAGCCACCTTTTTCTCGTGTTCCAGCGGCCGGGCCGGCGCGGGAATGTGTTTCATGATGCGGCCGATCAGGGTTTCGCTGGTCAGGCCTTCGGACAGGCCCTCGTAGGACAGCACCACGCGGTGGCGCAGCACGTCGGGCACGAGGTCGGTCATGTCTTCGGGCAGGGCGTAGCCGCGCCCGCGCAGCATGGCCAGGGCGCGCGCGCCTTCCACCAGGCCGATGGTGGCGCGCGGGCTGGCGCCGAAGGTGATGAGGTGCGCCATGTCCTTGATGCCGTGTTTCTCGGGCGTGCGCGTGGCCGATACCAGCTTGACCGCGTACTGCACGAGCGAAGGGTCCACGTACACCTGCCGGCATTGCGCCTGCAGCGCGGCGAGCTGGTCGGTGGTGGCCACCGCGTTGACGTTGACGGCCGGGCCGGTGACGCGCTCGACGATGACGAACTCCTCTTCGTCGCTCGGGTAGTCCACCATCACCTTCATCATGAAGCGGTCGACCTGCGCCTCGGGCAGCGGGTAGGTGCCTTCGGTCTCGATCGGGTTCTGCGTGGCCATCACCAGGAAGGGGTTGGGCACCTTGTGCGTCTCACCGGCGATGGTCACCTGGCGTTCCTGCATCACCTCCAGCAGCGCGCTCTGCACCTTGGCCGGCGCGCGGTTGATCTCGTCGGCCAGCAGCAGATTGGCGAACACGGGGCCCAGCGAGGTGCTGAAGTCGCCGGTCTTCTGGTTGTAGATGCGCGTGCCCACGAGGTCGGCGGGCACCAGGTCGGGGGTGAACTGGATGCGCTTGAAGCGGCCCTGCACGACGCTGGCCAGCGTCTTCACGGTGAGGGTCTTGGCCAGGCCAGGCACGCCCTCGACCAGCAGGTGGCCCTGGGCCAGCATGGCGACCATGACACGTTCGAGGAACCGGTCCTGCCCGACCACCACGCGCTTGACCTCGTACAGGATCTGCTCCATGAGCTGGGCGGTGTCGGGGGCGGTGCTTTGGTCCATGGAACGCTCCTGTGAAGAAAGGAAGAACTAGAACGGGGGCAGACCGGCGGCGCTGGCGGCGCTCTCGATCGGCACTGCAAAACCGATGCCAAGGAAGGTGCGGTGGCTGGTCGGGTTGAGGATGCCGGTGACGATGCCGACGACCTCGCCATCCATGGTGACCAGCGGGCCGCCCGAGTTGCCGGGGTTGGCCGCGGCGTCGAACTGGATCAGGTTGCCGATCTCCTGCTCGCCCTCGGGCGACTTGAAGGCGCGGTCGAAACCGGAGATGACGCCCGACGAGGTGGAGGGGCCGATGCCGAAGGGAAAGCCCACCGCGACCACCTCGTCGCCGGGCACGAGGTCGCCGGTGGATCGCATGGTGGCGGCGATCAGGTCGTCCGGGATGGTGTGGGCCTGCAGCACGGCCAGGTCGTTCTGGGCCTGCACGCCGGTGATGCTGGCGCCGGACTCGGTGCCGTCGGCGAACACCAGCTTGATGGTCTGCGCGTGCTGCACCACGTGCAGGTTGGTCAGGATGATGCCCTTGTCCACGATCACCACGCCCGTGCCCACCCCCATTTCCTGCTCCTCGCCCTTCTTGTCCTTGCCGAAGGACATGACGCGCACCACGGCGGGGCGGATCTTCTCCGCCGCGCGCGCGGCCTTGGACGGGATGTTCTGGGTGGTGAGGGTGCGCAGCACGGCCGCGTCGATGTCCTTCTGCGTCAGCGCCTTGGGCCCGTTCGCGCTGCCCTGCCAGGCGCTGGCGGCCAGCAGGGCCGCGAGCAGGGCCAGGGCCGACCACATGACGCGCGGGCTGGCCGCCCAGCGGGCGGCGGCGGCCCGCCAGCGGCGCCGGCGCGGGATGGGTGCCGCCGGGGCGTCGGCCTGTGCCGCGGCCGGCCCGGCGCCTTGCGCGCCCGCCTTCGGCACCCCGGGGCGGGTGGACGGGCTGTACAAGGCAGGCTTTCGCATGGCGACTCCCGAAGGGCAGAACGAAAACACATCATGCCGCGTTGCGGCATCGGGCTCAAGCGCTCAACAATTGCCTGAGGACGTAGGGGAGGATTCCCCCGTCGCGGTAATAGTTCACCTCCACCGGCGTGTCGATGCGCAGAATGACGTTCACCTCGCGGCGCTCGCCGTTGGCGCGGGTGATGACCAGCCGGGCCTCGCTCTGCGGCAGCAGGTCGGGGTGCGGGACCACGTCGATGGTTTCGTCACCGGCCAGGCCCAGGCTTTCCCAGGAGTCGCCGGCCTTGAATTGCAATGGCAACACACCCATGCCGACCAGGTTGGAGCGGTGGATGCGCTCGAAGCTGCGCGCCACCACGGCCTTGATGCCCAGCAGCTGGGTGCCCTTGGCGGCCCAGTCGCGGCTGGAGCCGGTGCCGTACTCCTCGCCCGCGAACACCACGGTGGGCACGCCGGCGGCCTGGTAGCGCATGGCGGCGTCGAAGATGCTCATCTTCTGGCCCTGGCCCACGCCGTCGAGCTGGTAGATCGTCCAGCCGCCCTCCTCGCGCGATCCGCCGGGCAGGGGGGCCAGCATCAGGTTCTTGATGCGCACGTTGGCGAAGGTGCCGCGCATCATCACCTCGTGGTGGCCCCGGCGCGCGCCGTAGCTGTTGAAATCGGCCTTGAGCACGCCATGCGCCAGCAGCCACTGGCCAGCGGGCGAGTTCTCGGCGATGTTGCCGGCCGGCGAGATGTGGTCGGTGGTGATGGAGTCGCCGAACAGCGCCATGACGCGCGCGCCACGCACCGCCGGCGGCTCGGCGGACGCCGTGGCCGCGAGCTGGAAGGTTTCGAAGAACGGCGGCTCGGCGATGTAGGTGCTCTTGGGCCAGGTGTAGGCATTGCCCGAGACGCCCTTGATGTGCTCCCACAGCTTGCCGGGCTCGCTGGCCACGCGCGCGTAGTTCTCGCGGTAGGCCTTGCCGTTCATGGCGAACTTCATGAGCTGGTAGATCTCGTCGCTGCTGGGCCAGATGTCGCCCAGGAACACCGGCTTGCCGCCCTTGCCCTTGCCCACCGGCTCGGTCATGAGGTCTTTCATGACGTTGCCGGCGATGGCGTAGGCCACCACCAGCGGCGGGCTGGCGAGGAAGTTGGCCTTGAGGTTGGGGTGGATGCGGGCCTCGAAGTTGCGGTTGCCCGAGAGCACCGCGGCGCAGATGAGGTCGTTCTGCGTGATGACCGCGTTGAGCTCGGGCGCGAGGTCGCCCGCGTTGCCGATGCAGGTGGTGCAGCCATAGCCGGCGAGCGCGAAGCCGAGCTTTTCCAGGTAGGGCAGCAGGCCGGTCTGGGTGAGGTATTCGGTGACGATGCGCGAGCCGGGGGCCAGCGAGGTCTTGATGTGCGGCTGCACCTTGAGGCCGGCTTCCACCGCCTTCTTGGCCAGCAGGCCGGCGGCCAGCAGCACGCCGGGGTTGCTGGTGTTGGTGCAACTGGTGATGGCGGCGATCAGCACGTCGCCGTTGCCGATGGTGAGGTCGCCACGCGGTTCCTTGACCGGCGCGCTGGCGCGCACCGGCCGGTTGGCCACCATCTCCACCTCGAAGCGCGGCGCGCCTTCGGGCGTGGGCTTGGCCGAGGGCACGGCCACGGGCGCCATCTCGTTGTCGATCGCGTGGTAGCGCGTGTGCAGCAGCTCGGCCGGGCGGTTGAAGCCGTTCTGCTCGTTGGGCTTGCTGAACAGGTCGCAGAACTGGCGCGCCACCTGGCCGAGTTCGATGCGGTCCTGCGGGCGCTTGGGGCCGGCCAGACTCGGCGTGACCAGGCCGAGGTCCAGTTTGACGACCTTGGAGTAGTCGATCTCGCCGCTGGCCGGCACGCCGAACAGGCCCTGGGCCCGGAAGTAGGCCTCGAAGGCCTCGATCTCGGCCGCGCTGCGGCCGGTGCCGCGGAAGTAGGCCAGCGTCTTCTCGTCCACCGGGAAGAAGCCCATGGTGGCGCCGTACTCGGGCGCCATGTTGGCGATGGTGGCGCGGTCGGGCAGCGCGAGCGAGGCCGTGCCTTCGCCGAAGAACTCGACGAACTTGCCCACCACCTTGTGCTGGCGCAGGATCTCGGTGACGGTGAGCACCAGGTCGGTGGCGGTCACGCCTTCGCGCAGGCGGCCGGTGAGCTCGAAGCCCACCACGTCGGGCGTGAGGAAGTACACCGGCTGGCCCAGCATGGCGGCCTCGGCCTCGATGCCGCCCACGCCCCAGGCCACCACGCCGATGCCGTTGATCATGGTGGTGTGGCTGTCGGTGCCCACCAGGGTGTCGGGGTAGTACATGCCGCCCTTCATGTGCACGCCGCGCGCCAGGTACTCCAGGTTCACCTGGTGCACGATGCCGAAGCCCGGAGGCACCACGCCGAAGGTGTCGAAGGCCTGCATGCCCCACTTCATGAACTGGTAGCGCTCGTTGTTGCGCTGGAATTCCAGCTTCATGTTGAGGTCGAGCGCCTGCTTGGTGCCGTAGTGGTCGACCATCACCGAGTGGTCCACCACCAGGTCCACCGGCACCAGGGGCTCGATCTTCTTCGGGTCCTGGCCCAGGCGCTGGGCCACGCTGCGCATGGCGGCCAGGTCGGCCAGCAGGGGCACGCCGGTGAAGTCCTGCAGCACCACGCGCGCCACGGTGAAGGGGATTTCGTCGGTGCGCGCGGTGTTGGGCTGCCATTGCGCGAGCTGCGCCACGTGGTCGGGCGTCACGCGCTCGCCATCGCAATGGCGCAGCACGCTCTCCAGCACGATGCGCAGCGACACCGGCAGGCGCTTCACAGAGGGGTACTGTCTGGCCAGCGCCGGCAGGGAATAGAAGCGGCCGCTCTTGCCCGAGGCGGTCTTGAAGGTCTTGACGGTGGAGGCGAAGGGATGGGCGAAATGGCTGGTCGTGGGCATGTGGGGCTCCTGACGGAATCGGTGAAACACCGGTCCATTCTGTCAGGAGCCCGCTAATCCGTGCTGACGGCCATGAATTGCGTCACAAACGGCCGGTGAGCAGCAGCACGATCACGATGATGAGCACCACCCCGAGCACCCCGCTGGGCCCATACCCCCAGCCGCGGCTGTGAGGCCAGGTGGGAAAGACGCCGAGCAGGATCAGGATGAGGATGATCAGGAGGATGGTTCCAAGCGTCATGGTTGTTTTCCTTGTTCAAAAAGACCGATGGGCGCCCGCGACGGCCGGTCCGTCGCGGGCGCCCATCCAGCGTAGGCGCTCGGTGCGCGCACATCTGTGCGCTGGCGCACACGCCTCAGGCCAGGGCGGCCGGCCGCTGGCGACGCAGCGCCATCCATTGCAGCTCGGCCAGCACCAGCACCGCCACCGCCTGCACCACCAGGTAGGCCTGGCCCAGCGGCGTGGGCGAGACCTGGCCGCCGAACAGCAGCGCGAGGCAGGCCGCCATCCAGGCGAAGTTGCCGAGCACCAGCACGCCCAGCAGTGCGCGCGACGGCGTGGCCTGCAAGGCCAGCGTGCCGGCCAGGGCGACGTAGAGCAGCAGCAGGATGCCCGAGGCGCTGAGCAGCGCGCCGGGCAGGCCCAGCAGGGTGGACAGCGAGCCGGTCAGGACCAGGTGCAGCACGGCGGTGCCGGAGCCGGACAGGGCATCGGCCCAGAGCACGCGGCGCAGGCCGACCGGGGAAGTGAGGGAAGCGATGAGGGACATGGTGCACTCCTTGATGAGGTGAGGACGGATGGAATTCAGGGCATCCGGGGTGCATGGTCGGCCGGCGGGTGCTCGACGTCCATGACGTGGCAGGTCATGGCCGGGCGGCGCCCGGGTGCCCTACCATGCCGCCCATGAACGCCCTGACCACTCCCTCCCCGTTCGGCGAACGCCTGCGCCACTGGCGCCAGCGGCGCCGCCTGAGCCAGCTCGACCTGGCGCACGTGGCCGATGTGTCCACCCGGCACCTGAGCTACGTGGAGACCGGCCGCGCCAGCCCCAGCCGAGACATGGTGCTGCGCCTGGTCGACCGCCTCGAGGTGCCGCTGCGCGAACGCAACGCGCTGCTGGAAGCCGCCGGGTACGCCCCGATGTACCGCGAGCGCCCGCTGGACGCGCCCGACATGGCCTCGGCGCGCGCGGCGGTCAAGCGCATCCTGGACTGCCACGAACCCTGGCCCGCGCTGGCGATGGACCGGCACTGGAACCTGGTGATGGCCAACCGCCTGGTGCCGCTGCTGATGGTGGGGGCCTCGCCCCGGCTGCTGGAGGGCCCCGTCAACGTGCTGCGCCTGAGCCTGCACCCCGAGGGGCTGGCGCCGCGCATCGCCAACCTGCGGCAATGGCGCGAGCACCTGTTCGAGCGCCTGCGCCAGCAGATCCACGCCACCGGCGACGAAGCGCTGGCCGCGCTGCTGGCCGAGCTCAAGGGCTACCCGGCATCGTTCGGCAACGACGCCGGCACGCTGCCGGGCGAGCACCATGGCGTGCTGATGCCCTTCCAGTTCAACACCGGCCATGGCGTGCTGAACCTCGTGAGCACGACCACGGTGTTCGGCTCCCCGGTGGACATCACGCTGCAGGAGCTGGCGCTGGAGACCTTCTTCCCCGGCGACGAGGCCTCGGCGGCGCTGCTGCGTTCGCTCGCCGCTCGGGCCTGACGCCGCACGACCTCAGTTGGACAGGCGGATGGGGACCTTCAGGTAGCGCACGCCATTGGATTCGGCCTCGGGCAGCCGGCCCGCCCGGATGTTGACCTGGATCGAGGGCAGCAGCAGCGTGGGGGCGGCCAGCGTCGCGTCGCGGTGCTGGCGCAGGGCCACGAACTCGTCGACGCTCACACCTTCATGCACATGCACGTTGCGCGCGCGTTCGTCGGCCACGGTGGTCTCCCAGGCAAAGTGATCGCGCCCGGGCGCCTTGTAGTCGTGGCACATGAAGAGCCGCGTCTGCGGCGGCAGGGCCAGCAGCCGCTGGATCGATTGGTAGAGCGTGCGGGCGCTGCCGCCGGGGAAGTCCGCGCGCGCGGTGCCGTAGTCGGGCATGAACAGCGTGTCGCCCACGAACACCGCATCGCCAATGCGGTAGGACACGCAGGCGGGCGTGTGGCCTGGCGTGTGCATGACGCCCACGGTCAGGTCACCGATGGCCAGCGTCTCGCCATCGCGCAGCAAGCGATCGAACTCGCTGCCGTCGCCCGAGACATCGTCGAGGTTGAACACCGGGCGAAAGAGGATTTGAACCTCGCGAATGTGCTCACCGATGGCGACCTGCGCGCCGGTGCGCTCTTTCAGGTACGGCGCCGCGCTCAGGTGATCCGCATGGGCATGCGTTTCCAGCACCCAGACGATCTCCAGCGCCTGCTCGTGCGCCGCCGCCAGCACCCGGTCGGCCGACGCGGTCGAGGCCTTGCCACTGCGGTGGTCGTAGTCGAGCACCGGGTCGATCACCGCCGCCTGCCGGGTAGCAGGGTCGGCCACCAGGTAGGTCACGGTGTGGGTCGCTTCGTCGAAGAAGGCCTGAATCTGCGCGGAGGAAGGCATGGCTTGTCTCACATCGATGGGTGGGGCTGAACTATTTATTAGTTTATGCTAAATTAGAGACATCTAAAATACAAACGCCATGGCCACCCGCAAAGACACGCAATTTCTCCAGACCGGTGCCGCCCAGGCCGCCGCCCTGCTTCGGGCCGTTGGCAACGAACACCGGCTGCTGGTGCTCTGCCTGCTGATCGAGCATGGGGAGATGACGGTGGGCACGCTGCTCGAGCAGGTGCCCCTGAGCCAGTCCGCCTTGTCCCAGCACCTCGCCAAGATGCGCGACGAGGGGCTGGTGGCCTATCGGCGCGAGTCGCAGACCCTGCACTACCGCATCGAAAACCCCGACGTGGCCCGGCTCATCGCCACGCTCAAGTCCATCTTCTGTCCCTGACCTTGCTTTGGAAAACCCCACCATGTCCTTGAAGCCCCTCTCTCCTCAAGCCGCGCAGGCACTCGTGAAACAGGGCGCGATCCTGATCGACATCCGGGCCGCCGACGAGCATGCCCGCGAGCGCATCGCGCTGGCGCGCCATGCGCCCATGGAGCAACTGAAGAACAACGGCCTGCCGCTGGAGGACGGCGCGTCGGCCGTCATCTTCCATTGCCGCTCGGGCAACCGCACGCAGGTCAACGCGTCCGCGCTGGGCGCCTGCACGGCGTGCGAGGCCTATGTGCTCGAAGGCGGGCTGGATGCCTGGAAGAAGGCGGGGCTCCCGGTGATCACCGATGTCTCCCAGCCGCTGGAGCTGCAGCGGCAGGTGCAGATCGTGGCGGGCTCGCTGATCGTGCTGGGCGCGGTGCTGGGCGCCACCGTCTCGCCCTGGTTCCATGCGCTCTCGGGCTTCGTCGGGGCAGGCCTGGTGTTCGCGGGCGCCTCGGGCTTCTGCGGCCTGGCCCGCGTGCTGATGCGCATGCCCTGGAACCGGCGCGCACTGGCAGGATAAAAAAAAGCCGCTGCAACCGCAGCGGCTTTTTTGAATCCAGGGGTTCGGCTGCGTCGGCCCTCCAGCGCCACCCCTGAGGGGTGACGCCGAAGGCGGCGCGGGCGGCGCCCTTTACGCGGTGACGCCCTTCGCGGCTTCGGCGTACTCCTCGATCTGGTCGAAGTTCATGTACTGGTAGATCGCGGCGCCGTCCTTGTTCACCACGCCCATGGCTTCGTGGTACTCGGCCACGGTGGGGATGTGGCCCAGCTTGGAGGCGATGGCGGCGAGTTCGGCGGAGGCCAGGTACACGTTGGTGTTCTTGCCCAGGCGGTTCGGGAAGTTGCGGGTGGAGGTGGACACCACGGTGGCGCCTTCGCGCACTTGCGCCTGGTTGCCCATGCACAGCGAGCAGCCGGGCATTTCGGTGCGGGCACCGGCGGTGCCGAACGCCGAGTAGTGGCCTTCCTTGATCAGCTCGCTCTCGTCCATCTTGGTCGGCGGCGCGACCCACAGCTTGACGGGAATGTCGCGCTGGCCGCCCAGCAGCTTGGCCGCGGCGCGGAAGTGGCCGATGTTGGTCATGCACGAACCGATGAAGGCTTCATCGATCTTGGTGCCGGCCACGTCGGACAGGGTCTTGGCGTCATCGGGGTCGTTCGGGCAGCAGAGGATGGGTTCCTTGATGTCGGCCAGGTCGATCTCGATCACGGCGGCGTACTCGGCGTCCTTGTCGGCTTCGAGCAGGCTGGGGTTGGCCAGCCAGGCTTCCACCTTCTCGATGCGGCGCTTCAGGCTGCGGGCATCGGCGTAGCCCTGGGCGATCATGTTCTTCATCAGCACCACGTTGCTGGTGAGATATTCCTTCACCGGCTCGGGGTTGAGCTTGATGGTGCAACCGGCGGCCGAGCGCTCGGCCGAAGCGTCGCTCAGCTCGAAGGCCTGTTCGACCTTGAGGTCCGGCAGGCCTTCGATTTCCAGGATGCGGCCCGAGAAGATGTTGATCTTGCCGGCCTTGGCCACGGTCAGCAGACCGGCCTTGATCGCGTACAGCGGGATCGCGTGCACCAGGTCGCGCAGGGTCACGCCGGGCTGCATCTGGCCCTTGAAGCGCACCAGCACGGATTCGGGCATGTCCAGCGGCATCACGCCGGTGGCGGCGCCGAAGGCCACCAGGCCGGAGCCGGCGGGGAAGCTGATGCCGATCGGGAAACGGGTGTGCGAGTCACCGCCGGTGCCCACGGTGTCGGGCAGCAGCAGGCGGTTGAGCCAGCTGTGGATCACGCCGTCGCCCGGGCGCAGGGCCACGCCGCCGCGGTTGCTGATGAAGGCGGGCAGCTCGCGGTGGGTCTTCACGTCCACCGGCTTGGGGTAGGCGGCGGTGTGGCAGAAGGACTGCATCACCATGTCGGCGCTGAAGCCCAGGCAGGCCAGGTCTTTCAGTTCGTCGCGCGTCATCGGGCCGGTGGTGTCCTGCGAGCCGACGGTGGTCATCTTGGGTTCGCAGTAGGTGCCGGGGCGAACGCCGAAGCCTTCGGGCAGGCCAACCGCGCGGCCCACCATCTTCTGCGCCAGGGTGAAGCCGGCTTTGGTTTCGGCGGGTGCCTGCGGCAGGCGGAACACCGTGCTGGCGGGCAGGCCCAGGAACTCACGCGCCTTGGCGGTGAGCGAGCGGCCGATGATCAGGTTGATGCGGCCGCCGGCGCGCACTTCGTCGAACAGCACGTCGCTGCGCAGCTGGAATTCGACCAGCGTGGCGCCACCCTTGGTGATCTTGCCGTCGTAGGGGTGGATGTCGATCACGTCGCCCATTTCGAGCTTGCTCACGTCCACTTCGATCGGCAGCGCGCCCGAGTCTTCCTGGGTGTTGAAGAAGATGGGGGCGATCTTGCCGCCCAGCGTGACGCCACCGAAGCGCTTGTTGGGCACGAAGGGGATGTCCTGGCCGGTGGCCCAGATCACGCTGTTGGTGGCCGACTTGCGGCTGGAGCCGGTGCCCACCACATCGCCCACGTAGGCCACGAGGTGGCCCTTCTTCTTCAGGTCGTCGATGAACTGCATCGGGCCGCGCTTGCCGTCTTCCTCGGGCTTGAAGGCCGCGCCTTCGCGCGTGTTCTTCAGCATGGCGAGGTAATGCAGCGGGATGTCCGGGCGGCTCCAGGCGTCGGGCGCGGGCGAGAGGTCGTCGGTGTTGGTTTCGCCGGGCACCTTGAACACGGTCACGGTGATGGTCTTTTCGACTTCAGGGCGGCTGGTGAACCACTCGGCATCGGCCCAGCTCTGCATCACCTGGCGGGCCTTGGCGTTGCCGGCCTTGGCCTTCTCGGCCACGTCGTTGAAGAAGTCGAACATCAGCAGGGTCTTCTTCAGGCCCTCGGCCGCCACGCTGGCCACTTCCTCGTCGTCCAGCAGCTCGATCAGCGGGTGCACGTTGTAGCCGCCCACCATGGTGCCCAGCAGCTCGGTGGCCTTGGACTTGGAGATCAGACCCACCTTCACGTCGCCGTGCGCCACGGCGGCCAGGAAGCTGGCCTTGACCTTGGCCGCGTCGTCCACGCCGGGCGGCACGCGGTGCGTGAGCAGGTCCAGCAGGAAAGCGTCCTCACCGGCCGGCGGCGCCTTGATCAGCTCGATCAGGTCGGCGACCTGCTTGGCGTCCAGCGGCAGCGGAGGAATGCCCAGCGCGGCGCGTTCGGCGGCGTGGGCGCGGTAGTCGGTGAGGAAGGTGGACATGGGGTTCTCCAGTGGGGAAGTGAAATTCGTGGGGCAGAAAACAGGTGGGGACGGGGCAAGCAAGCTCAATGCCGCAGGGCAGCGGGTTCGGCGAAGTGGGCTTGCACCGTGTCGGGCAATGGCAGGCCGGTCTGGTGCGCGCGCTCCAGCACCTGCCAGAAGTAGCGGTAGCTCGCCCGGTCGTGCAGGCGGCCTTCGAACTGCACCGGCGCCCAGTCGGCGGCCAGGGCGCGCTCGATGAGGGCGGCGGCGGTGTGAACCTCGCTCGCCTGGGGCGCGAACGCGGCCAGGATGGGGCGGATCTGGTCGGGATGGATGCTCCACATGCGCGTGTAACCGAGCTCCCGGGCGGCCTTGCGGGCCGCCTGCTGCAGGGCATCCAGGTGCTTGAACTCGGTCACCACGCAATGCGAGGGCACCTTGCCGTGTGCGTGGCAGGCCGAGGCGATCTCCAGCTTGGCGCGCAGCACCAGCGGGTGCGAGAACTGGCCGGCGGCGCTCATCCCGTCGGCCGGGATGGCGCCGCCGTGCGCCGAGACGAAGTCCATCAGCCCGAAACTGATGCTCTGCACGCGGGGATGCGCCGCGATGTCGAAGGCACGGTGCACCGCCGCGGGGGATTCGACCAGCACGTGCAGGGGCAAGGCCCGGGCGCCGGCGGCGTCGAGTGCGTCCGCCGCGCGCTGCACGTCGGCCACCGATTCCACCTTGGGCACCATGAGGTGGGCCAGGCGATGGCCCGCGCGCGCCGCGATGGTGGCCACATCGGCGTCGAACGCCGCATGGTCCACCGGGTGAACGCGCACCGCCACGCGCGCCTCGGGCGCCGCGGCCAGGGCCAGTTCGGTCACCAGCGCGGCGTGCTCGGCCTCGCCGCCCACGGGCGCGCCGTCCTCGCAGTCCAGCGTGACGTCGAAGACGCAGGTGCCGAACTCCTCGGCCATCTCGGCCTGCAGCGCCAGGCTCTTGCGCATCCGGGCTTCCACCCCGCTGTAGTGGTCGCAGACCGGCAGCGCGAACGCGCCGGCCTGGGCACCGAGCAGGATGTGGCGGGGATGAACGGGAGCCAAGGCGCGGTTACCAGCCGATTACAGGAGGTGCTTGACGCCGTCCTGCTCACCCTTGAGCTCATCCAGCGTCTTGTTGATGCGCTCTTGCGAGAAGGCGTCGATTTCCAGGCCTTCGATGATCTTGTACTTGCCGCCTTCGGTGGTAACCGGGAAGCCGAAGATCACGTCCTTGGGGATGCCGTATTCGCCGTTGGAGGGCACGCCCATGGTGACCCACTTGCCGTTGGAGCCCAGGGCCCAGTCGCGCATGTGGTCGATGGCGGCGTTGGCGGCCGAGGCGGCCGACGACAGGCCACGCGCCTCGATGATGGCGGCGCCGCGCTTGCCCACGGTGGGCAGGAAGGTGTCGGCGTTCCAGACCTGGTCGTTGATCGCGTCCTTCACGCTCTTGCCGCCGATGGTGGCGAAGCGGTAGTCGGCGTACATGGTGGGCGAGTGGTTGCCCCAGACGGTGAGCTTCTCGATCTCGCCGACCTTGCCACCGGTCTTGGCGGCGATCTGGCTGGCGGCGCGGTTGTGGTCCAGGCGCAGCATGGCGGTGAAGTTCTCGCGCGGCAGGCTGGGCGCGCTCTTCATGGCAATGTAGGCGTTGGTGTTGGCGGGGTTGCCGACCACCAGCACCTTGACGTCGCGGCTGGCGACCTTGTCCAGCGCCTTGCCCTGGGCGGTGAAGATCTGGGCGTTGGCGGCCAGCAGGTCGGCGCGCTCCATGCCGGGGCCGCGCGGACGGGCACCCACCAGCAGGGCGTAGTCGGTGTCCTTGAAGGCGGTCATGGGATCGCTGTGGGCTTCCATGCCGGCCAGCAGCGGGAACGCGCAGTCTTCCAGCTCCATCATCACGCCCTTGAGCGCCTTCTGAGCCTTCTCGTCCGGGATTTCCAGCAGCTGCAGGATCACGGGCTGGTCCTTGCCCAGCATCTCGCCGGAGGCGATGCGAAACAGCAGGGCGTAACCGATCTGGCCAGCGGCGCCGGTGACGGCAACGCGAACGGGCTTCTTGTTCATGGTGAAAACTCCGGAAAAGGACGTTGGGGAAGAGAGAAATGACGAGGCGGACGAACCCCCTGGACAGCCCGTGAGTGTACCCTCGCAAACCCTGATACGTCAATTTGTCTTATGTCTTATATAAGATATGATTGAAGCCATGAGCGCCCTCCCGATGGCGCCCGCAAACGCATGGCCACCTCACCCCAGAATCCCACCGACGCGGCACCTGCAGAGGCCGGCGCCCCCGTGTTCGAGAACACCGCGCCGGCCTTCAGCCCGCTGTACCAGCAGATCAAGACCCTGATCCTGCGCAGCCTGCAGGCGGGCGAGTGGAAGCCGGGCGACATGATCCCGAGCGAATTCGACCTGGCCGCGCGCTTTCGCGTGAGCCAGGGCACCGTGCGCAAGGCGATCGACGAACTCGCCACCGACAACCTGCTGGTGCGCCGCCAGGGCAAGGGCACCTTCGTGGCCACCCACGCCGAGCAACACATCCAGTACCGCTTCCTGCGCCTGCTGCCCGACACCGGCACGCTGGAAGACCAGGGGCCGGCCGAGCGCCGCATCGTCGAATGCCGCCGCCTGCGCGCGCCGGCCGAGGTGGCGCGCCAGCTGGCCCTGCGCACGGGCGACGCCGTGCTGCAGGTCAAGCGCGTGCTGGCGTTCGCCGGCATCC
The DNA here is from genome assembly GCF_042466645.1 of Hydrogenophaga sp. ANAO-22. Taxonomy (NCBI): domain Bacteria; kingdom Pseudomonadati; phylum Pseudomonadota; class Betaproteobacteria; order Burkholderiales; family Comamonadaceae; genus Hydrogenophaga; species Hydrogenophaga sp. ANAO-22. Next base: position 4,601,882 of record NZ_CP159956.1, on the reverse strand, counting down.
CCGCCATCGTGGAAGAACTCTGGCTGCCGGGCGGCCCCTTCAAAGGCCTGACGATCGAGGCGTTGTCGGAAGACAAGGGCCCGATGTACGCCCTGTTCGAAACACAGTTCGGCGTGCGCATGGTGCGCGCGGTGGAAAAGATCAAGGCGGTCAGCGCCGACGAAGACACCGCCACCCTGCTGGGCGTCGCGCCCGGGCACCCGCTGCTGAGCGTGGAACGCCTGGCCTACACCTACAACGACGAACCCATGGAGTTGCGCCGCGGCTACTACCGCACCGACGCACGCCATTACCGCAACGAGCTGAGCTGATGGCACACCCAGCCGGAGCCCCGGATATCGGGGAGCGTCCGAGTGCCGGACTGCGGTTTGGTGCATTGCAATAGAATTTGACGCGCCTTGGCAATAGTTACCAACGAGTTACCAAGCCGCGACGACCCCTCCCTCCCCGGAAGAAAGCCCCACCATGACCGAGTTGACCAAGAAGCGGCCCGAGTTCCGCAACATCAACGCCTTCAAGGATCTCACCACCTACCGCCTGCCTCCGGCCGGCTGGGTGTCGATCCTGCACCGCGCCAGCGGCGGCCTGATGTTCATCCTGCTCCCCCTGATCGTCTGGCTGTTCGACACCTCCGTGTCGTCCGAGCTGTCCTTCGAACGTTTCAGCTCGGCGTTTTCCGCCGGCATCGGCTTCGTGCCGGGCTGGTTCTTCAAGCTCGTGGTGCTGTCCATCATCTGGGCCTACCTGCACCACCTGATCGCCGGCGTCCGCCACCTGTACATGGACGCCTGCCATGCGGTGAGCAAGGAATTCGGCCGCTCTTCCGCCGTCGTCACGCTGGTGCTGAGCATCGGCCTCACGCTGGTGCTGGGCGCCAAGCTGTTCGGCCTGTACTGATAGCGACGAGGAAACTGAACATGTCCGTCAACTACGGTTCCAAGCGCGTCGTCACCGGCGCCCACTACGGCCTGCGCGACTGGCTCGCCCAGCGCATCACCGCCGCCCTCATGGCGATCTTCACGCTGATCGTGCTGCTGCAGGTGCTGTTCATCAGCGGCCCCATCGGCTACGAGAGCTGGGCCGGCATCTTCGCCCAACAGTGGATGAAGGCGCTGACCTTCGCCGTCTTCCTGGCCCTGGCCTACCACGTGTGGGTCGGCATGCGCGACATCTGGATGGACTACGTCAAGCCCGCCGGCATCCGCCTCGTGCTGCACGTCTTCACCATCGTCTGGCTCCTGTCCTGCCTGGGCTGGGCCGTTCAAGTTCTCTGGAGGCTCTGAAGCCATGACCGCATCCGCATCCCTTCCCAAGCGTCAGTTCGACGTGGTCATCGTCGGCGCCGGCGGCTCCGGCATGCGCGCCTCGCTGCAGCTCGCGCGCGCCGGCCTCAAGGTGGCCGTGCTCTCCAAGGTGTTCCCCACCCGCTCGCACACCGTGGCGGCCCAGGGCGGCATCGGCGCCTCGCTCGGCAACATGAACGAGGACAACTGGCACTACCACTTCTACGACACCATCAAGGGCTCCGACTGGCTGGGCGACCAGGACGCCATCGAGTTCATGTGCCGTGAAGCCCCCAAGGTCGTCTACGAGCTCGAACACTTCGGCATGCCGTTCGACCGCAACCCCGACGGCACGATCTACCAGCGCCCGTTCGGCGGCCACACCGCCAACTACGGTGAGAAGCCGGTGCAGCGCGCCTGCGCCGCGGCCGACCGCACCGGCCACGCCATGCTGCACACCCTGTACCAGCAGAACGTGCAGGCCCGCACCACCTTCTTCGTCGAATGGATGGCGCTGGACCTGATCCGCGACGCCAGCGGCGACGTCGTCGGCGTGACCGCGCTGGAAATGGAAACTGGCGAGACCTACATCCTCGAAGCCAAGACCACGCTGCTGGCCACCGGCGGCGCCGGCCGCATCTTCGCGGCCTCCACCAACGCCTTCATCAACACCGGTGACGGCCTGGGCATGGCGGCGCGCGCCGGCATCCCGCTGCAGGACATGGAGTTCTGGCAGTTCCACCCCACCGGCGTGGCCGGCGCGGGCGTGCTGCTGACCGAAGGCTGCCGCGGCGAAGGCGCCATCCTGCGCAACGTCAACGGCGATCGTTTCATGGAGCGTTACGCGCCCACGCTGAAGGACCTGGCACCGCGCGACTTCGTCTCGCGCTGCATGGACCAGGAAATCAAGGAAGGACGCGGCTGCGGTCCGAACAAGGACTACATCCACCTCGACATGACGCACATCGGCGTCAACGACATCATGAAGCGCCTGCCCTCGGTCTACGAGATCGGGCACAACTTCGCCAACGTCGACATCACCAAGGACCCCATCCCCGTGGTGCCCACCATCCACTACCAGATGGGCGGCATCCCGACCAACATCCACGGTCAGGTGGTGACTCCGGACGGCCAGGGCAACCAGAAGGTGGTCAACGGCCTCTACGCCGTGGGCGAATGCTCCTGCGTGAGCGTGCACGGCGCCAACCGCCTGGGCACCAACTCGCTGCTCGACCTGCTCGTGTTCGGCAAGGCGGCTGGTGACCACATCGTCCAGTACAACAACAAGAACAAGATCCACAAGCCCCTGCCTGCCGACGCGGCGGACAAGACGCTGGCCCGCCTGGCCCGCCTGGACAACGCCACCGATGGCGAGTATTCGCAGGACGTGGCCAACGACCTGCGCACCGCCATGCAGCAGCACGCCGGCGTGTTCCGCACCCAGGCCAGCATGGACGACGGCGTGGTCAAGATCAACGCGATGCGCGCTCGCGTCGCCGCCATCACGCTCAAGGACAAGTCCAAGGTGTTCAACACCGCGCGCATCGAAGCGCTGGAAGTGGAGAACCTGATCGAATGCGCCCAGGCCACCATGACCTCGGCCGCCGCGCGCCGCGAGTGCCGCGGTGCCCATACGGTGAACGACTACGAGCGCCCGGCCGACGACGCGCAGTTCCCCCTGGGCCGCAACGACGCGGAGTGGATGAAGCACACGCTGTGGCACAGCGCCGACAACAGCCTGACTTACAAGCCTGTCAACCTCAAGCCCCTGACCGTGGAGTCGGTGCCCCCGAAGGTCCGCACCTTCTGAGCCCCTTCACCCAGCACCCACGACGCACGGAGAACAAACCATGGCAAAACGCACCTTCAAGATCTACCGCTACGACCCGGACAAGGACGCCAAGCCCTACATGCAGAGCATCGAAGTCGAACTCGATGGCCATGAGCGCATGCTGCTCGACGCCCTGATGAAGCTCAAGGCGGTGGATCCCTCCATCTCGTTCCGCCGCTCGTGCCGTGAAGGCGTGTGCGGCTCGGACGCCATGAACATCAACGGCAAGAACGGTCTGGCCTGCCTGACCAACATGAACACGCTCAAGGGCGACATCGTGCTCAAGCCGCTGCCCGGCCTGCCGGTGGTGCGCGACCTGATCGTGGACATGACGCTGTTCTTCAAGCAGTACAACAGCATCAAGCCCTACCTGATCAACGAAACCGTGGCGCCCGAGAAGGAACGCCTGCAGAGCCCCGAAGAACGCGAAGAGCTCAACGGCCTGTACGAGTGCATCCTGTGCGCCAGCTGCTCCACCAGCTGCCCGAGCTTCTGGTGGAACCCGGACAAGTTCGTCGGCCCCGCAGGCCTGCTGCAGGCCTACCGCTTCATCGCCGACAGCCGCGACCAAGCCACCAGTGAGCGCCTGGACAACCTGGAAGACCCGTACCGCCTGTTCCGCTGCCACACCATCATGAACTGCGTGGACGTCTGCCCCAAGGGCCTGAACCCCACGAAGGCCATCGGCAAGATCAAGGAAATGATGGTGCTGCGCTCGGTCTGAGCGCCCACCCCCGAACCCCATGACCGACACCCCCCTGCAGGATGCCTTGCTGGACGAGCGCGCGCTGAGCAAGCTGCGCTGGCGGTGTCGTCGTGGCCTGCTCGAGAACGATCTGTTCATCGAGCGATTCTTCGCCAGGCACGAATCTGGCTTAACCGTGCGCCAAGCCGATGCACTCGGGCTCTTGATGGACTTGTCCGACAACGACCTGCTGGATCTGCTGCTCGGTCGAAAGCCCCTCCAAGGCGATCTCGAACGCGCGGACGTGACGCAAGTGCTTGCACTGCTGCGCGGCCTGCGACCTCTCTCATCATCCGAGGAACCTGCATGAAACTCGTAGACAACAAAGCCACCCTGTCGTTCTCCAACGGCAGCCCCAGCGTCGACCTGCCGGTCTACGCCGGCAACATCGGTCCGGACGTGATCGACATCCGAAAGCTCTACGCGCAGACCGGCATGTTCACCTACGACCCGGGCTTCCTGTCCACGGCCTCGTGCCAGTCGGCCATCACCTACATCGATGGCGACAAGGGCGAGCTGCTGTACCGCGGCTACCCCATCGAACAGCTGGCCACGCAGTGCGACTACCTCGACACCTGCTACCTGCTGCTCAACGGCGAGCTGCCGAACGAATCGCAGCGGGGCGACTTCCACAAGCTCGTGACCAACCACACCATGGTCAACGAGCAGATGCAGTTCTTCCTGCGCGGCTTCCGCCGTGACGCCCACCCCATGGCCGTGCTCACCGGCCTGGTCGGCGGCCTGTCGGCCTTCTATCACGACAGCACGGACATCAACAACCCGAAGCACCGTGAGATCGCCGCGATCCGCCTGATCGCCAAGATGCCCACGCTGGTGGCCATGGCCTACAAGTACGGCATCGGCCAGCCCTACATGTACCCGAAGAACGACCTGAGCTACTCGGGCAACTTCCTGCGCATGATGTTCGGCACGCCCTGCGAGGAGTACCAGGTCAACCCGGTGCTCGAGCGCGCGCTGGACCGCATCTTCATCCTGCACGCCGACCACGAGCAGAACGCCTCCACCTCCACCGTGCGCCTGTGCGGCTCGTCGGGCACCAACCCGTTCGCCGCCATCGCGGCCGGCGTGGCCTGCCTGTGGGGCCCGGCCCACGGCGGCGCCAACGAGGCCTGCCTGAACATGCTGGAAGACATCCAGCGCAACGGCGGCGTCTCCAAGGTCGGCGAGTTCATGGAGAAGGTCAAGGACAAGAACTCCGGCGTCAAGCTCATGGGCTTCGGTCACCGCGTGTACAAGAACTACGACCCGCGCGCCAAGCTGATGCAGGAAACCTGCAACGAAGTGCTGCAGGAACTGGGCCTGGAAAACGACCCCCTGTTCAAGCTGGCCAAGGAACTCGAGAAGATCGCGCTGGAAGACGAGTACTTCGTCTCGCGCAAGCTCTACCCGAACGTGGACTTCTACTCCGGCATCGTGCAGCGCGCCATCGGCATCCCGGTCAACCTGTTCACCGGCATCTTCGCGCTGGCGCGCACCGTCGGCTGGATCGCCCAGCTCAACGAGATGATCAGCGACCCCGAGTACAAGATCGGCCGTCCGCGCCAGCTGTTCACCGGCTCGGTGCGCCGCGACGTCAAGCCGCTGGCCAGCCGCTGATCGGCGTCCGCCTCCCTGAAAGCCCGCCGCCCGGCGGGCTTTTTTTTCGCCTCCGGCCTGCGCAGAGCAGCAAGCCAGCCATCGTCCTTGACGATGCCATGGACTCCTTATCTGAGAGAAAATCATTTTTCGACCTCTCCAAACGAGAGGCCAACGCCCCATGCTCTCCGAACGCAATTTCGCCCGCCAGATCGACCTCACCTCGCTGCAGCTCTTCGTGGCCGTGTGCGAGCTGGGCAGCATCGGCCGCGCGGCGGAGCGGGAGTTCATCGCCGCCTCGGCGATCAGCAAGCGCCTGTCGGACCTGGAAAGCGCGCTGGGCACCACGCTGCTGCACCGCCATGCGCGGGGCGTGCGGCTCACGCCCGCGGGCGAAGGCCTGCTGCACCACGCGCGCACCGTGCTGTTCGGCCTGGAGAAGATGCAGATCGAACTGGCCGAGTACGCCGATGGCGTGCGCGGGCATGTGCGCGTGCACGCCAGCATCTCGGCCATCGTGCAGTTCCTGCCCGAAGACCTGGGCGCCTTCGCGCGCCAACACCCCCAGATCAAGATCGATCTGGAGGAGCACCTCAGCCCCGAGGTGTTGCGCGCGGTGAAGGAAGGCGCCACCGACCTCGGCCTGTGCAACGGCGCCATGGGCACCGTTGGCCTGCAAAGCCTGCCCTACCGGCGCGACAGCCTGGCGCTGGTGGTGCCGCGCGGGCACCCGCTGGCCAGCGGCGGACCCGTGCCCTTCGAAGCCACCCTGCCCTTCGATCATGTGGGCCTGCACGCCAACAGCTCCATCCACCTGGCCACGCACCAGGCCGCCACCCAGGCCGGCACCACCGTGCGCGTGCGCATCCGCGTGACCGGGCTGGACGCCATGTGCCGCATGATCGCCAACGGCCTGGGCGTGGGCGTGATGCCCGAGCGCGCCTTCCATTTGCTGAGCACCGGCGATGCGCTGCAGGCTGTGCCCCTGACCGATCCCTGGGCCCAGCGCCAGCTGGTGCTGGTGGCTCGCGATTTCTCCAGCCTGCCCGCCAGCGCACGCCTGCTGGTGGATCACCTCAGTGCCGCCGAAGTCCGTCAGGCGGCCTAAAATCCTTCCTCCACGACAAGACCCACGCCATGCCACGCACGCTCTACGACAAGATCTGGGACGAACACGTTGTCCACACCGAAGAGGACGGCACGTCCGTGCTCTACATCGACCGGCACCTGGTGCACGAAGTCACCAGCCCCCAGGCCTATGAAGGCCTGCGCCAGGCTGGCCGCAAGGTCTGGCGCGTGAGTTCGGTGGTGGCCACCGCCGACCACAACACGCCCACCAACGGCTGGGAACTCGGCTACGACGGCATCACCGATCCGATCAGCAAGGAACAGATCACCACGCTGGACAGCAACATCGCCGAATTCGGCGCGGCCGCGTTCTTCCCCTTCATGTCCAAGCGCCAGGGCATCGTGCACGTGATCGGCCCGGAAAACGGCGCCACCCTGCCGGGCATGACCGTGGTCTGCGGCGACAGCCACACCTCCACCCACGGGGCGTTCGGCGCCCTGGCCCACGGCATCGGCACCAGCGAGGTCGAGCACGTGCTGGCCACGCAGACCCTGCTGGCCAAGAAAGCCAAGAACATGCTGGTGCGCGTGGACGGCCAGCTCGCCAAGGGCTGCACCGCCAAGGACATCGTGCTGGCCATCATCGGCAAGATCGGCACGGCCGGCGGCACGGGCTACACCATCGAGTTCGGCGGCGCGGCGATCCGCGCGCTGAGCATGGAAGGCCGCATGACGGTGTGCAACATGGCCATCGAAGGCGGCGCGCGCGCCGGCCTCGTGGCCGTGGACGACAAGACCATCGAGTACGTCAAGGGCCGCCCGCTCTCGCCCACCGGCGTGGAATGGGACCAGGCCGTGGCCTACTGGAAGACCCTGCAGTCCGATGCCGACGCGACGTTCGACGCCGTGGTCGAACTCGACGCTTCGCAGATCGTGCCGCAGGTCACCTGGGGCACCTCGCCAGAGATGGTGCTCGGCATCGACGGCTCGGTGCCCGACCCCGACCGCGAAAAGGACGCCAACAAGCGCGGCGCCATCGAACGCGCTCTGACCTACATGGACCTGTCCCCCGGCAAGCCGCTCAACGACATCTTCGTCGACAAGGTCTTCATCGGTTCCTGCACCAACAGCCGCATCGAAGACATGCGCGAAGCCGCCGCCGTGGTGAAGAAGCTCGGCCAGAAGGTGGCCAAGAACGTCAAGCTGGCCCTGGTCGTGCCGGGCTCCGGCCTGGTGAAGGCCCAGGCCGAGCGCGAAGGCCTGCACGAGATTTTCAAGGCCGCGGGCTTCGAATGGCGCGAGCCCGGCTGTTCGATGTGCCTGGCCATGAACGCCGACCGGCTGGAGCCGGGCGAGCGCTGCGCCTCCACCAGCAACCGCAACTTCGAAGGCCGCCAGGGCGCTGGTGGCCGCACCCACCTGGTGTCCCCCGCCATGGCCGCCGCGGCCGCGGTGCACGGCCACTTCGTGGACGTGCGCACCTTCGCTTGACCCTTCCTCCTTCCCCCGCAACCACCCTCAGGAGATTCACATGAAACGCATTGCATGGATCGCAGCCGCCTTCGCCCTCTCGCTGACGCTGGCCGCGTGCAACACCTGGACCGGCGTCAAGCAGGACGCCAAGCAGGCTGGGCAGGCCGCTGGCAAGGGCATTGAAAAAGCCGGCGAGAAGGTCCAGGACATCGCCAAATAACAGGCACACATCACCATGCAGAAATTCACCCTCCACAAGGGCCTCGTGGCCCCGATGGACCGCGAGAACGTCGACACCGACGCCATCATTCCCAAGCAGTTCCTGAAGTCGATCCGCAAGACCGGCTTCGGGCAGAACCTGTTCGACGAGTGGCGCTACCTCGACAAGGGCGAACCGGGCCAGGACCCGGCCAGCCGCAAGCCCAACCCCGACTTCGTGCTCAACCAGCCGCGTTACGCCGGTGCGTCCGTGCTGCTGGCGCGCAAGAACTTCGGCTGCGGCTCCAGCCGCGAACACGCGCCCTGGGCCATCGACCAGTACGGTTTTCGCGCCATCATCGCGCCCAGCTACGCCGACATCTTCTTCAACAACTGCTTCAAGAACGGCCTGCTGCCCATCCAGTTGCCCGAGGCGCAGGTGGCCCAGCTGTTCGATGAAGTCGCGGCCTTCCCCGGCTACCAGCTCACCATCGACCTGGAGCGCCAAGTGATCGTCAAACCGCAAGGCGAGGAAATCCCCTTCGACGTGCAGGCGTTCCGCAAGTACTGCCTGCTCAACGGGCTGGACGACATCGGCCTCACGCTGCGCTACAAGGACAAGATCGCGGCCTTCGAGGCCGAACGCCTGGCGACCAAGCCCTGGCTCGCGCACACGATGGCGGCCTGAGCACTTCTCTCGACTCCAACTTCACATCACATGAAAATCGCAGTTCTTCCGGGTGACGGCATCGGCACCGAAATCGTGGCCGAGGCGGTCAGGGTCCTTCAGGCACTCGAGCTGCCGATCGAAATGGAGTCCGCCCTGGTGGGTGGCGCGGCCTACGAGGCCCACGGCCACCCGCTGCCCGAGTCCACCCTGAAACTGGCGATGGACGCCGACGCGGTGCTCTTCGGTGCCGTGGGCGACTGGAAGTACGACAAGCTGGACCGCCCGCTGCGCCCGGAACAAGCCATCCTGGGCCTGCGCAAGCACCTGGGCCTGTTTGCCAACTTCCGCCCGGCCATCTGCTATCCCGAGCTGGTGGGCGCCTCCAGCCTCAAGCCCGAACTGATCTCCGGCCTGGACATCCTCATCATCCGCGAGCTGACCGGCGACATCTACTTCGGCCAGCCCCGTGGCCGGCGCACCGCCACCGACGGGCACTTCCCCGGCGCGGAGGAAGCCTTCGACACCATGCGCTACAGCAAGCCCGAGATCGAGCGCATCGCCCACGTGGCCTTCCAGGCCGCGCGCAAGCGCAACAAGAAGGTGACCAGCGTCGACAAGGCCAACGTGCTCGAAACCTTCCAGTTCTGGAAGGACGTGGTGACCGAGGTGCACGCCCAGTACCCCGACGTGGAGCTGGAGCACATGTACGTGGACAACGCCGCCATGCAACTGGTGCGCGCGCCCAAGAAGTTCGACGTGGTCGTCACCGGCAACATGTTCGGTGACATCCTGTCCGACGAGGCGTCCATGCTCACCGGATCCATCGGCATGCTGCCCTCGGCCTCGCTGAACACGAAGAACCAGGGCCTGTACGAGCCCAGCCATGGCAGCGCGCCGGACATCGCCGGCAAGAACCTGGCCAATCCTCTGGCTACAATACTGTCCGCTGCCATGATGCTCAGATTCACGTTCAACCAGACCGAAGCCGCCGACCGCATTGAAACTGCGGTCAGCAGCGTGCTCGCGTCCGGCCTGCGCACCACGGACATCTGGTCGGAGGGCACGACCAAGGTGAGCACCCGCGGCATGGGCGATGCCGTCGTGGCCGCCATCACCAAAACCATTACCAAGGGCTGATACAGCTCCGGTTCGTCACGCCCCTCCCCGGCCAGACGAGCCGGGGCAAAACGGTTTTTTTAACTGAAGGGCGTTGACATGAAACTCGTAGGACTCGTTGGCTGGCGCGGCATGGTCGGTTCCGTGCTGATGGACCGCATGGTCGCGGAGAGCGACTTTGACCTGATCGAACCGCTGTTTTTCTCCACCTCCAACGCGGGCGGCAAAGCCCCTGCGATGGCGAAAAACGAAACCCAGCTGCAGGACGCGCACGACATCGCGGCCCTCAAGCGCTGCGACATCGTCATCACCGCCCAGGGCGGTGACTACACCAGCGAGGTCTACCCCAAGCTGCGCGCCGCCGGCTGGAACGGCCACTGGATCGACGCCGCGTCCACGCTGCGCATGGACAAGAACGCCGTCATCGTCCTGGACCCGGTCAACCTGCCCGTCATCCAGAACGCCCTGGCCCAGGGCGGCAAGGACTGGATCGGCGGCAACTGCACCGTGAGCTGCATGCTCATGGGTGTGGGCGCGCTCTACAAGGCGGGCCTGGTGGAGTGGATGAGCACGCAAACCTACCAGGCGGCTTCCGGCGGTGGTGCCCAGCACATGCGCGAGTTGCTCACGCAGTACGGCACGCTCAACGCCGAGGTCAAGGCCTTGTTGGACGACCCCAAGAGCGCCATCCTGGAGATCGATCGCAAGGTGATCGCCAAGCAGCGCTCGCTCTCGGGCGCCGAGACCGCCAACTTCGGCGTGCCACTGGGCGGCTCACTCATCCCCTGGATCGACAAGGACCTGGGCAATGGCATGTCCAAGGAAGAGTGGAAGGGCATGGCCGAGACCAACAAGATCCTCGGCATGGGCGAAGGCTTCAATGTCCCGGCCATCCCGGTGGACGGCTTCTGCGTGCGCGTGGGCGCCATGCGCTGCCACAGCCAGGCCCTCACCTTCAAGCTCAAGAAGGACGTGCCCGTGGCCGATATCGAAGCCATGATCGCGGCCGACAACGCCTGGGTGAAAGTGGTGCCGAACACGCGCGAAGCGACGATCCAGGACCTGACCCCGGTGGCCGTGACAGGCACCATGACGATCCCGGTGGGCCGCATTCGCAAGCTGGCCATGGGCCCGGAGTACTTGGGCGCCTTCACCATCGGCGATCAACTGCTCTGGGGCGCGGCCGAACCCCTGCGCCGCATGCTGCGCATCCTGCTCGAGGCCTGACCCATCCGGGGATGGCATCGATGGAGGAAGGGTGTGGTTGTTCACGTTGCGCCACTGCAACGCAACAACCCGCCCCGCGACGACAGAGGGTCGACGAAGAAACTCAAGCGGATTCTCAGCTTGTCACTGTAATCCGTTGATGTTAAGGTCAATTCTCGGTTTTTTACGTCGAGGTCAAAGTGCCATCCATCTCCCGCCACACCCCATCCCAACAGACCCGCCCAGTGCCCCCCGGCACGGGTTTACGAGGTCTCGCGCGGTTGCATGCGGTCGCTGCGGCGGCGGTGCTGTGTGCGGGCCTCGTGCACCACAGCGATGCCGAGGCCTTGGCGCTCGGTCGTGTGGTGGTGCAGTCGGCCCTGGGCGAACCGCTGCGGGCCGAGATCGACGTGCCGGATATCAATGCGGAAGAAGCCGCCAGCCTGCGGGTGGGCCTGGCTTCCGGCGATACCTTCCGGGCGGCGGGCGTGGACGTCAACGCCGCGCTGGCGACCCTGCAGATCAGCCTGCAACGGCGCGCCGATGGCCGTGCCTACCTGCGCCTGACCAGTTCGCGCCCGGTCACCGAACCCTTTGTGGACCTCATCGTCGAGGCCAACTGGTCGTCCGGCCGCATGGTTCGCGACTACACCCTGCTCTTCGACCCACCGAACCTGCGCGCGGCCGCGCCTCAGCCGGTGCCCGTGGCGCCGGGCGTGTCTGCCGCCCCGGCCGCCTCAGCGCCACGCCCTGCGGCACCCGCGTCCAGCGTCGCCCAGCCTCAGGTGCAGCCACCCCGAGCCGCGACCCCGGCGCCGGCCGCTGCGGCACCCACACCTGCCCCGGCACCCGCACCGGTGGCGCGGCCCACGCCTGCGCCGGCCGCTCCCAGCAGCGCGGGTGGAGGCCAGGTCCGCGTCAAAGCCGGTGACACCGCCGGCGGCATCGCGGCCGCCAACAAACCAGCGGACGTGTCCCTGGACCAGATGCTCGTGGCCATGCTGCGGCAGAACCCCAACGCCTTCATCTCGGGCAACGTCAACCGCATGAAGGCCGGCGTTGTGCTTGACCTGCCCAGCGCAGCGGAAGCCAGCGCCATCGCGCCGAGTGAGGCACGCCAGACCATCACGGCCCAGAGCCGCGATTTCAATGAATTCCGCCGCCGCCTCGCGGGCAGCGCGCCCGAGGCGGGTGTCGCCGCCGCCGATCGGCAGGCCGCCGGCCAGGTGCAGACCGAAGTCAAGGAAGCCAAGCCCGCCGCACCGGCCGCCGACAAGCTGACGCTGTCCAAGGAAGCCGCACCAGGCCAGGCCGCCAACGAAGACAAGATCGCCAAGGAACGCCAGGCCAAGGAAGCGTCCTCGCGCGTGGCCGAGCTCTCGCGCAACATCGAGGAATTGTCCAAGCTGGGTGGCGGCAGCGCCCCTGCGCCCGCGCCGGCGGCTCCCGCTGCCGCGCCTGCCCCGGCAGTGCCTGCAGCGGCGGCCCCTGCGCCCGCTCCGGCACCGGCCCCCACGGTGACCGTGCCCACCGCACCCGCGCCGACCGAGGCAGCTCCCGCGCCCGCCGCGCCTGCGGCAGAAGCCCCGGCGCCGGCCGCACCGCCGGCCGAGGCCCCAGCGGCCGCCGCGCCCTCCACCACCCCAGCTCCGATGAAGCCCCCGCTGCCGGTGCCCACGCCGCTGCCCGACGAGCCTTCGTTCTTCGACCAGTTGCGCGACAACCCGCTGGCCTTGCCTCTGGCGGGCGGCCTGCTGGCCTTGCTGGCCGGCCTGGGCCTCTACCGCATCCGCCAGCGCAAGCACGGTTCGAGCGTCGACAGCTCCTTCCTGGAAAGCCGCCTGCAACCCGATTCGTTCTTCGGCTCCAGCGGTGGTCAGCGCATCGACACCGCGGAATCCGTGGCCTCCGGCTCGTCCATGGTGTACTCGCCCAGCCAGCTGGATGCGGCAGGTGATGTGGATCCGGTGGCGGAAGCCGACGTCTACCTCGCCTACGGTCGTGATCTGCAGGCCGAGGAAATCCTCAAGGAAGCGATGCGCAGCACGCCCACGCGCGTGGCCATCCACAACAAGCTGCTGGAAATCTACGCCAAGCGCCGCGATGCGCGCGCGTTCGAGGTGGTGGCCACGGAGGCCTACAACCTCACGCAAGGCCAAGGCCCGGAATGGGAACACGCCTGCGAACTTGGCAAGGAACTGGACCCCTCCAACCCCCTGTACCAACCCGGAGGCAGCCCGGCCGTGAAGGTCGCGGCCACGGCGGGCATCGCGGGTGCCGGCCTGAACACCATGCCCTTTGGCGCCAGCACGCTGAACGAGCCCGGCAAGCAAGCCCCGCCGTCCGGTCTGGGCGATCTCGACCTGGATCTGGACTTTTCGCTCGACGAACCCTCGGACGCCGCACCGCTGGCCGCCCCGGAAGCGGGCATGTCCAGCATGGACGACCTCAAGATGACCGAGGCGCTGACCAGCGCGACCCCTGCGGATGCGAAGGATGGCCCGCCCTCGTCCATGTCGATGGATTTCGACCTGGACTTCCCGTCCGGCCCCGCCCCGCTGCAGGAGCATGCGCCCGAGCCAGTGCAAGCCATGGACCGCACCCCGGCACCCAGCATCGACTCGCTGTCGTTCGACGACGGCCCGATCCTCGACCTGGACACCTCGCATGCGGCGGACCACCGCCCCCAGACCCCGCCCCCGGCGGCGGCCGACATGCTGTCGTTCGACTTGAACCACCTCAACCTCGACCTGAGCGCGCCGCCCGTGGAAGACGACGCCACCTCGGCCGGCCGCCTGACGGAAGAAAATCCGCTTGAGACCAAGCTGTCGCTGGCGGAGGAATTCCGCGCCATTGGCGACTTCGAGGGTGCGCGTTCGCTGGCGGAGGAAGTGCTGGCCGAAGCCTCGGGTTCGCTCAAGGCCAAGGCAGGGACTTTCCTGGCCGATCTGGCCTGACGCGCCCTCGGTTTTCGCTTTTGCCCCCACCGCCCCAGGAGCCCAGCCGCACCCGCGTCGCACTGGGCGTGAGCTACAACGGTCGCGCCTACGACGGCTGGCAAAGCCAGCCGGGCGGGCGCACCGTGCAAGACCACCTTGAGCAGGCGCTGACGCGCTTCAGCGCCCAGGACGACACGGTGAAAACGCTCTGCGCGGGCCGCACCGATGCGGGCGTGCACGGCCTGATGCAGGTGGTGCACTTCGACACCGCGCTCGACCGCCCCGAGAACGCCTGGGTCCGTGGCACCAACAGCTTTCTGCCCGACAACATCGCCGTGCAGTGGGCGCGGCACGTGCCCCAGAGCTTCCACGCCCGGGCCAGCGCCCGCTCGCGCCGCTATGCCTATGTGTTGCTCGAATCGCCGGTGCGCCCGAGCGTGGACGCCGGCCAGGTCGGCTGGGTGTTTCGCCCGCTTGCGCTGGATCCCATGGTGCAGGCGGCGCAAGCCCTGCTGGGCGAACACGATTTCACCTCGTTCCGAGCGGCACAGTGCCAGGCCCACTCGCCCGTCAAGGACCTGATGCGGGTGGACATCGCGCGCCGCGGAAGCTACTGGCGCTTCGAGTTCGAGGCCTCGGCCTTCCTGCACCACATGATCCGCAACATCATGGGTTGCCTGATCGCCATTGGCAGCGGCAACCGCCCTCCCTCCTGGATGGCCGAGGTGCTGCAGGCCCGCAGCCGCGACGCCGCCGCCCCGACCTTTTCCCCTGACGGCCTGTACTTTCTCGGGCCGGTCTACGATGCCGGGCTGGGTCTGCCCGAGCGCACACCCGCTTTCGACTGGCTGCCATGACACCCCACCACCGCACGCGCATCAAGATTTGCGGCCTCACCCGCGAGGCGGACGTGGACACGGCCGTGCGCGCTGGCGCCGACGCCATTGGCTTCGTGCTGTACGCCCAGAGCCCCCGCCATGTGACGGCGCAGCGCGCCGGCGAACTCGCTCGCCGCCTGCCGCCCTTCGTCACACCGGTGCTGTTGTTCGTCAACGCCACCCCGGACCAGATCCGCCAGGGCTGCGACGCCGTGCCCCAGGCCCTGCTGCAGTTCCACGGCGATGAAACGCCGGCCGAATGCCAGGCCGCCGGCCGGCCCTACCTGCGCGCGGCGCGCATTCCCACCGGCCCCGCCGGGGCGGGCTTCGATCTTCTAAAATACGCCTCGGACCACTCGGCCGCCCAGGCCATCCTGCTCGACGCGCTCGTCGAGGGCTATGGCGGTGGTGGTCAATCCTTCGACTGGACAGCCTTCCCTTGGTCACATCCACTTCTAAACGCCAGCTCTCGCCTCGTTTTGTCTGGTGGACTCACGCCTGCAAACGTGACCGATGGCATCACGCGCGTGCGGCCCTGGGCCGTTGACGTGAGCTCCGGGGTCGAAGCCGCCAAAGGCATCAAGGACCCCGACAAGATGCTCGCCTTCGTGGCCGCCGTGCGGGCGGCCGATGCGCAGACCCCCTGCCCGACCTGACCCCTTTCATGGGGTCAGGCTGGCAGTCCCACCGAGACACCCCATGCAGACGACCTACCAACAACCCGACGCCCGCGGCCATTTCGGCATCTACGGCGGCAGCTTCGTGAGCGAGACGCTCACCCACGCGATCAACGAACTCAAGGCCGCGTACGCGAAGTACCAGCACGACCCCGAGTTCCTGGCCGAATTCGAGAGCGAGCTGGCCCATTTCGTGGGCCGCCCCAGCCCGGTCTACCATGCCGCGCGCATGAGCCGCGAGGCCGGCGGCGCGCAGATCTTCCTCAAGCGCGAAGACCTCAACCACACCGGCGCGCACAAGGTGAACAACACCATCGGCCAGGCCATGCTGGCGCGCCGCATGGGCAAGCCGCGCGTCATCGCCGAAACCGGGGCCGGCCAGCACGGCGTGGCCACCGCGACCATCTGCGCGCGCTACGGCCTGGAGTGCGTGGTCTACATGGGCAGCGAAGACGTGAAGCGCCAGAGCCCCAACGTCTACCGCATGAAACTGCTGGGTGCCACCGTGGTGCCGGTGGAATCGGGCAGCAAGACGCTCAAGGACGCGTTGAACGAAGCCATGCGCGATTGGGTGGCCAACGTCGACAACACCTTCTACATCATCGGCACCGTGGCCGGCCCGCACCCCTACCCGATGATGGTGCGCGACTTCCAGAGCGTGATCGGCAAGGAGTGTCTGGTGCAGGTGCCCGAGATGCTGGCCGCCGCCGGCTGCCACGGCGAACAGCCCGACGCGGTGATCGCCTGCGTGGGCGGCGGCAGCAATGCCATGGGCATCTTCCACCCCTACATCCCCTATGAAGCCACCCGCCTCATCGGCGTGGAAGCCGCTGGCGAGGGCCTGGAGAGTGGCAAACATTCGGCCTCACTGCAGAAAGGCAGCCCGGGTGTGCTGCACGGCAACCGCACCTATGTGCTGCAGGACGACAACGGCCAGGTGACCGAGACCCACAGCATCAGCGCGGGCCTGGACTACCCCGGCGTGGGGCCGGAGCACGCCTTCCTGAAGGACATCGGCCGCGCCGAGTACGTGGGCATCACCGACACCGAGGCGCTCGAAGCCTTCCACCACCTCTGCCGCACCGAGGGCATCATCCCCGCGCTGGAGTCCAGCCATGCCGTGGCCTACGCCCTCAAGCTGGCCAAGACCATGAAGCCCGACCAGTCCATCCTGGTCAACCTCTCGGGCCGGGGCGACAAGGACATCGGCACCGTGGCCGACCTCTCGGGCGTCGATTTTTACGACAGACCTTCCATGCGCGGGCTCACCGTGAAGGGGGGCAACGCCAAATGAGCCGCATCGAAAACACCCTCTCCCAGCTCAAGTCCCAGGGCCGCAAGGCCTTGATTCCCTACGTCACGGCCGGTTTTCCGTTCGCCGACATCACACCGGACCTGATGCACGGCATGGCCGAGGCCGGCGCCGACATCATCGAGCTCGGCGTGCCGTTCTCCGACCCGTCGGCCGACGGCCCCGTGATCCAGAAAGCGGGCGACCGCGCGCTGGCGCTGGGCATCGGCATGACCCAGGTGCTGGCCATGGTCCGCAGCTTCCGCGAGCGCAACAACACCACGCCGGTGGTGCTCATGGGCTACGCCAACCCGGTGGAGCGTTACGACCAGAAGCATGGCGCGGGCGCCTTCGTGCGCGATGCCAGCCAGGCGGGCGTGGACGGCGTGCTGATCGTCGACTACCCGCCCGAGGAATGCGAGGAATTCGCCGCCTCGCTGCGCGAGCACGGCATGGACCTGATCTTCCTGCTGGCCCCCACCTCCACCGACGAGCGCATGGCGCAGGTGGCG
Source organism: Hydrogenophaga sp. ANAO-22 (assembly GCF_042466645.1). Classification (NCBI taxonomy): domain Bacteria; kingdom Pseudomonadati; phylum Pseudomonadota; class Betaproteobacteria; order Burkholderiales; family Comamonadaceae; genus Hydrogenophaga; species Hydrogenophaga sp. ANAO-22. The sequence continues at coordinate 4,584,399 of NZ_CP159956.1, read as the reverse complement.
CACGTGGCCAGCGGCTATGTGTACTACGTGTCGCTCAAGGGCGTCACCGGCGCCGGCACGCTGGACATCGGCCAGGTCGAGGCCATGCTGCCCCGCATCCGCGCGCACGTGAGCGTGCCGGTGGGTGTGGGCTTCGGCATCCGCGATGCCGAAACGGCGCGCGCCATCGGCCAGACGGCCGACGCGGTGGTCATCGGCAGCAAGATCATCCAGCTGCTGGAGAACGAGCCGCACGAAAAGGTGGTGGCGGTGGCCATCCAGTTCCTTCGCAGCATCCGGAAAGCGCTCGACGCATAACCTAGCCCCCACGCTCCACCGCTGCGCGGGTCGCTGCCCCCAGGGGGGCTGGGCCTGCCTTGGGGGGGCCCGGCGGCTGGCCCGCGCCCAACCTCTCCCATGGTTTAATTCCCTTTGTCCCCCGCAAGGAGAGAAACATGTCCTGGCTCGAAAAACTGCTCCCCCCCAAGATCACCCCCACCGACCCGACCGAGCGCCGCAGCGTGCCCGAGGGCCTGTGGATCAAGTGCCCGAGCTGCGAAGCCGTGCTCTACAAGAACGATCTGGAAAAGAACCAGAACGTCTGCCCGCATTGCAGCCACCACCACCGCATCGGTGCGCGCGCGCGCCTCAATGCGTTCCTGGACGCTGAAGGCCGCTACGAAATCGCCCAGGAAGTGCTGCCGGTGGACGCGCTCAAGTTCAAGGACAGCCGCAAGTACCCGGAGCGCCTGAAAGACGCGCTGGAAACCACCGGCGAGACCGATGCGCTGGTCGTCATGGGCGGCGCGGTGCACGGCGTCAGCCTGGTGGTGGCGTGTTTCGAATTCGACTTCATGGGCGGCTCCATGGGCTCGGTGGTCGGCGAGCGTTTCGTGCGCGGCGTTGAAGAAGCCATTGCCCAGAAGGTGCCCTTCATCTGCTTCACCGCCACCGGCGGTGCGCGCATGCAGGAAGGCCTGCTGTCGCTGATGCAGATGGCCAAGACCAACGCGGCCCTGACCCGGCTGGCCAAGAAGGGGCTGCCCTACATCAGCGTGCTGACCGACCCGACCATGGGTGGGGTCAGCGCGGGCTTCGCCTTCGTGGGCGATGTGGTGATCGCCGAACCCCGGGCGCTGATCGGTTTTGCCGGCCCGCGCGTGATCGAGAACACCGTGCGGGTGAAGCTGCCCGAAGGTTTCCAGCGCGCCGAGTTCCTGCAGACCAAGGGCGCGGTGGACTTCATCTGCGACCGGCGCGAACTGCGCGCCACCATCGCCAACACCCTGGCCATGTTGCAGCGCCAGAGCGCCGACGCGGTGGTCGACGATTGAGTTCCACCTCCGGGGCTGCCGAGGCGCTCACGCTGTCGCAGCTCCCGCTGTTCCCGTTGCAGACGGTCCTCTACCCCGGCGGCTGGCTTCCTCTGCGCATCTTCGAGGTGCGTTACCTCGACATGATCGGCCGCTGCCACAAGGCCGGTGCGCCCTTTGGCGTGGTCTGCCTGAGCGAGGGCAGCGAGGTCCGGCGCCTTGACCCCGAGGCGCCCCCGGGGGCGACGGTTTTGCGAAAGAGGTGTTCCACCCCGTGGGCACGCTGGCGCAGATCGAAAGCCTGGAACGGCCACAACCCGGCCTGATGATGATTCGCTGCCGTGGCCTGCAACGGTTCCACGTGCAGCGCCGCAGCCAGCTGCCCCACGGCCTGTGGGTGGCGGATGTGCGACTCGACGAGCCGGAGGCTGCGGTGCCCGTGCCGGAACACCTGGCCCACACCCGCGACGGCCTGCAGCACCTGCTGCAGAACCTGCAGGAGCGCGACCCGGACAGCCTGGAGCAGTTGCCGCTGCAGCCGCCCTACCAGTGGGACGACAGTGGCTGGGTGGCCAACCGCTGGGCCGAGTTGCTGCCCGCGCCGGCCGAGCTCAAACAGCGCCTGATGGCGCTGGACAATCCTTTGTTGCGCCTGGAGCTGGTGTCGGACCTGCTGGACAAGCTGGGCCTGAACCGCTGATCAGCCCGGCAGCAGCGACAGCGCCTGCATGTAGCGCTCGCTGACCATCAGCGTGTCCCAATCGGGGGCGGCCATGCGGGGCAGCAACGCGAGCCGACGTTCTTCGCTCGCCGCGCTGGGCTGCCAGCGGCCTTCGAGCACCGCCTGAGACAGGGCGTCGATCGCCTCGTCGATCGGGGCGCCACCGTCCACCACCGACTGGTTGCAGAGCAGCACCATGTCCCCCCCGGCCGCGAGCGCGGCCAGCGCAGCTTCGGTGAAGCTCACTTCACGGCCACCGATCTGCCGCGCCGCGGCCATGCTGAGGTCGTCGCTGAAGATCGCACCGGTGAAGCCGAGGCGGCGCCGCAGGATGTCCTGCAGCCAGCGCGACGAGAAGCCGGCAGGGCGGTTGTCGACCTTGGGGTAGATCACGTGCGCGGGCATCACGGCCTGCAGGCTGGCCGAGAGCCAGCCGTAGGGGGCGGCGTCCTCGGCCAGGATGGCCTTGAGGCTGCGCCGGTCCACCGGGATCGCGAGGTGCGAGTCGGCCTTGACGAAGCCATGGCCGGGGAAGTGTTTGCCGCAATGGCCCATGCCGCTCTGCAGCAGGCCGAGCATCAGGCCTTGCGCCAGCACCGTGACCAGGCGTGGATCGCGACCGAAGGCGCGGTCGCCGATCACCGAGCTCTCACCGTAATCCAGATCGAGCACCGGCGCAAAAGTGAGGTCCACGCCGCAGGCGCGCAGCTCGGCACCCAGCACGAAGCCGGCCGCGGTCGCGGCATTGCTCGCCTGCAGGGCCGCCGCGCCAGCGGGTTCGCCGGCCTTGGGGCCGCGCAGCCACATCTGGCCCAAGGTGGCCATGGCGGGCAGGTGGGTGAACCCGTCGGTGCGGAAGCGCTGCACACGGCCGCCCTCGTGGTCCACGGCGATCAGCAGGTCGTGCCGCACGGCCTTGATCTGGCGGCACAGCGCGGTGAGCTGGGCCCGGTCCTGCCAGTTGCGGCCGAACAGGATGACGCCGCCGACCAGGGGATGGGCCAGGCGCTGGCGGTCCACCGTGGTCAGGCTGTGGCCGGCCACGTCGATGATGAGGGGGGCGTGAGGGTTCATGGAAACGGTTTCGGAAAAGTCAGTCCCGCTCCACCACCACGAAGCTGGCGGCGTAGTCGGTTTCGTCGGTCACGGTCACGTGCGCGCGCAGGCCTTGTGCCTCGAACCAGGTCTTCAGATCGCCGTGCAGGACGATGACGGGCTGGCCGCTGGGCAGGTTGTTGATCTCGCAGCGCCGCCAGGTCATGGGCAGGCGCATGCCCATGCCCACTGCCTTGGAAAACGCCTCCTTGGCGGAGAAGCGGGTGGCCAGGTAACGCAGGCCGCGTTGCGGCCAGCGCGCGCTGCGTTTCTGCCAGACGATGAACTCGGCGTCGGTCAGCACCTTGCGCACGAAGCGCTCGCCCTGGCGCTGCAACACAGCCTCGATCCGCCGGATGTCGCAGATGTCGGTGCCGATGCCGTAGATCATGGCGCGAAGGCGTCGGCGATGCAGCGGTTGTAGTCGGCGATGGTGGCGCTGTAGCCCAGTTCCAGAGCGTCCGCGATGAGGGCATGGCCGATGGACACCTCGCTCACCCCCGGCACCGTGCGCAGGAAGGCCGTGAGGTTTTCGCGGTTCAGATCGTGCCCGGCGTTCAACCCCAAACCGGCGTCCAGCGCAGCCTGGGCGGCCGCCTGGAAGCGCTGCAATTGCGCATCGCGCTGCGGCGTGTGCCAAGCGGCCGCATAGGGCTCCGTGTAGAGCTCCACACGGTCGGCCCCCACCGCCTTCGCACCAGCCATCTGGTCAGGCTCGGCGTCCATGAACAGGCTCACGCGCACCCCCAGCGCCCGTGCTTCGTCGATCAGCGGGCGCAGGCGTTCGGCGTCGGCCGGGAAGCTCCAGCCGTGGTCGCTGGTGAACTGGCCTTCGCTGTCGGGCACGAAGGTGACCTGCTGCGGCCGCAGCTCGCGCACGAAGCCCATGAGGTTGTGGAACGGGTTGCCTTCGATGTTGAATTCGCGGTCAGGCCAGGCCTTGAGCAGCTCGGCGAGTTCGTGCACGTCGTGCGTGCGGATGTGGCGCTCGTCGGGCCGCGGGTGCACGGTGATGCCGTGCGCGCCGGCCTGCAGGCACAGCGTGGCCGCGCGCGTGACCGAGGGAATGCCCAGGTGGCGGGTGTTGCGCACCAGGGCCACCTTGTTGAGGTTCACCGACAAGGCGGTGGTCGGATGCGGGGATCGGGAGGCCACGGTCATGGTGAGGTCGCGGTGGGGAAGTTCTCTGGGGAGGCGCCCGAATCCGACGGCGTTCGCAGCCGGGTCATGGCTTGCACGTCGAGCATCAGCTGGCGGGTCTTGAACACGCGCACACCGCAATGGTAGTGCAGCAGGTTGCGCAGGGGCACGCGCACCGCCTGCAGGCAGGCCGCACAGGCGCGCAAGGTGGGAATGAACGGCGCGGGTTCGTCCATGGCGGCCTGCAGGTCCAGCCACTGCTCGCCGGTGAGGGCCTGGCCATCATCGTCGTGCGCGGGCACCAACCCGCTCTCGGGCACCAGCACATAGCGGCGCAAGGGGTCCAGGTCGGTCAGCGTGCTGCTCTCCTGGGCCAGATCGGGCAACAGACCCACATCGCGCAACAACAGCAGTTCGAATGCCCGCAGGATGAGCGGTTGCGCGTCGCTTTTCTCCGCCAGCAATTGCACCGCAGTGGTGAAGTGGTCGAACAGGCGCTCGTGCGGGTCGTCGCGCGCGAGCAGGCGCATGAGCAGCTCGTTCAGATAGCTGCCCGAAATCAGCGCCTCGCCCGTGGGCATGACGTGCCCGCCCTGCCAGTGCGCTGCCTTGAGCGTGCGCACCTCGGCGTCGCCGCTCCAGGACACATGCAGGGGCTGCAACGGCAGCAGCACGGGGCGGAACTGGGAGGTGGGCCGCTTCACGCCCTTGGCCACCAGGGCGATGCGGCCATGGTGGCGCGTGAAGACCTCGAGCACCAGGCTGGTCTCGCTCCAGTCGTAGCGGTGCAGCACGAAAGCGGGTTCGTCGGAGAAGCGTTTCAGGGCCATGCCGTGTGGCCTCGTGTGCCGGTCGGGTGTCCAGCAGCCGCTGGCTTACTCGTAGCCGAACGAGCGCACGCGAGCGTCGTCGTCCGCCCAACCCGAGCGCACCTTCACCCACAGCTCCAGGAACACCTTGCAATCCCAGAGCTTCTCCAGTTCCTGCCGGGCCTCGGTGCCGATGCGCTTGAGCTTCTCGCCCTTCTCGCCGATCACCATGCCCTTGTGCCCCTCACGCTCGACCACGATGGTGGCGGCGATGCGCTTGAGCGTGCCCTCCTCCTCGAACTTGTCGATGATGACCGTGGAGGTGTAGGGCAACTCGTCGCCGGTCAGGCGGAACAGTTTTTCGCGCACCATCTCGCTCGCCATGAAGCGCTCGCTGCGGTCCGTCAGGTCGTCCGGATCGTGCATCCAGGGTTGCTGCGGCAGGTATTTCTCGCAGATCGAGAACAGGCGCTGGATGTCCTTGGGCGCCTTGGCCGACATGGGCACGAACTCGGCGAACGGATGGCGCTCCTGCATGGAGCGCAGCCAGGGCGCCAGATCACCGCGGCGGTGCACAAGGTCAAACTTGTTCGCCACCAGCATCACCGGCACGTTCGCGGGCAACAGCGAGAGCACCTTGGCATCGGCCAGGTTGAAATGCCCGGCTTCGACGACAAAGAGGATCAGGTCGACATCGTTCACCGCGCCCAGCACGGTCTTGTTCAGAGCGCGGTTGAGCGCGTTGCCGTGGCGGGTCTGGAAACCGGGCGTGTCCACGAACACGAACTGCGTGGGGCCGACGGTGCGCATGCCGGTGATGCGGTGGCGCGTGGTCTGCGCCTTGCGCGAGGTGATGCTCACCTTCTGGCCGACCAGCGCGTTGAGCAAGGTGGACTTGCCCACATTGGGCTTGCCGACGATGGCGACATAACCACAGCGTTGCTCCGCCGGGTCCACGGGTTCAGCCGCTGGTGGTTCATCCACCGCCGGATCACCGGTTGGAGCGGCGGCGTCGGCCGTGTCTTTGCCCAGGACCCTGGCCAGCATGGCGTCCAGATCGGGGTTGGAGGAAGGGGGAGTGGCAGGGGCGGACATGGATCAGGAAGGCTGGGTGGTGCGGCTCACCACGGGGGATTCGGTGGACGCGGCGGCGGCGCCCGGGCTGGCGGTCAGGTGCTGCAACATGGCCGCGGCGGCGGCCTGCTCGCCCGCACGGCGGGAAGCGCCAATGCCGCGCTCGCTGCGGCCAGTTTCCGTCACGGTGCACTCCACATCAAAGGTCTGCTTGTGCGCTTCGCCGAGCGTGGCCACGACGCGGTAGACCGGGAGTTTCATTTTGCGCGCCTGCAGCCACTCCTGCAATTCGGTTTTGGGGTCCTTGCCCATCGCACTCATCTGGGCGCTGAGCTCAACCCCGCTGTAGAGCCGGTGCACCAGCGCCGCGGCGACTTCGAAGCCCGCGTCGAGGTAGACGGCACCGATCACGGCCTCCAGGGCATCGGCCAGGATCGAGGGTCGCTTGTGCCCACCCGAGCGTTTTTCGCCATCGCCCAGGCGCAGGCAGGCCGAAAGCCCCAGGCTGGAAGCGATCTGGAACAGGGTGTCTTGCTTGACCAGGTTGGCGCGCACCCGGGACAGGTCGCCTTCGGGCAGCTGGTTGAGCTTCTCGAACAGCAGGCCGGAAATCGCCAGGCTCAGCACCGAGTCCCCCAGAAACTCCAGGCGTTCGTTGTGATCGGCGGTGAAGCTGCGGTGGGTCAGCGCGCGCTCGAGCAGGCGCGGGTTGGCAAACGGGTGTTGAAGGCGCTTCTGCAGCGCCAGCAGTTCGGGGCTCAATGGGACCAGCGCCCGCCGGGACGCTGCCGGTCCGTCATGTTCTTCACTTCGAGCGACCTTCGTATTTCATCACCAGGTGCGCCGGCCCCACCAGGGGGATTTCGCGCGCGTAAGCGAAGGAGACCACGACGCGATCCCCCTCCTTGCCCACCGTGAGGTCCTTGCCGGCCACGGCGCGGATGTCGTCGATCTGCGCCGCCTTGTCGAAGATGCTGCGCACCTCAGCCACCGTGCTGCCAGCGGCAGCCTTGTCCACCGCCTTCTTCACGGCGAGGTACTCGATGTAGGTGGGGGCCACCTGCGCGAGGATGACACCCGTGTACGCCAGCAAGACACCGACGATGAGCAGGCCGAAAAAGGTCAAACCCTGTTGTTGTCGCTTCAGCTTCATGTGTTCATCCCCTTGAAACCAACCAGCAGGCTCACTCGAACGACCCGATGCGGCCGAGGTCCCCGAAGTTCATCCAGACAAAAAAGGCCTTGCCCACGATGTTCGCGTCCGGCACGAAGCCCCAGTAGCGCGAGTCCAGGGAGTTGTCGCGATTGTCACCCATCATGAAATAGTGGCCCTGGGGCACCTTGCAGGTAACGCCCTCGACCGTGTACCTGCAGGCGTTGCTGAAGGGGAACTCCGTGGTGCCCTGGATGAAGGCCGGACGGTCGTCGTCGTTGAGGGTGTTGTAGCTGCGCGCGTCCAGGGTCTCGCGGAACTGGCGCGCATAGCGCATGGTCTCGCTGTCGAAGAACTCGGGCTGCGCCACGCGCGGCACCGGCTTGCCATTCACCGTGAGCTGCTTGTTCAGGTAGGCCACCTCGTCGCCCGGCACCCCGATCACCCGCTTGATGTAGTCCAGGCTGGGTTGCGGCGGATAACGGAACACCATCACATCGCCCCGTTGGGGGGTGTGGTTCTCCATGATCTTGGTGTTGAAGACCGGCAAGCGCACTCCGTAGTGGAATTTGTTCACCAGTATGAGATCGCCCACGCGCAAGGTGGGGATCATGGAGCCAGACGGTATCTTGAAGGGCTCGAACAGAAAGGAACGCAGGACGAAGACCGCCAGGATCACGGGGAACAGGCCAGCCGTCCAGTCCAGCCACCAGGGCTGGGCCAGCAGCTTCTGCCGCGCGTTGTCCACGTCGCCTTCGATGTGCGTGAAGCCTTGCTTGAGCAGCGCCTCCTTGCGCGTGTTGTGCTCGAGCAGCAATTGCTGCGCCGCACGGCGGCGGCGGGGCAGGAAAATCAGCTTTTCGGCGATCCAGTAGACCCCTGTCACCGCCGTTGCCAGCATCAGCAGCACGGCGAAGTTGCCCTCCACCACACCGGTGTACCAGGCGACCGCGTAAGCGGCAAACGCCGCCAGGATCACCGCGGTGATCGATGCCATGGCCGCCGGCATCAGTCCTGCACCTGCAAAATGGCGAGAAAGGCCTCTTGGGGCACTTCGACCGAGCCGATCTGTTTCATGCGCTTCTTGCCTGCTTTCTGTTTTTCGAGGAGTTTGCGTTTGCGGGTGATGTCACCGCCGTAGCATTTTGCCAGCACGTTCTTGCGCAGCGCCTTGATGGTTTCGCGGGCGATCACGTTGCCTCCGATGGCCGCCTGGATGGCCACGTCGAACATCTGGCGGCTGATGATCTCACGCATCTTCGCGGCCACCGCCCGGCCCCGGTACTGGGCCTGGGTGCGGTGCACGATGATGGACAAGGCGTCGACCTTCTCGCCGTTGAGCAGGATGTCGACCTTCACCACGTCGGAGGCGCGGTACTCCTTGAATTCGTAGTCCATGGAGGCATAGCCCCGACTGACCGACTTCAGCTTGTCGAAGAAGTCCAGCACGATCTCGCCCAAGGGCATGTCGTAGGTCAGCATGACCTGCTTGCCGTGGTAGGCCATGTTGATCTGCAAACCGCGCTTCTGGTTGGCCAGCGTCATGACCGCGCCCACGTACTCCTGGGGCATATAAAGATGCACCGTGACGATAGGCTCGCGGATTTCATCGATCCGGCCCTGGTCGGGCATCTTGGACGGGTTCTCCACCATCAGGACCTCGCCATCGGGCTTGACCACCTGGTAGACCACGCTGGGCGCGGTGGTGATCAGGTCCTGGTCGAACTCGCGCTCCAGGCGCTCCTGCACGATCTCCATGTGCAGCAGGCCCAGGAAACCGCAGCGGAAGCCGAAGCCCAGCGCCTGCGACACTTCCGGCTCGTAGTGCAGCGACGCGTCGTTGAGCTTGAGCTTCTCCAACGCGTCGCGCAAGGCGTCGTACTGGTTGGCCTCGGTCGGGTACAGACCGGCAAACACCTGGGGCTGCACTTCCTTGAAGCCCGGCAAGGCTTCGGTGGCCGGGCCGGCGTTGTTGGGCAGCTTCTTCTCGAGCGTGATGGTGTCGCCCACCTTCGCCGCCTGCAGCTCCTTGATGCCGGCGATGATGTACCCCACCTCCCCCGCTTCCAGGGCCTCGCGCGGCTCGTTGGCCGGCGTGAACACACCGAGGTTGTCGGCGTTGTAGACGGTGTTGGTCGCCATCATCTTGAAGCGCTCGCCCTTCTGCAGGCGACCGTCGACCACGCGCACCAGCATCACCACGCCCACGTAGGCGTCGTACCAGCTGTCCACGATCATCGCGCGCAGCGGCGCATCGGGCCGCCCCTTGGGCGCCGGAATGCGCGCGACCACCGCTTCCAAGATGTCCTCCACGCCCATGCCGGTCTTGGCCGAACAGGGAATCGCATCGGTGGCATCGATGCCAATCACGTCCTCGATCTCGCTCTTGGCGTTCTCCGGGTCGGCGTTGGGCAGGTCCATCTTGTTGAGCACCGGCACCACCTCCACACCCAGGTCGAGCGCGGTGTAGCAATTGGCCACGGTCTGGGCCTCGACCCCCTGGCTGGCATCGACCACCAGCAACGCGCCTTCGCAAGCCGAGAGCGAACGAGACACCTCGTAAGAGAAGTCCACGTGGCCCGGGGTGTCGATCAAATTGAGGTTGTAGACCTGTCCGTCGCGGGCCTTGTACTTGAGCGCGGCGGTCTGCGCCTTGATGGTGATGCCGCGCTCCTTCTCGATGTCCATCGAGTCGAGCACCTGCTCGCTCATCTCACGATCGGACAACCCCCCGCACAGGGAAATGATGCGGTCAGCGAGCGTGGACTTGCCATGATCGATGTGCGCGATGATCGAAAAATTGCGGATGTGATTCATCAGGAAAGCGGCTCAGGCACGAGAAAAACCGCGGGTTCACACAGGAACGGGCGGCCATAAAAAAGGGCGCGTCAGCTGCTGACGCGCCCGTAACCAACAATCAATGGCAACTGCGATAGTTGGGGTTTCATTGTAGGCAAAAAGCCTGGAATGCACACCTCCGAACCACCGTCGTTACCCTGTTGCAGCGCAGCAACGTCAAAGTTATGCACAGCTCATTCACAGGAAAACGGGACAACGTGTGAGGCAGCTGTGGATGACTTGGGAACATCCTGCGGCACTTCCACATCGTGGATCGACGTGGCGCATGGGCACAGGAATCTGTTCAGAACAGGGGCTATTTTAGCGAATTCAGTCATGAGACCGACAAGGATTGTAAGCGTTCACTAACAAAAAGAAAATTTTGGGTGCCGCGTACTGTGGAAAACCCCGTGTGGCGAATCGGCCACCGAAAAAAATAACCCCCAATCCCAATCGGGACAGGGGGTTATTGGCCGGAGGACGCGGCTCAGCGTGCTGCGCGGATCACCGCATACTGGGCCCACTCCCCGCGGCGGAACAGCACGTTGATCGGCTTGCTCTTCTCGACCTTGCTCAGGGCAGCTTCGACTTCCTTGACGCTGGCGGTCTCGGTGTTGGCGATCGCCACGATCACGTCGCCTTCGCGCAGCCCCGCACGCGCAGCGGGGCCTTCGGCCGAGGCCACACGCACACCGCCCTTGAGATTGAGCTCCTTCTTCTCGGCCGCAGTGAGTTCGGCCAGGCTCAGGCCCAGCGCCTGCAGGGCATTGCTGGACTGTGGCTTGGTCGGCTCCGGTGCCGCGGCCTTGGCCTCCGGGCGCTCCGGTTCGAGCTCGGCCACGATGATCGAGAGCTCGCGCTGGCTGCCCCGGCGAAACACCGTCATGCTGCTCTTGTTGCCCGGCTTGGTGTTGCCCACGAGGCGCGGCAAGTCCACGGACTTGTCGATCTCCTTGCCGTCGAACTTGACGATGATGTCGCCCGGCTCCACGCCGGCCTTGGCCGCTGGCGAGTTCGGCTCCACCCCGCGCACCAACGCCCCCTTGGGCTGGCCCAAGCCGATGGACTCGGCCACGTCCTTGCTCACCTGATCGATCTGCACGCCAATGCGGCCACGCGTCACGCGCCCGGTAGCCCGGAGCTGATCGGAGACGCGCACCGCCTCATCGATGGGGATCGCGAACGAGATGCCCTGGAAACCACCCGAGCGCGAGTAGATCTGGCTGTTGATGCCCACCACCTCGCCGCGCATGTTGATCAGCGGGCCGCCCGAGTTGCCCGGGTTGATGGCCACGTCGGTCTGGATGAACGGCAGGAAATCCCCCGTGTCGCGCTGCTTGGCACTCACGATGCCGGCAGTGACCGTGTTTTCCAGGCCGAAAGGGGAGCCGATGGCCATGACCCATTCACCGACGCGCAGGCGATTGATGTCGCCGATCTTGACGGCCGTCAACCCCGATGCCTCGATCTTCACCACGGCCACGTCGGTGCGTTTGTCCGCCCCCACGAGCTTGGCCTTGAACTCGCGCTTGTCGGGCAGGGTGACGATGAGTTCGTCGGCGCCATCGACCACGTGCGCGTTCGTCATGATGAGGCCGTCCGCGCTCAGGATGAAACCCGAGCCCACGCCCCGGGGTTGCGCCTCTTCGGACGGTGGCCGCTCCTGGCGGGGGCCGCGCGGCGTCATGCCGGGAGGAATGGGAATGCCGAAGCGGCGGAAAAACTCCAGCATCTGCTCGTCCGGCGCCGAGCCACCTGGGCCTTCCTTGCTGGCGCGCTCCAGGGTGCGGATGTTGACCACCGACGGCCCCACGAGGTCCACGAGGTCGGTGAAATCAGGCAGCCCACGCACGCTGGCCGCCGGTGGCACGGTAGGAACCTGGGCTGCCGCGGTGGACGAGGTCGCCAAGCCTGCAGCGCCGCTCACCACCAACGCGGCCGTGGTCAGCATGCTCAGGAGCGGGATTCGCACGGTGTCGGAGCGCGTCATGGAAATCCTTTACGGGTACGCAAAAAAAGAGGATATGCCGAAAAACAAAAGGCCGCCGGGAACAAGGCCGGCCGCCGACGCGAAGCAGGCCATCTCCGGACGGCCAGGCGACGCATCTACCGGGTTCGCTCCAAGGCAATGGCGAATCGGCGCAAGGTGGCTGCGGGCGCTTCCCCCATCACGGTCAACCAATGCTCGCCCACCCGGCGGTTGACCGAATTCGTGGCGCCCACCGTGGCGGAGGTCTCCTGCGTGTGGCGCTGCGCATCGAACGGCTCGACAAACAGGGACACCGACGCCAGGCCATCCGAGAACACCCACTGCATGGAGGCCTGGCCAGGACCTTGCGCCGCGGCTCCGGGCGTCTCGCGCGTGTGACAGCTCATGGCGGTGAAGCCAGGCACCGGCTCTTTCAGACGCCAGCCCTCCGCCTCCGCGGTGGTCTTTTTCAAGGTGGGCTTGTGGACCTCATAGCCTCGGGTGTCTTTCATGAGCTTCGAGAGCTTGTCCATGCTCACCGGGGCATCGAGCTGCAGCTCGGAGAAGGCCACCTGCTCCAGCACCGCGCCCTGCTCGCCCAGGGTCTGCAGCTTCATCACCAGCCCCGTCTGGCGCTCGGACCAGATGCGATAGCCGAAGCGAAGGTCGTCGCGCGGCAGAATTTCCACCATGTCGGCCAGATGCCCGGCCACCCGCTGCACACCCACTTCCCGCGCGCTGTAAAACTGCGGGATCAGGTTGCTCGGCGTGCGCAGCAGCTCGGGGAACATGCCCAGCGAATCGCGTTTCTCGACGAACGCGGTTTTCGCCTCTGGCACAAAAGTGATGACCTCCTTGTTGCGGCGAATGGTCGTTCGCGGCGCGCCAGTCAGGGTATCGACTCGCTCCATCTGCTGCGAGCCATCGCACACATGCCAAATCTTCGAGGCCGACATGGCGCTCCCTGCGGACACCACCAGGGTACCGATGTAGGAGCGCTGGTTCGAGGCTTCGTGCATGCGCGTCAGCCATTCGTTGACGCTTCGCACATGGGCCGAGGCCGGTGCGTTCTGCGCATGCACCGGCGCCATGAAGCCCGAAACCAGGGCCACAAGCGCAGCCGCACCCCAGCGCCGGATGACGGGCCTTCCATGTTGAAACCGCAGCACGCTCACATCACCACGAAAAGGAAGGGTCAGGACTAGCGCCATGGTGCCTCAGCGTCCTGCGGCGTCGTAAGTGGCATTGCGGATGAAGCCGGTGGGCATCTGCAGCGCCGACATGCCGCCATTCTGGCGATGTTCGGCCAACAACTCTTCCAGACGCGCGTCGCGGATCAAGGGGCCTTGCCCGGTGTTCACCACCACCGCGTTGGACGGAGCCGCCGCCGCACTGACCGCCACGGGAGCCGCGGCTTGTTGCGTTGGCACCGGAGCCGAGGCCAATTGAGGGCCTGCTGCACCGCCCGAGCCCGAGGGAGCACCGCTCAACACCGTCCAGCTCACGGCCATGACGGCCGCCAGCGAGGCCAGCCCGGCCACCATCTTCCAGCGAAAAACCGCGTCATTGGCCGCAGGCACCTGCACCAGCGCTGCGGGCGGGTCTTGCACCAGCAACCGCCCCTCGCCCACGGGTTGGGCCACGGGCGCCGACTCGGATCGCAGCCGTTCACGCACACCGGCCAGAAAGTCGCCGGGCGCCTGGGCGGTGGCCACCACGCGGTTGCCACGCAACACATCGCCGATCACCTGGTAGGTGTGCCAACTCGCGAACACCTCCGCGCGGCCTTCATCGGCTGCGAGCAGCCCTTCGAGCAATGCGGCATCGAGCTCGCCATCCACCAGCGCGGACAAAGCCTGCTCCGGGGCAACGAGATCGATCTCTTTCTGAGGCCGAAGGTTCAAATTGACTTGTGCGGCATTCATGATGAATTTCCTGAAATTCCCTACTCGCGGGGCGATGGACAAGCTTTCAATGGCCTGCCCCGCCTCTTCTACCAGCGTTTGCCTGTCTGACGCTCCAGCATCGGCTTGATGCGCCCTGAAATGGCCTCGCGCGCCCGGAAAATCCGGGATCGCACTGTGCCGATGGGGCACTCCAGCGCCGCGGCAATCTCTTCATAGCTCATGCCCTCGATTTCCCGCAGGGTGATCGCCATGCGCAACTCTTCGGGCAGCGCGTCCATGGCGGCGTTGACCGCCTCGGCGATTTCCTTGCTGGCCAGCACCGCTTCGGGCGTTTCGGTGTCAGCCACTCCCGAATTTAGTTCGCGTTCCGGAGCGGAAGTTTCATCGTCTTCCCCGGATTTCATCTGAGACTGGAAGACCAGCGGATCGCGCTTGAGTTCCATGAGCTGTTTTTTGGCCGTATTGACCGCAATGCGATACAGCCAGGTGTAGAACTGCGCGTCACCCCGGAACTGAGCGAGCGCGCGGTAAGCCCGGATGAAGGTCTCCTGGGCAATGTCCTGGACCAGGTCGGTGTCGCGGACCATGCGCCCGATCAGCCGCTCCACGCGGCGCTGGTACTTGATGACCAGCATCTCGAAGGCACGCTGCTCCCCCGCGAGCGTGCGCTGCACCAGCATGACGTCGCTGTCGGGTGGTGGTGGAGCGGTGTGGTCTTCGAGAGTCATGCGCGCGGAAATATAACCCAGGCCATTCGCCGGCTCATGCGCGGACCGATATCAGCGCCCGGCGCAGGTCGTTCCAGAGCGCGGGATTGCGACCACGCTCCACCCAGATCCAGCGCGCGGGCGCGTCTGCGGAGCACAGGCGCAACAGCACAGCGCCCTGCCAGTCCATCACCCGCTCCACGCGCTGCAACGGCACGCCCTCGGGACACGATTCGCTGTACCAGTGCCAGACACCTGCCGGCGCTTCGGGATCGCGCCTTTCCAGCGCATTCCATTTCAGCCGCCCCACGGGAGACCGTCGCCAAGTCCACAGGGCGCCCATCACCCATATGGACCACAGCGTGCCCCCCACCACGCCCGACCAGGAAGCACCGCGGGTCGGGTCGAGCCCACACCACAGGCCCAGGACAGCGCCACCCAGCACGGCCAGAAACGCGAGCAGGACGCCATACAAACCACAACGCCCCACCGGAAACATCACCGATGGGGCGTTGTGCATGCGGGTTCTTCGTGAAGATAGGCGCGATCAGAGCGTTCAGGCGCGACGGAAAACCAGCGTTCCGTTGGTGCCGCCGAAACCGAAGTTGTTTTTCACGGCCACGTCGATCTTCACGTCCCGCGCCGTATTGGCGCAGTAGTCCAGGTCACACTCCGGGTCCTGGTTGAAGATGTTGATGGTCGGTGGCACCTTCTGGTGGTGCAGCGACAGCACGGTGAACACCGACTCGATGCCCCCGGCGCCCCCCAGCAGGTGGCCGGTCATGGACTTGGTCGAACTGACCACCATGTTCTTGGCATGGTCTCCCAGGGCCGCCTTGATGGCGTTCGTCTCGTTGATGTCACCCAGCGGCGTGGAGGTGCCGTGGGCATTCAGGTAATCCACCTGATCGGCGTTGACCCCCGCGTTGCGCAAAGCCCCCAGCATCGCACGGCGTGGGCCGTCCATGTTGGGTGCCGTCATGTGACCCGCATCGGCGCTCATGCCGAAACCGGCCAACTCGGCGTAGATCTTCGCGCCGCGTGCCTTGGCGTGCTCGTACTCTTCGAGCACCATCACGCCCGCGCCCTCGCCCAGCACAAAGCCATCGCGGTCCTTGTCCCAGGGACGGGACGCGGTCTTGGGATCGTCGTTGCGGGTCGACAGCGCGCGCATGGCGGCAAAACCGCCAATGCCCAGCGGCGACACGGTGGCTTCGGAACCACCGGCGATCATCACGTCGGCGTCGCCGTACTCGATCATGCGACCTGCCTCACCGATGCAATGCAGACCCGTGGTGCAGGCCGTGACGATAGCGATGTTCGGCCCCTTGAAGCCGAACTTCATCGACACGTGTCCCGAGATCATGTTGATGATCGAGGCCGGCACGAAGAAGGGAGTGATGCGCCGTGGACCGCGGTTGGTCAGCTCGGTGTGCGTGTCCTCGATCAGCGGCAAACCGCCGATGCCCGAGCCAATCACGCAACCGATGCGCGTGGCCTGCTCCTCACTGAGCTGATCGCCCGTCAGGAGGCCCGAATCCGCCACCGCCTGCATCGACGCAGCCACGCCGTAGTGGATGAAGGTGTCCATCGTCCGCGCTTCCTTGGCGGTGATGTACTCATCCAGGTTGAACCCCTTGACCTCTCCTGCAAATTTGCAGGCGAAGTTCGACGCGTCGAACCTCGTGATGAAATCAATGCCGGATTGTCCGGCCAGGAGGTTGGCCCAGGAATCGGCCACCGTGTTGCCCACGGGGCTGATGCAACCCAGACCGGTCACGACGACGCGGCGACGGCTCATCTGTGCTTCAGGCCTTCTGGTTGGCCAACGCGTAGTCGATGGCTTTCTGAACCGTGGTGATCTTTTCGGCTTCTTCGTCGGGGATTTCGATACCGAACTCGTCTTCCAGCGCCATCACCAGTTCAACCGTGTCCAGAGAATCGGCGCCCAGGTCGGCCACGAAGGCCTTTTCGTTGGTGACCTGCCCCTCTTCCACACCGAGTTGTTCGGCAATGATTTTCTTAACACGTGCTTCGATATCGCTCATAGGTCCCTCTGAGGGTGGTTGAAATACAGTCCGCCATTTTAGCCGTGCCGGGAAAGTGATCCCGGGTGGCCCGCCGGGCGGCTGACGCGGCGAGGAAAAGGGGTGAATGCTCCGGACTCAGGACATGAACATGCCGCCGTTGACGTGCAGTTCCTGTCCCGTGACATAGGCCGCCTGAGGGCTGCTCAGGTAAGCCACCGCGTGCGCGATGTCGGCGGGTTTGCCCAGATGCCCCAGAGGGATCTGGCCCAACAAGGCTTTTTGCTGTTCTTCGGGCAAGGCCGCGGTCATGTCGGTCTCGATGAAACCCGGTGCCACACAGTTGACCGTGATGTTGCGGCTGCCCAGTTCGCGCGCCAGGGCGCGCGTCATGCCCGCCACGCCGGCCTTGGCAGCGGCGTAGTTGGCTTGGCCAGCATTGCCCGACGCACCCACGACGCTGGTGATGCTGACGATGCGGCCATAGCGCTGCTTCATCATCGGGCGGATGACGGCGCGGCTCATGCGGAAGACGGCCTTGAGGTTGGTGTCCAGCACCGCGTCCCAGTCGTCGTCCTTGAGGCGCATGGCCAGCATGTCGCGCGTGATGCCGGCGTTGTTCACCAGCACCTGCAGACCGCCGTGGGCCTTGAGGATCTCATCGATCAAAGCCTCGGCCGCAGCCGCATCATTCACATCCAGCTTCGCGCCCCGGCAACCGGTGGCAGCGCCAGGCGCGGCCGACAGTGCCGCACCGATGCGCGCCGCGCCTTCGTCGCTGGTCGCGGTACCGATCACGATCAGGCCGCGCGTCGCCAGTTCCAGCGCGATGGCCGCGCCAATGCCCCGCGAGGCGCCCGTGACCAGGGCCACCTGGCCCGCAAATTTGATTTCAGACATGGGAGTTCTCCAGACTTCAGACCAGCAAGGCCTTGACCTCGGCCAGCGTGGCGGGGTCGAACAGGGCCGCACCGGTCAAGGACGGATCCACGCGCTTGACCATCGCGGCCAGCACCTTGCGCGGCCCGCATTCGACCAGGGTGTCGATGCCGCGGGCCTTGATCGCACCCACGCACTCGACCCAGCGCACCGGCCCGAAAGCCTGCCGGTACAGGGCTTCGCGGATGCGATCGGGCTCGGACTCCACCGCGACATCGATGTTGTTGATCACGGGAATCTGCGGCGCCGCAAACGGCGTCGCGGCAAGCTTTTCCTTCAATTTCTCGGCGGCCGGCTTCATCAGGCTCGAGTGGAAAGGCGCGGACACCGGCAAGGGCAGCGTGCGCTTGGCACCATGTGCCTTGAGCACCTCACACGCCTTGTCGACGGCGGCCTTGCTGCCCGCGATGACGGTCTGCACCGGGTCGTTGTAGTTCACGGCCTCCACCACTTCGGCGCTGCCGGCACCAAAACTGGACTGCGCTTCCAGACAACCCGCCACCACGGCCGCGGCGCTCAGGCCCAGCACGGCCGCCATGGCCCCCGTGCCCGGTGGCACGGCATCCTGCATGGCCTGCGCACGAAAGCGCACCAGCGGAGCGGCCTGTGCAAGGGTCAAGGACCCCGCAGCCACCAGCGCGGAATACTCGCCCAGCGAATGCCCCGCAACCGCCATGGGCAAAGCGCCTCCTTCGGCGCGCCAGACGCGCCAGGCCGCCACGCCCGCCACCAGCATCACAGGCTGGGTGTTCACGGTCATGGCCAGCACATCGGCCGGGCCTTCGTGGATCAGCTTGCCCAGGTCTTCACCCATGGCATCCGAAGCTTCCTTCAGCGTCTCCTGAACGGCGGGGTGATCGCCCCACGCATCGAGCATGCCCACGGCCTGAGAGCCCTGGCCCGGAAACACAAACGCAAAATTCTTCATGGAGGTATTCAGTTCAGACGAAAGCAGAGAAGGCAGTGCTCAGAAATCGAGCAGCACCGAGCCCCAGGTGAATCCGCCGCCGACGCCTTCGAGCATCAGCGTGTCGCCTTTTTTGACTTGTCCCTGTCGCACCGCGTGGTCCAGCGCCAACGGAATGGAGGCCGCCGAGGTGTTGCCGTGCTGGTCGACGGTGACGACCACCTTGTCCAGCGGCAGTTTGAGCTTGCGCGCCGTGCTGTGCATGATGCGGATGTTCGCCTGGTGCGGAATCAGCCAGTCGATGTCCTCCGTGGTCTTGCCGGCCTTGATGAGCGTGGCCCGCGCGGTGTCTTCCAGCACGCCCACCGCCAGCTTGAAGACCGCCTGGCCATCCATCTTGAGCAGCGGGTCGCCGAGGATCTGCCCGCCGGAGACGTGGCCCGGCACACACAGAATGCCCGTGTGTTTGCCGTCTGCATGGATATCGGTGGCCAGAATGCCCGGCGTGTCCGAGGCCTCCAGCACCACGGCACCGGCGCCATCGCCAAACAGCACGCAGGTGGTGCGATCGCTGAAATCGAGCAGGCGGCTGAAGATCTCGGTACCGACCACCAGGGCCTTGCGCGAGGTCCCCGAGCGGATCAATGAATCCGCGACGGTCAGGGCGTAGATGAAACCCGTGCACACCGCCTGCACGTCGAAGGCAGGGCAACCGGCGATGCCCAGCTTGCGCTGCACGATGGTCGCGGTCGAAGGAAAGACCATGTCCGGCGTGGACGTGGCCACGATGATCAGGTCGATGTCGCCCGGCGCCACCTGGGCCGCGGCCAAGGCCTGTTGGCAGGCCTCGACGGCCAGATCACTGGCATAGACCCCGTCGGCCACGAAGTGACGCGCCCGGATGCCGGTGCGTTCGACGATCCAGTCGTCGCTCGTTTCCACGCCGCGCGGTGCCAGCAGCTCGACCATGTCGGCGTTGGTCAGGCGCTGGGGCGGCAGGCTGCTGCCAGTGCCGGTGATGCGGGCGTAGCGTGTCATGCGGGTGAGAGGCGAAATTTCAAAGGGTCGGAATGCTCTTGAGCTCGCTGGGCACGGACTCCGGAGCAATCAGCGGCTTGGCGTGGGCGATGCGCTCCCGCACGTTGTCCAGCAATTTGTTGTGGGCCGCATCATAAGCCCGGCTCAGCGCATGTTCGAACGCAAAGGCATCCGCCGATCCGTGGCTCTTGAACACCAGCCCTTTCAGGCCGAGCAGCGCCGCACCGTTGTACCGGCGGTGATCAACGCGATTTTTAAACGACTTTAAAACCGGATAAGCGACGATGGCCGCCATTTTTCGAAAAATGTTCTTCGAGAATTCTTCCCGAATGAAGCCACTGATCATCGAAGCCAGGCCCTCGCTGGCCTTGAGCGCCACGTTGCCGACGAAACCGTCACAGACCACGATGTCCGTCGTGCCTTTGAAAACGTCATCGCCCTCGATGTTTCCGAAGAAATTCAGATCGCCGGTGTTGGACGCATTTCGCAGCAGAACGCCGGCTTGTTTGATGACTTCGCTGCCTTTGATGACTTCTTCACCCACGTTGAGCAGGCCCACCGTCGGCTCCTGCCGACCCGTGACCGCCGCCACCAGAGCCGAGCCCATCACGGCGAATTGCAGCAGGTGCTCGGCCGAACAATCGACATTGGCGCCCAAGTCGAGCACCGTGGTCGCACCACCCCGGGCGTTGGGCATCTGGGTGGCGATGGCCGGGCGATCGATGCCATCCATGGTCTTCAACACATAGCGGGCGATGGCCATGAGCGCCCCGGTGTTGCCGGCCGAGACGGCTGCCTGCGCGGCACCGTCCTTGACCTGGTTGATGGCCACCCGCATCGAAGAGTCCTTCTTGCGGCGAAGCGCCACCTCCACCGGATCCTCCATGGTCACGACCTCACTGGCCGGCACCACCTTGCAGCGCACGTTGTTGAGCAGTTGGGGCCAGGCGCGAAACACCTCGGGCTTGCCCACGAGCAGAAGTTGCGCCTGGGGATGAGCAGCCAGAAAGGCCGTGCAGGCAGGCATGGTGACGGCCGGCCCGACATCCCCGCCCATGCAATCCACAGCGATGGTGATCATGACAACACCCCGGATCGAGCGCTTTGTGCACCCCAAGAACAAAAAAAGCCCGCATGCAGCATGCGGGCCTGTGCCTCACTGGCCAACCGGACCCCGTTCGCGACACCGCGGCGAGGCCCGTGGCGGCCCGCCATCAGGCTTCGGACTTGTTTTTCAGCACTTGGCGACCACGGTAGAAGCCGTTGGGGCTGATGTGGTGGCGCAGATGGGTTTCGCCGGTGGTGGGTTCCACGGCGATGCCGGGCACGTTCAGCGCATTGTGCGAACGGTGCATGCCGCGCTTGGAGGGGGACTTTTTGTTTTGCTGAACAGCCATGGTGGGCTCCTGAAATCGGTAGGGTCAAACGGAGTGGCACAAACGGAGACCTGAAATCGCTCCGTTCAACCGGTTGCGCGCCTGACCCGAGCACGTCAACGTGCGAATGGATACCAGCGCAAAGCCAAGCATTATAGCCCGAAGGCGGCAATGCCGCCAGCCCCGGGGCCATGGCGCGCCACAGGCTCACTTTTTGAGCTTGGCCAGTTCGGCAAAGGGGTTCTTGCGGGGCGCCGCCGCCTCGGGAGCGTCCCCGGCCCCCGCCGTGCGCAGGGACACCGGCTCAGGGCAGGTGTCGTGCATGGGCACCAGGGGCAGTTCCATCAACAGCTCATCCTCCAGCACGTCGTGCAGATCGGGCTTGGGCTCCAGGGCCAGCAAGTCCTCATCACAGTCGTCATCCTGGGCTTCGGCCGTGGCCTCATCGGCCACGAAACGGAACCAGCGGTCCACGGTCAAGGGCGTGTCCACGGGCGCGAGGCAACGCTGGCAGATCAGCGGCACCCGGGCATCGGCCTGCAAATGCAGCCAGACATCGGGCGTGCCGCCGCTGGCCGCCGGCCGCATTTCGCCCTGCGCCCGCCAGCGCACGGGCGTGAGCGTGGCGCCACCGTCCAGGGCCGCTTCGGCCTGGACGCGGGGGAATGCCGAAAGCGGCTCTTCGTCCTGCAGGCTGGCGGCCGCTTGGGCGAAGGCACGCACGTCCAGGCGCCGAGGGTTCCAGGCCGTCTTGGGGGTGTCTTTCATCCGGGCAGTGTAAAAGAATGCGGGGAGAATACCGGGATGACCACCGCTTCCGATCCGTCATCCGACACCCCGTCCCGAGCCCTCATTCTGGGTTCCACATCGCGGTACCGCCATGAACTGCTGTCCCGGCTGGGCGTGCCCTTCGAAGCGATCGCCCCCAACGTGGACGAAACACCCCGGGCCGGGGAAAAGCCGGCGGATCTGGCGCTTCGCCTGGCCATTGAAAAAGCCCGGCATGTCGCGCAACGACACCCCCAAGCCGTGGTGATCGGCAGCGACCAGGTCGCCGACCTGGCTGGCGAACCGCTTGGCAAGCCAGGCACCCATGAGCGGGCCGTGGCCCAGCTGAGGCGCATGCGCGGCCAGACCGTGGTGTTCCAGACCGCGCTGGCGGTGGTGTGCCAGGCCTCGGGCTTCGAGCACAGCGACATCGCTGCGGTGCGGGTGGTGTTCCGTGACCTGAGCGACGGCGAAATCGAGCGTTACCTGCTCGCGGAGCAACCCTACGATTGCGCCGGCAGCGCCAAGAGCGAGGGCCTGGGCATCGCGCTGCTGGAGCGCATCGACAACGACGACCCGACGGCCCTGGTGGGTCTTCCGCTGATCCGCACCTGCCGACTGATCCGCGCGGCGGGGGTGAAGTTGTTGTGAGCGCCCACTCCGAATCACGCGGCACGCTCTACCTCGTGCCCACCCCCCTGGATTTCGGCGTGGCGCAGGCCCCGCCTGTGGCACCCTCCGAGTGGCTCCCCGCCGAGACGCTGGACACCGCCCGGCGCCTGACTCACTGGATCACCGAAAACGCCAAGAGCACGCGCGCCTTTCTCAAGCGGGTGGACGCCCTCGCCAGCCTGGCCGCGCCCTTGCAGGCGCAGCAGATCACCGAGCTGCCCAGAGCGGCCCACAAGAAGGGGGACCATGCCCCGCAGGCCGAAGGCGACGCACAGGCCCGTGAACTGCTGGCCCCCGCCCTGCTCAGGCACGACATCGGCCTTGTCAGCGAAGCCGGCATGCCCGCCATCGCGGATCCCGGAAGCTCCATCGTGCGCGCCGCGCACGCGATGGGCCTGCGCGTGGTGCCGCTCACCGGCCCCATCTCGCTCATGCTGGCGCTGGCCGCCAGCGGGCTGAATGGACAGAGCTTCGCGTTCGTCGGCTACGTGCCCCAGGACCCCACCGAGCGCGCCAAACGGTTGCGGGAACTGGAAGCCCTGGCCCTGAAGACCGGGCAGACGCAGATCCTCATCGAAACGCCCTACCGCAACACCGCCCTCTTGCAGGCGCTGCTGCAAACGCTGCATCCGCACACACGCCTGGCGGTGTGCGGGGCACTCACCTTGCCCCAACAGGTCTGCCGCAGCGCGCTGGTGCAGGAGTGGAAGCGCAACCCCCAGACCCTGTCCGGCGAGTTGCCGCTGGACGCGCCCTGCGTCTTCCTGCTGGGCCGCTGAAGTCCGGGCTCAGACGCCCAGACGCTTCAGGTGCGCGCGCACCGAAGCGCTGAGTTCGGTGTTGGCCAAGGCCAGATCGATCGTGGCCTTCAGAAAGCCTTCCTTGCTGCCGCAGTCGTAGCGCTTGCCGGCGTAGCGGAAGGCCTGCACCTTTTCCTTGCCGATCAGGGCCGCGATGCCGTCGGTGAGCTGGATTTCGCCCCCCGCGCCACGCGGTTGCTGGCGGATGCTCTCGAACACCGCCGGCGTGAGGATGTAACGACCGGCCACGGCCAGGGTCGAGGGGGCCACGTCGGGCGCCGGCTTCTCCACCATCGCGAACACCTCGGCCAGCGCCTGGTTGGCGCCGTGCACGTCGACGACGCCATAACGGCGCGTCTCGGCGCGCGGCACGTCCTGCACCGCGAGCACCGTGCCCGGGCTGGACTCGTAGGCCTGCACCATCTGCTGCAGCACGGTGGCACCGCCCTGCGCCTGGTCCTGGCCCATCATCAGGTCGTCGGCCAGCAGCACCGCGAACGGCTCGTTGCCCACGAGGCGCTCGGCGCAGAGCACCGCATGGCCCAGACCCAGCGCGCGAGGCTGGCGCACATAGACACAGTCCATATCGTCGGGTTTGATGGAATGCACCAGCTGAAGCAGGGCGGACTTGCCTGCGGCCTCCAACTCCATCTCCAGTTCGTAGGCGGTGTCGAAGTGGTCCTCGATGGCGCGCTTGTGGCGCCCGGTCACGAAGATCATTTCGCGGATGCCGGCGGCGTAGGCCTCCTCCACGGCGTACTGCATCAGCGGCTTGTCCACCACCGGCAACATTTCCTTGGGGATCGCCTTGGTGGCCGGCAGGAAACGGGTGCCCAGGCCACCCACGGGAAATACGGCTTTGCGGATCGTCATCTTGGTTTGGCTCGCATGTTCGTGAAGAAAGGCTCACCATGTTAACGGCGCACACGCCGACGTCCATCGAAAGGCTACACTGCAGCGGATTGAAAGCGGGGTTCCCCCCACTGGTTCAACCCACTCCCATCCGGCATGAGCATCACCCCCGTCATCCTTTGCGGAGGCTCCGGCACCCGTCTGTGGCCTCTGAGCCGCCAGAGTTTTCCCAAGCAGTTCGTGCCTCTGGTGGGCGACAAGAGCCTGCTGCAGTTGACCCTGGACCGCCTGGCCTGGTGCGACAACCCGGTGATCTGCGTGGCCGCCGAAGACCACCGTTTCCTGGTGGCCGATGCGATCGAAGCGGAAAACGTGCCCGGGCAGGTGCTGCTCGAACCGGCGGCGCGCAACACCGCCGCGGCCATGGCGCTGGCCGCCCTGCTCGCCCGCTCGAAGGACAACGCCGATCCCCTGCTGCTGTTCTGCCCCTCCGACCACCACATTCCCGATGCTTCGGCCTTCGCCCAGACCATCCGCCAGGGTGTGCCGGCGGCCGAGGCCGGCGCCATCGTCACCTTCGGTGTGATGCCCAGCTTCCCGAGCAGCGCCTACGGCTACATCCAGCAGGGCGATGAGCGCGCCGATGGCAGCCGCAAGGTGGCCCGTTTCATCGAAAAACCCGCACCGGCCGCCGCCCAGGCCTTGCTGCTGCAGGGCAACGTGCTGTGGAACGCGGGCATCTTTCTCGCGCGCGCCAGCACGCTGCTGGCCGCGCTCGCCCAGCACGCCGCCGACATCCTGCAGGCCTGCGAAAAGGCCATGGCCCAGACGCGGCAGGACCGGGTGGGCCAGATCCAGTTCGTTCGCCCCGACGCCGAACCCTTCCTCGCCTGCCGCTCGCAGAGCATCGACTACGCGGTGATGGAGCCGCACGACGACGTGGCCGTCGTGCCCTTCCAGGGCCAGTGGAGCGATGTCGGCAGCTGGAACGCGGTGGCCGAACTGAGCGACGCCGATGGCGAAGGCAACCGCATCACCGGGCAGGGCCACGCGCTGAACGCGCGAAACACCTTCATCCACGCGCCGGGCCGCACCGTGGTGGCGCTGGGCACACAGGACCTGCTGATCATCGACACCCCCGACGCCTTGCTGGTGGCCCAGCGGGACCATGCCGAGCAGGTGAAGGACGTGGTGGCCCACCTCTCGCAGCGCAAGGTGCCGCAGGCCGCGATGCACCGCCGCGTGGCGCGCCCCTGGGGCTGGTACGACAGCGTCGACATGGGCGAGCGCTTCCAGGTCAAGCGCATCGGCGTGAAGCCGGGCGCCTCGCTCAGCCTGCAGAAACACCACCACCGCGCCGAACACTGGATCATCGTCAAGGGCACGGCCGAAGTCACGCGTGGGCAGGAGGTGTACCTGCTGTCGGAGAACCAGTCGACCTACATCCCCATTGGCGAAGTGCACCGGCTGCACAACCCCGGCAAGATGGTGCTGGAGATGATCGAGGTCCAGTCGGGCAGCTACCTCGGCGAGGACGACATCGTGCGGCTGGAGGACATCTACGGCCGCCAGCCCGACCCCGCCACCAAAAAGTAAAAAAATGAAAGTTCTGCTCACCGGCGGCGCCGGCTACATCGGCAGCCACACCGCCGTGGCCCTCATCGAAGCCGGCTTTGAACCGGTGTTGCTGGACAACTTCGCCAACAGCCACCCCGTGGTGTTGGACCGCCTCGCGCGCATCACAGGGCAGACGATGCCGTTCGAAGAAGGCGATGTGCTGGACACGCCCTGGGTTGAAGACGTGTTGCGCCGCCACCGTCCTGTGGGTGTGATCCATTTCGCGGGCGACAAGGCGGTGGGCGAAAGCGTGGCGCTGCCCCTGAAGTACTTCCACAACAACATCGGCGGCGCGGTCAGCCTGCTGCGCGCCATGGAGACCGTGCACGCGGAAGACCCTTCGATCGCGCCCACGCTGGTGTTCTCCAGCAGCGCGACGGTGTATGGCGATCCGGCCACCGTGCCGATCACCGAGGACTTCCCGCGCAGCCACACCAACCCCTATGGCCACAGCAAACTGGTCATTGAAGACATGCTCACCGCCCTGTGCGCGGCCCGTCCGGCCTGGCGCGTGGGCACGCTGCGCTATTTCAACCCGGTCGGTGCCCACCCCAGCGGCCTGATCGGCGAGGACCCGGCGGGCATTCCCAACAACCTGATGCCCTACGTGGCGCAGGTGGCCGTGGGCCAGCGCGAACACCTCAACGTGTATGGCAACGACTACCCCACGCCCGATGGCACGGGTGTGCGCGACTACATCCACGTGCAGGACCTGGCCGCCGGCCACGTCGCCGCCATCAAGGCCCTGCTGAGCCGTGGCGAGAGCTTCACGGTGAACCTGGGCACGGGCAGCGGCCACAGCGTGCTGGACGTGGTGCGCGCCTTCGAACAGGCCAGCGGCCGCCCGGTGCCCTACCAGATTGCCCCACGCCGCGCGGGTGACGTGGCCCAGTGCTGGGCCGACCCGGCGCTGGCCTTGCGCCTGCTGGGCTGGCGGGCGAAGCACACGCTGGATCAGATGTGCGCCGATGCCTGGCGCTGGCAGAGCGGCAACCCCAACGGCTACAAGGGCTGAACCCGCCCCGGAGCCCTCACTTCAGCTGCACGCCGGCCGCACGGGCCGCCAGGAACATCCCTTCGCCCATGCTGGCGCCAAAGCGCTTGGCCAGGCGCAGGCCCACGTTCTCGCGGCGCGTGTAGTCCACGATCTCCTCGGCCTTGACGATCTCGCGCGCCACGTAGTCGAGGTTGCCCAGGCCGTCGGCCAGGCCGAGCGCCACCGCCTGCTGGCCATTCCAGACCAGGCCGCTGAAGGTGTCGCCGTTCTCCTTCAGGCGATCGCCACGGCCCTTTTTCACCACCTCGATGAACTGGGCGTGGATCTGGCCCAGCATGGTCTGGATGTAGGCCTTCTGCGCCTCGTCCTGCGGGCTGAACGGGTCCAGCATGGCCTTGTTGGCCCCAGCGGTCATGAGACGGCGTTCGATGCCGAGCTTGTCCATCAGGCCGGTGAAACCGAAGCCGTCCATCAGCACGCCGATGCTGCCGACCAGGCTGGCCTTGTCCACGTAGATGTCGTCCGCCGCCGCGGCGATGTAGTAGGCGGCCGAGGCACAGGTTTCTTCCACCACCGCATAGACCTTCTTGCCGTGCAGGCCCTTGAGGCGGGTGATCTCGTCGTTGATGATGCCGGCCTGCACCGGGCTGCCGCCGGGTGAGTTGATCAGCAGCACCACGGCCTGCGCGCCCTCGTCCTCGAACGCGGAGCGCAGCGAGGCCACCACGTATTCGGCGCTGGCTTCGGCCCCGCTGGCGATCTCCCCCTTGATGTCCACCACCGCCGTGTGCGGGGTGCTCACCGTGGTGGTGGTGTTGCTGGTGTAGGCGAACCAGGCAATGGCGCCGAACACCGCCAGCCAGAGCAGCCGGCTGAACATCTTCCAGCGGCGCGCGGACTGCTGCTCGCGGATGGTCGCGAAAACCAGTTTTTCCAGGGTGGCGCGCTCCCAGGCCACGCCCGGCGTGCGGTCGCTGGAGGCGTTGGCGGACGGGCCGGGGAAATCGTCGTTCATGGTCGAAGGCTCTCAGAATTCAAGGGGTTTGAGGTGGTATTGTGACCGCCAGTGGACCACCCCGTCGTGCTCCACCAGCTCGATCTTGACCAGCCCGCCCCGGCATGGTCCACCCTGGCAGGCACCGGTGTCGGGCTCGTACACCGCGCCGTGCGTGGCGCACAGCAACCAGCGGCCGCTGTCGTCGAAAAACCGATCGGGCTGCCAGTCCATTTCCATCGCCACGTGGGTGCAGCGGTTCAGGTAGGCGTGCGGCTGGCCGCGGTAGCGGATCGCGAACGCGCGGCAGGTCTGGCCCGCGTACACCACGTCGAACGACACGGCACGCCCCCCATCGACCAGATCCCGGCTGTTGCACAGCGCGTAGACCGGATCGTCGGAGGAGATGCTCATGGCCGACTCAGGCGTGGGCGCTCAGCCAGTCGTGCAGTTCGCGCACCGAGTGCGCCACGTGCAAGGGGTTGAGCACCGCGAAGCTGGCCGGCTCGTGCGCGCCGTAGCTCACGCCCACGCTCGCGCAGCCGGCGTTGACGGCCATCTGCAGATCGTGCGTGGTGTCGCCGACCATCAGGGTGCGCTCGGGCGCCACGCCGAACTCGCGCATCAGCTCTTGCAGCATGCGGGGGTTGGGCTTGCCGGCGGTCTCGTCGGCGGTCCGTGAGCCATCGAACACGCCCTGCAGCTCCACCGCGTGCAGCACCTCGTTGAGGCCCGCCCGGCTCTTGCCGGTGGCCACCGTCAGCCAGTGGTGGCGGCGCTTGAGCTCGGCCAGCAGCGGCAACACCCCCTCGAACAGGCTCAGCTCGTGCTGCGCCGCCATGTAGTGGTGGCGGTAGCGCTGCCCGAGCTCGGGGTAGCGGTCGGGTGGCACGTCGGGCGCGGCGTGGGCCAGGGCCTGCATGAGGCCCATGCCGATCACGTAGCTGGCCGCCTCGCGGGTGGGCGCCACACCCCCGACATCCACCACCGCCGACTGGATGCAACGGGTGATGAGCGCGGTGGAATCGAACAGGGTGCCGTCCCAGTCGAAGGCGATGAGATCGAATTGGCGCGGGCGCATGGGGTCAGGCACAGAGGGTTTGCGCATGGTGGCGCAAGTGGTCTTCGATGAAACTGGCGATGAAGTAATAACCGTGGTCATACCCCTCGTGTCGGCGCAGCGTGAGCGGCTGGCCGGCCTGCGCGCAGGCCGCCTCGAACAGGTGGGGGTGCAGCTGGGCGGCCAGGAAATTGTCCGCCAGCCCCTGGTCGATCAGCAAGGGCGGCGCCTTGCGCCCGGCCTTCACGAGTTCGGTGGCGTCGTGCGCGGCCCAGCCGGCGCGGTCGTCACCCAGGTAGCCACCGAAAGCCTTCTCGCCCCACGGGCACTGCGTGGGCGCGGCGATCGGCGCAAACGCCGACACGCTCTGGTACAGCCCGGGGTGGCGCAAGGCCAGCGTGAGCGCTCCGTGACCACCCATGGAGTGGCCAAAGAGGCCGACGCGGTCGTCCCGCGTGGGAAACTGCGACAGCACGAGCCCGCGCAACTCTTTCGTGACCCAGCTTTCCATGCGGAAGTGCGCCGCCCAGGGCGCTTGCGTGGCATCGAGGTAGAAGCCCGCGCCGTGGCCGAAGTCCCAGGCCGCGCTCGCGCCCTCGATGCCGGTGTCGCGCGGGCTGGTGTCGGGCGAGACCAGCATCAGGCCCAGCTCGGCCGCCACGCGCTGCGCGCCGGCCTTGATGGCGAAAGTCTCCTCGGTGCAGGTCAGCCCCGCCAGGTAGAACAGCACCGGCACCGGGCCCTGCGCGGCCTGCGGCGGCACGAACACGCCGAACTTCATCGGCAGGCCGATCCCGGCCGAGGCGTGGCGGTAAAAGCCCTGCACGCCGCCGAAGCAGCGGTGCTCGCTCAAGGTCTCCAGCACCATCAGAACTCCACGACGGCGCGGATGGACTCGCCGCGCTTCATCAGCGCGAAGCCCTCGTTGATGTCGGCCAGCTTGAGCTTGTGGGTGATCAGGTCGTCGATGTTGATCTTGCCGTCCATGTACCAGTCCACGATCTTGGGCACATCGGTGCGGCCCCGCGCGCCGCCGAAGGCCGAGCCTTCCCATTTGCGGCCGGTGACCAGCTGGAACGGGCGCGTGCTGATCTCGGCACCGGCCTCGGCCACGCCGATGATGATGCTGCGGCCCCAGCCCTTGTGCGTGCACTCCAGCGCCTGTCGCATCACCTGCGTGTTGCCGATGCACTCGAAGCTGTAGTCGGCCCCGCCGTCGGTGAGCTGCACGATGGCATCGACCACGTTCTCCACCTCCTTGGGGTTGATGAAGTGCGTCATGCCGAACTTGCGCGCCATCTCCTGGCGGGCGGGGTTGAGGTCCACGCCGATGATCTCGTCCGCGCCCACCATCTTCGCGCCCTGGATCACGTTCAGGCCAATGCCCCCCAGGCCGAACACCACCACGTTGGCGCCCGCCTCCACCTTGGCGGTGAAGATCACCGCGCCGATGCCGGTGGTGACGCCACAGCCGATGTAGCAGACCTTGTCGAACGGGGCGTCCTCGCGGATCTTGGCCAGCGAGATCTCGGGCGCCACGGTGTAGTTGCTGAAGGTGCTGGTGCCCATGTAGTGGAAGATGGGCTTGCCGTCCAGGCTGAAACGGCTGGTGGCGTCGGGCATCAGGCCCTTGCCCTGCGTGCCGCGGATCAGCTGGCACAGGTTGGTCTTGCGGCTCAGGCAGAACTTGCACTGGCGGCATTCGGGCGTGTACAGCGGGATGACGTGGTCGCCCTTCTTGAGCGTGGTCACGCCCGGGCCCACGTCGACCACGATGCCCGCGCCTTCGTGGCCCAGGATGGCCGGGAAGATGCCTTCGGGGTCCGCGCCCGAGAGCGTGTAGTAGTCGGTGTGGCAGATGCCGGTGGCCTTGATCTCAACCAGCACCTCGCCGAATTTCGGCCCCTCCAGGTCCACGGTTTCAATGGTCAGGGGCTGGCCTGCTTTCCAGGCCACGGCGGCTTGCGTCTTCATGGTGTGCTCTGCTCGGAGGTTGTGAAATCGGTCACGAGGTTACCGCAGATCACACCCCCTCACCGGAGCGACATGACAAGACCCGAAACACCGCGGAACTGGCTTTGCCAGGCCGCAGGTGTTGCCCCCTGAGGGGGTAGCGCGAAGCGCTGCGGGGGTCACTCTGTCTTCGCGCCGCCCTTGAACCATTGGCCGATCAAGGCGCGCTCTTCCTCGGTGAGCCCGGTCGCGTTGTTCATCGGCATCAGCCGCGTGACCACCGCCTGCTGGTACACCGCCTGCGCGTGCTGCTTGAGCGCATCGGGCGTGTCCAGCCGCACGTTCTTGGACTGCAGCGCCTCGCCATGGCACATCACGCAGCGCTGGTCGATCACCGGCTTGACCTGCGCATAGCTCACGGTGGCGGGCACCGCCACCGCCTGCACCGGCGCCGGCTTGAGCCAGACGATCAGCGCAATCAGCGCCACCACGCCAGCCACTGCGTACGGCCAGGGGTGCTTGTTGCGGCCCAGTTTGTAGCCGTGGCGCATCACGAAGAACTGGCGGATCGCCGCGCCGGCGAACATCATGCCGATGAGGATCAGCCAGTTCTGCGGGTGCGTGTAGGTGAAGCTGTAGTGGTTGCTCAGCATCGCGAACACCACCGGCAGCGTGAAGTAGGTGTTGTGCACGCTGCGCTGCTTGCCGCGCTTGCCGTGGATGGGGTCGACCGGTCGGCCGGCCTTGAGGTCGGTCACCACCGTGCGCTGGCCCGGGATGATCCAGAAGAACACGTTGGCGCTCATGGCGGTGGCAATCATCGCGCCCACCAGCAGGAAGGCCGCGCGCCCGGCGAACAGCTGCGTGGCCAGCCAGGCCGCCACGCACACCAGCACCAGCACCAGCGCGCCCACCTTGGCATCACCGTTCTCCTTCTGGCCCAGCGTGCGGCAGATCGCGTCGTACAGCAGCCAGAACACCACCAGGAAACCCAGTGCGGTGGCGATCGCCGCGGCCGGCGACCACTCGAACACCTTCGGGTCGATCAGGTAGACGCTCGGGCTCCAGAGGTAGGAGATGAGGAACAGCGCGAAACCCGAGAGCCAGGTGGAGTAACTCTCCCAGTAGAACCAATGCAGGTGGTCGGGCAACTTGGGCGGCGAGACCGCGAACTTCACCGGGTGGTAGAAGCCGCCGCCGTGCAGGGCCCAGAGTTCGCCACTGACACCGTCCTTCTTGAGCTGCTCGTCCTCCGGCGGGGTGAGGCTGCTGTCAAGAAAGACGAAATAGAAAGATGAGCCAATCCAGGCAATGGCCACGATGACGTGCAGCCAGCGAAGCAGCAGATTGGCCCAGTCGAGCAGGTAAGTTTCCATGGCACCTCAAGGCAAGGTCAGGGCTTGCGACTCACCACCGCGGGCGCTCTGAGTCGTCTGAGGGCCGCGTTTGAGTGTTGTGGGAACACCCGCTCCGCTGCGACCGGTCGGCCAAAGTGTATACACTTTTTGAGAACATTCAAGAGGTCATGCGCGCATCGGCCGTGGTTTCGCAGACAAGCAACAACTGCGCCACCACCGAGGCGGCGATCACGGCCGGCGCCTTGCCCTGGATGCCCGGCAGGCCGATGGGGCAGGTGATGCGCGCCAGCTCCGCCTCGCTGAAACCGCGCTGGCGCAGGCGCCGCCGGAAGGTCGCCCACTTGGTCTTGCTGCCGATCAGCCCCACGAAGCCCAGATCGTCATGTTGCCGTTGCCGTTGCAGGCAAGCCGCCACGATGTCGAGGTCTTCGGCGTGCGAGAAGCTCATGATCAACACGCTGGAGCGCGGCGCTAGGTCGCGCACCGCGAGCTGCACCGGTTCGGAGTACTCGGTGCGCACCCCGATCGGCAGGTCGTGCGGAAACACCTCGTCCCGGCTGTCGATCCACGTCACATCGAACGGCAGCGGCGCCAGCGCCTGCACCAGGGCGCGGCCCACGTGGCCACCGCCGAACAGCGCCAGCGGCGCATGGCCAAAGGTCAGGCGCTGGCGCAGCGCCTCGCGGCAGGAGGCGTCGACCAGTTCGAATTGCAGCACCAGGGCCCCGCCGCAGCACTGGCCCAGGCTGGGGCCCAGGGTGACCGCCTGCGACCAGGCGGCAGGCCGCTCGCTGGCCCCGCGCCCCAGCGCCTCGCGCGCATGCCGCATCGCATCCCACTCCAGGTGCCCGCCACCGATGGTGCCGACCGCGCCACCCGCCGCGCCCGCGAACACCGCCATCCACGCACCGGTTTCGCGCGGCACGGATCCGCGCGTCGCGCCGACCGTCACCAGCACGGCGCGCTCCGTCGCCAGACGCAATAAAAAGGCTTCAAGGTCTGAGAGCATCTGTGGCGCCGCCGTCAAAAAAGAGGTATGGACACGCAATCGCGATCGAGGACACCCAGTATCCGCCTCTACTGTACCCACGCCCGACCGAAAACGCCCATACACTTCATCCGCCCCGCCATATGGTCCAGTCGAAGACCCCGCCCGACCCCCGATCCCTTTGCAGGTCAGCCACCATGAGAGACATCACCCCCGCTCCCCGTCCGGCCCCGCGCGCGGACGCCGCCGACCAGCCCCGCGCGCCCTGGGGCTGGCTCGGCCTGTGCACCGCCGCCCTGCTGGCCGCCTGTGCCGCGCCGCTGCCCCCCCCGCCGCCACCGCCACCGCCCCCACCACCGGCTCCGGTGCCCGCACCGCCGCCGCCCGTGAGCGCCCTGCCCGCACCCGACTTCATTTCGCACGCCGCCTCGCCGCACGACTACCGCAAGGACGGCGCGCGCCACATCTACGAACGCAATGCCCACCGCATTTACAAGGGCCAGCTGCCACCCCTGATGCATGCCGTGGGCGTGCTGCAGGTGCAGGTCGATGGCCGCGGCAATGTGCAGAACATCAACTGGATGCGCGCGCCCAGCCATGTGCCCGACGTGATGCGCGAGATCGAGCGCACCGTGCGCGCCGCCGCTCCCTTCCCCGCGCCCGTGCGCATGGGCAGCGTGACTTACACCGAGGTCTGGCTGTGGGACAAGAGCGGCAAATTCCAGCTCGACACGCTGACAGAAGGCCAGCGTGACAAGTAGGCCTCGGTCCCTTCGAAAAAACCCGCCATCCGGCGGGTTTTTTTTCATGCCCGCTCAGCTACCCCGGTAGGTGGAGTAACTCCAGGGGCTCACCAGCAGCGGCACGTGGTAGTGCTGGTCGGTGTGCGCCACGCCGAAGTCCAGCGACACGCGGTTGAGGAAATTCGGCTCGGGCAGCTTCACGCCCTTGGCCGCGAAATACCCCGTCACGTCGAACACCAGCCGGTAGGTGCCCACCTTCAGGCTGGCGTTGTCGTACAGCGGCCCGTCCGGGTTGCGCCCGTCCGCGTTCAGCGTGAAGCGTTTGACGAGCGTGGCCTTGTCGCCCTCGGTGGTGTGCAGCTCCACCACCATGCCGGCGGCGGGGCAGCCGTGCATCGTGTCCAGAACGTGTGTGCTCAAGCCCATGGTGTGTTGTCCTTCCAGTGTTTGATGGTCGACCGAAAGTGTATACACTTTTTGTTTTTCTGGATATGATGCGCCGCATGGAAACCTCCAGCACCCTGCACATCGTCGAGTCGCTCACGCGGGCCATCGTGGAGCACCGGTTGCACCCGGGCACCAAGCTGGCCGAGCAGAAGCTGGCCGACCACTTCGGCGTCTCGCGCACCCTGGTGCGCCAGGCCTTGTTCCAGCTCTCGCAGAACCGGCTGATCCGGCTCGAACCGGCGCGCGGGGCCTTCGTGGCCACGCCTTCGGTGCAGGAAGCGCAGCAGGTGTTCGCCGTGCGCCGCATGCTCGAGGTGGAGATGACACGCGCCTTCGTGAAGAGCGTGACCAACGCCAAGATCAAGGCGCTGCGCGAACACGTGGCGCAGGAAAAGATGGCGGTCAACAACGAGGACGTGGCCGGCCGCACCGAGTTGCTGGGCGACTTCCACGTGCGCATGGCCGAGCTCATGGGCAACCAGGTGCTGGCCGAGCTGCTGCGCGAACTCATCTCGCGCTGCGCCCTGATCACGCTCATGTACCAGAGCAACCAGGCCGCCGAACACTCGAACGACGAACACGCCGACATCGTCAAGGCCCTGGCCGCGCGCGACGAGGAGCTGGCGGTGCGCCTGATGAACGAACACCTGCTGCACGTGGAGGAAAACCTGACCTTCGACCGCAAGCTGCCGACCAACGACATCTCCATGGCCTTGTCATGACGCTTTACGACTCCACGCGCGATTACCCGCGCGATCTGGCCGGCCACGGCCGCGATGTGCCCCATGCCCGCTGGCCCAACGGCGCGCGCATCGCCGTGCAGTTCGTGCTGAACTACGAAGAAGGCGGCGAGAACAGCGTGCTGCATGGCGACGACGCGTCCGAGCAGTTTCTGTCCGAGATGTTCAACCCCGCGGCCTACCCCGCGCGCCACATCAGCATGGAAGGCATCTACGAGTACGGCTCGCGCGCCGGCGTCTGGCGCATCCTGCGCGAGTTCGAGCGGCGCGGCCTGCCGCTCACCGTGTTCGGCGTGGCCACCGCCCTGCAGCGCAGCCCGGACGTGACCGCCGCTTTCAAGGAGCTGGGTTACGACATCGCCTGCCACGGCCTCAAGTGGATCCACTACCAGAACGTGGACGAGGCCACCGAGCGCGCCCACATGGCGCAGGCCATGCAGCTGATCGAACGCCTCACCGGCAGCCGGCCCCTGGGCTGGTACACCGGGCGCGACAGCCCCAACACGCGCCGCCTGGTGGCCGACTACGGCGGCTTCGAGTACGACAGCGACTACTACGGCGATGACCTGCCGTTCTGGATGAAGGTGCGCAAGACCGACGGCAGCGACGCGCACCAGCTCATCGTGCCCTACACGCTGGACTGCAACGACATGCGCTTCGCGCTGCCCCAGGGCTACTCGCACGCCGACCCGTTCTTCCAGTACATGAAGGACACCTTCGACGCGCTCTACGCCGAAGGCGACCCCGACGGCCTGGACCGGCCCAAGATGATGAGCATCGGCATGCACTGCCGCCTGCTCGGCCGGCCCGGGCGCATCACCGCGCTGCAGCGTTTCCTGGACCACATCCAGCAACACGACAAGGTCTGGGTCGCGCGGCGCCTGGACATCGCGCGCCACTGGACAGCCACCCACCCCTTGACGCCCCCTGAACATGCCGCCTGAGGCCGCCCCCATGCCCATCACCCTGGAACAACTCAACCGAGCGCCGTTGGCCGAAGCCACGCAGATGCTCGACGGTCTCTACGAACACTCGCCCTGGATCGCGGAACAGGCGCTGGCCCAACGCCCCTTCGCCTCGCTGGCCGCGCTCAAACACGCCATGGTGACCGTGCTCAACCAGGCTGGCCGGGAGCCGCAGCTTGCGCTGATCCGCGCCCACCCGGAACTCGCAGGCAAGGCCATGGTGGCCAAGTCGCTCACCGCCGAGTCCACCAACGAACAGACCAAGGCCGGCCTCACGAACTGCACGCCCGAGGAGTTCGCGCACATCCAGCAGCTCAACGCGCAATACAACGCGAAGTTCGGTTTTCCCTTCATCCTCGCGGTGCGCGGCCCGCGCGGCGTCGGCCTGAACAAGCGCGAGATCATCGCCACCTTCGAGCGCCGCCTGGGCCACCCGGTGGACTTCGAACGCGCCGAGTGCCTGCGCAACATCCACCGCATCGCCGAGATCCGGCTGAACGACAAGTTCGGCTTCGAGCCCACCGTCGGCCACCGCGTGTGGGACTGGCACGAAGACCTCGCGCGCCACAGCGACCCCGGCTTCGCCGAACACGGCCAGCTCACCGTGACCTACCTGACCGACGCGCACCGCGCCTGCGCCGCCGACATCGCGGCCCGCATGCGCGACTGCGGCTTCGACGAGGTGCACATCGACGCCGTGGGCAACGTGGTCGGCCGCTACCACGGCAGCACGCCAGATGCTCCGGCCCTGCTCACGGGCAGCCACTACGACACCGTGCGCAACGGCGGCAAGTACGACGGCCGCCTGGGCATCTTCGTGCCCATGGCCTGCGTGCAGCAGCTGCACACTGCGGGCCGGCGCCTGCCGTTCGCCTTCGAGGTGATCGGCTTCGCCGAAGAGGAAGGCCAGCGCTACAAGGCCACCTTCCTGGGCTCGGGCGCGCTCACCGGCCACTTCAACCCCGCGTGGCTCGACCAGCTGGACGCCGACGGCGTGAGCATGCGCGACGCCATGCGGCACGCCGGCCTGCCCGCCACGCTGGAAGCCATCGCGGCCCTGGAGCGCGACCCCTCGAAGTACCTCGGCTTCGTGGAAGTGCACATCGAACAGGGCCCGGTGCTCAACGAGATGGATCTGCCGCTGGCCGTGGTCACCTCCATCAACGCCAGCGTGCGTTACCTGTGCGAAGCCGTCGGCATGGCCAGCCACGCCGGCACCACGCCCATGGACCGCCGGCGCGACGCCGCCAGCGCGGTGGCCGAACTCGCGCTCTACGCCGAGCAGCGCGCCGCCGCCGACGGCGACTCGGTCGCCACCATCGGCATGCTGCAGGTGCCCGGCGGATCGATCAACGTGGTGCCCGGCCGCTGCCTGTTCTCGCTCGATCTGCGCGCGCCCAGCAACGAACAGCGCGATGCGCTGGAGCGCGACATCCTCGCGCAGCTGCGCGGCATCTGCGAGCGCCGCGGCATCGGCCTGAAGACCGAAGAAACCATGCGCGCGGCGGCCGCGCCCAGCGCACCCGCCTGGCAGGCCCGCTGGGAGAAAGCCGTGGCCGCCCTGGGCGTGCCGCTGCACCGCATGCCCAGCGGCGCCGGACACGACGCCATGAAGCTGCACGAGGTCATGCCGCAGGCCATGCTCTTCGTGCGCGGCCTCAACAGCGGCATCAGCCACAACCCGCTGGAGTCCACCACCAGCGACGACATGGAACTGGGCGTGAACGCCTTCTCGCACCTGCTCGATCAACTCGCCACCGAACACCCGAACTGAACGCCATCATGACCACCGAACACCAACTGGATGCCTGGATCGACGCCCACTTCGACGAGGAGGTGCGCTTCCTGCAGGAACTCGTGCGCGTGCCCACCGACACGCCACCGGGCAACAACGCGCCGCACGCCGAGCGCACCGCCGAGCTGCTCGACGCCATGGGCCTGAAGGCCGAACGGCACGCCGTGCCCGCCAATGAGGTGGAGGCCGCCGGCCTGCAGAGCATCACCAACCTGATCGTGCGCCGCCCCTACGGACCGGGCAAGACCATCGCCCTCAACGCCCACGGCGACGTGGTGCCGCCCGGCGAAGGCTGGACGCACGACCCCTACGGCGGCGAGGTGGTGGACAGCCGGATCTACGGCCGTGCCACGGCCGTGAGCAAGAGCGACATCGCCAGCTTCACCTTCGCGATCCGCGCACTCGAATCGCTCAACGCCAGGCTCGCGGGCGGCGTGGAACTGCACGTGACCTACGACGAGGAATACGGCGGCGAGGTCGGCCCCGACTGGCTGCTGAACAAGGGCCTGACCAAGCCCGACCTGATGATCGCCGCCGGTTTCAGCTACCAGGTGGTGGTGGCCCACAACGGCTGCCTGCAGCTGGAGGTGACGGTGCATGGCGACATGGCACACGCCGCCATTCCCGACAGCGGCACCGACGCGCTGCAGGGCGCCACCCACATCCTCAACGCGCTGTACGCGCTCAACGCCGACTACCTGAAGGTCACCTCCCAGGTCGAAGGCATCACCCACCCCTACCTCAACGTGGGCCAGATCAGCGGCGGCACCAACACCAACGTGATCCCCGGCAAGGTGGTGCTCAAGGTGGACCGCCGCATGATCCCCGAGGAAGACCCGGCCGAGGTGGAAGCGTCGCTGCGCCGCACCATCGAACAGGCCGCGGCCAGCTTCCAGCCGCCGCGCGGCGGCCGCCAGCTCAAGGTGGACGTGCGCCGCATCCTGCTCGCGCGCGCCATGAAGCCGCTGCCCGGCAACCAGCCGCTGGTGCGGGCCATCCAGAAGCACGGCCAGGCCGTGTTCGGCGAAACCATCCCCGCCGTGGGCACGCCGCTCTACACCGACGTGCGCCTGTACGTGGAGCGCGGCATCCCCGGCGTGATCTACGGCGCGGGCCCGCGCACGGTGCGCGAATCGAACGCCAAGCGCGCCGACGAGCACCTGCAGCTCGACGACCTCAAGCGCGCCACCAAGGTGATCGCGCGCACCCTCTTCGAACTGCTGCAACCCGCCTGAACCATCCATGAAACACCGCGCCCGGCGCGGTCTTGAGGGCTTGAACGCGTGACACAATGAACCCGCATTCAAGCTCTCTGGAGACAACATGACCCCTGCTGAACAAGCCCTGCGCGACGCCGCGTTCGAGTACCACCGCACGCCCTCGCGCGGCAAGATCGCCGTCACCCCCACCAAGCCCCTGTCCAACCAGCGCGACCTCTCGCTGGCCTACTCCCCCGGCGTGGCCTACCCCTGCCTGGCCATCGAGGCCGACCCCGCGAAGGCGGCCGAGTACACCTCGCGCGGCAACCTCGTGGGCGTGGTCACCAATGGCACGGCCGTGCTCGGCCTGGGCGACATCGGCCCGCTGGCCGCCAAGCCCGTGATGGAAGGCAAGGGCTGCCTGTTCAAGAAGTTCGCCGGCATCGACGTGTTCGACATCGAGCTCGACGAGAAGGACCCGGACAAGCTGGTCGAGATCATCGCCTCGCTCGAACCCACGCTGGGCGGCATCAACCTCGAGGACATCAAGGCACCCGAGTGCTTCTACATCGAGAAGAAGCTGCGCGAGCGCATGGGCATTCCGGTGTTCCACGATGACCAGCACGGCACGGCCATCATCTCGGCCGCCGCGCTGATCAACGGCCTGGAGCTGGTGGGCAAGGACATCGGCTCGGTCAAGCTCGCAGTCAGCGGCGCGGGTGCCGCCGCCATCGCCTGCCTGGACGTGATGGTGGGCCTGGGCGTGGCGCGCGACAACATCTTCGTCTGCGACTCCAAGGGCGTGGTCTACGAAGGCCGGCCCGGTGGCTACGACGAGTCGAAAGCGCGCTACGCGCAGAAGACCGACAAGCGCACGCTGGCCGACGCGGTCGATGGCGCCGACGTCTTCCTGGGCTGCTCGGCCCCGGGCGTGCTCACGGCCGAAATGATGAAGACCATGGGCCCCAAGCCGATCGTGCTCGCCCTGGCCAACCCCGAGCCGGAGATCCGGCCCGAGCTGGCCAAGGCCGTGCGGCCGGACTGCATCATCGCCACCGGCCGCAGCGACTACCCGAACCAGGTCAACAACGTCCTGTGCTTCCCGTACATCTTCCGCGGCGCGCTCGACTGCGGCGCCACGCGCATCACCGAAGAGATGAAGCTGGCCTGCGTGCGCCAGATCGCCGAGCTGGTGAAGAGCGAGACCAGCGAGGAAGTGGCCAACGCCTACGCCGGCCAGGACCTGAGCTTCGGCCCGGACTACATCATCCCCAAGCCGTTCGATTCGCGCCTGATCCTGCGCATCGCGCCGGCCGTGGCGCAGGCCGCCGCCGATTCCGGCGTGGCCACGCGGCCCATCACCGACATGGATGCCTACCGCCAGCAGCTGGGCCGTTTTGTGTACCAGACCGGCATCCTGATGCAGCCGATCTTCAACGCGGCCAAGGCCCTGCCGAAGAAGCAGCGCGTGGCGTATGCCGACGGTGAGGACGAGCGCGCGCTGCGCGCGGCGCAGATGGCGATCGACGACCAGCTCGCGCTGCCGATCCTGATCGGGCGCCCGGCGGTGATCGAGGCGCGCATCGCCAAGGCCGGCCTGCGCATGAAGCTCGGACAGGACGTGCAGAACGTCAACCCGGAAGACGATCCGCGCTTCCGCCAGTACTGGGAGCACTACCACCAGATCATGGGCCGCCACGGCGCGACGCCCGAGGTGGCCAAGGCCGCCGTGCGCCGGTCCAACACCATCATCGGTTCGCTGATGCTGTCGCTGGGGGACGCGGATGCGCTGATCTGCGGCCTGGTCGGCGGTTTCATGACGCACCTGGAGCGCATCGACAACGTGTTGGGCCGCCGCCAGGGCGCGGGCCTGTACGCCTCGGTCAACGCGTTGATGACGAACCGGGGCCCGGTCTTCATCGCCGACACGTACGTCAACGAAACGCCGTCGGCCGAGGAGCTGGCCGAGATCGCGTGGATGGCGGCGCAGGAAGTACAGCGTTTCGGTCTGCCGCCGAAGGTGGCGTTCCTGTCTCACTCCAGCTATGGGTCGAGCAAGCGCGCGTCCGCCCGCAAGATGGCCGATGCGCGCGACCTGTTCGTGGCGGCGCACCCCGAGATCGAGTGCGACGGCGAGCTGCACGGTGATGCCGCGCTGCAGCCCGAAATCCGCGCCGCCTACCTGGCCGAGACCACGCTGACGGGGTCGGCGAATCTGCTGATCTGCCCGAACCTGGATGCGGCCAACATTCTCTACAACGTGATGAAGACGACCACCAGCGGCGGCGTCACCGTCGGCCCCATCCTCATGGGCGCGGCCGGCACGGTGCACATCCTCACGCCGGCGGCCACGGTGCGGCGGGTGCTCAACATGACGGCGCTGGCGGCGGCCAGTGGTGTGGTGAAGAACTGAGTCTTCTCGCTTGTGTTTGGGAAGGGGCGCCTCGGGCGCCCCTTTTTTTCGCCTGCACCTCGCGGGCCCAGGGACGCCCGGCGCTCTGCTCCGCGGGTGTCCCCCGCCCCGGCTTCGCCGGGGCTCCTCCTTTACCCCGCTGCGCAGAGCGCCGGGCATCCCTGGGCCGAAGTGATGTAGGCACACCCACTCTTCGTCTTCCAGCTCGCGCGCCAAGAGGTCGTTGGTGACGAGGGGGTGTGGCGCAGCGACGTAAAGGAGGAGGACCGGCGAAGCCGGTCCGGGGGACAGTCGCGGAGCCATGCCCCCTCGGCGCCGGCGACCGGTGCCACAGGAAAACGAATCACCCGTGAAACAACCCAGCCGCCGGTCCGAAACCGGGTTTCCCCTAGGCTGAGCCCAATTCGATAGTACACATAATCTGTATACAGTTTTGCATGCATTGAAGCCGAACCACGCCCCTCAAGGAGACCCCCATGTCCACCTCCGTCCACCCGGTTGATGAAGTCCTGCCCCCCGGCAAACTCACCGCGCTCGGCCTGCAACACGTGCTCGTGATGTACGCCGGCGCCGTCGCCGTCCCCCTCATCGTGGGCCGCGCGCTCAAGCTCAGCCCCGAACAGGTGGCCATGCTCATCTCGGCCGACCTCTTCTGCTGCGGCCTCGTCACCCTGATCCAGGCCCTGGGCGCCACCCAATGGTTCGGCATCAAGCTGCCCGTGATGATGGGCGTCACCTTCGCCTCCGTCGCCCCCATGGTCGCCATGGCCAACACCAACCCCGGCATCCAGGGCGCGGGCCTCATCTTCGGCTCCATCATCGGCGCGGGCATCGTCTCCATCCTCATCGCGCCCATTGTCAGCCGCATGCTGCGCTTCTTCCCACCCGTGGTCACCGGCACCATCATCGCGGTCATCGGCATCAGCCTCATGCGCGTGGGCATCAACTGGATCTTCGGCAACCCCGTCGGCGCCACCAGCCCCTTCGTCCCCAACACCGAGCACATCACCTGGCTGCACACCGTGAACGAGGCCACCGCCAAAGGCCTGGTGCCCGACATGCCCAAAGGCCTGTCCATCGCCAGCAGCGTGCCCAACCCCGCCTACGCACAGCCCGCACACATCGCCATCGCCGCCATCGTGCTGGCCGCCATCCTGCTCATCGCCAAATACGCGCGCGGCTTCATCGCCAACATCTCGGTGCTGCTGGGCATCGTCGTCGGCGCCGTCGTCGCCGCCGCCACCGGCCTCATGACCTTCGAGAAAGTCAAACACGCCAACTGGTTCGACGTGGTGCTGCCGTTCGAGATCGCCATGCCCATCTTCGACCCCATCCTCATCCTGACCATGAGCCTGGTCATGATCGTGGTGATGATCGAGTCCACCGGCATGTTCCTCGCGCTGGGCGACATGACCGACCGCAAGATCGACCAGAAGGCCCTGACCGCGGGCCTGCGCACCGACGGCCTGGGCACGCTCATCGGCGGCATCTTCAACACCTTCCCCTACACCAGCTTCTCGCAGAACGTGGGCCTGGTCGGCGTCACCGGCGTCAAGAGCCGCTTCGTCTGCGTGGCCGGCGGCGTCATCCTCATCGTGCTGGGCCTGCTGCCCAAGATGGCGGCGCTGGTCGAGTCCCTGCCCACCTTCGTGCTGGGTGGCGCGGGCCTGGTGATGTTCGGCATGGTGGCCGCCACCGGCATCCGAATCCTGGCCGGCGTGGACTACAAGGGCAACCGCAACAACCTCTTCATCGTGGCGGTCTCGATCGGCTTCGGCATGATCCCGCTGGTCGCACCCAACTTCAAGATGTGGATGCCGCACGCCATCCACCCCCTGATCGAGTCCGGCATCCTGCTGGCCTCCATCAGCGCGGTCGCGCTCAACCTGTACTTCAATGGCAGCCGGGGCGACACCAGCGCCGCCATCGAAGCTGCCAAACACGCCGAGGCGCACTGAGCGCTTCGCCCGCTCCCTTTCGACAAGGCCCCTTCGGGGGCCTTTTTCATGCGCGCACCGCGCCCGGACATGGTGCAAGCCCCGATGTGGTGCGCACCATTCAGGGTTAGTCTCGATGACGCACCGAACGTCTCGAACAAGAATCTGTATACAAATTCTGTGCTCAAAAGGCGCCCCGGCGCCTTTTTGCCGCCCACGCTTTGCTGGCACCTTTATTGCTGATGACAAGGCATGCCCGGGTGACAGCTGAGCAACCCCCTGCAACCCCGCCCATCACAGGAGAACCCATGAACAAGCGCCACCTCATCAAGATCACCGCTGCCCTGGCCGCGGCCGCCGCCTT
This sequence comes from Hydrogenophaga sp. ANAO-22, assembly GCF_042466645.1. Classification (NCBI taxonomy): domain Bacteria; kingdom Pseudomonadati; phylum Pseudomonadota; class Betaproteobacteria; order Burkholderiales; family Comamonadaceae; genus Hydrogenophaga; species Hydrogenophaga sp. ANAO-22. The sequence continues at coordinate 4,540,745 of NZ_CP159956.1, read as the reverse complement.
CGGCAGCAGCGCCCACGCGCAGACGCCGATCAAGTTCCAGCTCGACTGGCGTTTCGAGGGTCCTGCCGCGCTGTTCCTGCAACCCGCCGCCAAGGGCTACTTCAAGGCCGCCGGCCTGGACGTGACGATCGATTCCGGCAACGGCTCGGGCGGCACCGTCACCCGCGTGGCCTCGGGCAGCTACGACCTGGGCTTCGCCGACCTGGCCGCGCTGATGGAATTCCACGCCAACAACCCGGAAGCGCCGAACAAGCCGGTGGCCGTGATGATGGTCTACAACAACACGCCGGCCGCGGTGCTCGCGCTCAAGAAGAGCGGCATCACCAAGCCCGCCGACCTCAACGGCAAGAAACTTGGCGCCCCGGTGTTCGACGCCGGCCGCAAGGCCTACCCGATCTTCCAGAAGGCCAACAACCTCTCCAACGCGACCTGGACTTCGATGGACCCGCCGCTGCGCGAAACCATGCTGGTGCGCGGCGACATCGACGCCATCACGGGCTTCTCGTTCACCTCGCTGCTCAACCTCGAGGCGCGCGGCGTGAAGACCGAGGACGTGGTCATCATGCCCTTCGCCGATCATGGCGTGAAGCTGTACGGCAACGTGATCATCGCTTCGCCCAAGATCATCAAGGAGAACCCGGCCGCCGTGAAAGCCTTCCTGACCGCCTTCGCCAAGGGCGCCAAGGAAGTCATGGCCAACCCGGCCGCCAGCATCGACACCGTGAAGGCGCGCGACGGCATCATCAACGTGCCGCTGGAAACCCGCCGCCTGGTGCTGGCCATCGACTCCGTGGTCGCCAGCCCCGACGCGCGCAAGGAAGGCTTCGGCCAGGTCAACCCCGGGCGCCTCTCGCTGATGGCCTCCCAGGTGTCGGACGCCTACGGCACCAAGACCCGCATCGACCCGGCCACGATCTGGAACGGCTCCATGCTGCCCTCGGCCGCCGAACTCAACGTGCTGCCCCCCGCCAAGAAGTAAGAACGGCCACCGGCCGCCAGCCCGCGGCCCCGGCCAGCCACCCCACGGCGGCTGGCCTTTTTTTCAGGAAGACGACCCCATGCAAGACCCCTCCAGCGACCAGCCCTTCGTCGATTTCGACCAGGTCTGGCTGGCCTACAACGAAGACCTGCTGGCCCAGAACGTCTTCGCGGTGGAAGACATCAACCTCAAGGTCAAACGCGGCGAGTTCATCGCCATCGTCGGCCCCTCGGGTTGTGGCAAGTCCACCTTCATGAAGCTCACCACCGGGTTGAAGATGCCCAGCATGGGCAAGATCCGCATCGACGGCCAACCCGTCACCGGCCCGCTGAAGATCTCGGGCATGGCCTTCCAGGCGCCCTCGCTGCTGCCCTGGCGCACCACGCTGGACAACGTGCTGCTGCCGCTCGAAATCGTCGAACCCTACCGCAGCCAGTTCAAGGACCGGCGCAAGGAATACGAGGAACGCGCGAAGAAGCTGCTGGCCAGCGTGGGCCTGGGCGGCATGGAAAAGAAGTTTCCCTGGGAGCTCTCGGGTGGCATGCAGCAGCGCGCCAGCATCTGCCGCGCGCTGATCCACGAGCCCAAGATGCTGCTGCTCGACGAGCCCTTCGGCGCGCTCGACGCCTTCACCCGCGAGGAACTCTGGTGCACGCTGCGCGACCTGTGGGAGGCGCAGCGTTTCAACGTCATCCTGGTCACGCACGACCTGCGCGAATCGGTCTTCCTGGCCGACACGGTGTACTGCATGAGCCGCAGCCCGGGCCGCTTCGTGGTGCAGCGTGAGATCCCGATCCCGCGCACGCGCGACCTGGAGGTGACCTACACCAAGGAGTTCTCCGACATCGTGCTCGAGCTGCGCGGCCACATCGGCGCCATGCGCAAGGCCGGCACCGTCATCAACCAATAAGGAAGCGGGAGTCAAAGAACATGCAACAAAAACACCTGGAACGATGGTCGCCGTTCCTGCTGCTGCTGGCCATCGTCATCCTCTGGGAAATCATCACCCGGGGTTTCGGCGTCTCGGAATTCATCTTCCCGAGCCCTTCGCGCATCTGGGAACAGACGCTGGAGCACAAGGTCACCATCCTGGGCCACGCCTGGCGCACCTACTGGGTGACCATGGCCGGTTTCGGCATCGCCATCGTGGTCGGCGTGCTGCTGGGCTTCCTCATCGGCAGCTCGCGCCTGGCGTATGCGGCGGTCTATCCGCTGATGACGGCGTTCAACGCCCTGCCCAAGGCGGCCTTCGTGCCGATCCTGGTGGTGTGGTTCGGCATCGGCGTGGGCCCGGCGATTCTCACGGCCTTCCTGATCTCGTTCTTCCCCATCATGGTGAACATCGCCACCGGCCTGGCCACGCTGGAGCCTGAGCTGGAAGACGTGTTGCGCGTGCTGGGCGCCAAGCGCTGGGACGTGTTGACCAAGGTCGGCCTGCCGCGCTCGATGCCGTATTTCTTCGGTTCGCTGAAGGTGGCGATCACGCTGGCCTTCGTGGGCACGACGGTGTCGGAGATGACGGCGTCGAACGAGGGCATTGGTTATCTGCTGATCTCGGCGGGTTCGTCGATGCAGATGGGTCTGGCCTTCAGCGGTCTGCTGGTGGTGGGTGTGATGGCGATGGCCATGTACGAGCTGTTCAGTTTCATCGAGAAGCACACCACGGGTTGGGCGCACCGCGGCTCGCAGAGCGCATGAGTCCGGAGCAGGTGGCGAAGCACCTGCGCCGCGCCAACGGGGTGGCGCGGCGTGCGGCGGGCATGGGCCGGCATCCGTTCGGGGCCTTGCTGGTGGCGCCGGATGGGGAGACGGTGTTGGCCGAGCAGGGCAACATCGACACCGTGAACCACGCGGAGTCGACGCTGGCCCGCGTGGCGGCCGACAACTATCCCGGCGAGTACCTGGCGCGCTGCACGCTGGTGACGACGTTCGAGCCTTGTGCCATGTGCACGGGCACGCTGTATTGGGCCAACATCGGGCGCGTGGTCTATGGCGCGAGCGAGGAGGCCTTGCTGGCGTTGACGGGCAGCCACGAGGAGAACCCTACGTTGTCGCTGCCCTGCCGGGAGGTTCTCGCGCGGGGGCAGAAGGTCGTCGAGGTCATCGGGCCCGTGCCTTCGCTGGAGGCCGAGATGCTGGAGCCCCATCTGGGGTTCTGGGCGTCTCGCTGAGTTTTTCTCCGGCCGACGGCGGCCATCGGCGAGGGGGGAATGGCTCCGCGGATGTCCCCCGGGCGGCTGCGCCGCCCTCCTCCTTTACTCCGCTGCGCCATTCCCCCTCGCCGATGACCTAAGGGCGTTCGGTCTGTTTTCGCGCCAACGTCACGTCGGCCTCGTGAGCGGGCGGCGTTCTGCGCAGCGGGGTAAAGGAGGAGGCGGCACCAGCCGCCGGGGGACACCCGCGGAGCAGAGCGCCGCCCGCTCACGAGGCCCGCGAGGCAGCAACGAGAAAGACTACCGATGCACCTCCACCTCCCCAGCAGAGGAAAGCAGGGCCATCAACCGCCGGCGAATCAGAATCCCGGGCCGATCGGAGTCCATCGAAAACTCCACCCCACGCCGCCGCAGATCCACCACCGCATCCGGGTCGGTGGACTCGAGAATGTCCTTGTCCTCCCGCGTGATCTCATCGTCGAAATCGATCAGCATCTGCGCCGGACAATCCGCCTCCGTGTCGTTGCGGAACAGCCATTGGCACAACTGCATGCGCCCATCGTCGATCGGCGTGAACGCATTGATGATCACGTGGCGCACCCCGCTCGGGTACTCGATGTCCAGCCGCCGCGAAAACGGCTGGTAGTAGGCGTTGCGCATGTGCCGCTGCGTGATCGCCTCCTTCACCCCGCTGATGCGCTGGAATTTCTCCGGGTTCACCGCGTCGATCACCGTCTCGGCATAAAACCCGGCCTCGTTCTCCACCAGCTCGTACTTGCTCGGCGCCGGCGACGCCGCCACACCGAAAGTCGCGCGGTGCACGAAACTGAAGTGCGAGTTGTCGAACGAATTCTCCAGCGCGCGCACCGGGCTCGTGTGCCAGGTCTCGTAGAACTGGAAGATCGTGCGCCAGCCCTCCGCCTCGAACTCCGGAATCGCGGGAATCTCCGCCACCGGATCCTCCAGCGCCACCCACGCATAGCCATGGCGCGCCGTGCAGTGGTAGGCCGTCGTGCCGTAGTCCTTGGGAATCTCGCGCTCCGGCGGGTACTGCGGAATCTGGATCACGCGGCCGTGCCGGTTGTAGACCCAGCCGTGGTAACCGCACTGGAGGTTGCCGTTCTTGCACCAGCCCTTGCTCAGCTTCGCGGTGCGGTGGCAGCAACGGTCCTTGAGCGCGGCCGGCTCGCCGTGTTCGTCGAGAAACAGAACGATGTGTTCGCCCAGCAGGGTAAAGGGCTTGGGGCCGTCGGCCAGCATCGTCAGCGGCATGACGGCGTGCCAGTAACGGCGGAAGACGGGTTGTTGGGTGACCAGCATGGTGAAGGCGCTCCTGAAAGAAATGGCTTGAGGGTGGGGTCTCAAGAGCAATTTCCCGCCCCGCAACGCAACGCACGGGGTTGAACGCTTCTACTCTGGCCCTGCATGCTAGCAAAAGGCAGGCCACATTGGGTTGGCATGCCTCGTGCATACCGGCACCTCGCAGAGTAGAAGCGTTCAGCGGGTGTGCACCAACACCGCCCGCCCGGAAATTGCTCTTGTACGTCTCCCGTGGCCACTCACATGGCCTGCGGGAGTGGAACAAGCCCACCGTCCGGAGCCTTGCCATGCAACGCCGTCACTTCCTCGCCTCTTCGTCCGCCGCCGCCGTCTCGGCCCTCGCCGCACCCACCGTCTGGGGCCAGGCCGCCCCAAGACACACCCCTATCAAGTTCACGCTGGACTTCCGCATCACCGGCCAGACCTCGCCCTTCTTCCTCGCCCAAAGCAAGGGCTACTACAAGGACGAAGGCCTGGACGTGAGCATCGACGTGGGCTCCGGCTCGGTCGCCTCCATCACGCGCATCGCCAGTGGCGTCTACCAGATGGGCCTGGGCGACATCAGCTCGCTGATCGAATTCCAGGCGACCCAGAGCGGCACGCCTTTGGTGCAGGCCGTGTACCAGTACTACAACCGCGCACCGTTCGCGATCATCGGCCGCAAGGACCGGGGCATCACCACCGACTTCCGCAGCCTCGAAGGCAAGAAGATCGCGGCCGCCGCCGTCGAGTCCACCCGCCGCGCCTGGCCCATGGTGGCGCGCAAGCTGCGCGTGAAGAACGACCTCTTCCAGTGGTCCACCACCGACTTCGCCTCGCGCGACAACGTCGTCGTTCGCGGCGACGTGGACGGTGCCACCTACTTCCACGACTCCGCGGTCTCGCTGTTCGCGCGCATGAAGCTCGACGAACTCTCCATCCTCGAATACACCAGCGCCGGCGTGAACCTCTACGGCAACGCCATCCTCGCGAGCAACGCCATGATCACGCAGAACCCCGCCGCCGTGGCCGGCTTCCTGCGCGCCACCAACCGCGCCATCCAGGAGAGCATGGCCGATCCGGTCGCCGCGATCGCCGCCACCAAGCTGCGCGAGCCCATCCTCAACGAAGCCGTCGAACTCGAGCGCTGGCGCATCACGCAGCGCTACATCGCCGCGGCCGACACGCGCAGCCACGGCCTGGGCGATGTCTTCAAGCGCACGCTGGAACAACAGGTGGACGAGGTCGTCGACGTGTTCGGCCTCAAGACCCGCCCGAGCGTGGAAGGCGTGTTCAACCGCGCCATGCTGCCGGCCGCCGGCGACCGGGTGCTCAAGGCATGACGACGGCCACCCTGAACGAGCGCGACGGCGCCTACCTGCGCCAGGCCATCGGCTGGTCGCGCGTGGCGCGCGAGCGGGGCAACCGCCCCTTCGGGGCGGTGGTGATCGCCGACGACGGCCGCGTGCTCGCCGAGGCCTGGTGCAACACCGGCGAGACCGGCGACTGCACCGGCCACGCCGAGACCAACGCGGTGCGCCAGCTCAGCCCGGTGGTGGACCGCGAAACACTCGCGCGCGCCACGCTCTACTCCTCGGCCGAACCCTGCGTGATGTGCGCGGGCGCGATCTTCTGGAGCAACATCGGGCGCGTGGTGTTCGGCATCGACGCCGTGAGCCTGCGCGTGTTCCGCGGCGAACGCGCCGAGCAGCGCGACGCCGAGCTGTCGTGCCGTGACGTGTTCGCGGCCTCGCCGCACCGCATCGAGTGCATCGGCCCCGCGCTGCTGGACGAGGCGAGCGAACCGCACCAGGGCTTCTGGAAAACCTGAGCGCACCGGAGCGCCCCGTAAACTCCCCGCATGCCCTGGCACGCCCAACTCGACCTGAACTACCGCCGCGACGACGCCCAGCGCACCGTGCTGCAGCACGCCCACACCGGGCCGCTGCGCATCCTCAAGAGCCTGTACCCCGAAGGCGAGGGCATCTGCCACAACGTGGTGGTGCACCCGCCCGGCGGGCTGGTGGGCGGCGACGTGCTGGACCTGCGCGTGCACGCGGGCGCCCAGGCGCACGGCCTGCTCTCCACACCGGGCGCCACGCGCTTCTACCGTTCGGACGGCCCGGCCGCCACGCAGCAGGTCGCGCTCGTGCTGGAGGCCGGCGCGCGGCTCGAATGGCTGCCGCTCGAAGCCATCGCCTACCCGGCCTGCCTGGCGCACAACAGCCTGCGCGCCACGCTCGCCGAAGGCGCCGAGCTGATCGGCTGGGACGTGTGCGCGCTCGGCCTGCCCACCGCCGGCCAGCCCTTCGATCGCGGCAGCCTCACCCAGCACCTGGAGATCCCGGGCCTGTGGCTGGAGCGTTCGCACATCGACGCGGCCGACACCCGCCTGCTCGAATCGCCCCTGGGCCTGGCCGGCCAGCGCTGCCTGGGCACGCTGTGGCTGGCCTGCGGCAGCCCGCTCGCGCGCGAGCGGCGCGAGCACCTGCTGGAAGCCGTGCGCGCGCACCTGGACGGCGACCTCCAGGGCGTGCAGGCCGGTGCCACCTGCCCCAACCCGCAGATGCTGGTGCTGCGCGCGGTGGCGCCGCTGGTGGAGCCCTTGATGGCGCTGTTCCAGCGCGTCTGGGGCGGGCTGCGCACCGAGGCCTGGGGCCTGTCGGCGGTGCCGCCGCGCATCTGGCGGGTCTGACCCCGCGCCGCCCCGGCGTCAGGCGGCGGCCGGTACCCGGTTCACCTCGACCGAGATGTGCACCAGTTCCTCGTGCACCCGCAGCAGGCGCTTGAAATCGTCCGGGCCGGCGGCTTCGGCCGTCGCCAGCGACACGATGCACGCGTACTGGTCCGCCCCGACGCGCCACACATGCAGGTCGCACAGCTCGGCCCGCACCGGGCCGGCCGCGATGGCGGCGCGGATCTCCTGCACCACCGGCGTGTCCATTTCAGCGTCCAGCAGCACCCGCCCCGCATCGCGCAGCAGGCCGACGGCCCAGGCCGCCACCAGCCCGGCGCCGACGATGCCCATCACCGGGTCGAGCCAGGCCGCGCCCCAGAGCTTGCCGCCGAACAGCGCCACGATGGCCAGTGCCGACGTGGCCGCGTCTGCCACCACATGCAGGTAGGCCGCGCGCAGGTTCAGGTCCTTCGGTGCGGCGTGGTCACCGTGGTGGTGGTGGTGATGACCGTGGCCATGGTCGCGACCGTGGTCATGCCCATGGCCGCCGCGCAACAGCCAGGCGCAGGCGAGGTTGACCAGCAGGCCCACCACCGCGATGGCGATCGCTTGGTCATAGTGGATCGCCGTCGGCGCCAGCAGGCGCTCCACCGAGTGGTAGAGCATGAACAGCGCCACCAGCACCAGCAGGATGGCGCTGCTGTAGCTGCCCAGGATCTCGATCTTCCAGGTGCCGAACGCGAAGCGACCGTCGCCCGAAAGCCGCCGCGCCGCCACATAGGCCGCCGCCGAAAGGCCCAGCGCCAGGGCGTGCGAACTCATGTGCCAGCCGTCGGCCAGCAAGGCCATGGAGTTGTAGATCCAGCCGCCCGCGATCTCCGCCACCATCATCGCGGCGGTGAGCAGCACCGCCCATTTCGTGTTGCGTTCGGCCAGCGGGTTGCCTTCACCAAAAACGTGCGAATGCCGCCAGCCCGGCAGGGCGTGCGAGTGGTTCATGTCGGTATCCTGTCGAATTCAATATACTCCACCCCAGTATATTCATCTGCAGGAAACACCCCCTCGATGGCCCACACGATCACCGGGAAAAAGAAGCTGCTGGCGCGCGTGCGGCGCATCAAGGGCCAGGCCGAGGCCCTGGAGCGGGCGCTCTCGGGCGAGGCCGAGTGCACCGCGGTGCTGCAGCAGATCGCGGCCGTGCGCGGCGCCGTGAACGGCCTGATGGCCGAGGTGCTGGAAGGCCACATCCGAGAGCACCTGGGCCCCGACGCGGTCGAGCCGGCCCAGCGCGACGAGGACCTGGCGGCGGTGGTGGCGGCCCTGCGCTCCTACCTGCGCTGACCCCCGGCCCGGGCGACGACCGTTCGTCCGCTGCCCGAAAAGCACCGGAATCGCCACCCTCTTCTCCCCCTCATGGTGCGTGGCGCTGGGCAGAATCCTGACATTGCCCCCTTTGCGTCCGCTCATGCCTTCCGCACCCAACCAGCTCCACGACGCCCATGCGCTCGTGATCGAGGGCAACCTGCAATCGCGCTCCATCCTCGTCGCCCAGCTGCGCGACCTGGGCGTGGGCACGGTCGTGCAGTGCTCGCGCCTGGCCGACGGGCGCCGCAAGCTGGAGATGGCGAGCTTCGACGTGGTCATCTGCGAACAGCGTTTCGAGCGCGAGTCCGGCTCCGGACAGGACCTGCTGGACGACCTGCGGCGCAACCAGCTGCTGCCCTTCCACACCGTGTTCGTGATGCTCACGGCCGAGGCCTCCTACGCCAGCGTGGCCGAGGCCGCCGAGTCGGCGCTGGACGCCTACCTGCTCAAACCCCACACCGCCTCGCGCCTGGCCCACCGCATCGTGCAGGCGCGCGTGCGCAAGCAGTCGCTGCAGGACATCTTCAGCGCCATCGACGCGCAGGACTTCGAGCGCGCCGCCAACCTGTGCCAGACCCGGTTCGAAGCGCGCCAGTCCTACTGGCTGTACGCCGCGCGCATCGGTGCCGAGCTGATGCTGCGCGGCGGCCGCGTGGACGAGGCCCAGACCCTGTACCAGGCCGTGATCGAGGCCAAGACCCTGCCCTGGGCCCGCCTGGGCGTGGCGCGGGCCCAGCTGGAAAACGGCCAGCCGGCCAAGGCCGTGACCACGCTGGAGAGCCTGATCCGCGACGATGACGCCTACGCGGACGCCTACGACGTGATGGGCCGCGCGCAGTTCGAACTGGGCAACTTCCAGAGCGCGCTCACCACCTACGAGATGGCCACGCGCCTCACGCCTTCGTCCATCAGCCGCCTGCTCAAGCACGGCATGCTGGCCTACTACACCGGCGAGCGCAGCGAAGGCGTGGAGCTGCTCGACCGCGCCACGCGCCTGGGCCTGGACTCCAAGATGTACGACGCGCAGGCCTTGCTGCTGCTGGCCTTCGCCCGGCTCGACAACAACGACGCGCGCGGCCTGCAGCGCACGGTGGACCAGCTCACCCGGCTGCGCGACCGCAGCCACGCACCCGCGCGGCCACACCGCCTGCTGGCCATGGCCGAGAGCCTGCTCGCGCTGCAGCAGCAGAACACCACGCGCGCCGTCGACGACGTGCGCCGCCTGACCGACAGCGTGCTCACGCCCGATTTCGATTTCGAATCTGCCTGCAACCTGCTCGCCCTGATGGGCCGGCTCGCGATGCGCTCCCTGCCCATGCAGGACGCCGAAGGCGCGGTGGACCGGCTCGCGCTGCGTTTCGGCACCAGCCGCGCCATGACCGAGCTGCTGGCCTGCGCGGCCGGCAGCGATGCGGGGCATGCCGAGCGCATCCGCGCCGCCCACGGCCAGGTGCTGCGCATCTCGCAGGACGCCATGGCCCTGAGCCTCAAGGGCGACCCGCAGGGCACGGTGCAACAGCTGCTCGAAGCCGGTGAACGCACCGGCAACGCCAAGCTGATCGAGTCCGCGCACCAGGTGCTGCAGCGCCACAGCGAGCGCATGGACAGCTACCCGGCGCTGCAGGAACGCGTGGAGGCGCTGCGCGCGCTCTACCGCACCACCGCGCCCATCACCCGCCTGGGCGAGCACACCAGCAGCGGCCAGACCCCGCCGGGCGGCGTCTCGCTGTCGGCCGGCTACAAGCCGCCCAGCCCCGAAAGCCTGACCGGCACCACCGCCCAGCCCGCCGCCTGAGCGCGCCTCAGAGCTCGCAGAACAGGCGCACCACCTGTTCGCGGAACCAGCGGTTGTCCGGGTCGCTCTCGAAGCGGTGGCTCCAGTGCAATGAGACGGTGAAGTTGCAGTCCACGAACGGCGGCTGCACCATCACGCAGCCACCCGAGGCGACAAAGCCGCGCGCGATGTTGCCCGGCATCACCACGCAGAGGTCGGTCGCGCTCACGATCGAGGGCAGCACCATGAAGTGCTCGGTGGTCAGGCGCAGGCGGTCCTGCAGGCCGGTCTGCTCTAGGATGCGCAGCGTGTCGCCGTGCGAACGCACACCCACGAACTCCAGCTTCTGCAAGGCCTTGAGCTGCGCCGCCCCTTTCAGGCGCTTCAAGGGCGCGTGCATGGGATGGCCGGCGCGCATCAGCACCACATAGCGGTCGCGCAGCAGCTCGGTGCGCTGCGTGTCCTTCACCAGCGGCAGGAAACCGAAGGCGAAATCGATCACCCCGGTGTCCAGCGCATCGGCCAGCTGCGCGTGGGCCACCGGGCGGCTGGCCACGCGCACGCCGGGCGCGAGCTGTTGCAGGCTGACCATGAGCTCGGGCAGGAAGCGGTTCTCGCCGATGTCGCTCATGTGCAGGCGGAACAGCCGGCGCGAACGCTGCGGGTCGAAGCCGGTGGACTCGTTGATCGCCTGCTCGACGATGGCCAGCGCGTTCTGCACCGCGCCCGCCAGGCGCTCGGCGCGCGGCGTCGGTTTCACGCCGCCGGGCGTGCGCACGAAGAGCGCGTCCTCCAGCAGCAGCCGCAGGCGGCCCAGTCCGTGGCTCGCGGCCGGCTGGGTCAGGCCCACCTGCTCGGCGGCGCGGCTCACGCTGCCGGCGCGGTAGATCGCCGCGAACAGGCGCAGCAGGTTCAGGTCGATGTCATTGATATGCATGGCATTGATATTCGATATCCCCTTGATCTTATTGCCGAATATGTCACAGACCGTGAAACTCCGCGACTCAACAACAAAACCCACCGGAGACAAGATGAACAAGAGGACCACCCTGACCTGGTTGGCCGCGGCCGCCGGCCTGTGCGCCCTGGCCGCCCTGCCCGCCCACGCGGCAGACCCCACCGAGATCCGCATCGGTTACGCCATTTCCAAGACCGGTCCCTACGCGGGCGGCGCCAGCACCACCGTGCTGCCGAACTACCAGCTGTGGCAGCAGGACCTGGAAAAGTCGGGTGGCATGCTCATCAACGGCAAGCGCGTGCCGGTCAAGTTCGTGGAGTACGACGACCGCAGCAGCTCCGAAGAAGGCGTGCGCGCCGTCGAGCGCCTGGTCAACCAGGACAAGGTCGACTTCATCCTGCCGCCCTGGGGCACGGCGATGAACCTCGCGGTCGCGCCCATCCTGGACCGCCACGGCTACCCGCACCTGACCACCACCATGATCACGGACCGCATTCCGCAGCTGCGCGAACGCTGGCCCAACACCTTCTTCTTCACGCTCACCTCCACCGACTACGCCAACGGCGTCATCGACCTGCTCACGCGGCTGCGCAGCGAGGGCAAGATCAAGGGCGACGTGGCCATCGTCAACGTGGCCGACCAGTTCGGCGTGGAACTGTCCAAGGCGGCGCGCGACGGCCTGAAGAAGGGCAACTTCAACGTCGTCTACGACCAGAGCTACCCGCTGGGCTCGCAGGACCTGCAGTCCATCCTGAACGAAGTCAAGCGCCGCGACCCCGAGGTCTTCCTGGCCTTCAGCTACCCGCCCGACACGCTGGCGCTGACCGACCAGGCGCGCGCCGTGGGCTTCAACCCCAAGCTGTTCTACACCGCCATCGGCACCGTGTTCCCGGTCTTCAAGGACCGCTTCGGCGCCAACGCCGAAGGCGTGCTGGGCCTGGGCGGCGTGAGCCCCGAACTGCCGGTGACCAAGGCCTACCGCGCCCGCCACCTGGAAGTCTTCAAGAAGGAAGCCGACTACAACGGCAGCGCGGTGACCTACGCCACGCTGCAGGTGCTGCAGCAGGCGATCGAGCGCGCCAACAGCATCGAGCGCAAGGCCGTCTCTGCCGAGATCGGCAAGGGCGGCTTCAACACCGTGATCGGCCCGGTCACGCTGAAGAACCGCATCTGGAGCGAGGCCTCCTCGGTCGGCCAGTGGCAGAACGGCCAGTTCCAGCCGGTCTCGCCCGCCAACGCCATTGGCGTCAAGCCGGTCGCGCTGCCCAAGCCGGCCTGGAAACAGTAACGCGTCACACCCGCCCGCACGGCACCGCCCGAACCACGCGCAGACGTGGCGGGCGGCTCGCCTTTTTTCTTTCTCCCACGGTAACGCTCCATGGCATTGATCGACGCCCTGCTCAACGGGCTCACACTGGGCGGCGTGTACGCCCTGATCGCGATGGGCCTCACGCTGCAATACGGGGTGGCCCGCATCATGAACCTGGCCTACGGCCAGATGCTGATCGCCGCCGCCTTCGCCGCCTACGCCCTCTTCACCACCTTCGCGCTGAGCCCACTGCTGGGCCTGCTGCTGATCGCGCCCGCCGCCTTCGCCCTGAACTGGCTGCTCTACCAGCTGCTGCTCACGCCGCTGGTGCGGCGCGCCAAGACCAGCGAAGCGCTGGAGGTGGACAGCATCCTGGCCACCTTCGGCCTGCTGTTCGTCATCGAGGGCATCGTGCTGGTGATCTTCGGCGGCAACTACTACAACTACGACTACCTGGGCCAGGTGATCACGCTGCTGGGCTCGCCGCTCAAGGCCAACCGCCTGCTGGCCCTGGGCTTCGCGGTGGTGATCGGCATCGGCCTCTACCTCGTGCTGCACCACACGCGCCGGGGCACGGCGCTGCGCGCGGTCGCGGTCTCGCCCACCTCGGCGCAGCTGGTCGCGATCGACGTGCGCAAGGCCGCCGCCTTCGCGTTCGCGCTGGGGGGTGGCCTGGTGGCCGCCAGCGGCACGCTGGTCAGCATGTTCTTCACCATCAACGCGTCCATGGGCGTGGTCTTCACCATGAAAGCCCTCATCGTCGTGATCATGGGCGGCGTGGGCAACCTCATGGGCTGCCTGGTGGCGGGCCTGCTGCTGGGCCTGACCGAAAGCCTGGTGGCCACCTTCGTAGCGCCCGGCCTCACGCTCGCGGTCACCTTCGGCCTGTTCCTGCTGGTCCTCATCATCCGCCCCACGGGCATGTTCGGAAAGGCCGGGGCATGAAGCGCGGCGACATCGTGTTCGTCACGCTCGGCGTGGCGGGGCTGGCGGCCTGCGCGCTGCTGCCCTTCTTCGGCAGCGGTTACGCCATGTCGATGGCGATCAACCTGCTGATCTTCACCGTGCTGGCCACGGCCTGGGCCCTGTTCTCGGGGCCCACGGGCTATGTCTCGCTGGCCACGGTGGCCTTCTTCGGCCTGGGCGTGTACGTGGCCGCGGTGTTCGGCGAGGCCTGGCCCTGGCCGGCGGTGCTGGCCACGGCCGCGCTCGCCGCGCTGGCGGTGGCGCTGCTGGTGGGGCTGGCCACGCTGCGGCTGCGCGGCGTGTACTTCGTGATCTTCACCTTCGGCCTGGCCGAGCTGATCCGCCAGGTCGTGACCTGGTACGAGGCCAACCACTCGGGCTCGGTCGGGCGCTACCTGTTCCTGGACATCGAGCAGAAGCACATCGTCTGGCAGCTCACCGCCCTGGCCACGCTGGTCTACCTCGCGGGCTGGCTGGTGAAGCGCTCGCGCGTGGGCCTGGCGCTGCGCATGATCGGCGACGACGAGATGGTCGCGCGCCACTGCGGCGTGCACACCACCTTCGCCAAGCTGCTGGTGTTCGGCATCAGCGCCATGTTCATGGCCCTGGCCGGCGCCATCGTGGCGCCGCGCTGGACCTACATCGACCCGACCATCGCCTTCAACCCGGTGGTCTCGTTCCAGGTGCTGATCATGGCCCTGCTCGGTGGGGCCGCGCGCCTGCACGGCCCGGTGCTGGGCGTGATCCCGCTGGTGCTGCTGTTCGAATTCCTGTCGGCCAACTTCCCGAACTACTTCAGCATCCTGCTGGGCTGCACCTTCCTCGTCATCGTCTACCTGGCGCCGCGCGGCATCGTGGGCCTGATGGACCGCCTGCAGGGAGGCAAGCCATGAGCGCCCCCCTGTTGCAGGTGAACGGCCTGGTCAAGCGCTTCGGCGGTCTGGTCGCGGTCAATGGCGTGGACTTCTCGGTCGCCCAGGGCGAGATCGTCGGCCTGCTCGGGCCCAACGGCTCGGGCAAGACCACGGTGATCAACCTGATCTCGGGCGCGCTGCCGCCCACGGCCGGCTCGGTGGCCCTGCAAGGCCAGGCACTGACCGGGCTGCCGGCCTTCCGCGTGGCGCGCGCCGGCGTGGCCCGCACCTTCCAGCTGGTGCGCGTGCTGGGCTCCATGGACTGCGTGGAGAACGTGCAGGCCGGCCTGGCCTTCGGCACGCAGAACCTGCCGCAGCGCGCCTCGCGCGCGCAGGCCCTGAAGCTGCTGGAGCGCGTGGGCATGGCGGACTTCGCCCACACCACCGCCAGCGAACTCACCTACATCAACCAGAAGCGGCTGGAGCTGGCGCGCGCGCTCGCGCTGCGGCCTCGCCTGCTGCTGCTGGACGAATGGCTGTCCGGGCTGAACCCGTCCGAGCTGGTGGACGGCATCGCCCTGTTGCGCTCGCTGCGCGAGGAAGGCATCACCATGCTGATGGTGGAACACGTGATGGAGGCGATCCGCGCGCTGTGCGACCGCTGCGTGATCATGAACGCGGGCAGCCGCATCGCCGACGGTCCACCGGCCGCCGCGCTGGCCGAGCCGGCCGTGGTGCGCGCCTACCTGGGAGACGACGATGCTTGAAGTCAGCCAGGTCAGCGCGAGCTACGGCCACCACGTGGCGCTGCAAGGGGTGGACCTGCACATCGGCGCGGGCGAGGTGGTGGTGATGCTGGGCGCCAACGGCGCCGGCAAGTCCACCCTGCTCAAGTGCATCGCGCGCCTCATTCCCTCCCTGCCGGGCAGCCGCATCGCGCTCGACGGCCAGGACCTGCTCACGCTGCCCGCCCACGCCGTGGTGGAAGCCGGCATCGCCCTGGTGCCCGAGGGCCGCGGCATCTTCGGCGAGCTGAGCGTGCGCGAAAACCTGCAGCTTGGTGCCCACGCGAAACGCGCGCGCGCCGGTGAGAAAGAGCAGCTGCAGCGGGTGCTGTCCATCTTCCCCAAGCTGGCGCAGCGCATGGGGCAGATGGCGCAGACCATGAGCGGCGGTGAACAGCAGATGGTGGCCATCGGCCGCGCGCTGATGTCGCAGCCGCGCGTGCTGCTGCTCGACGAGCCCTCGCTCGGGCTCTCGCCCATCATGACGGGCGAGCTGTTCCGCGCGCTGGCGCAGATCCGCACCCTGGGCGTGAGCGTGCTGCTGGTGGAGCAGAACGCGCGCCGCAGCCTGCGCATCGCCGACCGGGGCTACCTGCTGGAGAACGGCCGCATCGTCGGCCAGGGGTCGGCGCAGGACCTCGCGCAGGACCCGGCCGTGCAGCGCGCCTACCTGGGCGGCGTCGCCACCGAAGGCGTGTCCGCATGAGCCCTCATCTGCGCTCGCGCCCCGAGACCGTGGTCTGGGGCTTCCTCGCGCCCGACGTGCCGCCGGTGCTGCGCATCGCCTCGGGCACCACGGTGGACATCGACACCGTCAACGCGCTGTGCGTGCCGCCCGATGCGCCCGAGGCCTTCTTCGAGCGCCACGGGCTCGCGCTCACCGACGCCGCGCAGGACATCTGCGACATCGTGAGGACCGTGCCCAAGGACATCGGGCCGCACGTGCTCACCGGCCCGATCCACATCGACGGCGCCGAACCCGGTGACGTGCTGGAGGTGCGCATCCACGAGGTCGAGCCACGCGCACCGCACTACGGCGTCAACTTCACGCGGCCCGGCGCCGGCAGCCTGCCCGATCTGCTGCCCGAGCCGCGCACCCAGGTGCTGCCGATCGACATGGCGCGCCGCACCGCCCGCTTCCGCGAGGGGCTGGACATCCCGCTGCGGCCCTTCATGGGCATCCTGGCGGTGGCGCCCACCTCGCGCGTGTCGTCGATCCCGCCCGGGCGCTTCGGCGGCAACATCGACCTCAAGCACCTGGTGCCCGGCGCGCGCCTGTACCTGCCGGTGCAGGTGCCGGGCGCGCTCTTCTTCACCGGCGACGGCCACGGCGTGCAGGGCAACGGCGAGGTCAACCTCACCGCGCTGGAAACTTCCATGACCACCCGGCTGGAGTTCGTGTTGCACAAGCGCCGGGCGCTCGCCTGGCCCATGGCCGAGACGCCCAGCCACTACATCGTGATGGGCCTGAACGAAGACCTCGACACCGCCGCCGCCGACGCGGTGCGGCGCGCGGTCGAGGTGCTGCAGGCCTTCGCGGGCGTGGACACGGGCGAGGCCTACGCGCTGGCCAGCCTGGTGGTGGACTTCGAGGTCACCCAGCTCGTGGACGGCGTCAAGGGCATCCACGGCTGCATCCCCAAATCGCTGGTCGCCCCCACGGCCGAGGCCTGGTGGGGGCCCGCGCCATGACGAAACCCGAATCCCGGACAGAAAGGACCCCCGTGTCGGACTTCGAAGGACAACATTGCGTGCTCACCGGCGGTGCCGGCAGCATCGGCCTGGCCGCCGCCCGCCAGCTGCTCGCGCGCGGCGCCTCGGTGCACCTGGTGGACCGCGACCCGGCCCTGCTCGAAGCCGCGCGCCAGGCACTCGCGGCCGAAGGCCATGGCGAACGCGTGGGCACCAGCGCCGCCGACGTGAGCGACAGCCGCCAGACGCAGGACTACCTGGCGCAGGCCGTGGCGCGCGCGGGCGCCATCGACTTCCTGTTCTGCAACGCCGGCCTCAACGGCGAGATCGTGCCCATCACCGCCTACCCCGAAGACGTGTTCGACACCGTGATGGCGGTGAACGTGCGCGGCACCTTCCTCGCGCTCAAGCACGGCCTGCCCCTCCTGCGCGACGGCGGCAGCGTGCTGATCACCTCCAGCGTGATGGGCGTCACCGCCGACCCCGGCGTGAGCGCCTACGCCACCTCCAAGCACGCGCTGATCGGCCTGATGCGCGTGGCCGCCAAGGAAGTGGCGCCGCGCGGCATCCGCGTCAACGCCATCGCGCCCGGCCCCACGACCAACGGCTTCCAGAACGACATCGAGCGCCGCCTGAGCGACGTGGTCGGGCGCGATGCCACGCAGATGCTCAACGAGGCCATCCCGCTGCACCGCCACGCCCAGCCCGAGGAAATCGCGCGCATGGTGGTGTTCCTGGCCTCGGCCGGCAGCAGCTTTTCCACCGGCGGCGTGTTCATGGCCGACGGCGGCATGCACATCTGACCCATCCCGCAAAAAAGAAAGGACCCCACACCATGCCCGAACTCGCCACCCATGAATTCTGGAAAGACCTCAAGCCGATCGAGAAGGTCTTCCAGCCCGACGCCCTGCCCGAGGTCTACATCCCCAACGCGCCGACCGAGGACGAGCGCCTCTACGTGCCCTTCACCGAGACCGTGTCCTCGCGCCCGCTGTGGATCTCGCCGAGCCAGAACAAGTGGTGCGACATTCTGATGGCCAGGAAGGCCGGCCTGGTCAACCGCCACTACCACCCGCATCAGGTTTTCGCCTATACGATTTCCGGCAAATGGGGTTATCTTGAGCACGAATGGACCGCGACCGCGGGCGACTTCGTCTACGAGACCCCGGGCGAGGGCCACACGCTGGTGGCCTACGAGCACAAAGACCCGATGAAGGTGTTCTTCATCGTCGAAGGCCCGCTGATCTGGCTGGACGATCAGGGCGAGTCGAACGGCTACTTCGACGTGCACCAGTACATCGCCCTGTGCCGCGCCCATTACGAGAAGGTCGGCATCGGTGCCGCCTTCGTCGACACCCTGTTCCGCTGACCCTGGAGAGCCCGCACCGTGGAAGTTTCATTCAGCCAGGAAATCGAATCGCTGCGCCTGGGGGACGGCCAGACCTTCCACGGCGAAGGCATCCTCGCCATCACCAAGGCGCTGCTGCAGTCGGGCGTGGCCTACGTGGGCGGCTACCAGGGCGCGCCGGTCTCGCACCTGCTCGACGTGATGGTGCAGGCCAAGCCCTACATGGACGAGCTCGGCGTGCACGTGGAGGCCTGCTCCAACGAGGCCTCGGCCGCGGCCATGCTGGGCGCGTCCATCCACTACCCGCTGCGCGGCGCGGTCACCTGGAAGTCCATCGTGGGCACCAACGTGGCGGCCGACGCGCTGTCCAACCTGGCCTCGCCCGGCGTCACCGGCGGCGTGCTGGTGGTGGTGGGCGAGGACTACGGCGAAGGCGCCAGCGTGATCCAGGAGCGCACGCACGCCTACGCGCTCAAGTCGAGCATGGTGCTGCTGGACCCGCGGCCCGACCTGGAGCGCATGGTGCACATGGTCGAGCAGGGTTTCCGCCTGTCCGAGGCCTCGAACATGCCGGCGCTGATGGAGCTGCGCATCCGCGCCTGCCACGTGCGCGGCAGCTTCACGGCCAAGGACAACGTCAAGCCCGCGCTCTCGCGCCACAACCTGATCGAGGAGCCGGCGAGCTTCGACTACAACCGCCTGGCCCACCCGCCCGTGACCTTCCGCCACGAGAAGCTCAAGAGCGACGAGCGCATTCCGGCCGCGCGGCGCTACATCGTCGAGCACGGCCTGAACGAGCACTTCGACGGCGCGCACCAGGACCTGGGCCTGATCGTGCAGGGCGGCCTGTACAACACCCTGATCCGCGCGCTGCAGCAGTTCGGCCTGGCCGATGCCTTCGGGCGCAGCGCCATCCCCATGCTGGTGCTCAACGTCACCTGCCCGCTGGTGCCGCAGCAGCTCACCGACTTCTGCGTCGGCAAGCGCGCGGTGCTGATGCTGGAAGAGGGCCAGCCCGAGTACATCGAACAGGAGCTCGCCACCCTGCTGCGGCGCGGCGACATCCAGACGCCGCTGCACGGCAAGGACATGCTGCCCAACGCCGGCGAGTACACCGCCGAAGTCATGGCCAACGGCCTGGCGCACTTCATCGGGCGCTACCTGCAGGACCCGGCCACCCAGGCCGTGACCGACGCCGCGCGCGCCTGGCTGCAGGGCAACCAGACGCGCCGCCAGGAAGCCGCGCAGCAGCTGCAGGCGCCGCTGCCCGCGCGCCCGCCCGGCATGTGCGTGGGCTGCCCCGAGCGGCCGGTGTTCTCGGCCCTCAAGCTCGCGCAGCAGGACGTGGGGCCGGTGCACATCGCAGGCGACATCGGCTGCCACGCGCTGGCCACCTTCGAGCCCTTCTCGTTCGGCCATTCCATCCTGGGCTACGGCATGAGCCTGGCCAGCCGCGCCGGCGTGTCGCCGGTGATGAAGCGGCGCGTGCTCTCCGTCATGGGTGACGGCGGCTTCTGGCACAACGGCCTGCTCACCGGCGTGCAGTCGGCCCTGTTCAACGGCGACGACGCGGTGCTGCTGATCTTCAAGAACGGCTACACCTCGGCCACCGGCACGCAGGACATCATCTCGACCCCCGGCGACGAGGCCAAGGAAGCCGCCGCCGACAAGCTGCAAAGCCTGGCCCACACCAACCAGACCATCGAGACCACGCTCAAGGGCCTGGGCGTGCAATGGATGCGCACGGTGCACACCTACGAGGTGGACACGGTGCGCGCCACGCTCACCGAGGCCTTCACCACCGAGTTCCAGGGCCTGAAGGTGATCGTGGCCGAGGGCGAATGCCAGCTGGAGCGCCAGCGCCGCATCAAGCCCTGGATCGCCAGCCTGCTCAAGAAGGGCCGGCGCGTGGTGCGCGTGAAGTACGGCGTGGACGAGGACGTGTGCAACGGCGACCACGCCTGCATCCGCCTCTCGGGCTGCCCCACGCTCACGCTCAAGGACAACCCCGACCCGCTCAAGGTGGACCCGGTGGCCACCGTCATCGACGGCTGCGTGGGCTGCGGCCTGTGCGGCGCCAACGCGCACGCGGCCACGCTGTGCCCGTCCTTCTACCGCGCCGAGGTGATCCAGAACCCGCGCTGGCACGAGCGCCTGATCCATTCCCTGCGCGGCAGCGTCGTGCGTCTGCTCCAACCGGCCTGAACATGCCTACGTCCCAACAACCCATTTCCCTGCTGCTCTGCGCCCTCGGTGGCGAGGGCGGTGGCATCCTCACCGACTGGCTGGTGGACACCGCGCGCCACGCGGGCTACCCGGCGCAGGCCACCTCCATCCCCGGCGTGGCGCAGCGCACCGGCGCCACCACCTACTACCTGGAGGTCTTCCCGGTGCCCACGGCCGACCTGGGCGGGCGCCGGCCGGTGTTCGGCCTCAACCCCCTGCCCGGCCGGCTCGACGCGCTGGTGTCCTCCGAGCTGCTCGAAACCGGCCGCCAGATCACCAACGGCCTGGCCTCCAGCACGCACACGCTGGTGATCAGCTCGTCCGCGCGCGCCCTGACCACGGGCGAGAAGATGGTGATGGGCGACGGCCGGCGCGACAACGCCGAACTGCTGGCCCTGGTGAACAAGCACAGCCTCGCGCGCCACGTGCTCGACATGGCCGCGCTCACCAAACAGGCCGGCACCGTGGTCAGCGCGGTGATGCTGGGCGCGATCGCGGGCAGCGGTCTGCTGCCCTTCGCACGGCGCGACTACGAGGCGGTGATCGCCGAGAGCGGCGGCGGCGCCAAGGCCAGCCTGCGCGGCTTCGCGCTCGCCTTCGATGCGGTCAACGCGCAGCGCACCCAGGCCGCCTACGTGGAACAGGTGCTGGCGACCGAAGGCGCCGCCGCGCCCGCGCCGCCGCAGACCGCCCTGCCCGAGGCGCTGCGCCGCGAATTCCCGCTGGAGGCGCACGGCATCATGGCCCTGGGCCATGCGCGCGTCTGCGAGTACCAGAACGCGGCCTACGGCGAGCGTTATGCCCAGCGCCTGCGCCGCGTGCTGGCCGCCGAGACGCTCGGCGACCCGAAGAACCTGCACGGCCACCGCACCACGGTGGAGATGGCGCGCTGGGTCGCGCTGTGGATGGCGTTCGACGACATCGTGCTGGTGGCCGACCTCAAGAGCCGCGCGAGCCGCCAGGCGCGCGTGCGCGGCGAGGCCAAGGCCGGCCAGGACGACCTGCTGCGCGTGTACGACCACTTCAAGCCCGGCGCGCCCGAGTTCGCGGCCATGCTGCCCGAGGGCCTGGCGCAGCGCGTGCTGGCCTGGGACCGCCGGCGCGTGGCCGCCGGCCAAGGGCCCTGGGCGCTGCCGCTGAAGATCGGCACGCACTCGGTGCTGGGCATGCTCGCGCTGCGCGGCCTGGCCGCGTGCAAGCGCCTGCGCCCGCTGGGCAGCCGCTTCCACACCGAGCAGGCGCTGATCGACCGCTGGGTCGACGCCGTGGTGCAGCTTGCCGCCATGCACGCCCCGCTCGCGCACGAGGTGGCGCTGTGCGGCCGCCTCATCAAGGGCTACGGCAGCACCAACGAGCGCGGCAAGGACAACCTGCTGCACATCATCGACCACCTCGCCCTGCCCGCGCTGGCCGACCCGGCGAGCGCCACCCAACGCGCCCAGGCCGTGGCCGCCGCGCGCAACGCCGCGCTGAGCGACGAGGCCGGCAAGGCGCTGGACCAGGCGCTGCGGCAACACGGCGCGCCCGCGCGCCCCGTCAAGGCACAGCCGATCCGCTGGCAGCACAATCCCCGGCTCAAGGCCAAACCGGCCTCGACGCCCTGACTTTCCGTTTTTCACAACAAAGGAGACCCGCATGAAGCACCACCCCACCCCCCTGTCTTCGCTGCCCTGGCGCCGCGCGGCCGCCACCGCCCTGCTCACCCTGGGCACCGTGACGGGCGCGCTCGCGCAGGCCTTCCCGGACAAGCCGCTCAAGGTCATCGTGGGTTTCCCGCCCGGTGGCGCGGCCGATCAGATCGCGCGCCTGGTGTCCACGCCGCTGGCCACCGCGCTGGGCCAGCCGGTGATCGTGGAGAACCGGGCCGGTGCCAACGGCAACATCGCGGGCGAGGCGGTGGCGAAATCGCCCGCCGACGGCTACACCCTGCTGCTGAGCTCGGGCGGCATGGTCTCGGTCAACCCGCATCTCTCGCGCATGAGCTTCGACCCGGTGAAAGACCTCACCCCCGTGGCCTCGGCCGCGCGCGTGCTGGTCTACCTGATGGCGCGGCCCACGCTGGAGGTGAAGAACGTGCAGGAACTGGTGGCCATGGCCAAGGCCAACCCCGGCCGCATGAGCTACGGCTCGGCCGGCAACGGCAGCTCGCCCCACCTCGCGGGCGAGATGCTCAAGGCCCAGACCGGCATGTTCACCGTGCACGTGCCCTACCGGGGCGCCGCGCCCGCGCTCAACGACCTGATGGGCGGGCAGATCGACTACTACTTCGACCCCGGCATCGGCCTGGCCCACGCCAAGGCCGGGCGCACCAAGCTGCTCGCCGTGGGCAGCCTCAAGCGCTCGCCGCTGTTCCCCGACGTGCCCACGCTGGACGAAGCCGGCCTCAAGGGCTTCGACGCCGACACCGTGTTCGGCTTCTACGCCCCGGCCGGCACGCCGCCGGCCGTGATCACGCGCATCAACGCCGAGGTCAACAAGATCCTGGCCACCGCCAGCGTGAAGGAACGCATCACCGCGCTGGGTGGCGAAGCCCTGCCGCTCACGCCCGCCGAATTCGGCAAGCGCGGCATGGACGACTCGCAGCGCTTCGGCGCGATCATCCGCGACCGCAAGATCACGGCCGACTGAACGCGCGGCCGGCCTTCATCACGCCATGTAGACGGCGATGAAGGCCAGCATGAAGATCTGCAGCACGCCCATGGCGGGCAGCATGAGGGGCATGTAGTGCACCACGGAGTCGAAGATATCCTCGGCCTCCTCGTCGGTGTAGACCCTCAATTCCGGGTCCGAGTAGTCCTTCGGATGCTCGGCCAGGGCCTGATCGGGGGCGGGCTGGGTGTGCGGGGTGTGCATGGCGGTCCTCTCGCAGTGAGTGATGCGCCTGGACGGGCAAACGGTGTTCCCGCGCCCTCCGCCTCACTGTCCGGGGGGCGTGGACGAATCATCCCCCTTTTCGGCAAATCCTTCCACCCACCCTGACCTGCGGCTCAGATCGCCACCAGCTGCCGGATGCCCTTGGCCTGCATCTCGCTGCCCGGCCCGCTGGCGATCACCTCGCCGCGCTCCATCACGAGGTAGTGGTCGGCCAGGGCCTCGGCAAAGTCGTAGTACTGCTCCACCAGCACGATGGCCATGTTGCCCCGGTCCGCCAGCATGCGGATCACCTTGCCGATGTCCTTGATGATGTTGGGCTGGATGCCTTCGGTGGGCTCGTCCAGGATCAGCAGCTTGGGGCCGGCGGCCAGGGCCCGCGCGATCGCGAGCTGCTGCTGCTGACCACCCGAGAGGTCACCGCCCCGGCGGCCCAGCATCTGCTGGAGCACCGGGAACAGCTCGAACAGCTCGGCCGGGATGGGCGTGCTACCCTTCTTCGTCGCCAGGCCCATGAGCAGGTTCTCGTGCACCGTGAGACGGCCGAAGATCTCGCGGCCTTGCGGCACGAAACCCACGCCCAGGCGCGCGCGCTCGTAGGGCGTGGCCTTGTGGATCGGCACACCGTCGAGCTCGATGCTGCCGCTCTTGATGGGCACCAGGCCCATCAGCGACTTGAGCAGCGTGGTCTTGCCCACGCCGTTGCGCCCCAGCACCACGGTCACCTGGCCGAGTTCGGCTTGCAGGCTGACGTTGCGCAGGATGTGGCTGCCGCCGTAGTACTGGTTGACATCTTTGACGTTCAGCATGGATCTCACCTTCCGAGGTACACCTCGATCACCCGTTCATCCGCCTGCACCTGATCCAGCGTGCCTTCGGCCAGCACAGACCCATCGCACAACACCGTCACCTTCTCCGAGATGGTGCGGATGAAGCTCATGTCGTGCTCCACCACCATCAGCGAATGTTTGCCTTTCAGCGAGAGAAACAGCTGCGCCGTGCGCTCCGTTTCCTCATCCGTCATGCCCGCCACCGGCTCGTCCAGCAACAGCAGCTTGGGGTCCTGCATCAGCAGCATGCCGATCTCCAGCCACTGCTTCTGCCCATGGCTCAGGTTGCCGGCCAGGCGCGAAGCGCTGTCGGCCAGGTGGATCGTGTGCAGCACCTCCCCCAGCCGGTCCTTCTCCTCGCCGGTGAGCACAAACAGCATGGAATGGCGCACCCGCTTGTCCGTGGCCAGCGCCAGCTCCAGGTTCTCGAACACGCTGAGGTGCTCGAACACCGTGGGCTTCTGGAACTTGCGCCCGATGCCCATGGCGGCGATCTCGGCCTCACGGTAGCGCAGCAGGTCGATCGTGCTGCCGAAGAAGACCTGGCCCGCGTCGGGCCGGGTCTTGCCGGTGATGATGTCCATCATCGTGGTCTTGCCCGCGCCGTTGGGGCCGATGATGCAGCGCAACTCGCCGGGCGCGATGTCCAGGCTCAGGCCGTTGATGGCCTTGAAGCCGTCGAAGCTCACGTGCACGTCTTCCAGGTACAGGATGCGGCCGTGCGTGGTGTCCACCTCGCCGCGCACCACCGGGCGCGAGAAACCGGCCTGGCGGCCGCCGGATTCGGTCGCACCGCCCAGGGCCAGCGCGGCCACGCGTTCGGCGCGCTTCGCGCCCTCTTCCATCAGGTCGGGCGTCATGCCGGGTCTCCCTTCTTGGCCGGGCGCAGTTTCTTCACCAGGCCCACCACGCCCTGCGGCAGGTAGAGCGTGACGACGATGAACAGCGCGCCCAGCACGTACAGCCAGTACTCGGGAAAGGTCACGGTGAGCCAGCTCTTGGCGCCGTTGACGATGAAGGCGCCGAGGATGGGGCCGATCAGCGTGGCGCGGCCGCCCACCGCGGCCCAGATCGCGATCTCGATGCTGTTGGCCGTGCTCATCTCGCCCGGGTTGATGATGCCGACCTGCGGCACGTAGAGCGCGCCGGCCACGCCGCACATCACGGCCGAGATGGTCCAGATGGTGAGCTTGTAGGGCAGCGGGTTGTAGCCGCAGAACATCACGCGGCTCTCGGCGTCGCGCACCGCCTGCAGCACGCGGCCGAACTTGCTCTTCACCAGCCAGCGCGCGAACAGGTAGAAGCCCAGCAGCGTGAG
This sequence comes from Hydrogenophaga sp. ANAO-22, assembly GCF_042466645.1. Classification (NCBI taxonomy): domain Bacteria; kingdom Pseudomonadati; phylum Pseudomonadota; class Betaproteobacteria; order Burkholderiales; family Comamonadaceae; genus Hydrogenophaga; species Hydrogenophaga sp. ANAO-22. The sequence goes on along the minus strand of NZ_CP159956.1, from coordinate 4,515,341 downwards.
GCCGGTGAGCACGAACAGCGCCATGCGCATGTTCTGCGTGGCCAGCGGCAGATCGAGGATGCGCTTGAAGTCGGTGAAGCCGTTGTTGCCGCCGAAGCCGGTCTCGTTGCGGAAGAACAGCAGCAGCGCGGCGAAGGTGAGCGCCTGCGTGATGATGGAGAAGTACACGCCCTTGATGCGCGAGCGGAACGCGAAGTAGCCGAACACGAAGGCCACCAGACCCGGCACCAGCACGATCAGCAGCAGCGTGGCGATGAAGCTGTCGGACAGCGCCCAGTGCCAGGGCAGCTCCTTCCAGTCCAGGAACACCATGAAGTCGGGCAGCTCGCTCTTGTAGTTGCCGTCGGTGCCGATCTGGCGCATGAGGTACATGCCCATCACGTAACCGCCGAGCGCGAAGAACAGGCCGTGACCCAGGCTCAGGATGCCGGTGTAGCCCCAGATCAGGTCCATGGCCAGCGCGCAGATGGCGTAGCACATGATCTTGCCCAGCAGGCCGACCATGTAGTCGCTCAGGTGGAAGACGCTGCCCTCCGGCACGAACAGGTTGAGCAGCGGCGCCACGGCACAGACCACCAGCAGCGCGACCACGAAGGCGCTCCAGCCGGCGCGCGTGAGCAGCGGGCCGTGCGAGGGCAGGACGACGGGGGCGCTCATGCCTCCCTCCCTTTCATGGCGAAGATGCCCTGAGGTCTCTTTTGAATGAACACGATGATGAAGACCAGCACCGCGATCTTGGCGAGCACGGCGCCGGCCCAGCCTTCGATGAACTTGTTCAGCATGCCCAGCCCCAGCGCGGCGTACACCGTGCCGGCCAGCTGGCCCACGCCGCCGAGCACCACCACCATGAACGAGTCCACGATGTAGTTCTGCCCGAGGTCGGGGCCCACGTTGCCGATCTGGCTCAGCGCGCAGCCGGCCAGGCCGGCAATGCCCGAGCCCAGCGCGAAGGCGTAGGTGTCGATGCGCGCGGTGTTCACGCCCATGCACGAGGCGATGGGGCGGTTCTGCGTGACGCCCCGCACGAACAGGCCCAGGCGCGTCTTGCCGATCAGCAGCGTGACGCCCAGCAGCACCGCGAGCGCGAAGCCGATGATGATGATGCGGTTCCAGGGCAGGTTGAGGTTGCCCAGCAGGGTGATGCCGCCGCTCATCCACGAGGGGTTTTCCACGCCCACGTTCTGCGCGCCGAACAGGCTGCGCACGGCCTGCATCAGCACCAGGCTGATGCCCCAGGTGGCCAGCAGCGTCTCGAGCGGCCGGCCGTAGAGAAAACGGATCACCGTGCGCTCCATGGCCGCGCCGACCAGACCCGAGGCCAGGAAGGCCACCGGCAGGGCGACCAGCAGGTACCAGTCGAAGTACTCGGGCAACGAGGCGCGGAAGAAGCTCTGCACCAGCCAGGTGGCGTAGGCGCCGATCATGATCAGCTCGCCGTGCGCCATGTTGATCACGCCCATGAGGCCGTAGGTGATCGCCAGCCCCAGCGCGGCCAGCAGCAGGATGCTGCCCAGGCTGATGCCGGTGAAGGCCTGGCCCAGCGCGCTGCCGATGGCCAGCGTGGTGTCCAGGCTGGACAAGGACGCCTTCAAAGCCGCCTTCACCTGGGCGTCTTCTTCCTTCTCCATCTGCGCCATCAGCAGCGGGCGCACGACGGGTTGCTTGGCCTCGCCGAGCTTCTCGGCGGCAGACAGGCGCTGCGCCGGGTCATCGCTCGCCAGCAGCACCGCCGCCCGCGCCAGCTCCAGGCTCTGGCGCGCGCGCGGGTCGAGTTCGCCGGCCAGGGCCTTGTCGATCAGCGCGAGCTGGCTGGTGTCGGGTTCCTCGAAAGCGGTGCGCTGCAGGGTGCTGGCCGCTTCGCGCTGGCGCTCGGGCGGCGCGCCCACCAGTTCCATGCCGGCCAGCGCGTTCTCCATCGCGCTGCGCAGGCGGTTGTTGACCATGATGTCGCCGGCGTCCTCGGGCAGCGCCGCGAGTTTCTCGCCGGTCACGGCGTCGATCGCGCCCTCGCCTTCGGCGATGAGCACCCGCTCGCCCTGCAGGCGCACGGCCTCGTCGGCCATGGCCTTGATCAGCGCAGTGGCTCGTTCGTCGGGCTCGGCGGCCAGGCGGTTGAGCGTGTCGATGCGGGTGTCGGTGTCGCCATCCACCAGCGCGAGCGCGTCGGCCGGGGTGAGCGCGTGGGCCACGCCGAGCGCCATCCAGAGCGCCAGCCCCAGCCCCAACACACGGAGCCAACGAATCTTCATATCAATCCCTAAAAGCCAGACCGGATGGCGCGCCAACACGCCAGAACCAGGGGCATCGAGGGTCCGGCTCCGCCGGCCCAAGATGCCGTCCCCCTCCCAGCGCCGAAGGCGCGCCAGAGAGGGGGAAGCCGCGTCAGCGGCGCAGGGGGAGTTACTTCTTGTCCGGCACGTTCTTCTTGCCCTTGTTCTCGGCGATGTAGTCGCTCCACGGATCGGCGACCACCGGGCCAGGCGTCTTCCACACCACGTTGAACTGGCCGTCGGCCTTCACCTCGCCGATGAACACCGGCTTGTGCAGGTGGTGGTTTTCCTTGTCCATGGTGCTCGTGAAGCCACCCGGCGCCTTGAAGGTCTGGCCGGCCATGGCAGCGATGACCTTGTCGGTGTCGGTGGACTTGGCCTTGGCCACGGCCTGGGCCCACATGTTGATGCCGATGTAGGTCGCTTCCATGGGGTCGTTGGTCAGGGGCTTGTCCTTGTGGCCGGGGATGTTCTTCGCCTTGGCGTAGGCGCTCCACTTCTTCACGAACTCGGTGTTGGCCGGGCTCTTGATGCTCATGAAGTAGTTCCAGGCGGCCAGGTGGCCGACCAGCGGCTTGGTGTCCACACCGCGCAGCTCTTCTTCACCCACCGAGAAGGCCACCACCGGCACGTCCTTGGCCGAGAGGCCGGCGTTGCCCAGTTCCTTGTAGAACGGCACGTTGGAATCGCCGTTGATGGTGGAGACCACGGCCGTCTTCTTGCCGGCAGACGCGAACTTCTTGATGTTGGCGATGATGGTCTGGTAGTCCGAATGGCCGAAGGGGGTGTACTCCTCCATGATGTCGGCATCGGCCACGCCCTTGCTCTTGAGGAAGGCGCGCAGGATCTTGTTGGTGGTGCGCGGGTAGACGTAGTCGGTGCCCAGCAGCACCCAGCGCTTGGCCGAGCCGCCGTCCTTGCTCATCAGGTATTCCACAGCGGGAATGGCCTGCTGGTTGGGCGCGGCACCGGTGTAGAACACGTTCTTGCTCAGCTCTTCGCCTTCGTACTGCACCGGGTAGAACAGCAGGCCGTTGGCCTCTTCCACCACCGGCAGCACCGACTTGCGCGACACCGAGGTCCAGCAGCCGAAGATCACGGCGACCTTGTCCTGCGTGAGCAGCTGCTTGGTCTTCTCGGCGAACAGCGGCCAGTTGGAGGCCGGGTCCACCACCACGGGTTCGAGCTTCTTGCCGAGCACGCCGCCCTTGGCGTTGATCTCGTCGATGGCCATCAGCACCGTGTCCTTGAGCACGGTTTCCGAAATGGCCATGGTGCCCGAGAGGCTGTGCAGCACGCCGACCTTGATGGTCTCCTGGGCGTGGGCGCTCAGACCGGTGAAGCCGAGCGTGGCGACCGTGGCCGCGGCGGCCAGGGTCTTGAGGGTGAATCGGCGGGCGTTTTGGGGGGTCTTCGACATGGCGCTTCTCCAGTGTTCCAGGGGTCCCTTGGAAGGGGTGTTGGGCGCCGCCGGCCCGCCTTCTTCAGGCGGTGCTCGACGGACAACTGGATGCTAGGGAAGACCCTGGATGGCGTATGTACGCCACGTGGCGTACGCCGCTGGCGCCGACGTCAGCAGCAGCGCCCGGTGGCGGAGCCGTAGCGCGCGGCCTGGCGTTCGCGGAAGAACGCCTCGTAGTTCATCGGCTCCTGGTCCGGGTGCGTGGCCCGCATGTGCTTCACGTAGCTGCCGTAGTCGGGCACGCCGACCATGAGGCGCAGGCTCTGCGTGAGGTAGCGCCCGGCCCGCCCGAGGTCGTCGAGCAGGCCGCCCGCGCCGGTGGCGGCGGGATCAGCCACCGACGCTGGCGCCGGCCGGCAGCGCCTCGTAGGGGGTTTCGGCCACGCTCGGCTTGCGCTCGGCGCGCGCCTTGAGCACGCTCTTCACGCTGTAGAACAGCACGCTGAGCACCACGAACATGAACAGCGCGCACAACACGGCGTCCAGGCGGTTGTTGAAGACGATGCGCGACATGGCCTCGGGCGTCTTGGCCGGCGCCAGCAGCACGCCGTTCTGCAGCGCCTCGGCGTAGCGGCTGGCGTTGGAGAGGAAGCCCACCTTCACGTCGGCCGAGAAGATCTTGAGCCAGCCCGCGGTGAGCGTGCAGACCAGCAGCACGATCGCCGGCACGATGGTGACCCAGGCGTAGCGGTCCTTCTTCATCTTGAACAGCACCACGGTGCCCAACATCAGCGCCACGGCGGCGAGCATCTGGTTGGCGATGCCGAACAGCGGCCACAGCGTGTTGATGCCGCCCAGCGGATCGACCACGCCCTGGTACAGGAAGTAGCCCCAGGCCGCCACGCACAGGCCGGTGGCGATCAGGTTGGCGGGCAGCGAATCGGTGCGCTTGAGCGCGGGCACGAAGCTGCCCATCAGGTCCTGCAGCATGAAGCGGCCGGCGCGCGTGCCGGCGTCCACGGCCGTCAGGATGAACAGCGCTTCGAACAGGATGGCGAAGTGGTACCAGAAGGCCATCATGGTCTGGCCGCCCACCACCTGGTGCAGGATGTGCGCCATGCCCACGGCCAGCGTGGGCGCGCCACCGGCGCGCGCCAGGATGGTGTTCTCACCCACGTCCTTGGCGGTCTGCACCAGCATCTCGGGCGTGATCACGAAGCCCCAGGTGGAGAGCGTCTGCGCCACCGCTTCGGGCGTGCTGCCCACCAGGGCGGCCGGGCTGTTCATCGCGAAGTAGATGCCGGGCTCGATGCACGAGGCCGCCACCAGCGCCATCACGGCAACGAAGGATTCGGCCAGCATGCCACCGTAGCCGATGAAGCGCGCGTTGACTTCGTTGTCCAGCATCTTGGGCGTGGTGCCCGAGGAGATCAGCGCATGGAAGCCCGAGACCGCGCCGCAGGCGATGGTGATGAACAGGAAGGGGAACAGGTTGCCCGACCAGACCGGGCCGTCGCCGGCCGCGAACTGGGTGACCGCCGGCATCTGCAGCGGCGGCGCGACGACGACGATGCCGATGGCCAACGCGACGATGGTGCCGATCTTGAGGAAGGTGGAGAGGTAGTCGCGCGGCGCCAGCAGCAGCCACACGGGAATGGAAGCGGCGACGAAGCCGTAGCCGATCAGCATCCAGGTCAGGGCCTTGCCGTCGTAGGTGAACAGCGGCGCCCAGGTCGGGCTCTCGTGCACCCACTGGCCGCCCACGATGGCCAGCATCAGCAGCACGAAGCCGATGATGGAGACCTCGCCGATGCGACCGGGCCGGATGAAGCGCAGGTACACGCCCATGAACAGCGCCACCGGAATGGTGGCCGCCACGGTGAAGGTGCCCCAGGGCGATTCGGCCAGGGCCTTCACCACGATCAGCGCCAGCACCGCGAGGATGATGATCATGATCATGAAGGCACCGAACAGCGCGATCAGGCCCGGCACGGTGCCCATTTCCTGCTTGATCAGGTCGCCCAGCGAGCGGCCGTCGCGGCGCGTGGAGATGAACAGCACGATGAAGTCCTGCACCGCGCCGGCGAAGACCACGCCGGCCAGAATCCACAGCAGGCCGGGCAGGTAGCCCATCTGCGCGGCCAGCACCGGGCCCACCAGCGGGCCGGCGCCAGCGATGGCGGCGAAGTGGTGGCCGTACAGCACGTACTTGTGCGTGGGCACGTAGTCCAGCCCATCGTTGTGGCGCCAGGCCGGCGTCATGCGCGTGCCGTCCAGGCCGAGCACCTTGGTGGCCAGGAAGAGGCTGTAGTAGCGGTAGGCGATCAGGTAGACGCAGACCGAGGCGACCACCACCCAGAGGGCGCTGACGGCTTCACCCCGTCCCAGCGCCACGGCCGCGAGCGCGAAAGCGCCCAGCACGGCCACGAAAAACCACCCCAGGTGGCGACCCAGTCCAGACATGCTTGTCTCCTCTTGTGCCGCGGCCTCGCCGATTCGGGCCGCCGTGCGACGGGCAGTATCGGCAACCGGGCGCAAGGGCGCATCCGTTGCACCGCGCGCCGGACCAAGTGGTTTTACGTAAGGGTCGAACTCAGGGTGAAACGTCGCGGGCGTGCTCAACCGCGTACCGGATGAGCTCGGCCTGCCCTTCCAGCTCCAGCTTGCGCCGGATGCTCTGCCGATGCGCTTCCACCGTGCGCACGCTCAGGTCCAGAGCTTGAGCGATCTGCTTGCTGGACTGGCCCCGGCCCAGCGCACTCAGGATCTGGCTCTCGCGCGGCGTCAGCAAGGGGCGCGGCTGCTGGTTGCGGAACAGCCGGCGCGACACCCCGGGACTGAGGAAGGTGCCGCCCGCGACCACCGCCTCGATGGCGGCCACGATTTCGCTGGCCGGCGCGTCCTTCAGCACATAGCCGCGCGCACCAGCCTGGAGCGCCCGGTGCACATACTCCGGGTTGTCGTACATGCTGAACATCAGCACGCAAACATCGGGCCAGCGCGCGAGCATGGTGCTGGCCAGATCGATGCCGTTGCCATCCTTGAGGCCCACGTCCTGCAGCACCACGTCCACCACCAGGCCGTCGAGCAGGCGCAGGGCTTCGGCGGCGTCGCCGGCCTCCCCCACCACCGCCAGCTGCGCCACGCTGGAGAGGCGCGCGCGCAGACCCTCGCGCACCATGGGGTGGTCGTCGACCAGAAGGATGCGGATGGTGTCGTTCATATCGATGCCTCGATCTGGGTGCCGTGGCCGGGTTCGGCCTGGATGCTCAGCCGCCCGCCGATCGCGGCCAGGCGCTCGCGCATGTTGCGCAGGCCGATGCCGCGCTCGGGGTGCAGGTGCACGGCCGCGCTGTCGAAGCCCTGGCCGTCGTCGGTGACGCTCATGCGCACGGTGCTGCCCGGTCCGAAGGCCAGCACCAGCTCCACCTGCCCGGCCTGCGCGTGTTTGGCTACGTTGGTCAGGCTCTCCTGCGCCACGCGGAACAGCGCGGTCTTCACCTCGTCGGGCAGTTCGCGCTCGGTGCCTTCGATGCGCACCGCCACCGGCAGGCCGATGGCGTCCTCGAATTCCTGGCCCAGGTGCTGCAGCGCGGCGGGCAGGCCCAGGGTGTCGAGCAGCGCCGGGCGCAGGGCGTGCGAGAGGCGGCGCACTTCCACCAGGGTGTGGTTGAGCCCTTGCAGCGCCTTCGCCAGCGGCTCGGGGTCGCGGGTATCCGCCCCGGCCTCCACCAGCAGCTTGGTGGACACCAGGGTCTGGCTGATGCCGTCGTGCAGCTCGCGCGCGAGGCGGGCGCGCTCGTCTTCCTGCGACTGCTGCACCTGCCGCGCCAGCAGGCGCAGCTTGTTCTCGGCCACGCGGTGCTCGCTCAGGTTCAGCGCGAGGCCGCTGGCGCTGATCAGCGCGATGCCGAACACCGCGATGCCGGCGATCCACAGCAGCGTGGTGGCGATGTTGCGGTTGGCCTCGCCTTCGATGCGCGTGAGCGTGGCCTGGATGCCGTCGAGGTAGAGCCCGGTGCCCAGCATCCAGCCCCAGCGCTCGTAGGCCATCACATAACCCAGCTTGGGCGTGTCCTTCCCGCTGGAAGGCTGGCGCCACAGGTAGTCCACGAAACCGCCGCCCGCGCGCGCCTGGGCAATCAGGCGCTGGATCGTGGGCCGGCCCTGGGGGTCGCGCAGTTCCCACAGGTTCTGTCCCACCAGCTCGGGCTGGCGCGAATGCATGAGCACGCGGCCCTTCAGGTCGTAGACGAAGAAATAGCCGTCGCGGCCGTAGTCCAGCGAGGCCAGCAGGCGCAGCGCCTGCTCGCGGTCCGCCGCCTCGTTGCCGCCCCGGTCGTACAGCGGCTGCACGGTGCTGGCGGCCAGGGCCACGTAGTTGCGCAGCTCGGCGCGCCGCGCCTCCAGGTAGGTGCGCTCCACCAGGGCGTATTCGCGCCTGGCCAGATCGCGCTCCTGGTGCTGCACGGCCAGCGCGATGAGCACGAGCGAGGCCAGCAGCGGCAGGATGGCCAGCAGGAGGATCTTGGTTCGCAGTCGCATCGGAGGGGAATGGGCGCCGTGGCGCGATTGTCCTCCGATCCCGGCGGGGGCGGCTCAGCCGGCGTGCTGCGGCTGCAGTTGGGGCACCCGGGCCATCGCCATGGCAGCCGCGGCCGTGCGCGTCTCCACCCCCAGCTTGGCGTGGATGCGCTCCAGGTGTTTCTTCACCGTGGCCGGGCTGGCGCCCAGGATGTCGCCGATGTCGCGGTTGATCTTGCCCTTGACCACCCAGTACAGCACCTCGGCCTCGCGCGCGGTGAGGCCGAAGGCGGCGGCCAGGCCGGAGAGCACGCTGGCGTCCGAAGTCTCCTGCATCACGATGAGCCAGTCGCCGCCCTCGCCGTTGACCTCGTCGCCCACGCACTGGTGCAGGCGGAAGGTGAGGCGGCGCGGGCCGTTCTCCAGCGTGAGGCGCGGCGGCTCGCGCTGCGCCAGCGCTTCGCCGAGGTGGCGGCGCAGCCACTGCAGCACGGCCGGTGGCGTGGTCGGCGCTTCGGTGCCGCAGTGGTGGCGCAGCAGGTCGCGCGCCAGCGGCGTCTGCCACATCAGGCGGCCGTCGCGCTCGCGCACGGTGATGGTGGCGTAGCCGAAGGCGTCGAGCGCGTTGCGCGCCTGGCTGCGCTCCACCGCGCCTTGGCGCGCGTGGCGCGCGCTGCGCAGGTGCACGCCCATGCGCGCCATCACCTCGCGCGGCTTGATCGGTTTGGTCACGTAGTCGGCGCCGCCCGCGTCGAGCGCGGCCACCAGGTGCTCGGTGTCGGTCAGGCCCGTCATGAAAATGATGGGGATGTGCGCCGTGGCCGGCTGCGCCTTGAGCCGGCGCGCGACCTCGAAGCCGTCCAGGCCGGGCATCACGGCGTCGAGCAGCACCACGTCGGGCAGGGCCTGGGTGGCGCGGCGGATGGCGCTCTCGCCGTCCAGCGCCACGAGCACGGTGTAGCCCGCCTCGTCCAGCGCGTCGTGCAGGGGCGCGACGTTGTCGGGCACGTCGTCGACGATGAGCACCACCAGCGCGTCCGTGAGCGGCCGCGCGGTCGATGGCGCCGGGGTTTCAACCGGGTGCGACATGGTGTTGCAGCAGTTGCTGTTCGATGGTTTCAAAACGGAATTCGCGCGCCAGCGTGCGCAGGCCCTGCGCGAACGCGGCCTGTTCGGGGCGGCGCTGCACCCATTCGTCCAGCCACTGCACGATGCCCTTGTAGTAGCCCAGGCGCACCAGTTCCAGCAGGGGTTCGAGTTCGTCCCTCGTCGCGGGCGCCGCGGCGGCCACCGGCGCCCCGTCGCGCTCGGGCGCGGCTTCGGTGATCCAGGCCAGCGACAGGCGCTGGCCGAGCCAGCCCAGCAGGTCCTCGCGCCGCACCGGCTTGACGAAGAAGTCCTGCGGGCGGTGGCCGAGGTCGTTCTCCAGTCCCTTGTCGAAGGCATTGGCCGAGACGATGGCCATCGGCACCGCGCCCCAGCCGCGCGCGCGCAGGCGGCGCAGCGTCTCCCAGCCGTCGATGCCGGGCATGGCCAGGTCCATGAAGACCGCGTGCGGCGCGCCGGGCTCGCCGGGCTGCAGGCCATCAAGCAGGGCCAGCGCGTCGTGGCCGCTGGTGGCGAGCATCACTTCGAAACCCAGGGGCGCAAGCCAGCGCGCGAGCAGTTCGCGGTCGGCCTCTTCGTTGTCCACCACCAGCACGCGGCGGCGCGCGCCCTGGTAGCCGGCGTGTTGCGGCACCGCGGTCGGCGCGGGCAGCTGCACGCCGTGCAGCTCGGGCAGGAACAGGCGCACCGTGAACACCGAGCCCTGGCCCGGGGTGCTGCGCACCGTCATCTCGCCGCCCATGAGGTCGGCGAGCATCTTGGCGATGGTCAGGCCCAGGCCGGTGCCGGTGGCCGTGCCGTGCACACCGGCCTCGCCCTGCCCGCGCGCGAAGGGCTCGAACACGCGATCCAGGTCCTGCGGGTTCATGCCGGGCCCGGTGTCGTGCACCTCGAACTGCGCCATCTCGCGCGCGTGCGCCACGCGCAGCCGCACCTCGCCGCTGCGGGTGAACTTCACCGCGTTGCCCAGCAGGTTGATGAGGATCTGGCGCAGGCGCTTCTCGTCGGCGCGCACGGTGTCGGGCAGGCGGCTGCCGGTGTCGAACGAGAAGCGCAGGCCCTTGGCCGCCGCCTGCAGCTCGAACATGCTGGCGACCTCGCGCATGGCGTCGGCAAACGCCATGGGCCGCACGTCGAGCGCGAGCTTGCCGGATTCGATGCGCGCGATGTCCAGCGTGCCGTCGATCAGCGAGAGCAGGTGTTCGCCGCCGCGGTGGATCACGCGGATGGCCTGCGCGCGGTGCGGCGCCACGCCGGGGTCTTCCTGCAGCAGCTGGGCGTAACCCAGGATGCTGTTGAGCGGCGTGCGCAGCTCGTGGCTGATGGTCGAGATGTAGCGCGTCTTGGCCTGGTTGGCCTGCTCGGCCGCGCGCCGCGCCTGCTGCAGCGCCTCGTCGGTGCGCTGGTGTGACTCGATCTCCTGCATCAGCAGGCGCGTCTGCCGGTTGGATTCTTCCTGCGCCACCTCGCGGCTCTTGTGCGCGAGCACCAGCCACCAGGCCACGGTGGCGGCGATCAGCAGCAACACCGCGTACACGCGCACGAAGCCCGAGCGCAGCGCGGCGTCGAGCAGCGAGGTGTTGGCCGCCACGCCCAGGCCCTGGGCCAGGCCTTCCACCTCCTGCCGGTAGAGCAGGCCCAGCACGGCCGCGAGCACCGGCGCCACGATCATCATGAGCAGCAGGTAGTGCGCCAGGCCCGCTTCCAGGTAGGGCCACACGCGGCGCGGCAGCACGCGGCGCAAGGCGCCCATCCACTGCTCGGACAGGCGCGCATGCGGCTTGCAGAGGTCGCCGCAGCGCGCGTCGAGCGTGCAGCACAGCGAACAGATGTGGCCCTGGTACGCAGGACAGTGCGCCATGTCAGGCGCCTCGTACTCGCGTTCACAGATCACACAGGTTTGGACAACACCCCCCGCGCCGCCTGCGGCGTCACCCCCCTGAAGGGGGGCCGCACTGGCGGCCTGGCGGAGCCAGATCCGCGGTGCGCCTGGCGGCACCTCTCCACCGCTTCTGGCGATGTAGTAACGCCCCTGGGTCAACCACGCGATCACCGGTGCGGTGATGAGCGCCGTCACCATCGCGATCACCGCCGAGAACGCCTGCGCCGTCGCCCCCAGCAGGCCCATGTGGGCCACGATGGACAGCGCCGAGGCCAGGCCCATGGCGCCCACGCCGACGGGGTTGATGTCGTACAGGTAGGCGCGCTTGAACTCGATGCCCTTGGGCGACCAGCCCAGCGGCTTGTTGATCACGAGGTCGGCGACCACCGCCATGATCCAGGCGATGGCGATGTTGGAGTACAGGCCCAGCACCTCGCCCAGCGCCTGGAACACGTTCATCTCCATCAGCATGAAGGCGATCAGCGTGTTGAACACCACCCACACCACGCGGCCGGGGTGGCTGTGCGTGATGCGCGAGAAGAAATTGCTCCAGGCCAGCGAGCCCGCGTAGGCGTTGGTGACGTTGATTTTGAGCTGCGAGACCACCACGAACAGCGCCGTGGCCGCCACCGCCCAGCCGTAGTCGGCGAACACGAACTCGTAGGCCGCGAGGTACATCTGGTTGGGGTCCACCGCGCGCTCGGGCGGCACCATGTGGCTGATGGCCAGGTAGGCCAGCAGCGCGCCGCCCAGCATCTTGACCACGCCCAGTACCACCCAGCCCGGCCCGCCGGCGAGCACGCCCAGCCACCAGCGCAGCGCGTGGCCGGGCTCCTTCGCGGGCATGAAGCGCAGGTAGTCGGCCTGCTCGCCCATCTGCGTGATGAGCGCGATGCCCACCGTGAGCGCTGCACCAAACAGGTGCCAGTCGAACACCGCGCCCGCACCAGATTCGCCCCCGTACCGCACCACGTTGGTGAAGGTCTCGGGCGCCATCCAGGCCACCGCCCCAAAAGGCACCACCATCATCACGACCCACAGCGGCTGGGTCCAGACCTGGAAGCGGCTGATGACCGAGACACCGTGCGTCACGAGGGGGATGACCACCAGCGCGCAGATCAGGTAGCCCCAGGCGGGCGGGATGTCGAGCGCGAGTTCGAGCGCGTAGGCCATCACCGCCGCTTCGAGCGCGAAGAAGATGAAGGTGAAGGACGCGTAGATCAGCGAGGTGATGGTCGAGCCGATGTAGCCGAAGCCCGCGCCGCGCGTGAGCAGGTCCATGTCCACCCCATGGCGCGCGGCGTAGACGCTGATGGGCAGGCCGCCCAGGAAGATGATGAGGCCGGTGCAGAGGATGGCCAGCGCGGCGTTGACGAAGCCGTACTGCACCAGCAGCGTGGCACCCACGGCCTCGAGGATCAGGAAGGAGGCGGCGCCGAACGCGGTGTTGGCCACCCGCCACTCGCTCCATTTGCGGAAACGCTGCGGCGTGTAGCGCAGCGCGTAGTCCTCCATGGTCTCGCTGCCGACCCAGCTGTTGTAGTCGCGGCGCACCTTGATGATGCGCTGCGGCGCGTCCTGCCCGGCCGGCGGCGGGGCGCTGGCGGGCGGGGAAGGCGGTGGGGGCACGGCGGGGTTCACACCGGGATTTCGCAGCTTTCATGCCACGCCGGGCCTGGGGCACGGGAATTGCTGATTCCAGGGCAACTTGTATGCTCAGGCTCCCTTGACGATCGCGCACCACCATGGAACTCACGCCCCGAGAGAAAGACAAGCTGCTGATCTTCACCGCCGCCTTGCTGGCCGAGCGGCGCAAGGCGCGCGGCCTCAAGCTCAACTACCCCGAATCGGTGGCGCTGATCAGCGCGGCCGTGATGGAGGGCGCGCGCGACGGCAAGACCGTGGCTCAGCTGATGAGCGAAGGCCGCAGCGTGCTCACCCGCGCCGACGTGATGGACGGCATCGCCGAGATGATCCCGGACATCCAGGTGGAAGCCACCTTCCCCGACGGCACCAAACTCGTCACGGTGCACCAGCCGATCGTGTGACCCCATTCAGGATTCAGGAGACCCCATGACTTTCGCCTTCTTCCTCAAGCGCGCCCTGCCCGCCCTCACCCTCGCCGCCCTGTCGTTCTCCGCCGCCGCCCATGTGGGCGATGCGCACGACCACGGCGGTTTCCTCACCGGTTTCCTGCACCCCATCACCGGGCTGGACCACCTCGCCGCCATGCTGGCCGTGGGCGTGTGGAGCGCCATGACCACGAAACGCCTGTGGGTCGCACCGGTGTCGTTCGCCGCCCTGCTGCTGGCCGGCGCGCTGATGGCGCAGGCGGGCGTGGCCTTCCCCGCCATCGAGCCGATGATCGCGGCCTCCATGCTGGTGGTGGGCCTGCTGCTGGCCGCGCAGGTGAAGCTGCCCGAGGCGGCGGGCGCGGTGCTGGTGGGGGCCTTCGCGCTGTTCCACGGCGCGGCGCACGGACAGGAGCTGGCCGATGGCGCGGCCCTGGCCGGCATGGTGCTGGGCACGGCCGTGCTGCACGCGGTGGGCATCGGCATGGGCCTGGGCCTGAAGCGCGCCAACCACTGGCTGCCGCGCGTGGCCGGCGGCGTGGTGGCGCTGATGGGCCTGAACATGGGCTGGTCCCTGCTGGCGGGCTGAAGCCATGATCCCCGGCGAACTCTTCACCGACGCGGGCGAGCACCCGCTCAACCCCGGCCGGCGCACGATCACCCTGGTGGTGAAGAACGGCGCCGACCGCCCGATCCAGGTCGGCTCGCACTACCACTTCGCCGAAACCAATGGCGCGCTCGACTTCGACCGAGACGCCGCGCGCGGCATGCGGCTGAACATCGCCAGCGGCACCGCCGTGCGGTTCGAGCCCGGCCAGCAGCGCACCGTCGAGCTGGTGGACTACGCGGGCGACCGCATCGTGTACGGCTTCCGTGGCCTGACCCAAAGCGCCCTCTGAAAGACAGCCCATGGCAAGCATCCCCCGCAGCGCCTATGCCGACATGTTCGGCCCCACCGTCGGCGACCGCCTGCGCCTGGCCGACACCGGCCTGGTGATCGAGATCGAGAAGGACTACACCCTGGCCGCCGGCGGCTATGGCGAGGAAGTGAAGTTCGGCGGCGGCAAGACCATCCGCGACGGCATGGCGCAAAGCCAGCGCACGCGCGCCCAAGGGTCGGTGGACACGGTGATGACCAACGCGGTGATCATCGACCACTGGGGCATCGTCAAGGCCGACATCGGCTTGAAGGGCGGGCGCATCGTCGCCATCGGCAAGGCCGGCAACCCCGACACCCAGCCCGGCGTGGACATCGTCATCGGCCCGGGCACCGAGGTCATCAGCTGCGAAGGCCACATCGTCACGACCGGCGGCATCGACAGCCACATCCACTTCATCTGCCCGCAGCAGGTGGACGAGGCGCTGACCTCGGGCGTGACCACCATGCTCGGTGGCGGCACCGGCCCGGCCACCGGCACCTTCGCCACCACCTGCACGCCCGGCCCCTGGCACATCGAGCGCATGCTGCAGGCCGCCGACGGCCTGCCCATGAACCTGGGCTTCCTGGGCAAGGGCAACGCCAGCCTGCCCGCCGCGTTGCACGAGCAGGTGGACGCGGGCGTGATCGGCCTCAAGCTGCACGAGGACTGGGGCACCACCCCCGCGGCCATCGACACCTGCCTGAGCGTGGCCGAAGAAGCCGACGTGCAGGTCGCCATCCACAGCGACACGCTCAACGAATCGGGCTTCGTGGAGAACACCATCGCGGCCACCAAGGGCCGCAGCCTCTGCGCCTTCCACACCGAAGGCGCCGGCGGCGGCCACGCGCCCGACATCCTGCGCGTGGTCGGCGAGGCCAACTTCCTGCCCTCGTCCACCAACCCGACCATGCCCTACACCGTCAACACGCTGGACGAGCACGTGGACATGCTCATGGTCTGCCACCACCTGGACGCGGGCATCGCCGAGGACCTGGCCTTCGCCGAGAGCCGCATCCGCCGCGAGACCATCGCGGCCGAGGACATCCTGCACGACCTGGGCGCCATCAGCATGATGAGCAGCGACAGCCAGGCCATGGGCCGCGTGGGCGAGGTCATCATCCGCACCTGGCAGACGGCCGACAAGATGAAGAGCCAGCGCGGCACGCTGCCCGAGGACAGCTCGCGCCACGACAACTTCCGCGTCAAGCGCTACATCGCCAAGTACACGATCAACCCGGCCATCGCGCACGGCATCGCGCACATCGTCGGCTCGCTGGAAGTGGGCAAGTGGGCCGACCTGGTGGTGTGGAAGCCCGCCTTCTTCGGCGTGAAGCCGGCGCTGGTGCTCAAGGGCGGCAGCATCGCGCTGGCCGCCATGGGCGACCCCAACGCCTCCATCCCCACGCCGCAGCCGGTGCACTACCGGCCCATGTTCGGCAGCTTCGGTGGTGCCACCGCGAAGAGCAGCCTGACCTTCGTCTCGCAGGCCGGCCTCAAGGCCGGCGTGGGCGAACGCTACGGCCTGCAGAAGACCCTGTCGGCCGTGCACGGCGTGCGGGGCGTGACCAAGGCCCACATGGTGCACAACGCCCTGCTGCCGAAGATGGAGATCGACCCACAGACCTACGCGGTGCGCGCCGACGGCGTGCTGCTCACCTGCGAACCCGCCACGCGCCTGCCGATGGCGCAGCGCTATTTCCTGTTCTGAGCGCCGCGATGCTGCAAGTCTCCAAGCTCATCCCCCAAGGCCAGGGCCTCGCCAAGCCGCTGGTGCAGCGCGCGGCACAGCTGGTGCTGGACTGGGACATCCGCCAGAAAAGCCGTTTCGACGCCACCACGACCGACGAGCGCCACGTGGGCGTGTTCCTGCCGCGCGGCACCGTGGTGCGCGGTGGCGACGTGCTGCTCACGCAGGACGGCTCGCTGCTGCGCGTGGTCGCCGCGCCGCAGCCGGTGCTGCGCATCACCGCCTGCCCCGACCACCCCGCGCAGGACCAGGCCTTCGACCTGATGCGCGCGGCCTACCACCTGGGCAACCGGCACGTGCCGATCGAACTGCGGCCCGACCACCTCAAGATCGAACCCGACCACGTGCTGGCCGACATGCTGCGCGCCATGCACCTCACCGTGGTGGAGGCGCGCGAGCCCTTCGAACCCGAGGGCGGTGCCTATGGCATCCAGGGCGCGGGCCACGCCGGCCATGCGCACGGGCACGGCCATCACCACAGCCCCGGCCACGATCACCACCACGGACATGACCACGGCTGACGCGGGCCACCCGGTGCCCGAGCGCTCCGCCGCCAGCCTGCTGCAGATCCTGTGGCTGGCCTCGCCCGCGCTGCCCGTGGGCGGCTTCTCCTATTCCGAGGGCCTGGAGGCCGCCGTGGACGCGGGCCTGGTGCACGACGAAGCCAGCGCGGCCGCCTGGCTCACCGACCAGCTGCACCTGGGCCTGGCACGCAGCGACCTCGCGGTGGCGGCCCAGGCCATCCCCGCCTGGCGCAAGCAGGATCTGCCTCGCGTGCGCGCGCTGAATCACTGGGTGCTGCAGACCCGCGAAACGCTGGAGTTCCGCCTGCAGACCGAGCAGATGGGGCGCTCGCTGCTCGAGTGGGCGCGACAGCTCGGCGAGCTGGGCGCGGGCGTGTTCGAGCAACTGCAGGCGGCCGACCTGAACCCGCCCACCTACCCGGTGGCCTGCGCCTGTGCCGCCGCGAGCGCGCAGGCCAGCGTGCGCGACAGCCTGGTGGGCTATGCCTTCGGCTGGGCCGAGAACCTGGTGCAGGCCGCCATCAAATCGGTGCCGCTCGGCCAGAGCTCGGGCCAGCGCATGCTCGCGCGGCTGGCGCAGCAGGTCCCCGATGCGGTGGACCACGCCATGGCCCTGAGCGACGACGCCCGACAGGCCTTCAGCCCCATGCTCGCGATTCTTTCCGCGCGCCACGAAACGCAATACTCTCGCCTCTTCCGCTCCTGAGCACGTGCCCCCATAAACGAGGAGACCGCCATGACCACCGCCCTGCACCACATCCCCCGCCGCACCAAGACCCTGCCCCCCTTGCGCGTGGGCATCGGCGGCCCGGTCGGCTCGGGCAAGACCACGCTGCTGGAAATGCTCTGCAAGGCCATGCGCGAGCGCTACGACCTGATCGCCATCACCAACGACATCTACACCAAGGAAGACCAGCGCCTGCTCACCGTGAGCGGCGCGCTGCCGGCCGAACGCATCATGGGCGTGGAAACCGGGGGCTGCCCGCACACCGCGATCCGGGAAGACGCCTCGATCAACCTCGAAGCCATCGACCGCATGCTGGACCAGTTCCCGAACGCCGACGTGGTGTTCATCGAAAGCGGCGGCGACAACCTGGCCGCCACCTTCAGCCCCGAACTCAGCGACCTCACGATCTACGTGATCGACGTCGCCGCGGGCGAGAAGATCCCGCGCAAGGGCGGCCCCGGCATCACCAAGAGCGACCTCTTCGTCATCAACAAGACCGACCTGGCGCCCCACGTGGGCGCCGACCTGGAGGTGATGAAGGCGGACACCGCGCGCATGCGCCCGGATGCCGCGCGCCGCCCCTGGGTGATGACCAACCTCAAGACCCTGACGGGTGTGGACGAGGTGGTGCGCTTCATCGAGACCCGGGGCATGCTGCGCAGCGAAGCCCGGGAGCCCGTGCCGGCCTGAAACACCGGCGCAGGCTAAAATCCCACCCTTGTCATCGCTCCCGGAGACTTGGGTGAGCGGTTTAAACCAGCAGTCTTGAAAACTGCCGACCCGCAAGGGTCCGTGAGTTCGAATCTCACAGTCTCCGCCAGAACCAGAAACAGCAACGGGCCCATGGGGCCCGTTGCTGTTTCTGGTGCGGACAACGCGGTTCGCATCGGCATCACTCCTGTTGCATGGTGAAAGACAACCCTGGCAAGGTGCTCCGGCAGGTCAGTTTGGGGCAGCCGGTTCACCTCGCCGTGCGGGCTGCCTTCACTGGCCCAGGCTGACGGTGGTGCCGGCGACGGCGCGCAGACCGGCCTGACGCACTTGCTCGGCCTGTTGCGCGGTGGCGATCACCGGGTACGCGGCGTCATTCTCATTCACCAGGCCCAGGCGCTGGGCTTCTTTCAGCTCGGCCACCACTTGGGCGCGGGTCTTCTCGAAACCGGCGGGCACCTCGAACTTCACGATGTCGGTGTCGGCCAGGCGGCCGGCGTCGCGGGCGGCGATGGCTTGGGCACGGACTTCGTTGCGGCTCAGGCTGGAGCCCGCGGCAACTTCGAATTTCACGATGTCGGTGTCGGGCAGCTGGCCGGCGTCGCGGGCGGCGATGGCCTGGGCTTGCACTTCAGCGCGGGTCAGCGGCGCGCTCTGGGCCATGGCGGCACCGGCAACAGCCGTCAGCATGAGGGGAATGAGGACACGGGTCGAGAGTTTCATGATGCTTCCTTGAACGGTAGGTTGAATGGATGGATGGAGGTTTGGATGGAGGTTTGTGCCGCCTTGGTTTCGGCACAGGAGAGACTGTAAAAACCGGGTCTGTCATTTTCAGAACGCGAGAATTACGGATTCGTAATGCAGCAAAACGGGCAATTCCGTGACAATTCGGTGTCGTGCAAGGCCTTTTGCCGCCTTGTTGTCCCTCCACCCGGTCACCAAGCCCCACTCCCCATGCGCGTGCTGGTCATTGAAGACGAATCCAAGCTGGCGGACTACGTCAAGCGGGGTCTCTCCGAGGCCGGTTACACCGTGGACGTCGCCCGCGACGGCATCGAGGGCCGCTACCTCGCTCTCGAAGGCGACTACCAGCTGCTGGTGCTGGACATCATGCTGCCCGGCATCGATGGCTTCGGCGTGCTCGCGGCGCTGCGCGAGAAACGCAACACGCCGGTGTTGATGCTCACCGCGCGCGACCGCGTGGAAGACCGGGTGCAAGGCCTGCAGGCCGGCGCGGACGACTACCTCGTCAAGCCCTTCGCCTTTTCCGAACTGCTGGCCCGCGTGGCCGCGCTGCTGCGCCGGGGCCCCGCCGCCGTCGCCGAGGCGGCCAACACCCGCATGGCGGTGTGCGACCTGGAGATGGACCTGATCAGCCGCAAGGCCTGGCGCGCCGG
This sequence comes from Hydrogenophaga sp. ANAO-22, assembly GCF_042466645.1. NCBI lineage: Bacteria > Pseudomonadati > Pseudomonadota > Betaproteobacteria > Burkholderiales > Comamonadaceae > Hydrogenophaga > Hydrogenophaga sp. ANAO-22. The sequence goes on along the minus strand of NZ_CP159956.1, from coordinate 4,496,058 downwards.
CCAGCGGCTGGACCTCACGGCCAAGGAGTTCTCGCTGCTGGCGCTGCTGGCGCGCCGCAAGGGGCAGATCCTCTCGCGCACCACCATCGCCGAGCAGGTGTGGGACATGAATTTCGACTCCGACACCAACGTGGTGGAAGTGGCGGTGCGCCGCCTGCGCTCCAAGATGGACGACCCCTTCAAACCCAAGCTGCTGCACAACGTGCGCGGCATGGGCTACGTGCTGGAGGAACGCACATGAACACCTCGACGACCGTGCTGGACGCGGCCCCGCCCCTGGGTGGCGACAAGCCCGCCGAGGCGCCCTGCACCTATTCCATCGGCCGACGCCTCTCGCTGCTGCTGGCCGTGCAGACGGTGATCGGGCTGGGCGTGCTGCTGGCCTTCATCTATGGCGCCACCTCCATGCTCTTCATCGCCAAGCACGAGGAAGAGCTGCGCAGCTACAGCACCGTGCTGGTGGACGTGTCGCGCGAGGCCTACGCCCAGGGTGGCGAGGCCGAAGTCAAGGCCAAGATGGCCTGGCTGGCCGAACGCCGCCCAGGCACCTTCGTGCAGATGAGCCGCGCCGACGGCAGCGAGTTCTACCGCGACGCGGCACCCACCTTCGACGTGAACCAATCCACTGCCCGGGGCATGGATTTCGCCGTGCCGACGGCGTCTGGCGGCCTGCTGCAGGGCAAGGTGGTGCTGGATTGTTCGCAGGACGCCAAGACCGCCCGCCGCATGGCCCTGCTGCTGGTCGGCGCCGTGCTGGCCGGTGGGGCTCTGGTGGGCTGGGGCACCTTCTGGCGCGTGCGCTGCAGCCTGCGCCCTCTGCTGGACCTGGCCGCCCAGACCAAGGCCATCGACGCGCGGCGCCTGGGCCAGCGAATTTCGCTGGCCGAACCGGCCGAAGAACTGCAACCGGTGATCGACCAGTTCAACGGCCTGATGCACCGCGTGGAGCGCACCTATGTGCAGCTCGAGGGCTTCAACGCCGACGTGGCGCACGAGCTGCGCACCCCGCTGGCCAACCTGATCGGCCAGACCGAGGTAGCGCTCAGCCGCGAGCGCAGCGTGGCCGAGCTGGAGGAAACGCTGCACTCCAACCTGGAAGAGCTGCAGCGCATGGCGGCCATCGTCAACGACATGCTGTTCCTGGCCCAGGCCGACCGGGGCGTGAAGGCACGGCGCAGCGCGCCGGTGAGCCTGGCCGAGCTGGTGCAGCAGGTGGTGGAGTTCCACGAAGCCCCCATGGACGAGCGGGGGCTGCGCGTGACCATCGAGGGCGATGCCCACCTGTCGGTGGATGCGCCTTTGATCAAGCGCGCGATCTCCAACCTGCTGGGCAATGCGATCCGCTACGCCGACCAGGGCTCCGCGCTGTGCGTGCGCATCGCGCCCGAGTCGGAAAGTGGCGCGCGCCTGTGGGTGGAAAACACCGGGCCGTCGATCGAAGCCTCGCACCTGCCGCGCCTCTTCGACCGCTTCTTCCGCGCCGACGCCGCGCGCTGCGAGATGGAAAAACCGCACCATGGCCTGGGCCTGTCCATCGTGGCGGCCATCGCGCGCATGCACGACGGTTTCCCGGCGGCCGAATCCAGCGGCGGCACCACGCGCGTGGGCTTCAGCCTGCAGACCAACGCGGCCAGCGCCTGAGCGAACCCGGCGGGCTCAGTCCGCCAGGAACAGTTCCTGCAGGTCGCTCAGGAAATCGAAGCCGCGTTCGGTCGGCCACACCCGGGTGGCGTCGCGCGCGATCAGCCCTTTCTGCTCTGCCTGCGCCAGGGCCGGCGCGATGCTGGAGAGCGGCAGGCCCGTGCGCTCCATGAACTGCAGCAGCGTGAAGCCGTCCTTGAGCCGCAAGGCGTTGAGCATGAACTCGAAGGGCAAGGCCTTGCGCGAGACTTCGTCGGCGCTCACCACGGCGTTGCCCGCCAGCGCGCGCTCCATGTACAGGCGCGGCTCGCGCACACGCACCGGCCGGGCCACGCGGTGCGCGAAACTGAGCTTGCTGTGCGCGCCGGCGCCGATGCCCAGGTAGTCGCCGAACTGCCAGTAGTTGAGGTTGTGCCAGCACTGGTGCCCCTCGCGCGCGTAGGCCGACACCTCGTAGCGTTGCATGCCCGCCTCGGCGGTGAGCTCGGTGATGCGGTCCAGCATGTCCCAGGCCTCGTCCTCCGGCGGCAGCGCGGGCGGGTACTTGGCGAAGTAGGTGTTGGGTTCGAGCGTGAGGTGGTAGATCGAGATGTGCGGCGGCGCGAACGACAGCGCGGTGCGCACGTCGGCCTCGCAATCGGCCAGCGTCTGCCCCGGCAGCGCGTACATGAGGTCGAGGTTGAAGGTGTCGAAGGCCTGCGCGGCCTCTTCCACCGCGGCCAGAGCCTGATCGCGGTCGTGCACCCGGCCCAGCGCCTTGAGGTGGGTATCGTTGAAACTCTGCACGCCGATCGACAGGCGCGTCACGCCCGCGTCGCGGAAGGCGCGGAAGCGGTCTTTCTCGAAGGTGCCGGGGTTGGCCTCCAGCGTGATCTCCGCATCGGCCTCCAGTCGCAGCATCGCGCGCACGTCGCCCAACAGGCGGTCGATGGCGGCGGGCGAGAACAGGCTGGGTGTGCCGCCGCCGATGAACACGCTGTGCACCGTGCGGCCCCAGATCAGCGGCAGCGAGGCCGCGAGATCGGCGCGCAGGGCCTCGAGGTAGGCGGTTTCGGGCAGGGCCTCACCGGGCGCGGCGGTGGCGCTCCATTCGTGCGAGTTGAAATCGCAGTAGGGGCACTTCTTCAGGCACCAGGGCAGGTGGATGTAGAGCGACAGCGGGGGCAGGCTCTGCAGCTGCAGCGTGCCCGGGCGCATCCAGTGGCGCACGTCGTTCCAGGCCGGGTCGGCCTGGCCTGCGGCGGCCGGCTGGCCGCCGGGCCAGGACATCGGCACGCCGGTGGGTTCGCTCATGGTGTGTCCGAGGGCGCAGGCGAGAACCAGCGCTCGCGCATCAGTTCGAGCATCTGCCGCGCCGCGCGGCCCCGGTGGCTGTTCGCGTTTTTCACCTCGGTGGGCAATTGCGCGAAGGTCTGGCCGAATTCGGGCAGGTACATCACGGGATCGAAACCGAAACCCTTGTCGCCGACCGGCTGCTGCGTGATCAGCCCGGGCGCGCGGCCGGTGGCCACGAGCGGCTCGGGGTCGTCGGCGCTGCGCAACGCCACCAGCGTGCTGACGAGGGCCGCGCGGCGGTCGGTCACGTTCGCCATTTGCTCGAGCAGCGCGCGCACGTTGTTGCCGTCGCCCTTGGCGTAGCCGAATTGCGTGGCGTAGTACGCCGTGTCCACGCCGGGCAGGCCACCGAAGGCCTCGACGCACAGGCCCGCATCGTCGGCCAGCGCGGGCAAGCCGCTCTCGCGCGCGGCATGCCGCGCCTTGGCCAGCGCATTCTCGATGAAGGTGCGGTGCGGCTCGGGCGCTTCCGGGATGTTGAGGTCGGCCTGGCGCACCAGTTCCACGCCCAGCGGCGCGAACAACGCCTGCAGCTCGGCGAGCTTGCCGTTGTTGTTGGACGCCAGCACCAGCTTCATGCCAGCCCCAGCGCCTCGCGCTGCGCCGCCACCAGGTCGGCGATGCCTTTTTCGGCCAGGGCCAGCAGCGTGTTCATCTCGTCGCGCGTGAAGGCAGCACCCTCGGCCGTGCCCTGCACTTCCACGAAGTGCCCGGCGCCGGTCATCACCACGTTCATGTCCGTGTCGCAGGCCGCGTCTTCCACGTACTCCAGGTCGAGCAGCGGCTTGCCGCGCAGGATGCCGACCGAGATCGCGGCCACCTGGTCGCGAATCGGCGACACGGGCAGCTTGCCCTGTGCCATCAGCTTGGCAACCGCGTCGTGCGCGGCCACGTAGGCGCCCGTGATGCTCGCGGTGCGCGTGCCGCCATCGGCCTGGATCACGTCGCAGTCCAGCGAGATGGTGCGCTCACCCAGCGCCTTCAGGTCGAACACGGCGCGCAGCGAACGGCCGATCAGGCGCTGGATCTCCTGCGTGCGCCCGCTCTGCTTGCCCTTGGCCGCCTCGCGGTCGCTGCGGGTGTGGGTGGCGCGCGGCAACATGCCGTACTCGGCCGTCAACCAGCCTTCACCACTGCCGCGTTTGTGCGACGGCACTTTTTCTTCCACCGAGGCGGTGCAGAGCACCTTGGTGTTGCCGAACTCGATCAGCACCGAGCCCTCGGCGTGGATGGTGTAGTGGCGGGTGATGCGCACCGGGCGCAAAGCATCGGCGGCCCGTTGGCCGGGTCGGGTCATATCGCTCATGGGAAACCTCGGGAGTTCAGGAATTGCGTTCGGCCGTGCGGCGGATCGCGGCATTGATCTCGGCGATCGAGCGTTCGATCGCCGCGTCGTCCATGTCTTCGATGGAAGGGTCGGGAATGCCCGACTGGATGGTGGAAGCAAACACGCCGTCGTCGATGTCTTCGGTGGAGACGCGGGTGGACTGGAATTCGTCCGCCGTCTCCCACTCCATCGCCAGCACGGTCACATTGTCGCAGCGCGGGCCGCCGCGCTTGAGCGCCATCTCCACCAGCTCGGGCACGGCCTGCTCCAGCGGCCGCTTGGACAGCTCGGACGTGATTTCTTCGTCGCTGACCGTGCCCCACAGGCCGTCCGAGCACAGCAGCACGCGGTCGCCCTGCATCAGGTGGACCGGGCCGGAGAGGTCGAACACCGGCTTGGCGGGTGAGCCCAGGCAGGTGAAGAGGATGTTGCGGTTGATGTGGTCGGTGGCGCGGCCCAGGTGCTGCTGCTGCTCCATGTAGGAGTGGTCGCGCGTGCGCGTGAGCATCTCGCCGTGGCGCACGACGTACAGCCGCGAATCGCCGCAATGCACCCAGTGCACGTGGTTGCGCTCCATCACGGCCGCCACCAGCGTGGTGCGCGGGGTGTCGAGCATGCCTTTTTCGGCGGCGTAGCGGATGATCTGGTGGTGCGCCGCCATCAGGGCGCTGGAGAGGAACTCCGGCACTTCCCGCACCGTGGGGTTGGCGGCCTTCTGGAAATACGCCGAGAAAGTCTGCAGCGCGAGCTGCGCCGCCATCGCGCCTTCGGGGTGGCCGCCCATGCCGTCGGCCAGCACGAACAGGCCCGACTCCCGGGTGTAGGCATAGCCCATTCGGTCTTCGTTGCGCTCCCGGCCCCCTTGGCGGCTGATCTGGTAGACCGAAAACTTCATCGAAACTTGGTCGCGGCGTTGGTGGACTTGCGCAGGGACTTCTTGTTGTCCGACACGATGTTGTCGAACTGCAGCCGCATCTTCTCGGCCACGGTGAGTTTGGTGTAGCTGCGCTCGGTCTCGCGGCTCAGCTCCTTTTGCAGCGCGAACACCGATTGCGGGCGCGACAGCGGATCCAGCGACATGCACCACTCGACCACCTCGATGAGGTTGTCGGAGTACACGCCGCGCAGGCGCGAAAGCGCCAGCGAGAGGCGGTCTTTCTCCAGCCGCTGGGGCGCGTCGTTGGGCGGGTAGCCCTGCATGCTGGCGTAGATGCAGGCGCCGATCGCGTAGATGTCGGTCCACGGGCCCATGGAGGAGTCGCGCCGGTACATCTCGGGCGCGGCGAAGCCGGGCGTGTACATCGGGCGGATGAAGTTGCCTTCCTTGCTCAGCACCTCGCGGGCGGCGCCGAAGTCGATCAACACAGAACGGTTGTCGTCGGTCACGAAGATGTTGGCCGGCTTGATGTCCAGGTGCAGCATCTTGTGCTGGTGCACGATGCGCAAGCCGCGCAGCACCTCGTCGTACAGCGAGCGGATGGTCGATTCGCGGAACACCTTCTGCTTCTTGAGTTCACGCGCCGTGATGATGAATTCCTGCAGGGACGCGCCCTCCAGGAAGTTCATGACCATGTAGACGGTCTCGTTCTCGCGAAAGAAATTGAGCACGCTCACCACCGACTGGTGGGAGATCTGGGCCAGGGCACGGCCTTCTTCGAAGAAGCTCTTGAGGCCCAGCCGGTACAGCGACAGCTTCTCCGGCTGCACCTGGGGCAGCAGCTCGCCGGGGCCGCGCGAAGCCAGCGACGAGGGCAGGTATTCCTTGACGGCGACCTGCTGGCCTTCCGTGTCCACGGCCAGGTACACCACGCCAAAACCGCCGGCCGCCAGCTTGCGGACAATGCGGTAACCACCGATCACGGTGTCCGGCGGCAGCGGTGCGGGTTTGACCTTTGACATAATTCGGATGGTTTCCGGAACGCCTCGTTTTGGACCACTCACCCTGATGGGCAAAGTTCAATGGCAGTTTACAGCATGACCGGCTACGCCTCGGCCCACTCGGGCGGGTCTGCGGCCCCGGCCAGCGCCGAGTCCAGCCGCGAGTCCCAGGCCGGTGTGGGCGTCGAAATCCGCTCCGTCAACAGCCGCTTTCTCGACCTCACTTTCAAGCTGCCGGACGACCTGCGCGCCACCGAACCCGCGCTGCGCGAACTGCTGGGCGCGCGCCTCAAACGCGGCAAGGTGGAGGTGCGGGCCTGGATCGAAGGCCGCTCCGACACCGTGCCGCGCGCGCCCAGTGCGCTCGACCTGCAAAAACTCGTGGGCCTGCAGGACAACGTGCGCGCCTGGCTGCCCACGGCATCGCCGTTGTCGGTGGCCGAGGTGCTGCAGCTCACTTCGCGCCAGCAGGGCAACCCCGGCGAGTTGAACGACGCCTTGGTTACCCTGGCACAGACCGCGCTGGACGGTCTCACCAGCGCCCGTGAACGCGAAGGCAAACGCCTGGCCACGATGCTGCTCGACCGCCTGGGTCAGCTGCGCCAGCTTGCCAAGGACGCGCAACCCCTGATCCCGCAACTGGTCGCGCAGCAGCGCCAGCGCTTCATCGACCGCTGGAACGAGGCCCTGGGCGCGGGTGCATCCGGCACGGCGCAAGGCAGCGCCATCACCTCCGACATGGCGCAGGACCGGGCCCTCACGGAAGCCACCGCCTTCGCCATCCGCATCGACGTGGCCGAGGAGCTGACCCGGCTCGACTCCCACCTGACCGAGATCGAGCGCCTGTTGAAGAAGGGCGCCGAGGTCGGCAAGCGGCTCGATTTCCTGATCCAGGAACTGCACCGCGAGGCCAACACCCTGGGTTCGAAGTCGTCCAACCTCGAACTCACCCGCATCTCGGTGGACATGAAGGTGCTCATCGAACAGATGCGCGAGCAGGTCCAGAACATCGAATGACATACGGCCCCCACGCTCCACCGCTGCGCGGGTCGCTGCCCCCCAAGGGGGCGCGTTTCGCCTTGGGGCGGCCCGGCGGCGAAACCCAACTTCTTGCCTCGTAATGGAATACCCCGGAAACCTGTTTGTCGTCGCGGCCCCCAGCGGGGCCGGCAAGTCCAGCCTGGTCAAGGCCTTGATGGAGCTCGATTCGCGCGTCGTGCCCTCGGTCTCGCACACCACGCGCCCGCCCAGGGGCCAGGAGTTGCATGGCCGGGAGTACTACTTTGTAAGCAAGGAAACCTTCGACCAGATGGTCATCCAGGGGGCTTTTCTGGAGTGGGCCATGGTGCATGGCAACCGCTACGGCACCTCGAAAATGGCCATCGAGCAGCGCATCAACCAGGGCGCCGACGTGGTGCTGGAGATCGATTTCCAGGGGGCCATCCAGGTCAAGCGCATCTTCCCCAACGCCGTGCTGATCTTCATCCTGCCGCCGAGCTGGGAGGAATTGCGCTCGCGGCTGGAGCGCCGGGCGGAAGACACCGCCGAGGTGATCGAATTGCGCCTGCAGAACGCCGCCACCGAGATGGCCCATGCCAGGGAATTCGACTTCGTTATAATCAATGAGTTGTTCGAGCGGGCCTTGTTTGACCTCAAGGCCATCGTCCATGCCCAGCGGCTCAAGTTTTCCGCTCAGCGTATCGCCCGCGGCGATACCTTCCAAGCGCTCAACATCCTCTGATTCACCGCCCATTTCCTGGAGCCCGCCCATGGCACGCATCACCGTCGAAGACTGTCTGGAAAAAATCCCCAACCGCTTTCAGCTCGTGCTGGCCGCGACCTACCGCGCCCGCATGCTGAGCCAGGGCCATGCGCCCAAGATCGAGAGCAAGAACAAGCCCGGCGTGACCGCCCTGCGTGAAATCGCCGACGGCAAGGTCGGCCTGGAAATGCTCAAGAAAGTGCCACTCTGAGGCCTTTCAGGTCCTTCGAAAGAAAACACCGCGCTGCGGTGTTTTTTTTCGCCCCTGCTCCGGACGTATTCATGTGCCTTGCACAGACTCTGTGCATGGACTCAGCGGGATCCATCGTCTCGCGCTAAAGTATGCAGATGATCACCGAGGCCGACAACGGCACCCTTCAGTCCCCAGCCGAGCAGGCGCATCCGGCCGCGAGCGCCGCTGCGGCCAGCTTTGCCGCGCTGCTGGGCAAGTTGGACTACCTCGGTCCGACCGACATTGAAAGCATCCGCCAGGCCTACCGGTTCGCCGACGAGGCCCACCTGGGCCAGTTGCGCAAGAACGGTGACCCGTACATCACCCACCCGATCGCGGTGGCCGCCCAGTGCGCCGAATGGAAGCTGGACGCCCAGGCGCTGATGGCGGCGCTGATGCACGACGCCATTGAAGACTGCGGCGTGACCAAGGAAGAACTGGTGGAGCGCTTCGGCGCGCCCGTGGCCGAGCTGGTGGACGGTCTCACCAAGCTGGAGAAGCTGGAATTCGACACGCGGGAGCAGAACCAGGCGGAGTCCTTCCGCAAGATGCTGCTGGCCATGGCCAAGGACGTGCGGGTCATCCTGATCAAGCTTGCCGACCGCACCCACAACATGCGCACCATGGGCGACATGCCGCGCTCGAAGTGGCAGCGCATCAGCAGCGAAACCCTGGAAATCTACGCACCCATCGCGCACCGGCTGGGCCTGAACTTCACCTATCGCGAACTGCAGGACCTGGCGTTCCGTTTCCTGCATCCGTGGCGCTACGAGGTGCTCTCCAAGGCCCTCAACAAATCGCGCAACCGCCGCCGCGATCTGATCGCCCGCGTCCAGCGCGAGGTGGAAGCAGATTTCGTGCGGCACGGCATGAGCGTGCGCATCATGGGTCGGGAGAAGACGCTGTATTCGGTCTATCGCAAGATGGACAACAAGCACCTGTCGTTCTCGCAGGTCACCGACATCTACGGCTTTCGCATCATCGTCCCCGAGCTGACCGACTGTTACACCGGGTTGGGCGTGCTGCACCAGCTCTACAAGCCGCTGCCAGGCAAGTTCCGCGACTACGTGGCCATTCCCAAGGTCAACGGCTACCAGTCGCTGCACACCACGCTGATCGGCCCCTTCGGCACCAACATCGAGTTCCAGCTGCGCACGCACGCCATGGACGTGGTGGCCGAATCGGGGGTGGCCGCGCATTGGCTCTACAAGGCCAGCGAACCCAACAGCGACACTTCGCAACGGCTGGGCACGCAATGGCTGCAGTCCTTGCTGGACATCCAGCAGGAAACGCGCGATGCGGCGGAGTTCTGGGATCACATCAAGATCGACCTCTTCCCCGATGCGGTCTATGTGTTCACGCCCAAGAGCAAGATCATGGCGCTGCCGCGCGGCGCCACCGTGATGGACTTCGCCTACGCCATCCACAGCGACGTGGGCAACCACACGGTGTCGGCGCGCATCAACGGCGAGCAGCGACCGCTGCGCACCGAGTTGGCGAATGGCGACGTCGTCGAGATCGTCACGGCCGAGAAGGCCGAGCCCAACCCGACCTGGCTGTCCTTCGTCAAGACCGGCCGGGCGCGCTCGAAGATCCGGCACCACCTCAAGACGGTGGCACAGGAGAAGTCACACGAGCTGGGCGAACGCATGCTCGGCCAGGCCCTGCGCTCCGAAGGCATCGCGACCCTGCCGTCCGAAGCAGGCCCACACCACGCGACCTGGGAAAAACTGCTGCGCTTCACCGGCAACAAGTCGCGTGCGGAGCTGCTGTCGGACATCGGCATGGGCAAGCGCATCGCCAGCATGGTGGGCAAGAAGCTGGCCGTGCTGCTGGCCGAAACTGGCCTCAAGCCCGACGCCCTGCTGATCAGCACCGAGCGCTACGCCAGTGGCCGGGACGAATCGGTCTCGCAAGGTGTGGTCACGCTCGACGGCAGCGAGGGCCTGTCGGTGCAGTACGCGCCCTGCTGCAAGCCGATCCCGGGCGACCGCATCGTCGGTTACCTGGGTCGTGGCGAGGGCCTGGTGGTGCACGCGGACGACTGTCCCACCGGCAAACGCCTGCTCTTGCGCGATGGCGAACGCTTCCTGGAAGTCGAGTGGGCCGACGAACCCGTGCGCTCGTTCGACACCACGGTGATCGTGACCGTCACGAATGGCAAGGGGGTGCTGGCGCGCGTGGCGTCCAGCATCGCAGCGGCCGAAGCCGACATCACCCATGTGGACATGGGCGATGAACCCGCCCAAACCGCGACGGACATCCGTTTCTCGGTGGCGGTGCGCGACCGCCAGCACCTGGCCGATGTGTTGCGCAGCCTCAAACGCACCACCTCGGTCATCAAGGCGCAGCGCTACAAGCCCTGATTTCAGGCGCCTTCGCCTGGCGCCGGATACCGCACGCTCAGCACTTCGAGCTCCTGCACGCCGCCAGGCACCACGAGCTTCACCACATCGCCCACCCGCGCCTTGAGCAGGGAACGCGCCACGGGAGAGATCCAGCTGACCTGGGCCTGGGCACTGTCGGCTTCGTCCACGCCCCGGATCGTCACGGTGGTCTCCTGCCCGTTGTCGTCGGCGTAGGTCACGGTGGCACCGAAGAACACCTGGTCGCCGCCAAAGTGCAGCGAAGCGTCGACGACTTCGGCGATCTCGAGCCGGCGGGTCAGGAAGCGGATGCGCCGGTCGATCTCGCGCAGGCGCTTCTTGCCGTAGAGGTAGTCGCCGTTCTCAGAGCGGTCGCCATTGCTCGCCGCCCAGTGAACGATGTCCACGATCTTGGGACGTTCGTCGTCGATCAGCGAGAACAGCTCGGCGCGCAGCCGGTCATAGCCGGCGCGGGTGATGTAGTTCTTGCCACCGGGCACGGGCGCCGCGGCAGGCAGATCGTCTTCATCGTCCGAATCGGTTTCGCGGGTGAAGGCCTTGCTCATGGTGGGCGATTCCCAGGCAAAAAATGAAAAAGCCCGCAGCTTTTGGCTGCGGGCTTCCATATGGTGCGGCTGGCAGGAATTGAACCCACGACCCCTTGGTTCGTAGCTACCAGTTCATCTGTAAGTTGTTGATCTATATAGGATATTTGATCACTCATTGTACCAAAACTACCCTGTTTAGACATGTATTTCACAGCCCAGTCCCGCAAAAGTCCCGCAGAGAAATTTCCCGCGAGATCACATTGATCAGTGTCTGCATCCGTGGCGCAAACGTTTTCTCGAGCGTGGGCACGCGCCCGGCGGGTGATGTGAAGCGACAAATATTCGCTCACTCCTTCGGACCTGTCAGGGAAATTGGTCACGATAACTATCTTCTTATCGGCACTAATTTATATCAGAGAGCAGGGCGATGCCAACGAAAAGTACGAGAGTCTCCCGGGGCGTCCAAGTCGATGACGTTTGGGCCGCGGCCGACGGCGTGCTTGCCCAACGCAAGCGGCCCACGATCGAGCGCGTGCGCACGCACCTCGGTCGCGGATCCGCGCCGGCGCCGCCACCTTGAAGACTTCACCATTCACGTGCCGCAAGGTCGGTCAGAGCCCCTTTCTGCGCGAGTTGATCATTCCCTTTGGACGATCTGGATACGTCGTGTTGAGTTCCACTGATCTCTGCCGCTCTACGGGGGTCAGTTTTCAACGGAAGCCAACAGGCGGGCTCTACAACTGCAGTGCAAACGTCCTTCGTGCCACTTCAAGTTCTGGCATCAACTTGTTCACGACATCGTCGCGTGACATGCGCGAAGTGGCCACGGAAAGACTCATAGCCCCCAGCAACTCACCCTTTCCATTGCGCACCGGCACGGCAATGGAACGCAAGCCAATTTCCAGCTCTTCGTCACTCATCGAATAACCGCACTCGCGCGCAGCCTGCACCTCCTTCATCAGTGCCGCCACGTCAGTCTTTGTTTTCGGCGTAATCGCCTGGCGACTCATTCGCTGAAGGCGGAATTCAACCTCCTCGTCTGACATACCCGCGAGAAGCACTCGCCCGGTTGCAGAACAATAGGCGGGCAATCGCGCGCCGATACCGAGTCCGAAAGACAAGCTGCGCCGCTGAGTTGAGCGTGCAACGAAAACGACAAACTGCGAGTCCAGCACCGCCAGCGACGCGGACTCGCGCGTGCGCTCACTAGTGATCTCCAGGATGGGCTGCGCCACCTTGGTCAGGGGCGTAGAGTTCACGTAGGCGTGCACCAGCCGCAAGGTGCGCGGCTCGAGAAAAAAATGCCGCCCCGATGCTCGCGCGTAGCCTAGCTTGACGAGGGTAAGCAGGGCGCGGCGAGTCGAGGCCTTGCTGTGGCCTGTGATATCGGCCGCTTCGGTCAGCGTCAGAGGCGAATTGCTGACGCCGAAGGCCTCGATCAGGAGTAGGCCCTTCTCCAGACCCATGACGTATTCCTTGTCAACTGCACGCGCTTCATCGTCCATTTGCGGCCCCACTCGAAGTTGAATAAGTTCGGTATTCGAACATTTTGCCGGATTTTGTTGACCTTCATCAACTCAAAAAATACAGTCGCGGTTCACCAAACGGTCAAAAGTTCGGTATCCGAATTCTTCCAAGGCAAGAACCCCACTGCATCATGAGCGTCACCGCCCCTGCGAATAGCGCACCCCTAACCTTCTGGCCACCTGGGAACCTCACCCGCGTGCCATACCACCTGTACCAGGAACCGGCCGTGCTCGACGCCGAGCAACAGCGCATCTTCGAAGGCGCGACCTGGAACTACCTGTGTCTCGAAGCCGAGTTGCCACAACCCGGCGGCTACCGCACGACGTTCCTCGGCCGCATGCCGGTGGTGGTGGCGCGCGACAGCGACGGCGAGGTGTACGCGTTCGAGAACCGCTGCTCGCACCGCGGCGCACTGATCGTCCTGGACGACGGCGGCACCGCGCGTGACTTCCAGTGCGTGTACCACGCATGGCGTTATGACCGCCAGGGCAACCTCAAGGGCATCGCGTTCCAGAACGGCGTAAACGGAGAAGGCGGCATGGACCCTGCTTTCTGCATGAAGAGTCATGGTCCGCGCAAATTGAGAACGAGTGTGTTTTGTGGCCTGGTATTTGGCAGCCTGAGCGACGACGTGCCCGACCTGGAGGACTACCTCGGCCCGGAAATCGCGCGCGGCATCTCGCGCGTGCTGCACAAGCCGGTGCAGATCCTCGGCCGCTTCAAGCAGACGCTGCCCAACAACTGGAAGCTCTACGTGGAGAACGTGCGCGACACGTACCACGCGAGCCTGCTGCACGTGTTCTTCACCACGTTCCGGCTCAACCGCCTTTCGCAGAAGGGCGGCGTGGTGGTGAGCGAATGTGGCGGCAACCACATCAGCTTCTCCGCCATCGACCCCATCGCCGAAAATAGCGAGGACTACAAGACCGAGGAACTGCGTTCGGAGAAGGACGACTTCAAGCTCGAGGACGCTACGCTGTTGAAAGGAATAGACGAGTTCGGCGATGGCGTGACGCTGCAGATCCTCTCGGTATTTCCGGGCTTCGTGCTGGCGCAGATACAGAACACCATCGCGGTACGCCAGGTGCTGCCCGAAGGCCTGGAGACCACCGCCCTGAATTGGGTGTACCTCGGCTTCCAGGACGACACACCCGAGCTGCGCACCATGCGTCACAAGCAGTCCAACCTGATCGGGCCGGCCGGCTTCGTATCGATGGAGGACGGCGCTGTGGGCGGCTTTGTGCAACGCGGCATTGCCTCCGCTGGCGCGCAGGAAGCCATCGTCGAGATGGGCGGCGACAGCGTGCGCTCGCAGAGCAGCCGCACCACGGAAGCGTCCGTGCGCGGCTTCTGGAAAGCCTACCGCCTGCACATGGGAGCGGATGCATGAACGCGGTGATCGACACCGCGAGCGCGTTGGCGCTCAACGCGCATTGCGCGCGCTGCATCGACAACGACGAGCTCGAAGCCTGGACGCAGTTCTTCACCGAACACTGCCTCTACCGCGTGACCACCGCCGACAACCATGCGCAAGGCATGGAAGCCAGCCTGATCTACGCCGACTCGCGCGCCATGCTCAACGACCGCGTGCTCTCACTGCGCACCGCCAACGTCTACGAGAAACAACGTTACCGCCACCTGGTGGGCCTGCCCTCCCTGCTGGAGGACACGCCGCGCGGGCGCCGCAGCGAAACCCCGTTTGTGGTGGTGCGCATCATGCGTGGCGGCGAGACCAGCCTCTTCGCCACCGGGCGCTACCTCGACGAGCTGGTGATCGATGGAGGCGATACCCTGCGCCTGGCCAGCCGTGTGGTGGTCTGCGACAGCCACAACATCGACACGCTGCTGGCCATTCCCCTGTGAGCAAGCCGTGAGCACCCCGCACCTCATACGCATCGCCGGGATGGCCACCGCCATCCCCTGCGCCGCTGGTCAGACAGTGCTCGACGCAGTGCGACAGGCCGGCTACGAGATGCCGTTCTCGTGCAACTCGGGCGTGTGCGCGAGCTGCAAGGGCCGCGTCGTCTCGGGCCGGGTGAACCCCGGCGCGGCGGGTGAGCATACGCTCACGGCGGACGAGATCGCGCACGGACAGGTGCTGTTCTGCCAGGCGCGCCCGCTCACCGACATCGAGATCGAACCGCGCCAGATCGAGAAAACCGATCCGAACGCGCGCCGCCAGCTCGCCGCCAGGGTCATGCGCATCGACTTTCTGGCCAGCGACGTGGCGCGCCTCAAGCTGCGTTTTCCGGCGGGCGAGAAGGTGAAGTTCAAGGCCGGCCAGTACCTGCAGGTGCTGCTGCCCGACGGCCAGCGCCGCAGCTTCTCCATGGCCAACCCGCCGCACCAGAACGATGGCGCCGAGCTGCATATCCGCATGCTGGAAGGCGGCGCGTTCTCGCATTGGCTCGCGCACGACCTCAAGGTGGGTGACCACCTCCGGGTCGAACTGCCGCATGGCGACTTTCACCTGCGCGAGGGCAGCACCGCGCCCATCGTGATGCTCGCCAGCGGCACCGGCTTCGCACCCATCAAGTCGATGGTCGAGGACGGCCTGCGCCGGGGCCAGGCACGCGAGATCGCACTCTACTGGGGCGCGCGCACCGAGAAGGACCTGTACCTGCTCGACCTGGCGCGCGGCTGGGGAGAGCAGGCCGGCCTGCGCTTCGTGCCCGTGCTCTCCGAACCCGAGGCCGGCTGGAGCGGTCGCACCGGCTTCGTGCACCAGGCCGTGCTGCAAGACCACGACAGTCTTGCCGGCCACCAGGTCTACGCCTGCGGCGCGCCTGCCATGGTGAGCGCGGCGCGCAGCGATTTCGTCGAAACCCGCGGCCTGCCGCCCGATGCGTTCTTCTGCGACGCGTTCGTGGTGGCCCAGCCCCGCACCTCCGCGCTGACCGACTGAAGCACACCCGAAGAAGAGCCATTCCATGACCCATCCCAACCCCTACGACAACGTTCCCACCAGCGACTTCGACCCGTACGCCACCGAGGTGCTGGCCAACCCCTATCCCCACTACGAGCAGCTGCGCGAACTCGGCCCCTGGGCCTGGCTGGAGCGCTACGGCGTGCTTGCGGTCGCACGCCACGACGAAGTGCAGCGCATCCTGTCTCAGCCCGACATCTTCTGTTCCAGCGCGGGCGTGGGCCTTGCCAACTTCCACACCGAGACGCCCTGGCGCAAGCCCAGCATCATTCTCGAAGCAGACCCGCCCCACCACAGCCGCACCCGCAAGGTGGTGGCGCGCGTGCTCTCGCCCGCATCGATCGGACGCCTGCGCGCCACTTTCGAGGACGTGGCCGCGCGCATGGTCGACGAGCTCGTGGAACGCGGCTCGTTCGACGCCGCCAAAGAACTGTGCGAGGCCTTTCCCATTAAGGCCTTCGGCGACGCGGTGGGCCTGCCCGCCGAGGGGCGCGAGCACCTGCTGCCCTACGGTGACATGGTGTTCAATGGCTTCGGCCCGATCAACGAGCGTTTCCAAGACCGAATGAACAGCTCGGGCGAAGCGGTGAACTGGATCGCCAAGGTCTGCCAGCGCGACGCGCTCACGCCCGACGGCCTGGGCGCCCAGCTGTTCGCCGCCGCCGACGCGGGCGAGATAGGCCACGACGAGGCCGGCATGCTGGTTCGCACCCTGCTCTCCGCCGGGCTGGACACCACCGTGTTCACCCTGTGCAACGCCTTCACCAGCTTCGCGCGCAACCCCGGTCAATGGGCCCTGCTGCGCGACGACCCCTCGCTGGCGCGCCAGGCACTCGAAGAGGTACTGCGCTACGACAGCACCTTCCACTCTTTCTACCGCACCAGCACCCAGGACGTGGAACTCGGCGGCATCACCGTGAAGCAGGGCCAGAAGATCGTGGTGTTCATCGCCTCGGCCAACCGCGACCCGCGCCGCTGGCCCGAAGCCGACCGCTTCGACATCACCCGCCGCGCCACCGGCCACATGGCCTTCGGCACGGGCATTCATGGCTGCGCCGGCCAGATGATGGCGCGCCTCGAAGGCGAGATCGTGCTCACCGCACTGGCCCGCCGCGTGGCCTCGATCCGCCTCGACGGCGAACCGGTCCAGCACTTCAACAACACGGTGCGCGGGCTCAAGAGCATGCCCGTGACGGTCGAGCCGCTGCTGGCCGCCGTGCACTGACATCCCGCCCCATTCGAACTAGAAGAGAGAAACCCACGATGCCCCAGATCGTCTACGTACAACCCGACGGCTCCCGAGAAGCCGTGCCCGCCAGTCCCGGCGCTACCGTCATGATGACCGCTGTCGGCCACGGCATTCCCGGCATCGTCGCCGAGTGCGGCGGCTCCGCCATGTGCGCCACCTGCCACGTGTACGTGGACCCGGCCTCGATCGGCTTCCTGCCGCCCATCAGCGACGTCGAGGACGAAATGCTGGCCAGCGCCGCGGGCGAGCGCCGCGAACACAGCCGGTTGGGCTGCCAGCTCGCGCTGGCGCCCGGCGTGGACCAGCTGATCGTGCACATCCCGGAGCGGCAGGTCTGATGGCCCACGGCACCGTCATCGTCGGCACCGGGCAGGGCGGCTTCCAGCTCGCGGCCTCGCTGCGCGATTCGGGTTATGCCGATCCCATCACCCTGGTCGGCGACGAGCCCGGCCTGCCTTACCAGCGCCCCCCGCTGTCCAAGGCCTTCCTTCAAGGCAAGGTGGACGACACCGGCCTGCTGCTGCGCCCGCCCCCGTTCTACCAGCGCATCGATGCCCGCGTGCTCGGCGGCACGCGCGTGGCGCGCATCGACCGCGCGGCGCGTGGCGTGCACCTCTCCAGCGGCCAGACCCTGCCCTACGACCACCTGGTGCTGGCCACCGGCGCGACCGCGCGCACCCTGTGCGTGCCCGGAGCGGGGTTGTCCGGCGTGCACGTGCTGCGCGGTCTGGAGGACGCGCGGCGCATCCGAGAGCAACTGGCCCGCGCGCGCTCGGTGGCCGTGGTCGGCGCCGGCTTCATTGGCTTGGAACTCGCGGCCGTGGCGCGCGGCCAGGGCCTGCCGATGCACGTGATCGAGGCCACGGCACGGCCCCTGCTGCGCGCCCTCTCCGAGCCCATGGCGCGACACCTGCAAGCCTTCCACGAAGCCCAGGGCACGCAATTCCACCTGAACACGCAGCTCGACGCCATCGAAGGCGAGGACGGCCGCGCCACCGGCCTGCGCCTGCACGGCGGTGGCCGCATCGTCGCCGACCTCATCGTGATCGCGGTAGGCGTCACGCCCAACGACCAGCTGGCGCGCGACGCCGGGCTGGCGGTGGGCAATGGCATCGAGGTCGACGAGCTGCTGCTCACCAGCGACGCCGCCATCTCCGCGCTCGGCGACTGCGCGAACTTTCCGTTCGCGGCCGATGGCGGCTCCCGCGTGCGCATCGAGTCGGTACAGAACGCCGTTGACCAGGCGCGCTGCATCGCCGCGCGCCTGTGCGGTCAACCCCTGCCGTACGCCAAGGTGCCCTGGTTCTGGAGCGAGCAAGGCCCTTGCCGGCTGCAGATGGCCGGCCTGGCCGCGCCGGGCGACCGCAGCGACATCGAGGGCGATCCGGCCAGCGGCCGCTTTTCGGTGCTGCGCTACCGCGGCGATCAACTCAGCGCCGTCGAATCCCTCAACGACCCTGCCGCCCACATGCGCGCGCGCACGGCCCTCGCGCCGGTGCTAGCACCGACCTGAGCTCCCTCAGTCCCATTCGACATCCACACCTTCCCACAGAAAGAGACAACACATGACAGCAGCATCCCGGGTCATCGCGGTCACTGGCGGCGCCAGCGGCATCGGTTTCGCCTTCTCCGAAGCCCTCGCGCGCGCGGGCCACCAGGTCGTCATCGCCGACCTGCGCGGTGCCGTCGAAGCGGCCGAACGCCTCAGTGCCCAGGGCCTGAAGGCCATCGGCACGCAGACCGATGTGGTCAAGCCCGCCGACGTGGCGGGCATGGTCGAACAGGCCGTGAAGGCGTTCGGCCGGCTCGACGTGCTGGTGAACAACGCCGGCCTGTTCACCACGCTCACGCTCAAACCGTTCGACCAGATCAGCGACGCCGAGTGGATGCGGGTGATGGAGGTCAACACCCTGGGGCCTTTCGTGTGCGCCAAAGCGGTCGTGCCCGAAATGCGCAAGAACGGGTTCGGCCGCATCGTGAACATCGCGTCCACCACGCCGATCAAGGGCACGCCCAACATGCTGCACTACGTGGCCAGCAAGGGCGCGGTGATCGCGTTCACGCGCTCGCTAGCCCGCGAACTCGGCAAGGACGACATCACCGTCAACGCCATTGCCCCGGGCTTCACGCTGAGCGACGGTGTGCTCGACAACGACCTGCACAGCAAGATGGGCGACGTGGTGCGCAAGACCAGCCGCTCGCTGCAGCGCGACCAGGTGCCTGAAGACCTGGTGGGCGCCCTGCTCTTCCTAGCCAGCGACGGCGCGGGCTTCATCACCGGCCAGACCATCGCCGTCGACGGTGGCTCGGTATTCATCTGATCGGTTGACTCACCATGACCGACACCGCATACGGCAAGCCTTTCCTCTACATCGATGGCGAATTCATCGAAGGCGGCGACCGCCAACACCAGGACATCATCAACCCCGCCAACGGCGAGGTGATCGGCTCGTTGCCGCACGCGCGCCGCGACGACCTTGACCGCGCACTGAACGCGGCGCAACGCGCCTTCGAGAGCTGGCGCAAGAGTTCGCCGCTCGAGCGCTCGAAGGTGCTGCGCCGCGTGGCCGAGCTCACGCGCGAACGCGCACCGCAGGTCGCCCGCCAGATCACTCTCGACCAGGGCAAGCCGCTGAGCGAGGCGCTGCTGGAGGTGACCACCTGTGCCGAACACGCAGAGTGGCACGCCGAAGAATGCCGCCGCATCTATGGCCGCGTGATCCCCGCACGCCTGCCCCACGTGCGCCAGCTGGTGCTGCGCGAGCCCGTGGGCGTGTGCGTGGCCTTCACGCCCTGGAACTTTCCGTTTAACCAGGCCATCCGCAAGATGGTGGCGGCGATCGGCGCGGGTTGCACGCTTGTGCTGAAGGGGCCAGAGGATTCGCCGGGCGCGGTGATCGCGCTCGCGCGCATGTTCCACGACGCGGGTCTGCCCCCGGGCGTGCTCAACGTGGTGTGGGGTGTGCCGGCCGAGGTGTCGGACCACCTGATCCGCTCGCCGATCTCGCGCAAGGTATCGTTCACCGGCTCGGTGCCGGTGGGCAAGCAGCTGGCGTCGCTCGCCGGCCTGCACATGAAGCGCATCAGCATGGAGCTGGGCGGGCACTCGCCGGTGGTGGTGTTCGACGACGCCGACGTGGACGACGCGGCCCATCTGCTGGCGCGTTTCAAGGCGCGCAACGCGGGGCAGCTGTGCATTGCACCCAGCCGCTTCTTCGTGCAGGAGAAGGTGTACGACCGCTTTCTCGACACCTTCACGAAAGCCTACGGTGGCTTGAAGGTGGGCGACGGCATGGACAAGGACACGCAGATGGGCCCCCTGGCGCACCTGCGCAGGGTCGATGCCATGGAAGGCTTGGTGGCCGATGCGCTGGAGCGTGGCGCGAAGCTGGCCAGCGGCGGCACGCGGCTCGCTGGCCCTGGCTACTTCTACCCGCCCACCATCCTCACCGACATTCCCGACGACGCGCGCCTGATGGTCGAAGAACCCTTCGGTCCGGTCGCGCCGATCACGCGCTTCAAGGACACCGACGAGGTATTGAAGCGCGCCAACGCCCTGCCCTTCGGCCTCACCGGTTTCGTTTTCACCGGCTCCATCAAGACCTCGGAGCGCATGGTCAACGGCCTCGAGGTGGGCATGGTCAACGTGAACCATTTCGGCATCACGCTGGCCGAGACGCCGTTCGGTGGCGTGAAGGACAGCGGCATCGGCAGCGAAGGCGGCAGCGAAACCTTCGACGGCTACCTCGTCACTAAATTCGTTTCGCAGGCAAGCCCTGCTTGATCACCAGTACTACAAGAAGCCAGCACCGCCCAGGGGGCCGGACCCGCCTTTCCCTTCAATCCAGGAGACAACCTCATGATGCAACGCAGAACCCTCATCAAATCGGCGGCGGCAGCCGCTTCCCTTGGAGCCCCCACCCTTGGCGTCTTCGCCCAGCAAGTGGTAACCCTGAAGTTCCATACCTTCATGGCGCCGACCTCGAATGTCTATCTCAATGCACACAAGGCATGGATGTCGAAAGTGGAGAACGACTCGGGCGGACGTATCCGCTTCGAGGGCTTTCCTGCCATGCAGCTGGGGGGCTCACCAAGTCAACTTTTCGACCAGGCACGGGATGGTGTTGTCGATATCGTATGGACTTTGGCTGGACTTACCCCCGGTCGATTCCCTCGGACCGAAGTGTTCGAACTGCCGTTCATGACCATGGACGGCATCGGAGCGTCGCGTGCCGCCTGGGAGTACCTCGAAACCCACGCCAGCGATGAGTTCAAGGACGTCCAACCACTCGCTTTTCATACCCATGGTCCAGGAGTGCTGCACTCGAAAAGCAAGGCCATCAACAGCGCTTCCGACCTGCGCGGCCTGAAGATGCGAGGGCCGACCCGCCAAGCGACTAAGTTGCTCGCAGCAGCAGGAGCATCCGCGGTAGGCATGCCGCTGCCACAGATTCCAGACGCGCTGTCCAAAGGCGTCATTGACGGCGCAGCCTTGCCTTGGGAAGTGATTCCTTCGGTCAAGGTGCATGAGCTTGTTCAGCACCACAGCGAGTTCGCGCCCGGCAAGCCAGCTCTTTACAACACGGCGTTTGTGATGGTGATGAACAAAAGAAAATATACATCGTTGCCTCCGGATATCAAAAAGGTGATCGACGACAACTCGGGCCTGGAAACCTCGGCTTGGTTCGGCAAGGTGCAACAAGATCATGACCCCATCAGTCGCAAGATGGCGACCGATCGAGGCAACAAGGTACACGTGTTCAGCGAATCGGAAACCAGCGAGTTTGTCAAACTGACTGGCACCATCGCCAGCGAATGGGTCCAGGAGATGGACAAGCGCGGGCAGGACGGTGCCAAGCTCTTGGCTGGCGCAAAGGCGCTCATTGCCAAACATAAACCAAAGGCTGCATGAGCGGCCTTGCGCGCCTGGCCATCTCGATCGGCGATCCGAACGGCATCGGACCGGAGATCACGCTAAAGGCACTTGCCACTCTGACAGAGTCTGAGCGCGACCGTATTACGCTGTTCGGCCCGAATTCGGTGCTGCGCCGCTGCGCCGAGCAATTGAACCTTAGCGGGATGCTAGATGGTGTTCGTTGCAACGAGGTAGGCGCCCTCGATCCGGCTGCAGCTGTACCTGGTCGCATCGACGCGGCCGCTGGCGCCTCGTCGGTGGCCAGCGCTACGGCGGCCATTCAGGCTGCGCAGGCTGGCGAGTTCGACGCCGTGATCGCCTGTCCTCACCACGAGACAGCGATCACGCAGGCAGGTATAGCGTTCAGCGGGTACCCCTCTCTTGTGGCGCGTGTGTGCGGCCAATCTGCCGACTCCGTTTTCTTGATGCTGGTGGGGGCGGGCTTACGCATCGTGCACGTCACGCTCCACGAGAGCGTTCAAACAGCACTTGATCGTCTGAGCACCGACCTGATCGTGCGCGCCACTCAGGCAGGCATCGTCGCGTGTCAGCGGCTGGGCGTGGAAACGCCTCGCATCGGCATGTTCGGTATCAATCCACACGCATCCGAAGGTGAGCTTTTCGGACCGGAGGACGCTCGCTTGATGGTGCCTGCGGTGGCGCAGCTGCGCTCAGCAGGCCACCATGTCAGTGGGCCCACAGGTGCAGACACGCTGTTGGCAAACAGGCAGCACGATCTCTATGTGGCCGTCTTCCACGACCAGGGTCACATTCCAATCAAGTTGCTGGCGCCCCACGCCGCAAGTGCCCTCAGCGTGGGAGGCAACGTCGTGCTGTCCAGTGTCGGGCATGGAAGTGCCATGGACATCGCCGGCAAGGGAATTGCCAGTCCCGAGGCCTTGCTTCGCACGATTTACCTGCTGAACTCCACGCTGAGCGAGTGACTTCCTAAATTTGACAGTCTCCTCCTATGGTCAACCCAAACTGCGCTAACAAAGTCGTTCGAATTCCGACTGTTCGGGTGCGATCGCGATTCGTGAGGCGGACTGCTTCAGACGGTAGCTCTTGCCTTCGAACCCCAGCGTCGAGCAGCGGTGTATCAGTCGATCAAGGATGGTGGTGGCCATGGTGACGTCGGCCAGGTACTTGCTCAGGTCCTGCACCAAAAGATTTGAGGTGATGACGATGGCGCGGCGCAGGTTGTAGCGCTGGTGAACGATGGCATAGAGGAGTTCGTCGCTGATGTCGGCGATGCGCCGGGCCAGAGACTGGTCATCTAGCACGAGCAGGTCCGAGGACTCCACACATCCCACGGCCTGCACGCTGGTGCTTGGCTGTGGCGAACATGAGGACTCGGTCCTTGCGGTTCTCGTCGTGATCTTGTGGATTTGGCGATAGCGCCGGATGTTTCGTGCCGACCCAGCCTAACAACATCGAAGGTCATTTAGGTAACCGCTCACGACGCCCCCAGTGTTTACCCTGATTTCGTGGAGTGAACATAACCGTAGAATGAACAACATAATCACCAGACGGACAATCCGGATTGCGAACTGGATCAAGTCTCACTTCCTAGGTACTCACGCCTTCTCCTCAATTCACCAAATGATCAACCGCAGAACCATCGTTCAGTTGGCAGTAGGGATGGCCTTGGGCGCTCCCTCGCTGACAGGCTTTGCTCAGCAGTCGATCACTTTGCGATTTCACACTTTCATGTCTCCCATGTCCAACGTATGGGTCAGCATGAACAAGGTATGGATGGAAAAGGTGCAACGGGAATCAGATGGGCGCATCCGGTTTGAGGCGTACCCCGCGATGCAGCTTGATGGCGCGCCTGTGCAGCCATACGACCAGGCACGGGATGGCGTGGCTGACATCGTTTGGACACTGACCGGCTATTCACCTGGAGGCTTTCCTTGCAGCGAGGTGTTTGTCCTGCCGTTCATGACGACCAACGCCGAGGCTACTTCCAAGGCTTTCTGGGAGTTCATCAAGACAAAAGCGTCCAACGAACACAAGGAAGTGCATCCCATTGCAGTGCAGGTTCATAGGCCGGGGATGCTCCACACCCGCGACCGCCTCTTTGAGGCTCCGTACGACTTGCGCGGCCTGAAAATGCGCGGTCCAACCAGACAAACTACGAAGATGCTGGGATACCTCGGCGCCAATGCTGTGGGCATGCCGCTGCCCAAGATTCCCGACGCACTGCAAAAGGGGCCTCTCGACGGTTGCGTGATCCCTTGGGATGTCGTTCCCTCCGTAAAGGTGCACGAATTAACGAAGTTTCACAGTCAGTTCGATCCAGCCAGTGGCGCGCTCTACACCACGACATTCGTGACGGCAACAAACAAACGGAAGTACGAGTCCCTGCCGCCAGATGTCCGGAAGGTGCTGGACCCCAACTCGGGCATAACCGCTTCTGCGTCCTTGGGGCGCGCCCACCAATGTGGCGACGACCCTGCCCGCAAGTTGGTGGAGGCACGCGGCAACGTGACCCATAACTTCGGGCAGGTCGAAGCCCAAGAGTTCAGGCGCGCAGCAAGCCAGGTAGAGGTCGAATGGGTCAAGGACATGGAGAGCCGCGGCTTCGATGGTCGCGATCTTTTGTCAACAGCCCGGGCCTTGATCGAAAAACACACAAAAACTACCAAGACATAAAGACACTCCATGAATCAACTGCCCAAAGAAAACACCCCACGGCTGGCCAACCGGGTTGCGATCGTGACCGGCGCGGCGCAAGGTATCGGAGAGACATACGCTCGTGCATTGGCTCAAGAAGGTGCCTCCGTGGTCTGTGCCGATGTGCTGGACGCCACCGGGGTGGTCAACCAGATCATTGAGAAGGGTGGCCGGGCGGTGTTTGTCCACACAGACGTGACGTCCCGCGAATCGGTGGAGAAGATGGTTGGGTCCGCACTTCAGGCGTTCGGCCGCATTGACGTGCTGGTCAACAACGCCGCAATTTTCGGCAACCTTGCCCTCAAGCCGTTCGAGCAGATCGAGTCGACCGAGTGGGACAAGGTGATGTCCGTCAACGTGCGCGGCTCCTTCGAGTGCGCCAGAGCGGTCAGCCCCGTGATGCGTCAGCAGCGCTACGGCAAGATCATCAACATCGCCTCCGGCACGGTTTTCAAGGGCACGCCGCTCTTCCTGCACTACGTCACCTCCAAGGGCGCCGTGGTGGCGATGGCGCGCTGTCTGGCGCGTGAATTGGGTAACGACAATATCTGCGTCAATACACTGGCGCCGGGCCTGACCCTGAGCGCCAATGTCAGCGCAAATCCCGACTGGCAAGGCTCAATCGCTTCAGGCATCGTTTCGTCCCGCTGCATCAAGCGTGATCAGGTACCCGACGACCTGACCGGCACCTTGATCTACCTCGCCAGCGCCGACAGTGACTTTGTCACCGGTCAGGTGATTGTGGTTGATGGCGGATCGGTCACACATTGAGCACTCCTATGCACGCCACAGCAGAACTCTTGATCGATGGCCGGTGGATGCCCGCCAGCCAGGGCCTCGAAGTGCCCAGCCTGGACCCGGCCAACGGCAGCCAGATCGGTTGCTTCAGCGCTGCCACCCGGGCAGACGCAGAGGCGGCCATTTCGGCTGCACGCAGAGCCTTTGAAAAGCCCACGTGGGCCCAGTCGCCGCGGCTGCGGCAGAACGTGATGAACGAATGGGCAAGCCGGCTAGAGCACAAGGCTGAAGCACTGGCCCAACTGCTAACGCAAGAGAATGGCAAGGTGATCGCGCAATCGCGGGGTGAGCTGATGGGAGCCATCTCGGAGATCCGTTACTACGCGGGTCTGGCCCGGCACATACCAGGCCACGTGCTCGAGGTGGAACCCGGCGTATTTTCCACGATGCTGAAAGAGCCGGCCGGCGTCGCCGGCATCATCGTCCCTTGGAACGCTCCCGTGATCCTGCTTATCCGGTCGATCACCCCCGCGTTGGCCGCTGGCTGTACTTGCGTGGTCAAGCCTGCACCGCAGTCCGCACTCATCACCGCTGCGGTGATCAGGGAACTGGCCGACGTGACTGGACTGCCGCCCGGTGTGGTGAACCTGGTGAGTGAGCAAGGCCACGACGTGGCGCAGTTGCTCACCTCCTCGCCAGAGGTGGATGTGGTCAGCTTCACGGGCTCCAACCTGACGGGGCAGCGCATCATGGCCGCCGCTGCTCCCACTATGAAGAAACTGTCGCTCGAACTGGGTGGCAAGTCATGCTGCCTGGTTTTTGAAGATGCCGATATCGACCACATCGCGCCTCAACTGGCTGCCGCTGCGACGGTCATCTCTGGTCAGCAATGCACGGCGGCGCGCCGGGTGTTGGTTCACGCGTCACGCTATGAGGCGATGAAAAAAGCGCTGGCCAATGCACTGGCGGCAATCAAAGTGGCGCCCGGAAATACCCCGGGCGCCCAGATGGGTCCCTTGATCGATCTCTCTACCACTGAGTTGGTGCAACGTCGCATCGAGCAGGCGATGGACGACGCAGACGAAGTGATCCTGCGCGGTCAGCGTCTCGGCGGAAACCTGCGGCTTGGCGGGTTTGTCTCGCCCACCTTGGTCGCGCACCGGGATGCCAGTGCATCTTTTGTCCAAGAGGAGATTTTCGGCCCCTTGGTCGTGCTGGAAAAGTTTGAAACCGAAACCGAAGCGGTGGCGCGGGCCAATCACACCGAGTTCGGGTTGTCCGCGAGTGTCTGGACCGAGCAGGGCGCGCGCGCCTGGCGTATCGCTCGAGCGCTACGCAACGGCACCGTTTGGATCAACGACCACAACAAGCTGTGCGCTGAAGCGGAGACCGGCGGCTATCGCCGCAGTGGCTTGGGCCGTCTCCACGGCTTTGACGCGTTGATCGATTTCACCGAGATCAAACACATCTATCAGAACGTAGGTGTGCTTGATCCACCCAAGGGCTGACTCCACAAGCCTGCCCGAATCCTTAGTACTTATAGGAGAGAACGAATCATGTTTCCCAAAAACACGTGGTATGTAGGCGCTACGCCCAGCGAACTCGATGGAAAGCCCCTTGGCCGCAAGATTTGCGGCGAGTCCATCGTGTTTTTCCGTGGCCCCGACAACAAGGTGGCCGCTGTCGAAGACTTTTGCCCCCACCGCGGTGCTCCGTTGTCGCTGGGCAAGGTTGAAAACGGCAAACTGGTTTGTGGCTACCACGGTCTGGAAATGGGTTGCGATGGCAAGACGGTTGCCATGCCATGCCAACGCGTGGGCGGCTTCCCCGCCGTGCGGACGTATCCCGTAGTGGAGCGCTACGGGTTCATCTGGGTCTGGCCTGGCGATGCGCAAGAGGCCGACCCCTCCAAGATCCACCATCTGGCCTGGGCCGATGACCCCGAGTGGGCCTACAGCGGTGGGCTGTACCACGTAAAATGCGATTACCGGCTCATGATCGACAACCTCATGGACCTGACTCACGAGACTTACTTGCACCCGAACTCAATTGGTCAAAAGGAAATCGATGAGTCGCCGCCCAAGACGCGGATGGATGGAGACTGCGCCATCACCGAGCGTTACATGGAGGGCATCATGGCGCCGCCATTCTGGCGTGCGGGCTTGCGCGGAAACAACCTGGCCGACGATGTTCCAGTGGACCGGTGGCAAATCTGCCGCTTCTATCCGCCAAGCCATGTGCTGATCGATGTGGGTGTGGCGCACGCGGGCAAGGGCGGCTTCAATGCAGACCCCAAGGTCAAAGCCTCCAGCACAGTCATCGACTTCATCACACCTGAAACCGAGTCCTCGACCTGGTACTTTTGGGGCATGGCCAGGAACTTCAATGCGCAGGACCAGGCGTTGAGCGAGCAGATCCGCACCAGCCTGAGCAAAGTTTTCTCCGAGGACCTCCAGATGCTGGAGATGCAGCAGCAGAACCTGGAGCGCAACGCCGGGCGCAAGCTACTGAGCCTGAACATCGATGGCGGTGGCGTGCAAGCCCGCCGCATCATCGATCGGTTGCTGGTTGCGGAAAAATCCGCTGCCTGATGTTTTCCCGATCCCACCACAACAGGAGACACAGATGAACTCACGGCGCTTTGTTTTGACACGAGGAGCCGCGCTGATCGGCGCGGCCTCCAGCGGCATTTTGTTGCCCCGGTGGGCGCAGGCGCAAACCAGCAATCTGCGGGTTGGCCTGATGCTGCCGTTCACAGGTACCTTTGCCCAGCCCGGTATCGCCGTCGAAAACGGCTTCCGGCTGGCGCTGGCGCAAAACGGCGGCAAGCTCGGTGGCCGCGAGGTGGAGTTCTTCAAGGTCGATGACGAATCCAATCCGGCCAAGGGCATCGAGAACGCGACCCGCCTGGTAATGCGTGACAAGGTCGACGTGCTGGTGGGTTCGGTGCACTCGGGCGTGCAGATGGGCATTCACAAGGTCGCACGCGATACAGGAGTTCTCAACATCATTCCCAATGCCGGCGTGCACGTGGCCACCCGGGCCCAGTGTGCGCCCAATGTGTTTCGAACCAGCTTCACCAACGCCCAGCCTACCCTGGCTTTGGGCAAGGCCATGGTCGACCGAGGCCACAAGAAGGCGGTGTGGATCACCTGGAACTACGCCGCAGGCGACGAGGCCTTTGAGGGTTTCGAAAAGAGCTACACCGAAGCCGGTGGCACCATCATCAAGAAGCTCGGCCTGCCCTTTCCCAACGTGGAGTTTCAGTCGCTGTTGACCGAGATTGCGTCTTACAAGCCCGACGCCGTGGCTTGCTTCTTCGCCGGTGGCGGTGCAGCCAAGTTCCTGCGCGACTACGCTGCGGCCGGCCTGAACAAGACGATCCCACTGTACGGCTCGGGCTTCCTGACCGAGGGCGTGCTCGATGCAGCAGGCGAAGCTGCCGAGGGCGTTCTCACCACGCTGCACTACAGCGACTCGCTGGATATCCCGCGCAACAAGCAGTTCCGCCTCGACTATGTAAAGGCGTTCAAGGCGCAGCCCGATGTGTATGCCGTTCAGGGATACGACGCGGGCTTGCTGCTCGTCAAGGGTGCCAACGCAGTCAAAGGCGACTTGTCGAACAAACCGGCACTGTACGCAGCGCTGGAAGGCGCCACCATCGACAGTCCGCGCGGGAAATGGACCATGAGCAAGGCCCACAACCCGATCCAGGACATCTACCTGCGCCAGGTGGTCAACAAGGACAACAAGGTGATCGGCATTGCTCAGAAGGCTGTGGCCGATCCCGCCACGGGTTGCCGCATGGGTTGAGTCTTTCGCGCCCCGGTTGTCCTCCAGCGGCGGAGTTCGTCCAAAAGATGTTCCGCCGCTTTTCTTCGTCCTTTTGTTCCTTAACTCATGGATTTCGCCAACTTCCTCATCCAGTTGCTCAACAGCCTGCAGTACGGCCTGTTGCTGTTCATGCTGGCCGCGGGCCTCACGTTGATTTTCGGGATCATGGGTGTGGTCAACCTGGCGCACGGCAGCTTCTACATGCTGGGTGC
Source organism: Hydrogenophaga sp. ANAO-22 (assembly GCF_042466645.1). Taxonomy (NCBI): domain Bacteria; kingdom Pseudomonadati; phylum Pseudomonadota; class Betaproteobacteria; order Burkholderiales; family Comamonadaceae; genus Hydrogenophaga; species Hydrogenophaga sp. ANAO-22. Next base: position 4,466,892 of record NZ_CP159956.1, on the reverse strand, counting down.
CTACCTCGCGTGGTTTTTGGTCGGCCAACTGGACAGCCTGGTGCTCGCGATCGTGCTGGGCACGGTGATTGCCGTGGGGCTGGGCTGGCTGCTGGAGTGGACCTTGTTCCGGCACTTCTACCACCGCGACCACCTCGATCAGGTGTTGCTCACCTTCGGCCTCATCTACATCTTTGAAGAGGTGCGCTCCATCCTCTGGGGCGACGACGTGCACGCGGTGCAGGTGCCCGAGGTGCTGAACTGGTCGATCCCGCTGACCGAGAACCTCTCGTACCCGGTGTACCGGCTCGTGATGTCGGGCGTGTGCATCGCGCTGGCGCTCGGCCTGTACCTGCTGATCTCCAAAACGCGCCTGGGCATGAAGATCCGCGCCGGGGCGTTCAACCGAGAGATGACCGAGTCGCTGGGCATCAACATCCGCCTGATCCACGGCGTGGTGTTTGCCTTGGGCGTGGCGCTGGCCGCCATCGCCGGCATGATCGCCTCGCCCATCGCGAGCGTGTACCCCGGCATGGGCAGCTCGGTGCTGATCATGTGCTTCGTGGTGGTGGTCATCGGCGGTATCGGTTCGGTGCGTGGTGCGCTCGTGGCCGCGTTGCTCGTGGGTCTGGTCGACACCTTCGGCAAGGTGCTGGTGCCGCAGATTGCCGGCATGGCCGTCTACATGCTCATGGCCGCCGTGCTGCTCTACAAGCCCGAAGGGCTCTTCAAACAATGAGCTCCCCCAAAGCCCAACTCGAAAAGCTGCCGCGCAGCATCCAGGCCATCCTGGTGCTGGGAGCCATCGCGCTCGCCGCGTTTCCACTCATCCCCGTCACCGGTAGCGACTTCTACCTGCAGATGCTCTCGCAGATGATGATCCTGGCGATCTTCGCCATGAGCCTGGATCTGCTGCAGGGCGTTACCGGTCTTGTGTCGCTCGGACACGCGGCTTACTTTGGTCTTGCCGGCTACGCGCTGGCTTTCCTCACCCCGGCGGACACTCCCATCAGCCTGTGGTGGTCCCTGCCCGCCTCGGCGCTGGGCGCGGGACTGGCCGCGCTCGTCATCGGCTTCTTCTTGGTTCGCACCCACGGTATTTACTTCATCATGGTCACCATGGCGTTCGCCCAAATGGTGTTCTTCCTGTTCTTCGACAACAAGGCGCTCGGGGGGTCGGACGGCGTGTACGTGAACTTCCGCCCCACCGCCTCGGTGTTCGGCTGGAGCGGCATCGACCTCGAGAACAAGACAACCTTCTTCTACTTCACGCTCCTGCTGCTCGTGCTGGTCTATGCCTTCCTGCGCCGCCTGTTGTTCTCTCCTTTTGGCCGGGTGCTCGCGGGCATTCGCGTGAACGAGCACCGCATGCGCGCGGTGGGCTTTGGGACCTTCGGCTACAAACTCACGGCCTTCACGCTAGCAGGGGCGCTGGCCGGCGTGGCGGGCTTCCTGTGGGCCGCGCAGACCGGTTATGTGAACCCCGAGTTGATGGGTTTCCACATGAGTGCACACGCCATCATGATGGTCATCCTCGGGGGCATGGGCAATTTCGCTGGCGCCATCGTGGGGGCCTTCGCGTTCGAGTACGTGATGCACTTCTTCAAGGACCTCACCAAACACTGGCAGCTGCTCATGGGCACGTTCATCGTGCTGGTGGTGGTGCTGGCGCCGCGCGGCTTGCTGGGTCTGGTGCAGCGCTTCGCCAGCCCGAAGGAGCGCCCATGAACGAACTGCTGCTCTCCGCCCGCAACCTGACCAAGCGCTTCGGGGGTCTGGCCGCCGTCAATGATGTGTCGGTGGACCTGCACCGCGACCGCATCCACGCCGTCATCGGCCCCAACGGCGCAGGCAAGTCGACACTGACCAACCTGCTCTCGGGCGACCTGCCTCCCACCTCGGGCCGCATCACGCTCAACGGGGTCGAGACGGCGGGCAAAAGCCCCGAAAAGATCTCGCGCCTGGGTCTGGGCCGCAGCTACCAGAAGACCAACATCTTCCTGCCCTTCACCGTGTGGGACAACGTGCGACTGGCGGCCCAATCGCGCGAACGGCATGTGCCGTGGAACCCGCTGCGCTGGGTGTCCTCGGCCAGCGCCATGGGCGCGGTCAACGAGCGCTGCGAGCGCGCGGTCGAACTCGCCGGTCTGTCAAATCGCGCCAGCGTGGTGGCCGGCACCACCAGCCACGGCGAGCAGCGCCAGTTGGAGATCGCCATGACGCTGGCGACCGAGCCCACCGTGCTGCTGCTCGACGAACCCCTGGCCGGCATGGGCCAGGCCGAGGCCGAGAGCATGGTGGCGCTGCTGCTGCGCTTGAAAAAGGACCACGCCATCATGCTGGTCGAACACGACATGGACGCGGTCTTCACCCTGGCCGACCAGCTCACCGTGATGGTGAACGGCCAGGTGATCGCCAGCGGGACGCCGGCCGACGTGCGCGGCGATGCCGGCGTGCAGGCAGCCTACCTGGGTGAGGAGCATTGATGAGCGCATTGACGAACGCCTTGGTTGAGGCCAAGGGTCTCAACACCCACTACGGCGCCAGCCACATCCTGCGCGGCATTGACTTCACCGTCGGCCAGGGCCAGACCATTGGTCTGATGGGCCGCAACGGCATGGGCAAGTCGACGCTGCTCAAATCCATCATGGGCATCGTCAAGCCCAGCGGCGGCAAAGTGCATGTGAAGGGCCGCGACATGACGGGCGCAGCCACCTTCGAGATCGCGCGACAAGGCCTGGCTTATGTGCCCGAAGGCCGCGGCATTTTCGGCAACCTCAGCGTGAAGGAAAACCTGGTGATGTCGGCCCGCGCCGGCACGAAGGGTCAGCGCGACTGGACCTACGACCGCGTGCTGGAGACCTTCCCGCGCCTGGCCGAGCGCCTGAACCACGGCGGGCAGCAGCTCAGCGGCGGCGAGCAGCAGATGCTCACCATCGGCCGTGCGCTCATGACCAACCCCGACCTGCTCATCCTCGACGAAGCCACGGAAGGCCTGGCGCCTCTGATTGCGCGCGAGATCTGGCGCATTTGCGGCCTGATCCGCGAGAGCGGCATCAGCAGCATCATCGTGGACAAGAACTGGAAACACGTCACCCAGATCACCGACCGCAACGTGATCCTGGTCAAGGGCGAGGTGGTTTTTGAAGGCAGTTCCGAAGAGCTCCTGTCGAAGCCCGAACTGCTGGAGCAGCACTTGGGTGTATGAGAATCAGTGTCGCCCCGGCCGGCCCCTTGAAGCTAGCTAGCGCTGCCCAAGTGCTTGCGAGAGTTTCCGTGCTTCTTCCTTGAGGAGCGTAACAAATACGCTGACACGCGCTTGGTCCACGCGCACACCAGGACCGAAAACGGCCAAAGACCCCATGACTTTGTCGTTCCCCAGAAAAAACGGCACAGCAACCGCCACCGCGCCCTGGATCAATTCGTCCCGGCTTATCGCATACCCCTGTTCCCGGATCTGCTGCAGCCTGTCGAGATAGGCCGATACATTGACGGCTTCTCCGCTCTTGTTCAGATAGCTTTCGGGTGTGGGAACATGGGCAAGGATGGCACGCCCGCTAGCGCCCAACGTCACGTCTTCCCGATAGCCCAAGCCGCGTTTGAAACTGAGCGGCTGTGCGCTGGGCAATTCGGCCACACAGATTCGACTGTTGCCCTGGTGAACAAGCAAGGCAACAGTCTCGCCCGTCTGGTCCCACAAGCGGCGCAGCATCGGTTGCGCCAGGGTCGCTATGTCAAGACTGGAGCTCCACACGTGTGCAAGGTGCGCCACCGAGGGACCTAATTCGAAGCGCTGAGGATCACCGGACGACACGATGAACCCGCTGTGTTCCAGCGTGCGCAACAGCCTGTACAGGGTTGGACGGCTCAGGTCCACCCGCTTGAGCAGCTCACCCGCTGTCAGTTGGTGGTCGGTTGCCGTGAACGCCATGAGGATTTCCAGCGCTCTGTCCACGGCCCGGACACTCTCGCCCGGTTTTTCAGTTGGTCCCATAACTCCACCCAAGGTTGCACTTCTATCATGGTACCCGCCAACCAGTCCACTTGATGGACTGACTATTCAAAACTTGACAGAGCTCAATCGGTCCGTAAAATGGACTGTAATGTCATGCAGTGGACATGCCGATCAATTTTGGAGACCTGTCTATGAACAAGGAAATGTCTGAAGCGCTCACCCGCGTCGGTCCCGGCACGCGCATGGGCAACCTGATGCGCCGCTACTGGGTGCCGGCACTGGCATCGAGCGAAATCCCCGAAGCCGACGGGCCGCAGGTGCGCGTGCAACTGCTGGGCGAGAAGCTGCTCGCCTTTCGCAATAGCGATGGCAAGGCTTGCCTGATCGGCGAATTCTGCTCGCACCGAGGCGTGTCGCTGTACTTCGGCCGCAACGAGCACAACGGCATCCGCTGCGCCTACCACGGCGTGAAGTTCGACGGCATGGGGCAATGTGTGGACGTGCCGTCCGCGCCTCAGGCTTGCGCGCGCATGCACATAAAGGGCTACCCTTGCGTGGAGCGCGGTGGCATCGTGTGGACCTATATGGGCCCGGCCGATCAGCAGCCCGCACCGCCCGAGCTGGAGTGGTGCACGCTGCCGCCCGAACATGTGTATGTCTCCAAGCGCCTGCAGTACAGCAACTGGCTGCAGGCCATGGAAGGCGGCATCGACACCGCACACGTCTCTTACGTGCACCGCTACGAGGTGGATACCGACCCGATGCACCAGGGAGTGAAGGCGCTGGACTACATCAAGGCCGACGGCAACGTGAAGTTCGAGATCGAGCAGACGCCCTTCGGCCTGAGTCTGTTCGGCCGCCGCAACGGCGAACCCGATTCGTATTACTGGCGCATCACGCAGTGGCTGTTCCCCTGGTTCACGCTGATCGCGCCGTTTGGCGAGCATGCGCTGGGCGGGCATGTGTGGGTGCCGATCGACGACCATAGCTGCTGGGCTTGGAGCATCAACTGGCAGCCTGCCCATCCCCTCACCGACGAAGAACGCACCGCGATGGAAGAAGGTAAGGGCATTCATGTCGAATACGAAGCGCCCGGCAGCTTCATCCCCAAGCAAAACCGCGACAACGACTACTGCATGGACCGCGTGGCGCAACGCGAAGACCGCTCTTACAGCGGCGTGTTCGGCTTCTCCGCGCAGGACTATTCGCTGCAGGAAAGCATGGGCACGATCCAGAATCACGAGGCCGAAAAGCTACTGCCCACTGACAAGGCTATCGTGATGGCGCGCCGCATGTTGCATGAGGCCGCGCTCGGCTTGGCAGATGGCCAGACCCCGCCCGCGCTGGACCCAAGCGCACAGCACGTGCGCCCCGCCGGAGTGCTGCTGCCCAAGGAACAGGACCCCGTTGCGTGGGCACGCGAGCAGCTCGCCGACGCGACGAAAAAACCGGTCTTCAGCCTTTGAGCGACTTCACTTTTCCACCCCACGACAGACAGCACCGGAGACACCTATGAAAACCCACCTGAAACTCGCGGCGGCTGTCGCGCTCGCGGCCTGCGCGGCCACTGCCGCCTGGGCGCAAGGCGCGTCCGACTGGAAGCCCAGCAAGCCGGTGCGCATCATCGTGCCCATCGTCGGCAGCACCAACGACGTGCTCGCTCGCCTGATCGGGCCGAAGCTGCAGGAGGCGCTCGGCCAGCCATTTGTGGTCGAGAACAAACCTGGTGCGGGGGGCAACATCGGTGCATACGAGGTGAGCCGCGCCGCGCCGGACGGCCACACCCTGCTGATCGGCTACAACGGGCCGCTGGCGATCAACGTCACCCTGTTCGACAAGATGCCGTACGACCCTACCAAGGATCTCGCGCCCATCACGCTGGCGGTGAAGTCGCCGCAATACCTGGTGGTGAACCCGGCCACCGGCATCACCGATGTGAAGGACTTCATCGCCAAGGCCAGGGCCAACCCGACCAAGTATGCCTACGGCTCGGTGGCCATGGGCAGCGCCTCGCACCTCACCATGGAAATGATGAAGTCGGGGGCGAACTTCCGCATGACGCACATTCCCTACCGCGGCGCCGGGCCAGCCGTGGCCGATCTGATCGCGGGCAACATCCAGGCCGGCTTCTTCGTGCCCGGCAACGTGCAGGGCTTCGTGAAGGAGGGGCGTCTCAAGCTGCTGGCCTCCACCGGCCCGAAACGTTTTCCGAGTACACCGGACATCCCGACTCTCAGCGAGTCGGGGCTGAAGGACTTCGAGGCCACCTCGTGGATCGGTCTGCTCGCGCCGGCCGGCACGCCGCCGGACATCATCAACCGCTACCACGAGGAGATGGTGCGCATTCTCAACTCGCCCGACATCCAGAAGCGCCTGCACGAGATGGAGTTCGAAATCGTCGCGAGCTCGCCCAAGCAGTTCAGCGACTGGATCGGCACCGAGATCGTGCGCTGGGGCAAGGTCATCAAGGACACCGGCGCCAAGGCAGAGTGAGCCGACATGAGCGCACCCCGACTCGCTGAGAAGACCGCGCTGATCACGGGCGGCGGTGCCGGCATTGGCGCCGCGGCGGCCACGCTGTTCTGTCGCGAAGGCGCGGCCGTGCTGCTGGTGGATGCCGACGCCCAGGCGCTGGAGCGCACCCGCCAAGCCATCGTGCAGGCCCTGCCCGGCGCGCGCGTGCTGTGCGTGGCGGCCAACGTGGCCGACGAGGTCGCCGCGCGCGCCGCCGTGCAGCAATGCAACGCGCAGCTCGGTGGCCTGGACATCCTGGTAAACAACGCCGCCATGCGCAACTACTCGGCCGCCGCCGACGCCACGCCCGCCGAGTGGCAGGCCATGGTGGGCGTGAACCTGGTGGGCATGTCCAACTACTGCGCCGCGGCCTTGCCGGCGCTGCGGCAATCGGGCGCGGGCAGCATCGTCAACGTCTCGTCGTGTTACGCGGTCACCGGCCGCAAGGGCATGGCGCTGTACGACGCGACCAAGGCCGCGCAACTGGCCTACACGCGCAGCCTCGCGTTCGAGGAGTCGTCGCACGGCGTGCGCGCCAACGCGGTGTGCCCCGGTTCCACGCTGACGGATTTTCACGTCGGCCGCGCGCAGGGCTCGGGCAAGAGCGTCGAGCAGCTCAGGACCGAGCGCAAGGATACTTCGCTGATCGGGCGCTGGGCCTCGCCGGAAGAGATTGCCTGGCCCATCGTGTGGCTAGCGTCCAGCGAGGCCTCCTTCATCACCGGGACCACGCTGATGGTCGACGGTGGCTTGCACATCATGTAGCTATTGGGGACATGTTCCCCAAGGTTCTTGTCTAGAACTCCGCAATGTCAACATCCAAGCTTTCTGCACTTGTCTACAACATGAGGCTTGAAGCCCCCGGCGTTGTTAGTGTCGAATTTAGGCCAGCCACACCAGACACTGTCTTCCCACCTCATGCCGCTGGCTCACATATCGACCTTCATCTGGGAAACGGCTTGGTTCGCAGCTACTCGCTGATGAACCCGATCACCGATAAGCAACGCTACGTGGTGGGCGTTCTCAAGGATCGTCAGAGCCGTGGGGGGTCGAAGTATGTCCACGAGAAGGTTCGCGTGGGCGATGTTCTGGACATCTCGGTGCCTCGCGACAATTTTCCGCTGGAAGAACGTGCTCAGCACTCCGTGCTGGTTGCAGGTGGCATCGGCATCACACCTATGCTGTGCATGCTCAATCGACTGGCTTCGCTGGGTCGATCTGCCGAGCTGCTCTATTTCGCTCGTTCCCGCCGGGATGCTGCGTTCTTGCAAGTGCTGGAATCGATGGAGTCAGGCCAGCTCAAAGTGCGGTACCACTTCGATGACGAAGTCGGTGCGTCTCCCGACCTGCCAACACTGCTGGCAGCGTATCCGGCCGATACCCATTTCTATGGCTGCGGCCCCGGCCCCATGCTGGACGCGTTCCAGAAGGCTTGCGACGGTCTGGGATACACCCACGTGCATCTGGAACGGTTCGCCGCCGTGGAACCTGTGGGGACGCCGCCCTTCAACGCCAATGGCTGCACCGTAGAACTGCGCCGGAGTCAGAGGATCATTCAAGTGCCGGCTGGTTCGACCATTCTCGACGCCATGATGGATGCGGGCATCATTCCTAGCTACAGCTGCAAGGAGGGGATCTGCGGTGCCTGCGAAACCAAAGTTCTGGCTGGCGAGGTGGATCACCGGGACAGCATCCTGACACAGCAAGAGCGAGCAGCCAACAAGTCGATGATGATCTGTGTGTCGGGTTGTCGTTCCAATTTGTTGGTACTGGATCTCTAAGACCGGTGTTGTTTGGATAGGTTGCGCGCTTGGCCGGTTTGAACACACCGCCGAGCAGGTCACGAAATCGGGTCAACTCCAACTCCAACTCCAACTCCAAGGTGCCAGTTGTAGTGGTGATTCCAATGGTCCGACGCAGCAGTGTGCTCGCTGGAGTTCTGGTAAGCGAAGCCATAGACCCATTGGCTCAGATCCGACTGGATGAAGCGCTCGACCTTGCCGCTGGTTTGGGACCGCCACGAGCTGGTATTCGGTCACAAATACCCAAATCTTGGCAGGCCTGTGCGAAGTCTCTTAAGCGGAAGGCCGCTCCGTTGTCGATGAGCGGGAGCTAGATGCGCACACCCAGACTGGCGTAGTAGGCGTGGGCGTTGCGCGAGAACTGCACCGCGTTGAGCGCCTTCTGGTCGGGGTGGATGTCGATGAACGCGATACGGGCAGGGTCATCAATGGTCAAAAAAGCATCTTCCAGCCCGCTTCATCAACGCTATCCTTGCATTTGCCCATCCACGGAATTGGGGCCCAACGCGCTGACCAGTCGAGTCGCGTTTGATGCCGGAAGCCTCATTCTGACACCTCCGCATCGGCGAGGAGTGGAACCGCTGCGCCACCAACCAGCAAGGACGCCAGCGCAACTGCATCAAAGCCGCATTCGCGCAGCACCGATTCGGTGTGCTCCCCCAATCGCGGCGCGGGCGCCAGCTTGCTGACGTCGTAACCCACCCAGCGCGCTGGCGCGCCAAAGGTACGCATCGCTCCTTCGCTCGGGTGCTCGACCTGACGGAAGAAGCCCACCGCCGCCAAGTGTGGGTCATCCAACAGTGATTCGACGGTGTTCAGAGGCACCGCCGGCACGTCGATGTCTTCGAACAGCTCCAACCAGTGCGCGGTGCTTTGCACGCATAGCGTCTGGCCCAGAAAGCCGTACACCTCGTCAATGTGGCGGGTGCGGCTGGCCAAGTCGGCGAAGCGCGGATCGACCCGCAAATCGTCGCGCTCGATGGCATGCAGAAAACGCTGCCAGTGGCCGTCGTTGTATACCAGCGCGCAGATGTAGCCGTCGCTGGTTTCGTATGGCCGGCGCCCGGGCGACAACAGCCGCACGTAGCCAGCGTCACCACTGGGCGGCTCGAAGGTGCGCCCATATAGGTGGTCCGAAAGCACCACGCTGGCCATGGTTTCGAACATCGGCACATCGATGCGGCAGCCGCGTCCGTTGCGCTCGCGCCCGTACAGCGCCATGGCCACGCTGTGCGCTGCATGCAGGCCGACCATGCGGTCGGCAATCGTCAGCGGCACGTAGCGCGGCTCGCTCGCCCCGCTTTGCTGCTGTAAGGCGGCGATGCCGACCGCGCCCTGGATCAGGTCGTCATAGGCCGGGCGGCCGGCGTAGGGACCGTCCTCGCCGTAACCGTACACGCCGCACCAGATGATGCGTGGATTGATCATCGAGACGCTCTCGTAGTCCAGCCCGAGCCGGGCGATGGAGGCCGGGCGGAGGTTGTGCACGAAGACATCGGCGCCTTCGATCAGGCGCCGCATCGCAGCCGCGCCCTCCGGCGATTTGAGGTCAAGCGCCACGCTGCGCTTGTTGCGGTTCAGGTGCAGGAACAGCGGACCCATGCCGGGATGGCGTCCGGGGCCGATCCAGCGTGTCGAGTCGCCCTCAGGGGATTCAATCTTGATCACGTCCGCGCCATGGTCGCCAAAGATCTGGGTGGCGTAGGGCCCCATCAGCACCGCGCTGAGGTCGATCACCCGCACGCCCTCGAGTGGCCCGGCGGGTGCTGCCTGCTTGTGTTGGCTTGTCATCTGTGTCTCCTCTGATTTCTCGATGCCAGGCTGCCTCAGCGCCGAGTGCTGAGGAAAAACCGGATTGACGGCCGTCCATCCTAACGATATTCTGATTACCAAACAAATGTTCCCATATCAGAACACAAGGAGGCTTCGATTCTATGAACATGCCCACGGCCAGCTTGCGCGAATGCACAGGCATCAATACCCGCGCGGAGGCTTCTCCCATGGCCGTGACCCGCGTGCTGCGGCTGCTGCGGATACTGGCCGACCGCCCTGCTGGCTTGGCCCTGACCCCGTTGTGCTTGGCGTTGAATGCACCAAAAACCAGCGTACTCTCGCTGTTGCGCGGCCTCACGGCGCATGGCTACCTGCAGCGCAGCAATGACCTGTATGAACTGGGCCCCGAGGCGTTCTCACTAGGGGCATCTCTGGTGTCGGCCCGCTCGCTCGACGTTGTGGCCCTGCCCTTCCTGCGGGAGGCAGTGGCGCGATCCGGCGAGACCGCCCTGATCGCCAGAATCGACCGCACCGCAGATCGGCTCGTCTACAACCCGATCTTCGAGAGCACCCGGACGATTCGATACGCCGTGCCAGTCGGCACGACACGGCCGCTGTTTGCCTCGTCCGCCGGGCGCGTGCTGCTCGCGTTCCAGGAAGAGGCATGGCGGCGTGACTACCTGCGCCGGGCCGATCTGCGGGCCATGACCGAGCACTCGGTCACCGACCCGGCGCAACTGGCGCGGATCATCGAGGAAGCCCGGGTGAGAGGGGTGGCGGTCACATTCGGAGAAGTGACACCTGACGTTGCCGGCTTTTCGGCCCCGATCTTCGAACCTGACGGGCGCGTGAACGCAGCGCTGATCATCGCCGCGCCGATCGAGCGCGGTCGCGCCGTCGCCGATGCGCTGCAGCACCTGGTGATGGAACTCGCCGCAAGCATCTCGGGGGCACTCGGCTACCGTGCGGGACCGGAATCGCGTGAGGTGGCAACGAATCAAGCCAGACCAATGCCCCAGACCCGCCGCTCGCGGTAACAGGCACAAACTTCAAAAGGAGACACCCCCATGAACAATGAACTGCTTTACGAAGTGAACGACGGCATTGCCGTCATCACCATCAACCGGCCCGAGCGCCGCAATGCGCTGAATCGCGCCGTGCGCGAAGGCTTTTTTGAGGTCTGGCGCCGCTTCGAAGCTGACGGGCAGGCGCAGGTGGCCATCCTCACCGGCGCCGGTGACAATTTCTGCGCCGGCATGGACCTGGTGGAAGCCGCAGACACTCAACTGCGCATCCCGCCAGCGGGCTTCATCGCCGTGCTCGGCGACAACATCGAGGTCACCAAGCCCGTCATCGCTGCCGTGCAGGGCTATGCCTATGCAGGCGGTTGGCTGCTCTCGCAGATGTGCGACCTGTGCGTGGCCGACGAAACCGCCAAATTCGCCATCACGGAGGCCAAGGTCGGGCGCGGCATGCCGTGGGCCTCGCCGGTCATCCACATGCTGCCGCAGCGCATTCTGATGGAAGTCGCGATGACCGGCGACCCGCTGACAGCGCAGCGCGCCTACGAACTCGGCTACATCAACCGCCTGATGCCCAAGGGGCAAGCATTGCAAGGGGCCAAAGAGCTGGCGACCCGGCTCATGGCCAATGCGCCACTGACGGTGCGCGCGGCCAAAGAAATGGTGCGCCTGTCCACCGAGATGGGCCGCACCGCCGCGCTGCGCGCCTCCAACCGAGCGTTTGATGCCGTCTACCTCAGTGAAGATGCCCTGGAAGGCCCGCAATCTTTCCGGGAAAAGCGCAAACCGGTCTGGAAGGGGCACTGAAATGAGCATGACCACAACCAGAAAACCCGCACCGTCGTCCGCTATCCAAATCGCTGACATCACGCGGGAACTGGCCGCGCGCTGCGCTGACCTGTGCTACACCGATCTCCCGGAGGACGTGCGCCTGCGGGTCCGGCAATGCCTGCTCGACTGGATCGGGGTGACGCTGGCTGGCGCGTGCGAGCCACTGGTTCACATGCTGGCCGAAGAAGCCCGTGAACAGGGTGGGTATGCCCAGGCCACCGTCGTCGGGCACGCCATGACGACCTCCAGCCGGCAGGCGGCATTGATCAATGGCTCGGCCTCGCACGCACTCGACTATGACGACGTCAACATGGCCTGCACCGGCCACCCCTCGGTGGTCCTGATCCCGGCCTTGCTCGCCCTGGCCGAATCGCGCGGCGCCAGCGGACGCGACTTCATGACGGCCTTCGCCGCCGGCTACGAAACCATGTGCCAGTTGGGGTTGGTGTGCGGCGACGCACAGTATTCCAACGGCTTCCACACCACAGCCACGCTAGGCACGCTCGGTGCGGCCGCCGCCTGCGCACGCTTGCTGCAACTCGATGCCGACGACACCGCGACCGCGCTGGGCATCGCCAGCACCATGGCGGCTGGGCTGAAATCGATGTTCGGCACCATGTGCAAACCCTTGCATGCCGGGCGGGCCAGTGCCGACGGCCTGCAGGCGGCCCAGTTGGCCGCACGCGGCTTCACCAGCCGTGCCGATGCGATTGAATGTCCGCAAGGCCTCATCGCCACGCACGGTGGTACCGCGTCGCTGGGAGCTGCGGTGGCCACGCCGAACGGCGGCTGGCATCTGCGCCACAACCTGTTCAAGTTCCACGCCGCCTGTTATGGCACACATGCCGCCATTGAGGCCGCGAGCCACTTGCGCCTGCAACACGCACTGCGGGTTGATGACGTGTGCCGCGTGACGGTGCGTGCCAGTTCCGCCTGCGAGGGTGTATGCAACATCGCGGAGCCGCGCACCGGGCTGGAGGCCAAGTTCAGTCTCCGTCACACGGTAGCGATGGCGCTGGCCGGGGTCGACACCGCCGGATTGGACGCGTTCAGTGACGAAGCCGTATACGCGCCCGAGGTGGTGGCGCTGCGTGATCGGGTGCAGGTTTTGCTCGCACCTCAATGCCCGGACCTCACCCTCAGCGAGGTGGTGATCGAGACTCAGAGCGGCACAGTGCTGCGCCAACGCTACGACAGTGGGCGCCCAGCCAGCGACCTGCTGGAGCAGCAGCAGCGCCTGGAGGAAAAGTTTCGCCTGCTGGTCAAGTCTGTGCTCATACCTGACGAGTGCGACGAGCTGATAGACCTGGTGGCACGGCTCGACGAACTGACCGACCTCTCGCCGCTGGCAGGCATGCTGGCTCGCCAAGCGTGCGCTGATCGACACTAACAGCGTTTATTGGTGCGGGCAGGCTGGCGTGCGGAAAAAAAAGAGACGTGCAATACCCCTCATTGGTCGGCGTTTTTGCTCTCCGCGGAAGGGCTGCGCCCAATGCGGCAAAACAAGCGCTGCAACATGCTCCTGGTCTCCCCACGGGCCAGCTGCTGCGGATGGTGACCAACTCCAGGCAGCGCCGTCACTTCAAGCGGCATCAGACCGTGGCGAAACAATGCAATCGCGCTGGGCCGCCAGCCATATTCATCGTCATTGCCGAACAACACGGAGACCGGACAACGCACTGCGGCAAGCTCGACGCTCATGTCCCATTGAAGTGCCTGCGGGCTGGCCCAGGGCTCGTACCAGCCCCAGAACATGGTGTCGGTGTTGTCGCCATGGTGGCGACGAAGTTTTTCGCGCAAGCCGTCTTGCTCAAACGCGCGCCGCGCGACGGCCATGGCGTCCACCATGAACTGATCCACAGCCATGGTTGGCGAGCAGGCAAAAACGCCGCATACCAGCTCAGGATGCGCCGCCGCAGCCAGCACCGACATGGCTCCTCCATCACTGTGGCCGAACATCAACGCCTTGTGGATTCCAAAGTGGCGCAACACCTCGCCAAGCACCGGCCCAGCCTCTTCACGCCGGTAGCTGGGCTCGCGCCCACCCACCAGACTCTCGGATCGCCCATAACCATACCGGTCATAGGCCAGCACCGGCCAGCCGCTGGCTTCGGCCAACACCTGAGGCAGGTCTTTCCAGGTGGTGATGCAGTCCAGACCGCCATGCATCATCACGATGGTCGGCTGCCCGTTGCCCACATCACCCCAGGTGGTGGCGGCCAGCCGATGGCCTCCCGCAAACAGTTCGTGTTCCTTCATTTCGTTCTTTTTCATCATGTCAATCTGCCTCCGGGTTGGGCATTGCAGAGGATCCACACAGCCTACAGGTCGGCCTGTCCAGTCAGCAGTTGGCGCGCGACGGTGCGGCGCTGGATTTCGCCCGTACCGTCGGGTATACGCATCACGCGGGCGAAGCGGTAGCCCTCTTCCAGGCGCAGTTCGTTGGTCAGGCCCATGCCGCCGTGGATCTGGATGCTGCGGTCCATCACGCGCCCCAGCATCTCGGTCGAAAATGCCTTGACCATACTGACCTGTGCGTTGGCTGAGCGGCCGCTGTCCAGGCGCCAGGCACAGTTCTGAATCATGGTCTTGGCAGCGTAGATGTCCATCGCGCTGTCGGCCAGCATGAGCTGGATGGCCTGGTGCTCGGCAATGGGCACGCCAAAGGTTTTTCGCACCTTGGCGTAGTCCACCGCCTGGTCCAGCGCCCAGCGGGCCAAGCCCAGGCAGGATGCAGCCATGCCCATGCGCCCGGCGTTGACGCCGTCCATGGCCACCGCCAAGCCGTGCCCGACGTCGCCGAGCCGGTGGTCGTCGCGCACACGCACGCCGTCGAGCACGATGACGCCGGTGTCGCCGCCTAGGTGACCCATGGTGTTGATGATGCGCGGCACTGAAAAACCTGACGCGCGCGTGTCGACGAAGAAACCGGTGACACCACCCTTGTGGCGCGCTGCGGCTTCGGGGTCGGTCAGCGCGAACACCATGGCGTAATCGGCGTAGGGCGAGTTGGTTATCCACTGCTTGGTGCCGGTGAGCACCCATTCGTCACCGTCGCGCACGGCGCGGGTTTGCATGCCGAATACATCGGAGCCCGCATCGGGCTCGCTCAGACCAAAACACAGGGTCTTGTCGCCGCTGGCGATGTCGTCGCGGTACTGCGCGAAGATGTCCGGCTTCAGATGCCGCAGCACAGGCGACAGACCGTTGGTGAAGGGCGAGGGCAGCACCACCGTCTGCACCAGCGGCTGGGCCGGACCCACGCAGTGGTTGAGGCTCTCCTGCACATGGGCCATGACCTGCGCGCCCTGCCCGCCACCACCCAGTTTTTCGTCGCCGAACAAGGTGTAGAAGCCCAGTTCCGCGGAGCGCTTGCGCACCTGCTGGCGCAGCGCCAGCGCCTCGGGCACATAACGGCCGCTGGCGTCGAACAAAGTGCGTTCGCTGCCCAGCAGATCGTGGTGGCGCTGCTGCAGTGGCAGCACTTCGCGCTCCACGAAGCGCAGCACTGCCTCGGCAATCGCCACGGTATCGGGATCGATGGTGAAGTCCATATGGGAAACCTCGGCGCTACAACAGCCGGAACTTCGGCAGCGTGACCTCGTCGGTCACGTCGTCGTACTGCACCGTCACACGCTGGCCGATGCGCACCGCCTCCACATCGTCGGTGACGATGTTGGTCATCATGCGCGCGCCCTCGTCGAGGTCGATCACCGCCACCACGTAGGGGGTGTCGGCCTTGAAGGCCGGACCGGCCGGCCGGCGCGCGATGGTGTAGCTGTAAATGGTGCCGGTGCCGCGCGCATCGACCCATTCGACGGCGTCGGAATGGCAGTGCGGGCACAGGACGCGCGGATAGAAATGGTGCTTGCCACAGTCATGGCAGCGCTTGAGTGTCAGGCGATGTTGTTTCAGGGCGTCCCAATAGGAGCGGCTCTCGCCATCGATGACGGGCAGGGGTTTGTCGTACATGGTGTTCACCGGGTGGAGAGAATGCAAGTGGCACCGCTGGAGAGCGTGCCGCCGGTGCCGTGGACCAGCGCGGTCACGGCGTCCTGGATCTGGCGCGGGCCGCATTCACCGCGCAACTGGCGCACCGCCTCGATCAGCAGGAAGATGCCGTACATGCCGGGGTGTGCGTAAGACAGACCGCCGCCGTTGGTGTTAAGCGGGAATACACCGCCCGGCGCGGTGCGCTGGTTGGCGACAAAGGCTCCACCCTCGCCACGCTTGCAAAAGCCCAGCGCTTCGAGCGTCAGCAGCACGGTGATGGTGAACGAGTCATAGACCTCAACCACGTCAATGGCGTCATGCCGGATGCCCGCCATGGCAAAGGCGTCCCGACCGGCCACTTCGGCGGCCGTCAGGCGCGCTAGGTCGGGCATGGCGGCGATGGTCCAGTGGGTGTGTGATTCGCCGTAACCGCGCACGAACACCGGCTTGCGACCGAGCGCCTTGGCGTGCTCGGCGGTGGTCATGACCAACGCGCCACCACCGTCGGTGACCAGACAGATATCGAGCAGGTGCAGCGGGTCGGAGATCATCGTGCTCTGGAGCACATCCTCGATCGACAGCGGCTCGCGCATGGTGGCCGCCGGATTGAGCGCCGCCCACTTGCGCGTGGCCACCGCGATCTCGGCCAGGTTCTCGGAGGTGGTGCCATATTCGTGCATGTGGCGCTTGGCCGCCATCGCATAGCCGCCCACCGGCGTGGGCATGCCCCAAGGCGTCTCGTACTGCATGGTCAGCACCGCCGGGCGCCCGGCGAGGTTGCGGCTCATCTCGCTCTTCTGCAGGCTACCGTAAGTGATCAGCGCCACCTCGCAGCGGCCAGCCTCGATGGCGGTGGCGGCATGCGCCACATGCGCCTCGAAGGCCGAGCCGCCGATGTTGGTGCCGTCGACGAAGCGCGGCGTAATCCCCAGGTACTCCGACAGCGTCACGGTCGGCAACTGGCCCGGACCGGGCACCCCCCACATACCGGCGGTCAGCAACCCATCGACTTCGTGCATGGCGATGCCGGCGTCCTTCAAGGCGTCGCGGGCGACCAGCGCCTGGGCCTGCAGGACCGACATGGGCGCAAGGACCTTGCCGTCCTTCAGTGGCAGGTCGGCAACGCCGACGATCACAGCTTCTCGTTTTGTCATAGTTGGAAGTTTCCTAGTGTTGAATATCCCGGTCCACCCGGTCTGTACTGTTGATCCGGCCCTTTGACGTCGCGAGTCGTAGACGGGCTGCCACAGGCAAACGACTCACGAAAGTTCAAAATTCATGGAGCCGGAGCAGCAGGCAAAAAAGTAATGGTTTCAGTGAAGTCGGCAATGGTCTCGCCACGCTGATTGATCACCAAATGTTGCAACTCCATCAGGGTGTAGCCGCGCGAGGTCGTGGGGAGCAACCGGGCCTCCCCTTCGACATGAATGGTGTCGCCCGGAAACAGCGCACCGCGCAGGCGCGCCTGTACGCCGGTCATACCGCCGAACGGGCCGACTTCGTGGCCTTTGAGCGTGCCCTTGATGATGCCCGCCACGTAAGTCGCCAGCAGCCCCATGCCTAGCGAGATGACCATCGGGCCGGGCGCAAAGCGGCTGCGATGCGATCCGGTCATGTTCTCCCGGATGTACTCCATGTCGATGAAAAATGGTTCATGCAAGCCGACCACATTGACGAAGGTGACGATGTCGGTTTCGCTGATGGTGCGCCGGTGCGTCTTGAAATGATGCGACTTGGCACTGTCGGTCAGCTTGGTCATTTTGAAGTCCGGTGATGGATGGGGGGTGGTGATGGATGAAAGTGGTCCTCTGCGGGCAATCCCTCGATCGGCCTGTCCCGCTGTTTTGACAAAGTCGGGTTTTTATGTATCCAGCGCCGGAGAACAGCGGATGAACCCAGCACCCTTGACTGGCGGTCCACTTCAGGGCCAGATCGCCCTCGTCACCGGTGCCACGGCCTTCATCGGTCGTGCCATAGCGCTGGAGTTGGCGCGGCGCGGCGCGCACGTGGTCGTCAACGGCCGCAATCCCGAAGCCGGGCAGGCGGTGATCAACGAGATCGCTGCGAACGGCTACAGCGCCACGTTTGAACAAGCCGACCTGACCAATAGCGATGCGGTTCATGCCATGGTGGATCGAGTTGCCGAGCGCCACGGTCGCCTTGACATCCTGGTGGCCAGCGGCGCAGATGCCAGTGCCGACTTGCCGTTCTTTCGCCTTTTCAAGGAAATGCGCGACGGCGGCTTCGACAACTACATCCGCGCCCACTGGCTCACCCGCGTGTATGCGATCCAGGCGGCCGCCCGCGTCATGGCACTGCACGGTCGCGGCAAGATCGTCGCGGTGGGTACCGCCGCGGGCCGCGTGGCCACGGTCGGCGAATCTTTCATTGGCGGTGCCACAGGCGGCATGATGCAAATGTGCCGCGTGCTGGCACGTGAACAGGGGCGCGACGGCATTCGCGTCAACGCGGTGGCGATGAGCTACATCTGGGATGCCGAGCCGCGCTGGGGTCCGGGCTCGCCAGCGCTCGAAGACGGCCATGGTGCGGGCATGATCGAGAACCCGCGCAAGCGCATGCTGTTTCCAGTGCATTGCCAGAACATCGCCAACTCGGCGGCGTTCTTGGCCGGACCGGAGTCCGATGCCATCACCGGCCAGACGCTCAGCGTCAACGGCGGTTTGAGCACACCGGGCTGACATGGCCATCAGGCGCCACCGTGCGCGGCCTTGACGGCCGCGCGGTCAATGCTATCGGCACCGCCCAAGGGGAGTGCCGATACAAACACCACGTGCTTGGGTTTTTTGTAGCGTGCGATGCGACCGCCCACAAACTCGATCAACTCCTCGGCACTCAGCGTGCACCCCGCCTTCAGCACGCAGACAGCCTTGACCGCCTCGCCCCACTGAACGTCCGGCACACCGAGGACCACCACCTGCGCCAGCGCCGGGTGCTCCATAATGACCCGCTCGACTTCAGCCGGATAAACGTTCTCGCCCCCCGGCTTGATCAACTCCTTGGCCGGTGAACGCCCGCTGTACCAGAGGTAGCCCTCGGCATCGACGCGCCCCATGTCGCCCGTGTGGTGCCAGCCGTTGCGCAGCGTGAAGGCGTTGTCTGCTTCACAGCGCCAGTAGCCCTGGAACACCATCGGCCCCCGCACCACAATTTCGCCGGTGGCGCCTGTGGGCAACGGGCGGTCCAGTTCGTCCACCACCGCGACCATGTTCAGCGCGGTGGGACGCCCGGCGCTGCCGGGGCGCTCGTCAAATGGCGCCAGGCTGACCGAGCCCGAGGTCTCGGTCTGGCCGTAGGCACTCCAGAAGGTCGCCTGGGGACAGGTGGTGCGCAAGCGCGCGATGGTCTCGGGCACATCGATCCCCGACACCACGCGCAACCTGGCCAGTGAAGAGCCTTGGGCGGCTGCGGCGTCCAGCAGGGCACCCAGCATCGGTGGAAAGGTGCCGATCAGGCTGCCCCCGTCCTCGTCGATATGTTTGACCAGACTGGGCGGATCGAAACGTGTCAACAGCAGCGTCGCCCCGCCCGCCTGCTGCGTGGCCAGCATGAAGCCGATGGCGGCCACGTGAAACAGCGGCAAAACGCCCAGATTGACGTCCGTCGGCGTCAGGTGCCAGGCCAGTTGCGTCTGCAGGCTGGCGGCAATCAGGCCGCGGTGCGAGAGCAGCGCGCCGCGCGGCCGACCGCCCACGGCGGCGGTGTGGATGATGAGCAAACCGCTGTCGTCGGCCAGACCGGGCAGATCCGCCGCCTGCGTATCGCACTCCCGATACAGCTCACTGACGGGTTGCCATGGCGCTGGCGCGGCGCCCAGCGTGTAGCGCAGCGTGTCGTCCAAACCGCGCTGCGGCAGCAGGGCCTGGAATTCATCGGCCACGATCAGCACCCGCGGTGCCACGTCCTCGATGACATAGGCGACCTCCTCGGCCGACAGCCGCCAGTTGATCGGCACCACGATCGCGCCCAACTGGGCTGCGGCGCCGAACAGATCGACGTATTCCAGGCAGTTGGGGGCCAGTATCGCCAGCCGGTCACCCTGGCCCACGCCTGCGTCCGCCAGACCGGCTGCCAGGCGCGCTGTGCGCCCGGCGTACTGGGCGTGCGTGATCCGCTGATTGCCGAACACCAGAGCGGTGTTCGATCCGTACAACCGCGCGTTGCGGTTGATGAGATCGTGCAGCGTAAAAGATCGCAAACTCATTTCAGGCTCCTGGTTCAGATTTCACCCGACGGGGACTGTGTCGACGGCATCACTTCGTGCAGAAACGCCGCCACGCTGGCGGCGAAGGCGTCGTTGGCATCACCAGCGATCATGTGACCAGCACCCTTCAGATCGATAAAACGCGCCCGCGGCAGGGTTTGCACCAGGGCGCGCGCATCTTCTTCGCTGATGACGTCGCTGCGCTGGCCGCGCAGCAGCAAAGTGGGCGCCTGCAGGCCGCGCAAAGCGCGCTCGTAGCCGTCCGCATCGCGCCGGTGGTTGTGGTTGGCCTCGCTCATCAGTTGCGGGTCCCAATGCCAATTCCAGAGACCTTGCGCATTCATGCGCAGGTTTTTCTTCAGCCCCTCAACCGGTCCTTCCATGGGTCGGCCCCGGTAGGCGGCGATATGCTGGGCGGCCTCTTCAAGTGACGCAAAACCATCGGGCCGAGCCCGCATGAAGCGCACGATGCGCTCGACACCGACTTCTTCCATGCGCGGCGCAATGTCCACCAGCACCAGCGCGTTGATCGGCGGCGCATCGGCGCGGCCCACAGTGGCCATGCTGATGAGGCCACCCAGCGAGGCACCGACCACCGCCAGCGGTGTGCCCAGTTCGCGCCAGATGCAGCACATGGTGTCGGCCAGCGTCTCGATGCGGTAATCGCCATCCTTGGCCCAGGCGCTGTCGCCGTGGCCCGGCAAGTCCAGCGCCACGGTGTACCAACCCGCATCGCCCAGCACCTGTGCCGCCTTGCCCCATGCATGGCGGGTTTGCCCGCCACCGTGCAGCAGCAACACCGTGGGCGCGCCGACTGGGCCATAGACGTCGGCCACCAGAGAGCCACCGGCAAAGCCGGGAAATTCCCGGCGCGTCGTCATGATGACGGCCCCACTTCCTGGGCGAAGTCGGCCCCGCTGTCCGCGGTCTGTCCCCAGTCGGCGAAGGTTTTGTAATGTGCGCGCCAAGAGGCCAGCAGTTCATCGCGCGGCAAGTCGGCGTAAGTGCCGTGGTCGTGCACATACTCCATGTGCCTGCGGCCGCTGACATCGAATTCATGAAAGACCGAATCGGCGCGGCCATCGAATTCCAGTGGATGGATACCGGCCTTCTCGCACAAGGAGCGGTTGAAGGCGGGCGTGGCCTTGAGCCACTGCCCGTCAACCCACAGCTCGGTGTAACCGTGAAAGACGAACAGATCGGTGCCCATCATGTCTTGCAGGCGCTTGCTGCTCAGGTGGTTGCGAACGTCGGCATAGCCCAGCCGTGCCGGCACGCCCAGGACGCGGGCTGCCGCTGCCAGCAGCGCCGCCTTGGGCACGCAAAAGCCACGCCCGGCCTCGATCACGCGACTGCCCTTCAAACCCTCGACCGTGGTGTCAAAGCAGTAGGGGTCGTAGAGAAACTCGTCACGCACGGCGTAATAGAGCTTGACTGCGATCTCGCGCGGCGCCATGGCAGGGTCGGCCACCCGGTGCGCGAACGCGATCACCGCCGAGTGATCGCTGTCCACGTAGCGGCCGGGCGCGAGATAAGCCGACGGATCGTTCGAAGGGGTGATTGGGGTTTGCATAGTCACTTCCATGTCATTGATCCTTGACGCTCAGGCACTTTGGCGGTTCGGCCAGCGCAAAGCCATTGAAGGGTTTGGATCGATCATGAGCCTGCAATTTCCAGGTCGGTCGGGCATTGGGCACGCCACCATCGACCCGAATGCAAGAACCCGTGATGAAAGCCGCCGCCTCGCACAGCAAAAACACAATCGCCGCCGAAATCTCGGCCTCGGTGCCATAACGTTGCAGCGGCACCTTGGTCTTCAGGCTGCGCAGTTCGGCCTGCATCTCGGGGCTGTAGGTATCAAAGCCGCTGCTGGCAATCCAGCCCGGTGCCACGGCGTTGACACGCACGCCGGCGCAGGCCCATTCGCAAGCCGCCGTCTCGGTGAACGACAGCATGCCGGCACGCGCCGCACCGCTGTGCGCCATGGTCGGCATGCCGCCCCAGATGTCGGCGATGATGTTGACAATGGCGCCGCCATGGAACTCCATGGACTGGTTGAAGGCTTCGCGCGCCACCAGGAAGCCGCCGGTGAGGTTGCTGCGCACCACCGCATCCCAGCCCTTCAGGCTGATGTCCTTGACCGGCTGCGGGTACTGGCCACCCGCGTTGTTGACGAGACCATCGATCTTGCCGTGCTGTGCGATCACGTCGGCGATCATGGCCTTGACGCCCGCCTCGTCGCGAATGTCGCAAGCGTGGATACTGGCCCGGCCGCCGGCCTGCGTGATTTCAGCTTGCACAGCTTCCAGCTTCTCGACGCGGCGACCGACAAGCGCGACGCTGGCCCCTAGGTTGGCCAGTTCGTGCGCGGTGCAGCGGCCAATGCCACTGCCACCACCGGTGACGATAACGGTTTGACCAACAAACAGGCCAGGGCGGAACACGGAACGGTAGGTAGATTGAGACATGATGGACATTTCCTTTCTGCACCCTCAGGCTCGCAGCATGAAATTGCCGTGGCCAAGGGCGATGGGCTTATCGGGGCTGGATTGCCATGCCTGGATGCGCAGGTTCGCCACACGCTGGCCCAGCTTGACCATCACGACGTTGGCATAGGTGTCCTGCGGACGGCCCGAGCGCAGGTAATCAATGTTGAAATCGATGGTCTTGGGCAAGTCCCGGCTGTCCATGTGCCACAGCAGGTAGAACAATCCGGCGCATTCCAGAAACCCTCCGGTGGCACCGCCATGCAGAGCCGGCAGCATGGGGTTGCCTATCAGTTTTTCCTGGAAAGGCAAGACGCAGGTGAACTCCTCGCCCTTGACATCAATGCGCAGGTCCAGAAAACGCGCAAAGGGCACCGCCTGGATCACTTCGCTCCAGTCACCCTGGGCGCGCGCATGGTCAATTTGTTCGGTCCATTTCATCGTGGCACATCCTCGTTGCGCAATACCGGTCGCCCGGAAGTAAACATGTAAATGCCGACTGCGGTGGCTATTGGGTCGTCCAACGTGTCGTGGTAAGCGGCGCCACGGACGAACGCCAGTTCTGCAGTCAACTTGTAGCAAACGGCTCCCCCCAGAATCGCCCGCCCGGGCGTCGCGGGCTTGAGGTAGTCGATGCGCAAGTCCAGCGTGGCCATCGGCCGTATCTCCGGCAGCTTGACGAAAATCGCGAATCCGAGCGCGGCGTCGAGCAGCGCAGTGATGACTCCGCCATGCAAAACCCTGGTCTGCGGATCGCCCACCAGTGCTTCCTGGTACTCGACTTTGAGCACGCACCAGTCGGTGTGCACCGCGTGCGGCAGGAAGCCCAGTTCGCGGTTATACGGCGACACATGGGCGAACTTTTGCCATCGCTTGGCGATTTCTTCTTCTTTGATGATGTGTGTTTCTGTCATCTCGACATGTCTCCAGACAAGGTGAGGGTGGGCTCTTCGCTGGCCGCCGTCACCGGATACCAGCGGGTCGCGGCTGGCGTTTCTTCATGGCGCACATGGCCGGCACGCTGCAGCCACAGCAGGTGCGCCAGGGTTTCGCCCATGGCCAGGTAAGCATGCAGCGGGTCGCTCTGCGCGCCATAAACGGCGTAGCCGAGTTCGGTGGCATTCATGCCCCCCTCGCCCAGACGCGCCAAGAACTTGCGCAGTGCCCTCTGGTGGTGCGCCACCAGTCCATGCGCGCGCTCGACCCCGGCGTGGTAGACGCCGTGGTGGGCTGGCAAGACGTACTCGATGTCCAGTCCCGCAATGGTGCGCAGGCTATCCAGGTAACGTGGCAGCGGATCGGTTTCGCCATAGGGCCAGACACCAATGTTGGGTGTGATGCGCTCGAGCAACTGGTCGCCCGTGAGCAGCAATTTCAGCTTGGGCTCGTACAAGCAGATTTGGGCAATGCTGTGTCCACCAAGCACCAGCACGTCGAAAGCATGATCGCCGATGTGCAAGGTCTGGCCGGCTTCGAGCGGCTCGACGCGAGTCGGCACGGCACAGGCCATATTGCTTTGCAACACCCCGCCCACCACCTGATGCGCATCTTCCGGCGCCACCCCATGGCGGCACATGAAGTCGATACAGTAAGCGCGGTCATCGATGCTGACCACGTGCGTCTGCCGCGCCACCGCCACCTCCTCCTCGCGCATCAGGATCGGAGCCCCGGTGCGCTCGTGCAGCCACACCGCCAGCCCGAGGTGGTCGGGGTGGTGGTGCGAGACGATGATGCGCGTCAAGCCAGCCGCCAGCGGGCCTTCCAATGCGCGCAGCCACAAGGCCCGCGCCGCCTCGCAATCGGCACCCGTGTCGAATAGGCACCAACCCTCGCTGTCGCGAATCAGGTAGATGTTGACGTGGTCGATGCCATAGTCCACCGGCAGCGTGAACATCAGGATGCCGGGCAGGACCTCCTTCAGAGGCAGCTCGACCAACCCGTCAATGACTGAAGTAGCTCGAGAGGTGCTCATGTTCACAACCGTTTCGCCACTTCTTCGAGCATGACCTCGGTGGCACCGCCACCGATAGCTTGGACGCGTGCGTCGCGCACCATACGCTCGATCGCGGCCTCGCGCATGTAGCCGAAGCCGCCGTGGAACTGCTGGCAGTCATAGACCACATCGTTGACCAGCTCGCCGCACAGCGCCTTGACCATCGACACCTCCTTGACGCAGTCGCGCCCCTGCGCGTCCAGCCAGGCCGCGTGGTAAACCAACTGGCGGGCCGCCGCCACCTGCGCTGCCCGCATGGCCATGCGCTGGCGAATCGCCTGCTTGTCCCACAGCGTGGCGCCGAAGGCCTTGCGCTCGCGCACATAGGCCAGCGTCAGCTCGATCGCGCGTGCGGCCTCGCCCATCACCTGCGCACCTAGCACCATGCGCTCGTTCTGGAAGTTGCGCATGATCTGGTAGAAGCCCTTGTTCTCTTCGCCCAGCAGGTTGGCGGACGGCACGCGGCAGTCCTCGAACACCAGCTCGGCGGTGTCGCTGCACAGCCAGCCGCTCTTGTTGAGCGCACGCCCGACCCGAAAACCCGGGGTGCCCTTCTCGACGATGAAGATCGAGATACCGCGCGAACCCTTGGCGCTCGGATCGGTCTTGGCGGCGACAAAGTACACGTCGCCATGCACGCCGTTGGTGATGAACATCTTGCTTCCGTTGATGACCCAGTGCTCACCGTCGCGCACCGCGCGTGTGCGGATGCCGGCCACGTCGGAGCCGGCATCGGGCTCGGTGACCGCCACAGCGCAGATCTTCTCGCCACCGATGATGGGCGGCAGGTAGCGTGCGAGCTGCTCTGGCGTGCCAAAGTTGGCCAGGTGCGGCGAGGCCATGTCGGTGTGCACCATCACCGTCACGGCGAAGCCGCCGTAAGTGGAACGGCCGAGTTCTTCGGCCAGGATGGCGCTGTACACGGTGTCGAGTTTCGAGCCGCCGTACTTTTCGTCGTAGCGTATGCCCAGATAGCCCAGTTCGCCCATCTTGCGCAGCAGCGCGCGCGGCACCATGCCCTGATCTTCCCAGAGCGCGGCGTGCGGCACTACTTCCTGCTCGACAAAGCGGCGCAGGTTGTCCCGGAACTGCCGGTGTTGCTCGTCAAAATAAATCGGCTCGTTCATTGCTTTTCCTCGGATTCGATTGTTTCCATGATCGCTAGCACATCACCACCGCGCACCGCGTCGCCGACGCGGCAACGCAGCTCGGCCACACGTCCCGGCGCTACCGCGCTCAGCGTATGCACCATCTTCATAGCTTCCATCTGCACCAGCGTGTCGCCCGCGTTCACACTCATGCCTACACTGACCTGCACCTGCGTCACCAGACCGGGCATGGGGGCGAGCAGGAGATTGCCGCCCAGCTCATCGGCACCCGCCGCGCCCTTGAGTGCGCGCTGCCAGCGATCGAGCCGGCGCCAGGCCCACGTGCCGCTCAGGCCAGAGAGCCACACGCGTTCGCCTTGCTTGGCGTGCTGCTCCACCGCCACCGTGAAGCGAACCGTCAGGCCGTCGCACTGCAACGCCAGGGTGTCGCCGACCAATACCGCCGCCAGGGTCAACTCCCGATCGCCGACGCACACACGCCAGCTGTCACCCTGCGGCGAGACGCTGACTTCATGCACGCAGCGCTGCTCGTCTTCGAGCAGCACCTGTGTGCTGCCAGTGCCACTCCCAGCGCCGGCCGCGCGCCAGGCCCCGAGCGACTGCCAGGCCGAGCGCCCGGCCGTCGCCTGTTTGATCAGCACGCCGTGCACGGCGGCAGCCGCGATGGCCAGCCCATCGTCCGTGCGCGGCTGCCAGCCTGTGGGAAAGGCGCGTTCGATGTAATGTGTGGTGAGTACTTGCGCGAAGTGGTCATGGCGCAGCAGATCGGCCAGAAAACCGAGGTTGCTGTGCACGCCGAGCAGCACCGTGTCGTCCAATGCCGTGGCGAGCCGCCGTGCGGCGGTCGGCCGGTCGTCGGCATGGGCAATTACCTTGGCCAGCATGGAGTCGTAATAAGGCGTAACGTAACTGCCGTTGCGCACGCCGCTGTCGACCCGAACGCCCTCGCCGCGCGGCTCGCGGTAGTCGATCAGGGCGCCGATCTCGGGCGCAAAACCCGCCGCCGGATTCTCCGCGCAGACACGCGCCTCGATCGCGCAGCCGCGCTGCGTCAGGTCCGGCTGGGCGAAGCCGAGCGGCTCACCAGTGGCCACCCGCAGCTGCCATTCGACCAAATCGATACCGACCGTCAACTCGGTCACCGGGTGCTCGACCTGCAGCCGGGTGTTCATTTCCAGGAAGAAGGTGTCGCCGCTGCGGCTGTCGTGGATGAACTCGATGGTGCCGGTGCTGTCGTAGCCGATGGCGTGCCCGATCGTCAGCGCGTGCGAAAACAGGGCCTCGCGCACGGCGGGAGGCAGGTGTGGCGCGGGCGCTTCCTCAATCACTTTCTGGTGGTTGCGCTGGATCGAACATTCGCGCTCGAACAAATGGACCAGATGCCCGTGCTTGTCGCCCAGCAACTGCACTTCGAGGTGGCGTGGCTCGTCGAGGTAGCGTTCCAGCAGCACGCGGTCGTCGCCGAACGAAGCCTTCGCTTCGCGTCGCACGGTATCCAGCGCGGCCGAGAAGTCAGCCGCGCTGCGCACCACCCGCATGCCCTTGCCGCCGCCGCCGGCCGAGGCCTTGATCAGCACCGGGTAGCCGATGCCCCCGGCCGCCGCCTGCAAGACCGCAGAGTCCTGGTCGTCGGCGTGGTAGCCCGGCACCACCGGCACGCCGGCTCCGAGCGCGATGCGCTTGGATTCGATCTTCGAGCCCATGCGCCGGATCGCTTCGCGCGAGGGGCCCACAAAAATGAGCCCGACGGCTTCGCAGGCGTCAATCAGGGCCAGGCTTTCCGACAAAAAGCCGTAGCCCGGATGGATGGCCTGCGCACCGGCGGCACGCGCCGCGGCCACGATGGCAGCCGCATCAAGGTAGCTGCGCGCGGCCTCCGGCGCTCCGATGCGCACGGCCGTATCGCACAGGGCCACGTGCAGCGCCTCGCGGTCGGCGTCGGAATAGACCGCCACCGTGCGCAAGCCCATGCGGCGCGCGGTGCGGGCGATGCGGCAGGCGAT
Source organism: Hydrogenophaga sp. ANAO-22 (assembly GCF_042466645.1). NCBI lineage: Bacteria > Pseudomonadati > Pseudomonadota > Betaproteobacteria > Burkholderiales > Comamonadaceae > Hydrogenophaga > Hydrogenophaga sp. ANAO-22. The sequence goes on along the minus strand of NZ_CP159956.1, from coordinate 4,439,210 downwards.
CTCCCCGCGATTGGCAATCAGGAGGGTGTTAAACATCAGTCGCACGCCTTCATGCCAACACTCAGACCTGCCGCCACACCGGCAGCCGCTTGCCAAAAAAGGCTGCAATGCCGTCGCGCCCTTCTTCGGTTTCCCAGGCGTCGGCCAGCTTGTCAGCGGTGTAGATCATGTTGGTGGGCAGATCGTGCGCCTGCACATAGGCCACCAGCTTCTTGGTGGCCGCCACCGCGCCGGGCGCGCACTGCAGCAGGTCGGCGAGTTCGCGTTCAATGGCCGCGTCGAGCTGATCGGCCGCCACCACTTCTGAGAGCAGGCCCAGGCGCTGCGCCTCTGCCGCGCTCATGCGGCGCGCCGTCAGAAAGGTGCGCCGGGCGTTGGCTTCACCCATGCGCGCCACAACGTAGGGCGCGATGTTGGCCGGCAGCAGGCCCAGGCGCACCTCGGTCAGCGAGTAGATGCCGGTATCGACCGCGATCGTGATGTCACAGACCGAGATCATGCCGACGCCGCCGCCATACGCGGGGCCATTGATGCGGCCAATGACGGGCATAGGCAGCTCGTTCAGGGCGCGCAGCATGAGCGCCAGATCGCCGCTTTCGCCCACGCGCTCGGTCCGGCTCTTTTTCATGTTGTCCTGCATCCAGCCCAGGTCACCACCGGCGCAAAAGGTCTTGCCGGTGCCGGTGAGCACCACCGCGCGCACGCCCGGCGCTACGGCCAGCCAATCGACGGCACGGCGCAACTCGCTGATCAGGGTGGCGTTGAGCGCGTTATGAGTGTCGGGGCGGTTGAGCGTGAGGCGGGCCACGCCGCGCGCGTCGACGACCAGTTGCAGGGTCTCGTAGGTGGGGGTGTTCATAGAGGTTCTCTTACATGCGGTAAACAGGGGTTGCCGTACTCGGCAACGCACGGCGCGCCGCCAGCGCCAGCGCCAGGCCCAGCACGTCGCGCGAGGCCGAGGGTTCGATCAGACCGTCGTCCCACAGCCGGGAGGTGGCGTAATAGGGATCGCTCTGGCGCGCGTACTGCTCGCGTACCTTGCGTTCGATATCCAGCAGCCGCGCCTCATCAGCCGGGCCGCGCAGGTTAGAGCGCGCCAGCTCGACCATCACGTTGCTGGCAATGTCGGCGCTCATCGTGGCAACTCTGGCACTGGGCCAGGCGAACAGGAATTCGGGCTCAAAGCCGCGGCCGCACATGCCGTAGTTGCCGGCGCCATAAGAGCCGCCAACCACCAACGTGAGCTTGGGCACGCGCGCGCAAGCCATGGCATACACCATCTTGGCGCTGTGCTTGGCAATACCGCCACGCTCGGCCTCGGTGCCAACCATGAAGCCGGGGATGTTCTGCAAAAACAGCAGCGGTACTCCGCGCTGGTTGGCCAGTTCGATGAAATGCGCGCCCTTCAGGGCCGACTCGGCCAGCAGCGCGCCGTTGTTGGCGAGGATGGCGACCGGCTGGCCGTGGATCGCGCCAAAGCCGGTCACCAGCGTATCTCCCCACAACGGTTTGAACTCGTGGAAAGCGCTGCCGTCGAGCAGCCGCGCAATGATTTCGCGCGCGTCGTAGGGCTGTTTGGGGTCGACCGGTACGACGCCATCGAGCTCAACCGGGTCGTAACGTGGTGCGCTGGGCGGCAGCGGCGGCACCATGGGCGGCTCGGGCGGCAGGCTGGCGACGATCTGACGCAGCATGGCCAGCGCCTGATGCTCGTCCTCGGCCAGGTGGTCGCTGACACCGGAGACACGGCTGTGCATCTCCGCGCCGCCCAGGGTTTCGCCGTCTACCACTTCGTTGATCGCGATCTTGACGATGGACGGGCCACCCAGATGAATGCGTGCGTTACCGCGCACCATCACCACTTCGTCCGACAGCGCGGGAATGTAGGCGCCGCCCGCGGTGCAACCGCCGAACACGGCCGAGAGCTGCGGCAGGCCAGCCTGCGACATGCGGCACTGGCGGTGGAAGCTGTTGCCGAAGTGGTCCTTGTCGGGAAACACGCGGTCCTGCTCCGGCAAAAAGGCGCCGCCGCAATCCACCAGGTACAGGCAAGGCAGGCGCAGGCGCTGGGCAATCTCCTGCGCCCGTATGTGTTTTTTAACGGTTTCATGGAAGAACGAGCCGCCCTTGACGGTGGCATCGTTGGCAATGAACATGCAGGGCCGCCCGGCCACCATCCCGACGCCGGTGACGATGCCCGCACCCGGCACCTCGTTGCCATACTGATCCCAGGCCGCCAGCGGCGAGAGTTCCAGGAAGGCGCTACCGTCATCGACGATGAAGTCGATGCGCTCGCGCACCAGCAGCTTGCCGCGCTCGCGGTGGCGCTGGATGTGCGCGTCGCGCCCGCCGGTGGCCACCTCGGCCAGGCGTGCGCGCAGAAGAGCGATCTGGCCCGCGTGGTGTGCAAGGTTGTCGCGGAAGCCCGGACCTTGCACATCGACCAGCGTTTGAATCACGGACATCCTGTTTCGTCCTTTGAAGCGCGGTCAGACCGCGGCGTAGCCACCATCGACCACCAACTCGGCACCCATGACGGTGGACGACTCATCGGAGGCCCCGGAACAGCACCACCGCCGACACTTCCTGATGCTGCACCGCCCGCCCAATTGGAGTGGTGCCGAGCAGCGATTTGTGATCGGCCGGATCGCTCAACAAGTCCTTGGTCATCGGCGTCTCGATGGCGCCAAGGTGAACCGAATTGACACGAATATTGAAAGGGGCGAGATAGGGCGCGCTGGCCATACTGAACAGCCGTACCTCGCCCTTGGAAGCCCCATAGGCACAGGGTGCGCCTAACGGCCGTAGATAGACAGGATGTTGATGATCGAGCCACCACCTGCCTGCTTCATCGTCGGCACCCCCGTCCGCGTGCCGAAAAAGGGGTAGCGCACGTTGACGTTGAACATGCGGTCCCACTCCGCCGCGCTGGCGAACGCCCGCCGCGACGGTTTCGCCAATCCCGGCGTTCATGTCCGCGACAGGCAGCTCGCAGTGGACCTGGCCCATGCCCATCGCACTGCCCGTCACCAGAATGACCTTGTCCTGTACTCGACCAATGACCTTCTCCTTGTCATGTGATTCAGCGCACCGCCCCACAAATCTCTTGCATTCGCTGGCCGGCGCGAAATCCCTTGAGCGAGCCGCTGTGCATCACATGGCCCGACAGGGTGCGGCCGATGACGCGTTCGGCCAGAAGGGACGCCTCGATCAGCGCCTCTAAATCGATGCCGGTCTCGATGCCCAGTTCCTGGCACATGAACACCATGTCTTCGGTGCAGATATTGCCGGCCGCGCCACCGTGCGTGTGACCCGCGAACGGACAGCCGCCCAGACCGGCGACCGAACTGTCGAACAGCCGCACGCCCATTTGCAAGGCGGCATAAACGTTGGCACCGCCGACGCCGCGCGTGTCGTGCAGGTGCAGGCCGATCTGAGCCTCCGGCACGATCGCGCGCACCGCGCCGACGCGGCGCTTGATCTCCTCGGGATTTGCCCAGCCCATGGTGTCGGCCAAGTAGACCGCCGGCAGCGGCACACGCCGGTCGGCGCAGGCATCGACCAGCCAGCGGACCTGATCGGTGAGGACCGACAGCGGCACGGCGCCACCGAGATTGCAGCCAAAGGCCGTGATCACGTAGGCCTTTTCCACCGGAATGCCCAGGGCGATGTAGCGGTCCAGCCAGCCGAGCTGGCGTTCACGCATCTCGGCCACGCTGCAATTGTTGTTGCGCTGCGAAAACGGCTCGGTTGTGTAGAACATCAGCTTGCCGTCCAGATCCACCTGTTCACAGGCGCGCGCCCGCTCGAAGCCGTTGTCGTTGAGCCAAAGCGCCGTGTAGCGGGTACCAGGGCGCTTGATGATGGCGGCGAACAATTCGGACGTGTCGGCCATCTGCGGCACCGCGCGCGCACTGACAAAGGACGCAACCTGGATCTGCCTCAGACCCGAGAGGCTCAAGGCATCAATCAGCGCGGCGCGGTCCGCCAGCGGATAGGTTTTTGGCTCCATCTGGAAGCCCTCGCGCGGTCCCTCCTCATGGAACTCGACGGAGGTAGGCAAGTTGCTCATCGCTTGTACCTCCTTCGATCAAGCCGGGCTGACTTCGGCCAGCACTTGGTGGCGCTCAACCATGTCGCCGACCCGGCAGCGCAGGCTGCTCAGGCTGCCTTCGAATGGCGCCATGACGTGCAGCTCCATCTTCATCGATTCGAGCACGATCACGGTCTGGCCGATGGAAACCTTCTCACCGACCGCCGACTTGACCGCCACCACCTTGCCCATCATTGGCGCGCCCAATTGACCGCTGGCGGCAGCGTCACCGGCGCCCCCCCCCAGATAGGGTCGTGCCGTGAACAAGCTGCTGCCCAACGCGCTGGCGAGCTCGGCCTGCCACGCGTCGCCCCGGATCGTCAGTTCCAGCGCCCGCCCACCACATTGCAGCAGGAAGCGTCCGCCCGCGAGCGGCTGCAGCGTAGCGCGCACCTTTTGCTCGCCAATGACCAGCGCACTGCTGCCCTGGTCATCGCGCATCGAAAACCGCACGGGCCATTCCGCCGCGCCCGCCTTCAACACAAGGACCGGCTGGGGTGCGGCCTGAATCGGCCCACTGCTCAGGCGCCAGCCCGTGAAACCGTCCCAGAGGGTCCAGCAGCCCAGCGCGGACGACTCGGCACGCCGTTGCGCCAGCCAGTGCAGCGCGGCAGCAGCCAGATGCTCAAGAGGCGGCGCGGCGGGAGCCACCACGCCGCGCTGCGCGTGGCGCTCGTCGATCAGGCGGGTGTGAAATGTGGCATCGCGGGTCTCCGGCCATTCCAGCAGTTCATGCAGAAATTCCAGGTTGGTGACCAGGCCGATCACCGTGCTTTCGCGCAATCCGGCCACCAGCGCCCGGCGCGCCGACTCGCGGTCGGGCCCGTGCGCGATGAGCTTGGCGATCATCGAGTCGTAGTGCGGCGAGATTTCGTCGCCACTGTCTACCCCGGACTCGACGCGCACGCCCGCGCGCGAAAAATCGACCACCTGCAACCGCCCGGTAGCCGGCAAAAATCCCGCAGCGGCGTCTTCAGCGCACAGCCTGGCCTCGAAGGCGTGACCGGTGCACCGCACGTCGGCTTGCGCCAGCGGCAGGCTGTCCGTGTCGGCAATGCGCAGTTGCAGTTCGACCAGATCGAGGCCGGTGACTTCTTCGGTCACCGGGTGTTCGACCTGCAAGCGAGGATTGACCTCCAGGAAATAATATTCTTCACCCGTGACGACAAACTCAACCGTGCCCAGGCCGCGGTAACTCACGCCAGAGGCCAGCTTGACCGCATCGGCCAGGATAGCTTCACGCAGACGCGGGCTCAGACCGCTTGACGGCGCTTCTTCGATCACTTTTTGATGGCGTCGCTGCAAGGTGCACTCGCGCTCGAACAGGTGAATGGCGTGGCCCTGGCCGTCACCGGCCACCTGCACCTCCAGGTGGCGCACATGCGGCAGGTAGCGCTCGACGATCAGTTCGCCGTTGCCGAAGGCTTTTTCGGCCTCACGCATGGCACTCTCGATGCGCGACTCCAGCCCCTCCAGCGTCTCGACCACCGCCATGCCACGGCCACCGCCACCAGCCACGGCCTTGAGCAGCACGGGCAGCTTCATACCGCGCACCAGATTCAACACCTCGGCTGGGTCGGTCATGCCGCTTTCGCTGCCGGGAATGACCGGCACGCCGAGACGGGCTGCCTCGCGCTTGGCACTGGCTTTGCCGCCGACGCGCTCGATGGTGTCGGCCCGGGGTCCAATGAAGGTCAAGCCAGCCGCATCCAGTGCGCGCACAAAGGCCGGATTTTCCGAGACAAAACCGTAGCCCGGATGAACGGCGTCGGCGCCCACACGCCGGGCCGCCGCGATGATGGCATCGATGTTCAGATAACTCTCGCTGGGCGCTGCACCCCCGAGTTCGACCGATTCACCGATCTCACGCACATGGCGGGCAAACCGGTCGGCACTGGAGTGCACGGTGGCCACTTCCAGGCCGAGCTTGCGGCAGGTGCGGGCAATGCGGCAGGCGATCTCGCCGCGGTTGGCAATGAGGACTTTCTTAAGCATGCCCAACTCCTGCGGCGAAGTGGGTCATCAAGACGGTGTGGATGCGTTGCATGGCTGGCGTCCTGGTTAAAAACGGAAGACACCGAACGGCGTCGGTTTGGCGGCAGTCCGGGATGCGAGGTCGAGCAGCAGTCCCATGGCGTCGCGTGTTTCCACCGGATCGATGATGCCGTCCACCCACAAATTCGAGGAGAAGTTCGCAGCAGGCTGGAAGTCTTCGTAAATCTTGCGTACCGGCGCCTTGAACGCCTCTTCTTCCTCGGGCGTCCACTCTTTTCCCTCGGTCTTGTTGATCTGTTTGCGCACCAGCGCCATCACTGTGGCGGCCTGATCCGGACCCATGATGGCCGCGCGACCGGTCGGCCAAGCAAACATCGCGGTCGGGTTGAACGGGCGGCCACACATCGCCAGGTAGCCGGCGCCGTAAGAGGCGCCCATGATGATGGTGTACTTGGGCACGTTGGCCGAGGCCATCGCCGTGATCATCTTGGCCCCGGCTTTGGCAATGCCAGCCTGCTCGGCGGCGCGCCCGACCATGAAGCCGGTCACGTCGGCCATGAACAGCAGCGGGATGTCTCGCTGGCAGCACAGATCGATGAAGTGCGCCGCCTTCATCGCGCTTTCCGGGAACAGCACGCCCTGGTTGGCCAGGATGCCAACCTCGTGGCCATGGATGCGAGCAAAGCCGGTCAGCAGGGTGTCGCCGTACATCGGCTTGAATTCCTGGAACCGGCTGTCATCGACGAAACGCGCCAGAATCTCGCGCGTGTCGGTCGGGATTTTGGTGTCGCGGCTGATGATGCCGTAAATCTCGCGCGGATCGAAGCGCGGAGGCACCGACGGCTGACGCGTCCAGCGTGGCTTGGGCTGCTCACCCAGGTCCCGTACGATTTCACGCGTGATGGCCAGCGCGTGGCGGTCATCTTCGGCAATATGATCAGTGACACCGCTGACGCTGCAGTGCATCTTGGCGCCGCCCAGCGACTCTGCATCCACCGTCTCGCCGGTGGCGGCAAAGGTCAACTCGGGGCCACCGAGGTACATATAGCCTTGTTCCTTGACAATCACCGCCTCGTCGCACAGCGCCGGGATGTAGGCGCCACCCGCCGTGCAAGGCCCCATCACCACGGCAATCTGCTGGATACCCTCGGCCGACATGCGTACCTGGTTGTTGAAAATGCTGCCGAACTGCCCCACATCGGGAAAGATGTTGGCCATTTCAGGCAGGAAGGCGCCACCGCTGTCCACCAGCGTGATGCAGGGCAAGCGGTGTGCCCAGGCAATTTGCTGCGCCCGCACATGCTTCTTGCAGGTCATGCCGTAGTAGGTGCCACCCTTCACGGTGGCGTCGTTGGCAATGATCATGCACGGACGGCCCTGCACCAGACCGATGCCGGTGATGATGCTGGCACCCGGCGGCACGCCGTCGTACATGCCCTCGCCGGCAAGCATGCCGACCTCTAGGAAAGGCGAACCTGGATCGAGCAGCACTTCGACGCGATGGCGCGGCAGGATCTTGTTGCGCGCCAGGTGTTTTTCCCGCGCTTTCGGGGGGCCTCCGGCCAGCGCCAGTTGGCGACGGCTTTGCAGGTCCGCAATCACGGCCTGGTAGGCTTTTTGGTTGAGCCGAAATTCGTCGTCGGAAGTCGATATGCGGGAGGAAAGGATGGTCATATGTGATTGCGCCTATTCGCGAGACAAAGCATTCAGCCGCTCAGGCCTTGAACACCGGTGTACGGCGTGCCTCGAAGGCCGCCAGACCTTCGCTGACGTCGTCATCGAGCAGAGCCGCGCTGGCCAGGTCTTCCTCAAGCTGGAGACCGACCTCCGACGAACCCTCCATGCCTTGCCGTGCCAAACGTTTCATGGTGGCCATGCCGATGCGGCTGCGCGTGGCGATCTTGCTGCAATACGCCAGCGCCGCTTCACCCAACTGCTCAGGCTCGACCACATAGTTCACCAGCCCCCACTGCTCGGCGGTGGCGGCATCGATCCAGCGCGCCGAAAAGAACAGGTCCAGGCCACGGCGCAGACCCGCAATGCGTGGCATGCGCTGGCTGCCGCCCCACCCGGGAATCAGGCCGAACTGGGCATGCTGGTCGCCAAAGCGCGCGTCCTTGGCCGCAAAGATGATGTCGCAGGCCAGCATCAGTTCGCTGCCACCGGCCAGGGTCAGACCCTGGCAGGCCGCCACCACCGGCAAATCGCTGCGTTCCAGGCGCTTGAGCACGCTGTGACCATAGCTGATGAAGTGCTTGAGCCTGGCTGGATCGCCACGCAGCGACTTCACCTCATCCAGATCGGCGCCGGTGCAGAAGTGCTTGCCTTGCGCCCGGATCAGAATGGCGCGCACACCGGAGTCGGATTTCTCGAATCCGTCGATGGCGGCCTCGATGGCCGCATGAACGGACATCGACAGGCAATTGAATTTTTCGGGGCGGGCTAACTCGATAATTCCAACGGCGCCGGCACGGCTGATCTCCACTGGGGATGTCTGAATCATTTCTTGCTCTCCTTGGCGTACTGCACGGCGGCGCGTCCCACGCGCTCGCGGGCAACGATCAGCTTCATGATTTGCGCCGTTCCGTCGCCGATTTCCAGGCCCATCACGTCGCGCAGGCGCTGCTGGTGAGGCAGGTCCATCGACCAGCCATAGTGCCCAAAGGTCAGCAGGCACTGGTGAATCGCGTCAAAAGCGGTCTTGGGGCCCATCCACTTGACCATGGCCGCTTCCGCGGTGTGCGGCTGACCGGCATCGCGCAGGGCCAGGCCGTGGTAGCAGAGCTGGCGGCAAGCGGCGATCAGGGTCTCGAACTCGACAAGGGGAAAGCTCACGCCCTGGTACTGCGCCAGCGGCGCGCCAAAGGTCTGGCGTTCCTTCACGTATTCCCAGGCTTCGTCGATCGAGGCCTGCGCGGCGGCCACGCACTGCAGCGCGATCAGGATGCGGCTGAAGTCAAAGCCCTGCATCACCTGCGTGAAGCCTTTGCCCTCCTCGCCCAGCCGGTTCTCGACCGGCACCCGCACATCGTCGAAAAACACCGAACCACGGCCGATGATCTTGCTACCAACATCGTTGAAGCGCGTGCGTTGCACGCCGGGCTGATTCAGATCGACCAGGAAGGCGCTGATGCCTCGTGCGACATCCTCGGGCTTTCCGGTGCGTGCGAACAACACCATGGCATCGGCCTGGTCGGCAAAAGTGATGGAGGTTTTCTCGCCGGAAAGCACGTACTCGTCGCCCACGCGACGCGCCTTGAGTTGCAGATTGGCGGCATCCGAGCCGCCCCGTGGTTCGGTCAGACCCAGCGCGACGATGGCCTCGCCCGCCACGATCCGGCTGTTCCAGGTGCGCGCCAGCTCGGGGACGCATTGGCATGGATGATGGCGCCCATCAGCGAACTGAGCAGCTGCATGTAGCTGACGTTGAAGTCACCATAGGCAATTTCCTCGGTGATCATGCCGGCCGTGACGCCACTGAGGCCCAAGCCGCCATATTCCTCGGGCAGATCAACACCGATCAGACCGAGCGAACCCATTTCCTTGAACAAGGCCCGGTCGATGCCAGGTTGCGATTCGCGCTTCTGGTAATCGGGCCTGAGCTTCTCTCGTGCAAAGCGGCGCGCCACGTCACGCAGCGCAATCTGGTCATCGTCGAACATCATGGGTAAATCTCCTGACTGACTGTTGTCGAAATCGCCGCCTGCATCACACCGTCAATCCGGACGAAGAATTTGAGGTGCTCGCCAATTGCATGGCTGGTCGTTGTCGCATGATATCATCGAACAGGTGTTAGTTAGATTTTTAAAGAGGCGTTCCCCATGTCCACCGAAGCCACTGTTTTCTTTCCGACGCTACTCTCCGTCCTGAAGGTAGGCGCGCACACCCTTCGCAACCGAACGCTGATGGGATCGATGCACACACGTCTGGAGTCGCTGGACCGGTCGATCGACCGGCTGTCCCTGTTCTATGCCGAGCGCGCACGCGGCGGCGCGGGCCTGATTGTCACGGGCGGCTATGCCCCCTGCCAGGATGGCCTGCTGGATGAAACGGGTCCCCTGCTTATCACGACGGCACAAGCCGATGTGCTCAGACCGATCCCTCAGGCGGTGCACGCCGAGGGCGGCAAGATCATTCTGCAAATCCTGCACACAGGGCGCTACGCAAAAGTCGCCAGGCCAGTGGGCGCTTCTGACATCCCCTCCCCGATCAACTCCCGCGCGCCTCGCGCCTTGAGCACGGCCGAAGTCTGGCAAACGGTGGAAGACTATGTACGCTGTGCCGAACTGGCGCAACGCGCCGGCTTCGACGGCGTCGAGATCATGGGCTCGGAGGGCTACCTGCTCAACCAGTTCACCGTCACGCGCACGAACAACCGCAGCGACGAATTTGGCGGCAGCATGGAAAATCGTCATCGCCTGCCGGTGGAGATCGTGCGGCGCACGCGCGAACGCCTGGGGTCGCAGTTTCTGCTCATGTATCGGGTTTCGGCGCTCGATCTGGTCGAGGGCGGTGCCCCGGCTGACGACATCATCCAGCTCGCCCAGGCGGTGCAGGCCGCAGGCGCTGACATCCTCAATACAGGCATCGGCTGGCACGAAGCGCGCATCCCGACCATTGCCTACGTGGTGCCGCGCGCGGCGTGGCGCTTTGCGGCGGCCCGCATCAAACAAGCAGTGACGATTCCTGTCATCGTCTCCAACCGGATCAACACGCCCGATCTGGCCGAAGAAATCCTGGCCAGCGGTGACGCCGATATGGTGTCGATGGCGCGCCCCTTCCTGGCCGATGCCGACTTCGTACGCAAGGCGGCGCAGGGCCGCGCCGATGAGATCAACACCTGCATCGCCTGCAACCAAGCCTGTCTCGACTACATCTTCGCCGACCGCCCCGCCACCTGTCTGGTCAATCCACGCGCCGGGCGCGAGCTGGAGTTCTCGCTGATGCCGTCACGGGCCATGCAGCGCAAGGTGGCGGTGATCGGTGCCGGCGCGGCCGGACTGGCCTGCGCGCTGACTGCGGCGGAACGCGGTCATGCGGTCACCCTGTTCGAGGCTGGACCCGAGATTGGCGGCCAGTTAAACCTGGCCCGGGCCGTGCCGGGCAAGCAGGAGTTCAACGAACTGTTGCGCTATTTCAGGCAAGGCGTGGCTCGGCATGGCGTGACGCTCAGGCTCAACAGCCGGGCGGATGCCCCATCTCTAGCTGCCGGTCACTACGACCGCATCGTGATAGCCACCGGCGTGCGCCCGCGCCTGCCGCAGCTCCTGGGCATGGCTCACCCGAAAGTGATGAGCTATGCCGATCTGCTGTCGGGTCGGGTGCAGGCAGGCCGCCGGGTCGCGGTGATCGGCGCCGGTGGCATCGGTTTCGATGTAGCCACCTTCCTGCTGCATGACGAGCATGAGGGTAATGCTGCCAACGCGCCTCAGGCGCTTGAGCAGTTTTACGCTGAATGGGGCGTCGATACCTCGCCCGCAGCTGCGGGTGGCCTCAAACCGGCACAGCCAATCAGCGCGCCACGCGAAGTCACCCTGTTGCAGAGAAAACCTGAAAAGCCTGGACGCAGTCTGGGTATGTCCACTGGCTGGGCACTCAAGGCCGAGCTGGCGCGGCGCGGCCTGCGCACGCTGCCAGGATGCGTCTATGAACACATCGATGACGCCGGGCTGCACCTGCGCGTCAACGGTGTACCGCAGACGCTGAACGTGGACACCATCGTGATTTGCGCCGGCCAGGACAGCGAGAACGCGCTGGTCGCCGAATTGCGCGCGCTCGGCCTGGCGCCCGATGTCATCGGCGGCGCCGAGCTGGCCGCCGAACTCGACGCCTTGCGCGCCATTGACCAAGGCACACGCCTCGGTCTGGCGATTTGAGTCCACTGGAACACCACCATGGATTTCGCCCACAACCAGGAACATGAAGCGATACGCGAAGCAATCGGCAAAATCTGCGCTCGCTTTGACGACAGCTACTGGCTCGAACGGGACCGGCTGGGCGGCTTTCCGCATGAGCTGCACCGCGCTCTAGCCGACGGCGGCTGGCTCGGCGTTTGTCTGCCACAGGAATATGGCGGCGTCGGACTGGGCATCAGTGAAGCGACCGTGATGATGCAGACCATCTCACAGTCGGGTGCGGGGCTGTCTGGCGCATCGGCGGTGCACATGAACATTTTCGGCTTGCAGCCCGTGGCGGTGTTTGGCAACGAGGAGCAGAAACGCCGCATGCTGCCTCCGCTGATCCAGGGCAAGGAGAAGGCCTGCTTCGCCGTCACCGAGCCCAACACCGGCCTGAATACCACCCGTCTGAAAACCCGCGCCGAACGGGCAGGCGACCACTATGTGCTGTCTGGCCAGAAGGTCTGGATATCGACCGCCCAGGTGGCAGAGAAGATGCTCATTCTGGCGCGCACCACTCCGATCGAGGACTGCAAGAAACCGACCTTCGGCCTGAGCCTGTTCTACACCGACCTCGACCGCAGTTTTGTCGAGGTGCGCGAAATCGAAAAGATGGGACGCAAATCGGTCGACTCGAACGAACTCTTCATCGACGGCTTGCGCGTGCCGGTAGGAGACCGCATCGGCGAAGAAGGCCGCGGCTTTGAGTACATCCTGCATGGCATGAACCCGGAGCGGGTGCTGATCGCGGGCGAGGCCGTCGGCCTGGGTCGGGCGGCGCTGCAGGTAGCCGTCAAGTACGCCCGCGAGCGCGTGGTCTTTGACCGGCCCATCGGGCAGAACCAGTCTATCCAGCATCCGCTGGCGCAATCATGGATGGAGCTTGAGGCCGCTGAAATGATGGCGATGCGCGCGGCCTGGAAATACGACAACAGCCTGCCCTGCGGCGCCGACGCAAATGCTGCCAAGTACATGGCGGCCGAGGCTGGTTTCAACGCCTGCCAGCGCGCCATGGCCACGCTGGGCGGCTATGGCTATGCCAAGGAATACCACGTCGAGCGTTATCTGCGCGAAATGATGATTCCGCGCATCGCGCCGATCAGCCCGCAACTCATCCTGTGCTTCATCGCTGAGAAGGTGCTGGGCCTGCCTAAATCCTATTGACATTCACGAGCTCGCGACCGATTTTCTTCCCGCTGAGGCCAGCAGTACCCAATTTTTACCCAGGCCAGCACCCACCCCATCATGACTACCACCCACGACAGCGAACGCGCTGAACAACTGACCATGCTGCGCGAAAGCGCGCTAAGTTTCGTCACCAAAGAATCACCACTCAACCGTGCCCGCGCCCTGCGCCAACAGGTGCCGGGCTACGACCGCCGCTTCTGGAGCGCCCTGGCCGAGCAGGGCTGGACCGGGCTGCTGGTGCCCGAACAATTGGGCGGCTACGCCCAGGGTTTCGCTGAGATGGCCGAGGTGGCGGCCGCCCTGGCTTCTCAGGTCGCGCCCGAACCGGTGGTGCCGGTGCTGGTGTTTGCCGGCCGGCTGCTGTCCCATGTGGGTGCCACCGAGCTATCGATGCGTCTCTTGACCGAACTCGCCGAGGGTCGCACGCTACCCGCCGTGGCCTGGCAGGAAGATGTAACCGGCGCGAAAGACCAGCCCGGTCTGGCCGCGACCCGGCTGGAGCGCCAGGGCGACTCCCTGCTGATACATGGCTACAAGCGCCATGTACGCCCCGGTGCCGGGGCCGACGGCTACATCGTCAGCGCCACCAACCCACAAGGTCTGGTCCTGGTGTGGGTGCCGGCAGATGCATCCGGCCTTACCCTGTCGAGCCAGCCGCTGGCCGACGGCAGCTATGCAGCACAGCTCAACTTGAACAGCGTTCGCCTGCCCGCCAGCCACCTGCTGGCCGAAGGGGCCGCCGCCGCGGCCGCGCTGACCCGCGCCTACGACGAAACCCTGGTACTGGCCAGCGTTGAACTGCTGGCCCTTGTGCGCAGCATGCTGACCATGACACAAGACTACCTGCGAACGCGGATCCAGTTCGGCAAGCCGATAGGCAGCTTCCAGTCACTGCAGCACCGCACTGTGGACCTGTTGATTCAGCAGGAACTGACTGCCAGCGTGGTGACGCAGGCTCTGGCCCTGCTAGATGACCCGGCCGCCGACGCCAGCGCGCGCTCTGCCCTGGCAAGCCGCGTCAAGTCGCGCGCGTCGGATGCGGGGCTGCAGGTGGCGCGGGAGGCGGTGCAACTGCACGGCGCCATCGGCGTCACCGACGAATACGACCTGGGCCTGTATCTGCAGCGTGCTCTGGTGTTGGCCGCCTGGCTGGGCAATGGCAACCAGCAGCGCCGCCGCTACGCCAACCTCACCCAAAACGCCACCGCGCAGGAGCACGCATGAACACCACCGCCTCCACTTCCACTGACTGGAATGCGTTCGACAACGCCAGCTTTCGCGCCACACTGCGCGAATTCTTTGAAGAACATTTCCCCAGCGAATGGCGCTACCCGCAACGGCGCCTGCGCTGGTCCGAAATCGGCCCTTGGTACCTGAGGCTTTCAGAAAAAGGCTGGGTCGCGCCGAGTTGGCCCACGCAGTACGGCGGCATGGGACTCTCACCCGAGAAACTCATCATCTTCATTGAAGAGCAGGAGCGCTGGGGCGTGGCGCGCGCGCCCGACATGGGCATCACCATGGTCGGCCCGCTGCTGATCAACCATGGCAACGACGCCCAGCGCGCCTACTACCTGCCCAAGATCATTTCCGGTGAGCACATCTGGTGCCAGGGTTACTCGGAACCCAATTCGGGCTCCGACCTGGCCAGTCTGCGCACCGAGGCGGTGGTCGATGGCAGCGATTTTATCGTCAACGGGCAAAAGACCTGGACCACGCTGGCACAGGACGCCACCCACTTTTTCCTGCTGGTGCGCACCGACAAATCGGCCAAGAAGCAGGAAGGCATCAGCTTTTTGCTGGTCGACATGAACACGCCGGGCATCACGGTGCGCCCCATCCGCAACATCGCGGGCAGCGAAGACTTCTGCGAGGTCTTCCTGGAAAACGTGCGCGTGCCGCGCACCAGCATCGTCGGCGAGCTTAACAAGGGCTGGACCATCGCCAAGGCGCTGCTCGGATTCGAGCGCATCTTCCTGGGCAGCCCCAAACAAAGCCAGTACGCGCTGGCGCGCGTGCAGGAAGCCGCGCAGCGCCTCGGCCTGTTCGAAGACACCGGCTTCGTGGACCGCTACACCAAGCTGGCGCTGGACGTGTCCGACCTGGGCGCGCTCTATGGCCGTTTCATCGATCAAGTCAAGCGCGGCGAAACCCTGGGGCCCGATGTCTCCATGCTCAAGCTGTTCGCCACCGAAACCTATTCGCGGCTGGCCGACCTGCTGGTCGATGTCATGGGATCGAGTGGCGGCACGCCCGGCTCCACAGCCCTGCCCGGTGGCAAAACCGATGCGTTGACCAGCTTCTACAACGCGCGCCCAGCCACCATCTACGGCGGCAGCAACGAGGTGCAACGCAACATCCTGGCTGCCAGCGTGCTGAAGCTACCGTCATGAGCGCATCGGGCTATCCGGCATTTGACGGCCCCGGCCCGGACGCTCAGTTCGTGCAGGAGCTGGCGCAAGGCCGCTTTCAGATCCAGCACTGCACGGCCTGCGGCCAGCATGTGTTTTATCCGCGCGCGCTGTGCACCCATTGCGGCTCGGCCCAGCTCGACTGGATTGAACCCAGCGGGGTCGGCTGCGTCTATTCCAGCACCACGGTGCGCCGCAAGCCGCAAGCCGGTGGCGACTACAACGTGGCGCTGGTGGACCTAGCCGAAGGGCCGCGGCTGATGTCGCGCATCGATGGCATTGCACCCGACCAGGTGCGCATCGGCATGCGGGTGCAGGCGCGCGTGATCGACGATCCTGCCAAGGGCAAGTTGCTGGTCTTCATCCCCGAGGGCGCCACACCATGAGCGCCGCGTCGGGCCGTTCCCAAGCAAGCTCGCACCGCAGTGCGCAGCGCGAAGGTCCTCCATGAGCACCATCTCTCCCCTGCGCGGCGCGGCCGCCATCGTGGGTGCCAGCCTGGGCGGCGTGCCCATGGCCCCCGGTCGCAGCGCGCTCGAAATTCTGGGCGAAGCGGTGCACGGCGCGCTGGCCGATGCCGGCTTGAAGCTGTCCGATGTCGATGGCCTGTTCACCGGCTCGTCCTACCACTTCCTCGCCGGTCTATCGGTGGCCGAATATCTGGGCATCCATCCCAAGTTCTGCGAAGCCACGATGGTTGGCGGCTCGTCTTATGTGGGCCACCTGCTTACCGCCGCCATGGCGCTGCACACCGGCCAGTGCGAAGTGGCGCTCATTTGCTACGGCAGCAACCAGGGCTCGGGCTTTGGCAAACTCAAGTCGATGGCCGAAACGCCCTTGTACGAGGCGCCCTACGAGCCGCGCTACCCGATCTCCAGCTACGCGCTGGCGGCCGCGCGCCACATACACCAGTACGGCACCACGCGCGAAGACCTGGCGCACATCGCGGTGGCGGCGCGCCAGTGGGCGCAACTCAATCCGCTGGCCCATGCACGCGATCCGCTCAGCATCGAGCAGGTGCTGGCTTCGCGTCTGGTGAGCGATCCGCTGTCGGTGCTCGATTGCTGCCTGGTCACCGACGGCGGCGGCGCCCTGGTGCTGGTGCGCAGCGAGCGGGCGAAAGACTTTCCCAAGCCACCGGTCTATGTGCTGGGCGCGGCTGCGGCCACCTGGCACCGCCAGATCGGCTCCATGCCCGACCTGACGGTCACCGCCGCCGCCGAGTCCGGGCCGCGCGCCTTCGCCATGGCCGGGCTGGCCCCGAAGGACGTGGACGTGCTGGAGTTGTACGACGCCTTCACCATCAACACGCTGCTGTTCCTCGAAGACCTGGGCTTTTGCGCCAAGGGCGAAGGCGGCGCTTTCGTGCGCAACGGGCGCATCGCACCGGGGGGCGCGTTGCCGGTCAACACCAATGGCGGCGGCCTGTCGTGCTGCCACCCGGGCATGTACGGCATGTTCCTGCTGATCGAGGCCATGCAGCAACTGCGCGCCGAGGCCGGCGACCGCCAGGTGCCGAATGCGGAGATCGCCCTGTGCCACGGCAACGGCGGCGTTCTTTCCAGCCAGGTGACGGCCCTGCTGGGCACGGCCGCCACCGTCTGATTTTTCAAATCAACAACCAGGAGTCATTTCATGAGCAAGGGCAACATGCTGCAAGACAAAGTCGCCGTAGTCACCGGCGCGGGCCGGGGCATCGGCCGCGACATCGCACTGATGATGGCGGCGCAAGGCGCCAAGGTGGTGGTCAACGACATCGGCGCCTCGGTCGGCGGCGAAGGCAATGACGCCAGCCACGGCCAGCAGGTGGTCAACGAGATCAAGGCCGCTGGCGGCCAGGCCGTTCTCAGCACCGACAGCGTCTCGACCTGGCCCACGGCCAACCGCATCATCGAATGCGCGGCCGACACCTTCGGGCGCATCGACATCGTCGTCAACAACGCCGGCATCCTGCGCGACCGCCTGTTCTTCAACATGTCGCCCGAGGGGTGGAGCGCCGTCATCGACGTGCACCTCAACGGCAGCTTCTTCACTTCGCGAGCCGCCGCCCCGCACTTCAAGACGCAGAAGTCGGGTGCCTATGTGCACATGACTTCCACGTCCGGCCTGATCGGCAACCTGGGCCAGGCCAACTACGCCGCTGCCAAGCTGGGCATCGTGGCCATGTCGCGCCACATCGCCGGCGACATGCAACGCTACAACGTGCGTTCCAACTGCATCTCGCCGTTCGCCTGGAGCCGCATGATCGGCGCCATCCCCACCGACACACCCGAGCAGCAGGCACGCGTGGAAAAACTAAAAAAACTCGGTACCGAGCAGATTGCGCCCATGGCCACCTTCCTGGCCAGCGATGCCGCAGCCGACGTCACGGCCCAGATCTTCGCCGTGCGCGGCAACGAGATTTTCCTCATGAGCCAGTCGCGCCCGATCCGCGGCATGCACACCGCCGAGGGCTGGACACCCGAGACCATCGCCGAGCGCGTGTTGCCCGCCATGAAGCAGAACTTCTATCCGCTGGAGAGCTCGAACATCGTGTTCTCCTGGGATCCCGTCTGACGTCATCTGCCATGGCGATCAACTACGAGAAACTGATGGCATGGCCGTTCGAGGACGTTCGCCATCGCTACACCCAGCGCGACACCATGCTCTACGCACTGGGCGTGGGCCTGGGCACCGACCCGACCAACGAGACCGAGCTGCGCTTTGTCTATGAAAAGAACCTGCTGGCGCTGCCCACGCTGCCGGTGGTGCTGGGCTATCCCGGCATGTGGCTCAAGGACCCGGCCACCGGCGTTGACTGGGTGCGGCTGGTGCATGGCGAACAGGGCTTGCGCCTGCACCGGCCGGTGCCGCCCGAGGGTGAAGTGATCGGGCGCACGCGGGTGAGCCAGATCATCGACAAGGGGCCGGACAAGGGGGCTCTGATCTACACCGAGCGCACGGTGACGGACGCCACCAGCGGCGAACTGCTGGCCACGCTGACCTCGACCACCTTCTGCCGCGCCGACGGTGGCTTTGGCGGCCCGGCCGGGCCGGTCAAAACCGTGCATGAGCTGCCCACGCGCGCGCCTGATCACAGCGACGATTTCGCCACCCAGCCGCGTGCCGCGCTGATCTACCGCCTCTCGGGCGACTACAACCCGCTGCACGCCGAACCCGCGGTGGCAAGCGCCGCTGGTTTCAAGCAGCCCATCCTGCACGGCCTGGCCACCTACGGCATCGCCGGCTGGGCACTCACCCAGCGCGTCTGCGGCGGCGACCCGAGCGCCCTGCAGTCGCTGGATGTGCGTTTTTCGTCACCCGTTTACCCCGGCGAAACGATACGCACCGAGCTCTGGGTGGATGGCAAGGTCGTTTCCTTTCGCGCCCGCGCCGTCGAACGCGACATCGTCGTGCTGAACAACGGACGCGCCGAGCTGCGCTGACCGTCCTTTGCCTTTCGTTTTCGTTTTCAATTTTTTTCAAGGAGCCTCAACATGAACTACGCTGACTTTCAATTCCTCAAGTTCGACCACAAGCCCAACGGCGTGCTGGTCATCACCATCAACCGCCCCGAGGTCATGAATGCCACCAATGGCCGGCTGCACTGGGAGCTGACCAAGATCTGGGGCGTGGTCACTGACGATGCCAAGACCAAAGTGGCGGTCATCACCGGCGCGGGCGACCAGGCTTTCTCGGCCGGCGGCGACCTGGAATGGGTGGCCGGCATGGTCGGCAACCCGAAGGAAATCGCCAACACCATGACCGAAGCATCGGACGTGGTCTACAACATGATGGCCTGCGACAAGCCCATCATCTCGGCCATCAACGGCGTGGCCGTCGGTGCCGGTCTGGCAGTCGCCTTCCTGGCCGACATCAGCATCATGGCCGAGGAGGCCAAAATTACCGACGGCCATGTCAAGATCGGCGTCGCCGCCGGCGACCACGCAGCCATTCTGTGGCCGCTGCTGTGCGGCATGGCCAAGGCCAAGTACTACCTGATGACGGCCGAGTTCGTGAACGGCAAGGAAGCCGAGCGCATCGGTCTGGTCAGCCTGTGCGTGCCGCGCGCCGAGCTGATGGACAAGGCCATGGCCGTGGCCAACAAACTGGCCAATGGCAGCCAGCAGGCGATCCGCTTCACCAAGCGGTCGCTCAACGGCTGGATGAACGTGGCGCGCCCGATCTTCGAGAGCTCGCTGGCGATGGAAATGCTGTGTTTCCTGGGCGAAGACGCCAAGGAGGGCGTGGCCTCGGTGCGCGAGAAGCGCGCGCCCAAGTTCCCCTCGGCCCAGAACTGATTGAGTTCGCTCCTTCTCCCTCTCGGGGAAGGAGCCTGAATTTCCCAAGTACACAGGAGAACACCCCATGGATTTCGCGCTGACCCAAGAACAACGGATGATCTACGAGTACGGCGACCGTATCTCGAAGCAGTTCGACCACAATTACTGGCGCGGCTACGCCAACAAGAACGAACGCCCCACCGAGTTGTACGAGCAGATCACCAACGACGGTTTTCTCGGCATCATGGTGCCCGAAGCCTATGGCGGTGCCGGCCAGGGCATGACCGAGATGCTGCTGTTCATGGAGGGACTGGCCAACAACGGCATTCCGCTGCTGAACCTGGTGGTCGGACCGACCATGACCATGGGTCTGCTGGCCAAGCACGCCAGCGAGGACATGAAGCGCCGCTTTCTGCCGGGCGGCTGCACCGGCGACATCAAGTTCTGCTTCGCCATCACCGAACCGAACGCCGGCTCGAACTCGATCGAGATCACCAGCATCGCCAAGTCCGACGGCAAGGGCGGCTTCAAGCTCAACGGCCAGAAGGTCTTCATCACCGACGCCAACTGCGCCGACTACGCCATGGTCGTGACCCGCACCACAGCGCGCGCTGACGTGAAAAAGAAGACCGACGGCTTCACCATCTTCATGGTCGACATGAAGAAAAAAGGCATCAGCAAGACGCTGATTGAAGTTGCCTTCCCGGTGCCCGAAACACAATGGCAACTGTTCTTCGACAACGTGGAGCTCACCGAGGCCGATGTGCTGGGCGAAGTCGGCAAAGGCTTCAACATCCTGTTCGACACGCTCAACCCCGAGCGCATCATCCTGTCGGGCTTGTGTACCGGTGTCGGGCGCTTCGCCTTGAAGAAGGCGGTGGCCTACGCCAACGACCGTAAGGTGTTCAACAACACCCCCATCGGCGCCTACCAGGGCGTTCAGCACCCGCTCGCGATAGCCCGCAGCGAGATCGAGATGGCCTCGCTGATGGCGCTCAAGGCCGCCTGGGCCTTCGACCAGGGTCTGCCTGCCGGGGAGTTTGCCAACATCGCCAAGTACGCGGGTGCCGAAGCCGGCATCCATGCCGTTGACGCGGCCATCCAGACCCATGGCGGCAACGGTTTCACCAAGGAATACGGCATTTACGACTTGTACGGTCTGGTGCGGCTGCTGCGCACGGCTCCGTTGAACCGCGAGTTGGTGTTGAACTACATCGCGGAGCATGTGATGGGCCTCCCGCGCTCCTATTGACAGGCAACCATGGGTAACAACGCTCCCCTGCCAGCCTTTGGTGCCCTGGCCGGCCTGAAGGTGATTGACCTCTCACGCGTGCTCGGTGGCCCGTACTGCGGACAGATTTTGGCCGACCACGGCGCGCAGGTCATCAAGGTCGAGCCGCCCGCTGGCGATGAGACCCGCGCCTGGGGCCCACCCTTTGCCGACGACGGCACGGCGGCCTACTACAACGGCCTGAACCGCAACAAGCGCGACATCGTGATCGACCTGTCCAAGCCCGAAGGGCGCGAGATCGTTCTCAAGCTGCTGGCGGACGCCGACGTGCTGATCGAGAACTTCAAGATCGGCACGCTGGAGCGCTGGGGGATCGGCTATGAACAGACGCTGCGCGAGCGCTTCCCGCGCCTGATCCACTGCCGGGTCAGCGGCTTCGGCGCCGATGGGCCGCTCGGCGGCGCGCCTGGCTACGACGCGGTGGCACAGGCACTGGGCGGCCTGATGAGCGTCAACGGCACGCCGGACACCGGCCCGCTGCGGGTCGGTGTCCCGGTGGTCGACATCACCACCGGCCTGTCGGCCGTGATAGACGTGCTACTGGCGGTGATCGAGCGGCAGCGCTCCGGGCGAGGGCAGTTCGTCGAGGCCACGCTGTACGACACCGCCGTGTCGCTGCTGCATCCGCAAAGTGCAAACTGGTTGCAGTCGGGCCAGACACCCAGGCTCAGCGGCAATGCGCACTCCAACATCGTGCCCTACGACAAGTTGCCGACCCGGACCTGCGAGGTCTTCCTGGGCATCGGCAACAACGGGCAGTGGGAAAAACTGTGCGAGTTCCTCGGCCATCCCGACATGGCCAGCGAGCCGCGCTTTGCCACCAACGCCGAGCGTTTTCGCCATCGCGACGAACTGCGCGCCTTGCTAGAGGCGCAGTTGCAAGAGGTGGATGGCGAACAGCTGTGCCGTGACCTGCTGGCCGCCGGTATTCCGGCCGGCGCAGTCAGGGCCATTCCGCAGGTATTGACCGACCTCCACACCCTGCATCGGGACATGGTGGTGCAGGTCGAGGGTGTGCCTGGCATCGGCATCCCGGTCAAGCTGTCACGCACACCGGGGCGCGCCCACAGCGCGCCGCCGCGCTTCGGCCAACACACACGCGAACTGCTCACGGAGCACGGCTACGGCGCCGCCACCATTGATGCCCTGATCGCACGGGGAAGCATCGTAGAACACGTTGCGAAATGAACTCTGCCTGCCAGAGACTAGGGGAACCCCCTATGTACCTAACTAATGTTAGGTATCAAAATGAAAAACTTTTATGCAGAACAGAAAATCGGCTCGGCAAACTGCGCACAGGCAGGTGGTCGACCGTGCTATGTCATAGGCACCCTCAGTGATAAACACCATCAGTACCAAAGAGCAGCGGCCAACTCCGATGAAAGCCAGCAACGCGGCGGCAGTGCCCGCCCTCGAATGCCGAGGGCTGGAGCGGCGATTCGGCGGCCTCGTCGCGTTGAAGGATGCCAATTTGCGCATTGAGCGTGGGGAGATCTTCGGCTTGGTTGGCCCCAACGGCAGCGGCAAGACGACCATGACCAACGCCATCACCGGCTTCTTTCCACCCCAGGTCGGCAGCATATGGCTCAATGGCCGCGACATCACCGGCATGGCGCCGCACAAGGTCGCAGCTCTGGGCGTCGCGCGCACGTTCCAGAACCTGGCGCTCTTCAACGGCATGAGCGTGCTTGACAACATCCTGCTGGGGCGTCACATCCACATGAAGCCCGGCGTGGCAAAAACCGCCCTCTACTGGTGGCTGGGTCGCAAGGATGAGATGGCGAGCCGGCTCAAGGTCGAAGAGATTATCGATTTCCTGCAGCTGCAGAGCGTGCGCGACGAGCTGGTGGACAGCATTCCGATCGGGCTGAAAAAGCGCGTCGAACTGGCACGCGCGTTGGTGGCCGAACCCAGCTTTCTGGTTCTTGACGAACCGATGGCTGGCATGAACCAGGAGGAAAAGGAATACATGGCCCGTTTTATCCTCGATGCGCGTGCCGAGCGCAATGTCACTGTGCTGCTGATCGAGCACCACATGGATGTGATCACCGGTATCTGCGACCGCATGATGGTGCTCAGCTATGGTGAAACCATCGGAACCGGTATTCCTGCCGACGTGATGAAGGATGAACGTGTGATCAAGGCCTACCTGGGGGGTGCGCATGCAAAGCACTGAAACCAATGCTGCCAAGGGCAGCAACACCACATGGGATATGGGCACCGACACCACCCTCATCCACATTCTGGCTCGCAACGCCGAGTTGCTGGGCAATCGCGTGGCCATGCGCGAAAAGCACCTGGGAATATGGCAGGAGATCACCTGGTCGCAGATGCTGGATACCACGCTCGCCTGCGCGGCCGGCATGGAAAGCCTGGGTTTTAGCGCAGAGGATGCCTTGCTGGTCCTGGGCGACAACCGACCCCGGCTCTACATGGGCATGCTCGCGGCCGGCGTGCTGGGCGGCTACGCGATGCCCGTCTACTCTACTGCAACACCCGACGAAATCCGTCACTTCATGCATGAGACGCATGTCCGCTTTGTCCTGGCAGAAGACCAGGAGCAAGTCGACAAGGTGCTTGATCTGGGCGATCAGGGTGCAACGATCAAGAACATCATTTACGACGAGCCACGCGGCTTGACCAACTATTCGAATCCCGGACTGATTTCGTGGGAAAAGTTGCAGGCCATCGGTGCAGATCGCTTGCGTGCCGAGCCGAAACTGCGAAATGCCTTGATCGAACGGGCGCTGCCCGACGGACCGGCGGTGTTCGTGCACTCGTCGGGGACCACGGGCAAGCCGAAGGGCGTGGTACTGAGCCACCGCAATTTCCTCGCGGGGGTGCGCAACGCCCATCGCGGGGGCGCCTTCACATTTGGCGAGACCATCCTCGCCTATCTGCCCATGGCCTGGGTGGGCGACTTTGCCATCACGGTCGGCGCCGGTGTTGCGCTGCACTTCACCATCAATATCCCCGAACGCCAGGAAACGGTGCTGCACGACCTGCGCGAGGTGGCTCCCACTTTCTATCTGGCGGCACCGCGCAGCTGGGACAACATGCTGACCACCATCCAGGTTCGCATGGAGGATTCGACGCCGCTCAAGAAATGGCTCTACGATGTTTTCATGAACTCGGCGCTGGCGTCCGAACGACGCAAGCTCGAGGGAAAACAGCCCAGCCTGACAGAGCGTCTGATGCGGCAACTGGGAGAGTGGTTGATCTTCGGACCGATCAAGGACCAGTTGGGCCTCACCCGCCTGCGAGGTGCTTTCACCGGCGGCGAGGCCATTGGCGAAGACACTTTTGTTTTTTACCGCGCACTGGGCGTGAAATTGCGACAGTTTTATGGTCAAACTGAAAGCAGCGCCTTCACTGCCTTGCAGGACACCGAAGAAGTACGCCTGCACACGGTCGGCAAACCGCTGCCCGGTGTGGAAGTCAAGATCGGCGACAACGGAGAGGTCTTGATTCGCTCCGGGAGCGTGTTTTCCGGTTACTACAAACTTGAAAATGCCACCCGTGAAGCACTTGAGGACGGCTGGCTGCACACGGGCGATGCAGGTTATATCGAGCCTGATGGACACATGGTGGTGCTCGGACGGTTGTCGGAGGTGGTGTATACCTCCAAAGGCGAACGCTACATTCCGAACTACATTGAGAACCGCCTCAAATTCAGTCCGTACATCAAGGATGTGGCCGTGCTCGGGAGCGGCCGCGACACGCTGGCGGCCATCATCTGCATCGACATGGAGCCGGTGGGCCATTGGGCTGAGGTACGGGGCATTTCCTACATGTCCTATGCCGACCTGTCGCAAAAACCCGAGGTGATCGAACTGGTCACGGCAGCGGTCAAGCGCGTCAACAGCATCCTGCCAGACGGGTTGAAACTGCATCACTTCGTGTCCTTACACAAGGAGTTCGACCCCGACGACGGAGAGGTCACGCGAACCCGCAAGCTGCGCCGCAACGTGGTCGAGGAGCGTTATGCGCCCATCATAGATGCGATCTACGGCGGCCAGCAGACGGTCACGATGAAGGCGCAGATCACGTATGAATCCGGTGAAGTCGGCACCATCGAGCGCCAACTCTCGGTGCAGGAGATTTAAATTATGGATTTTTCACTGTTTGCCGAATTGGCCATCAATGGCGCGCTGTCGGGGCTCATGTATTCACTGGTCGCCATGGGCATCGTGATCATCTACAAGTCATCCTCGGTGCCTAACCTGGCGCAAGGTGCGATGACCATGCTGGGTGCCTATGTCGTGCTGGCCATCGCCAATGGATTGGGCGTGTCGATGTGGGTCGCCATCCCGCTGGCCATGGGAACGATGTTCTTTGTCGGAATGGGCATCGAGCGGGTGGCGTTGCGCCGGCTGGCGGGCCGCCCCATCATCATGATCCTGATGATGACACTGGGGCTGGACATCTTTATACGCGCGACAACAATGGCCATCTGGGGCGGCTCTGGCCTTCCGCTGTCCATTGGCATCAGCGACGACCCGCTGTTTCTGGGGCCGGTGCTGCTCAGTCGGGCTTATGTGGTGGGCGCCGTGGTGGCCATCGCGCTGTTTTTGGTCTTGATGTTCTTCTTTCGCACGCGCAGGGGCATTGTTCTGCGCGCCATCTCCGACGATTACATCGCATCGTGGTCGATCGGTATTTCGGTTGAACGCGGGGTGGCGTTTTCCTGGGCCATGTCCTCGGTTCTAGCCACCACGGCCGGCGTGTTGTGGGGCTCGGTTCAAGGGGTCAGCCAGGCGCTGGCGCTGCTTTTGCTCAAGGGCTTGACCGTCGCCGTTTTAGGCGGTCTTGACAGCATCGGCGGCGCCATTCTGGCCGGCTTGCTGCTGGGCCTTCTTGAAGGCGTTGCATCTGGCTATCTCGACCCCTTGGTTGGCGGTGGTAGCCGCGACCTGGTGGTTGCCACAATACTGATTCTGACCATCCTGATTCGGCCGCATGGCCTGTTCGGGCGCCACGACATTGAAAGGATCTGAAGCTCATGCTATTTCGTCAATCAGGAATTTTCCATACCAATTACGCCAACGCGCGCTCGCTTTTTCCGCTCCCCGCGGATCGCTGGATGATCGGCTTGTTGCTGGCCTTTGCGTTAACTGCGCCATTCACCATGAGCACGCTCGTCCTCAGCACCCAGTTGTTACCGTGGCTGGTGTGGACTGCGGCCGTGCTCGGCTTGAACCTGATCCTGGGCTGGACCGGACAGTTCCACTTCGGCTATGCCGCCATCATGGGCATCGGCGCCTACACGGCGGTGCACGGCGTACGCAACGGCATTCCCTGGGAGATCGCGATGGTGCTCGGCGGCGTGATGGCCGCTGTGATCGGCATCGTTTTCGCTTTCGCGGCGCTGCGCGTGAAAGGCCTGTATCTGGCGCTCAGCACGCTGGCCCTGCAGTTCGTGATGGACTGGGTGATCTCCCACGTGCCGGCCATCAGCGGCGGCACCCAGGCCACACTGCAGGCACCTGACATCAGCCTGCTCGGCCAGGCCATCACCTCGGATACCGGACTCTATTACGTGGCGCTGGGCTGGTGCCTGATCGTCACCGTGTTCATGCTCAACTTGCGCCGCACCGGGCTTGGCCGCGCGCTCATTGCGGTGCGTGAAAAGGACTTCGCTGCGGCGGTCATTGGCGTGCACAGCCTGTATTACAAGCTGGTGGCGTTCGCCACCTCGTCCTTCATTGGCGGCATCAGCGGCGCCATCCTGATCTTCACCTTCTACCGAGCAGCCACACCGGAGCAATTTGCCGTCAATGTCTCCATCGAGTTGCTGGCCATGGTGATCGTCGGCGGACTGGGCAGCATCATCGGCAGCTATTTTGGGGCCGCCTTCATTCTGTTGATGCCCGGCCTGATGAACAGTCTGATCGGCTGGCTGGCGCAGCTCCTGGGCATCTCGCTCGGGATCGAAACGCTGGCCCACATTCCACATGCGGTTTATGGCGCGCTGATCATTATTTTCCTGCTGGTTGAGCCTATGGGGCTGGGCAAGATGTACACCAATCTGCGCAACTACCTGCTGGTCTGGCCCTTCGGCTACGCCCGAAAGTAAAAACGACATCATGGCGACTGACAACTTGACTTCCACCCCAACGCTGATGCAAAACCAGACTGCGGAACCTGCCTTGATATTGTCACTGAACAATGTCGAGGTCATCTACGATCATGTATCGCTCGCCATCAAGGGCGTTTCGATCGATGTGCCGCAAGGCGCCATGGTGGCACTGCTGGGCGCCAACGGCGCTGGCAAAAGCACGACGCTGAAGTCGATCAGCGGCCTGCTGCGCCCTGAGCGCGGCCTGGTAACCCGCGGTGAGGTGCAATTCCTGGGTCAGAACATCGATGCACTGGCGCCGCAGGAGCGCGTCAAGCTCGGTATCGTGCATGTGCTGGAAGGGCGGCGTGTGTTCGAACACATGACGCCTGACGAAAACCTGGTGGCGGCCTCGGCTGTTCGTGGCACCCGCCAAGACATGCTGCGTAACAAGGATATGGTTTACAGCTACTTCCCGCGCTTGCATCAGCGGCGCACCGCGCAGTCCGGCTACCTGTCAGGCGGCGAGCAGCAGATGCTGGCCATTGGCCGTGCCTTGATGACGCAACCCAAGCTGCTGATGCTTGACGAGCCGAGTCTTGGTCTCGCGCCTTTTCTGGTGGCCGAGATTTTCGACATTGTTCGGCGCATCAACAAGGAAGAAGGCCTGTCCGTTCTGCTGGTGGAACAAAACGCAATTGCAGCTTTAGAGGTCGTCTCGCATGGCTATCTGATCGAGAACGGACGCGTGGTGATGCATGACAGCGCAGAAGCCATGAAGAAAAACCCGGACATCCAGGAGTTCTATCTAGGAGGCACCGAAGGGCGAAGCTTCCATGACATCAAACACTATAGTCGGCGCAAACGCTGGCTCACCTGAAACAAGTTTCTCGTAGCATGGACACCTCCACATCGCGTCGAGCTCTCGCATTAAGTCTTGGGCACGACCGGCATGCCTACTACAGACTGCATTTCACCCCGTGCTAGCTAAACAGGAGACATCACCATGAAAATCAAACTGCTTTCAATTCTTGCTGGCGTGGGGATGGCGATGTCCAACGTCCAGCCCGCGCTGGCCCAGGCCCAGACCGAACCGATTAAATTTGCGCTATGTTACGACCTGAGCAAGGTTTACGCCTTCGCCGTACCGCAAGTTGCTCAGGCCGCGCGCGACTATGCGCAGATACTCAACCAGAAAGGCGGCATCGAAGGCCATCCGGTCGAGATTCTGGTTCAAGACCATGGCAACGAACCGCAGCGGGGCATCGAGTGCTATGAAAAGATGAAGCGCGAGGGTGCGATCACCTTCGACTTCTTTTCCACGCCGGTCGGGCGCGCGCTGCTGCCGCGCGCAATGCAGGACAACAATGTGATGATTTCATCCTTTACTGGCCGCAGCGATGCAGTCGACGGCGATGTGTTCAAGTGGATATTCCCCATCGGGCCCACCTATTGGAGCCAAGCAGCCAATAACATCCAGTACATCAAGTCCAAGTCGAACAACAACCTGAAGGGTGTGAAGATCGCATTCTTTTACCTGGACACCGCGTTTGGGTTGGAACCCATCGGCGTGTTGAAGACACTCGCGGCAAAGGAAGGCTTCGACCTCCAATTGTTCCCGAACCCGCTGCCTGGTAACAATCAGTCAGGGGCGTGGTCCCAGATCCGCCGCTTCAACCCCGATTGGGTCATCAGCTGGAACCTGGGCAACATGCACGTTGTTGCCTCGCGCGAAATGAAACGCAACGCCATGCCGATGGACAAGTACATCGCCGTCAATTGGTTCAACGAAGTGGACATCGCGAACATTGGCGCCGACGCGGCCAAGGGCATCAAGCGCGGCACTAATGTGGTGGGCGGTCAGGAGCACCCTCTGATCCAGCAGATCCTGAAGGATCTGTATGACAAGGGAAAGGGCAACGGCGACCGCAAGCATACCAATGACATCTTCTACAACACTGGGCTGGCCACCTACGCTCCTGTTTTCGAAGGCGCGCGTCTGGCAATCAAGCAGTATGGCTGGCCTCTGACATCCGACAAGATGAAGCGCGGGCTGGAGAGCCTGCGCAACTTCGACGCTAACGGCCTCATCGCCCCTGTAACTGTGACGGCCAAGGACCATGGCGGCGGCGGCAAGACGCGCATCGACATGTGGGATGGCGCGAAGTGGGTGCCAGAGACTGGCTGGTTCTCCGCATACGACGATGTAGTCCAGGAAAGCGCCAAGAAGGAATCGGCGGAGTTCGCCAAGTCGAAGCAGTAGCGATACGCCTCGGTCAGGCCTCAGGCACGACTGTACGGCGTGTCTTCTACAGACTGCATTTCACCCCGTACTAACTAAACAGGAAACATCATCATGAAAATCAAACAGCTTTCCATTCTTGCTGGCCTGGGATTGGCGCTGGCTGGTCTGCAGTCCGCGCAGGCGCAGGCACCAGCCCAGCCCGTCAAATTCGCGCTTTGTTATGACCTGAGTAAATCCTACGGCTTTGTGACGCCACAAATTGCCCAGGCGGCGAATGACTATGCCAAGATATTGAATCAGAAAGGCGGC
The DNA here is from genome assembly GCF_042466645.1 of Hydrogenophaga sp. ANAO-22. NCBI lineage: Bacteria > Pseudomonadati > Pseudomonadota > Betaproteobacteria > Burkholderiales > Comamonadaceae > Hydrogenophaga > Hydrogenophaga sp. ANAO-22. The sequence goes on along the minus strand of NZ_CP159956.1, from coordinate 4,409,464 downwards.
ATTGAAGGCCACCCCATCGAGATACTGGTTCAAGACCATGGCAACGAGCCGCAGCGTGGCATTGAGTGCTACGAAAAGATGAAACGCGAAGGCGCCGTTGCCTTTGATTTCCTGTCCACGCCGGTTTCCCGCGCCGTTCTGCCGCGCGCCATGGCGGATGGCAATGTGATGGTGCAATCCTTTGTAGGTCGTGGCGATGCGGTCGATGGTGATGTGTTCAAGTGGATTTTCCCCATTGGGCCCACCTACTGGGGTCAAATGGCCAACAATATCCACTACATCAAAACCAAGTCCAACAACAACCTCAAGGGCGTGAAGATTTCGTTCATCTACCCCGACTATCCGTTCGGGCAGGAACCGATCGGCGTGTTGAAGACACTTGCGGCCAAAGAGGACTTTGACCTGCAGTTGGTTCCCAACCCGATGCCGGGCAATGACCAGGCCGCCGCTTGGTCCCAGATCCGCCGCAACAACCCCGACTGGGTGATCAGCTGGAACCTGGCCGGCATGCACGTCGTCGCCTCGCGCGAAATGAAGCGCAACGGCATCCCGATGGACAAGTACATTTCCGTCAATTGGCTCAACGAAGTTGACCTTGCCAACATTGGTCTGGAAAACGCAAAAGGCCTCAAGCGCGGCACCAACGTGACGGGTGGACAGAGCCACCCGCTGATGCAGCAGATCATCAAGGACCTGTATGAGAAAAACAAGGGCAGCGGTGACCGCAAGCATCTCAACGATGTTTACTACAACACCGGTCTGGCCATCTATGCCAGCGTTTTCGAAGGCGCTCGCCTAGCCATCAAACAAAGTGGCTGGCCCCTCAACCCTGACAAAATGAAGCGCGGACTGGAAAGCTTGAAAAACTTTGATGCCGAAGGCCTGATCGCCCCCGTGACGGTGACCGCCAAAGACCATGGCGGCGGCGGCAAAACCCGCATCGACATGTGGGACGGCGCCAAGTGGGTGCCCCAGACTGACTGGTTCTCGGCGTATGACGACGTGGTCCAGGACACCGTGAAGAAAGAATCTGGCGAGTTCGCTAAGAACAAACAGTAATTGCCTTCCCTTGGGATGGATCACGGTCAGACGCGTTGCGCACTGATAGTGAACCATCCCATCTTGTTTCTCAGATTTTCATCCCTCTCTTGAATCGACAGGTGGCAGCCTATGCCACAGTGGATTGCAGTGGTAGCTGCCAGGCGCACCATCCAACACAGGAAATCTCGCCCGCAATCTAACTATCGTTAGATAGTTATAATTTCATCCTCACCAATGTGGCGCCTAAAGCGCAAGGAGCAATCAGTATGGATCTCGAACTAAAAGGAAAATCGGTCATCGTCACGGGTGGCGGCTCGAACATTGGCCGCGGCATCGTGCTCGGCTTCGCCGCGGAAGGCGCCAACATCACCATCGGCGACATCGACGAAAGTCAGGCGCAAAAGACGGCAGAACTCGCGCTGGCGAGCGGCGCGGCGTCGGCGCAGGTTGTCAAGACCGATGTCACCCAACTTGACCAGGTGCAAGCCATGTTCAAGGCAGCCTCGGACAAGTTCGGCGGCGTCGATGTCCTCGTCAACAACGTCGGCTGGGACCAGTTGATGTTCTTCACGCAGACGACCCCCGATCTGTGGCAAAAGATCATCAACATCAACTACCTCGGCGTTCTCAACTGCACCAAGACCGCGCTTGAAGTCATGGTTCCTCGCAACGCCGGCTCAATCGTCTCCATCAGCTCTGATGCCAGTCGGCAAGGTGAGCCACGTGAAGCGGTGTATGGCGGCGTCAAGGCTGCCATCAACAGTTTCATGAAAACGATCGCCAAGGAAAACGGGCGTTACGGCATCCGCTGCAACGTGGTATGCCCCGGCGTCACTATCCCCAGTACCACCGACGAAGTGGGCGGAAGCAGCATGTGGATTGATGCCGACAGTATGTTCACGCCGGAGCAACTGGAAAAAGTCGCCAAGGCGCTGCCGTTGCGCAAGGTGGGACGGCCGCAGGATATTGCCAATGCCGTCGTCTTCCTGTCTTCAGCGAAGGCTGCGGGCCATGTCACCGGGCAGGTTCTTTCAGTGTCTGGTGGTTACAGCATGATTGGGTAAACGCCCGGGCACGGTCGAAAGACATGCGGCATTGAAATAACAGACAAAAAGGAAAACCCATGGAATTCAAGGACATCCTCTACGAAGAACTCGACTCGGTGGCCTACATCGCGATCAACCGCCCCGAAGTGATGAATGCGTTTCGCGGCCAGACCGTCGAGGAACTGCTGCAGGCATTCATGAAAGCAGGCTGGGACAAGCGAATCGCCGCCATTGTGCTCACCGGGACGGGTGACCGTGCTTTCTGCACCGGCGGCGATCAGTCGGCTCATGCCGGGCAGTACGACGGCCGGGGCACCATCGGTATCCCGGTGGAAGAGTTTCACAGCGCCATTCGTGACGTGCCCAAGCCCGTGATCGCCCGCGTGCAGGGTTACGCCATTGGCGGCGGCAATGTCCTGGCCACCTTGTGCGACATGACCATTGCCTCGGAAAAGGCCGTGTTTGGCCAAGTCGGCCCGAAAGTAGGCTCGGTCGACCCTGGCTGGGGCACGGCTTACCTGAGCCATGTGGTTGGCGAAAAGAAAGCCCGCGAGATCTGGTACATGTGCCGCCGCTACAGTGCACAAGAGGCCTTGGCCATGGGTCTGTGCAACACCGTCGTGCCCCACGACCAGCTCGACGCCGAAGTCGCCCGCTGGTGCAAGGAAATTGTCGAAAAAAGTCCGACGGCTCTGGCGATCGCGAAACGTTCGTTCAATGCATCCACCGAGCACATTCGCGGGATCGGCAGCCTGGGACTTCAAGCGCTGAGCCTGTACTACGACACGGCAGAGTCCAAAGAAGGCGTGAGCGCTTTCCTGGAAAAACGCCGGCCTGATTTCAGGCAGTGGACCAACGGGAGCAAGTGAGCAACTACTTGCGACGCGCCAGTGCACGAGTCTGCCCCTTCGACCAAAGCCAAGTTTGATACGATTCGCTTTTTTGGATCTAACTATCGGTCATTATGAAGCCAAGTACAGAAGCAAAGCTCAGCAACAATAACGCAGATGGCCCCGCTACACGTGAACGGGTGCTGCTCGAAGCTGCACGGCTGTTCAGGCATCATGGCTATGCGGCAACTACTTTGCGCGAGGTTGCGGATGCTGCCGGCGTCAAAGCCGGCAGCATCTACTATCACTTCGAATCGAAAGAGCAGATCTTGGGCGAGGTACTGGACAAAGGTATCACCATCGTCGCCGATGCCGTGCGCACCCGTGTTGCGGCTCTTCCCGAAAGTGCACCCTGGCGAGACCGAATCGCCGCTGGCATTGAAGGCCATCTCTGGGGAATGCTGCATTATGGCGACTTTACGTCAGCCAACATCCGCATCTACGGCCAAATCCCCATCAGCGCAAAAAATCGCCACCGGATCGTGCGGCGGGCTTACGCAGACTATTGGGATCGGCTGTTCGAATCAGCGCTCGCCAGCGGCGAGTTGCGCCAGGACACCAGCACAGCCATGATTCGGCTTTTCGTGATTGGGGCATTGAACTGGACCGTTGAATGGTACAACCCCCAACGCGGCTCTTTTCAGGACTTCTCACGGCAAATCACAGCGATCGTGTTCGATGGAATCCTCATGCATGACAAAGCATAGCCGCAATGCATTGCCGGCAACTTCAAAAGGCCGGGCCGAGAGACGGACAACCATGGTCCCCATGTCCCCGACGTTGCTCAGTGGCACGCCAACCGACTGCATCTTGGAAATCGCAAATTGAACAACACACCGAAGGATCAAAAAATGACTGTCAAGGAAGGGTGGCGCGGCCGGTTCTATGAAGACTTCGAGGTCGGCGACGAGTATCGGCATGGCCTCGGTCGCACACTGACCCAGAACGACAACATCTGGTTCACGTTGCTGACGCAAAACACGGCTCCGCTGCACTTCGATGCCCACTACGCCGCGCAGACGGAGTTCGGCCGTCCGCTCATCAATTCCTGCCTCACGCTGACCCTCGTGACGGGGCAGACGGTGAGCGATGTCTCGCAAAACGTCATGGCCAACCTGGGGTGGGACGAAGTTCGACTTCCGAATCCGGTGTTTGAAGGCGACACGCTCTATTCACGTTCCACGGTGCTGGACAGGCGCGAGTCGCGGTCGCGAACCAATGTCGGCGTCGTCACGGTGCGCACCGAAGGCTATAACCAGAGCGGCGTCATTGTCTGCACCTTCAAACGCACGGTGATGGTCTACAAACGTGACGGCGCACCGCGCACCGCACCGCCGCTGCCGGTCGACAACCGACCCTGACCCCCCCCGCCTTTTTTTCGTCAACTTCGGCCCCAGGGTCGCCACCTTTTTGACCCTCTCCGCATGAAGCCCACCTCCCTGCTCGAACGATACGGCCCGCGCGAGGCGATGGAATACGACGTGGTGGTGGTGGGTGCCGGCCCCGGCGGTTTGGCCACAGCCATCCGCCTCAAGCAGCTCGCGGCAGCAAAGGGCGCGGACGTCTCCGTGGTGCTGCTGGAGAAAGGCTCCGCGCCCGGTGCTCACATTCTCTCCGGCGCGGTCATGGACCCCATCGCGCTGAACGAACTCTTCCCCAACTGGAAGGAGCTGGGCGCACCGCTGAACCAACCCGTCACCGGTGACGACGTGCTTTTCCTGAGCGAAACCGGCTCCAGGCGCACGCCCAACTTCCTGGTGCCCGACTGCTTCCACAACGAGGGCAATTACGTCATCAGCCTGGGCGCCCTGACCCAGTGGCTGGGCGAGCAGGCGGAAGCCCTGGGCGTGGAAATCTTCCCCGGCTTCACAGCCGCCGAGGTGCTGTACAACGACAACGGTTCGGAGAGCGGGAATTTACCTTCGGTAAAGGGTGTCGCCACCGGCAACCTTGGCATTGGCAAGGACGGCCTGCCGCACGACGGCTTCCAGCTCGGCATGGAGTTGCATGCCAAATACACCATCTTTGCCGAAGGCGCGCGCGGCCATCTGGGCAAACAGCTCATCATGAAATACAAGCTCGACGAAGGCCGCGATCCACAAAGCCATGCCATCGGCATCAAGGAACTGTGGGAGATCGACCCGGCCCGCGCCCAACCTGGTCGGGTGGTGCACACGGCCGGCTGGCCGATGGACAGCCAGACCTACGGCGGCGGTTTTCTCTACCACTTGGAAGGCAACAAGGTCACGCTGGGCTTCGTCACCGGGCTCGACTACAAGAACCCATGGCTCAGCCCCTTTGAGGAAATGCAGCGCTGGAAGGCCCACCCCGCCATTCGCGCCCACATCGAAGGCGGCAAGCGCATCGGCTACGGCGCGCGCGCCATCACCGCTGGTGGCCTGCTCAGCCTGCCCAAGACCGTGTTCCCGGGCGGCGCGCTGATCGGCTGTGATGCCGGCTACCTGAACGCCGCACGCATCAAAGGCAGCCACGCCGCCATCAAGAGCGGCATGCTGGCCGCCGAAGCCGCGTTTGAAGCCCTGGCCGCCGGACGCAGCGGCGACGAACTCAGAGCCTACCCCGCTGCGTTCGAAAACAGCTGGCTGCACACCGAACTCGACCAGTCGCGCAACTTCAAACAGTGGTTCAAGAAGGGCAGCCTCGTCGGCGCCCTGATGACCGGCATTGAACAGTGGCTGCTGCCCAGGCTTGGCATCAAGCGTCCGCCCTGGACGATCCACCGCACCCAGGCCGACCACGCCAGCCTGCGCCCGGCCGCCGAGATGCCGCAGATCAGCTACCCCAAGCCCGACGGCAAGCTCACCTTCGACCGGCTCTTCAGCGTGTTCGTCAGCAACACCAACCACGAAGAAAATCAGCCCGCGCACCTGACGCTTAAGGACGCCAGCGTGCCGGTGCAGATCAATCTGGCGAAATACGCCGGCCCCGAGAGCCGTTACTGCCCGGCCGGCGTTTACGAATTCGTAAAGAACGACGACGGCTCGGACCGGCTGCAGATCAACGCGCAGAACTGCGTGCACTGCAAGACCTGCGACATCAAGGATCCGACGCAGAACATCGTCTGGGTCACGCCCGAAGGCGGCGGCGGGCCGAACTACGCGGGAATGTAGCCGAGAGTGATTCAAATCTAAAGTGCAATACCCTGGGTTTCAATGAACGAGGGTGGGTGTTGCGTGCTATTGAGCAGGAGTTCCCGATAGACTGCCAGAGGGGTATCGTGCGCCCTACCCCTTCCAAGGTCCAGGGCGGGTTGTTGATCTGATCGGCAATCGCATCGAGCTGCTTCTGGCTGTACCCTGAGAGGTCCGAGCCCTTGGGTTGGTACTGGCGCACCAGCTCGTTGGAGTTCTCGTTAGAGCCTCGCTGCCAAGGGCTGTGGGGTAACAGAAGTACACCGCAATGTCTGTGCGTCGGCTCAGTTCACTGTGCATCGCCTTCTCCCGGCACTGGTCGTACGTCATGCTCTGGCACATAGGCTCAGCGAGCCTCAGCAGCTTGTCAGACAAGGCCTGCAGGACATTGACCGCGATGGCGGGCTTGAACCCGTGCAGCTTGATGAGCATGAGCAGCCCGACTGGTGCACTCCACCAGGGTGCCCACCGCGCGGGCGTTCGCAGCACCCTTGATCAGGTCACCCTCCCCGTGCCCGGGCAACTGCCGGTCTTCAATCTCGGGCGGACGCACATGGATGCTCACCATGTCCATCTATTGATCCGGCCCTTTGAAGTCGCGAGTCGTGGACGGACTGCCACAGGCAAACGATCCACGAAAGTTCAAAATTCATGGGGCCGGAGCAATAGTATCTGAGCTCTTCGGCCTTTTCCTTTGTTGCGAGGTAGTCGTTTGCGCTTGGGTGGGCTGCTTTGCATCTGCGGGCCGTACTCGGGGGCAGGTGTTGCACTTCAGTCTTGAATCCGCCGACGGTGAACCACCGGCATTCATGCTGAAGCGAACCTGGCCAGAAGTTCCCGCCCGCACTTGCACCCGGACTTGATGGCACCTGCATAGGGATTTCCCGAGTTGAAGACAGACTAACTACCGTTAGATTAACGCCATGCAAACAAGGCATCGCGCCTACCGAACGGCAAGGCACATGGCAGGCACGCTGCCCAACACGGCCAACGCGGGACAACCTTTAAGAAAATTAACTGCCCCCTCGAACGGCACCCTGGCAACCAGAGACCATGGTCGCGCCCATGCACCCGGCCCATCCGAGCCGAAGGTCTGCACGACTGCGGCTGCCATCCTGGCGCACCCCTCCACTACGCTCGACCGGCAAACCCGTTCAATGGTTAAGTCGCCGCAGCACAGCGCAAGTAGCGGCCTGTCATGCTGAATCTCACCAATGTCCAGATCGTTTACGACAACACCATCGAGGCGGTGCGAGAGGCCTCATTGGCCGTCGGCAAAGGTCGCATAGTCGCCCTGCTCGGTTCCAACGGGGCCGGGAAATCAACCACGCTCAAAGGCATTTCTGGCGTTCTGTATCCGGAAGACGGTGAGATCAAGGGTGGCCAGATCACGTTTGAAAACCGCCAGCTGACCGGCCTGGCGCCGGACGAAATCGTGCGCGCCGGCGTGGTCATGGTGCCCGAGGGGCGCCGCCTGTTCGACCAGTTGACGGTCGAGGAAAACCTCGTGATGGGCGGCTACACACGCAGTCTGACCGACGCCAGGCGCCAGATGGAGATGGTGTATGGGCTGTTCCCGCGTCTGGTGCAAAAACGCAGCACGGTGTCGGGCTACCTGTCGGGCGGCGAACAGCAGATGGTGGCCATCGGCCGCGCGCTGATGTCGTCCCCGAAACTGCTGATGCTCGACGAGCCCACGCTCGGTCTGGCGCCACAGATCAGCGAAGAGATTTTCGACATCATCACCCGCCTGTGCCGCCAGGAAGGCATGGGCATTCTCCTGGTGGAGCAGAACGCACAGATGGCGCTGGCCATTGCCGACTATGGCTACATCATGGAAAACGGCCGCGTGGTGCTCGACGGTGAGGCCGACAAGATGCTGCGCAACGACGACGTGCGAGAGTTCTACCTAGGCTTCGGCGAAGGTGGATCGCGCAAGAACATGCGCGACGTGAAGCATTACAAGCGGCGCAAACGCTGGCTGTCCTGAGAAAAAAAACATGAACGACACATTGTTAAGGGTCGAAACCCTGTCCAAGCGCTTCGGCGGCGTCGAAGCCGTTGCCGGTGTCAGTTTTCACGTTCGGCGCGGTGAAATCTATTCCCTGATCGGCCCCAACGGGGCCGGCAAGACGACCACCTTCAACATGATCAGCGGCGTCGTCAAGCCCAGCAGCGGCACCGTGCATTTCGATGGCAGCGACATCACCGGCATGCCGGCACACCGCCTGGCCGCCATCGGCATCGGTCGGACCTTCCAGAACCTGGCGGTGTTCAAACATGCCAGCGTGGTGGACAACCTGCTGGTCGGCCGCCACTGCCACATGGCCACCAACGTGCTGGATGCCTCGTGGTTCTTCGGACGGGCGCGGCGCGAGGAGCTCGAACACCGTCGCAAGGTGGAAGAGATCATCGATTTTCTCGAAATCGAGGAAATTCGCGACATGCCGGTGGGCACCCTGTCCTATGGCCTGCAAAAGCGGGTCGAGTTGGGGCGCGCACTGGCCACCGAGCCCAAGTTGCTGCTGCTGGACGAAATGGTGTCGGGCATGAACAGCGAGGAGACCGAAGACATTGCCCGCTTCGTGCTGGACATCCGCGACGAACTCGGCATTTCGGTCCTCATGGTCGAGCATGACATGGGCATCGTGATGGACATCTCCGACCGCGTCTGCGTGCTCAACTTCGGCCGCAAGATCGGCGAGGGCACGCCGGCCGAGATATCGGCCAACCCGGCCGTGATCGACGCCTACCTGGGCAGCAAAACCAAGGAGGCCGCGTGATCGACAACCTGGACGCGTTGCTTCGCGACGGCAACACCACATTCCCCAAGCTGCTCCAGCACTGGGCACAGCGCTTTCCGGATGCGCTCGCGTTTCGCGAGAAAGATTACGGCATCTGGAACCGGATGACCTGGCAGCACTATTTCGAAACGGCGCGCCGCTTCGCCCTCGGTCTCAAGTCTCTGGGCTTCGACAAGGGCGACCGGCTGGCGATTGCCAGCGAGGACAGTCCGCAGTGGATGTTCACCGACCTGGCCACGCAAGCCATCGGCGGTGTCGTGGTGGGCATCTACCCCACCAACCCGTGGCCGGAACTGCAGTACATCGTGCACCACTCGAACAGCAAGTTCGTGGTCTGCGGCGATCAGGAACAGGTCGACAAGGTGCTCGACGCCATGGCCAAGCACGACACCGGCCTGCCCGACCTGGTGAAGATCATCTGCGTCGACATGAAGGGGATGCGCGGCTACAAACACGACAAGCTGATGTCGTTCGAGGACGTGCTTGAGCTAGGAGACCAAAACGCCGCGGCATCGCCCCAGCACGCGAGCGCCTTTGATCGTGCCATCGAGGACACCCAGCCCGATGACACCTGCATGCTGGTCTACACCTCGGGCACCACCGGGCCGCCCAAGGGCGCGATGCTGTCGCACCGCAACCTGATCGTCACCGTTGACAAGCTCAAAACCCATTTCAAGCTCGACCGGCACAACTACGAAGTGGTCTGCTACCTGCCGTTGTGCCACGTGGCCGAGCGTGCCTTCTCGACGGTCATGCACCTGCTCACCGGTGGCGTGGTCAATTACGCCGAATCGATCGACACGGTAGCCGTCAATCTGCGCGAGATCGCACCCACGGTGTTTTTGGGCGTGCCGCGCATCTGGGAGAAGCTGCAGCAAGGCATTTTGATCCGCATGCAGGACGCCTCGCGCTTTCAGCGCTGGGCTTTCCAGCGCTGCTTCGATGCCGGGCGCCGTCTGTTCGAAAAGGTCGAGGCGCAAGGGGGCCAGCGCAGTCTGTCGGATCGCCTGCACTTCTTCGTTCTGTGGTTGCTGATGTTTCGCAATCTGCAGAAATTCGTCGGCCTGGACCGCATGCAGTGCGGCTTCTGTGGCGGCGCCAGCGTCTCGCCCGAGGTACTGAAGTTCTTCCGCATCCTCGGCATTCCGGTGTACCAGGTCTACGGCATGACCGAGTCCGGCGGGGTGATCTTCTTCCAGCATGAAAAAGCGATCAAACTGGGCGCCACCGGCCTGCCCATCGACGGCCTGAACTGGAAGATCGCGGAGGACGGCGAGCTCGTCGTCAAGCACCCCGCCGTGTTCAAGGGCTACATCCACGACGAAGGCGCCACCGCCAAGACCGTGGTGGACGGCTGGCTGCACACGGGCGACATCGTGGCGCTGGCTGACAACGGCGAGCTGATGATCGTTGACCGCAAGAAGGCCATCATCATCACCAGCGGCGGCAAGAACATCGCGCCCTCGGAGATCGAAAACGCGCTCAAGGACAGCCTGTATGTGCGCGAGGCGATCATCCTGGGCGACGGACGCCACTATTTGGCGGCGCTGATCCAGGTCGACTACGAAACGGTCGGCAAGTGGGCACAAGAACGCAAACTGGCCTACACCACCTACAAGAGCCTGGCCGCGCTGCCCGAGGTGCGCGAACTGATCGACGAGGACGTCAAGCGTGTGAACAAGCTGTTTGCCCGGGTCGAGAACATCCGCAAGTTCCTGATCCTGGAAAAAGAACTCGACCACGACGACGGCGAACTCACCGCCACCCAGAAGGTGCGCCGCAACGTCATCGAAAAAACCTTCGCGAAAGAGATCGCGATCATCTACGGCGCAGGAGCGGGCTGATGGACTATTTTCTGCAACTGGTCATTTCCGGCATCGCCGTGGGCCTGCTCTACGGCTTCATCGGCATGGGCTTTGCGATGATTTACCGCGCCACCGGCGTGGTGAACTTCGCCCAGGGCGAGCTGATGATGCTGGTGTCCTACATCGCCTTCACCCTGGCCGGCACCTTCCAATTTGGCTTCTGGCTCATGCTGGCAGCAACTGTCGCGGCCTCGGTGCTGATTGGCCTGCTGATCGAGGTCTTGCTGATCCGTCCGATGCTTGGTCAGCCGGTGTTTTCCACGGTGATGGTGACCATTGGCCTGGCCGTGATCCTACGCTCGGTGGTGGTGCTGATCTGGGGCGCAGACCCCATGCCGCTCAATGCCGGCCTGCCAACGGAGGTCATCAAGATCGGCCCGGCCGGCCTGTACCCGGCGCAGCTGTATTCCGTTGGGCTGATGGCGGCCGTACTGCTCGGCCTGTGGACCTTCTTTCGCTATTCGCGGGTCGGTATCGCCATGCGTGCCACCGCCAACGTGCAAACTGCAGCCCTGCTGATGGGCATCAATGTCAAGCGCATTTTCGCCTTGTCCTGGGCCTTGTCGGCGGGGCTCGCCGCCATTGCGGGCGTGTTGATCGGCGTGGTCTACGACGTCAATCCCGGCATGTGGACGACAGGTCTGCGCAGCTTTCCCGCGGTCATCTTGGGCGGGCTGGACTCGGTGTTCGGCGCCGCACTCGGCGGCATCCTGATCGGGGTGGTCGAGAATCTGTCGGAAGGCTATATCGGCCGCGGCATGAAGGAGATCGCCGGTTTTGTTTTGATCCTCGTCGTCCTTATGGTCAGACCCTATGGCCTGTTCGGCAAACCTGAAATCGAGCGTGTCTGATGCGTAGCGGAAACTTCAAACAAAACTATCGTCAGCTGCTGGCACTGACCGACTCGGTTCCTGTCATCGTCTGGTCGTGTCTGCTGGTGGCGCTGCTGGCGGCCGCGCCACTGCTGCTGGCCAAGTACTATGTCTCCGTCATTCTGCTGCTGCTGATCACAGCGGTGGGGGTGTTGGGCCTGAACCTGCTGACCGGGACCACCGGGCTGATCTCGCTCGGGCACTCGGGGTTTCTGGCGGTCGGCGCCTACACGGCCGGCATCGTGGCCAGCAAACTTGGTTGGCCAATGCTGGCGTCCATCTTCGCCGGTGGCGTGAGCGCGGCCATCGCCGGGATCATCGTGGGCATACCCTCGCTGCGTCTCAAAGGGCTGTACCTGGCCATCACGACGATGGCATTTGCCGTGATCATCAACCACCTGATCCTCAACGGTGGCGACCTGACCGGAGGCTCGGAAGGCTTGACGGTGCCGCAACCCTCGCTGTTCGGTCAGGCGCTGGGGGCAGAACGTGGCTACTACTACGTGGTGCTGTGCTTTGTGGTGGTGTTCACCTTCATCACCCTGAACATCCTGCGCAGCCGCATTGGCCGGGCGTTCCTGGCGATTCGGGAGCACGACATCGCAGCCAAGGCCATGGGCGTCAACCTGGTGCGCTACAAGTTGCTGGCGTTCATGGTCAGCGCCTTCTACACCGGCATCGCCGGAGGCTTGCTGGCCTACTACACACGTTACCTGAATGTCGACAGCTTCAGCCTGCTGATATCGATCGAGGCGCTCTCCATGCTCATCGTCGGCGGCCTGGGTTCTGTAGCCGGCGCCTTGCTCGGAACGGCTTTCATCGTCCTGCTCAACGAAAGCCTGGGCTTCGTGTTCGGCATGATCGGCGCCAGCTTCGGCGGGTCGGGCTCCACTGCCGCCTATGAGATCAAAGGCGTCATTTATGGACTCGCGATTGTGTTGTTCCTGCGTTTTGAGCCCGATGGCCTGATGGGGCGATGGCGCGACATCAAGCATTACTGGACCCATTGGCCCTTCCGATTCTGACCCCGCAGCACACGCGCTGCTTATTCCATAGGAGACCTGCGATGCGAACACTACAGAAGCTGACCCAGCGCTTTTGCCTCGGCGCCCTCGCCGCACTGACCTTCGGCAGCGCACTGGCGGCAGATCCCGGGGTCACGAACGAGAAACTCGTGCTTGGCGCGGTCATTCCGCTGAGCGGCCCGCCCAGCATCATTGGCAAGGCCATTGCCACGACCCTGAAAGTTTGGGAGCAGGACGTCAATTCGCGCGGCGGCATCGGCGGACGCAAAGTCGACATTCGCATCGAGGACGACGGCTATGTGCCGCAGCGCACCGTTCAGGGTCTCAAAAAACTGATCGATGTCGAACAGATCTTTGCATTGATCGGCACCTCCGGCTCGTCGCAGTTGCTGGCCATGCTGCCCATCATCGACGAGCAGAAAATTCCCGCCATCAACCATATCGCCGTCAACAGCGCCCACTTCAACCCACCGCACAAGACGCTGTTCAATATCGGGGCAACTTACTGCCAGGAGGTCTCTGCCAGCATGAAGCATCTGGTCACATCCCAGAAGCTGCAGGGATCGAAGTTCGGCCTGATCTTCCAGGAAGACGATTACGGCACCGACGTCAAATGCGGCTACGAACAGGCCCTGAAAGAGCTCGGCTTGAAAAGCAGCATCGAAGTTGCCTACAAACGCGGGGCGAAGGATTTTTCCGCCGAGGTGTTGAGCGTGCAGCGCGCCGGCGCCACCTTCGTGCTGACCGGCGGCATCATCACCGAAACCGCCGCCATGCTCAAAGAGATCGCGAAGAACCAGATGCAAGCCGTGCGCCTGGCCGCTCACCCTTCGCATCTGCCTGCGGTACTGGCCCTGGCCGGCCCGGCAGCAGACGGCGTGTACGTCGCCGAGTATGTGCCTCCAGTGACCGACACACAAACACAGGGCATTGGCAAACTCACCGCACTGACCTACAAATATTTTTCAGCCAATGAGGTCAAGGACATGAACCGGTATTCATTGACCGCCTATGTGGGTGTCCAGTTGCTCGAATCAGCGCTCAACGCCTGTGCCAAAAACCTCACGCGTGCCTGCGTGGTTGAAAAGCTCGAGCAGACCAACAATTTCACCAGCGACGGCATCATGGCCCCCTTGACCTTCGGGCCCAATATTCGACAGTCGGGGACCCGCCCCATTTTGCTCAAGGCGAATGCCAGCGCCGGGAAATTCGAGCGAGCCTCTGAATTTCTGAGTTCCAAGTAATCAAGACGACGTGCCACCAGCCCCTCCCCCATTACTCAACCAGGAGTGCCTTTTCATGACACGCAAATACTTTCGATATGCCGCCACCAGTCTGCTCAGCATGGTTATCAGCCTGACGGCCACGACCGCCGCTGCTGCCGACCCCGGCGTGACCGACTCCAAAATCGTCCTCGGCTCGGTGACGCCCGTCAGCGGCCCCCCTAGCCTGCTGGGCAAGGCCCACATGCTTGCCTTGCGGGTATGGGAGCAGGATGTCAACGCCCGCGGCGGCATCAACGGCCGCAAGGTGGAAATTCGCCAGGAAGATGACGGCTATGTGCCTCAGCGTGCTGTGCAAGGCGTCAAGCGACTGGTCGACGTGGAAGGCATCTTCGGCCTCATCGGCACCTCGGGCTCAGCGATGCTGCAAGCCATGCTGCCCTACATCAACGAGCAAGGCTTGCCAACCATCAACGCGATGGCCGTGGCAGCAGCGCACTTCACTCCACCGAACAAAACGGTATTTGTGATCGGGCCAACCTATTGTCAGGAGTTGAGCTCCGCCATGAAAAACATGGTCGCTAGCAAGAAGTTGCAAAAGGAGAAGTTTGCGCTGGTCTATCAGGATGACGAGTTTGGCAGCGACGTGCGTTGCGGCTACCAGAAGGCGATCAAGGATCTGGGGCTTAACAGCGTGTCCGAGATCTCCTTCAAGCGTGGCACCAAGGACTTCTCGGCTGAGATGCTGAGTCTGAAGCAGGTGGGAGCGACCTTTCTCGCGTCGGGCGGCGTGGTGGCCGAGCATTCGATGCTGATGAAGGAAGCCGCTAAAAACCAGATGTCGCTGACCTTCCTTGCCGTGCACTCGGCCCACCTGACCCCTGTTCAGGCGCTCGCCGGTGCCGCGGGCGACGGCTACTTCGTCGCAGACTATGTCCCGCCTCTGACCGACCTGTCGGTGCCAGGCATGGCCAAGTTCATGGGGTTGGCACAGAAATATCTGTCAGCCGACGAGTTGAAGTCGCTCAACCGCTATTCGATCACAGCCTACGTCGGTGCGCTGCTGATGGAAGACGCGATCCGCCGCTGTGGCAAGGCGCTGACCCGCGCCTGTGTCGTCGAGAAGCTGGAGACAACCAAGAACTTCAGCACCGATGGGCTGGCTTCTCCCATCAGTTTCGGCCCCAATGACCGGCACTCGCCGAGCAGCGTGCTCGTGTTGCGCTCGGACGCCAAAAACTCCCGCTTCGAGCGCGTGTCCGAACCCATCCCCGTGCTCGATTGACACCAGACGCCGTTCGTCACCCGCCGTACAACTGGTTCCGCCCGTGTTTCAAAAAGTTCTGATCGCCAACCGTGGCGAGATCGCGCTGCGGATCCTGCACACACTCAAGGGCATGGGGCTCGCCACCGTGGTGGCCCACCACGCGGTGGACGCCGATAGCCCGGCCGTGCTGGAGGCTGACGAGTCGGTCGAATTGCACGCCTTGACGCCCGTGGCGGCCTACCTCGATATCGCGCAGTTGGTTGAAGCGTGTCGGCGCAGTGGGGCACAGGCGCTGCATCCCGGTTACGGCTTCCTGTCTGAAAACGCGGCGTTTGCGCGTGCGCTGGAAGCTGCTGGCATCGTCTTCATTGGCCCGCGTCCGGACAGCATCGAACTGATGGGCGACAAGGTGCGCGCGCGCAGCTTCGTCGCCCAACGCGGCTTTCCGGTGGCACCGAGCGCCATCGAGGACGATGACCCGGCCAGCTTCGTCGAGCGCGCCAGGGCGCTCGGTGCGCCGCTGCTGATCAAGCCTTCAGCCGGCGGTGGCGGCAAGGGCATGCGAATCGTGCGTGACCTCGCCGTGTTGGATCGCGAGATCGAGACCGCACGGCGCGAAGGTGAGCGCTATTTTGGCGACGGTCGGCTGTTTGTCGAGCGCTATGTGGAGCGCCCGCGGCACATCGAGGTGCAGGTGATGGGCGACGCGCATGGCCAGTTGGTGCATTTCTGGGAGCGTGAATGTTCAGTGCAGCGACGCTTCCAGAAAATCATTGAAGAAACCCCCTCCCCGGCCCTTTCACCGGTGCAGCGCCACGATATTTGCGAAGCCGCAGCCGGCATTGCCCGCGCCGCCAACTATCGCGGCGCCGGCACCGTGGAGTTCATCTACGGCGCCGGTGGCGAGTTTTACTTTCTTGAGATGAACACGCGTCTGCAGGTCGAACACCCGGTCACCGAAATGGTGACGGGCTTTGACCTCGTTCGCGAACAGGTACGCGTCGCCCAGGGTGAGCCGCTCGGCTACACCCAGGCGGACATCGTGCAGCTTGGTCACGCCATCGAATGCAGGCTTTACGCCGAAGACGCCGAGCATGATTTTCGCCCCTCCACCGGTGACATCCTGTGCTGGCGACCACCCTCTGGTCCCGGCGTGCGGGTTGATGCCGGCGTGCGCGAAGGACAGGCGGTAACTGCCGCATTTGACCCCATGATCGCCAAAATTATTTGCCATGGAAACACGCGTGCACAGGCTATCGAACGCTCCATCCTGGCGCTTGAGCAATCGGTGCTGTTGGGTCTGACCACCAACGCACGCTACCTCACGCGGGTACTGCGCCATGCCGAGTTCCGTGCTGGGCAGGCCGACACCGGCATGCTGGCACGCTGCGCCGACGAGCTGCGCGAGTCTCTCACCCCCGATGACATCGACCTGGTACTGGCATCGGCGGTGCTCGCCGACCGCGAACTGTTGCGCGCCGTTCACTCCATTCCCGCGATGCACGCCGCCATGGGACCCTGGAGGAATTGACGATGCGCCGCCGCTATGTCATCAATGGCAAGGTCCATGACCTCGTGGTAACACGTGGAGCGAATGGCGTGTTCCACGTCAGCCATGGCGAACGCAAATTCGAGATGCAGGGGAAGACGCTGCCTGATGGCCGTTGGCGGGTCACCGTGAATCAGCGCCCGCAAGCCGTCTGGATCGCCGCGCAAGGCGACAGTCGATTCGTGCACAGTGCGGCCACCGGTGCCCTTGAAGTCGAGGTGATCGATCTCAGCGCAGCCTCCGGCGGCGACCGGGCCGGTGCCGCTTCCGACTTGCTGCAGGCGCCAATGCCCGGCACGGTGATCGCGGTTCATGTGGCAGCCGGCGATGCCGTGCACACGGGCCAACCGCTCGTCGTGATCGAAAGCATGAAGCTGGAAACCACGCTGACGGCACCGCGCGACGCCCGGGTCAAGACTGTGCACTTTGCCGTTGGCAACACCTTCGCTCTCAAGTCCACCCTCGTGACGCTGCAAGACCCCTGAGAACCGATTGATGAAACGCATCGACTCCCGCATCGACACCGCATCCGAAGCGTTCCGGCGAAACCATCAAGCCATGAGCGCCATCGTCGCGAATTTTCGCGAGCGCATGGAAATCACGCGCCACCAACGTCCGCCGCATGAGATCAAGCGCGTGCGCGCGCAGGGCAAATTACTGGTACGTGAACGGCTGGACCTGCTACTAGATCCCGGTACGCCCTTTCTTGAGTTCTCGGCGCTGGCTGCCTGCGAGGACTACAACGGCGAGGTCCCGGGTGCCAACGTGGTCACTGGCCTGGGCGTGGTCAGTGGCCGCGAGGTGCTGATCCACGCCGACGATTCCAGCGTCAAGGGCGGTGTCTGGTACACGCTCACGCCACGCAAGCTGGCACGACTGCTGGACATCGCGCTGGAGAACCAGTTGCCGGTCCTGCATTTGTGCGACAGCGGCGGCGCCTTCCTTGAAGAACTGTCAGGCGTGTACATCGAGGGTGGCCGGGTGTTCCGCAACCAATGCCTGCTGTCCAAGGCCGGCGTGCCGCAGGTCGCGATGGTGTTCGGCCACTGCACCGCCGGCGGTGCCTACATCCCGGCGCTGTGCGATTACAGCATCATCGTGCGTGGCACCGGCGGCGTGTTCCTCGGCGGGCCACCGCTCGTGAAGGCCGCCACCGGTGAGGAGCACACCGCCGACGAGATCGGAGGCTGTGATTTACACACCCGGGTATCCGGCACGGTCGACTACCCCGCTGACAATGAGGCCCACGCCATCGCGATTTGCCGCGAGATCGTTGCGCAGTTCAAGCCCGCGACGAAAAGCTACCTGCCAGAACGCGATGCTGAGCCACCCTACTACGACCCCGACGAAATGCTGGGCATCGTCTCGCCCGACCACCGGGTGCAGTTTGACCAGCGCGAACTCATTGCCCGCATCGTCGACGGCAGCCGCTTCCACGAATACCAACCCGCTTATGGCACCACGCTGATCTGCGGCTACGCCTACATCTGGGGGTACCGCGTGGGCATCCTCGCCAACAACGGCGTGTTGTTCAGCGACAGTTCCAAGAAAGCGGCGCACTTCATCTCGCTGTGCAATCAGAACCGTACACCGCTCGTGTTTCTTCAAAACACCACCGGCTACATGATCGGCCGCAACTACGAAATGGAAGGCATCACCAAGGACGGTGCCAAGATGTTGATGGCGCAGGCTGGCAGCGAGGTGCCCAAGTTCACCGTCATCACCAGCGCAGCTTTCGGTGCGGGCTATTACGGCATGTGCGGACGGGCGTGGGATCCACGGATGATCTGGGCCTGGCCGAACGTGCACATGGGGGTGATGGGCCCCGATCAGGCCGCCAACACACTCGCCGACGTGAAAATCGCCCAGTTGCGCCGCAAGGGCCACACGCCCGATGAGGCCGAGATGGCGCAATTGCGCCAGCGCGTGTACGAAAAGGCCGAACGCGAATCCAACGCCTACTTTGCCACCTCGCGCTTGTGGGACGACGGTCTGCTGGCGCCCACTGACACCCGCAACGCACTGGGCATGGCACTCTCAGCCGCCGCACACGCCCCGATCGCCGACCCGCACTACGGAATTTTCCGATTCTGAAGGGACAACATGACAGAAGACACCACCTTCGGCTTCGACGATGAAGCCCTCGCAACCCGCCCCACCGTCTACCAGAGCGGACTCTTCGAAGGCCAGGTGGTGATGGTCAGCGGCGCCGGCAGCGGCATCGGCAAAGCCATCGCCTTCCTGTACGCGCGCCTGGGCGCCAAGCTGGTCATCTGCGGGCGCGACCCAGCCAAGCTAGAGAGCTGCGCCGAATGGCTGCGCCGGCTCGGCAGCCCTGATGTGCTGGTGCACCCCATGACGATCCGTGATCCCGAGCAGGTGGAACAGTTGATCGACGTGGCCTGGCTGCACTTCGGACGCATCGACGTGCTCGTCAACAACGCCGGCGGGCAATTCCCGCAGCGGGCGCTGGACTACAGCGTCAAGGGCTGGAAGGCGGTGATCGACACCAACCTGAACGGAACCTGGTACATGATGCATGCGATGGCGCGCCGCTGGCAGGGCACCGGCACGCGGGGCAACATCGTCAACATCGTCGCCACCTTCCAGCGGGGCATGCCGGGCGTGGCGCACACCTGCGCTGCGCGCGCCGCGGTGACTCACCTGTCTAAAACTGTTGCAGTGGAGTGGGCGCAGCATGGCATCCGCGTCAATTGCATAGCGCCTGGAGCGATCGCCAGCACCGGCTTTCGTCAGTACTCCCCCGAGGCGGTGAAGGCCTTCGCCGGAGCCAACCCGATGAAACATGTCGGTGACGTGCAGGACGTGGCCGAGGCCGCGGTCTACCTCAGCGCGCCCAGCGGCAAGTTCGTCACCGGCGAACTGCTCACGGTGGATGGCGGCGGCGTGCTCTGGGGCGAAGTCTGGACCATCGCCAAACCCGATTACTTCAAGGTGAACACATGAATTCGGCTGACTCGCAACACCCCAAGTTCGGCCCGGGCGACGAGGCCCTGGCCGCACTCCCGACGGTCTATCGCGACGACCTTTTCGCCGGCAAAGTGGTGCTGGTGTCGGGCGCCGGCAGTGGCATCGGCAAGGCGATTGCCTTCCTGTTCGCGCGGCTGGGTGCCACGCTCGCCATCTGCGGGCGCAAGGCCGACAAACTCGAGGACTGCGCCGAAAAACTGCGCGCGCTGTCGGGCCGTGAGGTAATCACCTACCCGATGACCATCCGCGACCCCGAGCAGGTGGACGCCATGCTCAGTGCCGTGTGGGAACGTTTGGGCGGCGTCGACGTGCTGGTCAACAACGCTGGCGGCCAGTTTGCCGCCCATGCGATGGACTTCAACGTCAAGGGCTGGAACGCGGTGATCGACACCAACCTCAATGGCAGCTGGTACATGATGCAGGGCGCGGCCAGGCGCTGGGTGGAGCAAGGCCGGCCCGGCAACATCGTCAACATCACCGCCGCCATCGACCGCGGCCTCACGGGCATGGCGCACACCACCGCCTCGCGCGCGGGCGTCATTGCGCTGTCCCGCACGCTGGCCATCGAGTGGGCAGAGCACGGCATCCGCCTGAACTGCATTGGCGCCGGCGCCATCGAGAGCAACGGTTTCAACAACTACCGCGAAGAAAACGTTTCCACTTTCTACTCGTGCAATCCGATGAAACGGGCCGGCGACGTGCAGGACATCGCGGAGGCGGTGGTCTACCTCGCCGCACCCTCGGGCAAGTTCATCACCGGCGAGGTGCTCAACGTCGAAGGCGGGATGCTGCTGTGGGGCGAGTTCTGGCCAGCCGGAAAACCCGACTACTTCAAGGTCGATCAAGAGTGACCTCACAGCCCCCTCTTCCGTCGGCAACGTACTCCCACGGGCCTTTTCAGCAGCTCGTCGGGTACGACATCCTGCACAACGAGCGCGGCCTGTATTTCCGGCTGCCGATCCGGCGCGACCACCTCAACCCCCACGGCGTGCTCCACGGCGGCGTGCCCCTGACCTTGCTCGATGCGGTCGGGGGCAGAACCCTGATCGACCGGCCGATCCCGGGCAGCGGCCAGCTCATCCAGTCGTCGGTAACGGTCACGCTCACCGTGGATTTCATGCGTGCGGTCGGCACAGGAATCCTGTTTGCATCGGCAACGCCTGACCACATCGGCAAGACGCTGGCCTATGTGTCGGTGAAGGTCACGCTCGACGCACTCGACGGAGACATCGTGTCGCGCGGCATCGGCACCTACCGCATCTACACCAAGTCACTGGTCAAAGCGGTCTGATCGGTGCTCGGCGGAGACCGCCCGGCAAAGCACTGCCGCTCAATGCAAATGATTATCGGGCGGCGGGAGGATTTTCAGCTCGCGGTTGATGCGTTCGATTTGGTCGGGCTGAAACTGCGTCGAATGCCTGTGGTCCGTTTTCCCCAGCCCCCACCATTCTTCGACTACAAGAGTTCGTCGTCGTGTTCGCCAATGAACGGTGCGGGGCCTGGGCGATCAGTCACCGTCCGGCTGAACCTTGGTGCCGGCGAAGGTTGGAGCACGCCGTCTCGCTCAAAGTAAGTGCCGCGCGCGCTGTTGTGTGGATGATGTGCAGCCTCTTCCAGAGTCAGCACCGGCGCAAAGCACACGTCGGTCCCTTCCAGCAACGCACACCAGTGCGTGCTCGGCTGGGTGCGGAAGATGTCGGTGACCTGGCGTTTGAGTGTCGGCCAGACGGCCGGATCGCGTTGCCGTTGAAACTCGGGATCGCTGATGCCCAGCTTCTCCAGCAGCAGCACATAGAATTGGGGTTCCAGTGATGCGATCGAGATCCATTTCCCGTCAGCGCACTCATAGGTGTCGTAGAAATGCGATCCGCCATCCAACAGGTTGGCCTGCCGCTCATTCTTCCACATTCCCAGCGCCTTGAGGTCGCAGACGATGGAGGTCAGCAGCGCAGCGCCGTCGGTGATCGCAGCATCGACCACCTGACCATGGCCAGAGGAGCGCGCTTCAAGCAAAGCGCAAACGATGCCAAAGGCTAGAATCATGCCGCCGCCGCCCAGGTCGCCAACCATCGCCGGCGGCGCTACTGGCCCGCCGTCCGAGCGGCCAATCATGCTGAGCGCGCCCGACAGCGCAATGTAGTTGATGTCATGCCCGGCGGCCTGCGCGAGCGGGCCGTCCTGACCCCAGCCGGTCATGCGTCCGTAGACGAGTCGCGGGTGGCGTGCCAGCAGCACGTCCGGGCCCAATCCCAGCCGCTCCATCACGCCCGGGCGAAAACCCTCGATGATCGCGTCGGCCCCGTCGACCAGCCCCAGCACCCGCTGTACGTCTGCGGGTGACTTTAGATCGACCGCCACCGAACGCCGGCCGCGGTGCAGCACGCTGCGCCGACCACTGGCCAGGAAGGCGCCTTCCCCGCGGTCTTTGCCCTTGTCGGCCTTGCGGTCCAGGCGGATCACATCCGCACCCATGTCGGACAGCATCATCGCGCAGAACGGTCCGGGGCCGATGCCGCCGAACTCGATAACTTTCAACCCCTGCAAGGGACCACTCATTTGTCGTTACTCCTGAAACTGAATTTGAACCACAAGCCAGCCGTTTGTTACCCCAGCCAGCGCTTGCGCCGCTTGTAGTGCTTGACCTCTCGGAAACTCTTGCGCACCCCCTCGCGGTCCAGGCCGAGATAAAACTCGCGCACATCCTCGTTGTCGCGGAGTTCCTGGGCCTGCCCCTCCAGCACGATGCGACCGCTCTCCATGACATAACCATAGTCGGCGATCTCCAAGGCCACGCGTGTGTTTTGTTCGACGATGAGCAGCGACAGCCCCTGCTCACGCAGGTGGCGCAGCACGCTGAAGACTTCCTCGACCATGCGCGGCGCCAGCCCGAGTGACGGCTCGTCGATCAGCATGAGTTTCGGCTCGGCCATGATCGCGCGCCCGATCACCAGCATTTGCTGCTCGCCGCCCGACAGATAACCGGCCGTGCGTTTTCGCAGGTCGGCCAGGCGCGGAATCGCTTCGTACACGCTGTCCATCGCCCGGCGCATCGCCTGCGCCGATGGAAACATGTGGCCGCCGATGGTGAGGTTTTGCTCGACCGTCATGTGTTGCAGCACGCGCCGGCCTTCCATCACATGAACCAGACCACCGCGCACCACGGTCGCCGGGTCGTGCCCCTGAATCGGTCGGCCGTCGAAGGTGATCGCCCCCCTGAGACGCGGCCATCTTCCGAGTCAATGACGCCGGAGATGGCCTTGAGGGTGGTGCTCTTGCCTGCGCCGTTGGCGCCCAGCAGCGCCACACATCCGCCTTCGGGGACCTGCATCGACACGCCCTTGAGCGCCAGGATCACCTCGGCATACAGCACCTCGACGTTGGACAGCGTCAGCACCGCCGGATTGGCGGCCGCATCGGGCGTGGTCCGTTGATCCGGTGCTGCAGCAAGGGCTGAATTCACCATTTGGGCACCATTGGGACGGCCACATCGCCCGCCGCCCGAACGACCTTGCCGTCCTTCATGGTCACGATGTTGACCTTGGCGGTGCCGGTGGGGAAGGGGTTGTCGTTGCTGAAGTCCGCGCCTGGCAGTATGCCCATCAGGTCGTTGCTGGTGAACTGGCTGTTCATCAAGGTCTCGCGCACGGATTCACCGGTGACTTTGCCGGCGCCCTTGGCCTTGATGGTGGCTTCAATCGCGCGCACGGCCACGATGGTTTGTCCAAGACCCATGATGGTCATGGCATTCCAGGTCGATTTCAGGCCGTGCTTTTCCTGCAACATGCTGTAGAACTCGCGTGCGGTCGAGTCACTTTCGCTGGCATCGGCGATGGCACCCACCTCGAAATCACCGGCAAAGCCGTTCGGGTCGCCCAGTGCCTTGGATGATCCCACCAAGCTGTTGTGCAGCGAGAGCATGATCGGGACGTTTTTACCCAACGCCTGCAGCGCACGCTTGGTGGCCACGGCCTGCGCGGTGTTGGTCTGGATCACGATCACGTCGGTGCCAGCGTTGACCAAGCGACGCACTGCCAGGGTCACGTCGGCCGGTTGCACTTCGGTCCAGACCGCCTCGACGAAGGTGGCTTTGTCCGGGTTGGCCTTGGTGTAGCTTTGCAGGCCCTTGGCCATGTCGGCATAAGCGGGGGTGGCTTCGGAGGTGATGATCGCAACCTTGACAGGGCGCTTGCCATCGAGTTTGGTGGTGCGGAACCATTCCAGGAATCCGCCCGCCTCATGGGCGTAGGTGGGGCGCAGGTTCAGGGCCCATTGGTTGGGTTTCCAGCCGAAGCCGTAGGTGGCGGTGCTCATGAGCATGGGGATCTTGTCTTCCGGCAAGCGCTGCTGCAGCGCGGCGGCATCCGGGCCGCCGAGGCCGAGCAGGAGCGCGGGTTTGACTTCGGCCTTGATGCCGGGCCACAGACTGGCGGTTTGAGCCACGTCGTAGCGCGTGTCGAAGGTTTTGACGACGATCTGCACGTTGAGCTTGCTACCGACTTCCTTGTTCCACCACTCGATCACGGCGAGTCGCCCGCCTTGCATCTGTGGCATGACGTTGGCGTAGGGGCCGGCGAAGTCGGCAAAGGCGGCCACGTTGATCGTCGTCGTTTGCGCGTGGGCGGGCGCGTTCAGCAGCAGGCCAGTGGCCAGGGCGGTCGTGAGTTTCAGAAAGGTTTTGCGTTGCATGCTTGTCTCCAGTTGTGGTGGTGGTGAGGAAAAGGGGCGGGGGGAATTGCGACTCGCTGTGCCGGGCGGGCTCAGTGGTGAAACGGCCAGAGCCGGTAGTTGGCTTTCAGGATGTTCCAGCGGTGCATCAGGCCTTTCGGTTCAAGCAGCAGGAACAGCGTGATGATGAGGCCGAGAAACACATTCATGCTGGCGAAGATCAGGTCGCTGCTCAGGCTGGGAATTCGCTCGACCAGGTCGGGGCCCAGACTGGTGATGACTTCTTGGACCCCCGGATGAGCACGGTGCCGATCAGTGCCCCGACGATCGAACCGAGCCCGCCGACGATCATCATGGCAATGAACCAGATCGAGTTGAACAGCGTGAACTGGTCGACCGAGACGAAGCGCACCTGGTAGGCCCACAGGGCACCGCCGATGCCAGCGTAAAAAGCGCCGAGCACAAAGGCGCGCGACTTGGCGCCGGCCACGTCGATGCCCATCATGCCGGCGGCCACATCGTCGTCGCGCACGGCGACGAAGGCGCGCCCGTGGCGGCTGCGCAGGATGCCGAAAGCGCCGAATACCATCACCATGGTGACGACAAGAAACAGGTAATACAGAGAACGGTCGGTGTTGAACAAAAATGTGCCCAGCCTCGCAGGCTCCAGGCTGAAACCATTGACGCCGCCGAGCCAGGATGAGGGCAGGTTCAGGACAACGAAGTGGAAGATGAACTGGGCCGCGATGGTGGTCAGTGCGAGGTAGAAACCCTTGATGCGTTTCGCTGTCATGCCGAACAGCCAACCGGCCAGCGCAGCCACCAGGCCGGCAACCGGCACTGCCACCCAGAACGGCAGCCCGACCTTGACCTCGACCACACTGGCGGCGTAGGCACCGACCCCCATGAAGGCAGCCTGGCCCAGGTTGATCTGCCCGGCGTAGCCGGTGGTGATTTGCAGCCCGACCACCACGATGGACGTGACCAGCATCAGGTTGGCTACGGCTACCAGACGCTCCGAGGCGAACCAGGGGAGGATCAGCAGAATGACAATGAACAGCGCCAGGGTGACCCACTGGGCGCGCGTGCGGATCAGCGCGCGGTCGCGCGCATAGCTGGTGGAAAAAATGCCGGATGGATCCATGGGTCAGACTCTTTCAATGCGTTTCCAGCCGAACATGCCGGTCGGACGAATAACCAGCACCACCAGCATGAAGATATAGGGGACGACGGCAGCGGCACTGCCACCGATCAGCGGGTCGATGTAGGCGGCGGTCAGTCCCTGCACGACCCCGACGATGATGCCCGCCAGCAGCAGGCCGCCGATGGATTCGAGCCCTGCAAGCAGGGCCACCGGCAGGGCGGCGAAGCCGATTTCGGAGGACAGGAATGTCAGCGACTTGCCGCTCAGGTAGACCATCGAAGTGATGACCGACAGCACACCGCCTAGCGCCCAGGCGAAGGCGATGGAGCGGCGCACGCTGATGCCCATGGCCAGAGCGATCTGGTGGTCCTCGGCCACCGCCGCCATCGCCAGCCCGGTGCGGCTGCGGTTGAAGAACCAGTGCAGCGCCACAGCCGCCACCACCGCGATGAGGCCACCGATGGCAAGCGAGCGCGGGATGATCATCTCGCCCAGGATGATGGGCGTGAGGGGAAAGATGGCGGGGAACTGGCGCTCCTGCGGGCCCCAGATCACCAGCACCAGTCCGCGCATCAGGATCAGCAACCCGATGGTGACCATGATCATCGAGAACACCGACTCGCCAATCAGCCGCCTGAACAACAGGCGTTCAATCGCCAGCCCGATCAGCACCGAAATGCCCAGTGCAACGGCGATGCCCAGCGCCGGATGCATGCCGCGCGACTGGATCGCCCACCACAGCAGGAAGGCGCCCAGCACGATCATCTCGCCGATCGCCATGTTGAAGACCTTGCTGGCGCGGTAGATGACGACAAAGCCCATTGCCACCAGCGAATACAGCAGGCCGAGCAGCGCGCCGTTGATGGTGTAGTTGATGAATTCGATGATCATGGGGTGTGTGTTCCTTCAATGTCGGTGGCCACCACGGTTGCGCGCAACGCGCCTTGGCGGCCGTCCTGGTAGGTCACGGCTATTTCGCAGGCAATGTCGGCGACACCTGCATACAGTCCGTCAATCAGCGCTCCATAGCGCACCTCGAGAAACTCTCGGCGCAGCTTGCGCGTGCGGGTGAGTTCGCCTTCGTCGGGATCGAGCTCCTTCGGAAAATTGGCGAAACGCACCACCCGCGAGCTTTCTGGCAGCAGTTTGTTGATGCGGCGGATTTCGCCCTGCACCAGTTGCCGCACCTCGGGCCGTTGCGACAGGTCGGTGAAGGTGGAGAATGCGATGCGCCGCTCCTCGGCCCAGCGGCTGGTCACCGCCATGTCGATGTTGATCAGCGCGCCAACCCAGGGCCGGGTGGCGTCGCCCAGCACCATCACGTCCTTGATGAAGGGCGAAAAGCGCAACCGCGTCTCGATGAACTGCGGGGGATACGGGTGACCGCTGGCGAGTTTGACCAGGTGTTCCACGCGGTCGAGGTACACGAGTTCTCCGCTCTCGGTCTTGCGCACTGCGTCACCGCTGACGTACCAGCCGTCGCGCTGGATGCTGGCGGTCTTGTCGGGCTTGCCCCAGTAGCCGAGAAAGCCGGTACCGCCGCGCAGCAGCAGCTCGCCGTTGTCCTCGATGCGCGATTCCAGCGGTGCGCCGAAGGCTGGGTCCACATCCAGCAGCGGGCCCACGGTTTCGAGGTCGTAGCGCTCGCCGCGGTGGCCAGCAATCAGACCAAACTCCGAGCAGCCATAAATATTGCGCAAATGGACGCCCATGGCGTGAAACAAACGAAACACGTCGGGCGCCATGGCGGTGCCGCCTGAAACCGCGACGTCGCTGCGAACAAAGCCGAACTGATCGCGCACCGGACGCAGGGCCAGCGCTTCGGCCACCGGCAGCAGCAGGCGCGACAGCCACGGTGCCGTGCGCCCTTCGAGCCGCGCCACATGCACGTCGTGGCCGATGCGGATGCCCCAGCGGTAGATGCCGCGCGCCATCCAACTCGCGGCGAGCATGCGCGCCTCGATGGTGGCGGCGATGTTCTCCCATTGGCGCGGGCCGAACAGCACGATGTGTGGCGCGAGTTCGCGCAAGTTCGGCAAGACCTGGTCGGGGCCCTCCGGGAAGTTGACCACCAGGGGCGTGATCAGCCCGAGGGTCACACCCAGCAACTGCTCGGTGATCCAGGCCAGCGGCGTGTAAGACAAATATTCCATGCCGGGTTGCAGCGGCAACGCGCTCCTCATCCGAACCGCGTTGTCCATCAGCCAACGGTGGCTGATCATCACGCCCTTGGGCTTGCTGGTGGTGCCGGAGGTGTAGGTCAGTAGCGCCAGATCGTCCGCCTGGCCGGCGTTGACTTCACGTTCGAAGCGCAGCGGGTGCTTCTCGTGCTGACGCCGACCTTCAGCGGTCAGGTCATCAAAGGATTGCAGCAGCGGATGCCGGTACGACCACATGCCCGAGTTGTCCCAGTAGGCGATGCCCCGGATGTCGGGCAGCCGCTCCAGCAGCGCAAGCGCCTTGTCAACCTGCTCCTGATCCTGCGCGAAGATGAAGCGGGCCTTTGAATCCTCGCACAGGTAGTGCAACTCGTCGACGGTGGCGTCAGGGTAGACCGATACGATTTTGACGCCCAGTGACTGGGCCGCAAACAGCGCCCAGTAGTGCTCTGGTTCGTTCTCGCCGATCACAATCGCGGTTTCGCCACGCTGCAGGCCCTGCGCCGCCGCGCCAAGCGCAATGCTGCGCGTTCGATCAAACACGTCGGCCCATGTATGGCAGCGCCACATACCTTTGCGCTTGACGCGCTGCGCCAGCAACTGTGGATGTTCCCGGGCGTGGGCGAACAACTTCTGCGGCAGGGTCATGACGACTTCTGGGGCGGGGTCGGTCGCACTCATGCCGCTGCTCCCAAGTAGGCCTGGATCACGGCCGGGTCGGCCTGCACTTGTGCAGGTGTGCCGTCGGCGATCTTGCGGCCAAAGTCGAGCACCGCCACGCGGTCTGCCAGATCCATGACCACCCCCATGTCGTGCTCCACTAGCACAACCGGGATGCGCTTGGCCTCGCGCACGTCTATGATGAAACGGGCCAGATCTTCTTTTTCTTCGGTGTTCATGCCGGCCATGGGTTCATCCATTAACAGAACCTTGGGTTCCATCGCCAACGCACGGCCCAGGTCAACGCGCTTGCGAAGACCGTAGCCGAGCGCGCCTACCGGCTGGTGGCGGATATTCTCAATTTCAAGGAAGTCGATGATTTCCTCGACTGCCTCCCGGTGCAGCGTTTCTTCACGCTGGGTCCAGGGAAAGTAGAGAAATGCCTGCGCCAGATTTGATCGCATCTTGCTGTAGCGGCCGACCAGGATGTTGTCGATCACGCTCATGTTGGAGAACAAATGGGTGCCCTGAAAAGTGCGCACCACGCCTTCGCGCGCGATCTGGTGCACCGCGCGGCCTTTGATGTCTTGACCACGGTAGTGAACGCTGCCTTGTTGCGGCAGGTAGAAGCCGCTGAGCACGTTCATCAAAGAGCTCTTGCCCGCGCCGTTGGGCCCAATGATGGCCAGCAGCTCGTTGTCACGCACATCGATGGCGACCTCGGCCAGCGCGGTGACACCGCCAAAGCGCAAGGTGATGTCCCGCGCCTGCAGCACCGAAGCCTCGCTGGATGGGCTAATCGAGGAGTTAGAGGTCATGGGTTAGGAGAAGGCGTTGATGCCGGTCAAGGCGCGGCCAATGATGAGTTTCTGGATTTCGGTGGTGCCGTCGGGAATCGGCATCATGCGTGCGTTTCTGAACAACAATTCAACGCCGAAGTCTTTGGTAATGCCGTTGCCGCCGTGAATCTGCACTGCTTTCGACGTGACATTGACCGCCATCTCGGTCGCGTACCATTTGGCCATGGCGCTTTGCACCTCGCTGCGCACGCCGTGGTCGATCAGGTTGAAGGCGCGGTAGACCAGCAGACGCGCGGCGTCGAGTTCGGTCGCGGCTTCGGCAAGCATGCCCTGGATCAATTGATGGCCGCCGATGGGCTTGCCATGCTGGCGGCGTTCCTTCGAATAGGCCACCGCCTTGTCGAGCGCCGCCTGTGCGATGCCCACCGAGGTAAGACCGACCATAGGACGCGCTTTCTCGAACAGCACCATGGTGTTCTTCAGGCCGGTGCCGGGGGCTATCATCATGTTGGCGGCCGGCACGCGCGCGCCATCGAAGAACAGCTGAGCGGTCGAGGTGCTGTTGAGCCCGAGCTTGTCGATGTTGCGGCTTTCGTAGCCGTGTTCGGCGCGGTCCACCAAGATCATCGAGATGGCGCCAGAACCTTCTTGTGAGGTACGCACGATGACCATGCAAAAGTCGGAGTAGTGGCCGTTGGATATCCAGGTTTTCTCCCCGGTGACAATGTAGTGGTCGCCATCGCGCTGGGCACGGCAGGTGACTTCAGCTACGTTGGAGCCGACCCCGGGCTCGCTGATGCCGCTGCAGGCAATGATTTCGGCGCGTACCATGCGTGGCAAATATTTCTCACGCATGGCCACGTTCGTGCAGACCTCCAGCGAATAGGCGCCGAGCTGCTGAATCAACAGCGAGATTGCCACGTCGCCGGAGATGCGCGCGAGTTGCTCATACATCAGTGCATAGGTGAGCCAGGGCATGCCCAGACCACCATGTTCCTCGGCAATGATGCCGTTGCCGCCCATGCCGTAGGGCAGCATCTTCTGGAAGATCTCCAGCATCACCTCTTTTTCAATTAGCTTGTCGGGCTGGTAGCGTTCGACAATCGGACGCAGTTCGGTCTCCAGGAAGCGAGTGAAGCCTTCCACGGCCATGCGCTGTTCTTCGGTGGGGAGGAAATTCATGGTGCTGGTCTCGGTGTGTTGTCGGTCTCGTTCAGCGAGTGCTCATGCGTGCACCGGCATCAATGTGCAAACAGGTCGCGTTGATATAGGGGTTCTCGACGATGGAACGCACCAGGTGGGCCAGCTCGCTGGCTTGACCCATGCGGCGCGGGAACAGAATCATGCGGTCAACGATGGCCTGTGCGACCTTCTTTGGCAGGCCCGCGACCATTGGCGTTTCGAACAAGCCCGGCGCAACCGCTACGCAGCGGATGCCCAGACCGGCCAGGTCCCGTGCCACCGGCAGCGTGAGGCCGATCACCCCGGCCTTGCTGGCGGCGTAGGCCGCCTGTCCCATCTGGCCGTCCTGTGCGGCACCGGACGACAGGT
This sequence comes from Hydrogenophaga sp. ANAO-22, assembly GCF_042466645.1. Taxonomy (NCBI): domain Bacteria; kingdom Pseudomonadati; phylum Pseudomonadota; class Betaproteobacteria; order Burkholderiales; family Comamonadaceae; genus Hydrogenophaga; species Hydrogenophaga sp. ANAO-22. The sequence goes on along the minus strand of NZ_CP159956.1, from coordinate 4,378,760 downwards.
TAATGATGACGCCGCGCTCATCACCCTCAGGCTCATTGCGCGCCATCGCCACGGCTGCCAGGCGCAGCACGTTGAAAGTGCCGGTCAGGTTGACGGCAATCACCTTGTCCCACAGTGCCAGGGGAAAGGGTTTTCCATCGGCCACGGTCTTGGCTGCGTCGGGCACGCCAGCGCAGTTGATGCAAATGTGAATGGCGCCAAAACGGGCCAGGGTTGCGTCGATGCCCGCCTGCACCTGTGACTCACTGGTGACATCTACCTGCTCGAACATGGCGGCAGAACCCAGTTCGGTGGCTGCCTGTACACCACGCTCGCTGTCGCGGTCGAACAATGACACCCGTGCGCCGCCTGCGGCGAGCGCATCAACCACCGCGCGCCCCAAGCCTGAAGCACCACCTGTGATGATGGCCACCTTGTCATGCAGAATCATTTTTGTCCTTCAGCGACCGAGGATGGTGATGGCGGCCACGGCTTCTTCAATTCCGAACAGGCCCCCACCGTTTTCTGCGATGGCAAGGCGGGCCCCTTGCACCTGGCGAGCCCCCGCTTCGCCGCGCAACTGCACGACCAGTTCATGCAACTGACCCAGCCCGGTGGCGCCGATCGGGTGCCCCTTGGACTCCAGACCACCCGAGGTGTTGATCGGGATGCGGCCGCCAATCGTGGTGTCGCCGCGCTCGGCGAGTGGCCCGCCTTCGCCGAACGCACAGAAGCCAAGGTTTTCACTCTGCACGATTTCGCCGATGGCGGTGGCATCGTGGACCTCGGCCAGCGAAATGTCTTGCGGGCCAACGGCTGCGAGTTCGTAGGCTTGTTTGGCAGCCTTGACGGTGATGTGTTGATCCAGGTCTTCAGAGCGGCGGGTGCTGCCAGTGGCAATGACCGATGCCAGCACCTTGATGGCGCGCTCACGCTTTGCCATGCGCGCCAATGCTGCCTCGGAACACACGACGACCGCGGCAGCGCCGTCGCTGATGGGTGCGCACATCGGCAGCGTCAACGGGTAGGTGATGGGGGGCGCGGCCAGTACCTCGTCAATGGTGTATGCATTGCGGTATTGCGCCAGCGGGTTGTGCACCGAATGGCCATGATTCTTGGCCGACACGGCGGCAATTTGTCGCTGCGTGGTGCCGAACTCGCGCATGTGAAAGCGACCAAAGGCGGCGTAAATGTCCATGAACAGGCTGTAGGGCGCCTTGGACATGGACCCTTCCGGCGGCTCAATACCGTGCCCCATTTGAAGCAGCCTGCGTTTATTCTCCTCGACCGTGGCCACGTCCCAGGCACCGTCGAAGACGCTGAACATTTTGGCTTTGTCGGCGCAGAACATTTTCTCGGCACCAATGGCCAGCGCGATCTCGCCTGCCCCCGAGCGCACGTACTGCACCGCCAGGTTGAAAGCCGAGCTGGCACTGGCGCAGGCGTTCTCAATGTTGAAGATCGGGATGGACTCGAAGCCCATCGAACGCAACACAACCTGGCCACGGATCATGGTCTGGCCTTCGAGTGCGCCCTGTGTTGCGTTGGAAAAGTATGCCGACTGGATGTCGCTGATGGACAGTCCGGCATCGGCCAGCGCGGCGTTCACGGCAGCGGCGGTCAGTTGCTTGATATCGCGGTCAAGAAACTTGCCGGTCGGCGTCATGCCGACGCCGACTATGTAAACGGCGGCTTGCGGGTTGGTCATGGTAATGCGTCCATTCAGAAGAAGCGGTGTGAAATCAGTAGCCCTTGAAATCGGGTGTGCGCTTGCCGACGAAAGCCGCGAGGCCCTCTTGTATGTCGTGCGAATGGCGGTGCGCGTCGAGCACCAGGCGCTCAAGCCGCAGTGCCGAAGCCTGTGGCTGCTCCAGCCCATCGGCCACGGCCTGTTTCATGCGGCGCAGCACCAACGGGCTCTTGCTGGCGATACGCAAGGCGATTTTTTCGACCTCGGACGCCAGCTCGGCATCCGGCACCACACGGTTCACCAGGCCAAGCGGAACCAGTTCGCGCGCGGGCATGGTGTCGCCGGTGAACAGCAGGTATTTGGCGGCGGTGGCGCCGATGCGCCGTGGCAGGATCGCCGCGCCGCCCGCGCCCGGAAACACGCCGAAGTTGGCATGCGCATCGCCGATGCGGGCACTTTCGGCGGCGACGATGAGGTCGCAGGCCATGGCCAATTCCAGCCCGCCGGCCATCGTCAGGCCGTTCAGCGCGGCGATGGTGGGTTTGGGGCAAACGCGCAGCCGATCCATCATGCCGCCGACAAGATCGAGAAACTCGCCCATCGGGTCGCTTGGGCCGGGGTCGCCAGCGCTGCTCTCGAACACACCTTTGAGGTCGGCGCCTGCGCAGAAGGCTCGGCCCGCACCGGTCAGCACGATGACGCGGATGGCCGGGTCACGCTCGCAACGCTCGGTCGCATTGCGCAATTCGGCGCACATTGACTCCGACAGAGCATTCATCGCATCGGGCCGGTTCAGCGTGATCCACGCCACGGCGCCACGTTGCTCAAAGCGGATGGTCAACGAGGGTTGCATCTTCAAGGCCTGCTTGTTTGTGTGGTGGTCAGCTGCGCTTGCCATGCGGGTTTGGGGAATCAACCGCGCAGCAGCTCTTCGGCGATGATCATCTTGCGCACCTCGGATGTGCCTGCACCGATTTCGAGGATCTTGATGCAACGGAACAGCCGGTTGATCTCGGACTCCCAGATGTAGCCGCTACCGCCATGCACTTGTACGGCCTTGTTGAGCACCCGGTTGCAGGCTTCGCCGGCGTAGAGGATGGACGCTGCGGTGAGCTTGTGCACATCGCCGCGGCCTCCGCCGCCCACCTCCAGATCATTGACCTCGGCCAGGGTGCGCCAGACCAGGGTTTTCATGGCTTCGATCTCTGTGTACATCTCGGCCAGCATGGCCTGCACCATCTGGAAGCTGCCGATGGGTTTGCCGAACTGCACGCGCGTCCTGGCGTACTCGACGCTCAATTCGAGCGCACGTTCGCAGATGCCCACGCACAAGCCAGCCACCAGCGCGCGCTCCAGATCGAGCCCGCTCATGACGATTTTGACGCCTTCGTTTTCCTTGCCCACCAGGTTGGCTGCCGGCACGCGGCAGTTGTCGAACACCAGCTCGCCGGTCTGGCTGCCGCGAAAACCCATCTTGATGAGCTTTTGAGCCACCTTGAAGCCGGGAAAATTCTTCTCGACGATGAAGGCCGAAATGCCCTTGGCACCCAACTCCGGCGCGGTCTTGGCGTAAACCAGCAGCACGTCGGCCACCGGGCCGTTGGTGATGTAGATCTTGGTGCCGTTGAGGATGTAGTGGTCGCCCTCGCGGCGCGCGCTAGTGCGCATCGCGCCCAGCGCATCCGAGCCGGCGCCGGGTTCGGTCAGGCCGAGCGCGCCGATTTTTGTGCCGTTGCACAGATCGGGCAGGTATTGGCGGCGCTGCGCCTCGTTGGCGTTGCGGTAGATGTTGTTGACGCACAGGTTGTCGTGCGCCGCCCAGGACAAGGCGATGGCGGGGTTCCAGCGCGCAAAGGCCTGGCAGATCAGGCCCGAGCTGAACAGGTCCATGCCCGCGCCACCATGCTCGGCAGGCACGGTGGCCCCCATGAAGCCAGCCGCTCCAATTCTCTGAAAGATATCAGATGGCCACCACTCCTCGTCGTCCATGCGGCGCGCGAGTGGCACGAATTCCTTGCGCGCGAACTTGTCGGCGGCTTCGAGCACGGCACGGTCGTCGGCGGAGAGGGCAAAACTGCGAGGCGTGGACATAAAGGATGCCTATCAATGCGTGGGCTGCGGGCAAGGTGTCACGGCGCGCGCCCAAGCTGCGGGGACGAGGTCTCTTTGGGTTTGCGCGAATTTAATGAGGGATTGCCAAACTGTCAAGCGTTAGGTAGGATTCGTTGCAGGCGCTCACCTGAAGTGCCAGAGATCTGGAGACTTCGGCCATGGGAGGCGGAATCGGTGCGGATTCATTGGCGGGGGCCGACCTGTTGCTCAATCAGGTGGTCACCCGTGCCGCATTCACCCGTGACACCTATCGGATCACGCCGCTCGCGGCGCGACCCTTCATCAGTGACAAACGACGCTTCGACCTAAGGAAACAGCCTTGACCCACGAACGCGGGATGAACCTGCTGCGCCGCCAGAACGTGGGCGACAACTTGCGCCGCGCGGTGAAGGCAACCGGAGAAAAACATACGGTCATCTTCGAGTTCTGTCGTGGCCGCCAGCCCGGCTTCGAGGCGCCGAAGCGGATTCACTTCCGAAGCTCGCTGCCAATCAGTGCGGCCAACAAGATCCTCAAGAAGGACCTCAAAACCGAGTATGCCAACGCGGACAAGGGCGGCTGAGGCCGTCGGCCTCCCGGTGTCCGAGTCCAAAACGTTTAGATCGAAACATTTCAACCCAAGGAGTCAGTGCGATGAACCAGAAAGTTATTGTTGCCGGTGTGGGCATGATCCCGTTCACCAAACCGGGCGCCAGCGAGCCCTATCACGTGATGGGAGAAAAGGCGGTGCGCCAGGCCATGGCCGATGCGCGCGTCGAATACCCCATGATCCAGCAGGCCTATGTGGGCTATGTGTATGGCGATTCCACCTGCGGCCAGCGGACGCTCTACCCGGTGGGCATGAGTGGCATCCCCATCGTCAACGTCAACAACAATTGCTCCACCGGCTCGTCGGCGCTGTTCCTGGCGCGCCAGGCGGTCGAAAGCGGTGCCGCCGAGTGCGTGCTGGCCCTGGGCTTCGAGCAGATGGCCGCCGGAGCCATCAAGGCCCAGTTCGAGGACCGGCCGACACCGTTCGAGGAGTTTGACCGGGCCACCGCCGAGCTTGTGGGTCATCCGGAAATCCCGCTGGCCATTCGCTACTTCGGCGGTGCCGGCAAGGCGCACATGGACAAGTACGGCACCCAACTGGCGACCTTTGCCAGCATTCGCGCCAAGGCCAGCCGCCATGCCGCCAACAACCCGCTGGCGCTGTTTCGCAAGGAGGTCTCGGTCGATGACGTGATGAACGCACCGATGCTGTGGGAGGGCGTGATGACCCGCCTGATGGCTTGCCCGCCGACCTGCGGCGCCGCTGCTGCGGTGATTTGCTCCGAAGCCTTCGCCAAAAAGCATGGGCTCGACACCCGCGTGTCGATTACCGCCCAGGCAATGACGACCGATTTCCCCAGCACCTTCGAGTCGCACGACATGATGCGCGTGGTCGGCTTCGACATGGCGCGCGATGCGGCGCAAAAGGTCTACAAGCAGGCCGGCATCGGCCCGCAGGACGTGAGCGTGGTTGAGCTGCACGACTGCTTCGCGCAGAACGAACTGATCACCTACGAGGCGTTGGGCCTGTGCCCGGAGGGCGGCGCCGAGAAATTCGTGCTGGACGGCGACAACACCTATGGCGGCAAGGTGGTGACCAACCCGTCGGGTGGCCTGTTGTCGAAAGGTCATCCGCTGGGCGCGACCGGCCTGGCGCAATGTTTCGAGCTGACCCATCAACTGCGCGGCACGGCGGAGCAACGCCAGGTCAAGGGTGCGCGTGTGGCCTTGCAGCACAACCTCGGGCTGGGCGGCGCTTGCGTCGTCACGCTTTACCAAGCCGGCTGAGCGCAGGCGCAGCAAACCAGAAGCTGGAGTCCCATGATTGACAAGCAATTCATCGGTTACGAGGTGCCGCCCACGCTGTGGGATGTGGAGAAGGGGCGCATCCGCTTTTTCGCCCAGGTGATCGGTGCCACCGACCCGATCTACTTCGACACGACTGCCGCCAAGGCCGCTGGCTACCGCGACGTCGTGGCGACACCGACTTTCATCTTTGGCGCCGAGAGCGATTCGGGGGTGTTGATGACGTTGCTCGACACGCTCAAGATCGATCTGCGGGAGGTCTTGCACGGTGAGCAGCGCTTCGACTACCACGCCCCGGTGTGCGCTGGCGACACGCTGCGTTTTCAGACCCGGGTCGCCGACATCTACGACAAGAAGGGCGGCGCGCTCGAGTTTGTCGTCAACGACACGAAGGTCACCAATCAACTTGGCGAGCATGTCTCCGACATGCACTCAGTGATCGTCGTGCGCCACGCCTGAAGGAATATTCATGAACGCTCAAGTAAAAATCATGGATGTCGGTGCCGACATGCCCGTGCTGGAATTGCCGCCGATCAGCCGCACCACCCTGGCACTGTTCGCCGGTGCGTCGGGCGACCACAACCCGATCCACATCGACATCGACTTCGCCCACGGTGCGGGGATGAAGGATGTGTTCGCGCACGGCATGCTGTCGATGGCCTACCTCGGGCGCGCGCTCACCGAATGGGTGCCGCAGCGCCAGATCCTCAGCTATGGCGTGCGCTTCGCGGCCCTGACCCATCTCGGCGACCGCGTGCGCTGCACCGGCAAGGTGCTTGAACAGATTGAGCATGCAGGCCGACCCTGCGTGCGCGTTCAAATCAGCGCTACGAAAGCGACAGGCGAAATCACGCTGTCCGGCGAGGCGCTGGTTGCCCTGAACTGAGAGGCTGAGACCGCCGTTTGGCAGCCCGGCTCCTTATTCTTTTCCCTTTCATTTCCTTTTCATCAAAAACAAGGACACACATCATGAAAAAACTCGAAGGCAAAGTGGCCATCGTTTCAGGTTCGGGCCGCGGCATCGGCCGTGCGATCGCCATGAAGTTGGCCATCGAAGGCGCCAAGATCGTGGTCAACGACCTCGACGCAGCTCCAGCAGAGCAGACCGTGGCCGACATCAAGAAGGCAGGCGGCATGGCCGTGGCCTGCGTGGGCAGCGTCACTGCCGGCGATTTTGCTGATCGCTTCGTCAAGACCGCGATTGACAGCTTCGGCGGCCTGGACATCATCATCAACAACGCCGGCTACACCTGGGACAACGTGGTTCAGAAGATGACGGACGAGCAATGGAACGCGATCATCGACGTGCATCTGACCGCGCCGTTCAAAATTTTGCGCGCTGCCGCAGAGTTCATTCGCGTCGCCTCGCGCAAGGAAGCCGAAGCCGGGCAGGAGGTGTTCCGCAAGGTGGTCAACATCTCGTCTATCGCCGGCACCGGCGGCAACGCCGGCCAGGCTAACTACTCAGCGGGCAAGGCCGGCATCATTGGCCTGACCAAGGCGCTCTCCAAGGAGTGGGGGCGTTACAAGGTGAACGTCAACGCCGTCGCTTTTGGCATGATCAAAACGCGGCTGACCGAAGCTTCGGCCAGCGGCGACGCATCCATTGACATCCAGGGCCAAAAGATCAAGGTCGGCGTCAACCCTGATCTGCTGGAAATGATGGAGCGCACCATTCCGCTGGGTCGCGGCGGCACGCCCGAGGAAGCGGCCGGATCGGTCTACCTGCTGTGTATTCCCGAGTCGAACTACGTAAGCGGCCAGACGCTGATCTGCGGCGGCGGCATCTCGATCTAAAGCGCAAGCCGAACGCAGAAAGGCCCACGATGGACATCGATTTCAGCCCGGAAGACATGGCGTTCCAGCAAGAGGTTCGCACTTGGTTCAAAGCCCACACACCGTCCGATCTCAAGCGCAAGACCGTCACCGGAGAGATGCTGCAGAAGAACGACATCGTTCAATGGCAGCGCCGACTCGATGGCCAGGGCTGGCTGGTCACCGGCTGGCCCAAGGAGCATGGGGGGCCGGGCTGGACGCCGACGCAGCGCTATATTTTCGACCTTGAGCGCGCGGCGGCCAGTGCGCCGGTGGGGCTGTCGATGGGCGTCATCATGCTCGGGCCGGTGCTGATTGCCTTCGGCACGCCAGAGCAAAAGGCGCAGTACCTGCCGCGCATCCGTCGCTGCGAGGACTGGTGGTGCCAAGGCTATTCCGAGCCGGGTGCAGGCTCCGACTTGGCCAGCCTGAAGACCACGGCCGTGGCCGATGGCAGCGATTACATCATCAACGGCTCCAAGATCTGGACCACTTATGCGCATTGGGCCACGCACATGTTCTGCCTGGTGCGTACCGCCAACACCGGCAAGAAGCAGGAAGGCATCTCCTTCCTGCTGATCGAGATGGACCGCTCCGGCATCGATGTCAAACCCATTGTCTCGATCGACGGCGAACACCACCTGAACCAGGTGTTTCTCACCGACGTTCGGGTGCCCAGAAAAAACCTGGTCGGTCGCGAAGGCCAGGGTTGGGACATTGCCAAGTACCTGCTCACGCACGAGCGCACCAGCATCGCCGGCGTGGCCGACTGCAAGGCGCATTTAGCCAACTTGTATGCCGCGGCAGGTGAGCGCCGCTCGGGTGGCCAACCGCTGATGGAGGACGCGGCGATGCGGCTCAAGCTGGCGCGCGCCGAGATCGAACTGATGGCGCTCGAACACACCAACTTTCGCGTGCTGGCCGCCACCGCCTCGGGCAAGGCGCCGGGGCCGGAATCCTCGCTGCTCAAGACCATGGGCACGGCGGTGCAACAGACCTTGGCCGAGCTGGGCGTCGAGATCGCCGCCGAGCAAGCCTGGCCCTGGCATGACGGCGGCGAGTTTGGAAGCGGACGCCATGCCCATGCGATGCCGCACTACTGTTTTTCGCGCGCCGCCACGATTTACGGCGGCAGCGACGAGGTGCAAAAGAATGTATTGGCCAAGATGCTGCTGGCCGGCGGCACGCGGTAAGGATCGTCATGAACTTTGATCTCTCCGAAGAACAAAAGATGCTGCGCGACGCGGCACAGAAATTTCTGCGCGCCGAATACCGCTTCGATGCGCGCAACCAGATCGTCGCGTCGGCGTCCGGCATGAGCCACGAGCACTGGCAGCGATTCGGGGAATTCGGCTGGCTTGGGCTCGGACTGCCCGAGGCCGATGGCGGTTTTGGCGGCGGCATGCTCGAGACGATCCAGGTCGCCGAGGCCCTGGGCGCCGCGCTGGTGGTCGAACCCTACCTCGTCAGCGCCGTGCTCGGCGCGCAGGCGGTGGCACGCGCGGGCACCGCGGCGCAGCGCGCGACCTGGCTGCCCGGGCTGGTCTCGGGCCAGCGCATTGTCAGCCTAGCGCACACCGAGGCCGATGCGCGCCACGACCTCGCCCATGTTCACACCAGCGCCATGGCCAAGGGCGGCCGCTGGGTGCTGTCGGGCCGCAAGAGCGGTGTGCTGGGCGCGCCCTGGGCCGACGGCTTTGTTGTGGCCGCCAGAACCTCGGGGACCGTCAGTGAACGCCGGGGAATCAGCTTGTTTCTGGTCGAGGCCCACACGCCGGGGGTGCAGGTGGCGGGCTACAAGGTCTACGACGGCAGTCGGGCTGGTGATCTGCAGCTTGATGCTGTCGTGCTGGGCCCGGACGCATTGCTGGGCATGGAAGGCGAAAGCCTGGGACTGCTCGAGCACCTGGTTGATCTTGGCATTGTTGCCGCCTGCGCCGACGCCCTGGGTGCCATGGGCGCGCTGTTGCGCAAAACTGGCGAATACGTCAGCACGCGCAAACAATTTGACGTGCCGATTGCCAGCTTCCAGGTCATCCAGCACCGGCTGGTCGATATGTTCGCCGCGGTCGAGGCCAGCCGCTCCCTGGTGCTGATGGCGGCCCTGCATGCCGAGCACCCCGACGCGGCCACCCGTTCGCGCGCCGTCTCGGCCGCCAAGGCCGCCATTGGTGAGCGCGCCCGCTTCGTGGCACAGCAAGCGGTGCAGTTGCACGGCGGCGTGGGCATGACCGAGGAGCTGGACATCGGCCATTACTTTCGCCGCCTGACGCTCTTTTGCAACCTGTTGGGCAGCACCGACCACCACCTGCAGCGCTTTGCGACGCTGCGTGCGGTGGCCTGATTGCCTGATGACCGACCCATACCGAGTCACTGGAAGGGCTGCCTAAATGAGCTTGATGACATCCACCGCCACGCCGAACTCGCCCGAATTTCAGCGCAACCGCGAAGCCTATGAGCTGCGCATTGACGACTTGCATGAACGCCGCGCACGTGCCCTGATCGGCGGCCCCGAAAAGGCGCGCCTGCTGCACAAGAAGCGCAAGCAATTGCTGCCGCGCGAGCGCCTGGCTGCCGTACTCGACCCCGGCTCGCCCTTCCTCGAGTTCGGGCAGCTTGCCGGCGACGGCCTGTACGAGGGCGTGCCGCCGGGCGGCAGCATCATCACCGGCGTGGGGCTGGTGTGCGGGCGCGCCTGCATGCTGATGATCCACGATGCCACGGTCAAGGGCGGCACCTACTACGGCATCACCGCTAAAAAGCATGTGCGGGCCCAGATGTTCGCCTGGCAGCACCGGCTGCCGTGCATCACCATGGTCCAGTCGGGCGGCGCCAACCTGCCGGAGCAGGCGCATATTTTCCCCGACGACGGCCAGTTCGGTTCCATTTTCTACAACCAGATCCGCATGTCGGCCGAGGGCATCACCCAGATCGCGACCGTGCACGGGCCGTCTACCGCCGGCGGCGCCTATCTCCCGGCGCTGTGCGACGAGGCGGTGATCGTGCGCAACCAGGGTGCGATGTTCCTCGCCGGGCCCGAGCTGGTGTACGCCGCCACCAAGGAAGAGGTTGACATTGAAACCCTGGGCGGCGGCGAGATGCACAGCCGCATCAGCGGCGTCACTGACCACCTGGCCGAGAACGATGGCCATGCCATCGCCATCGTGCGCGGCATCGTGGCCAACCTCGGTACCGCAGCCAAGCAGCGCTGGGACGTGGTGCCGCCGCTGCCGCCGCGCCATGACCCGCGCGAGATCTACGGCATTGTCAGCGCCGACAACCGGCATCCGACCGACAACCGCGAAGTGCTGCTGCGGTTGATCGACGACAGTGACCTGCAGGAGTTCAAACCCCTGTACGGCGACACCATGATCTGCGGCTTTGCTCGCATCAAGGGCTTTCAGATCGGCATTCTGGCCAACAACGGCGTGATCTTCTCCGAGAGCGCGCTCAAGGGCGCGCACTTCATTGAGTTGTGCTGCCAGCGCGACATTCCGCTGCTGTTCATGGCCGATGTGTCGGGCTTCATGGTCGGCAAAGCCGTGGAGCAGCAGGGCATTGCCAAGCACGGCGCCAAGTTCATGACGGCCATGGCCTCGGCCAACGTGCCGCGCTACACGCTGATCACCGGAGGCTCGTACGCGGCGGCCTACTTGGCGATGTGCGGGCGCCCGTTCAAGCCCAACGTGATGATGATGTGGCCTACCGGCCGCGCCGCGCTGATGGGCCCAGAGCAGGCCGCCACCACCCTGGGCCTGGTGCGCGAGAACATCCACCGGCGCGAGGGCACTAGCTGGAGCGACGAAGAACGCGAGCAATTCAAGCAACCGATACGCGAGCAGTTCGAGAGCTTTTCCAGTCCCTACAACTACGCCTCCAACCTGTGGTGCGACATGGTGATTGACCCGCTGGAAACACGCGACACCATGGCTTTGCTGCTGGAGCTGGCGGGCCGCGTGCCGGCGCGCGACACGCACTTCGGCGTGTTCCGCATGTAATCCTTTGGCCCACCGAATTGAACATGCTCGACGCCATTCTCTCCGGCTGCCGCGTGCTCGACCTGACCCAAAACGTGGCCGGCCCGTTTTGCACCCAGACCCTCGGCGACCTCGGCGCCGAGGTTATCAAGATCGAACGCCCCGGCAGCGGCGACGATGCGCGCCAGTGGAAACCGCCCGAAGTGGCCGGCGTCTCGACCGGCTTCGCGGCGCTGAACCGCAACAAGAAGAGCGTCTGCATCGACCTCGACAGCGCGGCCGGCCAGCAGCTGGTTGCGCGCCTGGCGGCCGGTGCCGACGTGCTGGTGCATTCGCTCAAGCCCGGCAGCGCCGAAGCGCGCGGCCTCGGCGACGAACACCTGCGACCGACCAATCCGCGCCTCGTGTACTGCGCGATCAGCGCCTTCGGCGAGGTCGGCCCGATGCGCGCGCTGCCCGGCTACGACCCGCTGATGCAGGCCTTCACCGGCATCATGAGCGTCAGCGGCCACGAAGGCGACGAGCCGGCGCGCGTCGGCGTGTCGCTGATCGACATGGGCACCGGCATGTGGGCCACGTTGGCGATCCTGGCCGCGCTGCTGCGCCGCGCCAGCACGGGCGCAGGCATGCGCGTGCACGCCAGCCTGCTCGAGACCGGGCTGTCGTGGATGACGGTGCCGGTGGCGAACTACCTGGCCACCCAGCGCCTACCGCGCAAGATGGGTTCGGCCATGGCGATGATGGCGCCCTACGAGCTCTTCGACAGTGCCGACGGCAAGGTCTTCATCGCCGCGGCCAACGACCGGCTGTTCGGCCGCATCTGCAGCGCGCTGGCTTGCCCAGAGCTGGCGCAGGACCCGCGCTTCATCGACATGTCGGCGCGCATCGGCCACCGCGAGGCGCTGCACGACGCGCTGGAAGCGCGCACCCGGCAGCGCAGCACCGCCGACTGCGTGGCGGCGCTGCGCGCGGCCGGTGCGCCCTGCAGCGAGATGCACGACGTGGCCCAGATGCTGGCGCACGAACAGGTGCAAGCGATCGGCATGCTGGGCGCGCTGCCGCTGCCGGGCGCACCGCAACACCAGACGATGGGCCTGCCCATCAGTTCGCAGGGCCGTCGCGGGCGCAGCGGCCCGCCGCCGCCAGTGCTGGGCGGGAACACCGACGAGGTGTTGACGGCACTGGGCCTGCATGCCGATGAACTGGCGGCGCTGCGACAGCAACGCGTCGTCGATTGAATGACAAGGCCGACATCACAATGAACTTCGACTACACCGAGACCCAGGGCCAGATCCGCGCCGCCGTCAAGGAGTTGTGCAAGGGCTTCGGCCCCGAATACTGGCGCCAGTGCGCGCAGGACGGCGCCTATCCGGAAGCCTTCGTCGACGCGATGGCCAAGGCCGGCTGGCTGGCTGCGCTGATTCCCGAGGAATACGGCGGCGCCGGGTTGCCGCTGCTCGACGCCTGCCTGATCCTGCAGGAGATCAACCAGAACGGCGGCAGCGCGGTGCACTGCCATGCGCAGATGTACACGATGGCGTCAATCATGCGCCACGGCTCCGAGGCACAGAAGCGCCGCACGCTGCCGCGCATCGCTGACGGCAGCCTGCGGCTGCAGGCCTTCGGCGTGACCGAGCCCGACGCGGGCTCCAACACGCTGGCGATCAAGACCTTCGCGCGCAAGGTGCCGGGCGGCTACGTCGTCAATGGCCAGAAGATCTGGACCTCGCGCTACAGCCACTCGCACATGTATCTGCTGATCGCGCGCACCACGCCGATCGACGCGGTGAAGAAGAAGACCGATGGCCTGAGCCTGTTCCTGATCGACATCAAGAAGGCGGGCGCGTCGCTCAAGGCCACGCCGATCCGCACGATGATCAATCACCACACCTTCCAGGTCTTCATCGACAACCTCGAACTGAGCGACGACGACCGCATCGGCGAGGAAGGCAAGGGCTTTTACTACCTGCTGGATTCGCTGCATTCCGAGCGGCTGCTGGTGGCCAGCGAGGCCATCGGCGACGGCCACTGGTTCGTCGGCAAGGCCGCGCGCTACGGCAGCGAGCGTGTCGTCTTCGACCGCCCGATCGGCGCCAACCAGGGCGTGCAGTTTCCGATCGCGCGCGCCCACATGAACATCGAGGCCGCCGAACTGATGCGCAACAAAGCCGCGACGCTGTTCGACGCCGGCCTGCCCTGCGGGCGCGAGGCGACCATGGTCAAGTACCTGGCCAGCGAAGCCGCCTGGGAGGCAGCCGAGGCGGCCATGACCACCTTCGGCGGCTATGGCGTGGCCTGCGAGTACGACATCGAGCGCAAATGGAAAGAGAGCCGGCTGTTCCGCACCGCGCCGATCTCCAACAACCTGGTGCTGGCGCAGGTGGCCGAGCATCTGTTGGGTATGCCCCGCTCTTACTGATGGCCCAGATGCACCACGAAACCCTGCTGATCCACCCGCGCCGGGCACCGCACCGGAGGACGGCATCCGCTGCCTGGTGCTCAACCGCCCCGAGGTGATGAACGCGATGAACACGCAGATGTTCGTCGACCTGCGCAACGCCCTGCACGAACTGGCCTTCGACGACGGCCTGCGTGTGCTGATCATCACCGGCGCCGGTGAACGAGCTTTCTCGGCCGGCGGCGACCTCAAGCAGCGCGACGGCATGACCGACGGTCAATGGCGGCGCCAACACCAGCTCGCCGAAGAGGTGTTGCTGGCGGTCAAGGATTTCCCGCAACCGGTGATCGCCGCCGTCGAAGGCCACGCACATGGCGGCGGCTGCGAACTGGCGTTGATGTGTGACTACATCGTCGCTTCGCGCGCTGCGGTATTTTCGCTGCCCGAGCTGCGGCGCGGCATCATGCCCGGCGGCGGGGGTATCCAGAACCTCGTGCGCGCCATCGGTGCGCGGCGCGCCAAGAAGCTGCTGTTCACCGCGCGCCGCTTCTCGGCCGAAGAAGCCGCCGAATGGGGCGTGGTCACCGACCTGGCCGAGCCGGGTACGGCGCTGGCCGCCGCAGTCGCCGACGCGCGCGACATCGTGCTGGCCGCACCGATGGCCACCCACTACGCCAAACTCGCCGCCTCGCGCGGCGGCGAGATTGACTTCCACAGCGGCTACATGCTCGACATCGCCGCCTACAACGTGCTGGTGTCCTCGGCCGACAGGCTGGAGGGCGTGAAGGCCTTCAATGAAAAGCGCCCACCGCGCTGGAGCGGACTCTGACATGTTCAAAAAAATCCTGATCGCCAACCGCGGCGAAATCGCCTGCCGCATTGCACACACCTGCCGGCGCCTCGGTATTGCAGTGGCCGGTGTGCATTCGAGTGCTGATCGCGATGCGCTGCACGTTGACCTGATCGGCGAGTCGATCGAAATCGGTGGGGCAACGCCAGCCGAGAGCTACCTGCGCATCGATGCGGTGATCGATGCGGCCCGGCGGACCGGGTCGCAGGCCATTCATCCTGGTTTTGGCTTTCTGGCCGAAAACGCGGTCTTCGCGCGCACGGTCGAGGCGGCCGGCCTGGTCTTTATCGGCCCGACGCCCGAGGTCATTGAGCGCCTGGGCGACAAGGCGTCGGCCAAGCGCGAGGCGCGCGCCGCTGGCGTGGCCGTGCTCGGCGGCAGCGAGCTGCCCAGCCGCGACGCGGCAGAAGTGGCGGCCACCGTACGCGGCCTGCCACTGCCAGTGATTCTGAAAGCGGCCGCCGGTGGCGGCGGCAAGGGCATGCGGGTGGTGCAGCAATTGGACGGGTTGATGGAGGCCATCGAGGCGGCCATGCGCGAAGCCAAAAGTTCCTTTGGCGACGCGGCGTTGATCGTCGAAGCCTTTGTCGAGCGCGGGCGCCACATCGAGGTGCAGATTGTCGGCGACGGCCATGGCGAAGTGATTCACCTGTTCGAGCGCGAATGCACGTTGCAGCGGCGCCATCAGAAAGTCATCGAAGAGGCTCCAGCGGTGTATCTCGCCCCGGCGCTGCGCGAGGCGATGCTCGGTGACGCGGTGCGCCTGGGGCAGCGACTGCGCTATCGCGGTGTCGGCACGGTGGAATTCATCGTGCAGGGCGACAGTCACCATTTTCTCGAAGTCAACCCGCGGCTGCAAGTTGAGCATCCGGTGACTGAAGAGGTGACTGGTATCGACATTGTGGAGGTCATGCTGCGCATCGCTGCCAACGAGGGATTACCCTTGCGTCAGAGCGAAGTGCAGGTGCGCGGCCACGCGATTGAGGCGCGGGTCTGCGCTGAAGACGCAGCGCAAAATTTCCTGCCATCCACCGGTGAACTGATCGCGGTGCGGTTCCCGACTTCGGGTGTGCGGGTTGAATCGGGGGTGCGGGCCGGCATGGTGGTCACGCCCTACTACGACTCGATGCTGGCCAAGCTGATCGTTCATGCGCCCACGCGCGAGGCTGCGCTGGACCGTCTGAGTGGGGCGCTGGGCGAAACCCAGGTGCACGGCGTCGAAACCAATTGCGCTTTTCTGCAGCGTCTGCTGGCCCTGCCTGCAACGCGGGACGCCAGCTTCCACACCCGTCTGATTGACGAGGTGCTGGCAGAGGGGGGTCAGGGCACGGGTAGCGCGCCGCTGGAGCGGCTGGCTGCAGCGGCGGCCTGGTGGTTGCTCGATGCGCGGCGCAGCAGCAAGCCATTCGGAGCCTGGTCGGCCTTGGACGTGACGGGTTGGCAGATGCACGCTGGCGACGATCGGCTCACGCCGGTTCCGGCGCTGTTGCTGCGCTCGGGAGGAACAACACACGAAGCCCGGTTCGGCGCCGTCTCGCCCGAGTCCGAAGTAACGGTGCAAATCGGCACCGAACGGGTTCGCCTGGCGCTGACCGCCAGCGCCGGGAGCGATTGGCGTTTGCGCATAGGGGATTGTCATGAGGTACTGACCATCGTGCGCAGCGACGATACCGTGTTTGTGCAGAGCGGCGGCACCGCCCACGCCATCGGCGTGACCTCCTACCTCAGCCAGGTCGCCACTGGCCGCCAGGCCAGCGGACAGTTGCGCACGCCGATGATGGGAATGATCCTGAAGACCCATGTGGAGGTTGGCGAGCGGGTACGTGCCGGCGACGTGGTGGCGACGATGGAGTCGATGAAGATGGAGATGCGCATCAACGCCGATCACGATGGCGTGGTGCGCTCGCTGTCGGTGCAGCCCGGGCAGATGGTCGAGCGCGGCCTGGTGGTGGCCGTGGTTGAGTCCGAGGGCGCCGCGGAATGAGCGGCAGCAAATCCAGCATGCGCGCCCCTCTTTGCAAACCTGGTGTTATCCACCGCTCAAAATGACGTGCCCGAGACGGCCCATGACCGGCATCCAACTTCCGAACGGTATTCAGGTTTTTGAGCGCGGCTGGCTGTCCTCGAACAATATTTTGTTCATCGGAGCACAGTCCAGCGCACTCGTTGACAGTGGCTACAGCACGCACGCGGAACTAACGACCGGGCTGGTCAGCGCCGCTTTGCAGCAGGGTCCGCTGGACTTGCTGCTCAACACGCATCTACACAGCGACCACTGCGGCGGCAATGCCGTCCTCCAGGGCAATTACCCAGAACTTCAAACCCTCATTCCGCCAGGCCATGCATCACTTGTCTCGTCATGGGACCCCGTCGCCCTGAACTATGTGCCATCCGGGCAACACTGCCCCCGGTTCAAGTTCGATGGTCTTCTTTTACCTGGCACGGAAATTCAGCTGGCCGACACGGCGTGGCAAATTCATGCGGCGCCGGGCCACGATCCCCATTCAGTCATTCTGTTTGAGCCGCAGTCCCAAACCCTGATCTCGGCAGATGCCTTGTGGGAAAAAGGCTTCGGCGTGGTGTTTCCGGAGCTTGAGGGCGACGCCGCATTCGACGAAGTGGCCGCCACCTTCGACCTGATCGAGCGGCTTGACCCGTGCTGGGTCATTCCTGGCCACGGCCCGGTATTCCGCTACCGCGCCGAGGTGCTGGCCTACGCGCGCGCGCGCCTCAACGCCTTTGTCAAGAGCCCTGACCGACATGCGCACCACGCAGTCAAGGTGTTGCTGAAGTTCAAATTGCTGGATCAGCAGCAACTGCCTTTTGCCGATTTTGTCAACTGGGCCGCCAACACCCGCTACTTCCAGCTCATTCACCAGAGGTTTGTTCCTTCTGTTCCCATCGACCGCTGGATGGAGCAGTTGACGCAAGAGCTTGTGCGTTCAGCAGCCGCACGAAGAGAAGGTGACATGGTCTACAACGCGTGAAATCGGTCACGGAGTGAATCATGCGACGAAGGCGCTGACGAATCAGCGTTCGTATGTGCAGAGCAAGCAATTTTTTAACAGGAGATCAGGATATGAGTGAAGCAGAAACGGTTTTGTACGAAGTGCGCGATGGCATTGCCACCGTGAAGATCAATCGCCCCGAGATGCGTAACGCGCTGTCACCGGCCGCCGCCAACCGGCTGCACGATCTGTGGGGTGAAGTCGATGCCGACAAAAACGTACGCGTGGCAATCCTGACTTCTGCCGACTGCGGCACCTTCTGCGCCGGGCTCGACCTGCGTGAGGCTTCGCGTGTCAAGAAGGAAGAAGGCGTGGACATCCTGACCAAGATGAAGGACCCGTTCCATGGCCGCCAGCGCCGTGTGGCCAAGCCCATCATCGCGGCCATGACCGGGCACCTGATTGCCGGCGGCATGATGCTGAGCCTGAACTCGGATTTGCGCGTCGGCCTCAAGGGCACGCAGGTCGGCATAACCGAAACCCGCATCGCCGGGCGCGGTAGCCCGTGGGCCATTCCCCTGCTGTGGATGCTGCCGCAGCCGCTGCTGATGGAGATGGTGCTGACCGGCGACCTGTATCCGATCGAAACCTTTCATGGGCTCGGTTTCATCAACTACCTGGAAGACACGCCGGATGCCGTGCGCGCTCGCGCCACCGCATTGGCCGAACGCATCCGCGACAACGCGCCGCTGTCGGTGATGGCGGGCAAGGAATCGATCATGACGGCGATGAGCGCCGGCTGCGAGGCCGGTATGGCGCTGGCCCACAACATCTACCGTGCCGCTTACGCCAGCGAGGACGCGCAGGAAGGTCCGCGTGCCTTCGCCGAGAAGCGCAAGCCGGTGTGGAAGGGGCGTTGATGTCGCTCCGTGGAGATGCCATGTCCAGCCTGGCCCCTCTGCTGGAGAACAACCGTGCCTGGTCGGCGCGCTGCGCTGCGGAAGATCCGCAGTACTTCGAGCGGCTGGCGCACCAGCAGATGCCGCGCTACCTGTGGATCGGCTGTTCCGACAGCCGGGTGCCGGCCAACGAAATTCTGGGCCTGCGGCCTGGCGAGGTGTTCGTGCACCGCAACGTCGGCAACCTGGTGGTGCACTCCGATCTGAACTGCCTGACGGTTCTGCAGTATGCGGTCGAGGTGTTGAAGGTCGAGCATGTTCTCGTGGTGGGCCACTACGGCTGCGGCGGCGTGCAGGCGGTGATAGAACAGCGCCGCACCGGTCTGGCCGAGAACTGGCTGCGCCATCTGGAGGACGTGGCGCGCAAACACGCTGATCGGTTCGACGGCATTTCCAGCGTTGACGAGCGCGCTGCGCGGCTTTGCGAGATGAACGTGATCGAGCAGGTCAGCAACGTGTGCCGCACCACCACCCTGCGCCGCGCCTGGGAGTGCGGGCAGCAAGTCGAGGTGCACGGGTTGGTCTACGGCCTGCGCGACGGCTTGCTGCGGCCGGTCGGGGGCAGCGTCAACCGCGGTCAGGACCAGCAGAAGCAATACGCCCAGTCTCTTGCCGCGCTTGGCACACTCTGAGTGATACGAAGAATACAAGTAAGGTTATTCCACATGCCAGCCGACACGACAACCCTCCCTGCCCCCAGCATCGCCGCCCAACTGGCCGCCTTCGCGCACGGCCTGACGCCAGACATGCTGCCCGCAGCCGTAGTCGAACAGGCCAAGCTGCTGATGCTCGACGCACTGGGCATCGCCTTGGCTTCGTCCCAGCACGACTTCGCGCACTGCGCTTACCGCGGCTTGCACGCCCTGGGCGGTGCGGGTGACAGCGCCGTCATGGGTGCCTTTGCCCCCCTGCCGCTGCGCGATGCGGTGCTGATGAATGGCATCCTGGTCCACGGGCTGGATTTCGACGACACCCACCCCGGCGCGATCACCCACCCCAGCGCCAGCGCCTTTCCGCTGGCGCTGGGTCTGGCGGCGCAGCGGCATGCCAGCGGGGCCGAGATGATCATGACCTATGTGCTGGCGATCGAGGTGGCGGCACGTCTGGGTGCAGCGGCCCAGGGGCGCTTCCACGACGTGGGCTTTCACCCGACTGGCCTGGTGGGGGCTTTTGGGTGCGCACTGGCGGCCGGCAAGCTGATGGGACTGGATCAGGCGGGCCTTGAGCACGCGCAAGGCGTGGTGCTGTCGATGGCATCAGGCAGCATGGAATTTCTGAGCGACGGCGCCTGGACCAAGCGCATGCACTCGGGCTGGGCCGGTGTCAGCGGGCTGACCGCCACGGCGTTGGCCGGTGCCGGATTCCGCGGCCCGTCGCAGCCCTATGAAGGCCGCTTTGGTCTGTACGCCAGTCACCTGGCCGCGCGCGGCCTAAACGCCGATTTGTCCTTGTGCGCGCGCGGCCTGGGCGAGCGCTGGGAACTGATGGATGTGGCGGTCAAGTTGTATCCAACCTGCCACTTCACGCACGCCAGCATCGATGCCGCGCTGGCGCTGCGCGCGGCCGGTCTGCGCACTGACGAGATCGCTTCGGTACAGGTGCTGCTGCCGCAAGGGGTGCACCCGGTGGTGTGCGAGCCGGTGGCGGCCAAGCGGCGACCGGCCAACGTCTATGAATCGCAGTTCAGCATTCACCATCTGGTCGCGCTGGCCCTGCTGCGCGGCGAGCTGGGGCTGGCCGAACTGGATGCCGCCAACCTGAGCGACCCGCAGGTGCAGGCGCTGGCTGACCGCATCGAACACGCGGCCGACCCCGATGCCGATTACCCCACCTTCTTTTCCGGCGAGCTGCGCGTGCGCACGCACGATGGGCGCGAGCTGCGCCACCGCGAGGCCGCGCACCGCGGCGCGCCGGGGCGCCCCATCACGGCCGCTGACATCGAAGCCAAATTCATGGGCAATGCGCTACTGACCTTGCCGCGCGAGCAGGCGCTACGCCTGCTCGACGCGCTGCTGACGGCCGACCGCGCCCCAGATGCCGCCGTCCTGGCGCAGAGCCTGACCCATTCCAACACTTCCGGAACCCTCTGATGACGACCAGCCAGTCCGTGGCCTTTGATGCCGAAAAAGAAAATATGGTGCTCGACGCCGTCGAACGCTTTGTGGACCGCGAGATCAAGCCGGTGGCGCAGCGGCTCGAGCATGCCGACGAATGGCCGGCCGACATTGTGGCCGGCATGCGCGAGATGGGCCTGTTCGGCTGCATCATCCGCGAGGAGTACGGCGGCCTGGGCCTGTCGGCCAGCACCTATGCCAAGGTGGTGGAGCGCATCGCGCGGGTCTGGATGTCGGTGTCGGGCATCATCAACTCGCACCTCATAATGGCCGCCTGCGTGCAGCGCAACGGCACCGAGGCGCAGCGCCAGCATTTTTTGCCGCGCTTTGCCAGCGGCGAACTGCGCGGCGGGTTGGCACTGACCGAGCCCGATTGCGGCACCGACTTGCAGGCGGTGCGCACGGTGGCGCGCCGCGACGGCGACCATTACGTCATCAACGGCACCAAGACCTGGATATCCAACGGCATCCATGGCCAGGTCTTTGCCGTGCTGGTCAAGACCGACCCCGAAGCGCAACCGCGCCATCGCGGCATGAGCCTGTTCATCTGCGAGAAGGGCCCGGGCTTCACGTCCACCAAGAAGCTGGAAAAGCTCGGCTACAAGGGCATCGACAGCGCCGAGCTGGTGTTCGACAACTTTCGCGTGCCGGCCGCCAACTTGGCCGGTGGCGTGGAGGGACAGGGTTTCAAGCACGTGATGGGCGGACTGGAACTTGGGCGCATCAATGTGGCTGCGCGCGGCGTGGGTGTGGCGCGCGCCTGCCTGGAGGAGTCGGTAGCCTATGCCCAACTGCGTCGCACCTTCGGCAAGCCGATCTGCGAACACCAGGCGATCCAACTCAAGCTGGCCGACATGGCCACCCGGGCGGAGGCGGCGCGTCTGCTGGTTGAACAGGCCGCGCGGGCTTATGACGCCGGCCAGCGTTGCGACATGGAAGCCGGCATGGCCAAGCTGTTCGCCAGCGAGGCGGCGGTCGAGAACTCGATGGAGGCCTTGCGCATCCACGGGGCTTATGGCTACTCGAAGGAAATGAATGTCGAGCGCTACTACCGCGATGCGCCGCTGCTGTGCATCGGCGAGGGCACCAACGAATTGCAGCGCCTGATCATTTCCGCCCAGTTGGTGGAGCGCAGCCCGATCTGATGTATCGCCTGGGGCGGCGCCTCAACTCGGCGGTGAATGAACCCCTCGGAGGAAAATTTCTTGAACAACCTGCTGTCCGCTTTCCGGTTCGCCGCCCTGCCCGCCGGGACGAATTCATTTCGCGCCGAGGTGAAGGCCTTTCTCCAATCCAGCTTTGAGCCAATGCCCGCCGACATCCGGGCCCGTTCATGGATGGGTTTCAATGCCGCTTTCAGCAAGAAGCTGGCCGCACGGGGCTGGGTCGGCGTGACCTTGCCGGCGCAATACGGTGGCGCCAGCCTGGACGCCTTCTCGCGCTTCGTGCTGGTGGAAGAACTGCTGGCCGCCGGCGCCCCGGTTTCCGCGCACTGGATCGCCGACCGCCAGAGCGGGCCCTTGATCCTCAAGTTCGGCACGGAGGCGCAACGCCAGTTCTACCTGCCGAAAATCTGCGCCGCCGAGGCGTTTTTCTGCATCGGCATGAGTGAGCCCAATGCCGGCTCCGACCTCGCCAGCGTCGGCACGCGTGCCACGCGCTGCCAAATTGACGGTTCAAGCGGCTGGCGGCTGAACGGCCGCAAGATATGGACCACCAACGCGCAGCACTGCCACTACATGATCGCGCTGGTGCGCTCGTCGGGCGAGCCGCAGGACCGGCAAAAAGGCTTGTCGCAGTTCATTGTCGATCTGGCATTGCCCGGCGTGACGATGCGCCCGATCCGTGACCTGGCGGGTGATGCACATTTTTCCGAAGTGTTCTTCGACAACGTGCTGCTGACCGACGACGCGCTGATCGGCCATGAAGGCAGCGGCTGGGCGCAAGTCAATGCCGAACTGGCCTTCGAGCGCAGCGGCCCGGAGCGGGTGTACTCCAGCATCGTGCTGCTGGAGCACTGGATCACCTGCCTGCGCAAGACACCGGCGGTCTCGGTCCATGCCGCCACCATCGGGCGTTTCGCCACGCACCTGGCCACGCTGCGCAACATGTCGATCGCCGTCACAGCCAAGCTCGTCAACGGGGAAAGCCCGTTGGTCGAAGCGGCCCTGGTCAAGGACATTGGCACCGAATTCGAGCAGAGCATTCCCTCTGTGATCGAAGCCGCCCTCGCCATGGACCCGGACGCCCTGGTCGATGCCGAGTTGTACCGCGCCGTGGCTTATGTGAGCCAGATGGCGCCCACCTATTCCCTGCGCGGCGGCACGCGCGAGATCCTGCGCGGCATGATCGCGCGCGGTCTGGGTCTGCGCTGAAAAAGAAAGCATTCCATGTTTGCACAAGCGATTGAAGATATCCTCCAGGACCAGTGCACGCCCGCCGTGGTGCGCGCGATTGAAGCGGGCGGCTCGCCGCTTAAGCTGTGGCAGGCGCTGCAAGGTGCCGGCTTCCACGAACTGCTGGCGTCCGAGGACGCTGGCGGTGCCGGCCTCCCGCTGGCCGATCTGTTCCCGATACTGTGCAGCTTCGGCCGCTACACGGTGCCGGTGCCGGTGGCGCAGACAATTGTGGCGCGAACGCTGCTGGGGTCGCAGTTTGCGATGCCCAGCGGCATGATTACGCTGGGCGCTGCGTTGCGGCGCGAGGCCGGTGGCGCTATCGTGTGCTCATTCACACCTTACGGCATGCTGGCGGATTTCGTGCTGGCCCAAGATGGTGATGCCTTGTTGCTGCTGCATTGCGCAGCGGCGCAGCGTGAAGCAAGCGGCGTGCACGGGAGCCTGACGGCCACCCTGCGCTGGTCCGATGCGCGCGTCGCGACGCACGTGCCCGGCGCTGGCCCGCTGCTGCCGACGTTCGCGGCGGCCTTGCACGCCGCCCTGCTCAGCGGGGCCATGACCCGTGTGTTCGAAATGACATTGAAACACTGCAATGACCGCATCCAGTTCGGCAAAACCCTGGGCAAGTTCCAGGCGGTGCAGCACCAGTTGAGCGTCATGGCCGAACATGTGGCTGCTGCCTCGATGGCAGCCGAAGCGGCCTTCCACACCGACGCTGCGGCACCGTCCCTGCTCGCCGCAGCGATGGCCAAGTCCCGCACTAGTGAGGCGGCGGTTCTGGTCGCCTCCATCGCGCATGCACTGCACGGCGCTATCGGTATTGCGGAAGAATACGACCTGCAATTGCTGACCCGGCGCCTGCACGAGTGGCGCATGGCGCATGGCTCGGAGGCGCACTGGAATGTGTTGATCGGCCAGCGCGTGCTTGCTGCCGATGTGTCCATCGTTGATTTTGTGCGGTCTGTTTAGCCGCCGCTTTTGTGCCCACGATCAGCGGCGAAGTGATCGACACCCGGGGCTTGCAACAGTTTAGGTTCATCGATCCGGCTGTTGCGCTAACGACTTGCCCCCGCCAAGCGCTTCACTGAAGAAGTCGATGAAGGTTCTCAGCTTGGGTGTCACGTACTGCCGATTCGTGTAAACCGCATACAGCGTGAAAGGGGGCACCGTGTAGGTCGGCAGCACGCGCGCGAGGCAGCCCGCGGCCAGATCGTCGTCGACCGTCCATTCGGGGAGAAACGCCATGCCCATGCTGGCGTGCATCGGGTGATAGGTGAGCGTGCTGTCGTCCGAGCGCATCACCGCATTCAGCTTGATCCGCGCCTTGCCGGCAGGTCCCTGCATTTCGAGGCCATCGAGGTTCACGTAGTTGGGTACCACGGCGCTGCACCTGGCCAGATCGGAGGGTCTGCGCGGAGAGCCTTCGCGCTTCAGGTAAGCCGGGGTTGCGACCAGGTGGAACTGCACGGGACAAATCGGCCGTGCAATCAGCGCCGGGGACAGTTCGCGCGTGGCGCGCAGCGCGAGGTCGTAGCCGTCGGCGACCAGGTCGATCTTGCGGTTCTCCAGTCGCATGTCGACCAGCACCTCCGAATAGGTGTTGCGGTAGGCCGCCAGTACGCTGGCGAAATGCCGGTTTGCACACCAGACGGGCGCGCTGATTTTCAACTGTCCGCGTGGTGCCTGCGCGCTTTGCCGAAGCGCCGCTTCGGCAGCCTGCAGCGTGTCGAGCGCCTCGCGGCATTGTGCGTAGTACATCGCGCCGGCCTCCGTCAGGCTGAGCTTGCGGCTGGTCCTGTGCAGCAACCTCGCACCGAGGTCTCGTTCGAGCTGGGCGACATGCTTGCTGGCCATCGGAGCGGACATGGTGAAGCGCGCCGCGGCGCGGGAAAAGCTGCCAGCCTCGACCACTTCCCTGAAAACGCGAAGGCTGCTCAGACGATCTGACCTGCCCGGTTTCTTCGGACCAATAATTTCCAGGAAGATGGCTCCCAACCCGCGAGGAGCCCATGAGAAAGAGTCGATTCAACGAAGAGCAGATGGTCACTGTGCTGCGCGAGGCAGACAAGACCAGCGTGGCCGAGGCGGCCAAGAAGCACAAAGTCAGCGAGCCCACGATCTACGCCTGGCGCAAACACTTCGGCCAGATGGAAGCCGCCGATGTCAAACGCTTGAAGGCCCTGGAGGTCGAGAACGGCAGGCTCAAGAAGCTGTTGGCCGAGCGTGATCTGGACATCGAAGTTCTCAAGGAGATCAACGCAAAAAAGTGGTGAGCCCGCAGGCCCGACGCGAACAGGTCACGCTCGCTTGCGAGCGGGGCCTGTCAGAGCGGCGGGCCTGTGGGCTCATCGGCCTGGCCCGCTCCAGCCTGAGCTACACGCTGCGTCTGCCGGCCAAAGACGCCCCTGTCATTGCTGCGATGAAGTCGCTGTCTGCCCAGTACCCGCGCTACGGTTACCGGCGCATCCGCATTTTCCTGCGCCGCCAGGGCCTGGAGCTGAGCTGGTCGCGCACGCACCGCATCTGGCGACAGGCCGGTCTGCTGTTGCCCAAGAAGCGCCCACGAAGACGCATCGCCAGCAACAGGCCCAGGGCCTACACACCCTTCAAGGCCAACGCCGTGTGGGCGTACGACTTCGTCTTTGACACCACCGCCGAAGGCCAGCAGATCAAGTGCCTGACTGTCATCGACGAATACACGCGCGAGTGCCTGGCAATCGACGTGGCCGGCTCCATCCGCTCACACCGCGTGGTGGAGGTGCTCACGCGGCTGGTCAGCATCCACGGCGCTCCGCTGTTCATGCGGTCAGACAATGGCCCAGAATTCGTTAGCCATGCCATCCTGGAGTGGATCTCACAGGCCGGCATTGCAACCGCGCTGAGCGACCCTGGCAAGCCTTGGCAGAACGGCGCCGATGAGAGTTTCAACGGCAAGCTGCGTGACGAGTGTCTGTCGCTGGAGTGGTTCAGGTCCCGCAAGGAGGCCGCTGTGGTCATTGAGGCCTGGCGGCACCACTACAACACGGTGCGCCCCCATAGCAGCCTGAACTACCTCACGCCCCACGAATTCAAGCAGCACAATCCATCCATTCAAACCATTCCCAACCGGGCCGTCTTACAGGAATGAATGGCTCGAAAAAACCGAGCAGGTCAGATCCATTTATGGTTTCTTGTGAGGAAATGATGTGTTGATAACACAGCTATTGATTAACCAAAATTAAACATTAAGCTATTCCTCATGGTCAGTCGGGTAGACATCCAGTCTCAAAGAGGCTGCCCATCAGCCGCGCTTTCGTTGATGCCTTCAACCAATGCCGTATCACTTCGTAATCATCCTCAGGAGCTCAACATGAGTAAGCGGCATATCGCCGCCACCACGCCGTTCGCAATCGACGTGGAAAAAGGCAAGGACTACTACTGGTGTGCCTGCGGTCTCAGCAAATCGCAGCCGTTCTGCGACGGCAGCCACAAGGGCGGCGAGTTCGTGCCGACCAAGTACAGCGCCGACGAAAGCAAGACTGTCTATTTTTGCGGCTGCAAGCAAAGCAAGAACGGCGCGCTTTGCGACGGCACGCATAAAGCTCTGTAAGAGCGGACCATGCCCGTGACAACGGAGCCATTGCCGACCTACTTCATCTCGCACGGCGGCGGACCCTGGCCATACATGATGGCGCAGTCCAACGGCATGTACGACCGTCTGGCGCAGTCCCTGCGGGATATGCCACGCCAGCTCGGCGCCCAACCGAAGGCCGTGCTCGTGATCTCCGCCCATTGGGAGGAGCGCGAGTTCACACCGTGATGGCCGCCGAACGGCCGCCCATGGTTTACGACTACTCTGGCTTCCCCGAACATACCTACCATGTCCATTACCCGGCACCGGGCCTGCCAGCGCTGGCCGAGCAGGTGCGGCAGTTGATCCAGAGCGCAAGGTTCTCGGCGCTGCTTGATGCCCAGCGCGGTTTTGACCACGGCAGCTTCGCGCCGCTGGTGGTGATGTACCCGCTGGCCGATGTGCCGGTCGTGCAACTGTCACTGCGCGCGGGCTATGACCCGGCTGAGCATTTGGCCGTCGGCCGTGCCCTGGCGCCGCTGCGCGAGCAGGGCGTGCTGATCGTCGGCAGCGGCCTGAGCTACCACAACCTGCGCCGCATGGGGCCGTCCGCCGCGGTGCCGTCAAAGCAATTCGACGACTGGCTGCAGCAGACCTTGGTCACCACCGAGCCGCACCAGCGTGCGCAGCGGCTGATCGACTGGCAAGACGCGCCGGCCGCCCACGTGGCCCATCCGCAAGAAGACCATCTGCTGCCCCTGATGGTGGCGGTGGGTGCCGCCGGGCATGATGAAGCCGTGTGCGTGTACCACGAGGAAGGTTTCTTTGGCGGCGTCACCGTCTCCGGCTTCAGGTTCGGCCAGGAAGGCGGGGTCTGAGTGGCGGTGGCTTGCTGGGCCGGTAGGCGCCTGTCGCCGAGGGGGGGTTCCTGTAACCCACGCGGCAGGTGTGCAGCGACAAACGATGAAGCGCGAAGACGGAGAACCGCATGACAAGTTATCTCTGCCATCA
This sequence comes from Hydrogenophaga sp. ANAO-22, assembly GCF_042466645.1. Lineage (NCBI taxonomy): Bacteria > Pseudomonadati > Pseudomonadota > Betaproteobacteria > Burkholderiales > Comamonadaceae > Hydrogenophaga > Hydrogenophaga sp. ANAO-22. The sequence goes on along the minus strand of NZ_CP159956.1, from coordinate 4,351,122 downwards.
GCGCCGTGGCGCTCGCCCGCGGACGACGCCAAGCAATCCGCATACGCAGCTTGAACAGAATGCGCCGGTAGAACTGCAAGAGCTGGTTTTCGAGAGGGGGCAGTCCCTGGGCGGCGTGGAAGTTGGTCCGAGCCAGGTGTCTGTTCCCGGAGCGCGCGCCTTTTATTTTATTTACCGCGATGCGGATGCCAGTCCTTCGGCGCCTTCATGTTCGGCAAGGAGTTTGCCCACATCCACCCGCCCAGTGACGGCAGTCTGCACATGACCTTGCCGCCCGAGATCGTTCCCCAGGTCATCGAAAACGGCTGGGCGGAGTTGCATCCGCTGGCGGGTCAATATGGCCTGCCCGGGAACATCGTGATGGTCTATGGGCCGCGTGACGACGAGGAACTGCAGGTTGTTTGCGATTTGCTGACGGCGTCGCATACTGCGGCGACATCGTCAGAGGCGTGAAAAATCCGGGGCCACATCCTGCCCGTCAGGGCAGGATGTGGCGCACAACCAGGCTCAAGCTTTTGCAAGTTTGCCCTGCAGCTCGGCCACCGTTTCCGGGTTGACCAGCGACGACAAGTCGCCCGGACTGTCGCCCTTGTACACCGCCCGCACCACGCGGCGCATGATCTTCATGTTGCGCGTCTTGGGCAGGTCGCTGACCAGCAGCACCTGCCGGGGGCGGTAGGAGGCGCCCATGCCATGGACGACCGCCTGGGACAGTTCGGCCTGCAGCGCCGCGTCCGCCGCCACGCCGGGCATCGGCACGCAGACGCAGACGATGGCCGAGCCCTTGATCTCGTCGGGCACGCCGATCACCGCCGCCTCTGACACTTTGCCGGTGCCGGTGAGCAGGGTTTCGATCTCCGACGGGCCGGTGCGCTTGCCTGAGACCTTAATCGTGTCGTCGCTGCGTCCGAGGATGTAGAACAGGCCGTCCGCATCGCGCATCGCAAAGTCGCCATGCACCCAGACGCCCGCAATGTTGCGCCAGTAGCTGTCGAGGTAGCGTTCGTCGTCGCGCCACAGGCTCTTGGTGAAGCCGATGTTGGGGTTGCGCAGCACCAGCTCGCCGACCTGGCCCGCGCCGACCGGCTGGCCGCTTTCATCGACGATGTCAACCCCGGCGCCGAGCCCGCGCGCGCCGAACGAGCCTGGCCGCAAGGGATGGTGCAGGGTGCCGGTGAAGTTGCAGCCGCCCACCTCGGTGCCGCCGACGATGTTGAGGAACGGCAATTTCTCTTTGCAGATGTGCTTGAAGAACCAGCGCCAGGGCGCCTCGGTCCAGGCCTCGCCGCCGGAGCAGGTGATGCGCAGCGAAGACAAGTCGTAGCGCTGGACTTCTTCGTCGCCGTAGCGCATCAGGCTTCGGATCAGCGTGGGCGCGACACCCAGGTAGGTGACTTTGTGATCTTGCACCAGGCGCCAGAAGCGGCCCGTGTCGGGGAAGTCGGGCGTGCCTTCGGCCACCAGCAGGCTGCCGCCGAAATAGCTCGGAATGCAGGCGCACATGGCGCCCACCATCCAGCCCATGTCGCTCATGAAGAAGAAACGGTCGCTCGACTTGAAATCGGCACAGATGTGCATGTCGCGCGTGACCATCGAGCCCAGGAAACTCACGTGGGTCCAGATGCAGCCCTTGGGCTTGCCGGTGGTGCCCGAGGTGTAGAGCAACACGGCGGGGGCCTCGGAGGCCATCTCGGCGGTCGGCATGTCATGGGGCTGGGCGGCGACCAGGCTGGCCCAGTCGTGGTCGCGCCCGGGCGTCATCGGGCATGGGGACGCTTCACCCAGGTGACGCAGCACCATCACGTGCTGCACGCTGGGTGTCTCGCGCAGGGCTTCGTCCAGCACCGACTTCATGACGCCGGGCGTGCCGCGCCGCCAAGTGCCGTCCACCGTCAGCACCGCCTTGGCTTGGCCGTCGTTCAGGCGAGCGACGATGGGTTGCGGCCCGAAGCCCGAAAACAGCGGCATCAACACGGCGCCAATCTTCAGGACCGCAAAGAACGCGACAAAGGTCTCCGGCAGGTTGGGCAGGTACAGGCCGACCCGGTCACCTCGGCCAATACCCAGCGACTGCAACGCTCCGGCCAGGCGGCAAACCTCGGCATCAAACTCGCGGTAACTCAAGGACTTGCGGTTTTTCGGGTCTTCGCCCTCCCACACCAGGAAAGGCTGGTCCCACACCGGCGTTCCGCGGTGCCGGTCCAGGCAGTTCAGCACGATGTTGGTGGTGCCGCCGATGCACCAGCGTGCCCATTCGATGCCGCGCGAGGTGTCAAGCATCTGCGTGTAGGGCTGGTAGAAGCGGAAGTCGCAGAACTCGAACACCTCTTGCATCAGCCAGGCCGGATCGGCGTCGGCACGGGCACTCAAGTTTTCGAAGTCGGACTCGCCCACTTTGTGCAAAAAAGCGGTCAGGTTGGACTGCGCCATCAGTTCAGGGGAAGGCGCCCAATCAAACGGTTGTTTGGTAGAATTCATGGGGCAATCCTATCCGAACGTCGTATTGGAGTCCAGCGGTGCACTCTCACCGCGTCGTTTCTTCTCCGCAGCTCTACGTAGTCAGAAAGGCGGTCTATCCGTGCATGTCGACGAAGCGATTCGCAGCCGAAAATCGGTCAGGCGGTTTCTACCTGCCTCCGTTCCTTCCTCGGTGGTGCAGCACATTCTGAGCGTGGCGGCGCGTGCCCCGAGTGGCAACAACGTGCAGCCGTGGAAGGTGTATGCGGTGGCGGGTGAGGCCCGGCAGCGCCTGTGTGATGCCTTCATTGAGGCGGCCACGCACGAGCCTGACCGGCATCAGCCCGAGTACGCGTATTACCCCACGACCTGGGTCGAGCCTTATCTGGAGCGCCGGCGTCGCTGCGGTTTCGGTTTGTATGCCAGCCTGGGCATCGCCCGCGACGACGCGGCGGCACGCGAGCGGCAGATGCTGCGCAACTACACGTTCTTCGACGCGCCGGTGGGGCTGCTCGTCACGCTCGACCGCCGTTTGAACACTGGCAGCTTCATGGACCTGGGCATGTTCATCCAGAACATCATGGTGGCCGCGCGTGCGCAGGGACTGCACACCTGTGCGCAGGCCGCGTTTGCTTGGTTCCACAAGGTGGCGCGCGCCCAGTTGCCGATCAGTGACCACGAAATCCTCGCCTGCGGCATCGCCCTCGGGCACGAGGATCTGTCGGCCCCGGAGAACGCCTTCATTACCGAACGAACCGATGTGGAGACGCTTGCCAGCTTCCATGGCTTCGACACCGCACGCTGAACGAGGACTCTCATGGCAAACATCAAATCCGTATCATCTTCGCACACGCTTCGCGGTAAAACCGCGATCATCGGCGCCGGCATTTCGGCCGTCGGCCGCGTGCCGGGCAAGAGCGCGCTCGCGCTGGCCGCCGACGCAGCAGGCAAGGCGCTTGCCGATGCCGGCATCGGCAAGCACGAGGTCGATGGCGTGCTTTCCAGCTCCGCCTTCGCCTCGCCGTTTCACCGATTCAGCGTAGCCTTCAGTGAGTACCTCGGCATCCAGCCGACGTTCTCCAACACGATGCAGGTCTCCGGCGCCACGGCGGCCACCCTGTTCAACATCGCCGCCGCCGCCATTGCTGGCGGCCTGGCCGAGACCGTTCTGGTGGTGGGCGGCGACAGCTTGCTGACCGGTCTGTCGCCCGACCTGGCCCTGCGCTCGATGACCGAAAGCCGGGACCAGCAATACGAAATGCCCTTCGGCATTCCCGTGGCCAACACCTTCGCCATGACAGCGCATCGCCACATGAAGGAGTTCGGCACCACCTCCGAGCAATTTGCCAAGGTGGCGGTGATCCACCGCGAACACGCACGCCGCACGCCGGGGGCGCAGATGACCGATCCGCTGAGCGTCGATGACGTGCTGAATTCCGGCTGGGTGACAACGCCCTACCACAAGCTTGACTGCTCGCTCATCTCCGACGGCGCAGCAGCCTTCATCGTCACCTCGGCCGAGCGCGCCAGGGCGCTGGGAATTGCCAAGCCCATCTACATCCTCGGCGGCGGCGAATGCTACACGCACGAGCACATCTTCCTGATGCCCTCGCTGACCACCACGGGCGCGGTGCAGTCGAGTGCCAGGGCCTACGACATGGCGGGCTGCAGGCCGAAGGACATCGACGTGGCCGGCGTCTATGACTGCTTCACCGGCACGGTGATCATGATGCTGGAGGACCTCGGTTTCTGCCCCAAGGGCGAGGGTGGGCGCTTCGTCGAGGACGGGCAGATCACCTACGGCGGAGCCATCCCCTGCAACACCCATGGCGGCCTGCTGTCGTTCGCGCACTCGGGCATGCCGGGCTCGCTGTTTCATTTCTACGAGGTCGTCAACCAGCTGCGCGGAAGCTGCGGTGAACGCCAGGTCGCGGGCGCTGAACTTGGCCTGGTGCATAGCCTGGGCGCCGGTTTTGCGACCAACGCCACCACCATCCTGGGAACGGAGGCCACGCTGTGATCAACCTCAAAGACGCCCACCTCAAGCCACAGCCGATGCCGGATGCAGATTCGGACATCTATTGGCGCGGCATTCAGGAGGGCAAGCTGCTGCTGCAGCACTGCCCAGCGTGCGGCCACGTGCAGCTCTACCAACAGGCGATCTGCCGTGAGTGCGGTAGCGAGCGCCTAGAGCACCGCGCCGCCAGCGGTCGCGCCAAGGTGCATTCGTTCAGCGTGGTTCACCGGGCGCCCGGCCCGGCTTTCAAACAGGACACGCCCTATGCGGTGCTGCTGGTCGAACTCGAAGAAGGTCCGTGGATGATCAGCTCCTTCATCGGCGCAGACCCTTCAGCAGTCACTTTCGACATGGCTGTCGAGTTGGTTTGCGAACCCGTCGGTGTTGGTGTGTCGCTGCCGCGATTCCGGGCGGCCGGACCTCCAGCGTGAAGCAGCGTCGTCGTGCGCCTTCTGAGTGTCTGAGGACACGACCCAACCCAACGCGGGATTTCGGTGGCCGCAGCTTGCTGCGCCGTCCTCCCAGGCGGCAGTCGAGGGGGCTCCTCCTGACCTGACGACGGCCACAGTGGCGCGGCGGGCGATTGCGCCCTTGTCCATGCATGATCGGAGCGTGGCCATCGTTGCGCCGGTCGGCTATGGCAAGACGACATTGATGGGCGGATGGTTTCGCGCTTGCAAAGACGCAGACCCCGTGTGGGTGGGACTCGATGCTTCCTGGCGCGACCAGGTGTTCTTTGTTCGCTCCTTGTTGAATGCGGTCGGAGGCCCGTCGGAGCCGGTCGCGATGGCGGCCATTGACGCGGCGGCGGTGGTCGATAGCGGCTTGCTGGCGTTGTTGCAGGCCCTTGGACAACGTCGTCGTCCCATGATGCTTTTTTGCGCCGCTATGCCAGGTCTTTGTGCGCCATTGGCCGGCAGGCACAAGATCAGGACCCATTCCACTATGGCGCCGCACAAACGGTTCTGGCCTATGCGCACAAATGCAATTGACGTTTCACCGAGGCCCCCCAGTCCTTGCGCGAGGTGCAAGTGAAGTTCGGGGAGGCTCCTTCGCCTTTCGGCCACATGTGGGTGCGGGTGATCTTTTCCGCCTTGCTGTTCAAGGCGGGGCGGCATCGTGAGGCCCTGGCAGACAGCACCTCGGCGCTGACCGAAGAGCTGGCTTTCGCTCCCGACGCCTCGTGCCTGGCGGTCAGGCTGCGCGCGATCCGCGCGTTGCTGCTGTACGAACGCAACCTGTGCATCGAGGCGATGGTGGATTTGGAGGTGGCGTGACCACTACTGTCGCACCAGGGCATCGTCGATAAGATGGCGTAGATCGTGTGGCCGATGGGGCGCAGCAGCAGCCCCTGCGCCAGCGCGCGGCAGGCATAGCGGTGGCCGAAGTCGGGCAGGCGTGCTGAGCACGTGCCACGCGAAGACCATGCCCTTGCGTCGATCGAAGCGCACACGCGGGTGCTTGGAGATCGGCGCGAACTGCGCGGCCAGCCGCTCGCTGGTGCCCAGGTTCTGGCGCAGCGCGTCGGTCTGCGCGAAGAGGTCCAGCGTGGCCAGCGCGGCGCGGCAGGCCAGCGGGTTGCAGGTGTAGCTGTGCGAATGCAGGAAGCCGCGCGCCACCTCGTCGTCGTAGAAGGCGGCATAGACCGCGTCGGTGGTGAGCACCACCGACAGTGGCAGCGTGCCGCCGGTCAGGCCCTTGGAGATGCAGAGAAAGTCGGGGCGGATGCCCGCCTGCTCGTGCGCGAACAGTGTGCCGGTGCGGCCGAAGCCGACCGCGATTTCGTCGAGCACCAGGTGCACCTGGTGCCGGTCGCAAAGCTCACGCGCGCGTTTCACGTTTCAGGTACAGCGGGTCGTGCATGGCCTTGCCGGCGGCGCACTGGATCAGCGGCTCGATGATCACCGCAGCGGTCTCGTGCGCGTGTTCGGCCAGCCAGTCGCCCAGAGAGGCGGCGGCCCCCTCAGCCACGTCGGCCGGGGTGTCGCCGGGCGCGGCCTGCCTGGCGTCGGGGCTGGGCACGGTGGCGGCCATGCGCACCAGCGGCGCGTAGGCTTCACGGAACAGCGCGATGTCGGTCACGGCCAGCGCGCCCACCGTCTCTCCGTGGTAGCCCCCGGCGACACTGACAAACCGGCACTTGCCTGCCCGGCCCGCATTGCGCCAGTGGTGGGCGCTCATCTTCAGCGCGAACTCCGTGGCACTGGCACCGTCGCTGCCGTAGAAGGCGTGGCCCAGGCCGGTGCGCGCGGCCAGGCGTTCGGAGAGTTCAACCACTGGCCCGTGGGTGAAGCCTGCAAGCATCACGTGGCCCAGTGTGTGCAGCTGGTCGATCAGCGCAGCGCGGATCGCGGGGTGGTTGTGGCCGAACAGGTTGACCCACCAGGGCTGCGCTGGCGCCAGGCGGCGTTGGCCGACACGGGCTGCGTCAAAGCTCGGCGCCCGGGGGCAGGATGACCGGGTCGCCGGCCTGCGGACCTGCGGGCTCGCTGCGGGTCTCGACGATGCGGTTGGCAGCGTCGGGGAACACCAGCTGGGGCACGGCCTCGTCGAGCTTGTCTTCGTGCACCATGCCGAAGGCCGCGATGATCACCAGGTCGCCCACGCTGGCGCGCCGGGCGGCCGAGCCGTTGAGCGAAATGATGCCGCTGCCGCGCGGCGACCTGATGGCGTAGGTGATGAACCGTTCGCCGTTGTTGACGTTCCAGATGTGAACCTGTTCGTTGGGGCGGATGTTGCTCGCCTCCAGCAGGTCTTCGTCGATGCCGCAAGAGCCTTCATAGTGCAGCTCGCAGTGGGTGACGGTGGCGCGGTGGATTTTGGATTTCAGCAGGGTGCGGAACATAGGGGATTTGCTTGAACGGAGGGAGCCTCGGCCATCGACAGGGCCAAGGTCAGGCGTGCGCCCGCGTGGTGTGCATGCCCGTGCGGGCCAGCAGGTCCTGGTCGGCTTCCACGTCGGGATTGCCGGTCACCAGCAGCTTGTCACCGTAGAAGATGGAGTTGGCGCCGGCCAGGAAGCACAGCACCTGGGTCGATTCGTCCATCTGCCGGCGCCCGGCCGACAGGCGCACCTTGGCCCTGGGCATGGTGATGCGGGCCACCGCCACGGTGCGCACGAACTCCAGCGGGTCGAGGTCGGGCTCGTCGGCCAGCGGCGTGCCGGGCACCTTGACCAGGTGGTTGATCGGCACCGACTCGGGGTACGGTGCCAGGTTGGCCAGTTGCGCGATCAGGCCGGCGCGCCCGGCGCGGGACTCGCCCATGCCCACGATGCCGCCGCTGCAGACGTGGATGCCGGCCCCGCGCACGTGGCCCAGCGTGTCCAGCCGGTCCTGGTAGTCGCGGGTGGTGATGATGTCGCCGTACAGCTCGGGCGCGGTGTCCAGGTTGTGGTTGTAGTAGTCCAGACCAGCGCCCTTGAGGCGTTGCGCCTGGTCGCCCGTGAGCATGCCCAGGGTGCAGCAGGCCTCCAGGCCCTCGTCCTTGATCACGCGCACCAACTCCTCGACCTTTTCCAGGTCGCGGTCGTTGGGCGCTCGCCAGGCGGCACCCATGCAGAAGCGCGAGGCGCCGGCCGCCTTGGCGCCGAGCACGGCCTCGCGCACTTCCTCGGGCGTCATCATCTTGGTGGCGGGCACGCCGGTCTCGTGGTGCACCGACTGCGGGCAATAGCCGCAGTCCTCCGGGCAGCCGCCGGTCTTGATGGACAGCAGCGTGGCCAGCTCCATCTCGGTGGGGTCGTGGTGCTCGCGGTGCACGGTCTGCGCGCGGTGCATCAGCTCAGGGAATGACAGGTCCAGCAGGGCCTGCACCTCGGCCACCGGCCAGGCCTGCTGGCGGGCCTCGACCGACAAGGTTCCCACGCTCGATGCCTCGGCAGGCTGCGGGGGTGATTGCACCCAGTGGATGGGTTCTTCTCTCAGGATCGTGTCATTCATTGCGCAATACTCCAGTGGTGTCCAGAAAAATTCAATCGATAGGTCGACGCGGGCGCATCGTGCCTGCAAGGCCAGCCACAGCGCTTCAGGCGCCTTGTGGTCTGATGTGCTGGGTGGCCTCGTCTTCGACCCGCTGCCAGATCTCGACCGCCATCGGGTTCTTGCTCTCTTCCAGGATGTGTCCCACCAGCCCGATGGCACGCGCCAGGACGCCGATGCCGCGCACAATTTTCCATGGTAGCCCGAGCTCGCAGCTGATGGCGCCGATGGCGCCGGTCGCGTTGACGGGAAGCGACTTGCCAGCGACGCGTTCGGCCTCGGCGCAGATCAGTTGTTCGAGCCGGATGTAGTCGCCTGAAAAGCCATTGTCCTTGGCGATCTGGAACAGGCGCGGGGCACGCGGATCGACCGGCTTGTGCAGCGGATGGCCGAGCCCCGGAATGATCTGGCCGCGCGCGCGAAAGGCTGCCACGGTGTCGCAAGCGATGCGCTCCAGATCAGCTCCTTTCGTTTCGGGTGGCAGGGCCTCGTACAGCATTTTGGCGGTGCCTTCGGTGCTGCCGACGAACACGCTGCCCAGACCGCACAATCCGGCCGCCACGGCGGCCTGCAGCGATTCGGGCGCACCGGCGTAGGTCAGTCGCGCGACCAGCGCACTGGGCGTGATGCCGTGCTCGACCAGCGTCACCGCGATGGCGTTGAAGACGTTGGACTCCTGCTGCGTTGGCATGCGCCCGACGATCTGCAAGAAGGCCATATCACCCAGGTTGAGATGGCCGAGGATTTCGTCAGGCAGACTCTTGCCGTGCACCTCGATGCGGTCGGGGGTACTCCAGGCAATGTCGGAGCGGATGGGTTTGGCTTTGCGAGTCATAAGGAATTCCAGTCGATTGGAGTGGGTTAAAAAATCAGGCGCTCAGACCCGCGTCGCGCAGCACGGCTTGTGCACGCTGGTACACCGGCAGATCGACCATCTGGCTGTCAACCGCCACAGCGGAACCACCCGCCGTTTCAAATGCTTTGCAGACGCGGCGCGCCCAGTCAAGCCGTTCGGGGGTCGGCGTGAACACCGCCTGGACGATGGCAAGCTGCTTCGGGTGGATGCACAGCTTGGCACCAAAGCCGAGTCGACGTGAGCGTTCAGTGTCCGCCTGCAAGCGTTGCAGGTCCTCGATCGCGGTGCTGACACCATCAACTGGCGCGGCCAGCCCGGCCAGCCGCGAGGCCAGCACCACTTGTGAGCGGAAAGCCAGCAGCTCTGACTCCGCGCCATCGGGCGCACAGTCAATGCCCAGATCGAGCGCCAGATCGACGCTGCCAAAAGCCAGGCGGATCACGCCCGGCACGCTCGCAATGCTGTGGATTTCCCTAAGTCCGCGCGCCGACTCGATGATCGGCAACACGTCCTTATAGGTGATCTCGACCACGGTGCACACGGCATCGATACCCTCGGCCTTGGGCAGCATCACCGCCGCCACACCAGGATGGCGACACAGTTCGAGATCGTCTTCAAACCAGGGCGTGCCAGCGGCATTGATGCGCACAACCAGCGGTGCCGACGCATCAAGCGCCGCCGCCAACGCGTCGCGTGCGCTCGCCTTCGCCTCGGGGGCAACCGCGTCTTCCAGATCAACAATCACCGCGTCGGCGCCGCTGGCGCGCGCCTTGGCAAAACGCTCAGGCCTGTCTGCGGGCACAAAAAGATAGGCACGCGGAAGGACATGGAGGCCGGGGGTGCTGGTCGCCATGCTCATGCCGCCAACCAGCGCTCGATGTGCGGCGCCTCGGCGACCGCCCAGACGCGCGCGATCAGTGCCTCCACCTCTGCAGGCGTGGCCCCCTTGCCGTAGGCCGCCAGGCGCTGCGCCTTGTCTTCCAGCTCGGCACGTGTCAGGGTGTTGCCAGGGTCGCCTTTGGGCTCATCGACCCGCGCGCCAAAGGTGTGGCCATCGCGCGTGCTCACCGTTACCTTGCCGATCCAGCGCTGCGGGTAGGCCTTATCGACCTCGGCGTCGAGCTGCATCGTCACGCGGTCGCGCAAGGCGGCCACGCGCGGCGCGAGGTAATGCGCTTCAAATTCATTCAGCCCGGCAAAGCCGTATTCGGCGGCCAGCGCCAGCACCGTGCCCATTGAGAATTTGGCCTGGTGCACGGTGGCGGGCACGGTGACGCGGCCCAGCACGTCGATGGCGCCCTGGTGCACATGGGTGGTCACCGCGGCAATATCGTCGGCCTTGAGCCCATGCGTCTGCATCAGCGCCAGCAGCGCGTCGGCGCTGGGGTGGGTGTGGCGGCACGAGGCGTGGTATTTGAACGAGGTTTCCGCCGTGGCCCAGCGCTGGCCCAGGCGGTCGGTCAGGCGCGCCGGATCGGCGTCGTTCGACATGCCCGCAGCCATGCCTTGCGCGCCTTCCAGAATCTGGCGCGCGCCGGTCAGCCCCTCGCGCGCCAAGTAGGCGCAAGCCAAGCCGCTGGACGCCGCATGCGCGGTGTGCAGTTGCTTGGAGTCGGCGGCGTCGCGCAAAAACTCCCACAGCCCGGCGGCTTGTGTGCCGGCGCTGCCGAAGGCATGCAGCATGGTGGTCGCATCGAGCTTGAGCAGCCGTCCGGCCGCCGCAGCGGCGGCCAGCGTGCCGGCGGTGGCCGTGGTGTGAAAGATGCGGTAGTGCGAGCGGCCCAGGAACTCGCCCACCCGAATGCCGACTTCATAGCCCGCCACTACGGCGGCCAGGAACTCGCGGCCGCTGGCACCGATGTCCTGCGCGATGGCCAGCGCCGCCGGGAACACGACGGCTGCGGGATGAAACACCGAGCCGTTGTGGACGTCATCCTGCTCGGCGAAATGCGAGGCGGCCGCGTTGACCATCGCAGCGAAATGGGGCGAGGTGGTGCGGCGCGAGATCAGCACCTCGGCGCGGCCGGAGGCCGGCCCCATGGTGCGGGCATAGGCTTCGATGGCCTCGACCGGCCGGGCGCCCTTGCCCGCCAACGCGGAGGCGTACCAGTCGAGGAACAGGTCTTCGGTTCGGCGCAGCACCGGCGCCGGAATGGTGTCGAATGACAGATCGGCGGCAAAGGCAGCCAGCGTCGCGCTCGGGTTTGTATCTGGGGTCATGGCATCGATCTCGCAGTCAGATGGCTTGGTCTGCACGCAGCCGGGCGATGTCAGTCTCGCCGTAGCCGAGCTCGGTCAGGATGGCTTCGGTGTGCTGACCCAGCGCAGGCACCGGCCCCATGGGCGGCGGCGGCTCGCTGCCCTGGACGTGGTGCGGCGGGTACAGCGCCGGCAGCGTGCCGCCTGGCGAACCGATCTCGGTCCAGCGCCCACGCGCCGCGAGTTGCGGGTGCTTCCACAGGTCGGCCATCTCGTTGAGCTGGCCGTTGGCGATTTGCGCCGCCTCCAGCCGCGCCACCAGTTGCGCCGCGGTCAGGGTGGCGCAGACACCTTCGATGATGCCGCGCAGTTTCTCGCGCTGGGCCAGCCGGTTGGCGTTGCCCAGGTACTGTGCGGTCAGCTCGGGCAATTGCAACACCTGGTTGCAGAAGGTGGCCCATTCGCGGTCGTGCTGCACCGCCAGCACCACCTGCTTGCCGTCGCCGCAGGTAAAAGGGCCGTAGGGGTAAATGGCGGCGTGCGAGGCGCCGGCACGCAGCGGCGGCGGCTGGCCATCCAGCGTGTAGTAGAGCGGGAAGCCCATCCATTCGGACATGGCTTCGAGCATGGAGATTTCGAGCCGCTGGCCACGCCCCGTGCGCCCGCGCTCCAGCAAAGCGGCCAGCACGCTGCTGTAGGCGTACATGCCAGCGGCGATGTCGGCAATCGACAGCCCGGCCTTGGATGGCGTCTCCGGCGTGCCGGTCACCGACACAAAACCGGCTTCGCTCTGGATCAGCAGGTCATAGGCCTTTTTCGCGGTGTAGGGGCCGCCGTCGCCGTAGCCCGAGATGTCGCACACCACGATGCGCGGGTTGACCGGCGCCAGGCTGGCATGGTCCAGTCCCATGCGCGCGGCAGCACCGGGCGCCAGATTCTGCACCAGCACGTCGGCGCGCTCCACCAGCTTTTGCAGTACGGCGCGTGCGGCCGGGTGTTTGAGGTCGAGCGTCAGGCTTTCCTTGGAGCGGTTGCACCAGACGAAGTGGGAAGCCGAGCCGTGGGCCCGGCTGTCGTAGGCGCGGGCGAAGTCGCCCTCGCCCGGACGCTCGACCTTGATGACGCGCGCGCCGAGATCGGCCAACTGGCGGGTGCAGAACGGCGCGGCAATCGCGTGCTCCAGCGTGACAATCAGCATTCCTTCCAATGGACGCATGGCAATTTCTTTCAGAATGAGCGCGGCAACTCGAGCACATGCTCGGCCACGTAACTCAGAATCAGGTTGGTGGAGATCGGCGCCACTTGGTACAGCCGGGTTTCGCGGAACTTGCGCTCGATGTCGTATTCGCAGGCAAAGCCAAAGCCGCCATGGGTCTGAATGGCGGTGTTGGCCGCCTCCCAGGAGGCTTTGGCGGCCAGGTACTTGGCCATATTGGCCTCTGCGCCACACGGTTGGTGGGCGTCAAACAGCTCGCAGGCACGCCAGCGCATCAGGTCAGCGGCTTCGGTCTCGATGTGGGCCTCGGCCAAGGGAAACTGCACGCCCTGGTTCTGCCCAATCGGGCGGTCAAACACGCGGCGCTCGCGGGCATAGCGGGCGCTGCGCTCGACGAACCAGCGGGCGTCGCCAATGCACTCGGCGGCAATCAGCGTGCGCTCGGCGTTCAGGCCGTCCAGGATGTACTTGAAACCTTTGCCCTCCTCGCCGATCAGGTTCTCGGCCGGGATTTCGAGGTTGTCGAAGAACAGCTCATTGGTCTCGTGGTTGACCATGTTGCGGATCGGGTTCACAGTCATGCCCTGGCCAATGGCCTGGTGCAGGTCAACGATAAAGATCGACATGCCCTCTGACTTGCGCTTCACATCCTTGAGCGGGGTGGTGCGTGCCAGCAAAATCATCAGATCGGAGTGCTGAATCCGCGAGATCCAGACCTTCTGGCCATTGACCACATAGCGGTCGCCCTGCTTGACTGCGGTGGTCTTGATCTTGGTGGTGTCGGTGCCTGTGGTTGGCTCGGTCACGCCCATGGACTGCAGGCGCAGATCGCCGCTCGCGATTTTTGGCAGGTAGCGGCGCTTTTGCTCGTCCGAGCCATGGCGCAGCAAGGTGCCCATGTTGTACATCTGGCCGTGACAGGCGCCGGCATTGCCGCCGCAGCGGTTGACCTCTTCCATCACCACCGAGGCTTCGGCCAGACCCAAGCCAGCTCCGCCGTACTCCTGCGGAATCATCACCGCCAGCCAGCCGGCCCTGGTCAGCGCGTCCACACACGCCTCGGGGTAAGCACGGGCATCGTCAATCTTGCGAAAGTACTCGTCAGGGAAGCGTTTGAAAAGATCGCGCAGCGCGGCACGCAACTCGGGGTAACGTTCTTGGTTCATCATTTTCAGTCTCTAAAAGTTCCCCGCCGAGCCGCGCAGGACAAAGGTTACCGGTTAGCGGAATTTGCTGAAGTCGGGCTTGCGCTTCTCAAGAAAGGCGCTGGCCCCTTCCTGCTGCTCGCCGGTACTGAAATAGTTAGGTGCCACTTCCTGGATCAGGTCGTTCATGTCCTTGCCCATGATCGGGGCCATGTGGTGGTAGAACGAACGCTTGACAATCTTCAGGCAGGTCGGCGACAGCGACAGCAATTCGTCGCAGTACTTCTGCACCTCTTCGTCGAGTTGGGCCATGGGCACCACCGAGTTGGCCAGACCCCAGTCGAACGCCTGCTTCGCGCTGTAGCGGCGGCACAGCATCCACAGTTCGCGCGCCCGCTTGTGGCCAAGCACATTGGCCGCGTGCGAGACGATATAGCCACCGGCCGGTGAGCCGACGCGTGGCCCGTTCTGACCAAAGATCGCATGCTCGGCGGCAATCGTGAAGTCACAAAAGTAGGCAATGTGGTGACCGGCACCAATGGCATAGCCGTTGACGCGCGCGATCACCGGCTTGGGACATTCGGCGATCTGGCGGTTGAAGTTGAATTCCAGGTCCTGCAGGCCGCTCTTGCCACCTTCGCCCTTTTCCCAGTTGACATCACCGCCGACACAAAAGGCGCGCTCGCCAGCACCGGTCAGCACGATCACGCCGACCTTCGGATCGTCGCCGGCCTGGGCCAGCAGTCGCTCCATGTCCTTGATGGTGTCACCAGTGAAAGCGTTGAGCGTCTTGGGCCGATTGATGGTGATGGTGGCAACGTAATTTTTGACGTCGTAAATGACTTCCTGATCGCTCATGGTGTTTCTTCGTGATATTGGTTGGGGGAAACTATCGGGTCTGCGTGGCACGCACGCGCGCAAACTCAAGAAACCAGTCAAGGCTGGCGGGGTTGGCCAGCGCATCGCGGTTGACCACTTTGTCGATGGGCTGGCCGAGCAGCAGCTTCTTGATCGGCAGTTCGAGCTTCTTGCCGGTGAGCGTGCGCGGCACCTCGGCCACGGGAAACACCTCGTCCGGCACATGGCGCGGCGACGCGGCCGCGCGGATGGCGCTCTTGATGCGCCCGATCAGCGGCGCGTCCAGCGCCACGCCCTGGCGCAGCACGACGAACATCGGCATATAGCTTTCGCGCCCCAGAAACTCAAGATCGACCACCAAACTGTCGAGCACTTCGGGCAGCGCCTCGACCACGCTGTAGATGTCGCTCGTGCCCATGCGCACGCCGTGGCGGTTGATGGTGGTGTCGCTGCGGCCGTAGATGATTGCGCCGCCGCGCGGTGTGATGCGAAGCCAGTCGCCATGCCGCCAGACGCCGGGGTACATGTCGAAATAACTGTCCAGATAGCGCCGGTTGCCGGGGTCGTTCCAGAAGTAGAGGGGCATGGACGGCATGGGCGCGGTGCAGACCAACTCACCCACCTCGTCCACGACCGGCTGGCCCTGCTCGTTGAAGGCCTCGACGCGCGCCCCGAGGCAGCGCCCCTGCATTTCTCCCACGACAACGGGCAGGGTCGGCACGCCGCCGACGAAGGCCCCTGCGAAGTCGGTGCCGCCGGAGATCGGGTTGATCCAGACATCGCGCCCGACATGCTTGGCAATCCACTGGTAGCTTTCCAGGGACAGTGGCGAGCCGGTCGAACCCACGGTGCGCAGCGGCCCCAGCGCGCCCACCTCGCGCGGCTCTACGCCTGTTTTCTGGCAGGCCGCATAAAACGCCGCACCGGCACCCAGAAACGTCACGCCGACTTCCCCCGCGAAGCGCCACAGCGTGGTGTAGTCGGGCCAGGCCGGGGCGCCGTCGTACAGGCAGACCGTCGCCCCCACCAGCAAGCCACCCACCTGGCAGTTCCACATGATCCAGCCCGTGGTGGAAAACCAGTGGAAGCGGTCTTCGGGACCGAGGTCGTTGTGCAGGCGCATCAGCTTGACCTGCTCCAGCACGATGCCGCCATGGCCGTGCACGATGGGTTTGGGCAAGCCGGTGGTGCCCGATGAATACACCACCCACAGCGGGTGGTCGAAAGGCATTGACTCAATGCGCAGTTCAGCTGGGCCGCTGACCACCTCGCTCCAGAGCACGCCACCGCGCAGCGCGCCCACGCTGGCGCTGCGCTCCAGGTAGGGCAGGAGCACGCAGCGCTCGACGCTGGGCAGCCCGTCGAGCAGCATGGCCACGGTGTCGCGCCGGTCGAAGCGCTTGCCACCCCAGCGGTAGCCATCGACCGCGATCAACACCTTCGGATCGATTTGCCGGAAACGGTCCAGCACCGTGGGCGCCCCCATGTCGGGCGAGCACACCGACCAGATCGCCCCCACGGAAACCGTGGCCAGAAAAGCCACGATGGATTGCGGAATATTGGGCAGGTAGGCCACCACGCGGTCGCCCGGCCCCACGCCCGCTGCGCGCAGCCACTGCGCCAGCGCCGCCACTTGGTCCTGCAGCGTGCGCCAAGACATGTCCGCCCGCTCGCCCGCTTCATTGCGAAAAACGATGGCCGGTCTGGCATCCGTAGCGTGCCGGAACACCTGCCGCGCATAGTTGGTGCGCGCGCCCACAAACCATTGCGCGCCCGGCATCTGCCGATCGCTCAGAACCGGGCCATTCCAGTCGTCGAGCGGAAGCTCAAAATAGCCGACGATGGCGCCCCAGAAACCCTCCAAGTCATCCACGGACCATTGCCACAAGGCCTCGTAGCCGGCAAAGCGCACGCCTTTTTCGCGTTCCAGCCATTGTTGGAAACAGGTCAACTCGGCACCCTCGATGCGATCCGCGCTGGGGATCCACAGAATGTCGGGCGAAGTTTTGCTCATGGTTTCCCTACTGCTGCGGTTGCCATGGCAGTTTCGTGCAGGCGCACGACCCCGTCGCGCACCAGTTGGGCAATCTCCGGCCCACCATAGCCCAGTTCGCCCAACACCGGCCCGGTATGCTGCCCCAGCGCGGGAGGTGCCAGCATGTCACCGATCTTGCGCATGCCCGCGGCAAGCTGCGCCGGAAAAGGGATTAGCGGCAGCCCCGGCATCTCAGGATGCTCCACGAAACGGGCGACCAGCACCGGGTCGGCCATGGCCTCGGACACCGTGTTCACCGGACCACAGGGAATATCGGCGGCCTCGAAGGCTGCCACCCAGGTAGCCGCCGAACGGGTGATGAAAATCGCCTCCAGTTCAGCCAGCAGCGCCGGCCGGTTGGCAATGCGCACCGCATTGCGCTGGTAACGCGGATCGTTGAGCCACTCCAGCCGCTCGATGACGGCGCAAAACCGCTTGAACGCACCTTCATTCACCACCGACACGCTGAACCAGGCACCGTCGGAGCCTCGAAAGTGACGGCTCGGCACAGCAATCGGCAGGTTCACCGCACGAACCGGCTCGCGCTGCTCAACCGCATATTCACCCACCTTGCTGGCAAGAAAATTGAACATGGTGTCCACCAGGGACAACTCCACGCGCTGCCCCTGGCCGGTCTGCTGCCAATGCATCACCGCGGCCAGCACGCCCAACGCGCCGCACATGCCGGACGCCACATCGATGATCGGCAAGCCGATACGAACCGGTGGATTGCCCTCTTCCCCGCTGGCGTAGAAGGCCCCCGTCATGCCCTGCACCACGCTGTCGACCGAGGGCCTGAGCCGGTAGTCGCCCTGCTCACCGAAGGCGCTGACCATGTAGTACACCAGCGTCGGGTTGATGCGCCGCACCGCGTCGTAGGTCAGCGCATGTGTCTCGGCAAAGTCGGGGCGAAAGTTGTGCACCAGAACCTGGGCTTTTGAAATCAACCGCTCCAGCACCGAGCGCCCGGCAGGGGTGCGTATGTCCAGCGCGATCGACTCCTTGCCCCGGTTGCAGGTCATGAAAGCGACGCTGGAGTCGCCATAAAACGGCGGGCCAAAATGCCGCCCCTCCTCGCCGGTGATCGCCTCGACCTTGATGACGCGCGCGCCCAGATCGGCCAGCACCATGGCCGCGTAAGGCCCGGCAATCAAGCGGGACAGATCGATGACGGTGATGCCACTCAGAATGCCTTGCACGGCGCCGCCCTTTTTTACTTGCTGGCGCGCGAGCGGGTGCGGAAAGCCGCAATGCCGGCGCGATGCTCAGGCGTGTCTTCGAGCACCGCCATGTGCGAGGACACCATGTCCAAGTGCGTGGCGAGCGCCATGGTCTGGCTTTGGTAGACGGCGCGGCGAAAAAAGCGTACCGCCTGCTGCGGCTTGGCGGCAATGGTGCGCGCCATATCGTAGGTGGCGGTCATCAGTTCGGCATCGGGCACCACGCGATTGACCATGCCAATGCGTTCGGCCTCTTCCGCCCCCACCACGCGACCGGTCCAGAACAACTCAAGCGCGCGCGCGGTGCCAATCAGGCGCGGCAAGTACCAGGCACCGGCATCACCAGCCATCAGTCCGATGTTGATATAACTCTCGGCAAGCGTGGCTGAGCTGGCCATCAAACGGATATCGCACATCAAAGCCATGTCGCAGCCAGCGCCTCGCGCAGCGCCGTTGACAGCGGCAATGACCGGTTTTTCCATCCGCTCCAGCGTGAGCGCAATGCGATGCACGTGGCGGTACAGAAAATCCTTGCGTCCCATGCTGTCCATTTCGCTGAATTTGGCCATCTCCTCGAAATCGCCGCCGGCACAAAAAGCACGACCGGCACCGGTGACGACGATGACCTTGACTCGCTCATCAGCTTCGGCCTGCTCAAGTGCTGCGCGCCAAGCATCCACCATCTCAAGATCGAAGGCATTGAGCTGATCGGGCCGGTTGAGGGTCAGGGTCGCAATGCCGTCGGCATCAACCGCAAGCAAGATGGCAGGAACGACGGACATGGAAAACCTTTCTGACGGTGGGATGAACAAGGATCAAGGATCAAGGATCAAGGATCAAGGGCGACTGTCCGCGCCTGCCGGAAACCGGCTGGTTTCGATAAAGGTCATGCGAACATATTGACAGAACGGTGGTTAGTTAGGACCTCAAGCCGAAGCACGCCTTGCAAGCAGCCTGGTCACAGGCGCGGGCGTGTGTTGCACACCCCATGACCTTCCCGACACCTATCGTTCAATGTCCTCGTACAGGGCGCGATAGCTGTCACGCAGCGGATGCTTTTGAATCTTGCCGGTGGAGGTCATCGGCAAGGCATCGACGATGCGGATCGCCTTGGGCACCTCAAAGCCACCGAGATGCTCCTTGCAGTGGTTGATCAACTCGGCCTCGTCGGCCTGCGCCCCTGGCTTGAGCACCACGAAGGCGGTGACCGCCTCGACCCAGCGCGGGTGCGGCAAACCTACCGCCGCCACATTGGCCACCGCCGGGTGGCGCAGCAACGTGGCCTCGACCTTGATGGACGGCACGTTTTCGCCGCCGGTCTTGATCATGTCCTTCTTGCGGTCCCTGAACATCATCTGGCCATCGACCCACATGCCGAGGTCACCGGTGTGGTGCCAGCCGAAAGCGCGTGCCTCGGCGGTGGCTTCGGGATTTTTGTAGTAGCCCTCCATCACGTTCGGACCGCGGTGCACGATCTCGCCGACCTCGCCGGGGCCGAGCAGCTGGCCCGCGTCGTCCATCACCGCCGTGTCGTTGATCAATGCACTGGCGCCCCAGTAGGAACCAAAGCGTTTAAGCTGCTCTTCGGGCCGGAAGGCCATGGTGAGCGGGTACATCTCGGTCTGGCCGGTGGCCAATGAGTAATTCGGGCAGAACTCGGCGATCAGGCGGCGCAGCAGGGTCTCGGCCATGGGCGCCATGGCGTACACGCACATGCGCAGGCTCGACAGGTCGCGCCCCGGGCGCGAGGGATGATCGAGCATGGCCTGGTGCATCAGCGGCAAGCCCACCAGCAAGGTCACCCGTTCACGCTCGATGGCGTCGAGCATGGCGGCGGGTTCGAAAGCGCGCATCACAATCACCGTGCCGCCGCCCGCCAGCACGCCGCACATCAGCGTGTGCTGGGCGCAATGAAAGAGGGGCAGCACGGCAATGTTCACGGCATCGCGCCACACCCCCAACTCAAGCGCGTTGTTCATCGCTGCCATCACCACCGACAAATGGCTTTGCATCACCCCTTTAGGGCGGCCGGTGGTTCCGCTGGTGTACATGATCTGGGCTACGTCGCGGTCATGAATTTCGACCTCGGACTCAGTGGCAGACTGCGCAGCAATCGCTGCAGCGAAGCTGCAGAAAGCCCCAGCCCCCTCGCCTTCCAGCACCCATCCGCGACCGGGCTGCGCCTCGATGGCTGCACGCAACTCCGGGCGCACCAGCAGAGCGGCATCCACCAGCAGGAAGCGCGCCTCAGAGTGGTCGATGATGTAGCGAACGTCATCCAGCCCCAGGCCCGTGTTGATCGGCACCCAGATCAGGCCGGCGCGATGGATGCCGAACATGGCCACCAGGAACTCAAGCGAGTTATTGCATAGCGTGGTCACGCGGTCACCTCGCACCAAGCCAGCGGCCAGCAAGGCATTGGCGCAGCGGGTCACGCGCTCATCGAGCTCACCGTAGCTCATGCTCTGATCGCCGAGCACGAACGCCGTCTTGGCGCGGTCTCGCGCTGCCGAGCGGCGCAGGAAGTCGCCGATGGCCACGCGGGCAATTGCGCCAGGGGATGGCACATCAGCGATGACGGAGGTTGATGGGCTCATGATCGATGTCTCCTACTTTTTGAATTGTTTGGCCGGTGCCGCCGACCATACTGCCAGGAACAGGCCTGGCCTCTGCTTTACCTCGGCATCCGCTGCAACCTATAACGCAGTCACCAATTCGGGCACCGCTGTGAACAGATCCGCCACCAGCCCATAGTCGGCCACCTGGAAGATCGGCGCTTCGGCGTCCTTGTTGATCGCAACGATCACCTTGCTGTCCTTCATGCCGGCCAGGTGCTGGATGGCGCCCGAGATGCCAACCGCCACGTACAACTGGGGTGCCACGATCTTGCCGGTCTGGCCGACCTGGTAGTCGTTGGGCGCGTAGCCGGCGTCGACGGCGGCGCGCGAGGCGCCGATCGCCGCGCCAAGCTTGTCGGCCAGCGGCTCCAGCACGGCGTGAAACTTGTCGGCCGCGCCCAGTCCGCGTCCGCCCGATACGATGACCGATGCAGCGGCGAGTTCCGGGCGCTCCAGCTTCACCACCTCACGCCCGACCAGGGTGGTCAAGCCGAGATCGCCAGCCGCGTCCAGCGTCTCGACCGCTGCCGTGCCGCCCGCACCGACCGGGTCGAAGGCGGTGGTGCGAATGCTCAGCACCTTGATGGCATCCTTCGATTGCACGCGGGCCAGCGCGTTGCCGGCATAGAACGGGCGCAGGAAGGTGTCGGGCGACTCGATCGCGATCACGTCCGACACCTGGGAGGCGTCCAGCAAGGCCGCCACGCGCGGCAGCACGTTCTTGCCAAAGGCGGTGGCTGGCGCCAGCACATGGGTGTAGCCGACATCGGCGCGCACGCGTGAGCGCACCAGCTCGGCCAGGTTCTCGGCCAGGTGGGCCTCTAGGTGCGCCGCGTCAACGTGCAGCACCTTGCTCACGCCCGCAACCGCCGCCGCAGTCTGGGCCACGGCAGCGCAGTTGCGGCCCGCCACCAGCACATGAATGTCGCCGCCGATGCGCGTGGCGGCGGCAATCGTGTTCAGCGTGGCCGCTTTGAGTACGGCGTTGTCGTGTTCCGCAATGATCAGGGTTGTCATCAGATCACCTTCGCTTCTTCTTTGAGTCGTTTGACGAGTTCGGCCGGGTCGGCCACCTTGATGCCGGCCTTGCGGGTCGGCGGCTCGCTGACGTGCAGGGTCACGGTGCGTGGCGCAATGTCGATGCCGAGCTCGGCCGCCTTGATCACCTCCATCGGCTTTTTCTTGGCCTTCATGATGTTGGGCAGCGTGATGAAGCGCGGCTCGTTCAGGCGCAGGTCGGTCGTGATCACGGCCGGCAGCTTCATGGCCAGGGTTTCCAGGCCACCGTCGATCTCGCGAGTGATGGTGGCCGTGTCGCCGCTGATCTGCACCTTGGAGGCGAAGCTGGCCTGGGCCCAGCCCATCAGCGCGCCAAACATCTGGCCAGTCTGGCCAGCGTCGTCATCAATCGCCTGCTTGCCGAAGATGGCGAACTGCACACCTTCTTTTTGGGCCACATGCTGCATCAGCTTGGCCACCGCGAGCGGTTCGAGCGCGGCGTCAGTTTCAACCAGCACGGCGCGATCAGCGCCGATGGCCATGGCGCTGCGCAGCGTTTCCTGGCAAGCCGCCGGGCCACAGGAAACAACGATCACTTCAGAAGCGACACCGGCCTCCCTGAGGCGCACCGCCTCTTCGCAGGCGATCTCGTCGAAAGGGTTCATGGACAACTTCTGGTTCGCGAGATCGACTCCCGAACCGTCGGACTTGACGCGGGCCTTGACGTTGTAGTCCAGCACCCGCTTGACGGCGACCAATATCTTCACTTTATCTCCATGTGACTAAAAATAAACAATTGAAAACGGTAAGATGAAAGCCGAATCCGGCCCGTTCAATCACGGCTCACTCCCGATGCGGCCACACGAGGAAACAGCATCGCGTACATGCGCTGCGCCAACGCATCGATGTCCAGACGCCCGCCAGGCCGGTACCACTGCGCCGTCCAGTTGAGGGCACCGAGAACTGTCTGGCGCACCAACACGACATCTGTATCGACCAGGCCCAGCGCCGCAGCCTCGCTGATCGGCGTCATCCACAAGGTCTCGTAGGCGTCGCGCGATGCCATCACCCGGGTCTGGGCGGCCGGCGAAAGGCTGCGCCACTCATAGAGCAGCACGGTCATGGCGTCGAGCCTCGTACCCAGCAAAGCCTTCAGGTGGCTGCGCACCATCGACAGCAGCCGCTCGGGCAAGCGAACTTCGCCAGCCAGCCCGTCGCGCACCGACCGCATGATGTCGCGAACACCCTCCTCCATGATCGCCACCAGCAGATCCTCCTTGGTCGCGAAATGGTAGAAGAGCGAGCCTGAAGTCATGCCCATGGCTTGGGCAATCTCGCGCACCGAAGTGCGCTCAAAACCCTGGCGCCGGAACCGGCTCGCCGCGGCCGCCAGGATCGCATCTCTGCGCGAGAGTGGGTTGTCTTGCTCCTTTGCCATGCCGTATACTATATCATCTAACAAGCGTTTGGTCGATTGGTTTGTCTATCGTGCGTTGGGTGCTTCCGGCGCTTTCCCACGTGGACGAGCAACTCTTCGCGACCGTCGGCCATGCCAGTGCCAATGCCAATCGAACTTCATGGACAGACCCATGCTCAACCGCACCCTCTTCGGTGAAGAACACGAACTCTTCCGGGACCAGGCACGTCGCTTTCTGGAAGAAGAAGTCATACCTCATCACGCCGGCTGGGAAAACGATGGCATCGTGCCGCGCGCCGTCTGGCGCAAGGCCGGCGCCGCCGGCCTGCTGTGCCCCGCCATACCCGAGCAATACGGAGGCGGTGGCGGTACGCGCCTGCACAGTGCTGTGCTCATTGAAGAAGTCTCGCGCGCCGGCACCAGCGGCATTGGCTTCGGCCTGCACTCCGACATCGTGGCACCCTACATCCTGGCCTACGGCACCGAGGCGCAAAAGCGCAACTGGCTGCCGAAGATGGCCACCGGCGAAGTGATTGGCGCCATCGCCATGACTGAGCCGGGCGCGGGCAGCGACCTGCAAAGCGTGCGCACCAGTGCGGTCCGTGACGGCGACGAACTTGTGATCAATGGTCAAAAGACCTTTATCACCAACGGCCAGAACGCCGACGTGGTGATCGTTGTCGCCAAGACCGACCCGACGCAAGGCGCCAAGGGAACCTCGCTGGTGCTGGTCGAGACCAATCGCCCCGGCTTCACGCGCGGGCGCAATCTCGAAAAAATCGGCATGAAGGCGCAGGACACCTCGGAACTCTTCTTCGAAGACGTGCGCGTGCCGGCCAGCAACATCCTCGGCGGGGATGGCAAGGGCTTTTTCCTGCTGATGCAGGAACTGGCCTGGGAGCGCATGCAGATCGCCATCGGCGCGGTGGCGGGCGCCGAGGCCGCGCTCGAATGGACCCTGGCCTACACCAAGGATCGCAAGGCCTTCGGCCAGCGCGTGATCGATTTCCAGCACAACCGCTTCAAGCTCGCCGAAATGAAAACCGAGGTGCAGATCGCACAGGTCTTTGTCGACCGTCTGCTCGGCCTGCTGATGGACGGTCAACTTGATGCCGCCACCGCCGCGATGGCCAAGTACTGGACCACCGACCTGCACTGCAAGGTGATCGACCAATGCCTGCAGATGTTCGGCGGCTTCGGCTACATGTGGGAGTACCCGATTGCCCGCGCCTATGCGGATGCGCGCGTCGCGCGCATCTACGGTGGCGCCAACGAAATCATGAAGGAAATCATCAGCCGCACGCTGTAGCAACTGCTGCCAGCCGCCTGCCGCTCTTCCGCCCTCTTGCCTATCGCATCCCCAGATTCAGAAAGAAGGAAACCCAACATGACCGAAGCATTCATTTTCGACGCCGTGCGCACGCCGCGCGGCAAGGGCCGCAGCTCGGGTGCGCTGCACGGCACCACGCCCATCAGTTTGGCCATTACCGCGCTGCAGGCACTACGCGACCGCAACACCCTGGACACCGCCTTCGTGGACGACATCATCCTCGGCTGCGTCGAACCCGCCGGTGAGCAAGGCGCCAACATCGCGCGCGTTGCGGCCATTGCCGCCGGGTACCACGAAAGCGCTGCCGGCGTGCAGGTCAATCGCTTTTGCGCCTCGGGCCTGGAGGCCTGCAACATGGCCGCCGCCAAGGTGATGTCGGGTCAGTCGCCACTGGTCATCGGCGGCGGCGTGGAGAGCATGAGCCGTGTGCCCATGGGCACCAGCGGCGGTGCCTGGGCGATTGACCCAGCGGTGGCGATTCCGACCTATTTCGTGCCGCAGGGCATTTCGGCCGATCTGATTGCCACGCTTTACGGCCACAGCCGCAGCGACGTCGACAGCTACGCGGTCGAAAGCCAGCGCCGCGCCGCACTCGCCTGGGCCGAGAGCCGCTTCGCCAATTCGATCGTTCCCGTGAAGGATGTGAACGGTTGCATCGTGCTTGAGCGCGACGAACACATGCGCGCCGAAACCACGCTGGAGTCGCTGGCCAAGCTGGAGCCTGCTTTCAAGGTGCAGGGCGAGAAATACGGCTTCGACGCGGTGGCCATTCAGCGTTATCCCGAGATCGAGCGCATGGTGCACGTGCACCATGCCGGCAACTCATCGGGCATTGTTGACGGCGCGGCTGCGGTGCTGGTCGGCAACGCCGAAGTCGGCAAACGGCTGAGCCTGAAAGCCCGTGCCCGCATCCGCTCGTTCGCCTCCATCGGCAGCGAGCCCACCATCATGCTGACCGGCCCCTCCTATTCGGCGGAAAAGGCGCTCAAGCTCGCTGGCATGAAGGCCAGCGACATCGACCTCTATGAACTGAACGAAGCCTTCGCCTCAGTCGTGCTGCGTTTCATGGAAGTGATGAAAGTCACGCACGACAAGATGAACGTCAACGGCGGGGCGATTGCGATGGGGCACCCCCTGGGCGCGACTGGCGCGATGATTCTGGGCACCCTGCTCGACGAACTCGAGCGGCGCAACCTGTCGACCGGCCTGGTCACGCTGTGCGTGGGCGCCGGCATGGGCACAGCCACCATCATCGAGCGCGTCTGAAGCCTCGGCACGACGTGAACCTCATCACAGACCTGGATCACCAACATGACGATTGACTACAAGCTTGATGCCGATGGCATCGCCACCATCACCTGGGCCATGCAGGACGTGCCCATGAACGTCCTCAACGAGCAATCCATTCCTGCCTTCTCCGACGCCGTGCGCAGGGCCGTCGCGGACGCTGCCGTCAAGGGCGTGATCGTCACCTCTTCCAAGCCCGAGTTCATCGCCGGTGCCGACCTCAACATGATGCTCGCCATCACGGACGTTGCCGAAATGATGGACTTCGTCACCCAGTTGCACGCCCTGATGCGCGGCATTGAGAAAAGCGGCAAGCCCTTCGTCGCGGCCCTCAACGGCACCACGCTGGGCGGCGGCTACGAGGTCGCGCTGGCCTGCCACCGACGCATCGCCGCCGACAACCCCAAGGCCCAGATCGGCCTGCCCGAGGTGGGCCTTGGCCTGCTGCCCGGCGGCGGCGGCACGCAGCGTCTGCCGCGCATGATCGGTGTGCGCAACGCGCTGCCCTTCCTGCTCGAAGGCAAAAAGCTCGCCCCGCAAAAAGCCCTGGATGCGGGTCTGGTCGATGAAGTCGTGCCGGCCGACCAACTGCTGGCCCGCGCCAGGCAGTGGCTGCTGACTGACGGTGCCGCTGCCGCTGTTCAGCCCTGGGACCGCAAGGGTTTCAAGCTGCCGGGCGGCGCCGTGCAAAGCCCCATGGGCTACGACACTTTGACCGCTGGCAACGCCATGCTGCGCGCCAAGACCTTTGGCAACTATCCCGCACCTGAGGCGATCTTGAACTGCGTCTACAACGGCTGCCAGATCGACATCGACACCGGCTGCAAGGTCGAGATGCGCGAGTTCGTCAAGCTGACGACCGGCAAAGAGGCCAAGAACATGATCCGCTCGCTGTTCTTTGGCATCCCCGCCGCCAGCAAGCTGGCCTCCCGGCCCAAGGGCGTGCCTCAGGCCAGCTACCGCAAGGTCGGCATTCTGGGGGCTGGCATGATGGGCGCGGGCATTGCCTTCGCCGCCGCCGAGGTCGGCATGGAAGTGGTGCTGCTCGACAGCAGCACCGACAGCGCGGCCAAGGGCAAGGCCTACAGCGAGAACCTGTGGAACAAGCGCGTGGCCGCCAAGCGCATGACCGAGGCCGAGTGCACTGCCAAGCTAACCCTGATCAAGCCGACCACCGACTTCGCCGACCTGACAGGCTGTGACATTGTGGTCGAAGCGGTGTTTGAAGACCGCGCCATCAAGGCCGACGTGACGCGCAAGGCCGAGGCGGTGATCGCCCCCGGCGCCCTCTTCGCCTCCAACACCAGCACCCTGCCCATCAGCGGGCTGGCCGAGGCGTCCGCACGTCCGGCCAACTTCATCGGCCTGCATTTTTTCTCGCCAGTCGACAAGATGCCGCTGGTGGAGATCATTCGCGGCCAGGCCACCAGTGACGAATGCCTGGCCCGTGCCATGGACTTCGTCAAGGCGATCCGCAAGACGCCCATCGTCGTCAATGACAGCCGCGGCTTCTACACCAGCCGGGTGTTCTCGACCTACGTCGGCGAAGGCCTGGCGCTGCTGGCCGAAGGCGTGAAGCCGGCGCTGATCGACAACGCCGGGCGCATGGCCGGCATGCCGGTGGGGCCGCTGGCGCTGGCCGACGAAGTCTCGCTCGAATTGATGGCGCGCATCCGGAAACAGACCGCCACCGACCTCGGCAAGGCCTACCAGCGCAGCGCCGTCGACGACGTCTGCGACCGCATGGTGGACCAGCTGGGACGACTGGGTAAAAAAACCGGCAAAGGTTTCTACGACTACCCACAAGATGGCCAGAAACAACTGTGGGCAGGCCTGGCGCAGGCGTTCCCGCTGGCGGCCACGCAACCCACGGTCGAAGAGGTCAAGCAGCGCCTGATGTTCATCCAGTCCGTCGAAACAGCACGCTGCCTCGAAGAAAAAGTTCTGCTGGCACCAATCGATGCCGATGTCGGCGCGATCCTGGGCTGGGGCTTCCCAGCCTACCTGGGTGGCCCGATCGGCCAGATCCACAGCCAGGGGGTGTCCGCCTTTGTCAAAGTCTGCGAGAGCCTGGCAGAGCGGCACGGTGCGCGCTTCGCGCCGCCGCAGTTGCTGCGCCGCATGGCCGCCCAGGGTGAGCGTTTTTACGACCTGTAAGCAGGCCTGTGACCCCATTCGTTCACTGCGACCTTTCAGCGAGAACCGCCCATGCCCGCCATTCAAAGTCAAGTCGACCCGCAGTCAGAGAGCTTCCAGCGCGAGCGCGCACAGATGCTCGCGCTGATCGACAGTTTCCGCACGCTCGAAGACCGTGTGCGCAACACGTCGAACAGCCAAGAAGCCAAGTTCCGCGCCCGCAAACAGCTGCTGCCGCGTGAGCGCATCGCGCTGCTGCTCGACCGCGGCTCGTCGTGGCTGGAGTTTTCGACCCTGGCCGGCTTCAGGATGCACGACGACGACGGCGAGAAGAACGTGCTGGGGGGCGGGATCATCTGCGGCATCGGGGTGGTGTCGGGCATCCGTTGCGTGGTGATCGCATCCGACAGCGCGATCAAGGGCGGCACCATCACACCGATGGGCATGAAGAAGAGCCTTCGCGCCGAAGCCATCGCACTGGAGAACAAACTGCCAGTGGTGCGACTGGTCGAGTCCGGCGGCGCCAACCTGATGCATGTGGGCGAGGTGTTCATTGAAGGCGGCCGCGGCTTCGCCAACCAGGCGCGGCTATCGGCCAGGGGCATTCCACAGGTCTGCGTGATGCACGGCCACTCAACTGCCGGCGGCGCCTACCTTCCGGGCATGTCCGACTATGTGATCATGGTGCGCGGCCGTGCAAAGGCTTTCCTGGCCGGCCCACCCTTGCTAAAAGCCGCCACCGGCGAGATCGCCACCGACGAAGAGCTGGGCGGCGCCGAGATGCACTGTTCGATGTCGGGCGTGGCCGAGTACCTGGCCGAGGACGATGCGGACGGCATCCGCATCGCACGCGACATCTTGGCGCGGCTGCCGTGGAACGACCGCTTGCCGATGCGCGCGGTGAAGACCTGGAAAGAGCCGCGTTATCCGGTCGAGCAACTGGCGGGCGTGGTGCCGGTTGACTTTCGCCAGCCCTACGACATGCGCGAAGTGCTGGCGCGGGTGATCGACGACTCCGACTTCCTCGAATTCAAATCGTTGTACGGCTCCAGTACCGTGTGCGGCCATGGTGCCATCGAGGGATACCCTTGCGGCTTCATCGGCAACAACGGGCCCATTGATCCGCAAGGCGCCACCAAGGCGACCCAGTTCATCCAGTTGTGCTGCCAGTCGGGCACCCCGATCGTCTATCTGCAGAACACCACCGGCTTCATGGTCGGCAAGGATGTGGAGCAGGTCGGCATGATCAAGCATGGCGCCAAGATGATCCAGGCCGTGGCCAATGCCACCGTGCCGCAAATCACCGTGATGACAGGTGCCTCCTTCGGTGCCGGCAACTACGGCATGTGTGGCCGCGCCTACGATCCGCGCTTCGTGTTCGCCTGGCCCAACGCGCGGGTGGCTGTGATGGGCGGCGAGCAGGCCGCCACCGTGATGCGCATCGTCACCGAAGAAAAATTTGCCCGCACCGGCAAGGAGCCACCCGCCGAAACCATGGCCACCATGAAAAGCGAGATCCTGGCACGTTTTGACCTCGAATCGCATTCGCTGTTTGCCACCGCGCGCCTGTGGGACGACGGCATCATCGACCCGCGCGACACCCGCCGCGCGCTCGCCACCACCCTGGCGGTGTGTCGGGAAGCCGGGTTGCGGCCCTTGCTTTCGAACACCTTTGGCGTGGCACGGATGTGAGAACCCTGATGAACTTCACCAAAATCCTGATTGCCAACCGCGGCGAGATCGCCTGCCGGATCATCCGCACGGCCCAGGCGCTGGGCTACCGCACGGTGGCCGTTTACAGCGAAGCAGATGCCCAAGCGCTGCATGTTGCCTTGGCCGACGAGGCAGTGTACATCGGCCCGGCGCCGGTACGGGAGAGCTACCTCAACGTTGCGGCGCTGCTGGCGGCGGCGCGCAGCACCGGTGCCGACGCGGTACACCCCGGCTACGGCTTCCTGTCCGAGAACGACGGCTTTGCGCAAGCTTGCCTGGACGCCGGGCTGGTGTTCATCGGCCCGGACCCGCAGGCCATCCTGAAAATGGGCAACAAGGCCGGCGCCAAACGCCTGATGCTGGCGGCGGGCGTGCCCTGCGTGCCGGGCTATCAGGGCACCGACCAGTCCGATGCCACGCTGCTCACGAAGGCTGCCGAGATCGGTTTCCCGATCATGGTCAAGGCGGCGGCGGGCGGTGGCGGGCGAGGCATGCGACTGGTCGAACACCCGCAAGACCTCGCGGTCGCCCTGGCCAGCGCCCGCTCGGAAGCAGGCAACGCCTTCGGCAGCGAAGAGCTCATCCTGGAGCGCGCGGTGATTGAGCCGCGCCATGTCGAAATCCAGGTCTTCGGCGACCAGCACGGCCACATCATCCACCTGGGCGAACGCGACTGCTCGATCCAGCGCCGGCACCAGAAGGTGTTCGAGGAAGCGCCCTCCCCGGCGGTCACGCCCCAGCTGCGCGAGCAAATGGGCGCGGCGGCGGTGGCGGCTGCGCGCACCGTGAACTACGTCGGCGCCGGCACGGTGGAGTTTCTGCTCGACAGCGAAGGGCGCTTCTACTTTCTGGAGATGAACACGCGGCTGCAGGTCGAACACCCGGTGACCGAGTGCATCACCGGGCTGGACCTGGTGGCCTGGCAGATCGCCGTGGCCCGTGGCGAGCACTTGCCGCTGACGCAGGAGCAAGTGCACTTGAACGGGCACGCCATCGAAGTGCGCCTGTACGCCGAAGATCCGTACAACGGCTTCCTGCCGCAAAGTGGCGATGTTGCGCTCTGGTGCCCGCCCACGGGCGAAGGCGTGCGCGTTGACCACGGCTTGGCATCAGGCCAGACCGTCAGCCCGCACTACGACCCCATGATCGCCAAAATCATTGTGCACGGCGCGACCCGCGACGAAGCCCGACGGCGCCTGATCGGTGCGCTGCAACGCACCCGCCTGCTCGGCCTGCCCCACAACCGTGCCTTCCTCGAAGCCGTGGCCAGCCACCCGGCCTTCGCCGCTGGCGAAACGACCACTGCCTTTATCGCCCAGCACTTCGGCGCTGCGGCGCTGGTGCGGCCCCAGCCCGACTCGCTGGCGCTGGCGCTGGCCGGCACGCTGTGGTTTGAAGCCAGCGCCACGCCGGTCGCAGCCGCGCCCTGGCGCTCCAGCGGACCGGCACGCTGGCCGATGCTGATCGGCGAGGGCGAACACCGCCATGCCGTGCACATCACGGTCACTGGCACCCACAGCTACACGCTCGAAGTGGGCGCGGCGCTGCACCACATCACCCTCAGCGGGCGCGAAGGCGAGTGCCTGCACCTGATCGCCGATGGCGTGCAGCAGCATGCGGCTGCGGTGTTTGCCGGCGGCGTGTTGCACTTGGAGCTGGGCGACCTGAGTGCCAGCTTTGAAGACCTGACCTATGACCCCCCGGCCGCGGCGGCAGGCAGTACGGAGTCACGCGTGCTCGCACCCATGAATGGACGGGTGCTGGCCGTTGACGTCCAACATGGCGACACGGTCACCAAGGGGCAACGCCTGGCGGTGCTCGAAGCCATGAAGATGGAGCATCAACTGCTGGCCCGTCGCGATGGCGTGGTGGACCAGGTAGCTGTGCGCGCTGGCGACCAGGTTGCCACGCGCGCATTGTTGGTGTCACTGGTCGAGCAGCCTGATTGAGGCGCGCACCGCTCGGCACGCGCGACACACGCCACATCCACGGAGAGTAAAACGCATGCCTGCCGAAACCCTGCCTGCCAAGAGTCCCTTCTATACGCCCGAGCATCTGGCGTTCCGCGACGCGATGCGCCGCTTCGTCGCCAGAGAAATCAGTCCGCACGTGGATGCCTGGGACGAAGCCGAGTCCTTTCCTGTCGCGTTGTACCGCAAGGCGGCCGAAATCGGCCTGCTGGGCCTGGGTTTTCCTGAAGCCTTCGGCGGCAACGACGGCGACCTGTTCATGACCATCATCGCCGCGCATGAACTGGCGCGTTGCGGTGCTGGTGGTGTCCTGGCGAGTCTGCTGTCGCACACCATCGGCTGCCCGCCCATCGTCAACGTGGGCAGCGAGGCGCTGAAGCAGCGCGTCTTGCCGCCGGTGCTGCGGGGCGAGAAGATCAGCGCACTCGGCATCACCGAACCCTCCGGCGGCTCGGACGTGGCCAACCTCAAGACCACGGCGCGCAGGGATGGTGATCACTATGTCGTCAACGGCTCGAAAACGTTCATCACCTCCGGCATGCGCGCCGACTTCTACACCGTGGCGGTGCGCACTGGCGGGCCGGGGCCAGGCGGCGTGTCGCTGCTGCTGATCGAGAAAGGCACGCCCGGCTTTACGCAAACGCCTTTGAGAAAAATGGGCTGGTGGTGCTCCGACACCGCCGCCCTGTATTTCGACCATTGCCGCGTGCCAGTGGAGAACCTGGTGGGGGTGGAAAACCAGGGCTTCAAGGCCATCATGAAGAATTTCAACCGCGAGCGCATCTTTCTCGCCGCCGGCGCCAACGGCTTTGCCCGCGTCTGCCTGGACGAGGCGCTGGCCTGGTCGCGTGAGCGCGAGATGTTCGGCGGCCGCCTGATCGACCAGCAGGTCACCCGCCACAAACTCGCCGACATGGCCATGCGCGTCGAGGCGACCCAGGCCATGCTGGAATTGCTCGCCTGGCGCGTCGAACAGGGCGATACGCCGGTGGGCGAAATCTGCCTGCTGAAGAACCAGGCCACCCAGACCATGGCCTATTGCGCCAGCGAGGCGGTGCAACTGCACGGCGGCGCCGGTTTCATGCGCGGCGTCAAGGTGGAGCGCATTTACCGCGAAGTCAAGGTCAACGCCATCGGTGGCGGCGCCGAAGAGGTGATGCGCGACCTGGCGGCGCGCCAGCTCGGGTTTTACGCCGGAAGCCCTGGATGAAGTCCGCCGCCTCACCCACACAGCACATGCCGCCTTCGGCGCTGCCCGAGGCCATGCGCCTGGCCTTGTCGGGCGCGCCAGCGCCTGACTGCGCGCACGGCTTCCCCCGTGCCTGGTGGCGTCATCTCGGCGCCAGCGGCCTGCTCGGTGTGGGCTTCGACAGCGACGGCGGGGCGCCCGTCACGGACGCCGTGCAGGTCAGCGCTGTGGCCGGCATCGTCGCCCGGGAATCCGCCAGCCTGGGTCTGGGCATGGCGTGGATGATGCAGCAGATGCTGGGACGCTTCGTGCTGGCGCCGAATCTGCGCAGCGACCGGCATCGTGCGCTGCTGCGATCCATGGCGCTTGGCGACACATTACTGGCACTCGCGATCTCCGAGCCCGGCACCGGCGCACACCCCAAACACCTGAGCTGCCGGGCGATTCAGGACGGCAGCGACTGGCTCCTTGACGGCCACAAGGCCTTTGTCAGCAACGGCCCGGCAGCCGATGCCGTCATCGTGCTGGCCGTGAGCGGCGAACACGAGGGGCGCAGGCGCTTCGATGCTTTCGTCGTTGAGGTCAACACACCGGGCCTGACCCGCCAACTGGACGACAAAGTGCGCGGACTGGCGCCGCTCGGCCATTGCGGCATGCAACTTGTCGGCTGCCGGGTGCCGGAAAGCCAGCGCCTTGGCGAGCCTGGACAGGCTTTCGACACCATCGCTCGGCCGCTGCGCGCGATCGAAGACGCCCTGCTGCTGGGCCCCATGCTCGGCGCCATGCAAGCCGAGCTGGATACATTGGCGCGCTGGTTCCAAAGCTCCGCCCGGACCCCTGCATTGACCCGGGACCTGGGTGGCTTGCAACTCGAACTCGATGCCCTCTCGCCCGTTGCACGTCATGCCGCCCAGCACCTGGACCAGCACGGACCCAACGAGGCGTTGGCGGCATTCAATCTGGGCGCGCGCCGCCTGCTTGATCGCTGGCAAGGCACCTGTGAATCCTTTGCCGCGGCCCTGGACGACCGTGAACCGACCCTGCTCAACCTGGCGCGCGATCTGCGCCTGGTGCAGGGCATAGCCCGCGGCATCGCCGAATCCCGACAACTTCAAACCGGCGAAAAAATGCTGCTCTCCAAGGAACCCCGTGAAAACACTACACCAACCCCACTTTGACTCCATCGATGGCCTGGCGCAGCGGCTGGCTGCGGTCGACTACATTGCCAGCCGCGAAATCGCCACCTCGGTCTATCTGGGCTTCAATCTGGAAAAGCCGATCCTTGTCGAAGGCCCGGCTGGCGTCGGCAAGACCGAACTGGCCAAGGGCATGGCCGAGATTCTCGACGTGCCCCTGATCCGCATGCAGTGTTACGAAGGCCTGGACGAATCCAAGGCCTTGTACGAGTGGAAATACGGCAAGCAATTGCTCTATACGCAACTCCTCAAGGACAAACTGGGGGAGATGATGCAAGGCGCGGTGGGACTCGCGGCCTCCATCGAGCGGCTGCATGCGCACGACGATCTGTTCTTTTCCGAGCACTTTCTTGAGCCGCGCCCGCTCTATCAGGCCTTGCACCAGGAGCGCGGCTGCGTGCTGTTGGTGGACGAGGTTGACAAGTCCGACCCCGAGTTCGAGGCTTTCCTGCTCGAAGTGCTGTCCGACTTTCAGGTCTCGGTGCCCGAACTCGGCACCATCAAGGCCAAGGTAAAGCCCATCGTTTTTCTCACCAGCAACAACACGCGCGAGATGAGCGACGCGCTCAAGCGCCGCTGCCTGCACTTGCACATTCCATTCCCCGAGGCGAAGCTGGAGCGGCGCATTCTGGAGCGCCGCGTGCCAGGCCTGTCGGAAACACTGAACCGCGAACTGGTCGCTTTCATTCAGGCGGTGCGGCAGATGGACCTGAAAAAGCAGCCCTCGGTCAGCGAGACCATCGACTGGGCCAAAACGCTGCTGCTGCTGCACGCCGAACACTTGAGCCTGGACATGGTGAAGGGCACGCTCAGTGTCTTCCTCAAGTTCGAGCAGGACATCGCCTCGGCCAGCGAGCAACTGCCGGCCCTGCTGCAACAAGCGCGCAAGGATGCGGAGATTCCCCGTGCAAGCCACGCTTGAGGATTTCTTCAAGGCGCTGCGCGGCAGCGACCTCGAGATCAGCCTCAACGCCCAGGTCGATGCGGCGCGCGCCGTGGCGCTGGTCGGCTGGAGCGACCGCACCCTCCTGAAAAGCGCACTGGGCACGACACTGGCGAAAACCACCCCGGATCGCGCCCTGTACGACGAGGCCTTTGACCGCTTCTTCCGTTTCAATTCCTTCGAAAACATGGCCGCGCAAGGCAGTCCGGCCAAGCCCTCCTTCAGGCCCGACACCGACCCCAACGCCAACCCCGCTTCAGACGCCATGGCCGCGCAAGACCTGCCGGACCCAGCCCAAAACAAACAGACCGCAACCGGTTCCGGTGGGCCGGGCGGCTGTCAGGGCAGCGGTGGCCAGGCCTTGTCGCAGTTGTTGCTGTCGGGTGAGTCTGCGGCACTGGCAAAGCGCATGCAGGAAGCCGCGCGCGAGGTGGGCCTGACCGACATCTGGTTTTTCACCCAAAAGGGCTACTACACCCAAAAGATCCAGCAGGCCATGGGGCTGGAGCTGCTGGACCGCGAAATCTCTGACGCCAAACGCCAGACGCTGGCGCCCGAGCGTGCCAAAGACCTCGAACGGATGCGCAAGAAATTGTTCGAGGAGGTGCGCAATTTTGTCGAACGCAAACTCGCGCTCTACGGCA
Source organism: Hydrogenophaga sp. ANAO-22 (assembly GCF_042466645.1). Taxonomy (NCBI): domain Bacteria; kingdom Pseudomonadati; phylum Pseudomonadota; class Betaproteobacteria; order Burkholderiales; family Comamonadaceae; genus Hydrogenophaga; species Hydrogenophaga sp. ANAO-22. The sequence continues at coordinate 4,315,697 of NZ_CP159956.1, read as the reverse complement.
CGGCACCGACGCGCCAGTTGCACGACGACTTCCTGCAATCGCAAAAGCTCTCCAACATCGAAAAGCGTGATTTCGCGCGCATGCACGTCATCGTTAGCAAAATCGCCCAGCGACTGGCCGATCGCCACTCGCGGCGCAAGAAGAAGCGGGTGCGCGGCCAGCTCGACTTTCGCAAGACCCTGCGCAAAAACGCTGCCTACGATGGCGTAATGTTCGAGACCTTCTGGCGCTCCAAAGTGGTGGACCGGCCACGCGTGGTGGCGATCTGCGACGTCAGCGGCTCGGTGCGCCAGTACGCGCGTTTTTTGTTGCTGTTCCTGCACAGTCTGGGTGAGCAGGTGAGCGACCTGCGCAGCTTCGCTTTCACCAACCACCTGGTCGAGGTGAGCGACACCTTTGAGTCGCTGCCGGTCGAACAGGCGGTCGACAAAGTGATGCAGGCGGTGGGCGGCAGTGGCACCGACTATGGGCAGACGCTGCTCGACATCGAGGCGCAGTTGCTCGAGGACATCGATCGCCGCACCACCGTGCTGATTCTCGGCGACGCGCGCAACAACCGCGGTCAAGCCCAGGCTCAAGTCATGCAACTGCTCTACCAGCGCGCGCGCCGGGTCATCTGGCTCAACCCCGAGCCGGTGTCGTTCTGGGGCCTGGGCGATTCGGAGATGAAGCGCTACGCCCCTTATTGCCACATCGCGCGCGAATGCAATTCCCTCGCACACCTGGAAAGCACGCTCGACGCCTTGCTGCGCACCCACTCTGCCAGCGCCTGAAGCCCAAACCCACATCCTCGCTCAACAGACACTGCCCATGGTCCGCCCCACATTGCAGCTCCACCCCCACAGAGAGCCGGTCACCGCGCACCCGGCCGCCACCCTGCTGCTGCTGCGTGATGGTGCGCTTGGCGTCGAAGTGTTGATGACCCGGCGCTCGCCAAAAGCCAGCTTCTTGCCTGGAGCCTATGTTTTCCCCGGCGGGCGAGTGGACGCTGACGACCACCAGGCGCATACACTGGCACGCGCCCCCAACGCGGGCGGACGCTACCGCACGGCAGCACTGGCTGCACTGAGGGAAACCTTCGAGGAATTGGGCATCCTGCTGGCGGTGCAGGCCGATGACAAGCCCATCACCGGCACCCACCTTCAAGCGCTGGACCGCAGTGAAGCGCTGTACCCGCAACTGCAAAGCCAGGGCTGGTCACTAACGCTCGATCGGGCGCGCATGCTGGCCTGCTGGACCACCGATCGCAGCGTGCCCAAGCGTTTCAACACCGCCTTCTTCGTTGCGCTGATGCCCGACCAGCAGGAGCCGGTGGCCGACGAAATGGAACAGTTCGAGCCCGTCTGGGTCAGGCCCGAGGATGCGCTGACGAAACACCAAGCCGGCAACTTTTTCATGATCTTTCCAACCATCCGCACCCTGCACTGGTTGGCGGATTTCGAGCAAGCCGAGCAGGCCCTGGCGGCCTGTACCGAAGACGTGCCACTGTGGAACTCCTGCCCTCGGGGTGGTCTGGTCAGCGGTCAACTTCAGCGTTTCATGGAGCATGAAGCGCCGTACGGCGAACTCGCGCTGGTCTGCCCGGACGGCCAGCTCGAGCACCCGCTGGACTGGCAACACGAGCGGCCGGTGCCCTTGTTGCGGCACCTGCATCGTCTCACCGCCCCCAACGCCAGCATCATGACCGGCCCCGGCACCAACAGCTACATCCTTGGAGACGCGTCCAGCGGCTACATCGTCATTGATCCGGGCCCCTTGCTGAACGACCATATCGAGCGCCTGCTCGCTTTCACGGCAGGCCAGATCACGGCCATCGTCTGCACCCACTCGCACCCGGACCACTCCCCCGCCGCGCAGCCGCTGGCCCAGGCCTGCGCCCGCCTGGCAGGCCATACTCCGCCGGTGCTGGGCCTGGCATGCGCCGCCACTGCCCGCTCCACGGCTGTCTTCGCCCCCGACCGAGCTCTGGCCGATGGCGAGCGCCTGATGCTGCACGATGGCGAGCACAAAAGCACGCTGCGCGTGGTCCAGACACCAGGGCACGCAGCCAACCACCTCTGCATCATCCTCGAAGAAGACGGTCTGCTGTTTTCGGGCGACCACATCCTCAGCGGAAGTACCACCATCATCGAACCGCCCGATGGCGACATGAGCGCCCATCTCGATTCGCTGGACCGCCTGGCGCAGATCTGCGAGAAGGACGGTATCGAGTTCATCCTGCCGGCGCACGGTCACGTCATTGGCTGGGCGGCGCAGTCCATTGCGCAGCTAAAGGCGCACCGCCTGCGGCGCGAGGCCAGGGTGCTAGCGGCCATGCGCGCCGTCCCGCAAGGCGGCTTGGACGACTGGCTAACTCTGGCCTATGACGACACCCCCGCAGCGCTCTGGCCACTGGCGCGCCGTTCGTTGGCGGCCCATGTGCAGCGCATCGAGCAACTCGCGATGCTTTGAACCCCATACGCTTTTTAGACAACCCACAGGAGCTCAATATGAATACCAACGCCCCCAACCTTGACCGCATCGCAGCTTGCAAGCAAGGCTGGAACGATAGCCCTTTTCTGAAGGCGCAAGGGCTTGAAGTTGAAGAAACAGCTGTAGGCCGAGCTGTTGTACGACTTCCTAAGGCCCTTCCCACCCAACGCGGCGGCGGCGGTTCGGACACCGTGCTCAATGGCGGCGTCATCTCCTATATGTTCGACGGTGCGCTTGGCTGGGCCATCATCTCCTCGCTGCTGGCCATGCCCGAGGCGTCCGACATTGATCCCTTCGAGCTTCGCCAGTTCACGATCAACCTCGACATCACCTTCCTCAACGCCGCCGTGGGCGATAGCTTCGAAGCACGCGGCAAGGTGGTGCGCATCAGCCGCACGACGGCATTTGCCGAAGGGGAGTTCCTGGATGCCAATGGCACAGTTTGCGCCACCGCCAAGGGTATCTGGCGCGTGTTCTGGCCGCGCAGTATTGCATCCACCCCGCGCTGACCCCGCTCCCCCGAATAACCCGGAGACATCCATGAAAAAAATAACCCTTCGTATTGGCAGCGCCTCGGGCTTCTGGGGCGACTCCGAGTTCGCCGCCGCCCAACTGGTGCAGCGCGGCAACATCGACGTCCTGGTGTTCGACTACTTGGCCGAAATCACCATGTCGCTGCTCAGCCGCGCCAAGGCCAAAGACCCGGCACAGGGCTATGCACCGGATTTCGTGACCACCCTCCAGCCCCTGATGAAGGAACTGAAGTCGCGCGGCATCAAGGTCATTGCCAACGCGGGCGGTGTCAACCCGTCTGCCTGTCGCGCTGCGCTGGTGGCTGCAGCCCAGGCCGAAGGTGTCGATCTGAACATCGCCGCCGTGCTGGGCGACGACCTGATGCCCCAGGTTGAGGCCCTGCGCTCGGCCAACACCCAAGAGATGTTCGCGGGCAGCCCCTTTCCACAAAAAGTCATGAGCGCCAACGCCTATCTGGGCGCCTTCCCGATCGCCGCGGCGCTCGATGCCGGCGCCGACGTCGTGGTCACTGGCCGCTGCGTCGACAGCGCGGTCACACTGGCGCCGCTTATCCATGCCTTTGGCTGGACCGCCGCCGACCACGATCTGCTCGCGCAGGGCAGCCTGGCTGGTCACCTGATCGAGTGCGGCACGCAGGCCACCGGCGGCAACTACACTGACTGGGATTCGGTGCCGGGCTGGGACGACATGGGCTTTCCCATCGCCGAGTGCCGCGCCGACGGCAGCTTCGTCATCACCAAGCCCGAAGGCACTGGCGGGCTGGTCTGCCACTCCACGGTGGGCGAGCAGATGCTCTATGAAATCGGCGACCCGCGCGCCTACATCCTGCCCGATGTGGTGTGCGACTTCACCAGCGTCACGCTGACGCAGATCGGCCCCGACCGCGTCGAGGTCAAGGGCGCGCGCGGCCTCCCGCCGACCGATCAGGCCAAAGTCAGCGTCACCTACGCCGACGGCTTTCGGGCCATGAGCTTGTTCATGATCGGCGGCATCAATGCCGGCGCCAAGGGGCAGCGCGTCGGCGCCGCAATGCTGGCGCGCATGCGGCGACACTATGCACAGCGCGGTTGGCCCGACTTCACCGAAACTTGTGTCGAGGCCATCGGCGCTGAAGACACCTACGGCCCCCACGCTCGGCCCGATGCGCGCGAAGTGATGCTCAAGGTCGGCGTGCGCCACCCGGTCAAGGACGCACTCGAACTGTTTTCGCGCGAAGTGGCGCCGATGGCCCTGATGTCGGCCCCGGCCATCACGGGCTTCACCGGTGGTCGACCCAAGGTGCAACCGGTGGTTCGGCTGTTTTCCTGCCTGATCCCCAAGACCCAGCTGGCCGCGAGCATCGACATGGGCGACAAGACCGTGGCGGCACCGCCATGGCACGGCCAGGCGTTTGATCCGGCGACCCTGCCCCAGGTCGGCGGCCCGCTGCCTGCCGCCGACGCCTATGCGCGCGGCACGCGCATAGTGCCGCTGGTGAAGCTGGCCTGGGGCCGCAGCGGCGACAAGGGCGACGCCGCCAACATCGGCGTCCTGGCGCGTCAACCCGGCTACCTGCCTTTCATCCGCGCCGCCCTGACCGAGCAGGCCGTGGCGGCCTGGTTCGCCCACCTCGTCAAGGGCAGCGTGCAGCGCTTTGACCTGCCCGGCACGCACGCGCTGAACTTTCTGATGCACGAAGCCCTGGGCGGCGGCGGCATCGCTTCGGTTCGCATGGACTCGCAGGGCAAAGCCTTTGCGCAGATGCTGCTCGATTTTCCAGTCCCGATCCCAGCCGACTTGGCACTTTGACAACTTTCGCCCCTGCCCCCAATCCAAGACAGAGAAATACACCATGAACACCTCGGCCACTACCGCGATAGCCAACACGGCTTCCACCGCCTTGAGCGCGCGTATCCGCGACGTGCAGGAAGCCACCCGCGGCGTCACCACCCTGTACCCGCGCAGCTACATCCTCCAGTGCATCAAGGAAGATCGCTTCCCCGACGAGCTGTGGCAAAAGCTCGGCGAGTTCGGCCTGCTCGGCCTGTCCGTCCCGGAAGAGTATGGCGGCTCCGGAGGCGGCGTACTGGAGATCACCGCGCTCAATGAAGCGCTGGCTTTGGCCGGCGTGCCCACGCTGTTCCTGGTCGTCACAGGGCTGGGCCGGGTACCGATCATGCGCCACGGCACACCCGAGCAGATCAGGAAATACGTCACGCCGACTTGCACCGGCGAGAAGAAGTTGTGTTTTGCCATCACCGAGCCCAATGCCGGCACCAACAGCTTTGCCATGACCACACTGGCCACACCGGACGGCGATGGCTGGGTGCTCAATGGCCAAAAGGTCTTCATTTCTGGCGCGCGCGATGCCGACTACATGCTGGTGATCGCACGCACCACCAAGGCAGGCGAGGTGAAGCATCGCACCGACGGCATCTCGCTGTTCGTGCTTGACATGAAAACGCCCGGAATCCAGCTGACGCAACTCAACATCCAGGTCGAAACCGCCGAGCGCCAGTACATGGTGTTCTTTGACAACGTCAAGCTGCCCGCCGACGCACTGATCGGCGAAGCCGGCAAGGGCGCCAAGCTGATGTTCGAAGGCCTGAACTCGGAGCGCCTGCTGGCCGCTGGAGCCGCAATCGGCTTGGGCGACTATGCGCTGGCCAAGGCGGTAGCCTATTCGAAGGAGCGTAAGCCCTTCGGCAAGCCAATTGGCTCCTACCAGGCACTGCAGCACCGTATGGCGCAGGCCAAGGCGCAGATCGAGGCAGCGCGGCTGATGACCTACAACGCCGCCGAGCGCTTCGACGCCGGCGAGGATGCTGGTGCCCACGCCAACATGGCCAAGCTGCTGGGCTCGCAAGCGGCGGTGGCCGCCGTAGAGGCCGCGCTGCAAACCCACGGCGGCTACGGATTCGACCGCGACTACGACATCATCACGTTGTGGCCCATGGTGCGCCTGCTGGAAATCGCGCCCATCAACAACGAGATGCTGCTCAACTACATCGGCGAACATGTATTGGGCTTGCCTAAGTCATACTGAGCCGATGGCCGTCATCCCCGGTACCGACCACCCAGACCGAGACCGATGTTCGCAATACGGTCGAGGCCTCCGTCCGCCGTTTTCGGGGTCGTCTGAGCTTTCGACCCGACATCATTGGCAGGCCTCGCTACTCGTTTTCGGATGATGTGTGCCGTGCGCTCCCTCCCCACTTTCGAAGCAGCCAAGCGGCCGCGAGGCCGCCCACGCAAGACGCCGCAGGAGCGAAATGAAGGCAATCGCCGCCAAGATGTCGTCAAGGCCGCGGCCAAACTGTTTCGACGCTACGGCTTCAACGGCACGAGCACGCGCGACATCGCCTGCGCCGTCGGCATGCATTCCGGATCACTGTTTTGTCACTTCAAAAGCAAGGATGCGCTATTGCATGAAGTGATTCAGGAAGGCATGCGCAGCGCGATGGCGCGCCAGATGATCGTGCTACTTGCCGAGCATGACGCTGTGACCACGCTGCGGCAATTGATCCGATCGCATTTCGAAACGATTCTGGGACCAAACAGCGACTTCATGCATGTGGTGCTCTACGAGTCGCGCTACCTCAATGCTATGCAGCACAAAGTCATCGCGAAGCTGCAAGGTGAATACGAAGCGACATGGACGTCCGTGCTCCAAGAGCTCTCGTTGACTGGCTGCTTGCAAGTCGAGGTTCCGGTTGCGCGCCATTTGATCTTTGGTGTGCTGAACGGGTCAGCGCAGTGGTTCAAGTCTGAAATGGGAATCTCGATTGATGACCTGACCGACGCAGTGGTGGCCCTGTGCATACACGTCCCCCGGCAAAGCCGGACTTGATGTTGAACGCGCCTTTGGGCGTCAGGCGGTGTATCCGGACGACGCCAACACCGTGGCCGATCTGCCCAGCCAGGCCGAACTCGTGAAGTACAAGAGCCAGGGCATCAACATCATGGCGCCGCCGATCTTCGCCCTGCTGAGCACCGACACTTCAGAGTGGATCGCGCCCTCGCAGTACGCGCGAAACGCCCGCTCGGCCGGTCTGGACATCATTGCCTGGACCCTGGAGCGCTCGGGTCTGCTGGCCGATGGCGACAACGGCCTGTATTACCAGACGTTCGATTCGGCCATCAAGACCTAAGGCGACATGATGCGTGTGCTCGACGTGCTCGTCCGCGAGGCGGGTGTGATTGGCGTTTTCTCGGACTGGCCAGCCACGACTACGTCCTACGCGAACTACTCCAATCAGCGGTAGTCTTCATTGGCGCCCGGCGTTCTTCTCCATGGCGGAGATACGGCATGACTGTCGGCCGCAACCACCACAACAAGGTGGAGACAAGAAGATCGCGCCATGACACTACCTGAAAGCGAGTCACAGTCGTAGAGCCGAACAGCGCAGAAGGTGTTCCACTTGACGTCGCTGGGTCGCGCTGATCCTGCCGATCATGTGAATGTCGCGAACGGTTCAGCTCAGCTGAAGCAGCGAATTTCGCTTGGTCCTGGGGCCTGTTTGTAAAGCCGCACATAAGAATTGACAACCTACTGATAGGTAGTACAATGACGCGTTACAAAAATCGTCAATAGAACACTCAATGAAAATCTACGACATCAAAGGCTTTCCAAACCCACTGCGAGTCCGCATCGCTCTGGCAGAAAAGGATGCAACGGACAAGGTTGAATTCGTCCCAGTGGATGTGATGAGCAGCGAGCACCGCTGCGATGCTTTCAAAGCGAAAAATCCGGATGCTACCGTGCCCCTGCTGGAGCTTGACGACGGCACCTGTATCGCCCAGTGCAACGCCATCACTGAATATATCGATGGCGTTTTCGATGGTCCTTCCCTAACCGGCGCAACCCCAAAGGAGCGTGCCCGCATCACGATGATGAATCTGCGGGCAGAAAACGGTTTGATGAACGCGGTCGGCGCCTATTTCCATCACGCTACTCTCGGCCTTGGTCCGGATCTGGAGACCTGGCAATGCGCCGAATGGGGCAACAAGCAGAGGGAAGTTGCTAGCGCTACGATGGCCTATCTGGATAGCGTTCTGTCGGAAAATGAGTTTCTCGCAGGCGACAACTTCTCTATCGCTGACATCACTGCCTTTGCGGGTCTGGCGTTTGCGGATTTCGCCAAGGTTGAAATCCCCGAGTCCCTGGTCAATCTCCATGCTTGGCGTGCAAAGGTTGCAGCCCGTCCTTCGATTGCCGGTTAATGCGCGATCTCCGGGTTGTAGGGGTCAAAGGAGTGGGTTTCATGGAGATCAACGCAGATTTTTCCAAGCGTGTTGTGGTGCATTCGCGCGAGTTGGAATGGCGACCCTCGCCCATGAAGGGGGTAGAGCGGCGCATGCTGGACCGAATTGGGGGCGAAGTTGCCCGCGCCACGACCATCGTGCGGTATGCGCCGGACAGCAAGTTCTCGGCACATACCCATACGGGGGGCGAGGAGTTCATCGTGCTCGATGGAGTGTTTCAAGACGAGCACGGTGATTTTCCTGTCGGCACCTATGTGCGCAACCCCCCAACGACGTCCCATACGCCAGGCTCTGACGAGGGATGCACGATCTTTGTGAAATTATGGCAATTCGACATGGCGGATCGCACACAGTTTCGCAAGGACATGGAAGCCGAACTGGGCACCCCGGTGGATGGCATTGCCAGCGCAATGCTATATGAGGACCATCGTGAGACCGTCACTTACAGCAGGCTTGAGGCGGGCGCAACTCTGAAGTCTGAGGTGTCCGGCGGGATAGAGCTGCTGGTGATAAACGGCGCTCTCACCGTGGAAGGCGAGATACTGGGAAAGCACACTTGGCTGCGCCTGCCCGAAGGCCAAAGCTTGTCCGCGATGGCGACGGGCGATGGCGCGAAAATCTGGATGAAGACAGGACACCTGCCATTTGCCAAAGCACCCGCTGCTTAGCCATGGCTACGGCAGATTCCCCGGCAGAGCTTACAGCACCACCGCTACCGACCCGCGGGTGTCTATCGTGACGACTGTGTGGCCAACAAAGACGAATCGGTTGTCCTTCGCTGGCGAGGTGTCTTGAGCGATGCTGACCGATACCCTGATCATCGGTGGTGGCCTGTCCGGGCTGGCCTTGGCTGCAAAGCTTGCTGCACAAGGCCGCGATTTCCTTTTGGTCGAGGCGCGTGACCGCTTGGGCGGTCGCATCCTGACCGTGCGCGAGGGTGCCGCTCATTTTGATCTGGGTCCCACGTGGTTTTGGCCAGGACAACCCAGGATCGCAGCGCTCACCGAACGCTTAGGGCTGTCCCGGTTCGATCAGTTCTGTCAGGGCGATGTGATCTTCGAGAATGAGCAGGGCCGTGTTCATCGTGGACGAGGGTATGCCTCAATGCAGGGGGCCTGGCGGCTGGAGGGGGGGTTGGGCGCCTTGATCGCGGCCCTTGAGAATGAGGTTCCGGCGCAACGACGCCGTGTTTCGACAACGATCCGTATGCTAACCCGGGCAGCACCGGGGATCATCGCAACGTCTGAGGATGGCGTGAGCATCCAGGCACGGCGGGTGGTTCTGGCCCTGCCCCCGCGCATGGCCGTAAGAATGTCCTTTACGCCGACGCTGCCAATCGCTGCGTTGACAGAGCTGGAGGGAATCGCAACCTGGATGGCAGGCCATGCCAAGGCCGTGGCTGTCTATGATCGGCCTTTTTGGCTTGAGGCTGGCCTTTCCGGTGATGCCATGAGTCGTCATGGTCCGGTGGTCGAAATCCATGATGCCAGCCCGGCCTCAGGCGGGCCTTATGCCCTTTTCGGGTTCATCGGCGTGCCGCCCAGGGCGCGATCCGACCAACAGGCCCTGCGCCGACAGATACAGGCCCAGTTGATCCGTCTGTTCGGACCAGAAGCCGCCACACCAAGTATTCTGTGTCTCAAGGACTGGGCTTATGACCGCTTGACAGCGACCGAACTGGACGCACAGGCGCCACATGTCAACTCGCAATACGGTTTGCCCCGCGTTCTCAATGGACTTTGGGATGGCGATTTGATCCTTGCCGGGACCGAGGTGGCGCCTAAATTCGGAGGATACCTTGAGGGGGCGCTGGAAGCATCGGAGCTGGCGCTGGCAAACCTAGGACACATAGAAAGGTGAAATGACAACGAACAGAGACACCAGAGTCGCCCTGATGGATTTTGCTGAACACGCAGCCCGGTCACGGGGTTTCGACGGCTTCAGCTATGGCGATATGGCAGAGGCGATCGGCATTCGAAAAGCGTCGATCCACCACCATTTTCCGACCAAGGCCAATCTTTCCGAAGCATTGATCGAGCGATATCAGACCAACCTGCAGCATCGCCTGGCCGAGATCGAAGCAACCCACGCCACCGCCGGTGCACGCCTCAAGGCCCTGATTGCCCTGTACCGAGCAGCCCTGGATGATGGCCGCACCGTTTGTCTGTGCGTTGCCTTTTCAACCAGCCGGGAAAGCTTGTCTGAAGTGGTCATCGCCAAAGTCAGCGCCGTCCGCGCAATGATCCTGCAATGGATCACTGCGACGTTCGAACTCGGCCAAAGGGACGGGTCCATATCGGCAATCCTTGATCCGGCATACGAGGCGCCCGCGACCCTGGCCATGCTGGAAGGTGCCCATCTCGCAGCGCGTACTGAAGAGGACCTTGTTGCGTTTGACGTCGCAACCCGACTGCTGAACGCCCGTTGTCAGTAGCTTTGGTCCAGTTCGTGCGCTTTTATTGGGCTACTCGCCCTCTTCCTTTAATTCTGACGTCTCCCCCGAATTCCGGACTTTTCAAAACTAGAGGCACGGTTGCTTTCCGGCAAGCCCGAAGGGGCGCAAGGAGAAGCAATGAAGAGGTCGAGATTTATCGCCTACATGGACATGGGCCAACGGCACGTCTTCCTCCTGCCCGTCGGGCTGGATGCGCCGCGCGGTCTTGGGCGCCAGCCCCAGCAGCGAGCGAATGGCCGCCGAGGTTTGCGCACGCGCCTTGAGTTCCAGCAGCTGGCCCAGCAAGGTGAGCGAGATGATCACCGCCGCCGCCTCGAAGTACACCGACACGCGCCCCATCGAAACGAACGAATCGGGAAACACCTGGGGCGCCACCGTGGCCACCACGCTGTAGACAAACGCCGAACCCGTGCCCAGGCTGATGAGGATCCACATGTTGGGGCTGCGGTTCAGCACCGACTGTGCGCCCCGCACAAAAAACGGCCAGCCGGCCCACAGCACGATGGGCACGGTGAGCACGAGTTCGATCCAGCTCTGGGTCGCCATCTCGAACCAGCCGAAGCTGTGGCCGAACATCGCCAACACGGCCACCACCACCGTGAGCGGCAGGGTCCACCAGAAGCGGCGCTGGAAATCCAGCAGTTCGGGGTTCTCGGCCTCGTCCAGCGCCGGCATGACCGGCTCCAGCGACATACCGCATTTTGGACAGTTGCCCGGGTGGTCCTGGCGGATCTCCGGGTGCATCGGACAGGTGTAGACCGTGCCCTCCAGCGGAGATGTCACAGGTAGAGAGGCCGGCGCACCCGGGCCTCCAGCGTGACGGTGTTCGTGATGACGATGTGACTCCATGGCATGGCTCCAATCTTCAGGCTGGCTTTGCCAAGCCCGTGGTGGGGTCAACTGCAGCAGCAACCGCCCTTGGGCGCAGCTGGCGGTGGCGGACTGTCGGTTGCCTGACCCGACGGGGCGCCATTTGTGACCACCTCGCTTTCGTAGCGCCTTGCCGCCAATGCAGAAATCAGCTGCGATGGCGCCACGTTCGCCTCAGCTGTGACCCTCACACGGCCAGCTCGCAGATCCACTGCGACGTCTTGCACACCGTCGATTGGAGCCAGGGCCGTCGTGACGCGCTGGACGCAGGCACCGCAGGTCATGCCCTGCACATCGAGATCGATGATGTTCATCGTGATCTCCTTCACTTGCCGGCGGGCGGCATGGTTCCATCCGGCATGCGCTGCATCATCATTTCCATCATGGTCTGCATCAGGTCCATGCGCATCTCCATCATCTGATGGTGCTTGGACATGTCCATGGGCATGTCCTTCATGCCCGCCATTCCCGGCATGCCCGCCTTGCCGTGCATGCTGCCCATCCCCTTCATGTCCTTCATGCCTTTCATCATGGCCATGCCTTCGTGCATGGTTTTCGTGTGCTCGGCCATCAAGGCCTGGCGCTCTGCTGGCGTCTTGGCATTCATCATCTTGTCGCGCATGGCCTGCATGTCTTTCATGTGGTCGTGCATGGCTGACGGCGCCCCAGACGGTGCCACAGCTGCTAGATGCGCAGCGTGTTGATCTGCATTGGCCGCCGACATGGGACCCGCTGCCGGGGCGTTGGGGTTCGCGCAAGCGGTCAGCAAGACGGCGGTCGAAAGCGTGAGAAGGGTGTGGATGGTTTTCATGATGGTGTTCTTGAAGGAATGGGGGAGCCGCCGCAGGCGGCAACAAAGGGGATGCCAGACAGGAGATGGGACGCCATCTGGGTGACCCAGACAGCAAGAGCGCTCTTCGCAATGGGCTGCGAAGCGGTCTACAAGGTCAAACGATGGGGTCGCGCAGCGATGGGCGAAGCCATGTGCGGGGGTCTGGTGGCGTGTACCCGCAGCTGAACTGCGGTGGGTGTGGCCATGGTTGGCGCCCCAGTCCGCGAAAGCACGCCCACCCAACCCGAACTGCCGTCGGCGAGGGGCTGATCGACTTTGGTGATGGCCAGCGGTGCTTCATCACAGAACCTCAAGCATCCCGCATCAACAGGGTCGCTTTGTGCGCGGTGATGGCCTTGTGCAACCGATTCATGGTGTGGTGACACCGTTGAAGAATCGTGACCGCCGTGGTCAGGCTCGCTCAAGAGGCAGGCATTGGCCACCCCGGCGCCCAATGCAAACAGCCACACCGCCAGGATGATCCTGGTGGCATGGCGCAGCGAGCGGCGGTGAATGTGCATCTTGGTCAGACGAACTGTGGAAACAATTCAAGGCTAAACATGTGGGCTCAAGCCGTCTTGATGCAAATCAAGAAAGCTGGCCGGAAGACGGTCCCGGACCAATAAAGTGTGCGGCGGCGCAGCACGATGGTCGGTTCGCCACCGAACAGACTGGAAGGCTGGCACTGGCCCCACCGGTGCAGTACTGGCTGGACGCGCGCCTCTACCGCGCGGGCTGGAATGCCGTGCGAGCAGGTGCCGGCAACATGGACCTGTTGGTGGCCCAGGGTACCAGCGCCGGATACGGCCTGAGCGTCTATCTGCTGTTCAAGCACGCGGAGCACGGCACGCCGCACCCGTACTTCGAAGCCGCAGCGGTGATCGTCACACTGGTTCTGCTGGGCAAATGGCTCAAGTCGCGCGCCAAGCGCCATACCACCGCCGTCATCGCGGCGCTCAACACCCTCAAGCCCAAGGTGGCACGCGCACGTATGCCTTATGGCAACGTGGATATTGCGATTTCGCAGGTAAAGATCGGGGGCATCGTGGTGGTGCGCCCGGGAGAGCGTATTCCGGTCGACGGTGTAGTCACCATCGGCTCCAGCCGGGTGGACGAATCGCTGATCACAGGCGAGAGTCTGCCGGTGGCCAAGCACGCGGGCGACAAGGTCACCGGCGGCGCCTTCAATGCCCGGGTACTGCTGCGGGTGGAAACCACTGCGGTGGGCGCGGAGTCCACGCTCTCGCGCATCGTTCGTATGGTCGAGTCGGCGCAGGCCGAGAAAGCCCCGCTACAGCGTAGCGTTGACCGCGTGAGTGCCGTCCTTGTTCCGGTGGTGCTGTTGATCGCGTGTCCGCGTGCCGTGGGCCGTGGACCTTGCGACGTCCACAGGCAGCATGGCCGGCACCGGGGTGGCCGTTCGCCAAGGCATCCTGATCAAGGATGCCGAAACTCTGGAGGTCGCGCACAGTGTCGACACCGTCGCGATCGACAAGGCGAGCACGTTCACCGAAGGCAAGTCGACGTTGGTCACGGCGCTGGCAGCGCCCGATCATGAAGATAGTCTACTGTCCTGGAGCGCCGCTATCCAGGCCGGCAGTGAGCACCCGCTGGCGCGCGCCATATGAACGCCGCCGAAGAAGCTAGTCTAGTGTTGCTCTCCTCTACCAAAGTAAGCGACGTTCCCTGGCGCGGCATGTCGGCCGAGGTGCAGGGTCGTGCATAGGCGCAGCATGCTGGGTAGATAACCAGAAAACGCACACCAGGGCCGTGACCTTACCGTGCCGACCAAGAGGTCATACGGCAAATTCCTTGGTTCGGACGGGCCAAGCCCGGAAGCACGAGCGGTGGCCGAAACGTTCATTCCAAAACCAACCGCTTGAAAAAACGTCTTTGACTGCGGAAATTTGTCTACCAACGTCCGCATCCACGGAAAAACATCTACTCAGACGCGGGCGTCGATGTATGCCGCAAAGTGCTCGCCTACGACGGACTCCACCCTGGCAAGTTGCTCATCGGTCAGGCCTTCCGCCAGTTTGCGCTTGCGTTTGGACAGCGTGCCGTTGCCCTGAACGATGACATCGATGAGGGTATTCAGCTGGGACTGGCGCATGTCCAGCCAGGCTTCCAAGTCCTTGACCGTGTTGTCGTGAGCGCGCAGGTAGATCACCTCGGACAGCAGATCCTCTTCAACGCACAGCTTGCAGCATTCCAGGATGAATTCGCACAGGTCGGTTGCGTCGAAGTAAGCGTACAGCCACCGCGGCTGTGGTGACTTGACCAGGATCGTTGCGCTATCGCCGTCCAGCATGTATTCCAGCAGATCCGTGCGTGGGCGTGAATAGCTCTTCAACAGCTTCGAGTAGCGCTCAAGCTGGCTCAGCATGCGGGCCGACAAAGGCAGCACGACTCCCCCGGGGGTGAAGCCAGCCTGGCGAAGCACGTGGTGGAGCAAGAACCGGTGCAGTCGCCCGTTGCCGTCAAAGAAGGGGTGCACAAACACCAGACCGAACGAGGCGCAAGTGGCCGCGACAACAGGATCGAGCTCGCCGGCGGACGCGGCTGTTGCCAGTGCGGCAACGTCATCCATCATGGGGTCGACCAGTGCGACGGGCGGTGGAATGAAGTCTGCGATGTTGCGCATACGCCCTGGACGGGACAACCAGTTCTGCTTGGGGCGGTACTGGTACTCCGCTGCGTGGTCGCTGACGATCTGGTTCTGCCAGGCACACAGTTGCTCTTCCGTGAGTGGGCCGGGTTCGCCGGCGGATTCCAGCAGCTTGCGAAACCGGCCCGCGCGATGGCTGTCGGGGATTTCGTTTTCGATGTTGTAGGTCGAGCGAGTCTCGGACAGGTAGAGGTAGTCCACCGCGCGGGCCAGCATCTCGGGTTCGATGCTGCTCATGGCGGTTTTCACCTTCTCAGCAAGTCCCTCCTCCAGCAAGGCTGTAAGCCGAGGCGTTCGACGAACGAGCGGGCTGTACGCGCGACCACCTAACACGTTGTTGATGATGCCGAACTTGGCGTCCAGCACCTTGGGCCCGCAAACATGGTGCACCGGGTCGAGCAAGAAAATTCGCGGGTTGCCGGCGGGCATGTCGTAGTCCAACTTGTGCTCAGAGAGCCATTCCACGAGGTGGCCAGCCATTCGAGAGTAACGCGAGCTGGGCATGGCATGCAGCCATTCCTGTACGCCGTCACGAGCCTCTTGATGTTCAAAGAGTGCCCCCAGCACCGTCAGGTTCAAGTGCTCTCGCTTGAGCGCAAAGGTGAGTTGGCCCGCATACGACTCGGTGTCGCTCAAGCGCCTCAAAGGCAACTCGATGCGCTCGCTGCCGTCAGGGGTGAAGGTGTGCTTCTCCAGCGTCTGCTCGGTCGCCACAAAAATCCGCTGCAGAGGCGGCACGCGCAAACTGAAACGTCGAATCAGCGACTCGTAACCCAGGTACAGACGAGGATTGGGATGCGGCATGGGTTTTGTGTGTTTGAGCGACCAGCAGGACGTTGCAGTCGCCAAAACATCTTTAAAACTGGAAAAACATCTACATGCTATCAATCGCTCGGCAAAACGTCTACAGCCGCCCGCCAACGTTCCACTGAAAGGCCGCACTTGTGGCGCTCAACAGACCGGCTGCGGTGTCGAGACCAGCACATGGATTGAGCAACTCATGCCATGCGAGAAAAAAGCGCCTCTCCTGCCGCCATAAACTCCACGTACTGCGCGAATGGCGCAGCGTCCTATTTACCCAACCGTGGAGTCACAAAAGAATGGCCACTGCAAAGAAGGCAGCCCCCAAGGCAGCCGCGAAGAAGACCGTCACCAAACAGGTGAGCGTGCTCAAGCCGATCAAGGAAACTTTCAACAAGACCACGCTGGTCGCCCACCTGGTGCAAGCCTCCGGTGCCGAGCCCAAAACGGTCAAGGCCGTGCTCGGCTCACTGGAGGCGGCCATCCTCGCGTCTTTGTCCAAGAAGGGCGCGGGCGAGTTCACTTGGCCAGGCGTCTTCAAAGTCGCTGCCACCCACGTGCCTGCCAAGAAGGCCCGCCAGGGAATTGACCCATTCACCAAGGTCGAGCGCATGTTTGCCGCCAAGCCCGCATCGGTCAAGGTCAAGGCTCGCTTCTTCAAGAAGGTCAAGGACGCCGCTCTGTAATCGGCGCTGATCTCGTGCAAAGGGGGCTATCGTGCCCTCTTTCTCTTTTCGAGCAGTCTGCGGCCAGCCTCGCCGTGTACCAAGCTTCGTTTGCGGGCCGTCGCGGACTCAGCCCTTTTCAATTTCCGCCTGGACCAGCTGTACATACATATCCACCAGAGCACTGGCCTGAAGTTGCAACTGCAGGCGTTCGTCGACGTTGTCGGGCTTGTGAAATCGGCCGTACGCGACCGAGCCCTTCATGAAATGGCCCTCCGTGTCACCGCGGGCGCAGAAGCTGCGTCGAAGGCAGTCCAACGCGCTCTCCAGCGCAGCACGGTGGGCACCTTGTTTGAACTGCGCCGCGAACGCGCGAGCGCCCTCCTCCAAGTCGCTGCCGTACTGCAAAACGTGGATGAGATCCCCCACGTCCTTGTTCGCGCCGCGCTGGTCGAACGCGATGGCCTTGAGCACAACAAATGCCAGCTGGTTGGCGTAGTGAATGCGCTCCACGGCAATGCCCTTGCAGTCCAGCAGTTGCGCTTTCACCTCTTTGGTTTCAAAGAGGGTTTGCGCAATCGACATGTGAGGGATGGCCATCGCCGAAATCGATTCCGCACCCAGCGAGCGAAGCCGCGCAGGTTCGTCGCCAGTCGCATCGCACAGAAACTCCACGCGCACCGGCACGCCCCGCTCTGTCTTGGCCTCCCACTGCCATGAGGACACACCGCCCTGCTCCCTTTTCATCTTCGAAAACCCACGTTCTTTGAGGCGGGTCGAGATGGGGGTGTAGTCCTCGCCGGCGGCGATCACGGCGAGGTCGATCACCAGATCAAGGTCAGAGGTGCCCGCGTGCGCTGGCACCTCGGGCGGGCTCTCCGGGGTGAGATACCTGGGCACCAGTCCACCGACCAACCGTACCGTGTCCTTCAGGCTGCCCATGCACCCGAGTACGGTGACCAGCGCCTGTTCACAAGCCTCGGTGACTTCAAGTGAATAGCCCGACGCGCTTTCTGGCTTGGAGTCAGACATCGCGTGCACCTCCAGCGAGAAGTTGCTTCTTCACTTGGCCTGCCAGTTCCCCGCTGCGCCCGCCTGCGTTTGCCAGTTCCAAGTATTGGACAACCGGGCTGGCAAACCATCCCGGTCGATCAGCCAGGTGGAGGCGATGCTGCAGAGCGAAATCTTCGCACTCGTGGAGAGTGACGTTAAAGCCTCTGTCGGCGCGCTTGAGTCCCAGATGCTCGGCAATAGCCGAGGTCGCCCCTAGCGGCACGATCAAGTCATAGCCGCTGACGGCGGTGAGAACTTGCGCAATGCTGTTCGCAGCGTACTGTCCAGTGAAGGCCCAGTCATTGTGATGTCCTTCTCCCATACGTTTGGCCAGCGTCTCCCCAAGGGAGGCCGGGTTCTGGGTGAAGGCGAACCAGCGGGGCTTGCTGACCTTTCTGCTCTCCCAGTCCCTTGCCCATGTGTCCAGAAGGACCTCTGGATCCGTTAGCTGGCGGCGCACACTGCGCCCGTTTCCTTCGCTCTGGACCATGCCGCGCTTCTCCAACTCGCGCATGAGCACAGAGACCGTATTTGGGCTTGCACCTGACGCCTGCGCGAGGTCGGAGCCTGTGCGCCAGGCGTCCCAGTGCAGCAGCAGGGCGTGCAGCACTTTTTCGCGTTCAGGAGTGAAAAGAGAGCCTACGTCCCGCCAACTGGGCTTCAGGGGGGGGCGGTCTATGAGCAGTTGGCGCGCGCCCAACTGAATGGAGAGGCTGCCGCTGCCGTCGAAGTAGCCGATACCGGCGGACTCAAGCGATTTGCGGGCCCCTTCGCTGAGCGATTCCGCCCAGACCATGACCTGGTTGATGCGCGGGTCAGCGCCAGCGAGGTCAGCGAGTTGCCTTCGCGCCACCTCGATATCGCGCGGAAAGGCGTGTCGCTTGAATTCAACCAGGACATGGTTCTGCTCGCCGTCGATGGTGATCGCCAGACCAAGGTCACCGCGGCGCCCGTCGCGCAGCCTGGGTTCGTGCTCGACCTCCATGCTCTGAACCGGGAATCGTTCACTGAGTGCTGTGCGGAAGTGATCGAGGAGCTTTTCGGTGACGTGGCGTTCCAGAAGCATGGCGCAACCTCCGTGGATGAAGTGCTGTACAGCGTATTGATGCGCCTGAGCAGATGATACGCTCTAAATGCCAAATACGCTGTACAGCGTATGAAACCGTCGCGTGCCAAGAAGAGGACGCTGTGAGCAGGCGTTCAAGCATCGCCATGCTCTCTGCCTCATAGCGCAGCCGCTCACCACCTCCCGACAACGATCAACGCTCGTCCAACGGCACGCCCGAGCTCCATAACGCGGTTTGCAACACCTGCAGCAGCCGATTGGTCCCCGGCTTGACGAGTCGCCGGGAGCTGCGCTTGCTGAGCCGGACGATGCCGGAAGTGAACAGCGCAAGACAGGCGTGCTGGGGATGCTGCGCAGAAGCGTACACCACGCCATCCAGCGCCATGGCTCGGCATTCAGCGGCCAGTTCCTGTGTTTGAGATACACGAAGCGACTGCAGCACAGGGTAGGGCTCGGCCAGGCCGCGCACGTCGGCCAAACGCAGAGGCCCTGATGTGACGAACTCGACCAGGCATCGGCGGCGCAGTTCCGAGAGGGTTCTGCTCACCGTTTCGCGCCTGAGCAGCGATTCGTACAGTGCCGTCTGCGGACTATCCGCCAGATAGGCCACCGGCTCACTGGACAGACAAAAGCGCCCCTGCATCAAGCCAACCGGCGGCAGCGACAAGCCATTCATTCGAACGCTGTGGGCGCGGGGCCGAATCAACTGGACGCGATGAAAAACGCGGGGTGCAGGCAGTTCTATAACGGGTGGTTGGAGATCTTTGAATTTCATGGGCAGTCAGGCTCAATGCCCTTCTGCTGTTGCCAGGTCAACGATGCGCCGGCCAGGGACGCCCTGCTCCAGGGCGATGCGTGGCGCCAGTCCGTCAAGTGCCTCGTGCGGCGTTTCCAAAAACGACAACATTTGCCACCCATCTGTGGTGCCCAAGGCTTCAGACAGCGCCTGAATCACCGGGAAGACGTAGGGCTCAAACTGCCATTTCGGAATCTTGAAGCCACGACGCAAATGCGTCACGCCAATGCAGCGGCCACTCTTGATCCAAGCGCTGATCGTCACACGTGTCGTCCCGCTCAGCTCAGCCGCTTCTTCAGTCGTGATCATGTCCGAGGCATTGATGCGTTGGCGCCGGTACTCGGCACCACGGCGCAGCAACGCAGTCGTCTGCGCCTCACTGGCGTAGGGGTCGACCGTACTGGAGCGACGTGGGTTGACAGAGTCAAGGGCAACAGAAAAAAGAGAAGTCAATGTGTTCATGGCGATCGAGTCTTGAGCACCCGTTCAGGGCGCGTTGCGCATGTCGGGCTTGCTGTTGCCGAAGAACCGATGCGGCTTGGTCTGGCCTTGCTGCGAGGCCAAATAGCGCGGGCGATCGAGCTCAGTTGATCGCGCCATTGCAGGTGCGCTGACCCTGGTTGGCAGGATCGCGCGCCACATGCCTTGGAGCCGCGCACTGCAGGTGCGCTGCGCGAACTCGGTCCTGGCGTGCACCGCCAGGAAGGCCTTCATCATGGCTTGAGAGATTCTGGAGGGCTCAAACGGCGCGACGGTGCCATTGCGGCAAATGATCTTGTAGCTGGCGTAAACCCCTGACATTTGAGGGAGGCCAGAGTCCGTGGTTTCGTCCCAAGTCCAAGTCAACATGTGTGCTCTCCGGTTCACGAGTTGCTTCATTGCAGCGCATGGGTACATTTTCGATCACTCCGATTTATCCGTCAAGTTCGTAAAGCTGGTGAAGCTGGTGAAGCTGGTGAAGCTGGTGAAGCTGGTGAAGCCTTGCTTTGTGGGGCTGAACTGGGGTTCCGTTCGAGAACAACTCACGGACGCTCACGCTTTCAACGTCAGTTGTCGCCCGCGGGCGGCCCTGGTCTGGAATAAATAGGCATTTAAGAACCACAGCGGCACAACCGTTATGAGCAAAACGCAGCTGGCAAACTTTGAAAATGGTCGCATTCAATCTTTTGCGGGCACCACGCTCAAGATTGACGTGAAGCAATGGCAACGCCTGAGACGGACCAATCGAGGAAGCGACGCTGAACACGCTCATGGGTGTTCGCGTCGCTCGCGCTAGGTTCGTAAGGTGCGTAGATATGCACATACAGGGTGTGTT
Source organism: Hydrogenophaga sp. ANAO-22 (assembly GCF_042466645.1). Taxonomy (NCBI): domain Bacteria; kingdom Pseudomonadati; phylum Pseudomonadota; class Betaproteobacteria; order Burkholderiales; family Comamonadaceae; genus Hydrogenophaga; species Hydrogenophaga sp. ANAO-22. The sequence goes on along the minus strand of NZ_CP159956.1, from coordinate 4,294,926 downwards.
GACGGGCGTACGACTCACCCCCACGAAGATGGTTGCGCCGGACATCGCGCCACTCCAGCGCCTGTGGACTTGCAATGAGAGTGCGCACCCATGCCGGATCGACAACCCGACCCACCCAAGAATAGAGGGTGGTCAGTTCGCCTGAGTCCATGCTGCGCAATTCGATGATGAGACGCTCGGTGGCGAGCATGTGGATACCGACGTCGATACGGTGCACGAGACCGACCTCGGGCGTGCATTTGGATATGCGTTTATGCGTGCATTCGGCGGTGAATTTTGGTTCAACGCAATGGGATGGTTTGGTCGCTACGGTTGTCATTTCGTGATCTCCTTTCATCCAAGCTCTCACGAAATCTCTCCGCGTCAAGTCCACAAGATCCTCTTTTTGCAGATCCTCTCGGTCAGATGTCGATGACCAAAATGAGATGGACATCGACACACACTGCACTGCCGCAGGCCCCCTGCCGCCGAGGACCTCAGCCCAGCGGAAGGACCAGGCTCACTGGCTGGTTCTCATCGCTCCAGCGCCGGTCGTAGGCGGTGGTTGTCGTGATGCAGGCGTGCCCCAGGAAGTGCCGCACTTCGTTGAGATCGGCGCGCTCACGCAAAGCGAGTGTGGCGGCCGTGACCCGCAGCGCATGCGCAGAAAACCGCTCCCCCACCACTCCGATCTGCTCCAGGTAGGGCTGCACAATGCGCTGGGCCACAGCACCGGCAGTGAGTCCAGCAGATTTGATTGCTGTGCCGGACTGCCTCTGACCCCGCGACTGCTGAGAAGCGTTGGTCTGCAGATTTAGAGGACTCTCCGAGCCGCGCTCGAACACTGCGGCGTGCATCTCGATTTTTGGGGGCGTGCTGGCGCGTCGCCCGGTGCCCACTCTGTCATTCAAAGACCCAACCTCCTCCTCCTCAATATGAAGACTTTGAGGATTGACATCGCACCCGGCACCGGAGTGACGGCGGACTGCCTTCATCCGCACGAACAGCCGCTCATCGCTTTGAGGCTGCGCGCCCCTCATCGCCAAATAGTGCTGCACCCTCTCGCGCATGAGGGGTGCGGCGGCAATGAACCGCGTCTTGCCACCCTTGCCCAACACCCGCAGGTGCGACACACCCGCGCGCTGACAATCAAAATCCCGCACCCTGAGGGCGACCACCTCGGCGCGGCGCAGACCGCCCAATAGCATGACGGCCAGGATCGCGCGGTCTCGCACACCCTTGAGCGTGTTCGCATCGGGCGCGTCCAGCAGGGCCTGGGCTTGCTCAAGCGACAGCGCCGGGGTCTTGCCCTCGTGAGTCTCCAGACGCGGTCTGCGCACACCGCGTGCCGGGTTCGTGGGGATGAGCTGCTCATCGACCAGATGCTCCAGCAGCGAAGACAGGGCTGCGAGCTTGCGGCGTTGCGTGCTCGGCGACAGGTCTTGGGCCTGCAGGTGGTGGCGCCAGGCCAGCACATGGGAGCGCGCGACCTGCATCAACTCGGACGGGGTTTGCAACCCGGAGAACGCCGCAAAGTCCCGCACGTCGGCGGCGTAGGCGCGTCGGGTGCAGGTGCTGGCGAAGTTGGCCAGCCACTGGGTCTCGATGGTCATGAGGCCCAGCTGTGCGAAGCGTCTGGCGCCTGCGGCAAGCTCGGGCCAGCACGGGGGCCTGTGGATGTGAGAGGCAATTGGATCTGAGGTGTGTTCGTGGTAAGCGCGCGGCCATCCCATCTTGACCGCATGGCGCGGTCGTGTTTTTGAGATTGCTTTGTCAGGCTGGCTGCCAGCGATGTGGCAGCAGCTCGCCGATCTGGCTGGCGCGCTGCATAGGCAGGCGTGCCATCACATCGCGCAGGTAGGCATACGGGTCGTGGCCATTCATTCGCGCTGACTGGATCAGGCTCATGACGGCTGCCGCCCGCTGGCCAGCGCGCAGGCTGCCAGCGAAGAGCCAGTTGTTACGGCCAATGGCAATGGGCCGGATCTGGTTCTCGATCCAGTTGTTGTCCACGGGCAGTTGCCCGTCATCCGCGAACCGGGTCAGTGCCTCCCAGCGCCGCAAACTGTAGTCCAGCGCCTTGGCGCTAGCTGTTCCCTCAGGCACCTTCTGACGTTGCAGCAGCATCCACTGGTGCAAGGCATCGAGCAGCGGCTTCGTTTGTAGTTGCCGGATGGCTTGGCGCTGCTCGGCACTGAGCGCCTTGACCTCGCGCTCGATCTCGTAGACCCGCGCGAACTGCTGCAGCGCGAACTCGGCGATCTGGCTTTGATTGGCCGCGTGCAGATCGAAGAACTTGCGCCGCGCGTGCGCCAGGCAGCCGACCTCGGTCACCCCACTGGCGATCAAGGCCTTGTAGCCGCTGAAGTCGTCACAGGTGAGGCTGCCTCTCCAGTCACCCAGGAAGCGCCGGGCGTGTTCGCCCGAGCGTGATTCGCAGAAGTCGTAGACGACCACCTTGGTGTTCTCGAAGGCACCCGTGGCATAGGCCCAGAGGTAGGCCCGGTGCGTCTTTCCGTTGCCCGGCTTGAGCATGGACACCGGCGTCTCATCGGCATGCAGCACGCGGTGCTGCAGCAGCTCGTTTCTCATGGCATCCACCAGTGGCTGCAACTGCACGCCACAGGCGCCCACCCACTGAGCGAGCGTGGAACGCGGGATCGCGAGACCAGCTCGACCAAAGATCGCTTCCTGGCGGTACAGCGGAAGGTGATCCGCGTACTTGGCCACCAGCACCTGCGCCAGCAGCCCGGTGGTGGGGATGCCCTTGTCGATGATGTGCGGATCGACGGGGACTTGGGTGAGCGTCTCGCACTTCGCACAAGCCCACTTGCCACGGATGTGGCGCTCGACGCTGAAGACGCCAGGCACATAGTCCAGCTTCTCGGCCACGTCCTCGCCCACGCGCTTCATCTGGCAACCGCAGGCACAGGTGGTCGAGTCGGGCTCGTGGCGGATCTCGCGCCGCGGCAGGTTGGCTGGCAGCGGCGCGCGCTTGGGAACCTTCTTCTCTTCAACCTTGGCGGGTGCCTGCGCTTCCTGCAGCGCATCGATCTCCGTGGCCACGGCCGCCAGATCGGCCTCGATCTCGTCTTCGAGCAGGCTCTTCTGCTCGGGGTTGAAGCGTTCGGACTGGGCGGCGAATTTCATGCGCTTCAAGAGCGCGTTCTCGTGCGTGAGTTTGTCCAGCAACGCGCTCTGGTGGCGCAGCTGCGTCATGAGGCGCGTGGTCAGCTCACGCAGCTCTTCTGCGCTCAGGCTCTGCAGGGATTGAGGCTCGACCACCATGGGCATCCACTGTGCCAGCACTGGAATGTGCGCACCATTGGCGCATGCCCCAATTGGCAAGCGCCGGTCAGCGCTTCAGAGTCAGACCACGGTGATGACACCGCCGTCAGCCAGGCGCTGCCAGGGCAGGCCCAGCACCAGCGCATCGAACTGGGCGCGGCTAAGCGAGGCGGTGCTGGCCGCATCACGCGGCCAGACGAACTTGCCGCTGTTCAGGCGACGCGCTGCCAGCCACACACCGATGCCGTCGTGCACCAGCACCTTCATGCGGTTGGCGCGCCGATTGGCGAACAGGTAGGCGTGGTGCGGGCGCGCTGCGCCGAAGACCGACACCACGCGGGCCAGCGCCGTCTCGGTGCCTGCTCGCATGTCCAGCGGCTCGGTGGCAAGCCACAGCGCATCAACCCGGATCACTTGATCAGCTCTCGCATCCACACGGCGCACTGATCGGCCGCATCCAAGGGCCAGGTCACCGAGACGCTGGTGGCGCCACGGCGCAGCTCGACGCGGATGTCTGGTGCAAGTGCAGGCCTTGGTGAACATGCCGCTGGCGGCAGCGGCACTGGAACGAATGCGGGAGCCTGGAGTGCAGGCAGCGCGCCACCCGCTTCGCGGCGCCACTTGTGCACGACATTGGCGTTGATGCCGTGCGACAGGGCAATGCTGGCCACCGAAGCGCCTGGCTTGGCGCACTCGGCAAGGATCTGCTGCTTGAGCTCGGCGTCGTACCGCCGGCGAGTCTTCTTCTTGGCTTCATTCATGGTGTCCACCTATTTCGCTTGGTGGACACCATCGTTGCCGCTTAGACCGATCCCTTCAAGGGTGGGATGGCCGCGCGCTTACTGTTCGTGAGCGTGCATTGACGGTGGGTGTCTCCCCTTCCCTGCACGGTGCAGAAAAATCTGGGGGTCCCTGTATCGATAACATGCGTTTTCGATACGTCAAGAGCAACGAGCGACCTTCCACAGAACCCGCAAAAAGGGCGTTCTCAGCAATGGCGGACGTTCGCACTGTTTCGTTCGCGCAGTCACAGACTAAGAGGCAAAGTCCATTCGAAGATTCTTACATGTGTGGTCATGTACAAGCCGCCATGTCATTTCAGGCGTAGTGTTGGCCTCCAAGTCGGCGCCTGCCAATCCCACACGTGTACTTCTTCAAGGACCTTGGGCAATAGCGAGCGCCCGATCTCAATACTTGCACTCAATGGCGTGGCGGGATGAAGGTGCAACACCTTCACGCCTGCGCGTACGAGCTCGCCAAGAAACGCGTTGAACTGCCGGCGAAAATCTTGCAGATGCTGGTCTTGGCGGATGATTCCGCGGTTCGGCGCAATCGCTCGAAACTCGACAACTTGAATGCCCGCTGGGTGTATCGCCGTGCCCGAAATATTGATCACTGCCGCGACCTCGCGAGGGAGGTTCTCGGGCACCTTGAACGTGAACTGCGGCGCGGGACAGTCAGCGCGCATGTCCCAAAGCCAACGCTCGCCGGGAAGGTCCAGCACAGAAGCCTCCGTCTTGTCGCCAATCAAGGCACCCAGCTTCATGAGCATAGGGATCGGCGCAAAGCCAGCAATCGTCAGATGTGGCAAGGCCCCGCTTTTGACAATCTCAGGGTGAATCCGTGTGTCATAGTACTTTCTGAGCGACGCCTCGGCCTGCGGCCAGAAGTCGTCAGAGCTGTCCTGGAAGTCGAAGTCCGCACGGTCTATGTGTATGTACTGGTCACCAGGGAAGCGCGTGTATTGCGAGTTCTCCACCAGAGCATGGCGAATCTGTGCGATGTCGATGATGGGGACGTGACTCCCCACCGGGAAAGCCATCAGAACGGGCAAGCTTTCTTTGGCTCCAGTAGCCGAGTAGATTTTTTCGATTCGGGACTCGTGCTCCCGCTTCATCGCCCTGAGATGGTCGGCCGAGTAGGGGTTGGCTTTCCCTTTATGGTCAACGCGCTTGTGGCAGTCGTAGCACAGCAGCATGATGTTGCTGGGGTCTGTCGCCAATCGTTCAGACTCTCCTGCAACGCCCCGTGCTGCATCGGGACTATCTCCGATGATGTGGGCATGCTCGCCGATGAAGTACACCTTCTTGGTCAAGATGTCTCGATTCAACGGTTTGCAGCATCCCTTGAATTCACAGCGCCCTCCCGCAGCGACCCAAAGGTCTCGTCGGACATCCAATGAAATGCGAGCTCGCGCCTGCGTCCTAGCCATTCCGTCGCTCCTCTTGCAATTCCTTAAATGTGCCCCGACGGCTCAGCGTCCACACCCGCATCTTCTCGGTGCCAATGATGGGGAAGAACAAGCGATCTCCCTCGAAGGTGTCAACAGACACCGCCTTTTCCCAGTCCCTTCGGTCCACGCCGCTCGGTGTCGGGTCATCCTCGGGGTGTGTGTGCCACAGTCCTAAATAGGCAGTGGTATTACCACCAGCCTCCCACAGGGCCCGAACCAGCTTCTCGTGAGCCTTAGAGCGAAAGAAGCTCACCCGCCCTCGCCTGTCAGCGCCCTGCGGCGTCGTCACCTCGTCGACAACGACATCACGGGACTCAAGTAGGTGTCGGCCAAGCAAGACTCCTCCGGCCTCAGCGTCAAACCTGCCATGCTGAGCGAAAGCGCGCATTTGCTTCACCGCATGCTCGGTGAATACCAGGCGCCTACGTGGTGTGACGCGGTAGACGAGGTTCACACGTGACCTCGGCAGTGTTTACACGCTCGACCGAACACGCTGGCGGTGGCTTCTGATTGTGAGACGCTCGGAGCTCGACGCCACCAGTTCGTGGTCTTGAGCCCTTGGGCTTGTGCCGCCGTCCCGGTACCTACCCAGAATTGGTACGCGGGTGCGTCGGTGCCGTGCGTGATTGCCCCTAGCAACTGGTCTGCCGCCATCAATCCGGTGCGACGCGCCTGCAGGGCGCCGTAAGGCACGAAAACGCTGGCGCATCCTGTGAGGTTGCGTGTCACGCGCTGATTCTGTTCGAGAAACGCCGTACGGGGCAGCAACGACTGAGCCCCTTCTTCGTCACGATACAGGCACTCCAGGCATCCCTCACCTCGTGTCGACGTAAGCACGGAATGCCCGCCTAGGTCCATTGCCTCGAGCCACGTGAATACGACGGGCAACTGCCGTTGGACCATCTTGAAGCGCCTGGAAAGGAGGCGCTCAAGAGTCGGCGATCCGATAGCCAGAACAACACCATCCAAGTCTGCCATGACGTCTTGGCAAAGCCAGTCCTGGGCGTGCTTGACAGCGCAGTCCACCTTCAAACCCGGGTACTGCTGCTCCAAGCGGATTTTCAGGCCCCAGACCTTGTCGAAGCCAACATAGCGCTCATCGAGCACGTGACGGAACACGTTGTCCTCGGAGAACACGTCGAAGTCGACGAGAGTGAGCCGCCCCACGCCGGCGGACGCCAACGTGTCCGCCACAAAAGAGCCCACTGCTCCGCATCCCACAACTGCCACATGTTTGCCGAGTAGGTCCAAACTGGCCCCACCACGTTCGCGCATATACGCTGCAGTTTGCCGGCGCACAGTGATAGGCGTCACGGGCTGGTCGGACTGGACCTGATGATCCTTGGCACTGAAGACCACGCCTATCAGCGACCGACCGCCAGCGGCTCGAGGTGTGGAGATGAAGAGAACAAGCTGCTTTGAGGTACTTTTGGACGTGCTGAGAAACTCGGTCCAGAGCGCAAGCTGCGAAACCGAAAGCCGCGCTCGCACCCCCTCCAAGAAATCAGCCGTGAGTACATTGGGGAATTCGGGAGGGCTCGGCACCTCCGGCAAGTGAAGGTACAAGCCTCGCTTGGTCTGCGCAGAATCCACGAAGAACACCTTCGGAATTTCCGCTCCGCGCTCAGTGAAGCACCAGCGCTGAACCTTCTTGCGCTCGCCGGTTCCATCGGCCTTTTTGACCTCATCTTTGACGTGAGCGGTGATGAGTCGGTCTACCTCATCCACCTCAAAAGCCGAACGCCCTCTGAGCGCACCTGGCAGGCCGTTCCAGTAGGCCTCGAGCTCGTTGAAGAACTCACTCTTCTGAATGCTCTCATCGGCCGTCCACTTCTCAAGCTGCGAGAACGCTTCAAGAAAGGTGTAAGCAACGACCTCGCTGTGCCGCTCCCAGTCCAGCGACATTCCTTCACCGTCGTCGATGCATACGCCCCCTAAGTAGCCTACGTGGGGCAACAAGCCGCGTGGTTGGTCGAGTAGCACGCCAGGCAAGCGAAGACCCGATTCAGCGCAATTGACGCTCAGGTCCCAAGCGCGCTTTTCCCCCAAAAATCGCACATGGAGCCAACCACCGAAGCTTTCCTCTAGACGCTCCGTCGCTATCCCGCGCTCTAGACACCGTGCTTGAAGCAGCTCGAAATACTCCTGCAGAAGCTCAGCCGAGGGGCGCGCAGGTCCGCTCAAGCCGAGTGCCCAGTGCTGATGACGGCGGCCGACACAGCTTTCGCGGTTGCTGCTTTCTCAGGTACGGGGAAGTCGTCACCGAACTGCTGCCTGAGCTTCTTGCAAGCCTCTTCTGGAAGCTCTTCGGCTTCAGCGTCAACGAGGGCCTGGCGAAGCGACTTGAGCTTGGTCTCGAACGTTTCCATCTGCCCCTTTGACATCCATTCCATCAGGTCGCAGTACGGGGTCACCGGCAACGTGACCACCAGGCGGCGATGCCACCCCTCGTCGGTGTAGAGTTGCTGGAACTGGCCGAGCAGCGCGTCTACCCAGTCAATCATCGCCAGGAGGTCAACAGGCCGACCAGAAGTCGAAAAGCGCGTAGCAAACAAATTCTTCGCAGCGACCGTCAATGCGATGCTCAACGGCGCACCTCCGTTGGCAAACTGGACGTTGCGCCAGCGCTTGAAGTACCGGATGCAACGGCGATACTGAGCAAGGTCGTCGGCGTCGGAGAACGCGGTGCAGATGATGTCGGTGAGCTTCCTGGGGTCTGAGGGCTCCCATACGCGCTTTTCAGTACTGGAGTTGAGCTTGCCCTTGGCTAGGTCCAGGAGACCGTCGTCACGCTTCACGTAGATGGCGAGGTCCACGTGGTAATCCACTTCGTTGCCGCGCATGTAGTTCACAGTCACGCACGGTCTGCGGATGACCACACTACGTCCGTGCGTGTTTAGAGCCTTGCACACCTTCTTCTTGAGCTCCACCAGGTCCGCATATTTGTCACGAGTGCAATCGAAAACGATGCCCACGTCGATGTCGTAGTTCTTGTCGGGCGGCAAGACTCCAGTGTGCATCGCATAGCTCCCCTGGTCGAACTTCTCAAACGCGGGCACGTCACCGTCCAGCTTGTTGGCCAAGGCACGGATCAGTGTGTCACGCTTATCTCGGAGCTTTGCGCGCTCATCGTCCTGGTCGAGCTTGATGCGAGTATGAAATTCGTCAAACTGCTGTTGAAGCGTAGCCATTCTCGAGTCCTTGTCTTTGGTGTAGAGCACAGCCACAACTGCTGCGAGCAGTCCCAGGCCGACGAATAGGAGGTTCATGAAGGAGCGAAAAGTACTGTTTATTTTTACATGGTAGGGACATATCGGCAAAGCGTTCTGCAAATATTACATCATCATTTTGATGACATCAAGTACGCAAATGGAATATTCCGTCTACCAAGAATCGATATCATTCACACATGGATGAAGCAACAACGCAAAGCCGCGCTTCGGCGCTGGCCGCGGTGACGCGAACACAGCTCGAAAGGCTGTCGCACATCGACTTCAAGCTCTATTTTTTGGGTGAGCTACGCCGTGCTGATGTCACAGATAGGTTCGGAAAGGGCCCGGCCGCAGCTACACGAGACATCGCGCTGTATCGAAAAATCGCGCCCGAAAACCTCACTCTTGATAACTCGGACAAGGTCTATCGGCCCTCGCCGGAGTTCGTGCCGTTGTTGGATCACTCGCCGGCAAGGGTCTTGACCGCCCTCTCCCAGGGTTTCGGAGAGGGGCATGGGGAACAATTCGAAGCGATGGTCCGCTGCGAGATTCCCATCACACTGAGCCTGCCAAAAATGTCGGTGCTGGCGCCCCTGGCCAGAGCGATAAATCGCGGCAAAGCCGTACGAACCGGCTACACCTCAGTGGAGAGTGGCCAGACTCAGCGCGAACTGGTTCCTCTGGCGCTCGTGGACATTGGAAATCGGTGGCATATACGAGCCTTCGACCGACTTCGAGGGGAGTTTCGAGACTTCGTCCCAACTCGAATGGAGAACCCTGTACTTCTCGAAGACAGCCTAGTGAAGCGCGAGGAGACAGCAGAAGCCGACGTTCAATGGAGCCGCATCATTGAACTGGAGCTTGTTCCTCACCCTGACCACACCAGACCTGAAGTCGTCCGCATGGACTATGGCCTCGCACCAGGGGAAGCGCTGAAGGTTCGAGTCAGAGCTGCCAATGCGGGCTACATGCTCAGACGCTGGAGCGTGGACTGCTCTCCGGACCATCGCCTGCGCGGGCCGGAATACGCGCTGTGGCTTCGAGACCCGCTGTCGCTGTATGGTGCGAGCAATGCCCAATTGGCACCAGGCTACAAGGACCCCAAGTCCAATCGAGAGATCAAGGCCATGTGAGGGAACTGCCCATCGCGGCACTCAGGTTTCTCCAGCTGGATTTCCAGAACTTCGTTCATGAGAACAACACGGAACACGGCCTTCTATAGCTTCTATTGACGGCGACATCAGTGACCGTGAGAGTCACATCTGTGGGTCATTCTCAAGAACAACGTACATGCTCAATGCCGATGACTCGCCATCTCGTTAGACCTCCACGCGCACAGGCTCAGTGGCCAGCAAGTGGTTGGTGAAGCTCTCCTTCGTCTCGCAACGCCACGTAGCCCAAAGCTTCGCTCCGCTTGAGTTACCCGTGCCGAGGTCCAGTTCCAGGGCCAACCAGTTCCTGGAAGCTTGCACGTACCGATTCGAACCGGGGAACAACATCATCTCTGCGTGCAAGTTGATATCCAAAGACTGCTTCATCCGTGCGACCGTGTTCAACACATAGAAAAACAGTCGCTCAGAAACAGAGACCAGCGAAGGATGTACGACGGCTGTGGAGGTGAATTGCTGAATGTGCGCCCAGTTCTCCCGCTGGCCGACGTCTGCTTTGTAAGCAGTGCCCCAAGCCGCGACGTGTACATCGCCAGAAACTATCGAAACCCGCAGCTGCTTCTTCTTGGCCGTATCAAGCAAAGTTTCGATTAAACGCCGGCGCTCGCCTTCGTGGTCGTCATTGGTCCAGTGGTCCTTCAGATCGTCTGCGCTGCTATCGAGCACATGCTCTGACCCGAAGTTGTCCATGTACGCTTCTGCCAACGACAGCTTGGGGTGAACAACAGGCACCGAAGACATGAACAAGAGGTGTTGACACCCGTATCCAGGGTGCTTGCGGTCGTTTGGAAGTACCTCCTTCAGGCAAGCGTGCAAGGCGTCCCAGGTGTGGGGACCAAGGACTTGTTCATGAGATCGCTCTGTTCGTAGATCAGCAACCAGCAAAAAAAGCGGCCCCAACGCGTGCTTGAAGCTGAACCCAGGCTGGTTCTGAAGTAGCGGCAACTTGAGCTTGTCCGCCTTTAGCGCCTTTGCCCAATCGATTCGCTCAAAGAGAGGATCGTCCGTGCGTACCTGTACGTCAGTGCGCAGCTTGAGCTCTGGAAGCATCTCGATCGCGTGCTGCATCTGGAACACCCAGAATGCCCTACGAGCATGAAAGAACAGTCTCTGGAACAGCGGGCTGCGTTGCATCTGGGGACTGTACGAGCCCCAACCATCAAAGATATCGTGGTCATCCCACATCATGACCGTAGGCATGCTGGCCATGGCGAGCGAGGCGTCCAGGGACCCATCCTCGGCACCCCAAGCTTGGCGCTCCACAGGCAACCAGCGAGCGCTGTACAGATTGAAGTAATAGTCCTCAATGGCCTTGTCGAGCTCATCGCTCACTGCGTAGTCCAGTTGCTTTTCGCGATGCAGACCTATCCAACCTTTGAGCTGCTTCAAGTCCTCCCAGATAGAGTCAAAGTAGATCTGGTCGCCGCCCATGAGCAACAAATGGAATCGCTGATTACCTTTGTCCTGGGTGCTCGCTTCATGCCAAAGCTGTTCCTTGTCCAGCATGTAGCCGGCAGGACGAACAGATTTGTCATGGTTGCACAGGAGGTCCTCCCAAACGGCAGTCTCAGATTTGATGAGCTTGCGCAGTGCACTGGGCTCAGCGTATCCATTGCACGAAACGTAGGCCATGCGCGGCGCGTAGCCTTTCCCGGGCACCGTAAACGACCATGCCTGGGCAACGCCCTTGACCTTGTACTCAACTCGGCGTTCTTCCTTCTTCTGCTTGCACGACAAGTCATAACGGAGGTATTTCTTTCCCGCATGCTCAAGGAGCACGACGGGCGGCTTGACCTGCGTACCGTCGAGGGTCAGTACGGGAGTTTTTGCCTTGCTATCGACGCCGACGAGGGCAGTCACTGCCCAGTCACCCTCGACACTGGTTCCGCGAAAGGACAACACTGGTCCCAGATACAGCTTGGTCATGTTGACCCTCCCCTACAAAGCTACTTTGAACTTTCAGACGGAAAAAGACTGCTCTTTGGCAATCGCGCTTACGATCCTCGCACGCGCCTTGGCCCTCGCTGCCAGTAGTTCTGCCTCTCCGGCCTGCTCAAGCCATTCGAAAAATCGCTGGGTAGCCATCCTCGTCTGGACTGAGTCCCTGCAGTTGGCCAGGAAGACGAACTGCATCTTCTGTACATTGTCAGCCAAGTAAATGCCAAACGGGCTGCTCACAACCGTCGCATCCGGGAAACCGAGTAGGTTCGTTGCCTGGGTTTCGGTCACCGATCGGTGACAGGCAATGACATGCAACGGCCCCCCACCTGAACCCAGTTCGGGTGCCAGGCGATGGTCGTTCAAATGGGGACGCCCCACCAACTCCCTTGCCGCCGCGACATTCATCGCAGCCGGTACGGCATGGACTTTGATCAGCACTGGGGTGCCAGCGATAGATACGCACAGCGCGCCCTTCTTGGGCTTGTATCCTGCTCGCCCCGTCAGGGACGCATGAACCTCGGCCTCCATGGCATTCTTTCGCCCAGCAAAGTCCATGCGACTCCATTCCAGGGACGCGCCGAGGTCGAAGCGACCGACTTTGGAGCCCTCTGCGCCTCGCTTGGTTTGTGCGAGAACGGCGTCGAAGATCGTCCTCTGAACGGCAGCGGAGAGGTCTGAAATCGTGTGAATTTCGCCGCCACGAAAGGGGGAGGCCGCTTCAACAAACGCAGCAAAACGCGCGTTTCTGCCATCTTGGCCTTTGTCTCTGGTCGATGCGCTCTTGGGCAGAGCCAACACTCTGACCTTGCCGGGAGAGTACTTGACTCCCTCGGCGTACTCTGCATGGCAAATGCCGATGTCCTCGCCCGTCTTCGCCCACCCAGCATCGCCGTTGTACAAAACGATGAGGATGTCACAATCTCGCACTTGCTTCAGACATGCGTCCCAGCTGTCTGCCGAGTGATCAAGCGCTTCTGCATCCTCGTTTATCCAGACCTCAAACGGGGTGGAGCCGAAGAGCTTCTGTCTTTCGATGTCCTTTTTCAGAGCGCGGCGGACCTCCGTTAGGGTCACTTGCTGATCTGGAGAGAAGTTCACCAGGCAGCGGCTGGACAACATCACTCGGATTCTCTGCGTTGTGGCCAAGTTACCCTCCATCTTTGAATGCTCGCCGCGCATCTTCATAGCGTTCGGTCAAGCTGAATATTCCATTCCTCGCGCTAGGATACCGGCTAGCACCACGGAGCGGTGCCGCTAGGGTGTCTGTGCAGCCTGCGCTCAGCGAACTGAGGGAGCCTGGCGTAAAGATTGTTCAGCGCCCTGTTGCCACCTTGGCGCGAGTCTGCGCGAACCGCGATACGCTGCGAGCAGCGGCGCAAATGGTGCCACCAACCTCCGCTGCTTTGTTACACTTATCCACAGTAGCTGTGCCTGGGGAGGGCTGGGCGCGAAGTCACTCTTTCATCGAGGACGCCTGCAAAAATGGCATCAAAAGCCGAAGGTCGCCGCGCGCGCAAGAACCAATTTGGGGTGAAAGGCGGGGTGATTCCACCGTCTTCTCAGGTTATTCACTTTTCACCTGCGCAGTGGGAAGAGTTTATTGAGGCGGCATGCCGACTGCGCCCGCTGGAGGGCTTGGTTCGCTATGCCTTTGTCAAGCGCTTGGGTGGCGCGGGTGATGGTGGACGAGATGTTGAAGCGCGACTTGACACCACGCTCACTCAAGACCGATGGGACCTCTACCAAGCAAAGCATTACGCGACTGGGTTGACACCAACCAACGCCTTCCCTGAGTTAGCCAAGTTCTTCCAGCAACTGGAAGCCACGACGTACCCTCGCCCTCGCTACTACCTATTCTGTGCGCCCAAAGGTGTCGGCAATGATCTTGGCAACATGATCAACAACCCCTCCGAGTTCAAGCGGCGCTTTTTGAGCGATTGGAGGCAAGGAAAGACTGGATTCAAGGGCCGATCGGCTGAGCTGACAGCACCACTTGCGAAATTGATTAAGGAGTTCGATTTCGCAAAGATCCGAGAGTGTCAAACGCGCGACCTCATCGAATGGCACGCGCTAGACCGCAGTGCGCACCACGAGTTGTTCGGTATGGAAGCACAGCGCCAAAATGACCCTGATGCACCTGCGTCTCTCAGTCCTGATGAGCATGTGTACGTGGAGCAACTGCTCAAGGCCTATGGCGAACAATGTGGGCAACTATTGACGTCTGACGATGTGATGGCACCTGGCAGGTACCAAGAACATTTTCAAGACCAAAGGACTCTTTTCTACTGCGCTGAGGGCCTGAAGATTTTCAGCCGCGACCTCTATGGCGAGGAAGAGTTTGATGACCTGCTCGCGATGGTGCGCAAAGGCATCAGGCCACTGGTGAACAGTCCCTCGCTGAGGACTGGCCTGGAGCGTCTAGACAAGGGGACCAGCGAAGTCTCAAAGCTCAGAGTTGACGACAGCGTACTCGCATCAAAACTCAGGCCGGGCGATCTGCCTGGCACGTGCCATCACCTTGTTAACAGAGGGCAGCTATCGTGGGTCAAGTAAAGCGCAAGGCCCCTGCAGCCTTTAACTCGCCATTCGAACTCGGCCTACGAATGGTCTATCTGCTGCAAGCGCTATCTCCACGCGGAGCGGACCTTCAAAAACTCGTGCTTCTCGACTACGCAGTGGTTTACTCGGCAGATCTCAATGGGCCAAGCAGTTTGCACACTCCGGTACCCTTCCGAGGCGCAGAGCTGCTTAGTCGACGCGAGCTCATCGAACAAGGCCTTTATCTGATGAGCACGCGGGGGCTCGTGACAGCGACCTGGAGCGAGCAAGGCATCACCTATTTTGCTGGTGACGTTGCGCGAACCCTGACGACCACGCTCACCTCTCGCTACTTGCGAGATCTCGAGAGCCGCTGCTTCTGGGTGGCAGAGCGTTTTTCACATTCAGAGTCTCAGGAACTCACCACTGAGTTTGCCGCGAGCGGCCATCTTTGGGGCGCCGAGCTAGAGGCCGTCGTTCGCGATTGAGGAAACATGGCCATCATCCTGACCACTCTCAAAGCTGTTGGCGTCGACCGCGAGGATGCCGAAATTCCTTTCGACGCTAAGCGACAGGTCATCCGAGGCCCGAGCGAAACGGGCAAGTCCTACATCCGCGACTGCCTCTGGTACATGTTGGGTGGGGAAAAACCACCCAAAGGCATCCCCTTGGCGGAAGGCTATCAAGAGCTGCAACTTCGACTTGCTGCCGATGGAAACCAGTATGAGGTTCGCAGAGGGCTCTCTGGAGGAGGCGAGGCCATCTACCACCGGCCCCTCAACAATCCTGATGCATCCGCTTTCGAACCGCTTGAAGACGATCTCGGAGATCTTCTCGTCAAGCTCTCCAAGGCCGCAGGAAAACAGATTCTGCGCAACCAAAGTGACCGCGGTCCCGTCACTGGAGACGACTTACGTCATTGGTCCCTTTGGTCCCAAACAGAAATTCCTGGTGAGGACCCAACAAGTGGACAGGGATACGCGACTACCAAGCGCATCTCATCGTTCAATCTCTTTTTGAGTGGCACTGACGACGCCGCGATACAAGTCAATAAAACCAAGGCTGAGGTCGACCGCATCAAGGGGCAATTGACCTCCGCTGAAGCTGCGCTGGAGCGAACAAAGGCGGGCTTGCCCGATGACGTAAAGCGTGAGGATGTCACGGATGCACTTGAACGGGTAGACCGAACGCTTGCGGCAATGACGACTCAGTACGAGGCCCGCTCCACGCTGCTAAAGCAGATGAGGCGAGACATCGCGGACACCTCCGACGTCTTGACGCGCATTGCCAACGCACGCAACCATGCCAAGTCGATGGTCGCTCGCTTCGAGCTGCTGGAGCAGAAGTACTCAAATGACTTGGCGAGATTGGGGGCCACGAACGAGGGCGTAGCTTTCTTCCAGGAGTTGCCAAGCGTGCCGTGTCCTCTTTGCGGAACGCCGACGGAAATACAGGTGGACCCGCAAGATCTCACGCCAGCCGCGCCGGCCAAATACCGAGTGGCGATAGCCGCAGAGGCCGACAAGATTCGCAGCTTGCGCTCTGGCTTGCTTTCGGCCTTGCTTCGCGAAACGCAAAGGTATGACACTCTGAGGGTTGAAGCAGAGCGTGTGGCCCAGCTCCTGAACGGCCTTCAGAGACAAGAGGCCCTCGCGATTGAAGGCTCGCGAATCGAATTCGATGCTGACCCGAAGACACTGGCTTTCCGTCGGAGCGATCTCACAGCTCAGTTGGCGATCTTCGATGAGGTGGAGCGAGTGACCGCTGAAATCGCCAGGCTCAAGGCGTCGAGTGTGCGAAAAAGGCTGGTCGTCAACCGAGACGGAGGAACGCACGGACGCGCAGTTGCAGATCGCTCCAAGGCACTTCTTGAGTCGTGGGGCTTCGCGGACATTGAGAACATCGCGCTTGACGCAGAGGAGTGCGACCTTGTCATAAATGATCGCCCTCGCCTCAGCTACGGCGCCGGCCGCAGAGCGCTCTACTTGTCTTCACTCGTCATCGCGCTGATGGAGCATGCACTGCAGGAAGGCCATCCCCACTTAGGCGTGGTCGTTATTGACTCGCCACTAAAAGCTTACGCGGACCCAAGTTTTCAAGAAAGCACAGATGTTCCTCTGGAGAGGGTGACCGACAAGTTCTACGCCTGGCTTTCGAACTGGTCGGGCATCGGCCAAATCATCGTCTTGGAGAACGAAGAGGTGGCCAATGCAACAGCCGAGGTATTGAAGCCAATTGAGTTTTCGGGCGTGCCGGGGTTGGGACGGCCAGGCTTCTTTCCACACCGCGACATTCTCCAGTCCAATGTGAGCCCGGGCCTTTTCGATGATGCAGCCGGATTTCTCGGTTCCATTGAAGACTAAATGAAACAACCAGCCGATGCCTATGACCTACGCGCGCACAAGACGACTTACGACGCCTTTACCGTTCAAGTCTGCTTGGGCGCCCACACGAATCAAAGTAGCTCGACCTCAAGGTCTCTTTCCATTTTGGAGCCGCCATGTACCTGAGACGAATAGAAATTGAGAATCTGCGCGCCATTCGAGAGCTCACGCTCGACTTCGGCACGACGACGCAAACGCGTCGCTGGACTGTTCTACTCGGTGAGAACGGCTGCGGTAAGTCCACAGTCCTCAAGGCGATCGGCTTGGTTCTCGCTGGATCTGACGCTTTGGCAGAGCTGCTTGAGGACCCGGACGCCTGGGTTCGCAACGGCGCCAAGATCGCACGAGTTCGAGCGGAGATTACGACTGCCCAGGGAGAGACACGGAACCTCCTGCTTGAGATACATCGCGGTGATCGCCGCGACTCCGTCATACGCCGCAATCAAAAGGGTTTGGCTTTGCTGGATGCAGCAATCGACAAGGCGGACCGCAACTACTTCGTCGCTGGATACGGGGCGTTCAGGCGACCTCCCGATCCGTTAAGTTCATCAAAATCCGGGCGGCGTGCGCGCATCAGTCGGGCCGACAACATTGGCACGCTTTTCTCGGCTGCCTCAGAACTGATGAGCGTCGAACAATGGGCGTTCGAACTCGACTACCGAGAGGGAAAAGAGGGCCGTAAGGTAATTGCGGAAGCGTTGGGCTCACTTCTGCCCGGAATGTCCTTCAGCCGCATCGACAAGAAAGAGTTCGCCATCTGGATGAACACGCAGGATGGAGAGGTCAGGCTACGCAATCTTTCTGAAGGTTATCAAGCGATGGCGGCCTGGGCGGGCGACATCTTGTATCGAATGACTGAGACCTTCAGTGACTGGAAATCGCCATTGCACTCTCGCGGTGTGCTCATCATTGATGAGATGGACTTGCATCTGCACCCTGTCTGGGAAAGAAGCTTCGTCGACTTCCTCAACCGAGCTTTCCCGAATCTCCAGATAATCGCAACCACTCATTCACCTTTGTCGATCCAGCAATGTGGAGAGGGTGAGCTCTTCGTCATCAAGCGCGAAGGGGCAAGTCCGCCCACTCTCATCGAGTTCCAAGGTGACCCGAGCAAACTGCGACTGTCCGAACTTTTCCTCTCGCCGCTGATCGGCTTGGAGACGCTAGACTCGCCAAAGGTTGCGGCCTTGCGACAAGAGGCGCGCACCATTGAGCTCTCTCGAAGCAAGCGGTCGTCATCAGACATCAAGCGTCTTGACGAAATTGCACAGGAGCTCAAAGGCACGACCCCCCTGCCCTCCGCAGAAGTGCCAGCGCTTGCCTCTGTCATGGCGGTGCAGAGAACCCTCAGGCACCTCCTGCCTGCAAGCCACGCGGCGCAACCCAGGCTGCGCGCGACACCGATGCGCGCGCCTGCACCAGCAAGTAAAGCGAAGCCGCGATCGACAGAGTCAACTACCAAGAAAACCTTGGCCACAAAGGCTGTAGTCAAGTCTGCAACCAAGCGCGCAGCGCCTTGAGATGAGGTGAGATCTTATGATTAAGCTCACGCGTACCAGGGACAAGATTCACCCGGACTTCACCGGAGAAAAACTATTCACCAAACTCGTTAACTTGGTGGAAGCCCGCATCCGGGACGGTGATGCTCTTGAGTTCAAGGGTTCTCTTGGGGATTGGTCTAAGACCAAGAAGGTGCTCAAAGCCGAGAGCTTCGGCAAGTGCGCCTACTGCGAATCGGATACCGAGAAGGTCGCACACGGCGATGTGGAGCATTTCAGGCCGAAGTCAATCTACTGGTGGCTCGCCCTTTGTGTCGACAACTACAACTTCTCTTGTCAGCTGTGTAACCAGACCTACAAGAGCGATAAGTTTCCAGTAAAAGTCAGGATGCTGAAAGCACCCAAGCTTCCCAAGGCACTTCCAACAGACGCTGCTCTCAAGAGGTTGATTGCGCGCATCTGCCCTGATCCCGCTACTGTCACGGACAGCGAGCTGCTGAAGAAGTGGTTCAATGAGGACTCAGACCTGCCCAACCCGTACCTGGAGGATCCGGAGAAGCTTTTTGCTTGGGCAGTGTCGGAAGTAAATCAAGAAGTTCACTTGGTTGCCCCCAATAATGCAAAGCCCCGCGCCAAGCGGGCGGTCAATGCTGCGGTCGAGTATCTCGGCCTGAACCGCGAGACCCTCACTCGGAGCAGGTTCGTTGTCTACAACGAGCTTCAATTCGCGCTGTACGTGTGGTGACCTGCTCGGTTTTTTCGAGCCATTCATTCCTGTAAGACGGCCCGGTTGGGAATGGTTTGAATGGATGGATTGTGCTGCTTGAATTCGTGGGGCGTGAGGTAGTTCAGGCTGCTATGGGGGCGCACCGTGTTGTAGTGGTGCCGCCAGGCCTCAATGACCACAGCGGCCTCCTTGCGGGACCTGAACCACTCCAGCGACAGACACTCGTCACGCAGCTTGCCGTTGAAACTCTCATCGGCGCCGTTCTGCCAAGGCTTGCCAGGGTCGCTCAGCGCGGTTGCAATGCCGGCCTGTGAGATCCACTCCAGGATGGCATGGCTAACGAATTCTGGGCCATTGTCTGACCGCATGAACAGCGGAGCGCCGTGGATGCTGACCAGCCGCGTGAGCACCTCCACCACGCGGTGTGAGCGGATGGAGCCGGCCACGTCGATTGCCAGGCACTCGCGCGTGTATTCGTCGATGACAGTCAGGCACTTGATCTGCTGGCCTTCGGCGGTGGTGTCAAAGACGAAGTCGTACGCCCACACGGCGTTGGCCTTGAAGGGTGTGTAGGCCCTGGGCCTGTTGCTGGCGATGCGTCTTCGTGGGCGCTTCTTGGGCAACAGCAGACCGGCCTGTCGCCAGATGCGGTGCGTGCGCGACCAGCTCAGCTCCAGGCCCTGGCGGCGCAGGAAAATGCGGATGCGCCGGTAACCGTAGCGCGGGTACTGGGCAGACAGCGACTTCATCGCAGCAATGACAGGGGCGTCTTTGGCCGGCAGACGCAGCGTGTAGCTCAGGCTGGAGCGGGCCAGGCCGATGAGCCCACAGGCCCGCCGCTCTGACAGGCCCCGCTCGCAAGCGAGCGTGACCTGTTCGCGTCGGGCCTGCGGGCTCACCACTTTTTTGCGTTGATCTCCTTGAGAACTTCGATGTCCAGATCACGCTCGGCCAACAGCTTCTTGAGCCTGCCGTTCTCGACCTCCAGGGCCTTCAAGCGTTTGACATCGGCGGCTTCCATCTGGCCGAAGTGTTTGCGCCAGGCGTAGATCGTGGGCTCGCTGACTTTGTGCTTCTTGGCCGCCTCGGCCACGCTGGTCTTGTCTGCCTCGCGCAGCACAGTGACCATCTGCTCTTCGTTGAATCGACTCTTTCTCATGGGCTCCTCGCGGGTTGGGAGCCATCTTCCTGGAAATTATTGGTCCGAAGAAACCGGGCAGGTCAGTGGCAAGAGGGAACACGAGAAGCGAAGATTATGGCCAAACTCCAAGTCGAAAGAATGTGCCGATCTGATCGGCAGTACACAGGAATGGCGCGCTTCTTTGCGAAAGAAGCAGGATTTCCGCTCTAGGAGGTTTTGGGGGGCCCAGTTTCGATAATCGGTGTTTTCAACACCTGCGACCTCATCACCGGCCGCAGCACCCAAGCCATCGCGAAGATCGCGCAGGCCTACTCCGTTCGCATGATTGCGTGCTCCGCGCCTGAAGAGGTGCACGCCCGCCGCAAGGGGAACACGGCATGCAGGTATGGCTCCATGGAGCACTCCCCCCAGAGCCACCCTGCGATGCCCCCTTGAGATCGCTATCAGCTGCACGGTACTGACCCCACCCTATCCGACCTGGGCACCGGGACTGCCGCAATCAAAGCCAAACTGAGCAGGACGCGCCATTTTGGGCAGGCTATGACCGCGGCCTTGCCGACCGGCTGCATTTGGCTGGTTTGACGTACTGTCGCTCTTTTATTGACTTTTATTGACTTTTATTGACTTTTATTCTGATATGGATAAATTATCCATATCAGAATAAAACGGGATAAACATGATCGCTTACCCCCGCACCGCCCTGGCCGACGAACTGGTGCACCAACTCCAGGGCAAGACCGCCTTTGGCGACGCCCAGAACGGCCTGTTTCTGGCCGCGCCCCGGCGCACCGGAAAAACCACCTTCTTGCGTGGAGACCTGTGTCCGGCGCTCGAGAAAGCGGGTGTGGTGGTGGTGTACGTGGACCTCTGGGCCGATGCCACGCGCGACCCCGGGGTGTTGATTGCCGATGCCATTGGCCGCGCCCTGCAACCCCATCTGGGTATGGTCGCACGCACCGCCAAGAAGGCCGGGCTGAACAAAGTGAGCCTGGCCGGCTGGCTAGACGTAGACACCAGCCGCATCGGCAAGCTGGACGGACTGACGTTGGTGGACGCCTTGCGCGCCTTGCACGAAACCGCAAACAAACAAGTAGCGCTGGTGATTGACGAAGCCCAGCACGCGTTGACCAGCGAGGCAGGCGAGGCGGCCATGACAGCGCTGAAGTCGGCCCGCGACCAATTGAACCGGCCAGGCGTGGTGAACCTGATGCTGGTGATGTCGGGCTCGGACCGCGACAAGCTGCTGCGCCTGGTGAACACCAACGGCTCGCCGTTCTATGGCTCGCAGATCAAGACCATGCCGGCACTGGGGCAAGACTTCATTGCACACATCGTGCAGCTGATCGAAGCGCAGCGCCCGGAGTTGGCACCGGTGGACCAGGCAACGCTGCAGGCGGCATTTGAAGGCTTTGGCAGCAGGCCGCAGTTCTTCATGGAAGCGCTGGGCCAGGTGCTCAGCCCGCTGGCGGCGCTGACGGGCCGCTTTGAGCCCGCCATGCTGCAGGCCGCTGCGCAGCGCCAGCAGGACGATGAAGGCCAGATGGAATCAGATTACCTGGGCCTGAAGCCGCTGGAGCAGGCGGTGCTGTGGCGCATGCTGGAGCAAGGCCCTCGGTTCAGGCCGTATGACGCCGAAGCGCTGCGCTTCTACCGCGAGAAGACCGGGCGCGACAAGGCGGTGACGCCGCAGCAGGCGCAAAACGCGCTGGAGTCCCTGCGCCAGCGCATGCCGGCGCTGGTGTGGAAATCGGCCCGAGGGGAATACGCCGTGGAAGACGCGGCCATGCACCGCTGGTACGAAACCCGGGCGATGGCCGGGACCTGGCCGCCGCTGAGCCGGCAAGGCAATCTGCTGCAAGACACCGAGTAGCCCGCCAGCGCACAGCAGTGACCTCAAACTGACGACACAAAAATTCAGGGGGCATGTCGTCCAAAAGGTCAACAAAACCGGAGCGCACCACCCGGCACCTGGTGAAGTTGTTTCAACGAAACATGTTCTCCTTTTCTGAAACTTGCGACACGTGTACGGATTCATGTCGTTTTCGGCGACATGAACGCCAGGACATGAAGCCCACCGCACCGGCGAGTATGTCAATGCCGATACCGTGATTGAGCAGTTTGGGCTTCCCCCAGTTTCCCGGACACATCCAATGACATGATGTGTTCAGGAGATAGGTATGACAAGAACCCGAAGGAGCTTCACGGACGAGTTCAAACGTGAAGCAGTGAAGCTGTGCAAGCAGCCAGGCGCCACCGTGACGCACATTGCACGGGACCTGGGTATCCAGACCAGCGTGCTCAGACGGTGGGTTACCCAGGAGCGCGGTGGGGTGTTGGACCTCAGACCAAACCGGCCGCTTCGCAGTGAGGCCGCCACCGAGGTGGAGCGGCTGCAACGCGAACTGCGCCGCGTGACCACGGAGCGCGACATCCTAAAAAAAGCGCTCGGCTACTTTGCAAAGGACCCGCAGTGAAGTACGGCTTCATTGCGCGGCATCGTAGTGTCTGGCCCACCCGCACCATGTGCCGGGTTCTGGCGGTCTCCCACAGCGGCTTCTATGAATGGATGGACAGAGCGCCGAGTCAGCGCAGCCAGGACGACGCCAGGCTCACCCGGCTCATCCGAGAGAGCTTCGAGCTCAGCGACCGCACCTATGGCAGTCCACGCGTCTGGCACGACCTTCGAGCGCTGGGCGAGAGTTGCGGGATGAACCGGGTCATCCGGCTGATGCATCTGGCCAAGCTGCAAGCCCGCCACAAGCGTCGCAGGCTACCAGGCGATACGGGCAGCAGGCTTGAGAACCACATCGCGCCCAACCATCTGCAGCGCGACTTCCAGGCCAGTGGTCCGAACCAGAAGTGGGTGGCCGACTTCACCTACATCTGGACGGCCGAGGGCTGGCTGTATGCGGCAGCGGTGATGGACCTGTACTCACGCCGCATCGTGGGGTGGTCGATGAGCGACACCATGCAGGCCAAGATGGTGAGCGACGCTTTGTTGATGGCTCTTTGGCGGCGCGGCAAACCCAGCGCGCTGATGCACCACTCGGACCAGGGCAGTCAGGGCGGATTCAACCGGTCGTCGCAACACCTTCAACCAGGAGGTGTTTATGGGACGACCCGCAGGATGGATGAAGCAATTGACAGGGAGAGACGCAATGCGCTGTCCGGGTGCGCCTTCGCTTCGACGTGAGATCGAGCGGCAATTCTGGAAGCAAATCGCGACCGGGATCACGAGCGAGAAGGCCGCGGAGGCCGTAGGTGTCTCCCAGCCGGCTGGTGGCCGCTGGTTCCGTCATCGTGGCGGCATGCCATTGTTTCTTTCAAACCCCATATCTGGACGGTATCTTTCATTCGCCGAGCGAGAAGAGATCGCTCTTCTGCGAGCCCAAGACGTTGGGGTAAGGGAGATTGCTCGCGTCATAGGGAGAAGTCCCTCGACAGTCTCACGAGAATTGGCCCGCAATGCTGCCACGCGCAGTGGGAAGCTCGAATATCGGGCGTCGGTCGCACAGTGGAAGTCCGAGTTGGTCGCCAGAAGGCCCAAGCCGGCCAAGCTCGTGAAGGACCAGCGTCTGCTCCAATATGTCCAAGACCGCTTGGAGGGCAAGATCCGTGATGCTCAAGGGCGCGAGATTGCGGGGCCTCGGCAAGCTCCATTTATCGGGCGTAACAAGCCCCATCGTGGTGACCGCAAGTGGGTCAATGGATGGTCGCCAGAACAGATCGCAAACCGACTGCAGGTCGACTTCCCGGATGATCCGTCCATGCGCATCTCACACGAAGCCATCTACCAGGCGCTCTATATCCAGGGTCGAGGCGCCCTCAAGCGCGAGCTGGTCACCTACCTGCGCACAGGGCGTGCCTTGCGCACGCCACGGGCCAGGTCCCAGGCCAAAGCGTGGGCACATGTCAGTGAAGATGTGATGATCTCCAGCCGCCCTGCTGAGATAGAAGATCGTGCTATCCCTGGTCACTGGGAGGGGGACCTGATCATCGGCCTGGACAGGTCGGCCATTGGCACGCTGGTGGAACGGTCAAGCCGTTTCACCATGCTCGTGCACCTGCCGCGCGAGGAAGGCTATGGACTGACTCCTCGAACAAAGAATGGTCCTGCGCTGGCGGGTTACGGAGCCGTGACCATGGCCAACGCGCTCAAGAGAACAGTGACGAAGCTGCCTACCCAGCTATGGCAGTCATTGACTTGGGATCGTGGCAAGGAGCTGTCCGACCATGCACGGTTCACTATCGAATCGGGGGTGAAAGTCTTCTTCGCCGATCCTCGCAGTCCATGGCAGCGCGGTACGAACGAGAACACAAACGGGTTGCTGCGCCAGTACTTCCCCAAGGGCACCGACCTGTCTCGGTGGAGTGAGCAAGACATTCAAGCCGTGGCACTGACCTTGAACAACAGACCTCGCAAAACGTTGGGCTGGAAGACGCCGGCTGAAGCGCTGAATGACTACCTAAAATCGGCTGATCAACCCGGTGTTGCATCGACCGGTTGAATCCGCCCAGTACACCAGCGACGACTTCCAGCAACTGCTCAAGGCACAGGGCATCACCTGCAGCATGAGCCGTCGCGGTGAATGCTGGGACAACGCCGCGATGGAGAGCTTCTTCTCATCCATGAAGACCGAGAGGCTCAGCCGCAAGGTCTACCGGACGAGGGAAGAAGCCAGGTCCGATGTGTTCGATTACATCGAGCGCTTCTACAACCCGGTGCGCAAACACTCAAAGCTAGACTTCCTCAGCCCAGTCGACTTTGAGCAAGGCTCAATGGGCTAAGCAAACCGTCCGGGAAACTGGGGGAAGCCCAGTTGCAGCGCAAGCTCGATGAAGCGCGCAACCGTACCGCGAAAACCCAGGAGTGAGCTTTCGGGTTCTATTCACTCGCGGGGCTGAGGCAGATCTCGAGCTTCTCTTCGACTTCGTACCTGAGCGTGAGTTGGCGCTAGACGGCTTCAGATGCGGTCGTCACTGTAGTGCGTGATCAACTTGAAGACGACTATCACTGACGTGTAGCACGGCCATGATGCCGGCCGCTCTTCGAGGCTGCGGATGGAAAGCGAGGACGACTCTTGCATCAAAGCACCCGGTCACCCCGCCGTCTTGGGAAGCCGACGTGTACTGCCCTGCCACTCGAAGCCGTCGCCCTTGGGCACACGCATGAACCCTTGGTTCTTGAGCTTGAGACCATTCACCTCGTAGCCTTCGGTCTTGAGAAACGGCTTGTCAACTCCGCTGAACGAGACGTTGACTGTGTAGCTGCATTTGACGGCCCCTTTGATCGCCTCTTCAGCCTTTGAGCCCATGAAGGCAGCCGCACGGGTCAGTTGCTCCATCTCCTTGCTGGATGGGGTTGTGCAGTCGAGGTCCGTGATTTCAACTGTGCGCAGCTTGACGTAGCCATTGCTGGCCGTCCTGGAGTGCCACGCCTTGACGTCTTCTGAGGAGGGGTAACCGTTCGATCCAGCGCTGCATGCGCTCAGCACAGCTGCGACGCCCAATGTGGTCAGGCTCGAGCGGCAGGAGGAAATGATTTTCATGGTGGTCAATTGCTTTGGTTGGTTAATGAACAGAGGCGCACTCGGCTGCCTCTCTTCAGAATCTCAAACAAAGCATCGGAGTCAAGAGACCCAGGACAGATTTTCTTGTCGGTGATCGCTGGCCAACCCACTCGCTTCATCGGTGGGCCATGGACGGCAAGGCCAACACCCTGCCACCCCAAATCGGCTGAGAAGGCCGGGTCATCGAGATCAGCACCAACCTCACGAGAACTGTGACGTCGTTCTCTGCAACTCCGAGGACATACGGTTGAGGTGAACTGAGAACCACCCAAATCCGATCCTCTCCTGCTCCAATCTCAACCTGGATTGGATGCGATCGAAGCGCAGTTCGTCATAGACCGCAGCCTCCTCCATCGTCAGGCGCGACAACTCGTGGCGTGCAGGCTCAGTCTCCTCGCCCCATTGCAAAGGATGTGCGAGCAGCGTCTCGCGGTCCATGAGGAAGGACGATGCGTGGGGAAAGTAGCCACGCAGCTGATGAAGTATGGCAAAGCCATGGGTATCGATGTCACCCCAGTAGTACAAGTGGCTTCGGTGCAGCCATGCAGCGCGCGCCAACGGTTCCCAGCCGTAGCCCGCGCCAAACACGACGATCGCTCTCGCCACCGGCGGGAAGGCAAGGAAATTGGTCTCGTTCTCCGTGATGAAAACGTGATCAACGGGCAGCGCGAGCGCAGCGAAGCTCGAAGCGTCCAGCGTGATGTCCGGCAACTCCTGGCAACCCGACAAGCTGGGCAGGGTTGGATCGAGCAATCGGAACCGAATCCGCACCGGCTTGTCCAGGAAGCCAAAACGGCGGGCGAACTGCGATATCCCGCTCGCACTGTTGTCGATAACCTCGGGCGGCAGCGCCAAGTCCAACAGCTCGGTCAACACCCCCCGGTGGGCCTCGATGAATTTGCTGTCCACCCCGGGCGCGTCCACCTGCCGCAGGTAGACGCCGGGACGTGGATAGGCCTGCAGCCAATCAACAACCGCCAAGAGGCGATCCCACCGATCGATCAGATCCAGGGCCTGCAGCGGACGCCGGGACATCCAATCCAGCAGCCTGGGTTGCGCGATCGCGGTCCGTTGCCACATCGCCTCGAAGCGTTGTGCCTGACTGGTTTTTCCGATCAAAGCCAATGCCAACTGAAGCGTGTCGATCCAAACGGCAGACGGCAGACGCTGGGCTCCCTGTACCCGATGGTTCCAATCTCGCCACTCAATCCGCACATGAGGCGTGGCGGCGAAGGCACTCAACCAGTCCCGCACGGCCTCGAAGCGATCAGAGAGATCGCCTGCGCTGGGCACCTTCAGCGACAGACGTACGGGCCAGATCACAGAACTCGAAACCGAAGATCGCAGCAAGTCCCCACGATTCCACAAGCGTTGAACCTGGGCGCGAAGGTCTTCCGTTGTCGTCCAGTTCATGTCACTGCGCCTCCATCAACTCTGGTCGCAGCGTCTCCTGCCATCTGGCTTTCTGCCTGAATTTCCGCTTTCTGCGCGCGATACTCTTCAATCGACAGGCAGCGCAACTTGGAATCCCGCCCTCCTTCGTTGTGGACGAAGCCAACACTGGCCACGAAAGGTTCGATGATGTGGATCTTTTGCAGCGGTGTGACGATCAGCAGTTGCAGATTGAGTTGCTGGAACAAGCGAAGCCCGTACTGCGCCGACTCGTCCGAGCCGCGCCCAAACGCCTCATCGATGACGACGAAGCGAAACGACCGCGAACGCACGGCGCCCCACTCCAGCCCGAACTGGTAGGCCAGGCTTGCGGCCAGCACGGTGTAAGCGAGCTTCTCCTTCTGCCCACCGGACTTTCCACCCGAGTCGGAATAGTGTTCGTGCTCCACACCGTCAGCACGCCAACGCTCACTCGCAGAAAACAAGAATCCGTTGCGCACGTCGGTCACCTTGGCGGTCCATCGCCGGTCGGCATCCGACAGTCCCTCTCGCCCACGAAATCGGTCAATGATGCCTTTGACCTGCAAGAACTTGGCCTCTGAATACTGTTCATCAGGTGAGCCCGTGAGCGCACCCTCGGTACAGGCACGCAGATCCTGCTGGAAGTCACGGATCTCCGCATCAGGACTGGGCTGGGCCACCAGCACGATTAAGCGACCGGGGTTGTAGTCGATCACCTGAAGCGATTGATTGATCAGATCAACACGCTCCTTGATCGTCTCGCGCTCACGGGCGAGCTGGGCGTTGAAGTTGGCGATTTCATTGATGGTGTTGACGTTGAGAAGCTCCTTGAAGCGGGCCTCAAACCGCGGCAGGTCATCGCTCTTCAAACCATCAAGCATCCGTTCGTACTCGAGCAGCGCTGCCAGGCTCACATCCATCTCGACCGTTTCTGCCTTGAACTCCTCCTTGAAGCCACGCATGGCGTTCACGATGCGCTCGGTCAAACGTGCCAGGCGCTTGTCTTCCGCGTCGATGCGCTCCTGCAGCCATCGACGCATGTCCTGCTCACGGTTGTCGCAGGACTCCACGGAGAGCTGATGCTCGCCGAGTGCCTGAACGCGCCAGTCGTTCAATCGATCAACCCGGGGGCCATCGAGCGGCACGGCATCACAGACAGCACTGGCCAGATTCCGCAAATCTTCGGCCGCCGTGTGCTTGGCTCTTACTTCGCCGCGCTTGCCCAACGCATCGCCATGCTTGGTCTCTGTTTCGCTCAGTCTGACCTGAACCTCTTTCAACTGGCGGCCCAGCTCCTGCAGGGTGTCCGACGCAGCTTCAAGTCGCGCGTGCTCCTCTGCGAGGGTCGCGATCTGTCGCGCCAGGCTCCTCCAGTCGATGTCTGCGAATCGCGAGAACTCCTCCAGGCGGGCCAGCGTCTCCAGTCGGTCCTTCAGCTCCGAGCGTGCATCGCGGATCTCACCCATGCGCTGGCCCAGTGTGGCCAGCTTGTCTTCCAGGCGCTCGCGCTGGTCACGCAAGGCCCGCAACTTGTCAGCGTTGCTCCAGCCCAGCACGTAGCGGCTGCGGTCGTCGATGCGGCTGCGATCGTCCTTCTCGTGGCGGCCTGACGGATCCTTGATCTGCCCCGAGCGTGTGATGGCGCGGGTCTCGCGGCGAAACTGCTCCCCCGAATCACAACAGGCCACATCAAAACGATTGCGAAGTTCCTGCTCCAGCCACTCGTAGTGCGGCGAATCGGGTTTAACGACGAGCTTTCTCACCAGCGACTGCGGATGAAGGCTGGCACCCTGTCCTGGCTTTTTCGGTCGCACATGGAAATACACCAGGCGCGCACCCAGGTGCTGCCTGTCCACCCATTCCGCAACAGCCTTGTAGTGCGCGTCCGGCACCAGCAACGCGACGCCGAAGCCTCGCAACAGCCGCTCCGCTGCACCCTCCCACTCGCGTTCATCCTCGCGCACCTGGATCAGCTCACCCGCGAAAGACAGGTCGCCTTCGTCAATCGAGAGCGCGGCGCACAACGCATCACGGATCCGAACCTGGGCAGCATCAATATTGCTCCTGCGCCGCTGAAGGCTGTCGATCTCCTCGGACAAGGCTGTGCGCTCTTCACGTCCCTTGCGAAACGCAAAATCCTCCTCGCGCTCTCGGTTGTCCAAGTCTGCGATGCGTTCGCGCAAGCCTTCCGCGCGAGAAGCGATGGCTTGTTGCTGATCGAGAAACATTGCCTCGTCGGTTGGCGATATCTCATCAATGCGAGCCAGCAATGTGGTGTGGCGATCGGCCTTCTGCTGGCGCTGGGCTTTTTCTTGCTCCAAGCGGCGAATGTCGGCGGCCAGCTCCTCCAGCCGGTTGCCACCGTTCTCGCGCAGGTTGCGCTCCAGCTTCGCGATTTCCGATCGCTCAGTATCGCGCTGGGCGCCCAAACGTTCGAGTTGGACATCAAACCGGGAGGCGTCCTCTTCAAGCAACTCCAGCCGCCGATCCAACAGCTCCACCTTGAGTCCTGCGAAATACGGGTGCAGCGCGTCTCGCCCATCGCGCCAGCCCTGGATTTCCGAGACCAAGGCACTGTGGCGACGCCCGTCCTCGACCAGGGGTGTCAGCAGCTCAACCTGTCGTTTGGTCTTGAGCACCGCTTGATGGGCGCGGTCCAGGTCGTCAAAGTGGCGGATCAAGGCCTCGATGCGGCTGCCCACATCAAACGGCTCCAGCATGTGGCTGCGCACGAAGTCGGTGAGGTTGCCCACCGATTTCATCGAGACCGTCTGGTGAAACAACTCCAATGCCTGTTCGTGCTCAATACCAAAGCGACGACGGAACCAGGCGCAGTAAGGCGGAAAGCTGTCGAACAACTCACAGCCCGAGGCGCGCAGCTTCTTGCGCAATGCGGTGATGTCGCTGCCGAAGTGGGCAAAGTCCTCAGCGATGCTCATCGGCCGCTCGGTCGCCACGAACAAGCGAGCAGGTTGGCCTTGAGGATCCTTCAACCAGAACACTTGGGCCAGGGTCACCGCCTGGTCGTAACCCTCGTTGCGGAAGACGCCGAGGATGACCGAATAGCTTGACGCATCACGCAGCGCCACGGGTCGGGCGCTACCGGTGACCTCGTTGCGCTCGCTCTTGTAGTGACCAAGCACGTAGGAGCGCAGGCTGCGCTCGCGAGCATCCGCTCCTGCAGCCTTGTTGTAGGCCACGCGGTGCGCAGGCACCAGCAACGTGGTGATGGCATCGACCAAGGTGGACTTGCCCGAACCAATATCGCCAGTGAGCAGGCCGTTGCGGCCTTCGAGGTTGTATCGCCAGACCCGCTTGTCGAAGGTGCCCCAGTTGAGCACCTCCAGTTGATGCAAGCGAAACCCTACCCGGGTGTTGTCGTCCACAAAATCCAGTGACAGCGAAGGCGACTCAAGCATCGGCCGCCCTTTCGGTCTGGGGCTTGCCAGAGACAGCGCCGGCCAGCGCCGTGCGGTAAACCTCCAACCGCGCGTCGAAGTCGGCCAGCCACTGCGCGTCGACAAAGGCTTTCAGAATGCGCCGCACTTCGTAGTTCCCCCTGTCCAGCCCACTGCCGGCTGCGGGTTTGAGCCGACGCAGAAAGCCCAGATCGACCACCTTCGTGATGGTTGCGTCCACTTGATCGATGAGCCGAGCTTCGTTCGTCCCATCAGGCAAGAACACCCGCATCAGCTCGGACATCTCGTCGCGCGATAGAACCAGGCGGGTGTCGCCTCCTCCGGCGTCGAACTCTGCCATGCGCTTTCGCAGCAACGCCAGCATCAAGCTCACCGGGTAGGACAGGGGGCGCCGCGCGACGAGCCGGGGCAACCGAGGTACGCCCTCCGACTCGTCTGGGTCGGGGCGACTCTTGAGAAACGCGTAACCCTCGGCTTCATCAAGAACCAGGTCGAGCAGCAGCACCGCTGCTTGTTCTCGCACCCGCGCCTGCAAACGAAAGAGGCTCGCCCACAACCGCTCATCATCCTCACGGTAGAGCACGCCCTTGAGCAGGTGCACCATCAGTTGCGTCAACTCGGGCACAGCCGGCAAAGTGGCCAGTGGAGCACCCTCCGGCGGGCTCTCGTGCAGCGATTCAGTCATGTTCTTCTCCCTTCCAAGCCACGACGACGGACGTCATCGCGTGAAGATCACACGGGGCAGACGCGCCTCGCGCGTCACCGGTTCACCCATTGGATTGCTCGCCATCCACCGGATGGGCTCTTCAACAGTTTCGTCAACAACAGCACGCAAGTCATCCACTGATGCTGCGCCACCGCCAACGACGTCACCGTGGTGGGCCAACTCCAGATAGGCCACCAATTCGGCCAGCCCTTGTTGCAGTGGCTCGTCGTTGATCAACTCACGCAGCGTGATCTGCGCCCGCACGCGAAGCGCATGCTGGACCGTTGCACGCAGGCGCGCCTTGTCCACAACGATCTGGTCGAACAATCGAGCGGTGTTGATGTCGTCTTCTGCTGGGTCCACCTCCAGCGCGAGATCAGCGAGACGCGGCTTCACACTCAGCGTGAACATGGGTCGCTCCAGTGGAAGCTCAACGTCTGCCCCCATCGCATCGATCGTCATCAAGCCAACGGTGGGGGGAGCAGTCCGAAGGGCCAGCGCCTTGCTCTCAATGCCGTGCAGCAAGTCGAGGATGCGCCGATTCTCCAGAAAGGCCCGGTCGTCCAGAAAACGGCGCAGCTGTTGCGACAACTGCGCCACGGTGCGCTGCGTGTGTTCGCCGGCTTCAAGCCAGTCGTGGTGCACGCGGCGGGTGCGCGGCTCGGGCTTCAATGCAGCCACCACGGGTAGCGCCAGTATCTGATCCAACCGCGCTGAGAGTTCCTCCTGACGGCTGCTGGACATGAGGAAGTCCCAGAAGGCGCGGAAACTGCGGCCTTGGTCCGAGTCGCCAATCGCATCGCGCTCGCCCATGATCTCGTCGAGCAGCGCTCCTTTGGAGCCTTCCCAGAGAGCAATCTTCTCGCGCACCTTGCGATCGAGCAGGCGAAAGTTGTGCTCCACCTCGCGGAAATCGGACAGCAGTTCTCGGGCGAGCTGTTGAAACTGCTGGAAGCGGTCCTTGACCGCTGTGTCGTCCAGCGCGGGCGCATCGCCGGCCAGAACGCGGGCGATCTCTACATCGAGCTCATCTCGCTTCTTGCGCAGGTCGTCGACCCGTTTGATCGGATCAGTCTCGGTGCCAGCGCTGATCTGCTCCAGCAGCGCAAACAGCGTCAGCAGGCGTGACTCGGTTCCCACGAACGCCCGTTCCGTGAGCGACCCCAACCATGCGATGGCTTTCTCGGTGGCCGGTGTCAGGTCGAATTGCGCCTCGTCGGTACCGGGCTTGTAGAACTTTCTCAGCCAGCCCTTGTCGGCAGCCGCCCAGTCGTTGAGGTACTCCGAAGCACCTTTGGGATAGATCTCGGATCCGAGTTGCTCTCGCAAGACAAAAAGTTCGTCCTCCAGCGCCTCGGCCAGGTCGGCCTCGCTGATGACGCGCTCGTTCGGCGCCACGAAGACCCGGTGCAGGAAGTTGGCAACCAGCGGCGCATGCGGCGAGGCCAGCAACCTCCAGGCGGGGTGGCGGTCCCGAAGCGTGACGAGGGTGGCGTGGTTCACAGCGGTCCACTCACGGGCTCAATCCTTCAACAGGTGTCATGGGCGCAATTTCGATGGGGTCCAACCTTTGGCTGCGAATATTGCCAAAGTATCCCATTGCCGATCAGACACTTGCTCGCAGCCATTGCGGCAACGAAGCCGTGAACATCATCTCCATCGTGGGCGAGGGAATTTTGGTCGGAGGCGCTTGATGAGCAGGTCTCTGCCACAGTGACTGGGCTGGCACTGGGCGGCTGCGCAGCCCGACCAAGGCCGCCAAGGGTGGGTTGGCTAGCATCCTAAGCACCCCCCGTCGCTGCACGGCCTACCGAAAAGCAAGCAACTTTCAGGACAACGCACGATATTCTTGATGTCAGAAACTGGAATGCATTTCTGATAAACTGGTTTCACTATGGTCACGCTCCCTGAGTTCATCCTGCTTCACGCAAAGTCCCTGCCCGAAGGAGGCGTGTTGTCGCCAAAAGAGTTTCTGCACATGGGAAGCCGCGATGCGGTCGACCAGGCTTTGTCTCGCCTCACCAAAGAGGGCAAGCTGTTGCGTGTGGCGCGGGGCACGTACGTCATGCCTGTGTCCAGCCGGTTCGGAACGCGTGCGCCCTCACCTGAAAAAGTGGTCCAGGCCCTGGCCGCCCAACATGGCGAGGTCGTGTCGCCTCACGGAGCCAATGCGGCCAATGCACTGGGGCTGACCCAACAGGTGCCGATTCGCGAGGTGTACCTGACCTCGGGACGTACCCGCCATCTCAAGCTCGGCCGCTCCGAGGTCATGGTGAAACACGCACCTCGCTGGATGCTGGCGCTTGGCCCAGGTCCAGCCGGCTCCGCCGTGCGCGCTTTGGCCTGGATGGGGCCCTCCCACGTGAGCGAATCGCTGAGCACCCTGCATCGCACGCTGCCGCCCGCCGAGTGGCAGGCACTGACTGCGGCCCGAGCGGCGTTGCCCTCCTGGATGGCCAGGGCCATCGGCGAAGAGACGCTGCGTGGCTGAGCGCTACTTCGACTTGAACAAGGAGGACCAGAACGAAGTTCTGGAGCAGGCCCGGGCGAGGACGGGCAGACCTGCCCATCTGCTGGAGAAGGACCTGTGGGTCGTCTGGACGCTCGGCGTCTTGTTTGAATCGCCGTTTGCAGCCGACCTCACCTTCAAGGGTGGCACATCGCTGTCCAAGGCGTACAAGATCATCGAGCGGTTCTCCGAGGACATCGACCTCACCTACGACATCCGCAAACTGATCCCGGATCTCACCGGTGACGGGTACTTTCTCCCGGCCAGCCGCAGCCAGGCCAGCAAATGGAGCAAGGCCGTCAGGGATCGGCTCCCCGACTGGATCGGATCGACCGTACAGCCACATCTGCTGGCAGCGCTTGAGCGCGAGCGACTTGGGGCAACGCTGGAAATCGCAGGCTCAGACCTCGACACACTCCTGCTGCACTACCCAGCGATCAAGCAGGGCACTGGGTATGTGTCACCCGTCATCACGCTGGAGTTTGGTGGCCGGGCCACCGGTGAGCCGCACGGCGTGCTGCCCGTCACCTGCGACATGGCGGGTCATGTCGATGGTGTGTCGTTTCCCCAGGCATTGCCCCAAGTGATGGGTGTGGCGCGGACCTTCTGGGAGAAGGCCACAGCGACACACGTCTACTGAGCGCAGGGACGCATCCGGGGTGAGCGGTACGCGCGCCATTGGCACGACCTGGCGGCCATCATGCGCAGTGAACACTTTGATGCTGTGATTGCTGATCGCGCCGTGGCCTGGGAGGTAGCGGAACACAAATCCTGGTTCTTCAGTGAGAAGGCCGCCGACAACAAGACCATCAATTACACCTTCGCCATCCTGGGCGCGTTGCGGATCGTGCCCGAGGGGGCCGCGCGAGACGCGCTGGCCGCTGACTACGCCAAGATGCTGGAAGACGAGGTCATGGTGGGTGATGCCCTCCCCTTTGATGAGCTGATGCAGGCCTGCGCCCAGGTGCAGGCGCGGGCCAACGCTGCCGCACGGACCTAAGCTGGGGCCTTCAATAGAGGCACACTTTGCTGATGCGACCAGTGTGAAAATTCTGGGCACCCAAACGAATTGGTGTTGAAAACGCCCATTATCAATACCGACTCGCCGGCCAGAAAAATACGCCGGCTTTCATACAAGTATGGGATGCGGCGCGGGCTCTGTCGTACGATGCGGTCATGACCACCTTTGCCGAAACCCTCAAAAAAGAGATCGCCCGCATAGCCCGCAAGGAACTGCGCGAGGAGATCACGGCGCTGCGCAAGATCGCGATGAGCCAGCGAACCGACATCTCCGCCTTGAAGAAGGAGGTCAAGTCGCTTCAGTCGAGTCTGAAGAAACTGGAGAAGTTGCGCGCGGTACCCTCCTCCTCTGGCTCGTTGACCAAACCTTTGCCGGAGGTCAAGCCCACTCCCGATACACCCCGGGGAAAACCAGGCCGTAAAGTGATGTTCACTGCGGAACGTCTGAAAGCCCAACGCGCCCGACTCGGCTTCACCCAGGAACAAATGGGACAGCTGCTGGGCGTCTCTTCCTTGTCAATATGGAAGTGGGAGTCCGGCGGCGCCTCGCCAAGGGCTGCGCGTGTCCCGGAAATTTTGGGAAGAATTGCAATGGGCAAGCGTGAAGCCTTGTCGCTCATTGAACAGCACGCGGCCTAAAGAACCCGCTTTAGGTCGAATAAATGCGCTCTGAGAACTAGGCATCGTGCATCACCATACGGTGGGCAGGCTTGCACCTGCCCACCTTCTTCATCAGCGCAGAGACACCTCAACACCGCTCTCAGGCTGAACGCCGCCGCCCAAGAGCGGGACGACGAGGACGCGGCCGGGAAGCAACTTTTGAAGCAGCGCGTGGACATCTTTGAGCACTTCCAACTTGACCCCCTCCTCAAGGTTCACGGTGAGAACGATGCGCTCGTTGTGTGGCATTTCGATCCCCAATGCTGCACGCCCGGTCAGCCACGCACGCTCCACACCAAGCATCAGCAAACCCGTGGCGACGCCGGGCGTGTTCTGAAACATCTCGATCCGCTTTTCGATGCGCAGCTTTTGCTGCTTGCTCATCATGGAGACCGAGCTGAGATAGGCCGTGGAGATGTCCTTGCGCCAGTGGCCCAGAGCCTCTGACACCTTCTTGTACGCGTGGTCAACCAGTTCACGGTTCTGTTTGAACCACGCTGGCGTCTCCTCACCCTCAGCTGGCGGGCGGTGGCCGGTGATGTCTTCGAACATGTCTGCTGCGAACTGGTGACGCAGGCCGTGACTCGAGACCCCCATCGCCTTCTGGTTGATGCCGTACTTGCGCAGCACGTGGTAGTACTTGGTCCGCGCCTCTTCCATCGTCATGCGCTCGTAGCCCATCTCACCTTTGTTGTTGTGCTCATCAGCCCAGGCGCGCGCGCGCTCAAGAACATCGCGCTGTTTGGCTTGCTTCACAGGATCCTTCATGAAGGGCACAAAGCGGCCCGCGCCACCCTTCGTGCCAAGTTTGATTGCAATGCCATCACGGCGCTCGGCCTCACGCGGGCGAAAGCTCAGCGCTTCTTTGACACGCAAGCCGAAGTTCAGTTCGAGCTCAAACAGGATGGCCTCCTGAGGGTTTTCGACGGCGACCACTTCGATGATCGCTTGGGCATCCACCCCGGCCGCCTTCCAGCTCTTGCTGCCGTGAGTCACCTGCGCACGCGTCACGGCGGATTTTTCAACACCTTTCGCCTCCAGTGCCACGTAGAGCTTTTCGCGCTTCGGGATCGCTTCCATCTTGCCGATGAGTTCGCAAAACTTGCGAATCGCCGACAACTTGTTTTGAATCGTCGAGCTGCTGTGACCCAGATCATTTGCCCAGTACGCAGTCAGCACCACAGCGTGACGCTGCCCAATCTCGTCGATGCGCTGAATAGGCATGTTCAGCTTTCGCAGATCCTGAATGATGTTCATCAGAGTGCGTCCGAACGCCGTGCGAGTCTTCTCAGCGACGACTCGTTTGCGGCCGGTGAAGGACTGAAGGTCCAGATCCTGCAGAAAATACGTCATCTGCCGCCGCGGGTCGTTGGGATGCGCCTTGATCGCTTCTTGGGCGCGCAGCTGTGCACTGCCCGGGCCGCCCCTGGTGAGCGTTTCCGCACGTGACTTCACTTGGTGTGCGCGACGTTTGCCGCGACCATTGCCTGATGCTTTCGCCATTTCTCTTTCTCCTGTTGTGACTTTCGTCGTGATGAGGGTTAACACCTGCGGGCGCCCAACGCACCCGCATGCCTAAACCTTCAGGCAGGCCCAAACCGCCAGATCGCTCTGGCTTTTCATTCGTCTTTTTGCTACTGGTCGCCCGGTACAAGGCCCCTGGGCATGGCACGTCAGTCTTCGGTGATTTCCGTTTTTCGTTAGCAAGCTGTCCTGCCGGCACAGGTGGAATCCCCGTGTGACCCCCATCCTTGCTGGATGAGCACCCCAACGCAGTTATGGCGTTGGGGGGGTACTGTCTTGTTCAGACAGAGCCATGTGGGCTGGCTAGACCGGGGTAGTTATTCACTACCCGGGTGAACTCACTTCACCGCCAGACTGATTTGGCGGCGTTGTCCTTTGCTGCTTGTCCAACCTGCCCCTTTTTAGGCCCTGAGGGCTCCCGGCTAACGCGCCAGGCGGGAGGTACTTGTGACAAACCACCCGCAGGTAGTCGTCAGAGCAAAGTCAAAACGTGAGTTGATCTATACGCTTGCGCGTCCACACCCGCTCCGTAGCTCAGAGCGTTGGCTGGCGGCTTCCAAGAAGGAAGACCTGATTGGCTTGCTGTGGGCAGTCCCCATTCGGGGTCGCCACTTCTGAACCGCGTCGCGGGCTCAGCAGCTGGTCGTTGTTCGACCTGTTTTGCGACGCTCCATACAGAGCACCGTCTTGGTTTGCGACTTCCGATGTGGGAAGTCGGCTTGTTGCCTTAGGACACTCATGGTGAAGCGTCGGTTAGCGGTTTTCCCTGTGTAGGGAGTGGGACATCACTGGGATGTCTAAGTACCAGAGGTACAGGTGAAGGAATAGTAGATGCTGTTTGCAGTCTTGTCTTGTGATGCGGACCAGTTGGGTATAGGTACCGCTCAACGCAGTCTGCCCGAGCCCTTGTCCACAGATGGCAAAACACTCTCCCGCAGCGTGTCATTCATGCCAAACGGCAAAAAAGTCATTTCAGATCAAAAGCCTTCTTATCACTCTGGTTGCCACCACTCCTGCAGACACGCAAAGTGGGTTGGTTGAAAGGGCCCTGTGGATATCTCGCCATCAACACGGTACTTGAACGCGTAAAACGATCCTTCGATTGAGGAAACAAAAAGCGGCAGCCCTGCCCTCTAGCTCCCTACATCAATAGAGCCACCTGATTGCGCGTATCCACACGAAGGTTCACACCGCAGTGAGGCGCGATTCTCTGGCTGACCCACACGTTGTGACCGCCCATGGCCACTCGTGGCCTCACTTTCGAAGAAGCCAGCTTCAGCCCTGCGTGCGCACTGCGCGTCGTAGCCGCAACTGGCCTGCCATGGCCTCCTGCGGCCCCTACCCTGACGTGGTTGCCGGGACTCGCCTCCCGCGCGGATGCTTTGTGGCCGCCAGTGACCTCAGGTGGCCCGCCCTGGCCACTACAACAGCATGGACAAGGGTTCGCTTCGCAAGAGATACGGTGTGTGGCCTGCACTGGCCCGGCTTGGCCTCCCGTGGCCAACAACTGGTCCGCATCGCTTGCAGAGGTGCGAAGGCCCCAACAGAATGCCCAGCAGCACAATTTTGTGCAGACAAGAAACCTGGAGAGACCTATGAAACGCGACGCACATCTGATCACTGTTCCCGCACGAGCCATCGACGTGGGCTACGCCAATACCAAGTTCACCTGTGGCCACAAGGTGGCACGAGGTGTCCCGATCATCCATGCGGACCTGTTTCCGTCGATCACCGCCACCTTGCGGGCGGGCGCCACTTTCCGACATGCACCCGGCACCCTTGGGGCCGACGGATGCATCAGCGAAATCGATGGGGTGCCACACTTTGCCGGTCGTGGGGTCGAGATGCACCTCAAGGGGCTCCAGCCACGCCACGTCATGAAGGACTACTGCACCTCTCCCTCCTACCTCGCGCTCATGCGGGGGGCTATGCACTACATGCTGGTCGATGAAGGCAATCCGAAAGAGATGACGATTCAGCACCTGACCGTAGGACTCCCCCTCAACACCTTTGACGAATACGAGAACCACCTGCGCGAGCTGGTCATCGGTCGGCACGCCGTGACCAGCCCAGATATTGAAGTGGGTGCAAGGCACGTAACGGTGCTGAACGCCTCCGTCATGGTGCAACCCCTCGGAGCCCTCTACTACTACGGCCTCACTCACAAGGACTTCGAGATGAGCGGGTGGAATCTCGTGGTCGACGTGGGCGGCGGAACGATTGACTTTCTGGCGGCCTACGACAAGGTCCCCAACTACGAACGGTCGGGTGCTCATCCAGAGTCGATGCTGGCGTGCGCGTACGAAGTGGCCAAAGCGATCAATCCGGAGCTCAAGAATCAATACGGTGTGATTCAGGCGATTGACCTGGCCATCCGCGACAACCGGGAAACCGTTCGCATTGGCGGCGAGGACTACGAAATGGCCCGATACAAGGGTGCCATCAACGAGGTCCTGCGCAGGGGTTACGAGGCAATGCTAAACACGGTGGGCGCCTTGAATGACTTTGACAACATCTTGGTCTGCGGTGGTGGTGGTGCGGTGTTCTTTGAATTTCTCCGTGAACACGCACCCGGACTGCGGCGCCGCCTGAAGATGGATGGTGGCTCAACCTTCTCCAACGTGCGCGGCTTCCAAGTAGTCGCCGACTACGCTGCGAATGAAGCCTACGCGAACGGTTGATCAAAGGGATCACACCATGGCGCAACGAAAACGATCACAGAATCCAGACGAAGCTCTGCGGGTCCGAGTCACGATTCCCCCCGATGGAGTTGGAGTCCTGGACTATCTCAAGGGGATCAGCCCTGCAGGTCTCAACATGGAGATCCTGCAGTTGGTCCACTTGGGCTACCAGTTCCGAATGGCCATGGGCCGCTGGAGCTTGCCGCCTTTCGGCCAACTGCATCCCACGCCAACTGCAGTTAAAGCGTCAGTCGCTCCCCTGAATCTATCGGTTCCCACTGGCGTACCTGAAAACATCCAAGTCAATGCTGCCAATCCCTTGGAGGAAGGAGCATCCGTTGCCAGCCCGTTCGATGCAAGCTTTAAGAGCATATTCGGACCCGCGTACGAACGAACAAGGAACCGAAAGGCGTCGGCCTGACTTGGCCAGGAGTGGGATGAAGTGACGTAGTCACCATCAGCTCGATCAACAACAGATCGTGGTGAGGTGAATACTTCAGGGTGACTCTTCACTGCAACCCATACAAGTGTTGAATTCCACCGATCTTTGACCCGAGATTTCCATCGAATACTGACCCACCCGCTTTGTGAGCAAAGTAGCTCACGGTGTGGATAAGTGCTTCGTTTTCTCCTTTTCAGACTTGGGATGTGTGGAGCTGCAGCAAAGTGCGCCGCTGTTTGCGCGACTTTGTTGCCTCGATCGATAGCCAGGTTGAGAGTTTGTCGGCGTAGGGATCGAGCTTGCTGGAGCTCGCACGCCTGGCGTAGCGGGGTTCTTCATCGCCCGCCCGCAGGTACTTCTTAACGGTGTTGCGAGCCAGGCCTGTGCGCCTGGAGATCTCGCGAATGGACATCTGCTCGCGCAATGCCCAGCGTCTTATGACACTCAGTGTCGCCACGTCTATCACTCCTGAAATCTCCTGCTGTCAAAAGCAGCAGGATAGGGTTCTTACGTGGGTCAGCTTTAAATGGAAATTGCAGCTCTAACTGGGTCAGTTTTCAATGGAAGACAACACTGGGCCCAATTAAGGCAATGAACAACAGTGCGTGGCAGGCAGCACGCTCAAGAGCAGCACTGGGCGATCTGCGTGTCCACGACCTTCGACACACCGTGGGCATGCGACTGCGTGAGGCAGGAGTCAGTGAGTCGACTCGACGAGACGTGTTGTGGCACAGCAATCGCTCCGTCACCAACCACTACTCAATGGCCCAGATTCGAGAACTTCATGAAGCTCTGGAGAAGATCACACAGCCGACCAATGGCTGGAACAAGAGCCTCCAGGCGCTGAAAGCGGAGCATGCGCTGCGGAAAGCTGGCACACGGACTTGAGCCTCGGATGCTGATGATCAATTCCGAGTCCCGCAAAAGTCCCGCAGCAAAGAAAAACGGGCTAGCTCTTTTGGAGCTAACCCGTTGATCTAGAACGATGTTCTGGTGCGGCTGGCAGGAATTGAACCCACGACCCCTTGGTTCGTAGAGAAAGAGCCACCCATATTCGGATGTTTCCGATTGATTTCGTTCACCTGTTTTCCCTCTGTGGATGTAGCTTTGGTCATTTCGCAATGTTTCGTGAGTTCGCGGTATGCTGTTACCCCAATGTTACCCGGGGAACAACATGGCAGAGAAACTGGACTTCACAATCCGCGCAATTGAGGCTTTGCCCACCCCTGTGGAAGGTCGCAAGGAGTACAAGGACGTGCGGGTGCCCGGGTTGTACTTGCGGGTAACGAACCGAGGCGTGAAGACATTCTCCTGCGTAGGACGCGCAAAAGGTTCAAGCAAGGTGGAGCGTGTCACTCTGGGGAAATTTCCATCTGTGAAGCCCGAACAGGCGCGTACGCGAGCTGTGGAGATTGCCGGTCAGCAGGCTAGCGGCGTCAGCCCCGCCAGCTCGGCACGCGAGCGAAGAGGTGAGATGACCGTAAACGACCTCTATGTTGAGTACCTGAAGCACTCCAAGCTGAGTGTCCGAGGCTGCAAGTCCCTTGAGCTGACGCATCGTCTCTACATCGCTCCCTACTTCGGGAATCGTCGCTTGTCAGAAGTTACGGGAAGAGACGTCGCAAAGTGGCATCAGTCTCTGCCTGAGTTGATTCTTCGCAGGCGCAAAGAGGAAGCGGACGCTCGCGAATTGCTTCAGCAGGAGGAACGGAAGGAAATAGCGGCTCGCCAAGCAATAAGGCGACGCGGTCCGCTTCCGACGCTCAAGAAGCCCGCAAAGTTGTCTACGGTCACCTTTACAGGGCAAGTCACAGCCAATCGGGCAATGGAGCAGTTGCGGGCGATGTTCAACTTTGCCGCTAAGCCAGTGCGAGCCTACTTTGTCGGAACAAACCCAGCTACTGGGCACACCCGTTTCGTGCAAAAGTCCCGCGAGCGTTTTTTGCTCCCGCAGGAGTTGGCACCCTTTTTCCAGGCTCTTGAAGAAGAGCCAAATCAAGCCGCACGAGACGCTTTCCTCACGAAGCTACTTACAGGTGTGCGGCGAGCAAACGTCCATGCAATGAGGTGGGACGAGTTGGACTTGGAGAATGCAGAGTGGCACATCCCCCTAACAAAGAATGGAACACCCCAGACGGTGGCACTGGTGCCGGAGGTCGTATTCCTTCTGCGTGAACGCGAGCGAAACGCCCAGAAAGGCTGCCCGTTCGTCTTTCCTGCTGGACGAAAGAGTAAGACTGGCCACATAGGCAGTTTGACGAAGGCATGGGCCCGTGTCCTGAAGCGTTCGGGATTGAGAAACATCCGGCAGCATGACTTGCGAAGAACGCTCGGGAGTTGGCAGGCACGCACCGGTGCTAGTTTGGTTCTCATCGGAAAGAGTCTGAATCACAAACATCCAGCTTCTACTGCAGTCTATGCGCGGCTGGACACAGACCCAGTCCGAGATTCCATTGGCCGTGCTACTTCGGCCATGTTTGAAGCCGCAGGGCTCAAGGCACCCGCAGAAGTCATCCCTCTGCATCCTCAGACAACAGCAACGAGGTGAAGGTGCTTCTGGGTCTTCCTCTCCTACAACGTGACACCCTCTCACATGCGCTCAAAAAAACGTCGCTCAATCAAGGTGACGTCTCGAAAGGTTATTCTGTATCAACGCACTGCGCGGCTTTTTGAGAGGCAGTGAGCTGACACCACTTTTAATCACGCATTGGGAGGGAAGCGAATGAACTGGATTGGTATGGTCGTAGGCGCCGGGGCTGGGGCAGTGGCTGTGGTGCTCAGCATGGGCATCCTCAAATTACTTGGGAAGAGCAACTCCAAGAGCGCAAATGTTTTGCATGTCGTGGTCTTCGCAGCTGCTCTCGCACTCGGGCGAGAGTTTGTTGAACCAAACATAAGAGCGCAGCAAGTCGAGTCGGGCTTGCTGGAACTGCCCATCTATCGCGCACTTCAGCAATACGAACCAGAGTCTTACAAACGGGTTGTGGCTGCCATTGAAGAAGGAACTGCGAAACAGTGGCCTCAAGAGCGAACGTGGGCCGTCACGCGTCCAATCCTGGGCGAGGTAGCTGCAAAGCGCTTGCCACATGCGTCTGACCCAGTTTTAGTAAGGTTTGCTGAACATCTCATCAATGCGACCACCCTTCTGCATGCCAAAGAAGGGACGGCCTGCTTCTCGTATGTCAACCCAGCTCCCGGTGAAGCCGTTGATTTCACCACGCTGCTGGGTAGAGAGGTCGCAAACCACGAACTCAATCTTGTTGCAGAGGTGGTGACTTCGGCTGCAGGAACTTCTAGGACTCCAGTTGCAGACGCTGACGTTGCAGCAGACATGGAAACGGTGCTCGGAAAGCTCCTCCAGAAGTACACACAGGAAGAGTTGCTGGGTCTGCAGAACTTACAGGCGCCAAACCTCGACAAAAAGAAATACTGCCTAATCATTTCGGACTTGTATCGTGAGTCAGTTGCACTTGCCGAACCCAACAACAGCCGCTTACTGCGATACCTGATGCAGGGGCAGTGAAGTTGCATGTCTGCACTAGCTGCATCAACCAGCCATTGCCAGACCCTCGAAACCTTCCTGCTGGGGAAATGCTCGCAAATCAGGCAGCAGTCACTTTTCTGACCCGTGACAAGCACTCAGCGATGAATTGGTCCACTATGCATCCCACGCCGCCGTCAAGGGCCTCGACGAACCGTTGCTGGCTATATCTCTCTGCTCGATGAACGCCGCAAGTGCTGCGCGAGACGCTTTGGGTTCACCCGGATAACGACCGGTAACCAAGAGGCAGGCAAACGAGAACATTACGCTCGTCAGCCAGAAGAAGAAAGCGAGGGCTGGGACACTCCACATCAGCACGGCATTCTCTGAGCCGGAGTCGTACATCTGCCACCCAACAAGACCAATGGCAACGACTTGCGCAAAGTGGGCAAGGTAGCCCCAGGACGTGCGAACAATGCCGCACAAGTCGGCGAACCTGTTTCGCAATAGCTCCCCGCTGTGGCGCGCAGATGAGTACTGAATCGCTTTGGGCACCACCTCTTCGCTTTCTAGGGAGGTGACAGGCACACCGAGCGAGATAGCCATCTCTTGCAGGCGACGCTTCTCGACGCTCTGCTTTTCCCACGCGCCTATGGCAAGAACAAGCAGGCCAAACGC
Source organism: Hydrogenophaga sp. ANAO-22 (assembly GCF_042466645.1). Classification (NCBI taxonomy): domain Bacteria; kingdom Pseudomonadati; phylum Pseudomonadota; class Betaproteobacteria; order Burkholderiales; family Comamonadaceae; genus Hydrogenophaga; species Hydrogenophaga sp. ANAO-22. The sequence continues at coordinate 4,250,712 of NZ_CP159956.1, read as the reverse complement.
GAAGGACGCCAAGAACGCCCCGCCAACATGAAGTACCGCAAAACCCATTGGTCGCTCCCTTGCAGCGTTGCTGCAGACGGCGCCATCTTAAATGCGAGTCACAGGCGAGCGATGCTAAAAGGTCCAAACGCAGCAAGTACTTACGGGATTGCTTAGTCACTGGGGAAGGCTTCCAGTGCCTCCCTTTGTCGAGCGAGTTCACGGGCCAGGTCGCGGAGCATCTGGCGAGTTCCGCCCTTCCAACCGTTGCTGCTAACCCTGGCCTTGCCGTCTTTACTCTTCGGTCCGGTGGACTGCTCCCACGGCTTCCATCGCTTGATGGCCTCGCGCTGTCGTTCCCGCTGTTCCTGCGTCCAAGACCGTGCTGCCATGCTGTGTTCCATCTAAAAGTTTGGTTTGCTGGTTTTCGTTTTCTCCGCACGCCTGCGCGGGCGCATGTGCGCGCGTACTGGTCTCGAAATGGCTCGCCGTCCCGTTGTTCACCTGCTGCGGGCCGTTGGAGATGTTGGCCTGGCGGGCGAACACTACAGGCGGGTTTTTGATGTTGGCGAGCGTCTCCAGGGTGTTCCGGCACTGGCTCTGGGCCTTCAGAGCAAGACGCATGTAGCTCTCCGCAGCTTGGGGGTAACTACCCATGTTTAGGGCAGAACGACATGCCATCTCCGCGAACATCGCATTGAGCGCCACGGCCTGGCTGTAAAGCAGCGTCTCTGAACTTTGCAGGTTGCCGGCGTGCACATCCTTCATGGTGGCCCGAAGAGCCTTGACCGCAGGTGTGATGCCAACATCTCCGTTCACGCGCTTCCCAAAGCTCTGCATGAGCATCATGTTGGACACCATCCCGCTCACCGCACTTTCGGCGTAAAGCTTCTCCATGTCCTTCGGGTCGCCCTCAATTTGCAGGACGTTGCTCGCCGGGGGTTCTTTGCTGCTATCAGCGGGTGAAGGGGCTACCTTCTTGGAGGGCTTCGCTAGTTTCTTGCTTGGAGCATTCATTTGATTTCCTTTGATTGTTTTTCAACAGGGGACATGTCGATGGATGGCAAGTAACCGAAGCGTCTCAACAAGCCATCCACGTCGCGGGCCAGCTCGTCATGGGACGCCTCGCACCAGTTCGCCCAAGGCTCCCCCAAACGCCGAAGGGCAAGCGCTCGCCACCGTAGAGTGGTCACGACCTCCCCTGCCACCGGACGAAGCCCCCAGCCGTTCACGCATCCGACCTGGCGGTAATCGACTGTCAGTTCTTCACCAGGCGTCAGCGTGCGGCGGCTCAACATCACAAGGCCTTCGGGTTCGGGCACAAACACGCAATTGGGAAGCGGTGAATGGTTCGTGAGCCGTCCGGCCACTGTGCGACATGCGCCGACCCGTGCCATGGCCACCGGCTTGCCCTCCGGAACCGGCAGCGTGCAGAACAGCCCGCGACCGTGGATGCGTGAGCGCCCCAAGGCAAAGCTGTCGTAACCGGGCGGCATCTCGATGTGGTCGCGCATGTCAGCAACGACAGCAGTGACTGACGCCTTGGCCAAAGAGTATTCAGCCAGGAAGCGTTGGTAGTCGTCATGCACCAGGCACCACACCGGGTTGATGGCTCCGGGGGCTCCCACCCCAACCGGGAGAAATCACTTCTGATGGTGTCGCCGAAGTCTCCTCCGGTTCGCTCCTCCCCCCTATAGGGGGAGCGGAGACTTTCGGAGACTCCGACACTCTCCGAAAATGGAGAAAACGGCGAAGTTCGGAGACTCATGCCAACCATAGCCACCCCTCATTCAGGCCGAGAACGCCACGGGCCAGAAGACCGGTGATGGCTTCTCTGGCGCGGCTGTTCCGCTTATCTGTGGGGCATGTAAGGCGAGCAGCGCCAGCGAGCACAGCAGCATCAAGCTCAATGCAGGGGCGCAACGGTGGTGCGCCTGGCTTACCGCTCTGACCCTCCTTGAACAGTGGCCGCAATGCCTCAAGCACGAGCCGCTGATTGCCCCCTGCAGGTAGTTTCGCCCGGGTGACTTCCTCGGAGACCATGTCGCGCACCACCACACACGATGTGATGGCCTCCCCTTGGGCGTCGGTTCCGAGCATTTCGATTTGAAGCCGGAAGGCCTTTACATCCCCGTCTGCGCCGTCCTTGGACTTCGCCACGCGCCACTCCCTGCGTTCACCTTCTCGGGACACCTCGACCGCTGCATCCATGGCCGCGAACAGAGAGCTATGGCCACGGAGCCCGCGTGTCGCGTCCTTGCCTGTGTGATGCACCAGCACCACCAATCCGCCGATGAGCGCCTGCAGGTGCTTCGCCGCTTCGAGAATCTCGCCCATGTCCTTGGAGCTGTTTTCGTCCGAGGTTGGCGCGGCCCGGTTCAGGGTGTCCAGAAAAACCACCGCACCCTGGGGAACAACAGCCGCAAGGTCGTGCACGTCCCGCATGTCGGTCAACTTGAACGGCTGCAGGAGCATGTGCAGCGTCCTCGGCAGACTTCTCCCCCTATAGGCCTCCCACGCTGCCACGCGCAGACGAAACCCCGCTTCGCCCTCCAGTGCGGCATAGACCACCGGGGCTGCCTCCGTGCGGCAGTCGAACCAGCGCGCACCCTCAGAAATGGCGGCGGCCATGTCCAGTGCCAGAAACGATTTCCCGGATGCGCTAGGACCATACAGCCCCGCCAGGCCAGCAGCGGGCAGAACACCACGCACGCGCCAGGCCAACGGTGGGAGAGCCGCCAGGTCAGAAGCGCGCAGCAGCTTGTACCGTTGCGCGGGTGCCGTTGGGCTGGACAGAAGTGCCTCCACAGCATCCATTCCGTCACGCTGCGCCAGGTCGTTGATGTCCGAGTTCTGCTGCCACCCTTCAGGCATCGCGACGTACTCAATGCGCAGCTCTTGTGCGAGCGCCTTCGCCTCGGCCTCCTTACCAACATCCGGAACGACCACCAGACGCGCAGAGGGGTCAGATGCGCGCAGCTCGGTCGCAACCGCCCGAACCCTGCCCCAGCCAAAGCACACCACCGCGGGACGACCTGTTGCCTTCCAAGCGGCCCAAGCCTGCCCGATGCCCTCGCACAGAAACACCATGGCACTAGGACCGAGGTCGCCAACGACGTGCCACCCTTCCAAGCTTGCGCCCGGAAAATTCAGCTTCCCCGGTCGCCCTGCGGCCTTCAATCGCGCAGCGCCCTCAGGAGCGGCGATGAGCTGCAGGCTAGAGATGGAGCCATCCAGACGGCGAACAGGAACAACAAGCGCCCCTGCCATGCACTCGCCAGCGATGACCAGGGGGTCACCGCTAGGTACGACACGCAGGCCATCGGGAACCCCCTGCTTCTGCTGGATGTAGGGGTGCTCTGCAGAAGCGGGCTTACAGCGCTCCCACACGTCGGTGGGGCCTACCCCTTGCCGCCCTCGATTTGGACGCTCCTGCGGCTTTCTGGGCGTGAGCGCACGGGCGGCCGTTGGTTTCTGCCCATCCACCCGCCAGCCGTTCTGCGCGGCGGCCTTGAAAAGCGTTCCAGCTCCTACCCCTTTGCCCGGTTTGAAGCTGCGCCAGGTGTCGCGGGCGTCACGCTCGTTGTAGTTCCCAGCCTGAGCGCTCCAGTCGTTGAACACGTCAAACTCCAGCCCGGCTGCGTGTGCGGCCATTCCCACCCGAACCCACTCGTCACGCGAAAGGTCGGCGGGTATGGCGTACAAGGCGTCTCGGGCTCGCTCGTTAACCATGGTCAGCATGAGACCTCCCGTTCATGGCCAGCGCCTGCGCCGTGTACTTGCCGTCCAGGCGGTACAAGGCGATGACGCGGTCGGCACAGGACTCCGTGGGGCTGGGAATCTCGATGGTCTCAATGGGCCAGCCCAAGGTGCGCAAGGTGAAGACCACCGCTCCGAGACGCCAGCTCTGCGTGCGGCATTCAAAGTCTGGATGGTCGAATACTTGTCCGTCCATCAACATGCCCAAAGCTTTGTCGGCGAGCGTTCCACGGGTGGGCCACTGGGGCGCGAATGGTGGCGGCTCCAGGAAGGAAAGTTGCTCGGGTTGCGAAACGCTGCGTGGGAGCTTTTTCATGCGGCCTCCACCAAAAGCGACAGCGCCTTCTGAACACGCTCGCGACCACTCAGAGTCAAGCGGTATCGGCCAGGCTTGCAGAATTTTCCGTCGCGGTCCTGGACTTCGGTCCTCTGCATCTCTATGCCATCATGGCCAGCGACCTTGCGCCGAAGTTCCATGATGATTTGCGGGCCGTTGGAGGCACCTGCAATGCGGTCAACCTCTTCGCGTGACACCCATCCGCCGGCATCGGCCAGAGCGACAAGTACACGGGTTTGACGTGGCGTGAAACGGAAAGACTGTTTAGAATCGAGGCTGTCTAGGGCGCTCGGGTTTTCGTAAGGAAGCTCGGGCGTTTTCATTTCGAGCCCTCCACCGAAGCATTACGCAGGTTCTGCTCAATGAATCGCTCAATGTCTGAGCGGCGGTAGCGGACGTGATGGCCGAGTTTGAAGAATGGAAGCACCACCCGATTGGTGCTTCTCCAGACTGACAAGGTCGCTTGGGGCAGGTTCAGCAGTTCAGCTGTCTGCTTGGGCGTGAGGTTTTCGCTCGAAGTGATTCGGCGAGTTGCGGAGAGGGTTTCCATGAGTCGGAACCTTTCGGTTGTTTACGTACCCCGAATTCCGATGGCGGGGTGAAGACTCGTCACTCAACCCCGCGCCCTCTCGCTCTAAAACCCCGCCCGGTTCAGGGTGCTAACCCTGACTGGACCACTGTTTCACCCTGCTTGGTCCCTAACGTGGGTCGGCCAATTCCCTCAGCGCGTATACCTTTGGAAAGTGTTGCTCCAACCTCTCCCAAGCCTTTTCCTGTCCGAGTGGGCGGCCCTTCTTGCGCTTAGGACTAATTAGCCACTGCATGACTTCGAACGGGCAGAAGAGCGGCTCGACAGTTCTCCCCCTTTGGCCTTGCCCTGTGACCCTCCGAGCCGCCTTAAGTGCCGGGGTGTCGCTTAAGTTTTTGAACCAACTCAAGTTCATGCCGGTGAATGCTCCGAATGCTGCAATCAACTCGTCACGCGTGGCCAGAACCGCAAAGTCAATCGTGTCGCCTTTTGCCAAACGCTTCTTTGTTGGCACCAGCTCATCAAGATACGGAAAGCTCAGCCTCACCTCTTCCCCGATGGACTCATCCGCGAGCCAGGCATTTACGTCCTCTTGAAACAGGTCGCGGTGCCAAAGGTGGGTCTTGGGGATGAACTCGCGTTCTACGCGAATGTTGTTAAGCCGGAGGGTGAGTTTTTTCGCGTGAATGGCTGCATCCATCTGCTCGGAAAGCGACTTGGCGTCCAAGCCGGGGCTGAGGTCCGCGATGACTTGCGCGGCCTCGACGAGCGTGTATCTACCTCTACGCCACTTTGCAAGCCGTTCCTCAACCTCTGCGCAGAACTCGGGAAACGACCGGCACATGGTGCTTATGTGGCCAGCGAACGCCGTAGACACCTGTCGCATGTCGCCTCCAACTGGATGGGCCTCCTTCCAGCGATGCGCTTCAGGTGGCGGCATTGAGGCCAAGACAGCATCTTCGTTCTCCTTGAGATACCTCCCCAGCCCAGCCAAGAAGAAGCCTCGATGCACGCGAAAGTTGTTCTCCATGGCCCAACGGCACCATTCTTCAGGAGACAACCTATCCAGCCCGTTGGTTGTCGCTAGTCGTTCAATGCTTTTGGCTGCCGCGCATGGGGCCGTGGCGTCGTAGCTGGGAACCGGGCGTGAACCGAGGTCATGGTAAAGGTCAGGGTCCAAGCCCTGCATCAAACGTGCCGCCTCCCCAGAGCCCAAGGTCTTCATGTTTTCGACCCAGTACCGCCAGTCAATGAGCTTTTTGTTCTGAAGGAACTCAACTACGCCAGCGTGGGAATCTTCAGATGAATACGTGGCGAGGGGCTGCCTGCGTTCGAACCCCTCCAGCGCCATGTTGAGGACTGCATCTTCCAGATAAGGTGAGAGTTTCAAGTCACGGTCACCCTCACGCTCGTCCATCATCGACCACCGCCCGGGCCCGTAGTCGTGCTCAAAATCGGCGGTGAACTCGTCGAGCCACACGAACACACCTGCGGGGAGCTTGGAAACGGACTTCGACAACCAAGCCGCGTAGCCCTGCTCGTTGCTGGCGAACTGCTCGCGGAGTTCGGCTTCCAAGCCTTGCACGGCTGCCACGTACCGGTCCCATTCCTTCGGGAGCAGTTTTGTAGGGACACCGTCAACCAAGTGGTAGGTGTCGGTATTCTCCATTCCCTGGAACGCCCCGGACTCTCGCGCAAACTCTCTCGCGACCACGTCTGGCGAAATCGTCCAACCAGTAGCGTATGGAATCGCTCGCACAGGTAGCGCATCCCTGTCTGCCACCTTGACCACCAATGACGAGTAGCTGCTCTCTGCCTCAGCTCGGCTTACTGACCTGTCCATTGCACGCCTTCGCAGTGCCCTTCAAATAGATGCCCCAGCAGGCGGGTGAAGGTTTCCCGCTCTTCGGTTCGCGGGCCTAGCTGGGGCAAAAACTCACGTACCGACTTCAGGTCGCGGAGCCCGCGACAACCTTCAGCATGGTGTTACGAAACTTCTCGTCGGTCAGGGCTGCACGCTTTCGCCTGGCGTTCTCCAAGGCTGACTGGTTTCGGACGACTGGGCTAGACGTGATGAGTTCTTGCATCTGCGCCAGCAGCCCCTCAAACTCTTCTTGAGCGTCTGGGCCATAGCTCCAGGAATCTTCTTCTGAAAACATGATTCCACGCGCAGCCGCACCGGCAGCACACATGAACCGCGCGAGATGCGCACGATACTGTTCTTCAGGCACGTCGAGCGACTTGATTTCACGGTCTACCTTCGCCAACTGTGTGCCGACCCTCAGCTGTTCTTCCAGACGCTTCTTTTCGGCAGCAGTCGGATACACGATGAGCCTGAAGATATTTGACGTCTTGCTGCCCCATCGAGAAAGGACATGCCTGCGTCCCGATTCGTCTTTCCAGCGGATGCCACGCGCCCCCGGAACCTCACCAGGGAATGGAGTACCGAGCGGCACGAGGTCTGACTCTTCCAAGACACTACGTTGACCACAGAACGCCACTTCGCCTGAGCTTTCGTAAACCATTCTTTTGAGGCCCGGCCACTCTCGAATATGAGGCGCGACACAGGCCAACGCCACCTGGGCACGGCTGCTCATGCCGCAACCTCGACGGCGCTGGACTCTCCGGCACGCGCTCGCTTGAGCTGTTCCAACGTGAGCAGAGGAAAACGCGTGCGTTCCTCCCAAACGAGCTGCAGCGTTTCATCAGAGCACTTCACTCCGACGCGGATGTGTGTGGGGGTGTACTCGCCCTGAGTTGTTACCACGCAGTCCAAAGGGCTTGAAGAGTCTGGATTGTCGTGAGGTACGACGAAGGCGCGTCGGTCACTGAAGGGAGCGATTGCGGTTGATTTAGACATGATGCATTTCCTTTTTCAGTTGAGGGTGGGTTCTGGCGAGGGGAACGTCATCCAGCCACTTTGCGAGTAACAAACTCGATGGCCGTGCTGTCGCTCTTGGAGAGGTTGCAACGGACACATGCAGCGACCAGATTCAGGGTGTCATCACCACCGCCAAGCGCGCGCGGTAACTGGTGCTCAACGTGCCACGGCCCGAACAGGTTCAGCGGTGTGGCGCAATAGTGGCAATGTCCGCCAGAGCCCTCAAAAATGGAGCGCCTTCGACGAGACACGTACTGCGCTGGGGCTTGCGTATGCGTCAGCACCGGCTCGTCTGGCCATAGCTCCCCTTGCGTGGAGCTGCCCGGTTGCATCAGATGCTTGTCGTTGGCCGAGGTCAGCCGCAAGCGAGCCAATGCGAGCGCCTGCACCTTGTCCTCCGACACGCTGATGACAACGCCCGCATGGGGCTTGACCACCATGTACTTGGTTGCGAACAGACCCCGAGACACGCACGGTACGCTGGCCAGCGCGTAGCATCCGTCTTCGCCGAAGACACCTCCATAAATTGGACGTTGAAGCAGACGTTCGCCGGACATGCTGTGCGCCTTCAGGAGAGCTTTTCAGGGCGAGGCTGGGGGCGTTGCATATCAGTGCCTTCTGGCGAACAGAAGCAACGACTCGGGCTCCAAGTGATGCTTCGCGGCCAACCGGCGCAAGCGCTCTGCTGGCGCACGCTCGCCAACTACGATGAGCGTGGGGCCGTCGTCTTCTGGCTGAAAAGTCCCACACACATCTGAGCCGCATACGTGTTGAAGAACACGGTCCGGAAGTTGACCTGCGACACGGACTTGGCCGATACCTACGGCCTGGAGAAAGCGAGAAAAGCTCATGACGCCTCCCGCTGGAGAGCGTGGCACCCACGTACTGCGGTCGTCAGGCGCTTCTTGAAAAACCGCAGGATGTGCGGTGTAGGTTGGGTAACATAGACCTCAGCCATTTGAACCTCCTTAACAGGTTGATTTGGTCAGGGCTGCATCGGTGTTCCACCACTTTTGCGGCCCGCTTTTTTTCTGGTGCGCGCTGTCACTCTTTCGGTTGTTCCAAGTACTGCGCATGAAGCCTCTTAAGCTCCAACAACAGCGCCAAGTGCTTCAATACCCACACAGGAATTTCCACCCCATCGTTGCGCCAACGACTGGGCGTGTTTCGGTGCAAGCCGGTCGCCCTGCAGAAGTCGCTTACCTTCCAGCCGAGCTCTGACAAGGCGTCGTCGAACTCATCAATCGTCATCAAGCCCCCAACGTTTCTGAATCTTACGAGATTTCCTGAAAATGTGCAACTTTGCGGAACTTCACGCACATTAACGAGACAATCCGTGCTGAGTTCTTGTGCACTGCTCATGCATATTTGGTAACCGACTTCGGACTCGTTTGACCTCTACGCGTGGCGGCATTCAGGGGCTAGAGGAAGTCGCGAAAGACCGATGGCAAAGTGCGCAAAGGCAACTCCCCTGGGAAAAGCGCAAAGCGCGACGTGAGCGGGCGTTTTTGGCGACCGTCAAATGCTCTGCTGCATTTCCAGTCTGCATCTGAGATTCGGCTTCATTTTCAGATGTAGCGGCGTCACCACCCCGATTCAAAAAGCTCTCGATGTCTTCTAGCCTGTATCGCACATGGCCGCCGACTTTGACATAAGGAAGTTTCACTCGGCCCGTGCTACGCCACACCGCCAGAGTAGTAGTCGGGACGCAGAGATAAGTAGAGGCCTCACGGGGCGTGAGGAGAGGTTCTCTAGGCGAGGCATGTGAGCGCATTCGACCTCCGTGAAGGAAAGGCAGAAGGCAAAAACCCGGGACATGCCCGGGTTTTGCTGACTCTCTTCAGAACTTTCTCTTTCAAACAGCACGACTGCTGCCTGACTCTCCCTCGGTTCGCCCTGGTGGGCTTGCCGTTTCCCCCGTGTTACCCCACACCTTTCGGCGCTGGGCTGGGGACTGGAGAAGTCCTTGATTTATATGGTGCGGCTGGCAGGAATTGAACCCACGACCCCTTGGTTCGTAGCCTGCTGAAAAACGAATGGGGTCATGTAAATCAACAGGTTACGGGCGTCCACCCTACCTTTGCAGCGCGACTGCGCACGAGTGAGCATTCTACAGTCGCGCAAAAGTCGCGCACTGCCTCCCACCAAAACACTGTATATTGAACCAGTGTTTTACGAAGTGACCCCATTGCGCCGCAACGCGCGGCGGTTGCGCCCCGAACAGTGGCCGCAGCCTGAATTCGGCTACATCACCATGGCCACCTGGCGGCCAGGGGAGACCTCACTGCTACGCACCGCGCGCGTCGCGACGCTCTACACCAACGTCGGCCTGATGCGCCGACCAGCCCTGGTTCTGATCGAACCCCGCATCGCCTACCTGCCCATGGATGGAGAGGTGTGGGAAGGCACCCAGCTGGAAAGCACGGAAGAAGGGACCAAAGAGGTCGAGCAGGCCTGGCTCGTGCGGCCCACCAAGAAAGACAGCCCACCGCTGCCCCCGTTCGACGTGAAGCTCTGGATGGAGATGCGCCGCGCTTCCGGCGACCGGCCACAGCCACCAGTCGGCAAAGGGTGGATCAAGCCCGAGCGCGGCCGCGACGGTCATGGGGTCAGCGCCCGGTAGGCGCCTTCGCAGGCGAGGCCGGCGATGCGGGCTTGGTCAGCGTATCGCGCGACTCGTTCCTGAGCCTCGTCAAGCCTTCGCTGCACGTCGGCAAGCATTCGCTCGGTGGCTTCGGCTGCTTGGCTTCCCCCGGGAGCGGTGGAATCGGTGCGGCATGCCCGGGCACGGGCGGCAGCGAACTCGTCGCGCAGGCTGCGACCAGCAGCAGCGGCATCAGCAGCAGCGCCCTCAAGGGCATCGATTTTCTTGCGGGCATCTTCCACCTCTTTCTGTACTGCCGCAGTGCGGCGATTGCCTTCCTCGATTGCCACATCCACAGCCCGGGCACGAGCGCGCAGCGATGAGTTCTGATGCTCAAGCAGCGCCATCTCTGCGCCGCGCAAGCGGTAGGTCTGCAGCGCCGCCGCCGCCCCCACCACCAGCACGCACGCGATGGCGGCCTTGGTGATCATGATTGCCCCCATGCCGGCGGCGCCAGGCACTCGGCGATGGCAGACGCCACCAGCCACTTCCTGTCGAGGTAGACGGCCAGGTCCGAGGGGTTGCTGATGAAGCAGACCTCCACCACCAGCCCGCCTGCCCGCACGAAGCCCAGGCGACCACGGGCGCTCTGCGACTGGTCGATCCAACCACCCGCCCCCCGAACGGGCAGTTCAAGCGTGTGGGCGATCCTGCGCGCGATGGTGCGGGCCATTTCACGCTGCGGCGGGAGGCTGATGACCTCCACACCGGTGGCCTTGAAGCTCTCCGCGGCATTCATGTGCAGCTCGATGGCCACGTCGGAGCCCGGTACCAGCGTCAACGCGTGCACCAGGGGCAGGTTCTGCCAGCGATCCCCATCCGTCTTGACCTGGTGGCCCATGGCCTTGAGCTTTGCCGCCACGATGTCGCGCAACTCGGTCATTAGCGCGGCCTCGGTGGTTTTGCCGTCGGCGGCGACTGCTCCGGGATCAGAAGCACCATGGCCCGCAGTAACAGTGAATTTCATTTCATGATCTCCTTCACATCGCGGGCCAGCTCGCCCAGGTCGTGGTCCTTGCGCTTGTCGGCCCAGGCGAAACCGGCGCGCACGATCACCCAGCCCGGCAACCCACAGGCGAAGATCAGACCGCCAAGGGCCATCAGGCCGACCACGCCGCCCACAGCCAGGTGCTGCAGCTGCAGGTACTCCACCGCCATGGCGCCGCCGCCCACGCTGGACACCACCGTGCAGATCAAGGCCATAGCCCACTCGCGTTTGCTCTTCGGTTGAACCCAGAGCATCACCACGACGGTGGCCAAGCCGGCCGGGATGCCGAAAGCGATGGCGGCCTTGTAGAGCAGGTATCCGCCCGCAGCGGTGGATGAAGTAGGTTCGCTCATGGCTCAACTTCCGTAGGACTGGGTTGAATGTTTCTGGTGCGGACGGATACTCATGCCGCGGTGAGTACAAGCGTTGCAAGCGCGTGCGCAGCGTTCCCACCAGGGTTGTAGGCAGCGGGGTCTTCCGTCGTTCCGACCACGCTTTTCACAGCACTGAAAGACTGAAACCGCCCAGAAACTTGGAAGTCCAGTGCGTACCCGGCCGGGGCTGACGCCGTGGCGAATGAACCGGCGAAAGCGCCTACAACGATGCACGCAGAAGGCGAGGCGGCTGGGATGCTGCCAACGCTCGGAGGGTTTGCAGTGTTGGAACCGGGTGCCGCAAAAGCGGCTGATGCCGATCGGACAACTGCCACGTTTCTTACTGCGTAGCTATTGGCGTTGACGCCGTTTGAGGCGCCAAAGGTAAGCCGGAGAGCATCCCCTCCACCACCTGCCGCCACTTTCGTCGCAACCCACAGGAGGCGCGTGCCACCAGTGGCCGCTAGATTGGCCCTGACCGTCCACCCAGTGCCTGACACCCCAGTGTCGATCCCGATCGACGGAGCATTGGTTGTGCCAAGAGCTACGACGATGATGTCGCCCGCAGCTGCGGCGGGCATACTGATGTTGTGCACCGTAGCTGCGCCAGCTACAGTCGAAACATCGTCGACGATGAGGGGGCCGACCCCTGCCGTCATCTTTGCGCTGGCTACGATTCCCGGTATCACAGCGGCTCCGTCGAACCGAACACGTCGGCCACGCTGCTTGAGACGAATTTCACCGTCACCGTGTCGCCCGGCTCCAGCACCAACGTGCCACCCTTTGGCGGATTGAGCGTGACACCAGAGCCGGACAATGTCAGGTTGCCCGAGGCGCCTCGATTGGCGACGTGGTACTCCTCGGGGGCCGCGAAGCCGTCGCCGACGTCGAAAGTGCCCGTCTTCGCGCCAGTCGCCGTGAAACGCACGTAAGAGCCAGCATCGCTCGGATCGAAGGCCCGAGCTGCCGTGGCGTCAGTGATGAGAGGGGCAGCAGAGCCCCCTCCACCGCCTCCACCCGCTTGGCCATGAACGCCACCGGGGCCACCTCGGTAATCTCGGATCACTGTGGGGACGCCGCCTGCCGTGGTGATGTGGAACACCCGCGCATAGTCGACCAGGTTGTTCCAGTTGGTCATGCTGGTGGAAGTCGTCATCGCGCCTGTGGAACGCGCCACCACGAGGTAGTTCTCCGCTGAGTTGGTCAGCGTAAGCGTGCCGTCAACGATGTCGAAACCGCCCCATCTCGCACCACCGAGATACCCCCATGTGAGTGCTGCGCTGGTGTCCGGGTCACGCCCATAGACCTGCTGGTGCGCGAGGATGTCCAGCGCCTCGTTGACGGTGGGAAATGGATCAGCGGGATTCCCGCCTGGTACGCGCGGAGCGCTCATGGTGCTGATGTCTCCAAAGTGGCAGCGAATCCCTCGCCAACGGTGTCCGAGAGTTGCTGTGCGGTGATCGTGATGGGGTCGCCGCTGGTGAATCCGTCAGCGGCAATCTCGGCCGCCGAATACGTCCATTCGAGATCGGTGTCGTTGTGCGTCCGCACGAGGCTCAAGCCGTCGTAGACCTTGAAGCGGAAGGCCGCCAGGGTCTCACCCAGCGGCGCGAACGTGCCGGTGGTGGTGTAGCGGGCCACCAGGCGCGATCGGCGATCCGCCGACACCTCCAGGTCGCCGCCAGCATTGGCGTGAGCTCGAAGGCGCCAAGGGCTGTAAGGCATCAGCGAGATGCCGCTGTCGGCGAACTCCTCCTCGATCACCGAGGACAGCAGCAGGTTGAGGGTCACCGCCTTGACTTGCTGCTCCACGCCGATGTCGGTGGTCTCATTGACCATCCGGCGCAACATCGAGTCAAGCAGAACGAATCGCGCCCCCGAGGGGTGCTCGACGATCTTGTGCTCTTGACCAAGCTGACCGCGCAGGAACTGCGAAAGGTCATAGATGCGGTACAGGCCATCGTTGCCGATGAAATCGGCATGCACGAAACGCAACGGCTCATCACCGATCACGGCAGCGTTGATGGTGCGGTCGACCGCCATGTCGGCAAGTGTCGAGCTGCTCAACTCGCCGCGGACGCGAACGCGTACCTTACCGGCGTGCTGGAGAGACCAGCTACCTCCTGCGTGGCTTGCAAGCGCCGTGGTTGTCTCGCCGATCACTGCGGAGTCACCCGTGATGAACTCCTGTTCGTACGCTTCGGGAAGCCGTGCGCGCACAAACACGGCCCCTGGCCATTCGTCCGCCGCGCTGGAGCGGCCAGGGGTGATGGCGACGTAGGGGCCAGGCGCATCGGCGTCAGCGTCACGCAGCGCAGGGATGTTGACCGTCTGCCACTCTGTCGGGGCAATGAGCACCGGTTCCGCCGGCACGTAGCCCTCGTAAGTTGGGTCGGGCGGATTGAGCACGCTGGCGTCATCAAGCGCGCAATCCCATTCGATCACCACCAGCGAATCGCGCTTCGTGATGACGCGCAATCTGTAGGTGCGACCCTGCGGATTGGTTGTCGTAATGATCTGACCAGGTTGCACCCTGGCGTACTTGCGACCGCCCACACGCAGCGTCACACGCCCGAGGCCGGCCATGAGATCGAGCAGCATCGAGGTAACGGTGTTCTTGGCTTGCGCTGGCGTCATGCCAAAGGCCATCTCCACCACCCTCGTGCTCACCATGCTGCTGTCGATACGATCGCTGAACTCCGTACCAACTGCGTAGTCGGCATGGGCGTTGCGATAGCGCAGCGCGATCTGCGCCGGCAACTCGCTCTCGTTCCCTTGCACCAACGGGAACGGTTCACCGGGGTCGGCATCTTCGTTGGCGCCCAGGTCGCTCCAATCGACCGCCATGACGGGCACCGTGGCGCGCGGAGAGATGTAGAGCCTGTCGGTGCAGAACGCCTCGTACTTGGCGTAGGGTCGAAGTGTCTCCAGGTGCGCCCGCGTGCCGCTCACATCGCCTGTTGCATAGCCCTCCAGTGGCACGTCGTACAGATCCTCGTGCACCTGGAACTCATTGGGCATGTAGCCCGCGCGGACCAGAAGCGCATCGACAGTCGCCTTGACGTTGGTTTCGAGCGTAGGCTGATAGACCGGGTCCGTGCCGTATCCACAATAGAGACGCGAGAGTCGAAACGAGGCGAAGATGGCGCCGCGCATGTCAGTCACACCAACGGCACCGAATGCCCAGGATCTGCTCCCGACCGCCAGAGCATTGGGCGACACGACCGTCATGAACAGGCTGTTGTCGACGTAGATCTCCATCGTGTGCAACGTGCCCGCCGGGAAGACGATTCCCAATCGGCCGGTCAATGGAAAGTTCGTCGCAACAACTTCAGGCTCAGGCAAGTTGAGGCGATGCCAAACCAGATCAAAGCTGGCGCCTGGATTTGACACGGAGTCGTGATCGCGAATGGAAAGCCTGTGGGAGTTCAGCCCATCGCTGAAAATCCAGAACTGAGTTGCTCCATTGGCGTAAGACGGACCGCCCACGGGGGAGCGGATCTCCATGTCGAAGAAGTTGTAGTCGAGCGCGATGTATCGGTCGGTGGTGGCGAAGTCATGTGCCACGTCAAAATCGCCACCGTCCGCGGGAAACTGGAATCGCGTTTGCCCGCCGTTTGGAAACGACCACTGAAGTTCGACGCCGGTCGTCTTAAAGTCCAGCGACGTGAACACGCCGCTCGCACTCGGCGTTGCGTTCTGAGCGGGAGGAAGCTGATCGCCGAGCTCCGTCACATTGGTCAACGGCATGTATATCCGCGCACCCGATAGATCAATTCCGGAAACGGTGTTGGCCTGATGCTCCAGGTTCGGAATCTGCTTTCCATTGGTCAACTGCAGACCCGTGATGACGATGCTCGTTCGACCGCGGTATGCCGGCGCATTGCCCACGCCCACCGCCGCTTCATAGGTCGGGTCCGGCAATTGATCGTCCGCTCCTGTGTAGACGACGTAGGAGGCCCAAATGCCTTCCTTGGTCTTGACCTCACTGCGCACGAGCTCGGCATTGAGCCAGTCACGAGCCACGTCGGTAGTCACGTTCTCGGAAAGCAGGATCATGACGTCACACTCGTAGGTGAACGTCGTGTACTTGCTGCCACCGCCCTTCCCTACTTTCTTTCGCTGAGCGATTTCGCGCACGGGGCTGGCCCAGACAATCTGCCCCGTCAAGCGCGGCTTGCCCGCCAGCCAAGGCACTGCCTGGCCATATGCCGTGCCAATGATGTTGCGGTCCTCCAGGCGCGGGCCCTGCTGGTTGCTGCCGCCCATGGCCGACGAGAGGAGCGAACCCGCCATGAAACCCCAGGAGGCATAGGAAATGCCCCAGATACCGCCCGTGAAGAACGAGCCGATGGCCGCGCCGATGTACGGAAGAGCCTCAGACATGGGCCACCTCCGGGAATCGGAATGCGGCAACGAACTTCATGCCGGCGGCGAGGACCAGCCGCTGCTCGACCACCTCGCCGCGGCGGTTGTCCGCATGAATGATCGACAGGCCGCCCGAGTGGTCTCCCAGGATGCCGACGTGGTGGGGAAACCTGTCCCACGCGATCACAAGCAGGTCGCCCGGGGCCATCTCTGTCTGCGGCACTTCGTGGGCCATCAGTGGCCGTATTTGCCGCATGAGCGTCACGCCGTCTGGAAGCCGCCGGTAGCCCGTGACGTTCCATTCCCGCGCCTTGAGGCCGAGATCCCAGGCAACGCCCACCGGCAAACCCACGCAATCGATGCCACCATGGAGACCCTTGACGCGCCCCTGGTGCAAATAGGGCGTACCGATGTAGGCACGTGCTGCGGTCACGACTTCGGGCCGGCTCATCCGCCCACCCCGCTCAGAATTCGATCCGCCGTCGGGCGGTGTTCCTCTCCCTGGAAGTTGGGCACGTTGCCGAACTTGTCGCGGCAGTCAGGGCCAAGGCGCTTTCGGCATCCCGCTTCTGCGATGAGTGTGTCGCCGACCTGGATGGCGAGAACAGCCGGCGCCGTCAGTACGAATGTGCCCGAGGCGAACGAACTCACCTGCATCTCTATGCCTGCGTTGTTGCCGGTGATCCATTTGACGTTGCCGGCGCCGAAGTAGTCGACGCTCTGGCCCGCACCGCTGCAGACGAACGTGCCCTGATCCGTCACACCGGTGACCGTCAGGTTGTGCCGAAACCCCGTGGGGTTCGCGTTGCACTGCCCTGAGCCCGTGGAGAACAGCCGCGCGCGACATGTGGGCTGGGACACAATGCCGATGGGTTGTTGCAGCCGTTGCTTGAGGCAGCGCAACTCCATCGTGATCCTGGCGCTCTCCACCTTGGGCTGACCCATGGTGCCCACCTTGAGCGTCTCGATGTCGTCCGCAATCGTCGTCGTCGCCACATCCCATCGAAACAGGAACAGACGGAAACGAGCAGCAAACCAGCGGCCAGCAAGCAGGTCGGCTTCCAGAAACGTCTGGCCATTGTTGAGCGTGACGAAGCTCGTTTCGTCGACCTCGAACCCGGCCGTGCTCTCCAAGGTGCCGAAGGTGAGCCCATGCAGCGGGGAGAACTCGAAGCTGGTGAGTCCGGCAAGGTTCCACGGGAGGCTGTTCCATGGCGTGATGTCGATCTTTCGAGGCACCGAGAGCGATGTCAGACCCATCGTCGTGCCGTCGGCACGCTGCAGCAGAAGCCCAACAGCCATGCAGGTGTGGCCGGTGTCGTAGTGCGCCTGGAGCGATGCAGGGATGTTCATGCTTCCTGCCGCGTTTCCCGGATGCTGATGTCCGACCAAGAGGTGAGCATTGCAGAGCCACCGAGGACGGCAAACGCGGCTTGCGGCGACGTGAAGGCCACCGGAACATGGAACTGGCCCATGAGGGCATACGTATCTCCGCCCGCATGGCCGGCGATCACCACCCGGCCATCAGTTGTCGTGATCGTGGTGGACCCGGTGATGTCGGTGGTCGTTCCCGACCTGGTTCGGAACACCTTGACGCCCGGCGCGGGCTTGTAGATGGGCCGAACGGCTGTACGGCCTGGTGACTGGTAGAGCCGATTGATCTGCCAGGTCGTGCCGCTGATCAACGTGAGATTCGAGTTTTGAAGGGTGAGCCGATAGTCGGACCAGTCCTTAAACCGAAACCCGTCAATCCCGCGGACCACCCAAAAGAACGCGCGCAAGGCCTCGAACTCCTCGCCTGTGCGCGGTGGCTGTTCAAAGGAATACTCATGAAGTGGATACGGGTCCATCAGGTTCGTGAACCGCTGGCCGCCGATCGTCCCCGCCTGCATTGCCGTGAAGCGTGGCCCCCCCACCATGTTGGCGCTGATCTCGGGCGGAAAGAGTTGCTCGTAGAACGACATCACATGTTCCTTTGAGCGGCCTGGAGACCACGTGCTGCAGCTTTCGACAGCTGCGCTTCTGTGCGCCGATCCACCGGGCCCTGCACCGAAAAGTAGTTGGTGACGGAGAAGGCACGCCCGGCTCCAGCGGCGTTCTCAGCAGCGGGAATGATCCTTTCGCCCTCGTGGACCATGGCGAGCATGTCACGCGGCACATAGTCAGTACCAACGTCAAAGGACGGGACTCCGCCGAATAGACTGCCGGCGATGCTTTTCAGCGCACCGCCAACGACACCGCTACCACTGCCGCCACTGACCATGTCCCCGAAAAGGTAGCGAGACAACTGCGCGGCAGCGGCCTCTGCCACCATCCGTTGCAGCATCTTGGTGAAGGCCTCGCCAACGTTGTCGAACTTTCCCTCCATGAGATCGACGAAAGTGTCACCGAGTGAGTCTTGGATGTTCTCTGCAGCCCGTTTCGTAAAGCTGTCCAGCTCGCTGAGGGATTCACTCACCTTGTTGGTTGCCTCATAGGCACTTTGCGCTGCGTCCACTGCACGCTCATAGGTATCGCGGTAAGACGGGCCGAGCTTGTCGAGCAACATCTGCTGCCTCGCCAGCTCGCGGTTAAGAAGCTCCAGTGGTGTACGCGTGTCGTCGTACACCTGCTTCCCGAGGTCGGCCAACTCCTTCTTGCGCTCCAGTTCCTCCACCTGGAGTTCCTTGAATTGCTTGTCTATCTTCTCGAACTCTCTGGAGGCATCAATCTCCGCAGCGGTATTGAGGAGTGACTCCCGCTGCTTTTCGGTAACCTGACCCAACCGGCCGAGTTGGAGATCACGCTGGACCTTCTCAACCTCGGTCAAATTCAGGGTGGCTTCCAATTGGCGCTGTAAAGCTTCCAGGTGGCGTTGCGCCTCCGCGTTGGGATCCTTCGATTTCTTTGGATCGTTCGATTCCTCCACCACCTTGATCCCAGGCTTGGCCTCCTCGCCCGCAGCCTGGCGACGAAGCCGTGCATCCTCCGCTGAGGATTGGTTCAATGGGTTGCCTGCATCGTCGAGGGCCCGCAGTTGTGTTCGAAGAGCATTGACAGCCGCTTGTCGTTTTGCCAACTGCTCTCGGAAGGCATCACTATCCGGAGCCGATCTATCGTTGAACAGCTTCAGCGCATGCTCGGCTTCCTTGATCTGCACCACGAGCGCGCGGCGGCGAGCCGCGCCACCATCGCCTTGAGCGAATCTCCTCTTGAGCTCTTCATCGCTCGCGAAGATGATCTGCAGAAAGCTCTTCCCCTCCTTCTGTCCCACTCGAAATCGCTCGATCACGGCATTGATTTCCGTGATCAGGCTGACGCTCATCGCGCGGCCTGCATCCTCAGCGTTGGACTGAAGCGCCGCCAGTTGCTTGTTGAACTTGTCAACCTCTTCTGCAGCCTGCGTGCTGATCCGCCCTTGAAGCCTGCCAGCCTCAGCCAAGTCACGGAGGAATGGACCCACCTCCTTTACCGACTTGCCAAACAACTCCTGCACCGCGCGCGCCTTGTTGCCATCATCGGCAAAGCCCTGCAGTGCCACCGCTGTCCTACGAAGTGCCTCTGCAGGGTCCAGTCGCTTGAGTTGCTCGATGTCGAGATTGAGTGCTTTGAGAACAGCGCCAGCGCCCTTGTCAGGGTCAGCATCCTTCAGCACTCCATTGAACTTGAGCAGCGCACTGCTGGCAACTTCAAACGAGCCACCAGTTTCACGCGCTATGCGATCAAGTGCGCTGACGCTCTCGACCGTGGAGCCCGAGACCTCGGCGAGGTCCTTAATTCCATCAATTGCATCACGTGCGTTGGTGGTCAGGCCAATCAATCCGACTGCGGTGATCGGAACGGCGAACGAAGCCAATGCAGCAACAGAAGCTGCCTTCAGGGTGTTGAGGTTGAAGCCAAGACCGTCGACGCGCCGGCTGACCGCGGCGAACGCCGCCGCAGTGCGGTCTTCAGCGGTGAGGGCGATCTTGGGTTGGGTCATGACTCAAAGCTGGCGTTGATGGATGCCACTTGCCGAGCGAGTTGCTCCGCAGTTGGCTGCTGTTCGGCTTCTTCGCCCTGGTCGTTGATCTGCCAGGGATCGGCGCCGAGGAACTGCGATGCCGACCAGCGGGTCTTGTCGGCCTTGCGCAGCTCCCCGTTGTGGATGGCGGCCAGCACCTGCGCATGCCGCATGCGTTCTGCCGCCGGGTGCAACTGCTCTCTGGTGAACATGACCTGCCATTCCCCGAACTCCTCTGCGCTCATGCGCGCGCCCAGTTCTTCCACAGTGCAGCCCAGCCGAAGGGCAAGAACGAAGGCGAAGCGCCTGTCCGGCTGGTACGCTAGTTTTTTGCGATTTCCTGCTTGTTGCGGCCGTTGAGCGACTCGGCGACCTTGAAGAGGTCCAGTACGTCACCGGGGTTCTCCGCACCAAACACGTCCCACTCGGCCTCGCTGTAGAGCGGCTTGCCGTCGGCAATCGTGACAGTGCGGGCTAGGGTGTAGGAAACCACGTGCCCGCCGGCGCGAGCGCGGGCACGCTCCTCGGTCTCGCCGTCGCGAGGCTTTTGAGACTCTTCGTTGACATGCTTTTTCTCAAGCATTTCGGAGAGCAGGAGCCCGCGCACGACGACATCACCACCCAGCGCAGGGACGGGTACGGTCTGCTTGCGCAGAACCGGGGACTTGACTTGATCTCGGCTGAGGACTGCCATGGGTTCAGTTCATCCAGAACGACATGGGAGCACGGAGGTTCATGCTGAGCGGTGTGGTCACGGCAGCGCCCGCTTCACCCTGCGGAGAAAGGTTGCAGCTCATGTACGCCGAAAAGGCCAGCTTGACTCCGGTGGCGAACGTCAGCAGAACGCAGCCAGGCGTCTTGCGGTCGTCGAAACCCTTGGCGGCCAGCAGCGCGGCGTCGTTGGGCACCCAAAGCGATGTCGAGGCCACGACGATGGGCGAACGGTTGCCGGGGATCTGGAAGTCCTGGTCGGTGTGAATGGTCGGGATCAGGATCTGCGCGGCTTCGCCACCGCTTGGCGTGAAGTTCTGCAACGTGCTGGCCTGCGCGCCAAAGGTGATCTCCTCCGCCGTGCCACTCACGAAGTCGTCGAACAGCGTGCTGTCGATACCCTCCAAGGTGAACTCATCCGTGGTCGATGCGGAGACACGCACCACGCGGTAATTCAGCTGGGACATGCCCACGATCTTCAGCAGCAGGTAGTCCCCATTGCTGTAGCCGTGGGCGGTGCTGTCAGCCACGGCCGGGTTGGCCTTGCTGATGTCGGTGATGGTCTTGGGGGCGGCCAGCAGGGTCTGCACGGCCACTTTCACTTTGCTCCAGACGTTGATGTCCATGCGATGCTCCTGTGAGTGTCAAAGAATTTGGTCGGGGGCCTCGGCGGCCACCATGTAGGTCATGCGCCAGTCCTGCGCGCGCGATGCAATGAGCCGGTCTTTGTCCTCGCTGACCACCGGCCGACTACCTGTGATCTGCACGCCGAGCTTGCAGAGGGAGCGCAGCGTTGCGCTGGCCGCAAGCAGCTTTTCCACCTGCAGGCCGAGATCTCGCGAGCGCGCGACTGCCTCGGTCCCGTGAGCGGCCACGCAGTTGATGGATACGCCCAGCGCGCGCTCTTCGATGCTCGTGAACGTGTTCAAGGTCACCGTTTCGCCCTCCGCCGATTCGTCCACAAGGATGGCTGGCAGCATGTTGGGTGGGACAGCGTCCACGCGATCGAGGTAAACGTTCGAGCCCGCGGCTGTTCCGCCGGTTGCCAGGATGCTGCGCACCGCTTCGAGGATCTGTTGCTGGGCATGGGCCACGACAGTTAGCCTTTGCGCAAGCGCAGCAACGTCGTTCCGGTGCCGTCCGGCTCCGGCTCCACCACCTGCCAGGCTTCCACGCCGATCAGGAGCGTCTGTCCGACGACATCCACCGGGACCTCGCTGGAGGGCAACAGGAAGACGGGGCCAGTGGCGTACACGCCGCTTGCAACTTCGAACGCCTGGTAGCCGTTGTCGAAGATGCCGCGCACTGCCTCCCCGTCCAAGGTCGCGTCTGACGCGAACTCGGTGGACTGGAAGAAGAGCGAGAAATCCTCAACGAATGGCATGGGTCAGGCTTCCAGGTCGGCGAACGCGGCATTGGCTGCGTCGAGAGCCGCTTGAGCAGCGGGCTTCTCTTCATCAGATGCCTTGGCGAACGCTTCTTCCGCTGCCGCAATTGCGTCCTGTGCGTCGGAGAGCGCTTGCGCGTGCCGCTTGGCATCGGCCGCCGTACGCGCCTTCGCCTTCTCCGCCGGCTCAGCGGAGCCGCACGTGATCAGGGCGAGGGCCTGTTGTTTCGCCTTGTCTGCGATTTCCATCAGGTCGCCAACGGCATAGCGCTTGCCGTCATACCGTATCGGCTGGAGTGCAACGAGTTTCATGTTCACCTTTCGTCAGCGCGGCAGAAGGGGTGACCACTCAGGCCACGGCGTTGGTGATCAGGAATCCGGCGGAAGCGGCAGCGAGCACCGGCGCTTCGCTGCGGGTGACCGGGTACAGCCAGCTTTTGGCATTGCGGTCAAAGTAGGGGTCTTCGACCTGCGGATAGCCACTGAGCTGGTAGGTGTAGCCATAGCTGGGAAGGCCACCGCTCTGGGCGCTCGCCAGGTTGGTGTATGCCACCACCACGTCCTTGCCCCAGACATCGGTGAACGCAGTGCCGGCATCGTTCGAGTAGATGGCTGCGCCTTCAACAACACGCTCGACGCCGAAAAGGCTTGCCAGCAGTTCAGCAGTGGCAACGTCGCGGCCGGTGTACTTGATGCGGTCGACGATCTTGGGGTGGTTCTTCAGCTTGTCCATCACCACCGAGCCCAGCACCACGGTGTTGGGACGCTTGCCAGTGGCAGCACGCACAGCGCTTTTGGCGGCTTCGATGTCATCGATGGGGTCACTGGTTGCGCCGTAGTCGCTCCACTGGTCGGTGCCAGCAAGCGTGACCTTGTTCGACGCCGCGTAGTTGGCGGCGTTGCGTGCGATGTCGGCCGAGGCCTTCTCGTGACGCAGGGACATGATCGCCTGTACCTCGTTGATGGCGCGTGCGCCCAGATCGATGCCTGGGCTGTTCTGGGCTTCCTGTTCGATCTCGACCGGCACCATGCCTTCGAGGCTGTAGTCCACCAGCGCGTAGGGCGCACCCGCATAGCCGAAGCGAACGCGCTTGGTGTTCTCGCCCGGTGCGCGCTGGCTCTGGTAGAGCATGAAGCTCTCTTTGCCGAACGTGATGATGTTGCCGCCGCGCAGATTCACGGGGACGGTGGGGAACAGAAAGCCGGCCACCATTTCGCTGTTCTGGTAGCCCTGGGCCACCGTGGTGAGGACGGGATCGATGACGCGGGCCTGTGCGGCGTTCATTGCAGACATGAAGATTTCTCCAGTTGGGTGAAGGGGTTGGGCTTCGAATCAGTTCGGAATGAGCAGCACTTCAATCTCGTCGCCATCGGCGGCAGCGGCAGTCAACGCGCGCGCAACGGTGACGCCCGCGGTCCGGGTGATCAACTTGCCGGCAGTACCGACTTCGAGTGCTGCTCCGGCAGCCACGGCTGCACCAGCGGTAGCGATGCCCGTGCCGAGCGCGGTGATCGGTACACGCGTGCCAGAGGCTGCATCGAGCTCCGCCACGCCAACGGCGTTTCCCGCGGCGGTGGCGACAGCACCGGTCGCGGTGATGGCCCGCGCGCGGGTGATGGTGGCGGCGGCGAGAACGCCGATGGTGTGTGCGGACTTGAAGAGTGCGGCCATGGTGTGCTGCTCCTAAGGGTGTGTTGAGGGAGAGGGGTTGCTCAGGCCTGGGCGGCTTGAACTGCTTTGACCGCGGCGAGATAGTCGGTACCGGGATGGTCGGCCTGGTACTTCTTGGCTTGAGCGTCCAACTCTTTGCTTGTCATTGCTGCACTGGCGGGCTTCTGAACCGAGGAACCAGGCACCAGCGCCAGCGGTGCGGGGGCCTCGCTGCGCAAGGCCTTGCCCGCAGATTCAATCCGCTCGCGTTCGGCCTTGAGAACCGCGCTGGCGGCTTCGGGGCCGGTGGTCTTTCCATCGAATGCGAGCTGTTCGACCAGTGCTTCATGGCCGGGCAACGTCTGGGCGCGCACGTCGGCGATGCGCTGCCGCTCTGCTGCAGCGCCTTCAGCGCGGGCAGCCGTGATGTCGGCTTGGGTGATGGCCGCAGTTGGCGCGGGAGGTGTGGCGGACGGTTGACCGCCTTCAGTGGGGGTGCCAGACATGGGTGCTCCTTGGTTGGCGGATGAGCGGGCGGTCGGCCCGGCGGGGAATGAACGGACACGCTTGGCGGCCAGCTCGGAAAGAAGTTGATCTGTGGTGGACACGCGATCAGCGAGGCCCAGGCTTACCGCAGCCTCACCCCGGTAGACCGAGGCCTGGGTGTTCCGCACGGCTTGCGCCTTCAACCCCCGGTTTCGGACCACCGCGTCGACAAACATCGTGTAGATGCCGTCGACCTCTTCCTGCAGGTTGGCCTGAACATCCTTGGGCAGCGGCTCGTATGGGTTGCCGTCAACCTTGTGGTCGCCAGCAAAGATGTGCGTGACACGAATGCCGTCGTTGGCGAGTGCACGTGAGAAGTCGACATGCCGCATCACCACACCGATGGAACCTGCGTAGCCGGTGGCAGAGACGGCGAGCGAGTCGAAGGCCGAACCGCCGAGGTAGGCGGCCGAAGCCGCGAGAGTGTCGGCGATCGCCCACATGGGTTTGCGGCCCCGCTGAGCGTGAATGCGGTCGCCGTATTCGAAAGCTCCCGCCACCTCGCCACCTGGGGAGTCGAACACCTGCAGGATCGCGTGCACCTCGGGGTCTTCCATCGCTGCTTCGAGCTGCACGGCTAGCTCGTTGTAGCCCAGCAAGTAGCTGGAGTCGGCCATGAGGTAGCGGCTACGGTGCACCAGCGCGCCGCTGGCGTGGATGACGGCAACCCCATCTGTGACGATGTAGCCGTTGTCGCCACGTTGACCACAACGGGTGCTGAACATTTCGGCCGGAAGCGACGCTACTTGCGCAAGCTCAACGGGGAGCTCTACGCCGGCCCCCAACAGCCGATCACCCAGACCCGCGATGATCGCGTCCAGCTTCTGCGGGTGAATGAGCAGCGGCGTGTTGAAGATGCGCGCTGCGATTTGGGGATGCTTCATCGGGTCATCACTGGATCGTTTCAGTGACGCCGATTCTGAAAACATAGGCCCATAAAAAATAGGCCAAATTGCGACAAGTCCTCAACGATGCGCAGGGCCGGTGTTGTCTGCTTCTGATTGACGCTGCGTTGCATCCCGGTCATCGTCGGGCGCACTCGCAGGAGCCGGCGCGCCCGCCTTTTGCACGTAAGTGCCATCGCGCTTCTGAGCGGCCACTTCTTTTGCACGCTGCCGATGCTTGACCTTCCACGGCACTCCGTCGTAAGCCACGCTCTCGGAATCGAGTGTGCTGATCTCCATGTCCACCCGTGCCTGTGCTGCAGTGACTTCTTTTTGGGGATCCAGCGAACCAGGCCCGTCACCGGTCCACACGCCAGCGCACCACGCAGCACGTGTGATGTCATCACTGAAGAACCCGGGGGCCCTGATGCGACCGGCTGTCACCTCTTCCGCAAGCCATAGCTCGTGGACCGGAGAACACGTGTTGGTGATCATGCGGTCCCGGCGACGCCGCCAGAATTTCGCCGCCATCAACATCGCTCCGCGGGCGGCGGTGTAGCTGCTCTGGAAATGGAGGATAAGGACCTCGACGGGGATCTCCAACGCCATGCCGATCTGTCGCACCATGGCCATCCAGAACGGATCGAATGCGGGATTGGGGCGGGTCGGTGCCACCGACACGGGCTCTTCACCAGGGAGGAGGTTGATCGCCTTGCCGCTCTCCATCTCGCCGGACCACTTGCCGGCCTGCTCGACGATTGCGCCCTTTGCGTCGTCTTCGAAAATGTCCTGGAACGCTTCCGGGTCCATCTTGAGGAAGACGCTGAAGATGCTGCTGGTGACGGCCGCGTTTAGCTCGGCTTCGGTCCAGCGCCCCAACTGCTTTAGAGGTTCAAGGATTGGGGCAATCCATGGAACACCGCGAACCTGTCCAGGCCGCAGCGGCTGGAAACTCTGGAGCACATTCCGACGCCCACTCTTTTCGCCCCTCACGTTCACCCGCGTCCAGTCATTCTTTTTGCCGAGAGCATCGCCGGGGTGCAGCCTGGCGACGTGCACCGCAACGGGCTCTCTCGTGGTGGGATGCAACTCGACGCCTTCCACCAGGTTGTCGGTGTTCGGTTTTCCGTCCGGGTTGCACACGCGATCCGCCTCAATCAACTGCAGCGCGAGAGATGCAGCGCGACCTGCGCGCGGCACCATCGGCGTCAACCAGAAGATGTCGCCACGCTCAAGCTCCGAGCGAAAGCTCAACTCCTGCAGGCCGTAGAAGTTGAGGTTGCGTTCAAGAGCGCAGTCGATTGAGTCGCACCACGCATGAAAGCGACGGTCATGGTCTTCATTCCATGCCTCGGCCTCTTGTTCGCTCAGGCCGAGAAATCGCCCGTCAACCTGCGCGCTGAACATCAGACCAGTCCCGACAACCCCGTTAACAGTCTGCCCGATGGCACCGACCGCGATCGGTGAATTGCGCATCTGGTCGCTGCTCCGTGCGCGCAGCACCTTGAGGTCTGGATTGATGTCCGTATTGGGCGACCCCGGGGAGGTAAGCCACCTCGAAAGCTGCGCTTTGTTGATGCCTGCGCCGCTGTAGCCACCGCCCATGGCGAGCGTCGTGCGAGCCAGCATGCGTTCTGCCGCACGTTTGGGCGAGACATATGCAATGGCCTTGTCTAACAAGTTCTGGCCACCGAGTGCAGCCATGGAGGCGTTCATGCGATTTGCCATGTCAGAACCCCACCACGATGGTCCGGCTTCGCCCACGACCACTGGCTCGCGCGCTCAGTTCCGCAACTCGCCTGCTCCAGGTCTCGATACCCTGCTGGATCGTCGAGAGATCTTGGTACGTCAGCGTCCGTCCCGCGATGGTGTAGGACTTCTTGTTGAGCGCAGCTGTCTCGGCCGCTAGGTAAGCGTTCAACTGCTCCTGGGCCTGTGCGAGGGTGATTCCGGACATGATTTCGTGCTCCTAAGTCCGCGGGAGTCTAGGCAGCAGGCGGTGGCAAAACTAGGCCAAATTGCGACTTCACCCACCCGTGCCGCGCTTTACGTACCGATACAGCGTCGCTCTGTGGATGCCATGGCGCGCCGTCAGTTCGTCATCACTGGTTGCAGCATTGACGGCCTCGCGTGCGATCTCGGCCCGCTGGTCGTTCGTGAGGTGTTTCCGGCGCTTCGGTATCCGCACTCGCAGCCCACCCAACTCGGCGCGCGCGGTGGCCTCGATCTGCTGGGCCTGTTCGTCCGTGATAGAGGGTACGAGCGCGCGCAGCCGCTGAATGACCACCAGCAGCAGGTCCGGTTCAGGGTCGAGGTTCCGGCTGGTTGTCACGCGCCACCTCTCCTCAACCCCCTGAGCGAAATCTTGCCGCCCACAATGGAGGGGGCGGATGCCTGTTCGATTGGTGGTGGTGCAGCACTGGCCACTACCGTCGCTGCGAGATCGCCCAAAGGCTCGACCACCGGCACGTCTTCCGGCTCAGGTGGCTGCCGGACAGGCTGGTCATCTTGTTCAAAAAGGTCGCCGATGGCCGGCACCAGGCGTTCTCGTAGCAACTGCCAGGCGTGTTCGCTCTTCTTATGCAGGCCCAGCATCATGGCGGCGGCCACGCTGTAGACGGTCAGATCCAGCGGTTCGTTTGGCTCGCCCTTCTTCTGTTCCCACCAACTGACCTTGCGGCCACGCTTAAAACCGCTCGTGCGGTACTCTGCCACCAGACCCTTGAACCAGCTCTCGGGCAGGTCCTGGCTGAAGTGCAAGGCACCAGGTCCTTGCACGAACTTCCAGCGCGCCTGCAGGTAGTCCTTGGCGGTGTCGGTTCCGATGATCCACAGTTGCGGGCCGCGGCGCTCAGTCTTACCCCTCTTGTCCACGCCCACGATGCTGGGCTTGTTGCCGATGATCGGGCGGTTCTTTTTGTTTGCGTCGCCTTTGATGGCAAAGACGTTCCGGTGGCGACGCGCCTGGGTGAAGTTGTAGACCTCTTGCGTGTGATGGCCACCGGAGTCGACAAAGGCGGCACTTATGTTGAGGCGGCAGCCGCTGACGTGGCGGTACCGGCCTTTGAGCAGTTCATCGGCCTTGTCCCACGTGGCTTTGCTTGCCGGGTCGCCGTGGATGATCTGGTAATCCACCACCCAGCCTTCCATGCCCTCGCCCCAAGCAATGACCTGGAACTCCAGACGGTAGGCCTGCACGTCGATCGCACCGGTGAGAACGAGTCCGCCGGCCGGGACGGTGGTCAGGCGGTAGGGCTCGGCGCGAGCCATCAGCCCTTCATAGCGCGTCGTCTCTTTGCTCCGCGCCCAGCACTTGGCCAGACGTGTGTTGTAGAAGACGATCATGCTGGTGTCGTCGCCCTCCTCCAGCTTGGCCTTGGCCTTGTGGTACTGCTTGAGCAGCGCAATCCAAGGGAGCCAGCCGTAGGGGAGGAACATGGCCGAGGCCTGGAAGCTTTCGGTCTCACCGTCGCCCGGGACGCCATCGCTCCACAGACCGCGCGCGAACATGCGGGTCTTGTCCCCCTCGCCGTGCAGGCCGCCGCATTCACAGCATGGATAGAAGGCTTCCTTGCCATCGTCGCTAGCGATGAGGCGCGGTTCGCCGTCCTTGTCGAAGAAGTCCAAAGGCTGTGCGTGACCGCAGTGAATGCACTCTGCCAAGGCCACGCGCTGGGTGCCGCGATCGTGCAGCGTTTGAATCGGACTTTCACCCTCGATAGTGGGCGAACTGGGGTAGTAGAGCTTTGCTTCCCGCTCGTGGCTGGTCATCCGTGTTTCCAGCAGTTCGTCGGGTGAACCTTCGCCGCCCACGTTGTCTTTGGACCTGTCGATCTCGTCGTACACACCGTAGGTGGCGGTAAGCTCTGAGAGGTTGGCAGCGGCGCCAGCCGTTGCGATGTACAGCGCTCCGCCCGGGTAAGACTTGATGTCGTTGTTGTTGGTCGAAACCCGAGAAGCTGGCTTTGCGAAGCGATCTCGTAGTGGCGCGGTGGCAGCGACCACCTTGTCGATGCGGGCGGCGGCACGCTTGTGCAGCTTGCCGGTAGGCACTACCCAGATAAAGTTGCGCGGGCGCTGGTGCACCGTCTCGCCCATAAAGTTCAGGCCCACCTGACTCTTGAACATCTGCGATGCAACCATGGCCACCACGCGTTTGCAGGGATGATCTGCGCTGAGGCAGCGCATCGGCATGCGAGCGTGCGGCGTGCGCGAAGTCTTGTACGGGCCGGGCTCGCTGGCACCGGTCTCTTTCGGCACGATCATGTTGTCGTCGGCCCAAACGTCAACCGACTTGTTCGAGTCCGGCTCGATGCCACGCGCGAACGCATCGAGCATCAGGTAGTAGCCGTCGTGCAAGTCGTTCAAGCGACCTCAACCTTCACGCCAAGCTTTTCGCGGAGGCGCTGAGCCAGCATCTGTTGGATGGTGCGGTTGTGCTGGCGCAACACCTTTGCACAGGCATCGGCGTTTTCCAGCACTGCCAGCTCAGCGGCCAGCGTGTTGACGGATGAGTCCATGGAGTCACGCAGTTCGCGTGCAATGTCGAAACCACCTCGATTGATATCGGCAACGTCGCGTACCTCGGCGCGCTTGCGCGCCAGCTCCAGTTCGGCAAGGGCAGCGTTGGCATTCTCGGTGCGCACACGTGCGGCGGTGTAGCCGTCAGGTGCCACAGCGGCTACTGTCGGCATGGCCGGCGCCTGGACGCCGTCAACGGCCGCCATCAGATCGTCACCGGTTTCGGATACGTGTCCACCGCTATCGGTCGCACCGACCCTGGCGCGGGTGTTGCGCGCCCACTGCCTGTCCGCGAGCTGCAGGTCGATCAGCTTGTCGGGGCCGAACGCGCTGATGCGCTGCTCTTCCACCGCCTTGCGCACCGCTTCCCGCGACCCGCCGGGCAGGCCCCGGTCCTTCCGGGAGCGCGCGTACTCGGCCTGCGTCAACAGATTCGGGTCACTTTTCGCCATCTGTCAACCTGTGCGTCAACTTTTCCTGAGCCGAATCGCTAGCGCGATTTCGCGATCGTTTCGCCCCGTATGAGAGGGGCGCACGGAAGGACCCGAACGGGGGGTGGGGGGTCGGGAGGGTGGGGTGCATGGTCAGCGCGCGTTGAACTTCGAGACGTAGAACCGGGCTTCGCTCGCGAAGATGGTGGGGAAGCGGGCGCGGATCGTGCCGACCACCGCGCGGTTGATTCGCTTCTGGTTGAACATCTGGGCTACATCGATCGTGCTCACAGCCTTGATGGGCAAGCGATCCTTGCCCGTGCGGATGAACACGGTGCGCCCCTTGTTCCCGATGAATGCGCCGGTGATGATCTTCTTGCCACCGGTCTTGCGGACCTGGAAACGGAGCTGGTTGAGCGTGCCTTCCTTGCCGCGCTTGCGCGCCTGGGCCAGGCTGACCGAGCGTTCGAGGAACGCGATCATGTTCGCGCTGCGCTTCTTTCCATTGCCCCCGATCAATTCGGCAGTGAAGCTGAACTGTCCTGCCCTGAAAGCGGCGCGCTTGAGGCGCAGCCGCTCCCGGACATAGGCCGAGGTAACGCGGTACTCCGAGGTGATCTCCCGGCCCATCTGAGTCTGTGCCTGGGCCATGGTCTTGTTCATGGCTGAGACCAAGGCCCGACCGCCAATGTCGGAACGCAGCTGCCGCAAGGACCGCTGCACTTCGGGGAAGTTGGTTTTGAAGTCCAGCTTCATGGTGCGTCCTGCCCCCACGGAGACCGCAGCCCAATGGACCGTCCGCCCTCTTCCGCAAAGAATGTGCAGCGACGGCCGTGCACCACGTGCCACCGTGCCGCCTCATCCGCACCCTGCGCCTGCAACACGGCGGCATGCTCACGCTTGGCCTGTTGAGCCTTGGCCATTTGCGCATCCACCATGTCGCTGCCGTAGGCCTCCCTGCAGAGGTCGACAAACGCGGCCACCGCAGGCATGGCTTGGCGCCGCGCCGCGTTTGGCGCCGTCTGTTCGATCGACTGCTCATCCTTCATGACTCTTCCTTTTTTTTGAGAGAGAAACCAGAGTGGCGTTACGCGTGCGCGCGACCGTGTTGCGCCTGGAGCCCGCGTCGTTACGTGCGTTACGCTCGTTACGGGGGGTGTGCGTCACGCACATGCGCACGCGCCTGCACGCACATGGGTATGCGCGCACATGTACAGGGAGGTGGCGTAACACGCGTAACGCACGTAACGACGCGGGTTTGCGGCGTATCGGCGTTACGCTGGGTGCGTAACAGACTCATTTCTCACCCCCGGCTCTCTTGCCAGAAGTGGGGGCGGGGGAGGATGTTCCATCGTCGGCTCCTGATCCACCCTCCCTGGTCCGCAGAAAGCGGCTCAAGGCGACGTCGAAGGTGTCAACAGCACTGCCAGCCCACTCGCCTTCGGATACGCCGTTGCGCGGGCCGCAGTCGCGCGGTATCCAGCACCGCACGGACTTCCTGACGCTCATGGCATCCACCAGGTTGATCACCTTGTAGGTGAGCACGGGTTCGAGCTTTCTCCCGTCCGCGTCCTTCTCAACTCTCTCGTCGGCCCATTTCCTGACCGTCGAAGTGAATTGCGCCTGATTCGGGGCCCAGCGCTCGCCGGTGTTCTCTCCCCATCGGCGGAAGGCGCGGTACAGCTGCTCGGCCGAGCACACGGTCCTGGGCAGGTGCAGGTACCCGCCCATCCAGTCGAGCATGAAGCGCTCGCCCGGTTCCATGCTCAGCTCGATGAGGTCCTGCTTGGCCTGCGTCATGAGCGGCTTCGTGTGCTCGTGGAAGCCATCCAGCGGATAGTTCAGCAGGTAGTGCATCCACTTGGCCGCGCCACCAGCAGCCAGGAAGGCCCGCACCGTGTCGTATAGCTTCCCGTCTTCGGGAATCGGGGTGTAGACGACGAGATGGCGCCGATCATCCCGCTCCAACGCGATCGGGATTTTCTCGTTCGAGAGAAACACCAGGTTCGCCCAGTTGGCTTCCCAGCGGGTGTCGGTGTGCATCGAGCGGATCGGGATACGCTCCGCATCGATCATCCACTTCAGGCGGTTCTTGTTGTGAAACAGCTCCTGGCGGCTGACCACCTCATTGCAGACCACGATCTGCTTTGCCGATATCCATGCGTTGTACTTTTCCTCGATCTCGGTCTGGCCGACCATCACGCCATAGCGCCCGTACATGTCACGGACCACATCGAAGAATAGGTTCTTGCCGGTGCCCTGCGGCCCGTGGAACACCAGGGCAGTGGCCATCTTGGCACCTTGCTTCTGCAGGGGAAGCGCCAACCAGCACAACACCCAGTTCTTCACTTCGTCGACGCTGGTCACCGCGCCATCGCAGCGGCTGCAAAGATGATCGAGTAGCGCGAGCATGGGCTCCACGTCTTTCGCTTCACAAGCCTCCGGCTCGATGGCCAGACCATTCCACAGGTTGATCGCGTCTTCACCGCATTGTTCGGTTGGGTCGAAAACAAGCTGCTCTTCGTCGACGCTCTTGCGGTCTGGCGAGGCCTTCCACATGCGCACGTAGTCCGCTCCGAACATGTGAGCCATGTTGGACAGCTTCACGCTCTTGCGCTTTTCGCCATCCCAGGCCGTGTCGGTGGGGTAGATCAGCGTGAAGTTCTCAATGAGGCGCGTGTACTTTCCCCAATCGATCTTCTTTTTCGGCTTGCCCCCATCGCCCGCGGCCTCCCCCCCTTTCCCCTTCGAAGACGCGCTAGCGCTATCAGGGGAAGGGGGTGGAGAGGCCGAATCCGCGCCATCTGACGCACTGGAGCGCCTCTTCCGGCCCGCACTGAGCGGCAAGACATTGCTCAGTGGCGCTTCCGCGCCAGAGGCCAGGAAGGCCGCTTCTAGCCCTCCCAGCTCATCGCCCGCCGAGTCGTCGTCAGGCTCTACCGGTGGCAGGTGTGGGTCATCCGGCTCAGTCACTCAAGGCCTCCACAATGAGCGACGTGACACGCTGCAACTGGCGAGCAACGACGGCAAGGCCTTCGCGCTGGTGCAAGTCATTGAAATCGGTGTCCTTAAGCTGCCGCGTTCGCGCGTCGAACACCGGCCAGACGATCTCGCATGAGTCCGTGTGCTTCGCTGCCAGGCGCGCACGCCTGCAGCCGGGGTTGGGCCCCGCATGGTCGGTCGACTTCCAGTCGTCATCGGCGCAGATCAGAATGAAGGCGCCCGGGTAGAGGCCCCTCAGCAGCTCCACCACAGCCGGCAGGTTGTAGGCGTCGAGCGCCACGAACACGGGCCACTTCTTCTCCGTTGCCATGCGGATGGACAAGCCAGTGGCATAACCTTCGCACACCAGCAGCAGGCGGCTCTCTGGCGAGATCTCGCCCAATCGAACGCTGCAGCCGGTTTTCGCGAAGCCGGAGGTGAAGACCTTCTGCGGCAGCGGCTCGCCGGTTCGGCGATGCTTGCGCGGCCCGGGGTGGATACGCTGTACTGCACGCAATGCGTCCTCGCGAGGCAAGTCGTACCGCAACAATGGAATCAGGATCGATCCGTCGGGGAGATACCGACATGCCTCGCCTTCCACCTGCTTTGACTTGAGATAGGCCGAGCTGCCGGTGCGAGATCCCGTGGCCCAGAGCTCGGCCGCGGAAAGGGCGGCCAGACGGGCCTCTTCGGCGCGGGCAGCGGCCTCGGCCCTCCGCGCTGCCTCGTGCTCCGCTTTCCGGCGCGCGCGCTCAGCCTCTGACAGTGGCGCCCAATCCACGTCCACCTTCTCGGATTTGCCACTGCGCCAACTGCCAAACGCGCCGACCAGGTAGACGCCGCCGGCATCAGGTCGGAACTCGTACAGCTTGTACCAGGCCTTGCCCCCCACACCGCACGTTGTGCGCCGATTGAGGACGGGAAAGCGACTTCGGTCTTTCGAACGTAGGGCGATGCCGAACAGCTCCATCTGATGGAGCACCTCTCGGTAGTTGTCCATCAGTTCCGCTTGCTCTGCAGCAATGTGAGAAGGGCATCGCGCTGCTCGCGCAGCTCTCGGTTTTCTCGCTCCAGCGTCGTCTCGACCTTGCGCATGGCGCTGAGGTCAAACCCTCGGTCGTGGTTCATCCAGAGCAGCGGGGCATCGTTCCCGCAGTGATTCATGACCAGCTTGAGCCGCGGCCAGATGATGCCTTCCTGTCCAGACTGCCAACGGCTGAACTGGGCCTTGTCCAGCTTGAGATCGCGCTGGACCTGCTTTGCCTCATAGCCCGCCAGCTCGACGCAAAGATCGAGGGCCGCGCCCAGTGACTGTTTGCGCATGACTTCGGATGGTGAGACCACCATAGGGATGGATACCTGTTGCATTTCGGTTCCTCTCAATTTTGTTGTGTGGTGTTGAGAGGCTCGCAAAGGCAAAAATTTTTGACATGCGAACCAACCACATGAATGAAAAACCCGCCGGCCGCGCGCCTGGTTGTGGCCAGGGAGGAAGAACCTCCAGGCGCGCGGCCACCGCTGCGAGCGGCCACATGGCGGAAAGACTGCCGGAAGAAGGGACGAAAGACCGGCAACCGCAAAAGGGCGGGCCCATCCAGGCGGATACAGTGGCGGCTCCGACCCCAACCACCCAACCAGAAGGACAGGCCCATGAAATCCAATGTGAATCTCGCCTTCACAGACGAGGCGCGCGAATACTTGAAGTCGCTGGGCTTCTCAAACTTCAAAATGGCTTGGCGAGATATGCCAACACTGCCGGCGATCGGAGACACCATGTGGCTCGATTCAACCGACGACAGGTTGATGTTCTCGGTGACGGATCGGACCTTCATGTTCAACCCCGGGGGCGATGCGTCGCTCGAAATCGAGCTCGGGCTGCTTGGGCCGGCGTCGGACCGCTGAGGCCGACGTCTACGGACAGCACCGCCCCGCCGAACCACGGCGAGCGCTGGCCACCTACGAACAGCCGTCGCGCTCGCCATTCCTCAAGCTTCGAGACGCTCGCCCGCCGGCGCCAGGCGATGGGCTTGAGTGGCTTAGCCATGGGCGACCTCCTGCTCCGTCTTAAGTTTGGGCGCCCCATCTACTTCGATCAGCTCCGGCCAGATCAAATGCCAGTCGTCGGGGCGCAGATCCCAGAGTTGCGCCGCTGGGTCGACCGTATTGAGCTGCTTCGCCAGTGCCGCACCAGCTGTTTTGAGACCACGAGTGATCTGGTACAGGTACTGCTCTTCGATGCCGAGTCGACTCGCGATCTCGCGCCGCTTTTCGGCTGGGTAGGAAGGAAGGGCCATGAGAAATATTCTAGCCCATGGCTAGCAATACTCAAGCCCCGGGCTAGAGCACTCGTGACGGCTTCTGCTTGAATCGTGAAATGAGCGTCGAGCAGGATCCCAAAAAGCTGTTCATGGCCTTTGTGGACCGTGAAGCTGCACGTGGCGCAACAAGGAAGCGCTCAGATGGCTACCATGCTGTGGCTCATCAGTTGGGCTTGAAGTACGACATCGTGTACCAGATGTACAACGGGCAGCCAAAGTCCCGGCCAAGGGCCCCCAGTTGGTTCACTGTTAGAGATCTCGTGCGGGCCTACCAAGGCGACAACGACTTTGACGACCTCACGCAGAGCGCTGCAGATGCCTTTACATTCGCCTTGAAGCGTTCAGTTGCCGTTGATTCTGGGATTCCCTCCGTAGCCGACGGAATCCAAGGACAGAGTTTCGACCGTGAAACGCTACATGGCGCTGTAACGAAGCTTGCCGCCGCCATTGCTGTCCTTGACAGTACCGACAGGAAGGCAGCAGCAGCAATCTTGCACGACCTTGCGATTGCCCCTGACCAATCGGAGTTGATGTACTCGAAGCTTCAGCGCCTGTTGGGGGGAGACGATCCGCACGAAAGCCTGTCGTACAAAACGGGCACCTGAGCAGCGCCCCACGACTTTATGCAATCGTTCGCCCAAGCACAGTTGATGAAATCCCTGCAATTAGAGTAATAACAGGCGTGTGCACCAAAAATCTCACATATTGGTGCACCAGCCTTCCCCGACAATCGACAGACAAATTGACTCCCGAGATTTGCGGGCTTTCATGCAGGAGGTAATCGTGCGCTCAGTTTCTATCATCGCTTTGGCGGCAACATTGGCTGCATGCGCGGTTCCACAGCAACAGCGTCCCAGTGTAGCCATCAGCGCGCCGTTCGACGCAGCTCATGCTGCCCGGCTCCTTCAAACAGGAGTGAACACGATTAAAGGCAATGCTTTCTTGAGGCAGCGTGGCGGTGGCGTGGTCACCTGCGCGGGATCAACAGTCTATTTGGTGCCAGGCACTGAATACGCTAAGCAACGAATGGCTGCACTGTATGCAGGAGACGGAGTTAGCGGGCTCAACCGCGGGCAAAACAACCCGATCTTTATCCCGGAGTCCACCGCGTATCAGCAGGCTACCAAAACGACCAAATGCGATGCGCAAGGTAACTTCATGTTCGACCGCGTCGCGGAGGGGGTGTTTTACATTACGACGACCGTCAATTGGCAAGTGGGCGGCCGCAATCAAGGGGGAAATCTCATGCACCGAGTGCAGCTCGAGGGCGTTGAGACTTCCAACCTCATCATGACTGGGGATTAAATAGCCCTCCGATCCCAAGACGCCCGCTGATGCGGGCTTTTTTTCGTCTGCAGGCAAGCACCGCTCATCGGAAACCTAGCCCAAACTCTAGCCGTTGGCTTGTTTTAGGCTAGCTTTGGGCTAGACTTTCTCCAGCGCGTCATCCGACGCCAACTGGAGGAAGGCATGGAACACCACCGGATCTCGCATCAGGACGCCCTGCAGGCGGCCAAGTGCCAAGCGGTCACTGTCGTCGAACTGAGCGAACGCGAAAGCGCTGAAGCGCTGCACCGCGAGTTCGGCATCACCGATTTCGCCGACACCGAGCCGGCAGAGCTGGCGCTCGTCGAAATCGACTCCGACCACCTGCGCCGCCAGGTCAGCCGCGCGGCCGGCCACTCGCGCTACGACGATCTGGCGATGTGCCGGGTGCCGGCATGAACGCGGGCATCTCTATCGACCTTCGCATCGGGCAGCACGTCCGCCACCGCGACTACAAGGGCAAGCGCGTCACCGGGGTGGTGCACTCGCTGTCCGTCGACCGCGAGCAGGGTTTGATGGTCGAGATCATCCTGGACGAGCCGATCGTCATTGATGGCGACGGCGAGCGGCCGATCAACATCCACCGTCAGTACGCACCGGCTCACGAGTTCCAGCCCTTCGATGACCGAGATGAGCTGATCGCTGAGTTGCGCCTGGCGTGCGAAGGCCTGCTGTCCTGCGCAGAAACGGGCACCACCAGCCTGAGCGCGATTCGCGCAGGCCAGGCCGCCATCGCCAAAGCCACCGGGACTGGGTCATGAGCGCCTGGTCCATCCCCCTCGAAGGTGTGAGCCACAAGGACGGCAAGGGCCGCGAATGGCGCGCCACCGTCACCGACTACGGGTCATTCGCCGAACTGACCTGCTGGTACCCCGGCTGCGCCCACAGCCCTCTCCAGTCCGTTCATTCCACCGTGCAGGAAGCCAAGGAAGTTGGTGACGCCTGGCTCGGTGACCCCGTCACGTCCGAAGACCGTGCCGGCGCCGCTTCACCCACCCCCCAAACCCCTCAGGTCTGACCACCATGAAACGCACTCTTTTCACCATCGCCCTCATCGCAACCTGCACCGCCGCACTGGCCACGTATCCGACGCCCACGCCGCCGGCGAGCACCCCTGTGGACATCGACGCCACGCTGAAGCAACAGCAGAAAGCCCAGGCCGACGCAGACGCGGCCGCCAAGGCCAAAGCTGCTGCAGATGCCAAGGCGAAGGCCGCAGCCGATGCCGATGCCGAGTCCTACGGAGGTGGCGCAGCCATCAATGACAACAGCCGCACCAGCATGTTCGTGCTGCCACCGCCCGTTTGGACACAGGTGCCGCAGGCCGCGGGCTGCATCGTCACGTCGTCGCGCGCGGGTTCGTTGCTGCTGGGTGTTGTGAGCGGTTCGAAGACCGACCAGAAGTCCGACCCGGTGTGCGTGGGCGTTCTCATGGCCAAAGCCGCGTACGACCACTGTCACTTCGAGTCCGAGGCGCTTATCACCCAGCGCATCTACGAGACGATCTTCCCGGGTCACCCAGAGTTGCCGATCGCTCCAGGCACGCGCAACCACTCACTCGCCGAGTGCGAGGGACTCAAACGCCCGCGCCTGGTGCTGGCCCCCTCCATCGCGACGCCGCCCGTCATCACGCCCACCCCGGTCACTGCGCCCGTTACGGCCCCTGTCGCTTGCGTGGCGCCTGAACCGCAAAAACCTGCGGTCCGCCGGATCGTCAAGGCCAAGCCGAAGGCCCCCGGCTGCGCCATCTGAGTACCCCATCAACACCTCGTGAAGAACCCCATGAAGACCCCCATCCAGACCCCTATTCCCGGCCAGTACTGGCCCGAGCAATCCGCCCACTACGCAGGCCCTGTCGCCTACCCCGACGGCAACGTCTACGCGCTGTTGCTTCCCGATGGCTTCGACACCTTCGGCCGCCTGAAATGGGGGAAGCTCGGCAAAGAGATCAAGGGCGCCGCCAGCCTCCACGACGGGCTTGCCAACACCGCTGCGATGGTCAAGGCTGCGAGCGCTGCCGGCAAGGCCGTGGTCGCCCACAACCCGGACTGGTACATCCCCAGCCGCATCGAGGCTCTCCAGCTCCACGCCACCCTGCAGGAAAAGGTGGGCGAGGGCTGGGTGTGGACCAGCACGCAGTACTCGGCCCTCAACGCCTGGTACCAGGGCTTCGGCCACGGCACCCAGAGCATCTACAACAAGGACGCGGAGCTCCGCGCCGTCGCCGTCCGCAGGTTGCTCCTTCATTCCTTCAGTGCTTCGGCACAGCGTGCGGAATGAAGACCGCTCGCAACTGGATCTGCGCAGCGCTGGCGTCACTCGCCCTGCTGGCCCTGGGCGAGTGCCTAGACGCACAAGCCGAAGCGCAGGACACGGCTGCCAGCGCGACCGACGCAGTGACCGCGGCAAGCATCGCGGCGCAGCGTGATGCCCTCGCCCGGCGCATCTGTGAATACGAGCGCGGGCCAGGCGCCCGGGTCCTGTGGACGCATCAGGGCGACATGGTGTGCCGTCCCGCCACGCGCACGGCGCAGGCCAACGCCCTCTGACTCCGAATCACCAACCGAGGCACGGCCATGAACAGCACGACGTCCGCAATTCAGCTTGAGCTCGACGATGCGCTGCTGCGGCGTGCCTGGTGTCTGCTGCGGCCGCCATCGTGGCCTCAGTCCTACGAGGCCTGCATGGCCGATGCGCTGCGTTCGCGCATGGTGCATATGTACGCGAGGCAGCTGCTGCGCTCCGACGCCAAGGCCAAGGGACGTGAGGCCTGGCCTGCCACCGCTCTCACCACGCCTGCCCTGGCACGCGAACGACGTTCGCCGGGGTCTGCCACCTCACCCGTCGTGATCGACCGCAAGCGCGCTGCCGCTGGCGATAGGGACGACGACTGATTTCCCCACCCCTGTCCAACCACCTTCAAAAGGAAGGAAGCCCATGCTTTCGCCCAATCCTGAAACCGAACGCCCTGAGGTGCGTTACCCCGTGCTCAAGCTGCCGAAGCTGGAGCTGTACTTTGCCTGTGGTTCGCTCCTCTGGCTGCGGCAGATCAACAACGACCCCCTCGTGCGCGTGATCGAGCATGAGGGCAATGTCACCGCCGTGGATCTGCGCGACCTGTGCCCGTCGCTGGAGGCGGACTACATCAACGCGCGCGAGAACGATCGTGCCGGCGTCATCTACTTTCACCTCAAGCTGACCTTCAAGACGCTGCCCGAGTTCCTCGCTGCGGCTGCGGCCATGCCCCTCAACCGCCGCCGCATTCCGACGCTGGCAAAGGCCGGGATGCACTGAGCAATGCCGGCCACCGCTCCCATCACCATGCAGGTGCTCCAGCACCTGTACACCCGCGGCGCCAGCACGCGAGCCCAGATCGTCACAGAGCTGGGGCCCGTGCCCTACAGCACGCTGAGCAACCTGCGCGTTCTCGGAAACATCACGATCGACAAGAGCGCCTCGGCCGCCACGTACAGCATCACGCCCCGCGGGCAGAAGAAGCTGCTGGGACTGCGCGGAGCACCTCACCTGCGCCAAGAGCAAGTCCGTCGCACCGAACTGATGCGCCAGGCCGCGTCCTATCACGGCACCGAGACCACACAGCCGAGCAACCGCCCTGGGTCGATGGACGCATTCGCGCTGCCCAGCCGCATCGGCGACCGCCTTTTCTGGCCGGACGGCCGAGTCACTCGCATCAACCCCACCACTACAGGAGAGCGCAGCCATGGCTGACGAAGAGATGAACACGGGCGCGGCATACGAAGCCGTCGTTGAAAAGAGCCTGATTGGCCGCAAGGTTCGGATCAGTCCCGAAGCAAAGGACACCGGTACCGACAACCTTCACTTCCTCGCAGGCATGTACGGAGAGATCACCCGGCCTTCGCCTTTCAGCGGCTGGATGGTGACGGTCGGGAAGAAGACCAAGCACTTCGACCTGACAGATCTGGAGCTGCTGCCGGAGAGTGGCGGCGATACAGCGGCCGAGACCCCGCCGGCCGCAGCTCTCACGAGCTCGGAAACGCGCCTTGTGATTGAACCGCCCCTGCAGGCGATCAACAGCACGTCCAACCCCCGCCGTCGGCGTGGCCTGGACGTGGACAGCTTGCGCACCCTGGCCGACAACATCATCACCCACGGGCTGGCTCAGCCGATCCTCGTACGGCCACTGCCGTCCTCTCGCTTGGAGGAGACGGCGCACCTCGATCCGCGTCCGGCATACGAGGTGATTGCTGGCGAGCGTCGGTGGCGCGCCGCACAGCTCGCCGGGCTGACCTCGATGCCGTTCTTCGTGCGTGAGATGTCCGACCAGGCCGTGCTGGAGATCCAGCTGGTGGAGAACATCGAGCGCGAAGACCTCGACGCCATGGAAGAGGCCGAGGGCTTCGCGCTGCTGCGCGAGAAGCTCGGATACACCGTCGAGCAGATCGCAGAGCGCATCGGCAAGGGCAAGGGCGCCAGCTACGTGCGCAAGACGATGAAGCTGCTCGACCTGACGCCTGAGAGCCGCGATGCAATGTATGACGGGCACTTGGGGCGCAGCACGGGCCTGCTGGTGGCCCGCTACCCAGCAGATCGCCAGGCCGCGGTGGTGGCCTATATCAAGTCCAAGGCGGTCAAATCGCCTGGGGGCAGCGAGCCGGCACCCTACCGGGTGATTGCTCCCGAGATCTACGTGCGTTTCAACACGGAGCTGAAGGGGGCACCGTTCGACACCGAAGACAGCACGCTGTTGCTGGGCGTGGGCGCCTGCAGCGTTTGTCCCAAGCGCACTGGAGGCAGCACCGATCTGTTCGGCGATGCGCCCAACGCCCCCGAGGCCTGCGCGGATGAAGGATGCTTCGACAACAAGCGCCAGGCCAACCTGCAGCGCGTCCGCGAGAAGGCCCAGGCTGACGGCTACAAGGTCATCGACGGGGCCGATGCAGCCGCAGCCAAGCCCTCAGCGCATTCGCGCCACCTGACCGGCCTGGTGCGGCTCACCGACACCGCCTACACCGAGACTGGGGACGACGGAAAAGCGCGCGAGGTCACCTTCGACGATGCGCTGCGCAGCCTGGGCAAGAAGGCTCCGAAGGCGCGGGTTTTCATCGACCCGCACACCGGCGCGGCTGAGAAGGTCATCACGCTGGATCTCGCCAACAAGCTCACGCCCGCCGAGGAGCCGACGCAACCGACCGGAAAGCAGAAGGCCGCGCCGGTGGATACGTCTCCGCCGGAGGTGCAGGCGTTCCGTGACCCACGCGTGCGGCACGCGGTGCTGTACCGCATCTTCGATGTGATCCGCGGTCGGGAACGCACGCTGGAAGAGCTGAAGCACATTGCCCGCGTGATGTTCCTGAACGGCGAAGAGATTGCCGCTCCGCGCACGGAAGAGTACCTGGGGTGGACGGCGGACCTGGAGGACAAGGACCCGATCGACGTGATGCGCATCACCAGCGAAAAGATCAACGCGCTCCCAGCCGACCAATTGGGGGAAATCATCGCCATGGCGGCAGTCGAGCAGGTGATCACGGGATGGGGTTACGGCGACGCGGAGCAAGACCAGGCGGTGATTGCCAGCTATGGCGTTGACGTGCTGGCGGTGCGCGACAAGGTGGCGGAGGACCTTGAGCGACAGCAGGACAGCGATGCAAACGAAGAGCGACAGCCCGACGCCGGCGATGCCAGCGAGGAGGCAGCATGAACAGCGTTCTCCAAGCCTGGGTAACCCAACTCCCAATGATGCAGCAGACGGTTCTGCTGACAGCCATTCGCGGTCCCGACGGGCTGCCCAAGTACGGCGCCACAAAGATGCTGCTGCGCTGGTATCGCCGCTGTGTGCTTCTGTCGGCGCTCGATGGCCGTGTGCTGGCCGATCCGATCGAGGCGAACGGCGGCTCGTTCACGGGCCCGTCCCTGGACGGCGCTGATGACCTCGACCCGTGGGCCGATCGCATGCAGGTGCACGTGAATCAATACCTTCGCGATCTCGACGCAATCCCTCACCACTTCCAGTTGCATTTCATGCATGCCGTGGAGATCGTTGGATACAAACACCCGGATCACAGCGTCCGCCATTTCTGGCACGGGGTGTACGTGCGCCTGGTGCACGACATGCACGTGTGGCCGGAGACGGAAGAACAGCTCGACGAGAGGCTTGGCGACTCGCGATCAGGCTGGCTGAAGCGGGCAGACCCTGCAACCGTTGCGTGAGGACCAGATGATCACACTTTCTGTTCGTCAACCTTGGGCGTGGGCAATCGTCAATGGCCACAAGCCTGTGGAAAACCGCGACTGGCCAACGCGGTTCACCGGCCCAATCCTCATCCATGCCGGCAAGACCATGGCGCGCCGCTACTACGAAGAGGTCAGCGAGGACCTCGTGGCGCGTGGTCTGGTGCACGAGGTTCCTACCTTCGAGGAGTTGCCACGCGGCGGCATCGTGGGCATTACCAACATTGTGGGCTGCGTGCAGGAATTGCCCTCAGGCTGGTTCACCGGCCCATATGGCTTCTTGCTCAAGGACTCCAGGCCGCTGCCGTTTCATCCATGCAATGGCGCGTTGAAGTTCTTCGACGTTCGAGGAGTGCAGCTATGACGCGAAAGGCCTCTCGCCGTCGTGTGCGTCAGGTCGCGGAGAACAACATGCAGGTGGCCCTGGCCGCTGCAACCAAGTTCACGGCCGCCGAACTGCGACAGCTCTTGCTTCCGCCACAGGATGCACTCGAATCCATGCGCAAGGGTTTGGCCACCGAGATCCAGTGGATGCACCTGGCCAGCGTTTCCGCGATCGCGCTGAGCGTCGAACACCTCGGCGTCGTGCGCCACCTCAAGGCTCAACTGGATGAAGCGGACAAGGTTCTCGCAGTGATCCGACAACGGGCCATGAAAACAGGCGCATGGGTGCCGCCGATCCTGTACGGCCACGAGATCACCGCCATCCAGGACCTTGTTCGTCTCCACAAATTTCAGACCGAGAGCCTGAGCGCCGGTGAGTACCGCGCCGCCTGGCAGCACGCCGCGGCGGAAGTCACCCGCGTTGGCGGCCGCCGCATCAGCGTTACCGAGCAGGCCGCAGCCTGCTGACCACCACCCATCCATTTCAACCGGAGACCTTCATGGAAACCATCAACGATTCCAACACCCCGCAGGCCACGGCTGCAGCCGTCGTCGCCACCATGGCCGCTCTGGTGCCGCCGCGCATCGGTGAGCACTGGGCAGGCCAGGGCGGCGTCTACGTCGGCATCATCCGCGGCCGCGACGGCCAGCCCGACTACCACCTGATCGCCGCAATCGGCACGCACGAGCTCGAAGACGTCACTTGGGGCGAGTACGGCAAAAGGATCGAGGGCTGCGATAGCTATCACGATGGCAAGGCCAACACCGCTGCCATGGCAGAGGCCGGTAACGGCATCGCGAAGCGCATCCAGGCGCTCGACATCGAAGGAAACACAGACTGGCACCTGCCGAGCCAGGCCGAGATCCACCTGCTGGCGGCCAACGTTAAGGAGGCAATGAACCAAGGTGATTGCTACTGGACCAGCACGCAGGGCTCGGCCAGCATCGCCTGGTACCAGAGCTTCGGCCACGGCAACCAGTACGTCGACTTCAAGGACGCGGAGCTCCGCGCCGTCGCCGTCCGCGCGATTCAGCTCACCGCTTGAATCCTTCAATTCCTTTCTCTCGGGACCTCAAACCATGAGCCTCATCATTGAGCACGCCGAGCACGTCACCGTGCAGTTTGGCAGCGATACCGCTGCCCGGGACTTTCTGGCCAGCCTTCCGACCACGACCGCGTTCAAGGCAGCGCACTCACCGATACCCGACAACCCTACCCCGCTGGGCGAACCGTTGGTTTCCACGAAGCCGGGCGAGGTGTGGCCCGGCCAAGGCCTGTACGCAGGGATCTGCTGTGCGCCTGATGGGAGGCGCTGGCACTTGTTCGTGCCGCCGGGCGCGAAAGACATGTTCCCCGAAGTGAAGTGGGGCGCCTACGGCACCGAGATCGATGGTGCCAACGACATCTATGACGGCCAGGCAAATACCGCAGCGATGGCGGCCGCCGGCATCGTGCTCGCGGAGGAGGTGCAGAACAGTGCCCTCGGCTGCTACCTCCCGAGCCGTGCAGAAGCGCTGCTCATGTTTGCCACGCTCAAGGACCAGCTCGGCGACGGATCGATGTGGACCAGCACGCAGTGCTCGGCCAGCGGCGCCTGGTACCAGTACTTCGGCTACGGCACCCAGGGCATCAGCAGCAAGGACGCGGAGCTCCGCGCCGTCGCCGTCCGCAGATTGATGCTTTGATCCTTCAGTGCTTCTGACCCCATGAGCCTTCACCACGATTTGCCGATCTACAAGAAGGGGCGCGAACTGCTGCGGCTCGCGTACCTCGTGCAGCTG
Organism: Hydrogenophaga sp. ANAO-22; assembly: GCF_042466645.1. Lineage (NCBI taxonomy): Bacteria > Pseudomonadati > Pseudomonadota > Betaproteobacteria > Burkholderiales > Comamonadaceae > Hydrogenophaga > Hydrogenophaga sp. ANAO-22. The sequence continues at coordinate 4,205,738 of NZ_CP159956.1, read as the reverse complement.
AGAATGCCGCGCGCCTTCAAGCGCACCCTGGGCGAGAAGATCACGGTGCATTGCACCGAGATGCTCGACCTCATGGCGATGGCCAACGCCACGCAGGGTGCCGAGCGGGCCGGGTACATCCGTCAGTTGCTCGCACGCCAGCGCACGTCCACGGTGCTGCTGCGAGTGTGCTTCGACATGGAGCTCATCTCGCACAAGCTCTGGGCCGATTCGGTCCAGCTGCTCGGCTCCATCGGCAAACAGGGTGGTGGCTGGCTCAAGTCAGTCAACCCGCAACCGGCGCCTGCAGCATGATGGTCAAGGCCTCCATGCCCGTGCGCTCTCTGAATCTGGTCGCGCCCCTGGCTCACAAGGCCACGGACATGCGCACAACGGAGACCGCTGCCCCCGTGCAGGCCCGGTCCGGCGCAGTCGCCTCGCTGATCGGCGCAAGCCTTCGGCCCGGCGATGTGGAAAGCGCGAACACACGCAGTACTCGGCCAACAACGCCTGGTACCAGAACTTCGGCAACGGCAACCAGAACATCAACAACAAGGACGCGGAGCTCCGCGCCGTCGCCGTCCGCAGATTCAGGCCCCTGCAGCTTCTACGACCTGGTGCAAGCGTGGAAGGACTGCTGCGCGAACAAGCGCAACACCGCCAGCGCGCTGGCGTTTGAGGACCGGCTGGAGAGCAACCTGCTCGACCTGCACGACGAACTGTGCAGCGGGCAGTACCGCCCCGGCCGGTCCATTTGTTTCGTGATCACGCGTCCGAAGCCGCGCGAGGTCTGGGCCGCCGCGTTCCGCGATCGCATCGTCCATCACCTCCTGTACAACCGCATCTCGCCCCGCTTTCACGCGCGCTTCGTGGCCACCAGCTGCGCCTGCATTCCAGGCCGCGGCACTCTCGACGCAGCAGAGAAGCTGGAGCACGGCGTGCGTTCCATCACCAGGAACTGGAGCCGCCCCGCCTTCTATCTCAAGTGCGACCTGGCCAACTTCTTCGTCGCGATCCACAAGCAGGTCCTGCGCGACCAGATCGCCGAGCACGTGGTCGAGCCGTGGTGGATGGGTCTCGCCGAGACGATCCTTTTCCACGACCCTCGCGACGACGTGGAGGTGCGCGGCCGCGCGGATCTGTTCGCCCGTGTGCCAGCGCACAAGAGCCTCTTCAACGCGCCTGACCGCACTGGCCTGCCCATTGGCAACCTGAGCAGCCAGTTCTTTGCAAATGTCCATCTCAATGCGCTCGACCAGTTCGCCAAGCACCAGGTGCGCGCACCGCACTATGTGCGATACGTCGACGACTTCATTCTTCTTCACCAGAGCTCGGAATGGTTGAACGAGGCGCGCCAGCGCATCGAGACGTGGCTACCTGAACGCCTGGGCGCTCACCTCAACCCGCGCAAGACCATCCTGCAGCCTGTCTCGCGCGGCATTGACTTCGTAGGCCATGTGATCAGGCCATGGCATCGCACGACGCGCGCGAGGACGGTGGCCAGCGCGGCCGAGCGCCTGCGCACGATGCCGGCGGAGGATCTCTTCGCCAGCGGAAACAGCTACCTCGGCCTTGTCCGCCAGGCCACCCACAGTCACACCGACCAGGCGCGCCTGGCGAACATCCTGCGCGATCGCGGGCATGTCGTCGCCGGCGACCTGGGCAAGATCTTCAGGAGATCCGCATGAAGGCGATCGACCTCTTCGCCGGCGCTGGCGGGTTCAGCACCGGCGCGGCCATGGCAGGTGTGCAGGTGGTGTGGGCGGCCAACCACTGGCCGGCGGCGGTGCAGGTGCACGCAAACAACCATCCAGGCACCATGCACGCCTGTCAGGATCTGGAGCAGGCGGACTGGACCCAGGTGCCCGGCCACGACCTTCTGCTGGCCTCTCCCGCATGTCAGGGACACACCAATGCCCGCGGCAAAGAGCGGCCGCACCACGACGCGCAGCGCGCGACTGCGTGGGCTGTGGTGTCGGCGGCCGAGTGCCACCAGCCAGAGGCGTTCGTGGTGGAGAACGTAAAGGAATTCGCCAAGTGGGCGCTTTACCCAGCGTGGTGCGCAGCCATGCATGCGCTGGGCTACGCGCTGGCGCCGATGGTGCTGGATGCCGCCGACCATGGCGTGGCGCAGCACCGCCGGCGGCTGTTCATCGTCGGCACGCGCTCCAAGCACCCCATCGATCTGCGGCTCGAACAGCACGCGCACGCGCCGGCGTCGAGCGTGATCGACTTCACCGCCGGCCGCTGGAGGCCCATTCATCACCCTCGGCGCTCGAGCGCAACGCTACAACGCATCGAGCGCGCCCGGCCTCGGTTCGGCGAGAGGTTCGTCGCGCCCTACTACGGCAGCGGCAGCGGAGAGACCGGGCGCAGCCTGGACCGCCCGCTAGGCACCATCACCACACTGGACCGCTGGGCCGTCATCGACGGCGAGCGCATGCGCATGCTGAGCGCGGGCGAAGCCCGGGCCGCCATGGGCTTCCCCGACACCTACCAACTCCCGTCGCGCCACAAGGACGCCATGCACATGCTCGGCAATGCCGTGGTTCCGCCCGTCGCGCGCGACGTCATCAATGCACTGAGGGCCGCAGCATGACCACAAACCCACAACATGGTCACCAGGGAGAGCACGTGAGCCAAGCCTGGTTGGATTGGGCCGTTGATCGCTGGCTTGAGTTGCCACCTGAGTCGGCAGAGGCGCGGACCCTGCTCGACGAGATTTTCAGGGAGCAAGCCCGACAAGTATTCCGGCGTGATCCGAGACGGCTGCTCATGCGAGATGTGCTCAAGCGACGAGACCCAACGACGATCAGGAACCGCATCTGGCTGCGCGCGCGTCGACAACTTAGAAAAGCAAAGTTGACCACCGTCACCAGGGCGAACAGCATGAATGGAGGTGCGTGATGCACGGATTCCCCTTCTGGTTCAGCGTGCTGCTGCACCCTTTAACCTGGGCGATTCTGGCCGCTCTGGTGCTCGCCATCGTGATCTTCGGTTGGCGGCGTGCCCTGTTCACCCTGCTGTTGATCCCCGCCGGACTCCTGTGCATCTGGGATCCCCGCAGCCGTTCGCTCTGGAAAAAGTGGTTCAGAAACGGAGGGCTTTGATGAGCACGCGTCTTGCAATCGAGCTCGCTGCGGCGGCCTTTGGCGTCCTGGGCACCGTGCTGCTGGCCTTGAACGGGCCCCACGCGGGCTGGGGTTTCGTGGCCTACCTCGCCAGCAACGCCGGCTGGATCACCTTCGCGTGCATTCACCGGCACTGGGGCCTGCTCGGACAACAGATCGCCTTCACGGTATCGAGCCTGCTGGGGATCTGGGTGTGGTTGCTGAAATGACGATCGGATTCCAAGCCCGAATGATCCGGCAGAAGCTCGCACCGGCGTACTGCGGCGTGGACAGGAACAAGTTCAACGCCGAATTCCGGCCCCACCTCACTGAGGTGCCCCTGGGGCCGAAGAGCCTCGCCTACGACCGCCACGAGCTCGACGAGTTGCTCGACGCGTATATTGCGACCCATGGACGCCCGGGACCGCAAAAGAGAAAGGACGAAATATGCGAACCCGGACAAGAGGAATCCAGCTCAACGATGACGGGAGCCGGACGCTCAACCAGGTCTACAAGGGCCAACGAATCTTCGAGAGACTCGGCAAGGTCAGCCAGGCGGACGCAGAAGCCGAACTCCGGCGAAGGCGAGACGACATCGCCGCGCAGGAGCTTCGAAACGGTGCTGAACGCGTGTGGGCGGATGGCGCGAGGAAGTACCTGATCGAGTGCCAGCAGCGCAAAGCGCGCTCGCTGGACACGATCGCGTACCACGTCGACATCCTGCTGCCCTACATCGGCGACAAGCCGATGTGGGAGGTCTGCACGGAGAGCCTTGAGGAGTTCATCAACGACCGACTGGATGAAGGCGTGAAGAATGCCACCGTCAACAGGTCGCTGGAAGTGGTCCGAACGGTCACGAACCGCGCCGCACGCGTGTGGCGCGATCGAGGCAAGCCCTGGATTGGAGCGGCCCCTCTCATCGAGATGCTGGACGAGGCGGCCCAGGCCCGAGCGCCGAGACCGATCTCGTGGGCAGAGCAGGCGAAACTACTACCGAGGTTGCCTGATCACCTGGCGGAGATGGTGGACTTCACCGTCAACACCGGCGCCCGCGACGAGAACGTGTGCGGCCTGCGGTGGGAATGGGAACGGCCGGTGCCGGAGCTGAAGCGCAGCGTGTTCGTGATCCCGCCCGAGTACTTCAAGACCAACCGCTCACACGTGTTGGTATTGAACGACAGGGCATGGGACATTGCGCAGCGCCAACGTGGAAGGCACCCCGACTATGTGTTCGTTTACAGGCGGGAGCGCGTGAAGAATCTCGACCTCGCGCCGGCGATGCAGTATCACCGGATCGGGACGATGAACACCAACGCGTACCAGGCCGGCCGCAAGGCTGCAGGGCTGGAGACGGTGCGGGTACATGACCTGCGCCACACCTACGGCCAGCGGCTGCGCGATGCCGGCGTGAGCAAGGAAGATCGGGCGTTGCTGCTGGGTCACGCTGTTGAGGACATGCCTGAACACTACGCCACGGCCACCGTGGCGCGGTTGTTGGATGCAGCCAACAGCGTGGCCCAGACGAGAGACCGAACGACCCTGCTTCGCATCGTGAACGGGTGAGAGAGGAACGAAGCGGCTGAGAAAAGTCGCGCAGAAAGTCGCGCAGCAAAGAAAAACGGGTTAACCCTTTTGGAGCTAACCCGTTGTTCTACTTAGTAAAAAGTGGTGCGGCTGGCAGGAATTGAACCCACGACCCCTTGGTTCGTAGCCAAGTACTCTATCCAACTGAGCTACAGCCGCGAAGCCTCGAATTATAGCAGCATTTTTTTGGTAGGCCGTGTTGGACTTGAACCAACGACCAAAGGATTATGAGTCCTCTGCTCTAACCAACTGAGCTAACGGCCCGCCCAAGGATTGTAGGGGGGCTTATTTGTGGTGGCTGAGCGCGTTACCAACCAGCTTGGCCGTGACATCAACAATCTGGATCATGCGCTCGTACGACATGCGCTGGGGGCCGATCACACCCAGCGTGCCCACCACCTGGCCGTCCACCTCATAAGGGGCAGTCACCACAGACAGGTCTTCGTAGGGCACGACCTGGCTTTCACCGCCGATGTAGATGCGCACGCCATCGGCCTGGGCCGACACATCGAGCAAACGGATCAGCTGGGTCTTCTGCTCGAACAGGTCGAACATGCGGCGCAGGTTGCCCATGTCGCTGGAGAACTCGCTGACGGAGAGCAGGTTTCGTTCGCCCGACACCACCACCTCGTCCTGGGCCTCGCTGGCCTCGGCTCCGATATCGACCGCCGCCTTCATGAGATCGGCGATCTCGCCGCGCAGGGCGTCCACCTCGGTCTTGAGGCGCTCGCGCACCGCCTCCATGGTGAGGCCGGAGTAATGGGCATTGAGAAAGTTGGCAGCTTCCAGCAGTTGTGGCTGGGTGAAGTTGACCTGCGTGTGGATGATGCGGTTCTGCACGTCGCCCTCGGGCGACACGATGATCACGAGCACGCGCCGTTCGGACAGGCTGAGGAATTCGATGTGGCGGAACACCGAGGCGCGCCGCGGTGCCATGACCACGCCCACGAACTGCGACAGGTTGGACAGCATCTGCGCGGCGTTGCTGATGACGCGATGTGGCTGCCCCGCCTCGATGCCCGGGGCACCCATGTCGCTCACCGTAGGCAGGCTTTCGCGGCGCACCGTGAGCATGGTGTCCACAAACAGCCGGTAGCCACGGGCCGTGGGGATGCGGCCAGCCGAGGTGTGCGGGCTCGCGATCAGCCCAAGCTCCTCGAGATCGCTCATCACGTTGCGGATGGTGGCCGGCGACAGCTCCATGCCGGCGGCCCTGGCGAGCGTGCGCGAGCCCACGGGCTGGCCGTCGGCGATGTAACGCTCGACGAGGGCTTTGAGCAACAACTTGGCGCGGTCATCCAACATGGCTTCATTCTAAGGACGGATGCCCCCGACGGTACCGCCGACGCACAGGGTTTTATGCCATTCCACCACAGGAAAGCTGTGTTGTAATTTCCGAATGAGCATGTCAACCGACACCCGGTCCACGACCGCCCGATGGAACCGGCCCCTGCGTTTTGCGCATGTCGTCATTGTGGGCAAGTACCACGCACCCGGTGCGCGCAATGCGGTGGACGAGATCGCGCACTTCCTGCACGACGAAGGCTGCGACGTTTCGCTGGAAAAGGAAACCGCCGCCAACACGGGCTTGCTGCAGTATCCGGCGCTCGACGTGCCGGCCATGGGCAAAGCTTGCGACCTCGCCTTGGTGGTCGGCGGCGACGGCACCATGCTCGGCATCGGGCGCCAGCTCGCGCGTTATGGCGTGCCACTGGTGGGCATCAACCAGGGTCGGCTGGGCTTCATCACCGACATTCCTTTTGACAGCTACCAGGAAAAGCTGCGCCCCATGCTGCGCGGCGAGTTCGAGGAAGACGCGCGCGCGCTGATGGCGGCCACGGTCTGGCGCGATGGCCGTTGCGTGTTCGAGGCCACGGCGCTCAACGACGTGGTGGTCAACCGGGGCGGCGTGGCGAGCATGATCGAGTTGCGCGTGGAGGTGGACGGCCATTTCGTGGCCAACCAGCGCGCCGACGGCCTCATCATCGCGTCGCCCACCGGCTCCACCGCCTATGCCCTGTCGGCCGGTGGCCCCCTGCTCCACCCCGGCATCGGCGGCTGGGTGATGGTGCCGATTGCGCCACACACGCTGTCCAACCGGCCGGTGGTGATTCCTTCGCACAGCGAGATCGCGGTGGAGATCGTCTCGGGTCGCGACGCCAGCGCCAACTTCGACATGCAGACGCTCACCAGCCTGCTGCATGGCGACCGCATCGTGGTGCGCCGCTCCGAACATGCGCTGCGCTTGCTGCACCCGGTGGGCTGGACCTACTTCGACACCTTGCGCAAAAAGCTGCACTGGAACGAAGGGGCCTGAAAGCCCGGTCAGAATAGCGGCTGCGCTCCCATTTCATCAACGCCGCGCCTCTTACACCCATGAGCCTCAGACGCATCGTTTTGCGCGACTTCGTCATCGTGCAGTCCCTCGAACTGGAGCTCGGCTCCGGCTTTGGTGTGCTCACCGGGGAAACGGGCGCCGGCAAGTCCATCCTGATCGACGCCCTGCAGCTCGCGCTGGGCGCGCGCGCGGAAAGCGGCGTGGTGCGCGAAGGTGCGGCGCGCTGCGACATCGCGGCCGAGTTCGATGCCCCCGCTTCGCTCACGCCGTGGCTGGAGGAACAGGGATTTCCCGTCGAAGACGGCCTGCTGCTGCGCCGCACCGTGGACACCGAGGGCCGCAGTCGGGCCTGGATCAATGGCAGCGCGGCCACCGTGACCCAGCTCAAGGCCCTGGCCGATGGCCTGGTGGACATTCACGGCCAGCACGCCTGGCAAAGCCTCACGCGCGCCGATGCGGTGCGCGACCTGCTCGACGCCTACGCCGGCATCGACACCGCGCCAGCGGCCCGGGCCTGGGCACAGTGGCGCCAACGCCGCAAGGCGCTGGACGCCGCCACCGAAAAACAGGCCACGCTGCAGCAGGAAAGCGAACGCCTTGCCTGGCAGATCGCGGAACTCGACAAGCTGGGCCCTCAGCCGGGTGAATGGGAAGAGCTCAATACCCAGCACAGCCGGCTGGCCAACGCCCAGGGCCTGCTGGACGCCGCCCAGGTCGCCGCGAACGCGCTGGACGAAGACGATACCAACGCCGCCGCCCTGATCCACCGCGCACTCTCGGCCCTTCAGGCGCAGGCCCACATCGAGCCGCAGTTCGCCAGCGCCATCGAAGCGCTGGAGGCCGCGCTCGCTCAGGTGCAGGACACCGTGCACAGCCTGCACCAGTACAGCCGCCACACCGAACAGGACCCCGCCAGCCTGGAAGTGCTGGACCAGCGCCTGTCGCTCTGGGTCTCGCTGGCGCGGCGCTACCGCCGCACCCCGGAAGAGCTGGCCGAGGTGCACGCGCAATGGAAGGCCGAACTCGCCCAGGTGGATCAGGCGCTGGACATCGAAGCTCTGCAACGCGCCGAGCGCGCCGACTGGAAAACCTTTGGCACCGCCTTGCAGGCCATCAGCAAGGAACGGCAGAAGGCCGCGCCCAAACTGTCCAAGGCCGTCACCGCCACCATGCAGACGCTGGGCATGCAAGGCGGAGTGTTCGAAGTGACCTTGCTGCCGCTGGAAGAACCGCAGGCCCAGGGCGCGGAGCAGGTCGAGTTCCGCGTCGCCGGCCACGCGGGCGCCACACCCAAGCCGGTCGGCAAGGTGGCTTCGGGCGGTGAGCTGTCTCGCATCGCCCTGGCCATCTCGGTCGTCACCAGCCGCTTGGGCCAGGCGCCCACGCTGATCTTCGACGAGGTGGACTCGGGCATCGGTGGGGCCGTGGCCCACACCGTGGGCCAGTTGCTGCGCCAACTCGGCAAGGACCGCCAGGTGCTCGCCGTGACCCACCTGCCCCAGGTGGCCGCTTGCGCCGACCACCACCTGCTCGTGAGCAAGCAGGCCGTGGGTCGCCAGACCCAGAGCACCGTCGAGCCCATCGCCACCGACGCGCGCGTGCGCGAACTCGCCCGCATGCTGGGCGGTGGCGAACAGTCCGAAATCTCGCTGGCGCATGCCCGCGAAATGCTGGCCGTGTGAAGAACGCAGCCGCCGCCATGAACCCGATTGACGACACCCCGATCCACCTGGTCCTGATCACCGGCATGTCCGGCTCGGGCAAATCGGTGGCGCTCACCGCGCTCGAAGACGTGGGCTTCTACTGCGTGGACAACCTGCCACCCGAATTGCTCGAGTCCTTCATCGAACTGGAGCAGAGCAACCAGGCACCCCGGGTGGCCATCGCCATGGATGTGCGCAGTGCCGCCTCGCTGCCGGGCCTGCCCAGACGCCTGGCCCAGCTGCAGCGCCGCGCCCACCGGCCGGTGCACCTCACCACGGTGTTCCTGGACGCCACCACCGACACGCTGGTGCGCCGCTTCTCGGAAACGCGCCGCCTGCACCCCCTCTCGCTCAAGCAGGCCCACGACCAGCACCGCGCGCTGACCGACGCGATCGAACACGAACGCGAGCTGCTGGCCGAATTGCGAGAGCAGGCGCTCGTGCTCGACACCAGCCTGATCCGTCCCACGCGCCTGCGCAGCCAGATCAAGGACCTGCTCGGTGCGACACAGGCGCCCCTGACGCTGGTGTTCGAGTCCTTCGCGTTCAAGCGCGGCATTCCCATGGACGCCGACTTCGTGTTCGACGTGCGCATGCTGCCCAACCCGCACTACGAACCCGAACTCAAACCCTTGAGCGGGCTTGATGCCCCGGTGGCCGCGTACCTCGCGGCCCAGCCCGAGGTGGGGCAGATGGAAGAGCAGATCACCACCTTCCTGCGCCACTGGCTGCCACAGATGCTGCGCGACCACCGCAGCTACGTGACGGTGGCGATCGGCTGCACCGGCGGCCAGCACCGCTCGGTGTACCTGGTGGAGCGGCTGGCCGACACCTTCGCGCCCGACTGGTTCACGCGCGTGCGCCACCGCGAAGACGACAACTGGCCCGGGCCGGCGAGCCAGGCGGCTGAGCTGAGTTAACTCAAGGCCGACAACAGCTGGCGCACAGGCGTCGGCAGACCGTGGTCGATCAAGGCGCCTGCGGGCACCCATTGGCCTTCGGGCAAACCGTCCGACTCTTGACCTTCCCGCAGATCCAGCAGCAAGGGGTGCAGGCGCAACTCCCGGTGGGTAAGGCTGTGCGACACCGGCTCGAGCGGCTGCAGCCGCCGGGCAAACCCGGATGACAGCGACGCCTGCAAGGCCGGCTCATCGGCGAACACGGGTGGGCAGTACAGCCCGGCCCAGATGCCGGGTGCGGGCCGGCGCTCCAGCCAGAAGGCTTGTTGCCCATCGGCACCGGTGCCCCGCACCAGCAACAGCCACCAGTTCTCGAAACGGCGTGCCACACGGCGGGTCTTGACCGGGAAGCGCGAAATCTGATCCGTCCCGTGCGCGCGGCACATCATCTGCACCGGGCAGCGCCCGCACAGCGGCTTGGTGCGCTGACACACCGTCGCGCCCAGGTCCATCAAACCCTGCGTGTAGGCCGTCATGTCCTCGCGCGTGGGGGCTTCCGGCAACAAGGCCTGGGCGAGTGACCAGAGTTCGCGCTGTGGCCCGGCCTGCGCCAGGTCGCCTTCGAAGGCGAGCAGGCGCGACAACACCCGGCGCACATTCCCATCGAGGATGGAGATGCGCTCGCCGTGGCAGAACGCCGCGATCGCCGCGGCGGTGGAGGCACCGATGCCCGGCAGGGTCTCAAGTTGCTCGGCCGTATCGGGGAACACACCGTGGTGGTCCCTCACCACCGCCTGCGCGCAGCGGTGCAGGTTGCGCGCACGGCTGTAGTAGCCCAGGCCGCTCCACAGCGCCATCACGTCATCGGGCAAGGCCGCGGCCAGGGCGCGCACGTCGGGGAAGCGCTCCAGGAAACGGGGGTAGTAGGACAGCACGGTGCTGACCTGGGTCTGCTGCAGCATGACCTCCGACAGCCACACCCGGTAGGGATCTCGGGTGTTCTGCCAGGGCAGGCCACTGCGGCCCGAATGGCGCTGCCATTCGATGAGCCGGGGTGCAAAAGTGATGGGCAGTGCCGCCCCCACGGGGTCCACCGAAATCGCCTCGGCGCTCATGCCGCGAGCGCTTCGTCGGAGGGTTCTTCTTCGGGTGCGGCCAGCAGGTGGTCAGTGAGCTCGGCCAGTTTAACGTCGAGCTGATTCAGCTCGGCCTGGTGCGATTGCAGCTCCCGGATGCGTTCGTCCAGACCACCAGCGGCCTGCTGGATGCGCGACACGGCCTCGATGCGCCGGCTGAAATTGCGGCGGCGCTCGCGCAACTGCGCGTCGAGCTGGGCGGCGGCGGATTTGTTCCACAGCTCCACCTCGTTGACCGCGGTGTCGTACACCACGCGAAGCCGGCTCATGAGCGCACGCGCCAGGCGCTCGGCAAACTCGGGCTGCGCCAGGCGCAGCGCGTTGCCCAGGCTGAGGTACTGCAGGTGGCTTTTCTCGATCAGGTCGAGGTCTTTCACGTACTGTCCCAGGCGCGGCGGCGTGGGCGCCTGCAGCGAGAAACCGTACTCGGCATTGAGGTTCTTGAAGCTGCCTTCCAGCATGGACTGGATGTCACCCGCCATGCGATCGGCCTTGCCCATGTCGGTGCGCAGGCGGTCGAAGGTGTGGTCGTAGGCGCGGCGCACGCCCAGCTTGATGCCGGGCTGCTTCAAGGCCTTGCCCAGGGTCGCCACCTCGGCCTTGAGATGGGAAGAGCTGAGCATGGCGAACAGGTCCTTGAGCAGGCGCAGGTGCACCGAGCGCACCGCCTGGATCTTGGCACCGCTCGCATCGAAGTCGGCCTGCTCCTGCTCGATGCGCAGGCGCATCTGCTTGATCACACCGGTGTTCTTGCCGCGCAAGCCTTCGAGTTCCTGGATCTGCTCCACCAGGTCGCGCGCTCGGGTGTGCACCATGCGGCCGGTTTCCGAGCGAAGCGCCTGGATGCCATTGGCCACGGCCGCGCCCAGGATCTTGCGGCGCTGACCCAGCAGATCCACGCCCAGAGCGGTCTCCAGCTCCATCAGGTTGCTGGCCGCCAGCAGCTTCTTGTCGCGGTGCACCTTGGCCAGCAGGCCCTTCTGCGCCGACACCGCCAGCACCTGGCGCGGCGACAGGCCAAGGATCTCGGCTGAGTCGGTGCGCTGCGAAGCGATCTGCAACTGCACCTGCTCGGGCGAGCTCAGTGCGTCCCACATGGTGTCGATCTTGTTGAGCACCACCAGCCGGGACTCGCGCCCCTCGCCCAGCACCGCAAGGTGCTGGCGCCAGATGGTCAGGTCGGACTTGGTCACGCCGGTGTCGGCCGCGAGGATGAACACCACCGCGTGCGCCTGCGGCAGCAGGCTCACGGTGAGCTCCGGTTCGGCGCCGATGGCGTTGAGGCCCGGGGTGTCGAGAATCACCAGGCCTTGCTTGAGCAAGGGGTGCGCCATGTTGATCAAGGCATGCCGCCATTTCGGCACCTCGATCAGGCCGTCCGGGCCAGGCAAGGGGTTGTCTTCGGGCACCTCGTCGTGCCAGAACCCCAGCGCCGCCGCTTCCGCCTGCGTCACGCGGCGCACCTCGGCCACTTTCTGGATCGCGCGCGCCAGCTGCTTGGGGTCGTTCACGTCGAGATCGACCCGCTCCCACTTCTCCAGCGCATTGCGCCAGTCCAGCAGGGATTGCGGCTGCAGGCGGGTTTCGATGGGCAGCAGGCGCAGGCACGGCGGCACTTCCGCGTCATAGCCCAGCTCGGTGGGGCACATGGTGGTGCGCCCGGCGCTGGCGGGCATGATGCGACGGCCATAACCGGCGAAGAACACCGCGTTGATCAGCTCGGACTTGCCGCGCGAGAACTCGGCCACGAAGGCCACCATGATCTTGTCGTTCTTGACCTGCGCATGCAGCTGGTCGAGGCGCTCGCGCACGCCGGACTCCATGAGGTCGTGGTCGGTCAACCATTCGGACAACAGCTTCAGGCGCAAGGCAAACTGCTTGCGCCACACACCGTGCTGATCGAATTCCTGGTTGAAGCTCATGGGCCTTGTGTCTCTGTCAATGGGTCAATATAGCATCGGCACACAGGAGAAAGCTGACCGGTCGGAAAGACCGACAGCCGGGCGCCCGGGCACAAAACCGCACCGCTGGCGCGTCACTTTTTCTGACACACGGGGCAGAAGAATGTGGACCGTTGGCCCTGCCGCATCGCCTTGACCGGCGTCCCGCAGACCCGGCAGGGCTGGCCCTCGCGGCCATAGACCATGGCATCGAGCTGGAAGTAGCCGCTCTGCCCTTCGGCACTGGAGAAGTCGCGCAAGGTGCTGCCTCCCAACGCCACCGCTCGCTGCAACACCGACACAATGGCCGCGTGCAGCCGCGCCGCGCGGGGCTTGCTCAGGCGATCGGCGCGCAGCGCGGGGTGAATGCCCGACATGAACAGCGCCTCCGACGCATAGATGTTGCCCACGCCCACGACGATGTCGCCCGCCATCAGCACCTGCTTGATGGCGGAGCGCCGCAGCTTCAGGGCCCGGTGGAAACTCACTGCGTCGAAGCCGATCTCCAGGGGCTCGACCCCCAGGCCGCCCAGCAGCTTGAGCACCCGGGCGTCCTCCAGAGACGGGGCATAGACCACCGCACCAAAGCGGCGCGGATCGTGCAGGCGCAGCACCCCGTGGCTGGTCAACAGTTCGAAGTGGTCGTGCACGCCGCGCGGCGGCAGGCTGGGAGCGAACTGCAGGCTGCCCGACATGCCCAGGTGCAGCAGCAACACCCCCTCGTCCAGATGCACCAGAAGGTACTTGCCGCGCCGCGCCACCGAGCGCACCTGACGCCCGGCCAGGCTCGAAGGCTCACAGCCCAGGGGCCAGCGCAGCGGCTTGCCCAGGGAAAGAGCGCGCACCTGGGCGCCCGCGATGCGGTCGGCAAAGCTGCGGCGCGTGACTTCGACTTCGGGCAATTCGGGCATGGTGGGTGGTTTTTCTGCAGGGGGCCGGAACGCCGGTGCGGTCTTGGGGTCACACCCCCGTGCCCCTGAACCCTTCCCATTATCATGACCCGATGAACACCTTGCACCGCACCGCGACCCTGGTTCTCTTGGGCTTGGCTTTTGGCGCGGCCGCGCAGCCTGCCCCACCGGCCGCGCCACCCGCAGCCGCCGCCCAGCCCCCCGCAAGCGGGCCCGCCGTGGTCAATTCGGCCCTCAACGCGCCCCTCTTCTACCAACTGCTGCTGGGCGAACTCAATGTCAGCGCGGGTGAGCCGGGCACGGGCTATTCGCTCATCCTGGACGCGGCACGCCGCCAGAAGGATCCGGAGCTGTACCGGCGCGCGGTGGATGTGGCCTTGCAGGCCCGCTCGGGCGAGGCCGCGCTGACCGCGGCGCGCGCCTGGGCCCAGGAAATTCCGAACAGCCCGGAAGCCAACCGCTTCGTGCTGCAGATCCTGCTGGCGCTCAACCGCGTGGGCGAGACCGGCCCGGTGCTGCAGGCCATCCTGCAAGCCAGCCCGGTGACCGAGCGCAACGACACCATCAATGCCATCCCACAAACCTACGGGCGCATTGCCGACAAGGCCCTGGCCGCGACCGTGGTGCGCGAGGCCCTGGCGCCCTCGCTCAAACAACCCTTCCATGCCGCGGCGGCCTGGACCACCGTGGGCCGCATGGAGCTGGCGCAGGACCAGTTGCCCCCGGCCCTCGCGGCGGCGCGCGAAGGCCATGCGATCGATCCTGCATCGCCCTACCCGGCCCTGCTCGCGCTGGAATTGATGGAGCGCGGGCAAAACGACGCCGAGGCCATCGTGCGGCAACAGCTGCAGACCGGCAATGCCGCCACGCCGGGCGACACCGCCGTGGCGCTGGCCTATGCCCGCATCCTGGTGGACCTGCAACGCAACAGCGAAGCGCGTGCGCAACTCGAAGCGCTCACCGCGCGCCAACCCGACCAGGCTGAGCCCTGGTTGCTGCTGGCCTCGCTGCAGGCGCAAGACAACGCGTTGGCGCCCGCCACGGCGTCGCTGCAGAAGTACATGGCGCTGGCGCGCCAGTCGGGCGACGAGCGCACCGCGCGCGGCCTGACGCAGGCCTACCTGCTGATGGCGCAGATCGCGGAAAAGCAGAACGACTTTCCCGCGGCCAATGCCTGGCTGGACCGCATCGAGAACGCCGACGACATCATGGCCGCCCAGATGCGGCGCGCCTCGCTGCTGGCCCGCCAGGGCCAGTTGCCCCAGGCCCGCGCGCTGTTGCGCGGCCAGCCCGAGCGCCGGCCCGAAGACGTGCGCCTCAAGCTGGTCGCCGAAGCGCAGTTGCTGCGCGACTTCAAGGCCTACCAGCAGTCCTACGAGGTCTACAACGAGGCCGCCACCCGCTTCCCTGAAGACACCGACTTGATCTACGACCAGGCCATGATGGCCGAGAAGGCCGGGAAACTGGCCGACATGGAGCGCCTGCTGCGCCAGCTGATCGCCCTCAAGCCCGACTACCACCACGCCTACAACGCGCTGGGCTACTCGCTGGCCGAGCGCAACATGCGCCTGCCGGAAGCCAAACAACTGATCGAGAAGGCGGTCTCGCTCGCGCCGGGCGATGCCTACATCCAGGACAGCCTGGGCTGGGTCGAGTTCCGCATGGGCAACAACGCGCGCGCCCTGTCCATCCTGCAGGCCGCCTACGGCAAACGGCCCGACCCGGAAATCGCCGCGCACCTGGGTGAGGTGCTGTGGGTGCAAGGCCAGCGCGAGCAGGCGCTGAAGATCTGGCGCGAAGGCCTGCTTCTCGCGGCCGACAACGAAACCCTGCAGGCCACCCTCAAACGCCTGCAAGTCAAACCATGACCGTGCGGGCTTTCCCCTGGCCCAGGCTGCAGGGCCGCTTGGGCGTGCTGGCCTTGGCCGCCGTGCTCTCGGCTTGCGCCACACCGCCTCGCTCGGCACTGCCTGGCGAAACGGTGTGGAGCGGCCGCCTGTCCCTTCAAGTCGACAGCGCGCCACCCCAGTCGTTTTCCGCCGCTTTCGACCTGCGCGGCGCCCCCGCCGAAGGCGAGCTGCAACTCACCTCGCCCCTGGGCAACACGCTGGCGACCGTGGTGTGGACGCCCCAGAGCGCCGAGTTGCGCCAGGGCGGCCAGGTCACCCGGCGCGGCAACCTGGACGAGCTCACCACCGAACTCAGCGGCACGGCGGTGCCGGTCGCGGCGCTGTTCGGCTGGCTGCGCGGCGAGCAAGGCGATGTGCCCGGTTGGCAGGCCGATCTGTCGCGTCAGGCCGAAGGCCGCATCACGGCACGCCGCTCCACCCCCTTGCCCACCGCCGAACTGCGCGTCGTCTTCCAGCCATGACCTCCCACGCCCCCGTGCGGCGCCTGCTGGACGTGCCTGCGCCCGCCAAGCTCAACCTCTTTCTGCACATCACCGGCCGACGGGCCGACGGTTACCACCTGTTGCAGTCCATCTTCATGCTGGTGGACTGGTGCGACCACCTGCATTTCGAGCGCCGGGCCGATGGCGCGATCAGCCGCGAGGACCTCACACCCGGCCACCTGCCGACCGAAGACCTGTCTGTGCGGGCCGCACGGGCCCTGCAACAGGCCACCGGCTGTGCTCACGGCGTGCACATCGGCCTGGAAAAACGCCTGCCCGCCGAGGCCGGCATGGGCGGCGGCTCCTCGGACGCGGCCACAACCCTGCTGGCCCTGAACCGGCTCTGGGGGCTGGGGTTGAAGCGGTCGCAGCTGGCGGCAATCGGTTTGCAACTGGGCGCCGACGTGCCGTTTTTCATCGGCGGGCGCAACGCCTGGGTGGAAGGCGTGGGCGAGCAGCTCACCCCCGTGGCCCTGTCGCCCACCCGCTTCCTCGTGGTCAAGCCACCCACGGGCGCCTCCACCCAACGCATCTTTGGCTCGCCCGAGCTCAAACGCGACACAAAAACTGCTACAATCCAAGGCTTTGCTGCAAATGACTCGCGTGAAGGCGCGGTGATCGATCTCCAGAAAGTTCTGGCCTTCGGACACAACGATCTTCAACCCGTGGCGCAGGCGCTCTGTCCCGATGTGGGGCATTGCATTCGATGGCTCGACAGCCATGGATTGCAAGGGCGAATGACCGGATCGGGAACCGCGGTGTTTGCACAGCTGCCGCAGGCAGTGGACCTGACAGACGCCCCCGGCGACTGGATGGTTCGAGAATGCGGCAACATGGATGCACATCCATTGCTCGACTGGTGCACCGATTAGAATCGGCAGCGCACAGCCCAGGCAGTGGTTGCGCAACCTGCGACGTTTTTGGTTGGTTGTTCGGCATCACGCCGAACCATTGACCTGCGTAGGGGAGTCGCCAAGTTGGTAAAGGCACTGGATTTTGATTCCAGCATGCGAGGGTTCGAGTCCTTCCTCCCCTGCCACCCTGTTTCAACACATCAAGCACCGGAACGGCCACCCCCGGGTGGCCTTTTTTGACGGCGATCTTCTGGATCCGTCGTTCAGACAGCTGGGAACACCATGCAAGTTCAGCCCCCGGATTTCATGATCTTCACCGGCAACGCCAACCCGGTGCTGGCCTCCGAAATCGCCCAACACCTGGGCACGCAACTCGGCGCGGCCAATGTGGGTCGCTTCTCCGACGGTGAAGTCACGGTCGAGATCACGCAGAACGTGCGCGCGCGCCACGTGTTCGTGATCCAGTCCACCTGCTCGCCGACCAACGAGAACCTGATGGAGCTGCTCATCATGGTCGACGCGCTCAAGCGCGCCTCGGCCGAGCGCATCTCCGCCGTCATCCCCTATTTCGGCTACGCCCGCCAGGACCGCCGCCCGCGCTCGGCCCGCGTGCCGATCTCGGCCAAGGTCGTGGCCAACCTGCTGCAGACCGTGGGCGTGAGCCGCGTGCTGACCATGGACCTGCACGCCGACCAGATCCAGGGCTTCTTCGACATTCCGGTCGACAACATCTACGCCTCGCCCGTGTTGCTGGGCGACCTGCGCCAGAAGAACTACCCCGACGTGCTCATCGTCTCGCCCGACGTGGGTGGCGTGGTGCGCGCCCGTGCGCTGGCCAAGCAGCTCAACTGCGACATGGCCATCATCGACAAGCGCCGCCCCAAGGCCAACGTGTCGGAAGTGATGCACGTGATCGGCGACATCGAAGGCCGCAACTGCGTGATCATGGACGACATGATCGACACCGCCGGCACGCTGGTCAAAGCCGCCGAGGTGCTCAAGGAGCGCGGCGCCAAGAACGTGTATGCGTACTGCACGCACCCGATCTTCTCGGGCCCGGCCATCGAACGCATCGCCAAGGGCAGTGCCCTGGACGAGGTGGTGGTGACGAACACCATTCCTCTCTCGCAGGCCGCGCAGGCCTGCTCCAAGATTCGCCAGCTCTCCGTGGCACCGCTGATGGCCGAGACCATCGCGCGCATCGCCTCGGGTGAGTCGGTCATGAGTTTGTTTGCCGATCAGGACAACCTCTTCTAAGAGGCTGAAGGCAGCAAAAGCGGGTCGTCTCCATGGTGGGGGCGGCTTTTTTGAAACAGAGGCGTTCTGGTCGCGGAACCCCTCCACAGGAGTCAGTCATGCAATTCGTCGCTTTTGAGCGCGCCAAGCAGGGTACGGGTGCGAGCCGCCGTCTGCGCAACACCGGTCGCGCGCCCGGTATCGTTTTCGGCGGTGACACGCCGGCCGCCACGATCGAACTCGATCACAACGCCCTGTGGCACGCCCTGAAGAAGGAAGCGTTCCACTCGTCCATCCTCGACATGGAACTCGCTGGCAAGGTGCAGAAGGTTCTGCTGCGCGATGTGCAATACCACCCGTACAAGCCGCAAGTGCTGCACGTGGACTTCCAGCGCGTGGACGACAAGACCCGCCTGCGCAAGAAGGTGCCGCTGCACTTCGTGAACGCCGACAACTCGCCGGCCGTCAAGAACGACAAGTGCGTGATCAGCCACGTGCTCAACGACATCGAAATCGAGTGCCTGGCCACCCAGCTGCCCGAGTTCATCGAAGTGGACCTGGGTGAAGTCACCAAGGGTGCCACCGTGCACACTGGCGACATCAAGCTGGCCAAGGGCGTCAAGCTCGTGACGCACGGCCGCAAGAACATCACCGTGGCCACCGTGGTGGAACCGGTGGAAGAAGTGGTCGCCGCACCGGTGGCCGCTCCCGCCGACGACAAGAAGGCCGCCAAGGGCAAGGGCAAGAAGTAATTCCAGCCCCTGCTGTCAGAAAGGCCCGCACCCGCGGGCCTTTTTGTTTTCCGCCTCGATAATCCGATCCCATGATCAAACTCATCGCCGGCCTGGGCAACCCGGGGCCGGAATACGAACACACGCGCCACAACGCCGGCTTCTGGTGGGTGGACGAGGCCGCGCGCCTGCTCAAGGTGTCCCTGCAGATGGAGCGCGGGCACTTCGGCCTGGTGGCGCGGGCCAACGTGGGCGGCCAGAGCGTCTGGCTGGTGGAACCGCAGACCTTCATGAACCTCTCGGGCAAGTCGGTGGCCTCGGTCGCGCGCTTCTTCAAGATCGCGCCCGAAGAGGTGCTGGTGGTGCACGACGAACTGGACCTGGCGCCCGGTGAGGCCAAGCTCAAGAAGGGCGGCGGACACGCGGGCCACAACGGCCTGCGCGACATTCACGCGCAGCTCGGCAGTGCCGACTACTGGCGCCTGCGCGTGGGCATCGGCCACCCGGGCAACAAGAACGAAGTGGCGAACTGGGTGCTGAAGAAGCCCTCGCCCGATGACCGCATCGCGATCGCGCAGGCGCTGGATCGCTCGCTCAAGGCCTTGCCGCAGTTGATCGCGGGCGAAATGGACAAGGCCACGGCCTTGATCCACACCAGCAAGCCGCCGCGGCCCAAGCCACCGCGGCCGGCCACCACGCCAGCGCCTCAGGCCGAGGCGGGTGGCGGGGCTGCCGTGTCACCGGCGGCCGACAAGGGCTGACCGGCTTTCTGCAGGCGCTGGTACTTCTCCCACAGCGTCTCGCGCGACTCGACGTGGTCCGGGTTGATCGGAATGCAGTTCACCGGGCAGACCTGCACACACTGCGGCTCGTCGAAATGCCCCACGCACTCGGTGCAGCGCGCCGGGTCGATTTCGTAGAAGTCCTCGCCCATGGAGATGGCCTGGTTCGGGCACTCGGGCTCGCACACATCGCAGTTGATGCATTCGTCGGTGATCAGCAAGGCCATGGTCAGGCTGCGGCGCAGGGCCGCCCCAAGCAAAGCCGCACCCCCGCGGGGGGCAGCGAAACAGCGAAGCGTGAAGCGTGGGGACTCATGTTCTAAGCCTGCAGGGGCTTGGGTGCGAGCCGCGCGGCCACGGCACCGCTCACCATCTGCGACACATCACCACCCAGCTGCGAGATTTCGCGCACCAGCGTGCTGGAAATGCACTGCAACTCGGCCTGCGGCAGCAGGAACACCGTCTCCACCGCCGCATTCAGCTTGCGGTTCATCGCCGCCATCTGGGCCTCGTAGTCGAAGTCGGTGAGGTTGCGGATGCCACGCACCACGGCGGTCGCGCCATGCTGCCGGCAGAAATCCATGATCAGGCCTTCGAAGGGCAGCACCCGCACCCGCCCCGGCATGCGGGACGCGACCTCGGCGGCCATGTCCAGCCGCTCCTGCAGCGTGAAGCGGGTCTTCTTGTGGTGCGCGATGGCCACCGCGATGACCACTTCGTCGAACAGCAGCGCGGCGCGGCGCGCCACGTCCTCATGGCCCAGGGTGATGGGGTCGAAGGTACCGCTGTAGACCGCCACGCGGCCACCACCGCCGGTTGAAGCAAGGGCTGAACTCATGCCGAAGATTATGCGCGAGGGGCCCCGCGCCACGCCTCACTGGGCCGGCAATGGCCGCAACAGGTGAAAGGCCACCGCCCCGGCCTTGCCTTGCCGGTGCACCTGCAGGCCGATCTGGGCCAGTTCGTCCCCGCTCCAGGCCCGTGGGGCCTCCAGGTAGATCAGGCCGTCCCCTTGCACCGCCTGGCGCGCGGCGGCCAGCGCGGCGGCGCACAAGGCCTCGTTCTGTCCATCACCAAAAGGCGGGTCCAGGAACACCACATCCAGCCCTTGCCCGGCCCGCTGGCGCAGCGCCGCCACACCATCGCCCCGCTCCACGCGCACGCCCGTGGCCTTGAGCTGGGTGGTGATGCGGCCCAGGTTGGCGAGCAAGGCGCTGTCCTGCTCCACCAGCACCACCTCCACCGCGCCGCGCGAGGCGGCCTCCAGGCCCAATGCCCCGGTGCCGGCGAAGGCGTCGATGCAGCGCCAGCCGCTCAGGTCCTGCCCGAGCCAGTTGAACAGGGTTTCGCGCACGCGCGAAGGCGTGGGCCGCAGGCCAGGGCGGTCGGCCACGGGCAGTTTGGTGCGTTTCCACTGGCCGCCGATGATGCGCACCTCGTGGGGGGCGCTCGCGGCGGCGCGCGCGGCGCTGGGGGCAGGCTTTTTCATGGCAGCGAGCTTACGCGACCTCAGGGTTGCGCACCCACCACCACGGTGACCATCCGGTCGGGCTGCAGCACGCGCGCGAAGGCCCGCTGGATGTCGGCCACGCTCAGGCGCTCGATCTCCTTCGTCCAGGTGTCGAGGTAGTCCAGCGGCAGGTCGTTCCAGGCGATGTTGGCCACGTTGTCCAGCAGCTTGCGGTTGCTGTCGAGCCGCAGGGCTTCGCCGTTGATGAGATAGTCCTTGGCGGCCTGCAGTTCGGCCTCGGTCGGTCCCTTGGCGACGAAGTCGCGCACCACCTCGCGCACCACGTCCACCGCCTGCGCCGCCTGGTCGGGCCGCGTGGTCAGGGCGATCTGGAAGGCGCCGGCCTGGCGCGCCGTCAGGAAGTAGCTGGACACACCGTAGGTCAGCCCGCGCTTCTCGCGCACCTCCGTCATCAGCCGCGAGACGAAGCCACCACCGCCCAGCACGTAGTTGCCCACATAGAGCGCAAAGAAGTCGGGATCGGCGCGGGCCACGCCAGGCTGGCCGATGAGCACCTGCGCCTGCGCAGCCACAAAGGGCAGGCGCTGATCCACGGCCTTCGCCAGCGGCTGCACGGGCGGCAGATCGGGCAAGGCCGAACACCCATGCGGCTGCACGGCCGCCATCAACCGGCCCACGATGCGGTCGGCGGTGGCGCGGTCCACCGCCCCCACCATCGACACCTGGGCGCGGCAGCTCACCACATGGCGGCGGTAGAACGCGCGCATGTCGGCCACCCGGATCGCGTTGAGGGTGCCGGCATCGGCCCGGAACCCATAGGGATGGTCGCCATACACGGCACGGCCGAACGCGCGGCTGGCCTGCGTGCCCGGTCGGTTCTCGGCCTCCTTGAGCGCGGCCAGCAGGCGCTCGCGGTCGCGCTGCCACACCCGCTCGGGCCAGGCAGGTGCGGCCAGCTGGCGCGCGGCCAATGCCACCGCGCGGTCGAGCAGATCGGGTTCGGCCAGGGTGCGCAGTGAAACGCTGAAGCGATCCAGGGTGATGCCGGCACCGAATTGAGCGCCCAGGTCGGCCCAGGCCTCGCTGAGCTGGTTCTCGTCGAGCGCGGGCAGTCCGGGCTGCGCGGCCACACCGCCCGAGAGCAGCCCGGCGGTCGCACTTGCCAGGCCGGCCTGGGCCGCGGGATCGCGGCGCCGGCCGCCATCGAAATCGATCTGCACGTCCAGCATGGGGATCGAGGGACTCGCAATGAGGTGCACGCGCGCGCCGCTGGCGTGCGTCCACTGTTCGATGGGGATGGTGGCCCGGGCGGTGCCCAGGGTGCTCAGCAAGAGCAGGGCCGGCAGGGTTCGCCGCAGCAGGGTGAACAGGGTCATGGTGTACGCGGCTCGCTTCAGTGGCGCGTCAGCGCGGGCCGAGGACCGGCCGGGGCCGCAGAAGCCGCTTCGCGGCGCGAGGGATCGGGCACCAGCACGCCCGTGCTGAGCTGTTCGTCGGAAAAATAACGCTGCGCCACCAACTGCACCTGGGCCGCCGTGACCGTGCGCAGGCGGGCCATCAGGCGGTCGCCCGCGTCCAGGCCCATGCCGTTGATCCAGTAGCCACCCAGCTCGCGCGCCTGGTTGGCCACGGAGTCGAGCTTGTAGATCTCGCCAGCGGTCCACTGCGTCTTCACACGCTGCAGTTCCGCTTCCTGGATGCCTTCGCGGGCGATGCGCGCCACCTCGGCCTTGAGCGCGGCCGAGGCCATCTCGGTCGTCACGCCGGCCGAAGGCACCGCCGTGAGCATGAAGAGCTGCGGGCCCCGGCCCATGAGGCCGTAGGACGAGCCCGCGCTGTCGGCCAGCCGCTTGCCGCCCGTGCCCACGCCCTGCACCAGCGCGCGGTCCAGGCGCGCACCGTCGTAACCGTCGAGCACGGCCGAGAGCACGGTCAGCGCGAGGGCATCGCGGTCGGTCTCGTTGTCCACCTCGGCGCCGCGCCACTGCGGCACCTTGTACGCCAGCGCGACCAGGGCCTGGTCGGCCACGGCGCGGTACTCGAGCCGGCGCGGCCCCGTCTGGGCGGGCTCCTCGCGCGGCTTGCGCGCGGGCACGGCCGCGGCGGGCAACGCGCCGAAGTGTTTCTCGGCCAGCGCGCGCACCTGCGCCACGTCCACGTCGCCCGCGATCACCAGGGCGGCGTTCGCCGGCACGTACCAGCGGCGGTAGAACGCGCGCGCGTCGCCGGGCGTCATCGCCTCGATGTCGCTCATCCAGCCGATCACGGGCCGGCGGTACGGATGGGCCTGGTAGACCATGGCGTTGAGCGCCTCGAACATGCGGGCGCGCGGCGACTCTTCGGTACGCTGGCGCCGCTCTTCCTTGATCACCTCGATCTCGCGCTTGAACTCGTCGTCGTCCCACTGGTTGCGCGCGAAACGATCGGCCTCCAGCTGCATCGCGGTCTCCAGGCGGCGCGCGGGGATCTGCAGGTGGTAGGCGGTGGCGTCGCGCGTGGTGAAGGCGTTGTCCATGCCGCCGAAGGCGGCCACGCGGCGCGAGAATTCGCCCGCCTTGATGTCGGGCGTGCCCTTGAACATCATGTGCTCCAGCGCGTGCGCCACGCCGCTGGTGCCATCGACCTCGTCCATGGCACCCACGCGCACCCACAGCATCTGGACCACGGTGGGTGCGCGGCGGTCGGGCCGCACGATCAGCGTCAGGCCATTGGCCAGCGTGAATTGCTGCGCCAGGGGTGCCTGGGCGGTGCTCGGTGGAGGGGAAACCGGGGTGGCGGGCGACTGGGCCAGCGCGGTGCCGCCCGCCATCGCCAGGACCATCAGGAGTGCAGAACAGCGCTGCTTGGTCAGCGGCATAAGGCGTTTCATAGAATGCAATGGATTCTAGAGTTGGAAAAATGTTCTCGTTCTTTCGCAAAAAAGCCCTCACCCCGCCCACGCCCGCCCTGCCTGAGGCCCCCGCGCCCTCGCCTGCGGCGCCCGCGCCAGCCGCTGCGGCACCCACTCCGGCTGCGCCCGCGGCCGCGCCGCGCCAGGGCTGGCTGGACAAACTCAAGGCCGGCCTGCGCAAGACCGGCTCGGGCATCGCCACGGTGTTCACCGGCACCCAGATCGACGATGCCCTTTACGAAGAGCTGGAATCGGCCCTGCTGATGGCCGACACCGGCGTGAAGGCGACCACCCACCTGCTCAGCGACCTGAAACGCCGCGTGAAGGAAAGCAAGACCACCGACCCGGCCGCCGTCAAGGGCCTGCTGGCGGATGCCATCGCCGACCTGCTCGCCCCGCTGCAGAAGCCGCTGGTGATCGGCGAGCACAAACCCACCGTGATCATGGTCGCAGGCGTCAACGGCGCGGGCAAGACCACCTCCATCGGCAAGCTCACGCGCCACCTGGCCGACAGCGGCGCCTCGGTGCTGCTCGCGGCGGCCGACACCTTCCGCGCCGCCGCGCGCGAGCAGCTGGCTGTCTGGGCCGACCGCAACACGGTGGAAATCATCACCCAGCAAGGCGGCGACCCAGCCGCCGTGAGCTTCGACGCTGTGACCGCCGGCAAGGCACGCGGGCGCGACGTGGTGCTGGTGGACACCGCCGGGCGCCTGCCCACGCAGTTGCACCTGATGGAAGAGCTGCGCAAGATCAAGCGCGTGGTGCAGAAGGCCGATGCCGGCGCGCCGCACGAGGTGCTGCTGGTGATCGACGGCAACACCGGCCAGAACGCGCTCATGCAGGTGAAGGCCTTCGACGAGGCGCTGCAACTTACCGGCCTGGTCATCACCAAGCTCGACGGCACCGCCAAGGGCGGCGTGCTCTGCGCGATCGCGCGCGAGAAGCCGGTGCCGGTCTACTTCATCGGGGTCGGCGAAAAGCTCGAAGACCTCGAAACCTTCGACGCGCGCGAATTCGCGCAGGCCCTGCTGGCCTGAGCCCCTCGGGCAGCGCATCCCTATACTTCGCGCACCATGCCGCATTGCCTGCCCCACCCATGAGCCCCACCACCGCCTGGCTCGAAGCCGCCTTCCTGGGCCTGATCCAGGGCCTGACCGAATTCCTGCCCATCTCGTCGAGCGCGCACCTGCGCATCATCGGCCCGCTGCTGCCCTCGGGCGGCGACCCGGGCGCGGCCTTCACCGCCATCACCCAGATCGGCACCGAAGCCGCCGTGCTGCTGTACTTCCGGCACGACATCGTGCGCATCTTCCTCGCCTGGTGGGCCTCGCTCACGCAACCGGCGAAGCGCCAGGACCCCGACGCGCGCATGGGCTGGCTGATCATCATCGGCTCGGTGCCCATCGTGGTGCTGGGCCTGCTGTTCAAGGACGCGATCGAAGGCTCGCTGCGAAACCTCTACATCACGGCCACCATGCTGATCGTGTTCGGCATCATCCTGGGCGCGGCCGACCGCTACGGCCGGCGCGAGCGCCCGCTGAGCCAGCTCACCTGGGGCCACGGCCTGCTGTTCGGCCTGGCCCAGGCGATGGCGCTGATCCCCGGTGTCTCGCGCTCGGGCGGCACCATCACCGCCGGCCTGCTCATGGGCTACACGCGCGAAGCGGCCGCGCGCTACTCGTTCCTGCTGGCGATTCCCGCCGTGATGGGCTCGGGCTTCTACCAGCTGCTGCGCAGCTGGCAGCACGGCAGCCCGGTCGCGCCCGGCCCCACCGCCCTGGCCACGCTGATCGCCTTCGGCGTGGGCTATGGCGTGATCGTGGTCTTCCTCAAGCTGGTGTCCACGCGCGGCTACATGGCCTTCGTGTACTACCGCATCGCGCTGGGCCTGCTGGTCTTCGGCCTGCTCGGCGCCGGCATCCTGAGCGCCCATTGAACACCCTCCTGCCCATGACCGGTCCAGCACCCACCACGACCGGGTTCTGGGGCCGGCGTTGGCAGGGCCAGGTCGCCTGGCGCACGCTGTTCTGGCGCGACATGCTCGCCGTGGGCAGCGTCATCAACCTGTGCACGGGCTTCGCGGCGCTGATGCTGGTCTCGCAAGGCCAGCCGATCGCCTGGGCCCTGGCGGTGCATTTCGCCCCTCTGCCGTACAACAGTTTCCTGCTGGCCTCGCTCTGGCGCACGCCCGGGCGCCCCGCACCGGTGAAGCTCGCCGGCTGCGCCTGGTTCGCGGCCATGCTGGTGGTCTGAGGCAGCCATGCACCACGGCATCAAGAAACTCCTGTTGCTCGGTGCCGGCCAGGCCCATCTGCAGGTGTTGGCGCGCCTGGCGCGGCACCACCCGGGCAACCTGGACGTGATCCTGCTCACACCGTTCGCGCACCACACCGGCCAGGGTTGCCTGCCCGGCTTCATGACCGGCCAGCACACGGCGGACGAAGGGCGCGTCGCGCTCGAACCGCTGGTGCGCGCGGCCAGCGCGCGCTGGCTGCAGGGCCGCTGCACCGGGCTCGATGTGGCGTCGCGGCAGGTGCAGGTCGCGGCCACGGGTGGCGCGCAAGGCGTGCCGGCCACGCTGGGCTACGACCTGCTGTCCATCGACACCGGCACCGTGCCCGACCGCGCCTGGCTCGACGCCGAGATGCCGGGCGCCAACCACCATGCCCTGCACCTGAGCCCCATGGAGGCCTTCGTGGCGCTGTGGCCCCAAGTGATGGCACTGGCGCAGCAACAGGCCGTCTCGGTGGCCGTCGTGGGCGCCGAGGCCGATGGCATCGAACTCGTGTTCGCGGCCGAACAAGGCATCCGCGAACACGGCTTGCCGGGGGCCCGCTTCACGCTCATCACCGGGGGTGACGAGGTCGGCACCGACCTGCCACCCGGCGTGCGGCAACGCGTGCTGCGCCAGCTCAGGCGCCGCGGCATCACGGTGCTGCGCGAGGCCTGCGTGGGCATGAGCGAAGGCCAGGTGCACCTGGGCAATGGCGCCCGCCTGGCCTGCGACGTGCCGCTGCTGGCCATGGGCGTGCGCACCCCCACCTGGTTGCCCGCCAGCGGCCTGGCGCTCAACGAAAGCGGGCAGGTGTCGACCGGCCCGACCCTGCAAAGCACCAGCCACCCTCAGGTGTTCGCCACCGGCAGCGTGGCCGCCCGCGTGGATGGGGCGCCTGGCGACATGCACGCCGGCGCGGCATTGGCCCACAACCTGCTGGCCGCGCACGAGGGCACCGCGCCGCGCGCCCTGCCCCCCTCGCGCCCGCGCATGGCCCTGCTCGCCTGCGGCACGGGCCACGCCATCGCGAGCTGGGGGCCGCTGACCCTGGCCGGTGGCTGGGTCTGGGGCTGGAAAGACCGCATCGACCGCGGTTTTCTGGAACAGCACCGCGTGACACGTCGATGACGGCCCCGCCAGGCCCCGGCGCCTGGCCATGCCCACACCCCCCCGGGTATGGGCCGGATTGGATAGACTTCGCGACGGCGTCCCCGCCCACCACCGATCCGCCCGCCATGCGCGCCTCCACCCGACTTGCCTCTCTCCTCCTCGCCGTGGCCGCGGTGCTGCCCGCCCTCGCGCAGACCCCACCCGGCACGACCCACCCCTGGCAAGCCGCGCCGCCGCGACTGACGGCCGAGGCCTACTTCACCAATCTCAAGGACGGCGACCGCATCGAGACGCCCTACCTGCTCAAGTTCGGCCTGTCCGGCGGCTGGGGCCTGGCGCCCATCGCGCAACCGGGCCGGGCCAAAAGCGGACACCACCACCTGCTCGTCAACCGCGACCTGCCGCTGAACTTCAAGGAAGCGCTGCCGTTCAACGACCAGTACATCCACTTCGGCAAGGGCCAGATGGAAACCGTGCTCACCCTGGAGCCCGGCACCTACACGTTGCGCATGCTGCTGGCCGACCAGAACCACCTGCCCCACTTCGTCTACAGCAAGCCCGCCACCATCACGGTGACCAAGAAGAACCCGACCGATCCCAAGACGCTGTCGGTCAAGGGCGTGGCCCTGCAGTTGGAGGGCCCGGTGGTCAAGCGGCCGTTCCGGGTGCAGTTCCACGCCTCGTCGCTCAACGTGGCCCACCAGTCGCAGCGCCTGCCCGAGACCGGGCACTTCCGCCTGACCATCTCGCCCGCATCGGGCGCCCCGGTCGTGATGGATTTCGTCGAAGGGCAGACCGAGGTCTGGCTCTCGCCGCCAGCGGGCAGCTACGGCCTCAAGCTGGAGCTGCTGGACAACATCGCACCCGGCAAGGCGCTCACCGACGCGGTCAGCGCCAGCGTGCGCGTCGAATAAGGCCCTAGCAGCCCAGCTGATCGGCCAGGTGCCCGAAATCGCGGGCGTGCCAGGTGTTGGCCGCCACCGGCGACACGTCCTTGGGCCGCGCGGCGCCGAACTCCAGTGGTCGTTCCACATAGGCCGTGGCCAGGCCGCAGGCGCGCGCGGCGGTCAGGTCGTCGTGGTGCGCGGCCACCAGCATCACCTGCTCGGGCCGCAGGCGAAACACCGCCACGGCCCCCAGGTAGGCGCGCGGGTCGGGCTTGTAGGCGCGGAACACCTCGGCCGACAGCACGCAGTCCCAGGGCAGACCGGCGCGCTTGGCCATGTTCGTGAGCAAGCCGATATTGCCGTTGGACAGCGTGCAGATGGTGTGGCATGCCTTCAGCCGCTGCAGCCCGGCCACCGCATCAGGCCAGGGGTCGAGCCGGTGCCACACGCGGTTGAGGTGATCGCGCTCGGCCTCGCTCAGGTGGGTCAGGCCGAAGCGGGGCAGCAACGCCTCCAGCACCATGCGGTGCAGGTCGTCGATCAGCGTCCAGCCCAGCTCGCCCGAGCGCACGCGCTGCATGGCGGGCTGGTAGCCCGCCCGCCAGGCGGTGGCGAAGGCATCGGCATCGATCTGCGGGTACAGCGCCTGCACCTCGCGCACGATGCTGCCGTGCCAGTCGACCACAGTGCCGAAGACATCGAAGACGAGAACGGGGGTGGTGGTGGACGAAGAGGACATGGTGTTCAGCGCGCCTTGAGGGCCGTGACCTCGACCTCGATCTTCATGCGCGGGTCCAGCAGGCCGGCCGACACCATCATCGCCGCGGGCCGTGCCCGGCCCAGGTGCTTGCGCAGCACCGGCCAGCAGGCCTCGAACAGCGAGGCGTCGGGCAGCACGTAGTTGACACGCACCACGTCGTCCAGGCTCGCCCCGGCCTGTTGCAGCGCGGTCTGGATGTTCAGGAAACACTGCTCGGCCTGTTGCACCACGTCGTCCGAGATGCCCATGGTGGCGTAGTCGAAACCCGTGGTGCCCGAGACGAAGACCCAATCGCCCGCGACCACGGCGCGCGAGTAGCCGATCTGTTCCTCGAAGGGCGAGCCGGAGCTGATGTGCTGTCGTTGCATGGTGTGAGGTCCCTTGTTCATTCAATCCACCCGCAGGCGCGCGCCGTCGGCGCTCGACGCCACGACCTCGCCGATCTCGGCTGCCGCGCCAAAACCGTGGCGGTGAAACACGGCCAGCACGTCGGCCACGGCCTCGGGCGCGCAGGCCACGAGCAGGCCGCCGCTCGTCTGCGGGTCGCTCAGCAGCGCCTGGTCCACCGGCTGCAGGCCGGCATCCAGCCGCACCTCATGGCCGTAGGCGGCCCAGTTGCGCCCCGAGGCGCCCGTGACCATGCCGGCCGAGGCCAGGCCGCGCACGCCTTCGATCAGCGGCACGCGGGCCATGTCCACGCGCGCCGTGGTGGCCGAGCCGCGCGCCATCTCCAGCGCATGGCCGGCCAGGCCGAAGCCCGTCACATCGGTGAGCGCGTGCACGCCCTCCAGCGCGGCGAGATCGGGGCCGGCGGTGTTGAGCTTGGTGGTGTGCTCGATCATCTGCGCGTAGCCCACGGCCGGCAGCGCATCCTTCTTGAGCGCGGCCGACAGCACGCCCACGCCCAGCGGTTTGCCCAGCACCAGGCGGTCGCCCGCGCGCGCGTCGGCGTTGCGCTTGACGCGTTTCGGGTGCACCAGGCCCAGCGCGACCAGGCCGTAGATGGGCTCGACGGAATCGATGGTGTGGCCACCCGCGATCGGGATGCCGGCGGCCTGGCACACGCTCTGGCCACCCGCCAGGATCCGGCCGATGGTCTCGGTGGAGAGCACATTGATCGGCATGCCCACCAGCGCCAGCGCCATGATGGGCGTGCCGCCCATGGCGTACACGTCGCTGATGGCGTTGGTGGCGGCGATGCGCCCGAAGTCGAAGGGGTCGTCGACGATGGGCATGAAGAAATCGGTGGTGGCGATCAGCGCCTGCTCGTCGTTGAGCTGGTAGACCGCCGCGTCGTCGGCGGTCTCGATGCCGACCAGCAGTTCCTTGGGAATGGGCATCGCGCTGGTGCCCTTGAGGATGTCGCTGAGCACGCCGGGCGCGATCTTGCAGCCGCAGCCACCACCGTGCGAGAGGCTGGTGAGGCGGGGTTCTGCGCGGGGGGATGAGAGGGTGGGAGTGGTCATGCCCGCCATTGTGCGTGCTTCTCGCCACACATGCGGATGGCGGATTCCACCTTCGCCATGCAGTCCAGCAGGAAATCCGAGAACCAAATGATGAATATCCAGACTTCTACGGCAAGTCGAGGGAATCGTTCGCCGACATCACCGCTAGGCAATTAATGAAAGCAGCTGTCTTGGGATTTGGAAACGTCGCAGCCGCGACGATCGAGCATTTCATGCGCAATGAGGATCTCATTCGGTCCAAAGTTCGAACACCTATCGAGTTCGTGCACGTCGCAACACGCTCGCCCGCACGTGCCCAAGGGCGGGTGCCGCAAGGATGCCACGTCTCCAACGATTGCTGGGCCCTCGTCAACGATGTAGACGTGGACGTGGTGTTGGAACTGACGGGCGATGTGGCGCTGGCTCGACAGCTTTTGCTGCAAGCGCTGGCCAATCGCAAGCACGTCATCACCGCCAACAAGGCCTTGCTGGCCCAACATGGCGAAGAGATCCTGTGCAAGGCAGACGAAGTAGAACGCAGCGTGCTGTTCGAGGGCGCCGTCGCCGTATCGATTCCCATCATCAAGACCCTTCGTGAGTCGGCGGCGGCCAACCGCATTTCATCGATCACGGGCGTTCTGAACGGTACCTCCAACTATGTGCTGTGGCAGATGAGCGAGCACGGCGTCGACTTCGCCACCGCCATCGCGGATGCCCAGCGCAAGGGCTATGCCGAGGCGAACCCGTCCCTCGACGTCAGTGGCGAAGACGCCGCACACAAACTGACGCTGCTGGCCTCATTGGGCTTCGGCGTCCCAATCAACTTCGGCGCGGTGGAGTTCCAAGGTATCGAGGCCATCGATCAACGGGACATTCAGTTTGCTCAACGCCTGGGTTACCGGATCAAGCTGATCGCACAGGCCAGGATGGCGTCCTCCGGACTCTTCGTCAGCGTGCGGCCAACGCTGGTCCCCATAGCATCGATGCTGGCTCAGGTGGGCGAAGCCATGAACGGCATCACCCTACAAGGTGACCTGCTGGGGACGGCCTTCCTGTACGGCTCGGGGGCAGGTGGACGTCAGACCGCCAGCGCCGTGCTGGCCGACCTGATCGAACTCGCCAACCGCGGAGGTTCTGCGAACACGGGTGGCGCATTCAACATGGGGTTTCGCCGCAGCCATGTCGCGACCCGCAACGTGCACTACAGCCGTGAGCATGTGGCTGCGTTCTACATCCGGCTGACATTGGATGACCAAGCGGGCATGCTGGCCAAAGTCAGCCAAGTGCTGGCAGACACCGATGTCTCAGTCAATGTGTTGCTTCAGGACGTTGGGCATGGCGGACAGACCGACTTGATTGCCATCACCCACAAGACCACCAGCCGCCAGCTGCGGAACATGCTGCCCAAACTGCAGGAAGCTGCGGGGCCGGGCCACTCGGTGGTCATCCACCCCGTCTTGGGCGAGGTGGATTGACCTCCGCTACGCCGGCGCCCAGAACACACTGAACCACCCATTGGCGTCCGTCCAGTGCCGGGGCGCGCCGAAGCCGGCTTCGCGCAGCAGCGTCTCGAAATCCTCGGGTATCCACTTGTACGAATTCTCGGTGTGCAGGCGCTCGCCATCGGCGAAGCGGCGCTCGCCGCCGGGCCAGCGCACGGTCTGCGCGCCCATGGATTGCAGGTGCATCTCGATGCGCGATTCGTCCGCGTTGTACAGCCCCACGTGCTGCCACGCGGCGGGTGCGAAGTCGGCGGCGAGCAGGCGGTTCACGTGCCGCAGCAGGTTGCGGTTGAAGGCCGCGGTCACGCCCAGCGCGTCGTCGTAGGCCGGCTCGAGCACGGCGCGCGGTTTGACGCGGTCCACGCCGATCAGCAGCCCGCCGCCGGTGCCGCCGGCTTCGCACACCGCGTGCGCCTGGCACAGCAGGGCCAGGGCCTCGTCGGGCAGGAAGTTGCCGATGCTGGAGCCGGGGTAGAACACCACGCGCGGCTGCTGCGCCAATGCGCGTTCGCTCAGCCAGGTGGTGGCGTCGGCGCCCAGCGCGAAGCGCGTGGAGAAGTCCATGCCCAGGCCGAGCATGGGCAGGTCGGCGTGGCGCTGCTGCAGGGCCACGAGCGTGTCGCGCAGGTAGTCCACCGAGATGTCCACCGGCACATAGGCCGAGGGCTGCAGCACGGGAAACAGGCGCGCGGCCTTGGTGCAGCTGCCTGCGCCCAGATCGACCAGCACCGCGCCCTCGGGCACGTGGCGCGCCATGTCGGCGCCATGCTCGGCGAACACGGCGGCCTCGGTGCGTGTGGGGTAGTACTCGGGCAGTTCGGTGATGGCATCGAACAGGCGCGAGCCCAATGCGTCGTAGAAGAACTTGGGCGCGATGCGCGCCGGTGTCGCCATCAGGCCGGCAATGAGTTCCGGGTGCGTGGCGCCGGGGCGCGGGTGGTGCAACTGGACAAAGTGCGGCGCCTGGTCGATGTATCGCATGGGAAGTCTCCTAGGCGCTTCGCGCCAGCCGCAGGCCGCTGAACTGCCAGCGCGCGTCGGTGGGGAAGAAATTGCGGTAACTGTCGCGCAGGTGCGACGTCGGCGTGGCACACGAGCCGCCGCGCAGCACGTACTGGTTGATCATGAATTTGCCGTTGTACTCGCCGACCGCGCCTTCGGCGGGCTGGTAGCCGGGGTAGGCGTTGTAGCTGCTGCTGGTCCATTCCCACACATCGCCGTACATCTGCAGCAGGCCCTCGCCGGCGGCGCGCGCGGGCAGCGGGTGCAGCGCGTGGCCTTCCTGCAGGTTGCCCTGCACGGGCAGCGCGGCCGCAGCCGCTTCCCACTCGGCCTCGGTGGGCAGGCGCGCGCCGCGCCAGTCGGCGTGTGTGGCGGCGGCCCAGCGCGCGAAGGCGTCGGCTTCGAAGTGGCTGATGTGCGTGACCGGGGTATGCGGGTCCAGCGGTGCTTCGCCGTGCAACGTGAACACGGTGGGCAAGGTGGCCGAGGCTTCGGGCGGCAGCGTCCAGTACAGCGGTGCGCGCAGGCCCTGGGCCCGCACCCAGTCCCAGCCGGCGGCGAGCCACCAGCGCGGCTCGGTGTAGCCACCGTCCTGCACGAAGGCCCACCACTCGCCGTGCGTCACCAGCCGGTTCATGAGGGCGTAAGGCTCCAGCCACTGGCGATGGCGCGGCAGCTCGTTGTCGAATGCGAAGCCCTCGCCCGCGTGGCCGATCTCGACCAGGCCACCGGCTTGCTCGACCCAGCGCGGCGCCACCGTGGTCACCGACACCAGCGGCCAGTGGCGCTGGTAGACCGGGCGCAAGGGGTTGATGGACAGCAGGTGCTTCACGTCGGTGAGCAGCAGTTCCTGATGCTGTTGCTCGTGGTGCAGGCCGAGTTCGATCAGGCGCAGCGCGTCCGCGCTGTCGGTGTGTTCGATGAGGTGGGCGATGCGCGCGTCCACCTGCTCGCGCCACTGCCACACGGTGGCGAGGTCGGGCCGCGTGAGCAGGCCGCGCTGCGGTCGCGAGAAGGGCTCGCCGACGCCCTGGTAGTAGCTGTTGAAGAGCACGCGGAACGCGGGGTCGAACGGCCTGAAGCCCTGCTCGAAGCGTTCGAGCACGAAGGTCTCGAAGAACCACGTGACGTGCGCGAGGTGCCATTTGGTCGGGCTGGCATCGGGCATGGACTGGGCCTGGCAGTCCTCGGGCGAGAGCGGCGCGGCCAGCGCGCGGCTGCGTTCGCGCACCGATGCGTAGTGGCGCGCGAGCCCCGCGCGGTTGGGCCGTGGGTCGGAAGAACGCTGTGGAGCAACCGGTCGGGGCGTGGGGTTCATGGTGTCAGCTTCCGGGCTTGAGCCGCAACAGCTGGCCGTCGCGGTCGTCGGTGAGGAGGTAGATGAAGCCGTCCGGACCCTGGCGCACGTCGCGCACGCGCTGGGCCAGTTGGGGCAGCAGTTTTTCTTCGCGCGCCACGCGGTCGCCGTCCATCACGAGGCGCACGAGGTACTGGAACTTGAGCGAGCCCACCAGCAGGTTGCCTTGCCAGTCCTTGCCATAGGGGCCGCCTTTCACGAAGGCCATGCCCGAGGGCGCGATGGAAGGTTTCCAGTACAGCAGTGGCTGCTCCAGGCCGTCCTTGCTGGTGAGGCCGTCGCCGATCTGACCGCCGCCGTAGTTCTCGCCGTAGGTGATGACGGGCCAGCCGTAGTTCTTGCCGGCGTCGGTGCGGTTGAGTTCGTCGCCGCCCTGCGGGCCGTGTTCGATGGTCCAGAGGCGGCCATCGGGGCCGATCGCCGCGCCCTGCACGTTGCGGTGGCCCAGGCTCCAGATCTCGGGCAGGGCGCCGGCGCGGCCGATGAAGGGGTTGTCGGGGTGCGCGCGGCCATCGGGGCGCACGCGCACCACCTTGCCATGGTGGTTGTCCAGCGTCTGCGCATCGGCCATGCGCTGGAAACGGTCACCAAGGGCCAGGAACAGGCTGCCGTCCTCGGCCTGCGCGATGCGGCAGCCGAAGTGCAGCCGGCTGCTCACCTTGGGTTGCTGGCTGAAGATGACTTTCACGTTCTCCAGCGACCGGGCATCGGCCGAGAGGCGCGCCGAGGCCAGCGCGGTGGAGTTGCGCATGCCCATCGCGCCGGGCTCGGCGTAGCAGAAGTGCACCGTGCGGTTGCGCGCGAAGTCGCGGTCGGTCACCAGGTCGAGCAGGCCGCCCTGCCCCACCGCGTCCACGTCGGGCACGCCCTTCAGGGGCTCACCCACGCGGCCATCGGTGCCAATCACGCGCATGCGGCCGGGCCGCTCGGTCACCAGCATGCGGCCCTCGCCGATGAAGGCCACCGCCCAGGGGTTGTGCAGGCCGCGCGCGACGACTTCGGTGGTGACAGCGGGGGCTTGCGCATGCGCGGCAGGGGCAAGCAGCGTGCCCAGGAGGGCGCACAGAGGCAGCAGGGGGGCGGTGAAGGGACGGGTCATGATGGTGTGGAAGGGATGGCGGAAAAAGAGGCGGCAAGGCGGTTGGTGCGCGCGAACCGCTCAGGGTTCCCCGTCAGCCGCCCATGGGGCGCACGCCGAACAGCCAGGCGTGGGCCCAGAACACGAGGAGAAGGTAGACCACCAGCCCGCCGACCAGGGCGATCGCGTCGTTGGCCGTGCTGCCGGGCAGCGCGGGCGGGCTGCGCAGCAGGCCGGCGGCCGCGCGGCGCTTGACCGAGATGCGGTCGGCCACGGCCCAGGCCAGAAAGCCGCCGAACAGCAGCACATCGGCCAGCGTGCCATTGGCCAGCAGGTGGGCCAACGCCCAGCACTTCACGGCCAGCAGCATGGGGTGTTTGGCCGCGCGCTGGATGCGCCCGGGCAGGTAGGCCGCGAACAGCAGCACGAACACCGGCAGCATCAGCAGCAGCGCCAGGTGGCGCAGGCCGGTGGGCGGCGTGTAGAGCAGCACCGGGGCCTGGCGCGCGAGGCCGTAACCCCAGACGATCAGCGCCAGACCGACGAAGGAGACCAGCGCGTACGCGCCCTTGTAGCCGCCCTCGCCGATGCGCCCGGCCAGGGCATGGCGGCCTTGCGGCGAGACGATGGACACCGAGTGCACACCCAGGAACAACACCAGGCCGATGATCAACCACGTCATGACAACCCCTTTGGCTGGTGCGGCACCAGACCACCCGGCGCCGCGTTGGCGAAAGGGCACTGTAGCGCCGCTGGCGCGGCGGTCAACCCGCCGGGGTGGTGGCGCCGGGCGGTGGGCGCCGGTCGGTGGTGACGAGCCAGATGCCGCCGCACACCAGCAGCAGGGCCACGGCATTGCGCCAGGCCAGGATCTGCTCGCCCAGGAACAGCGCGGAGAGCAGCGCGCCGAACACCGGAATGAGGAAGTTGAACACCGAGACCATGCCGACGCGGTTGTATTTCAGCAGCGCGGCCCACAGCGCGAAGGCCACCGCCGAGAGCACGGCCATGTAGAGCAGCAGCACGGCCGGCGCGAGCGACATGCCGTGCAGTGCGCCGCCGAAGGCGTGGCCCGCCAGCAGCAGCGCCAGGCCGCCGATGGCCAGCTGGTAGCCGGTCATGACCATGGCGTCGATCCGCTGCGACAGCCGCTTGCCGTAAATGCTCGCGGCCGAGAGCACGAAGGCCGCGATGACGATGAAGCCCTCGCCCAGCAGCGTGAAACCAGCATCCAGCCCCTGGCCACCGCTCCGCAGGTTCACCGCCATCACGCCCGCGAAGCCCACCAGGCAGCCCAGTGCCTTGCGGTGATCCAGCCGGTCGTTGTGGTAGATGAAATGCGCCAGCAGCACGCTGAAGAAGGTGCCGGTGGCGTTGAGGATGGACGCCTTGACGCCGGTGGTGTGGGCCAGGCCGACGTAGAAGAACACGTATTGCAGCGAGGTCTGCGCCAGCCCGAGCAAGGCGATGCGCCCGATGCTGGCGCGCGGCAGCGCGAACACCGGCCGCCCGATGGCGCGCGCGATGCCGAGCAGCAGCACGCCGGCGAGCAGGAAGCGCCAGCCCGCGAACACGAGTTGCGAGGCCGTGTCGTCGCGGCCGATGGACAGCAGCGCATAGCCGCTCTTGATGGCCGGGTAGGCGCTGCCCCAGAGCAGGCAGCACAGGGTGGCGAGCAGCACCACGTTGCGCGGCCGGCTGAAGAAGGCCGCGCCGCCGAGGCGGTCCGTCATGCCGGGCTGTCGGGTTGGGCGCGGCGCAGGCGTTCGCGGCTGTTGGAGAGGTGCAGGCGCATGGCCTGGCGAGCGGCCTCGGGCTCACGCAGGCGGATCGCGTTGTAGATGCTCTGGTGCTCGCCGTGCACGCGCCGCAGGTAGGCCAGGCGGCCTTCGGGCGCGCTGCTGGCGGTATTGAGGCGGGTGCGCGGAATGATCATCGTGCCCAGGTAGGTCATGAGGTCGGCGAAGTGGCGGTTGCCGGTGGCGCGCGCCACTTCCATGTGGAACTGGAAGTCCGAGGGCACGGCGTCGGAGACGTCGTCGATGGAGGCCTCGAAGGCCGCGAGCGCGGCGGCCATGTTCTGCAGGTGGCTGTCGTCGCGGCGCTGCGCGGCCAGGCTCGCGGCCTCGCTCTCCAGGCTGATGCGCAGCTCCAGCAGCGAGATGACGTCGGCCACGGTGGCGAAGTCCTCGGGCGCGACGCGGAAGTTGCTCTGCTCGGGCGGGGCCATCACGAAGGTGCCGATGCCGTGGCGCGTCTCCACCTGGCCCGAGGCCTGCAGGCGCGAGATGGCCTCGCGCACCACGGTGCGGCTGACCGCGAAACGGGCCATCAGCTCGGATTCGGTGGCCAGCTTGTCGCCCGTCTGAAGGCGGCCTTCGCGCACGTCGGCCGTCAGCGTATCGACGATCTCGGGCACCAGGCCGCGCTGCCGGCGGGGGCGCGGTGGCGGCGCTGCCATCGGCATCGCCTCGTCTCCTAGGGTTTTCACGGGGAGCATTGTTTTTTCCTTGACACGCCATTGTGGCGTTCACACAATTCGCCCAAGTTGTCTGACAACCGACAACAGACAACAAGATGGCCGGACTGTAGCAAACCCCTCGCGAAAGTCCAAGCCCTTCGAGACAAGACCGCACACACCATGGACGTCATTCTCAAAACCCACCACCGCCTGCTGCTCACCGGCGCCGCCGGCGGCCTGGGCACCGCCCTGCGCGAGCGCCTCAAGCGCAATTGCGAAGTGCTGCGCCTCTCGGACCGCGCCGACCTGGGCGCGGCACAGGCCGGCGAGGAAGTCGCGCTGGCCGACCTGGCCAACGCGGAAGAGGTCGACGCCATGGTGAGCGGCTGCGACGCCATCGTGCACATGGGCGGCATCTCGGTGGAGGCGCCCTTCGCCGCCATCCTGCAGGCCAACATCCTGGGCGCGTACCACCTGTACGAGGCCGCGCGGCGGCACGGCGTCAAGCGCATCGTGTTCGCCAGCTCCAACCACGTGACCGGCTTCTACAAGCAAAGCGAGACCATCCACGCCGACCACCCGGCCCGGCCCGACGGCTTCTACGGCCTGAGCAAGGCTTTCGGCGAGGACCTGGCGCGCCTGTACTACGACCGCCACGGCATCGAGACCGCCTGCGTGCGCATCGGCTCCTCGTTCCCCGAACCCAAGGACCGCCGCATGCTCGCCACCTGGCTGAGCTTCGACGACCTGCACCGCCTCATCAGCGCCTGCCTGAGCACGCCGGTGCTGGGCCACAGCATCGTGTTCGGCATGTCGGACAACGCCGTGACCTGGTGGGACAACAGCCGCGCGCGCCACGTGGGCTACGTGCCCCGGGACACCTCGGACGTGTTCCGCGAGGCCGTCTTCGCGCGCACCAGCGCGCCCGACCTGAACGACCCCGCCGCGATCTACCAGGGCGGCGGCTTCGTCAAGGCCGGCCCGTTCTGAACGGCACGCCCACCATGACCACGCAGGCCGACCTGGTGCTCGACGCGCGCAACGGCGTGGGCGAGAGCCCGGTGTGGGACGCGCAGCGCCAGTCCCTGTTCTGGCTGGACATCCCCGGCCGCGCGCTCTGGTGCTGGAACGCGGCCACCGGGCAATCGCGCCAGTGGGCCACGCCCGAGATGGCCGGCTGCATGGCGTTGGCCGCCGGCAGCGAAGCGACGCCGCACGGCCGCTGGGTGGCCGCCATGGAAACCGGCGTGGCGGTGCTCACGCCGCAGGACGACGGCACGCTGACCCAGGAAGCGCGCGCCCGCGTGCGGCACCCGCAGGGCGGCATGCGCTTCAACGACGGCCGCTGCGACCGCCAGGGCCGGCTGCGCGCCGGCACCATGGTGATGGACATGTCGCTGGCCGCGCCCGCTGGCAGCCTGTACGCCTTCGACGGCGCCGCGCTGCGCGCGCTGCAGGGCGGCTTCATCACGCCCAACGGCATGGCCTTCAGCCCCGACGGCAAGACCATGTACCTCTCGGACTCGCACCCCAGCGTGCAGACCATCTGGGCCTACGAGTACGACACCGACAGCGGCACGCCGCACCGCCCGCGCGCCTGGGTCGACATGAAGGCCCTGCCCGGCCGGCCCGATGGCGCGGCGGTGGACGAAGACGGCGGCTACTGGATCTGCGGCAACGACGCCGGCCTGGTGCACCGCTTCACGCCCGACGGCCGGCTCGACCGATCGCTCGCCGTGCCGGTGAAGAAGCCCGCCATGTGCGCCTTCGGCGGCAGCGGGCTCGACACCTTGTTCGTCACCTCCATCCGGCCCGGTGGCGACCTGTCCGACCAACCGCTGGCGGGCGGCGTGTTCGCGCTGCGCCCCGGCGTGCGCGGGCTGCCCG
Source organism: Hydrogenophaga sp. ANAO-22 (assembly GCF_042466645.1). Classification (NCBI taxonomy): domain Bacteria; kingdom Pseudomonadati; phylum Pseudomonadota; class Betaproteobacteria; order Burkholderiales; family Comamonadaceae; genus Hydrogenophaga; species Hydrogenophaga sp. ANAO-22. The sequence goes on along the minus strand of NZ_CP159956.1, from coordinate 4,166,018 downwards.
AGCCCGCCTGCACGATTTTCTGAGCCCTGCATTCCCACAAGAGGCCCCAGGCCCAAGCCCCTGTTTTCAACCACCCAACCGAAAGCGCTGAGGACGACATGAACATCAAACCCCTCCTGACCATCGTGGCCGCCTGTGCCGCCCTCGCGGCCCAGGCCACCGAGTTCCGCTCGGCCGACACGCACAACGCCGACGACTACCCCACCGTGGCCGCCGTGAAGCACATGAGCGAGCTGCTGGAGAAGAAGAGCGGCGGCAAGCACAAGATCTAGGTCTTCAACAAGCAGGCACTGGGCAGCGAGAAGGAAACGATCGACCAGGTGAAGATCGGCGCGCTGGACTTCACGCGCGTCAACGTGGGCCCGATGAACGCCATCTGCCCGCTGACCCAGGTGCCGACCATGCCCTTCCTGTTCAGCTCCATCGCGCACATGCGCAAGTCGCTGGACGGCCCGGTGGGCGACGAGATCCTCAAGAGCTGCGAGTCGGCCGGCTTCATCGGCCTGGCCTTCTACGACAGCGGCGCGCGCTCCATCTACGCCAAGAAGCCGATCAAGACCGTGGCCGACGCCAAGGGCCTGAAGATCCGCGTGCAGCAGTCCGACCTGTGGGTCGCGCTGGTCAGCGCCATGGGCGCCAACGCCACGCCCATGCCGTATGGCGAGGTCTACACCGGCCTGAAGACCGGCCTGATCGACGCCGCCGAGAACAACATCCCCTCGTTCGACACCGCCAAGCACGTCGAGGCCGTGAAGATCTATTCCAAGACCGAACACTCGATGGCGCCCGAGATCCTGGTGATGTCCAAGGTGGTCTACGACAAGCTGCCCAAGGCCGAGCAGGACATGATCCGCGCCGCCGCCAAGGAGTCGGTCGCGTTCGAACGCCAGAAGTGGGACGAGCAGGAAGCCAAGTCGCTCGCCAACGTGAAGGCCGCCGGCGCCGAGATCGTCGAAGTCGACAAGAAGTCCTTCCAGGCTGTGATGGGCCCGGTGTACGAGAAGTTCATGATCACGCCGGACATGAAGCGCCTGGTCAAGGCGATCCAGGACACCAAGTAAACGGCGTCCCTTTTTTTCCCCCCATCCCTCTCCTCCAGCCCTCGTCCGCTCCGGCGGGCGGGGGAGCAAGGTTTCCCATGTTCACCAAATTGTGTGCCGGCTTGTCCAAGCTGTGCCTGATGCTGGCCGTGGCCGGGCTGATCGCGGTCGTTCTGTGCGTGCAGTGGCAGGTGATCGGCCGCTACGTCTTCAACGACACGCCCACCTGGGCCGAGGCCCTGGCCATGCTGCTGGTGCTCTTCGTCACCGCCTTCGGCCTGGCCGTGGGCGTGCGCGACGCGGGCCACATCGGCCTGGAGTCGCTGGTGAGCCTGCTGCCCCTGCGCTGGCAGCGCCGCATCGAGTACGTGATCCACACCCTGGTGGCGATCTTCGGCGCGCTCATGGTGCAAAGCGGCTGGCTGTGGATGACCGCCAAGTGGGGCGAGAAGAAACCCATGCTGCCGGTGCCCGACGGCATCGACTACCTGCCCATCGTGATCGCCGGCGCGCTCATCGTGCTGTTCTCGATCGAACACATCGTCGCGCTGATCCGCGGCACCCTCGTGGAGCCCGCATGGAACTGACTGTCCTGGGGTTGAGCTTCACCCTGTTCCTGATCCTCGGCGTGCCGGTGGCCTTCGCCATCGGCCTGTCCTCGGTCGCCACCATCCTCGTGGCCGGCCTGCCGGTGGCGGTGGTGTTCCAGAAGATGGTCGGCGGCATGCAGGTGTTCAGCTTCCTCGCCATCCCCTTCTTCGTGTTCGCCGGTGAGCTGATGCTGTACGGCGGCATCGCCGACCGCATCGTGCGCTTCGCCAACAGCCTGGTGGGCCACGTGCGCGGCGGCCTGGGCATGAGCAACGTGGTGGGCTGCACGCTGTTCGGCGGCGTGGCCGGCTCGCCGCTGGCCGACGTCTCGGCCATCGGCTCGGTGATGATCCCGTTGATGAAGAAGGAGGGCTACGACGCGGACTACGCGGTCAACGTCACCACCCACGCCTCGCTGGTCGGCGCCATCATGCCGACCTCGCACAACATGATCATCTTCACGCTGGCCACCTCGGGCATCGCCTCGGTGAGCGTGCTCAGCCTGATCCTGGCCGGCCTGATCCCGGCGCTGATCCTCACGATCTGCAACCTGGGCGCGGCCTACTACGTGGCCGTCAAGCGCGGCTACCCCACGCACGGCAAGTTCCCCGGCTGGGGCGAGGTGCTGCGCGCCTTCGGCGCCGCGCTGCCGGGCCTGCTGGTGATCGTGATCATCCTCGCCGGCATTCTCTCGGGCGCGTTCACCGCCACCGAGTCGGCCTCCATCGCGGTGGCCTGGGCATTGGCCATCACCGTGCTGGTGTACCGCACGCTGTCCTGGCACAACTTCCTGAAAGCCTGCGCCAAGGCCTGCAAGACCACCGGCGTGGTGCTGCTGCTGATCGGCATCTCGGCCGCCTTCGGCTACTTCATGGCGCTCTACGAAGTGCCGCAACTCACCGGCGAGCTCATGAAGTCGGTGTCGGACAAGCCCTGGGTGATCTTCCTCATGATCAACCTGCTGCTGTTCGTGCTCGGCACCTTCCTGGACATGGCGGCCACCATCCTGATCTGCACGCCGATCTTCATGCCGATCGCGATGCAGTTCGGCATGGACCCGACGCAGTTCGGCATCGTGATGCTGATCAACTGCGCGCTCGGTCTCAACACCCCACCCGTGGGTTCGGTGCAGTTCGTGGGCTGTGCCATCGGCGGCATCTCGGTCGGCCAGGTGATGCGCACCATCGCACCGTTCTACGGCGCGCTGGGCATCTGCCTGATGCTGGTCACCTACGTGCCCGCGTTCTCGCTCTGGCTGCCCGGCCTGGTCAAGTAAACCCTTCAAGGAGAGATCACCATGTCCATCAACCGCCGACAACTGCTCGCCTCGTCCGCCGCGCTCGCCGTGACCGGCCTGCCCGCCGCGCACGCGCAGGGCTTTCCGAACAAGCCGCTGAAGATCATCGTGCCCTACCCGCCGGGTGGCTCCTCGGACATCATCGCGCGCGCCATCAGCCAGCCGCTGTCCGACAGCCTGGGGCAGCCGGTGATCGTGGAGAACCGGCCCGGCGCCAACGGCAACCTGGGGGCCGATCTGGTGGCGAAATCCACGCCCGACGGCCACACCGTGCTGCTGTGCGACGTGGGCGCGCTGGCCATCAGCCCGGCGGTCTACACCAAGCTCTCGTTCGACCCGAGCAAGGACCTGCGCGGCGTGACCATGCTGGCGTACTCGCCGCACATGCTGGCCGTGCACCCCTCCGTCAAGGCCAACAACCTCAAGGAACTGGTGGCCCTGTCCAAGACCACCGACCTGAACTTCGCGGTGACGGCCGTGGGCAGCGCGCCGCACGTGGCCGGCGTGGCCGTGGAGCGCGCCACCGGCGCCAAGTGGACCTACGTGCCCTACAAGGGCGGCTCGCAGGCCGTGACCGACACGGTGGCCGGCCAGACCCAGGTCATCATGAACGGGATGCTGGCCACGCTGCCGCACGTGCAGAGCGGCCGGCTCAAGGTGCTGGGCATCTCCAAGAAGACGCGCATGCCGCTGGTGGGCGAGGTGCCGACGCTGGCCGAACAGGGCGTCAAGGACTTCGAGTCCGGCACCTGGCAGGGCGTGCTGGTGGCCAACGGCACACCGGCCGCGCTCATCGCGCGCCTGAACGCCGAGCTGATCAAGGCCATCCGCAGCCCCGACGTGCGCGCCCGCCTGACCGGCCAGGGCGCCGAGGTGGTGACCATGCAGTCGGCCGAGCAGGACCGCTTCTTCGACGCCGAACGCAAGCGCTGGGGCGCGGTCGTCGCCGAGGCCAACATCAAACTGGACTGAGCTGCCCCGTGAACCCCCAGGAACTCCAATCCATCGTCGGCAGCGGCCTGCTGTCTTTCCCCTTGACCGACTTCGATGCGCAGGGCGACTTCAACGCCCGAGGCTATGCCGAGCGCCTGGAGTGGCTCGCGCCCTACGGGGCCAGCGCGCTGTTCGCCGCGGGTGGCACCGGCGAGTACTTCTCGCTCTCGGGCGCCGAGTACAGCGAGGTGGTGCGCACCGCGGTGACCACCTGCCGCGGCAAGGTGCCCATCATCGCGGGCGCGGGCGGGCCCACCCGCACCGCCATCGCGCACGCGCAGGAGGCCGAGCGCCTGGGCGCGCACGGCGTGCTGCTGTTGCCGCACTACCTCACCGAAGCCAGCCAGGCCGGCCTGATCGCCCACGTGGAGCAGGTCTGCAAGAGCGTGGACTTCGGCGTGATCGTCTACAACCGCAACGTCTGCAAGCTCACGCCCGACTCGCTCGCCATCCTGGCCGAGCGCTGCCCCAACCTGATCGGCTTCAAGGACGGCATCGGCGACATCGAGCTCATGATGTCGATCTACCTGAAGATGGGCGATCGTTTCTCCTACCTGGGCGGCCTGCCCACCGCCGAGGTGTACGCGGCGGCCTACAAGGCGCTGGGCACCCCGGTGTACTCGTCGGCGGTGTTCAACTTCATCCCGAAGACGGCGATGGCCTTCTACGAGGCGGTGCGCCGCGACGACCACGCCACGCAGCACGGTCTGCTGAAGTCCTTCTTCATGCCCTACCTCGACATCCGCAACAAAGGCGCGGGCTACGCGGTGAGCATCGTGAAAGCCGGCGCTCAGCTCGTGGGCCGCGGCGCCGGCCCGGTGCGCGCGCCGCTCACCGACCTGCAGCCCGCCGAGCGCGAGCGCCTGGGCGAGCTGATTCACGCGCTCGGCCCACAATAGGGCCGATGAACCCAGCCGCATTCCCTCATCTGCTCGACCCGGCGCGCTTCCAAGGCGAAGTGGACGGCCGGCCCACCGCCCTCTTCTTCCTGCGCAACGCGCGCGGCATGGTGGTGGCCATCACCAACCTCGGGGCCAAGGTGCTGCAGATCGTCGTGCCCGACCGCTCGGGCGCGCTGGACGACGTGGCGCTGGGCTACGACCAGCTGGCCGACGTGATCACCGGCTCACCCTCCATGGGCGCTTTCGTGGGCCGCTACGCCGGGCGCATCGGCGGCGCGCGCTTCACGCTCGACGGGCACGAGCACCACCTCACGCCCAACGCGGGCGCGCACTGCATCCACGGCGGGCCGCGCGGCTCGCGCCACCGCGTGTTCGACGCCACGCAGACCGACGCCCAGACCCTGCGGCTGCACCACCGCTTCCTCACCGCCGAAGACGGCTTCCCCGGCACGCTGGACCTGCAGCTGACCTACCGGCTCGACGACGACAACGCGCTGGTGCTCGAACACACGGCCACCGCGCTCGACGCACCCGGCCCCGCGAGCTTCACCAGCCACATCTACTTCAACCTCGATGGTGTGGGCCAGGGCCAGCGCATCGATGGCCACGTGCTGCAGGTGCCCGGCTCGCGCGAGGTGCTGGCCACCGGGGCCGACGGCATCGCCACGGGGGCCCTGGTTTCGCTCGACGGCCACCCGCAGAACCTGCGCACGGCCCAGGTGCTGGGTGATTTGCCCGACATCGACCTGAGCTACGTGCTGGAACCCCGGCTCACATCCGCCGCACGCCTGTGCGCGCAACTGCGCAGCGACACCAGCGGCCGCACCCTGGACGTGTGGACCACCGAACCGCTGCTGCAGGTGTACACCGCCGGCCAGCTCGGGGTGGCGGAGCGCCCCGACCTCGGCAAGTGGGGCGTGCGGCACCGGCCCCGCTCGGCCGTCTGCCTGGAGCCCCAGCATTTTCCCAACGCCCCCAACTGCCCGGCGCTGCCGCAGAACACCGTGGCGCCCGACCGGCCTTACCGCGCCACCACGGTCTATCGTTTCGGCACGGTCAACGATTGAACACCGGCTCTCGTCGGACGCACTCCGGCGGCTCGCCATAACCCGCTGAGCGCACCACGTTCTCCAGGGAGATCTCGACCTGGAACCAGCGGCAGAACGGGTTCACGAAGCGGTAGCTCCAGACCATGCCGCGCTCCCGCCCCAGTCCTTGCACCTCGCCCGGGCGCCCCAGCCTGGCGCGAACCTCGTCGGCGCTCATGCCGGGGTTGATCTGGGTGAAACGCGCCTCGGTCAGCACCTGCTCCGAGCGGACCACGCGGCCCGAGGCATCGAGGTCCACGAACCAGGTGTGCAGGCCATAAGGGCCCCGGGGATATTCCAGCCGGGTGCCCCCGTCGATCTGGCGCGTGGTTTCCGGTGGACCCATCCGCGCCACGACCTGGTCGCGGTTCTGGCCGGCCATGTCGGCCGTCGGTCCGTAGCCCGCGCACGCGCTCAGGAAGGCCACACCGACCAAACACCACAAGCGCAAACGCATGGACAGCTCCTGTTCGGTGGCTCAAGCCATTTCGATGGTTTTCAGGGAGGCGAGTTCCTGCCGTTCAGCCCAGCAGCGCGGCCAGGCCGTTCTCGGGCTCGAAGCGCTGGTTGCGGTGCAGCAGGCGCGTCGGGCCGGGCCAGACCCGGGTGGCGATGCTGTGCCTCGGGTCGCCGGGATAACAGATCACGCGCCGGCCGTCCTCGTCGAACGGCTCGGGCTCGATCAGCGAGGGCGGGCGGCTGCGCGCGGTGGCCAGCACCTGCGCCACATCGGCCAGGCGGCTGAGCTCGCTCAGGCTCATGATCTGCGGCGGCGCCAGGTCGATCTCGCCGGCCCAGTAGCGCTCCAGGCCAGTGCGCGGCGGAAGCCACACGGCTTCCGTCGCTTCGTGGGCGCAGTGCTCCACCGTCTGGTCATCGGGTGCCACGGCCACGAAGAAGCGCGTGTCGAAGCGCTTGTTGGTCACCGAAGGCACGCGCGGCGTGACCCAGCGCGACCACGGCAGCACACAGGCGGTGGGAATGGGCAGGCCCTGGGCCTGCAGGGCGGCGGCGAACGCGATGCCGGTGGCCGTCTGCTCGCGCACGGGCTGCACGTGCCTGGCGCCGTTCGCCTGGCCCAGCAGCAGGCCGCATTCCTCGAAGGTCTCGCGCAACGCCGCCACGTGCAGGCCCAGGGCCGTGTCCACGTCCAGGCCGGGTTCGCCCAGCCCAGCGAGGCAGGTGGCGGCGGGTCGGTCCAGCGCCGCTGGGTCGGTCCGCCGGTCGGCCGCATCCAGCTTGCCACCCGGGAAGACATGCACGCCACCGAGCACGCCCGAATTGCCATGCCGGCGCACGAGCAGCACCTCCAGGCCAGCAGGCCCGTCGCGCACCACCATCACGGTGGCAGCGGCCACGGGCGGGGTGAGCACTTCGTCGGAATTGATGGCAATGGGCATGGACCGATTGTCGGTGCATGGGCGAAGGCCTGCAGTCGCCGTGGCGCAACCTCCAAAAATGGATACTTTTTTATCAAATGAATGACGGTGAATGCAAAACCGCATCCGGCCAAGGGCAAGGAACTTCTGCTTTAGCACTCGCTCCTAGAGAGTGCTAATATTCTTCGCAGACACCTGAGGAGGGTTCACATGTCCCACACGCTTGCTCCTGTTGCCACCGCCACCACCGGCTCGATCGCCGTGGCGAATCCGTGGGCGCTCGTGCCGCCCCTGGGCAACCTGGACGCCTACATTTCCGCGGTCAACCGCCTGCCGTTGCTCACGCTGGAGCAGGAGCAGCAGGCCGCCCGCCGCCTGCGCGACGACAACGACCTGGACGCCGCCGGCCAACTGGTGATGTCCCACCTGCGCCTCGTCGTGTCGATCTCGCGCCAGTACCTGGGCTACGGCCTGCCCCATGGCGACCTGATCCAGGAAGGCAACGTCGGCCTGATGAAGGCCGTCAAGCGCTTCGACCCCGACCAGGGCGTGCGCCTGGTGAGCTACGCCATGCACTGGATCAAGGCCGAGATCCACGAATACATCCTGAAGAACTGGCGCATGGTCAAGCTGGCCACGACCAAGGCCCAGCGCAAGCTGTTCTTCAACCTGCGCTCGCGCAAGCAGGGCTTCCGCGCCGATGCGGTCGATGGCGACACCCACCGCGAGGTGCTGTCCGACAGCGAAGTGGGCGTGATGGCCCGCGAACTCAACGTGAAACCCGAAGAAGTGCGCGAAATGGAAACGCGCCTCTCCGGCGGCGACGTGGTGCTGGACCCGGCCCCGGGCGACGACGGCGAAGACAGCTTCGGCCCCATCGCCTACCTGGCGGACGCCACCCACGAACCCACCGCGGTGCTCGAATCGGCCCAGCGCGATGCGCTGGCCACCGAAGGTGTGGCGCGCGCCATGAGCGAGCTCGACGAACGCTCGCGCCGCATCGTGAGCGAGCGCTGGCTCAAGGTGAACGACGACGGTTCGGGCGGCATGACGCTGCACGAACTGGCGGCCGAGTACGGTGTGAGCGCCGAACGCGTGCGCCAGATCGAGGTGGCGGCCATGAAGAAGATGCGCAAGGCGCTGGCCGCTTACGCCTGATCCACGGCCCCCATTGCCACCACGGCCCCGGCGGTTTCGCGACCCCGGGGCTTCTTTTTTACGAACGGCGCCCGTCGCCGGACCTGCGTCACGCCCGGTCAATGTCACAGGCGACACAATCGGGGGATGTCTGACGTTTTGTGGAAGGGCGCGACGCCCGGGATCCGTCGCGCTCGCAGGCTGGCCGCCTGGCTGGCGCTGGCCTTCTTCTCCCTTTTTCCTGTCCTGCGCGGCGTGGCCGCCGAGCTGCCGCCTGTGGTGCTCGACGGCACACAACCCAGCGTGCCCCTGGCCCAGCGCAGCCTGTATTGGGTGGATACCGGCGGCCAGCTGACGGTGCAGGAGGTGGAAGCCCAACAGGACCAACTGCCGTTTGCGGTGCGCAGCGCCGAACACCGCCTCCTCCTTCCGGACGGCGGCGCGCTGTGGATTCGCTTCGATGCCGAGGCCCGCGACGACCATTCGCGCTGGGAGCTGGAGCTGGCGCGCTCGGGCACCGACCGCATCAGCCTCTACCACCGGCTGTCCAATGGCGAATGGAAAGCGCAAAACGCCGGCGACCGCCTCGCGGTGAGCCACTGGGCCTTTCCCGACCGCTACCCGGTGTTCTCGCTCGACCCCCGCACCGACGCTGTAGTGACCTACTGGGTGCGCATCGAACACGCTCGCGTGCCGTTCTCCGGCACGCTGCAGATTCACGACCACCACACCTTGCGCGAGCTGCGCATCCACCAGCAGTTTCTGCTGGGCGCCTACTTCGGCATGGCGTTGCTGCTCACCGCGACCGCAGTGGCCAATGCGCTGGTGTTCCGGGACACCAGCTTTGCCGCCTATGCCATCTACATCACAGTCCTCGGGCTGGCCATGGCCGCGTCGCTGGGTGTGGCCGGCCAGTTCCTCTGGCCGAACTCGGCGCAGTGGAACGGATTGGCCGAGTTCGTGCTGATGCCGATGGCGGCGGTGTTCGGTCTGCTGTTTGTGCGGCAGGTGGTTCAACCCAGGCGCATCGGTCGCTGGCTGGACCGCTCCGCCCTGGCACTGCCCGCGGTTCTGGCGGGCTTGATTCTGTGGGACACGCTGTACCCCACCCATGGCAGCCTGCAGGCCGTGACGGCCGCCTCCGCCGCCACGCTCGCGTTGGTCTACGCCATGCTCTGGGCAGCCTGGCGCACGGGGGACCGCTGGGTGCGCTGGATCGCGCTGGGCATGCTGCCGGTGCTGCTGGCCGGGGCGCTGCCGGTGATGCGCAACTTCGGTCTGATCTCATCGGGTTTCCTGTCGCAGTACGGCATGGTGATCGCCGCCGCCCTCGAGGCGCCCTTGCTGATCTACGGCCTGCTGCAACGCTCGTCCCTGCAGCACGAGGCCCAGGCCCGCGCCCGCGCACTGGCCCTGACCGAGCCGCTCACCGGCCTCACGAACCGGCACAACTTCATGTTGCGGCTGCACGACAGCGTGGTGCGGGCCCAGCGCTACGGGCACCAGAGCGCGCTCCTGCTGATCGGCCTGGACAACCACGGCTGGTTTGCCGAGCAGCACGGCCGCGAGGTGGCCGACCGCGCGCTGGTGATCACCGGCTCGCTGTTGCGCTCGGTAGCGCGCGACGTGGACACGGCAAGCCGGGTCGACGACAGCACCCTGGCGCTGTTGATGGAAGGGCCGGTGCGCGAGGCGCAGGCCCTGGCCGCGGCCACCAGCATCGTCGCGGGCGGCCTGCGCCCCTCGGTGCAACTGCCCGTGGGCACCACGCTGAAGTTCAAGATCGTCGTGGCGCTGCTGCCCGATCCCACGCCCGAGCTTCAGCAGGACGCCCAGGCGCACCTGGACTGGCTGCGCCAGGCGCTGGACGCCCTGCGCAAGGACCCGCGCAAGGCCATCCTCAAACTGAATTTCTGATCGTTCCTGACAGCTTCGGAGCGCCAACAGCGCCCACCAGGGGCATCAAGGGTCCGGCTCCGCCGGCCCAAGATGCCGTCCCCCTCCCAGCCGAAGGCGCCAGAGAGGGGGAAGCCGCGAAGCGGCGCAGGGGGTGCCCTCTTCAAACCTCGCGGCGCAGCGCGGGGAAGAGGATCACGTCGCGGATGCTGGGGCTGTCGGTCAGCAGCATCATCAGGCGGTCGATGCCGATGCCACAACCGCCGGCGGGCGGCATGCCGTACTCCAGCGCACGGATGTAGTCGGCGTCGTAGTACATGGCCTCTTCGTCACCCCCGTCCTTGGCCGAGGCCTGCGCCTGGAAGCGCGCGGCCTGGTCCTCGGCGTCGTTGAGTTCCGAGAAGGCATTGCCGAACTCGCGCCCGGTGATGTAGAGCTCGAAGCGCTCGGTGACGGCAGGGTTCGCGTCGTTGGCGCGCGCCAGCGGCGAGATCTCCGTCGGGTGGTCCATGATGAAGGTCGGGTTCCAGAGCTTGTCCTCGACCTTCTCTTCAAAGTACAGCACCTGCAGGCTGGGCAGGCTGCGGCCGGAGAGCTGGTGCTTTTCCTCGCTCAGGCCCAGCTTCTTGAGCTGTGCCTGCAGCCAGGCGGCATCGTCCACGCTGTCGCCCGCCTCGGTGTACTTGACGATGGCTTCGCGGATCGTCAGGCGCTCGAACGGCGACAGGATGTCCACCGGCTGGCCCTGGTAGGTCAGCGGCTCGTCACCGCGCACCTGGCGCACCACGTGGCGAATGAGCTGCTCGTTGAAGTCCATCAGGTCCTGGTAGTTCCAGTACGCCGCGTAGAACTCCATCATGGTGAACTCGGGGTTGTGGCGGACGCTGATGCCTTCGTTGCGGAAGTTGCGGTTGATCTCGAACACACGGTCGAAACCGCCCACCAGCAGGCGCTTGAGGTAGAGCTCGGGCGCGATGCGCAGGAACATCTCCTGGTCCAGCGCATTGTGGTGGGTCTTGAACGGCTTGGCGTTGGCACCGCCCGGGATCGGGTGCAGCATGGGCGTTTCCACCTCGAGGAAGCCGTGGCTCACCATGAAGTCGCGGATGCTGGCGAGGGCCTGGCTGCGCGCGACGAAACGCTTGCGAGCGGTTTCGTCGGTCATCAGGTCCACGTAGCGCTGGCGGTACTTGATTTCCTGGTCGGCGATGCCGTGGAACTTGTCGGGCAGCGGGCGCAGGCTCTTGGTGATCAGGCGGATGCGGTCGGCCTGGATGGTGAGTTCGCCGGTGCGGGTGCGCATGAGCACGCCCTCGACCGCGATGATGTCGCCCAGGTCCCAGTGCTTGAAGGCGCTGTGCTGAGCCTCGCCCACGCCGTCGTTGTTCAGATAGATCTGGATGCGGCCACCCGAGGGACCGAAGGACGCGTCCTGCAGCGTGGCGAAGCTGGCCTTGCCCATCACGCGCTTGAGCATCATGCGACCGGCCACGCTGGCGCGCACCGGCTCGGCTTCCAGCGCTTCCTTGGTGGTCTCGCCATAGCGGGCGAACAGGTCGGCCGCCTTGTCGGCGGGTTTGAAGTCGTTGGGAAACGCCACCCCCTGGCCCTGTTTCTGCGCCTCGCGCAGCGCCTTGAGCTTCTCGCGGCGTTCGGCGATGAGCTGGTTGTCGTCGTGCGCCGCAGGCGCACCGGTCTCGGCGGTGGGGGGGTTTGGGCTTGGGTCATGAATGAAAAATGGGTTGGGCACCGAGGTGCGCAACCCATGATTGTAGTTTTCGGCCCGATACGGGCCGATTTCGTGTTATTCGCCCAAATAGGCGGCGCGCACCTTGGGGTCGTCGAGCATGTCGCGGCCCACGCCGGTCATGATGATTTCGCCCGAATCCATCACGTAGCCGCGGTCGGCGATCTGCAGCGCGCGGCGGGCGTTCTGCTCCACCAGCAGGATGGTCACACCCTGGGCGGAGACGTCGCGCACGACCTCGAAGATCTTGTCCACCATGATGGGCGACAGGCCCATGGACGGCTCGTCGAGCAGCAGCACCTTGGGCTGGCTCATGAGCGCGCGCGCCATGGCCAGCATCTGCTGCTCGCCACCGCTCATGGTGCCGGCCAGCTGGTCCTTGCGTTCGCGCAGGCGCGGGAAGATGCCGAACATCTTCTCGATGTCCTGCGCGATGCCGGCCTTGTCCTTGCGGATGTAGGCGCCCATCTGCAGGTTCTCGGTGATGGTCATGCGGGTGAACACGCCACGGCCTTCCGGCACCATGGCCAGGCCCTGCTTCACGAGATCCCAGGCGCCCTTGCCCTTGATGCTCTGGCCCAGGTACTCGATGTCGCCGGCCTCGTAGGCGAGCGAACCGGTGACGGCCTTCATGGTGGTGGTCTTGCCGGCGCCGTTGGAGCCGATGAGCGAGATCAGCTCGCCCTCGCGCACTTCGAGATCGATGCCCTTGACGGCCTTGATGCCGCCGTACGCGACCTTCAGACCGCTGACTTTGAGGAGTGTGTTTGCCATTTGCGTCAATCCTTGATCAGTGGCCGCCAGTGCCGAGGTAGGCCTCGATTACCTTGGGGTCCTTCTGCACGTCGGCCGGTGAGCCGGAGGCGAGCTGCTTGCCGTAGTCGAGCACGGTCACGCGGTCGCACAGGCCCATCACCAGTTTCACGTCGTGTTCGATCAGCAGGATGGTGCGATTGTCCTTGCGGATGCGGTCGATCAGCTCGCGCAGCTGCACCTTTTCGGTGGCGTTCATGCCGGCGGCCGGTTCGTCCAGCGCGATCAGCTGCGGGTCGGTCGCCAGGGCGCGCGCGATTTCCAGGCGGCGCTGGTCGCCGTAGCTCAGCGTGCGCGACTTGTAGTCGGCGAACTTCTCAATGCCCACATAGGCCAGCAGCTCGCGCGCGCGCGCCGTGATCGCGGCCTCTTCGCGCTTGAAACCGGGCGTGCGCAGCACGGCGCCGATCAGGCCCGAATGGGTGCGCACGTGGCGCCCGACCATGACGTTTTCCAGCGCGGTCATCTCGGCGAACAGCCGGATGTTCTGGAAGGTGCGGGCAATGCCGGCCTTGGCCACCTCGTGCACCGCGCTGGGCGTGTAGGGCTTGCCCGCGAGCTCGAAGGAACCGCTGTCGGGTGTGTACAGCCCGGTCAGCACGTTGAAGAAGGTCGTCTTGCCGGCGCCGTTGGGGCCGATCAGGCCATAGACCTGACCGCGCTTGATTTCGATGCCCACATCGCTCAGGGCCTGCAGGCCCCCAAAGCGCTTGGAAACATTCGCCACTTTGAGAATGGTGTCGCTCATGTGAATGCTCCGCTTACTTGGTCAGGGACTTGCCGTGCTCGGGCGAGGGCCACAAGCCTCTGGGGCGCAGCAGCATCACGACCACCATGGCCAGCGCGATGAGCAGTTGGCGCAGGATCTCGGGGCCAAGGCGACCCCCCGTCAGTTCGGTCAGCGGGTGTGCCACATGGCGCAACACCTCAGGCAGGCCTGCCAGCAACAGAGCACCCAGCACCACGCCCGGGATGTGCCCGATGCCGCCCAACACCACCATGGCCACCACCATCACCGACTCCATCAGCGAGAAGGACTCGGGCGAAACGAAGCGCTGGAACGAGGCGAACAACACGCCGGACACGCCACCAAAGGACGCGCCCATGCCGAAGGCCAGCAGCTTGAGGTTGCGGGTGTTCAGGCCCATGGCCTTGGCGGCGATCTCGTCTTCACGAATGGCCATCCAGGCGCGGCCGATGCGCGAATCCTGCAAGCGGTAGGAGATGACGATGGCCAACACCACGAAGAACAGGAACAGGTAGTAGTACAGCGTGACCGGCTGGAAGGTGTAGTCACCGATGGTCAGGCGCTTGCCGAGGTCGAGGCCGAACACCGAGATGGTGTCGATCTGGCTGATGCCCTTGGGACCGTTGGTGATGTTCAACGGGCGGTCCATGTTCAGCAGGAAGATGCGGATGATCTCGCCGAAGCCCAGGGTGATGATGGCGAGGTAGTCGCCACGCAGCTTGAGCGTGGGTGCCCCCAGGATCATGCCAACCACCCCCGCAATCGCCGCCGCCAGGATCATCACCAGCCAGATGTTGTAGTGCAGGCCGTTGGGGAACATGGCCTTGATGGCCGGGAAGGTGTCGGCGAGGTGGGGCGAACCCAGCAAGGCAAACACATAGGCCCCCACCGCGAAGAACGCGATGTAGCCCAGGTCCAGCAGGCCGGCGTAGCCGACCACGATGTTCAGGCCGAGGGCCAGCAGCACGTACATGAGCGCGATATCGACAATGCGCACCCAGGAGTTGCTGCCGGTGGACTGCAGGATGATGGGCAGCAGCAGCAAAGCCACCGCCGCGATCAGGAAGACGATCAGCTTGCCGGTTTTGGTGTTCATCATGGTGTTTCTCCCGGACGGTCAGGCACGGTCCGCCACACGTTCACCCAGCAGCCCCGAGGGACGCAGCGTGAGCACGATGGCCAGCACGATGAAGGCGAAGATGTCGGTGTACTGGCTGCCCAGCACCCCACCGGTGAGCTTGCCGAGGTAGCCGGCGCCCAGGGATTCGATCAGGCCGAGCGCAATGCCCCCGACCACCGCACCGGCGAGGTTGCCGATGCCGCCCATCACCGCGGCCACGAAGGCCTTGAGGCCGGGCATGAAGCCCATGGCGTGCTGCACCGTGCCGTAGTTGGAGGCCCACATCACGCCGGCAATGGCCGCGAGCATGGCGCCGATGATGAAGGTGGCGGAGATGACCACGTCGGGCTTGATGCCCATGAGCGCGGCCACACGCGGGTTCTCGGCCGTGGCCCGCATGGCTCGGCCCAGATTGGTGCGGTTGACCAGCCACATCAGGAAGGCCAGCGTGACCGCCGTGGTGGCCAGGATGACGACCTGCGTCACCGAAATCACCGCGCCACCGAACGCGATCGGCTCGCGAGACAGCATCGAGGGATAGGACTTCGGGTTCGGCGCCCAGATGATCATGGCGAAGGTCTGCAAGAGCAGCGACATGCCGATGGCGGTGATCAGGGGCGCGAGTCGGTTGGAATTGCGCAGCGGCCGGTAGGCCAGTTTCTCGATCGTGAAGTTGAGCGTGGCGCAGACCACCATCGCGATGATGGTGGCCAGCAGGAGGACCACCCAGGTCGGTAGTCCGGTGGACGCACTGGTCATCCAGCCGATGACCGTCCAGCTGGTGAGGGCCCCCACCATCAGCACGTCGCCGTGCGCAAAGTTGATCAGTCCGATGATGCCGTACACCATGGTGTACCCCAGTGCCACCAGCGCATACATACTGCCCAACACCAGACCGTTGATGATCTGCTGCAGCAAAACTTCCATGAATGTTTCTCCGTGTTTTGTGACAGGCCGGGAAGCGCTTGTGGCGCCGGCCCGTTTCAACCTAGCAAAAAACCCGCCAGACATGACCTTGAAACAGGACCGACTGCGGGTTGGTGGACGGATTGTAATGAGGGGCTTTTGGGGCCCACATGCGTGTAAGCCCTTAGCGGACGCGGGTTTACCCTGGTTTTAGGTGCAACTCCCCAGACCGCATCAGCGCGATTGGCAGTGCATTAGTCTTTTTGATTGTTGAGTTTCTTGAGCTCGCGCAGCTTATCGGCGATGCGCAACTCCAGCCCACGCTCGACCGGGCGGTAGAAGCCCGGGTCGGCCATGCCATCGGGCAGATAGCGTTCACCGGCCGCGAAACCGCCCTCTTCGTCGTGCGCGTAGCGGTAGCCCTTGCCGTAGTCCAGCGACTTCATGAGCTTGGTCGGCGCGTTGCGCAGGTGCATGGGCACGGGGCGGGTGCCGTCCTTCTTCACAAAGGCCTTGGCTTCATTGAAGGCTTTGTAGACCGCGTTGGACTTGGGCGCCACCGCCAGGTACACCACGCACTCGGCCAGGGCCAGCTCGCCCTCGGGACTGCCCAGGCGTTCGTACACCTCGGCGGCGTCCAGGGCCAGGCGCAAGGCGCGGGGATCGGCCAGGCCGATGTCCTCGCTGGCCATGCGGATGAAGCGGCGGGCCATGTACCGGGGTTCGGCGCCCCCGTCGAGCATGCGCACGAACCAGTACAGGGCGGCATCGGGGTCGGAACCGCGCACGCTTTTGTGCAGGGCGCTGATGGTGTCGTAGAACTGTTCGCCGCCCTTGTCGTAGCGGCGCATGCGCTCGCCCAGGACCTTGAGCAGCCAGGCATCGCTCACCTCGGCGAGTTTTTCCCGCCCGGCCGCCACCGCCAGGGTCTCCAGCGTGTTGAGCAGGCGGCGCGCATCCCCATCGGCGTAGGCGATAAGGCGGTCCACGGCGGTCGATTCGATGGCCGGTACCGCGTCGATCGCCTGGGACTTGGCCACGATCTGACGCAGATCGTCTTCCGACAAGGGTCGCAGCACGTAGACAGCCGCGCGCGAGAGCAACGCCGAATTGACCTCGAACGAGGGGTTTTCGGTGGTGGCACCTATGAAGGTGAACAGGCCGCTTTCCACGTGCGGCAGGAAGGCGTCCTGCTGGCTCTTGTTGAAGCGGTGCACCTCGTCCACGAACAGGATGGTGCGCTGGGGCGAGAGGCCACTGCGCGCCACCTCGGCCCGCTCCACGGCCTCGCGGATGTCCTTGACGCCGCCCAGCACCGCGCTGATGGTGAGGAACTGCGCGTCGAACGCGTCGGCCATCAGGCGGGCGATGGTGGTCTTGCCCACGCCCGGTGGGCCCCAGAGAATGCAGCTGTGCGGCTGTCCCGATTCGAAGGCCAGGCGCAAGGCCATGCCCTCGCCCAGCATGTGCTGCTGGCCGATCACCTCGGCCAGCGTGCGCGGGCGCAGGCGCTCGGCCAGGGGCACGTGGGTACTGGCGGTCGACACGGCGAAACGATCAGGGTTTGACGACAGCGGCACCCGGTGGCGGCTGGAACTTGAAGTCCCCCGCCTTCAGCGGCGCATTGGCCTGCCAGCTGTTGAAGGTGAGCACCGAGCGCTGGCCCAGGCTGTCCTCGATGTCCAGCACCGACAGCTGCCCCTGGCGAAAGCCCACGCGCACCACTTGCAGCTGGCCGTTGCGATCCTTCGGGCGGGCTTCCAGCCACTCCAGGCCATCGCGGGCGGCGGCCGGCTTGAGTTCGAACGCGTCCGAGAGCCCTTTGAGATCGGTCCCGGCCGCGATCAGCGCGGCAGGCGTGCTGCCCAAGGCTTCCTTCTGCGAACGCGATGTCACCTGGTTCAGGTCCACGTCGTAGAGCCACAGGGTCTGGCCGTCGGCCACGATGGTCTGCTCGAACGGCTTGGCGTACACGAAGCGGAAACGGTTGGGCCGCAGGAATTCGAACGTGCCGCTGGAGGTCTTGCTGCGCGCCACGGTTTCGTTGGCGCGCTTGGGCGAGGTCACGACCTGGGTGAAGCCGGCCTTGCCGCTGTCCACTTCACGCAGGAATCTTTCGAGGTCTTGCAGGCCATCGGCGTGGGCGGCGAGCGCGGCCAGCGACAACGCGCAGGAAGTGAGGAGTTGCTTGATCATGGACGGTAGGACCCGGTTGCGCCGACTTGGTTGCATGCCGGCGGGCTTCATTCCCCGCCGCGCGAGGGCACCAGGATGTCGCGCTGCCCGCTGGAGGTGAGCGCGCTGACCAGCCCCGCGTTCTCCATATCCTCCAGCAGACGCGCCGCGCGGTTGTAACCAATCTTCAGCTTGCGCTGCACATAGGAGATGCTGGCCTTGCGGTCCTTGAGCACGATCTCGACGGCCTGGTCGTACAGCGCATCCTTCTCGCCACTGCCACCCTCGCCACCGCCTTCGCCGAACAGGTCGCCCCCTTCGCCGTCGCCCATGCTGCCTTCGAGCACGCCGTCGATGTAGTTGGGTTCGCCGCCCTGCTCTTTCAGGTAGGCCACCACGCGGTGCACCTCGTCGTCGCTGACGAAGGCGCCGTGCACGCGGATCGGGAAACCCGTGCCGGAGGGCATGTAAAGCATGTCGCCCATGCCCAGCAGGCTTTCGGCGCCCATCTGGTCGAGGATGGTGCGGCTGTCGATCTTGCTGCTGACCTGGAACGACAAGCGCGTGGGGATGTTGGCCTTGATCAGGCCGGTGATCACGTCCACGCTCGGGCGCTGGGTCGCCAGGATCAGGTGGATGCCGGCCGCGCGCGCCTTCTGGGCCAGGCGGGCGATCAGCTCCTCGATCTTCTTGCCCACCACCATCATCAGGTCGGCGAGTTCGTCGATCACGACCACGATGTAGGGCAGGCGCTCCAGCGGCTCAGGCTGCTCCGGCGTGAGGCTGAACGGGTTGCCGATGATCTCGCCGCGCGCCGTGGCCTCGTCGATCTTGGTGTTGAAGCCCGCGAGGTTGCGCACGCCCATCTTGCTCATGAGCTTGTAGCGCTTCTCCATCTCGGCCACGCACCAGTTCAGGCCGTTGGCCGCGTGCTTCATGTCCGTCACGACCGGCGCGAGCAGGTGCGGAATGCCCTCGTAGACGCTCATCTCCAGCATCTTGGGATCGATCAGCAACAGGCGCACGTCGCGCGCGTCGGCCTTGTAGAGCAGCGACAGGATCATCGCGTTGATGCCCACCGACTTGCCCGAACCGGTGGTACCGGCCACGAGGCAGTGCGGCATCTTGGCGAGGTCGGCCACCACGGGCTGGCCCCCGATGTCCTTGCCCAGGCCCATGGTCAGCATGGACTTGGCGTCGTTGTAGACCTGCGAACCCAGGATCTCGCTGAGCTTGATGGTCTGGCGCTTGGCGTTGGGCAGTTCCAGCGCCATCAGGTTCTTGCCGGGGATGGTCTCGATCACGCGGATCGACACCAGCGACAGCGAACGGGCCAGGTCACGGCCCAGGTTGACGATCTGTGAACCCTTCACTCCGGTGGCGGGTTCGATTTCATAACGCGTGATCACGGGGCCCGGGGCCGCCGCCACCACGCGCACTTCCACGCCGAAGTCCTTGAGCTTCTTCTCGATCAGCCGGCTGGTCATCTCCAGCGTCTGGCTGTCCACCCCGGCCTGGTGCAAGGGGGCGCTGTCGAGCAGGTCCACCTGCGGCAGCTTGCTGTCGGGCAGCTCGGTGAACAGCGGTTTCTGGCGCTCCTTGGCCACGCGCTCGCTCTTGGGCACATCGACCAGCGTGGGTTCGATCACCACGGGCACCGGGTGGTGCTCCTCGATCTCGACGCGCTCGACCTTCACCACCTCTTCGCGCTCGCGCGCGGCCTTCTCGCCGATGCGCTGGTCCTCCACCGCCTCGCGCTTCTCGCGCCGGGCCTCGAACCAGCCATCCAGCGTGTGCCCGACTTCCTCTGCCCAGTGGCCCCAGGAGAAGCGGAAGACGGTGGGCAGACACACCAGCAGCACCGCCAGCATGGCCAGCGCCGAACCGGTGAAGCCCAGCCAGCGCATCGCCACAGGCCCCAGCGCATGGCCCAGCACGCCCCCTGCGTGGTCGGGCAACAAGGCTTCCAACCGGTAGAGGCGGCTCCATTCCAGCACCGTGCTGGCCGCCATCAGGCCGACCAAGGCCAGCCAGAACAGCGCGCGGCGCGCCCAGGGGCGGTGCCAGAGGCGATCGCCGGCCATGGCTTCATCGCCCGAACCTTGCGCGCCGCGGATCCAGCGCGCCAGGGTGGACAACCAGGCCCGCACCCCGGCGAGAAACAGCCACCAGACCGAAAAGCCGAGCAGGTAATAGCTCCAGTCCGACAGCATGGCGCCCAGGCGGCCACCCCAGTTGCTCACCTCGGTGGAGGTGCCCGTGGTGCTCCAGGCAGGGTCGGCCAGGGAATGGCTGAGCAGCGCCAGCAGCCAGAACGCGAGCGCCGCAGCGCCCAGCACCAGGCCGATTTCCTGGGCAAACCGGGACACACCCGCTGGCGCCGCGGAACCGCGGTCGGCGTTGAGGGTGTTGAGTGAATAAGTCATAGGCCTCGCTGAAATCCAGCGACAAGCTTACCCCATGACAGCCACCGACCGGGCGACGCCGGCCGGGTGCGAAAGAGCCCTCAACCGAGCGAGTTGAGGCGCTCCTTGATGACGGTGCTGCCCTCTTCGGTCACCTCGATGAAGCCCCGGTCTTCCAGGTCCTTCATGACGCGACTGACCATCTCGCGGGAAGCCCCGATCATCTTGGCCACGTCCTGGCGCGAGACCCGGTCCTTGATGGTCAGGACGCCGTCCTTGTCGGGCTGGGCGAACTCCAGCAGGGCTCGGGCGACACGCCCATACACATCCATCAGCGCGAGTGACTCGATCTTGCGGTCCGCGTGGCGCAGGCGCTGCACCAGGCCGCGCATGACCGCATAAGCCATGGAGGTGTTTTCCGGCAGGCAGCGCGCGAATTCGGTGCGCCCCAGGATCAGCACGTCGGTCTGCACCTCGGCGCGCACGGTGGCCGAATGCGGCTGGTTGTCGATCAGGCTCATCTCGCCCACGTAGTCGCCCGGGTTCATGGTGGCCAGGATCACCTCACGCCCCCGGGTGTCGGTGGTGACCACCCGCGCCCGCCCGGTCAGCACGATGGCCAGGCAGTTGGACTTCTTGCCCTGCTCGACGATGCACTCCCCCCGCTTGAAGCGCCGCTTGACCACCGAATCGGCCACCGATTCGGCCTGGGCCTGGGTCAAGGTGGAAAACAAGGGAACCCTGCGGATCAGGTCGAGATTGGACAGGAGAGACATGCGTGTATTCCTTGGTTGGGACGGCGCGCGCGGCGCTCTTTCATACAATGATTCGCACACATTGGGCGCCACGCGGCACTGGATTTGCCCCCGAACGCGCCCATATAACCACCGACTCTAAACCACTTGGCCCCAAATTCGATGGGGCGCTCAACATGAAACACGCGAAAGTCCTCATCCTGGGTTCAGGCCCTGCCGGCTACACCGCGGCCGTCTACGCCGCGCGCGCCAACCTCAACCCCGTGCTCATCACCGGCATCGCCCAGGGCGGCCAGCTCATGACCACGACCGATGTGGACAACTGGCCCGCCGATGCCGAAGGCGTGCAGGGCCCCGACCTGATGCAGCGTTTCCTGGCGCACGCCGAGCGCTTCAAGACCGAGATCATCTTCGACCACATCAACGCGGTCGACTTCTCCAAGCGCCCCTTCGTGCTCAAGGGCGACAGCGGTGAATACAGCTGCGATGCACTCATCATCGCCACCGGCGCGTCGGCCAAGTACCTCGGCCTGCCCTCCGAGGAAGCCTTCATGGGCAAGGGCGTGTCGGGTTGCGCCACCTGCGACGGCTTCTTCTACCGTGGCCAGGAAGTCAGCGTGGTCGGCGGCGGCAACACGGCCGTGGAAGAGGCGCTGTACCTGTCCAACATCGCCAGCAAGGTCACGCTGGTCCACCGCCGCGACACCTTCAAGGCCGAAGCCATCCTGATCGACAAGCTGATGGAGAAGGTCGCCGCCGGCAAGATCGAGCTCAAACTGCACAGCACGCTGGACGAGGTGCTGGGCGACCCGACCGGCGTGACCGGCGTTCGCCTGAAAAGCGTGAAGACCGGTGCGACCGAAGACCTGGATGTCAAAGGCTGCTTCATCGCCATCGGCCACCAGCCGAACACCGACATCTTCAAGGGCCAGCTGGACATGAAGGACGGCTACATCACCACCCGTTCGGGCCTGCAGGGCATGGCCACCATGACCAGCGTGCCCGGCGTGTTCGCCGCCGGCGACGTGCAGGACCACGTGTACCGCCAGGCCATCACCAGCGCCGGCACCGGCTGCATGGCCGCCCTCGACGCCCAGCGTTTCCTGGAGCAGAACGCCGCCTGAACGCGGGGCTGATGGCCGGCCTTGGCGGCTTGGCCGCCAGTTGGCTATAATTGCGGGCTTTGCTGAGATTTACCGGCTTGCCCGGGCACGAAGCAGATTCGGGTTACCGCCACCCTTTCCTGGCGAGGTGAGGCTGATGGGCCGACACGGAGACACCTCCGGTTCGCGGTCCGCAGCTGTTTGAAATGATCGGAGTGTCCTCATGGCACGCGTCTGCGACGTCACGGGCAAGAAGCCCATGGTCGGGAACAACGTTTCCCACGCCAACAACAAAACCAAGCGCCGGTTCCTGCCGAACCTGCAATACCGCCGATTCTGGGTCGAGAGCGAAAACCGCTGGGTGCGTCTGCGCGTCTCCGGTGCCGCCCTGCGCCTGATCGACAAAAACGGCATTGACGCCGTGCTCGCCGACCTGCGCGCACGCGGTCAAGCTTAAGGAGAACCGAACATGGCAACCAAAGGCGCACGCGAGAAGATCAAGCTGGAATCCACCGCTGGAACCGGCCACTTCTACACCACCACCAAGAACAAGAAGACCACGCCCGAGAAGATGCTGATCAAGAAATTTGATCCCAAGGCTCGCAAGCACGTGGACTACAAGGAAATCAAGCTCAAGTAATCGAGCCGATTCCCAACAAAAAACCCGCTGTGAAAACAGCGGGTTTTTTTATTCCTTCCAAGGGCCACGGATCCGGCTTTGCCAGTAGTCCGTCAGCGCCGCCCCCTTGAGGGGGGTGACGCGCCGCAGGCACGGCGCAGGGGTGGGCCAATCAGGCGTGGGCGGAACGCAGGCGGATCGAGAAGTCGCGCAGTGCGGCGATGCCACTTTCCTCAGCGCGGCGGCACCAGGCCTGCAGATCCACGGCGAGCTGTTCGCGGGTGGAGTTCGTGCTCGACCACAGGGCGCGCAGTTCTTCGCGCATGGTCACCATCTTGTCGAGCACCGGGTGCTCGGCGCGCACCTGGGCCAACTGGGGCTTGACGTTGGCCGGCACCTTGTCGTCATCGCGGTGCAGCCAGCGGCGCGCGGCCTGCAGCACGGTGGCGTCGCCGCGGCGCTGCTTCAGGGCCTCGAGTTCGTGCTTGCAGGCGGCGCGCATTTCGCGCGCATAACCGGCCATCACCTCGTAGCGGTTGGCGATGATCGCCTCCAGCGTCTTCTCGTCGGCCACCGGGCGCACGGCGCCATAGGCCATCTTCGGCGGCACCTTCTTCACCGAGGCCAAGCCCACGGACTTCAGCATGGTGATGTACATCCAGCCGATGTCGAATTCGTAGGGCTTGACCGACAGCTTGGCCGAGGTCGGGTAGGTGTGGTGGTTGTTGTGCAGCTCTTCGCCGCCAATGAGGATGCCCCAGGGCGACACGTTGGTGCTGCCGTCGGCGGCTTCGAAATTGCGGTAGCCCCACCAGTGGCCGATGCCGTTGATGATGCCGGCGGCGGTGATGGGAATCCAGGCCATCTGCAGCGCCCAGACCGACAGGCCCAGGACCCCGAACAGCGCCACGTTGATGATCAGCATCAGGCTCACGCCCAGGCGCGAGCGGCCGGTGTAGAGGTGCTTTTCAATCCAGTCGTTCGGCGTGTTGTGGCCGTAGCGCTCCATGGTCTCGGCGTTCTTGGCCTCGGCCCGGTAGAGTTCGGCGCCCTCGTAGAAGACCTTCTTGATGCCGAAGATGTGCGGGCTGTGCGGATCACCTTCGTGTTCGCATTTGGCGTGGTGCTTGCGGTGGATGGCCGTCCACTCCTTGGTGACCATGCCGGTGGTCATCCAGAGCCAGAAGCGGAAGAAGTGCGACGCGATCGGGTGCAGGTCCAGCGACCGGTGTGCGGAATGGCGGTGCAGGTAGATGGTGACGCTGGCGATCGTGATGTGCGTGAACACCAGGGCCACGATAAGCACCTGCCACCAGGCGGCGCCCGTCAGGCCGCTGGCCAAAAACTGGATCAGGCCATCCCAGACAGCAGAGAAGATTCCGGAATCGGAAGAAAACATGGGGTTCCTAAAAGACCGCCCTGGGTCACGGACATGGAGGGGCGCCAAGCCCATGGGCGGTGTGGGCCAGCGAAGCTTGGATTTTAAGGCCGGGGGTGCAAATCACCAACCCATGGACGGCCAGGGATGAAAACTTAAGCCTTTATTTCAGGCGACTTGAACACAATTCAAGCCTTTTTCCGCCAAACGGCAGCAAAAAAGCCGTCTGTTGCGTGCCGATGCGGCCACAAACGCAGCCATTTCCCATTGTCGCCCGCACACAGGGTGGATGCCCCGAAAACGTGCACCCCCTCCAGCAGGCTGGCTACCGGCATCGGTTCGAAGTCCGGGTGGGCCGGTTCGAATGCCGCGCACACGGCCTCGTTTTCGGCCTGGAGCAGGCTGCAGGTCGCGTACACCAGCCGGCCGCCGGGCTTGAGCAGGCGGGCGGCGCTGTGCAGGATGGCCTGCTGCAGCTCGGCCTGGGCGGCCACGGTCTGCGGCGTCTGGCGCCATTTCAGGTCCGGGCTGCGCCGCAGGGTACCCAGGCCCGAGCAGGGCGCGTCGACGAGCACGCGGTCGATCTTGCCGGCCAGGCGTTTGATGCGGTCGTCCCGCTCGTGGGCGATCGCCACCGGGTGCACGTTGGACAGGCCGCTGCGCGCCAGCCGGGGCTTGAGCGCGTCGAGCCGGTGGCCGGAGGTGTCGAAGGCATAGAGCCGGCCGCTGTTGCGCATGGCGGCGCCGATGGCCAGGGTCTTGCCCCCGGCACCGGCGCAGAAATCGACCACCATCTCGCCGCGCTTGGCATCCAGCAGCAGGGCCAGCAGCTGAGAGCCTTCGTCCTGCACTTCCACCTCACCCTGCACGAAGGCCGGCAGTTTGGCCAGCGAGGGCTTGCCCTGCAGGCGGATGCCCAGGGGCGAATACGGCGTGGCCGCCCCCGTGAGCCCGGCCTTCTGCAGGCCGGCCAGGGCGGCATCTCGCTTGGCCTTGAGCACGTTCACCCGCAGGTCCAGGGGCGCGGGCTGGTTCAGGCTGGCGACCAGCGCGTCGAATTCGTCGCCCACCTGCTCGCGCAGGGCCGTGGCCAGCCATTCGGGCAGGTTGTGGCGGTGCGGCGCCATCAGGTCGGCGTCGGTGACGGCGTCGCAATGGTCGAGCCAGCTTTTTTCGGCGTCCGTCAGGGCGCTCTTGACGAAGTCGCGGTCGCCCGGAAAGGCCAGGATCGCCAGCCGGCGCCATTTGGAGCCGCTGCCGGAGCGGGCCAGCCACTCCAGCTTGAGGCGCTCGCGCAGGATGGTGTAGACGGTGTCGGACAGCGTGGCCCGCTCGCGTGGGCCCAGGGAACGGTTTTCACGGAAATGGCGCGCGACGACCGCGTCGGCGGGGTGCTCGAACTTGAAGACCTGCTCGATCAGGCTGGCGCTTTCGTCCAGAAGGGCTTTGGGGTGCATAAGCCGTATTGTCCACCGGGGATAATCAGAGGCTATGTCCGACATCCCGAACCAGGTGCGCCGCCGGCGCACTTTCGCCATCATCTCCCACCCCGACGCGGGCAAGACCACCCTCACCGAGAAGCTGCTGCTGTTCTCGGGCGCGATCAACATCGCGGGCAGCGTGAAGGCGCGCAAGGCCGCGCGCCACGCCACCAGCGACTGGATGGAAATCGAAAAGCAGCGGGGCATCTCGGTCGCTTCATCGGTGATGCAGATGGAGTACCGCGACTGCGTGATCAACCTGCTGGACACCCCGGGGCACCAGGACTTCTCGGAAGACACCTACCGCGTGCTCACGGCCGTGGACGCGGCGCTGATGGTGATCGACGCCGGCAACGGCGTGGAGCCCCAGACCCGCCGCCTGCTGCAGGTCTGCCGCGCGCGCAACACGCCCATCCTGACCTTCGTCAACAAGATGGACCGCGAGGTGCAGGCCCCGCTGGACCTGATGGACGAGATCGAGCGTGAGCTGGGCATGACGGTCGTGCCCTTCACGTGGCCGGTGGGCATGGGCAAGACCTTCCGGGGCGTGTTCGACCGCCGCACCGACCAGATGCGCGTGTTCGCCGCCGGTGAAGATCGCCGCGGTGGCGACGAGGACGTGCTGGCCGGCCTGGACAACCCCGAGAGCCTGCAGCGCTTCGGCGCCGAGTTCGCGCAGGCGCGCGACGAGCTGGAGCTGGTGGCCGGCGCCTCGCCCGCGTTCGAGGAGGCCAAGTTCCTCGCCGGCCAGCAGACGCCCATGCTGTTCGGCTCGGCGGTGAACAACTTCGGCGTGCGCGAGGTGCTCGACGCCCTGGTCGATCTGGCGCCGCCCCCGGGCGAACGGCCCGCGATCCAGCGCGTAGTGAAACCCGAGGAGACCAAGTTCAGCGGCGTGGTCTTCAAGATCCAGGCCAACATGGACCCGGCGCACCGCGACCGCATCGCTTTCGTGCGCGTGGCCAGCGGCCATTTCGAGCGCGGCATGAAACTCAAGGTGGTGCGCTCGGGCAAGGACCTGCGACCCAACACCGTGGTGAGCTTCCTGTCACAGCGCCGCGAACTGCTCGACGAAGCCTTTGCCGGCGACATCATCGGCATCCCCAACCATGGCGTGCTGCAACTGGGCGACACCCTCACCGAGGGCGAAAGCCTGCAGTTCACCGGCCTGCCCTTCTTCGCGCCGGAAATCATCCGCAGCGTGGAAGTGGCCGATCCGCTGCGCAGCAAGCAGCTGCGCGCGGGCCTGACCCAGCTCGGCGAAGAGGGTGCCATCCAGGTGTTCCGCCCTGTGGCGGGTTCGGTGCTGCTGCTGGGCGCCGTGGGTCAGCTGCAGTTCGAGGTGGTCGCGCACCGCCTGGAGCACGAGTACGGCGTGAAAGCCCGCATCATGAACAGCCCCTACCAGGTGGCGCGCTGGGTGACCTGCGCACCCGAGGACGGTGGCGAGGTCGAACTCAAGCGCTTCATCGACGCCAACAGCCACCGCGTGGCGCTGGACGCGGTGGACGCGCCCACGCTGCTGGTGGACCACTCGGCCACCCTGCGCGCCGTGGAGGCCAACTGGCCGAAGATCAAGTTCCACGCCATGCGCGAACACGCGGGGCTGGTGTTCGCCAAGGGCGTCTGATCAGGCGGCGGCCAGCAGCCGCTCCACCGCGCGGGGGTAGATCACATGCTCCTGCGTGAGCACCCGCGCCGCCAGCGCCTCGGGCGTGTCGCCCGGCAGCACCGGCACCACCGCCTGCGCCAGGATCTCGCCGTGGTCGAGCTCGCTGGTCACGCGGTGCACCGTGGCACCCGCGAAGCGGCAACCCATCTCGATCGCGCGCTGGTGCGTCTTGAGCCCCGGGAAGGCGGGCAACAGGCTGGGGTGGATGTTCACCAGCCGGCCTTCGTAGTGCTGCACGAAACCCGGGGTGAGAATGCGCATGAAGCCCGCCAGCACCACCAGCGCGGGGCCGTGGCGGTCGATCTCGGCCATCAGCGCGGCGTCGAAGGCCTCGCGGCTGGCGTAGGTGGTGTGGTCCAGCGCGGCGGTGGCGATGCCCTGTTCCTTCGCCCAGGCCAGGCCCTGGGCCGCGGCCTTGTTGCTCACCACGGCCGACACGCGCGCGCCGAACCGGGCCTGCCAGCGGTGCGTCCGGGCGGTTTCCACGATGGCGGCCATGTTGGAGCCGCTGCCGGAGATGAGAATCACGATGTTTTTGTTCACGCCAGACATGGCCGGGAAGTGTAATGACCTCAGACCTGCAAACCCCTTCAGCCGGCCGCCCGCGCGGCCACGATTTCCAGCAGCGCCCGCTCTCGCCCGCCGAGGCGCGCGTGCTCGGCACCCTCATGGAGAAGGCGCGCACCGTGCCCGACAGCTACCCCATGACGCTCAACGCCCTGGTGACGGGCTGCAACCAGAAGTCCAGCCGCGACCCGGTGATGAACCTGGCCGACGCCCTGGTGCTGGAGGCGCTGGACGAGCTGCGCAGCCTGCACATGGTGATGGAGGGCAGCGGCAGCCGGGTCACCCGCTACGAACACAATTTCGCGCGCGCCGTGGGCGTGCCCGAACAATCCGCCGTGCTGCTGGGCATGTTGATGCTGCGCGGCCCGCAGACCGCCGGTGAGCTGCGCCTGAACACCGAGCGCTGGTACAAGTTCCTGGACATCGCCTCGGTCGACGGCTTCCTGGAGGAACTGCAGGGCCGCAGCGCCGAGAAAGGCGGCCCGCTGGTGGTGAAGCTGCCGCGCGCACCCGGCGCCCGGGAGCAGCGCTGGGCCCACCTGCTCTGCGGCCCGGTGGACACCAGCGCCGTCGCGGCGGCGCCGTCCACCCAGGGCAGCGCGGCCACCGAAGACGAACTGATCGCCCTCACCCGCCGGGTGGCCACGCTGGAAAACACCGTGGCCCAGTTGCAGGACCAGCTTCAGAATCTGAATGAGCAGCTCGGCTTGTCGCAGCCCGGACAGCCATAAAACGAACGGTCGTGCGAAACTGGCCGGCGTTGTTCAATTTGCCGGCACACATCCTGTGGCGGCCACCAGGAGACATTCCATGGATTTGGCATTCACGCCCGAAGAACAGGCGTTTCGCGAAGACATCCGGGGCTGGGTCAAGGCCAACCTGCCCGCCGAGATCGCCCACAAAGTGCACAACGCGCTGCGCCTGACGCGCGACGACATGCAGCGCTGGGCCAAGATTCTCGGCAAGAAGGGCTGGCTGGGCTGGGGCTGGCCCAAGGAGTTTGGCGGCCCGGGCTGGACCGCGGTGCAGAAGCACCTGTTCGAGGAAGAATGCGCCCTGGCCGGCGCTCCGCGCGTGGTGCCCTTCGGCCCCGTGATGGTGGCGCCGGTGATCATGGCCTTCGGCAACAAGGAACAGCAGCAGCGTTTCCTGCCCGGCATCGCCAGCGGCGAGGTGTGGTGGAGCCAGGGCTACAGCGAACCCGGCTCGGGCTCGGACCTGGCCTCGGTCAAAACCCGCGCCGAGCGCCAGGGCGACAAGTACATCGTCAACGGCCAGAAGACCTGGACCACGCTGGGCCAGTACGGCGAGTGGATCTTCTGCCTGGTGCGCACCAGCACCGAGGGCAAGCCGCAGACCGGCATCTCCTTCCTGCTGATCGACATGAAGTCTCCCGGCGTCACCGTGCGGCCCATCAAGCTGCTGGACGGTGAGAGCGAGGTGAACGAAGTCTGGTTCGACAACGTCGAGGTGCCAGCGGAGAACCTGATCGGCGAGGAGAACAAGGGCTGGACCTACGCCAAGCACCTGCTCAGCCACGAACGCACCAACATCGCCGACGTGAACCGCGCCAAGCGCGAGCTCGAGCGCCTGAAGCGCATCGCCAAGACCGAAGGCGTGTGGGACGACCTGCGTTTCCGCGACCAGATCGCGCTGCTCGAAGTCGACGTGGTGGCGCTGGAGATGCTGGTGCTGCGCGTGCTCTCGGCCGAGAAATCGGGCAAGAACTCGCTCGACATCGCCGGTCTGCTCAAGATCAAGGGCAGCGAGATCCAGCAGCGCTACAGCGAACTCATGATGCTCGCGGCCGGCCCTTACAGCCTGCCCTTCATCGAGGAGGCCATGGAAGCCGGCTGGCAAGGCGACTTCCCTGGCGGCGTCACCGCCAACGCGCCGCTGGCGTCCACCTACTTCAACATGCGCAAGACCACCATCTACGGCGGCAGCAACGAAGTGCAGCGCAACATCGTCGCGCAAACCGTTCTGGGCTGAGGAGAAAAACATGGACTTTGATTTCAGCGACGACCAACAGCAACTGCGCGACGCCGTGCGCAAATGGGTCGACAAGGGCTACACCTTCGAGCGCCGCAACGGCATCGTGGCCGCGGGCGGCTTCGCCCGCGCCGCCTACGGTGAATTGGCCGAACTCGGCCTGGCCGGCCTTTACGTGAGCGAGGACGACGGCGGCCTGGGCATGGGCCCCATCGAAGGCATGGTGGTCATGGAAGAGCTGGGGCGCGGCATCGTGCTCGAACCCCTGGCCCAGACCCTCATCACCTCCGGCGTGCTGGGCGGTTACGCGCCGGCCGACCTCAAGGCCGCGTGGTTGCCGCGCATGGCCTCGGGCGAAGCGCTGGTGGTGCTCGCGCACCAGGAGCGCAAGGCCCGCTACAAGCTCGACGTGTGCGCCACCACCGCCACCCAGGCCGGCAGCAGCTGGACGGTCTCGGGCAGCAAGAACGTGGTGCCCGCCGCCGACCAGGCCGACGCCTTCGTCGTGCCCGCCGTGGCCGGCGGCAAGCTCGCCCTGTTCCTGGTGGAGCGCACCGCCGCTGGTGTGGCCACGCGCGGCTACGGCACGCAGGACGGCGGCCGTGCGGGTGACCTCACGCTCAAGGACGCCCCGGCCCAACTGATCACCACCGATGGCCTGACCGCGCTGGAACACGCCGTGGACATCGGCATCGCCGCCGCCTGCGCCGAAGCCGTGGGCGTGATGGACAAGACCGTGGCCATCACCGTCGAGTACATGAACACGCGCAAGCAGTTCGGCGTGGCCATCGCCAGCTTCCAGGCGCTGCGCCACCGCGTGGCCGACATGAAGATGCAGCTGGAGCTGGCGCGCTCCATGAGCTACTACGCCAGCCTCAAGCTCAACGCCCCGGCGCCAGAGCGCCGCGCGGCCATGGCGCGGGCCAAGGTGCAGCTGGGCACGGCCATGCGCTTCGTCGGACAACAGGCGGTGCAGCTGCACGGCGGCATCGGCGTGACCGACGAGTACATCGTGAGCCACTACTTCAAGAAGCTCACGCAGCTGGAAATGACCTACGGCGACACCCTGCACCACCTGGGCGAGGTCTCCGCCCGGATGCAGGACACGGCCGGCGTGTTCGCCTGATCCCCCCAGCGGCCCGCACCCAGCGGGCCGCGGTGTTTTGGCCACCCCTTCAACAGGAGAGACCCGATGCCCACCCGCCGAACCGTTTTCGCCACCGTCGCCAGCGGCCTGTTGCTGGCGGCCTGTGCCAGCGCACCCCGAGGTGCGGGGCAGCCACCCATCGTGTTCGTGCACGGCAACGGCGACTCCGCCTCGATCTGGCAGACCACCCTGTGGCGCTTCGAGTCCAACGGCTGGCCGCGCGAGCGCCTGCACGCGATCGACCTGCCCTACCCGCTCGCGCGCGACGACGACGGCAAGGCCCAGCCGGGGCGCTCGTCCACGGCCGAGCACATGGCTTTCCTCAAGGCCGAGGTGGACAAGGTCCTGAGGGCCACCGGCGCGCCGCAGGTGGTGCTGGTGGCCAATTCGCGCGGCGGCTACGCGGTGCGCAACTACATCCAGAACGGCGGCGGCGACAAGACCGTGAGCCACGCGGTGCTGGGCGGCACACCCAACCACGGCGTCTGGGCCATCAAGGGTTTCCGGGAGGCCAACGAATTCGCTGGCACCGGCCCCTTCCTGAGCGCGCTGAACGCGCCCAAGAACGCCGCCGGCGACGAAGTGGCCGGCCCGGTGAAGTGGATGACCCTGCGATCCGACAACAACGACAAGTTCGCCCAGCCCGACGGCGTGTGGATCGGCGCCCGGGGCACGCCCACCAACGTCGGTTTCGACGGGCCGGCGCTCAAGGGTGCCCACAATGTGGTGCTGCCCCGCGTGGACCACCGTGAAACGTCCTTCTCACCCGCGGCCTTCGACGCCATGCACCGCTTCATCACCGGCCAGGCGCCGCGCACGCTGGCCATCACCGCCCAGACACCGGTGGTGCTCAACGGCAAGGTCACCGGCCTGGGCGTGTCGCCCACCGACCCGGCCTCGGGCAACGAGACCAACAACCTGCCCGTG
Organism: Hydrogenophaga sp. ANAO-22; assembly: GCF_042466645.1. NCBI lineage: Bacteria > Pseudomonadati > Pseudomonadota > Betaproteobacteria > Burkholderiales > Comamonadaceae > Hydrogenophaga > Hydrogenophaga sp. ANAO-22. The sequence continues at coordinate 4,134,140 of NZ_CP159956.1, read as the reverse complement.
CCGGGCGCGCAGCTCACGGTGTACGCCACCGACCCCGCGACGGGCGAGCGCCTGGGCGCGGCCGTGCACAGCAAGACCGTGGGCGCCGATGGCCTCTGGGGCCCGTTCACCGCCCAGCCTGGCGTGGCCCACGAGTTCGTCATCAGTGCGCCGGGCTACGCCACCACGCACATCTACCGCAGCCCCTTCCCGCGTGGCAGCGAACTGATTCACCTGCGCGCCGAGCGCATCGCGGCCGCCGACCGCAGCGCGAAGTCCATCGTCACCTTCACCCGGCCGCGCGGCTACTTCGATGCCGCGCGCGACACGATGTCGTTCGATGGCAAGGCCCTGCCCGGTGTGCCGCCCGCCGGAGCGGGCGTGTCGAGTTCGAAGCTGCTGTCGACCCAGGACGGCACGCGCCTAGTTGCGGCTGAATTCAACGGCGAGAAGCTCGCCGGCCGCACCTGGCCGGCCGCGGACAACCATGTGGCAATTCTGGAGCTGACCTACTAGAGCGGCCGGCGTGCCATCCGCTCAGGCGTAGCGCGCCAACTGCTCGCGCAGCATGCCCCAGAGCGCTTCGGCGGGCCGGCTCAGCGTCGCGTCGCGCCGCCGGATCAGCCCGATGCGGCGGGCGACGTCGGGAGAGTGCAGCGGCCGCGTCAACAAATCGACAGCGGCGCCCGAATGCAGCGCCAGACGGGGCAGCACGCCAATGCCGACGCCGCCGCGCAGCAGCCCAAGCATGGACGACAAATGCTCCACCTCATCGAACCAGGGCGACGCGATGCCCGCGGCGGCGAGGGCTTCATCGATCTGCTGCCGGTTGGCGCTGGTGGAGCGGAGCGCCACCACGCGCCACGATTGAAGGTCTTTCCACGCCACGCGCCTGCGCCGTTGCAGCGGGTGCCCGGCGCGGAATGCGATCACATAGGGGTCATCGGCGCAGTGCTCGGCAAGCAGTTCGGCGGTCGGGTGCCCCAGCACACCGATGCCGAACTCGGCCTCGCGCGAAAGCACGGCCTGCGTCACACGCTGACCCGTGTCGTCCCGCAGGTGCAGTCGCACCTGGGGATAGCGCCGGCGGAATGCGTCGAGCACCGGCGGTAGCACCGCATAGGCCACCGTGGTGAGACAGGCCACGTCAATTCGGCCGGACTCTCCGCGCGCGCAACGCCCGGCCTCGGCGACGGCATCGTCGAGCTGATCGAGCAACAGCCCCGTCTTGCGCACCAGATCGAGCCCGAGCGGGCTCAGCGAGACGCGGCGCGTGGTTCGTTCCACCAGTGTCCCACCCACCACGGCCTCCAGTTGCGCGATGCGCCGGCTGAAGGCCGACTGCGTGATGTGCACGCTCTCGGCCGCGCGCACAAAACTCCCCGTGCGGTGCAGCGCCGTCAGTGCCCGCAGATCGTCCACCCGGTAATTCATGATCGCCATACATCAATTTCTGAAAATTGAGCAATATACAGAAAGTAACTGCACCTCAAGAATCCGCATCCGGTTCCTTCCCCTGGTTTGCGCCCATGCCCGTCATCAAAATTTTCACCGCCGATCCCGTAACCGCCGCCCAGGCCGAAGCCATGGGGCGCGACATGGAGCAACTCTGCCTTGGCCTGCTGCGCGCGAAGCCCTCAGCGATCCAGATTGCCTTCTTGCCCGCCGTCATGGCACGCGGCGCGCCCTCGCTGCTGGAGATGCACTACCGCGCCCAACCGTTTCGCGATGCCGCCGCGCTGGCGGGTTTCATGGACGGTGCCGAGCGCTCGCTGCGGAAGCACCTGGGCCGGGTGCCGCGCATCCGTTGCTTCTCGGTGGATGCGGTGGGTCTGTCCGCGCTCAACTGAGCGATGCCCATGAACGACGACCAACGCCCCCCAGTCCCGTTGTGCTTGCGGGAGATCCGCAGCTTCTTCGTGGGCGGCACCATCCGCACCCTGAATGGACTGCCTGTCGAGCAGCGGCGGTTTGCCCAGAACGGCCCGGCGCGCAGCGTCGACCCCAACGGCGATCATGTGTGTGGGCAGATGTATGTGCAGGCCTACCTGCAGGCGAGCCCCACGCGGCGCGTGCCGCTGCTTCTATGGCATGGCGGCGGCATGACCGGCGCCAACTGGGAAACGACGCCCGACGGGAGGCCCGGCTGGCTCGCGTTTTTCCTTCGGGCGGGCTTCGATGTGTATGTCAGCGACGCGGTCGAACGGGGTCGCGCGGGCTGGGCCCGCTGGCCCGAGATCTATGCCGAGCCCCCCTTGCACCGCACCCTCGACGAGGGCTGGGACATGTTCCGCATCGGGCCACGCGAGGGCTATGCCAGCACCGCAGATGCGCGACGCGCGCATGCGGGCCAGCAGTTTCCGATCGAGGGTTTCGACACCTTTGCCGCGCAGTGGGTGCCGCGCTGGGCCGACCACGAGGCGATGACGCTGGCGGCCTACGATGCGCTGCTGCACCAGGTCGGTCCCTGCATCGTGCTGGGCCACAGCCAGGGTGGCGGGTTCGCGCTCGAGGCGGCTCGCCGCCGGCCGCGACAGGTGGCGGCGGTCATCGCGGTCGAGCCGTCCGGAGCACCGCAAACGCCGCACACTGACGACATGAGCGCACTGCCCCCCCACCTGTACGTGTGGGGCGATCGCATCGTGGACCACCCCATCTGGCAGCGCTACCGCACCAACGTGGACGCCCACGCGGCGGCGGTCAGGGCCGCTGGGGCTCGCGCGGATCTCTGCGACCTGCCCGGTGAAGGCATCCGTGGCAATTCGCACTTTCCGATGATGGACCGCAATTCGGATGCCGTCGCGGCGCTTGTCCTTCGCTGGCTCGACACCATCGCGCCGCCCACCGTCCAGATCTGAATCCCCTTTTCAAGCTCACCGTTCCTTCAGGAGACCCAACGACATGACCCGACGCCAATTCCTTCAAACCGCCGCCTGCGTGGCTGCAGCCCTGAGCACCGCGCCTGCCTGGGCGCAGGAACTCCACTGGCCCACACGGCCACTGCGCATCATCGTGCCGTTTGGCGCGGGCAGCGGCAACGACATCGTCGCGCGCCTGGTCGGGGACCATCTCACCCGCGTACTGGGTCAGCCGGTGGTGATCGACAACCGCGCGGGCGGCAACGGCACCATCGGCGCGGACGCCGCGGCCCGCTCGGCACCCGACGGCTACACGCTGTTCGTGACGACGAATACCACGCAGGCCGCCGCCCCGAGCCTCATGAAGAAGATCAACTACGACCCGATCAAGGACTTCGCGCCAATCGGCCGCATCGCCAACACTCCCGCCCTGCTGCTGGTCAACCCCGCGCTGCCGGTCAAGGCACTGGCGGACCTGATAGCGCTGGCCAAGGCCCGCCCCGGCAAGCTCACCTACGCATCCGGCAGCGCGGGCACGCTGGTGCCCGGGGCCATGCTGACCAGCATGGCCGGCATCGACATGCTGCATGTTCCCTACAAATCCATTCCACTCGGGCTCAATGACGTGATCGCGGGCCAGGTCGACATGATGTTCACCGACATGGCCACCGGCACGCCGCAAGTCAAGGGCGGCAAGCTGCGCGCCCTGGGGGTGAGCAGCTTGGCACCGGTGCCCGCGCTGCCCGATGTGCCGCCGATCGCGCAGACGCTCAAGGGCTTCGAGCTGCTCGCCTGGTACGCCATGTACGCGCCCGCAGGCACGCCAGCCCCCGTGATCGAACGCCTCAACCGCGAGCTGCGAGCTTTCGTGGGCGCCCCCGCCACGGTGGAGCGGCTGACGGCGCTGGGTCTGCAGCCCATGACCAGCACGCCCCAGGAACTGGCCGATTTCGGTCGCGGTGAACTGGCCAAATGGGCCCGGCTGATCCAGCAGGCAGGCATTCAGCCCGAATGAGGTCCGTGGCGGCGCTCGGGCCGCCCGAAAACGTCAGGCGTGCAGCCGCGATGTCTTGGGCAGGTGCGACATCAGGAACTCCATCTGGTCCGCCAGAATGCGGCGGTTGCGCAGGATGAAGTCTTCCCACAGGCTGGGCACGTAGGGCGTGTACAGCAGCCCCATGTGGGCCTGTTCGGGCGTGCGGTTGCCCTTGCGGTGGTTGCAGGACTTGCAGGCCGTCACCACGTTCATCCAGGTGTCGCGGCCGTTCTGTCCCAGCGGCACGATGTGCTCTCGCGTGCACACCTCGTCGTGGCAGCTCTCGCCGCAGTAGGCGCACACGTTGCGGTCGCGCGCGAACAGCTTGCTGTTGGTCAGCGTGGGCCGCAGGTCGAAGGGGTTGATGCGCGGCACGCCCTGGGTGCCGATGATGGAATTGACCGTGATGATGGACTGGCGCCCGGTCACCGCGTTGTGCCCGCCGTGGAACACCGCGACCTCGGCCCCCATTTCCCAGCGCACCTCATCCGCCGCGTAATGCAACACGGCTTCCTCCAGGCTGATCCACGACTGTGGCAGCCCCTGCGCGGAGAGCTTCAAGACCTTCAAGACGGGCTCCTTCCAACGAACATGTCACCGGGGAGGGGCGGCCCTGGGCAAGCCGCCCTGCGGCCGCGGGCAAGGCCTGCGGGCGCATATCATCGTGTGCCAATATAGCAAGACTTTGCGACAGGCGTTTGAACGATTGGCCCGCTCAATGTCCTATGGCCACAAAAGGTCATCTGTCTCCGTAACGCAACAAGTAGTTATGGACGCAGCCCCGGCTTACTGAGTAAGCATCGGCAACGTCAATCAGCGGGACACCGGCACACACCAACTCGGCCACCTCGATACGCTGCTCAAGAGGCAGGCGATACCTCCTCCCCCACTGGACACCCCGCGCCCTAGCAGCATGGATGCCCGCAGTGGTCCGCTGGATGATCAATGCACGCTCGAGCTGCGCAACTGCACCAAGGATCTGCAGCACGAACGTGCCCATGGCCGACGACGTATCAATGGGCTCAGTGAGCGACCTAAAGCACGCACCGCGCGCCTCGATCAGCGTAAGCAAGTGGAGCAGATCGGAAAGACTCCTCGCGAGGCGATCAACTTTCCACACCACAAGCGTGTCACCCGCCTTGAGCGAGGCGAGAGCACGATGCAGCTGGGGCCGCTTGCCGATGCTGCTCGCTTTCTCCTGATACACCGTATCAACACCGGCAGCACCGAAGGCATCCAGCTGAAGGCTGGTCTCCTGGTCTGAAGTCGAAACGCGGGCATAGCCCACAAGCCTGTTAGCCAAGTCCCCCCCTTTTCTATTCCGCTACGCGTGTGGAGCCATTCCGTCGATTCGCACTCTGGCACTCGCACTCGCACAAAAAACGGCACTGCGTGTCCTACCTTTTTTGGTCTACGTGTCTACGTGTCCGACGTGTCTACATCGACTCCAGGCACCACCCGCTACGCTAGATGTTTTATAGCGGGAGGAGGGGATTCAGTACAGAGCCAGAGACCATCTGACCACTTTGAAACGCGGTGCGCGATAACTACGTCACCCTCACCCTGCTCGAAAGTCACATCGATCAACTCACGCAGCGTGCACTTCAATCGCATGTGGTGGACCTTACCGACCTGAGTCCCATTGCTGCGGCTGTAGCGATTGGTCTCCATAGGCGCTTGCTCGAAGTCCTTGAGGATGTATTTCGACACGTAGGCCGCCATCTTGGCCAAGCCCATGCGCGTGCGCCGCGACTTGCCCCACTTCGTCTTACCGCCCACGAAGCACAGGCCGTTATCAGGCCCCACGATGTCACGCCAGATGCGCGTGCCGAGCTTCCAAGCCTCGATCTTTACCCCCTTGTAGTCCGCATGCTGGGGCAGCTTGTGAGTCGCCACGTGGATGTGCATCGCGCCCCGATCCTGCCGCTCAAACGATGCACAGAACCGGAACGTGCCGAGAGCACGCCTCATCCGCTTGAACCAGATGTTGAAATGCTGTTTGCACAGCTCACGGTCAGTCTGGTTCTCGCGATACGTAAGCGTCAGCAGCTCATTGAACCCTTCGGTGATGATGACCCTTCGGCACATCGTCTTCGCACGCCTAGCGGCCGATCTGAGCGACCTGAGGCGCTTTTCCTCGACCTCTTCATCCAACTCCCTGAGGCGCGTCTCCCGCTTCTTGCCGAAGAAGTTATCGATGATGTAGGCCACACGTTCCTCGTAGGTCATGGGGGCATCACACACCCCGACTTCCGCCCAGGCTATCGCTGGCCGCGCAGAGCGCTCCAGAACGCCATTAGCGCGCCATTCGCGCACATCCCAACAGTCCGGCACCACCGTGCCCTCGTAACGCAGGTGCGTTCCGTCCGGCATGCGTACAATTCGATCCATCGTCAAACCCCTTTTTTGATGATCCGCCCCGGGAAGTACCAGCTTCGCCGGGGCATTTTTTTGGCCGCGTAAAGGGCCTATTTCCTAAAGTGTTCTAAGAATGAATTAGCGGCGCTGCGCGCCGCTGGCCACGCTGCGCGTTCGGCCGCGGCGTGCTCGCGCCTGGTGAGAGTGAGGCCGTGGCCATTGAAGTGAAGGTCATTGGTGTGCGTTGCGTTGACATGGGGCCTTGCAGCCCCATACCCCAGCCCCCGACCCTACGGGTGGCCCACAAGGGGCCGATCGGGGCCCCCGGTGTTGTCCCCAGAGAGCGAAACGGGCTTGGCTTGGGCCTGGGTGGCGGGATTGGGCTCGAAGGGCAGGAAGATGCCGTAGCGCACCACCTGCAAGCAGATGTCGGTGCTGGTGGCGTAGGGGGTACCTTGCTGCGTGAAGCACTTACAGCCCTTGCCAGTCCATTGGATGCATGCGGCAGGCACGGGAACCACCTTGGGGACCGTCAGGCCGTCGTAGACGGGCGCAGTGTGCTCCAGGCCGGGTACACGCGGTGTCTGGTCCGCAAGGTACTCAGCGACCGTTTTCGGGGCATTGCGCTGGCCCTCTGACGCCATGCGCATCGGTTGCACAGATCCACCGGGCTGCGGCTGGCCAGGAACTGCCTCAGGCGTGCGATCGCGGAACACGTAGGCAAAGGCCCCCACCACGAACACCGGCAGCAGCAACGCTAACGCAAGCTTCCAGGGGATGCGCACTTTGTGCGTGTGCTGCTCAGAAGACTTGTACCAGCCGTACACCTCTTTGGGGTAACGCCACTGGCTGGCAATGCCGTCCCTGCGCGACTTGTCGCAGTTCTCGCGGACCCCCTGGAACTGGTGCACCGTGGCCCAGGTCGAGCCGAACTTGCGCATGATGTGCCGGTGCACCTCGATGTCCTTGCGCAATGACGCATCGAGCTTGCCAGGGTGCTGCGTGATCAAAAACACGTCGTGCCCCTGGTGCCGATGCACAGCAGCCTGCGCAACGTGCTTAGGGACCGGCTGGCCAGCGCCACGCGTAGGGAAATGGAACTGCGCCTCGTCGATCACGATGATCGCCCCCACAGGGCATTCGTGCCACTTCTTGGGGTCGTCGAGCAGCTGCCACGGCAGCGTCAAATCCTTGATGCCGTAGTAGTAGACATCGCGCCCCTCACGCTTGCGCAAAGCCTCAACGAAGGCAATGGTCCACAGGGTTTTACCGGCACCGGGAAGGCCTGATGTCACATTGAACATCAGGTCACCTGCATGCGCTTGATCACACCTTCATTCAACCCAAAGAGGGTCGCCCTCATCATCAATGCACTGAAAACGATCCTGATGCATGTCCCTACCTTGAGCACACCAAGCAGTTGCACCGCCGTAGGTGGCAAGGTCTGAATCAGCGTCAGTATCTGCGCCTCATTGAGGGTAATAAGCGCATCCAGCCCGGTGTAGCTCACGTAACCGATACCGAGTGTGACGAGCGTCTTAGCGACGATCTGCCCGACACCGGACGCGAGCCCGGCAACGATCCAACCGGCCAAGCCGGCAGCGAGTGGCAAGGCCATTACGCAGTCCCCCTGAACACAAAGACGGTCGCACTCAGCAGCGTGAACGCGACCAGCAGGTTACCCATCATCTGCAGCTGCGGACAGAAGCGCGCCAACGGGATCACCACCGACACGCTAGCGATCTGCACCGCAATGTCACCAGGGCACGCAGCGTTGAGTGGGTTGGTCTGATCGAACGAACCGAGATTCTCGGTACGCGGCGCATCTTTCGGGTTCTGCTCCCACGTACCAGCAAGCACTGAGTCAACAAGCGCACGCGTGCCCGTGTCCATTTCGAACACATCTTTGAACTTGCACAGCGACTCGTTTGCAGCCTTGGCCGTGGCGCACTGGATGGCATCCCCTTTACAGACGAATGACGCGTTGCAATTGCCCGTAAACGAGCCTGCATCCTTGCATTGCGTCGCGGTCGGATTGTTCTTGCAGAACTGGTCCTGCGGCTCCGATGTCGTGGTGGTTTTCGTCGTCGGAGTGCCGCCGTTGATGCTCGTGGTGATATTGGCCGTCGTGCTACAGCTACCGTTTGAACATGTCGTGTTGTTCGTGGTCGACGTGGACGTGGTGCTACCACCTTCCTCCGTGGTTGAGTCCGATTTCCCGACAGTCTCAATAGTGTTTTCCTTTGGGTCGTAAGGCACGCACACCGTCACACCGTTCACCTGACCCGTCGCCCCACCAGGGCACGCGTCCTCGGTACTACCACTCGATTCGGAGTACGTGCATGTGGCCCCTGTAAAAGTGGCCGCGCCCTCAGTGACGTATTGACCCTGAGCGTTCTTCACGCGGATTAGCGTGCTAGCGAAAGTGGTCATGCACCCGGAGGCGTTGCACGAGGACGCACCAGGGGCGATGTTCCCTGGGGCACTCGCGTAGGTCTCAGTGCCATTGAGCGCGTTGCATAGCGCCTCAGAGGGGTTCACACACGCACTGCCTTGCTGCTCATAACCACTGTTGCAGTTGCAGACCGTGCCCGACAGCGTGGAATTCGCAGGGCACGTACGCACAGGCTGAGAGTACGCAAGGATGGTGGCAGTTGCACCATTCCACTGGAGGATAGCGGTGCAGTTGCCACCACTCCACCCATAAGGAGGCCCAACAGCCCCGGGGTTGTAAGTCGCCACCCAGGCGGCAACGGCTGCAGTCGTGGTCGCGTGCCAACCACCATGCCCGGGCTGACCCCCACAGCTATAGCGCGTTGACTCGGTGGCGGGAATGGACGCATGAGCGTTGAAGCCGCACAGCGCCAGGAGCAAAAGCACGATCAGCCGTGAAACAGCAGCCATGCGCCCCCCAGCAACGCCACCACCACGTAGATACCCATCACATCAGGATTCATCGCATGCCCCCGTTAAGCCCATTCCATGGCCCGGTGCACCGAGCCACAGGATGGACTCAAATCACATCGTGCGACGGAACCACTTCCAGATCGCGATGCCCACGATCACCGCGAACACCGCAGCACCCAGGGTTGCGATGTCAGCGCTGGCAGTGGTCAGCGAGGTCAGCACACCAGCGGGCACCTCGGCCATGGCTGCGGTGGACGCGCCCACCAGGGCGACAGCGGCGCCGTAGCGCAGTTTTTGACGGAAGGTCAGCATTTCAGTTTCCTTGGTTGATTTCAATCAGCGTCTCGACTGGGAAAAACCACTCCGTACATCCACCGGAACACAGCTGCGGTCAGCCACACACCGATGACGAGGAATGACAAGGTGGCACCGTCCGCGACGCTCAGGACGAACGGACCACCATGCACGAGCGTGACCGTGCAAGCGCTGGAGCACTCGACGATCACGGGTTCCATCAGGAAGCCTTAGCCGCAGCAGCGGCAGGCGGGTTCTGGCCCTTCACGGGCACGGGCACGAGCCCGGTGAGCATGCACACCACGTCGCCCTTGTCTTCGCCGAAGTCCGGCACCTTGAGCGCGAACGTGGCGCGGTAAGTACCCAACTTCATAGCATCGCGCAGCTCAGGTGTGATGCGACGGCTGTTGATGACACCCACCGTGTCCACCTCACCGTCGTCGGTCAACAGGATCACGCGGGCTGCGAAGTGGTTGTAGGCGTTGCCGGTGCGCTTGCTAGTGCGCTCCTCGTTTTCGACCTTGAGAACTTGGATGGTGCTGGAGAAGGACATGGGTTACCTCGATGGTTTGGAAGCGGCAGGAACACCGCCCAAGGCCCCACACGTGAGGCTATGGGCGAGGCTCATGCCCGGCAAAAAGCAGCGCGCACCACCCACCGAAAGACGAACGGCAATAGGGCGAGCGAGACGACGATGTACGCCACAGCCCACACGACATCCGGCACCTCAGCAAGCCAAGACGACACGCCGCCGTTAACACGATGCTGGGCGTCCGACAGCCACACTAGGAGCGCGTCGGCATAAGGATTGACCCACTCGATAAGCGCACGGCCGAGCGACGACCAGTCAACAAGGAATCGGGAATCGCTCATGGCAGCACCTCAAGCACGTAGAGCACCAGCGACAGACCCAGCAACACGCCAAGCCCCGTAGCACCACCAAAGTCCACCAGCAGGTCGTAGACATGCATCGGCCAATGGGCCTTGAAGTCCGACCACTGTTGCGCGTTGAGCTCGCGCAGTTGTTCGCGGGTTTTGAGGTTCATGCGGAGCCCTCGATGAACGCACGGAGACGCCGCCCCTCAGCCTCAGCCGCCTCGATCAGCTCCTCCACTGCATCAAGCCGCTCACGAGCGGTGCAAGCAACAGCCAAGCCAGTGTTCGCCTCATCGATGGTCTTTGGCTTCTGCCGGCAAGCGCCACCGCCACACGGGATGCAGATGCGGCGATAGGTATGCAGCGCACTCATGGGTTCACCACGCGGTCAGCCAGATGCAGGGCGATCTGTTGCCATTGAGCAGCGTTGCGGGTGGCCCCCTGCGCCTTCACAGCCCGGGGAGCCCGCAAAGGTCGCGGGGCCGATTCTTGTGACGCAGAGGGCCGAAACGGACGCTTCGCCGAACGGTATTCGGCATCGCAGACTTGCGCAGACGTCAGCCCGTCAGAATGGCGGCCAGGAGGAACCACCATGGAACAGTGGACGCAATTCGAGATCGCGATGCGGCGAGAGGTTTTCGTGATGATGGTGCTGGGAGTGATCGCGTATGCGATCAGCTTCGCAATCACCATGTACGTGCTGTACATCGTGATCAAGAGCGCCGTGAGGGACGGCATCAACGAATCACGCTTGACGGACAACTGGCGAGGGAGAGTAGCCGCCGCCAGACGGACTACCCATGACGGCGACACGTTGCCACCGATGCATGCGGACTGACGCGAGAGAGGGTGCATTGCGGGCTCCTGTAAAAATTCACTTCAAGTGAAGCAAACGGAACCTTAACCCAAAGTGAAGCAATTCCTTCACTTGAAGTAAGAGAATGGGTGCCCGATGTGGACCCCCTTGACAAAGGAGCACGAAATGCACTCAACAATGGAACTGCTCTCAAAAGCCCTCGACGTAAAGCGCGCGGCTAGCTGGTGCCGTGACCTAAACGTGACGGAAGCCGCACTGTCAAACGCGAAGAAGAAAGGCCACCTAAGCCCCAAATTCGCTGCGCATATGGCTATCGAAACAGGAGCAGACCCTATTTACTGGAGTGCGCTCGCTGTAGCAGAAGCAGAGCCGGAAGGCCCACTCAAGAGGCAACTGCTCGACCGGCTAAATCGCCAAAAAACCAAGCTTTGAAGAATCGGCCGTGACGGCAGGCCTGGAAGCCATGGCTTTCGCCCTCAAATGCCCCTTCGACCCAGCCTCTGACCACCTCTCACGGCATGAAAATCTATCGCGGCCTGCGCTCCCGCTCCCCCGGCTCCCCGGGCTGCGCATTGACCATCGGCAACTTCGACGGCGTGCACCGGGGCCACCAGGCCATGCTCGCGCTGCTCAACAACGAAGCGCGGCACCGCGGCGTGCCCAGCTGCGTGATGACTTTCGAACCGCACCCGCGCGACTACTTCGCCGCCCTGCACCACAAGCCCGAACTGGCGCCCGCGCGCATCGCCACCTTGCGCGACAAGCTGCAGGAGCTGGAGCGCTGCGGCGTGCACGAATGCGTGATCCTGCCGTTCAACGCCCGGCTGGCCAACCAGGCGCCCGAGGCCTTCATCGAGGACACGCTGGTGGGCGCATTCGGCGTGCGGTACGTGCTGGTGGGCGACGATTTCCGCTTCGGATCCAAACGGGCCGGCGACTACGCCATGCTCGATGCCGCCGGCGGTCGCCTGGGTTTCGACGTGGCGCGCATGCAAAGCTACGAGGTGCACGGCCTGCGTGTGTCCAGCTCCGCCGTGCGCGAGGCCCTGGGCGCCGGCCGCATGGACGACGTGGCCGCCCTGCTGGGCCGGCCCTACAGCATCAGCGGCCACGTGGTGCACGGGCGCAAGCTCGGCCGCCAGCTGGCCGAGAGCAGCCCCGGGCGCGGCGACGGCTTTCGCACCCTCAACCTGCGCTTTTCGCACTGGAAACCGGCGGCCAGCGGCATCTTCGCGGTGCACGTGCATGGCCTGGGCCCGCATGCCGATTCGCCCCCCTGCCGGGCGTGGCCAACCTGGGGGTGAGGCCCTCGCTGGACCCGGACGATGTCAACGGCGGTCGGGTGCTGCTGGAGACCCATTGCCTCGACTGGCCGCCCGCCCTGGCCGCCAGCCTGCCCGACGGAGAGGCCTACGGTAAAATCGTGCGCGTGGAACTGCTGCACAAACTGCATGACGAGCTGAAGTACGACAGCCTCGACGCCCTGACCCAGGGCATCGCACGGGACTGCGACGACGCACGCGCGTTCTTTGCGTCGCTGCACACCCAGACCCACCGGCAGACCACCCGCGACCGAATTTAGACGACCTGTCTGTCCGGTCGCTGCCCTTCGACAGGCTCAGGGCGAACGGTTTCTGTCTCCAGTCCCCTCGCACTCCCCCGGTTCGGGCTGAGCTTGTCGAAGCCACCATGGAATTCCCGTCATGTCCGACACCCCCACCGACTACCGCAGCACCCTCAACCTGCCCGACACCCGCTTCCCCATGCGCGGCGACCTGCCCAAGCGCGAGCCGGGCTGGGTGAACAGCTGGAACCAGGAAGGCCTCTACAAGCGCCTGCGCGACGCCCGCGAAGGCGCGGCGCTGTTCGTGCTGCACGACGGCCCGCCCTACGCCAACGGCCAGATCCACATGGGCCACGCCGTCAACAAGGTGCTCAAGGACATGATCGTCAAAAGCCGCCAGCTGGCCGGCTTCGACGCCCAGTACATCCCGGGCTGGGACTGCCACGGCCTGCCGATCGAGAACGCGATCGAGAAAAAACACGGCCGCAACCTCAGCCGCGACGACATGCAGGCCAAGAGCCGCGCCTACGCCACCGAACAGATCGGCCTGCAGCGCGAGGACTTCAAGCGCCTGGGCATCCTGGGTGACTGGGAGCGCCCCTACCGCACCATGGACCCGGCCAACGAGGCGGGCGAGATCCGCGCCTTCAAGCGCGTGATCGAGCGTGGTTTCGTCTACCGCGGCCTCAAGCCCGTCTACTGGTGCTTCGACTGCGGCTCCTCGCTGGCCGAGTTCGAGATCGAGTACGCCGACAAGAAGAGCGACACGCTGGACGTGGCCTTCGAAGCCAACGACCCGGCCGCGCTCGCCAAGGCCTTCGGCCTGGCCGCGCTGCCGGCCGGCAAGACAGGCTTCGCCGTCATCTGGACCACCACCGCCTGGACCATCCCGGCCAACCAGGCGCTCAACGCCCACCCGGCCCTGGGCTACGCGCTGGTCGACACGCCGCGCGGCGTGCTGCTGCTGGCCGAGTCGCTGGTCGAGAAATGCCTGGAGCGCTTCCAGCTCGAAGGCCAGGTGATCGCCACCGCCCCCGGCGAGGCCCTGCGCGACCTGAGCTTCCGCCACCCCCTGTACGACGTGGACGCCGGCTACCGACGCCTCTCGCCGCTGTACCTGGCCGACTACGTGAGCGACAGCGACGGCACCGGCATCGTGCACTCGGCCCCGGCCTACGGCCTGGACGACTTCAACTCCTGCGTGTCGCACGGCCTGGCCTACGATGACATCCTCAACCCGGTGCAGGGCAACGGCACCTACGCGGCCGACTTCCCGCTGTTCGGCGGCCAGCACATCTGGAAGGCCGTGCCGGCCATCCTGGAGGCGCTGAAGAACGCCGGCCGCCTGATGGCGACCCAGCCCATCACCCACAGCTACCCGCACTGCTGGCGCCACAAGACGCCGGTGATCTACCGCGCCGCCGCGCAGTGGTTCATCCGCATGGACGAGGGCGAGGGCGTGTTCACCAAGGACAAGGCGCCGCGCACCCTGCGCCAGACCGCGCTGGACGCGATCGAGCACACCCACTTCTTCCCGGAGAACGGCAAGGCGCGCCTGCACGACATGATCGCCAACCGGCCCGACTGGTGCATCTCGCGCCAGCGCAGCTGGGGCGTGCCCATCCCCTTCTTCCTGCACAAGGACTCGGGTGAGCTGCACCCGCGCACCATGGAGATCCTCGACCAGGCCGCCGACATCGTCGAGAAGGGCGGCATCGAGGCCTGGAGCCGCGTGACGGCCGAGGACATCCTGGGCGCGCAGGACGCGCCGAACTACACCAAGAGCCAGGACATCCTGGAGGTCTGGTTCGACTCCGGCTCGACCTTCCAGCACGTGCTGCGCGGCAGCCACGCCAAGGCCTACGTCAATGGCGCCTTCCACTCGCAAGGACCCGAGGCCGATCTGTACCTCGAAGGCCACGACCAGCACCGGGGCTGGTTCCATTCCTCGCTGCTGCTGGGCTGCGCCCTGCACGACCGCGCGCCGTACCGCGGCCTGCTCACCCACGGCTTCACCGTGGACAGCCAGGGCCGCAAGATGAGCAAGTCGCTCGGCAACGGCATCGATCCGCAGGACGTGACCAAGAAGCTGGGCGCCGAGATCATTCGACTGTGGGTGGCCGCGAGCGACTACTCGGGCGACATCGCCGGCGACGACAAGATCCTCGCCCGCGTGGTCGACGCCTACCGCCGCATCCGCAACACGCTGCGCTTCCTGCTCGCCAACGTGAGCGACTTCGACCCGGCCACCGACGCCGTGCCGCTGGACCAGATGCTGGAGATCGACCGCTACGCGCTCGCGCGCGCGGCGCAGTTCCAGGCCGAGGTGCTGGCGCACTACGACGTGTACGAGTTCCACCCCGTGGTGGCCAAGCTGCAGGTGTACTGCTCGGAAGACCTGGGCGCGTTCTACCTCGACGTGCTCAAGGACCGGCTCTACACCACCGCACCCAAGAGCCTGGCGCGGCGCAGCGCCCAGACCGCGCTGCACCAGATCACCCACGCCATGCTGCGCTGGATGGCCCCGTTCATGAGCTTCACCGCCGAAGAAGCCTGGCCGGTGCTCGCGGGTGCGCAGAACCAGGGCTCGATCTTCTTCGAGACCTACGCCCAGCTGCCCAACGCCGACGAGGCGCTGCTGGCCAAGTGGACGCGCCTGTGCGAGGTGCGCAACCTGGTGAACAAGGAGATCGAGACCCTGCGCGCCGCCGGCCAGGTGGGGGCCTCGCTGCAGGCCAACGTGCGCCTCACGGCACCGGCCGATGACCATGCCCTGCTGGCCTCGCTGGGCGATGACCTGAAATTCGCGCTGATCGTCTCGGCCGTGGAACTGCTGGCGGGCGACGAGCTGTCGGTGCAGGTCGTGCCGTCCAGCGCCACCAAGTGCGAGCGCTGCTGGCACTACCGCGACGACGTGGGCACGGACGCCGCCCACCCCACGCTGTGCGGCCGCTGCACCAGCAACCTGTTCGGCGCGGGCGAGCCGCGCACGGTGGCCTGATGCCGAACAACAGCCCCAACAGCCACCTCTGGCCCTGGCTCGGCCTGGCGGCCGCCCTGCTGGTGGCCGACCAGCTCACCAAGCAGTGGATTCTGGCCGCCTACCAGCTGGGCGACAGCACGCACGTCACCAGCTTCTTCAACCTCGTGCGCGTGCACAACACGGGCGCGGCGTTTTCGTTCCTGGCAGGCGCCGGGGGCTGGCAGCGCTGGTTCTTCACCGCCGTGGGCGTGGGCGCGGCGGTCTTCATCGTCTGGATGCTGCGCTCGCACCCGGGCCAGAAGCTGTTCGCGTTCGCGCTGTCGTGCATCCTGGGCGGCGCCCTGGGCAACGTGATCGACCGCCTGTGGCACGGCTACGTGGTGGACTTTCTCGACTTCCACTGGTCCTTCCTGGCCGGCCTGTTCCCGGGCGGGCATTTCCCCTCGTTCAACCTCGCGGACATCGCGATTTCGGTCGGTGCCGCGGCCCTGATCCTGGACGAGATCCTGCGCGTGCGCCGCCGCCGCTGACCCCCCGCGCAGCCCCGCGAGTCCGCACCGCCCACGGGGCTTCGCCCCGGGGCGTATAGTTTTGAGGTTCATGAAACATCTGCTGGACCTTCTCGCGGCCATTGCCTTGCTGGTTTGGGGCACCCACCTGGTGCGGGCCGGCGTGCTGCGCGTCTTCGGCAGCAACCTGCGGCAGTTCCTCGCCGCGAGCATGGGCAACCGCTTCACCGCCGCCCTCTCCGGCCTGGGCGTGACCGCCCTGGTTCAATCCAGCACCGCCACCGCGCTGATCACCGCCTCCTTCGTGGGCCGCGGCCTGATCGCGCTGCCCGCCGCCCTGGCGGTGATGTTGGGCGCCGACATCGGCACCAGCCTGATGGCGGTGGTGTTCTCCTTCGACCTGTCCTGGCTCTCGCCGCTGTTCATCTTCCTGGGCGTCACGCTGTTCATCTCGCGCCAGGGCACGCCGGTGGGCGACTTCGGCCGCGTGCTGATCGGCCTGGGCCTGATGCTGCTGGCCCTGCGGCTGATCTCGGCCGCCACCAGCGTGCTGACGCAGAACCCCGCCGTGCAGCTGATGCTGGAATCGCTCACCAGCGACCTGCTGCTGGAGATCCTGCTGGGCGCTGCGCTGGCCGTGGTGGCCTACTCCAGCCTCGCGGTGGTGCTGCTGGCGTCCTCCCTGGCGCTGCAGGTGGTCGGGCTGGACGTGGCCCTGGGCATCGTGCTCGGCGCCAACCTGGGCAGCGGGCTGCTGGCCGTGATCACCACCGCCAAATCCGGCATCAGCACCCGCCAGGTGCCGCTGGGCAACCTGCTGTTCAAGGTGCTGGGCGTGGCCATCGCGATCTGGCTCATTCCCCTGTGGCTGCAGGTCATGCAGCCGCTGGTGCAGGACCCGGCCACGCTCACCGTGCTGTTCCACCTGAGCTTCAACCTGATGGTCGGCGCGGTCTTCATCGGCCTGACCAAGCCGGTCGCCCGCATGGTCAACCGCCTGCTGCCGCTGAAGAAGGACAAGAGCCCGCTGGACCGGCCCAACCACCTCGACCCTTCGGCCCTGGCCACGCCCTCGCTGGCCATCTCCTGCGCCGCGCGCGAGGCCATGCACCAGGCCGACGTGGTCGAGACCATGCTGCGCGGCGTGGTCACCGTGATCCGCAACAACGACGCCAAGCTCTCGCAGGATCTGCGCAAGCTCGACGACACCGTCGACAACCTCTACTCCTCGATCAAGTACTACCTCACCAAGATCTCGCGCCAGCAGCTCAGCGAGGCCGAGAGCCGGCGCTGGACCGACATCATCAGCTTCACCATCAACATGGAGCAGATCGGCGACACGGTCGAGCGCGTGCTGCTGGACATCGAGGACAAGAAGATCCGCAAGGGCCGCAGCTTCTCCGAGGCCGGCATGGCCGAGATCACCGAACTGCACGCGCGCCTGCTCGACAACCTGCGCCTGGGCATGAGCGTGTTCCTCAACGGCAACGTGCGCGACGCGCAGAAGCTGGTGGAAGAGAAGGTGCGCTTTCGCGACATGGAGCGCGAGTACGCCGCCACCCACCTGGACCGGCTCTCCGGCATGACCCCGCAGAGCATGGACACCAGCTCGCTGCACCTGGACCTGATCAGCGACTTGAAACGCATCAACTCGCACATCTGCTCGATCGCCTACCCCATCCTGGACAGCGCCGGTGTGCTGGCCCCCAGCCGCCTGCGCGAACCCACCCCGCCGTCGCACGCCAGCCGGCTCTGAGCATCCGCACGGGTGCAAGCCCGGGAGGGCTGTGCTACGCTGGCTCTCCGTTTTTGCGCCCGACACAGGAGACAACATGCCCGGACTGCTGCCCCACATCGACCCCGACGGTCTGCTCGAGTTCTCGGTCGTCTACACCGATCGTGCGCTCAACCACATGTCCAAGCGCTTCCAGGGCGTGATGACCGACATCTCGGCCATGCTCAAGCGCGTCTACGGCGCGCACTCGGCCGTGCTGGTGCCCGGCAGCGGCACCTTCGGCATGGAATCGGTGGCGCGCCAGTTCGCGCACGGCAAACATGTGCTGGTGATCCGCAACGGCTGGTTCAGCTACCGCTGGACGCAGATCTTCGACATGGGCGGCATCCCCGCCAGCCACACCGTGATGAAGGCACGGCGCACCGGCGACGGCGCGCAGGCCGCCTGGGCGCCCGCGCCGATCGACGAGGTGGTGGCCACCATCGCGCGCGAAAAACCGGCCCTGGTGTTCGCCCCGCACGTGGAAACCGCGGCCGGCATGATCCTGCCCGACGACTACCTCAAGGCCGTGGCCGATGCGGTGCACGCCGTGGGCGGCCTGTTCGTGCTCGACTGCATCGCCTCAGGCGCGATGTGGGTGGACATGAAGGCCACCGGCATCGACCTCCTCATCTCGGCGCCGCAGAAGGGCTGGAGCAGCTCGCCCTGCTGCGCCATGGTGATGCTCAGCGAACGCGCCCGCAGCGCCATCGACGCCACGCAGAGCACCACCTTCGCGATGGACCTCAAGAAGTGGCTGCAGATCATGGAAACCTACGAAGGCGGCGGCCACGCGTACCACACCACCCTGCCCACCGACGCGCTCACGCGCCTGCGCGAGACCATGAAGGAAACCGAGGCCTATGGTTTCGAGCGCGTGCGGCAGGAGCAGGTGGCGCTGGGCGCGCAGGTGCGCGCTCTGCTGGTGCGCCACGGCTTCCCCAGCGTGGCCGCGGCCGGATTCCAGGCGCCGGGCGTGGTGGTGAGCCACACCACCGACCCCGACATCCAGTCGAGCAAGAAATTCCTCGCGCAAGGCCTGCAGACCGCCGCCGGCGTGCCGCTGCAGTGCGACGAAGGCCCGGACTTCAAGACCTTCCGCATCGGCCTGTTCGGCCTGGACAAATGGCACGACGTGCCGGCCACGCTCCAGCACCTGGAGCGGGCCCTGGCCGAGGTCGCGCCCAGGGTGGCGCAACCGGCCTGACGAGAAAAGCGGCCCAGGCCGCTTTTTTTACGGCAACAGCACCGTGCAGCCGGTGGTGGTGCGCGCCTCCAGGCTCTTGTGCGCGGCCTGCACATCGGTCAACCCGAAGCGCTGGTCGATGCGCACCTTCACCTTGCCACCCTCGACCACGGCGAACAGGTCGTCGGCCATGGCCTGGGTGCGCTCGCGGCTGGTGATGTGGGCGAACAGGGTCTGGCGCGTCACGTAGAGCGAGCCCTTGGCCGCCAGGATGCCGGGCGCGAACGGCGGCACCGGGCCCGAGGCGTTGCCGAAGCTCACCATCAGGCCGAAGGGGCGCAGGCAGTCCAGCGATTTTTCAAAAGTGTCCTTGCCCACCGAGTCGTAGACCACCTTCACGCCCTGGCCGTTGGTAATGTCCTTGACGCGCGCCGCGAAATCCTCGGTGCGGTAGTTGATGGCGTGGGTCGCGCCGTGCGCCAGGGCCAGCGCGCACTTCTCGTCGGACCCCGCGGTGCCGATCAGCTGCAGGCCGAGCGACTTCGCCCACTGGCTCGCGATCAGGCCCACGCCACCGGCGGCGGCATGGAACAGCACGAAATCACCCGCCTCCAGCCCCTCGACGGGGCGGCAGCGCTTGAGCAGGTACTGCGCGGTCAGGCCCTTGAGCATCATGGCCGCGCCAGTCTCGAAGTCGATCGCATCGGGCAGCCGGCAGACGTTCATGGCCGGCATCACGCGCACATCGCTGTAGCTGCCGGGCGGGTTGGCGGCATAGGCCGCGCGGTCCCCCGCTTTCAGGTGCGTCACGCCCTCGCCCACCGCCTCGACCACGCCCGCGCCTTCCATGCCCAGCGCCAGCGGCAGGGGGAAGGGGTACAGGCCGGTGCGCTGGTACACGTCGATGAAGTTCAGGCCGATGGCGTGGTGTCGGATGCGCACCTGGCCCGGCCCGGGCTCGCCCACGCTCACGGTGTCGATCACCAGTTGTTCGGGGCCGCCCACGGCATGGATGCGCACGGCGCGGCTGGTCTGTTCGCTCATCTCGGTTTCTCCTCGGGGTTCGAAAGCGGCCATGCTGCCACGAAACGCCCGCCCTGCCGATGCCGCTTCGCATCACCCCCAGGCCCTCGCCGGTCATGGGCTCGCGGGTACAGTGCGGGCCATGTCCCAGAACGCCAGTGCCCGTCTCAGCCCCACCACCCTTCTGCTGCTCGTCATTCCGCCCCTGATGTGGGCGGGCAATGCGGTGGTGGGCCGCATGATGCAGGGCGTGGTGCCGCCGGTCACGCTGAACTTCCTGCGCTGGACCCTGGCCTTCCTGCTGTTGCTGCCGTTCGCCGGCCGGGTGCTGCGCCCGGGCCCCGACGGCCTGTGGCCGCACTGGCGGCGCTTCGCCCTGCTGGGCCTGCTGGGCGTGGGTTGCTACAACGCCTTCCAGTACGTGGCCCTGAAGACCTCCACGCCGATGAACGTGACGCTCGTCGCGGCCAGCATGCCGGTGTGGATGCTGCTGCTGGGCCGGATCTTCTATGGCGTGGCCATCTCCCGGCGCGCGGCGCTGGGTGCCCTGCTCTCGCTGTCCGGCGTGGCGGTGGTGCTCTCGCACGGCGAGCTCGACCACCTGCTGGCGGTGAAGCTGGTGCCGGGCGACGGCTGGATGTTGCTGGCCTCGTTGCTCTGGGCCTGGTACAGCTGGCTGCTGGTGCGCCCCAAGCCCGGCACGGAGCCTGCCCACATCAAGGCCGACTGGGCCGCCTTCCTGCTCGCGCAGATCGTCATGGGCGTGCTGTGGTCGGGCCTGTTCGCCGCGGGCGAGTGGCTCACGCTGCCGCCATTGGCCGAAGGGCAGCACCCCATCCAGTGGGGCTGGCCGCTCGCGGCCGCGCTGGTGTACGTGGCCGTGGGCCCGTCGCTGGTGGCCTACCGCTGCTGGGGCGCCGGCGTGGCGCGCGTGGGCCCGGCCATGGCCGCGTTCTTCAACAACCTCACGCCGCTGTTCGCCGCCCTGCTCTCCGCCACCCTGCTGGGCGAGCCGCCCCGGCTCTACCACGCGCTCGGTTTCGTGCTGATCGTGGGCGGCATTCTGGTCTCTTCGCGCAAGTGATCAGGCGAGTCTGAACGCCGCCACCGCCTGCACCAGCTGATCGGCCTGCGACTTCAGGCTCTGCGCCGCCGCGGCGCTTTCCTCCACCAGCGCGGCATTCTGCTGCGTGGCCTGGTCCATCTGCGTCACCGCCTCGCCGACCTGCGACACGCCGTCGCTCTGCTCGCGGCTGGCCGCGCTGATCTCGCCCACGATGTCGGTCACGCGGCGGATCGAGCCCACCACCTCGCTCATGGTGCTGCCGGCCTGGTCCACCAGCGCCGTGCCCTGCTCCACGCGGTCCACGCTCACTTCGATCAGGCCCTTGATCTCCTTGGCCGCGGCGGCGCTGCGCTGCGCCAGGCTGCGCACCTCGGCCGCCACCACCGCGAAGCCCCGGCCCTGCTCGCCCGCACGCGCCGCCTCCACCGCGGCGTTGAGCGCGAGGATGTTGGTCTGGAAGGCGATGCCGTCGATCACGCTGATGATGTCGGCGATCTGCCGCGAGCTGTCGTTGATGCCCTTCATCATGTCGACCACCCGGCTCACGGCGTCACCGCCCTGCGTGGCCACTTCGGAGGCGCTGATCGCCAGCCGGTTGGCCTGCTGCGCGTTCTCGGCGTTGAGCTTCACGGTGGAACTCAGCTCTTCCATCGAAGCGGCGGTTTCCTCCAGCGCCGAGGCCTGCTGCTCGGTGCGCGCCGACAGGTCGTGGTTGCCCTGGGCGATCTGCGAGCTGGCCGCGGCCACGCCCTCGGCGTTGCCGCGCACGCTGCCCACCACGCGGGTGAGCTCGGCCTGCATGGTCGACATGGCCTGAAGCAGCTGGCCCATCTCGTCGCCACCACCCGATGGCACGGCCTGGCTCAGGTCGCCCGCGGCCACGCGGGCCGCCACCGTGCGGGCCAGTTCGGCCGGGCGCGTGATCGAGCGGCCGATGACGATCGCGAAGGTCACGCCCGCGCCCAGCAGCGCCGCGATGGTGCCCAGCACCCAGCCCAGCTCGCCGCGCTGTTCGGTGTAACGACTGTCGATCTCCACACCCAGTTCCTTCGTCGCGCGGTCGCTCAGGCCGTACATGCCGTCGATCGCGGTGGTCGTGGCCTTGAAGTAGTCGGCCGAGGCGTACTGCAGCACCGGCGCCTCGACGATCTGCTCGCGCGCCAGCTTGAGCGCGCCTTCGAATTCGTTGCGCGCCTGCGCATGCGAAGCGGCCAGGCGGGGCTTGAGCGTGGGGTCGTGTTCGAACGCCTTCTCCAGGCTGATGTCGAGCTCGCGCACCCCCACGCGCGCGCGCTCGACCAGGCTGGCGATCTGCGCCCTCTCTTCCGGCGTGGCCGACTGGCGCACCAGCAGCGCGGACCCACGCGCCCGCGCCTGGCCCAGCATCTCGGTCAGGCGCGGCATCTGCTGCAGCGTGCCGATGATCAGAAAGTAGGTGGACTTGTCCGGGTCGGAGGTCAGGCCGAAGTGGTCCGACACGCGGTCGTTGAGTTCGATCAGGCCCGCGATCATCGCGGTGTGGCGAGCGAAGCTCTCCGGCCCCGTGACACCGCGCGCGGCCACCGCCTGCGACAGCGACTGCCACTGCTCCACGATGCCCCGCCAGTCGCGGCGGATGCGCGCGTCGTCCACGTCGCTGGCCAGCAGCGCCTCGAAGCGCTGCACCGCCTGCTGCACCTCGGCCGCGCGGGTCTGGCGCTGGGGCTCGGCATCGGCCTTGCCGCCCAGCACGGTGGCCGTCATGCCGCGGTGGATCTGCGCCAGGCGCACCACCTCCAGCAGCGAGCGCGAAGGCGCCAGGCCCTGGCGCTCGGCCTCGATGGCGGCGAGTCCATCCAGCGCGTCGCGCACATAGGCCGTCAGGGGGACGGCCACCAGCAAGGCGGCGATGAGTCCGAGCAGGACGAGCTTGTGGACCAGGCGCAGGTTTCGGATCAGGGACGGCATGAGGGGGCGATCGAGGAGGGTTGAACGTGGTCCAACTATCGACGGGCACCCCCACAAGTTGAGGCATCAACGCACGACTTTTCCGCAGCGGTTTTCATTCGGAAAAACCGCATGGAAGTGGTGCGGAAAATGCGCCTCGGCGGTGCGTTTTCACCGCTTTTAGACCCCCTCGCACAAGCCTGGTGCAAGGGTGCCGCGCGGCCTCAGAACGTGCCTGGGTAGGCGCCGCCGTCGGCCAGCACGTTCTGGCCCGTCATGTAACCCGCGTGCACGCTGCACAGGAAGGCGCAGATCGCGCCGAACTCCTGCGGGTGGCCAAAGCGCTTGGCCGGGATGGTGCTGCGGCGCGCGTCCATCACGGCGTCCAGCGGCTGGCCCGCCTTGCTCGCGGCACCGGCCATGGTGGTCTTGAGGCGGTCGGTCTCGAACGCGCCCGGCAGCAGGTTGTTGATGGTCACGCCCTGCGCGGCCAGCGGGCTGCGCGCGGCACCGGCCACGAAACCCGTGAGGCCGCTGCGCGCGCCGTTGGACAGGCCCAGGATGCCGATGGGGGCCTTCACCGCGCCCGAGGTGATGTTGACGACGCGGCCGAAGCCACGCTGCGCCATGCCGTCCACCACGGCCTTGATGAGTTCGATCGGCGTGAGCATGTTGGCGTCCAGCGCCTGGATCCAGTCATCGCGCTCCCACGAGCGGAAATCGCCCGGCGGCGGACCGCCCGCGTTGTTGACCAGGATGTCGAAGGCCTTGCCCGGCCCGCCCGCCACCGACAGCGCGGCCGCGCGGCCTTCGGCCGTGGTGATGTCGGCCGCCACGCCCAGCACGTTGACGCCGGGTGCCGCAGCGCGCAGCGCGCTCACCGCCGCGTCGAGGTCGGCCGCGCCGCGCGCGACCAGCACCGCGTTGACGCCCTCGGCCACGAGCGCCTGCGCGCAGCCCAGGCCCAGGCCCTTGCTCGCGCCGCACACCAGCGCCCATTTGCCCTTGATGCCCAAATCCATGTAAATCTCCAGAGGTTATTTTTTCGGTGCCGAGCCGAAGCGCGTCACCAGGAAGACACCGCCGAGCACCAGCACCGTGCCCGCGACGATCCAGCGGTTGAAAGGTTCATCGAGGATCAGCACGCCCATCACGATGGTGGACATGGGGCCGATCATCCCGGTCTGCGCCGACAGGCCGGCGCCGATGCGCTCGATCGCCATCATCACCATCACCACCGGCGCGAAGGTGCACAGCGTGGCGTTGAGCAGCGAGAGCCAGATCACCTCGGGCGCCACGGCGGCCGCGCTCATCGGCCGCAGCAGCACGAACTGCAGCAGGCACAGCACGCAGGCCACGCTGGTGGCCAGGCCCACCAGGCGCATCGAGCCCAGCCGCTTGACGAGTTCGCCGCTGTACACAAGGTAGATGGCGTAGCTCACGGCGCTGCCGAACACCAGCACCGTGCCCAGCACCGCATCCGGCCCCTGAAAGCCGGCCTCGTGGCCGAACACCAGCGTCACGCCGGCATAGCTCACGGCCATGGCGATGGCCTGCAGGCCGGTGACGCGCCGCTTGTAGACCACCCATCCCAGCAACAGCACCAGCGTGGGGTTGAGGTACAGGATCAGGCGCTCCAGGCTCGCGCTGATGTACTGCAGGCCCCAGAAGTCCAGGAAACTCGCGAGGTAATAACCGGTGAAGCCCAGGCCGAGCACGCCCAGCCAGTCGCGCCGCGTGAGCGGGGCCGGTTTCTCGCCGCCGGGCCGGTGGCTGGCCCACCAGGCCAGCGCCAGGAACAGCGGCAGCGCGAACAGCATGCGGTACATGATGAGCGTGACCGCATCGACCCCATGGCGGTAGGCCAGCTTGACGATGATGGCCTTGCCGCTGAAGGCGATGGAGCCCGCGCTGGCCAGCAGCAGG
This sequence comes from Hydrogenophaga sp. ANAO-22, assembly GCF_042466645.1. Taxonomy (NCBI): domain Bacteria; kingdom Pseudomonadati; phylum Pseudomonadota; class Betaproteobacteria; order Burkholderiales; family Comamonadaceae; genus Hydrogenophaga; species Hydrogenophaga sp. ANAO-22. The sequence goes on along the minus strand of NZ_CP159956.1, from coordinate 4,109,058 downwards.
CCGGTGGCGAGGTGGGGCGAGGGGTGGGAAGCGGAAGGCGCGGCGGGCATCCGGCCGATTATCCGGGCGCGGCGAAGGGCCCGCGGCGCGCGGGGCTTCGTCTTTGGCGATGGCAGGCTGCGTCAGTCCGGCGCGCGCCGGCGCGGCTGCAGCACCACGACCAGCAGCAACAGGATGGCCACCATCAGCAGCAGGGCCGAGACAGGCCGCTCCAGGAACACGAACCAGTCGCCGCGCGAGAGCCGCAGCGTGCGGCGCAGCTGCTCTTCCAAGCCTGGGGCGAGCACGAAGCCCAGCAACAGCGCCACGCCCTCGCAGCCCAGGCGCTGCAGCACGAAGCCCAGCAGGCCCAGCCCGATGACCAGCCACACACCCCAGCCGTGCGGGCCGAGCGCCAGCGCGCCCAGGCCGGCGGCCACCAGCAGGCCGGCCAGCAGCGCGCGGCGCGGCACGCGCAACACGCCCAGCAGCACAGGCGCCCACCAGCGCGCCAGCGGCAGGTTGAGCAGCAGCAACAGCAGGTTGCCCACCCACATGGATACCAGCAGGCCCCAGAACAGCGAAGGCTGCACGCCCATGACCGAGGGTCCGGGCTCGATGGCGTGCAGGCCGAGTGCGCCCAGCAGCAGCGCCATCACGGTGTTGGGCGGCAGGCCCAGGGCCAGCATGGGCAGGTAGGCGGTCTGCGCGCCCGCGTTGTTGGCGGCCTCGGGCGCGGCCACGCCGCGCAGGTTGCCCTGGCCCAGCGGCGGCGTGCGGTGGCGCGAGACCACGACCTCCAGCCGGTACGCCGCCAGCGAGGACAGCAGCGCACCGCCGCCCGGCACCACGCCGAGCACCGCACCCAGGCCGGTGCCGCGCAGCAGGGCCGGCAGCGCGTCCTTGAGTTCCTCGCGCGTGGGCCGCGTCGCCATGCCCGAGACCACCGGTGCGCCCGGAGGCGTTTCGCGCACAGGCGCCGCAGGCGCCAGGGCGGAGAGGCCCGCCAGTTCGGCCGCCACCGGCGCGACCACGAAAAAGCCCAGCGCCAGCGCGATGAAGCCCACGCCTTCGGTCAGACCGTGGTGGCGCCCCATCCAGGGCTCCAGGCCTTCGGGCACGAAGCGCGCGGTGCCGGTGTGCACGTCCCAGCCCATCAGGCCCAGCAACAGGCCCAGCACCGTCATGGCCAGCGCCTTGAGGAACGAGCCCGAGGCCAGCACCGTCGCGCCCACCAGCCCGACGACCAGCAGCAGGAACCGCTCGGCCGCGCCGAACTGCAGGCCCAGTGACACCACCGCCGGCGCGAGCAGGACCACCAGCGCGATGGCCAGGCAACCGGCGGCGAACGAACTGATCGTCGCCATGGACAGCGCCACGCCCGCCCGGCCCTGCAAGGCCATCGGATGCCCGTCGTGGCTAGTCATCACCGACGAGGCCTCGCCAGGCTGGTCGAGCACGATGGCCGGCAGCGAGCCCCCGTACTGCGCGCCGTAGTAGACGCCCGCGAGCACCAGCAGCGCGGGCAGCGAGGGCAGGCCCAGCGTGGCCGGCAGCAGCAGCGCGATGGCGGCCACCGGCCCCAGGCCCGGCAGCACGCCGAACACGCTGCCCACCAGCACACCGAGCGCGATCAGGCCCAGCGCCTGCCAGCCCCACACCGCGGCCAGGCCCTGCGCCAGCGAATCCCACCAGGAAAAGTCCACCATGCCCGTGCGTCCCTGCGGTATTCAGCGCAAGGCGCGCGTGGGCCACAGCGGCAGATCCAGCCCCAGGGGGCCGATCCACAGCGCACACACCACCGCCGCCAGCGCGACGGCCCACAGCCACACGCGCCCGCTGGCGCCACCGGGCTCACCCGGCACCACCGCCAGCACCAGACCCGACACCCCCGCCGCCAGGCCCAGCGTGGGCCAGCCAGTGAACCAGGCCCCGATCCAGGGCCACTGCGCCGGCCCGCTGCACAAGGCCAGCCACAAGAGGCCGCCGAGCAGGCGCAGCAAGGGGCCCCAGCCCCAGTGCCGCACGCGCCCGCCGCCCAGGGCCTCGAAGGTCAGCGCCTTGAACAGGATGAGCAGGCCCAGCAGCCCCAGCACCAGGCCCAGCAGCAGGGGCACATACCCCGGGCCCATCTGCGCCGCCGAGCCCAGCGCATGGCGCGAGGCGGCCCAGCCGAAACCCACGCCCAGGGCCAGGAACAGCAGCCCGGCCAGAAAGTCCTGCAGGTTCTTGATCATGCGTCGTGGTGACCGCGCGGACGGCTCACTGCACGGGCGGCGTGCAGGCCAGCACCTCGTCCATGGTGGTCAGGCCCTCGGCCACGCGCGCCGCGCCCGCCAGGCGCAGCGGCCGCATGCCATCCTGCACGGCCTGCCGGCGCAGCGCGTCGAGCACGGGCTCGCGGCTGACCTTGTCCTTGAAGGCCTCGGTGACCACCAGCAGTTCGTACAGGCCCATGCGCCCGCGGAAGCCGGTCATGCGGCAGTCCACGCAGCCCACCGGCTGGTAGGGCCGGTAGCTGCCGCTGACCTGCCAGGGCTTGACCAGCTCGGTCAGCGTCGCCCGCGAGGCCGTGGTCTCGTCCCGGTCCTGCGGCTTGCGGCAGGCCGGGCACATCGTGCGCACCAGGCGCTGGGCGAGCACGCCCAGCACGGTGGCGTTGATCAGGTAGGGCGGAATACCCAGCTCCATCAGCCGCATGATGGCCGAGGGCGCGTCGTTGGTGTGCAGCGTGGTGAACACCAGGTGGCCGGTGAGCGCGGCCTGCACCGCCATCTCGGCGGTGGCCAGGTCGCGTACCTCGCCGACCATGATGATGTCCGGGTCCTGCCGCATCAGCGAGCGCAGGCCCTGCGCGAAATCGAGGTCCAGGTGAGGTTGCACCTGGGTCTGGTTGAAAGCCGGCTCGATCATCTCGATCGGGTCTTCCACCGTGCTCACGTTGACCTCTTCCGTGGCCAGGCGCTTGAGCGTGGCGTACAGCGTGGTGGTCTTGCCCGAGCCTGTGGGGCCGGTCACCAGCACGATGCCGTGCGGTTGCCGGGTCAGGCCTTCCCAGCGCTGGGCGTCGTGCGCGGCGAAGCCCAGGGCGCTGAGGTCCTTCACGGTCGACTCGGGGTCGAAGATGCGCATGACCAGCTTTTCGCCGAACGCGGTGGGCAGGGTGGACAGGCGCATTTCCACCTCGTCGCCGCGCGCGCCGCCCACGCCCGGGCGCAGGGTCTTGATGCGGCCGTCCTGTGGGCGGCGCCGCTCGACCACGTCCATGCGGCCCAGCAGCTTGATGCGCGCGGTCATCGCGTTCATCACGCCGATGGGCATCTGGTAGACGGGGTGCAGCACGCCATCGATGCGGAAGCGGATCACACCCTGCTCGCGCCGGGGTTCGAGGTGGATGTCGCTGGCGCGCTGGTCGAAGGCGTATTGCCAGAGCCAGTCCACCACCTGCACCACGCCCTGGTCGTTGGCGTCGAGCTGCTTGTTCGCCTTGCCCAGCTCCACCAGCTGTTCGAAGCTGCCGAAGCCGCCCGGCGCGCCGCTCTTGTTGGCCGCGCGCACCGACTTGGCCAGCGCGAAGAACTCCCCGGTGAAGCTCTTGATGGACTGCGGGCTGGAGAGCACCAGGCGCACGCTGCGCCGGGTCTGGCGCTCCACCTCGGGCACCCAGTCGCGGATGAAGGGCTCGGCCGTGGCCACCACCACCTCGCTCGGGCTCACCAGCACCGGCAGCACCTTGTGGCGTTCGGCGTAGGCGGCGCTCATCACGTCGGCCACCTTGCCCACATCCACCTTCAGCGGGTCGATGCGCATGTACTCCAGGCCGCTGCGTTGGGCGAGCCATTGCGTGAGCATCTCCACGTCGAGCACGTGCTGGTCGGCCTTGCGCGACATGCCCACCACCGCCAGCCGCTGCAGCGGGTGCTGCGAGCTGTGCGCCGAGGCGCAGCGCGTGGTGGTGCGCTCGGCCTCCTCGGCGGAGATGATGCCGTCCTCGCGCAGCCAGCCCACGAGGCTGCGCCAGTCGAGCGGGCCATCGAATGTCTTCTGTTGCTGCTGCGGTGGCGTCGGCGAGGTCTTCATGCGTCGATCAGGATACCGGTTTGAACAGGCGCAGCCACTTCACAGCGGGTAAACCCCAGCGCGCCTGCACCGCTTCCGCGCGCGCCAGCAGGGCCATGCGGGTGGGCCGCTCGGCGGTGCGTTGGGCCAGCACCACCGTGTTGCCCTCGCGCGTGGGCTTGAAGGCCCAGACCGCGTCGGTGCCGAAGGCGGCGCAGATGCTTTGCAGCGAGCGCTCGTAGCTGGCGTCGCGGCCGAAGAGGTTGACGGTGAGGCAGCCTTCGTCGGTGAGCACCGTGCGGCAGTCGGCGTAGAAGTCGGGGCTGTCGAGCACGGGGGCGGCGGCTTCGTGGTCGTAGAGGTCCACCTGCAGCGCGTCGTAGGCGCCGACGTGGTCGGCGCGGCGGATCTCTTCACCGGCGTCGGCGAGCAGCACGCGCAGGCGCGGTCCGTCGGCGGGCAGTTTGAACCACTGCCGGCACACCGCGACCACCTGCGGATTGATCTCGATCGCGGTGGTGTCCATGCGCAGTTTCTTGAAGCAGAACTTGGTGAGTGCGGCGGAGCCCAGGCCCAGCTGCAGTGCGCGGCGTTTGGGCACCGAGTCCGGATCGACGAAGAGCAGCCAGGCCATCATGCGCTGGACGTAGTCGAGTTCGATGTCGAACGGCGACTCCAGCAGCATCGAGCCCTGGATCCATTCGGTGCCCAGGTGCAGGAAGCGCACTTCGCTGTCTTCGGAGATGGTCACGTCCGGCAGGGTCTGGACCGCGCGCCTCGCGCGAGCGGCGGCGTTGGCGCCGGCCTTCATGCTTGGCCCTCGCTGTCACGCGGGGAATGTTCGGGGGGTGGGGGGAGTGCTGCATCTGGGTGTCTGACCTTGGGAGGACGATTATGAACACTGTGTTGGTTGGTGCTTTTCTCCGGCGGCTCCCTGCGGTTCGCCTGGGGTGGCCGACTCCGCTCATGTCCCCCGACCCGGCTGCGCCGGGTCTCCTCCTTTACTTCGCTGCGTCGGCCCCCCCAGGCGAACCGCAGGGTTGGTATGCGGGAGGTTTGCGTGCCTGCCTGTTGTCGGCCCGGAGCGATGGGGCGTTCTGCGCAGCGGGGTAAAGGAGGAGAACCGGCGAAGCCGGTTCGGGGGACACCCGCGGAGCAGAGCGCCCCATCGCTCCGGGCCCGCGAGGTCATCCGTGAGAGATCAACCACCCACCCCATGCCGCCGCAACACCTCAGCCCAAGCCGCCAGCTTGCGATCAAAACTCCAACTCGCATTCGCCGGACTCGTGGAAGGCAACCGGTACACCGGCACCCCCAGCTTCTCCGTGTGCCGCGAATGCCGGAAACTCTCGCCCCCGTTGTGGGCGATCGCCTCCAGCATCGGGCACTCACGCAGCACCATCGAAAAATCGTTCAACTCCGCATTCAGGATGTTGGCGTCCAGACTCCCCTCGCGCTCGCAGGCCCCGTACACATCCCACACCCCCAGCCCGTGCTCGCGCAATGCCCCCACCCGCTCCGCGTACGCCATCGCGGGCAAAGGCAAGGCCCACAAAGCCCCCAGAATCTTCCAGAAATGGTTCTGTGGATGGCCGTAATACTGCTGCGCCCGCAACGACGCCACCCCCGGAAAACTGCCCAGCACCAACACCCGCGTGTTCGCGCTCAACACCGGGGCCAGACCCTGCAACCGGCTCATGCCAAAGCCCCCAGCCGCGGCAACGCCGCCAGGGCATTCGCGGTGCTCGCCACCATCAGATCCTCCACCGGCACGCCCCGCAACTCCGCCACCACCGCCCCGATGCGCGGCAGCTCCGCCGGGCTGTTGAGGCCCTGCGCGCGCCCGGCCTCGCGCTCGGCCGCCGTCACGTACAGCCACTGCGGCGGAATGTCCGGCGCATCGGTCTCCATCACCAACGCCGACAAGGGCAATTCGGCTGCGAGCCGGCGCAGCTGCCGCGCGGGCTCGAAGGTGCTCGCGCCACCGAAGCCCAGCTTGAAACCCAGATCGATGAAGGCCTGCGCCTGCTGTTCGCTGCCGTTGAAAGCGTGCGCGATACCGGCCACCGGCAGTTCACGCAAATGCTTGAGCAACAGGTCGGCACTGCGCCGCACGTGCACGATCACCGGCAGGCCGTGCTTTCGCGCCAGCCGAAGCTGCGCGCGGTAGAAGGCGGTCTGCCGCTCGCGCATCTCGGGCGTGCAGAGTTCGGGCACAAAAAAATCCAGACCGATCTCACCCACCGCCACGAGGCGGGGATCGTCGCGGTGATCGGTGAGCGCCGCGTCCAGGGCCGTGAGGTCGTCTTCCGTCGCCTTGGGCACGCACAGCGGGTGGATGCCCAATGCATAGGCGTCGCCCAGGCGGTGCGCGAGCAGGCGCACGGTGTCGAAATTGAAGCGCGCGACAGCGGGAATGACGCACCGGCCCACGCCGCGCGCGGCCGCGAGTTCACGCAGGCTGATCGCGAGAGCGTGGTCGGCGCCGAACTCGGGCGCATCCAGATGGCAGTGTGTGTCGATCCACATGGCGGTATAACGGCCATTGTGCCGGCAAGCGCCAGCGCACCGGCCCGCTCACAAGAATGCAAGCAAGAAAGGAAATCACCATGTCACACACCACCCGCCTCGCCTCGCTCGCCGTGCCCGCCCTGCTGGCCCTCAGCGCCTGCGCCCTGCCCGGCGTCCCCGCGCCCGCCCCGCTGGTGGGCAGCGAATGGCTGTTGGAAGACCTGGGCGGGCGTGGCGTGCTGGACCGCGTGCAGGCCACGCTCGCCTTCCCCGAAGCCGGGCGCGTGGCCGGCAACAGCTCGTGCAACCGCTTCTTCGGCTCGTACACCTTGATGCAGGACCGCGTGGCCTTCGGCCAGCTCGGCGGCACGCGCATGGCCTGCCCCGAAGCGGTGAACGACCAGGAAGCGCGCTACCTGGACGCGCTGCAGAAGGCCCAGCGCCTGGAGGTGCAGGGCCGGACGATGCTGATGCACGTGCAGGGGCTGGACAAGCCGCTGCGGTTCACCAGAACAAAACCCTGAGCCCCCACACTCCACCGCTGCGCGGGTCGCCTTAAGTCAAGACCCCTGCCGTCAACCGCAGCACGCGGGCGCAGCGGGCGGCCAGGGCCTCGTCGTGCGTGACGACGATGAAGGCCGTGCCCTGGTCGCGGGCCAGTTCCAGCATGAGCTGGAACACGCCCTCGGCCGTGCTGCGGTCCAGGTTGCCGGTGGGTTCGTCGGCCAGCACGCAGGCCGGTTGCGTCACCAGCGCGCGCGCGATCGCCACGCGCTGGCGCTCGCCACCCGACAGCTCGGCCGGCCGGTGGTGCAGGCGCTCGCCCAGGCCCACGCGCGCGAGCATCTGCTCGGCCTGCTGCGCCGCCTCGGCGCGCGGCAGGCGGCGGATCCAAAGCGGCATCGCCACGTTGTCGCGCGCGCTGAATTCGGGCAGCAGGTGGTGGAACTGGTAGACGAAGCCCAGGTGCCGGTTGCGCAGCGTGCCTTGTTGCGTGGCGCTCAGGCCCGAGAGGGTCTGGCCCATCAGCTGCACGCTGCCGCTGGTGGGCGCGTCCAGCCCGCCGAGCAGGTGCAGCAAGGTGCTCTTGCCCGAGCCTGAGGCGCCGACGATGGCCACGGTTTCGCCCGCGCGCACCGCGAGGTCCACGCCCTTGAGCACGGTGACGTCGAGCCGGCCTTCGTGAAAGCGCTTGGTGAGGCCCCGGGCCTGGAGAACGGTGTCACTCATAGCGCAAGGCCTCGGCGGGGTTCACGCGGCTGGCGCGCCAGCTCGGGTAGATCGTGGCCAGGAAGGCCAGCACCAGCGAAATCAGCGCGACCGGCAGGATGTCGGTCTGCTGCGGGTCGCTGGGCATGCGGCTGATGAGGTAGATGTCCTGCGGCAGGAAACTCGCGCCCAGCAGGCGTTCGAGCGCGGGCACCAGGGTGTCGATGTTGAAGGCCACGCCCAGGCCGAGCAGCAGGCCCGCGCCGGTGCCGATGATGCCCACCATGGCGCCCTGCACCATGAACACGCCCATGATGCTCTGCGGGCTCGCGCCCAGCGTGCGCAGGATGGCGATGTCGGCGCGCTTGTCGGTCACCGTCATCACCAGCGTGGACACGAGGTTGAAGGCGGCCACGGCCACGATCAGCGTGAGGATGATGAACATCATGCGTTTCTCGAGCTGCACGGCGGCGAACCAGGTGCGGTTCTGGCGCGTCCAGTCGCGCACCAGCAGGCCGGGGTCGAGGTCGGAGGCGATGGACAGGGCCACCTCGCGCGCCTGGTGCAGGTTCTTGATCTTCACGCGCACGCCGGTCGGGCCCTCCACGCGGAAGATGCGCGCGGCGTCGTCCTGGTGCAGCAGGGCCAGGGCCGAGTCGTACTCGAAGTGGCCCGAATCGAAGGTGCCCACCACCGTCATCTGGCGGATGCGCGGCACCACGCCGGCCGGCGTCACCTGGCCGTTGGGCGCGATCAGCGTGACGCTGTCGCCCGCGATCACACCCAGGCTGCGCGCCAGCTCGCCACCGAGGATGACGCCGAACTCGCCGGGCACCAGGCGCGGCAGCATGGTGTCGGCCAGTTCCGCCGCCAGGTCGGTCACCTTGGGTTCGAGCGCGGGGTCGATGCCGCGCACCAGCGCGCCCTTCATGTCCTCGCCGCGTGCGATCAGCGCCTGCGCGCCCACGAACGGCGCGGCGCCCACCACCTCGGGATGGCGCTCGATGCGGGCCAGCGTGTCGGCCAGGTTGGGGATCGCCTGGCCGCTGGGTTCGAACACCTCGATGTGCGAGAGCACGCCCAGCATGCGGTCGCGCACCTCCTTCTGGAAGCCGTTCATCACCGAGAGCACGATGATGAGCGCGGCCACGCCCAGCGCGATGCCCAGCATGGACACGCCCGAGATGAAGGAGATGAAACCGTTGCGCCGGGTGGCGCGGCCGGCGCGGGTATAGCGCCAGCCCAGGATGAGTTCGTAAGGGGTTTGCATGCAGTTGGTGGTGGGATGCAGCGGGCATTGTGGCATCCCCGACAATCACGGCATGCCCGCCCCCTACCCGGCCTCTGAGCCTCGCCTGCACCTGCTGGTTCCTTTCGCCAGCGCGAGCGACCCCGCCTGCCGCACCGCGCTCCCGGGTTTGCCCTTGCCCCAGCTCACCGCGCTGCTGGCCGAACTGGTGCCTGTCTACACCGACGCGGGCGACGACCACAGCCTGAGCCCGCCGCACGAACGCGCCTTGGCGCAGGCGCTGGGCCTGGTGCGCGCCGACGGCTGCCCCTTCGGCGACGGCCTGATTCCCTGGGCCGCGATGGAAGACGCGCAACCCGACACGCCTCAGGCCTGGTTCACGCCCTGCCACTTTCAGGTCGGCATGGAACAGGTGACGCTGTTGCCCGGTGATCAATTGGGCCTGAGCGACGACCACTCGCGCGCGCTGTTCGACGCCCTGGCGCCCTATTGCGCTGAAGACGGCATCACCCTCACCTACCAGTCGGCCACGCGCTGGCACGCGCGCGGGGAGCCGCTGCGCGGCATCGCCTGCGCCAGCCTGGACCGCGTGAGCGGCCGCTCGGTGGAGGCCTGGATGGCCGAAAGCACGGCCAACCCGGCCGGGGGCCTGCTGCTCAAGCGCCTGCAGAGCGAGGCGCAGATGCTGTTCTACACCCACGCCGTGCACGATGCGCGCGAGGCCGCGCGGCTGCACCCGGTCAACGGGTTCTGGGTCAGCGGGGCCGGCGCGCTGCACCGCCCCATCACGCCGCAGCCCCCACCGGCCCAGCCCGATGCGTTGCGCCGCGCCGCGCTGCAGGCCGACTGGGCCGCCTGGCGGCAAGCCTGGGCCGCGCTCGATGCCGGCCCCATCGCCGAGTGGCGCGAGCGCGCGCAACACGGCGAAGCGGTCACCCTCACCCTGTGCGGCGAACGCGCCGCACAGCGCTTCACGAACGCCCCCCGAGGCGCCGGCGCGCGCCTCGGCCGCTTCATCAAGAACCTGCTGGGCCCCACCCCGGCCTGGAAGACCCTGGACACCCTATGAAGATCATCACCCGCGACGTGCCTCCCCGTGCCGCCTGGGCGCTGGAGCAAAGCGGCCTGCACCCCCTGCTGGCGCGCCTGTTCGCCGCGCGCGGCATCACCAGCAAGGACGAGCTCGACGACGCGCTCGCGCGCCTGCTGCCGCCGTCCTCGATGCTCGGCGCCCAGGAGGCCGCGCGCGCCTTGGCCGACGCGATGGCCGCCGGCAAGTCCATCTGCATCGTGGCCGACTACGACTGCGACGGCGCCACCGCCTGCGCGGTCGGCCTGCGCGGCCTGCGCCTGCTGGGCGCGCCCCTGGGTTTCGACCGCGTGAACTACCTGGTGCCCGACCGCGTGACGGACGGCTATGGCCTCACGCCCTCGATCGCGAAGCGCGTGAAGGCCCAGGGCGCCGACGTGCTGGTGACGGTGGACAACGGCATCGCCAGCGTGAACGGTGTGCGCGCCGCGCGCGAGCTGGGCCTGGACGTGATCGTGACCGACCACCACCTGCCCGCGCTGAAGGACGGCGAGATCGCCCTGCCGGTGGACTGCATCATCGTCAACCCCAACCAGCCGGGCTGCGCCTTCGAGAGCAAGTCGATCGCGGGGGTGGGCGTGATGTTCTACGTGCTGCTGGCGCTGCGGGCCGAGCTGCGCGAGCGCGGTGTGTTCACGGCGCAGAACCAGCCCAAGATCGACACCCTGCTGCCGCTGGTGGCGCTGGGGACCGTGGCCGACGTGGTCAAGCTCGACGCCAACAACCGCCGCCTGGTGGCGCAGGGCTTGAAGCGGGTGCGCGCGGGTGCGATGCCGCCGGGCATGACGGCGCTGTTCAACGCCGCCGCGCGCAAGCCGGCCGCCGCCACCGGTTTCGACTTCGGCTTCGCCCTGGGCCCACGCCTGAACGCGGCGGGCCGCCTGGCCGACATGACGCTGGGCATCGAGTGCCTGACCACCGAGGACGCGCTGCGCGCCGACGAACTGGCGCGCACGCTGGACGGCATCAACCGCGAGCGCAAGGCGATCGAGGGCGACATGCGCGAGCAGGCCTTGCAGATGGCCGAGGAGATGTTCGACGAATCGGAGGAGCCGCCGCCTGCGCTGGTGGTGTTCGACCCCGATTTCCACGAGGGCGTGGTCGGCATCGTGGCCTCGCGGCTGAAGGACAAGCTGCACCGCCCCACCTTCGTGTTCGCCGCCAGCGGCGCCGAGGGCAAGGAGCACGAGCTCAAGGGCTCGGGGCGCTCGATCGCGGGTTTTCATCTGCGCGATGCGCTCGACCTGGTGGCCAAGCGGCATCCGGGGGTGTTGTTGCGGTTTGGTGGCCATGCGATGGCGGCGGGCTGCACGATCGATGAGGAGCAGCTGGAGACTTTCGAGGCGGCCTTGCAGCAGGTGGCGCACGAGTGGCTGGACGCCGCGACGTTGCAGCGCCGCATGGAGGCGGACGGGCCGCTGGACACGAAGTACCGGCGCGCGGATCTGGTGGACACGTTGCACCAGGAGGTGTGGGGTCAGGGGTTCGCGCCGCCGGTGTTCTGCGAGGAGGTGGTGGTGGTGTCGCAGCGTCTCGTGGGCGAGAAGCACCTGGCGTTGAAGCTCAAGCACCAGGGTGAACCGGTGGACGGCATCTGGTTCGGCCACACGGAGCCGCTGCCGCAGCGGGTGAAGATCGCTTTCCGGTTGGATGCGGATGAGTGGCAGGGGCAGCGGCGGGTCCGGTTTCTGGTGGAGGCTGCTGAGGTTTGAGATTTTTCTCTCACTTTGACCTCGCGGTCGCCTGAGTGTGGGCGCTCTGCTCCGCGGGTGTCCCCCGGCGGCTGGTGCCGCCTCCTCCTTTACCCCGCTGCGCAGAACGCCCCCACCCAGGCGCCAGTGACACCGATTAGAGAGGACCAACGCTCCGCACGCCAGGGAGGTCGCCAGTGGCTGGGGTGATCGCCGCAGCGAAGTAAAGGAGGAGAACCGGCGAAGCCGGTTCGGGGGACATTCGCGGAGGCGATCACCCCAGCCGCCGGCGACCGGAGCCCCGCCAACGAAAACAATCAGCTCATGAGAGCTTCACGAACCGCCGCCAATTGACGGCGAGAAACGGCCAGGCGTTCCTCGACCCCGTCGAGCCGCACCATCCAGCCCTCGCCCTCGACCGGATCGTTGTGCTTCTCAACAGCGCGAACCGCCCGGCGCGACACCAGCGCATTGCGGTGCACCCGCACGAACAGGTGGGCATAACGCTGCTCCAGATCGCTCAGCGCGCCGTCGAAGATGTGTTCCTTGTCCGCCGTGCGCACGGTGATGTATTTCAACTCGGCCTTGAGGTAGATCACATCAGCCAGCGCCACCCGCTCGCTGCGGCCCCGCTCCTGGATGATCAGGCTCTCGGGCAAACCCCCGTCCTGCACACCCTCGCCCGCACTGCGCTGCTTCATCACCTTCTGCAACGCCTGCTGCAGACGCTCGCGCCGCACCGGCTTGGTCAGGTAATCCACCGCTTCCAGCTCGAACGCATGCACCGCATGCTCGGCATACGCCGTCACGAACACGATCGCCGGCGGCGCCGCCATCTGGCGCAGCGTGCTCGCCAGCGCCATGCCGTCCACACCCGGCATGTGGATGTCCAGCATCACCAGGTCACAGCCCGTGCGCTGGATCTGCTCCATCGCCTGCACCGCGTTCGACGCCTCACCGACCACGTCCGCCCGTGGCTCGGTGCATTCGCCCAACAGCGTGCGCAGCCGGGATCGCGCCAGCGCTTCATCGTCAACGATCAGTACCTTCAGTGCCATGTCACGCTCCGTTGCCAGATCCGGTTCGGGGGTTCATTCAAACCCCGCTTATACCGGTATTTCAAGTCTCACCTGAAACACGCCATTCACCAAGGCGCTCTGAAAGCGCCCTTGTACATCATGCAGCAGCGTCAGGCGCTGGCGCACATTGTCCAATGCCAGACCATTGCCCCGCCGCCCACTGCCTGCCGGCACGGTGTTGGTGACCTTGATCACCACCACACTGCCCCGGCGCTGGGTGCTGATGCGCACCACCGCCCCGCTGGCACTGGGCTCCACCCCGTGCTTGACCGCATTCTCCACCAGCGGCTGCAGGATGAGGGGAGGCAATTTGGCCTTGGACGCCGTGTCGTCCACGCTCCACTCCACCTTCAGCCGCTCGCCGAAGCGCACCTGCTCGATCGCCAGGTAGTGCTCGGCCAGCTCCAGCTCCTGCCACAGCGGCACGGCCTCCTTGGCGTCGGCCAGCGCGTGGCGGAACAGTTCGCTCAGGTCTTCAAGCAAGTTTTCGGCCTTGGCCGGCTCCTCGCGCACCAGCGCGATCGCGCTGTTGAGCGTGTTGAACAGGAAATGCGGCCGGATGCGCGCCTGCAGTTCGGCCAGGCGGGCCGTGGCGCCGGCCGGTCCGCGCGCCTTGGAACGCCACATCAGCGCCGCCACCAGCACCGCCGACACCAGCGCGCCCGAGGCCGCGCTGGCCAGCCAGGGCGAGGGCTCCACCAAGCCCATCCAGACCAGCAGGCCGCAACCGTAGAGCCCCGAGAGCGCACCAAACCCGACCGCCGCCGCCCATTGGCCCGGAATCGGCAGCAGGCCCAGCTGGCGTTTGAGGCCGCACACGGTCAGCAGCCAGGCCAGCACGGCGGGCAAGGCCGCGCCGGTGTAGATGGCCAGTTGCGTGACCCAGGCAATGAAGGTCTGGGCGCCGAACAGGGCCGCTACCGCCACGATGGCCTGCACGAACAGCACCGCGCGCAGCACCGTGCCGACCTGGCAAGTGTCGAACACCTGCACCCGCGCGCGCAGGTCCTCGGGCATGTCCGCGATCGGGCGCGCACCCGCGGCATGCGCCAGTTCCTGGAAGCTCGATAAAATTCTGGAATCTTTCATGGGAAGCACATCCGTCTTCGGGTCGGCCCCGTGAGGGCCTCTACAGGGGTCTGCCGCGCCGCCAACCGGCCCAGGGCCCACTGCCCCAAGCCCCATCCCTGGCGCACTCGCGCTCCTTCCTTTTTCCATCCAGCCGCTGGTAACACCATGTCCACCAACCAACTCGACAAAAAATCCGAAGCCTGGTCCGCCCTATTCTCGGAGCCCATGAGCGAGTTGGTCAAGCGCTACACCGCCAGCGTCTTCTTTGACAAACGCCTGTGGCAGGCCGACATCACCGGCAGCCTCGCCCACGCCGAGATGCTGGCGCACCAGGCCATCATCGGCGCCGCCGACCTCGAGGCCATCCAGCGCGGCATGGCCCAGATCACGGCCGAGATCGAGTCCGGCGAGTTCGAGTGGAAGCTCGACCTGGAGGACGTGCACCTCAACATCGAGGCCCGCCTGACCCAGCTCGTGGGCGACGCCGGCAAGCGCCTGCACACCGGCCGCAGCCGCAACGACCAGGTCGCCACCGACGTGCGCCTGTGGCTGCGCGGCGAGATCGACCTCATCGTCCCGCTGCTCGACGAGCTGCAGACCGCGCTGGTGGCGGTGGCCGAGAAGAACGTGGACGTGATCCTGCCCGGCTTCACCCACCTGCAGGTGGCGCAGCCGGTGAGCTTCGCGCACCACCTGCTGGCCTATGTGGAGATGTTCTCGCGCGACGCCGAGCGTTTCGCCGACGTGCGCCGCCGCACCAACCGCCTGCCGCTGGGCAGCGCCGCGCTGGCCGGCACCACCTACCCGCTGGACCGCGAGCGCGTGGCGCGCACGCTGGGCATGGTGGACGAGCGCGGCGAGCCGCAGGTGTGCCAGAACAGCCTGGACGGCGTGAGCGACCGCGACTTCGCGATCGAGTTCACCGCCGCGGCCAGCCTGTGCATGGTGCACATCAGCCGCTTCAGCGAGGAACTCATTCTCTGGATGAGCCAGAACTTCGGCTTCGTGAAGATCGCCGACCGCTTCACCACCGGCAGTTCCATCATGCCGCAGAAGAAGAACCCCGACGTGCCCGAGCTCGCGCGCGGCAAGACCGGCCGCGTGGTCGGCCACCTCATGGGCCTGATCACGCTCATGAAGGGCCAGCCGCTGGCCTACAACAAGGACAACCAGGAAGACAAGGAGCCGCTGTTCGACACCGTGGACACGCTCAAGGACACGCTGCGCATCTTCGGCGAGATGGTGGGCGGCCAGCTGAACCCGGCCACGGGCACCAAGGAAGGTGGCATCACCGTCAACGCCGTGGCGATGGAAGAAGCCGCCAAGAAGGGCTACGCCACGGCGACCGACCTGGCCGACTACCTGGTGAAGAAGGGCCTGCCCTTCCGCGACGCGCACGAAACGGTGGCGCACGCCGTCAAGGCCGCCGTCTCGCACAACTGCGACCTGTCCGAGCTGCCGCTGACCGTGCTGCAAGGCTTCAACGCCTCGATCGAGAAAGACGTGTACGAGTGCCTGAGCCTGCGCGGCAGCCTGAACGCGCGCAACACCCTGGGCGGTACCGCGCCGGCCCAGGTGCTGGCGCAGATCGCGCGCCACCGCAAGCGCCTGGGCTGAAACCCCTCGGCCCGCCACGGCGGGCACACGGGCGGCGGCGGGCTTTCAGCTACCCTTGGCGTCTGCCATGGAGGAAGCCTTGAAAAACAACATCCCGCTCCGCTTTGCCGCCACCGCGTGGCTGGCCATCGCCCTGCCCGCGTCCGCGCTGCAGATCACCAGCGTTTCCCCCCAGGGCGAAGTGGCCCGGGTGCGCCAGGTGGTCGTCAAGTTCAACGACAGCGCCGTCAACTTCGGCGACGCCAAGGCCCCCGCTCCCGTGTCGCTCAGTTGCAGCGACGCCCAGGCCACCCGGGGCAACGGCCGCTGGACCAGCGACCGCGAATGGGCCTTCGAGTTCGAGAACGACCTGCCGCCCGGCGTGAATTGCACGGTGCAGGTGAAAAGCGGCTTCAAGTCGCCCAAGGGCACGGAACTGCCCGTGACCCGCACCGGCTTCAACACCGGCGGCCCGTTCGTGCAGCAGGTGCGCCCGGGCCCCTCGTCGCGCATCGACGAAGAACAGTATTTCGTGCTGCGGCTCAACGGCGCGGCGACGGCGGCCAGCCTGCAGTCCCAGGTGTGGTGCGCGGTCGAGGGCCTGGGCGAGCGGGTGCCGATCCGGCTCATCGAAGGCAAGGACCGCGGCGAGCTGCTGAAAGCCAACGGCTGGGACAAGCTGGCGGACAAGGAGCCGCAGCGTTATGTGACGCTCTCGTGCAACCGTCGCTTCACGCCGGACACCAAGGTCTCCCTCGTGTACGGCAAGGGCGTGGCCACACCCTCGGGCATCGCGAACACCGTGGAGAAGCGCTTCGACTTCCAGGTGCGCGAGGCCTTGACGGTCGGCTTCAGCTGCGAGCGCGAGAACGCCCAGGCCGCCTGCCTGCCGATCCGGCCGATGACGCTCAACTTCAGCGCGCCGGTGCCGCGCAAGCAGGCCGAGGGCATCCGCCTGAAGTCGGCCCAGCAGACGCACAAGCCGGTGTTCGAAGAAGAGAACGCCGACGGCGACAGCGTGGTCACCGAGCTGACGTTCAAGCCGCCCTTCGCCGAGCAGGCCGCGTTCACCATCGAACTGCCCAAGAACTTCAAGGACGACGCGGGCCGCACGCCGGCCAACGCCGACAGTTTTCCGCTGCCGGTGGCCACGGGCGCCATGCCCCCGCTGGCCAAGTTCGCCGCCTCGCCCTTCGGCATCGTCGAGCGTTTCGCCGAACCCGGCGGCACCCCGCTGCTGCCCGTGACCCTGCGCAACGTCGAGGCCGCGCTGCAGGTGCAAGGCCTCAGCCCCGGCCAGGTGAACGACCTGCAGCCCAAAACCGACGCGGAGATCATTGCCTGGTTCCGCAAGCTGCAGCGCTACGACCAGTTCAACGTCTCGCGCAAACAGGCGCAGGCCGACACGGTGGGCCCGCTGCCCAAGGTGCTGGAAGACCGGGACAAGCGCTGGGTCGAGTCGCGCGCCGTGTCGCTGCTCAAGGGTCAGGCCGGCGTGAAGGCGATGAGCCTGCCCCAACCCGCCGTCAGCGACCCGCGCCCCTTCGAGGTGGTCGGCATCCCACTCACGCCGGGCTTCCACGTCGTGGAGATCGCCTCGCCTGCCCTGGGTGGCGCCCTGCTGGACGCGCGCTATGGCGGCTCGCGCACGATGTACGTGCGCACCTCCGCGCTGGTGACCAACCTGGGCGTGCACTTCAAGCTGGGCCGCGAAAACGCGCTGGCCTGGGTGACCACGCTGGACAAGGGCAAGCCCGCCGCCGGCGCCCGGGTGCGCGTGTCCGACTGCGCGGGCAAGGAAGTCGCCACCGGCACCACCAACGCGCAGGGCGTGGTCGAGTTCAAGGACGTGCCGCCGCAAGCCCCTCGCTGCAACAGCGGGGACGGTGAAAGCACGCAGGCCTATTTCGTCAGCGCGCGGCTCAAGGACGGCGCCACGGAGGACATGGCCTTCACCTGGAGCGACTGGTACCGGGGCATCGAGCCCTGGCGCTTCAACGTGCCGACCAGCCGCGATCCGCGCCCGGACGCGCGCGCCCACACGGTGTTCGACCGCACGCTGCTGCGCGCGGGCGAGACGGTGTCGATGAAGCACCTGATCCGCACCGAAACCAGCCGGGGCTTCGGCCTGCCGGAAACCTTGCCCGACACGCTGGTGATCACGCACACCGGCAGCGGCCAGCAGTTCACGCAGCCTATGGCCTGGCGCAAGACGGCCACGGGCGGCCAGAGCGCGGAAAACAGCTTTGCCATCCCCGCCGGCGCCAAGCTGGGCAACTACGAGGTCACGCTCAAGAGCGCCGACGAGCGCCTGCGCCAGTACAGCAGCGGTGAGTTCCGCGTGGAAGAGTTCCGGCTGCCGGTGTTCGAAGGCCGCATCGCGCCGCAGGCGAGCCAGGCGCTGGTCAACGTGAAGACCGTGCCGACCCAGCTGCAGGTCAGCTACGTCTCGGGCGGCGGCGCGGCCAACCTGCCGGTGCGCGTGTCGGCCTCGGTGCGCGACAAGTTCCTCAGCTTCCGCGACTTCGACGGCTTCAGCTTCCAGCCGCCCCGCGCCGACAACGCGCGGGGGAACGAAGACGGCGAGGAAGAAGCCACCGCCTCGCAGGACCAGCGCGTCATCGCCGACAAGCTGCCCGTCACGCTGGACCGCAACGGCGCGGGCGCGCTCACCATCGAGCAGGTGCCCACCGCCCCTCAGCCGCAGGAACTGTTGCTGGAGGCCACCTACGCCGACCCGAACGGCGAGGTGCAGACGCTGCGCAGCGTCTCCACCGTGTGGCCGGCGAGCGTGGTGGCGGGCATCAAGACCGAAGGCTGGGTGTCGGCCAGCCAGAAGATCAAGTTCCAGGCGCTGGCGCTGGACCTGGCGGGCAAGCCCGCGGCCCAGGTCGCGCTGAGCGTGAAGGCCGTGGCCCACATCACCACCACCAGCCGCAAGCGCATGGTGGGCGGCTTCTACACCTACGACAACCAGACGCAGACCAAGGACCTGGGCACGGTCTGCAGCGGCCAGAGCGACGCGCGCGGCCTGCTGCTGTGCGAAACCAGGCTCGGCGAACCGGGCGAGGTGGAACTCATCGTGACCGCGCAGGACGCGGCGGGCCTGAGCATCCAGGCCGCCAGCTCGGTGTGGGTGACGCGCCAGGGCGAGCTCTGGTTCGGCGGCGAGAACCACGACCGCATCGACCTGCTGCCCGAGAAGAAGAGCTACCAGCCCGGCGAGACCGCGAAGTTCCAGGTGCGCATGCCGTTCCGCTTCGCCACCGCGCTGCTGACGGTGGAGCGCGAAGGCATCCTCGAATCGCAGGTGGTGCAGCTCAACGGGCAGGACCCGACGGTGCAGCTGAAGATCCAGGAGGGCTGGGGGCCCAACGTGTACGTGAGCGTGCTGGCCCTGCGCGGCCGGCTGCGCGAGGTGCCGTGGTACTCGTTCTTCACCTGGGGCTACAAGGCCCCGCGCGAGTGGTGGACCTCGTTCTGGTACGAGGGCCGCGAGTACGTGGCGCCGACCGCGCTGGTGGACCTGAGCAAGCCGGCGTTCCGCCTGGGCCTGGCCGAGATCCGCGTCGGCACTCGGGCGCACCAGCTCGATGTGAGCGTCAAGGCCGACCAGGAGACCTACCCGGTGCGCGGGCAGGCGAAGGTGACCATCACCGCGAAGCTGCCCAACGGCCAGCCGGCGGCAAACGCGGAAGTGGCGCTCGCGGCGGTGGACCAGGCCCTGCTGGAACTCATGCCCAACCGCAGCTGGAACCTGCTCGACGCCATGCTGCAGCAACGCGCCTGGGGCGTGGAGACGTCCACCGCGCAGATGGAGATCATCGGCCGGCGGCACTACGGCCGCAAGGCGGTGCCGGCGGGGGGCGGCGGGGGCAAGAGCGGCGCGCGCGAACTGCTCGACACCCTGCTGCTCTGGAACCCCAGGGTGACGCTGGACGCGAAGGGCCAGGCCGTGGTCACGGTGCCGCTCAACGACGCGCTCACCACCTTCCAGATCGTCGCCGTGGCCGACCTGGGCACCGGCCTCTTCGGCACCGGTCAGACCAGCGTGCGCGCCACGCAGGACCTGCAGATCATCAGCGGCCTGCCGCCGCTGGTGCGCGAGGACGACCAGTTCCGCGCGCAGCTCACCCTGCGCAACACCACGCAGAAGGCGATGAAGGTGGCCGTGTCGCCGCGCGCCACGCTGCTCGAGCTCGCGCCGCAGACGGTGGACATCCCGGCCGGTGAGGCGCGCGAGGTCGCCTGGACGGTGACCGCGCCCGCGCAGCTCGCGCAGACGCGCGCCGAGGCCATCCTGTGGGAGATCGAGGCGAAGGACACGCTGGGTGGCGCGAAGGACGCGCTCAAGGCCCGGCAGCGCATCGTGCCCGCCGTGCCGCTGACGGTGCAGCAGGCCACGCTGGTGCAGGTCGATGGCGCGTTCAACCTCGACGTGGCGCCGCCGGCCGGCGCGCTGCCGGGCCGGGGCGGCCTGAAGCTCGCGCTGCAACCGAAGCTGGCCGAGGGCCTGCCCGGCGTGCGCGACTGGTTCGCCAACTACCCCTTCGTCTGCCTGGAGCAGAAGACCAGCAAGGCCGTGGGCCTGCGCGACGCCAGGCTCTGGCAGGGCGTGGTGGCGCAGTTGCCCAACTACCTCGACGCCGACGGCCTGGCCAATTACTTCCCGCCGCGCGAAGGCGACGCCAACCGCGGCAGCGACATCCTCACGGCCTACCTGCTGGCGGCCACGCACGAGGCGGCCACCATCGACCCGGCCTTCGGCCTGCCGGACGAGGTCCGCGCGCCGATGGAGCGCGGCCTGATCGCGTTTGTCGAAGGCCGCATCTCGCGCGAGTTCTGGAGCCCGCGCAAGGACCTGGACGTGCGCAAACTCGCCGCCATCGAGGCCCTCTCGCGCTACGGCAAGGCGCGCGGCCGCATGCTGGGCAGCGTCACCCTCGCGCCCAACCAGTGGCCCACCAGCGCGGTGATCGACTGGGTCAACATCCTCCAGCGCGTGAGCGACGTGCCGCAGCGCGAGCAGCGCCTGGCCGAGGCCATGCAGGTGCTGCGCGCGCGCCTGAGCTTCCAGGGCACGAAGCTGGTGTTCAGCACCGAGCAGGACGACTACTGGTGGTGGCTCATGGCCAACGGTGACGTGAACACCGCGCGCCTGATGCTCACCGTCATGAACGACCCGGCCTGGCAGGACGACATGGGCCGGCTGGCCAGCGGCTTCATCGGCCGCCAGCAAAGCGGCGCCTGGCACACGACGACCGCCAACCTCTGGGGCGGCCTGGCGCTGGAGAAGTTCTCGGCCAGGTTCGAGGCCACCCCCGTCGCGGGCACGACGCGCGCCACCCTGGGCACGGGTGCCGCCGCGATCGACTGGGCCAAGGTCGATCGGGTGAGGACCACCGATGCACTCGGCGCATCGAACCAGACGACCTGGTTCGGCGCCCCCGCCGGCCCGGGCAACCTGAAGAACAACACCGGTTTCCTGCCCTGGTTGGCCGACGGTGGCAAGGGCACCCTGAGCGTGGCCCACCAGGGCAGCGGCAAGCCCTGGCTCACGCTGCAGTCCCTCGCCGCCGTCCCGCTCAAGGCGCCGTTCAGCGCGGGCTACACGATCAAGAAGAGCATCACGCCGGTGGAGCAGGCCGTGAGCGGCACGCACACGCACACGCACACGCGCGGCGACGTGTGGCGCGTGGCGCTGGAGGTCAACGCCTCCGCCGACATGACCTGGGTGGTGGTCACCGACCCGATCCCGGGCGGCGCGACCATCCTCGGCGGCGGGCTGGGCCGCGATTCGCAGATCGCGACCTCGGGCCAGAAGAGCCCGGCCGGCAACGCCTGGCCGGCCTTCGAGGAACGCAGCTTCGAGGCCTACCGCAGCTACTACGAGTACGTGCCCAAGGGCGTGTTCAAGATGGAATACACCGTGCGCCTGAACAACGTCGGCGAGTTCTCGCTGCCGCCCAGCCGCGTGGAGGCGATGTACGCGCCCGAGATGTTCGGCGAAACGCCGAACGCCCGCGTGAAGGTGGAGGCCGTGCGGTGAACCTGCGCCATGCGCTCGCGGCGGCCGCGCTCGGCCTGGGCCTGGCGCTGCCGGCACAGGCCTTGCCGAGCTTCGCCGAGGTGCACGCCGGCTGGCGCTCGTCCGAGGCGCGGGTGCTCGATCGCCAAGGCGAGCTGCTGCAGCGCGTGCGCATCGACCACCAGGTGCGCCGGGGCGAGTGGATCGCTCTCGCCGACGTGTCGCCCGCGCTGCGCACGGCCCTGGTGCTGAGCGAGGACAAGCGCTTCCACGAACACAGCGGCGTGGACTGGCGCGCCGTCTCGGCCGCGGCCTGGAGCAACCTGTGGAACAGCCGCACGCGCGGCGCCTCGACCATCACCATGCAGCTGGCGGCCCTGCTCGACGAGCCCGATGGCGAGCTGCAGCGCGGCGCGGGCGGGCGCCGCCTGACGCAGAAGCTCGGCCAGGCGGTGGCCGCGCAGCAGCTGGAGCGGCGCTGGCGAAAGGACCAGATCCTGGAGGCCTACCTCAACCTCGTGCCGTTCCGGGGCGAACTGGTCGGCATCGATGCGCTCTCGCGCACGCTGTTCGGCAAGGCCGCCCACGGCCTGGACGAGCGCGAAGCCGCCGTGGCCGCCGCCCTGGTGCGCGCGCCCAACGCGAAACCCGCGCAGGTCGCGCAGCGCGCCTGCGGCGTGCTCCAGCTCATGCAAGCCGGCACGCCGGTGGACTGCGGCGAAATGAAGATCCTGACCACCATCGCCCTGCAAGGCCGCGAATTCACCGCCAGCGAAGGCATCGCGCCCCACCACGCGCGGCGCGTGCTGGCGGCCGGCCCGGCGCAGACGGTGCGCTCCACCGTGTCCGCCCCGCTGCAGCGCTTCGCCGTGCAGACGCTGCAGCGCCACCTGCGCGAGCTCAAGGGCCGCCACGTGCAGGACGGCGCGCTGGTCGTGCTCGACAACGCCAGCGGCGAGGTGCTGGCCTGGGTGGGCTCGTCGGGCGAGCTGAGCGCCGCGTCGGAGGTGGACGGCGTGACGGCACCGCGCCAGCCCGGCTCCACGCTCAAGCCCTTCCTCTACGCCCAGGCCATCGCCGAGCGGCGCATGACGGCGGCGTCCCTGCTGGAGGACTCGCCCGCCGCCATCCCCACCACCAGCGGCCTCTACATCCCGCAGAACTACGACCGCCGCTTCAAAGGCTGGGTGTCCGCGCGCACCGCGCTGGCGTCGTCGCTCAACGTGCCGGCGGTGCGCGCGCTGGTCATGGTCTCGCCCGACGCGTTTCACCACCAGCTCGGCGCGCTTGGCCTGCCCCTGCGCGAACCCGCCGGCTACTACGGCTACAGCCTGGCCCTGGGCAGCGCCGAGGTGCCGCTGCTCGCGCTGACCAACGCCTTCCGCACGCTGGCCAACGGCGGGCGCCACGGCCCCGTGGGTTCGCCGCCGCAGGCCGCGCCGGCCATCGACCCGCGCGCCGCCTTCATCGTGGGCGACATCCTGAGCGACAGCAACGCGCGCGCGCGCACCTTCGGCACGGACAGCATCCTGGCCACGCGCTTCTGGGCCGCCGTGAAGACCGGCACCAGCAAGGACATGCGCGACAACTGGGCGGTGGGCTGGTCCGAGCGCTTCACCGTCGGCGTGTGGGTGGGCAACGCCAGCGGCGCGCCGATGTGGGATGTGAGCGGCACCAGCGGCGCGGCACCCGTCTGGGCCACCGTCATGCAGCACCTGCACGCCCACACGCCCAGCCGCGCGCCGCGGCCACCGGCCGGCCTGGTGCAGGCGCGCGCCTCGTTCGAAGGCACGGATGGCGCGCGGCCGCTGGAAGCGGCGCGCAGCGAATGGTTCCTCGCCGGCACCGAGCAGGCCCGCTTCGCGATGGACACGCCGGCCCCGGCGAGGGCGCCGGGCAGCGCGCTGCGCATCCGCAGCCCGGCCCCGGGCACCATCGTCGCCCTGGACCCGGACATCCCGCCCAACCGCCAGCGCCTGAGCTTCGTGGCCAGTGGCGCGGGCGGCCGCTGGCGCCTGGACGGCAAGCCCCTGGGCCAGGGCACCCGGCTGCAGTGGCTGCCCTGGCCGGGCCGGCATGTGATGCAACTCACCGATGCGCGCGGCACGGTGCTGGACGAGGTGCGTTTCGAGGTGCGCGGCGCGGGAGTGAAAGAGCATGCAAGAAGCCATTGACCTGAGCACCCTGCGCGTCGTGGTGGCGGCGGCCGACCTCGGCTCCATCAGCGCCGCCAGCGAACGCCTGCAGCTGGCCGTGGCCGCCGCCAGCTCGCGCATCACGGCGCTCGAAGAATCGCTCGGCTTCCGGGTGTTCGAGCGCTCGTCGCGCGGCGTGCAGCTCACCCCTGCCGGCCAGATGCTGGTGCAGCGCAGCCGCGCGCTGCTGACCGACGCCGACCGGCTGGCCCAGCACCTGCGCGGCTACAGCGAGGGCCTGCAAGGCCATGTGCGCGTGCTGGCCAACACCTCGGCCCTGCTCGAGGTGCTGCCGCAGCGGCTGGCGCAGTTCATGAAGGCGCACCCGCTGATCCGCATCGACCTGGAGGAGCGCGGCAGCCCCGAGATTCCGCTCGCGCTGATCGAAGGCCGCGCCGACTTCGGCGTGGTGGACCTGCCCGTGCCGCCCGCCGGCCTGGCCTTCACGCCCTTCTTCAGCGACACCCTGGTGCTGCTCACGCCGCGCTCGCACCGGCTGGCGACCCGCCGCCGGCTGCGGCTGGCCGACGCGCTGGACGAGCCCTTCATCACGCTCACCGACGGCACCGCCCTGTCCAACCGCCTGCTCGCCTCGGCCGCCGACGCGGGCCAGCCGCTGCACGTGCGCATGCGCATGCGCGGCTTCGACGCCGTGTGCCGCATGGTGGCCGCCGGCCTGGGCGTGGGCGTGCTGCCGCTGGAGGCGATCGCGCCCCAGCTGGCGCACCTGCCGCTGGCGGCGGTGCCGCTGTCCGACCCCTGGGCGCGGCGCACCCACCACATCGCCACCCGCACCGACGCGCCGCCGGCTCCGGCCGCGCTCACGCTGATCCGCGCACTGACCTCCCGCTGATCGGGCTTTCGCGAAACGCGAAAGCGGCCTTTGCCGCACGCCATTGCGGCCCACACGGGGCCGTTCCTACACTGGCCCCCAGACCCCACAACACAAGCGCCGCCGCCCCGGCCGCGCCGGAGACTTCATGAAAATCGCCCGCGTCAGCGCCACGCCGCTGAACCTGCCCGTCACCGTGCAATCCCCCAGCCGCAGCCAGACCACCAGCCTCTCGGTCTGCCTGGTCACCATCGAAACCGACACCGGCCTCATCGGCACCGGCATGACCGCCATCACCGAGGAAGAGGTGATCGGCAGCATCGTCAACGACATCGCCGCGCACCACCTGGTGGGCATGGACCCGATGCGCCACGAGCAGGTCTGGGAGCGCCTCTACTGGCTGCTCACGCCGCGCGGCCAGTCGGGCTACGCCAGCCACGCCATCGCCGCCATCGACCTCGCGCTGTGGGACATCAAGGGCCAGGCGCTGGGTGAACCCTGCTGGCGCCTGCTGGGCGGCGCGCGCGCCGAGGTGCCGGTGTACGCCACCTTCGGCTTCAACTTCTTCGACCGCGACGAGCTCGCCGCCGCCGCGCGCGAGTGGGTAGGCCGGGGCTTCTCGCGCCTGAAGATGACGGTGGGCCACCACGCGCTGCAGCGGCGCGACGAGCCCCGCCCGCTGGACCAGGTGATCACTGAGGACGTGCAGCGCATCCGCGCGGTGCGCGAGGCGGTCGGGCCCGAGGTGCAGATCTACATCGACGCCAACTGCAGCCTGGACTACTTCCACGCGCTGTCGCTGGCCAGGAAGGTGGAGCCCTACGACATCAGCTTCTTCGAGGAGCCGGTGTCGCAGAACGACATTCCCAACCTCGCGCGCCTGCGCGCCAAGACGTCCATCCCGCTGGCCGCCGGACAGAACGAAGGCCTGGCCTCGCGCTTTCGCGACATGCTGGTCGCGCAGGCGGTGGACGTGGTGCAGCCCAACGCCTGCATCAGCGGCGGCTTCACGCAATGCAGCCGCATCGCGGGCATGGCAGCGGCCTTCAACACGCGCTTCGCCAACGGCGGCGCCTGGCCGCACCACAACATGCACCTGCACGCCGGCCTGGCCAATGGCTCGCTGGTGGAATACCACTCGGTGGCCGTGCAGTGCTGCGAGCTGGTCTTCGACGACCTGCCCAAACCCGAGCGCGGCGTGCTGCGCCTGCCCGAGACACCGGGCCTGGGCTTCAAGCCCAACCCCGAGCGGCTGGCGGAACTCGCCAGGCGCCCGGGCTCGCGCGGCGCCGGCAAGGCCTGAAAAAGATTCCCCACGATAAAAACGGAGACAAGACATGCAGAACCTCAACAACCGCTTCTCCATGGGCCGGCGCTCCGCGCTGGTCCTGGCCCTGGCCGCGACCCTCGGCACCGGCGCCTGGGCGCAGGCCTGGCCCAGCAAGCCGGTGCGCCTGCTGGTCGGCTACTCGGCGGGCGGCGGCGTCGATGCCATGGCGCGGCTGATCGCGCCGCGCCTGTCCACGCTGCTCGGCCAGCAGGTGGTGGTGGACAACCGCACCGGCGCGGCCGGCCTGATCGCGGGCGACGCGGTGGCGCGCGCCGCGCCGGATGGCTACACCCTGATGCTGGGCGACAGCTCGCTGCTGATCGCGCAGCACCTGCAGCCGCGCATGAGCTTCGACCCCATCAAGGCCTTCACGCCGGTGGCCGGCGTGTTCACCCTGCCCCTGGTGATCGTGGCGAACAACGAGGTGCCGGCGAAGACGCCGGCCGAGTTCGTGAAGCTGCTCAAGGACAACCCCGGCCGCTACTCCTACGCCACCTCGGGCGTGGGCACGGTGCACCACCTGGGCTTCGAGATGCTCAAGGGCCAGGCACGCACGTTCGTCGTGCACATCCCCTACCGGGGCGCGTCGCAGATCGTGCCCGACGTGATGAGCGGCCAGGTGCCGTTCGGCGTGGTGAGCGCGACCTCGGCCATCGCCCAGGCCAAGGCAGGCAAGCTGCGCGCCGTGGCGGTGATGAACCCGGTGAAGCTCGCCGGCGCCGAAGACATCGCGCCGCTTTCCGACGCCCTGCCCGGCTTCTCCGCCGTGCCGCGCCTGTACATGCTGGCACCGGCCGGCACACCGGCCGCCATCGTCGAACGCCTGAGCGACTCGCTGCGCACCGTGATGGAAGCGCCGGACATCGCGCAGATCGCCGCGCAGCAGGGCGCCGTGCCGGCCTACATGCCGGCCGGCCCCCTGGCCGCCGACATCGTGCGCGAGTCCGCCGAGTGGGGCAAGGTCATCCGCGAGCAGAAGATCACCGCGCAGTGACCCCCCCGTGGCCCGACTCGGGCCCGCGCTCAGGTGCAGGGATCGGGCTGGGGCACCTCGGTGCAGCGCCGGTAGGCCTCGGGTTTGAGGCCACCGCCGACCACGCGGTACTGGTCGAAGCACGCGGCGCTGGCCAGGTAGCGGTGCCAGCGCGCCTCGCACGCGCTGGTGCCCGGCGGCAGCGGCGCATCGGCCGGCACGGCCCGGACCCGGTGCTGCGGCGGCACCTGGGTCCCGTAGACGGTCTGGCCGCGCTCGTCCACCCAGCGGAAGACATCGGCGGCCAGGGCCGCGCCGGGCAGCGCCAGGGCGACGACAAGGGTCAGGGCGTTCAGCTTCATGGCGGTGGGACTCCCGCGACCCGGGGGCGGTTCCGCCGTCCGTCCCCCCAGCGCTGCGGCACCGCAGCAAAAATTTCAAAGCCGCGCCACCCGCTTTCACAAGCGAGGGCCGGGGCGCGCGGCTAACATGCCACGACACCCAAAACACCGGAGACTTTCGAGATGACCGTGATCACCAACGTGGAGGACCTGCGCGTCCTGGCCCAGCGGCGCGTGCCCCGCATGTTCTACGACTACGCCGACAGCGGCTCGTGGACCGAGGGCACCTACCGCGCCAACAACGCCGACTTCCAGAAGATCAAGCTGCGCCAGCGCGTGGCGGTGAACATGGAGAACCGCAGCACGCGCAGCACCATGGTGGGCCAGGAGGTGGCGATGCCGGTGGCGATCGCGCCCACCGGCCTCACCGGCATGCAGCACGCCGACGGTGAGATCCTGGCCGCGCGCGCCGCGCGCAAGTTCGGCATCCCGTTCACGCTCTCCACCATGAGCATCTGCTCGATCGAGGACGTGGCGCAGCACGCAGGCGAAGGCTTCTGGTTCCAGCTCTACGTGATGCGCGACCGCGCTTTCATCGAGCGCCTGATCGACCGCGCCAAGGCCGCGAAGTGCAGCGCGCTGGTGCTGACGCTGGACCTGCAGATCATCGGCCAGCGCCACAAGGACCTGAAGAACGGCCTGACCGCGCCACCCAAGATGACCCTGGCCAACCTGATCGACATCGCCAGCAAGCCGCGCTGGGCGCTGGGCATGCTGGGCACCAAGCGCAAGCAGTTCGGCAACATCGTCGGACACGTGAGCGGCGTGGAGAACATGGGCAGCCTGGGCGAGTGGACCGCCAGGCAGTTCGACCCCTCGCTCAACTGGGGCGACGTGGAATGGATCAAGAAGCGCTGGGGCGGCAAGCTGATCCTCAAGGGCATCCAGGACGTGGAGGACGCCAAGCTGTGCGTGGCCTCGGGCGCGGACGCGCTGATCGTGAGCAACCACGGCGGCCGCCAGCTGGACGGCGCGCAAAGCAGCATCGAGGCGCTGCCGGCGATCGTGGACGCGGTGGGCAGCCAGATCGAGGTGCACATGGACGGCGGCATCCGCAGCGGGCAGGACGTGCTCAAGGCGCGCGCGCTCGGTGCCCGGGGCGTCTACATCGGGCGACCCATGCTGTACGGCCTGGGCGCGATGGGCGAGGCCGGCGTGAGCAAGTGCCTGGAGATCCTGCACAAGGAGCTCGACCTCACCATGGCCTTCTGCGGCCACACGCAGATCGAGAAGGTCGATAAAGGCATCCTGCTGCCGGGCACGTACCCGAGGTAGAGAACACCCCCCGCGCGGCGTCGCCGCGCCCCCCTCCGCTGCGCGAGGGGGCGCACCCCGAGGCCCGGCAAAGCCGGTTCCTTGGGTGCTCTGGAGCAGGCAGCCTGCGCCGAAAACACCTGGGACTCAGCAGCGGCATCGATGCCGCTATGCTCACCGCCGTGACCTCTCCCACGGCCCGCATCCGGCGCATCGCGCACCTCGACATGGACGCCTTCTTCGCGTCCGTCGAGCTGTTGCGCTACCCGCAGCTCAAGGGCCTGCCGGTGGTGATCGGCGGCGGGCGGCGGCGCGAGGACGACATGTTCGCGCGGCTGCGCGAGACCTACCCCGAACGCGAATGGACCGGCGAGGACCTGGCCCACATCCCGATCGAGTTCTTTCCCCTGCTGGAACACTACGTCGGCCGCGGCGTGGCCACCACCGCCACCTACGCGGCGCGCCAGTTCGGCGTGGGCTCGGCCATGGGCCTGATGAAAGCGGCCAAGCTCTGCCCGCAGGCCATCCTGCTGCCAGTGGACTTCGACGAGGTGCGCCGCATCTCGCGCCTGTTCAAGCACACCATCCGCGAGATCGCGCCGGTGATGGAAGACCGGGGCGTGGACGAGGTCTACATCGACTTCACCGACGTGCCCGGTGGCCAGCGCGAGGGCGGGCGCGTGCTGGCGCGCCTGATCCAGAAGAGCATCTTCCAGGCCACGGGCCTGACCTGCTCCCTCGGCGTGGCGCCCAACAAGCTGATCGCCAAGATGGCGAGCGAATTCCAGAAGCCCAATGGCATCAGCATCGTGCACATGGACGACCTGCAGACGCTGATCTGGCCCCTGCCCTGCCGCAAGATCAACGGCGTGGGCCCCAAGGCCGATGCCAAGCTGCACGGCCACGGCATCCACACCATCGGCGACCTCGCGCAGCGCGAACGGCCCTGGCTGGTCGAGCACTTCGGCAAGAGCTATGGCGCCTGGCTGCACGAGGTGTCCTGGGGCCGCGACGAGCGCGCGGTGCAGACCGAGAGCGAGCCCGTGAGCATGAGCCGCGAGACCACCTTCGACCGCGACCTGCACGCCGTGCGCGACCGCGCCGAGCTCGGCGCCATCTTCACCCAGCTGTGCGAACAGGTGGCCGACGACCTGCAGCGCAAGGGCTACGTGGGCAAGACCATCGGCGTGAAGCTGCGCTACGACAACTTCCAGATCGTCACGCGCGACAGCACGATCGCCCATTTCACCAGCGACGCGACCAGCATCCGCCGCCACGCCGGCCTGTGCCTCAAGCGGGTGGACCTCACGCGCCGCATCCGCCTGCTGGGCGTGCGCGTGGGCTCGCTGGCCAAGCTCGGCGAGGTGCCGCCCGAGCCCGAGCGCCCCCCGGAGCCGGCCCAATTGTTCTGAGGCCGCGCGGCCGCCATTGACGGAAGCTGACGCCAAACTTACAGTGTCAGAGACTGGATGTCAGCCGCATTCCCGAGGGGTCTGCCATGAATCTCTGTCTCAGGCTTGACGAGTTGGAGCGCATCAAACGCTGGCACGTGGCGCACCGCCGGGACCACCCGCTGGAATACCAGCTGTGGGACGGCATGCTCACGTTCTGGGTGATGGGCTGGGTGGGTTGCGTGCCGGCCTTTTTCTCGGAGGCCCTGTGGCTGCTGCCCTTCTGCGTGATGGGCATCTGGGCGCCCGGGCTGTACGTGCGCTGGCGCCGCAAGGTGCACCGGTCGCACCGCCTGCGCTGCGACTGGCTGGGGCCGTACAACTGAGCGGCGGGGCCGTCCGGGCCGGGACAGCCCCCGTGGCGCGCGCGGACTACAGTGGTCCGTTGCCCACCACCACCGAGACCAGCCCGCCATGACCGCACCGACCTGCTTCACCCTCAGCACGACCGACCACATTGCCCACCTGGTGCTGAACCGGCCCGCCGAGCTCAACACCATGCACCCGACCTTCTGGCGCGAGCTCGACGAGCTGCTCACGCGGATCCACCACGAGGGCCAGGCGCGCGCGCTGGTCATCAGCAGCACGGGCAAGCACTTCAGCGCCGGCATGGCGCTGGAGACCTTCGGTGGCGCGATCCAGATGGACGACCAGAGCCCCGAAGGCCGCGCGGCCATCTACGACCTGCTCACCGACATGCAGGCCACCTTCACCAAGATCGAAAACCTGCGCATCCCGGTGATCTGCGCCATCCAGGGCGGGTGCATCGGCGGCGCGGTGGACATGGTCACGGCGGCCTGCATCCGCTACGCGAGCGCCGACGCCTTCTTCTGCATCCAGGAGATCAACATCGGCATGGTGGCCGACGTGGGCACGCTGCAGCGCCTGCCCAAGCTGATCCCCTTCGGCGTGGTGAAGGAGCTGGCCTACACCGGCCGCCGCCTGCCCGCGGGCAAGGCGCTGGGCTACGGTCTGGTCAACGAGGTGTTCGACACCGCCGAAGCCACGGTGGCCGCCGCGCTGCAGTGCGCGAAGGAAATCGCCGCCAAGCCCCCGGTGGCGATCTGGGGCACCAAACAGGCCGTGACCTACGCGCGCGACCACTCGGTGGAAGACAGCCTGCGCCAGATGGGCTGGCTGCAGGGCACGGTGTGGAGCAACGCCCACGTGCGCGAGGCCATCAGCGCGATGAAGGACAAGCGCGCCGGCCAGTTCACGCCGCTGGCCGAGCTGCCATCGTTCAAGGCCCTGGGCTAGGACAGGCGGTACGTCGCCAGGTGCAGGCTGGTCTCGGTGCTGCTGATGCCGCGGATGAGGCGGATGCGCTCCAGCACCTGGGACAGCTCCGCCAGGCTGCTCGCGCGCAGCTCGGCGAGCAGGTCCCAGCGGCCATTGGTGTCGTGCAGCTCGGCCACGCCGGGCTCGCCCAGCAGGCTGGCGATCACCGCGCGGGTCTGGTTGCCATCCACCGCCACGCTCATCCAGGCGCTGATCTCGTCGGGCTTGGCATCGGGCCGCAGGCGCACCGTGTAGCCCACGATGACCCCGCTGTCCTCCAGCCGTGCGATGCGGTTGGTGACCGTGCCGCGCGACACGCCCAGCTTCTTGGCCAGCGCGGCCACGTTGGTGCGCGCGTCCTTGCGCAAAAGGCCGATCAGTTGCTGGTCCAGGGCGTCCATTCGGGCATTATGCAATCCGAGGCTGACTTTTTGACAATTTTCTGTCGAAATTCAAGCACAGTTGACGATTTACATTGAGCGGGCGCCTGGCGACACTGAGGACATCACCCAAGGATTCCCCATGAAAGCCGCCACCTCCTCCTCCCTGCCCACCCTGTTCCTCAGCGCCCAGGATGTGGCCACCCTGGTCCACCGGCTGGGCCTGCCCGCCGCGCTGGACCGCCTGGCCGGCACCCTGCACGCCGACTACCTGCGCTGGCCCTCGTTCGACAAGTCGGCGCGCGTGGCCAGCCACTCTACCGACGGCGTGATCGAGCTGATGCCGATCGCCGACGACACCACCTACGCCTTCAAGTACGTCAACGGCCACCCCAAGAACACCCAGAGCGGCCTGCCCACGGTGATGGCCTTCGGCGTGCTGGCCGAGGTGGCCACCGGCGTGCCCGTGCTGCTGAGCGAACTCACGCTCACCACCGCGCTGCGCACCGCCGCCATGTCGGTGGTGGCCGCCCGCGCGCTGGCCCGCCCCAACAGCCGCCGCATGGCGCTGATCGGCAACGGCGCGCAGAGCGAGTTCCAGGCCCTGGCCTTCCACCATCTCATGGGCATCGACGAGATCCGTCTGTACGACACCGACCCCGCCGCCACGCGCAAGCTGATGGACAACCTCGCGGGCCAGCCCGGCCTGAGGCTGCTCGCCTGCGACAGCATCGCCCAGGCGGTGCGCGGCGCCGACATCGTGACCACCGTCACCGCCGACAAGACCAACGCCACCATCCTCACGCCCGACCTGATCGAGCCCGGCATGCACATCAACGGCGTGGGCGGCGACTGCCCGGGCAAGACCGAGCTGCACCCCGACGTGCTGCGCATGGCCTCGGTCTTCGTCGAGTACGAGCCGCAGACCCGCATCGAAGGCGACCTGCAGCACCTGCCCGCCGACTTCGCCGTGACCGAACTCTGGCACGTGCTCGCGGGCAACGCCGCCGGCCGCACCAGCGCGGCGCAGGTCACGCTGTTCGACTCGGTCGGCTTCGCGCTGGAAGACTATTCGGCCCTGCGCTTCCTGCGCGAGGTCGCGGGCGAGCTCGGCCTGGGCCAGGCGTTGCCGCTGATCCCCGCGCTGGCCGACCCGAAGGACCTGTTCGGCCTGCTGCGCCGGTCCGAGCCCCGGCAGGTGGAGCTCGCGCTGGCGGCCTGAGGCGGCCGCTTTCGCTACGATGGGCGTCCCCCATCGTTCGCCAGCGCATGAAAACCTTTCACAACCCCCACCACGCCGGCCACGCCGGCCAGCAGGAAATGTTTCGCGGCCGCATGGTGCCCTGCCATGAGGTGCCCGCGCGGCTGGACTTCGTGCTCACCGAACTGCAGCGCCGCCCGCTGGGGACCCTCACCCCGCCGGCCGTGGACGCCGCCGCGCTGGACACCGCCATCGCCCGCGTGCACGACGCGCGCTACCTGGCTTTCCTGGCCACCGCCTGGGACGACTGGGTGGCCATGGACCCGGCCAACGCGCAGCGCGACGCCCTGCCCTCGGTGTGGCCGCTGGCCAACCGGCACGGCTTTCGCAACGACGTGTTGCCGCACAACTTCGCGGCGCGCCTGGGCCTGTTCTCCTTCGACTCCGGCTCACCCCTGACCGCCGGCACCTGGGCCGCCGCGCGCGGCGGCGCGGCCTGCGCGCTCGCGGCGGCGCAGGCCGTGGCGGGTGGTGATCGCAGCGCCTTCGCGCTCTCGCGCCCGCCCGGCCACCACGCGGGGCCTGATTTTCTGGGCGGCTACTGCTTCCTGAACAACGCCGCGATCGCCGCGCAGGCGCTGCGCGACGCCGGCCACGCCAAGGTGGCGGTGCTGGACGTGGACTACCACCACGGCAACGGCACGCAGACCATCTTCTACGAACGCGCCGACGTGCTCACGGTCTCCCTCCACGGCGACCCGGCGACCGAGTACCCCTTCTTCCTCGGCCACGCGGACGAGCGCGGCGCGGGCGCGGGCGCGGGCTTCAACCTCAACCTGCCGCTGCCGCGCGGCACCGGCGTGCAGGCCTGGCGCGCCGCACTCGACACGGCCCTGCGCGCGGTGAGCGATTTCGGTGCGGATGCGCTGGTGGTGCCCCTGGGCCTGGACACCTTCGAGGGCGATCCGATCTCCGGCTTCACGCTCCAGACCGGCGACTACGCCGCCGTCGGCGCGGCGCTGGCCGGCGCGGGCCTGCCCACGGTGTTCACCTTCGAGGGCGGTTACGCGGTGGACGAGGTCGGCACCAACGCCGTCAACCTGCTCGAAGGCTTCCAGCGGGCGGCCTGAGCACCCGGCTGAATCCAGGCGCTCCCCGGGTGCGTATCCAGAGGGCCATGAAGCCCTCACCACCCCCTCAACGCCCTGACATTCCCCGCCCCACCGCGCGCGGTTCCCGCCCCGTGCTGGTGTGGAGCCGGCCCGGCAATGCCCCGCAGGAGCCCCCGCAGCCCCACAATGCGCGCATGAGTGACCAACCCGACGACACCCTCATCGCCCTGCTCGACCGCATCGCCCAGCGCGACGAGGCCGCCCTCAAAGGCCTCTACGACCTGGTGTCGTCCAAGCTCTACGGGCTCTCGCTGCGCGTGGTGAACAAGCACGAATGGGCCGAGGACGTGCTGCAGGAAACCTTCTTGCAGATCTGGCGCTCGGCCGGCGACTACCGCGCCAGCCTGAGCCCGCCCATGGCCTGGCTGGGCCTGATCGTGCGCAGCCGCTCGCTCGATGCCCTGCGCCGGCGCAGCGCCGAGCGCGCCCACCTCACCGACGAGATCGACGACGTGATGGCCGACACGATGGAGGGCACGTCTCCCAACCCCATGGACGTGAGCCTGGCGAGCCAGCAGGCCTGGGCGCTGCACCAGTGCCTGGGCCAGCTGGAAAGCCGCCAGCGCGAGGTGGTCAGCCTGGCCTACCTGCGCGACCTGAGCCACAGCGAGCTGGCCGAGCAGCTCAAGCTGCCCCTGGGCACGGTCAAGACCTGGATCCGCCGGGGGCTGGACCAGCTGCGCACCTGCATGGCGCGCTTCGCGTGAGGACCTCGCCATGAACCTCATGAAACACCCCGAACTGCTGGACCAACTGGCCGCGGCCCACGCGCTGGGCACGCTGCGCGGGGGCGCGCGCCGCCGCTTCGAAGCCATGGCGCGCGAACAGGCGCCGGTGCGCGCCGCCGCCCTGGTGTGGCAGAGCCGCGTGGCCAGCATGAACGAACTGCAGGCCCCGAGCGAACCGGCCCCGGCGGTCTGGACGCGCATCGAGAACCTGGTGCGCGCCGACAGCGACCAACAGGCCATGGCCGCCGCGCGTGCCACCCCGCCCAACGGCCCGGGCGGCTGGCTGCGCAGCCTGGCGCTGTGGCGCGGCGCCACCGCCGCCGGCGCCCTGGCCACCGTGCTGGCCGTGGTCACGGCCGTCGGCCTGCGCGACAACCTGGGCACGCGAATCAGCGAGCTGCAAGCCCAACTCGAAGCAACGCCGCAGGTGGAGTACGTGGCCGTGCTGCACGACGACCAGGCCAGCGCGTCCATGCTGGTCACCTTCGATCCCAAGAGCAGGAAGCTCACGCTGCAGCGCGTGAGCGGCTTCCAGGAAGCGAGCGACAAGTCGCTGCAGCTCTGGGCGCTGCCGCCGTCCGGCGGCCCGCGCTCGCTCGGCGTGCTGGGTCAGGAGCGTCTGCTGCAGCTCGCCGCTGGCGAGGGCGATGTGCGCGAGGTGCCGACCCTGGCGATCAGCCTGGAGCCCAAGGGCGGCGTGCCGAGCGAACGCGGCCCCACCGGGCCGGTGCTGTTCAAGGGCGCGCTGATCCAGAAGATGCTTTGAACCGGCTCACTGCCGCGCGGTGCGCACGTTGGCCGGCGGCGATTGCGGGTGGCTGCTGCGCCAGGGGTTGATGTCCAGCCCGCCCCGGCGCGTGTAGCGCGCGTAAACCGTGAGCTTGGCCGGCTTGCAGCGCTGCCAGACATCCATGTAGATGCGCTCGACGCACTGCTCGTGGAATTCGTTGTGGTTGCGAAAGCTCACGATGTACTGCAGCAGGCCGGCCTGGTCGATCTGCGGGCCGCTGTAGCTGATCTGCACGCTGCCCCAGTCGGGCTGGCCGGTCACCAGGCAGTTGCTCTTGAGCAGGTGGCTCACCAGGGTTTCGGTCACGGGCTGCTCGTCGAGCGCGGCCGCGAGCAGCTCGGGCGCGGGCTGGTAGCGCGTGCACTCCACGTCGAGCCGGTCGATGGACAGGCCGCTGAGTTCGTGCACCGGCTCGCGGTCGAAGTGCTCGGGCAGCAGCAGCTTCACGCCGGCGCTGGCCTGGATCGGGCCGCCGTGCCAGATCGCGGCGCTCACGTCGGCGCGGATGCGGTCGCGCACCGCGTCGGCGCTCGAAAACGGCGTGTTGTTGAAGCTGTTGAGGTAGAGCTTGAACGACTTGCTCTCCACGATGTGCGTGCTCTCGCAGGGCACGGTGATGTGGGCCAGCGCGACCATGGGCTTGCCGCGTGGGTTGAGCCAGCTCAGCTCGAAGGCGGTCCAGAGGTCGGCGCCCAGAAAGGGCACGCTGCCGGTGATGCCGATCTCGCGCCGCTTGGTTTCGCGCGGCAGCGGAAACAGCAGCGAGGCGTCGTACTGGTCGATGTAGGCCGAGGCGCGGCCGAGCTGGGACTGTTCGGGGGTGTTCTGGGACATGAGAGCGTCAGATGAATTCGCGTTCGCGCAGCCACTTGGTGGCGACCCACTTCTCGCCTTCGATCACAGGCGCACCGCCGTGCAGCGTGCGGGTGGAGGGGTGGGGCCGGTCGTAGCTGAAGAAGACGGCGTTGCCGCGCACCGGCGCCACCTCGAAGCCCACGTCGGGGAAGGTGGTGCCGCCGCCGCGTGCGGGCTCGTTGAGGTACATCACCAGCGTGGCCACGCGCTGGCCGCCGCGCCGCAGGATGGTGGGCGTGCCCGGCTCGGCGGGATCGAAGTAGTCGTAGTGCGGCTTGTACTCGGCGCCGGGCTTGTAGTTGAGCACCTGGAAGCCCTCGCCGTTCTCCAGCGGCCAGTTCAGCAGCCGCGCGATGCGCGC
This sequence comes from Hydrogenophaga sp. ANAO-22, assembly GCF_042466645.1. Taxonomy (NCBI): domain Bacteria; kingdom Pseudomonadati; phylum Pseudomonadota; class Betaproteobacteria; order Burkholderiales; family Comamonadaceae; genus Hydrogenophaga; species Hydrogenophaga sp. ANAO-22. The sequence continues at coordinate 4,072,295 of NZ_CP159956.1, read as the reverse complement.
CTCCACGGCGGCCACCTCGGGCGTCTGGCCCCGGGTGAAGAACATGCCGCTGCTGGTGCGGTCGGGGTTGAGCTCTTCGCCGCCGGTCTTGGTTTCCACCGTGAGCGAGCGCGCCAGGTGCGGGCGCGCGGATGCGATCAGCGCCTCGCACTCTTCGGCGCTCAGCAGGTTGCCCAGCACCACCACGCGCGGGTGGTTCAGCGTGGCGATCACGTCCACCAAACGGTCGCCCGCGTCGATCTGGCGCGGGGACTGGCTCAGAGCGAAGTCGGGCACCGGCACGCCCGCCGCGGTGGAAGCCGCGTCGGGCTGGGCTGCAGGCGCGACCACCGGAGGCTTGGCGGCCTGGGCGCGCAGGTGCTCGCGCAGCGTGCTCTCCAGCGCCGCCACGGCCACCGACTCCTGCCAGCCGGAGGACACCATGGAGGCCAGCACCACCTCGGGGGTGAAGCCGGCGGACGCCTGCTCGATGATCCAGCGGCGCAATTCGGGGGTGATGGTCTGGCTCATGTGTGTGTCGAGGCGGTCAGGCCTTCTGTTCGCGGCGGAACACCAGCCGGTCGGGCGAGGACGCGGCGGGCACGAAACGGTAACCCTCAAGGTCGAAGCCCTTGAGCTGCTCGGGCGTGGTGGCCCGGTGCGTCACAGCGTACCGCACCATCAGGCCGCGCGCGCGTTTGGCCATGAAGCTGATGACCTTATAGCCATCGGCCTTGCGCTCCTCGAAGGCGCAGGTGACCACGCGCGGCAGCAGGGCCTTGCGGTCCACCGCCTTGAAGTACTCCTCGCTGGCGAGGTTGATCACCACCGGGCTCAGGTCGGCCTTGGCGCGCTGGTTGAGGTACTCGGCGATCTGGCGGCCCCAGAACTCGTAGAGGTTCTTGCCCCGGGCCGTCTTCAGGCGCGTGCCCATCTCCAGCCGGTAGGGCTGCATCCAGTCGAGCGGGCGCAGCACGCCGTACAGGCCGCTGAGGATGCACAGGTGCTGCTGCAGCCAGTCGAGTTCGGCCTCGCCCAGGGTCTTCGCGTCCAGCCCGCCGTACACGTCGCCGTCGAAGGCGAGCACAGCCTGCTTGGCGTTCTTCGCGGTGAACTTCGGGCGCCAGGCCTGGTAGCGCGCGACGTTCAGACCCGAGAGCGCGTCCGACAGGTCCATGAGCTCGCCGATCTGCAACGGCGTTTTTTCGCGCAGCACCTCGATGAGTTCGGTCGAGTGTTTCACGAACAGCGGCTGGGTGTGGGTGGGCACGTGCGGGGGCGTCTCGTAGTCGAGCGCCTTGGCGGGCGAGATCAGGAAGAGCATGTCGGGCTGGAGGCGGGCGGGGCCGCAGAGGGAGGCGAACACGGAAGCGGCAAGGCTTCCCGGGGGAAGCCCTGATTATCCCCAACGGGCCGTGTTACTTCAGGTCACCGGCGAGAGACGCCAGCGTTTCCGGGGGCACTTGCAGGTGCGCCGGGTAGTGGGTGTGATCGCACCCCAGCTTGACGGCCGCGCCGGCCAGCACCGCCGCGCGCATCGGGGCGGTGAGCTCGAAGCGCACGAAGTGCACGGCCGAGGTCTTTTCGTCGTTCTCGCGGTCCAGGTCCTCGTCGGCGATGGCGTACACACGGGCATGGCCCTCGACCTCGACGAACATGCGGTCTTCCACCCCGATGAGCCGCGCGAGTTCGCGCTTGCGCTCGTTGATGTCGATGTACTCGATCATCATCGTGGCCTTCCAGTTCGTGCCATCGGGCACCAGCGGCGCGTAGGCGTCGATCTCCTGCTGGATGCCCTCCTCCTCGAAGATCTTCTCGATGCGCAGCATCTCCTGGATCTGGTAGCGCATGGTGGTCTCGCTCTCGAACTGCAGGTGCAGGTGTTCGCCCAGCTGCACGCTGCGCAGCCGGCGGTGCGCCATGATCTCGGGCTTGTGCACCTTGCGCCACTTGGTGTAGGCCTCCAGGCTCATGAGGGAATCGGCGGTGATGCGGCCGGTGAGTTGCATGGTGGGTGCTCCTTGCTTTCTTACTTCAGGCCATAGGCCCGGGCCACCAGGCTCAGCGGGTGCAGCAGTTCCGGCGCACCCAGGCCGTTGACCTCGAAGCCCTGCGCGATGTGGTGACCACCGAGCGGGCAGTCCGAGCTGATGACGTCGGGCTTCGCGCCGTCCTTCATGGTGGCCATGGCCTTGAACACCGGCTTGCCGATCTTCATGGCCTGCTGGTGGTGCGCCTTCTTCACGCCGAAGGTGCCGGCGTGGCCGGAGCAGCGCTCGATGGTGTTCACCGTGGTCCCCGGCACCATCTTCAGCATCTCCTCGGTCTTGCGGCCGATGTTCTGCACCCGGCCGTGGCAGGGGATCTGGTAGCTCACGTTGCCGAGCGCTTGCGGGAACTCGGTCTTGAGCAGGCCGTCGCGCTTGCGCGCCATCAGGTACTCGAACGGGTCCCACACGCTCTCCTTCACGAGCTGGGTGTCGGCATCGTCGGGGAACATCAGCGGGATTTCCTGCTTGAACATCAGCGCGCAGCTGGGCACGGCCGCGAGGATCGCGTAGCCGTCCTTCGCGTACTTCGCGAGCACCGGGATGTTGGCCTCCTTGCTTCGCTGCACCGAGTCCAGGTCGCCCAGCTCCAGCTTGGGCATGCCGCAGCATTTTTCCTTCTCGACCAGGGTGTAGGGAATGCCGTTGTGGTCGAGGATCTTGAGCAGGTCCAGGCCGATGCCGGGCTCGTTGTAGTTGATGTAGCAGGTGGCGAAGATCGCGACCTTGCCCGGTGTCTTCTCGCCATCGACCACCTTCGAGGCGGTGGCTTCGGGCGCGCCCGAGCGGAACTTCTTCGTCGCCAGCTCAGGCAGCCAGGCGTCCTGGTCGACGCCGGCCACGCGCTCCATCAGGCCGCGCGCGGTCCTGGTGCGGTTCACCGCGTTGGCCACCTGCACCACGATCGGAATGCCGGCGAACTGGCCGTGCACGTCGGTGGAGGCGAGAAAACGTTCGGCCAGGCCCACCTCGCCCTTCTTGAACTGGATCGCCTTGGCGCGCAGCATGGTGTGCGGAAAGTCCAGGTTCCATTCGTGCGGCGGTGTGTAGGGGCACTTGGTCATGTAGCAGAGGTCGCACATGTAGCACTGTTCGACCACCTTCCAGTAGTCCGCCTTGGCCACGCCGTCCACCTCCATGGTGCTGCTCTCGTCGACCAGATCGAACAGCGTGGGGAAGGAGCCGCACAGGCTCACGCAGCGCCGGCAGCCATGGCAGATGTCGAAGATGCGCTCCATCTCCTGCAGGCACTTGTCCTCGTCGTGGAAGTCGGGGTTCTTCCAGTCGAGCGCGTGCCGCGTTGGTGCCTGCAGATTGCCTTCTGTGGCCATGGGGATGTCTCCTCGTCTGGTGCGAGTCGTTTCGTGGGTTTTTGAAAGGGCTCGGCCAAGCCCTTTCAAAAACGCTGCGCCTACGGCGCAGCGACAGGCGGTGGTTCAGTCCACCAATTCGTTCAACGCCTTCTGGTAACGGTTGGCGTGCGAGCGCTCGGCCTTGGCCAGGGTCTCGAACCAGTCGGCCACTTCGTCGAAGCCTTCCTCGCGCGCGGTCTTGGCCATGCCCGGGTACATGTCGGTGTACTCGTGGGTTTCGCCGGCCACGGCGGAGGCGAGGTTGTTGCGGGTGGAGCCGATCGGCAGGCCGGTGGCCGGGTCGCCCGATTGCTCCAGGAATTCCAGGTGGCCGTGCGCGTGGCCGGTTTCACCTTCGGCGGTCGAGCGGAACAGGGCCGCCACGTCGTTCTGGCCTTCCACGTCGGCCTTGTTCGCGAAGTACAGGTAGCGGCGATTGGCCTGGGATTCGCCGGCGAAGGCGTCTTTCAGGCACTGCTCGGTTTTCGAGCCTTTCAATGCGGGCATGTGGTATCTCCTTGCTTGCGTGGGTGGAAGAAACGCCCATGAGGCCCGGACAACAGGCGCCGAACCTGACAGGACTTCCGCAACATACGCCCGCTGGTCAGCCAGCGTCCAATAGTTCTGGGCTATGCGGGGAATTGCCCTCGCCTATCCTTGGACGGGCGTTGATATCGGCGCTCAACAGGATCGACACCCCCGGCCGAAAGCATCAAACTGGAGTGCGCCGCAGGCCTATTGAATTACGATAAGAGAAATGCGTTGCATAATGGTGAATCACAGGCCCCGCTTTCGCCCATCCAGGAGACCGACATGCCGACCACCGCCACCCTGCCCCCGCCCGCGCCGATCCAGCAGTTGCACCACTATGCGTACCGCGCGAAGGACGCCGAGGAAACGCGCCGGTTCTACGAGGACATCCTGGGCCTGCCGCTGTACCACATCATCCAGAGCGACCATGTGCCGAGCACGGGCGAATACTGCCCGTACACGCACTTTTTCTTCCGGCTGCAGGACGGCTCGTTCATCGCCTTCTTCGACCTGGGCGACGACGAGGCCGCGCTGCCGAGCCCGAACACGCCGAAGTGGGTGAACCACATCAGTTTCCGCGTGGACACGGTGGAGGAGCTGGAGAACACCAAGGCGCGCCTGGAAGCGGGCGGCATCGAGGTGCTGGGGGTAACGGACCACCACATCTTCAAGAGCATCTATTTCTTCGACCCGAACGGCATCCGCCTGGAACTCACGGCGCAGCTGGCCGACGAGTTCGAGATGCTCAAGGAGAGCAAGACCGCGCATGCGCGCCTGGCCGAGTGGACGGCGCGCAAGGAGCAGTGGCGCAAGGAACGCGCCGAGGGCAAATCCGCCGCGCCGCTGAAGCCGCAGCAGAACGACCGGCCGGAGGTGGTTGCGCGCGTCAAGGCCTGAGGGTTTTGGCTCTTGGCGTTGACCGGGTCCGGTCGGCGAAGGGTGGGTGAGGGGCTCCGCTCATGTCCCCCGAACCGGCTTCGCCGGTTCTCCTCCTTTACTTCGCTGCGCCCCTCACCCACCCTTCGCCGACCTCCGTGCGCACCAACAACTGCGGGCACTCAACGGTCACTCTGGCGCGGTGATGCCCGGTGCTCTGCGCAGCGGGGTAAAGGAGGAGGCGGCACCAGCCGCCGGGGGACACCCGCGGAGCAGAGTGCCGGGCGTCGCCGGGCCCGCGAGGTCTGCGAACGAACAGAAAAACGGAAGCATGAAGGCAACCAGAACAAGGAGCGATGCATGTCACTGACCGCATACCGAGAGACAGCCCACACCAACAGCTACGAATTCACCAGCGGTGCCGGCTACGTGCTGCCCGAATACGAATTCGTGCCCCCACCCGAACTGAAAAGCGAAACCCGGGTCCGCCACCCCATCGTCATCGTGGGCGGCGGCATCACCGGCCTCACCCTCGCCTGCTCCCTCGCCCGCCTGGGCGTGAAAGCCGTGCTCATCGACGAAGACAACACCGTCGGCGTCAAAGGCGCCTCCTCGCGCGGCATCTGCTACACCCAGAAATCGCTCGAAATCTTCCAGCGCCTGGGCATCTTCGAGCGCATCGCCGCCAAAGGCACCCAGTGGAGCGTCGGCCGCACCTTCGCCGGCGACGACGAGGTCTACAACTTCGACCTGCGCCAACAAGGCAACTTCCACCTCTCCAGCCAGCCACCCTTCATCAACATCCAGCAGTTCTACATCGAAGCCTTCCTCGTCGACCGCGTGCAGGAACTCGGCACCGTCGAACTGCGCTGGCAGAACCGCCTCACCGCTTTCGAGCAAAACGCCGACGCCGCCACCCTCACCATCGAAACCCCCGCCGGCAGCTACCGCATCGAAGCCGAGCACGTCATCGACGCCACCGGCTCCAACAGCCCGCTGCGCAAATGGCTCAACGTGCCCTTCGACTCGCGCCGGGGCGACGACCGCTGGTGCATCGCCGACGTGCGCTTCACCACCCACCCGCCGGCCGAACGCCACACCTGGATCGAAGCCCCGTTCAACGAGAACCGCGCCGTCTGGCAACACCTCATGGCCGACGACGTCTGGCGCATCGACTACCAGATGGCCCCCAACGCCGACCCCGCCTACGTGAGCCGCGAAGACGTGGTGCGCGAGCGCCTGGCGCGCCAGTTCGGGCCCGATGTGGGCGTGGAAATCGTCTGGGTCGGCCCCTACGCCTACCGCAGCGAGTGCGTGCACGCCATGCGCCATGGGCGCGTCTTCCTCATGGGCGACTCGGCCAAGGTGGTCAGCCCCTTCGGCGCGCGCGGCGGCAACACCGGCGTGGCCGACGCCGACAACCTGGCCTGGAAACTCGCCGCCGTGCTGCGCGGCAAGGCCGACGCGGCCCTGCTGCAGAGCTACCAGGACGAGCGACTGGAGGCCGCGCAGCAGAACGTGTGCGTGACCAACCGCACCGCGCGCTTCCTGCGCCCGGCCGACGGCAGCGAGCGCCTGTTCCGCCAGGCCGCCATCGGCCTGGCCAAGCAGTACCCGTTCGCGCGCAGCCTCATCAACACCGGGCGCATGGCCGTGGCCAACCCCTACAGCCAGTCCAGCGCGTGCACCTACGCAACCGGCAGCGCCGCCGGCCAGTCGGTGCAGAACGTGCCTTTCCAATGGGCCGACGGCACCCCCGGCCAGGTCAACGACCTGCTGAACTGGGCCCAGGGCGATCTGCTGGTCCTGGTGTTCGGCGACCTCGCGCCCGCTGCGCTGCAGCGCCTGCGCCGGCTCTGCCTGGACGCGCCGGTGCGCAGCGTGCAGGTGCTGGGCACCGACGGCGTGCCCGCCCAGGCCCTGGAACACGTGCGCGACCCCAAGGGCCACCTGCAGGGTGCCTGCCATGTGTTCGGCCACGCCTGGGCGCTCGTGCGCCCCGACGGCTACCTCGCCGCCACCGGCGAAACCATCAACGCCCGGCTGGTCACGGCCATCGAGCGCTCCCTCGGCCTGCGCGGAGACAAAACCTCATGAGACAAGACCTGCATTTCCAGGACGCGGACGCGTTCTACGAACAGCTGCTGGACGCCCACGCCGGCCTCAGCCGCGAAGACGCCGAACTGCTCAACGCCCGCCTGATCCTGCTGCTGGCCAACCAGATCGGCGATGCGAAGGTGCTGAAAGCCTGCATCGAAGCGGCCCGCCAACTGCCTAGCTAAAATCAGGGTCTTCCCCCTGCTCTCCCAGACGGCATCCTGCGGGATGCCGTTTCCATTTTTGGCGCGCCCATGACCGACACCCTGAACCAGCCTGGCCTGCAATCCCTGGCCAAATCGTTCGAACCCGCTCCGCTCGAAGCCCGCTGGGGCCCCGAGTGGGAACAGCGCGGCTACGGCGCTGCCGGCTTCCGGGGCACGGGAGTACCGGAGGCCGGCGCGCCTTCGTTCGCGATCCAGCTGCCGCCGCCGAACGTGACCGGCACCCTGCACATGGGCCACGCGTTCAACCAGACCATCATGGACAGCCTCACGCGCTACCACCGCATGGCGGGCGCGAACACGGTCTGGGTGCCCGGCACCGACCACGCCGGCATCGCCACCCAGATCGTGGTGGAGCGCCAGCTGCAGGCCCAGGGCATCAGCCGCCACGACATGGGCCCGACCCCGGCCGAGGCGCGCAAGAACTTCGTCGCCAAGGTCTGGGAGTGGAAGGAGCACAGCGGCAACACCATCACCACGCAGATGCGCCGCATGGGCGACAGCGTGGACTGGGGCCGCGAGTACTTCACCATGGACGACAAGCTCAGCACGGTCGTCACCGAGACCTTCGTGCGCCTGTACGAACAGGGCCTGATCTACCGCGGCAAGCGCCTGGTGAACTGGGACCCGGTGCTCAAGACCGCCGTCTCCGACCTGGAGGTGGAGAGCGAGGAGGAAGACGGTTTCCTCTGGCACATCGCCTACCCGCTGAGCGACGGCAGCGGTTCGCTCACCGTGGCCACCACCCGCCCCGAGACCATGCTGGGCGACGTGGCCGTGATGGTGCACCCGGAAGACGAGCGCTACACCGCCCTGATCGGCAAGACGGTGAAGCTGCCGCTGTGCGACCGCGAGATCCCGGTGATCGCCGACGCCTACGTGGACCGCGAGTTCGGCACCGGCGTGGTCAAGGTCACGCCCGCGCACGACAACAACGACTACGCCGTCGGCCAGCGCCACGGCCTGCCGCTGATCGGCGTGCTCACGCTGGACGCGGCCATCAACGAGAACGCCCCGGCCAAATACCGCGGCATGGACCGCTTCGTGGCCCGCAAGGCCGTGGTGGCCGACCTGGAAGCCGCCGGCCTGCTGGTGGAGACCAAGAAGCACAAGCTCATGGTGCCGCGCTGCGCGCGCACCGGCCAGGTGATCGAGCCCATGCTGACGGACCAGTGGTTCGTCGCCATGTCCAAGGTCAGCGAATCCGACCCCACCGGCAAGAGCATCGCGCAGAAGGCGATCGATGCCGTCGCCTCGGGCGAGGTCAGCTTCGTGCCCGAGAACTGGGTCAACACCTACAACCAGTGGATGAACAACATCCAGGACTGGTGCATCAGCCGCCAGCTCTGGTGGGGCCACCAGATTCCGGCCTGGTACGACGAGGCCGGCAACGTCATCGTCGCGCGCAACGAAGCCGAGGCACAGGCCAAGGCCCCGGGCCGCACGCTCACGCGCGACCCGGACGTGCTCGACACCTGGTATTCCTCGGCCCTGGTGCCCTTCAGCACGATGGGCTGGCCGAACCAGAAGGACGGCGCGACCGAGGACTACAACCTCTACCTGCCCAGCACCGTGCTGGTGACGGGCTACGACATCATCTTCTTCTGGGTCGCCCGGATGATCATGATGACCACGCACTTCACCGGCCGCGTGCCGTTCAAGCACGTCTACATCCACGGCCTGGTGCGCGACGCGCAGGGCCAGAAGATGAGCAAGAGCGAAGGCAACGTGCTCGACCCGGTGGACCTGATCGACGGCGTCGCACTCGCGCCTCTGCTCGAGAAACGCACCACCGGCCTGCGCAAGCCCGAGACCGCGCCCAAGGTGCGCAAGCAGACCGAGAAGGAATTCCCCGACGGCATTCCCGCCTACGGCGCGGACGCGCTGCGCTTCACCTTCGCGGCGCTGGCCTCGCTGGGCCGCAGCATCAACTTCGACAGCAAGCGCTGCGAGGGCTACCGCAACTTCTGCAACAAGCTCTGGAACGCCACGCGCTTCACGCTGATGAACTGCGAAGGCCACGACTGCGGCCTGCAGGAACACACCAAGGCCGAGTGCGCACCCGCTCGCACTGACAGTGCGAGCGGCCAGTCGATCCCTGCCGGCCCTTTTCACGGCTACCTGAGCTTCAGCCAGGCCGACCGCTGGATCAGCTCGGTGCTGCAGAAGGTCGAGGCCGAGGTGGCCAAGGGCTTCGCCGAGTACCGGCTCGACAACGTCGCCAACGCGATCTACGACTTCGTCTGGAACGAGTTCTGCGACTGGTACCTGGAGATTGCCAAGGTGCAGATCCAGACCGGCGACGCCTCGCAGCAGCGCGCCACGCGGCGCACGCTGATCCGCACGCTCGAAGCCATCCTGCGGCTGGCGCACCCGATCATCCCCTTCATCACCGAGGAACTCTGGCAGAAGGTCGCGCCGGTGGCCGGCCTGCCCGGTGCGTCGGTGAGCATCGCGCGCTACCCCGAGAGCCAGCCCGCCAAGATCGACGAGGCCGCCATCGCGCACGTGGTCAAGCTCAAGGCCCTGGTCGACGCCTGCCGCACGCTGCGCGGCGAGATGAACGTGTCACCCGCCACGCGCCTGCCGCTCTACGTGCTGGGCGACACCGCCTTCATGCAGGCCGCCGGCCCGGTGCTGCAGGCCCTGGCCAAGCTCAACGAGGTGCGCGTGTTCGAAGACGAGGCCGCCTGGGCCGCCGCCGCGCAGGCCGCGCCCGTGGCCGTGGTGGGCGAGGCGCGCATGTGCCTGTTCATGGAGATCGACGTCGCCGCCGAGAAGGCCCGCCTGGGCAAGGAAGCGGCCCGCCTGGAAGGCGAGATCACCAAGGCCAACGGCAAACTCTCGAACGAAGCCTTCGTGGCCAAGGCACCGCCGGCCGTGATCGAGCAGGAGAAGAAACGCGTGGCCGACTTCAGCGCCACGCTGGACAAGGTGCGCGAGCAACTGGCCCGTTTGGGCGCCTGAGCTTCGACCAAAGAGGGGTAGCCCTTCCAGAATGCCGCGGGACTGGCTTTGCCAGACCGCAGGCATTGCCCCCTGGGGGGTGACGCACCGCAGGTGCGGCGCGGGGGGATCACCCTCTGTGCATCGCGATCGAACTCCACTGCGACGGTGACACCGCCTGCGGATCGCTCGTCGTGTCCTGGTAGTCGACGTTGTCGAGCGCCGAGAAGTCGCTCACCCGGTTCTCGTTGTGCTGCGCGGACTCTGGCGACAGGGTCTCGTGCATGCGGTGCGCCACGTACCAGCTGGCGCGCAGCTTGGCCTCACGGGTGTGCGAACCCAGACGCGGCGTGAGGTGCAGATTGGGAATGCCGTGCAGCGGCGTGCCTTCGGCCGCGAACTGCGGGTTGGCGCCATCGAGCAGACAGGCGTCGATGCGGCCGTCGCACAGCGCCAGGGCCAGGGCCTCGGCGTCGAACAGCGAGCTGCGGCTCACGCCCACCCAGAGCTGGCCGGGCTTGCAGTGGTTGAGCATGCGCTCGTTGATCCAGCCCCGGAAACGCGAGGCGTAGACCATCTGCAGCGAGATCGCGTCCGAGTGTGCCAGCAGTTCCTGCAGCGACACGGGTTCGACCTTGAGCTTGTCCCAGATGTCGGCGGCGTGGTGCACGGCCGGGTCGTAGCCCAGCAGGCGCACGCCCAGGCTGCGCAGCATGGGCGCCAGCGTGTGCGCCACCGGTGCCAGGCCCAGCAGTCCGACGGTGCTGCCCGAGAGTTCGCGGCCCATGCGCACCTGGGCGATCTTGCGCCCCAGCAGCGCGCTGACCATGCCCCGGCGGTACAGCATCAGCAGGCCGTACAGCAGGTACTCGGCGTTCGAGCGCACCGTGGCGCTGCGCGCCTGCAGCACGCGCACATTGCGCCGCGCGCAGGCGTTGAGATCGGTGTTGTCGCTGGAGATCTGCATGCGCGCCACGATCTCGAGCTTGGGCGCGAAATCCAGGAATTCGCTGGAGACCACCACGTGCGGCGGCAGCACGATGGCGCGGGTCTTGTAGGTGCTCTTGCGCAGCTCGGCGGGATCGTCGGCCAGCTCGGGCCGGAAACTCACCTCATGGCGTTCCTGCAACCAGGCCAACGCTTCGGGCACGAGCGGATCAAGCAGCAGGACTTCCATGGTGTTGGGGCAGGGCGGTGTGGAGAGGAAGAAATCTGATCGCGCCTGCCTGTGCTCAGCGGCGCTTGAGCAGGGTGATGTGGTCGCCGCCCACCGTCTCCTGCTGCATCAGCAGGTTGCCCGTCTGTTTGGCAAAGGCCTGGAAATCGCGCACCGAACCCGCGTCGGTGGAGATCACCTTGAGCGTCTGGCCGCTGAGCATGTCGGCCAATGCCTTCTTCGCTTTGAGGATGGGCAAGGGGCAGTTCAAGCCGCGGGCATCGAGTTCTTTGTCGGCAGTCATGGGGTGGGGGGTATTCCTGGGTTGTCAACATTCTAAGCGGCCCACAGCGCGCGGCGGCCCCCGCGCGGGGCCCAAAGCACGCTAGCCGGCGCCGTCGGCCGGACCCGCGGCGGGTTTCTGTGACAAATCTTCCATGAAGACAGGCTCATGCCCCTGCTGGCGCAGCCATTGCGCCAGGGCCAGCCCGGTACCGGCCCGCCAGCAGCGCACCTGCTCGGGCCGCATCAGCTTGTAGTCGACCAGCTCGGGCGAGAGCCGCACCTCGCCGTGCGCGCGCGCGTGGTAGGTGATGATGACCTGGTTCATGCGCTGGAAATCGTGCACGCCCACCAGCGCCAGCGCGTCCACCTCCAGCGAGGTTTCCTCGGCGATCTCGCGCCGGATGCCCTCTTCGGGCGTCTCACCGGCCTCCATGAAGCCGGTGATGAGGCCGAACATCTTGCCCGGCCAGGCCGCGTTGCGCGCCAGCAGGATGTGGCCGTCCATCTCCACGATGGCCGCGAGCACCGGCGTCGGGTTGTTCCAGTGGGTGAAGCCGCAGGCCGGGCAGCGCAGCCGCTGGGTGAAGCCGCCGTCTCCCTCCATGCCAATCAGCGCCAGCGGCGTGGCGCACACGGGGCAGAACCGGAATTCGGTGCTCATGGTCGGCCGCTGGCGCTCAGGCCGGGAAAACGCCGGTGGAGAGGTAGCGGTCGCCCCGGTCGCAGACCACGAAGACGATGGTGGCGTTCTCGACCTGGCTGGCGATCTGCTGCGCCACCCAGCAGGCGCCCGCCGCCGAGATGCCGCCGAAGATGCCCTCTTCGCGCGCCAGCTGGCGGCACATGGCCTCGGCGTCGCCCTGGCCCACGTACACCAGCTCGTCCACCGTGCTCGGGTCGTAGATCTTGGGCAGGTACTCGGTGGGCCACTTGCGGATGCCCGGGATGCGCGAGCCCTCGCTGGGCTGGGCGCCGATGATGCGCACGGCCGGGTTCTTTTCCTTCAGGAAACGCGACACGCCGGTGATGGTGCCGGTGGTGCCCATGGCGCTCACGAAATGGGTGATGCGCCCGCCGGTCTGGGCCCAGATCTCCGGGCCGGTGGTTTCGTAGTGGATGCGCGGGTTGTCGGCGTTGGCGAACTGGTCGAGCACGCGGCCCTTGCCGTCGGCCTGCATCTTCTCGGCCAGGTCGCGCGCGGACTCCATGCCGCCGCTCTTGGAGGTGAGGATCAGCTCGGCGCCGAAGGCCTTCATGGTCTGGGCTCGCTCGATGGACAGGTCCTCCGGCATGATCAGCACCATGCGGTAACCCTTGATGGCCGCGGCCATGGCCAGGGCGATGCCGGTGTTGCCCGACGTGGCTTCGATCAGGGTGTCGCCGGGCTTGATGTCGCCCCGTTCCTCGGCGCGCTTGATCATCGAGACGGCGGGCCGGTCTTTCACGGAACCGGCGGGGTTGTTGCCCTCCAGCTTGCCCAGGATCACGTTGCCTCGCGCCTGGTTGGCCGCCGCGCCAATGCGCTGCAGCGCCACCAGCGGCGTGTTGCCGATGGCGTCTTCAATCGTCGGGTAGTTCATCCCACCACTGTGCCATAATTTCGAGTCTCCCTTCTGGCAGCCCGGGTGGTGAAATTGGTAGACGCGCCGGACTCAAAATCCGGTTCCGAAAGGAGTGTCGGTTCGATTCCGACCCCGGGCACCACGACACAATCCCAAGCCGTGCAGGCAAGCCGCACGGCTTTTTTGTTGCCCGCCGCTCAGGCCAGGCCCTGCGCCACCGTGGGGTAGCGCAGGCGCAGGCCCAGCTCGCCCTTGAGGCGCTGGTTGCGCAGCCGGCGCGACTCGCTCATGAAACTCAGCAGCACCAGCGGCAACTGATCGCCCGCGCCCTCGCGCGCCAGGCGCGGCGGCCGGGGCAGGCCGTACAGATCGGCCGCGAGGTCGAAGTAGTCGCCCATCTTGAGTTCGGTGTCGTCCACCACGTTCAGGTTGCGCTGCGGCCGGCCGCGCCAGAGCGCGAGCACGCAGGCGCGCGCCAGGTCGTCGGCGTGGATGTGGTTGGTGTACACGTCGTCCTCGGCGCGCAGCACCGGCGTGCCGCGCAGCAGGCGTTCGCGCGGCGTGCCGCCGGCCCGGTCAGGCGCGTAGATGCCGGGAATGCGCAGCACCGTGGTGCGCACGCCGGTGGCGCGGCCCAGCCAGTGCACGGCGGCTTCGGCGTCCACCCGGCGCCAGGCGCGCGGCGTCTTGGGGTTCGCGGGCGAGGCTTCGTCCATCCAGCGGCCCTGGCCGTCGCCGTAGACGCCGGTGGTCGACCCGTAGACCACCGAGGCGGGCAGCGAACGCTGCGCCAGGGCCCGGGTCAGCGCGCGGGTGCGCGGGTCCAGCCGCCAGTCGGCCAGCTCTTCCGAGGGTGGCGGCGCCAGGTGCAGCACGCGCGTGGCCAGGCCGGCCAGGCGGCGCAGGCTGCGCGGGTCGTCCAGGTTGCCCTGCAGCGGGGTGATGCCCTGGGCCCGCAGTTCCGGGCCGCGCGCGGCGCTGGAGGTGAGGGCCAGCAGGCGCGCGCGGGCACCGCCGCCCAGCACGCGCGCGGCGCGCTGGCCCACGTCGCCACAACCCACGATGAGAACCCGTTCACGCCGGAAGCGTGCGGGCAAAGCGCCGAGAAGGCTCATGCGAAATCCGGATTTGAGACAATGGCGGGTTGCCACACGGGGGGTCGCCCCCGTCGGCCTTTCCCGTTCCAACACGTGCCAGTATGACATTCACCATCACCGTCGAGCCCAGTGGGCGCACCTTCACCGCCGAGCCCGACGAGTCCATGCTCGCCGCCGGCATCCGCCAGGGCATCGGCCTGCCCTACGGCTGCAAGGACGGCGCCTGCGGTTCCTGCAAGTGCAAGCTGGTCTCGGGCAGCGTGACGCATGGCCACCACCAGCCCAAGGCGCTGAGCGCCGACGAGGAAGCCGCCGGCTACGTGCTCACCTGCTGCGGCGTGGCCCACAGCGACGTGGTGCTCGAATCGCGCCAGGTCACCGAGGCGGGCGCCTTCCCGATCAAGAAGATGCCGGTGCGCGTGAGCACCCTGGAGCGCGCCTCGCACGACGTGATCGTGCTGCGCCTGCAGCTGCCGGCGAGCGACGCCTTCCAGTACCACGCGGGCCAGTACGTCGAGTTCCTGCTGCGCGACGGCGACCGCCGCAGCTACTCCATGGCCAACGCACCGCACACGCAGGCCACGGCGCCTGCGCTGGAACTGCACCTGCGCCACATGCCCGGCGGCAAGTTCACCGACCACGTGTTTGGCGCCATGAAGGAAAAGGACATCCTGCGCATCGAAGGGCCCTACGGCAGCTTCTTCCTGCGCGAGGACAGCGACAAGCCCATCGTGTTCCTCGCCTCGGGCACGGGCTTCGCGCCGATCAAGGCAGTGATCGAGCACATGCAGTTCAAGGGCATCACCCGCCCCGCCACGCTGTACTGGGGCGGCCGCCGCCCGGCCGACCTGTACCAGAGCGCCTGGATCGAGGCCCGCCTGGCCGAGATGCCCAACCTGCGCTACGTGCCGGTGGTGTCCGACGCCCTGCCCGAGGACGCCTGGACCGGCCGCACCGGCTTCGTGCACCAGGCCGTGCTGCAGGACTTCCCCGACCTCTCGGGCCACGAGGTGTACGCCTGCGGCGCGCCCATCGTGGTCGAGTCGGCGCACCGCGACTACGTCGCCCAGGCCGGCCTGCCCGACGAGGCCTTCTTCGCCGACTCGTTCACCAGCGCCGCCGACAAACTGTGACCCACCCCCGTCGCTTGCTCACTGCGTGTAGCCGCATCCCCCCTCTAGGGGGCAGCGCCAGCGGCCCGGCAGAGCCGGTTCCGCGGCGCTTCTGACTGTGCACCCGTTCACTCATAGGAGACAACCATGCTGAACCGCCGCCAACTGATCACCCGCTCCGCCCTGGCTTCGGCCAGCCTCGCCCTGCCGGGGTTCGCCTCGGCGCAGGCCGCCAACACCACGCGCATCGTGGTGCCCTTCGCGGCGGGCGGCCCGATCGACGTGACGGCGCGCATCGTGGCCGAAGCGGTCAAGGGAACGCTGGGCACGGTGATCGTGGAGAACCGGCCCGGCGCGGGCGGCAACATCGGCGTGAGCGCGGTGGCCAAGGCGCCGGCCGACGGCCTCACGCTGGGCATCGCCACCACGGCCTCCCACGGCATCAACCCCTGGCTGTTCAAGCAGCTGCCCTACGACCCGGCCAAGGACTTCGCCGCCATCACGCAGATGCTGCGCGTGCCCAACGTGCTGGTGATGAACGCCGAGACCGCCACGCGCCTGAACATCCACTCGGTCGCCGACCTGATCGCCTACGGCAAGGCCAACCCCGGCAAGCTCAACTACGGCTCGGGTGGCAACGGCAGCGCCGGCCACCTCGCGGGCGAGCTGCTGAAGAACCAGGCCGGCATCTACGCCGTGCACATCCCCTACAACGGCGGCAACCCGGCGCAGCTGGGCCTGCTGTCGGGCCAGGTCGACTTCAACATCGACAACCTCGCCACCGCCGCGGCCAACATCCGCTCGGGCAAGCTCAAGGCCCTGGCCGTGACCACGGCTCAGCGCAGCAGCGTGATGCCCGATGTGCCCACCGTGGCCGCCACCCTGCCCGGCTTCGAGATCGACACCTGGTGGGGCCTGATCGCCCCGGCCGGCACGCCGGCCGAGACGGTGCGCAAGCTCAACACCGCCTTCAACGCCGCGCTGAACTCGGCCGAGGTGAAGACGCGCTTCGCCCAGCTGCTGGCCGAGCCCGCGCCCAGCACGCCCGAGCAGTTCGACGATTTCATGAAGCGCGAGCGCTCGAAGTACGAGCGCATGGTGAAGATCTCGGGTGCAACGGTGGACTGACCCGGGGGTTTTTGCCTCAGATTCTGAGGCGCCAAACGAACGGGTCGAACAGACGGCATGGGCGGAGCCAGTGGCCAGGGCCGCGCCCAGCGCGCCGGCCTCTGCCAGCCAGCGACGGCGGGTCGCTCCCGTATCAATGGCTTGAAATCCGTTCATGCGCGAGTTCCGTGAACGCAACATCACGCCTGCGGTCCGTACTGGAACAGGCGCCTCGATTCAGGGGACAGTCTTTCTGACTTCGTCCCCGGCCAATGGGTGAACGGTTCCAGTTCGAAGTGCTGTGTCTTGCCCACCGGCAGCGGCAGGCGCACGTCGCCCTTGACCAGGGTTGCCGTGAACCGCCGGAAATCGTCGCTCACATGCACCTCCACCCGCGCCATGTCGGCTTCGCCCGGCAGGTAGTCGTTGTCCTCCAGCGTGCGCTTCGGGAACAGCTCGTCGAACGCCGCTCGCACTTCGCTCAGGTCGGATTCGCTCACCGCCCGCTCGCGCAGGGAGAAGCTCAACCACAAATGGTGCCGCTTGCCCTGCAGATCGTGAAACCAGAACTTGGCCGTGTCAGGAATGCCGCGCATACGGTTGATCTGGGTGTAGGTGGCCATCTCCCATTGGCCCACCGTCTCGGCCTCGGCATTGCCCTGGTAACTCTCCAGCTCGGTCACGCGCGACACATTGCCCGTCATCACGTGCCGCCAGGGGAACTTCACACGGATGTGCCGCATGTACCACATGGCGTCGGGCCGCCAGCCCGCGTCGATGCGCGCGATGGTCTCTGGCTTGAGCCGGTCCAGCATCAGGCGGCGGTCTTCGCTTTCGGTGAGCGTGAACGTGCCCCCCGGCAGGCTGGCGTTGTAGCTCTTGCCGGTGCAGCCACTGCCGGAGATGACGATCTTCAACGAAATGGTCGAACTTCGCGACAAGAAGGGCCGGCCAGTGAGCGGCCTCCCGTACCGGCTGGAGTTGGGCAACAGCCACAAGGTGAGCGGCGTGACAGACAGCCAGGGACGCACCCAACGCGTAGGCAGTGGCGAGGCGGCCGCACAGCTTCACATGCATCACGAACGGTCGCAATGACCTGAACCCCAGGAGGACTCTTACCGTGGCCATTCAACAACTCGACGATCAAGGCTTCTACAACCAACGCGGCACGACCAACACGGTCGAGGACAGCGTGCACGTGGTGGAGGTGGACACCCTCAACGATTCATCCAAGGTCGGACTTCACTGGATTGACGAATGGCCCTAAAGCGATCACCTCGCCAGAACCGCAACCCATTCCTTCAAATCTGCAGTTCGTTGATTGAATTCATCTCCCTGTATTGACGCGCGAATGGACTCCAGCCGTGGAAAGCTCTGCGGAGGTGCTCTGAGTGTCGGGCGGTTGCAACAGGCGCTCGGCCTTTCGGATGGTCCAATCCGCGGCCGCCTCTTGGGAACGCGGCAAAAGAAAAGCCACCTCGATGAAGGTGGCTTCTCCAGAAACACCGCGGAACCGATTTCGATGGGCCGCTGGTATTTCCCTCAAGGGGGTCGCGCGAAGCGCGGCAGGGGTGTTTCCTTACTTGCGAGCGGCGACCGCCTTCTCGGCCTTGGTCACCAGGTCGGCACCGATCTGGTTCTTCCACTTGTCGTACACCGGGCGCGTCACCTTGACGAACTCGGCGCGCTGCTCCGGCGTCAGCTCGGTCACGGTCACGCCCATGTCGCTGAGCTGCTTGATCAGCGGCTTGCCCGGCTCGACCAGGCCCTTGCGGGCCAGCGCCTTGCCTTCCTTGCCGGCGTCGATGGCGGCCTGCTTGACGATGGCGCGGTCGGCCTCGGTCCAGCTGGCCCAGATGTCCTTGTTCACCACGAAGATCAGCGGATCGGCCACGTAGCCCCAGAGCGTGAGGTGCTTCTGCTCCACGGTGGGTAGCTTGGCGGCGAGGAACACCGACAGCGGGTTCTCCTGGCCGTCCACGGCGCGGCTGGCCATGGCGGGCTGGGCGTCGGCCCAGCTCATCTGCGTGGGGTTGGCGCCCAGCGCGGTGAAGGTGTCCAGGAACAGCGGCGAACCCACCACGCGGATCTTCAGGCCCTTGAGGTCGGCCGGGGTCTTGATGGGGTGCTTGGAGTTGGAGATCTCGCGGTAGCCGTTCTCGCCCCAGGCCAGCGGCACGGCGCCGGCGCGCTCGATGTCCTTGAACAGCTGCGTGCCCACTTCACCGGTGGTGAGCGCGTCGATGGCCGCGAAGTCGGGCATCAGGAAGGGCATGGAGAACAGGTTGAGCTGGCGCACCTGGGGCGACCAGTTGATGGTCGAGCCCACGGCGAGGTCGATCACGCCCTGGCGCAGGCCGCTGAACTCGCGCGTCTGGTCGCCCTGCAGCAGCGACACGCCGGGGTACAGCTTGATGTTGATGCGGCCCTGGGTGCGCTCGCGCACGAGGTTGGACCAGATCTCACCGCTCTTGCCCCAGGGGAAGGCCGTGCCCAGCACCAGCGACATGCGGTACTCGGCCTTGTAGGCGCTGGTGCTCTGGGCAAAGCCCTGGGTGGTCACGGCCAGCGCGGCGGCGGCCAGCGTGGTGGTCAGGAAGGTGCGCAGTTTCATGAGTTTGGTCTCCTTGGTTGACATCGAAAATCAATAACCCAGTCGGGCGGGCAGCCACAGCGCGAGCTGCGGGAAGGCGATCACCAGCACCATGACGAGGAACATGGCCAGCAGCATCGGTCCGACCCAGCGGATGGTGGACTCCATGCGCACCCCGGCGATGCGGCACGAGACCATGAGGTTCACGGCCAGCGGCGGCGTGAACTGGCCCAGCGCGACCTTGAGCGTGAGGATCACGCCGAACCACACCGGGTCCCAGTTGTAGTGCTCCATGATGGGCATGAGCAGCGGCACGAAGATCAGGAAGATCGAGATGCCGTCGAGGAACATGCCCACGGTGATGAGCAGCAGGATCAGCAGCGAGAGCACACCGTACTCGCCCAGGCCCGAGTTCACAATGGCGTTGGCCACCGGGTCGATCACGCCCAGTGTGGACAGCGAGAACGCGAAGATGCCCGCCAGCGAAACCACCAGCAGGATGATGCCGGAGAGCTCACCCGCTTCGCGCAGGATGGGGAACAGGTCGCGCACGGCGATCGTGCGGTGGATCACCATGCCCACGAACAGGCCGTAGAACACCGCGACCACGGCCGCTTCGGTCGGCGTGAACCAGCCCGCGCGCATGCCACCCAGGATCAGCACCGGCGCGGCCAGGCCCCACAGGGCCTCGCGCAGGCTCTTCCAGAACGGCGGGCGCGGCATGGCGGCTTCGAGCGCGCCCATCTTGTGTTTGCGCGCCAGCCACACAGCCGGCACGATCAGCGCGATGCCGGCCAGCACACCCGGCACCATGCCGGCGGCGAACAGCGCGGGCACCGAGGCGCCGGGCACCAGCACCGAGTAGATGATGAAGGCCACCGAGGGCGGGATCAGGATGTCGGTGGCCGCGGCCGCGCCGACCACGCTGGCCGAGAACGAGCCCGGGTAGCCCGCGCGCGCCATGGCCGCGATCATCACGCCGCCGACCGCCGCCGCATTGGCCGGGCCCGAGCCCGAGATGCCGCCGAGGAACATGGCCACCACGATGGCCACCAGCGGCAGCATGCCCGGGCCGCGCCCGACGATGGCCACCGCGAAGTTCACCAGCCGCAGCGCCACGCCCGAGCGGTCGAAGATGGAGCCGACCAGCACGAACATGGGAATGGCCAGCAGCGGGTACTTGCCCAGGCCGGCGTAGAAGTTCTGCGGCACCGCCAGCAGGCCGAACCACTGGGTGTTGAAGTCGGCCATGGCGATGGCGGCGGCGCCGGCCAGGCCCAGGGCCGCAGCGATGGGCACGCCGGCGAACATGGCGCCGAGGAAGAGCAGGAAGAGCAGCGCGGCGATCATGGCTGTTCTCCGGCGCGGCGAAGGCGGTTGAAGCGGCCCAGCGCGCGCAGCGCGATCGCCAGCGAGAGGATGGGCAGCCACATCGAGTACCACCACTGCGGCAGGCCCAGGCCCGGCGAGACTTCCTCGTAGATGTAGTGGTCCCAGACCATGCGCACGCTCAGGCCCGCCATCAGCAGGAACAGCAGCACCATGGCCATCGCGCCCCACAGCGCCAGCAGGTGGCGCCGGCGCGGGGAGCCGGCGTCGGCGAAGAACTCGATGCGGATGTGGCGGTGCCGCGCGACGGCGGCCGAACTCGCCACCAGCGTGAGCACGATCATCAGGAAGATCGAGAACTCTTCGGTCCAGGCGAAGGACTGGTCGGTGAAGTAGCGCGCGATCACGTTGCCGAAGGTGATCAGGGCCAGCAGCGCCATCGAGATGACGGTCAGCCAGTCTTCGATGCGCAGCGGCACCCGGGTGTTTTCGTCGTCCGGGTTGGCGGGCGTGGCGGCATCGGCATCGGCGTCGTCGGCGCGCGCGTCGCGTGGGGGGTCGGTAGGTGCGGACATGGGATGTGGGAACGGCAGGCCGGCGGCCCGGCGGCCACGGCGAAAGAGCCAGGGATCATAGACGTTTTCCCCTTTTGACCCCTGTCCTGCGGGTGCCACCTCCCCATGAAAAACGGCACCCGAAGGTGCCGTTGCCATCAAAGTTGAAGCGCTCAGCCCAGCGGAACCGGCACGAAGATCTGGCTGCCGTCGCGCTGGATCAGCAGCGCCAGCGACTTGGTGGACTTGCCCAGCATGGCGCGCACCTGCTCCACGCTCTGCACCTTGGCGCCGTTGACCGCGAGCAGCACGTCGCCGGGCTGCACGCCGGCCAGCGCCGCCGGACCCTGGGCGTCTTCGACCACGAGGCCACCGTCCAACCCGACTTCGCGCTTCTCCTGCGGCGCCAGCGGACGCAGCGCCAGGCCCAGGCGGCCCTGGTCGGCGGCCTTTTCATCGCCGGCCGTCTTCACGGCCTTGGCCGCGGCGTCACCCAGTTGCGCCGTCAAGCTCACCGGCTTGCCCTGGCGCCACACGTCCAGCTTCACCTTTTCGCCCGGCAGGGCCTGGCCGATCAGGGCCGGCAGGTCGCCCGAGCTCACGATGGGCTGGCCGTCCATCTGGCGGATCACGTCGCCCACCTGCAGGCCGGCCTTGGCGGCCGGGCTGCCCGGCTCCACGCTGGAGACCAGCGCGCCTTCGGGCCTGTCGAGCTGGAAGGACTCGGCCAGGGTCTGGTTCACCTCCTGCACCGAGACGCCCAGGCGCGCGTGGCTGGCCTTGCCGTGGGCCACGATCTGGTCCTTGACCTTGAGCGCGGTCTCCATGGGGATCGCGAACGACAGGCCCTGGTAACCGCCGGTGTGGCTGTAGATTTGCGAGTTGATGCCCACCACCTCGCCGCGCGCATTGAACAGCGGGCCGCCCGAGTTGCCCGGGTTCACCGCCACGTCGGTCTGGATGAAGGGCACGAAGCTGTCGTCGGGCAGCGAACGGCCCTTGGCGCTGACCACGCCGGCGGTCACGCTGTTCTCGAAGCCGAACGGCGCGCCGATGGCCAGCACCCACTCGCCCACCTTCAGGTCCTTGGTGCTGCCCAGGGGCACCACGGGCAGGTCCTTGGCGTCGATGCGCAGCACCGCCACGTCGGTCTTGGGGTCCGAACCCAGCACCTTGGCCACGAACTCGCGGCGATCGGTGAGCTTGACGGTGACGCGCTGCGCGTTGCGCACCACGTGGGCGTTGGTCAGCACCAGGCCATCGGCGCTGATGATGAAGCCCGAGCCCTGGCCGCGCGAGGGCGCTTCGGGCGCGCCGCCCTGGCCCGGGCCCTGGAAGCGCTTGAAGAATTCGAAGAAGGGGTCGTTGGGGTCGATGCCGGGCGGCAGGCGGTTCTGCGCCTGCTGGCCGTCTTCAGGCCCGGCCTTGCCGATCACGCTGATGTTGACCACGGCCGCGCCATGGCGCTGCGCGATCTGCGAGAAGTCGGGCACGGCGGCGGCCGTCACCAGGGGCGCGGACTGGGTGGCGACCGGTGTGGCCGCCGTGGCATGGGTACCGGAGACCAGCCCCACGCTGGCGCCGCCGACGATGCCCGCGGCCGCCAGGGACAGCACCAGGCGCGTCGCGGTGAGAGACAAGGTTTTCATGAGAGCTCCTTCAGCAAGGACAGGTTGAACATGTCCTTGAATATGGGCCCTCAGAGTTAGACGGTTCTTAAAGGCAGCCGCACCGCGATGCGCAGGCCGCCGAGGCGAGGCGAGCGGTCCAGCGCCAGCGCGGTGCCGTGCAGTTGCGCGATGGCGTTCGCAATCGCCAGACCCAGCCCGCTGCCGGTAGCGGTCGAGCCCGGCACGCGGTAGAAGCGGTCGAGCACGCGCGCGCGGTCGGCCTCGGGGATGCCAGGGCCGCTGTCTTCCACCATCAGCACCAGCTCGTCTTGGTCGCGCCGCACCGCCACGTCCACCGTGCCGCCCTCGGGCGTGTACTTCAGCGCGTTGTCCACCAGGTTGCCGAGCAGGATGCGCAGGGGCTCGGCGTGGCCGTTCACCTGCCCCGCGTCGGCCTCGCTCAGGCCGAGGTCGATGCGGCGCGTGGCCGCCAGCGGCGCCGCGTCGGCCACCACCTGGGCCGCGAGTTCGGCCAGCGACACGGGCTGCGCCGGCTCACCGCTGGAGGGCTGGGCCTGCTGGCGCGCGAGCACCAGCAGCTGCTCCACCAGCCGCGTGGCGCGGTCGATGCCGGCCAGCAGGCGCTCCGTCGCCAGTTGGCGCGTGGCGTCGTCGGGCGCGCGCTGCAGGCCCTGCACCTGCAGGCGCAGCGCGGCCAGTGGTGAACGCAGCTCGTGCGCGGCCTCGGCCACGAAGTTCTTCTGCGCGTCGAAGGCCTGGCGCACGCGGCCGAACAGCAGGTTGAGCTCGTGCACCAGCGGGCGGATCTCGTCGGGCAGGCCGGCTTCGCTCACCTCGGCCAGCTCATCGGCCTCACGCGCGGCCACCTGGCGCCGCACCCGGGCCACGGGCGCGAGCGAGGCGCTCACCACCGCCCAGGCCACCAGCATCAGCAGCGGCGCCATCCAGGCGATGGGCAGCACGGTGCGCCAGGCCAGCGCGCGCGCCATGGTCTGGCGCGGCCGCAGGTCCTGCGCCACCTGGATCACCTGCGTGCGCGACTGCATGGAATAGACACGGTAGGGCTTGCCGTCGACCTCGATGTTGGAGAAGCCCAGCACCGCGCGCTGCGGCAGCGCCGCGCCCGTGCCGGACTGGAACACGCGCAGACCTTCCTGCGTCCAGACCTGCACGAAGAAGTCGAACGCCTCGGCCGGCAGCGGTGGCTCGTCACCCGGCGGCGCGGGCAGACCCGGGGGCATCACACCGGCGCGCAGGGCCTGCGCCATCTGCTCCATGTGGTAGTCGAAGATCCCGTCGGCCTCGGCGCGCGCCTGGCGGTACACCACCGCCACCTGCAGGCCCGCCGCGAGCACGATGGCCAGCAGCAGCAGGCCGATCAGGCGCGCGCGCAGCGAATGCGTGGCCAGGCGCGGCAGGTTCATGGAGTACCTCCGCCCAGCGGGCTTCGGTGCGAGCTTGCTAGGGAACGGCCCGGCGCTGCGCTCATGCTTTCGGCACCATGTAGCCCACGCCGCGCACGTTCTGGATCAGGCCGGCGCCGAGCTTCTTGCGCACGCCGTGGATGTAGACCTCGACCGCGTTGCTGCTCACGTCGTCCTTCCAGCCATAGAGCTTTTCCTCCAGCTGCGCGCGAGAGAGCACGCGGCCGGGCCGCGCGATCAGCGGTTCGAGCACGGCCCATTCGCGCGCCGAGAGCACCACCGGCTCGCCCTGCGCCGTCACCTCGCGCGTGGCGGTGTTGATGCTCACGCCCAGGTGCTCGTAGACCGGCTCGGCCCGCCCCGAGGCGCGGCGCAGCAGCGCGCGGATGCGCGCGAGCAGCTCGTCGAGGTCGTAGGGCTTGAGGATGTAGTCGTCGGCCCCGGCGTCCAGGCCCTGCACGCGCTGTTGCACCGAGTCGCGCGCGGTGGCGATGAGCACCGGCACGCGGTTCTTGCGGGCGCGCAGTTCGCGCAGCACCTCCAGGCCGTCGCGGCGCGGCAGGCCGAGGTCGAGCAGGATCAGGTCGTAGCTCTCGGCCTGCGCCGCCGTGGCGGCCATCTCGCCGTCGCGCACCCAGTCGACCGCGTAGTGCTCCGCCCGCAGCAGGTCCAGCACCGTTTCGCCAATCATGGTGTCGTCTTCGACCAGCAACAGCCTCATGGCAATGCACTCTCCAGGTCCGTGGGTTGTCGAACACCCCGGCGGGGCGCCCCGCGTCCATGGTGCGGGGCTTGGCTTAGGCCGATCTTAGGCGCCCGCGAGCAGCTTCTTCAGATCGCCCGCCAGCGCGGCCGCGCCGCTGCCGTAGCGGTTGTACAGGCGGATGCGGCCCTGCGGGTCGTACACGTAGCTGCCGGCCGAGTGGTCCATGGTGTAGCTCGTGGGCGTGGGGCCTTCGACCTTCTTGTAGTAGATCTTGTAGCTCTTGGCCAGCGCGGGCAGTTCGCCGGGGGCCGCGTAGAGGGCGAGGAAGCTCGGGTCGAAGCTGGCCACGTACTGCTTCATGACCTCGGGCGTGTCGCGCTCCGGGTCCACGCTGACGAACAGGCCCTGCAGGCGCTCACCGTCGGCGCCGAGCAGGCGCTTGGCCTCGGCCAGCTCGGTCATGGAGGTGGGGCAGACGTCGGGGCACTGGGTGAAGCCGAAGAAGATCACGACCGCCTTGCCCTTGAAATCGGCCAGGGTGCGCGGCTGGCCGTTGTGGTCGGTGAGCGAGAAGCCGGTGGCGTAGTCGGCGCCGGTGATGTCGATGCCGGTGAACGCGGCTGGCGCATCGGCCTTGTCGCTGCAGGCGGTGAGGGCCACGGTGCCCAGGCTCAGGGCGAGAAGTTGTCGACGGTTCATGACAGAGGACTCACAAATAGTGATCAACCAGCAGCGCAGCAAACAGCACCGCGAGGTGGATCAGGGAAAAGCGAAACGTCTTGCGCGCGAGCGCGTCGGAGTAGTTGCGCCAGAGCGCGAAGGCATAGCCGCAGAAACCGATGCTCAGCGCCACCGCGACCACGAGGTAGATCCAGCCGCTCATGCGCATCACGAAAGGCATGAGGCAGGCGGCGAACAACACGAAGGTGTAGAGCAGGATCTGCAGGCGCGTGAACTCGGAGCCGTGCGTGACCGGCAGCATGGGCAGGCCGGACTTGCGGTAGTCCTCCACCCGGTACAGGGCCAGCGCCCAGAAGTGCGGCGGCGTCCAGAGGAAGATGATGAGGAACAGGATCAGCGCCTCGGGCGACACCACGCCGGTCATCGCGGCCCAGCCCAGCACCGGCGGCATGGCGCCCGAGGCGCCACCGATCACGATGTTCTGCGGCGTGAGCGGCTTGAGGATCACGGTGTAGACCACCGCGTAACCCACGAAGGTGGCGAAGGTGAGCCACATGGTCAGCGGGTTGACCCAGAGGTAGAGCACGGCCGAACCGGCGACGCACAACACGGCCGAGAAGGTGAGTGTCTTGCCGTTGGTGAGCTGGCCCTTGGCGGTGGGGCGCCAGGCGGTGCGCTTCATCTTCGCGTCGATGTGCTGCTCGACCACGCAGTTGAAGGCCGCGGCGGCACCAGCCACCAGCCAGATGCCGAAGCAGGCGATGGCCGCGAGCTGCACCTGGGCCCAGGTGGGTGCGCCGGGCACGGCCAGCACCATGCCGATGAGGGCGCAGAACACGATGAGCTGGATCACGCGCGGCTTGGTCAGCGCGTGGTACTGGCGCCAGACCGAGGGCAGCGCGGCGGCAACAGGAGGGGTGGACGCGGTGCTCATCGGATCGGTGTGGACAGGTGCAGGGAAGTGGCGGACGAAGCGGCATCGCGCTGGCGGGCGCGGCGCGTGCCGCAGAGCGCGCCGGTGAGCACGATCACCAGCGCGGCCGCGCCGCCGGTGTGGCCCACGGCGGCCAGCAGCGGCCAGTCGAGCACCACGTTGGTCAGGCCGCTGGCGAACTGCCAGGCGGCCAGCAGGAGCAGCGCGCGCGCGGCGGGGCGCATGCCGTCCACCGACCACAGGCGCCAGCCCAGCCAGAGCATGGCGGCCAGCACGAGGTAGGCCATGAGGCGGTGCACGTAGTGGATGGCGGTCAGCGCGGGGAAGGTGATGAGTTCGCCGGTGTGGTTCTGGCCCAGCTCGCGCCAGAGCGTGAAGCCCTCGCGGAAGTTCATCGCCGGCCACCAGCTGCCCTGGCAGGTGGGGAACTCGCCGCACACCAGCACGGCGTAGTTGGTGCTGACCCAGCCACCGAGGGCGATCTGCAGCCACAGCAGCACGAACACCGCGCCCAGCGCCCAACGCAGGCGGCCCGGCAGCGGCACGGGGCCGGCGTGGCCCGGCTCGGCCAGCGCGTAGCCCACCGACTGTGCGCGCAACAGCGCCAGCAGACCGAGGCCGCCGAGCAGGTGCAGCGTGACGATGGCGGGGAACAGCTTCATGGTCACGGTCAACGCGCCGAACGCGCCCTGCAGGCAGACCCACACCAGCGTGACCAGCGGCCACACGTAGGACACGCTCAGGCGCCTGCGCTCGACCCAGCTGACCATGGAGAGCACCAGGATCAGCACGCCCACGGCGGTGGCGAGGTAGCGGTGGATCATCTCGATCCAGGCCTTGGAGAAGGTGACCGGGCCGTGCGGCATGGCTTCCTGCGCGGCCGCGATCGAGGTGCTCGCGCCCACCGGGCTCACGCTGCCGTAGCAACCTGGCCAGTCGGGACAGCCCAGGCCGGAGTCGGTGAGGCGCGTGAAGGCGCCGAACAGCACGAGGTCGAAGGTAAGGAACAGCGTGATGAGCGTGAGCACCCGCAAGCGATGCGCGGGGGGCGCATGGCGGTTGCGCAGCCACACCCAGGCCAGCGGCCCGAGCGCGATCACCACGCCCAGGAGCATCAGGCGCGCCACCGGCGCGAGGTCGTACAGGGGTTGGGCGTCCATGTCAGTTCGCGGGGCGGCCTTCCTTGTCCCAGGACGAGGAGGCGCGCAGCAGGCGGTCCAGGTCGCGCTTGGCCTGCTTGGGGTCGAGCTTGGCGGGGAAACGCATCATCCAGTTGCCCAGCGGATCGACGACGTACAGGTGGTCCTCGATCTTCTGGCCGGGCGCGGGCTGAAGCCAGCCGGCCACGGCCTGCGGGTCCACCTGCAGCACCACAGCGGGGGCCGTGGCCTTCTGCAGTGGCTCGGGCAGCGCGGCGTCCCCGGTGCGCAGCCAGACCCAGTCCAGCCGGTCCTTTTCGCGGCCCAGGGTTTCGCGCAGCTGGCGCTGCAGGTACAGGTGCTCCACGCAGGCGTCGTTGCAGGCGCTGTCGGCCACGCTCACGAGCAGCCACTGGTCCTTGAGGCTGCTCATGGGGACGGCGCGGCCTTGTGCGTCGGTGCCGGTCCAGGTCGGCAGCGGGCGCTGCGGGTCGATCAGCTCGCCGTAGTTCTGCCGGCCTTCGGGGCGCACCACGTAGTACATGAAGTACGACGCGATGACCGGCGCGGCACACACCAGCATCAGGCCCAGCATCTTCCAGCGGCCCTTGCGCGTGCTGGCCGCCGCGTCCGCGCTGGCCTGGTCCAGTTGCGGCAGGCTGTGCACGGTCAGGGTCAGGGGTTCATCGGGCGTCTGTGCCATGGGATCTGCGCTTTCGGCGGGGGGAGAGGATTTGGAACCAGAGATAGAGACAGCCCGCGAGGGCACACAGGGCGAACCACTGGAAGGCGTAGCCGTGGTGCTTCTGCACGTCGATCGCGACGCGCGGCCACTCGCGCAGCAGGCCATCGGCGGCGGCATCGGTCTGCAGCACGGACACCGCCAGCAAGGGCAGCCCGGTTTCCTGCGCGAACGCCGCAAGGTCGATATTTTGCCGGATCACCCCCGTGCCCGCCGCGCCGAGCTCGTATAGCTTGCCGGGCGGGGGGGCCAATCGGCCTTCCAGCCGCACCTGGCCCGCCGGGGTGGGGACCTCGGGCACGCGGTTGCGGTCGGTGAAATCGCGCGGCACCCAGCCGCGCTGCACCAGCACCACGCGCTCGCTGCCCTCGAGCCGCAGCGGCGTCACCACGAAGAAGCCCACCCGCGTGTTCATCTGCCGGTTGTCCAGGAACACGGTGCGCCCGGGCACCCAGGTGCCGCTCAGGCGCACCGGCCGGTGCACGCCGGCCGTGGCATCGGCCGCGCCCAGGAGCTGCGGCGTGTCCCACGCGGACAGCCCGCCGCGCTCGTTGATCTGTGCCTCCAGGGCCAGCTTCTGCGCGGCGCGATCGAGCTGCCACAGACCCAGCGAGGCGGTCGCCGCCATGGTGAGCGCGGTCGCCGCGGTGACGACCCAGAAGCGCCAGGTGGAACCTCGCATGATCAAGCAGCCCCGACCCGGGCGCGGATAATGGCGCCCATGAAGTACCTGGTCATCGTGGCGTTCATTGCCATCCTCGGAAGTCTCGCCGCCGCGCTCGTGTACATGATGCGGGGCGGCAGCAACACCGAAGAAGACGGCACGCCGCGCAAGAACCACATGGCTCGGGCGCTGGCGTTTCGGGTCGGTTTTTCCATCCTGCTCTTCATCGTGGTGCTCATCAGCTACCGGATGGGCTGGATCCAGCCCACCGGCTTGCCCCTGCGCGGCTAGAACAGCCGGGCCCTGTCAGCAAAAAAGCGCCGGAAGGCGCTTTCTTGTGGCGGGTGTCCGGGGAAGGTGGATGCACCACCATGACCGTTTACATCCAGTAGACGAGGATGTACAGGCCCAGCCACACCACGTCCACGAAGTGCCAGTACCAGGCCGCGCCCTCGAAGCCGAAATGGCGCTCGGCGGTGAAGTGGCCCTTCTGCAGGCGCAGGGTGATGAACAGCAGCATCAGCATGCCCACGAACACGTGGAAGCCGTGGAAGCCGGTGAGCATGAAGAAGGTGGAGCCGAACACGCCCGAGGAGAGCTTGAGGTTCAGGTCGGCGTAGGCGTGCGCGTATTCATAGCCCTGCACGAACAGGAAGACGATGCCCAGCAGCACGGTCATCCACATGAAGGCGATTGTCTTGCCGCGGTTGCCGACCTGCAGCGCGTGGTGGGCAATGGTCAGCGTCACGCCCGAGGTCAGCAGCAGCGCGGTGTTGATGGTGGGCAGCCAGAACGGGCCCATGGTCTGGAAGGGCTCGACGATGCCACCGGGCGACGCGGTGGCGCCGGCCTGCAGGCTGGGCCAGACGGCCGAGAAGTCGGGCCAGATCAGCGCGTTCTCGATGTTGCCCAGCGCCGGCACGGAGTGCGTGCGCGTCCACCACAGGGCGGTGAAGAAGGCGCCGAAGAACATCACCTCCGAGAAGATGAACCAGCTCATGCTCCAGCGGTACGAGAGGTCGATCTTGTGGCCATACATGCCGCTTTCGCTTTCACGCACCGACTCGCTGAACCACTGGAACAGCACGAACAGCCAGAACACCAGGCCGAACGCCAGCGAATACGCGCCCCAGCCGTGGCCGTTGATCCACTGCCCGGCACCCAGGATGACGAAGAAAAGGCCGATGGC
Source organism: Hydrogenophaga sp. ANAO-22 (assembly GCF_042466645.1). NCBI lineage: Bacteria > Pseudomonadati > Pseudomonadota > Betaproteobacteria > Burkholderiales > Comamonadaceae > Hydrogenophaga > Hydrogenophaga sp. ANAO-22. Next base: position 4,042,337 of record NZ_CP159956.1, on the reverse strand, counting down.
GGCCATCACCGGATGGCGCGAGGGTCCAGGGACGAAGTAGTAGGGCGTCGTGCCGTGGGTTGCTGCTGACATGCTCACTCCTGTTGTGCTTTCGCTTGTATCTAATGTCAAAAATCAAAAATCGTCTCGGGTCGCCGTGTCTCAGCCGACGACCCAGTTCACCACCACGATCAGCACCGCCACGAACAGGATCGCCATGCCCACGCCCACCGCCATCAGGTGCAGCGGGTTGAGCTTGGCGATGTCCTTCTGGTAGTCGGCGTTGCGGCGCACGCCGAGAAAGCCCCAGGCCACGGCCTTGACCGTGTCGATGAAAGAGCCCTTGCGTTGGTGAGCAGGTGTGGGTGTGGTCATACGTCCCCCGTGGGTTTGAGCGTGGCCGGGCTTTGGGCCTGCGGCGCGTCATCGGTCGGCGCGGCCGGCACCTTGCCGCCCACCTCGAAGAAGGTGTACGACAGGGTGATGGTGGACACGTCCTTGGACAGCCGGGGATCGATGACGAAGGCCACCGGCCATTCTTTCTTCTCTCCGGCCTGCAGGGTGTACTGCGTGAAGCAGAAGCACTCGAGCTTGTTGAAGTGCGCGGCCGCCTGTTTGGGGGCGTAGCTGGGCACCGCCTGTGCCGCCATCGTGCGGTTCTGGATGTTCTGGAACTCGTACATCACCGTGGTGAGCTCGCCCGGATGCACCTGCAGCGAGCGCACGGCCGGCTTGAAGTGCCAGGGACCACGGGCGTTCGTGTCGAATTCGACGGTGATGGTGCGCGTGCGGTCCACCTGCGTGTTCGCAGGCAGGCTCGCGGCACCGGGCACACGCAGTTCCGACACCGCCAGCACGTTGATGCCCAGGGCCTCGCAGATATGCCGGTAGATCGGCACCAGCGCGTAGCCGAACGCGAACATGCCCAGCGCGATCACGCAGAGCTTGCCCACCATCTTGAGGTTTTCGCGCTGAACGGCCATGGTCAGAAGCCCAGCAGGAAGCGTTTGCCCACGAAGCCGAGGAAGAACACCACGGCCACGGACGCGAGGATCAGGCCCAGGCGGCGGTTGTTCTTCTTCTGTTCGGGTGTCATGGCGTTGGCAGACATGGCGTGAAAAGGCTTAGCCGATCACCTTGGTGGCGGTCGCGTCGAGCTTGGGCGGGTTTTCGAAGGTGTGGAACGGTGCCGGCGACGGCACTTCCCACTCCAGGCCCACGGCGCCTTCCCAGGGGTTCTGGGGGGCCTTCTCGCCCTTGCCGCGCATGGCGGGCACGACCACGGCCAGGAAGAAGTACACCTGCGCCAGACCGAAACCGAACGCGCCCACCGAGGCGATCGCGTTGAAGTCGGCGAACTGCATCGGGTAGTCGGCGTAGCGGCGGGGCATGCCGGCCAGACCCAGGAAGTGCATCGGGAAGAAGGTGATGTTGAACGAGATCATCGACCACCAGAAGTGGATCTTGCCGCGCGTTTCGCTGTACATCACACCGGTCCACTTGGGCAGCCAGTAGTAGATGCCCGAGAACATGGCGAACAGCGAGCCGGCCACCAGCACGTAGTGGAAGTGGGCCACCACGTAGTAGGTGTCCTGCATCTGGATGTCGATCGGCGCGACCGACAGGATCAGGCCGGTGAAGCCGCCGATGGTGAACACGAAGATGAAGCCGACAGCCCACAGCATGGGGGTCTCGAAGGTCATCGAGCCCTTCCACATGGTGGCGATCCAGTTGAAGATCTTCACGCCCGTGGGCACGGCGATCAGCATCGTGGAGTACATGAAGAACAGCTGGCCCGTCACCGGCATGCCGGTGGTGAACATGTGGTGGGCCCACACGACGAAGGACAGGATGGCGATGGAGCCGGTGGCGTACACCATGGAGGCGTAGCCGAACAGCTTCTTGCGCGCGAAAGCGGGCACGACCTGGCTCACGATGCCGAATGCCGGCAGGATCATGATGTAGACCTCGGGGTGGCCGAAGAACCAGAAGATGTGCTGGTACATCACCGGGTCGCCGCCGCCGGCGGGGTTGAAGAAGCTGGTGCCGAAGTGGCGGTCGGTCAGCGTCATGGTGATGGCGCCGGCCAGCACGGGCATCACGGCGATCAGCAGGTAGGCGGTGATGAGCCAGGTCCAGCAGAACATGGGCATCTTCATCAGCGTCATGCCGGGTGCGCGCATGTTCAGGATGGTCACGATGATGTTGATCGAGCCCATGATCGAGGACGCGCCCAGGATGTGCATGGCGAAGATGCCGGCGTCCATCGAGGGGCCCATCTGCAGCGTCAGCGGCGCGTAGAGCGTCCAGCCGGCGGCGGGTGCGCCGCCGGGCATGAAGAACGAGGCCACGAGCATGATGGCCGCGGGAATCATCAGCCAGAAGCTGAAGTTGTTCATCCGCGCGAAGGCCATGTCGGATGCGCCGATCTGCAGCGGGATCATCCAGTTCGCGAAGCCCACGAAGGCCGGCATGATGGCGCCGAACACCATGATCAGGCCGTGCATGGTGGTGAGCTGGTTGAACAGTTCGGGGTTCACCAGCTGCAGGCCGGGCTGAAACAGCTCGGCGCGGATCAGCAGGGCCAGCACGCCGCCCACCATCAGCATGGTGAAGGCGAACAGCAGGTACAGCGTGCCGATGTCCTTGTGGTTGGTGGCGTAGACCCAGCGGCGCCAGCCCGTGGGGGCATGGTGGTCGTGGTGATCGTCGTGGCCGTGTGCGTCGTGGTGGTCAAGAACTGCACTCATGGTCGATTCCTTTGAGACTCAATGTTTTTCTGTCAACAGATCACTTGCGGGCGGCCAGCACTTCGGCCGGCTGCACGATCTGTTCGGTCTTGTTCGACCAGTTGTTCTTGGCGTAGGTCATGACCGCGGCCAGCTCGGTGTCGGACAGCTGCTTCCAGGCCGGCATGGCGCCGCCTGCCGCACCGTGCAGCAGCACATTGATCATCTTGGCGTGGTCGGTGTCGGTCACGATCGCGGAGCCATCGAGGGGCTTGATCGGGCCGGCGCCCTTGCCGTTGGCCTGGTGGCAGGCCGCGCAGTTGGCGGCGTAGACGGACTCGCCGCGCTTGACCAGGTCGGCCAGCGTCCAGACCTTGCTCGGGTCATCGGCGGCAGCGGCCATGGCCTTCTGGCGCTCGGTCACCCAGGCGGTGTATTCCTCGGCCGACACCACCTTCACGTGGATCGGCATGTAGGCGTGCTCCTTGCCGCAGAGTTCGGCGCACTGACCGTAGAAGTCGCCGGTCTTCTCGGCGCGGAACCAGGTGTCGCGCACGAAGCCGGGAATCGCATCCTGCTTGACGCCGAAGGCCGGCACCATCCAGGCGTGGATCACGTCGTTGGCGGTCGTGATGATGCGCACCTTCTTGTTCACGGGCACCACGAGCGGGTTGTCCACCTTGAGCAGGTAGTCGTCCGTGGCTTCGGGCTTGCCGCTGTTGGACATCACGCGCTGGTTGTTGTCCAGGGTGGAGAGGAAACCGATGCCCTCGCCCTCGCCCTTGATGTAGTCGTAGCCCCACTTCCACTGCATGCCCGTGGCCTTGATGGTCAGGTCGCTGTTGGTGGTGTCCTTCTGGGCCACCAGCACCTTGGTGGCGGGCAGGGCCATGCCGATGACGATGAGCAGCGGGACGATGGTCCAGCCCAGCTCCACCCAGATCGGCTCCGGCAGCTCCTGGGCCTTGTGCCCGGCCGCCTTGCGGTGCTTCAGGATGGAATAGAACATCACGCCGAAGACGATGACGAAGATGACGGCGCACAGGACCATCATGAACCAGTGCAGCCAGTGCTGCTCCTCGGCGATGCGGGTCACTGGGGGGTGGAAGTTCAGCTGGTTGACCGCCGGGCCACCAGCGAGGTCCTTGACCGCCTGAGCAGCGACCGTGGACCAGGCGCCTGCGCCCAAGGCCAGCGTGGTTGCCACGGCGCGGATCGTGGCCCACCGGTTTCGCAGGGAATGCACCTTTTTATTCGTCGTACTCACTTTAAGCGCCTCAAATATAAGTATTGATTTATATCAATGCCGATTAGAACAAATTTTCCGGGCACACCTACCCAAAACCCCACCATCACGCGCCACGCAAGGCCTGGCGTATCTCCCGCGCCAGCACCGGCCGCAGTTCGGGGCGCAGAAAGCGCCCCACCCTCACCGACTGGCCGCCGCAGCGGAGTTCGATCATCTGACCGTCGCCTTCGCGCGGCTCCACCTGCACCCACTCACGGGCGAACTCGCACCGCTTCGTCCGTCCCGCCATCTCCTGCTCCACCACCAGCCGGCCTTCCAGCAAGCGGATGCGTTCGCCGTCGGTCGCGTGGCGGGCATAGGCCAGAAAGGCCACCGCCACCACGATCAACTCCAGCACCGCGAAAGGCAGCACCAGCGTTGCACCTTGCGACCAGAAGAATCCGGCCACACCCAACGACACGACACACATGGAGGCATAGAGCCATCCCAGTTGTGCGGGCGTGACCGAACAGTTGCGCTTCAGCGACCACTCCATGCCTTGTTCAGACTCGGTCGCGAAACGATGAGCGTTGCAGGTAAGGTTCACCACCCACCACCGGTTCAAGCCGCGCTGCGCCCGAAAGCGCGCGCGTTGACGCAGGGAAAATCCCCTTGAAACTTGGATCGCCTCCAATTGTAGCGGCGAGAAGGGTGCCATCCGGCCGCAAAGCCGCCCCATCCGACTCGGACAATGCGGTATCCCCAGGCGAGAAACGGCCCGCCGCCAGCCCGGCTCAGCCCCTGCGGCCCCGCAGCATGGCGCGCATGTCTTCCATCGGCACCGTCGTCGCAGGCCCCATGGGCACTCGCGGCGTGGGCTTGAAGGCGTGGCCGTAGATGATTTCGAAGGTCAGCAGCAGCCGGCCGTCGGCCGCGCGCGGCAGGCCCGTTTCGATCGCCTCGCACAGCCGCGCACGCCAGCCCCGCGACCGACAGGCGGCAAACCGGCCCGAATGAAGGTTGCGGCCCAGGCTGCGCAGCTCGGCCAGCAAGGGCTCCGCCCCGCTGTACGAGAGGGTGATGCGCTCCATGTCCATCACCGGTTCGGCAAACCCGCTGTGCACCAGCATGTCGCCCCAGTCGTGCATGTCGGTGAAGGCGTGGGCCGGCTCGGGCCAGCCTTGTGCCGCGTACACCACGCGCAGTTCGCGCAGGCTGTCCGGCCCCAGGCAGGAGAACATCAGGAAGCCGTTGGTCTCGATGTGTGCGTTCCAGCGCTTGAGCAGCGTTTGCGGCCGTGGCTCGGTGTGCAAGGCCATGTTGGCCCAGAGCATGCCCACCCGGGTGTCGGCGTTCGCCGCCTGCGGGCCTCGGCTGCGCCCCCAGTTCAGGGGGTTCCAGCCCGGCCCGCCCCCTTCCCGGGTGGCCTGCAAGGCCTCGGGCAGGCGCTGTGCGGCCACGTGGCAGGGCGCGTCGGGCAACTGAGCCCGGAGCTGCTGGTGCGCGAGCAGCCCGCCGCCCACGGGCTCCCAGTGCATCCAGCTGGCGGGCGGCTCGCGGAACCATTTCAGGCGTGCGGCCATGCGCGAGGCCACCTCTTCGTGCAGCCACGGACTGGTCGTCGCGGCGCGTTGCTGCCAGCGCAGGGCCGCGACCGGGTCCATGCCGGGCACGGGGGTTTCAGTGGGGGTGGAGGTGTTCAAACGGGATGCCGGCGGGCGGGACAACAAGGCCGCGCCAGTATATTGGCCCCATGCTCAACCCCTGGCGCACGCTCTGGAATTCCCTGCCCGGCACCTGCCAGGTCTGCGGCGCCTGGCCATCGAGCGCGGTGTGCGAGGCCTGCGCGGCGCGGTTCCAGGACGAGGCGCCCCGCTGCACGGCGTGTGCCGACCGCGTGCACGTGGACGTGCCGCTGTGTGGGGCCTGTCTCACCCGGCCCACGCCGGCCGCGCTGCACGCCTGCGCGGCGGCTGTGGACTATGCCTACCCTTGGGACGGCCTCATCGCCCGCTTCAAGTTCCGCCAGGAGCCTGGCTGGGCCGGGCCTTTCGCGCGGCGGATGCTGCAGGCACCGCAGGCCGGCGCCCTGCTCTCGTCATGCGACCTCCTCGCCCCCGTGCCACTCACCCCGGCGCGCCTGGCCGGGCGCGGCTACAACCAGGCCTGGGAGCTGGTGAAAGCCCTGCGGCGCGCGAGCACGCCTGCCGCCCGGGCGCCGGCCCTGGCCGAGGCGCTGGTCCGCCTGACCGAGACCCCCGACCAGCACAGCCTGCCCCGCGAGCAGCGCCTGCGCAACCTGCAAGGCGTGTTCGCCGCCCACCCGTTGCACGCGCCCCGGCTGCACGGCCGGCACGTGCTGCTGGTAGACGACGTGACCACCACCGGCGCCACACTGCAGGCAGCGGCCCAGGCCTTGCGGCAGGCAGGGGCGGGCCGGGTCAGCGCGCTGGTGTTCGCGCGCACGCCGGCGCGGTAAGCTCGCCCGCCACCATGTTCCACATCGTCCTCGTCCAACCTGAAATCCCGCCCAACACCGGCAACGTGATCCGGCTCAGCGCGAACACCGGGTGCACCCTGCACCTCATCGAGCCCCTGGGCTTTTCCATGGATGACCGCCACATGCGCCGCGCGGGGCTCGACTACCACGAGTACGCCGACCTGCGCCGCCACGCGGACTGGGCCAGCTTCCTGCAGACCGAAGCGCCGGACCCGCAGCGCATGTTCGCCTTCACCACCCGAGGCAGCCACAGCGTGTTCGACAACGCCTTCCAGGCCGGCGACTGGCTGGTGTTCGGCTCCGAGACGCGCGGGCTGCCCGACGCGCTGCGCGAGTCCTTTCCCCCGACGCAGCGCCTGCGCCTGCCCATGGTGGAAGGCCAGCGCAGCCTGAACCTGTCCAACGCCGTGGCGGTCACGGTGTTCGAGGCCTGGCGCCAGCGGCAGTTTGCGATGCCGGTTCCGTGACGCAGGTCACGCAAGTGGCGGGAGGCACAGATCACATCGCGCGCGAAACGCGCAACATAGGCTTGCCAACCTGATCGGGACCGCGCGGCTCCACACCCTGTGGGCGGCGGCCCGATCGCCACTCTGCGCATCACGGACCGCCTGCATGGAGACCGCCCTGATTTCTGTCCTCACCCGGATCTTCCGCGTGAACCTCGCGTCTCGACAGCGCGCGCCCAGAAGCCCCAGCCTCAAGGAGTTGGCGCGCATCCGGCGCCATCTCGAGCGCAGCATCGAGGACTGCCCCGGCACACCCGCGATCCGGCTGCGCAAACAGATCGATCAGGCCCACACGCCGCAGGAACTCTGGCTGCTGCGCAACGACGCGTACCAGCTCATCTCGCAGCGGCACAACCAGTCGGTCGCCGCCGAGCGCATCAACCGGCTGATTCAGTACTTCGAAGGCTGGCTCGAGCCCAAGCAGCTCATCCGCATCAAGTAGGCAGGCCTGCCCGCGCGCTCAGGGGTACTGGCGCACCAGCGATTCGGCGAAGCACACCGGCTTGTCGGCCCCTTCGCGCTCCACCACCACACCCCAGGTCATCTGCTGCCCACCCTGTTCGATGGGCTCGATGGCCTGCAGCGTCAGGCGCGCGCGCAAACGGCTGCCCACCGGCACCGGCGCGGTGAAGCGCACGCGGTTCAGGCCGTAGTTCACCCCCATGCGCGTGTTCCGGATATCGAAAGAGGACTCGAAGAACACCGGCAGCAAGGACAGCGTGAGAAAGCCGTGCGCGATCGGCCCACCGAATGGCCCGGCCTTGGCGCGTTCCACGTCCACGTGGATCCATTGGTGGTCGCCGGTGGCCTCGGCGAAGCGGTTGACCTGCTCCTGGGTGATCACCACCCATTCGCTGACGGCCACTTCCTGGCCCACGCAAGCCGCCAGATCGGCCAGGGATTCAAAGGTTTTCATGCGAGCCACTGTATCGCCGGCCCCGCTCCGCGCGTGTCGGGCCGGCGACACGGCACCGCCGAGTGTCAGCGATCAAGCCACTCGCAGATGCCCTGCCACTGCTTGAGGTCCTTCTCGACCCGGCTGGGCGTGACGTCGAACAGCGTGAGCCCGCGCGCCGCGAGGTGCACGTAGTTCTGCGTGTCGCGCAAGGCGCCCAGCACCGGCAGGCCCAACCCGGTCACGAACTCACCGAGCTTGTCGGCCGCGATGGTGCGCATGTCCACCCGCATGCCGACGATGCCCACCTGCAACTGGCCCGCGCGGCGGGACTCGGCCAACTCATCGATGAAGGCGCGCGTGGCGTAGATGTCGAAGATGCTGGGCTGCAACGGCACCAGCACCTTGTCGGCGATCTTGAGCACGTCCTTGAAGCGCCAGCCATGCAAACCAGCGGGGGTATCGAGCACCACGTGCGTGACGTCCTTGGGCGGCCGCGCGATCAGGTCCTGCGAAACCTCCCAGGTCTGGATCGGCCGGGCCTCGGGTGGGCGCAGGCGCAGCCAGAGGGCCGACGACTGCTGGCGATCGGCATCGCCCAGCATGACCGAGTGACCCTGGCGGGCAAAGTAGCCGGCGACATTGGTCGACAGCGTGGACTTGCCAACGCCTCCTTTGGGATTCGCAACCACCACGATGGGCATGAAAAGCTCCTTTGTGTGCGGGACGCCCCACACGGACAGCGTGATGGGGAGGGGGGTATCGGGCGCTATGTTATCGCCACCGCGTCCCACACCAGTTTGCAACCGGTCAGGAACATCCCCACATAGATGAGCCGGTAGAACAGCCGAGGCTCGATGCGCTTGGCAATGTAGACCCCGAGCCAGACCCCGAACGGGGCGAACGGCAGAAGCGCCAGCGAGGTCGCCATGTTGCGCAGATCGAGCAGACCCAGCCAGGCGTACGGCACCCATTTGGCGAGGTTGACGAAGAAGAACAGGTAGGCCAGCGTGCCGGTGAAGACCGCTGGCGACAGACGCATCGGGATCACGTAGGCGTTGAGCGGCGGCCCACCGGCGTGCGCCACGAAGCTCGTGAAACCCGAGGTCACCGTGAGCAGCGCGCCCACCCAGCGCGGCGGCGGCGCGCTGTCGGGGCGCGGCGGAAACAGCAGGCGCTGCGCCAGGAACACCAGGGTGAACACGCCCACCATGCCCGCCACCACGCGGGAATCCAGCCATTTGAAAAGCAAGGCCCCGACCACGAGGCCGACCAGGCTGCAGGGCACGAGGAACATCAGCAGGCGGCGGTCGAAGTTCTTGCGGAAGGCCGCCATGCCCAGCAGGTCCATCAGCAGCAGCACCGGCATCAGGATGGCGGCGGCCTGCGGCACCGTGACCGCCAGGGCCATCAAGGGCACGGCCAGGGAACCAAAGCCGGCGCCAAAGCCGCTCTTGCTGATGCCCAGCAGGAGCACCGCGGGAATCGCGACGAGGTAGAACGAGGGATCGGTGATGAGCGGGAAGTTCAAGCGCGCGATTGTCGCCGCAGGCGAATGCCCTTGCCTCCCGCCCGGCGAGAATCGGCGCATGCACAACATTCAGTTCTGGGGCGAGACCCTGCGCCTGCTGGTCGAGCTGGCGGCCACGGTGGCCTTTGCACTCTCCGGCATCCTCATGGGCGCGCGCATGCGGCTGGACGCCGTGGGCGTGGCGGTGGTGGGCTTCCTGGCCGCCTTCGGCGGCGGCACCCTGCGCGACCTGCTGCTCGATCAGCGCCCGTTCTTCTGGGTGCGCCACGTCGAGCTGCTCTGGGGCGTGCTCGGGCTGTGCGTGCTCGCCATGGTGTTCCTGCGCGGGCGCCACATGAAGCTCACCGAGCGGGCCATCCAGTGGCCCGATGCGCTGGGCCTGGGCCTGTTCACCGCCACCGGTGTGCACCAGGCCCTGCTGCTGGACATGCCGGCGCTGGTGGCCGTGCTCATGGGCCTGATCACCGGCGTCTTCGGCGGCGTGCTGCGCGACGTGGTCTGCAACGAGATCCCCACGGCCTTCAAGGACCACCGGCCCTATGCGCTCTGCGCCTTCGCCGGTGGCTGGCTCTACGTCGGGCTCTGGGAGATCGAGGCCCCGGGCTGGATCGCCCTGGTGGCCTGCGTGGTGTTCACGGCCGGCCTGCGCGGCCTCGCTCTCTGGCGCAACTGGCAGCTTCCCGCGTGGAAGTTGTAGGCCCCCACGCTCCGCCGCTGCGCGGGTCGCTGCCCCCGAGGGGGCTGAGCCCGGCCTTGGGGCGGTCCGGCGGCGGGCTCGCCCTCAGACCCTCAGACCTTTTCGATCACGAGCGCGATGCCCTGGCCCACGCCAATGCACATGGTGCACAGCGCGTAGCGGCCACCGGTGGCGTGCAGGCGGTTGACCGCCGTGGTCGCCAGCCGCGCGCCGCTGGCGCCCAGCGGGTGGCCCAATGCGATCGCACCGCCCCAGGCGTTCACGCGCTCGTCGTCGTCCTTGAGCCCCAGCATGCGCAGCACCGCCAGGCCCTGCGCGGCAAAGGCCTCGTTCAGCTCGATCACGTCCAGCTGCTCCAGCTTCAGCCCGGTGAGCGCCAGCACCTTCTGTGTGGCCGGCGCCGGGCCAATGCCCATCACGCGCGGCGCCACGCCGGCCGTGGCCATGCCCACGATACGGGCCTTGGGCGTCAGGCCGTTCTTCGCCGCCGTGGCCTCGTCGGCCAGCAGCAGCGCGCAGGCGCCGTCATTCACGCCGCTTGCGTTGCCTGCCGTCACCGTGCCATCGGGGCGCACCACGCCCTTGAGCTTGGCCAGCGCTTCCAGGCTGGTCTCGCGCGGGTGCTCGTCCTTGTCCACCACCAGCGGATCCCCCTTCTTCTGCGCGATGGTCACCGGCGTGATCTCGCGCGCCAGGTGACCCGCCTTCTGCGCGGCCACGGCCTTGATCTGGCTGGCCAGCGCCATGCGGTCCTGCGCCTCGCGCTCGATCTTGTAATCGGTCGCCACGTTCTCGGCCGTCTCGGGCATGGAGTCCACGCCGTACTGGGCCTTCATGAGCTTGTTGACGAAGCGCCAGCCGATGGTGGTGTCGTAGACCGCGTTGGCGCGGCTGAAGGCGCTCTCGGCCTTCGGGCTAACGAAGGGCGCGCGGCTCATGCTCTCCACGCCGCCGGCGATCATCAGGCCGGCTTCACCGGCCTTGATGGCGCGCGCGGCCGAGCCCACGGCGTCCAGGCCGGAGCCGCACAGGCGGTTGATGGTGGCGCCGGGCAGCTCCAGCGGCAGGCCGGCGAGCAGGCCGGCCATGCGCGCGACGTTGCGGTTGTCTTCGCCGGCCTGGTTGGCGCAGCCAAAGAGGATGTCGGCCACGGCGGCCCAGTCCACGCCGGGGTTGCGCTGCATCAGCGCCTTGAGCGGGATCGCGCCGAGGTCGTCGGCGCGCACGCTGGAGAGGGCACCGCCGTAGCGGCCGAAGGGGGTGCGAATCGCGTCGCAGATGAAGGCTTGGTTCATGTGTGTTCTCCTCAGGTCAACCTGCGACTGTACCCAAGCCGGGCGCAGGGGTGCGCGGCATGCGGGAGAATCCCCGCACCATGTTCAGCCCATCCCAAGCCGACGTGCGGCGTTTCTTCTGCGCCGTTCACCAGAAACAGTTGCTGCAACAACCCATGGAGGCCATCGAAACCCTGGCCGGCCAATGGATCGCCGAGCACAGCGAGTACCACGCCGAACTGTCCGACGTGGACGCGGCCCTGGCGCGCCTGGGCGAGCCCGACAGCGGCCGCGACAACCCCTTCCTGCACCTGTCCATGCACCTGTCCATCAGCGAGCAATGCAGCATCGACCAGCCCCCGGGCATCCGCCAGGCGGTGGAGCTGCTGGCCGCGCGGCGCGGCGACCTGCATGTGGCGCACCACGAGGTGATGGAGTGCCTGGGCAGCATGCTCTGGGAAAGCCAGCGCGCGGGCCGGCCACCCGACGGGCAGGCCTACATCGACGCGGTGCGGCGCAGGGCAACGCGGGACTGACCACAAAAAAACCGCTCGATGAGCGGCTTTCTTGATGGGTGGCGGCAGGTCAGCGGAAGCGCGATTGCGGCACGACCTTGAGTTCACCGTCCACCGTGGACAGGTACTTGGCGATCTCGCGCATTTCGGCCGGGGTGTACTGCTTGGCGATGCCGGCCATGATGCCGTTGGAGCGGCCGATCATGTTGTTGCCTTCGACCGTGTAGGCCTTGAGCGCGAAGAACAGGTAGTCGGCGTGCTGGCCGCCGATCTTGGGGTAGCTCGGGTCGATCGGCTTGCTGAAGTTGGCACCGTGGCAGGAGGCGCAGGCGCCCTTCTCGATCAGCGCGGCGGCCGCGGTGCTGGCGGTGCGAGGCGCTTCGGGGGCGGCCTTGTCGGCCTGCGACGCGTAGTAGGCGCCCAGATCGGCCATGTCCTGCTCGCTCAGCGAGCCCGCGATGCCGCGCATGGTGGGGTGCTTGCGGTCGCCCTTCTTGTAGGCGTGGAGCGCCGCCACGATGTACTTGTCCGACTGGCCCGAGATCTTGGGGACCTTGTGGATCTCGGGGAAGCTGTTCTGGTAGCCGACGATGCCGTGGCAACCGATGCACATTTCGGCCTTCTTGTGGCCGGCTTGCACATCACCCGTGACGCCCTGGGCCTGGGCAGCGAGAGCGACGGAGAGGGTCGCAGCGGCGACAAGGGTGCGGGCGATCGTGGACAACATTGGAATCATTTTGCAAGCACAATGAATGGAACCGGCTGAGAAAATCAACCCCTGATTATATAGACTGGTCCTCAGCCCCGGCCACACCCCCGCCAACCTTCGCACAAGGCGCTTTTTCATGAAATTCCAAGGTTCCGAGAATTACGTTGCCACGCAAGACCTGATGCTGGCGGTGAACGCCGCCATCACCCTCAAGCGCCCGCTGCTCGTCAAGGGCGAGCCCGGCACCGGCAAGACCATGCTCGCCGAGGAAGTGGCCGGGGCGCTCAAGCTGCCGCTGCTGCAGTGGCACATCAAGAGCACCACCAAGGCGCAGCAGGGCCTGTACGAGTACGACGCGGTGAGCCGCCTGCGCGATTCGCAGCTGGGCGACGAGCGCGTGAAGGACATTCACAACTACATCGTCAAGGGTGTGCTGTGGCAGGCCTTCACGGCGGACGAGCCGGTCGCGCTGCTGATCGACGAAATCGACAAGGCCGACATCGAGTTCCCCAACGACCTGCTGCGCGAACTCGACCGCATGGAGTTCTACTGCTACGAGACGCACGAGATGATCCGCGCCAAGCACCGCCCTCTGGTGTTCATCACCTCCAACAACGAGAAGGAACTGCCCGACGCCTTCCTGCGCCGCTGCTTCTTCCACTACATCAAGTTCCCCGACGCCGAGACCATGCAGCGCATCGTGGACGTGCACTTCCCCAAGCTCAAGAAGGAACTGCTGGCCGCGGCCATGAAGACCTTCTACGACGTGCGCAACCTGCCCGGCCTGAAGAAGAAGCCCAGCACCTCCGAGCTGCTGGACTGGCTCAAGCTCCTGATGGCCGAGGACATCCCGCTCGAAGCCCTGCAGAGCGCCGACAGCAAGGTCAGCGTGCCGCCGCTGGTGGGCGCGCTGCTCAAGAACGAGCAGGACACCACGCTCTTCGAGAAGCTGGTCTTCATGAACCAGCGCAACCGCTGAGCCCACCATGGACAAGCAGACCCGAAACGCATTCAAGGAAGGCCTGGCCGATGCGTCGGGCTTCGTCATCGGTTCGCTGGCCGGCTGGGCCCTGGGCAAGCAGCTGGGCCTGGACTTCTTCGCCGCGCCCGATGCCTTCGGCTGGCGCGAGATGGCCGGCCTGGGCCTGATCGCCCTGGGCTGCGGCGTCGGCAAGCTGGTGGCGCGGCGCCTGATCGCGCCACCACCGCCTCCCTCACCCTGATTTCCACGCCATGGCCTTCGTCGAACCCCTCACCCTGCGCGCCAACGGCCTTGCCCTGGTGCCGCTCGCGCTGGACCACGAGCAGGGGCTGCGCGCGGCCGCCGCCGACGGCGAGCTCTGGAAGCTGCGCATCACCTCGGTGCCCGAGCCCGGGCAGACGCGCGCCTACATCGAAACCGCGCTGCAGATGCGCGCCGAGGGCCACCGCTTTGCCTTCGCCGTGACCGACGAGGCCAGCGGTCGGGTGCTGGGCAGCACCAGCTACCACGACATCCTGCCGGCGGTGAAGCGGGTGGAGATCGGCTACACCTGGTACGCCCAGAGCGTGCAGCGCACCCATGTGAACACCACGTGCAAGCTGCTCATGATGGGCCACGCGTTCGACACGCTGGGCTGCCACGTGGTGGGCTGGCGCACCGACAACTACAACTTCGCCTCGCAGCGCGCGATCGAGCGGCTGGGCGCGAAAAAGGACGGCGTCATCCGCGGCCACGCCCTGCGCCGCGACGGCACCATCCGCGACACGGTGATGTACAGCATGCGCTCGGGCGAATGGCCCGAGGCCAAGGCCCAGCTGCTGTACCTGCGGGACATGCACGCCTGACGAACCCGGGAGATCGCCATGCTGATCGATTTCTTCTACACCCTGCGTTCGGCCAAGCTGCCGGTCTCTGTCAAGGAATACCTGACGCTGCTCGAAGCGCTGCAGGCCGACGTGGTGGGACCGTGCAACCCCGAGGCCTGCTCCATGGACGACTTCTACTTCCTGGCGCGCACCGCGCTGGTGAAGGACGAGAAGCACTACGACAAATTCGACCGCGCCTTCGCCGCCTACTTCAAGGGCGTGGAGATGATCGCGGACTTCACCAAGCCGATCCCGGCCGACTGGCTGCGCCAGGAGATGGAGCGCATCCTCTCCGAAGAGCAGAAAGCCAACGCGCCCAAGATGGACTGGGACGAGCTCATGGAGACGCTGCGCAAGCGCCTCGAAGAGCAGAAGGAACGCCACGAGGGCGGCAGCAAGTGGATCGGCACCGGCGGCACCTCGCCGTTCGGCCACAGCGGGCAGAACCCGCAGGGCATCCGCATCGGTGGCAAGGGCGGCAACAAGACCGCCGTGAAGGTGTGGGAGCAGCGCGCCTACCGCGACTACGACGACACGCAGGAACTGGGCACGCGCAACATCAAGGTGGCGCTGCGCCGCCTGCGCAAGTTCGCGCGCGAAGGCAACGACCTCGAGCTGGACCTGCCCGACACCATCCGCTCCACCGCCGCGAACGCCGGCTACCTGGACATCAAGATGATCCCGGAGCGGCACAACAACGTGAAGGTGCTGCTGCTCATGGACGTGGGCGGCACCATGGACGAACACATCCAGCGCGTGGAGGAGCTGTTCTCGGCGGTCAAGAGCGAGTTCAAGCACCTGGAGTTCTACTACTTCCACAACTGCGTCTACGACTTCATGTGGAAGAACAACCGCCGCCGCTACGCGGAGAAGTTCCCGACCTGGGACATCATCCGCAAGTACAACAAGGACTACAAACTCATCTTCGTCGGCGATGCCACGATGAGTCCTTACGAAATATTGCAACCTGGCGGCAGCGTGGAATACAACAACGAGGAGGCCGGCGCCGAGTGGCTGCAGCGCCTCACGCACGCGTTTCCGAAGTTTGCGTGGATCAACCCGGAACCCCAAGGGGTGTGGCAGTATCGACAGAGCATCAGCGTGATTCAGCAACTGATGGGCCAGCGCATGTACCCGCTGACCTTGAAGGGGCTCGAAGACACGATGCGCCTGCTCTCGAAATAACGGCCGAATGACCTTTTCCTTTCCTGGCCATGCCCGCCGGGCATGGCCTTTGCTGTTGTGCGCGACCCTGCTGTGGCCGCTCGCCACCCGCGCCCAGGAAACGGCCGCACCGGGCGCCGCCCGCGCCGCGGCCCCCGACGACACGGATGCCGACGTGCCGCGTCCGCCGCGCGAGGCGCGCACGCCAGCCGGCGCGCGCTTCGAGATCGACATGCAGGCGCCCAGCGAGGCCATGCGCGACTTCCTGCTGCGCCACATGGAAGTGCAGCGCTACCGCGAACTGCGCAGCCTCGAAGCCAACGAACTGAGCCGCCTGCTGGCCCAGGCGCCGGCCAACGTGCGCGAACTGCTGGCCACGCTCGGCCATTTCTCGCCCCAGGTCGAGGTGATCCCGCCCCCCGGGCTGGGCGATGTGGCCGCCGCCACGAGCGATGGTGACCGCACCACCAGCCCCGCCTCGCTGGGCACCATCACCGTGAAGGTCGATCCCGGCCCGGTCACGCAGGTGGCCTCGGTCACGGTGTCCTTCGTGGGCGACATCGCCACCGCGCCCGAGGCCCAGGCGCAGCGCGCCGACATCGAGCGCGAGGCCGGCCTGATCGCCGGCCTGCCCTTCTCGCAGGCCGACTGGGACCGCGCCAAGACCGCCGCGCTGCGGCGGCTGATCGCCCAGCGCTACCCCTCGGGCCGGATGCAGAACAGCCTGGCCGACATCGACACCCAGGCGCACCAGGCCCGGCTCTACATCGAACTCGATTCGGGCAAGCCCATGCGCATGGGCGAGGTGGTGGTGCAAGGGGCTGAGCGCTACGACGCTGTGACCGCCGAGCGCCTGGTGCGCCTGACCGGCCTCACGCCCGGCAGCGACTACGACCTCGAGAAACTGCAGGACGCGCAACGCCGCATCGCCGAGAGCGGCTACTACGACTCGGTCTTCGTCTACGCCGAGACCTCGACCGACGGACAGACCCTGCCGGTGATGGTGCAGCTGCGCGAGAGCAAGCGGCAGAAGGTCGTGATCGGCATTGGCGGCAGCACCGACAACGGCGCTCGCCTGTCGCTGGAACACACGCACAACAGCGTGCCCGGCATCGGCTGGCGCGCGGTCAGCAAGCTGCAGCTGGAGCGCGACGACCAGCTCGCCAGCACCGACTGGAGTTCGATTCCGAACGACGACGGTTGGCGCAAGATCGCCGGCGCACAGCTGGCCAAACAGCTCGACGACTTCACCACCACCAGCAGCCAGCGCCTGCGCGTGGGCCAGACGCAGCTCGGCGTTGAATACGACCGCAGCTTCTACCTGCAGTACGACCGCGCCCATGTGAAGAGCAGCCTGCTGTCCGCCGCGGCGCAGCAGGAAGCCAGGTCCGCCGTCAGCGTCAACTACGCGTGGACGCGGCGCCGCTTTGACGACCAGGTGTTTCCCCACCGCGGCTATGGCCTCGCGGTGGAGCTGGGGGTGGGCTACACGCTGGGCAGCAGCCGCCAGCCCTTCACCCGCACGCAGGCGCGCTGGCTCACCTACTGGCCGCTGGGTGCGATCGCTCGCGCCGCCGACCCGGTGCCCGGCCAGCCGCGCGACGTGGGCACGCCGTCGCGGCGCACGCAGCTGGGCCGCCTGGCCTTGCGCGTGGAAGGTGGTGCGGTGGTGGCGCGCGACTCGGCCCCCATCCCGGACACGCAGCTGTTCATCACCGGCGGCGACAACACCGTGCGCGGCTACGGCCTGCGCGACATCGGCGTGCCGCGCGCCGACGGCAGCATTGGGCCCGGCCGCTACAAAGGGGTGGTGAGCCTGGAGTGGCAGCGCCCGATCTTCAACGCCGACCAGCGCTCCAACTGGGAAAACGTGCTCTTCATCGACGGCGGCGCCATCGCCAACAAGGCCGGCGACCTCAAGCCGGTCTGGGGCGTGGGCACCGGCATCCGCTACAACAGCCCGGTCGGCCCGCTCCAGCTGGACCTGGCCTATGGCCTGGAGGTCAGGCGTTTCCGCATCCACCTCAATGTGGGCTTCACGTTCTGATCGGCGCATGAACAGCGACAACGATCCCGACCGCATCGCCCCCCCGCCCTCGCGCATCGGCCGCGTGGTGCGCTGGGTGTTCGGCGGCCTGGCGGCGCTGGTGCTGCTGGTCCTGCTCGGCGCCGGCCTGTGGGCCGCCTCGCCCGGCTCGCTGGCCCAGGCCATCGGGTGGGGTCAGTCGTTCATGGCCCGGCAGGGGCCGCAGGCTGGCACGCTGGAAGTCACCGGTGTGCAGGGCAGCCTGTTGCGCGGCGGCCAGATCGCGCAGTTGCAATGGGCGCGCGACGGCCTGAGCGTGCAGGCCAGCGACACGCGCATCGGCCTGAGCAACTGGTTCTGGGCCGACGCCGTGCTCGGGCGCGGCGTGCGTCTGTCGCAGCTCGACATCGGCCGCCTGCGGATCGACGACCAGCGCCCGCCCACGCCATCGGCCCCACCCGAGCCCCTGCAACCCATCACCCTGCCCCTGCCGGTCACCCTGCCCTGGTCGATCGGTGAACTGGTGCTGGCTGGCGAATCGCCGCTCACCCTCAGCGGCCTGAAAGGCCAGTACCGCTACCGCACGGCCGACCGCGCCTGGAACCTCGGCGTGGCCGACGCGCACCAGTTCGACCTGGACAGCGTGGAGGTGGCCGGCGGCCGCTACCAGGCCAAGGCGGTGCTGGGCGCGCAAGCCCCCATGCCCCTGCGCGTGGACGCCAGCGGTGAGGTGCGCACCACCGTGCCGGGTGGCGAGCCCGTGACGCTGCAGGCCATCGCCAAGCTCACCGGCGTGCTGGCCACCACCGACGCCGCGCTCGATGCCAGCGCCAGCGTCAAGGCCACCGGAGGCATCGACCCGGCCCAGGCCCCCACGCTGGATGCCCAGGCCCGCCTGCGCCCATGGTGGCCGCAGCCGATCGAAACCGCCGACGCCACCATGGCCCGCATCGACCTCGCCGCCTTCTGGCCGCAGGCGCCGGTGACGCTGCTCAGCGGCACGGTGAAGGCCCAGCCCCAGGGCGAGGCCTGGCGCGCCGAGCTGAAGCTCACCAACGCCGCCAGCGGGCCGGCCGACCGGCAGCGCCTGCCACTCGACCGGATCGAGGCCGCGCTCGAACAGCGCGGCGCGCGCTGGGCGCTGACGCAACTGGACGCGCAGCTCGGCGGCGGCCGTGTGCAGGGCCAGGGCCAATGGGAACCGGCCAGCGGCGCGCAGCCCTCGCCGCTGGGCCAGTGGCAGGGTGAGATCCAGGCCCGCCGCATCAACCCGGCCCAGCTCTGGAGCAGCATCGCGCCGGCCGCGCTGGACGGCACCGTCACGGCGCGCACGGTCGACACCGCCATCGACCTGGGCGCGCGCCTCCAGCCGTCGGGCACGCAACCCCGGGGCGGCGCCCTGGCCGGCCTGCGGCTGCGCGAACTCGATGTGAAAGGCCGCTGGCGCCCCAGCGCCGACAGCGCCACGCAAGGCGTGCTCGACCTGCGCCAGGCCCGCCTGGGCGTGGCCGACGCCACGCTGGACGGCCAGGGCACGCTCGATACCCTGGCACGCAGCTTCGACGGCCAGTTCGCGCTGCAGCTGCCCGGTGCGCAGGCCCGCTGGAAGGGCAAGGCCGCGCACGCCCAGGGCCACGGCGACCTGGACCTCAACCTGGACGACGCCAGCCGCGTGCTGGCCTGGGTGCGCAGCCTGCAGACCCTGCCCATCGTGGGCCCGTCGATCCGCACCGCGCTGGACGGCCAGCCGGGCCTGCAGGCCGAAGGCAGCGCCCGGCTCAACGCCGACTGGCAAGGTGGCCTGGGCGTGCTGGGCTACCCGCCGCCGGCGGCCGGCGCCACCCAGGCCGCCCCGCTGCGCCTGCAGCTCGGCCTGGACGCGCCGCGCCTGCGCATCGCGCGCGAGGTGGCCGCCGGCGATCCGGCCAACCCCACCAGGGCGCAGGACATCCTTCTCAGCGCGCTCCAGCTGCAGGCCAACGGCCCCCCCGAGCGCCTGGCCCTCACCCTGGCCGGCCGGGCCGAACAAGGCCCCTGGCGCGCCGCCCTCGACACCCAGGGCGTGCTGCAACTGGGCAACGCCCGCCAGCCCGACATCGACACCGGCCGCCTGGAACTCAGCCGGCTGAAATTGCAGGCCACCGACAGCGCGCGGCCCGACCGCTCCGTGGAATGGACGCTGGAGAGCACCAACGCGCTGGGCGTGCAATGGCAGGGCGCGCGCGGCGACACGCTGCAGGTGCAGGTCGACGCCGGCCAGCTGCGGCTGCAGCCCGTGTTCCGCCGCCGCGCGGCGCCCGCGTCCCCGGTGGCCGTGTCGGCCGCTGCCGCGGCCGCGGCCGCGGCCACGCCCACCGTCACCACCCCCATGACGCTGGCCTGGGAACGCATCACCTGGCGGGCCGGCGCGCTCGACACGCGCGGCCAGCTCAGCCACCTGCCGCTGTCCTGGGTGGATGCCCTCGCCACGCCCGAGGGCGCGCGCCACGGCCCGCTGAGCGAATCCGGCCTGGGCGGCGACGTGGTGTTCGACGGCTCATGGGACCTCACCCTGCCGGCCGACCCCAGCGCACCGCCCCGCCTGGCGGCGCAGCTGCGCCGGCGCAGCGGCGACCTCTCGGTGCAGACCGACGGCGCCTTCGACGAGAACACCGCCTCCACCCAGCGCCTGCAGACCGGCATCCGCGAAGCCCAGCTGGACGTGGAAACCCAGGGCAGCAATGTGCTGGCGCGCCTGCGCTGGGACAGCGAGCGCCTGGGCCAGGCCAGCGCCGACGTGAGCACCACGCTGAGCCCGCCCAACGCCGCCGAGCCCGCCTGGCACTGGGCCGAGCAGGCGCCCTTGCGCGGCACCCTCAAGGCCAGCCTGCCTCAGGTGGGCGTGTGGTCCGCGCTGGCGCCGCCCGGCTGGCGCGTGCGCGGTTCCCTGGGCGCCGATCTCACGCTGGGCGGCACGCGCGACAAACCCCTGCTCAACGGCTCGCTCAACGCCGACGACCTGGCCCTGCGCTCGCTGGTCAATGGCATCGCCTTCTCGCGCGGGCAGCTGCGCGCCACGCTCGCGGGCGAGCGCATCACCATCGACCGTTTCTACCTGCAGGGCCTGGGTGGCGTGCAGAACGGCGGCACGCTGCTGGCCACCGGCAGCACCGAGTGGCGCACCGTCACGGTGAACGGCCAGCCGCGCCGCCAGCCCTACATCAGCCTGCAGGCCACCGCCACGAAACTGCGCGTGTCCACCCGCGCCGACCGCATGCTCACGCTCTCGGGCCAGTTGCAGGCCGAGCTGGCGGGCACGGCGCTGCAGCTGCGCGGCCAGCTCACGGCCGACGAGGCCCGTTTCGTGCTGCCCGACGAGTCCACCCCCAGCCTCGGCGCGGACGTGGTGGTGCGTGGCACCGAGCGGCCGCTGGAAGACCCGAACGCCTTCCGCGTGCAACCCGATGTGCTGGTGGACCTGAACCTGGGCAACAACTTCGAGGTGCGCGGCCAGGGCCTGCAGACGCGCCTGACCGGCCAGCTCAATGTGCGCAGCACACCCACCTCGCCCGCGCCGCGCGTGCTGGGCGAGGTGCGCACGGAGCGCGGCACCTACCGGGCCTACGGCCAGCGGCTCGACATCGAAACCGGCGTGCTGCGCTTCAACGGGCCCTACGACAACCCCACGCTGGACATCTCCGCCGTGCGCCCCAACACCACGCAGCGCGTGGGCGTGCTCATCAGCGGCTCGGCGCAGTTGCCGCGCGTGCGCCTGTTCTCCGACCCCGAACTGCCCGACAGCGAGAAGCTCGCCTGGCTGGTGCTGGGGCGCCCGGCCAGCGGCGCCGGGGCCGAAGCCGCCGTGCTGCAGCAGGCCGCGCTGGCCCTGCTCTCGCGCAACGGTGGCAACCTGGACGGCGGCCTGGCCAGCGCCTTCGGTCTGGACGAGCTGTCCTTCGCCGGCGCGGCCACGAACGCCGATGGCACCACCTCGTCCGCTGCGCTCACGCTGGGCAAGCGCCTGTCCAACAAGCTCTACCTGACCTACGAAGCCAGCCTGGCCGGGGCCATGGGCACGGTCTCGATGTTCTACGACCTCTCGCGGCGCGTCACGGTGCGCGCGCGGGCGGGTGAAGAGAACGCCATCGACCTGATCTTCACGACGACATTTGACTGACCCCCGCGCCGCGCCTTCGGTGCGTCACCCCCTTTCAGGGGGCAACACCTGCGGCCTGGCAGAGCCAGCTCCGCGGTGTTCTGGACGTGGGATTCGCGCTCCGGAAGGTTCTCAGGCGACCTGGGCCACCGCGGGCTGGTTGGCGGCTTGCGCCACGTGCGCGCGGATCTCGCTCTCGGCCGTCGCCAGGCCCTGGGCCTTGGCATCCGGGCCCATGCCCACACCCTCGGCGCGCACGAAGCGCACGTCGGTGATGCCGAAGAAACCCAGCACCGTCTGCAGGTAGGTTTCCTGGTGTTCCATGGCGCGGCCTCCTTCGCTGGTGGAGTACACGCCGCCGCGGCTGAGCACCACGATCACCGTCTTGCCACCGGCCAGGCCCACCGGGCCCTGCTCGGTGTACTTGAAGGTGCGGCCACCCTGGGCCACGCGGTCGATCCAGGCCTTGAGCTGGGTCGGGATGGTGAAGTTGTACAGAGGGGCACCGATCACCACCACGTCGGCCGCCAGAAACTGGCTCACCAGCGCTTCGGAGACGGCGTTTTCCTGGCGCTGCGCCTCGGTGGCGGCGGCCTGGCCGGTGCGAAAGCCCAGCGCGTCGGCGCTCAGGTGGGCCGGCGCGTTGACCGCCAGATCCAGGTGCTGCACTTGCGTGCCGGGATGGGCCGCCACCCAGGTCGCCACGGTCTGGGCGGTCAGTTGACGGGACACCGACTGGTCGCCGGTGATCGCGGAATCGATGTGAAGCAGTTGCATGGAAATCTCCTGAAAAGTTGAAAGCCACGCCAAGTGGCCATGGATAGATTGTGATTTCGATGCCAATACTTGATAAGACGGCATTTTTACGACATATCGTTCCATAATCAGGACAATCAACGGGGAACGCCATGCAAGACCTGAACGACATGATCCTGTTCGCCGAGGTGGTGGAACACGGCGGTTTCGCGGCCGCCGGCCGCGCGCTGGGCCTGCCCAAGTCGCGCCTGTCGCGCCGTATCGCCGGGCTGGAGGCGCAGCTGGGCGTGCGGCTGTTGCAGCGCACCACGCGCAAGCTCTCGCTGACCGACGTGGGCGAAACCTACCTGCGCCACTGCCAGGCCCTGCGCGAATCGGCCCAGGCCGCCGCCGACGCCGTGGCCCACGCGCAAACCGAGCCGCGCGGCACCATCCGCGTGGTCTGCCCCGTCACGCTGGCGCAGACCGTGCTCGGCGGCGTGATGCCGATCTACCTCGCGCGGCATCCGCAGGTGCGCGTGGAGATGGAGGTCAACAACCGCGTGGTCGATCTCGTGAAGGACGGCGTGGACGTGGCGCTGCGCGTGCGACTCACGCTGGAGGAAAGCGGCAGCCTGATCGTCAAGCGGCTGGACGACGCGCGCTCGGTGCTGGTGGCCAGCCCGGCGCTGCTGGCGCGCCAGGGCACGCCCACCACGCTGGAGGAAGCCAGCCGGCTCGACAGCGTGGCCATGTCCGCCACCGAGGGCAAGACCAGCATCCGCCTGACCAGCCCCGAAGGGCGCGAGGCCGTGCTGCAGTTCACCCCGCGCTACATCGCCGACGACCTGCTCACCCTCAAGCTCGCCGTGCTCGGCGGCAGCGGCATGTGCTGGCTGCCCGACTACATGTGCGAAGACGAACTGCGCAGCGGCCAGCTGGTGCGCCTGCTGCCCGACTGGTCCACGCCGGTGGGCGTGGTGCACGCGGTGTTTCCCTCGCGCCGGGGCCTCTCGCCCGCGGTGCGCAGCTTTCTCGATTTCCTGGCCGAATACGTGCCCGTGTGCGGCAAGCTGCAGCGCCGCGAGGGCGCGTCCCGGCTGCAGCCCGCCCCGTACAATGCGGGCTCTTTTTCGCCGCCATAGTTCAATGGATAGAACGAGCGCCTCCTAAGCGCTAGATACAGGTTCGATTCCTGTTGGTGGTACCACCTCGAGCCACCATGTCCGAACCGCTGCCCGGCGGCGAACTCGTCCATCAGCTGCGCCGCCTGGGCCTGGCCGCGGGCGACGTGGTCATGGTGCACGCCTCGCTCAAGGCCATCGGGCCGGTGGTCGGCGGCGCCCCGCAGATCGTGCGGGCGCTGCAGGAGAGCATCGGCCCGGGCGGCACACTCATGGCCTATGTGTCCTGGGACCGCTCCCCCTACGAAGAGACCCTGAACGGCGCCACGCTGGGCGCCGCCGCGCGCGAGGCCTGGCCGGCATTCGACCCGACCACCGCCGGCACCGAACGCAGTTTCGGCCTGCTCAATGCCTTCATCTGCCACACACCCGGCGTGCGGCGCAGCGCGCACCCCGACGCTAACATGGCTGCCCTGGGCGCGCAGGCGGACGAACTGGTCTCGCCCCATTCGCTCCAGGAAGGCTACGGACCCGGTTCACCGCTGGACCGCTTCGTGCAACTGGGCGGCCAGGTGCTGCTGCTCGGTGCGCCCCTGGACGCGGTGACGGTGCTGCACCATGCCGAGACCCTGGCCGACATCCCGAACAAGCGCCGCGTGCGGTACGAACAACCGGTGCTCGACGACCAAGGCCGCAAGGTCTGGCGCGCGGCCGAGGAGTTCGACACCAACGGCATCCTGGACGGCTTCGCGCAAGACGGCGCCATGGACGCGGTGGAGACCATCGCGCGGGCCTACGTGGCCGAAGGCCGCCACCGCACGGGCCGTGTGGGCCAGGCCGACTGCCACCTGTTCGATGCACGGGACCTCGTGCGCTTCGGCAAGGCCTGGCTCGAACAGCGCTTTGGCGAGCAGGCTCAGCGCAGCATGAGGTAACCCACGCCGATCGCGGCGGCCAGCCCCACCGCGTCGGCGAACAGCGCACAGGCCAGCGCGTGCCGCGCGTGCTGGATGCCCACGCTGCCGAAGTACACCGCGAGCACGTAGAAGGTGGTTTCGGTCGAGCCCTGCACGATGGCCGCGAGCCGGCCCGCGAACGAATCCACGCCGTGCGTCTGCATCACGTCGATCATCAGCCCGCGCGCGCCCGCGCCCGACAGCACCTTCATCAGGCCCACCGGCAGCGCGGGCAGGAAGTCGGTGTTCCAGCCCATCGCGGCCACCATCGCGCCGATGCCCGAGAGCAGGAAGTCCATGCAACCGGCGGCGCGGAACACGCCGATGGCGATCAGGATCGCGATGAGGTAGGGCACGATCTGGATCGCCACGCCAAAGCCTTCCTTGGCACCGTCGATGAAGGCGTCGTACACGTTCAGGCGCTTCCAGGCCCCGGCCAGCACGAACAGCATCACCACGCTCAGGATCACCGCCGCGCCGGTGGTGCCGGCCACGCGCGCGGCCTGTTCGGCCGGCAGGCGGGCCAGCGCGGTCACGGCCGCCGCGAGCAGGCCGGCCACCGCCAGCACCGGCAGCAGGAACCGCGCGCGCCACAGCGGCAGGCGCTGGCACACGGCCACCGCCAGCACCCCCGCGAGCAGCGAGGTGAAGGTGACCAGCAGCGTGGGCAGAAAAATATCCGCCGCGTTGAAGCCCGCGCCCAGGCCCTGCTTGAGCGCGACGCTCTGGCGGATGGCGATCACCGAAGTGGGGATCAGTGTGAGGCCCGCCGTGTTCATCACCACGAACATGATCTGCGCGTTGCTCGCCGTGCCGGGTGCTTCGGTGTTGAGCGTCTGCAACTCGCGCATGGCTTTCAGGCCCAGCGGTGTGGCCGCGTTGTCCAGGCCCAGCAGGTTGGCCGAGATGTTCATGGTCATCGCGCCCTGCGCCGGGTGGCCTTGCGGCACGGCGGGGAAGAGGCGGCGCAGCAGCGGCCCGGCGAGGCGGGCGAGCAGCTCGATCATGCCGGCGCGCTCGCCCACCCGCATGAGCCCCAGCCACAGCGCCATCACACCGGCCAGGCCGAGCGAGATCTCGAAACCCGAGCGCGCGCCATCGAACATGGCCGTCAACAGCGCTTGTAAGATGCCCTGCTCACCCATCAGCCAACGCGCGACGGCGGTGGCGAAAGCCACGATGAAGAAACCGACCCAGACCCAGTTCAGCGCCATGGAGAGCGATGGTAGCGCCCACGGAGACCTGTCCATGCAATCGATCAACCACCCCCGCCGTTCGTTCTTCTGCGCCCTCGGTCTGGCATGGGCCCTGTCGGCCCCCTCGGTGCAGGCCCAGGCCAGGTTCGTGCAGACGCCCTACAAGAACCCCAAGGCCCTGTTCGACATCTACCTCGACCACCCGGCCAAGCTGGGCGCCGCGCTGCACTGGCTGCGCTCCTTCGTGAACCCGCTCACCGAAGCGCCCTACAGCTTCTTCAACGAGGACATGAGCGTGATCGTGCTGCTGCACGGCACCGAACTCGTGGCGCTGGCGAAGAAGAACGAGGCGAAATACGAAGAGGTGGTGCAGCGCATGCGCTACTACACGGAACTGGGCGTGAAGTTCAAGGTCTGCGGGCTGGCGCTGCAGGACTTCGGCTACACCGCGGCCGACATGCAGCCCTTCGTGGAGGTGACGCCCTCGGCCATCACCGAGCTGGTGCACTGGCAGAACCAGGGCTACGCGCTGGTCACGCCCACGGTGGTGGACAAAAAGCTGTCGGTGGAGGAGATTCGCTGAACGGCCCGCCCGCCGTTCGTCGTGCGGCGCCGGCCGATGTCGAAACGGCCGCGCCTGGTGCGTCGTCAGGTGGCAAGCCCCTTCATCCACCCTTCAGGAGATCCCCATGTCGACGCAACTCAGTGCCTACCTGTCCTACAACGGCAACTGCGCCGAGGCGATGCAGTTCTATGCCAAGCTGTTCAACGCCAAGCTCGAGGCCCTCATCACCTATGGCGAGATGCCCGGCGGCGAACCGGTGCCGCCCGAGAACGCCAAGCTCATCATGCACGCCTACCTGGTGCACCCGGACTTCGCCCTCATGGCCGGCGACGCGCCGCCCGGCGTGCCCTTCGCGGGCATCCAGGGCTGCATGATGGCCATCACCTTCCCCACCGTGGCCGAGGCCGAGCGCGTCTTCAAGGCCCTGGCGGACGGCGGCAAGGTGACCATGCCGCTGTCCGAAACCTTCTGGGCCGACACCTTCGGCATGGTGACCGACCGTTTCGGCACGCCCTGGGGCATCAACGGCGGGCCGAGGGAAATGGCCAAGCCGTGACCGAGGCAGCGCCCGGGCTGCAGGCCACCATCACGTGGGGTGGCCGGTTCGCTGAACCGGCCAGAGCCGGTCAGAGCTGGCCTTCGCTCAGGGTGTCGAGCTGGAAGCGGCCACTGCGGTCCCACAGCCAGGTGTCGACGCTGCGCACGCGGCCCCAGCCCGGTGGGTTGGGGAACGGCGCGGCCTGCCGCACGAGGCGATCGATCTCCGCCATCACCTCCGGCGCGTGGCTCGGTCCGCGCAACCAGCGCACCGCGTCCACGCCGCCGCTGCGGTCGATTTCGAGCTCCATCACCCCGATGGCGTACAGCATCGGCGGCAGCTTGCCCCGGTAGATGCGGTCCGGGTAGCGGCGGTAGATGTGGTTCGCCACCGCGAGCCGGTAGCTGGCGTCGGCCAGCGGCGGACGGCTGGAGCCCGAAGGCAGGACCGAGCAACCCGCCGCGAGCAGGCCGGCCGCGCTGGCGGCAGCGGTGGCCAGCAGCCGGCGGCGCCCAGGCAACAAGGAAGGCGGTGAGGACAGGGTGAGGTCGGTGGTGTTCGGCATGGCGACAGCATACGGCCCTGTGCAGGCCTGGCGCACAAGCAATCGCAACAGCTGTTACCGCCTGCCGGCCGCTGGTGGCGCCACCGGCGCGGCCACGAAGCCTTCCTGCAGCAGCAGCTGGGCGCGGATCGCGTCGATGAAAGCCGTCACGCGCGCGGGGCGGTGGCGGCCCGGCAGCAAGGCCACGTGGATGCCCACGGGCGCGAGCGCCCACTGCGGCAACACACGCACCAGCCGGCCGGCGGCGATGTCTTCACGGCACATCCAGGGGGCGGCCGATCCGATGCCCACGCCGTTGAGGATGGCCCGGTAACTCGCGGGCAGGCTCGGCGTGCGAAAGGGCGTGTTCAGCGTGACCATGCGCGCGGCGCCATCGCTGCGGCGCACGAGCTGCACCGTGCCCACCACGTGCGCGGCCAGCCCGATGAAGGGCAGGCGAGGCAGGCGCGCCAGCGTCACCGGGCCGATGCGCTCCACCAGCGCGGGCGTGGCCACCAGCACGCGCTCCATCGTGCCCAGCGTGCGGCAGACGATGTCCTGGTCGGGCACCTCGCCCACGAAAACGCAGCACTCCGCCCCCGTGGCCGAGAGGTCGGTGTAGCGCTCGGCCAGCGCCAGTTCCACGCGCAGCCGGGGGTGCGCCGCCATCAGGCCGGTGAGCGCGTCGGTCAGGAAACTGGCGCCGTAGCCCGCCGGACCGATCACGCGCAGGGTGCCCTCGGGCCGGCTCTGGCGGCCCTGCAGCCGGTCGGACAGACCGGCCCACCGCTCGCCCAGGTCGCGCGCCTCCAGCAGCAGCGTCTGGCCCTCGTCGGTCAGCGAGAAGGTGGAGGTGGTGCGGTTCACCAGCTTGCAGCCCAGCAGGGATTCGAGTTCCACCAGGCGCCGGCTCACCGTGGGCTGCGTGGTGCCCAGTTGTCGCGCCGCCTTGCTCAGCGAGCGCGCCTCGCTGATGTGCTGGAAGGTGTCGAGCAGTTCGAGTCGGTCGTAGGTCGTCTTCATACGTGACGTGTATAGCACTTACATCGTCCATGCGTCTAGCGAGCGAAGCTCTCTTTGCGTACCGTGGCGGCTTCGAACAGGAGACAAGACGTGAGCACGCATTCCACGACGGCCCCCCCCGCGGACGACGACGCCGCCGCCATCCCCGACACACTGTGGACCCCGAGCGCGGACGACATCGGCGCCAGCCGCCTGGCGCGCTACGAGCGCTGGCTCGCCGAGCAGCACGGCCTGCGCTTCGACGGCTATGCGGCGTTGTGGCAATGGTCGGTGCAGCACCTGGACACCTTCTGGCGCAGCATCTGGGACCACTTCGAGGTGCTGGCCGACGGTTCACCCGAACCCGTGCTCGCGAGCCGCGAGATGCCCGGCGCGCGCTGGTTTCCGAACACGCGGCTGAACTACACGGAGCACGTCTTCCGGCAGGCCAGCGCAGAGCGCCCCGCGCTGGTGGTGCGCACCGAAGGCGAGGAAGCGCGCGAAGTGTCCTGGGCGGCGCTGCGCCAGATGACTGCGGCCTTCGCGGCCACCCTGCGGGATCGCGGCGTGCAGCCGGGCGACCGCGTGGCGTCCTACCTGCCGAACCAGGCCGAGACCGTGGCGGCCTTCCTGGCCTGCGCCAGCCTGGGTGCCATCTGGTCGAGTTGCGCGCCCGACATGGGCCCCTCGGTGGTGTTCGACCGCCTGAGCCAGATCGAGCCCAAGGTGCTGCTGGCCACCGACAGCTACCGCTACAACGGCAAGGTGCACGACCGCCACGACACCGTGGACCAGTTGCTCGCGCGCCTGCCCAGCGTGCGCACCGTGGTGCACCTGCCCGGCCCGCTGGCGAATGAACGCGCCGTGGCGTGGCGCGACCGCCTGGCATGGGACGGCGCGATGCAACAGCACGCACTCGCCGAGCTGCGCTTTGACCGCCTGCCCTTCGACCACCCGCTGTGGATCGTCTATTCCTCCGGCACCACCGGCCTGCCCAAGGCCATGGTGCACGGCCACGGCGGCGTGGTGCTCACCCACCTCAAGACGCTCGCGCTGCAGCACGACCTGCGCGAAGGCGACCGCATGCTGTTCCTCGGCGGCACCGGCTGGATCGTCTGGAACCTGCAGATCGGCGGCCTGCTCACCGGCGCCACCACCGTGCTCTACGACGGCAACCCCGCCTGGCCCGACGACGAGGCGCTCTGGCGCTTCATGGACCGGCACGGCGTCACGCTGTTCGGCTGTGGCGCGGCCTTCCTCATGAACTGCATGAAGCGCGGCCTGCGCCCACGCGACTTCGCCGCCCTGCCGGCGCTGCGCGCGATCAACTCGACCGGCTCGCCGCTGTCCATCGACGCCTACCACTGGGTCTACGGCGCGGTGAAAAGCGACCTCTGGCTGGCCTCGATCAGCGGCGGCACCGACATCGCCTCGGGCTTCGTGGCCTGCGCGCCGGGCCTGCCCGTGGTGGCGGGCGAGATCCAGTGCGCCGAGCTCGGCGTGGCGGCCCAGGCCTTCAACGAGGCGGGCCAACCGGTGCAGGACGAGGTCGGCGAACTGGTGATCACGCAACCCATGCCCTCGATGCCGCTGTTCTTCTGGAACGACGCCGACGGCCAGCGCTACCGCGAGAGCTACTTCGACACCTTCCCCGGCGTCTGGCGCCATGGCGACTGGATCCGCTTCACGCCGCGCGGCACCGCCGTCATCTACGGCCGCTCCGACAGCACCATCAACCGCTTCGGCATCCGCATGGGCACGGCCGAGATCTACCGCGTCGTCGAGGAGATGCCGCAGGTGCGCGACAGCCTGGTGGTCGACCTCGAGTACCTGGGCCGGCCGTCCTTCCTGCCGCTGTTCGTGGTGTTGCAGCCGGGCGTTGTGCTGGACGACGCGCTCAAGGCCGCCATCGCCGGGCAGATCCGCACCAAGGCCTCGGCGCGCCACGTGCCGAACGAGATCTACCTGGTGGACGAGATTCCGCGCACCCTCACCGGCAAGAAGATGGAAGTGCCGGTGCGCAAGCTGCTGCTGGGCACCCCGCTGGAGAAGGTGGCCAGCCCCGACGCCATGGTCAACCCACGCAGCCTGGACTTCTTCGTGCGGCTCGCCCTCGAACTCAACACGCCGGGCACCGCGCCCGCCTGAGTGCCTTCGCTTTTTCCACTACCCACACAGGAGACAACCAGCATGATGCAACGCCGCCAACTCACCCGCCTGGCCCTCGCCCTGGGCGCCACTTTGAGCCTCGGCGCCGCGCCCGCGCTCGCCCAGCCGGCCTACCCGAGCAAGCCACTCACCATCGTCGTGCCCTTCGTGCCCGGCGGCCCGGTGGACGTGATGGCGCGCACGCTCGGCGATGCCCTGGGCAAGTCGCTGAACGTGCCGGTGGTGATCGACAACCGCGCCGGCGCGGGCGGCAACATCGGCAGCCAGCACGTGGCCAAGGCCCCCGCCGACGGCTACACGCTGCTCATGGCCACGGGCAGCATCCTGAGCATCAACGAGGCGCTGTATCCCCGCCTCGGGTTCGAGCCCGGCAAGGACTTCGCCCCGGTCTCGCTGGTGGGCGACATGCCGCTGATCGTCACCGTCAACGCCTCGGTGCCGGTGAAGAACGTGGCCGAACTCGTGGCGCAGGCCAAGGCCAAACCCGACAGCCTGCTGCTGAGTTCGCCGGGCAACGGCACCACGCCGCACCTGGCCACCGAACTGCTCAAGCGCGAAGCCGGTGTGACCCTGGTCCACGTGCCCTACAAAGGCGGCGCCGAGTCGGCCACGGCCATCCTGTCCAACCAGGTCACCGGCGGCATCGAATCCCCGCCCGCCGTGCTGCCGCACGTCCGCGCGGGCAAGATGCGCGCGCTCGCCATCGCCGGCCCGGAGCGCCTGGACAGCCTGCCCGACGTGCCGACCACCACCGAAGCGGGCCTGCCCGGCCTGCAGATCGTGAGCTGGTTCGGTCTGGTCGCACCGGCCGGCACGCCGGCCGCGGTGATCGACAAGCTCAACAAGGAAACACTCGCCGCGCTCAAGACCGACGAAGTGAAGGCCCGTTTCGAGCGCCTCTCGATCCGCCCGATGGGCAGCACGCCCGCCGCACTGGCCACGCTGGCGCAGCAGGACCGCGTGAAGTGGGGCCAGATCGTCAAGGCCTCGGGTGTGCGCCTCGACTGAGGCGCGCCGCTTTCACCTCGCCCGCAAGGTGCGGCTGAGCAGGATCACCGGCACCAGACCCACCAGCACCAGCGTGAGCGCCGGCAGCGCCGCCTCGCCCAGGCGTTCGTCGCGCGCGAGCTGGTAGGTCACCACCGCCAGCGTGTCGCTGTTGAAGGGCCGCAGCACCAGGGTGGCGGGCAGCTCCTTCATCACGTCCACGAACACCAGCAGCGCGGCCGCGGCGGTGGAGCGCTTGAGCAGCGGCCAGTGCACGCGCACGGCCAGGCCCAGGCCGGTGGTGCCGAGCATGCGGGCCGAGTCGTCGAGGCTGGCCGGGATGCGCGCGTAACCACTCTGCAGCGACTGCAGGGCCACGGCGGTGAAGCGCACGAGGTAGGCCCACACGATGCCGAGCGCGGTGGCGGTGACCCAATAGCCCACGCTGGCCTCGGGCCACAGGGACTGCACCCAGCCCACCGGCAGCAACAGGCCGACCACGATCACCGCGCCGGGCACGGCATAACCCAGGCTCACGAGCTGCACCACGCCGCGCGTGAGCCGGCCCGGCCGTGCGCGCAGCGCGAACGCCAGCGCCAGCGCGATCGCGGTGGTCAGCGCGGCCGCCAGGCTGGCCAGCCACACGCTGCTGCGCGACCACTGCAGGAAGGAGGTCCACGGCAGGTCGTCCCAGCCCCCGATGAGCGGGCGCAGCATGAACAGCACCGGCAGCACGAAGCCGAAGGCGATGGGCAGCACACAGGCCAGCACGGCGCACACGGCGCGCCCGCCTTGCAGGCGCGTGGGCTGGGCCTCGGCGCTGCCGGCGCGCTGGCCGCGCAGCGTGGCGAAGCGCAGCCGGCGCTGGGCGCGGTGTTCGAGCCACAGGAGCAGGGCCACCAGCGCCAGCAGCATGGTGGCGAGCTGGGCGGCGGCCATGCGGTTGTCCATCGCGAGCCAGGCCTTGTAGACACCGGCCGTGAAGGTCTGGATGCCGAAGTAGCTGGCCACGCCGAAATCCGCCAGCGTTTCCATGAGCGCGAGCGCCACGCCCGCGGCCACGGCCGGGCGTGCCAGCGGCAGCGCCACTTCGCGGATGCGCCGCGCCAGCGGCGCGCCCAGCAGGCGCGCGGCTTCCATGAGCTGGGCCGCGCGCTCGGCCAGCGCGGTGCGCGCCAGCAGGTAGACGTAGGGGTAGAGCGAGAAGGTGAACACCCAGACCGCGCCCGGCGTGCTGCGCACCTCGGGCAGCAGGCGCCCGGACAGGCCGAAGGTCTCGCGCAGCCCCACCTGCAGGGGGCCGCTGAACTGCAGGAAGTCGGTGTAGGCATAGGCCACCACATAGGCCGGCATGGCCAGCGGCAGCAGCAGGGCCCATTCGAAGAAACGGCGGCCGGGGAAGTCGAACAGCGTGACCGCGCTGGCCGTGGCCATGCCCACCACCGCCACGCCGATCGCCACGCTCACGCACAACACCAGCGTGGTGAGCGCGTACTCCGGCAGCACGGTCTGCGCCATCTGCGAGAGCACGTCGCGCGCGGCGGCATCGAACTCGAACCAGGACGCCCCCAGCGACAGCACCGGCAGCGTGAGCAGCAGCGCAAGCAGGATCAACAGGGCGGGAGCCAACCAACGCAGCATGGGCAGGTTTCAGGTGAAAGGGCCATCGACCCGCGTCAACACAAATGAGAATTGTAGTTATCTAGAATAGACCGCCTATGTTCCTGAACGTCTCTCAACTCAGCGTGCGGTACGCGGGCCAGTCCCAAGCCGCGGTGGATGGTGTCTCGCTGGGGCTGCGCGCAGGCGACATCGGCGTGCTCATCGGCCCCTCGGGCTGCGGCAAGACCACCCTGCTGCGCGCGGTCGCCGGCCTGGAACGCGCCAGCGGCGGCAGCATCACGCTCGACGGCGAGACCGTGAGCGACAGCCAGCACCACATGCCGGCCGAGCAGCGCCGCATCGGCATGGTGTTCCAGGACTACGCCCTGTTCCCCCACCTCGACGTGGGCCGCAACATCGCCTTCGGCATCGACCGCCTGCCGCGCGCCGAGCGCGAGGCCCGCGTGGACGAGGTGCTGCGCCTGGTCGGCCTGGCCGGCATGCAGGCGCGCTTTCCGCACGAGCTCTCGGGCGGCCAGCAGCAGCGCGTGGCCCTGGCCCGCGCACTGGCGCCGCGCCCGCGCCTGCTGCTGCTCGACGAACCCTTCTCCAACCTCGACGTGGACCTGCGCGAGCGCCTGGCCCACGAGGTGCGCGGCATCCTCAAGGCCGCCGGCGCCACCGCTCTCTTCGTCACGCACGACCAGCTGGAGGCGTTCGCCATCGGCGACGTGATCGGCGTGATGCACGAAGGCCACCTGCACCAGTGGGACGACGCCTACGCGCTCTACCACCGCCCGGCCACGCGCTTCGTGGCCGAGTTCATCGGCCACGGCGTGTTCGCCCCGGCGCAGATCCAGATGGTGGGTGACCAGGTCTCGGTGCAGACGCCGCTGGGCCCGCTGCACGACGTGGAGGAATGCCCCCTGCCCTCGGCCTACGAGGCCGGCCTGTGCGACGTGCTGCTGCGCGCCGACGACATCGTGCACGACGACGACGCGCCGGTGAAGGCGCAGATCCTGCGCAAGGCGTTTCGCGGCTCCGAATTCCTCTATACGCTGCGCCTGGCCAGCGGCGAGGTGCTGATGACGCACGTGCCCTCGCACCACAACCACGCGGTGGGCGAGTGGATCGGCATCCGGGCGGAAGTGGACCACGTGGTCACGTTCGAACGCGGCGGTGGCGCCAGCTCGCCGCCCGCACCGGGCTCGCGCCAGACCGCGGCCTGAGCGGCCCGGTTTTTTTTCGCCCTTGAGACTTAAAAAAAACTTATCAAAGCAGTGAACTCTTGCGGTGCGGACACACTCCG
This sequence comes from Hydrogenophaga sp. ANAO-22, assembly GCF_042466645.1. NCBI lineage: Bacteria > Pseudomonadati > Pseudomonadota > Betaproteobacteria > Burkholderiales > Comamonadaceae > Hydrogenophaga > Hydrogenophaga sp. ANAO-22. Next base: position 4,007,874 of record NZ_CP159956.1, on the reverse strand, counting down.
TCACAGGTCCAAATCGGAATAAATCTTATTTGCAACCTGTCTGGAGTACTTTTTGATGAAACGCCTCGTTTTCACCGCCCTCGCTTTTGCCGGGCTGGCCGCCCCCCTCGCGCAGGCCCAGACCGCGCCGGCGGTGACGGTTTATTCCTCGCGCATCGAGCAGCTGATCAAGCCGCTGTTCGACCGCTACACCGCCGAGACGGGCGTGAAGATCAACCTGCTGACCGACCGCGGCGGCTCGATCGCCGAGCGCCTGGCCGCCGAAGGCGCGGGTTCGCCGGCCGACATCCTGCTCACGGTGGACATGGGCAACCTCTGGAGCGCGGCCGAGCGCGGCCTGCTGCGCAAGATCGATTCGCCCACGCTCAACAACAACGTGCCGCCCAACTTCCGCGACCCGGGCAACCAGTGGTGGGGCCTGTCGCGCCGCGAACGCACCATCTTCTTCAACCCCGAGAAGGTCAAGCCGGCGCAGCTCTCCACCTACGAAGACCTGGCCGACCCGAAGTGGAAGGGCAAGCTCTGCCTGCGCACCGGCAAGCAGACCTACACGCAATCGCTGGTGGCCATGCTGATCGCCAAGCACGGTGAGGCCAGGACCGAGCAGATCGTGCGCGGCTGGGTGAGCAACCTCGCCACCGACGTGTTCACCAACGACGCCAGCCTGCTGCAGGCCATCGGCGCCGGCCAGTGCGAGGTGGGCATCGCCAACACCTACTACTACGGCCGCCTGGTCTCCAGCAACGCCGGCATCAAGGACAAGGTGCACCTGTTCTGGGCCAACCAGGGCGCCAACGAAGGCGGCGCCCACGTGAACCTCTCGGGCGGTGGCGTCACGCGCCACGCCAAGAACCCGGCCGGCGCGCAGAAGCTGCTGGAATGGCTGTCGTCCGAAGCGGCGCAGAACGGCTACACGCACGGCACTTTCGAAAGCCCGGTGAACCCCAAGGTGGAGCCTGACGCGATCATCAAGGCCTGGGGCACCAGCTTCAAGCCCAGCCCGCTGAACGCGGCCGACATCGGTTCCAAACAGGCCGACGCGATCCGCCTGCTGGACCGCGCAGGCTACCGTTGAGCGACACCCTCGCCGCGACACCGCTGGCGCCCCGCCAGCGGGTGGCGCGGCGCTGGCCGGGCTGGGCGCTGGCCCTGCCCGTGGCCCTGCTCACGCTGATCCCGGTGCTCACCGTGCTCGGCGTGGCGCTCTCGCCGCAGCCCGAGGTGTGGGACCACCTGATCCAGTACGTGCTGCCCCGGGTCACGGCCAACACCGCGCTGCTCATGCTGCTGGTGTCCGTCGGCGTGTTGTGCGTCGGCGTGCCACTGGCCTGGCTCACCGCGCTGTGCGCCTTCCCGGGCCAGCGCTTCTTCTCGTGGGCGCTCATGCTGCCGCTGGCGTTTCCGGCCTATGTGCTGGCCTTCGTGCAGATGGGCCTGTTCGAGTTCGCCGGCCCGGTGCAGAGCCAGCTGCGCGTGTGGTTCGGCAGCAGCGCCTGGTTCCCCGAAATCCGGGGCAGCCTGTGGGGCACGGTGATGGTGCTGACCATGGCCTTCTACCCCTATGTCTACCTGCTCGCGCGCAACGCCTTCATGACCCAGGGCCGCCGCGCGCTGGAGGCCGCGCGCACGCTCGGCCACAGCGCGCCGCGCGCGTTCTGGCGCGTCTCGGTGCCGATGGCGCGCCCCTGGATCGCAGGCGGCCTCGCGCTCGCCCTGATGGAAACCCTGGCCGACTTCGGCGCGGTCGCCGTCTTCAACTACGACACCTTCACCACCGCCCTGTACAAGGCCTGGTTCGACCTGCACAACCTCGACGCCGCGGCGCAGCTCGCCGCCCTGCTCGTGCTGGTGGTGCTGGTGCTCGCGGCGGCCGAGCAGCGCTCGCAACAGGGCCGCAGCTACCAGGTGGCCTCGCGCCACACCCCCCCGGTGGCGCTGCACGGCTGGCACCGCTGGGCCGCCTTCGCAGTCTGCGCGCTGGTGTTCACGGCCTCGTTCGCCATCCCCATCGCGCAGTTGGTGATGTGGTCGCTGAGCACCTGGCGCGAAGAGCTGGAGCCGCGCTACTGGGACTTCACGCTGAACACGGTGCGGCTCGCGCTGGGCACCGCGGCCATCGCCACGCTGCTGTCGCTCGCGCTGGCCTGGGTGCGGCGCCACCACCCCGACCGCGCCACCGGCTGGACGGTGCGGCTCGCGATCATCGGCTACGCGGTGCCGGGTGCCGTGCTCGCCGTGGGCGTCTTCATCCCCATCGCCTGGCTCGACAACCTGCTCATCGCCTGGCTGCAGCCCCTGGGCTTCGAAGGCTTCCAGCTGCTCAAGGGCAGCGTGGCCACCATGCTGCTCGCGCTCTCGGCGCGCTTCCTGGCCGTGGCCTACCACGCGACCGACAGCGCCATGCAGCGCATCACGCGCAGCCAGGAAGAGTCCGCGCGCACGCTGGGCCTGGGCACCTGGGCGATGCTGCGCCGGCTCTACCTGCCGCTGCTGCGCGGCGGCCTGCTCACGGCCTTCCTCATGGTCATGGTCGATGTCATGAAGGAAATGCCGATCACGCTGATGACGCGCAGCTTCGGCTGGGACACGCTGGCCGTGCGCATCTTCCAGCTCACGTCCGAATCGATGTGGGCCAACGCGGCGGTGCCGGCACTGGCCATCGTGGCCGTGGGCCTGCTGCCGGTGGTGCTGATCGTGCGGCAGACCGACCGCCGCGTCGGCGGCGGTTGATCCATCGATCGATCAGCCCAGCGCGGTCCGCAGCGCCGGCAGGCGCGAGACCACCAGCCAGTCGAGCAGCAGCACGCCGAGAAGCACCGCCCCGCTGAGCGGGAAGGCCAGCGCCAGCGCGCACATCACCAGCGCCCCGCCCTTCCACAGCGACGGGTCGCGCGGCGCGGGCGGCGCCACCAGTCGCCAGCTGCCCTTGGGCCGGCGCTTCCACCACACCACGATGCCGCTGGCGCACAGGAACACGATGGCCAGGCAGAACAGCACGTTGAGCACGGCGTTCCACAGCCCCAGGTCGCCCTGGTGCAGCGCGATGCCCACCGCCATGGCCTTGGCCAGCAGCGGGTAGTCGGCATAGGCCGCCTCGGCCAGCACGCGGCCGGTGTAGCGGTCCACGTGCACCGTGCGGTCCTGCGTCGGGCGGTCCAGGTCGCCGCTCATGGTGTCGGCCGACAGGGTGTACACGCCGGCATCGCCTTGCGGCAGCTGGATGTGGTGCTGGCCCGTGAAGCCGAGCCGCTTCGCGAGCGCGGCCACGCTGTCCAGGTCCACCGGCTGGCCGGCGGGCACGCCCACCGCGCCGCCCGGCGAACCCGAGACCGGCAGCGGCGTCTGCGCCAGGCCCCAGGGCACCTCGTGCGTGCCGCCGGCGTTGAGCGTGGCGTGCGTGGCGTCCGACAGCGGCACGGCGTCCCACTTGGCGGCGGGGAAACTGCCCCAGGGCTGAGCGAACTTCGCGCCCCACACGCCCGTCCAGGACAGCCCCGTGAGCAGGAACACCAGCAGCACCGCGCCGAGCCAGAAGCCCAGGCTGGCGTGCAGCGAACGCCACCACAGGCGGCCTCTCATGCGCAGGTCGGGCAGCAGCACCTGGGCCCAGCGCGTGCCGCCGCGCGGCCACCAGAGGTAGAAACCGGTGACGACCATCACGATGGCCAGGCCCGCCGCGATCTCGATCAGGCGGTCGCCCACGTCGCCCAGCAGCAGCGTGCCGTGGATCTTCTCGGCCCAGGCGAACCAGGTCTGGTCCTTGTCCACCAGCTGCAGCACCTGCGCGGTGTACGGGTCCACCGCCACCGCTTCGGTGGTGCCGTCGCGCGCGACGACGAACCAGCTCGCGCGGTCGGGCGTGGCCGGCGCGATGTACTCGCGCAGCGTGGCCTGCGAGCGCAGTTCGAGCACGGCCTTCGCCTGCGCGCTCACGGGCAGCGGCGCGTGGTCCATCGGATTCACCGTCACCACCGGCCCGAGGCGGGTCTGGAAACCGGTGAAGAACACCATGACCAGCCCGGTGAGGGCCAGCATGAGCAGAAAGGGCACGACGTAGAGGCCGGCGTAGAAGTGCCAGCGCCAGGCCACGGCATGGAAACTGGAATGCGAGGACGGCTTCGTCCCCGCGTCCGCCAGCGCGGACGCGCGTTCAGCAACGGCTTTCATGGCCGCCTCAGTGCTTGTGCTTGCCGTGGTCTTCGGCCGCGGCGGCCGGTGCCGCACTGGTGCCACCGAGCGCGCGCGCCGTGGCCTTGACTTCCAGCGTGCTGCGCTGGCCGTCCTTGCCTTCGAGCACCAGCGTCACGGGCACCACGTCACCGGCCTTCACCTGGCCCTTGAGGTCCAGCAGCATCACGTGGTAACCACCGGGCTTGAGCTCGATGGCCTGGCCGGCGGGCAGCGCCAGGCCCTTGACCTCGCGCATGCGCATCACGTCCTTGTCCATGGCCATTTCGTGGATCTGGGCCACGCCCGCGATGGGCGAGCGGGCTTCCACCACGCGGGTGTCGGCCTTGGCGGTGAGTTGCATGAAGGCGCCGGTGGATTTCTGTTGCGCGACGGTGGCGCGCACCCAGGCGTCTTTCACCTCGACGGGAGCATTGGCGGGCGCTTGCGCCCAGGCGCTGGCCGTCACGGCCAGCAGGGTGGAGATGAGCAGGGATTTCATCGTGGAGTCGTCCATCGAAAAGCATTGATCGGGTTCGCCCGGCCCGGGCCGCGGCGGGGCGGCGACAGGGGCTTGGGCGGAGAGGCAGTCCGCGCATGGGCGCGGGCCGGTGGGGTGCGTCAGGCCGTGGGCGGGGCGCGCGACTGCGCGGCGGGCCAGGGTGGCGCGGGCAGGGCCGAGCGGAAGGGCTCGGGCGGGGGCTCGGCGCGGGGCGCGAGCGCCAGGGTGGGCATGGACGATGCGGGCGGCAGGCCGACGGCGCCGTGCAGGTTGCACCAGGGGCAGTGGCGCGAGGCGTCGGCCATGGACTTGCCGACATCGGCCATGGCGGCGTTGTCGCCGTCGATGGCATCGGCCTGCACCCAGACCATGCCGCTGGCGCTGCAGACCTGCACCCAGCCGGGGCCGCCTTGCGCGGCGACCACCGCCTGCGCCACGGTGGGCGCGAGCGCGCCCAGCAGCATGGCGAGCATGGCCAGCCAGGCGGCGAATCGGTGGGTGGTGCGGGGGAAGCGCATGGCGGGGCAGTTTATCAGCCGGGCCCGTCAACTGCGGGACGCGTGGGCGGATGCCCCGGGGCTACGATGGTGCGCACAACCCCCAACAGGAGACAGACATGCTCAAACTTTGCGGCTTTTCGGCCAGCAATTACTACAACAAGGTCAAGCTCGCGCTGCTCGAGAAGGGCGTGGCGTTCGAGGAGGAGTTGGCCTGGATCGGCGAGACGGACAAGGCCTGCAGTCCGCTGGGCAAGGTGCCTTACCTGAAGACGGACAAGGGGGCGCTGTCGGAGTCGACGGTGATTCTGGAGTACATCGAGGACGCTTTTCCCGAGGTGCCGCTGTTTCCGCGCGATGCGTTCGAGGCGGCGAAGGTGCGGGAGTTGGTGCGGTATCTGGAGCTGCATCTGGAGCTGGTGGCGCGCAACCTGTATCCCGAGGCGTTTTTCGGCGGCAAGGTGAGCGAGTCGGCGAAGGAGAAGATCGGCCAGCAGCTGGAGAAGAACGTGGCGGGGTTTTCGAAGCTGACGAAGTATTCGCCGTTCATCGCGGGTTCGCAGTTCACGTTGGCGGATTGCGCGGCGGCGGTGCACCTTCCGCTGGTGAGCAGCGCGACCAAGATCATCTACGGCCGCGATTTCCTGGCCGATACGCCGGCTAGGGAGTACCTGAAGAAGCTGGGCGAGCGGCCTGCTGTGCAGAAGGTGAATGCGGATCGCAAGGCGAACACCGAGTTGATGCTGGGGCGGTCCAAGGGCTGATTTTTTGTTCTGCTTTGGTGGGCGGGGCGGGTGGGTAAGGGGTGTTTGGGCTCCGGCCGCTCGCGGGTGGCTGCCCGGGTTCGCCTTCACCGCTTCGTCAACACTTTGGTTGGCACGCTCGCTCTGTGGCAACCGCGAATGGGGCCTGCGCCCAAACACCCCTTACCCACCCACCTACAAGCAAAGTCGGCGCGCGCCCCTTTGCATGCCAGCGTTTGTTCGCAGGACAGTGGCGGTGCCCGCAGGCGCAGGCCCCATTCGCGGTTGCCACAAAGGGAGGAGTGCGGGGATGGTGTTGACGACGCGATCTGTGCGCGCCCGGGCAGACACCCGCGAGCGGCCGGAGGCCTGCGGGCACCGCCACTGGCCTGACGCGAGGTCCCCGCCGGAAACCCCACGAGCACCCACCAACCTCAGGGAAACCGCCGCACCAACTCAAAGCCGACGTACAGGGACCGCCCACCCCCAGACTCGAAGAACCGGTTGTTCCCCTCATTCACGATCACCGACCCCGCATAAGAACGGTCGCTCACGTTGTCGATGCGCACGAACTCCCGCCAGGTCCAGTCGCCCCGGTTCTGCTCGAACCGCACCCCCAGGTTGAACACCGTGCTCGCGGACGTGAAATCCGTGTTGCGGTCGTTCACCGCCATGCGCCCCGTGTGCAACGCCTCCAGCGTGAACACACTGTTGGCCCACCCCGGCTCCCACGCCACCTGCAGATACGCCTGCTGCTTCGCCAAGCCCGGCAGGCGGTTGCCCGCCGCCACCGGCACATTCGGCACCGCGCACGGCGTGGCCACACAGGTCAGGAAACCATCGCGGTAAGTCGCGTCCATCCACGTGTACGCCGGCGTCACGGTGAATTTCCCCCACTGCATCACCCCCGCCAGCTCCACACCGTGGCGGCGCGTGCGCCCCGCGTTCTGGAACGTGGACCGCCCCCCCGTGTTCGACAACACCACGATCTCGTCCTTCGTGCGCGTCTCGAACAGCGTGGCGCTCCAGCTGCCCCAAGCCTGGCGCCCCCGCAAACCCGTCTCGGCGCTCAGGCTGCGCGAGGCGTTCAACGAGGGGTTGAGCCCCGTCAGCCCCGAGGCGCGGTAGGCCACCTCGTTGAGCGTGGGGGTCTCCAAACCGCGCCCCACGCTCGCGAACGCCTGCAGCTGCGGCGTGATCTCCCGGCGGATGCCCAGCACCGGGCTGAAGCCGTCGTAGTCCGCCGCTCCACTGTCGTTCGGGTTGCCCGCCACGATGTAACGGTCGGCCGAGGTGAAGCGCACGCGCGAGTGCCGCAGCCCGGCCAGGAACGTGGTCGCCGGTGTGCGCCACTCGGCCTGCACATAAGGGTCGAAGGTGCTGGCGCGGTTGGTCTCGTCGCGCCGCAAGCGGCCCTGCACGCCCAGCGCGGCGCCGATGAAGTTCTCGTACCCCAGGCGGTCCTCGGTCTGCCGGTCCGAGGCGATGCCGGCGGCCACGGTGAGGCGGCCGCTGTCGTAGCTGCGGTCCAGGCGCCAGCGCGCGTTCCAGCCCCAGTAGTCGCGGTCCAGGTCGATCACGCCGCCCGCGCTGCCGGCCGGAATCTGCGCGCCGGTGGGAATGGCCTGGAACTGGCGCACGGCGCGCTGGCCGCCGTAGCCCATGAGTTCGATGCGGTGGCCCTGCCCCAGCGCCTGCTCCCAGGCCAGTCCCACCTGCGTCTGCGAGACGCTCTTGCGCGTGTTGAACTGCGTGGCCGCCGCCGTGGTCTGGCCGGGGTCGGCGTCGAACTCGGCGCGCGTGAGGCCCAGCGGGTCCAGCGCCTGGCTGCTCTGGCGGTTGAGCACGAGCACCGTGCGCCCGCCGTCGTGCGCGCGGCTGAGCTTGAGGTTGCCCGTGCTGCGCGAAGCGGCGGATTGCGGGCGCTCGCCGTCGGTGGCGAACTTGCCCGCGTCCAGGGTGTACGACCAGCCCGGCCGCTCGGCGCTGCCGGTCTGCCCGGTGAGCTGGGTGGAGAAGCGCCACAGCCCATTGGAGCCGGCCGCCACGCCGGTGCGCCACTCGGTGGGGCGCTGGCCATCCAGCGTGTAGAGCGCGATCACGCCACCGGCCGAGGCGCCGTACAGCGCCGAGAACGGACCACGGATGACCTCGATGCGGTCGGCGCTGCCGATGGGGAAGTTCGCCGCCTGGCCCTGCCCGTCGGGCGCGCTGGCCGGAATGCCGTCCACGTACAGGCGCACGCCGCGCACACCGAAGGGCGCGCGCGCGCCGTAGCCGCGCATGGAGATCTGCAGGTCCTGCGCGTAGTTCTGCCGGTTGCGCACCACCAGGCCGGGCACGCGGCCCAGGCCCTCGGAGAGGTTGATCTGCAACTGGCCCGCGCGCAGTTCCTCGCCATCCACCACCTCGACCGAGCCCGGCGCCAGCCAGCGTTGCTGCCAGGCCGAGCCGCCGGTGATCACCACGGGCGCGAGCGCGCCGGCGGTGTCGCCGTCCGGCTGGGCCAGCGCGGGCGGTGCAAACAAGGCGCAGGCACCCCACAAAAGCCAGCCCGCAGCGACCGGGCCAGCCGCCGGGCCGCCCCAAGGCAGGCCCAGCCCCCCCGGGGGACAGCGACCCGCGAGGCGGCGGAGCATGGGGGCGCTACTGCTTCGGCCGAATGGCATCGGCCGTGCCTTGGATGAACGCCTTGATTTTCTGGACATCGTCTTGGCTGAGTTTGCCTGTGAAATCGGGCATGCCGCGTGCCATGGCCGGACCGGCGAACACGAACTTGTCGAGATTCTCGATGAAGGCCGAATCCATGTAACCCAGGTTGGGGATGTTGCCGCCCCGGTCCACCCCCGGCACGCCGTGGCAGAACACGCAGTTGCTCACGTACAGCGCGGTGCCGGCCGGCACCTGGGCCGGGTCGTACTTCACGCCGGCCACGAGCTTGCCGAGCTGGTAGTTCACGAAGGCCGGCGGCTGCGCCTTGCCGCCCACGGCGAAGGTGTAGACCGTACCCGGGCCCTGGCGGTCGGTGGCACGCTGCGCCAGGCCATAGACCCCGCCCCAGCCCACCGCGATCGACACGTACTGCTTGCCGTCGACCATGTAGGTCGAAGGCGCGGCGATCACGCCGGTGCCGGTGGGCGTTTCCCACAGCTTCTCGCCGCTGGTCGCGTTGTAGGCGATGAAGCGGCCGTCGGCCGTGCCCTGGAACACCAGGTTGCCGGCCGTGGTGAGCGTGCCACCGTTCCAGGGCGAGATCTGCTCCTGCGTCCAGCGCGCCTTCTGCTGCACCGGGTCCCAGGCCACCAGGCGGCCGAAGGGTTTGCTCGAGGGCGGCTCCACGTTGGCGAAGGTGGCCAGGTTCCAGCCCATGTTGGCGTGCGGTTCACCGGGCCGGTCGGCGTTGAACTTCCAGTCCTTGTTGTCCATCAGCGTGAGCGGCACGCCCTGCACCGGCATGTAGACCAGGCCGGTGGCCGGGTTGTACGACATGGAGTGCCAGTTGCGCGCGCCGAACGCGCTGGGGATGATCTCGCGCGGCCGGTCGGCGGTGCGCGCGGCCGGGGTCTCGATCGGGCGGCCGTTCTTGTCGTACCCGGTGGCCCAGTTCACGTCCACGAAGTTCTTGGCCGAGATGAACTTGCCGTTGGTGCGGTCGATCACGAAGAAGAAGCCGTTCTTGGGCGCGTGCAGGATCACCTTGCGCGGCTTGTTCTCGAGCTTGATGTCGGCCAGGATCATGGGCTGCGTGGACGTGAAGTCCCAGTTGTCGCCCGGGGTTTCCTGGTAGTGCCAGACGTACTTGCCGGTGTCGGGGTTGAGCGCGACGATGGACGCGAGGTAGAGGTTGTCGCCGCCGGCCGGGCTGCGCTTGCTGCGCGCCCAGGGCGAGCCGTTGCCGGTGCCGATGTACATCAGGTTGAGCTCGGGATCGAAGGTCATGGTGTCCCAGGCCGTGCCGCCGCCACCGGCTTCCCACCACTTGCCGGCCGGGTCCCAGGTCTTGGCGGCCTTGGCCATGGACTCGTCCTCGAACGGCTTGCTCGGGTCGCCCGGCACGGTGAACCAGCGCCACTTCTGATCACCGGTCTTGGCGTCGTAGGCGGTGATGTAGCCGCGCACGCCGTACTCCGCGCCGCCGTTGCCGATGATCACCTTGCCCTTGAAGACGCGCGGCGCGCCGGTGATGGTGTAGCTGAACTTGCGGTCGATGATGGTGTCCTTGGACCACACCTGTTCGCCGGTGGCCGCGTCGATCGCGATCAGCCGGCCGTCGTAGGCCGCCACGAAGACCTTGCCCTCGTGCAGCGCCACGCCGCGGTTGACCACGTCGCAGCAGCCCTTGTAGCCCGCCTCGCGCGAGACCTTGGGGTCGAAGGTCCACAGGCGCTTGCCGGTGCGCACGTCCACCGCGTGCACGATGCTCCAGGAGGCGGTGACGTACATGATGCCGTCGACCACCAGCGGCGTGGACTCCACCCCGCGCGAGGATTCGAGGTTGTAGGACCAGACCAGGCCCAGGTCCTTCACGTTGGCGGTGCTGATCTGGTTGAGCCTGGAGTGGCGCGTCTCTGCGTAGTCCAGGCCGTAGCTGGGCCAGTCCGGCGTCTTGCTCGCGTTGGCCTTCATGAAGCTGGCGTTGACCTTGCCCACGGCGGCCCGGATGTGCTCCTGCGAGCCCTTGATGGGGGCTTGCGGCTGCGCGAGCGCGGCGCCGCAGAGCGTGGTGAGTGCGGTGAACAGGCAGGCGGCCGCGCGGCACCTGACCAAAGCAAGTGGTGACGGATTCATCGTGTCTCCTTGTGCTGCCTGCGGCGCGCAGGCCTGTTTGTGGGGCTGCCAGGGCCTGTCGTGCTCGGCCCAGCTTTGCCATCTTCTGCCTCTCCGGGCGCCGATTCATCTTCGGGATTTCCCTGAAGCCGATGTGTTCCGGCGTGGAACATCCGACGGGCGGCGGGCAGGGCTTACCCGCATGCCACCGCGCGCCGATGAACGGGATACTGATCGAGGAGACGCCCAGCAGGACAAGAACATGCCCCACCCCACGAACGGGCAGGCGAGCACGCCGCGCCAGCTCTTTTTCCAGACCACCGAACAGCGCACCGCGCTGGCGCGTCAGCGCTTCTTCGACGAAGGCACGCGCCCCTCCGGCCTGGTGGGCGAGGCGGTCATCCAGTCCTGGCTGCGCTGCGCCTCGGCGCACCAGCAGCCCACCGACCGCGTGAGCTTCGAGCAGGTCACGCGCAGCCGGGCCCACGCCAGCCTGAACCGCAACCGGCAGCTGCTGCAGGCCGGCAACCTCGAGCTCAACCACATGGAAGCCGCGCTGGCCGGCACCGACTGCCGCGTGCTGCTGACCGACGCGCAGGGCGTGATCATCCACGCCACCCAGCTGCCCGCGACCAACCAGCACCCGCTGCTCAAGACCGCCTCGCGCGTGGGCGTGAACCTCACCGAGGGCCAGGTCGGCACCAACGCGCCGGGCATCGTGGTGCGCACCGGCGAGGCCTGCACCGTCACCGGCGCGGAGCACTTCTTCCAGAGCCTGCAGAGCCTGCACTGCGCGGCCGCGCCGATCCGCGACATCCACGGCCAGCTCGCGGGCGTGCTGGACGTGTCGATCGAGGCCGGGCGCTTCCAGTTCGATGCCGCGTCGGTGGTGGGCATGTACGCCACCACGATCGAGAACCGCCTGCTGCAGCTGCAGTCGGTCGAGCACCTGGTGCTGCACTTCCAGGCCAGCCCCACGCTGCTGGGCACGCCGATGGAGGCCCTGGCCGGCATCGACGCCGGCGGGCGGGTGCTGTGGCTCAACGGCGCGGGCCGCCGGCTCACGGGCTGCCGCATGGAAGAGCGGCACACGGTGGACGAGGTGTTCGGCGTGCCGCTGGAGCGCCTGCTGGCCCTGCCGCGCCAGCACCAGGCGCAGACCCTGCGCCTGCCCAATGGCCTGGGCGTGTGGGTGACGGGCACGCTGACCGCGAGCGACGGCGCCGACTTCAAGCACGCGGTGGCCGTGTCACAGCCCGCGCCCGAAGTCACCGAAACGGCGCCCCCACCGGCTGCCCTCGACACGCCGGCCCTGGCCACACCGCCGGAAACCGACCACGCGCAGGCCACCCTGCTGGACCACAAGCAGCGCCTGATCGAAACCACGCTGGCCGCGTGCGGCGGCAACATCGCGAAAGCCGCGCGCGCGCTCGGCGTCTCGCGCGGCATGCTGTACCGGCGGCTGCAGAAGGCGCAGGCGCCGGACGCGGGTTAAGGCGTCGACCAGACGGCGAGTTCGTGCCCGTCCGGGTCGAGAAAGTGGAAACGGCGCCCACCGGGAAATGCGAACACGGGCCTGGAGATCCGCCCGCCCGCGGCCTCGATGCGCTGTTGCGTCGCGGCCAGGTCGTCCGCGTACAGCACGATCAGGGCGCCGCCAGGGCGAACAGCCTCGCCGGTGGCGAAGCCCCCGGTCATGCGCCCGTCGTTGAACTCGCAGTAGCCCGGGCCGTAGTCCACGAAGGTCCAGCCGAACGCCGCGCCATAGAAGGCCTTGGCGCACGCGATGTCGCCCACGTTGAACTCGATGTAGTCGATGCGCTGGTCGCGCCCTTCGGTGCCCATGGTGGGTCCTTTTTTCAGAGCGCGCGCAGGCGGTCGATGTCCGCGCGCAGGTCGTTGGCCCAGGCGCGGCGGTCGCGCCCCTGGTCGTGTTGCGGCTCGCCGTAGCGCACCACGGCCCGCAGGCCGTCGGCGTTGAGCGTGGCCCAGATCGAGCCGATCAGCGTGGTGTCGCCCACGAACACCGGCGCCGGGTGCGGCTCGCCGGTGTCGCGCTGCACGAAGCGCAAGGCAATGGGCAGCACGGGCGCGCGCGCCGCGATGGCAGCCTGCAGCAGGTTGGCGTGGAACGGCAGCAGGGCCCGGCCGTCGCCCGTGGTGCCTTCGGGAAACACCGTGAGGATGTCACCCAGCTCCAGCCGCTCGGCCATGTGGTGCACCATGCGCATGGCCGCGCGCCGGTTGCCGCGTTCGAGGTAGAGCGTGCCCGCGCCGGTGATGAGCGAGCCCAGCAAGGGCCAGTGTTCGGCGTCGGCCTTGGAAACGAAGCGGCTCGGGCGCGCGGCGTTCATCACCAGGATGTCCAGCCACGACATGTGGTTGGCCACCTGCAGCAGCGGGCCGTGTTCGGGCGGCGTGCCCTCGACCACCAGCTCCACGCCCAGGATGAGCAGCATGCGGCGCGTCCACTCGCGCACCACGAGTTCGGTCTGCGACGGGGTCAGGCGGCCGAGCTCGGTGCGGATGGTCCACAGCGCACCCAGCACGTGCGCGGTGGCCCGCAGGCCACGCCAGAGCGCGCGAAAGGATTTCACGCGGTGGCGGCCCGCTCGGTCTCGGCCTGGTAGGCGAGCTGCCCACCCACCAGCGTGGCGTGCACGCGCACCGGCAGTTCGTGGCCGCCGAAGGGCGTGTGCTTGCCCTGGCTGCGCAGCGCCTCGGGCCGCACGGTCCAGCCGCTGTCCGGGTTGAAGATGCAGAGGTCGGCCACGCCACCCACGGCGATGCGGCCCGCGCTGGCCTGCAGCGTGCCCAGGCTCGCGCCCAGCACCGCCTGCGGCCCGACGGTGAGCACGCCCAGCGCCTGCATCAGCCCCAGGCCTTCCTGCTGCGCCCAGGTGCAAGCCAGGCCCAGCAGCAACTCGACCGCCGTGGCGCCCGGCTCGGCCTCGGCGAACGGCAGGGTCTTGGCGTCGCTGTCCACCGGGTTGTGGTCGGACACCAGCGCGTCGATGGTGCCGTCGGCCAGGCCCGCGCGCAGCGCGTCGCGGTCGCGCTGCTGGCGCACCGGCGGCTGCAGGCGCAGGCGGCTGTCGTAATAACCGATGTCCACATCGGTCAGGTGCAGGTTGTGCACGCTCACGTCGCAGGTGACGGGCAGGCCCTCGGCCTTGGCCTGGCGCACCAGGGCCAGGCCGGCCGCGCTGCTGAGGCGGCACAGGTGCACGCGCGCGCCCGCGCCGCCGCCCTTGGCGCTGCGCATCAGCTCGAACAGCGTGTGCAATGCGATGGTTTCGGCGGCGGCAGGAATGCCCGCCAGGCCCAGGCGCGTGGCCAGCGGGCCGCTGGCGGCCACGCCCTTGCCGAGCCAGAAGTCCTGCGGGCGCAACCAGACGGTGTAGCCGAAGGTGGCGGCGTACTGCAGCGCGCGCTGCAGCACCTGCACGTTGACGATGGGCACCTCGGCCTGGCCGAAGCCGATGCAGCCGGACTCGGTGAGCTCGGCCATTTCCGTGAGCACCTCGCCCTGCAGGCCGCGCGTGAGCGCGCCCAGCGGGAACACACGCGCCAGGTGCAGCTTCTCGGCGCGGAACTTGAGCATGTCCACCAGGCCGGGCTCGTCGAGCACCGGGTCGGTGTCGGGCGGGCAGACCAGCGAGGTCACCCCGCCTGCCACGGCGGCGGCCATCTCGCTCTCGAGCATGCCGGCGTGCTCCTGCCCGGGCTCGCGCAGGCGCACCGCGAGGTCCACCAGGCCGGGCGCGACCACGCAGCCGCTGGCGTCGAGCGTGCGGTTGGCGTGGAAGTCGGGCGCCACGTTGCCGATGGCGATGACGCGGCCGGCGGCGATCGCCACATCGGCGATCTCGTCGCGGCCGCTGGCCGGGTCCATCACACGGCCGTTCTGGATCAGTATTTTCATAGGAGGTTCTTTCGCACAGCAAGCAGACGGCCGCGGCGCAGGGCCGCCCCAAGCAAGGCCAGCCCCCTTGGGGGCAGCGACCCGCGCAGCGGTGGAGCGTGGGGGCCACGCTCATGCCTCGTTCCCCGCGACGATGCCCATGACCGCCATGCGCACCGCGATACCGTAAGTGACCTGCGGCAGGATCACGCTCTGCGGCCCGTCCACCACGGCCGAATCGATCTCCACACCCCGGTTGATCGGGCCCGGGTGCATCACGATCGCGTCGTCCTTGGCCCAGCGCAGGCGCTCGGGCGTGAGGCCGAAGCTCTTGAAGTACTCCTGGCTCGAGGGCAGCAGGGCACCGCTCATGCGCTCGTTCTGCAGCCGCAGCGTGATCACCACGTCGCAGTCCTTGATGCCCTCTTCCAGCGTGTGGCACACGCGCACGCCCATCTGGGCGAGGTCGCTGGGCACCAGCGTGCGCGGGCCGACCACGCGCACGTCGGGGCAGCCCAGCGTGGTGAGCGCGTGGATGTCCGAACGCGCCACGCGCGAGTGCAGCACGTCGCCGACGATGGCCACCGACAGTTTGGTGAAGTCCTTCTTGTAGTGGCGGATCGTGTACATGTCGAGCAGCCCCTGCGTGGGGTGCGCATGGCGACCGTCGCCGGCGTTGACCACATGCACGTGCGGGGCCACATGCTGCGAGATCAGGTAGGGCGCGCCCGACTCGCTGTGCCGCACGACGAAGATGTCGGCCGCCATGGCGCTGAGGTTGGCGATGGTGTCGAGCAGCGACTCGCCCTTGGCGGTGGAGCTGCGCGCGATGTCGAGGTTGATCACGTCGGCGGAGAGGCGCGTGGCCGCGATCTCGAAGGTGGTGCGCGTGCGCGTGCTGTTCTCGAAGAACAGGTTGAACACGCTCTTGCCGCGCAGCAGCGGCACCTTCTTCACCTCGCGGTTGCTCACGCTCGTGAAGTTGGCGGCGGTGTCCAGGATCTGCGTGAGGATGTCGCGCGACAGGCCCTCGGTGGAGAGCAGGTGAATCAGTTCACCGTTCTTGTTGAGCTGGGGGTTCTTGCGTTGCACGGTCAGGCTTCCTTGGTTTCCAGCACGAAGCTCAGGCGGCCGCTGTCGTCGCGCGCGAGCTCGAGCGAACGGCCCGCGGGCACGTCCAGGCGCGCGGCGCACAGGTTGGCCTCGATCGGCAGTTCACGCCCGCCCCGGTCCACCAGCACCGCCAGGCGCACGCTGGCGGGGCGGCCGTAGTCGAAGAGTTCGTTGATCACGGCGCGCAGCGTGCGGCCGGTGTAGAGCACGTCGTCGATCAGCAGCACGTGCGCGCCGTTCACGTCGAACGGCAGTCGGGTTTGCGCGCTCGAAGCCAGGCCGCGCTGCGCGAAGTCGTCGCGGTGCATGCTCGACGAGATCACGCCCGCCGGCCCGCTCAGGCCCAGGTCGGCCTGCAGGCGCTCGGCCAGCCAGGCGCCGCCGGAGGTGATGCCGGCGAGCACCACGGGCGCGGGCGACGAGGCCAGCAGCTGTTTCACCCCGCGCGCCAGCTCCGCGTAGAGCGCCTCGGCATCGGGCAGGTGGGAAGGTGACGACGACGACGTCAAGGCAGGCTCCTCAAAAACTGTTCCAGGATGATGCAGGCCGATGCGGCATCGGCGTCTTTGGCCCCGAGGCTGTGGGCCTCGGTGGTGCTGTAGCGCTCGTCCACCTCGAACACCGGCAGGCCGTGGCGGCCGCGCAGCTGGCGCGCGAACTTGAGCGCGCGCGCGGTGTTCTCGTGCGCGGCGCCGTCGGGGTGGTAGGGCACGCCCACCACCAGGGCGTCGGGCTGCCATTCCTTCAGGCGCTGCGCGATCTGCGCGAAGCGCGCGTCGCCCTCGGCGGCGATGGTGGGCTGGGGGGTGGCGCTGCGCGTGAGGCGGTTGCCGGTGGCCACGCCGGTGCGCTTGAGGCCGAAGTCGAACGCCAGGAACACCTGGCAATGCGCCGGGACTTCAATGGTCGTGGGCGCCGGTGCGTTCACGGTCATGCATGCCCCGCGTCGGGCGACAACATCCAGGGCTGCAGGCCCAGCAGGGCCATGGCACGCTCGTAGCGCTCGGCCACCGGCGCGTCGAAGATGAGGTTGGGGTCGGCCTCCACCGTGAGCCAGCTGTTCTCGGTGATTTCCGACTCGAGCTGGCCCTGCCCCCAGGAGGCGTAGCCCAGCGAGACGAACACCCGGCGCGGGCCGGCACCCGAGGCCATGGCTTCGAGCACGTCCTTGGAGGTGGTCATCTCCAGGCCGCCGGGGATGGACAGGGTGGACGCGTAGACCGACTCGCCCTCGCCCGAGACCGATTCGTGCAGCACGAAACCGCGCTCGGTCTGCACCGGGCCGCCCTGGAACACCGGCAGCTCGGCCAGGTCGTCACGGCCCATGGGCAGGTCGACCTTCTCGAACAGGCGGGGCAGCAGGATGTCGCTGGGCTTGTTGATCACCAGCCCCAGGGCGCCGCGCTCGCTGTGTTCGCACATGAACACCACGCTGCGGCCAAAAAGCTCGTCGCTGAGGCCGGGCATCGCAATCAGGAAATGATTGGTCAGGTTGATGGGGGCAAAATCAGCGGACATGGCGCGATTTTAAGCCGCCTACTCTGCTGGTCATTGCCCGGCAGGGGCAACCCCCGCCCTGGCCCATGAACAGCTACGACAAAGGTCTGATGTGGTTCCGCCGTGACCTGCGTGCCGAGGACAACGCGGCGCTGTACCACGCGCTCAAGGTCTGCCGTCAGGTGTGGTGCGTGTTCGTGTTCGACACCGAGATCCTGGACGACCTGATCGAACGCGGCCTGCGCGCCGACCGGCGCGTGGAGTTCATCCGCGAATCGCTGGTGGAGCTCGACGAACGGCTGCGCGCGCTGGGGCGGGCGCACCGCGTGGAAGGCGTGGGCCTGATCGTGCTGCACGCGCCGGCCCGGCAGGCGATTCCCGCGCTGGCGCAGAAGCTGGGCGTGCAGGCGGTGTTCGCCAACCACGACGACGAACCCGCCGCCCTGGCGCGCGACGCGCGCGTGTTCGGCGACCTCGCGCACGCCGGCATCTTGCTGCACAGCCACAAGGACCACGTGGTCTTCGAGCGGCGCGAGGTGCTCACGCAGGCCGGACAGGCCTTCGGCGTGTTCACGCCCTACAAGAACGCCTGGCTCAAGGCGCTCACGCCCTTTCACCTGAAGGCCTACCCGGTCGCCCGGTACGCGGGCACGCTGGCCGGCGTGCCGGCCGAGCACTCGGTGCCGGTTCCGAGCCTGTCGGACATCGGCTTCGAGCCCACCAACCTCGCGCAACTCGCCCTGCCCACGGGCACGAGCGGGGCGCAGGCGCTGTTCGAGGACTTCGTCGACCGCATCGACCGCTACACCGAGGCGCGCAACTTCCCCGCCGTGAAGGGGCCGAGCTACCTGAGCGCGCACCTGCGCTTTGGCACCATCTCGATCCGCCACCTCGCCTCGGTGGCCTACCAGATGCACCTGCAGGGCATCGCGGGCGCGAGCACCTGGCTGTCGGAACTGGTCTGGCGCGACTTCTACCACCAGGTGCTGGCCAACTTTCCGCACGTGGTGGACAAGGCCTTCAAGCCCGAGTACGACGCCATCAAGTTCGAGCACGGCAAGCACGCCAAGGAGCAGTTCGCGGCCTGGTGCGAGGGCCGCACCGGCTACCCGCTGATCGACGCGGCCATGGCGCAGATCAACCAGACCGGCTACATGCACAACCGGCTGCGCATGGTGGTGGCCAGCTTCCTGGTGAAGGACTTGGGGCTGCACTGGCAATGGGGCGAACGTTACTTCGCCGACCACCTGATCGATTTCGACCTCGCGGCCAACAACGGCGGCTGGCAATGGGCCAGCTCCAGCGGCTGCGATGCCCAGCCCTGGTTCCGCATCTTCAACCCGGTGACGCAGAGCGAGAAGTTCGACCCGCAGGGCAAGTTCATCCGGAAGTACCTGCCGCAGCTCGCCGGCCTGCCGGACGCGGCGATCCACGCGCCCTGGAAGGCCAACGAGATCGAGCTGGCGGCGGCCGGGCTGGTGCTGGGCGAGGGCTACCCGCAGCCGATCGTGGACCACGCGGTGGCGCGCGAGCACACGTTGGAGCGCTACGCCGTCGTCAAGCAACCAGGCAAGACGCCCCGCTGAGCATCAGGCCTCGGCCGCCGCCTTCGCGTAGTGGCCGATCAGGGCCAGCAGCTCGTCTTCCGAGTACGGCTTGCCGAGGTAGTGGTCCACCCCGAGTTCGCGCGCGTGCTCGCGGTGTTTCTCCGCGATGCGCGAGGTGATCATGATCACCGGCAGGTCGGACAGGCGCACGTCGCTGCGGATGTTGCGCACCAGGTCGAAGCCGTCCATGCGCGGCATCTCGATGTCGGACAGCACCACGGTCGGGCGCTCGGTTTGCAGCTTCTCCAGCGCCTGCAGGCCATCGGCCGCCAGCGTCACGCGGTAGCCCTCGCGCTGCAGCAGGCGCTGCGTCACGCGGCGCACGGTGATGGAGTCGTCCACCACCAGCACCAGCGGCACCGTGTTCACCTCCGCCGCGCTCTGCGCCAGCGCCTCGCCCAGGGACGTCGCCGCCTGCGGCGTTGTGCGCTGGTTCGCCACCCACTCGGCCACCTGGGCGCCGTACACCGTGGCCAGCGCCACCGGGTTGTAGATCAGCGCCACCGCGCCCGAGGCCAGCACCGACATGCCCGCCAGACCCGGCAGCCGCGAGAGCTGCGCCCCCAGGTTCTTCACCACGACTTCCTGGTTGCCCAGCACTTCGTCCACGTGCATGGCCACGCGCTGCGCTGCGCTTCGGAAAATCACCACCGGTTGTGTGCGGCCATGCACCTCGGTCGAATGCGCCGAGGATTGCAGCAGCGCACCAGCCCAGTAGAAGGGCACGTCCTCGCCCGCCACATTGAGGTGGCCGCTGGCGTAGGCCTTGGTGAGGTCGTCGTTGCCCAAGCGGCGCACCACCTCGACCAGGTTGGACGGTACGCCCACGGTGAGCCCGCCCGCGCGCAGCATCACCACCTGCGTGACCGCGGTCGTCAGCGGCAGCACCAGCTTGAAGCTGGTGCCCTGCCCGGCCTGCGTGGCGGTCTCGATGCGGCCGCCCAGCGCGACCACGTCGTTGCGCACCACGTCCATGCCGATGCCACGGCCGGCCAGTTCGGACACCTCGCGCGCCGTGCTGATGCCGGGCTCGAACACGAGCTGGGCGGCGTCCTCGTCGCTCAACTCGGTGCCCGCCGGCACGATGCCTTGCGCCAGGCCCTTTTCGCGCAGCCGCGCGAGATCGAGGCCGGCGCCATCGTCGGTGAACACCAGCGACACGTCGTTGAGCTCATGGCCCAGCACGATCTCGATCTGACCTTCCGCCGGCTTGCCGGCCTGCTGGCGCCGCTCGGGCGCTTCGATGCCGTGGGCCACGCTGTTGCGCAGCAGGTGTTCGAACGCGGCGGTCATGCGGTCGAGCACGCCGCGGTCCATTTCGATGTTGCCGCCGGTGATGTCCAGCCGCACCTGTTTGCCGGTTTCCTTGGATGCCTGGCGCACCACGCGGTACAGGCGCTCGGAGATGCCTTCGAACTCCACCATGCGCGTGCGCAGCAGGTCGCGCTGCAGTTCGCGCGTCTGGCGCGCCTGGGCGACCAGGCTGTCTTCGGTGGCCTCCACCGCGCGCTGCAGGTTGCGCTGCACGGTGGCCACGTCGTTCACCGACTCGGCCATCATGCGGGTGAGTTCCTGCACGCGGGTGAAGCGGTCGAACTCCAGCGGGTCGAACGACTGGTCGGCGTCGCGCGCCTGGGCCAGCCGCGACTGCATCTGGGTCTCGGCCTGCAGCTCGATGTCGCGCAACTGGCCGCGCAGACGGTCCAGGTTGCCCGTGAGGTCCTTGAGCGAGCCGCGCAGGGTCACGAGTTCGGACTCCATGCGCGAGCGCGTGATCATCACCTCGCCGGTCTGGTTGACCAGGCGGTCCAGCAGCTCGGGGCGCACGCGC
This sequence comes from Hydrogenophaga sp. ANAO-22, assembly GCF_042466645.1. Taxonomy (NCBI): domain Bacteria; kingdom Pseudomonadati; phylum Pseudomonadota; class Betaproteobacteria; order Burkholderiales; family Comamonadaceae; genus Hydrogenophaga; species Hydrogenophaga sp. ANAO-22. The sequence goes on along the minus strand of NZ_CP159956.1, from coordinate 3,987,246 downwards.
ACGGCGGCACCCGCGCGGGCCTGCAGGATCGTGGGCGCCTGCGGCAGCGAGATGCCGGTCAGGCCCCCCTCCCCGCCGATGGCGGCGGTGTCGGCCACGGGCGGTGGGGCGGCTTCTGCCACCGGCTGGGCCGGCACCGACTCGGGCGCCGGCGGCGCGATGTCGATGATCTGGGCGTCGGCGTTGCGCAACTGCTCGAAACGCGCGCTGATGGCGTCGAACGCGCTCTGCAGGGGTTCGAGGTCGGCACCGCGCTGAAGGTCGGAGCCCAACCGCTCGGCGGTGGTTTCCATGCGGTGTGCCATCTCGCCCAGCCGCAAGGCGCCGGCCAGGCGCGCGCTGCCCTTGAGCGTGTGCAGGTTGCGCAGCACCTCGGCGCGCGCGCTGCTGTTGTCGGGGCGCGCCACCCACTGGCGCAAGGCGCCGTCGAGCTGAGGAATGAGCTCCTGCGCCTCTTCCGCGAAGATCGGGAACAGGTCGACGTCCACGGTATCGACCACGTCGATGTCGTCGTCAATGTCCTGCACCACCTCGTGCACGCGGCTCACGTCGGCGTGCGGCGCGGTGAAGGCGGTGGTGTGTTCGGCGCGGTCGGGCACCTCGAAACCGGTCAGCGCCAGCACCGGCGCGCCGTCGTCCTGGGGCGCCTGCACCTCGGCGGGCGCTGGCGCCTCGACGGCGGGCTCGGGTTCGGGCTGCGGGTCGTGCACCACGCGGTACAGGGCGTCCATCAGCTCGGCGTTGGGCTCCTTGAGGAAGCCGGCGGCGAACTGGTGCAACAGGCGGCGGATGTCGTCCGACGCCTCGACGAACAGCTGGGCCTGGCCGGCACTGGCCGGGTGGCCCGAGCGCTGGTGCATGCCCACCGATTCGATCGCATGCTCCAGCGCGCGCGCGATGTCGGACAGGGACTGGAAGCCCACCGTGGCCGAACTGCCGGCCAGCGAATGCGCCAGCGCCTCGGCCTGCTCGGGCACCGGCTCGTGGCGCTCCAGGGCCCACTCGGTCAGAACGGTGTTGAGGCGGCGGGACCACTCGTCGGCCTCGTTGAGGTAGACGTTGTAGAGCTTGAGGCCGATGCGCAGCGAACCGATGACCTTGGTCTGTTCGTCGGGGATGGCCTCGGGCTCGGGTTCGGGCAGCGCGAAAGGTTCGACCGACTGCGCCACTTCCAGGGCCAGATGGTCGTCCGCGGGGGGGCCTCGACGGGCTCGGGCAGCGGTGCCACCTCCGCCTCGTCCACCACCTCGGACACGCTCGCCAGCAGCGGTTCTTCTACGGGATCGACCACCTGGGCCAGTTCGGGGTCGGCCCATTCGGGCTCGGCCAGGACGGGCTCAACCAGGGTGGGCTCGGGTTCGACCGGCACTTCGGCCGGCACGGCTTGCGCGGCGGAGGAGAACGCGGCGAGGCTGCCGAAATCGATGTCGGCCAGCAGCGGCTCGGCGTCCAGCGGCGGGGCCACCACCGGCGGCTCGGCGGCGGCGTCCACCGGCGGGAAATCCTGGGTGGGCGGTGCATCGGCAGGCGCCTCTGCGGTCGCAGCTGCGGCTGCGGCTGCGGCTGCGGCCACGGCATCGAGATCGAGGTCGAACGAGGGCTCGGCCAGGGCCTCCCCCACCGGGGCCGGTTCGGCCGCCTCCGGCGGCACGAACACGGTGGCTTCCACCAGAGGCGCCGGTGCGGACGTGGCCGCCTCCGGCGAGGCCAGCGGCAGGTACTGCCCCTGGTCGCGCAGCGCCTCGGCGCTGGCGCGGAAGGGCAGCGAGCGCCAGGGCACGGCACGGCGTGCCGAGATGTCGTCCACCCAGCGCCCGAACTCGGTCATGGCCTCGCCTGAGAGCGTGAGCAGGGGCGGGCTGGCGGGCCGCTGTTCGGCCAGCACCGTGTTGAGCAACTGCTCCATGGCCCAAGCCGCTTCGCCGAATTCGTCCAGGCCGACCATGCGCGAACTGCCCTTGAGCGTGTGGAACGCCCGGCGCAGCGTGGTCAGGTGCTCCAGATCGCTGGGCTGCACCTGCAGGTGCGACACGGCTTCCAGGCCGTTGGCCACGACCTCGCGGGCCTCTTCCAGGAAGATGTCGAGCAGGTCGTCTTCGTCGTTGTCCGCGTCGCTGGGCGCTTCGGGCTCGGGCGCCTGGGCCGCCGTGGAAGACGCCGACAGGCCCACCAGGGCCTGCGCACCGGCGGCGGCATCGTCACCGACCACCGCCTCGGCCGCTTCGCGCGCGGCCCGCGCCACGCCCGACTGCTCGGCCAGCGAAGCCTGATCCGCCAGCGAGTCGAGCTGTTCGCTCAGATCGACCAGGCTCAGGCCACCCTGCACGCTGTCGACCACGCGCTGCACGCCATCGCTGATGGCCTGCGCCTCTTCCAGGGCGGGTTGGTGCGCCGCATCGGCCCCCACGCTGCGGCCCATGAGGGGCAGCAGCTCGCCCTTCTCTTCGTCGAACACGAAAAGCTTCTTGGCCAGCGCCGGCTGGTAGTTGAGCATGTCGACGAGGAAGCTCATCGCGCTCAGGTTGTTGCCCAGCTGCTGGAAGGTGCCGGCCTCGCGCGCCAGCGCCTCGTCCACCTCGGTGTCGAGGATCTGGTCCACCGCGTTGCGCATGCGGGCCACGGTGAGCACCGCCTGCTCCAGCCCCAGCACGGAGAGCACGCCGCGCATCTGCCCCAGCTGGGACACCGCCACGTGCAGGCCCGCCTTCTCCTGCGGGTTGCGGAAGAACTGGTCGAGCGATTTTTCCGCCTCGCCCAGCGAGGCCTTGAGTTCGCCGACCACGCTGCCCATGGTCTGGCGGTCGCTCACGCGCCGGTACAGCTGCTCCATCCACACATCCAGCGGCTGCGCGGGCCGCCCGGCGAGCACGCCTTCCAGGCGTTCGGCGAGGGCTTGCGTGCGTTCGGTCAGCTCGGGTGCGCTGGGGTCGAAGTCTTCAAAGGCCGCTTCCAGGTACAGCGTGGTGGTGGCGACTTCCATCGCCAGTTCGGCGCGCACGCTGCCTGCTTCCTGCACGGCCTGATCGGCCGCCTTCACCAGGGCCTGGGCCAGCACGGTGCTGGCCGGGTGCAGCTTGAGCAGCGAATCACCGATCAGGCTGAACTGGTCGGCCACCTGCCGGGCGCGGCTGCTGTCGCCGCCGGAGTACAGCGACCAGACTTCCTTGGCCGCGTGGATGCGCTTGCGCGCCTGGGCGAGCACCGCCGGGTCGTAGCGGCCCAGCGTGGCCTGGTGGTAGTCCACCGGCGGCAAGTGGCCCAGGCCGAAGGCGTCGCGCACCGCCGCCAGGTGGGGCGTGGTGGTGGCGGAAACCGCCGTGGGCTGGGCACAGAAGAACAGCAGGTCGTGCAGCAGGGTCTCCGACACCTGGGCCTTGCCCTGGCTGAGGTTGACGAACTGCAGCAGGATGCGCGAGGTTGCGCGCTTGACGTAGACGTCGGGCGGCAGCAGGCGCTGCGCCACCGCCTCGAAATAACCGGCGGCCACGCGCCAGAACGTGCGCGAGCGCGCATCGGTGGCGCCGGCGGACAGGCCGGCACTGAGCTTGGCCAGTTGCTGCGCGGCGGCCACGCTCTGGGTCTTCACGACCAGCAGCACCAGGCGGTCGAACAGCGAGCGCACCGCCGCGCTGGATTCGAGCGCGGCGACGTCGGCCGGCGCGCCGACCTCCTTGCCCCGGTGTTCGAAGGGCCACAGATCGGCCGGGTGCACGCGCTCGGCCGCGGCCAGCTCCTGCACCTCGCGGTACTGCGCGAACAGCGCCACCGGCTGGATCGGCTTGTTGTTGAGCACCGCTTCCAGGTACTCGATCAGCGCGAAGCTCGCGCGCTCGACCTTGCCCGCGGCCTCTTCGTTGCATGTGCTCGGGCGCTGCACGAAACGCTGCACCGCGGCTTCCATCGCGCGCAGCACCTGGGCCGGCGAGGTCAGCCCCACCATCTCCAGCGCACCCACGGCCTGGTGCAACTGCTGGCGCGCCAGCCGCAGCGAACCGGGGTCCACCGCCTCCAGGTCGTTGTTGCGCGACAGTTCGGTCTCGCGCACGAAGCGCCGGATGGCCTTGTTGGCGCCGTCGAGCGATTTGCGCAGTTCCTCGAAAACCCAGGCCAGGGGGCCGAGGTCGGCGACCGGCGCGTCCGCTGGCAGGCTGTCGGTGTCGATGGCGGAGTCGAGCATGTTCTTCCAGTGGGTTGACGCGGGCGCCGAGCGGGGTCGTCAGGCGATCTTGAATCGGGCCACGGATTGGCGCAGTTCCTCGGCCATGGCCGAGAGCTCGCGCACCTGGGCCGCCGTGGAGCGCGTGCCTTCGCCGGTCTGTTCGGTCACCGCGAAGATGTGCTGGATGTTGCCGGCCACCTCGTTGGCCGAATCCGCTTCGCGGGACGCGGCATCGGAAATCTGTTCAATCAGTTCGGCGAGGCGGCGCGACACACGGTCGATCTCCGACAGCGCGGTACCGGCGTTGTCCGACAGCTTGGCCCCTTCGACCACACCCTGCGTGGAACGCTCCATGGCGGCCACCGCGTCCTGCGTGTCGGTCTGAATCGCCTTCACCAGCGCCGAGATCTGGCGCGTGGCATCGGCGGAGCGTTCGGCCAGCCGCTGCACTTCTTCCGCCACCACCGAGAAGCCCCGGCCGGCTTCACCGGCCGACGCCGCCTGGATGGCGGCGTTGAGGGCCAGCACGTTCGTCTGTTCGGTAATGTCCGAGATCAGTTCGGTGATTTCACCGATCTCCTGCGACGACTCACCCAGCCGCTTGATGCGCTTGGAGGTTTCCTGGATCTGGTCGCGGATGGCGTTCATACCGCCAATGGCGTCCTGCACGGCCTGCAGGCCCGACTCGGCGGCCTGCAGCGACGCGCGGGCCACCGTGGCCGACTCCTGCGCCTGGCCCGACACCTGGTTGATGCGCTGCGCCATGTCCAGCACCGACTGGCCGGTTTCGCGGATCTCGCGCAGCTGTTCGGTGGACGCGGCCAGCAGCTCGGTCGAGGTGCTTTCCACCGCCGACGTCGTCTGCGCCACGCGCGTGGCCGTGGCCTGCACGTTGCCCACCAGCGAGCGCAGTTCTTCCACCGTGTAGTTCACCGAGTCGGCGATGGCGCCGGTGATGTCTTCCGTGACGGTGGCTTCCTGCGTCAGATCGCCTTCGGCCACCGTCTGCAGTTCGTTCATCAGGCGAAGAATGGCCGCCTGGTTGGCGTCGTTGACGCGCTTGGCGTCCTGCTCCAGCGATTCGGCAGCAAGCCGCTGCGATTCCGCGACCGACTGGCGCTGGCGGCTGTCGAGCAGCTGCACATAGGCCAGGCCGCCCGCGCACAGCAGGGCAAACAGGGCCGAGAGGGCCAGGGCCGCCAACTGGCCGCCACCGAGGCCCGAGCGCGACGACAGGTCGCCCTGCAGCTTCTCCAGGCTCAGGCGCAGGGGCTCGCTGTCGGCAATGATGCCGGCCTGCGCTTCACGTGCCGAGACCAGGCCCTGCAGGTTGCCCAGAATCGCGCCGGCTTCGACGCGCGTGGCTTCGTACAGCTTGAGCAGGGCGTCCAGGCGCTCGCGCACCTGCGGGTCGCGCGCGGCGGCCAGGCGCAGTTCGTCGCTGCCGTTGAGCAGGCCTTCGGCGATTTCCTTGAAGGTGTTCAAGTCCTTGCCGAGCAGGAACACCGCTTCCGGGCTCACGCCCTCCATCGTCAGGAACTCGTTGGCCGACTTGCCGATGCGCTGGGTCAGCATCACCAGCTGGCCCGAGGCCGAAATCTCGGCGGCCGGCGCGTTCTGCTGCAGCTTCAGCGAGGACACGGTCTCGGCGATCTCCAGCAGATCCGACGACTGCCGGTTGATGGTGCGCAAGGCGTTGCCCACCTGCGTCAGGATGTTCTGCTGCGCCAGCACCGCCGCCGCATTGCGCTCGGCCTGGTCCACCTTGGGCAGGATCTTGCCGAGGTCTTCCGAATATTCGGCGCCCAGCGCGTCGAGCGACATCTCGCTGTCGCCGCCCTGCAGACCGCGCAGCGTGCGGGCCATCACGGTCGAGCTGTCGCGCACCTCGGGGAAGGCGGTAGGGCTGCCGATCAGGGCCTGCGACACGCTCTTGGCCAGGCGCTGCGACTGCATCAGGGCCTGGCCGCTGGCGGCCACCTGCTGACCGACCTTTTCGGTCTGGGTCAGGGCATACAGCGTCACGCCACCGAGAACGACCAGGCCGAGCGCCAGCAGGATGGCCAGCGTGCGCTGGTGCTGCTCGGCCGGTTTGCTGCCCAGCAGCGGCAGGGTCACCTGGCCGCTGGCGTCGGGGCTGTCCTCGTCCACCATCGGATTGCCGACGAGGCCTTCCGATGCAAGCGTCGGCGCCAGGCGGGCCGCCGCGAGTTCGGCGACCTCCTGGTCGGTGGCATTGGAAAGGTCGGGTTCGTCGCCGGCTTTTTTCTTGAAGAGACCCTGGAATCGATCAAGCATAGCCATGTAAAAACCTTCCAACTGAAAACAGAATGACGAATGGACCCCATGCGGTCCGCGGGTTCAACCTTCAGGCGGCGATCGCCAGAAACTCGGGCTCGGCCACCAGCATCTGCAGATCCAGCTCCTGCCAGGACTGACCCTGGGCATCGACCAGCGAGCGGGTGAAATACGAAGGCGCGCCCTCGGGATTGGCCCCGAGCGCGGTGAACATGGAGGGGTTGCGCAGACCGAGCAGGCGGTCGATCCAGATCACGGCATTGAAGCCGAGCGCGGTGTGCAGGCTGACCAGGCGTGACTCGGAGGTCACGCGTTCGCTGGTCGGGGAAGGGAGCGCCGAGGCCGCCGAGCCGACCAGGCGGGCCAGGTCGATCACGCCGTGCAGGCCGCCGCGCAGGCTGGCGACCCCGGCGTACCAGGGCTTGGTGTAGGGCACGCGCTGCAGCGCGGACCAGGGGAAGATTTCACCGGACTGCACCAGAGGGAGCAGGTAACGCCGGTCGCCGGCTTCGACCGCCAACCAGGTGGCGGTGACGGCTTCGGTCTTGGCGGCCGTCAAACGCTGGGCCAATCGTTCCTGGAGTTCCTTGAGTGATTGACGTTTGGCCATGCTCGGTGCGGTTCAGGTCGTTGGTGCGGTCAACCCAGCGCGCGAATCTTCGACAGCAACTCTTCCGCGTCGACCGGTTTGGTCACGTAGTCGCGTGCGCCCTGGCGCATGCCCCAGACGCGGTCGGTCTCCAGATTTTTGCTCGTGCACATGACGATGGGAATGCTCGAATACTGAGGGTCCCGCGTGATGGCACGCGTGAGTTGAAACCCATTCTGACCGGGCATCACCACGTCCATCAGGATCAGATCGGGCTTTTCCTCGCCAAGCCGACGGAAGGCCTCGTCCGCGTTCTCAGCGGTGCTCACGGTGTAGCCGTTTTTTCCCAGCAGATCGGACAGGACCATCAGCTCGGTTTTCGAGTCGTCCACCACGAGGATTTTCCGAATGGGCATCACACTGCTCCTGTCAGGTTGGCGCCGAACTGCTGCACGGCTTGCAGCAGCTGGTCTTTGGTAAAGGGTTTGGTGAGGTAGTCCTGCGAGCCGACCATGCGCCCACGCGCCTTGTCGAACACGCCGTCCTTGGACGACAGCATCACCACGGGGATGCTGGCGAAGCGGGCGTTGCGCTTGATGATGGCGCAGGTCTGGTAGCCGTCGAGGCGCGGCATGAGGATGTCGCAGAACACCAGATCGGGCTGGTAGTCGTTGATCTTGGCCAGGGCGTCGAAGCCGTCGTCGGCCAGCAGGACTTCATGCCCGCCCTGCTTGAGGAAAATCTCGGCGCTGCGGCGGATGGTGTTGCTGTCGTCAACCACCAGGACTTTGAGGGCAGGCGTTGTGCTCACGTTTCACTAGCTCCAGTGGGTGGGACAGAACGAGGAAAGCGAGACCGGAGAAATACCCTACCGGGTTCGCCAGGAAACCATCAAGCGCGCAGACCCCGACCTCAGATCTGCACCATTTCAAAATCTTCTTTGCGGGCGCCGCACTCGGGACAGGTCCAGTTCATCGGCACCTCAGCCCAGGGAGTGCCGGCGGCCACGCCATGCTCGGGTGCACCTGCGGCTTCGTCGTAAATCCAGCCGCAGATCAGGCACATCCAAGTCTTGGTTTCGGTCATGGTTATAGGGGGCATTGTCTTAGAATGCAAGCATTGTATCGAGCGACATAAGCCGCTCCGCAAGCCAGTTGGACCGGCTGTCGATCACGTTTGGCGCCCTGCGCAACGCACCCACCCGGGTGACCGCGCCACAACCCTTCCCCCCCTCCGTACCCATGCCCGATACACCCGCAACTTTCGCGCCCGAAACGGTCGAGAAGCCCGGCGAGATTTCCCTGCCGTGCGTGCTGACCTTCAACGCCAGCGATCCCAGCGGCGCGGGTGGCCTGAGCGCGGACATCACCGCCATGTCGAGCGCGTCGACGCACGTGCTGCCCATCGTCACGGGCGCCTACATCCGCGACACCTCCGACATTCACGACCACTACGCTTTCGATGAAGAAGCGGTGGCCGACCAGGCGCGCTGCGCGCTGGAGGACATGCCGGTGCAGGCCTTCAAGGTCGGTTTCGTGGGCAGCCCGGAAAACCTGAGCGTGATCGCGGAGATCACGACCGACTACAGCGAGGTCCCGGTCATCACCTACATGCCCGACCTCTCCTGGTGGGACGAGATGGCGATCGACACCTACCTGGACGCCTGCGCCGAACTGCTGCTGCCGCAGACCACGGTGCTGGTGGGCAACCACAGCACCTTGTGCCGCTGGCTGCTGCCCGAGTGGGAAGGCGATCGCCCGCCAACCGCCCGCGAGGTGGCCCGCGCGGCCGCCGTGCACGGCGTGCCCTACACCCTGGTGACCGGGTTCAACGCGGCCGACCAGTACCTGGAAAGCCACCTCGCCACGCCCGAGACGGTGCTGGCCACGGCGCGCTACGAGCGCTTCGAAGCCACCTTCACCGGCGCGGGCGACACCCTGTCGGCCGCGCTGTGCGCGCTCATCGCGGGCGGCAGCGACCTGCAGGCGGCCTGCGCCGAAGCCCTCACCTACCTCGACCAGTGCCTGGACGCGGGCTTCCAGCCCGGCATGGGCCACGCCGTGCCCGACCGCCTGTTCTGGGCCCACGACGACGAGGGCGAGGAAGAAGAAGCCCCCGCCGAAAGCACGCCCGACAGCACACTCGACGCCAACGATTTCCCGCTCGACACCACGAGACATTGACCTTCGCTCCATGACCACCGATCGCAACCAGCAACTGTTCGACCGCGCCAAGGCGCTGATCCCCGGCGGCGTGAACTCGCCCGTGCGCGCCTTCCGCGCGGTGGGCGGCACACCCCGTTTCGTGCAACGCGCCCAGGGCGCCCACTTCTGGGACGCCAACGGCCAGCGCTACATCGACTACATCGGCTCCTGGGGTCCGATGATCCTGGGCCATGGCCACCCGGCGGTGGTCGAGGCGGTGCAGAAGGCCGTGCTGGAGGGTTTCTCGTTCGGCGCGCCGACCGAGCGCGAGGTCGAGCTGGCCGAGGCCATCGTCGAACTGGTGCCCAGCATCGACATGGTGCGGCTGGTGAGCTCGGGCACCGAGGCCGGCATGAGCACCATCCGCCTGGCGCGCGGCGCGACCGGCCGCAAGAAGATCATCAAGTTCGAGGGCTGCTACCACGGCCATGCCGACGCCCTGCTGGTCAAGGCCGGCTCGGGACTGGCCACCTTCGGCAACCCCACCAGCTCCGGTGTGCCGCCCGAGGTGGTGCAGCACACCCTCGTGCTCGAATACAACAACCTCGAACAACTCGAGGCCGCGTTCGCCGAGCACGGCCCCGACGTGGCCTGCCTCATCATCGAGCCGATCGCGGGCAACATGAATTTCGTGCGCGCCAGCGTGCCGTTCATGAAGCGCTGCCGCGAGCTGTGCACGCAGCACGGCGCCCTGCTCGCCTTCGACGAGGTCATGACCGGTTTCCGCGTGGCGCTGGGCGGCGCGCAAAGCGTGTACGCCAAGCTCATCCCCGGCTTCGAGCCCGACATGACCGTGATGGGCAAGGTGATCGGCGGCGGCATGCCGCTGGCCGCCTTCGGCGCCAAGCGCGCGGTGATGGAACAGCTCGCGCCGCTGGGCGGCGTGTACCAGGCCGGCACGCTCTCGGGCAACCCGGTGGCCACGGCCTGCGGTCTGGCCACGCTCAAGGAAATTCGCCGGCCCGGTTTCTACGACAAGCTCGCGGCCACCACGCGTTCGCTGGTCGATGGCCTCAAGCGCGCCGCCGCCGCCGAGGGCGTGGCACTGAGCGGTGACAGCGAGGGCGGCATGTTCGGCTTCTTCCTGTTCGACGACCTGCCGCAGAACTACGCCAAGGTGATGACCACCGACGGCCCGCGCTTCAACACCCTGTTCCACGGCCTGCTGGACCGCGGCGTCTACATCGCGCCGGCCCTGTACGAAGCCGGCTTCGTGAGCGCGGCGCACACGGCCCAGGACATCGAAGACACGGTGGCCGCAGCGCGCGACGTGTTCAAGCAGCTGGCGCGCTGAGCGCGGGCTTCGGTCAGTACGCCCGGAAAAAACGGGCGTGCTCCCGGTGCATGTGCGAGCGCAGCGTCAGCCAGTCCCGCAGCGCGGCCTGCGTCAGCGGTGACAGGTCCTGCGCGCACCGCTCGAAGGCGTCCCCGAGGCGCTTGAACTCGGCATCAAGATCGCGCTGCGACGCCAGCGCATCCGGCATCGGGCCCATGGCGATGTCGGCATGCCCCCAGACCATGATCTGCGCAATGAGGCGCCTTCGCTCCAGCATGAGGCGGCGGTACATGGCCGAACGCCGGCGGGCACCGAAGCGGCGGAGCACGGGATTCGAGTCACCGGCTTGCACCATCGCCAGGATCACATCGAGCTGCTCGATCAGGTGAATCCAGGGCTCGGGCTGAAAACGCACGGTGGATGCTTCAGGCATCTTCTGCAGGGTGAGCATGCGGGTCTCCTGTTGTTGTTCTGGGTCGGCCGTCTGGATCGCGCCGGCCCAGAGAATAGAGAGCCGCCTTGAAAACAGCCATTTGATTGGCCGCATCCGAAGAATAGAAGTTAACTATTCAAGGTCGGGGACCACGCAAGAAAAAGGGCCGCGGCAGGTTTCTGCGGCGGCCCGGAGGGCATTCAGGCGCGCGTGGCGCCGTTCGCTCAATGGCGGAAGTGGCGCACGCCGCTGTAGACCATGACGACACCACGCTCGTCCGCCGCGTCGATCACTTCCTGATCGCGCATCGAACCACCCGGCTGGATCACGCAGCTCGCGCCCGCGTCCACCACCACGTCCAGGCCGTCGCGGAACGGGAAGAAGGCGTCGCTGGCCACCGCCGTGCCCTGCAGCGAGAGCTTGGCGTGGCCGGCCTTGATGCTGGCGATGCGCGCCGAGTCCAGGCGGCTCATCTGGCCCGCACCCACGCCCATGGTCATGCCGTCCTTGCAGAACACGATGGCGTTGGACTTCACGAACTTCGCCACCTTCCAGGCGAACAGCAGGTCTTCGATCTGCTGTTCGGTCGGCTGCAGCTGGGTGACCACCTTGAGGTTGCTGCGTTGCAGCACGTGGTTGTCGGCGCTCTGGATCAGCAGGCCCGAGCCCACGCGCTTCACATCGCTGAGGTTCAGGCCCTTGTCCCACGCCCTGGCGCCGCCCGGGGGCAGCGCGATTTCGAGCACGCGCACATTGGCCTTGGCCTTGAAGACCTCCAGCGCCTCGGGCGTGTAGCCGGGCGCCATCAGCACCTCGACGAACTGCTTGCTGATCGCCTGCGCGCCCGCGCCATCAAGCACGCGGTTGAGCGCGATGATGCCGCCGAAGGCGCTGGTGGGATCGGTCTGGAAGGCCTTGCCGTAGGCCTCCAGCGCGTCCTTGCCCACGGCCACGCCGCAGGGGTTGGCGTGCTTGACGATCACGCAGGCCGGCACCTCGAAGCTCTTGACACATTCCCAGGCCGCGTCGGCGTCGGCGATGTTGTTGTAGCTGAGTTCCTTGCCCTGCAGCTGCCTGGCCGTGACCAGCGAGCCCGGCGCCGGGTGCAGGTCGCGGTAGAAGGCGGCGCTCTGGTGCGGGTTCTCGCCGTAGCGCAGGTCCTGCAGCTTGACGAAGCGGCCGTTGCTCTGGGCCGGGTACTCGCTGCGGCGGGGCACGCTGGCGCCTTCTTCGAACTCGATGGACGAGAGGTAGTCGCTGATGGCCGCGTCGTAGTTGCTGATGCGGTTGAACGCGGCGACCGAGAGCGCGAAGCGCGTCTTGTCGCTGAGCTTGCCGCTGGCCTTGAGTTCGTCGATCACGGCCGGGTACTGGGCCGCGTCGGTCAGCACCGCCACGTCCTTCCAGTTCTTCGCGGCGCTGCGCACCATGGCAGGGCCGCCGATGTCGATGTTCTCGATCGCGTCTTCCAGCGTGCAACCGGCCTTGGCCACGGTGGACTCGAAGGGATAGAGGTTGACGATCAGGAGGTCGATGGTGTCGATGCCATGGGTCTTGAGCGCGGCCATGTGCTCGGGCAGGTCGCGGCGCGCCAGCAGGCCGCCGTGCACCTTGGGGTGCAGCGTCTTCACGCGGCCGTCGAGCATCTCGGGAAAGCCCGTCACCTCGGCCACCTCGGTCACCGGCAGGCCTTTCTCGGCCAGCAGCTTGGCGGTGCCGCCGGTGGAGATCAGGGCCACGCCGAGGCCGTGCAGGGCCTGGGCGAGTTCGACGATGCCGGTCTTGTCGGAGACGGAGATGAGTGCGCGCATGGAAGAGAGGGCTTGGGAGGTTGGGAAATCGGTCGGGCTCAGTCGATGAGCTTGTGCTCAAGGAGCTTCTTGCGCAGCGTGTTGCGGTTCAGCCCCAGCCATTGCGCGGCGCGCGACTGGTTGTTCTGCGCCTGCTCCATCACCACTTCGAGCAAGGGTTTTTCCACCGCCTTGACCAGCATGTCGTGCAGGTTGGCGGGGTCGGTGCCGTTGAGGTCGCGGAAGAAGTCTTCCATGCTGGCACGCACACAGTCGTGCAATTTGTTCTGTTTCATGCGGCCAGTTTCCAGTTGTCGCTCGGGGTTGTTGTTGTGGTTTCGCCGGACGACCACTCGTCCAGGCTCTCGCTCACGCAGCGCAGCTGCGCCTCCACCGTGGTGACGGCGTTGACGCGCGAACGGAACAGGGCGGCCGCGCCGGGGGGCAGCGGCAGCGATTGTGCGTACCAGCCCAGGTGCTTGCGCGCGCTGCGCACACCGGTGGACTCGCCGTACAGGTCGTAGTGGTCGTGCAGGTGATCGAGCAGCCAGACCCGCACGTCGGCCAGGTCGGGCGGCGGCAGGTGTTCGCCGGTGGCGAGGAAGTGGGCGATTTCACGGAAGATCCAGGGCCGGCCCTGGGCGGCGCGGCCGACCATGATGGCGTCGGCCCCGGTGCGGCGCAGCACCTCGCGCGCCTGCTCGGGGCTGTCGATGTCGCCGTTGGCCACCACCGGAATGCGCACGCGGCTCTTGATGTGGGCAACGGTGTCGTGCTCGGCCTGGCCCTTGTAGCCCTGCTCGCGCGTGCGGCCGTGCACGGTGAGCATCTGCACACCCGCGGCTTCGGCGGCCAGCGCGAGCGTGGGGGCGTTGCGCACGCTGGCGCACCAGCCGGTGCGCATCTTGAGGGTGACGGGCACGCCGTGCGGCTCGCAGGCGGCCACCACGGCCTGCACGATCTCGATGGCCAGCGTCTCGTCCTGCATCAGCGCCGAGCCGGCCCACTTGTTGCAGACCTTCTTGGCCGGGCAGCCCATGTTGATGTCGATGATCTGCGCGCCCCGGTCGATGTTGTAGCGCGCGGCGTCGGCCATCATCTGCGCGTCGGTGCCGGCGATCTGCACCGAGATCGGCGCGGCCTCGCCTTCGTGGTTGGCGCGGCGCGAGGTCTTGAGGCTGTCCTGCAGATCGGGGCGCGAGGTCACCATCTCGCTGACCGCGTAGCCCGCGCCCAGGCGCTTGCACAGCTTGCGGAACGGCCGGTCCGTCACCCCCGCCATGGGCGCGACGAACAGGGCATTGGGCAGGGTGAAAGCCCCGAGTTGCATGGCGGTGGGAGAATCGGTGTCGAGCGGTGGAACTGCCGCGATCCCTGCTAACGCGGGGGCGAAGGAACGCGATTGTATCTGCCTGTTTTTTCAGCAGGCGATATGTCGACACCCTTTTTGCCCTCTCCCTCCGACTTCCCGATCGCCGGTCTCCCCCACCCCCGGATTTCGCCGCCCATGCCCGACTGGATCACCTACCTGATAGAGCTGCTGGCCCTGCCCGAATTCGGCCTGAGCACGGTCTTCGTGGTGTCCTTCATATCGGCCACCTTGCTGCCCCTGGGGTCGGAGCCGGCGGTGTTCGGCCTGATCAAGATCAACCCGCATCTCTTCTGGCCCGCCATCCTGGTGGCCACCGCCGGCAACACGGCCGGCGGCGCCGTGAGCTGGCTCATGGGCCTGGGCACGCACAAGGTGGTGGACCGAGCGCGCGGCAACCACGTCGATCTGCGCGCGCTGCAATGGCTGGAGCGCTTCGGCCCCAAGGCCTGCCTCATGTCCTGGCTGCCGGTGGTGGGCGACCCGCTGTGCGCCGTGGCAGGCTGGCTCAAATTTCCGTTCTGGCCCTGCCTGGCCTACATGGCCATCGGCAAGTTCGCCCGCTACCTCACCATGACGGCCGCGCTGTTGTGGTTCTTCCCTGGAACCCTGCATCCATGACCGTTGCCAGCAACCGCCTGCCACGCGCCCTCTGGGCCCTGATGGTGGGCAACTTCGTGATCGGCACCGGCGTGATGGTGGTGCCCGGCACGCTCAACGACATCAGCCACTCGCTGGGCGTGTCGATCCCGCAGGCCGGCCAGCTGATCACGGCCGCGGCCATCCTGATGGGCCTGGGCGCGCCGCTGTTCGCCAGCCTGGTCGCGGGCTGGGACCGGCGCCGCCTGCTCACGATCTCGCTGATCTGGTACGGCGTGCTGCTGCTGGCCTGCGCACTGGCACCCAACTACGCCAGCCTGATGCCGCTGCGCGTGCTGGCCGTCATCGCGCCGGCCATCTTCACGCCGCAGGCGGCGGCCAGCGTGGGCCTGCTGGTCGGCCCGGCGATGCGCGGGCGCGCCATCACCTTCATCTTCCTGGGCTGGTCGCTGGCCTCGGTGCTGGGCATGCCGCTGTCGGCCTGGATCAGCAGCGAACTCAACTGGCGCTGGGCCTTCGGGCTGGTGGCGCTGACCTCGTTCCTCAGCGGCGCCTGGGTGTGGCGCGAGATGCCCGACGGCATCAAACCGGCCGCGCTGTCGCGCGAAGCCTGGGGCCGCACCCTGGGCTCGGCCCCGCTGATGACCGCCGTGGCCGTGACGCTGCTCTTCTCCTTCGGGCAGTTCACGCTGTTCTCCTACTTCGCCCCCTACTTCGCGCAGACCCTGGGCGCGGGCGGCGGACTGCTGTCGCTGATCTTCCTGTGGTTCGGCGTCTTCGGCTTGGCGGGCAATGTCGCGGTCACGCGCTCCATCGACCGCATCGGCGCGCCCCGGGCCGTGCTGATCACGCTGGGCGCCATCGTGCTGAGCCTGCTGCTCTGGCCGCTGGGCCGCTACGGCGTCTGGGCCCAGGCCTTCGTGCTCATCCCCTGGGCGCTGGGCTGCTTCTCGTGCAACTCGGCGCAGCAGGCGCGGCTGGTGCAGATCTCCCCCGAGCTGGCCCCGGCCACCGTGGCGCTCAACACCTCGGCCCTGTATGGCGGGCAGGCCCTGGGCGCGGCGCTGGGCGGTGTGATGATCGCCCAGGGCCGCATGATGAACCTGCACCAGGTCGGCCTGGCCGTGATGCTGGTCGCGATGGCCGTGAGCCTGTGGGCCGCGTGGCTTCAGAAACGCTCGTGCGCGGCGAGGTAGCGCCACTGGCCTGAAGGCAGGCCGTCCAGGCCGATGCGGCCCAGGCGCTGGCGCCGCACCGAGGCCAGGCGCAGGCCGGCACGCTCGGCCAGGTGCGCCACCTGCCCCGGCAGCGTGCCCTTGATCGCCAGCCGCAGGCGCCGCTCGCTCTGCCAGCTCGCGCGCGCCGTGGGCACGGCCCAGCCGTCGAAGAACAGCGCCTTGCCCAGCGACTGCAGCACCGCTTCGCGCCGCGCGTCGTCGTCGAGTTCGGGATCGTCCTGCACCTCCACGAGCCACTCGTGTTCCAGCGGCGAGGAGGCATCGGTGATCTTGCGCGCCACGCCCGGGTTCTGCGTGAACACCATCAGGCCGCTGGCAAGCACCTCCAGCGGCGAGACCGGCAGCAGCTTGTGGCCATGCGCCTTGAGCGGGCGCACGCCCGAGCGGTCGCCCTTGAAGCGCGCACCCGGGGCGAACCAGCGCGCGGCCAGCTCGTCGGGCAAGGGCGATTCGTCGGGCAGGGCCTGGCCCGAGGGCTTGTGCCAGACCAGCGTGACCGGCACCAGCGGTTCCAGCCGTGCCTTCGGATCGAGCTCCACGGCCTGCTCGTCGCGCACGCGCGCCATGGGCTCCTCGACCACGGTGCCGTCAACCCGCACCCAACCGCCTGCGATGTAGTGTTCGGCGTCGCGGCGCGAGCACGGCAGTTGGGCCGCGAGCCGTTTGGCCAGGCGCTGGGGTTCGGGGCGGATCGGTGCGTCGTTCATGCCGCCGACTCTACCCCCTGTTCGGGCGTGTCCAGGCAGAAGAACGCATCGCACGCCGCCGCGCGGCACAGGCGGGGCCGACATTGTTCCTGTCGATGTGCAACACCAGCGGGATCAATGGGCCTGCGGGGGGTCGCTCCGTATGATCTTCCGAAGGACAAGCCGACAAAAAAACCGCGAGGAGACACCCGCATGCACCGCCCCGATTTTTCTTTCGATCAACCCGCCGGGCCTCGCTGATGTGGTTGCGCATGGAGGATGTGCGAAACGGCGCGCGCCAGCGCCTGCCTCGCTTCGTGTTCGACTATGTGGATGGCGGCGCGGAGGATGAGGCCTGCCTTCATGGCAATGGCAGCGACCTCGCCGCGCTGCGCCTGCTGCCGAACTGCCTGAAGGACACCACCACGATCGACACCCGGGTCGAGGTGTTTGGCCAGACCTGGTCGCGCCCGCTGGGCGTGGCCCCGGTCGGTTTCAACGGGCTGGTGCGCCCTGATGGCGATGTGCTGCTGGCGCGCGCGGCGGCCTCGCAGGGCATTCCCTTCGTGTTGTCTACCGCCTCGAACGAGCGGCTGGAAGCGGTGCGAGCCGCGGCGCCCGATGCCGTGCAATGGATGCAGCTGTACGTGATGTCGGACCGCGCCATCGCGGAGCAGATCGTGCGGCGCGCGGCCGCCGCCGGCTATGGCGCGCTGGTGCTCACCGTCGATGTGCCGGTCAGCGGCATGCGCGAGCGCGACCTGCGCAACGGGTTCAAGCTGCCGTTTCGCCCCGGGCTGCGCACGCTGTGGGACCTGGCGAGCCACCCCGCATGGTCGCTGGGCATGGCGCGCGCCGGCTCGCCCGGCTTTGTGAACCTGTCCGAAAGCACCGACGGCGCCGCGTCGGCCCAGCTGCAGGCCGCGCTGCTGGCGCGCGCCATGGACCGCAGCCTGGTCTGGGACAGCCTGGCCTGGCTGCGCCGGCTGTGGGCGGGCCCGCTGCTGCTCAAGGGCGTGCTGCGCGCGGACGATGCCGCGCGGGCCCTGCGGGCCGGTGTGGACGGTCTCATCGTGTCCAACCACGGCGGGCGCCAGCTGGACGCGGCACCGTCGACGATTTCGGTCTTGCAGGGCATCGTGCAATCCGTTGAAGACCGCGTCCCGGTGTTCATCGACAGCGGGTTCCGGCGCGGCAGCGATGTGGTCAAGGCCTTGTCGCTGGGCGCGCGCGGCGTGTTCGTCGGCCGCCCGGCGGTGTGGGGCCTGGCCGCCAACGGTGAAGCCGGCGCGCGCGAGGCCCTGGGCCTGATCGGCACCGAGATCGTACGAACACTCACGCTGATGGGGGCGGCTTGCGTGCGCGACCTCGGCCCGGACCACGTCACCCGTTCATGGACCTCCCAACCACAGGCAAGCACACGATGAATGAGATTCCGACCATCACCGGCGTCAGGGCGCGCGCGGTCAACGTGCCGCTGGAGTACCCGGTGCGCACCAGTGTGGGCGTGGTGGCCACCTCGCCGCTGGTGCTGATCGACATCGAGACCAGCACCCAGGTGGTCGGCCACGCCTACGTGTTCACCTACACGCCCATCGCGCTGGAGGCCACGCGCGTGCTGGTCGAGTCGATCGGCCGGGCATTGGTGGGCGAACGCGTCGTGCCGTTCGAACTGGACCGCTGGTTCTCGCAGCGCTTTCGCCTGCTGGGCCGCACCGGCATCACCACCATGGCGTGCGCGGGCATCGACATGGCGCTGTGGGACATTCTGGCGAAGGCGCAGGGCCTGCCGCTGGTGACGCTGCTGGGCGGCAAACCCAAGCCGGTGCCGGCCTACGACAGCCACAGCATGGATGGCATCGAACTGGGCACCTCGCGCGCCGCGCGCGCCGCCGCGCAAGGGCACCGCGCCATCAAGACCAAGATCGGCTACCCCACGCTGGCCGAAGACCTGCAGGTGGTGCGCGCGCTGCGCCGCGCGGTCGGGCCCGAGGTGGAGATCCTGGTGGACTACAACCAGGGCCTCACCGTGCCCGAGGCGATCCGCCGCATCGGCGCGCTGGAAGGCGAAGGCATCGCCTGGGTGGAGGAGCCCACGCTGCAGGAAGACCTGCGCGGCCACGCCGAGATCCGCCGCCACACGCGCATTCCGGTGCAGATGGGCGAGAACTGGTGCGAGCCGACGGACATGCAGCGCGCGCTGGACGCGGGTGCCTGCGACCTCGCCATGCCCGACGCCATGAAGATCGGCGGCGTGACGGGCTGGCTCAAGGCCTCGGCCCTGGCCCAGGCCCGCGGCATTCCCATGTCCAGCCACATCTTCCAGGAGATCAGCGTGCACCTGCTGGCGGTGACCCCCACGGCGCACTGGCTGGAGCGCATGGACCTGGCCGGGGCCATCCTGCAAAACCCCCTGGTGTTCGTCGACGGCCAGGCTCAGTGCCCGCAGGAACCCGGCGTGGGCCTCTCGTGGAACGAAGCGGCGGTGGCGCGCTTCGCGGTGTGAGCGCTCAGGAACTGCGCCAGCAACAGATCGAACAGCTCGGCGCGCTCCAGGTGGGCCGCATGCGCCGCGTGGGGCAGGACCGCGAGGCCGGCGCCGGGAATGCGCCGCGCGAGGTCCACGGCGGCCTCCAGGCGCACCGTCTGGTCGCGCTCGCCCACGACAACCAGCACGGGTGAGCGCACACCGCCGAGTTGCGACGCCACGTCGAAACCCCGGCAAGCCACCATGGCGGCCAGGGCGGCGTCCAGCGCCATCTGCGAACCCTGCCGCACCGCGTCGGCAAAGTCCGGATCGCGCGGGCCGGCCAGGAACCAGGTGGCGACGATGCGCTCCACCGTGCGTTCGATGCCTTCGCGCTGCAGCCGGGCGGCGGTTTCGTCCACCGACTCGAAGCGGCCACCCTCGGCCAGGGAAGAGAAGGTGCCGTACAGGACCGCGCGGCCCACGCGCTCCGGGTGGTGGATCAGCAGGTGCTGCACGACGAAGCCGCTCATGGAATGCCCCACGACGTGAAAGCGGCGCAGGCGGTAGCGGTCGGCCAGGCCCAGCACGTGCCGGGCCATGGCGTCGATGGAGCGCAGCGGCGGCTCGGCGCGCCGTGCGCCGAACCCGGGCCAGTCGGGCGTGAGGACCGTGAAGGCCTCTTGCAGCGAAGCGGCCACGCGATCCCAGGTGCGTGCGCTGCTGCAGAAGCCGTGCAGCAGGATGACCGCCTCGTGGGCAGGCTCACCGGGTGGCGTGGCGGTGTCGTCGACGCGCATGCTCAGACCGGGCGGATGTTCAGGCGCCGGATCAGGTCGCCCGACAGGTCGTATTCCGCCTTGGCCAGCTGGCGCACCGCGTCCGGCCCGCCCTTGAGGCGGTCGCAGCCCATCTCGATCAGCTGGGCCTGGATGTGGGGTGGCGCCAGGGCCTTGTCCACGGCGCTGGCGATCTGGCGGCAGATCGCGTCGGGCGTGCCGGCCGGTGCCATGAGCGCGAACCAGCCGCCGATGGTCACACCGGGCACGACCTCGGCCACGGCCGGCACGTTGGGCAAGGCCGCCAGGCGGCTGGTGCCGCAGACCGCGAGCGGTTTCAACTGGCCTGCCTTGATCAGGCCCGAGGCGGGCGTGTAGGCCACGATGCCGATGGCGACCTGGCCCGAGGTCAGGTCCGTCACCATGGCCGAGCCGCCCTTGTAGGGGATGTGGCTCAGGTCGCCCTTGCTGCGTTCGCGCAGCATCTCGCCGATCAGGTGCATGGGCGTGCCCGCGCCGGGCGTGCCGTAGGTCACCCGCCCGCGCCGGCTGGCCTCGAGCACGCCTTCGAGCGTCTGGGCCGGCGCGGCCGGGCCGGCGACGACCACCAGGCCGATGTTGGTGACAGGCGCGATCGGCACGAAGGAATCGAGCTGCACGCCGCTGTTCGGAAAGAGGTGCGGGTTGGTGCCCAGCATCGAGTTGGTGGCCGACAGCAGCGTGTAACCGTCCGGCCGGGCCTTGGCGACCATGGCCGCGGCGATGTTGCCGGCCGCGCCCTGGATGTTGTCGATCACGATGGGCTGGCCCAGCGCCTGGTGGAGCTGCGGCGCCATCAGGCGCGTGACCACGTCGCTGCTGCTGCCCGGCCCGAAGCCGCCGTAGATCTTGATCGACTGGGTCGGGAAGGTTTCACCCGACGCGCCCAGGGGCAGGCCGGTGGCGGCGGTGGCGGCCAAGCCGGCCATGAAGGTTCTTCTTTGCATGATGTCTCCTCGTTCAGGTGGAAAAGACGCCCGCCGCCGAAGGCACGGGCGCCATGGTGGGGTCAGACCAATCGGTACTTTTCGTGCATCGGTGTGGGGCCCGCGTTGCCGCGGGTCAGGGCCTTGTCGCGCCCGCCGAAGCGGGCGATCAGGTCGTCCTGGTCGCGCTTGGCCTGGCGGTCCACCGCGTCGGGATCGAGCATGGCGCGCAGCGCGGCTTGCAGCGATTCGAGTTCGCCCGCATACCGGGGGTCGCCGGCCAGGTTGATGCACTCCTCGGGGTCCGTCTCGAGGTGGAACAGCTCGGGCGCGTGGCCGACGTAGTGGTGGTACTTGAAGCCGTTGCGCGCGACCATGTAGGCGGCCGATGCCGAGCCCACGGCGTGGTACTCGCTGAAACCCAGGCGAGCGGGATCGTCGGGCTGCGCGGCCAGGGCCACGAGCGACTGGCCGGCCAGGTCCCGCTCTTCTTCCAGCACCGGCACCTGGCAGGCCGCCAGCGCCGTCGGGTAGACATCGACCAGGTTGACGTTGGTCTGCCGCACACTGGCCTGCGGGATGCCGGGCCCGGCCAGGATCATCGGCACCGAGGTCGACTCGCGGTACAGCGTGGACTTGTTCCAGAGCCCGCGCGCGCCCAGGTTGTCGCCATGGTCGGCGCTGTAGATCACGGTGGTGTTGTCCTCGAAGCCCTGCTCCTTCAAGGCCGACAGCAGCCGGCCGACCTGCGCGTCCATGAACGAGATCAGGCCGAAGTAACACGCGCGCGCGAGCCGCCGGCGGTCGTCGGTGCCCAGGGCGGCGTCGTGGTCCCAGTGCCGCTTGAGCCGCTCTACCCAGGGGTGGCGCACATCGTCCGGGCCGCTGAGCTTGGGCGCGGGAATGCCATCGAGCGGGTACTTGCTCAGCCACCCGTCCGGCACCACCAGCGGCATGTGGGGGGCGACGAAGCCCACGAACAGGGCCCAGGGGGCATCGCCACCTTCACGGCCGCTCTCGTGGCCACGTTCGTGGATCCAGTCGCAGGCCAGGTCGGCCACGCGCTGGTCGTAGCGGTTGTAGCTGGACTCGCCGGCCCCGAGCTCATCGAAGATGGGGGAGCGCCCGCGCGTGGCCGGCAGCGGCGAGCGCACGGAGCCCCAGACCAGGCCGATGCCGTCGAGGATGTGCAGGGGCTCGTGCTGCGCGCCGAAGCCGGTGGGGTCGCTGGCCTGTCGGTAGTGCAGCTTGCCGATCGACTCGGTGCGCACGCCGGCCTGCGCGAGCCGGTGGTGCCAGCTGGTCCAGCGCCCTTCGTAGGCGATGGCGTTGTCCCAGTAGCCGGTGTGGTGCGTCCAGCGCCCGGTGGCGAGGCCGGCGCGGGCGGGCACGCAGATGGGGCTGGGCGTGTAGGCGTTGGTGAAGCGGGTGCCACGCTGCGCGAGCCGGTCGAGGTTCGGCGTGTGCATCCAGTCGGCGCCCGAGCAGCCCATGTAGCGGGGGTCGTGCTCGTCCGAGAGGATGAAGAGCAGGTTGCGCGACGCGGGTGTTTTTCGTTGTGAAGACAACTTCAGGGCCCTTTCATGCGGGGAAGTGGGTTCATCGAGCCGCGCTCGAGCAGTTCGAGCGTGCCGGCCTGCGGGTCCAGCCGGACGCGATCGCCGCTGCGCAGTTGGGTGACGGGGTCTTCGTTCAGCCGGTCGATCATGGGCATGCCGGCCAGCACCGCGCCCTGCCACACGACGGGGTTGGCGCGCCGGCACACCAGCGCCAGTGGAGCCAGGCCCCGCTCGCGCAGGTCCAGCAAGGCCCAGGAGGTGGCGATGCCGCCTTTGGGGGTGGTGAACACGTAGATGCGCCCGGCGGGGCTTTCGCCGAAGAGATCGTGGCCCGGCCGCGAGAACGTGCCGCGCTCGCGGTCGAGGTCGTAGCGGGCGTTGAAGCCGTGGTGGGAGACGATGGCGATGCCCTCCACCGCCGGTCCACAGCCGGCGGGGCCGTGCCATGCCGTGATGGGTGGGCGGCTCATGCGAGGCGCCCCCGGATGGCGGCCTCGACGCACTCGGCGACGCCCGCCAGCGCAATGCCGTAACCGGCGCCGCGCAGGATGTTGGCCAGCTTCGCCGATGGCGTGGCGAGGGTGCGTGCGCCCATGGCCTGGCGGACCAGCGCCGGGGCCATGACATAGAAGCAGGTGCCCGTGATGACCTCACCGCCGGCCGCCGTCAGCCTGTCCAGGAAACCCAGGCGCGAGAGCTCGGCCTCCACCTGGGCGTTGACGGTCATGATCAACCGGGTGCCCTGGGCCACATGCCTTCCGTCCAGCAACTGCACCACCTGCACCGCCTCCTGAATCGAGAGTTGCGGCGCGCTGAAGACCACCAGGTCCAGCCGCTCCTGCCGGTCGAAGTCCGCGCGGAAGATGCCCTGCAGGTCCGCGCGGTGGACCTGCCGCCGGGCCTGCGGCACCGCGCCGCCGCAGGCCTCTTCCAGCGTGGGCGCCTCCGGGGTCGCACCCACCACATGGAACATGGCGACCGAACCGAAGCTGGCGACCGCCGCAGCGAAGTGCTTGAGTTCGTCGATGCCGGGGTCGCTGCCGGGCGCGATCACGGCGGGCACCGTCCAGTAGTCCGCCACCTCGGCGCCCACCAGCGCGCCCAGCGCCGACCAGTCGGCCGTGCCCTGCAGCGGGAAGGTCAGCTCGAACACCCGGGTCGCGAACCGGTTCTGGGGCAGGTGAAAGCCGTATGCCGGCACCAACCCAGTCAGCGCAGCGGCCACCGAGGCCGGCCCGGCCTCGTAGTTGGAGCGCGCGCCCACGACCCCGTTGGCGAAGGCCACGGCGCCGGTGTCACCCCAGGCGAGGTGCTGCCGGAAACGCGGCGGTGTCACGGTCTGGTAGTTGATGCAGGTGGAACTGTCCAGGCAACCCATGCCGCGCAGGGCGGCGTGCAAGCGGGACTCGGCGTCCAGCTGGCTCTGCGGCACCCCATAGGCGCAGGACCGCCCGAAATCGACACTGCAGGCCGCGGTGACGCTGGGCACGCTCACCCGGGCGCCGTCGCGCGCGAGCGACTCCACCAGCCGGATGCCGGCTTCGCCCATGGTGCCGGCCTCGGCGCCGACCTGGGCCGAGGCCACGGGCACGAAGCGCTGCGCGCCCAGGATCTTGCCGACCTGCACCTGCTGCCCGATGGCCCAGCGCAGGGGCTCCCCCAGCGCGCCCCGGGCCATGGCCTGTTGGCGTTCGTCCAGTTTCATGCGGCACTCATTCCAGGCGTTCCGCCGCTTGTTGCAGCCGGTCCAGCAACGACTCCAGTTGGCGGAGGTCCGACCGGCTGAAGGCGGACTCCAGGTGCCGCTGCCGCTGCTGGGACACGCGCGAGCCCTTGAGATGCAAGGTCTGGCCGCGCTGGCTCAGGCTCAACTGGAACTGGCGCCTGTCGGCGGGGTCGGCGGTCTTGACGACCATGCCGTCCTTCTCCAGCTGGGCCAGGGTGCGGCTGATCCAGCCCTTGTCGATGTCCAGCGTCTGCACCAGGGCGTTGAACGAGATGCCCGGGCGGCTGCCGATAACCGAGAGCACGCGCCACTCGGCCACCGAGATGCCGACCTCCCTCGGCAAGGCGCGGGCGGCGGACCGGCTCAGGGTGCTGGCCAGCACGACGACGCGGTAGGTCAGGTTCTGCGTGACGTCCACGCCTTGGCTGGTCTGTTCACAGTCCATGGGGTCTCCAGGTGTCAGGAAAGAAGGGGCGAAGCGGGCCCTGCGAGCCGGATCACATCGGACCGGGACGAATGGCCGGCCAGGTCGAAGGCGCGGCGCGCCGCGTGCACGGCCGAGGGAAAGAGGTCCGCCAGCAGAAGCCCTTCGGCCTCGGGCGCCAGGGGTTCGCACAGGGCGTCGCCATTCGGCGCGTAGATCTGCGCGTGGCCGCCGCCGCGGCGCAGCTGGTCGGCCTTGGCCGGGGTGTCGCACACCAGCGCGCGCATCTCGTCGTTGACCAGCGAGCAGGGCGCGAGCACGTAACACCCACCCTCGACCGCGTAGGTCCGGCTGATGGCCAGAAAGGTCTCCGGGCTGGACATGTTGGGGATGCCCACCAGCGGGAAACCGGGCCACGAGGCCACATGGAGAAACTCGTGCTGCAGGTGCATCGCGTGTTTGAGCAAGGGGTGCCGGTGCTCGGCGCAGGCCAGCGCCCCGATGCGGCCGGCGCTGCTGTCCACCACGGGCAGGTCGTGCGCGCCGCCTTCCGAGAAGATCTGCATTTCCAGCGGCCCCGGCTTGAGCTTGCGCCGCCGGAACAGCGTGCGCCCGGTCTCGTCCACCAGCCACTGCGTGATGAACAGGCGCTCGCCCTCCTGCTCCGCCACCCCCATCAGCACCACGATCCGGTGCTCGGCGGCGGCCTGCGCGATCGGGCCGCACGCCGCGCTGTCGAAGCGCAACGCCTGCGCCCGGTAGCGGGCCGAGAGGCCCGAGCGCTGGGCCCAGGCCGCGCCGTCGAGCCAGATCCACCACGGGTACCCGGGCAGCCAGACTTCGGGGAAGGCCACCACCCGGGCACCCTGGCGCGCGGCCTGCGCGATCAGGTCCACCGCCTTGTGGACCGAAGCCTCCAGGTTCAGGTAGACCGGCGCGGCCTGCACCACGGCCACACGGACGGGATCGTTGGGCGACATGGGATGCTGGGTCCTATTCTGTTGTCAAGACAACGAAATGATAAGAAGCCACAGCGGCAAGTCAACCGCTGCGCCATCGACCTCGGCGTTGTTGCAGATCGATGGCGTGAATGCCGGGGTCAGAGGCCGCTGAGGGCGCGCACGACTTCTTCGCGCAGCCAGCGGTGCGCGGGTGCGCCGTCCTGCCGCGTGTGCCAGTGCAGGCGCACCTCGAACGGCGGGATCGGCACCGGCAGATCGACCACCCGCACGCGGTGCTGACTCGCAAAAAGCCGAGCGACCCGGCTCGGCAGCACGACGACGAGGTCGCTGTCTTCCACCAGGCTGGGCAGCACGGAGAACTGCGGCACCAGGGCCACCACGTTGCGCTGGATGCCCCGCTCGGCCAGCGCGCCGTCGATCAGCGCATGGCCCGAGGACGGGGAGGTCACCATCACGTGACGGGCCCGGCTGAAGGTGTCGAGGTCGATGGCGCCCATTGCGGCAGGGTGCTGGTCGGCCAGCATGCACACGTAGTGCTCACGGAACAGCAACTCGTTGCGCGTGTGCGTGTGCAGGTTCGGGAGGTTGCCCAGCGCGAGGTCGAGCGTGCCGCGCGCGAGGTCGTCCAGGATCGTGTCGGAGAGCTGGACGAACTCCACCTGGATCCGGGGCGCCACCACCTGGAACAGCCTGAGCAGGGGCGGTGTGAAGAACAGCGAACCGATGTCGGACAGCGCGATGCGGAACCGCCGGGTGGAGCTGAGCGGCGCGAAGCCGGAACGCGCGTCCACCGTGCCCTCGATCGCGGTGAGCGCCACGCGCAGGTGCTCGTACACGCGCTCGGCAATCGCGGTGGGCACCAGCCCCGCGCTGCCCCGGGAAAACAAGCGGTCGTCGTACAGCTCGCGCAGCTTGGAAAGCGCATGGCTCATCGTGGGCTGGGTGAGGTTCAGGCGCTCGGCGGCCTGCGTGACGCTCTTGGTCTCGTAGATCGCAACGAAGGCGCGAACCAGGTTCAGGTCAAACCGCGCGGGTGATTCGTTCATGCTGCCCCTCGATATGCGGCCGGGATTATATCGACCGTATCTATCGAACAGGCCCGCCTCCGGCGCGAGGCCTGAGCCACCTTGGCGCCGCGCCGCATGTTCGCTGGCGAACAGTCGCGAGGCGCCGTTCGGTCTTACCCTGGTGACCTTCTTGTTCGACAGAGGTTTTCGCCATGTCCACTGAGTTCTCTTCCTGGTTCACGATCGAGACCAACGGCAACCCCGCCCGGGAGGGCGTTTACGAGACCACCGCGCTGGGCATTCCCGGCGAGAGCCACAGCGTGCTCCAACACGGCTTCCGGCACTGGGGCGACGGCAGCGGGTGGGGCGACCTGGGCGCCACGCCGGACGCCGCCCTGGCGATGAAGGACCACCGCCCGGTGTTCCCGTTCAACGTCCGCCACTGGCGGGGCAAGGCGCAGCCCGCGGACTGACGCCCGCGGGCTCAGCCAAGGCGGATCGAGTTCAGCTGCTGAACAGGAAGTTCATCACGTCGCCGTCCTTGACGACGTAGTCCTTGCCTTCGGCGCGCATCTTGCCCGCGTCCTTGGCGCCCTGCTCGCCCTTGTAGGCGATGTAATCGTCGAAGCCGATGGTCTGGGCGCGGATGTAGCCCTTCTCGAAATCGGTGTGGATCACGCCAGCGGCCTGCGGACCGGTGTCGCCCACGTGGATGGTCCAGGCGCGCACCTCTTTCACGCCGGCTGTGAAGTAGGTCTGCAGGCCGAGCAGCTGGTAGGCCGCGCGGATCAGGCGGTTCAGGCCCGGCTCGTCCTGCCCGAGTTCCTTGAGGAATTCGAGCCGGTCGGCGTCGTCCATCTCGGAGAGTTCGGCCTCGATCTTGGCGCAGATGGCGACCACGGGCGCGTTCTGCTTCTGCGCGAATTCCTTGAGGCGGTCCAGCAGCGGGTTGTTCTCGAAGCCGTCTTCCGACACGTTGGCCACGAACATCGCGGGTTTGGCGGTGATCAGGAAGAACTGCTTGAGCTGCGCCTGCTCTTCCTTGCTGAAGTCGATGGTGCGCACCGGCTGGGTGTCGTTGAGCGCGGCCTGGCACTTCTCGAGGATGGCGACCTGCTTGATCGACTCCTTGTCGCCCGAGCGCGCGGTCTTGCTCACGCGGTGCAGGGCCTTTTCCACGGCGGCCAGATCGGCCAGGCAGAGCTCGGTCTGGATGACCTCGATGTCGGCGATCGGGTCGACCTTGTTGGCCACGTGGATGACGTTCGGGTCTTCGAAGCAGCGCACCACGTTGACGATGGCGTCGGTCTCGCGGATGTGCGCGAGGAATTTGTTGCCCAGCCCTTCACCGGTGCTCGCGCCCGCCACGAGGCCGGCGATGTCCACGAACTCCACGATGGCCGGCACGATGCGCTCGGGCTTGACGATCTCGGCGAGCTGCTGCAGGCGCGGATCGGGCACTTCCACCACACCGGTGTTGGGCTCGATGGTGCAGAAGGGGTAGTTCTCGGCCGCGATGCCGGCCTTGGTCAGCGCGTTGAAAAGGGTGGACTTGCCGACGTTGGGCAGGCCCACGATGCCGCATTGGAGGCTCATGGAAATTCCTTATGAATCAACCCCTGTGGCACTGTGCAGCGCCTGTCTGGCAGTGCTGCGAACCGAGGTGAGAGGTACCGGGTTCCGTGAGGACGTTGTCCTCGTCTTGCCAAGGGGAAACGGGTGTCGATTGTACTGATGGGTGAATCTCTCGCGCTGAAGCGTCCCGGACGCTCAGCCGCCCGCGCGCCGGGCCTGTTCACGGACCCAGAGCGAGAAGGCCTCCACCGCGCGGGAGCCGGCGGTCGCGCGCGGACGGCACAGGTAGTAGCCCCGCCCGGTGTTGGCGCTGCCGGACACGGGGGTGACCAGGCGGCCGGTGGCCAGTTCGGCCTGCACCATGCAGCGCTGGACCACCGCCACGCCCATGCCCGCGCGGGCCGCTTCGATCAGGTTCATGACCAGGTCGAAGCCCGTCCCCCGCCAGTGCGGCGGCAGTTGCCCACCCACGGAGTCGGCCCACAAGGCCCAGTTGTCGCGGTAGTTGCTGTGGTACAGCAGGGGCAGGTTCAGCAGCGCGTCCACGCCGTCGATGCCTTGCGCCAGCGCGGGCGCGCACACGGCCACGATCTCGCGGCCGATGAGGTACTGCGCCGCCACCTGGCGGGGCCAGTG
Organism: Hydrogenophaga sp. ANAO-22; assembly: GCF_042466645.1. NCBI lineage: Bacteria > Pseudomonadati > Pseudomonadota > Betaproteobacteria > Burkholderiales > Comamonadaceae > Hydrogenophaga > Hydrogenophaga sp. ANAO-22. The sequence goes on along the minus strand of NZ_CP159956.1, from coordinate 3,958,504 downwards.
CTTGCCAGCGCGCGCCTTGAGCGCCACCCACAGGTCCACGTCCGCGCGGGTGAAGTCCTCGTCGTGGTGGTACTGGCGGAACTCGATGTCGATCTCGGGGTGGCGGTGCCGGAAATCCTCCAGGCGCGGCATCAGCCAGAGGTTGCCCAGGCTGGGCACCACGGACAGGCGCAGCCGCAGGGCTTCGGGCAGGGCCCTGACCTGGCCCGCCGCGGCCTCCAGCGCGGCCACGGGCCCTTCGACCTGGCGGCGCAAGTCGGCGCCGGCCGGGGTCAGGCGCACGCCGCTGGCTGCGCGGTCCAGCAGCTGGACCCCCAGGTGTTTCTCGAGCCGGGCCACCGCGCGGCTCACCGCCGCCTGGGTCACGCACAGCTCGTCGGCCGCACGGTGGAAATTGCCATGGCGGGCCACGCCCAGGAAGGCGTGCAGCTCCACCAGAGAAGGGCTTCGGATGCGCATGCGGCTGATTACATCATGTCATCGCACACAGCGAAAATGTCGTTTGCCTGCCTTGGTCGGATTTCCTACCCTTCGGCTCCCATCCCCGAGGAGGAGACCTCACATGACAACCCGAACCCTGCTGCGCACCGCGCTGACCCTGACCACCGCGCTCGTTCTGGGCGCTGCCGCCCAGGCCCAGACCGCCTACCCCAACCGGCCGATCAAGCTGATCGTGCCTTTCGCCCCCGGCGGCTCGACCGACCTGGCCGCGCGCCTGGTGGCCGAATACGGCGGTCGCGAGCTCGGCCAGTCCATCGTGGTGGAGAACAAGGCGGGCGCCGGTGGCTCGACGGGCATGGAATTCGTCGCCCGCGCGCCGGCCGATGGCTACACCCTGGGCATGGCCACCGTCAGCACGCACGGCAGCAACCCGGCGGTCTATGGCAACAAGCTGCGCTACAACCCGGTGAAGGACTTCGCGCCCATCACCAACGTGGCGACCACGCCCAGCGTCTTCGCGGTGCATCCCGCCACACCGGCCAAGGACATGAAGGAGTTCATCGCCCTGGCCCAGGCCAACCCGGGCAAATACAGCTTCGCCTCGCCGGGCATCGGCTCCCTGGGCCACGCCAACATCGAGCACTTCATGGCCCTGTCCAAGATGAACCTGCTGCACGTGCCGTACAAGGGCGCCGGGCAGGCCATGACCGACGCCATGGCGGGCCAGGTGACCGCCATCACGGACAACCTGCCGTCGGCCCTGCCGAACATCCAGTCTGGCAAGCTGCGCGCGCTGGCGGTGCTGAGCGAGAAGCGCTCGCCCTCGCTGCCGGAGGTGCCCACCTACGGCGAACTCGGCTTCCCCCAGATGGGCGGTGGCGGCTGGTTCGGCGTGGTCGCGCCAGCGGGCACGCCACCCGAGGTGGTGGCCAGGCTCAACGCCGCCATCCACAAAGGCATGAAGCACCCCGAGTTCATCAAGCAGATGGAAGCCTCGGGCTCCACGCTGATCCCCGGCACGCCCGAGGCGTTCGCCCAGCAGATCCAGCAGGCCATGGAACGCTATGAGCGCGTGGCCAAGATGGCCAAGATCTCGGTGGACTGACACATGCCGATCGACGCGCCACCGTTCACGCTGCACCGCCCGGCCGCCGCGCCCGTGCCCCTGGTGTGCGATTCGCCGCACAGCGGCACCGACTACCCGGCGGACTACGACCACGCCGTGTCCCGGGCGCTGCTGCGGCGCGGCGAGGACACGCATGTGGAGGCGCTGTGGGCGGCGGTGCCCTCGGTCGGCGGCAGCCTGCTGGCGGCCCACTTTCCCCGCACCTACGTGGACTGCAACCGCTCGGAGGACGACCTCGACCCGGACCTGCTCGACGGCCCGTGGCCGGCGCCGCTGAACCCGAGCGAGAAGACCCGCCTGGGTTTCGGCCTGGTGTGGCGCAACATCGATGCCAGCACGCCGATCTACCGCCGCCGGCTCACCGTGGCGGAGGTGCAGGCGCGCATCGCCCGCTGCTACCGCCCATACCACGCGGCCCTGTCGCGATGCATCGACGAGACCATGGACCGCTTCGGCGCGCTCTGGCACCTGAACCTGCACTCCATGCCCGACAACGCCTACGAGCGGCTCCAGATCCGCAGCACCCGCCCGCTGGCGGACTTCGTGCTGGGCGACCGCGACGGCACCACCTGCGACCCGGCGTTCGTCGATCTGGTGGAGCGTGAGCTGCGCTCGCGCGGCTACTCGGTGGCCCGCAACGACCCGTACAAGGGTGTGCAGCTGATCGCGCGCATCGGCCAGCCCGCGCAAGGGCGCCACAGCCTGCAGATCGAGATCCGCCGCCCGGTGTACATGGACGAGATCACCCGGGAGCGCAACGCCAGTTTCGCCACGGTGCAGCGCGACCTGGGCGAACTGGCGGCCACGCTGGCGCGCTACGCGAGCGAGCGGGCCAGCCCGCCACGATCAGCCCAGGGCTGAGTTCAGTCGAACTTCCAGTCGGCGCTCACGGGCTGGCCGATCCGCAGCACCTGCCCGTCGCCTTCGAGCACGATGGCATTCATGCCGAAGGTGATGGCGCCGTTGAGGCGCGGGTCCTGCCGGTAGACCTGCAGCGTGTCGTTCACCTCGGGGCTGGAGGTGGCGGTCGCCGGGTCGATGTTGGGAATGGGGCAGCGCCCGCAGGGCTTGACCGGCTCGATCAGCGCGGACGCGCCATCCCCGGTGCCGATGCGCATCGCACCCACGCGGTCTTCGTCGTGCGCTTCCACGCCGGCCAGCACGACGTTGGGCCGGAAACGCAGCATCTCCACCGGCCCGTGGCCGGCCGCGCCCAGGCGGGTGTTGAGTTCGTCCAGCGACGCGGTGCTGGTCACCAGCAGGCTGAAACCGTCGGCGAACTGCGTGACGGCCTCGCGGCCCCCGGTCCACTTCAGGCTGCACACGCGCCGCACCTCGGGGTCGAAGCGCGCCAGGCGCAGGGGCTGACCGAGGAAATCGCTGAACCACTGCGCGGCCAGATCGCCCATGTCGTAGGCCTGCACCTCGTCGTCCCACACGCGCACCTTGAGCGGGCCTTCGGCCGCGTCCAGCGCCAGGTGCAGCGCGAGCATGCCGGGGGCGCGCAGCACCAGCTGGCCCATCTTGAAAGCGGTCTGGATGAGCGCCATGCGGGGCAGCTCGCGCTGGGTCACGAACTCGCCGTCCGCGTCCACCACCATCCAGGCGCGGTCGTACAGCAGGCCAGTGTCGGTCAGCTCGACCTCGGTCAGCGAAATGCCGGCGCAGGACTTGACCGGATAGACCCAGAGCTGGGCGATGGTGGCCTGCACGTCGGCGGCAATGGGTTCAGCACTCATGGTGGATGGTCAGGATGGGGGTACCGGGTATCGCCCGGGGGAAGGCCCGGATTGTGCCCTGCTCCTAGAATCCCCCATGAACTCCCCCGCCCCCCGCACCGGCTCTACCCGGCGTTTCGACGTCGCCATCCGAGGGGCCGGCGTGGTGGGCCAGACCCTGGCCCTGCTGCTGGCCCGCGACCGCCTGCGCGTGGCCCTGGTCGGCGCGCCACGCGGCCCGCAGGACACCCCCGACGTGCGCGCCTACGCGATCAACGCCGCCTCGCGCGACGTGCTGCGCTCGGTGCGCGCCTGGCCCGAGGCCGATCCGCAGGACGACCGCGTGCCCCCCATCACCCCGGTGAGCGCCATGCAGGTGTGGGGCGACGACGGCGGCGAGCTGCAGTTCTCGGCCGACGACCAGGGCGCGGACGCGCTGACCTGGATCGTGGACGTGCCCGCGCTGGAGCAACGCCTGTCCGACGCGATCGGTTTCCAGGGCGGCATTGAGCGCGTGAGCGAAGCGCCCAACGCCGCCCTGACGGTGGTGTGCGAGGGCAAGCGCAGCCAGACGCGCGCGGAACTGGGCCTGGAATTCGACGTGCGCCCCTACCCCCACAAGGCGGTGGCCGCGCGGCTGCATTGCGACCAGCCGCACGGCGGCATCGCCCGGCAGTGGTTTTCCAACGGCGAGGTGATGGCCCTGCTGCCCCTGGGCGGCGCGTTCGGGAACTCCGTGGCGCTGGTGTGGTCTGTCCCTGCACAGCAGGCCGACGCCTGGCTGCAAGCCGACCCGACCACCTTCACCCAGGCCGTGCAGGCGCGCTGCGCCCAGGCCCTGGGCCACATGCACATGGAAAGCCCCGCCCAGGCCTGGCCCCTCGAACTCTCGCGCGCCCAACGCTGGATCGCCCGCACCGCCCAGGGCGGCGTGGCGCTGGCCGGCGACGCGGCGCACGCCATGCACCCGCTGGCGGGCCAGGGCCTGAACGTGGGTCTGGCCGACGCCGCCGAGCTGGCGCGCGTGCTGCAGCAGCGCGAATACTGGCGCGAGCTGGGCGACCTCAAGCTGCTGCGCCGCTACGAGCGCGCGCGCGCCGCCGAAGTGGGCGCCATGGGCTGGGTCACCGACGGTCTGTTCGGCCTGTTCGCCCACGGCGACTCGCGCATGCAGGCGCTGCGCAACTGGGGCCTCAACGGCTTCGACCGCAGCGGCCCGCTCAAGCGCTGGATCGCCCGCCAGGCCATGGGCCAGCCGCACCTCTGAAACCCTTTTTTACCCTTTCGAATCCCGCACGCCCTCCAAGGCTCCCACGATGAAACTCTTCAAATCCCTCCTGATCGCGGCCTTGGCTGCCCTGTCGATGGCCGCCATCGCCCAGGAAGCCACCATCCGCAAGAACCTCGCCGAGCGCCTGCCCAACCTGCCGGCCATCGACGAGGTCAGCAAGACGCCCATGCCGGGCATCTACGAGGTGCGCGTCAACCAGAGCGAGCTGTTCTACACCGACGCCGAAGGCAACTACCTGATCCAGGGTTCGATGATCGACACCAAGGCCCGCGTGGACCTGACCGAGCAGCGCATGGACAAGCTCACCGCCATCGCCTTCAAGGACCTGCCGCTGAAAGACGCCTTCACCATCGTGCGCGGCAATGGCAAGCGCAAGCTGGCGGTGTTCGAGGACCCCAACTGCGGCTATTGCAAGCGCTTCGAGCGCGACCTGATGAAGATCGACAACGTGACGGTGCACGTGTTCCTGTACCCGATCCTGAGCGCCGACTCGGGCGAGAAGTCGCGCAACATCTGGTGCGCCAAGGACAAGGGCAAGACCTTCATCGACTGGATGGTGCGCGACGTGACCCCACCTTCGGCGACTTGTGACGCGGCCGCCGTGGCGCGCAACTTCGAGTTCGGCAAGAAGGCCCGCATCACCGGCACCCCGACCATCATCTTCGCCAACGGCACGCGCGTGCCCGGCGCCATCGGCGCCGAGCAGATCGAGAAACAGCTCGCGGAAGCCAAGCCTTGAGCACCCGCGCCAGGGCGGCCAAGGCCGCGCGCAACGCGGACGTGCGCTACACCGTCTCGGTGCTCAGCGCGCACGCCCACCTGTTCGCCGTGACGCTGCGCATCGAGCGGCCCGCGAAGAACCAGCGCGTGGCCCTGCCGGTGTGGATACCGGGCAGCTACCTGGTGCGCGAGTTCTCGCAGAACCTGCAACAACTGCGCGCCTGGCAGAACGGGCAACCCGTCGCCCTCAGGCAGCTCGACAAACACCGCTGGCAGGCCCAGGCCGAGGCCGGCGAGCCGCTGGAGCTGCGGTATGAGGTGTATGCCTTCGACGCCTCGGTGCGCACCGCCTTCCTCGACGCCTCGCGCGGTTTCTTCAACGCCACCAGCCTGTGCCTGCGCGTGCTCGGCCAGGAGGACACGCCGCACGCGCTCGAACTCGTGGGTGGCGAGGCCACCGCCGGCTGGCAGGTCGCCACCGGCCTGACGCCGCAGACCGTGGACGCCCAGGGCTTCGGCCACTACCTCGCCGAGGGTTACGACGAGCTCGCCGACTGCCCGGTGGAAATGGGCCGCTTCTGGAGCGCCAGCTTCACCGCCGGCGGGGTGGAGCACCGCTTCGTGGTGGCCGGCGCGGGCGAGTGGATGGATGGCGAACGCCTGATCGAAGACACCCGCAAGATCTGCGAGACGCAGATCGCCTTCTGGCACGGCCAGCAGCCCCCGCCTTTCTCGCGCTACGTGTTCATGCTGTACGCCAGCGCCGACGGCTACGGCGGCCTGGAGCACCGCAACTCCACCGCGCTGATCTGCCAGCGCGCCGATCTGCCACGCGCGCCCGCGCCGGGCGAAAAGCCCGCCGCCCTCAAGGCCACGGACGGCTACACCACGCTGCTGGGCCTGATCAGCCACGAGTACTTCCACACCTGGAACGTCAAGCGCCTGCGCCCGGCCGAGTTCGCGCGCTACGACTACGACAGCGAGAACCACACCGAGCTGCTCTGGTTCTTCGAAGGCTTCACCAGCTACTACGACGATCTCATGCTGCGCCGCGCCGGGCTGATCGACGACGCGACCTACCTGCAGCTGGTGGCCAAGACCCTCAACCAGGTGCAGCAGACGCCGGGCCGGCTGGTGCAGACCGTCGCCGAGGCCAGCTTCGACGCCTGGGTGAAGTACTACCGCATGAACGAGAACACGCCCAACGCGACGGTGAGCTACTACACCAAGGGCTCGCTGGTGGCGCTGTGCCTGGACCTCACGCTGCGCGCCGAAGGCCACGGTTCGCTCGACGCGGTGATGCGCGAACTCTGGCAGCGCTGCGAAGGCGGCCCGATGCGCGAGGCCGACGTGCTGCGCGCGCTCAAGCGCCTGGGCCAGCGCAGCTACGAAGGCGAGATCGCGGCCTGGGTGCACAGCACCGACGAGCTGCCCCTGCCCTCGCTGCTGCAGGACCATGGCGTGAAGGTGGCGCACGACAAGGCGCCGCTGGCGCAGCAACTCGGCCTGCGCGTGAGCGAGACCGGGGGCGGCGTGGTGCTCAAGACCGTGCTGCGCGGTGGCGCTGCCGAGGCCGCCGGCATGGCCGCGAACGACGAGTGGCTGGGCTTGGAGTTCGCGCCCGCGCAGCGCGGCGGCGAGGCCGAGGCCTGGCGCCTCCACAAGCTCGACGAACTGCCGCCCCTGCGCGCGCGGCGCGCCAAGCTGACCGCGCTGGTCTCGCGCGACAAGCGCCTGCTGCGCCTGCCGCTGGACTGGCCCACCGAGTCCTTCACCGTGCGGCTGGCGGTGGACGACGCGCCCAAGCTCGCCAGCTGGCTGAGCTAGCGCCCTCGCTGATCCAGAACGCGCTTGGCCTTGCCCTGGCTGCGCTCCACGCCGCCCTCGGGCTTCAACTGCACCATCACGCTGCTGCCCACGAACACCTTGATGTCGTGCTGCAGCAGGCGCGCGGCCCCTTGGGCCTCCTCGCTGTCCGGTGACAGACCCGAGCGCGTCTCCACCACCACGGTGAGGTCGTCCATCGGCCCCTGGCGCGTGAGCACGCACTGGTAGTGCGCGCTGAGTTCGGCGCGCTTGAGGATGAGCTCCTCGATCTGCGTGGGAAACACGTTGACGCCGCGCACGATCATCATGTCGTCGCTGCGGCCGGTGATCTTTTCCATGCGGCGCATGAGGCGCGCCGTGCCGGGCAGCAGGCGCGTGAGGTCGCGCGTGCGGTAGCGGATGATGGGCAGCGCCTCCTTGGTCAGGCTGGTGAACACCAGCTCGCCCAGCTCGCCATCGGGCACCGGCTCGCCGGTGTCGGGGTCGATGATCTCGGGGTAGAAGTGGTCTTCCCAGATCGTCGGGCCGTCCTTGGTTTCCACGCACTCGTTGGCCACGCCGGGCCCCATCACCTCGGACAGGCCGTAGATGTCCACCGCGTCGATGCCCATGCGCTGCTCGATCGCCAGCCGCATGTCGTTGGTCCAGGGCTCGGCGCCGAAGATGCCCAGGCGCAGGCTGCTCTCGCGCGGGTCCACGCCCTGGCGTTCGAACTCGTCGGCGATCGCCAGCATGTAGCTCGGCGTGACCATGATGATGTCGGGCCGGAAGTCCTGGATCAGCTGCACCTGCCGCTCGGTCTGGCCGCCGCCGAAAGGCACCACCGTGAGCCCCAGCTTCTCGGCGCCGTAGTGCGCGCCCAGGCCGCCAGTGAACAGGCCGTAGCCGTAGCTCACGTGCACCAGATCACCCGGGCGGGCGCCGCTGGCGCGGATGCTGCGCGCCATCACCGTGGCCCAGGTGTCGATGTCCTTGAGCGTGTAGCCCACCACCGTCGGCTTGCCGGTGGTGCCGCTGCTGGCGTGGATGCGCGCGCATTGTTCGCGCGGCACCGCGAACATGCCGAAGGGGTAGCTGTCGCGCAGGTCCTTCTTGGTGGTGAAGGGGAACTTCGCCAGGTCGGCCAGGCTGCGGCAGTCGTCCGGATGCACACCGGCCGCATCGAACTTCGCGCGGTACACCGGCGAGTTCTGGTACGCGTGGCGCAGCGTGGCCTGCAGGCGTTTGAGCTGCAGCGAACGCAGTTCGTCGATGCCGGCTTTTTCGATCGGTTCGAGGGGAAAGGTCTTCATGGCTGCTTGTCCTCGGGAAACACGGTGCCGGCGATCACGGCGCTCTTGCCGCGGAACATCGCGACCACTTCGCCGCGCTGGTTGCTCACCCGCATGTCGTAGATGCCGTGGCGGCCCGACAGCGTCTGTTCGATGCCTTCGCAGGTGAGCACGTCGCCCGCGTGCGCGGGCCGCAGGAACTCGATGCCGCAGCCGGCCGCCACGGCATTCCTGTTGTGGCTGTTGCAGGCAAAGGCGAAGGTGGAATCGGCCAGCGTGAAGATGAAACCACCGTGGCAGATCTGGTGGCCGTTGAGGTGCAACGGCCGCACGGCCATGCGCATCACGGCGCGGCCGGGTTCGCAGGCCAGCAACTCCATGCCCATGGTGTCCTTGCTCGCGGTGTCCACCGCGAACATGGTCTCGCCCACCTTGCGGGCCTTGTCTTCGGGGCTCATCCTCATTCGCCCTTGAACTGCGCCGGGCGCTTTTCGCGGAACGCCATCACGCCTTCGATGTAGTCGTGCGTGCGGCCCAGGGCCGACTGGGTGTCGCGCTCCACGTCCAGCTGCTGGTCCAGCGTGCGTGTGCCGGCATCGCGCAGCAGGCCGCGCGTGGCCACCAGGGCCTTGGTGGGCATGGTGGCCAGGCGCGCGGCCAGGGCCAGTGCCGCGCCCACGCAGTCGTCGGACACGTCCCAGACCAGGCCCCATTCCTTGGCCTGCGTGGCCGGCAGCTTGTCGCCCGTCAGGGCCAGGGCCATGGCGCGCGCCAGGCCCAGGCGCTCGACCAGGAACCAGCTGCCACCAGCGTCCGGTATCAAGCCGATCTTGCTGAAGGCCTGGATGAAGCTCGCGCCGGTGGCGGCGATGGCGATGTCGCAGGTCATGGCCAGCGAGGCGCCCGCGCCCGCCGCGACGCCGTTGACGGCCGCGATGGTGGGCATGCGCAGCCCTTGCAGGCGGCGCGCCGTGGGGTTGAAGGCCTGCTCGATCACCGGGCCGGGGTCGGCGCGCTTCACCAGATCGGGGCCGGGCTCGAAGTCGAATTCGGCCAGGTCGGCGCCGGCGCAGAAACCGCGCCCGGCGCCGGTGAGCACCAGCGCGCGCACCGCCGGGTTGGCCTCGGCCTGGTCCAGCGCGGCCCACAGCTCGCGGTGCATCTGGCGGGTGAAGCTGTTCAGGGCTTCGGGGCGGTTGAGCGTGACCAGGGCCACGGCCCCGCGCTCTTCATACACCACGGTGGCGTTGTTGCTCATGTCGGTGGGTCTCCTGCTGTTGTCGTTGGCCGATGGATCGCAATTTACCATTAACCAACCAATCGGTCGGCTAATGTTTTCCCGGAGGGCGGGCCCGATATAGTGGTGGGCTTTCAACCCGACGCCATTGCCCGAGGAGACACCATGACCGCCGCCACCCCACCCGAATGCATCACCATGCGCACCGAAGGCCGCGTGGGCATCGTCACGCTCAACCGGCCCAAGCAGCTCAACGCGCTCAACAACCAGCTCATGGACGAGCTGGGCGCGGCGCTCAAGGCCTTCGACGCGGACGAGGGCATCGGCTGCATGGTCATCACCGGCAGCGAAAAGGCCTTCGCGGCCGGCGCCGACATCGGCGCCATGGCCACCTACACCTTCGCCGACGTCTACAACGGCGACTACATCACGCGCAACTGGGAAACCATCCGCGGCATCCGCAAGCCGGTGATCGCGGCCGTGAGCGGCTTCGCGCTGGGCGGCGGCTGCGAACTCGCCATGATGTGCGACTTCATCATCGCGGCCGACAACGCCAAGTTCGGCCAGCCCGAGATCAAGCTGGGCATCATCCCCGGCGCGGGCGGCACGCAGCGCCTGCCGCGCGCCGTGGGCAAGGCCAAGACCATGGACATGGTGCTCACCAGCCGCATGATGGACGCCACCGAGGCCGAGCGCGCCGGCCTGGTCAGCCGCGTCGTGCCGCTGGACAAGCTGATGGACGAGGCCCTGGGCGCCGCGCTGGTGATCTGCGGCCTCTCGCTGCCCAGCGTGATGGCGGCCAAGGAAGCGGTGAACCGCTCGTTCGAGGGCACGCTGTCGGACGGCGTGATGTTCGAGCGCCGCCTGTTCCACGCGATGTTCGCCACCGAAGACCAGAAGGAAGGCATGGACGCCTTCGTCAACAAACGCAAGCCGGCTTTCCAGCACCGCTGAGCCGCCCAAAAAAACTGTCTATAATGCGCGCTTCGCTGGCGATATAGCTCAGTTGGTTAGAGCGCAGCATTCATAATGCTGATGTCGGTGGTTCAAGTCCACCTATCGCCACCAGCATCTCAAAAAGCGGGTTCCGGCAACGGGGCCCGCTTTTTTCATTTCAATCCATTTGCGCGGCGCAACGCATGTGGCGGTGCCAGCCAGAGACACCGAGGGTCCGGCTGTGCCGGCCCGAAGTGTCGCCCCCTAGAGGGGGGTGGCGCCGAAGGCGACGCGGGGGGTGTTTCTCACATGGCAATCAAATCCACCATCTTCAAGGCGAACCTGCAGATCGCCGACATCGACCACGGCTACTACGCCGACCACGCGCTCACCCTGGCCCGCCATCCCAGCGAGACCGACGAGCGCATGATGGTCCGGCTGGTGGCGATGGCGCTGCACGCGCACGAGCTGCAGGACACCTGCCGGGGCGACGGCACACTGGCTTTCGGCGCCGGCCTCTCCGACCCGGACGATCCGGACGTCTCGCTGACCGATTTCACCGGCCGCAAGCGCCTGTGGATCGAGGTCGGCCAGCCGGAAGACAAGCCGCTGGCCAAGGCCTGCAGCAAGGCCGACGCGGTGGTCGTCTACGCCTTCGGCAGCGCGGCCGACGTGTGGTGGCGCGGCATCGAGGGCAAACTCACGCGGCTCGACCGCCTGCAGGCCTGGCGCCTGCCGACCGAGGTGGCGCCCGCGCTGGCCCAGCTCGCCGAGCGCAGCATGCAGCTGCAGGCCACGGTGCAGGAAGGCGCGCTCACGCTCTCCAGCGAGCGCGGCAGCGTGCACATCGAGCCGGTGCGCTGGAAGTAGCCGGCCGGCCTTCGCGCCATGCGCTGCCCCGTCTGCGAAAGCCTTGAGGGCCGGGCGTTCCAGGTCGTCGGCGAGCGCGCCTATGGCCGCTGCGGACGCTGCGAGGCCACCTTTCTATTCCCCGAACACCGGCCCTCGCCCGAGGCCGAACGCGCCGAGTACGAACTGCACCGCAACACCGGCGACGACGCGGGCTACCGCGCCTTCCTGGCCCAGGTGGCCACACCGCTGCTGCAGCGCCTGGCGCCCGGGTGCAGCGGGCTCGACTACGGCTGCGGCCCCGGCCCGGTGCTGGCCGACCTGCTGCGCGAGGCCGGCCACACGGTGGCCCTGTACGACCCGTTCTTCCACCCCGACACCGGCGCACTGGCCACCCCCCACGACTTCATCACCTGCACCGAGGTGGCCGAGCACTTCCACGATCCCGCCGCCGAGTTCCGCCGCCTGGACGCGCTGCTGCATCCGGGTGGCTGGCTGGCACTGATGACGCGCTTCCAGACCGACGACGCGCGCTTCGCGCAGTGGCACTACCGCCGCGACCCGACCCATGTGGTGTTCTACCGCGAGGCCACGCTGCGCTGGCTGGCGCGCCACCATGGCTGGCACTGCGAAGTGCCTGGCGCCAACGTGGTCCTGATGCAGAAGCGCCCCGCCCCCGCGTGAGACAATCGCCCCTCCCCACAGCCTCTGGACACATACCATGAACCGCTGCCGACCCGCCCTCGTGGCCACCCTCGCCGGCTTGAGCACCGCGCTCGCCGCCACCCTCCTCCTGATCCCCGCCAGCGCCGCCCACGCGCAGGCCGTGCAACGCGAGTTCCCGGCCAAGGCACTGCGCGGCACCATGGTGGTGGTGCAACCGCCGCTGGTGGCCATGGACGACCGCGCCACGCGCTTCGCACCGGGCGCGCGCATCCTCGACAGCACCAACAAGCTGGTGATGTCCTCCACCCTGCTCAACCAGGAACTGGTGGTGAACTACACCCTCGACCAGCGCGGCCAGGTCCACCAGGTGTGGCTGCTGACCGAGGCCGAAGCGAAGGTCAAGCGCCCGGGCTACGGCACGCAGCGCAACTTCGTCTTCGAGTCGCAACAGACCCTGCCCGCTGGCGCGCCGGCCCGCACCACGAACTGAGTCCCCCGGCGCCTGCCGCGGTCACCATGGCCGCGGCCCCGCCCATGGCGCGCGCCCGCGGCGCGGCGCCCTTTCCCGAACGGAATTCCCCATGAGCAAAAAAGTCTTCATCAAAACCTTCGGCTGCCAGATGAACGAGTACGACTCGGACAAGATGGCCGACGTGCTGGGCGCCGCGCAAGGCTACGAGCCCACGCAGGACGTGGAAGAGGCCGACCTGATCCTCTTCAACACCTGCTCGGTGCGCGAGAAGGCGCAAGAGAAGGTGTTCAGCGACCTCGGCCGCGTCAAGCACCTCAAGGAAAAGGGCGTGCTGATCGGCGTCGGCGGCTGCGTGGCCAGCCAGGAAGGCGCCGAGATCATCAAGCGCGCGCCTTATGTGGACGTGGTGTTCGGCCCGCAGACCCTGCACCGCCTGCCCGAGCTGCTCAACCAGCGCGCGCGCCAGGCGCTGCCGCAGGTGGACATCAGCTTCCCCGAGATCGAGAAGTTCGACCACCTGCCGCCGGCCAAGGTCGAGGGTGCCTCGGCCTTCGTGTCCATCATGGAAGGCTGCTCCAAGTACTGCAGCTACTGTGTCGTGCCCTACACGCGCGGCGAAGAGGTCAGCCGCCCGTTCGACGACGTGTTGGTGGAGGTCGCGGGCCTGGCCGACCAGGGCGTGAAGGAAGTGACCCTGCTGGGCCAGAACGTGAACGCCTACCGCGGTGCGATGGGCGAGACCAGCGAGATCGCCGACTTCGCCCTGCTGCTGGAGTACGTGGCCGAGATCCCCGGCATCGAGCGCATCCGCTACACCACCAGCCACCCCAACGAGTTCACGCCGCGCCTGATCGAGGCCTACGGCAAGATCCCGCAGCTGGTGAACCACCTGCACCTGCCGGTGCAGCACGGCAGCGACCGCATCCTGATGGCGATGAAGCGCGGCTACACCGCCATGGAATACAAGAGCACCGTCCGCAAGCTGCGCGCGATCCGGCCCGAGCTGGCCATGAGCAGCGACTTCATCGTCGGCTTCCCCGGCGAGACCGAGGACGACTTCCAGAAGATGATGAGGCTCATCACCGACGTGGGTTTCGACACCAGCTTCAGCTTCATCTTCAGCCCGCGCCCCGGCACGCCGGCGGCCAACCTCACCGACGACACGCCGCACGAGGTCAAGCTGCAGCGGCTGCAGCACCTGCAGGCCGTCGTCGAGGAGAACGTGCGGCGCATCAGCGCCAGCCGCGAGGGCACGGTGCAGCGCATCCTGGTGGAAGGCCGCTCGCGCCGCCCCGGCAAGCACGGCGAGATCGAGCTGATGGGCCGCACCGAATGCAACCGCATCGTCAACTTCGACGGTGGCCCGCGGGCCGAGCGCCTGATTGGCCAGATGCTCGACGTGCGCATCACCGAGGCCCGCCCGCATTCGCTGCGCGGCAGTCTGGAAATCACCCCCGCCGCGCTGCGCGCGACCCCCTCGATGGGGCAACACCTGCCGCCCGGCAAAGCCGGTTCCGCGGTGTTTCTGGATTGAGCACCCCTCGGTGAAACCGCTGCGCTTCTCCTTCCAGCAGCTGCTGCTGGTCGCCTTCCTGCTGATCGGGGCGCTGCTCGGCGTGGCGGCGGTGCGCGCGCTGTTCTCGCTCGAAACCCTGATGGCGCAGAGCCGCGAGAGCGCGGCGCAGGCGATCGCGCTGTCGACCGCCGCGCAGTCGCTCTCCGAGCGCAGCCTGACCATGGAGCGCGCGGCGCGCCAGTCGCTGGTGCTGCGCGACCGGCAGCTGCGCCAGCGCTTCGACGAAGCCGCCGGCAACGCGCGCGACATCCTGCGCCGGCTCGAGGACAACGAACTGCCGCCCGACTTCGCCACCAACTGGCGCGACCGGCTGGACGCGATCACCGTGCTGCTGGACGGCCCGCCCGAAACCGCGCTGGACCGCGAGCGCGAGGTGGCGCAGGCCTTTCGCGAGATCGACGGCCACAGCGCGTCCATCGCGCAGAAGGTGCAGTCCATCATCACCGGCCGCAACGAGGCCCTGCAGGCCCGCTTCGAGACCAGCCGACAGGAGCTCACGCAGCAGGTGGTGGGCTCCATCGGCATCGCGGCCATCCTGGCGCTGGGCTTCGGCATCTGGCTCGCGCGGCCGTTCAAGCGGCTGGAGAAGGCCATCCAGGGCCTGGGCGAAAACCGGCTCGACGTGCCGATCGACATTCGCGGGCCGTCCGACGTGCGCCGCGTGAGCCAGCAGCTCGAATGGCTGCGCCTGCGGCTGACCGAGCTCGATGCCGACAAGGCTCGTTTCCTGCGCCACATCTCGCACGAACTCAAGACGCCGCTGGCCTCGCTGCACGAAGGCGTGGCGGTGCTGGGCGACGGCGTGGCCGGCGCGCTCAACCCCAGCCAGGCCGAGGTGGTGAACATCCTGCAGCACAACACGCAGCTGCTGCAGCACCAGATCGAGGCGCTGCTGCGCTTCAACGCGGCGGCCTTCGAGGCGCGCCAGCTCAAGCGCGAGCGCACCGACCTGCTGGCGCTGCTCGAGGACCAGGTGGACACCCAGCGCCTGCAATGGCAGGCCCAGTCGCTGAACGTGCGCGTCGAGGGCGTGCCGACGACGATGCCGCTGGACCGCGAGAAGATCGCCTCGGCGGTGGGCAACCTGCTGTCCAACGCGATCCGTTTCTCGCCGCCCGGTGGCCACATCCGCCTGGTGCTGCTGGACCTGCCGGGCCGCGCCTGCATCGACATCGTGGACCAGGGCCCGGGCGTGGCCGAGGCCGACCGCGACCGCATCTTCGAACCCTTCTACCGTGGCGAACGGCAACCGAGCGGCGCCGTGCGCGGCACCGGCATCGGCCTGTCCATCGTGCACGAGTACATTCTGGCCCACGGGGGCCGCATCACCCTGCTGCCCCAGCGCCAGGGTGCCCACTTCCGCATCGAACTGCCCCATGCCCATTAGCCCATCCCACCCCACCCACGCAGGGCGCCTCACCGGCCTGGTCGCCGCGCTGGCCCTGTCGCAGGCCGCCTGCGGCACGGCGCCGACCGCGCCCGAGACCGGCGGCAACGGCACGGTGACCATCCAGATGACCAACCCCACGGTCACCGTGGCCACCGCGCCGCCCCTGGTGACGCCGGTGACGGCCCCGCCCTCGCAACCCCCCATGGTGCTCAGCGGTGACACGACCCCGGTGCCCGACGTGGTCACGGCCCTGCTGAGCTACGCCGACCGCTTGCACGCGCTCAGCCCCGCCGACCTCGCCGCCGAGATCGTGGTGCAGGGCGACCCCGGCAACGTGGCGCTGCGCCAGATGCAGCTGGCCCTGGCGCTGACCCACCTGCGCCAGCCGGCCGACACCGCGCGCGCGCTCGGTCTGTTCCAACGCGTGATCGCCCACCCCGGCCCCGAGAGCCTGCCGCTCAAACCGCTCGCCCGGCTGCTGGCCAACCGCCTGCTGGACCAGCGCAAGCTGGAGGAAACCACGGACCGCCAGGCCCAGCAGTTGCGCGACAGCCAGCGCCGCATCGACCAGCTCAACGAACGGCTGGAAGCCATGCGCGCCATCGAGCGCAGCCTCACCACGCGCCCACCGGCCGCCGCGCCCAACGGCGCGCGCCCCACCACGCCATGAACGCCAGCCCCGAGCGGCCTTCGGCGCCGCGCGCACGGCTGCTGGTCGTCGACGACGACGCCGACATGCTGCGCCTGCTGGCCATGCGCCTGGGCGCGGCGGGCTACCAGGTGACCTCGGTCGGCTCGGCCGAGGCCGCGCTCAGCCAGCTCGACATCGAACGGCCCCAGCTGGTGCTCTCCGACGTGCGCCTGCCCGGGCGCGACGGCCTGGCGCTGTTCGACGAGATCCGCGCGCGCCACCCCTCGCTGCCGGTGATCCTGCTGACCGCGCACGGCACCATCCCCGATGCGGTGGAGGCCACGGCGCGTGGCGTCTTCACCTACCTCACCAAGCCCTACGACGCCAAGGAACTGCTCGAGAAGATCGCGCAGGCCCTGGCCCTGGGCGCGCCCGCGCACCAGAACACCCACGTGGACGAGGCCTGGCGCAGCGAGATCGTGAGCCGCTCCAACCGCATGGCCGACCTGCTGGCCGAGGCGCGCATGGTCGCGCAGTCCGACGCCAGCGTGCTGCTGCGCGGCGACTCGGGCACCGGCAAGGAAATGCTGGCGCGCGCCATCCACAAGGCCAGCGCGCGCGCCAACCGCCCCTTCATCGCGGTGAACTGCGGCGCGATCCCCGAGGCCCTGCTCGAATCCGAGCTGTTCGGCCACATGAAAGGCGCGTTCACCGACGCCGTGGCCAACCACAAGGGCCTGTTCCAGGCGGCCGACGGCGGCACGCTGCTGCTCGACGAGATCGGGGACATGCCGCCGGCCCTGCAGGTCAAGCTGCTGCGCGTGCTGCAGGAGCGCGCGGTGCGCCCGCTGGGCTCGAGCCAGTCGCTGCCGGTGGACGTGCGCATCATCTCGGCCACCCACCGCGACCTGGAAGACGCGATGGCCGCCGGCCAGTTCCGCGAGGACCTGTACTACCGGCTCAACGTGGTCACGCTCACGCTGCCCACCCTGGCCGAGCGGCGCGAGGACATCGCCCTGCTGGCCAACCACTTCCTCGCCCGGCTCGCGGCCAAATACGGCAAGCGCAGCTCGGGTTTCGCGCCCGAGGCGCTCAAGGCGCTCACCCTGGCGGCCTGGCCCGGCAACGTGCGCCAGCTCTACAACGTGGTCGAGCAGGTCTGCGCCCTGTCGACCACGCCGCTGGTCTCGCTCGCGCTGGTGCAGCGCGCGCTGCGCACGCCGTCGATCGAGGTGCTCAGCTTCGCCGACGCCAAGCAGCGCTTCGAGCGCGAGTACCTGGTGGACTTGCTCAAGATGACCGACGGCAACGTGGCCGACGCGGCCCGCCTGGCGCAGCGCAACCGCACCGAGTTCTACCGCCTGCTGCAGAAACACGCCCTCACCCCGGGGCTGTTCAAAAGCGATGCGCCGGGCGCCGCCAGCGACGCTGTCGCCGATGAGTGACAAGGCCAAGCCCTTGTTTTTGCTGGTTTTTTTCTGAACGAAGACCCAGCCTGTCGCCATTCGGCGACAAAAACGGGGCTTGAAACGCCCGCCAGCGCGGCGAAACGCCGAAAACACATCTGGATACTGAAAAAGTCGTTGATCTGATTGGGTTTTTTCGGGTTGGCACAGGGTTTGCCCTTATACCGGCATGCCCTTCACGATTCGCCCGTTTTTCACCACCCGCCGCCTGCGCGGCTGGGGCGTGCTCGGCGCCCTGCTGGCCTCGTTCTGCGGGGCGTCGGCCCATGCGCAGCGTGTGGACTGGGACCAGATCACCCAGCTCGCCAAGGCGCGTGCCCAGCAGCCCTATCAGGCAAACAGCGACAAGCTGCCCGCCGAGCTCGCCACCATCACCTACGACCAGCTGCGCGACATCCGGTTCAAGACCGACCAGTCCGTCTGGCGCGCGCAGAACCTGCCCTTCGAAGCCCAGTTTTTCCACCTCGGCCTGTACCAGACCGAGCCGGTGCGCATCCACGAACTGACGGCCGACGGCACGGTGAACCACCTGCCCTACCGGGGCGCCGATTTCGACTACGGCAAGAACACCTTCGACACCAGCCGCTGGGGCGACCTGGGCCACGCGGGCTTTCGCCTGCACTACCCGCTCAACGGCCAGGCCTACAAGGACGAGCTGATCGTGTTCCAGGGCGCGAGCTACTTCCGCGCGCTGGGCGCAGGCCAGCAGTACGGCCTGTCGGCGCGCGGCCTGGCGATCGACACCGTGGGCGGCAGCGGCGAGGAGTTCCCACGCTTCTCCGAGTTCTGGCTGCAGCGCCCCGCCGCGGGCGCGACCGAGGTCACCGTGTTCGCGCTGCTCGAGTCGCCGCGCGCCACCGGCGCCTACCGCTTCGTGATCCGCCCCGGCCAGCAGACCACCACCACGGTGACCACGCGCGTGTTCCTGCGCGCCGGCGCCGGCCCGGTGAACACCCTGGGCATCGCCCCGCTCACCAGCATGTTCCTCTCGGGCGAGAACCAGCCCATGCCCGGCGACTTCCGCCCCGAGGTGCACGACTCCGACGGCCTGATGATGGTCAGCGGCGAAGGCGAGTGGCTGTGGCGCCCGCTGCAGCGCCCCAAGGCGGTCACGGTCAGCTCCTTCACCCTGCAGAACCCGCGCGGCTTCGGCCTGATGCAGCGCGACCGTGCCTTCGCCAACTACGAAGACGTGGAAGCGCGCTACGAGCGCCGCCCGAGCGCCTGGGTCAAGCCGGTGGGCGACTGGGGCGCGGGCCGTGTGGAGCTGGTGCAGCTGCCCACGCCCGATGAGACGCACGACAACATCGTCGCCTACTGGGTGCCCGCCCAACTGCCCGCCGCCGGCCAGCCGCTGGAACTGAGCTACGAACTGGCCTGGCAGGGCGACACCCAGCAGCGCCCCCCGTCGAGCTGGGTCACCCAGACCCGCAAGGGCTATGGCTTCACCCGCCTCTCGCCGGCCGAACAGGCGCGCCAGCCGCAGTACGTGATCGATTTCGCCGGCCCCGCGCTGGACAGCCTGCCCGCCGGCGCACCGGTGAAGGCGGTGGTCACGACCAACGCCAATGGCCGCGTGCTCGAAACCCTGGCCTACCCCAATCCCGCCACGCGCACCTGGCGCGTGACCGTGCGCGTCGAGCGCGTGGACCAGACCCAGCCGGTCGAGCTGCGCGCCTTTCTTCAACACCACAACGACACCGTGAGCGAAACATGGACACATCTGCTGCTTCCCGAATGAGCACGGCCCTCCCCAGTTCGCACCCCGGTGCGGCGCCTGAAAGCCTTCCCATGCCCCAGCATGCCCTGACCCAGCTGCGCGAAGAGCGCCACCCCAATTCCGTCACGGCGCCCCCGATCAACCGCGGCTCCATGGTGCCCCGCCCCTGGCGCGGCTTCTGGAACAGCATCGGCACCGCGCTGTTGAGCACGGCCAGCCGCGTGCTGCCCCCGCGCACGCCCGCCGTGGCGTCCGCCGAGGTCGCCGAAGCGCCCATGGCCTGGCAGAGCGCGGCCAACCGCCGCCGTCTCGTGTTCGCCCTGCTCACCGTGGTGAGCACCGCGTTCGCCACCAGCCTGTTCGCCGATGCACAGCCCGAGCACCACAGCGCCTGGCTGCAGTACGGCCAGCTCGCGCTGTTCGGCCTGCTCTCGGCCTGGGTCGTCACCGGCTTCGTGACGGCGCTCATGGGCTTCTGGGTCTCGCTGTTCGGTGACCGCCACACGCTGCGCGCGACCGACGTGAAAGACCACGCCATGAACCCCGAGGCGCGCACGGCGATCATCATGCCGATCTGCAACGAGGACGTGGCCACCGTGTTCGCCGGCCTGCGCGCCACCTGCGAATCGCTCGCCGCCACCGGCCACGCCGGCCAGTTCGACGTGTTCGTGCTCTCCGACAGCTACAACCCCGAGATCGCCCAGGCCGAACGCAAGGCCTGGGAAGACCTGCGCGCCGCGCTGGCCGCCCAGCCGGAGCTGCCGTCGATCGAGGTGTACTACCGCCTGCGCACCCGCCGCACGCACCGCAAGGCCGGCAACGTGGCCGATTTCTGCCGCCGCTGGGGCAAGGACTACCGCTACATGGTGGTGCTCGACGCCGACAGCGTCATGAGCGGCAACTGCCTGGTGTCCATGGTCAAGCTGATGGAAGCCAACCCCCGCGCCGGCATCGTCCAGACCGCCACCCAGGCCATCGGCCACGCCACCCTGCATGCGCGCGCGCAGCAGTTCGGCTCGCGCGTGACCGGGCGCCTGTTCACGCTGGGCATGCAGTTCTGGCAGCTGGGCGAGTCGCACTACTGGGGCCACAACGCGATCATCCGCGTCGAGCCCTTCATGAAGCATTGCGCGCTGGCGCCCATCAAGGGCACGGGCGGCATGTCCGGCGGCATCATGTCGCACGACTTCGTCGAAGCCGCGCTGATGCGCCGTGCCGGCTACCACGTGTGGCTGGTGTCCGACCTGACCGGCAGCTACGAGCAGCAGCCGCCCGACCTGCTGAGCGAACTGCAGCGCGACCGCCGCTGGTGCCAGGGCAACCTGCAGAACTCGCGCCTGATGGCCGAGCCCGGCATCCACCGCGTGCACCGCACCATGTTCGCCATCGGCGCCATGTCCTACCTCTCGGCCCCGCTGTGGCTGGCTTTCCTGTCCATCGGCACCGCGCTGTGGGCGGCCGATTCCAGCGCCATCCCGAGCTGGCAGGCCGTGCCCGAAGAACTGCGCGCGCTGTGGATGTGGACGCTGACCATGCTCTTCATGCCGCGCGTGCTGGGCCTGCTGGCGGTGTTCATGAAGGGCGAGCAGAAGTCCTTCGGTGGCACCGTGGGCCTGCTGGGCAGCTCGGCCGTGGAAACCGTGCTGGCCCTGATGCAGGCGCCGATCCGCATGCTGGCGCACTCGCTGTTCGTGCTGGTGGCGATCACCGGCCTGAGGCTGGAATGGAAGTCGCCTCCGCGCGAAGCGGCCGGCGTGACCTGGCGCGACGCCGTGGCGCGGCTGGCCCCCATGACGCTGGTGATCGGCCTGCTGGCCGTGGGTGTGGCCGCGATCAACGCCAACGCGCTGATCTGGCTGGCACCGGTGGCGATGCCGCTGCTGCTGGCGGTGCCGCTGACCGTGGCGACCAGTCATGTGGACCTGGGTGCCTGGATGCGCTCGCGCGGTGTGCTGCTGATTCCCGAAGAATCGTGGTCACCCGCGGTGCTGCGCCGCGCCTGGCGCCATGCCAGCCGCTTCGGCCTGCCGCACGCGGCCTGACCGGCTCCCCCGTTTCCGTCCAACGCGCCGCTCTTGCGGCGCGTTTTCTTTTGAGGGCTTGTGTGGCTTGTTTTTCGCGCCACCGGGTGGGAGAGGTCGGGTGGTCCGGGCAGGCTGGCGCCGGCCGCTCGCGGGCGTCTGCCCGGGCAAGCGAACAGCATTTCGTCAACACTGGGTGGGCACGCTTGCTTTTGTGGCAACCGCGAATGGGGCCAGCACCCTCCTGCCCGGACCACCCGCCCCACGACAAGAGTGGGCGCGCCAAGCTTGGTGTACGCACACCTCTTGCAGGACGGTGGCGATGCCCGAATGCGCAGGCCCCCATTCGCGGTTGCCACAGAAGGTGCGCACCAGCAACGCTGTTGATGAAGGGGTACATGCGAACCAGTGCAGCCGCCCGCGAGCAGGGCCGGAGCAGTCGGGCGTCGCCACCGGCCTGACGCGAGGCAGACGCCAGAAACCTCAAGAAGAGCGACGAGAAACCAACCAGCCCCCGAGCTGATTCACCACCAGCCCCATCAACACCGCCCCCGTCCCCAGCCACTGCTGAAACAGGGGAAGTTCGCCAAAGAAAACCCAGGCCGCCGAAAGCCCCACCACCGGCACCAGCAAAGAAAACGGCGTCACCCGCCCAGCCGGATGGCGCTGGAGCAACTGCGTCCACAGCGTGTAGGCCAACAAGGTCGCCAGCCACGCAAGAAACAACACCGCCAACACCGCCGACAGACTCAAGCCTGCCACCTGCGCCCACACCACCGAAGGCCCATCCATCCACAGCGCCAACGCCATGAACGGAACAATCGGAAAAACGCTGCTCCACACGATGAACGGAAACGGCTCGTAATCCGCCACCCGGCTCGCCAGCCGCGCCACCAGATTCGACACCGCCCACATGAACGCCGCCGACAAGGTCAGCACAAAGCCCGCCAACGTCATCTGCCCCGGCCCCTCACCATGCGCCGTCGCGATCAGCACCAGCCCGCCCAAGGCCACCAGCAAACCCAGCCCCTGCGACCAGCGCGCCCGCTCACCCAGCACCGGCACCGCCAGCAACAACGTGAAAAACGCCTGCGTCTGCATCACCACCGACGCCATGCCCGCCGTCATCCCCATCTGCAGCCCCAGGAACAGAAAACCGAACTGCCCCAGACCCTGCGCCAAGCCATACGCCACCACATAGCGCCACGGCAGCTTCGGAAACTTCACGAACAGCAGGAACGGCAAGGCCGCCGCCGCAAACCGCAAGGCGCCCAGCAACATCGGGCCAATGCCCTGCAAGCCGATCTTCATCACCACGAAGTTCAAACCCCAGATCACCACCACCGCGAGCGCGCGCAGCAGATCGCCGCGCGAAAGAGGCACAGGGTTCACGCCATCACTTTCACCGGTCGCCCCTGCGCAGCGCGCGCGGCCACAAAAGCATCGAACGCCTGCGCGCTGGTCTTGCGCGGCGTGTAGCCAAAACGCTGCTTCAGCGCGGTGTTGAGCAACACCGGCCGGTAGCGCAGGAAATCGAGCTGCTCCGGGCCGTAGCGGCTCACGCCCAGCGAGCTGCCCACGCGCAGCAGCGTGCGCAACAGGCCCGCCGGCAGCACGCGCGGTTTCTTGCCCAGGCGCGCGGCGATCTCGCGGATGGTCAGCGCGCCGTCACCGGCCAGGTTGTAGCAACCGGGCACGGCCTCACCACTGAGCGCGTGCACGATCGCGCCGGTCACGTCCTCGTCCCAGACGAACACGAAGGGGCTGTCGCTGCCGGCGATCGCGATCAGGCGCGGTTTCTCGAACAGGGCCGTGATCTGGTTGTCCACCCGCTCGCCCAGGATGGTGCCGATGCGCAGCACGGTCTGGCGCAACGCCGGGTGGGCCGCGCGCGTTTCGGCGAGCATTTCTTCCACCAGGCGCTTGTGGTGCGCGTACGCGAACACCTCGTTGCCGCGCAGTGCGTGGTCTTCGGTCAGCCAGGCCGGGTTGTCCGCGTGGTAACCATAGGCCGCGCCGCTGGACGAGACCACGAGGTGGGCCACGCCGTGGGCGAGGCAGGCCTGGATCACGTTGCGCGTGCCGCCCACGTCGACCGAATGTTCGAAGGCCCGGCTCGACCCCTTGCCCGGCGTGACGACGGAGGCCAGGTGCACCACGGTGTCGATGCCGTGCGCCTCCACCGTGGCGGCCAGGGCGCGGTCGCGCACGTCTTCCACCACGTAGGCCACGCGCGGCGAACGCCGCGCGACGGGCACCTCGCGCACATCCACCGCCACCAGGTGTTCGATGTGAGGCTCGCGCGCCAAGGCGTCGATCAGCCCGCGCCCGAGGAAACCGTCGGCGCCCGTGACCAGCACGCGCCGGGCGGCCGGCGCCTTGTCCATGGCCGCGCTCATGGCTTCTCGATCCCCGGCACGCCACCTTGCAGCGGTCTGCGCGCCCACCAGCCCGCCAGGATCAGGCCAGCGATGATGTCCCAGAAGCCCCAGACGCCGGCCACCACGGCCATGCCGCCCAGGCCACCGAAGAAGCTGAAGATGATGACCAGGCCCAGGCCCGCGTTGCGGATGCCGACCTCGATCGACACCGCGCGGCGGTCGTAGTCGGGCAGGCCGGCGGCGCGCGCGATGGCGTAGCCGGTGCCGAAGGCCAGCGCGTCGTGGATCACCACGGCCAGCAGCACCAGGCCCACGTAGTCGAGGAAGTAGCGCCAGTTGCCCGCGATGGCGCCGACGATGAAGGCAATGAGCGCGAGAAAACTGAGGATGCGCACCGGCTTCTTGAAGCGCGCGGTCCAGTTCGGAAAGCGGTGCGCGCACCAGATGCCCAGCACGAAGGGCACGCCGATGATCAGCAGGATGTGGCCGAACATCTCCAGCGGGTCCAGCGCGATGGTCTTGAGCAGCGGCGCGGCGGTGGGGTGGATGCCGCCCCAGAAAGCGAAGTTCAGCGGCATGGCCACGATGGCGATGGCGTTGGACACCGCCGTCATCGAGACGCTGAGCGCGACGTTGCCGTTGGCGCGGTGCGTGAGGATGTTGCTCACGTTGCCCGGCGGGCAGCAGGCCACCAGGATCATGCCCAGCGCGATGCTGGGGCCTGGCTGCAGCAGCAGCGTGAGCGCATAGGTGATGGCCGGCAGCGCGATGAACTGCGCCACGATGCCCACCGTGAACGCCAGCGGCATGCGCATGACGCGGCGGAAGTCCTCCAGGCGCGTGTCCAGCGCGATGCCGAACATCAGGAAGGCCAGCACCGCGTTGAGCACGGCCAGCGAGGCCGGGTTGAAGTTGAGGCGGATTTCGTCCACGGGCAGCATGCGGGTCTCCTGTGTCTGTTGTCTTTGTCGTCGGGCGGGATGTCAGGCCAGGGCCTCGGCCGCCTGGCGCACGGTGTCGCGGTAGACGTTCTTGTTCACGTAGTAGGCCATGCGCTCGAGCTGCAGGTACTTGTAGCCGCCGGAGAGGTCGGGCGGCGGCCCCGCCTTGGCGATCCGGAACGCGCTGGCGCTGGCCTTGCCTTCGTCCAGCCCCTTGAAATAGCGCGCCACCAGCTCGGCCTGTTCATAGCGGCCCTGCCAGCCCAGGCCGCTGGCCTCGACCATGCCGAGCACGGCGAGGCGGTCGAAGCGCGGCGCGAAGATGTTGAGGTAGAGCCGGGGCGCCATGCCCTGCCAGTTGAGCAGCGCGGGGGCGAGGAAGGGGTAGTGCAGCCTGTAGCCGGTGGCCGCGAGCACCAGGTCGTACTCGCCTTGGCGCCCGTCCTTGAAGTGCACGGTGTGGCCGTCGAAACGCGCGATGTCGGCGCGCACGCCCACGTCGCCATGGCCGATGTGGTACAGGATGAGCGAGTTCACCACCGGGTGCGACTCGTACATCTTGTAGGTCGGCTTGGGAAAACCGAAGCGCACCGGGTCGCCGGTGAACCACTTCAGGATGGTGCTGTCGATCTTCTGCTTGAGCCAGGGCGGCAGCCGGATCTTGCCGCCGAGGGTGTCGGCGGGCTGGCCGAACACGTACTTGGGCACGAAGTAATAACCGCGCCGCACCGAGATGTCCACACTGCGCGCCTGGTGCACGGCGTCGACGGCGATGTCGCAACCCGAATTCCCCGCGCCCACGATGAGCACGCGCTTGTAGCGGAATTGGTCGGCGCTCTTGTAGGCCGAGGTGTGCAGCAGCTCCCCGGAGAAGTGGCCTTCGAAGCGCGGCATGTTGGGCTCGGCCAGGGTGCCGTTGGCCACCACCACGCCCTTGTAGTCGGCGGTGGTCTGAAGGCCGTCCGCGTCTTCGGTGGTGACGCGCCACAGCGTGCCGGGCGCATCACCCAACGGCACCACGCTCAGCACGCGCACACCGAAGCGGTAGTGCTCGCGCAACCGGAAGTGGTCGGCGAAGGCGCTGAAGTAGTCCAGCAGCTCGCGGTGGCTCGGGTAGTCGGCCACGCGCTCGGGCATGGGGAACTCGCTGAACTCCGTCATGCGCTTGCTGGAGATCAGGTGCGCCGACTGGTACACCGTGGAGCGCGGGTTGTGGATGTTCCACAGACCGCCGACGTCGGTGTGCGCCTCGAAGCCCTGGAAGGGGATGCCGTGTTTCTGCAGGCAGCGCGCGCCGGCCAGGCCCGAGGGGCCGGCACCGATGAGCGCGATCTGTTGTTCGGTGGGTGTCGTCATTTTTTCAGGCCTGGAATGTCGGTCGCGCCGGGTTCGCCCGCGCGCGGCTTGCGCGGCTGGCCGAGCAGGATGCGGTCGTGCAGGCGCGCGGGCAGCAGGCCCAGCGCGTGCGAAAGCCAGCCGATGCGCCGGGGCAGCACGATGTGTTCGGTGCCGGCGGCCACGCCCGCGAGCAGGCGCCGCGCGGCCTCGTCGGCTTCGAGCAGGCCGGGCATGGCGAAGCGGTTGCCGGCCGTCAGCGGTGTGCGCAGGTAGCCCGGGCTGATGGTGTGCACGCGCAGCGCCGTGGGGCGCAGCTCGGCGCGCAGGCTTTGCAGGTAGGCGATCAGGCCGGCCTTGCTCGCGCAGTACGCACCGTTGCCGGGCATGCCGCGCCAACCCGCGAGGCTGGCCACGCCCACCAGCGCGCCGCGCCGGCCGCTCTCGCGCATGGGCGCCAGAAAGGGCTGGAAGGTGGTGGCCACGCCGAGCAGGTTGATCTCGAGCATGCGGCGCATCACGGCGAGGTCGCCGGCCTGCGCGGTGTCGAAGCCGCCGGCCACGCCCGCGTTGGCGATCACCAGGTCGGGCGCGCCGAAACGGCCCATCCAGTCGGCGGCCACGGCCTGCATCGCGGCCGCGTCCGACACGTCGGGCTGGTAGATCGCGCAACGTTCCGGCGCGAGCGCGGCCAGCGCCTGCAGCGCGGGACGCTGCAGGCCGACCAGCGCCACGCGCCCGCCCGCGGCGATGAGCTCACGCGCCAGCGCCTGGCCCAGGCCACCGCAGGCGCCGGTCACCACGGCGTTGTGAAAGCTCGGCGTCGTCGTCAAACCACCCATCTCCTCGAAGTTGTGCCCGCAATGTAGAGGCCCCTAGAATTCGTCTCAAAATAATTTATGGATTCGTCTCATTTTTCGAGATATGAACACAGAAACCGACAACAGCCCGGGCCTGCGGCTGATGGAGCTGCTGGACCTGCTGACGCGCCACGCCCAACCGATGGCCCTGCCCGAGGTGGTCGCACTGACCGGCTGGCCCAAGCCCACCGTGCACCGCATGCTCTCACAATTGGAGCAAGGTGGGTGGCTGGTGCGCGAGCCCGACGGCCGGCGCTACGCGATGGCCACGCGCCTGCTGCGCATGGCCGAGGCCGCCCTGAGCAACAGCACGCAGCAGGGCGTGCGCCACGCGGTGCTGCGCCAGCTGGTGGCCGAGGTGGGCGAGAGCTGCAACCTCACCGCCCTGTCGGGTGCGGAGGTGGTCTACCTGGACCGCGTGGAGTCGGCGTTTCCGCTGCGGCTGGAGCTGCGCCCGGGCACGCGCGTGCCGGCGCATTGTTCGGCCAGCGGCAAGCTGTTCCTGGCCTGGATGGGCGCGCGCCAGCGCCGCACCGTGCTCGACGGGCTGGTGCTCACGCGCTACACCGCCAACACGCTGACGCTGCGCGAGGCCCTCGAAGCGGAGCTGGAGGCGATCCGGCGCGACGGCCACGCGGTGGACGCCGAGGAGTTCGTCGAAGGCCTGGTGTGCGTGGCGGTGCCGGTGTTTGCGCCGGGCCAGCGCACGGTGCGCTGCGCGCTCGCCCTGCAGGCACCGGCCGCGCGCATGGCGCTGGCACAGGCCCGGTTGCAGCTGCCGCGCCTGGAGGCGGCGGCGCAGGCGCTGGCCCGCACCCTGGGCTGACGCCTCAGTACAGCGTGTCGCGCTGGCGCGCGGGCAAGGCGCGGTCGTAGGCAACGCCGTCGATGGCGTTGTGCGTGAGGGCCGCGAGCATCTCGCCGGCCGTGGGCACCGCCGCCGCGGCTTCGCGCGCGTCCCACAGGCTGGCGCGCTTCATGGCGCGGGCGCATTGGAAGAACACCGTGTCCACCGTGATGACCAGCACGCACCGGGGCAGCTTGCCGTCCATGGCCAGGCGCTGCATCAGGTCCGGCGCCACCGAGATGCGCGCGCGGCCGTTCACGCGCAGCGTCTCGCCCACGCCGGGCACCAGGAACAGCAGGGCCACGCGCGGGTCGGCCAGGATGTTCTTGAGGCTGTCTATGCGGTTGTTGCCGGCGCGCTCGGGCAGCAACAGCGTGTGTTCGTCCTGGATGCTCACGAGCCCGGGCGGATCGCCGCGCGGCGAGGCGTCCAGCCCGTCGGAGCCGACGGTGGCGAGCACCGCGAACGGCGAGGCCTCGATCCAGCGCTGGTAGACCGGGTGCAGGCGCGAGACCTCCTTGCGCACCGACGCGTCGCCCACCGGGCCGAACAGCGCCTGCAGCGAAGCGAGATCCTGAATGGTGTAGGGGTCGGTGGGCGTGGTCATGGCGGTGGCTCCCTCAACCCATGCCGGGCAGCTTGGGCATGCCCTTCATGCCACCCATGCGTTTCATCATCTTCATCATGCCGCCGCCCTTCATCTTCTTCATCATGTCCTGCATCTGCTCGAACTCCTTGAGCAGGCGGTTGACTTCCTGCACCTGCACGCCCGCGCCGGCGGCGATGCGGCGCTTGCGCGTGGCCTTGATGATCTCGGGCTTGCGGCGCTCCTTGAGCGTCATGCTGCAGATGATGCCTTCCTTGCGCTTGATGTCCTTCTCGGCGCGGCCCATGTCGACCTCGCTGGCCTTGGCGGCCATCGCGGCGGGCAGCTTGTCCATCAGGCTGGAGAGGCCGCCCATCTGCTTCATCTGGCGCAACTGGTCGAGGAAGTCGTTGAGGTCGAAGCCCTCGCCGCTCTTGACCTTGGCCGCGAGCTTCTGAGCCGCCGCCATGTCCACGCCGGCCGTGACCTGCTCGACCAGCGCCAGGATGTCGCCCATGCCGAGCACACGCTGCGCGTGGCGGTCGGCGTCGAACACCTCCAGACCGTCGATCTTCTCGGACACGCCGGCGAACTTGATCGGCGCGCCGGTGATGGCGCGCACCGAAAGCGCCGCGCCGCCGCGCGAATCGCCGTCGAGTTTGGTGAGCACGATGCCGCTGAGCGGCAGCGCGTCCTTGAACGCCTTGGCGGTGTTGATCGCGTCCTGGCCCTGCATCGCGTCCACCACGAACAGCGTCTCCACCGGCTTGAGCACGGCGTGCAGTTCCTGGATCTCGCGCATCAGCGCCTCGTCGATCGCCAGGCGGCCGGCGGTGTCGACCAGCAGCACGTCGAAGAAATGCCTGCGCGCGTAATCGATCGCGGCGCGCGCGATGTCCACCGGTTTCTGGTCGGGCGTGCTGGGGAACCACTCGGCACCGGCCTGCGCGGTCACGGTCTTGAGCTGCTCGATGGCGGCCGGGCGGTAAACGTCGCCCGAGACGGTAAGCACCTTCTTCTTGCGCTTCTCGATCAGGTGCTTGGCCAGCTTGGCGGTGGTGGTGGTCTTGCCGGCGCCCTGCAGGCCGGCCATGAGGATCACCGCCGGCGGCTGCGCCGCGAGGTTGATGTCGGCCACGCCGTCGCCCATGGTCGCGGCGAGCTCGCGGTTGACGATGCCCACCAGCGCCTGCCCGGGCGTGAGCGAGCCCACCACTTCCTGGCCCAGCGCCTTCTCCTTCACCCGCGCGATGAAGTCGCGCACCACCGGCAGGGCGACGTCGGCCTCCAGCAGGGCCATGCGCACCTCGCGCAGCATGTCGGTGACATTGCCCTCGGTGATGCGGGCCTGCCCGCGCATTTCCTTGACGATGCGTGAAAGTCGGTCTGAAAGGGCTGAAGCCATGCTGCCTCGGGTAGAAGGGAAAAGGGCGGAAACCCGCGTCGGGCGGGCGGTCAGGCGGGCGCCTGGGTCGGCGGACCGGCGCGTCCAGGAGGGACAAGGCCGTTAAACTGTGAGGATGATTTTAGCTGCGCCCTTCCTTTTCACGCTTGGCGCGCTGCCCCGGTGATGAGCCTGCTGCCCGCACTCGCGTCCAACCTGCCCGCTGCCGTGTTCTCCGGCGGCGCGGCGCTGGCCTACGCAATGCTCGCCATCGCCCACCCGCGCATGTCGGCGCCGCAAAGCCGCGGCCTGCTCGGCCTGGCCTGGCTGCTGCACCTGGTCGTGCTGGTGCTCGGCCTGTTCGAACAACCCGCGCGCTTCGGGTTCGCGCCCGCCCTCTCCGTCACCGGCTGGCTGGTGCTCACCGTCTACCTGATCGAAAGCCGGCTCTACCCGCAGATGCGCGCGCGCTGGACACTGGCCATCCTGGGCATGGTGGTCGTGCTGCTCGCGCTGGTGTTCCCGGGCACGCGCTACCCGGCCCTGCATTCCGCGCTGCTGCCGCTGCATTGGGCCTTGGGCATCGCGTCCTATGGCCTGATCGCCGCGGCGGTGGTGCACGCCTGGCTGATGCAGCGCGCCGAAAAGGCCATGCGGCTGGGCAACGCCAGCGAGGCGTCCATGCCCCTGCTCACGCTGGAGCGCCTCACCTTCCGCTTCGTCGCCGCCGGCTTTGCCTTGCTGAGCGCCACGCTGCTGGCCGGCTGGTATTTTTCCGAGACCCTGAACCACCGCTGGATCTGGGACCACAAGACCACCTTCTCGCTGCTGTCCTGGATCACCATGGGGGTGCTGCTCTGGGGCCGCTGGCGCCTGGGCTGGCGCGGCCGTGTCGCCGTGCGCACGCTCTACGTGGCCGCCGGTTTCCTGCTGCTGGGCTACGCGGGCTCGCGCTTCGTGCTCGAAGTGATGCTGCACCGCGGCTGAGGCATTGACCATGAAATACCTGCTCGTCCTGGCCGTGGTGATGGTGGCGTTCTACATCTGGCGCAACAACCGCCTGAGCGACCGCGCCGAGGCCGCCCGCCAGGCGCCCCCGCCCAAGCCGCGCGCCAACGTCCCCACCATCATGGTGGCCTGCCTGCAATGCGGCACGCACCTGCCCGAGACCGAGGCGGTGCGGGGCCAGCAGGGCGCGTACTGCAGCACCGAGCACCGCCGGCTGCGCGAAGGCGGTTCGGCATGACCTCCCTCCGGATGGACGCCTGACATGGCCCGGGACGTCAGCTCGCAGTTCGCCCCGTCCTGGTACTCCGCTTTCGAGGGCAGCCATGTGCAGAGCCGCGAACAGCGCATGCGCGCCTTCGTCCGGCTGTGGCGCGCCTTCATGCGGGCCCGGGTGTTCATCGCCACGGTGCTGCTCGCCCTTCAGGTGTTCATGCTGGTCTCGCAGACCGGCGGCCCCAACTGGCTGGTGGTGGTGTGCTCGGCCCACCTCTGCGCCGCGCTGGTCACGCTCTACCTGTGGCGTCCGGCGGAGCAGGCCGCTCCGATGCACGTCCAGTGGCTGCTGACCATCGGCGTGGACGTTCTGGTGTTCGCGCTGCTGCAGTCGTTCCAGGTCGGCAGCATCAACTACACGGCGCTGTTCGCCCTGCCGGTGCTGCTGGCCTCCATCCTGGGCTCGCTCACGCTGGCCCTGGCCACCGCCGCCAGCGTCACGCTCTACCTGCTGGGCGAAGCGGCGCTGCATGCGCCCTTGTTCAGCGACCTGTCCACCGCGCGCTTCCTGCAGGCGGCGCTGACCGGCACCGGCTTTTTCCTGGTGGGCGTGCTGGCCAACCAGCTGGCGATCCGGCTGGCCCGCGAAGAGGCCCTGACCGCCAGCAGCCAGGCCGCCGCGCGCGCGCAGGCCCAGGTGAACGAACTGGTGATCGAAAGCCTGACGGTGGGCGTGCTGGTGGTGGACCCGCACGGCGTGGTGCGCAGCGCCAACCCGGCGGCCCAGGCCATGCTGCTCGGCCAGGTCTCGCCCCAGGCGGCCAAGCTCCTGCTGTCCGCCCGCTCCAGCTGGCAGCACCTGGCCCACCTGGTCAACGAAACCTTTGCGCGCGGTGAGGCCCTGGAAACCGAAACCACCATCGACAACGAGGACCGGCCGAGCCAGCGCCTGCATGCGCGCACCCGCCTGACCGCGCAGAGCGGGCGCAGCGCGGGCCTGTGCGTGCTGTTCCTCGAAGACCTGCGCGAGGTCGAGGCGCGCGTGCGCACCGAGAAACTGGCTTCGATGGGCCGCATGTCCGCCGCAGTGGCGCACGAGATCCGCAACCCGCTCTCGGCCATCACGCAGGCCAATGCGCTGCTCGATGAAGAGGTGCAGGCACCGGCCCAGAAGCGGCTGACCCGCATGATCGAGCAGAACGCCCAACGGCTCTCGCGCATCGTCGACGACATCCTCAACGTGGCGCGCGCGCAGCCCAGCCAGGACACGACCTCGGCGCCCTCCCTGCCACTGGACCAGACCGTTCGGCAGATCGCGCACGAGTGGGTGCGCCAGAGCAAGGCTGAGCGCATCCTGGGCGTGCATGCCCACGCGCCTGCGGCCCATGTGGGCTTCGACCCGGAGCACCTGCGCCGCCTGCTCATCAACCTGCTGGACAACGCCCTGCGCCACGCCAGCGGCAAACCCTCCTCGATCCGCCTGATCACCCAGCCCAGTGGCAGCGAGCATGTTCGCCTCTCGGTGTGGAGCGACGGCCAGGCACTCGAAGCCAGCGTGATGCGCCACCTGTTCGAGCCCTTCTTCTCCTCCGAGAGCCGCTCCAGCGGCCTGGGCCTGTACATCTGCCGCGAACTCTGCGAGCGCTACGGCGCCCAGATCGCCTACCGCCGCACGCGCCTGGACCAGCGCGAGGGCAACGAGTTCTATGCGCTGATCCCCGCCGCCAGCGCGGCGCCCACTCGCGAGCCGACACAGCAAAGCCTGTCGTACCCGATGGGCGATTCGGTGGCCACGCGCGCCGAGCACCAAGGCCACCCGCTCTCGGGTGACACCCCCCTGGCGACCCGCTGAACACGACGCCAATGGCCACCGCCCCCTCCTCCGCCTCCGTGCTGGTCGTCGACGACGAACCCGATCTGCGCACGCTGTACGAGCTCACCCTGCTGCGCGAAGGCCATGCGGTGGTGGCCGCGCCGGACATCACCCAGGCGCGCGAATGGCTCGCCCAGCAGCGCTTCGACGTGCTGATCTCCGACATGCGCCTGCCCGACGGCCTGGGCCTGGACCTGCTGCGCGAACTCGCGGACGCCCAGCGGCCTGAAAAATGCATCGTCATCACCGCGTACGGATCGGCAGAAAACGCGGTGGAGTCGCTCAAGGCCGGCGCCTTCGACTACCTCACCAAACCGGTGGACCTCAAACAGCTGCGCAGCGCGGTGACGGCGGCGCTGCAAAGCCAGCGCGGGTCCCCGGCCGCCATGGCCAACGGCGCGACGGCGCCCGCGCCCAACGCCAGCGGCGCGGGCGACGCCCTCAGAAAACCAGCCGCCACCTCCAGTGGCGCGCAATCGCTGCGCCGCATCGTGGGCGCCTCGCCCAGCATCGCGCAGATCAAGTCGCGCATCGAGAAGGTGGCCTCCAGCATGGCGCCGGTGCTCATCCTGGGCGAGTCCGGCACGGGCAAGGAACTGGTGGCGCGCGCGGTGCACGACTGCAGCCACCGCAGCGGCGGGCCGTTCGTGGCGGTCAACTGCGGCGCGATCCCGGAAAACCTGATCGAGGCCGAATTCTTCGGCGCGCGCAAGGGCGCCTACACCGGCGCCACCACCGACCGCGAAGGCTACTTCCAGGCGGCGCGGGGCGGCACCTTGTTCCTCGATGAAATCGGCGACCTGCCCCTGGCCATGCAGGCCAAGCTGCTGCGCGTGATCCAGGAGCGCCGCGTGCGCGCGCTTGGCGGCGTGCAGGAAGAAGCCGTCGACGTGCGGCTGGTGAGCGCCACCCACCGCGACCTCAACGCGCTCGTGCAGTCGGGCCAGTTCCGCCAGGACCTGTTCTACCGCCTCAACGTCATCGGCCTGCGCTCGCCTGCGCTGCGGGAACGGCGCGAAGACCTGCCTCTGCTGGTGGAGGCTCTGCTGGCGCGGCTGTGCGCCGAATCCGGGCAAAACGTGCCCAGGGTGTCGGCCCGCGCCCTGGCCTGGCTGCAGTCGCGCGAACTGCCGGGCAATGTGCGCGAGCTCGAGAACCTGTTGCAGCGCGCCCTGGCCCTGAGCAGCGGCGAGGTGCTCGAACCGGACGACTTCGGCGAGGCCGACGAGACCGAAGTGCCCACCCAGCCCGACCAGCTCGCGCCCGCCGATGGCCTCGGCGCACCCATGACCCGCCCGCCCGAAGAGATTCCCGCCGACCTGCAGACCTACCTGGACGAACAGGAGCGCCAGGTGCTGCTCAAGGCGCTGCGCGAATGCGACTTCAACCGCACCGCGGCCGCGGCCCGCCTGGGCCTGAACCTGCGCCAGATGCGCTACCGCATCCAGCGGCTGGGCATCGCCATGCCGTCGGACGATGACGACACCACCACGGCCTGATTCCGCCGAGCGCGATGATCCCTGGCAAGGCGGCTGGCTGCGCACGGCGCGCCACAGCCCGTCGCCCAACTTCGGCCCGCGTCCCGACGGTGCACAGATCGACCTGATCGTCATCCACTCCATCAGCCTGCCCCCGGGCGTGTACGGCGGCCCGGAGGTGGAACAGCTCTTCACCAACCAGCTGGACTGGAGCGCCCACCCGTACTTCGAGCAGATCCGGGGCATGGAGGTGTCGTCGCATTTCTTCGTGCGCCGCGACGGCGAAGTGGTGCAGTTTGTCGACGCCGATGCGCGCGCGTGGCATGCGGGCGCATCGTGCTGGCGCGGCCGCGACAACTGCAACGACGATTCCATCGGCATCGAACTCGAGGGGCTGGAGGGCGACCGTTTCGAGGCCGCGCAGTACACCGCCCTGGCGCGGCTGTGCACCCGACTGGTGCAACGTTATCCGGTGCGCCATGTGGCGGGCCATGAGCACATCGCGCCCGGACGCAAGCAGGACCCCGGACCGGGTTTCGACTGGTCGCGCCTGCGCGCCGACCTTCACTGGCCCGAAGCGTGTTTCCCACAAGACACACTCGGTCACAGCGTCGCTGGCGACTGAGCCAGGGCGACGCCAAAAACGCCCCGTTCTCACCGGCCGTGCAACGGCGCGGCCAGCCAAGACAAATCGCGTCAAAGCCCCCGCCGGCATTGGTGTTGCCCACCGGGATTCAAGCAAACCGCCCAATCGCCAGCGATCATTCGCACAGGGCGCGGGGATGTGAACCAGCATTTTTTGTCTGACGAAAAATGCGCCGTGTCTAACGACCGCTTTTTCTCGTAAACACTACCCGTAGTGGCTTGAACGGGACATGCACACCAGATATAGTGTTGCCTTGTGAGTCCCGAACCCTACCCCGCCCAGTATGGCCGTCGCCTGAACAATGCCCTTCAGACGACCGCGTCCACCCCCTGCGGCCTGCGTTGATACCGGCACCCAAGCCACCAACCTGCCATCGGACACCGCGCCCCCGATGCAGTTCACCCAACAACAAATGAAAGAGGAACCAATGCTGACCGCTTCTCCCATCACCACCCCGTCCCCCGCCTCGCTGAAGCCCACCGCCGGTACCCCGGCCGCGGCTTCGCTGGCCGCGAGCAGCTCGGTTTTCGCCAACTACCAGATCATCCGCCGCAACGGCGCCGTCGTGCCGTTCGAGCCCAGCAAGATCGCCGTCGCCATGATGAAGGCCTTCCTGGCGGTGCACGGCACCCAGGGCGCCGCATCGGCCAGCGTGCGCGAGACGGTGGACGAGCTGACGCAGAACGTGGCCCGCGCCCTGATGCGCTCGCGCCCGGGTGGCGGCACCTTCCACATTGAAGACGTGCAGGACCAGGTCGAACTCGGCCTGATGCGCAGCGGCCACCACGAAGTCGCCCGCGCCTACGTGCTCTACCGCGAACGCCGCACGCAGGAACGCGCGCACCTGGCCGAAGTGGCGCACCCGGCCGAGCCCGTGCTGCACGTGCTCGACGGCGGCGAGCGCGTGCCGCTGGACCTGCAGCGCCTGCAAGGCCTGATCGCCGCCGCCTGCAGCGGCCTGGGCAAGGACGTCAAGGCCGACCCCATCGTCGCCGAGACCAAGCGCAACCTGTACGACGGCGTGCCCATGGAAGAGGTCTACAAGGCCTCCATCCTGGCCGCGCGCACGCTGATCGAAAAAGATCCCGACTACACCTACGCCACCGCCCGCCTGCTGCTGCACACCATCGTCAAGGAAGTGATGGGCGAGGAAGTGCCCGCCGCCGAAATGGGCGCGCGCTACGCCGAGAACTTCCCGCTCTTCATCAAGAAGGGCGTGGACAACGACCTGCTCGACGAAAAACTGCTGCAGTTCGACCTGGCCCGCCTGGGCGCCGCGCTCAAGCCCGAGCGCGACCTGCAGTTCGACTACCTCGGCCTGCAGACGCTGTACGACCGCTACTTCCTGCACGTGCGCAAGACGCGCATCGAGCTGCCGCAGTCCTTCTTCATGCGCGTGGCCATGGGCCTGTCGCTCAACGAGATTGACCGCGAAGCCCGCGCCATCGAGTTCTACGAGGTGCTGTCCTCGTTCGACTTCATGTCGTCCACGCCCACGCTGTTCAACAGCGGCACGCTGCGCTCGCAGCTCTCCAGCTGCTACCTGACCACCGTGCCCGACGACCTCGACGGCATCTACGAGTCGATCAAGGAAAACGCGCTGCTCTCCAAATTCGCCGGCGGCCTGGGCAACGACTGGACGCGCGTGCGCGCCCTGGGCTCCCACATCAAGGGCACCAACGGCGAATCGCAAGGCGTCGTGCCCTTCCTCAAGGTGGTGAACGACACCGCCGTGGCCGTCAACCAGGGCGGCAAGCGCAAGGGCGCGGTCTGCACCTACCTGGAAACCTGGCACCTGGACATCGAGGAATTCCTGGAGCTGCGCAAGAACACCGGTGACGACCGCCGCCGCACGCACGACATGAACACGGCGAACTGGATTCCCGACCTGTTCATGAAGCGCGTGATGGAAAAGGGCGAATGGAGCCTGTTCTCGCCCAACAGCGTGCCCGACCTGCACGACCTGTTCGGCGCCGACTTCGAAAAGGCCTACCTGGCCTATGAAGAGAAGGCCGCGCGCGGCGAAATCAAGCCGTACCGCAAGGTGCCCGCCAGCGACCTGTGGCGCAAGATGCTCTCGATGCTGTTCGAGACCGGCCACCCCTGGATCACCTTCAAGGACGCCTGCAACGTGCGCAGCCCGCAGCAGCACGCCGGCGTGGTCCACAGCTCCAACCTGTGCACCGAGATCACGCTCAACACCAGCGACACCGAAACCGCCGTGTGCAACCTCGGTTCGGTCAACCTGCTCAACCACGTCAAGCGCGGTGACGACGGCGCCAAGGTGCTGGACCACGCCAAGCTGCAGGCGACCATCAAGACCGCCATGCGCATGCTCGACAACGTGATCGACATCAACTACTACGCGGTGAAGAAGGCGCGCGACTCCAACATGCGCCACCGCCCGGTGGGCCTGGGCGTCATGGGCTTCCAGGATGCGCTGTACGAACTGCGCATTCCCTACGCCTCCAACGAAGCGGTGGACTTCGCCGACCGCTCGATGGAAGCCGTCTGCTACTACGCCTACTGGGCCTCGACCGAGCTCGCCCGCGAGCGCGGCCGCTACGCCAGCTATCGCGGCTCGCTGTGGGACAAGGGCATCCTGCCGCCCGACACCCTGGACCTGCTGGCGCGCGAGCGCGGCGGTTATGTGGACGTGGACCGCTCCAGCAGCCTGGACTGGGACGCCCTGCGCCAGAAGATCGCGGCCGACGGCATGCGCAACTCCAACTGCGTGGCCATCGCGCCGACCGCGACCATCTCCAACATCATCGGCGTGGACGCCTCCATCGAGCCTTGCTTCGGCAACCTCTCGGTCAAGTCCAACCTGTCCGGCGAGTTCACCGTCATCAACAGCTACCTGGTGAAAGACCTCAAGCGCCTGGGCCTGTGGGACGACGTGATGGTCATGGACCTCAAGCACTTCGATGGCTCGCTGCGCCCGATCGACCGCGTGCCGCAGGACGTGAAGGCGCTGTACGCCACCGCCTTCGAAGTCGAACCGCTGTGGCTGGTGGAAGCCGCCGCCCGCCGCCAGAAGTGGATCGACCAGGCGCAGAGCCTGAACATCTACATGGCCGGCGCCTCGGGCAAGAAGCTCGACGACACCTACAAGCTCGCCTGGCTGCGCGGTCTCAAGACCACCTACTACCTGCGCACGACCTCGGCCACGCAGATCGAAAAATCCACCGGCCGCACCGGTCAGCTCAACGCCGTTTCCGTCGGCAACGCCAGCGCCGCCGCGGCCTCCGCTCCGGCTGCGGCACCCGCGGACATCACCGACGTGGAGTCCGCCACCGACATCAAGTTCTGCGCCATCGACGACCCGGGTTGCGAAGCGTGCCAGTGATTTCGGCCGTCATGCGCGCACGTGTTGCGGTGTCCCTCGAATGCAATTCGATGCAACACCGCAACACAAAATGTGCGCATCTCGCCTGATCACTTTGCATTTCATGCACACACTTTCATAATCCGAACATTGGAAACCTCTATGTTGACCTGGGACGATCACACCACGCCCTCTTCGAAGCCAGCGAACAGCCCACTGCCCACCGGCACGTCGGGTCTGCAAGCCTCACTGTCCTCACCGTCCGGTGAGCGCGCGCCTCTCCCCTCCGCTTCGATCAACACCGCCGCCGCGCCGGCCGCTCCCGCGCGCCGCGTCAACGCGGCCGACAAGCGCATCATCAACGGCCAGACCGACGTCAACCAGCTGGTGCCGTTCAAATACAAGTGGGCCTGGGAAAAGTACCTCGCCACCTGCGCCAACCACTGGATGCCGCAGGAAGTGAACATGAGCCGCGACATCGCGCTCTGGAAAGACCCCAACGGCCTGACCGAAGACGAGCGCCGCATCGTCAAGCGCAACCTCGGCTTCTTCGTCACCGCCGATTCGCTGGCCGCCAACAACATCGTGCTGGGCACCTACCGCCACATCACCGCGCCCGAGTGCCGCCAGTTCCTGCTGCGCCAGGCGTTCGAGGAAGCGATCCACACGCACGCCTACCAGTACATCGTGGAGTCGCTCGGCCTGGACGAGTCCGAGATCTTCAACGCCTACAACGAAGTCCAGTCGATCCGTGACAAGGACCAGTTCCTGATCCCCTTCATCGAGGCGATCATGGACCCGAACTTCCACACCGGCACGCCCGAGACCGACCAGCGCCTGCTCAAGAGCCTGATCGTGTTCGCCTGCCTGATGGAAGGCCTGTTCTTCTACGTCGGCTTCACCCAGATCCTGGCCCTGGGCCGCCAGAACAAGATGACCGGTGCCGCCGAGCAGTACCAGTACATCCTGCGCGACGAGTCCATGCACTGCAACTTCGGCATCGATCTGATCAACGCGATCAAGATGGAGAACCCGATGCTGTGGACCAGCGAGTTCAAGGAAGAGATCAAGGAGCTGTTCCTCAAGGCTGTCGAGCTCGAGTACCGCTACGCCGAGGACACCATGCCGCGCGGCGTGCTCGGCATGAACGCCTCGATGTTCAAGGGCTATCTGCGCTACATTGCCAACCGCCGCGCCACGCAGATCGGCCTGGAGCCCCTGTTCCCGAACGAAGAGAACCCGTTCCCCTGGATGAGCGAGATGATCGACCTCAAGAAGGAACGCAATTTCTTCGAAACGCGCGTGATCGAATACCAAACCGGCGGGGCATTGTCCTGGGATTGATACCCACGCAGCCGGAGCCGCATTGCCCATACCGACCAACAACATGATTTCCGCTCAATCAAAACCCTGTCACCGTCGCGCAGACGCCGGGCGCAGGGTTTTGTCACAGGATTCAAAACCTTGGGGCCAGCCGTGGATGCATCCACACGGCTCCAGGGCGTTGAATCACTTCACCGGCAACAAGGCTGGCTGAAGTGCTCTTTGCAACTTGATCAAGGAGAAAACAATGGCAACTGCAAAAAAAGCCCCGGCCAAGAAGGCCGCACCGGCTAAGAAGGCTCCGGCCAAGAAACCCGCTGCGAAGAAGGCAGCACCGGCGAAGAAGGCTCCGGCCAAGAAGGTCGCGGCCAAGAAGCCCGCCGTGAAGAAGGTTGCGGCCAAGAAGGCAGCACCGGCGAAGAAGGTTGCTGCGAAGAAGGCAGCACCGGCGAAGAAGGCCGCGGCCAAGAAGGTCGTCGCCAAGAAGGCTCCGGCGAAGAAAGCCGCTGCCAAGAAAGCGCCGGCGAAGAAGGTTGTCGCCAAGAAAGCTGCTCCCAAAAAGGTTGCAGCCAAGAAAGCGCCGGCCAAAAAAGCCGCTGTGAAAAAGGCCCCTGCAAAGAAGGCCCCTGCGAAGAAGGCAGCCCCAGCAAAAAAAGCTGAGCCGGCCAAGAAGCCGGCGGCCCCTGCTGCTCCTGCGGCGCAGACGAAGCTCAACCCTCAGGCTGCGTGGCCGTTCCCCACGTCCAGCAAGCCCTGAGATTCTCGTTGAGATGACCTGCAAGCCCGGCGCGAAAGCGCCGGGCTTTTTTCATACCCGTTGCCAGGGCTCAGAGCGTGTAGTTCTGACCGCCCCGGCTGGCGATCTTCACGGCACCCATGCGGTTGCCCAACTCGGCACAGCGTTGCAGCGGCCACCCCTGCTCCAGGCCATGCAGCAGGGCCGCGCGGAACGCATCACCACACCCCGTGGGGTCCACCACCGTGGCCGCCGGGAGGCCCGCCACCCGCACCTTGGCCGCGCCACCATCCCAGACGTCACAGCCTTCCGCGCCCAGCGTCACGATGAGGCCGCGCACCTGCGCAGCGATGGCGTCGAGCGTGAGGCCGGTGCGGTCGCACAGCATCTGGGCTTCGTAGTCGTTGAGCGTGACCCAGCTGGCCAGCCCGATGAACTGCCGCAGCTCTTCGCCATTGAACATGGGCAGGCCCTGGCCGGGATCGAACACGAAGGGCACACCGGCCTCGTGCAGCTGGCGCGCGTGCGTGAGCATCGCATCGCGACCATCGGGTGAAATGATGGCCACCTTGAGGTCGTCGCGCCGAGGCACCGGGTTGTCGTGCGCCGTCGACATCGCGCCGGGGTGGAAGGCGGTGATCTGGTTGTTGTCGCGGTCGGTCATGATCATGGCCTGCGCGGTGTAGCTCTCGGCGGAGGACGACACGTGGCGCGTGTCCACGCCCAGTTCGCGCAGGCGATCAAGGTACTCGCCGCCGTCGTTGCCGAGCATGGCCAGCGGCACCGCATCGGCACCGAGCTGGCGCAGGCCGTAGGCGATGTTGCCGGCACAGCCACCGTATTCCCGGCGCAGACCCGGCACCAGGAAGGACACATTGAGAATGTGCAGCTGGCTCGGAAGGATCTGCTCGGCGAAGCGGCCCTCGAAGGTCATGATGGTGTCGAAGGCGAGCGAGCCGCAAACCAGAATGGACATGAAAAATCTTCCAGATCAAGGGTAAAAAATCAGGGCGCGGTAACCCGCCATGGGCGTGGCGTCGCCCAGGGCGAGTGACAGTCGAAAACTCACGTTCACCGAGCCGTTTGCCGGCAACAGCGCCGGGGCATCGGGCCATTCTTCGGGCAGGAACACGCGGCGCGAAATCACCTGGTCGCTGATGTCGGTCAGGCTCAGCTCCAGCGCGGGCACAGCCAGCGCCATGGAGGCCGTGTTCTTGAGCACGAGGTCAAAGGCATAGAAGTTACCGAGCCGACGCACCAGCGAAGTGCTGTCGATGACGATCGCGTCGATGCGCCGCACCGGCGCCACCACGCAGCCCAGGGGTTCGCACGCCCGCTGCAGCCAGGGCTGCAGGCCGGGCCGCCAGGCGGCCAATCGATCGCGCTCCTGCAGGGCCCATTGCCCGGCGAGCACGACCACCAACACCACGGCCAGCAGCGAGAGCACGGCGCGCATGCCGCGGGATTGCCAGAAGGCCTGCCGCTGCGCCTGCCTCACGAAGCCGGGCACCAGTTCGGGCGCGTCCTGCCCATCAGCGTCCAGGTCACCCACGTCCTGCGGTCCGGGGGCGTCGGGCATGGCATCGACGTGGGGCACGACCGCCTCTTCGTCCGACTCCACCTGTTCCGAGGGATCGGTGGCAGCGCCATCGGCTTTCAAACGACCCAGACCGGCGGCGAAGCGCTCCAGTTCGGCGTGGAAATCGGACTCCTGCTCATCGGGCAGGGCCTGAGCGGGCGGGGCATCGATGATCGGTGGCGGCAAGGTTTCGACGGCACGTTCGTCCGCGACGACCTCGGTGTCCCACATCGCATCGGCAGACTCCTCGACCGTTTCCACGGACCGCTGAGACTCGGCCTCCAGCTCGGCTTCCAGTTCGGCTTCCAGTTCGGCGTCGAACGCCGCGTGCGCGGATGCCGGTGCCGGTTCGGGTGCAGGCGCCGCTGCCACGAAATCGTCGGACGTGCTTTCTTCGCCCGGAGGGATCCACGGCTGCAGGTACAGCGTGGCGTCGAACACATCGGCGCAATGGCCACAGCGCACCCAGCCCTCGGAGATCTTCAGTTGGTCGGCGACGACCCTGAACATCGTTCCGCACGAGGGGCAACGGGTGGTGAAACTCATGCGCCGATTATCGCGGGCGCGACAGGCAGCCTCAGGCCTTGACGGCGGTCATGAGGATCCAGCCATCCTCTTCGTCGCTGACCTGCA
The DNA here is from genome assembly GCF_042466645.1 of Hydrogenophaga sp. ANAO-22. Lineage (NCBI taxonomy): Bacteria > Pseudomonadati > Pseudomonadota > Betaproteobacteria > Burkholderiales > Comamonadaceae > Hydrogenophaga > Hydrogenophaga sp. ANAO-22. The sequence continues at coordinate 3,915,995 of NZ_CP159956.1, read as the reverse complement.
ACGCCACCCACGGCGCGTAGGCTTCGATCAGCTCATCGGCCTGGCGCGCCAGAATGCCCGCGAGCACCAGCCGGCCACCCGGGCGCACGTGCGAACACAGCAACGGTGCGAGCACTTTCAACGGCGTGGCCAGGATGTTGGCCAGCACCAGATCGTGTTCGCCCTGCGCCAGATCGGGCAAGCCGGCCGACAGCACCGCGTGGTTGGCCTCGGCATTGAGCCGGGTGGACTCCACCGCCGCGGGGTCGATGTCCACCGCAATGATCTCGCGCGCACCGAACTTGGCCGCACCGATGGCCAGGATGCCCGAGCCACAGCCATAGTCCAGCACCCGCGGCCCCACAGGGCCGTGTTGCGCGGTCCAGCGCAGGCACATGCGGGTCGTCGGGTGGGTGCCCGTGCCAAAGGCAAGACCGGGGTCGAGCCGGATGACCTGTTGCGCGGCGGCGGGTGGCTCGTGCCAGGTCGGCACGATCCAGAAGCTGGGCGTGATCTCGACCGGCTCGAATTGCGATTGCGTCAGCCGCACCCAATCCTGATCGGGCACCGGGCGCACGCCCTGCACCGCACAGCCCGCAAAGAAGTCCTGTACCGCCAGCAACTGCGCGGCGTCGCGGGCCGCGGCGTCGGTGGGGAACAGCGCCACCACGCGCGAGCGCTGCCAACCCTCCTTGGGCGGCGGCATGCCAGGCTCGCCGAACAGCGCCGATTCGGCGTCGGTCATCGCGTCGGCGTCTTCCACCGACACGCTGAGCGCGTCCAGCGCGACCAGGGCATCGCCCACGTCGTCCACCGCCGCCTCGGGCACCAGCAGCACCAGCTCAAAAAGAGACCCAGCCGGCGGCTGGGTCAGTTGGAAGGCTTCAGCGCTCACGTTGGGACAGCCACTCTTCCAGGTAGTGGATGTTGGTGCCGCCGGTCACGAAGTTCGCGTCCACCATCAGCTCGCGGTGCAGCGGGATGTTGGTGTTGATGCCTTCGATCACGGTCTCGGCCAGCGCCGTGCGCATGCGCGCCAGGGCCTGCTCCCGCGTGTCGCCGTGCACGATGATCTTGCCGATCATCGAGTCGTAGTTCGGCGGCACGAAGTAGTTGGTGTAGACGTGGGAGTCCACGCGAACACCCGGGCCACCAGGCGCGTGCCAGGTCGTGATGCGACCGGGCGACGGGGTGAACTTGTAGGCGTCTTCGGCGTTGATGCGGCACTCGATGGCATGCCCGCGCAGCTCGATCTGGCGCTGCGTGAACGGCAGCTTCTCGCCCGCGGCCACCGCGATCTGGGTGCGCACGATGTCCACGCCCGAAATCCACTCGGTCACCGGGTGCTCCACCTGCACGCGGGTGTTCATTTCGATGAAGTAGAACTCACCGTTCTCGAACAGGAATTCGAAGGTGCCGGCGCCCCGGTAACCGATCTTCTTGCAGGCCGCGGCGCAACGCTCGCCGATCTTCTCGATCAGGCGGCGCGGGATGCCGGGTGCAGGCGCTTCCTCGATCACCTTCTGGTGGCGGCGCTGCATGGAACAGTCGCGCTCGCCCAGGTACACCGCGTTGCGGTGCTGGTCGGCCAGGATCTGGATCTCGATGTGGCGCGGGTTCTGGAGAAATTTCTCCATGTAGACCTCGGGATTGCCGAAGGCCGCGCCGGCTTCCGCCTTGGTGGTCTGCACCGCGTGCAGCAGGGCCGCTTCGGTGTGCACCACGCGCATGCCGCGCCCACCGCCGCCACCGGCGGCCTTGATGATCACCGGGTAGCCCACCGCCTTGGCGGTGCGCTTGATCACGACGGGGTCGTCGGGCAGTGCGCCTTCCGAACCCGGCACGCAGGGCACGCCCGCGCGGATCATGGCCTGCTTGGCCGACACCTTGTCACCCATCGTGCGGATGGACTCCGGCGTGGGGCCGATGAAGGTGAAGCCGCTCTTCTCGACGCGCTCGGCGAAATCGGCGTTCTCCGACAGGAAACCGTAGCCGGGGTGGATGGCTTCGGCGTCGGTCACTTCAGCGGCCGAGATGATGGCCGGCATGTTGAGGTAACTCTGGGCGCTCGGCGCCGGGCCGATGCAGACTGCCTCGTCGGCCAGACGCACGTACTTGGCGTCGCGGTCGGCCTCGGAATACACCATCACCGCCTTGATGCCCATTTCCCGGCAGGCGCGCTGAATGCGCAGCGCGATCTCCCCCCGGTTGGCAATCAGGATTTTTTTGAACATGGGCTCGGGGCCTTCTTCTTTATTCGATCACGTACATGGGCTGTCCGTACTCCACCGCCTGGCCGTTCTCCACCAGGATCTGGGTCACGGTGCCGGACTTGTCGGCCTCGATCTCGTTGAGGATCTTCATCGCTTCCACGATGCAGATCGTCTCGCCTTCCTTGATGGTGTCACCGATCTCGACGAAGGGCTTCGCACCCGGGCTCGACGCACGGTAGAAGGTGCCCACCATGGGCGACTTCACGGTGTGCCCGGCCGGCGCGGCAGGGGCGGCGGCCACCGGGGCGGCGGGCGTCACTTCGACGGCCGGCACCAGGGGTGGAGACACCGGTGCGGGGGCCATGCTGTAGGTCACGGGCGCGGCGGCCACGACAGGCGCGCTCTTGACGATGCGCACCTTGCCTTCGGCCTCGGTGATTTCCAGCTCGGACACGTTCGACTCGGACACGAGGTCGATCAGTGTCTTCAGTTTTCTCAAATCCATGATTTCTCCAACGAAGTTCGGTCAAGTTGATCTAAAAGCACTCAATTTCAACGAACTAAGAGCTGACCAACCCGCCGGGGTGCCGCAGTGTACACGAACGGACCGGCTTCCCAACCTCGCCCGCTGGAGGGTTTTCAACCCGGGGCAAGGGATGACTCATTGAGTCATTTTTGCGAAAACGACGAATTTACCTCTTTTTCTCGTCGAGTTCGAGTGGGTTGACGAAAGGTCAACCCAACTCGGCCCACTGCGCCAGATCGGTCTCCGAGACCTTGCCGAGCTTGCGGTGCAGCAGCGCACCATCGGCCCCGAACACCACGCTGAAGGGCAAGGCCCCGGTCGCATTGCCCAGGCTGCGGCTGAGCTCCGTGCCCGCGAAGCCTGCCATGCCCACCGGAAAATTCAGCGGCAGCTTCTGCATGAAGCTGCGCACCGCGCTGGGCTGATCGACCGCCAGGCCCAGCACCTGCCAGCCCTTGGCGGCCTGCGCGGTGTGGAACTGGTTCAGCATCGGCAGCTCCTCCACGCACGGCGGGCACCAGGTCGCCCAGAAATTCACCAGCAAGGGCTTGCCACGGAAATCGCTCATGCGCACGGCTTCACCGTTCGGTCCGTCGAACGACCCGGCCCAGAACGCGGCCTCGGCCTCGCTCATCACCGGCTGGAGCTGAAGGCGCCGCGTGGCCAGCAAGGCGCCGGCACCGCCAGCGACCACCGCCACGCCGGCCATCCAGAGGGTTCTTCGCTGCAGGCTCATGCCGCCACCTCCCCGGCCAGCAGGCGGCGCAAGGCCGCCGCATCGCCGCGCGGCTTGCGCCCCTGGGCGTCGGGCTTGAGGGCGCCGCGCTGGTCGTCCAGGTCGTGCACCATCAGATGCACCAGCACCCACTGGCCCAGCGCCTCGCTTCGCACGCGCAGCGTCAACGCCTCCACGGGTTCGCCGCGCCAACCGTTGACCGTGCCCGGGTGGTACTCGACGCGGTGATCGAGCAGCGTCCACTCAGGCGCCTTGGGGTCTTCGCAGAACAGCTGAAGATAGATATCGCTGTGCCGGGTGGCCGTGCCGTGCCAGACGGCGCCGCCCAGGTGAGGGCGAAAGGCCTGCAGGCGGACCATCCAGAGCAAGGCGAGTTCGCGCAGCGCGCGCAACTCGACGGCCTGGGTTTCCGGGCAGAACACGGCGATGTCCTCGCGCACCGCGGCATCCAGCATCGCGTTGTCGGGCAGGGGCGTGCGCGCCGGCAAGCCCAGCTGCTTGACCGCGCGGCGCTTGGCCGCGGCATATTCCAGGCCCTCCTCGACCACCAGTCGGGCGGCCACGGCGGCGATTTCGTGGGAAGTGTCGTCTCGGCTGGCATCCATGGAGGGGGATTGTGCCCGCTGGCGGCGGCGCCCACGGCGCGCGCGGCCCATACCCGCAAACCCGGTGGGTGCGCCCCCTAGAATCCCGGGATGCACATTCATATTCTGGGCATCTGCGGCACCTTCATGGGCGGTCTCGCCGCCCTGGCCCGCGAAGCCGGCCACCGCGTGACCGGCTGCGACGCCGGCGTCTATCCCCCCATGAGCGACCAGCTGCGCGCGCTGGGCATCGACCTCATCGAAGGCTTCGGCGCCGACCAGCTGGCCCTTCAGCCCGACGTGTTCGTGGTCGGCAACGTGGTCAGCCGGGCCCGCACGGCAGATGGCACACCCAAGTTCCCACTGATGGAAGCCATCATGGACAGCGGCGCGGCCTACACCAGCGGCCCGCAGTGGCTGGCCGAACACGTGCTGCAGGGCCGCCATGTGCTGGCCGTCGCCGGCACGCACGGCAAGACCACCACCACCGGCATGCTGACCTGGATCCTGGAGGCCAACGGCCTGCAACCCGGCTTCCTGATTGGTGGCGTGCCGATGAACTTCGATGTGTCGGCCCGCCTGGGCCAGGGCAAGACCTTCACCATCGAAGCCGACGAGTACGACACCGCGTTCTTCGACAAGCGCAGCAAGTTCGTGCACTACCGACCCCGCACCGCGATCCTGAACAACCTCGAGTTCGACCACGCCGACATTTTTGACGACCTCGCGGCGATCGAACGCCAGTTCCACCACCTCATCCGCACCGTGCCGGGCAACGGCCGTGTGGTCGTCAACGGCCTGGAAGAAAGCCTCGAGCGCGTGCTGCACAAGGGCCTCTGGAGCGAATTGCGCAGCTTCGGTGCGGCGGTGAGTGATTTCACCGCCCAGGGCGAACCCCACGCCTTCGACGTGTTGCACCGCGGCCAACCAGTCGGCCGTGTGGAGTGGGCACTCACCGGCGTGCACAACCAGCTCAATGGCCTGGCGGCCATCGCCGCGGCCGAGCACGTGGGTGTGGCCCCGGTGGACGCCGCGCGCGCCTTGAGCAGCTTCGAGAACGTGCGCCGGCGCATGGAAGTGCGGGGCATGGTGCCTCGCGCGGGCGGCGCGATCACGGTCTACGACGACTTCGCGCACCACCCCACCGCCATCCACACCACGCTCGATGGCCTGCAACGCAAGCTGGGCCAGCCGCGTGGTCGCATCCTGGCGGTGTTCGAGCCACGCAGCAACACCATGAAGCTGGGCACGATGAAGTCCCAGCTGCCTTGGAGCCTGGAGGCGGCAGACCTGGCGTTCTGCCACTCGGGCGGGCTGGACTGGAACGCGGCCGAGGCCCTGGCACCCATGGGTGCGCGGGCGCAGGTCGGCCGCAACATCGACGAACTGGTGGCCCAGGTGACGGCAGCCGCTCAAGCCGGCGACCACATCGTCTGCATGAGCAACGGCGGCTTCGGCGGTGTGCACGACCGCCTGCTCAAGGCCCTGGCCGCCTGAAGCTCAATACGTCAGCACGTGCTTCGGCACGTCGATCGACACCACCGGTTTGGCCAGCGCCGCGCTCGCGGCGCGGGCAAAGGCCACCGCCCAGGGACGGTGCGCCGCATCCCGGAAATGGCCCTCCCCAGCGGCTTCGGCCACGCACAGGATCTTGTCGGCCGTCAGCACCTTGCCGGTCGGCCGGATCGGGTCACAGCCCAGGGTGGTGAACTGTTCGTCGAGCCAGGCGCGCGCATGGTCGTGCGGCATCGGCTGCACCTCCTCGAGATCGAACGGGTAAGAGGCGGTGCCGCCCCAGCTCACGGTGACTTGGCTGCGCATGTCGGGTTCTCCTGATCGGTGATTCGCCCCATTGTGGACCGCGCGCCGTGCGCGATCCACCCCGTGAAAGCCCGTGGCGGCATCAGCCCCGCGCGTGGCGGGCGGTCTGCACCGCCGCCGACAGGACCTCGAGCGCCTGCAGCGAATCGCCCCAGCCCAGGCAGGCGTCGGTGATGCTCTGGCCGTACTTGAGCGCACCCACCTCGTCCTTGCCCGGGGTGAACTTCTGCGCGCCGGCTTCGATGTGGCTCTCGATCATCACGCCGAAGATGCTGCGCGAGCCGCCGACGATCTGGCCCGCGATGTCGCGCGCCACCTCGAGCTGCTTCTCGTGCTGCTTGCTGCTGTTGGCGTGGCTGCAGTCGACCATCAGGCGCGGCGGCAGCTTGGCGGCTTCGAGTTCCTTCACCGAAGCGGCCACGCTGGCAGCGTCGTAGTTGGGCGCTTTGCCACCGCGCAGGATCACGTGGCAGTCCTTGTTGCCATTGGTCTGCACGATCGCCACCTGGCCGTTCTTGTGCACCGAGAGGAAATGGTGGCCGCGCGAGGCGGCCTGAATCGCGTCGGTGGCGATCTTGATGTTGCCGTCGGTGCCGTTCTTGAAGCCGATCGGGGCCGAGAGGCCCGAGGCCAGCTCGCGGTGCACCTGGCTTTCGGTGGTGCGCGCGCCGATGGCGCCCCAGGCGATCAGGTCGCCGATGTATTGCGGCGAGATCACGTCGAGGAACTCGCTGCCCGCGGGCAGGCCCAGGCGGTTGATCTCGATCAGCAGCTGGCGCGCGATGCGCAGACCTTCGTCGATGCGGTAGCTCTCGTCCAGGTAGGGGTCGTTGATCAGGCCCTTCCAGCCCACGGTGGTGCGCGGCTTCTCGAAGTAGACGCGCATCACGATCTCCAGCGTGTCGGCGTACTTCTCGCGCAGCGGCTTGAGGCGGCGCGCGTAGTCGACTGCGGCGGCCGGATCGTGGATGGAGCACGGGCCGATCACGACCAGCAGACGGTCGTCCTGTCCATGCAGGATGCGGTGAATGCGCTGGCGGGTCTGGCTGATGAGCGCTTCCACCGGCGTGCCGCCGATGGGGAAGAAGCGGATCAGGTGTTCAGGAGGGGGCAACACGGTGATGTCCTTGATGCGTTCGTCGTCGGTCTGGCTGGTTTTGTCGACAGGACGGGCATGCCAGGCGTCGCTGCTGGCGGGGGCGTTCTTGGCGGTCATCACGGGGCTCCTGAGTGGGGTTGAATCAAAAAACGGTTCGAAGGGGCGAAAAAAAACCGCCGGGCTTGGAGCTCCGGCGGTTGTGTCGAGATTCGGTGATGCGCTTACAGCTTCGCCTCTCGTCCGCCGGGGACTGAGAACCAAAAATAAAAGGCAAAAAAGGCGAAGCGCGAAGACATGGGTTCGAAATGTAGCACAGGCAATTGAAAACGCCGAGTCAAGCGGTGCCACCGACCGTCAGGCCATCGATGCGCAGCGTCGGCTGGCCCACGCCCACCGGCACGCTCTGGCCTTCCTTGCCGCAGGTGCCCACGCCGCTGTCGAGCTTCATGTCGTTGCCGATCATGCTGACGCGGGTCAGCGCGTCCGGGCCATTGCCCACCAGCGTGGCGCCCTTCACCGGGTACTGGATCTGGCCGTTCTCCACCCAGTAGGCCTGGCTGGCCGAGAACACGAACTTGCCGCTGGTGATGTCGACCTGACCACCGCCGAAGTTGGTGGCGTACAGGCCTTTCTTGATGCTGGCCACGATTTCCTCGGGCGCCTTGTCGCCACCCAGCATGTAGGTGTTGGTCATGCGGGGCATGGGCACGTGGGCGTAGCTCTCGCGACGGCCATTGCCGGTGGGCTTCACGCCCATCAGGCGCGCGTTCATCGCGTCCTGGATGTAGCCGCGCAGAATGCCGTCCTCGATCAGCACGTTGCGCTGCGAGGTGTGGCCTTCATCGTCCACGTTGAGCGAGCCCCGGCGGTCGGCGATGGTGCCGTCGTCGAGCACGGTCACGCCCTTGGCCGCCACGCGCTGGCCGATGCGGCCGGCGAAAGCGCTGGAGCCCTTGCGGTTGAAATCGCCTTCCAGCCCGTGGCCCACCGCCTCGTGCAGCAGGATGCCGGGCCAGCCCGAGCCCAGCACCACCACCATCTCGCCGGCCGGTGCAGGGCGTGCATCGAGGTTCGTCAGCGCGTAGGACACGGCCTCGTCCACGTAGGACTGCACCATGGCGTCGCCGAAATAGGCCAGGCCGAAACGGCCGCCGCCGCCGGACGAACCGGCTTCGCGCCGGCCCGATTGCTCGGCGATCACCGTCACCGACAGGCGGATCAGCGGGCGCACATCGGCCGCCAGGGTGCCGTCGGCGCGCGCCACCAGCACCACGTCGTATTCGCTCGCCAGGCCGGCCATGACCTGCTTCACGCGCGGGTCCTTGGCCTTGGCCATGCGCTCCACTTTTTCCAGCAGCGCGACCTTGGCGGTGCTGTCGAGCGTGGCGATCGGGTCCAGGCCCGGGTAGAGCGAACGCGACTTGGGCACCTTCACCGCCGGCACGCGCACCTTGCGGCCCAGGCCCTGTGCCGAAATCGAGCGCACCGTGTGGGCGGCATCGATCAGCGAGTCCCAGGACAGGTCGTCGGAATAGGCGAACGCCGTCTTTTCACCGCTGACCGCGCGCACGCCGACCCCCTGGTCGATGCTGAAGCTGCCGGTCTTGACGATGCCCTCTTCCAGGCTCCAGCCTTCGCTGCGCGTGGTCTGGAAATACAGGTCGGCGTCGTCCACGCCGTGCGACATGATCTCGCCGAGCGCGCGCTGCAGGTGCGTGGGGCTCAGCCCGAACGGTTCGAGCAACAGGCTTTGGGCGGTGGCCAGACGGGCCAGGGTGGGTTCGCGTGAAATCATCGGCCCATTGTAAGAACCCTGGCGCCGCGCGCTGCCGTCAGGGTCTTGCCGTCAACCGCTCTAGGACTGCATCAGGCGCTTGGACTTGGCGATCGACATCAGGATGCCCAGCCCCACGCCCAGCGTCACCATGGCCGTGCCGCCGTAGCTCACGAAAGGCAGCGGCACCCCCACCACCGGCAGGATGCCGCTGACCATGCCCATGTTGACGAAGGCATAGACGAACACGTTGAGCGTGACCGCGGCCGCCACCAGCCGGGAAAACTGGGTCGGCGCCTCCACCGCGATCAGCAGGCCACGCACGATGAGGAAGATGAAGCCGGACATGAGGCCCAACACCCCCATGAGGCCGAATTCCTCGGAAAAGGCGGCGTAGATGAAATCGGTGGTGCGCTCGGGGATGAACTCCAGGTGGGTCTGCGTGCCCTGCATGAAGCCCTTGCCCCAGATGCCACCCGAGCCGATGGCGATCATGCCCTGGATGATGTGGAAGCCCTTGCCCAGCGGGTCTTTCGAGGGGTCCAGCAGGGTGCACACGCGCTGGCGCTGGTACTCGTGCAGGATCTGCCAGTCCACGCCCGGCGCGCACATCTGCGGCTCCATGGCGATCAGCGTCACCACGCCGATCACGCCCAGCAGCACCGGCGGCAGGATCAGCTTCCAGCTCAGGCCGGCGAAAAAGATGACGGCCAGGCCGGACGACATCACCAGCAGCGAGGTGCCCAGATCGGGCTGCTTGAGGATGAGCGCCACCGGGATGATGAGCAGGATGCCGGCCGCCACGAAATCCAGCGGCTTGAGCTGGCCTTCCCGGCGGTGGAACCACCAGGCCAGCATCAGCGGCATGGCGATCTTCATGAGTTCGCTGGGCTGGATGACGGTGACACCGATGTCCAGCCAGCGCTGCGACCCCTTGCGCATGATGCCGAACAGCTCCACGCCCAGCAGCAGCATCACACCCAGGGTGTACAGCGGCACGGCCAGCGTCATCAACCGGTGCGGCGGTACCTGCGACACGAGGAACATCAGCCCCACGGCCAGCAGCATGTTGCGGCTGTGTGCGGCGAAGCGGGTGCCGTGGTCGAAGCCCACCGAATACATGGTGATCAGGCCGGCGCCGGCCATCAGCAGGATGGCGAACAGCAGCCAGCCGTCAAAGCCCTGAAAAATCGGGGCGATGCGCTGCAGCAGGGTGGGTTTGTCGAAGACGGCGGCCATGTTGGGCCCCGATTATCCTTCGCTCATGACATCCCCCACCACCCACCTGTTGTACCTGCATGGTTTTCGTTCGTCGCCGCAATCGATGAAGGCGCAGAAGGTCGCCGCGCGCATGCAGGCGCGGCACCCGAAGGTGGTCTGGTGGTGCCCTCAACTGCCGCCCTCCCCGCGCGAAGCCATGGACATGGTGGTGCGCGGCGTGCAGGACTGGCCGCGCGAGACCATGGGCGTCGTCGGTTCGTCGCTGGGCGGCTTCTACGCGCGCTGGCTGGCGCTGCAGACCGGCTGCCGCCGCACGGTGCTGCTCAACCCGGCCGTGTTTCCCGCGCGCGACCTGGTGAAATACATCGGCGAACAGACCGCCTGGCACGACCCGCAGGCGCGCTTCGTCGTCGATGCGGCCTTCATGGGGGAGCTTCAGCAACAGCAGGACGACATCGCCCGCCTGGCTCCTTTGCACCCGGCCTCGCCGGAGCACCAGTTCGCCATCGTGGCCAAAGGCGACGAGGTGCTGGACTGGCGCGAAATGATGGCCTTCTGCGCAGGGGGCACGACCCGCCTGCTGGAGGGCGGCGACCACGCCATCAGCGCCTTCGACGACCACATCGACGACCTGTTCCGTTTCCTGGACCTGTAACGGCCCCATGGGACAATCGCGCCCATGCACATCCTGTTTGATGAAGCCGGCAAGCTGTTGACCGGCCGCCTCCTGTCCGAGGCCGAAAGTTCCCTGCAAGTCGAGCTCGAATCCGGCAAACGCGTCAAGGTCAAGTCGGCCAATGCCCTGCTGCGCTTCGAAAAACCCGCCCCCAGCCAGCTGATGCCCGCGGCCACCGCCCTGGCGGAGAGCATGGAGCTGGAGCTGGCCTACGAATTCGCGCCCGAAGACGAGTTCGGTTTCGCGGACCTCGCCCACGAGTATTTCAGCGACAAGGCGGGCATCACCGAACAGGTGGCCGCGCTCCTGTGCCTGCAAGGCGCGCCGCACTACTTCCGCCGCGCCGGCAAGGGCCGCTACAAGAAGGCGCCGGCCGACATCCTCGCGCAGGCCCTGGCCGCGATCGAGAAGAAGAAACAGGTGCAGGCACAGATCGAGGCCTGGGCGGCCGAGCTCGCCAGCGGCAGTTGCCCGGCGCCGGTGCGCCAGCAGCTCTACAAGCTGCTGTTCCGGCCGGACAAGAACGCGCCCGAGTACAAAGCCGTGGTGGAAGCCGCGCGCACCAGCCACACCGCGCCGCTCACCCTGCTGCAGAACGCCGGCGCCATCAGCAGCGCCTACCAGTTCCACTGGCAGCGCTTCCTGTTCGACCAGTTCCCCAAGGGCACGGGCTTTCCCCCGCTGCAGGCCCCGGTCATCGCCGACGAGTTGCCCCTGGCGCCGGTGCAGGCCTTCTCCATCGACGATTCGCAGACCACCGAGATCGACGACGCGCTCTCGCTGCAAGGCCTGGGCAGCGGCAGCGTCACGCTGGGCATCCACATCGCGGCGCCCGGCCTGGCCGTGGCGCCGGAAGGCCCCATCGACCAGGTGGCGCGCACACGCCTGTCCACCGTCTACATGCCGGGCCACAAGCTCACCATGCTGCCCGACGAGGTGGTGCAGGCCTACACGCTCATGGCCGGGCGCGATTGCCCCGCCGTATCCCTGTACGTCAGCTTCGACGAAGCCACCCTGGCCGTCACCGGCAGCCGCACCGCGCTGGAGCGAGTGCCGATCGCGCTCAACCTGCGGCACGACCAGCTCGACACGGTGATCACCGAAGCCTGGCTCGCGGGCGAGGCGCCGGCGACCGATGTCCCCGCCGAGATCGCGGCCCTGCAACCCTCGCTGGGTTTCCTGTTCCGCCTGGCCCTGCACCTCAAGGCGCAGCGCGAAGTCGTGCGCGGCAAACCCGAGAACTTCACCCGCCCGGACTACACCTTCCGCCTCGAAGGCGTGAGCGGCGACGAACCGCAGGGCGACGAGCGGGTGGTCATCGGCACCCGCAAACGCGGTGCCCCGCTGGACCTGATGGTGGCCGAGGCCATGATCCTGGCCAACAGCACCTGGGGCAACTGGCTGGCCGACTGCGGCGTGCCCGGCATCTACCGCAGCCAGGCCAGCCTGCAGCCCGGCGTCAAGGTGCGCATGGGCACCAAGGCACAGCCGCATGCGGGCATCGGCGTCAAGAGCTACGCCTGGAGCACCTCGCCCCTGCGCCGCTACGTGGACCTGGTCAACCAGTGGCAGATCATTGCCTGCGCGCGCCACGGCAAGACCGCCGCGCTGGCCGCGCCGTTCAAGCCCAAGGACGCCAACCTGTTCTCCATCATCAGCGCCTTCGACGCCGCCTACACGGCGTACAACGGCTTCCAGAACGGCATGGAGCGCTACTGGACGCTGCAGTACCTGCGGCAGGAAGGCGTCACCGAACTCACCGCCACCCTGATCAAGGACAACCTGGTGCGCGCCGACACCCTGCCCCTGGTGCTGCCGGTGCTGGGCGCCGACGGCCTGCCGCGCGGCGCGCATGTGCGCGTGAAGCTGGGCGAGATCGACGACATCACGCTCGACATCCACGGCACCGTGACCGAGCGGCTGGACCTGCCGGTGGACGACGTGGGCGAGACCGCGGGCGACGACGCCGAGGAAGAGGAGGCACTGGCCGCGCCGCTGGCCCTGGCCATCGACGTCAACGAAACCGAGGGCGAAAGCGCCGCCCAGCCCCCCCAAACGCCCGGCCCGGCAGGGGATTGAGGCCCAGGCGACACCCAGCACGGATAATGCCCGCGTGAAGCCGTCCGCCCTGTCCTTTTTCAAGAAGCTGAGCACGCTGCAACTGGCGCTGGGGGTGTCGGTGGCCGTGCACGCCGCGCTGCTCACGGTGCGCTTCGTGGACCCCGAGCGCTTCAACCGCGTGTTCCAGGACACGCCGCTGGAAGTCATCCTCGTCAACGCGCGCGGCAACGAGCGACCCGACAAGGCCACGGCCATCGCGCAGACCTCGCTGGCCGGCGGTGGCGAGGCCGAACGCGGCCGCGCCACCTCGCCCCTGCCACCCGCCACGGTGGCCCGCATCGGCGACGCGCACGAAGAAGACGAGCGCACGATCGAGATGTTGCGCGAGCAGCAGAACCGCCTGCTGGCCCAGGTGCGCCGCGAGCTCGCCAAGATGCCGCCGCCCGACCCCGAGTCGGTCAACCCCAGCCAGGCCTCGTCGGAGCGCGAGCAGAAGCGCCGCGCGCTGGTGAAGATCCTGGCCGAGATCGAAAAGCGCATCAACGAAGAAAACGCGCGGCCCAAGAAGCGCTACATCAGCCCGGCCACGCGCGAGGCGGTCTACGCCATCTACTACGACGAGCTGCGCCGCAAGATCGAAGACCGTGGCACCACCAACTTCCCCGAAGTCGGCGGCCGCAAGCTCTACGGCGAACTCACCATGACCATCACGGTCAACCACAACGGCGCCGTGCTCGACACCGAGGTGGTGCAGCCCTCGGGCATCAGCCAGCTCGACCGCCGCGCCCAGGCCATCGTGCGCAGCCTCTCGTTCGGCCGCTTCAACGAAGCCATGCGCCGCCAGGCCGACCAGATCGTGGTCGTCTCGCGCTTCCGCTTCACGCGCGACGAGACGCTGCAGACCCAGCTCTCCGGGCAATAGGGCCTGTTCACACTATTTTTCCAAGATGCGTTGCGGATCAAAAAGGCCATGCGCAAGGCGCGAAACGCAGCCGGGGCATTCCCCCGGCAAGGCTTCGCAACGCCGCGCATGGCCTTTTTGGCCGCAACCCGAAGGGAATGGGTTGAAAACAGCGCCACTCTTCGTTGCACTCCTAGGCCAGACACCCGGTCTGGCCGTCGTCGCGCGCCTCGATTGGCGCTGTTTTCAACCCATTCGCACTTGGAAAAATAGTGTGAACAGGCCCTTCCACACCGCATGAGGTCCCTCGGACGCTGGTTGCTGTGGCTGGTCCTCGCCGGGCTGGCCCTGCAGCTGTTCTTTCTGGCGCGCATCGCGCTCATGGTCGCGATCGATCCCACCAGCACCGCCTTCATGCGCTCCGAGGCCTGGCGCATCGCGGGCGCCAGTCTGCAGAGCGACAAGGGTTGGCGCTGGTCGCACCACTGGGTACCCGATGCCCAGATCAGCCCGCACCTCAAGCGCGCCGTGATCGCCTCCGAAGACGCCGGCTTCACCGACCACCGGGGCGTGGACTGGGGCGCGATCGAAGGCGCCTGGCAGAAGAACGAGCGCCGCCAGCAGCTGGCCGAAAAACGCGCCGCGCGCCAGCCCGCCCAGCCCGCGCGCGAGCCCAAGGTGGTCGGCGGCTCCACCATCACGCAGCAACTCGCGAAAAACCTGCTGCTCTCCGGCGAACGCCAGCTGCTGCGCAAGGGCCAGGAGCTGGTGCTCACGCTGATGCTCGAAGCCCTGCTCGACAAGCGCCGCATCCTGGAGATCTACCTCAACAGCGTGGAGTGGGGCGAAGGCATCTTCGGCGCCGAGGCCGCCTCGCAGCGCTACTTCAACAAGCCGGCCAGCAAACTCAGCCCGCACGAGGCTGCTCGGCTCGCAGTGATGCTGCCCTCGCCCAAGTTCTTCGAAGCGCGACAGGGCTCGGCCTACCTCGCGCGCCGCACCAGCACCATCGTGGCCCGCATGGGCGGGGTCGCATTACCATGAGCCCCCTCTGCGCCACTTCGCGGCTTCCCCCCAAAGGGGGACGACACCTGCGGCCGGGCAAAGCCCGTTCCGTGGCGTCTCTGGACGTGGCACCTCGCTCGCAAAGCTATCCATGAAGCTTCCTGCCTCCGTCATGAGCGTGTTCCTGCTGGGGCTGGTGCGCCTGCTCACCGGCGCGCAGGCGCGCTGGCATGGCTGCCCGCCCAAGGCCGAGCAGCGCATCTATTTCGCCAACCACCAGAGCCATGCCGACCTCGTGCTGATCTGGGCCGCGCTGCCACAGGAGCTGCGCAGCATCACGCGCCCGATCGCGGCCAAGGACTACTGGACCGCGTCGAACTTCAAGCGCTGGATCACCACCGAGGTGTTCAACGCCGTGTACGTGGAGCGCGAGCGCAAGGGCGACGAAGATCCGCTGGCGCCACTGGTGCAGGCGCTGGAGAGCGGCGACTCGCTGATCCTCTTTCCCGAGGGCACGCGCGGCCACGAGGAAGACCCGCAGCCCTTCAAGTCGGGCCTGTACAACCTGGCGCAGCGCTTTCCCGGCGTGGTGCTGGTGCCGGCCTGGATCCACAACGTGCAGCGCGTGATGCCCAAGGGCGAGGTGGTGCCGGTGCCGGTGCTGTGCTCGGTGACCTTCGGCGAACCGCTGGTGCTGGGCGCCGAGGAGCCTCGCGCCGATTTCCTGAAACGGGCCCGCGAGGCCGTCATGGCCCTTCGGGACGTCTAAGAACATGAGCCCCCACACTCGTCATTTCATGTACTCATTGCCCCCAAGGGGGCGCAGACCGCCCTTGGGGCGGCCCGGCGGACGGTCTGATGGGCTCCTTCCTTCGCAGCCTCTCCCCCGACCAGCAGGTCAGCCTCGTCTTCGTGGTGCTGTTCGGCCTGCTGATCATCGCCAGCGGCGTGGGCGTGCTGCTGTCGCTGCGCGAGCGCCGATCGGGCGACGACGACGCCAGCGGCGAACGCGCGCTGCGCCTGCAGGACAACCAGGCGCTGCTGCGCAGCTCCTGGATGATGATGCTGGTGTTCTGGGTCGGCTGGGTCATGGGCGAGGGCTTCGCCATCGTGCTGTTCGGCCTGGTCTCGTTCTTCATCCTGCGCGAGTTCATCAGCCTCTCGCCCACGCGCCGGGGCGACCACCGCAGCCTGGTGCTGGCCTTCTTCATCGTGCTGCCGCTGCAGTACGCGCTGGTCTGGACGGAACGCTTCAACCTGTTCACCGTGTTCATCCCGGTCTACGTGTTCCTCGCGATTCCCGTGGTGAGCGCGCTGGGCAACGACCCGCAGCGTTTCCTGGAGCGCAACGCCAAGCTGCAGTGGGGCATCATGGTCTGCGTGTACGGCATGAGCCACGTGCCCGCCCTGCTGCTGCTCAGCTTCCCCGGTTTCGTCGGCAAGACCGCGTTCCTGGTGTTCTTCCTGGTGCTGGTGGTGCAGACCTGCATGCTGGTGCAGCACCTGGCCGCGCGCGGCCTGCGCCGGCCGGTGGCCCCCGCCATCAGCGGCAGCTTCCACTGGCGCAGCTGGGCCCTGGGCCTCGTCGCCGGCGGCCTGCTGGGCGCCGTGCTCTCCGGCTTCACGCCCTTCAAGCCCCTGCCCGCGCTGGCCATGGCCCTGGTGGCCTGTGTGGCCGGCAGCTTCGGCCACCTGGTCATGAAGGCCATCAAGCGCGACCGCGGCGTGACCCACTGGGGCTTGGCGGGCCGTTCGGTCACCGGTGCGAGCGGCCTGCTCGACCGCGTGGACGCCCTGTGCTTCGCCGCGCCCGTGTTCTTCCATTCGGTGCGCTGGACCTTCGACCTTTGAGACCATCCACCATGCGCATCCTCGGCATCGACCCCGGCCTGCAATGCACCGGCTTCGGCGTGATCGACACCGAAGGCGCTGCCCTGCACTACGTGGCCAGCGGCACCATCCAGACCAGCCCGAAGGACGGCGCCCTGCTGCCCGAGCGGCTCAAGATCCTGTTCGACGGCATCACCGAGGTGGTGGCGCGCTACCAGCCCCAGATGTCGGTCTGTGAAATCGTGTTCGTCAACGTCAACCCCCAGGCCACGCTGCTGCTGGGCCAGGCACGTGGCGCCTGCCTCACGGCCCTCGTGGCCAACAAGCTGGAGGTGGCCGAGTACACCGCGCTGCAGTTGAAGAAGGCCGTGGCCGGCAACGGACGGGCCGGCAAGCCGCAGATGCAGGAAATGGTCAAGCGCCTGCTGCGCCTGCCCGGCCTGCCCGGCAAGGACGCGGCCGACGCGCTCGGCCTGGCCATCACCCACGCCCAGGTGAGCCGCACCCTGGCGGCGATCAACAAGGTCTCCACCCAACAGGCTCGCACCCACGCCACCTACAAGGCCGGCCGGGTGTATTGATGGGCATGGAGGGTTCTTCGCCGTTGCGCCGTTTCAGCCTGGGGGCCTGGCTCGCCATCGCATTCACGGTCCTGTCGCTGTTGCTCACCTTGAGCCTGACGCTGTTCAGCGACCGCGCCGCGAGCAACCAGGTGCGCGAGGCCATCGGCGCCAACCTGACCGAGCTGGCGCAGCAGACCGCGAGCCGGCTGGACCGGTCCATGTTCGAGCGCTACCGCGAGGTGCGCCTGATCGCCCAACGCCTGAGCGGCCACACCGACTTCGGCGCGGTCCGCGGCGAGATCGAGGCCCTGCAGAAGAGCTATCCGCACTACGCCTGGATCGGCGTGACCGACACCGCGGGCGTGGTGCGCACCGCCACGCGCGGCATGCTCGAGGGCGTGGATGTGTCGGCGCGCCCCTGGTTCCGCAACGCCATGGACGGCCACCCCATGGGCGACGTGCACGATGCGGTGCTGCTCGCCCAGCTGCTGGGCACGCCGGGCAGCGAGCCGATGCGCTTCGTCGACATCGCCTTTCCGCTCACCGACGCCGCCGGCCAGACCACGGGCGTGCTGGGCGTGCACTTGTCGTGGAACTGGGCCAGCGAGATCCAGGACGCGATCTTCACCCCCGTGAGCCGCCACCGCAGCGTCGACCTGCTGATCGTCTCGACCACCGGCGCGGTGCTCCTCGGCCCCGAGGACCTGCAAGGCACGGTGCTGAAGGTACCGAGCGTGGAAGCCGCAGGGCGCGGCGAATCGGGGCAAGCGACGGAAACCTGGCCCGATGGCCAGCGCTACCTCGTGGGCCACACGCGCGACAACGGCTTCGACACCTACGCCGGCCTGGGCTGGCGCGTGCTGGTGCGGCAGACGCTGGACGAGGCCTACGCCCCGGTGAACCAGCTGCACCGGCGCATGCTGCTCGGCGGCATCGCGGCGGCACTGCTGTTTTCCCTGCTGGGCTGGCTGGTGGCGCGCCTGATCACGCGGCCCCTGCTCGACCTGACCGACGTGGCGCGCGGCATCGAGGCTGGTTACGCGGTGAAGGCGCCCACCACCGCGGCCTACCGCGAGGTGGCCATGCTGGGCAATGCCTTCAATTCCCTGGTGAAGGGCCTGCAGGCCAACGAGGCGGCGCTGCGCCAGAACCATGCCGCGCTGGAGCGGCGCGTGAGCGAGCGCACCGCCGAGCTGCGCGAGACGGTGGACGACCTGCGCGCCAACGAGGAGCGTGTGCAGACCGTGATCGACAGTGCGCAGGAAGCCTTCATCGGCATCGATTTCGACGGTTGCATCACCGACTGGAACGCCGCGGCCGAAACACTGTTCGGCTGGAAGCGCCAGGAGGTGCGCGGCGAATCGCTGGCCGACACCATCCTGCCCGAGCGTTACCACATCGCTTTCGTGAAGGCGCTGGCGCATTTCCACACCACCGGCCAAGCCCCGTTCACGGGCCGGTTGCTGCGGCGCACCGTGGTGGACCGGCAGGGTCGCGAGATGGAGGTGGAGATGAAGATCGGCCTGATCCACACCAGCGAGCTGCAGCTCTTCAGCGCCTTCGTGCGGCCGGTGACCGAGCCGCCATCGCACTGACTGAACGGCGGTCTGGCTAGAGCAGGCGCTCCAGCACGAGCACGCCGAAGAAGCCCAGGGCCGCGATGACGGTCCACTTCAGGATCACGATGCCCCAGGTGCGGTAACGTGCCTGGCCGGTGCCGATGTAGAAGGCAAAACACACGCCCGCTGCCAGCAGCAGCAACATCACGGTCCAGCGGAACAGCAGCATGTGGGGTGGTGGCGGCGGCGCTTACCAGGCCGGTGCGAGCTGGGCGAAGCCGCGCGGGGCTTCGCGCTCGTGTTCGAAGCTCACGATCTCGTAGGCGTCGGGCTGGTCCAGCAGGGCGCGCAGCAGCTGGTTGTTCATCGCGTGGCCGCTGCGGAAGGCGCTGTAGGCGGCCAGCAGTGGTTTGCCCACGATGTAGAGGTCGCCCATGGCGTCGAGGATCTTGTGCTTGACGAACTCGTCCTGGTAGCGCAGGCCGTCGGCGTTGAGCACTTTCACGTCGTCCATCACGATGGCGTTGTCCAGCCCGCCGCCCATGGCCAGGCCGTTGGAGCGCATCATTTCCACGTCGCGCGTGAAACCGAAGGTGCGGGCGCGGGCGATCTCGCGCGCGTACTGGCCGCTGCCGAAGTCGAACTCCACGCGCTGGCCGGTGGAGTTCACGGCCGGGTGGTTGAACTCGATCTCGAACGCCAGCTTGTAGCCGTGGAAGGGGTCGAGCCGCGCCCACTTGAGCGTGCGGCCCTCGCCTTCGCGCACTTCCACCGGTTTGGTGACGCGGATGAAGCGCTTGGGCGCGTTCTGCATCACGATGCCGGCGCTTTGCAGCAGGTAGACGAAGGAGGCCGAGGAGCCGTCGAGGATGGGCACTTCTTCGGCCGTGATGTCGACGTAGAGGTTGTCCAGACCGAGGCCGGCGCAGGCGCTCATGAGGTGCTCGATGGTGTGCACCTTGACGCCGCCGTTGGAGATGGTGGAGGCCAGGCGGGTGTCGGACACCGCCATGGCGTTGACCGGGATTTCCACCGGCGCGGACAGGTCGACCCGGCGGAACACGATGCCCGTGTCGGGCGCGGCCGGCCGCAGCGTCAGCTCCACCCGCTGACCGCTGTGCAGGCCGACGCCGACGGCCTTGGTCAGGGATTTGAGGGTGCGTTGGGCAAGCATCCTTGAATTGTAGTTTTCCGGGCGCCAGAACATGGTTTAGAAAGCTGATGGCCTTGATAGGGAAGGCTTTTCTCCGTTTTTCTCCGGCTGAGACGGTCAGCGGCGACCGGGGTGGCCGGCTCCGCGGGTGTCCCCCGCCCGTGGCTGCGCCACGGGCTCCTCCTTTACCCCGCTGCGCCGGCCACCCCGATCACCGCTGACCTACGTGCAAGAGAACCGCTGGCAAACAAACGCTTCTTCAGCTCGTGGACCTCGGGCGTTCTGCGCAGCGGGGTAAAGGAGGAGGACCGGCGAAGCCGGTCCGGGGGACACCCGCGGAGCAGAGCGCCCGGGGTCCACGAGCCCGCGAGGTGCAGGCAAGAAAACCCGGGGAAGAGACTCAGTCCGCCTGCTTGCGCAGGAAAGCAGGAATCTCGAAATCGTCCATGCCGCCGGAAGCCAGCGCATCCACCTTGGCCGCGGCCTGGGTGCGGTTGGTGCGCCAGACGCTCGGCACGGCCATCGAGTTGTAGTCCGGCTGAGCAGCACCCGGGCCACCCACTGCGGCGTTCACCGTCGGCACATTGAACGGCACGTTGTCGGTACCCGTGCGCAGCACCTGCAGCGGAGGCGCCGTGCGGCGCACACCCTGGCGCGACAGGCCCGTCGCCACCACGGTCACGCGCATCTCGTCGCCCAGGGCGTCGTCATAAGCGGCACCGTAGATCACGTGCGCTTCCGGCGAAGCGTAGGCGCGGATCGTGTTCATCGCCAGCTTGGACTCCGACAGCTTGAGCGAACCCTTGGCCGCCGTCACCAGCACCAGCACGCCCTTGGCGCCCGACAGGTCGATGCCTTCCAGCAGCGGGCAGGCCACGGCCTGCTCGGCGGCGATGCGCGCGCGGTCCGGGCCGGCGGCCACGGCCGTGCCCATCATGGCCTTGCCGGGCTCGCCCATCACGGTGCGCACGTCCTCGAAGTCGACGTTCACGTTGCCGTACTCGTTGATGATCTCGGCAATGCCCCCCACGGCGTTCTTGAGCACGTCGTTGGCGTGCGCGAAGGCCTCGTCCTGCGTGACGTCGTCACCCAGCACTTCGAGCAGCTTCTCGTTGAGCACCACGATCAGCGAATCCACGTTGGCTTCGAGCTCGGCCAGGCCGCTGTCGGCGTTGGTCATGCGGCGGCCACCTTCCCAGTCGAACGGCTTGGTGACCACGCCGACGGTGAGGATGCCCATTTCCTTGGCCACGCGGGCGATCACAGGGGCCGCGCCGGTGCCGGTGCCACCGCCCATGCCGGCGGTGATGAACAGCATGTGCGCGCCAGCGATAGCTTCGCGGATGTCGTCCACCGCGACTTCGGCCGCGTCACGGCCCTTCTCGGGCTTGCTGCCCGCGCCCAGGCCGCTGGTGCCGAGCTGGATGGTCTTGTGCGCGGCGCTGCGCGAGAGCGATTGCGCATCGGTGTTGGCGCAGATGAATTCCACGCCCTGCACGCTGCGCGAGATCATGTGCTCGACCGCGTTGCCGCCGCCACCGCCCACGCCGATGACCTTGATCTGGGTGCCCTGGTTGAATTCTTCAACTTCGATCATTTCGATGCTCATTTGGAAGCTCCTTTTGTGGCCCTTGGAACGGTGTCGCCGGGCAATCTGTCAATACAAAAAATCTGCGAAATCGGGGAATGGCGAGGGCTCATCCAGGCGGCCCGGTGCATTCGGTGCACCGCCCTCGCTGGTGGCGTTCCAGGCTCATGGCGTTGGCCGGCGTGAGGGCCGGGCTCGAAGACAGCGTGTTCGCGTTGTTCATCAGAAGGTCCCCACAAACCAGTTTTTGACCCGCTCGAGTGCGCCTTGCATCGAGCCCGCTTTCTGCGCCACCTTGTGCCCGCGCACGCGCGCCAGGCGCGCTTCCTCGAGCAGGCCCATCACCGTGGCTGCGCGCGTCTGCGCGACCATGTCGGACAGGGCGCTGGTGTAGTTCGGGATGCCGCGGCGCACGGGCTTGAGGAAGATGTCCTCGCCCAGTTCGACCATGCCCGGCATCACCGCGCTGCCGCCGGTGAGCACGATGCCCGACGACAGCATCTCTTCATGGCCGGAGTCGCGCAGCACCTGCTGCACCAGCGAGAAGATTTCCTCCACACGCGGCTCGATCACGCCGGCCAGCGCCTGGCGGCTGAGCATGCGCGGGCCGCGATCGCCCAGGCCGGGCACTTCCACCTGCGTGTCCGGATCGGCCAGCAGCTGCTTGGCGCAGCCGCTTTCCACCTTGATGTCTTCGGCGTCCTTGGTCGGCGTGCGCAGGGCCATGGCGATGTCGCTGGTGATCAGGTCGCCCGCGATCGGAATGACCGCCGTGTGGCGGATCGCACCGCCCGAGAAGATCGCCACGTCGGTCGTGCCCGCACCGATGTCCACCAGCGCCACGCCGAGTTCCTTCTCGTCGTCGGTCAGGATGGCCTGGCTGGACGCCAGCGGGTTGAGCATGAGCTGGTCCACTTCCAGGCCGCAACGGCGCACGCATTTGATGATGTTTTCGGCCGCGCTCTGCGCGCCGGTGACGATGTGCACCTTGGCTTCCAGGCGGATGCCGCTCATGCCGATCGGCTCTTTCACCTCCTGGCCGTCGATCACGAACTCCTGCGGCTCCACCAGCAGCAGGCGCTGGTCGGTGGAGATGTTGATCGCCTTGGCGGTCTCGATCACGCGCGCCACGTCGGTGGCGCTGACCTCGCGGTCCTTGATGGCCACCATGCCGCTGGAGTTGATGCCGCGGATGTGGCTGCCGGTGATGCCGGTGTAGACGCGCGCGATGCGGCAGTCGGCCATCAGCTCGGCTTCTTTCAAGGCCTGCTGGATGCTCTGCACCGTGGCGTCGATGTTGACCACCACGCCGCGCTTGAGGCCGTGGCTGGCCGACACGCCCAGGCCCGCGAGCTTGAGTTCGCCGTTGGACTGGACCTCGGCGACCACCACCATGATCTTGGCGGTGCCGATGTCGAGTCCGACCACCAAATCCTTGTATTCCTTGGCCATGATTGCTTCTTGATTACCTTCGGTTTTGAGATCCGCCAGCCGGCGTGTCGGTCACGGTGGTCACGCCGCGCAGGCGCAACGCGTAGCCATTGGGGTAGCGCAGGTCCACGGACTGAACCGCGCCCGCGTAACGTTCGGTGAGCTGCGCCAGCGTGCCGGTGAAGCGGCGCGTGCGCGCCAGCAGTTCGTCGGGCGTGCCGCGGCCCAGCTCCACCTGGGCGCCGCTGTCGAGCTTGGCGCGCCAGGTGCCGCGCTCGGTGAGTTCGAGCCGCTCCAGGCCCAGGTCGAGGCGGCCGAGCTCGGCTTCCAGCAACTGGTAGAGCGACCACACCTGGGCCGACTTCTCGACCGGACCGGCCAGTTCAGGCAGGCCATCGCTGTCGTCGGGGCTGGCATCGAACACCTCGCCCAGGCGGTTGACCAATTGGCCCGAGCCCGACTCGCCCCACCAGGCCACGGCCTGGTGCTCTTCCAGCGTCACGCGCAGGCGGTTGGGGAACTCGCGCTGCACCACGGCCTTGCGCACCCAGGGCACGGACTCGAACAGCTGGCGCACCTGCTGCAGGTCCACGGTGAGGAAGCTGCCGTTCAGCCGCGTCTTCATCTGCGACGAGAGCTGGGCGCGGAAGGTCACGGCGTTCTGGTGCGCCACGTCGCCATGCACGGCGATGGCCTTGACCGACCAGATCGGGTGGCGCACCAGCCAGGTGGTGAACAGGCCCAAGCTCAGCACGGCGAACACCGCGACCAGGACGTGCGTGACCACGGTCATGAGCTTGACGTCCAGGGGCAGTTCGGTGCTGGGCATGGTGGTGTTCCGGGGCTCAGGCCGCGTGGTCCAGCGAGGCGGTGGCCAGCAGCGCCACGCACAGGTCTTCGTACGACAGGCCGGCCGCCTTGGCCGACATCGGCACCAGCGAGTGGCCGGTCATGCCGGGCGAGGTGTTGATCTCGAGCAGCCAGGGTTTGCGGGTCTTGGCGTCGATCATCACGTCGGCGCGCGACCAGCCGCGGCAGTCCAGCGTGAGGTAGGCCTTGAGCACCAGCGCCTGGATGGCGGCCTCTTCACCTTCGGGCAGGCCGCAGGGCACGAGGTACTTGGTGTCGTCGGTGAAGTACTTGTTCTGGTAGTCGTAGTTGCCTTCGGGCGCGACGATGCGGATCACCGGCAGGGCTCTTGCGTCGGCGCCCGTGCCCAGCACCGGGCAGGTGACCTCGTCGCCCGCGATGAACTGCTCGCACATCACCAGCGGGTCCAGCCTGGCGGCGAGTTCGTAGGCGGCGGCGCATTGCGCCTCCCTGGTCACCTTGGTCAGGCCGATGGTGGAGCCTTCGCGCACGGGCTTGACGATCATGGGCGAACCCAGCGCCTTGAACGCGGTCAGGGTCTCGTCGGCGCTGTGCACCTGGCGCCAGGCCGGCGTGGCCAGGCCTTCGGCGATCCAGATGCGCTTGGTCATGAGCTTGTCCATGGCCACACTGGAGGCCATCACGCCGGGGCCGGTGTAGGGAATGCCCATCAGCTCCAGGGCCCCCTGCACCGTGCCGTCTTCACCGAAGCGGCCGTGCAGCGCGATGAAGCAACGCTGGAAACCTTCGCGCTTGAGTTCGCCCATCTCGCGCTCGGCCGGATCGAAGGCGTGCGCGTCGACGCCCTTCGATTGCAGCGCGGCCAGCACGCCCTGGCCCGACATGAGCGAGACCTCGCGCTCGGCCGAGCGCCCGCCCATCAGCACGGCCACCTTGCCAAGCGACCTGGCATCCACCGTCATTGCCTTCTCCTGTTTCATGCGGTTGCTCCCTGCGCCAGCTCGATCACGCGACCGGCCACCGCGCCCACCGTACCCGCGCCCATGCAGAGCACCACGTCGCCGTCGCGCGCGTTGTCGAGCACGGCTTGCGGCATGGCGGCGATGTCGTCCACGAACACGGGTTCGAGCTTGCCGGCCACGCGCAGCGCGCGCGCCAGCGAGCGGCCATCGGCCGCGACGATGGGGGCTTCGCCGGCCGCGTACACCTCGGCCAGCAGCACGGCATCGGCCTGGCCGATGACTTTCACGAAGTCTTCGAAGCAGTCGCGCGTGCGGGTGTAGCGGTGCGGCTGGAAGGCCAGCACCAGCCGGCGGCCCGGGTAGGCGCCGCGCGCGGCCGACAGCGTGGCGGCCATCTCCACCGGGTGGTGGCCGTAGTCGTCCACCACGGTGCAGCTGCCGCCCGAAGGCAGCGCGGCTTCGCCGTAGCGCTGGAAGCGCCGGCCCACGCCCTTGAACTCGGCCAGCGCCTGCTGCACGGCCTCGTCGGGCACGTTCAGCTCCACCGCGATGCCGATGGCGGCCAGGGCGTTGAGCACGTTGTGGTTGCCGGGCAGGTTGAGCACCACGTCCAGGTCGGGCAGCTCCACGCCGTTGCGGCGCTGCACGGTGAAGTGCATCTGCGTGTCCACCGCGCGCACGTTGATCGCACGCACCTGCGCGTCTTCCGCGAAGCCATAGCTGGTGATGGGCCGCGCGATCTGCGGCAGGATCTCGCGGATCGCCGCGTCGTCCACGCACACCACGGCCGCGCCGTAGAACGGCATCTTGTGCAGGAAGTCCACGAAGGCGGACTTGAGCTTGCCGAAGTCGTGGCCATAGGTGTCCATGTGGTCGGCGTCGATGTTGGTGACGACCGAGAGCACCGGCAGCAGGTTGAGGAAGGAGGCGTCGGACTCGTCGGCCTCGACCACGATGTACTCGCCCGACCCCAGCTGGGCGTTCGCGCCGGCGCTGTTGAGGCGGCCCCCGATCACGAAGGTCGGGTCCAGCTGGGCGGCGGCCAGCACGCTGGCCACCAGGCTGGTGGTGGTGGTCTTGCCGTGCGTGCCGGCGATGGCCACGCCCTTCTTCATGCGCATCAGCTCGGCCAGCATCACCGCGCGCGGCACCACCGGCACGAGTTTCGCGTGCGCGGCCACCACCTCGGGGTTGTCTTCCTTCACCGCGGTCGAGGTGACGATGGCGTCGGCGCCTTCGATGTTCGCGGCGTCGTGGCCCACGAACACCTGGGCCCCCAGCGCCACCAGCCGGCGCGTGACGGTGCTCTCGCCCAGGTCGCTGCCGGAGATGCGGTAGCCCTGGTTGAGCAGCACCTCGGCGATGCCGCTCATGCCGGCGCCGCCGATGCCGACGAAGTGGATGTGACGGATGGCGTGCTTCATGGATTCGGGACTTTCGCGAATTGCTCGCAGGCGGACACCACGGCCGCCACGGCTTCGGTCTTTTGCATCTGTTTGGCCTGGGTGGCCATGGCCAGCAGTTGCTCGCGCTGCACGGTCTGCAGGGTTTGCGCGAGCCGCTGGGGGGTGAGTTCGGTCTGGGGCACCAGCCAGGCGGCGCCGGCATCCACCAGGAAGCGGGCGTTGGTGGTCTGGTGGTCGTCCACCGCCGAGGGGAACGGCACGAACAGCGCGGCCGCGCCGACGGCGGCGATCTCGGTCACGGTGCTGGCGCCACTGCGGCAGACGATGAGATCGGCGTCGGCGAAAGCCTGCGCGGTGTCGTCGATGAACGGGGTGAGCTCGGCGTGGATGCCGGCGGCGATGTAGTTGGCGCGCAGCGCGTCGATCTGCTTCTCGCCGCTCTGGTGCGTGACCTGCGGCTGCTGCACCTTGGGCAGCAGCGCCAGCGCCTGTGGCACCACGTCGTTGAGCGCCTTCGCGCCCAGGCTGCCGCCCACCACCAGCAGGCGCAGCGGGCCACTGCGGCCGGCGAAGCGCTCGGCCGGCGCGGCCTGGCGCAGGAAAGGCGTGCGCAGGGGGTTGCCCACCCATTCGGCCTTCTTGAACACGTTCGGGAAGGCGGTGAACACGCGGTCGGCGACACCGGCCAGCACCCGGTTGGCCATGCCGGCCACCGAGTTCTGCTCGTGCAGCACCAGCGGCTTGCCGGCGAGCACACCCATCATGCCGCCGGGGAAGCTGATGTAGCCGCCCAGGCCCACGACGACGTCGGGCTTGACGCGGCGCACCACCTGCAGCGACTGCCAGAAGGCGCGCAGCAGGCGCAGCGGCAGCAGCGCGACCGTGACCAGCCCCTTGCCGCGCACGCCACCGAAGTCGATGGTCTCCAGCGCGAAGCCGCGCGGCGGCACGAGCCGGCTTTCCATGCTGCCGGGCGCGCCCAGCCAGTGCACGCGCCAGCCGCGCTCGCGCAAGGCTTCGGCCACGGCCAGGCCGGGGAAGATGTGGCCGCCGGTGCCGCCGGCCATGATGAGGGCGCAGGGAGCCGTCACGAGCGTCCTCCCTTCATCATCTGGCGGTTCTCGTAGTCCACGCGAAGCACGAGCGCGATGGCCACTAGGTTCAGCAGAATGGCCGAACCGCCGTAACTCATCAGCGGCAGCGTCAGGCCCTTGGTGGGCAGCGCGCCCAGGTTCACGCCGATGTTGATGAAGGCCTGGAAGCCCATCCACAGGCCCACGCCCTGCGCCACCAGGCCGGCGAAGACCTGGTCGAGCGCGATGGCCTGACGGCCGATGTGCATGATGCGGCGCGTGAGCCAGAGGAACAGCGCGATCAGCACCACGACGCCGAGCAGGCCGAACTCCTCGCCGATCACGGCGAGCAGGAAGTCGGTGTGCGCCTCGGGCAGCCAGTGCAGCTTCTCCACGCTGCCGCCCAGGCCGACGCCGAAGATCTCGCCCCGGCCGAAGGCGATCAGCGAGTGCGAGAGCTGGTAGCCCTTGCCCAGCGCATGCTCCACGCTCCAGGGGTCGAGGTAGGCGAAGACACGCTGGCGGCGGAACTCGCTGGTCATGACCATGAGCGCGAACGCGCCCACCACCACCAGCGCCATCAGGAAGAACATGCGCGCGTTCACGCCACCCAGGAACAGGATGCCCATGGCGATCACCACGATCACCATGAAGGCGCCCATGTCGGGCTCGGCCAGCAGCAGCATGCCAACCACACCCACGGCCACGGCCATCGGGGCCACGGCGTGGAAGAAGCGTTCCTTGACCTCCATCTTGCGCACCATGTAGCTGGCGGCGTAGAGCAGCACGGCCAGCTTGGCCAGTTCGGAAGGCTGGAAGTTCATGATGCCCAGCGAGATCCAGCGGCGCGCGCCGTTCACGCCCCGGCCGATGAAGGGCAGCAGCACCAGCGCGAGCAGCACCAGCGCCAGCGCGAACAGCCAGGGCGCCATCTTTTCCCACGAGCGCAGCGGGAACTGGAAGGCCACCATGGCCGCGATCACGCCGATCACCATGGAGATGCCGTGCCGCAGCACGAAGTGGGTGCGGGCGTAGTTCTGGAAGCGCGGGTTGTCGGGCAGCGCGATGGAGGCTGAATACACCATCACCAGGCCCCAGGCGAGCAGCGCCACCACCACCCACAGCAGCGGCTGGTCGAAACCGAGTTCGCGCACCGCCACGTTGCGCGTGCCGGCGTAGGTGCGGTTGGACAGTCGCACCGGCAGGTTGTCGCGCGAGGAGCCTCCGGCGAGCGCGCCCGCGAGGTCGCGCCCCGGGAAGCGTGGCAGCAGGCCGGCCAGGCCGGCGCGCAGGCGCTCGCCCCAGGGGGCGCGGTTGGCTTGGGCGGCGGCGGCGGTTTTTTTCTTCACAGTCCCCCCTCCAGGCTCAGGCCCTGCTCGGCGGCCAGGGCGTGCACCGCTTCCACGAACACGCGGGCGCGGTGCATGTAGTTGTCGAACATGTCCAGGCTGGCGCAGGCCGGCGACATCAGCACCGCATCGCCCGCACGCGCCTGCTGCGCGCAGAGCGCGACGGCGTCGGGCAGCGTGGCGGCGTCGAGCTGGGGCACCCCGGCCTCCTGCAGCGCGGTGCCCACGGCCTCGCGGATGCGGCCGGCGTCGCGGCCGATGTAGACCACGGCGCGCGCGAAGCGGGCCAGCGGTTCGGCCAGCGGCAGGAAGTCCTGCCCCTTGCCATCGCCACCCAGGATGACGACCAGCCGGCGCTCCACGCCCAGACCGCGCACGGCCGCCAGCGTGGCACCCACATTGGTGCCCTTGCTGTCGTCGAAGTACTCGACCTCGTCGAGGATGGCCACGGGTTCCACGCGGTGCGGCTCGCCGCGGTACTCGCGCAGGCCGTGCAGCATGGGACCGAGCGCGGCGCCGGTGGACGTGGCCAGCGCGAGCGAGGCCAGGGCGTTGGCCGCGTTGTGGCGGCCACGGATGCGCAGCGCGTCCACGGGCATGAGGCGCTGGAAATAGATCTCTTCGTCTTCTTCGGCGCCACGGCCGCGCTTGCGCGTTTCGTCCAGCGCCAGGGCGCGCACCAGCCAGGCCATGCCATTGACCGATTCGATGCCCCAGTCGCCCGCGCGGGTGGGCGCGTCCAGGCCGAAGCTGGCCCAGGGGCGCGCGCTCTGCTGGCGGTTGCGGTTGCCCACCTTCACGGTCACCAAGCCGGGCTGCATGCCCATGACCAGCGGGTCGTCGCGGTTGAGCAGCATCAGGGCCTGCGCGCCGAACACCGCCTTCTTGGCCAGGGCGTAGGCA
Source organism: Hydrogenophaga sp. ANAO-22 (assembly GCF_042466645.1). NCBI lineage: Bacteria > Pseudomonadati > Pseudomonadota > Betaproteobacteria > Burkholderiales > Comamonadaceae > Hydrogenophaga > Hydrogenophaga sp. ANAO-22. The sequence continues at coordinate 3,886,751 of NZ_CP159956.1, read as the reverse complement.
GCCATGTTGCCGTGCCAGTCCAGGTGGTCTTCGGTGAGGTTGAGCACGGTGGCCGCGGTGGGCACGCCGTCCCAGTCGCCGCCGGCGGTGCCGTCGAGCTGGAAGCTGGAGAGTTCCAGCACCCAGGCCTGGGGCAGGTGCGCCGGCTGCGGGGGTTCCACGGGCGGCGGCACGAGCTGGGTCGGGCCTTCGTCTTCTGCCTCGGCATCTGCCGAGGCCACGGCTTCATCGGCCTCGTCGATCTCTGCGTCGGCGTCTTCCGCGGGCACGGCCTCGGCTTCGACGGCCACGGGGGCCTCGGTGGCCACCTGGGCCTGCGCTTCGGCCTGCGCTTCGGCCTGCGCCTGCGCTTCTTCGGCCGCCGCGCGTTCGTCGTCGGCCGCCTGCGCCACGGCTTCGGTGTCGAGCGCGGCGGACAGCACGTCGAGCAGGGCCGGGCCGATGTTGCCGGCCACGGCCACGTTCAGGCCGGCGCGCTGCAGCAGCAGGCCGGTGAGCGAGGTGACGGTGGTCTTGCCATTGGTGCCCGTGATGCCCAGCACCTTGGGCTTGTACGGCAGGTGCGCGCGCTGCGAGAGTTCGCGCAGGGCGCGGGCGAACAGGTCGAGCTCACCGACCACGGCCACGCCGCGCTCCGTTGCCCAGCCGAACACGCCCTGCAGCATCTCGGGCGCCAGGCCCGGGCTGCGCGCGATCAGGTTCCACTCGGCGCGCGCCAGCAGCGTGTCGTCGAACGGTCCGGCCACGAAATTCGCGTCCGGGCACTCGGCGCGCAGCACCGCCAGCTGGGGCGGCGTCTCGCGCGTGTCGGCCACGGTCACGCGCGCACCCTGGCGGACGCACCAGCGCGCCATGGCCAGGCCGGAGGCGCCCAGACCGAGGATGAGGACGGGTACGCCGTTCACGCCACGCCTCTCCGGAACAGGAAGCAGCCGCATGCGAAAGCACCATCGCGGAACACCGCAGAACCGGCTTTGCCGGGCTGCAGGTGTTGCCCCCTTGAGGGGGTCGCGCGAAGCGTGGCGGGGGTGTTCTTTTTCATCGCAGCTTGAGCGTGGACAGCCCCACGAGGCACAACAGCATGGTGATGATCCAGAAGCGCACGACGACCTGCGTCTCCTTCCAGCCCTTTTTCTCGAAGTGGTGGTGCAGCGGCGCCATCTGGAACAGGCGCCGGCCCGTGCCGTAGCGCCGCTTGGTGTACTTGAACCAGCTCACCTGCAGCATCACCGACAGCGCCTCGACCACGAAGATGCCGCCCATGATGGCGAGCACGATTTCCTGGCGCACGATGACGGCGATGGTGCCCAGCGCGCCGCCCAGCGCGAGCGCGCCCACGTCGCCCATGAACACCTGCGCCGGGTGGGTGTTGAACCACAGGAAAGCCAGGCCCGCGCCGGCCATGGCGGCGCAGAAGATCAGCAACTCGCCCGCGCCGGGGATGTGCGGCAGCAGCAGGTAGCGCGCGAACACCGTGTTGCCGGTGACGTAGGCGAACACGCCCAGCGCCGAGCCGACCATGACCACCGGCATGATGGCCAGGCCGTCGAGGCCGTCGGTGAGGTTGACGGCGTTGCTCGAACCGACGATGACCAGGTAGGTCATGATCACGAAACCGAACACGCCCAGCGGGTAGCTGATTTCCTTGAAGAAGGGCACCAGCAGGCCGGCCTGCGGCGGCAGGTCCACGCTGAAACCCGAACGCACCCAGGCGACGAAGAGTTCGAGCACGCGCAGGTTGCTGGACTCGGACACGCTGAACACCAGGTAGAACGCGGCCACCAGACCGATCACCGACTGCCAGAAGTACTTTTCACGCGAACGCATGCCTTCCGGGTCCTTGTTGACCACCTTGCGCCAGTCGTCCACCCAGCCGATGGCACCGAAACCCAGGGTCACCAGCAGCACGATCCACACGAAGCGGTTGGTGAGGTCGAACCACAGCAGCGTGGACAGCGCGATCGAGAACAGGATGAGCACACCACCCATGGTGGGCGTGCCGCCCTTGCTCAGGTGGGTCTGCATGGCGTACTCGCGGATCGGCTGGCCGATCTTGAGCGCGGCCAGGCGCCGGATGAAGTACGGGCCTGCCACCAGGCCGACCAGCAGCGCGGTCATGGCCGCCATCACGGCGCGGAAGGTGAGGTACTGGAACACCCGCAGGGATCCGAATTCGGGCGACAGGCCTTGCAGCCAGAGGGCCAGGCTAGGCAGCATGGGCGTTGTCCTTCTTGTCTTTTGTTTGAGCGGGGTCCAGCGCCAGCAGCGCCTGCACCACGCGTTCCATGCGCATGAAGCGCGAGCCCTTGACGAGCACGCTGCGGTACACCGGCCGGTCGTCGGTCACGGCGGCGCAGACGGCGCCGGCCAGGGCGGGCACTTCGACCCAATGAATGATTTTGGGCAGGGGCGCGCTGGCCTGGCGCATCCAGTCGCCCGCGACGTGCACGGCCTCGATGCCGCGCGCCAGGGCGTGGCGCAGCACCTCGTCGTGGAACGCCAGGCCCTGTTCGCCGACCTCGCCCATGTCGCCCAGCACCAGCAGGCGCGGCGCGGGCAGCTCGGCCAGCACGTCGATGGCGGCGCGCACCGAGTCGGGGTTGGCGTTGTAGGTGTCGTCGATCAGGGTGACGTGGCGGTCGTTCACGCGCAGCGCGAGGGCGCGCGAGCGCCCGCCCACCGGTTCGAATGCGTCCAGGCCGCGCACCACGGCGTCCAGCGGCACACCGGCGGCCAGGGCGCAGGCGGTGGCCGCCAGGGCGTTGCGCACGTTGTGGCGGCCGGCGATGCGCAGGCGCACCGAGGCTTCGCCCAGCGGAGAGACGAAGCTCAGCGCCCACGCGCCTTCGGCCCACTCGGTCTCGAGCGCCTTCACATCGGCGGCCTCGTCGCGGTCGCTGAAGGTGATGATCCGCCGCGCTCCGGCGAACTCGCGCCACAGCGGGGTATAGGTGTCGTCGGAGGGGAACACGGCCACGCCGTCGGCGCCCAGCGCCTGGATGACCTGCCCGTTCTCGCGCGCCACGGCTTCCACCGTGGCCATGAATTCCAGGTGCTCGCGCTGCGCGTTGTTGACCAGCGCCACCGTGGGCAGCGCCAGCGCGGCGAGTTCGGCGATCTCGCCCGGGTGGTTCATGCCCAGCTCCACCACCGAGAGGCGGTGCGCGGCGGTGAGGCGCAGCAGGGTGAGCGGCACGCCGATGTCGTTGTTGAAGTTGCCCTGGGTGGCGTGCGCGGCCTCGCCCGCGGCGGCGCGCAGGATGGACGCGATCATCTGCGTGACCGTGGTCTTGCCGTTGCTGCCGGTCACGGCGATCAGCGGCAGGTCGAACTGGCTGCGCCAGCGGCGCGACAGCTCGCCGAGCGCGCGCCGGGTGTCGGGCACTTCCACGCCGGGAAGACCGGCCTCGGCCAGGCCCTGGTGGGCGATGGCGGCCAGCGCGCCCTGCCCTTGCGCCTGCGGCAGGAAGTCGTGCGCGTCGAAGCGCTCGCCCTTCAGGGCCACGAAGAGGTCGCCCGGCTGCAGGCTGCGGGTGTCGGTGTGCACGCGGGTGAACGGCAGATCGGGCTGGCCGACCACGCGGGCGCCGTCGAGCTGCGGCAGGAGCTGGCCCAGGGTCTTCATGCGTGGGCCCCCTGTCCGTGGCGCTGCGCGAGCGCGGCGCGCGCCTGCTGCAGATCGGAAAACGGTTTCTTCACGCCCATCACGTCCTGGTAGTCCTCGTGGCCCTTGCCGGCGATCAGCACCACGTCGCGCGCCTCGGCGCGCGCCACCGCCAGGGCGATGGCCTGGGCGCGGTCGGGTTCGACCAGTGCGGCATCCGACGAGGAGAGGCCGGCCACCATCTGACGCAGGATGGCCATCGGGTCTTCGCTGCGCGGGTTGTCGCTGGTGAGCACCGGGCGCTGCGCCTCGCGCTCGGCGGCCGCGGCCATCAGCGGGCGCTTGCCGGCATCGCGGTCGCCGCCGCAACCCACCACCACCCAGAGCGCGCCGCCGCGCTGGCGCGCCAGCGGTTGCAGGGCCTGCAGGGCTTTTTCGAGTGCGTCGGGTGTGTGCGCGTAGTCCACCAGCACCAGCGGCTGACCAGGCTGGCCGACCGCGGCCTGCTCCATGCGGCCGGGCACGGGCGTGAGCGCGGCGCAGGCCTGCACGGCGTCGGCCAGGGGCACGCCGAGGGCGCGCGCGCTGGCCAGCACGCACAGCAGGTTGGACACGTTGTAGCGGCCCACCAGCGGCAGGCTCAGCGCGTGCTGGGCCAGGGTGCGGCCGCGCGCGTCGCGCTCGCCGACCTGCAGGGCCATGCCGCTGTCGGTGAAGGCCAGGTCCTGCGCGAACAGGCGCGCGCGCCCATGGTGGCCGGCTTCGATGGCCACGGTCCAGAGGTCCAGCCCCCGCCGGGCGAGCGTGGCGGCCAGGTCCGCGCCGCGGGCGTCGTCGATGTTGACCACCGCGCTGGCCAGGTCCGGCCAGTCGAACAGCCCGGCCTTGGCGGTCCAGTAGGCCTCCATGCTGCCGTGGAAGTCGAGGTGGTCCTGCGTGAAATTGGTGAACACGGCCACGCGCAGTTGCGTGGCGTTGAGCCGGCCTTCGACAATGCCGATGGACGAGGCCTCGATGGCGCAGGCCTTCAGGCCGGTGTCGACGAAGCGGTGCAGTTCGGCCTGCAGCATGACGGGGTCGGGCGTGGTCAGGCCGGTGGCGACCAGCGGTCGTTCCGCCTGGCCGGGCTGGGGCGGGCGCCCCATGCCCAGCGTGCCGATCACCGCGCAGGGTTTGGCGCAGAAGGACAGCAGCTGCGCCGTCCACCAGGCGGTGGAGGTCTTGCCGTTGGTGCCGGTGATGGCCACCATGTCGAGGGCGGCGCTCGGCGTGCCGTGGAAGGCGCTGGCGATCGCGCCGGCCGAGGCCTTGAGGCCTGGCACCGCCACCACGCGTTCGTCGTCGAAGCCATAGCTTGGTGCGCCCTCGTGCTCCACCAGCGCCGCGACGGCGCCCGCCTGGAGCGCGCCCGCCACGTAGCGGCGCCCGTCGGTGGCCGCACCCGGCCAGGCCACGAAGCCATCGCCCGCGCCCACGCGGCGGCTGTCGCAGCGCAGGGCACGCACGCCGCGCTCGCGCAGCCAGTCGGCCACGGCCTGAGGGTCCTGGATGGTGCGCAGCATCAGAACGACTCCTCCACCACGTGGGTGACGATCTGCGGCTTCACGTTCATGTCAGGCTGCACGCCGAGGATGCGCAAGGTCTGCTGCACGGTCTCGCTGAACACCGGCGCGGCCACCAGGCCGCCGAAGTACTGCCCGTTGCTGGGCTCGTCGATCATCACCGCGACCACGATGCGCGGCGCTTCCACCGGCGCCAGGCCCACGAACCAGCTGCGGTACTTCTTCTCGGCGTAACCCTTGCCTTCCTGCTTGTGCGCGGTGCCGCTCTTGCCGCCCACCGAATAGCCCATGGTCTGGGCGCGCGAGCCGGTGCCGCCCGGGCCGGCGGCCAGGCCGAGCATCTGGCGCACGGCGATCGAATTCTTGGCGCTGAACACGCGCACGCCGGCGGTCTGGGTGTCGGACTTCTGCAGGGTCAGGGGAATCAGCTCGCCGTCGCGCGCGAAGATGGTGTAGGCCTGCGCGAGCTGGAACAGCGAGGCCGACAGGCCGTAGCCGTAGCTCATGGTGGCCTGCTCGATCGGGCGCCACGTTTTGTAGGGACGCAGGCGGCCCGTGACCGCACCGGGGAACGGCACCTGCGGCTTCTGGCCGAAGCCGGCCTGCGCGTAGGTTTCCCACATCTCGCGCGGGCTCATCTGCATGGCCATCTTGACCGTGCCCACGTTGCTCGACTTCTGGATCACCTGGGACACGGTGAGCACGTCGTTCGGGTGCGAGTCGCTGATCGTCGAGCCGCCGATGGTGATGCGGCCGGGTGCGGTGTGGATGGGGGTGTTGGGCGTGACCAGGCCCTTTTCCAGCGCCAGCGCGGCGATGAAGGGCTTCATGGTCGAGCCGGGTTCGAAGCTGTCGGTGAGCACGCGGTTGCGCAGCTGCTCGCCCGTCAGGTTCTGGCGCCGGTTGGGGTTGTAGCTGGGGTAGTTGGCCAGGGCCAGCACCTCGCCCGAGACCGTGTCGAGCACGATCACGCTGCCGGCGTGCGCCTTGTGCGCCAGCACCGCGTCCTTGAGCTTCTGGTACGCGAAGTACTGCACCTTGCTGTCGATGGACAGCTGCAGGTCGGGGCCGTCCACCGGCGGCACCACGTCGCGCACGTCCTCGACCACGCGGCCGAGCCGGTCCTTGATCACGCGGCGCGAGCCGCTCTTGCCAGCCAGCTGCTGGTTGAACGCGAGTTCCACGCCCTCCTGGCCGATGTCTTCCACGTTGGTGAAACCCACCACGTGCGCAGCGGCCTCGCCCTCGGGGTACTGGCGCTTGTACTCGCGGCGCTGGTAGATGCCCTTGATGCCGAGCGCCGCGATCTCCTTGGCCACCGGATCGTCCACCTGGCGCTTGATCCAGACAAAGGTCTTGTCGTCATCGGCCAGGCGCTTGCGCAGGTCGGCCAGCGGCATTTCGAGCAGCTTGGCGAGCTGGCGCAGCTTGGGCTCGGCGCGGTCCACGTCTTCGGGAATCGCCCAGATGCTTTGCGCGACCACGCTGGACGCGAGGATCAGGCCGTTGCGGTCGAGCACGCGGCCGCGGTTGGCCGGCAGCTCCAGCGTGCGCGCGAAACGCACTTCGCCCTGGCGCTGGAAGAAGTCGTTGCCGAACACCTGCACGTAGGCGGCGCGGCCGGCCAGGCCCGCGAAAGCCACGGCCAGCGCGGCCACGATGAACTTGCTGCGCCACACCGGGGTGCGGCTGGCCAGCAGGGGGCTCGCGGAGTAGTTGATGCTGCGACCCATGGTCAGCGCTCCGGCGTGGGGTTCGTTGCCGCCGGCTGCGACGGCTCGAACACGGTGACGTACTGCGTGATGCCCGGCGTCACCGGGCGCATCTGCAGCTGGCGCGCGGCCAGCAGCTGCACCCGCGCCGGCGTGGCCTGGGCGCGTTTCTGCACCTGCAGTTGCTCGTGCTCGGACTCCAGCTTGCGCGCCTGGGCCTGCGAGCGGTCCAGCGCGGTGTAGAGCCGGCGCGACTCGTACTGCGTGTGCACGAGGTAGAAGGCGCTCGCGATCACGGCCGCCAGCAGCACGAGGTTCAGGCGGATCATGCCGGCGCCTCCGTGCGCTCGGCCACGCGCATGACGGCGCTGCGCGAGCGCGGATTGGCCTTGACTTCCTCGTCGGAAGGCATCACGCGCTTGAGGCCGCACAGGGCCATGGGCGCGGGTTCGGCGAAAGGCACTCGGCGGTCCACCACGGCGCGCGAATGGCGCGCCATGAACTGCTTGACCATGCGGTCTTCGAGCGAATGGAAGCTGATCACCACCAGTTTTCCTCCGGGACGCAACACGTGCAGGCTGGCCTCTAGCGCTTGTTGCAACTCTTCAAGCTCGGCGTTGATGAAAATCCGAAAAGCCTGAAATGTGCGCGTTGCAGGGTCCTTGCCCGGCTCGCGGGTTTTGACCGCGCCAGCCACGACTTCGGCCAGCTCGCTGGTGGTTCGAAAAGGGCCCCGTTCCTGTCGGCGACGATCAATCGCCTTTGCAATCGATTGAGCAAACCGTTCTTCGCCATAGTCACGAATGACCTCCGACAGGGTTGAGACCTCGGCCGTCTCCAGCCACTGAGCCACGCTCTGGCCGCGCGTGGTGTCCATGCGCATGTCCAGAGGTCCGTCGTGGCGAAAAGAAAAACCCCGTTCGGGGTCGTCGATCTGCGGGGAGCTCACGCCCAGGTCCATCAGCAGGCCGTCGGCGCTCGCATCGCCCAGTTCGCCTAGGTGGCTGAACCCCTCGTGCCGGATGGAAAAACGGCCATCGCTGGCCGCCAGTTCTTTTGCCGCCTGGACCGCCTGAGGATCCTTGTCGAAGACGGTCAGCCGCCCCTTGCGGGACAACTGCTCGAGGATCAGCCGGGAGTGGCCGCCGCGCCCGAAAGTGGCGTCGACGTAGTGCCCGTCCGGGTTGATGCCGAGGGCTTGCACAGCCTCGTTCAACAGGACGGTTTGATGGTTCCATGCGCCTTGCACCATGGCCCTTAGAAAGAGAAGTCCTTGAAGACATCGGGCATCTCGGCCTTCATGGCTTCGGCTTCCTGCGCCGCGTAGACCTGCGCGTCCCACAGCTCGAAGTAGGCGCCCATGCCCAGCAGGACCACGTCCTTGCTGATGCCGGCGCCCGCGCGCAGTTCGGGCGAGACCAGCACGCGACCGGAGGTGTCCATGTCCACGTCCATCGCATTGCCCAGGAAGATGCGCTTCCACCACTGGGCCTGCATGGGCAGCGAGGCGATGCGGTCACGGAACTGTTCCCAGGCGCTGCGGGGGAATACCATGAGGCAGCCGTGGGGGTGCTTGGTGATGGTGAGTGCCGCGCCCAGGGCGTCCCGGTGCCGGGTCGGCATGGACAGCCGGCCCTTCACATCGAGACTGAGAGAAGACGCACCCTGGAACACCGCTTTTAGCCCTTGGAAGACACTTTTCACCACTTAATTGCACTTTTTTCCACTTTATCAGGAAATACCCTGCGCGCAACGGGCCAGCTACACATTTTTTCAATGAAATCAACCACTTAGGAAGCATTTAGAAGCTTTATCGCGGTCAAAAACACATTAAAAGCAAGCACTTACAACAAGCACTGCATGTGAAGCTTCAAAACCCTGTTACATGCAGGGCTGTATGAATGATCAGGTGGGAGAAAAAAGGCTGGCGCGACGCCCGCGACACGGGGTGCGGGCGGGCCGAAAGGGCACTCGGCGCGAAGCCGAGGCCCTGAGAGACTTCAGAGGATGTAGCGCGAAAGGTCTTCGTTGCGGCTGAGTTCGCCCAGGCGGGCGTCCACATAGGCCGCGTCGATGGTGATGGTCTGGCCCTGCAGGCGCGTGGCGTCGAAGCTCACCTCGTCCAGCAGATGCTCCATCACGGTGGAGAGACGGCGCGCACCGATGTTCTCGGTGCGCTCGTTCACGTCGTAGGCGATCTGCGCGAGGCGGCGGATGCCGTCGGGTGCGAAGGCCAGCGTCACGCCTTCGGTGGCCAGCAACTCCTGGTACTGCTTCACCAGCGAGGCATGGGTCTGTGTGAGGATGGCCTCGAAGTCCTCCACCGACAGCGACTGCAACTCGACGCGGATCGGAAAACGGCCCTGCAGCTCAGGAATCAGGTCGCTCGGCCGCGCGAGGTGGAACGCACCGCTGGCGATGAAGAGGATGTGATCGGTCTTGACCACGCCGTATTTGGTGGACACCGTGGTGCCCTCCACCAGCGGCAGCAGGTCGCGCTGCACGCCTTGGCGCGACACCTCGGCCCCGCCCGCGTCGCTGCGCGAAGTGACCTTGTCGATCTCGTCGATGAACACGATGCCGTTCTGCTCGGCGTTGTGCAGCGCGCGGGTCTTGATTTCTTCCTCGTTGACCAGCTTGCCCGCCTCTTCGTCGATCAGCAGCTTCATGGCCTCGGCGATCTTGAGCTTGCGCGTCTGGCGCTTGCCGGCCCCCATCTGGCTGAACATGCCGCGCAGTTGCTCGGCCATCTCTTCCATGCCGGCCGGGCCCATGATCTCCATCGACGGCCGCGCCTCGGCCAGGTCGATCTCGATGTCGCGCTCGTCGAGCTGGCCTTCGCGCAGCTTCTTGCGGAAGTTCTGGCGTGCGGTGCCCTCCGGCGTGGCCACGGCGGACGGCTCGCCCGCCACGCCGCGCGGCGGCGGAATGAGCACGTCCAGGATGCGGTCCTCGGCGGCGTCTTCGGCGCGGGCGCGCTGCTTGCGCATCTCGACCTCTCGCGTCTGCTTGATCGCGATCTCGGCCAGGTCGCGGATGATGCTGTCCACGTCCTTGCCCACATAGCCCACCTCGGTGAACTTGGTGGCCTCGACCTTGATGAAGGGCGCATCGGCCAAGCGGGCCAGGCGGCGCGCGATCTCGGTCTTGCCCACGCCGGTGGGGCCGATCATCAGGATGTTCTTGGGCGTGATCTCGGGCCGAAGTTTTTCATCGACCTGCTGGCGCCGCCAGCGGTTGCGCAGGGCAATGGCCACGGCGCGCTTGGCGCCCTTCTGGCCGATGATGAAACGGTCGAGTTCGGAAACGATTTCCTGGGGCGTCATGGAGGACATTACAAAACCTCCACGGTGTGGTTCATGTTGGTGTAGATGCACAGCTCGCCCGCGATCGCGAGCGACTTGCGCACCACCTCTTCCGCGCTGAGGTCGGTGTGGTCGATCAGGGCCTTGGCCGCGGCCTGCGCGTACGCGCCACCGGAACCGATGGCCACGATGCCGTGCTCGGGTTCGAGCACGTCGCCGTTGCCGGTGATGATCAGCGAGGCGCTGTGGTCAGCCACCGCGAGCATGGCCTCCAGGCGGCGCAACACGCGGTCGGTGCGCCAGTCTCGCGTGAGTTCGATGGCCGCGCGCACCAGGTGGCCCTGGTGCTTTTCAAGCTTGGCCTCGAAGCGCTCGAACAGTGTGAAGGCGTCGGCGGTGGCGCCGGCAAAACCGGCGAGCACCTGGTCGCGGTAGAGCTTGCGCACCTTGCGGGCCGTGCCCTTGACGACGATGTGGCCCAGCGTGACCTGGCCGTCACCGCCGATGGCGACCTGCACGCCCTGGGGTGTCTCGCGCCGCACGCAGACGATGGTGGTTCCGTGAAATGATTCCATGGCGCTTCAGTTGAGGACGGTCTGTGCGATTGCAACGGCGGGGCGCGCGCGTTTGTGCAACAGAAATGCAAGGAGGGCCGGCAGCGGCCTCGATCAGTCGATGCGGACGACCACCTTGGCGTATTCGGTGATGCCGATCACGTGGAAGAACGCCGACACCAGCCGGTGGGCGTCCACGAACTGCACCACACGCCCTTCAGCGTGGTGGTTCGACACCCAGTTGAGCAAGGTGCCCGCGGCCGAAAAGTCGACCCGGATCAGGTTGCGGCAGGAAATGATGAGCACGTCGGCGCCCTTGAGCTTGCGCTCCAGCGCTTCGAGCGTGACCTGGGGATCGCCCCGGATCTCGCCCGAGAGCTCGACCAGACCCAGTTGGCTGTAGTCACCCGCTTCGCTGTCAAGCACCGATTCGCTGTGCGGGAAGCCCGACGCCACCTGCTCCAGCACCGACTCGCCCAGCACCGATTGGCCGGCCTCGCCGGGCCTGTCCGCCGACTGCGACGAGTAGTAGCAGCGCGGCTTTTCCCAACCCGGTGGCGACACCTCGTAGGTCACGCAGAAATCGAGCGCGGTGAGTTCGAACTCGTCCGGCCGGTTCATGACGCGCAGCACCGCCATGCGCAACTCCCACCAGAGCTGTTCGACGTCGCGGCGGCCCGAGGGCGTCTGGCTCTTGAGCAAGTCCCGGAACGGCGACGACCCCTGGAAGCGCAACTCCACTTCCTGGTCGCCCCACAAGGTGAAGATGCCCAGCAGCGCGCGCGCCGCCTTGAGATCCATGCTTTCGAGCGGCGTCCAGTCGAGCACCCAGGGCTGTGCCGCGCGCAGCAGCACGTTCTGCAGGGTGCCCACCGCGTGCGCGTCCAGTTCCGGCTCGCTCACCCACACCGCGCGGTTGTGGCCGGTGGAGGGCACATAGACCTTGCCGGTCATGCCGGCCACGGTCTCGGGCATGTCGTACCACTGCGGCGCGGAACGGCTGAAGCGGTTGACGAAATCCACCGCGCGGCTCTCGAAGGGGGCGAGCTGTCCCGTGGCGCGGTACAGGTCGAACAGGGCCAGCCAGTCTTCCTTTTCGTCGGCTTTGGCGCCCCCCTCACCCAAGACCTCCAGCAGGCCCTGCTCCGCCCCGGCGTCGTCGCCGTTGGCAAAACGGATCGCGGCCTCCTCCACTTCGGGGTCCTGCGCGATCTCCTGCACATCCAGGGCGTAGAAATGCGAGGCCGAGAACTCCTGGCCCGAACTGCGGTGCTCGTTCGTGGCCGTGGGCGCCACCAGCCCGGTGCGCGCAGGCGGCTGTGGAGACGGCGGCGGGGCGGCGGACGCCACCTCGCGTTCCTGCGCCGGGCTCCAGCTCTTGCGCAGGGCAGCGGGTGCCGAGGCGGACGCCGGGATGTTCAACGCCGGAATGTCCAGCGACTGCACCGTCGCAGGCGCGGAGGCAGTCGGATTGGGCAAGGGACCGGGTTCGGTCTCGTCGTACTGCGCCTTGCGCTGCCGGACGCTGGACTCGGGCACGCTGGGCGCCAGGGGCACCTGCTTGGATTTGGCGGAGGCAAGGTTGCCAGGGCCGTGGGTGCCGGTGTTCAGGCCGGAGCCGGTGCTGACCAGGGAATCGGGCCCCTTGGTCTTCCACCATTGCATCGACATCTGGGCCTCGATCTCATCGATCTTCTTCAGGGTCTCGGCCCGGTCGTCCGGCTTGGACGGCAGGCTGCTCTGGAAGAACGAAGGGCGCATGCCGGGCCCTTCGGCCCCGGTGCCCTCGCGGCTGCGGATCTTGCGCAGCATGTCGAACTCGCGCTTGCGCACGAAGTCGTTGCGCCGCTTGCGCTCGATCATTTCCTTGAGCGCGGCCTTGCTGTATTCGCTCTCGCGATCGGCCGTCCGGGTGTCCAGGTCCGACCAGCTGGTGGTCGGATGGCGCACGAACTTCACCACCTTGGACAGGAAGCCGCCGCTGGAGTCGTCCTTGGACATGGAAAGTCGGTACCGGAAATGAAACGGGAACTGAAACGAACGGCGAGGGACTGGGCTCAGTCCCCGAACATCTTCTGCTTGAGCTCCCGGCGCTGCTGGGCTTCGAGCGAAAGGCTGGCGGTGGGCCGGGCCATCAGGCGACCGACACCGATGGGCTCGCCGGTTTCTTCGCAGTAACCGTAGTCGCCGGAGTCGATGCGCGCGATTGCCTGTTCGATCTTCTTCAGCAGTTTGCGTTCCCGGTCCCGGGTGCGCAATTCGAGCGCGTGTTCTTCTTCGATCGTCGCGCGGTCGGCCGGATCGGGCACGACCACGGTGTCTTCGCGCAGGTGTTCGGTGGTTTCGCCAGCGTTGGCCAGCATGTCGGCCTTGAGCTGGGACAGCTTGCGACGGAAGTAGGCCAGCTGCAGGTCGCTCATGTACTCACTGTCGGGCATGGCTTGCACGTCCAGGTCGGTGAGTTGCTCGACCGGCAGGGTCTTCCAGTTGTTGGCCCGCTTGGGGTCTTTCTGGATGGAGGATGGCACGGGAGGGGTCATGACGGCACGTTGATTCATATGGGAGAAAGTCGCTTTGACAGCGTCTGGGGCGTGGGTGGGGACCACGGCGGCCTGCGTCATCTGCTCCATCATGACCTTTTTGGCCGCCCGCTTGCCCAGGGGGCGAGGGGTGGGCTCCACCACGACCGGTGGGGGAGCCGCCGGGCGCTTGGCGCTGGAAGGTTTGGAAGCAGGGGCTGCGGCAGGCGCGGCCTTGGGAACCGAAGGGGTCACGGAGGATACAGCCGCTTTGGCAGCGGACTGGGTCGTTGCTTTGGGGGCGGCCTTGGCCGCCGGTTTGACCGCAGGGGTGGCCGCCTTCACTGGCGCGCGCGCGGCGGTTTTGGCGGGCGTGGCCTTGGGGGCGGGTGACTTCTTGGCCACCACCGCCTTGCCCTTGGCGACCGCCTTGACCGCTGCCTTCACCACCGGCTTGGCCGGGGTCTTGGCTTTGGCGGCAGGCTTCGCAGCGGTCTTGGCAGGGGTTTTCAGAGGGGTCTTGGCAACGGTTTTGACCGCGGCCTTGGCCACGGGTTTGGAGGGTTTGGCCGCAGGCTTGGCGGCTGTTTTCTGGGTTTTGGCCACCGTTGTAGTCTTTTTCGCCGCCGACGCGCGTGCCTTGGCTCCCGACGCGGCGGGTTTGCCTGATTTCGCTGTCCTGGTTGCCGGGGCTTTCACAACGGGTCTCCTCTCAGTGACTGACGAAGCGGGATCTCGGGCGGTGCGCTGCGGCGGGCTGGGCCCGAGATGCATCACGGTGGGCCGCCGGATGCGACGTTATACCCTCATTGCCGAACGGCTCTCGGCATTGGTCGATCGGTGCCCGCAAAGGCGGCCGGCCGGCCAACTTGGGCCGCGATTGTAACGAGCCCCGCCTGTTCCTCCCGGAATCCCGCACCGGGGCCCGGGCCCGTCGTTGGAGAAGCGAGACAAACGGCACGTTCAGCTCCGCTGGAGACGAGGGGGCGGGAAGGCGTTGCGGTCCATGCCCGTCAGGCCAGGCTCTGGTCCAGGCCCTGCACCAGGATGTCCTTGGGCAGGTCGATGCCGATGAAGACCATCTTGCTGGTGCGCGGCTCACCTTCGGCCCACACGGGCCCGAGGTCGCTGCCCATGAGCTGGTGCACACCCTGGAAGATCACCTTGCGGTCGGTGCCCTGCATGTGCAGCACGCCCTTGTAGCGCAGCATGCGCGGCCCATACACCTGCACGATCGCGCCCAGGAAGTCTTCGAGCTTTTCCGGGCTGAACGGGCGCGTGGCGCGGTAGACGAAGCTTTTCACATCGTCGTCGTGGTGGTGATGGTGGCCATGGCTACCGTGGCCGTGCTGGTGCGAGGGGTGGTTGCAGTGCTCACCATGCTCGTGGTCGTGGTGCTCATGCGCATGGTCGTCGTGGCCATGGTCATGCGCGTGATCGTGGTCATCGACCTTGAGAAAGTCGGGGTCGATGTCGAGCTTGGCGTTGAGGTTGAAGCCGCGCAGGTCGAACACTTCCTTGAGCGCCACGTCGCCGAAATGCACCGGGCGCATGGGGGCGCGCGGGTTCATGTGCTTGAGGCGGTGCGTGAGGGCGCCGAGGTCTTCCTCGCTCACGAGGTCGGACTTGCTGATGAAGATCTGGTCGGCAAAGCCGACCTGGCGGCGGGCTTCCTGGCGTTCGTTGAGTTGTTCGGCGGCGTGTTTGGCGTCGACCAGCGTGAGGATGGAGTCCAGCAGGTACTGCTCGGCGATCTCGTCGTCCATGAAGAAGGTCTGAGCCACGGGACCCGGATCGGCCAGGCCGGTGGTTTCGATGACCACGCGCTCGAAGTCGAGTTCGCCTTTGCGTTTTTTCTGTGCGAGGTCCTGCAGGGTGGCGCGCAGGTCGTCGCGGATGGTGCAGCAGATGCAGCCGTTGCTCATCTGGATGATGTTTTCGGTGGTATCGGCCACCAGGATTTCGTTGTCGATGTTCTCTTCACCGAACTCGTTTTCGACCACGGCGATCTTCTGGCCGTGTGCCTCGCTGAGCACGCGCTTGAGCAGCGTGGTTTTCCCAGAGCCGAGGAAGCCGGTGAGGATGGTCGCGGGGATGAGTGACATGGCAGGCGCTGGCAGATGAGGGGGTGGCGAAATGGGCAACCGGGAAGTGTATGCCACCCTCGCGTTTTGTGCCTCTTTCGGGATATGCAAAAAACAGGCCTGATGGGCTTTCTTCCCTCGGTTTCGCTCCACCGGGTCTGGCGAGGTCGGGTGGTCCGGGCAGGCTGGCGCCGGCCGCTCGCGGGCGACTGCCCGGGTCCGCTGGCATCACTTCGTCAACATCGGATCGGCGCGCAGCCTCTGTGGCAACCTCGAATGGGGCCAGCGCCCTCATGCCCGGCCCACCCGCCCCACGGCAAAAGTTGGCGCGCCCGCGGTGGTGTGCCTGCGCTTCTTGCGGGACGGTGGCGATGCCCGAATGCGCAGGCCCCCATTCGCGGTTGCCACAGAGGCTGCGCGCCAACCTGGTGTTGACGAGGGGGTTGCGATGGACTCGGGCAGTCACCCGCGAGCAGGGCCGGAGCAGTCGGGCATCGCCACCGGCCCGACGCGAGGTCTCAGAAAGAAAAACTCAGGGCCGCAGATAAACAAAGCCTTCACGCGCCTGCAGCCGGGCAACTTCCGCCACGCCAGAAGGCACGATCTTGGCTTCCATGGCCACCTTGCCCGGATCGATGTTGCGCGACACCAAAGTGTTGTTGCAGACAAAGAAGCCGACCCCCTTGGCCGACAGGTCGCCGATCGCCCCGGAGAACGGCTGGCCGGCCGTGTTGTTGGCGCCGTCGAGCAGGAAGTCGATGCCCGCACCGTGGGTCACCACCACGATCTTGGCCGTGGGGTCGGCCGCGAGGTGGTTGCGGATGTTCTGGATCGCGCGCGTCGCTTGCGGGATGCCGTCGCTCAGGTGGTAGACCACCTTGACGGCCGGCTGGGCCTGAGCCTGGGCCTGGGCATTCGCCTGCAGGGATGTGGCCAGCACGGCGCCCAGCATCAGGGTCTTGAGCACGGCGAGAAACTTGAACATGGGTGTCTCCGGATGAAGTAAAAAAAAGCGATCGCGCAAGGCGGTGCAGCATCCTACAAGCATTGCCCTGGGCAGGGGGCCTCAGGGACATGCCTCAGCGGGAACGCGGCGGGCGCGGCGTCTGCATGACGGGCGGCCCTTCCAGAGGCTCGGGCGCCTGGCCGGCGCGGCTGCCCGCGCGCGGGTGGGCCGCGTCGTACACCTGAGCGAGGTGCTGGAAATCGAGCCGGGTGTACACCTGCGTGGTGCTGATGCTCGCGTGGCCCAACAGCTCCTGCACCGCCCGCAGGTCGCCGCTGGACTGCAGCACGTGGCTCGCGAACGAGTGGCGCAGCATGTGCGGGTGCACCGGTGTGGCCAGCCCGGCCTGCAGGGAGCGGCGCTTGAGCCGCACGCGGATGTGCTGCGGCGTGAGGCGCTGGCCGCGCGAGCCGATGAAGAGCGCGGGCTCTTCGCCGGCCCAGGTGGCGCGCTGCGCCAGCCAGACCGCCAGCGCCGCCAGCGCCTGCCGCCCCACCGGCACGCTGCGCCGCTTGGACCCCTTGCCCAGCACATGGGCCTCACCGTCCTGCGCATCGATCCAGCCGCGCGCGCTGCCACTGGCGGCCACGTCCAGCCCCACCAGCTCGCCGATGCGCAGACCGCAGCCGTACAACAGCTCGGTGATGCACGCGTCGCGCGCTTCCAGGGCCGGGTCGTCCGACGCTTCGTGGTGCGACACCAGCTGCACCGCGTCGTCCACGCCCAGGGCTTTGGGCAACGGCTTGCCCGCCTTGGGCGCGCGCACGTCCTGCACCGGGTTGTGGTCGATCAGGCCCTGGCGCCCGAGCCACACATAGAAGCCTCGCCAGCCCGAAAGGATCAGCGCGATACCGCGCGCGCTGCGCCCGGCGCCGTGCATCTGCGCGATCCAGCGGCGGATGTGCGCGTTCTGAACGGCCTTGAGCCCCACCCCGGCCTCGCGGGCGTGGGCCGTCAGGCGCTCCAGATCGAGCGTGTACAGGATGACGGTGCGGTCCGCCAGCCGCTTTTCCACCCGGACGTGGCTCAGATAGGCCTGCACCAGCGTGGCATCGTCGCCCGTCCCGGTCGGGCCAGCCAGGGAGCGCTCGGGCAGATTCATGGACGCCAGAATCAGTACGGGGGGCGCAGGCGCGACAGGGCCGCGCTGGTCAGCTCACCGATGCGCTCGAGGAAGTCGGTGCCCATGTCGGGCGCGAAGCGCTGGGTGTCGGGCGAGGCCAGCACCAGCAGGCCAAAGGCCTGCGGCGCAATGCCCGCGCGCAGGGGAATCAGGGCGAGCGAGGCGGCCGAGGCCGAATCGGCCAGCCACTGCGCCGCCTCCAGCCCCGGGTTGGCTCCGCAGTACGGGCGCATGAGCGACGAGGCAAACGCCTTCACGTCGTCGCTGGCGCCCTGGGCGAAGGCTTCCTCCGCGTACGCGGGCTCCACCTCCCAGACCTTGATGGCCACCTGCGGCACCAGGAAATGGTCGGCGATGGCCTTCGTGGTGACCTCGGGCAGCTCGCGCGCGTCGCGCGTCAGCAGCAGTTCGCGCGTCCAGCGCTGCAGCTTGTCGGCAATCACGGTGTTCTCGTTGCCATGGCGGATCATCTCCGCGCCCTTGAGCTCCAGGCCCCGGATCTTCTCGCGCAGCATCTCGGCCTGGCGCTCCTGCAGGCTCACCGCGCGCTGGCCGTGCGGGCTGGTCAGTTGCACCGCCGCCAGCAGGCTGGCGTGGCGCTCGAAGAAGTCGGGTGTGTTCGCCAGGTAGTTGGCGATGTCGTCTTCGGTGATGGGCGGGATGTGGTTGGCGTTCATGGCGTGTGCGGTTCGGTGGCGGGGTCAGGCGAGGTCGGGGATGTCGATCTCACCGTCGAAAACGGTGGTGGCGGGGCCGGTCATGAAAACCGGCTGGTCGTGGCTGAGGGTGTCCTTCCACTCGATGGTGAGCACGCCGCCCCGGGTGTGCACGTCCACCCGCTCGTCGAGCAGGCCCAGCCGGATGCCGGCCACCACGGCGGCGCAGGCGCCCGTGCCGCAGGCCAGGGTCTCGCCCGCGCCGCGCTCGTGCACGCGCAGGCGCACCTCGCTGCGGCTGACGACCTGCAGGAAACCGGCGTTGACGCGGCGGGGAAAGCGTTCGTGCGTTTCGATCCAGGGGCCCCAGGACGGCACCGGCGCGGCCTGCACGTCGTCCACCAGCAGCACCGCGTGCGGGTTGCCCATGGAGAGCACGGCCACCGGCACATCGCCGGCATAGGGCAGTGCCAGTGGCCAGCGCTCGAAGCCGCCCATGGGCTCGGGCGTGAGGCCCTCGGCGTTGAAAGGCACGCGATCGAGCGCGAACACCGGGGGGCTCATGTCCACCGTCACGCGGCCATCGGTGTGCATCTTCAGTTCCAGCTCGGCATTCATCACCTTCACGCGCAGCGGGTTCTTCGCGCTCAGGCCCTTGTCGTGCACGTAGCGCACGAAGCAGCGCGCGCCGTTGCCGCATTGTTCCACCTGGCCGCCATCGGCGTTGTGGATCACGTACTCGAAGTCCAGCCCGCGCCCAGGCGAGGCGCGCACGCTGAGGATCTGGTCGGCACCGACACCAAAGTGGCGGTCAGCCAGAAAGCGGTACTGCGCGGCGCTCAGGCCCAGGCGGCCTCGCGTCTCGTCAAGCACGACGAAATCGTTGCCGGCGCCCTGCATCTTGGTGAATCGGATGTGCATGGCCATCGATTATCCGCCCTGCGCCGCGCGGGCGTCAGCGCGCGGCGGCGCCTTGCCGCAAAATGCCCGCATGGTCCGTCCCACCCAACTCCTCCACCCGCCCCGCCCCCTTGCCACCGTGAGGCCCGCCGCCACCGTGCTGCTGCTGCGCGACAGCACCGACCCGGCCCGCCCCGGCATCGAGGTGCTGATGACCCGCCGCTCCATGACGGCGAGCTTCGCCCCCGGCGCCTACGTCTTCCCCGGCGGCGGCATCGACGCGGCCGACGCCCAGGCCCATGGCATCGCCACGCGCCGCCCCACGCAGAGCGACCTGCACCTCACGCAGGCGATCGCCGCCATCCGCGAAAGCTACGAGGAACTCGGCGTGTTGCTCGCGCACCGGGCCGACGGCTCGCCGGTGGACGACAGCGACATCGCCACGCTGGACCGCAAGGCCCCGTTCGCCGCGCAATGCCAGGCCCGGGGCCTGACGCTGGACGGCGCGGGCGTGTTCGTGCTCGCGCACTGGATCACCGACCGCGACCTGCCGCGGCGCTTCGACGTGCCCTTTCTCGTGGCCCGCATGCCCGCGGGGCAACAGCCGGTGGCCGACGAGGCCGAGCAGTTCGAGCCGTGCTGGGTGCGCCCGGCCGACGCGCTGGAGCGCCACAAGGTCGGCAACTTCTTCATCATCTTCCCGACCATCCGCACGCTGGAGCGACTGCAGGCCCACGCCAGCGTGCAGTCCGTGCTCGATGCGTGCGCCCAGAATGACGAGCCGCTGTGGACCAGTTGCCCGCGCGCCGGCCTGGTGCGGGGTGCCGAAGAGCGCTACATGGAACACGAGTCCCCGTTCGGCGAGCTCGCCATGGTGTGCCCCGACGGACAGATGGTGCACAGCCTGGACTGGCAGAACGAACAGCCGGTGTCCTTGCTGAAGAACGTGCAGCGTCTGACCGCGCCCAACCCCGGCTTCATGACCGGCCCGGGCACCAACAGCTACATCGTGGGCGACCCCGCGAGCGGCCACATCGTGATCGACCCGGGCCCGGACGAGCCGGCCCACATCGAGCGCCTGTGGCGCGCGGCGGGCGGGCGCATCCAGGCCATCGTCTGCACCCACTCGCACCCCGACCACTCGCCCGGCGCGCCGCGCCTGCAGGCGCTGTGCACGGCGGCCGGCCTGGAGAAGCCGCCCATCCTCGGCCTGCCCAGCGCCCCCACCTCGCGCGAAAACAGCCGCTTCACGCCCGAGCGCGTGCTGGCCGACGGCGAGCAGCTCGTGCTGCTGGGCCAGGCCGGTGACGCCACGGTGTCGCACACGCTGGAGGTGGTGCACACCCCGGGCCACGCGGCCAACCACCTGTGCCTGACGCTGGTGGAAGACGGCCTGCTGTTCACCGGCGACCACATCCTCAACGGCAGCACCACCGTGATCGACCCGCCCGACGGCAACATGGGCGCCTACCTCGATTCCCTGGACAAGCTGGATGCGCTGTGCGAGCGCCACGGCATCGAGTTCCTGCTGCCCGCGCACGGCTACGTGCTGGGCGATCTGAAGCGCACGGGCGACAACCCCAGCGCCCCGCTGCATGGCGGCGCGCGCGCGGCCATCGCCCACCTCAAGGCGCACCGCCTTGCGCGCGAGGCCAAGGTGGCGCGGGCCATGCAGGCCGTGCCCGAGGGCAGCATGGACGACTGGGTGAAGCTCGCCTACGACGACGTGCCCGACCGCCTGTGGCCGGTGGCCAAGCGCTCGCTGATGGCGCACGTGGAGCGCATCCAGAGCCTGGGCGGTTTCAACCTCTGAAGACGCCGGAGGCCACCATGCCGAAGTCCACCAACCGGTACTCGCGTTTCGCCAAGGCCGCCGCGCGCTTCAGCGGCCGCCCGCGCGTCTTCGCCCTGGCGGTCGCGCTCATCGTGGTGTGGCTGGTCACGGGACCGCTGTTCGGCTTCAGCGACACCTGGCAGCTGGTGATCAACACCGGCACCACCATCATCACCTTCCTGATGGTGTTCCTGATCCAGAACACGCAGAACCGCGACACGGAGGCCATCCAGGTCAAGCTGGACGAACTCATCCGCGCCACCCAGGGCGCGCACACCGCCCTGCTGGACCTCGAAGAGCTGGAAGAGGAAGAGCTCGACGCCTTCCGCCAGAAGTACGAGGACCTGGCCGCCCAGGCGCGGGCGCGGCTCAAGGGTGGCGGCACGGACACCGACATTCCCGAGGCCTGAGCGCGCCCGGCCTCAGTCCGCCGCGACCCACACGCCGTTGCGCGCCTTGAGCACGAAGCGCGCGCGGTGGTCGTAGCCGTAGTGGTCGGCGGCGCTGTACTTCAGCACGCCCTGCGGCACCACCACCTCGCCGGTGTTCTCGATCGCCTTCTTCAAGGCCTGCCGGAACTCCACGGTGCCGGGCTTCGCCTGCTTCAGCGCCACCGGGATCGCCTTGTCCAACAGCAGCTTGGCACCCCAGATGTTGGCCGCGAACTGGTTGTAGCTGCCGGCCCCGAACTTGGCTTCGTACAGCTTCACGAAATCGAGCGCGACCGGCTTGGACGGGTGGTTGTCGGGCAGCTGGTCGGCGCCCACGGCCGGGCCCGACAGCCCCAGCGTGCCCTCCACGTCCTTGCCGCCCATGCGCAGCAGGTCGGGCGCCACCGCGCTGAAGGTCTGGTAGATGCGGCCCTTGTAGTTGCGATCGACCAGCGCCTTCTGCGGCATCACCGCGCCGCTGCCCGAGGCCACCACCAGCATGGCGTCGGGGTTGGGCGAGAGCACCTTGAGCGCCTGCGCGGTCACCGAGGCGTCGGCACGGCCGAAGCGCTCCACGCTCACCAGCTTGAGCCCGGCCTCGTTGCCGTAGCGCGTCATCTCGCGCAGCCAGGATTCGCCGTACGCGTCCGAGTAGCCCAGGAAACCGAAGGTCTTCGCGCCGCTCTTCTTCATGTGCTCGATGGTGCCCTGCGCCATCAGCGAGATGCTCTGCGGCAGGCGGTAGGTCCATTGGCCGCGCTCCTCGGGCAGGTCGATCGGGGCCGCCGCGAGCTGCACGGTCTGCGACTCGCTCGCGACCTGGGCGATCGCGATCGCCGGCGGGCTGGCGGTGGAGCCGATGATCAGGTCCACCTTTTCCTCGGTGACCAGGCGGTGCGCGTTGCGCGCGGCGTTGGTCGGGTCGGTGGCGTCGTCGAGTACCACGTAGCGAATCTTCTCGCCCGCGATCTCGGTCGGGAACAGCTGGATGGTGTTGCGCGGCGCAATGCCCAGCGCCGCTGCCGGCCCGGTGATGGAAAAGCTGGCGCCGATCACAATCTCGGCATGGGCCGTGGCACCGCTCAAGGCCAGGGTGGTGAGCGCGGCCAGGCGCAGGAATGGCTTCATCTTGTTGTCTCCTTCGGGTGGTGAATCGGTGATCGGCGCTCAGGCCACGGACTGCAACGGAATCACGGTCGGGGCGGCGGCCTCCTCGTCGTGCAGGCGCTTGATCAGCCAGCGGAACTGGTTGAGCGCCGCGTCGGCCGCGATCGGCTGCATGGGGCTGGGTGGCGTGCGGCGGATCAGGCGCTGTTGCGCCTCGATGATGCGGCGGTCCTCCTCGAAGGCCGTGCACAGGCTCTGGTAGATCGACTCGGTGATGGTCGCGTCGTCGAGCCGGAACTTGTGCGCCTGCATGAAGAAGTAGTGCGTGGTGGTGTCGGTCTCCGGCGTCAGCGCCTGGCAGCTGTGGAACTGCAGGGCCCCGGTCATGTCGTCGTCGGGCGTGTCGGCGGGTTTCACGCTGGCGGCCATCAGCAGGACGCCGGGCACTAGGTAGTCGTAGCTGAAGCGCCGGTTGACCTTGCCGGTGAAGCCGCCCAGGCGCGCGTGGTACGGCGCCGGCACGGTGTTGTGCACGTCGCGCGTCACGCGCACGCCGCGCTCCAGGCGTTCGATCACCGGCTTCACCTCGGCGATGTTGGGCGAACCGCCCAGGGTCTTCTCGTGCACGTAGGACAGGTGCGAAAAGTCCAGCAGGTTGTCGGAGATCAGCTGGTAGTCGGCGTCGTAGTGCAGGTAGCCCGGCTTCATGCGCCACTCGGGGTGGTTGAGCGAGTACGCGTCGGGGATCAGCGCCGGGTTGGCCCGCTCGGGGTCGCCCATCCAGATCCACAGCCAGCGCCCGCGCTGCACCATGGGGTAGCTCTTCACGCACAGCTTGGGCGGGATGCGGTCCTGGCCCGGGATCTCGGTGCACTGGCCCGTGGCGTCGAACTTGAGGCCGTGGTACATGCAGCGCACGCTGTCGCCCTCGCGCCGCCCCAGGTTCAGCGGCGCGTGCCGGTGCGGGCACTTGTTGTCCAGCGCCACCGGCGTGCCGTCGGCCAGGCGGTAGATCAGGATGGACTGGTTGAGGATGCCGCGTTCGAGCAGCGTGTCGGCCAGCACCTCGTGGTCCCAGGCCGCGACGTACCAGCAATTCTTGACGAACATGTCTTTGTCTCCGTGCTTGCCGGCGGTAGCGTGGGCTGCCGGTCTGGGAACGGAATCTAGGGCGGCCGGTCCGGACCATCAATACACTATGCCGATACCCACTATCTGCCGGAGCGATGATGGACTTCGACCTCAACCTGCTGCGCGTGCTGGTCAGCCTGGACGAGACGCGCAACGTCACCCGCGCCGCCCAGCAGCTGGGCATGAGCCAGTCCGGCTTCAGCACCGCCCTGAACCGGCTGCGCCTGCAGTTCGAGGACACGCTGTTCGTGCGCACCTCCAAAGGCATGGAGCCGACGCCGCGCGCCCGCGAGATGGTGGGCACGGCGCGCGCGGTGCTCGGCCAGGTGCGCACCGGCATCCTGGCCGACCCGCAGTTCGACCCGGCCACCACGCAGACCGAGTTCCGCCTGGTCATGGCCGACGTGGCCGAGATCGTGTTCCTGCCCCGCCTGATCCGCCACCTGGCGGTGCATGCACCGCACGCCTCGGTGCGCTGCTTCCCCCTGCCCAGCTCGCAGCTGGAGGCCGCGATGGAGGCGGGTGAGGCGGACCTGGCCATGGGCTACTTCCCGGATCTGAGCAAGCAGGTGTTCTTCCACCAGCGGCTGTACATGCACACCTTCGCCTGCGTGATGCGCGCCGACCACCCGTTCGCGCAGACCCGGCTGAGCCTGAAGGACTTCGAGTCGCTGGACCACGCGCTGGTGAGCTCGCCCGCGCGCAGCACCGACCTGGTGGACCGCTTCATCGAACGCAAGGGCATCCACCGCCACGTGGTGCTGCGCACGCCACATTACATGAGCCTGGCGGCGGTGATCGCCGAATCGGAGTTGGTGGCCACGGTGCCGCTGGCCGCCGGCATGAGCGTGGCGCGCAGCGGTGCGATCCGCCTGGTGCGCCCGCCTTTCGACCCGCCGCGCTTTGCCGTGCAGCAGCACTGGCACCGCCTGTACCGCCACGACACGCGCAACCAGTGGCTGCGCGCGCAGGTGTCGCAGCTGTTCAACGAACAGTCGGACGAGTGGCGCGCGGTGGAGCAGTCGATGTATGGCGGAGAAACGATCCGGCGCCGGGCCGCCCCAAGCCGGATCAGCTCCCCGGGGGGGCAGCGACCCGCGCAGCGGCGGAGCGTGGGGGCCAATAAAGTGTGAAGCGCACCGATAAGCCGGATTCTGTGCGGCGGGGTTGCCCCCACCGTGACCGCCATTCATCTGGGCCGGGGATCACTCCCCGGCTCGGTGCCACCTACCCGCCAGCTCCGCGGAACCACGTCAACGCTGGCCTATTTGGTGTTGCTGCGCGTAGAGATTGCCCGTTTCACCCGAACTGAATCGGCTCGTCTCTGTTGCTCTGATCCTCACCTTAGGGCCCATCGAGCGAGCTCGATGGGCTTGTCGGCGGAGAGGTATTACCTCCTACGCTGTCCTGTGCAGTCCGGACGTTCCTCCAGCACACCCTTTCGGGATGTCGTGCCAGCGGCGGTCTGGTGCGCTTCACGCGGCGATTATCGCCTGCTCAAACGAGGCGCTCGATCTTGCGATGCCGCCACACCAGCCGGTAATACGCGGTCTGCATCACCAGCATGGCCACATAGGCCACCGGGAACGCGACCCACACGCCGGGCAGGCCCATCTTCGCGTCGAGCACGTAGGCCGCCGGCAGCTGGATCGCCAGGATGCAGAAGACCGAGATGGCCATGGGCACCATCACCACGCCGCTGGCGCGCATGAGGCCACCCACCACCGCCTGGAAGCCGAACACCAGGATGCTCCACAGCATGATGTGCAGCAGGTGCTCGGCCTGCGCACGCACCTCGGGCTGCGTGAGGAACAGGCCCATCAGCTTGTGCGAGAGAGCGTAGCCCAGCAGCACCAGGGCGCCGGTGAGCACGGCGTTGAGCCACAGGCCGGTGCGCAGGATCGCGCCCAGGCGGTCGACCCGGCCCGCGCCGATGGACTGCGCCGCCAGGATGGACGCAGTGATCGCGATGGACAGCGCGGGGAACTGCACGTAGTTCACCACCTGCGTGACCGCGCCGTAGGCCGCCGTGGCCTGCGAGCCGTGGCCGTTCACCAGCGCGAGGATCACGAGTTCGGAGGCCGAGATCACCACCATCTGCAGCCCGGTCGGGATGCCGATGCGCATCACCTTGGCCAGGATGTCGCGGTCCAGCCGCAGCGCGCCGATCAGTTCGCGATCGACAGCCAGCACGTGGTGCTTGCGGCCCAGGCGCCACGCGAGAAAACCCAGCGCCGCCGCGTAGGACACCAGCCCCGCGTAGGCCGCGCTCTGGATGCCCAGGCGCGGCAGCCCCAGCCAGCCCTGGATCAGCGCCGGCGTGAGCAGCAGGCCCAGCGCGGTCGACAGCAGCAGGGCGATCAGGGGCGAGACCGTGTCGCTCACGCCGCGCAGCAACTGCGTGAACAGGATGAAGACCAGCAGCAGCGGCATGATCAGCAGCATCACCCGCGCGTAGGCCACCGCGTCGTCGAGCACGTCCACCGGCGTGCCCAGGGCCTGCAGCGCCGTCCGCGCGAACACCACGCCCAGCACGGCGGCGACCAGGCCGATCAGGGCGCCCAGCACCAGCGCCGTGCCCGCGATGGCCTTGACCTTGTGCGGCTCGCGCGCGCCCCAGGCCTGGCCGATGAGCACCGAGGCGCCCGCGCCGATGCCGATCACCAGCGAGATGAAGAAGAACACGATCGGGAACATGCCCGAGACCGCCGCCAGCGCGTGCGTGCCCAGCATCTGGCCGATGAAGATGCCGTTGAGCGTGCCCGACAGCCCTTGCAGGATGTTGGACAGCACCATGGGCACGAGGAAAACGAGGTAGACGCGCCAGAGCGGGCCTTGGGGAGCGTTGGGCATGGAGGGCTTCTTGTTGTCTTGTTGAAAAGGGGTCAGGCGGATGGTGCCGCCGTTTCGGGCGCGAACGCGTCGCGCGCGAGCCAGGCCAAGTGCGCCTGCACGTCCGCCGGCCAGCCGGCGATGCAGCGCGCGAAGGCCTCGGCGTCGTGGGCAAACAGCGCGCGCGAGGCTTCTTCGAACCCCTCGAAGCCCCCCGCGATGGCGCTCATGAAGCGGTAGGCGCGCTCCTTGGCCTGGCGCCAGCCGTCGCGATCGGCGTGGGTGCGGCGCGCTTCCTCGACCAGGCGCCGCAGGGCCGCCGACGCGCCACCGGGCTGCTGCGCCAGCCACGCCCAGTGGCGTGGCAACAGCGTCACCTCGCGCGCCACCACGCCCATGCGCGGTCGACCCACCTGGGGGGCGGCGGCGGGTGCCGCGCGGCGCGCGTCATCGGCGGGCGGTGCCGGGTGGCCGGACGGCCAGGGGTGATCGACCTGCGCCGCGGTGGCGTCGTCGAACACCAGCAAGCCGCCCGCCGAAAGGTCGAGCGTGGCGAGGGTCCGTGCCACCTCGTCGTAGGAGCCGAAGGCCACCCGTTTCGAGCCGATGAAGGCGGTGCAGGTGGGAAGGGTTGTGTCGTTCATGCGCCTCATTCTATCCGGGTTTAATAATTTCACCCGGATTATTTTGATGGCGGCGCATTGACGACAATATGGGGGCTTCGTCTTCTGCTTGATCAACACAAGCCCCACGACACATGATCCGCCTCTCCGAACTCAAACTGCCGCTGGCCGCCGTGCCGGCCGAACACCGCCGCGCCGCCGACGCCCCGACCGAAACCGAGGTCGACCGGCAGCCCCCGCCGCATCCCATCGACGCCCTGACCGCCCTGGCCGCCACCGCGCTGGGCATCGAGGCCGCGCAGATCGCCCAACTGGACGTGTTCAAGCGCAGCTTCGATGCGCGCAAGGCCGACCTGCTCGCGGTCTACATCGTCGACGTGGCGCTGGCCGACCCGGGGCAGGAAGCCACCCTGCTCGCGGCGCACGCGGGCAAGCCCCACATCCAGCCCACGCCTGACATGGCCTGGCACGCCCCAGGCCACGCACCGGCGCATTGGCCCAGCGACGAGCGCGAGCGCCCGGTGGTGGTGGGCCTGGGGCCCTGCGGCCTGTTCACGGCGCTGGCGCTGGCGCAGATGGGACTGCGGCCCATCGTGCTCGAGCGCGGCAAGCCGGTGCGCGAGCGCACCAAGGACACCTGGGGCCTGTGGCGCAAGCACGTGCTCAACCCCGAAAGCAACGTGCAGTACGGCGAGGGCGGTGCCGGCCTGTTTTCCGACGGCAAGCTCTACAGCCAGATCAAGGACCCGCGCTTCCTCGGCCGCAAGGTCATGCACGAGTTCGTGGAGGCCGGCGCGCCGCCCGAAATCCTTTACACCGCGCACCCGCACATCGGCACCTTCAAGCTGGTGCGCGTGGTGGAGGCCATGCGCGAGAAGATCGTGGCGCTGGGCGGCGAGATCCGCTTCCAGCACCAGGTCTGCGGCATCGGCCTGGCCCAGGCCGGCGAAGAAGGCCAGCGCATCGACCGCCTGCAGGTGCGGCGCCTGGACAGCGGCGACACCATCGACATGCCGGTGCGGCGCGTGGTGCTCGCCCTGGGCCACAGTTCGCGCGACACCTTCGCCCTGCTGTGGGACGCGGGCGTGTTCATGGAGGCCAAACCGTTCTCCATCGGCTTTCGCATCGAGCACCCGCAAGGCGTGATCGACCGCGCGCGCTGGGGCCGCCACGCCGGCCACCCGCTGCTGGGTGCAGCCGACTACAAGCTGGTGCACCACGCGAAGAACGGCCGCGCGGTCTACAGCTTCTGCATGTGCCCGGGCGGCACCGTGGTGGCCGCCACCTCCGAACCCGGGCGCGTGGTCACCAACGGCATGAGCCAGTATTCGCGCAACGAGCGCAACGCCAACGCGGGCCTGGTGGTGGGCATCGAACCCAGCGACTTTCCGCAGGCGTTGGCGCAAGACCTGCCGCTGTGGACCGCCGCCTTCGGCGAGACCGACGGCGCGCGCTACACCGAGCAGGCCCGTGCGCTCGCAGCGCAAGGCCGCACGCACCCGCTGGCCGGCATCGTGCTGCAGCGCGAACTCGAAGCCCGCGCCTACCAATTGGGCGGGGCCAACTACGAAGCGCCCGGCCAGCTGGTGGGCGACTTCCTGAAGCAGACGCCTTCGAGCGCGCTGGGCGAGGTGGAGCCCTCGTACCGGCCCGGCGTGAAGCTCGGCGATCTGGCCCCTGCCCTGCCCGCCTACGCCATCGAGGCCATGCGCGAGGCGCTGCCCGTGTTCGGCCGCAAGATGCGCGGCTACGACATGCCCGACGCCGTGCTGACCGGTGTCGAAACCCGCACCTCGTCGCCGCTGCGCCTCGCGCGCGGCGACGACTGCCAGAGCCTGAACACGCGCGGCCTGTACCCGGCCGGCGAAGGCGCGGGTTATGCCGGCGGCATTCTCTCGGCCGGTGTGGACGGCCTGCGGGTGGCCGAGGCACTCGCGCGAGACCTGCTCGGCGAGGCCGCCCCGGCAGCCCTCAGGGCCGCTTGAGGAAGTCCACCGCCAGCGAGGCGAGCGAACGGGCGCCCACCGGCAGCTGGGCCTCGTCGAGGTCGAACAGCGGCGAGTGGTTGGACGGCGCCTTGGCGAAGTCCTGCCCCTTCTGCGGCGCGCCCAGGAAATAGAAGAAGCCGGGCACCACCTTCTGGAACTCCGAGAAGTCTTCCGAGCCGCTCACCTTGGGGATCAGCATGACCTTGCCACCCAGGGCTTCGCGCAGCGCCGGCAGCGAGGCTTCGGTGAGCTTGGCCGGGTTGGTGGTGACCGGGTAGGCCACCGGGCCGAAGCTCACGCGCGCCTTGGCGCCGCTGGAAGCCGCGATCGACTCGGCGGTCGCCACGATGCGCTTCTTCGCGTCCTCGCGCATCTCCTCGTCGAAGGTGCGCAGCGTGCCCATCATCTCCACGCTGTCGGGAATGATGTTGTAGCGCGTGCCACCCTGGATGGAGCCGATGGTGATGACCGCCGGCTCCTTGCTGATGTTGAGCTGGCGGCTCACGATGGTCTGCAGACCCAGCACCACCTGGCTCGACGCCACGACCGGATCGACCGCAGCCCAGGGCGACGACCCATGGCCGCCGCGCCCGTCCACGTGGATGGTCAGCGCGTCCGAACCGGCCATCAGCGGGCCGCTGCGGTAGCCCACCACACCCGAGGGCAGGTTGGACGTGATGTGCAGGCCGTAGATGGCCTGCACGTCCTTCAAAGCCCCGGCTTCGATCATGGCCTTGGCGCCGAAGCTGGGCACCTTGCCGCTGGCATCCGCCACCACGGGCGCGCCCTCCTCGGCCGGCTGGAAAATGAACTTCACCGTGCCCGGCAACTGCGCGCGCAGGCCCGCCAGCGCCTCGGCCGCGCCCATCAGCATGGCCACGTGGGCGTCGTGCCCGCAGGCGTGCATCACCGACACTTCCTTGCCGAGGTAAGTGGCCTTCTGCTTCGAGGCGAAGGCCAGACCGGTCTTCTCTTCGACCGGCAGCGCGTCCATGTCGGCGCGCAGCGCCACCACCTTGCCCGGCAGACCACCGCGCAAGGTGCCCACCACGCCGGTGCCGCCCACGCCGGTCTGCACCTCCATGCCCAGCTTGCGCAGGTGCTCGGCCACCAGCTTGGCGGTGCGCACTTCCTGGCCCGAGAGCTCGGGATGTTCATGGATGTCGCGGCGCCAGGCCACCATCTTGGGCGCGAGCGCGTCCACCGCCGTCTCGATCTGCTTGAAACCGGCGGCATCGAGCGCCTGGGCCGCCACCGGCGTGGTCAGCCAAAAACCACCGCTGGCCGCGAGTGCCGCCACGAGCGAGGACGTTGAGAGAGACAAGCGCATCAGAAGTACCCCTGGGGGAAGTGGATGAGACGTCCATGCTAAGAGCGTGCTTCCCTCGGTAGGAAGCTAATATCGCCATTCAGGAAGCTGATACCGCCATGCCCGCCCAGCCCCCTTTTGTCGTCGAGATCGCCGTGTTGCCTGAAAGCGCCATGGGCCACGCCCTGGCGCTGGTGGAATTGCTGCGCACCGCCAACCTGATGGCGGGCCTGCGCCTGGGCGCCCGGGCACCGCGCCTGGCCTGGCGCTTCGTCGATGCCCTGGGCCAGCCGCTGCGCGCCGAAGAAGGGCTGCTGCAGGCGCTCGCGCTCGAAGGCCAGGGCGGCGACAGCCCTGCGGCAGCGCTCTTCATTGCGCCCCTGCACCTGGCCGACATTCCCACGCTTCGCCAGGCCGTGCAGCGCCACGCGGCGCTCGCGCACCGGGCCGCGCTGATGGTGGACACGGGCCGCCGGGTGTGCACGCTGGGCAATGGCGCTTGGTTCGCCGCGCACAGCGGGCGGCTGGACGGGCGCCGCCTCGCGCTCGCGTGGTACTACGTCGCCGGCCTGCGCCGCGACTTTCCGGCCCTCACGCCCGAAGCCGGCCAGGGCTTTTGCGAGGACGGCCCCTGGCTCAGCGCCGCCTACCCCGCCGACCTGGGCCCGCTCGCCGTCGCGCTGGCGCAGCACGCCCTGGGCACCGAACCGGCCGCGGCCCTGGCGGCGGTGCTGCAGCCCGATCGCGATCGCGAACTCGCCGCCGCGCAGGCCTCTCACGCCATTCCAAACACCCGCGACAGCACACTGGCGCGCGCCCTCGCCTGGATGGAGCAGCGCGTGGAGCAACCCTACGACCTGGCGGCGCTGGCGACCGCCGCCGCGGTCAGCGCCCGCACCCTGCTGCGCCACTTCCAACAGGAGCTGGGCCATTCGCCGCTGGACCACCTGCACGGCCTGCGCTGCGCCCGGGCGCGCGTGCTGCTCGAGATCACGCTGGAGAGCGTGCCCACGGTGGCGCTGGCCTGCGGCTACACCGACCCGGCGGCATTCCGCCGCGTCTTCGCGCGCCACACCGGGCTCACCCCCACCGCCTACCGGCAACGGCACGCCCTGCGCGCGCCACGCCGCCGCTGGCGGGTGGACACCGGTGCCAGCGTGGACACCGCGCTCTCGGCCCTGCGATCGGCGGCAAAAAAGCCGGGAACCCCGTAGAACGACACGAATCTTTACAGCATGGGCATCCGGGCTTGACACAAGCGGTGCATGCTTCAGGCTACCCCCATAAGGAGTTCTCCATGAAAACCCCCGTTCTGATTCCCGTGATGACCGGCTTGCTCGCCCTGGCCGGCAGCGGCGTGGCGCACGCTCAGGATGAACAAGGCCGCGTGGTCAGCAGCACCCCCGTCATCCAGCAGGTGGCCGTGCCGCGCGAGGTCTGCAGCGACCAGCAGGTGACCTACCAGGGCCAGAAGTCCGGCGCCGGCGCGCTGATCGGCGGCATCGCCGGTGGTGCGATGGGCAATGCGATCGGCGACGGCGGTGGCCGTGCCGCTGCCACCGTGATCGGCCTGATTGGCGGCGCCATGCTGGGCAACCGCATCGAAGGCCCGAGCCAGCCCTACACCGAAACCTACCGCCAGTGCGGCACGCAGACCTTCTACGAAAACCGCACCGTGGCCTACGACGTGGTATACGAGTACGCCGGCCGCCAGTACCGCACGCAGATGCCGCAGGACCCGGGCCGCTTCGTGCGCCTGAACGTCACACCGGCCGACGCCATGCCGCCGCCTCCGCCGCCCGTGGTCTACCCCTCCTACCAGCCCCAGACCCAGTACGTGGAGCCGTCCACCCGCATCACGATCGGCACCACCTACTACCCCGCCTACCCGGGCAACCGCTGGGGCCCGGGCCACCCGTACCCGCGCCACGACGGCTACTACAACCGCCGCGACAACGACCGTTGGGAACGCAACCGCTGAACCCGGCCCCATGAAAAAAGCGACCCTCGGGTCGCTTTTTTCATGGGGCCGGAGAAAAAGGACTTTCAACCAGGGCACCCGCGGAACCGGCTTCGCCGGGCCGCCAGGTGCGCCCCCTGGGGGGTGACGCCGCAGGCGGCGCGGGGGGCTACTTCTGCAATGCCGCGATGCGCTCCTCGATCGGCGGGTGGGTGGAGAACAGCTTGCCCAGGCTACCCGTGATGCCCAGCGCCTGCATGGTCTTGGGCAGCTCGCCCGGCGTGAGGCCGCCCAGGCGGGCCAGCGCATTGATCATGGGCTGCTTGCGGCCCATCAGGCTGGCGGCACCCGCGTCGGCGCGGAACTCGCGCTGGCGGCTGAACCAGGCCACGATGATGGCGGCCAGGAAACCCAGCACGATGTCCATCACGATGGTGGTGATCATGTAACCGATGCCGGGGCCGGAGTTGTTGTCGCTGCCGCGGCGCAGGAAGGCGTCCACCGCGTAGCCGATCACGCGGCTGAGGAACACCACGAAGGTGTTCATCACGCCCTGGATCAGCGTCATGGTGACCATGTCGCCGTTGGCCACGTGCGCGACCTCGTGGCCGATCACGGCCTCGACTTCCTCCTTGGTCATGTTCTGCAGCAGGCCGGTGGACACCGCCACCAGGGCCGAGTTCTTGAACGCGCCGGTGGCGAAGGCGTTGGGCGCACCGTCGAAGATGCCGACCTCGGGCATGCCGATGTTGGCCTTGTCGGCAAAGCGGCGCACGGTCTCCACGATCCAGGCTTCGTCGGCGTTCTGCGGCTGGTTGATCACGCGCACGCCGGCGCTGAACTTGGCCATGGGCTTGCTGATCAGCAGCGAGATGATGGCGCCGCCGAAGCCGATCACAAGCGAGAACCCGGCCAGCGCCGTCATGTTCAGCCCATTGGCCGTGAGGAAGCGATCCACGCCCAGGATGCGGGTGGTGATCAACAGCACCGCCATCACGGCGAAGTTGGTCAGGACAAACAGCAGGATGCGTTTCATGGGGACTCCGGGTTATAGGTATCGACGACAGCGGGATGATAAGTGGGGCCGCCCACGCGGTTCTTCAAGCGGCACCGCCCTTTCAGCGCGCGCCGGCCTCAGACCTGGGGCAGCAGGAAGCGCCGTTCCCAGGCACTGATCTCGTTGAGGAAGCTCTCGTGTTCCAGCGCCTTGACCGCGAGGTAGGCGCGCACGAAGCGCTCGCCCAGCAGGCGCGGCGCGTGAGCGCTCTGGGCCATTTGTTCGTGGGCGGTGAAAAAAGTTCGCGGCAGGCCCCGGGGCAGGTCGTAGCCATTGTCCTGCACCGGTTCGCCCGGCAGACAGCGCGTCCGCAGGCCTTCCAGGCCGGCGGCGAGCGTGGCGGCCATGGCCAGGTAGGGGTTGGCGTCGGCGCCGGCCAGGCGGTTTTCCACCCGGCGCGCGGCCGGTGGGCTCACCGGCACGCGCAGGCCGGCGGTGCGGTTGTCGCGGCCCCATTCCACGTTGATCGGCGCCTGGCTGCCAGCGACGTAGCGGCGGTAGGAATTGACGGTGGGCGCGTAGATCAGCGTGAGATCGGGCGTGAAGGCCTGCAGGCCGCCGATGTAGTGCAGGAAGGCCTCGCTTTCGGCCCCATCGGCCTGGCTGAAGATGTTGCGGCCTTCGGCGTCCACCACGCTCTGGTGCAGGTGCATGGAGCTGCCCGCTTCGCCCGCCAGGGGCTTGGCCATGAACACCGCGTTGAGGCCGTGCTGCAGTGCGATCTCGCGCGCCGCCGTCTTGAACAGGAAGGCCTGGTCGGCCACGGCCACGGGGTCGCCGTGCAGCAGGTTGATCTCGTACTGGCAGGGGCCGACCTCGTGCAGCCAGGTGTCGGCCCGGATGCCGAGCGCGTCGATGGCGGCGTGGAACGCGTCCCAGAACAGCGCCAGTTCGTTGAGCGCGTTCAGGCTGAAGGCCGACTGCCCGACCTCGGGCCGGCCCCCCCGCCCCACCGGCGGCGTCAGCGGCTGGGCCGGGTCTGTCATGGCGGCGGTCAGGTAGAACTCGATCTCCGGCGCGACCACGGGCGTGAGCCCCAGGGCCTGGTAACGCGCCACCACGTTCTTGAGCACCGAGCGCGGGGCGAACTCGCACAGGCTGCCGTCGAGCTCCACGCAGTCGTGCACCGCGAGGTAGCGCGGCACGCTGGCCCAGGGGGCGAGCTTGAGCGTGGCCAGGTCGGGCACCAGGCGCACGTCGGGGTCGCTGTCGGGAAAGACCTTGTCGTAGGAATACTCGCCCGTCACGCACTGCATGGGAATGGCCTGGCAGATGCGCAGCTCGCCGCCCGCAGCGAAGCTGGCCGCCGGCATGAGCTTGCCGCGCGGGTAGCCGGTGACGTCGGCGAACAGGCATTCCACGTCGCGCACGCCGGTGGCGCGGAAATGGGCGGCGAGTTCGGCGCGGTCAGCGTCTTGCGCCAGGTTCAGGTGGGACCAGGTGGTCGGGGCGGGCTGGGTCATGGGGTGTCCGTTGGGGCATCGGTGCGCCTGGGGCGGAACACCCCGGCGTCGGCATAGTAAGCGGGATCTTCGTTCGCCGCCCACCAGCCCG
Organism: Hydrogenophaga sp. ANAO-22; assembly: GCF_042466645.1. Lineage (NCBI taxonomy): Bacteria > Pseudomonadati > Pseudomonadota > Betaproteobacteria > Burkholderiales > Comamonadaceae > Hydrogenophaga > Hydrogenophaga sp. ANAO-22. The sequence continues at coordinate 3,851,900 of NZ_CP159956.1, read as the reverse complement.
GCACGCCCAGCACCGGCAGCGGCGTGAACGGTTTGGCCGCGAGCACCGGCGCGCTGAGGCCCTGCGCCAGCCATGCGTCCCACGCGGCAAGGTCGTCGCCCAGCGACGCCGGCACCGGCGCGCGGAACACATGGGCGGTGATGGACTTGTAGGGCGTCACCAGCTTTTCCAGCAGGGCGTGGCCGAACAGCACCAGCCTCGCCTGCGCCCAGAGCGGGCGCAGCGTCACGAACAGGCGATGCCAGTCGCGGGCCGCCAAGGCCGCCCAGAGCGGCGCGGGTGCCTGCAGCAGGGCGGCGTTTTCGTCGAACAGGGTGAGTGCGTCGCGCACCGGGCCCCGCGCGTCGCGCACGCCGTCGGCGGCGATCTGCGCGGCCTGCAGCCGGTTCAAGCATTGCTTGGTCAACGGGAAACGGCGCCAGCACAAACCGTTGAAGAAATCGTGCAGGTTCTCGCGCGTGGGCACGCGGCCAGTGTCGAAGATGAACTGTTCGTAAGGGGTCCCGGCGGGCAGTTCGGCCTGCGGCACGAAGCGCACCGGGGCGGCGCCACCCAGCGCCTGCGGCCAGGGCTCGCCGCCCGCCAGGGACGCCGCCACCGCCCGCCCTTCATGGGCCACGGGCGCGAACCAGGGCGCGGTCCAGTCGAGCGCCAGTTCCAAGGGACTCAGGCTTGCAAGCGCCAGGGCAAGGCCTCGCCGCCACGCAGCGGCTTGAGATCGGCCTCGCCAAAGCGGAAGCTCTCGGGCGTGGTCCAGCTCTCGCGCTTCAGGGTGACGGTGCCGCTGTTGCGCGGCAGCCCGTAGAAGGCCGGGCCGTGGAAGCTGGCGAAAGCCTCGAGCTTGTCGAGCGCGCCCACCGAGTCGAAGGCCTCGGCGTACATCTCGATCGCGGCGTGCGCGGTGTAGCAGCCGGCGCAGCCGGTGGCGTGCTCCTTCAGGTGGGCCGGGTGCGGCGCGCTGTCCGTGCCGAGGAAGAAACGGTCGCTGCCGCTGGTGGCGGCGGCCACCAGGGCCTGGCGGTGGGCCTCGCGCTTGAGCACCGGCAGGCAGTAGTAATGCGGGCGGATGCCGCCGGTGAAGATGGCGTTGCGGTTGTAGAGCAGGTGGTGGGCCGTGAGGGTGGCGGCGGTGAACGCGCCGGCCTCGCCCACGTACTGCGCGGCCTCTTTCGTGGTGATGTGCTCCATCACGATCTTGAGCTCGGGAAAGTCGCGCCGCAGCGGAATCAGCTGCTCATCGATGAACACGGCCTCGCGGTCGAACAGGTCGATGTCGGGCGAGGTCACTTCGCCGTGCACCAGCAACAGCAGGCCGGCGCGCTGCATGGCTTCCAGCGTCTTGTAGGTCTTGCGGATGTCGGTCACGCCGGCATCGCTGTTGGTGGTGGCGCCCGCGGGGTAGAGCTTCAAGGCGACCACGCCCACGTCCTTGGCCCGCGCGATTTCCTCGGGCGGCAGGTTGTCGGTGAGGTAGAGCGTCATCAGCGGCTCGAAGGCCATGCCGGCGGGCACGGCGGCGCGGATGCGATCGCGGTAGGCCATGGCCTGCGCCGCGGTGGTCACCGGCGGCTTGAGGTTGGGCATGATGATCGCCCGGCCGAACTGCGCCGCGGTGTGCGGCACCACGGTGTGCAGCGCCTCGCCATCGCGCACGTGCAGGTGCCAGTCGTCGGGTCGGGTGATCGTGAGGGTCTGTGGGGCGGTCGAGGCGTTCATGCCTCGATTGTCGCAAACCTGCAAAGGCGATCAGGGCACCTTGTCGGTCGGGTATTTCCAGAAATCCCGCAACAGGTAGCTCACGGGCAGGTTCAGCGACACGCCCTTGGGCGGGATGGGCTGGGTGAACCAGGTCGCGTAGATCGCCTGGATTTCACCGCTGTAGATGAGCCGGCGCATCTCGTCGTCCACGATCTTCTTGAACGCCTCGTCGTTCCGCGGCAGCATGATCGCCAGCGGCTCGGTGGTGAAGAACCGGCCCACGACCCTGAGGGAGGTCGGGTCCGGCCGTGCAGCGGCCAGACCGAACAGCAGCACGTCGTCCATGGCAAAGGCGTCGGCCTCGCCCTTCTCGACCATGCCCACGGCCTGCTCGTGGTCGTCCGCCTCCACGACGCGCAGCGGGAGCCCACGCTCCCGCACCATGCGGCGCAGTGCATCCAGGGGCGTCGTGTTGCGGGTGGACACCACCACCTTGAGATCAGGGTGATCCAGCCGATCCACCACGCTGTCGCGCCGGACCATGAGGCGTGCACCGGTGATGAAGTGGGGAATCGTGAAGGCCACCCGCTGGCGGCGCGCGGCATTGTTGGTGGTGGAGCCGCACTCCATCTGGGCCTGGCCCTGCTCCACCGCGTCCAGGCGGTTGGAGGGCGTCACAGCGAGGTAACGCACATCGAGCTTGCTCAGGCCCAGCTTGCGTTGCACGGCCTGCGCCAGGCGGCGGCAGATGTCGAGGGCGTAACCCACCGGTTTGCCCGTGCCGTCCAGGTAAGAGAACGGCACGGAGGATTCGCGGTGGGCCAGCACCAGCACGCCACCGCTTGCCACACGGTCCAGCACCGGGCCGGCCTGGGCGGCGGCCATGCTGGCCAGACACGCCGCGATGAGGATCCTGCGCAGGCAGGTCGTAAGGATCGAGAACACAACGACACCCCCTAAAAGAGTGCCGAGAGCATAGAGAAAGGCCCACCGCGAAGCCAATGCCCATCCCGCATCCGCCCATGTCAAGGGCACATGCGGGCGTGCCGGCGAGGCTCAGTGCGCCAGGATCTTGTTGAGGAAGTCCTTGGTGCGCGGCTGACGCTCCTCCGGCTTGCCGAAGAAGTCGTCCTTGGAACAGTCCTCCAGGATCTTGCCGCCCACGTCCATGAAGATCACGCGGTTGCTGACCTTGCGTGCGAAACCCATTTCGTGCGTCACGCACATCATGGTCATGCCTTCGTGGGCCAGGCCGATCATCACGTCCAGCACTTCGCCGACCATCTCGGGGTCGAGCGCCGAGGTGGGCTCGTCGAACAGCATCACGATGGGATCCATCGACAGGGCTCGCGCGATCGCCACGCGCTGCTGCTGACCACCCGAGAGCTGGCCCGGGAACTTGTCCTTGTGCGCCGACAGGCCCACACGATCGAGCATCTTGAGGCCGCGCTTCTTGGCTTCGTCGGGGTTGCGCCCCAGCACCTTGATCTGGGCGATCGTGAGGTTCTCTGTCACCGACAGGTGCGGGAACAGCTCGAAGTGCTGAAACACCATGCCGACGCGGCTGCGCAGCTTGGGCAGATCGGTCTTGGGGTCGTGCACCGCGATGCCATCGACCGTGATCTCGCCTTTCTGGAAGGGCTCGAGCGCGTTGATGGTCTTGATGAGGGTCGACTTGCCCGAGCCCGAGGGGCCGCACACCACGACGACTTCGCCCTTCTGGATGTTGGTGGAGCAATCGGTCAGCACCTGGACGCTGCCATACCACTTGGAGACGTTCTTGAGTTCAATCATTGCAATTCCTGGGTTTCGATGGCATCAACGAATGATGGCAATTTTCTTGTGCAGCCGCTTGACGAGCCACGACAGCGCGTAACACATGACGAAATAGACCACGGCAGCGGCCAGGTAGGCCTCGATCGGGCGGCCGAAGTTCTTGCCCGCGACCTCGAAGCCCTTGAGCATGTCGTAGGCGCCGATGGCGTAGACGAGCGAGGTGTCCTGAAACAGGATGATGGTCTGCGTGAGCAGCACCGGCAGCATGTTGCGGAAGGCCTGGGGCAGCACGACCAGCTTCATGTTCTGCCCATAGCTCATGCCCAGCGCCTGGCCGGCGAACACCTGGCCACGCGGAATCGACTGGATACCCGCGCGCATGATCTCGCTGAAATAGGCCGCCTCGAAGGCAATGAAGGTGACCACCGCCGACACCTCGGCGCCGATCGGGCGACCGATCAGCAGCGGCACCAGCAGGAAGAACCACAGGATCACCATCACCAGCGGAATGCTGCGCATGCCGTTGACATAGATCGTGGCCGGCGTGTCCAGCCACTTCTTGCCCGACAGCCGCATGAGCGCCAGGATGGTGCCGAAGAAGATGCCGCCCACTGTGGCCACGACGGTCAGCATCACGCTGAAGTACAGGCCCTTCAGCACGAAGTTGCTGATGAGGTCCCAGTTGTAGAAGGAGAGGTCGAGGTTGAGGTTCATGTCAGTGGCCTCCCGCTCCGCCCGCCACGACAAAGCCCGGTATGCGCACGCGTTTCTCGATGAAGGCCATGATGCGGTTGATCGCGAAGGCCGAGATGATGTAGAGGCCGGTCACGGCGAGGTACACCTCCACGCCGCGGGAGGTCTCTTCCTGCGCCTGCATCGCGAACATGGTCAGCTCCGAGACCGACACCGCGAACGCCACCGAGGAGTTCTTGAAGATGTTCATGGTCTCGCTGGTCAGCGGCGGGATGATGATGCGAAACGCCATGGGCAGCAGCACATAGCGGTAGTACTGGAAGGTGGTGAAACCCATGGCCATGCCGGCGTAGCGCTGGCCGCGCGGCAGGGCCTGGATGCCCGAGCGCACCTGCTCGGCGATGCGCGCCGAGGTGAAGAAGCCCAGGGCAAAGACCACCAGCACGAAGCCAGGGACGCCTCGCATGACGGGGAACATCGTGGGCACCACGTGGTACCACAGGAAAATCTGCACCAGCAGCGGGATGTTGCGGAACAGTTCCACCCAGGCATTGCCCAGGCGCACCACCATGGGTCGATCGGGCAGCGTGCGCAGCGTACCGATCAGGATGCCCAGCACCAGCGCCAGCAGCAGCGCCAGCAGCGACACCGACACCGTCCAACCCCAGGCTGACAACATCCAGTCCAGATAGGTGATGTCTCCCCCCTTGCCAAAGCAGCTTTCCACCGGCTGCCGTTCAATGGTGTCCTCGCAGAACACCTGCCAATCCCAGCTCATAGGAGCCCCTTTTCTCTCTGTTGCTTGTCCGGATCACACCGCGCTTTGCGCGGTCGCCACGAAAACGCCCCTTCAAATGGGTCCACTTGAAGGGGCGTCTGGTAAGTGCGTGGCTTACTTCTTGGCGTAGTCTTCCATCGGCTTGTCGTTCGGGCTGGCCCAGGCCGCCTTGGTGGCGTCGGACATGGGCAGGCCGATCTTCACGTTGGCAGGCGGAATCGGCTGCATGAACCACTTGTCGTACAGCTTGGCCAGCGAACCATCGGCAATCTGGCGCTTGATGCTGTCGTCCACGGCCTTCTTGAAGGCCGGGTCGTCCTTGCGCAGCATGCAGGCGATCGGTTCGACCGACAGCACTTCACCCACGATCTTGTAGTCGGCGGGGTTCTTGGACTTGGAGATGTTGGCCGCCAGGATGGAGCCGTCCATCACGAACGCATCGGCGCGGCCGCCCTCGAGCGCGAGGAAGCTGTCGGCGTGGTCCTTGCCATAGACTTCCTTGAAGTCGATGCCGCCGGCGCGCTCGTTCTTGCGCAGGGTCTGCACCGAGGTGGTGCCGGTGGTGGTGGCCACGGTCTTGCCGTTGAGGTCCTTGATGCCGTTGATGCCGGAGTTGGCCTTGACAGCGATGCGCACTTCTTCCACGTAGGTGGTCACGGCGAAGGACACATCCTTCTGGCGCGTGGCGTTGTTCGTGGTCGAACCGCACTCCAGGTCCACGGTGCCGTTCTGCACCAGGGGGATGCGGTTCTGCGAGGTCACGGGCTGGTAGTTGACGTTGAGCTTGGCCAGGCCGAGCTGCTTCTGGATGTCGGCCAGAATGATTTCGCCCATTTCCGTGTGGAAGCCGACGTATTTGCCGTTGCCCAGTGTGTAGCCCAGTCCGGAAGACTCGCGCACGCCCAGGGACACGCTGCCAGACGCCTTGATCTTGGCCAGCGTGTCGCCAGCTTGTGCAAAGGCGCTGCCGACGGCCAGTGTGGTCACGGCCAGCGCGAGCAGGTGTTTCTTCATAGGGATCTCCTTGCTTGTAGAAAAGATGATGAACCAGCGATCAAGACCGGATGCTCAGCGCCGTTGTCGCGCGGAGGGCATCTGCATGATGCTCCCTACGCAAGCTCCGTTCCACCCGGGAATTCCCACCCTGTCACAGGCGGAACCCGCGACTGTAGCCAGCGGCATCCTTCGCATCCAATGCTGATTGCAGCGGCCATTATGCAAACCATTCATGTACGGATTTTCCCCAATGGCCTGGGCAAAGGATCACCTGTATCGCCTATGAGACAGGGTGAATCAGGGATTGCCGAGCTTTTTGCGCAGGTCGTTCCAGAACTGCTCCACCGGTCCTTTGGCCTTTCGCGTGGAAGACCGCTCGCGGTAGATGCGGATGTCCAGCGCGGTCTCCAGCGACCCGCCGGCGGACACGAGCTTGCGAGCCCGCACTTCCTTGCGCACCGCGCTGGCCGGCAGGAAGGCGATGCCATGGCCCTCCAGCGCCATGGCTTTCAGGCCTTCGGCCATGTCGGTTTCGTAGATGCGGTCCAGGTGCACCGGCGTGCTGCTCTGCTTGAGCATCTGGTCCACCGCCCTGCCGAGGTAGGCACCCGGCGCATAGGCCAGGTAAGGCAGCGGCTGCTGGGGCGACCCTGGCAGGGCGTACTGCGGCAGGCCCTGCGCGTCCGGGCGCACATAGGGTGAAAGCACCTCCGAACCCAGGTGCAGCATTTCATAGCGGCCGGCATCGAGCTGGATCGGCTGGGCAGCGTGCTGGTAGGCGATCAGCAGGTCACAGCTGCCCTCGACCAGGCGCAGCACCGCGTCGTGCACGTTCATGGCGATCAGCCGGCTCTTGATCGGGCCGCAGGTCTCGCGCAAGCCCGAGAGCCAGGACGGGAAGAAGGTGAAGGCCAGCGTGTGCGGCACGGCGAACTCGATCACGTCCTGCGCCGCGGCGGTGTGGGCGCGCAGCGTTGCGCGCGTGCTCTGCAGCGCCTGCAGCATCTCCAGCGCCTGGTCGTACAGCGTCTGGCCCGCGGGGGTGAGGCGCGTGGGGTACGAGGAGCGATCCACCAGATCGGTGCCCGCCCAGGCTTCCAGCGACTGGATGCGCCGGGAGAAAGCGGGCTGGGTGACGTGGCGCAGCTGCGCCGAACGGCTGAAGCTGCGGGTTTCGGCGAGGCTGACGAAATCCTCGAGCCATTTGGTTTCCATGGACGGCGATTATGGAACGGCCAGACGGAAGGCTCCTCGGAAAGGTACGACCTGAAGGGAAATCGGCATCAGTCGCTGCCGCTTTGCTGCAGCGCCCACATGCCCGCGTAGACGCCGGTCCGGGCGACCAGTTCGGCGTGGGTGCCCCGCTCCACGATCTCGCCGTTGACCAGCACCAGGATTTCGTGCGCGTCCACGACGGTGGAGAGGCGGTGCGCGATCACCAGCGTGGTCTTGTTGCGCGCGGCGCTCTTGAGCTCGGCCTGGATCGCGCGTTCGTTGGCGGAATCCAGGGCCGAGGTGGCTTCGTCGAAGATCACGATGGGCGGGTTCTTCAACAGCGTGCGCGCGATCGCCACGCGCTGCTTCTCGCCCCCGAGAGCTTGAGACCGCGCTCGCCCACCATGGTGGCATAGCCCAGCGACAGGTGCTGGATGAAGGCGTGGATGTGCGCCGCCTGGGCCGCCCGCACCGCGGCCTCGTGCCCCGCATCGGGGCGGCCATAAAGAATGTTGTATTCGATGGTGTCGTTGAACAGCACCGTGTCCTGCGGCACGATGCCGATGGCCTGGCGCACGCTGGCCTGGGTGACGGCCTTGATGTCCTGCCCGTCGATGGTGATGCGCCCGCCGTCATCGGCATTGCTCACGTCGTAGAAGCGGTAGAGCAGGCGCGCCAGCGTGCTCTTGCCCGAACCCGAGGGCCCGACCACGGCCACCGTCTTGCCCGGTGGAATCTCGAAGCTGATGCCATGCAGGATTTCGCGCGCCGGCTCGTAGGAAAAGCGCACATTCTCGAATTTCACCGCCGGGGGGCCGTCCAGCTGAAGCGGGTGCGCACCTTGCACGTCTGCGATCTCGCGCTCTTTTTCCAGCAGCGCGAACATCTTTTCCAGGTCGGTCAGGCTCTGCTTGATCTCGCGGTAGAGCACGCCCAGGAAACCCAGCGGAATGTAGAGCTGGATCATGAAGGCGTTGACCATGACCAGATCGCCCAGCGTGAGCTCGCCGCTGACCACGCCCTGCGTGGCGCGCCAGAGCATGAGCACCAGCGCCACGGCGATCACCAGTTGCTGCCCCGCATTGAGCATGGACAGCGTGGTCTGGCTCTTGATGCGCGCGCGCCGCAGCTTCTCCAGCGCCTCGTCGTAGCGCCGGCCTTCGAAGCTTTCATTGTTGAAGTACTTGACGGTCTCGTAGTTCAGCAGCGAGTCGATGGCGCGGCTCTGGCTGGTGGATTCGAGCTCGTTCATCTTGCGCCGGAACTGGGTGCGCCACTCGGTCACGAGCACGGTGAAGGTCACGTACAGCACCAGCGCCACCAAGGTGATCCATACATAGCCCATGTCGAACTTGGTGCCCAGCAGCGCCAGCACCATGATCACCTCGATCAGCGTGGGGAAGATGCTGTAAAGCGAGTAGGAGATGAGCGACTGCACGCCGCGCGTGCCGCGTTCGATGTCGCGCGTCATGCCCCCGGTCTGGCGTTCCAGGTGGAAGCGCAGGCTCAGGGCGTGCAGGTGGCCGAACACCTGCAGCGCGATGCTGCGCGTGGCGCCCTCGGTGGCCTTGGCGAACACCAGCTCGCGAAGCTCGGTGAACACGCTGGTGGACAGGCGCAGCAGGCCGTAGGCGAGCAACAGGCCCAACGGCACCACCAGCATCGATTCGACGCTGCCGGGCCGGATGGTCATGGCATCGACCAGCTCCTTGAGCAGCAGCGGCACGCCCACGTTGGCCATCTTGGCCGCCACCATGAAAGCCAGCGCCAGCACCACGCGCACCTTGTACTGCCACAGGTAGGGCAGCAGGCGCTTGAGCGTGCCCCAGTCGGAGCGTTGGGCAGGTGGGTGGCCAGCGGCGCCGGGACTGGCAGGCAGGGCGATGGAAGTTCGGGCGGGGTTGTCGGGGCGCATGCAGGAGAATGGGGGCCGTTGTCCAGAGATTGTGCCCATGTCCAGCAATTCAAGCCCGCCATCCGAAACCGCCCTGCCCACCGACCGGGAACTGGTGCTCAAGGTCATTCCCATGCCCGCGGACTGCAACGCCAACGGCGACATCTTCGGCGGCTGGGTCATGGCGCAGGTCGACCTGGCCGGAGCCGTGCTGCCCGCGCGCTACGTGCGCGGCCGCATGGCCACCGTGGCGGTGAACCAGTTCATCTTCAAGCAACCGGTGCGCGTGGGCGACATCCTGAGCTTTTTCGCGCACATCACGCGCCTGGGCCGCACCTCGGTCACGGTGCAGGTGGAGGTGTTCGCCGAACGTTTCTCGGCCCAGGGCCAGTACGTGAAGGTGACCGAGGCCAGCCTGACCTACGTGGCGATCGACCTGGAAGGCCGGCCCCGCCCCATCCCGCGCGACGGCCTGGTGCTGCCCGAGCACCTGGCCTGAGGCCGTTTCAGGGCGAAGGCCAGCGCGACCGCCAGGTGCGGTAGATGCGCGCGGCCAGCGCCTGGCTGCCCGCCAGGTGCCGTTTCGTGGCGGCGTGCATGCCCGCCGGGTCCTGCACGCTGTCGCGGTGCAGCAGCACATTCACCGCGTAGGCCTCGCCCGGGCTTTCGAGCCAGGCGTCGATCTTGTCCGGCGTGATCTCGATGTGGAACTGCATGGCCAGGTGCGGGCCGAGCGCAAAGGCCTGGTGCGCGCAGGCCGCCGACGATGCCAGCGGCTCCGCGCCCGGCGGCAGCGCCACGAAACCATCCTGGTGCCACTGGTACACGGTGGGTGTGCGCTCCTCGCCGAACCAGTCGCGCGCGGCAGCGCCACCGTGGTGCTCGATGGGCCACCAGCCGATCTCGGGCTGGGGCAGCCGCTCCACCTGGCCGCCCAAGGCCCGCGCCATCAGCTGGCCACCCAGGCAGTGCCCGATGACGGGAATGCCCAGCGCATCGGCCTCGCGGATCAGCGCCTCGGCCTGGCGCAACGTGGGGCGCTCGTCGTTCGCGCTCCACGCGCCACCCAGCACGGCCAAGCCGCGATAGCCCCGAACGGACGCGGGGTAGGGCTCACCCGCCTGGGCACAGCGCAAGTGCCAGGGCAGCCCCTGGGCATCGAGCCATTCGCCGAGGAAACCGGGGCCGTCCTCGAACAGGTGCTGAAGGACCAGGACGTCGGCGGTGGCAGCGGTGGTGGCGGGCATAACCATCCTGAAGCAAGTCTTGCCGCAAACCGTACCACGGGACAGCCGAGCCTGCACCCCATACACGAAAGGCCTGGGCACGCCGTTTGCCGCGCAACCAGTTCAACGCAACCATTCAAAGGAAAAACAATGAGCGACCAAGACACCTCCCTCGACAACCTGTGGGACATGATCAAGGACATCCGGTTTGCGATGTTCACCACGCGCAGCCATCAGGCGGCGCACGCCGGCCACCTGCACGCCCGGCCCATGACCACCCAGAACAACCGGCTGGAGGGCGGCAGCCTCTGGTTTTTCATGTCGCGCCACGGAGGGCCCGTGGCCGATCTGATGGCCGAACCCACCGTCAACCTGAGTTACGCCGATCCCGACAAGGACACCTATGTTTCCGTCTCCGGCACGGCGCGCGTGGTCAACGACCCCGACAGGGCCCGGGCCCTGTGGAACAAGGCCGCCGAAGCCTGGTTTCCCGGTGGTCCGGACGACCCCGATCTGGCGCTGGTGGTGGTCAACGTCACACACGCCCACTACTGGGACGTCAAGGAAAACAAGCTGGTGCAGCTGCTGGCCATGACGAAGGCCGTGATCACGGGTGGTGTGCCCAAACTCGGCGAATCCGTCGAAGTGCAGGTGCGCTGAACGCCTAGCGCTGAGCCCAGATCACCGGCGCCACCGACACCTCGCGGTCCATGCCGAGCAGTTCGCGGTCGAACAGCGCGCCCAGGCGGTCGTCCGCCGAGCTGCCGAAGTCACCGTGCGCGCCACCATCGATGGTGACCAGGTAGCTCTTGGTGCCCGCCTTGTGCAGGGCGTCGTCCAGGCGCGCGGCCTGGCTGAAAGGCACGACGCGGTCCAGCGTGCCATGCACCGTGAGCACGGGGGGCGTGGCGGTGCTGGCGTGCGCCGCCGGTGAGGCCTCGCGCGCCAGCCCCAGCCTGTCGCGGACCGCGCCCCCGAGCAGGCGGCCTTCGGGCGTGTCCGCGCCGCGCCCCAGCACGGACAGGTCGGTCGGCCCGAAGAAGTTGGCCACGGCCCTGACCTGGCTGCTGAGCTGGCGGTGTTCCCCCAGCGTGCCTTCCAGGCGCGGCACGTTGGCTGTGGTGCCGAGCATCAGCGCCAGGTGCGCGCCGGCGCCCCGGCCCCAGACGCCGATGCGCGCCGGGTCCAGCCCCAGGCGATCGGCGTTGCCGCGCACCCAGCGCACGGCAGCCTTCACGTCGTGCAGGGGGGCGGGCCACGTCGCTTCGCCACTGAGGCGGTAGCCCACGGACACCCCGGCGTAATAACCGCCGCGCACGAAATCCATGAGGCGGGCCGCGCCGTCGGCCTTGTCGCCGTGCATCCAGCCGCCACCGTGCACATAGACGATGACGGGCAGCGGGCCCCGGTGCCGCTCCCGGGGCAGGTACAGGTCCAGCCGCTGGCGCGGGTTGGTGGTCAGGGCATAGGGCTGGTCCAGCGTCACGTGCACCGGCTCCCGCTCCAGTTCCTGGATCGACATCACGCCGCTGGGCCCCAGGTCGAACTCGTCGCGGGGCGACTGGGCGCGCACGATGGCCGGTGCCATGCACAACACGGGGGACTGGAGCAACAGACGGCGCAGCATGTCGGTTCCTGGAGGAGATCGGAAGGTCGGCCAAGCGTAGTCGGCCGCGCTGCTTCCGGCAAGCGCGGGCGCTAGAACTTGCCGTGCCGCCCCTGCCCGGCCGCGAAACGCTGCGCACCGGCCAGCGCATCGGGAATGCGCTCGCGCCCGCGCTGCCATTCCTGCAGCAGCGCCTCGCCCAGGGGCAGGTCCCACTGGCGCTGGGCGCTCTCGCGGTCGGCGCGCATCGTGGCCTGCGGGAATGCCGCAAGCTGCCGCGCCAGTTCCAGGGCGGCCTCGCGCGCCTGCCCGGGCGGCACCACACGGTTGGCCAGGCCCATGCGCAGCGCCTCTGCCGCCTCCACCTTGCGACCGGTGAGGATCAGGTCCATCGCATGGCCCATGCCGATCAGGCGCGGCAGGCGCACCGTGCCGCCATCGATCAGCGGCACGCCGAAGCGCCGGCAGTAGACGCCGAAGTAGGCGTCGTCTTCCATCACGCGCAGGTCGCACCAGAGCGCGAGCTCCATGCCACCGGCCACGGCCGCCCCGCTCACGGCGGCGATCACCGGTTTGGAGAGCCGCAGCCGCGACGGGCCCATGGGGCCGAGCGCGCGCGCATCGGTGGCGGCGAAGTCCAGGTCCAGGCCGCCGGTCTCGCCCGAGGCGGCCAGGCGGGCGCCGTACTGCAGGTCCCAGCCGGCGCAGAAATGGCCGTGCGCGCCGTGGAACACCGCCACGCGGGCCTCGGCGTCGTCTTCGAACGCGAGAAACGCCGCGTGCAGCGCCTGCGCGGTGGGGCTGTCCACCGCGTTGCGCACCTCGGGGCGGGCCAGCGTGACCACCCACACCTCGCCCAGCTTTTCGGTGGTGACGGCGCTCATGGCCACACCCCCACGCGCGGCGCGTTCAAGGCCGCGTCCAGTTCGTCCTGTGTCACGTCGATCTCCATGCGGAGCAGCGCGCCGGCCATGGCCTTGCCCAGGTTGTCCAGGCGCAGGTTGCGCGCGCCGCCACCCTGCAGCGCACCGCGCAGCACGAACTTCAGCGCGAGGATGTTGGGCAACGGCCAGGCGTCCACCTCGCCAGGCAGCCAGGGCGCGAAATGGGCCTGCACGCGCTCGGCCGTCACCTCGCGCGCCAGCAACCGGTAGCCGGCGTCGTTCCAGGCGAACAGGCCGAAGTCCACCCAGTCGGCCTTGTCGCCGCTGCGCGCGTGGGCAATTCGCACCAGGGGTATGCGGATCGTGCTCATGCGCGGTCCGGCGCAGGGCCGCCCCAAGCCGGAACAGCCCCCTCGGGGGGCAGCGACCCGCGCAGCGGCGGAGCGTGGGGGCTCATTTCCCCCAGCAGCTCCATCCGCGCGCCCGCTTCCACCTCGGCGCGGGGAATCAGCGTGGGCCAGATGCCCAGCAACTCGCTGGTGTTGTGCAGGCCGGTGAAGCCGCAGGTGTAGGCCGGGCCGCTCAGTCCCATCCAGGGGAACAGGCGGCCGAAACCATCGGCCGCGGCCTTGTCGGGCGTGCGCAGCACCAGGCGCGTCCAGATCTCGTTGGCCTGGTTGAGCGCGTCGGGTTTGGGCAGGGGCGCGAGCGCGCCGTGCGCCGAGTTCAGGCCGGGGTACTCCACATACAGCTCGTCGTGCGGGATGCGCTTGTCCTTGAGCAGTGCGCGGATGGTGGCCTGCGCGGCCTGCGCCTTGTCCCAGGCGTCCGGCCAAGAAAACCCCCAGGTGACCTCGGCCTTGTAACCATCCCGGAAACCCGCCACCACCTTGAGCGTGTCGGTGGGCGCGGTGCCGCGCGCGCCGGTCAGCCGAACGCGGTCCCCGCCCTCGTCCTGCAACTGGATGTCGCCCATGTCGAGCACCACGTCGGGCGAGAAATAGGCGTGGGGGTTGTGCACCTCGTACAACAGCTGCTGGCGCACGGTGTCGAAGTTGACCCGCCCGCCGGTGCCGGGCGCCTTGGTGATGAGCGCGCTGCCGTCCTCCCACACCTCGGCGATCGGGTAGCCGATGTGCGCCAGATCGGGAATGGCCTGCCACGCGCCCTGGCTGCCGAAGTTGCCGCCGCTGCCCTGCCCCGAACACTCGAGCAGGTGGCCCACGGTGAGGCCTTGCGCGAGGCGGTCGAGGTCGTGGGCCTGGGTCGCACCGCCCAGCGTCCAGCCCAGGCCGTGCACCAGTGGCCCGAGGAACAGCGCGGCATCGGCCACGCGCCCGGTGATCACGATGTCGGCGCCCGCATCGAGCGCGCCCACGATGGGTTGCGCCCCCAGGTAGGCGTTGCCGAACACCAGGCGCTCGCGCACCTCGGCCAGCGGCGCGCCGGTGAAGAGGTGGGCGAAGGCGCTGGCGGGCGTGGCGCCGTCGAGCAGGCGGGGCAGCACGTCGTCGCCGCTCACCACGGCCACGCGGGCCTGCCAGCCGCGGCTCTTGAAGGCCGCCAGCACCGCCTGCGCGGCGCCCTGCGGGTTCAGGCCGCCCGCGTTGCACACAAAGCGCACGCCTCGCTCTTGCATCAGTGGCCATAGCTTCATCAGCAGGGGCACCACGTCGCGCGCGTAACCCAGCGAGGGGTCGCGCTGGCGGTCTTTCTGCAGGATCGCCAGCGTGAGTTCGGCCAGGTGGTCGCTGGCGATGAATTGCACCCCGCCGCGTTCGATGCTCGCGGCCACGGGTTCCCAGTTGTCGCCGTAGAACCCGAGGCCGGCGCCGATTCGTATGGACTTCATGATGGTTTTGATCTTCATGGCACCTGAGCGACTCAGGATGGGGGACAACCCCTAGCGCCAGTCTCATGCAAGACAGCTATAAATTGCGCTCACCTGCTGGGCAGACTGCCACAAAGATTGCAGCGCCACCCCGCCGCCACCGCGTCGACAGAACCATACAGGAGACATCGCGTGCAATTGCTGCAACTGCTCATCAGCGGTGTGGCCCAGGGCTGCATCTATGGGCTGATCGCGCTGGGTTTCGTGCTGATCTACAAGGCCACCGAAACGGTGAGCTTTGCCCAGGGCGATCTGATGATGGTGGGCGCCTTCGGCGGCCTGGCGGCGATGACCATGCTGGGTTTCCCGTTCTGGCTGTCGGTGCCCGCCGCCATCGTGGGCATGGGCCTGTTCGGCGTGGTGCTCGAGCGCGTGGTGATCCGCCCCATTCTGGGGCAGCCGGCCTTCTCCATCGTGATGCTCACCATCGGCGTGGGTTACACGCTGCGCGGGCTCATCACCATGCTGCCCAACATCGGCACCGACACACACACGCTGCCGGTGCCCTACGCCAACGAGGTGCTTCGCCTGGGCGCGCTGGTGGTCTCGGCCGAGCAGATCGTGGTGATCGGCTCCACCGCCGTGCTCTGCGCCGGGCTGTTCGCCATGTTCCGCTACAGCAAGCTGGGCATTGCCATGCAGGCCTCGTCGCAGAACCAGCTCGCGGCCTACTACATGGGCATTCCGGTCAAGCGGCTCAACGGCCTGGTGTGGGGCCTGGCCGCGGCCGTGGCCGCCGTCGCCGGCCTGCTGCTCGCGCCCATCACCTTCGTGCACGCCAACATGGGCTTCATCGGCCTCAAGGCCTTCCCCGCCGCCGTGGTGGGCGGCTTCGGCAGCCTGCCCGGCGCCATCGTGGGCGGCCTGATCATCGGCATCGTCGAGGCGTTCTCGGGCTTCTACCTGCCCGAAGGTTTCAAGGACGTGGCGCCCTACATCGTGGTGCTGCTCATGCTGGTGCTCAAACCCAACGGCCTCTTCGGCGAGAAGCTGCGCAAGAAAGTCTGAGGCACCACGAACATGCGATTCCTCTTCAAGACCGACTACAACCAGGACATCCGGCTCGCCAAGCACGGTGGCCACACCTTCTGGTACAGCCTGCTGGGCCTGTTCCTGGTGGTGGCGCCCTGGGCGATCCCGGAGTACTGGCTCGCGCAACTCACCTTCGTGCTGATCTACGCCGTCGTCGGCCTCGGCCTGATGCTGCTGGCAGGTTTCACCGGGCTGTTCTCACTGGGCCATGCGGCCTTTCTCGGCGTGGGCGCGTACACACAGGCCATCATGGTGAACGCGGGCATTCCCTTTCCACTGGCCCTGGCCTGCGCGGGCCTGCTCTCGGCGGCCGTGGGCATGGTGGTGGGCCTGCCGGCGCTGCGCGTCAAGGGCATCTACCTCGGCATGGCGACGCTGGCTTTCGGCTTCATCGTCGAGGAGGTGATCGCGCGCTGGGAGCACGTGACCGGTGGCAACGCCGGCCTGATGGTGCAGTACCCCGCCCTCTTCGGCTGGTCGCTGGATTCCACCGAGGAGTTCTACTTCCTGTGCCTGGTCGTGACCGTGCTGGCCACGCTGGGCATCGTCAACCTCATGCGCTCGTCCACCGGCCGCGCCTTCGTCGCCATCCGCGACTCGGAGATCTCGGCGCAGAGCATGGGCATCCAGCTCGCGCGCTACAAGACGCTGAGCTTCGCGCTCTCGGCCGCGCTCGCGGGCATCGGCGGCGCGCTGTACGCGCACAAGATCCAGTTCCTCTCGCCCGAGCAGTTCAGCATCATCCAGTCGATCGACCTGCTGCTGATGGTGGTGATCGGCGGGCTGGGCTCGATCCACGGTGCCTTCCTCGGCGCGATTTTCCTGATCGTCATGCCCCAGCTCATCGCGCTGGGCAAGGATTACCTGCCCGAGGCCATCGGCCAGGCCGCCGGCCTGCAGGGTGCGGTGTACGGCCTCGTGCTGATCGCCTTCGTGCTGTTCGAGCCCATGGGCCTCTACGGCCGCTGGCTCAAGGTGCGCACCTGGTTCCAGCTCTTCCCGTTTTATCGCAAGGGCCTGTTCAAGCGGCAGAAAACGTTCCAGAAATCGGATCGCCTGAAATGAACCCAAACGTGCTTCTTTCGGCCAGGAACCTGAGCGTGCGCTTCGGCGGCGTGCTGGCGGTCAACAACGTGAGCTTCGACGTGAAGCGCGGCGAGGTCTTCACGCTGATCGGCCCCAACGGCGCGGGCAAGACCACGGTGTTCAACCTGATCAGCCGCATCTACACGCCCACCACCGGCACCATCGACTACGCCGGCCCCAATGGCGAGTTGCGCCTGACCGACCAGGCGCCGCACCAGATCGCCAAGCTGGGCATCGCGCGCACCTTCCAGAACATCGAGCTGTTCGAGCACGCCACGGTGCTGCAGAACCTGCTGATCGGGCGCCACACGCACCGCAAGACAGGGCTGTGGAGCGAGATCTTCTTCACAGGCAAGACGCGCGCGGCCGAGATCGAGGCGCGCGAGAAGGTGGAACGCGTGATCGACCTGCTCGACCTGCAGCACCACCGCGAGTCCATGGTGGCCGGCCTGCCCTACGGCGTGCGCAAGGTGGTCGAACTCGCGCGCGCGCTGTGCACCGAACCCCAACTGCTGCTGCTCGACGAGCCGTCGTCCGGCCTGAACGTGGAGGAGACCGAGGACATGGCGTTCTGGATCACCGACATCAAGGAAGAGCTGGGCATCACCGTGCTGATGGTCGAGCACGACATGAGCCTGGTCTCCAAGGTGTCGGACCGCGTGCTGGCCATGAGCATGGGCACCGAACTGGCCTCGGGCACACCCGCCGAGGTGCAGAGCGACCCCGGCGTGATCGAGGCCTACCTGGGCTCGATGGACGACGTCTCCAGCCTGCGCCGCGAAAACCACAAGGTGGCAACATGAGACATGCCGGGCCGCCCCAAGTGGCGAAAGCCCCCTCGGGGGGCAGCGCAGTACACGAAGTGACAAGCGTGGGGGTCATTCCATGAGTGTTGCCACTTCCGACGCCCCCGTGCTCAAGCTGCTCAACGTCGAGAGCGCCTACGGCCCGATCAAGGCGATCCGCGGCGTGAGCCTGCAGGTGCGCCGCAGCGAGATCGCCACCGTGCTGGGTTCCAACGGCGCGGGCAAGACCACCATCCTCAAGACCATCAGCGGCATCATCGACCCCCGCAAGGGATCGATCGAGTTCAAGGGCGAGAACATCACCGCGCAGGACCCGGCGCTGATCGTGCAGCAAGGCCTGTCCCACGTGCCCGAGGGGCGCGAGGTCTTCCCCCTGCTCTCGGTGCGCGACAACCTGCTGATGGGCGCCTACACCCGCAAGGACCGCGACGGCGTGGCGCGCGACATGGAGGTGGTGTTCAACTACTTCCCCATCCTGCGCGAACGCGCGTTGCAGGACGCCGGCCTGCTCTCCGGCGGCCAGCAGCAGATGCTGGCCATCAGCCGCGCGCTGATGGCCGACCCCGACCTCATCCTGCTCGACGAGCCCAGCCTGGGCCTCTCGCCCAAGCTCACCAAGGAGATCTTCGAGATCGTGGTGCGCATCAACCGCGAGCGCGGCACCACCATCCTGCTGGTCGAGCAGAACGCCAACATGGCGCTCAATGCGTCCGACTACGGCTACGTGCTGGAGAACGGCCGCATCGTGATGGAAGACACCTGCGCCCACCTGCGCGAGAAGGACGACATCAAGGAGTTCTACCTCGGCATGAAGGAAACCGGGGCGCGGGGTGAGCGGCGCTGGAAAAAGAAGAAGAACTGGAGATAAGGCATGAGTTACCTCTGGGATCTCTCACACATCCAGCCGCGGACCGAGGTGGTGCTGCCCGGCGACACCATTCCCGCCCTCTTCTGGAACGGCGTGAAGGCGCGCGGCCCGGCGATCTGGATGCGGCAGAAAGACTTCGGCATCTGGCGCAGCTGGACCTGGGACCAGACCGGCACCGCCGTGCGCGAGATCGCCCACGGCCTGATGGCGCTGGGCTTCGAGGCGCGCGAGACCGCGTCCATCCTCTCCAACACCACCGTCGAATGGGTGCTGTGCGACCTGGCCGTGCTCAGCGCGGGCGGCGTGGCCAACGGCATCTACCCGACCGACGCGGCCGAACAGGTGCAGTACCTCTGCGACGACTCGGCCACCACCGTGCTGTTTGTGGAAGACGACGAACAGCTTGACAAGGCGCTGGAGGTGCGCGCCCAGTTGCCGCGCCTGAAGAAGATCGTGGTCGCCGACATGGACGGCCTGCGCGACCTGAACGACCCGCAGGTGATCAGCCTGGCCGCGCTGCGCGACATGGGCCGCGCGCACCTGGCGCAGCACCCCGGCCTGGTCGAAGCGCGCGTGGCCGCGGTGAAGCCCGAAGACCTGGCCATCCTGGTCTACACCTCCGGCACCACCGGCCGCCCCAAGGGCGCCATGCACAGCCACCAGGGCCTGGTCTACACCGTGCGCGGCTACAACACGCTGATCGCGCGCGACGAACACGACGAGTGCATGTGCTTTCTGCCGCTGTGCCACATCGCCGAGCGCATGGGCGGCGAGTATTTTTCGCTCTACACCGGCGCCAGGCTCAATTTCGTGGAGAACCCCGAGACCGTGCCGGAGAACGTGCGCGAGATCGCCCCGACCGTGTTCACCGCCGTGCCGCGCGTCTGGGAAAAGTTCTATTCGGGCGTGATGATCACGCTCAAGGAAGCCAGCCAGCTGCAGCAGGCTGCCTACGCCTGGGCCATTGGCGTGGGGCAGAAGGTGGCCGACCGGGTGATGGCCGGGCAGCCGGTGCCCGGCGGCCTGCGGCTGCAGTTCCGCCTGGCGCGCGTGCTGGTGCTGGACAACGTGCGCAAGCTCATCGGCATCCACCGCGCGCGCTTCCTGGTCACCGGCGCGGCCCCCATCTCGCCCGATCTGGTGCGCTGGTACCTCGCCCTGGGCGTGCCCATGCTCGAGGTGTGGGGCATGACGGAAACCTGCGGCGCGTCCACCGGCATCCCTGCCGATCGCATCAAACCCGGCAGCATCGGGCCGGCCGCCACCTACAACGAGGTGAAGCTCGATCCACAGACCGGCGAGATCCTGGTGCGCGGGCCCAACGTGTTCATGGGTTACCTGAACCTGCCCGAGAAAACCGCCGAGACCATCGACGCCGATGGCTGGCTGCACACGGGCGACGTGGGGCAGGTCGATGAGGAAGGGTTTTTCCGCATCACCGACCGCATGAAAGACATCATCATCACCGCAGGCGGCAAGAACATCACCCCCAGCGAACTGGAGAACGAGCTGAAGTTCTCGCCGTATGTGACCGACGCCGTGGTGATCGGTGACAAGCGCCCCTACCTCACCGTCATCATCATGATCGACCAGGAGAACGTGGAGAAGTATGCGCAGGACAACGACGTGCCGTTTTCCAACTACGCCAGCCTCACCCGCGCGCCCGAGGTGCAATCGCTCATCCAGGCCGAGATCGACCGTGTGAACAAGAAGTTCGCTCGCGTCGAACAGATCAAGAAGTTCTTCCTGCTCGACACCCAGCTCAGCGCCGAAGACGAAGAACTCACCCCCACCATGAAGCTCAAGCGCAAGCTGGTGCAACAGAAATACGCCGAGCAGATCGACGCCATGTACCGCTGAAGCGACCGCCCCCCTTTCAACCCCCAGGAGACAAGCCCGTGACGACCGCCCGCCCCACCCTGATCGCCCTCGCGCTGTGCCTGTCGGCTGGCGCCGCCTTCGCCCAGACGCAGGGCGTGAGCAAGGACGAGATCGTTCTCGGTTCGATCCAGGACCTCTCCGGCCCGCTGGCGGGTTTCGGCAAATCCGTGCGGCAGGGCATGGTGCTTCGTGTCGACGAGATCAACGAGCAAGGTGGCATCAACGGCCGCAAGATCAAGCTGCTCGTCGAGGACAGCAAGTACGACCCACGCAACGCCGTGCTGGCCGCGCAGAAGCTCGTCAACCAGGACAAGATCTTCGCCATGGTCGCCCACCTGGGCACGGCGCAGAACATGGCGGCCATGCCGGTGCAGTTCCAGAAGAACGTGGTGAACTTCCTGCCCGTGACGGCCGCGCGCGAGATGTACGAGCCCTTCCACAAGCTCAAGTTCGCCAACATCGGCCCGTACTACGAGCAGATGCGCACCTTCCTGCCCCGCATGGTGCAAGAGAAGAAGCCCAAGGCGGTCTGCGCGATCTACCAGGACGACGAGTTCGGCCTGGAGGTGCTGCGCGGTGCGGAAGAAGGCCTCAAGGCCGTCAACATGCAGATGGTCGAGAAGACCTCGTTCAAACGCGGCGCCACCGATTTTTCATCGCAGGTGGCTCGCATGAAGTCCGCCAGTTGCGACTTCGTCGTGCTGGGCACCATCATCCGCGAGACCATCGGCACCATCGCCACCGCGCGCAAGCTCGACTTCAACCCCACCTTCTTCGGCTCGCAGGCGGCCTACACCGACCTCATCCACAAGCTCGGCGGCCCGGCCATGAACGGCCTGTACGCCACCATGACCACCCAGCACCCCTACCTGGACGAAGCCTCGCAGCCGATCCGCTTCTGGGCCAACAAGTTCAAGACCAAGTTCAACGAAGACCCCAACGTCTTCTCGGTCTACGGCTACAACGCCATCGACATCTTCGCCCGCGCCGCGGGCCGCTCCGGCGCCAACCTCACCACCGACAGCTTCGTCAAGACCATGGACAGCCTGACCGTGCCGACCGACATCTTCGGTTCGCCCGAACTGCGCTTCAGCCCGCAGCGGCGCTACGGCAGCATGGCCATGCGCCTGTCGCAGATCCAGGACGGCCGCTGGAAGGTGACGTCGGACTACGTAAACCAGTGATCCCGCATCCCCGTGTCAACCACCCTTTACAGGAGACATCAGCGATGAAAACGACACTGACCGCCGCGGCCGTGCTGGCACTGGCCGCCGGGCCGGCCCTGGCCCAGACGCAGGGCGTGAGCAAGGACGAAATCGTGATCGGCTCGATCCAGGATCTTTCAGGGCCGATCGCCGGCTTCGGCAAGCAGGTGCGCATGGGCATGCTGCTGCGCGTGGACGAGATCAACGAACAGGGCGGCATCAATGGCCGCAAGATCAAGCTGCTGGTGGAAGACTCCAAGTACGACCCGCGCAACGCCGTGCTGGCCGCGCAGAAGCTCGTGAACCAGGACAAGATCTTCGCCATGGTGGGCCACATCGGCACCGCGCAGAACATGGCGGCGATGCCGGTGCAGTTCCAGAAGAACGTGCTGAACTTCTACCCCATCACGGCCGCGCGCCAGATGTACGAGCCCTTCCACAAGCTCAAGTACTCGTTCGCCGCCACCTACTACGACCAGATGAAGATCGTCACGCCCATGCTCGCCAAGGAGAAGGGTGCCAAGAAGGTCTGTGCGATGTACCAGGACGACGAGTTCGGCCTGGAAGTCAAGCGCGGCGCCGAAGACGGCCTGAAGGCCGCCGGCATGACGCTCGCGGCGGAGACCACCTACAAGCGGGGCGCCACCGACTTCGCCTCGCAGATGCAGAAGCTGCAGGCCGACCAATGCGACCTGGTGGTGATGGGCACCATCATCCGCGAGACCATCGGCGGCATCGCCACCGCGAAACGCCTGGGCTTCAACCCCACCTTCGTGGGTTCCAGTGCGGCCTACACCGACCTCATCCACAAGCTCGGTGGCCCTGCGATGAACGGCTTCTACGCCGCCATGACGGTGCAGCACCCCTACCTGGACTCGGCCTCGCAGCCCCTGCGTTTCTGGGCCAACAAGTACCAGACCAAGTTCAACGAAGAACCCACGGTGTTCTCGGTGTACGGCTACGGCTCCATCGACGCCTTCATCCGCGCCGCCACCAAGGCCGGCCCCGGCCTGACCACCGACAGCTTCATCAAGGCCATGGACACGATGAAGATCCCGCCAGACATCTTCGGCAGCGCCGAGATGACCTTCAGCCCCACCAAGCGCCTGGGCAGCAGCGCCACACGCCTGTCGCAGATCACGGACGGCCGCTGGAAAGTGCTCAGCGACTATATGTCTGCCAAGGATTGAGTACCGCGCCGCCCGCTTCGGCGGGCCATGCGCGCAGCCGCCAGCGCCCCGTGCCCTGGCGGTTTTTTTTCGCCGGCCGTGGGGCCGGCGACGTACCATGGCGCCACCATGTGGGACCCGAACCTCAGCCCCGCCACCGCCGCCCTGCTGGCCGACGCGCTGCTGGCGCTGCACACGGGCATCGTGGTCTTCGTGGTCGGCCTGCTGCCCCTGGTGCTCCTGGGCGGCGCCCTCGGTTGGCGCTGGGTGCGCCATGCGGGCCTGCGGATCGGCCACTTGGGGCTGATGGTCTTCATCGCCGCCCAGGCGTGGCTGGGCCAGCTGTGCCCGTTGACCGTGTGGGAGCAAGCCCTGCGCCGCGCCGCCGGCCAGAGCAGCTACGGTGAGAGTTTCATCGACCACTGGCTCTCAAGGCTGCTGTACTGGGACGCCCCTTGGTGGGTGTTTGTGGCGGCGTACACAGCCTTCACGGTGATCGTGGCCCTGGCTTGGTGGTGGGTCAGGCCAACGCAGCGCACGTAAGACCCCGCCACAGACCTCAGGATCGAGGGCGCTCTGCGGGCGCCACCTCTTTCACGGCCTTCAGCACATCGATGACCAGTTCGAACAGATGCTCGGGCACAGGCTCGTCCACCTCCACCTGCGCGACCAGCGCACGGGCCAGTGGAATGTGCTGGATGATGGGAATGCCCTCTGCGCGCGCATCCCGGACGATGGCCTGAGCGTGCAGACCCGCGCCCTTGGCCAGCACCAGGGGCAGTGGGGTTTCACCATGCTCGTAGAGCAGTGCAACCGCAAGGTGCGTGGGGTTGGTGACCACCAGCGAGGGTTTGCGCTTGCCACCGCCGCCGCCCTGGACGATTTCCCGATGCAGCTTTCGGCGCTCTCCCTTGATTTCAGGCGCTCCATCGGACTCCTTGTGTTCGCGCTTGACCTCATCCTTGGTCATCATCTGCTGGCGGGCGAACAGCTTGCGCTGAATGAGCCAGTCGAAGCCTGCAATGACTGTGAAGACGAAGGCCGTGGACAGCAGCAATGACTTGATCAACAAGCCCAATCCCGCCGTCACCGGCTGGATGCCGGAGCCCGCCAGCAGCATGAGCGTCCCCAGGTTGTCGTGGACCAGCTTCCAGACGATGGCGGTGAGCGCCACCACTTTCACCACCGACTTCAGCGCCTCGATGAGGTTGCGCGCCGAAAACAGGTTCTTCACATTCGCCACGACATCCAGCTTCTGGAAGTTGAACTTCATCTTTTCCGGGGCAAACACCGGCCCTGCGGTCATCAGTTCACCAAGGACCGCCAGCACGGTGACGATCAACATCCAAGGCAGCAGCGCCAGACTCAGCTCCTTCAGCGCCAACCGAAGAAAGGCCGCCAGCACCTCGCGGAAGGGGCCGTTCGCGTGCGTGCCCGCCCACTCGATCAGGAACAGCATGGCGTCGGTGAGCTGGCTGGCGGAAAACAGCAGGTAGCCTGCGCAGGCCCAGATCATCAAGGCCTTGGACGCGTCCTTGGCGTGCGCCACATCGCCCTTTTTCCGTGCATCGGTCAGGCGCTTGGGGGTGGGCTTCTCGGTCTTCTCGCTCATCGCGCCAGCTTTCCCAGGTCCGGCAGAAACACCGCCATCGCGCGTGCGTGGTCACCCAGGTAACCCATGAGCATGGCGAGATAGATCATCAACACAAAGAGCGCGATGCAGGCCTTCACCGGCATGGCCAGGAAAAACACGGGCAACTGCGGCGCGAACATGCTGACGATGGCCAAGCCGATCTCGGCCAGCAGCATGGCGATCATGGCAGGCGCGGCCAGCATCACGGACAGGCGCATCATCGCGTCGAAAAGCTGGAGCCAATGGGCCGGAAAACCGGCATCGAGCGAGGGCCATGTGGCGGCCAGCGGCCACACGGCATAACTCGCGTAATACGTCTCCAACACCGCGTTGGCGCCGCCGTGCATCAGAAACAGGACCAGGTACAACTGAAGCAACAACACCCCCAACGGCGATGCCTCGTTGCCCGTGAGCGCATCGTTCGTGTTGCCCACCGTGGCGCCGTACTGGTTGGAAATGATGAAGCCGATGGCTTCCGCCGCCCAGAACGGCAAAGCGCTTCGGCGTTGTGTGCGTCGCGCGAGCCCTGCAGGAGGGTGCCGAACTTCTCGACCTTGATCGCCTGCTCGCGCCAAGCCCGCACCGCCTCCGACGTGCGCTGCACCGAGGCGGCCACATCCGATCGGGCCTCCTTCACGGCCTTCTGCGCGGCCAGAAGAGCGTCCTTGGCCGCCAACAGCTGGTGCTGCGCCTTGTTGAGTGCGGATGGATTCACGGTGCCCGTGAAGAGCACGCCATCGATGTCGTGCTTGAGCCGAAGACCTCTTTCGCGCGTGGTTTCCTCCGAGCGGCAGCGCTCGTCAAGCAGGAACTCAAGATCTGCCTGCTCGGCCCTTGCCTGTTTCAACGCCGCTTCCAGCGCAGTCAGGCGACGACGGTGCAACTGATCTATGACGATGATCTGCTTCATACCGCGATGCCTTCGAGATGGCGGAGCATCTCCGAGGCACTGGTTTTCTCGGACGGGCGCTGGCACAAGAAGGCGTGGATGTCGGCCATGCGATCAATGGCCTTGTCGGCCAAGCTGTCGGAACCCCGCTTGTATTCACCCAAACGCACGAGCAGCTCCACCTCGTCGTGCTTGGCCATCAGCGCCCTCACCGCTTCGGCGTGCCGGCGGTGCTCGGTACCGACCACCGCATTCATCACACGACTCACGCTGGCCAGCACATCCACCGCCGGGTAGTGCCCGGCCGCAGCCAGCTTGCGCGACAGCACGATGTGCCCATCCAGGATGGAGCGGCTCTCGTCCGCCACGGGTTCGTTCATGTCGTCGCCTTCCACCAACACGGTGTAGAACGCGGTGATGGAACCACGGTCGTTCATGCCCGCGCGCTCCAGCAACCGAGGCAGCATGGCGAAAACCGACGGGGGAAAGCCCCGCCGCGTGGGAGGCTCGCCCGCCATCAACCCCAGCTCGCGCTGCGCTCGAGCCAGACGCGTCAGCGAGTCCAGCAGCAACAGCACCCGCATGCCCTGGTCGCGGAAAAATTCGGCGATGGCCGTGGCCACGAAGCCGGCCTTCAATCGTTCCATCGGTGCCTTTTCCGAGGTGCTGCACACCACCACGGCGCGCTTCATGCCTTCTGCACCCAGTTCGCGCTCCACGAACTCCCGCACCTCGCGGCCGCGCTCTCCGATCAGGGCGACCACGGTGACATCGACATCGGCGTTCTTCGCCAGCATGCCCATCAGCGTGCTCTTGCCGCAGCCCGCCGCCGCGAAGATGCCCAGGCGTTGCCCTTCCCCGCACGCCAGCATGCCGTCCAGCGCCCGCACACCCATGTGCATGGGGCTGTCGATCATGCGCCGTTGCAAGGGATGGGGTGCGTCGGCGTACACCGGGTAATACGCTTCGGCCAAAGGCAGGTCGCCACCGTCCAGCGGGCGCCCGAAACCATCGACGACACGGCCCATCAGTCCCATGCCCACGCCGACCTTGTGGGTGTGGCCACCCGGAGTGACGATGGTGTTGGACGACACGCCACGCATGTCGCCCACCGGCGCCAGCAGCGCGTCGCCCTCACTGAAACCGATGACCTCGGCCTCCAGACGGAAGGTCTCACCAGGCGTGTGCAGCACACACATCTCGCCGATGCGCGCACTGGGCGCTGTCGCTCGAACCACGGTGCCCAGCACCTCCTTCACGCGACCGCGAACACTCACAATGGGCGCCGTCTCCAGGGCATCGTTCAGCGATGCCATCAGTGCCAGCGGCTTGCGCAGCAGCGCATTGGCAGGGACGGGTTCGCTGTCCCCCCCCTCAGCATGACAACTCCACGTCATAGCGTCCTCGCAGCCGCAACCGCTCCGGAGACACCCTTGTGATCTCGTAGCCCTTGTGACTCGCCCCTTCGAAGAGCTTGACCCCCTTGTCGGTGGTGATGCTGGCCACCTCACCGCAAGCCACCTGTCGAACCACGAAAGGCAGGCGTGCGAGGTCGGCGGCCGATGCAGGGCCAGCGGCAGTGCGCTCGGGCCGGTCGCGGGTGCGGCCCGGCACCAAATGGGATCCAGCCAGCGGCAATCCCAGCATCGGGCTCTCGACCACTGGTGCCGCAGTGGGTGCGGGGCCCAGCAGAACGAGTCCGGACGAAGACGGCTTCTGAGCTGGTGGGGAAGGCTCCTTCGCGGAAACCGGAGCAGGCTCAACCGGCCGCACCTCGGGCATCCCTGTGCCCATCTCCACCACCGGCGCTTCGGTGAATCGGGAGAGGTGCGCTGCGGTCATGGCACGCATGTTGGGGAGGTATTCCATTCCGAATTTGAACCAAGCCAGGACGCCCAGACCACCCAGGCAAAACACCGCGATGCACCAAGCCGTCCATTTCAGCCACCACAGCAGCCGGCGCGGCTCGCTGGCCGGTCTCACCGACTCGGATGCCACCACTCCTCGCGCCACCTTCACTGTGTCGGCTGCCTCGATCGACAGGGCCTCAAGAGGCGGTGGCGCCGAAACCAGCCATGAACGATTTTCTGGCCAGGGGCTGGCTTGGTGGTCCACGACCAACCAGATGTCACCCAGGTGGAATGGAACGCCTGGCAGCAGCATGAAGGGCTCACTGAGGCTGTCGCCAGCGCTCAGGCCGCAACCCGGTTGACCGGGTTGCAGAAGCAACTGAACGCCGTCCACCACAATGACCAGCGCCTGCGGCTCGATGCCAGGCCCGGCCAACACGACCTCGCACGACTCCCCGCTGCCAAGCACATGCCGGCCGTCCGAAAGTGTCAGACGCGCACCGGCCTGGAGGCCGGCGAGGACCCGCAACTCAAGCAAGATTGCGCGTTCATCCATGGATCGTCACGGCCCGAGTTCGATGCGCGCCAGCGGCTGCACGTTGATCTCTGGAACCAGTTCCTGGTAAGAGAGCACGGCCACTTCGTACAACGATTCTTCGATCATCTTTCGCACATAGCGCCGGATGTCCATGCTGGTGAGAATCACTGGCTTGTGGCTGATGGCGGACAGGTCGCCCACGGTCTCCGTGATCCGGTCCAGGAGGTTGCTGGTCTGCTCTGCATCCAACGCGAGGTAGCTGCCCATCGAAGTCTGGCGGATGCCATTGCGAATGATGTCTTCGACCGCGGGCGACAGCAGGTAAGCGGCCAGCATCTGGTGGCGGTCGGCGAACTGGTGCGAGATCTGGCGTTTGAGGGCGGTGCGCACATGCTCGGCCAGCAACACCACGTCGCGCTCCTTGCCACCCCAATCGACCAGGGCTTCGGCAATGGTGCGCAGGTTGCGCACCGACACACCCTCGCTCACCAGCCGCTGCAGCACGTCGGCCACCCGCTGCGCTGGCACGACGCGCTGCAGTTCGGTGATCAGGTCGGGATAGTCCGCCTGCATCTGCGACAACAGGAATTGCACTTCCTGAATGCCGATGAATTCGCGCGCATGGCGCTTGAGCGTCAGCCGAAGGTGGTGCGCCAACACCTGCATGGTGTCCATCGCCTGAATGCCGTACTCGCGCAACCGCGCCGCCTCATGCTCCGGCGTCCACAGCGCGGCGATGTTGGGCAGGAACGCCGCCGTCTCTTCGAAGGGAATGCCCAAGGCTTCCAGATTCTCCGGCGCCTCGCGCACCAGCAGGTGGCCTGGCTGCAGCAGGCCACGCGCAGACGAGATCTCGTGCACCAGAATCTGATAAGCGCCACGCACCAGGCCCTTGTTGTAGCGCAGGTGCACCGCCGGCAAAGGCACTCCCAGTTCCATGTAGGTCTCTTCGCGCACCCCCTGCAAGGCGGCAATCAGGGTTCGCGCGTTCAAGGTGCTTTCCAGTTCGTGCGCCAAGTCCAGCACCAGCGGCATGGTCGGTGCGTAGGAGGCCGCCGCCTTGCCATCGCCGTCACCATCGGCCTGTGCTGGCCCCGCGCCGGCACGTGCCGTGGGGCCGGCAGTGCGGTCCCCGGGTGCCGCCGCCCCCTTGAGTCCGCGCCCCAACAATACGAAGCCCACCACGCCCGCCAGCACGGCCAACGTCATGAACACCCAACCCGGCATGCCAGGAACCAGCGCGAAGCCCAGCATGATGGCGCCGGCCACCAACAGGGCGTTGGGCTGCGCCAGCACCTGCTCGGCGATGTCCCGGCCCACGTTGCTGCGCCCACGCGAGTGACATGGATCGTGCCAGCATAGTGGAACCAGTCCAGCCCCGCGGATGCGGTCACGGTGTTCAGGAACTCGGACGCCGATGCAGCACCCAGACGACCACTCATGCGGGTCGCAATGCCGGGGTCGATTTGAAGCTGAATGCCGAAGTTGGCACAGAACTCGGCCAACATCTTCGCGACGGGCGTTTCGTTGGCGTAGTAGGAATACGGGCTGCCGTCGAAAGGCAGCGGCGCGGCGTGCGCCTGAGGCAGCAAGGCAACAGCGGCGCACAGCACCATGGCCGCCTTCCATCGCACGCGGCGGCACGATCGTCTTTCACTCATGGGAGGACCGTCACAAGCCGAGCCGGTGCCGCGGTGCGGTAGGTCACGACCTCCACACCCAGACCTAGCGCCGTCCACCAGGCATCCGCGGCATTGAGAAACTGTTCGAGCGCACGCTCGACCGCAGCAGGGCCCGCTCGCGCGGGGATTTCGCATTGCAGCAGCAGGCCATCGGCGTCCGGTGACAGGCACAAGATGTCGTGACGCGTCGGCATGCGGACGGTGGAGAAGCGCAACGCCCTCTCCAGCAATGCCACACGGGCTGCACCGGGCTCAGGCAGGGAGATCAAGTGGACTTCCAGTATCAGCCGACCGTCCGCAAGAGGGTGAACGTCCAGCCTTCGGTCGCCGTCATGAGCCACCGAAAAGCGGCCATCGGCGCGAGGCTTCAGCTCCGCGACCCCCCATCTCTCCAGGGCGTGAGACAGGTCCTTGACAGCTTGCATGTCGCGATCCGATGGCTTCGAACACTCAAGCAACGTTCTTGAGCACCGAACTGACCATGTCACGCAGCGATTTCATGAGCTCCGACGTCAGCTGCGTGGCTTCGGCCATTTCGCCCGTCTCGCGCTGCACCGCCAGCAGGTCCTGGCTGGACATGTCACCCTGCTGCTGCAATTGCTGGATGAGGTCGCGGAAACGCAGGTTGTTGGCCTGCAGCATCGGCGTGAGCGTGCCGTACACGGCTCCGATGTTGATGCCAGAGCCAAGGACGTCGACACCTGAGGTTTTGAACAAAGCCATGGGAATCTCCTCGCAAAGAAAATGATGCGGGCATCAGCAACGCTGAGCGTCGCATGACGCAAGCACCTGCTGTGCCGTATCCACCGCCGTCTTCAACAGGCAGAGCTCGCTGTACCACTGAGGCGATCCCCCTCGCCGCATTGCCGAAATCACGGCTTCGCTTGCCCGTTCCAACTCCATCCGAAGCTCCTTGAGGCGAGCAGGGGTCATGCCAAGGACACCGTCCACCGCATTGAGACCCGGCATGGCATTCATGTGCATCCCTACAAGGCGACGCCATCCTGGCGCAGGCGAATCAAGAACCGCACACCCCAGGCAACGCCACCCACGATGGCCGCGCCCAGCACACCCAACAAGGTCCACAGTGCGGCAACGGATTCGTGGCCCACCCGCATGAACAGCACCTTGGCAAGGGCCGCACTCTGGCCTGAAGCCTCTGCACCGGCTGCCGGCACCAGCACCACGGCCACGCGGTCTGGCGACAACCCGGGAATGCCATTGGCCACCAAGGCCCGGACGGGCACGACCACGCTCTCTACGCCATAACCCTTCTGGAACTTCAGGAAAACGGACGCCGAAGAAGGGGTGGAGGCCTCCAGGGGACCAGCGCGCTCGGGCAGCACCACATGAACGCGGGCCGTCACCACCCCGTCGATGGAGGACAAGGTTTGCTCCAGCTCCTGCGACAACGCGTACAGGTAACGCGCTCGCTCCTCCAACGGCGAGGAGATGAGGTTCTCCTTCTTGAACACATCGCCCAGTTTGGAGCGCCGCTCGCGAGGCAGCCCATTTCGGTGCAGGATGTCGATCGCTGCGGACACCGAGCCAGCTTCCACCTGGATGCCCACACCGGTCTTGCTGGCGGTCTTGGTGGCAGAGATATCGGCACTGAGCAGCAGACCAAGCACTTCGTTCGCTTCGGCCTCCGTCAGCCCACTCACCAAATTGACGGCGCCAGAACATGCCACCAACAGGCTGGTGATCAACAGCACCCGCCACCAGCGACCTACCACCTGAAGTGCCATCAGGATCATTGCGTGCGGGAAATCTGATCGACGGTCTTGGCCGCCTGCTTGCTCAGAAGAGAAGCGAACTCCACCTCCAGCATGAAACGCTGCAGGTGCATCTGCCGATTCAGGAGGTCCGCACTGTTGAAACCGACCGCCGGATTCAATGGCGCGGCCACATGCTTCCAATGCTCTCGCGCACTCTGCCCCATGCGGTCCATGGTGTTGAGAATGGCGTCACCCAGGGTGAGAGGACGGTCCACGGCCGAGGTTTCCGCAGGCTTGGGCAATGGCGCTTCGGCCGCTGCAGGCGTCACACCCACGCGCTCGGCATGCAGGGCTGCGAACGATGCGACAGACACCGGACCTTCTGGCTTCCCTCGACCGGTCAACCCAGGCTCTGGGGACGAGACAGGAGACAGCCCCCCCTTCGCGGCAGAGATGTTCAATGAACTCACGGCATGACTCCTTTTCGCACAGCCCTGTTCCGCAATTCGGCCAGCGCCCAACTTTCAGGGACCTGGGCCAGACCCAGGCTCGCCCAGTGCGCTGCAGCTTCCCACCGGCACTGCAGCAACTCGATCAGGGACAGGCCCACATACGGGCACTCGCTCTGCAACCGAAACCCCATGAGCACCGAGAAGATCCGCTGCGCGCGCGACCAATCCTTCAGATCGATCGCAAGGAAACCCACCTCCGCCAACGACTTCGCCAAGTCGGGTGAGAGCAAGTCGGGCATCGAGATGGCCACCGCGTGTTGCACGGAAGGGGCAGGGTTGGGGGATCGCATGGCTGAGCGGACGTGGTTGAAGGGCTGAGTGCGCAAGGTCTGAAAGAAAGTTCGGGCAAGCCGCTGGCTCTTCGGGGATTTCTGACGGGTGTGAACCTTGAAGCCCCCAACCCCACTCATCCTTCCAACCGCTCCCGGACTTCGCATGCCACCGGTCCATGCCATTCATTGACTTCCCCTCCACCATGGGTATCGACGCCGCCACGCTCAGCGAGCGGTCCCGTGCGCTGCTGATGGCGGCTGGCGGCCACGCCCCCCAGGAGCCGGCAGCGCCAGCCCCCGGACAGGCGCACGTTCTGCTCTGGACCTTGCTGGTGATGCGCGTGTCGCGCCTGCGGCGATTCGCGGACCATGTGGGCATGCTGGGCGCTGGGGCCTCCCTGCGGCATGTGCTGGAAGGCCGGCGCATCGTGGCCTTCCGCGAACAGCTCGGCCACGAGCTCTACCAGTTCGGCATGCTGAGAGCGCCGTTGATCGGCACGATCTCGGTGGCCCCTTCGGCATTTGATGACCCCGGACGCGTGAGCTCGGCCGTGCGCGAAGTCGGCATGGCTGCCTTGCAGGCCTTCTGCCATGGCCCCGATGTCGAAGAACATCTCCACCTTCGCGCCCGCCTGTCGGCCCGTTTGCGTGAGATCGCGCCGAGCGACCCCACCCGAATCTTCGTCGCCCCACCGAGTGGCGCGCTCCTTCAACGGGTGCTGCGCGAAGTGGAGCCCGTGCTCGCCAGCGCCTTCGATGGCATCGGAGCCCACCCATGAGATCGGGAAAGATCATTCGCCGCGAGGATGCCAGCCACCTCCGCCAGGCCGTCCAGGTGCTGGCGGACGCCCGAGCCGAAGCGGCTTCGTTGCTGGAGACCGCGCGCCATCAAGCCGCCTCGGAGGCCGAACGCATCCGCCAGGACAGTGTGGAAGCCGCCGCCCAGGAGACCTCCCGCCTCATGCTGCAAGCCATCGCGAGCCGGGACGCCTACATGACGGAAGTCGAATCGGAGCTGGTGAGCGTGGTCATCAACGCGGTGCGATCGATCTTCTCCCAATACAACGACCACGAGCGCGCGGTCCTGGCCGTCGGCAAGGCGCTCAAGGCCCTTCGCCAGCAGACACAGGCCACGCTGCACGTGCACCCGAGCCACCACGATGCGCTGTGCGCGGCCGTCCCGGCGCTGCTGCGCGACACCCCCGGCCTGCAATCGCTGGTCGTGGAAAGGGACTCTCGACTCAAGCCCGGCACCTTTGTGTTGAGGAGCGCCATGGGCCTGGTGGAAACCGACCTCGAATCGCAATTGCGCGCGATCGAAAACGCCTTGGTGCGCAGCGTCAAGGCCTCGGACGCCGCCCGTCACATGGTGGCCGGCGTCCCGATCTGAGCGGGCTCAGCGCGCAGTCGCCGGCCAGCCGCCGCCCAATGCGGCCACCAGCGCCATGCTGGCCGCCAGCCGTTCGGCCTGCACGTCGAGCGCCGCGCGGCGCGCCGACAGCGCCAGGTTCTGCGCGGTCGCCACCTCCAGGAAGCTGATCTCGCCGGCCTCATAGCGGTAGCCGACCACACGCTCGTTCTCGCTGGCCAGCGTCACCAACTGCTGTTGCTGGCGGTCCTGCTCGGCCAGCGTGGCCAGTTGCACCAGCGCGTCCTCGGTTTCGCGCACAGCCGAGAGCACGCCACCACGCCAGGCCGCGGCCTGCTCGTCGTAGGCGGCGAGGAAGGTGGCTTCATCGGCGCGGCGCGTGCCGCCATCGAACAGCGTGGCCGCGAGTTGCGGGCCAAGTGACCACACCCGCGCGGGCGCGTCCAGCAAGCGGGACCAGCTGCTGGCCTGCAGGGTGCCGCTGGCCGAGAGCGTCAGGTCGGGCAGCCAGGCGCGCTGCGCCACGCCCAGGCGCGCGTGCGCTGCGGCGAGTGCGCGCTCGGCGGCGGCCAGGTCGGGGCGGCGGCGCAGCAGCTCACCGGGCAAGGCCCCGGGTATCGCGGGCACCACCGGCAGCCCTCCGTCGCGCGCGGCCATCGGGTAGTCGCCGGGCGTGGAACCCGCCAGCAGCGCTAGCGCGTTGGCTTCCAGCGCGCGCTGGCGCTGCAGGGTGAACACCTGTGTGCGCAGCGACTGCAGCTGCGTCTCGGCCTGGATCACGTCGGCGCGCGCCACCAGGCCGGCTTCGTATTGCAGCTGCGTGACCTGCAGCGAACGCGCATAGGCCACGTCCGCCTGGGCCTGCA
This sequence comes from Hydrogenophaga sp. ANAO-22, assembly GCF_042466645.1. Lineage (NCBI taxonomy): Bacteria > Pseudomonadati > Pseudomonadota > Betaproteobacteria > Burkholderiales > Comamonadaceae > Hydrogenophaga > Hydrogenophaga sp. ANAO-22. The sequence continues at coordinate 3,817,867 of NZ_CP159956.1, read as the reverse complement.
GCGCCAGTTGCGCGTCCAGCGCGCGCAGCCGCACGTATCCCTGCGCGGCCGCCAGCTGCAGCGCCAGGCGCGCGGCATCCACCAGCGCTGCCTGCGCCTGCGCCCCGGCCGTGGCGGCCTGGCGCGAGAGCGCGACACGGCCCCAGAGGTCGGGCGACCAGGACAGGTCCGCACCCGCCGCGTACAGCCGGCGCGTGCCGGCGTTGGCGCCGGCGGCCGCGTTGCCACCGCTGCGCGTGGCGGACGCGCCCACCCCGACCTGGGGCAGCGCCAGCGCACGGGCGGCATCCACCTGCGCCAGCGCCTGGCGCCAGCGCGCCTCGGCCTGGGCGAGTTCGGCGTTGGCCTCGCCCACGCGGCGCAGCAGCCGGTCGAGTTCGGCGTCGGCGTACACGGCCCACCAATCGGGCTGGATCTCGGTGGCCGTCGGCTGGGTGCCGGCGTGCTGGAAGCTGGCGGGCAGCGCGATCTCGGGGGCGCGGTAGTCGGTGCTGGTGGCGCACGCCGCCAGCAGCAACGGCAGGGCGGCGAGCGCGAAGCGGGATGGATGCAAGAAAAAGGGCATGGGTTCAGGCGGTCTGGGCCACCGGGCTCGGGCCTTGCACACGGCGGCGCAGGCGCTCGAGCGCGAGGTAGACCACGGGCGTGGTGTAGAGCGTGAGCAGCTGGCTCACGGCCAGGCCGCCGATGATGGCGATGCCCAGGGGGCGGCGCAATTCCGAGCCTTCGCCCAGGCCCAGCACCAGCGGCATCGCGCCCAGCAGCGCAGCGAGGTTGGTCATGAGGATGGGGCGCAGGCGGCGCAAGGCGGCCTCGTGAATGGCGGCCTGCGGCGCCAGCCCGCGCGTGCGCTGTGCGGCCAGCGCGAAGTCGATCATCAGGATGGCGTTCTTCATCACCACGCCGATCAGCAGGAACAACCCCAGCAGCGCGATCAGGCTGAACTCGGTGTCCGAGATGCGCAACGCCAGCAGCGCGCCCACGCCTGCCGACGGCAGCGTGGACAGAATGGTCAGCGGGTGCAGCGTGCTTTCGTACAGCATGCCCAGCACCAGGTAGACCGTGACCAGCACGGCCAGGATCAGCCAGGGCTGGCGCTTGAGCGTGGCCTGCAGGCTGTTGGGGTCGCCCGCCCGCTCGCCGGTAGAGATGCTGGTGGGCAGCAGCAGGCCGTTGACGGCGCGGTCGATCGCCTGTTGCGCCTGCTGCAGGCTCACACCGGGTGCCAGCGCGTAGCTGATGCCGGCGGAGGCGAACTGGGCGTCGTGCTGCACCCGATCGCGCGTGAGGCCGTAGCGCCAGGTGGCGAGGGCGCTGAGCGGCACGCGCTCGCCGGCGTCGTTGAGCAGCTGCACCTGGTTCAGCGCGGAAGGTTCGCTGTTGCCGCGCGGGTCGGCCTCCATCACCACGCGGTACTGGTTGAGCGGGTCGTACAGCGTGGCGACCTGGCGTTGCGAGAACGCGTTGTTCAGGGCCGTCGTCACGGTGTCCATGCGCACCCCCAGGCGGCGCGCGGCCTCGCGGTCCACGTTCAGCACCACCTGCTGCGCGTCTTCACCGGCGCCGAAATCCACATCGGTCAGCTCGGGCAGCGCGCGCAGCGCCTCGCCCACCGGTTTGGTCCAGCCGCGCAGGTCCTGCAGCGAATCGGAGCGCATGACGAACAGGTACTCGTTGTCGCCGCCGCCGCTGGAAAGGCGGATGTCCTGGTCCACGTTCACGAACAGCACGCCGCCAGCGATCTGCGGGGCATTGGCGCGCAGGCGCGCCACCACGGCCGAGGCGGGCTCGCCGCGTTCCGCCAGGGGCTTGAGGCGGATGCGGAACCAGGAATTGCTGGTGCCGGTGCGCCCGCCGCTCACGCCCGTCACGTCGGCCACGGCGGGGTCGGCCACCAGCAGGCGGCGAAAAGCCTCCACCTTGGGCTGCATGCCCTGGAACGAAAAACCGTCGTCGCCGCGCACGAAGCCGCCGAGCTGGCCGGTGTCCTGCTGCGGCAGCATGCCCTTGGGAATCGCCACGTAGAGCCACACGTTGAGGGCCACGGTGCCGGCCAGCAACAACAGGGTGAGCACGCGGTGGCGCAGGGCGAACCCCAGGCTGCGCGCGTAACCCGCCTGCACGTCGGCCAGCAGGCTGGCGATGCCGCGCGCCAACGGGCCTGGCGGCTTGGGCGGGCCGGCCGGCAGGCCGTGCGCGCACAGCGCGGGCGTGAGCGTGACCGACACCGCCAGCGAGATCAGCATGGCCGCCACCAGCGTGATGGAGAACTCGCGGAACAGCCGCTCGACCACACCGCCCATGAACAGGATGGAGATGAACACCACGATCAGCGCCAGGTTCATCGCCAGCAAGGTGAAGCCCACCTCGCCGGCGCCGGTGAAGGCCGCGCGCCAGACCGTGCGCCGCCCCACCTCGCGCTGGCCGTTCGCGGCCTGCGCCGCACGCGCGCGCTCGATGTGGCGCTGGATGTTCTCCAGCACCACGATGGCGTCGTCCACCACCAGGCCGGCGGCCACGATCAAGGCCATGAGCGAGAGGTTGTTGAGTGAGAAGCCCTGCCACCACATCACCGCGAAGGCGCCGATCAGCGAGACCGGCAAGGCCAGCGCCGGAATCAGCGCGGTGCGCACGCTGCCCAGGAAGGCCCAAACCACCGCCATCACCAGCACGCAGGACAGCACCAGCGTGAACTGCGCCTCGCGCAGCGTGGCGCGGATGCCAGGCGAGCGGTCCATGACCACACGCAGCTCGGTGTCGGCCGGCAGCAGCGCGCGCAGTTGCGGCATCTGGGCGTGGATGGCGTCGATGGTCTGCACGATGTTGGCGCCGGCGCGCCGGCTCACCAGCAGCACCACGGCGGGCCGGTCGTTGTGGTAGCCGGCGGTGTAGCGGTTCTCGACCGAGTCCGTCACCTCAGCCACGTCGGCCAGGCGCACCAGCGCCCCGCCCTCGTTGCGCACCACCAGCTGCGAAAAGTCCGCCGCCGTGCGCAGCGGCGTGGGCAGCGCGATCTGCCAGCGCTGGCCGCCCTGCTCGGTCTGGCCGAGCGGGCGCCAGGCGTTGGCCTGGGCGATGGCCTGGCGCACGTCGTCCAGCGACATGCCCCGGTGCGACAGCGCCTCGGGTTTCGCCTGCACGCGCACGGCGGGCAGCGACGAGCCGTCCACCGTGACCTCGCCCACGCCCACGATCTGTGCGAGCTTCTGCGCCAGCACGGTGGAGGCGTTGTCGTACAGCGCCGACGACGGCAGCCGGGGCGAGGAGAGCGCCAGCGCCATGATGGGCGCCTGCGAGGGGTTGACCTTGACGTAGCTCGGGTTGCCCGTCATGCCCGAGGGCAGCTGCCCGCGCGAGGCGTTGATGGCGGCCTGCACCTCGCGCGCGGCTTCGTCGATGTCGCGGTCCAGGTTGAACTGCAGCGTGACGCTGGTGCTGCCCTGGTTGCTGCTGGACCGGATGCTCGCCACGCCCGCGATGCTGCCCAGCGCGCGCTCCAGCGGCGCGGCCACGGTGGAGGCCATGCTCTCGGGGCTGGCACCGGGCAGGCTGGCGCGCACCTGGATCACCGGAAAATCCACGCGCGGCAGCGGCGACACCGGCAGCAGCCGCCACGCCAGCAGGCCCACCAGCACGATGCCGATGGCCAGCATCACGCTGCCGATGGGGCGGCGGATGAAGAAGCGGGCCAGCGCGTTCATGCCATCTCGGTGCGCCGGCGCGCCAGCCGGTCGAACGCCAGGTAGACCACGGGCGTGGTGAACAGCGTGAGCACCTGGCTCACGATCAGCCCGCCCACCATCACGATGCCCAGCGGCTGGCGCAGTTCGGCGCCCGAACCGCTGGCCAGCATGAGCGGGATGGCGCCGAACAGCGCGGCCAGCGTGGTCATGAGAATGGGGCGGAAGCGCAGCAACGCGGCGCGGTGGATCGCCTCGCGCGGTGAGAGGCCCAGGCGGCGCTGCGCGTCCAGCGCGAAGTCCACCATCATGATCCCGTTCTTCTTCACCAGGCCGATCAGCAGCACGATGCCGATCACCGCGATCAGGTCCAGCGGCCGGCCCGCCAGCAGCAGCGCGGCCAGCGCCCCCACCGTGGCCGAGGGCAGCGTGGAGAGGATGGTGAGCGGGTGCACCGCGCTCTCGTACAACATGCCCAGCACCAGGTACATCACCACCACGGCGGCCAGGATCAGCCACAAGGTGTTCGCCTGCGAATTGCGGAAACCCTCGGCCGCGCCCTGGAAGGCCAGTTCCACGGCCACCGGCAATTCCACCTGCCGCTGCACGGCTTCGATGGCGGCCACGGCCTCGCCCAGCGAATGCCCGGGCGCGAGGTTGAACGACAGCGTGACCGCCGGGAACTGGCCCTGGTGCTCGATGGCCAGCGGCGCGCGCCGCTCCACCGCGCGCGCCACGGCCGACAGCGGCACCGGCTTCGCGTCGGCCCCGCCCCCGGCGGGCTGCACGTACACCCCCTCCAGCGCCTGCAGGCCACCCTGTTTCGCGTCGTCGCTCTCCAGCACCACGCGGTACTGGCTGGCGTGCGTGAACAGCGTGCTCACCTGCCGCTGGCCGAACGCGCTCTGCAGCGCGGAGGCGATGTCGCCCATGCGCAGGCCCAGGCGGGCCGCCGCGTCGCGGTCGATTTCCAGGTAGGCCTGCAGGCCTTCGCGCTGCAGGTTGCTGGCCACGTCGATCAGCTCGGGCCGCTCTTTCAAGGCGGCCAGCAAACGCCCGGCCCACTCGCCCAGCAGCGCGCTGTCGGGCGAGCTCAGCGTGAACTGGTACTGCGTGCGGCTGATGCGGTCTTCCATGCCGAGTTCCTGCACCGGCTGGAACCAGGCTTCGATGCCGCCCACGTCGCGCGCGCGCTCACGCAGCCGCTCGATCAGTTCGCTGGCCGACACCGAGCGCTGCGCGTGCGGCGCCAGGGTGAGCAGCATGCGCCCGCTGTTGAGCGTGGCGTTGCTGCCGTCCACGCCGATGAAGGACGAGAGGCTCCGCACCGGCGCCTCGGCCAGCAGCGCCTGGGCCAATGCCTGCTGCCGCTCGGCCATGGCGCCGAAGGACACGCTCTGCGGCGCCTCGGTCACGACCTGGATGGCGCCCGCGTCCTGCACCGGGAAGAAGCCCTTGGGCACGGCCAGGTAGAGCAGCGCCGTGAGCACCAGCGTGGCGGCCATGGCCAGCAGCGCCAGCGGCTGGCGCGCCAGCACCCAGTCCAGCCCGTGCCCGTAGCGCTCGATGGTGCCGCTGAGCCAGTCGCGCCGGCCTTCGGCGTGCGCGGGCGCCTGCTTGAGCATGCGCGCGGCCATCATGGGCGTGAGCGTGAGCGAGACCACCAGCGAGATGGCGATGGCCACCGCCAGCGTGACCGCGAACTCGTGGAACAGGCGGCCCACCACGTCGGCCATGAACAGCAGCGGAATCAGCACCGCCACCAGCGAGACCGTGAGCGAGACCAGGGTGAAGCCGATCTCGCTCGCGCCCTTGAGCGCGGCCTCCATCGGGCCCGCCCCCTCCTCGCGGTGGCGCGCGATGTTCTCCAGCATCACGATGGCGTCGTCCACCACGAAGCCGGTGGCGATGGTCAGCGCCATCAGGCTCAGGTTGTTGAGCGAATAACCCAGCAGCAGCATGGCGGCGAAGGTGCCGACCAGCGAGAGCGGCACCGCCACGCTGGGAATCAGCGTGGCCGCGAGCGTGCGCAGAAAGACGAAGGTGACCAGCACCACCAGCGCGATGGCGAACAGCAGCTCCTTCTGCACGTCGCGCACCGAAGCGCGGATGCTCTCGGTGCGGTCCGACACGATCTGCACCTTCACATTCGCCGGCAGCGTGGCCGTGAGCTGCGGCAGCAGCGCGCGCACCTGGTCGGCCACGGCGATCACATTGGCGCCGGGCTGGCGCTGGATGTTCAGCAGCACGGCGGGCGCGAGGCCGCAGCCGCCGCTCTGCCCCTCGGCGCAGGCCATGCCGGCCCAGGCCGCGAGAAAGCGGTCTTCCGCGCCCTCTTCCACCTGGGCCACGTCGGCCAGCCGCAGCGGCGCGCCGTCGCGCCAGGCCACGATGAGCCGCTGGTACTCGGCCGCCGAGCGCAGCTGGTCGTTCGCGTCCAGCATGGTGCTGCGCAACTGGCCGTCGAAACTGCCCTTGGGCTGGTTGTTGTTGGCCGCCGCGATCGCGGTGCGCAGCTCTTCCAGCGTCAGGCCGTTGGCGGCCAGCGCGCGGCTGTTGGCCTGCACCCGGATGGCCGGGCGCTGCCCGCCCGCCAGGCTCACCAGGCCCACGCCCGGCAGGCGCGACAGCTGGCCCGCCATGCGCGTGTCCACCATGTCCACCACGCGCGGCAGCGGCAGTGTGTCCGAGCCGATGGCCAGCGTGAGGATGGGCACATCCGCCGGGTTCACCTTGCGGTAGATCGGCGGCGCGGGCAGGTCGGAGGGCAACAGGCTGTTGGCGCTCTGCAGCGCGGCCTGCACGTCCTGCTCGGCCACGCCCAGGTCCACCTCCAGGGCGAACTTCAGGGTGATGACCGAGGCGCCGCCCGAGCTGGTGGACGACATCTGCGACAGGCCCGGGATCTGCCCGAGCCGGCGCTCCAGCGGCGCGGTGACGGTGCGCGCCGTCACGTCCGGGCTGGCACCGGGCTGGAAGGTGAACACCTGCATCACCGGGTAGTCCACCTGGGGCAGCGCCGACACCGGCAGCTGGCGCCAGGCCAGCAGGCCGGCGATGAGCACGGCCAGCATCAGCAGCGAGGTCGCCACCGGCCGCAGGATGAAGGGGCGCGAGAGCGAGAGGGGAGCGGCGGCGGAAGACATCGGCGAACGCCCCCGTCAGCGCGCCGGGGTGGCGGGCGCCGCCGGCTGATCGGGTTCCGGCGCCAGCGGCGAACCGGCGGGCAGCGCCGCCGCCTGCACCACGTTCACCGCGCGGCCGTTCTCCAGCCGGTCCAGGCCTTCGAGCACCACCGGCTCGCCGCTGACCAGGCCCTTGAGCACCACGGTGCGCCCGCCGCTCGCGGGGCCGAGCGTGAGGTCGCGCACCTGGGCCTTGTTCTCGGCGATCACATACACATAGCTGCCGCGCGAGCCGTGCTGCACCGCGTCGGTGGGAATCGTCACCGCGCCGGGCAGCTGGCGCAGCGCCAGGCGCACGTTCACGAACTGGTTGGGAAACAGCGCGTCGTCCGCGTTCTCGAAACGCGCCTTGAGCCGCAGCGTGCCCGTGGCCGCGTCGATCTGGTTGTCCAGCGTGTCCAGCCGGCCCAGGGCCAGGCGGGTTCGGTTGTCCCGGTCCCAGGCCTCGGCGGAGGGTGGGTTCTTGCCGTCGTGCGCGGCGCGCACCTCGGCCACCTGCGGCTCGGGCACGCTGAACACCACCGACACCGGCTGCGTCTGCGTCAGCGTGAACAGGCCATTCGCGTCGTTCGCGGACAGCAGATTGCCCGCGTCCACCCGGCGCAGGCCGATGCGGCCAGCGATGGGCGCCACGATGCGCGTGTAGGAGAGCTGCAGCTTCGCGTTGTCCACCTGCGCCTCGTCGGATTTCAGCGTGCCGCGCAGCTGCTGCACCAGCGCGGCCTGGCGGTCCAGCACCTGGCGGGCCACGGCGTCGCGCTTGAAAAGACCTTCATAGCGGGCCAGTTCGCTCTCGGCGTTGCGCAGCTGGGCCAGGTTCTGCTGCTGCTGGCCCTGCGCCTGCGCCAGCGCCACGCGCAAGGGCTCGGGGTCGATCTCGGCCAGCAACTGACCGCGCGCCACCTTCTGCCCTTCGCGCACCAGCACGCGCGCCAGCTGCCCGTCCACCCGGCTGCGCACCGTCACCGTGTTGTAAGGCGCCACCGTGCCTACGGCGCGGGCCTGCACCGTGAAGTCTTCGGTGCGCGCCGGCTCCACCCGCACCGCCACCGGACCGCGCCAGGCGCTGGGTGCGGCGGGGGCTTGTGGCGGCGGGCGCAGCAGGAACCACCAGGCCGCGAAGCCGACGCCCAGGAACAGGCCCAGCCACAACAGCCGGCGCGGCCAGGACAGACGGGAAGGCGAGTGCGCAGAGGCGGAAGAAGGCTCAGGTGCGGACATGAAAACGTGTGGAAAGGCGAAAGGGAGAGGCGAAAAGCGGGCCGGTGGCTGGTCGAACACCGGCCTCTCTGGCGGCGTCGACACTGGCTGCGTGAGAGCAGGCACGAACGACAGATGATAGCCATTCGCAACTGCTTGTAACGGCGTCTGACCGCGGCCGGCGTGGAAGGTTCACTTCACATCACGCCAAGTCTGTCGACCCTGGGAGAAGGCCGAGCGCACCGCCCCTTCTTCAAGAAACGATGTAAGCCCCCGCCCCCACACACAGCAACTTGCCATCCGCCCCCTCGAACGCCATGCGCGTGTTCGCCACCCGCGAGCCCAGCCGCAGCACCTCGGCGCTCAGCTTGAAGTACTCGCCCACGCAAGGCCGCAGGTAGTCGATGCGCAGGTCGATGGTGCCGAGCTTGGCGAAGCGCTGCAGGCGCTGCATCGGCTCTTCGTTCATGTGGCGCGCGCCGTTGGCGGCAATGCAGGCCAGGCCCCCCATGGCGTCGAGCGCGGCGCTGACCACGCCGCCGTGCACGCGGCCGTGCTGGTAGTGGCCGATCAGGTCGGCCTTCATGTCGATGCGCGCGGTCACGCGCTCGGGGCGGATGTCCTCGATCTTCAGGCCCAGCACCTTGTTGAAGACGATCTTGTTCTCGAACAGGTCCTTGAGCACGGCGATGAACTCGGGCTCGAACTCGGTCGGCGCGGAAGAAGTGGCAGCGGTGTGTTTGCTCATAGTCCCCATTGTCGTGCGGCCAGTTCCTTCATGATTTCCTCGGCGCCGCCGCCGATCATCATCACCTTCACTTCGCGGTAGACGCGCTCGCTCACGGTGCCGCGCATGTAGCCCATGCCGCCGAGGATCTGCACCGCGGCATCGGCGCAGAACTGCATGGTCTGCGTGGCATGGTTCTTGAGCAGGCAGACGTTGGCCACCCAGTCGCCGCCGTCGTCGCCCGCGTCCACGCGCGCGCCCAGCGCCTCCAGCCAGGCTTCGGTGGAGCGGATGCGCATCTGCATGTCCATCAGCTTGTGGCGGATCACCTGCCGCTCGATGAGCGGCGCGCCGAAGGTGCTGCGCTGTCGGGCCCAGGCCAGGGCTTCGTCGTGGCAGGCTTCGGCGAAGCCGAGCGCCATGGCGGACAGGGCCAGGCGCTCGCCGTTGAAGTTGCCCATGACCATGCGAAAACCCGCGCCCTCGGCGCCCAGGCGGTAGCGCGCGGGCACGCGCACGCCGTCGAAGCGCAGGTGCGCGGTGTCCGAGCACAGCCAGCCCATCTTCTGCAGCGCGCTGCGCGAGATGCCCGGGGCATCGCAGGGCACCACGAGCATGGAGATGCCGCTTGCGCCCTTGCTCTGCGGGTCGGTGCGCACCGCGAGGGTGATCCAGTCGCAGCGCATGCCGGAGGTGATGAACACCTTTTCGCCGTCGATGACGTAGTCATCGCCCTCCAGCCGCGCGGTGGTGCGCAGGGCCGCCACGTCGGAGCCGCCGCCGGGCTCGGTGATGCCCAGGGCCGCGATCTTCTCGCCGCGCAGCACAGGCGGAATCACCTCCTGCTGCAGCTCGGGCGTGCCGTGCGCGAGCACGGGCGGCAGGCCGATGTTGTGGGTGAACAGGCTGGCCATCACGCCGCCGCTGCCGCCGTACCGGGCAAGCGTGCGCGACATGGCGTTGCGCGCGCTCCAGGGCGCGGGCGTGCCACCCAAGGGCTCGGGGTAGCCCAGGCCGAGCAGGCCGATGTCGGCGGCCTCGCGGTGCAGCGAGCGCGGCAGTTCACCCGCGTCTTCCCAGGCGGGCACGTGGGGCGCGATCGCCTGGGTGGCGAAACGCCGCACGGTGTCGACCAGCGCGGCGCGGTCTTCGGCGGTGAAGGCGGAGAGGTCGGTGGTGTTCATGCGGCGAAGGTCACCAGCAATTGCCCGGGCGCGACCTGCTGGCCCGCCACCACCGAGAGCGCTTCCACGGTGACGTCGCGTGGCGCGGCCAGGGTGTGTTCGAGCTTCATGGATTCGATGACCAGCAGCGGCTCGCCCTTGGCGATGACCGCCCCCGGTTGCGCGTGCACCGCGATCAGTTTGCCGTTGAAGGGCGCGCGCAGTTCGCGCGCGGCGGACGCACCGCCCGCGCGCTCGCGCGGCGCGAGGCTGAGATCGGTGAGCGACAGGGTGTGCGCACCGGCCTGCACCTGCCAGCGGCCCGCGCCCAGCGGCGCGGCGGCCACGGGCCAGGTGACACCGCCGATGACCACACGGCCCGGGGCCACGCGGGCGGGCACGGTGCGCTCGCCCCAGGCCACGCTCAGGGCGCCCTGCCCTTGTTCCTGCACCGCGAGGTCCAGCACCTGGTCACCGTGCAACCAGCGCAGCGGGCGGGCGAAGGGGCATGGCAACGCGGTGGCGGGCGCCTGCGCACCGAACACCGCCGCGAGCACACCGGCCAGCACCGCGTCGGGCGGGTGCAGCAGCATGGCGCGCACGGTGTCGCCCTCTTCGGCCAGGAAGGGGATGAGCGCGCCGCCTTCGTGGAACACGGGGTGGCGCAGGCAGGCCGCGAGAAAGGCGCGGTTGGTCGGCAGGCCCAGCACCAGGGTCTGGTCCAGCGCGTGGGCCAGGCGGTCGATTGCCTCCCGGCGGGTGGGCGCGTGGGCAATCAGCTTGCCGAGCATGGCGTCGTAGTGCGGCGTGACCTCGCTGCCGGTTTCCAGCGCGTGGTCGAAGCGCAGGCCGCTCGGCAGGGGTGGCTCGGCGAAGTGCCGCACGCGGCCGGTGTGCGGCGTGTAGTGCTCGTCTTCGGCGCACAGGCGCACCTCGATGGCGTGGCCGTGGAAGCTGATGGCGTCCTGCGCGAGCGGCAGCGCTTCGCCGCGCGCGACGCGCAGCTGCCATTCCACCAGATCGAGCCCGGTGAGCGCTTCGGTCACGGGGTGTTCCACCTGCAGTCGGGTGTTCATCTCCATCAAGAAAAACTCGTTCCCCTCCACCAGGAATTCCACCGTTCCCGCCCCCACATAGCCCGCGGCCTGCGCCAGCGCCACGGCGCAGCGGCCCAGCTGTTCGCGCAGCTCGGGCGAGACGGCCGGGCTCGGCGCTTCTTCGATGATCTTCTGGTGCCGGCGCTGCACCGAGCAGTCCCGCTCGCCCAGGTGCACGCAGTGGCCGTGGGCGTCGGCGAACACCTGCACCTCCACGTGCCTCGGGCGCAGCAGGGCGCGTTCGATCAGCAGGTCGCCGTCGGCAAAACCCGCCAGCGCCTCCGAGCGCGCGCCCTTGAGCGCGGGCAGCAGCTGCGCGGCCTCGTGCACCAGGCGCATGCCGCGCCCCCCACCGCCGGCCACGGCCTTGACCATCAGCGGGAAACCGACGCGCTGCGCCTCGGCCACGAAGGTGTCTTCGCGCTGGTCGTCGCCGAAGTAACCGGGCAGGCAGGGCACACCGTGTTGCACGGCCAGCGCCTTGGCGGCGGACTTGCTGCCCAGCGCGCGGATGGCCGAGGGCGGCGGGCCGACCCAGGTGAGGCGGGCGTCGATCACAGCCTGCGCGAAGTCGGCGTTCTCGCTGAGGAAACCGTAGCCCGGGTGCACGGCGTCGGCCCCGGTGGCCACGGCGGCGTCGAGCAGGCGGTCCACGCGCAGGTAGGAATCGGCCGAGGCCGCGCCACCCAGCGCGTAGGCGCTGCCGGCCTCGCGCACGTGCAGGGCGCCGGCGTCGGGCTCGGAGAACACGGCCACGGTCTCGATGCCCAGGGCGTGCGCGGTGCGGATGATGCGACGGGCGATCTCGCCGCGGTTGGCGATGAGCAATCGTTTCATGGCTTCGGTGCCCAGGGCGCGGGCTGCTTTTTCGCGAAAGCGGCCAGACCACCGGCCGCCTCCGGGCCGCGCAGCGCGCTGGCAAAGGCGATGGCGGCTTCGTCGCGCAAGTCCGGTGTGTCGCCGCGCAGGCGCTGCAGCAGGCGCTTGGTGCTGGCCACGGCGCCGGGCGCGGCGCGCTTCATGGCCTGCACTCGTTCGGGCAGCGCGGCGGCCAACGCGCCATCGGGCACCACCTCGTCCACCAGGCCGAGCGCCTGCGCGTCGGCCGCGCGATAGGCGCGGCCTTGCAGCAGGCACTGGCGCGCGGCCGCGTCGCCCAGGCGCTGCCAGACGAAGGGCGCGATCTGCGCGGGCGGCAGGCCCAGCGTCACCTCGGGCGTGGCGAAGCTGGAGCCTTCGGTGGCGATCACGTGGTCCGCGCAGCACACCAGGCCAAAGCCGCCGCCCATGGCCGCGCCGTCCACCGCGCACACCAGCAGCTGCGGCAGCGCGCAGAGCGCGTGCAGCACGTCGCCGAAACCCCGGTTCAGCGCGATCAGCGGGTCGTCCTCGCCGGGCTGCAATGGCTGGCCGATGGCGCTGGCGAAGTTGCCCAGGCTGCCACCGGCGCTGAACGCGCCCGGCGCGCCGGTGAGGATGACCACGCGCAACGTCGAGTCCTGCTGCGCGCGCAGGCAGGCCTCGTACAGGCCCACCACCATGGCGTCGCTCAGGGCGTTGCGTGTGGCGGGGTCGTTGAGCGTCCAGCGCTCCACGTCGCCCGCGCGCTCGACCAGGAAAGCGGCGCCGCTCACTTCTGCGGCCTCTTGGCGATGCCCATGATCTTGCTCAGGATGCCCATCATCACCTCGTCGGCGCCGCCGCCGATGGAGGCCAGGCGACCGTCGCGGTACATGCGCGAGACCTTGTTCTCCCAGGTGAAGCCCATGCCGCCCCAGAACTGCAGGCAGGTGTCGGGCACGATGCGGTTGAGCCGGCCGGCCTTGAGCTTGGCCATGGTGGCCCACTCGGTCACGTCCTCACCGGCCACGTAGTGCTCCACCGCCAGGTAGGTGAGCGCGCGCAGGCTCTCCACCTCGGTCTTGAGCTCGGCCAGCTTGAACTGCACCCACTGCTGGTCGGCCAGGCTGGCGCCGAAGAGCTTGCGGTCCTGCGCCCACTCCACTGTCCAGCCGATGCAGTTGGAAAGGCTCTGCAGCGTGCTGGCCGCGCACCAGAGTCGCTCTTCCTGGAACTGCTGCATCTGGTAGATGAAGCCCGAGCCTTCGGTGCCGATCAGGTTTTTCTGCGGCACGCGCACCTCGTCGAAATAGATCAAACCGGTGTCGCTGCTGTTCATGCCGATCTTCCGGATCTTCTGCGCCACCTCGATGCCCTTGACCAGTTTGCCGTTCTCGCGCATGCGCACCATCACCAGGCTCTTGTTCTTGTGCGCCGGGCCGTCGCTGGTGTTGACCAGCATGCACATCCAGTCGGCCTGCAGGCTGTTGGTGATCCACATCTTCTGGCCGCTGATGAGGTAGTCGTCGCCGTCTTTGCGCGCCACGCTCTTGATGGCCGAGACGTCGCTGCCCGCGCCGGGCTCGCTCACGCCGATGCAGCCCACCATGTCGCCCGCGATCGCCGGCGCGAGGAATTCGCGCTTGAGTGCCTCGCTGCCGAAACGCGCGAGGGCGGGCGTGGCCATGTCGGTCTGCACGCCGATGGCCATGGGCACGCCGCCGCAGTGGATGTGGCCCAGGGTCTCGGCCATGGCCATGCTGTAGCTGTAGTCCAGTCCCGCGCCACCATATTCCTCGGGCTTGGTCAGGCCCAGCAGGCCCAGCTTGCCCAGGCCCTTGAAGATCTCGTGCGCCGGCATCATCTCGGCCGCTTCCCATTCGTCCACGTGCGGGTTGATGTGCTCGTCGATGTAGCGCTTCAGGGTCTTCTGCACTTCGCGGTGTTCGTGGCTGAGCTGCATGGTCTTGTCTCCGTGGTGTTTTGAAGGGATGGGCGGGCTTGGCTACATGCGCGCCACGCCGAACTGCATGCGCCGGGGTTCGCGCGCGGCGGCCTCGGCGCAGGTGTCCAGGCAGAAGGCGAGCACGGCGCGGGTGTCGCGCGGGTCGATCACGCCGTCGTCGAGCACCAGGCCGCTGGTGTGGAAGGCGTCGGCCTGGCTTTCGAACACGTTCACGATCTGGTCGAACTGGGCCTGCATCTGCGCCGGGTCGGGCGTGATGCCTTTGCGGGCCATGCCGGCCTCGGCCACGATCTGCATGGTGCGCGCGGCCTGCTCGCCGCCCATCACGGCGGTTTTCGCCTGCGGCCAGCTGAACAGGAAACGCGGCGAATAACCGCGCCCGCACATGCCGTAGTTGCCCGCGCCGAAGGAGGCGCCGCACTGGATGGTGATCTGCGGCACGGTGGCGTTGGTCACGGCCTGGATCATCTTGCTGCCGTGTTTGATCATGCCGCCCTGCTCGCTGTCCTTGCCCACCATGTAGCCGGTGGTGTTCTGCAAGTAGATGAGGGGGTGGCCGAGCTGGCACATCCACTGGATGAAGTGCGTGGCCTTGTTCGCGCCCGCCACGTCGATCGGGCCGTTGTTGCTGATGAGGCCGACCGCATGGCCTCCGATGCGCGCCTGCGCGCACAGCGTGGCGGCGCCGTAGAGCGGCTTGAACTCGAGCAGCTCGGAGCCGTCGACGATGCGCGCCATGACTTCGCGCATGTCCACCGGCTCGCGGTGGTGGGCGGGCATGAGGCCCAGCAACTCGTCGCGCTGGAACACCGGCTCGGGGGCCTGAGGCCTTGAAACGCCCTGCCAGCCGATGCGCTGCAGCAGGTCCCTCGCGATGCCCAGGGCCTGCCGGTCGTCCTCGGCCAGGTACTCGCCCAGGCCCGACACGCCGGTGTGCATCTCGGCGCCACCGAGCTCCTCTTCCGTCGCCACCTCGCCCGTGGCCGCCATCAGCAGGGGCGGCCCAGCGAGAAAGGCGCGCGAGCGGCCACGCACCATGATCACGATGTCAGAGAGCCCCGGCATGTAGGCGCCGCCCGCCGTGCCCGAGCCGTGCTGCACGGTGATGACGGGAATGCCCGCCGCCGAGAGGCGCGCGAGGTTGCGGAACAGCGAGCCGCCGTGCACGAAACCCTCCACCTTGTACTTGGTGAGGTTGGCGCCCGCGCTCTCCACCAGGTGCACGAAGGGCAGCTTGTTCTCCAGCGCGATCTCCTGCACGCGCAGGATCTTCTCCAGCCCGCGCGCCTGGATCGCGCCCGCGTCGATGCCCGAGTCGCTGGCCACCACCATGCAGCGCACGCCGCCGATGAAGCCCATGCCGGCCACCATGCCGCCGCCGGGCACGGATTTTTCGGGGTCCTTCGTGTCCTGCAGGTAACCGGCCAGCGCGCACAGCGTCACGTAGGGCGCGCCCGGGTCCAGCAGCAGGGCCACGCGCTCGCGCGGCAGCAGCTGGCCCCGCTTGTCGAACACGGGCTTCGATTTCGCGGAGGTCAAGGCGGCGCGGTCTTCGAGCGCGCGCAGCTGGGCGATGCGCGCCAGCATGGCTTCGCGCCGCTGTTGGGCCGAGGGGCTCTGAGGGTTGAAAGACGACTCAAATGTCATTGAACCCCCACGCTGGTCACTTCGTGTACGGCGCTGCCCCCCTGGGGGGCGCGAGCTTGCTTGGGGCGGCCCTGCGCTGCGCTCATGACTGGAACACCTTGGGCACGACGTAGCGGTGGAAACCATCGAAGGGCTTGACGGCGTCGCGGCCCTGCGCCTCGGCCGGCGCGGCCACCTGGCCCCAGCCCATGCGCACCTGCGGCCGCGCGCCGTCCACGCGCAGCACCGTGCCGCTGATGAAGCTGGCCGCCGGGCTGAGCAGGAACACGATGGCGGCCGAGGTTTCGGCCTCGTTGCCGAAGCGCCCGGCCGGCACCGTCTCGCGCATCTCGCGCAGCATGGGACCGGCCTCGGGCGGGTAGTGGTCCATGCCGTGCGAGGCGATGTAGCCCGGCGCCACGGCGTTCACGCGCACGCCGCTGCGCGCCCATTCCAGCGCGGCGGTTTCGGTGAAGTTCACCATGCCCGCGCGCGCCGCGCCGCTGTGGCCCATGCCAGGCATGGAGCCCCACATGTCGGCCACGATGTTGACGATGGCGCCGCCGTGCGCCTGCATGCTCTGCACGTAACACTCGCGCGCGAACAGGAAACCGCCCGTGAGGTTGGTGTCGATCACCGCCTGCCAGCCCTTGGCGCTGATGTTCTCCAGTGGCGTGATGTACTGGCCGCCCGCGTTGTTCACCAGGCCGTCGATGCGGCCGTGCGCGCCCACGATGGCCGTGACCACGGTGCGCACCGTGTCTTCCTGGCGGATGTCGCAGGCGTGGAAGCTGGCGCGCCCGCCGTCGCTCACGATCTCGCCGGCGGTGTCCTGCAGCCTGGCGAGGTTGCGCCCGATCAGCACCACGTGCGCGCCCAGGCTGGCGAGCTCGTGCGCGGTGCAGCGGCCGATGCCCGAGCCGCCGCCGGTGACGACGACCACGCGGCCGTGCAGCAGGCCCGGCGCGAAGGCCGAGCGGTAATGGGAAGTGGTGCTCATGCCGGCTCCTTCAGGAAAAGTTTCAAGGCCGATTCGGTGAGTTCATCGAGCGAGACGCGCGAGCGCGCCTTGGCGCTGCGGCCCGAGGGCGGCACGTACCACTGGGCCGACCAGTTGAGCGCGCCGAAGATCATGAGCCGCGCGAGCACCGGGTCGGCACCGAGCTGGCCCTGCGCGTGCAGGGCTTCCAGCTCGGGCACCCAGTCGCCCTCGTAGCGGTCCTTCAACTGGTTGACCTCGCCGCGCTGCGCGGTGTTGAGCGAGCGCCATTCGTACAGCATCACGGGAATGAAATCGCTGTCGGGCCCGAGCAGCACCTCGAAGTGGTTGCGCATCAACACGCGCAGGCGCTCGCGCGGCGGTGCACCGGGCGGCAGCAAGGCCAGCGCGGCCTGCTGGCGCTGCAGCGCGCCCTGCATGCCTTCGAGCATCACCGCGCCGAGCAGGGCATCCTTGCTTTCGAAGTGGTAGAAGGGCGAGCCCGAGCGCATGCCCACGGCGGCCGCGATGTCGCGCGTGCTGGTGGCGGCGAACCCTTGCTGGCGGAACAGGCGGGCCGCGCCCGCGATCAGCTCGCGGCGGCGGTTGCCGTCGTCGCGCTCATCGGCGGTCTTGCGCGGGCGGCCGCGCGGGCGGCGCGGCGCCTCGGCGGCGGAAGAAAGTTCGGTGTCGGCCAGGCTCATGCGCGGCACGATAGCAGCCGGCTTGATTTTCAGCAAGCAGGCGCTTTGTAAAAATAAGAAGCCCTGTCACGCGCCGGACACGCGAACCGGCGGCCCTCCCACGGCCTGCGCCTCGTCCAGCACGCGTTCGAGGATCCGCGGGATCTCGAACAGCGCGCGGTTGTCCATGCGGCGCACGCAGGCGCGGTGGCCGTCCAGGCCGGCCAGCAGCCGCGCCACCGCCGCGTCGATGCCGCGAAAGCTGCGCAGCACCAGGCCCAGGCCGTTCTCGCGCACCCAGTGCGCGTTGTAGCGTTCCTGCGGCATGGTCCAGGCGTTGTCCACCACGATCACGGGCAACCCCTGCTGCACCGCCTCGCTCAGGCTGCCCGGCCCGGGCTTGCCGATGAAGAAGTCGGCCAGGCGCATGTAGCGCGGCACCTCGGTGCTGAAGCCCACCACGCAGCGCGGCGCGCCGCGCGGCAGCGCCTGCAGGCGCGCGGCCAGGGCCTTGTTGTGGCCGCAGATCAGGATCAGCTGCGTGCTGGCCGCCAGGCGCTCGGCGATGCCCAGCATGGCCTTGGAGCCGTGGCCGCCGAACATCACGATGCCGGTGGGCCGCGAAGGATCGTGCCCGAGCTGGCGCAGCTCCTGCTCGCGGTCCAGCCGCATGGGCTGGTAGAACTCGGGCCGGATGATCATGCCGGAGGTGGCGTGCACCCGCTCGGGCGCGTGGCCCAGCGCGAGCGCCTGCGCCACCGCGCGCGGCGTGCCGCAGACCAGGTGCTGGCGCGGGTCGCGCTCGATCCAGAAATTCGGCGGCACATCGGCCAGGTCGGTCAGCACGGTGGCGTAGGGCACGCCCGGCAAGGACGCGCCCAGGCTCTCGAGCATGGCGCGGTTGAAGTTGGGCACCAGCGAGACCACCAGGTCCGGCTCGGTGCGCAGCCAGTGCTGCTGCAGCTGGCGCAGCAGCATGGGGTGCGCCAGGCGAATCAGGCCTTGCAGCAGCTTGAGCTCCTGCGCCATGCCGATGGTCCAGCCGCGCGCCAGGCGCCGGTTGTACCAGTCCTCCGGCGCGCTGCCGGTCATCTGCTGGAACTTGGCCTTGGGGTCGAGCACCTCGAACAGGTTGACGAGCCGCACGTTCCAGGGCGTGGGCTGTTCGCGCAGCACCGCCTCCAGCGCCAGGGCGGAAGCGCGGTGGCCGCCACCGGCGTTGAAATAGATCAGGTCGACGGTTCGCATGGGCCGATTGGATCGGTGGTTTGTGTCAACGGTGTGGCAGCCCTCGGGACCGCGCCGACAGCCGACCGGGGCTGGCATTCAACTTGCATGACACCTTGTATCCAAGATGGAATGCCTGTTCATGGTGCAAGACACCCTTTCTCTTCCTGCCGCAGCCGACCCGTGGGCGAAGCTCTCCGAGCCCTTCGCGCCCGAGGCCTGGATCCACCGGCCGGCGCGGCCGCTGGCCGGGTCATCGGAGGGAGCGCTCGCCGGCCTGAGCTTCGCCGTCAAGGACAACATCGACGTGGCGGGCTGGCCCACCACGGCCGCCTGCCCCGCCTTCGCCTACACCGCCAGCGCGCACGCCAGCGTGGTGCAAACCCTGCTCGATGCTGGTGCGACCTTGCACGGCAAGACCAACCTGGACCAGTTCGCCTGTGGCCTGAACGGCACACGCTCGCCCTATGGCGCCGTGCCCAACGCGATCAACCCACTGTATGTGTCGGGCGGCTCCAGCTCGGGCTCGGCCTATGCCGTGGCCACCGGCCAGGTGGACTTCTCGCTGGGCACCGATACCGCCGGCTCGGGCCGCGTGCCCGCCGGCCTGAACAACATCGTGGGCTTGAAACCCTCGCGCGGCCTCATCAGCGCGCGCGGCGTGGTGCCGGCCGCGCAGGCGGTGGACTGTGTGTCCATCTTCACCACCACCGTGGCCGGCGCGGCACGGGTGCTGGCAGCCGCCATGGGCCACGACGCGGCCGACCCCTACTCGCGCGCGCTGGTGATGGCCGGCACGCCCTTTGGCCCCACCTTTCACTTCGGCGTGCCGGCGCAACCCGAGTTCTTCGGTGACACCGCCGCCAGCGCGGCCTACGGCGATGCGCTCGCGCAACTGGCGGCCATGGGCGGCGAAGCCGTGCCGCTGGACTTCACGCCCCTCGCCGCCTGCGCCGAGATGCTGTATGGCAGCGCGCTGGTGGCGCAGCGCTACGAGGCGATTCGCAGCTTTTTTGACGCACACGAAGACGAGGTGATGGAGCCGGTGCGCGGCATCATCGCCGCCGGCCGAGGCTACAGCGCGGCCGACCTGGTGGCCGCGCAGACGCGGCTGGCCGCGCTCGGGCAACAGGCGGGGGCGCTTTGGCAGGGCATCGATCTGCTGGTGGTGCCCACCGCGCCCACGCACCACACCATCGCCCGCATGCAGGCCGACCCGGTGGCGCTCAACCGCCAGCTCGGCGCCTACACAAACTTCGTCAACCTGCTCGACTACGCCGCGCTCTCGGTGCCGGCCAGCCTGCGCGCCGACGGCCTGCCTTTCGGCGTCACGCTGATCGGGCGCTGCGGATCGGACTGGCAGCTCGCCGAACTCGGTCAGCGCTTCCACCACGCCACCGGCCTTCCCCAAGGCGCCACGCGCATGCCTTTGCCCCCGATGCAAACCATTCCGGGGCTCGCCCCAACCTTTCTTTCCCAACCCTCCAGGAGCCCCGCATGAAACACGCCCCCGCCGCCCCCACCTCTTCCACTTCCGCGCGGCGCCGCCAGGTCTTGCAGCTCGGCGTGGCCGGCGCGACCATCGGCCTGCTGGGCGCGCCCGGCGTGCTGCGCGCGCAGACCGGGCCGAAGATCCGCATCGGCTACTGGCCGATCGCCGCCGGCCTGCCGTTCTACTCGGCCATCGAACTGGGCTACTTCAAGGAGGCGGGCCTGGACGTGGAGCCGCTCAAGTTCGCCGGCGCGCAGCAGGTGATGGAGGCGGTGCTCTCGGGCCGCGCCGACGGCACCGCCAACGGCACCGGCTCGGCCAACATCGCCATTGGCGAGATCGCCCAGCCCGGCACCTTCAAGATTTTCTGCTCCAACCCGAGCAACGTGAAGCACGTGCTCGACGAAGTCATCGTGCCGGTGGCCAGCCCGGCCAAGGTGATGGCCGACCTCAAGGGCAAGCGCATCGCCTCGGGCCCGGGCATCCAGAACGTGACGCTGGCCAAGACCATCCTCGAGCGCGGCGGAGCCAGTGGCGCGACGGTCGTCGAACTGCCGATCGGCCAGCACGTGGCGGCCCTCGCGGCCGGCCAGGTGGACGGCGCCTACACGCTCGAACCCACGGGCACCATCGGCCGCATGAACGGCACCACCAAGGTGCTCGAAGCCGGCGTGATCGCGAAGTACGTGTTGGGCGACCCGATGGCGCCCTGGTTCGGCGGCTCGGCCTCGCTCTCGTCGGACTTCATCAAGAAGAACCCCGACGCGGCGAAGAAGTTCGTGGCGGCCTACGGCAAGGGGGTGGCCTTCGTGCGCACCAAGGCCGCCGACGCGCGCCAGTACCTCAAGGGCTACACCGCCATCGAAGGTCCGCTCACCGGCGAGGTGCCGCTGGCCGCGTACACCATGTACAACGAGTTCACCCCGGCCGACGTGGCGCACTTCCAGAAGTTCTTCGACCTGTTCAGCGAGAAAGGCATCTTCGCCTCGCGCCTGATGGTCGACTCCATGCTCTACAAGGGCTGAGGCCATGAGCACCACCCCGCCCGTGGTCACCGAAGCGGCCACCCCACCCTGGAACCCGCCGGCGTCGGCCGGCGCACCCACGCCAACGAGGAAGACCGACTGGGGCAAGGCCCTGCCTTTCGTGGGTCCGGTGGTGCTGTTCATCATCTGGGACCTGGCCGTGCGACTGGGCTTCATCAAGCCCATCCTGCTGCCGCCGCCGGTGGACGCCCTGGGCGCGCTGCTGAGCGGCCTGGCCGGCGGCCCGCTCATGACCGACTTCGCCGTCACGGTCTGGCGCACGGTGCAGGCCTTCCTGATCGCGGCGGTGGTCGGCATGCCGCTGGGCGTGCTGCTCGGCAGCAACGAAAAGGCCTACCGCAGCGTGGAGTTCCTGATCGATTTCTTCCGCTCAACGCCCTCGTCCGCGCTGATCCCGTTGTTCCTGATGATCTTCGGCGTCTCCGACATCAACAAGGTCGCGATCGCCGCGTTCGGCGCACTGCTGATCGTGGTCTTCAACAGCGCCTACGGCGTGATCAACGCGCGCAAGCAGCGCGTGATGGCGGCCAAGGTGATGGGCGCGACGCGCTGGCAGGTGTTCAAGGACGTGCTGGTGTGGGAAAGCCTGCAACCCAGCTTCGTGGGCCTTCGCTCGGCGGTCTCGATGGCGCTGGTCATCGTGATCGTGGCCGAGATGTTCATCGGCGCCGACAGCGGCCTGGGCAACCGGATCATCAACTCGCAGCAAGTGATGAACGTGAAGGACATGTACGCGTCCATCCTGGCCGCCGGCGCGCTCGGCTACGCGCTGAACGTGCTGTTCCTCGTCATCGAAAGAAAGATCGTTCACTGGAGTGGAAGATGAACACAGCCGTCAACGCACCGGTGTACGACGCCGACGTGCCCGCCCCCGCCTTCCAGCCCGGGCCGGCCGGCACGCACATCACCATCCGCGGCCTGACCAAGTATTTCGCGGGCTGGCCGCTGTACGAGAACTTCGACCTCGACATCCCCAAGCACAAGATCGTTTCGGTGTTCGGCCCCAACGGCTGCGGCAAGAGCACGCTGATCAACATGATCGCGGGCCTGATCCCGATCGACAGCGGCGAGATCCTGTTCGACGGCAAGAGCCTTAAGGACACCAAGATCGGCTACGTGTTCCAGAACTACCGCGAGGCGATGTTCCCGTGGATGCGCACCATCGACAACATCGCCTACCCGCTCAAGCTGGAAGGCCGATCCAAGGCCGAGGTGGACCGCCGCATGGCCGAGCTGGTCGCCTCGTTCGACGTGAAGTTCGATCTCAACCGCTACCCCTACGAGCTCTCCGGGGGGCAACAGCAGACGGCTTCCATCATGCGGGCCCTGGCGCCCAACCCCGAGGTGCTGTTCCTGGACGAGCCCTTCTCGGCCCTGGACTTCGAGATGACGCTGTTCATCCGCGAAAAGCTGCAGGAGGTCTTCATGCAGACCGGCACCACCATGATGCTGGTTTCGCACGACCTCGAGGAAGCGGTGTACCTGGCCGACCAGGTGCTGCTGCTGACCAAGCGGCCGACCAAGGTGGCCGAGATCCTGGCCTACGACGACCCGCGTCCGCGCACCACGGCGACCCTGTCCGAGGCCAGCTTCATTGCCGCCAAGAAGCGCAGCCTGGAGATCTTCCAGCGCGAGGTGCGGCGATGACCGAGGTGCAGACCCTGATCTACGTGCAGGCCGCTGCTGTGGCGCTGGACCTGCATCTGGACACGGCCCAGGCCGCGCGCGTGGCGTCCCACATGCACCGCACCGCCGCCATGGCCGCATTGCTGGACGCCGACCCATTGCACGACGAGGACGAGCTGGCCGAGATCTATTGCCCGGCACCGTTCCCATCGGAGGCGCGCTGACATGGCCTTGCCCCCCACCCTCAGCCAGACCGCGCAGGCGGTGGCCGGCGGCCAGCGCAGCGCGACCGAGGTGCTGGACGCGTGCATCGCGCGCATCGAAGCCACCGAGGCGCGCGTGAACGCCTTCACCAGCACGCGCTTCGAGGACGCGCGCGCCCAGGCCGCGCGCATCGATGCCTGGCGCGCGCGCGGCGAGCCCCTGGGCCCGCTGGCCGGCGTGCCTTTCGCGGTGAAGAACCTGTTCGACATCGCGGGCGAAGTGACACTGGCCGGCTCCAAGGTCAACCGCGGCAACCCACCCGCCACCGCCGACGCGGTGCTCGTGCAGCGCCTGCAGGACAGCGGCGCGGTGCTGGTCGGCTCGCTCAACATGGACGAGTACGCCTACGGCTTCACCACCGAGAACAGCCACTACGGCCCCACGCACAACCCGCACCGGCCCGGCCACGTGGCCGGCGGATCGTCGGGCGGCTCGGGGGCGGCGGTGGCCGCCGGCCAGGTCCCGCTCACCCTGGGCTCGGACACCAACGGCTCGATCCGCGTGCCCTCGTCGTTCTGCGGTGTGTGGGGCTTGAAGCCCACCTTCGGCCGGCTCTCGCGCCGCGGCAGCTACCCCTTCGTCGCCAGCATCGACCACCTCGGCCCCTTCGCCGACGATCTGGACGGCCTGGCCCTGGCCTACGACGCCCTGCAAGGCCCCGACCCGCGGGACCCGGGCTGTTTCGCCACCTCGGTGCAGGCCGCCGCGCCCTCGCTCTCCCAGGGGGTGCAGGGCCTGCGGGTGGGCCTGCTCGGCGGCTACTTCGTGGACCACGCCAGCGCCCCGGCGCGCGAGGTGGTGGCGCGCGCCGCTGCCGCGCTCGGCGCCAGCGCCACGGTGGCCTGGCCCGACGCGGCCCAGGCCCGCGCGGCCGCTTTCATCGTCAGCGCCAGCGAAGGCGGCGCGCTGCACCTGCAGCGCCTGCGCCGCCAGGCGGCCGACTTCGAACCCCTCTCGGTGGACCGCTTCATCTCGGGCGCGCTGCAACCCGCCGCCTGGTACGTGCGCGCACAGCGCTTTCGCCGGGTCTACCGCGACCGGGTCAACGCCCTGTTCCGCGATTGGGACGTGCTGATCGCGCCCGCCACGCCGGTGCCCGCGCCGGCCATCGGCACCGAGTGGATCGAGATCAACGGCCAGCGCTTTCCCTGCCGGCCTTCCATCGGCCTGCTCACACAACCCATCTCGTTCGCCGGCTGCCCGGTGGTGGCCGCGCCGATGTGGCCCGAAGGCACCGACGGCCTGCCGATCGGCGTGCAGCTCATCGCCGCGCCCTGGCGCGAGGACCTCGCGCTGCGCGCGGGCTGGGCGCTGGCGCAGGCCGGCGTGGCGCACCTCAAGGAAACCCGCCTGTGATGGACATCAACCTGCCCGACGTGCTGGCCGAGGTGACGGCCGCGTTCGAACGCTACGAGCTGGCGCTCGTCGGCAACGACGTGGCCGTGCTCGACGAGCTGTTCTGGAACAGCCCGCACACGCTGCGCTACGGCACCACCGAAAACCTGTACGGCCATGGCGCCATCCGCGAGTTCCGCGCGAGCCGCCCGTCGAGCGGTCTGGCGCGCACGCTGGGCAAGACCGTGATCACCACCTACGGCCGCGACTTCGCGACCGCCAACACCGAGTTCCACCGCGCCGGCAATGCCAAGGTCGGCCGCCAGAGCCAGACCTGGCTGCGCACACCCGAGGGCTGGCGCGTCGTCTCGGCCCACGTGAGCCTCATGAGCTGAACCCCGTCCCGTCCCCGTCCGTCCCCAACCAGGAGCGATCCCATGAACCACCCCGCCTTCACCCGCCGCGAAACGATCAAGACCCTGGCCGCGCTCGGCGCGGCTGCCGCCAGCCCGTGGGCCCTCGCGCAGAAGCCCATCACCGTGGGCGTGATCTATGTCGGCCCGCGCGACGACTATGGCTACAACCAGGCCCACGCCGAGGCCGCCGCGCAGCTCAAGAAGATGGCCGGCGTGAAGGTGGTGGAAGAAGAGAACGTGCCCGAAACCGCCGCCGTGCAGCGCAGCATGACCGGCATGATCGCGCAGGACGGCGCCTCCCTGGTGTTCCCCACCTCCTTCGGCTACTTCGACCCGCACATGCTCGCCGTGGCCGGCAAGTTCCCCGATGCGCGCTTCGCCCATTGCGGCGGCATGTGGACCGAGGGCAAGCACCCGAAGAACACGGCCAGCTTCTTCGGCTACATCGACGAGTGCCAGTACCTCAACGGCGTGATCGCCGGGCACATGACCAAGAGCAACAAGATCGGCTTCATCGCCGCCAAGCCGATCCCGCAGGTGCTGCGAAACATCAACGCCTTCACCATGGGCGCGCGCTCGGTCAAGCCGGGCATCACCACGCAGGTGATCTTCACCGGCGACTGGTCCATGCCCGTGAAGGAGGCCGAGGCCACCAACAGCATGGCCGACCAGGGCGTGGACGTGTTCACCATGCACGTGGACGGCCCCAAAGTGATCGTGGAGACCGCCGCCAAGCGCGGCAAGATGGTCTGCGGCTACCACGCCAGCCAGGCCAAGCTCGCGCCCCAGGCCTACCTGACCGGCGCCGAATGGAACTGGCTCACCGCCTACACCGCCTTCCTGGAAGCGGCCCGCAGCGGCAAGCCGCACCCCAACTTCGTGCGCGGCGGCCTGAAGGAGGGCTTCGTCAAGCCCTCGGCCTACGGCCCGGCGGTGACCGATGCCGCGAAGAAACAGGCCGACGGCATCAAGGCGCAAATGGTGGCCGGCAGCTTCGACATCTTCAAGGGACCGCTCAAGGACAACAAGGGCGCGACCGTGATCCCCGCCGGCAAGGTGTTCAAGCAGATCGACCTGGAGCTCGAGAAGATGAACTACCTGGTCGAAGGCGTCAACGGCAGCGTCTGACGCCTTCACGGCCATGCGCAACATCCTGCTGCCCGTCGGCGCCATCCTCGCCGCCCTGCTGCTGTTCGGGCTCTTCGTCTCGTTCGCGGGCGTGGACCCGGTGGAGGTGTGGGTGCTGCTGTTCAAGGGCGCGTTCGGCGACTGGTATTCGTGGCAGAACACGCTGCAGCGCGCCGCGCCGCTGATGCTCACCGCGCTGTGCGTGGCGATCCCCGCGCGCGCCGGCCTGGTGGTGATCGGCGGCGAGGGCGCGCTGGTCCTGGGCGGCCTGGCCAGCGCGGCGCTGGCCCACGCGGTGCCGCTGCCGGCCCACCTGGCCGGCACGCTGGCGGTGTGCCTCGCGGGCGCGCTGGCAGGGGCGCTGTGGATCGCACTGGCCGGCTGGCTGCGCCAGTTTCGCGGCATCAACGAAACCATCAGCAGCCTGCTGCTGGCCTATGTCGCCATCGGCCTGTTCAAGCACCTCGTGGAGGGACCGCTGCGCGACCCGGCCAGCCTGAACAAGCCCTCTACCCCCGCGCTGGACGAGGGCCTGTTGATCGGCGGCATCGCGGGCTCGGACGTGCACTGGGGCCTGGTGATCGGCATCGGGGTCTGCCTGCTCGCCGGCCTTTGGCTGCGCCTCACGCCCTCGGGTTTCGCGGTCCAGGTGGTGGGTGGCAACCCCCGCGCAGCGCAATTGGTGGGCCTGCCCGCCACGCGCCTGATCATCGTGGCCTGCGCGCTCGGCGGCGCGGCCGCCGGCCTGGCCGGCGCGATCGAGGTGGCGGCCGTGCACACCAGCGCCAACGCCGCGCTGATCGCCGGCTACGGCTACGCGGGCATCCTGGTGTCGTTCATCGCGCGCCACCACCCGGTCGCGGTGGTGCCGGTGGCCATCGTGTTCGGCGGTTTCGGCGCGGCCGGCAGCCTGCTGCAACGCCGCCTGGGCTTGCCCGATGCCTCGGTGCTGCTGCTGCAGGGCATCGCCTTCGTGCTCATCCTGGCCAGCGAGGCCCTGCGCGACCTGGACTGGAAACGCGTCTTCGATCGTCTGGGCCAGTTCGGGCCGTCCGAGCCGGTGCCCATCGTGATGCCCTCGCCCGACACGGCCAAAGGAGAGCCGAGGTGACCGCAGCGCCGGGCCGCCCCAAGCCAGGTCGCACCGCAGTGCGAAGCACGGAGGATTTCGAATGAGCGCCGACCAGTTCCTGATCTTCCTTGCCGGCATCGTCGGTGGTGCGCTGCGCGTGGGCGTGCCTTTCCTCTTCGTGAGCCTGGGCGAGTGCCTCACCGAAAAATCCGGCCGCATCAACCTCGGCCTCGAAGGCGTGCTGGTGCTCTCGGCCATGGTCGCCTTCGGCGCCTCCTACCTGAGCGGTTCGCCCTGGGTGGGCGTGCTCGCCGCCGCCGTGGCGGGCGCCTTGCTGGCCACGCTGCACGGCCTGTTGTGCTCGCTGCCGCGCGTGAACGACATCGCCACCGGCATCGCGCTCATGCTGCTGGGCATGGGCCTGGCGTTCTACCTCGGCAAGCCGCTGATCCAGCCGCAGGCCGCGCAGTTGCCCGCGATCCCGCTGGGCTTCTGGAGCGAGTCGCCGGCCGTGCGCTCGGCCTTGCAGATCAATGCCCTGCTGCCCATCGGCCTGCTGCTGGCGCTGGCCATGGGGTGGGCGTTCGCGCGCACCCGCGCCGGCCTGCTGGTGCGCATGGCGGGCGACTCGGCCAACGCCACGCGCGCGCTGGGGTACTCGGTCTCGGGCATCCGCATCGCCGCCACCGCGGCGGGCGGCCTGATCGCCGGCCTGGGTGGCGCCTCGCTCACGCTGTTCTACCCGGGCAGCTGGAACGAGGGCATCTCCAGCGGCCAGGGCCTGATCGCCGTGGCGCTGGTGATCTTCGCGCGCTGGAGCCCGCTGCGCTGCGTGGGTGCCGCGCTGCTGTTCGGCGGTGCGGGTGCCATCGGACCGGCGCTGCAGTCCATCGGCATCGGCTGGGGCTACCACCTTTTCAACATCGTGCCCTATGTGCTCACGCTGCTGATCCTGGTGCTCACCTGCCGGCCGGGCGTGATCGTGCCGGGCAGCCCGACCGAACTTTCGTCCAACAAGTGAGACCCGCCATGGAACGCTTCGTCGACGCCAATCCCTATGCCTGGCCTTACAACGGCGACCTGCGGCCGCAGAACACCGCGCTGATCGTGATCGACATGCAGATCGACTTCTGTGGCACCGGTGGCTACGTGGACAAGATGGGCTACGACATCTCGCTCACACGCGCACCCATCGAGCCGCTGAAGACGCTGATGGCCGGGATGCGGCAGGCGGGGTACCACCTCATCCACACCCGCGAAGGCCATCGGCCCGACCTGTCGGACCTGCCGGCCAACAAGCGCTGGCGCTCGCGCCAGATCGGCACCGACGGCGTGGGCATCGGCGACGACGGTCCGTGCGGCCGCGTCCTGGTGCGCGGCGAGCCGGGCTGGGAGATCATTCCCGAGCTCGCCCCGCTGCCGGGCGAGGCGGTGATCGACAAGCCCGGCAAGGGCTCGTTCTACGCCACCGACCTGGAGCTGCTGCTGCACACGCGCGGCATCCGGAACCTCATCCTCACCGGCATCACCACCGACGTGTGCGTGCACACCACCCTGCGCGACGCGAACGACCGCGGCTTCGAATGCCTGCTGCTGTCGGACTGCACCGCCGCCACCGACCGGGGCAACCACGAGGCCGCGCTGAAGATGATCACCATGCAGGGCGGCGTGTTCGGCGCGCACGCCACCTCCACGTCGCTCCTGGAGGCCATCGCATGACCGACACCACAGCCCCCATTGGCGGCCTGCCCCTGCCCACCGGCGCGCTCGCGCTGGATACCTATGAGATGGGCATGCAGTTCGGCAGCTTCAAGGCGCTGGACGGCGTGAGCATGAAGGTGGCGCCCGGCACGGTGCATGCCCTGCTCGGCGAGAACGGCGCGGGCAAGAGCACGCTGGTGAAATGCGTGGCAGGCTTCCAGCGGCCCACCGCCGGCAGCATCCTGATCGACGGGCGCGAGCAGGCCATTCCCAACCCGGTGGTGGCGCGCACCCTGGGCATCGGCATGGTCTACCAGCACTTCACCCTGGCACCGGGCATGACGGTGGCCGAGAACCTGCTGCTCGCCGGCGGCAAGACGCCGGCTGTCATCAACTGGAAGCGCCAGCGCGCCGAACTGGAGGCATTTCTGTCCTCCACCCCGTTCCAGCTCGACCTGGACGCGCGCCCGCAATCGCTGGCCGCCGGCGAGAAGCAGAAGCTGGAGCTGCTCAAGCAGCTCTACCTGAAGCCGCGCCTGCTGATCCTGGACGAACCGACCTCGGTGCTCACGCCGCAGGAGGCCGACGAGGTGCTGGGCCATGTGCGCCAGTTCGCGCGCAGCGGCCTGTGCACCGTGCTCATCATCACGCACAAGTTCCGCGAAGTGATGGCCTATGCCGACGACGTGACCGTGTTGCGCCGTGGCAAGGCGGTGCACCACTGCGCCGTCATGGACACCAGCCCGGCCCTGCTCGCCCAGGCCATGGTGGGCGAGTCCGGCGCCGCAACCGAACGCCAGGCCACGCGCGCGGCCCTGCCCTCGACCGTGCCGAACGCGCTCGCTTCGCTGGAAGTCCAGGGTTTGAAGGTGATGGGCGACCGGGGCACCCTGGCGGTGCAAGACCTGAGCCTGGCGGTGGCACCCGGCGAAATCCTCGGCATCGCGGGCGTCTCGGGCAACGGTCAGCGCGAGCTGGTGGAGGCGCTGGTGGGCCAGCGCCCGCGCGCGGCCGGCGCGGTGAGCGTGCAGGGCCAGGCCTACGCCGCACGGCGCGAGGAGAACCACCGGCTGAAGGTGCGAAGCCTGCCCGAAGAACCGCTGCGCAACGCCTGCGTGGGCGAACTTTCGGTGGCCCAGAACATGGCGCTGCGCGACTTCGACCGCCCTCCTCTGTGCAGCGGAGGGCGCCTGCGCTTCGGCCATTGGCGCAGCCGCGCGCGCGAGTGGATCGCCGGCTACGGCATCAAGACGCAGGGTGAAGGCGCGCCGATCCGCAGCCTCTCGGGCGGCAATGTGCAACGCGCCGTGCTGGCGCGCGAACTCCACGGCGACATCCACGTGCTGATCGCGGCCAACCCGGTGTTCGGCCTGGACTTCGCGGCGGTGAAGGAAATCCACGGCCGCCTGCGCGGTGTGCGCGACCACGGCGGCGCGGTGCTGCTGATCAGCGAAGACCTGGACGAACTGCTGGAGCTGGCCGACCGCATCGTGGTCATGAGCGAAGGCCGCATCGTGTTCGAGACGCCCGCCGCCTCGGCCAACCGGCAGACCCTGGGTGCCCACATGGGTGGAGGACATTGACCATGCGGCAGATCGACGCCCAACCGTTCACCTACGAGTTCGATGTGGCGCGCACCGCCCTGGTCATCATCGACATGCAGCGCGACTTCATCGAGCCCGGCGGCTTCGGGGAAACGCTGGGCAACGACGTGGCGCTGCTCGCCGCCATCGTGCCGGCCTGCCAGGCGGTGCTGGGCGCCTGGCGCCGCGCGGGCGGCACGGTGGTGCACACCCGCGAGGCGCACGCGCCCGATCTGTCGGACTGCCCGCCCGCCAAGCGCCTGCGCGGCAACCCCAGCCTGCGCATCGGCGACGTGGGCCCCATGGGCCGCATCCTGGTGGCCGGCGAGCCCGGCAACCAGATCATTCCCGCGCTTTCGCCGGTGGCCGGCGAGAGCGTGATCGACAAACCGGGCAAGGGCGCGTTCTACGCGACGCCATTGCATGCGCAACTGCGCCAGGCCGGCATCACGCACCTGATCTTCATGGGCGTGACCACCGAGGTCTGCGTTCAGACCAGCATGCGCGAGGCCAACGACCGCGGCTACGACTGCCTGCTGCTGGAAGACTGCACCGAGAGCTACTTCCCGCATTTCAAGGCCGCCGCCGTGGCGATGTTGCGCGCCCAGGGCGCCATCGTGGGCTGGACCGCCACGGGCCCGCAACTGATCGCCGCCTTGAAAGCACCCTGAGACGGCAAGACTGCTAGAGTTTCCCTGTGCCCACCACCCCACTCACCCGCCGCAGACCCATCTCCGCGCCACTGGCAGGCGCTCACCGCTCGCGCGCCAGCGAGGTGTACGAACAACTCAAACGCGACATCGCCGACTTCCGCATGGTGCCTGGCGACCGCTTCAGCGAGCACGAACTGTGCAGCCGGCTGGAGGTCTCGCGCACGCCGGTGCGCCAGGCGCTGACCCGGCTGCAGCAGGAAGGCCTGGTGGAGGTGATGTTCCGCAGCGGCTGGCGCGTGTTGCCGTTCGACTTCGACAAGTTCGACCAGCTCTACGACCTGCGCATGGTGCTGGAAACCACCGCCGTGCAACGCCTGTGCCTGCAGGAAGTGGAGACCTCCGGCCCCGCCCTGCAGGCGCTCAAAGACCGCTGGCTGGCACCGGCGGCCGAGCGCAGCAGCGACCCGGTGCAGGTCGCCGAATGGGACGAGGATTTCCACGAGGCGCTGGTGCGCGCGGCGGGCAACCCCGAGATGGCGCGTGTGCACCACGACGTGACCGAGCGCATCCGCATCATCCGCCGGCTCGATTTCCTCAAGCAGGTGCGCATCGACGCCACCTACGACGAACACGCCAAGATCCTGCGCGCCATCCTGGCCCGCAAGGCCGACCGGGCCGACCTGCTCATGCGATCGCACATCGAGACCAGCCGGGTCGAGGTGCGCAAGATCACGCTGCACCAGGTGTTCATGGCGCAGCAGGTGGCACCGCCGGGCTAGTTGCCCTGGGAGGGAGCGGCCACCGCGCCAAAGAGGAAGCTGTCCATGGACAGCACGCCGTGCGTGATGCCGCCGTCGATCACGTCGGCGCGGACGCCCTCGCCCGCCGCGCCCGCCGCCACCAGCAGTGGCAAAAAGTGCTCGGTGGTCGGGTGGGCGCGCTGCGCGTGCGGGGCGTCGTCCAGCGTGCGCCGCACGCGCCCGCTGTCGCCCTGGCGCACCGCCTCGCGCACCCAGGCCACGAACTCGGTGGCGTAGGCCTCGTCGTCACCGTGACCGCTGCGGAATTCGTAGAGGTTGTGGGTGAGGCTGCCCGAGCCGATCACCAGCACGCCCTCGTCGCGCAGCGGTGCGAGCGCCTGCCCGAAGGCCCAGGCGCCGGCCGCGTCCAGCCCGTGCGGCAGCGACACCTGGAACACCGGCACGTCGGCGTTCGGATACAGGTAGCGCAGCGGCACCCAGGCACCGTGGTCCAGGCCGCGGTGCTCTTCACCCTGGGCGGTCCAGCCTGCGCGCTTCAACGCGTCCAGCGTGCGGCGGGCCAGATCGGCGTGCCCGGTGGCCGGGTAGGTGATCTCGTAGAGCGGCTGCGGAAAACCGCCGAAGTCGTGGATGGTGGCCGGCTGCTCGCTCAGGCCCACGCGAGCGCCGCGCGTCATCCAGTGCGGCGAGACGATCAGCACCGCCGTGGGCGTGGGCAGCGCGGCGCCCAGCGCGTTCAGTTTCGGGCCGGCCAGGCCGGGCTCCAGCGCGAACGTGGGGGCGCCGTGAGAGACGAACAGGGTGGGCAGGCGGTTCATGGTGGCTCCTTCAAGACATCGATGGAAGGACTTTAAAAGTTCCACATCAAGAGATAAACATGATCCAATGAGACAGACTGTTCCTGATTCAGAGACAAATGGACCGATTTGAAGCGATGAGGGTGTTTGCGGCGGTGGTCGATGCCGGCAGCTTTGTCGCGGCGTCCGACGCCCTGCCCATGTCCAAGGCGGCGGTGTCGCGGCACGTGGCGGAGCTGGAGTCGCACCTGGGCGTGCGCCTGCTCAACCGCACGACGCGGCGGCTCTCGCTCACGCCGGAAGGCGAGGTGTTCCACGCGCGCTGCAAGGAGGTGCTGGCCTCGGTGGACGAGGCCGAGGCCGAGATCACCTCGCGCAGCGGCGAGGCCACCGGGCTGCTGCGCGTGAACGCGCCCTTCACCTTCGGCCTGCTGCACCTGGCGCCGCTGTGGGTGGCCTTCATGGCCAGCCACCCCAAGCTCACGCTGGACGTGACGCTGTCGGACCGCGTGGTCGATCTGGTCGAGGAAGGCTTCGACATGGCGGTGCGCATCGCGCGCCTGCCCGACTCCAGCCTGGTGAGCCGCCAGATCGCGAGCACGCGCCTGGTGCTGTGCGCCTCCCCCGGCTACCTGCGCCAGCACGGCACGCCCCGGCACCCGGCCGAACTCGCGCAGCACCAGGTCGCCGCCTACAGCCTGTTCTCCATGGGTGACCACTGGAGCTTCACCGGGCCGCAGGGGCCGGTCTCGGTGAAGGTCTCGCCCCGGCTGCGCTGCAACAACGGCGACACCTGCCGCCTCGCGGCCCTGCGCCACCAGGGCATCGTGCTGCAGCCTTCCTTCCTCGTGGGCCCGGACCTGCAGGCCGGCACCCTGGTGGAGCTGATGCCCGAGTTCCGCTCCATCGAGCTGGGCGTGTACGTGGTCTACCCCTCGCGCAAGTTCGTCTCGCCCAAGGTGCGCCTGCTGATCGACTTTCTGGTCGAGGCCTTCCGCATGCAGGCCTGGCCGACGCAGAAACGCGCCAAAGGGCGCAGCGGCGGTGAGCGCTAGCGCCGCACGGGGCGCGAGCGCCGCTGCTTGGGCAGGTCCAGCGCCGCGAGGTTGGCCTTGGCGCGCTCGGCCAGGCGGTCCATCAGCCCGTCGAGTTGCGCGACCTCCTCGGGTTCCAGCGCCAGCAGCAGCTGCCGGTTGAGCTCCACCACCACGGGCAGAAACTCGTCGTGCAGCGCGCGGCCCTTGTCCGTCAGGGACACCTTCGCCTGCCGGCGGTCGCTGGGGATGACCTCGCGAGCGGCGAGTTCGAGGTCGACCAGGGTCGTGACGATGCGCGAGGTGCGCGCGCGGTCCAGTTGCGCCAAGTCCGCCAGCTCCGACGACAGCACCGGACCGTGCCGGGCCAACACCACGATCAGCCGCCACTCGCGGCGCGACACGCCATAGCGGGCCTGGCACAGCCGCCCCACGGGCGCGACGGCCACCGCCTGAAGGCGGGTCAGGCGGTAGAGAAAGAGTTCACCCATCACACATCGACTCCACCAGTGAATACCCTGAGCATAGTTGTATTGGTCAACCAATCCAGGAGGGCATAGATTCGAAAAAGGCACCCGAACATCATCCAGGAGACTCCCATGCCATCCCCCCATTCCCCTGTGCGCGTCCTCTTGCTCGCCCTCGCGGCCGGCCTGGCCGCGCCCCAGGCCTTCGCGCAGACCTGGCCGAGCAAACCGGTGACCCTGGTGGTGGGCACACCGGCCGGCGGCGCGGTGGACGTGTACGGCCGGGCGCTGGCCGACCAGTTGGCGAAACAGACCGGCGGCACCTTCGTGGTGGAGAACAAGGGCGGGGCCAACGGCAACCTCAGCGCCGAGCAGGTCCGCAACGCGGCCGCCGACGGGCACACGCTGTGGATCAGCACCCAGGCCATGTTCACAATCAACCCCTCGGTCTACCCGGCCCTGCGCTGGAAGCAGTCGGACTTCAAGCCCATCGCCAAAGGCGTGGAGAACCCGCTGGTGCTGGTGACCCACCCGTCCGTGCCGGCCAGGACGCTGCCCGATCTGGTGAAGTGGGTGGCGGCCAACCCGGGCCAGGTCACCTACGCCTCGTTCAGCCCCGGCACGCCGTCGCACTTCCTGGGCTTCCAGCTCAACGAACGCTTCAAGCTGGACATGGTGCACGTGCCCTACAAGGGCAGCGCACCGCAGATCACCGACCTGCTCGGCGGCCAGGTGCGGCTGGGTTTCGCTCAGTTGCAGGCCGCGCTGCCGCACGTGCAAAGCGGCAAGCTCCACGCCATCGCGGTCACCTCGCGCGAGCGCACCCGCTTCCTGCCCCAGGTGCCCAGCCTGGCCGAACTGGGTTACCCGGACCTGGGCGCCACGGTGTGGTTCGGCCTCATGGCACCGTCGGCCACGCCCAAGGCGGTGGTGGACCAGATCCAGGCCGCCACGGTGAAGGCCCAGGCCGACGCGGACTACAAGGCCAGGCTGGAAGCGCAGGGCTTTGACGTGCCGCGGGAGAATGGCGAGGCCTTCGCGGCCACCATCGCAAGCGAGACGGCGCGCTGGGCCCAGGTGGTCAAGGCCACCGGTTTCAAGGCCAACGACTAACGCGTCGGTGTTTCGCTGGTCAGCGCGAACGCGCTGGCGCGCACCGGCTCGAACGGCCGGATCTCGTACTGCAGGCCGCAGGCCAGGCAGGGGTTGTCGGCCGAGAGGCGCGCGGCTTCTTCCAGGCTGGTGGCGCGCACGAACCAGAAGCCGCCCACCACCTCCTTGGCCTCGGCGAACGGGCCATCGACGATGCGCTCGCGCGTGACCAGTTTGCCGTCGCGCGCCAGCCGCTGGCCCGAGCGCATCACCCCCCGGGCCACCAGCTCGCCGTGCCACACGTAGAAGCGGTCGATCGCGGCCTGGATCTCCTCGGGCGACTTGTCGGCGTCCCACTGGCCGCGCGAGATCACCAGGAATTCCCTGGGTTCGAGGTCCGAGCTCATATCGCCACCCCGGCCGGTGGTTGCGGCGTGCGTTGCGCCGGGTCGTAGAAGAACTGCTCGGACACGATGCGCTCGCCCTCCCAGCGCTGCCAGGCCAGTTCCTCCATCTCGGTGACCGACTCGTCCCGCCAGACGAAGCGGAACCGCCAGCGGATCACCACGTGGTCGCCGTGGACGAGCACCGGGCGCACGCAGCGCGACTTGATGGACGCCGCGCGCGCCATCACCTGTCGCTCGCCGGCCACCAGCTGGTCGCGGCCCACGCGCGGCGGCGCCTGGTTTTCCTGCATGGTGGCGTGCGGCGCGTAGAAGTCTTCGATGGCCTGGTCGTGCGCGTTCTGCTCCACCAGGGCGATGAAACGTTCGAGGGTGTCGGGGTTGGGCATGGCGGTGGGTGGGTTCAGTCGTTGGGGGCCCGCAGCATCAGCGATGCGAAGCCGAGGTGGTGCATGGTCTCGCGCAGGATGAGCACGTAGGCCGCGAATTCGGGCTGCGGCGGCAGGCCCGAGGAGGTGGCGGGCCGGCCGAGCGAGACCGCCGCGATCTGGTTGAACACCTGCTCGATGTCGTCGATCAGGAGCAGCGCGCCGCCGGCCTCGCGCTCGTGCACCAGGCGGCGCAGCTCGTGCGCGGCGGCGTCCGACGTCACCAGCTGGGAGCCGCGCGGCAGCTGCCGCAGCAGCGGCATGACGGCGTTCTCCACGTGTTCGATCGCGGTCTCGATCTCCAGCGCCGTGGGCGGCGTGTGCTTGAACGGGCCGTTGCCCAGCGCGCGGGTGCCGATGTCCAGCATCCACTCCAGGCTGCCCCCTTCGACGGGCTCGGTCGCGATGAAGTTCTCCTGCTTGCCGATCTCGATGTGGGTGCGCGCCTCACGCATGCCGGCCTCCGTTCGCCTGCCGCGCCGAGATGCGCTGCGCCACCCGCGGCGCCTGCAGGGCGATGGTGCGCAGCAGGCCGCCGGGCTGGCGCACGTCGAAGCCCACGAAGTGCAGGCCTTCGAGCGCGCCCTCGCCGCTCAGTTGCAAGGGGATGCCGCGTTCGTCCAGCGGCAAGGCGGTGCGGGGAAAGAGTTCACCCAGCGCCGCGTCGTAGCCGGTGGCCAGCAGCACGGTGTCGAACGGGTGTTCGCTGCCGTCGGTGAACCGCACCCCGCCCGACGTGAGGCGCTGGATGCCGGGGTAGACCAGGATGTCGCCGGTCTTGATGCGCTGCACCGTGCCCACGTCGATCACCGGCGTCTTGCCCTCCTCGCGCAACTGGCGCAACGGCGAGACGCTCGCGCTGGGCAGGCCGTGGCGGCGCAGGTCGCCCACCGTGAGGTTGCGCAGCAGCACGGCCAGCGCATCGCCCAGCACCGGCGGCAGTTGGCTGAGCATGAGACTGGAGAGCTGCGCGGGCCGGCCGAGCACGTCGCGCCGCACGATGTTGACCGGCGAGCGCACCGAGAGCGCTGTGCGCACGCCGTGTTCCACCAGGTCCAGCGCGATCTCGGCGCCGGTGTTGCCCATGCCGACCACCAGCACGCGCTGGCCCTTGAAGGGCGCGGCGTTGCGGTAGCCGCGGCTGTGCAGCAGGCGGCCCTGGAACACGTCTTCGCCCGGCAGGCGGGGGGCGCGCGGCTGGCGGTTGGCGCCGGTGGCCACCACCACGTGGTTGGCCGACAGCTGGCGCCCGTTGGCCAGCGCCACCTGCCAGGGCGCGCCCGGGCCCTGCCGGGGTTCGATCGCCGTCACGTTCTGTCCCAGCGTGGGCTCGATGCCATGCTGGCGCGCGTAGGCGACCAGGTAGTCCACCACCCCCTGGCGCGGCACGTAACGCGGCGCGTCGTCGGGGAATGGCCGGCCGGGCAAGGCCGAATGGGTCTTGACGGTGTGCAGGTGCAGGCGCTCGTAATGGTGGCGCCAGGACGAGGCGATGTCCTGCGCGCGGTCGATCACCAGCGGGCTGTGCCCGCGCTGCACCAGGCAGGCCGCCACCGCCAGACCGGCCGGGCCGGCGCCGACGATGATCACGTCGGCTTCCGTCTCGGGGTCGAGGGGGGCGTGGTTGGAACCGCGAAATGGCTCGGTGTGGAAATCGGGCGGGTCGTGTTCCATGGCGGTGCCGTTATTTTCAGCCAGTTTGGCCGGCACCCTTTGCGCACGCCATGGGGCTTTCACCCACACGCAGGCGCCAAACCTGTCGCACAATGCCTCGCTTCAAGCCTCCGCCAACGGGCCTTGCCACAGCACCTGGGCATGGGCCTCCAGCACCACGGCCCCCTGCTGGTTGACCGTCTCACCCGCCAGCTCCACCACCCACTGCCCCGCCTTCCGGCTTTCGCGCAGGCGCTGCACCGTCCAGGTCGCGCGCAGCGTGTCGCCGGGATAGACCGGCAGCCGGTAGCGGTTGTGCTGCTCCAGCAGGGCGATGCGGCTGCGGGCGAAGCGCGCGCCGATGGCGCTGGCCATGATCGCGGCGGTGACCGCGCCGTGGAAGATGCGGCCGCGCAGGCCCGCATGGGTCGCCGCGCCGTCGCTCACGTGCACCGGGTGCGTGCCCTGGGTCAGGCGCACCGCCTGTTCCAGGTCGTCGCCGGAGAGCTCGCGCGCCAGGCCGAACCGCTCGCCCAGCGCCACCCCGGGGCCGCCGGCCGGCTCAGTCAACGCGGGCTCCGGATTCGCGCACGATGCGGCCCCACTTCGCGTGGTCCTCCTGCAGCAGGCGGGCGAACTCCTCGGGGCTGTTGGGCCGCGCCACGGCGCCGATGGTCAACATGGATTTCTGCATGCCCGGGTCGTCGAGCGCCTTGCGGATCTCCGCGTTCATGGCCATCACGATCTCCGCCGGCGCGCCCTTGGGGAACAGCACCCCCAGCCAGGGGCTCGCGACGAAGCCCGGCATGCCGGCCTCGATCAGGGTGGGTGCATCGGGCAGCTGCGGCACGCGCTTGCCGGAGGCCACGGCGATCAGCTTGAGCCGCTTGGATTCGATGTGCGGCACCGTGACCGTGAGGGTGTCGAAGCTGAGCATCACGTTGCCGGCCACGAGGTCCGCGATCGAGCGCACGCTGCCCTGGTAGGGGATGTGCATCATGGTGATGCCGGCCTCGCGCTTGAGGCGCTCCATCGCCAGGTGCGACAGCGTGCCGTTGCCCACCGACGAGTAGTTCAGCTTGCCGGGGTTGGCCTTGGCATAGGCCACCAGTTCGGCCAGGGTGTTGAACGGCGCCGACGGGTGGGCCACCAGCGCGAGCGGGATTTCCATTGCCACGCCGCTGGGCGCGAAGTCGGTGAGCGGGTCGTAGCCGACCGACTTGTACAGGTGCGGGTTGGTCACCAGCGAGGCCGTGGCGGCCAGCACCATGGTGTAGCCGTCCGGCGGCGACTTGGCCAGGTGGGCCAGGCCCAGGCTGCCGCCCTGCCCTGGCCGGTTCTCGACCACGAAGGGCTGCCCCATGGACTGCGACAGCCGGTCCGCCAGCAGGCGGGCCACGATGTCGGTGGCCTGCCCGGCGGGAAAGCCCACCACCAGTTTCACGGGACGGTCCGGGTAACGGCCGCCCTGCGCGCCGGACAGGCCGGCGAACAGGGTCAGCGTCAACAGCAAAACAAGCCAGCGCGCGGTTTTCATGTTGTCTCCTCGTCGGTTGTCGGGGTCTACAGCTCGGGGGCCACGGCGATCACGGTGCGGCCGGTGTTGCGACCCTCCACCACGTCCTTGATCACCTGGGGCAAGTCGTCGAAGGGCTTGACCTGCGCGATGCGGCCCAGGTGGCGCGGGCGCAGGTCGCTGGCCAGGCGGCGCCACACGTGTTCGCGCAGCGCGGGCTCGTTGTCGGAGTTGACGCCGATGAGCCGCACCCCGCGCAGGATGAAGGGCATGACGGTGGTCACCAGTTCCTGGCCCGCCGCGTTACCGATGCTGGCGATCACGCCGTCCTTGTTCGTGGTGCGGGTGAGCGCGGCCAGGGGTTCGCCGCCGAGCGAATCCACCGCGCCGGCCCACAGCGCCTTCTCCAGCGGGCGGGTGGCGGCCGCCAGGTCGCTGGCCGCGACCACCTCGCTGGCGCCGAGTGCTTTCAGGTAAGGCGCCTGCGCGGGTTTGCCGGTGACGGCCACCACCTCGTAACCCCGCTGGGCCAGGATGTCGATGGTGATGCTGGCCACACCGCCGGTGGCGCCGTTGACGAGCACCCGGCCCCGCCCGGGCGCGAGGCCATTGAGCTCCATCAGGTCCACCGCCAGGGCCGCCGTGTAGCCCGCCACGCCGATGGTGATCGCGTCCAGCGCGCTGAGCCCGGGCGGGATCGGGTTCACCCAGTCGGCCGGCACGCGGGTGCGGGTGGCGTAGCCGCCGTGCTGCGACACCCCGAAGCCGTGGCTGTGCACGATGACGGCGTCGCCCGGCTGGAAGCGCGGGCTCTGCGACGACTCCACCGTGCCCACGGCATCGATGCCGCCCACGCAGGGAAAGCGGCGGATGATGCGCCCCCGGCCGGTGGCCGCCAGCGCGTCCTTGTAGTTGACGCTGGCGTGGTGGATGCGCACGACCACGTCGCCCGGGTCGAGCTGCGACGGCGTCAAGGTGGTGAAGCGGGCCTGCACCGCGTCCGCGCTGCCTTCGATCAGATACGCCCGGATGGGGTCGTCCATGGTCACTCCTTTTGCTGGGGTTCAGATCACGCCGGCGGCCCGCAGGCCGTCCAGCTGGGCGTCGGTCAGGCCGAGTTCGCGGAACACGGCCTGGTTGTGCTGGCCCAGCGAAGGGCCGGCGTGGCGCACCGCGCCCGGCGTCTCGGAGAACGCGGGCACCACGCTCTGCATGCGCACCGTGCCGAGTTCGTCGTCAGGCACGCTGACGATGGCCTGGCGCGCGGCGAAGTGGGCGTCTTCGAAGATGTCGGCGATGTCGCAGATCGGGCTGAACCCGACCTCGTTGGCCTCCAGCATGCGCCCCAGCTCGTCGATGCGGTGCTTCGCGATCTCCGCCGCGAGCGCCTGGTCGAGTTCGGCCCGGTGGGCCACGCGGTCGCGGTTGGTGGCGTACCTCGGATCGTTCACCAGATCGGGCCGGCCCAGGGCCGCGCACAGGCGTTCGTAGATGCGCTGCGTCGAGGCGGCGATCGAGGCCCAGCGCCCGTCGGCGGTCTGGTACACATTGCCCGGCGCCGCGTACTGGCTGGTGTTGCCCGAACGGCCGCGCACCACGCCCAGCTGGTCGTACTCGATCGGCAGGAAGTCGAGCACGCGGAACATCGACTCCATCATCGAGCAGTCGATCTCCTGGCCGGGCCGGTCCTCACCGCCCTGGCGCTGGTGGTGCAACGCCGCGAGGATGCCGATGGCGCCGAACAGGCCGCCCACCGCATCGGCGATCGGAAAGCCCAAGTGCAAGGGCGGGCGGTCGGCCTCGCCGCAGAGGTTGGTGAAACCCGTCATGGCCTCGAACACGCGCGCGAAGCCCGGCCGGTTGCGGTACGGTCCGGTCTGGCCGAAACCGGTCAGGCGCAGGATGACCAGCCCTGGGTGGATGCCGTGCAACCAGTCCTTGGTGATGCCCCACTTGTCCAGCGTGCCGGGGCGGAAGTTCTCGACGAGCACGTCGTGCTCGGGCAGCAGACGGCCCAGCAGCTCGCGCCCCTCGTCGCGCCGCAGGTCCAGCGTGATGCCGCGCTTGTTGCGGTTGGCCGCCTTCCACCACAGCGGCACACCGTCCTTGTAGGGCGGCAGGGCGCGCAGCGGGTCGCCCACGCCGGGCATCTCGACCTTGAGCACGTCGGCGCCCAGGTCGGCCAGCAAGGTCGAGGCCCAGGGGCCGGCAATCACGGTGGAGAGGTCCAGGATTCGCAGCCCCTGCAGGGGCCCGGCGGCGGCGGTGCTCATGTCTCGAAATCCTTGTGATGGGTCGGTTTCGATGCCAGTTTAGGGAGCGGATGCAAAATACAGAATACGCATAGGAGGCATTTCAGACATGCTGATTCCGGATCGCAAAGGTTTGCAGATCGAAGACCTGCGCCACTTCGTCCAGGCCGCCGAACACGGCAGCCTCACGGCCGCGGCCACGGCCGCCGGCGTGGCGCAGTCGGCCTTCAGCCGCCAGCTCTCGCGCCTGGAAGCCACGCTGGGCGGGCGCCTGCTGCACCGCACCGGCCGGGGCGTGGTGCTCACCGAACTGGGCCGCCATGTGCTGCCGCGCGCGCACGCGCTGCTGGCCGACGCCTCGGCCCTGGTGGAGGAAGCCGGGGGCAACTGGCAGCGGCCCACCGGGGTGGTGAACGTGGGCCTGCTGCCGTCGATGTCGCGCCCCATGACCGGCCGCCTCTATGCGCGCGTGAGCGAGGCGTTCCCCGACATCCAGCTGCGCGTGGTCGAGGCCTACAGCGGGCAGATCGAGGTGATGCTGGCCGAGGGCCACATCGACGTGGGCACCTTCAACCGCTACCGTCCCCTGCAGCGCGAAAACCAGGACGCGGTGCTGTCCTCGCCCCTGTGCCTGATCGCCGCGCCCGGGGGCCCGCACAGCGGCAAGGCCTCGGTGCGCTTCTCGGCCCTGGCCGGCCTGCCGCTGGTGATGCCGATGCGGCCCAACAGCCTGCGCGCCCTGTTCGAGGAAGTGGCGGGCCGGCGGCGCCTGTCCATGCACGTGGCCCTGGAAGTGAGTTCGGCCACCGCGATGAAGGACGCCGTGATGAGCTGCGGCCTGCATGCCACGCTGCCCGCGCACGCGGTGCAGGACGAGCTGGCCAGGGGCCTGCTGGAGTGCATGCCCATCACCCACCCGGCGATCCGGCAGACCACCTTCATCGACGTGACCCGGCGCCGCCCCGCGTCCTCGGCGGTGCGCGAGGTCGCGCGGCTGCTGTCGGGGCTGGTGCGGCAGCTCGGCGCCTAGGCGCCCGGCAGCGCGGCGGCGCGCGCGCGCAGGAAGGCCTTCTCGCGCTCGTTGCCCGCGAGGTCGGCCGCGCGCTCGAACTCGGCGCGCGCCTCGCCGTCGCGCCCCAGCTTCGCCAGCAGGTCGCCGCGCACGCTGGGCAGCCAGTGGTACTGGCGCAGCGCCTTGTTCTTCAACAACGCGTCCACCAGCACCAGGCCGGCGGCCGGCCCGGCGTGCATGGAGATGGCCACCGCGCGGTTGAGTTCGACCACCGGCGAAGGCGCCACGCGCGCGAGTTCGCCGTACAGCGCGGCGATGCGGGCCCAGTCGGTGTCGGCGGAACGCACGGCGCGCGCGTGGCAGGCGGCGATGGCCGCCTGCAGGTGGTAAGGGCCCGGCTCGGCGCCGATCAGGTCGGCGCGGTCCAGCGCGGCCAGGCCGCGGCGGATCAGCAGGTGGTCCCAGCGGCTGCGGTCCTGGTCGGCCAGCAGCACCGGGCGGCCCTTGGCGTCGGTGCGCGCGGCGGTGCGCGAGGCCTGGATCTCCATCAGCGCCAGCAGGCCCTGCACCTCGGGCTGCTGCGGCGCGATGCCGGCCAGCATGCGGCCCAGGCGCAGCGCCTCGTCGCACAGCGCGGGGCGCATCCAGTCGCCGCCGCTGGTGGCCGTGTAGCCCTCGTTGAACACCAGGTACACCACCTCGAGCACCGAGGCCAGGCGCTCGCCCAGCGCGTCGCCGCGCGGCACCTCGAACGGCACGCCGGCCTCGCTGATGGTGCGCTTGGCGCGCACGATGCGTTGCGCGATGGTGGCCTCGGGCACCAGGAAGGCGCGCGCAATCTCGTGCGTGGTGAGCCCGCCCAGCAGTTTGAGCGTGAGGGCCACGCGCGCATCGGTGGAGAGCACCGGGTGGCAGGCCGTGAAGACCAGGCGCAGCAGGTCGTCGCCGATGTCGTCCTGCCGCGCCTCGTCCAGCGCGTCCACGAAATCGGGCACGTGCGTGGCGCCCAGGGCTTCGAGGTCGGCGGCGATGCCGTCGTGCTTCTCGTCGGCCATCTGGCGGTGGCGCAGGTGGTCGAGCGCGCGGCGCTTGGCGGTGGTCATGAGCCAGGCGGCGGGGTTGTCGGGCACGCCGTCCCTGGGCCAGTGCTCCAGCGCGGCCACCAGCGCGTCCTGCGCGAGCTCCTCGGCCACGCCGATGTCGCGCACCACCCGCGCCACGCTGGCCGTGATGCGCGCGGACTCGAGGCGCCAGACGGTGGCGATGGCCTGGTGGACACTGGAATGCATGGGCCGAATTTACATCTGCGCGGGGGCGGCGCTCATGTCCATCCAGAACACCTCCCATTGGTGGCCGTCGAGGTCGGCGAAACCGTGCTGGTACATGAAGCCGTGGTCCATCGGCGCGTTCGGCGTGGTGGCGCCGGCGGCCACCGCCTTGGCCACCACCTCGTCCACCTGGGCGCGGTGGTCGACCGAGAGCGCCACCAGCACCTCGGTGGCCTTCTTCGCGTCCGAGATCGGCAGTTTGGTGAAGCCCTGGAAGAAGGGCTCGACCAGCAGCATGGCGAAGATGTTCTCGCCCACCTCCAGGCAGGCGCCCTGCTCGTTGGTGAACTGCGGGTTGAAGTTCAGGCCCAGCGACTTGAAGAAGGCCTGCGAGCGGGCCATGTCCTTGATGGGCAGGTTGACGAAGATCTGGCGAAACATGGTGCTTCCTTTC
Source organism: Hydrogenophaga sp. ANAO-22 (assembly GCF_042466645.1). Classification (NCBI taxonomy): domain Bacteria; kingdom Pseudomonadati; phylum Pseudomonadota; class Betaproteobacteria; order Burkholderiales; family Comamonadaceae; genus Hydrogenophaga; species Hydrogenophaga sp. ANAO-22. The sequence goes on along the minus strand of NZ_CP159956.1, from coordinate 3,774,040 downwards.
GAAGGGTGAGGGGGTGAAGAAGGTTCAGGACGCCGCCGGCTTCTCGGCCAGGGACTTGAGGTAAGACAGGCCGGCCTCGAAGTCGCGGCCGATCATCTGGTCCATGTTCATGAAGACGCCGATGAGCCGCGCGATGAAGGGGCTGGGGCCGTCCATGGCCCAGGTCACGCGGGTGGCCTCGCCTTCGGGCACCAGGCTGAAGGTGACGACGTTGTGGCCCTCGAAGGGCTCGAACATGTCGAGCTGCATGGTCACGCTGGAGGGCGCGCTGGACGCGGTGATGCCGATGCGGCCCTTGCCCACGTCCTTGTTGCCCTGGAACTCGTACACCGCGCCGGGGCCGGCGGTGGGCCCGCTGTACTGGCCCTGCATGGCCGGGTCCTTGCGGGCGTAGGGGTTCCAGGTGTTGAAGCGCTGCAGGTCGTTGATAAGCGGGTGCAGCCGCTCGGCGCTCGCCTGGATGGTGGTGGAGCGCTCGACGTGGAAGCGGTCGGGCCGGCTCGCGGCGTACAGCAGCAGGGCGGCGATGGCCACGCCGATGAGCAAAGCAAGGATCTTGAGCATGGTGGCGGCTCCTCAGCGCTGGGGGTTGTGCATGGCGTCGAGCTTCTTGAAGTCTTCCAATGGCTCGCTGGGCGGGAAGTCCTCCATCTCGTAGAGCTGGCGCAGTTCGATCACGGCCTCCTTGCCGGCGCCCGCCGGGTTGGGGAAGCGGCGGCTCCACTCCATCGCCTCCTCGCGCGAACGCACCTGGATCAGGGTGTAGCCGGCGATGAGTTCCTTGGACTCGGCGAACGGGCCGTCGACGACGCGCTTTTTGCCGTCGGCGCTGTACTGGATGCGCCAGCCTTTGCGGCTGGGGTGCAGGCCCGAGCCGTCGAGCAGCACGCCGGCCTGGGCCAGCTCCTCGTGGTAGCGGACCATCTCGGCCATCAGCGCCTCGTCGGGCGCGGGCGAGGTCTCGGCTTCGAATTCGTCGCAGGACTTGACGATGATCATGAATCGCATGGTGGGTCTCCTGGAGAGGGGTTCAGGGGTGGTCGAAGGCGTGCTGCAGGGCCGCGATGTCGAGCTTGCCCATGGCGAGCATGGCCAGCGTGACGCTCTGGCGCCGCGCCGCATCGGGATGCTGCAGCTGGGCCATGAGCTGCTCGGGCACGACCTGCCAGGACAGGCCGTAGCGGTCCTGCAGCCAGCCGCAGCGCTCCTGCTCGGGCACGGCCGAGAGGTGTTGCCAGTAGTGGTCCACCTCCTGCTGCGAAGTGCAGCGCACCAGCAGGGAGATCGCGGGCGAGAACCGGAAATGCGGCCCGCCGTTGAGCGCGGTGTGCGGCTGCCCGTCGAGTTCGAAATCGATCGTGAGCACCGTGCCCTCGGGCAGCTGGGCGCCAGGGCCGTAGCGGGTGATCGCGCCGATGCGCGAGTTCGGGAACACCGACACGTAGAACCGTGCGGCCTCCTCGGCCTGTGTGTCAAACCACAGGCAAGGCTGGATGCGGGCGGGTGCGTTCATCAAGAACTCCTGTTGAAATGGGGATCTTCAACAGGCACGACGAACCAGCCCCGCGGTTTTCGACAAGCGCCGACAGAAACACCCAGGAAAAACCCTGAGGCCGGGATTCAGCCCCGGCTGTCGTCGTAACACGGCCCGAGGGCGCGCACCTCGACGGTGGCCCATTCGGCGGCCGGGCACTCCTGGGCGATGGCCACGGCCTCGTCCATGCTGGCGCAGTCCAGCAGGAAAAAGCCGCCGATCATTTCCTTGGCTTCGGCGAACGGCCCGTCCACCACCTGGGCCTTGCCGCCACCGGTGTGCACCCGCACCCCCTGGGACTGGGAGGCCAGCGATTCCGCCGCCAGCAGCTTGCCGCGCGAGCGCAGCGACTCGCCGAAACGCTGCATGCTGGCGTACGCCTCGCGGCCCTGGGCCTCGGTGCGGGTGCCGCGCTGGCCGGCCGGTTCAAGGATCAGGAGCATGTGGGACATGGAGCGCCTCGTTTCGCTGTGCACAAGCCCTCCATGCTAACGCCTCACCCCGCCACCCGATGGCCCACAATGCCTTTCCATGAACCCTGCCAACTTCGAGGCCTTTCGCCTTCAGGCCCTGATCGAAGGCTACGACGAGGTGATCGAGCGCGAGTGGGCGCCCTTCACGGTGCTGGACATGCACACCCACCCCTTTGCCGCCAAGGCGGTGGTCACGCGCGGCGAGATGTGGCTGACGGTGGGCGACCTCACGCGCCAGCTGCGCGCGGGCGACACCTTCCAGATCGACGGCGAGGTGCCGCACGCCGAGCGCTATGGCGCCGAGGGCGCCACCTACTGGGTGGCGCGGCGCAAGGACTGACCGAAAACGCTCAGTCCAGGTAGGCCTCGGCCTGCCGGATCACGGGCGACCAGCGCGCGATCTCCTGGCGCAGGTGCTTGCCCAGCCCTTCGGGCGTGGCCTTGTCCTTGCTCACGGGCAGGGCGCCCAGCTTCTGCAGGCTGTCGCGGAACGCCGGGTCGGCCAGGCCGTCCTGCAGCGCCTTCACCAGCTTTTCGGTGACGGGCCTGGGCAGGTTCTTCGGCGCGTACACGCCGTGCCAGACCGTGACCTCCAGCCCGTCGATCCCCTGCTCGCTCAGCGTCGGCAGCTCCGGCAGCGAGGGCAGGCGCTCGCGCGTGGTGCTGCCGTAGGGCTTGACGCGCGCGGCCTGGATCGGGCCCAGCGTGGTGGTGATCTGGTCGCACAGCAGCTCCACCTGGCCCCCCTGCAGGTCGGCCATGGCGGGCGCGGCGCCCTTGTAGGGCACGGTGGTCATGGCCAGGTTCAGCCGGCTCATCAGCATCAGGCCGCACAGGTGCGAGGCCGTGCCGATGCCGGCGTTGGCGAGGTTGATCTTCTTCTGGTTGAGCGTGATGTACTGGTGCAGCGCCTTGAAACCGGTCGGTTCGAGGTCGCGCTTGCCCACCAGCGTCATGGGCACGTCCGCCACCTGGCCGATGAAGTCCAGGTCGGTGGCCGGGTTGAAGCGCAGCGAGCGCGAGAGCGCGGGCAGCGTGGACATGCCGATGTTGTGGATCAGCAGCGTGTAGCCATTGGCTTCGGCGCGCACCACGGCCTCGGTGCCGACGATGCCGCCCGAGCTGGCGCGGTTCTCCACCACCACCGGCTGGCCCAGCGACTTGCCCATGGCCTGGGCCAGGTGGCGCGCGACCACGTCGGTCGGCCCGCCGGCCGAGAACGGCACGATGAGCGTCACCGGGCGCTGGGGGAACTCCTGGGCCAGCGCGGCGCTGCCCAGGCCCAGCGCGATGGCCAGGGTGAATATCCGTTTCTTCATCTTTGTCTCCTTCGTTGTGGTTCGGTCGATGGGGTCGCGGCGGTCTCAGGCCTCCGTCTTCTCGGTCCATTCGCGGTCCGCGTTCAGCAGGGGGTCGCGCACCAGAACGCCGTCGCGGTACAGCTGCCCGATCTCGTCGTCGTCCAGCCCGGCGAGCGATTTGAGGATCTCCTCGTTGTGCTCGCCCAGCAGATCGGCGCGCAGGCCGCCCGGCACGCGCCACGCGGAGAAGCGCGCGGGCGGGCCCGGGATGTCGAAGCGGCCGATGTAGGGGTCGTGCACCTCGCGCACCACGCCGCGTTCGCGCAGGTGCGGGTGCGCCATGGCCTCGCGCAGGGTGAGCACGGGCGCGCAGGGAATGCGGTGGCGTTCCAGCGCGGCGATGGCCTCGTCGCGCGTGGTGAAGCCGGCCAGCCAGCCCTCGAGGATGTGCTTGAGCGCTTCGTTGTGGTCGCGCCGCAGCGCGGCGGTGGCGAAGCGCTCGTCCTTCAGCAGCTCGGGCTGGCCCAGCGCCTCGACGAAGGCCGCCCACTGGTGCGGCAGCGTGGCCAGCGTGAGGTAACTGCCGTCGCCGCAGCGGAAGATGCCGGTCGGCCCGCCGTCGGGGTGCTGCGAGCCGGTGCGCACCGGGGTGTGGTGCTCGCGCAGGCTCACGCGCGGCACAGCCACCTCGTGCATGTTGAAGTAGGTGTCGAGCAGCGAGGTCTCGATGTACTGGCCCTCGCCGGTGCGCTCGCGGTGCAGCAGCGCGAAGCCCACCGCCATCGCCGCCGCCACGCCGGTGGAGGCGTCGCCGATGGCCATGGTGATCAGCGCGGGCTCGCCGTCGCGCTCGCCGATCAGGTCGGTGATGCCGGCATAGGCCTGGGCCACGTAGTCGTAGCCCGGCTTCTGCGCCAGCTCGCCGGCCTGGCCGGCCAGCGAGATGGAGCACATCACCAGCCTCGGGTTGATCGCCTTCAGCTCGTCGTAGCTCAGGCCCGCGCGCGCCATCACGCCGGGCGAGAAGTTCTCCACCAGCACGTCGAACTTCGGCACCATGGCCTTGATGAGTTCGCGCGCGCGCTCGCTCTTGAAGTCCAGCGCCAGGCTTTTCTTGGAGTGGTTGTGCTGGATGAAGTAGGTGCTCTGGGAGCAGCGCTTGTGCTCGGGCTGGTTGGAGCGCAGGCCGCCCACGCGGGTGCGGTCGCCGAAGGGCGCGAGCTCGAGCTTGACCACCTCGGCGCCCATCTCGGCCAGGATGCGGGTGCAGGTCGGGCCGGCCACGATCTGCGTGATGTCGAGCACGCGGTAGCCGGTGAGCATGGGGGTCTTCTGGGTCATGGGGTCTTTTCCGAGGGGGAGAACTGGCCGGCGCCGAACAGGTTGTCCCAGCGCTCGCCGGTGGGCTTGGCGCCGGAGCGGTCGACCTTCTCTTCCAGCACGGCCAGGCCGCGCTGCACCGCCGGGCGCGCGCGCACCGCCGCGTACCAGCGCTGCAGGTGAGGGAAGTCGGCGAGGTCCTGGCCCTGCCACTTGTGGGCGCGCAGCCAGGGGTAGGTCGCCATGTCGGCGATGGAGTACTGGTCGCCCGCGAGGTACTCGGCCTCGGCCAGGCGGCGGTCGATCACGGTGTAGAGCCGGCGCGCCTCTTTCGTGTAGCGGTCGATCGCGTATTCGATCCTCTCGGGCGCGTACTTGCGGAAGTGGTGCGCCTGCCCGAGCATGGGGCCGACCCCCCCCATCTGGAACATGAGCCACTGCACCACGTCATAGCGCGCGCGCAGGTCCTGCGGCAGGAAGGCCCAGCCCTGCTTCTCGGCCAGGTACATCATGATGGCCCCCGACTCGAACAGCGCGATCGGCGCGCCGCCCGGGCCCTCGGGGTCCACCAGCGCGGGGATCTTGTTGTTCGGGCTGATCCTGAGGAACTCGGGCCGGAACTGCTCGCCCTTGCCGATGTGCACGGGGATGACGCGGTAAGGCAGGCCCAGCTCTTCCAGCAGGATGGAGACCTTGTAGCCGTTGGGCGTGCTCCAGAAGTAGAGATCGATCATGGGCGGTGATGATGGTGCGCATGGCCGAGGTGCGCCAATACCGTGTCGGGCTTGGGGCATCGTGAAAAGATATGGAGCCCCCCAAGGGCCGATAGGACAATGGCCCGATGGAAATCCGCCAGCTCAAGTACTTCGTGCGCATCGTCGAACTGGGCAGCGTCTCGCGCGCTGCCGCCGACCTGTTCATCGCCCAGCCCGCGCTCAGCCACCAGATGGCCAACCTGGAGGACGAGCTCAAGGTCAAGCTGCTCTCGCGCAGCGTGCGCGGCGTCTCGGCCACCGAAGCGGGCGAGGTGTTCTACCGCCATGCGCGCGCCATGCTGCGCCAGATGGAGCGCATGCGCACCGACGTGCAGCACGCCGGCGACTACCCGCAGGGCCTGGTCTCGGTGGGCCTGCCCAGCAGCGCGGCCACGCTGCTCGCGCCTTCGCTGATCGCCGAGGCCGCCGCGAAGTACCCCGACATCCAGCTGCAGATCACCGAGAGCCTGAGCGGCCACCTGGAGGAGCTGGTGGTCAACGGCCGCATCGAGATGAGCCTGCTGTTCGAGCCGCTGGCGCCGGACACCGGCACCGCGCGCCAGAAGGTCTCCAGCCACCTGGACGTGCGCCCGCTGCTGATCGAGGACCTGTTCCTGATGTCGGCACAGGGCGTGGGCGATGGCGACACGGTGTCGCTGGCCCACGCCGCGCCCTGCGCGCTGGCCCTGCCCGGCCGCTCCAACGTGACGCGCCAGATCATCGACGCGGCCTTCCAGGCCGCCGGGCACGAGATGCGCGTGCTGGCCGAGCTCGACTCGCTGGCCACCATCCGCGCGGTGGTGGCCAGCGGCGTGGGCGCCACCATCGGCTCGGCGGCCATTCCGGGCGGCACGGCCGGCCTGCGCGTGCAGCGCATCACCGAGCCGGCGCTGCAGCGCCGCCTCTCGCTGTGCACCTTCGACATCGTGCCCCTGAGCAGCGCGGCGCACCGCATCGTCGAGCTCATCACCGAGGTCACGCACCGGCGGGTGGAGGCGGGTCAATGGCCTGGCGCCTCGCCCGTGCCGCCCCCATAGGACGGCGCGATACCGCCACGTCAAAGACCTATTTCCCCCCGCGTGGACCCGCTGCCTACACTGCGGCGCACATTTCCAACGGTGGGCCCATGACTGCAAAGATCCTCGACGGCGTGGTCGTTCTCGACCTCACGCGCTTTTTCTCCGGCCCCCAGGGCACGCTGTTCCTGGCCGGCCTGGGCGCGGAGGTCATCAAGATCGACGACCCGAAAACCGGCGACCCGACCGCCTTCGCGCCGCCTTTCGCGGGCCCGCAGGGCGTGAGCTTCCAGCGCCAGACCGACGAGGACATGGGCATTGCCTACCTCAAGCGCGCGCGGGGCAAGAAGTCGGCCACGCTCAACCTCAAGAGCGCCGAGGGGCGCGAGATCTTCCTGCGCATGGTGCGCCACGCGGACGTGGTGGTGGACAACTTCAGCGCCGGCGTGGCCGAGCGCCTGGGCGTGGGCTACGCGGCGCTGAAGGAAGCCAACCCGCGCATCGTGTACTGCTCGCTCACCGGCTATGGTGCCACCGGGCCGGACCGCCACCTCAAGGCCTACGACCTGATGGTGCAGGCCGCCGTGGGCCTGATGAGCATCACCGGCCAGCCCGGCAGCGCGCCCACCAAGGCCGGCTCACCGGTGTCCGACGCGATCTCGGGCGTGTTCGCCGCGCTGGGCATCGTGGCCGCGCTGCTGCACCGCGACCGCACCGGCGAGGGCCAGGCCATCGACGTGTCCATGGCCGACTGCCTGTTCTCGCTGATCTTCGACGAGCCGCTGGACTGCTACCCGCAGCTCGGCCTGCAGCCCCAGCAGGGCAACCGCATCATGCGCTTCTCGCCCTTCAACGCCTACCGCACGCGCGACGGCTGGGTCACGCTCGGAGCGGCCACGCACGACGACTGGCTCGCGCTGCTGGAGGTGATGGAGCGCCGCGACCTCCAGGACGACCCGGACATGATGTCGGTCGCCTGGCGCCTGGCGAACAACGCCCAGGTGGACGAGGTGGTCGCGTCGTGGGCGCGGACCATCACCACCGAGGAGGTCGAGGCCCGCCTGGCGCAGGCCAAGCTGGCCTGCAGCCCGGTGCGCGACATCCACGGTGTGCTGCGCTGGGACCAGATGGTCCAGCGCCAGATGGCGGTGCCGCTGTGGAACCCGCTGAGCCGCTCCACCATGGTGGCCGCGGGCTCGGGCTTTCCGATCAAGTTCAGCGCCGCCCCGGGCGGCTACGACCAGCCAGCCCCGCTGCCCGGCGCGCACAGCGACGAGGTGCTCACGCGCCTGGCCGGCCTGGACGCGGCGCAGATCGAGGCCTTGCGCGGCGCGCGGGTGGTCTGACCCTCCCCAAAAAAACGCCGGCTCGAAGCCGGCGTTTTTGTGAAGGGGCGCGGGAGAAACGCTCAGGCGGTGGCGCGCGCCAGCTCGTCTTCCATGAAATCGAGCCGGTCCTTGCCCCAGAACATCTCGTCGCCCACGAACATCATGGGCACGCCGAACACGCCGCGCGCCACCGCGTCGTCCGTGCTCTTGGCGAGCTGGGCGCCGGTCTCGTCGCTGGCGCTGGTGGCCTCGAACCAGTCCGGGTCCACGCCGAGCCGCTCGGCGATGGGGCGCAGGCCCGCGTATTCCACGATGCCCGCGTTGCCCTGTTCCCAATAGGCCTCGAGCGCCGCTTCGACGAAGGGCAGCTCCAGCCCCTTCTGGCGCATCGCCAGCGAACCGCGCAGCACGCGGCTGGACTTGATCGGGAACTGGCGCGGGATCTGGAACGGCAGCTGGTGCTTCTCTGCCCAGCGCATCAGGTCGCGCTTGCGGTAGCGCAGCTTGGCCTTGGACTCCTTCATGAGCTCGTACTCGTTGTTGCGGAACACGTAGCCCAGGTTGTAGGGGTGCAGCACGAGTTCGGCGCCGTGGCGCGCCACGATGGGCTGGAGGAGCTTGAACGCGAAATAGGTGTTCGTGCTGCCGATGTCCCAGTACAGATCGACGTGTGGCTTGGTCATGCGCTTTCCATGGTGGCTGTTGAGTGGCCCACAGTCTAGGAAGCGCGCCGCGCGCTGACCAATACGGAATGGCGATTCGGGTATAGGGCCGCGTTATGGGGCGCCGGCCGGCTCCAGCAGCACGTACAGGCCCATCACCGGTTTCTGCTGGTCTTCGCGCAGCGGCGCCTGCCAGGTCTGGCGCACCTGGAAGCCGTGCGCCCGGGCCAGGCGCTCCACGTAGGCCGGGGCATGCGCGTAGCGCAGGCTGGGCCGCAGTTGCAGTTCTTCGGCGCCGGTGGCGAGTTCGACCGAGAAGGCGAAACAGCCCGAGGGCTGGAGGCGCTCGCGCACCGCGGCGAAGACGCCGTCGAGCGCGCCCACGTAGATGAACACGTCGGCGGCGATCACGAGGTCGGCGGGCTCATTCCGCGCGCGCAGGAATTCGAGCAGCTCGCCCTGCACCACCTGGCGGTAGGCGCCGCTGGCGCGCGCCTGCTCGACCATGGCCTGGGCCAGGTCCACGCCGTCCACCGCGTCGGCGTGCGGGCGGATGAGCTGGCCGCACAGGCCGGTGCCGCAACCCAGGTCCAGCACCAGCGGGTAGCGCCGGCCGCCCACGCGCAGCGGCGCCAGCAGGGTCTCGTGCGCCTGGTACTTCAGCTGGTGGATCAGGTGGTGCTGGAAATCGTCGGCGTACTCGTCGAACAGCGCTTCCACGTAGGCGCGCGGCGGTTGCGGTGGCGTGGCCTCGCCGGCCTTCACCGAGGCCAGGTAGAAGCGGTGCAGGGTTTCGTCGCCACCGTGGGCCAGGGCCTGCTCGAAGCAGCGCGCGGCCTCGGCGTGCCGGCCGGCGTCGCGCAGCACGCTGCCGCGCTGGCTCCAGGCCTCGGCCAGGGTCGGGTCGAGCGCGAGCGCCCGGTCCAGCGCCGCCAGCGCGTCGTCGGGCCGGTCCAGCCGCAGCAGGCACATCGCCAGGGACAGGTGGATCTGCGCGGTGGACGCCCCCAGCCGCACGCCCTGCTGCAGCGCGTGCGCGGCACCGGCCCAGTTCGACAGCGCTTCGTGCGAGAGGCCGAGCGCGACCCAGGCGTCGCGGTGGGTGGGGTCGGCCTTCGTGGCCTGCGCCAGCGTGGCCACGGCCTCGGGCCAGCGGCCCAGGCGGCACTGGGTCACGCCCAGGTTGGCCAGGATGGACGGCCGCCCCGGCACCAGGGCCAGCGCGGCCTGGTAGCGGCTCTGCGCCTCGTCGAGTCGGTCGGCCTCGAAGAGGGCGTTGCCTTCGAAGAAAAAGGCCTTGGCCTGTTCGGTGGGGTCGGTGGCATTGCTCATGCGGCAACCTTACACCACCGCCCTCAGCTGTTCGGCCACGGCCGCCGCGAAGGCCGGGTCGTTGATGTGAAACGGCAGCGGGATCAGCCGGTGCGTGTCGCTCGCCTCGAACAGGCGCTCCAGCGTGTCGAACAGCACCGCGTTGGCCTGGGGCGCGTGGAAAGCCAGGCCGGGCGCGTCGATCATGGACAAGCCGCCCAGCGGCAGCAGCAGGCGCACCGGGCCCCGGGCGCGGTTGAGCTGTTCGGCGATGCGCCGCGCCGCCGCCGCGAGCTCCTGGGCGTTGCTGCGCATCAGCGTCACGTTGGCGTTGTGCACGTGGAAGGTGCGGCCCTGGTGCCGTTCGGGAACGGTGGACGGCGCGCCCCAGTTGATCATGTCCAGCGCGCCCACCGAGCCCACCCAGGGCAGGCCATGGCGCGCGGCGGCGTCGAGCCGGTTCGGCCCGGCGTCGCACACGCCGCCGGCCAGGTGCTGTCCCACCTCGGTGGTGGTGATGTCGACCACGGCGCGCAGCATGCCGGCGGCGGCCAGGGCCTCCAGCGTGCGACCGCCCGCGCCGTTGGCGTGGAACACCTGGGTGTCGAAATCGGCCTCGAGCAACCCGCGCACAGCCTGCACGCAGGGCGTGGTGACGCCGAACATGGTCAGGCCGATGGAAGGCTTGTCGGCCCCGTGGTCCGTCGGCGCGTGGTGCTGCAGCATGCCCACCAGCGCGTGCGCCGCGTTGGCCAGGATGGTGCGCGAGAGCCGGTTCAGGCCCGCGATGTCGGTCACCGGGTACATCAGCGTGAGGTCCACCACGCCCACGTAGGCCGAGACGTCGCCGGCCGCCATGGTGGAGACCAGCAGCTTCGGCATGCCGATGGGCAGCAGGCGCATGGCCGGCGCGATCATGGAGCTGCCACCCGAACCACCCACGCCCAGCATGGCCTGGATGCCGCCTGCGCCCAGGCGCTCGCGCACCAGCGCGCTCAGCGCCTCGCTCATCGCGATCACCGCCTCGCCCCGGTCGGAGGGCTCGAACACGGCCGCCGCGCCCTTGGGATGGTGCCGCGCCACGGCGGCGGCGTCGATGTCGGCCACGCCGATCGCGCTGCGCGTGCCGATGTCCACCGTCAGCACGCGCACGCCGGCCGCGCGCAGCAGGCCGGCGAGGTAGTCCAGCTCGGCGGCCTTGGTGTCGAAGGTGCCCACCACCCAGGCGGTGGCTGGCGCGGTGGTCATCGGGTCTTGCCGTGGTGCGCGTTGACGCACTCGAAGAAGGTGCGGAAGGTGCCTTTCACGCGCTCCACCGCCTCGGCCTCCTGGTCGGCCGGCACGTCCCACTCGGCCCACCACTCGCCGAAGCAGCGGTTGCCTTCGGTGATGGGCAGCAGGTGCATCTCGGCCACGTAGTTCTTCCAGTCGGCGTCGATGTGCAGGATCCTGTAGCGGCAGCGGTGCGTGTCGTCGGACAGCGCGAGCAGCTGTTCGCGCAGGAAGCCGCCGCCGTCGCGCACGGTGAAGTGGCGCACGCAGCCGACCTGGTCGGCCGGTTTGCCGTCCTCGATGTAGGAGTTCTCGAAGTACGGGTGGTAGTTGCCGAGCGCGCCGAAGTCGCGCAGGTAGGCCCACGCCTCCTCCAGCGTCGCGTCCATCACCGCGCTCACGTAGACCCTGGCCATGTCTTGTCTCCTGTGGTGGTTCGAATTCAGAAAGTCACTTGCTTGTAGCGCTCCACGTGCGACTTGATCGCGATCTCCGTCGGCAGCCGCTCCATGCTGCTGGCGCCGTAGAAGCCATTGCAGTGTCGGCTGTGTTTGAGCACGTGGGCCACGTCCTCGGGGCTGGAGATCGGGCCGCCGTGCGCGATCACGATCACGTCCTTGCGCACCTTTCTCGCCGCCTCGCCCCACTCGTCGATGAGTTTCACCGATTCGTCGAGCGACTTGGCCGTGGTGGCGCCGATGGTGCCACCGGTGGTCACACCCATGTGCGGCACGATGAAGTCGGCACCGGCCTCGGTCATGGCCACGGCCTCCTCGGCGGAGAACACGTAGGGCGTGGTCAGCAGGTCGATGGCGTGGGCCTGGCCGATCATCTCGACCTCGGTCGCGTAGTTGATGCCGGTCTCCTCCAGGCTCTGGCGAAAATTGCCGTCGATGATGCCCACGGTCGGGAAGTTCTGCACGCCGGAAAACCCGAGTTCCTTGAGTTTCTTCAGGAACACCGGCATGACGATGAAGGGGTCGGTGCCGTTCACGCCCGCGATCACCGGCGTCTTCTTCGCCACCGGCAGGACCTCGCCGGCCATCTCCAGCACGATGTCGTTCGCGTTGCCGTAAGCCAGCAGGCCGGCCGAGGACGCGCGCCCGGCCATGCGGTAGCGGCCCGAGTTGTAGATCACGATCAGGTCGATGCCGGCGGCCTCTTCGCACTTGGCGGAGATGCCGGTGCCGGCGCCCCCGCCGATGATGGGCTGGCGCTGGCGCACCATGTCCTGGAATTTCGCCATCAGGGCTTGGCGTTCGAAACGCGGCATGAAAATCTCCTTGAAACGGAAAACGGAAACGTGAAGGGGGCCGCGGGCTCAGGGCCCGGGGCGCGGACGGGTTCTGAGCGCATCGATCGCACCGGCGATGCCGCTGCGGAACGAGAGCACGCACACCATGAAGATCAGGCCGGTGACCAGGGTCACCCAGCCGCCGAAGGCGTCGAGGTAGTACTGCAGGCCCACCACCAGCGTGGCGCCGATGGCCGGGCCGAATACGGTGTGCATGCCGCCGAGCAGGGCCATCAGCACCACGTCGCCCGAGAGGTGCCAGTGCACGTCGGACAGCGCGGCGAGCTGGAACACCAGGGCCTTCATGGAACCGGCCAGGCCCGAGAGCGCGGCCGAGAGCACGAACAGCGTGAGCTTGTAGCGCTCCACCGGGTAGCCGAGCGAGCGGGCGCGCGGCTCGTGCTCGCGGATCGCCACCACCACGTGGCCGAACGGCGAGCGCACCACGCGGTGGATGAGCCACAGGCCGGCCACGGTGAGCAGCAGCACCAGGTGGTACATCGCGGTGTCGTTGCGCAGGTCGATGAAGCCGAACAGCGTGCCGCGCGGGATCTGCTGCAGACCGTCTTCCGCGCCGGTGAAGGGCAGTTGCAGGAAGATGAAATACACCATCTGCGCCAGCGCCAGCGTGACCATGGCCAGGTAGATGCCCTGGCGGTGGATGGCCAGCGCGCCGAACACCGCGCCCAGCAGCGCCGCGAACAGCGTGCCGCCCAGCAGGCCCAGCTCGGGCGGCAGGCCCCAGATCTTCACCACCAGGCCGGTGACGTAGGCCGCGCTGCCGAAGAAGGCCGCGTGGCCGAAGGACATCATGCCGCCGAAGCCGAGCAGCAGGCTGTAGGCGCAGGCGAACAGCGCCATGCACAGCAGCTTCATCACGAACACCGGGTAGACCACCTGCGGCACCCAGGGCACCGCGAGCAGCAGCAACAGCAGGACCCCGATGAAGGCCTTCTGCCAGGGAGCGAGCGTCTTGCTCATGCGGAGCCCTCCTTGCCGAACAGGCCACGCGGGCGGAACAGCAGCACCAGGGCCATGACGACGAAGATCACGGTGGTCGATGCCTCCGAATAGAAGACCTTGGTGAGCCCCTCGATCACGCCGATGCCCAGCGCGGTGACGATGGAGCCGAACACCGAGCCCATGCCGCCGATGACGACGATGGCGAACACGATGATCACGAGGTTGGAGCCCATGCCCGAGTTCACGTGCAGGATGGGCGCGGCCAGCACGCCGGTGAAGGCGGCCAGCGCGATGCCGCCGGCGTAGGTGAAGGTGAGCAGGCGCGGCACGTTCACTCCGAAGGACTGCGTGAGCGCCGGTTTCTCGGTGGCGGCGCGCAGCCGCGCGCCCAGCGAGGTGCGCTCGATCAGCCACCAGGTGAGAAGGCACGCCGCGAGCGCCGCGAAGATCACCCAGGCGCGGTAGATCGGCAGCACCATGAAGCCCAGGTTGAACACGCCCTGCAGGTTGGCCGGCACCGGGTAAGGCTGGCCCGAGGTGCCGAAGGCCACGCGAAAGCCCCCTCGAGCACCAGCACCAGGCCGAAGGTGAGCAGCAGGCCGTAGATCGGGTCCAGACCGTAGAGGCGGCGCAGCAGGCCGCGCTCGAACACGCCGCCCAGGCCACCCACCACCAGCGGCACCAGCAGCAGCGCGGCCCAGTAGCCCAGGCCCGCGTAGCGCTGCAGCATCCAGGCGCCGAAGGCACCTGCCATGAAGAAGGCCCCGTGCGCGAAGTTGACGATGCGCAGCAGGCCGAAGATCACGGCCAGGCCCAGGCTGAGCACGGCGTAGAAGCAGCCGTTGACCAGCCCCAGCATGACCTGGCCCGCGAGCACCGGCAGCGGCAAACCGAACACCTCCGTCATACAGCCTTCCTCTCTATGATGCGCAGGCCATGTCGATGAAACATCCCGATATCTCCACAGAAACCCATGTGCTGGGCGAGGCCACCGTGCAGACGGTGGTGCGCGCCGAACATTGCGATGCCCTGGCCGCGCGCCACATCGCCCACGTGGCGGTGGTGGACGCGGCCGCGCCCTACACGGTGGTGCGCACGCACCTGAGCGGGGCCTTCATGCAGGTCTGCCTCAGCGGCGAAGGCCAGACCCTGCTCGACGGCCGCTGGTACCCGCACAAGCCCGGCAGCGTGAGCTTCGCGCCCGCGCACGTGCTGCACGCCTTCCATTGCGTGCCGGGCCAGCGCTGGCGGCTGGCCTGGGTGCGCTTCATGCCCGACTCGGTGCGCTCGGTGGACGGTGCCATGGCCCCGACCATGAGCCCGTTCGACGGCCAGGTGCTGGAGCACGCCATCCTCGGCCTGCACGGCGAGATGCAGGGCGCGGCCGACCCCGGCACCTGCGTGGTGTGGGTGGACGTGATCGAGCGCTACGTGGCCCGCCTGCTCGAACCGCTGCAGCGCGAGCCGCGCCTGGTGCCGGTGTGGAACGCGGTGAAGGCCGACCTGGCGCGCGACTGGACCCTGGCCGACCTGGCCAGCCTGGCCAACACCAGCGAGGAGCACCTGCGCCGCCTGTGCCAGAAGAACCTGGGCCGCAGCCCCGGCCGCCAGCTCGCCACGCTGCGCATCGCGCACGCGGCCCACCTGCTGGCCACCAGCGACGAGAAGGTCGAGGCGATCGCGCGCAGCGTGGGCTACGTGAACCCGTTCGCGTTCTCCAACACGTTCAAACGGTTGACGGGATTTCGCCCTTCCGATTACAGGATGCGCCATCTCTAGACTCCGATCCTGGCGGTGATCGCGTCGAAATCGCGCAGCAGCGTGGCGGCGTCGAAGGTGTCGGTGATGCGGCCCGATTCCATCAGGCAGTGCCGGTCGGCCAGCTCGGCCGCGAAATGCACGTTCTGCTCCACCAGCACGATGGTGTAGCCCTGCCCTTTCAGCTGGCGGATGAGCTCGCCGATGCGGTCCACGATCACCGGGGCCAGGCCCTCGGTGGGTTCGTCCAGCAGCAGCACGCGCGCGCCGGTGCGCAGGATGCGCGCGATCGCCAGCATCTGCTGCTCGCCGCCCGAGAGGTGCGTGCCGGCCGAGCCGGCGCGCTGCGCGAGGTTGGGGAACAGCTCGTACAGCGCCTGCTCGCTCATGCCGCCCTCGGCCACCACGGGCGGCAGGCGCAGGTTCTCGCGCACCGTGAGCGAGGCGTAGATGCCCCGGTCGTCCGGGCAGAAGGCCAGCCCCAGGCGGCCGATGTGGTGCGGCGCCATCCCGATGAGTTCCCGGCCCTGGAAGCGGATCGAGCCCTGGCGCCGGCCCATCATGCCCATCACGGTCTTGAGCAGGGTGGACTTGCCGGCGCCATTGCGGCCGAGCAGCGTGACCAGCTCGCCTTCGCGCACGTCCAGGCTCGCGCCGTGCAGGGCCTGGCTCGGTCCGTACCAGGCCCTCACGTCGCGCAGGGTCAGCAGCGGTTCAGCCATGCGGGGCCTCCGCCTTGTGGTGCTTGCGCTGGCCGCCATGGCCATGGCCCAGGTAGGCCTCGACCACGCGCGGGTCGCGCGAAACGCCGGCGTAGTCGCCCTCGGCCAGCACCTCGCCGCGCGCCAGCACGGTGATGCGGTCGCACAGGTCGGCCACCACCGAGAGGTTGTGTTCCACCATGAGCACGGTGCGCCCGCGCGCGGCCTGGCGGATCAGCGCCGCCGCGTGGGCGATGTCCTCGGCGCCCATGCCGGCCATCGGCTCGTCGAGCAGCAGCACGCGCGGCTCCAGCGCCAGCGTGGTCGCCAGCTCCAGCGCGCGCTTGCGGCCGTAGGGCAGTTCACCGGCGCTGTGCTCGGCCCAGGCCGAGAGGCCGGCCTCGTCCAGCAGCTCGCGGGTGCGGCCGTCGTACTGGGCCAGCGCGCGGTCGCTGCGCCACCAGTCCAGCGAATGGCCGCGGCGGCGCTGCACCGCCAGGCGCACGTTCTCGAACACGCTGAGCTGGCCGAACACGGCCGAGATCTGGAACGAGCGCACCAGGCCCAGGCGCGCCACCGCGTCGGCCGGTGTGCGCGTGATGTCCTGGCCCTGGAAGCGGATGCGGCCGGCGCTCGCGTCGATGAAGCGGGTGAGCAGGTTGAAGCAGGTTGTCTTGCCCGCGCCGTTGGGGCCGATGAGGGCGTGGATGCTGCCTTCGCGCACCGACAGGTTCACGTTCGAGACGGCGTGAAACCCGTTGAAGCTGCGCGAGAGGCCCTGCGTTTCGAGGATAGAAGACATGGTGGAGAGAGGCAATCAAGGGGCCGCTGCGCACGGCCGCTCCGAAGCGGCCGGCCCGCCCCCCGGTGGGGGGTATGCGGCTACACGCAGTGAGCAAGCAACGGGGGGCTTCTTACTTCTTGACGAGGTAGCAGGTGCTCTGCGCCAGCGGCATGAAGGCTTGCTCGCCGGGGATGGTCTTCACCAGCTTCAGGTAGTCCCACGGGTACTTGGACTCGGCCGGCGTCTTCACCTGCCACAGGTACATGTCGTGCACCATGCGACCGTCTTCGCGGATCTTGCCGCCCTTGGCGAACATGTCGTTGATCGGCAGCTCGCGCATCTTGGCCGAGACGGCGTCCGGGTCGTCCGAACCGGCGGCCTGCACGGCCTTGAGGTAATGCAGGGTGGACGAGTAGTCGCCCGCGTGCGCCATGTTGGGCATCTGGCCGCCCACGCGCTGCTGGTAGCGCTTGGCGAAGGCGCGCGTCTCGTCGTTCATGTCCCAGTACCAGGCGTTGGTGAGCTGCAGGCCCTGCGCGGTCGGCAGGCCCAGGGCGTGCACGTCCTGGATCCACAGCAGCAGCGCGGCGAGCTTCTGGTTCCTGGTCAGGCCGAACTCGTTGGCCGCCTTGATCGCATTGATCGTGTCGTTGCCGGTGGAGGCCAGGCCGATGATCTT
Organism: Hydrogenophaga sp. ANAO-22; assembly: GCF_042466645.1. Lineage (NCBI taxonomy): Bacteria > Pseudomonadati > Pseudomonadota > Betaproteobacteria > Burkholderiales > Comamonadaceae > Hydrogenophaga > Hydrogenophaga sp. ANAO-22. Next base: position 3,756,889 of record NZ_CP159956.1, on the reverse strand, counting down.
GGCCTTGGACGCCTGCGCCTGCAGCACGTAGGACGAGAAGTCCGTCGTGCCCAGCGGGTGGCGCGCGGCGCCCACCACGCGGCCCTTGGCGTTGCGCACCACGTCACCCACCTGCTGCTCCAGGCCGATGCCGAAGGCGAAGTCCACCGTCAGGAAGAACCAGGTGTCGCCGCCGCCTTCCACGATGGCCTTGCCCGTGCCGTTGGCCAGGGCGTACGCGTCGTAGGTGTAGTGCACCGCGTAGGGCGAGCACTGCGCGTTGGTCACGCCCACGTTGGACGCGTTGTTCACGATGGCGTGGCGCTTCTTCTCCTTCGCCACGCCGGCCACGGCCAGCGCCACGCCGGAGTTGGCGAGGTCGTTGATCATGTCCACGTTGCCCGAGTCGTACCACTCGCGCGCCTTCGCGGCGCCCACGTCGGCCTTGTTCTGGTGATCGGCGAAAACCACCTCGATCGGCTTGCCGAACATCTTGCCGCCGAAGTCCTCCACGGCCATCTTCACGGCCTCGACCGCGCCCTTGCCCGAGATGTCGGCGTAGACGCCGGAGATGTCGGTCAACACGCCGATGCGCAGCACGTCGTTCGACAGTTTGCCCTGCTGGGCGGTTTGAGCCTGGGCCACGCCCACGCTGGCGGCGGCGACAACGGACGCGGCGGCCCACAGTTTCAGATCCATGCTGCTTGTCTCCTGTTTTGGTGATGGCCCCGAACAAGGGTGTTCGAGTCGGGCCAATGCTAGGAGACGGGGGGCCCCTCAACCATGGTCTGAAGGCACAGGAATCTACTCAAAACCCACATGGCCACTTCCACGCATCATGTGCCATCCCTTCAACGAGGACCACCCCATGCAGATCAAATGGCTGGAAGACCTGATTGCCCTGGCCGAGACCCGGAGCTTCGTGCGGGCCGCGGCTCGGCGCCATGTCACCCACCCCGCGTTCGGCCGGCGGATCCGCAGCCTGGAACAATGGGCCGGCGCGGAGCTGGTGTCGCGGGAGGGCGCGCCGGTGAGCTTCACCCCGGCCGGAGAAACCCTGCTCCAGCATGCGCGGCAAGCGGTGGAGGCACTGGCGTCCGCCCGCAGCGAGATCCAGGACCGCGCTTTCCCCGGGCAGAACGTTCTCACGCTGGCCACCGGCCGTACCCTGGCCCGGACGCTGGCCGCCGACTGGCTGTGGCGAATCAGGGCCCACACTGCCGGGGCGCTGGTCCATGTGCGCACCGGGTCGATGGGTGAGTCGCTGCAGCGCTTCGAGCGCGGCGATGCCGACTTCCTGCTGACCTACTACCACCCCGCCATCAGCGTGCGCCTGCAACCCTCCCGGTACCTGCAGCACACCATGGCACACGACCGGCTGGTGCCGGTGTCGCGCGCCAGCGCCGGCGGAAAGCCGCTCTACAACTTCTCGTCCAGCAAACCCGTGCCCTATCTGGCCTACGCCAACACGCTGGCGCTGGGACAGCTGGTCTCCGATCACCTCTCGAACCATGCCCAAGCCCCGCGTCTGACGCCCACTCTGCAATGCGATTCGGCCGACGCCCTGCTGGAGTACGTGCTCAAGGGACTGGGCGTGGCATGGCTGCCCTGGTCGCTGGTGGTGGGGGCTCACAAGGCAGGAAAGGTCATCCCGCTGGCCGGCAAGGCGCTGGAGGTCGTTTTCGAGATCCGGATGGTCCGCACCAAACGGCGCCTCTCATCGCTGGCGGAAAGGCTCTGGGAGGTCTCCTGCGTGGGCTGATGTCAAAAAGGCACCGAAAGGTGCCGTTTCAGCACCCTGGCGAAAGGCCCCGACACCAAGAATCGCGGTTGTTCAAAGAGGAGACCCACATGAGAAACTTTCACCGCGTCCTTTCCACCGTCCTGCCGATCATGCTGTCCGTGGGCCTGGCGCCTGCCGCGCTGGCCCAGACCGACGCCTATCCAGAGCGCCCGATCACGGTCGTGGTGGCCTACCCGCCAGGCGGCAGCACCGACCTCACCGGCCGGGCCGTGGCCGACCAGCTGGCGAAGAAGCTGGGCGTCGCCGTCATCGTGGAAAACGTGGGCGGCGCGGGCGGTGCCATTGGCGCGCACAAGGTCTCGCGCGCGGCACCGGACGGCTACACGCTTCTCCTGGGGGCCAACAACGAGATCGCGATCAACCGCCTCATTTCGCCTTCGGTCAAATACAGCTACAAGGATTTCACGCCCATCGGGCTGGTGGCGTCGCAGCCCATGGTGCTGGTGGCCTCCGCGCAGAGTGGCGTCAAGACGGTGGACCAGTTCATCAAGACGGTCAAGTCCAGGCCTGGCAAGTACATCTACGGCAGCTCCGGGGTGGGCACCGCGCTGCACCTGTCGGCGGAAATGGCCAAGCAGCAGGCCGGCCTTTTCATGTCGCATATTCCTTACCGCGGTGTCGGCCCGCTGACGACAGACCTGTACGCCGGCACGGTCGATTTCGGTGTGTACGTGCTCTCCAGCGGGCTGCCGCACATCCGCGGTGGCAAGGTGGTGGCCCTGGGCATCACCGAGAAGAAGCGCTCGGCCGTCGCCCCGGACATCGCGCCGCTGGCCGATCACCCCTCGCTCAACCAGATGGACATCAGTGTCTGGTTTGCCCTGATGGCACCACCCAATCTGCCCGAGGCGATCACGGTGCGCCTGCGCAACGCGCTCGCCGAATCCCTGCAGACACCGGAGTTCCGCAAGAAGCTGGAAGACAGCGGGTCGACCGTGGCGCCGCTCAACGTCGAGATGAACGGGTTTCTCGCCGCGGAGTCGGCGAAGTACCAGAAGATCGTCGACTTCGCGAACATCAAGGAATGAGCCATCCCATGTTCTCCCTCAGCCCTCCCGACCTCGGCCGCTGGCGCGTCGGCAACACCGGCGTCGAAGGCGTGTGGCACTTCGACACCGGCGTGGCCGGCCGCCGCGTCATGCTGAGCGCGCTGGTGCATGGCAACGAGTTGTGTGGTGCCTGGGCGGTGAAGGAACTCCTCGAGGCGGGCCTGCGCCCCGAGGCCGGTTCGCTCACGCTGGCGTTCTGCAATCTGGCGGCCTTCGACCGCTTCGACCCGGCCGACAGCGATGCATCTCGGTTCATCGACGAAGACATGAACCGGCAATGGACGCCAGAGCGCCTGCGCGGTGCCGACACCCGCGAACGCCAACGCGCTGCCGCCCTGGAGCCCTTTGTCAAACGCGCGCAGTGGCTGCTGGACCTGCACTCCATGCACGAGCCAGGACAACCGCTCTCGCTGGTGGGGTTGCACGGGCGCAACCTGGCGCTGGCGCGCCAGCTGGGCGCGCCAGCGCACGTGGTCGTGGACACGGGTCATCAGGACGGGGTGCGCATGCGGGACTATGGCCAGTTCGGCCTGCCGGACGAGGACGCGCCCGACACGCGCTCCCTGCTCATCGAGTGTGGCTATCACGGCGACCCGACCAGCCTCGATGTCGCCCGCGATCAGTGCGCGCGCTTCCTGCTTCAGGCCGGCACGGTCACGCATGCGGGCGCGCTCCGATGGATGCCGGGGTGGAGGCAGCCCGATGCCCCCGGCAGTGGGCGCTGCACGTGACCGGGGCCGTGGTGGCGAGAAGCCCCCGCTTCTTCTTCACCGAGCGCTTCCTGGGTTTGGAGACGATTGCCCACGCGGGCACCGTGATCGGGGACAACGACGGCGAGCCGGTGGTGACGCCGCACGACGACTGTGTGCTCGTGATGCCCTCGACGCGGCAGGCCCGCCGGGGTGTGACGGTGGTGCGGTTCGCGCGCCGCGAAGCGCTCGACTGACCTCCCGCACGGCGTTTCGTCAGGCCGCGCCGCGCACCCCGCTGGCCACCAGCGCGCGGTAGTCCGAGGGCGTGTTGCCCACCGCGCGGCCGAAGAATTTGCTGAAGTAGGCCGCGTCGTCGTAACCCAGTTGCTGTGCCACCTGCGCCACCGGCAGCGACGAATACGCCAGCAGGCGGCGCGCCTCCAGCATCAGCCGCTCGTGCAGGATCTGCAGCGCCGACTGGCGCGCCACGTGGCGGCAGGTGCGGCTGAGGTGGTCGGGCGTCACGCCCAGGGCCGACGCGTAGAAGCTCAGCGGCTCGTGCTCGCGGTAGTGCTGCTCGACCAGCGCGAGGTAGCGCTTGACCAGCGCATCGCGCTCGCCCTGCCCGCGCTCGCGCTTGAAGTGCTCGCCGCGGCGGCGCAGGTACTGCACCGCGAGCAGCGTGGCGCTGGCCAGCAGCGCGTGCACGCGGCCCGGGTGCTGGGCGCGGAACTCGCGTGCCACCTGCGCGAAGAGGTTCGCGCATTCCGCCTCGTCCCCGTCCTGCAGGCGCGGCAGCACGCAGGAGGTGCCCAGCCCGTCGTCCACCAGCTTCGAGCCGCCCAGCAGCTGGCGCAGCGTGGTGGTGGGCAGCGTGACCTGGTGGCCCACAGCGTCGGGCGTGTAGGTGAAACCGTGCACCGAGCCCGGCGCGAGCAGCAGCATCACCGGGGCCTGGGCCTCGAAGTCCTGGCCGTCGATGGTGCCGCGCACGCTGCCGTGCGCGAGGAACTGGAACTGGTGCAAACCCTCGTGCCGGTGCGCCGGAATCGTCCAGTCCATTTCGGCGCCGCGCACCGCCACGGACTCGTAGTGCAGGCAGTCGTCGGGCTGGTCGTGGCGGACTTCCCGGAAGGGAACGAGCAGCAAGGGGGAGGCGGTCATGGCAGGGGCGGGTGGCAGGTGATGCCGGAAAAGTACCTGAATCGGGCCGAAACGTCCATCGCTTCGGCGGCGCGGCTCGCGCATCATCCGCCTCCATGACACGCAACCCCCACCCCGACGCCGCGCTGCCGCCGGCGCCCGCGACCGCCACCCCGCCCCTGCGCCTCACGGGGGCGCAGGCGCTGGTGAACGTGCTGCTGGCCGAGGGCGTGGACACGGTGTTCGGCATCGTGGGCGGCAAGCTCTCGCCGCTGTTCCATGCGCTCAGCCGCGAGCCGCGCATCCGCTTCATCGGCGTGCGCCACGAAGCCGCCGGGCCGATGATGGCCGCCGCCGTGCACGCGGGCACCGGCCGGCTCGCGGTGGCCGTGGGCGAGCTGGGCCCCGGCGGCCTCAACCTCGCCGCCGGCCTGGGCGTGGCCTTCAACAACAACCTGCCGCTGCTGGCCGTCACCACCAACCAGCACCGCGCCTCGTCGTATCCGCACAGCGGTGTGTTCATGGACCTGGACACGGTGGCCGTGACCCGGCCCCTGACCAAATGGAACGCGGTCGTGCACGACGCGCGCCGCATGCCGGAACTCGCGCGGCGCGCTTTCCGCGAGGCCCTGGGCGGGCGGCCCGGCCCGGTGCACCTGGACATTCCGCAGGACGTGCTGGGCGAGGTGCACGCCTTCGCGGCCGACGAGTTCGACGTGGCCCCCGGGCGCTACCGCGCCACGCTCGGGCCGCGCCCGGCACAGGCGGCGGTGGAGGCGGCGGTGCAACTGCTGCGCGGCGCGCAACGCCCGCTCATCGTGGGCGGTGGCGGCGTGGTGGCCGCCGGGGCCGCCACCGCCCTGCGCGCGCTGGCCCAGCGCCTGAACGCGCCGGTGGTGCCCACGCAGATGGCGCTGGGCGTGGTGCCCTCGGACAGCCCGCACTTCATCGGCCACGGCGGCATCATCGCGGGCGATTCGGTGAAACATGCCTTCGAGCGCGCGGACGTGATCCTCAGCGTGGGCTGCCGCTGGTCGTCGTGGATGTGGGACGCGCGCGGCGCGCTCGCGCGGCGCCACCACCGGCTCATCAACATCAACATCGACCCGTCCTCGCTCGGCCAGGCCGCGCTGCACGAGGTGGCCATGCAGGCCGACGCGGGCGAGGCGCTGCGCGACCTGCTCGCGGCCCTGGGTGAATCCACCGCGACGGCCGACGGTGCCTGGCTCGCCGAGCTGCGCGCGGTGCGCGCGGGGCACGAAGGCCAGCTCGCGCGCATGGTCGCCGACCCCGACCCTGTGATGCACCCCGCCGCGCTGGCCAAGGCCCTGGGCGATGCGCTGCCGGCCGATGCGCTCGCGGTCTACGACGGCGGCCACACCACCTTCTGGAGCAACGACCTCACGCCGGTGCACGAGGTGCGCACGCGCTTTCACGAACCCGGCATGTCCCACCTGGGCTACGGCCTGCCGGCCGCGATCGCGCTGCAGACGCAGTTCCCCGGCCGCCCGGTGCTCAACATCACCGGCGACGGCGCCTTCGGCTTCACGCTCAACGAACTCGACACCGCGCGCCGCCACCGCCTGCCGGTGATCACGGTGGTGCACAACAACGCGGCCTGGGGCGTGATCCGCATGGGCCAGAAGGCCGGGCTCGGCTTCGAGATGGCGACCGGCCTGGAAGACACCGACTACGCGGCCATCGCGCGCGGCTTCGGCTGCCACGGCGAGGTGGTCACGCGCGCGGCCGACGTGGCCCCCGCGCTGCAGCGCGCGATCGCCTCCGGCCTGCCCGCCGTGCTCGACTGCCGCACCCGCTTCGTGCCACACCCGGCGGTGGGCGCGTTCGTGGGCATGAACAAATACGGTTTCGCCTCGCTCACCCGGCTCGACCCGCCCTGACACCGGGCGCCCCGTTTTCCACAACAACAGGAGACAAGACATGCAACGCAGAACCCTGCTGCGCGCCAGCGCCGCCTTCGGTGGCCTGGCCACCACCGGCCTGCCCCTCTTCGCGCAAGGCCCGGCCGCCAACGCCACGCTCTGGTCCGGCTTCCCGGTCGGCGGCGGCCTGGGCGACCAGGTCGCGCGCCCGCTGATCGACCAGCTGCGCGGCAAGTACCCGCAGCCCATCATCTACGACAGCAAGCCCGGCGCGGGCGGCCGCATCGCGGCCGAGTTCGTCAAGCGCGCGGCCCCCGACGGCAACACCCTGTTCGGCTGCCCGAGCTCGCTGATGACGCTGCACCCGCACGTGTTCAAGAAGCTGCCCTACGACACGCTGACCGACTTCACCCCCATCGCCGGGCTGTGCACCTACACCGCCGTGTTCACCGCCGGCCCGGGCCTGCCGGCCGAGATCCGCACCGTGGCCGACTACCTGAAGTGGGCCAAGGCCAACCCGAGCCAGGCCAACTACGGCGTGCCGGCCACCGGCTCCTCGCTGCACCTGGCCGGCGCGATGCTGGGCAAGCAGTCCGGCGTGGACATGCAGGCCGTGCCCTACAAAGGTGGCGCGCCGTTGCTCACCGACCTGCGCGGCGGCCAGATCCCGGTCAGCTTCAACGTGGTCAGCGAGGTGCTGCCGCACATCCGCGCGGGCAGCCTGCGCGCGCTCGCGGTCTCGGCGCCCACGCGCTGGAAGGCCCTGCCCGACACGCCCACGCTGACCGAGCTCGGCTACAAGGACGTGGCATTCGTCGACTGGCTCGGCTGGTACGGCCCGGCCGGCATGGACAAGGCCAAGGTGGCCGCGCTCAACACCGCCGTGAACGACGCGCTGGCCTCGGCCGCGATGAAGGACGTGATCGACAAGAACGGCCTGGAGGTCATGCGGGTGACGCCCGAAGGCCTGGCCAAGGCCATCCGAGACAACCACGCGTTCTGGGCCCACGTGGTCAAGGTCACCGGCTTCAAGCCCGAAGACTGAGCATGGCAAGATCGCGCGCCCCTTTTTTCCCTTTCCGAACCGCCACCCCACCATGAGCCTCACCCTCGATCAAGCCCGGCAGATCCTCGACGCCGCCCTCGCCACCTCCAAGGAGAAGGCCTACGCGCCGATGGCCATCGCCGTGCTCGACGCCGCCGGCCACCTCAAGGCCTTCGTCAGCGAAGACGGCGCCAGCATGTTCCGCTTCGACATCGCCCAGGCCAAGGCCTGGGGCGCGGTCGGCATGGGCGTGTCCAGCCGCACGCTGAGCGAGCGCGCCAAGGGCAACCCCAACTTCTTCGTCTCGCTCGCGGCCACGGCCGAGGGCAAGTTCCTGCCACAGACCGGCGCCGTGGTGATCAAGGATCCGCAGGGCCGGCTGCTCGGCGCGGTGGGCGCCAGCGGCGGCACCGGCGATGAAGACGAGCTGATCTGCCTGGCCGGCGTGGCCGCCGCCGGGCTGCAGGCCGGCTGATTCAGGCCTTCGGCAGGCCGCGCAACAAGACGTCGCAGAAGAACTCGGCCGGCGGCGAGAGCGGCAGGTCGGGCCGCCGCACCAGCACGATCGCCGGCGCCGGCAGCCGCTCGCGCACCGGGATCACCTCCAGCAGGTCGCGCGTCATCGCGAAGTCCATCCACTGCCGGGGCAGCATGGCCAGCAGGTCGGTCTGCACCAGCGCCACCTGCACCGACAGCGCCGAATGCGCGCTCAGCATCACGCGCGGCGCGGGCTGGCCGTGGGTGGCGAACAAGCGTGCCAGGTCTTCCTCGGCGTTGTAGTCGATGGTGGTGCTGGCCCAGTCGGCACCGGCCAATGACTTCAGGCTGCGCACGCGCGCCAGCGGGTGGCCCTTGCGGCAGACCACCACGCGGGTGTTGTCGCACAGGTGCTGCATGGCCAGACCCGGCGCGGTCTTCTGCCAGGGCGCCGCGCCGAGGTAGAAGTCCAGGCTGCCGTCGCGCAGCGCGCCCTCCACCGCGGGCATCAGGCTTTCGGTGAGGTTGAGCTTGACCTTGGGGTAGGTCTTGCGGAACACCGACAGGGCGTCGGGCAGCATGCCCAGGTGCGGCATGATGGACAGCGCCACCGACACCGTGCCTTCGTAGCCCGGCCCGGGGTGCTGCACCTCCTCGCGCGCGCGGCGCGCTTCGCTGGAGATCACGCAGGCCCGCCGGTGAAAGCGCACGCCTTCGGCCGTCAGCACCATGCCCGTGGTCTGCCGCGCGAACAGGCTCACCCCCAGCTCCCGCTCCAGCGCGCGCACGCTGCGCGTCAGCGCGGGCTGGGGCATGTCCAGCCGCCGCGCGGCCGAGCGCAGGCTGCCGTGTTCGACGATGGCCATCAGGTGCTGCAGCTGATCGAGTTTCATGCGCGGGCGTGTCTCCATGGGGATGCGATTTTCGTATCGCTTTCGCAATCACGCCATCTTATTGGAATCCTCGTGTTTGCCTAGAGTCCGCCTCAGCCCCACCGAGCGGGGACACCAAGACCAACGATCCGGAGACACGACATGACCTGCCTTTCCAGACGCCATGCCCTGCATGCGGCTTTCCTGCTGCTCATGCTGGGCAGCACCACCGCCATGGCCCAGGCCTGGCCCCACAAACCGGTGCGCATGATCGTGCCCGTGGGCGCCGGCTCCGCGCCCGACGTGATCGCGCGCATCGTGGGCGACAAGCTCGCCGCCGCCTGGGGCCAGGGCGTGGTGGTGGACAACCGGCCCGGCGCGGGCGGCATTCCCGGCATGTCGGCGCTGGCCCGCTCGGCGCCCGACGGTTACGCCATCGGCTTCGTGCCGGCGGCCATGGGCACCATCACGCCGCTGGTGTTCAAGAACCCGCAGTTCAATCCCGACACCGACCTCACCCCGGCCGCCACGGTGGGCATCAGCCCGCTGATGCTGGTGGTGCCGGCCGCCAGCGACATCCGCTCCGTGAGCGACCTCGCCAAACACGCCAAGGCCCAGCCCGGCAAGGTGAACTTCGCCGCGCCGCAACTCAACTCGCTGCCGCACCTGGCCGGCGAGATGGTCAGCAAGGCCGGCGACATGGGCATGTTCACCGTGCCCTACCGCACCCCGCCGGAGGCCGTGGCCGCCGTGCTCGCGGGCGACGCGCTGCTCACCGTAGACGGCGTGCCGGGCCTGCTGCCGCATGTGAAGTCCGGCCGCCTGCGCGCGGTGGGCGTCACCTCGGCCAAGCGCCTGCCGGGCATCGACGCCCCCGCCGTCGCGGAGACCTACGCCGGCTACGAGGCCATCGGCTGGTTCCAGATCATCGTGCCCGCCGGCACGCCGGCCGCCATCGTCGAGCGCATCAACGCCGACGTGAACCGCATCACCGCCTCGCCCGAGGTCACCGCGCGCCTGGGCGAGCTGGGCGTGTACCCGCGCCAGGACAGCGTGGCCGGCGCGCGCGAGTTCTTCGTGCAGCAGCAGGCCGCGATGAAGCACCTGGTGACCGAACTCGGCGTGCAGCCGCAATAAGCCGCCTCAACCCCACCGCCCGAGGGCACCGGTCGCGCCGGTGTCCGGGATGAACTCACCCTTTCAACTGGAGAAACCCACCATGACCCCACGCAAAAAAGCCCTCGTGACCGGCGGCGGCACCGGCATCGGCCGCAGCGCCGTGCTGGCCCTCGCCCAGGCCGGTTACGACGTGGCCATCAACTACGCCTCCAGCGCCAAAGCCGCGCAGGCGGTGGCCGCCGAAGCCCAGGCCCTGGGCGCGAAGACCCTGCTGCTGCAGTGCGACGTGAGCGACGACGCCGCCGTGCGCCGGATGCTGGCCCAGGTGGGCGAGGCCTTCGGCCATCTGGACGCGCTGGTCAACAACGCCGGCACCACCGCCACCTGGAAGGTGAAGGACCTGGAAAGCCTGGACATGGACGCATGGGACCGCACCTTCGCGGTCAATGTGCGCGGCAACTTCCAGGTCAGCCGCGCGGCCGTGCCCCTGCTTCGCAAGAGCAAGGAACAGGGCGGTGAGCCCTGCATCGTCAACACCGCGAGCATCGTGGGCCTGCGCCCCGGCCCGCAACCGCCCCCGTACGCCGCCAGCAAGGCCGCCGTGGTGAGCCTGACCAAGATGCTGGCCTGGAACCTCGGCCCCGACATCCGCGTGAACGCGGTGGCGCCGGGCTGGATGGAGGGCGACTGGATGGAGCGCATGCTGGGCGACAAGTACGACGCCCTCATGGGCGCGCGCGCCAAGGCCACGCCGCTCAAGCGCTGCGTGACCGCCGACGACGTGGCCGAGGTGATGCTCAACCTGATCCAGGGCATGCGCTTCGTCACGGGCGAGGTTGTCGTCATCGACGGCGGCTTCACGAGCTCGACCTGACCCCACCGCACCCAGGAGACCCACCATGCTTGAAGGATTCGTTCCCTTCCCCCCGAGTACGCCGCGCGCTACCGCGCCAAGGGCTACTGGCGCGACCAGTCGCTGGCGCAGGAGTTCGACGCCGTGTTCCAGCGCTACGCGGACCGCGTGGCGCTGATCGACGGCGACGTGAGCTTCACCTACGCCGAGCTCGACCGCATCACCACCAACCTGGCGCTGAACCTGCTCGAACTCGGTCTGAAACCGCTGGACCGCGTGGTGCCCACACTGCCCAACGTGCACGAGTTCGTGCTGCTGTACTTCGCGCTGCAGAAGATCGGCTGCATCCCGATCGCGGCGCTGGTCACGCACCGCTACGCCGAGATCAGCCAGTTCGTGCAGCTCTCGGGCGCGACCACCTGCGTCTACCCGGACACGTCGGGCGACTTCGCCTTCGCCCCGGTGATCGCCCGCGTGCAGGCGGAAAACCCGTCGCTGAAATTCCGCCTCGTGCTCGGCGAGGCCGGCCCGGGCGAGGTCTCGCTGCGCGAGCTGATCAACAAGCCCGCCACGCTGCCGGCCTCGCGCCTGGCCGAGATCCGCATCGACCCGACCGACCCCTGCATCTTCCAGCTCTCGGGTGGCACCACCGGCATCCCCAAGCTGATCCCGCGCACCAACAACGACTACGCCTACAACTCCAAAGTGGCCGCCGACGTGACCGAGATCGACGCCGAGTCGGTGCTGCTGCTGGTGCTGCCCATCGCGCACAACCTGCCGCTGGCCTGCCCCGGCATCCAGGGCTTTCTGTTCAAGGGCGCCAAGGTGGTGCTGCACGCCAACACCCGGCCCGCCGAGATGTTCGCGCTGATCGAGAAGCACAAGGTGACGCACCTGAAGGTGGTGCCCGCGCTGCTGATCCGCCTGATCAACGACGACGCGGCCGAGGACTTCGACCTCTCCAGCCTCAAGCTGATCCAGAGCGGCGGGCAGCGCATGCAGCCCGAGGTGCGCGCGAAGACGCGCGCGCTGATCCCCGGTGTGTTCGTGCAGGAGAACTTCGGCATGTCCGAAGGCACGCTGATGTTCGTGCGCGCCGGCGACCCGGAAGAGGTCAAGCTCGAGACCTGCGGCCGCCCGGTGTGCGACGACGACGAGGTGCTGCTGCTCGACGAAGAAGGCCGCGTGGTGCCCGACGGCGAGGTGGGCGAGTTCACCGTGCGCGGCCCCTACACGCTGCGCGGCTACTTCGGCGTGCCCGAGTACAACGCGCGCCAGTTCACGCCCGACGGCTTCTACCGCTCGGGCGACCTGATGCGCAAGCACCCCTCGGGCAACTACATCGTGGAGGGGCGCAAGAAGGACCTGATCAACCGGGGCGGCGAAAAGATCAGCGCCGAAGAGGTGGAGAACCTGATCCTGATGCACCCCGCCGTGCAGAACGTGGCCTGCGTGCCCATGCCCGACGCGGCCCTGGGCGAAAAGATGTGCGCCTTCGTGATCCTCAAACAGGGTCAGTCGCTGCACCTGAAGGAACTCGTGGGCTTCCTGCTCACCAAGGAAATCGCCAAGTTCAAGCTGCCCGAGCGCCTGGAGGTGCTGCCGGATTTCCCGGTCTCCACCTTCGGCAAGGTCTCCAAGAAGGCCCTGGGCGAACTGATCGCGCACAAGCACGCGGAAGAAGAGGCCGCGCGCCGCGTGCCCCACTGAACACCGAAAGAAAAGAGCCACCATGCGAATCATCGACCTGCACTGCTACCCCGGCACCCCGACCTGGATCGAGTCCCAGGGACCCTACCCCGCCGAACTGGCCCGCTACTGGAAACGGGACTGGGTCGGCAAGACCGAAGACGAGGTGATCGCCGAGTTCACCGGTGCCGGCGTCGAGGCCTGCCTCGTCGCGCTGGACCTGGAGACCACGGTCGCCGCGCCGCCCTGCACCAACGAATACGTGCACGGCATGTGGAAGCGCCACCCGAAGCGGGTCATCCAATGCTGGGGCGCGGTGGAGCCGGCCAAGGGCGAGATCGCGATGATCCAGGCCCGCAAGGCGATCCGCGAGCTGGGCTTCATCGGCTTTCACTTCCATCCCATCATGCAGCACTTCGCCGTGAGCGACCGGCGCTACTACCCGCTGTTCGAGGAGATCAACGCCATGGGCGCGGCGGTGATGATCGACGTGGGCACCACCGGCATGGGCGCCGGCATGCCGGGTGGCAACGGCGCGCTGGTGCGCCACGCCCACCCCAAGCACATCGACCAGCTGGCCGCCGACTTCCCGAACCTGAAGATCATCATGGCCCACCCCGGCTGGCCCTGGGTCGACGAGACCACCGCCGTGGCCTTGCACAAGGGCAACGTGTACTGGGAGATGTCGGGCTGGGCGCCCAAGCATTTCCCGGGCAACCTCAAGGTGGACATCCGGGGCCGGCTGCAGGACAAGATCATGTTCGGCAGCGACTACCCCAGCCTGCCCTACGAGCGCATCCTGCGCGAGTGGGACGAGCTGGGCTACAAGCCCGAGGTGATGGAAAAAATCATGCACGGGAACGCCGAGCGCGTGCTCGACTTGTAACCCCCCGCGTCGGCTTCGCCGCCACCCCCCAGGGGGCGACGCTGGCGGCCCGGCAAAGCCGGTTCCGCGGCGTCCTCGACCTGGCTCCCCTTCACGCCTACCTGGTCTCACTTCATGAACGCATATCTCTGTGACGGCGTGCGAACGCCGATCGGCCGCTACGGCGGCGCGCTCTCGGGCCTTCGCACCGACGACCTCGGTGCCCTGCCCCTGCAGGCCCTGCTGGCGCGCCACCCTTCGCTGGACCCGGCGCTGATCGACGAGCTGATCTACGGTTGCGTCAACCAGGCCGGCGAAGACAACCGCAACGTGGCGCGCATGAGCGCGCTGCTCGCGGGCCTGCCGGTGGAGGTGCCGGCGGTCACGGTCAACCGGCTGTGCGGCTCGGGCCTCGAAGCCGTGGCGCAGGCGGCGCGCGCGCTGCACGCGGGCCAGGCGCGGATCGCCGTCGCTGGCGGCGTGGAAAGCATGAGCCGCGCGCCGCTGGTGATGCCCAAGCCCACGGCCGCGTTCTCGCGCCACGCCGAGGTGCACGACTCCACCATCGGCTGGCGCTTCGTGAACCCGCGCATGGAGGCGCTGCACGGCGTGGACAGCATGGGCGAGACGGCCGAGAACGTGGCCCGGGAACACCGCATCTCGCGCGCCGACCAGGACGCCTTCGCGCTGCGCAGCCAGCAGCGCGCCGCGGCGGCACAACAATCGGGTGTGCTCGCGCAGGAGATCGTGCCGGTGTCCGTGCCCGGCCGCAAAGGCGCGGCCACGCGGGTGAGCGTGGACGAGCACCCGCGCGCCGACACCACGGCCGACAGCCTGGCCGCGCTCAAGCCCGCGTTCCGCCAGGGCGGCACCGTCACCGCCGGCAACGCCTCGGGCGTGAACGACGGCGCGGCCGCGCTGCTGATGGCCAACGAAGCGGCGGCGCAGCGCCACGGCCTGCGGCCGCTCGCGCGCATCGTCGGTTGCGCGAGCGCCGGCATCGCGCCGCGCGTGATGGGCTTCGGCCCCGTGCCCGCGGTGCACAAGCTGCTGGCGCAGACCGGCCTGCGGATGCGCGATTTCGACGTCATCGAACTCAACGAGGCCTTCGCGGCCCAGGGCCTGGCCGTCACGCGCGCGCTCGGCCTGCCCGACGACGCACCGCATGTGAACCCGAACGGCGGCGCCATCGCCTTCGGCCACCCCCTGGGCATGAGCGGCGCGCGCCTGGTGCTCACCGCGGCGCGGCAGCTGCAGCGCAGCGGCGGGCGCTATGGCCTGGTGACCATGTGCGTGGGCGTGGGCCAGGGCGTGGCCATGGCGATCGAACGCACGGGAGACACGCCATGAACGATCGACCCATCCGCTTCGAGCGGCGCGGCCATGTCGCGCTGCTCACCCTCGACCGGCCGGACACGCGCAACGCCCTGAGCGGCGAAGCCATGTTCGCGGCGTTCGAACAGACCTTCGCCGCACTGAACGCCGACCTGGGCGTGCGCGTGGCCATCCTCACCGGTGCGGGCACGGCCTTCTGCTCGGGCGGCAACGTGGCCGAGATGCGCGACCGCACCGGCATGTTCGCCGGCTCGCCCGAGCAGATCGCCCAGGGCTACCGCGAGGGCATCCAGCGCATCCCGCGCGCCTTCGAGGCGCTGCAGGTGCCCATCATCGCGGCGGTCAACGGCCCGGCCATCGGCGCCGGCAACGACCTGGCCTGCATGTGCGACCTGCGCATCGCATCGACCAGCGCGCGCTTCGCCGAAAGCTTCGTCAAGGTCGGCATCATCCCCGGCGACGGTGGCTGCTGGCTGCTGCCGCGCGTGATCGGTCACGCGCGCGCGGCCGAGATGGCCCTCACGGGTGACACCATCGACGCCGAAGAGGCCTTGCGCTTCGGCCTGGTCTCGCGCGTGGTCGCCCCCGAGGCCCTGCTCGACGAGGCGTTCCGCCTGGCCGGTCGCATCGCGGCCAACCCGCCGCAGGTGCTGCGCTGGACGCGCCAGCTGCTGCAGCAGGCCCGCACCGGCACGCTGGACGAAGCGCTGATCGCCGCCGGCCGCCTGCAAGGCCTGGCCCACCACACGGCCGACCACGCCGAGGCGGTGGCCGCGTTCTTCGAGAAGCGCGCGCCCACGTTCACAGGCGGTGCGGCATGAGCGAGCTCATCCTGCTGGAAGAACGGCCCTTCGAGGGCGTGGCCCTGCTGCGCCTGAACCGCCCCGAGGTGTTCAACGCGCTCAACCTGGCCTTGCGCCACGCGCTGGCCGAGGCCTTTCGCCGGCTGGACGCCGACCCCTCGGTGCGCGTGCTGGTGCTGGCCGGCGGCCCGCGCGCCTTCTGCGCGGGCGCCGACCTGAACGAGTACGTGGACGCCACGCCCATGGACCTGCTGGCGCGCCGGCACGACCTGCTCTGGGGCCCCATCGCCGCCTGCCGCAAACCGGTGATCGCGGCGGTGCGCGGCCACGCGCTGGGCGGCGGCTGCGAGCTGGCGCTGCACGCCGACCTGATCCTGGCCGGGCGCAGCGCGCGCTTCGGTCAGCCCGAGGTGAAGGTGGGCATCATGCCCGGCGGCGGCGCCACCCAGCGGCTGACGCGCGCGCTGGGCAAGTTCGGTGCGATGAAGCTGCTGCTGCTCGGCGAGCCGATCGGCGCGGAGGCCGCCCTGCACGGCGGCCTGGTGGCCGAGGTGCTCGACGACGACGCCGTGGACGCCACCGCCCTGGCGCTGGCGCAGCAGCTGACCGAGCTGCCGGCGGTGGCGCTGCGCCTGATCAAGGAGTCGGTGCTGATGGCGATGGAGACGCCGCTGTCGGCCGGCCTGGAGTACGAGCGCAACGCCTTCCAGACCGCCTTCGCCAGCCCCGACAAGCACGAGGGCATGCGCGCCCGGCTGGACAAGCGGCCCGCCAAGTTTGCCCGCTAGGGCCGCAGCCCTTCGTTCGCCTCGCGCCGGTTCACCTCGTGGAACAGGCCGCGCAGCCAGCGATTCGCCGGGTCGTGCTGCATGCGGCGGTGCCAGAACTGCTGCACGTCGATCACTGGCACCGCGAAGGGCAAGGCGATGCGGCGGATGGCGATGTGGCGCTCCATCACGGTCGCGATGTCCTCCGGCACCGTGGCCACCAGGTCGGTGCCCGGCAGCAGCGAGAGCAGGCTCATGAAGTGCGACAGCTCCAGCGTCACGTGGCGCTGCCAGCCTTTGTCGTCGAGGTAACGGTCCAGCAGGTGCTCGCGCCCGTCGGGCCGCACCACCACGTGCCGCGCCGCCAGGTATTGGCGCTGCGTCATGCGCTCCACCGCCGGCCCGGCGTGCGCGCAGGTCACACACGCGTAGGAGGTCTTGAACAGCGCCTGCTGGAAGAAGCCGGCCTTGTGCAGGTCGGGGAAAAACCCCACGGCCAGGTCGCCCTCGCCCGACTCCAGCGCCTCGGCGGCGGCGAAGCGCGTGCGCGCCGTGGCCCGCAGGCGCACCTGCGGCGCCTCCTGCCGCAGCCGCCGCAGCACGCCGGGCAGGAAGGCCACCTCGCCGATGTCGGGCGTGAGGATGGTGAAGGTTCGCTCGGTTCGCGCGGGGTCGAAGCTGGCCTTCTGCAGGATCTCGGCGTTGATCGCCTCCACCACGCGGTGCACCGCGGGCGCCAGCTCCATCGCGCGCGGCGTGGGCTTCATCTGCGCGCCGGCGCGCACGAACAGCGCGTCGTCGAACACGGTGCGCAACCGCGCCAGCGCCGCGCTGGTGGCCGGCTGGCTCAGGCCCAGGGCCTCGCCCGCGCGGCCCACGCTGCAATGCCGGGCCATGGCGTCGAACACCACGAGCAGGTTCAGGTCCACGGTTCGAATATCCATGGCATGGATTCTATGAATCCATGGAGGCGTCTGGTCATCCATGGCGTTGATCCCTAGCATCCGCAGCGGATTCTTCCTACAACCACCGCGCCCCCGCACGGCGCCCAGGAGACAAGACCATGAAACGCAGAGACTTCGCGGGAGCCGCGCTCCTCTTGCCGCTGGCCGGCGCCTTGCACGCGCAGACCCCGGCCTGGCCGCAGCGCCCGGTGAAATTCATCCTGTCGCAGCCGGCCGGCGCCGGCCCCGACATCCTGGCGCGCTACCTCGGCGAGCAGCTCGCCCGCCTGTGGAACCAGGGCGTGGTGGTGGAGAACCGCCCGGGCGGCCAGAACGTGATCGGTGCGCAGGCCGCCGCGCGCTCGGCCGCCGACGGCTACACCTTCTACTACGCCACCACGGCCGCGATGGTGACCAACGCCTTCACCTTCAAGGCCCTGCCCTACGACCCGGTGAAGGATTTCGCGCCGGTGCGCCTGGTGGGCCGCAGCCCCTTCGTGATCGCCACCGCCAGCGCCGCGCCGTTCAAGGACCTGGCCCAGGCCCTGGCCGCCGCCAAGGCGCAGCCGGGCGCCGTCACCATCGGCACCGAAGGGCCCAAGACCTTCTCCGGCATGCTGGCCGACAGCGTGGCCGTCAAGGGCGGTGTGAAGCTCAACCACGTGTCGTACACCAAGGGCCCGGAAGCGATCCAGGACCTGATCGGCGGCCGCATCCAGCTGGTGTGCCTGCCCGACGCGGCGCTCACCGCCTTCATCAAGAGCGGCCAATTGCGCGCGCTCGCCATCAGCACGGCGCAGCGCCAGCCCGACATGCCCAATGTGCCGGCGCTCGCCGAGACCTTCCCCGGCTTCGAGTACACCGGCTGGAACGGCCTCTTCGCGCCCGCCGGCACACCGGCCGACGTGGTGGCCCGCGTGAACCGCGACCTGGAGACCGTGCTGCGCCAGCCCGAGGTGGCGCAGCGCCTGCAGACGCTGGGCTCGCTGGCCGAGCCGAAGATGTCGGTGCCCGAGTTCGAGGCCTTCATGCGCGGCGAGCACGAGCGCTGGCGCGAGGTGATCAAGTCCCTCGGCATCACGGCGGAGTGAACGGAATGAGCGGCGTGGCGGCACGGGCTTCCTGCACCTGCGGCGGCATCGACGTGCATGCGCACGTCGTGCCCGAGAACTTCCCGGCCTACATCGGCCGCAGCATGCCGGCCGACTGGCCGTCCATGGCGCCGGCGCAGCCCTGCCACCGCCACGTGATGATCGCGGGCAAGAACTACCGCACCGTGTCCGACCGATGCTGGGACGTGGCCAAGCGCCTGCAGGACCTGCCCGGCATGGGCCTGGCGCTGCAGGTGATGTCGCCCATGCCCGAGCTGCTGTCGTACTGGATGCCGGCGGCCGATGCGCAGCAGCTGCTGCGCTTCCTCAACGACCAGATCGCCGCCATGGTGGACGCCGGCGGCGGCCAGCTGGCCGGCCTGGGCGCGGTGCCGCTGCAGGACGTGGACCTCGCCATCCGCGAGCTGGAGTACGCGGTGAAGGCGCTGGGCTTCGCGGGGGTGGAGGTGGGCAGCAACATCAACGGCGTGCCGATCGGTGCACCGGTGTTCGACCCCTTCTTCGAGGCCTGCGAGGCGCTGGGCGCGGCGGTGTTCGTGCACGCCATCCGCCCCGCCGGCATGGAGCGCCTGGTGGGCCCCGCGCCCCTGCAGCAGGTGATCGCCTACCCCGGCGACGTGGGCCTGGCCGCCGCCTCGGTGATCACCGGCAACCTGCTGGTGCGCCGGCCGAAGCTGCGCATCGCCTTCAGCCACGGCGGCGGCACGCTGGCTTCGCTGCTGCCGCGCCTGCAGCAGGGCTGGGGCGTGTTCCCGGCGCTGCGCGACAGCGTGCTCGCAGCCCCGGCCGAGCAGGCGCGCCGCCTGTTCTACGACACCCTGGTGTTCGACACGCCCACGCTGCGCCACCTGGTGGCCAGCTTCGGCGACACGCAGCTGATGGTGGGCACCGACCACCCCTTCAACTTCCACGACCACACGCCGGTGCAGCGCATCGAGGCCGCTGGCTTCGATGCCGACACCACCGCGCGCCTGGTGCACCAGAACGCCGAGCGTTTCCTCGGCCTGCCGCACAAGAAAGTGAGCACCCCATGAGTTCCCCCTGGATCGAGGCCGTGCGCAGCGTGGCCCTGAACGTGCCCGACCTGGCGCAGGCCGAGGCCTTCTACACCGAGGTCTGGCGCCTGAGCGTGGCGCACCGCGGCGAGCAGGCGATCTGCCTGCGCGGCACCGGCAGCGACCACCACCTGCTCGCGCTGCACGCGGGCGGCCCGGTGCCGCAGATCCGCCAGGTCACGCTGCGCGCGCGCAGCCTCGACGCGCTGCACGCCGTGGCCGAGGCCGTGCCGCGCGCGGGCGGCACCCTGCTCTCGCCCATCGGCCCGCTCGATCACGACCCCGCCGGCGGCACCGGCCTCACGCTGCGCGACCCGCACGGCCGCGTGATCCAGGTGGTGCACGGCGATGCGCGCGGGGAAGACACCGGCCCGCAGCGCGACCAGCCCGCGCGGCTCACGCACGTGGTGCTCAACAGCCACGCGGTGGACGACACGCAGCGCTTCCTCACCGAGGCCCTGGGCTTCACGCTGGCCGACCGCACCGTGGCCATTGCCTTCATGAACTGCAACCACGACCACCACACGCTCGCGGTGGGCGTGGCCGACAACGACGCGCTCAACCACATCGCCTTTCTGATGCCCGACGCCGACTCGGTGATGCGCGGCGGCGGCCGCATGAAGGACGCCGGCCACCCCATCGAATGGGGCCCCGGCCGCCACGGCCCCGGCAACAACCTCTTCAACTACTTCATCGACCCCTTCGGCATCGTCATCGAGTACACGGCCGAGGTCGAGCAGGTGGATGAAAGCTACGTGCCCCGGGGCCCGGCGGAATGGAAATGGCCGCCCGGCCGCGTCGACCAGTGGGGCATCTCGCCGCCGCCCGGCGCCACGCTCAAGGAAGCGCAGCGCCGCGTGCTGTTCGCCTCCATGCCCTGAACCCGTTTTTTCTCCGCAACCTGACCGCACCATGAAATTCACCACCTACCTGCGCGACGGCGCGCCCCGCCTGGCCGTCGTGAACGGCGCCGACTTCGTCGACCTGCACGACGCCCAACCCCAGGTGCCGACCGACCTGCGCGCCGCGCTGAAGGCCGGCGTGGACCTGCACGCCGCCGCCCAGGCCGCGCTGGCCGGGCCCTTCAAGCGGCAGGCGCTCGCCGGCGCCGCGCTCGCGCCGCTGCTGCCCGAACCCGGCAAGACCGTGTGCCTGGGCCTCAACTACTTCGACCACGCCAAGGAAGGCGGCCGCGAGAAACCCGACTACCCCTGGTTCTTCTACCGCGGCAGTTCCTCGCTGATCGCGCACGGCGACGCCGGCGTGGTGCCCCGCGTCTCCGGCAAGTTCGACTACGAGGCCGAGCTCGCCGTCGTCATCGGCCGCACCGTGCCGCGCCACACCACGCAAGCGGATGCGCTGCAATACGTGTTCGGCTACAGCTGCTTCAACGACATGAGCGTGCGCGACTACCAGAAGCGCACGCCGCAATGGACCATCGGCAAGAACTTCGACGGCACCGGCGGCTTCGGCCCGGTGCTGGTGACGGCCGACGAACTGCCGCCCGGTGCCGCCGGCCTGAAGATCCAGGGCCGCCTCAACGGCCAGGTGATGCAGGACGCCAACACCAGCGACATGATCTTCAGCGTGGCCGAGACCATCGCGCTGCTGGCCGAGGTGCTGACGCTGGAAGCCGGCGACGTGATCGTGATGGGCACGCCCGCCGGCGTCGGCCAGGCGCGCACGCCACCCGTCTGGATGAAGGCCGGCGACACCTTCGAAGTGGAGATCGAGCGCATCGGCACGCTGGCCAACCCCATCGTGAACGAACAGGCCTGACCATGCAGCAGCGCGTTTTCGATGTCGCCATCGTGGGCTGCGGGCCCTCGGGCGTGGTGGCCGCCGGCCTGCTGGGCCAGGCGGGCCTGAGCGTGTACGTGTGCGACCGGCTCGTCGACGTGCACCAGATCCCGCGCGCCATCGCGCTGGACCACGAGATCATGCGGGTGTTCCAGCAGCTCGGCGTGGCCGATGCGGTGGCACCGTTCTGCGAACCCTTCACGCCCTCCGAGTACTTCGGCGTGGACGGCCAGCTGATCCGCCGCATGACCATGGTGGCGCCGCCCTTCCCACAGGGCCACACGCCCTCGATGGTGTTCACCCAGCCCGAGGTCGAGAAGGTCCTGCGCGCGCGCGTCGCGCAGCTGCCCAACGTGGTGGTGGAGCTCGGCGTGGAGATGACCGGCCTCACGCCGCACGACCAGGGCGTGGACCTCGCCATCGGCGGTGCGCAGGGCGGGCCCGCCCGCACGGTGCGCGCGCAATACACCATCGCCTGCGACGGAGGCTCCAGCGCGGTGCGCACCGCACTGGCCATGCCGCTGGAAGACCTGGACTTCGACGAACCCTGGCTGGTGGTGGACGTGCTCATGAACGAGCGCGGCCTGGCCAAGCTGCCGAAGGTCAGCGTGCAGTACTGCGAACCCGAACGGCCTTGCACCCTGGTCATCGGCCCGAAGAACCACCGCCGCTGGGAAATCTCGCTCAACCCCGGCGAAGACCCGAAACACGCCGCCACCCCCGAGGAAACCTGGCGCCTGCTCTCGCGCTGGATCACGCCCGAGGACGGCACGCTGTGGCGCCAGTCGAGCTACCGCTTCCACGCCTTGGTGGCGCAGCAATGGCGCCGGGGCCGCGTGTTCCTCGCGGGCGACGCGGCGCACATGCAACCGCCCTTCCTCGGCCAGGGCATGTGCCAGGGCATCCGCGACGTGAGCAACCTCGCCTGGAAACTCGCGGCCGTGCTGCGCGGCGAGGTGTCCGGCGCGAGCGCCGAGGCTCTGCTCGACAGCTACGGCGACGAGCGCAAGGCCCACGTGCGCGAACTCACCAGCCGCATCAAGCACGTGGGCGCGGTGATCTGCGAACGCGACCCGGTGAAGGCCCGCGAGCGCGACGCGGCGATGCTCGCCCAGTGCGGCGGCAAGGTGAAGGACACGCCGCGCCAGGACATCCTGCCGCCGCTGAGCACAGGCTGGCTCGCGCCGCAGGACCACGCCGCGCGCGGCAGCCTGTTCCCCCAACCCTGGCTGCTCAGCGGCCCGCAGCGCCAGCGCATGGACGCCATCGCCGGCAACGGCTGGCGGCTGGTGCTGGCCCCGGGCCAGGCCGTGCCCGGCGGGGCGGGTGCCCTGCCGTGGTTGCGCTGCGTCGCGCTCGGCACGGTGGGCGCGCTGGAGACCGACGGCGTGGCCGAAGCGTGGCTGCAGCGCCACCAGAGCGTGGCGGCGCTGGTGCGGCCGGACAACTATGTGTATGGCGTGGCCGGCACGACCGATGAGGCGGCGGCGCTGTTGTCGGCACTCGCCACGCGGCTGGGCGTGGCGGCCGAGGCCTGCGCGGCCTGAGGCCAAGCCGGGCGCAGCGCCTCCACCCAGTCCTCGAACGGCGGCGCGCCCGACTCAGCACGGCGCAGCACGGCCGCCGGGTGGTGCACCACCCAGACCGGCAGGCCATCGGCCCGCGCCTGCCAGCGCCCCAGGCTCTGCGCCACGCCCACCCCCCCGCCGAGCAGGCTGGACGCGGCGGTGGCGCCGAGCGCGATCACCGCCTGCGGCTGGACGAGGCGGATCTCCGCTTCCAGCCACTGCTCACACGCTTCGGCCGCGCGCTGGCCGGGCGTCTTGTGCAGGCGCCGTTTCCCGCGCGCCAGAAAATGGAAGTGCTTGACGGCGTTGGTGAGGTAGATCGCGTCCACCGGCCAGCCGAGTTCGGCGATGGCGCGCCGCAGCAGCGCGCCGGCGGGCCCGACGAAGGGGCGGCCCGCGAGGTCTTCCTGGTCGCCCGGTTGTTCGCCCACGATCATCAGGCGCGCGCCCACGCGGCCTTCGCCCCAGACGACCTGGGTCGCGCTGCAGGCCACCGGGCAGTCCGAGCAGTGGCGCGCGCGGCGACCCAGGTCGTCCAGCTGCTCCTGCGGTGTGCGCGGTGCGCGCGCCGCCGCGCGAGGCGCGCCGATGGGCAGGCGGCGCTGCGACTCGCTGACCTGCGCCACCATGCGCGCGCTGCGCTGCGGCGCGGTCCGGATCAGTTCGGTGATGGCCTGCGTCTCGGGCAGGTTGTGCCAGTAGCGGCGCGGCATCTCGCGCAGCATGGCGGCGGTCTTGAGCCGCGAGGGGTTGAAGATGCTGCGGTAGTAGTCGAGCCACAGGGCCTCGCCGGCATCGGGCGGGGGCGCGAGCGAGCGGTCCACCCCGGGCGAGAACTCGAGGCCTTCGCGGTTCCAGTGCACACACAGGCGCGGTGTGAGGATGGCCCAGCGCATGGCCGCGAAGCGCTGCGCGAAAAACGGCGCGGCCGCGCGAACGATGTGATGCACCGGCTCGAACCAGGCCACGTAGCGCGTGCCGCCGCCATCACCGTCCTCGATCGGGCGGAAGCGCACGAAGGCGTGCATCTTGTGGATTTCGCGCCGCACCTCGCGCGCCATGCGCTCCAGTGCGAGGCGACGGGGGTCGAGCGCATCGCGCCAACGGCGCGGGTCGGCTTGCAGATCCAGCGCGAGTTCGTGCAACCAGCGGAACCGCTCGGGGTGCGCGTGCTGCGCCACCGCATCCGCCAGGTCCATGGCCCCGGCGGGCAGGCTTCGCAGCGCGCGCAGGGGCACGGCTTCGGGCGGCGGCGCGGTGGCGGGCGAGGCCGCGTCTTCACCCAGCAGATCGCCCTGCCCTTCGGTGCCGTCGCGCCACGCCACGCCGTGCGGCTCGGCGCCGCAGGCGATCAGCGCCGACAGCGCGCGCAGCGTGGCGGGCACGTCGTTGGCGTCGTACTCGATCTGCCAGCGCATGGGCGTCTCAGGCAACGGCGGGCGCGTCGAACAGATCGGGCTGCTGGCGCACGTCGGCCTGTCTGACCGGCCTGGGCCGCGCGGTGGAAGACAAGGGCACCGCACCGGGCCGGTGGTCCGGCAGGTGCACGAAGTCCAGCGCCTTGCGGCCCGCCGTGCCCAGGCGCTCCATATCGGCGCGCCGCACCTGGCGCACGCGCCGCGCGTCGAGCAGGCGCTGCACCGAGTGCGCGCCCAGCCCGGGCACGCGCAGCAGGGTCTCGCGCGGCGCGCGGTTCACATCCACCGGAAACCACTCCGGGTGCGCGAGGGCCCAGGCGAGCTTGGGGTCCATGTCCATGGCCAGCATGCCGCCGGGCAGCACGAGTTCGCTCGCGTCGAAACCGTAGAAACGCATCAGCCAGTCGGCTTGGTACAGGCGGTGCTCGCGCACCAGCGGCGCGGCCTGGCCGGGCAGCCGGGCGCTGGCGTGCGGGATCGGGCTGAAGGCCGAGTAGTAGACGCGCTTGAGACGGTAGCCCGCGTAGAGCCCGGCGCTGACCTGCAGGATGCTGCGGTCGTCCGACGCGTCGGCGCCGACGATCATCTGCGTGCTCTGGCCGGCGGGCGCGAAACGCGGCGGTGGCGCGCTGGCGGCGGGCCGGCCGGGCAAGGAGCGGATCTGTTGCGCCTGCGTCTTCTGCTCGCGCGCTTCGTCCAGCTTCAGGCGGATGCCGGCCATCGACTGGCGGATCTGCCGGCTGCTCTTGCCCGGCGCGAGCGCGTCGAGCGAGTCCTGGCTGGGCAGCTCGATGTTGATGCTGAGGCGGTCGGCGTAGCGCCCGGCGCGCGCGAGCAGGGCCTCGTCGGCATCGGGAATCGTCTTGAGGTGGATGTAGCCGCGAAAGCCGTGCACCTCGCGCAGCTGGCGGGCCACCTCCGCGAGCTGCTCCATGGTGTAGTCGGGCGAGCGGATGATGCCGGAGCTCAGGAACAGGCCCTCGATGACGTTGCGGCGGTAGAAATCGAGCGTGAGGTTCACCACCTCTTCCACGCTGAAGCGGGCGCGCTCGACATCGCTGGAGACGCGGTTGACGCAGTAGAGGCAGTCGTACACGCACCAGTTGGTGAGCAGGATCTTGAGCAGCGAGATGCAGCGCCCGTCGGGCGCGTAGCTGTGGCAGATGCCCATGCCCTCGTTCGACCCCAGGCCCTGCTGGTCCCTCGAATCCCGGCGCGTGCCGCCGCTGGAGGCGCAGGAGGCGTCGTACTTCGCGGCATCCGCGAGGATGCGGATCTTGCGGGCGACGGACATCATGCTGTAATTTTATACAGTATCTCGTCCGGGCGCTCGCCGGCTGTCACTTGGCGGCCGTCTTGCCCTACAGTGCGCCGATCACACCGAGGAGATGCCCATGCCCAACCTGGCCACCATCGAGATCAAGGCCTTCCTGCCCGCGATCGACTTTGACCAGTCCCGGCGCTTCTACATCGACCTGGGCTTCACCGAGGCCTGGGCTTCGGAGCAGATGGCCTACCTGCATGCCGGCAGGAGCAGTTTTCTGCTGACGAAGTTCTACGTGAAGGACTTCGCCGAGAACCTCATGATGCATTTGCTGGTGGAGGACGTGGACGCGTGGTGGGCGCACGTCGAGGCGCAGCGGTTGGGCGAGCGCTACGGTGTGCGCGCCGAGCCGCCCGAAGACCGGCCCTGGGGCATCCGCGATTTCATCCTGAACGACCCGGCGGGCGTGTTGTGGCGCATCGGGCAGGACATCGAGGGCAAGTAGGTCTCGCCGCCCACGCCTTGCTTCAGCGCGAGCGTGCCAGCTTGTGCAGCAACTCCGCGAGCATGAGGTGCTCGGCCGGTGTCAGGGTCTTGAAACTGGCTTTTTCGTTGTCGAGCAAGCGCCTGGTGAGTTCCTTCACCAGCGACTCGCCTTGCTCGGTCACGGAAAGGTGAAAGCCTCGTCTGTCGTTTTCGTTTGTTTCACGAACTACCAGACCACGGCCAGCCAGCTTGTCGAGGCCGTTGGTGATGTAGGGGGCGCTCAGCCCGAGCGCCTTGGTCAACTGGGCGGGCGACACCAGCGGGTTGGCGTGGATCAAGGCCAGCAGGGTGTACTCCACCGTGCGCAGCGAATGCGAATTCCCGACCACATCCTGGAACAGGCCGATCGTGACGATGGAGGCCTGGGCCAACTGGTAGCCGAGCAGCTGCTGCAAGGCGCCCTCGCGCAGGCGCCCGGCGGGCGTTGACTCCATCGCCAGCTTGGGTTCATCGGCCCTGGCACGCACCACCTTCTGCGGCAGCCCCTTCTTCGATGCGGCAGCGGGCTCTGCGCCGTCGCGGGACTGCGCCCTGTTCTTGACGGTCTTGGAAGGTGGCGTGTTGAGGCTGCGCTGTTTGTCCATGAAGTTCTCCTCAGCACGAGATGCACCGGAGAGGGTGGATTCTGCCTGCTTCAGCTCCTAGGGTATTCACCAGTCTTTTTATTTAGTTAACTGAACTAACCTTGTTCCGCGACATGGGCGCAAACCCTTCGCAAGACACCACAAACAAACGTAGGAGACAGTCATGCTTCAAATCAGGATGGCCGCGTTCGCGACGGCCAGCACTGCGGTTTTGCTCGCGGCCTGCGGAGGAGGAGGAGGTGGTGGCGGCCAGGAAGCTGCGGCCCCGTCCACACCGACCACACCTTCCCTGGCCATTCCGGCACCCGGCTCGCTGCTGCCGGCGGCTGATGCCAAGACCATCACCGCGGCCGACTGCACGGCGGCCAAGCTGGGCACCAGCGTCGCGGTCGCGGACATTGGCGAGCCGGTGTCGGCGGTGACATTGAACGCGCCCGTCTGGACGGCCGCGGCGGGATCGAATCAGGCCTACTGTTCGCTCACGGGTGCCATCTATGCCGTGGACCCCAGCGCACCGGTGATCAACTTCCGCGTTTCGCTGCCGGCGAGCTGGAGCCTGCGTGCGGTGCACACGGGCGGTGGTGGCATGAACGGCTTTGCGCCGGGCGCGCCGTCTGCCGCCATCCTCGCGCTGGGCGCGGCCACCTGGGGCAGCGACTCCGGCCACAGCTTCCTGGACTCGACCTGGGCCCTGAACGAAGAAGCCATGATGAACCTGGGCTTCATGCAGATGAAGAAGACGCGCGATGTGGGCGTCAAATTGACCGAGCGCATGTACGGCGAAAAGCCTCGCTTTACGTATTGGCAGGGCGGCTCGCAGGGTGGCCGGGAGGGCCTGACGGTGATGCAGCGCTACCCGGCTGACTATGACGGCGCGGCCCTCACCGTGCCCATCGTCAATTTCTCCACCTTGCTGCTGGCACCCGAACTGATCCGCATCCAGGAGAAGCCCCTGGCAAACTGGGTTCCCCCCGTCAAGGTGGCGGCGATCCGCCAGGAGTTCATTCGCCAGTGCGACAAGCTCGATGGCCTGGCCGACGGCATCATCAACAACTACCAGGCTTGCCGGGACATCTTCAACGTCAAGGCGGGCGCGCCCGGCCGCAATCCGTGGCTGAGCAAGCGCTGCCCGGGCAACGTCGACCCCAATCCGACCGACAGCACGGCCACCGCCTGCTTCACCGATGGGCAGATCCAGACGCTGAATTTCATCTATTCACCTTATGAGTTTGCCACCCCGCTGGCCAATGGCGTCACGTCGTTCGGCATGTGGGCGCCCACGACCGATCCAGGTGGCTCGGGCTTGCTCATCCCTGCCCGCCATGTGGGCCAGGAAGGTGCCGACCCGGGTGCCACCAACCACACCCACCTGGGCATCCTCGGCGTGACGGGCTTCCTCATGAAGAACCTGAATGCGAACCCGCTGGACTACGTGGAAGGCGGCGCCCTCAATGCACGCCGGGTCCAGATCTCGCGGCACCTGGATGCGACGAACCCGGACCTGACAACGTTCTACCGGCGCGGCGGCAAGGTGCTGATCACCATCGGCTCGAACGACAGCCTGGCCTCCACAGGCGCACAGCTGGACTACTACCAGTCGGTGCTCGACAAGATGACCCGGCCGGTGGTGGACGCTTTCGCGCGCTTGTGGGTGTTGCCACAAACCGGCCACGGTCTGTCCGGCACCAACCACACGGTCGATGGCGATGGCGCCACCATCCCGGCGACCGCGATTCCCAATTCGTTCAACGGCCTGCAGATGGTGGTGGACTGGGTGGAGCAGAACCGCGCCCCGAGCAAGAACCCCACGGTGACGGCGGGCACCAAGGCACTGCCCATGTGCTCATACCCGCAGCACCCGAAGTACGTTTCGGGTGACGCCGCGCTGGCGGCGTCCTACACCTGCGCGGACTGAGCACGGCGGTCCCGGACAGACAAAAGGCCTCGCGATCAGCGAGGCCTTTTTCGCTGGCGCCTCACACCTTCGAGAAGTCCGGCTTCCTGCGTTCCATGAACGCGCCAAACGCCTCGCGCGCGGCCGGCTCGCCCAGCATGCGGCCAAAGCTCGCGCCCTCTTCGGCCATCACGGCCATCACCTGTGGCGTCTGGTGCTTCTTCATCAGGCGCTTGGTCTCGATCAGCGCGCTGATGGGCTTGGCCGCGAGCTTGCGGGCCACGGCCTGCGCATAACCGGCCGCCTCCATCGGGGGCAGCACGCGGTTGACCAGGCCCACTTCCAGCGCGGCCTCGGCCATGAAGGGCTCGCCCAGCAGCAGCGCCTCGGCCGCACGGTGGTAGCCCAGCATCTGTGGCACCAGCAGGCTGGACGCGGCCTCGGGGCACAGGCCGAGGTTGACGAAGGGCATGGAGAAGGCGGCGTTGTCGCCGGCGTAGACCAGGTCGCAATGGAACAGCATCGTGGTGCCCACGCCCACGGCCGGGCCGCACACCGCCGCCACCAGCGGCTTGGGAAACTGCGCGATGCCGCGCAGGAAGCGGAACACCGGCGAATCCGTGCCGGCCGGCGGGTTGTTGAGGAAGTCGGCGATGTCGTTGCCGGCGGAGAAGATGGTCTCGTTGCCCTGGAGCACGACGCAGCGCACGGCGGCATCGTCCTGCGCGGCCTGCAGCGCGTCGGCCAGCTGGCCGTACATGGCCGCGGTGATGGAGTTCTTCTTGTCGGGGCGGTTGAACGTGAGGGTGCTGACGCCGGCTTCGGTGTGGACGAGGATGTCGCTCATGGGTGTCTCTCAGTGTGCGAAGAAAGGACCCGCAAATTACCACGAACGGGCGTGCTTTTTTGAGGCGGGCCGCCCAGGGGCTGACCGGTGCGTGACAGGGTGTTTCCGGCCACGCCCGGGACACGGCCGCCGCCTACACTTGCCGCTTCCGGGCGCCATGGCGCCGCCGTTGTCCACAGGTGCCGTTCCATGCCAGCCCGACTCACCGCCCTTTTCGTCCACGGCCTCGCCGGCGCGCTCGCCCTGCTGCTGGCCGGCGCACCCGCGCTGGCGCAGCAGGCACCCGCGCCGAAGGCCGAGCGCCCGCGCGTGGGCCTGGTGCTCTCGGGCGGCGGGGCGCGCGGCTTCGCGCACGTGGGCGTGCTCAAGGCGCTGGAAGCGGCGCGCGTGCCGGTGGACCTGATCGTGGGCACTTCCATGGGCGCGATCGTGGGCGGGCTGTACGCCAGCGGCATGACGGCGGACGAGCTCGAGCGCGAGATCCTGGCGGTGAACTGGGGCGACCTGTTCGACCGCCGCGAACCGCGCCAGCTGCTGTCGCAACGCCGCAAGGAAGAGGACTTCGAACTCTCGCCGGTGCTGATGCTGGGTTTTCGCGACGGCGCCTTCGTGCTGCCCACGGGCGCGGTATCCACCCGCTCGCTGGAAATGCTGCTGCGGCGCTACACGCTGTCCACGCGCCACCTGGCCAGCTTCGACGGCCTGCCCACGCCGTTTCGCGCGGTGGCCACCGACATGGAGACCGGCAAGGCCGTGGTGCTGGACCGCGGCGACCTGGCGGCCGCGCTGCGCGCGAGCATGTCGGTGCCGGGCGTGTTCTCGCCGCTGGCGGTGGACGGGCGCATCCTGGGCGACGGCGGGCTGGTGGACAACCTGCCGGTGGCCGTGGCGCGGCGCATGGGCGCGGACGTGGTGATCGCGGTCAACATCGGCACGCCGCTGGCCGGGCGCGAGACGCTGGGCAGCGTGGTGGGCATCACCACGCAGATGGTGAACATCCTGACCGAGCAGAACGTGCAGGCCAGCATCGCCACGCTGACGCCGAACGACCTGCTGCTGACGCCGCCGCTGGGCCAGCTCACCTCGTCCGATTTCGGCCGGGCGCCCGAGCTGGTGAAGATCGGCAACGACTACGCCAAGACGGTGGGCGACGCCCTGGCGCGGTTCTCCGCGGACGCGCCGCGCTACGAGCGCTGGGTGGCCGCGCGCGAGGCGCAGGAGAAAGCCAACACGGGGCGCATCGGCACCGTGGCCTCGGTGACCTTCGAAGGCGTGAACGAGATCCGCGCCGAGCGCCTGGCCACCGCGCTGGACACCTCGGAAGGCCAGCGGCTGGACGTGCCCAAGCTGGAGAACGACCTGCAGCGGCTCGCGGCCATGGGCGACTTCGAGGCCGTGGACTACACCCTGACGCGGCGCGAGGACGGCGCCGAGGACCTCAAGGTGCACCTGCGCGAAAACACCTGGGGCCCGAACTACCTGCGCGTGGGGCTGGACCTGCGCACCGACTTCCAGGGCCAGGGCGCGTTCAACCTGCGCATCAGCCACAACCGGCACTGGCTCAACGACACCGGCGCCGAGTGGCGCAACCGGGTGCAGGTGGGCGAGACGCTGGGCCTCTATTCCGAGATCTACCAGCCGCTGACCCTGCGCAGCGACCGCTTCGCGGCGGCCTACGTGGACGCGAACCTGCGCAAGGTGGAGCTGTTCGGCACCGAGGGCGAGGCCCTGGCGCTGGTGCAGCGGCAGAGCCTGCGCGTGGGCGCCGACATCGGCTGGCCCATGGGCCTGCTCGGCAACGTGGGCGACATGCGCGTGGGCCTGGTCGCGGCGCAGCGCAAGGTGACGCCGGAGCTGCTGGCCGCCGCCATCCCGGCCGGCGCCACCACCTCGCTGAAGTGGCGCGAGGTCGGCGTGCGCGGCGCGGTGATCGCCGACCAGCTGGACTACGCGAACTTCCCCTCGCACGGCTACCGCGCGCAGGGCGAGGTGGTGTTCGGCCGGCGCAGCTTCGACGGCGCGCCCAGTGGCAGCTTCACCAGCTTCGAAGGCACGGCCACGGCCGTGAAGAGCTGGGGCCCGCACACCTTCAACTTTGGCGCACGCCTGGCGAAGACCAGCCAGATCCCGCTGGGCGCGATCGACGAGTATTCGCTCGGCGGTTTCCAGCAGCTCTCGGGTTACCGCGTGGGCCAGGTGGCGGGCAACTACCTGGTGTTCGGCCGCCTCACCTACTACCAGCGCCTGCCCTGGAGCGTGGGCGTGGCGCGCGCGCTGTTCGTGGGCGGCTCGCTGGAGGCCGGCAACGCCTGGACGGCGCGCCGGGACATCTCATTGGGCGACCTGCGCGCGGGCTCCAGCCTGTTCGTGGGCGCGGACACCGGCATCGGCCCGCTCTACCTGAGCATCGTGAGCGCGCCGCGCGGCTACACCGGCCTGTATCTTTTCCTGGGCCGGCCGTAGCAACGCACCGTCCGCGCGCCAAGCACCCGTCCGGAGACAGCGCGGAACCGGCTTTGCCGGGCCGCTGCTGTCGCCCCCTTGAGGGGGTCGCGCGCAGCGCGGCGGGGGTGCTATTCCTTGTAATAAACGATCTGGTGCGTGGTCGCCAGCAGCACACCGGCCTCGTTCCAGAGCTGCGCGGTCTGGTCGAAGAATCCATTGCGAAAGGCCTGGGCGCGCGCCTGCGCGAGCAGCCAGCCGCTGCCGGTGGCGGCGTGTTCGGCCGAACCGGCGTGGAAGTACACCGTCATGGACACCGTGCCCGTGGGCACGCGCGTGGCGCGGCGCAGCCAGATGCGCGGGTAGAACACGTCGGCCAGCGCGGACAGGCTGGTGAAGTCGAGCCCGCGCCGCGGTTCGTCGCGCACCCACATCTGGATCAGACTGGTGTCGCCCTGGCCGTCCCAGCGCTCGGGGATGATGCCGGTGACGAAATGCATGGCGTAGCGCTGAGGCCAGGCCACCTGCGGTGCGATCGAGGCCCGCGCGATGCGGTCGGGCGAAGGCACCGAGGGCATGGGCTCGTCGTCCACGCCCCAGGTCTCGCGCCGCACGGCGGTGACGGCGGTGGCCGTGAGCACGGTGGCGGGCGCGCCGCTCGCATCGGGCTGGGTGATCTCCATCACCCAGTGCTGCGTCGAGCGGTTGGTGCGCACCGGCCGCGCGGTGACGGCGAATTCGCCATCGGCCAGCGCGGCGGCGTAGTTCACCGTGAGCGAGATCGGCTCGCCCAGGCGCTCGGGGTGCTGCATCACCGACTGCATGGCCGTGGCGGCCGTGATGCCACCGAACGGCCCCACCATGTTGGCGTAGGCGGGCGAGGTGGCGCCGCGGTATTGGTGGGCGCCGGTGGGGTGCAGCGCGACGGCCTGGTCGAGAGCGTGTGTGGTCATGCGATCAGTGTGCAAGAGGCCCGAACAATTCAACGTCTACCTCGCGACAGTCCATCCGGAGCGAAGAGCAACGCCGATCCAGGGATGCCGCGGAACCGGCTTTGCCGGGCCGCAGGCATCGCCCCTTTCAGGGGGTGACGCGCCGCAGGCGCGGCTCGGGGTGGGTCGTCAGACCCTTTCGAAGATGCCGGCGGCGCCCTGGCCCATGCCCACGCACATCGTGACCATGCCGTACTTCTTGTTGTGCCGCTTGAGCGCGTGCACCACGGTGGCCGAGCGGATGGCGCCGGTGGCGCCCAGCGGGTGGCCCAGCGCGATGGCGCCGCCCATGGGGTTGACCTTGCTCGGGTCCAGGCCCAGGGTGTTGATGACGGCGAGCGACTGCGCGGCGAAGGCCTCGTTGAGCTCGATCCAGTCGATCTGGTCCTGCGTGAGGCCGGCGTACTTCAGCGCAGCGGGAATCGCCTCGATCGGGCCGATGCCCATCAGGTGCGGCGGCACGCCGCGCGAGGCGTAGCTCACGAAGCGCGCCAGCGGCGTGAGGCCGAAGCGCTTGATGGCCGCTTCGCTGGCCAGGATGAGCGCGCCCGCGCCGTCGCTGGTCTGCGAGCTGTTGCCGGCGGTGACCGAGCCGCGCGCGGCGAACACCGTGCGCAGCTTGGACAGGCCTTCGATGGAGGTGTCGGGCCGCGCGCCTTCGTCCAGGCTCACGGTGCGCGTGCTCGTGCTGACCTCGGCGCTTTCCAGATTGACGCTGCGTTCGGTCACTTCCACCGGCGTGATCTCGTCGCTGAACTCCCCGTTCTTCATGGCCAGCACAGCGCGCTGGTGCGACTGCAGGGCGAAGGCGTCCTGCGCCTCGCGCGAGACCTTCCACTTCTGCGCCACCTTCTCGGCCGTGAGGCCCATGCCGTAGGCGATGCCGTAGCTCTCCACGTCGTCGGTGTTGCGGAAGAT
Organism: Hydrogenophaga sp. ANAO-22; assembly: GCF_042466645.1. Lineage (NCBI taxonomy): Bacteria > Pseudomonadati > Pseudomonadota > Betaproteobacteria > Burkholderiales > Comamonadaceae > Hydrogenophaga > Hydrogenophaga sp. ANAO-22. Next base: position 3,723,130 of record NZ_CP159956.1, on the reverse strand, counting down.
GGTGGGCGAGAGGCTGGGCGAGTTGCCCATCATGGGCACCATGCTCATGCTCTCGGTGCCGGCGGCGATCATCACGTCGGCCTCGCCCACGCGGATGCGGTCGGCCGCCATCTGCACGGCCGAGAGGCCCGAGGCGCAGAAGCGGTTGACGGTGATTCCGCCCACGCTGTTGGGCAGGCCGGCCAGGATGGCGCCGATGCGCGCCACGTTCAGGCCCTGCTGCGCCTCGGGAATGGCGCAGCCGCAGATCACGTCTTCGATGGCCTTGGGGTCCAGGCCCGGGGCCTGCGCCAGCGCCGAGCGCAGCGCGAGGGCGAGCATGTCGTCCGGGCGCAGGTGCTTGAAGGAACCCTTGTGCGAGCGGCCGATGGGGGTGCGGGTGGCGGCGACGATGTAGGCGTCTTGAATCTGTTTCATGGGGGTGTCCTCAGTTCCGCACCGGCTTGCCGGTGTTCAGCATGCCCAGGATGCGCTCCTGCGTCTTGGGGTGCACGATCAGCGAGCAGAAGGCCTGGCGCTCCAGCGTCATCAGGTAGTCCTCGTTCACCAGCGTGCCGGGTTCGACGTCGCCGCCCGTCACCACGTTGGCGATCAGCGAGGCGATGTGGAAGTCGTGCTGGCTGATGAAGCCGCCGTCGCGCATGTTGACCAGGCTGCCCAGAATGGTGGCCTTGCCGTCGCGGCCGGCCACCGGGAACAGGCGCTTGTGCGGCGCGCGGTAGCCGCCGTTGAACAGGCCCTTGGCCTCGTTGATGGCCACGTACAGCAGCTCGTCCTTGTGCGGCACGATCACGTCGGAGTGCAGCACGTAACCGAGCTGGCGCGATTCCAGCGCGCTGGTGCCCACCTTGGCCATGGCCGCGGCGGTGAAGCCCTCGGTGAGGAAAGGCAGCAGGTCCTTGCCCGTGGAGGTCTCGGCGTTCTCGGCCGCGCGGCGCGCGATGTAGGTCAGGCCGCCGGCCCCGGGCACCAGGCCCACGCCGACTTCCACCAGGCCGATGTAGCTTTCCATGTGCACCACGCGGCGCGCGCTGTACACGGCCATCTCGCAGCCGCCGCCCAGCGCCAGGCCACGCACGGCGGAAACCACCGGCACGTTGGCGTAGCGCAGGCGCAGCATGGTCTGCTGCATGAAGCCTTCGGCGTCTTCGATGGCGCTCACGCCCACGGCCATGAAGGCCGGCAGCATGGCCTGCAGGTCGGCACCGGCGCTGAAGGGCTCGTCACCCGACCAGATCACCAGGCCCTGGTACTCCTTCTCGGCCAGGTCCACGGCGGCCATCAGGCCTTCGCACACCTCGGGGCTGATGGCGTGCATCTTCGTCTTGATGCTGGCGATGAGCACCTGTTCGTCCAGCGTCCAGAGGCGGATCGAATCGTTCTCTTCCAACGTGCTGCCGGCGGTCTCGAACTTCGGACCGGCTTCCCCGAGCAGCAGCTCGGGGAAGTGCTGGCGCTGGTAGACCGGCAGTTGCAGGCGCGCCTCGAACGTGCCTTTGGTGGGGTTCCACGAACCCTGCGCGGTGTGCACGCCGCCAGCCTCGGCCACCGGGCCCTTGAACACCCAGTCGGGCAGCGGCGCCTTGCTCAGCGCCTTGCCGGCGTCGATGTCTTCCTGGACCATCTTCGCCACCTCGAGCCAGCCGGCTTCCTGCCAGAGCTCGAACGGGCCTTGTTTCATGCCGAAGCCCCAGCGCATGGCCTGGTCCACGTCGCGCGCGGTCTCGGCGATGGTCGCCAGGTGCACGGCGGCGTAGTGGAAGCTGTTGCGCAGGATGGCCCAGAGGAAGCGGCCTTGCGGGCCTTCGCTGTTTCGCAGCAGTTTCAGGCGCTCGGCGGCCGGGCGCTTGAGCATGCGGCCGTAGACCTCATCGGCTTTCTCGCCGCCGGGCACGTACTCGCCGCTCTCCAGGTCGAAGCGCAGGATGTCGCGACCGACCTTCTTGTAGAAGCCGACCTTGGCCTTCTGGCCCAGGTTGCCGGCCTCGATCAGCGCCTTGAGCACCGGCGGTGTGCCGAAGCTGCCGTAGAACGGGTCGGTCTCCAGGCTCAGGTTGTCCTGCAGGGTCTTGACCACGTGGGCCATGGTGTCCAGGCCCACCACGTCGGCGGTGCGGAAGGTGCCGCTGCTGGCGCGGCCCAGGCGCTTGCCGGTGAGGTCGTCGACCACGTCGTAGGTCAGGCCGAAGTTCTCCACCTCCTTCATGGTGGCCAGCATGCCGGCGATGCCGATGCGGTTGGCCACGAAGTTGGGCGTGTCCTTGGCGCGCACCACGCCCTTGCCCAGGCCGCTGGTGACGAAGGTCTCCAGGTCGTTGAGGATCTGCGGCTCGGTGGTGGGCGTGGCGATCAGCTCCACCAGCGTCATGTAGCGCGGCGGGTTGAAGAAATGGATGCCGCAGAAGCGCGGCTTGATCGCCTCGGGCAGGGCTTCGCTGAGCTTGGTGATCGACAGGCCCGAGGTGTTGGACGCGACGATGGCGTGCTCGGCGATGAAGGGCGCGATCTTGGTGTAGAGGTCGAGCTTCCAGTCCATGCGCTCGGCGATGGCCTCGATGATGAGGTCGCAGTCGCGCAGCTGCTCCATGTGCTCTTCGTAGTTGGCCTGGCCGATGAGGTCGGCGTCGGCCGCCACGCCCAGCGGCGAGGGCTTGAGCTTCTTCAGGCCTTCCACCGCGCGGGTGACGATGCCGTTCTTCGGCCCTTCCTTCGCGGGCAGGTCGAACAGCACCACCGGCACCTTGACGTTGACCAGGTGCGCCGCGATCTGCGCGCCCATCACGCCTGCGCCGAGCACGGCGACTTTCTTCACTTGAAATCGGTTCATTGGTTTTCCATGAAAGGGGTCGGACGCGCGGGCTTCACTCGACACGGATCCACACCTGGGTGCGGTAGAACGGGCCGATGTAGCCGCGCATTTCCAGCTTCTTGCCGTCTTCGACGGGCTTGAGGCGCGTGCGGTAGACCTTGCCGTTGTTCGGGTCGACGATGTCGCCGCCGTCGTAGACGGTCTTGTCGTCGGCGCTCTGCTTGAGGTTGCGCAGGATGGTCATGCCCAGCACGGGCTTGTCCTTGCGCTCGTCGGTGCACTTGTCGCACACCGCGTCCTGCTTGCTGCTGGGGTCCAGCAGCTTTTCGATGGTGCCGCTGTAGACGCCGTTGTTTTCCTTGATGCGCACCAGGGACTTCTCTTTCTTCGAGTCGTCGTCGATCGTCTTCCACAGACCCACGGGCGACATCTGCGCGAACGCGTGGCCGGTGAGCACAAGAAGCGAAACTGCCAACGTGGTCTTGATCATGAAAGTCTCCTGGTGGTGGTGGGAAAGAAACCGCGTGTTTACGCCAGCGCCGCGTCGGTGTCCATCAGCACCTTGCTGCCGGCGCGCGCGGTGCGCATCAGCGTCGCGGTCTCGGGGAACAGCTTGGCGAAGTAGAAACGCGCGGTCTGCAGCTTGGCGGTGTAGAACGGGTCGGTGTTGCCGGCCGCGATCTCGCGCAGCGCGACCTGCGCCATGCGCGCCCAGAAGTAACCGAACACCAGGTGGCCGGCCACGCGCAGGTAGTCCACGGCGGCGGCGCCCACTTCGTCGGCGTTCTGCAGGCCCTTGAAGCCGATCTCGGTGGTGAACTTGGTGATCTGCTCACCCAGCACGGCCAGCGGGTTGATGAACTCGGCCATCTTCTCGTTGACGCCCTCTTCCATCACCAGCGCGCCGACCAGCTTGCCGAACTTCTTGAGCGTGGCGCCGTTGTTGCCCAGCACCTTGCGGCCCAGCAGGTCCAGGCTCTGGATGGTGTTGGTGCCTTCGTAGATCATGTTGATGCGGGCATCGCGCACGTACTGCTCCATGCCCCATTCCTTGATGTAGCCGTGGCCGCCGAACACCTGCTGACACTGCGTGGCGGCGTTGTAGCCGTTGTCGGTCAGGAAGGCCTTGGTGATGGGGGTGAGCAGCGAGAGCATCTCGTCGCTGTCCTTGCGCACCTTCTCGTCGGGGTGGTTGTGCGCCTTCTCCAGCAGCACCGAGCAGAACATGGCCAGCGCCCGGCCGCCTTCGGCGTAGGCCTTGGCGGTGAGCAGCATGCGGCGCACGTCGGGGTGCACGATGATGGGATCGGCCGGCTTGTCCTTGGCCTTGGGGCCGGTCAACGAGCGCATCTGGATGCGGTCCTTGGCGTAGGCCAGCGCGTTCTGGTAGGCCACCTCGGTCAGGCCCAGCGACTGGTTGCCCACGCCCAGGCGGGCCGCGTTCATCATCACGAACATGGCCTGCATGCCCTTGTTGGGCTGGCCCACCAGGGTGCCGATGGCGCCGTCGATCACGATCTGCGCGGTGGCGTTGCCGTGGATGCCCATCTTGTGCTCCAGGCCGCCGCAGTAGATGCCGTTGCGCTCGCCGAGCGTTCCGTCGACCTTCACGTTGAACTTGGGCACGATGAACAGGCTCACGCCCTTGATGCCGGGGGGCGCGTCGGGCAGCCGGGCCAGCACCAGGTGGATGATGTTGTCGGCCATGTCGTGTTCACCGGCGCTGATGAAGATCTTGTTGCCGGTGAGCTTGTAGGTGCCGTCGGCCTGGGGTTCGGCCTTGGTGCGCATCAGGCCCAGGTCGGTGCCGCAGTGCGGCTCGGTCAGGCACATGGTGCCGGTCCACTCGCCGCTGGTCATCTTGGGCAGGTAGGTCTTCTTCTGATCGTCGGTGCCGTAGGTGTGCAGGGCAGCGTAGGCGCCGTGCGTGAGGCCGGGGTACATGGTCCAGGCCTGGTTGGCCGAGTTCATCATCTCGTAGAAGCACTGGTTCACCACCAGCGGCAGCCCCTGGCCGCCGAACGTGGGGTCGCACGACAGCGCGGCCCAGCCACCTTCGACGTAGGTCTTGTAGGCGTCCTTGAAGCCGGTAGGCGTCTTGACCTCGTGCGTGGCCTTGTCCAGCGTGCAGCCTTCGGTGTCGCCGCTGATGTTGAGCGGGAAGATCACCTGCGTGGCGAACTTGCCGGCTTCTTCGAGCACGGCGTTGATGGTGTCGGCGTCGACCTCGGCATGCTGCGGCATGGTCTTGAAGTCGTCGGTGACCTTGAGCACTTCGTGCATCACAAACTGCATGTCTCGCAGGGGCGGGTTGTAAACGGGCATGAGGAACTCCTGTGCTGGGTTTGTGAAAAGGCGAAAGGGATCAGTCCTGCGGCTTGCGCGCAGGCACCGGGGATTTGCGGGCGCGCGCGGGGGCGTCGCCGGGGGCGTGGCTGTAGCGTTCCACGATGCCCTCGAACGCCTGCAGCGCGCGGCGCACCGAATCGGGGCTGCGCAGGAAGCGGGCTTCGTAGTGCAGAGCGAGGATCTGTGCGTGGATTTCAAACGCCATCTGTGACGCGTCGGTGTCGGCCGCCAGGTGGCCTTCCTCGATCGCGATCTCGACCGCGCGGCGCATGGCCGAGAGCCAGGTGTTGACCGAGCTGGCCAGCGCGTCGCGCACCGGGCCGGGCCGGTCGTCGAACTCGACCGCGCCGCTGATGTAGATGCAGCCCGAATCGATCTCGACCGAGGTGCGCTTCATCCAGTTGTCGAACAGCTTGCGCAGGCGCGGCAGCCCGCGCGGCGCGACCATGGCAGGGTAGAACACCTCGTCCTCGAAACGCGTGTGGTACTCGCGCACCACCGAGATCTGCAGTTCCTCGCGCGAGCCGAAATGGGCGAACACGCCGGACTTGCTCATCTGCATGACCTCGGCCAGCGCGCCGATGGACAGACCTTCCAGGCCGATCTGCGTGGCCAGGCCGAGCGCGGCATCGACGATGGCGGCCTTGGTCTGCTGGCCCTTCTGCAAGGGCTTGTGGGCCGGGGCGTCGGCGCGCGCGCGGCGGGCAGTGGGTGTGACGCTCATGGGGGTCGGTCCTGGTTGGATGAGGGCTCGAAAAAAACGACCGCCCGAATAAATACGAACGGTCGTTCTATTTTTACCGCAAAACCGGGCTCCGGTGCAAACCACCGGCGTTTTGTGTGACCTTTGTTTAGGGGCTGCGCCCTAAATGCCGTGTTTCAGTGGCGAACGATGGGCAGCAACAGCGCGAGGCTGTGCTCCAGGCTTTCGCTGGGCGAGCGCTTGAAGCCGCTGCGCGCGAACCGTTGCAGGCGCCCGACGCAGAACGCCGTGATGGCCGAGGCATCGGCCTGGGCATCGACCGTGGGCGTGGCGGCACCGGCCACCAGCGAGGTTTCGCGCAGGTTCTGGCGCAGCGCGGCTTCGATCTTGTCGAAGAACAGGTTCATGCGCTGCTGCAGGCGCTCGTTCTCGAACACCAGGGCGTCACCGACCATCACGCGCGTCATGCCGGGGTTCTTTTCGCCGAACTGCAGCAGCAGGGTGACGAGCTTGCGCGAGCGCACGTTGGCGTCGGCTTCGCGTTCGCCCAGCTGGTTGATGAGGCCGAACACCGACTGCTCGATGAACTCGATCAGGCCTTCGAACATCTGGGCCTTGCTGGCGAAATGGCGGTACAGCGCGGCCTCGCTCACCTCCAGCTTGGCGGCCAGGGCGGCGGTGGTGATGCGCTCGGCGCCGGGCTGCTGCAGCATGGTCGCCAGGGCTTCGAGGATCTGCACCCGGCGCTCGCCGGGTTTGGGCCGCTTGCGCCCACCGCCCCCATCGGCATGGGCCGCTGCGTCGATGGCCTCGGCGGCTTCACGCGCGGCAGCGGCTTTGTCTTCCGGGGAGGGGGACTCAGGGGCGTTGGATGTCATGGGCGAGCGATCCGTGTGGTTTCAAACATTCTCGCACAGCCCCTTGACTTTTTCTCAGCGCCATTGGGCCCTCCAAAGACAGTGAGTGACCGCCTCCATGAAGCGGTCACGTCACTCAGTGGGAGCGGATCATGGTGCCGAAGGGCTCGTTGCCGAGCACCTCCAGCAGCAAGGCGTGCGGCACGCGGCCGTCGATGATGTGCACCGCGTTCACCCCGCTCTTGGCCGCATCCAGCGCGCCGGCGATCTTGGGGATCATGCCGCCGGAGATGGTGCCGTCGACCACCAGGTCGTCGATCTGGCGCGGCGTGAGTTCGGTGAGCAGCTGCATGTCCTTGTCGAGCACGCCGCGGATGTTGGTGAGCATCAGCAGCTTCTCGGCCTGCAGCACGGTGGCCAGCTTGGCGGCCACCACGTCGGCGTTGATGTTGTAGCTCTCGTTCTGCTCGCCGAAGCCGATCGGGCTGACGACAGGGATGAACTGGTCGTCCTGCAGGGCCTTGACCACGGCCGGGTCGATGCTGACGATGTCGCCCACCTGGCCGACGTCGTGCTCCAGGTTCGGGTCCTTCTGGTCGGTCATGCGCAGCTTCTGCGCGCGGATCATGGCGCCGTCGCGCCCGGTCAGGCCCACGGCCTTGCCCCCGGCCTGGTTGATCAGGCCCACGATGTCCTGCTGCACCTCACCGGCCAGCACCCACTCCACCACTTCCATGGTCTCGGGGTCGGTCACGCGCATGCCCTGGATGAACTGGCCCTGCTTGCCCAGGCGCTTGAGCAGCGTCTCGATCTGCGGGCCGCCGCCGTGCACCACCACCGGGTTGATGCCGACCAGCTTGAGCAGCACCACGTCCTCGGCGAAATCCTGCTGCAGGGCCGGGTCGGTCATGGCGTTGCCGCCGTACTTGATGACCATGGTCTTGCCGTGGTACTTGCGGATGTACGGCAGCGCCTGCGCCAGGATCTCGGCCTTGTCGCGTGGCGCAATGGAGGTGATGTCGGTGGGCTCGGTCATGCGGGATTCCTGGGAAACGGGCAAAGCCAAATTCTAGGGCCGGCGCATGACACGCCCGCCGGCCCCGGCCCGCGGTCAGAAGTGAATACCGCGCATCATCTGCTGCATGGCCACGGCTTCGGGTGACAGCTGCGGCTTCGCGCCCTTCTCGCCCTTGGCCGCCGACGAGTCCGGGAACATGCGGAAGCTGGTGTTCATCACGATCTGCGCCACGCGCGGCACCAGCGCGTGCATCACCTGGCCGGTGACGCCCAGGCGCGTGGCGATGCGCACCGGCTTGAAGATGCAGGCCTGCGCGATCATGTCGGCCGCCTCTTCGGGCGCCAGCGTGGGCACGTTCTGGTAGATCTTGGTGGGCGCGATCATGGGCGTGCGCACCAGCGGCATGTTGATGGTGGTGAAGGTGATGCCCTGGTCGGCGAACTCGCTGGAGGCGCAGCGCGTCCAGGCGTCCAGCGCGGACTTGCTGGCCACGTAAGCCGAGAAGCGCGGCGCGTTGGTGAGCACGCCGATGGAACTGATGTTGACCACATGGCCCTTGCGCTTGGCCACCATGCCCGGCAGAAAACCCATGGTCACGCGCAGGCAGCCGAAATAGTTGAGCTGCATGGTGCGCTCGAAGTCGTGGAAGCGGTCGTAGCTGCCCTCGATCGCGCGGCGGATCGAGCGGCCGGCGTTGTTGATCAGGAAGTCCACCCCGCCGTGGTTCTGGATCAGCAGCTGCACGAAGCGGTCGGCGTCGGCCATGTCGGCGATGTCGGCCGGGTAGGCGATGAACTGGTAGCCCTTGTCCTTGGCCTCCTTGCAGACCTCGTCGAGCTTGTCCTGGTCGCGCCCGCAGATGATGGTGACGGCGCCCGCCTCGGCGAACTTGTGCGCCGCCGCCAGGCCGATGCCCGAGCTGCCGCCCGTGACCAGCACCACCTTGCCCGCCACCGTGCCCTTGAGGCTGCGGTCGATGTGCAGGTCGGGGTCGAGGTGGCGCTCCCAGTAGTCCCACAGGCGCCAGGCGTAGTCCTTGAGGTTGGGGCATTCGATGCCGCTGCCCTTGAGCGCGGCCAGCGTCTCGCGGCAGTCGAAGCGCGTGGGGTAGTTGACGAAGGTCATCATGTCCTCGGGCAGGCCGAGGTCCTGCATGACGGCCTTGTAGACCCGGCGCACCGGCGCCAGCGCCATCAGCCCCTTCTTCACGCTCTTGGGGATGAAGCCCATCAGCGCGGCGTTGACGAACAGGTTCATCTTGGGCGCGTGCGCGGCCTTGCTCAGGATGTCGAGCACGTCGCCGACGCGGTAGCCCATGGGGTCGACCAGGTGGAAGCAGGCACCGCTGCCGCGCTTCTGGTGGGCGATGTGGTCGAGCGAATCGACCACGAAATCGACCGGCACGATGTTGATGCGCCCGCCCTCCAGGCCCACGCTGGGCATCCAGGGCGGCAGGATCTGGCGCATGCGCTGGATCAGCTTGAAGAAGTAGTAGGGCCCGTCGATCTTGTCCATCTCGCCGGTGCGCGAGTCGCCCACCACGGCGGCCGGCCGGTACACGCTCCACGGCACCTTGCATTCCTTGCGCACGATCTTCTCGCTCTCGTGCTTGGTCATGAAGTAGGGGTGGTCGTAGTTCTCGGCCTCCTCGAACATGTCCTCGCGGAACACGCCTTCGTACAGGCCGGCAGCAGCGATCGAGGAGACGTGGTGGAAATGGCCCGCACCGATCGCCTTGGCGAACTCGACCGTGTTGCGCGTACCGTCCACGTTGACGGCGATCTGGCTTTCCTCATCGGCCTCCAGGTCGTACACGGCGGCGAGGTGGAAGAAGTGGTCGACCTGGCCCTTGAGCGCCTTCACGTCGTCGGCCGACACGCCCAGCTTCTTGGCCGTGAGGTCGCCGAACACCGGCACCGCGCGCGAGGCGCTCACGCCCCAGTACTCGCGCAGCCCCGCCACCTTGCCTTCGCTCTCCTGACGGATCAGGAAATGCACCACCGCGCCCTTGCGCTGCAGCAGCTTGGCCACCAGGCGTTTGCCAATGAAGCCGGTGGCACCGGTGACGAAGTAATGCATGAAGGTCTCCTGAAGCGGTTGGATCAAAGAAAGAGGGGCGCAGTGTGCCCGCCATTCTTGACCAGGTCGGGGGCCCCCGCCTTCCGCAAAAACCCGTGTGGGGTTTAGTCTTGCGCCCCTACACACGCCCGGCGCGCGGGCCGTACAGTGGCCCATCGTTGCGGCGGCCCGTTCGCCCACCCCGTTTTTCCAACCCCTCCAGGAGCCTCCCCATGGTCAAGAAAATCCAGAAAGCCGGCAGCGCCGCCAAGCCCACCGCCGCGGGCTTCAACTCCCCGCTGTCGGGTGCCATCAAGGACTCCGCGCAGCAGATCTGGCTGGCCGGCCTGGGTGCGTTCTCCAAGGCGCAGGAAGAAGGCGGCAAGGCCTTCGAGTCGCTCGTGAAGGAAGGCCTGTCCATCCAGCGCAAGACGCAGGCCGTGGCCGAGGAACGCATTTCCGAAGCGACCAACCGCGTGAGCAGCATGGCCGCCGACATCTCGTCCAAGGCCACCGGCCAGTGGGACAAGCTGGAAAACATCTTCGAAGAGCGCGTGGCCAAGGCGCTGAACAAGCTGGGCGTGCCCTCGGCGCGCGATGTCGAAGCGCTGATCGAACGCATCGACGCGCTCAACCGCCACGTGCAAGGCCTGAGCGGCAAGGCCCCGGCCAAGACCGCGGCGCGCAAGGCCGCACCGGCCAAGAAGGCCGCTCCCGCCAAGAAGGCGGCCGCACGCAAGGCCCCGCGCAAGGCGGCCTGAGCCGATGCGGGCCGGCCACGGCACGAAGAACCAGGGGGCGCATGACGCCCCCTTTTCGCGTCCGCGCCGCATGCTGCAACGCAGCAGTTTCGCCGCGCTTCGCGGTCTACACTCAAACGCATGACGACGTCCCGCAAAGCCTCCCAACGACCGGCCTCGCAGAAGTCGCGCCGTCCCCGCATCGCCCTGGCCCTGGCCGGCGGCGGGCCGCTCGGGGCGATCTACGAAATCGGCGCGCTGTGCGCGCTGGACGACACCCTGCCGGGCCTGGACCTCAACGACTGCGAGCACTACGTCGGCGTGTCCGCCGGCGGGTTCATCGCCGCCGGCCTGGCCAACGGCATCCGCCCGCGCCAGCTGTGCGAGGCCTTCATCGAAGACCGGCCGGGCGACGACAACTTCGACCCGTCCTGGTTGCTCAAGCCCGCCTGGGGCGAGTTCGGTGACCGGCTGCAGCGCCTGCCGCGCCTGATCGGCAGTGCCTTGTGGGCCTGGGGCGTGCACCGCAAGCCCTTCACCCACGCGCTCGAACGCGTGGGCGCGGCGCTGCCCACCGGTGTGCTCGACAACGAGGGCATCCACCAGCAGATTCAGCGCCTGTTCAGCCAGCCGGGGCGCAGCAACGACTTCCGCGAACTGCGCGCGCGCCTGACCCTGGTGGCCACGCAGCTCGACACCGGCGACGCGGCGCCCTTCGGCCGCCCGGGCTGGGACCACGTGCCGATCTCGCGCGCCATCCAGGCCAGCGCGGCCCTGCCCGGTCTGTTCCCGCCGGTGGAGATCGGCGACCAGCACTACGTGGACGGCGCGCTCAAGAAAACGCTGCACGCCACCGTGGCGCTGGACGAAGGCACCGACCTGCTGCTGTGCCTGAACCCGCTGGTGCCCTTCCACACCAACCCCAGCCTGCACGACGGCCGGCGCATCCCCTCGCTGGTCGAAGGCGGCCTGCCCGCGGTGATGAGCCAGACCTTCCGCTCGATGATCCATTCGCGGCTGGCGCTGGGCCTCAAGCACTACGAGCGCGCCTACCCCGGCACCGACATCGTGCTGATCGAACCCGACCAGCGCGACGCCACGCTGTTCTTCGCGAACACCTTCAGCTACCGCCAGCGCCGTGAGATCGCGGAGCACGCCTACCAGCAGACCCGCCGCATGCTGCTGGACCGCCAGGCCGAGCTGGGGCCGCAGCTGGCGCGCCATGGTGTCACGCTGGACCTGGCCGCGCTGCGCGACCCGCAGCGGCGCCTGCTGGGTGCCGCGCGCACCCCACCGGCACGCACCACCCTGGCCGCGCGGCTGCACGCCACGCTGGATGACCTGCAGCGGCACCTCGAAGGTCCCGCCGCGCCCGCCCACAGCCGCTGAAAGCGCCGCGCCATGGCCAAGAAAGCCCCGCGACGCACTGCCGAGCGCATCCTGGAGGTGACGCTGGAGCTGTTCAACCGCTTCGGCGAACCCAACGTCTCCACCACCCTGATCTCGGCCGAGCTCGGCATCAGCCCGGGCAACCTGTATTACCACTACCCGGCCAAGGACGAGCTGATCAACTCGCTGTTCGAGCGCTACGAGCGCTCGCTCGGTGAACTGCTCAGCGCCAGCGAAGGCGTGCGCAACGTGGAGGACGCCTGGTTCTTCCTGCACTCGCTGTTCGAAATCATCTGGGAGTACCGCTTTCTCTACCGCGACCTCAACGACCTGCTCTCGAAGAACCGCCTGCTGGAAACCCGTTTCCAGACCGTGCTGAAAAACAAGTCACGCGCGATCCGCCACCTGCTCGACGGCATGAGCCGCCACGGCGCGGTGAGCATCGACGCGCGCGAGAGCGAACCCACCGCCACCAGCATGGTGGTGGTGCTCACCTACTGGCTGAGCTTCGAGTACGTGCGCGACCCGCGCAACGCCCTGGAGCCCGACAACGCGCAGCAGGCCCTGCTGCGCGGCGCACACCACGTGCTCAACCTGCTGGCGCCCTACCTGGAAGCCACGCAGCGGCAACACCTCATGACGCTCACCGGCGCCTACGGTCCCCAGTCCTGAACACCTCCCGGGAGAATCCACCATGGCCGATTGGAAACCCTTTCCCTCCGCAGGCCACACCCCGTTGGACGCCGACCGCCTCAAGGCGCTCTGGAGCCGGCTGCACCGCGGCGATGCCGAACCCTGGCCCGACGAGTCGGCCGTGGTGCAGGCCTGGGTGCTGTTCCACAACGGCGAGTTCCAGCGCGCGGCCGAGGCCGGCCTGGCCTTGGGCGACGCGGGCATGAACGTGGCCAACAAGGCCACCTGCATCTACGCCAACTACCTGGAGGCGCGCGAGCAGGTCCGCCAGGACCTGCTGCTCGAGGCCGCGGCCCGGGCCGAAGCCCTGCAGCGCCGGCAGGCCGACCACACCGGGGCCTGGTACTGGCAGGCCTACGCGCTGGGGCGCTACAGCCAGGGCATCAGCGTGGCCAAGGCGCTCACGCAGGGCCTGGGCGTGCGCATCCGCCACGCGCTGGAGACGACGATCTCGCGCTGCCCGCACCACGCCGATGCCCACCTCACCCTGGCCGCGTTCCACGCCGAGGTGATCGACAAGGTGGGCAGCATGGTCGGCGGCATGACCTACGGCGCCAACAAGGCGACCGGCCTGTCGCTGTACCAGAAGGCGATGGCGCTCAACCCGGACTCGGTCGTGACGCTGACCGAGTACGCCAACGGCCTGGTCATGCTGGAAGGCATCGACGCGCTGCCCGAGGCGAACCGGCTGCTCGACCGCGCGGCGGCCATCGAGCCGCAGGACGCGATGGAACGCCTGTACGTCGCGTCGGCGCGGGTGGCGCTGGACAGCTGATCAGCCGGCCGACAGGCCGTCGACCGCCTGGAACAGGGCCTGCCGCGCCTGCGCCACGATCTGCGCCTTCCACTCGTCGGTGTCCACGTAGAACGCGGCCAGCGTGCGCGCCTTGATCGCGGCGCGCAGCTCGGCCGGTGCTTCCGGATGAATGTGCTGCCAGTGGTCGCCGCGCAGCGCGTCGATCACCTCGGTCACGGGCACCGTGCCGTACTCCATGGCGATGCCGGTGTACTCGGCCTGCGGGCACTCTTCGTACGCCGCGCACCACATCAGGCCGGTGAGCAGGGCCGAGGTGGACGAGCCGTCGTAGATCGACGTCACGGGAGTCTTGCCATCACCGCCCCACCAGGCCCGCGCGCGCTGGAGCGCGGCCGCATCGTCGGCGCAGGCGAAGATGCGCTCGCCCAGGCCCGTGGGTCCCAGGCCGGTGTGCAGGTCGATCCATCCGAGGCGCCGGGCCTGGCGGCCGTGCCGGCGCAGCACCGCGCGCAGCGTCTGGTTGCTCCAGGTCGCGGCGGTGCCGCCAAAGAACAGGCCGTCGGCGAACGCATGCTGGCCCTGCGTCACCGCCGCCTGGAAACGCGGGAGGCCGTGTTCGGCGATCCAGGCCTGGATCGCGGCCTCGTTCTGCGCCGTCGGCGGCCACTGCGCGGGCAGCAGCAAGCCGTGCAACTCGGCGTAGGCCGGGTTCTGCGGCAGGGGCTGGCTGAAGTCCTGGAAGTTGCGGTTGAGATCCACGTTCTCGTTCGTCACGCGGCGCACCCACGAGAAGCCGTGCGGGTTGAGCGCGTGGATGTAGAGCACGGCCACACCGGCCGAGCGCGCGTGTTCGCGCCAGTCGGCGTCGTGCGTGGCGAACACCTGCACGCCCGAGCCGCAGTAACCCTCGACCCCATGGCAGGCGCTGCTCACGATCAGCAGGCGCTCGGCATCGGGCGAGCCGTCGAGCGCCACGTCCATCGCGAGCGTCTCGCCGTCGCGGCCCGGCAGCGGGTGGTTGTGGCTGGTGATCGCCATGCCGGCGGCCGCCGCGCCTTCGAGGAAGCGCACCCGGGCGCGGGCGTAGGAAGGGGAAAAGGCGTCCTGAGGCGAGATCAAGCGGCACCTCCGGTGCGTGCCTGGCCCAGCCACTTTTCGGCCAGTCGCACCCAGAAGGTCGCCCCCAGCGGGATCAGGTCGTCGTTGAAGTCGTAGCTCGGGTTGTGCAGCATGCAGGGGCCGCCGCCATGACCCATCTCGCGGTGCGCGCCGTCGCCGTTGGCGATGAAGGCGTAGCAGCCCGGCTTTTCCTGCAGCATGTAGGCGAAGTCTTCCGCGCCCATGGTGGGCTCCTGCTCCAGCACGTGGTCCGCACCGACGATCTCGGCCATCACCTCGCGCGCGAACGCGGTCTCGGCCGGGTGGTTGATGGTGGGCGGGTAGTTGCGGTGGAACTTGAACTCCACCGTGGCGCCGAAGGCCGCGCAGGTGTGCTGGGCGATCTCCTGCATGCGGCGCTCGATCAGGTCGAGCACCTCGTAGGTGAAGGTGCGCACGGTGCCCTGGATCTCGCAGCTGTCGGGCACCACGTTGGTGGCCTCGCCGGTGTGGATCATGGTGACCGAGATCACGCCGGCGTCCACCGGCTTCTTGTTGCGCGTGATGATGGTCTGGAAGGCCTGCACCATCTGGCAGGCCACGGGCACCGGGTCGATGCCGTTGTGCGGCAGCGCGGCGTGCGAGCCCTTGCCGCGGATGACGATGTGGAACTCGTTGCTCGACGCCATCACCGGGCCGGCGCTCGCGGCGAAGGTGCCCACGGGCAGGCCAGGCCAGTTGTGCATGCCGAACACGGCCTCGACCGGGAACTGCTCGAACAGCCCGTCCTTGATCATCTCGCGCGCGCCGCCGCCGCCCTCTTCGGCCGGCTGGAAGATCAGGTAGACCGTGCCGTCGAAGTTGCGGTGTTTCGCGAAATGCTGCGCCGCGGCCAGCAGCATGGCGACGTGGCCGTCGTGGCCGCAGGCGTGCATCTTGCCGGCGTGCTGGCTGGCGTGCGCGAAAGTGTTGTGCTCCTGCATGGGCAGGGCGTCCATGTCGGCGCGCAGGCCGATGGCGCGCCCGCTTTGGCCGCCGTCGCGGCCGTGCACGATGCCCACCACGCCGGTGGCGCCCAGGCCCCGGTGCACCGGAATGCCCCAGTCGGTGAGTTTCTGCGCCACCACGTCGGCGGTGCGCACTTCCTGGAAACAGAGCTCGGGGTGGGCGTGGATGTCGCGTCGCACGGCGGCGATGCTGGCCGCCTGGGTCAGGATGGAGTCAATCAGCTTCATGGGGAACCCTCTCGATACCCCTCGGGGCACCTGTTCAAAGGGGCCATGGTACCCAAGGCAGGGGACCACGATGGCCCCCGGGGCGACAACCGAGTGCGTTCAGGGGAATCCCCCTGGCGGGCTCAGCGCCGGATGCGGCCGTCTTCGGTGAGCAGGGTCATCTCGACGAAGCGCGAGCCGGTGTGCTTGTTGGGCCCGAAATCCACCGGGAAACCACCCAGATCGAGGTTGCGCAAGCCCTGGACGGCGTGGATGAAGCTCTCGCGCGTGAGGTTGCGCCCGGCGCGCTGCGCGGCTTCGCTGAACACCTTGGCCGCGACGTAGCCCTCCATGCTGGAATGGTTGGGCACCAGGCCCGGCCGGGCCTTGACCGCGGCGAGGTACTCGCTGGCAATGGGCGTGACCGGCGTGTAGGGAAAGGGCATGACCTGGCTGACCAGCACGCCCTTGGCCATCGCGCCGAGTTCATCGAGCAGGGCCTGCGTGCCGACCACGGAGACGTTGTAGAAGTTGCCGGTGTAGCCCCGGCCGCGCGCCAGGCGGACGAAGACCGCACAGGCCTTGTAGACACCGATCTGCACGATGGCCTCGGGCCGCCGGGCCAGGATCTCGTCGACCGCTTTCACCACGTCCACCGAATGGCGTTCGACGGTGCCCAGCGCCACGGGCGACAGGTTCTGCGCCTGGAGCGCGCGCGCCACGCCCTCCAGACCAGCTTGGCCATAGGCATCGTTCTGATGGAACACGGCGATCTTCTTGATGCCGGTGCCGGTGATCTGGCGCACGATGGCCGCGGTCTCGTCCTGGTAAGAGGCGCGCACATGAATGGCATAGCGGTTGAAGGGCACGCGCAAGGCTTCGGCCCCGCTGGCGGGCGCGAAGAACGGCAGCTTCGCTTCGGTGGCCAGGGGCAGGGCCGCCGCGCTGGTGAGCGTGCCGATGTAGCCGAACAGCGCGAACACGCCTTCGCTCAGGAATTGCTGGGTGTTGGCCGCGCAGCGATCGGGATCGTCCCCATCGTCCAGGCGCCGCAACTCGATGCGCCGGCCCTGCACGCCGCCCTTCTGGTTCAGGGCCTCGAAAAACAGCTGCGCGCCCAGGTAGAACTGCAGGCCCAATTGTTCGGACGCCCCGCTGAACGGGGCCGACTGCCCCAGCACGATGCGGGTGTCGCTGATGCCCACCGACTGCGCCCGGGCGGCGAGCGCCACCCCGCCCAGGGTGGGCCAGAGGGCCAGGCGGCCCGCGTGTTCAAGCATGTCTCTGCGTCGCATGATCCGTTCCCCCAACCGCGTAAACGTGTTCCGCAGCGTAGGCCAAATCTCCGGCGAAAGTAAGGCTTTCGGCCTGCATTTCGTCGCCGATGAACGGGGGCCGCGTGAGCGAGTGCACGCAAGTGCGACCGGCAAGGACATGGGGGCGCGAATATCATGAACGGCTGCCACACCATCGCCCCATGACACCCCTCACGACCACCCCGGAACCGCAACAGGTGCGTGGCGCCTGCCCGCACGACTGCCCCGACACCTGCGCCCTGGTCACCACGGTGGAGAACGGCGTGGCCCTGCGCGTGCAGGGCAACCCGGCGCACCGCCACACCGACGGCGCCTTGTGCACCAAGGTCTCGCGCTACGCCGAGCGCAGCTACCACCCCGAGCGCCTGCTCACGCCGCTCAGGCGCAGCGGCCCCAAGGGCAGCGGCCGCTTCGAGCCGGTGGGCTGGGACGAGGCGCTCGACGACATCGCGCAACGCCTGCAGGCCATCGCCGCGCGCGACCCGCAGGCCATCCTGCCCTACAGCTACGCCGGCACCATGGGCCTGGTGCAGGGCGAGGCCATGGCCGGGCGCTTCTTCCACCGCCTGGGCGCGTCCCTGCTCGACCGCACGATCTGCGCCTCGGCGGGCGGCGAAGGCCTGGTGCAGACGCTGGGCGGCAAGGTCGGCATGAAGGTCGAGCACTTCGCGCGCTCGAAGCTGATCCTGATCTGGGGCAGCAACTCGATCGGCAGCAACCTGCACTTCTGGCGGCTGGCGCAACAGGCCAAGCGCGAGGGCGCACGCCTGGTCTGCATCGACCCGCGCCGCACCGAAACAGCCGACAAGTGCCACGAACACATCGCCCTGCGCCCCGGCACCGACGCCGCGCTGGCGCTGGCGCTGATGCACCAGCTCATCACCCACGGCTGGCTGGACCACGGCTACATCGAACGCCACACCCTGGGCTGGGAAGGCCTGCGCGAACGCGCCCTGCAATGGCCGCCCGAGCGCGCCGCCGAGGTCTGCGGCGTGCCGGTGCAGCAGATCGTGGACCTGGCGCGCGCCTACGGCACCACGAAACCGGCGGCGATCCGCCTCAACTACGGCATGCAGCGCGTGCGCGGCGGCGGCAACGCGGTGCGCGCCATCGCCTGCCTGCCCGCCCTGGTGGGCGCCTGGCGCGACCCGGCCGGCGGCCTGCTGCTCTCGGCCTCGGGCCATTTCCCCGTGCAGCGCGCGGCCCTGCAGCGGCCCGACCTGCTGGCCGGGCGCGCGGCGCGCACGATCAACATGAGCACCATCGGCGACGACCTGCTGCGCCAGACCTCGCCCGGCTTCGGCCCGAAGGTCGAGGCCGTGATCGTCTACAACAGCAACCCGGTGGCGGTGGCGCCGGAGTCCGGCAAGGTGGTGCAGGGCTTCGAGCGCGAAGACCTGTTCACCGTGGTGCTGGAGCATTTCCAGACCGACACCGCCGACCTCGCCGACTACATCCTGCCGGCCACCACGCAGCTGGAGCACTGGGACATCCACACCAGCTACGGCCACACCGACGTGCTGCTCAACCGACCCGCCATCGCCCCGGTCGGCCAGGCCCGCACCAACACCGACATCTTTCGCGCGCTGGCCGCGCGCCTGGGCTTCGACGAACCGTGTTTCGCCGACGACGACCTCACGCTGTGCCGCACCGCCTTCGGCGACGCGGTGGACTTCCAGCAGCTGCTGGACCAGGGCTTTGCCACGCTGAACCTGCCCGAGGCCCCGTTTGCCGATGGGCAATTCCCCACCGCCTCGGGCCGCTGCGAGTTCCACAGCGCGCGGCTGGCGGCCAAGGGCGAGGATGGCCTGCCCGATCACCTGCCCAACTTCGAGGCCTTCGGCAGCTCGACCCAGTTCCCGCTCGCCATGATCTCGCCGCCCGCGCGCAACTTCCTCAACTCCAGCTTCGTCAACGTGACCAGCCTGCGCGACATCGAAGGCGAGCCCTTGTTGGAAATCCACGCCGACGACGCCGCCGCGCGCGGCATCGCCAGCGGCCAGATGGTGCGCGTGTTCAACCAGCGCGGCGAATACCGCTGCAAGGCCAGCGTGTCCAAGCGGGCCCGCCCCGGCGTGGTCAACGGCCTGGGCATCTGGTGGCGCAAGCTCGGACCCTTCGGCACCAACGTCAACCAGGTCACGAGCCAGCGCCTCACCGACATGGGCGGCGGCCCGGTGTTCTACGACTGCCTGGTCGAAGTGGCGACCCTGCCCGAGGGCGCCTGATGCGGCGCGGCCTGGCGCTCATGGCCCTCGCCCTGCTGGGCGCGGGCTGCGCCAGCACCACTGGCGTCGGCTATTACTGGCAGTCGGTCACCGGCCACCTGCGGCTGATGCAGGCCGCGCGCCCGGTGGACGACTGGCTGGCCGACGCCCAGGCGCCGGAGCGCCTCAAGGAACGGCTGGCGCTGGCCCGGCGCATCCGCGCCTTCGCCGTCACCGAGCTCGCCCTGCCCGACAACGCCAGCTACCACCGCTACGCCGACCTGCAGCGCCGCGCCGCGGTCTACAACGTGGTCGCCGCGCCCGCGCTCTCGCTCACGCTGCAGACCTGGTGTTTCCCGGTCGCCGGCTGCGTGGGCTACCGGGGCTACTTCGACGAGGCCGACGCGCGCGCCTTCGCCCGCACCCTGCCCGCCGACCTGGAGGTCGTGGTCTACCCCGTGCCCGCCTACTCCACCCTGGGCTGGATGAACTGGGCCGGCGGCGACCCCTTGCTCAACACCTTCATCGGCTACCCGGAAGGCGAGCTGGCCCGCATCGTCTTCCACGAACTCGCGCACCAGGTGGCCTATGCCCGGGGCGACACCGAGTTCAACGAGGCTTTCGCCACCAGCGTGGAGCGGCTGGGCGGTGCACGCTGGCTCACGACCCAGGCAAGCGAGCAGGCGCGCACCGACTACGCGGTGTTCGACCAGCGCCGACGCGCCTTCCGCTCGCTCACCTTCTCCGTGCGCCAGCAATTGCAGGACATCTACCGGGACACCACGATCGACGACGCCGAAAAGGCGCGGCGCAAGGCCACCGCCATGACCGGCTTCCACCGCAGCTACCAGGACCTCAAGCGCGGCTGGGGCGGCTTCGCCGGCTACGACCCCTTCGTGGCCCAGGCCAACAACGCGAGCTTCGCGGCCCAGGCGGCCTACGACGGCCTGGTCCCGGCCTTCGAGGCCTTGTTCGAGCGCGAAGGGCGGGACTTCGCGCGGTTCTATGATGCGGTTCGCACCCTGGCCGCGCTGCCCAAGGAAGAACGGCAGACGCAGTTGCGCCGCCTGGCACCCGCTGGCGCGCCCCAGGTGGCCCGCCACCCCTGACCCCGACAACAACACCACCACCCACACACGAGGCAAGCCATGGCAGACATCCACATCGAACGCGAACACGCCCTGGGCCTGCCCGCCGCGCGCAAGCTGGCCTGGCGCTGGGCCGAGCAGGCCGAGAACGAGTTCGACATGAGCTGCACCTACGAGGAAGGCGACGGCTGCGACGAGGTGCAGTTCACGCGCTCGGGCGTCAGCGGCACGCTCAAGGTGTCGGGCGAACGTTTCGAACTGGACGCCCGCCTGGGCTTTCTGCTCGGTGCGTTCAAGGACCGCATCGAAAGCGAGATCGTGAAGAACCTCGACACGCTGCTGGCGGCCAGGAAGCCGGCCGCCAAGGCGGCGGCCAAAAAGAAGAAAGCCGGCTGAGCCGGCTTCGTTTTCCTCCAGGGCACCCGCGGAACCGGCTTTGCCGGGCCGCCAGGCGCGCCCCCCTGCAAGGGGGGTGACGCCGAAGGCGGCGCGGGGGGTCAGCTCAATTCTTCGATGAGGTCGACGTACTGCTGCATCGCGTCCTCGCTGCCCGTGCCCTTGAGGCCGTTCCAGGCGTCCCACTTGGCGCGGCCCACCATGTCGCCGAAACCGGGCTTCTTCTCGGCGTTGTCGCCGGTGGTGGCCTGCTTGTACAGCGCGTAGATCTTGAGCAGCGTGGCGTTGTCGGGGCGCTCGCTCAGGTTCTTGGAATTCGCCACCGCGGCGTCGAAACGGGACTTGAGATCGGCCATGAATGCTCCTGGTTTGAAATGAAACGCCCGGCGCGGGTCGGCCGGGCTTAGGGCTGTCCCGCTATCTTACGGTTTGGTCTGTCTGCACAATAGAGCCACAACCCCAAGACCCGCGGCACCGGCCTTTCAGCGGCCTGGTTCACGCACCCGAGGAGCATCCATGGTTCAACGCGTCGCCGCCCGGCCCGGCCCTTCCGCAGCGCGCCCACCCGCCACCGCCAAATCCCCGGTGGCCCTCGTGCGGGGCGCGAGCGCCTCGGTCCAGCAGGCGCTGGCGAGCACCCTGGGCATGGAAGGCGAGCGCATGAGCAAGGTGGACACCGCCTGGCTGCGCATGGACTCGCCGTCGAACCTGATGATGATCGTGGGCGTCTGGATCCTGCGCCCCGGCCTCACGCCGGATGCCTTGAAGGCGCGCGTGCGAGAACGCCTGCTGCCCTACCCGCGCTTCGTGCAGATCGCGCGCGAGGACGCCGCCGGCGCGCACTGGTCCAAGGACCCGGATTTCCAGATTGATCGGCACATCGTCACGCACAAGCTCAAACGCCGGCCCGGCCAGACTGAGCAGGACGCGCTGCAGGACCGCGTGGGCGACCTCGCCATGCAGGCGCTGGACCCCGAGCACCCGCTCTGGCGATTCGAACTGATCGAGCGATACGACGGCGGTTCGGCCCTGATCGCGCGCATCCACCACTGCATCGCCGACGGCATCGCGCTCATCAGCGTGATGATGAGCCTGGTCGATGGCGGCGGCGCGCCCCCCGAGCGCCAGCGCCGCAAGCCCCCGAAGATCGGCCTGGACGGCGCCGAGGACTGGCTGGCCGACACGCTGATCCGGCCCTTTGGCGACATCACGGCCAAGGCATTGGAAGCCGCTGGCGGTGGCGCGGCGAAATCGCTCTCCATGCTTGCCGCTCCGCAGCAGAGCCTGAGCGACACGCTGGGCCAGGCGGTGGACCTCGCGCGCATGGGCGGCCAGCTCGCCAGCGACCTGGCCTCGCTGGCGCTGATGCCCGACGACTCGCCGACCCGGCTCAAGGGCCAGCCCGGCCGCACCAAGCGCGTGGCCTGGTGCGAGCCCATCCCGCTGGACGAAGTCAAGGCCATCGGCAAGGCCATGAACTGCTCGGTCAACGACGTGCTGCTGGGCTGCGTGGCCGGCGCCATCGGCGCCTACCTGCGCGGTCTGGGCGACGACACCGGCGGCAAGGAAATCCGAGCCATGGTGCCGATCAACCTGCGCCCGATGGAAGACGCCTGGAAACTGGGCAACCGCTTCGGCCTCGTGCCCCTGGTGCTGCCCATCGGCCTGGACAACCCGATCGAGCGCGTGTTCGCGGTGCGCGCGCGCATGAACAACCTCAAGGGCAGCCTGCAGCCGCTGCTGACCTTCGGCCTGCTCTCGGTGGCGGGGCTGCTGATCAAGCCGGCGCAGGACGCCATGCTCAGCCTGTTCGGCCGCAAGACCACCGCGGTGATGACCAACGTGCCGGGGCCAGCAGCCAAGCTCAAGGTGTGCGGCGCCACGCTGGAGCAGACCATGTTCTGGGTGCCGCAGACCGGCACCGTGGGCCTGGGCGTGTCGATCCTGAGCTATGGCGGTGGCGTGCAGTTCGGCGTGATCGCCGACACCCAGCTGTGCCCGGACCCGCAGCAGATCATCGACCGCTTCGAGCCGGAGTTCGCCCGGCTGCTGACGCTGACGCTGATGCTGCCCTGGGGCGAGGCCAAGGGCTAGTTCAGACCAAGGCCAGGCGTCGGTCGGCGATTTCGAGCAGGCCGTCGAAGATCAGGCTTTCCACCAGCTCCACCTCGGTGGACATGCTGGGCGCCATCTTCCAGCCCGCGCCCCCGGTCATGATGCAGACCGGCTGCTCGCCGCAATGGCGCCGCAAGTTTTCCACCATGCGCTGCACCGCACCGGCAATGGCGAAGGTACCGCCGCTGGTGAGCGCGTCGCTGGTGTTGGTGGGAAAGTCGCAGACCTCGCCGGTGGGCACGTGCAGACCCGCCGTGCCCGACTCCAGCGCGCGCAGCATGATGCCGTGGCCAGGCAGGATGATGCCGCCCAGGAAGCGCCCCTCGGTGTCGATGGCCTCCACCGTGACGGCCGTGCCCACCATCACCACCACGCAGGGCTTCGCAGGGCCCCGGGCGAGCAGCCGCTGGCGCGCACCGATCATGGCGACCCAGCGGTCCGACCCCAGCCGGGCCGGGTGGTCATAGCCGTTGACCAACCCCGCTTCGGCGCTGCTGGACACGACCCAGTGTGGCGTCACGTCCCACAGCTCGAGCTGCTCGCCGACCCGCCGCTTGACCGCGTCGCCAGCGACCACACAACCCAACACCCATTGCGGGGCAGGCAGGTGGCGCCAGTCGCCGTCTTCCAGGGTTTCGATGTTTTCCAGAAACTGCGCACCGCTGGCCAACAGCGTGGCCCCCACGCGTGGCGCGTCGTAAAGGGCCCACTTGAGGCGGGTGTTCCCTACGTCCAGGGCCAGAAAAGTCATGCGCGGATTATGACCAAGCCACCGTGCCCGGATTGCCGCAGTGCAGCATGGGGCGCGGCAGGCGGGTTCAGATCAGTCCGATCCAGCAGGCGCGCTGCACGGCGGCCAGCTTGTTGTCGGTCTGCAACTTGGACATCGCGTTGGCGAGGTGGTAATTCACCGTGCGCTCGGAGCAGTCCATGCGCAACGCGGTCTCGCGCGCGGTCAGACCTTCGAAGGCCAGGTTGAGGCTTTCGAGTTCGCGCGGGCTCAGGCCCACGCGCTGCTCGGCGATGGTGCGTCGCAACATGGGCCACACGTTGAAGGCCGACCAGGCCAGCACCGCCGCCTCGGAGCGGTCGGCAAAGGCCCGTGGGCTGAACATGAAACACTCGAAGGCACGGCCCGCCGGCAGGCTGAAGGCCACGCGCACCAGTGTCTGGTAGCCGTGCGCCAGCCACAGGCGGCGCCAACGGCTCGACTGTTCGAACGAGGATTTGGAAATGTCCTGCCAGGCCACGAGCGGCGCATCGCTGTCGCGCCAGCCCGCGCCGAAGTCCCGACTTTCGGCCAAGGCCTCGGCGGCCCCCACCAGCCGGGGGGGATGCACCGCCAGCACCTCGCGCTGATCCCGCCCGCCCAGGGGGTTCGGACCAAGAACCAGCACGGCGTCCACCCCTTGATCGCGCAGCGCGCAGACCCAGTCGGCCAGAATACCGTCCAGCCCGACACTGTCAAAGTTGACAGGCAGGGTCATGGTTGATAACACCCTGTTGCATACACAATGCCTGATGAATCAGGATGGGAGTCACGCGCCACAGGTGTTTGGCGATCGAAGGAGTGCATATTGTCTTTTGACCGGTTGTGGATGCTCAGCGCCAAAGCCCGCATGTGGCGGTGGGTGCTGGACGAGGTTGTCCACGCGCCTGTGGAGCCTATTTTGCACCCATCGCGGTACCGGCTGCTGTGGATCGGGGCATTCACGTTCGTCGGCCACCTGGTCATCTATGGCATTTGGGGCCATCTGGTGCCCCAGCCCTATGAAAATGTGTGGGCCCGCCTGGTGATGGCCTTCCTGGCACTCATTTATGTGCTGCCCCGGATTTCGCGCGACCCGTCGTCCACGGAAAGTGGGCGCCTCTTCAGCCTGGCCACCTGGATCCAGCTGCCCTGGTTCTTCACCTGGATGTACTGGATGAACGGGGGCAATGCCGCCTGGCTGGGCAGCGTCGCCGCCATGATCCTCATTTATTACCACGCGACCGACTGGCGCCTGGCCACGCTCGGCCTGATCACCGGCGGCATCGCGGGCTGGGCCACGGCGGAGTTCTATGGCGGCAGCACCCGCCCGTTCGAGGAGCCCCTGGCGAACGTGGTGGTGATCACTTTCTCCTGGCTCATGGGCCTGATGCTGGGTTTCTCCAGCGCCAACCTGCGCCGCGCCCGCCTGCTCAACACGCTGAGCACCATGGGCGTGATGGCGCACGAGCTGCGCACGCCGCTGGCCACGGTGAACCTCATGGGCGACGTGCTGCGCAACCTGGTGCAACACGACATCCCGGACCCCAAGCGCAAGAAGCTGGAGGAACTGGCCACGCGGCTGCAGAACCTGGTGCGCAGCATGAACCGCCAGATCGACACCCAGATTTCCAACGCGCAGCTCATGCGCCTGCCGCGCGAGCAGTCCCTGATCATGGCGGCCGAGCTGGTGCAGGAGGTGGTCAACCAGTACCCCTACCGCTCCTCGCGGGAGCGCGACTGCGTTCAGGTGCACATCCAGAGCGACTTCTGCTTTTCGGCTTCCCGCCCGCTGTTCGCCCAGGTGCTCACCAACCTGATCAAGAACGCGCTGCACGCGCTGGCCGCGGCCAGCACGGCACCCAGCCCGGGCGACCTGCGGGTGGACGTGGGCCTGCACCACGGCAAGGGCCGCATCGCCGTGTCGGACGACGGCATCGGCATCACGCACGAGCAGCAGCAGCGCATTTTCGAGCCCTTCTTCTCGACCCAGAGCGGGGCCGGCAACGGCCTGGGCCTGACCTTCTGCAAGAACGTGGTCGAGGCCGCCCATGGCCGCCTCAGCGTGCACTCCCAACCTGGGCTGGGCGCGGTCTTCATGATCGACCTCCCCCTCAACACATCTGCGGCCCAGACCTTGGCCGTCTCAGGCTGACCACGATGGCACTGACGATCTCACTCTTTCACCGCCCTGGCAGCGTCCTCTTCCTGGATGACGACACCGACTACCTGGAAATGCTGGGCATGGTCATCCCCTCGCACTGGCAGGTCGAGCTCTATTCACGCCCCTCGGGCTTCGCCGCCCGCATGCAGAACGAGCCCGCGCGCTGGGAGGCCGACGCCATGGCCCAGCTGCAGATGATCGAGCGCTGGCGGCAGGGTCAGCCGCTGCTGCCGCAGGTGTTGCGGTACTGGGCCGTGAGCGCCTCGCGCTACGAGCTGGCCCAGATCTGCGTGGTGGACTACGCCATGCCCGGCACCGACGGCCTGCGGGTGCTCAACACCCTGCTCGACTGGCCGGGCTCGCGCGTGCTGCTGACGGGCCAGGCGGACGAGCAGATCGCCATCCAGGCCTTCAACAACGGCTTGATCGACCAGTTCGTGCCCAAACAGACCACGGACATCACGCGCCACCTGCTCGGTGTGCTGCGCAAGCTGTCCCAGACGCCACACCCCCGGCTCAACACGCTGTGGCGTGCCGCCCTGCGGCCGGCGCAGCAGTCCATGCTGCAGATCCCGTCGGTGGCGCAGGCGCTGCGCGCCTACACCGAGCAGCACTGGGTGGAGTACGTGGTGCTCGGCGAGCCCTTCGGCCTGGTCGGCCTGGACTCCATGGGCAACTGCCACTGGCTGCAGCTCGAACCCACGGCCAGCCTGCCCGATCTGGCCGAGCTCGCGGGCTCGGCCGGGTTGGGCTTCGATGCCGTGCGTGCCGTGCAGGCCGGGCAACGGCTGGCCGCCGTGGAACTGCACCAGCAAATGGGCCTGCGGGGCCCGGTGCGGACCGCGCAGGCTTTCCCGGTCGGGGACGACGGCGTGCTCTCCGGCGCCCTGTTCAGCCTGGACCGCGCCGACCTGCCCCAGCCCATTTATGCCTACCGGCACTTTCTGGAAGCCCAGGGCGGGCGCGAGGTTCACGACACTTAGGCCGCCAGGGCCTCCTCCTGGGCACCGGCCTGCACGCGGGCGCGCCGGGCACAAGGCCAATCCCAGGGTTTGACGATCGGCGCGATCTCGCGCGCCACCGCCTCCAGGTGATCGAGTTCGGCCTCGGTCAGCGCCGCGTTGAGCGTGAGTCGCACCAGGGCGCGCTTGCTGCTGGTGGCCGGGGCGCAGAAGATGGCGCCGAACACGCCGCGCTTTTCCAGCTCGTCGCGCAGGCGCATGGTGTCCGGCTCGGTGCCGGCTTCCAGCGAAATGATCTGCTCGGTGCCCTGGTGGATCCAGTAGCCCAGGCCGCCCAGGGTGTCGCGCACCCGGCGGGTGATGGCCTTGAGGCGGGCCCGCTCGTCGTCGGCCTTCTGCAGCACCTCGACCGTGGCCCGCAGGCCGGCGATCTCATGGGGCAGCAGGCAGGAGCTGAAGATGTTGGGGAAGCTCGAGCTCAGGATGTAGTAACGCATGCTGGCCGGTGCGGTGAAGAAGCCGGCGCGCCCCGCGACCGACTTGGCCAGGCTGGCGGAAATGAAGTGCACCCGGTCCGTCAGGCCGAGTTCGGCGCACAGGCCCGCGCCGCCCGGGCCGTGCGTGCCCAGGGAATGCGACTCGTCGACCAGGATCATGCTGCCGTGCTTTTCCACCACCTCGATCATGGCTTCCAGCGGGCACACGGAACCGGTGGTGCTGTAGACCGAGTCCACCACCACCACGCCCGGGCCGTTCTTGGCCATGATCTTGTCCAGGTGGGCCGCGTCGTTGTGGCGGAAGGCAAAAGCCGGCGCGCGCGCGGCATGGGCCCCTTCCCACAGGGAAGCGTGCGCCTGGGTGTCCAGGTACACCGGGGTGTTGGCGTCGGCAATGGACTGCAGCAGGCCGACGTTGGCCGAGTAGCCGGACTGGCAGACGAAGGCGTCTTCCTTGCCGACCCAGCCCGCAAGAGCCATTTCGAGCGCGCGCGTGGGGTGCTGCTGGAGGAGGAACACACCCGACTGCACCACGAACTCGCTGGACTTGGTGATGGCCTCGACCTGGGCCGCGACGATGCTCGGGTGGCCCGTCACGCTCAGGTAGTCGTTGCCGTCCAGGCGCACCGCATTGGGGCCGGGCGAAGAACCGTGCAGCACGAACTTGCCGCCCCAGTTGCCTTCCCAGCGGGGTTTGAAATCACGTTCCATCCGCTGAACCAGGGTGGCGGCCAGCGGTGGGTTCTTGTAAACGGCGTCTTGAGCGCGTTCCAGCGTTTCCATGGGATTCCCCTTAGCGGATAGAAAACCCCATTAAAAAAAGAAATCCGTGAAAAAACACACGACCCCTGTCAGGTTTGACAGGGGTTATGAGGCTTTCTTCTCAAGTTTCGGCTCGTTCTGCCGACAGGCGGTTACGCGGCGTAACAACCCTTGAATGGCTGGCTCAGTTCTGGCGCCAGGGCAATTCGCGGAACCGCCACCCCCCTTTGCGCCCCCGGTGGGCGTCGGCATCGGGGTCGCCTTCGAAGCCTTCGAGGATGTTGTAGGCCTCCAGCCCGAGCTCGGTGGCCCGCTTGGCGGCGGCAATGGAGCGCACGCCGCTGCGGCACAGCAGCACCAGCTTCTTGCCGCCGGCCGCTTCCCGCACCTGCTGATCGAAGGTCGGGTTCAGCGCCATGCCGGGCCACTGCTTCCAGGCAACGGGCACCGCGCCCGGCACAAAGCCCACCCACTCCCGCTCCGCGTCGGTGCGCACGTCCACCATCACGGCCTCGCCGCTCTGGACCCAGCGCCAGGCCAGTTCGGGCGATACGTCACCGGCGTAGGTGCCCTGGTGGGCGCCCGAGGGCGGCAGGGGTTGCATCTGCAGCGCGCCGTCGGCGTCGTGGCGCAGGCCGGACGTGAGGTTGGCCGGCACGGCCTCGTCGATGCGCCGGGGGCGCGGCAGGTTCAGCGAGTTCATCAAGGCCACGAACTCGGCCTCGGTCTTGCCCGCCACCCGCGTGTTGGTGGTTTTCTCGCGGCCGATGCTGGAACACGAACGGCCCTGGTAGTCGTGGCCGGGCCAGACGATGGTGTCGTCCGGCAGCGCGAACAGCACCTGGGTCAGGCTGCGGTACAGGGCCTCGGCACTGCCCGACTGGAAATCGGTGCGGCCACAGCCGTTGATCAGCAGGGTGTCGCCGGTGAACACGTGGTTGCGCCAGAGAAAGCTCATGCTGCCGGCGGTGTGGCCCGGGGTGTGCAGGGCCTTGAGCACCTCCCCGCCGAACTTCAGGGTGTCGCCATCCTGGAGCTGCACGCCCGCGGTGCCGATGCCACACCCCAGGGGCGCGGCGGTCTTGGCGCCAGCCAGCTCGGCCAGCCGGCCCGCGCTGGTGATGTGGTCCGCATGGGCGTGGGTCTCCACGGTCCAGACCAGTTTCAAGCCGTACTCCCGCAGGGTCGCGAGATCGCGCTCGATCTGCTCATCCACCGGATCGATGAGCAGCGCGTCGCGGCTGAGTTGGTCGAACAGCACGTAGGTGTAGGTGCTGGAGGCGGGGTCGAACAGCTGGATCGGTTTCATCTGAAAGCACAAGTGGAACTCGGGGGCCGACCATCATGCCCGAGGCTGGGCGTCATGGATTTTCAACAGGGCGTGAAGATATTTTCACGCCCATTTTTGGTGCCGGAACAGCCAAAAACAAGGGCTTGCGGCCACGTGTATTCACTGGTCGGTGAAAACCCTGCGCTCCGCAGTGGCACCTTGGGCGCATCATCGGCGCCTCATCAACCCGACTGGAGACAACAGATGACTGACAAGAAGACCGTCACTTCGCGCCGAGGCATGCTCAAAGGCGCCGCCGTCGCGGCCGGCGCCATGTCCGTGCCCATGATTGCCACCGCGCAGACCACCACGCTGCGCTTCCAGAGCACCTGGCCGGCCAAGGACATCTTCCACGAGTACGCAGGTGATTTCGCCAAGAAGGTCAATGACATGGCCGGCGGTCGTCTGAAGATCGAGGTGTTGCCAGCGGGCTCGGTGGTACCGGCCTTCCAGCTGCTGGACGCGGTGGCCAAGGGCACGCTGGACGGCGGCCACGGCGTGGTCGCCTACTGGTACGGCAAGAACTCCGCCCTGGCCTTGTGGGGTTCCGGCCCGGGCTACGGCATGGACGCCAACATGGTGCTCGCCTGGCACAAGTACGGCGGCGGCAAGGCGCTGATGGAAGAGATCTACAAGAGCCTGAACCTCGACGTGGTCTCCTACCTGTACGGCCCCATGCCTTGCCAGCCACTGGGCTGGTTCAAGAAGCCGGTGTCCAAGGTCGCCGACATGAAGGGCCTGAAGTTCCGCACCGTGGGCCTGGCGGTGGACGTGTTCACCGACATGGGCACCGCTGTCAATCCGTTGCCCGGCGGCGAGATCGTGCCGGCGCTGGACCGCGGCCTGATCGACGCGGCCGAGTTCAACAACGCCTCCAGCGACCGCGTGCTGGGCTTCCCCGACGTGGCCAAGAACTGCATGCTGCAGAGCTTCCACCAGTCCGGTGAGCAGTTCGAGATCCTGTTCAACAAGACCAAGCTCAACGCCCTGCCGGCCGAACTCAAGTCCATCATCGAGTACGCGTCGGAAGCCTCCAGCGCCGACATGAGCTGGAAGGCCATCGACCGCAACTCGCAGGACTATGAAGCGCTGAAGAAGGGTGGCGTGAAGTTCTACAAGACGCCCGATCCGATCCTGCGCGCGCAGCTGGCTTCGTGGGACAAGACCATCGCCAAGAAGGCGGCCGAGAACCCCTTGTTCAAGAAGGTGCTCGACTCGCAGAAGGCCTTCGCGCAGCGCGCCGGCCAATGGCAGAACGACTACACCGTCGACTTCAAGATGGCCTTCAACCACTACTTCGCCAAGAAGAGCTGAGACCCGCAGGCCGGGACGAGGGGCATGGCGCCGGCGCGATGCCCCTTTTTTTTTTGCCCGTTTCACCGCGCCGGCTGAGGAATGACGATGCAATCCATCTTGTGGACCATCGATCGGCTGTCCACGCTGATCGGCAAGGTCTTTGCCTGGTGCGCCCTCCTGCTGACGCTGCTGATCAGCTGGGAGGTGTTTTCGCGCTATGTGCTGAACGAACCCCACGCCTGGGTGCTCGACGCCCAGATCATGTTGTACGGCACCATGTTCATGACGGCCGGCGCCTACACCCTGTCCAAGAACGGGCACGTCCGGGGGGACGTGCTCTATGGTTTCTTCCAGCCGCGAACCCAGGCCACCGTGGATCTGCTGCTCTACATCGTGTTCTTCCTGCCCGGCATCATCGCGCTGACCTGGGCCGGCTGGGTCTACGCCGGCGAATCGCTCGCGATCCGCGAACAGACCTTCTCGGCCGACCCCCTGCCGCTGTACCCCTTCAAGTATGTGATCCCGCTGGCGGGCATCACGTTGCTGCTGCAGGGCCTGGTGGAGATCGTGCGCTGCGTCCAATGCATCCAGACTGGCGCCTGGCCGGCGCGTGAAGACGACGTGCAGGAAGTCGACGTCGAAAAACTCAAGGAAATGGTCAACGTGAAAGACGAAGACATCGCCGCACTCGACGCCGTGGTCGTCGCCCAGGAGAAAAAACAATGAAGCTGCGCAAGGAACTCTGGTTCGGCCTCAGCTTCATGGCCCTCATCGTGGTGCTGGCGGCGGGCGTGCTGCTCAGCGCCGAGACGATCACGCAAGGCCACCTTGGCCTGCTGATGCTCTCGCTGGTGGTGGTGGCGATCATGCTGGGCTTTCCCACCGCGTTCACGCTCATGGGCATGGGCATGCTGTTCACCTGGCTGGCCTATGAGCGGGATGTCACGCGCACGCTGGACCTGATGGTGCAGTCGGCCTACAAGACCATGGCCAACGACGTGCTCATCGCCATCCCGCTGTTCGTCTTCATGGGCTACCTGGTCGAACGCGCCAACCTGATCGAGTCGCTCTTCAAGAGCATGCACCTGGCCATGGCCCGGCTGCCCGGCGCTCTGGCGGTGGCCACGCTGGTGACCTGCACCATCTTCGCCACGGCCACCGGCATCGTCGGCGCGGTGGTAACCCTGATGGGCCTGCTGGCCCTGCCGGCCATGCTGCGCGCCGGCTACAGCGTGCCGCTGGCGGCTGGCGCCATCACGGCGGGGGGCTGCCTGGGCATCCTGATCCCGCCTTCGGTGCTGCTGATCGTCTACGGTGCCACGGCCGGCGTGTCCGTGGTCCAGTTGTACGCCGGTGCGTTCTTCCCCGGGCTGATGCTGGCTACCCTGTACATCTTGTACGTGATCATCGTGGCCAAGCTCAAGCCGCAATGGGCGCCGCCGCTGAGCGCCGAAGAGCGCCAGGTCCACCTGCCCACGCTGACCCAGCGCCTGACCACCGACCCGACCGCCCATGCGGTGCTGGGCTTGCTCAAGGGCCGGCGCAATGCCGGTGTGCCTCTGTCGCACCTGCTCAAGCAGATCTGCCTGGCCGCGCTGCCCGCGCTGATCTTCGCCGCGGTGATGATCCCGAGCTACCAGGCGGTCACCACGGTGAGAGCCGAGGCGGTGTACGAGATCGAGGAAATCGGCGCCAGCCGCTCCAGCGCCTCCGCAGGCGGTGGCCTGGCCGAGCCCCCGGCCGAAGGGGGCCTGGCCGAACCGCCATCCGAATCGGGCGGCCTGGCCGAACCTCCGGCAGACCCCGATGTGCCCGAGGCCGCCGGCGCCCTGCAACCCCCTCCCGGCGCCGAAGCCGCCGCGGCCGAACCCGCCGCTGCGGCGCAAGCAGCGGTCGAAGGTGTCGAGGTAGACAAAGAAATCGCCACGACCCAGCCCGCACCCACCTGGTGGTGGGTGGTGTTTGCGGTCATGGGCGCGCTCGTCACCCTGTTCTACCTGTTCCTCAGCTTCGCCCGCCTTGAAATCTTCAAGATGCTGCTGGCCTCGTTCTTCCCGCTGGTGCTGCTGATCCTGAGCGTGCTGGGTTCGATCGTGCTGGGCCTGGCCACGCCCACCGAGGCCGCGGCCATGGGCGCGCTGGGCGGCATGTTGCTGGCGGCCGCCTACCGGCGGCTCAACATGGCCGTGCTCAAGGAGTCGGTCTACCTGACGGCCAAGACATCGGCCATGGTGTGCTGGCTGTTCGTGGGCTCGGCGATCTTCTCCGCGGCGTTCGCGCTGTTGGGCGGGCAGGCACTGGTGGAGCAGTGGGTGCTCAGCATGGAACTCACCAAGATCGAGTTCCTGGTGATGACCCAGATCATCATCTTCCTGCTGGGTTGGCCGCTGGAATGGACCGAGATCATCGTGATCTTCATGCCGATCTTCATTCCCCTGCTGGCCCATTTCGACGTGGATCCGCTGTTCTTCGGCCTGCTGGTGGCGCTGAACCTGCAGACCGCCTTCCTCAGCCCGCCGGTGGCCATGGCCGCGTTCTATCTCAAGGGCGTGTCCCCGCCGCACGTCACGCTGAACCAGATCTTCCTGGGCATGTTGCCGTTCATGGGCATCCAGATCCTGGCCATCGTGCTGCTGTACATGTTCCCCGGCATCGGCCTGTGGCTGCCGCAGCTGCTCTACAAGTGATCTGACGGGTCCGATCCACCCCAGGGGGCGCTTCGGCGCCCCTTCTTTTTTGGGGGAAACGGGTTATATTACGTTTACGTAAACGTCAATTGACCGGATGCGCGAAGAATCGTGTCCGAGCCCCCTAGCTGGAGACCGCATGCCCCGCCCGAACGACGCCTCCCTGCCCTTTCCGCGCGCGGCCTTGCGCGCGGGCAAGAACGGCGCGTGGCGCGACTGGCAGATCGAGCCGGTGGCCGAGGGCGCGCCGGCCGCCAAGGTCTCGCTCAAGAAGCTCAAACCGGACGCCAAGCCCTTTTCCAGTGGCGACAAGGCGGCCGACCAGGCCAGCGTGCAGGCCATCGCCGAAGAACTCGACGGCCTGCAGGACCTGTTCTACGCCGACCGCCGCTTCAAGCTGCTCGTGGTACTGCAGGGCACCGACACCGCCGGCAAGGACGGCACCGTGCGAGGCGTGTTCGCGCGCACCAGCCCGCTGGGCGTGCACACCGTGGGTTGGAAAGCCCCGACCGAGGCCGAGCGCGACCACGACCACCTGTGGCGCATCCACCAGCAGGTGCCCGGCGCCGG
The DNA here is from genome assembly GCF_042466645.1 of Hydrogenophaga sp. ANAO-22. Classification (NCBI taxonomy): domain Bacteria; kingdom Pseudomonadati; phylum Pseudomonadota; class Betaproteobacteria; order Burkholderiales; family Comamonadaceae; genus Hydrogenophaga; species Hydrogenophaga sp. ANAO-22. The sequence goes on along the minus strand of NZ_CP159956.1, from coordinate 3,689,307 downwards.
CGAGACCATGGTCTTCAACCGCAGCCACTACGAAGACGTGCTGGTGCCGGTGGTCAACCGCTGGATCACGCCCGCCCAGACCGCTCAGCGCTACGCGCACATCAACGACTTCGAGCGCCTGCTCGCCGAGACCGGCACCGTGATCCTGAAGTTCATGCTGCACATCGGCAGCGACGAGCAGCGCCAGCGCCTGCAGGAGCGCGTGGACGACCCGACCAAGCACTGGAAGTTCAGCGAGGGCGACCTCGACGTGCGCAAGCAGTGGGCCGACTACCAGCGCGCGTACGAGGCGCTGCTGGCCCGCACCAGCACCCCCTGGGCCCCCTGGAACGTGGTCCCCGCCAACTCCAAGACCCACCGCAACCTGATGATCGCGACCATCGTGCGCGACACCCTCAAAGCCCTCGATCTGCGTTACCCGCCGCCCAAGCCCGCCTTGGCCGGCCTGCGCATCGAATGAGGCTTTCCGCCATCCGCCCCCAGAGAGAGACACCATGAGCAACCTCGCCGCCGAGTACCAGGCACTGGCCAACTACCGCCCCACGCACAAGGTGCGTTTCGTCACCGCCGCCAGCCTGTTCGACGGGCACGACGCCGCCATCAACATCATGCGGCGCATCCTGCAGGGCATGGGCGCCGAGGTGATCCACCTGGGCCACAACCGCTCGGTGGACGAGGTGGTCACCGCCGCGCTGCAGGAAGACGCTCAAGGCATCGCCATCAGCTCCTACCAGGGCGGCCATGTGGAGTACTTCAAGTACATGGTGGACCTGCTCAAGAGCCGGGGCGGCGAGCACATCCAGGTGTTCGGCGGCGGCGGCGGCGTGATCGTGCCAGCCGAGATCCGCGAGCTGCAGGACTACGGCGTGACGCGCATCTACAGCCCCGAAGACGGCCAGAAGATGGGCCTGGCCGGGATGATCGGCGAGATGGTGATGCGCTGCGACCGCGACCTCAGCCCCTACGCGCCCAAGGCCTTGGCAGCCATCGAGGGCGGCGGTGAGATGAACTGGCGCGCGCTGGCCCAGCTCATCACGGTGCTGGAGAACGGCAGCGCGGACGCGGCCATCGTCTCGGCCCTGCGCGAGCAGGCCCAGACCAGGAAGGTGCCGGTGCTCGGCATCACCGGCACGGGCGGCGCGGGCAAGTCCTCGCTGACAGACGAACTCGTCCGCCGCCTGCGGCTGGACCAGGACGACCGCCTGCGCGTGGCCGTGATCTCCATCGACCCCTCGCGCCGCAAGAGCGGCGGCGCGCTGCTGGGCGACCGCATCCGCATGAACGCCATCAACCCCTGGGGCCAGGGCCCGCGCGTCTACATGCGCTCGCTGGCCACGCGCGACTTCGGCAGCGAGATCAGCGCCGCCCTGCCCGACGTGATCGCGGCCTGCAAGTGCGCGGGCTTCGACCTGATCGTGGTCGAGACCTCCGGCATCGGCCAGGGCGACGCGGCCATCGTGCCGCACGTGGACCTGCCCATGTACGTGATGACGCCCGAGTTCGGCGCGGCCAGCCAGCTCGAGAAAATCGACATGCTGGACTTCGCCGCCTTCGTGGCCATCAACAAGTTCGACCGCAAGGGTGCGCTCGATGCCCTGCGCGACGTGGCCAAGCAGGTGCAGCGCAACCAGGAAGCCTGGAGCACACCGCCCGACCAGATGCCGGTGTTCGGCACCATGGCCGCGCGCTTCAACGACGACGGCGTGACCGCGCTGTACCAGGCGCTGAAAGTGCGCCTGGGCGACCTCGGCCTGCCGTTGCAGGAGGGCCGGCTGCCCGCCGTGAAGGTGCGCCACAGCACCAACCAGACGCCCATCGTGCCGCCCGCGCGCACGCGTTACCTGGCCGAGATCAGCGACACGGTGCGCGGCTACAAGAAGAAGGCGATCGAGCAGTCGCGCCTGGCGCGCGAGATCCAGCAGCTCAACGCCAGCGCGGCCATGCTGCGCAAGGACAAGCCCGAGCGCGCGCGCGCCGCCGAGGCGGTGATCGACCTCGCTCAATTGCGCGAACTCGACCAGGATCCGGCCGCTCGCAAGCTGCTCGCCCAGTGGCCCGACATGCAGAAGGCCTACGCGGGCGATGAGTATGTGGTGAAGATCCGCGACAAGGAGATCCGCACCGCGCTCACCACCAAGAGCCTGTCGGGCACCACCATCCGCAAGGTCGCGCTGCCCAAGTACGAGGACCACGGCGAGATCCTGAAGTGGCTGATGCTGGACAACGTGCCCGGCAGCTTCCCCTACACCGCCGGCACCTTCGCCTTCAAGCGCGAGGGCGAGGACCCCACGCGCATGTTCGCCGGCGAAGGCGACGCCTTCCGCACCAACCGCCGCTTCAAGCTGCTCTCCGAAGGCATGGCCGCCAAGCGCCTGTCCACCGCCTTCGATTCGGTCACGCTCTACGGCAATGACCCCGACCCGCGCCCCGACATCTACGGCAAGGTGGGCAACTCCGGCGTGAGCATCGCCACGCTCGAGGACATGAAGGTGCTCTACGGCGGCTTCGACCTCTGCCACCCGGCCACCTCGGTCTCCATGACCATCAACGGCCCGGCGCCCAGCATCCTGGCGATGTTCATGAACACCGCGATCGACCAGAACCTGGAGAAGTTCGAGACCGAAAACGGCCGCCAGCCTACCGCCACCGAGGCCGCCAAGATCCGCGAATGGGTGCTGGCGAACGTGCGCGGCACGGTGCAGGCCGACATCCTCAAGGAAGACCAGGGCCAGAACACCTGCATCTTCTCGACCGAGTTCTCGCTCAAGGTCATGGGCGACATCGCCGAGTACTTCGTGCACCACGACGTGCGCAACTTCTACTCGGTGTCCATCAGCGGGTACCACATCGCCGAGGCCGGCGCCAACCCCATCAGCCAGCTCGCCTTCACGCTCTCCAACGGCTTCACCTTCGTGGAAGCCTACCTCGCGCGCGGCATGCACATCGACGACTTCGCGCCCAACCTGAGCTTCTTCTTCAGCAACGGCATGGACCCGGAGTACACCGTGCTCGGCCGCGTGGCGCGCCGCATCTGGGCCACCTCGATGCGCGACCGCTACGGCGCGAACGAGCGCAGCCAGAAGCTGAAGTACCACGTGCAGACCAGCGGCCGTTCCCTGCACGCGCAGGAGATCCAGTTCAACGACATCCGCACCACGCTGCAGGCGCTGATCGCGATCTACGACAACTGCAACAGCCTGCACACCAACGCCTTCGACGAGGCCATCACCACCCCCACCGAAGACTCGGTGCGCCGCGCGATGGCGATCCAGCTCATCATCAACCGCGAGTGGGGCCTGGCCAGGAACGAGAACCCCAACCAGGGCGCCTTCATCATCGACGAGCTCACCGAGCTGGTGGAAGAGGCCGTGCTGCAGGAGTTCGAGAAGATCGCCGAACGCGGCGGCGTGCTGGGCGCGATGGAGACCGGCTACCAGCGCGGCAAGATCCAGGACGAGTCCATGCACTACGAGATGCTCAAGCACACCGGCGAGTACCCGATCGTGGGCGTGAACACCTTCCGCAACCCGCACGGCGACCTCACGCCCGAGACGCTGGAGCTCGCGCGCTCGACCGACGACGAGAAGCAGAACCAGCTCAAGCGCCTGGCCGACTTCCACGCGCGCCATGCCCATGAGTCGCCCGCCATGCTGCAGCGCCTGCGCCAGGCCGTGATCGAGAACGGCAACGTGTTCGAGGTGCTGATGGACGCGGTTCGCGTGTGCTCGCTCGGCCAGATCACCAGCGCGCTGTTCGAGGTGGGCGGGCAGTACCGCCGCAACATGTGAGCCTCGGGCCTCACGGCCCCAGGTTCACATCGGGTTCGCCAGCGGCAGGTTGAGCAGCAGGTTCTGCGGCTTGAGCTTGAGCAGGCCATCGGGCCCCATGGCCAGGCCCAGGTAGACCGGCTTGCCGCGCACGTCGGCACGCATGTCCATGGGGTCGGCGAAGCTCAGCCGGAACAGGCTGATCAGCCGGCGCTGGCGCTCGGAGTCCACCTCGTTGCCCAGGTAGAGGTCGTTGAGCAGCGCGGTCGAGGCCACGTCCAGCCCCACATGCCAGCGCCACGACGGGTCTTCCACCCGCGCTTCGGGCTGGATCTTCACGGCCACGCCGTGGAAATGGCGCACCCACTTCTCCAGCACCGAGGCCAGCGCCTTCAGGCCCGAGCGGGAGCGCGTCATGGTGAGCGTGAGCCCATGCGGCAATTCGTTCTGGATTTCGTGCGTGAGGTCGAGCACGAAGTTGAAGCGCCCAGCCCCCTCCCGGCTGCGCAGGTAACGCGGCGCGTTGTCGTCGCCCAGCACCTCGATCTGCGTGGCCGGCAGGGCCGCGCCGCCCTGCACCAGCAGGCGCCCCAGCTCGCCCAGGCCGCCGGTTTCATTGAGCAGGTCCAGCACCTCGCTGTCGCCGCTGAGCACGCGGCCGTCCTGCACGCTCACGCGCTGGCGGCGAAACAGCATCTCGGCCGCGCGCCAGGCCCAGGCGTCGGGCTCGTCCTCCAGCAGGCGGCACACCAGGGCCTGCACCACCAGGTCCAGGAACAGCGGCGGGATCTGGATGGCGCCGGCCTGGAAGAAGCCGGCGTAGGCGGCTTCGAGCGAGCCGGCGGCGATCACCGCGTCCCGGAAGCCCAGGAACAGGCGGTGGTTGGCGCGCGCGTCGTCGTCCTCGAAGGCGTCCAGCTCGGCTGCCGTCACGGCGCGCGTGGGCGCAGCCATCAAGGCAGCGTGCAGCGCGCGCTCGGCGGCACAGGATTCCTCGACCAGCGCGAGTTCCGGGCGCTGCAGCCAGAGCCGCCAGTAGCCGTCGGTGGGGCTCAGCCAGCCGCGCGCATCGCGGTTGAGCAGTTCGTGGCCGCAGGACGACCAGATGGGGAGAGAAGGGGCGTCGGACATGAAGAAAACCCGCTGCGCGCGGGGGCGCGTGGCGGGTTGGGAGTCGAGGGGTGAACGCATTGTCGTTCACCCGCGGCGGCGCCGGGGCGCCGCAGGTTCAGGGTGCGGCCTGCAAGGCGCCGGCTTTGCGGCTGCCCGTGATCGCCCGCGAGGCGTAGGGCGCGGGCGCATCGCGCGTGTAGGTCGCATCCGGCACGCCGGGCAGCGCGATCAGGGCCTGCAAGGCCGCGTTGGGCCAGAAGTTCGGGCTGCTGATGCTGGTGGCACCCGCCAGGTTGCTCGCCACCGAGCTCACGTTGTTGGACTGCGAGGCGTTGCCCGCGACGTAACCGCCCGTGATCGCGGTCTGGTTGCCGGTGCCCGCGAACAGGTTGGCCGTGAGCGTGACCGACGAGGTGCCGTTGGCGATGGCCAGAAAGGCGCCGCCCGAGCGGGTGATGGTCACGGTGTTGTGCACGGCCTCGAAGGTGTTGGTCGGGTTCGACAGGCCTTCGGCCCCGTAGGAGATGGCATTGGGGTTGCTCGCCTGCGGGCCCTTGTGAAACAGGTTGCCCTTCAGGACCACCTTGCCGCCGTTGGGGAAATCGGCCAGGTAGCTGGAAGTGCCGCTGGGCCCGTCCATGAAGTAGCTGTTCTGGATGATGGACTCGCGCGCCCGGCTCTTGAGGTTGTGGCCAACCTTGGCCTCGTGGAAATAGCTCGAGTTCACCGTCAGCCGGTCGATCTGGTTGACGTAGATGTTGTGCGTGTAGCCATCGCCCAGGCCGTTGCGCGCGAACTCCGAACTCTCGATCGTGATGGTGGCCGAACCGGCATTGGCCAGGATGCCGTTCTGGTTGTCGTAGAAGCCGCTGTTGAGGATGCGCAGGTCGCCCGTGTGCTCGGCGCGGATGCCGGCGCCGTTCTGGTCGGGCACCGTGGTGTCGCGGAACTCGATGTTGTCGATGGTGATGTTCGCGCCCGACACCACCCACAGGCCCTTGCCCCGGGCGTTGTTGCCGTTGGCGAACAGGCGCGCGCGGCTGCCCACGCCGCAGATGGTGAGGTTGTTGACGGTCCAGGAGGCGACGTCGCCCCGGTAGTCGCCGCCCGCGATCTTGATCACATCGCCCGCCTGCGCCACCGCGGCCGCCGCGCTGGGCATGGCATAGGTCTGGCCAGGCCCCACCTGCAGCACCCGGCCCGGTGCGGTGTCGCACGCCGCGCCGGCCGACAAGGGGGGCGCCGGCGACGGCGTGGAGCTGCCGCCCCCTCCGCCACCACCGCCCGACGGGCTGTCGCCATCACCCCCGCCCCCTCCGCCACCACCGCCACCACACGCGCTCAAGGTGGCGGCCAGCAACAGCGCGAAGCCAGGAACAACGAGGGAAGAGGACAGACGGCGAGCAGGGGCGCTCAGGTGCGGAGTGGGTTGGATGTTCAAGATAGGCAACGGAAGAAAAACAGACACCGGCCAGGCAGGCCAATCGTCCGCGTTCTGATGAAGGGGTCCGGATCCATCGAAGACAAGGGTACGGGGTGGAGTATCGCCGCTCAGCGCCCTGCCCCGCGCCAGGACCGGGAAATGGTCGCCAGTGTGGCCGCTGGCACCGGGTCGCCTGCCACAGAAGGTGTTTTTATGTAACCGAGATTCGCCGCCCTGCCCCGCAGCCCCGCTGGGCGCGGCTTCGGCCGTAACAGCTCATACGCTTTGATGCATGAAAAAGGCCCGCGCGAGGCGGGCCTGGGAAGCGGTGTGCGGACCGGGCTCAGGGCGCGGACTGCAGCGCGCCGACCTTGCGGCTGCCCGAGATCGCGCGCAGTGCGTAGGGCGCGGGCGCGTCGCGGGTGTAGCTGGCGTCGGGCACCACGGACAGGGCAATCAGGGACTGCAGCGTCGCGTTGGGCCAGAAGTTCGGGGTGGCGACGTTGGACGCGCCCGGGATGTTGCTGGCGACCGAGGTCACGTTGTTCGACTGCACCGCGCTGCCGGCGGCGTACCCGCCGGTGATCAGCGCGGGGCTGCCCGTGCCGGCGAACAGGTTGGCCGTGAGCTTGACCGAGCTGGTGCCGTTGGCGATGGCCAGGAAGGCACCGCCCGAGCGGGTGATCACCACCGTGTTGTGCACGGCCTCGAAGGTGTTGCTCGGGTTGGACAGGCCTTCGGCGCCGTAGGAGATGGCGTTGGGGTTGTCCGCGTTCGGGCCCTTGTGGAACATGTTGCCCTTCAGCACCACCTTGCCGCCGTTGGGGAAGTCGGCCAGGTAGCTCGACGTGCCGGTGGCGCCGTCCATGAAGTAGCTGTTCTCGATCACCGACTCCTTCGCCCGGCTCTTGAAGTTGTGGCCGATCTTGGCTTCGTGGAAGTAGCTGGAGGTCACCGCGATGCGGTTGATCTGGTTCACGTAGATGTTGTGCGTGTAGCCATCGCCCCGGCCGTTGCGGCCGAACTCGGAGCGGTCGATCGTGATCGTGGTCGCGCCGGCCGCGGCCAGGATGCCGTTCTCGTTGTCGAAGAAGCCGCTGTTGCGCACCGTCAGGTTGACGCCGGGTTCCACGCGGATGCCGGCGCCGTTCTGGTCGGGCACGGTGGCGTTGCGGAACTCGATGTTGTCGATCGTGATGTTGGGGCTGGAGACCACCCACAGGCCCTTGCCCTGCACGTTTTTCCCATCGGCGAACAGGCGGGCCTTGCCGCCCACGCCGCAGATGGTGAGGTTGCTGGCCTTCCAGGTCGCCGCGTCACCGCGGTAGTCGCCGGCGGTGATCTTGATCACGTCACCGGCCTGCGCCACGGCGGCGGCGGCGCTCGGCACGCTGTAGGCCTTGCCCGGGCCCACCTGCAGCACGCGGCCGGTGGCCGTGTCGCAGGCCGTGCCCGAGGGAGCGGGTGCCGGCGCGGGTGCGGGAGCGGGAGCAGGGGCTGGCGCCGGTGCAGGCGCGGGTGCCGGTGCCGGTGCAGGCGCGGGTGCCGGTGCAGGCGCGGGTGCCGGTGCCGGTGCCGGTGCAGGAGCGGGGGCTGGTGCGGGTGAAGGCGCCGGGGCGGGAGCCGGTGCAGGTGCAGGCGCCGGGGCTGGCGCGGGCGCGGCAGCGGCCATCACTTCACAAGTCTTGGTCGCGCCCTTGGCGGGATCGCTGCCGAAATAGCTGGCGGTGCAGATGCCGGCCGTGCGGACCGTCTTGTATGCCCAGCGGGTGCCGGTGCCATAACGCACGTTCTTCGTGCCGGAGAACCAGAAAATCTTGCCTTCGTTGGCGACCTTGGTCCAGGTCGCGGAGGCCGTCTGAGCCTGGGCCGGGGCTGTGGCGGCCACCATCGAGAACATGACCGCACAGGCGGCCAACACACCGGCGTGCGAAGCCGGACGGGAGAGGGAATCGAGTTGGGACATGGGAAGAATCACCTGAGAGCTGAAGAAAGAACGGCCGCCTCCTGAACACGGGTCTTCCGTGCCCTCCTGCCTGGCGGTCCGGCGGTTTATGGGGATGACTGCAGTGCGCCCGCCTTGCGGCTGCTTGAGATCGCCCGCGAGGCATAGGGCGTGGGCGCATCGCGCGTGTAATTCGAGTCCGGCACCACCGACAGGCCGATCAGGGCCTGCAGCGCCGCGTTGGGCCAGAAGTTCGGGCTGGCGATGCTGCTGGCGCCCGGGATGTTGCTGGCCACGGAGGTCACGTTGTTCGACTGCGCCGCGTTGCCGGCGGCGTAGCCGCCCGTGATCAGCGACGGACTGCCCGTGCCGGCAAACAGGTTGGCCGCGAGCGTGACCGACGAGGTGCCGCTGGCGATGGCCAGGAAGGCGCCGCCCGAGCGGGTGATGGCCACGGTGTTGTGCATGGCCTCGAAGGTGTTGGTCGGGTTCGACAGGCCCTCCGCACCGTAGGAAATGGCATTCGGGTTGCTCGCCTGCGGCCCCTTGTGGAACAGGTTGCCGCGCAGGTAGACGCGGCCGCCGTTCGGGAAGTCGGCCAGGTAGCTCGACGTGCCCGTGGGGCCGTCCATGAAGTAGCTGTTCTCGATCACCGTCTCCCGGGCCCGGCTCTTGAGGTTGTGGCCCACCTTGGCTTCATGGAAGTAGCTGCGGCTCACCGTCAGGCGGTTGATCTGGTTGACGTAGATGTTGTGCGTGTAGCCATCGCCCAGGCCGTTGCGCGCGAACTCGGAGCCTTCGATGGTGATGGTCGACGAACCCGCGTTGGCCAGGATGCCGTTCTGGTTGTCGTAGAAGCCGCTGTTGAGGATGCGCAGGTCGCCCCCGTGTTCGGCGCGGATGCCGGCACCGTTCTGGTCGGGCACCGTGGTGTCGCGGAACTCGACGCTGTCGATGGTGATGTTCGAGCCGGTGACCACCCACAGGCCCTTGCCGCGGGCGTTGTTGCCGTTGGCGAACAGGCGGGCCTTGCCACCCACGCCGCAGATGGTCAGGTTGTTGACGGTCCAGGAAGCGACGTCGCCCCGGTAGTCGCCGGCGGTGATCTTGATCACGTCACCCGACTGCGCCACCGCGGCCGCGGCGCTGGGCATGGCATAGGTCTTGCCCGGTCCGACCTGCAACACGCGGCCGGTGGCGGCATCGCAGGCGGTGGCCGAGGGTGCCGGTGCCGGTGCCGGTGCCGGCGCTGGGGCAGGAGCAGGAGCAGGAGCAGGAGCAGGGCTTGGCGCGGGCGAAGGGCGAGGTGCTGGCGAAGGAGCCGGGCTCGGCGCTGGCGCCCCGGCCACCGGTTCGTTGACCGTGCCACCACCCGTGGCCGTCCCTCCGCCGCCCCCACCACCGCAGGCGGTGAGCGTGGCCGCGAACAGCACGGCCAGCAAGGGCAGCGACTTGCGGGTCGAAGGGCCCTCCATCCAGGGCGTCGGGGTCGGAATCGGAGTCGGGTTCATATCGGCGGCACAAAAACACCTTGACGCTCACACGAGGGCGGCGGCAGGGGCGATCGGGAAAGGGTTCCAGGTCACACTGCGCTGCAGTGTCGGACAGGCCAGGAACGTGAGATAAATCACCACGATGGGCGGAGACCCGCTCAGCGCGAACGGAGTATCAGCTTCCCAACGGCTTGGAGTCCGGCACGAAAGGTGTGGGTTGGTAACAAAATTCCCCGCCCGAAAAGGGGTGTCCGGTGGAGGGCGTGTGCGCGATGTCCGCCCGCCGACCGGTGGCTGGTAACACGCCATACGTTTTGAAACCAGCCCGAAGGCCGTCACACTCGGGATTCACCGACTCACAATACCGCCATGCAAAAAAACCTCAGCCTCATCGGGGTGCCGACCGACATCGGCGCCGGTGCCCGCGGTGCCTCCATGGGCCCCGAGGCCTTGCGCGTCGCGGGCCTGGCCACGGTGCTCGAAGGCCAGGGCCTGAGCGTCGCCGACCGCGGCAACCTCGGCGGTCCGGCCAATCCCTGGTTGCCGCCCACCGACGGCTACCGCCACCTGGGTGAAGTGGTGGCCTGGAACCAGAGCCTTCATGAGGCCGTGCACGCCGAACTCGCGCTGGGCCGCCTGCCCATCGTGCTCGGCGGTGACCACTGCCTGGGCCTGGGCTCGATCAGCGCGGTGGCGCGCCACTGCCGCGAGGCGCGCAAGAAGCTGCGCGTGCTCTGGCTCGACGCCCACGCCGACTTCAACACCGCCGCGCTCACGCCCAGCGGCAACATCCACGGCATGCCGGTGGCGCTGCTCTGCGGCATGGGCCCGCCCGAACTCACCGGCATCGGCGGCACCACGCCGGCCATCGACGCCGGCGTGGTGCGGCAGATCGGCATCCGCAGCGTGGACGCGGGCGAGAAGCGCCTGGTGCACCAGGCCGGCCTGGAGGTGTTCGACATGCGCTACATCGACGAGATGGGCATGCGCCACACCATGGAGCAAGCGCTGATGGGCGTGGACGAGCAGACCCACCTGCACGTGAGCTTCGACGTGGACTTTCTCGACCCGGAGATCGCGCCCGGCGTGGGCACCACCGTGCTCGGCGGTCCGACCTACCGCGAGGCGCAGCTGTGCATGGAGATGATCGCGGACACCGGCCGGCTGTGCTCGCTCGACGTGATGGAGCTCAACCCCGCGCTCGATGTGCGCAACCGCACCGCCGAGCTGGCGGTGGACCTGATCGAAAGCCTGTTCGGCAAGTCCACCCTGATGCGAAAAAACTAAAGTTGTAACTCAATTACAACCAAAGGCTGCCCGCGAGGGCAAGCAGCCATCAGCTCTTGCCAACCACTTCGAAGTGCTCGACCACCGGGGGCTGGGCGAAAAACGGCCCGACGATGGCGCGCCACTGCGGGAAGGCATCGGAGCCCCGGAAGGCCACGGTGTGGTCTTCCAGCGTCTCCCACTGGATCAGCAACAGGTAGCGCCCGGGGGTCTCGATGCTGCGCTGGACCTGGTAGCCCTTGAAGCCCTTCGAATGGGCGATGACGGTGCTCACCCCACGAAGAATGGCCTCTTCAAAGGCTGAACTCTTCAGGGGGTCGATGCGGATGTCGGCGTGCTCGAGAATCATCTTGTGGAGCCCCCGCGCCGCTTCGCGTCACCCCCAGGGGGCGATGCCTGCGGCCTGGCAAAGCCAGTTCCGCGGCATCCTGGATGACGTGCGTGCGCGCCGGAGGAGAGTGGTGGATCGGAGAAGCAAGGTTAACCGGGAACCGCGTGGAACCGGCTTTGCCGGGCCACTGCGGCTGCCCCTTCGGGGGGTGACGCGCCGTCAGGCGCGGCGCGGGGGGTCTGTCGCTGCGCATCATATCGACCGCCTTCTCCGCCATCATGATCACCGGGGCATTGGTGTTGCCCCCCACCACGCTGGGCATCACCGACGCGTCCACCACACGCAGGCCGGCCACGCCATGCACGCGCAGGCGCGCGTCCACCACGTCCAGGCCGCCCGGCGCGCCATTCGGGCCCATGCGGCAGGTGCCCACGGGGTGGTAGATGGTGTCGGCGTGATCGCGGATGAATTGTTCGATCTGCGCATCGCTCTGCGCCTGGGCCGACGAGGCCGACTCGGTGCCACCATGGCGCGTGAGCGCGGGTTGCCGCAGCAGCTCGCGCATGCGCTTGAAGCCCAGCACCAGGCGCGCGGTGTCGTCGCTGTCCTGCAGAAAGGCGGGGTCGATCAGCGGCGTGGCCTGCGGGTCGGCGCTGGCCAGGCGCAGGCTGCCGCGGCTCTTGGGGCGCAGCAGGCACACGTGGCACGAGTAACCGTGGCCGAACACCGTCTTGCGGCCATGGTCCACCAGCTTGCCGACCACGAAGTGCAGTTGCAGGTCGGGAATGGGCTCGTCGGGCGCGCTCTTGATGAAGCCGCCCGCTTCGGCGAAGTTGGTGGTCAGCATGCCGCTGCGCTGGCGCCGCCATTCGAAGATGCCGCGCACCGCGCGCGCCACGCCGGTGAGCGAGAGGCCGAACAGGTCCTTGACCTTCGGCGCGTTGACCACCATCACCACGTCCACGTGGTCGTGCAGGTTCTGGCCGACGCCCGGCAGGTTGTGCACCGGGGTGATGCCGTGTTCGCGCAAATGCGCGGCCGGGCCGATGCCCGAGAGCATGAGCAGCTGCGGCGAGCCGAAGGCGCCCGCGCTCAGCACCACCTCGCCGCCGTCCTTGAGGCGCAGGATCTGCAGCGGACCGCGCCCGCCGTTGCCCCGGTACTCCACGCCCGCCGCGCGCACCGTGCCGCCGTCTTCGGTGTCGGTCACCACGCGGGTGGTGAGCGCATTCGTGATCACCTGCAGGTTGGGCCGCGCCAGGTGCGGCGTGAGGTAGGCCTTGGCCGCGCTGTGGCGCTCGCCGTTCTTGTGCGTGACCTGGTAGGCGCCGATGCCCTCCTGCTCGGGGCCGTTGAAGTCGGTGTTGAGCGGATAGCCCGCCTGCGCGCCGGCTTCGACGAAAGCGGGCAGAAAGGCATTGGGGCTGCGCAGATCCATCACATTGAGCGGCCCACCCTGGCCGTGCCACGCGCCGGCGCCGCGCTCGTTGTGCTCGGCGCGCTTGAAGTACGGCAGCACCTCCTGGAACGACCAGCCGGGGTTGCCCAGCGCGGCCCAGCCGTCGTAGTCGCTGGCGTGGCCGCGCGCGTAGATCATGGCGTTGACCGAGCTCGAGCCGCCCAGCACCTTGCCGCGCGGCTGGTAACCGCGCCGGCCGTTCAGACCGGGCTGGGGCACGGTCTGCAGGCCCCAGTTGGCCTGGCCGTTCTTCGCCAGCAGCGCCAGACCCGCCGGGCAGTGGATGAGCACGCTGCTGTCGGGCGGGCCGGCCTCCAGCAGGGCCACCCGGGTGCCGGGGTCTTCGCTGAGGCGGGAGGCCAGCACGCAGCCGGCCGATCCGCCGCCAACGATGATGTAGTCGAACATGGTGTCTCCGTGGTGGTCAGCGCCGTGCAAGCGTGCGCGACAATCAAGGGCCAAGGTAGCACAGGGCCTCGCGCCCGGTTAGGCAGCACCGCCTAGGAAAGACACGCCGGCGACGCCGGGTTTTCACGGATTTTTGAACAGGAGCAGCGTCTTCATGAACAGCATCAACACGGTCGGCATCATCGGCTCGGGCACCATGGGCAACGGCATCGCACAGGCCTGCGCCACGCGCGGCATCCGCGTGGTCATGGTCGACATCGCGCAGGCCGCGGTCGACAAGGGCCTGGCCACGGTGGCTGGCAGCCTGGACCGGCTGATCAAGAAGGAGAAGATCACCGCCGCCGACAAGGACCAGGCGCTCGCCCTGATCAAGGGTTCGACGAACTACGAAGACCTCAAGGGCGCGCAGCTCGTGATCGAGGCCGCCACCGAGAACGAAGGCCTGAAGATCAAGATCCTGCAGCAGCTCGACGGCCTGCTCGCGCCCGAGGTGATCGTGGCCACCAACACCAGCTCGATCAGCATCACCAAGCTGGCCGCCGCCACCCAGCGGCCCGACCGCTTCATCGGCATGCACTTCTTCAACCCGGTGCCCATGATGGCGCTGGTGGAGATCATCCGCGGCCTGCAGACCAGCGACGCCACGCACGACGCGGTGAAGGCGCTGGCCGAGGCCCTGGGCAAGTCGCCCATCACGGTGAAGAACGCGCCCGGCTTCGTGGTCAACCGCATCCTCGTGCCCATGATCAACGAGGCCTTCTTCGTGCTGGCCGAAGGCATCGCCACGGCGGAGGACATCGACGCCGGCATGAAGCTGGGCACCAACCAGCCCATCGGGCCGCTGGCCCTGGCCGACATGATCGGCCTGGACGTGTGCCTGGCCGTGATGAACGTCTACATGGCCGAGTTCAACGACGGCAAGTACCGCCCCGCCCCGCTGCTCAAGGAAATGGTGGCCGCCGGCTACCTGGGCCGCAAGACCGGGCGCGGCGTCTACACCTACTGAGCATCGCCGGGGGTCGCCCAGCGCAGCGGCAAGGCCCCCTGCACCCGCCGCGCGTGGGTCACCTGCATGCGCAGCAGGCGCAGGCTGCCGTCCCACACCACCTTCGCCTGCACCGCGAGGTACAGCAGGTCGCCCCTGTCGAAGTCCACGAACAGCAGGCCCGCCGCCGGGTGCAGGGCGATGTTGCCCAGCGTGTTGAAGAAGTGGTTGCCCGCGTAGTCGGGCACGGTCAGCACCTCGCCGGCCACATTCACGAAACCCGGTGGGCCGCCCCGGTGCGACACGTCGACCCCATGGCTGCGCTCGCCGCCCGCAGACGCCTGGGGGTGCGCGGTGGCGATGAAGAAGGTGTCGGCGGCGCGGATCAGCCCGCGCGACGCCTCGTCCAGGCCCGGGCTTTCGAAAGCGATCTGCCCCGCAGGTGCGCCGGGTACCCACACCGGCTCCCGCGCCTGGATGTACTTCGGGCAATTGCCAAAGCTCTGGCCGACCTCCACCGTGACACCGCCGTCCTGCAGCCGCGCCGTGCCGTTCATGCGGTTGCGCCGGCGCGTGTGCGGTTGAATGCCGAGCAGACCCAGCGCGGCGCCATCGCGCAGCGTGGTGTTCAGCGGGTCGTGCGGCAGGGGCCGCGCACCGATGTGCAGGTGCGTGGGGTCGGGCGATTGCATGAAGCCCGGCGCGCCCGCGAGCACGCTGGCCCAGGGCTGTCCCTGCGCGTCCACGCTGCCCACCAGCACGAAGGGCAACAGGCCGAAGAACTCGCGGTGCTGGTCGGGCATGTGATCGCGCAACACGCGCGGGCCGATCTGCGCCATCTGCGCCTGCACACCGGCGCGCGCCTGCATCGCCTGTTCACCGGTGTGAAAGGCGGCGCTCATGCCGCCAGCCCCACTGGCGACGTCACCATCGGCACGAAGCCCGGCAGGGCCTCGATGCGCGCCAGCCAGGCGCGGATGGCCGGATACGGCTGCAGCGACACCAGGCCTTCGGGCGCCCGGGCCACGTAGGCGTAGTGCGCCAGGTCGGCCAGCGTGGCGCGCTCGCCGACCAGAAACGGAGTGCGCTCCAGTGCGCCTTCCATGAACTCGAACAGGGCTTGCGCGCGAGCGATCGCCTCCGCCGGGTCGGTGGGCAGCCCGAAGAGCTGCACCACGCGCGCGGCGGCCGGTCCGGACGCGAGCGGGCCAGCGGCCAACGAGAGCCAGCGCTGCACGCGGGCCGCGCCCACCGGATCGCGCGGCAGCCACTGGCCCGGCGCGTAGCGGGCTTCGAGGTACACCAGGATGGCGTTCGAGTCGCTCAGGATGAGGTCGCCGTCGCGCAGCACCGGCACCTGACCCAGGGGGTTCAGCGCCAGGAAGGCGGCGGACTTCTGCTGCTTGCGCGGCAGGTCGATCTCGACCGTCTCGAACGGCAGGCCGAGCAGCGAGAGAAACAACTCGACGCGGTGGCAGTGGCCGGAGATGGCGCTTCGGTGCAGCTGGATGGAAGGTCCCATGGATCGCTCCTGAAAGAGGAAAGGCGCCATCTTCTTTCTTGCAAGCACAATCACAAATACCCCTGCACGCACAAGACTGCTCCACAAATCGGTTTAATGGCGCATGGACAAGCTCCGCGCCATGGCCACCTTCGTGCAGATCGCCGACGCCGGCAGCCTCACCGCGGCGGCCTGGGCGCTGGGCGCCTCGCTGCCGGCCGTGGTGCGCTCGCTCGCCGCCTACGAGGCCGAGCTGGGGGTGCGCCTGTTCAACCGCACCACGCGCCGCATCTCGCTCACCGAAGAAGGCCGACGTCACCTTGAGAGCTGCCGCCAGCTGCTGGCGGCGGTGGACGATGCCGAGGCCGCGTTGAAGGACGATGCCACCGAACCCACCGGCCTGCTCACCATCACCGCCCCGGTGCTGTTCGGCCAGATGCACGTGGCCCCCGTCGTCACGCGTTTCGTGCAGCGCCACCCCCAGGTGCACTGCCGCGTGATGCTGATGGACCGGGTGGTCAACCTGCTGGAAGAAGGGCTCGACGTCGGCATCCGCATCGCGCACCTGGAAGACTCCAGCCTGGTCGCCCTGCCGCTGGGCGAGATCCGCCGCGTGATCGTGGCCAGCCCCGCCTTCCTGCGCGAACACGGCCGCCCGCAGCACCCCAACGACCTGCTCAAGGCCAACTGCGTGCGCCTCGTGGGCTACGCCCCCCATTGGGGGCGTTTCCAGGAAGGCAGCAAGACCTTCAAACTCACCGTCGGTGGCAACCTGGAGTTCAATCACATTGCCCCGGCGGTGCAGGCCTGCGCGGACGGCGCGGGTTTCGGCCAGTTCCTCTCCTACCAGGTGGCGCCCTTGCTGCAATCCGGCGCGCTGGAAACCGTGCTGGACGACTTCGCGGACGCGCCGCGCCCGATCCACGTCGTCTACCCCCACGCCCGCCTGCTGCCCACGCGCACGCGGGCTTTCATCGATTTCATCCGACAGGAACTCAAAGGCTTCGAGCCCGGACACCCCCCACCATGAGCACTTCCTCTTTCGACTTTGACCTCTTCGTGATCGGCGGCGGCAGCGGCGGCGTGCGCGCCGCCCGCATGGCCGCGCAGCGCGGCGCGCGCGTGGCGCTGGCCGAAATGCTGGGCACCGACGGCCTGGGCGGCACCTGCGTGAACGTGGGCTGCATCCCCAAGAAGCTCTACAGCTACGCGGCGCACTATGCCGAAGCCTTCGAGGAATCGCACGGCTTCGGCTGGGAGCTGGACAAGCCCCGTTTCAACTGGGCCACGCTCAAGGCCAACCGCGCCAGAGAGATCAGCCGCCTCAACGGCATCTACGGCAACCTGCTGACCGGCTCGGGCGTGACCGTGTTCGATGCCTTCGCGCGCATCGACGGCCCGCAGGCCGTGGTGCTCAAGCTCCATGGCGAGGCCGGCGAAAAACGCGTGACGGCGAAGCACATCCTCATCGCCACGGGCGGCAAACCCAGCGTGCCCGACATCGAAGGCCGCGAGCACGTCATCGACTCCAACGCCATCTTCGACCTCGAACCCTTTCCCCAGCGCCTGCTGATCGTGGGCGGCGGCTACATCGCCAGCGAGTTCGCCTCCATCTTCAACGGCCTGGGCGCGAAAGTGACCCAGCTCTACCGGGGCGAGCAGATCCTGCGCGGCTTCGACGACGAGATCCGCCACTTCGTGGCCAACGAGATGATCAAGTCGGGCGTGGACCTGCGGCTGGGCGCGGACGTGGCCGCCATCGTGAAGACCCCCGACGGCCTGCAGGTGAAGCTCCAGGGCGGCGGCGAGGTGATGGCCGATGCCGTGCTGTACGCCACCGGCCGCGTGCCCACGGTAGGAGGCCTGGGTCTGGACGCGGTGGGCGTGGCCCAGGGCAAGGGCGGCGAGGTGATCGTCGACGAGCAGTACCGCACCAACGTGCCCTCCATCTTCGCCGTGGGCGACGTCACCAGCCGCATCCAGCTCACCCCCGTGGCGCTGGGCGAAGCCATGGTGGTGGTGGACCAGCTCTTCGGCCCCGCCGCGGGCAAGCCGCCGCGCAGCATGGCCTACGACTTCATTCCCACCGCCGTCTTCACCCACCCCAGCATCGGCACCGTGGGCCTGAGCGAGGCCGACGCGCGCCAGCAGCATGGCGAGGTGACCATCTTCCGCAGCGAGTTCAAGGCGCTCAAGCACACGCTCTCGGGCAGCACCGAGCGCACGCTGATGAAGCTGGTGGTGGACACGAAAAGCGACCGCGTGGTGGGCCTGCACATGGTGGGCGCCGAAGCGGGCGAGATCGTGCAGGGTTTTGCGGTGGCGCTCAAGGCCGGTGCCACCAAGGCGGTGTTCGACAGCACCATCGGCATCCACCCGACGGCGGCGGAAGAGTTCGTGACCATGCGCGAACCCGTCAAGGCCTGATCGGGCTCAGCGAAACACGGCCAGCAAGGCCATGCACACCGCCGTGTGTGCCCACAGGCCGGGCACCAGCCAGGCCGCGTAGCGAACCCCGCCGCTCAGCGCGGCGGTGAGGCTCTTGCTCAAGGCGTGCACGCCCAGCGCCAGCATCACCGCCCAGGGCACGCGGCCCTGCGGCGGCTCGACCGACGCAAACACCGCCGCCAGCGCCGAATGCAGATCCACCAGCGAGGCGAGCAAGGTGCCGGCCAACACACCGGCTTCGCCCAGCCAGAGGTCCAGCGCATGCACCAGCACCTGGATGCCGGCCAGCAAGGCCGCAATGGCGGTGGCGCCCCAGAGGCTGAACATGCGATCGCCCTGCGGCGCCCCCAGGCCCTCGGTGTGCGGCGATGAACCCATCGTGCCGCCCTGCGCCATGGGCGCCCCGCGCACCAGCCACCCGCCCCACACCATGGCCAGCGCCGCGCCCGCCAGCGCCGGCAGCCACAGGCTGGCGAGCCAGGCCGGGCGGACCGCGGCCGCCACCAGCAGCATCTGCAGCAAGGTGGGCACGCACGACAGCAAGCCTCCCCCCGCCATCAGGCGGGCCTCGTCGCCCTTCTGGCGCGCGCCCATGCCCAGCGTGGCGATGGTCGCCGTGCTGGACACGAAGCCGGAGGCGAAGGCCGAAAACGCCACCGCCTGCCGCGCCTGCAGCAGCCGCCGACACAGGTGGGCCAGCGACTGCACCGCCAGCAGCAGCGCCAACAACTGCACGATGGTGGCCGGATTGAGCACCGGCCCCCACAAGGGCCGGTTCGGCATCAGCGGCAGCGCCACGAGCACCAGCGCGGCCAGCACGATGCCGTCGCGAATCTCCGCCGGGCGCAGCCACTCGGTCACGAAATGGTGCAGCCGCTCGCGCGCGGCCAGCAGCGCCGTCAGCCCGGCGGCCATGGCGGCCGCCAGCGGCAGCTGCCAGACGCACACCACGCCGATCAGGTAGGTCAGCAGCAGCGCCACTTCGGTGGTCGCACCCGGGTCCTCGGACCGGTCGCGCGCATAGGCCACCACGCCCAGCGCCGCCACGAACGCCGCGCCGATCAGCACCAGTCCCGTGTGGCCCAGGAGCGCGGCCAGCGCGCCGCTCACACACACCAGCGCGAACGTGCGCAGCCCGGCAAAGGCCCGCGCCGGGCCCTCGCCCTTGCGGCGCTCGCGCTCGACACCGATCAGCAACCCGCAACCCAGCGCGGCGGCCAGCGGGGCGGCGGCGGTGGTCCATTCGGGCAGGGTGATGGGCAACATGCGGTTTTCCTCCAGTTTCGGTCGTCCTGCGGTGCCAGGCAACGGCGCGCCACAATAGCGCATGCAAAAAACACCTGCCTACACCGCACCGCTCGTTTTCAAGGACCCGGCCGAGGCGCTGGCCCAGGTGCAGCGCATCTACCAGGACAACGTGGAATTCCTGCGCCAGGCCATGCGCGATTTCGTCGCCGGCGGCGATTTCACGCAGACCCATGTGCGGGCGTGTTACCCCTACGTGCGCTTGCACACCCACAGCGTGCTGCGCCAGGACAGCACCATCGGCCAGCCGCTGAGCCGCCTGAGCTATGGCTTCGTGGCCGGCCCCGGGCGCTACGAAACCACCCTGACCCGGCCCGACCTGTACAGCGACTACTACCTGGAGCAGTTCCGCCTGCTGCTGGCCAACCACGGCGGTGAGCTGGAGGTGGGCACCAGCACGCAGCCCATCCCCATCCACTTCTCGTTCGCCGAACACGACCACGTGGAAGGCAGCATGGATGTGATGCGCCGCGCGCTCATGCGCGACGTGTTCGACCTGCCCGACCTCACCGCCATGGACGACGGCATCGCCAACGGCACGCACGAGCCCCGCGCGGGCGAGGCGCACCCGCTCTCGCTGTTCACCGCGCCCCGGGTGGACTACTCGCTGCAGCGCCTGCGCCACTACACCGGCACCGCGCCCGAGTGGTTCCAGAACTTCGTGATGTTCACCAACTACCAGTTCTACATCGACGAGTTCATCAAGCTCGGCCGCGCCGAGATGGCCGACCCCGACAGCGAGTACGTGGCCTTCGTCGAACCGGGCAACGTGGTGATGCGCCGCACCGGCCTGGCCGCCGAGAACGGTGACGAACTCGGCAGCGCACCGCCGCGCCTGCCGCAGATGCCGGGCTACCACCTGCTGCGCGAAGACCGCAGCGGCATCACCATGGTCAACATCGGCGTGGGCCCGGCCAACGCCAAGACCATCACCGACCACATCGCCGTGCTGCGCCCGCACGCCTGGCTCATGCTCGGCCACTGCGCCGGCCTGCGCACCAGCCAGCAGCTGGGCGACTACGTGCTGGCCCACGCCTACGTGCGCGAAGACCACGTGCTGGACGAAGAACTCCCGCTGTGGGTGCCGATTCCCGCGCTGGCGGAGATCCAGCTCGCGCTCGAAGCCGCCGTGGCCGACGTGACCGGCGTGCCGCCGGCCGAGCTCAAGCGCATCATGCGCACCGGCACCGTGGCCAGCACCGACAACCGCAACTGGGAGCTGCTGCCCGACAACATGCCGCAGCGCCGCTTCTCGCAGTCGCGCGCGGTGGCGCTGGACATGGAGAGCGCCACCATCGCCGCCAACGGCTTCCGCTTCCGCGTGCCCTACGGCACCCTGCTGTGCGTGAGCGACAAGCCGCTGCACGGCGAGATCAAGCTGCCCGGCATGGCCAACCACTTCTACCGCGAACGCGTGGACCAGCACCTGCGCATCGGCATCCGCGCCATCGACATCCTGCGCGCCGGCGGCACGGACCAGCTGCACAGCCGCAAGCTGCGCAGCTTCGCGGAAGTCGCGTTCCAGTGAGCCGGGGCGCCGGCCTCAGCCCCGGCCTGCGCGCACCAGCTCCACGGTTTCCTTGCGGTCGGTGCTGCCCAGCCGCTCCAGCGTGAAGCGCACGACCCGCATCAGGTCCGGCGAATACCACAACGTGGCCTGGTAACGAAGGTTCGACGCCGCGACGCGGTGCACGGGCAGGCGGGAGGTCCACCCCCGGACGTCGATGCGCACCGCGTTGTACTCACGCTCGCCCATGCGGAGCGTTTGAGAGAGAGACGCTACCGCCGTGACGTCGAACGTCGTGGTGTCGCCTCCCTTCGTGGTCGAAAAATTGAAGGTCTGCACCCCGTTGAGCACCTTGCCACCCGGCGCCCAGCCGCCAGGCGGTGTCACCAGATCGAGTTCCAGCAGCGCGGGCGACGAAGAATCCAGCACAAGGCCGGTTTCATCCTCCACCCGACCGCCCCCGTTGAAAACGACGCGGGCGCCGTCCACGCGATCCACCTTCAGGCTGACCGTGCTCTTGAGCTGGGTCTGCGCGTCCGTCACCACATACTCGAACCAGTCGCCTGCCCGCCGCTGCGCCGTCGGCTGCAGGCCCGCCGAAGGCGCGGCCACCGATGCCACCGCCACCCGGGCGGCGTTGGCGGCGGCACGCCGTTCGAGCAGCTCGCGCCCTCGCTCAGGCAACTCTGTGATGCGGTAGGCGGGCACGGCGAGGTTGATGTTCTGCGCCTCGCGCCGCATGAGCGTGGTGATGCCGATCAACCGGCCTTCGGTATCGAACAGGCCACCGCCGCTGGACCCGGGCGAAATCGGCGCGGTGGTCTGCACGAACAGCAACTGCCCCTGCTCGTCGCGGCGCAGGCCGGACAGCAAGCCATCGCTCAGCGTGGCCTCCAGGCCCTGCGGCGTTCCGATCGCATAGACGCGCGCGCCCACCCGCAAGGTGTCCCTGGGCGCGAGCTCGATGGCCGGAGCCTGGAAGTTGTCCACCCGGATCTGGCACAAGTCGTTCTCCGGGTCGGGAAACTCCAGCTTGCCGCCGTAGCTCACGTTGTCCTTCGCGACCTGGAAGCGGGTCATGCGCGCCAGCACATGGCAATTGGTGATCAGACGCCCAGGGCCGATCACCACCGCACTGCCCTGAGACTGGTTGCGCCCCTGGGCATCGGAGGCCACCACCGTCCAGACGCTGGGCGCCACCTTGGCGAACAGGGCATCGGGCTCCAGCGCCAACGCAGGGGAAGCACTTGCGGCGGCTCCCACCACCAGGACCCAGGCGCGCCAGCTCATCGTGCGGCTCCGGCGGGCGACGGTGGCAACAAGGCCTCCAGGTCAGCCATCGTCACGCGTGCCCGGGGCTTGGGGCTGGAGGCCACCGGTGGGGAGGTCTCCGTGGTTGGCGCGCGCACCACGTCGGGTGGTGCCGTCGGCGCCATTCCGACGCCGGTGTAGCGCAAGGGCGACAGCGCCGACAAGGCCACCGCCTCGGGCTGAAGGTTCAACTGCACCCGGCCGACCAGCACGCCCAACGTGATGCTGGACGCCACATACACGGTCTGGCCCGCTTCGATGTCGAACTCCAGCCGCGCCTCGTTCTCGGTCTGCGAACTCGCCAGATGGCGGCCAGGGTGCGTGTCCACGTAGAAGAATCCGCCAGGCTGCGACTTGCCAACGACTTGGTTGTCCAGCCGTATTTCCGGCTGCATGGCCGCGCCCACCATCGAGTCGGTGCGGTAGAAGAACACACGGCAACCGTTGTCCTTCAAAGGCGGTATGGAGCTGGTCACCGCCAGATAACTGTGCCCATCCGCAGCGCATCCCGACAACAGCGCCACCGCCAGCAAGACCAGTGCGCTCGCCCATCCACGAACTCCGCCCATCATCGCCCCTCATTGCATGATTGGCGCCAATGCCAACCGTTTGTAACAAAACGAAATCCTGGGGCTTTCACCAGCCAGCGTGGTGCAGGCGCCGCACGCGGCGGGCCGCGTTTCGGGTTTAAGCTGCGCCGACCCGCCCACCGGAAAACCCCATGACCACCACCCGACGCAAGTTCCTCCTCGGCACCCTCGCCGCCAGCGGTGCGCTGGTGCTGGGCTGGTCGGCGCTGCCGCCGCGCCAGCGGCTCACCACGGCGCAGCCGCTGCCGGTGGGCGCGAACGAGGCGGCCCTCAATGGCTGGGTGAAGATCGATGCGGACGGCAGCGTCACCGTGATGCTGGCCAAGAGCGAGATGGGCCAGGGCGTGGCCACCTCGCTGTGCATGCTGCTGGCCGACGAGCTGGACGCCGACTGGTCGCGCGTGCGCTTCGAGGCCTCGCCCATCGACAAGATCTACAACAACATCGCCACCGTGGTCGACGGCCTGCCGGTGCACCCGGACACCGAGAGCCGGGTGCTGGACGCGGCGCGCTGGATGGCGGCCAAGGCCATGCGCGAGATCGGCGTGATGATGACCGGCGGCTCGTCGAGCGTGAAAGACCTGTGGCTGCCGATGCGCGAGGCCGGGGCTTCGGCGCGCGAGATGCTGGTGAACGCCGCGGCCCGGCAGTGGAACACCGAGCCCGGCCACTGCCGCACCGAGAACGGCGAGGTGCTCGGGCCCGCCGGGCAGCGCGCGGGCTACGGCAGCCTGGCCGGCGCGGCCGCGCAGCAGCGCCTGCCGCGCTCGCCCACGCTCAAGACGCCCGCGCAGTTCAAGCTGATCGGCCGGCCCACGAACCGCATCGAGGCCGCGAGCAAGACCGATGGCAGCGCGCGCTTCGGCATCGACGCGCGGCCCGAAGGCCTGCTGCACGCGAGCGTGCAGATGTGCCGCACCCTGCGCGGCCGCGCCACCCGCTTCGACGCGGCCGCCGCCCAGGCCATGCCGGGCGTGCGCACGGTGGTGCCGTTCGAGCCCAGCCACGGCGGCACCGGCGGCGTGGCCGTGATCGCCGACCACCCCTGGCGCGCCAAGCAGGCGGCCGAGGCGTTGAAGATCGAGTGGGACGCGGGCAAACTCGCGAACTTCCAGAGCGCCGACGCGCTGGAGCAGCTCGCGCGCACGCTGGACACCGACAAAGGTTTCGCCTTCTTCACCGAAGGCGACGTGGACGCGGCCATGGCCGGCGCGGTGCGCGCCATCGAGGCGGAGTACCGCGCGCCCTACCTCGCCCACACGACGATGGAGCCGATGAACTGCACGGTGCGCTTCGACGGCGACCGCGCCACGGTCTGGGTCTCGACCCAGGTGCCCGGCCTGGCGCGCAAGGCCGCCGCCGACGCGCTCGGCCTGCCCGCCGAGGCGGTGACGGTGCACGTGATGCTGCTCGGTGGCGGCTTCGGCCGGCGGCTGGAGGTGGACTTCATCGCCCAGGCCGCCACCATCGCCAAGGCCGTGCCGGGCGCGCCGGTGCAGACCCTGTGGTCGCGCGAGCAGGACCTGCGCCACGACATCTACCGCCCGGCCTGCGTCTCGCGCTTCAAGGCCGGCTTCGATGCCCAGGGGCAGCTCGTGGCCTGGCAGAACACCAGCGCGGGCCAGGCCATCGTGCCGCAGGTGCTGGGCCGCCTGTTCGGCCTGCCCGGCGGCGGGCCGGACAAGACCACCTCGGAAGGCGCGTTCGACCAGCCCTACGAATGGCCGGCCGCGCGCATCGCGCACGCCGCCGTCGCCCTGCCCTTGCAGGTGGGTTTCTGGCGCTCGGTGGGCCATTCGCACCAGGCCTTTTTCAAGGAAAGCTTCGTCGACGAGGCCGCGCACGCCGCCGGCGCCGACCCGCTGGTCTTTCGCGAACGGCTGCTGCAGCGCCATCCCCGGCACCTCGCGGTGCTGCAGGCGGCGGCCCAGGCCGGCGGCTGGGGCACGGCCTCGCCACCCGCGCCCGACGGCGCCAAGACCGCGCGCGGCATCGCCTTGCACGAGTCCTTCGGCTCCATCGTCGCGCAGGTGGCCGAGGTCTCGCTGGCCGCCGACAAAACCATCCGCGTGCACCGCGTGTGGTGCGCCGTCGACTGCGGCACGGCGGTCAACCCGACCGGCATCGTGCAACAGATGGAGAGCGCCATCGTCTACGGCCTCTCGGCGGCCCTGCACGGCCAGGTGGACATCGTCAACGGCCAGGTGCAGGCCAGCAACTTCCACGACCAGCCGGTGCTGCGTTTCCACGAGATGCCGGCGGTCGAGGTGCTGATCGTCCCGAGCAGCGCGCCGCCCGAGGGCGTGGGCGAGCCTGGCCTGCCGCCGATCGCCCCGGCGGTGGCCAACGCGCTGTTCGCGCTGACCGGCCAGCGCCACCGCAGCCTGCCGCTCAGGTCAGCTTGACCGCGCGCCCGATGTAGAGGATCGGCCCGGTCGGGCGGCCGGTGGGCGAGCCGTTGTAGGGCTCCAGCGTGATCTCGAACAGCTGGTTGGGCACCAGCGGCGGCAGCTGGTCGAGCTTCACTTCCAGCGGCTGGCCCGGCTGCACCAGGCCCAGCGAGACCGGTGCGTTCCAGTCGTCGGCCTTGGTCCAGAACTGCAGCGAGCGCTGCTCGGGCACGGCCGTGGTGCCCAGTGGCACCAGGCGCAAGCTGTTGGCGCCGCTGGTCTGCACCACCCAGCCCGGGGCCGTGCCGTTGGGCGCGACCAGCACCACCATGTATTGAGGCGCGGCCGGCGCGAACAGGCCGGTGGACGGCAGCAACGCGACCACCGACGCGGCCACGAAACTGGTGGCGGCCACCGCGCGCCAGAAGCCCAGGCTGCTCCACCAGGTCTGCCAGGCGCTGGCCTTGGCCGCTGCGCGTGGAGGGGCGATGGCGCGTTCGATGCGCGCCCACAGCGCGGGCGAGGGCTCCACCGCCTCGACCAAGGCGGTCAGCGGCAGCAGCCGGCCTTCCCAGCCGTCGACCGCGTCGCGCAAGGCGGCATCGGTGGACAGGCGCGCCTGCACCTCGCGCCGCTGCCCGGCCGAGAGCGTGCCCAGCACGTAGGCCGCGGCCAGTTCGTCGATCGGATCGAGGGCGGTCATGCCAGGCACTCCCGCAACGACGCCAGCCCGCGGCGGATCCAGGCCTTCACCGAGCCCAGCGGCGCGCCCAGGCGCTCGGCGATCTCGCTGTGGCTGCAACCGTCCAGGTAGGCGTAGAGCACGCAGTTGCGCTTGGGTGTGTCCAGGCGCGCCAGGCAGTCGTCGAGCCGGCCGAGGTCGGCACGCAGCGCGAAGGCCTCGGCCATGTCGGGCGCGGCGGGCGGGTCCTCGGCCTGCAGCGCGTCCATCTGCGCCTCGTCGGCCGACACGGTGCGCGCACCCGAGCGCACGGCATCGAGGGCGCGGTGGCGCACGATGCCGTACATCCACCCCCGGCCCGCGCCACGGCGGGCGTCGAAGGTGGCGGCGCGGGTCCAGATGTTCATGAAAGCGTCGTGCAACACGTCTTCAGCGGTGGCGCGGTCGCGCACGATGCGCAGCGCCACCCCCAGCAGGTAACGGCCTTCGTGCTCGTACAGGCGGCGCAGGGCCGCACGATCGCCCCGCGCACAGGCGGCCAGGGCGGCATCGTGATCGAAAGCGTCGGGGTCGGATGGGGGCAAGGGCGGTGCTCGCAAGTGCGGGGCTGCCGGCCATCCTAGCCGACGGCAGCCCCGCCCGCTCAGGATGCCTTGTAGAAAATGTAGTCGGCCTGGTACTGCACGAGCTGTTTGGCGCCCACGTTGGCGGCACCACAGGCGGCGTTCGGTGCCACGCCGCCCTTGGTGGCCACGCGCTGGGTGTAGGTCACGCCGTTCAGGGCGCCCATGCCCATGGCGGGGTTGGCCTTCACGAGCTGCAGCGGGATGTTGCCCTCGCCGTTGGGCGCCACGGCGACCTGGGTGGCGGTGAACTTGGAACCGTCCATGGCTTCCCAGGTGGCGGGCGGGCCGTAGTACTTGCCGACCTGCTTGCCGCTGCGGTCCATCAGCTTGGCGTCGGGGCCGCCGAACACCCACTCATACTGGCCGGCCATGTTGGCCTTGACCTTGCATTCGTAGGAGATCTGGCCGACGCCCACGGTTTCCCAGGCAACCTTGTGGCCGGCGGGCACCTTCACCGCGTCGGGCAGGCTGGCCTGCGAATACATCATGGCGGGCGAGCCCATGTGGGAAGCGCAGGCGGTCATGGCGAGCACCGCTGCGGCGGCCAGGGTGGATTTGAACAGCATGGCAAAACTCCTCGGGGTTGGGGTTGTGGGCAGCAGCGCAAAAACGGCGCCACTGCTTCCACTACTCGCCAACCGGCGTTTTGGATGCAGCCGGGTGAAAAAAAACTTCAGGCCCGGTGCGGCCGGACCTTCGAGGCCGCCAGCTTGGCCTGGGTGCGGGCATGTTCGACGTCGGCGTCGAAGGCCAGCGCCACGCCCATGCGGCGCCTGGTGAAGCTCTCGGGCTTGCCGAACAGGCGCAGCTCGGTCTGCGGCACCTGCAGGGCCTCGTCCACCCCGTCGAAGGCAATGCCCGTGGCCTCGACGCCGCCGTAGATGACGGCGCTGGCGCCCGGGCTCTTGAGCGTGGTGGAGACCGGCAGGCCCAGGATGGCGCGCGCGTGCAGCTCGAACTCGTTCTGCCACTGGGTGATCAGGGTGACCATGCCGGTGTCGTGCGGGCGCGGGCTGACCTCGCTGAACCACACCTGGTCGCCCTTGACGAACAGCTCCACGCCGAACAGGCCCTGGCCGCCGAGGTCGTCGGTCACGGCCTGGGCGATGCGGCGCGACTCGGCCAGCGCCTTGGGCGTCATGGGGTGCGGCTGCCAGCTCTCCACGTAGTCGCCGCTCACCTGCACGTGGCCGATCGGGTCGCAGAAGTGCGTCTCGATGCCGCCGTCGGCGCCCCGGGCGCGCACGGTGAGCTGGGTGATCTCGTAGTCGAAATCGATGAAGCCTTCCACGATGATGCGGCCCGGGCCGACGCGCCCGCCCGACATCGCATAGTCCCAGGCGGTCTTCACGTCGGCCGGGCCGTCGATCTTGCTCTGGCCCTTGCCGCTGCTGCTCATCACCGGCTTGACGATGCAGGGGTAGCCGATGCCGCCATCGATGGCGGCCTGCAGCTCGTCGAGCGAATCGCAGAACTTGTAGGGGCTGGTGGGCAGGCCCAGGGTCTCGGCGGCCAGGCGGCGGATGCCTTCGCGGTCCATGGTCAGGCGCGCGGCTCGGGCGGTGGGGATCACGCGCACCACGCCAGCGGCTTCGAGCTCCTGCAGCATGGGCGTGGCGATGGCTTCGATCTCGGGCACCACCAGGTGCGGGCGCTCGGCCTCGATCAGCGCCTTGAGCTGCGCCGGGTCGCTCATGGTGATGGTGCGCGCGTGGTGCGCCACCTGCTGGCCCGGGGCGTTCTCGTAGCGGTCCACCGCGATGGTCTCCACGCCCAGGCGCTGCAGCGCGATCAGCACCTCCTTGCCGAGTTCGCCCGAGCCCAGCAGCATGACCCGGGTGGCCGAAGGAGACAAAGGGGTGCCCAGCGTGGTCATGTGAAGCTCCGGAAGAAAGAAAGGGAAATGTTCAGAGGGACTGGCCCATGGCCTCGCCCAGGCGAACGGCGTTGCCGGGTGCCCAGTCGGGGTTGAAGGCGATCGTGTCGCGCGGCCACAGCAGCACCACGGTGGAGCCGAGCAGGAAGCGGCCCATTTCCTCGCCGCGCTGCAGGTGCAGCGGCTGGTCGTTGTAGGACCACTCGCGCACCGTGCCCGGGCGCGGCGGGTTCACCACGCCGTGCCAGGTGGTGGCCATGCTGCCCACGATGGTCGCGCCCACCAGCACCTGCACGAAGGGCACGGTGGTCTCGCCCACCTGCAGGTCGAACACGCACACCACGCGCTCGTTGCGCGCGAACAGGCCGGGCACGCCCTGGGCCGTGGCGGGGTTGACCGAGAACAGGTCGCCCGGCACGTGGATCATGCGGCGCAGCGTGGCCGCCGCCGGCATGTGGATGCGGTGGTAGTCGCGCGGGCTGAGGTAGATGGTGGCGAAGGCGCCGTCGTCGAACAGCGCGGCCAGCGCGGCGTCACCGCCCACCAGCGCGCGCGTGCTGTAGGTGTGGCCCTTGGCCTGGTAGATCTGGTCGCGCGCGATCGCGCCGAACTGGCTGATGGCGCCATCCACCGGACAGACGAAGGCCGCATCGGCCAGCGGGCGGGCATCGGCGCGCAGCGCGCGGGTGAAGAACTGATTGAAGCTGGCGTAGGCCTGTGGGTCGGGGTTCGCGGCCTCCGCCATGTTCACGCCGTACTTGCGGATGAAGCGGCGGATGATCCACTGCGTGATGCCCCCCAGCGGCCGTTGGCCACCCAGCCCCCAAACACAGTGAGTGCGCGCTTCGGGAAAACGTATTGCAGGGCAACGGCGAATGACATGGGTGGGCAGAACGGTGGCGGGGACAAGACCCTGGCGGGCAGCCCTGCATTGTAGGGGCCGGCCCCAGGCGCGGCGGCGCGAGCGGGCACAATGCCGGCACATGAAAGACGCCCTGTTCGAATGCCAACACCTGGTCAAACGCTATGGCGACAGCACTGTGGTGAACGACCTGAGTTTTGCCATCGGCCCCGGTGAATGCCTGGGCGTGATCGGGCCCAACGGCGCCGGCAAGACCACCACCATCCGCATGTGCCTGGGCCTGACCGCGCCCGACGCCGGCACCATCACCGCCTTCGGCCAGGACATGCCGCGCGACGCGCTGGCCATCAAGGCCCAGCTCGGCGTGGTGAGCCAGATGGACACCCTGGACCCGGACTTCGACTGCGCCGAGAACCTGCTGGTGTACGGCCGCTATTTCGGCCTGCCGGCGGCCACCGTCCGCGAACGCATCCCGAAGCTGCTGGAGTTCGCCGCGCTCTCGCACAAGGCCAACGCCAAGCCGGGCGAACTCTCGGGCGGCATGAAGCGGCGCCTCTCGCTGGCGCGCGCGCTGGTGAACGACCCGCGCCTGCTGATGCTCGACGAGCCCACCACCGGCCTGGACCCGCAGGCGCGCCACCTGATGTGGGAGCGCCTGCAGATGCTGCTGCAGCAAGGCAAGAGCATCCTGCTGACCACGCACTTCATGGACGAGGCCGAGCGCCTGTGCTCGCGCCTGCTGGTGCTGGACCACGGCCGCAAGATCGCCGAGGGCCGGCCGCGCGAACTGATCGCCCAGCACCTGGAGCCCGACGTGGTGGAGGTCTACGGCAACGGCGCGCTGGCGCTGGCCCACGGCGAGGCGCACGCCGCCCTGCGCGCGCTCGCCGCGCGTGTGGAGGTGAGCGGCGAGACCGTGTTCTTCTACACCGCGCAGGCCCTGCCGCTGCTGGCCGCGCTCGGCGAGCACCACCACCTGCGCACCCTGCACCGGCCCGCCAACCTGGAAGACCTCTTTCTCAAACTCACGGGTCGCCAGATCCGCGAGGATGGATGACATGACCACCACCCCTACCCAAAAACCGGCCGAAGAAGGAGACGCTCCCGTCCAGAGCACCCACGGAACCGGCTTTGCCGGGCCGCAGGGTGCGCCCCCCTCAAGGGGGGAAGCGCGCAGCGCGGCGGGGGGTTCTCACTTTGCACCACCGCGCCTGTCCATGCGCTGGTGGCCGGTTTTCCTGCGCAACCTGCTGGTCTGGCGCAAGCTCGCCATCCCGAGCCTGGTGGGCAACATCGCCGAGC
This sequence comes from Hydrogenophaga sp. ANAO-22, assembly GCF_042466645.1. Classification (NCBI taxonomy): domain Bacteria; kingdom Pseudomonadati; phylum Pseudomonadota; class Betaproteobacteria; order Burkholderiales; family Comamonadaceae; genus Hydrogenophaga; species Hydrogenophaga sp. ANAO-22. The sequence continues at coordinate 3,658,696 of NZ_CP159956.1, read as the reverse complement.
CGCTGATGTGGCTGGTCGCCTTCGGCTACGGCATGGGCGCGCTGGTGGGCCAGGTCAACCTGGGCACGCCGCAAGGCGGCAGCGTGGCCGTGCCCTATATCCTGTTCCTGGCCAGCGGCAGCATCTGCATGAGCGCGATGAACGCGGCCAGCTTCGAGGCGCTGTACTCGGCCTTCTCGCGCATGCACGTGCAGAAGACCTGGGACGGCATCATGAACGCGCCGGTGAGCCTGGACGATGTGGTGCTGGCGGAGATGCTGTGGGCGGGCTTCAAGGCCCTGTTCACGGTGACGGCCATCCTGGGCGTGATGCTCGCGCTGGGCATCAGCCATTCCCCCAAGCTGCTGCTGGCCTGGCCGGTGCTGCTGGGGGTGGGCATCACGTTCTCGTGCATCGCCCTGGTGTTCAACGCCCTGGCCAAGGGCTATGACTTCTTCACCTACTACTTCACCCTGTTCCTGACCCCCATGATGTTTCTCTCGGGGTGTTCTTTCCGCGCGAGCAGTTGCCCGGGGTGGTGCGGCAGATCTCGGACTGGCTGCCACTGACCAATGCGGTGGAGCTGGTGCGGCCCCTGTTTATGGACCAGTGGCCCACGCAGGCCTGGCTGCACGGCGGGGTGCTGCTCGCCTACACGGTAGGCGCCTTCTGGCTGGCCCTCGCGCTCACGCGCAAGCGCTTCGCGAAATAGTCTGTCAGTGGACGGCGCGCAGCGCAGGCTGGGCGTCGCTGTACAGCTCGCTGCCGGTGTCGATGAAGTCTTCGGCCTCGATCACGGCGTCGAACTCGCGGGCGGCGGTGTCGAAGATCTTGGGAATCAGGGGCTTGTCCAGCGGGCGGCAGATGCGGCTGCGGATGCCGCGCAGGTTGGCGCTGGTTTCCATGGCGCTGATCACGGCTTCCGGATCGAGCATCAGGACGAAGGGGTTGAGGCGGGTGGCGGTGGTGGACATGGGGGCTCCCTGGGGTCGGTTTGAACGGTGACAAATGGGCTGTCGATGAAACAAACTGTACCGGCGCCCCCCTGGAACGTTAAGTCGGCGCCCCGCCATTCGCGCTGTAGGAACTTCGCTGACAGAGCGTGCGTTGTCCCTACAGGCGGTTCGTGAACTGCATCACGAACGGGGGCCGCGCAGCGCCTCCACGCTGGCGCGCACCACCGACTGCACGCTGCCGCTTTCCTTGAACTGGTTGCGCAGGTAGGTCGCGTGGTTGCCCACGCGGCCGGCCGTGCGCTCGATCTCGTCCAGCGCCGCCAGCGAATTCAGCGCCACGCCATGGGGCGTGAGGTGGCGCAGCGTGGCGAGGATGTCCTCGCGGATGCTGATCTGCTCGCGCGTCTTGGGGTTGACCATCATGCCGTCCAGGCCGAAGCGGCAGGCCTGGAAACGGTTGTAGGTGTAGACCAGGTAATCGTCTTCTTCCGGCGGCAGCTCGCGCCGCTCCAGCAGGTGGCGGCACAGCGCCTGCAGGTAACACGCCAGCCCCGCCGCGCGCTCCACCGTCAAGGGCGTGTCGCACACGCGCAGTTCGATGGTGCCGTACTCGGGCTTGGGCCGGATGTCCCAGTAGAAGTCCTTCATGGACTTGACCACGCCCGTGCTCTCCATCTTGGTGAAGTAGACGTTGGTGAACTCCTCCCAGCTGAGCACGAAGGGCGCGCGCCCGCTGAGCGGGAAGGCGAACACCGAGTTCAGGCGCGCCGAATCGAACAGCGTGTCCACGCCCTGCGAGAACGGCGACGAGGCCGACAGCGCGATGAAGTGCGGCACGTAGCGGTTGAGCGAGTGCAGCAGGAACAGCGCCTCGTCGGCGCTGGCGCAGCCGATGTGCACGTGCTGGCCGAACACGGTGAACTGCTTGGCGAGGTAACCGTACAGGCCCGAAAGCTGCTCGAAGCGCGGCTTGGAGAAGATGCGCTGCTCGAACCAGCGCTGGAACGGGTGCGTGCCGCCGCCCGAGAGCTCGATGTTGAGCCGGTCGCCCGCGCTCACCAGGGTGTCGCGGATCTGCTGCAGCTGCGCGAGCAGGGGGCCGTGTTCGCGCTGCACGTCGGTCGCGATCTCGATCATGCTCTGCGTCATTTCGGGCGTGACCACGCCCGGGAACGGCTTGCGGCGCAGCAGCTCCAGCAGGTCGTTGGCGCTGCTGGACAGATCGAGGTCGTAGGTGTTGACGAGCTGCAGTTCGAGCTCGACGCCCATGGTCAGCGAGTCGGAGGATTTGAAGGCTTCCAAGGGCATGGCTCAACCTTTCGTGACGTGGGTTTCATGCGCGGCCAGCAGCGCGCGCTGCGTGACCACCGGGCCGAGCAATTCCTGCAGCAGCATCATGCCGGCCATGACCGAGAGCACCTCCACCGCGGGCGCGAAACCATACAGGCGGCTCTGCTCGATCAGCAGGATGGCGAAGGCCGACATGGGCGTGAGCGCCAGGCCGGTGAGCAGGCCCTTGCGCTCGGTGATGCCCGAGAGCCGCGCGGCCACGAGGTTGCAGCCGACCTTGGAGGCCGTGCGCACGAGGATGAGCAGCAGGCCCAGCAGCATGCCGGTGCCCACGTCGGCCCAGTCGAGCAGCGAGGCGATGTAGACGAAGAGGAAGATCGACAGCAGGTCGCCGGCGGTGCCGAAGTCGCGCTGCGCGTTGGTCAGGTGCACGCGGCGCTCGCGCGCCACGATGCCGAAGGTGAGCGCGGCCAGCAGCGGCGAGAGCTTGAGGCCATAGGCCGCCGTGGTGAGCAGCAGCACCGACAGCGCGAACACCACGGTGACACCGCGCTCGTGCGTGTTGCGCAGGCGCAGCAGCCAGGGCACGGCCACGCCGAGCAGGCCACCCACGGCCACCGAGGTGCCCACCTGGTGGATGCTGCCGAAGGCCGCAAGCACTAGGTCTCCCGAGGTGCTGAGGTACCAGTAACCCACCACCAGCTTGAGCGCGAGCACGGAGACCATGCAGTTGATGGCGCACAGGTGCAGCACGCGCTCGGTCACCTGGCCGGCGCTGCGCAGCTCGTTGGCCACGCGCACGATGCCGGCCGGCGAGGCCGAGATCGACAGCGCCGCGATGATGAGGCGCAGGTCCGTGGCGAGGTCGAACCAGCCAGTGACCCAGTACATCACCCCGAAGGTGACGATGGACTCGACCACGCCGAGCACCAGCACCCAGGGGTTGTGGCGGAACCAGCGCAGGTTGATGCGGTAGCCCAGCTCGAACAGCACCAGCGAGAGCGCCACGTTGGCCAGGAAGGGCAGCCCCGGTACGTCGGTGGTCAGACCGGGCAGGTTGACCAGCCCGCCGACCAGCCCCACCGCCACGTAGCTGGTGACGCGCGGGATGTGCCAGACCTCGTGCGCGCGCTCGGCGATGAACCAGGCAAGCAGCAACACCAGGGGCCAGGCAATGGACTGGAGCAGAAAACTGTAATCGGTAAGCATGGGTAAAACTCCTCGGCGAGAGTTTGATGAACGAATGCCGCCACGCGTGTAGGACACGCGCTGAAAACATCAAGACGTCCGGCCATCAGCGAAAGCTGAACGGAGCGCCGCGAACACGGCAACAGGAATGCCTGGTGAGAAGGCGAGAAGCGGTCAAGCCGCGAAACGCTGCGTGAGCTCTTGCAGGTGAAGCTCGTCGAGCACCTGCTGCAAACGCTGCCTGGCGCGCTCCTGCGTGCCATGGCGGTCCGAGCCCATTCTACGGGCCAGAATCAATTCGTTCTTGAGCGAGTGTTCCCACCCCACCAGCTCGGTGACGGTCACGCTGTAACCCTGGGCTTCGAGCTGCAGGCAGCGCAGCACGTTGGTGATCTGGCTGCCGAACTCGCGCGTGTGCAGCGGGTGGCGCCACAGCTCGGCCAGCGGCGTGCGCGACAGGCTCAGCGCCTTGTGCTTGCGCATCACGCCGGCCACCTCGGCCTGGCAGCACGGCACCAGCACCATGTGGCTGGCCTGCTTGGCCAGGCCGAACTGGATCGCGTCGTCGGTCGCGGTGTCGCAGGCGTGCAGCGCGGTCACCACATCGACCGTGGGCGGCAGCGCCGGGTGGGTGAGCGCCTGTTGCACGGTGGTGGCGAGAAAGTCCATGCGCTCGAAGCCCAGGCGCGCGGCCAGGGCCTGCGATTTCTCCACCAGCTCGGCGCGGGTTTCCACGCCGGTCACGCGGCCCACCGGTTTGTCCTTGAAGAACAGGTCGTACAGGATGAAGCCGAGGTAGGACTTGCCCGCGCCGTGGTCGGCCAACGTCACGTCGCCGCGAGCGGCCAGCACCTCGGCCAGCAGGGGCTCGATGAACTGCACGAGGTGATACACCTGTTTGAGCTTGCGCCGCGTATCCTGGTTGAGCTTGCCCTCTCGCGTGAGGATGTGCAGTTCCTGGAGCAGCGCGACGGACTGGCCGGGCCGCAGTTCGGGCAGCTGCTCTTGCAGCGTGGGCGTGGGCCGCGCATTCGCCTTGTGTTTCGACATGCGCCGATCATAGGTGAGCCCCTTTGGCCTCATGGCCAGCAGCGACAATCGCGCATGATTTCCAACAACGACAGCAGCAGCCACCCCTACAGCACCCTCACACCCGACGTGGTGCAGGACGCGCTGGCCCACATCGGCCTGTGGGGGGACGGGCGCCTGAGCGCGCTCAACAGTTTCGAGAACCGCGTGTACCAGATCCATCTGGAGGCGCCGGTGGAGGGGGTGGATCAGGTGGTGGCGAAGTTCTACCGGCCCGGGCGCTGGAGCGATGCGCAGATCGCCGAGGAGCATGCCTTTGCCGAGGAGCTGGTGGCGGCCGAGATTCCGGCGGTGCCGCCGCTGCGCGTGCAGGGCGAGACGCTGCACCACTTCGGCGGCTTCACGTTCGCGGTGAGCCCGCGCCGGGGTGGGCGCCGGCCCGAGCTGGACAATTTCGAGGTGCTGGAGTGGATCGGCCGTTTTCTCGCGCGCATCCACACCGTGGGCGCGCAGCGGCCGTTTGCGGTGCGCCCGGCGCTGGATGCCGCGGCCTTCGCGCACGAGCCGCGCGACTGGCTGATGGCGCATGCGGCGATCGCGCCCGAGGTGCGTGGTGCCTGGGCGTCTGCGCTGGAGGAGGCGCTGGCCTTGATCGAGGCGCACCCGGTGCTGCGGGCGGGCGCGGTGGTGGACGAGGACGGCATTCAGCGCATCCGCCTGCACGGGGACTGCCACCCGGGCAACATTCTCTGGACGCCCGAGGGCCAGCCGGGCGCGGGGCCGCATTTCGTGGACCTGGACGATGCGCGCATGGGGCCGGCGGTGCAGGATTTGTGGATGCTGCTGTCGGGCGATCGGCGTCAGCAGATGCAGCAGCTGGGGGCGCTGGTGGATGGTTACGAGCAATTCCGGCCGTTCGATCGCCGTGAGTTGGCGCTGATCGAGCCTCTGCGGACTTTGCGCCTGATCCACTACAGCGCCTGGGTCGCTCGGCGGTGGGACGATCCCGCTTTCCCGATCAACTTTCCCTGGTTCGGCAGCCGGGACTATTGGCAGGGACAGGTGGGCATGCTGGTGGAGCAGATCGAGGAGATGCAGGGTGAGCCTTTGATGGCCTGAGCCCTGTTTCTGTTTGAGACCTCGCGGGGCTCGGCCAGCTTGGTGTGCAACCACCTCGCTGGTCGGATGGCGTGGGTGCGCGGGCGCAGGCCCCCATTCGCGGTTGCCACAGAGGGTGCGCGCCAGTCACCTTGTTGACGAAACGGTGCGGGCGCGCCCGGGCAGACGCCCGCGAGCAGGGCCGGAGAACGCGCACCCACGCCAGCCGGCCCGCACCATGTCACTCCGATGAAAGCCCCCAATCCCAAAAAGGTTGCTAAAAATTCAATTGCACGCAATACAAATAACAAATACAGTCTCGACCCATGAAGATCGAAAGCCCCAGCGACCAAGCCCTCCAGCTCGACCACCAGTTGTGCTTCGCGCTCTACTCCGCCTCGCTGGCGATGACCAAGCTCTACAAGCCCCTGCTCGAAGAGATGGGCCTCACCTACCCCCAATACCTCGCCATGCTCGTGCTGTGGGAAAACGACGGCGTCACCGTCTCCGAACTCGGTGACCGCCTCTACCTCGACTCCGGCACCCTCACCCCCCTGCTCAAGCGGCTCGAAACCGCCGACCTCGTCACCCGCCTGCGCGACGTGCAGGACGAACGCCGCGTGCTCATCCGCCTCACCGCCGCCGGCCGCAAACTCAAGGCCCGCGCCGCGCGCATCCCCGGCTGCGTGCTGCAAGCCACGCAATGCGACGTGTCCGAAGTGATGGCGCTCACGCAGCAGGTGCAAACCCTGCGCGACCGCCTCACCGCCTGATCATTCCCTTTCACCCACCCCCAGCTTCCACCCGAAGCCCTTCAACCTCAGGAGCCACACCATGCCCACCTCCCTCGACAAAGTTCTCTACACCGCCCGCGCCCACACCACCGGCGGCCGCGACGGCGCTTCGCGCAGCGACGACGGCCTGCTCGACGTCAAGCTCTCCCCCCCAAGGCCATGGGCGGCGCCGGCAACGCCACCAACCCCGAACAACTCTTCGCCGCTGGTTACTCCGCCTGCTTCATGGGCGCGCTCAAGCACGTCGCCGGCATGAAGAAAGTGGCCGTGCCCGCCGACGCCTCCATCGACGCCGAAGTGGACATCGGCCCGATCCCCGCCGGCTTCGGCATCGCCGCGCGCCTGGCCGTGAGCCTGCCCGGCGTGGACCGCGCCGTGGCGCAGGACCTGGTGGACACCGCCCACAAGGTGTGCCCCTACTCCAACGCCACCCGCGGCAACATCGACGTGACCATCACGCTGAAGTAAGCCCTTCCCTGGCACCCAGCAAAAAAGCCCACCGGTTCGCACCGGTGGGCTTTTTTCTGATGCTTTTCGCGGCGCTCAGTTGCGGTCGTGCGGATCGTGGATCACCGTGCTGGTGCCCACCCCCACGCCCACGCTGGCCCCACTGTTGCCGATGCGCGTGCTCGTCCCCACCCCCGCGCCGGCACTGACCTGGCCGCGCTGGTTCACACCCACCCCGACGCCGACCGGTCCGACACCGGTGCTCACACCGGCACTCACCCCGCCGGTGCCCGCGCCCACGCCGATCGAAAACGGGCCCAGGGGCACACCCACCCCGATGCCCACGCCCGCCGAGCCACAGCCGGCCAGCAGGGCGGCTCCCGCCAGCAACACCCCCGCGGCACCGCGGAGGACAACAGGGTGGTTTTGAGGTGAAGTGGTCATGGCACGGGTCCTTGAATGCGGAACAGATGCCATTGTGAGCGCGGGTTCAGCCAAAAGTGCCCTCCGTTGTGCAACGTTTCGTCACAAGCCCGCTCGGACCACCCCCTGGCCCAGGCGCTCGATCGCGTCCGCGAGCCAGTCCGTCGGCAGAGCGGCCGCTTCCACAGGCCGCACCGCCCAGGCGCCGTCCACGGCCACCGCCTCGGCCAGCCCACCCTGCCAGAGCAGCCAGGCCAGCCAGGCGCACTGGGGCGCCGTCGGCCATTCGCCCACCGGCAGGGAGAGCAGTGCCGTCAACACCGTGCCGTCGGCCAGTTGCACATGGTCCCCCTGGAGTTCGCCGCCCAGGGCCTGGGCCAGCACCGACAGGGCGCCCGCACCGTCGCGCCGCGGGCCGAACTCGCGCAGCCACTGGCGCAGGTGGGCCGCGATGGCCGCGCCGCGCTGGGCCTCGGCCTGCATCAGGTCCGCGTGGTCCCAGCGGTTCCAGTCGATGGCCGGCTGGGTGCTGCCCACGCGCAACGCGGCCTGGGCAAAGCGGTGCAGCGCCTGCTCCACGTCCTCGCTGTGCACCGCCGCGCCCACCATCAACAGCGCCGACAGGCGGTTGGCCAGCAATTGGCCCTGCTGGGCCATCAGCCGGTCGCGCATCAGGCTGTCGCGCTCGCTGCGCAGTTCGGCCAGTTCGAGCGCGTTCTTCAGGTCGGCGCGCAGGCTCTCCAGCTCCCAGGGCTTGTTGATGTAGCGGTAGATCTCGCCGGTGTTGATGGCCTCGATGGCATCGCCCAGTTCGGAATACGCGGTGGTCAGCATACGCACCACGCCGGGGTGGTACTCGCGCGCATGGCGCAGCAGCTCGTTGCCGTACTCACCCGGCATGCGCTGGTCGCACACCAGCACGGCGATCTCGGCGCCATGCGCCGCGAGCATCGCCCGGCCCTCTTCCACCGAGGTCGCGGTGAGCACCGGTGCCAACGGACTCACCAGGCGCTCGAAGTACTTCAGGGCCATGGCCTCGTCGTCAACGTACAAAATTTTCACGGGCTTCACGGATTCTCCTGACTGGTCATTGCGCGAAAGGGAAATAGAGGGACACGCTGGCGCCTTGGCCGGCCTCGGACCTCACGACGATGGAGCCGCCCAGCGAGGTCATCACGCGGCGGCAGAACACCAGGCCCATGCCGCTGCCCCCGGTGCTGGCGCGGGTGGTCAGGGGTTCGAGCGTCAAGCGGCCCAACACCTCGGCCGGAATGCCGGGGCCGTTGTCGCGCACCTGGATGGCCGCCTGCACCGGCAGGCCCGGCGCGGGGGCCTCGCGCAACAGCACCACGTGCACATTGGGCTGGGCCGGCGGGTTCGGGCGCAGTGCCAGCACCGCGTTCTTGACCAGGGTGCAGAGCACGAGGTAGAGCAGGTCCCGGCGGCCGGGCAGCACGAAATCGTCGGCGAGATCGCTGGTGAGCCACTGCGCCTCGTCGTGGTCGAACGGGTATTCCTCGCGCACCGCCTGCACCAGGTCGCTGGCGCGCAGGCTGGGCGCGCTGTCGGGCTGGTAGGCGTCGCGCGCGGTCTGCACGAAGGTCGACACCAGCGACTGCGCGTACTCCGCCCGGCGCTGCGCGGCCTCGATCATGAACAGCACGTCGCCCGGCTTCTGTTCCTGGATGTGCGCCACGCCACGGTCCCCTTCCGTGGGGTCGACGTGGCGTTCGCGCATGGCCGACAGGTAACCCTGCACCGTGGCCAGCGGCGTGGTGACCTCGTGCGCCAGAAAGCCCAGGGTCTCGCGCAAGGTGGCCGCTCGCCGCTCGATCAGGGCCCGCTCGCGCGCGCGTTCCTGGCTGGCCTGCAGCGCATCGCGCAGGGACTGCCGGGTCAGCGCTTCGTCCAGCGGCTTCTCCAGGATCTTTTCCACGTGCCCCTGGTTGACAGCGGACATCGCCATGTCCTTGTCGGCGTAGGCCGAGACCAGCAGGCGCGCCACGTGCGGGTACTGCTGGCGCACTTCGCTGAGCAGGGTCACGCCGTCGCGCTGCGGCATGGCGTAGTCGGTGAGCAGCACGGCCACCTCGTGGCCGCGCTGGGCCAACACGGCCAGGGCCTCGTCCGCGCTGCCGGCGGTGAGCACCACGAACTCGTCGCCATACAGGCGGGCAAACCACTTGCAAGCCTGCAGCTCGTCGTCCACCATCAGGATGGCATGGGCGCCCAGCAGGCCGCGCGTCACGGAGGCGTCGTCGGGTTTCATTCGGGCCTCGGCAGGTCAAAGGTGAATTCGGTCCAGCTGCCCAGCTCGCTTTCCACCGCCAGCGTACCGCCATGCCGGTGCACGATGCCGTAGCTCACGCTCAGGCCCAGCCCCAGACCGGCCCCCACATCGCGGGTGGTGAAGAAGGGCTCGAACACCCGACTCAGGTTGTCCGGGTCGATGCCCGAGCCGTTGTCGCGCACGGAAACGCCCAGGCGGTGGCCTTGCAGGGTGGCCGTCACCGCGATGCGGGGCTGTTCGCGCTTGGCCGCCTGCAGGGCGAGCGCGGCATTGCTCAACAGGTTGATCAGCACGCCGATGATGGCCGGCTCGTCGCCCAGCACGTGGCTGTCCTGCGGCAGATCGATCACCACATCGACGCCCTTGAGTTCGTAACCCGCCAGCCGCACGGCCGAGCGCACCGCGTTCTCGAGCAGGAAGGGGCGCAGGCTGTCCTGACCGGGCTTCTGGTAGGCGAAGGTCTTGAGGTCGGTGACGATGTTCTGGATGCGCTGCATGCCTTCACGCGCATCGACCAGGCTCTCCTTGAGCATCTCGTCGCTCTGGGCGCCTTTGCAGGTCAGGCCCATGTTGATCGCCATCAGGCTGTAGTTCACCGGGTTGTTGAGCTCGTGCAGCAGGCCGGCCGAGAGCGTGCCGATGGCCGCCATCTTCTCGCGCTGCAGCAGCTGGCCCTTGACCTCGGCCAGCGTCTGGTTGATCTCGCGCAGCGAGGCGTTCTTCTCGGACACCTCGTGCTGCAACTGGAACAGGCGCAGGCGGGCCTTCTCGTTGAACCAGGTGCACACCGCGCTGGCCCCGGCGGAGAACAGGATGAACAGCGAGTTCGTCACCATGCGCGCCGTGCTGCTCGCCGCGTCGGGGTGCAGCGCACAGGCCACCACATAGAGGACCAGCGTGACGACGCCAAAGCCGATGCCTTCGAAGAAGCTGATCGGCAGGATGATGCCGACCGCGTACAGCGCCAGGTGCAGGCCCACGAAGTAGATCGACTGCGCGCCGTCGGTCTCGTAGATCATGAAGGCGATCATGATCTGCGGCAGCAGCAGCCAGAGCATGGTGAGCGAGCGCACATGGCGGCGACCGAATTCGGTGAACAGCACGCGCAGGATGCCCAGCGTGAGCACCACCACCAGCACGCGCAGCAGGGTGAATTCGAGCAGGCGGTCCGGGTACGAGAAATAGTCCAGGCCGAAGCCCGCGAGCACCAGCACGATGGACGTGATGCTGCCCGCCTTGCTGTAGGTCAGGCGGAAGTCCGAGAGCTGCTGCTCGTAGGGCGAGCTCGGCCGGTCAGCCATTTTCAAGTGCCATGGCCTTCAGGTTTGCGTTGACCACCACTTCCGCGAAGATGTTGACGCCCGTGGCGTCGGTGTACATGATCGCGGGCGCGTTCACCTCTTCCATCACGGACTGCATCTGCTTCTCGTCGCGGTAGATCAGGTGCCACTCCAGCAGGTGCTCCATGCCGTAGCGCTCCGGGTTGTCGGCGTGCACGTTGGTGACCAGCAGATGGGCGCCCGGGTTGCTGCGCGAGAGGAAGTAACGGATCAGCCGCGCGCACACTTTGTCCGACAGGTAGTCGAACAGACCGGCGCAGTAGACGAAATCGAAACCCTCGCCGTCGGCCGGCGCGGTGTCGCGGGTGGCGCGCTTGAGCAGCTCGTGCACCGATTCCTGCACGTACTCCACCTGCACCTTCGACTTGTGCAGCTGCGCGGCCGCCTCGATCTTCTGGCGCGTGTAGTTCAGGGTCTCCAGGCTGAAGTCGATCAGGGTGAACTGCAGGCGCGAGAGGTCTTCGCCGGTGGCGATGAGCTTCTGGATCTCCACGCCCGGTCCGCAGCCCACGTTGAGGATGCGCACCGGCCGGCCCTTGCTGGCGGCGCTGGCCACGGCCTTCTTGAGGAACTCGACCAGGATGTCGATGCGGTTGCGGTGCGCCACGGCCACCGCCGCGCGCAGGAACATGGCGTTGACGAGCTGGATGTAGGTGCTGCTGCCCTGGCGCGGGTCGCCCAGGATCTGGTTGACCATCTCGTAGTCACCCGCATAGCCCAGCGGCTTGGCGAAGGTGCGGTAGACGAAGGGCGCGCGCAGCACCAGGGGGTGCAGCGCCGTCTGTGCGAAAGACCGGTGCAGCAGCGAGTCTTCCACCGGCAGGCGGGAGGCCTCGTCCTCGAGCCGCACCAGGAACTCCTTGCCCTTGATCATCAGGGGCTCGGCCATCGCGCCGAACACCTCGTCGGTCAGGCGCCCGTCGGGCAGGCGCGGCAGGGAATCGACCATGTCGGCCTGGTCGATCCAGCGCGCGGTCTCGGACAGGAAGGCGCGGAACTCGCTGATGGTGACCTGGTAGCTCTGCCGGATCTTGAAGCGCGACTCCCAGTCAGCCACGAAGCGCGCGGCCTCGTCGCGCACCTGGCTCACGTTGCCCCGGATCGCGTTGAGGTCGGACCATTCGTCGATGAGCGCCACCGAGATCACCGCCATCAGGCCAGTGTTGAGCAGGCTCACCACCACCGCCTTGCCCTTGTAGATGATGCGGTCGCCTGACCGAATGGTCAGCTCGCTGAGCACCTCGCTCACCTGCACGATGGAGTACGGGTTGTAGATCTCCATCACCAGCGAGCGCCGCTGCAGGCTGGTGAGGGTGCCGCGCGCGCTCTCTCCCTGGCTGTTGCGGAAGGTGACGACGTGATCGAATGGTCGCTGTAGGTACACGTTGTGGCCGGTGGATCAGGTGGACGGGGCAGGTGCGGTGCACTGCGCCTTTGAGGACTCCCCGGCCCCGAGTGTAGTCAACCCCCATGCCGTGCTCATGGCACGGGGTTTGCCCTCAGACCAACAGGGCGTTGACGCGCTTCACATAGGCCGCCGGGTCGTCCGGCAAGCCACCCTCGGCCAGCAGCGCCTGGTCGAACAGGATGTGGGCCAGGTCGTCGAAATGGGCGCTGCCTTCGAGCTTTTTCACCAGCGCGTGTTCGGCATTGACCTCCAGGATGGGCCGCACCTCGGGCGCGGGCTGGCCGGCCTGCTTGAGCATGCGGGCCAGCTGCGTGGAGTAGTCGCCGTCCTCCACCACCAGGCAGGCCGGGGAGTCCACCAGGCGCGAGGTGACGCGCACGTCCTTGGCCTTGTCCTTGAGGCTTTCCCTGAGCCGCTCCAGCACCGGTTTGAAGGTCTCGGCGGCGGCCTCGGCGGCCTTCTTCTCCTCCTCGTCCTGCAGCGAGCCCAGGTCCACCGCGCCCTTGGCCACGCTCTGCAGCGGCGTGCCGTCGAACTCGTGCAGGAAGGACAGCGCCCACTCGTCCACGCGGTCGGTCATCAGCAGCACCTCGATGCCCTTCTTGCGGAACACCTCCAGCTGCGGGCTGTTCTGCGCGGCCGCGCGGTTGTCGGCGGTGATGTAGTAGATCGCTGCCTGGCCTTCCTTCATGCGGGCCTTGTAGTCGGCCAGCGCGGTCAGCGCGGTGCCATGGGTGCTGGCAAAGCGCAGCAACCTGGCGATCTTGTCGCGGTTGGCGAAGTCCTCACCCAGGCCTTCCTTGAGCACGGCACCGAACTCGGCGTAGAACGCGGTGTACTTGCCCACGTCCTTCTCGGCCGCGGCCTTGTCCTCGGCGGAGACCACGTCGGTCACGCCGTCCGCGCCTTCGCCCGGCGCCGGCGCCTGGTCCTTCTTCGCCAGGTCTTCCAGCATCGCGAGCACGCGGCGGGTGTTGCCTTCGCGGATCGCCTTCACGTCGCGGCTTTCCTGCAGCAGCTCGCGGCTCACGTTGAGCGGCAGGTCGGCCGAGTCCACCACGCCCTTGACCCAGCGCAGGTAGGAAGGCATCAGGGCCTCGGCCTCGTCCATGATGAAGACGCGCCGCACGTAGAGCTTGATGCCGGCCTTGCGGTCGCGGTTCCAGAGGTCCTGCGGGGCCTTGGCCGGGATGTAGAGCAACTGGGTGTACTCGGTGCTGCCTTCCACGCGGTTGTGGCTCCAGGCCAGCGGCGCCTCGGTGTCGTAGCTCAGGTTCTTGTAGAACTCGGCGTACTGCTCGTCGCTCACGTCCTTCTTGCTGCGGGCCCACAGCGCGTTGGCCGAGTTCACGGCCTCCCATTCGTCGAGCAGCACCTGCTCGCTCTTCTCGGCGTCCCACTCTTCCTTCTGCATCAGGATGGGCAGGCTGATGTGGTCGGAGTACTTGCCAATGATGGACTTGAGCTTCCAACGATCGAGGTAGTCGCTGGCGTCGTCGCGCAGGTGCAGGATCACGCTGGTGCCGCGCGCGGCGCGCTCGAGGGTCTCGACCTCGAAGTCGCCCGTGCCGCCGCTGGTCCAGCGCACGCCCTCGGTCGCCGGCAGGCCGGCGCGGCGCGATTCCACGGTGATCCTGTCGGCCACGATGAAGCCGGAATAGAAGCCCACGCCGAACTGGCCGATGAGCTGGGCGTCCTGCTTCTGGTCGCCCGAGAGGCGGCTCATGAAATCCTTGGTGCCGCTCTTGGCGATGGTGCCCAGGTGGTCGATCGCCTCCTGCGCGCTCATGCCGATGCCGTTGTCCGTGATGGTGATGGTGCGCGCCTCGCGGTCGAAGGCCACGCGCACCTCGAGGTTGGGCGCGTCCTCGAACAGGGCCGCGTTGTTCAGCGCCTCGAAGCGCAGCTTGTCGCAGGCGTCCGACGCGTTGGAGACCAGCTCGCGCAGGAAGATGTCGGGGTTGGAATAGAGCGAGTGCGTGACCAGGTGCAGCAGCTGCGCCACTTCGGCCTGGAAGGACAGGGTTTGTTTGCTCATGGGGGTCGACTGACGTGAAAACGAAGGAACGCGCTCCGGAAGAGCGCAACGCGAGGCGGAATTATGGGCTGGCCGCCGGATTTCAAGCCTCGACCACGGCCGGCGCCAGCCAGGCCCGCAGTTGCTCGGCCACCACCGGGCTGGAGAGCAGCTCCAGGTGGCCCGTGCGGTGCACCGTGCGCTGGCTCTCGCGCGCGAACACCAGCCGGTGCCGGGGGTCGTCGTGCTGGCCCAGCGCGCTGCGCAGCGGCACCAGGCCGTCGCCGGTCAGGCGATCGGCCAGCAGGCCGCGCTGCGGCGCCAGCGTGGCGGCGACGGTGAAGCAGGCCACGCCCTCGGGCAGGGGCAGGGGTTCGCGGTGGTCGGCACTGGAGCCGAAGCGCTCGCGGCCCTGCCAGTCGGCGTCGCGCACGTGGCCGTGGCGCAGGTCGGTGATGCCGGCGCTGCGCAGCTGGCCCAGGCGCGTGAACGGCGCGGTGAAGGGGGTCGAGGCCAGCAGCACGTCCACCCCATGGCCGGCGCGCTCCAGCGGCGCGCCCTGGTGGGGCGTGCCCAGGAACACCAGGTGCCGGAGCAGCGGGCGCCAGCGGTGGTCGGCCTGCCGACCCTCTTCGCAGGCGGCGCGCGCCACCAGCCCGCCCATGCTGTGACCGATGAGGGTGATGGAGGCCAGCGGCACTGGCCACTGCGCCACCAGCACTTCCAGCTGGCGCGCGAATTCGCGGCCGTTGGTGGAGGTGTGCAGGCCGCTGTTGTAGCGCAGGTAGACCGGCGTGGCGCCCAGGGCCTGCGCGAGGAAGGCGCCGTGGTCGTGGCCGTTGCGTTGCCATTGCGTGTCGTTCATGCACAGGCCGTGCAGCAGCACGATCAGGTGCGGCGTGGCCGGCCCCAGCCGCTGATGCAGCAGCGGCCGGTTCTCCAGCGGCAGGCGCCGGCCCGCGTGGCGCAGTTCCATGGCCTGGGCCAGCGGGTTGCCGGTTTCCAGCAGGCGGTCGCCCAGCACGCCGTTGAGCGCGGCCAGCACGGCCTCGCGGCCGGGCGAGGGCTCGGGGTGGCGCGTGGGGTCGTCCACCATGGGCAGCAAGGTGGCCAGCGCGCTGTCCAGCCCATGGCCCACCAGCTGCGTGACGCCGCGGATGCCCTGGTAGATCTGGCCGGTCAGGCCGCCGGTGCGGCCCGGCTCGAGGCCGGCGGGCAGGCCCAGGCGGTTGCGCACCGCCTGGTGCACGCCCTCGGCCACGCCGATCGCGCCGGTGGTGGCCTGCGTGACGAGTTGCACCGCGGCCTTCAGGTCGGCCGGGCGCACGTGGCGCAGCAGCGCCTCGCGGGTGGGCTTGAGCGGGGTCATGGGCCATTGTGGCCCCGGAAGGTGCGGGCGTGTGTGACAGGATGCGCGCCCGCCGCCGCCCTGCCCTCTCAGGCGGTGTGCGGGTGCCGGGCCGATTCGTAGAGGGCGCGCGCCAGCGCGCGGTGGCGCGCCAGCAGGGGGTCGAGTTCCATGCCCACCAGGCGGCCGTCGCGCACCCGCACGCGGCCGTTGATCACGCTCAGCGCCACGTCCGCGCTCTGGCAGAACACCAGCGCGGCCACCGGGTCGTGGCCGGCACCGGCGTGCGCCACGCCACGCAGGTCGAAGGCCACCAGGTCGGCCGAGAGGCCGGGCACCAGCGCGCCGATGTCGTCGCGGCCCAGCACGCGCGCGCCGCCCAGGGTGGCGATCTCCAGCGCCTCGCGCGCGGTGAGCGCGGCGGGGCCGAAGCCCACGCGCTGCAGCAGCATCGCCTGGCGCACCTCGCCCAGCATGTGGGCGCCGTCGTTGGAGGCGCTGCCGTCCACGCCCAGGCCCACCGGCACGCCCGCGCGGCGCATCGCGCCCACCGGGGCGATGCCCGAGCCCAGGCGCATGTTGGAACACGGGCAGTGCGCCACGCCGGTGCCGGTGCGGCCGAACAGCGCGATGCCCGCCGGGTCGAGCTTGACGCAGTGCGCGTGCCACACGTCGCGCCCGACCCAGCCCAGGTCCTCGGCGTACTCGGCCGGCGTCATGCCGAACTTCTCGCGCGAGTAGGCCACGTCGTTGTCGTTCTCCGCCAGGTGCGTGTGCAGCGACACGCCGTGCGAGCGCGCGAGCACGGCCGATTCGCGCATCAGATCGCGCGAGACCGAGAACGGCGAACACGGCGCGAGCACGATGCGCCGCATGCTGTGGCGCGAGGCGTCGTGCCAGCGGCCGATCAGGCGCTCGCTGTCGGCCAGGATCGCGGCCTCGCTCTCCACCACCGAGTCGGGCGGCAGGCCGCCGGCGCTGCGGCCCACGCTCATGCTGCCGCGCGCGGCGTGGAAGCGCATGCCCATGGCGTCGGCGGCCTCGATGGAATCGTCCAACCGCGAGCCGTTGGGGAACAGGTAGAGGTGGTCGCTGGTGGTGGTGCAGCCCGAGAGCATCAGCTCGGCCATGGCCGTCTGCGTGGACACGCGCACCATCTCGGGCGTGAGCCGCGCCCACAGCAGGTAGAGGTTGTTGAGCCAGCCGAAAAGCTCGGCGTCCTGCGCCTCGGGCACCACGCGCGTGAGGCTCTGGTACATGTGGTGGTGGGTGTTCACCAGCCCGGGCATCAGCACGTGGCCCTGCAGGTCGATGGCTTCGGCGCCGCCGCTGGCGATCGCCTCGCGCCAGGGCGCCGGCAACTCGGCCGTGGGCCCGACCCACTCGATCACCGGCCCGTTCACCACCACGGCCCCGTCGGCGATCTCGCGCCGCTGGGCGTCCATGGTGACCACCACGTCGGCGTGGCGAAGGATCAGGGGGGCGGCGGCTGCCTGGGCAACAAGGTTCATGTCATTCCGTTCCGTGTGAAGTGCGCGCGGCCAGCAGGAACGAGCGCTCCTTGGACACCACGCCGTGGTAGAAAAGGTTGAGCACCACGGCCGCGCAGGTCCCCAGCACGATACCGCTGTGCGTAAAGGGGTGCGTCCAGGCCGGCAGGTGCTGGAAGAAGTTCGGCGACAGCGTGGGGATGAGCCCCAGGCCGATGGAGATGGCGATCACGTAGAGCGCGTGGCGCTCCTTGCCGTAGTCGATGGCGCCCAGGATGCGCACGCCCGTGGCCGCCACCATGCCGAACATCACGATGCCCGCACCGCCCAGCACGAAGGCGGGCACCGAGGCCACGATGTGCGCCACCTTGGGGAACAGCGCCAGCAGGACCAGGAAGCCGCCGGCCATCGCCGCCACGTAACGCGAGCGCACGCCAGTCACGGTGACGAGCCCGACGTTCTGCGAGAACGAGGTGTAGGGAAAGGTGTTGAACACGCCACCGATCAACGTGCCCAGGCCATCGGCGCGCAGGCCGCGCGTGAGCAGCTGCGGCGTCATGCGGCGGCCGGTGATCTCGCTGAGCGCCAGGAACATGCCGGTCGATTCGACCAGGGTGATCAGCATCACGATGCACATCGAGAGGATGGCCGTGAACTCGAAGCGCGGCAGGCCGAAGTGCAGCGGCGTGGTCACCGCCACCCAGCTGGCGTCCGACAGGCCGTCGAAGTTCATGTAGCCCAGCGCCAGCGACACCACCACGCCGGCCATCACGCCGAGCAGGATCGAGATGTTGGCCCACAGGCCCTTGGCGAAGCGCGTGATGCCCAGCACCACCAGCAGCACCAGCGCCGCGATCGCGAGCTTGGCCGGGTCGCCGTAGTCGGGGTTGGCCACGGCGTGCGCCACGCCGTCGACCATGCGCGTGACCGTAGGCTGCCCGCCCGCGGCCCAGTTGATCGCCACGCCCATGAGCGAGACGCCGATCAGCGTGATGACGGTGCCGGTGACCAGCGGCGGAAACACGCCCAGCAGCCGCCCCATGAGCGGCGCGACCAGCATGCCGAAGAGGCCGGCCACGATGGTGGCGCCGTAGATCGCCTGCAGGCCCAGCGAGGGGTCCAGGCCGATGGCGATCATCGGCCCGACGGCGGCGAAGGTCACGCCCATCATCACCGGCATGCGGATGCCGAAGCCCCACAGGCCCAGCGCCTGGATCAGCGTGGCGATGCCGGCGACCAGCAGGTCGGCGTTGATGAGGAAGGCGATGTCCGCCTTCGACAAACCCAGCGCACCGCCCACGATCAGCGGCACGGCGACGGTGCCGGCGTACATCACGAGAACGTGCTGCAGGCCCAGGGCCGCGCAGCGGGGAAGGGGCAATTTCTGGTGGACCGCGTCGCTCTCTGGGTTGTCTCCGGCGCCGGTCGTCTTGGTATCGGGAAGCATCTTGGGCCTTTCTGCCGGCTCGCGCACAAGGCGGCGCATCGGCCAGCGGGCGCAGTCTAGGAGCCCGGTTGCGCCAGCGCAAAGTCAATAAATCGCCCCAGGTGTGCACGAAAAGTGGACACCCCTGCCCGCCGCTTCAGGGCCCGACCAGCGCGCTCTCCAGGCCGTCGGTGACGTGCCGCGCCAGCACCTCGGCGGCCGCGCTCAGCGCCGGGCCCGCGCGCGTCACCAGCGCCAGGCCTTGTGGCCGCAGGCCGGCGTCGCGCAGCGGCACGAACAGCAGCCGGCCGGCGCGCACGTCGTCGGCCACATCGAGGCGGTTGAGCAGGGTGATGCCCATGCCCTGCGCCGCCAGCTGGCGCATGAGCGCGGTGGAGGTGGTCTCGATCACCGGCGACACGCTCACGGCGGAGCGGCCGAAGGCGCCGTCGAGGATGGGCCGCAGCGACATCGGGGCGGCCGGCAGGATGAGCGGGAACCCCAGGCAATCGGCCAGGGTGGTGGTGGCGCGGTCGGCCAGCGCATGGCCCGGCGGCACCACCGCGCCCAGCGGCCACTCGCTCTCGAACAGGGTGCGCAGGCCGGCGGTGGCGGGCACGTCGTAGGCCAGCGCCAGATCCGCGTCGCCCTCGGCCACGGCGCGCAGCACCCCGGCGATGGGCAGGTCCAGCAGCTTGAGGTGGATGCCCGGGTGCGCCGCGCGGCAGCGCTGCACCACGCCGGGCAGAAAGGCGCCGGCCAGCCCGGTGGTGGTGGCCAGCGAGGCCTCGCCCTGGTGCAGACCCCGCACCGCCTCGATGTGCTGGCGCACCGCGTCGAAGTCGCGCAGCGTGCTGCGCGCGTGGGCCAGCACGATCTCGCCGATGGGCGTGAGCTTGAGCTTGTTGTGGATGCGCTCGAACAGCGGCGCACCCAGCTCCTCCTCCAGGTTGAGGATCTGGCGGTTCACCGCCGTGGGCACCACATGCAGCTGCTCGGCGGCCTTGCGGATCGAGCCCGCGCGGACCACCTCGATGAAATAGCGCAGGACCTTGGCGTGCATGCCGCTCAGAACCGTTCGTCGGCCCCGAGAAAGCGCCACTGCCCCACCGGCAGGTTGCCCAGCAGCACCCGCCCGATGCGGATGCGCTTCAAGCCCACCACGTGCAGGCCCACCTGCTCGCACATGCGGCGGATCTGGCGCTTCTTGCCTTCGGTGAGCACAAAGCGCAGTTGCTCGGGGTTCTGCCAGTCCACCTGCGCAGGCCGCAGGGCCTGGCCGTCCAGGCTCAGG
Source organism: Hydrogenophaga sp. ANAO-22 (assembly GCF_042466645.1). Classification (NCBI taxonomy): domain Bacteria; kingdom Pseudomonadati; phylum Pseudomonadota; class Betaproteobacteria; order Burkholderiales; family Comamonadaceae; genus Hydrogenophaga; species Hydrogenophaga sp. ANAO-22. Next base: position 3,638,879 of record NZ_CP159956.1, on the reverse strand, counting down.
CCGTGGCGCAGCAGGGCCAGCTGCCGGGCGGGGAACACCGCCTGCACATCCTGCGCCACCAGGCCCGCGCCCTGCGGCCCGTTGGGCGCGAAGTGCACCCGCACCAGGTACTCCTTCTCCACGCCGCTGTTCTCGCCGATCAGGGTGCGCGCCACACGGCCGTCCTGCGTGAGCACGAGCAGGCCGGTGGAATCGATGTCGAGCCGGCCGGCCGGCGCCAGGTTGCGCGTGTGCTCGGGCAGGAAACGCCGGCCGTCCGCCGGCATGCGCGCATCGCCGCGCCACTGGCTGGGCGCGCCGATCAGCGTGGCCGCCGCCTCGTGGCCGTCTTCGGGCTGGCCGCTCACATACCCCACCGGCTTGTGCAGCAAGATGGTGACCTGCCCGCTCTGCTGGTGGCGCGCCTGCGGCGCGACCTCGACCTGCGCATCGGGCGGCACCGGCTGGCCCATCACCGCCGGCTGGCCGTTGACCTTGACCCAGCCGCGCGCGATCCATTCGTCGGCCTCGCGGCGCGAACACAGGCCGAGGTCGGCCATGCGCTTGTTGAGGCGCACTTCGCCGCGCACGTTGCCGACCCGCGCGAGGTCGGGCCGCAGGGGTTGGGACGGGCGCGGCGTGGGCGCGGGCGCACGCGGTGGGCGCGGCGGCTCGGCGCGCGAGGCACTGTGGACGGGCGCGGGCTGGCGCGGCGGCTTGGGCGCCGACGCCGACACGCTCTTGGCGCGCGCCGGGCCGGGCGGACGCACCGGAGCACGGCGCGGGGCGAAGGGATCGGAAGGGGGCTTGCTGGCAGCGCCCGGCTTCAGCTTGAGCGTGCGGGCGGCGGGTTTGTCGGTCGTCATGGGGGGATCATCCCTCATCCAGCGTGCCGGAGCGCAAGGCCGCCAGATCCAGCACGCGCAGCCCCCCGTAGTCCACGCGGATCCAGCCCTTGGCGGCCAGCGTGGTCAAAGCCTCGTTGACGCGCTGGCGCGAGAGGCCCACCAGGTAGGCCAGCTCCTGCTGGGTGATGCGCAGCACACCGCCCACGTTGGGCGAGAGCAGCGGGTGGAACAGCGAGGCCAGGTTGCGCGCCACGCGCAGGTCGGGGCTGTTGAGGCGGTCGATCTCGCGCGCCGCGATGAACTGGCCCAGGCGCTCGTTGAGCTGGTGCATCACGAAGCGGTTGAAGCCGATCGAGTGGTCCAGCAGCCAGTCGAAGGTCTCCACCGGCAGACCGGCCACGCGGCTGCGGCGCAAGGCGAGGATGTTGTAGCGGTACTGCTCGTGCTTGAGCACCGTGCCTTCGCCGAACCAGCCCCCCGGCGCCACGCCGGTGAAGGTGATCACCGGGCCCTGCGAATCGTCGTTGCTCATCTTGAGCAGGCCGTCGACCAGACCGAACCAGTAGGTGACCGGGCGGCCGAAGCGACAGATATGGTCGCCCGCCTCGGCATCGCCCACCACCAGCGCGGCCACGGCGCGCTCGCGCTCGGTGGGCGTGAGGCTTTTCAGCCAGGGAATCTCGGCCAGTTCCTCCTGCGTGGGTGGGCGCGCGCGGTCGCGCAGGACGGTGCCGGAACGGCGGGAGGTCAAGGCGCTCATGGGTGGGAATGGTCTAGGGAAAGTCCTAGGAGGGTTGACCCCAGATTGTCGTCGAACCGACAACATAACGTCAAACGAAGGCCTACCATGCGCAGCAGAACGGAATGTCTCAACCGGGACATTTCAAGCACCGGCGCCACGGCGCCGGCCTCAGGAGACACGCATGCAACACACGTTCCCCCGGCTGCTGCTGGGCCACGCGCAAAGCCACCCGGAGGGTGCGGCGATGCGCGAGAAGGAATACGGCATCTGGCAGACGACGACCTGGGCAGGTATGGCCGAGCTGGTGGAGCGCCTGGCCTGCGGGCTGCACCAGGCGGGCCTGCAGCGCGGCGAGCACATGGTGGTCATCGGCGCCAACCGCCCGCGCCTGTACGCCACGATGCTGGCCGCGCAGTCGCTGGGCGCGATCCCGATCCCGCTGTACCAGGACGCGGTGGCCGCCGAATGCGTCTTCCCGATCAACAACGCCGAGGTGCGCTTCTGCGTGGTGGAGGACCAGGAGCAGGTCGACAAGATGCTGGAGATCCGCGAGCGCTGCCCGCAGCTCAGCCACCTCTACTACGACGACCCGCGCGGCCTGCGCAACTACGACCAGCCCGGCCTGCGCAGCATGGCCTCGCTCATCGAAGCCGGCCAGGCCCACGCCAAGGCCCACCCCCAGCTGTTTCGCGAACAGGTGGAGCTGGGCCGCACCGAGGACGTGGCCGCCATGTTCTTCACCAGCGGCACCACCGGCAACCCCAAGGGCGTGGTGCACACCCACCAGACCCTCATCAACCGCGCCACCGTGGGCGCCAGATTCGACAAGCTCACGCGCGAAGACGAGATCCTGGCCTACCTGCCCCCGGCCTGGATCGGGCAGAACATCTTCAGCTACGCGCAGTGGCTGGTGGCCGGCTACGTGGTGAACTGCCCGGAGTCGGCCTCTACGGTCACGATCGACCTCAAGGAAGTCGGCCCGACCTACTACTTCGCGCCGCCGCGCATCTTCGAAGGCCTGCTCACCAGCGTGATGATCCGCATGGAAGACGCCGGCGCGATCAAGCGCGGCATGTTCCACCGCTTCATGGCGCTGGCCCGCCGCGTGGGCCCGGACCGCATGGACGGCAAACCCATCGGCCTGATCGACTCGATCAAGTACCGCCTGGGCGACTGGCTGGTCTACGGCCCGCTGCGCAACAACCTGGGCATGAGCCGCGTGCGCGTGGCCTACACCGCGGGCGAAGCCATCGGGCCCGACCTCTTCAGCTTCTACCGCTCCATCGGCATCAACATGAAGCAGCTCTACGGCTCCACCGAAACGGCCGTGTTCGTCTGCCTGCAGCCCGACCACGAGGCCCGCGCCGACACCGTGGGCGTGCCCTGCGAGGGTGTGGAGATCAAGCTCTCCGAGACCGGCGAGATCCTGGTCAAGTCCCCCGGCCTGCTCAAGGGCTACTACAAGAACGAGGCCGCCACGGCCGAGGTGCTCACCGCCGACGGCTGGTACCACACCAGCGACGCGGGCTTCATCGACGCCTCGGGGCACCTGAAGATCATCGACCGCGTCAAGGACGTGGGGCGGCTGAAGGGCGGCGCGCACGACGGCGCCATGTTCGCGCCCAAGTACGTGGAGAACAAGCTCAAGTTCTTCTCCCACATCAAGGAGGCCGTGGCCTACGGCGACCAGCGCGAGCGGGTCTGCGTGATGGTCAACATCGACTTCGAGGCGGTGGGCAACTGGGCCGAGCGGCGCAACCTGCCCTACGCGGGCTACACCGACCTGGCGCAGAAGCCCGAGGTGTACGAACTCATCCGCGAGTGCGTGGAGAAGGTCAACGCCGACCTCAGCCGAGACGAGCTGCTCGCGGGCAGCCAGATCAGCCGCTTCCTGGTGCTGCACAAGGAGCTGGACGCCGACGACGGCGAGCTCACCCGCACCAACAAGGTGCGCCGCGGCTTCATCGCCGAGAAGTACGGCGTGCTGGTCGAGGCGCTGTACGGCGGCAAGGCCGAGCAGTACATCCAGACGCAGGTGAAGTTCGAGGACGGGCGCACCGGCTCGGTCAGCGCCACGCTCAAACTGAGCGACGCGAAGACCTTCACCCCCGTCAAGGCCGCAGCCTGATTGAGCCAGACCCCAACATGACACAGAAGAAGATCGGCGACGTCGTCCTCAACGTCCAGAACATCAGCCTGCGCTTTGGCGGCGTCAAGGCGCTGACCGACATCAGCTTTGACGTGCGCGAGCACGAGGTGCGCGCCATCATCGGGCCCAACGGCGCGGGCAAGAGCTCCATGCTCAACTGCATCAACGGGGTGTACCAGCCCCAGGAGGGCTCGATCAGCTTCCGCGGCCGCACCTTCAGGCACATGAACAGCCGCCAGGTGGCCGAGATGGGCATCGCGCGCACCTTCCAGAACCTGGCCCTCTTCAAGGGCATGAGCGTGATCGACAACCTCATGACCGGGCGCAACCTGCGCATCAGGAGCGGGCTGCTCGCGCAGGCCTTCCGCAACCCCTTCGGCATCGGCGGCGCTCAGAAGGAAGAAGAAGCGCACCGCGAGTTCGTCGAACACATCATCGACTTCCTGGAGATCCAGGCCCACCGCAAGACGCCGGTGGGGCAGCTGCCCTACGGGCTGCAGAAGCGCGTGGACCTGGGCCGAGCGCTGGCCATGGAGCCGCAGGTGCTGCTGCTGGACGAGCCGATGGCGGGCATGAACCTGGAGGAGAAGCAGGACATGAGCCGCTTCATCCTGGACGTGAACGACGAGTTCGGCACCACCATCGTGCTGATCGAGCACGACATGGGCGTGGTGATGGACATCTCCGACCGCGTGGTGGTGCTGGACTACGGCAAGAAGATCGGCGACGGCACCCCCGAAGAGGTCCGCCGCAACGAGGAGGTCATCAGCGCCTACCTCGGCACGAGTCACTGAACGAGAACGACACCATGGCATTTTTTCTTGAGACTTTGTTCGGCGGCCTGATGGTGGGCATGCTGTATTCGCTGGTCGCGCTGGGCTTCGTGCTGATCTTCAAGGCCTCCGGCGTCTTCAACTTCGCCCAGGGCGCCATGGTGCTCTTCGCCGCCCTGGCCATGGCCCGCTTCTCCGAGTGGATCCCCCTGTGGACCGGCGTCGAGAACAAGTGGGTGGCCAACGCCGCGGCCTTCGTGGCGGCGGGCGCGCTCATGTTCGCCATGGCCTGGCTGATCGAGCGGCTGGTGCTGCGCCACCTGGTGAACCAGGAGGCCGCCACGCTGCTGATGGCCACGCTGGGCATCACCTACTTCATCGACGGCCTGGGCCAGAGCCTGTTCGGCAGCAACATCTACAAGATCGACATCGGCATGCCCAAGGACCCGGTGTTCGTGCTGGACTCGGTGTTCCAGGGCGGCCTGCTGCTCAACCAGGAAGACGTCATCGCCGCGGCCATCGCCGCCGCGATGGTGATCGCGCTCAGCCTGTTCTTCCAGAAGACGGCCACCGGCCGGGCCCTGCGCGCCGTGGCCGACGACCACCAGGCCGCGCAATCCATCGGCATCCCGCTCAACCGCATCTGGGTCATCGTCTGGTGCGTGGCCGGCCTCGTGGCGCTGGTGGCCGGGATGATCTGGGGCTCCAAGCTGGGCGTGCAGTTCTCGCTCACCACCATCGCGCTGCGCGCGCTGCCGGTGGTGATCCTGGGCGGCCTCACCTCGGTGCCCGGCGCCATCATCGGCGGCTTGATCATCGGCGTGGGCGAGAAGCTCTCCGAGGTCTACCTCGGGCCGTTCGTGGGCGGCGGCATCGAGATCTGGTTCGCCTATGTGCTGGCGCTGGTGTTCCTGCTGTTCCGGCCCCAGGGGCTGTTCGGCGAAAAGATCATCGATCGCGTGTGACCCAGAACAAAAAAGAGAAAGCCCGCCATGTTCTATCGTGAAAACGGTCAATTCAAGACCACCTACCGCGCCGACCAGCAGATCTTCCCGATCGCGCAGGACCGCTGGTTCATCCTGGCCCTGATCGCGCTGGCCTTCGTCGCCGTGCCCATGCTCGCCAGCGACTACCTGATGCGCGCCATCCTGATCCCCTTCCTGATCTTCTCGCTCGCCGCCGTGGGCGTGAACATCCTGGTCGGCTACTGCGGCCAGATCTCGCTGGGCTCGGGGGCCTTCATGGCCGTGGGGGCCTACGGCGCCTACAACTTCTTCGTGCGCGTGCCCGGCATGCCGTTGGTCCCGGCGCTGATCCTGGGTGGGTTGTGCGCCACGCTGTTCGGCATCCTGTTCGGCCTGCCCAGCCTGCGCGTGCGCGGCCTGTACCTCGCGGTGGCCACGCTGGCCGCGCAGTTCTTCGCCGACTGGATGTTCCTGCGCATCAAGTGGTTCACGCTGGACACGCCCTCGGGCTCGGTGGCGGTGTCCAACCTGCAGGTCTTCGGCCTGCCGCTGGAGAGCGCCGCGAGCAAGTACCTGTTCTGCCTGGCGGTGCTGGCGGTCATCGCGCTGCTGGCCAAGAACCTGGTGCGCAGCGCCATCGGCCGCGAGTGGATGGCGATCCGCGACATGGACGTGGCCGCCGCCGTGATCGGCATCCGCCCGATGTACGCCAAGCTCAGCGCTTTCGCAGTCAGCAGCTTCATCATCGGCGTGGCCGGCGCGCTCTGGGCCTTCGTCTACCTCGGCGCGTGGGAGCCCTCGGCGTTCTCCGTGGACTACTCCTTCCGCCTACTGTTCATGGTGATCATCGGCGGCCTGGGTTCCATCATGGGCAGCTTCTTCGGCGCGGCCTTCATCGTCGTGCTGCCCATCGCCCTGAGCCAGTTCCTGCCCTTCGTGGCCGGGCTGTTCGGCTTTGAAATTTCCACCACCGCGGTCTCGCACGCCGAGCTGATGATCTTCGGTGGGTTGATCGTGTGGTTCCTGATCGTCGAGCCCCATGGGCTGGCGCGGCTGTGGTCCATCGGCAAACAGAAGCTGCGCCTGTGGCCCTTCCCGCACTGAGCGGCAGGTTGCTCGCAAGTACCGATGTTTTTCGTGGTGTTTGAGCGTTTACTGAGTGTGTGTTTCAACCTTTCATGACATGGAGACAACTATGAAACTTCGCAAGATCGTTGTGGCCGCCACGGTGGCGCTCGCGGGCGCCGCGTCGCTGGTGTCGACCGCCGCACTGGCCCAGGCCAAGGAGCAGTACCTGCCCGTGCTGTCGTACCGCACCGGCGCCTACGCGCCCAACGGCACGCCCACCGCCAACGGCATCGTCGACTACTACAAGCTGGTCAACGCGCGCGGCGGCATCAACGGCGTCAAGCTGCTGGTGGAAGAGTGCGAAACCATGTACGACACGGCGCGCAGCGTGGAATGTTATGAACGCCTCAAGGGCAAGAACGGCGGCGCCGCGCTGATCCACCCCTGGGCCACTGGCGCGACCTTCGCGCTGACGGAAAAAGCCTCGGTCGACAAGATCCCGCTGATCACCACCGGCTATGGCCGCAGCGAGAGCGCCGACGGCACCATCTTCAAGTGGAACTTCCCGCTGCTGGGCACCTACTGGGTGGCGGCCGACGTGATCGTCCAGGCCATCGCACAGAAGGAAGGCGGCCTCGACAAGCTCAAGGGCAAGAAGATCGCCCTCGTGTACCACGACTCGCCGTTCGGCAAGGAACCGATCCCGCTGCTGCAGGAGCGCAGCAAGATGCACGGCTTCGAACTGCAGCTGCTGCCCGTGGCCGCGCCCGGCGTGGAACAGAAGGCCACCTGGCTGCAGATCCGCCAGTCGCGCCCCGACTACACCCTGCTCTGGGGCTGGGGCGTGATGAACTCCACCGCCCTGAAGGAAGCCCAGGCCACCGGCTACCCGCGCGAGAAGATGTACGGCGTGTGGTGGTCCAGTGCCGAGCCCGACGTGAAGGACGTGGGCCAGGGCGCCAAGGGCTACAACGGCGTCACGCTGCAGCACGGCACCGACAAGAACGCGCCCATCATCAAGGAGATCCTCGCCAAGCTGCACGACAAGAACCAGGGCACGGGCCCGCGCGACGAGGTCGGTGAAACCCTGTACCTGCGTGGCGTGGTCAGCGCCGCCATGGGTGTCGAAGGCATTCGCGCGGCGCAGGAGCGCTTCGGCAAGGGCAAGGTCATGACGGGTGAACAGGTGCGCTGGGGCCTGGAAAACCTGAACCTGACGCAGGCCAAGCTGGACGCGCTGGGCTTCAAGGGCGTGCTGCGCGGCCCCATCAGCACCTCGTGCGCCGACCACGTGGGCGCGGGCGCTGCGCGCATCCACACCTGGGACGGCACCAAGTGGACCTTCAGTTCCGACTGGATCGAGGCCGACCAGCAAATCATCAAGCCCATGGTGAAGACCACGGCCGCGAAGTACGCGGCCGAGAAAAAACTGACGGCCCGCACGCCGGCCGACTGCCAGAGTTAAGCACCCCCGCCGCGCTGCGCGCGCGGCGGTTCTCTCGCGGCTGGTTTTTCCAGCCGCCATCTGCCAGGGTGGCGCGCCGCCCTGGCAAATGGTCCCCAAGGAATCGGAATCTCCATGAACACGCCCACCACCGTTCTCAACGTCAACGGCATCGAGGTCATCTACAACCACGTCATCCTGGTGCTCAAGGGCGTCTCGCTGCAGGTGCCCCAGGGCCAGATCGCGGCCATCCTGGGCGGCAACGGCGCGGGCAAGACCACCACGCTGCGCGCCATCTCCAACCTGCTCAAGGGCGAGCGCGGCGAAGTCACCAAGGGCAGCATCGAACTGCGCGGCGAGCGCATCGAGAACCTCTCACCCGCCGACCTTGTGCAGCGCGGCGTGGTCCAGGTCATGGAGGGGCGCCACTGCTTCGCCCACCTCACCATCGAGGAAAACCTCATGACCGGCTCCTACACCCGCAAGAGCAAGGCCGAGGTCGCGGCCAACCTGGAGAAGGTCTACACCTACTTCCCGCGCCTGAAGACCCGGCGCACCAGCCAGGCCGCCTACACCTCGGGCGGCGAGCAGCAGATGTGCGCCATCGGCCGCGCCCTCATGACCAACCCCAGCGTGATGCTGCTCGACGAACCCTCCATGGGCCTGGCCCCGCAGATCGTCGAAGAGGTGTTCGAGATCGTCAAGGACCTCAACCAGAAGGAGAAGGTCACCTTCCTGCTGGCCGAGCAGAACACCAACATGGCGCTGAAGTACGCCGACTACGGCTACATCATGGAGAGCGGGCGCATCGTGATGGACGGCGTGGCCAGCGAGCTGCGCAACAACGAGGACGTCAAGGAGTTCTACCTCGGCATGGGCGGGGGCGAGCGCAAGTCCTTCAAGGACATCAAGAGCTACAAGCGGCGCAAGCGCTGGCTGGCCTGACTGTTCACGGACCCCGACCCGACACCCTCCTTCACTGGCTCTTCTCCATGAACGAATTCTTCGACGCCCTGGAAACCCGATCGCCCGAGCAACGCGAGCGCGAGCAGATGGGCGAGCTGGCCACCCAGGTGGCGCACGCCCAGCGGCACAGCACCGCCTTCGCCGAGATCCTGCGCGGCGTGGACGCGCAGGCGGTGAACAGCCGCGCGGCCCTGGCGCGCCTGCCCGTCACGCGCAAGACCGAGCTGCTCGAACGCCAGAAGGCCTCGCGCGCCAGCGACCCCTTCGGCGGTTTCTCCACGCTGCGCCGCGGCCCGGCCATGGCGCGCGTCTACGCCTCGCCCGGCCCGATCTACGAACCCGAGGGCGCCACGCGCGACTACTGGCGCGCCGGGCGCTGCCTCTACGCGGCGGGCTTCCGTGCCGGCGAGCTGGTGCACAACGCCTTCAGCTACCACATGACCCCGGGCGCCTTCATCCTGGAGTCCGGCGCCCACGCCGTGGGCTGCTCGGTCTTCCCCGCCGGCACCGGCCAGACCGAGCAGCAGCTGCAGGCCATCACCGAACTCCAGCCCGAGGCCTACACCGGCACACCCAGCTTCCTGCGCATCCTGGTGGAGAAGGCCCAGGCCGAGGGCATCGACATCGGCAGCATGCGCAAGGCCGTGGTGGGCGGCGAAGCATTGCCGCCCAGCCTGCGCGACTGGTTCGCCGAGCGCGGCGTGGCGGTCTACCAGAGCTACGCCACCGCCGACCTGGGCCTGGTGGCCTACGAGACGAGCGCGCGCGAGGGCCTGGTGGTGGACGAGGGCGTGATCGTCGAGATCGTGCGCCCGGGCACCGGAGAACCCGTGCCCGAGGGCGAGGTGGGCGAGCTGGTGGTCACCACCCTCAACCCGGCCTACCCGCTGATCCGCTTCGGCACCGGCGACCTCTCGGCCATCCTGCCCGGCGCCTGCCCGACCGGGCGCACCGCGCCGCGCATCAAGGGCTGGATGGGCCGCGCCGACCAGACCACCAAGGTGCGCGGCATGTTCGTGCACCCGGCCCAGGTGGCCGACATCGCGCGGCGCTTCCCCCAGGTGAAGAAGGCCCGCCTGGTGGTCAGCGGCGAGATGGCCAACGACCAGATGTGCCTGCGCGTGGAGGCCAGCGAGGCCGACAGCGGCCTGCGGCAGCAGATCGAGGCCGCCGTGCGCGAGGTCACCAAGCTGCGCGCCCAGGTCGAGCTCGTCCAGCCAGGCTCCCTGCCCAACGACGGCAAGGTGATCGAGGACGCGCGCAGCTACCAGTAGGAAAAGCCCCGCAACCATCGCGGAACTGACGCCAAACTGACGCCAAAAGTGCGCCAACGAGGGTTTTCCCCGGCCCGGAGCTAAGTAATTTCCGCGATACGGACAAGGGATGGCGGGGCTACGATCGCCCGGTAATCAACCTCTCAAGGAGCATCGTATGAAGAAGATCCTCGCCCTGGCGGCCTTGGCTGCAAGCATTTCGTCAGGCGCCTTCGCGCAGGGCTTCCCCAACAAGCCCATCTCCTTCGTGGTGCCCTTCGCCGCGGGCGGCCCGACGGACCTGGTGGCACGCCGCCTCGCCGAAGCCATGCGCAAGCCCCTGGGCGGCGCCAACATCGTGGTGGAAAACGCCGCCGGCGCCGGCGGCACCATCGGTGCCACCAAGGTGGCCCGGGCCGCGCCGGACGGCTATACCCTGCTGGTCTGGCACATCGGCATGGCCGCCACCACCAGCCTGTACCGCAAGCAGACCTTCAAGCCGCTCGAAGACTTCGAGTACCTGGGCGCGATCAACGACGTGCCCATGACCCTGCTGGGCAGCAACAAGCTCAACGCCAACACCTACCGCGACTTCGAGGCCTACATCCGCGCCAACGGCGGCAAGCTCAACCTGGCCCACGCCGGCCTGGGTTCCGCGTCGCACATCTGCGGCCTGATGTGGCAGTCGGCCATGAAGCTCGACAAGTCGCTGACCACCATCCCCTATGGCGGCACCGCACCGGCCATGAACGACCTCATCGGCGGCAACGTCGATGTGATGTGCGACCAGACCACCAACACCACCTCGCAGATCGAAGCCGGCCGCGTGAAGGCCTTCGCGGTCACCACCGCCAAGCGCCTGGACAGCCACAAGCTGCTCAAGGACTACCCCTCGCTGCAGGAAATGGGCCTCAAGGACTTCAACCTGACCATCTGGCACGGCCTGTACGCCCCCAAGGGCACGCCGCCCGATGTGACCAAGAAGCTCAACGAAGCCCTGCAGGTGGCCCTGAAGGACCCGGCTTTCATCAAGAGCCAGATCGACCTGGGCGCCATCGTGGTGACCGACAACCGCGTCACGCCGGCCGGCCACAAGGCCTTCGTGGCCAGCGAAATCGCCAAGCTCAAGGCCGCCATCGACGGCGCCGGCCAGTACGCCGACTGATTTCGTGCCGCACGCCCGAAAGGGCGGCTCCATGCAAGCCGCCCTCGGGCGGCTTTTCTTTTTGCCACCCAAGGAGACATCGCATGGACGACAAGCTGTTTTCCGCCTCGCGCCGCCACCACCTGCGGACCCTGGCCGCCGCCACCGCCGCCCTGGGCCTGCCAGGCCTTGGCTGGGCGCAGGCCTGGCCGAGCAAACCGGTGCGCATCGTCGTGCCGTTCGCGCCCGGCGGCACCACCGACATCCTGGCCCGTGTGCTGGCGCCCGAGCTGAGCAAGACCCTGGGGCAGTCCTTCGTGGTGGAAAACCGCGCGGGGGCCGGCGGCAACATCGGCGCCGAGGTGGTCGCCAAGTCGCCGGGCGACGGCTACACCCTGCTCATGGGCACGGTGGGCACGCACGGCATCAACAAGTCGCTCTACGACAAGCTGCCCTACGACCCGCAGAAGGACTTCGCGCCCATCACCCTGGTGGCCGGCGTGCCCAACGTGATGGTGATGGGCACCAAGCGGGCGCAGGCCCTGGGCATCACCAGCGTGGCCGACTTCGTGAAGTACGCCAAGGCACACCCCGGCCGGCTGAACATGGCCTCCAGTGGCAACGGCACCTCCATCCACCTGGCGGGCGAGCTGTTCAAGTCGCGCACCGGCATCTTCATGACGCACATTCCCTACCGCGGCTCCGGACCGGCGCTGACCGATCTGCTGGCGGGCTCGATCGACGTGATGTTCGACAACCTGCCCTCGGCGATGCCGCACATCCAGGCCGGCAACCTCAAGGCCTTCGCGGTGACCAGCGCGGTGCGCTCGTCGGCCCTGCCCGACGTGCCCACGGTGGCCGAGGCCGGCAACCTGCCCGGCTTCGAAGCCAGTTCGTGGTTCGGCCTGCTCGCGCCCACCGGCACGCCGACCGAGGTGGTGAACCGGCTGCAGCAGGAGACCGCCAAGGCCCTGAACCTGCCGGCGGTGAAAGAGCGCCTGGTGGCCCAGGGCGCCATCCCCAGCGGCAACACACCGGCCGAATTCGCGCGCCTGATCGACGCCGAGACCACCAAGTGGGCCGCCGTGGTCAAGGCCTCCGGCGCCCGCGTGGACTGAAGAACCCGCGCAGCGGCGCGGCCCGCAACGAAAGAAGTGCACCCTCCAGAGGCATCAAGGGTCCGGCAGCACCGGCCCGCGATGCCGTCCCCCCTCGAAGCGCCGAAGGCGCGCCACGGAGGGGGGAAGCCGCGCAGCGGCGCAGGGGGGTGTTTCTCCTCACACTCCCCAGACGATCTCGACGTTCGCCTTCTCGCAGCGCTCCAGCATCTCGATGAAAGGCGCCGCGCGCATGCGCAGGCTCACCGGATCGATCTGCGCGTCGTCGTGGTGGCCGTCCGCTTCCGCTTTCTCTTTCTGTTTCTGACGGGCCGCGTCGTCCGCCGCCACGGCGGCCCGGATCTTCTGCACGGCCGCGTCCATTTCGCCGGGCTGGATGATGCCGGGGCCCGACAGACGCTTGCCCAGGATCTCGAGCATGCGTTGGCCGTGCTGCTGCAGCATGACGAGGTCGCCCGTTTCGCGGGACTTGAATCGATACACAGACATGAGTGCCTCCGGGGGTGGTGAGGTAAGACCATTCTTGCACCTACACGCCATGGAAAACCAGGGGATTTGTAGGAAGGACGTCCCGACGGATGTAGGACGCATGGCCCGGGGCGTCGCCGCAGCCGAATGGGCTACGGGTTTACCCGATTGGAGTTGTATATTTTAAACCTAAACTAATTAGGCATGAAAACATCCGTTCCAGCGCTTCGGCGCATCCTGTGCATCGGTGGCGGCCCGGCGGGCCTGTACTTCGCTCTGCTCATGAAGCGGCGCGACCCCTCGCTCACCGTCACGGTGGTCGAGCGCAACCGGCCGTTCGACACCTTCGGCTGGGGCGTGGTGCTGTCGGACCAGACCCTGGGCAACCTGCGCGAAGCCGACCCCGAATCGGCCGCGCTGATCGGTGAGGCCTTCAACCACTGGGACGACATCGAGGTCTTCTTCAAGGGCGGCCGCGTGCGGTCCGGCGGCCATGGCTTCTGCGGCATCGGCCGCAAGAAGCTGCTCAACATCCTGCAGGAGCGTTGCCTGGCGCTGGGCGTGAACCTGGTGTTCGAGACCGACGTGACCGACGACCAGGCGCTCGCGGCGCAATACGAGGCCGACCTGGTGATCGCCAGCGACGGCCTCAACAGCCGCATCCGCACGCGCTACGCCGACACCTTCCAGCCCGACATCGACACCCGGCAATGCCGCTTCGTCTGGCTCGGCACCAAGAAGACCTTCGACGCCTTCACCTTCGCCTTCGTGCAGACCGAACACGGCTGGTTCCAGGCGCACGCCTACAAGTTCGACGGCGAGACCTCCACCTTCATCGTGGAGACGCCCGAGGAGGTCTGGAAGGCGCACGGCATCGACCAGATGAGCCAGGAAGACGGCGTGGCCTTCTGCGAGAAGCTGTTCGCCCCCTACCTCGACGGCCACGCCCTCATCAGCAACGCCTCGCACCTGCGCGGCTCGGCGATCTGGATCCGCTTCCCGCGCGTGATCTGCCACACCTGGGTGCACTGGCAAGAGATTGCTCGCCCCCACGCTCCACCGCTGCGCGGGTCGCTGCCCCCCGAGGGGGCTGATCCGACTTGGGGCAGCCCGGCGCCGGATCACGGCGGCCGCAAGACCCCCATCGTGCTCATGGGCGACGCCGCGCACACCGCGCACTTCTCCATCGGCAGCGGCACCAAGCTCGCGCTGGAAGACGCGATCGACCTGGCCGACGAGTTCTCGCGCCACGCGAACGCCGACGTGGCCGAGGTGCTGCAAGGCTACGAGGCGCGCCGCAGCGTGGAGGTGCTCAAGATCCAGAACGCCGCGCGCAACTCCACCGAGTGGTTCGAGAACGTGGACCGCTACACCGGCATGGAGGTCGAGCAGTTCGCCTACTCGCTGCTCACGCGCAGCCAGCGCATCAGCCACGAGAACCTGCGCCTGCGCGACGCGAAGTGGCTCGAAGGGTATGAAGCCTGGCTGCAGACCCAGGCCCAACCCGGCGTGCCGGTGAAGAAGCACCCCACGCCGCCCATGCTGCTGCCGCTCACGGTGCGCGGCCTCACGCTGAAGAACCGCATCGTGGTCTCGCCGATGGCGCAGTACAGCGCGGTCGACGGCGTGGTGGGCGACTACCACCTGGTGCACCTGGGCGCGCGCGCCATGGGCGGCGCCGCGCTGGTGATGGTGGAGATGACCAGCCCCACGCCCGAAGGCCGCATCACCCCCGGCTGCCCGGGCCTGTGGAACGAGGCGCAGCAGGCCGGCCTGAAACGCATCGTCGATTTCGTGCACGGCCACAGCAGCGCCAAGATCGGCCTGCAGCTGGGCCACAGCGGCGCCAAGGGCTCGACCCAGCTCGGCTGGGAACAGATCGACGAGCCCCTGCCCAGTGGCAACTGGCCGCTGCTCTCGGCCAGCGCCGTGCCGTATGGTGAACAGAACCAGGTGCCGCGCGCCATGACGCGCGCCGACATGGACGCCATGACGGCGGCCTTCGTCGCTTCCACCCAGCGCGCGGCCGAGGCCGGCTTCGACTGGCTGGAACTGCACGCGGCCCACGGTTACCTGCTGTCCAGCTTCATCACCCCCCTCACCAACCAGCGCACCGACGACTACGGCGGCTCGCTCGCCAACCGCTGCCGCTACCCGCTGGAGGTGTTCACCGCCATGCGCGCGGCGTGGCCGGCCGACAAGCCGTTCAGCGTGCGCATCTCCGCGCACGACTGGGCGCCGGGCGGCAACACGCCGGACGACGCGGTCGAGATCGCGCGCCTCTTCAAGGCCGCCGGCTGCGACCTGATCGACGTGTCCTCGGGCCAGACCACGCGCGCGGCCAAGCCGGTGTACGGCCGCATGTACCAGACGCCGTTCGCCGACCGCGTGCGCAACGAGGCCGGCATCCTCACCATGGCGGTGGGCGCGATCACCGAAGCCGACCACGCCAACAGCATCATCGCGGCCGGCCGCGCCGACCTCTGCGCCGTGGCGCGCCCGCACCTGGCCGACCCGGCCTGGACGCTGCACGAAGCCGCCAAGCTGCAGACCCGCGCCATCGAATGGCCGCGCCCCTACGAGAGCGGGCGCGACCAGCTCTACCGCGAGATCGCCCGCCAGCAAGCCCTCAACGCCCCAGCACCATGACCCCTCCTTCACCACTCGACCTCGAAGCCCGCGCCCACAGCGAACACGCGCACGAGCTGCGCCTGTGGCTGCGGCTGCTGACCTGCTCGCAACTGATCGAGAAGCGCGTGCGCGCCGGCCTGCGCGAGCAGTTCGACACCACGCTGCCGCGCTTCGACCTCATGGCCCAGCTCGAACGCCACCCCGACGGGCTGAAGATGAAGGAGCTCTCGCACCGGCTCATGGTCACGGGCGGCAACGTCACCGGCATCACCGACCAGCTCGTCAACGAAGGCCTGGTGGAGCGCATGGGCGTGGACGGCGACCGGCGCGCCTTCCGCGTGCGCCTCACGCCGCACGGCCGCGCCAGCTTCGTCGAGATGGCCCAGCAGCACGAGAGCTGGATCGTCGAGGCCTTCGAAGGCCTGAGCCCGCGCGACCTGGACAGCCTGCACAAGCTGCTGGGCAAAGTGAAACAGCACCAGCTCGAACTCAACCAGCGGATAGAGGAATGAACACCCCCGCCGCGCTTCGCGCGACCCCCTCCAGGGGGCGATGCCGACGGCCCGGCAAAGCCGGTTCCGTGGCATCCCTGGGCAAGACACGTGCTTCGCAAGGACTTTGAATGAAACACCCCATCCCCGACCACAACCCGATGCGCGGCCAGTACGGCCCCAAGGCCACGCCCGCCCCCACCCACTTCGCGCTCCGCGTGGGCGACGACGGCGTGGCCACCGTCACGCTCAACCGGCCCGAGCGCAAGAACCCGCTGACCTTCGACTCCTACGCGGAATTGCGCGACTGGTTCCTCGGCCTGCAGAAGGCCACCGACGTGCGCGCCGTGGTGCTCACCGGCGCGGGCGACAACTTCTGCTCGGGCGGCGACGTGCACGAGATCATCGGCCCGCTCACGAAGATGAGCATGCCCGAGCTGCTGGCCTTCACGCGCATGACCGGCGCACTGGTGAGCGCCATGCGCGCCTGCCCGCAGCCCATCGTGGCCGCGATCGACGGCGTGTGCGCCGGTGCCGGTGCGATGATGGCCCTGGCCTCCGACCTGCGCCTGGGCACGCCGCAGACGAACACCGCCTTCCTGTTCACCCGCGTGGGCCTCGCGGGCGCCGACATGGGCGCCTGCGCGCTGCTGCCGCGCATGATCGGCCAGGGCCGCGCCAGCGAGCTGCTGTTCACCGGCCGCGCCATGAGCGCCACCGAAGGCCACGCCTGGGGTTTCTTCAACGCGCTGCACGACAGCGCCGCGCTGCTGCCCGCCGCGCACAAGCTCGCCGCGCAACTCGCGCAGGGCCCGACCTTCGCGCACGGCATGACCAAGACCATGCTGCACCAGGAATGGGCCATGACGCTGGACCAGGCGATCGAGGCCGAGGCCCAGGCCCAGGCCATCTGCATGCAGACGCAGGACTTCCGCCGCGCCTACGAGGCCTTCGCGGCCAAGCAGCGCCCGGTCTTCGAAGGAGATTGACGTGGTCGCCTTCGAACACCCGCACGGCCTGCGCCCACCCCAAGCGCAGTGGGAACTGCCTTTCTTCGACGCCCACCACCGCGAGATGGCGCCGCGCCTGGCCGACTGGGCCGCGCTGCAGGGTGTCGATGAAACCGACGACCGCGCCGCCTGCCGCGACTGGGTGGCACGCCTGGGCCAGGACGGCTGGCTGCGCTACTGCGTGCCCGGGGCGCACGGCGGCGCCCTGCCCTCGCTCGACTCGCGATCGCTGGTGATCCTGCGCGAAACCCTGGCCTTCCACTCCCCGCTGGCCGACTTCGCCTTCGCCATGCAGGGCCTGGGCAGCGGCGCCATCACGCTCGCCGGCACCCCGGCCCAGAAAGCGCGCTACCTGAGCGCGGTCGCCAGCGGCCAGAAGATCGCCGCCTTCGCGCTCAGCGAGCCCGACGCCGGCTCCGACGTGGCCGCCATGGCCACGCGCGCCACGCAGGCGGCGGGCGGCTGGGCGCTCGACGGCAGCAAGACCTGGATCAGCAACGGCGACCTGGCCGACTTCTACGTCGTCTTCGCCAAGACCGACCCCGAGGCCGGCGCGCGCGGCATCAGCGCCTTCATCGTCGACGCCCGGCAACCCGGCCTGGACAGCAGCGAACACCTCCACGTGATGGCCCCGCACCCGCTGGCCACGCTGCGCTTCAGCGGCTGCGCCGTCGGCCCCGACGCCATGGTCGGCCCGCTGCACGGCGGCTTCAAGCTCGCCATGCAGACGCTGGACATCTTCCGCGCCTCGGTCGCCGCCGCCGCGCTGGGCATGGCGCGGCGCGCCTTCGCCGAAAGCGTCGCGCACGCCAAGCAGCGCAAGATGTTCGGCCAGACCCTGGCCGACTTCCAGCTCACGCAGGCCCGGCTCGGCGAGATGAGCGCGCTCATCGACGCCGCCGCCGTGCTCACCTACCGCGCCGCCTGGCAGCGCGACTGCAGCGCCACGCAGGGCGCGGGCACGCCGGCCTACACCACGGCCGCGGCCACCGCCAAGCTCACCGCCACCGAAAACGCGCAGCGCGTGATCGACATGGCGCTGCAGATGTTCGGCGGGCGCGGCGTGCAGGTGGGCCAGAAGGTCGAGAGCCTGTACCGCGACATCCGTTCGCTGCGCATCTACGAGGGTGCGAGCGAGGTTCAACTGTTGATCCTCGGCAAGGCCGCGCTGAAGTCATGATGAAAATCGCCATCCCGTCCGCCCAGCCCGACCACTTCGTGCACGACCGCCTGCCCCCGCCGGCGCAGTGGCCGGAACTGCGCTTCGACCGGCCCGAGCTGCAACTGCCCGCGCAGGTCAACGCCGTGCACGCGCTGTTCCAGCGCGCCATCGCGGCGGGCCATGGCGACCGCCCGCTGTTCCGCAGCGAGGAGCGCACGCTGACCTACGCGCAGGCGCAGCTCGAGGTGAACCGCATCGCCAACGCGCTCACGGTGGAGCTGGGCCTGGTGCCCGGCAACCGCGTGCTGCTGCGCGGCGGCAACTCGGTGGCCATGGCGCTGGCCTGGCTGGGCACGGTGCAGGCCGGCCTGATCGCGGTGGCCACCATGCCGCTGCTGCGCGCGAAGGAACTCGGCGCCATCCTCACCAAGGCCCAGCCCTCGGTGGCGCTGTGCGACGGGAAACTGCAGGACGAGCTCAAGGCGGCGCTCGCCGCCGACCCCGCCATGGCCGGCATGAAGCTGCTGACCTTCAACACGGCCGAAGGGGAGGCGCCGCACTCGCTCGAAGCCCTGGCGCGGCGCCAGTGCGAACACGGCACGCCCTGCCCCACCGCCGCCACCGACATCGCGCTGCTGGCCTTCACCTCGGGCACCACCGGCACACCCAAGGCCGCCGTGCACACCCACCGCGACGTGCTCGCCGCCTGCGAGACCTGGCCGCGCCACGTGCTGCGCGCCACGCCGGACGACATCGTCATGGGCTCGCCGCCGCTGGCCTTCACCTTCGGCCTGGGCGGCCTGCTGGTCTTCCCCATGTGGGCCGGCGCCTCGGTCTACTTCCCGTCCATCCCCTACACGCCCGAGGCCATGGTGCAGCTCATCGGCCGCGTCGGCGCCACCATCTGCTACACCGCGCCCACCTTCTACCGCCAGATGGCCGCGTTCGCGCGCCAGCACGGCATCGGCCGCCTGCGCATCAGCGTGAGCGCCGGCGAGGGCCTGCCCGATGCCACGCGCCAGCTCTGGAAGGAAGCCAGCGGGCTGGAGATGCTCGACGGCATCGGCGCCACCGAGATGTTCCACATCTTCATCTCCTCCCCGCCCGAGGCGGTGCGCCGCGGCGCCATCGGCCAGGTGGTGCCGGGCTACGAAGCGCGCGTGGTGGACGACGAAGGCCGGCCGCTGCCCGTGGGCGAGGTCGGCAAGCTCGCCGTGATCGGCCCGACCGGCTGCAAGTACCTGGACGAACCGCGCCAGACCCAGTACGTGCGCGACGGCTGGAACTTCCCCGGCGACGCCTTCCGCCAGGACGCCGACGGCTACTTCTTCTACCAGGCGCGCACCGACGACATGATCATCACCGCCGGCTACAACGTGGCCGGCCCCGAGGTGGAGGCCGCGCTGCTGCAGCACCCGGCGGTGGCCGAGTGCGGCGTGGTCGGCAAGGCCGACGAGGAGCGCGGCCAGATCGTGCTGGCCTATGTGGTGCTCAAACCCGGCGAAGCCGCCGACGCGGCGCAGGTCAAGGCGCTGCAGGAGCACGTGAAGCAGAACATGGCGCCCTACAAATACCCGCGCGAGGTGGTCTTCGTGAACCAGCTCCCGCGCACCGAAACCGGCAAGCTGCAGCGCTTCGCGCTGCGCCAGCAAGCCCAACAACATCGAAGCCAACCGACATGATGAAACACCTGCAACCGCCCGGCTGGGCAGCACCCAGGGGCTACGCCAACGGCATCGCCGCGCGCGGCACCCACGTCTACGTGGGCGGCCAGATCGGCTGGAACGCCGCCCAGGTGTTCGAGAGCGACGACTTCATCGCCCAGACGCGCCAGACCCTGCTCAACGTGCGCGACGTGCTCGCCTGCGCCGAGGCCGGGCCGCAGCACATGGTGCGCATGACCTGGTACGTGATCGACCGGGTGGAATACAACGCGCGCCTGCGCGAACTCGGCGAGGTCTACCGCGAGGTGATGGGCCGCCACTTCCCGGCCATGACCTGCGTGGAGGTGAGCGCGCTCATGGAAGCGCGCGCCAAGGTGGAGATCGAAGTCACGGCGGTGGTGCCGGACTGAGCGCGGGCGTGCACGCTGCAGTGCACCAAGACAACGACGGCGCAGGGGGCTCCTGGGTGCGGCCGCGGGTTTGATTCCAGAATGGCCGGTTCCGAAGGATGGTCCTTCGGGATTCACCCTTCGGAGGAGACCCATGAAAAGCACACGACTGTGGATGGCATTGCTGGCCTGCGGGTTGGCGACGGGCGCGATGGCGCAGGCCGGCAAGGACAACCTCGCCACGCTCAAGCAGATGAAGGTCTCGGGCGTCGACCTGAACATTCCGCCGGTGCCCCAGGAAGGTCGCAATGCCGAGGCGATCCGCGCCAACCTGCGGTCCGTGAAGCTGCCCCCGGGATTCAAGATCGAGTTGTACGCGGTGGTGCCCGACGCGCGCCACATGGCGGTGGCGCCCAGCACCAACATGCTGTTCGTGGGCACGCGCAAGACCCGCGTGTGGGCCGTGACCGACCGCAACGGCGACGGCACGGCCGACGAGGTCAAACCCTTCGCGCCTTCGCTCAACTTCAAGGTGCCCAATGGCGTGTGCTGGACCAAGGACGGCTTCCTCGTCGTGGTCGAGCACAACCGCGTGCTCAACTTCCCGGCCGCCGAGTTCTTCTACGAAGGCCCCGACGTGGCGGTGATCGAGGTGGTGGGCCAGGGCAAGCTGATCCCGGAGGAAGAGGAGTCCTTCAACCACGGCGCGCGCGTGTGCCGCGTGAGCGACGACGGCAAGCTCTACATCACGCTCGGCCAGCCGCACAACGTGCAGCCGGCGGGCAAGCTCGCGCTGTACGACCAGGTCGGCATCGGCGGCATCGTGCGCCTGAACCCCTTCGACGGCTCCGGGCGCGAGGTGTTCGCGCGCGGCGTGCGCAACTCGGTGGGCATGGACATCAACCCCAAGGACAAGACGGTGTGGTGGACCGACAACCAGACCGACGGGCTGGGCGACGAGGTGCCGCCCGGCGAGCTCAACCGCTCCACCGCCGCCGGCCAGCATTTCGGCTACCCCTACTGGAACGGCAAGTTCAAGGTGGCCGGCTCGGCCGCCGCGCCCGACCTCAAGGACATGAAGGAGCCGGCCAACGCGGTGTTCCCGCAGGTGGAGTTCCCGGCCCACCAGGCGCAGCTGGGCATGGCGTTCTACAACGGCAGCATGTTCCCCACCAAGTACCGGGGCGGCATGTTCGTGGCGGCCCACGGCTCCTGGAACCGCACCAAGGCCACGGGTGCGCTGATCAACTACGTACCGGTCAACGCCGACGGCACCGCCGGCAAGTCCGAGGTCTTCGCCGAAGGCTGGCTGGACGCCAACGGGGTCTACAAGGGCCGGCCGGTGGACGTGGCGCCGATGAAGGACGGCTCGCTGCTGATCTCGGACGACTACGTCGGCGCGATCTACCGCGTGACGTACTCGAATTGATGGGACACCCCCCTGCGCCGCTGACGCGGCTTCCCCCCTCCGTGGCGCGCCTTCGGCGCTTCGTGGGGGGACGGCAGCTTGGGCCGGCGGAGCCGGACCCTCGCTGCCTCTGGTGGGCATGGCCTCATGCGTTGCGGATCCTGCTCCTGGTGATGGTGGTGGGTGGCGCGAGCGTTGGCGTGGCGGCGGCGGACCTCGAGGCGGGCAAGGCCCGCGCGGCCACCGCGTGCGCGGTGTGCCACGGCCCGGTGGGCCTGTCGATGCAACCCAACGTGCCCCACCTCGCGGGCCAGCCGCTGTTCTACCTCACGGAACAGCTGCGCAACTACCGCAGCGGCAAACGCGCGAACGAGGTGATGTCGGTGATCGCCAAACCGCTGACGGACGCCGAGATCGACAACCTGGCGCTCTGGTACTCGTCCTTGCAGGTGCGGGTGGACGCGCCCTGAGGCCGGCGCGGCCGCGGGCGCGTCACCAGAGCGCGGAGTCGCGCATGTCGTCGAGCTTGCGGCGCTGGCGCTGCAGGCGCGCCTGCACGATCACCGCCACCACCACGCCCAACATGCCGCCGAGCAGCACCGTCTCGGCGATGGAGAGCGCCCGGCCGAGCCAGGCGGAAACGACCCAGGCGACGCCTGTCAGGCAGGCGGCCCACCCGGCAGCGGCGGCAATGATCAGGGGAAGGTGGTGGGGCATGGAGGGCAAAAGGCGGGCGTCACGGGGAAATCATTCTCGCATTCCCGCCGCCGTTTGGGGACTCTACACTGGCGGCCTCTCCAACACCCCGTTTCGGCCATGGAAATTCTGACCCTGGTGCTGGCCTTTTTCGCCGGCCTCGCTTTTCTCAATTCACTGGACCAGAAAAAACGCATCGAGCTGCTGCGCAAGCACCTGGGCCCGTACCAGATCGACGTCATGCTGGAAAAACTCGCCGAAGGCTACGAGCGGGCCCTGGCGGAGCCAGACCCCGAGCGCCGGGAACAGATCTGGAGCGTGCTGGAAGGGGCCGAGCGCTCCATCGCGAAGCAGTTCACCCGGTTCGTGCACTTTTTCGTCGATGTCGAGGCGGCTGCCACGCGCGTGAGCAAGCTGCCCTTCGCCCTGCCCTGGGCGCACCGCTGGTGTCGCCGCGCCACGTTCGACCTGCGCGCGGCTTTCATGGTCCACGCGTACGCCATCACCGAGGCGGTCGACAACAACGCCCAGCGGCCGCCGCGCGACAAGGCCTACCTCATCCTGGCCGAGCTGTTCCTGATGCAGCACACCTGCCACTGGTTCTGCCGCTCGTTCAGCACCGCGTCGACGCGCATGGTGCGCAGCCACAAGACCGGCTACCGGCAGGTGCTCGCGGCGGTCTCCCCCTACACGCGGCGGGCCTACGGCGAACTCACCAGCCTCTGAACGCGGCCGGCGGCCGGGGCATCAGCCCACGGCGTCCCGGTTGCATTTCTTGTTGAAGCTGGTCTTCGCGGCGCCCGCGAGTTTCTTCTCGGCCGCCGCCATGTCGCAGCTGGCCGCCGCGTCGCGCGTGCATTTCTTCAGGAACGAGGTCTTGGCCGCGCCGGCGAGTTTCTTCTCGGCGGCGGCGGCGTTGCAGCTGGGGCCCTCGGCAAAGGACGCGATGGGCATCAGGGCGGCAACGGCGAAAGAGCACAGGACAACGAGGCGCATGAACATCTCCAGGGACGAAAGCCCCATTGAAGGCGCTGGCGGTGACGCTGTCAAGAATACCCCCCAGGGGTAGACCACCCGACAAACCCTAGGCTGACAGGTTCACGCTGACGACTCCAAGCGACTACCTCGCAGGCGCATGGGTCTCAGGCGCTCTGCTCCGCGGGTGTCCCCCGGCGGCTGGTGCCGCCTCCTCCTTTACCCCGCTGCGCAGAACGCCTGAGACCCATGCGCCAGAAGGGATGCTGGATCGCCAACGGACCGAGTGCCAATGAGGTCATCGGCGCCCAGGGGGAGCGGCGCAGCGAAGTAAAGGAGGAGGGCTGGGCGAAGCCCAGACCGGGGGACATGAGCGGAGCCGCTCCCCCTGGGCGCCGATGACCGGTGCAACGCAAAAAAACAACGCCGACCCGCCGACGAACCAGCGCCGGCCCACGAAGGAAGGGGGTCTCAATGGGAAATCATCCAGGGGCGCTTGCTCGGGAAAGCCTTCGCGCCATTCGGCGCCGTCACCGTCGCCTTGCTGCGGCCCGAGCTGCAGCAGCCGCAGCCCGCCGGGTGCTTGAGGCGCTGGTAGTCGCGCGAGGTCTTGGGTTCGTGGCGCGCGCGCTCGTTGATGCCGATGGCGGTGCGCGTGCCCCCGTCCATGAGCGCCAGGCGCGGCGCGCTCACGAAGACGCGCGCCGACGCGGTGCCGCAGTCCGGGCAGGCGGCGGGCTCGTTGCGCTCGCTCAAGGGACGGAACGCGTCGAAGCCCCCGCAGGATGGGCAGTCGTAGTCGTAGGTCGGCATGGCGAAGGCCTCAGAGGTCCGGCGACAGCGGCATCACCACCGAGCCGTCGAGGTGCTTGATCGGGCCGCTCGCGTTCGGGTTGATGTCGAAGTCGAAGATCTGCGTCGGCAGCCACAGCGTGGCGCAGGCGTTGGGCACGTCCACCACGCCGCTGATGTGGCCCTGCACTGGCGCCGTGCCCAGGATGGAGTAGGCCTGCGCGCCCGAGTAGCCGAACTTCTTCAGGTACTCGATGGCGTTCAGGCAGGCCTGGCGGTAGGCCACGTTCACGTCCAGGTAGTACTGCTTGCCGCTCTCGTCCACGCTGATGCCCTCGAAGATCACGTAGTCGTTGTAGGTCGGCGTGATCGGGCTGGGCTTGAAGATCGGGTTCTTGATGCCGTACTTGGCCATGCCGTCCTTGATGATGGACACCTTCATGTGCACCCAGCCGGCCATTTCGATGGCGCCGCAGAAGGTGATCTCGCCGTCGCCCTGGCTGAAGTGCAGGTCGCCCACCGAGAGGCCCGCGCCGTCCACGTAGACCGGGAAGAACACCTTGGAGCCGCGCGAGAGGTCCTTGATGTCGCAGTTGCCGCCGTGTTCGCGCGGCGGCACGGTGCGCGCGCCGGTGGCCGCCGCCTTGGCCTTGGCCTCGCCGGTGAGCTTGCCCATGTGCGCCGTGCCCGCGAAGGGCGGGTTGGCCAGGCCGCTGGTGGCCGGGTCGGAGTCGATCAGCGCCTGCTCGCGCGTGTTCCAGGTCTCCAGCATCTTGGGGTCGGGCAGGCAGCCGATCAGACCGGGGTGGATCAGGCCGGCGTACTTCACGCCCGGCACGTGGCGCGACTCGGTGAACATGCCCTTGAAGTCCCAGATCGATTTCTGCGCCTGCGGGAAATGCTCGGTGAGGAAGCCGCCGCCGTTCTTCTTGCTGAAGAAGCCGTTGAAGCCCCACAGGCTGTCGTCCTTGGCGCCGATGTCGAGCAGCTCGACCACCAGCAGATCGCCGGGCTTGGCGCCCTTCACGCCCACCGGGCCGCTGAGGTAGTGCACCGTGGTGAGGTCGATGTCGCGCACATCGTCGGCGCTGTCGTTGTTCTTGATGAAGCCGCCGGTCCAGTCGTAGGTCTCGAGCACGAAGTCATCGCCAGGGTTGACCCAGCAGGCCATCGGGATGTCCGGGTGCCAGCGGTTGTGCACCATTTCGTTGGACGGTGCGGGGGCGTTCAGATCGACTTTGATGAGGGTCTCGGGCATGGCTTGTGCTCCTGGGGTGGACGGGAAAGGGAAAGGGGGAATCAGACGGAGAGGTAGGACTTGATGCGCTGCTGGTCGGTGTCGGCGCGGTCGGTCTCGTGCACCAGGCGGCCGCCCTCGATGACGAACAGCCGGTCGGCCACGTCCATGGCGAACGAGAGCACCTGCTCGGAGACCACGATGGTGATCTTGCGCATCTTGCGGATCTCGTTGAGCGCCTTGGCGATGTCCTTGATGATGGACGGCTGGATGCCTTCGGTGGGTTCGTCGAGCAGCAGCACCTTGGGGTCGGTGACGAGCGCGCGCGCGATCGCCAGCTGCTGCTGCTGGCCGCCCGAGAGGTTGCCGCCCTTGCGCCGGCGCATGTCCCACAGCACCGGGAACAGCGCGTAGATCTCTTCGGGGATGGTCTTGTCCTTGGCGTTCTCCAGGCCGGTCTGGATGTTCTCTTCCACCGTGAGCGTGGGGAAGATCATGCGGCCCTGCGGCACGTAGGCGATGCCCTTGGCCACGCGCTGGAAGCTCTCCAGCTGCGAGACCTCCTGGCCGGCCACCGAGATGTGGCCGCTCTTGATCGGCAGCACGCCGATCAGGCTCTTGAACAGCGTGGTCTTGCCCATGCCGTTGCGGCCCATGATGGCCACGGTTTCGTTCTCGCGGCCTTCGAACGAGATGCCGTGCAGCGCCTGGCTCTGGCCATAGGCGACGACGAGGTCCTTGACTTTCAGCATGGTGGTGACTCCTTCAGTGGCCGAGGTACACGTCGATGACCTTGGGGTCGGCCTGCACCTGGTCCATCGGGCCTTCGGCCAGGATCTTTCCCTGGTGCATGACGGTGACCTTGTGCGCGATCTTCTTGACGAAGTCCATGTCGTGCTCGATCACGATCACGGCACGGTTCTGGCAGATGCGCTGCAGCAGCTCGGCCGTCAGGTCGCGCTCGCGCGCGCTCATGCCGGCAATGGGCTCGTCCAGCATCAGCAGCTCGGGCTCCTGCATCAGCAGCATGCCGATCTCCAGCCACTGCTTCTGCCCGTGCGAGAGCAGGCCGGCCTCGGTTTCCAGCTTGTCGCCCAGGCCGATGTCCTCGGCCACCGCCTTCACGCGGGCCTGGATCTCGTCGGTGGCGGTGAAGGCCAGCGCCCCCCAGACCGAACGGCCCGAGGGGAAGGACACCTCCAGGTTCTGGAACACCGAGAGGTTCTCGTAGATCGACGGCGTCTGGAACTTGCGCCCGATGCCCTTGCGCACCCGCTTGTGCTCGGGCACCTGGATGATTTCCTCGTTCTTGAACTTGATGCTGCCCGCGCTGGCCTTGGTCTTGCCGCAGATCAGGTCCAGCAGCGTGGTCTTGCCCGCGCCGTTGGGGCCGATGATCACGCGCAGCTCGTTCTTGTCCACGTAAAGCGTGAGGGCGTCGATGGCCTTGAAGCCGTCGAAGGAGACGGTGAGGTCTTCCACGGAGAGGGCGAAGTCGGTGTTGCTCATGAGGTTCTCCGTGGGCTCAGACGCCTTGGCTTCGGGTGCCGTCGGGCAACTTCACCTCGGCCTTGGGTTTGGCCATCGGTGCATGAGGGGCCGGCGAAGGCGGCTGGGGCCGCGCGGCCGAGGCCTCGCGCAGCGCGGCCTGGCGCGACTTCCACCAGGGCACGATCCTGCTTTCCCACAAGCCGGCCAGACCCATGGGGAAGGCCATGGTCACGCCGATGAAAAGGCCCGCCATGAGGAACAGCCAGAGGTCGGGAAAGCTCTCGGAGAAGAAGGTCTTGCCGGCGTTGACCAGCAGCGCGCCGTACACCGCGCCCACCAGGCTCATGCGCCCGCCCACGGCGGCGTAGATCACCATCTCGATCGAGGGCACGATGCCCACGAAGCTCGGCGACATGAAGCCCACCTGCAGCGTGAACAGCGCGCCACCGATGCCCGACAGCGCGGCCGCCAGGCAGAACACGAAGATGCGGAAGTCGGCCACGTCGTAGCCCGAGAAGCGCACGCGGTCTTCCTTGTCGCGCATGGCCAGCAGCAGGGTGCCGAGCTTGCTGGTCTGGATCCAGCGACAGACCACGATGGACAGCACCAGCAGGCCCACGCAGACGTAGTACAGGATGTATTTGGCGCTGTCGGTGCGCGTGTCCCAGCCCAGCAGGGTCTTGAGGTCGGTCATGCCGTTGACGCCGCCGGTGTAGCCCTGCTGGCCGATGATGAGCACCGTGAGGATCAGCGCCACGGCCTGCGTGATGATGGCGAAGTACACGCCGCCCACGCGCCGCTTGAACATGGCGAAGCTGACGAGCCAGGCCAGCAGCGTGGGCACCACGATGACGGCGGCCAGCGCGAACGGAAAGCTCTTGAACGGCACCCAGAACGCGGGCAGCTCGGTGAGCTGGTTCCAGTCCATGAAATCCGGAATGCCGGGGGTGGACTGGATCTTCGTCGCTTCAGGGTCGGAGGCTTCCAGCTTGAGGAACATCGCCATGGCGTAGCCGCCGAGGCCGAAGAACACGCCCTGCCCCAGGCTGAGCACGCCACCATAGCCCCACAGCATCACCAGGCCGATGGCCACGAAGGCGTAGGTGAGGTACTTGCCGACCAGGTTGAGGCGGAAGATGTCGAGGCTGAGCGGCAGCACCACCGCGAGCAGCACGGTGAGCAAGACCAGGCTGGCGAGCTGGTAGCGGGTGATCCAGGCTTTCAGGGCGTTCATGACGGACTCCGGGAGACAAAGAAATCAACGACGCACCTTGGATGCGAACAGACCCTGAGGCCGCAGCATCAGGATCACGACGATCAGCGACAGCGTGAGCATCTTGGCCATGGAGCCGGCCATGAAGAACTCGGTGATCGACTGCGTCTGGGCGATGCCGAAGGCCGAGACCACGGTGCCCAGCAGGCTGGCCGCGCCGCCGAAGGTGACGACCAGGAAGGCGTCGACGATGTAGAGCGAGCCCGAGGTGGGGCCGGTGGAACCGATGGTGGTGAAGGCCGCGCCGGCCACGCCGGCGATGCCGCAGCCGATGGCGAAGGTCAGCCGGTCGGTCTTCCTGGTGTCGATGCCGATGGCGTTGGCCATCACGCGGTTGCTCACCGTGGCGCGCACCCGCAGGCCCCAGCGGCTCTTGTGCAGCGCGATCAGCACGCCGGCGGTGACCACGATGGCCAGGGCCAGCACGAACATGCCGTTGATGGGGATGTCCAGCCCTTCGGCCGGTGCCCAGGAGCCCAGCAGCCAGTCGGGCAGCGTGGGGCTCACTTCCTTGGGGCCGATGAAGGTGCGGAAGCACTGCTGCAGCGCCAGGCTGATGCCCCAGGTCGCCAGCAGCGTGTCCAGCGGGCGCTTGTACAGGTGGCGGATCAGCGCCCACTCCACCAGCCAGCCCGCGATGAAGGCGAAGAAGAAGGCGGCCACGATGGCGAACGGAAAGTACGCCGCCACCGCGCCGGGGCTGATCGCATTGGCCAGCGTCGAGCCCAGGAAGACGGTGTAGGCGCCGATGGTCATGAACTCGCCATGCGCCATGTTGATCACGCCCATCTGCCCGAAGATGATGGCCAGGCCCAGGCCCATGAGCAGCAGCACCGCGAACAGGCTCAGGCCGGCGAAGCCCTGCATCAGGCCGATGTTGAGCAGGTCGTTGAAACTCATGATGAAGACTCCAGGGCAACGAAAGAAAGGCTTTCTCGAGGCGAGCGCAGCGAAGCCCCCTCCAGGACGCCGCGGGTCCGGCTTGGCCGGCCCGCCAGCGTCGCCCCCTTGAGGGGGTCACGGCGCCAGTGCGCCGTGGCGGGGGTGGGTCACTGGTAGCCTTTGGGGAACGGATCGGGTTTGATCAGCTCGGGTGACTCCGCCACCACCTTGAAGGTCGCGTCCGGCATGCCCATGGCGATGCGCGACTTGCTCCACAGGTGGTGGTTCGGGTCGAGCTTCACGTAGCCCTCGGGCGCCGTGGTGAGTTCGATGCCGGTGCGCGAGGCGGCCACCACCTTGTCCACGTCGAAGCTCTTCGCCTTCTCGACCGCGGCCTTCCACAGCCAGGGGCCGAGGTAGCCGGCCTGCGTCACGTCGCCGATCACCGCGTCCTTGCCGTACTTGGCCTTGAAGGCGGCCACGAACTTCTTGTTGTTCGCGTTGTCCAGCGACTGGAAGTACTTCATCGACGAGTAGAAGCCCGCGAAGTTCTCGCCGCCCACGCCGGTCATCTCGTCCTCGGTCACCGAGAGCGTGACCAGCAGCTGCTTGTCGCCGGTGATGCCGGCGGCCTTGAGCGCCTTGTAGAAGGCCACGTTGGAGCCGCCCACCACCGCGCAGAAGATGCAGTCGGGCTTCTGCAGCTTGATCTTGTTCATCAGCGAGCCGAAGTTGGTGCTGCCCAGCGGGTAGTACTCCTCGCCGACGACCTTGCCCTTCTGGAAGTTCTCGATGTGCTTGCGCGCGATCTTCATCGAGGTGCGCGGCCAGATGTAGTCGGAGCCGATCAGGAAGAAGGTCTTGGCCTTCTTCTCCTTCTGCGCCCAGTCCAGGCTGTAGAGGATCTGCTGCGTGGCTTCCTGGCCGGTGTAGATCACGTTCTTGGACTGCTCCAGGCCTTCGTAGAAGGTGGGGTAGTACAGCAGGCCGTTTTCCTTCTCGAACACCGGCAGCACGGCCTTGCGCGAGGCCGAGGTCCAGCAGCCGAACACGGCGGCGCAGCGGTCGTTGATCAGCAGCTTCTTGGACTTCTCGGCGAAGGTCGGCCAGTCGGAGGCGCCGTCTTCCTTGATCACCTTGATCTTGCGGCCCAGGATGCCGCCCATGGCGTTGATCTCGTCGATGGCGAGCTGCTCGGCCTGGATGGAGCCCGTTTCCGAGATCGCCATGGTGCCGGTGGACGAGTGCAGCTGGCCCACGGTGACTTCGGTGTCGGTCACGGCCAGCTTGGTGGTGTTCACCGAGGCGGTGGGCTGGCCGAAGCTCCAGGCCGGCAGGCCGGCCAGACCGGCGACGCCCAGCATCTGCAGCACGCGGCGGCGGCTGGCTTCCGGGGTTTCGAGGGTCTCGGGCGACTGGGCGTTCGGATCGGAGAGGTGTTTCATGGAAGACTCCTGGGACGTTTGGGGCGGTGGAACCGGCGGTGTGCCGACTGGGGTGAAGACTAGGGGAAAGCCCTTGATCCGGCCCATACGTCAAATAACGTAGAGGCCCCGTCTGGTGGGTAGGGCCGGTTCTTGCTAGCGTCCCGGGCATGCCCTCGCCCGAGCCCGCCCACCCCGTCGCCACGCAGAAAATCTTCCGGTTCCGCCGGGAATACAACTCGTGGGTGGCCGACGAGACCATGGAGGACTACGCCCTGCGCTACACGCCGCGCAGCTTCCGCAAATGGAGCGAGTGGCGGGTGGCGAACACCGCCTTCGGCTCGCTGTCCTTCCTGGCGCTGGAGGCCATCGGCGGCGCGATCGCGGTCAACTACGGCTTCGCCAACGCCATGTGGGCCATCCTGGTGGTGGGGCTGGTGATCTTCTTCACCAGCCTGCCCATCGCCTACTGCGCCGCGCGCTACGGGCTGGACATGGACCTGCTCACCCGGGGCGCCGGCTTCGGCTACCTGGGCTCGACCATCACCTCGCTGATCTACGCGGTGTTCACCTTCATCTTCTTCGCCATCGAGGCGGTGATCATGGCGCTGGCCCTGCAGATGGCGACCGACTGGCCGCTGGCCTGGTGTTACCTGATCTCGGCGGTGGTGATCATTCCGCTGGTGATCCGGGGCATCACCCTCATCTCCAGGCTGCAGGCCTGGACGCAGCCGCTCTACCTGTTCCTGCTGGTGCTGCCCTTCGTGTGGATCGGGCTGTCGCAACCCCAGCTCTACCGCGACTTCACCAGCCTCACCGGCATCCGCTCGGGCAGCAGCGAGTTCCACCCGCTGATGTTCGGCGCGGCGGCGGCCGTCATCTTCTCGCTGGTGGTGCAGATCGGCGAGCAGGTCGATTTCCTGCGCTTCATGCCCGAGCGCAAGCGCGAGAACCGCTGGCGCTGGTGGGCCGCGGTGCTGATCCCGGGCCCGGGCTGGATCGTCATGGGCATGCTCAAGATGGTGGGCGGCGCCTTTCTCGCGTTCGCCGCCATGCAGTTCGAGGTGAACCCCGAGCGCACCACCGAGCCCACGCAGATGTTCCTGGCCGGCTTCACCGAGGCCGTGGGCCACCCCGGTCTGGCGGTGGCGATGACGGTGGTGTTCGTGATCCTGGCGCAGATCAAGATCAACGTGACGAACGCCTACGCCGGCTCGCTGGCCTGGTCCAACTTCTTCGCGCGCGTCACGCACAGCCACCCCGGCCGCGTGGTCTGGCTGGTGTTCAACGTCTGCATTGCCACGCTGCTGATGCTGCTGGGCGTGTTCGCCGGCATCGAGAAGGTGTTGGGCGTCTACAGCAACGTGGCGATCGCCTGGGTCGGCGCGCTGGTGGCCGACCTCATCATCAACAAGCCCCTGGGCCTGAGCCCCAAGGGCATCGAGTTCCGGCGCGCCTACCTGTACGACTTCAACCCGGTGGGCATGGGTTCCATGATCATCGCGGCGCTGGTGGCCAGCCTGGCCTACGCGGGCGTGATGGGCGAAGTCGCGGCGGCCTTCTCGCCCTTCATCGCGCTCGGCCTGGCGCTGCTGCTCTCGCCCCTGATCGCCTGGGCCACCCAGGGCAGGTACTACCTGGCGCGCACGCCCTCGGGCGGCTGGGCGCCCGGCGAGGCGGTGCGCTGCTCGGTGTGCGAGAACCAGTTCGAGTCGGAAGACATGGCCAGCTGCCCGGCCTACCAGGCGCCCATCTGCTCGCTGTGCTGCTCGCTCGAGTCGCGCTGCCACGACCGCTGCAAGACCAACTCGCGCGCCATCGACCAGGTGCGCGCCGCGCTCACCGCCGTGCTGCCGCAGGGCGTGATGGTGCGGGTCAACTTCCGCGCCGGCCAGTTCCTCGCGGTCTGGTTGTCGCTGAGCGCGGTCATGGCCTTCCTGATCGGCATGGTCTACCTGCAGGAGAGCCTGCACGCGCCGGCCGAGGCCCTGCAATCGCCCTTGCTCAAGATCTATGCCTTCCTGGTGCTGCTGGCGGCGGTGTGTTCGTGGTGGGTGGTGCTGACCACCGACAGCCGGCGCATGGCGCAGGACGAGTCCGAGCGGCAGACGCAGCTGCTGATGCGGGAGATCGACGCCCACCAGCGCACCGATGCCGAGCTGCAGTCCGCGCGCGACCGCGCCGAGACCGCGAGCCAGGCCAAGACGCGCTACGTGGCCGGCATGACGCACGAGCTGCGCACGCCGCTCACCAGCATCCTGGGCTATGCGCAGATCCTGCTGAAGAACAACGAGATCTCGGTCTGGGTGCGCGAGACCATCGCCACCATGCAGCGCAGCGGCCAGCACATGCACGCGCTGATCGACGGTTCGCTCGACCTCGCGCGCATCGAGGCCGGCCGCCTCAAGCTCGACCCGGTGCCGCTGCCGCTGGGCCAGCTGCTGGAAGACGTGGAGCGCATGGTGCGCCCGCAGGCCGAGGCCAAGGGCCTGCGCTTCGTGGTGCAGCAGGAAGGCGAGCTGCCGGCCTGGGTGCGGGCCGACGCCAAGCGCCTGCGCCAGATCCTGATCAACCTGCTGAGCAACGCGGTGCGCTTCACCGACCAGGGCGAGGTCACGCTGCGGCTGGACTTCCGCCAGCAGGTGGCGCGCATCGACGTGATCGACACCGGCATCGGCATCGCCGCGCAGGACCAGAAGCGCATCTTCCTGCCCTTCGAGCGCGGCAGCGCGGGGCGGCGCGCGCTGGACACCGGCACCGGCCTGGGCCTGACCATCACGCACCTGCTCACCGACATGATGGGCGGCGAGCTGCTGCTCAAAAGCCGCCCGGGCCACGGCAGCACCTTCTCGCTGCGCCTGTACCTGCCGCCCATCCCCTCGGACCCGAAACACCCGCTGCCCATCCCCTCCACGCTGCGCGCGGTCACCGGCTACCTGGGCGAGCGCCGCACCCTGCTGGTGGTGGACGACCAGCCGCTGCACCGCCAGCTGCTCGCCAGCATCCTGGTGCCGCTGGGCTTCGTGGTGCGCGAGGCCGCCAGCGGCCAGGAATGCCTGGAGATCATCGAACAGCACGCGCCCCACGGCCTGCTGCTGGACCTCACCATGGACGGCCTCGATGGCTGGCAGACCGCCGCCGCCGTGCGCCAGCTGCTGCCCGCCTCCCGCCTGCCCATCGTGTTCGTCTCGGCCAACCTGTTCGACAACCGGCCCGAGCAGCTGACCGCGCTGGACTGCCAGGGCTTCGTCGCCAAGCCCATGATGGAGTCGGAACTGCTCGACGCGCTGAAGCACGCGCTGGCGCTGGAGTGGGTGACCGAGCAGGCGCCGGCCACCCCGCCGGTGAGCTTCGTGCGCCACCGCGTCACCGGACTGCCGCTGCCCGAAGACCTGCGCGAGGAGCTGCAGCGCCTGGCCCGCCAGGGGCAGGCCGCCGCGCTGCGCCAGCGACTGTGGCAGGCCCAGACCGCCGAACCCGCGCACGCCGCCACGCTGGCGCTGCTGCAGTCCTGCGCGGACCGCTTCGATTTCCAGACCCTGATCGAGTACCTCAGAGACACCGCGGAGCTGACGGAAGAAGATGACACCATCGACCACTGACCCTGTGACCGCGCCACCCCCACCGGCCGCCACACCCCCCGTGATCCTGGTGGTGGACGACGCCGTGGACACCCTTCGCATGCTGGGCGACGCGCTGGTCGCCGAGGGCTACGTCGTGCTCGCCGCGCGCGACGCCGACGAAGCCCTGGAGCGCTTCGAGGTCGCCGTGCCCGACGGCGTGCTGCTCGACGCGGTGATGCCCGGCATGGACGGTTTCACGCTGTGCGAGCGGCTCAAGGCCACGCCGGCCTGGTCGCACGTGCCCATCGTCTTCATGACCGGCCTGTCCGAAAGCGAGCAGATCCTGCGCGGCTTCGCCAGCGGCGGGGTGGACTACGTGGTCAAGCCGCTGCGCATTCCCGAGGTGATGGCGCGCCTGGCCACCCACGTGCGCAACGCGCGCGTGACCCGCCTGGCGCAGGAAGCGGTGGACGTGGCCGGCATGGGCACGGTGGTGCTGGACACGCAGGGCCGCCTGGCCTGGCGCTCGCCCCAGGCCACGGCCTGGCTGGCGCTGGCCTTCGGTCAGGACGCCGCCGCCGGCCAGCGCGCGCGCGAATGGCTGGGCGCCTCGCTGAACCAGCGCGAGACGCTGCGCGACCTCGGCCGCCACGGCCGCCTGCTGGCGCGCCACATGGGCCAGGGCAACCTGGGCGAAGCCATGCTGCTGCTCACGCTCACGCCGCCCGACAGCGACGCCGCGCAGCGCCTGCGCGACATCGCGCTCACGCCGCGCGAGACCGAGGTGCTGTCGTGGCTGGCCAAGGGCAAGACCAACCGCGACATCGCCGACATCCTGGGCATGAGCCACCGCACGGTGAACAAGCACCTGGAGCACGTGTTCGAGAAGCTGGGCGTGGAGACGCGCTCGGCGGCGGCGGCGATCGCGGGCAAGCTGCTGCCGCAGGATTGAGCGCGGCGGCCAGGCAGCGGCTCCGCCGCCTGCGCCGCCTACAGCTCGATGTCGCCCAGCGAGCGCAGCAGGATGCCGCTCACCGCCTCCGCGCCGACGTCGGGTTGGCCGGCCTGGCGGATCGTGTCGGCGGCCCGCACATCGGCGCCGAAATCCAGGCCGGTGCGCTTCTCGATGGACCTGATGGCGACGCGCCACTGTTTGACGTCCACGTGGGACGGTGCGGTGGGCGGTCCGAGGTTGACCCGGGCTTCGTCCAGCAACGGCCCCTGGTCGACCACCAGCCCGACCGCCTTCAGCTTGTCCGCGCCCCGCCACACCACCACCTTGAAGAAGGACGAGGGAATCTGCACGTCATCGGCCCAGCGATCGATGGTGTCGTCGAAGATCGGCCCGGAGAAGACGCACAGCGCGCGCCGGACCTCCTGCGCGAGCACACCGGTCTCCAGGATGTAGCGCTCCACCCCCTGCCAGAACCGGGCCTTCTGGTTGAAGCGGAAGTGCTGCGGCGAGCAATTCGCGAAGTGGTAGGTGTCGGCGTTGGCGCGCTCTGCCTGTTCGGGGGTGCCCCAGGTGGGATCCGTGCGCCGCGTCAGGTGGCCGCGATCGAAGTAGGTCGACCAGGCCGAATAGAAGTCCTGGTTCAGCGTGAAGCTCTCGCTGACACGGGGGTCCTTGAACCACTTTTCGCCTTCGGATGCCTTGACCTCGCCGGTGTCCCTGTCCACGGCCAGGTAGGTCTCGCCATCGATGTTGGTGGCGGTGAAGATCGCAAGGTGTTTCGTCCGGTGCAGCTTGATGCTGAAATGCTCGTACTTCAGCTCGCCCGACGCGGCGTCCGGCTCTGTCGCCCGAAGTGGGGCCACCTGATCCGCCAGGTCACCCCGCAGGGTGGGCAGCGGCAGGTGGGCGCCGGGAACGAAGTCTTCCCGATAGCCGGAACGGTTGCCGTAGTTGCTGTCGACGCGGATCGCCTCCGACGCTCGCGCCAGCGGGTGCCCGAGCGCCAGCACCGGCGCCACCGAACCCGCCTGGGAGACGCCCGGCGCCTGCGCGGTGACGACCGAGGGGCCATCGGCGCCCAACGCCACGGTGATCCGCAGGGGAACCATGAATTCGACCGAAGTGCCCGAAGGGGAAGCAGTCATGGGGTTGGCCTCGCTGTGGGGGTTGTGAAGTGGCTGGGCAACGGGTCGCGGCGTGGGCGCTGGCGGCGCAGTGGGCCTGGGAGGGCCAAGGCTCGGACCACTCGACCGGACCGACGCCCGCTCGCCCAGTTCCAGCGCCTGGACGAGCAAGGGCAGCGCGGCCAAGGGCAGTTCACCGCGCCGGGCCATCAGGTGGCCCACCAAGGCACTGACTCGAATGCCCTCGTTGACTTCCTGCGGCACGGGCTTGCCTTCGTCGTCCACGCGCCGCAGAAACGGCTCGCCCCAATGGTGCAGCGCCACGACCTCCCAGTCGTCATTGAAGACCGGCGAGCCCGACGAGCCGACCTGCGTGTCGGTCTCGTACAGCAGCGTGGTCTCCGTGCGCACGACGAGCAGGTTGTTCCGGATGGAGATCAGCTTGCGCTGCCCCAGAGGGTGCTGAATGATGTTGGTGTTCATGCCCACCACGTGCTTGTCCGGCGCGTTCGAGAGAGGGCAATACCCAAAGCCGGCCAGCTCGCGGTCGCCCGCCAGCCGGGGGCCCACGGCGATCAGCGCGTAGTCGAGTTCGGACTCGTCGGAAAAGAGCGCGAACGCCGCGGGGTCGAGCCGGAAGGTCGTGGTCGCCCTGGGGCGCCCGAACTCATCCAGTTCCCGATCGAAGACGATCGACGCGCCCATGGCCGCCTCCGCATGCGGGATCACGTGCTGGTTGGTGATGAACAGCCGCGGGCTGATCATGAACCCCGAACCGGTCGTGCTGGTCGTGCCGTAGGTGGCCTCCACGAAGGCAACGGCTCGCCGCACGACCGCACCCTCGTCGAGGAAGCTGACCGGCTGGTAGTCCAGGCTGCCGCGCTGGATGGCTTCCGCACCGCTGCGGGTGCGGATCTCGATGCGCTTGGCCGCGAACCGCTGGAACCGGTCGGCGTCGGGCTCGGCCCGCTTCCATTGCCCGCTGGCCACCAGAAGGCGAACGCGGGCACGCTCGTCCTGCGTGGCATCAACCCGATTCCGGAATCCCTGGTCCATGGCGCGCTTCCCCTGGTTGGGGCCGTTGAGGTTCGCTCAACCTGGCCGGAAATCATCCCACCTCGATGCCGACAAGGCATCCTCAAAATGGAGGATGGTGCGCGGAGATGTCAGGGCCATGACCCGCGCGACCGGGCCCCGCCGCCTTGGTTCAGCGCGGGCGCCACACCCCGCTGGCCGCCGCGTCCCGCGCGAATTCCGCGAAGTCGCGCGGCGCCCGGCCCAGGGCGCGCTGCACGCCGTCGGCCAGGTGGGCGTTGCGGCCGTCCAGCACGTCGTTGAACAGGTAGCGCAGCAGCTCCACCACCTCCGGCGGCTCACCCTGCGCCGCCATCGCGTCGGTGAAGGCGTCCAGCGGGATCGGTGTGCAGCGCACCGGCCGGCCGATGGCGCGTGCGATTTCCTCGGCCGCCTGCGCGAACGTGAGCAGGCGCGGGCCGGTCAGCTCGTAGACCTGCCCCCCATGGCCGTCTTGCGTCAGCGCGGCCACGGCCACGTCGGCGATGTCGTCGGCGTCCACGAAGGGCTCGGCCACGTCGCCCACCGGCAGCGCCAGTTCACCGGCGAGCACGCCGTCGAGGAAGCCGCCTTCGCTGAAGTTCTGGTTGAACCAGGTGGCGCGCACCACGGTCCAGTCGGCGCCCGAGGCCTGCACCGCCTGCTCGGCCCGTTCCGCGCCCTCTTCCCCGCGCCCGGACAGCAGCACCACCCGGCGCACGCCGCGCTGCACGGCCAGCCGCGCGAACGCGCCCACCGTGTCCGCCGCGCCGGGCACGGCGAGGTCGGGGAAGTACGAGAGGTAGACCGAGCCCGCGCCTTGCAGGGCCGGCGCCCAGGTGGCGGGGTCGTCCCAGCTGAACGGGGGCGTGGCGCTGCGCGAGCCCATGCGCCAGGGCCGGCCGAGCGCGCTCAGGCGCTGCGCGACGCGGCGGCCGGTCTTGCCGTGGCCGCCGAGCACCAGGGTGGGTGAGGGGGTGGTCATGTCGAATCTCCTTGGGATCGGTGCCGGCGAACGTGCCGGCTTGCCAGGCGTCCAGTGTCCGCAGGCCACATGGGATTCACAATGATTCAGAAGCGCTCGTTCATGACCATTCGTCCAGGTGCATTGGACGATGGCACCGCACCGGCCGATACTCCCCGGCATGAAAGCCAAAGACCTCTGGCCCGCCATCGACCCGCTCGGCGAGGCCCTGCATTTCCTGCGCATGAGCGGCAGCTTCTATTGCCGCTCCGAGGTCACGGCGCCGTGGTCGGTGGCCTTGCCCGCGCTCGACGACTGCCTGATGTTCCACGTCGTGACGGCCGGCGAATGCTGGATCGCGGTGCCCGGTGTGGCGCCCCGGCTGCTGCGCGCCGGCGAGTTCGCGCTGGTGCCGCACGGCCAGGGCCATGCCTTCTACAGCGGCCCCGACGTGCCCACCGTCGCGCTGTTCGACCTGCCGCGCCAGACCGTCAGCGAGCGCTATGAAGTCCTGCGCCACGGCGGCGGCGGTGCGCCCACCAGCATGGTCTGCGGCGTGGTGCGCTTCGATCATCCCGCGGCCGAGCGGCTCGTGAAGCTGCTGCCGAAACTGCTGTGCGTCGACAGCGCCAGCGCGGGGCAGCACGAGTGGATGCAGCACAGCCTGCGCCTGATGATGTCGGAGGCGCGAACGCTGCTGCCCGGGGGCGAGACCATCATCACGCGGCTGGCGGACATCCTGGTGATCCAGGCCATCCGCAACTGGATGGCGCAGGACCCGGCCGCGCAGACCGGCTGGATCGGCGCGCTGCAGGACAAGCAGATCGGCCGCGCGCTCGCGCTCATCCACCTCGACCCCGCCCGGCCCTGGACGGTGGCCTCGCTGGCCTCGGAGGTGGCGATGTCGCGCTCCGCGTTCTCGGCCCGCTTCACGGCGCGCGTGGGTGAGCCGGTCATGCAGTACCTCGCGCGCTGGCGCATGCACCTCGCGCTGGCACAACTCAAGGAAGACGACGCACCGCTGGCCGACCTGGCGAGCCGCCACGGCTACGAGTCCGAGGCCGCCTTCAGCCGCGCCTTCAAGCGCTGGGTCGGCACCTCGCCGGGCGCGGCGCGGCAGGCCTCACGCCGCGCGGCCCGGGCCTGAGGGGCCGCCGCTCAGTCCCACACCGGCGCCAGGCCGTCGGGGTTCACCAGGCGCTCGCCCCGGTCCAGCGCGTCGATGCGCGCCAGCTCGCTGTCGCTCAGGCGCAGCGTGGGCGCGAGCAGGTTGCCCTGCAGGTTCTCGCGCTTCGTGGACGAAGGAATCACCGCGAAGCCGCGCTGCAGCGCCCAGGCCAGCACCACCTGGGCCGGTGTCCAGCCGTGCGAGCGCGCCAGCTCGGTGACCACGGCATCGCCCAGCACCTTGCCGTAGGCCAGCGTCATGTACGAGGTGAGGTGGATGCCCTGCTCGCGCGCGAAGGCCACGAGTTTCGGGCTTTGCAGGTAGGGGTGCAGCTCGATCTGGTTGGTGGCGATGGCCTTCGCGCCCACCACGTCGATCGCCTGGCGCAGCAGCGGGATGGTGAAGTTGGAGACGCCGATGTGCGCCGTCAGGCCCTGGGCCTGCGCGGCCTGCAGCGCGTGCAGCGAATCCGCCAGCGGCACGGCGCCCGCGGGCGAGGGCCAGTGGATCAGCGTGAGGTCCACCTGGTCCAGGCGCAGCTTGCGCAGGCTCTCCTGCAGGCTGGGCACGAGCTTCTCGGCGGCCAGGTGCTCGGTCCAGACCTTGGTGGTGACGAACAGCTCGCGGCGCGGCACGCCGCTCTCGGCGATGGCCTGGCCGACCTCGGCCTCGTTGCCGTAGATCTGCGCGGTGTCGATGTGGCGGTAGCCGAGTTCCAGCGCCTGGCGCACGGAGTCGATGACGACCTGGCCCTGCAGGCGGAAAGTGCCGAGGCCGAAGGAAGGGATGGGGGTGTTCATGGTGTGTCTTTCAAAAAAAAGGGAGTCAGTGGCCAGCGTACGCCGCCGTGCGTCCGCCGCTGCGGGCCGGTGCCGGGTCGCGCGCGTCGAGGCGGCCGCTCCACACGGTCAGGCCGAACGCGCCGAGCACCACCAGGGCGCCGATCCAGGGTGTGTGGCGCAGGCCGATGCCGTCCACGATCCAGCCACCGCCCCAGGCGCCGAGCGCGATGCCGAGGTTGAAGGCCGCGATGTTCAGGCCCGAGGCCACGTCGATGGCGCGCGGCGCGAAGCGCTCGGCCTGCTGCACCACATAGACCTGCAGGCCGGCCACGTTGCCGAAGGCCACGGCGCCCCAGGCCAGCACGGTCAGCACCATGAGCCAGGGGTTGGCGGCGGTGAAGGTCAGCACCAGCAGCACCAGCGCAAGCAGCGAGAAGATGATCTTCAGCGCGGGGATGGGGCCCTTGCGGTCGGCCAGCCTGCCGCCCCAGAGGTTGCCCACCGCCACCGACAGGCCGTAGGCCAGCATCACGCCGCCGACCGCGCTGGCCTGGAAACCGGTGACCTGCTGCAGCATGGGCGCGAGGTAGGTGAAGGCCACGAAGGTGCCGCCGTAGCCCACGGCCGTCATCGCGTACACCAGCAGCAGGCGCGGCTGCCTGAGCACCGCCAGCTGTTGCAGCAGCGAGGCGGGCTGGCTGTGCGCGAGCTTGCGCGGCACGAACAGCAGGCTGCCGACGATGGCCACGATGCCCAGCGCGGCAACCGCGAGGAAGGTGGCGCGCCAGCCGAAGTGCTGGCCGATGAAGGTGCCCAGCGGCACGCCGGTGACCAGCGCCACGGTGAGGCCGCTGAACATGGTGGCGATCGCGCTGGCCGCCTTCTCCTTGGGCACCAGGCCGGTGGCGATGGTCGAACCGATGGAGAAGAACACACCGTGCGCCAGGCCGGTGAGCACGCGCGCGGCGATCAGCGTCTCGTAACCCGGCGAGAGCCAGGCCAGCAGGTTGCCGACGGTGAAGAGCGCCATCAGCGAGAGCAGCAGCGTCTTGCGCGGCAGCTTGCCGGTGAGCGCGGTGAGCACCGGCGCGCCCACGGCGACGCCCAGCGCGTACAGGCTGACCAGCAGGCCGGCCGAGGGCAGGCTCACGCCGAGGTCGGCCGCGATGGTGGGGATGAGGCCGACGATGACGAACTCGGTCGTCC
This sequence comes from Hydrogenophaga sp. ANAO-22, assembly GCF_042466645.1. Lineage (NCBI taxonomy): Bacteria > Pseudomonadati > Pseudomonadota > Betaproteobacteria > Burkholderiales > Comamonadaceae > Hydrogenophaga > Hydrogenophaga sp. ANAO-22. The sequence continues at coordinate 3,597,622 of NZ_CP159956.1, read as the reverse complement.
CGATGGCGAAGGCGCTGATGGTCAGCGCGAGCAAGGCTAGAGGCATGAAACCACTCCGAAGGGCTGGAAAGGTTCGCAGTGTGGGCCGGTTCTTTCTTGAGAAAAAGCGGTTGCCTGGAACAACATTTGTGCCGAAAATTCAAGAATGAAGACCACCCTCGACGAACTGCTCGCCTTCAGGACCGTGGTGGACACGGGCTCCATCAGCGCCGCCGCCGAGCAGCTGGGCCAGACCAGCTCGGGCATCAGCCGCGCGCTCAGCCGGCTGGAGCAGAAGCTCAACACCACGCTGATGCGGCGCACCACGCGGCGCCTGGAGCTGAGCGAGGAAGGCCAGCTGTTCCTCGCGCGGGCGCGCGAGATCCTGCAATCGGTCGAGGCCGCCGAGGACGAGCTGGCCTGCCGCCACTTGAAACCCGCCGGCAAGCTGCGCGTGAACGCGGCTTCGCCCTTCATCCTGCACGTGCTGGTGCCGCTGGTGAACGACTTCCTGGCCGAGTACCCCGACATCGAGCTGGAGCTGCACAGCGGCGACAGCATCATCGACCTGATCGAGCACCGCGCCGACGTGGCGGTGCGCATCGGCACGCTGCGCGACTCCACGCTGCACGCCAGGCCGCTCACCTCGTACCGCCTGCGTCTGTACGCCAGCCCGGCCTACCTGAAGAAGGCCGGCCGGCCGACCAAGGTGGAGGACCTGGCGCGCCACGCACTGCTGGGCTTCACCCAGCCCGAGGTCCTCAACACCTGGCCGCTGCGCCACCCCGATGGCGACGGCCTGGCGATCACGCCCACCATCGCCGCCTCCAGCGGCGAGACGGTGCGCCAGCTCGCGCTCGCGGGCGCGGGCATCGCCTGCCTGTCCGACTTCATGACCGGGCCCGACCGCGCCCGGGGCGATCTGGTGCAGGTGCTGATGCGCGACACGCTGGAGCAGCGCCAGCCGGTGCACGCGGTCTACTACCGCAACACCGAGCTGGCCTCGCGCATCCGCTGCTTCGTGGACTTCCTCGCGCTGCGCCTGGCCAGCGCCTGAACGCAGCCGGCAGAATCCACCGCATGCCGCCACCACCCTACAACGCCCCCCAGGACATGGAACGCCGCGACTGGATCGCCGGCCTGGAGAAGGGCCTGCACCTCATCGAGGCCTTCGACGCCGAACACTCGCGCCTGACCGCCAGCCAGGCCGCGCAGCGCTGCGGCATGACGCGCACCGCCACCCGCCGGTATTTGCTCACGCTGGTGCACACCGGCCATGTGACCACGGACGGCAAGCTGTTCTGGCTCACGCCGCGCGTGATGCGCCTGGGCCAGGCCTACCTGGAATCGGCGCGCCTGCCGCGCGCCGTGCAGCCCTACCTGCAGCGCGTGACCGCCGGCACCGGCGAGGTCGCCTACAGCGCCGTGCTGGACCACGACGAGCTGGTCTACATCGCGCGCAGCGGCACGCAGCGCCACCTCAACACCGGCTACATGCTGGGCTCGCGCGTGCAACCGCACCTGACGGCCGCCGGCATGGTGATCCTGGCCGCGCTCGGGCCGGGCTTCTGGGAGCCCTGGCTCGCGGCGCAGACGCTGCGCCCCTTCACCTCGCACACCGTGCTGGACAAACAGCAGCTGCAGCAGAACCTGGTGCAGGCGCGCCTACAGGGCTGGGCGATTTCGGAGCAGCAGCTGGAGATGAACTACCGGGGCATCGCCGTGCCGCTGTGGGACCACAACGACGAGCTGCTGGGCGCGATGAGCGTGACCATGCCCATGAACAACGAGACCAGCGAGCTCGCGGTCAAGCGCATCCTGCCGGTGCTGCAGGACACCGCGCGCAGCGCGCGGCCCCTGCTGTGAACATCCTTCAGACCTCGCTCAGCGGCAGCGCGGTCTTGTAGCGCACCTGCTTGAGCGCGAAGCTCGAGCGGATCTTCTCCACCTGCGCGATCGGCGAAAGCTGCTCCAGGATGAAGCGCTCCAGCGCCGGCATGTCGGGCACGGCCACGCGCAACAGGTAGTCGGCGTCGCCCGTCATCAGGTAACACTCCATCACCTCGTCGCGGATGCCGATGCGCGCCTCGAATTCCTCCAGCGCCTCGCGGCTCTGCTGCTTGAGGCTGATGGAGATGAACACGTTGAGGTGCAGCCCGAGCTGCTTCGCGTCCAGCAGCGCCACGTACTGGCGGATCAGCCCACGCGCCTCCAGCGCCCGCACCCGCGCCAGGCAGGGCGATGGCGAGAGGTGCACGCGCCGCGCCAGCTCGACGTTGGACAGGCTGGCGTCGTTCTGAAGCTCTTCCAGAATCTTCAGATCGGTGGCATCGAAGTGGTTTGTGCCGTCTGTTTTCATGATCGAAGCATTTTATGCCTACCGACCGCGTGGCCGTGCGTCCGATCGACACCAACTGCCAGCGGGGCGCGCCTACAGTGCCTGATCCAGGAGAACCCACCATGAACGACGTTTCGAAGCAGCTGCATTTCAGCGAGTCCCTCTCTACCGATCCGGACCCGCAAGAGACCCTCGAATGGCGTGAGTCCCTGCTCTCGCTGGCGGCCAGCCAGGGGCCGGCGCGCGCGCGGCAGATCCTCGACGAACTCGCGCGCCTGGCGCGCCAGCAGCGCATCGGCTGGCAGCCCGAGCTGAACACGCCGTATGTGAACACCATCGCGGTGGAAGACCAGCCCGCCTTCCCCGGCGACCTCGCGGTCGAGGAGCGCCTGGCCTCGCTGATGCGCTGGAACGCGCTGGCCATGGTGGTGCGCGCGAACCAGGCCTATGGCGAACTCGGGGGGCACATCGCGAGCTACGCGAGCGCGGCCGACCTGTTCGAGACCGGCTTCAACCACTTCTTCCATGCGCGCAGCGAACAACACGGCGGCGACCTGGTGTTCTTCCAGCCGCACAGCGCGCCCGGGGTGTACGCGCGCGCCTTCCTGGAGGGCCGGCTCAGCGAAGCCGACCTGCTGCACTACCGCCAGGAGATCACTGCACCGGCCAGCGGCGCGCGCGGCCTCTCGAGCTACCCGCACCCCTGGCTCATGCCCGACTTCTGGCAGTTCCCCACCGGCTCCATGGGCATCGGTCCGATCAGCTCGATCTACCACGCGCGCTTCATGCGCTACCTCACGCACCGAAACCTGCAGGACTGCGCGGGCCGCAAGGTGTGGGGCGTGTTCGGTGACGGCGAGATGGACGAGCCCGAGAGCATGAGCGCGCTCACCCTGGCCGCGCGCGAGAAGCTCGACAACCTGGTGTGGGTGGTCAACTGCAACCTGCAGCGCCTGGACGGCCCGGTGCGGGGCAACGGCCGCATCATCGACGAGCTGGAAAAACTCTTCGCCGGCGCGGGCTGGAACGTGATCAAGCTGGTGTGGGGCAGCGACTGGGACGGCCTGTTCGCGCGCGACGTCACCGGCGCGCTGGTGCGCGCCTTCGCCCACACGGTGGACGGCCAGATGCAGACCTTCGCCGCCAAGGACGGCCGCTTCAACCGCGACAACTTCTTCGGCCAGAACGAGGAACTGGCCCGCCTGGCGCAGGGCATGACGGACGAGCAGATCGACCGCCTGAAGCGCGGTGGCCACGACCTGGTGAAGATCCACGCCGCCTACGCGGCCGCCGCCGCGCACACCGGCCAACCCACCGTGATCCTGGCGCAGACCAAGAAGGGCTACGGCATGGGCAGCGCGGGCCAGGGCAAGATGACCACGCACAGCCAGAAGAAGTTCGACGGCGCCGACCTGATCGAATTCCGCAACCGCTTCAACCTGCCGCTGAGCGACGAGCAGGCCACGGGCCTGGCCTTCTTCAAGCCCGCCGACGACAGCGCCGAGATGCGTTACCTGAGCGAGCACCGCGCCCGCCTGGGCGGTGCCATGCCCCGGCGCGAGACCGCCTGCGAGGTGGTGCCCGTGCCCGCGATCGACGCCTACGCCGCCTTCGCGCTCAAGGCCGACGGCAAGGAGATGAGCACCACCATGGCCTTCGTGCGCATGCTCGGCGGCCTGCTGAAAGACGGGCAACTCGGCCCGCGCATCGTGCCCATCGTGGCCGACGAGGCGCGCACCTTCGGCATGGCCAACCTGTTCAAGCAGGTCGGCATCTACAGCAGCGTGGGCCAGCGCTACGCGCCCGAAGACATCGGCTCGGTGCTGAGCTACCGCGAGGCGCTGGACGGGCAGATCCTGGAAGAGGGCATCAGCGAGGCCGGCGCCATCGCGAGCTGGACGGCGGCGGCCACCAGCTACAGCGTGCACGGCCTGGCGATGCTGCCCTTCTACATCTACTACTCCATGTTCGGCTTCCAGCGCGTGGGCGACGCGATCTGGGCCGCGGCCGACCAGCGCTCGCGCGGCTTCCTGCTCGGCGCCACCTCGGGGCGCACCACGCTGGGCGGCGAAGGCCTGCAGCACCAGGACGGCAGCAGCCACCTCGTGGCCGCCACCATCCCCAACTGCAAGGCCTACGACCCGGCCTTCGCGGGCGAACTCGCCGTCATCCTGGACGCGGGCATGCGCGAGATGCTGGTGGAGCAGCAGGACGTGTTCTATTACGTCACGCTGATGAACGAGAACTACGCCCAGCCCGACCTGCCCGAGGGCGCGGCCGACGGTGTGCTCCAGGGCGGCTACCGCTTCGGCCGTTTCGGGCCCGACAACGCGGCGCAGCAGGTGACCCTGCTGGGCTCGGGCGCGATCTTCACCGAGGTGCTCAAGGCCGCCACGCAACTGGCCGAACAAGGCATCGGCGTGCATGTGTTCAGCATCACCAGCTGGAGCGAGCTGGCGCGCGACGGCGTGGCGCGCGGCGAGCGCTCGCACCTCACGCAACTGCTGGCCGACAGCGCGGGCCCGGTGATCGCCGCGACCGATTACGTGCGCACCGTGCCCGAGAACGTGCGCGCCTTCGTGCCTGAAGGCCGGGCTTTCCACACGCTGGGCACCGACGGCTTCGGCCGCAGCGACACGCGCGCCGCGCTGCGCGCCTTCTTCCAGGTCGACGCGGAGCACATCGCGCGGCAGGCGACGGCGGCGCTGCTCAGGCCGGCGCGCTGAGCGCGGGGGCCGGCACGGGCGTCAACGCCCGGCCGGTCTCGAAGAATCCGATCAGGTTGTCCGCCGCCAGGTGGGCCATGCGCAGGCGGGTCGCGCGGCTCGCGCTGGCCATGTGCGGCGTGAGCACCACGTTGGGCAGCGAGAGCAGTCCCGGGTGCACCGCCGGCTCGTGCTCGAACACGTCCAGTCCGGCCGCCGCGATGCCGCCGCTTCGCAGGGCCTCGACCAGCGCGGCCTCGTCCACCACGCCGCCGCGCGCGATGTTCACCAGCGTGGCGCCCGGCTTCATGCGCGCGAGCGCCCGGGCATCGATGAGATGGTGCGTGGCGGCGCTGTGGGCCAGCGTCAGCACCAGGTGGTCGGCCTCGCGCAGCAGCTCGTCCATGCCGACGAAGCGGGCCGGCAGCGCGGCCTCGTCGGCCGGGCTCAGGCGCGTGCGGCTGTGGTAGATCACGCGCATGCCGAAGCCGTGCGCGCCCCGGCGCGCCACGCCCTGCCCGATGCGCCCCATGCCCAGGACGCCGAGCGTGCTGCCGTGGATGTCCTGCCCGGCCATGAAGTCGACGGACCACTTCGTCCATTGACCCTCGCGCACGCAGCGCTCCCCCTCGCCCAGGCGCCGCGCGGTCGCCATCAGCAGCGCGAAGCCGAAATCGGCCGTGGTCTCGGTCAACACGCCCGGCGTGTGCGTGGCCACGACGCCGCGCGCCGACATCGCGGCCAGGTCCAGGTTGCCGAAGCCCACCGCGAGGTTGGCGCAGATGCGCAGCGACGGGCAACGCGCCAGCAAGGCCTCGTCGATCACATCGCCCGCCGTGGACAGCAGCGCCTGCTTGTCCCCGAGCCGACCGGCCAGCTGCGTGGCGTCCAGCACGGTGTCGGCCTGGTTGCTGTCCACCTCGAAACAGGCCTCCAGGCGTTGGATCACTTCGGGAAAAACGGCGCGTGCGATCAGCAGGCGGGGTTTGGGCAAGGGTGGGTTCATGGTGCGGCCCAGTATCCCGAGCACCCGGTCCTTCGGTCCATGCGTTCAGCGGATCGGCGTCATGCGGGCGCGGGCATGGAATGCAAAGGGCCCTGTTCCCATACTCGGCGGCCAGTGCCCATTCTTCAGCCACCCATGCCCGCCACCCCCACCGAGACCACCGCCCCGTTCATGTTGCTTCAGGGGCGCGTCGAATCGCGGCGCGTGCTGCGGCCCGCGCCCGATGGACCGCGCATGGAGATCAGCTTCAGCGCCGCGCTGACTTCGACACAGCTCGGCCCGGGCAGCGCGGCCTGCAGCTTCATTGGCCACCTCGGCCCCGACGGCCACTACCAGTGGCAAGGGCGCGGCGCGCTCTTTCTGAGCGCGGGCACGGTCACGGCGCGCAGCCGGGGCCAGGGCCAACGGCGGGGCAACACCATCGTCTACCAGGGTGCCATGGTCTTCCGGTCGCACGCGAGCGCGCTGCAGTGGCTCGACGGCCTGCAGGCGTCCTTCGAATACGTGCAGGACCTGGCGAGCCTGGACGTCACCGTGCGCTGCGAGGAAGCCAGCGCCGCAGAGACCGCCCACCCCTCCACCCCACAGAAAGGACCTTCCCCATGCTGATGCATCAGTTGATCACCGACGGCGCGATGCGCCACCCCGACAAGACCGCCTTCGTCTGGGTGGATCGGCAGGCCCGCCTGTCGTACGCCGAGACCGTCGCGCAGATGGAGCGCATGGCCGGCGCGCTCGCGCACCTGGGCGTGCGCCAAGGCGACCGCGTCACGGTGTTCGCGCACAACGGCATGGACTACCTGCTGGCCATGCTGGGCGCGTGGCGCATCGGCGCGATCGCGGCGCTGGTCAACGTCAAGTTCAAGGACGACCTCGCCTACTACCTGGCCGACCACCGCCCGCGCGTGCTGATCTACACCCACGACATGCGCGACGCCGTGCTCGCGGCCGTGGCCCAGGTGCCGGGCATCGACCACCTGGTGTGCATGGACGGCGCGCAGCCGGGCGCCCACGCTTTGCCCGAGCTGATGGCCCAGGCCTTCGCGGCGCCGCCCGACCCCGAGGACGAGGGCGCCATCGCCCACCTGTCCTACACCTCGGGCACCACCGGCAAACCCAAGGGCGCCTGCCTGAGCCACGAACCCACGGTGCGCGCCAGCCGCTGCATCGCCGAGCGCCTGCGCGTCCGGGCGGACGACGTCTCGTTCGGCCCGACCGCGCTGTCCAGCTCCTACCAACTGGTGGGCAACCTGCTGCCCGCGCTCTCGCGCGGCGCGACCGTGCAGGTCATGCGGTTCTGGACCCAGACCGCCGGCTGGGACGCGCTCGAACAGGCGCAGGCCAGCATCCTGGTGGGCAACCCCACGCTGCTGGAAGAGCTGCGCACCGAAAGCGCCCTGCGCGGCCGCGCGCCCGGCCGCCTGCGCATGGGCCTGTCGGGCGGCGGACCGGTGCCGCCGACCCTCAAGCGCGCCTGGCGCGACGAACTGCGCCTGCCGCTGGTGGAGAGCTTCGGCCAGAGCGAGCTCGGCGGCTTCATGGCGCTGGGCTACCCCGAACTCGAACCGGAAGACAGCAAGCTGATGCGCGTGGGCCCCGCCCTGCCCGACAAGGAGGTCTGGATGATGGGCCCCGATGGCCAGCGCCTGCCGCCCGGTCAGCTGGGCGAGATCGTGCTGCGTGGCGGCTTCATGTGGGGCTACTGGGGCAAGCCCGGCAAGACGGAGGAGGTGACGGCCCAGGGCCTGCTGCGCACCGGCGACATCGGCCTGATCGACCACGATGGCCACGTCACGATGCGCGGGCGGCGTTCCGAGCTGCTGCACGTCAACGGCGTGAGCTGGTTCCCGCGCGATGTCGAGGAAGCCCTCTGCCGCCAGCCCGGCGTTCGCCAGGCGGCGCTGATCGGTCTGCCGGCCGAGGGCGGTGAAGGCGGCGTGCGGCCGCGCGCCTTCATCACCTGCCAGGCCGGCGCCGAACCGGACCTGGCGCGGCTCAAGGCGGCGGTGCAGGCCGAGGTGGCCTACGACCTGGCGTCGATGGAGGTGGTGGGCATCGACGAGCTGCCCATGACGCCCACCGGCAAGATCGCCAAGGGCGACTTGCTCGCGCTGGCCATGGCGACGCACTGAACGTCGGCTCATCCAGGCACCAGAGTGTTGCGTCGCGCTCACGCCGTCGTCATGCGCGTTGGTGCGCGCCTCCCTGCGGAGAAACTGGCTTTTTCAACGAACCAGCTAGTGTTTGCATCGAGTTGCCAATTTGAAGCCATGAGATGCATCTTCAAACAGGGTACCCAGTCGCCGCGGGTGTCAATCCAGTGAAGTCCTGCCTTGGATGAAGCGTTGTGGGTCGCGGACCATGCGACGCGATCCACAACGACAACATCAGGAGGGCCTCATGAAGCAGTTGGCCGACGCAGACCTTCTGGACACCGCGTGTCCCCAAACCGTGTACATCGGGCTGGACAGCCGGGTGGCGACGGGCACGCAGCAATGGCTGCTGGAGAAAAGCCTTTCGCACCCGATCACCACGGGCAACACCCTGCGGACCTTCATCGGCGGAGAAGAAGGCTTTGGGCAGATCGCGGCCGACCTCGAAGCGGCGCGCCAGAGCATCGACCTCGTGTGCTGGGGGTTCGACCCCGGCATGGCCCTGGTGCGTGCGCAGTCGCGCCCCATGCACCCCTGGGCGATGGGTGAACCCTACGGCGAACTGTTGCGGCGCAAGGCCGCGCAGGGCGTGCTCGTGCGCCTGCTCGTCTGGTACAGCCCCAGCGGGTCGGCCGTGCAGAACTCGCTGGTTGGCTATGTCAACCCCGACGAACCCCTGTCAGGTGGCGTCATCAACCTCACCTCCGACGAAATGGGGGCCGTGACCAGCGGCATGTCGAGCGGGATCGGGGGCTACGCCCACGCACCCGCGCGCAGGCCGGCCCCGTCCGTGGCCGAGCAGCGGCAGGACTATTGCACCCGCTGGTGGCGCGAAGCCACCGCCGGAATGATCCCGAACCTCGAAGTGCGTTGCCGCGACGGTGTGGCCGGCAAGGTCAAGGCCAGCGTCGGCAACGAAGCCGACCCGCCCAGCGCGGCCGGTGGCCAGCTCGGCGGCTACTTCGACGAAAAGGAACTGATCGAGAACTGGGCGACGCACCACCAGAAACCCATCCTGATTGACTACGGCCACGCAGGGAAAAGCGCGGGCCAGGGCCCCGGGCACAAGGCCGTGGGTTTCATCATGGGCCTCAACAGCGTGAGCGACTACTGGGACAGCGCCGAACACCGCTTCGACGACCCCTTGCGGGAAAAAGACCACGAAGGCCGCAGCGACGCCTTGTCCAAGGCGGTGGCCCGAACCCGGCCCATCAGCCGCAAGCCCTTGCGCGACTACGCCTGCCGCATCGAAGGCCCGGCATTGATCGACGTGTACCGCAACTTCAGCGAGGCCTGGAACCGCGCGGCGCTGCTGCCCAAGCTGCGATGCGCCAGCAATGCGGGTCACCAGGCCGTTCGCAGCACGGACCTGAACCCCGCCCTGGCGCCCGCCGCGCTCGCCAGGACCGATGCCGCCCCGTTGGGCCTGCGCCTGCGCTTGCAGGTGCTGCGCACCCAGCCCGAAGAAGGTGGCCGCGACGTGCAAGGGGCGTGGCCGTTCGACAAGAGCATCAAGCAGGCCTACTTCCAGGCCACCGCCTCGGCCCGCAACTACCTCTACCTGGAGAACCAGTACTTCTTCTACGAAGAGTGGGCGCGCCACCTCAAGGCCCAGCGCCAGGCCTTCATGAAGGGCACGCAGGCGGCCAAGGCCGCGAGCCGGCAGGCGCCGCCCCTGCACCTGATGGTGGTGATCCCCACGCCCGAGAACGACGGCATGGTGCCGCGCACCTACGACACGCTCAAGAGCCTGGGGCAGGCCCACTCCATGCCCCACCAGCACCGGCTGGTGCAGGACCGCAGCGAAGACGGCTGGTTCGACCGCAGTGTGTCCCCGGGTGCCACCGACATCGCGCGCAGCGCGCTGCAGGTGCGCGAGCCCACGCTGGACAAGGAGGGCGTGCTGATGCAGGACGGCAAAAGCCTGGGGCTCAAGGTGCTGGTGGCGCGGCTGGTGAGCCAGAACCGGGGAGGCAACGCCCATCTGGGCCAGTACCGAGACATCTACATCCACAGCAAGCTCATGCTCGCCGACGACTGCTTCATGACGCTGGGCAGCGCCAACCTCAACCAGCGCAGCATGGCCGCGGACAGCGAGATCAATGTCGCCACCGACCACATCCCCCACAACCGCGCGCTGCGCCAGCGGGTCTGGGGGCAGTTGACGGGTGGGGATCGGAACGCTGTGGGCGGTTCGGGTTCGCCGGAGGAAATGGTGCGAGCCTTTGAACGATGGAAAGCCCTTGCTGTGAAAAACAGGGATTCCATTTCAAAAAGCCAGTCGTTGCTGGGCCTTCTCGTTGAATTTTCGGATGACCGGACCGCTACCGAACGCGTTGGTTGAGGCCCCTAAATGACCTTTCCTCACACCGCCTTGCGCACCTTCGCCATTCATAGCTGCCTGACCTTCCTTTTTTTTCTCAGCGGATGCCACCCCATGAAAGCCTACAGCGAGCCCTTCACCGCGTTGTCTGACCTTGCTCTGTTGAGCGAAGAAGGTGTACTGCCGCGCAACATCAACCTCAAGACCTTCGAGCCGCACCGCGAGGCCTTCATCTGCGAGCACGCGGCCCGCCGCGCTCCCGTCTGGAGCGCCGAGGCACAAGAGCGGTTCGAAGAGGGCATGAGCTTGACCAGCCCGGCCCTTTGGCCCAACGAACGCAACTGGCCTCGCGCCATGAAGTTGTGGGACGAAGCGGCCCGCCTGGGCCACTGGAAGGCCGCGATCATGTGGATTCAGACCGCGCAGACCGGGCAGGGTGAAGACAGCGAGAAGGGGCGCTTCGCGGTGGCCGCGCAGGACCCCGAGGAGGTTGTGCAGCGGGTGGAGGTACTGATGCGCCAGAACGTGGCCGAAGGCTTCTACCTCATGGGGGTCTTCCACGACACGGGCTACGGCGTCAAGTTCAGCGTGGACCGGGCATGGGCGTTCTGGGAGCTGGCGGCCGATATGGGCAGTGCCAGGGCGCAGACACGGATTGCAAAGTCGCTGGGGTTTGTCGATCGCGCCCAGGAAAAGCCAGGCGTGGCGGAATGGGCTAATGAGACGGTGCAGTTCCTGATGCTTGAGTGCGCCTATTCGCAAGGTCATGGCGAAGGAGGCTTCAGGCTTGGGATGCTTCTAGACCTTCTGGCAGAAGGCGGTCGAGCTATCAACGATGACTCAAAAGCCCAATTCGCCCGAGCCCGACAGATCCTGCACGACGCCGTCAAATTTGGCAGCGAAGATGCGGCCGGCTACCTGTCCTCGTCCTATCGATCGAATGACCCTCTGGTCAGACCGTACATGGACATTGCCCGCGCCGACCGTTACCACGTGTTGGCCCACGCCCTCTGGGACAACCCTGACCTGCGTTTCCCCAACCTCGACAAGGTTCTGCCCCTGCCCCCGGCCCTGCTGCCGCAGTGGGACGGCAATCCCGACACGCTGATCGACGCAGCCAAGGGCGTGCGTGTTGCACCCCAGCCCGTGACCACTTCGGTCCACCGGCTCCCGCCCCAGGACCGAGCCCACATCCCGCCCGGCCACACCCTGCAGGTGCCCGCCCACCTGAGCAGCTTCGCCCGCAGATCCTTGGCCGGCTTCACCACCGCGCTGGAAGACAACACCCGGCCCCCGGGCATGGCCCGCGCGCCGGTGGCCGGCTACTGGCAGCCCCGCGTGCTGCCCGCCCACGCCTACGACGATGCCTACACCACCCATCTGCGCCGCGAGCTGGCCGACCTGCCACCCATGCGCTTTCGCGAGCACGAGCGCCTTCAGATCGCCTTGCGGGGCACCACCCTGGCGTACGAGGACGCGGTACACCGCCTCGTGCGCTGGCACTTCATGGGCATGGCCGTGCCCCAGGTCCTGCCCAAGGACTGGCTGGCCCAGGCCGGCACCGTGCGCGCCATCGCAGCGGCCACGCGCACCACCTGCGCCAGCGGCCAGCCGTGCCCGCAGAGCGGCATCTGGCAGCCGTATGCGCTGGACGCGTCACACCCGATGGCCCGTGTGCTGAGCACGGCCACGTTGAACGAAGCCTGGAAGCGCCAGGCCTTCGTGCCTCAGGGTGAGCGCATGCCCCGCCTGGGCGCCCAGGGCCTGCCCGTGGAAGACGATCAGGTGGGTTGGTGGTTGATACAGGCTTGCGAAATGGGCTTTGGTACACCCATCACGACCTGAAGAAACTCCTGCCGTCGAACACCCTTCAGAAAAGACCAAGCCCTCGCACCAAGCGGCTCAGTTCGTGGGCCCGGGTGCGTCGAGCGATCGGAAGTCCGGCAGGCCAGCGTCGAGCAGGCGGCCCCGGTGCAGCACGCGGCGCTGCGGCCGGCCGCAGGCTTCGGCGCTGTTGCGGCCCGCCAGCAGCACGAGGTCGGCGGGAGCGCCCGCGCGCAGCCGGCCATCCCAGGCCAGCCCCATCGCGGCGGCGGGCGTGGTGGTGGTGCTGTGAATCCAGTGCGCGAGAGGGTCGTCCAGGTGGGCCGCGAGCGCGCCCAGCGCCAGCACCTGCAGCAGGTCGAAATCGGCGAAGGGCACGAAAGCGTCCTGCACGTTGTCGGAGGCCAGGCTGACCGCCACGCCCAGCGCCCTCGCCTCCCGCAGCGGCGCGATGCCGCGCAGGCGCGGCGTGCGGCCTTCGCCACCGTCTTGCAGTTGCAGGTTGGCCAGCGGCAGGCCGATCAGCCCGACGCCGGCCTCGGCCAGCGCGCGCAGCACGGCGTGGCCTTCGTCGGCCGGTGCCACCGACAGGGCGCAGGCGTGTCCCACCGTCACCCGCCCCTGCCAGCCATGGCGCGCGGTCAGGCGGGCGATGCCGCGCAGGCCTTCGATGTCGTTGTGCAGGTGTTCGTCCGCGTGAAAGTCCAGGTCCAGGCGGTGCGCCACGGCCAGGTCGAACACGCGTTCGAGCAGGCCGCGCTGGCCGGGCATGGGGTGCACCGAGGCGCCCAGCACGCCGCCTTGTTCGGCCACCACCGCCGCCACGGCGGCGCCCGCGCCGGTGTCGGCGAACAGGGCCAGCGGCGAGAGCGAGGCCAGTTGCAGTTCCATGCGGTCCGACCATGCCCCGCGCAAAGCCTGGCCCACCGCCCAGGCCGGTGGCGTGGCCGCGCTCACCCAGTCGATGTGCGTGCGCATCGCGCGCGTGCCGTGCGCGTGGGCCGTGCGCAAGGAAAATTCCATGCGGCGCCGGATGTCCCCGGCCGTCCAGCGCGCTCGGTCTTCGCCGGAAGCGGCCACGGCCTCGCGCAGCGTGTGGTGGTGGCCACCGATGCGGGTCGCGGTGTGGCTCTTGTCCAGGTGGGTGTGCAGGTCCACCCAGCCCGAGCTCACGATGCCGTCGGCGAGGTCCACCACCGGCAGGCCGTCGTCCGCCACGGCCGGCGCCAGCGCATCGATGCGGCCGCCCCGCAGGCGCAGGCAGACCGTGCGCAGGCCCGGAGCGGCCGGCGCGAAGGCCTCGCGCGCCATGGCGTCGAGCAGCGGCTCGGGCACGCGCGCGCGGGCCAGCCAGCAGTCGCCGGTCGGGAAGGCCGCCCCGGCTACCACGCCGTGGCGCTGTCCAGCGAGGCCAGGGGCACGCGGTGCACGTCTTCGAGCACCTGGGCGAACTGGCCGCCCACGAAGTCCAGCGTGGCACGCCCCTTCTCGGCCGTGGCCAGCATCGCATTGCCGCAGGCGCCTTGCGGGTTCAGGTCCTGCGTCTGCCAGGCGACGCGGGCCTTGCCCTCCACGTAGGACAGGTAGCGCGAGCCCTCGCTGAGGGCGCGGTCGGTGCTGGCGAAGTCCTTGGCCCGGTCCATGCGCACGAACTCGGGGTGGATCTGCAGCAGGATGGAACTCTCCAGTTCACCCGCGTGGATGCCGTGGCGCATCTCGTCGTCGCCGATCAGCCCATCGGGCAGGCCGAGCTGGTACCAGTTCACGCACACCACCAGCATGTCGTGGCGCTCGCGCAGGTCGCGGGCCACGATGTCCATGATGGACTCCTGCCCGCCATGGCTGTTGAACAGCACCAGCTTGCGCACACCGGCGGCGGCCACGCAGGCGCCGATCTCGCTCCACAGGGTGATCAGCGTCTGCGCGGACAGGGTCAGCGTGCCCGGGTAGCGCGAGTGCTCGTTGCTCTTGCCGATGGGCTGCGTGGGCAGGAACAGCACCGGCAGCTCCGCGCCCAGGTGCGGCAGCGTGGCCGCCACCATGGCGTTGACGGTGGCCGTGTCCACCGACATCGGCAGGTGCGGGCCGTGCTGCTCGATCGCGCCCACGGGCAGCACGGCGATCACGCTGGCCCGGTCCAGGCGCGAGAAGGCCTCGCTGGTCAGGTCGGCCCAGAAGCGGGAGGGCACGGTGGCGGCGAAGGTGTCGGCCATGGCAGCGCCCTTCACGCCGAGGCGGTTTCGACACGGATGCCGAAACGCGCCAGGTTGCGCGGCGTGCGCACTTCCTTCTCGCCGCGCGCCTCCATCATCTTCAGCAGGCGCCGGCGCATCGCCAGACCCGGCCGGTCGGTGTACATGTGGGCCTCCTCGGCGTTGGCGGGGGCCAGCGGCACGTCCGGGTCCAGCCCTTCGAGGATCAGGATGTCCTCGTTGGTGATGCGGCGGTCCATCTCGATGCAGTCGGCCGCGCTGACCTCGGCCTCCGTGTCGTTGCGGTAGATCCACTGGCACAGCATGGAGCGCTCGTCGTCGATGGGGGTGGCCGAGGTCACCAGCGAATGGATCAGGCCGTTGGGGTAGTTGATCTGCGACTTGCGCATGAAGGGCATGTACCACTTGCTGACCATGTGCCGCACCGACTCCAGCCCGCTGTCGCGCACGACGCGCTGGATGTGTTCGTCGGCGTTGAGCACCGGCACATCGCCACGCAGCACCAGGCCGTGCTCGGTTTCCTCGATCTCGGTCTTGCGCGGCTTGGCGTCCACCAGGTTGCCGAAGGTGCCCTTGTGCACGAAGCTCGTGTGCGAGAAGTCGAAGAAGTTTTCCATCAGGCGCAGGCCGGTGGCGCGGCAGGGCTCGTAGAACTCGTGGATCAGGCGGAAGCCCGGCGCGCCGTCTTCTTCCAGCACCGGAATGGTGTTGATCGGATCGGGCTCCAGGCAGACCCACACGTAACCGTAGCGCACGTCCGTCAGGTGGCTCTTCACCTTGTAGGGGATCTTCTGGGCCTCGGGGCTCTGCGGCATGGCCACGCATTGCCCCGTGCAGTCGTAGGCCCAGCCGTGGTAGCCGCAGACGATGCGGTCGTCCTCCAGCCAACCCATCGAGAGCTTGGCGGTGCGGTGGCAGCAGCGGTCTTCCATCGAGGCGTAGCGCCCTTCGCCGACTTTCCAGAGCACGATGTCTTCGCCCAGCAGCCGGAAGGCCTTGGGGTGGCCGGCGTCCAGCAGGTGCGTGGGCATGACGGGGTACCAGAAGTGGCGGAACATGGGTTGTTGGGTGATCAGCATGGGCGTGTCTCTTTCGGTTATTGGGGATACAGCTGCTTGACGAATTGCAGGTCGTAGGCCTTGCGCGGGTCGAGTCCGGGGGGCAGCGCCTTGGCGGCCACCATCTCCTGGTAGAAGGCCGTCCAGCGGGCATCGCTCATGGCGCCGATCCGGCCGCCCGCGGCGTCGCCCGACTCGACCAGGCCGTACTGCTTCATCTGCGCCATGGCGTAGGCGATCTGTTCGTCGGTCATCTGCGGGTTGTTCGCCTTGATCAGGCGCGAGGCCGGCGCGGGGTCCTTGAAAAAGGCGCGCCAGCCTTCCACCGTGGCTTTGACGAAGTCGCCCACGAGCCTGGGGTTCTCCTTGATGAGCCGCTGGGTGGTGTCGATCGTGTAGTTGTAGCTGGACCACCCGTAGTCGGCCAGCAGCAGGCAGTCCATGGCGAGGTTCTGGCGCTTGAACTGGAAGCCGTCGTTGGTGATGAAACCTTGCTGCACCATCTTGGGGTCCTGCAGCAGGGCTGCGTAGCTGGTGTCGAACGGCCGCAGCTGGCTGTCGTCGAAGCCGTGCCGGACCTTCAGCCAGGGCCAGAAGCTGCCGCGCGCGAGCTGGGCCACGCGGATCGGCGCGCCTTTCATGTTCTCCAGCTTGGCGTACGCCCCCTGGTGATGCACCAGGCACTGTGGGTCGCGCTGGAACACGGCGGCCACCGACACCAGGGGAATGTCCTCGCGCACCGCGTTGAGGGCGCGCATGCTCCAGCCGTTGACGAAGTCCATGCGGCCCGAGACCATCAGCTGCATGTTGTTGCCCTGCGGGCCGACCTGCGTCACCTTCACGTTCAGGCCGTGTTTTTCGTAGATGCCTTCGGCCAGCGCCGCGTAGTAGCCACCGTGTTCGGCGGAGGCGTAGAAACTCAGCGCCACGTTGACCTCGCGCGGGGCCTGCGCCTGGGCGGGGAGCGCCACGGCGGTCAGCGACACGAGACAGGCGGCCAGGGCGCCGCGCGCCGAACCAAGAACCGATCGGACATTCATGGGGAGAACTCCTTGTGGGGGTGGGGCGAAAACGGAACGGGTGAAACTCAGTGCTCGGTCTTGACGGTGCTCTCGTGCCACGCGCCGAGCACGCGGTTCGAGATGAAGACCATCAGCGCGAACAGCACGATGCCGGTGAGCGAGATCAGGAACAGCGAGGCGAACATGCGAGGCACCTTCAACTGCACGCCCGATTCGAGAATGATGTAGGCCAGCCCCGACTGCGTGCCGCCGGTGCCGGCCACGAACTCGGCCACCACGGCACCGATCAGCGCCAGGCCGCTGCTGATGCGCGCGCCGGCAAAGAAGTACGGCAGCGCGGCCTTGAGCTTGAGCCGGGTCAGGGTCTGCCAGTTCGAGGCGCGGTAGATCCGGAACAGGCTCTGCAGGTTGGGCGCCACCGAGCGCAGGCCCAGCGTCATGTTGGACACGATGGGAAACAGCGCCGTGATGCTGGCGATTGTCACCAGGGCCACGAAGGTGTTGCTGACCCAGATGATGATCAGCGGGGCGATCGCCACGATGGGCGTCACCTGCAGGATCACCATGTAGGGCATGACGCTCTGTTCCAGCAGGCGGCTCTGCGACAGCAGGAACGAGATCGCCACGCCCAGCAGCACCGCCACCGCGAAGGCCAGCACCGTGACCTTGAGCGTGAACAGCAGGCCGGTGAAGAGCAGGTCCGAATCCGCGTACAAGGCCTTGAGCACATCGAGCGGCCCCGGCAGCACGTACACCGGCAGCGACAGGGCCACCACCACCAGCTGCCACACGGCCAACAGGCCCACGCCGATGGCCAGCACCGGCAGCTTGCTCGAGCCCCAGTTCACCTGGCGCGCGGCGTTGCGGGAAATGTCCGGGCTTTTCATGGTGCGATCTCCTCGCCCCGGCTGGCCGCGTCCAGCGCGGCGCTCAGGCGGGTCATGTACTGCAGGTACTCCGCCGACAGGCGGAAGGCCGTGCCCCGGGGGAAGGGCGCGTCGATGCCCACCTCGGCGATCACGCGCCCGGGCCGGGCCGCCATCACCACCACGCGCGACGACAGGTAAACCGCCTCGTGCAGGCTGTGCGTGACGAACACCACCGTGAGCTTGCGCTCGTGCTGGATGCGCATCAGGTCGTCGTTGAGCTTGTTGCGCGTCATCTCGTCCAGCGCGCCGAAGGGTTCGTCCATCAGCATCAGGTTGGGCTCGGTGACCAGCGCGCGCGCGATCGACACGCGCATCTGCATGCCGCCCGACAGCTCCCTCGGGTAGGCCTGCTGGAAAGCGCCCAGGCCCACCAGGTTCAACACCTCCTCCACCTTGCGCTGGATCGTGGCGCGGTCCAGCGTGCCCTTGAGTTCCAGCGGCAGGGCCACGTTCTCGAACACGCGGGCCCAGGGCATCAGCGTGGGGTCCTGGAAGACGAAGGCCAGCTTCTGGTCGGGCCGCTCCAGCACCGGGGTGGTCTCGCCCCACCACTGGATCGAACCCTCGGTGACCGCGCCCAGGCCCGAGAGGATGCGCAGCAGCGTGCTCTTGCCGCACCCCGAGGGACCGATCAGGGTGACGAAGTCGCCGCTCCAGATCTCCAGCCGGGCCCGTTCCAGGGCCACCGTGCCATTGGCATAGCGCTTGCTGACGTTGTCGACCTGGATGATCGGCGCGCCCCGGTGGTAGAGGCCCTTGCCATCGCACCGGGGCAGCTCGGCCCTCGCGGTGTTCAAGGCGTTCAAAACTGCGGTGTCCAAACCTGTTGCTCCTCGTGGGTGACCGGCCTCTTCGAACCGGTGTTGCCTGGAATGTCCCTGGACTCTCGTGCCTTGCGCCACCGCGCCAAGGTTGAACTAGTATCCCGATGTGCCAACCCCCAGTCCATGCGGACTGTGTATGAAAACCATGCGCCAAAAAGATGATCTGTCGCTGAACTTCTACCTGCTCAGGTGCCTGGTCGCGCTGGTCGATCACTCGCAGGTGACGCGCGCCGCCGATGCGCTGGACATCAGCCAGCCGGCCATGAGCCGGGCCATGAGCCAGCTGCGGCAACTGACCTCGGACCCGATCCTGGTGAAAGCCCAGGTCGGGCTTGTGCCGACCGCCAAGGCCATGCAGCTGCGCGAGTTCGCGCTGCGCATCCTCCACGAGATGGACCAGCTGCTCGGGCAGGCCATCGCGTTCGACCCCGAGACGGCGCGCCGCAACTTCCGGGTGGTCGCCACGGACTACCTGGAATGCGTGTTCATGGACCCCCTGGTCACGCGCCTGGCGCAGAACTACCCCGGCATCTCGGTCTCGGTCTGCCACCCGGTGCATCCGCGCAACCTCAACCAGGTGCTGGAGAGCGGCGAAGCCGACTTCTGCGTGGGCATGCTGCCGCCCGCGGTGGAGGACCTGCGCCACCGCGTGATCTTCCGCGACCGCGTGGCCTGCATCGCGGCCAATGGGCATGCCGCCGTCGGGCAGACGCTCAGCCCCGAGGCCTTCGCCGCGCTCGACCACGTCGTGATCAAACCCACGGTGCACGCGTTTGGCGATGCGGTCGACAAGGCCCTGTCCCAACTCGGGCTGGCGCGCCACATCCGGCTCACGACACCGAGTTACCTCTCCGTGCCGTACCTGATCGAAAAAACCGGCATGGTGGCCCTGATGCCCGAGTCACTGGCCCAACGCTTCTGCGAGCGCTTCGCGCTCGCCACCGTGGAGGTGCCGATCGAGCTGCCGCCCTACGACGTCTACCTCTACTGGCACGAGCGCACGCACCACCACCGGGACCACATCTGGTTCAAGGAACAGGTGATGCTCGACCTCAAGAGCGCGGGCTAGAGGTCGAGCACCAGGCGCTCGCCGAGCGAACCGGCGCAGCAGAGCGCCAGCTGGTGCTGCCGCTCGTGCGCGCTGAGGAAGGCGTCGCCATGCACGGGCTGGCCTTCGAGGTAGGGCGTCACGCAGCTGCCGCACACCCCGGCCTCGCAGGAGGTGAGCGGGTTCAGCCCCGCCCCCGCAGCGCCTGCAGCAGGGTCTGCCCCGCCTCCACCCGCACGCTGCGGCCGCTGCGCGCCAGCGCCACGGTGTAGCGGTCGAGCCCCTTGGGGTTCGCCGCCGGTTCGGCCGCGAAGCGCTCTTCGTGCAGCTGCGCGCCGGGGCATTGGCTGGTGGCCTGCCGGGTCGCGGCCATGAAGCCCGCCGGGCCGCACACGTAGAAGTGCGTGCCCTCCGGTTGGTGCGCGCAGAAGGCCGACAGATCCACCTGATGCGAAGGCGTGTCATCGAAGTGGAAGCGCACCTGGGCGGCCCAGGGCGCCGCCTGCAGTCGGCCCCGAAAGGCCGCGTGGGCACGGCTGCGCGCGAAACAGACCAGGTTGAAAGAGTGGCCCCGGCGGCCGAGTTCGTGCGCCATCGCCACCAGGGGCGTGATGCCGATGCCCCCCGCCAGCAGGCAATGGTGGACCGCCTCGGACACCAGCCGGAAGTTGTTGCGGGGCGCGCCGATCACCAGGCGGGCGCCCACCTTGAGCGTGTCGTGCATCCAGCGCGAGCCGCCCCGGCCACCCGCCTCGCGCTTCACCCCCACCACGTAGGGGCCGTTCGCCTCGTGCAGGTTGCACAGCGAGTACTGTCGCGGGCCCACGGCGGTGTGCACGTCGATGTGCGCTCCGGCCTCGAACGGGGGCAAAGGTCCATCCGTTCGGCTCAGCTCAAAACAGGAGACTTCGTCGGTCTCCCGCGACACGGCGCTGACCACCACATCCAACAACAGGTTCTGATTCATGCGCCGAGTATCGGAACCGGGCCGCGTGCCCGACAAGCGCGCGCGGCGCATGGGCCGCATCCACCCAGCGCATGCCGGGTGCGCCGCTCAGTCCGTGCCGGCGCTCAGCCCGAGCAGGAAGACCGCGTGCGGCCGCCCGGCGCGAGCGGCCTGCTCCAGCCAGGCCGTGGCGCGCGCCACATCGCGCGGCACGCGCGGGCCGTAGGCCGCCGGTCCCTGCATCAGCATGTAGCCCGCGCGCTCGGCGGCTTCGGCGTCGCCTTGCGCGGCCAGTTGCTCGTAGAGCGCGAGCGAGCGCTCGTACTCGGCGATGTAGTGGGCGTGGTGGGCCCGCTCGATACCCATGGGTTGCGCACCGGCCGGGCCGGCCGCCGCCAGCAGGAGGGCGGCGTGGAGAAGAAATCTGCGTGACATCAATGACTCCTTTTGAACGGTTCAGGACAACAGCGGCGCCAGCGCCGCCTGAATGCGCTGCAGCTGGGGCGTCGTGGTCATGGCCACCAGCAGTTGCCGAAAGCGCGGCGACTGCAGGCCCGAGCCGATGTACTGCCAGCGGTAGGCGCCCAGCAGCCCGGCGGCGAGGCGGGCGTCCTGTCCCGGCGCGAAGCGGCGCGGGTTGGTCTCGCTGAAGTAACGCGCGTCGGCGGTGGCCTGTTGCCGCAGGATGCCGTCGATCGCGCCCAGCAGGCCGATCAGATCGTCCACCGCCACGTCGCGCTCGCGCGGCGTGAGGCGCCCGTGTTCGCGCTCCCACTCCAGCTCGTCGAGGATGGCGTGCTGCGACTCCTCCTTCCAGTGGAAGAGGAACACGTCCTTGTAGAGCCCGGCGATGTCTTCCATGGGCTGGATGCTCTGGCGGTAGTGCACCTGGGTGAACAGCTCGATGTGGCAGGTGAGCGCGAGCACCGCCCAGGTGGACGCCTCCAGCACCTGCGAGGCCACGGCGTTCGCGGTGGGCAGGAACTCGTAGCCATCGGCCATGCCCGCCGCGGCCAGGCGCTCGACGCGGCGGAACAGCTCCTGGTGCTTGAGTTCCTCGTCGGTGAAGCGCACCAGCGCCTCCAGCGCGACCTGGTCGCCGAACCAGTGGTGGCGGCTGCACGAGAGCATCTGGATGCCGATGAAGCGCTCGACCAGACCGAACATGTTGGCGTAGGTGCGGCCCTGCACCTGGCTCAGCCGCAGCTGCTCGGCGGGTTTCAGGAAATCGAGCCGGCTGATGCGCGAGAGCCCGTCGGGCAGGAAGGGTTTGCCGAAGTCGAGCCGGCGGGCGCGGATCACGTCGTGCTCGATGTCCCAGCGCACGCGGCGCGAGGCGGCGATGCAATGGGCGTAGCGCTCGGTGTGGACGGTGGTGTGGGTCATGCGTCTGAGTTCCATGGGGAGGGGTTCATTCAATGAAGGTCAGCTCGCGCTCGGGTGCCTGCGCGGCCTCCAGCGCGGCCACGATGTCGAGCAGCCGCGCCTCGGCCGCGCGCCAGCCGGCCTCGAACAGGGCCGGCATGGCGGCGGTCTCCCACAGGCCGACCGGGCGCTCCAGGTCCAGCTCCAGGCCGATCAGCTTCTGCCCCCGGGCCAGCGCGGCCTCGGTGCGCGCCTGCATCAGGTTGTTGATGAGCGTGGTGCTGGTCTGCGCCACCAGGCGCGAGACGCGGTCCACCCGGCGCGGCAGGCCGCCGAAGAAGCCGAGCGAGAGCACGACGCGCGCATCGGCCGCCGCCGCCAGGGGCAGCGGGTCGGAGAGCACGCCATCGACCAGGCGCCGCCCGCCGATGGCCACGCTGGGGAACAGGATGGGCACGGCCATGCTGGCGCGCAGCGCGTCCACCAGGCGGCCTTGCGTGAGCACCACGGCCTGGCCGGTGGCGGCGTCGGTGGCGGCCACGCGCAGCGGCGTGGGCAGGTGCTCCAGGCGCGTGTCGCCGAAGGCGTTGCCGATGCGCTCGGCGATCAGGCGGTCGTCGCGCAGCGCGAAGCCCTCGCCAAAGCCCGCGAGCCTGGGCGCGATGAGCTGCAGGTAGGCGCGCCAGCGGCGCTGCTGCGTGAGCTCGGCCGACCACAGCGCGGTGGCCAGGCGCACGGCCTCTTCGCCGTGCATACCCTGTGCCACCTGCGCGCCGAACAACGCGCCCGAGCTGCAGCCCACCACCAGATCGGGCTGGATGCCCTCGCGCGCCAGGCGCTCGGCGATGCCCAGCGCCGCGATGCTGCGCACGCCGCCGCTGCCCAGCACCAGGGCCAGCCGATAGGGGAAGGAGGAGAAAGACGGGTTCTGCATGGCCGCCTCCTCAGTGCGCGAGGAAATCCACCACGCGGCGGATCACCTCGGGGTTGCGCGCCACGCGGTGGTGCCCCAGGCCGTGCGTGGCCTTGAACTGCGTGCAGGGCATCGCGGCCGCGAGCGAGAGCCCGTGCTCGAACGGAATCTCTTCGTCGGTCTCGTCGTGCACCAGCAGCGCGGGCAGGCCGGCCTGGCGCGCCATCTCCAGCACCGACATGCGGCCCCAGTCGAGCCGGCCGCCGTAGCGCTGCACGAAGAGCTCGCGCACGCGCCCCAGCACCTCGGGCGTGAGGCCGATGTGCCGCGCGAACATCTCGACGAACCAGTTGCAGTGGTTGAAGGAGCTGATGAGCACCAGCCGCGAGGTGGCCACGCCCCAGTCGCGCGCGGCGAACATCGCCATCGCGGCGCCGAAGGAATGGCCGATGACGGCGTGCAGCGGACCGGCGTGGCGCGCCACGGCCGCCACGGCGTTGGCGAACTCCACCATGTCGGTGCGGTGGCCCGACGAGCGCCCATGCGCCGGCGCATCGAAGGCCACCACGCGAAAGCCCGCGTTCAACAGCGGGCCCACCATGCGACCCAGGTGCATGGCGTTCGAGCCCCAGCCATGCACCAGCAGCACCGCCGGCCCCTGCCCCCACTCGTACACCGCGAGCTCACCCGCGCCGCACGGCAGGCGGCGCGGGCGCGTCTGCTCGCGCACCGCCAGCGGCCACTTGCCGAGCGCCGCGCGCGGCGGCGTGGCGAGCTGGCGGTAGGCCAGGCGCGCGGCCACGGCGGGCGCGCAGCGGCACAGCCAGCCGTAGGCGCGGCGCAGCGAGGGCGTGCCGCGCGTTTCGGCAAAACGGCCCAGACGCGGCGGGCGTGGGCTCGGCACCACGGCGGGGGCCGCGTGGGGCGATTCGAGATCGGGCGAGAACTGGTGTCTCATGGGGGTTCCTTCGGTCGGGCCCGCCACACGGGCGGCGTGGCAGGGTTTTGAATCTACCGACGCACCCCGTGCGCAACCACGTGAAATTGGTCATGCCCCGAAGGACATGGGCACGCGCCTACAGCCCTTGCAAGGCCGCGAGCAGCTGCGCGCTCGACACCGGTTTGATCAGCAGCGGCAGGCGGTGCCGCGCGGCCGATTCGCGCAAGGCCGCGTGCGTCTCGCCGCTGATGAGCAGCACGCGCTGGCCCCGCTCGCGCAGGCTCAGCGCGAGGTCCAGGCCCGAGGCCGCGTGCGGCAGCCGCACGTCGCAGATGGCCACGTCGCCGAACGCCGCCTGCGCCAGCGCCTCGGCGGCCGTCTCCACGTGCAGCACCTGCAGGCCCCAGCCCACGAGCTGGTCGCGCGTGGCGGCGGCGACCAGCGAATCGTCTTCCACCAGCAGCACACGCTCCACCGCGAACGCGGGCGAAGGCACAGCGTGCTCGGGCAGGGGCAGCAGCGCGCCCGGCATCGAATGCGCTTCGTGCGCCGGCGCCGGCGCGGCCTCGGGCGGCGGTTCGGCGCGCGGCACGCTCACCGTCATGCAGCTGCCCTGCCCCAGCGCCGAGCGCACCGCGATGTCGCCGTTCATCAGCAGCGCGAGCCGCCGCGCGATCGCCAGCCCCAGGCCCAGGCCCTGGCGGCGGTCGCGCGCCTCGTTGTGCATCTGCACGAACTCTTCGAAGATGCGCGCCTGCGCCTCGGGCGCGATGCCCAGGCCCGCATCGCGCACTTGCAGCCGCCAACACCCACCGTCACCCCGGCGCAGCGCCACCAGCACGGTGGCCCCGGCGGGCGAGAACTTGATGGCGTTGTCCATCAGGTTGGAGAGCACGCGCACCAGCATCAGCCCGTCGGCCAGCGCGAAGGCCTCGGGGCGCACCAGCGCGACGAGGCGCACGCCCGCCGCCTCGGCCACGGCGCTGTGCTGGCGCACCAGGCTCGCCACCAGCGGCGCCAGTTCGGTGGGCCGCAGCTCGGCCTGCACCACGCCCGAGTCCATGCGCGTGAGGTCCAGCACCTGCGAGAGCAGGTCGTCCAGCGCGCGCCACGACTGGCCGATGCCGTCGATGGCGCGCAGGGCCGCGCGGTCCTGCGCGCGCTCGGCCAGGCTCACCAGCGGCGCGAGGTACAGGCCGATGGCGTGCACCGGCTGGCGCAGGTCGTGGCTCACCGCCGCGAAGAAGCGCGACTTCGCCAGCCCCAGCGCCGCGATCGTGTCGGCCGCCGCCTCGGCGCGGCGCCGCTGCTCCACCTGGCGCATCACGCCGATCTCCTGCGCGCGCGAGAGGAACACCATGGTGATGGTCATGAGGATGCCGCCGATGCCCATCAGCACCAGCAGCGTGTGGCCGCCCAGGCCGTCGACGATCAGGCGCACCGAGGTCGGCAGCACCGCCAGGCACAGCGCGATGGTGGTGCGCACGACATCGCCGGTGAGGCGCACCGCGATCAGCGTGGCATTGCCCAGCAGGTAGCTCATGAGCACCGCGAGCATGGGCACGTTGTCGGGCACGTAGAGGAACCAGCAGGCGCTGCCCACGAAGGCCATCAGCACCCACATGTAGAGGCGGTACGCGCGCTGGCGGCGCGCCTTGGGCAGGGCGCGGAACGCCGGGCGGTTGACGTGCCACCAGCGCAGCAGGCCCATGCCCGCGATGACGGAGAACCACGCGGCCGGCTGCTGCCAGGGCAGGGCGGTGGCGAACATGAGCGCGCACAGCAGCTCGCAGGCGCGCAAGGCCCAGAGCGAGGCCACCGTGTGGGCGCTGTCCTCGGGGTCGGGCTGATCGTCCCGGCGCGCGCGGGGGGAAAGGGCGTCCCGGTGCATGCCGGCATCTTGCGCACCGGCGGGCCGCCTGTCTTCGCAATGCGCGCGCCAACGCCTGGCATGGCGTGCGAGGCCGTCAACACACCGTCATCAAAAGGTCGCACCGCTGTCATGGCAGGGCGGCAAGCTCGGCCCCGATCCGCGTCCATTGACCCCAACGAAGGCACCCTCTCATGAAGCTGCACCCCCCTGCCCTGCTCGCCCTGGCCGTCGCCAGCCTGAGCCTGTCCGCCCAGGCCCAGACCGCCTACCCGGCCACCCTCGCCGGGCACGCCTTGCTGCCCGCGCAGACCCTGATCGCCGCGCCCAAGGACGCGCCGGCCGATCTGCGCGTCAGCGGCAAGTTCACCACCGACCGCCGCGTCGAGGCCATCGGCAGCGTGGAAGGCCTGTCCGCCGGCCGGCCCACGGGGGTGTCGCTGCCCTTCAAGGGCCAGCCTGTTCAGGGCCACTCGGGCATCAAGCGCATGGCCGACGGCAGCTACTGGCTGCTGACGGACAACGGCGCCGGCGCCAAGGCCAACTCGCCCGACTTCATGCTGTTCCTCAACCACTACCGGGTGGACTTCAAGAGCGGGCAGTTCAAGCGCCTGGGCACCGTGTTCCTGCACGACCCCGACAAGAAGGTGCCGTTCCGCATCGTGCACGAGGGCACGGCGCAACGTTACCTGACGGGCTCGGACCTCGACACCGAGAGCTTCCAGATCGCGGACGGCCACTTCTGGATCGGCGACGAATTCGGCCCCTACCTGATCAAGGCCGACATGAAGGGCCGCGTGAAGGCGGTGTACGAAACCCAGGTGGATGGCAAGACCGTGGTTTCGCCCGACCACCCGGCGGTGAAGACGCCCGGTGCGCAGGGCGGCGAGGTGAAGTTCCAGGTGCGCCGTTCCAAGGGCTTCGAGGGCATGGCCTCATCGCCCGACGGCAGCAAGCTCTACCCCCTGCTGGAGGGTGCCGTGTGGGACGAGGCCGCCAAGGCGCCGGAAGCCATCGACGGCAAGCCGTACCTGCGCGTGCTGGAGTTCGACGTGAAGACGGAGAAGTGGACCGGTCGCCACTGGAAGTACGTGCTGGAAGCCAGCCACCACGCCATCGGCGACTTCAACATGATCAGCCCCACCGAAGGCCTGATCATCGAGCGCGACAACGGCGAAGGCACGGCCGACAAGGCCTGCCCGGAAGCCACGAAACGCGCCGATTGTTTCCACGACCTGGCCAAGTTCAAGCGGGTCTACAAGGTGGAGCTGAGCGAAGCCCTTGCGGGAGGCCCCCTGCGCAAGATCGGCTACATCGACCTGATGAACATCGCCGACCCGAACCAGCTGGCCCGCAAGCCGTTGAACAACGGCGTGCTCACCTTCCCGTTCTTCACCATCGAGAACGTGGACATCGTCGATGCGCGGCACATCGTGGTGGGCAACGACAACAACCTGCCGTTCTCCAGCAGCCGCGACCCCAACAAGGCGGACGACAACGAGCTGGTGCTGCTCGAAGCGGGCGACTTCCTGTCGGCGCGCTGAGCCCGGCCCGGGCGGGCTTCACAGGCGGTCGGCGTCGAGCTGCGCCGCCTGCGTGCGGTTGGACACCTGCAGCGCCTTGAAGATCTCGCTCATGTGGTTCTTCACCGTGCCCTCGCTGATGCCCAGCGTGCGCGCAATGAGTTTGTTGCTCATGCCCTGGCGCAGCAGCTGGCGCACCTCTTCCATGCGCGGCGTGAGCACCACCTCGGGCCGCCGCGCCTCCGGGGCGCGGTGCGCGAAGGGCAGCTTGCGGCCCTGCAGCGCCGCGCCGATCGCGGCCATGATCTGCGCCGAGGGCGCGCTCTTGGGCACGAAGGCGTGCACGCTGGGAATCTCCAGCGTGCGCCGCACCACGTCGGGCGACGTGAGCGCCGAGATCACCACCAGCGGCAGGCCCGGGTGGCGGTGCGCGAGTTCGGCCAGGCGAAAACCGCGCTCCATGCCGGGCATGTTCAGGTCCACCAGGGCCAGCCCGGCCGCCGGGTGCGCCTGGGCCGCGCGCATCAGCGCGTCGCCATCGCCCACCTCCAGGCAGACCACCTCGCCGAGCAGGCCGGCCACGAGGCCGCGCATGCCATCGCGCACCAGCGCGTGGTCGTCGGCGATCAGGACCGTGGTGGGTGGCGGGGTGTCGCAGCAGCGCGAAGGGGAGGAAGCGTCAAGGCACACACCGCCATCTTGCGCAGACTCAGGCCAACTGTCTTCGCAAACCGCGCGCCAAGGCTTGGCAATGCGCGCGCGAAAAGTTCAGACCGTGCTCATGTGCTCAACGGCGTCGATGCCGGCCAATCCAGGGCCTGATCCGGTCGGTCCGCCAGGAGCTGGCACAGCACGCGGGCCAGGGGTTTCTCCGAGGCGGTCTTGGGGATGGCATCCAACGGCAGGACCTGCTGCAGGACCACGGGCCGGGTCAAGGCGGCGTGGAGTGCCGCGACAGCGGGTTCCCGCTGGACAGGCGCTCCCGGCTTGAAGACGACCGCCGCCACCACATCCGATTCGCCGGGAACGCGGGACGCGGCGGGCACCCCGAACACGAAGACGTCGTCCACCAGCGCGGTTTCGGCCAGCGCCTTTTCAATGGCCGCGGCGTCGATGAAGTCGCCATTGCGGCGGATGCCGTGCCCCAGGCGAAAGTCGAAGAACAGCCAGCCCTGCGCATCGGCGTGCACCACGTCGCCCGTCCACAGCCAGCCACCGCGGCACTTGGCTTCGGACGCGTCGGGGTCGTCCACATAGGACACCTGGAAAGGCGTGCCGTCCGAGGACCGGATCAGCAGTTGGCCCCGCTCGCCGGGTGCCACGTCCTGCCCCGCGCCGTCCACGATGCGCGTGCTCAGCGAAGGTGGCGGCTGGCCGATGCTGCCGATGGGCCCGACCCCGGCGGGCTTCATCGTCAGGCCGCCCTCGGCGGTGCCGTAGAACTCCAGCAGGCTCACGCCGAAGCGGTGTTCGAAGTCGCTCCAGATGGCCGCCGGCATGCCGGCGGACACCACCAGGCGCACCTGGTGGTCGCGATCGGCCGGCGTCGCGGGGTCGCAGTAGATGGCGGTGGTCATGCCGCCGAGCAAGGTCAGGCTGGTGCAGCGGTGCTCACGCACCGTGCGCCACATCCGGCGCTTGCTGAACCGCCGCGAGAAGACCACGGGCAGCCCGCGGACCAGGGCCGCGCCCAGGGTCACCAGCTGAGCATTGGCGTGGGTCAGCGAGAGTCCGGAGTACAGCCTGTCGCCCGGACCGTACCCGAAGGCCGTGGCGGCCATGCGGGCCGTGTCGGCGAACTTGCGGTGGCTGTACACGATGCCCTTGGGGTTCCCGGTGGTGCCCGAGGTGAAGAGGATCTGCATGTCCTCGTCGGCGGGGCGCCGAAGGGCGGCAAGCGCGGGCGACGCGGTGGCGGCGGGCAGGCTGTCGTAAGGCACCACGCCCGCGACCAGGGGCACGCCGGGGTGGCCGAGCACCGCCATCAAACGCAGGTCGGGGCAGGCGCCACGCACCGCCAGCGCACCCTGCAGCGCTTCGGGCTCCGCGATCAGCAGCGAACAGCGCGTCTTGGTCAGCATGTAGGCCAGCCGCTCGGGAGGCGTGCGAGGGTCCATGGGCACCAGCGTGAGCCCGGTGAGGCCGCTGGCGACCAGCATCTCCACGAACTCCGGGTGGTTGGCCATGAGAAGGGCCACCCGTTCACCGGGGCGGAAACCTTGCTGGCTCAGGCCGGTGGCAAGGCGTGTGGCGGCCCGCCACAGCTGCGCATAGGTTCGGCGCTGGGTGCCTTCCTCCTCCTTCGCCGCGGCGTGGTCGACGAAGGTCAGGGCCAGATCGTCGCCGCGCTCGCGCGCCAAGGCCTCCACCAGATCGGCGATCGTGTGCGGGGTCGCGGGTGCCATGCTCAATCCGCCTTGATGCCTTTTTCCCGGATCAGCTTGCCCCACTGCGCGGATTCCTGGACGGTCAACTGGTCGAGTTCGCCGGGCATCGAGCCCTGGGGATCGATGCCCATGTCGCCAAGCCGCTTGCGCAGTTCGGGTTCCTGCAGCGTGGCCTGGATGGCGCGGGACATCTGGTCCACCGCATTCGCCGGTGTGCCCGCGGGGGCCCAGACGGCGTTCCAGCCGGTGAGCTCAAAACCGGGCACCGTCTCCTTCAGGGTGGGAACTTCCGGCAGCGCGCTCATGCGGGTGCCCGTGGTGACCGCCAGGGCCTTCACCTTGCCGCTGCGCACCAGCGGAACGGCCGAGGACTGCGTTTCGATCTTGACGTGGATCTGGTTGGCCATGAGGTCGGTGTTGGCCGCCGCGCTGGTGCGGTAGGGCACGTGCAGCAGATCGATGTCGGCGCGTTGCTTGAGCAGTTCCATGCCCAGGTGGGGCGCGCTGCCATTGCCGAAGGACGCATAGACCAGGGCGCCGGGATGGGCCCGCGCGTGTTTGATCATGCCCGCCACGTCATCGAAAGGCACCGACGGGCCGGCGAGCAGCACATAGCCCCCCTTGGAGATCAGGCTCACCGGCGCGATGCCGCGCACCGGGTCGTAAGGGAGCTTGGCGTAGATGTGCAGATTCATGGTCATCAGCTGGTTGAATCCGAACAGAAAGGTGTAGCCGTCCGGTGGCGCGTTCAGGGCCTTGTCGGCCCCCAGGATGCCGGAGGCGCCCGGGGTCGGTTCGACCACGATGGGTTGGCCCAGGCGCCGTGCCAGCCGATCGCCGATCAGGCGCGCCATGACGTCCGGGCCGCTGCCCGGGCTGGCGGGCACCACCAGCCGGATGGGTTTGCTGGGCCAGGGGGTTTGTGCCCACAGGGGCGATGCCACCGCGAGGCTGGCC
The DNA here is from genome assembly GCF_042466645.1 of Hydrogenophaga sp. ANAO-22. Taxonomy (NCBI): domain Bacteria; kingdom Pseudomonadati; phylum Pseudomonadota; class Betaproteobacteria; order Burkholderiales; family Comamonadaceae; genus Hydrogenophaga; species Hydrogenophaga sp. ANAO-22. Next base: position 3,567,299 of record NZ_CP159956.1, on the reverse strand, counting down.
AGGCACGCCAGCGCGTGGCGGCGGGGGATGGGGGTTCGTTTCATGTCAGGGTTCCTTGGGGTGTTCAAGCTCGTCTCCGGCGGCCGGCGCCAAGGAGGGTGACGCAAGCGACGGCCTCCTCGTTCTCGATGAATCCGCCACCGTTCTCCGCGAGGGCCACGCGCGCACCCGCGACCTGTCGCAGGCCCGCCTGCCCGCGCAGCTGCTGCGTCAGCTCGGCGATCTGCATCAGGCCGGTGGCGCCGATCGGATGGCCCTTGGATTCGAGTCCACCCGAGACATTGATGGGCAGCGATCCGCCGAGCGCCGTCGCGCCGGATTCGGCAAACACGCCCCCTTCGCCGCGGGCACAGAAACCCAGCGCCTCGGTCTGGAGGATTTCGCCGAACGCGGTGGCATCGTGGACCTCGGCCACGTCCACGTCCTCGGGCCCGATGCCCGCGCCTTCGTAGGCGGCCAGGGCGGCCCGGCGCGTGATGGCGAGGTCCACGTCGTCGTCGTGGCGGGGAAGACCGCTCACCAGTTGGCAAGCCAGCACATCGACGGGTGCCGCGCCGGACAGGCGCCGCAGTCCGGCCGCGTTGCAGACGAGCACCGCCGCGGCCCCGTCCCCGATCGGCGCGCACATCGGCAGCGTCAGGGGGTCGGCGATGGCACGGGCGGCCAGCACCTCGTCGATGGACCACGCATCGCGGTATTGCGCGAGCGGGTTGTGCACCGAGTGCGCGTGGTTCTTGGCCGCCACGGCCGCCAGCTGGCGTTGCGTCAGGCCGTGGCGCTGCATGTGGTTCACGGCCAGCGCCGCGTAGATGTCCATGAAGACACTTCGCTGCGGCGAAGAAACCGCCGGGTCGGCCGGCGCGCCGGCCGCGCCTTTCAGGCGCTCCAGGTAGGCCAGCAGCTCGCCCTGGCGGGTCACATCGAAGCCGCCGCCGAAGATCTCGAAGGACTTGGACTTGTTCGCGTCGTACAGCTTCTCGGCCCCCACCGCGAGCGCCATGTCGGCGCTGCCGCTGCGCACGCTCTGGCACGCCAGCCAGAAGGCCGTCGAGGCGCTGGCACAGGCGTTCTCGACGTTGACGATGGGCACCCCGACGATGCCGAGTTCGCGCAGCACGACCTGGCCGGCCACCATGTGCTGGCCTTGCAGGTAGGAAGCCGCCACGTTGGAAAAGTACGCCATCTGCACCTGCGCGCCGGTGGCCCCGGCATCCGCCAGCGCCGCGCGCACCGCCGTGGCGGTGAGCTGGTGCAGCGTGGCATCGGCGAACTTGCCGGTCGGCGTCATGCCGACGCCCACGATGTAGACGGCCGAGCTCACTGGAACACCTTCGCCCTGCGGACTGCGGTGCGAGCCTGCTTGGGAGCGGCCCTGCGCCGCGCTCATGCGCCGCCTTTCAGGGCGGCACCGGACGCGACGATGGTGTTCTCCAGAATGCCGATGTGCTCGGCCTCCAGCTCGATGCGGTCCCCGGGCTGCAGCAGCCGGCCGGTCTCCACGCCACAACCCCGCGCGAAGGTGCCCGAGGCGAACACCTCCCCGGCGTGCAAGGTGCAGGACCGGCTGGCGTAGGCGATCAGGTCCTCGAAGCCGATTTCCATGCTGGCCGTGCTGTCCACGGTCTGCGTCTCCCCGTTGAGCCGCGAGGTCACGCGCAGCTTGTACAGGTCGGGCAGCTCGTCCAGCGTGACGATGCAAGGGCCCAGCGCGTAGGCGCCGTCGAAGTCCTTGCTCTTGCCCGCGGGCTGGCCTTCGGCCGCCTGCACGTCGCGGGCCGTGAAGTCGTTGAACAGGGTCACGCCCAGGATGAAATCGCGCGCCCGGCCCTGAGGAATGTCCCTGCCCGTGCGCCCCAGAACGATGGCGAGTTCCAGCTCGTAGTCGAGTTTCTGCGCGAAGGCGGGCCATTCGATGGCCTGGCCGGGCCCGGCCAGGTTCAAGGGGTTGGCGGTGTAGAAGCGCGGCACGCTGAACCAGTTGGCGGGCAGATCCAGCAGGCCTTCCTGGCGCGCCGCTTCCAGGGCCGCCGCGGGATCCGGGCTGGCCTGCGCGCGTTGGCGCGCGCGCATTGCCAGGAAGAACTTCGGGTGCGCCGTCATCGTGCCCCAGTCGCGCATCAGGGGTGGGCGTTCGAGCGGGGTCAACAACCCATAACCACCGGGTGGCACTTCGTTCGGATGCCCGGGGCGGTGGGCCTCGGCATCCCGGCGCGCCTGCGCGAGCGCGTCTTCGCCTGCCGCGATCAGGGCGGCCATGGACGAAAAGCGGGCGTCGCCCGCATGCCGGCTGGTCAGGCACAGGAGGGCGCCATCGCCCTGGAGAACGCCGAGCCGGGGCGGCTGCGTGGGCGCGGATCGGTAGGTGACGAGTTTCATGGCGTCTTCAGGAGGTCGGGAAGGAAGGCGACGGCGCGGGCCGGTGCCGCGCTGGTGCGCGCCAGCTTGATCGGAAAGAAGCCGACGTGGAAACCGCTGGCCGGCAGCGCTTCCAGGTTGCAGAGCTGCTGGACGATGAAGGCTTCGCACTCCGTGATGGCCTTGTGCGCGTCCCACAGATACCGGCGGTCGCCGGTGCGGCGGAAATCGGCCGCCATCGTGGGAAACGGCCGATCCCAACCCACGGCGTCGGTGCCCAGCACCTTGGCGCCCAGGCCGGTGAGATGGAGCGTGCTTTCGCGCGTCATCCCCGGGTACTGGAAAAAGCCCGGCTCCCCGATCCGGAAGCGCTCCTGCCCGGTGCGCAGCAGCACCGCGTGGCCGGCGATGTCGCCCACGCCGGCCGCGCCCAGGGCCTCGTTCAGCATGGCGGGGGTGATCGCGCCACAAGGCTCCACCATGGCGCGCAAGTCGAGCACGACGCCCGGGCAGTAGAGCTCGTCCAGGGCAATCTGATCGATCGTCCGGGCCGGTTGGCCCGCGCAGCGGGAGCCGCTGTGCATCGGCGCGTCCACGTGCGTGCCGCAGTGCGAGGACATGTCGGTCAGGACTTCCGACCCCCAGCCCTCCCCGTCCGGGAGGTCTTCGTGGGTGCAGCCGAAAAACGCGCAGAAGCGGTCCTTGCCTTCGGCTTCGTCGGGGCGCTGGTATTCGATCCGGGGAGCGACAACGCCGGCCGCTGCACTGAGCGATGGCGGCAGAAGGTCTCGGTCCTGGGGGTCCAACAAGGTGCTGAGGTCGATGAGTTTCATGTTTATACGTTCGTGTAATTTGAGTTTATACGCACGTATGACTTCATGTCAACAGGCACAATGGCCGAACCGATTTGAGCGCTCGACGGCGGGCGCGGGAGAGCACATGGCCACGAAAAAGTTGAGTCCGACCGGCAGGCGCCCACGCGCCGAGGCCGTGGGCGAATCAGAACGCCCCAACACGCAGGCGCTGATCCTGGACGCGGCGGAGCAGCTGTTCGCGGCCCAGGGCTATGGCGGAACGAGCATTCGCCAGATCGCGGAAGCCGCCGGGGTCAACCTCGGCATGTTCCATTACTACTGGGGCTCCAAGCAGGCGCTGTGTCGCGCCGTGCTGGAGCGCCGCCTCGGGCCCATCATGGCGGAGCGCATGGCCCGGCTCTCGTCCGCCGTGGAGACGAACGCCCCCATCGAGGACCTGCTGCTGGCCGCCATGGAGCCTTCGCTGCGCGTGGCGGGCGCCGCCGCGGAGCAGCGCGACGCGTTCCGGAGCTTCTATGGCCGCATGCTGGCCGACCCATCCCCCGACGTGCGGGAAGCGATGGGATCGATCGTGGACGGGTTCGCCAAGGACTTCATGCAGGCGCTGCATCGGCGTTGCACGCACCTCGACGACAAGGAGTTCTACTGGCGCATGGTGTTTCTCTTTGGCGCCTTCTTCTACGCCCACAACGCCCACGACCGGATCCTGACGCTGCTGGGTGCGGAGTTCACCGCCCCACCGATTGAAGATGCCGCGAAGTACCTGGTGCGCTTTGTCGTGGGCGGCCTGCAGGCCACGCCGCTGGCATAGCCTGCCCGGGCCGTGCCCGGCGTCCTGAGCACAAGCCGCTCAATCGATTCGCTTCTGTGCATATTCCCGCGATATTGTTCGTTTTGATCAAAACGCTGGATACTGGCAGCCGTCCCAACCAGGAGGCAGTTCCACCATGCTCACGGAGTGGTCCACCGACAGCGTGCCGGCCGCCACGCGCTTCGACGAATGGCGCGAGGCGTGTTGCGAGCACGTGTACGCGCTGACGCCGCAGCGCCAACCGGCGGTGCACCCGCGCCCCCCCTTCCATGGCGCGATCGCGCGGCGCCACCTGGGCGCGCTGGACGTGACCGACATCGTCTGCGACGGCCACCTGGTGCAGCGCCGTGAACAGGACATCGATGAGTGCCCGGGCGACACCTACTACGTGTACCTGCAGCGGCAGGGCCGCGCGTGGTTCGAGCAGCAGGGCCAGCGCTGTGTGGCCGAGGCCGGCGACATCGTGATCGCCGACCCCAACCTGGCCTTTTGCACCGGCACCGACGGGGTGTTCGATTTCCGCCTCTGGCGCATCGAGCGCGCGCGGCTGCACCCCTTGCTGGCGCTGCGCTCGGGTGAGCCGCTGCCCATGCACCACATCGACCGCGCGCACACCGAGCGCGAGCTGATCGCGAACTGGCTCGACGGCCTGTTGCGGCACCACGCGGGGCTTTCCGCCGCGAGCCGGGACATGGCCCTGGGCACGCTGTGCGCGCTGGTGGCGGGCGCGGTGGGTGCGGGCCCCGATCAGCACGAGCCCACGCGGCTGGCGCGGCGGCGCGCGCTGTTGCTGCGCGTGCAGCAGCAGGTGGAGCAGCGCTCGAGCGAGATGGACCTGACGCCCGAGCGCGTGGCGCGGGCGTTCGGCGTGTCGCTGCGCACGCTGCACCAGCTGTTCGCGCTGTCGGACGGCAGTTTTCACGAATACCTCACGCGCGCCCGGCTGGCGCGCGCGCACGCGCTGTTGCGCGACCCGGCGTCGCGCCACCTGGGCACGGCCGAGATCGGTTTCGCGGCGGGCTTTGGCGAGGTGTCGACCTTCTACCGGCGCTTCAAGCAGCGCTATGGCGTGGCACCGGGGGAGTTCCGCGCCGGCTGAACGGCCCACAGGCCGGTCAAGTTCGCCCGGGAGCGGCCGATACAAGGGGCATCTTTTCTCCCTGCCTGGAAGCCCCATGGACGTTTCTCCCGCCGCCCTTGTTCACGCCGTCGCCGACATGAAGCGCGATCAGGTCACCAGCGAAGTGCAGATCCAGGTGCTGAAGAAGGCGCAGGACATCCAGTCGTCCAGCGCCATGGCGATGCTCAACGCCTTGCCGGCCGCCCTGCCGCTGGCCAGCGGCGGCTCGCTGGGCACGCAGGTCAACGCGCTGGTCTGAGCGCCCGGCTCAGGCCGGTCCGCTCGTCGCGGCCTGCCGCATCAACTCGATGAAGCGCTTGGCACCGAGGCCCATGGGCCGGTCGGTGTGCCACACCACGTCCACCCACACGCGCAGCTGGTTGCTGATGTTGTTGAAGCGGATTTCCGTCAGCGTGCCGGCCGCCACCATGGGCGCGATGAGGCTGCGCGGCAGGTAGGCCCAGCCCAGGCCGGCTTGCACCAGGCTGAGCGTGGCGAGGTGGCTGTCGGTGCGCCAGATGTGGCGCGAGAGCAGCAGGCGGGGGTCGCGCCCGCGCGGGTCGCGGCTGACCACGGCGATCTGGCGGATGTCGATCAGGTCGTTCAGCTGCAGCTGGCCCTGGCGCGCCCGCACCTCGGGGTGAGAAGGTGAGATCACCGCCACCAGGATTTCCTGACCCAGTTCCTGAAAGCCTTCGCGCTCGTCGGTGCCCGGGCGCTCGAACACGAGCGCGAGCTGCGCGTCGCCCGCGTGCAGCATGCGCAGCGCATCGGCCTGCGGGGCGGACAGCACTTCGACGATGAGCGCGGGGAACTCGGTGGCCAGCACGGCCAGCGGCTGGCTCCAGGGCGCGGACAGCAGCTCGGGCGCGATGGCGATGGTGAGCTGGCGCTCCAGCCCCTGGTGCAGGCCTTCGGCGTGCGCCTGCAGCTGGCGCAGCTGGCTGGCGAGCTGCCGGGCCTGCGGCTCCAGCGCGCGCGCCACGTCGGTGGGCCTGGGTTCGCGCGCGCTGCGGTCGAACAACACGAGATCGAGCTCGGCTTCCAGGTGGGCAATGGTCATGCTCACGGCCGAGGGCACGCGCCCGAGCTGGCGCGCGGCGGCCGAAAACGAGCCGGCGTCGAGCACCGCGAGGAAAACACGCACGTTGTCGCTGGAAAAGGCCATGGCGGCTAACTTATCAGATTTTCTGAAAGTATCTGACTTTTATCGTCAGCCAAGCCGACCTACCATGCGCTCATTGCCTCAGCCACACCGGCCCGGAGGCCAGGGAAATCGGAGTTCGCCATGCAAGGCATCAAACGCAAAGTCGTCTACATCACCCTCTACGAGATCATCGCCATCACCATGTCCACCACGGGCCTGGCCCTGCTGTCGGGCGCCAACATGGGCCACGCGAGCGTGGCGGCCATTGCCGCCTCGGCCATCGCGGTGATCTGGAACCTGGTCTACAACACCTTGTTCGAACGCTGGGAGGCGCGCCAGGCCAAGCGCGGGCGCAGCGTGCTGCGCCGCGTGGCGCACGCCATCGGTTTCGAAGGGGGCCTGGTGATCACGCTGGTGCCGCTGTTCGCCTGGTGGCTGGACATCTCGCTCTGGCAGGCCTTCGTGCTGGACCTGGGCCTGATCGTGTTCTTCCTGGTCTACACCTTCGTGTTCAACCTCGCGTTCGACAAGATCTTCGGCCTGCCGGCCTCGGCCCAGCCCGCGCCGCAAGCGGCCTGAGCCGGCACGCGGCCCGCAACGAGAGAGGCAACGCCCACCAGAGGCATCAAGGGTCCGGCTTCGCCGGCCCGAGATGCCGTCCCCCTCGAAGCGCCGAAGGCGCGCCACGGAGGGGGAAGCCGCGCAGCGGCGCAGGGGGGTGTCAGATCTTGCTGAAGTCGCCGCTGCGGCCCAGGCCGGCAGCGAAGCGGCCCGCGCCGTCGGCTCCTTCGATGAAGTGCGCCTCCACGCCGTTGTGCCATTCGCGGCGCATGGCGTCGCGCAGGGGCAGGCCGTAGGTTTCGTGCACGGTGCGGCGGTCGGCGCGCACGGCGGCCTGCGGGAAGCGCGCGATCTCCTGCGCCATGGCTTCGGCGGCCGCGCGCGCACCGCCCTCGCCCACCACCTTCTCGCACATGCCGATGGCCAGCGCTTCGGTGGCCGGCACCTTGCGGCCGGTGAGGATGATTTCCATCGCGCGGCCCTGGCCCACCAGGCGCGGCAGGCGCACGGAACCGCCATCCAGCAAAGGGATGCCCCAGCGGCGGCAGTAGACGCCGAAGTAGGCGGTGTCGGCCATGACGCGGATGTCGCACCAGAGCGCGAGTTCCATGCCGCCGGCGACGGCCGGGCCTTCCACGGCGGCGATGACGGGTTTGGAGAGTTCGAGGCGCGTGGGCCCGAGCGGGCCGCGCGGGGCGTCGTTGGCGCCCATGGGGAAGGCCAGGCCACGCGCGATGTCGGCATCGAACCGCTCGCGGTCGCCCAGGGTGCTGGCGTATTTCAGGTCCCAGCCGGCGCAGAAGGCGCCGCCCTCACCCCAGAGCACGGCCACGGAGGCGCCCGGGTCCTTGTCGAAGGCCTGCAGCGCGGCCACGAGCGCGTCGGCACTCTCGGGGTCCATCGCGTTGCGCGCCTCGTCAAACCGGCTGTGAATGATGGTCCAGACGGCGCCGTTCTTCTCGGTTCTCACGGTCATGTGTCATGTCTCCTGCGGTCCGGCGGCTCGCCGGCGGGTGGTCAATGAATGCTCGATGAGCTGCTTGGGGGAAAACTTCGACACCTGCAAACGCCCGGCCTGGTGCAGCACGAGCGTGCCGATGAGCTGGGCGAAGGTGGCCATGGCCTCGGCGTCGGGCGGGCTGGTGCGGCTGCGCCGCTCGTGCGGTGAGAGCAGCACGAGGGTGTCGATCAGCGCTTTGTTGAGTGCGCGGTCGTGTTCCTTGCCGACACCGAGTTTCTTCAGGCCGTTGAAGGCGTAGAGGCCGAGGTTCACCTCGTAGGGGCGCGCGAGGTAGTGGTCGAGAAAGGCCTTGGCGGCGCGCTCGTGCGGCAGGCCCGCGCCCGCGCCGCTGGCGGCGGCGGACACATGGGCGTGCAGGTCGGCCAGCGAGGTGGCGAGCAGCTCGGCGTAGATCAGCTCCTTGCTGGCGAACAGCGGGTAGATGGCGCCGGTGGTGCAGCCGGCGCGCTGCGCGATCTGGCGCATGGTGGCGCCCTGCAGGCCCTCTTCGCCAAACACCTCGCTCGCGGCGGCGAGGATGGCCACGCGCTTCATGTCGCGCACGCTGGACGCCCAGGGGCCGGTGGAACTCGATGAGGGAGGGTTCATGTAGCAGCGGTACGTTTCAATAACGTTGTTATATTACCGCCGCAAAATGAGCCGCGCAAGGGCCGCGCGGCGGGTGGGTGGGCTCAGGCGTCGAGCACGAGGCGGCCCGAGCGGCAGCGCGAGACGCAGACCATCATGGACTGGTTGGCCGCGCGCTCCTGCTGGGTGAGGATGAGGTCGTGGTGCTCCACGTCGCCCGAGATGACCTTGGTCTCGCAGGCGCCGCACACGCCTTCGCGGCAGCTGTGGTCCAGGGTCACGCCGGCGTCGAGCAAGGCGTCGAGCAGCACCACGCCGGGCGCGACCTGCACGGTCTTGCCGGACTGGCGCAGTTCCACGCTGTAGCCCACCGCGGCCGTGGTGTCGGCCACGGGCGCGCCGGCGGCGAAGCGCTCCAGGTGCACGTTCGCCTGGCCCAGTTGCGCGCAGGCGCGTTCGTAGGCGTCGAGCATGGGCGCGGGGCCGCAGGCGTAGAAATGGGTGTCCTTGGCGTGGCCGTCGAGCAGTTGCACGAGGTCGGGCGGCCCGCCGTGTTCGTCGTCGAAGTGGCAGCGCAGCGACAGCGCGGGGTGCGCCCGCACCAGGGCCTCGATGTCGGCCACGAAGGCCGCTTCCTTGCGGCTGCGCGCGCAGTAGATGAGCCAGGCCGGGCGCTGCAGTTCGGCCAGGCGCTGGAGCATGGCGAACACCGGAGTGACACCGATGCCGCCGGCCAGCAGCACGCTGCGCGGCGCGTCTTCCTGCAGTCGGAAGTGGTTGCGCGGTGCACCGATGGCGATGACCTGGCCCACGCGCAGCTGCTCGTGCACGTAGCGCGAGCCGCCCCGGCTGTGCCGGTCGTTGAGCACGGCGACCACGCAGCGGTGGCTTTCGCCCGGGTTGGTGAGCGAGTAGCTGCGCACCAGGCCATTGCCCAGGTGCAGGTCGATGTGGGCACCGGCCTCCACCACGGGGAAGGCGGTGCACGGCGCCACGGGACGCAGCTCGACGCTGACGATGCCCGTGGCCTCGTGCCGGAGGTTGTGGACGAGGGCCTGCAAGGTGGGAGACGACATGCCAGTCACCACTCACATGATGTGCAGCCCACCGTCGACCATCAGCGTGGTGCCGGTGATGAAGGACGCTTCGTCCGAGGCCAGCCACACGATGGGCCAGGCGATTTCCTCGGGCGAGGCCCAGCGGCCGATGAGCGAGCTGTCCTTGCGCTCGGTCTTGAGCTGCTCGACGCTCTTGCCCGCGCCCTGCGCGCGGCCGACGTGGAAGTCGGTCAGCGTGGAGCCGGGGCAGACGGCGTTGGCGCGCACGCCGTGCGGCGCTTCCTCGAAGGCCAGGCTGCGCGTGAACGCGAGCTGGGCCGCCTTGGTGGCGTCGTACAGCGCCATGCCCTTGCGGCCGGTGACGGCGTAGCAGGACGAGACGTTGACGATGGCGCCCGCGCCGCTGTGCCGCAGGGCCGGCAGGGCCGCGCCGCAGTAGTTGGACATGCCCACCAGGTTCACGCCCACCATGGCCTGCCATTCGGCGGCCGTGGCGTGGGCGGCGGCGGTGTAGTTGCGCATGGCGGCGTTGTTGACCAGGATGTCGAGCCCGCCCCCTTGTTCGGTGCACTGCGCCACCGCCGCCTTCGCGGCGGCCTCGTCGGCCACGTTGGCGGCGACGGTGCTCACGCACGCTTGCGGCATGGCCCGCAGGATGGTTTCCTTCGTGCGCGCCAGGGCCTGGGCGTCGGCGTCCACCAGCAGCACGGCCGCGCCTTCGCGGCAGAACAGCCGGGCGGCGGCGGCACCGATGCCGGCGCCCCCGCCGGTGATCAGTGCGGTCTTGCCCGCCAGACGGGGTTCGCGTTGGGGTTCGCTCATGGGTCGCTCACTCCGCCTTGGCGCCGGTGGCCTTGATGACCTTGCCCCAGCGCACGATCTCGGTGCCGATCCAGTCGCTGAATTGCTTGGGCGAGCTGGCGATGATCTCGAACTCCATCTCGTGCAGGCGCTTCTGGATCTCGGGCGACTGGAGGATGCGCACCATCTCGTCGTGGTAGCGGTTGATGATGGCGGGCGGCGTGCCGGCGGGCGCGAGCAGGCCGATCCACGAGGTGGCCTCGAAGTCCTTGAGGCCGGACTCGGCGAGCGTGGGCACATCAGGCGTGCTGGGGAAGCGCTTGGTGCCGGTGGAGGCGAGCAGCTTGAGGCGGCCCTCCTTCACGAAGCCCTGCACGTTGCCCGGCACGAAGAAGCCGGCCTGGACGTTGCCGGCGATCAGGTCGGTCACGGCCGGGCCGGCGCCCCGGTAGGGAATGTGGGTGGCGTGAAAGCCCGCCGCCGACTTCATCATTTCCATGGTGAGGTGCGAGGCGCTGCCCATGGCCACCGAACCGTAGCTGTACTTGGACGGGTTGGCCTTGGCCTTGGCGATGAAGTCCTTGACGTCGGTGAAGCCGGCGGCGGGGTTCACCACGAGGTACTGCGGCGACTTCACGGCCAGCGTGATGGGCGCGAGCTCCTTCATCGGGTCGTAGGGCATCTTGTCGAACAGCGTGACGTTGATGGCCAGAGGGCCGTTGTAGCCGATCAGCAGGGTATGGCCATCGGGCGCGGCGCGCGCCACTTCGAGCGCACCGATGTTGCCGCCCGCGCCGGGCTTGTTCTCGACCACGAAGGGCTGGCCGAACGCCTTCTGCAACTCGGGGCCGATCAGGCGCGCGAGCACGTCGTTGGTGCTGCCGACGATGGGCACGATGATGCGCACCGGCTTGCTCGGGCGCCAGTCGGCGCCTTGCGCCCAGGCCGAGGTGGCCGCGCAGGCCGCGAGCGCGACGGCGGCCGCGAGTTTGAGATGGGACTTCATGGGTGTCTCCTGTGTTGGTCTGTCGTGGGGGAAAAGGGGAAGCCGCTCAGAGGCTGAAGACCGGTTTCTTCGTGGCGTCGGCGAGTTCCTCGCGCGCCCAGGCCACCGGGTCCTGCTCCTTGGGCAGCAGCACGCCGGCGGGGCGCACGTGCTGTGCGCTGGCGTCGAGCGCGGGCGGCGTCTGGCCCTGTTCCAGGCCGAGCGCGGCTTCGTGCAGCATGCGGCGCGCCATCACGATGGCCTTGTCGGTGGGCAGCAGTTTCTCGGCCTCGTGGTCCTGGATGGTGCCCATGCTTTCCTGCAGCGAGTAGTCCTGCGCGGAGAAGCCGAAGACGCCGCTGTAGGAGCGGTCTTCGCGCTGGGCCACGCGGTCCATGCCGTAGTCGTTGTCGCGGTTCTGCCTGGGGATGAAGCTGCCCGGCGCCTCGTACTCGACGTGGATGCCCTTGCCCTCCTGCATCGCGGTGCGCTCTTCCTCGGTGAGCGGCTGGCCGGGTTGCCAGTTGATGCTCCAGGCCCAGCAGTTGTGGTCGTCGATCGGCACCCACACATGGCCGCCCAGCGCGTGGTCGCCGAACGGGGCGATGAGCGTGAACCAGGGGAACAGCCACTGCGTGATGCGCCAGTAATAGGAATCGGGCTCGCCGTTGCGGCGGCCGAACAGGCTCAGGCCGAAGGGCGTCTGCTCGATCTCGAACTTCACGTTGCCGTCGGCCTTGATGTAGTCCAGCGCCTTGACGCCCTGGTGCATGGGATCGGTGTCGACCTCGAAGCGGTGCACGTAGGACACGTGGGCGGTGTCGATGCCGCCTTCCATGGCCTGCAGCCAGTTGCTGTATTGCAGGCGCTTGGAGACGAACACGTGTTCGGGCGGCAGCGTGCACCACTCCAGCTCGGGCGGCGCGGGCTGCTGGTCGGCCGGGCCCATGTAGGTCCAGACGATGCCGCCGCGCTCGACGCAGGGGTAGCCCTTGATGTGCATGCGCGCGCAGGCCTGCGGCGCGGAAGGCACGTCCACGCACTGTCCATCGCCGTCGAACTTCACACCGTGGTACGCGCAGCGGATGCCGTTTTCCTCGTTGCGGCCGAAGTAGAGCGAGACGCCGCGGTGCGAGCAGAACTCGCCGATCAGGCAGGCCTTGCCGTCGGTGTTGCGAAAGGCCAGCAGCTTCTCGCCGAGCAGCTGCACGCGCACCTGCGGCCCGTCGGCCTCGGGGATTTCGCTCGATGCCAGCGCGGGCACCCAGTAGCGGCGCATGAGGTTGCCCATGCGGGTGCCGGGACCGACGCGGGTGAGCGTTTCAGACATTTCCTTGTTCACTGGGGGACTCCGTGGGGTGGGTTGCTTGTACGTCAGGTGAGACAGGTGTCCATTCTAGAAATCCCATTTGATCCATGTCAAAGAAAATGAGCCGACTGTCCATCAGGCGGACGCATTTCATACAATGCGGGCTCCAACACCCGGGAGATGGCGATGAGCATCGACAAGAGCAACGAAGGCGTGCGCGCCGTGGACCGCGCGCTGGACATCCTGATGGCCTTTCGCGCGGGCGACCGGCAGCTGAGCGCGAGCGAGCTGCTCAAGCGCGTGGACCTGAGCCGCCCCACGCTGTACCGGCTGCTGCGCACGCTGGAGCTGCGCGGTTTCATCGTGTCCGTGGGCGAGCCGCAGCGTTTCCAGCTCGGCCCCTCGGTGGCGCACCTGGCGCACATGTGGACCTCGGGCCTGGACCTGGCCACGCTGTCGCAGCCCATGATGCGGCGCCTGTGGGAGCAGACGGGCGAGACGGTGGCGCTGCTGGTGCACCACGGCGAGGAGCGGGTGTGCGTGGCGGAGATGCCGAGCGCGCAGCCGCTGAGCTTCAAGCGCGGCGTGGGCCACAGCGAGAAGGTGATCCTGGGCGCGAGCGGGCGCGCCATTCTCGCGTTCGCGCCCGATGCGCTGCACTACATCGAGGGTCGCATTCCGAAGGCACGCCAGAAGGCCTACCTGGACGAGCTGGTGCGCATCCGCGAGGCCGGCTACGCGATCAGCCGCGACGAGCTGATCCGGGGCGCGGTGGCGATCGCCGCGCCGTTTTTCTCGGCCGGCGCCAAGGTGGTGGGCTCGCTCGCGGTGTACGGCCCGAGCGCGCGCGTGGACGACGCGCAGGTCAGGCGCATCGCGCAATGGCTGCTGGAGGCCGCGCGCGATCTCTCGCAGAAGGCCGGCGCCGGCCCATAGCGCGCGGGCCTATGATGGCCGCTTCATCCCCCAGGAAGGAACCGCCCATGAAAGCCATCGCCGCCCTGTGCTGCGCCTCTGCCCTGCTGGTGTTCGCCGCGCCGACGCTGGCCAACGAGCCCTCTTCCGCCTGCCAGGCCAAGCGCCGCAACATCGAGGCCCAGCTGGCCAACGCCACCGAGCACGGCCGCAAGCAGGAAGTGGCGGGGCTGAAGAAGGCCTTGCGCGCCAACCAGGCCAACTGCACCGACGCGTCGCTGGAGAAAGAGCGCAGCGCCGAGATCAGACAGGCGCAGAAGAAGGTGGCCGAACGCGAAAAGAGCTTGCACGAGGCCCAGCAGAAAGGCGACCCGAAGAAGCTGGCCGAGCGCCAGGCCAAGCTGGACGAGGCGCGCCGTGAACTGACCGAGGCCGAGCGGCCGATCGAGCGCTGAACGACCTGCGCGCCGCCGTTCAGACGGTGGTTTCCATCAGGCAGCGGGTGACGCGCGGCGGTTCGTCGCCGAGGTGAAAGGCGAGCTTGCGGTCGCGCAGCGCGACGTCGGCGGCGGTGACGCGGTCGAAGCGGCGCAGGTGGTCCGTCCACGACTCGTCGACGATGACCTCGACGAAGCGGCCCGGGTCGTTGATGTCGTGCAGCAGCTCCCAGGACAGGGCGCCGTGGCGCAGCCGGCCGCGCCGGCTTTCGTTGAGCATCAGCAACCGGAATTCCGCCGCGCGCGCGGGGTCGACGCGGTACTCGATGCTGACCATCACATGGCCATGCCCCGGCGGCTCGGGGGTCGACGGGGCGGGGAAGATGCGCTTGGGGGTGAGGTCGTCTTCCAGCCCGGCGTCGGGCATCCAGCGGTTGACGGCCGCCATGGCGCTGATGCCGCTGACGGCGGCGATGCCCAGGCAGACGGGCACGCTGGTCCAGGTGGCGACCTGGCCCCAGAGCGCCGCGCCCGCCGCGCTGCCGCCCATGATGGACATCTGGTAGATCGACATGCCGCGCGCGCGCACCCAGTCGGGCAGGCCCATCTGGATCGACACACTGAGCGTGTTGGCCACGGTGATCCAGGCCGCGCCGCCGAGGAACATCGAGGGCACGGCGATCCAGAGCTGGTGGGTCACGGCCATGACGGCCATCGCCGTGGCCTGCACCGCGGCGCCGCGCAGCACCAGGCCGTCGCGCGAGTAGCGGCGGCGCAGGCGCGGCAGGAAAGCGGTGGAGGTGATGGCGCCCGCGCCCATGGCGGCCAGCAGCAGGGTGAAGGTGCCGGCGCCGCCGTCTTGCATGCCGCGCGCGATCAGGGCCAGCAGAGCCATCAGCGCGGTGGAGTGGAAGAAGAAGATCGAGATGCGCAGCAGCACGCCCTTGAGCAGGTAGGACTGCGCCACGTACTGCAGGCCCACGCGCATCGCCGAGCCCAGGCGCTCGCGGCCCAGCGGGTTGGGGGTGTGCTCGCGCTTCCAGCGGCTGATGATGATGGCCGCCCCGATCGACAGCAGCGCGTTGAACAGGAAGACCCAGGCGCTGCCGGCGCTGGCGATCAGCGCGCCGGCGACCAGCGGGCCGATGATGCGCGAGGCGTTCATCGACACGCCATTGAGCCCGAGCGCCGCCGGCAGCTGCGAGCGGGGCACGAGCTCGGGCACGATGGCCGAGAAGACCGGCCAGCGCATCGCCATGCCGATGCCGTTGGCGAAGATCAGCACCAGCAGCAGCGGGGGCGTCATCACGTCGAGGAAGATGACCACGCTCAGCAGGGTGGCCACCGCCGCCACCCACAGCTGGGTGAAGAGGAAGTAGCGCTTGCGGTCCAGGTTGTCGGCCAGCGCCCCGCTGGGCAGGCCGAGCAGGAACACGGGCAAGGTGGCGGCCGTCTGCACCAGCGCCACCCAGAGCGGCTTGGTGGTCAGCGAGGTCATCATCCAGGCCGCCGCCACCTCGCTCATCCACATGCAGATGTTGGCCATGAGCCAGGTGGTCCACAACATGCGGAACACCGGCAGACGCAGGGGAGCGATGGGCGAGAGGCTGTCGTCGTCGGCTTGGGACATGGTGGGGCCACTGTAAAGGACAAAGCCAGGGCCGCTGCGCCCGGGAAAGGGGTTCTTACAGCCCTCTTTGCGACACCACGCCCGGTCTGGCCGAGTAGCGCACCAGGCCGTCCAGGGCCTCGATCTCCACGCGCGCCTGGCGCCGGCCATAGACCTCGGCCTTGAGCCATTCGAGTTCGGCGTCCAGGCGTTCCTGGTCGGCCAGGGTGCAGTACCAGACCTTGGCATCGCCGTCCCACCGGTAGCCCCGGGCCTTGAGCAGGTCCTTGGACTCGAACGGCGAGCCGGTGGCGCGCAGCTTGAAGCTGGCCTGGGCCGCCACCGAGATCAGCCGGTTCAGGCCGGTGGCCGGGCCCTGCGGGCCCACGGGCCGCGAGAGCACCTGCAGCAGGGCGTGGCAATCCACCTGCGCGCGGTGGGCGTCGTAGAACCAGCCGTGGTTCTGCGCCAGCGCGCTGAGCTTGGCCGACTCGGCGCCCGCGGCCTTCCAGTCGATGTCCGCGAAGGAGCAGGCCCAGGCCTTGGCCGCGAAGCCGGGGAAGCGCGCTTCCACGAAAGGGCGGTCGAAGCCGGCGTTGTGCGCCACGATGAGATCGGCCCGGGCCACCAGGGCCTCGACCTGCGCATCGTCCAGCCGGTGCCCGGCCACCATGTCGTCGCTGATGCCGGTTACCTGCTGGGCCACGGCCGGGATCGGCATGCCGGGGTCTTCAAAGCCTTCGAACAGCGTCACCGGCCCGAACGGCAGGCCCGAGGCGAGGTCCACGTCCACCAGCAGCATGGCCAGTTCGATGATCTTGTCGGCCTGGTGCGACAGGCCGGTGGTCTCGGTGTCGAGCACCAGCACCCGCCGGACCTGCGCGGCCAGCGGCGGGGGGCCGAAGTCCATGAGGGGGACGAGTCGGCGCAGGACGCGGAAGTCGGGGTCGTGCTCCAGCCGCCGGGCCATGTCTTCCAGCGTCAGGGCCGGCGCTGTCGGCGCTGGCCGCCTGGCGCGGGATGGAACGGGGGCGGGGACGGGCGCAGGTTGCGCCTCGCCCGGCGCGTCAAATTCAAAACTGGATTGGTTCATCAACGAAGGCCATCGCCCGGCGCCCGGACTGGGGCGCCATCGCAAAGCCCCATTATCGTGAGCTTCGCCGACCCTCGCCTGCCGTGCGCTACCCGGCCGCCCGTTCGATCAGGCCCCGGTACCGTTCCCCGAACCCGGCCAGTGCCTGCAGCAGCCGGTCGGTGTGCGCCTCGGTCATCGGCAGCGAGAGGTAGATGTCGCCGCGCGCGCAGACCAGCACGCCCTCCAGCTGCAACGCGCGGTGCAGCAGCTTGCCGATGGCGGCGCTGGCGGCCGGGATGTCGCCCGGCGAATGGATGGGCGCGCTGCCGCAATGGGGCGACAGGATCGACCCCACGCCCGTGGCCTGCATGGGCAGGCCCATGGCGCGGTACTGCGTGTTGATGCGTTCGCGCACGGCATCGCCCCAGTCGGTGAAGCGGGCCGCGCGCTCCGGGGTGTAGACGGTGCCGATCCCCGCCACGCCGGCGTGCAGCGAGAAGACGTTGTTGTTGAAGGTGCCGGCGTGCTTGAGCCCCTGGGCGTCGGCGGGGTCGAAGCGGCGCATGATGTCCGCGCGGCCACCGAAGGCGGCCAGCGGCAGGCCGCCGCCGAGGTATTTGCCCAGGGTGGTGAGGTCGGGCGTCACGCCTTCGCGGCCCTGCATGCCACCCGGCCCCAGGCGCGAGGTCTTCACCTCGTCGAAGACCAGCAAGGCGCCGGCCTGGTCGGCCAGGCGGCGCAGGCCGGCGAGAAAACCGGGCAAGGGGGCGATGTTGCCCCCCGCGCCCAGCATGGGCTCGACGATGATCGCGGCCAGGTCCTTCCCCACTTCCCGCACGCGCGCGGCGACCGAGTCCAGGTCGTTGAAGCGCGCCAGCCGCACGTCGAAGGGCACGTTCATGGGCGAGGCGCGGTCGGAGAAGGTCAGCACGCCGCCGTGGTAGCCCTGCTCGAAGGCGAGGATGGTGGAGCGGCCGGTGACGGCGCGGCAGGTGACCAGCGCGAGCAGGTTGGCTTCGGTGCCGGAGTTGCAGAAGCGCACCTGTTCGATCGATGGGAAGCGCGCCGCCAGCAGCGCCGCGAGCCGCTGTTCCTCGGCGATGGGCGCGGCCATCACCCAGCCGCGCTCCAGCGCGGCCTGGACCGCCGCGCGGATGACCGGGTCGCTGTGACCGAACAGACCGGCGGAGAACTCGCCGACGAAGTCGACGCAGCGGTGGCCGTCCACATCGATCGATTCCGCGCCTTCGGCCGAGGCCATGTAGACCGGGTAGGGGTCGGCGTGCAGCACCGAGCGCGTATTGCCGCCCGGCAGGTGGGTGCGCGCGCTCTCGGACAGCGCGCGGCTTCGGGGCGTGCGCGCGAGAAAGGCGGGCGTCAGCGCCTCGCGGGCGGCGTGGATGTCCTGGTGGAGCGACGAGAGAGAGGGCATGGTCCGTCCGGTTCAGCGCGCGTTCAGCGCAGGTTTTCATCAACGTAGTCGGCCAGCCGGAAGGCCGTGCCCACCATGGGCAGGAACCAGGGCTTGCCACGGTAGAAGGGTATGCGGGGCAGCGTCACCCGGTCGAAGTCGGTCGGCCCCTTGATCGCACCGGCGATCTTCAGGCCCACCTGTGTGCCCAGGTAGGGCATCACGGTGATGCCGCCGCCGCAGCAGGCGGCCACGTAGTGCACGCCGTCGAACTCACCGGCGTGGGGCAGCGCATCGCCGCTGAAGGCCACGTTGCCCTGCCAGGCGCGGGCCACGCGCACCTCGGCCAGTTCGGGAAAGCGGCGCACCAGGCCGGCGTGCAGCAGCCGGGCGTTGAGTTCGAAAGGCGTGGTGGTGAAGCGCGAGCGCCCGCCGAAGAGCACGCGCCGGCCATCGGGCGTGAGCCGGAAGTAATGCATGATGCGCCGCGTCTCCGAGAAGGTGCGGCCGTTGGGCGAGATGCGCCGCGCCAACGCGGGAGGGATCTCGTCGGTCACGATGATGTGGCTCGCCACGGGCACCAGGCGGTGGTGCAGGCGGGGCACGAGGTTGTCGGTGTAGCCGTTGGTGCAGACGGCCACCTGGCGCGCGCTGAAGCGGCCGCGCCCGGTGTCGAGCGCCCAGCCGCTGCCGTCGCGCGCCAGGCGTTGGACGCGGCTTTGATCGACCAGGGTGATCGCCGGATGGCGCTGGCAGGCCCGCAGGTAGCCCTGGTACAACAGCGCCGGATGCAGCTTGGCCGCCGCGTTGAAGACCAGGCCGCCGTGGTAGTAGTCGCTGCCGATCTCCTCGCGCTGCTGCTCGCGGCCGATGAGCCAGCAATCTTTCGCGCCGCTGCGCTGCAGCTTGTCGAAGCGCGCCTGCAGCCACTGGTAGTGGTGCGGCGCGCAGGCGCCCAGGAAGCGGCCGCGCCGCTCGAAGTGGCAATCGATGTGCTCCCGCTCGATGAAGCGCTCCAGGTGCGCGAACGAATCGCGCGCCCAGCCCACCACCATGTCGACCACCTCGGGCGGGTAGTCGAGGGCCTTGCCGGTAAGGCTCTTGCCGATGCTCAGGCCCGCGCTGAGCGCGCCCCCGCTGCGGGTGCTGGCCCCGTCGCCGAACAGGCCGGCTTCGAGCACCACGACGGACAGGCCGTGCCGCGCGACTTCGAGCGCGACGGCCAGTCCGGCGTAGCCGCCCCCGACCACGGCCACGTCGTGGCTGCGCCCGGGATCGCTGCCCTGCAGGGGGGCGGGACGGAACTCATTCCACCAGTACGGTTCGGCGCGGAAATCGGTGGTGAAGAGGTCGTCGCTGCGGTTCATGCGGTTCGTGTGGGTGGACCCCGAGGGGCGATGCGCCTATTGAAAGGCCGCCGTCACGAGGCGTCAAAGTCCGATTGGCGCGGAGTTGATGCCTCAACGTTATGGACGCCAGCGCGCCGCGCGGTTCATGCCACCAGGGAATGAAGATGCTGCGAATTAACATTTGCCTGGGGCTTGCCCCTGCGGGGATGATCCGGGCACCTGGCGCGGCCAGCGCGCCCGGCCTGTCCTGGAACCTTTCACGGAATCGATGCATGAACCAAGCCCTGTACCAATGGAGTGCCACGCAGATCGCGCAGGCCGTGGCCCGGCGTGAGCTGGGCGTCCGCGAAATCACGCGCGCGGTGCTGGAGCGCATCGAGGGCGTCGACCCGAAGATCACGGCCTACGCGCGGGTCGATGCCGAAGGCGCGCTGGCCACGGCCGACCAGCTGGACGCGCGCCTGGCGCGCGGCGAGTCCCTGGGCCCGCTGGGAGGCGTGCCCTTCAGCGTGAAGGACCTGCTGGCGACGGCCGGCCTGGAGACCGCCTTCGGCTCGCACCTGCTCGCGGGCAACGTGCCGGCGCGCGACACGGTCGCGGTGGCGCGCCTGCGCGCGGCCGGCGGCGTGCTGCTGGGCAAGACGACGACGCCGGAGTACGGGCACAAGGCCCTGACCTCCAGCCCGCGCCACGGCCACTCGCGCAACCCCTGGCACTTCGGGCATTCGCCGGGCGGCTCCAGCGGCGGCTCGGCCGCGGCCGTGGCCTCGGGCCTGGGCCCCTTGTCGCTGACGACCGACGGCTCCGGCTCGGCGCGCATCCCGGCGTCGGCCTGCGGCGTGCTCGGGCTCAAGCCCACGCTGGGCCGCATTCCGAACGAGAACGCGGTGGAGCTGTTCACCAACTTCATCACCCTCGGGCTGGCGACGCGCACGGTGGCGGACCTGGCGCTGGGCCTGCAGGTGACGGCGGGCCCGGCGGCGGAAGACCCCTGGTCGCGCGGTGCGCCCGCGCCGGACTTCCTGGCCTGCGCGCAACGCGGGCGCGAGGGATTGCGCGGCCTGCGCGTGCTGGTGATCGAGCGCATGGGCAACGAACGCCTCTCGGCGGGCATGGCGGCGGCGCTGGAGCGCACGGTGCGGGCGCTGGAGGACGCGGGCGCCACGGTGCGGCGGCACGAAGCGCCGGTGGACAACGGCCGCCAGCTGCTCGTCACCATGATGCGGGCCTACCAGAACATCCGCCTGCGGCCCATGCTGGCCACGCACCGCGACCGCATGGACCCGACCCTGGTCGAGGCGCTGGAGGAAGGCGCCTCGCAGACGCTGGCCGACGTGCAGCGCGCGCCGGCCGATCGCAGCGCGCTGTACCGCTCGGTCGAAGCGATGCTGGCCGAACACGACCTGCTGCTCACGCCCACCGTCTCGTCGGCCGCGCCGCGCGTGGACCAGGGTCAGAACGAGCCGCTGGTGATCGACGGGGTGGCGGTGGGCGCGCTGCGCGCGCAGTGGTATTGCTACACGGGCCTGTTCAACCTCACCGGCCACCCGGCCCTGAGCGTGCCCGCGGGCTTCGACGCCGACGGCCTGCCGCTGGGCATCCAGCTCGTGGGGCCGTGGAACGGCGAAGCGCGGCTGCTCGCCGCCGCGGCCGGCCTGGAGGCCGCGATGCCCTGGGCCGCGCACTGGCCGGCGCTGGACGGCGCGGGCGGCCCCCTGCCCTACCCACCCGCGCGCTGAGGCCTCAGGCGGCCAGCACCGAGGCGGCCCTGGCCGCGCCGCCCGGTGTGTGCGCCACGCCGAGCGCGGCCATCGCGCCTTCCAGCGCGCCGAGCACGCCCAGTGTCATGTGCATGTTCACGTGGCCCATGTGGGCGATGCGCAGGAAACCGTCGGCCCCGGGATCGCCCTCGGGCACCATGCCGATGCCCACGCCCAGCGTCACGCCCGCGTGGGCCTGCAGCCATTGGCGCAGCCGCGTGGCCATGGGCGTGGGGAAGTGCACGGTCGTCACGGCGTGCGAGCGGCTGTCGGGGTCGGGCACGTTGAGCCAGATGTCGGCCGACGGGTCCGCGCCCCAGACCTCGAAAGCGGCGGCCACCGCGCGCGCCAGGCGCGCATGCCGCCGCCACACGGCCTCCAGCCCTTCCTCGCGCAGGATCATGTCCATCGAGGCGCGCAGCGCGAACAGGTGGTGCGTGGGCGCGGTGCCGCCGAAGCGCTGGTAGAACAGCTCGGGCTGGGTGCGCAGCGTCCAGTCCCAGTAGGGCGTGCGCCAGCCCGACGACTGGCCAGCCTGCCGTGCCTTGTCGCTGAGCCACACGAAGCCCAGGCCGGGGGGCGCCATCATGCCTTTCTGGCTCGCGCCGACCAGCACGTCGATGCCCCAGCGGTCCATCTCCACCACGTCGCAGCCGACGGAGGCGATGCCGTCGACGGCGAGCAGCGCCGGGTGGTCCGCCGCATCGATCGCGGCGCGCACCGCCGCGATGTCGTTGCGCACCGAGGTGGTGGTGTCGACGTGCGACATCAGCACCACGCGGATGCGGCGCTCGGTGTCGGCGCGCAGCGCGGCCTCGACGCGGGCCGGCCGCACGGCGCCGCGCAGGCCGAAGTCCAGGCGCGTCACCGCCACACCCAGCGCCTGCGCCGTCTGCGCCCAGCCTTCGCCGAAGCGGCCGGTCACCAGGGCCAGGGCGGCGTCGCCCCGGCTGAAGAGGTTGGTGTTCGCCGCCTCCCAGGCGCCATGGCCGTTGGCGATGTAGACCGCCACGTGGTGCCGCGTGCGCACCAGGGCCTTCAGGTCGTCGTAGAGCGCGGGAACCATCTCGGGCAGGGCGCCGGCGTAGATGTCGGGCGCGGGGCGGTGCATCGCGTTGAGCACGCGGTCCGGGATCACCGAGGGTCCGGGAATGGCGAGGTAGTGGCGGCCAGTGTCGGGCATGGGCAATGAAGGTGAGGGGGAACTCAGTCGTTGCGGGCCGCCGCCGCGCGCTCGCGCGAGGGCAGCCGCAGGGCCAGGCGCGGCAGGTCCGTGGCACGGCCTTCGGCGATGTCCGCGACGCGCTGGGTCAGGATCTCCAGGAAGCGGTCGCTCAGCCGCGCGTTGCCGCGCTCGCGCGGACGCATCCACGAAAAGGTGAATTCGATCGAAGGCACGAAGGGAATGCCCACCACGCGCGGCCAGTGGCCGCAGTGCACGTTGATCGGCTCGACCAGCGCCACGCCGCAGCCGCGCGACACCAGGGCATTGGCTTCGGCCGACGAGAACACCTCCATGTGCATGCGCCGGCTCACGCGGCTCTGCTCGAACACCGCGTCGGTGATGTGGCGCATGCGGCTCTCGCGCTGGAAGGAAATGAAGTCCACGCCGTCCAGGTCTTCCGGCACGATGCGCTCACGGGTGCTGAGCGCATGGCCCTGCGGCACGACGCAGATCGCGTCGGTGTGGAACAGCGGCGCGCTGTGCAGGGCCGGGTGGTGGAACTGGGTGACCGAGAAGCCGATGTCGACGTTCTGCGCCAGCAGGTCCTGCCCCACCGAGGAGGAGGTTTCGAGGGCGACGTTGACCTCGGGGTACTCGCGCGAGAAGACCTCGACGGCGTCGGCCACCAGCGTGTGGCCGAGCGAAGCGGCGGTGACGATGCGCAGGTCGCCCGCGCGGATGTTGCGCAGGTCCTGCGCGAAGCGTTCGATGGCGGTGACGGAGGACAGCAGGCGCCGCACCTCCTTGTACAGCAGCCGCGCGTCGTCGGTGGGCGTGAGCCGCTTCTTCTCGCGCACGAACAGGGTGAGGCCCAGGTCGGACTCCAGCGCCGCGAGCATCTTGCTCATCGCGGGCTGGGTCACGTACAGCCGCTCGGCGGCGGCGGTCACGGTACCGGACTCCATGAACTGCCGGAAGGCTTCCAGCTGGCGGTGGTTGATGCGCATGTCGTGTCGTCTCCCTCGTTCTTCACGCCCGCGCAGCGCGGTGGCGGCTGCTCACGAAGGCATGGCCTTCGCATGTTGCCATCCCGTGGGCCATTCCACACAAGGCCAGTAGTCGCCATTGCGCTGGCGGTAGGGCGAGACCGGGCCTTCGAACGGCACCGCGCCCGAGCTGCGCACGTACAGGATCTCGCCGGCCAGCGGCGCAAAGCCGGCGTGGAAGTGCTGCGTGGATTTGAGCACGATGAGCGGACAGTCCGCGCAGTGAATGCCCACGCCGGTGAAGGCGTCGGGGTGGAAGGTCTGCGTGCGCACGTCGTTGAGCACGATGCGCACGCCCTCCTCGGTTTCGAGCAGCACGAGGTTGCCCACCGGCATGCGCTGGCCCGCCACCGTGGTCTGCTGCTGGTCGCGCGCGATGCGTTGCACGCGCACGCGCAGGTCCAGCGGCGTGCCCGAGCGCGGCCCGAACTTGCCGCCCACGCGCAGGTGCAGCGCGGCGCCCTCCTCCACCCCCAGGCACAGCTGCACGGCCATGGGGTCGTACAGCAGCCCGATGAGCGCGCCCCGGGCCCGCTGGCGGATCAGTTCGGCCAGCAGTTCGGTGTGGTCGGCGCCCGCGCCGATGCCGGGGTTGTCGGACACGTCGGCGATGACGACCGGCTTCGGGCCGCTGCGCGCCAGGGCCTGGGCCACGCCGTCGGCGGCGCCCAGCCAGCGCCTGCGCGTCTGCTCGCGGATCGACCAGATGCGCCGCGCCATCTGGTCGGCCAGCGCCTGCGCGGCCGCCACGTCGCCATCGGCATAGACCAGCATGCGCGAGCCCAGGCCGGGCACGTCGCCCAGCGCAAAGGCATGGCAGAAGCTGACGGACAGGATGCCGTCGCGCTGCTCGGCGGCCTTCATCTCGCGCACGAAGTCGTTCATCGGCGCGCGCGTGGTGTGCCAGACCGACAGCATGTGGCACTCGGCGCGCGCGGCCACGGGGCGCACCTCGCCGGCCAGGGCCCGGGCCGCGAGCCGCCACAGTTCGTCGGCGCACGCGACGATGTCGGTGTGCGGGTACTCCTTGTAGGTGACGATGAGGTCGGCGTGATCGACCATGCGGTCGGTGACGTGGCAGTGCGGGTCCAGCTCGCAGCCGATGACGGCCTGCGGCGCGATCTCGCGCGCCGCCTGCAGCAGCGCGCCTTCGCAGTCGGGCTCGCCGTCGGCGATCATGCCGCCGTGCAGGTTGAGCAGGATGAGGTCGAGCGGGCCGGCCTCGCGCAGGTCCTGCACCAGGCGGTCGCGCAGGCGGGCCCAGGTGCGCGCGGTGGTGACGCCGCCCGGTTGGGCACTGGCCATCAGCCCTTCCACGACGGTGTGCCCGGCGGCCTCGGCATGCGCGCGCCACTGGTGCAGCGGCGCGGTGAAATGCGCCGGCGGGTGGCGCGTGGCGTCGCCATGGAAAAGGCCCCCTTCCTCGAAGTCGGCCATCACGGTGGGCACCGCGGCGAAGGAGTTGGATTCGGTGGCGATGCCGCCAATGAAGACTCGGCTCATGGGAGGTGCCTCCATTCAAACATCGACCTGGATCAGCAGGGGGCCGCGCGCGCGCAGGCCTTCGGCCAGGGCCGCGGCCAGTTGCGCGGCGTTGTGCACGCGGCGCCCGGGCACGCCCATGCCCTCGGCCAGCTGGACGAAGTTCAGATCGGGCGCGCCGATGTGCAGCGCGGCTTGCATGGCCGGCCCCGGTGGGTGCACCTGCATGCGCGCGGCCTCCAGCTCCAGGATGCGGTACGCACGGTTGGCGATGATCAGCGTGATCACGGGCAGCCGCTCGCGCGCCTGCGTCCACAAGGCCTGGATCGTGTACATGGCCGACCCGTCGCCGATGAGGGTGATCACCGGGCGACCGCCAGCGGCCAGGGCGGCGCCCGTGGCCGCCGGCGCGCCGTAGCCGATGGAGCCTCCCATGTTCTGCAGGCACAGGTGCGGCGGCGCCGACGCGGTGGCCGCGGCAATGGCCACCGCATGGGTCAGGGCCTCGTCGACGACGATGCACCCCTCCACCAGCGAGGACGCCAGCGCCTGGCCGATCCAGCTGTCGCCGCCGGGCGCCGGCTCGGCCTGGTGGCGCCGCACGCCCGCCGCCGAATGCGCACCGAGGCGATCGGCCAGCGCGAGCAGCGCCGCCTGGGCATCGGCGTGTGGCGCCGCGAGCTCCACCAGCGCGCAGCCGGGCGGCCAGAGCCGGCCGGGTTGATCGGGCCGGGCGAAGAAGGCCACGGGCGCGCGCGCGCCGGCCAGCACCAGGGCCGGCACACCGCAGAGGCGGCGCAGCGCGGCATCGGCGGCGAACGGCAGGCGTTCCACGCAGACCCGGCCCAGGCCCCGTTCGAGCACCGGGTTGGTGGTCTGGCCGACCAGGGCCGCCCCCGTCGCGGCGGCGATGCGCCCGGCCGCTTCCAGCGCTTCGCCGCGCACCGCGCCGAAGCCGAGGAACAGCACGGCACCGGGTTGGCGCAGGGCGGCGGCGGCCGCGTCCAGCGTGGCGGCATCGGGCACTGCGGACGGCGGCTCGGCGGCCCGCGCCGCCACGGGCCGCTCTGTGGCCTCGGACCAGGCGGTGTCGGCCGGCAGCAGCAGCGTGGCCACGCCCGGCACGGGTCCGCGCGCCTGGGCGATGGTCGAGGCGGTCTCGGCCGCGATGTCCGCGCCGGGCAGCGCGGTGCGGGTGGCCACGCCCACGGTGCGCGCGAGCGCCTCGATGTCGGAGGTCAGCGGCGCGTCCAGCCGGCGGTGCGCCACCGCGTGGTCGCCGACGATGTTCACGACCGGCGAGAGCGCGCGGCTGGCGTTGTGCAGGTTGGACAGCCCGTTGGCCAGACCCGGCCCGAGGTGCAGCAGGGTCGAGGCGGGCCGACCGGCGATGCGCGCGAAACCGTCGGCGGCACCGGTCGCCACGTTCTCGTGCAGGGCAAGCACCGCGCGCAGGCCGGGTTGCGTGTCCATGGCCGCGAGAAAGTGCATCTCCGAGGTGCCGGGGTTGGCCAGGCAGAGGTCTACCCCCTGCGAGACGAGTGTCCTGACGACGGTCTCGGCTCCGTTCATGTGGTGGTCTCCTGGGGGCTTGGTTGAGCGCGGTTGGGGGGCGCCGCCATGCTAGGCGCAGCGCTTTTCAGGGGATAGGGCCGGGGCGAAGGTATTTGATTCAAAAAAGTTATGTTCGAGCGGGCGCGCGGGCCATCCGGCCCCCGCGCAGGCTCGGACGAGGCCGGCCGACACATGGGGAGAACCCTAGCCTCTCCCCTCGGAGAAAGGGCTTTCGGCGGGCGACAACGAGGCCGTCCCGGGCGTCGCGGCCGCCCTCGCAAAAGATCATGAAGA
Organism: Hydrogenophaga sp. ANAO-22; assembly: GCF_042466645.1. Lineage (NCBI taxonomy): Bacteria > Pseudomonadati > Pseudomonadota > Betaproteobacteria > Burkholderiales > Comamonadaceae > Hydrogenophaga > Hydrogenophaga sp. ANAO-22. The sequence goes on along the minus strand of NZ_CP159956.1, from coordinate 3,540,652 downwards.
ATAATTATGAAATCAGCCCGCAAAGGAACTTTACAGAAGCTCGCCCGTTCGCGGACAGTGACGCACCGCCTCCGCTGCTGCGAAGCGGGCCAGATCACTCACATGGAGACATCGATATGCGCGCCAGACTCAGCTTGTTGCTCATCGGCTTGACCACCTTGGCCTCATCCCCGCCGCTGCTGGCGGACGTCGTGCACGCCACCTGGGGAGGTGGCGGCGCGAAGATGCTGCGCGAGAAAGTCCAGGAGCCCTTCACCAAGGCCACCGGCATCGCCGCCCGCATGGTGGAGGTGCCGAACACGGCCGGGGCCGTGCGCTCACCGGCCGCCAAGCAGTACAGCGTGGTGGACGTGACCTTCTTCGAAGGCGTCGCCATGGCCGACACGGACCTGCTGGAGCCCTTCACCGACGAGGAGCTGCCCGAAGTCAAGAACCTCACGCCCGAGACGGTCCTGCGCAACAAGGACGGGCGCATCGTCGGCGTCTCGACCTACTACTCCTACTACGGCATCGCGTACAACGCCAACTTCGCCAAGGCCGAGGACTTCAGCTCCTGGAAGAACCTGGCCGACCCCAAGTGGAAGGGCAAGCTCAGCGTGACCCGCCCGGTGTACGGCTCGGCCTACGACCTGACCATGATGGCGCGCGCCAACGGCGGCGACGCGGCCAACATCGAGCCCGGCATGCCCCTGCTCAAGGGCCTGATCGACAACGCGCTGACCACCTACACCTCGCTCGCGCACGTGAACACGCTGCTGGGCACGGGCGAGGTCATCGCGCTGCCGATGTACTCCACGCGCATCTGGCACCTCAACCGCGAGGGCATGAAGCACCTGAAGATGGTGATCCCCAAGGAAGGCGGGCTGATGCTCTCCTACCTCGCGGTCTCGCCCAAGGGCTCGGGCAACCGCAAGGAAACCATCGCCTACCTCAACAAGCTGGTCAGCGCCGAGTCGCAGGTCGCCACCGCGATGGCGGGCGGCAACCTGCCGACCAACCGCAACGCCAAGCTGCCGCCGGAGTACGTGGAGTCGCTGGGCACCACGCAGGAGGAACTCAAGACCCGCCTGTACGTGCCGGACTGGCGGCAGATTTCGACCCACCACGAAGAGCGCATCAACAAGGTCGAGCAGTTGATGTCCCGGGCGGGCAAGGCCCCCAAGTAAGCCCGCCTTTCGGGCGGCCCAGGCCCGCGCCCGGGCCGGCGCTGGGGCAATGCCAGCGCCGGTCTGCGTGCGGACAACAGATTTCCCAACCAGTGCAGGAATGCGGTGAGTGCTCAATTGAATGAACGCCAGATCGGCGCCATCCGGATCGAAGCGGTGGCCAAGTCGTACGGAGACACGGAGGTGCTCTCGGCCGTGGACCTGTCCATCGAGCCCGGCAGCTTCGTCACGCTGCTGGGTCCCTCCGGCTGCGGCAAGACCACCTTGCTGCGGCTGATCGCGGGATTCATCTCGCCCAGCCGCGGGCGCATCTGCATCGATGGCACCGACATGGCCGGCATCCCGACGCAGCGCCGGCCCATCGGCATGGTGTTCCAGAACCTGGCCCTGTTCCCGCACCTGAACGTGTTCGAGAACATCGCCTACGGTCTGCAACTGCGCCACCGGCCCAAGGACGAGATCGCGCGCCGGGTGGCGCAGTTCATCGAGATCGTGGGGCTCGCCGGCCTGGGCGAGCGCCGCATCGCGCAGCTCTCGGGCGGGCAGAAACAGCGCGTGGCGCTGGCGCGCTCGCTGGTGCTGGAGCCGTCCATCCTGCTGCTCGACGAACCGCTCTCGGCGCTGGACCTGCAGCTGCGCAAACAATTGCAGGTGGCGCTCAAGGACATCCAGCGCAAGCTGGGCACCACCTTCGTCTTCGTCACGCACGACCAGGAGGAGGCCACCCTGATGTCCGACACCATCGTGGTCATGAGCCAGGGCCGCGTCCAGCAGGTGGCCAACCCCTCCACCATCTATGCCGCGCCGGCCAACCTGTTCGTCGCCAAGTTCGTCGGCGAACTCAACGAGCTGCCCGCCCGCGTCACGGCCGTGGGCACCAGCCTCGCGCTGCAGACCGAGGCGGGTGAGATGAGGGTGCCGGCATCGGCCGCGCAGGGGTTCACACCCGCCGTGGGCGATGCGGCCGCGCTGTGCCTGCGGCCCGAGAGCCTGGTGGTCTCCAGCGGCGAGGTGCCCGCGCACCATGTCCGGCTGCCGGCGCAACTGGTCGATGTGATCTCGCTGGGCCCGGTCTCGCGCCTGGTCCTGCAGGCCGCCGGGCGCCGCCTGACTTCCATCGTGATGTCCGAACAGCGACCGCGCGACCTCGCACCGGGGTCGGCCTGCAGCCTGCACTTCGATCCGGACAAGGCGCGCGTGTACGCACCGCTGGCCGGTGCCAGCGCCCGGGCCTTCGGAGAGGCCGCGTGAACGCCAGCGCCGAACGCCTGCCGCCCTCGCGGCTGTTGCTGCTGCTGCCGGTCGCGATCGTGCTCGGCCTGTTCTTCACCTCGGTGGTGATGCTGTTCTCGAACGCCTTCATCGAGCGCGGCACGGTGTCGCTGCGCTACTTCCAGCAGATCCTGGACCGGCCCGACTACCAGCTGGCCTTCGCCCGCACGGTGCTGTCCTCCATCCTGGTCTCCTTCTCGGCGGTGCTCCTGGCTTACCCGATCGCGCTGCTGCTCTGGCGCGCGGGCGACCGCTGGCGCAACCAGCTGCTGATCGTGGTGCTGGTGCCCTGGCTCGTGAGCCTGGTGGTGCGCTCCTACGGCTGGATCATCCTGCTGGGCCCCAAGGGCTTCATCAACGCCATGCTGGCCTGGATCGGCGTGCTCGACGAGCCCCTACCGCTGATGTTCAACGACTTCGGGATCATCGTCGGGCTCACCCACGTGCTGATGCCCTTCGCGGTGATCTCCATCCTGTCGTCGCTGCTGGCGATCGAGTCGAACCTGGAAGAGGCCTCGAACGCGCTGGGCGCCACCGGCCTGCAGACCTTTCGCCGGGTGGTGCTGCCGCTGTCGCTGCCCGGGGCCTTCACCGCTCTGATGGTGGTCTACCTGGCCTGCATCGGCGCCATCGTCACGCCGCTGCTGCTGGGCGGCGTGACGCAGAAATTCGTGGGCTCGCAGATCTACCAGGAAGTCATGTCGACCTACAACATGAACAAGGGCGCCGCCTGGTCGCTGTGCCTGCTGGCCATTTCCTTCCTCTCGCTCGTGCTCTTCAAGGCCATCGAGCGGCGGGCTTTGCGCGGACAGGCATGAGCATGACGGACAACCACCGCTTCACCCGCTACCTCGGCATCGCGCTGCTGCTGGCCTTGCCGCTGCCGATCTTCATCGTCTTCGGCGGCTCGTTCAACGGCACGGGCTACTTCCAGTTCCCGCCGGAAAGCCTGTCCTGGCGCTGGTACATCGAGGCGCTGACCGACCCGCGCTGGCTGCGCGCCGCCTGGACCAGCCTGTGGATCGCCGCGGTCGCCTCGGTGGTGATCACCGCCGTCAGCTTCATGACGGCCTACTTCACCATCCGCTATGCGCCGCGGCTCAACCACCTGCTGGAGCTGCTGATCTTCGCGCCGCTGTTCTTTCCGCACGCGGCCATGGGCGTGGCCACCGTGGTGCTGCTCGCCAAGTTCGACATCGTCGGCACCTCGCTGGCCATCGTGCTGGCGCACCTGATGGTGGTGCTGCCCTTTTCCTACCGCCCGGTGCACATCGCGCTGCGCTCCATCGACCCCGACCTGATCCGCGCGGCCGAGGTCATGGGGGCGTCCGAGTGGCGCGCGCTGTGGGACATCGTGCTGCCGCTGTGCCGCTCCGGCCTGCTCACCTCGCTGCTGTTCTCGGCCATCATTTCCTTCGACGAGGTGACCGTGACCATGTTCCTCGTCGGTCCCAACATCACGACACTGCCGGTGCAGATCTTCACCTTCATCCAGGACGAGGCCACGCCCGTGCTGGCGGCGATCTCCACACTGTCGGTGCTGGTGACCTTCCTGGCGATCCTGCTGCTGGAACGGGTCGCGGGCCTGACCTTCTTCGTGCAACGGGACGCGGGATGAAGGTGACTCCTCAGTCTTCCCGAATCGCCGCGCCGCGCAGCCGCAAGGCGTTGCCGATCACCGACGCCGAGCTCAGGCTCATGGCCAGCGCGGCGATCATGGGCGACAGCAACCAGCCCGTGAACGGGTACAGCAGGCCCGCGGCCAGCGGAATGCCCAGGGCGTTGTAGAGGAAGGCGAACGCCAGGTTCTGTTTCATGTTGGCCACGGTCGCGACCGAGAGCGCGCGGGCCGTGGCGATGCCGCGCAGGTCGCCCTTGACCAGGGTGAGCTGGGCGCTGTTCATCGCCACGTCGGTGCCCGTGCCCATGGCGATGCCCACATCGGCGCGGGCCAGGGCCGGCGCGTCGTTGATGCCGTCGCCGGCCATGGCCACCACGCGGCCTTGCGCCTGGAGCTGCTCCACCAGCTGGAGCTTGTCGGCGGGTTTCACCTCGCCGTGGATCTCATCGATGCCCAGGCGCTGGCCCACCGCGCGCGCGGTGGTCAGCCCGTCGCCCGTGGCCATGATCACGCGCACATTCGCCCGGCGCAGCGACTTCAGCGCATCCGCCGTGGTGGCCTTGACCGGGTCGGACACGGCCAGCAGGCCGGCCAGCGCCTGGTCCACCGCCAGGTGCATGACGCTGGCGCCCTGCGCGCGCAGCGCTTCGGCCTCGGCGGCCAGGGGCGAGGCGTCCACGCCCAGCTGTTGCATCAGCGCGGTGTTGCCCAGGGCCAGGCCCTTGCCGCCCACCACTCCCCGCACCCCGATGCCGGACTCGGAGTCGAACTGCTCGGGCTTGTCCAGCACCAGGCCCTGTTGTTTCGCGGCGGCCACGATGGCGTGGGCCAGCGGGTGTTCGCTGCCCTGGTCCAGGCTGGCGGCGAGGCGCAGCACCTCGTCCTCGGAGAAGCCGCCATGGCCCACGGCGCGTTCGAAGCTCGGGCGGCCTTCCGTGAGGGTGCCGGTCTTGTCGACGATCAGCGTGTCCACCTTGCGCAGGTTCTCGATGGCCGCGGCGTCGCGGAACAGCACCCCGTGGGTGGCGCCGCGCCCGGTCGCCACCATGATGGACATGGGCGTGGCCAGGCCCAGCGCACAGGGGCAGGCAATGATCAGCACGGCCACCGCATTGATGAGGGCATAGACCCAGCTCGGCTCGGGGCCGAACAGGCCCCAGCCGAAGAAGGTGAGCAGCGCCACCGCCACGACGCCCATCACGAAGTAGCCCGCCACCTGGTCCGCCATGCGCTGCATGGGCGCGCGCGAGCGCTGAGCCAGGGCGACCATCTGCACGATCTGCGAGAGCACGGTGTCCGAGCCCACGTGCTCGGAGCGCATCACCAGGGCACCGCTGGTGTTGAGCGTGGCGCCGATCAGCTTGTCGCCGGCCTGCTTGCTCACCGGCAAGGGCTCGCCGGTGAGCATGGATTCATCGACCGAGCTGCGGCCCTCGACCACGGTGCCGTCGGTGGGCACCTTCTCGCCGGGGCGCACGCGCAGCAGGTCGCCCACGTGCACGTGGGCCAGCGGCACGTCTTCCTCCTGCCCTTGGGCCGTGATGCGCCGCGCGGTCTTGGGTGCCAGGCCCAGCAGCGCGCGGATGGCCGCCGAGGTCTGTGACCGCGCCTTGAGTTCCAGCAGCTGGCCCAGCAGGGTCAGCGAGATGATCACCGCCGCCGCCTCGAAGTAGACCGCGACACGCCCCATCGACACAAAGGAGTCGGGGAACACCTGCGGCGCCACCGTGGCCACCACGCTGTAGACGAACGCCGCGCCGGTGCCCAGCGCGATCAGCGTCCACATGTTGGGGCTGCGGTTCGTCACCGACTGCGCGCCGCGCACGAAGAACGGCCAACCGGCCCACAGCACGATCGGGATGCTCAGCACCAGTTCGATCCAGCTCTGCGTGGCCATGTCGAACCAGCCGAGCTTGTGGCCGAACATCGCCAGCACGGCGACCACCACCGTGAGGGGCAAGGTCCACCAGAACCGCCGCTGGAAGTCCACCAGCTCCGGGTTCTCGTCGTCGTCCAGTTCGGGCAGGACGGGTTCCAGCGACATGCCGCACTTGGGGCAGTTGCCCGGGTGGTCCTGCCGGATCTCGGGGTGCATGGGGCAGGTGTAGACCGTGCCCGGCTTGCCTTGCGCCACGGGCGCGGGCGCCGCGGGGTCCGCACGGTGATGGTGATGGTGGTGATGTGCGTGCTGGTCCATGTCGGCTCCTCCTGAAAATTCGAATCCCTGGTGTTGGTCCGGTGCTCAGCGCTCGGGCTGGCCGGCCTGGTGCACCTGGACACCGCGCATCCAGGCCATGAGGTCGATGGGGCTGGAAGAACGTTCGCCGGCGGCCTCGTCGCGTGGCAGGCGCCCCTTCCGGAGTTGGGGCTTGTGCTCTGGCTGGTGCTGGGCCGGGCTGTGCAGCGAGAGCTTGTCGAGAATGGCGCAATGGGGTTGGTCGTTGCCATGGCAAGCCTGCACCAGCACCGACAGCCCGTCCATCATCTGCTCGATCTCGCGCCGCTTTTCTTCCAGGTCGGCCAGGTGGCGTTGGGCCACGGCCTTGACCTCGCGGCTGCTTCGCCGCGAATCGCTCCACAGGCCGATGAGCTCGGCGATCTGCGCCACCGAAAAACCCAGCCGGCGCGACTGCCGGATGAACCGCAGCACCGAGACCTCGCGCTCACCGTACAGGCGGTAACCCGATTCGCTGCGCTCGGCCGCGGGCAGCAGGCCGATCTGTTCGTAATGGCGGACCATCTTGGCCGACACGCCGGCCGCGGCGGCCGCTTCGCCAATGTTCATCAAGGGGGTCATGGTGTGTTCCGTGAGGTCGGGTGGGGAATGGAATGTGGAATGAAGGGAGGATGCAGCTTGACACCGTGGGAAGGTCAAGGCCCCCACCGAGGGCCTTGACGAACGGTCGTCAGGCCGGTGGGTAGCCGGCTTCGCTGAGCGCGTCGATCAGCGCGGCGCGGTCTTCGTCGCTGCGCACCTGGACCTTGCGCTGCGGCAGATCGAGCTGGATGTCGCAGGCGGCGTCGAGGCGCTTGAGAGCGATGCTCACCTTGGAGGCGCAGTGGCCGCAGGTCATTTCGGGGAGGTGGAACTCGTGCATGGAAAACTCCGTGAAAGTTGAGGGAATCCGCACTCTGGGCATTGCCACGGAGGCAAGGTCAAGCGGCGCCGGTGGTTGACCTGACCACCGTGTCAAGGCTGAGCATCCGAGGTCTCAACCTACCGGAGACCCCCTTGAACACCACCACCCTTGCGCTCACCGAGCACCAATTTCCCATCGAAGGCATGACCTGCGCCTCGTGCGTGACCCGCGTGGAGAAGGCCTTGAAGGCCGTTGCCGGCGTCAGCGAAGTCAGCGTCAACCTGGCCACCGAACGGGCCACCGTGAACGCCACCGCCGCCACCACGGGCACCAGCCTGGCGGCTGCGGTGCAAAAGGCCGGGTACAGCATGGGCGCTGAAACCTTTGAGTTGACGATTGAAGGCATGACCTGTGCTTCGTGCGTGGGCCGCGTCGAGAAGGCGCTGAAGGCGGTGCCCGGCGTGCAGGCCGCCGAAGTCAACCTGGCCACCGAACGGGCCACCGTGAGAGCGGTGGGGACGTCACCCGATGCCCTGGTCGCCGCGGTGGACGCGGCCGGCTACCACGCCACACCGTTCGAGGAAGGCGCCGCCGCACCACCCGCGGCCCGCCCGGGCGAACCCTGGTGGCCCGTGGCGCTGGCCGCCGCGCTCTCGTTGCCCCTGGTGCTGCCCATGGTCGGCATGCTGTTCGGCGCCGACTGGATGATCAATGGCTGGCTGCAACTCGCGCTGGCCACGCCCGTGCAGTTCTGGCTGGGCGCGCGCTTCTACAAGGCGGGCTGGAAGGCCGTGCGCGCCGGTGCCGGCAACATGGACCTGCTGGTCGCCCTGGGCACCAGCGCGGGCTATGGTTTGAGCCTGTACCTGCTGTTCAAGCACGCCGAGCACGGCACCCCTCACCTGTACTTCGAGGCTTCGGCCGTGATCATCACGCTGGTGTTGCTGGGCAAGTGGCTGGAGGCCCGCGCCAAACGCCAGACCACCGCCGCCATCGCGGCCCTCAACGCCCTCAAGCCCGACGTGGCGCGGGTGCGCATGCCTTACGGCGATGTGGACGTGCCCATGGCGCGCGTGAAACTCGGGGACATCGTGGTCATCCGCCCGGGTGAACGCATACCGGTGGACGGGATCGTCACCATTGGTTCCAGCCAGGTGGACGAATCGCTGATCACCGGCGAGAGCCTGCCCGTGGCCAAACACGCGGGCGACAAGGTCACCGGTGGCGCGGTCAATGCCGAGGGCCTGTTGCTGGTGGAGACCACGGCCGTGGGCGCGGAGTCCACGCTCTCGCGGATCGTGCGCATGGTCGAATCGGCCCAGGCGAAGAAGGCCCCGATCCAGCGCATCGTGGACCGCGTGAGCGCGGTCTTCGTGCCGGTGGTGCTGGTGATCGCCGCGATCACCCTGCTGGGCTGGGGCCTGGCCACGGGCCACTGGGAGCAAGCCATCCTGAACGCGGTGGCGGTGCTGGTGATCGCCTGTCCTTGTGCGCTGGGTCTGGCCACGCCCACCGCCATCATGGCCGGCACCGGGGTGGCCGCGCGCCACGGCATCCTGATCAAGGACGCCGAGGCACTGGAGGTGGCGCACCGCATCGACACGGTGGCTTTCGACAAGACCGGCACGCTGACCGAAGGCAAGCCGCAGCTGGTGTCGGCCCTGCCGGCAGCCGGCCATGAGGCGGCGCTGCTGTCGTGGAGCGCGGCCATCCAGGCCGGCAGCGAACACCCGCTGGCGCGCGCCGTGATGGACGCCGCGAAAGCGGCCGGCGTGCCCACGCTCTCGGCCGCCAAGGTGAGTGCCGTGCCCGGGCGCGGCATGTCGGCCGAGGTGCAGGGCCGCGCACTGCGCCTGGGCAGCCCGCGTTACATGCAGGAGCTCGGCGTGGACACCGCCGCGCTGGCCGGGCCCTCGCAGCAGCTCCAGGAAGAAGGCCGCACGGTGTCCTGGCTGGCCGACGTGACGGACTCGCCGGTGCTGGTGGGCCTGCTGGCGTTTGGCGATGCCCCCAAGGCCAGCGCCATCACCGCGGTGAAGAGCCTTCAGGCCATGGGCGTGCGCACGGTGATGCTCACGGGCGACAACCGGGGCAGCGCGGCGGCGGTGGGCGGTGCGCTGGGCATCGACCACATCGAGGCCGAGGTGCTGCCGGCGGACAAGGCAGCGATCGTGAACCGGCTCAAGGCCGGCGGCCGCTCGGTGGCCATGGTCGGCGACGGCATCAACGATGCGCCGGCCCTGGCGGCAGCCGATGTGGGCATCGCAATGTCCACCGGCACCGACGTGGCCATGCACGCGGCCGGCATCACGCTCATGCGCGGCGACCCGGCGCTGGTGGCCGATGCGATCGACATCTCGCGCCGCACCTACCGCAAGATCCGCCAGAACCTGTTCTGGGCCTTCGCGTACAACGTCATCGGCATCCCGCTGGCCGCGGCGGGTTTGCTCAATCCGGTGGTGGCGGGTGCGGCCATGGCGCTCAGCAGCGTGAGCGTGGTGAGCAACGCGCTCCTGCTGCGAGGCTGGCGCGCGGGCAACGATCGCGCTTCGTCTGTGCGTTGACCATGGAAGTCGGGGCGCACCGTGCGGTGCCACCGACTTCGCTCGAAGCCTCGACAGAAACAAAAAAGCCCACGTGACCGTGGGCTTCAATGACAAGCAAACGCTTGGTTTTTTGGTTGCGGAGGCAAGATTTGAACTTGCGACCTTTGGGTTATGAGCCCAACGAGCTACCAGGCTGCTCCACTCCGCGTCAAGCCTTGTATTCTATCACGCTTTGTCAGCGTCGGCCGCCGGGGCGGCATCTTCTGCACGATCCACCAGTTCGACCAGTGCCATCGGCGCGTTGTCGCCCACGCGGAAACCCATCTTCAGGATGCGGGTGTAGCCACCGGGGCGGGCCTTGAAGCGCGGGCCCAGTTCGTTGAACAGCTTCACGACCACATCGCGGTCGCGCAAGCGGTCGAACGCCAGGCGGCGGTTGGCCAGCGTGGGTTCCTTGGCCAGGGTGATCATGGGCTCGACCACGCGGCGCAGCTCTTTGGCCTTGGGCACCGTGGTCTTGATGGCTTCGTGCGTGAGCAGCGAATTCATCATGTTGCGCAGCATGGCGAGGCGGTGCTCGCTGGTGCGGTTGAGTTTGCGAAGTCCGTGTCCGTGACGCATTTTTTCATCCTTTCAGTGTTTTGCCCCAGCCGTATCAGGTACTGGGAGTTGGTCCGGGTCTGGCCTCCATGGCCAGACGCTGCGGTCTTTAGTGCTTGTCCAGGCCGGCAGGCGGCCAGTTTTCAAGCTTCATGCCCAAGGTCAGGCCGCGCGAGGCAAGCACTTCCTTGATTTCGTTGAGCGACTTGCGACCCAGGTTAGGGGTCTTGAGCAGCTCGTTCTCGGTGCGCTGGATCAGATCACCGATGTAATAGATGTTCTCGGCCTTGAGGCAGTTGGCCGAGCGCACGGTCAGTTCCAGCTCGTCCACAGGACGCAGCAGGATCGGGTCGAATTGCTGCGAGCTGCGCTGTGCCGGGGCATCGAACGCCGAGAGTTCCACGCCTTCGAGCTGCGCGAACACCGCGAGCTGTTCGACCAGAATCTTGGCCGAGGCGCGAACCGCTTCTTCCGGACCGATGGAGCCGTTGGTCTCGATCTCGAGCACCAGCTTGTCCAGATCGGTGCGCTGCTCGACGCGGGCGCTTTCCACCGTGTAGCTCACGCGCTTGACGGGCGAGAACGAGGCGTCGAGCACGATGCGGCCGATCGAACGCGTCTGGTCGTCGTTGCGGCGCAGGCTGCCCGGCACATAGCCACGGCCCTTTTCCACCTTGATCTGCATGTCCAGCTTGGCGCCGGCAGACAGGGTGGCAATCACGTGCCCGGGGTTGACGATCTCGACGTCGTGCGGCGTCTGGATGTCGGCAGCCGTCACGACACCTTCACCATCCTTGCGCAGACTCAGCGTGACTTCATCGCGGTTGTGCAGCTTGAACACCACGCCCTTGAGGTTCAAGAGCATGTTGACAACATCTTCCTGCACGCCGTCGATCGACGAGTACTCGTGCACGACACCCGCGATGGTGACCTCGGTCGGCGCGTGGCCGGTCATGGACGACAGCAGAACCCGGCGCAGGGCGTTGCCCAGCGTGTGGCCATAACCACGCTCGAAGGGCTCGAGCGTGACTTTGGCGCGATTGGTCGAGACTTGCTCGACGTTGATGGTCTTGGGCTTCAGCAGATTGTTCAGCATTCAAACTTCCTTCAGGACCCTCGGCTCGTTACACCGATAAGGCAGACGGAGCATGGCCCGACCGCACCGCGAGGATGCCGGCCGGGAACGGAATTAACGGGAATACAGTTCGACGATCAGCGATTCGTTGATGTCGGAGCCGAACTCATCGCGGTCGGGCGACTTCTTGAACACGCCTTCGACCTTGTCGGTCGACACGTCGACCCAAGCCGGGAAGCCAATCTGCTTGGCCAACTCGAGGGCTTCGATGACGCGGCCTTGTTTCTTCGACTTCTCGCGCACCGCGATCACGTCACCGGCCTTCACCGAGTACGACGGGATGTTGACCGACTGGCCGTTCACCGTGATCGCCTTGTGCGACACGATCTGGCGGGCTTCGGCGCGGGTGGAGGCAAAGCCCATGCGGAACACCACGTTGTCCAGGCGCGCTTCGAGCAGGAACAACAGGTTCGCGCCGGTGTTGCCACGGCGGCGATCGGCTTCGGCGAAGTAGCGGCGGAACTGGCGCTCCAGCACACCATAGGTGCGCTTGACCTTCTGCTTCTCGCGCAGCTGCACGCCGAAATCGGAGGTGCGCTGGCCCGAGGTGCGGCCGTGCTGGCCGGGCTTGGAGTCGAATTTGGCCTTGTCGCTGATCGAGCGGCGGGCGCTCTTGAGCAACAGGTCGGCGCCTTCACGGCGGGAAAGTTTGGCCTTGGGGCCGAGGTAACGTGCCACGTTGGTTTCCTTGGTTTCACTGCCGCAACCGGTTGTTGCGGGAGCCATCCCTCAGGGGAGATGGCGGTGGGCTTAGCAAAAATGCCACCGCAGGCGACTGCGGTGGCGCTCGAAAAAAGCCTTCAATTATACCGCGATCAGCGCGGTCGTGCCTCAGATGCGGCGGCGCTTCTGCGGGCGGCAGCCGTTGTGCGGCACCGGGGTCACGTCGGAGATCGAGTTGATGCGGATGCCCAGGGCGCCCAGGGCGCGCACCGAGGATTCGCGGCCAGGGCCGGGGCCCTTGATCTCGACGTCCAGGTTCTTGATGCCTTGTTCAATGGCGGCGCGGCCAGCCACTTCCGAAGCCACCTGGGCAGCGAAAGGCGTGGATTTGCGCGAGCCCTTGAAGCCCTGGCCACCCGACGAAGCCCAGGACAGTGCGTTGCCCTGGCGGTCGGTGATGGTGATGATCGTGTTGTTGAACGAGGCGTGCACGTGTGCAATGCCGTCGGCAACGTTCTTGCGGACTTTCTTGCGAACGCGGGCGGATGCGCTGCTGGAGGGAGACTTGGCCATGAGGGTCCTTCTAACCGTTTATTTTTTCAGCGACTGGGCGGCCTTGCGGGGACCCTTGCGCGTACGGGCGTTGGTCTTGGTGCGCTGACCACGCAGCGGCAGACCACGGCGGTGGCGGAAGCCACGGTAGCAACCGATGTCCATCAAACGCTTGATGTTCATCGTGGTTTCACGACGCAGGTCACCCTCGATCGTGAACGTACCGACCTGGTCGCGCACTTTTTCGAGTTCCGCGTCGCTCAGATCCTTGATCTTCTTGGCGTAGTCGATGCCGCAGGCTTCGCAGATCTTGCGAGCGCGGGTGCGGCCAATGCCGAAGATTGCCGTCAAGCCGATTTCGGCGTGCTTGTGCGGCGGAATGTTGATGCCTGCAATACGAGCCATGTTGGGTCCTCTTAACTAACCGGTCAGCCTTGACGCTGCTTGTGACGCGGATCGGTGCAAATGACTCGCACGACGCCATGCCGTTTGATGATCTTACAGTTGCGGCACATTTTCTTGACCGAAGCCGAAACTCTCATAGTCTTCTCCTAGATATTCCTAAAACATTCAACAACTGACCATTCACTTCGAGCGGAACACGATTCGCGCTCGGGTGAGGTCGTAGGGCGTGAGCTCTACCTTGACCTTGTCCCCCGGCAGGATCCGGATGTAATGCATCCGCATCTTGCCGCTGATGTGCCCCAGCACCACATGACCGTTTTCGAGCTTGACCCTGAAGGTCGCGTTGGGGAGGTTTTCAATCACCTCACCCTGCATCTCGATCACATCGTCCTTGGCCATAAGCGAAGTTCAAGGGGAGGTTTTGAAACTGGCCTTCTTGAGCAGCGATTCGTATTGCTGCGACATCATGTAATTCTGAACCTGGGCCATGAAGTCCATGGTGACCACCACGATGATCAACAGGGAGGTGCCGCCGAAATAGAACGGCACGTTGTACTTCAGGATCAGGAACTCGGGCAGCAGACACACGGCGGTGATGTACACAGCGCCAGCCAGTGTCAGCCTCAACAAAATCTTGTCGATGTAGCGGGCGGTCTGGTCACCCGGGCGGATGCCTGGAATGAACGCGCCACTCTTCTTCAGGTTGTCGGCCGTCTCGCGGCTGTTGAACACCAGTGCGGTGTAGAAGAAGCAGAAGAAAACGATGGCCGCGGCGTACAGCGCCACGTAGATCGGTTGACCGGGTGACAGCGCCGCCGCGATGTCGCGCAACCAGCGGGTCGAGTCACCGGTGCTCACCCAGCTCACCACCGTGGTGGGCAGCAGAATGATGGACGACGCGAAGATCGGCGGAATCACGCCAGCCATGTTCAGCTTGAGCGGCAGGTGCGAGGACTGGCCTCCGTACACCTTGTTGCCCACCTGACGGCGTGCGTAGTTCACCAGGATCTTGCGCTGGCCGCGCTCGACGAACACCACGAAGTAGGTGACCAGGATCACCAGCGCGATGATGAAGATCGACACCAGGATGTTCATGGCACCGGTGCGCACCAACTCCAGCAGACCGCCAATGGCGCTCGGCAAACCGGCCGCGATACCCGCGAAGATCAGGATCGAGATGCCGTTGCCCAGACCACGCTCGGTGATCTGCTCACCCAGCCACATCAGGAACATGGTGCCGGCCACCAGACTGACCACCGCCGTCAGGCGAAAGCCCATGCCAGGATCGATCACCAGACCAGGCGAACCTTCCAGGGCCAGGGCAATGCCCATGGCTTGGAAAATGGCCAGGGCCAGCGTGCCGTAGCGCGTGTACTGCGTGATCTTGCGGCGTCCGGCCTCGCCCTCTTTCTTCAGCTGCTCGAACGTGGGCACCACGTAGGTCATGAGCTGCATGATGATCGAGGCCGAGATGTACGGCATGATCCCCAACGCGAACACGGTGAAGCGCGAGAGCGCACCGCCCGAGAACATGTTGAACAGGCTCAGAATGCCGCCCTGCTGCCCCTGGAACAATTGCGCCAGTTGCGCGGGGTCGATGCCGGGCACAGGAATGTGTGCACCGATGCGGTAGACCACCAGCGCCAGCAACAGGAACACCAGCCGGCGACGCAGGTCGCCGAACTTTCCGGTTTTGGCCAGGGACGTGGATCCAGTTGCCACAGGAATCTTCCGTTCGAGTCCGATCAGGCCGCCAGGGAGCCGCCAGCGGCTTCGATGGCCTGCTTGGCACCCGCGGTCGCGGCGATGTCCTTGAGGGTCACGGCACGCGTGATCTCACCGGTCTTGATCACCTTGACGCGCTTGGCCAGGTGAGGCACCAGGCCAGCCTGCTTGAGCACGAGCACATCGACCTCGCTCACGTCGAGGGCGTTGAGGTCGGCCAGCGTGACTTCAGCGTTGAACTGCAGTTGCGCCGACTTGAAGCCGCGCTTGGGCAGACGGCGCTGCAGCGGCATCTGACCGCCTTCGAAACCGACCTTGTGGTAGCCACCCGAACGGGACTTCTGACCCTTGTGGCCACGACCTGCCGTTTTGCCCAGGCCCGAACCGATGCCGCGGCCGACACGGCGCTTGGCATGCTTGGCGCCTTCGGAAGGCTTGATGGTATTGAGTTGCATGTCAGTGACTCCGATCAGACGATTTTGACCAGGTAGCTGATCTTGTTGATCATGCCGCGCACGGCGGGCGTGTCCTGCAGCTCGCTGACGCTGTTGAGCTTGCGCAGGCCCAGGCCACGGACGGTGTCGCGGTGGGATTGCTTGGTTCCAATGGGGCTGCGCACCAGTTGAACCTTGACGGTGTTTTGAGTGGTCATGATCGCTCCAATCAACCCAGGATCTCTTCGACGGACTTGCCACGCTTGGCAGCCACGTCGGCAGGGGTCGTCGAATTCTTCAGTGCGTCCAGCGTGGCGCGCACCAGGTTGTAGGGGTTGCTCGAGCCATGGCTCTTGGCCACGACATCGGTAATGCCCAACACTTCGAACACCGCGCGCATCGGGCCGCCAGCGATGATGCCGGTACCCTTGGAAGCCGGCAGCATCATGACGTTGGAAGCGCCGTGCTCGCCGTGCACGCTGTGGTGCAGCGAGCCGTTCTTGAGCGACACCTTGATCATGTTGCGACGGGCCTGTTCCATGGCCTTCTGCACGGCCACCGGCACTTCACGCGCCTTGCCCTTGCCCATGCCCACGCGGCCATCGCCATCACCGACCACGGTCAGCGCTGCGAAACCGAGAATGCGACCGCCCTTGACCACCTTGGTCACGCGGTTGATCGCGATCATCTTCTCGCGCAGACCGTCTTCGTTCGCTTCTTTGTTGATGTTTGCCGTAAATTTAGCCATTTTGTGTATTCCGTTTGATCAGAACTGCAGACCGGCTTCACGAGCCGCGTCTGCCAGGGCTTTCACCCGGCCGTGGTAAGCAAAACCGGAACGGTCAAACGCCACCTTCTCGATGCCGGCGGCCTTCGCCTTTTCGGCGATGCGCTTGCCCACCAGGGCAGCGGCAGCGGTGTTGCCACCCTTGCCAGCGCCACCGATCTGGGCACGCACTTCGGCTTCGGCGGTCGATGCAGCAGCCAGCACGCGGCCGCCGTCGTCGGAGATGACGCTGGCGTAGATGTGCAGGTTGGTGCGGTTCACGCTCAGGCGCACGGCGCCTTGTTGCGCAATGCGGATGCGCGTTTGGCGGGCGCGGCGGAGACGTTGCTCTTTTTTGGTCAACATGATCCTGGTCCTTATTTCTTCTTGGTTTCCTTGATCACGACCTTTTCATCCGCATAACGGATGCCCTTGCCCTTGTAAAGCTCGGGGGGCGAACGGCTCGCACCTCGGAAGCGATCTGGCCCACGCGCTGGCGGTCGGAACCCTTGATCAGGATTTCGGTCGGCGTCGGGGTTTCCACCTTGATGCCGGCGGGCATGTCCATCACCACGGGGTGGGAGTAGCCAACCGTCAGGTTGAGCTTGGCACCCTGTGCCTGGGCCTTGTAGCCCACGCCCAGCAGCGTCAGCTTCTTCTCGAAGCCCTTGCTCACACCATTGACCATGTTGTTGACCAGCTGGCGCATGGTGCCGGACATGGCATTGGCTTCGCGCGATTCGTCCACGGGGACGAACGTCAGCGTGCCCGCCTTGTTTTCAACCTTGACCAGCGTGTTCAGCGTCAGCGCCAGGGCACCCAGGGCACCCTTGACATTGATCTGGTTGTCCTTGACGGCGACTTCCACCCCGGCTGGGACGGTGACCGGCAGTTTTCCAATACGTGACATTAATTTCTCCTCAATGCCCGCATCAGGCGACGTAACACAGGACTTCGCCACCGACACCGGTAGCGCGTGCCTTGCGGTCGGTCATCACGCCTTGCGGCGTGGTGACGATGGCCACGCCCAGACCGTTCTGGACCTGGGGGATGGCGTTGCGGCCACGGTAGACGCGCAGGCCGGGACGGCTCACGCGCTCGATGCGCTCGATCACGGGACGACCGGCGTAGTACTTGAGAGCGATCTCAAGTTCGTTCTTGCCGTCGGTGCTCTTGACCTGGAACCCGTCGATGTAACCCTCGTCCTTCAGGACCTGGGCGATCGCGGCCTTGACCTTGGAAGCCGGCATCGTCACAACGGCCTTCTCGACCATCTGTGCGTTGCGGATGCGGGTCAACATGTCAGCAATAGGATCACTCATGCTCATTTGTGGTTCTCCTAATGCTTACCAGCTGGCTTTGGTGATGCCGGGGATTTCACCGGCAAACGCCATTTCACGGACCTTGGCACGGGCCAGGCCGAAGTGGGCGAAGGTGCCACGCGGACGACCGGTGATCTCGCAGCGGTTGCGCTGACGGGTCGGGTTCGCGTTGCGGGGCAGCTTCTGCAGCGCCAGGCGGGCTGCATCGCGTTCTTCTTCGCTCTTCTTGGCGTCGTTGGACGTCGCCTTGAGTTCGGTGTATTTCTTGGCGAACTTGGCGGCGAGCTTCTCGCGCTTGAGTTCACGTTGGAGTAGTGCTTGTTTAGCCACGCGCCACCTCAGTTCTTGAACGGGAAACGGAAACCGGCCAGAAGAGCCTTGCACTCTTCGTCGTTCTTGGCGGTCGTCGTGATGCTGATGTTGAGACCGCGCAAGGCATCGACCTTGTCGTACTCGATCTCAGGGAAAATGATCTGTTCCTTGACGCCGACGTTGTAGTTGCCGCGGCCGTCGAACGAACGGCCGGAGATGCCACGGAAGTCGCGCACGCGGGGCAGCGCCACGGTGACGAAACGGTCCAGGAATTCGTACATGCGCGCGCCACGCAGGGTGACCATGCAGCCAATGGCCTGCTGTTCACGAATCTTGAAACCCGCGATGGCCTTGCGGGCCTT
Organism: Hydrogenophaga sp. ANAO-22; assembly: GCF_042466645.1. NCBI lineage: Bacteria > Pseudomonadati > Pseudomonadota > Betaproteobacteria > Burkholderiales > Comamonadaceae > Hydrogenophaga > Hydrogenophaga sp. ANAO-22. The sequence goes on along the minus strand of NZ_CP159956.1, from coordinate 3,522,691 downwards.
GGTCACGACCGGCTTCTGGCCAGCGATCTTGGTCAGGTCGCCGACGGCGTTGTCCATGACCTTCTTGTCGGCCACAGCCTCGCTCACACCCATGTTGAGCGTGATCTTGGTGATGCGCGGCACTTCCATCGTCGACTTGTAGCCGAACTTCTTCATGAGGTCCGGGGCGATGGTGTCGCGGAAAACTTCTTGCAAACGTGCCATGGTCATGCCACCTTGATTTCTTCGCCGCTGGACTTGAAGACGCGCACTTTCTTGCCGTCGGCCAGGAGCTTGATGCCCACGCGATCCGCCTTGCCGGTGGCGCCATTGAAGATGGCGACGTTGGACTGGTGGATGGGCATGGTCTTTTCGATGATGCCGCCGGTGATGCCCTTCATGGGGTTCGGCTTGGCATGCTTCTTGACGAGGTTCACGCCTTCGACAACCAGACGGCTGTCGTCGCTGCGCTGCAGCACCTTGCCGCGCTTGCCCTTGTCGCGACCGGCAATCACGATGACTTCATCGCCACTACGAATCTTGTTCATGATGAGTCCTCAGAGAACCTCGGGCGCCAGCGACACGATCTTCATGAACTTCTCGGTGCGCAGTTCGCGCGTGACCGGTCCGAAGATGCGGGTGCCGATGGGCTCCAGCTTGGCGTTGAGCAACACTGCTGCGTTGCCGTCGAATTTGATCAGGGCGCCGTCCTGACGACGGATGCCCTTGGCGGTGCGGACCACCACAGCGTTGTAAACCTCGCCTTTTTTGACGCGGCCACGGGGCGCTGCTTCCTTGATGCTGACTTTGATGACGTCGCCCACACTGGCGTAACGACGCTTGGAGCCGCCGAGCACCTTGATGCACATCACGGACTTCGCGCCCGTGTTGTCAGCAACATCGAGTCGAGATTGCGTTTGAATCATTTGATTTAAGTCCCAACTTGAATCCCCCCAGCCACCACGGCCGGGAGTGATCAGTCTTGGGCCCGTCGTTGAAGGCTTGCCGGGCATTGCACCCGGCTCACCCCCTTCGGTGGGCAGATAGCTCTTCGCCTTTTCAAGCGAAGCCGCGAATTATGGCATGGATGCGGCCGGCGCGTCAACTGGGGATGCAGAAACCGGCAGATACCGCGCGCACAGGGCCTGGAAAGCCGCCAGTTCCGGGTCGCCGGACAGCTCTTCGGCCAGGATGGCCGCCACGGCGGGCGCCAGGCGGGCGGCCTCGGCGGCATCCAGGAACAGGACGCGCCAGCGCCGGGCCAGCACATCCTCCACGGTCTGGGCGTACTCGAAGCGGGCGGCATAGCGCACCATGGCCTCGGTCAATCCGGCACCCAGCAGGTTCGCCTGCCCCGGGCAGGCCCCCACCTGCGGGGCTTCGGTCCCATACAGGTGAAGACCGGGTGGCGCATACAGCGGCGTGACCGGGCTGGCGGTGGCTCCGGCGCCCAGCAGCACGTGGCCGGCGCTCTGGCCACCGGCGCGGTGCGGCAGCAGGCGGCTGGCGAAGCAGCGCTCCAGCACGTCCTCGGCCATGGCGCGGTAGGTGGTCCATTTGCCGCCGGTGACGGTGACCAGGCCATTGGCATCCACCACGATGGTGTGTTCGCGCGACAACACCTTGGTGCCGCCCTCGGCCGCCTCGGGCGCCGCCACCAGGGGCCGCAGGCCGACCCAGAGGCTTCGGATGTCCGCGCGGCGCACCGGCCGGCTCAGCGCCTGGCTGGCTTCGCTGAGGATGAATTCCAGCTCTTCGGCGAAGGCGTCCGGTTCGCGCGGCAGGTCGCGGCGGGGGGTGTCGGTCGTGCCCAGCACCAGTTTGCCCAGCCAGGGCACGGCGAACAGCACCCGGCCATCGCGGGTCTTGGGCACCAGCAGGGCGTGGCCGCCGGGCAGGAAATCGCGGTCCACCACCACGTGCACCCCCTGGCTGGGGCTGACCATGTGGGAGGGCGTGCCACCCTGGTTCACCGGCGGCTGGGTGCGGTCGCGCAGGGCGTCCACCCAGACGCCCGTGGCGTTGACCACGCAGCGGGCCTGCAAGGGGGAGCTGCCGCCGCCGCGCCGGTCGGTCACGTCCAGCACCGACATCGGCTGATCGGCGCCTGCAAGCTGGCGCACCGCCGTGACCTCGGCGTAGTTCAACACGCGGGCGCCCGCGGCCTCGGCGCTGCGCGCCAGCGCCAGCGCCAGGCGGGCGTCGTCGAACTGGCCGTCCCAGTACTTCACCCCGCCCCGCAGGCCGTCGGGCTTGACGCCGGGCAGGGCCTGCAGCGCCTGCGCCCGGTTGAGGAATTCGGTGCGGCCCAGGCCCGCGCCGCCGGCCAGCAGGTCGTACAGCTTGAGGCCGAGGCCGTAGAAAGGCGTCTGCCACCATCGATAGGACGGCATGACAAAGGGCAGCGGCTGCGCCAGGTGCGGCGCGATGCGCAGCACCGTGGCGCGCTCGGCCAGGGCTTCTCGCACCAGGGCCAGGTTGCCCTGCGCCAGGTAACGCACACCGCCGTGCAGCAGCTTGGTGGAGCGCGACGAGGTGCCACCGGCGAAGTCGTGCGACTCCAGCAGCACCACGGAAAAACCGCGCAGCGCCGCATCGAGCGCCACCCCCAGGCCGGTGGCCCCGCCACCGACCACCGCGAGGTCGTACACGCCATGGCGGGACAGCGATTCAAGCAGTTCTGCGCGTTTCATGGGGAGGTGGATGGTCCTCCGCACCCAGGCGGCACGGAGGACGGTTGCTACAAAAGCCGATGCATCACATCAGCGGACCTTGCCATTCTTCCATGCGTTGAGCAGCTGGTCGTAGGCGATGGTCTCTCCCTTGGGCTTTTCGTTGGCCAGCTTCTTCCAGGGCGCGGCCTTGTCGCTCAGGTACTTGTTGGGATCGCCCTTGGGGTTGAGCTTGGGCGCGCAGCGCTCCATGCCGGCGCGCTCCAGGCGGCTCATGACCTGGTCCATCTGCTCGGCCAGGTTGTCCATCGCGGCCTGGGGCGTCTTCTCGCCGGTCACGGCCTGGGCCACGTTCTGCCACCAGAGCTGCGCGAGCTTGGGGTAGTCGGGCACGTTGGTGCCGGTGGGCGTCCAGGCCACGCGGGCCGGGCTGCGGTAGAACTCGACCAGGCCGCCCAGCTTGGGCGCGAGGTCGGTCATGGCCTTGCTCTGGATGTCGCTCTCGCGGATCGGGGTCAGGCCCACGATGGTCTTCTTCAGCGAGGTGGTCTTGGCGGTCACGAACTGCGCGTACAGCCAGGCCGCCGCGGTCTTGTTCTCGTCGTGGCCGTTGAAGAACGACCAGGAGCCCACGTCCTGGTAGCCGTTCTGCATGCCCTGCTTCCAGTAGGGGCCGTTCGGGCCGGGCGCCATGCGCCACTTGGGCGTGCCGTCGGCATTCACCACCGGCAGGCCGGGCTTGGTCATGTCGGCGGTGAAGGCGGTGTACCAGAAGATCTGCTGCGCGATCTGGCCCTGTGCGGGCACCGGGCCGGCTTCGCCGAAGGTCATGCCGGTGGCCTCCTTGGGCGCGTACTTCTTCATCCAGTCGATGTACTTGGTGAGGGCGTACACGGCGGCCGGCGAGTTGGTGGCACCGCCGCGCGAGACGCTCGCGCCCTGCGGGTTGCAGCCATCGGCCGAGGCGCGGATGCCCCATTCGTCCACCGGCTTGCCGTTGGGGATGCCGATGTCGGCGGTGCCCGCCATGGACAGCCAGGCGTCGGTGAAGCGCCAGCCCAGCGACGGGTCCTTCTTGCCGTAGTCCATGTGGCCGTAGATCGGCTTGCCGTCGATGGTCTTGACGTCGTTGGTGAAGAACTCGGCGATGTCTTCGTAGGCGCTCCAGTTCAGCGGCACACCCAGGTCGTAGCCGTACTTGGCCTTGAACTTGTCCTTCAGGTCCTGGCGCGCGAACAGGTCGGCGCGGAACCAGTAGAGGTTGGCGAACTGCTGGTCGGGCAGCTGGTAGAGCTTCTTGTCGGGCGCGGTGGTGAAGCTGGTGCCGATGAAGTCCTTGATGTCCAGGCCGGGGTTGGTGTACTCCTTGCCCTTGCCGGCCATGTAGTCGGTCAGGTTCATCATCTTGCCGTAGCGGTAGTGCGTGCCGATCAGGTCGGAGTCGCTGATCCAGCCGTCGTAGATCGATTTGCCCGACTGCATGGAGGTCTGCAGCTTCTCGACCACGTCGCCTTCCTGGATCAGGTCGTGCTTGACGGTGATGCCGGTGATCTCGGCGAAGGCCTTGGCCAGCGTCTTGCTCTCGTACTCGTGCGTGGTGATGGTTTCCGACACCACCGAAATCTCTTTCACGCCCTTGGCCTTGAGCTTGGCGGCCGCGTCGATGAACCACTTCATCTCGGCCGCCTGCTGGGCCTTGGTGAGGGTGGAGGGCTGGAACTCGCTGTCGATCCACTTCTTGGCGGCGGCCTCGTCGGCCCACGCGGGCAAGGCACCCATGGCCAGCAACGCGGCCAGGGCCAGGGTGGTGTGTCGCAATTTCATGTCGTCTCCTCTAGCGGTGCGCTTCCCCGGTCTGTGAGAGATCTCGGCCCCGGGGAAGCATTGGGCCGAATCCACGAAGAAAAACGGCGGGGTCAGCCCTTGCGCATCACCAGCACCAGCCAGCCCATGGAAAGCACGAAGGCGATCCAGATGCTGGGCTCCTGCTCCAGCGAGAACCACTGCGCGAACCAGCCCGCCAGGCCGATGAAGGCCAGGTTGATGTAGGCCGCGCCGAGCAGGCCGATGAACAGGCGGTCGCCGCGCGAGGTGACCATGGGCAGGAAGCCCTTGCGCTCGATCGTCGGTGCCTTGACTTCCCACAGCGTCATGCCCGCGAGCATGAGCGCGATGCAGGTGAAAAACACCGCCACCGGCGTCGTCCAAACCATCCACTGGAACATGTCGATCTCCTCAGACGCGGCCCATCGCGAAGCCCTTCGCGATGTAGTGCCGCACAAACCAGATGACGATCGCGCCCGGCACGATGGTGAGCACGCCGGCCGCGGCCAGCGTGGCCCAGTCCATGCCGCTGGCACTCACGGTGCGCGTCATCGTCGCCACGATGGGCTTGGCGTTCACGCTGGTGAGCGTGCGCGCCAGCAGCAGCTCGACCCAGCTGAACATGAAGCAGAAGAACGCCGCCACCCCCACCCCGGCCTTGATCAGCGGCAGGAAGATGGTGAAGAAGAAGCGCGGGAAGCTGTAGCCGTCGATGTAGGCCGTCTCGTCGATCTCGCGCGGAATGCCGCTCATGAAGCCTTCCAGGATCCACACCGCCAGCGGCACGTTGAACAGCAGGTGCGCCATGGCCACGGCGATGTGCGTGTCCATCAGGCCCAGCGTGGTGTAGAGCTGGAAGAAGGGCAGCAGGAACACGGCCGGCGGCGTCATGCGGTTGGTGAGCAGCCAGAAGAACACGTGCTTGTCGCCCAGGAAGCGGTAGCGCGAGAACGCGTAGGCCGCCGGCAGCGCCACGGTGAGCGAGATCACGGTGTTGATGCCGACGTAGATCAGGCTGTTGATGTAGCCCGAGTACCAGGACGGGTCGGTGAAGATGGTCCGGTAGTTGGCCCAGGTGAACTCGGCCGGCCACAGGGTGAAGGACGACAGGATTTCCTGGTTGGTCTTGAAGCTCATGTTGACCATCCAGTAGATGGGCAGGAGCGCGAACACCAGGTAGGCGACGAGGAACAGCGACCTCGCCCGGAAACGCCGCTTATCCATGGAGCCCCCTTGGCGCTGCGCGCCGTCCCCCAAGGGGGAGTGATTTTTCTTGAGGCGGCTCGGCGAAAAATCATCCATGACCCTGCTCCTTCTCCGACGTGCCCAGGCTCTGCATCCAGTTGTAGAGCACGAAGCAGAACAGCAGGATGATGAGGAAATAGATCAGCGAGAACGCCGCCGCCGGGCCGAGGTCGAACTGGCCGACCGCCTTGGTGGTGAGGTACTGCGAGAGGAAGGTGGTGGCGTTGCCGGGGCCGCCGCCGGTGAGCACGAAGGGCTCGGTGTAGATCATGAAGCTGTCCATGAAGCGCAGCAGCACCGCGATCATCAGCACGCCGCGCATCTTGGGCAGCTGGATGTAGCGGAACACGGCCCACTTGCTCGCGCCGTCGATGCTGGCGGCCTGGTAGTAGGCGTCGGGGATGCTGCGCAGGCCCGCGAAGGCCAGCAGCGCGACCAGCGGTGTCCAGTGCCACACGTCCATGATCAGCACCGTCCACCAGGCGTGCACCGGGTTGCCGGTGTAGCTGTAGTCCATGCCGGCCCATTGCAGGAAGTAGCCCATGAGGCCGATGTCGGCGCGGCCGAAGATCTGCCAGATGGTGCCGACCACGTTCCACGGGATCAGCAGCGACAGCGCCACCAGCACCAGCACGGCCGAGGACTTCCAGCCCTGCGCCGGCATGGACAGCGCCAGCGCGATGCCCAGCGGGATCTCCACCAGCAGCACCGCGAGCGAGAACTGGATCTGCCGCCACAGCGCCAGGTGCAGCTCTTCGTCGCGCATCACGGCGGCGAACCATTCGGTGCCCACGAACACGCGGCGGTCGGGCGAAAGCACGTCCTGCACCGAGTAGTTCACCACCGTCATCAGCGGCAGCACGGCCGAGAAGGCCACGCAGAGGATCACCGGCAGCACCAGCCACCAGGCCTTCTGGTTCACGGGTTTGGTTGTATTGCTCATGCCACCAGCACCTCATCCTTGTAAAAGCAGGTGTGCCGCCCGAGCACGCGCAGGTGCACGGTCTCGCCCACCCCGGGCGCGCTGGCTTCGGGCGCCAGCCGGCACTTGAGGCGGTGCCCGCCCGCTTCGCAAGTCACCATCACGTAGGTGCCGATGTCCTGCACGCGCGTCACCGTCGCGGGCAGCGTGTCGGGCTCGCCGGCCTGGCCGATCGCCAGGTACTCGGGGCGGATGCCGAGCTTGACCGGCCCTTCGGGCAGCACCTGGCCGTTGGTGAGCGCCAGCGGGTGCTCCAGCACCACCACGCCGCCGCGCACGCTGGTCGCGGGCAGGAAGTTCATGCCCGGCGAGCCGATGAAGTGGCCCACGAAGGTGTGCGCCGGCCGCTCGAACAGCGCCGCCGCCGCGCCCACCTGCACCGCGCGACCGCGCGTCATCACCACCACCTCGTCGGCGAAGGTCAGCGCCTCCACCTGGTCGTGCGTCACGTAGATCAGCGTGAGCTTGAGCTCGTGGTGGATCTGCTTGAGCTTGCGCCGCAGCTGCCATTTCAGGTGCGGGTCGATCACGGTCAGCGGCTCGTCGAACAGCACGGCCGACACGTCCGAGCGCACCAGGCCCCGGCCCAGCGAGATCTTCTGCTTCTGGTCGGCGGACAGGCCGGCCGCGCGCTGGTCGAGCTGGTGGCTCATCTCCAGCATCTCCGCGATGCGGCCCACGCGGTCTTTGATCTCGGGCTCGGGCACCTTGCGGTTGCGCAAGGGGAACGCGAGGTTCTGCGCCATGGTCATGGTGTCGTAGATCACCGGGAACTGGAACACCTGGGCGATGTTGCGCTGCTGCGGGCTCTGGCGCGTCACGTCCACGCCGTTGAAGCGCACCGTGCCTTGCGACGGCGCGAGCAGGCCCGAGATGATGTTGAGCATGGTGGTCTTGCCGCAACCGGAGGGGCCGAGCAGCGCGTAGGCGCCGCCGTCCTCGAAAGTCATCTGCAGCGGCAGCAGCGCGTAATCCTCGTCCGCCTTGGGATGGGGCCGGTAGGCGTGCGCCAGGTCGAGTTCGATGCGTGCCATCAGCCCGCCCTCCCCGCGCGCGCCGGGGCCTGCACCAGCGGGCCCTCGGCATCGAAGACGAACAGCTGATCGGGCCGCAGGTACAGCGTGATGGGATCGCCCAGCGGGCAGTCGTGCACGCCGGTGAGCTGGGCCACCAGCTCGCCCACGGCCGTGTGCACGTGCACAAACGTGTCCGACCCCGCGATCTCGGCCAGCTCCACGCGACCGGGCACCGCCACGTCGCCGGGTCGCTGCACCACCCGCAGGCCACCGGCGCGCAGGCCGAGCGTGAGCCGCGCGGGCGCATCGGCCGACAAGGCCAGGGGCCAGACCTCGCCGCCGGCCACGCGCACACCGCCTGCGACCGCCTCGGCGGCCATCAGGTTCATCGGCGGGTCGCTGAAGGCGCGCGCCACGCGAATGCTCCTGGGCGCATGGAACACCTCGGCCGTGGGGCCGTACTGCAGCAGCTCACCCGCGTCCATCACCGCCGTGTGGCCCCCGAGCAGCAGGGCCTCGCCCGGCTCGGTGGTGGCGTAGACCACGGTGGAGTCGCTGGTGGCGAACAGGTGGGTGAGCTCCTCGCGCAGTTCCTCGCGCAGCTTGTAGTCCAGGTTCACCAGGGGTTCGTCGAACAGCATCAACGGCGCCTGCTTGGCCAGGGCCCGCGCCAGCGCCACGCGCTGCTGCTGGCCGCCCGAGAGCTCGGCCGGCAGGCGGTCGAGGAAGGGTTCGATGTGCAGGCGCGCGGCCAGCTCGCGCACGCGCTGGCCCACGCCGCGCTCGCCGCGCAGGCGCATGGGCGAGGCGATGTTCTGCGCCACCGTCATGGAGGGGTAGTTGACGAACTGCTGGTAGACCATGGCCACGTTGCGCTGGCGCACCGGCACCCGCGTCACGTCCACCCCGTCGGCCAGCACCCGGCCGACGGTGGCCGTGTCCAGCCCGGCCATCACGCGCATCAGGCTGGTCTTGCCGGCCTGGGTCGCGCCCAGCAACACCGTCACCTCCCGCGGGGCCAGGTTCAGGCTCAGGGGATAGAGGTGGGCCGTTGGCCCGACGGTCTTGCCCACGTGCTCCAGTGACAGCTGCATTCGAGTCCCAGTGTGAAAAAGCGCACACCCGAAAGCAGGCGGCGATTCGTTTTACCGATTATGTTGTTCGTTTATGTTCCTTTTTATTCGGTACTTACCCTGAGGAGGGCCCAAAAGAATTCCGTTATGTTCGGGTGGCCTTTTCACCCACGACCGCCCGCCCCGATGAACCTCAACCCCCGCCACACCCAGCTGCTCGACGAAGTGCGCGCCCACGGTCCCCAGACCATCGAAGCCCTGGCCGAGCGCTTCGGCGTCACGCTGCAGACCGTGCGCCGCGACGTGCAGCGCCTGGCCGAGGCCGGCCTGCTGTCGCGTTTTCACGGCGGGGTGCGGCAACCGGGTTCGACCACCGAGAACATCGCCTACCGCCAGCGCCAGGCCATGCAGGCGGACGCCAAGACGCGCATCGCCCGCGCCGTGGCCCGGCGCGTGCCCAACGGCTGCTCGCTGATCATGAACATCGGCACCACCATCGAGGCCGTGGCGCGCGAGCTGCAGCACCACCGGGGGCTGCGCGTGATCACCAACAACCTGCACATCGCCTCGCTCATGAGCACCAACCCCGACTGCGAGGTCATCGTGGCCGGCGGCCTGGTGCGCGGCGCCGATCAGGGCATCGTGGGCGAGGCCACAGTGGACTTCATGCGCCAGTTCCGGGTCGACATCGGCCTGATCGGCATCAGCGGCATCGAGGCCGACGGCACCCTGCGCGACTTCGACTACCGCGAAGTGAAGGTGGCGCGCGCCATCGTCGAGCAGTCGCGCGAGGTCTGGCTGGCCGCCGACCACAGCAAGTTCAACCGCCCCGCCATGGTCGAACTCGCGCGGCTGGACGACATCGACGTGGTCTTCACCGACGTGGCGCCGCCGCCACCGTTCGACGAGCTGCTCGCCCAGGCCAACGTCGAGTGCGTGCGCGCCGGCATCGGCACCGACAACGCCTGACCAACACTGTTCTCCCGGAAGACGCCATGACCTACCTGCTCGCCCTCGACCAGGGCACCTCCAGCTCGCGCAGCATCGTGTTCGACCGCCAGGGCCGCGTGGTCACCATGGCGCAGCGCGAGTTCCGCCAGATCTACCCGCAGCCGGGCTGGGTCGAGCACGACCCGCGCGACCTCTGGCAGACGCAGCTGGAGACCGCGCGCGAGGCCTTGAAGCAGGCGAAGCTGCGCACCGACCAGATCCAGGCCGTGGGCATCACCAACCAGCGCGAGACCACACTGGTGTGGAACCGCCAGACCGGCGAGCCGGTGTACAACGCCATCGTCTGGCAGGACCGCCGCGCCGAGAACACCTGCGCCGAATTGCGCGAGCGCGGCGCGAGCGACACCGTGCTGCAGAAGACCGGCCTGCGCATCGACGCCTACTTCTCAGGCACCAAGCTCAAGTGGATCCTGGACCACGTGCCCGGGGCGCGCGAGCAGGCCGAGCGCGGCGAACTCGCCTTCGGCACCGTGGACAGCTGGTTGATCTGGCAGCTCACCGGCGGCGAACGCCACGTGACCGACGTGAGCAACGCCTCGCGCACCATGCTCTTCAACGTGCACACGCGCGAGTGGGACGACGAGCTGCTGGCCCTGCTCGACATCCCGAAGCGCCTGATGCCCGAGGCCCTGCCCTCCAGCGCGCACTTCGGCCGCATGAAGGCCGAGTGGCTGGGCGCGCCACTGGAGATCGGCGGCGTGGCCGGCGACCAGCAGAGCGCGCTCTTCGGCCAGGCCTGCTTCACCGCCGGCATGGCCAAGAACACCTACGGCACTGGCTGCTTCATGCTGATGCACACCGGCGAACGTTTCCAGGTCAGCGAGAACGGCCTCATCACCACCGCCACCGCCCAACCACCCGGGCCACAGCAGTACGCGCTGGAGGGCAGCGTGTTCATCGGTGGCGCCGTGGTGCAGTGGCTGCGCGACGGCCTGAAGGCGATCCCCTCCAGCAGCGAAGTGCAGTCGCTCGCCGAGAGCGTGCCCGACGCGGGCGGCGTGGTGCTGGTGCCCGCCTTCACCGGCCTGGGCGCGCCCTACTGGCAACCCGAGGCGCGCGGCAGCATCACCGGCCTCACGCGCGGCACCACCATGGCCCACATCGCGCGCGCCGCGCTGGAGAGCATCGCCTTCCAGAGCGCGGCCCTGCTCGACGCCATGAGCCGCGACGCGCTGGCCGCCGGCGGTGTGCCGGTGAGCGAGCTGCGCGTGGACGGCGGCGCCTGCGCGAACAATTTGCTGATGCAGATCCAGGCCGACCTGCTGGGCATTCCCGTGGTGCGGCCGGCGGTGATCGAAACCACCGCGCTCGGCGCGGCCTACCTGGCCGGCCTGCACAGCGGCGTCTATGGCGGGCTGGACGAACTCTCGAAACAATGGCGCGCCGAACGCACCTTCCACCCCACGCTCTCGCGCGAGCGCGCGGCCGAGAAGATGGCGCAGTGGGAACACGCCGTGCGCCAGACCGTCGCGCCCTGATGCGACGCGCGACAATGTCGCGATGAACACCACCACCCATCCCACCATCACCTTCATCGGCGGCGGCAACATGGCCAGCGCCATCGTCGGCGGCCTGGTCCGCCAGGGCCACCCCGCCAGCGCGCTGCAGATCGTCGAACCCTGGGACGAACAGCGCGCGAAACTGGCGCAGCAATTCCCCGGCGTCAGCGTGCTGCCGGCCGCCGGCCCCGCGCTCAAGCCGTCGGGCCTGGTGGTCTGGGCGGTGAAGCCGCAGACCTTCAAGGAGGCCGCGCTGGCCAGTGCGCCGCACCTGAAAGACGCGCTGCACCTGAGCGTGGCCGCCGGCATCACCAGCGAGAGCATGGCCGGCTGGCTGCAGACGCAGCGCATCGTGCGCGCCATGCCCAACACCCCGGCCCTGGTCGGCCTGGGCATGACCGGCCTGTTCGCCCGCGCGGGCGCCAGCGACGCCGATCGCGCGCTGGTGGAGGCCGTGGTGAAGACCACCGGCGACCTGGTGTGGGTGGCGCAGGAAACGCAGCTCGACGCCGTGACCGCGCTCTCGGGCTCGGGCCCGGCCTACGTGTTCTATTTCCTCGAAGCCATGCGCGACGCGGGCGCCCGCATGGGCCTGCCGCCCGAGGTGGCCTACCAGCTCGCGGTGGGCACCTTCGTCGGCGCGGCCACGCTGGCCCAGCGCTCGGAGGACCCGCCACAGACGCTGCGCGAGCGCGTCACCTCGAAGGGGGGCACGACCTACGCCGCGCTCATGTCGCTGGATGCCGCCGGCGTGAAGACGAAGTTCGAGGAGGCGCTGTTCGCGGCACAGAAACGCGCCGAGGAGCTTGGCCGCGAGTTCGGGAAGTAAACGTTACGTTGTTTCTCTCGCTGCTCGCGGACGCGGCGCACTCTGCTCCGCGGCTGTCCTCCGGCCGGCTGCGCCGGCCTCCCCCTTTACGCCGCTGCGCAGAGCACGCCGCATCCGCGAGCGGGTGTCACAAACGAGAAAGCCGCTCCTGCGCCGGTGGGCGTGATGTGTTCTGCGCAGCGGCGTAAAGGAGGAGGCGGCACCAGCCGCCGGGGGACAGCCGCGGAGCAGAGCACATCACGCCCGCCGGCCGCGAGGTCCAACGATCGAAACTCAAAGCAACCCGAGCACCACGCCCACAAACACGGCAAAGCCCAACCAGTGGTTGAGCCGGAAGGCCTTGAAGCAACCGTCGCGTGTGCGGTCCTTGATCAGGCCGAAGTGCCAGACCACCTGGGCCAGCGCCACCACCAGCATGGCACCCCAGACCCAGAGATTCACCACCGGCCAGAGCGCGACCGTCCAGACCACCAGGAACACCAGATAGAAGCCGGTCACAGCGGGCACATCGGCCCGACCCAGCGTGATGGCCGAGGTCTTCATGCCGATGCGCAGGTCGTCGTCGCGGTCCACCATCGCGTACTCGGTGTCGTAGGCCAGCACCCAGAACAGGTTGCCCACCATCAGCACCCAGGCCAGCAGCGGCACCTGCGACTGCACCGCCGCGAACGCCATCGGCACGCCGAAGCTGAAAGCCACGCCCAGCACCGCCTGCGGCATGGACACATAGCGCTTGGCGTAGGGGTAGATCAGCGTGATCGCCAGCGCGGCGAACGACATCTGCACGGTGAGCGTGTTGGTGGTGAGCACCAGCCCGAAGGCCGCCAGCGCCAGCACGGCCCCCACCGCGAGCGCCTCGCGCGTCGAGACCTTGCCCGAGGTGACCGGGCGCTGCGCGGTGCGCTTGACGTGCTTGTCGAAGTCGCGGTCGGCCACGTCGTTCACGCAGCAGCCCGCGCTGCGCATGAGGATGGTGCCCAGCACGAACACCGCCAACAGGTGCCAGCCCGGGAAACCGCCCGCGGCCACCCACAGCGCGGCCAGCGAAGGCCAGAGCAGCAGCAGCCAGCCCGCGGGCCGGTTCCAGCGGATCAGATCGAGGTACAGCGACAGGCGCGACGGCGCGGGCGAGGTGGCGGCAACCATGGCAGGCGAATCACTCCTCAAGCAGCGAACGCAGCATCCAGGCGGTCTGCTCGTGCACCGTCAGGCGCTGCGTCAGCAGGTCGGCGGTGGGCTCGTCGCCCGCCTTCTCCACCACGGGGAACAGCTGGCGCGCGGTGCGCGCCACCGCCTCGTGGCCCTGCACGAGGATGCGCACCATCTCCAGCGCCTTGGGCGGCGTGGCCGGCACATCGGGCACCGAGCTGAGCTTGCCGAACTGCGCGTAGCTGCCCGGCGCCGCGTGACCCAGCGAGCGGATGCGCTCGGCCACCGGATCGACCGCGTTCCACAGCTCGGTGTACTGCGTCATGAACATGGTGTGCAGCGACGTGAACATCGGACCGGTCACGTTCCAGTGGAAGTTGTGCGTGGTCAGGTACAGCGTGTAGGTGTCGGCCAGCAGCTGCGACAGGCCCTTGGCGATGGCGGCGCGGTCCTTCTCGCCGATACCGATGTTGATCGCGGGGGCGGTGACGGTGCCTCGGGGTTTGGCCATGGTGTGCTCCTTGGGATGGTGAATGGAAAGGAAAAACTAGGACAGGCGTTTGACGCCCGGCAGCTCGCAGGCGTAGATGGCGTTGCGCAGCTCGGCAATGGCCTCGTAGCGCGTGAAGCTGCGCCGCCAGGCCAGCACCACGCGCCGCGTGGGCGCCTCGCCCTGGAACGGCAGGTAACGCACGTAGGACGAATCGCCGAAGTCCTGGCCCGGCGCGCTCGCGCCGTCCAGCGCCGAGGAGGGCACCGACAGGCGCGGCACCAGCGTCACGCCCATGCCGGCGGCGACCATGTGCTTGATGGTCTCCAGCGAGGAACCTTCGAAGCTCTTGCGGATGCCTTCGGCGTCGTTCGAGAAGCGCGCGAACTCGGGGCAGACCTCCAGCACGTGGTCGCGGAAGCAGTGGCCCGTGCCCAGCAGCAGCATGGTCTCGCGCTTGAGCTCTTCGTTGGTGATGTGCTCCTGCTTCGCCAGCGGATGGGTGTGCGGCACGGCGGCCAGGAAGGGCTCGTCGTACAGCGGCGCGATCGCGAGGTTGGTGTCGGGAAAGGGCTCGGCCAGGATGGCGCAGTCGATCTCGCCCAGGCGCAGCTGTTCCAGCAGCTTGACGGTGAAGTTCTCCTGCAGCATCAGCGGCATCTGCGGCGTGCGGTCGATGACGTGGCGCACCAGGTCGGGCAGCAGGTAGGGGCCGATGGTGTAGATCACGCCCAGCCGCAGCGGCCCGGCCAGCGGGTCCTTGCCGCGCTTGGCGATCTCCTTGATGGCGGCGGCCTGCTCCAGCACGGTCTGCGCCTGGCGCACGATCTCCTCGCCCAGCGGCGTCACCGCGATCTCGGTGGCGTTGCGCTCGAAGATCTTGAGCTCGAGTTCCTCTTCCAGCTTCTTGATGGCCACCGACAGCGTGGGCTGCGACACATAGCAGGCCTCGGCGGCCTTGCCAAAGTGCTTCTCCCTCGCCACGGCCACGATGTACTTGAGTTCGGTGAGCGTCATGGGGTGCTATTTTGCGCCCGCGGCCCGCGGCGTGCCGGGCGCCTCAGCCATTCACTCAGGCTTTCAGGTACTCGGCCTTGCCGCCGAGCCAGCGCGCGATGTGTTTTTCCGCCGCCGCCGGGTACTGGGTGAGCATCACCGGCGCGGCCTCGCGCGCCCAGTCGAGCAGGTGGGTGTCGGTCGCCAGGTCGGCAAAGCGCAGCAGCGGCGCGCCCGACTGGCGCGCGCCGAGGAACTCGCCCGGGCCCCGGATCTCCAGGTCGCGGCGCGCGATCTCGAAGCCGTCGCTGGTGTCGGCCATGGCTTTCAGGCGCTCGCGCGCGGTCTCGCCCAGGCGCCCGCCATCGGGTGGCGTGTACATCAGCACACAGGCCGAGGCCGCCGCGCCGCGCCCCACGCGCCCACGCAGCTGGTGCAGCTGCGAGAGCCCGAAGCGCTCGGCGTGTTCGATCACCATCAGCGAGGCGTTGGGCACGTCCACCCCGACCTCGATCACGGTGGTGGAAACCAGCACGCCCATCTGCCCACCGGTGAACAGCGACATCACGGCCTTCTTCTCGGCCACCGGCATGCGCGAATGCAAGAGGCCGACCAGCACGCCGGGCAGGGCCTGCGACAGCTCGGCGTGCGTGGCCGTGGCGTTCGAGAGGTCGATCGCCTCGCTCTCCTCGATCAGCGGGCAGACCCAGTAGACCTGCCGGCCCTGCCCGAGCTGGCCGCGGATGCGCTCGATCACCTCGGCGCGGCGGCTGTCGGCCACCACCTTGGTCACGATGGGCGTGCGCCCGGGCGGCAGTTCGTCGATGGTCGACACGTCGAGGTCGGCGTAATAGCTCATCGCGAGCGTGCGCGGAATCGGTGTGGCCGTCATCATCAGCAGGTGCGGCTCCTGCTCGGTGCCGTCTTCCGCCACGCCCACCTTGCTGCGCAGCGCCAGCCGCTGCGCCACGCCGAAGCGGTGCTGCTCGTCGATGATGGCCAGCGCGAGGTGCTTGAACACCACCTGGTCCTGGATGACGGCGTGCGTGCCCACCACCAGCGCGGCCTCGCCGCTGGCGATCAGGGCCAGCATCTCGCCGCGCTGCTTTTTCTTCTGGCTGCCGGTGAGCCAGGCCACGCGCTTGCCCAGCGGCGCGAGCAAGGGCTCCAGCCAGCCGATGAGCTTGGCGAAGTGCTGCTCCGCGAGGATCTCGGTCGGCGCCATCAGCGCGCACTGCCAGCCCGCGTCGATGGCGATGGCGGCGGCCAGCGCGGCCACCACCGTCTTGCCCGAGCCCACGTCGCCCTGCAGCAGGCGGTGCATGGGCACCTGGCGCAGCAGGTCGCGCGCGATCTCCTCGCCCACGCGGCGCTGCGCGACGGTGAGCGCGAACGGCAGCGCGCCCAGCAGCTGCTCGTGCAACCCGCCCGCGGCGGCGCGCAGGGCCGGCGCGCGCAAGGCGGCGCGCTCCTGCTTGGCCGTGAACTGCGAAAGCTGTTGCGCCAGCAGTTCCTCGGCCTTGAGGCGCTGCCAGGCCGGGTGGCTGCGGTCTTCCAGCGCGTCGAGCGACACGTCCGGCCCCGGGTGGTGCAGGTACTGCAGCGCGTCGCGCAGCGTCCAGGTGCCGCGCACCACGGCCTGCAGGCCTCCCAGCAGCGCGGGCGGCAGCGTCTCGCTCAGGTCGGCGCGCTTGAGGCCGCTGGCCACGGCCTTGCGGAGGTAGGCCTGCGGCAGCTGCGCGCTGGTGGGATAGACGGGGGTGAGCGCGTCAGGCAGCTCGCCACCGGCCGCGTGGAACGCCGGGTGCACCATGGTCCAGCCCAGGAAGCCGCCGCGCAGCTCGCCGCGCACGCGCACCCGCTCGCCCACCGCCAGCGTCTTCTGGTGCGCCGGGTAGAAGGTGAAGAAACGCAGCGTGCAGGTGTCGGTGCCGTCGTCCAGCGTCACCAGCAGCTGGCGGCGCGGGCGAAAACTGATCTCGCTGTTCGTCACCGTGCCCTCGATCTGCGCCAGCTGGCCGTCGCGCGCGCCGCGCAGGCTCACGATGCGGGTCTCGTCCTCGTAGCGCAGGGGCAGGTGCAGGGCCAGGTCGATGTCGCGCACCAGCCCGAGCTTGTGCAAGGCCTTCTGAGGGGCAGACAGGGGCTTGCGGGCAGGGGTGGCGTCGGGCATGGGACAATTCTGCCCGGTTCCCAACCCCTCCTTTTCACTTGGCACGGGCCTTGTTCGGCCCTCAAGCAGCATGACCGCTTCTTCCTTTCCCGACACCGTCGCGCGCCCCTTCACCGTCGCCGACTTCGACTTCCACCTCCCCCCCGAGCTGATCGCCCAGCACCCCGCCCCCGAGCGCAGCGCCTCGCGCCTGCTCGACGGCACCGGCCCCGCGCCGGTGGACCGCGTGTTCCGCGAGCTGCCCGCCCTGTTGAACGACGGCGACCTGCTGGTGTTCAACGACACCCAGGTCGTCAAGGCGCGCCTCTTTGGCCAGAAGGCCAGCGGCGGCCAGCTGGAAATGCTGATCGAGCGCGTGCTGCTGCCGCACGAGGCCAGCGACGGCACGGCGCACGAGGTGGTGGCCCACCTGCGCGTGAGCAAGAAGCCCCAGCCCGGCGGCCGCCTGCACATGGCCGGCGGCCTGAAGGGCGGCGGGTTCGACGCGGTCCTTCTCGGTCGCTGGCCCGACGAGCAGGGCCAGCTGTTCCGCTTCCGCCTGCACGGCCCGGCCGGTGACACGCCTTACGACCTGATGGCGCGCCACGGCCATGTGCCGCTGCCACCCTACATCACCCACGCCGACGAGGCCGACGACGAGCGCCGCTACCAGACGGTGTTCGCGCGCGTGCCCGGCGCGGTGGCCGCGCCCACCGCCGCCCTGCACTTCGACGAGGCCGTGCTGGCCGCGCTCGAAGCGCGCGGCGTGCGCCGCGCCAGCGTCACCCTGCACGTGGGCGCGGGCACCTTCGCGCCCATGAAGGCCGGCCGCATCGAAGACCACGTGATGCACCACGAGCGCTACGCCATCCCCCCAGAGACGCTGCAGGCCATCGCCGATTGCCGCGCGCGCGGCGGCCGCGTGGTGGCGGTCGGCACCACCACCGTGCGCACGCTGGAGAGCTGGGCGCGCTCGGGCGAGACCCAGGGCGACACCAACATCTTCATCACCCCGGGCTTCGGTTTCCGTGTGGTGGACCTGATGGTGACCAACTTCCACCTGCCGCAGTCCACGCTGATGATGCTGGTGAGCGCCTTCGCCGGTTACGACCGCATCCGCGCGCTGTACGACCACGCCATCGCCAGGCGCTACCGCTTCTTCAGCTATGGCGACGCCATGCTGCTGCGCCGCGCCTGAAGCACCCCACCATGCGCCCCCTTCTCCTGGCCCTGCTCGCCCTGCTGCTGCCACCCGCCGCGCCGGCCGCCCAGCCCCTGTATGCGGCCAAGGGCCGTTGCGACGGCCACCCGGGCATCGCGTTGAAGGTGCCCGATGGCTGGTGCGCGGGCCTGGTGGCCGATGCGCGCGATGGCCTGCGCATGCCGCGCCGCCTGCTGGCCGTGGCGCCGCACCGGTTCTGGATCATCGACATGGGCAACTGGGAGCCGCGCCGAGGCCGCCTGCTGGAGCTGCGCACCGACCTCGCGCGCGGCGAGGCAGGGCGCGTGCGCGTGCTCGCCAGCGGCCTGGACCGCCCGCACGGCCTGGCCCTGGGGCCGGACGGCCGCGTCTACATCGGCGAAGCCGGCACCGTGTGGCGCACGCCGGTGGGCGAGGCGGTGCAGCGGCAGGACGTGATCACCGGCCTGCCCACCGGCGGCGCGCACCCGCTCAAGGAACTGGCCTTCACGCCCGATGGCCGCCTGCTGGTCAACCTGGGCTCGGTCACCGACGCCTGCCGGGGCGACGACCAGCAGCAGCCCCAGCCCTGCCCCGAACTCACCGGCCCGCAGCCGCGCGCCGCGGTCTACGTGGCCCGTTTCGGCGACGCGGACTTCGCGCTGCAGAGCTTCCAGCCCCTGGCCACCGGCCTGCGCAACTCGCTCGGCCTGGCCGGCACGAGCGCGCGCGACGGCACGGTGCGCCTGTGGCAGGCCGAGAACTCGGTGGACTACACCGACGCGGCACTGCCCGCCGAGGAACTCAACGAACTGAAGGACGGCGCGTCCTACGGCTGGCCCTACTGCGTGAGCGATGCGCGCGGCAAGGCCGTGCCGGCGCGCGGCTACGAAGGCAGGGCACGCTGCGCCACGCACACGGCGGCCCACGCGGCCTGGCCGGCGCACGTGGCCCCGCTGCAACTGCTCAGCGCGCCCCAGACCCTCACCACCGGTCCGTTCGCCGGTCGCCTGCTCGCCGTCTGGCATGGCTACCGCACGGGCGGCCACCGCGTCGTGGCCTGGCGGCTCGACGAACACGGCCGCCCTGGCGGCGCGCGCGAAGACCTCGTGAGCGGCTGGCACGCCCAGGTGGGCGTGCGCCCGCTGGGCACCCCCGCCGGCATCACCCTCGACGCCGAGGGCCGCCTGTGGATCGTCGAAGACCGCAACCGCAGCGTGATCGTGATCGCGCCCAGCCCACCCTGAACACCCATCCCCCAAGAGACCCACCATGCTCCAGTTCGACCTGCTCACCACCGACCCGAACAGCCACGCGCGCCGCGGCCGCCTCACGCTCAACCACGGCGTGGTGCAGACCCCCATCTTCATGCCCGTGGGCACCTACGGCACCGTCAAGGGCGTGATGCCACAAAGCCTGCACGACATGGGCGCGCAGATCATCCTGGGCAACACCTTCCACCTCTGGATGCGCCCGGGCCGCGAGGTGATGCAAAGCTTCGGCGGCCTGCACGCCTTCGAGCAATGGCACAAACCCATCCTCACCGACTCGGGCGGCTTCCAGGTCTGGTCGCTCGGCGCGATGCGCAAGATCACCGAAGAAGGCGTGACCTTCGCCTCGCCGGTCAACGGCGACAAGCTGTTCATGTCGCCCGAGGTCAGCATGCAGATCCAGACCGGGCTGAACAGCGACATCGTGATGCAGCTCGACGAGTGCACGCCGTACGAGACCAACGGCCACCTCACCACCGAGGCCGAGGCGCGCAAGAGCATGGAGATGAGCCTGCGCTGGGCCAAGCGCTCGCAGAACGAATTCGCGCGGCTGGAGAACCCCAACGCGCTGTTCGGCATCGTGCAGGGCGGCATGTTCGAGCACCTGCGCCAGGAGTCGCTGGACGCACTGGTCGAGATGGACTTCCCTGGTTACGCCATCGGCGGCGTGAGCGTGGGTGAGCCCAAGGAACAGATGCTGCAGATCATGGCGCACACGCCGCACCGCCTGCCCGCGCACAAGCCGCGTTACCTCATGGGCGTGGGCACGCCCGAAGACCTGGTGCAGGGAGTGGCCGACGGCGTGGACATGTTCGACTGCGTCATGCCCACGCGCAACGCGCGCAACGGCACGCTGTTCACGCGCTTTGGCGACCTGAAGATCCGCAACGCGCGCCACAAGACCGACCACCAGCCGCTGGACGCCACCTGCACCTGCCACGCCTGCGCGGGCCAGAGCGGCGTGAGCTGGGCCGACGGCGGGCGCGACGGCTTCAGCCGCGCCTACCTGCACCACCTGGACCGCTGCGGCGAAATGCTCGGCCCCATGCTGACCACCATCCACAACCTGCACTACTACCTGAACCTCATGCGCGAGGTGCGCGAGGCGCTGGACGCCGGCACCTTCAGCGCCTTCCAGGCGAAGTTCAAGACCGACCGCGCGCGCGGGGTCTAGCGGGCGGCGCCCGGGGCGCCGAATCCACTACAGTGGCGAATCCAAAACCAAGGAGGAGGATTCCCATGCCCAAACAACACATCCAGAAGCCCACGGGCGCCTTCGTGGCGGCCGCCTGGGCCGCCATGCTGGTCGGCGCCATCACGTACCTCTCGGGCCTCTGGAACGCCCAGATGCAACTCAACGAGAAGGGCTACTACTTCACGCTGCTGATGTACGGGCTGTTCTCGGCCGTCTCGCTGCAGAAGTCCGTGCGCGACCGGCTCGAAGGCATTCCCGTGACCGGCATCTACTACGGCCTGTGCTGGCTGTCGCTGGGCCTGGCCGTGCTGCTGCTGACCGTGGGCCTGTGGAACGCCACGCTGGCCAACAGCGAAAAGGGCTTCTACGCCATGGCCTTCCTGCTCTCGCTGTTCGGTTCGGTCACGGTGCAGAAGAACATCCGCGACGCGGCCCAGTTCAAGACCGAAACGCCCCTCGACGACGAAATCCCCACGGTGCGCTAAGCCCCGGGCGCACCCACCACCGGCGCCTCGACCTTCGCCGCCGGTTCACCACACGAGTAGCAGTACCGCGCGAACGCGCTCTTGCGCGCCTGGCAGGCCGTGCAGTGGTTGTGCAGGCCCATGCCACAGTGCGGGCAGAAGTCGTTCTTCGGGTCCTTCAGGTCCACCGCGCGCTCGCAGCCCGGGCACACGCCCTTGGCCAGGCGGGTCTGCGCGAGGTCGTAGTCCAACTCCTGGCGGCGCTGCCGATCGGGCAGCGCCTCGGCCTGCTGCTGGCGCTCGAGGTAACGCTGCAGCGCCTGAATCGCGTAGCGCCCCCCAATCACCGTGAGCACGATGCCCACGATGTAGCGCACATAACCGCCGTAGCTCGGCAGGTAGGGCACGAGCTCGACGAAGAACGCGAACAGCGCGAAGAAGATGAAGCCCCAGACGAAGGGCCACCAGGTGCTCTTGCGCTGCTTCGCGAACAGCCAGCCCGCCACCACCAGCAGGGGCAGCGTGAGCGCCAGCCGGTAGAGGAACACGCGCAGCTCCTGCGCGCGCTGGGCCGATTCGTAGGACTGGCGCGCGTCTTCCTGCATCTGCTGCAGTTCATCCTGGGCGCGCTGCTGCACCTGCCGCGCGTCAAGCGCTGCCTGACGTTGTGACTCCACCGCCGCGAGCGCCTCGCGCTCGGCCTGGCGGTAACCGTCGAGCTGGCGCGTGCGCTCGATGAGTTCCGGGTCCTGCTCGGGCCGTTGTGTGGCCTGGCGGGTATTCAACCAGTTGCCGAAGGTGTCGCGCGCCGCGCGGTGGTTGGCCTGCGCGGCCTGGTGCTGAAGCTGCGCCTGATCGAGCGCGTCCTGGGCCTCGCGCGCCCTGCGTTGCGCGGTCTCGATGACCTGCCGAACCTGCGGGGCGCGCTGCGGGTCCAGAAAGTCGTCGAGCGTGCGCTGCTGCTCGACCTGCGGCAGGTCGCCCACGATGGTGCTGCCCAGCCCCACCAGGAACCACGCGAACACGAAGGCCACCAGCCAGAGGCCTCGGTGGAACCACTTCTCCGACCAACGCAATGCCTTGCCCATGTTCAGTCCTCCAGAAAGCCGCATCGTTTCACAAAGCCAGCGCCTGCGGCGCGGACGCCATGCCGCTGCGCGCCAGCCATTCGAACACCGAATCCACCGTCACGGTCTCGATGCGGTCGGCAAACCGCTTCTCGTTCGGGTGGTCGTCGAAGGCCACGTTGGCCGTGCCGGCGCGCGCGCCGAGCCGCGTGAACGCGCCCAGCTTGAGCGTGGTCGGCTGGTAGCCCTTGAAACG
This sequence comes from Hydrogenophaga sp. ANAO-22, assembly GCF_042466645.1. Taxonomy (NCBI): domain Bacteria; kingdom Pseudomonadati; phylum Pseudomonadota; class Betaproteobacteria; order Burkholderiales; family Comamonadaceae; genus Hydrogenophaga; species Hydrogenophaga sp. ANAO-22. The sequence continues at coordinate 3,500,341 of NZ_CP159956.1, read as the reverse complement.
CAGCCAGGCCTGGGCCTGTTCGCGCGTGCCGACACCGCTTTCGGCCGCCATCGCCAGGGTTTCGATCGCCCACTGGTTGGACTGCTGGTAACGCTGGCCCCAGGCGTAGCTCACCAGGTTGTAGGGCCGCGCGTGCAGGGCCACGGAACGCCGGGGGTCGTTCAACAGCTCGAACAGCGGCGCCTGCAGGGCGGGCGCCGGCACCACCCAGGCGGCTTCCTGGCGCCACAGGTCGTCCAGGAAGAACTCGCCCAGGCCCTGGCGGTACAGGTCGCCGGTGGCGGTGCCGCACTGGTTGAGCTTGTGCAGCACGCGCCACGGCCCTTGCGCCGTCTTGTAGGCCCAACCCAGGTGCGAGTAGCGCAATTGGTACTTGCTCAGGTCCTGCCCGGCGCGGGCCAGCACCACCACGCGCGCGCCGCTGCGGGCGTGCTCGGCGTCCAGCGCCTGCGCGGTGCGCTGCGCCAGCGCCATGCCCTGCTCGATGGTGTGCGCGGTGAGCGGTTTCTGGTCGCAGGAGCGGCCGGCGTGGGCCACCGCCGTGAACATCAACGCGGCAGCGCATCCGCAAGCGAAACGCAGCGCGGCCTTCATTGCGTCACCCGTTCGTTGTGCAGCAGGGCGCGGCCCAGCTCGTTGGGGATGAAGGCCAGCACCTCGCCGGCCGCCGAGAGCAGCACACCGGTGCCGATCACGCTGACCGCCACCACGGTGCCCACGCCGACCACCACACCCGAGGCCGCACGCCCAGCGACCTCCACGCTGGCGCGGGCGCCGTCGGAGGCGCGTTCCAGCACATAGACCGTGCCGCGCGCGGTGCTCTCCACCGTCTTCACCACCAGCACCGCGCCGACGGTGGAGAACGCCACCGGCAGCACGCTGACGGCCGCCGCGCCCGCCGAGGCGGTGACGACCACGGAGGCCACCGGCAGCAGGGACAGCGCGGCCGAGGCCTCGCTCTGCGCCCGCGCCGGGGCGCTGGCCAGGGACAAGGCCAGGCAGACGCTGGCGAGCAGCGACATCGATTTCAGTTTGAACGTGTTCATGGAAGACTCCGGCTGGAAAAGAAAAGAAGGGGTGGGTCGGTTCATTCGGCGGTGCCGGCGGCGCGTTCCTGCATCGCCTGCTGACGGCCGCGAATCTGGGCCTCGCTCAGGTCGGCCTCGTGGCGGTCGCGCAGGGTCTTGGCCAGCGTGAACGCCGAGGTGACGAGGTAGAGCCAGCTCACGCCCAGGTAGGCGCGGTAGGTGTCGTTGATCTCCATGCGCATCAGGCCCCAGCCGGTCAGGCCCATGGCGACGGCAAAACCGCCCCAGACCACGATGCGCCACATCGGCGTTTCGGCCTCGCCACTGAGCGTGGCCTTCTGGCCATCGCGCACCGCCTTGGACAGCACGAACACGGTCGAGAGACAGAACACGTAGCCCATCACCATGAACGCGCGGTCCAGCGACTGCCCCGGCAGCCAGGCCAGGCCGGTGGCGCACAGGAAGACGGCGACACCGAACGACACCCACACCTGGAGCTGCCAGGCACGGGTGTCGCGCATCACGATGAGGGAAGAACGGTTCGAGGCCATGTGAAAACCCTTGGGGTTGTTGAGGAGCCGCGATGGTGCCGCTGGCGCGCCTCGAAAGACCCGGGAAACTCGACCTGTATCGAAAAACGGCTGATCAGGTATCGAATTTCGATACCTGATCAACCCATCAGCGCAGCAGCTGGGCGACGCGCGCCTGCAAGGCCTCGGGCGTCACGGCCGAGGACGGCATCGGTTCGCCCACGTTCAGCCCGACGCGGTTGAACAGGCCGCGCCGGAACGGGCGCACCATGGCGGTCTTCTCGCCGTGGCGCACCTCGACCCGGCTGAAGAAGGAGCCCCAGAGGTTGGTCAGCGCCATCGGGATCACCGGCACCTGCAGGCCATCGGCCTCGGCACGTTCGAGGATCTTCATCACGCCACCCTTGAAGGGCTGCAGCTGACCGTCGGCCGTGATGCCGCCTTCGGGGAAGATGGCCAGCAGCTCGCCCTCGCGCAGCACGGCGGCGGCGGCGTCGAACGCGGCCTCGTAGGCCGCCGCGTCTTCCTTCTGCGGCGCGATCGGAATCGCCTTGGCCAGCCGGAACAGCGCGCCCAGCACCGGCACGCGGAAGATGCGGTGGTCCATCAGGAAGCGGATCGGGCGCGGGCTCGCGGCCATGAGCAGCACCGCGTCGACAAAGCTCACGTGGTTGCAAACGATCACGGCCGCGCCGTCGGTGGGGATGTGCATGTCGCCCGTGACCTTGAAGCGGTACACGCAGCGCGAGGCCACCCAGGCCACGAAGCGCAGCAGGTACTCGGGCACCAGCATGAAGATGTAGAACGCCACCACCGCGTTGGCCAGGCCCACCAGCAGGAACATCTGCGGGATCGTGAAGCCCGCGCCGAGCAGCGCCCCTGCGATGAGCGCGCTGGCGATCATGAACAGCGCGTTGAGGATGTTGTTGGCCGCGATGATGCGCGCGCGGTGCGTGGGCTGGCTGCGCATCTGGATCAGCGCGTACATGGGCACGCTGTACAGGCCGGCGAACAGGCTGAGCAGGGTCAGGTCGGCCAGCACACGCCAGTGGCCCGGCACCGCCATGAACTCCGCCACGCCCTGGCTGGCCACCGGCGGCAGGCCGCGCGAGGCGAAGTACAGGTCGATGGCGAACACGCTCATGCCGATGGCGCCCAGCGGCACGAGGCCGATTTCCACGTGCCGGCGCGAGAGCACCTCGCACAGCAGCGAGCCGGTGCCGATGCCGACCGAGAACACGATGAGCAGCAGCGAGGCCACCTGCTCGTTGCCGTGCAGCACCTCCTTGGCGAAGCTGGGGAACTGGCTCAGGAAGACCGCGCCGAAGAACCACATCCAGCTGATGCCCAGCACCGAGCGGAACACCACCGTGTTGGCGTGCGCGAGTTTCAGGTTGCGCCAGGTCTCGGTGAAGGGGTTCCAGTTGATCTTCAGCCCCGGGTCGGTGGCGGGCGTGGCGGGCACGTAGTGCGACGTGACGCGGCCGAGGATGGCCAGGGCCACGCAGCTGAAGCCGACGTGGTGCGCGCCGATCTCGGGCACGGCGATGATCAGGCCGCCGGCCAGGTTGCCCAACAGGATGGCCACGAAGGTGCCCATCTCCACCATGCCGTTGCCGCCGGTGAGCTCGCGCTCGCCCAGGTGGTGTGGCAGGTAGGCGAACTTCACCGGGCCGAACAGCGTGGAATGCAGACCCATGAGGAAGGTGCAGGCCAGCAGCAGCACGATGTTCGTGCTGAAGAAGGCCCACGCGGCCAGGGCCATGATGAGCACCTCCAGCCGTTTCACGAAGACGATCAGCGTCTTCTTGTCGTATTTGTCGGCGAGCTGGCCGCTGGTGGCCGAGAACAGCAGGAAAGGCAGGATGAACAGGGCGCCGATCACCAGCCCGGCCAGGGTGGGCGGCAGCCAGGCCACCTGCAGCTGGTAGGTCACCAGCACGGTGAAGGCGAACTTGAACAGGTTGTCGTTCGCCGCGCCGAGGAACTGGGTCCAGAAAAACGGCGCAAAGCGGCGCTGGCCCAGCAGCGCGAACTGGCCGCCTTCGTGGGCCGGGGCGTGAGACGGATGGGCCACGGCGGACGTGGCGGTGGATGGGCTCATGTGCATCTCCTCCTGTTGGGCTTGTGCGGCGGATTCTGCCGCACGGCGCAGTGTCATGCTCCCCACCCCATCGGGCATCGTCTTCCGATACAGTCGATCCAGACCCAACCTCAAGTACCGCATCTCGATACCGGACACCCCATGAGCACCACCGCCGACCTCGTTCTCGCGCTCAAGAAGGAACTGAAGGCCGCGCAGATGACCTACGCCGACCTGGCGCAGGCCATCGGCATGGCGGAGTCCAGCGTCAAGCGCATGCTGGCCGGCGGCGACATGTCTCTCTCGCGCGTGGACGAGATCTGCCGCGCCCTGAAGCTGGATTTCGCGGAGCTGTCGCGGCGCGTGGCCGACACCCAGCCCCTGCTGCGCGAGATGTCGCAGGAGCAGGAGCGCGCGGTGGTGGCCGACAAGAAGCTGCTGCTCGTCGCCATCTGCGTGCTCAGCCAGTGGACGCTGGAGCAGATGACCGCGCAGTACCGGCTGAGCGAGGCAGAGTGCGTGAAGTACCTGGCGCAGCTCGACCGCATCGGCATCATCGAGCTGCGCCCGCTCAACCGCTACCGCCTCAAGCTGGCCAAGACCTTCCGCTGGCGCCCGCACGGCCCGTTGATGAACTACTTCCGCGAGCACGCGCTGCTGGACTATTTCGCCGGCGGCTTCGACGGCAGCGGCGAAGGCGTGATGCTGGTGCACGGCTCGGTCAGCCGCACGCTGGCGCCGGCCTTCCTGGAGCGCCTGCAGCGCGTCGCGCAGGACTTCGCGCAGCAGCACCAGACCGACCAGAAGCTCAGCGAGAAGGACCGCGAGGGCTACACGCTGGTGCTGGCCATGCGCAGCTGGGAGTTCGAGGCCTTCACACAGCTGCGGCGCTGAGGCCGGCATGAACGCCTCCGTGCCCCGCCACATCCTGCCCGTGCTGGTGCTGGCCCAGTTCCTGGGCACCTCGCTCTGGTTCGCGGTCAACGCCGTCATGCCCGACCTGCAGCGCGAGCTGGGCTGGCCCACCAGCGCGGTGGGCACGCTCACCTCGGCGCTGCAGTTCGGCTTCATCGCCGGCACGCTGGTGTTCGCGCTGCTGGCCATCGCCGATCGGTTCGCGCCGCGCCTCGTGTTCCTGGTGTGCTCGCTGGCCGGTGCGGCCTGCACCGTGGGGGCCTGGTGGATGGTTCGCGACCACACCGCCTTGCTGGCCTGGCGCTTCGCCACCGGTTTTTTCCTGGCCGGGATCTACCCGGTGGGCATGAAGATCGCGGCGCAGTGGTACACGCGCGGCCTGGGCGGTGCGCTGGGCCTGCTCATCGGGGCGCTGGTGCTGGGCTCGGCCAGCGCGCACGCGTTGCGCGCGCTCAGCGGCGCCCTGCCCTGGCCCACGCTCATGCTGGGTGTGGCGGCGCTGGCCGCCGCGGGCGGCCTGCTGCTGTTCTTCGGCACCAGCGACCCGCCCGGCGCGGCCCAGCGCGTGACCACGCTGCAATGGCGCGCCCTGGCCACGCTGTGGACGGATGCGCGCGTGCGCAGTTCGGTGCTCGGTTACTTCGGCCACATGTGGGAGCTCTACACCATGTGGGTGATGGTGCCGCTGGTGCTGGCCACGCGCTTCGAGGGCACGGGGCTTTCCTGGACCGCATTCCTCGTGCTGGGCGCGGGCGCCATCGGCTGCGCGGGCGGGGGCTGGCTCGCGCCGCGCTGGGGCAGCGCGCGGGTGGCGGGCACGCAACTCGCGCTCAGCGGCGCCTGCTGCCTCGCCGCGCCCTGGGCCCTGGGCGCGCCGACCCCGCTGTTCATCGGCTGGCTGCTGCTCTGGGGCATCACCGTTTCGGGCGACTCGCCGCAGTTCTCCACGCTGACCGCTCGCAATGCACCACCACAGGCCGTGGGCAGCGTGCTCACGCTCACCAACAGCATCGGCTTCGCGATCTCCATCGCGAGCATCCTGCTGTTCGTGTCCCTGGCCGAACACGTGCCGCTGGGCCCGCTGCTGCCCTGGCTGGCGGTCGGGCCCGCGCTGGGGCTGTGGGCCTTGCGCCCGCTCTGGCGGGAGGACGCCCGCGCGCGCTGAGCACGGCGCGTGCGCTGGCGAACAGACCGGCCCGGGCACAGGTCCTACCGTGGAAGCCCACCCGCCACGAAGAACCCCATGCCCCAGCCCCAGCTGCTTCCTTCGCCGAACTGGCGCGCCCGCACCGCCGTGGGCCTGACCGCGCTGCTGGCGCTCGGCGCCTGCGCCGAATCGGCCCGCCACAGTGTGGCCGAGGGCACGGGCCCGAACCCGGTCCTGCCGGCACCGAACAAGACCCTGATCCCCACGGTGAACGTGGCGCCCGTCGTCGGCTGGCCCAGTGACGCGGCGGCGCCCACCCCCGCGCCGGGCACGCGCGTGACGGCCTTCGCGCGCGACCTGGCGCACCCGCGCTGGCTGCTGGTGCTGCCCAACGGCGACGTGCTGGTGGCCGAGTCCGCCGCGCCCCCCAAGCCGGAAGGCAGCGGGGGTGGTTTCAAGGCCTGGGTCACCGGCCTGTTCATGAAGCGCGCGGGCGCGGCCGTGCCCAGCGCGAACCGCATCACCTTGCTGCGCGATGCCGACGGCGACGGCGTGGCCGAGTTCCGCTCGGTGCTGCTCAGCGGCCTGCACTCACCGTTCGGCATGGCGCTGGTGGGCGAGCGCCTGTTCGTGGCGAACGCCGACGCGGTGCTCGGCTTTCCGTACCGCACGGGCGACACCACCATCGGTGCGCCCGGCACCCCGCTGGTGGCCCTGCCGGCCGGCGTCAACCACCACTGGACCAAGGGCCTGATCGCCAGCCCCGACGGGCAGCGGCTCTACGTGAGCGTGGGCTCCAACAGCAACGTGGGCGAGCGCGGCATGGCCGCCGAAGAAGGCCGCGCCGCGATCTGGCAGGTGGATGTGGCCACGGGCGCGCACCGCCTCTTCGCCACCGGCCTGCGCAACCCCGTGGGCATGGCCTGGGACGCCTCGGGCCGCACGTTGTGGACGGTGGTGAACGAGCGCGACGAGCTCGGCAGCGACCTGGTGCCCGACTACCTCACCTCGGTGCGCGACGGCGGCTTCTACGGCTGGCCCTACAGCTACCATGGCCAGCACGTGGACGCGCGCGTGCAGCCGGCGCAACCCGCGCTGGTGGCCACGGCGATCACACCCGACTACGCGCTGGGCCCGCACACCGCGTCGCTCGGCCTGGCCTCGTCCCGTGGCAGCGCCTTGCCCGCGCCGTTCGTGAGCGAGGGCATGTTCATCGGCCAGCACGGCTCGTGGAACCGCCAGCCGCACAGCGGCTACAAGGTGATCTTCGTGCCCTTCCAGGCGGGCCGGCCCGCCGGCATGCCGGTCGATGTGCTGACCGGCTTCCTGAATGCGGATGGCAAGGCCCAGGGCCGGCCGGTGGGCGTGGCGATCGACCGGCGCGGCGGCTTGCTCGTGGCCGACGACGCGGGCAATGTGGTCTGGCGGGTGAGCAGCGAACGCTGACGCCAAAAAACGAGGGCCCGACCGGCAGACGCCGGTCGGGCCCTCATGGCGGTGAAGCGAGCGGAATGGCTCGTCAGCGCTTGCGGATCAGGCCGACCACGATCGAGACCAGGGCCATGACCAGGAAGACCACGAAAAGCAGCTTGGCGATGCCGGCCGCGCTGGCGGCGATGCCGCCGAAGCCCAGCACAGCGGCAATCAGGGCGATGACAAAGAAAACCACGGCGTAGTGCAGCATGGTGGGCTCCTGTGTGAGGCCGGTGGTCCGGCCTTTTGGTGGGTTCACAACGACCACCGTTGTGATGCCTTCACTGTAGGGACACCGGTGCTCGAAAGCTGCAAGCCCGAGCGCCGTTGTCTCGTAGGACGGCACCGACACTTCGCGCGCACGCCGCCTACTGGATCAGGCCGTTCTTCAGCGCGTAGTAGGTGAGGTCGCTGTTGCTCGTGAGCTTGAGCTTTTCGAGCACGCGCGTTCGGTAGGTGCTGACGGTCTTGATGCTCAGGAACATGGACTCGGCCATGTTGCCGATGGTCTCGCCCTTGGCCAGGCGCAGAAACACCTGCAGCTCGCGCTCGGACAGCAGCTCGTGCGGCGGGCGCTCGGCATCGCCTGCTGCGTTGTCGGCCAGCAGCTCGGCCACGGCCGGGCTGATGTAGCGCCGGCCGCGCGCCACCGTGCGGATGGCGGTGACGATGTCGTCGGGCGCGCAGTCCTTGTTCAGGTAGCCGCTGGCGCCGTAGCGCAGCAGCGTGGTCGCGTACTGGGCCTCGGGAAAGCCGCTGAGGATGAGCACTGGCAGATCGGGAAAACGCGCCTTGATGGCCTGCAGCGCGTCCACACCGCTGTGGTCGGGCATGGAGATGTCCATCAACAGCACGTCCACCTCGCCCCCGCGCACGAGTTCGAGGGCCTCACGGCCGTTGTTGGCCTCGCCCGTCACTTTCAGGTCCACGTGTTCGCTCAGGAACTGGCGCAGGCCCGACCGCACGATGGCGTGGTCGTCAACGATTCCGACTTTGATCATGGTGTCCTTGATGCTCTCTTCTGTAGGGGCCGCAAGCAATTTAACAGGCCGGCTCCCCGGGGGCAGTCAGACGGCTCCTACAACCCCGCCCCGCGCATCGGCCATGTCCTACACAGGCTCGGCCCGCCGCCCGACATCCGGCAACCGGCGGATTTCCTACAGTGACTCCACGGTCTTCTGACCGGTACCTGCAACCCAACCACAAGGAGTCGCCATGAACTGGGATCGCATCGAAGGCAACTGGAAACAAGTCAAGGGAAAGATGGTCGAGCAGTGGGGCAAGCTCACCGACGACGATTTCGACGTCGTGGCCGGCCGCCGTGAACAGCTCACCGGCAAGATCCAGGAGCGCTACGGCGTGGCCAAGGACGAGGCCGAACGCCAGGTGGCGGACTGGGAACGCCGCGTCAGCGACGACTGGTTCGAAAACCCCAACGACCGCAAGCCGCACTGACCTGCGAATTTGCTTCATTCACCTTCGTCGGCCTGACCGGCGATCTGAAAGGACAACATCATGAAACGCAACACCCGACTCGCGGCCCTCGCGGCCGCCGCCATGGCCACCAGCCTGATCGTGGCCTGTGGCCAGAAGGAAGACGAAACCGTGGGCCAGCGCATGGACAGCACGGTGGAGCAAACCCAGGCAGCGGGCGCTGAACTGCGCGCCGATGCCAACAACGCCGCTCAGGACGTGAAGGCCGCCGGCAACGAAGCCGCCGACAAGATCGCCATGGGCGCCGCCGACGTGGCCATCACCGCCAAGGTGAATGCCGCCCTGGCCGGCGACTCGCAACTGAGTGCGCTCAAGATCGACGTGGACACCACCAATGGCCACGTGGAACTCAAGGGCACCGCACCCGACCCCGCTGCCCGAGATCGCGCGACCGTCCTGGCCGCTGCCGTCGAAGGCGTGGTGAAGGTGGAAAACCGCCTGACCGTCGAGGCCAAGGGCTGACCAGCCCCAGGCCCATCTCTCTCTCTCTGAATTTCAAATGACCACCACCGCCACCGGCGGGCCCCGTCCACAGGGGCTCGCCGGTCGCTCCAAGAACCCAACCTCGAGGAGAATCCCATGAAACTGTCACACACCCTGCTGGCCATTGCCGCTGCCACCGCCGTCGTTCAGATCACCGGCTGTGCCGTGGCCCGCGATCAACAGACCGTCGGCGCCTACGTCGACGACGCCACCATCACCACCCGGGTGAAGGCCGCCTACGCCAAGGATCCGGTTGTGGCCGCCACCTCCATCCATGTGGAAACCCTCAACGGCACGGTGCAGCTCTCGGGCTTTGCCAAGTCCGCCGGTGAAAAGAGCGCGGCCGAGCGCCTGGCGCGTGAAGTCAACGGGGTGAAATCCGTCAAGAACGACATCGCGGTCCGCTGACCGCGAGCGACGGCCGCCGCGTGTAGGACTCCGCCTACACGAAAATCAGCGGCCGTGAAGGCGCGGGAGCGCACAGGCGCGGCAAGATGGCCGCGCTTGTGCGTGAAGGCATCCTGGATGCCATTCGCCCGCACCGGATATCCTTGGAACGCTCACGCCCGCCTGCCCCATGTCGCCGCTCAGAACCTACATCGTCGAGGACAACAAGGTCATCTATGAGAACCTGGTGTCCACGCTGGAAGAGCTGGCCAATGTCGAAGTGGTCGGTCACGCCAGCGACGAAGAGACGGCCGTGCACTGGCTGCAACAGGGTGATCGGTTCGACCTCATGATCATCGACATCTTCCTGGTCACCGGCTCGGGCCTGGGTGTGCTGAAAGCCGCCCAGGAGTCGAATGTGCCGGCGCGCCGGGTGGTGCTCACCAACTACGCCACACCCGATATCCGCAAGCGCTGCGCGCTGCTGGGGCGGACCGGGTGTTCGACAAGTCGTGTGAACTGGACGATTTGATCGCCTATTGCGAACGCATTTCCGACGGCTCGGCCACCGCGCCCGGCGGTCTTCAATAGGTCCGGCCCGCCCCTCCAATGCCCTCCCCCCTCCCATCCCTGGGCGCCGCGCACCCTGGCGAACCCCGCTGGCCATCGCGCTGGCGGTGTTGCTGGCGCTGGGGGTGTTGGCCGGAGCGGAGTGGACCTACCAGCGCGCCCTGGACTCCCTGGCCAGCCTGGGCGCGCGGGACACCGCGCGCAACGCCATCCAGACCGTGATGCGCCGCCTGCTGGACATGGAAACCGCCCAGCGCGGCTACCTGCTCACCGGCCGACCGCAGTACCTCGACCCCTACCAGGCCGCCGAAACCGACATCGCGCATGCCATCAGCCGCTTGCGCGAGCACTACCGCAGCGACCCCGATCTGCTGCGCCTGGTGGACAGCCTGCAGGAGCGCGCGCGCGAAAAAACCTCGGAGGTCACCGAGACCATCGCCCTGTACAACGCCGGCTCCCACGCCGCCTGGCACGGGCTGATGCTCACCGACATCGGCCGCGAGAAGATGGAAGGGGTGCGCCGGGTGGCCGACGTGCTGATGGTCACGGAAGAGCGCCGGCTGGGCATCGAGCGCGCGGCCATCTACCGCACGCTGGCGGCGGGCCACATCGGCGTGTACGTTCTGACGCTGCTGAGCCTGCTGGCCTACGTGTTCTTCCTGCGCAAGAACGCCGCCCTGCAGACCAGCCAGATCGAACATGCCCGCCACCTGCAGACGGAGCGCGATTCGCTGGAGAGCCAGGTGCGGCTGCGCACGGAAGAGCTCGCGCAGCTCAACCTGGGCCTGCAGGAGATGCGCGACGGCGAGCGCAGCGGCCTGGCGCGCGCGCTGCACGACGACCTGGGCGCCCTGCTCACCACCGCCAAGCTCGACCTCACGCGGTTGCGCCACTCGCTGCACACCACCGACCCGGAGGTGACCGAGCGACTGCGGCACCTGAGCTCCTCGCTGGATGAAGGCATCGGGATGAAGCGGCGCATGATGGAAGAGCTGATGCCATCGGCCCTGCACAACCTGGGCCTGCAGGCCGCGATCGAGCACCGCGCCACCGAGTTCGAGCAGCAGACGGGCGTGACCATCGACCTCGCCTTCATGCCCGTGACGCTGGACGTGCCGTCCGAACAGGCGCTGTTCGCGGTGGTGCAGGGCGCGCTGTCCAATGTGGAGCGGCACGCCAGCGCCACGATCGTTTCGCTGCGCCTGGCCCAGGAAGGCATCCACGCGGTGGTCGAGGTGCAGGACAACGGACTGGGCTTTGCCGACCGCCAGGGCACCACCTCGGCCAGTGGACTGAGGAACCTGCGCCACCGCATCGAGTCGCTCGGCGGGCAGTTCAGCGTGCACTCGGTGCCGGGCTCGGGCACCCGCGTCATGGCGCGCCTGCCGTTGCGCCAGCGCGATCCGGCCCAGCCCGGTGCCCCACGTGCTACAACCTCCGGATGATGATCAAGTCCTCCATCGAACGTGTGGCGCGCAACCGCTTCGGGATGCCCATCATCCTGGCGCTGGCGCTGATCATGCTGGTGGTCAACGAAGCCAGCTACCAGCATTCGCGTTCCACGCTGATGCAGGGCATCACGCTGAGCGATGCGCGCCAGCAGGCCGCCCGCACCCTGCAGGCCCTCACCGACGCCGAGGTCGCGGTGCGCGCCTTCATGCTCAGCGCCCAGCAGGCCGACCTGAGCAACTACCGCGAGGCCATCAACGAGATGGAGGGTGTTCAGCAGGACGCGTTCAAGCGGCTGGAAGAGCTGGACCCCAAGCGCACCGTGTCGGTGGTGAACGTGCGCAAGCGGATCGAGGAGCGCACGGCCACCTTGAACCAGTGGGTGAGCATGACCGAGCAGGGCCGGCGCATGGATGCCCAGACACTCGCCGTGAGCGACCAGGGCCGCCTGCGTTATGCCGAACTGCGCCAGGAGTTCGAATTCGTGCTCGAACGCGCCGCCGCGATCCAGAAGACGGCGCGGGTGTCGCTCTACGACGCGATGATGATCAACCGGCTGGCGATCCACCTGCTGGTGCTGGTGGCCTGGGTGGCGCTGATCCTGTTCATGCGCCAGTTGCGCGACAACGACCGGCGCCTGTCGGAGGAGCACCAGCGGCTGGCCACGCAGGTGGCCTTGCGCACCACCGCGCTGCGCAACCTGGCCGGCCACCACGTCAACGCCCGGGAAGACGAGCGCGGGCGGGTGGCGCGCGAACTGCACGACGAGATGGGCGGCCTGCTCACCGCGATGAAGCTCGACATCGCGCGCCTGCGCCGCGTGCCCGCCCTGCCGCCCCCGGCGCTGGAGCGCCTGGCCAGCATCGAACAGCGCCTGACCGAGGGCATTGCCGTGAAGCGGCGCATCATCGAACACCTGCGGCCGTCCTCGCTGGACCAGCTGGGCCTGATCCCCGCGCTGGAAATGCTCTGCCAGGACGCGGCCGGCCGCATGGGCATCGAGGTGGAGATGCACCTCTCGCCGGTCGAACTCGGCAAGGACGCGGAACTCACCGTGTACCGGCTGGTGCAGGAGTCCCTGACCAACGTCCAGAAGTACGCACGGGCCCACCGCGTGTGGGTGGGACTGGCGCAGGAGGACAGCACGGTGCGCGTCTCGGTGCGCGACGACGGCCAGGGATTCGACATCGACAGCGTGCCGGCGGGCCACCACGGCCTGCTGGGCATGCGGGTGCGGGTGGAGTCGCACAGCGGCCAGCTGCACGTCCACAGCGAGCCGCGCCAGGGCACCCTGGTCGAGGCCGAGCTGCCGGCGAAGACCGTGGACACCTCCGCCGCAGATCCGGCCTGAACGCGCCGCCCTGCCCGCCGGCCCATGCCCCGCTCACGGCCCACCCACCCGCTGCCGCACCGGCTGACCCACCTCACGGCCTGGGAGCGGCAGGCGGTGGCCTTGCTGCCGGCGGTGCTCGTGGGCGCCGCCAGCGCCATCTGGGCCTCCCTCCCCGGCCCCGCCCCCTGGCTCATGGCCTGGATCGTGTACTGCGCCACCTACGTGGGTCTGGTCTGGCACCTCGCCGCGCGCCTGGACGCAACCGCCACCCAGCAACGCGCGCAACGCGAAGACCCGGGTGCCGCGATGCTGTTCGTGCTGGTCACCGCCGCGGCTTGCGCGAGCCTCGTGGCGGTGGCGATGAACGTGCAGGCCACGCAGGCGCTGCAAGGCTGGCAGCGCGCGTCCAGCCTCGGGCTCATGGCCTTGTCGCTGGCCGGCGCGTGGCTGCTGATCCAGGGCGTGTTCACGTTGCACTACGCGCGGGTGTATTACCGCAGCCAGGGCAGTGCAGGCACGCCGGACCGGGGGCTCGGCTTTCCCGACGGCAAGGACCCGGACTACCTCGACCTGCTGTATTACAGCGCGGTGATCGGCATGACTTCGCAAGTGTCCGACGTGAGCATCCGCAGCCGCGGCATGCGGCACCTCACGCTGGTGCACGCCCTGCTGTCGTTCGCGTTCAATCTGATCGTGCTGGCCACGGCGGTCAACGTGTTCGCCAGCGCCGGGCGCTGAGAGCCGCCAGGCTCAAGGCGTGAGCGTGGTGGCCAGGGCCGAGACGGCGGTGTTCATGCCCGCCACGGCCCGCACGAAATGGGCCTCGACGTCGAACCAGGGATGGACCGCTGCCGCCGACACGGCGATCACCAGGGTCGCGATGTAACCCACGATGGCGGGGGCGGGCATGTGCATGGGGTCCTCCGTGAATGGCTTCGGCGTTCCGGAGGGCATCCTTCGCGCGTGGGTTCACTGTAGGGACGGCTGGCCCGCCGCCCCACCGGACAACGGCGGCTTGGGGTGTCGGACGTGTCCTACAAAAGCGACAGGCGGCGGCCTGTAACCAGCGCGTAACTGGTTTCACGGATAATTGAAACCAAATTACAAACCGGCCTCGCGGCCCCTTCTGGAGACAGCTTCCATCATGTCCATGCGCGCCACCAAGATCGTTGCCACCCTGGGTCCTGCCTCCAGCGACCCCGACCTGCTGGAGCGGATGATCCGCGCCGGTGTCAACGTGGTCCGGCTCAACTTCTCGCACGGCACCGCCCAGGACCACATCGACCGCGCCGAACTGGTGCGCGCGGCGGCCCAGCGCGCGGGCCGCGAGGTCGGCATCATGGCCGACCTGCAGGGGCCCAAGATCCGCGTCGGCAAGTTCGCCCAGGGCAAGGTCATGCTGGAGCCGGGCATGCCCTTCGTGCTCGATGCCTCGCGCACCGAACCTGGCGACATCGAGGGCGTGGGCCTGGACTACAAGGAGCTGCCACGCGATGTGAAGGCCGGCGACACCCTGCTGCTCAACGACGGCCTGATCGTGCTCACCATCAACAAGGTGGTTGGCCCGGCGGTGCACACCACCGTCAAGCTCGGCGGAGAGCTGTCCAACAACAAGGGCATCAACAAGCAGGGCGGCGGGCTGACCGCCCCCGCGCTGACCGCCAAGGACATGGACGACATCAAGACCGCCATGGGCCTGAAGGCCGACTACGTGGCGGTGAGCTTCCCCAAGAACGCGACCGACATGGAACTGGCCCGCCAGCTCTGCAATGTGGCTGGCGCCGCCCTCGCCCACAAACCGGCGCTGATCGCCAAGATCGAGCGCGCCGAGGCGATCCCCGAACTGGCCGCGATCCTCAAGGTGTCCGACGGCATCATGGTCGCGCGCGGCGACCTCGCGGTGGAAGTGGGCAACGCGGCGGTGCCCGGCCTGCAGAAGCACATGATCCGTCTCGCGCGCGAAATGGACAAGGTGGTCATCACCGCCACGCAAATGATGGAGAGCATGATCGTCAACCCGGTGCCCACGCGCGCCGAGGTGAGCGACGTGGCCAACGCGGTGCTCGACGGCACCGATGCGGTGATGCTCAGCGCCGAGACCGCCGCCGGCCGCTTCCCGCTGGAAACCGTGATGGAGATGGCCAACATCTGCTCGGAAGCCGAGAAGGCCGAGTACCGCGAACTGTCTGCCGACTTCCAGGGCAAGACCTTCAAGCGCATCGACCAGTCCATCGCCATGGGCGCGCTGTTCACCGCCCACCACCTGGGCGCCAAGGCCATCGTGGCGCTGACCGACTCGGGCTCCACCGCGCTGTGGATGAGCCGGCACAACGTGCGCATGCCGATCTACGCCATGACGCCCAACCTCTCGACCCAGCGCCGCATGACGCTCTACCGCAACGTGCGACCGCTGCTCATGGACAACAGCACCGACCGCGACTCCGCGCTGCTGGACGCCGAGGCGCACCTGAAGAAGCGCGGCATCGTGCAGACCGGCGATGTCTACGCCATCACCGTGGGCGAACCCATGGGCCAGCCCGGCGGCACCAACACGCTCAAGATCTGCCGCGCGGCGTAAGCGAGCTCCCCCCGCCGCGCTGCGCGCGTCCCCCTCAAAGGGGGCGCACCCTGGGACCGGCAAAGCCGGATCCTCGTGTGCCCTGGCCAAAGGCAGCGCCTACTCAGTCAAACCGAAGCGAGACGCCGGTCACGAACATCGTGTCGGCTTTCTTGAGGTTGGTCCCGGGGTCGCTGTCGTAGCGGTAGCTCAGACCGGCCGACAGGTTGAGCGTCTGCGTCATCGCAACGGTCAGACCCGTGTCCAGCACGGCGCGGTACTTGCCGGAATCCCGCAGGTCGGGGTACAGCGAGAATTTCTGGCGCAGGCTGGTGGTCTCGGTGAGCTTGTGGCTGGACTCCTCCGCCAGCACCAGCTCCAGGCGGCCGTACCGGTCGCGCATGGCGCCGGCGATGTCGGTGGACCGGATGTAGCGGTCGTAGGTGTATCCCAGACCGACGGACACGTCGAAGAAGCCCCGCTCTTCCTGCCACACGTGCCGGCCCACACCACTGGCCACCGAGGTGCGGCTGGAGATGTTGGCCAGCCGGTCGCGCAGCAGCTCGCCCGAACCGAAGCCGAACCAGTCCACCGAGAAGTCGCGGTTGTACTGGGTGCGCAGGCCGTAGCGCTCGGTGGTGTCCACGCCCGAACTGCGCGCGCGATCGGCCTTGGCGGCCCAGGTCCACTTGTCGTCGTCGGTCTCGCGCGCGCCCTCGGCCGCGAGGTTGAGCGTGCCGGCGTTGTTGTTGCCCGAGGAGATGTTGGCCCCCGCGGTGAGCAGGTAGCGCCATTGGCCATCGGGTTTGAGCGTGACCTGGGCCTGCGAGAGGGCTGGCGCGAGCAGGGCCGAGACAGCGGTCAGTGTCGCGATCAGGGGGCGGCAGGGCATGGCGAGTCCTTTCTTGTTGTGTCCGGAATGGCAAAGTGATCCTTAAGAGGGTTCGCCTTGGCGGGGCCGCAGTTCCCCGTGTTTTGTGACGAAAGGTTTCGATTCGCCTTGAATCCATCCACCGCCCGGCCGCGTAAAACCCGAATGACCACCCATTCACCGATCCCCACGCCACGCCGTCGCCTGCTGGCAACGCTCGCGTTGCTGCCGTGGCTGCAGGCTTGCTCGCCGCTGCGCCTCATCAATGCCACCGTCAGCAGCGACACGCACACGGTGCTGCGCGACCAGGCCTACGGCAGCCACGCGCGCCAACGGGCTGACGTGTACATCCCCGCCCCTGCGATCACCGCCGCGCCCCTCGCCGTGTTCTTCTATGGCGGCAGTTGGAGCAGCGGCGACCGGGCGGACTACCGGTTCGTCGGCGAGGCCCTGGCCTCGCGCGGCATCGTCACCGTGGTGGCCGACTACCGTCTGAGCCCCGATGTGCGCTACCCGGTGTTCCTGGAGGACGGCGCCGACGCGGTGCGCTGGGCCGCCGACCACGCGGCGTCGTTCGGCGCCTCGCGCGAACACATCTTCGTGGTGGGCCACAGCGCGGGAGCCTACAACGCGGCCATGCTGGCGCTCGACCCTCGCTGGCTGGCGCGCGTGGACCTGGCCCCGCGCCAGTTGGCCGGCTGGGTGGGCCTGGCCGGGCCCTACGATTTCCTGCCCATCGGCAATCCCGAGGTGCAGGTGGCCTTCGAATGGCCCCACACGCCGGCCGACTCGCAGCCCCTGTTCCACGCCAACGCGGGCCATGCCACGCCCCAGCGCGTGCTCCTGCTGGCCGCCCGGAAAGACACCCTCGTGAACCCGCAGCGCAACACACTCGCCATGGCTCGGGCGCTGGAACGGCGGGGCACGCCGGTGGACGTCGAGCTGTTGGACCGCGTCAACCACACGACGTTGATCGGCGCGATGGCACGCCCGCTGCGCGGACTGGCGCCGGTGCTGGATCGCGTCAGCGGTTTCCTGAACCGGCCACCGGCCTGACCGGCCAGGCGGCGCGGCGCCGCGCCAGCCAAGCGAAGCCCTGCCGGGCCGTCACCGCGCACGCCGCCCCCAGCAGCAGGCCCACGGCGATGTCCGACACGAAGTGCAGGCCCAGGAACACCCGGCTCCAGGCGATGGTCAGCGCCACCCCACCGGCCACGACCAGCCAGCGGCGCGGGCGCGACGGGGCGAACAGCGTGAGCGCCAGGGCCCAGGCGCCCGCCACCGCCGCATGAAAGCTCGGAAAGCTCGCCGTCGCCGCATGCTCGAGCCACTGCCCGCCCAGGCCCAGTTCGAAGGGCCGGGCCACGTGCACCGTTTCGCGGATGCCTCGCACCGCCAACCAGGCCAACACCATGGCCAGGCACACGCCGAGGAACTGCCGGCGACCGGTTGGACCGAACAGCAGCAGGGGCACCAGGCCCAGCACCGCCAGGGCGGGCAGGTCGGTGGACACCCAGCGCGCCAGCGCGAGCAGCCAGGCCGGCGTGTCGGCCGTGGCATTGATCCAGAGGAAAAGCAGGGTGTCGAGGTGGGTCATGGTGTGGCTGAAAGTTCGACCCAGTCTGGCCCGCGCACATTAAGGGCGTGTGAAATGACACAAGCTCATCACATCCGCGTTACAGGTCGAAAGTTAAAATGCCGGGTTACACCACGGTTACCAACTGATTAAGGGGAATCTCATGGCGCTCGTTTCCATGCGCGAACTGCTCGACCACGCCGCCGCCAACGGCTACGGCATTCCGGCTTTCAACGTCAACAACCTCGAACAGGTGCAGGCCGTGATGGCTGCCGCCGACGAAGTCGGCGCGCCGGTGATCCTGCAAGCCAGCGCCGGGGCCCGCAAATACGCCGGCGAGCCCTTCATCAAGCACCTGATCCAGGCCGCGATGGAGGCCTACCCTCACATTCCCCTGGTGATGCACCAGGACCACGGCACCTCTCCCAAGATCTGCGAAGGCGCGATCAACCTGGGCTTCGGCTCGGTGATGATGGACGGTTCGCTGATGGAAGACGGCAAGACCCCGGCCTCGTTCGACTACAACGTGGACGTGACCCGCAAGGTGGTGGACATGGCGCACAAGGTCGGCGTCACCGTGGAAGGTGAGCTCGGCTGCCTGGGCAACCTGGAAACCGGCGAAGCCGGCGAGGAAGACGGCATCGGCGCCGAAGGCAAGCTGGACCACAGCCAGATGCTGACCGACCCCGAAGAAGCCGCCGTCTTCGTCAAGGCCACCCAGCTCGACGCCCTGGCCATCGCCATCGGCACCAGCCACGGCGCCTACAAGTTCAGCCGCAAGCCCACCGGCGACATTCTCGCGATCAGCCGCGTGAAGGAAATCCACAAGCGCATCCCCAACACCCACCTGGTGATGCACGGTTCCTCGTCCGTGCCGGCCGAGCTGCTGGCCATCATCAACCAGTACGGCGGCAAGATGAAGGAGACCTACGGCGTGCCGGTCGAGGAGATCCAGGAAGCCATCAAGCACGGCGTGCGCAAGATCAACATCGACACCGACATCCGCCTGGCGATGACCGGCGCGGTGCGCAAGTTCCTGGCCGAGAACCCCGACAAGTTCGACGCCCGCGAGTGGCTCAAGCCCGCGCGCGAAGCCGCCAAGCAGGTCTGCAAGGCCCGTTACCTCGAGTTCGGCTGCGAAGGCCAGGGCAGCAAGATCAAGGGCGAGAGCCTGCAGGTCGTCGCCGCCAAGTACGCCAAGGGCGAACTCGCCCAGCTCGTGAACTGAGCGTTCACCGCTCCCGCGCCCACGCCACCCTCGCGGTGGCGTTTTTCATGGCGCTCAATCCTCCCATGCCGCGGCCTGGATGGCCGCCACGATCTCCCGGCCCGAGCGCACCAGCGCAGGCCCGAAGTTCTCGTGCAGCAAGGCCCCCTGCAGGCGCGAGGCCGGCCCGCCCACGGTGAGCGCCAGCGGCTCGCGGCCGTCGCCGAGGTCGATGCCCACGCCGATCGCGGCGATCTCGCTCTCCCATTCGGACTCCGACGTCACGCACCCGCGCTCGGCGTGGTCGGCCTCGGCGCGCCGCAGCCCGGCTTCGCGCACCGGCCACAGCGCCGCGTTTTCCGCCTGCAGCCGGCCGGCGATCAGCGCCCGCATGCCCGGTGGTGTGGCGCACCAGATCGCACGCCCCATCGCGGTCTCGGCGAACGGCAGGCGCGTGCCCACGTCCAGCCCGAGGATGAGGCGCGCCGTGCTGCGGCAGTGCGCCACATAGACCACCGAGGTGCCATGCCGCACGCCCAAGGAGATCGCGGCCTGGGTGTGCTCGGCCAGCGTCTCCATGAACGGCCGCGCGATGCGCCCGACCTGGAAGTTGGACAACACGCTGAAGCCCAGCGAGAGCACCGCCGGGCTCAGCGCGTATTCGCCAGTGGCCGCGCGGTGCCGCAGGTAGCCCAGGCTGGTCAGCGTGAACGTGAGGCGCGAGACAGTGGCCTGCGGCAACCCGGTGCGGCGCGCGAGCTCCTGGTGCGCGAGCCAGCGGTCCGACGGCCCGAAGCTGCGCAGCACCGTGAGCCCGCGCGCCAGCGCAGTGACGAAACGGCGGTCCTCGGCGGGATCGGTGTCGGCCAGCGGGGTGGTTGGCGTGTGGCGCTGGCGCCCCATGGAATGTCTCCTTTTTCTGCAGATCGGAATACGGCACCTCCCGTATTCCGCGCATCGGAATTCTGAAGCTCTTTCGTCGGATGCCGGATGCTCGGTTTCCCTGAATGGCATTTACACGGCCAAGGCGTGGACCGTATATTGATCTTCATCTTCTTGTTTTCCGCTAAGCGGAATCAAACACCATGCCCTCGCAAACGGCCCACTGGCCGCCCGGCCTGCCCCGGCAACTCACGCTGCCACAGACCAACCTTTTCTACAACCTCGAGGTCTCGGCCACGCGGTTTCCCGACAAGCCCTTCATCGTCTTCTACGACACGCCGCTGAGCTACGCGCAGTTCCTGCGCGAGGCCGAGCACATCGCCGGGCACCTGCAACAGGTGTGCGGCGTGAAGCCGGGCGACCGCGTGCTGCTGTGCATGCAGAACAGCCCGCAATGGGCCCTGGCCTTCTACGGCATCCTGCGCGCCAACGCGGTGGTGGTGCCGGTGAACCCGATGAACCGCGAGGAAGAGCTGCGCCATTGCCTCAGCGACAGCGGCGCGCAGGCGGCCTTCGTGGCGCAGGACCTGTTGCCGCAGCTGCGACCGCTGCTCACCACCGAGGATGAAGGCCTGCGCCACCTCGTGGTCGCCACCTACAGCGACCACCTGCGCGTGCCCACCGAACTGCGCGTGCCCGACTTCGTGGCCGCGCCGCGCGCACCCATCGAAGGCCCCGGCCTCGTGGCCTGGGCCGACATGGTGGCCGCCGCCCGCGCGCCCGGGCCGCTGACCACCGGGCCCGACGACCTCTGCGCCATGCCCTACACCTCGGGCACCACCGGCCTGCCCAAGGGCTGCATGCACACCCACCGCAGCGTGATGAGCACGCTGGTCGGCGGCGTGCGCTGGTTCGGCACCTCGCAGGATGCGGTCTGTCTCTCGGTGCTGCCCTTCTTCCACGTCACCGGCCTCTCCGGCAGCCTGAACGGCCCGCTGTACGCGGGCGCGACTCTGGTGGTGCTCTCGCGCTGGGACCGCGAGGTCGCCGCGATCTGCATGCAGCGCTACCGCGTCACGATGTGGCAGGCGATCTCCACCATGGTGATCGACTTCCTCGCGCACCCGCAGCTCGACCAGTTCGACCTCGCCAGCCTGGCCTGCGTGCGCGGCGGCGGCGCGGCCATGCCCGACGCGGTGGCCGCGCGCCTCAAGGCGCTCACCGGGCAGGACTACATCGAGGGCTACGGCATGTCCGAGACCATGGCCGCCACCCACATCAACCCCACACACCGGCCCAAGTCCCAGTGCCTGGGCCTGCCGGTGTTCGACGTGGACGCGCGCGTGCTCGACCCAGACACCCTGGCCGAACGCCCCGCCGGCGAGACCGGCGAGATCGTGGTGCACGGGCCGCAGCTCATGCAGGGCTACTGGCGCAACCCGCAGGCCACCAGCGAGGCCTTCATCGAGATCGACGGCCAGCGCTTCCTGCGCACCGGCGACCTCGGCCACGTCGATCAAGAAGGCTACTTCTTCATGACCGACCGGCTCAAACGCATGATCAACGCGAGCGGCTTCAAGGTCTGGCCGGCCGAGGTGGAGGCGCTCATGTACCACCACCCGGCGATCCAGGAAGCCTGCGTGATCGGCGTGCGCGACGCGCGCCGCGGCGAGACCGTCAAGGCCCTGGTGGTGCTGCGGCCCGGACAGCGGGGGCTGGTCAGCGAACAGGACGTGATCGACTGGGCGCACGGCCACATGGCCGCCTACAAGAGCCCGCGCATCGTGGAATTCGTGGAAACGCTGCCCCGCTCGGGCAGCGGCAAGGTGATGTGGCGCGAACTGCAGGAGCAGCAGGCCGCGCGCGACGCACAGACACCCCATCCCTCCTGAGCAACCGCCCACCCGGCATCACCACAGAAGGAGACAAGGCATGCAACACCCCTCATCACCCCCCTCGAAACGCCGCCGCGCGCTGCTGCTGGCCAGCGCCGCCAG
Organism: Hydrogenophaga sp. ANAO-22; assembly: GCF_042466645.1. NCBI lineage: Bacteria > Pseudomonadati > Pseudomonadota > Betaproteobacteria > Burkholderiales > Comamonadaceae > Hydrogenophaga > Hydrogenophaga sp. ANAO-22. The sequence goes on along the minus strand of NZ_CP159956.1, from coordinate 3,478,359 downwards.
CGCGGGCCTGGCCCCGTTCGGCCTCGCGCAGGCGCAATCGCCCGCGTACCCGAACCGCCCCGTGACCATGATCATTCCCTGGCCCGCCGGCGGCTCGACCGACCGCCACCTGCGCGCGCTGGCCGAGATCGCCAGCAAACACCTGGGCCAGCCCATCGTGATCGAGAACCGCCCCGGTGCCGGCGGCACCCTGGGCCCCAGCACCATGGCGCAAACCGCCAAGCCCGATGGCTACACCATCGCCCAGTTTCCGCTCGGCCTGCTGCGCATGCCGCACATGCAGAAGACCAACTGGGACCCGCTGACCGACTTCACCTACATCATCGGCGTCTCGGGCTACACCTTCGGCCTCACCGTCAAGGCCGACTCGCCCTACAAGACCTTCAAGGACTACATCGAGGCCGCGCGCAAGCAGCCCGGCGCCATCAACTACGGCTCCACCGGCACCGGCAGCAGCCCGCACCTGCTGATGGAAGAGCTGGCCGGCAACGCCAAGGTGCAGCTCACGCACGTGCCCTTCAAGGGCAACGCCGACCTGCAGGCCGCCCTGCTCGGCGGCCACGTGATGGCGCAGAGCGACGCCAGTGGCTGGGACAAGTACGTGGACGGCGGCCAGATGCGCCTGCTGGTCACCTTCGGCGAACAGCGCACCCAGCGCTGGCCCGAGGTGCCCACCGCGCAGGAACTCGGCTACGGCGTGGTGTCCACCTCGCCCTACGGCCTGGCCGGCCCCAAGGGCATGGACCCGGCCGTCACCAAGGTGCTGCACGATGCGTTCAAGAGGGCCATGGAGGACCCCAGGCACATCGAGGTGCTGGGCCAGCTCAACCAGGCCATGTGGTACCGCAGCGGCGACGACTACCGCAAGTGGGCGGCCGAGACCTACGCCAAGGACAAGACCCTGATCGAGCGCCTGGGGCTCGCCGCCAAATAGGCGCCGCACCGGCGGACTCGACTTTCGGCCCCATCCCGCCGCCAACTTGCGATAATCCCCCGGAATGGTTCAAAGCCCGTTGGCTGTTCAACGGGCTTTTTTCTTGTCCTGCTTTTTTCCGATCCGATCATGACCTCTGCCTTGCACACCTCGGCCCTGACCTCCCTGCCCCTGCTGGCGCGCGGCAAGGTGCGCGACAACTACGCCGTGGGCGACGACCGCATCCTGATGGTGGCGAGCGACCGCATCAGCGCGTTCGACGTGATCATGGGCGAACCGATCCCCGGCAAGGGCGAGCTGCTCACCCGGCTCTCGCTGTTCTGGTTCGACCAGCTCGGCCCCAAGGGGCTGAACATCTGCCCGATCCACCTCACCGGCGACGCGCCCGAGAGCGTGGTCTCGCCCGCCGAGGTGCCGCAGGTCACCGGCCGCTCGATGCTGGTGCAGCGCCTCAAGCCGATACCGGTGGAAGCCGTGGTGCGCGGCTACCTGGCCGGCAGCGGCTGGAAGGAGTACCAGGAAAGCCGCTCGGTCTGCGGCGTGAAGCTGCCCGAGGGCCTGCAGAACGCCTCGCAGCTGCCCGAGCCCATCTACACGCCCGCGGCCAAGGCGGCCATGGGCGAGCACGACGAAAACATCACCTTCGAGCGCACGGTCGAGATGATCGGCCCCGAACTCGCCGCGCAGATCCGCGACGTGTCGATCGCGCTCTACAAGGCGGCCGCGGCGATCGCGCTGAAGAAGGGCATCATCATTGCCGACACCAAGTTCGAGTTCGGCCTGGACAAGGCCGGCAAGCTGGTGCTCATGGACGAGGTGCTCACGCCCGACAGCTCGCGCTACTGGCCGGCCGAGAGCTACGTGGTGGGCCAGAACCCGCCCAGCTACGACAAGCAGTTCCTGCGCGACTGGCTGGAGACCGCGCAGGTCAGCGGCAAGCCCTGGGACAAGACCCCCCCCGCGCCGCGCCTGCCGCGCGAGGTGATCGAGAAGACCGCCGCCAAATACCAGGAGGCGCTCACGCGCCTCATGAACTGATCAGCTGAGAACCACGCTGGAGAGGCGGCGGCGGTAGGTCGCCACCGTCGGGTCTTCCGGCGGCACCTGGCCTTCGGCCACCTTGGGCTTGGGTGGGTCGATCACGTCGAGGATGGCGATGAAGGTCTTGCGCGCCAGCTCCTCTTTCCAGGCCTTGTCGCGCATCAGGATCTCCAGCAGTTCGTCCATGGCCGCCGTCCACTGGCCGTAGGCCATGAGCAGTTGCGCGAGCGCGAAGCGCGATTCGAAGTCGCGCTTGTTGGCGGCGATGGCGGCCTGCAGCTCCGCCGCGCGGGCATCGGGGTCGGCCACCTCGGCCTGCGCATCGCGCGCGGCCATCCAGCGCTGCAGCGAATCGAGCCGGCGCACGCCCGCGGCCTTGGCGATCACCGGGGCGAACGCCACCTTGGCGTCGTCGTCCTGCCCCATCTCCAGCAGCAGCTTCACAAGGTCGAAGCGCGCGTCGTCGTTGTCCGGTGCCGCCTGCACCGCCTCGCGCATCTTCTCCAGCGCGCCGTCCAGGTCGCCCTGGGCGAGCGCGTCCTGCGCATCGGGCTCCACCGCCTCGGCCTCGGGTTCGTCGCCGCCGGGGGGCAGGTGCTTGTCGAGAAAGGCCTTGATCTGGCCCTCGGGCATCGCGCCCATGAAACCATCGACCGGCTGGCCGTTCATGAGCAGCACGCAGGTGGGAATGCTGCGGATGCCGAAGGCGGCGGCGAGCTGCTGCTCCTGGTCGGAATCGATCTTGACCAGCTTGAAGCGGCCGGCGTAGTCGGCCTCCAGCTTCTCCAGCAGCGGGCCGATCACCTTGCAGGGGCCGCACCACGGGGCCCAGAAATCCACCAGCACGGGGGTGTGCATCGAAGCCTCGATGACCTCGGCTTCAAAGTTGGCGACGGTGACGTTGATCATGGGAGCGGCCTGGGCAAACGTAAAATCCACACTTTACCGGAGACGCCATGCCCTGCCATGCGCGCGACCGCTCCAGCCCCCCGCGGGGGGCGCATCGGCCAGAGGCACCGTCATGAACTCCATCCAAGTGGGTGTGCTCATGGGCTCCAGCAGCGACTGGGACACCATGCAGCACGCCGTGCAGATCCTGCAGGACTTCGGCATCGCGCACGAGGCGCGCGTGGTCTCGGCGCACCGCATGCCCGACGACATGTTCACCTACGCCGAAGCGGCCGCGGGGCGCGGGCTCAAGGCGATCATCGCCGGGGCCGGCGGCGCGGCGCACCTGCCGGGCATGCTGGCGGCCAAGACCGTGGTGCCGGTGCTCGGCGTGCCGGTGGCCAGCAAACACCTCAGCGGCGTGGACTCGCTGCACAGCATCGTGCAGATGCCCAAGGGCATTCCCGTGGCCACCTTCGCCATCGGCGCGGCCGGCGCGGCCAACGCGGCGCTGTTCGCCGTGGCCCTGCTGGCCAGCCACGACCCCGAGCTGCGCCACAAGCTCGACACCTTCCGCGCCCAACAGACCGCCGCCGCCCGCGCGATGACCCTGCCCGCATGAGCTTCAAGACCCTTCTCCCCGGCAACCCTTCCGTGCACAGCGGCCAGCAGACCACGCTGGGCGTGATGGGTGGCGGCCAGCTCGGCCGCATGTTCGTGCAGGCGGCGCAGGCCATGGGCTATTTCACCGTGGTGCTCGACCCCGATCCGGCCAGCCCCGCCGGCCTGGTCAGCCACCACCACATCAGGACCGCCTACGACGACGAGCAGGGCCTGGCCCAGCTGATGCAGCGCTGCGACGCCATCACCACCGAATTCGAGAACGTGCCGGCGCACGCCCTGCTCACGCTCGCGGCCCAGCGGCCGGTCGCCCCGTCCGCCGCCTGCGTGGCCGTGGCGCAGGACCGCGTGAAAGAGAAGGCCCACTTCGAGCACTGCGCGCCCATCAGCGGCGTGGCGCCAGCGCCGCACGCCGTCATCACCACCGACGCCTCGCTCAAGGCCGTGCCGGCCGATCTGCTGCCCGGTATCCTGAAGACCGCGCGCATGGGCTACGACGGCAAGGGCCAGGTGCGCGTGTCCACGCGCGAGGAACTCGCCGCCGCCTGGGACGACCTGGACAAGGTGCCCTGCGTGCTGGAGAAGATGCTCCAGCTGCGCGCCGAATGCTCGGTGATCGTGGCCCGCGGCGCCGACGGCCAGGTCGTGAGCTTCCCGGTGCAGAAGAACACGCACCACGACGGCATCCTCGCCCTCACCGAGGTCTTCGACGGCGCGCTCGATCCCACGCTGGCACAGCGCGCGCAGGCCAGCACGGTGGCCATCGCGAACCACCTGCAGTACGTGGGCGTGCTGTGCGTCGAGTACTTCGTGGTGCAGAACGCCGATGGCGCGCTCGACCTTGTGGTCAACGAAATGGCGCCGCGCCCGCACAACAGCGGCCACTACACGCAGAACGCCTGCGACCTGTCGCAGTTCGAAGCCCAGGTGCGCGCACTCGCCGGCCTGCCGCTGCCCACGCCGCGCCAGCACAGCCCGGCCATCATGGTCAACCTGCTGGGCGATCTCTGGTTCGCGCCCAATGCCGTGCGCGCGCAAGCCAGCAGGACACCCGTGTCGCCGCCCTGGGGCGCGGTGCTGGCCCTGCCCGGCACCCACCTGCACCTCTACGGCAAGCTGGGCGCCCGCCCGGGCCGCAAGATGGGCCACCTCAACATCACCGGCGCCAGCGTGGCCCAGGTGCGCGAGACCACCGCGCAGGTGCTGGCGCTGCTCGGCCTGCCCGCGCTCGGCGCCTGAGGCGCGCCATGCCACCGCCGCTGCTGTCCGCGCAAGACCCCGCCGCCATCGAGCTCGCGGCGCAGCGCCTGGCCGACGGCTCGCTGGTGGGCATGCCCACCGAAACCGTCTACGGCCTCGCGGCCGATGCCGACAACGCCATGGCGGTGCACCGCATCTTCGAGGCCAAGGGCCGCCCGGCCGACCACCCGCTGATCGTGCACCTCGCGCCCGGCCCGGGCGCGCACGGCTGGCGCGCCGGCGTGGACCACTACGCGCGCGAAGTCCCCGCCTTTGCCGCCGCGCTCATGCACGCCTTCTGGCCCGGCCCGCTCACGCTGATCCTGCCGCGCCGCGAGGGTGTGGCCGCGGTCGCCGCGGGCGGACAGGACTCGGTCGGCCTGCGCTGCCCGGCCCACCCCGTGGCCCAGGCCCTGCTGAGCGCGGCCGCCGCGCGCGGCGTGAGCGGCGTGGCCGCGCCCAGCGCCAACCGCTTCGGCCGCGTGAGCCCCACCACCGCCGCGCACGTGGCCGAGGAGTTCGCCAGCCTGGCGGAAGACGAATTGCTGATCCTCGACGGCGGCGCCTGCCCGGTGGGCATCGAATCCACCATCGTCGACTGCACGCGCGGCCACCCCGTGCTGCTGCGCCCCGGCATGATCACCGTCGCGCAACTTGAAGCGGCCTGCGGCCAGCCCCTGCGCGAGCGCGACGAGGCCGCGCCGCGCGCCTCGGGCACGCTGGAATCGCACTACGCGCCGCGCGCCAAGGTGCGGCTGATGGACGCGCATCAGCTGCGCTCGGCCTTCCAGGTGCTGGGCAACGACGCGAAGCACATCGCGCTCTACGCGCGCAGCCCCGTGGAGCCCGCGCGAAGCGTGCCGCGCCGGCGCATGCCGGACGACGCGGCCGCCGCCGCCCAGGAACTCTTTGCCGTGTTGCGCGAACTCGACGCCACCGGCGTGCGCCTGATCTGGGTGGAAACGCCACCGGAAGACCCGGCCTGGGACGGCGTGCGCGACCGGCTGAGGCGCGCCGCGGCTTGAGGGGAACACCCCCCTGCGCCGCCTTGCGGCCTCCCCCTCTGTGGCGCGCCTTCGGCGCTTCGAGGGGGACGGCATCTCGGGCCGGCGCAGCCGGACCCTTGATGCCCCTGGACGGGGCTGCTTCATCCGATGCGGGTCGCGCTCCGGCCCGGTAAAAGCCGCATCAATCCGGCAGCAGGGCCGTCCACTCCAGCAGCGCGTCCAGCGCGGGCCGGGCGGCGGAGGCATTGGGGTGGTTGATGAAGCCGACCACCACATAACGCGCCCCATTGGCCGCGTTGACGTAGCCGGCGATGCCGGTGACGTCGCGCAGCGTGCCGGTCTTGACCCAGGCGTTGCCGCGCGCGGCGCTCTGGCCACCGCGCGCCAGCCGCGCCGCGGTGCCGCTGACACCCGCGATCGAAAGCGACTGCACGAACTGCACGCCCTGCGGGTGGCGCGCGGCATGGCGCAGCAGGCCCGCCAGCGCCTCGGGCGTGATGCGCTCCTCGCGCGAGAGGCCCGAGCCGTTGTCGAGCACCGGCCCCGGCACGCGGGGGCCGAAGGTGCGTTTCCACCAGTCGGTCACGACCTCGCGCGAGTATTCGAAGCGCGCCGGGCGCGAGGGCACCAGCCGGGCGGCGGCGGAACCCGGGGCCACCACGGCCAGCACGGGCGTGGCCGTCTGCGGCGGCGCCAGCTGGCCCAGCGTGAGGAACACCTGCTGCGCCATCACGTTGTTGCTCCACTGGTTCACGTCCACGATGACCTCGGACAGGGGCAGCGAGCGCGCCTCGTGCAGCAACTGCACCTCGGCCGGCATGGTGCCGTCGCGCACCTGGCCAGTGATGGAGCCGCCGCTGGCGCGCCACAGACCTTCCATGGCGCGCGCGGCGTAGCTCGCGGGCTGCTGGTAGGCCACGGGCCACTTGAGTTCGCCGCAGACCTGCGGGTAGCGGCCTTCGAAGCGAATGCGGTTCGGGTCGTCGAAGCGGGCCTGCACGGTGCCACGCCAGTCGCCGCAGGCGGTGCCGCGCGAGAGCGGCACGGAGGCGTCGACCGCCAGGCCGGCCATGGGCGGCTCGCTGACCACGCGGGCCACGCCGTTGGCCAGATCGGGCTGGAAGGTGAGGATGACCGACTTGAAATTGACCAGCAGCGCGTCGGGCGTGGCGTTGTAGGGCCGCAGGGCCTCGCCGTCGAAGGCGCCGGGGTCGATCGCGGGCAGCTCGAACGCGCTGTGATCGAGCACCATGTCGCCCAGGATCACGCGCACGCCCTTGGCCTGCAGGGCCAGGTAGGCCTCCTGGATGCGTTCGAGCACGAACTTGGGATCGCCGCCCCCGCGCACGTACAGGTTGCCGCGCAGCACGCCGTTCTCGACCGTGCCGTCGGTGTAGAAGCGGGTGTTCCAGGTGAAATCGCTGCCCAGCAGGTCGATGGCGGCGTAGGTCGTCACCAGTTTCATCACCGAGGCCGGGTTCACCGGGGTGCTGGCGCGGTGGCGCAGGCGCTCATGGGCGTCGGGATCGACCGAGATCACCAGCGCCGACAGCGCGCTGGCCGGCACCTGGGCCCGGCTCATGGCCGCCAGCACCGCGGGCGGCAGGGGGTCGCTCCGGCCCGCCATCTGGGCGCACGCGGGCAGCGCCAGGCCGGCCAGCAGGCTCAGCACCAGCCCGCGCACCGGGCGCAAGGCGGTCACACGGCGAAGGAAGTCGATATCGAACATGGTGTTTCATTATGAAACGGCACCGGGGAAGAACCGGCCACGGCCGTGTGAATGGCCGTTGCGGTGGATGGCCGGCGGCGCGCCCCCACCCCGGAAGCGGGGGCACCCGGTGCCCGATAATCCCGGGATGCCTTCCGCCTTGCGCCTGCTCGCCCTTGAAACCAGCACCGACACCCTCTCGGTCGCCCTGGGCAGCGGCGCGCCCGACGGCCCGCTGTGGCAGCACAGCGGCCCGGGCGGCGCGATGGCGTCCACCACCCTGCTGCCGCTGGTGAAACAGCTGCTCGATGCCTCGGGCTGGGCCCTGAACAGCCTGGACGCCGTGGTGTTCGGCCGGGGGCCGGGCTCGTTCACCGGCCTGCGCACCGCCTGTGCCGTGGCCCAGGGCCTGGCCTACGGAGCGCAGGATGCGGCCCGCCCGCAGGGCCTGCCGGTGCTGCCGGTCGACACCCTCCTCGCCCTGGCCGAAGAGGCCCGCTGGAACCACCAGCACGCCGGCCAGACCCCGCCCAAGCGCATCGCCGCCCTGCTCGACGCCCGCATGGGCGAGCTGTACGTGGCCACCTACGCCTGCGCGCCAGCAGGGCTGTCACCGCTGGCGCCGGCCCGCCTGTGCGCGCCGGCCGACCTGGGCGCACACCTTCAGGCCGATGGCGCCACCCTGCTCGCGGGCAACGTGTTCGACAGCTGCGCCAGCGCCCTGGCCGAACTGCCGGGCACCCGCCTGCCGGCCCTGCCCACGGCCGCCGCGCTGCTGCGCCTGGCGCCCGGCCTGCTGGCCGCGGGCGCGGCGGTGGCCGCGCGCGATGCCCTGCCGCTGTACGTGCGCGACAAGGTGGCCCAGACCACCGACGAGCGCGAACGCCTGAGAGCCGCCGTGGCAGCCGTCACGCCCTGAGGCTCACGATGGACACCACCGTGAACGCCCTGCTGCGGGCCATGACCCCCGGCGCCACCCAGCCCCCGCAGGCGGTGTGGCCACTGCCGGACACCGTGCGCCCCCCGGCCACCCGCGAACGCCGCATCGCCTTCGAGCCCATGACCGAGGCCGACCTGGACGCCGTGCGGGCGGTGGAAGTCACGGCCTACGCCCACCCCTGGTCGCGCAAGCATTTCCACGATTCGCTGCAGGCCGGCTACCCGGCGGTGTTGCTGCTGGGCGAGGCGCTGCCAGGTGAACAGGCGCAGGCCGTGCGCGCCGACGGCCGCGTGCTGCTGGGTTACCTCGTGGCCATGCCGGGCGTGGACGAGGTGCACCTGCTCAACATCACCGTGGCGCCGGCCCACCAGCGCCAGGGCTGGGCGCGCTTCATGCTCGACGCGCTGGTGCTGTGGTCGCGCGGCCAGCAGGCCCAGTGGCTCTGGCTGGAGGTGCGCCAGAGCAACGAAGTCGCGCGCCGCCTGTACGAGCGCTACGGTTTCTCGCAGGTCGGCCTGCGCAAGGGCTACTACCCGGATGGCCACCTGCGCCGGGAAGACGCCATCGTCATGAGCCTGAACCTGATGGCGGCGCGGGGCACCCGATGAGCGACGACGTGCTCGACACCTCCTTTGTTCCGCTGCTCGATGCGCGCCAGCGCGCCATGCTGGCCGAGATGGGCGTGCGCGTCTGGGCGCCCAGGCCCGTGCCGCCGGCCGTGGCGGGCCCCGTGGTGGAGGCACCCCAGGTCGCCACCGGGACGCCCAGGGTCGCAGCGCCACCGGCCACCGCGCCTTCGCGCCCGGCGCCAACCCCAGCCCCGAGCAGCGCGCCGCTCGCGCCCGCCGAAGCCCCTCCCGCCCGCCCCAGCCACGTGGACCGCATGGACTGGCCCGAGCTGCGCGAGACCGTGGCCAACTGCCAGGCCTGTGGCCTGTGCAAGGGCCGAAAGAACACCGTGTTCGGCGTCGGCGACGTGCAGACCGACTGGATGATCGTGGGCGAGGCGCCCGGTGAAAACGAAGACCTGCAGGGTGAACCCTTCGTGGGCGCGGCCGGCCAGCTGCTCGACAACATGCTGCGCGCGGTGGGCCGCAGCCGCCAGGGCGAGGGGGCGCAAGGCGCCTACATCGCCAACGTGCTCAAGTGCCGACCGCCCGCCAATCGCAACCCGCAGCCCGAGGAAGTGGCGCGCTGCGAGCCCTATCTGGTGCGCCAGGTGACGCTGGTCAAGCCCAAGGTCATCGTGGCCATGGGGCGCTTCGCGGTGCAGTCGCTGCTCAAGACCACCGAACCCATCGGCCGCCTGCGCGGCCGGGTGCACCGCTACGAAGGCGTGCCGGTGATCGTGACCTACCACCCGGCCTACCTGCTGCGCACCCCCGGCGACAAGGGCAAGGCCTGGGCCGACCTGTGCCTGGCGATGCACACGCTGGACAACGCCTGAGGAAGGCCACGCGATCCGGTGCCGGGCCGCCCCAAGCCGGATCAGTCCCCTCGGGAGGCAGCGACCCGCGCAGCGGCGGAGCGCGACGGCCACAACACCGACGCGATCGCCACCATCACCAGCGCGACGGCGGCCCAGTCCTGCCAGTGCAGCACCTCACCCAGCCACCACGCGCCGGTGAACACGCCCAGCACGGGGATGAACATCACCGATAGCGTGGAGGCGATGGGCGGCAGGTCACGCGCGAGCGAGAGCCAGGCCACCTGGGCGAAGGCAAACACGCCCAGCGCATTGAAGACGATGGCCCACCAGATGCCCGGCGTGGGCCAGACCCAGGCCGAGCGCTCGAAGGTCAGCGACAACACGGTCATCCACACCGTGGTGAGCGCCGTGAGCCAGAACGAGATGGTCAGCGTGGGCGTCGGAATCGTCGTGCGGCGCATCATCTGCGTGCCCACCGCCCAGGTGGCGGCGGCCACCAGCATCATCACCACCCCCAGCGGCTTGCCCGAGAGTTGCGTGAGTTCGTGCCACAGCAGCAGTAGCACGCCCAGCGCCGCCGCCGCCACGCCACCCCAGGCCCGGCCCGCCAGCCGCTGGCCGAACCACCAGCTGCCCACCAGCGCCGAGAACACCGGCATGGTGTAACCCAGGATCGCGGCGCGCCCGCTCGACAGCGTCTGGATCGCCAGAATCGCCAACGTGTGCCAGAACAGCATGTTGAACACCGTGAGCACCGCCAGCTCCCGCCAGTGCTCGCGCGGGATGCGGAAAGGCACACGCCGCCACCACAGGAACAGGCCCAGCACCGGCAGCCCGATCCACATGCAGATGGTGCGGAAGGTCAGGGGTGGAAAGCCCGTCACACCGAACTTCATGATGGGCCAGTTGATGCCCCAGACGAGGGTGAGCAGGACGAGCAGGACGAGTTGTTGTCGGGACAGGGCGTGCATGGCCGTGATCTTAGGCGGCGCGGGGCGGCGGTGTCCGTCGCGGGACCGCCAAGACCTCGCGGCAGGCGGCCAACTAAAATCGGCCCATGACCTTTCTCGACATGCTGCGCACCGCCGAGCGCCAGAACCGTTCCCTGCTGTGCGTGGGCCTGGACCCCGATCCCGCCCGTTTCCCCGCGCACCTGAAGAACGACGCCTCCCGCATCTACGACTTCTGCGCCGCCATCGTCGAGGCCACGGCCGACACGGCGATCGCCTTCAAGCCGCAGATCGCCTACTTCGCGGCGCACCGCGCGGAAGAGCAGCTGGAGCGGCTGATGGCGCACATGCGCCGCGTGGCGCCGCAGGTGCCGGTGATCCTGGACGCCAAGCGCGGCGACATCGGCAGCACCGCCGAGCAGTACGCCATCGAGGCCTTCGAGCGCTACGGCGCCGACGCGGTCACGCTCTCGCCCTTCATGGGCTTCGACTCGGTGCAGCCTTACCTGCAGTACCACGGCAAGGGCGCGTTCCTGCTCTGTCGCACCTCCAACCCCGGTGGCGACGACCTGCAGAACCAGCGCTTCGCTTCCATCGACGGCGAACCGCGCCTGTACGAACACGTGGCGCGCCTCGCGCAAGGACCGTGGAACCTCAACGGCCAGCTCGGCCTCGTGGTGGGCGCCACCTACCCCGCCGAGATCGAGCGCGTGCGCGAGATCGCGCCCACCCTGCCGTTGCTGATTCCCGGCGTGGGCGCGCAGGGCGGCGATGCCGTGGCCACCGTGAAGGCTGGCCTGCGCACCCAGGGCGATGAGACCACCGGTCCCATCATCGTGAACTCGTCGCGCGCCATTCTGTATGCGTCGGCCGGTGCGGACTTCGCGGACGCGGCGCGCCGGGTGGCGCAGAAAACACGAGACGAACTGCGCACCGCGCGCACCTGAATTTCGACGGATGGCCGCCGGGCAAACCCCGGCGGTAGCGCCGTCAGGCGGGTGCCGCGAACGCGCCACACCCACTTGTAACGACTTGAAATTCGGCCTTTTCCGCTGAAGGCGCCTCCCTACACTCGCGCTCGTCGAACCGAGGAGGGATCGTCATGATGGACATCGAAGAAGCGCCTGAACAAGCGGCCGATGCGAGCGCGGCCGACGCACACCACGAACCAGGTTCTTCGCCGGAGAACCCCACGCCAGCATCCCGGCACGCGCTCACGCCGCTGGCGGCGGCCGCGCTGCTCGCGGCTTGTGGTGGCGGAGGTGGTGGCGGCGGCGGCACCGCCGACGCGGCACCGGCAGTGGGCGTGATCGACTTTCCCATCGCTGGCTACAGCCACATCAACCCCACGAACGACGCCGAGGCCGCGCGCTTCCTTCAGCAGGCGCAGTTTTCCTCCACACCGGCGGAGATGACCGAGCTGCGCGGCATGGGCTGCGCGCAATGGCTGTCCAACCAGTTCGCGCGCTACCAGGGCATCACCGGCTGGAACTGGCTGGAAGCCCGGGGCTATGGCGCGGTGGACGCCAACAACTACTTCTTCACCTACTACCCGGCCGACTTCATGATCTGGAACCAGCTCCTGAGCGGGCCGGACATGATGCGCAAGCGCGCCGCGCTGGCGCTCTCGGAGTTCTTCGTGGCCTCGCTCGCTTCGGCCGAGTTCACCTGGCGCTCGCACGCCTACGCGAGCTGGTGGGACACGCTGGCGCGCAACGCCTTCGGCAACTACCGGCAGTTGCTGGAAGACGTGACGCTGCACCCGGCGATGGGCTACTTCCTCAACACCAAGGGCAACCAGAAAGAAAACGCCAGTACCGGCCGCGTGCCCGACGAGAACTACGCGCGCGAGGTGATGCAGCTCTTCACCATCGGCGTGGTCGAACTCAACCTCGACGGCACGCCCAAGACCAGCGGCGGCGTGCCGCTGGAGAGCTACACCCAGGCCGACGTGACCGGCCTGGCGCGCGTGTTCACCGGCTACAACTTCGACACCTCCGACGGCGTGCGCCATCCGGTGGACAACTACACCATCGAGTCGAAGGCCTTCGCGGGCAAGCGCATGTCGTTCAACGCCAACCGGCACTCCAACCTGGAAGCCCGCTTCCTGGGCACCACGGTGCCGGCCAACACACCGGGGCCCACCGCCCTGCGGATGGCGCTGGACACCCTGTTCAACCACCCGAACGCCGGCCCCTTCTTCGCGCGCCAGATGATCCAGCGCCTGGTGACCAGCCACCCCAGCCCTGCCTACGTGGCGCGCGTCGCATCGCGCTTCAACGACAACGGTGCGGGCGTGCGTGGCGACCTCAAGGCGGTGTGGGTGGCGATCCTGCTCGACGACGAGGCGCGCGGTCCGGCCTCGCTGCAAAGCACCACCTTCGGCAAGCTGCGCGAACCCATGCTGCGCTTCATCCAGTGGGCGCGCACCTTCGGCGTCACCTCGGCGGCGGGCAGTTGGAAGATCTTCGAGCTGAACAACACGGCCACCCAGCTCGGCCAGAGCCCGCTGCGCTCGCCCTCGGTGTTCAACTTCTTCCGGCCGGGCTATGTGCCACCGGGCACCGCGCTCTCGGCCTCGGGCGCCACCGCGCCCGAGTTCCAGCTGGTCAACGAGTCCACCGTGGGCGGTTACCTGAACTTCATGCAGGGCGTGATCGAACGCGGCATCAACTGCCCCGAGCCCGGCGCGCCGCAGGCCGCCTGGACCAACTACGCCTACGACGTGCAGGCCAACTACAGCCGCGAACTCGCGCTGGTGGCCGATGCCACGGCGCTGGTGAACCACGTCTGCCTGGTGCTCGCCGCGGGCCAGGTCTCCAGCGCCTCGCGCGCCACCATGGTCTCGGCGCTCAACGCCACGCCGGTGACCACGGCCAGCAGCGACACCGTCAAGCGCCGTCGCATCTGGGCCGCCATCCTGATGGTCATGGCCTGTCCCGAATACCTGATCCAGAAATAAGGGGCCCGACATGCACTTCATCCAGCCCGATCTGCACACCCGCCGCGCCTTCCTGCGCCGCGCCGGCCAGCTGGCCTTCACCGGCGCGGCCCTGCCCACCGCCCTCAACCTCGCGGCCATGGCCGACGCGGCGGCGTTCAACGCCACCGACTACAAGGCCCTGGTCTGCGTGTTCCTCAACGGCGGCAACGATTACGCCAACACCGTCGTCAACTACGACACCGCCAGCTACGACCAGTACAGCGCCATCCGCGGCGGCGGCGCGAACCGCACGGCCGGCGGCATCGCCCTGGCGCAGGCCGCGCTCACGCCCACCGTGCTCAACCCCACCGTGGCCCTGCCCGGTGGCAAGCAGTACGCCTTGCACCCGGCCATGACCGGGCTGGCCGGCTTGTTCAACAGCGGCGTGGCGGCGGTGCAGCTCAACGTCGGCCCGCTGGTGGCGCCCGTCACCCGCCAGCAGTACCACGGCAGCAACCGCGTGGCCTACCCGCTGCCGCCCAAGCTGTTCTCGCACAACGACCAGCAGTCAGTCTGGCAATCGTCGCAGCCCGAAGGCGCCACCACCGGCTGGGGCGGCCACATCGGCGACCTCGCGCTCTCGGCCAACACCAACCGCGTGCTCACCTGCGTCTCGGTCACCGGCAACACGGTGTTCCTCTCGGGCGACCAGGCGCTGTCGTACCAGGTCAGCACCAACGGCGCGGTGAAGATCGGCGCGGTCAACAACAACGTCTACAACTCGGCCGCGGTGCGCGCGGCCATCACCTCGCTGGCGCTGCAGACCCGCACCCACGTGCTGGAGAACGAATACAACCTCGTCACCGCGCGCGCCGTGGGCGCCGAAAGCGCGCTCACCTCGGCGCTGGCCGCCTTCCCGGCCACCGACGCACCGTTCAACGCCTTCCCCACCGCCAACGGCCTGGCCGACCAGCTCAGGATGGTGGCGCGCCTGATCGCCGCGCGCACCCAGCTGGGCAACCAGCGCCAGGTGTTCTTCGTCTCCATCGGCGGCTTCGACCTGCACGACAACCTCATCGGCGGCCAGGCCACGCTGATGGACCGCGTGAGTTCGGCGCTCACCGCGTTCTACAACGCCACGGCGGCGCTCAACGTGGCCGACAAGGTCACCACCTTCACCGCGTCCGACTTCGGCCGCACGCTCAGCTACAACGGTGACGGCTCCGACCACGGCTGGGGCAGCCACCACTTCCTGGTCGGCGGTGCGGTGCGCGGCAAGGCCTTCTACGGCAAGGCGCCACCGGTGAGCGTGGGCAACTCCACCACCGACGCCAACGACCAGTGGCACGTCGGCCAGGGCCGCCTGCTGCCCAGCACCTCGGTGGACCAGTACGCCGGCACCCTGGCCACCTGGTTCGGCGTGCAGGGCGCCGAGATGAACGGCATCCTGCCCAACCTGGGCAACTTCAACAGCGTCGACTACCCCACCAACCTGGGCTTTATGCTCTAGAGGGCTCCCCCCGCGCCGCACCTGCGGCGCGTCACCCATCAGGGGCAACACCTGCGGCCCGGCAAAGCCGGTTCCGCGGTGTTCCCGACCTGACACCGCCCTCCGGTGAAGTGCCCCTAAGATGGCCCGACTTCTTCAGCGGGCCTCTGCATGATCGACCTCTATACCGCCGCCACGCCCAACGGGCACAAGGTGTCCATCGCGCTCGAAGAGCTGGGCCTGCCCTACACGCTGAAGGTGCTCAAGCTGAGCGAAGGCGAACAGCGGCAGCCCGACTACCTGAAGATCAACCCCAATGGCCGCATCCCGGCCCTCGTGGACCACGAGGCCGGCGGTTTCGCGGTGTTCGAGTCCGGCGCCTGCCTGATCTACCTGGCCGAAAAAACCGGCCGGCTCATGCCGTCGGACATGAAGGGGCGCTCGCTCGTGATGCAGTGGCTGATGTTCCAGATGGGCGGCATCGGACCCATGATGGGCCAGGCCAATGTGTTCTTCCGCTACTTTCCCGAGAAGATCCCGGCCGCGATCGACCGCTACCAGGGCGAATGCAAGCGCCTGTTCCGCGTGCTCGACGGCCACCTGGCGCAGCACGAATACCTCGCGGGCGACTACTCCATCGCCGACATCGCCAACTGGGCCTGGGTGCGCACCCACCGCTGGTCCGGGGTGGACATCGGCGACCTGCCCCACCTCAAGCGCTGGCGCGACGCGATCCGTGCGCGCCCGGCGGTGCAGCGCGGCATCGAGCGGCCGGCCTCGACCATGGACCTGGAGCGCGACGGGGAACAGGGCGCGCAGCGCTTCGCCGAGGACGCCCGGCGCCTGATGGAAACCGGCCAGAGCCTGAAGGCGGGCGGGGGTGGCGCATGAAGCTGTACGTGTCGCCGCGCGCCCCCAACCCGCGCCGGGTGCTGATGTTCCTGGTCGAGAAGAACATCAACGGGCTGGAGCTGGTCAACATCGACCTCAACGCCCAGGAACACAAGACCAGCGGCTACCGCGCCAAGAGCCCGCTGGCGCGCGTGCCCGCGCTGGAGTTCGACGACGGGCGCGTGCTCACCGAGACGCGCGCGATCTGCACCTGGATGGAAGGCCGCTACCCCACGCCCAACCTGATGGGGCAGAACGCCGAGGAACGTGCCTTCATCGAGATGGCCGACCGGCGCGTGGAGTGGTACTTCATGCTGCCCATGGCCAACGCCATCCGCCACACGCACCCGGGCCTGGCGCCGCTGGAGCAGCCGCAGTTTCCCGATTTCGGCCATTCGCAGGTGGCCAAGGCCCGCGAGACCGCCGCCTGGCTCGACGCCGAGCTGCAGCGCCAGCCCTGGGTGGCCGGCAACCGCTTCACCATCGCCGACATCACCGCCTTCTGCACCGTCGAGTTCGCGCGGCTGATGCGCTTCAAACCCGCCGACGAAGGCTTCCACGCGCTGCAGGCCTGGCGCGACCGCGTGGCCACGCGCCCCAGCGCCCTGGTCTGAAGCCCTGGCTCAACCCCAGGGCGTGGGTGTGCGCGCCAGCGCGCGCTCCATGGCCGGCAGGGCCTGCAGGCCCGATGCCAGCTGGTCCCGCAGCGCCTCCTGCCAGCGCTCGACCCAGGGCGTGGCCAGGCCTTCGGGCACGGTGGCCAGCAAGGCCTGCGCGGTGCTCAGGTCGTTGAGCTGCCCCAACAGCTCCTGCGCATCGGCCAGGGCCTCGGTGCTGCGCTCCAGCCGCCTGGGCGGCAACACGCTGGCCAGGAATTCCTGCGCGTACCGCAGCTTCTTCAAGACGATGCGCAGTTCGTGCCGCCCCTCCGGTCCGAGCCGGCGCGCGCGGCGCGCTTCGGCTTGCAGCGCCATGTGGCGCTGGCGCAGCGTGTCGCGCGCCCAGTCGGGCAGGCTCTGCGGAACTTCGCCGCGGGCCTGCAAAGCCAGCACGGCCCGGGTGAATGCCAGCATTCGAAGCGTGTGCTCACATCCACCCAGGGCATCGGCCGCGCGCTGGTGGGCCGCCTGGCGCTGGTCCCGCACCCAATCAAGCAAAGCCTGCTCGGCGGGCGCCATCGCTGCGCCCGGCACGGCCTCGGGTTGCCACGCGGGCAGGCGTTCGGTGACGAACACATCCCAGTTGCGCGCGTCGCCGAGCTGGCCCGCGAGGGTTTTCCACTCGGCCGCCCAGTGCGCGACGAAACGGCGTGGCAGGTGGGCCCGGAACAGGCGCAGGCCGGTGCGCAGCCGCCGCAGGGCCACCCGCGCCTGGTGCACGAACTCGGGGTCGGGCACGGCGCCATCCGGCCCGGGCGACCGCACGCCGGCCTCATTGGCCTGCAGGTGGCTCAGGCAGCTCAGCGCGGCGGCCTGGAAAGCCTGCACCGGCGCCATCTGCGCGTCCAGCGCGAGCGGCTCGGCCTTGCTGGGCCGCAGGCGTTCACCGGTGAAGAGGGCATAGCCCCGCTCGGCCTTGCTGCGCTGGGCCGGCAGCAGGCGCAGCCCCTGGGCGGCGTGCCCGCTCGGGCCCAGGGCCAGCGTGTGCGCCAGGTCCAGCAAGGCATCGACCGGGCCGCTGAGCAACTCCAGCTCCAGCTCCAGAATGGCCTGGCGGTGGTTGCCCTCGGCGTTGCCGGTGGTGATGGCCCCCTGGTCCAGCGCCACCTCCACCACCGC
This sequence comes from Hydrogenophaga sp. ANAO-22, assembly GCF_042466645.1. NCBI lineage: Bacteria > Pseudomonadati > Pseudomonadota > Betaproteobacteria > Burkholderiales > Comamonadaceae > Hydrogenophaga > Hydrogenophaga sp. ANAO-22. Next base: position 3,460,521 of record NZ_CP159956.1, on the reverse strand, counting down.
GCCGCCGTGCGACAGGGTCCAGCTGCGGCGCGTGAAGTCGGTGCGGAACACCGGCACCAGCTGCCACGCCACACACAGCAGTTGCTGCGCCAGCGCCTCGTCGTCGACCAGGGCCGCGAAGTCGAAGCGGCCCGGGCGGCAAGCGGCCTCCCACTCGCCGCGGCGCGACAGGCCCCCCACCGAGGTGCCCGCCGTCTTCACCGTGAGCAGGGTGCGGCGGCCCACGCGGCGCTCGCGCACCGCCAGGCGCTGCGCGCACAGGGTGAGGGTGGAGGTGTCGAAATAGGTGTTGAACAGGCGCTCGCGGCGCGGCGCATGCCCGCTCAGCAGCGGGTGCGCGAGCAGGCGCGGCAGGTCCTCGGGGTGCAGTTCGAGCTTGAGTTCGGTTTCCTGGGGCATGGGTCGTTGGGGAGCGGGGGGAGCGGGGGGAGCGGGGGGAGCGGGGGGAGCGGCGAGTCTGCCAGCACCGTGGAAATTCATCTACCGCGCCACGCGGCGAGCCCGCCACAGCCTTACGCCTTGTAACGCCGGCGGCCACGCGCTACGCCAGAATCGCGACAGGCCGCGCCCCCTCGGACCCGGTCGTTCGACACAACACCCCACAAGCCCACGACATGACCCACCCACCGCGCACGCACCTCTCCATCGCCCTCCTGAGCCTGATGCTGCTGGGCAGCCTGCCGGCCCTGGCCGAAAAACCCGAATGGGCCGGCAAACAAGGCGGCAAACACGACAAGCATGAAAAACACGAGAAGCACCGGGACGACCGCCGCGATGACCGGCGGGAAGACCGCCGCGACGGGCCACGCTCGCCCTCGTCCAGCGTGTCGGTGAACATCCAGATCGGCGGCTACTTCGGTGAGCCCCAGCGCCGCATCGCCCACGAGTACTACGAGCCCCGGTTCAAGGCCGGAAAATGCCCGCCGGGCTTGGCCAAGAAACACAACGGCTGCATGCCCCCCGGCCAGGCGAAGAAGTGGCGCATGGGCTATCCGCTGCCACACGACGTCGTGTACTACCCGGTGCCCAACAGCGTGTCGGTGCAGATCGGCCTGCCCCCCTCGGGCTACAAGTACGTGCGCGTGGCGGCCGACATCCTCATGATCGCCGTGGGCACGGGCATGGTGGTGGATGCGATCGAAGACCTCGGCCGGTTCTGAGTTCGCGATGAGCCCCACCGCCCTGGGGGCCGCAGCGACCCTGCTCACCCTGGGCAGCGGGGCGAGTGCGGTGCAGCCGCCCGCCGACACCGTGACCCTGGAGGCCAGCCGCGATTACCTCGTGGGCGCCGCCGTGGCGTCGTCCGCGCCGCAACTCGGCAGCGATGTCGAGCAGCGCCTGCGGCTGCGCCCGATCTGGGCCTTTCAGCTCGGGCGCTTCCGCTTCGCCACCTCGGGCGCCAGCGCCCTGCTCAGCCAGGGCCGCCAGAGCGTGGACACCGGCGTGAGCACGGTGCTGGCCGGCAACGACCGCTGGTCGCTGAGCACCTCCCTGTCGATCGACGAGGGGCGCTCGTGGGACGACGACGCCGTCTTCCGCGGCCTGCCCGACGTGCGCGCCACGCTGCGCGGCCGCGTCGGCGCCAACGCGGCCCTGAGCCAGCGCTGGACCTACTCGGTGCGGGCCTCGCAAGACCTGCTGGGCCGCGCCGGCGGCCTGCGTGTGGACCATGGCCTGAGCTACCGCTACCCCATTTCCTCGCAGACCCACTGGGATCTGTCGCTGGGCGCGGGCTGGGCCAACGGCACCTACCGGCAGACGCACTACGGCGTGGACCCGGCCCCGGCGGCCGCCACCGGTGTGCCGGCGTTCGCGATCGGCTCGGGCTGGGACACGGTCTCGCTGGGTTGGCGCATCACCTCGGCGCTGAACCGCCACTGGGTGGCCTACGGCGGCGTGGGCGTCTCGCAGCTGCAGGACGCGGCCGCGCGCAGCCCGCTGGTGGGGCGCCAGACCGCCTACGGCGCCACCGTCGGCCTGGCCTACCGCAACAACTAGGCCTCTAGACCGTCAGCAGGCGGCGCAGGTAGCGCCCGGTGTGGCTGTCGGGGTGCGCCGCGATGGTCTCGGGCGTGCCCTGCGCCACCACCGTGCCACCGCCGGAGCCCCCTTCGGGCCCCATGTCGATGACCCAGTCGGCGGTCTTGATGACGTCGAGGTTGTGTTCGATCACCACGATGGTGTTGCCCGCGTCGCGCAACTGGTGCAGCACCTTGAGCAGCAGTTCGATGTCGGCGAAGTGCAGGCCGGTGGTGGGCTCGTCCAGGATGTAGAGCGTGCGGCCGGTGTCGCGCTTGGAGAGCTCCAGCGCGAGCTTGACGCGCTGCGCCTCGCCACCCGAGAGCGTGGTCGCGCTCTGGCCGAGCTGGATGTAGGACAGGCCCACGTCGAGCAGGGTCTGCAGCTTGCGGTGCAGCGTGGGCACGGCGCTGAAGAAGGCGTGCGACTGCTCCACCGTCATGTCCAGGATCTGCGCGATGTTGCGGCCCTTGTACTGCACGTCCAGCGTCTCGCGGTTGTAGCGCTGGCCGTGGCAGACCTCGCAGGGCACGTACACGTCGGGCAGGAAATGCATCTCCACCTTGACCACGCCGTCGCCCTGGCAGGCCTCGCAGCGCCCACCGGCCACGTTGAAGCTGAAACGGCCCGGGCCGTAGCCGCGCTCGCGCGCGGTGGGCATCTCGGCCATGAGTTCGCGGATGCCGGTGAACAGGCCGGTGTAGGTAGCCGGGTTGCTGCGCGGCGTGCGGCCGATGGGCGACTGGTCGACGTTGATGACCTTGTCGAAGTGCTCGATGCCTTCGATCGCGTCGTGCGCGGCCGGCTCGTCGTGCGAGCGGTAGAGCGTGCGCGCCACCGCCGCGTACAGCGTGTCGTTGACCAGGGTGGACTTGCCCGAGCCCGAGACGCCGGTGACGCAGGTCAGCAGGCCGACCGGGAACGCCACGCTCGCGCCCTTGAGGTTGTGCCCGCGCGCGTTGACGACGCGGATTTCCTGCAGCTCGCCCAGCGTGGCCTGGTGCGCGGCCTCGCGCGCGGCGCGGCGCTCGGCCGCCGGGCTGGGCGGGAAACGCGGCTTGGCGGGCGTGGCCTTCGGGGCATCGCCCTTCTTCACCACCGGCAGCCAGGGGGTGCGGCGCGCGGGCACGGCGATCTGGCGCGTGCCGCTGAGGTACTGGCCGGTAAGCGAATCGGCCGTGGCCATGACCTGCTCGCAGGTGCCTTGCGCCATCACGCGCCCGCCGTGCACGCCCGCGCCCGGGCCCATGTCGATCACGTGGTCGGCGGTGCGGATCATGTCCTCGTCGTGCTCGACCACCAGCACCGTGTTGCCGAGGTCGCGCAGGTGCTGCAGCGTGGCGATGAGGCGGTCGTTGTCGCGCTGGTGCAGGCCGATGCTGGGCTCGTCGAGCACGTACATCACACCGGTCAGGCCACTGCCGATCTGGCTGGCCAGGCGGATGCGCTGCGCCTCGCCACCCGAGAGCGTGTCGGCGCTGCGGTCCAGGCTGAGGTAGTTCAGGCCCACGTCGTTCAGGAACTTCAGGCGCTGGCGGATCTCGTTGATCACGCGCGCGGCGATGTCGCCCTTGGCACCGTGCAGCTCCAGTTGCTGGAAATAGGCCAGCGCCTCGCCCAGCGTGACGTGGCTGATCTTGTAAATGGGCTGCTTCTGTTCACCCTCGCCCACGAACACGTGGCGCGCCTCGCGGCGCAGGCGCGAACCGCCGCACTCCGGGCAGGGCTGCACGGCGCGGTAGCGCGCCAGTTCCTCGCGCACGGCGGCGCTGTCGGTCTCGCGGTAGCGGCGCTCGAAGTTGCGCACGATGCCTTCGAAGGGGTGCTTCTTGCTGATCTTCTTGCCCGCGCGCTCGCCGGATTCGAGCGCGTAGCTGAACTTCACCTCTTCCTCGCCCGAGCCGTAGAGCAGCACCTGCTGCACCGCGTCGGGCAGGCTCTCCCACGGCGCTTCGGCATCGAACTTGTAGTGCGCCGCGAGGCTCTCGATCATGGCGAAGTAATAACCGTTGCGCCGATCCCAACCCTTGATGGCACCGCTGGCCAGGCTCAGCGAGGGAAAGGCGACCACGCGCGCGGGGTCGAAGAATTCGGTGTGGCCCAGGCCGTCGCAGGTCGGGCAGGCGCCCATGGGCGAGTTGAACGAGAACAGGCGCGGCTCGAGTTCGCCCACGGTGTAGTGGCACAGCGGGCAGGCAAAGCGCGCCGAGAAACCGTGCTCGCGCGGCACCGCGCCAGGGGTTTCCGGCGCGTCCATCTCCATCGCGATGGCCCGGCCGTCGGCCAGGCGCAGCGCGGCCTCGAAACTCTCGGCCAGGCGCTGGCGCAAGGGATTCACGCCCTCTTCCTCACCGTCGACGCGCACCTTGATGCGGTCGATCACCACGTCGATGTTGTGCTTCTCGGTTTTCTTCAAGGCCGGCAGCGCCTCGGCCTCCAGCACCGCGCCGTCGACGCGGAAGCGCACATACCCCTGGGCCTGCATGTCGGCGAAGAGCTCGGTGAACTCGCCCTTCTTCTCACGCGCCACCGGGGCCAGGATCATCAGGCGCGTGCCCTCGGGCAGCGCGAGCACCGTGTCCACCATCTGCGCCACGCTCTGCGAGGTCAGCGGCAAGCCATGGTCGGGGCAGTGCGGCGTGCCCGCGCGCGCGAACAGCAGGCGCAGGTAGTCGTGGATCTCGGTCACCGTGCCCACGGTGGAACGCGGGTTGTGGCTGGTGGCCTTCTGCTCGATGGCGATGGCGGGCGACAGGCCTTCGATCAGGTCCACGTCGGGCTTGTCCATCAGCTGCAGGAACTGCCGCGCATAGGCCGACAGGCTCTCCACGTAGCGGCGCTGGCCTTCGGCGTAGAGCGTGTCGAACGCCAGGCTGGACTTGCCCGAGCCCGACAGCCCGGTGATCACCACCAGGGCGTGCTTGGGAATGTCGAGGTCGATGTTCTTGAGGTTGTGCGTGCGCGCACCGCGCACCGACAGGAACGCGCTGGCATGCCGCAGGGCGGCGCCCAGGTAACGGGGGGATGGCTCGCCCACGGACGGCGGCGCCCCGGGGGTGTCGGCGCCGGTCGATCCAGGCAATTTCAGGTCCGGGGGAAGGTTCTGGTTCAAGGCGCGATGCGGGGTTCAGGGCAACCCGACATGATAAGCCGCCACGCGGTTTTGCGCCCCTCCGCCCGGCGGGCGCCGGCCTTTCGCCGACAATACGCCGTCCCCTGTCTCCCCTGCCCGCCCTGCCGGCCTCCGCTGCCTTGTCCACCCTGAGCCCTTCCCCCGCCAACGCGGCCACCACGCCGCCCGACGCCGCCCGCATGACCCCTGCCGAGCGCCGCGCCAGCGCCTCCCTGGCCCTGGTGTTCGCGCTGCGCATGTTGGGCCTGTTCATCGTGCTGCCGGTGTTCGCGCTGGAAGCCGCGCGCCTGCCCGGCGGCGAGGACGCAGCCCGGGTGGGCTTCGCCATGGGCCTGTACGGGCTGACGCAGGCCTTTCTGCAGATTCCCCTGGGCCTGGCGTCCGACCGCTTCGGGCGCAAACCCGTGATCGTGGCCGGCCTGCTGCTGTTTGCCCTGGGCAGCGGCATCGCCGCCTGGGCGCCCGACCTCACCTGGCTGGCCATCGGCCGCGCGGTGCAGGGCGCGGGCGCCATCTCCGCCGCCGTGACGGCCTTCCTGGCCGACGTCACGCGCGACAGCGTGCGCACCAAGGCCATGGCCATGGTGGGGGCCAGCATCGCGCTGATGTTCGCGCTCTCCCTCGTGCTGGCGCCCGCGCTGGCGGCCTGGGTCGGCCTCTCGGGCATCTTTGCCCTCACCGGCGCGCTGGCGCTGCTGGCCATCGCCGTGGTGATCTGGGTGGCACCGCCCGAACCGCGCGAACACCGGCCTTCCGACATGCAGCAGTTGCGCGCCGGCTTGGCCGAGGTGCTGCGCCACCGGGGCCTGCTGCGCCTGAACCTGGGCGTGTTCGTGCTGCACGCGGTGCAGCTGGCGATGTGGATGGCGGTGCCGGCCCTGCTGGTGGCTGCCGGCCTGCCCAAGGCGGACCATGCCCAGGTCTACCTGCCCGCCGTGGTGGCGTCCCTGCTGGTGATGGGCGGCGTACTCTTTCCCATGGAGCGCCGGGGCCGGCTGCGCGCGGCCTTCCTGATCGCCATCGCCCTGATCGGTGCGGTGCAGCTCGCGCTGCGGGCCCTGGCCGACGCCTCACCAGGCCTGTGGACCCTGGGCGGGCTGCTGTTCGTGTTCTTCATCGGCTTCAACACGCTGGAAGCCAGCCAGCCCAGCCTGGTGTCCAAACTGGCGCCCGCGCACGCCCGGGGTGCGGCGCTGGGCGTCTACAACACCCTGCAGTCCGTCGGCTTCTTCGTTGGCGGCGCGGTGGGCGGCTGGCTGGCGCGCGCGCACGGCGCGCCAGGCCTGTTCGCGGTCTGTGCCGTGGCCATGCTGGTGTGGCTGGTGGTGGCCTGGCCGATGCAGGCGCCGCCGCCCTCAGCGGCCCGGCGCTGAACCCTCGCCGGGCGACGGCGGCGCAGCCGTCACACCATCGCGCATCGAGCGCATCATCAGCTGCGACATGGTGCTGTAGAGCGGCCGGCTGATCATGCGCGAGATCAGGCTGGCCAGCAGCGCGCAAGCCATCAGGCTGAGCACCATGCTGTGGCCATCGGTCATCTCCATCACGATGATCATGGCGGTGATCGGGGTCTGCGTCACGGCCGCCAGGAAACCGCACATGCCCAGCGCGATCAGGGCCGCGCCGTGCGGAGAATCGAGCAGCCAAGCCACGTCCGCGCCCACCCCGGCGCCGATCGACAGGCTGGGCCCGAACAGCCCGCCGGGCACACCCGCCCACGACGACAGCCACGAGGCCACGAACTTCAGGCCCGTGAACACCAGCGGCTGGTGCGACGCACCCGGTGTGCCGACCTGTTCCAGCATCACCTTGGTGTGCTCGTGTCCACCGCCCACGGCCGTGCCGTCGCTGATCACGGCGATCACCGCCACCGCGAAACCGCAGATCGCCGCGAAGGTGACCGGGCGCTTGCGCCGGTAGGCGCAGAAGCGGTCGGGCAGACCGATGAACGAGGCCAGCATCAGGCGCGACATCAACCCGCCGAGCAGCCCGCAGCCCACGGCCACCAGCGCGCCGGGCAGGAACAGGCTCCACGACAGGGCCTCGGCCCGCACCCGCCCGAAGTACGACAGGTTGCCGAACGCCGAAACCGCCACCAGGCCGGCGATCACGATGGCCGCCAACATCAGGCCGCTGTTGCGGTCCTGCAGGCGCCGGGACAGCTCTTCGATGGCGAACACGATGCCGCCCAGCGGCGTGTTGAAGGCCGCGGCGATGCCGGCCGCGCCGCCAGCCACCAGCAGTTCGCGGTGGGTGATGCCCGAGTTCGGCGACAGCCAGCGGCGCGCGTGCAGCATGACCCCGGCGGCGACCTGCACCGACGGGCCCTGGCGGCCGATCGACAGCCCGGCCAGCACGCCGCCGGACACCGCCACCATCTTGACCAGGCTCAGCCGCAGCGAGACGAAGCGCGAGCGCTCGCGCAAGGGCGTGGCCGGGTCCAGCGCGGTCAGCACCTGCGGCACACCGGAGCCGGCCGCCCCGGGGGCCCAGCGGCGGATGGCCCAGACCACCAGCGCCGTGAGCGCGGGCGTCCACACCAGCGGCGCCCACCACCAGCCGCTGCGCAAGCCGCTGTACAAGGCAAAGGCCCCCTCGGCCAGCAAGGTGAACGCCACCACCGCGAGGCCCGCCAGCACGGCATAGACGATCACCACCGCGCGGTCCAGCCATTGACGCCCCCCGCCCATTTCGTCGCGCAGGTTCTGCAGGAAGTCCGGTTCGCCTTTCATGGGGGACCAGTGTATCGACCGATACGGGCCGGCGCGCCGGCACTTGCGGCACAATGTCAGGCCGCGTCCCGGCCGCGTCCGGGCCCGCCCTCTCTTCAGGACAACACCACCATGGCATCCGTCAACAAAGTCATCCTCGTCGGCAACTGCGGCCGCGATCCCGAAATCCGCTACCTGCCGTCCGGCCAGGCCGTGGCCAACGTCAGCGTGGCGACCTCCAGCCGCCGCAAGGACAAGAACAGCGGCGAGATGATCGAAGACACCCAGTGGCACCGCGTCACCTTCTACGACCGCCTGGCCGAAATCGCCGGCGAGTACGTGAAGAAAGGCCGCCCGATCTACGTCGAAGGCCGCCTCAAGTACGGCAAGTACACCGACCAGTCCGGCGTGGAGAAGAACACGGTGGACATCATCGCCACCGAACTGCAGCTGCTCGGCGGCCGCGAAGGCATGGGCGGTGGCGGCGGTGAAGAAGGCGGTGGTGGCGGCGGCTACTCGCGCCCCGCCGCGGCCCCCCGAGCCCCGGCACCCGCGCCGCGCCAGGCCCCGGCGGCCGCGCCCGCGCGCCAGTCCAGCGGCTTTGACGACATGGACGACGACATCCCGTTCTGACGCCGCCCCGCCAGGTTTCACGATCAGGCCCGCACGCGCCTCGGCGCTGCGGGCCTTTTTGCCGGCCCCTCAGCCTACCCCGAAGTGCGCGGGCAACTGCAGGGCCACGGCGTAGAGGGCATGGCGCGTCATGCAGGCATGTGCCTCCCGCATGAGCAGGTTGCTGCGTTGCCATTCCTGGCCGGCCACGGCCTGAGCGAACGCCATCGCGCCTTGAGATCCGGTGTGACACCCGGGCTCGGCCAGTTGGCGCACGCGACCGGCGCGGGCCCATCGGGCTTGCGCCAGCTCCCAGTCCATGACCGCCTGCAGGTAGGTCTCCCTGGCCTGGGCAAAACGATCGCTCGCCGAGGTGCGATGCCCATCCGGCGTCTTCGAAATGGCCTCATCCCCTTGCCGCTGCGCTTCGAGCGCCAGCCGGTCGATCTCGGCAGGCGCCGCCGGGATGAAGCTGGTCCCATTCGTGTCCAACTGGGCCGGCAACAGGCGCGTCACCCGCGTGAAGTGCCGGCCCGCCGCCTCCCACATCGCCGTGGCCATCTCCACCGTGCATCGCAAGTCCGCCAGCATTTCCGTGAGCTTGCGCTGCTCCGTCCCTGGGCCCAACCCAGCGTCCCCCCTTGCCGTGAGGAGGTGGGCCAGGCTTTTCAAGGTCTGCTGGGTGTTCAGGCTGCCCATCAGCCGCCGCCGGGCCGTGTCCACCTCGTGGCACGCGGTCAGCACGCACAGGAGCCGCCCGTTGAGCCGCCGCAGATCGGCGGGCTCGTGCGCATCGCGTTCGGCTTCACGCACGTACACGTGCTGCAGCACGTCCCGAAACGCCATGCCCGTGACGCCGCGCCCGGCCGCACCGCCCATGGCCTCGGGCGCGCCTGCCTCGTGCCGCCCAGGCCTCCCCCACCCCTCTCCCCTGTGATGAGTGGCACCAAGCCCCCCACCCTCGTCGAATGCGTCGAACATGCCGAGGTCTTTCCCGAATCAAGTTGGATTGAAACCAAGGGGCATCACCATCCGGCGCGATCCGACCATCGCCGGCATGAGGTGCCCATCGGCACTTGCTGCGCGGAGTCCGTCTCTGGTGGACCGTTCAAAACACCCGCGCGCGGAAATTTATAACACTGTTTTTCTACAAAACCCATGCTTTTCCGGCATGAAATGAACAAAAAGGTTATCGAAATCCAGAAATGGCCGGCGTGCCATGGATCGTTCTGGCAGCCCATGCATGGACGAAGGTGGCCCGCATCCCAGGCACTGGCATGATGTCGGACTTCGCAGCCCCGCTGCCGGTCCCACTCCCAGCCATGAACACAGCCACCACCCCGCCCGACGCGCCCGCCACCGCCCAACCGGCCCGGGCGCGCCGCGGCGCGCCGCGCAACAAGGCCCCACGCACCGATGCGCGCCCACCCCGCCAGCACCCGGTGCTCGACCAGTTGACCCAGCTCGCGCCCGGTCTCTTCGGCGAGGTGCTCAAGCCGCTCAAGCGCGGCATCTACCAGGACCTGCTCGACGCCCACCCAGGCGTGCTGGACGCCGAAGGCCTCAAGGCCGCGCTGGCCCTGCACACCCGCTCGTCGCGCTACCTGACCGTGGTGGCCTCGGGCCAGCCGCGCCACGACCTCGCCGGCCAGCCGGTGGAGGCCCTGGCGCCCGAGCACGTGCACCATGCGCTGATCGAGGTCTTCCGCCGCCGCCAGGGCCGCTCGCCGGAAGACCTGGTCCCCAAGCTGCGCCAGCGCATCGTGCAGGCCTTCGAGGCCTCGGGCCTGGGCCGTGAGGCCTACGCCACGCTGGTGATGGGGCGCGACGAGACCGTCAACGCCATCACCGCCGAAGCCCTGGCCGAAGCGGCCAGCCGCGCCGCGCGCGACGAAGCCCTGCTGCGCGCCTTCGACGCCAGCGGGCAGACGGTGGAGGCCTTCGCCGACATGTACGGCATGCCGGTGCACGAAGCCCGGCGCACGCTGGAGCGCGCCCGCGCCCGCCAGACACCCCGCGCCGCATGAGCCCCGCGACGACCACCGAATCACCCTACGCGTGGTGGCGGCTGGTCGTCTCGCTCTTGCTCATGACGCTGGGCGGCGTGGGCATGTACTCGGTCACCGTGGTGCTGCCGCGCATCCAGGCCGACTTCGGGGTGGATCGCGGCGCCGCCTCGCTGCCCTACACGCTCACCATGGTGGGCTTCGGCGTCGGCGGCATCCTCATGGGCAAGCTGTCCGACCGTTTCGGCGTGATGGTGCCGGTGCTCGGCGGCGCCGTCGGCCTGGGCCTGGGCTTCATCGCCGCCGGCGCGGCCACCACGCTCTGGCAGTTCAGCCTGGCGCAAGGCCTGCTCATCGGCCTGCTCGGCACCTCGGCCACCTTCGCGCCGCTGGTGGCCGACACCTCGCGCTGGTTCGACCGGCGCCGCGGCATCGCGCTGGCGATCTGCATGAGCGGCAACTACGTGGCCGGTGCGATCTGGCCACCGGTGACGCAGCATTTCATCGACCACGGCGGCTGGCGCGAGGCCTACACCTTCATCGGCGTGTTCTGCCTGCTCACCATGCTGCCGCTGGCCCTGGTGCTGCGGCGGCGCCCGCCCCCTGAAGCAGCGCCGGTGCCGGTCGCTGCGCCCGCCAGCGCGACCGTCGTTCAAGGCGATCGGCCGCTCGGCCTGTCGCCCGGCACGCTGCAGGCCCTGCTGTGTGTGGCCGGGGTGTCGTGCTGCGTGGCCATGTCCATGCCGCAGGTGCACATCGTGGCCTACTGCACCGACCTGGGTTTCGGCGCCGCGCGCGGCGCCGAGATGCTCTCGGTGATGCTGGGCATGGGCGTGGCGAGCCGGCTGATCTCCGGCTGGATCTCCGACCGCATCGGCGGCCTGCGCACGCTGCTGCTGGGTTCGGTGCTGCAGGGCGTGGCGCTGCTGATGTTCCTGCCCTTCGATGGCCTGGTGCCGCTGTACCTGATCTCCGGCCTGTTCGGCCTGTTCCAGGGCGGCATCGTGCCGAGCTACGCCCTGATCGTGCGCGAGCACTTCGCGCCCATGCAGGCCGGCGTGCGCGTGGGCACGGTGCTGATGGCCACGCTGCTGGGCATGGCGCTGGGCGGCTGGATGTCGGGCGCGATCTTCGACCTGACCGGCTCCTACCAGGCCGCCTTCCTCAACGGCATCGGCTTCAACCTGCTCAACGTCAGCATCGTGTTCTTCCTGCTGCGGCGCGCGCGGGCGCGCGGCATCGGCCTGGGCCGGTCGTCTCAGGGCATGGTGAACACGGTGAGCACGCCGGTGTAACCGTAGAGGCTGTGGTGAGCGATCTCGCCACCGGCGAAGAAACCCACCAGCGGCACATCGCCGAGCGCGCGGCGCACCACCTGAAGCTCGGCGCTGGGGCTGCCGAAATGCGGTCCGCCGCGCCCCGAGCAGCTGATGTACACCGCCCCGGCGATGCGACGCGCGGCATGCGGGCCGGCCTCCACGTCGGTGGACGAGAGCGCTGTCGCCATCGACAGGCCCAGCTCTTCGGGCTCGAGCTCTTCACGCACCTCGGCGCACACGCGCACGAGGTCGGCGCGCGCGGCCTCGGCGTTGCGTTCGCAGAAGGCCAGGCGCGTGCCCACCGGCGCCACGTCGGCAATCGCAATGCCGCGCCGCCCCGGGTCCAGGCCGATCAGGTGGCGCACCAGCACCTCGGTGCCGAACTGGCCGCGCACGCGCGGGGTGGGCGCTGAGGACGCGCTGTGCTCGGGCAGCGGCGGCGAGAGCCCCACCAGCGTCGCGCGCAGGCGCGGCATGGCTTCTTCGGGTTGCTCCAGCGAGATCACGCGCTCGCGCAACAGCACGTCCAGCGCGGGTTCGTCGTCGAGCATCAGCACCAGGTTGCCGTCGGACGCGGTGACCGTGCGCTCGCGGTCCACCGGCTGCGCCCCCTGCGTGACGCGCGAGACCAGGCCCACGTCCGCCCCGAAGGCCACGCCGCTCAGGCCGCCATGGAACACCCCGCTGGCCGCGCCCTGACCGTCGAGGTTGCCCGCGCTGCTGAGCGAAAACTGCACGCTCTGGTGCCGGCTCGCCGCCAGCCCACCGAACACGTAGCCGCTGCGCGTGCGCTCGGCCATTTCGGCAATGAGTTCGGCCAGCTCGGGCGTGCCGCCATCGGCATGCACCAGCGCCGTGTGCGCCTCGAAACGATCGGCGATCGCGGGCCGGCCACTCGTGGAGAGTGGCGCCACCCCGCTGAACACACGGTACTGGCCCGGGTGCAGATCGCACAGCATCACGCACATCGCGGGCTCGTCGAAATACTCCACGTTGTTGGCCGCGATGCCCACGCCCACGGTGCCGGCCCAGTCGATCGCCTCGGACGACAGCTCGGCACTCAGGTGCTTGAGGATGGCCTCGGCTTCGTCGGCGTAGTGGTCGGTGATGTAGAGCAGCCCCAGGCAGGGCGACTTGGCGTATTCGGGCAGCGCCATCTGCGCGCGCAGTTGCGCGAGCACGAGAGCGGCGGCCATCCGCCATTGCGGGTGGGTGGCGTGGGCGTAAGGAAAGAGTTTCATGAGAAAAAAGGCGGCGCGCCGCAGACGCGGTGGCGTGGGAGGTTCAACGTCGGCTGGCGGCCTTGCGGGCCGGGGCCTTCCTGGCGGCCGGCTTGGCGGCGGATTTCGCGGCAGGGCGCGGGGCAGAAGGGCTGGCGGCCGGCCGGGCCACCGCCCGCGCGGCAGCGCGGCCCACGCCCCGGGCGGCCTTGCCGGCCATGCCGGTGGCGGTCTTCAGGGCCTGGTCGGTCAGGCCGCTGGCGACTTGCCGCGTGGTGTCGAGCGCGGTCTGCTTGGCCACGTCTTTCATGGCGTTGCTCGCGATCTGCTGGAACTGCTGCGACAGCGCGCCCCACCATTGCATCGGGTCCACCACGCCACCGGCGGCCGGCGCGGCGGTGGTCGCCGCCTTGCGGGCTGGCTTCTTCTTGCGCGGCGCCGGCGCAGGCGCGGCTTCGGGCTCGGCAGGGGTGCCGTAGGTGCGCGGCGGCACTTCCAGGCCGGCGAACGGCGTGGGCGCGGCGGCGGGTGCGCCGGTGAAGCCGGCCAGGGTGTCGGCGGCCTTGATCTTGAGCGCGTTGGCCACGTCGCCCATGCTGAAGTTCATCGTCTTGAGCGTGGACAAGGTCATCTTCTGCACCTCCAGCGCCTGGATGGTGGCCCCCAGCGCCTTGGCGTTCTGGTCCAGCCAGAAGTGCACGGCTTTGAGTTCCTCGATGCGTTTCTCGAGGTCTTCCACATTGAAAGTGGGCGCCACCCAACTGCCGAGGTTGGGCAACTGAGGGATGTTCTGGCTGATGCCCTGCGCCACCCCGCCGGCCGCCTGGCCCGCGAGGTTCTGCAGGAACTCGAAGCCGGGAACGAATTTGCCGAAACCGCTGCCGGGGGCGTCGCTCATGGAGATCTCCTGTCGTGCCGTCTAGGTCTTGTCTGTCTCAGCCGTCCACGCCGTAGCGGGGTGCGCGGCGCTCACGCAAGGATGCCACACCTTCACGCACATCGGGCCCGGCAAAACCCATGAATTCGAGCGCCAGGGAGGTGTCGAACGCGGGGCCGGCCTGGCGCAGCCAGTTGTTGAGCGAGTACTTGGTCCAGCGGATCGCGGTCTGGCTGCCACTGGCCAGGCGGTCGGCCACTTCATAGGCCTTGTCGAGCAGGGCCGCGTCCTCCACCGCGAGCGAGACCAGGCCGATGCGCTCGGCCTCCTCGCCGCTGATGGGGTCGCACAACATCAGGTAGTACTTGGCCTTGGCCAGGCCGCACAGCAGGGGCCAGACGATGGCCGCGTGGTCCCCGGCCGCCACGCCCAGGCGCGTGTGCCCGTCGACGATCTTGGCGCTCTTGGCCGCGATCGAGATGTCGGCCAGCAGGCCGGCCACCAGGCCCGCGCCCACGGCCGGGCCGTGCATGGCGCTGACGATGGGCTTGTCGCAGTTGATGACGTTGTAGACCAGGTCGCGCGCTTCCTTCCAGACGCGCGTGCGCACCTCGAAGTCGGTCGCCATGTCCTGCACCAGCGCGAGGTCGCCGCCGCCGGAAAAACCCATGCCGCTGCCGCGCAGCACGGCGCAGCGCACGCTGTCGTCGCGCCCCACGTCGCGCCAGATCTCGCTGAGTTCCCAGTGGCCGTCGTGGCCGGCGGTGGGCAGCTTGCCGTTGCCGCCCGGGCCGTCGGCGCGCATCTGGATGTCGAGCACGGAAGGCACGCCGTCCACGGTGGGGCCGCGGCGGGTGATGGCGAGGGTCTGGTAGCGGCTGTAGTCCACGGGGCTGCTCATGCGGGTCTCCTGAAGGGCTGGGGGTTCTGTCGGTCATTGTGCTCGACCGCGCGCCAGCGTCTATGCTGGCGGCCATGAACCCGTCCACCGCTGCGCTGCACACCCGCAGCCTGTTCCATTTCGCCTTCAACGTCACCGACCTGGACGCGGCGCGCCGCTTCTACGGCGGCGCGCTCGGCTGCGCCGAGGGCCGCAGCACCGACACCTGGGTGGACTTCGATTTCTTCAGCCACCAGATCTCGCTGCACCTGGGCGAGCCGCTGAAGACGCAGCGCACCGGCCGCGTGGGCGAGCACCTGGTGCCCATGCCGCACTTCGGCCTGGTGCTGCTGCTGCCGGAGTGGCAAGCGCTGGCCGCGCGGCTGCAGGCCGCGAACGTGGACTTCGTGCTGCCGCCCCAGGTGCGCTTCGAGGGGCAGCCCGGCGAGCAGTGGACGATGTTCTTCTGCGACCCCTTCGGCAACCCGATCGAGGTCAAGGGCTTCGCGTCGATCGAGCAGGTCTACGCTGTTTGAACGCTGGCCTCAGGCCAGCGGCGCGATTTTCTGGTCGATCGCGCCGAACACGGACTGGCCGTCCTTGCCCTTCATCTCGATGCGGATGGTGTCGCCGAACTTCATGAAGGCGGTCGAGGGCTGGCCGTCCAGGATGGTCTCGATCGCGCGCTTCTCGGCGATGCAGCTGTAGCCCTTGGGCCAGTCCTTGCGGCCGTCCACGTCCGTGCCCTTGTTGCTCACCGTGCCGCTGCCCACGATGGAGCCGGCGCGCACGTTGCGCGTCTTGGTGATGTGGGCCACGAGCTGGCCGAAGTGGAAGGTCATCTCCGGGCCGGCCTCGCACATGCCGACCTTGCGGCCGTTCCAGGTCGACTGCATGGTCAGGTGCACGCGGCCACCCTGCCAGGCGTCGCCGAGCTCGTCGGGCGTGACCGCCACCGGGCTGAACGCGGTGGCCGGCTTGCTCTGGAAGAAGCCGAAGCCCTTGGCCAGTTCGGCCGGGATCAGGTTGCGCAGCGACAGGTCGTTGGCCAGCATCAGCAGGCGCACGCCCTCCAAGGCCTGCTCGGGCGTGGCGCTCATGGGCACGTCGCCGGTGATGACGGCGATCTCGGCCTCGAAGTCGATGCCGAAGTCTTCACTGGCCACCACCACGTCTTCGCAGGGGCCGATGAAGTCGTCGCTGCCGCCCTGGTACATCAGCGGGTCGGTGTAGAACGACGCCGGCACTTCGCTGTTGCGCGCGGCGCGCACCAGTTCCACGTGGTTGATGTAGGCCGAGCCGTCGGCCCACTGGTAGGCGCGCGGCAGCGGGGCCATGCACTGGGCGGGGTCGAACGGGAAGGCGTGGCGCGCCTTGCCCTGGTTGAGCGTGACGTACAGGTCGTGCAACTGGGGGCTGATGAAGTTCCAGTCGTCCAGCGCCTGCTGGAGCTTGTGGGCGATGCCGGTCGCATAATGCGCCGTGCTCAGGTCGCGGGAGACCACCACCAGTTGTCCGTCGCGCGAGCCGTCTTTGTAAGTGGCGAGTTTCATGCAAGTCTCCTGCTGTCAGGTTGGGGTCAAAGCGGGCACATTGTCCGCCTGGGGGCGGTTCGGTGGCACACTCGGGGGATGTCTTTGAATTACGAATAGTGAAATTGATTCACCTATTCGTAAATACGGGATTCTAGACGAAAGCCCCGTGAACCGCTGCAAGACCCGCCACCGGCCCGGGGAACCCACCGCCCGACCGACCGTCCAACCTTCGTGACCCTGATTCACATGCCTGTTGCCCAACGCCCCGCCATCGACACCGAAACCCGTGACGACGCGGAACCGTTGCGCGCGGGCATCCAGTCGGTGGAAGTGGGCTTCGAGCTGCTCGATGCCCTGTCGCAGGCCGACGGTGCCCTGATGCTGCGCGACCTGGCCGCCGCGGCCGGCATGAGCGCGGCCAAGGCCCACCGCTACCTGGTGAGCTTCCAGCGCATGGGCCTGGTGGTGCAGGACCCGGTGAGCACGCGCTACGACCTCGGCCCCGCCGCGCTGCGCATCGGGCTGGCCAGCCTCGCGCGCCTCGACGCCGTGAAGTTCGCGCGCGAACGCATCGATGGCCTGCTGGCCGAGACCGGCCACACCCTGGCCATCGCGGTGTGGGGCAACCAGGGCCCCACCATGGTGCACTGGATCGAGGCGCCTCAGACCGTGCCCGTTACCCTGCGCCTGGGCGACGTCATGCCGCTGCTGACCTCGGCCACCGGCCGCTGCTTTGCCGCCTTCATGGGCAACGAAGGCCGCGACGCCCAGCGCATCGCCCCCATGGTGCGCGACGAACTCACGCGCCTGAAGAAGCTGCCGCAACACGGCGACCTGCCCCTGGTGGACGTGCCCCAGTCGCCGCAGGAGGTGCAGGCCCTGCTCGAAGACACCCGGCGCCGGGGCCTGGCGCGCGTGGTGCACAGCCTGCTGCCCGGCGTGGGCGGCTTCTGCGCCCCGGTGTTCGACGCCCAGGGCCGGCTCGCGCTGGGCTTGGTGGTGCTCGGCTCCGTGGCCACGCTGGACACCGACTGGCAGGGCGCCCCCGCCACCGCCCTGCTGCGCTGCGCCCGCCAGCTCAGCGCCGACCTGGGGCACCGCCCCGCCCCTTCCAGCCCGTGACCCAAACGCCCTTGTCACCTTCTGCCTCGCCACGCGGGTCGGTGCTCGCCGCGCTGGTGGCGCTGGTGCTGGGCCTGCACCTGGTCCTGCTCGCCGGCGGCATCACGCTTCAGCTGCCCGACACCGCCCGGGCGCCAGCGCCCCCGGCCACCGGCGCCAGGGCATCCGCCGCGAACGCCGAACCGCCCGCCACCGCCTCCAACCCGGCAGCGCGCCCGCAGCCGGCGCAGGTGAGCACCGTGCGCTGGATCGTGCCCGCCGCCCCGGCGCCCGCGCCGCGCCCCGAACCCGCGCCCCGGCCCAAGCCTGTTCCGAAGGCGGCGCCCACGGCCCGCCCCGCCCCGGTTCCCGAACCCATCGCCGTGGCCCAGGCAGCGCCCGAACCCGCCGAGGCCGTCGCCCTCGCGCCGACTGAGACGCCGGCCATCGCTTCGCAGGAAGTGGCCGTGAGCGAACCTCCGGCGCCGGCACCCGAAGCGCCGGCAGAAGCGGTGGCGGCGCCTCCTGCCACGCCCGAAACACCCCCAACCAGCGAGCCCACCGGCACCACGCCGTCGGCAGCAACCGACGGCAAACCCAGCGCCCCCGTCGCCCTGCCACCCGCCACGCCGCCGCCCAGCACCCGCCTGCACTACGACGTGACCGGCAACGTCAAGGGCATCGGCTACAAGGCCCAGGGCACGCTGGACTGGGCCGTGGCCGACGGCCGCTACGAGGCCCGCATGGAGATGCGCGTGCTGCTGCTGGGCAGCCGCTCGCAGACCAGCATCGGCCACGTCGGCCCCAACGGTCTGATGCCCGAGCGCTTCGCCGACAAGAGCCGCAGCGAGAAAGCCGCCCATTTCGATGCGGCGCAACAGCGCATCCGCTTCAGCAGCAACGCGCCCGAAGCACCGCTGCAGCCGGGGGCGCAGGACCGCCTGAGCCTGTTCCTGCAGCTCGCCAGCCTGCTGCAGGCCCACCCGCAGGCCTACACCACCGGCCAGACGGTGGACATGCAGGTGGCCGGCACGGGCGACGCCCCCGTCTGGCGCTTCGACGTGGGCGAAGAATCGACGATTTCGCTGCCAGCGGGCGAATTCAAGGTGCGCCACCTGGTGCGCCAGCCGCGCAAGGAATTCGACAGCACGGTCGAAATGTGGCTCGCGCCCAGCCTGCACCACCTGCCCGTGCGCCTGCGGGTGAAACAGTCGAATGGCGATGTGGCCGATCAGCAACTCAGCCAGATGCCGTAAGGCAAGCACCTGTAGGACAAACACCCATCTGTGCCAAAAAAGACACGCATCTTGAAGTCCGGGGGAACGTCGCCACGTAAAGCTGCATCTGACCTATAAATCGGCGCGTATTTGCCGATATAAGGTTGTCAGGAACGCAGATTTTTTCTATTCAAGGATTTCAGTCATGCACATGCTTTACGACTCGGATGCCTTCGCTGTGGTCCACATCCTGGCCAATGCGCCCGTCGAGGGCGACAACGAAGTGGCCGACGGCCCGCAGATTCCCCGCCACGGTTTCGAGATCGTGGACAAGCGCTCGGGCAAAGAGGTGTACCTCGACGGCTCCTGGGCCGAGATGTTCCAGCTCCAGATCACCGCCTGGCAGCAGAGCACGCCGTCCCAGGAAGAGGTGGAAGACACGCTCGAGGGCTATGCCACGCTGGCCCAGATGCCCGTGGTCATGCACTGAACGAACGCGCTTCCTCTGAAAAAAGGCCGCTGCACCCCAGCGGCCTTTTTCATGTCGGGCCGTGGCGCCAGCGGTACAGCGGCTCGGCCAGCACCAGCACCGCCACCAGCCGGCAGACCTGGAACGCCGTCACCACCGGCACGCCCAGCTGCAGCACCTTGGCGGTGATGGCCATCTCGGCAATGCCGCCGGGCGCGGTGCCCAGCAGCAGCGTGACCGGGTGCAAGCCCGTCAGCTGCGCCAGCACCCAGCCGAAACCGGCGCACAGGCCCATCATCACCAGCGTGGCGAAAGCCACCGACGCCAACCAGCGCGGCGCCGTGTGCACGAAAGTGGGCGTGAAACGCACACCCAGGCTCACACCGATCACCAACTGCGCCGCGTTCGACAGGCTCTGCGGGATGGCCGACAGGGTGTGGCCGCTCAAGGTCACCACCATGGTGACCACCAGCGCGCCCATGAACCAGGGGTTGGCGCGGCCCAGGCGCTGCATGGCCAGCGCGCCCAGCAGCGTGAGCCCGGCCAGCGCCAGCAGCCCCAGGGCTTGCACGTCCCGCACGCCTTGCGCCCCGGTGTCGAGCCCGCTCACGCCCCCGAACTGCAGGGCAAACGGAATGGTGACCGTCACCAGCAGCACCCGCAGGCTGTGCGCGGCCGCCACCAGATCGGTGCGCGCGCCCTGGCGCTCGGCGATCAGCGTCATCTCGGACGCGCCGCCGATCGCGCCAGCGAAATAGGTGGTGCAGCGCAGCTCCGCGGGCGTCAAGGCCACCAGATGCCCCGCGTGCAGCCAGCGCAGCCAGGCTGCAAAACCCAGGCCCAGGGCCAATGCCCAGGCGATGCCGAGCGCGATGGCCCACCAGAGGCTGGCCACGAGCGCGCCCACGGCCGGCGTGAAGTACAGGCCCAGCGCGGTGCCGATCACCCACTGCCCGCTGTTGCGCAAAGGCGTCCAGCTCTCGGTGCGCATGCCCAGCACCGACACCAGCGCGGTCGCCAGCAGCGGACCGATCATCCAGGGGATGGGCGTGTGCAGCCAGCGGCACAGCAAGGCGGCGGCCAGGGCGATCGTCAGGGTGAGGCAGACGCGCGGCCACGAAGCGGGCCGCCAGGCAGGCAGAAAGGACACGCGGAAAGGGAAGGTGAGGGGGCGTCGGGTGCGCTTAGTATCCACGCATGACCTGTCGAACCGCTGTCGCCCTCGCCCTGGGCCTGTCCTTGCTCGCGGCCTGCGCGCACCGCCCACCCACCACCGTGCCGGCCCTGCTCGACCGCGTGCTGCCCGCGCCGGTGTTGCTGCTCGGCGAGCAACACGACGCCGCCGAGCACCAAGCCCTGCAGCGCGACGTGGTGCTGGCCCTGGCCCGGCGCGACCAGCTAGGCGCGGTCGTGATGGAAATGATCGAACAGGGGCGCAGCACGCAAGGCCTGCCCAGCGACGCCGACGAGGCGCGCGTGCGCGAGGCCCTGGGCTGGACCGAGCAGAGCGGCTGGCCCTGGCCGGTGTACGGCCCGGTGGTGATGGCCGCCGTGCGCAGCGGCGTGCCCGTGATCGGCGGCAACCTGCCGCGCGCGCAGATGCGCAGCACCATGGGTCAGGCCGAGCTGGACGGCCTGGTGAGCGAGAGCGTGCTGCAGCGCCAGCGCGACGGCATCCGCGAGAGCCATTGCGGCCTGCTGCCCGAGAGCCAGATCGCGCCCATGACGCGCATCCAGCTCGCGCGCGACCGGTCGATGGCGCAGACGGCCGCGCAGGCCCTCATCCCAGGCAAGACGGTGCTGCTGGTGGCCGGCAACGGCCATGTGCGCGAAGACCTCGGCGTGCCCCTGCACCTGCCCGCGTCCGTGGGCCACAAGGTGGTGATGGCGCAGGCCGGCACCACCAAGGACGCCAGCGCACCGCCAGCCGACGCGGTGTGGCAGACCCCCGCGCTGCCCCCGCGCGACCACTGCGCCGAATTGAAGCAGCGCATGCCGGTGCGCTAAGCCCAGGGGCACCGAGGGTCCGGCTCCGCCGGCCCCAGGTGCCGTCCCCCCACCGGGGGGAAGCCGCGCCAGCGGCGCAGGGGGGTTACCCCAGCCTTTTGATCGCGTCGGCCAGCGTGCCCACCATGGTCTCGATCTGCGCGCGATCGACGATGTAGGGCGGCGCGAACACCAGGTTGTCGCCCGCGTTGCGCACCAGCACGCCCCGGTGGTAGCAGTCCATGAACACGTCGAACGCGCGCTTGCCGGGCAGGCCCGGTTGCGGCGCGAGTTCCACGGCGGCCGCCAGCCCGAGGCTGCGGATGCCGATCACATGCGGCAGGCCCTTGAGCGCGCTGTGCATCGCGTCGCCCAGCACCGGCCCCATCTCGCCCGCGCGGGCGAACAGGTTTTCCTCGCGGAACAGGTCCAGCGTGGCGATGGCCGCCGCGCAGGCCACCGGATGGCCCGAGTAGGTGTAGCCATGGAAGAACTCGATGGCGTGGTCCGGCGCGCTGCCGTGCGCGCCCATCATGGCGTTGTAGATGCGGTCGGTGCAGACCACGCCGCCCAGCGGGAACACGCCGTTGGTCACGGCCTTGGCGAAATTCAGCATGTCGGGCTGCACGCCGTAGTAGTCCGACGCGAAAGCCGTGCCCAGGCGGCCGAAACCGGTGATCACCTCGTCGAAGATCAGCAGGATGCCGTGCTTGTCGCAGATCTCCCGCAGGCGCTTGAGGTAACCCTGCGGCGGCACGTACCAGCCCGCGCTGCCGGCGACGGGCTCGACGATCACGGCCGCCACGTTGCTGGGGTCGTGCAGCGGCAGGATGCGGTTCTCCAGCTCCAGCAGCAGGTCTTCGTCCCACACCGGTTCGGTGTTGTGCACGTAGGCGTGCTTGACCGGGTCGTGGATGAAGCGCAGGTGGTCCACGCGCGGCAGCAGGGCGGCGCCGTAGACCTTGCGGTTGGCCGGGATGCCGCCCACGCTCATGCCGCCAAAGCCCACGCCGTGGTAACCGCGCTCGCGGCCGATGAAGATGTTGCGGTGGCCTTCGCCGCGCGCGCGGTGGTAGGCCAGCGCCACCTTCATCGAGGTGTCGGCGGCCTCGCTGCCGGAGTTGCAGAACAGCACCTTGTTCAGGTCTCCCGGCGCCATGGCGGCGATCATCTCGGCGGCGCGAAAGGCCTTGTCGTTGCTGACGCTGAAGGCGGTGCTGTAGTCCAGCGTGTCCAGCTGCTGCTTGATGGCTTCGTTGATCGGCTTGCGGTTGTGGCCGGCGCCCACGCACCACAGGCTGGAAATGCCGTCGATGACCTGGCGGCCGTCGTGCGTCGTGAAGTACATGCCGTCGGCCGCCACGAAGACCCGGGGGTCTTTCTGGAAACTGCGGTTGGGCGTGAAGGGCAACCACTGGTTGTCCATGCGGAAATCGTTGTAGGCCATGCGGGCGTCTCCTGCGGCAAAAGGACGGGGAAGCGGCATTTTGTCACCGCCTCCCGCCTCCAGGGGCTCCATTGCGCCGGGTTCGGCCAGGCCCACCGCGCCTTGCTGCGACAATTCGCACGCCATGAATCACACCTACGTTCTTACCCTGTCCTGCTCGGACCGCCCGGGCATCGTGCACGCCGTTTCCGGCTTCCTGCTGGAGCACGGGGGCAACATCGAAGAAGCCGCGCAGTACAACGACCATGCCACCGGCCTGTTCTTCATGCGCGTGCAGTTCGCCTGCGGCCAGCTCACCCAGGACGACCTGCGCCTGCACCTGAAGCTGTTCGCCGAACCGTTCGCCATGCAGTGGAGCCTGCACCCGCTGGCCGAGCCGGTGCGCACCGTCATCTTCGTCAGCAAGGAAGGCCACTGCCTCAACGACCTGATGTTCCGCTGGAAGAGCGGCCTGCTGCCGCTGGACATCCGCGCCATCATCAGCAACCACCGCGACTTCTACCAGCTCGCGGCCAGCTACAACGTGCCCTTCCACCACATCCCGGTGACCGCCGCCACCAAGCCGCAAGCCGAGGCCAAGCAGCTGGAGATCATCCAGAACGAAGGCGCCGAGCTGGTGGTGCTGGCGCGCTACATGCAGGTGCTCAGCAACGACCTGTGCCGCGAACTCTCGGGCAAGGCCATCAACATCCACCACAGCTTCCTGCCCAGCTTCAAGGGCGCCAAGCCCTACTACCAGGCGCACGACCGGGGCGTGAAGCTGATCGGGGCCACCGCCCACTACGTGACAGCCGACCTCGACGAAGGCCCCATCATCGAGCAGGACGTGGCCCGGGTGGACCACACCGACGCGGTGGAAGACCTCACCGCGCGCGGCCGCGACACCGAAAGCCAGGTGCTGGCGCGCGCCGTGAAATGGCACAGCGAACACCGCGTGCTGCTCAACGGCCACAAGACCGTGGTGTTCAAGTGAACGAGACCACGCGTCAGCGGTGGAGCGTGGGGGCGCCATGAGCATCCGGATTCCTCCCATCCAGTGCCTCCTGACTTTCGAGGCGCTGGCGCGCCTGCGCAGCGTGACGCAGACGGGGGAGGAACTGAACGTGACGCCCAGCGCGGTGAGCCACCGCGTGCGCCAGCTGGAGCAGATCCTGGGCACCAAGCTGTTCGGCCGCGCCGATTTCTCGCTCACCACCGAGGGCAGCGAATACCTGGCCCACGTGCGCGAAGGCCTGGGCATCCTGCAGCGTTTTCCGGGCGGCAACACGGCGCCGGGCAAACGCAAGCTCAAGCTGGCCGTCACACCGACCTTCGCGCGCTCGATCCTGATGCCGCGCCTGCGCCAGTTCACCGAGGCCTACCCGGAGATCGACCTGACGCTGCAGGTCTCGATCCCGCTGCTGGACGTGGTCGCCGAGGACGCCGACCTCACGGTGCGCTACGGCACCGGCCGCTACGCCGACGTGGAGCACATCTGCCTGCTCAAAGACGAAGTGACGCCGCTGGCGTCTCCCGCCTACATCCGCGAGAACGGCCCGTTCGACACGGTGGAAGACCTGCAGCGCGCCGCCCTGTTGCGCAGCCCGCTCGAACCCTGGCGCACCTGGTTCGCGGCGCACGAACTCGACTGGCCCGAGCCGGTCGAGGGCTCGTCGTTCAACGACATCGGGCTGATGTGCGATGCCGCGGCGCAAGGCCTGGGCGTCGCCCTGGTGCGCCTCAAGCTGGGCGCGCCCTGGATCGAGAACGGCTCGCTGGAACGCATCTCGGAACGCAACATCCCATCGCCCCATGCGCACTACCTGTGCTGGCAGGCCGGTGCGATGGAGCGGTGGGAATGCGCGGCGTTCGCCGAGTGGCTCAAGAAAAGCGTGAACTGAAGAGCCCGCAGGCGGATCGCGGGTTTATTCGATCGCCAGGCGCTGGGCCGCGGCGGCGGTCTTCTTCGGCAGCGTGAGCTGCAGCACACCGTTCTCGTACTTCGCTTTCGCGGCGCTGTTGTCCACGTCGACCGGCAACTGGAAGCTGCGCGAGACGGCACCGTAGTAACGTTCGCTGCGCAGCAGCTTGCCGCCTTCGGTCTGGCTGTCCTGCTGCTTGATCTCGGCGCGCAGGGTCACCAGCTTGCCGTCGACGTTGACGTGGATGTCGTCCTTGGACACGCCGGGCACTTCGGCCTGCAGGGTGTAGGCCTCGGGCGTCTCTTTCACATCGACGCGGATCTGCGCCGGCAGGCCGTCGCCGTGCAGCGGCTTGACGTAGAAGGCGGGGGCGACGTCGTTGAAGAAGTCGTCGAAAAAACCACGGCGGGCAATGAGGCTGTTCATGGCAAGAAACTCCTGATGGATGGTGAGGTTCCAGGGCGCGACAGGCGTCCTGCGGTGAACACAACTTGATGCCACCGCCCGCCGATTTCAAGGGCCCTTCGTCACCGCCCGCCGAAGCGTTCACAAAGCGCTGCAAGTTTCTTCAATCCGGCACGCAAGCTTTGGCCTAGACTGGAGCGGCCCTTGATCCGACCCGCACCGGCCCCACATGAACGCACCCGCCCGCCCCGCCGAAAACACTTCCCTGCAACGCGCGCAACGGCAGGCCGACGTGGTGCGCGCGCTGCAGGCCGTGGTGCCGGCGCACGCACTGCTCTGGCAGGCCGAGGACACGGTGCCCTACGAATGCGATGGCCTGACCGCGTACCGCGAGCGCCCGCTGGTGGTGGTGCTTCCCGAGACCGAGGGCCAGGTCGCGGCCGTGCTCAAGGCCTGCCACGGCCTGGGCGTGCCGGTGGTGGCGCGCGGCGCGGGCACGGGGCTCTCGGGCGGTGCCATGCCGCACGCGCTGGGCGTCACGCTGTCGCTGGCCAAGTTCAACCGCATCGTGCGCATCGATCCGCGCTCGCGCACCGCGGTCGTGCAGGCGGGCGTGCGCAACCTCGCGATCTCCGAAGCCGCCGCCCCGCAGGGCCTGTACTACGCCCCCGACCCCAGCAGCCAGATCGCCTGCACCATCGGCGGCAACGTGGCGGAGAACTCGGGTGGTGTGCACTGCCTCAAGTACGGCCTGACCCTGCACAACGTGCTGGCCGTGCGCGGCTTCACCGTCGAGGGTGAGCCCGTCACCTTCGGGGGTGATGCGCTCGACGCACCCGGCCTGGACCTGCTGCCCCTGGTGATCGGCAGCGAAGGCATGTTGGCCGTCACCACCGAGGTCACGGTCAGGCTGGTGCCCAAGCCGCTGCTGGCGCGCTGCATCATGGCCAGCTTCGACGACATCCGAAAGGCCGGCGACGCGGTGGCCTCGGTGATCGCGGCCGGCATCATCCCGGCCGGCCTCGAAATGATGGACAAGCCCATGACCGCGGCGGTGGAGGACTTCGTGCACGCGGGCTACGACCTGAGCGCCGAAGCCATCCTGCTGTGCGAGAGCGACGGCACGCCGGAGGAGGTGGAAGAAGAGATCGGCCGCATGAGCGCGGTGCTGCGCCAATGCGGCGCCACCGCCATCGCCGTCAGCCGCGACGAAGCCGAGCGCCTGCGTTTCTGGAGCGGGCGCAAGAACGCGTTCCCGGCGAGCGGGCGCATCAGCCCCGACTACATGTGCATGGACTCGACCATTCCACGCAAGCGCCTGGCCGACATCCTGCTGGCCATCGCCGAGATGGAGAAGAAGCACGGGCTGCGCTGCGCCAACGTGTTCCATGCGGGCGACGGCAACCTGCACCCGCTGATCCTGTTCGACGCCAACGACGCCGACCAGTTGCACCGCTGCGAGCTGTTCGGTGCCGAGATCCTGGAGACCAGCGTCGCCATGGGCGGCACGGTCACCGGCGAGCATGGCGTGGGCGTGGAAAAGCTCAACAGCATGTGCGTCCAGTTCTCCGCCGAGGAAAATGCACAGATGTTCGCCGTCAAACGGGCCTTTGATACCAATGGGCTACTGAATCCGGGCAAGGTCATCCCGACCCTGCAACGTTGTGCTGAATACGGTCGGATGCTGGTGCGCGCGGGGGCTTTGGCGCACCCTGAGCTACCGCGTTTCTAGCTGTCAAATATCACGCTGGAGAAAGAGGGCCCTGGGGTACAGTTGTGCCGGATGAGCACCCTTTTTCCCTCGGAGGACAAACGCGTTGACAGCCACAGAACCGAACGCTCGGCTGTGGAGCGTGAGCGTGCGTTGCTTCTGGAGCTGGAAACCCTGCGAGCGGAGAACGAGCACCTGCGCCGCAGCTACGCGCAGCGGCTCAGCGGCCAGCCCGACAGCACCGACCTGAAGCGCCAGGCCAACCTGCCACTGCCTCTGGAAACCGCGCTGGAAGCGGCCGCCTGGGACCGGGCTCCGCACACCGCGCAGATCGAATACGAAGCGCTGTTCTCGGCCCTGGCCAGCGTCTTTCCCATCGGCGTCTTTCGCACCGACCACGCGGGCGTGCTGACCCACGTGGACGAGCAGCTGCAGGCGATCTTCGCGCTGAAGAAGCAGGACTTCCCCAACTTCGGCTGGTTCAGCCGCGTGCACCCCGACGACCTGGAACGCGTGCAGCAGCACTGGTTTCGGGCGATCTCCGAGGCCGAAACGCTCAGCGTGGAGTTCCGCCTGGTGCGCCCGGGCAACGAGGTGGTCCATGTGCTGGTGCGCAACGCACCCTTGCGCGATGCCAACGGCGCCGTCGTCAGCCAGCTCGGTTTCATGCAGGACATCACGCCCATGCGCACGCTGGAAGCCGACGCGCGCATCAAGGACGAGCTGAACCGCCAGATCATCTCCAGCAGCCCCGACTGCACCAAGGTGCTCGATCTGCAAGGCCGCGTGGTGCAGATGACGGCCCAGGGCTGCCGCCTGGTCGAGGTGGACGATTTCGAACAGGTGCGCAACAGCGAATGGGTCACCTGGTGGCCGGACGACGGGGCCTTGCTCTCGCGCGAAGCCCTGGAGAGCGCACGCCAGGGCAAGAGCGCGCGCTTCGTGGCGTTCGGCAACACCTTCAAGGGCACACCCAAGTGGTGGGACACGGTGGTCACCCCCATCTGCGATGCGCAGAACCGGCCCGTGATGGTGCTGGCCGTCTCGCGCGACATCACCGCGCTGCACCAGCAGCAGGAAGAGATCCAGCGCTTCAACGTCGAGCTGGAAGCCCGCGTGCGGCAACGCACCGACGAACTGGCCGACGCCAAGGAGCGCATCCACCAGGCCCTGCGCGATGCCCAGGCCCTCTACAACCAGGCCCCCTGCGGCTACCACTCGGTGGACGCCGACGGCGTGTTCGTGCTGATCAACCGCACCGCGCTGGACTGGCTGGGCTACGAGCGCGACGAGGTGGTCGGCAAGCTGCGCTTCCACGACATCGTGCCGCCCGAGCACCAGCACCTGGTCGGCGAGCGCCTGGCGCGCATGACGCGCGGCGAAAAACTGGAGGCCGCCGAGTTCCCGATCCGCCGCCGCGACGGCAGCACCTTCCTGGCCCTGCTCAGCAGCACCGCGGTCGTCGACGAGCACGGCCGTTTCGTCCGCACCAACAACACCCTGGTGGACATCACCGAACGCAAGGGCGCCGAGAACGCCCTCGCGGGACAGCGCAATTTCCTGCAGGCCATCACCAACAGCGTGCCGGTGCAGCTGGCGTTCTTCGACCGCGACCTGATCTGCCGCTTCGCCAACGCCAGCTACGCGCGCTGGGTGCAGGGCGATACCGAGCAGCTGATCGGCATGCACCTGAGCCAGATCGCACGGCCCCAGGATTTCGAGGCCTCGCGCCTGAACCTGGCCGCCGCGCTGTCCGGCGAAATCCAGCGCTTCGAAGGCAAACGAGCCTTCCCTGATGGGCACAGCTTCTACGCCGGCATCGAATACACACCGTACTGGCATGCGGGTCAGGTGCAGGGAATCATCATCCAGATGATCGACCTCTCCCAGCGCAAGGCGTCGGAAGACCTGGTGCGCCAGGCCAATGGCCAGCTCAACAGCGCACTGCGGCAGTCGCAGGACCTCTACAACAACGCGCCCTGCGGCTACCACTCGCTCGACGTCAACGGCATCTACGTGTCCATCAACGACACCGAGCTCGACTGGCTGGGCTACCGCCGCGACGAGGTGG
Organism: Hydrogenophaga sp. ANAO-22; assembly: GCF_042466645.1. Taxonomy (NCBI): domain Bacteria; kingdom Pseudomonadati; phylum Pseudomonadota; class Betaproteobacteria; order Burkholderiales; family Comamonadaceae; genus Hydrogenophaga; species Hydrogenophaga sp. ANAO-22. The sequence continues at coordinate 3,431,901 of NZ_CP159956.1, read as the reverse complement.
TGGGCAAGATGGCCTTCCGCGACATGATGGCGCCGCGGCACACGGATCTGCTGGAGCACCGCATGCAGAAGATCCTGAAGGACGATGCCTTGGAGGCCGTGGAGTACGAGATGCGCCGCCGCGACGGCAGCACCTTCCACGCCCTGCTCTCGTCGTCCGCCGTGCGCGATGCCGACGGCCGCTTCCTGCGCAGCAACACCACGGTGGTGGACATCACGCTGCGCAAGGCGGCCGAGATGGCGCTGCGCGACAACCAGCGCTTCCTTCAGACCATCACCGACCACGTGCCGGGCCTGATCGCCTACCTCGATGCGGGCCTGCATTTCCGGTTCGCCAATGCCGAGCACCTGCGCGTCTATGGCATGGACCCCCAGTACATCATCGGGCGGCACATCGGTGAATGCGTGAAACCCGACGTCTGGGCCGACATCGAGCCTCGCATGCGGATGGCGCTGGCCGGCCAGCCCCACCACTTCGAGACCTGGCGCCCCACCATCGATGGCCAGCAGATCTTCGTGAGCGCGAGCTACCTGCCCGACTTCAATGACGAAGGCAAGGTGCAGGGCCTGTTCGTGCAGATCATCGACATCACCGACCGCAAACGCATCGAAGAGCGCGTCGTCCACCTCAACGAGGAACTGGAGCAACGCATCAGCGAGCGCTCGCTGGAACTGCTGGAGAGCGAACAGCGTTTCCGCCTCATGGTGGACAACCTGCGCGACTACTGCATCTTCTTCATGGATGCCGACGGCATCATCACCGACTGGACCGACAGCGCCCAGCGCATGGACGGCTATTCGCCCACGCAGATGCTGGGCCGCCACTACGGCGTGCTGTTCGATCCGGTCAACCCGGACCATGGCAAGGTCAGCGCCATGCAGATGCTGCGCCTGGCGGCCTCACGTGGGCAGCACGAGCTGCACAACTGGCACACCCGCAAGGACGGCTCGCAGTACTGGTCGCACTCGGTGCTCATTGCCCTGCGCGACGACAGCGGCGAACTCAAGGGCTTCGCCAAGGTCAACCGGGACATGACCGACGCCAAGCGGCTCGACGACCTGATGCGCAACATCAACGACGAGCTGGAGAACCGGGTGGTCGAGCGCACCGAACAGCTGCTCGCCGCCAACAAGGACCTGGAGTCGTTCTCGTACTCGGTCTCGCACGACCTGCGGTCGCCCCTGCGCCACATCTCGAGTTTCGTCAGCCTGCTGGAGGAACACCTCGGTGGCCAATGCGACGAGGTGAGCGCCCGCTACCTGAGCACGATCGGCAATTCAGCCCGGCACATGAGCCAGCTCATCGACGGCCTGCTCGCGTTCTCGCGCCTGGGGCGTTCGGCCGTGAACCTCACGGCGGTGGACTTCACCCTGCTGGTGGATGCGGTGGTCGGCCAGATCGGGCACGACACCGAAGGCCGGGTGGTCGACTGGGTGGTGGCGCCCGACCTGCCCGTGGTGCAGGGCGACGCCCTGCTGCTGCGCGAGGTCTGGGCCAACCTGTTGGGCAATGCCTACAAATACACCCGTCCGCGTGAAAGAACGCGCATCGAGGTGGGTTGGAGCATGGACCCTGTTGTCGGCTATACCTTCTTTGTTCGTGACAATGGCGTGGGTTTTGACACAAAATACGCCCAGAAGCTGTTTGGCGTTTTCCAACGCCTGCATCGCGCCTCGGAGTTTGAAGGCACTGGCATCGGCCTGGCACTGACGCGGCGCATCATTGAGCGACACGGCGGCACCATCTGGGCTGAAAGCCAGCTCGGAGAGGGCAGTGTGTTCTATTTTTCGCTACCTTTTGAAGGCGCCCATGGGTTCGAGTCTCCTCCCGACTCCATGCCGGCCGCCCTGGAACCATGAGCAAAAACGCCGACGCCATCCTTCTCGTTGAAGACAATCCCGACGATGCCGAGCTGACCAAGCTGGCCTTGGCGCGCCATGGGCTGGACGGGCGGGTGACGCACGTCTCGGATGGCATGCAGGCCCTGGACTACCTGCACCGCCGCAACAGTTTCACCAACCGCTCGGGCAGCAACCCCATGCTGGTGCTGCTGGACCTGAAGATGCCCCTGCTGGATGGCATCGGCGTGCTCCGGGAAATCAAGGGCTCGGACAACCTGCACCACATCCCCGTGGTGGTGCTGACCTCCTCCACCGAGCCGAGCGACCTGCTGCGCGCCTACGACGCGGGCACCAACGCCTACATCGCCAAGCCCACTGAGTTCTCGCAGTTCCTCAGCGCGATGAAGCACGTGTGCGAGTTCTGGATCAACATCAACCAGACCGCGCCGCAACTGCCCAGCGCGGGCGTGCGCACCACCGGTTTCGGCGACCTGATCTGATGAACCCGGGGCCCTCCTCGGGCCTCACCAGGTGTCGATGAATCGCCCCGGGCGGGGCTCTGACACCTTCGCCCCCGCCAGTCCCCTGACCAGCCAGTCGCGCGTGAGCGCCGGGTCGATCACGGCATCGATCTCGAGCGTGGTCGCCATCTGCACCGCCGAGCCATTGGCGTACTGCTGCGCCAGCAGCCGGTCGAACAAGGCATCGCGCTGCGGCCCCTCCGGCTCCGCTTCGAGCTCCTTGCGATAGCCCAGGCGCACGGCGCCTTCCAGCCCCATGGCGCCGAATTCGGCCGTGGGCCAGGCCACGGTGAAGGCCGGCGAATGGAACCCACCGGCCGTCATGCCCATGGCGCCCAGGCCGTAGCCCTTGCGCAGCACGACGCTGAAGAAGGGCACACGCAGGTCCGCCGCCACCACGAACAGGCGGCTGACGTGCCGCACCTGCGCCCGCGCTTCGATGTCCGGCCCGACCATGAAGCCCGGCGTATCGACTAGGCTCACGATGGGCAGGCCGTGTGCGTTGCACAGCTGCATGAACCGCGCGGCCTTGTCGGCGGCGTCGGCGTCGATCGCACCGCCCAGGTGCAGCGGGTTGTTGGCCATCAGGCCCACCGCGCGCCCTTCGATGCGCGCCAGCGCGGTGTGGATGCCCACGCCGAAGCCGGTGCGCAGCGGCAGCAGGCTGCCGACATCGACCAGCCCTGTCATCGCCGCCTGGGTGTCGTACACACGCAGCCGGTTCTCCGGCACCACGTCGCGCAGGGCCCGGGCATCGGGTGCACATCCGCCGTCGACCGGGCCCTGGAAGAACGACAGGTATTGGCGGGCCACCGCCACCGCCTGCGCTTCGTCGTCCACCAGCACGTCGATCACGCCATTGGCGTGCTGCACCGGGCTCGGGCCGATCTGCTCGGGCCGGAACACGCCCAGCCCGCCCCCTCCACCATGGCCGGGCCGCCCATGCCGATGTTGCTGCCCCGGGTGGCGATCACCACGTCGCAGCAGCCCAGCAAGGCGGCGTTGCCCGCAAAACAGCGGCCACTGACGATGCCCAGCACCGGCACCTGGCCCGAGAGGCGCGCGAACGCGGCGAAGGTGCCCACATGCAGGCCGGCGACGATGGGCATGTCGGTGTCGCCCGGTCGCCCACCACCGCCTTCCGCAAACAGCACCACCGGCAGGCGCTGCGCCAGCGCAAGGCCCAGCAGCCGATCGGTCTTCTGGTGGTTGCGCATGCCCTGCGTGCCCGCCAGCACCGTGGCGTCGTAGGCCATCACCGCGGTGCGCGACCGCTCGGCGCCGTATTGGGCGGCATTGACGGAACCGATGCCGGTCACCATGCCGTCGGCCGGGGTGTGGGCGATCAGGTCGTCTTCGCTGCGGCGCTGGCGCTGCGCGGCCACCGCCAGCGCGCCGTACTCGATGAAGCCGCCCTCGTCGCAGAGGTCGGCGATGTTCTCGCGCGCGGTGCGCTGGCCCAGGGCGTGGCGGCGCGCCACCGCCTCGGGCCGGGCCGCGTCGAGCGTGCGGGCCTGGCGGTCGAGCAGGCGCTGCAGGTCGGGCCTGAGCGCGGCCGGCCCGGCCTGGGCGGTCTCCTGCGGTGCGGTGGTGGGCAGGGTGGCGGCGCGTGCGACCGGCTCGGCGCGCAACAGGACGTCGCCCTGCTGCACCGACTCGCCCGGGGCGAACAAGAGCTCCAGCACACGGCCAGGCGCTTCGGCACGCAGCTCGTGCTCCATCTTCATGGCTTCGAGGATCACCAGCACATCGCCCTGGCGCACCGGGTCACCAGGGGCGACCAGCCATTGAACGATCTGAGCGGCCAGGGGAGAGCGCAAGGCATTCATGCGCCAATTCTGCGCGGCGCCAGGGCGCGCAGAGGTCAATCGGGAGACAGGGGGAGGTGGGAGCGAGGGAGCGAGGGACTGCCTGTCCAGGGACACCAAGGGTCCGGCTCTGCCGGCCCGAGGTGTCGCCCCCCTTCAGGGGGGTGGCGCCGCAGGCGACGCGGGGGGTGCTTTCAATAGATGTCGGAGTCGGCCCACTGGGACGAAGGACCGTCCTCGGCCGTCACGGGCACGTTGAGGTTCAGCACGAAGACGACTTCACCCCCGAAGCGGCCCACGCCCAGGCTTTTCATCAGCACCTGCTCCTGCTCGGGACGCTCCATGCGCAGGAAGCAGATGGCCTGCTTGGTGCCTTCGTGCATGGCGGTAAGGATGTCGAGCCGCGTGATGCGCCCGAACTCACTGCACAGCTGGTGCAGTGCGGATTTCAGGCTGGAGACGTCGCTGTATTGCCTGAGTTCTGCGAGTGTGCTCACAATCAACTCCCTCAAAGTTCAAATCGGCGGTGGTGGCGATGCGGTGGCGCGAAAGTGTTGTGAAAACGGAGGCTTGGCATCGGCGATGGGGCCATGTTAGAACATAAGCAACAAAATCTAACATTTATGTTACAAAAATTCCCCACATTTGGGGAGGCCGTGCGGAAGTTCACACGCCTGGGTCGACCTTACGCCCGCCATGTGTGCGGCAGATGACAGACGGTCTGTATGCTGCACCCTCGACCACCGAAACCCCTTGCCATGCGCCCTGGATCCGACAACCGCCCCCCTTTGGTCGCCGACACCGCGATGGAGCGCACCGGCGCCTGGACCGTGCCTCACCAGCGCGGTGAGCTCGATCGCCTGGCCCAGATGGCCACGCAGCTCGCGGGCACGGGCGCGGCGCTGCTGGTGGACCTGTCTCACGCACCGCCCGAAGTTCTGGGCTCGCACGGGCTCGACCCGGATCAGGCGGCCAGGGCCCTGGAGGCCTGCACCGCGCTGCTGCGCGAGCGCGCCGATGTGGAGCGCTGGCTGCCCGAGGCCGCCAGCCCTTGGCGCCACGGACATTGGCTGCCGGTGTTCGATGCGGTGGGACAGTCCGGCCTGCTGCTGCTCGACCACAGCCCGCGCGAACAGCCGGCGATCGGCACGCCCCTGCTGCAGTTGCTGTCGCAACACGCGGCCGATGTGCTGGCGCTGGCGCGCCGCTGCGAACAAAGCGAGCAGTACAACGCCAACGTGCTGCGCGAAAGCGAAAGCCGGCTCAACCTGACCGAGCACACGGCCGGCGCGGGCAGCTGGTCGTTGCAGCTCTCCACGCGCGAGGTGGTGCACTCGGACGAGTTCGCCACCATCCTTGGGCTGACCGATCACCGGCAGGTGCGCAACCTCGAGGACATGGTGCAGCGCTACTCCCCCGAGTGGCGCAACGGCATCCGCCAGCGCCTGGAGCGCTGCGCGCAGTACGGCGAAGGCTTCGACGAGGAGATCCAGGTGATGGTCGAAGGCGGCGCGCCCAAGTGGGTGCGCACCGTGGGCACCGCCGTGCGGCGCGCCAACGGCCAGATCGTGCGCATCCAGGGTGCGATCCAGGACATCTCGGCGCAGAAACAGGCCCAGCAGGACACGCTGCGCCTGGCGATGCGCCTGACCACCACCCTGGCCAGCATCACGGAAGCCTTCGTCACGCTGGACCGGCAGTGCTGCTTTACCTACCTCAACCAGGAGAGCGAACGGCTGCTGCAGAAGACCACCGCCGATCTGCTGGGGCTGGAGGTCTGGCAAGGTTTCAGCGCCGGCCTCTCGCAGCGCCTGAAAGACCAGCTCACGAAATCGCTCAACACCAACCGCCGCGTGGAACTGGAAGACTTCTTCCCCACGCTGGGCAAATGGCTGGAGGTTCGGGCCTACCCGTTCGCCGAAGGCCTGGCGGTCTACTTCCGCGACGTCACCGAACGGCGGCGCTCGCAGGAACAGCTGATGCTGCTGGAGACCAGCGTGTCCCGGCTCAACGACATCGTGGTGATCGCCGAGACCGGCGCGGGCAGCGACGACCAGGAGCCGCGCATCGTGTTCGTGAACGACGCCTTCGAGCAGCACACCGGCTACAGCCGCGCCGAGGTGCTGGGGCAGACGCCGCGCATGTTGCTCGAACTCGACCCGGCCATCCCCAAGCTGCGCGAACTCGCGCAAGGCCTGCAGCAGACGCAACAGGCGCGCACCGAACTGATGGTGCGCCGCAAGAACGGCGCCATGTTCTGGGTGGAGCTCGAGGTGGTGTCGGTGCAGGCCACCGCCGAAGAGGTGACGCACTGGGTGGCGGTGGGGCGCGACATCACGCAGCGCAAGACCGCCGAGGACATGATCCGCCACCTGGCGTTCTACGACGCGCTGACCGATCTGCCCAACCGTCAGCTGCTGCTGGACCGGCTGCAGCAGGCCCTGGCGGCGAGCGCGCGCTCGGGCCAGCACGGTGCGCTGATGTTCATCGACCTGGACAACTTCAAGATCCTCAACGACACGCTGGGCCACCACATGGGCGACCAGCTGTTGCAGAAGGTGGCCGCGCGCCTGACCAAGAGCGTGCGCAAGACCGACATGGTCGCGCGCCTGGGCGGCGACGAGTTCGTGGTGATGGTCGACGACCTGAGCACCGACCCGGATGCCGCCGCCTTCAAGGCCACCGCCCTGGCCGAGAAGGTGCTCAACACGCTGCGAGAGCCCTTCCAGCTCACCGGCCACCAGCATTTCGCCACCCCCAGCATCGGCGTGACCTCGTTCAACGGCCAGCAGAGCGACGTGGGCGAGCTGCTCAAGCAGGCCGACCTGGCGATGTACCAGGCCAAGTCGCTGGGCCGCAACACGCTGTGCTTCTTCGACCCCAACATGCAGGCCACGGTGAGCGCCAACGCCACCGTGAGCTCCGACCTGCGCGTGGCGCTGAGCGAGCAGCAATTCGTCGTGCACTACCAGCCGCAGGTGGACCGTGTGGGCGTGATCACCGGCGTGGAGGCCCTGGTGCGCTGGCAGCACCCGCAGCGCGGCCTGATGTTCCCGGCCGATTTCATTCCCGTGGCCGAAGACACCGGCCTGATCCTGCCGCTGGGCCAGTGGGTGCTGGAGAAGGCCTGCGAGCAGCTCGCGGCCTGGGCCGACCGGGCGCAGACCGCCAACCTGAGCATCGCGGTCAACGTGAGCGTGCGCCAGTTCCGCCACCCCGATTTCGTGGACATGGTGATGGCCGCGATCACGCGCACCGGCATCCGACCGCACAAGCTCAAGCTCGAGCTCACCGAAAGCCTGCTGGCCGACCGCATGGAGATCACCATCGACAAGATGGGCATGCTCAAGGCCTTGGGCGTGACGCTCTCGCTCGACGACTTCGGCGTCGGCTATTCCTCGCTCTCGGTGCTCAAGCGCCTGCCGCTGGACCAGCTCAAGATCGACAAGGGCTTCGTGGCCGACGTGCTCACCGACCCGAACGACGCCGCGATCTCGCGCGCCATCATCGCGCTGGCACAAAGCCTGAGCCTGCAGGTGGTGGCCGAAGGCGTGGAAACGCAGGAACAGCGCGACTTCCTGGCCTACCAGGGCTGCGACCAGTTCCAGGGCCACCTGTTCGCCAAGCCCCTGCCCATCGAGGCGCTCGACGCCCTGCTGCAGAACCCGACCGCGGGCATGCTGGTGCTGTCCTGAACGGCCGCTCTCACCAGTTGGTGATGGTGGGGTTCTGGAAGCTGTAGTGGTTGGGCAGGGCCAGGTTGGAGAACGAGAACGACAGGCTCACGTCCAGCGCCGTCACCTGGTGCCACCAGCCCAGGGGCAGGAACACCGTCTCGCCCGGCTCGACGATCACCTCGAGCACCGTGGCCTGGCTGAACAGCGGATAACGCGCGAGGTCCGGCCGGTCCAGATCGATCGGGCTGTAGACCTCGAAGTGGTTGTAGAGCAGCGGCGTCTGCAAGGGTGAGATGAAGCGCCAGCGCTTGCGCCCCACGATCTGCGTGTGGCACAGCATGAGCGTGTCGTGGTGCAGCGGCGTGACCGTGCCCGCCGGGCCGAACCAGAACGAGGCGCGACGCGCCAGCTGCGAGGGGTCGCAGAAGGCCGGCAGGCTGCCGATGTCGGCCAGGATGGGCGCGAATTCGGGCCGCGCCAGCATCTCGTTGTTGGCGGTCAGGTAGTAGTCGTTGGTGGTGCCGCCGGCCAGCACCTGATCGACAAAATTCGCCAGGCCCACGCTGCGCCGGTGGTCCAGCTTGTTGACCTCGTAATTCGGGTCCGCGCTGCGCTCGGCCTGGATCTCCACCTGCAGGTGGCCGAAGCGCTCGCGCAGGTCCTGGGGCGACCAGCGTTGCAGGGCGGGCCAGTCGCGCGCCACGCCGGTGAGCACCAGCGGGCGGCTGCCCACCACGTATTTCTCGACGAACTCGTCCAGCGGCACGTCGCCGCGCTTCTCCACCTGCCCATAGCGCGGGTTCAGCTCCAGCAGCTTCTGCTGGTTGGCCATCACCGATTCGAGCTTGGTCTGCAGCTGCTGGAACTTGCGCGCGGCAAGGAACGCGGGGTCGCTGTCCATCGCCCGGATCGCGGGCTCGCACTCGGCTGGGTCCAGGCCTGCGTCGGTCATGGTGACCAGCATGGATTCGGGCGTGCAATGGCGCAGCCGGTTCTCGGCGATCCATTGCAGCCAGCCCGTGTCGAGCGGGCGAAAGGGCGCCGCCTCCAGAGGCTTGGGCGCGGCGGGAATGGTGGGCGGGCTCATGGCGGCGGCCAGTATCGCACCCGCCGGGTGTCGAAACGTGTCGGATGGTTACCCGGTGAACAGCGCCACATTGCCCCCGGCCGCCGTGGTGTTGATGGTGAGCGTCTGCTCGGCGCAGAAGCGCTGCAGGTAGTGCGGACCGCCCGCCTTGGGCCCGGTGCCGCTGAGGCCTTCGCCGCCGAAGGGCTGCACGCCCACGACGGCGCCGATCATGTTGCGGTTCACGTAGACGTTGCCCACGCGCGCCGCGCCGGCCAGCGCCAGCGCCCGGCTGTCGATGCGGGTCTGGATGCCCAGCGTGAGGCCGTAGCCCAGCGCGTTGATCTGCTGGATGACGCCCATCGGGTCGCCGCCCCAGCGCACCACCTGCAGCACCGGGCCGAAGATCTCCTGCACCACCTCGGCGATGCCGCCCACCTCGTACATGTGCGGCGCGACCAGCCGAGGCAGGGCCGGCGAGCGGTTCGCGTCGAGCAGCGGCCGGGCCTGGGCATTCAGGCGCTGCAGATGGCGGCCGATGCCCTCGAAGGCTTCGGCATCGATCACCGGCCCCAGGTCGGTGGCCAGATCGGCCGGGTCGCCCGCCACCAGCTCGCTCGCCGCGCCCTGGATCATCGCGATCACGCCATCGGCCACGGCCTCGTGCACGCACAGCAGGCGCAGCGCCGAACAGCGCTGGCCCGCGCTGCGGAACGCGCTCTGCACCACGGCATCGGCCACCTGCTCGGGCAGGGCCGTGCTGTCCACCAGCATGGCGTTGATGCCGCCGGTCTCGGCGATCAGCGGCACGATGGGGCCGTCCTTCGCGGCGAGCGCGCGCTGGATCAGCTTGGCCACCTGCGTCGACCCGGTGAACACCACGCCGGCCACGCCGGGCTGCGCCACCAACGCCGCGCCCACGGTGTCGCCCGGGCCGTGCAGCAACTGCAGCGCGTCGGTAGGCACGCCCGCCGCGTGAAGCAGCTTCACCGCTTCTAGCGCGATGGCGGGGGTCTGCTCGGCCGGCTTGGCCAACACGGTGTTGCCCGTGACCAGCGCCGCCGCCACCTGGCCGGTGAAGATCGCCAGCGGGAAATTCCAGGGGCTGATGCAGACCCAGGCGCCGCGCCCTTCCAGGCGCAACGTGTTGCTCTCGCCGGTGGGCCCGGGCAGGGCCTGTGGCGCCATCACGCGCTCGGCGTCGTTCGCGTAGTAGCGCAGGAAATCGATCGCCTCACGCACCTCGGAGACCGCGTCGTTCCAGCCCTTGTGCGCCTCCTTCACCAGCAGCGCGCACAGCCGCGGCATCTGCTGCTGCATGGCGTCGGCCGCGCGGCGCAGCGTGGCCGCGCGCTCGGCCAGCGGCGTGTGGTTCCAGCCGGCAAAGGCCCGCACGGCGGCATCCACGGCGGCTGGTGCGTCGGCGGCGCGGGCCTCGGCCACCGCAGGCACCACCAGCGCCGCGTGCGCGGCCAGCAGCGGCTCGCGGTGCGCGACCACCGCGAGGTCCAGCCCCTCGCTGTTGGGGCGCGCCCGGCCGTACAGGTCGGGCGGCAAGGGCAGCGGGGACACGATGGCCTCGGGCCGGGACTGTGCCAGCGGCGACACCAGCAGCTCGTCCATGCCCACCGACTCGTCGGCCAGCTGGTGCACGAACGACGAGTTCGCGCCGTTCTCCAGCAGGCGGCGCACCAGGTAGGCGAGCAGGTCGCGGTGCGCGCCCACCGGGGCGTAGACGCGGCACGAGACGGCCGGGTTCTTCAACACCTCGCGGTAGATGCCTTCGCCCATGCCGTGCAGGCGCTGCAACTCGAACGGCGTGCCCTGCTTCGCCGCCATCTGCAGGATGGCCGCGATGGTGCCCGCGTTGTGCGTGGCGAACTGCGGGTGGATCGCGTCGTGCGCCGCGAACAGGGCCCGCGCGCAGGCCAGGTAGCTCACGTCGGTGTGCGGCTTCTGCGTGAATACCGGGTAGGCCGGCAGGCCCAGCTCCTGCGCGCGCTTGATCTCGGCGTCCCAGTACGCGCCCTTGACCAGGCGGCACATGAACTTCAACCGGTGCTGCCGCGCCAGGCCCGCCACGTGCTCGATCAGCTCGACCGCCCGCGTCTGGTAGGCCTGCAAGGCCAGGCCGAAACCCTGCCATTGGGGGCAGTGTTGCGCCACCCGGGTCGCCAGGGCCTCGAACACGGCCAGCGAGAGTTCGAGCCGGTCCACCTCTTCCGCGTCGATGGTGAGGTTGAGGCTGGCGGCGGCCGCCACCTCGCACAGCGACCACACGCGCGGCACGAGCTCGCGCATCACGCGGTCGTGTTGCGCGTCCTCGTAGCGCGGGTGCAAGGCGCTGAGCTTGATCGAGATGCCGTCGTTCTGGCCCGGGTGCCGCGCCGGGTCGGCGCTGCGCGCGATGGCCGCGATGGCGTTGCGGTAGCTCGCGAGGTAGCGCAGGGCGTCTTCGTCGGTGCGGGCGCCCTCGCCCAGCATGTCGAAGCTGAAGCGCAGGTTGGCCTGGCGCCTGCGCGCCGAGGCGGCCTCCTTCATGCCCTCCTCGATGGTCTGCCCCAACACGAACTGGCGGCCCAGCAACTGCACCGCGCGCAGCGTCGCGGCCACCACGGTCTTGGCACCCAGCTTGGCCATCAGACCGGGCTCGCTGCCCGCGTGCGGCAGGAAATGTTTGGACATGGCGATCGCCGTGGACGAGAGGCGCGCCAGCGTCGAGTCGGCCGCGCCATCGAAGTCGGCTCGGCCCAGCTGGTCGGCGGTGAGGGCGATCGCGGTCTCGGCGTCGGGCACGCGCAGCAGCGCCTCGGCCAGGCGCATCAGGGCCAGGCCCTCGGCGCTGGAGATCGGGTACTCCTTGAGCAGGCTCTCCATGGCCCAGAACGGCGGCGGGTTCTCGCGCACCGCGCGCACCCACGGCGCCGCATGGTCCGCGGCGGCCGCCCAATCCAGGGCACCGCGCAAGGCGCTCAGGCGCTGGGCGAGAACGCCGGCTTCGGGGCGGTAAGGGAACGGCAGGCGGTCTTGGGCACGGGGCATGGAACACTCCAGAAAGGCGGGCGATCGGTGAATTCACGCATGGTGCCGCCGAATCAACCGAGTTTTTCACCAAAAATGCCGGCGTCAACCGGATAATTCACCACCATGTCCGACGCCCAGGAACCCGACCGCATCGACCTGAAGATCCTGCAGCTTCTGCAGGCCGATGGCCGGCTGACCAACCTCAAGCTGGCCGAGGCGGTGGCCCTGTCACCCACCGCCGTGCTCGCGCGCACCCAGCGCCTGCAGCGCGACGGCTACATCCTGGGCTACGAGGCGCGGCTGAACCCGCTCAAGCTCGGGCGGGGCATGATGGTCTTCGTCGAGGTGCTGCTCGACCGCACCACGCCCAACGTGTTCAACGAATTCAAGGCCGCCGTGCAGGTGCGCGACGAGATCATGGAATGCCACATGGTCGCCGGCGGTTTCGACTACCTGCTCAAGACCCGCATGGCGGACATGGCCGCCTACCGCGACTTCGCCGGCAGCGTGTTGTGGCAGCTGCCCGGCGTGCGCGAGACGCGAACCTACGCGGTGATGGAAGAGGTGAAGAACAGCTCGCGGTTGCCCTTGTGATCCATTGACGCCGCCGTTGACACGCCCACCTGGCGCCGCACAATGGCACTCTCACCCATGGGAGCCGCCATGCACCACACCACCATCACCCCCCTGTTGCTGGGCGTCACGCTGGCCGCCACCACCGCGCACGCCCAGAGCATCAAACCCGGCCTGTGGGAGATGACGCAGAAGGTCGGCGGCAGTGCCCAGATGGACCAGGCCATGGCGCAGATGCAGCAGCAGATGGCCAGCATGCCGCCCGCGCAACGCAAGCAGATGGAGGACATGCTGGCCAGACAGGGCAAGGCCATGCCCACGCCGGGCCCGGGCGGCGGCATGGCCATGAAGGTCTGCATCACGCCCGAGATGGCCGCGCGGCAGGACATGCCGATGCAAGGCGATGGCGACTGCACCAACACCGTCACCTCGCGCAGCGCCACCGCGCTCAAGATGAGTTTCGTCTGCAAGAAGCCCCCGTCCTCCGGCGAAGGCACCTACACCTTCAGCGGCGACGCCGCCTACACCGTGAAGATGGTGATGAACACCACGCACCAGGGCAAGCCCCAGACCATGACCATGGACGGCCAGGGCAAGTGGCTGTCGGCCGACTGCGGGACGGTCAAGCCAAGGAAGTGAGTTTGGCGGGGCGGCCGCCGAACACGGCGCGCCCCACGCGCACCATGGTCGAGCCGGCGGCGATGGCGGCCTCGAGGTCGTCGCTCATGCCCATGGACAGCGTGTCGAGCGCCAAGCCCGCGCCATTGAGTTGATCAAACAACTCCTTCGCCTGCAGGAACACCGCGCGCTGGGCCTCGAAGGTCTCGGCCGGTTCGGGGATGCACATCAGGCCGCGCAGGCGCAGGTTCGGCAAGCGCGCCACCGCCTGCGCCAGTTCGCGCAGTTCGGCCGGCGCCACGCCCGCCTTCGTGAGGCCACCGTCCACATTCACCTGCAGGCACACCTGCAAGGGCGGCAGTCCTTCGGGGCGCTGTTCACTCAGGCGCTCGGCGATCTTGAGCCGGTCCACCGATTGCACCCAGTCGAAATGCGCGGCCACCAAACGGGTCTTGTTGCTTTGCAGCGGGCCGATGCAGTGCCATTGCGTTGGCGTCGGCGCAACAGCCGACTCGCGCAGCGCGAGGATCTTCTCGACGCCTTCCTGCACGTAGTTTTCGCCAAAACACCGCTGACCGGCGGCCTGCGCCTGACGAACGGCGTCCGGTCCGAAGGTCTTGGAAACCGCGAGCAAAACCACCGCCTCCACGGGGCGTCCGGCATGTGAACAAGCACGCGAAATGCGCTCTTTCAGCCCTTGGAGATTGCGTTCAATGGTCGTCATAATCTGCCGTCATACCTCAACACCGCACGGGACCCCGGGATGGATATCACCCAACTGCTGGCTTTCAGCGTCAAGAACAAAGCATCCGATCTTCATCTCTCGGCCGGTCTTCCACCCATGATACGGGTGCATGGTGATGTGCGACGCATCAACGTCGAACCGCTGGACCACAAGCAGGTCCACGGCATGGTGTACGACATCATGAACGACAGCCAGCGCAAGCAGTACGAAGAGTTCCTGGAGTGCGACTTCTCGTTCGAGATCGAAGGCCTGGCGCGCTTTCGCGTCAACGCCTTCAACCACAACCGCGGCGCCGGCGCGGTGTTCCGCACCATCCCGAGCAAGATCCTCACGCTGGAGCAACTCAACGCACCCAAGATCTTCGGCGACCTCGCCCTGCGCCCGCGCGGCCTGGTGCTGGTGACCGGGCCCACCGGCTCGGGCAAGTCCACCACGCTCGCCGGCATGGTCAACCACCTCAATGAAACCGAGTACGGCCACATCCTCACGGTGGAAGACCCGGTGGAGTTCGTGCACGAGTCCAAGAAGTGCCTGGTCAACCAGCGCGAGGTGGGCCCGCACACGCTGAGTTTTTCGAACGCGCTGCGTTCGGCGCTGCGCGAAGACCCGGACGCGATCCTGGTCGGCGAAATGCGCGACCTCGAAACCATCCGCCTGGCGATGACCGCCGCCGAGACCGGTCACCTGGTGTTCGGCACGCTGCACACCTCCAGCGCGGCCAAGACCATCGACCGCATCATCGACGTGTTCCCGGCCGAAGAGAAAGACATGGTGCGCGCGATGCTCTCCGAATCGCTGGTGGCGGTGATCTCGCAGACGCTGTGCAAGACCAAGGACGGCTCGGGCCGCGTCGCGGCGCACGAGATCATGCTGGGCACCAGCGCGATCCGCAACCTGATCCGCGAGGCCAAGGTGGCGCAGATGTACTCGGCCATCCAGACCGGCAACAGCGTGGGCATGCAGACGCTGGACCAGAACCTCTCGGAGCTGGTCAAGCGCAATGTGATCAGCCCGGCGGAAGCACGCGGCAAGGCGAAGATCCCCGAAAACTTCCCGGGCTGAGATGACCACCCCCACGCTCCACCGCTGCGCGGGTCGCTGCCCCCCAAGGGGGCTGGCCTTGCTTGGGGCGGCCCTGCGCGGCGGCCGTCGCTGCTGATCAAAGGACACTCTCATGGAACGCGACCAGGCATCCAAATTCATCAACGACCTGCTGCGCCTCATGCTCAGCCGCTCGGGCAGCGACCTGTTCCTCACCGCCGATTTCCCGCCGGCAATCAAGGTCGACGGGTCGGTCGTCAAGGTGTCGCCGCAGCCCCTGAACGCCACGCACACGCTGGCGCTGGCGCGCGCCATCATGAACGACAAGCAGGCCGCCGAATTCGAGCGCACGAAGGAGTGCAACTTCGCGATCTCGCCGCCGGCCATCGGGCGCTTCCGCGTCAACGCCTTCATCCAGCAGGGCAAGGTCGGCATGGTGCTGCGCACGATTCCCGCCGTGCTGCCCACCATCGACAAGCTCGGCCTGCCCCAGGTGCTCAAGGACGTGGCGCTCTCCAAGCGCGGCCTGTGCATCCTGGTCGGCGCGACCGGCTCGGGCAAGTCCACCTCGCTGGCGGCCATGGTGGACTGGCGCAACGAGAACACGCACGGCCACATCATCACGGTGGAAGACCCGATCGAGTTCGTGCACCCGCACAAGAACTGCGTGGTGACGCAGCGCGAAGTGGGCCTGGACACCGACAGCTGGGAGGCCGCGCTGAAGAACACGCTGCGCCAGGCGCCCGATGTGATCCTGATGGGCGAGATCCGCGACCGCGAAGCCATGGAGCACGCGATCCAGTTCTCCGAGACCGGCCACCTGTGCCTGGCCACGCTGCACGCCAACAGCGCCAACCAGGCACTGGACCGCATCATCAACTTCTTCCCCGAGGAGCGCCGTGCCCAGCTGCTGATGGACCTGTCGCTGAACCTGCGCGCGCTGGTCTCCCAGCGCCTGGTGCCGCGCCAGGACAACAAGGGCCGGCACGCGGCGGTGGAGATCATGCTGAACTCACCGCTGATCTCCGACCTGATCTTCAAGGGCGATGTCGCCGAGATCAAGGAGATCATGAAGAAGAGCACCCAGATGGGCATGCAGACCTTCGACCAGGCGCTGTTCAACGCCTTCGAGGCCAACCTCATCACGCTCGAAGACGCGCTGCGCAACGCCGATTCGCTCAACGACCTGCGGCTGCAGATCAAGCTCAACAGCCAGCGCGCCAAGTCGCTGGACCTGGCGGCGGGCACCGAGCACCTCACGATCGTGTAAAAACACCCCCGCGCCGCGCTGGCGCGCGTCACCCCCTCAAGGGGGCAATGCCTGCGGCCTGGCGAAGCCAGTTCCGCGGCATTCTTGAACCCACACGAAGGACCTCTTCATGAGCAGCATCGCCCAACGCCCCTACGAATCCACCCCTGCGCGCAAGGTCGCCTTCATCGGCCTGGGCGTCATGGGGTACCCCATGGCGGGGCACCTGGCGCGCGCCGGCCACACCGTCACGGTCTACAACCGCTCCGGCGCCAAGGCCGCTGCCTGGGTGGCCGAATTCGGCGGCGCGCACAAGCCCACGCCGCGCGAAGCGGCCCAGGGCGCCGACATCGTGTTCGCCTGCGTGGGCAACGACGACGACCTGCGCTCGATCACGCTCGGTGCCGACGGCGCTTTCGCCGGCATGGCCCCCGGCGCGGTGTTCGTGGACCACACCACCGCCTCCGCCGACGTGGCGCGCGAGCTGCACGGCGCGGGCAAGACCCTGGGCATTGCTTTTGTGGACGCGCCCGTCTCGGGCGGTCAGGCCGGCGCGCAAAACGGCGCCCTGACCGTGATGTGCGGCGGTGAGGCGGCCGCGTTCGACGCCGCCAGGCCGGTGGCCATGGCCTTCTCGCGCGCCTTCACCCGCCTGGGCGAGAGCGGCGCGGGCCAGCTCACCAAGATGGTCAACCAGATCTGCATCGCCGGCCTGGTGCAAGGCCTGTCCGAAGCGATCGCCTTCGGTCAGAAGGCCGGCTTGGACATGACCCAGGTGCTGGAGGTGATCGGCAAGGGCGCGGCCCAGAGCTGGCAGATGGACAACCGGGGCAAGACCATGGTGGCCGACAAGTTCGACTTCGGCTTTGCCGTGGACTGGATGCGCAAGGACCTGGGCCTGGTGCTGGACGAAGCCAAGCGCAACGGCGCGCGCCTGCCGGTCACCGCGCTGGTGGACCAGTTCTACGCCGACGTGCAGGCCATGGGCGGCCAGCGCTTCGACACCTCCAGCCTCATCAAACGCTTGAAGTAGGTCCCCCCCGCGCCGCCTTCGGCGTCACTCCCCAGGGGGCAACACGTGCGGCCCGGCGAAGCCGGTTCCGCCGTGTTCTGGAAGGGGCCGCGCCTCTTCGAGCGGCGTTATTTGGCGGGGTTGGTCGGTGCCGGCTGCTTGGCGGCGCCGATGTTGGCGAGTTCCTGCTCGGAGATGATTTCGAACACGCGCACCACGCGCGACACGTTCTGCGTGTTGCGCGCGATGTCGGTGGCGCGGTCGGCTTCGCGCTGCGTCACACGGCCCATCAGGTACACCGTGCCGCGTTCGGTCAGCACCTTGAAGGCGCTGGCCGAGAGGTCCTTGGCGTCCACCAGCGAGGCCTTCACCCGGCCGGTGATCAGCGTGTCGCTCGCGCGCTCCTTGAGCGAGGGGCTGTTGGTCACGCCCAGCTCGTTGATGACCTCGCGCACGTTCTCCACACCGGACACGATCTGCGTGACCTTGGTCTTGATCGCCTCGCTGGAGGCCTCGCCGGTGATCAGCACGCGGCGGTTGTAGCTGGAGAGGTTGTAGCGCGCATGCGCGTCGCCCAGCTCGTCCTTCAGGCGGTTGGACGCCCTCAGCTCGATGCCCTGGTCGTCGAGCTGCGCGCCCGAGGTGCGGCGGTCCACCGCCACCAGCGCGGTCACGGCCGCGCCGCCCACCACCAGGGGCGCGCAGGCGCTCAGCGTGGCGCCCAAGGCGGCCACGGCGAGCGCGGCGGCGGCGATGCGGTGAAAGGAAGGGGTGTTCTTGATCTGGCTCATGAGGCACTCTCCATAGGGGTGTTGGACTCGTCGGGCAGGCCCAGCAGCTGGGCGTCCACACCGTCGCAAATGCAGTGCAGCACGAGGTGATGCACTTCGAGGATGCGGGCCGGCAGCTCGTGCGGCACGCACAGGTGCACGTCGGTGTCGCGCAGTTGCATCGAGAGGCGGCCGCCGCGCGCGCCGGTGAGCGCCACCACGACCATTTCGCGCTCGTGCGCGGCCTCCACCGCCGCCAGCACGTTGGCCGAATTGCCGCTGGTGGACAGCGCCAGCAGCACATCGCCGGCCTGGCCGAGCGCGCGCACCTGGCGGGCGAACACCGCGCGGGCATCGAAATCGTTGGCGATGCCGGTGAGCACCGCCGCGTCGGACGAGAGCGAAAACGCCGCCAGCTCGGGCCGCTCGCGTTCGTAGCGGCCCACGAAACTGGCCGCGAAGTGCTGCGCGGCCGCGGCCGAAGCGCCATTGCCGCAGGCCAACACCTTGCCGCCGCCCGTGACGCTGGCCAGCACGGCCGCGATGGCCGACTCCACCATCGGTGCCAGGGACTGGGCGCACTGGTACTTCAGGTCGGCGCTGTCGATGAACTGTTGCTGGATGCGTTGCAGAAGCATGGCGCGATCATAGCGGTGAGGGGTGTATCCATTTGCTCAGAATGCCACGGAGGCATCGAAGGCGGCGCGCAGCCACTCGATGCGCACAGGCGTCGGCGCGTCGAACGCGCCATCGATCAGCACCACATCGAAGCGGCATGCAGGCTCTGAGCCGAGCCGCAGCAAAAAGTGCCGCGCCGCGAACACGATGCGGCGTTGTTTCACCCCGGTGATGCTGGCGCCGGCCCCACCCTGGCGCTGGCTGGCGCGCTGGCGCACCTCGACGAAGACCAGCGTGCCATCGGGCTCGCGCATAATCAAATCGACTTCGCCACCGCCCCGGCCCGGGGTCCTGAAGTTGCGCCGCACCAGCGCCAGGCCATGGCGCCGCAGGTGGACCAGGGCCGCATCCTCCGCGGCGTCGCCCCGGTCCTTGGTGGTCTGTTTCGCCGCGCCGCTCCCCGAGGGCGCCGCCTGTTTTCTGGATGTCCACATTGTCTGCAAGCACTCCATCCCTGTTGGCCGCCGCCCGCGACGCGGCGGGGCACCAGCATTATCCGCAGGGCGCGCTCTACATGGTCGCCACCCCCATCGGCAACCTGGCCGACATCGGGTTGCGCGCGCTGCAGGTGCTCTCGCTCGTGGACACCGTGGCCTGCGAGGACACGCGCCACACCGCCGCGCTGCTGCAGGGCTATGGCCTGCACAAGCCGCTGCTGGCGCTGCACGAACACAACGAGGCCGAGGCCGCGCAGACCGTGTTGCAACGCCTGCAGGAAGGCCAGCGCATCGCCTACGTGAGCGACGCCGGCACACCCGGGGTGAGCGACCCGGGCGCGCGCCTGGTCGCCGCCGTGGCCGGCGCCGGCCTGCGCTGCCTGCCGATCCCGGGCGCCAGCAGCATCACCGCGCTGCTCAGCGTGGCCGGGCACAGCGGCTGGGACGGTCGTTTCGTGTTCGCAGGCTTTCTCTCGCCCAAGGCGGCCGAGCGCCAGCGCGAGGTGCAGCAGATCGGCGCCGATGCGCGCGCCTGCGTGCTGCTGGAGGCGCCGCACCGCATCGAGGCTTTGGCCAAGGACCTGGCCACCTTGGGCCCACGGACCCTGACCGTGGGGCGCGAGCTGACCAAGCAGTTCGAGGAGATCGCGCCCATGCCCGCCGAGGCCCTGCCTGGCTGGCTGCAGGCCGGCGCGCACCGCACGCGCGGCGAGTTCGTGTTGATGGTGCACCCGCTGGCGGCCGAGGCGGTCGAAGCCGGCGCGGTGGACGCGGCGGCGCTGCGCACGCTGGACCTGCTGCTGGCCGAATTGCCGCTGAAGACCGCCGTGCGCCTGTGCGCGGAGATCACCGGCCAGCCGCGCAACGCCCTGTACGAGGCCGCGCTGGCCCGGCGGGCCGATCAGTAGATCACGCGCGCCGTGTGGTCGGGGCCCGATCGGGAACCCGGTTCGCGCGGCGGGGACGGTGCGTCGGGCACCTCGGTGGCCTCGACATCCACCACATCGCCCATGGGCCGGCGCACGCCGCCCGTGCCGCCTGGCCACACGCCCTGGGTGTAGCGCTGCGAGGTCTGGCGAAAACGGCTGAACACCACCGCCGGGGCGGGCTTGCGGCCGGTCACCAGCGACCAGAGCGAGACGCCGACCACCACCACCAGGGACGCCAGCAGCAGGCTGAGCACGAAGACCAGGGCGGCCAGGGCCAGCGCCAGCCGGATCACGCCACGCAGCACGCGGCCAAAGAAGTCGAAGAGTCCGTTCATGGATGAGAGAGCCTCCTGGCCCCGAGGGAGTTCCTGAACTGGCGCGAACGCCAGGCATGCCACCCGGCATGGGGCAAACAGCGGGCAGGTGGGGGCATTCTGGCGGTTTGCAAGCCACCTCGCGGTATGCTCCCGCGTGTGAAACCGATCTACCAGTACTTCTTTCGCGGCCTGATCACCTTCCTGCCGGTGGCGCTCACGGTCTACGTGCTGTACCTGTTCATCGTCTGGGTGGAAACCATCGCCATGTGGGCGATCCGACCGCTGGTCGGCGACTTCTACCTGCCTGGCCTGGGCATCGTGATCGGCGCGGCCATGATCTTCGGCCTGGGTTTCCTGATCTCCCAGCCCGTGACGGCGCGCATGCTCTCCTGGGTGGAGCTGCCGTTCACCAACCTGCCGGTTGTCAAAAGCATCTATTCCTCGCTCAAGAGCTTCGCCGACTACTTCGCGCCCAACAAGAAGGACGCCCAGCAGCAGGTGGTGATGCTGAAGATGCCGGACAACGAGATGACCATCGTCGGCCTGGTGACGCGCCAGAACATGGCCGGCCTGCCGCCCGGGCTGGCCGAGCTGGACCACGTGGCGGTCTACCTGCCCATGGGCTACATGATCGGCGGCTACACCGTGTTCGTGCCACGCAGCTGGACCACGCCGATCGAGATGTCGGTCGAGGAAGCCATGCGAGCCTCGCTGCTCGCCTGGATGAGCACGAAGTAACCCCCCGCGCCGCCTGCGGCATCACCCCCCAGGGGGCAACACCAGCGGCCTGGCAAAGCCAGTTCCGCGGTGTTCTGGTCCGCGGAACTTGCGCCCGGACGGATCTTCCAATCAGACTGCCGTCTTTGGAGACTTGCATGAGCATCCATCCCCTCCGCCGCCGCCTTCTCATCGCCAGCGCCGCCGCCGTGGCCGCACCGGCCTGGCTGTCGCCCGCGATCGCCCAGTCGAAGTCCCTGCGCCCCACGCCGAGCCAGACCGAAGGCCCGTTCTACCCGGTCACGCTGCCGGCCGACAGCGATGCCGACCTGCTCAGGAACGGCAAGGCGGTCTACAGCAAGGGCCAGCCGACCTGGGTCGACGGCACGGTGACCGACCTTGCCGGCGTGCCGGTGGCGGGCGCGGTGGTGGAGATCTGGCAGTGCGACCACGAGGGCCGCTACCACCACCCCGGCGACGGCGGCAAGGCCGACCCGGCGTTCCAGGGCTTCGGCCAGGTCACGGTGGGCCGCGACGGGCGCTACCGCTTCCGCACCCTCAAACCCGTGCCCTACACCGGCCGCACGCCGCACATCCACGTGAAGGTGCGGCTGGACCGGCAGGAATTGCTCACCACCCAGCTGTACGTGGCGGGCGACCCCGGCAACGAGCGCGACGGCCTCTGGCGGCGCATGAACGAAGAGGCCCGCGCCGCGGTCACCGTGCCCTTCACCCCCGGCAGCGACGGCCTGCGCGCCACCTTCCCCATCGCCGTGCAGGCTTGAAGCCGGGCGGCTAAGCTCGCCGCATGGATTCATTGACCCAGATTGCCCTCGGCTCGGCCGTGGGCGTGGCCGTGATGGGCCGGCGCACCGCCGCGTGGAAGGCCGCGCTGTGGGGCGCCATCGGCGGCACCCTGCCCGACCTGGACGCCTTCATCAACCACGGCGACGCCATCCTCAACATGACGCGCCACCGCGCCGAGAGCCATGCGCTCTTCGTGCTCACGCTGGCCGCGCCGGTGCTCGCCTGGATCGTCTCGCGCGTGCACGGCGAGGCCGCGCTGTTCAGGCGCTGGTGGCTGGCGATGTGGCTGGTGCTCATCACCCACCCGCTGCTCGACACCATGACGGTCTACGGCACACAGCTGCTGCAGCCGTTCAGCGACTACCCATTCGCCGTGGGCAGTGTCTTCATCATCGACCTGGCCTACACCCTGCCGCTGATCGTGGGCGTGGTCGCGGCGCTGCGGCTGAAGTCCGCGCGCGGCCTGGCGTGGAACACCGCCGGGCTGGTGCTCAGCACGCTCTACCTGGGCTGGAGCGTGGGCGCGCAGCAGCATGTCACGCGGGTGGCGCAGGCGTCCCTGCAGGCCGACGGCATCGCGGCCGAGCACCTGCTGGTCACGCCCTCGCCGTTCAACACCGTGCTCTGGCGGCTGGTGGCCACCACACCCACCGAGTACCGCGAGGGCTTCTACTCGCTGCTGGACGACAGCCCGCGGATCACCTGGACGGTGCATGAGCGCGGCGCGGACCTGATCGCGCAACACCACAACGAGCCCTACCTCGCGCGCATGGCGGCCTTCACCCACGGCTTCTACAGCGTGTCGGCCACCGAGGGCCATCTGTTCGTGACCGACCTGCGCATGGGCCAGGAGCCGCACTACACCTTCCGCTTCGACCTGGGCAGCGATACGGAGCGGACCAACGGGGGCCACCGCCCCACCCTGAACGGCTCTCGCCCGGACCTCGCCACCGCGCTGCCCGGCCTGTGGCACCGGCTGCTGGGCAACCGGCCACCGTCACCGGCGAGCTAGAGCAGCCACTCGATCGGCAGCACCGACAGCAGGCCGATCCAGGCGCGTTGCCCCAGCGAGCTGCCCGGCTCGCGGGTGTGGCGGATCTCCTGGCCGTCGCGGCGTTCGATCCACACCAGATCGCCCCGCTCATCGAGCCGCACCGCGTACGCCGTGGCCGGCACCTCGCGGTCGAAGGCCTCGGCGACCGCGCGCGCCATGGCCGGGCTGTCGATGATGAACCCCAGCTCGGTGTTCAGGTGCGCCGAGCGCGGATCGAAATTCATCGACCCCACGAACACGCGCTCGCCGTCGAGCGCGAAGGTCTTGGCGTGCAGGCTGGAGCCCGAGCTGCCGAACACGCCCGAGCGGCCCATCACCACCGCGCTGCGGCGCATCTCATACAGCTCGATGCCGCCGCGCAGCAGGTCCTGGCGGTAGCGCGCGTAACCCGAGTGCACGGCCGACACGTCGGTCGCCTCCAGCGCGTTCGTCAGGATGCGCACGCGCACGCCCCTGGCCGCCAGGCGCTCGAAGACCGCCACGCCCGCCGCGGTGGGCACGAAGTAGGGCGAGATCAGATCCAGCGAGCGCACCGGCGGGCGTGCCAGCACCTGGGCCAGCTGGTGGGTCACCAGCCCGTCCTTCTCGGCCAGCCCCAGGCCTTTGCGGGGGTCGTCGCTGACCATCTCCACGCGCGCCCACTGGGGCACGATGCCACCCGTGAGCAGGTCGGTCACGAAGCGCGACTCGCGCAGGGCCTGCAGGTAGCGCGTGGCGCGCGGATCGCGCTCGGCCTGCCCCGCGGCGTCCGGTGCCGCCACCACCGTCCCGGCCGGGACGATGCGGTCGATCGGGTAGGCCGAGGCGCTGGCCCAGTAGCGGTCGAAGTCGGCCGACAGCTCGGGCACCACCGCCCCGGTGGCCAGCACGTCGAGATCGGCGAACAGCACGCCATCGGTGGCGCCGAAGTACTCGTCGCCCACGTTGCGCCCACCCATGATGGCGGCCTGGCTGTCGGCGACCAGCGCCTTGTTGTGCATGCGCCGGTTGGCGCGGCTGAAGTGCGTGAGGTAGCCCAGCGCCTTGGGCTGGCGGATGGAGAACGGGTTGAACAGCCGCACCTCGATGGCCGGGTGCCGGTCCAGCGCGAGCAGCTTGCCGTCCATGGCCACGCCGTTGTCGTCCAGCAGCAGGCGCACGCGCACGCCGCGGTCGGCCGCCTCGCGCAGCGCGTTGAGCAAGAGGTTGCCGGTGATGTCGTCGCGCCAGATGTAGTACTGCACGTCCAGCGTGCGCTCGGCCGCGCGCACCAGCAGCACGCGCGCCGCGAACGACTCCAGCGCATCGGCCAGCGGCAGGATGCCGGACTCGCCGGGATGGGCCTGCGCGTCAGCGCTCAGCACACGGCCCAGCGCCGTGGCAGCCGCCTCGGCCGGCGCCAGGGCGCGGGATTCGGTGCGCCCTTCCAGCGGAGGCAGGGCACAGCCCTGGAGCAGGGCAGTCAGCAACGCCATCATCCACCCACCTCGTTGGAAGATCCCCATGGAAGGCACGCTCATGACGGCGCGGCGGAGGCGTTCAGCCCATCAGCAGCGTCACGCAGACGATCACCACGCCGATGCACAGGTTGACGAACACCCAGCTGCGGATGGACGCCATGGCCGCGCCGGCCGCGGGCCAATCGCTGGCGGCCACGGCGCGCGTGAGGCGCTTGAACAGCGCGAAGCGGATGTGGCCAAAGATCAGGATCATCACGATGCCCAGCGTGGCCATGATGGTCCAGTCCAGCGGCATGTTGAAGGCCAGGCCGGCCTGCACCGTTTCCTTGGCCGTGCGGCCGATCATCCACAGGCCCGTGGCCAGCACCACCAGAGAGGCCCACAGCACCACCGAGAAGAAGCGCTTCATCACGGCCTGCAGCAGGCGCAGGCGCACTGGCGGCTCCAGCGCCTGCACCGAGGGGCGCAGAAAGAAGTGCGCGAAGGCCATGCCGCCCACCCACAGGATGACGGCCAGCACGTGGATGAGTTTGAGGGCGGAGAAGATCATGCGCGGGGCTTTCTGTGAGGAAGGTCAGGCTTCGGTCAGCACGCCGTCCACGCGGCGCTGCAGCCGGTAGGGCGGCAGGCCCTTGAGCATGCGCCGTCCGTAGGACTGGCGCAGCAAGCGGGCATCGTAACAAACGACCACCGCCTCGTCGGCCTCGGTGCGCAGCGCGCGCCCGGTCCATTGCAGCAGGCGCGCGCCGGTGGCGGGCACCACGAGTTCGCTGAACGGGTCGCGGCCCTGGCTCTTGAGCCAGTCGGCGCGCGCCTGCCCCACCGGGTCGCTCGGCGAGGCGAAGGGCAGCTTGGTGATGAACACCCATTCGCACAACTCGCCGGGCAGGTCCAGCCCTTCGCCGAAGGACTGCAGGCCGAACAGCACCGAGGGCTTGCCCTCGGCCACGCGCTCGGCGTGGCGGCGCAGCAACACGGTGCGCGAGGCCTCGCCCTGCACCAGCACGCGGTCGCGCAGCGCGCCGTGTTCGCCGCGCTCCAGCAGGCCCTGTGCCTGGCGCATCTGCGCGCGCGAGGTGAACAGCACCAGCGCGCCGCGCTCGACCTCGCGCAGGTCGGCCATCAGCAGGGCCAGCATCTCGCGCGTGTAGCCGTCCACATCCTTGGGGTCGGCCGTGGTCTGCACCACCACCAGACGGCCCTGGCGCGCGTGGTCGAACGGGCTCTGCACCTCGCGCGCGGCCACCGCGCCGTCCCAGGCCAGGCCGGACTCGTGCAGGAAGTGATCGAAGCTGCCGCAGGTGGTGAGCGAGGCCGAGGTGACCACCGCCGCGCGCACCTGGTTCCACAAGTGGTTGCGCAGCAGGCTGCCGGGCTGCAATGGGCAGGCGTGCGCGGTCAGCGTGACCAGGCCGTGGCTCACGCCGGCCTCCAGCCACTTGGCCAGGGGCGGCTGCCCGTCGCCCGCCGCCTGCTGCCAGTAGCTGGCGGTTTCCTGCGCGCTCTGCAGGCGCGGCGCGAGCACGCCCAGGCGGCTGTAGAGCTTGGCGCAGCGCGCCGCGTCGCCCGGGTTCTCGCGCGCGTTGGCCTTGAGCTGGGTGGCCAGCGCCTCGAACACCTTCAGCAGGCTGCTGGCGTTGGCGTGCAGCTTGCCCACCACCTCCAGCCACTCCGCCGGCAGCACGCCGCCGTCGAAACGGTCCACCACCGGCGCGCCGGCGTCGTTGAAAGAACCGCCACCGGCGCGCGCGGGCGAGCGGCCGGCGGACCGGCCGGTGAGGTCCAGCCAGGCCGGCAGCGAGCCGATGCGCTGCATCGCGAGCCGCGCCAGCTCGGTCTGCGCGCTCTTGAGTTCCTTGGTGAACGCGGCCACATCGATGGTGGGCTTGTGGTCGATCGCCGTGGCCACCTCGTCCACCGCGCGCGGCAGCTTGTCCAGCCAGTGGCCGCGCATCAGGTCCATGGACGCGGTGAACTGCCCCTGCGCCACCGAGCCCAGGTGGTGGGCCTCGTCGAACACGAGGTAGCAGTCCTGCGGCGCGGGCAGCGCGTGCAGGCCCAGGGTGGAGAGCAGCAGGTCGTGGTTGACGACGATCACCTGCGCCTGCGCCAGTTTGGCGCGCGCCTGGTAGTAGCTGCAGCTGTTGTAGCTGGGGCAGTGGCGCGCGGTGCAGGTGTGGCGCTCGGCGGCCACGGGCGCCCACAGGCTGCCGTCGGGCGGGTCGTCCAGCCGGTCGCGGTCACCGTCCCAGCTGCCGCCGTCCAGCGCGTTGGCCCAGGCGGTGTACTGCACGCCGCGCTCCTGCCAGCGCGCCGCGGCGGCGGCCGAGGCCACGGCCTGCGCCGCCATACCGGCCGCGCTGGTGTCGCCACCCCCATCGTCGCTTTCGAACAGGTCGGCGCTCGCCGCGTCGCCCCCGCTGAGCTGGTCCAGTTTGAGGCGGCACACGTAGCGCCCGCGCCCCTTGGCCAGCGCGAAGCTGAAGGGCTGCGGCAGCGTGGCGGCCAGCGCGGGCAGGTCCTTGGCGATCAGCTGTTCCTGCAGCGCCACCGTGGCGGTGCTGATGATCACGCGCTTCTGCTGCGCCAGCGCGAGCGGAATCACCGTGGACGCGTAGGCCGCCGATTTGCCCACGCCGGTGCCCGCCTGCACCACCGCGATGCCGCGCGCGGGCAACGCCGCGTCGCTCGCCACCGCGCCGTCGCCCAAGGTCACACCCGAGAGCGTGTGCGCGATGTGGGCCGCCATCTCGCGCTGGCCCGGCCGCGCGCGGTAACCCGGCGCGTGCGCCACCACGTGGTCGAACGCGGCCAGCGCGATCGCCTCGCGCGCCAGCGGGCCGGCCACCGGCGCGGCGGATGCGCCGGTGTCGGCGGAAGAGGGCTCAAGGGTGGGGGTGGACATGCGAACGCGAAAGCAAACGCCGATTGTCCCAGACCGGGCCCGATGTCACCCGGCCATGGTGCAATGCACCACCCTCCCCCCTGACAATGCGATCCATGGCCCAGACCCCCCGCCCCGGCAAACACCCGATCGACCTCGCGCTGCAGGGCGGCGGCTCGCACGGCGCCTTCACCTGGGGCGTGCTCGACCGCCTGCTGGAAGACGACACGCTGGAGATCGCCGCCGTCAGCGGCACCAGCGCGGGGGCCATGAACGCGGTGGCCCTGGCCTCGGGCCTCATGGACGGCGGGCGCGAAGGCGCGCAGCGCGTGCTGCGCCAGTTCTGGACGCGCGTGGCCGAGCTCTCGCCCTTCCACCGGCTGCAGACCAGCCCGATCGGCGTGCTCATGGGCCCGGCCACCGACTGGCTCGCGCCCTGGCTCAAGCCCTGGACCGAGCCGCTGAAGCAGGCGGCCGATGCGTTCGGCCACACGCTTTCGCCCTACCAGCTCAACCCGCTCAACCTGAACCCGCTGCGCGACATCCTGGTCGAAACCATCGACTTCGACCGCGCGCGCCGCTGCCACAAGACGCAGCTCTTCATTGCCGCCACGCAGGTGCGCACCGGCGCGCTGCGCGTGTTCGGCCAGCAGGAACTCACGGCCGACATGGTGCTGGCCTCGGCCTGCCTGCCGCTGCTGTTCCAGGCGGTGGAGATCGAGGGCGAGGCCTACTGGGACGGCGGCTACGCGGGCAACCCCACGCTGCTGCCGCTGGTCAACGAGACCCGCGCCGACGACCTGCTGCTGGTGCAGATCAACCCCACGCAGCGCGAGAGCGTGCCCACCAGCGCGCGCGACATCCTCGACCGCATCAACGAAGTGACCTTCAACGCCAGCCTGGTGAAAGAGCTGCGCACGCTGGCGCTGCTCAAGCAGGTCATCGGCGAGCAGCGCTCACCCGGCAGCCCCGCGCTGTTCCAGCGCGTGCAGCGGCTGCGCGTGCACCTGATCGAGGGCGGCGACTCGCTCGCGGCGCTGGGCGCGGGCAGCAAGACCAACACGCAATGGGCCTTCCTCTCCAACCTGCACGCCATGGGGCGCGAAGCGGCGGACCGCTGGCTGCATGCGCACCGCAAGGACCTGGGGCAACGCAGCACGCTGGACCTGGGGCCGGTGCTCAAGGACGTCTGAGCCGCGCGCCCCGCCAAGGGGGTCGGACTCAGGCCGCGAAGCGCATGGAAAAGTCGGCGGCGGTGACGTCCTTGACCAGCGCGCCCACCGAGATGCGGTCCACCCCGGTCTCGGCATACGCGCGGATGTTCTCCAGGTTCACGCCGCCCGAGACCTCCAGGCTGCACCGGCCGCCGGCCATCGCCACCGCGCGGCGGACCGACGCCAGCGGCATGTTGTCCAGCAGCACCATGGTCACGCCGATGGCCAGCGCCTCTTCCAGCTGCGCCAGGGTTTCCACCTCGACCTGGATGAAGCTGGCCTGAGGCGCCAGCGCCTGGGCCGCGCGGAACGCGGCCGGGAGGCTGCCGGCCGCGTGGATGTGGTTCTCCTTGATCAGCACCGCATCGAAGAGCCCCATGCGGTGGTTGTGCCCGCCGCCGCAGCGCACGGCGTATTTTTGGGCCTGGCGCAGGCCGGGAATGGTCTTGCGGGTATCGAGCACGCGGGCGGCCGTGCCCTGCACCCGATCGACGAAGACCGCCGTCCGGGTCGCGATGCCGCTGAGGAACTGCAGGAAGTTCAGGCAGGTGCGTTCGGCGGTGAGCAGTTCGCGCGCGCCACCCTCGACCTCGAAGATCGCCTGCCCGGGTTCGCAACGCCCGCCGTCGGGCACCCGCCAGGTCACCGTGGCAGCCGGGGCCAGCTGGCGCAGCGTGGCCCGCACCCAGGGCTCGCCGCAGATCACGGCGGCCTGCCGGCAGATCACGACGGCGCGCGCGCGCCGCTCGCCGGGCACGATGCCGGCGGAGAGGTCGCCCGCGCCCACGTCCTCGGTCAGGGCGCGTTGCACGTCGGCGTCGATCTGGGTGGGGGGAATGTCGAGGTCCATCATCGTCGGCAGAGAAGGGGGAGAGAGAAAAAAAAGGGGCTAGGAACGTCGCCGCAGGACCACCGGCTTGCCGCCCAGCTGGGCCTTGCACATCCAGTGCGCCAGGGCGGAATCGAGGTGGGTCGCATGGCCGGGGAACCAGTCTTCCAGCGCATCGGCCAGGCGCCGGCAAGGCGCCATCTCGCCCTGCAGCAGCAGGGAGCGCACCTCGGCGGCCGAGCGGAGCACGGCCGCGTGCTCGTCCACATGGCACTGGCGGGGCGGAAACCCGCTCTCTTCCATCCAGCGGTCCTCTTCGCCAAAGTGCTCGGCCAGGTGGTGGATCATGGCGTCCAGCGCCATCGGCAGGATCTCGTCGGGCGCGCGCTGCAGGTCGCCCAGGCAGGCCACGAACTCCTCGTGCCGGTGGTCCATGGGTGGGTAACCGAGCAGGAGCTCGTCGCTCCAGGCCAGGGGGCCCTGTTCGGACACGGGCGTGGGCGGGAGGGCGTCCTGGTTCACTTGAACAGCAGCACCGTCGCCAGCACCGTCAGAAAGGCCAGCAGCAGCGCGCGAAAGCGCGTCTCGCTGAGCCGGTAGCGGATCTTCTTGCCCAGCGCGAGCCCGAGCAGCATGGGCAGCACGGTGGCGCAGGACACCAGCAGCTCGAAGGCGCCGAAGCGGCCGTACCAGACCATGGCCGAGTACATGAACACCGAACCGAAGAGGTAGATGACGCTGATGCTGCCGATGAACTCCTCGCGCTTGAGGTTCAGCGCCATCAGGTAGGTGATGAGCACCGGGCTGGTGAGGGACGACACCCCGCCCATCACACCGGCCGTGATGCCGGCCAGCACGCTGGCCGCGGTTTCGTGGCGCGGCGCGATCCGCACGTTGGGCCGGGTCGCCATCAGCAGCACGGAGACCAGGATCGCGCAGGCGAACATCACGTTCATCTGGTCGGCCGAGAGGCTGGAGGTCAGGCGCACGGTGAGCACGACGGACAACAGCTGCGACAGGATCAGCCAGCGAAAGCGCTTCACGCTGTAGATCGGCGAACCGCGCTCGATGGTCTGGACCACGTTGGACCACAGCACCGGCACCACCATCAGGCCGATGGCCTGGGCCGGCGGCACGAAGAGGGACAGCATGGGCACGGCCAGCATGCCCATGCCCACGCCCATCGCGCCTTTGACGATGCCCGCCGCCAGGACGATGACCGCCCCCGCCAGCAGGAACACCAACCAGGCGGCGGGCTGGAATTCACTCATTCGATGGACCATGGCAGGCGGCGGCGGCGCGGCCGGCCTCAGATGCTGTAGCTCTCATAGGTCGACGGGTGGAACAGCTCGGCGAGCTCGACTTTGCGGGCCGACAGGCCTTGCGCATGGTGATGGTGCAGGAAGGCCTCGAGGGTCCGGGTGTTGGGCGCCACGCCGTAGGACCAGAAATCGTTGCCCAGCAGTTCGCGCGCGGCCTTGAGCTGCTCCTCCACGAACGGCAGCGTGACCTTGGTGGCCGAGGTGTCGGCCAGCAGCTCCAGCGCGCGCGCCTTGGATTCGCTGAAGGCCTTGAACAGCGCGGCGGGCAACCAGGGGTGCTGCTGCACCAGCTCCTTGCGCACACCGACCACGTGCATGATGGGGAAGATGCCCTTGCGGGCGTAGTAGTCCTTCGCGGCCGCGGTGGGGTCGTCGAACAGCCAGCCCACCTGCGGGTTGCTCAGGGCGGGACCGCTCGGCGGGCGCGGCGCGATGAAGGCATCGATCTCGCCCTGGTCGAGCAGGTCGGAGATGGTGCGGCCTTCCGGCGCGCTCGTCACGTCGACGCCGGGCGGCAGGTTCAGCTTGATCTTCTCGGGACGCCCCGGCGTGTCGATGCCGCCGCGCACCCACTTCACGTCCTCCGGCCGGATGCCGAAATCATCCTGCAGGATCGAGCGGGCCCAGACGATGGCGGTGAGCTGGTACTCGGGGATGCCGATGCGGCAGCCCTTCAAGTCCTCGGGGCGCCGGATGCGGTCCTTGCGCACGTAGATCGAGGTGTGCCGGAACGCGCGCGAGAGAAAGACCGGGATGGCCACGTAGGGGCTGTCACCGGCCGAGTGCTTGACGAGGTAGCTGGAGAAGGACAGCTCGGTGACGTCGAAGTCGCGGTTGCGCATGGCGCGGAAGAACATCTCCTCCGGGCTGAGCAGCATGTAGACCGGGTCGCAGCCATCGATCTGGACGCGGCCGTCGAACAGGGCGCGGTTGCGGTCGTAGTCGCCCATGGCGACGGAGATTTGCAGTTGGGACATGGTGGGGGTTTCTCAAAGGTCGATTTCGATCACGGAGCTCTTGGCGCGGGAGACGCAGATCATGATTTCGCTGTCGTGCTGGTCTTCGTCGAGCACGTAGTCGCGGTGATCGGCCACACCGGCCACGAGCCGGGTGCGGCACGAGCCGCAGGTGCCGCTCTCGCACGAGCTGGGCACCAGCACTCGGGCCTCGCGCAGTGCGTCGAGGATGGTCTTGCCGCAGGGCACGTCGATCAGCTGGCCGGTCCTGCTGAGCTTGACCTTGAACGGGATGTCGGTGTGCGCATCGGAGACCTCGCTGGTGCCGAAGTCCTCGAAATGCACCGTGCCGCCCGGGCGGCCGCGCGCCAGTTCCTTCACCGCATCCATCAAGCGCCGGGGGCCGCAGCAATAGATGTGGGCGTCGGCCGGGCAGGCCTGCATCGCGGCCGCGAGGTCGAAGCGCTGCGCCGGGTCGGCGTGGTTGTGGTGCACGGTGGCGTGCGGCGCCAGATCGGAGGCCAGCAGTTCGTCGCGGTAGGCCGCCGACTCGGGCAACTGCGTGAGGTACAGCACCTTGAAGGCCTTGCCGCGCTGCCGCAGGGCGCGCGCCATGGACAGGATGGGCGTGATGCCGATGCCGCCGGCGATCAGCCAGTACGAGGGCGCCTCCATGCCCAGCGGGAAGTAGTTGGCGGGCGGCGACACCGAGACCGGGTCCCCCCGCTGCACCTGGTCCACCAGGCTGCGCGAGCCCCCCAGGCCCTGCGCCTCGCGCTTGACCGCGATGCGGTAGAGCGCCGTCTCGCCCGGGCGGTTGCAGACGGAGTAGCGCCGCGTGAGGCCGTTGGGTGTGAGCAGCGTGATGTGGGCGCCGGGTTCGGCGGGTGGCAAGGCACCGCCACCGGCCCGCGCCAGCTCGAACTCGTGCACATCGCTCGCGATGCACTGTTTGCCCACCACCTGCAGGCTCATCCAGCCGTTGTCCACGGTGGACGGGGTCGGGGCCGTGGCGACGGCCAGGTCTTCTTTGCTCATACGGGAACCGCTCTCTGTTCGTTCAGGGCCACGTCGGCGTTCTGCTCGGAGGACTCGAGCGCCGCCAGACACACTTCCAGGTTGGCCATGCCCCACAGGCCGTCGTGCACCGCGGCCGCGCGGCCGCGGATCGCATCGCCCCATTCGTCGAGCACGAGCTCGCGCGGGCTGCGGTCGGTTGGGAAGCGGAGTTCCTCCACGCCGTCGCGGTCGTACACCTGAAGCCCTTGTGGCGACTGCCGGATGTCGCCGCCCTCGCAGCTGACCAGCGTGATGCCGAAGAAGGGATGGAAGGGCGCCTGGTCCGGAATCACCTGGCCGGCACGCGCCTGCTTGGCCTGGAGTTCGGCGGCGGCGTCGCGCGCGCCGCCGGCGCCGCGGCGCTGCACGCGCCAGCCCTGCTCGGGGGCGGCGAAGCCCCATTCCGACAGCCCGCCGAGGATCTCGGTGGTCTGGAAACCGCCGTAGCCGTTGTACACGGCGGTGGCCACCGCGCCGTTCTCGAAATCGAGGTAGACGCAGTGCGCGCCGATGGCGCGCCGCCCGCGGTCCAGGTCGAAGGCGCGGGCGCGCACGCGGCGAACCTCGCCGCCGCACAGCAGCCGCAGGATGTCGAACTGGTGCGAACCCTGGCGCAGCGTCACGCCACCCCCTTGCCGGGCATCCAGCTCGTCAGGGCGGCGCGGGCGGTAGATCCAGTCGGTGAAGCACCAGTTGTGGGCCATGCGCACGCCACCCAGGCGGCCCGAGGCGATCACTTCGCGCATCTTGCGGATGGGCAGGTCGTAGCTGTGGGAATGACCCACCAGCAGGACCACGCCGCGCTCGCGCGCCGCCCGCACCATGGACCGCGCGTCGTCCAGCGCGATGGCCATGGGCTTCTCGACCAGCACGTGCAGGCCCGCCTCCATGGCCTGCAGCGCCTGGGCCGTGTGGTATTCGGTCGGCGAGGCGATGCAGACCGCGTCCAGGCGCGGGCCTTCGGCCAGCAGCTGCGCCAGCGTCGCGTGGCCCGGCACACCGTACTTCGCCTGTGCCGCCAGACGGGCGTTTTCGTGCGGTTCGACGAAGGCCGCCAGCTCGAATTCCGGGTGTCTGGCGATCGCAGGGACGAAGGCCAACCCGGCATTGCCCATTCCGAGCATGCCGATGCGAAGGGGAAGGGACATCACGGTTCTCCGTCGAGGCCCAGGTCGTCGTCACCGTCCACCTGCCGGGCGGCGTCCCGGCTCAGGTTGTCGATGATGGCCAGCAGGGTGCGCCGCGTCGTGGCCAGGTCCTCGGCCGGCACGCCCTGCGAGGCGATGGCGTTGACCTCCTCCGCGCAGATGACGATGGCCGAGCGCAATGCCACGCCCTTGGGCGTGAGGAAGACGCGGTTGTTCTTCTTGTTGCCCGGCACCTTCTGGCGGAAGACATAGCCCTGCGCCTCCATGCCCTTGAGGGCCGTGATGGTCGAGGGCTCGGTCACGCCGGCCTGCTCGCTGAGCTGGCGCTGCGTCAGGCCGTCGCCGCGCCACAGGATGCGCAGCAGGGTCCAGTGGCCGTAGAGCACATCGTGCTGCTTCAGCCGGCGCGAGAGGCTGCTGGAGGTGCAGCGGAACGCGGTCTTGACCAGGTGGGCCAGGCGCTCGTCGTTGAGCACCCCGCGCCAGTCGGCGGCAATGGCTTCTTTTTCCCTGTTGTTTTCTGCTTGAGACATGGCGATCGGTGGGCTTGAGGCGGGGTCGGGGTGGATGGAAGCGTCAGTCCGGGCTGATGCAGATGCATTTTTCGGGGTTGATCCTGACATACAGGGGCTCGCCCACCATGGTCTTGAGCGAAGGGTGCGCGCGCGCCATCAGGGAACGGTCGCCGAGTTTGACCTGAAAGTCGATGAACTCGCCCAGGAACACCTTGGCGTCGACCGTCGCGGCCAGCACGTTCTCGCCCACCGGCGCCAGTTCGCTGAGCTCCACGTCCTCGGGCCGCACCGAGAGCAGCACCCGTGCGCCCACGGGCAGCTTTTCGTAGGCGGTGACCCGCAGCAGGCCGATGCCGGTCATGACGTCGCACAGGTTCTCGCCCACCCAGGCCCGCACGTCCCCTTCGATGAAGTTGGTCAGGCCCACGAAGTCGGCCACGAAGCGGTTGGCCGGGCGCTCGTAGATGTCACGCGGCGAGCCGATCTGGCGGATGCGGCCTTCGCTCATCACCGCGATCTCGTGCGACAGCGCCAGCGCCTCGCTCTGGTCGTGGGTGACGTAGATGGTGGTCAGGCCGAGTTCGCGCTGCAGGCGCTTGAGTTCGAAGCGCATGCGCTCGCGCAGCTTGGCGTCCAGGTTGGACAGCGGCTCGTCGAGCAGCAACAGCTCGGGCTCCATGGCCAGCGCGCGCGCCAGCGCCAGGCGCTGCTGCTGGCCGCCGGAGAGCATGGTCGCCTCGCGGTCCGCGAAGTTCTCCAGGCCCACCACCGTCAGCACGCGCATGACCTTGTCCTCGATCTCGCGGCGGCTGAATTTCTTAGAGCCCACCTCGAGCGGGAACGCCGCGTTCTGGAACACGTTCATGTGCGGCCAGATCGCGTAGGACTGGAACACCATGCCGAAATTGCGCTTGTTGGGCGCGATGAAGACGCCAGTGCTCGAGCAGTAGACCGGCTGGCCATTCACCGTGATCTTGCCCGACACGGGTTTCTCCAGGCCGGCCACCGAGCGCATGGTCGTGGTCTTGCCGCAGCCGCTGGGCCCGAGCAGGGTGAACAGCTTGCCCCGCGGCACCTCGATGGAGATGTCCTGCGCCGCCTTGACGATGCGCCCGTGGCTGTCCTTGTATTGCGTGTTGAGGTTGCTTACGCGCAGCATGTGCTTGTCTCCAGTTGCTTGTTCATCAGATTTCCTTCACCCCGAAGCGGCGTCCCACGTACTGGGCCAGGATCACCAGCATCAGCAGGGCCAGGATGAACACCACGCCCAGCGCGGACAGCTCCACGAACTGCCCGTTCTCCCACAGCTCCCAGATCACGATGGCGATGACCTCGTTGCCCGGGCTGTACAGCAGGATGGAGGCCGAGAGCTCGCGGATCGAAACGATGAAGACGTAGATCCAGCCGGCCAGCAGGCCCGGCTTGAGCAGGGGCAGGAGAATGCGGTAGAACATCGTGCCCCAGCCCGCTCCGCTCATCTGGGCCGATTCCTCCAGCTCCTTGTGGATCTGCAGCATCGACGTGCTGTTGTAGCGCATGCCGTAGGGCATGAACCGCGTCACGTAGACGATCAGCATGATCCACAGCGTGCCGTAGACGCCGATGTTGAAGTTCAGGTAGAAGACCATCACCGCCAGGCCCAGCACCAGGCCCGGGAAGACCAGCGGCAGCGAGGCCACGTTGTCCAGCAGCCAGCGGCCGGGCAGTTTGGTCTTGATCACCATCCAGCACACCACCGAGGTCATCAGCATCACGATGGTGGCGCTGCCGAAGGCCAGCAGCAGGCTGTTCCACACCGAGTTGGCGATGGTCGGGTGGTCCCAGAGGAAACGGTAGGCGTCCAGGCTCATGTTGCGCGCCGCTTCCATGGAGGGCACGGCGTAGTAGCTCTGCAGCGACGACCACAGCAGCACCAGGAAGGGCAGCAGCACGATCAGCGCGAAGTACAGGATGAACACCGCGGCCGTGACATAGCGCCAGGCGCCCAGGTCGACCACGCGCGGGCGGAACCCCTTGCCGGTGACGGTGGCGTACTTGCTGCCCTTGCCGGTGAGCCGGGACTGCAGGTAGATGCCCGCCGTGGTGATGAGCAGCAGCGTGGTGCCGTACGAGGACGCCAGGCCCACCTGGCTCGGGTACTGGTGCACCGCCTGGTAGATGGCGGAGGTCAGCACCTGCGTGCCCACCGGAATGCCCAGCAGCGCGGGCACCTCGAAAGCCTCGATGGCGCGCACGAACAGGATCAGCATCGAGGCGAAGATCGCCGGCCAGGTCAGCTTGAGCGTCACGCGCCAGAAGATCTGGCCGATGCTGGCGCCGCTCATCAGGGCCGACTCCTCCAGCGAGGGGTCCATCGAGCGGAACGCCGCCGTCATCATCAGGAAGGCCATGGGCGAGTAGTGCAGGCCCTCGACCCAGATCATTCCCCAGATCGAGTACACGTTGACGAACACGTGGTCGGTGGCGAACCAGCTCTGCAGCAGCAGGTTGATCAGGCCGATCTTCGGGCTGCCCAGCAGGATCCAGGAGATCGTGAACATGATGCCGGGAATGATCAGCGGGATGATCGAGAGCGCGAAGAACAGCTTCTTGAAAGGCGTGTTGGTGCGCTCGTTCATCCAGGCCAGCATGCCCCCCACGCCAAAGGCGAACACCGCCGTGCCGCTGGCGAACACCAGCGAGTTGCCCATGAGGTGCAGGGTGTCGGTCGAGCCGTAGGCCCGGGCGTAGTTCTCCAGCGTGAAGCGCGAGGCCTCGCCCGCGGTGTCGGGCGTGAAGAAGCTCTGCCAGATCAGGAAGCCCAGCGGCATCAGGGCCAGGTACGCCACCGCCAGCAGGCAGGCCCCGATCACCAGCCACTGCATGTTCAGCGCCCCGCCCAGCCTGCGCCAGGGTGGCACCCTGGCCGGGCGGGCACCGGCGGCATTCAGCGAAGTGCTCATGTCGGTGATCACTTGGCTTTCTTGACGATCATCTCGTCAAAGGTGGTCAGCCAGGCGTTCTGCATGTCGATGGCCTTGGCCGGATCGATGTAGCGCAGGGCGTCGTCGCGCAGGGGGTGAGGCAGCTTCTTGTGCGTGGTCACATAGCTGAACTCCTGCAGGATGCGCTGCCCCTCCTCGCTGACGATGAAGTCGTAGAACAGGATGGCCGAGGCCGGGTTCGGCGCCTTCTTCAGCAGGGCCACGGTGCTGGGCTGGGCGATCACGGGCTTGAGCGTGAAACCCTTGATGGGCGCGCCCTTGGCCTTGAGCTGCTCGGGGTTCCAGTTGTAGACCGTCAGAGCCAGCGGCACCTCGCCGGAGGCGACCATGGTGGTCAACAGGGAATGCCCCTTGCGGGCGGAGATGCCGTTGGTGGCCACGATGTTCTTGAAGATCTCGCGCCCGCGCTCCTCGCCCATCTCCAGCAGCAGGGTGCCGAACCAGCCGTGGTTGTTCGCCTCGATGCCCAGGCGCCCTTTCCATTTCGGGTCCTGCAGGTCCTCGTAGCTCTTGGGCAGCTCGGCTTCCGTGATGCGGCTGGTGTTGTAGGCCGCGGTCCAGACGTCCAGGGTGACGCCGACCCACTCGCCGTGCGCCGGTGTGGCCTGAGGGATCAGCTCCGCCGTGAAGGGGGAGCGCACGGCCTGCAGCAGCTTCTCGCGGTGGGCCGCCTCGTTTTCGGGCGCGTTGTTCTGGACGATGTCCACCTCGAAGCGGTTGCCGCGCGACTCCGTGATCACGCGCTGGAGAATGGCCTCCGAGCCTGCGCGCCAGGCGCGGGTCTTGATGCCGTACTTCTTGGTGAAGGCCGCCATCACGTTGGTGAGCGCAGGATACGAGTGGTACACCGTGATCCCGTTCTCCTTCTTGGCCGCCTCCACCAGGCGCGCCTGCCGGTCGGGGCCCTGGTACAGGGCCAGTTCACTCACGCTGCCCTGGGCCAGGGCACCCTGGGCACCGAGCACCACGAGGGCGCTCGCCACCACTTTCTTCAGAATCTTCTTCATTGCTGTGTCTCCTTCATCATGGGGTCCAGGCGGTGTTCCCGGCGCGGCTCGCAACGGCTGGATGGCTCGTCTCTCAGCTCTTCTGGCGGATGGCGCGCCGTCGCAGGTATTCAAAGTTGATCGTGTATTGCTCCGTCTTGGTGATGGTGTCGTGCAGGCGCTCGATGCACGCCCGGTCGAACTCGGCCCCGGCGGCACCGGCCGCGTCGGCCAGCAGCTGGATCTCGCAGGCGTTCTCCAGCAGGATCGCCAGGATGGTCGACTCCTCGACGCTGGCGCCCACCACCGCCACGCCATGATTCCTCATCAGCACGGCCTTGTGGGGACCCAGGGCTTTGGCCACGCCGGCCCCCATTTCGTGCGTGCGGATCAGCTCGATGGTGTCGGTGTACACCGGCAGGCCATCGAGGAACGCCACGCTGGGCTGGCTGATCGGCCGCATGGCCCGCCCCGTGGCCGAAAAGGCCACGGCGTGCGTGGGGTGCGTGTGGATCACGCTCATGACATCGGGCCGCGCCTTGTAGATTTCGGAGTGGATGTACACCTCGCTGTGCTTTCGCCCGCCGCCCCCGATCTTCTCGCCATCCAGGTTGCAGATGACGATGTTTTCGTGGGTGATCTCGTCGAAGCCGAAGCTGTGCGGCTTCATGTAGAAGTGGGTCGGGTCGCCGGGCACGCGCACCGACACGTGGCCGCGCGTGAGGTCACCCTGGCCCGCGGCCTCGAGGATGAGCCCCGAGTCGATGAGCACCTGCCGGGCGTCTTCCGCGCTCAGGCCGCCTCGGGTCTGCGCCGGGTTAGCCATGCTGCGCTTCCAGTGCGGCTTCGGTCGCTTCCCGAAGCCTGGGGTTCTCGAACACGTTGACCAGGTCCTGCGCGATGGGCGAGTACTTGGCGTGGGTGCGCAGCATGAAGCTGGCGAAACCGTCGCTGTTGTGGTGCTTCTTCTTCTCGTTCGGCAGGTCGATGCAGGCGTTGCGCGCGGCATCGCGAACGATGCCGATCGGGTCCTGCCCCTGCTGCATCTTCTTGATCTCGCGCCGCAGCACGCGGCGGTAGGTGGCGATGCCCTTGTCCGACGCGCCCAGGTTCTCCAGGGTGCGGTCGGCGATCGCGCCCTGGGTGATCCAGGCCATCATGTCCTGGCCGTCCACGTTGTCCACGATGAACTCGCCTTTGTCGTCCTTGAAAGGCACGTCGTAGGTGTGCACCTTGTCCAGCAGGCGCTGCGGCACCGAGACACCCTCGGGCGGCACGTAGGCGTTGTACCAGAGGTGCAAGGTGTTCTCATCGTCCATCGGCACCCGGATCTGGAACGAGAAGTAGCGCGACTTCTCGTCGCCATTGCCCACGGCCAGCATGTTCGGGAACACGACCGGATGGCCAATGCGCCAGTCGTCGCCCTCCTCCGAATGCCCCTCCAGCAGGCGGTGCTTCGTGATGCCGAACTCGAACTCGCGGAAATCGATCTTCACATGGTGGGCGCTGATCGCGACCTTGATGCCTTCCTGCTCCTTGAGGAACTCGTAGTGGTGCCCGTGCAGCCACTCGGTGTGGATCGGATCGAGCGAGTTCTCCATCACCTGAAGCCAGTTCACCGGCAACTCCGCGCGACCCAGCATGCGGATCGTGCCGCCGGCGACGAAGCCGTCGAAACGCGGCAGCAGCGGCGCGGGCTGGGGGCCCAGGTAGGCGAACACGAGGCCACCCAGCTCCTGCACCGGATAGGCATCGATGGCCACCTTGTCGCGGAACGCGCAGTTGTCGACCTCGTTCGGCTGCTCGATGCACTTGCCAGCCACGTCGAACTGCCAGCCGTGGTACGGGCAACGGATGCCCTCGGCCGTGGGGATGCCGTGCAGGAACGACGCGCGCCGGTGGGGGCAGCGCTCCGCGATCAGGCCCAGTTCGCCCTGGCGGTTGCGGAACAGCACCAGGCGTTCGCCCAGCAGCCGCACCGGCCTCGTCCACTTGCCGTCCATGTCGGCCACCGCGCAAATCGGGTGCCAGTACCGCCGCATCAGCTCGCCCATGGGTGTGCCTTTGCCCACCTGGGTCAAGAACTGGTTGCCTTCAGCCGTTTCCATCGCTCATCTCCTATCGAGGGGTTTGGTCAGATTTCAGAAAAATACTTAGCCATCTATCATTCGATGGTTGCCAGTGTAAAGGCGCCATATCCTTTGAATCAACGCCATTTTTGGGCATTTTTTTAGGGGTTTACCCTGATGATTTTAAATACACCGGGTATTTTTACTTAGATAGAAAATTTTGCTCTTCTGCCTACAATCCGCCCGCCTTCCGCACGGTGCGGAAGGCGGGGGCCCTGACGGGCTCCGACCGAACCACAAGGAGATATCCCTCATGAAAAAGAGCTTGATGGCTCTGGCCGTCCTGGCCTGTACCGGCAGCGCCATGGCGCAAACGAACGTCACCCTCTATGGCCGCATCGATGCCTCGCTGGGGGCGACGAAGCTCAACGGCGTGAGCACCACGCAGCTCTACAGCGGCAACCTCACCAACAGCCGCTGGGGCATGCGCGGCAGCGAAGACCTGGGCGGCGGACTCAAGGCCCTCTTCCAGCTCGAGACGGCATTCAACGCCGACGACGGCACCGGCGCGGCCGGTTTCTCGCGCCAGTCCTGGGTCGGCCTGAGCGGCGGCTTCGGCTCGGTCCGCATGGGCAAGGCCGACAGCATCTACAAGGACATCTTCGACCTGGGCAACACCTACAACATCTCGGCCGACTCGCAGTTCAACTCCGCCGTCGAGGCCTACCGCGCCGGCCTGGCCGCCTACGTCGCCCGCCCGAACAACCAGATCCGCTACGACTCGCCCAGCTTCGGCGGCTTCAGCGCCGGCCTGACCTACGCGCTCGACGAGGACGTGGCCGGCACACCCAAGGTGACTGCCATCGGCGCGCGCTACCGCGCCGGCAACCTCGACCTGGGCGTCGCCCACCAGGACGAAGACCAGCCGCTGTTGGTCAACGACCGCCAGCACACCACCGTCGGCGCCACCTACAACTTCGGTCCGGCGCGCCTCTCCGCGCAGTACCAGAACGTCAAGGCCGGCGACAACCGCAAGGACAACGAGATGGCGCTGGGCGTGAGCGTGCCGCTGGGCAACCTGGAGCTGACCGCCGGCTACTCGCGCAGCAAGGCCAAAAACGCCGCCGGCGCCACCAGCGGCAAGGGCGCGGCCTTCGCCCTGGCCGCGACCTACGCCCTGTCCAAGCGCACGCGCGTGTACGGCGGCTACCTGGACGGCGAAACCGAGAACGCCGCGGGCGTGACCACCCGCGACTACCGCCTGTACGCCGTGGGCATCCGCCACGATTTCTGAGCGCGCCCCACTCCAAGGCTTCAAGCCTGCCAGCCCTCACGGGTTGGCAGGCTTTTTTTCGACCCACTCCGAGATGGCGGTGCGCCTGTCAGTGTCCGCCGACAGACAGGTGATTGGCACGGGTGGTAGCCTGACGGCTGCAACCTTCACCGGAGAACCGCCATGGAACATGCCATCGAACACGAAGAAAGCGGCTCGCGCGGCGCCTTCCACGTCCTGCGCAGTGGCCAGCGCGTCGGCGAGATGACCTACAGCCGCACCAACCCCTCGCTGGTGGTCGTGGACCACACCTACGTGGACCCGAGCCTGCGCGGCCAGGGCGTGGCTCAGCACCTGCAGGCCGCGATGGTGGCCTGGGCCCGCGAGACGGGCAACAAGGTCGTGCCCGTCTGTTCGTACGTGAAGGCCCAATTCAACCGCGATCCGTCGATCCGAGACGTGATGGCCTGAACCGTCTCCTTTTTTCTTCAACCACCCTCCCCATCCCATGGCACAACACACCATCCAGCACCAGGAACAGGATTCCAAAGGCGCCTTCTACGTCGAACAGGGCGCGCAGCGCATCGCCGAGATGACCTACAGCCGCACCAACCCCACGCTGATCGTCATCGACCACACCGAGGTGGACGAAAGCCTCAAGGGCCAGGGCGTGGGCCGCCAGCTGCTCGACGCGCTGGTGGCCTGGGTGCGCTCGACCAACACCAAGGTGATCGCGCTGTGCCCGTTCGCGAAAGCGCAGTTCGACAAGGACCCGTCGATCCGCGACGTGCTGCGGGCCTGAGGGGCCCGGGTGGCCCCGCTGCTGTACAGCTACCGCCGCTGCCCGTACGCGATGCGCTCGCGCATGGCGCTGCTGGTGGCGGGCATCGAGTTCGACGCGCACGAGATCGTGCTGCGCGACAAACCCGCCGAGATGCTGGCCCTCTCGCCCAAGGGCACGGTGCCCGTGCTGGTGCTGCCCGGCGGCGAGGTGCTGGAGCAAAGCCTGGACATCATGCGCTGGGCCTTCTCGGTGCACGACCCGGCGGGCTGGTGGGCGCGCGCGCAGAGCCCGGCCCATCTGGAGCTGCTGTCCTTGTGCGACGGCGCCTTCAAGCACCACCTGGACCGCACCAAGTACCCCGAACGTTTCGACGGTGCCGACCCCGCTCGGCACCGCGCGCAGGCGGTGCACGCGCTGCTTCAACCCCTGAACGTCCGCCTGCAACAGAGCGCCCAGCTGGGCGGCGACCGCCCCTGCGCCACGGACCTCGCCATCTTTCCCTTCGTGCGCCAGTTCGCGGCGGTGGACCCGGCCTGGTTCGAGGACCGCTTGCCCCTGCCCGCGCTGAAAGCCTGGCTGGCCGGGTGGTTGTCGCACCCGCTGTTCACCGCCGCCATGGCGAAGCTGCCCAGTGGTCAGGTGACGAGATTCCCCGCCCCGCCGGCGCTCACGCCGCCACCAGCAAGCCCCGCAGCAATTCGCTGACCCCGTCCCACACGATCTGCACGCCCAGGCAGAGCAGGATGAAGGCCGACAGCCGCAGGAAGATCACCGTGCCGGCTTCGCCCAGGGGTTTGAGCAGGCGGTCGGCGTAACGGAACGCCAGGTAGAGCAGCACGCCGATGACGAACAGCGCCAGCACACCGCCGCCCATGCGGGCCAGCGAGAGCGCGAAGCGCTGGTCGTGCAGGGCCACGCCCACGGTGATGGCCGCCGCGATGGAGCCCGGGCCGCAGCTGATGGGAAAGGTGAGCGGGTAGAACGCCTGCCGGCGCGCCTGCTCGGGCGTGAACGCCTCGGCCAGTTCGGCTCGGCTGTCCTGGGTGGCGTGGCCGGCGTTGAGCAGGCGCCAGGCCGAGGCCGCCACGATGAGCCCCCCGCCCACACGCACGATGGGCAGGGAGATGCCGAAGAAGTCGAGCACGTAGGAGCCCACCAGCATGGAGCCGATCATGAGCGCGAACATGTTGCGCGCGATGCGCCGCGCCAGCAGCGCGCGCGTGGACGGCGAGGCGCCTTCGGTGAGGCCGAGGAAGATGGGCGCGGTGGCCGCCGGGTTCAGGATCGGCAGGATGGCGGCGAACACGAAGAGAAAGCTCTTCCCGAGCGCCAGCAGAAGTTCGAGGGTCATGCGCCCGATTGTCTCAAGGCGCGCGCGGCGGCTCCACCAAGTCGCGCATGCGCCGGCGCAGCGCGCGCTCGCGCCGCTGCTCTTCGTTCCAGTCGTCGCGCACGCCGCGCCACAGGGCGATGGCCATCAGCACGATCACCACGGTGAAAGGCAACGCGAACACGATGGTGGCGGTCTGCACGGCCTTGAGGCCGCCGGCCAGCAGCAGGCTGATGGCAATGCCCGAGATCAGCAGGCCCCAGGCGATCTTCACGCGCGCGCCGGGGTTCTCCTGCCCACCGGTGCTCATCATGCCCAGCACCAGCGTGGCCGAGTCACCCGAGGTGACGAAGAACAGCAGCACCAGCAGCGTGGCCACGCCGGACAGGAGCCCGCTCATGGGCAAAGCGTCGAACAGGGCGAACAGCGCCGTAGCCACATCGGCGTTGACCGCCTCCGCAATAGGCACCCCCTGCATGATCTGCAGGTGCAGCGCGGCGCCACCGAACACCGAGAACCAGATGAATGCCGCCAGCGAAGGGGCCAGCGCCGTACCCAGGATGAACTCGCGGATCGTGCGGCCGCGCGAGACGCGCGCGATGAACAGCCCCACGAAGGGCGACCAGCTCACCCACCAGGCCCAGTAGAAGATGGTCCAGCCACCCACCCAGGTGCTGTCGCGAAACGGTGTCATGCGCAGGCTCATGCGCACCAGTTCGCTGACGTAGCTGCCCAGCGTGCTCGTGAACGTGTCGATGATGACCACGGTGGGGCCGAGCACGAAAACGGACAGGGCCAGCAAGGTCGCGAGCACGAGGTTGATGTTGGAGAGCCACTTGATGCCCTTGGCGACGCCCGTGACAGCCGAGGCCAGGAACAGCACCGTGGTCACCACGATGATGCCGACCTGCGAGGCATCGCCCACCGGCACGCCGAGCAGCGCGTTGAGGCCGCTGTTGATCTGCAAGGCACCCATGCCCAGCGAGGCCGCCACCCCGAAGGCCGTGGCAATCACGGCAAGCACGTTGACCAGCGGCCCCATCCGGCTCACGAAAGTCCAGGGCAAGGCCTGTATGGCCGTGCTCACCAGTGCGGAACCTCCCTTGCGGA
Organism: Hydrogenophaga sp. ANAO-22; assembly: GCF_042466645.1. Taxonomy (NCBI): domain Bacteria; kingdom Pseudomonadati; phylum Pseudomonadota; class Betaproteobacteria; order Burkholderiales; family Comamonadaceae; genus Hydrogenophaga; species Hydrogenophaga sp. ANAO-22. The sequence goes on along the minus strand of NZ_CP159956.1, from coordinate 3,387,115 downwards.
ACTGAAAGAAGGCGATCGCCAGGGCCACCATGCTGTACACCGCCCAGGGGTGCAGTCCCCAATGGAAAAAGCTGTAGCGCATGGCCGCATTGGCGGCCTCCGGCGTGCGCGCCGCGATGCCGGGCGGCGGCGTGCCGTAGTGCGAGATCGGCTCGGCCACGCCCCAGAACACCAGACCGATGCCCATGCCGGCCGCGAACAGCATGGCGAACCAGCTGCCGATGGAGAACTCGGGTTCATCGTCCTCGCCACCGAGCTTGAGATCGCCATAGCGGCTGAACGCCAGCACCAGCGCGAACAACACCAGGCCCAGCACCACCCATAGGTAGAGCCAGCCGAAGTCGCGCGTGATGACCGCCAGCGCACCCTGGAACAGCACGTCCAGGGAATCGGGGGCGATGACGCCCCACAGAACGATGGCCAGGATCACGCCGGCCGAAACGATGAGTTGCATGAAAGGGTCCTCCTCAATCTCCACCGTCCTGCGGTGTCGGGGTCTCGGGCCGGGCCGCCACCATGCGGCCGGCCTGGGCCTGCAGGGCATCCACCATGGCGTCGAGCTGTTCGAGCCGAGGGCCATCGAGATCGGCCACCAGCTCGCGGTTGATCGCCGCCACGCGCGGGTAGATCTCACCATACAGCCGCCGGCCCTCGTCGGTCAGGAAAACGTGCACCTCGCGCCGGTCCGACGGGCGAGGCTGGCGCACCACGAGTTTCTTGGCCGCCAGCGTGCTCAGGGTGCGCGAGGTGCGCGCGCGGTCGAGCATGGCGTGTTCGGCCAGCTGGGACGAGAGCGCGCCCTCGCGCTCGGCCAGGAAGGACAGGATGCGCCACTCGCGCCGCGTGATGCCGAATTCGCTCTCGCACATGTGCACCACCAGCCGCCCGGCGGTGGTGTGGATGCGGTAGAGCCGGTACAGCAGCAGGTCGGCCTGCCGCTGCGGCGCCGTGATTCGGTTGCTCATCAGGGAAAACACCCGCAATGATTGATTTCTGCAATTGATTGTCGCTGCATAGGATGCTGGGTTGCTCGGGAAAATTTTCCCCTCTGGAGACCCACCATGACCCCCCGCCGACGGCTGCTGTTGTCCCTCACCGCCGCGCTTGCCGCGTCCACCGCCCTGCCGGCCCACGCGCAGGCCCTCGAAGGCCCCCTGCGCGTGGTGGTGCCTTACGCGCCGGGTGGTTCGTCCGACCGCGTGGCGCGCCTGGTGGCCGACAAGCTCGGGCCCAAGCTGGGCCTGACCGTGGTGGTGGAGAACCGCACCGGCGGCGGTGGGCGCATCGCGGCCCAGCAGCTCAAGGCCACGCCGGCCCACCAGAACGTGCTGCTGCTGGCCAACCCGGCGCTGATGCTGGTCGCGCCGCTGGTGTTCAAGGACGCGGGCTACGACCCCGACAAGGATTTCCAGCCGGTGTCGCAGGCCAGCAGCTACGAGTTCGCGGTGGCGGTGGGTGCGGGTGTGCCGGTGCGCGAACTCAACCACCTGCTGGCTTGGCTGCGCGCCAACCCCGAGCAGGCCAACTTCGGCGTGCCGGCCACTGGCAGCCTGCCGCACTTCTTCGGCCTCATGGTGGGCGAGAAGGCGGGCGTGAAGGCCCAGGTGGTGGGCTACCGGGGCTCCGGTCCGCTGCTGGCCGACCTGATGGGCGGGCAGGTGCCGGTGGCCTTCGACACCTTCGACACCCTGCTGCCGCAGCACGAGGCCGGCAAGATCCGCATCCTCGCCGTCTCCAGCGCCAAGCGCTCGCCCTTCGCGCCCGCCATCCCCACCTTCAAGGAAGCCGGGCTGGACCTCGGCGCCGACGGCTGGAACACCTTCTTCGCCCCCGCCAGCATGCCCGCGGCCCGCGCGGCACAGCTCGGCCAGGCGATCCGCGAGGTCATGCAGGACCCCGAAACCGTGCGCCGCTTCAACGACGCGCGCCTGGGCCCGGTGGCCAGCACGCCCGAGCAGACGCGCCGCATGCTCGCGGCCTACCGCGCTCAATGGGCCCCCGTGGTGCAGAAGTCCGGGTATCAGCCGTGAACACCCCCCTGCGCCGCTGCGCGGCTTCCCCCCTCCGTGGCGCGCCTTCGGCGCTTCGAGGGGGGACGGCATCTCGGGCCGGCGCAGCCGGACCCTGGATGCCCCTGGTGGGCGCTGTTTCGGTTCATCCTGCACGGGAAAAACCAATTTCCTCTTTCTTTTTATCTGTCCCATGAAGATCCCTGCCCTTCGCCTCGCCCTCGCCCTGCTCACGGCCACCGCCGTTCCCTTCGCCGCCGCCCAGGACGGCTACCCGAGCAAGCCGGTGCGCTTCGTCAACAACTTCCCCGCCGGCGGCCCGTCCGACCTGCTGGCCCGCTCCGTGGCCGCGGTGCTGCAGGAAACGCTCAAGCAGCCCTTCGTGGTGGAGAACAAGGCCGGCGTGGCCGGCAACATCGGCGCGGCCGACGTGGCGCGCGCGCCGGCCGACGGTTACACCGTGCTGTTCGGCATCGACACCACCTTCACCGTCAACCCCCACCTCTACGGCAACATGCCGTTCAAGCGCGGCGACCTCAAGCCCCTGGTGGTGATGGCCTCTTCCGGCCTGCTGGTGGGCGTGAACCCGGCCACCGGCATCAAGAACCTGGCCGGCATGGTCGAGATGGCCAAGACCAAGGGGCTGAATTTCAGTTCGGCCGGCAGCGGCAGCCCGGGCCACCTCGCGGTGGAGGTCATCAAGGAAGCCACGCGGGCGAAGATCATCCACGTGCCCTACCGCGGCAACACGCCGGCCGTCACCGCCGTGCTCTCGGGCGAGGTCGACGGGGGCGTGCTCGCCACGCCCGGCATGCTGCCGCACGTGCAGACCGGCAAGATCACCGCGCTGGCCGTCACCAGCCGCCAGCGCTCGCGCCTGGCGCCCGAGCTGCCCACGGTGGCCGAAGCCGGCCTCAAGAGCCTGGAGCAGGAGGTGCTCTACATCGTGATGGTGCCCGCCGCCACCCCCGACGCGGTGGCGCAGACGCTGCAGAAGGGCATCGTGGACGCGCTCAAGCGGCCCGACGTCCAGGCCCGCATGACCCACCTGGACCTGTTCTTCGAAGGCCTGACCGGCGCGCAGGCCAGCCAGCGCCTGGACGCGCTGTACAACCGCTACGGCCCGATCGTCAAAGCCACCGGCATGAAGGTGGAGTGAGCACACCATGACCTCAACGCAGCAACGCCCCAACCTCATCTACATCGTCTGCGACGACCTCGGCTACGCCGACCTCGGCTGCTACGGCGGGCGCGAGGCCGACTTCGGCGCCGTCTCGCCGCACATCGACCGCCTGGCCGCCGGCGGCGTGAAATTCACCCAGGGCTACGCCAATTCGCCGGTGTGCTCGCCCACGCGCTTCGCGCTCATCACCATGCGCTACCAGTACCGGCTGCGCGGCGCGATGGAAGAGCCCATCAACAGCCGCAGCAAGGGCAGCACCACGCTGGGCCTGCCGCCCGAGGTGCCCACCTTGCCGTCGCTGCTGAAGAAGGCCGGTTACCACACGGCCCTCATCGGCAAATGGCACCTGGGCTACCCGCCCTCGTTCGGCCCGCGCCGCTCGGGCTACGACGAGTTTTTCGGCATCATGGCCGGCGGCGTGGATTACTTCACCCACTGCTCGTCCAGCGGCGAACACGACCTCTACATCGACGAGCAGGAGCACCACGAGGTGGGCTACCTCACCGACGTGCTGTCGCAGCGCGCGGTGGACCACGTGCGCCAGCGCGCGGCCGACGCGAAAGCCGGCCAGCCCTTCCTGCTCAGCCTGCACTACACCGCGCCGCACTGGCCCTGGGAAACGCGCGACGACGCGCACGTGGCCTCGGACGTGGCGAAGAACCTGTTCCACCTGCACGGCGGCGACGTGCAGACCTACCGCCGCATGATCCACCACATGGACGAAGGCATCGGCCGCCTCATGGCCGCGCTGCGCGAAGAGGGGCTGGAAGAGAACACCCTGATCGTCTTCACCAGCGACAACGGCGGCGAGCGTTTCTCGGACAACTGGCCGCTGGTGGGCGGCAAGATGGACCTGACCGAAGGCGGCATCCGCGTGCCCTGGATCGCGCACTGGCCCGCCGCCATTCCCGCCGGTACGGTGAGCACCCAGCACTGCATGACCATGGACTGGTCGGCCACCCTGCTCGAAGCCGGCGGCGGCCAGGCCGACCCGGACTGGCCCCTGGACGGCGTGAGCCTGCTCCAGGTGCTGCGCGACCCCGCGCAGCGCTTCGAGCGCCCACTCTACTGGCGCATGAACCACCGGGGCCAGCGCGCGCTGCGCGAGGGCGACTGGAAATACCTGCAGGTGGATGGGCACGAGTACCTGTTCAACATCGGCAAGGACGAGCGCGAGCGCGCCAACCTCGCCGCGCGCGAGCCCGAGCGGCTGGCGCGCATGCGCGAACAGTGGGTGAGCTGGAACGAGAGCGTGCCGCCGATCCCGGCGGACGCTGGCGTCAGCCTGGGCTACTCGGCCAAGGACATGCCGCAGCGCTGAGCCGGCAGCAGAGGTTCTTCCCTCAGGCCGAACAGGTCCAGCTGCCAGCTCGCCTCGTTGGCGATTCTCGACAGCACGTCGCGGATGCAGGGATACGCATCTGCAGGCAGCAGGCCCTGGAGCCTGGCGATGCGCTGCACGCATTCGCGGAGCTGTTCACCGCCCATGGGGCCGAGCTGAAGCACGGCGATGTCCACCACTTCGATGCGGTCCAGCGGCCCGATGGACGGGTCGTCGCACAAGGACTGGAACTCCATCCGGAAGCCATGGGACAGCCAGGACTCCTCCTGCGCCTGCGCCTTCAGGTGTTTCAACAGCGCCCGGAGCCGGGCGACGATGGCCTCAGGGGCGTCGGGGACGCCCGACCGCTCGGAGCAGAAAAACGCGTGCAGGGCCACCCCGGTGGCACGGGCGCGCGGCCAGGGCAAGGCCAGGTGCGCGACCGACGGGGGCAGTGCCTCACCCCGACCCATCAGGTACCGGGCGATCGAGGGCCACTCGCCGTCGGGGATGCGCCCCTCCCCGTGCTGCCGCATCAGGGCGCTCAGGAATCCCCGGAGCTGGTCGTTGGCGACGAGGGCATCGGCCTGTTGCGGCGGCTCGAACGCCGGGCGCGGTGGCAAACGGGCGGCAGGACCGGCATCGGCCTGCGCGGGGGCAAGGGCACCGTGAAAACGGCTGATGAGGCTTGAGAACATGGCACGGCTCCTCGAAGCGAAGCGGATCGACAGGGTTCGCTGTGAGTGACCGGCCTTTTCGCAGCGGTTCGCGCCGCGTGTCCGCTCGCGCAGAATCAGGCACGAGGCGATGGATCGCGAGCACGAACCGCAGGCGCCTGACCAACGGTCGGCCGTGCTCAGCCCGGCCGTGGCGAGCGCCGCTCGGCCAGCGCCACGTGCTGGATCCAGCCGATCAGTTCGCGCGCGGCAGGCGTCAGCGGCAGATCGTGCCGGCGCAGCACGCAGATGGTCGGGCTGGGCATCGCTTCCTGAATCGGAACGATGCACAGGCCGTCGCGGAACGCGTTCATCTCGAACAGGGTGCGCGGCATGGTCGAGACCATCTGCGAATGCACCACCACGCCAGGCAAGGCGAGAAAAGACTCGCACACCATGCCCAACCGGGGCGCACCCAGCCCCTGCCCGGCGAACAGCTCCTCGATCACCGCGCCCGGCCCGCCGGGCGCACTGGAGAGCACCCACTGGCACTCGCGCAACTCGGCCACGCTGGTGGCGCCGGCCAGCGCGTGACCCTTGTGCGCCACGATGACGATGTCGCTCTGGTACAGCGGCTCGGCCACCAGATCGCTCTGCACCTCCTGCCGGTGCGCCGGCGTGATCGCGAAGTCGAGCGTGCCGTCGCGCAGCGCGGGGGTGATGCCGGGGTAGAGCCCGTCGCGCACCGACAGCATCACGCCGGGGTACTTGGCCGAGAACGAGGCCAGGGCCTGCGGCAGGATCGACAACGCGATGGCCGGCGAGGTCGAGAACCGCACCTGCCCCTCCCACAGTCCGCGCAACTGGGCGATCTCGTCCTGCGCCCGCTGGCTCTGGGACACGATCAGGCGCGCATGCCGCATGAAGGCCTGGCCGAAGCTGGTGAAGGTCACGCCCTGCTTGCTGCGCAGCAGCAAGGGGGCCTGCAGCTCTTCCTCGAGCTGCTGCACCGCCGCCGTCAGCGCGGGCTGCGACAAGTGCATGCGGCCCGCCGCCGCCCGGATGCTGCCGAGCTCCTCGATGTCGATCAGCGCTTGCAGGGTCTGCAGTTTCATGGATGCAAGGGTTAGTACTGAGATCTGATTTTCTGATCATAGGTCGGCAAAAGCGATTTGGTCCACGGCACCCACCCTCAATAGCATCCCCTCACGCCTTCCTCACCTCGAACGACTGGAGACACCCCCATGACGACCTCACGCTCTCGCCGCAGCCTCGTCCTGCGCACCACCCTGATCGCCGGCGCCGGCCTGCTGGCCGCCGGGCTGACCCATGCCCAGGCCCGCTACCCGAGCAAGCCCATCGAGGTCATCGTTCCCTGGCCCGCCGGCACCTCGGCCGACGTGGGCATGCGAACCGTCTCGCAGGCGCTGAGCAAACAGCTGCGCGTGCCGGTGCAGGTGATCAACAAACCCGGTGGCCAGGCGGTGATCGGCACGGCCGAGTTCGTCAAGGCCCACCCCGACGGCTACACCCTGGGTTCGATCAACATCGGGCCGGCGGTGTCGCAGGTGATCGCGGGCAACGCGCCCTACACCATGGCCGACATGACGCCGATCGGCATCTACAACGTGTTGCCCTTCGTGGTGGCCACCAAGACCGATGCGCCCTTCAAGACCATGAAGGAGCTGGCCGCCCACGCCAAGGCCAGTGGCAAGGACGTGATCCTGGGCAACTTCGGCCCGGGCGCCGTGCCCACCCAGACCGTGGTGCGCATGGCCGGCACCGATGGCTGGAAAGCCAAGCTCGTGGCCTTCCCCTCGCCGGGCTACACCCAGCTCAACGCGGGCGACGCCGACGTCGTGACCGTCGAGTCGATCAACATCATGGGCCAGGTCAAGGCCGGCAATGCGCGCGTGCTCGTCACCATGACGCCCAAGCGCCTCCCCGCCTTCCCGGACGTGCCGACCGTCAAGGAACTCGGCTACGGCTTCGATGTGTCGATCTGGACCGGCCTGTTCGCCCCCAAGGGCACGCCGCCCGAGATCGTTCAGACCCTGGCCAAGGCGCTGGAGGCGGCGCTGCAGGACCCTGGCGTGAAGGCCTATGCCGAGAAATCGGGCACCTTCTTCGACCACATGTCGCCCGAGCAAACCGCCGCCCTGATTCAGCAGGACACCGCCTGGCTGCGGCCGGTCATGGAATCGCTGGGCCTGGTGAAGAAGTGAGCACACCATGAGCATGCCGGGCGCCGTGGCGCGATGTCTTTCCGTGGCGCTGGGCCTGCTGGCCCTGCTGCTGTCGCTGAACCTGTCTTCCCTGGTCGGGGGCATGGAGCTGGCCCAGCGCTGGTACGAGTCGGCCGGCGCCTTTCCCCTGATCGCCGCCGCCCTGATCGTGTTGGGGGCCCTCTCCCACCTGGCCAGCCTGTGGCACCGCGGCGACCAGGCGCTGGGCGGCGAGGAGGTCGACACCGGCAACGCCCGCGTGGGCGTGGCCGCCGGTGGCCTGCTGCTGTTCGTGCTGCTGGTGCCCGCCGTGCTGCTGGCGGGCTTCGCGCCTGGGGTCGCCGTCTTCCTGCTGGCGGTCACGCGCTGGGCCGGCCTGCCCTGGCGGCGCTCGGCGGTGTTCGCGGTGGTGACGGCCGCGGTGCTGTACCTGGTGTTCGTGCTCGGCTTCAACGTGTGGTTCCCCGAACCCTGGATCGCGGGGTGGACGGCATGAGCTGGCTGGAACCTTTCGTGGGCTTCGCCGGACTGGCCGAACCCGTGGTGCTGCTGGCCATTGCCATCGGCGCCTTCACCGGCATCGTGATCGGCATCCTCCCCGGCATCGGCCCGGGCGTGGCGATCGCCGTGATGCTGCCCCTCACCTACGGCATGAGCCCGCTGGCCGGCATCACGCTGCTGCTGGGCATCTACGTCGGCGCCTACTACGGCGGCGCGGTCACCTCGATCCTGATCCGCACACCGGGCGAAGCGTCCTCGATCATGACCATGTTCGACGGCGCGCCCATGGCCGAGCGCGGCGAGGCCGAGCGTGCCCTCTCGCTGGCCTTCGCCTCGGCATTCATCGGAGGCATCGCGAGCGCGCTGGTGCTGGCCTTCGTGGCCGCACCGATCTCGCAGTTCACCAGCCGCTTCGGCGCAGCCGAGAACTTCATGGCGGCCCTGCTGGCGATCATCTTCATCGCCCGGGCCTACGAACGCCAGCTGGGTGCCGCGGTGATGATGATCGGCGTCGGCCTGCTCGTTGGCACCGTGGGCATCGATCCCACCTCCAACGAACAGCGGTTCACCTTCGACTGGACCGCCTTGCAAAGCGGTCTGCCACTGGTGCCGATGGTGATCGGTCTCTTCGGCATCGCCCAGGCGCTGGTGTTGCTGGCCAGCACGCCCGAGGCGTCGGGCAAACCCCTCGCGGCCTTCGGCAAACCACAGATCGGGCACTTCCTGGAACCCCTGCGCTACCCCCGCACGCTGCTGCGCTCGCTGGGCATCGGCACGGCCATCGGCATCCTGCCCGGCGTGGGTTCGGCCCTGTCGACCACCATGTCCTACTTCGCCGCGCGCCGCGCCTCGAAAGACCCCGACAGCTACGGCAAGGGCAACCCCGAAGGCATCGTGGCCGCCGAGACCGCCAACAACGCCAACAGCGGGGGCGCCATGCTCACGGTGCTCACGCTGGGCATTCCAGGCGACGCCATCACCGCCATCATCATGGGCGTCTTCATCGTGCACGGCATCGTTCCGGGACCGACGCTGTTCGCCGACAAGCCCGACCTGGTCTACGGCATCTTCGCCGGCCTGATCTCGATCAACCTCGCCATCATCCTGATGCTGTTGTTCCTGGCCCGGCCTTTCGCCCGACTGAGCCAGCTCGACCCGCGCTGGCTGGGGGCAGCCATCCTGGCCTTGTGCTTCACCGGCGCCTACTCCACCACCAGCTCCATGTACGGCGTGTGGGTGGCCATGGGCGCAGGCCTGCTCGGCTGGGCTTGCGCGCTGGGCCGTTTGCCCGTGATCCCCCTGGTGCTCGGTCTGGTGCTCGGCGACATCCTCGAATCCACCCTGCGCCAGACGCTCACCGTGTCCTCGGGCGACTGGTCCATCTTCCTGCACCGCCCCATCGCGGCCGTGCTGCTGCTGTGCTGCGCCCTGGCCGTGCTGCAACCGCTGCTGCGCCAGTTCAAGCAAGGACTGCGCGCGCGTGAAGCCCGCAGCTGAACCACTTCGCCGAATCAAGACAAGAAGGAAACCCCATGTTCATCCGCAACGCCTGGTACGTGGCCGCCTGGGACATCGAAGTCCCCGCCGAGGGCCTGTTCGAACGCACGCTGCTCAACGAGCCCGTGCTGCTCTACCGCGACAGCCTGGGCCGCGCCGTGGCCCTGGAAAACCGCTGCTGCCACCGCGCCGCTCCCCTGCACCTGGGGCGCAGGGAAGGCGACTGCGTGCGCTGCATGTACCACGGCCTCAAGTTCGACCCCACCGGTGCCTGTGTGGAGATCCCCGGCCAGGACCTGGTGCCCCCCAAGGTCTGCGTGCGCAGCTACCCGGTGGTGGAGCGCAACCGACTGGTCTGGATCTGGATGGGCGACCCCGCCCTGGCCGATGCGGCCGACATCGTCGACTTCTTCTGGCACGACTCGCCCGAATGGCGCATGAAGCCCGGCTACATCCACTACCAGGCCAACTACAAGCTGATCGTCGACAACCTGCTGGACTTCACCCACCTGGCCTGGGTGCACCCCACCACGCTGGGCACCAGCAGCGCGGCCGACCTCAAGCCGCGGATCGAGCGCGACACGCAGGGCAACGGCACCCTGACCATCACCCGCTGGTACCTCGACGACGAGATGCCCAACCTGCACAAGCGGGTCGCCCGTTTCGAAGGCAAGGTGGACCGCTGGCAGATCTACCAATGGTCGCCGCCCGCGCTGCTGCGCATGGACGCCGGCTCGGCCCCGGCCGGCTCGGGTGCACCCCAGGGCACGCGCGTGCCCCAAGCCCTGCAGTTCCGCCACACCTCGATCCAGACGCCCGAGACGGAGCACACCAGCCACTACTGGTTCTGCCAGGCGCGCGACTTCGAACTCGACAACGACGCCATGACCGAACAGATCTACCGGGACGTGGTGGTGGCCTTCGAGGAAGACCGCACCATGATCGAAGCGCAGCAGAAGGTCATCCAGCTCGCGCCCAACCGTCCGATGATCCCGATCGCGGCCGACGCCGGCCTGAACCAGGCCCGCTGGCTGATCGACCGGCTGAGCAAGGCCGAGGCCGGCGCGCCCCCCGCCCCATGAGCACCGGCACCGACGTCCTCGTGAGTGCGGTGCGGGCCGTGGCCCGCGACGTGCTCGCGGTCGAACTCCGGCAGCCGGGCGGGGCGCCGCTGCCCGGCGCCTGCGCGGGCGCGCACATCGACCTTTCACTGCCCAATGGCCTCACACGCCAGTACTCGCTGGTCAACGCGCTGGGCGAAGCGCGGCAGACCAGCTACCTCGTGGCGGTGGGGTGGGACAGCGCCAGCCGAGGCGGCTCCCAGTGGGTCCACGAACGGCTGCGCGTCGGCCAGCCCCTGCGGGTCAGTGCACCCCGCAACCTGTTCGCCATGGACCCGGCTCACCACAAGGTGCTGCTGCTGGCCGGCGGCATCGGCATCACCCCCATCTTTGCGATGGCGCAGCAATGCGCTGCGCGGGGACTGGACTGGAACCTGCTGGCCTGCGCCCGCAGCGCCTCGCGACTGGCCTACCGGGACGAGCTCAAGGCCCTGGCCGGCGCGCGATTGCACACCCATTTCGACGACGAGGCCGGCGGCCCGTTGAACCTGGGCGAGCGCCTGGCCGAGGTGCGCCGGGATGCCATCTATGCCTGCGGCCCCGCGCCCATGCTCGACGCCCTCGTGCAAGCCACGGCCCACTGGCCTGCCGGCTCGGTGCGCATGGAACGCTTTCAGGCCGCCCCCGCCGCCGCCGGCGAGCGGCAGGCCTTTGAACTGCGGCTCTCGCGCAGCGGTCTGACCACCACGGTGTCGCCCCACGAAAGCGTGCTCGACGCGCTGGAGCGGCTCGGGGTGGGCCATCCGGCCTCCTGCCGCGAGGGCCTGTGCGGCACCTGCGAGGCCCCGATCCTCGAAGGCCAGGCCCTGCACCTCGATGCGGTGCTCTCACCCCAGGAGCGGGCCGCGCAGCAGCGGCTGATGGTTTGTGTCTCGCGATGCGCCGGCAACCGGCTGGTGCTCGATCTCTAAAGGAAATCCCATGCAACTCCACAACAAGGTCGCCATCGTCACCGGTGGCGCCTCCGGCTTCGGTGCGTCCATTGCGCGGCGACTCGGCCAGCGCGGCGCCGCCGTGATGATCGCCGACCTCAACCTCGAAGGCGCCGAACGCGTCGCCGCCGAACTCCGCGCCGCCGGGATCCAGGCTGCCGCCACGGCCTGCGACGTCGCGAGCGAAGCCGCCTTCCGCGACATGGTGGCGCACACCCGCCAGACGCTCGGCGGCCTGCACATCATGGTCAACAACGCCGGCACCACGCACCGCAACAAACCCGCGCTGGAGGTGACGGAAGACGAGTTCGACCGGGTCTACCGCGTCAACCTCAAAAGCCTCTTCTGGTCCGCGCACTCGGTGCTGCCGGGTTTCGTCGCACAGGGCGAAGGCAGCATCATCAACGTGGCCTCCACCACCGGCGTGCGCCCGGGGCCCGGCCTGACCTGGTACAGCGGCAGCAAAGCCGCCATGATCAACCTCACCAAGGGCCTGGCGCTCGAATTCGCGCGCGCCGGCGTGCGGGTCAACGCCGTCAACCCCATGATCGGCGAGACCGCGATGCTGGGCGACTTCATGGGCATGGAGGACACGCCGCAGAACCGAGAGCGCTTTCTCGCGCGCATTCCGTTGGGACGCTTCACCCGTCCCGACGACGTGGCCTCGGCCGTGGCCTTCCTGGCGTCCGACGAAGCCAGCTACCTCACCGGCGTGTGCCTGGACGTGGATGGGGGACGCAACATATGAGCACCGACCTCTACCGCTGCCCCGACCTGCTGATCGCGGGCACCTGGCGCCGTGGCGCCGGCGCGCACCGCATGCCGGTGGTGAACCCGGCCAACGCCGAGATGCTGGGCGAGCTGGCCCTGGCCAGCGCGCAGGATCTGCAGGACGCGCTGGACGCCACCGGCCCGGCCTTCGAACAATGGCGCCGCGTCCCGGCACACGAACGCTGCGCGCGCCTGGAGCGCGGCGTGGCACGGCTGCGCGAACAGAGCGAGCACATCGCCCGGCTGCTCACGCTGGAGCAGGGCAAGCCCCTGGCCGAGGCGCGCGCCGAATGCGCCATGGCCGCCGACCTGATCAAGTGGTACGCCGAGGAAGCACGGCGCGTGTACGGCCGTGTGATCCCCGCGCGCACCCCCGACAGCCGCATGACGGTGCTCAAATCGCCGGTCGGCCCGGTGGCGGCGTTCTCGCCCTGGAACTTCCCGCTCGTGCTCTCGGCGCGCAAACTGGGCGGCGCCCTCGCCGCCGGTTGCTCGATCATCCTCAAGGGCGCGGAAGAAACGCCAGCCAGCGTCGCCGCCATGGTCGACTGCCTCCACCAGGAACTGCCCCCCGGCGTGTTGCAACTGGTCTATGGCGTGCCAGCCGAGGTCTCGGACACCTTCATCGCCTCACCCACCATCCGCAAGCTGAGCTTCACCGGTTCGGTGCCGGTGGGCCGTCACCTGGCTCAGCAGGCCGGCCGCCACCTCAAGCGCATCACGCTCGAACTCGGCGGCCACGCGCCGGTGATTCTCTGCGAGGACGCGGACCTGGCGCGCGCCGTGCCCCTGCTGGTGGCGCAGAAGTTCCGCAACGCCGGGCAGGCCTGCCTGGCGCCCACGCGCTTCTATGTCGCTCGCCGGCTCTACGGCGACTTCCTCGACGCCTTCTCGCACGCCAGCCAGTCCTTGCGCCTGGGTCCAGGCCTGGACGCCCAGACCCAGATGGGGCCGGTGGCCAACGGCCGACGGCAGGCCGCACTAACGCAGCTGATCGAACGCACCGTGGCCCAGGGCGCGCGCAAGCTCGCCGGCGACGCCCCCGATGCCGGCCACTTCGTGGCACCCACCCTGCTCGCCGACGTGCCGCACGACGCGGCGGCCATGCAGGAGGAGCCGTTCGGCCCGGTGGCCTGCGCGCTGCCGTTCGACACCCTGGACGGCGCCATCGCCATGGCCAATCACAACCCCTACGGCCTGGCCGGCTACCTCTTCACCGACAGCGCGCGCGCCATCCTGGCCGTTTCGGAACGGCTGGAAGTCGGCAGCCTGGCCGTCAACAACCTGGGCGTCTCGGTGCCCGAGGCCCCGTTTGGTGGCGTCAAGGACAGCGGGTACGGCAGCGAGTCGGGCATTGAAGGCATGGAGGCCTTTCTCGACACCCGGTTCCTGCATTGCGCGGCCTGAGCGCGGCCCGGGCCCAGTAGGATCGGGGCATGTCACGTTCCCATCGCCTGTTCCCCTTCCTCCGCTGGCCGCGCCCCGACGCCGCCCTCCTGCGCGGCGAGGCCTTGGCCGGCCTCACCGTCGGCCTCATGGTGATCCCGCAGGGCGTGGCCTACGCCGCGCTGGCGGGCATGCCGCTGGTCACCGGCATCTACGCCTCGCTGCTGCCGGCGCTGATCGCGGTGCTGTTCAGCGCCTCGCCGCGCCTCTCGGTCGGGCCCACCGCGCTCACCTGCCTGCTGGTGGGCGCCTCGCTCAGCGGGTTGGCCGAACCTGGCAGCGCGCAATGGGTGGCGCTGGCGGTGTGGCTCGCCCTGCTCACCGGCCTGCTGCAGATCGCGCTGGGCTTCGCGCGCTTCGGCTGGCTGCTCAACCTCGTGAACTCACCCGTGCTCATGGCCTTCACGCAGGCTGCGGCGGTGCTCATCATCGCCTCGCAACTGCCGGCCCTGCTCGGTTTCGCGGGCTGGGACACGCTGTTCACCCAGCCCAACGTGCACTGGCCTTCGCTGGCCTTCGGTGTGGCCAGCTTCGCGCTGCTGGTGCTGGCGCGCCGCTGGCGGCCGGGCTTTCCGACCGTGCTCACCGTGGTGGTGGCGAGCGCGGCCATCAGCTACGCCGTGGGCTTCGAGGCGCTGGGCGGCGCGGTCATCGGCTCGCTGCCGCAGGGCCTGCCGGCCGCCTACTGGCCCGGCTGGCCGGGTTGGGCCACGCTCGGCCAGCTGGTGGTGCCCACGCTGGTGATCACGCTGGTGAGCTTTCTGGAAACCGCGTCCAGCGCCAAGGTGGACAACGGACAGCGCGGCCAGCGCTGGGACCAGGACCAGGACCTGATCGGCCAGGGCCTGGCCAAGCTGGCCTCGGGCCTGAGCGGCGCCTTCCCCACCAGCTCCTCGTTCTCGCGCTCGGCGCTCAACCTGTACGCGGGCGCCAAGACCGGCTGGGCCACCATCTTCTCGGTGATCGTGGTGCTGATCACCCTGCTGCTGTTCATCCCGCTGCTGCACCACGTGCCGCTGGCGGTGCTGGCCGCCATCGTGCTGGTGGCGGTGATGGGCCTGATCAAGCCGCGCGCCTTCAGCCAGCTGTGGAAGCTCTCGCGCGTGGAGACGGTGATCGCCGGCATCACCTTCGCGGTGACGGTGCTGGCCGCGCCGCGCCTGTACTGGGGCGTGCTGGCGGGCGTGCTCATGGCGCTGTCGCACTTTCTCTATCTGCGGCTGCACCCGCGCATCATCGAAGTGGGCCTGCACCCCGACGGCAGCCTGCGCGACCGCCACCTCTGGAAACTGCCGCCGCTGGCGCCGCGCCTGTATGCGCTGCGCATGGACGCCGCGCTGGACTTCGCCACCGCCAACGGCTTCGAGCGCGCCGTGTCCGAACACATCGCGGCCCACCCCGACACCCGCCACGTGATGCTGATCGCGCACCCGATCAACTGGATCGACGCCACCGGCGCCGAAGCCTTCGGCCGCCTGCGCGAACAGCTCGACGACCAGCGCATCGAACTGCACCTGGTCGGCATCAAGCTGCCGGTGGAAAACGTGTTGCGCCTGGCGGGGCACCTGGAAACAGGGCCGCGCCTGCACCTCTACCGGACCGAGGCCGACGGCCTGCGCGCGGCCGATGCGCTCACCGAGGCGGCGCCCACCGTGCAGGGCGCCGCCCCGGCCTGAGCCGGCCGTCCGTGGCTTACTGCAGTTCGATCGTCTGCTTCACGAGCTCCTCGCGCGTGAGGCGCGGGAAGCTCTCGGCGTACATGTAGCTGTAGCCCTCGTTCTGCCACTTGGCCAGGTCGATCACGGCGGCCGGCACGACGGTGATCACGTCGTAGAACTCGTCGGGCTTGTAACCGCGCGAACGCGCCGCGTTGCTGCACACGCGGATCGTCACGCCCGCGTCCTTCAGCGCCTTGAGTTCCTCGTACATGTCCGGGTAGGCCGCGCGGTTGAGGCGCGAGAAAGCGTGCAGCTCGTTGCCGTGCGCCACGATCACGATGTGCGATCGGGCCGGGTCGCCGTATTCCTTGATCGCGCGCAGGTGGTTCTTGATGTAGCCGAACGCCGCCTTGCCCTCGAGCGGCTTGGCGAAGTTGAAGTCGTACAGCGCTTTCTGAGGGGCGTAACGCGTGCCGTCGAAAGGCGAAGGGTCCTGGGGGCCGGCCCAGGCGGCGGTGCTCAGCAAGGCGGCGAGCGCCAGCGGGACAAAACGGGTGTTGATGATGGTCTCCTGTGGTGGGGGAGCCCGAGGTTAGCTTGAAAATCCGGATATTCGAAACAGCTTCTTTAATGCCTGCAGAATCACCCGCCTGCGCCCCGCTCTTGCGCCAACCGACCCACGGACCGATTCATGGAACTGCCCCGACACCAACTCAGCATGACGGTGCTGATGACCCCCGACACCGCCAACTTCTCGGGCAAGGTGCACGGCGGCACCGTGCTCAAGCTGCTCGACCAGGTGGCCTTCGCCTGCGCCAGCCGCTACGCGGCGTCCTACGTGGTCACGCTCAGCGTGGATCAGGTGATGTTCCGCCAGCCGATCCAGGTGGGTGAACTGCTCACCTTCCTCGCCGCCGTGAACCACACCGGCACCTCGTCGATGGAAGTCGGCATCAAGGTGATCGCGGAGAACATCCGCACCCAGGCGCAGCGGCACGTGAACAGCTGCTTCTTCACCATGATCGCGGTGGACGACCACGGCAAGCCCCAGGCCGTGCCGCCGCTCGAACCCGGCACGCCCGACGAGCACCGCCGGCACGCGGCGGCCACGCTGCGCAAGACCATGCGCCAGGAAATGGAACAGCGCTACGCGGCGATCCGCTGAGAGTGTGGCGCACCGTCAGCGCTTCAATCGGAATTGCAGGGCGATTCGACTCGATCAGTGGTTCAGGTTGGATGCGCTGCGCCTCCCTCAGAAACGTTTCGTTGGTTGTCCCACAGTGCGTTCCAGACGTCCCGGAGACCTCGCCCGATATATGCGAAGAACTGGCCCACCTTCGCAATGCCCTGCTTGATCACGCTGCCGACCTTGACCACGAAGTTGCCGATGGGTTTCAGCACGTTCCGAAAGATGGCACTGCCCACATCAACGAAGAACTGGCCCACCTTCGCAATGCCCTGCTTGATCAGGCTGCCCACCTTGACCACGAAGTTGCCGATGGGTTTCAGCACGTTCCGATAGATGAAGCTGCCCACATCAACGAAGAACTGGCCCACCTTCGCAATGCCCTGCTTGATCAGGCTGCCCACCTTGACCACGAAGTTGCCGATGGGTTTGAGCACGTTCCGATAGATGGCACTGCCCACATCAGCGAAGAACTGGCCCACCTTCGCAATGCCCTGCTTGATCAGGCTGCCCACCTTGACCACGAAGTTGCCGATGGGTTTGAGCACGTTCCGATAGATGGCACTGCCCACATCAGCGAAGAACTGGCCCACCTTCGCAATGCCCTGCTTGATCAGGCTGCCGACCTTGACCACGAAGTTGCCGATGGGTTTGAGCACGTTCCGAAAGATGGCGCTGCCCACATCAGCGAAGAACTGGCCCACCTTCGCAATGCCCTGCTTGATCAGGCTGCCCACCTTGACCACGAAGTTGCCGATGGGTTTCAGCACGTTCCGATAGATGGCACTGCCCACATCAGCGAAGAACTGGCCCACCTTCGCAATGCCCTGCTTGATCAGGCTGCCCACCTTGACCACGAAGTTGCCGATGGGTTTGAGCACGTTCCGAAAGATGGCGCTGCCCACATCAGCGAAGAACTGGCCCACCTTCGCAATGCCCTGCTTGATCAGGCTGCCCACCTTGACCACGAAGTTGCCGATGGGTTTGAGCACGTTCCGAAAGATGGCACTGCCCACATCAGCGAAGAACTGGCCCACCTTCGCAATGCCCTGCTTGATCAGGCTGCCCACCTTGACCACGAAGTTGCCAATCGGCTGTAACACGTTTCTATAGAAGGCACGAAGGCCAAGATAACCGAGATAAATTGGAATGGCTATCGGACTAACAAGGACTGCCAGGATTTTTTCACCCAGACTCCATTTTTTCCAGAGTTGAGATAACGAAGGATTTTTGTGTTCAATCTGATTGACATGGTCCGCCAGATTCTGGATATGGACCTTTTGAACGGGCTCAAGCGTTGCGTCCTTTGCTTCCGCAAGGTCCTTTTCAGCCAAGCTCCGGTCTTGAATCTTTTTCGGGGCGCCTTCCCCATTGCTTTCCTGGTCAAGCCTTAAGCTGAGGCTTCTCTTTATCCCCTCTTCTTTGAAAGAAATATTAAAACCAGCAAAGAAAGAATCGGCCATTTCCGAAGAGTCATTGGACCGCTCACTTGCGGCCTCGGAAATAGACGAGTCGGCATCAGGCAAGTTCTCGTGGACGTATGAACCGAAAGAGTGGTTAGAGACGGTGATATCGATATCTTCTGCGCTCACAGAGGAACCGCTGGCGTTTGACATCGAACTCGTGATCGATTTACTCATGATTTCCAAGCAAGGAGTTTTGAAGGCGAGGGGGACGTCGCTCAATGCTCGAAAGTGAGAAGTCCTCAGCAAAAGTTCTATGCGCAGCGCGCATGAAAACAGCAGCGCCTTCATCCAAATTGCCCTGGACAACCACGGCAAGCCCCACGCCGTCCCAAACCGGCCACGTTGCGCAACACCATGCGCCAGGAAATGGAGCAGCGCTACGCGGCGATCCGCTGAGAAGGCCTCAGGTCCGCACCTTGCCGTCGCCGGTGAGCATCGACAGCTCGGCGAAGCTGGACGCCACGTGGTCGTTCGGGCCCAGCGAGACCTGGAAGCCGCCGAAGGATTGTTCGCCGATGGCCTCCATGCCGTTGATGAAGCTGTCGCGCGTGACCCGCGAGCCTGCGCGGCGCAGGCCTTCGCTGAACAGCCTCGCGGCCAGGAAACCTTCCATGCTGGAGAAGTTGGGCTGCACCTTGTTGCCGCCCTTGCCGATGGCTTCGATGAACTCGCGCGTGATCGGGCGCGATGCGCTGTACGGCGTGGGCACCACCTGTGAAACCACCACGCCCGCGCCGTCCTTGCCGAGTTCGTCGGCCAGGGCCTGCGTGCCGACGAAGGACACGTTGTAGAAGGTGCCACCGTAGCCCGCCGCGCGCGCGGCACGGATGTAGGCCGCGCACGACTTGTAGGCGCTGATCTGCACCACCGCGTCGGGCTTGGCCGCGTTGATGGTGGCCACGGCCTGCGCCACATCCACCGAGTTGCGCTCCACCGTGGCCGTGGCCACGGGTTTGAGGTTGCGCGCCGTCAGCGCGAGCACCGTGCCATCGAGGCCGGCCTTGCCGTAGGCGTCGTTCTGGTGGAACACCGCCACCTT
Source organism: Hydrogenophaga sp. ANAO-22 (assembly GCF_042466645.1). Classification (NCBI taxonomy): domain Bacteria; kingdom Pseudomonadati; phylum Pseudomonadota; class Betaproteobacteria; order Burkholderiales; family Comamonadaceae; genus Hydrogenophaga; species Hydrogenophaga sp. ANAO-22. Next base: position 3,368,104 of record NZ_CP159956.1, on the reverse strand, counting down.
GTTCAGGCCGAGGTTGGTGAGCTGGCGCACGATCAGCGCGGTCTCGTCGTTGTACGAGGCGCGCAGGTGGAAGGCGAGCCGGTTGAACGGCTGGCGCAGGCCCATGGCCCCCGTGAAGGGCGCGATGAACGGGGTCTGCGCCTTGGTCGCCAGCGGCAGCGCGGCCAGGCTGGTGGGCGTGCCGATGTAGCCGAACAGCGCGAACACCTCGCTGGCCAGCAGCTTCTGGGTGTTTTCGGCGCAGCGGTCCGGCTCGTAGCCGTCGTCGAGCTGCACGATCTCGATGCGCTGGCCGTTCACGCCGCCCTGGCCGTTGAGCTGGTCGAAAAACAGCTTGGCGCCGGCGTGGAACTGGATACCCAGCTGCGCCGCCGCGCCCGTGAACGCGGCCGACTGGCCGAGCACGATGCGGTTGCCCGACTGCGCCCGCAACGCGGGCGCGCCCAGCACGGCGGCACCGGCCACGAGGCCGTTGAAGTGGCGGCGCGAGAGGCCGGGCATGGGCGGGGAGGACTGCATGTGGGGCTCCGTTTATAGGTATCGAACGGGGGCGCCACACCAGGCGCGACCCCACGTTCCATCCTATCGAGTACCCCTCCCGGGTATGCCTTCACCGGGCGCTCGGATTCAACCGCTCATCGATTCCGGCGCCCCAGCCTCGGGTGCGTTGCCGCACCGAAGCTGGGGACACCCTCGCTCAGGGCGGGCAGACGCCGGGCAGCGCGCCCAGGATGGCGGGACGGAACAAGGACGCGGCGGAGCCGGCATCGTCCGGCCCGATGGTGTTGTCGGTGAACGTGCAGCCGTAGGTGGGGGCGGCCACGGTGGCCGGGGTGCTCACGTCGTCACCGGCTGGCGGCGGCCCGCCTTCGGCCCAGGCCACCATGTCCGAAAACGCCCGCACCTGCTCGGCCACGGTGAAATCGCAATGGCTCGCGCCCCGGATCGCACGCTGCACCAGCAGATTCCCGTTGCCCTTGGCCACCGCGCGTTGCCGGTAGATCTGCTGCATGCTGAAAGGCACGAACAGATCGCCCAGCGTGTGGATGGACACCACCGGCACTTTGAAGTCGCCGTGGATCGCCGGGATCCAGCGCAGGCCGTCGCGGCGAAGCCGGTTCGCGTCGGGCGCGGCCGTCAGCTTCTGCACCGAGGCGTTCAGGGCGGTGGAGTTCGGCACGTCGCCGTCGATCATGTAGGTGTAGGCGTTGGTGTCCAGCACGTTCTTGTTCAGGATGCCGTTGACCGTGCCATCGCTGCCAAAGACGCCGTAGGCCGACTGGAAGCTGCGGCCGAAAGCCACCCCCTGATCGAACAGCGGGCGATCGCCGCCGGTGAGGTTCTCCACCACCGACAGGTACCTCACGCCCAGCGGGTTGCTCGGCACGATGTTGGCGTTGTTGTAGGTGGTGAACAGGGCGGTGGTGACCAGGCCCTGGATCTCCGACCACTTGTTGGTGGGGTAACTCGGCACGCCCGCGATCGCCTGGGCCGCGACTTGCATGCCCGCGAAGCGGTTGAAGAGCTCGGCATCGCCCATCACGCCGCACATGGGCGCGGCGCCGTTGTAGCGAACCTTGTTCTTCGCCGTGGCGTAGGTCTCTTCTTCGATCGCGGCCCCGGTGACGTGCCCGCCCATGGAATGGCCCGTGATGTACAGCTTCGTGGGCGCCGGCAGCGGGCGGCCTCGGGCCGCCGCAATCTGGTTGAAGGCGAGCGCGAGCGCGTTGGTGTCCTCCACGCCCGCGCGCACGTCGTACGAGTTCTTCGAGTAGCTCGACGCGGCCCAGGCGTAACCGTTCTCGATCAGGTAGCGCCGGATCGTGGGCGCCGTGACGTTGAGCGTCGGCACTTCACCCACATAACCGTGCGCGTACATCACCAGCTTGCCGTTCCAGGTCGCCGGCACCTCGATCTGGTAGGACGCGCCATTGAGCACGCCGGCCCATCGGTCCGTGCCGACCGCCACGCCGGCCATGACGGCAAAGGTGGTGGCGCCCGGCGCGGCCGGTGTGTAGACCTTGCTGTCCTGAGCGCGGGCCTCTTCCGGAACCACCGGCGCGGGCGGCGCGGGCTCGTTGCCACCGCCTCCTCCACCACACGCCGCGAGCCATGCCGTGCCCGCCAAAACCGCCAAACGAAGTCTGATAGGTGTTTTCAAGCTTGTCTCCTGTCGTTGTAGGGAACCGATGCCTGCCCGCGCATGGCTGAGCAGGGAGACGGTTATGCGACTGGAGATCGCCCGAACCCATAGTGAATACCCGGTGCCAGTCGCCCAGGCGACGCGGGCCCCACCACCGGTCGGGCACCGCTTGCCAAGGCTCAGGTGCGTGCCACACGCGCCCAGAGGGCGGCGGCGTTCTCGGGCACGTCCGCGCCGCGCCAGGCAATGACCTGATCGGGCCGCACCAGCAGCAGGCCCTCGGCCAGCAGGTCGCCGCCCTCTTCGGCCTCCAGGCTCAACACGGCCACGTCCAGCCCCGCCGCGCGCCCGGCCTCGGCCAGGCGCGTGGCCTCGGCCCCTGCGTGGGCCGGCGCCAGCACCGTCCACTCGAAGCCCAGCAGGTCGTACAGCGAGCGCTCGCCCTCCAGCCAGCGGTGCGGCAGGCGCCCGCCCGGCTGGGTGGACGGGTGGTAGGCGTTGGCCTGGTCGGGCGGCACCCGGGCCGGGTCGCCGAACACGATGGGCGACGTGTCCACCCGTTCACCGAAGGTGACGCCGGGGATGTTGAACTCGCGCCGCACGTGCGCGCCCAGCACCTCGCTGGCCTGCGCGCGCAGGGCGTCGCCCGTGGCGCCCTCGGCCTCCAGCTCGGGCGTCACCTCGAACAGGCCCACCGAATCGGCGAACTCGCGCGCATAGGCCGTGTTGCGCAGGCCGATGGGACGGCGCTCCTGCTCGTAGCTGTCCAGCAGGGAGGCGTGCGCCTGCCCCTTCACCACCGCCGCGAGCTTCCAGCCCAGGTTCACCGCATCGCCCACCGCCGTGTTGTAGCCCAGGCCCCCGGTGGGCGTGAACAGGTGGGCCGCGTCGCCCGCGATGAACACGCGCCCGCGCTGGTAACGCTCGGCGACCAGCGAATGGCCCGCGATCCACACGCCGGTGGACAGCACCTCGAAGTCGATGTCCATGCCGCTGGCCTCGGCGAAGATGCGGCGCGCGTCGGCGTGCGTCCAGTCCTCCGGTGTCTCGTGCGGGTGCACGGCGGCGTGGAAGGCGAACTCGCCGCGCCCGTCCACCGAGGCCATGAACACGCGCCGCTCGTGGTTCACCGAGACGTACATCCAGGCGATGTCGTGCGGATACCGCTCGTAGAACGCCGGCGCGCGCAGGTAGATCGCGAACATCTTGCCGCCCATGAACTGGCGCTGCAGGCCGGTGGCACCGCCCATCTCGATGCCCAGCGCGCCGCGCACAGCGCTGCGCGCGCCGTCGGCCCCCACCAGGTAACGCGCCCGCACCGCGACCGCGCCACCGCCGGCGGCAGGCGCCACCTGCGCCACCACCTCGTCGCCGGTGTCGTCGAAGGATTGCAGCCGCCAGCCAAAACCGATCTGCCGGCCGGTGCGCTGCTCGGCATGCTCGCGCAGCACGGCCTCCACGTACTTCTGCGACACGCGGTGCGGCAGCTCGGCCGCGCTCCACGAACCGGCCAGGGTCTTGATCTGCTCGGTGGCCTGCGCGGCGGTGGGCAGGCGCAGGCGCGCCAGCTCGTGCCGCGCGAACCGGGTGAAGTAGGCGATGTCGGTCGGGTGGTCGCCGGGCAGGCCCAGCGCGCGGATCTGCCGCGCGATGCCGATGCGGCGGAAGTGCTCCATGGTGCGCGCCTGCGTGGCGTTGGCCTGCGGGTTGAAGGCCGTGGTGGCCTTGGGGTCCACCACCAGGCACGGTACATTGCGCAAGCCCAGTTCGTTGGCCAGCATCAGCCCGCAAGGGCCCGCGCCCGCGATCAGCACGTCCACCCGCAGTTCGCCGCATTCAGCCCGCGCCTGTTCCAGCGTCAAGAATTCCGCCACACCCGTCTCCATCGTCGATTTAATTAGGCAACCTAAGCAAATCCATTGTACGCATGAAAACCGAAACCCCTCAACCCCGGCGCCGCGCGCCCGATGCCTGGCGCCTGGGCAACGCGGGGCGCGTGCTGGGCAACGCCGTCACGCGCTTCGAGTCGCGCGTGCTCGAACTCATGGCCGCCGCCGGCCATGCGGACACCCGGCTCTCGCACGTGAACCTGACGCGCCACCTCGACCTGGAAGGCACACGCATCACCGAGCTGGCGCGCCGCGCCCGCATGACCAACGCCGCCATGACCGAGCTGATCGACCAGTGCGAAGGCCTGGGCCTGGTGCAACGCGAGGCGGACCCGACCGACAAGCGCGCTCGCATGGTCAAGTTCACCGAGGCGGGCCGCGAATGGCTCAAGGCCTTCGGCCTGGCGGTGAAGAAGGCCGAGCGCGAGATGCTGAAAGACATCGGCCCCGAAGCGGCGGAGGTGCTGCTGCGGGGCCTGGCGCGTTACGCGGGCACGGTGGAGTCAATCCGCGTGGGCGCTTTGCTCAGTCGATCACCACGTTCGCGTCCTTGACGAGCCTGGCGAACTTCTCGGTTTCGGCCTTGATGGTCTGCGCCATCTGCTCCGGGCTGTCGCCGATCGGGTCGGCGCCGATGTCGGCCATGCGCTGGCGGAACTCGGGCGACTTGATGATCTTCACCATCTCGCTGCTCAGGCGCGCCTGGATGTCCTTGGGCGTGGCCACCGGGGCCAGCACCCCGAACCAGGTGCCGATGTTGAAGCCCTTGAGGCCGGCCTCGTCCAGCGTCGGCACGTCGGGCAGCGCGGGCGAGCGCGTGGCGGTGGTGACGGCCAGCGGGCGCAGCTTGCCGGCCTTGATGTGGGGCAGCACCGGCGTGATGGTGTCGAACGACAGCAGGATCTGACCACCCAGCAGATCGGTCGCCAGCGGGCCGCTGCCCTTGTAGGCGATGTGCGTGAGCCTGGCGCCGGTGTTGTTCTGGAACTGCGTGCCGATCAGGTGCTGGGCCGTGCCGTTGCCGTTGGAGCCGTAGTTCGCCCGGGCCGGCTCGGCCTTGAGCAGGGCCACGAGTTCGTTCACGCTCTTCGCCGGCGTGGCGGCGTTGACCACCAGCACGTTGGGCACCATGGCAATCGTGGTGAGCGGCGCCAGGTCTTTCTGGAAGTCGTAGGGCAATTTCTTGTAGACACTGGTCGCGATGGTGTGGTGCACCGCGCCCACCAGCAGCGTGTAGCCATCGGGCTTGGCCTTGGCCACGAAGTCCGCGCCGATGGTGGCGCCCGCGCCCGGCTTGCTCTCGATCACCACCGGCTGCCCCAGGCTCTGCTGCAGCCGCTCGCCCAGCGCGCGGGCCAGCACGTCGGTGGTGCCTCCGGCCGGGAACGGCACGATGAGCGTGATGGGCCGGTTCGGCCAGGCCTGGGCCATGGTGCCGGTGACCGTCATGGCGGCGGCCAGGGCCACCCCCTGAAGGACGAGGCGGCGCGGGATGGGGCGGGCGTTCTGCATGTCTGTCTCCTGTTGCACGGTGTGCGTGTGAACCGCCGGACGAACCGTCCGGTCGTGGGCGCGGGATTGCGCCGGGAACCATCAAGGAATTCAGGCGGCCTTGCGCTGCAGGCTCGCGGTGAGCAGCTCGCACACGGCCTGCGTGACCTGCGCGGTGGTGGCCTTGCCGCCCAGGTCGCCGGTGTGCAGCGCGGGGTTGGCCGTGACCTGCTCGATGGCCTGCATGAGGCGTTGCGCCGCATCGAACTCGCCCAGGTGTTCGAGCAGCATCACGCAGCTCCAGAAGGTGCCGACCGGGTTGGCCACGCCCTTGCCCATGATGTCGAAGGCCGAACCGTGGATGGGCTCGAACATCGAGGGGTAGCGGCGCTCGGGGTCGATGTTGCCGGTGGGCGCGATGCCCAGGCTGCCCGCGAGCGCGGCGGCCAGGTCGCTCAGGATGTCGGCGTGCAGGTTGGTGGCGACGATGGTGTCCAGCGTGGCGGGGCGGTTCACCATGCGGGCCGTGGCGGCGTCCACCAGCTCCTTGTCCCAGGTCACGTCCGGGAACTCTTTCGCGATCTGCACCGCGATCTCGTCCCACATCACCATGGCATGGCGCTGGGCGTTGCTCTTGGTGATCACGGTCAGTTGCTTGCGGGGGCGCGACTGCGCCAGCTTGAACGCGAAACGCATGATGCGTTCTACCCCCGCGCGGGTCATCATGCTCACGTCGGTGGCGGCCTCGATCGGGTGGCCCTGGTGCACGCGGCCGCCCACGCCGGCGTACTCGCCCTCGGAGTTCTCGCGCACGATCACCCAGTTCAGGTCTTCGGCCTTGCAGCGCTTGAGCGGTGCGTCGATGCCCGGCAGGATGCGCGTGGGGCGCACGTTGGCGTACTGGTCGAAGCCCTGGCAGATCTTCAGGCGCAGGCCCCAGAGCGTGATGTGGTCGGGGATGTGCGGATCGCCCGCCGAGCCGAACAGGATCGCGTCCTTGCCGCGCAGCGCGTCCAGGCCATCGGCCGGCATCATCTCGCCGTGCTGGCGGTAGTAGTCGCCGCCCCAGTCGAAGTCCTCGAACTGGAAGCGGAACGTGTGGCTGGTGGCGGCCAGCGCCTCCAGCACCTGCTGGCCGGCGGGCACGACTTCCTTGCCGATGCCGTCTCCGGGAATGGTCGCGATCGCGTAGGTCTTCATAACGGTGTCTCTGATGGGGTGGGTCGATGGGTGGACTGTAGGGATTCGACGATCGACTGAAACACCGCTAAAGTGAATCCATCGTTAACCTGGATTCAACAATGAGACCGCCATGAGTTCCGCCATCCAGCCCGCCGACCTGGGCTTCTTCTCGGTGCTCGCCAGCGCCGGCAGCCTGAGCGCGGCCGCGCGCGAGCTCGGCATCACCACCCCGGCGGTGAGCAAGCACCTGGCGCTGATGGAGTCGCGCGTGGGCGTGGCCCTGCTCAACCGCACCACGCGGCGCATGAGCCTCACGCCCGAAGGCGAGGTCTACCTGCAGCACGCGCGCCGCATCCTCGGCGAGATCGACGACATGGAGGAGCTGCTCGGCGTCTCGCGCTCCACGCCCACCGGCCTGCTGCGCGTCAACGCCACGCTGGGCTTTGGCCGCAGCCACGTGGCGCCGCTCATCTCGCGCTTCGTGCGCAAGCACCCGCAGGTGGAGGTGCAGCTGCAGCTCTCGGTGAACCCGCCGCCGCTCACCGACGACGCCTTCGACGTCTGCATCCGCTTCGGCGCGCCGCCCGATTCGCGCATGATCGCGCGCCAGATCGCGCCCAACCGGCGCCTGCTCTGCGCCTCGCCCGCCTACCTGGCCCGACACGGCGTGCCCAAGGTGCCGCACGACCTCACCCGACACAACTGCATCGGCATCCGCCAGGGCGAGCAAGCGTATGGCGTGTGGCGCCTCTCCAGCGGGCGCGGCAAGACGGTGAGCACCGAGGCGGTGAAGACGCGCGGCAACCTCACCACCAACGACGGCGAGATCGCTGTCAACTGGGCGCTGGACGGCCACGGCATCCTGATGCGCGCCGAATGGGACATCGAGCGCTACCTGCGCAACGGGCGGCTGGTGCAGGTCCTGCCGCAGTACTTCACGCCCGACGCCTCCATCCACGCGGTCTACCCGCAGCGCCACCAGCTGGCCGCGCGCGTGCGGGTCTTCGTGGATTTCGTGGCGCTGGCCTTCACGCAGCAGGCCGCGGTGAGCAAGTAGGCGAAGAGGCGCGCGGCAAGTTCCTGGGGCGGCCCGATGCGGCGTCTCCCTCATGTGTGCATCGGCTTGCGGGCCGGCGCGCATAGACTGCCTTCACCTCCATCCAACGGGAAGGACCACACCATGGTGGCCAACGCGAACGCCGACGACATTCCCCCTGAACTGGTGCGGGCCATCCAGCAGACGCAGGTCGAGCGCGAGCGCGTGCGCCAGGCGCACCCCGAACTTTTCGCCGCGGTGTCGGGTGCCATGTTTCGCCGCGACCCCGTCGAGATCAACTACCACTTCAACACCGACGAGTACGACGCGGAAGCGGGCACGGTCATCCCGAGGCTGCGGGACTGCCAGTCCGCCCAGGAGGTGGCCACCGTGCTGCACGAGGAGTTCGTGCGCTGGTTCGGCGCGGAGACGGCCGGGCCGCGCGAGCGCTATCTCGAGCTGTCGCAAGACATCTGGGCGCTGTGGACGGCGCCCGCGACCTGACCGGCTGCACGGCAGCCAGGGTATCCAGCGGACGGCATTGCCTATATTCTTCGTCAGGGCCCGGCCGCGCCGCCGCCCGCCTTCCCCCTCAACGAAGCAGGAGACCCACATGATCGACAAGGCTCAGGCCGACATGGCCAAAACGCTCTGGGAACAATCCAAGGCGGCCGCCCAGCAGGCCCACGAAGCCTGGTGGATGGTGCTGAAATCCCAGAAGGCGCTGCTGGACTCCATGCGCGGGGTGGGCATGCCGTTCGAGGTGGCGGCGGACCAGTTCGAGAAGCTGATGCAGTTCCATGCCGAGCAGCACAAGGCCGCGCTGGACTACATGGACAAGATGTCCGTCGACTACGGGCGGGCCGTCGCCAAACAGAAGAAGTGACGCGGCCCGCCCTGCGGGCAACGTCCATCTGCGTCCTGACCCTGCTGCTGCTTGGCGGTGGGTGGCCCGCCCAGGCGGCGGAGCATCCCACCGACCTGCGCCAGTTCCTGGAGCGGCGCGAGGAATGCGATCACTGGCGCGGTGAAGCAGGCTACGACAAGGCGCGGCAGGCCGACATCGACCGCGGCGTGTGCCGCACCTGCACGGGCACGGACGCCGAACTCGCGCGGCTCAGGAAGAAGTACCGGGCCAACCCCGGTGTGATGGACGTGCTGGATGAGCTGGAGGACCGGATCGAAGGGCCCGACAAGGCCACCGCGACACGCTTCTGCCGCCGCATCCAGCCACAGAAACAGCCGCAGAACGACCGGCCGTTCAGCCCCCCTGGCCCTGCGGCAACCGGGCGATCACCTTGATCTCGAACTGGAAACCGTAGAGCCAGGTCACGCCGACGCCGGTCAGCGTGGGATGCGGCGCTTCGCCCCAGTATTCGGGCACGATGCCCCAGACTTTCCCGAAGTTCGCTTCGGGATCCACCAGGAAGACGGTCACGTCCACCACGTCGTCGAAGGTGCAGCCGGCGGCCTTCAGGATGGCGTTCAGGTTGTCGAACGCGCGGCGGACCTGCGCGTCCAGTTCGGGCTCGGGTGATCCGTCTTCCCGGCTGCCGACCTGCCCCGAAACGAACAGGAAGCCGTTGGAGCGGATCGCCGGTGAATATCGGTTTCTCTCGTAGAGCGCCTGCCGCCCGGCGGGAAAGACAACGTCGCGTGTGGCCATGGGTGGAATTCCTTCTTGACTGGGTCGAAGCGACCCGTTGATGCGATGAAGGGACTTTAGGGACGTCGGCCACGCAGATAAACAGGCCAGGCCAACAATCACTGTTTGCACAATCCAAACAATCTTTGAACCGTCAAGGAGCCTCGATGGACCGTTTCGATGCGATGCAGGCGTTCGCGCGGGTGGTGGAGACGGGCAGCTTCACCAAGGCCGCCGAGACGCTGCGCATGAGCAAAACCAGCGTGACGCAGCTGGTGCAGCAACTGGAAGCCCGCCTGCGCGTGAAGCTGCTCAACCGCACCACGCGCAAGGTCAACGTGACGGCCGATGGCGCGGCGTACCACGAACGCGTGGTGCGGTTGCTGGCGGACATGGACGATGCCGAAACGAGCCTGTCCAGCGCGTCGGCCTTGCCCAGGGGCCGCTTGCGGGTGGACGTGCCCAGCCCGCTGGCCCGCACGATCCTGGTGCCGGCACTGCCTGCCTTCCACGCGCGCTACCCCGACATCCAGCTCGACATGGGCGTGAGCGACCGCGTGGTCGACCTGATCGACGAGAACGTGGACTGCGTGGTGCGCGGCGGCGAGCTCAGGGACCAGTCGCTGATGGCCCGCCGCGTGGGCGATCTGCCGTTGGGCGTGTACGCCGCGCCGAGCTACCTGGCCCTGGCGGGCACGCCCACGCACCCAAGGGAGCTGGGCGGCACGCACCACCGCATCGTGGGTTTCATCTGGGCCCGCACCGGCAAGGCCGTGCCCTACGCCATGCACCGGGACACCGAACGCGTCGAGGTGCAGGGCCGCCACGTGCTCTCGGTCGACGACGGCAATGCCTACCTCGCCGCCGGCATCGCCGGACTGGGCATTCTCTGGCTGCCGCACTACATGGCGCGCGAGCCGCTGGCGCGCGGCGAACTGGTTCCCCTTTTCGACGGCTGGCGGCTCGACCCGATGCCGCTGTACGTGGCATTTCCGCCGAACCGGCACGTCAGCGCCAAGCTGCGGGTGTTCATCGACTGGATCGTCGACCTGATGGCCGAGCACGCGCCGGTCGGCGCACCCCAAAAATTGGGCGCTGACAGACGGTAGGACTGTCGATCTCCCCGGGCCTGATTCGTCGTAAGGTCAGGTGAGGCGTTTGGGCGCCTGCCTTCCCTTGTTCCCTACCCCAGGAGATTCAGCATGAAATACATCGATGGATTCGTGGCCGCCGTGCCCAGCAACAAGCAGAAGGAGTACCTCGAACACGCCCGCCTGGCGGCCGTGGTCTTCAAGGAGTTCGGCGCGCTGAACGTTGTGGAGACCTGGGGCGACGACGTGCCCGACGGCAAGCTGACCTCGTTCCCCATGGCCGTGCAGCGCAAGCCGGACGAAACCGTGGTCTTCTCCTGGATCACCTGGCCCTCGCGCGCCCAGCGCGACGAGGGCATGAAGAAGTTCATGGAAGACCCGCGCGTGAAGGACATGAAGATGCCCTTCGACGGCCAGCGCATGATCTACGGCGGCTTCGAGGTGATCCTCAACGCCTGACCGCCTGCGCTCAGGCACCTGCCGCGCAGTGCCGCGGCAGGAAGTCCACCAGCCACTTCATCTGCGCGGCGTCGTGCGCGTCCACGCCCTCGAGCACCAGCACGCCCTGCGCGTCGCCGGTGGGCGCCACGCGCACCGCGTGGCTGCCGGTGTTGGCGTCCTTCTCCACCACGGCCACGGAGCGCCGCAGCGCCACCTGCACCGGTTCGCGGTCGCGCAGGAAGCGCCTGGCCTGGGCCTGCAGCACGCAGCCCGGCAGCAGCTCGTAGTGCCAGTGGTGGTCGAGCTGGCGCCGGTGGCCCAGGTGGTGCATGGCACCCAGGGCCTTGTTCAGCTCCATGTCGTGGCTGAGATGGAGCGCGCCGTCCTCGCTGGGGTAACCGTCGGCGCAGGCCGCCAGCAGCGCGGCCAGCGCCAGCAGCAGCCCCCGCCTCACTCCTCGCGGCCGCCGGCGATGCCCAGCAGGGCCAGCAGGCTCTGGAAGATGTTGAACAGGCTCAGGTACACGCCCAGGGTGGCGGTGATGTAGTTGGTTTCCTCGCCGTCGCGCACGCGCTTGAGGTCGTACAGGATGAAGGCCGAGAAGATGCCGATGGCCAGCACGGAGAGCGTGATCATGAGCGCGCCGGACTGGATGAACACGTTGGCGATGCCGGCCACGAGCAGCATGATCATGCCGATGAACAGGAACTTGCCCATGTTGCCCAGGTCGCGCTTGATGACGGTGGACAGCGTGGCCATGCCGAGGAAGATCACGCCGGTGCCGGTGAAGGCGGTCATGATCAGGCCCGCGCCGTTGGCCAGGCCGAGCACCGAGCCGATCAGGCGCGAGAGCATCAGGCCCATGAAGAAGGTGAAGGCCAGCAGCACGGGCACGCCGGCGGCGGAGTTCTTGGTCTTCTCGATCGCGAACATGAAAGCGAAGGCGCCGCCCAGGAAGACGGCGATGCCGAGGAAGCCGGTGAGCGGCGCGGTGATGCCGGTGACCACGCCGAGCCAGGCGCCCAGCACGGTGGGGATCATGGAGAGCGCGAGCAGCCAGTAGGTGTTGCGCAGCACGCGGTTGCGTTCAACGGCAACGGCCTGGCCGGCGGCGGCGGGGGAAGAGAGGTCGAGATGCGGGTTCATGGGGGTCCTTGAGAAAAGCAATGGAAGGGTGAGTGAGAGAAAAAGAAGTGGTGTTCAGGTGCCCTGGCGCGCGGCCAGGGCCTGCCGCTTGGCGCGGGCGCGGATGTTGAGCGCCTCGACCGCGAGCGAGAAGGCCATGGCGGCGTAGATGTAGCCCTTGGGCACTTCGCGGTCGAAGGCCTCGGCGGTGAGCGCCATGCCCACCATGACCAGGAAAGCCAGGGCCAGCACCTTGACGGAGGGGTGGGCGTCCACGAAATTGCCGATCGGCCGGGCCGCCACCAGCATCACGCCGACCGACACGACCACGGCGGCCACCATCACGCTGATCTGGTCGACCATGCCCACGGCGGTGATGACCGAGTCGAGCGAGAACACGATGTCGATGATGGCGATCTGGCCGATGATTCCCCAGAACAGCTTGCTGCCCGCGGCCTTGAGCTCGGCGCTGTCGGTCGCGGCCGGGCCGTGCTGCTCGCGCGCCTCGACCTCGACGAAGATTTCGTGCGAGGCCTTGTAGAGCAGGAACAGGCCGCCCAGCAGCAGCACGATGTCGCGCCCGCTGATGCCCTGGCCGACCACGGTGAACAGGTCGGCCGTGAGCCCCATGACCCAGCTCAGCGTGAACAGCAGCGCCAGCCGCGAGAGCATGGCAAAGCCCAGGCCGAGGCGGCGGGCCTTGTCGCGCAGGTGCGGTGGCAGCCGGCCCACGAGGATCGAGATGAAAATGATGTTGTCGATGCCGAGCACGATTTCGAGCGCGGTGAGCATCGCGAACGCGATCCAGACATTGGGGTCGGTGAGCAGTTCCATGGAACGGGGCGCCAGCGGCCTGGCGAAAAAAGGGGACACCTGGGCGCCGGAGCGGCCTCAGGGCCGCGCGGCGGAAACGGTCAGGCGAGGGCGAGCTGGCCGCGCGGCGGTCGCTGGAGCCCGTCGAGCACAGGCGGCGTGAGGTCTGGCGCCGGGGGCGGCGACGGTGTGCGCAGGTGTTCGCCCGGGCCGGAGGTGGCGATGGGCGCGTCCAGGCACTCGGGCAGGTCGGCCTGGGCATCGGCCAGGCCGTGCTCGGGCCAAGGGTCGGCGCTCAGGCCGTCGTCGGGCGTCGGCTGGACGGCAGCGACCACCTCGATCACCAGGCTCTGCGCGTGGCTGGCCTGAACGGCCTCCACCCCATGGGAAGGCCCGAATGCCCACGCACCCACACTCAGGAAGAGGTGCAGGGCGAAGACGGCGGCAAGCCAAGGGCGCATGGTCGGGCCAGTATACCGGCGCCCCTGTTCGAGCGTGTGATCAGCCGGCCGCCGGGCGGGTGGCCTGGCCGCGCTGCAGCAGCGCCATGGCCACGGCGGCGCAAGCCGAGAGCGCGAGCATCAGCCAGCCCAGGTTCACCGCGCCGTCGTGCGGCACCAGGCCCACCACGAAACCGCCCACCGCACCCATGAGCTGCTGCATCAGGCCGGCCACGGCGGCGGCCGCGCCCGCCAGCGCCGGCAGCAGGCCCACGGTGCCGATGAGGGTGGGCGGCACCAGCAGGCCGTGCCCCATGCCCAGCAGCAGCAGGGGCAGCGAGAGGGCCAGCGGCGTGTCCACCCCGGCCAGCGCGAGCGCGAGCATGAGGCCGATGCCCAGCAGCGAGCTGCCCTGCCCCAGGCGCATCACGGTGCGCTCGCCGATGCGGTGCACCAGGTGGGTGGTGAGGTAGTTGCCGACGATGTAGGCCAGCGGCACCAGCATGATGTGGTACCCGATGCCCGCCGGGCCCACGCCGTAGCTGCCGAGCACGATGGGCGCGCCCGCGAGGAAGGCGTAGAAGGTGGCGGTGGTCATGGAGAGCAGGGCCACGTAGAGCAGGAAGCCGGGCGCGCGCGCGAGTTGCGCGTAGGACGAGGCCATGTCGCGCAGCCAGTGCGTCTGCTGCGGTTCGGCTGGGGCGGTGTGGTCGGGCAGGCCGCGCCAGGCGGCGATGAACAGCACGAGGGACAGCCCGGTCAGCAGCACGAAGTTGGCCTGCCAGCCCAGGCGCACGTGCAGCTGCCCACCGATGATGGTGGCCAGCGGCGGGACCAGGCCCATGGCCATGCCGATGTAGGCCATGACGCGGGTGCGCTCGGGGCCGTCGAACAGGTCCTGCACCATGGCGCGGCCGACCACCATGCCGGCGGCACAGCCCGCGCCCTGCAGCACGCGCGCGGCGGTGAGCATGAGCAGATCGCCCGCGAGCGCGGCCAGCAACGAGCCGAGACCACCCAGGGCAATGCCGAGCAGCAGGATCTTCTTGCGCCCGAGGCGGTCGGACAGCGGGCCATACAGCAGTTGCAGGCCGCCATAGGCCACCACGTAACCGCTGAAGGTGAGCTGCACCGCGGCCTGGCTGGAGCCGAAGATCGCACCCCACTCCTGCATCGAGGGGATGCAGATGGTCATGGCCAGCAGGCCGAAGGCGAGCTGGGCGACGAGGTTGGCGATCAAAGGGCCGTGGCGGGGGGCGGTCATGCGTCTGGGTCTTGGCGGGGCAACCGGGCATGGTGCCATAAAGCTTCTCGCCTCTGCGTGGGCAAGGTCGGGTGGTCCGGTCATTCGGCCGCTGGCCGCTCGCGGGCGTCTGCCCGGGTCCGCACACACCCGTGTGTCAACACCGTGTCTGGTCCACGCCCTCTGTGGCAACCGCGAATGGGGCCAGCGCCCGAATGCCCAAACCACCCGCCCCAGAAATGATGTTGGCAAGCAAGGCTGGCATGCACAGGTGTGTTGCGGAACGGGGGTGGGGACCGCCTGCGCAGGCCCCCATTCGCGGTTGCCACAGAGGCAGAGTGCCCGCCCGGTGTTGGCGAAGGGTTGCAGGCCAACCCGGTCAGGCGCCCGCGAGCAAGGCCGGAGCCGGCGGTCCCCACCCCCGTCCCGCCGCGAAGCAGCCGAGCGCAAAGAGAGAAAAACCCGCAACACACCCCCCACGGGGGAACCCTCGAGGCCCTGCAAACTCATGCCACTAAACTCGAAGCCACATGCACGTCTCCCTGATCTTCCTCGTCGCCCTCCCCTTCGTGGGCAGCCTCATCGCTGCGCTGCTGCCCGCGAACGCGCGCAACACCGAATCCACACTGGCCGGCGCCATCGCGCTCTTCTGCACCGTGCAGGCCGCGATGTACTTCCCTGAAGTCGCCGCCGGCGGCGTCATCCGGCAGGAATTCGTCTGGCTGCCCTCCCTCGGCCTGAACTTCGTGCTGCGCATGGACGGCTTCGCGTGGATGTTCTCCATGCTCGTGCTCGGCATCGGCTCGCTCGTGGTCCTGTACGCGCGCTACTACATGTCGCCCGACGACCCCGTGCCGCGCTTCTTCTCCTTCCTGCTCGCCTTCATGGGCGCCATGAGCGGCGTCGTCCTCTCGGGCAACCTGGTCCAGCTGGTGCTGTTCTGGGAACTCACCAGCCTCTTCTCCTTCCTGCTCATCGGCTACTGGCACCACCGCCGCGACGCGCGGCGCGGCGCGCGCATGGCCCTCACCGTGACCGGCGCGGGCGGCCTGTGCCTGCTGGCCGGCGTGCTCGTGCTGGGCAACATCGTCGGCAGCTACGACCTCGACGTCGTGCTGCGCGCTGGCGACGTGGTCCGCGCCCACCCGCTCTACACCACCGCGCTCATCCTCATCCTGCTCGGCGCGTTCACCAAGAGCGCGCAGTTCCCGTTCCAGTTCTGGCTGCCGCACGCCATGGCCGCGCCCACCCCGGTCTCGGCCTACCTGCACTCGGCCACCATGGTCAAGGCCGGCGTGTTCCTGCTGGCGCGGCTGTGGCCGGTGCTCGCGGGCACCGACGAGTGGTTCTGGATCGTCACCTGCTCGGGCCTGATCACGCTGCTGATCGGCGGCTTCGCGGCCATCTTCCAGAACGACCTCAAGGGCCTGCTCGCCTACTCGACGATCTCGCACCTGGGCCTGATCACCACGCTGCTGGGCATGAACAGCCCGCTGGCCGCGGTGGCCGCCGTGTTCCACATCATCAACCACGCCACCTTCAAGGCCTCGCTGTTCATGGCGGTGGGCATCGTCGACCACGAGGCCGGCACGCGCGACATGCGCCGCCTCTCGGGCCTGGCCCGCTACATGCCGGTGACCGCCACGCTCACCGTGGTGGCCGGCGCGGCCATGGCCGGCGTGCCGCTGCTCAACGGCTTCATCTCCAAGGAGATGTTCTTCACCGAGGCCGTGTTCGTGAGCGCGGCGCCCTGGTTCCAGCGCCTGCTGCCCACGGCGGCGGTGATCGCCGGCATGTTCAGCGTGGCCTATTCGCTGCGCTTCACGGCGCGCGTGTTCTTCGGCCCCGACACCTGCGCCAACCTGCCGCGCGTGCCGCACGAGCCGCCGCACTGGATGCGCGTGCCGATCGAGGTGCTGGTGCTGGCCTGCCTGGTGGTGGGCATCGTGCCGCAGTGGTCCATCCAGCACATCCTGGGCACGGCCGCCTCGCCGGTCGTGGGCGGCACCCTGCCCGAGTTCGACCTGGCCGTCTGGCACGGCTTCAACCTGCCGCTGTGGATGAGTTTCCTCGCGCTGGCCGGCGGCATCGTGCTGTACCTGCTGCTGCGCAAGCCCCTGCAGAGCGGGCGCATCCTGCGCGCCCCGCTGGTGGGGCTGTTCAACGGCAAGCGGCTGTTCCACCACACCATGGCCCGGCTCACCGCCGCCGCCCGCAGCGCCCTGCGCCTGCTGGGCACGCGGCGCCTGCAGCCGCAGCTGTTCCTGCTGGTGCTGGTGACGGTGGTGGGCGCGGTGGCCGCGTTCCGCCTGGCCGTGCCCAACCCGGTGCTCTCACCCGGCGATCGCACGCTGCTGCCGTTCTCGCCCATGTTCGCGCTGCTCTGGGTGGTGGGCGTGGGCGCAGCCATCGGCGCGGTCTGGCAGGCCAAATACCACCGGCTCACCGCGCTGGCGCTCATGAGCGTGTCCGGCCTCACCACCGTGATCACGTTCGCCTGGTTCTCCGCGCCCGACCTCGCGCTCACGCAGCTTTCGGTCGAGGCGGTGACCACGGTGCTGATCCTGCTCGGCCTGCGCTGGCTGCCCAAGCGGCTGGAGGTGCAGGACGCCCGCGAACCGCTGTGGGACCGCGCCAAGGCCAAGGCCCGGCGCTCGCGCGACCTGCTGCTGGCGCTGGCCGCGGGCGCCGGCATGACCGGCCTGTCCTACGCGGTGATGACGCGCGACTTCCCGCAGAGCATCTCGCCCTTCTTCCTGGAGCGCGCGCTGCCTGAAGGCGGCGGCACCAATGTGGTCAACGTGATGCTGGTGGACTTCCGGGGCTTCGACACGCTGGGCGAGATCACCGTGCTGGGCATCGTGGCGCTCACGGTGTACGCGCTGCTGCGCCGCTTTCGCCCCGCGCCCGAGAGCACCGAACTGCCGCCGCAGCAGCTGGCCCTGCCGGCCGACCTGGACACCGACCTGGTGAACCCGCAGCTGGCCGAAGACACCGCGCAGGGTTACCTCATGGTGCCGGCGGTGCTGGTGCGCCTGCTGCTGCCGATCGCGGCGGTGATCGCGGTCTACCTCTTCATGCGCGGCCACAACGAACCCGGCGGCGGCTTCGTGGCCGGGCTGGTGCTCTCCACCGCCTTCATCCTGCAGTACATCGTCTCGGGCACGCAGTGGGTGGAGGCCAACATGCAGCTGATGCCGCAGCGCTGGATCGCGGCCGGCCTGCTCACCGCCACCGCCACCGGCCTGGGCTCGTTCTGGTTCGGCTACCCGTTCCTGACCACGCACACGGCCCACCTGCACCTGCCGCTGCTGGGCGACATCCACGTCGCCAGCGCGCTGTTCTACGACATCGGCGTCTTCACCCTGGTGGTGGGCGCCACCCTGCTCATCCTCACCGCGCTGGGCCACCAGTCGGTGCGCGGCCACCGCCAGGCCAAGGTCGAGCAGGAAAAAGAAGAAGGAGCCTCCTGATGGAACTCGTCATGGCCATCGCCATCGGCGCCCTCACCACCTGCGGCGTGTGGCTGATGCTGCGCCCGCGCACCTACCAGGTCATCATGGGCCTGTGCCTGCTGGGCTACGGCGTCAACCTGTTCATCTTCAGCATGGGCCGGCTCTCGGTGGACAGCGAACCCGTGCTCACGCCCGGGCTGGAGGCCACGCTGCTGCAGTACGACGACCCGATGCCGCAGGCCCTGGTGCTCACCGCCATCGTGATCGGCTTCGCCATGACCGCGCTGTTCCTGGTCGTGCTGCTCGCGCAGCGCGGCTTCTTCGGCAATGACCATGTGGACGGACAGGGGGACGCGGAGTGACGGGAGGCTTGATCCAGTCGATCACCGCGGCGCTCATGCCGCACCTGATGATCGCGCCCATCCTGCTGCCGCTGGTCACGGCCTGCCTGCTGCTGTTCGTGGGCGACCGGCGGCACCGCACCAAGGCCACCATCAGCCTGAGCGCCACCGTGATCAACCTGGCGGTGGCCGTGGCGCTGCTGCTCTGGAGCAAGCAGGGCGAAGGGCCGAGCGCGTTCGGCGTCTATTTGCCCGGCAACTGGGACGTGCCCTTCGGCATCGTGCTGGTGCTCGACCGCCTCTCGGGCCTGATGCTGCTGCTGGCCGCGATGGTGGCGCTGATGGCGCTGCTGTTCGCGCTGGCGCGCTGGCACAAGGCCGGCGCGCACTTCCACCCGCTGTTCCAGATCCAGATCATGGGCCTGAACGGGGCCTTCCTCACCGGCGACCTGTTCAACCTGTTCGTGTTTTTCGAGGTCATGCTGGCCGCGTCCTACGGCCTGCTGCTGCACGGCTCGGGGCCCTCGCGCGTGAAGGCCGGTCTGCAGTACATCTCGATCAACCTGGCCGCGTCCTCGCTGTTCCTGGTGGGCGCCTCGATGATCTACGGCGTGACCGGCACGCTGAACATGGCGGACCTGGCCGCGCGCATTCCGGACGTGGCCTCGGCCGACCGCGCGCTGCTGCACACCGCCTGCGCCATCCTGGCCGTGGCCTTCCTCGCCAAGGCCGCCATGTGGCCGCTCAACTTCTGGCTGGTGCCGGCCTACTCCAGCGCCAGCGCGCCCTCGGCGGCGATGTTCGCGCTGCTCACCAAGGTGGGCATCTACGTGCTGCTGCGCCTGTCCACCCTGCTCTTCTCGCCCGAGGCCGGCCATTCGGCGGGCTTCGGCAGCGAGTGGCTGGCCTGGGGCGGCATGGCCACGCTGGCCTTCGGCGCCATCGGCATGCTGGCTTCGCAGCGGCCCGCACGGCTGGCGGGCTTCTCGGTCATCGTGTCCTCGGGCACGCTGCTCGCGGTGCTGGGCTTCGCGCGGCCCGAGCTCACCGCCAGCGCGCTGTACTACCTGCCGAGTTCCACCCTGGCGGTGGCGGCCTTCTTCCTGCTGGCCGAGCTCATGGACCGCTCGCGCACCGACCCCGCGA
Source organism: Hydrogenophaga sp. ANAO-22 (assembly GCF_042466645.1). NCBI lineage: Bacteria > Pseudomonadati > Pseudomonadota > Betaproteobacteria > Burkholderiales > Comamonadaceae > Hydrogenophaga > Hydrogenophaga sp. ANAO-22. The sequence continues at coordinate 3,348,623 of NZ_CP159956.1, read as the reverse complement.
GCCAGCGCGCGCCGGAAGACGAAGAGGACCACCTGCCGTTCGCCCTGGCCGACCTGGAAATCGCCAGGACCGCCAACCTCGACGAAGACGAAGAGGTGCTGATCGGCCGCGCGATCCCCGCGACCACCGCGCTGCTGGGCCTGGCCTTCATCTGCTGCACCGTGCTGGTGGCCGGGCTGCCGCCGCTCTCGGGCTTCATCGGCAAGTTCGCCATGCTCTCGGCGCTGCTGCCGCTGCAGAGCGGCACACCAGCGGTGAGCGCGGCGAGCTGGACGCTGATGGTGCTGGTGATCACCTCCGGCCTGTTCGCGCTGGTGGCGCTCTCGCGCACCGGCATCCGGTTCTTCTGGGCACCGATGGAGCGCGGCGGGCACATGCTGCGCGTGGCCGAGTACGTGCCCATCGCGGTGCTGATCGGCCTGTGCGTGCTGTTCACGGTGCGCGGCGAGGCGGTGATGCGCTACACCGCCGCCACCGCGAGTTCGCTGTACCACCCACGCGGCTACATCGACGCCGTGTTCTCGGCCCAGCCGCTGCCCACCCCCACCAACGCCGAGCGCCTGGGCGTGCCCGTGCCGGAGAAGCAGCCATGATGCGGCGCCTGTTCCCCGCCCCCCTGCTGTCGCTCGCGCTGGTCGCGCTGTGGCTGGTGCTCAACAACCCCTACAGCCTGGGCCAATGGCTCATGGCCCTGGTGCTGGGCTTCGCGGTGCCGCTGCTCACGCAGTCGCTGCGCCCGACGCCGGTGCGCTTCAGCCACCCCTGGGTGGCCGTCAAACTCTTTCTGCGCGTGGGCGTCGACGTGATCGAATGGAACTGGCGCGTGCTGCGCGGCACGCTGGGCCGCGGCGAGCACATGCCGCAGGGCGGCTTCATCACCGTGCCGCTGGACCTGCGCGACCCCAACGGCCTGGCGGTGCTGGCCGCCATCATGTGCGTGATCCCGGGCACCATCTGGTCCGAGATCGCGCTGGACCGCAGTGCGCTGCTGGTGCACATCTTCGACCTCAAGGACGCGCCGCACGAGATCGCGCTGATCAAGCAGCGCTACGAGCGTCCCCTGATGGAGATCTTCGAATGAGTCCCTTCCTCTTTGGCGCCATCGTCTTCGCGCTGGCCTGTTACGTGCTCGCCATGGCGCTGGGCCTGCTGCGCCTGTACCGCGGCCCCTCGGCGCAGGACCGCGTGCTCGCCATGGACCTGATCTACACCATCGGCATGCTGGTGCTCATGGTGCTGGCGATCCGCTACCGCAGCGCGATGTACTTCGAAGCCGCGCTGCTGATCGCCGTCTTCGGTTTCGTGAGTTCGGCTGCCATGGCCAAGTTTTTGCTGCGCGGCGAGGTGATCGAATGATGATGCCGGCCGGTGTCTCGCTCTGGGCCGAAATCCCGGTGGCGCTGCTGCTGATCCTCAGCGGCATCTTCACGCTCACCGCCGCCATCGGTGTGGTGCGCTTCAAGACCTTCTTCCAGCGCATGCACCCGCCCGCGCTGGCCTTCAGCTTCTCGGCCTGGTGCGTCACCCTGGCGAGCATCGTCTACTTCTCGGCGCAGGACGAACGGCTCTCGCTGCACGCCTGGCTGATCATCATCTTCCTCTCGCTCACGGTGCCGGTGACCACCATCCTGCTGGCGCGCACCGAGCTGTTCCGCCGCCGCATCGGCAACCCGGGCACGGGCGAGATCCCGCCCTCGCTCAGCCACGTGGTGCCCCGGCCCACCGACGGCGACGAAGCGCGCGCCAGGGACTGAGCGCGGCGGGCGCGCCCGCCTCAGGCTTTCTTCTTGCGCGGGCGCGGAGCGGCGGCGGCCTCGGGCGGCTCGTACTCGTTCACGAACGGGACGTTGGCCGTGGTGCGCACCAGCAGGTCCAGCAGCGTCTCCACCTCGCTGGCCGACAGGCCCTTGAGCAGGCGGCGTTCGCGCTCCAGAGCGGCGCGGATGACCTCGTCGTGGACGGCATACCCCTCGGGCGTGAGCGCCAGCGTGTGCCGGCGCGGGCTCTCGGGGTCTTCCTCCACCGTGAGATAGCCCTTGGTTTCGAGCTTGCGCATCTCGCGGCTGACGGCGCCCTTGTCCAGCCCGATGACCTGGCAGACGCGCACCGGCGAGATGCGGGGCTCGACCGCCAGCATGGCCAGCACGCGCCACTCGATGATGCCGATGCCATAGCGCTGGAGGTACAGCCGCGAGGCCCCGCTGGAGAGCCGGTTGGCCAGCACCGTGAGGTGGGAGGTGACGTAACCAGCGAGGTTGAGCACCTTGCGCCCTTGTCGCACCGCCGTGTTGCTGCGCCGAGTCGCCATCGTGAGTCCACTTTCCGGGTGTTGAACGTGGGCCGTACTGTACCCGGCGCGCGGACCGCGCCCCGCCCCGCTGGCTCAGCGCGTGAGGAAGCGCAGCGGCGCCAGCACCAGCTGGGGGAAGAGCACCAGCAGGAACAGCACCCCGAGCTGCGCGAGCAGGTAGGGTGAGACGGCGCGGATCACCGACTCCAGCCGCACGCGGGAGACGCCGCAGACCACGTTGAGCACCGTGCCCACCGGCGGCGTGATGAGTCCGATGGCGTTGTTCATGATGAAGAGCACGCCGAAATACACCGGGTCGATGCCGGCCATGCGCACCACCGGCATGAGCACCGGCACCAGGATCAGGATGGTGGGCGCGAAGTCCAGCGCCGTGCCCACCACGATCACCAGCAGCATGATGACAATCAGCAGCAGCGTGGGCGAGTCGGCCAGCGGTTGCAGCATGTCCGCCACCACCATGGGGATGCTGGCGGCGGCGATCAGCCAGGCCGTGACCTGCGCCGCGGCCACCAGGAACATCACCACGGCCGAGGTCTTGCCGGCCGCGAGCAGCAGCGCATGGAGCTGCGCGACCTGGAGCTCGCGGTACACCACGAAGCCCACGAAGAGCGCGTAGAACACCGCCACCACGGCCGCCTCGGTGGGCGTGAAATAACCGCCCTTGAGGCCGCCGACGATGAGCACCGGCAGCAGCAGCGCCCACACGCCCGCGAAGGTGGCCGACCAGCGCTCGCGCATCGACACTTTGGGTTCGCGCGGCATGTCGTCGCGTTTGGCCTGGTACATCCACGTGCCCACCAGCGCAAGCGCCATCAACAGGCCGGGCACGATGCCGGCGATGAACAGGCTGGTGATGGACACGTTGCCGACCACGCCGAACATCACGAAACCGATGGAGGGCGGAATGATGGGCGCGATGATGCCGCCCGAGGCGATCAGGCCCGAGGCGCGCGGCATGTCGTAGCCGGCCTTGCGCATCATCGGGATGAGCAGCGCCGCCACGGCCGCGGTGTCGGCGATGGCCGAGCCCGAGAGCGAGGCCATGATGACGCAGGCGAAGATGGCCACGTAGCCCAGACCGCCCTTGAAGTGCCCGACCCAGGCGCCCGCCACCGCGACGATGCGCCGCGAGATGCCCCCGGCGTTCATGAGCTCGCCGGCCAGCACGAAGAAGGGAATCGCCATCAGCGGGAAGCTGTCGGCGCCGGACAGCATGTTCTGCGCCAGGATCTGGGCGTTGAAGATGTCCATCCAGGCCATCATGGCCAGGCTGGAGACCATGAGCGCGAAGGCGATGGGCATGCCCAGCGCCATCGCCGCGAGCAGCGCAAAAACGAAGATGAGGACGATCATGGGAGGGGCGCTCAGGCGGCGTCGGTGAGTTGCGGGTCGGGCAGGTCCTTGCCGCGCAACAGGGTGACGATGTTGACGAGGACCATCACGCCGATGGAGGCCGCGCACAGGTAGGCGACGGAATAGACGATGGCCAGCGAGAGGCCGGTGACCAGGCCGATGTTGGCCACGTTGATGCCGTGCTGCAGGATCAGCCCCCAGAGCAACACGGCGCAGCAGGCGAGCACCAGCAGCTGGGAGAGCATCTGCGCCACCCAGCGGGTGCGGCCGGTGAGGCGGCGCACCACCATGTCCATGCCCAGGTGGCCGCCTTCGCGCATCGCCACGATGGCGCCCAGGAAGGTGAGCCAGATGAACATGAAGCGCGAGAGCTCTTCCGAGGTGTTGATGCCCGAGTCGAACACGTGGCGCAGCACCACGTTGCCGAACACCATGACGCACATGGCGGCCAGGCACAACACCATGACCCCCTCGAGCGCCTTGAAGTACCAGTGGATAAGGGTTTTCATGGGATGCGTGGCCGAAGCTTCAGAAGGAAAAGATCTTGCCTGGGTTCATCAGGTTGTGCGGGTCCATCGCGTGCTTGATCTGCCGCATCAGCGCCACCGGCGCCTCGCCCAGCTCGTCGAGCAGGAAGCCCTGCTTGTGCAGGCCGATGCCGTGCTCGCCGGTGCAGGTGCCGTCCATCGCCAGCGCGCGCGCCACCAGCCGCGCGTTGAGCGCCTCGGCCTGCGCCACCTCGTGTTCGCTGTCGCCGTCCACCAGCATCTGCACGTGGAAGTTGCCGTCGCCCACATGGCCGACGATGGGCGCGATCAGGCCCGACTGCGCGAGGTCCTGCGCGGTCTGGTTCACGCAGTCGGCCAGCTGCGAGATCGGCACGCAGACATCGGTCACCACGCTGCGGCTGCCCGGGCGCAGCTGCAGCGCGGCGAAATAGACGTTGTGTCGCGCCTCCCACAGGCGCGTGCGCTCTTCGGGGGTGTGTGACCACTGGAAGCTTTCGCCCCCGAGTTCGTCCGCGATGGCCTGCACCAGCTCGACCTGCTCGCGCACGCCGGCCTCGCTGCCGTGGAACTCGAAGAACAGGTGCGGCTGCTCGGGCAAGCCGGTCTTGCTGTAACCATTGAGCGCGCGGATCGCCACGCGGTCGACGAATTCGCAGCGCGCGATCGGCACACCCACCTGGATGGTCTGCACCACCGCCTGCACCGCCGCGTCGATGCCGGGAAAGGCGCACACCGCGGCCAGGATGGATTCGGGCAGCGGGTGCAGCTTCACCGTGGCTTCCACCACCACGCCCAGCGTGCCTTCGGAGCCCACGAACAGGCGCGTGAGGTCGTAGCCGGCGGCGCTCTTGCGCGCGCGCCGCGCCGTCTTCACCAGCTGGCCGTCGGGCGTGACCACGGTGAGGTTGACCACGTTCTCGCGCATGGTGCCGTAGCGCACGGCGTTGGTGCCGCTGGCGCGCGTGGCGCACATGCCGCCGATGGTGGCATCGGCCCCGGGATCGATCGGGAAGAACAGGCCCTTGTCGCGCAAGGCGGCGTTGAGCGCCTTGCGCGTCACGCCGGGTTGCACGGTGGCGGTCTGGTCCTCGTCGTGGATCGCGACGAGCTGGTCCATCTGCTGCAGGTTGAGCGTGACGCCGCCCTGCACGGCCAGCGTGTGGCCTTCGAGCGAGGAGCCCGCGCCGTAGGGCACCAGCGGCACCCGGTGCTCGCGGCACAGGCGGACGATGGCGAGCACCTCGTCGGTATGCCGCGCGTAGGCCACGGCGGCGGGTGGCATGGGCGCGAAGATGGATTCGTCGCGGCCGTGGTGCTCGCACACGGCGGGGCTGGTGGAGAGGCGCTCGCCGAGCAGCTGGCGCAGGCCGTCCAGCACGGCGGCTGGCAAGGGAATCGAGGCGGTCATGGCAAGGCCGACCGGGCGCGCGGCCCGGTCGTGTGAGGGAAGGAACAGCGCCTGGGAAGGCGGGCTTACTTCGACGCGGTGCGCACCTTGGCGATCTCGCTGCGCACCAGGGTCATGAACTCGGGGCCGATCTTCTCCAGGTGCGGCGCGATCGCCGGCGGCACGCGGTCGCGGATCGCCTGCAAGTCGGCGGGCGAGAACTGCGTGACCTGCACGCCCTTGTCCTTCATGCCCTGCAGCGCGCTGCCCGCTTCGGCGGCGGTGGACTTGCGCTGGAACGCGGTGGCGTTCTTCGCGGCGGTGTTCATCGCCTTCTGCTCGTCGGGCGAGAGGCTGTCCCAGTACTTCTTCGACACCGCGAAGATCAATGGCGAGTAGACGTGGCCCGAGAGCGTCATGTACTTCTGCACTTCGTAGAAGCGCTGGGTGTACATCAGCACCACCGGGTTCTCCTGGCCGTCGAAGGCCTTGGTCTCCAGCGCCACGAACAGCTCGGACCAGGGCAGCGGCGAGGCGTTGGCGCCGATGGCCTTGAAGGCGTCGAGCGTGAGCGGGTTGGGCTGGGTGCGCAGCTTCAGGCCCTTGAGGTCGTCCAGCGTGTTGACCGGGCGTTTGGAGTTGGTGATGTGGCGAAAGCCGTTCTCCCACCAGCCCAGCACGTGGATGCCGACCGCGGCGAGCTTGGCGTTGAGGTGGGCGCCCACCGGGCCGTCGAACACGGCGTGTGCCTCGGCCTCGGTGTTGAAGAGGAAGGGCACGTCCTGGAAGCCGAGCTCCTTGACCTGGCCCAGCATGGCGAGCGCGCTGCCGGTGTAGAACTCCTGCACGCCGCCCTGCAGCGCGGCCAGCATCTGCGGGTCCGGGCCCAGGGCCTGGTTGGCGATCACGGCGATCTTCATCTTGCCGCCGCTGGCCTTCTCCATCTCGGTGGCGAACTGCTTCGCGGCCTGGCCGGCCGGGTGGGCGTCGGCCATGCCGTGGCCGAAGCGCGCGTTGCGCGCCTTGAAGTCCTGCGCCAGCGCGGCGGTGCTGCCGAGCGCGGCGAAGGTGGTGAGGGCCATGGCGGCCAGCAGGCGGTTGAGCTTCATGCGGTTGTCTCCTCTTTGGGGGCGGGGTGGTGAGGGGTGGACGCGGGCGCGCGCGCCTCGATGCGGTTGCGCAGCAGGCCGATGCGCTCGATCTCGACTTCGCAGACGTCGCCGGGCTGCATGTACAGGCGCGGCTCGCGCGCATGGCCGATGCCCGCGGGCGTGCCGGCCACGATCAGGTCGCCGGGCTCCAGGGTGATGGCCTCGCTGATGGTCACGATGAGCGAGGCCACGTCGAACACCATGTCGCTGGTGTTGGCCGACTGCACGGTCTGGCCGTTGAGGCGCGTTTCCAGCCGAAGGCCGCGCGCGCCGGGCGGCAGCTCGTCGGCCGTGACCAGCCAGGGGCCGAAGGCGCCGGTGCGATCGAAGTTCTTGCCCATGGTCCACTGCGGCGTCTTGAACTGGTACTCGCGCACGCTGCCGTCGTTGAAGACCGAATAGGCCAGCACGTGCGAGAGCGCGTCCTCGTGGCGGATGCACGAGCCACCGGTGCCGATCACCGCCACCAGTTCGCCTTCGAAGTCCAGCGAGTCGGACAGGCCCGCGTGCTCCAGCGGCGCGCCATGCGGCACCACACTGGTGTTGAAGCGCGAGAACAGCGTGGGGTAGGCCGGCTGCTCGAAGCCGCTTTCTTCGGTGTGGTCGCGGTAGTTCAGGCCCACGCAGATGATCTTGCGCGGCTCGGCCACCGGGGCCAGGAAGCGCACGGTGGCGAGATCCACCACCGGCTGGGCGCGCATCGCGGCGGCGGCGGCGTCCAGCGCCGGGCGGCCCCCGCGGATCGCGGCGTCCAGCGCGCCCGGGTAGGCGGCGGCGCCTTCGGTGGCGCCATGCCAGCCCCCGCTGGCCGGATCCTGCACCGCCCAGCCCTCACGCCCGTCCCGCTGGAAACGCAACAACTTCATCGAATGCTCCTCTGTGTGTGAATGTGTCTGGGTCGGGACTCTATCATTGACGATGTATCTTTCAACAAATAATCTATTCTTTTCTCATTGGTACATTCCCTCATACAATCTCGCCTGCCATGCCCACCCCCGCCGCCAAACTCACCCAGGCCGAGACCGTCTGCCAGCTCATCCGGGCGGAAATCCTGGAGGGCCGCCTGCTGCCGGGGGCCAAACTCAACATCAAGGCGCTGGAACAGCGGTTCGAGGTCAGCCTGGGCGCCATCCGCGAAGCCCTCTCGCGCCTGGGGGCCGAGGGCATGGTGGTCGCCGAGTCCCACCGGGGCTACCGCGTGGCGCCGGTCAGCAGGGAGGAACTGCTGGACCTCACGCGCACGCGCGTGGAGTTGGAATCGCTCTGCCTGAGCAAGGCCATGCAGCACGGCGACGTGGAGTGGGAGATCCGCATCGTCGCCGCGACGCACCGCATGGAGCGGCTGCAGGACATCCCCTCGGACGAAGAGGCGCGCAAGGCGCCGGCCTGGAACCAGGCCCACGGCGCCTTCCACGAAGCGCTGGTGAGCGCCTGCCCCAGCGTGTGGCTGCTGCGCATGCGCGAGCTGCTCTACGCACAAAGCGAGCGCTACCGCCTGCTCTCTGTGCCGCTGGACACCGATCACCACCGCGACGTGAAAGCCGAACACAAGCGCCTGGTGGATGCGGTGCTCGCGCGCGACGAGCCCGCCGCGCTCAAGGCGCTGGAAGAACACTTCTTCGCCACTGTGCAGATCATCCTGCGCTCGCCCTTGCTGAAGTAAGCCGCGCGGGCCGGAACTTCCCGGCACCGCGCCACGTCCCACGGCTTTCACGCCCCAACGGGAGGCCACCATGTTTCCTCCGCCGTTCCGCGGCAACCGCCGCCAGTGGCTGGGCGCCGCGCTCGGCGCACCCCTGGCCGCGGCCTGGCCGGCCTGGGCCGCCAACCCGGCGGCACCGGGCCTGCTCACGCGCCGCATCCCGGCCAGCGGCGAGGCCCTGCCCGTCGTCGGCCTGGGCAGCTGGATCACCTTCAACGTGGGCAACGACCCGCAGGCGCGCGACGCCTGTGCCGAGGTGGTGCGCGCCTTCTTCGAGGCCGGCGGGCGGCTGATCGACAGCTCGCCCATGTACGGCTCCTCGCAACCCACCATCGGCCACGCGCTGGCGAAACTCCGGCACCCGGCCGCGCTGTTCTCGGCCGAGAAGGTGTGGGTGGGCGACGCGGCGCGCGGTCACGCGCAGATGGAGGCCTCGCGGGCCTTCTGGGGCGTGCCGCGCTTCGACCTCATGCAGGTGCACAACCTGCTGGGCTGGGAAGGCCACCTGCCGCGCCTGTTCGAGATGAAGGCGCAAGGCCGCCTGCGCTACGTGGGCATCACCACCTCCGAAGGCCGGCGGCACACCGAGCTCGAACGCGCCATGCGCACCCAGCCGATCGACTTCGTGCAGCTCAGCCTCAACCTGCTCGACCGGGAGGCCGAGCAGCGCCTGCTGCCGCTGGCGCAGGAGCGCGGCATCGCGGTGCTCGCGAACCGGCCCTTCCGCGAGGGCGCGCTGCTGCGCGATCTCGCGCGCCACAAGCTGCCGGGTTGGGCGGCGGAGATCGGCTGCGACGGCTGGGCGCAGGTGGCGCTGAAGTTCGTGGTCTCGCACCCGGGCGTGACCTGCGCGATCCCCGCCACCAGCCAGGTCGCGCACCTGCGGCAGAACATGGGCGCGGCGCGCGGCCCCCTGCCCGACGCGGCGCTGCGCGCGCGCATGGCGCGCGACGTGGCCGCGCTGTAGGGCCACGCCATGAGCGAATGGTGGACCTACCGGCCGGCGGATTTCCTGATGTTCGCGCCGCGCACCTACTGGCGGCTGTTCGAGCTGCAGAACGCCGCGTGGTGGCCGGCGCCCTGGGTCTTCAGCCTGCTGGCGATGGCGCTGGCGATCGGCCTGTGGCGCCGCCCTGCCCAGGCCGCGCGCGTGGGCCTCATCGGCGCGGCGCTCGCGTGGGCCTGGGTGGCCTGGAGCTTTCTCTGGTGGCGCTACACCCCGATCAACTGGGCCGCGAGTGCCTTCGCCATCGCCTTCGCGCTGCAGGCGCTGGGCCTGCTCGCGCTCGCTTGGCGCCGGCCCCACGCCACCACCTCACCGGGCCGCCGCCGGCTCGGCCTGGGCCTGCTGCTGTGGGCAGTGGGGCCGCATCCCGCGCTGCCCCTGGTCTTCGGCCGCCCGTGGTCGCAGGCCGAGGTGATCGGCCTGGCGCCCGACCCCACGGCCATCGCGACGCTGGGCCTGCTGCTCTGCCTCGACGCCCACCCGCGCGCCCTGCCGGGGGCGCTGCGCGCCGGCGCGGTGGCCTGGCTGTTGCTCAGCGCGGCCACGCTGGCCACCCTGGGTTCGGCGCAGGCGGTGGTGCCACTGGCCGCCGCGCTGCTGGCGCTGGTCAGTCCCGGCCCGCGCGGCGCTGTTCGCGCAGCATGAACAGGTACAGCCCTTCCACCTTCTCGCGCGCCCACGGCGTCTTGCGCAGGAAGCGCAGGCTGGACGGGATGCTCGGGTCGATGTTGAAACAGCGCACCGGGATGCGCTCGCCCAGGCCGTCCCAGCCGTAGTGGTCCACCAGCGCGGTGAGGATCGCCTCCAGCGTGAGGCCGTGCAGCGGGTTGCGCGGCTGGGCCGAAGGCGCAGGGGTGTCGCTCATGCGAGCGCCGCCTCCAGCGCGTCGACGAACATCGCGGGCACGTCGAAACCGGTCTGCTGCTGGATCTCCTGGAAGCAGGTCGGGCTGGTGACGTTGATCTCGGTCACCTTGTCGCCGATCATGTCCAGCCCCACCAGCAGCAGGCCGCGCGCGGCCAGCGTGGGGGCGATGGCCTCGGCCACGGCACGGTCGGTGTCGCTCAGCGGCTGGGCCACGCCCTTGCCGCCGGCCGCGAGGTTGCCCCGCACCTCGCTGCCCTGCGGAATGCGCGCGAGCACGAAGGGCGCGACCTGGCCGCCGATCAGCAGCAGGCGCTTGTCGCCCAGCACGATCTCCGGCAGGTAGCGCTGCACCATCACGCTGGTGGCGCCGCCCTGGTTCAGCGTCTCGATGATGGAGCCCAGGTTCATGCCGTCGGGCCCGACGCGGAAGATGCCCATGCCACCCATGCCGTCGAGCGGCTTGAGGATGATGTCCTTGTGCTCGGCGTGGAAGGCGCGGATGGCCTCGGGCCGGCGCGTCACCAGCGTGGCCGGCGCGAACCGCGCGAACTCCATCAGCGCGAGTTTTTCCGGGTGGTCGCGCAGCGCGCGCGGGCTGTTGAACACGCACGCGCCTTCGCGCTCGGCCTGCTCCAGCAGGTGCGTGGCGTAGAAGAACTCGCTGTCGAACGGCGGGTCCTTGCGCATCAGCACGGCATCGAAGCTGTGCAACGGCTCGCGGCCTTCGCGCGTGGTGGTGAACCAGGCCTCGGCGTCACCGGTGAGCGTGACGTGGCGCACCTGCGCCGTCACCGGCTGGCCGCTCTGCCACTGCAGGTGCTCGGGCTCGCAGGCCGCCAGCGTGTGGCCGCGCCGCTGCAGCTCGCGCATCATGGCGAAGGTGGTGTCCTTGTAAATCTTGAAGGCTTCGAGCGGGTCGGCGACGACGAGGATCTTTTTCATGGCGTTGTTCGTTCAGGGCTTTTTCGAGGTGAGTCCGTACTGTTGCACAAGCAGCGCGACGGCGCCGGCGACCACGCCCCAGAAGGCCGAGCCGATGCCGCCGATGACCACGCCGCTGAGCGTGACGAGAAAGGTGATGAGCGCGGCCTCGCGGTGCGCGTCGTCCTTGAGCGCGGCGTGCAGGCCGCCACCGATGCTGCCCAGCAGCGCGATGCCGGCGATGGCCATGACCAGCTCGCGCGGGAAGGCGATGAGCAGGCCGGTGATGGCCGCGCCGAAGAGGCCGATCAGCACGTAGATGCCGCCGCACACCACGGCGGCGGTGTAGCGTTTCTTCGGGTCGGCGTGGGCTTCGGGGCCCATGCAGATGGCCGCGGTGATGGCGCTGAGGTTGAGCGCGAAGGCGCCGAAGGGCGCGAGCACCAGCGTGGCCGCGCCACTGAGCGTGATGATCTTCGAGATCGGCATGTCGTAACCCGCCGCGCGGATCGCGGCCACGCCCGGCAGGTTCTGCGAGGCCATGGTGACGACGAACAGCGGCAGCGCCAGGCTGGTGAACGCGGCGAGGCTGAAGACGGGCATGGTGAACACCGGCATGGCAAGTTCGAAGCTCACCGCGCCGCCATTGAACTGGCCCCGCGCCACCACGTAGGCGATGGCCACCGCCAGCGTGAGCGGCACCGCATAACGCGGCAGCAGGCGCCGGCCCAGCAGGTAGGCCAGCAGCATCAGCACCACCAGCGGCAGCGCGGTCTGCGCGGCGGCGAAGGCCTGCAGGCCGAAGCGCGCCAGCACGCCGGCCAGCAGGGCCGAGGCGATCGCCATCGGAATCTTGTTCATCACGCGCTCGAACCAGCCGGTGGCGCCCACCAGCACGATCAGCGCGGCGCTGATGAGGAAAGCCCCCACGGCATCGGCCATGGTGAAGCCACCGGCCAGGCCCGCCGTGGCCAGCACCGCCGCGCCCGGCGTGCTCCAGGCGATCATGACGGGCTGGCGCAGCACCAGCGAGGGAATGGCCGAGCACAGGCCCATGCCCAGGCCGAGCGCCCACATCCACGAGGTGATCTGCGCGGGGGTGGCGCCAAACGCCTGCGCGGCCTGGAAGACGATGGCCACCGAGCTGGTGAAGCCCACCAGCACGGCCACGAAGCCGGCCGTGGCGGCCGAGAGGTTGACGTCTCGAAAAAAGGAGGGGGACGCGGTGGAAGACATCGGGCGATTGTGCCGGGCGGCGGCACAACGCACGGGGGCCACCGGCAATGGCCCCGGAACCCCGCTCGGCGGGCGCCGACGGAACCGAACCGCCAGGTCCCGCACTACTCCCTGACGGGTCGCGCTCGAGACGGCCCGGCCGTTCAACCAGGACCCCACCATGCGCTATGCCGCCTTGATGCACAAGCTCTTTGAGCAAACCCAGCTGGACAACTGGCAGGGCACCGCCCGGACCCCTCACTTCGAGGTGGACGGCACCATTGTCGGACTGATTCCCAAAGGCGATTCGGGTCTCGTCGTGTACGTCGACCTCGGCCATCAACCCGGCAATGAGATTCAACTGCTGGAGTACAACGCCCGCGCCAATGACGAGGTGTCGGGCTGCTTTGTGGTCGTGCCCAACTCGGGGAAGGTGGCGTACCGCTTCGACGTGCCCCTGGACGCGCTGGAACGCACCCCCTCCTTGCCGGCCTGGCTGCAGGCGCGCGTCAACCAGGCCCGCACCGCGCTGGCCAGCGCCTGAGCCCCTCATGAACCCCATCATCAGAAACGCCCTCGGCACCTGCCTCCCCGGCGTGGGCAGCGCATTCGTCAAGGTCCACGCCAAGCCGTTCGCCCAGCTGTTGTTCAGCGAGACGAGGCGCAACCCCGAGGGCGCGCTGTCGAAGACCGGCCACATCGCCTTCCGACTGAACGCCACGGAATTCACCTCGCTCCAAAGCTTCCTGGGCCAGCCCGCAGACGCCGAACACCCGGGGTCCATCGGTCATCAGCCCGACAACCACACGCCGGTGCTTCGCCGCGACACCATCCACACCGACATGGGTGGGAAAGACGTCGAGTACGAGAACCTCACCTGGCTTGCGCTCCCCCGGTGGGCAGAACAGCGCTTCGACCACACCCCTCGGTCCATGGGCGTCGGTGAACTCACCCCCCAACACCTCGAAGCACTGGCGCGGGTCATCGGGGGTGAAGAATTCGGCCTCTACTCCCTGCGCGGTGACAAGCCCATCGACATGCTCAGCGCCGAAGACCTCCGCGCATTCCTGATCGACGGCAAAGCGCCCCGGCACGCTCCCAACTGCGTCGATTTCGTCAAGGCGGTCCTGGTGGCATGGGCCCGGCTGGAGGGCTCACCCGAGGCCGTGATGCGTTTCGCCGCCTCACTGGCCGACTGCCGCTATCCCCAGGATGTCGCCGCGTTGGCCCAGGTGCATTTCGGGGCGGACGACAAAGGGGTCATCCAGTTTCGACCCGGCAAGGAGGTAGCGGCCCCCGAACGACTCGACAACCAGCGCTTCCACGGCCAGTTCCTCGAAGCGTCCGGGCTGTCCAAGGAGGTCTTTGACAGGATGTGCGCCGACCTGGCGGCCAAGGGGCTGATCTTCGGCGAGGTCTTCGAGCACGACGGGACCTGGGGCACCACCTTCTTCAACGGGCTCGGCAAGCGGCTGCGGGCGTGCCAGCCGCACGAAGGCGTGGCGGCCATCTGCTACCACCAGGATACCTACAAGGGTGGCATCACCCACGTCTCGCTGATGGCGTTCGCCCCGGATGGCGGCGCATCGGTCTGCCACCACGAGTCCATCAGGGTGTCGGCCCAAGACCCTGTGAGCAACCTGATGCCGGGCATCGTCGGGGTGCCGTCCAACACCTACGACACCACGGACCTTCACCAGCGGGTGCTGGGCGACAAGGCCCGTGAGGTCACCACGTTGCCGATCCGGCACTCGTACGACCTCTCCGGCCCGCCCATGGTCCAGTTCGCCCACCTGAACAACTGGGCCGCCTTGCGCGAATTCAACGATCGCACCGCGCACGAGAGTTATGTGAACGCCCGCGCGCTCGCCTACGGCACCGATCCCGACCAACATCTGCTGGAGAAAAAAGGCGCCTTCGGCCGTGGCCTGACCAGCACCGTCTCCGTGCCGGGCCAACGCTTCCCGCACGAACCCCTGATGCTGCCGCCCGGCGAGCGCGAAACCTCCTCCGCGGGTGCCTGGACCAACAACTGCGCGGCCCACACCCTGCGCTGCCTGCAGGCCGGCGGCTGCACGGCCCTGCCGACATGGCGCGAGCCTGTGGGCGAGTGGCGGCTGAGTGAAGTCGCCGAGGTGCTTCTGAAGACGGGCCTCATGCCGTGCACCGACCCGGAGGTTGCGCACATCATGGACGACGCCGGCTACAGATACGATCCCGAAGAGGGTGTCGTCGTCGATGCCGGCTCGTTCCTGACCCTGGCGTACCACTGGTCCATGTCGCCCGTCGGCTCACCGGGCGTCTACCCACCCGATGTGCCGCGCAACGAGGTCCAGGACAAATCCCTCGCCGAGGCCGTGCTGAGGAAACGGCTGGACCGGCTGAGCAAGACCATCTCGGACCACCAGGCGTCCTTCCGGAAAATCTGACCCCTAGATCTCCACCTTCGAGCCCAGCTCGATCACCGCGTTGCTCGGCAGGTTCAGGAACTCGGCCGCCGCGCTCGCGTTGTGGTGCATCTGGGCGAACAGCTTCTCGCGCCAGGGCGCCATGCCGCTGCCGATGGTGGGCACCACCACATCGCGCGAGAGGAAGTAGCTGGTGGTCATCGGGCCCATGTCGCAGCCGCGCCCGCGCATGGCCGACAGCGCCTCGGGCAGGTCCAGGTCGTTCTTGAAGCCGTAGTTCACCACCACCTGCCAGCAGTCGTGCCCCAGCGGCTCGATCTCCAGCCGCTTGTTCAGCCCGATCCAGGGCACTTCCTGGCTGCGCACGGTGACGAACAGGTTCTGCTCGTGCAGCACCTTGTTGTGCTTGAGGTTGTGCAACATGGCGTTGGGCACGGTGCCGATGTCGGCCGTGAGGAACACCGCTGTGCCCTCCACCCGCACGGGCGGTGCGATGAACAGCGCATCGAGGAAGCTGTTCAGCTCGATCGATTCGGCGTGCTGCGCCTCGGTCATGAGCGAGCGGCCGCGCTTCCAGGTCATCATGAGCGTGAACACCGCGCCGCCGATGAGCAGCGGGAACCAGCCGCCGGCGAAGAGCTTGAGCAGGTTGGAACTGAAGAAAGCCAGATCGACCAGGAAGAAGAAACCGGTGGCCAGCGCGCACAGCCACAGCGGGTACTTCCAGCTGTAGCGAATCACGTAGAAGGTGAGCACCGTGGTGATGAGCATGTCCAGCGTGACCGCGATGCCGTAGGCCGCCGCGAGGTTGCTGGACGACTTGAACATCACCACCGCCAGCACGATGGCGGTGAACAGGCTCCAGTTCACGAACGGCATGTAGATCTGGCCGGTGTGCTTCACGCTGGTGTGCTGGATCTTCAGGCGCGGCAGGTAACCGAGCTGGATCGCCTGCTTGGTCACGCTGAAGGCGCCGGTGATCAAGGCCTGCGAGGCGATCACCGTGGCCATGGTGGCCATGATCACCAGCGGCAGCAGCAGCCACTCGGGCGCCATGTTGAAGAACGGGTTCTTCACGGCCGCCGGGTCGGCCAGCAGCAATGCGCCCTGGCCGAAGTAGTTCAGCGTGAGGCAGGGCATGACGACCGAGAACCAGGCCAGGCGGATCGGGCGCTTGCCGAAGTGGCCGAGATCGGCGTAGAGCGCCTCGGCGCCGGTGACGCACAGCACCACCGCGCCCAGGATGATGAAGCTGGTGCCGGGCTGCGCCCACATGAAGCGCAGCGCGTGCAGGGGGCTGAGCGCGCCCAGGATCTCGGGATGGCCCACGATCTGCGACACGCCCAGCGCGGCGATGGTGAGGAACCAGGCCAGGGTGATCGGGCCGAAGAAGCGGCCGATGCCGCTGGTACCACGCTTCTGCACCGCGAACAGCGCGAACAGCACCAGCAGGGTGATGGGCACCACGTAGTGCTTGAAGTGCGGCGAGATCACCTCCAGGCCCTCGACGGCCGAGAGCACCGAGATCGCCGGCGTGATGACGCCGTCGCCATAGAACAGCGCGGTGCCGAAGATGCCGATGGCCAGCAGCGTCTGGCGCAGGGCGGGCCGCTCCTTCACCGCCATGGAGGCCAGCGCGAGCATCGCGATCAGGCCGCCTTCGCCGTTGTTGTCGGCGCGCAGCACCAGCACCACGTACTTGAGGGAGACGATGACCGTCAGCGTCCAGAACAGGATGGACAGGATGCCGTAGACGTTGGCGTGGGTGAAAGGCACGTGGCCGGAGCCAAAGACCTCCTTCATGGCGTACAGCACGCTGGTGCCGATGTCGCCGTACACCACGCCGATGGCGCCGAGGGTGAGCGCAGCCAGGGACGATTTGGAAGCGGACACAAAACAACCCCGGCCTGTTGGCACGGGGTTCGGTTGTCGAGGGAACGCGATTGTGCGCCCGCCGGCAGGGCCTTGTCTGCCGGCTCAGCGCTCTAAACGGCGGCGTCCGCGCCGAATGTTGCGCCGCAGCAACTCACTCGTAGACTTCGGCGTCCGGGTCGGTGGCTTCCAGCTCGTAGCTCGCCGCCAGCATGGCCAGGCGGCCGATCACGCCGTACATGTAGAAGCGGTTGGGCACGCTCGCGCCGGGCTTCTGGCCGGGCTGCGGCAGCTGCGCGCTCTGCTCGAACGCCAGCGGCACGTAGCTGGAGCCGGGCGCGTTGAGGTTCTCGTCCACGCCGCGGTCGGCGTGCACGCGGTAGAAGCCGCCGACCACGTAGCGGTCCATCATGTAGACCACGGGCTCGGCCACCGCGCTGTTGATGCGCTCGTTGGTCAGCACGCCTTCCTGGATGATGACCTCGTGCACCTCCTGGCCGGCCTGGCCCACGGCCATGCGGGCCTTGGTCTTGGCCGAAAGGTTGTCGATGTCCTTGGCGTCGCGCACCGTCAGGATGCCCATGCCGCCCGTGCCGTTGTCGGCCTTGACCACCACGAACGGCTTTTCGTTGATGCCGTATTCCTTGTACTTGCGGCGGATCTTGCCCAGCAGCGCGTCGGTGTTGCTGCGCAGGCATTCCAGCCCGGCGTCCTCGTTGAAATCGACCTGCCCGCACTGGTTGAACATCGGGTTGATCAGCCAGTGGTCCATGCCCAGCAGCTTGCCGAAGCGCTTGGACACCTCTTCATAGGCCTTGAAGTGGTGGCTCTTGCGCCGCGTGCCCCAGCCGCCGTGCAGCGGTGGCAGCAGGTACTGCTCGTGCAGGTCTTCCAGGATGCCGGGCACGCCCGCGCTCAGGTCGTTGTTGAGCAGGATGGTGCAGGGGTCGAAGTTCTTCAGGCCCAGGCGGCGCTTGCTGCGCAGCAGCGGCTCCAGCACCACCTTGTCGCCGCCGGGCAGCTCGATGGTGGTGGGGGCCTTGATGTCGTTGGAGAGCGAGCCCAGGCGCACATTGAGCCCGGCCATGTAGAAAATGCGCTGCAGCTGCGCCAGGTTGCTCAGGTAGAAGGTGTCGGTGGTGCTCTCGGGCACCAGCAGCAGGTTCTTGGCCTCGGGGCAGATCTTCTCGATCGCCGCCATCGCGGCCTGCACCGCCAGCGGCAGCATCTCGGGCGTGAGGTGGTTCCAGCCGCCGGGATACAGGTTCGTGTCCACCGGCGCCAGCTTGAAACCCGCGTTGCGCACGTCCACCGAGGTGTAGAACGGCGGCGTGTGCTCCATCCACTCGAGGCGGAACCAGCGCTCGATCACCGGGGTGGACTCGAGGATGCGCTGCTCGAGCTCGTTGATGGGGCCGGTCAGGGCGGTGACGAGGTGCGGGACCATAGGGGGAGGGGTATTGGCGGCTGGGGAGGCAACCAGTGTAATGGGGGCGCATGACGCCAATTTCAAGCCGGTTCCAGCGCCTGGAAGCGGCCCCATTCGTGCCCGAGGGAGGGCCCCGATGACTTTTTTTGCCCTGATGACCGCCCTGGCCGCCTGGTTCAGCGTGTGGCGGCCACCCGAGAGCACCGGCCTGCGGGTGCTGCTGATGGGAATGTTCCTGCTGCTGGGCGCCCTGTTCGCCCTGGCCGGCGGCTTCGCCTACTGGTGGGACGGCGGCATGCGGCCGGCCCGCGCCAGCCCCTGGCTGCTCATCTGGGGCCTGCTGACCCTGGCCTCCCAGGCCGGCAACCTGCTGCGCGCGGTGTTCGAAGGGGAAGGCGGGACGGACTGGCCGGGGCGGCGCTGAGGCTCAGTTTTTTTCCCAATAAGTCTGGGCTTCATTCCGGCTCCAAGGCGGCAATACAGCCTTCTGGATTTCCACTCCGTCCAAAGCGGTAAAGGTCTTTTTGAAAAGAGCCACATCTCTCTCGTAAGCGTCCGTGATTTCAATATCGAAAGTCCCGGTCGAAGCCCCCGCAATCGCCTGATCAATCAATGGGACAACAGGGCCTGCACGGAATTCGTTGTCCCGTCGTTCGCGAATCACCGCATTGACCGCCCCAAGGTAGTGAGCGCCGGCGGTTGCCAAGGGCAGTTCGGAGTGCAAAGGCACGAAGTAAGTGCCCAGTACGGGAAACGCAGCGCTCATGGCGTTGAGGCCGCGAAGGGTGTACGCCGCACTATCGACCGTGAAACGCAATAGGTAGGTCACGCTTCCGTCTTCTGCAGGTGAGACGACACGGCCCTTGCCGTCCATCCGAAAGGCCACCTGCTCAGGTTTTGCCACGCCTCCACGCGCATCCAGAAGAACACCAAGCACATCTGGCTTCCACCTCGGCTTGTGTTCATTGTTCACGCGCACCGACATCAGATACAGCGGTTTCGAGGGATCAACTTTGGGGGCCCCCTCGGCCAGAGGCATGGGCAAGGAAGCACATGCCGTTGTCAGGGCCGCAAGCGTGGCTGCGAAGAAAATCTTCATCTTTTTACTCAATTTTTGTTAAACAAGTTGAGTATTTTAGACGAAAAGTTCTAATTAACTATCAAATCAGCCTGGTCCAAAACGCGCCAGCGAACGCGCCCTCGCCCTGGCCGCCTCCACCTCGCGGTTGCGCGGCGCGGCGGTGGTGCGCAGCGAGGCCATGAGTTCGCGCGCCGTCGCGGCCACCTGCTCCACCGCACGGTCGAACGCCGCTTCGTTGGCCTGCGACGGCACATTGAAGCCGCTGAGCTTGCGCACGAACTGCAGCGAGGCGTCGCGGATCTCCAGCTCGGTCGCGGGCGGCTCGAAATTGAACAGGGTCTTGATGTTGCGGCACATGGTCTCTTCACTCCTGGTGAACGCCCTCAGGGGCGGTCGGCGGCGGTCCGGTAGGGCGGGCGCGCCGAGGGGTCGTGGCGGATGATCGCGCTGGCCTGCTGCACGTGCGGCAACGCCCGCGCAAAGGCCTCGGCCTGCGCCGCCACGGCCTGGCGCCGGGCACAGCCCTCGATGTACACCACACGCCCCTGCACCGTCACCCAGAGCGTGCTGGCGGCGGTGAACGCGGGGCGCCGTTTCAGGGCCTGCCGAAAGGCGGTGGCGATGTCCTGGTCGTAGGCGAAGGCGTTGGGGCGATCGCAGGCTTTCGCGAGCCAGCAGGTCGTGCCCTTCTCGGCGCGCCGGTGCGTCTGGGCCAGCCGCTCGCGCTCGGTGATGAACGGCCCCGCCGGCCGGGGGCAGTCGGGCACGGCGGCCGAGATCTGGAAGAACGGGTCGTTGAACCAGTTCTGCGCCGCTTCACCCGCCACGGCCCCACCCGCATGCGCCAGGGCCAGGAATGCCAGCAGGCGCACCGGGCGTTTCAAGGCCGGTCTTTCAGGGCCTCAGCCCCGCACTTCGCCCTCGCCCAGCACCACGTACTTGAGCGAGGTCAGGCCTTCCACGCCCACCGGGCCGCGGGCATGGAACTTGTCGGTGGAAATGCCGATTTCGGCGCCCAGGCCGAACTCGAAACCGTCTGCGAAGCGGGTGCTCGCATTCACCATGACGCTGGCCGAATCCACTTCGCGCAGGAAACGCTGGGCGTGCACGTGGTCGGTGGTGATGATGGCGTCGGTGTGGTGGCTGCTGTAGCGGTTGATGTGGGCGATGGCCTCGTCCACGCCCGCTACCAGCTTGATGCTGATGACCGGGGCGAGGTATTCCTCCGACCAGTCGGCCTCGGTCGCCTCCTTCAGGTTCGCACCCGGCACCGCCGCCAGGATCGCCCGGCTCTCGGCGCAGGCCCGCATCTCCACGCCCTTGGCGGCGAAGATGGCGCCGATCTTCGGCAGGAAATCGGCCGCCACGCCGCGCGCCACCAGCAGGCTTTCGGTGGCGTTGCAGGGGCTGTACTTCTGCGTCTTGGCGTTGTCGGTCACCTTCACCGCCAGCGCGATGTCGCAGGGCTCGTCCACGTAGGTGTGGCAGTTGCCGTCCAGGTGCTTGATGACCGGCACCTTGGCCTCGGCGCTGATGCGCTCGATCAGCCCCTTGCCACCGCGCGGGATGATCACGTCCACGTACTGCGGCATGGTGATGAGCTGGCCCACGGCGGCGCGGTCCGTCGTCGGCACCAGTTGCACCGCGTCGGCCGGCAGGCCGGCGTCCGTCAGCGCGCGCTGCACCAGTGCGGCCAGGGCGCGGTTGGATTCGATGGCCTCGGAGCCGCCGCGCAGGATGGCCGCGTTGCCGCTCTTGATCGACAGCGAGGCGGCCTCGATCGTCACGTTGGGCCGGCTCTCGTAGACCATGCCGAACACGCCGATGGGCACGCGCATCTGGCCCACGCGGATGCCGCTGGGCATCTGCTTCATGCCGCTGATGTCGCCAATGATGTCGGGCATGGCCGCGAGCTGCTCGCAGCCCTGGGCGCAGGTCTCGATGACCTTGGGCGTGAGCTTGAGCCGGTCCACCATGGGTTCGCTCAGGCCATTGGCGCGGGCGCGCTCCAGGTCCTTCGCGTTGTCCACCTGCAGCGCGTCCACGTTGGCGCGCAGCAGCGCGGCCAGGCCGCGCAGGGCCGCCAGCTTGGTGGCCGCGCTGGCCTTGGCCATGAGCGCCGAGGCCGCCTTGGCCTGCAGCCCCAGGGTGTTCATGAGTTCGGTGGTGTTGGTCGCGTTCATCCGGGCGATTTTCGCAGAGGCGCGCGCCCTTGGGGCAAGCGGGGTCAAGCCCCGGCGCCGGGCTGGTGCGCCGACAGCACGTGGGTGGCCACCATGTCCAGGCTGGGGCGAACGATGCCCTGTTTGTCCGTCCAGACCTTGGGCGTGAGCCCGCCCGAGAGGCTGAGCGACTCGCCGTCGCGCAGCGCCACCAGCGCCTGGCCCACCGCCTCGTCGAAAGCGATCACGTTGACGATGAATTCCTCGTCCGCCCGGTTGCGGGCCAGCACGCGGGCCACGATGTAGCCGCGCCCGGCCTTGTCCACGCGGCGGGAGGCCTCGCCCATCAGGCGCCCGGCGACCAGGCCGTCGATCATCGCGCGGGCCTCTCGAAACCGGCGGCGATCCAGGCCTGCGCGCTGTCCACGTTCAGCCTGAAGGTGGGCGGCACGGACACGCAGGCCAACTCGGCGTCGAACTCGTCGAGCGCGCGCAGCGTGGCGGTGGCGCCCTCCTCGTCGGGCACGATGGCCAGGGCGACGCGGATGCGCTGCCCGTCCACCGCCACGGTCACGTTCTTGTTCAGCTCCGCGTGCCGCTGCTGCTCGGAGCGGCGGATCACCTCTTTCGCGGTCTTCACCAGGGTGTTGAAGGCCGCGGTGTCCAGCGGCTTGGGGTTCTTCTTGTCGCGGCCCATGGTCCAGGGGCCGACCAGCGCCGGTTCGGCCCCGTTGTCCAGGTACATGGCGACGGCCCAGCCGTCGTCGTCGTCGTTCTTGATGACGCGGGCGGTCCAGTGTTCGTCGCTCCAGACGCGGGCTTCGTGAATGGGTTCTTGGGTGTCGGATGTCGTCATCCGGCCAAGGGTACAGGCAAACGGCGCGGCTCAGTCGGCCGTGATCTTCGCATCCACCACCACCTTGCGCCAGCGCTGCGCCTCCGATTGCACGAAGGCCTGGAACGCGGCCCCGGCCACACCACTGACTTCGGCGCCCGAGGTTTCGATGCGCGCGATCACCGCCGGCTGGGTCAGGGCCGCCGCGAAGGCCTTGGCCAGCTTCGCGGTCACGGCCGCCGGCACCCCGGTGGGCACGACGATGCCGGTCCAGCCGCGCAGGTCGATGCCCGGAAAACCCGCCTCCGCCAACGTCGGCACGCTGGGAAAGCTGGCCTTGCGCTGCGGCGCCGAAAGGGCCAGCGGCACCATGCGCCCGCCGTTGAGCCCCTGCTGGGCCGCGGCCGAGCCCGCGAGCACCACGTCCACCGTGCCGCCGGCCAGGTCGGTGACGGCCGAGGCGACGGTGCGGTAGGGCACGTGCCGCATCTCGATGCCGGCCGCGCGCTGCAGCAAGGCCATGCCCAGGTGCGAGGGCGTGCCCGCGCCAGCGCTGCCGAACGTGAGCTGGCCCGGCTGCTTCTTCGCCAGCGCGACCAGCTCGGCCAGCGTGCGCGCGCCCAGGCCTTCGCGCGCCAGCAGCACCGGCGATTCGGAGGTGAGCTGCACCACCGGCACGAAATCGCGCTGCAGGTCGAACGGCGTCTTCGCGCGCAGCGCGGGGGCCACCGCCGTCTGCAGGTTGATCAGGCCCAGCGTGTAGCCGTCGGCGGGCGACTTGGCCACGGCTTCGACGCCGATGATGCCCTGGCCACCCGCGCGGTTGTCCACCACGATGGCCTGGCCCAGGTGCTTGGGCAGCACGTCCTGCATGGCGCGGATGGCGACATCGGCCGGTGAGCCCGGCCCGCCCGGCACGATCACGCGGATGGCGCGGTCGGGCCATTCCTGGGCGAAAGCGAGCGGACCCAGGCCGAGGCCCAGGCCGGCGCCCACGATGAGTTGACGGCGTTGCATGTTGTTGGTCTCCTTCACGCTGCGTAGCGCGCCTGCGGACTGGGGTCCACGGCATCCAGCATCTTGTGCAGCAATCGTTGAATCAGGCTGGATCGAAGCGTTTGATGGGCCGGCGAATCCCAGAGGTTGTGGGTTTCGTCGGGGTCTTCCTGGTGGTCGTACAGCTCGCCCCAGGCCTCGTCCTTGTAGACCGAGAGCCGGTGGCGCGGCGTCAGCAGCGTGCGCACGCAGGCCGGGCGCGCGAAGCCCTGGCGCGCGCGGTTGTCCTGGTACTCGATCAGCAGCTCGTCCTGCACCGCCGCCTGGCCGTCCAGGCAGGGCAGCAGGGAGCGGCCCTGCAGGCCGTGGTACGGCGCGATGCCGCTGCGCGCGAGGATGGTGGGCGCGATGTCGATGGTGGAGGCCAGCGCGCGGCTCACGGCCGGCGCGGGCGCGCGCGGGTCCGACCAGATGAAGGGCACGCGGGTGATGGCCTGCGACGCCAGCGCGCCCTTGAGCGCCAGGTTGAACTCGCCGAGGTAGTCGCCGTGGTCCGAGGTGAAGACGATCACCGTGTCTTCGCGCAGGCCGTTGTCGTCCAGCGCGCGCACGATGTCGCCCACCGCGTCGTCGATCATGGTGATCATTCCGCAGGTCAGCGCCATGGCCTCGCGCAGCTCCTGCCCGGTGGCGAAGAAGCCGTCGTGCGGCCCCTGGCGGTGGCGCGCGTGCTGCGCCCATTGCTCGCGGCACCAGCGCATGGGCGGCGTCGGGTTGCGGTGCGCCTCGTAGGGCAGGCGCACCTCGAAATCGGCCGGGTCGTAGAGGTCCCAGTAGCGCCCCGGCGGCGTGAACGGGTGGTGCGGATCGGGGAACGAGACGAACGCAAAGAAAGGCTGCTCCGCGCCGCGCGCGCGCCGCAGGAAATCCACCGCGCGGTCGCGGATGTAGCGGGTCGGGTACAGCGCCTCGGGCACGGCGGTGCGGTGGGCCTGCGGGCAGGTGTACCCGTGCGGCAGCTGGTTCGCGGGGTCGCGCAGGCGGTCGGCGTCGGGCCGCTGCGCGCGCAGCCATTGCAGATAGTGGCCGCCCGCCTGATCGCCATGGAAGGTGACCATGTCCACCTCGTCGTAGCCGTAGTACGGCGTGGCGAAGGCCTGGCGGTCGGTGCCCTGGTAGTGGTGCGGCTGCTCCTGCGTGTAGTCGCCGCCATCGTCCTTCCAGGCGTCGAGGCTCGCCACGGGCGCGCCGTCCTGCCGCGCGGCGGGCCGGTCCGTCATGGGCTGCACGTGGCTCTTGCCCAGGCTGGCCGTGCGGTAGCCCTGCTCGCGCAGCAGCTCCACGAAGGTGGTGGCGCGCCGCGACAGCACGCCGCCGTTGATGCGCAGGCCGTGCGCCGACGGATAGCGCCCGGTGAGCAGCGACGCCCGGTTGGGCATGCAGACCGGGCTGGCCACGTGGAAGCGCTCGAAGCGCGTGCCGCGCGCGGCCAGGGCGTCGATGTGGGGCGTGCGCAGGATCGGGTGGCCATAACAACCCAGGTAATCGGCGCGGTGCTGGTCGGTGACGATGACCAGAAAGTTGGGACGGCTCATGCGACGGCTCAGAAGTTGTGGCGCACGCCCAGCGCCACGGCGCGCACATCGTCGCCGCTGCCCGCGTTGACCACCGCCTGCGCCAGCGCGTTGGACGCCGTGCCCCGGTTGCTCAGGTGCAGCAGGCGGCCGTACAGCGCGGTGCGCTTGCTGAGCCTGTGGTCGTAGCCAAGGGCGATGGCCAGCGCGTCGTTCGGGCTGCCTTTCAGATCGCGGCGGTTGGCCTCCAGCATCCAGCGGTGCGGGCCGGCGTCGTGCGCCAGCCCGAGCACGGTGTGCGCCGCGCGCCGGCCACCTGGCAGGCTGCTGTCGGACACCAGGTGCGCGCCCGAAATCGTCCACGCGCCCAGCGTGTAGCTGCCGTTCACGCCCTGGATCTCATTGCGGAACTTCGTCACCGCCGCCGTGCCGCTGTCGATGCGCTGACCGGCGTAGCCGATGAAGAAGTGGTCGCCCCGGTAGCTGGCACCGAAGCCGACCATGTCGCCGCTGTTGGTGGCGTCCTCGCCCGGCGCGGCCACCACGTCCACGTTCAGCCCCTTGGCGTTGGGGCCGCCGCCGTACCGGTAGCGCAGCAGGTTGGACTGGCGCAGCGGAAAGCCCAGCGCGCGCACGGCGGCGGGCTGCCCGTCCATGCTGGTGGACATCTGCACCGGCGCCCAGTTCACGTTCATGCCAAAGGGCACGGTGGCCAGCAGGTTGAAGAACAGCGGCGTGTACTGGCGCCCCGCCTCCAGCGAACCCCAGGGTGCCCGGTAGCCCACGAAAGCCTGGCGGCCAAAGCCGCTGCTCACGGCGGTGGTGCCGACGTCGACCAGCATGCCCATCTCCAGCGCGAAGTAGGCGGCGTGACCGCCGCCCAGGTCTTCACGGCCCCGGAAGCCCAGGCGCGACGCGGCGTTGCCGCCGTCGTCCACCACGGTCTTCGTGCTGCTGCCGC
This sequence comes from Hydrogenophaga sp. ANAO-22, assembly GCF_042466645.1. Classification (NCBI taxonomy): domain Bacteria; kingdom Pseudomonadati; phylum Pseudomonadota; class Betaproteobacteria; order Burkholderiales; family Comamonadaceae; genus Hydrogenophaga; species Hydrogenophaga sp. ANAO-22. The sequence goes on along the minus strand of NZ_CP159956.1, from coordinate 3,322,883 downwards.
GCACGCTGCCCACGTACACATCGGCAATGCCATAGATCTGCACGTCCTGCGCGCCGGCGCCGAACGCCAGGGCTGCGAGCGCGGTGCCGCCCAGGGCATGGCGAATGCTTTTGTTCTTCACGACGTCTCCTCGTTATCGGTGTGGAGGCGCCACTGTGCCGCCGCCTTTTCGCGTCGGCCAATACTTTGTGACGATGCAGCCATCACGTTGCGCAATGGAAGGGCGCGGGCACCGCGCCAGCGCGGCTCAAGCGCGGCGCAGCACGTCGCCCAGCACGCGGCCCAGGATGGACTCGCCCACCAGCACGGCGGCGGAGCGGTGCGCGTCGTGCTGCAGGGCGATGCGCAGGTGGCGCTCCAGCCCGCGCTCGGCGATGGGCAGCACCGCCATGCCGCGCCGCTCGGCCGCGCGCTTGGCCACGAAGGAGGTGAGGATGGTCACGCCCAGCCCGGCCTCGCACAGCTCCAGGATCGACGCCACGTCCTCGATGCCGCCCACCACGTCGAGCGAGAGCCCTTGCTGCTCCGCCGCCTCCATCACCAGCCGGTGCGCCGGCTGCATGGGCGAGAGCAGCAGCGGCATGCCCACCACGTGCTTCAGGCGCGGCCGGCGCGACACCGGGGCCAGCATCGCCGACGAACCCACCAGGCACAGGCGCTCGGAAAACGCCATCGTTCGCGCACCGCCGCCCTGCCCGGGCTCCGTCACCAGCGTGGCAAGGTCCAGCGCGCCCTGGTGCAGCATCGCCTCCAGCTCGGCCGAGTAGCCCACGCGGATCTGCGGGCGCACGCCGGGCATGGCCTCGCGCAGCTCGGTGAACAGGCGCACGCTGAGCACCGGCGAGAGGCTGCGCAGCAGGCCGATGGTCAACACGCCCTCCACCACACCGGCCTTCTCCTTCACGGCGGCGGTGGCGTAGTCGATCTGCTTGAGGATGCGCTTGGCGTTCTCGTGCAGCTCGACGCCGGCCGGCGTGAGGGCCGTGCCCACGCGGCCGCGCACCACGAGCTGCACGCCCAGTTCCTTCTCCAGGTCGCCGAGCCGCTGGCTCAGCGCCGGCTGGACGATGTGCAGCCGGCGCGAAGCCTCGGTGAGGGAGCGCGACTCGGCGATGCCGACGAAGTACCGGAGCTGGCGAACGTCCATGGCGCCGTCACTTCACCGGCATCGGCGTGGCGCGGTCCACCGCCACCACCGCCACCGAGTTCTGCGGCGAGCCTTCGATCACACGGTCGGAGTAGGTGAGGTAGACCAGCGAATGGCGCTTGGCGTCCACCATGCGCACGATGCGCAGCCGCTTGAAGATCAGGCTGGTGCGCTCGCTGAAGATCTCTTCCTGCTCCTTGATGGGCTTGGCGATGGCGATCGGGCCGACCTGGCGACAGGCGATGGACGCCTCGGACTTGTCCTCGGCCAGGCCGAAGGCGCCTTTGATGCCCCCCGTCTTGGCGCGCGAGATGTAGCAGGTGACCCCCGTCACGCCGGGGTCGTCGTAGGCCTCGACCACGATCTTGTGGTCCGGCCCGATGAACTTGAACACGGTGTCCACCGAGCCGATCTCTTCGGCATGGGCGGCGGTGGTGGCGGCGGCGAGCAGCAGGCAGGGAGCGAGGAAATGGCGCATGGAGGGCTTTCCGGTAGGGTGGCGATGCCCACACGGTAGCAGGCCGCGACATGCCGGGACACCCGACAGGCCTCAACCGGGCTCGGTCTCGCGGACGCGGTAGCGCTCGAAGATGGGCGAAGAGGTGCTGGCCAAGGCCAGTTCGGCAGCGATCGCGACCAGCGCCGGGCCGAGCTCCTTCATGCGCGATTCCGTCAAGCGGATCAGCGGGCCTGCGATCGTGATCACGCCGATGGCGGCTTCGCCCGGGCGCTGGATCGCCGCCGCCATGGCACTCATGCCTGGCGCGAACATTTCATTGATCGTGCTGTAGCCGCGCCGGCGCGTGTCCTCGAGGATTTTCGCGAGTGCCTTCACGGTGTTGGGCGCCTTGGGCCCAAACTGCTCGCGGCTGCCAAAGCCCTGGCGCGCCACGATCTCCAGCGCCTGGTTCTCGGGCAGGGTGGCCAGCCACGCATGGCCTGCCGAGCTGCACGACAGGCGCACATCGGTGCCTGCGTCCGGGTCGTAGCGCAGGCCCGCCTTGGCGCCCTGCGCCTTGGCAACGAAGGTCAGGCGCTCGCCGTCAACGATGGCCAGACGCACGAGTTCGCCCGAGATCTCGGCCATTCGGTCGATCAGCGGCTGCGCGATGTCGACGATGCCGGACCCGCTCAGGTAGTTGAGGCCCAGCGCGGCAAGCTTGGTGGTGAGCGCGTAGTCGCCGTGCTCGCGCATCTGGCGCACCCAGCCGCAACGAACAAGGTCGCTGAGCATGCGGTGGCATGCGCTGCGCGGGATGTTCAGGTCGTCGGCAATCGAGGCCAGAGGCTGGCCTTCGGGGCGTGCCGCGAGGTACTCAAGGGCAGCGAGGGATCGGTCGAGGTTGATGGCCATGGATTCCGCTATTGCAACACACGGCAAAAATGGAATAGCATTCCAACTGGAACATAATTCTCAAAATCGCCGTCCCATTCGATTCTGACGCAATTCCAAGGAGACAACACGTGAAGATCAAGGCATCGCTGGCCGTGCTGGCCACCGCTCTTTCGCTCGGCCTGGCCAGCGGGGCGGGTGCGCAGGACATCCAGGAACGCACCATCAAGTTTGGCCATCTGAACAATGCGGGCCATCCCACCAGCCTGGGCGTGCGCAAGTTCGCCGAGATCGTCGCCGCCAAGACCGGCGGCAAGATCAAGGTGCAGGAGTTCGCGTCGTCCCAGCTCGGCAACGAGCTGCAGCAGCAGGCGGCCCTGCAAGGCGGTGTGCAGGAGATGCTGGTGGCATCGACCACCTCGCTCAATGGCATCGTCAAGGAATTTGGCCTGCTGGACTTTCCCTTCCTGTTCGCGAATGAGCGGCAGGCCGATGCGCTGGTGGACGGCCCGCTGGGCAAGATGCTCACCGCCAAACTGCCGGAAAAGGGCCTGGTGGTGCTGGGCTTCTTCGATCTGGGGTTCCGCAACGTCACCAACAGCAAGCGGCCCATCACCAAGGGCGCCGATCTGGAAGGCTTGAAGCTGCGCGTGATCCCCAACCCGGTGTTCCTGGAAACCTTCAGGACATTCAAGGCCAACCCGCTGCCGATGCCGTTTGCCGAACTGTACGGCGCGCTCGACAGCAAAGCGGTCGATGGGCAGGAGAATCCCTTCGCGGTCATCGAGTCGAGCAAGTTCTACGAAGTCCAGAAGTACGTGAGCGGCACCAACCACGTCTACGCGACCAATCCCATCCAGATCAGCAAACGTTTCTGGGACCGCCTCTCGCCGGTGGAGCAGAAGATTCTTCAGGAAGCCGCCACTGAAGCCCAGAACTGGCAACGAGTCATCAGCCGGGAGGTCTCAGGCAAAGCGCTGGGCGAGCTCAAGGCCAAGGGCATGATCTACAACGACATTCCCGCCGCAGAACTGGCCCGCATGCGGGCCGAAGTGCGCCCCGTCTACGACAAGTTCTCCGCCGCCTACGACCAGGCGGTCGTCACCCTCTTCAGAGCCGAACTGGAGCGGGTCTCCAAGCTCTGAACCCCATGAAAATCCTTGTCCTGCACGGACCGAACCTGAACCTGTTCGGCCGGCGCGAACCCCACATCTACGGCACCACCACGCTCGCGGAGATCAACGACCGCCTGCGTGCGCTCGCGGTGGAACTGGAGGTCGAACTTGAGATTCACCAGTCCAACCACGAAGGGGTGCTGGTGGACCGCTTTCACGACAACATCGATGTGGCGGCCGGCGCGCTGCTCAACCCCGCGGCACTCACCCAGCACGGCGTGTCGCTGCACGACGCGATCAAGGCCATGCCCTTTCCGGTGCTCGAGATCCACATGTCGAACATCGGCGCGCGCGAGCAGTGGCGCCATCACTCGATCATCTCGCCCGCGGTCAAGGCAACGATCCAGGGCCTGGGCTGGCGCTCGTACACCGCGGGCCTGCGCGCGCTCGTCGAACTGGTGCGCGAAGCGCGCGCCACCGCCTGACAGCGGGCACGGCGAAGCCAGGAAACACCATGGCGCTGCTGGGTCAAGGAGCCGTGGCCATGTGGTGGGACATTGCGCCCGCCTTCAGGGCCGAATTCGAGGACTGGCACACGCACGAGCACTTCCCGGAGCGCATGGCGATACCGGGATTCCACCGCGGCTCTCGCTGGTCCGCTGCCGATGGCGGCGAAGGCTTCTTCGTGCTGTACGAACTCGAGGCCTATGAGACCCTGGCGTCGCCCGGCTACCTGGGTCGGCTCAATGCGCCCACCCTCTGGTCCGCGAAGATGATGCCGCATCACCGCCACATGGTTCGCAGCCAGTGCCGTGTGCTCGAGAGCTTTGGCGGCGCGCTGTCGCGCCACGCGCTCACGGTGCGCCTTTCACCGAGCGAAGGTGCCGCCGAGCGGCTGCGCGATCAGTTGCGCACGCAGGCCAACGCATTCAGGTCGCGCCCCGGCATCTCGGCCGCTCACCTGCTCGTCCACCAGGCCCCCAAAATCGAGACCACGACAGAGCAGAAAATTCGCGGCGGACCGGACCCTGCAGCCGACTGGATCTTCATCGTCTGCGGCTACGACCTCGCGTCACTGCAGGCCCTGGCCGGCACGGAGCTGTCCGATGCGGTGCTTACCGGCGCGGGCGCAAAAATCGGCGCGGTGCGCGGTCTGTATGCACTGTCGCACACCAACACCGCCACCGACGTCGACTGAAGGAGGGGCGCTGTCAGGCAACGCCACCGCTTCAGCGCAGGCCGAAGAAACTCAGAATGACGCCAATGACGACGACCAGGCCCACGATGTAGATGATGGTGTTCATGAGGTGTGCTCCTTGTAGAGATACCCCATCGTAGGGAGCCTGGATCGTCTGGCGTGTCAGCCGCCGCGATGCCTCTTTGTAGGACGGCGCGCACGCCGCCCGCGCAAGCCTCAGAGGTTGCCCTTGGTCCAGGGGCCCACGATGGCCACCGTGATGCCGGGCGTCTGCAGGTTGGCGAACAGGATGCGGCCGGTCGGGTCGAAGCAGGCGCCGCAGAACTCGTAGCCCCGGTAGTCCGCCGCGCCCACGGTCTTGCCGGCGGTGGCGATCTGGCCGGCGTCCAGGCTGAGGTTGTTCTTGCACAGGATGTAGGCCTCGCCCGCCGGATTCAGGCCCAGCAGGCGCGAGCCGGTGCCGAAGGCGTCGGTGGAACCGCCGCCGTCTTCGCACAACACCACGCCGCCGCGCGGACTCACCGTCACGTTGTCGGGGTTGTTGCCGGCGGTCTGGTGGCCGCTGACGAAAACCGCGCGCAGGCGCATGGTCGAGATCGTCAACTCCCACACCGCGCCCTCGCCCTGGCCCACGCGGCCGTTGCCGTCGACACCGGCGGCGGTGTCCACGATGAACAGCTTGCCGCCCGAGTACCAGATGCCTTCGCCCCGGCTCATGCGCGCGCAACCCTGGCTCAAGGCCTGGTAGGTCGGGCCGGCCGCGAAACCGATGCTCACGCCACCGGGCTGGCCGACCACAACCACCGGGTCGGCGTCCGGGTCGGCGATGTCGACCCACTCCAGCTCGTACTCGTCGCCGATGTCGGGGTTCAGCAAGCCCTGGTCGTTGGCCTGGGCCAGCGTCGAAGGCCGCGCCTGGCGCACCAGGGTCTTGATGCGCGCGGCCTGCAAGCGCCCACCGTGGTGCAGGCTGCCGAGCTGACCCGAGGTGTCGTCCGGCACGTAGCGGAAGAAGGCCGCCACGTTGCGGTTGTCTTCGGTCTCGTAGACGTGGCCCGTGGCCGGGTCCACCGCGACCGCCTCGTGGATGAAGCGGCCCATGCCCACGATGGGCTGGGCGATCGACTCGGCCGCGTCGTCGGCCACCTCGAACACGTAGCCATGCTTCTTGCCGCCGATGCCCGAGAAGTCGTAAATGGTTTCTTCGCAGGTGAGCCAGGTGCCCCAGGGCGTGGGGCCGCCCGCGCAGTTGCCCAGGGTGCCGCTGAGGGAGCCCACCGAGCCGGCCCATTGGCCGTCGCGGAACAGCAGGTTGCTGGTGCCGCCCGCGGGGTAACCCACGAAAGGCGCGGGCGCGGGTGCGGCGGGGTTGGTCACGATGCCGCCCGCGCCGATGCGGATCGGCTGGCCGCCGTAGAACACGGTGATGATGCCGTTGACCTCGGTCGTGGCGTAGGCATGGGGCGCCTGGATGGCCTCGCCCGGCGTGGCCACCAGGCCGCGCTCGTGGTTGCGCACCAGCACCAGTTCGCTGCTGCGACCCACGCGGCGCGAAGTCACCACGGCCATGCCGTCGTGGTTGCCCGGGGTGGGGAAACCGTCGCTCATGGCGTCGCCCGTCCAGCCGTGGCTGCGGTAGCTGAAGCCGGCTGGCAACTGCAGCAGCGGCAGGCCGGTGGTCATGTCGTTCACCGGCGAGACCGGCCCATAGGGCGAGACGGCGGAGACCGCCTGCTTGCCGGTGGCGGCGCGCGCGTTGCTCGCGTAGAGCGCGCCCATCAGGCCGGTGAAGCGCGTGGCGGCGATGGCGCCGGAGCCCTGCAGCAGGCGGCGGCGGACGGGGGAGAACGGGACGGAAGACATGGCATGACCTCGTGGGGTTGTGGGTTTGCCACCATCTTCCGCCGCGCTCATTGCCGTTCTGTCGCACACCGGCCCGAAGCGAATGGGCCGTTTGGTGCCCCCCGGATCAGCGCGTGCCCGCCCCCACCAGCATCTCGCAAGGGCCCACGAAACCACCCGCCTCGGTTTCGAAGCGGGCCAGGGCCTGCTCGATCTCCGTCCACGTGTCGGCGCGTTCGTCCTCGCTCAGGCCCGCCAGCATCTGGTGCAGGGCACCGAAGGACTCGCGCTCGAACCGCACGCACTCGGCGGCCGTGGGAAGGCGCACGGGGGAATCGACCCTGCGCACCTCCACATCCCGAAAACCCGCTTGCTCCAGCGTCTTCGCCAGCACGCCCTCAGCGCCCAGGGAGAACGGCCCCGGTTGCCCGGGCAGGGGCGGCGGCAGCTGCGCGCGGCGCCGGATGATGCCGACCGGCACGGCGAAGAAAGGGTTGCGCTCGGCGGTGGAGTACACCACCGCGGCGAACCGCCCGCCCGGCTTCAAGGCATGGCGGATGCCGGCAAGGGCGCGTTGCTGGTCGGGGAAGTAGATCAGACCGACGCGCGACACCGCCGCGTCGAAAGAGGCGCGAGGCAAAACGTCGTGGCGCTCACCATCGAGTTCCAGGGTGTCCACGTTCGACAGGCCGGCCTGCTCGGCCGCCGATTTCGCGTGGCGCAGGATCGCCGGGGAGATGTCGGTCGCCAGCACGTGGCCGCGCGCGCCCACGCGGCGCGCGGCGACCAGGGTCTGTTCGCCCGCGCCCGCCGCCACGTCGAGCACGCGCGAGCCGGGGCCGACGGCCGCCATGTCCAGCATGGCCTCGGTCGCGGGGCCCAGCCAGCGGGCCAGCAAGGGCGCCCATCGGTCCCAGGCTTCGGCGGCGTTCTCCCACTGCGCGCGCGTGGACTGGCGGAACTTCTCGGCATCGAAAACAGCCGGGGCGGCGGGGGAGTCAATGAAGGTCTCGGTCATGGCAGTGCTCCTTGAAAAGACCGCTGCGGGTTGCACGGTCGGTCTTCAAGTTAAGCCCGATGCCAGGCAGCCTCAAGTCCAGAATCTGGAGTAGGCAAGCCGGCGGCACACCGATAGACTGGCCCGCATGATCGACTACATGCAGTTCTGTACCGTCGCCCGAGGCGCCGAGGTATTGGGCGAGCTGTGGACACCCCTCGTGGTGCGCGAGCTGCTCTGCGGCAGCCACCGCTTCAACGACATTCACCGAGGCGTGCCGCGCATGTCGGCCACGCTGCTGACGCAGCGGCTGCGCAAGCTCGAAGAGATCGGCGTCGTCGAGCGGCGGCGCGTCGAGAAGAGCTGGGAGTACCACCTGACGCCCGCAGGCGAGGAACTGCGGCCGATCGTCGTCGGCATCGGGCATTGGGGCGCGCGCTGGATCGGTAGCCGGCTGCGGCACGAACAACTCGATGCAGGCTTTCTGATGTGGGACATTCGCCGCTTCGCGCGCCTGGAAGCGTTTCCCGACGGAGAACGCACCGTCGTCCACTTCCGGTTCAGCGATGCGCCGGCGGCCGAGCGGCAATGGTGGCTCGTGGTGGAGCACCACGAGGCCGACCTCTGCCGCGACGACCCGGGTCACGACGTGAGCGTGCTGGTCGACTCGACGGTGCGCGCACTCACCGAAATCTGGACCGGTGACAGCGACCCCGAACAGGCCATCCAGTCCGGGAGCCTCACGGTGCAAGGCGCGGGCCGCAACGGTCAGCGGCTCTGGCGCTGGTTGGGGCGCAGCATGTTCGCCCCGACGCGCATGGCGCAGCGCTGAAGGCGCGGCTACTTCCCGACCGGCGCGATGGCGCCGATCGGCGGCCTGCGCCGCGATCGCCACCGCCTCAGCACCGGCAGCAACAGCATCAGGCCGCCACCCAGCCAGAGCCCGATGGAAATCGGGCTGCCGACCAGGATGCCCGCATCGCCGTTGCTGATGGACAGCGCGCGGCGCAGGTTCTGCTCCATCAGGTCGCCCAGCACGAAACCCAGGATCAAGGGCGCCATCGGCACGCCCTGCTTGCGCAGCAGGTAGGCCACGAAGCCGAGCACCACCATGAGCATCAGGTCGAAGGTGGTGGCGTGCACCGCGTAAACCCCCACGCTGCTCACGGCCAGGATGGACGGCACCAGGAACCAGTTGGGCACGCTGAGGATGCGGGTGAAGAAACCCACCATCGGGATGTTCATCACCAGCAACATCACATTGGCCAGGAACAGCGAGGCGATCAGCCCCCACACCAGCGTGGGCTGCTGCGTGAACAGCGCCGGGCCCGGCGTGATGTTGTAGAGCGAGAGCGCGCCCATCATCACGGCCGTGGTGCCCGAGCCGGGGATGCCCAGCGTGAGCATGGGCACGAAGGAGCCGGTGGCGGCGGAGTTGTTGGCCGCCTCGGGCGCGGCCACGCCGCGAATGTCGCCCTGGCCGAACGTGCCGTCCTTGTCGGTCAGCCGTTTCTCCATCGAGTAGGCCATGGCGCTGGCGATGGTGGCGCCCGCACCGGGCAGCACGCCCACCACGAAACCCAGGACGCTGGAGCGCAACGTGCCCCACCAGGTGGCCGCCATCTCGCGCAGGTTGAACAGCATGCGGCCGGTCTGCGTGATCACGCCCGCGCTGCTGTGGTGCTCCTGCAGCATGAGCAGGATCTCGCTGATGGAGAACACCCCGATCACGACCACGACGAACTGGATGCCGTCGGAGAGGTGGATGTCGCCACCCGTGAAGCGGTACACGCCGGAGTTCGAGTCCAGCCCCACGCAGGACATGGCCAGGCCGATCATCGCGGCCACGCCGGCCTTCACCGGCGCATCGCCCATCAGCCCCGCGATGCAGGCGAACGCGAAACACATGAGCGCGAAATACTCCGCCGGGCCGAACGACAGCGCCCACTGCGCCAGCAGCGGCGCGAGCAGCACGATGCCCAGCGTGGCGATCAGGGAGCCGACAAACGAACTCCAGGCAGAGATCGACAGCGCCACGCCACCCAGGCCCTGGCGCGCCATCGGGTAACCGTCGAGCGCCGTCATGATCGCGCCCGCATCGCCCGGCACGTTGAGCAGGATGGACGAGATGCGCCCGCCGTACTCGCAGCCAATGTAGACCGCCGCCAGCAGGATCAGCGAGGTCTCCGGCGGCAGCTTCATCGCGAAGGCCAGCGGCATGAGGATGGCCACGCCGTTGATGGGTCCCAGGCCGGGCAGCAGCCCGACGATGGTGCCGATGAACGACCCCAATGCGGCGATGACCAGGTTGACGGGGCTGAACGCCACGCCGAAACCCTCCATCAGGTGTTTGAGCACATCCATCTCACAGACCTCCCAGCCACGCGGCCAGCGGGCCGACGGGCAGCACCACGTCGAGCACCTTGTCGAACAACAGGTACAGCACCAGCCCCAGCGCCGCACCGCCCGCCAGCGCCTTGCGCCAGCTGCCGCCAAACGCCATGCCCACCGGCACCGTCATGAGCGCCGTGGCCAGCGCGAAACCCAGCGCCTGGAACAGCGCGGCATACGCCAGGATCGCGCCCGCGCACCACAGCGTGGGCACCCAGGGCACGCCCTTGAAAGCCTCAGCGCCTTGTGTGGGGCGGAACATCAGCCACAGGCCCGACAGGCCCAGCCCCACCGCCAGCAGCAAGGGGAAGGCGCGCGGGCCCAAAGGCTCGTAGGAAAAGGCGGCGGTGTAGTCGCGCGCCGCCGCGGCCATGGCCACGGACGCGAGGGCACACGCCGCGCCAAGTGCTCGATCGCTCATGGCCTTACTTGGCGGGCGTGGTGGCCAGCCCGAACTCGTCGGCGAGTTTGCGGTAGCCCGCCACCTGCTTCTTCACATACGCGTCCAGCTCGGCCCCCGTCATCGCGAGCGGGAACAGGCCGCGCTCCGCGCGCATCGCGTTGTAGGCCGGCGTGGCCATCATCTTGTTGAAGGTGTCGACCCAGACCTTGTAGTCCGCGTCGCTGACCTTGGGGCCCAGATAGAAGCCGCGGATGATCGGCCACTGCACGTCGAAGCCCTGCTCGGTCGCGGTGGGGATGTTGGCCATGTCGCCGCTCAGGCGCTTGTCGTGCATCACCGCGAGGATGCGCACCTTCGCACCCGCCTTGATCTGCTGCTGGGCCTCGGCCGCGTCGCCCGTGAACACGTGGATGTGGCCGCCCTGCAAGGCCGTGAGCGCCTCGCCGCCGCCTTCGAACGCCACATAGCGCATGGACTTGGGGTTGACGCCACCGGCGCGCGCGGTCAGCGCGGCCTTCATCCAGTCCTGGCTGCCCACCGTGCCGCCCGCGCCCAGCACCACCTTGGTGGGGTCGGCCTTCATCGCGGCCATCACGTCCTTCAGGGATTTGAACGGCGAACCCTCGGCGACCACCACCGCGCCGTAGTCCGTGCCGATGGCTGAGAGCCAGCGCACGTCGTTCTCGGTGTAGCGGCCGAACTTGCCTTGCGCCAGGTTCAGCAGCGAGCCGCCGGAGAAGGCGATGATGGTGTTCGCGCTGTCGGGGCGCTGGGCGATCACGGTGTTGTAGGCCACCGCGCCGATGCCGCCGGGCATGTAGGTCACGCGCATCGGGTCGGCGATGAACTTGCCGTCCACCAGCGTGCTCTGCACCAGCTTGCAAGTCAGGTCAAAACCGCCGCCGGGTTTGGCGGGCGCGATGCACTCGGTTTTCTCCAGGGCGCCGGCCGCGTGCGCCGACAGGGCGCCCGTCGCGAAGGCGGTCATCGCCAGAAGAAGGCGGGTGGGAAATTTCATGACAGTGTCTCCTCGGTAAGGCGGTTCGATGGCTGAATGCCCGCGCGGTCTCGGCGTGGCAGGCCACTGTAAAAAATGCGCACTTTCAAGACGCTTTCAGCGCGACCGCGAATCCCCGAGGGTTAACCCGCAAACCCGGCGGGCAAGGCCAGCGCCACCACCAACCCGCGCCCATCGGGCCCGGGCCGCACCAGCATCGAGCCCCCATGCCGCAGCGCCACCGAGCGCACGATGGACAAACCCAGCCCCGAGCCCGGCAGCTGCCGGCCACCACCGCCCCGGAAAAACCGCTCCCCGGCACGCTGCAGCTCCTCCGCCGGCATGCCCGGCCCGTCGTCCACCACGCTGAAGCACACCTGCCCACCTTCGCCGCCCAGGAACAGCGTGACGCGGCTGCCCTCGCCCCCATGGCGGATCGCGTTGTGCAACAGGTTCGACAAAGCCTCGTTCAACAGCGCGGGCTCCCCCTGGAACGGCAGCGTGGCCATGGGCGCGTGCAGGCCCAGGTCCACCCCCTGCTGCCGCGCCACGGGCCACCAGCGGCGCATCAGGTCTTCGGCCATCACCACCGCGTCCAGCGCTTCGGGCGCGGGCGGCGCGCTGTCGGCCTTGGCCATCGCCAGCATCTGGTTGGTCTGGCGGATGGTCTCGTCCAGCTGCGTGCGGATGTCGTCCACCACCGTGCGCAACGCGGCCGGGTCGTCTTCGCGCAATGCATAAGCCACCTGCGTGGACAGCGTGGTCAACGGCGTGCGCAGCTGGTGCGACGCGTCGTCCACGAAACGCCTCTGCTGCTCGCTCTGCGCGCGGTTGCGCTCCACGTGGTGGTTGATCGCGCCCACCAGCGGCAGCAGCTCGGCCGGCACGTCGTCGCTCGCGATCGGCGTGAGGTCTTGCGGCGAGCGCGACTCCACGTCCTGCCGCAGGCGTGCCAGCGGCTGCAGTGCCCAGGCGATGGTGAGGCCGAACAAGGCGCTCGCCACCACCACCAGAAAAAAGTCTCGCGCCACCGACTGCATCACCAGCGCGTCCTGAAAATCGTTGCGCGCCTCCAGCGTCTCAGCCACCTGGATCACCACGCGCTGCGAGCCCGCCTCGCCCGTGAGCGGCGGCGACAGCTCGCGCGCGTAGCTGCCCACGCGCACCGCCTCGCCGAAATACTCGCCGTCGTAGAACTGGGGCACGCCGGTTTTCAAAGGCTGGGGCGGCGCGGGCAGCCCCGGGCTGCCGATCTCCACCAGGCCGTCTTCCGAGGCCACGCGGTAATACACCTTGCCGTTGGCCGTCAGCTCGAAGAACTCCAGCATGCGGTACGGCAGCTCCACGCCCAGCCCGCCGCTCGCGGTGGAAATGCTCGAATCGATCGACTTCACCGCGCCCAGCAGCGAGCGGTCGTAAGCCGCGTCCGCCGCGTCACTCGCCGTGCGCCAGGCCAGCCACAGCTCGGCCGAGAACACCAGCAACATGCCCGGAATCAGCACCACCAGCAGCGCCCGCCGGATGCTCGACCGCAGCCAGCGCCGGGGCCGCTTCATGGCGCGCATTCCAGCAGGTAACCCATGCCGCGCAGCGTGGTGATGCGCACCGGCGAAGCCTCCAGCCGCTTGCGCAGGCGGTGCACCAGCACCTCGATCGCCTCGGGGTGCACATCGCTCTCGTCGGAAAACACGCGCTCCACCAGCTCGCGCTTGGACAACGGCTCGCCGCTGTGCTGGATCAGCGCGCGCATCACCGCGTGCTCGCGCGGCGTGAACGTCAACACCTCCTGCTGCAGGCGGAACTGCCGGCTCGCGCTGTCGTAGCTCAAGGGGCCGCAGGCGAAGCGCGCGTGGTCCACACCATGAGAGCGCCGGATCAGCGCCGTCAACCGGGCTTCCAGCTCCGCCAGCTCGAACGGCTTGGCCAGGAAATCGTCGGCCCCGCCGTGCAGGCAGCTCACCCGCTCCATCAACGAGTCGCGCGCGGTGAGGATCAGCACGGGCAGGCGCTGGTCCGCTTCGCGCAGATCGGCCAGCACATCGTGGCCCTCCACCCCGGGCAGGCCCAGGTCCAGGATGAGCGCGTCGTAGCGCGTGGCCTTGAGGCTGCGGCGGACCAGGCGGCCGTCGTTCACCCAGTCGATCAGGAAACCGTTCTGCGCCAAGGCCTTGGTGAGCCAGTTGCCAAGATCGGCATCGTCTTCGGCGAGCAGTATCCGCATGGTGAGGTGCCTCCTGAATGCGGAGCAGAGGATACCCGCAGGCAGCAGCGCCGGGCCGCCGATCAGATCTCCAGGCTCGTCACCCTGTCCGTGCAGTCGTACAGCGCGTCCACGGTGAGCGACAGCACCTTGAGCTGGCGCCGCATTTCGTCGTTGAGCGTCTGCTTGAGCACGGCGCGCTGCACGTCTGGCGGCGCGGCGTTCTGAACACCTCGCTTCACCGGCTCCACCAGTGGGTCTTCCAGCGAAGCGCGCGTGTCCATGAGCAGCGACAGCTGCCCCACCTGTTCGTTGGTCTGGACGACGAGGGCGAGGAGATGGGTGAAGAGTTGCTCGGCTTGGGCGCGAACGGATGGGCGGAGAGTGGTCTTTGTTTTAGCCATGGGTTGGCTCCCTGCGTTCGGTTGATTGCTGACAACCGCCGCGCCTCTCTCGTAAAGAGGGCGGCGGCTCGAACGGGTTTGACGGACCGGAAACACCGCTTGCGCGAAAAAACCGGCGAGCCTCGCGGCTACCCCATCCGAGCCGCCATAAAACGGCACGGACGACAAGTCGCCACTCGGCTGCGCCGAGAAAGACACGACTTGCGTCGCATCGGTGTTTTTTCTGGCCGTCAAACCAGGTCGCCCCTTTTTTTGGCGCGACGGCGGAGTATAGCCAGGCGATTAACCCGAAAGCATTCAAGTTAACCCCTATACAGGGCGACCTGCGCGAGAGCGAGTGTGAGACCTATGCCTCGCCCAAACAAATCCCGCTCGCGCCGTTCACGCGATTGGTCGGCGACTGTTATGCAGCGGAGGCGGTCGCTCGAATCAGGTCTGTCGCTGACCGCTTGTAACGAAAGCAGTCATTCAGCACGAAACGGACGACAACCTTAGCTATGCGGCGGAGGGCAGCCAAGTGCGGACAAGAGAAGCTGCTGCCTCATGTGCGGTCGCGGTGGGGCAGTGTCGAAACACTCGGGGCTGCAAGTCGGTGATCCTCGATGCGGATGGCGTCGTAGACTGGCGGTGCCGCAACACCCAGTAAACGAACAGCGTTTTCCTACGCCTGCATGATGCAATTCATACGCAATGGCCCCGACATCCCAGAGCGATTGTTGCAAGCCCATGAAGACGGGCGTGTCGTGTTCTTCTGCGGTGCAGGCGTCTCCTACCCAGCGGGGCTGCCTGGATTCGGAGGACTGGTGAAGAAGCTGTACTCTGCATTGGCGCCCGCACCCAATGCCGTGCAACAGGCGGTTATCAAGAGCGGCCAATTCGATACTGCTATTGGTCTGCTCGAGTCGGACATCGTGAGCGGACGTGAGGCCGTGCGACGGCACCTCGCGGTCGTCCTGACCGCCACGTCAGGCACCCCGAGCTCAACGGCTACACACGAAGCGCTGCTCACCCTTGGCCAAAGCCGCGAAGGCAGGACTCGACTCATTACGACAAATTTCGACAGGTTGTTCGAAGAAGTGATCGCCGCGCGCTCGATTCAGGTCGAGCGATACCGAGCGCCGCTGCTACCTGTCCCAAAGAACAGATGGGACGGATTGGTCTATCTGCATGGTCTCCTGGACGCGAAGCCGAATCCTGCAACCCTTGATCGACTAGTCGTCTCCAGTGGCGACTTCGGCCTCGCATATCTGACCGAGCGCTGGGCGGCTCGTTTTGTCAGTGAGCTGTTCCGCAGCTATACGGTGTGCTTCGTCGGCTACAGCATCAACGACCCTGTACTGCGCTACATGACGGATGCGCTGGCCGCCGACCGGCTGCTTGGGGAATCGTCGCCTGAGATGTTCGCTTTCGGCAGCTTTTCGAAAGGGAGCGATTTGGAGCGCGCCAACGAGTGGAAGGCGAAGAACGTTACGCCGATCCTTTACCGGGAGCATCAGCGTCACGCTTACCTTCACAAGACCTTGCGTGCTTGGGCCGACACGTATCGCGACGGTGTTCGCGGCAAGGAAAGTATCGTCGTTGCGTCTGCCATTGGGCGACCGCTGGCAAGCACAAAACAGGACGACTTCGTTGGACGGGTCCTGTGGGCGCTGAGCGATCCTGGCGGACTCCCTGCGCAGCGATTCGCAGATATGGACCCCGTGCCTTCGCTCGACTGGTTGGAGCCGTTCAGCAACGACCGCTTCGGCCATGCTGACCTAGGGCGCTTTGGCGTTTCGCCTGCCCCAACCAAGGACGACAAGCTCGCGTTTAGTTTGCTTTACAGACCTACGGCGTACGCCCTTGCTCCGTTGATGACCATCGTCGGCAGGAGTGTGGCGGGAGGCAGGTGGGACGCCGTGATGCACCAGTTGGCTCGATGGCTAACTCGCCACCTCGACGACCCGGCCCTGGTAATTTGGATGGCGAAGCATGGCGGCCAACTGCACGACGAATTTGTTTGGCTGATCGAGCGCAAGCTGGAGGAACTGGACAAGCTCGAACGCGACGGCGACATGGCCAAGCTGGAGCACATTCGTTTCAACGCGCCGAATGCTGTGCCGCGACCCATGATGCGCACGCTATGGCGTTTGCTGTTGACCGGGCGCGTAAGGTCGGAACGACGGTCGTTCGATTTGGACCGATGGCACGAACACTTCAAGCGAGACGGGATGACTGCTAGCCTGCGGCTGGCGCTGCGCGAGGCCTTGGCGCCTTGCATCTCACTGCGTGAGCCATTTCAGTGGCCCCGGGATAACGACGTTGACCACGGGCCCAAGCGCATCAAGGATCTCGTGGAATGGGAGCTTGAACTCGCCACAGATCATGTGCACTCAGGGCTCCGCGATCTTCCGAAGGATGAGCGGTGGGCTAACGCGTTGCCGGAGTTACTGGACGATTTCACGGCGCTACTGCGCGACGCGATGGACCTGAGGCGCGAGCTTGGAGACGTTGAGGACCGAGTCGATTATTCCTATGTACATCGACCGTCGATCAGCGATCACGGACAAAACAACAACTTCCACGACTGGACCGCGCTGATCGAGTTGGCGCGGGATGCGTGGCTGGCGTTGGCGGCGCGTTCGCCGCAGCAGGCTAGGATGGCCGCCGAGGCATGGATGGCCACGCCTTACCCGGTCTTTCACCGGCTTGCGTTCTTCGCCGCCGCCCAAGCGGAGGTGATACCCACGCGTCTCGCCCTTGACTGGCTGCTAGGTGATGAGCACTGGTGGCTGTGGTCCATTGAGACGCAACGAGAGACGATGCGTCTGCTGGTGGCCCTGGCACCGCGGCTCGACGTCGAGATGCTCGGGGAGCTGGAACGTGCCATCCTGACCGGCCCCCCGCGCGAAATGGTCAGTGTCGATATCGAGCCTGAGGTATGGGATCGGCACATTGCTCGCGAGGTATGGCTGCTCTTGGCAAAGGTAGCGGGGGCTGGCATCAAGCTGGGTGACGAAGCGAGGCTACGGCTGGACACGCTCTCTTGGCAGTATCCAGAGTGGCGGCTCGATGCGAGCGAGCGGGAAGAATTTTCGGTCTGGTCCGAAGGCGCAGGATGGGTGGGTGAGATTGACCCGTGGCGACCGTTCACACCACTGCCGCAGAGCCGACGTGGGGTTCTGATCTACCTGCGCGAGCATCCTGACCTTTACCCCGGCCAGCAGGACGACTGGAAGCAGCGCTGCCGAGACAGTTTTCAGGCAACGGCATACGCCCTTTGCCAGCTAGCACAACAGGGCGTCTGGCCCGCCGGCCGCTGGAAGGACGCTCTGCAGGTATGGTCGGATGAGAAGTTGCGGGAACGATCATGGCACGTGATGGCACCCCTCCTCAGCGCTGCCCCCGATGAACTGCTGACGGCGGTGGATCGCGGCGTCAGCTGGTGGTTGCAGGAGGTCGCGAAAACTTTTCAGGGACATGCGGAACATTTCCTGAATCTCGCTCGACGGATCCTGCAACTGAATGACAAGGACGAAGGCGCGGTCGATGACCCGGTCTTTCACGCCATCAACGACCCAATCGGCTATGTCACGGAGGCGCTGCTGCGTTGGTGGTATCGGCAGCCGCTCGAAGATGGTCAGGGGTTAAATAGCGACATCGCACCCATCTTCAGTGCCCTCTGCGATACACAGGTCGGCAAGTTCAGGCATGGCCGCGTCTTGCTGGCCGCTCATGTCATCACCTTGTTCCGCGTAGATGCAGATTGGGCTAAACAGCATCTGTTGCCACTTTTCGACTGGCAGCGTTCTGAGTTGGAGGCGCGCGCGGCCTGGGAGGGGTTCCTATGGTCGCCGCGGTTGTACCGCCCGTTGATGGAAGTGCTCAGTTCGGCATTTTTGGCAACGTCGAATCACTACTCTAGGCTGGGCGATCACGGCAAGCAGTACGCCGCGATCCTGACGTTTGCAGGCCTCGATCCGGGCGATACCTTCAGTCGAACGGAACTGGCCCAGGCAATGCGAGCTTTGCCAGCCGAAGGTCTGCATGAGGCGGCAGGAGCGTTGGTGCGCGCGCTGGAAGGAGCGGGCGAACAGCGCGAGGACTATTGGAGAAACCGCGTGCTTCCCTTTTGGGAAAAGGTCTGGCCCAAGTCCAACGATGCGGTATCTCGCAGCAACGCCGAGCCGCTAGCGCGCCTGTGCGTTGCTGCGGGCGCTGAGTTTGGTTCTGCTGTGGCAGCGGTAGGGAACTGGCTACGAACGGTGGAGCATCCAAATTTCGTCGTCCATCGACTGAACGAGTCAAGCCTGGCTTGCCAGTTTCCGCGGGACGCGCTTTACTTCCTCGATGCCATCCTGCATGACCGGCCGCGCTGGGCGCCGCGCGAACTACGCCAATGCCTGGACGACATCGTTCGGGCAGCACCTGACTTACGACAGGATCACATGTGGTTTCGACTAGATCAATACGCGCGGGAACATGGG
Source organism: Hydrogenophaga sp. ANAO-22 (assembly GCF_042466645.1). Lineage (NCBI taxonomy): Bacteria > Pseudomonadati > Pseudomonadota > Betaproteobacteria > Burkholderiales > Comamonadaceae > Hydrogenophaga > Hydrogenophaga sp. ANAO-22. The sequence goes on along the minus strand of NZ_CP159956.1, from coordinate 3,304,390 downwards.
GGCTGAAGCTGACTTCGCGCCCGACATTTCTCGCGCCGTGCTACGTACAGTCCGAAGCAAAGGTGTGCTTGGTTACGGCAAGTCGCGTGAGAACAGTCAGCATTGGTGAAAGGCCGTTTTCGGAGGAGCGCCCAGGGGTTCGACCGTTCTTGCAGAAAGTAGTCGCTGGTTCGGCGAATCCGAGCGCCCGCAATCAGTCTAAAGCTGCCACCCAAGCAGCTTGCACTTCACCGGGCCCTCTTCGTTAAAACCCAAGTCCGACAAGACCCTCAGCTTCACCCGTTAAGGCGCGGCGCCTCATCCTGAGCCGCGCTGCGCCGCGGCCCAGCCGGTGCATCAGGGCGTGTAGCGCTCCGTCCCATTCACCTCGCCCGCGCCACTGAAGCCACCGACCACGAGCACGCTGCCGTCGCCCAGCAGCGCGGCAACAGCTGCTCGCCGCACGGCGGCCATGGGGGTGGCGGTGGTCCAGCGGTTGACGTCGGGGTTGTAGATCTCGGCGGTGTTCAGGTTCGTGCCACCGGCCAGCAGCACGCGCCCGTCGGCCAGCACGGTCATGGTCGGCAAGAGGCGCGTGGCGTTCATGGTGCTCGGGGTCCAGGTCGTGGTGCCCGGGTTGAAGCGCCAGGCGGTGGTGCTGGTGTCGTTGATCACCAGCACGCTGTCGTCGTCCAGTTGCGCCGCCACGTGGACGTTGCCGGCACCGCTGTAGGGGATCACCGTGGTGCTGGTGCCGTCCACCGTGTACAGCTCGGCGCTGGCAACGTAACCCAGTGAGTTGACGCCGCCCACCAGCAACAGCGTGTTGCCACCCGGCAGCAGCGCGGCCGCGTGCTGTGTTCGCGCTGCCGAGAGGGGGGTGGGCAGCTGGGTCCAGGTGCCGGTGGCCGGGTTGTACAGCTCGGCGGTGTTGTGGAACACCGTGGCGGGCGTGCGCTCGTACCCGCCCGTGACGAGCACCTTGCCGTCGGCGAGCACCGTGGCCGTTGGCCGGGTTCGTGCCGAGGTCATGCTGCCGGTGGCCGTCCAGGTGTCGGCCACCGGGTCGTAGATTTCAGCCGTGGCGGTGGTCAAGTTGCCAGCGGTATCGCCCCCAAAGACCAGCACGCGGCCGTCGAGCAGCACCACGCTCATCGGGTCCGCGCGCTCCACCAGCATGTTGGCCGCAGCGCCCCAGGTGGCCGTGAGGGGGTCGTAGACATAGGCCGAGTCGGTGGGCCCGCCGGCGAGCTGCCCGCCGGCGACGAGGAGCTTTCCCCCTGCCAGCGGCGACAAGGTGGCGTAGTGCCGCGCGCCGGGAATGGTTGCGGTGGCGCTCCAGGCGCCCCGCCCGGTGACCGTGAAGCGCAGCTGTGTTTGCGCAGCACCCCCGCCGTTGCTCGCGGTGACGGTGTAGGCGGTCTGCCGCTGCAGGGTGGTGGGTGTGCCGGTGATGAGGCCGGTGCGGGTGTCCAGGCTCAGGCCGCCGGGCAAGGCGGGGGTGGCGGCAAAGGTGGCCGTGCCGCTGTCGCCGGTGAGGCGCGCGGTGTTGGGCGTGATGGATTCGCCCACCACATAGAGCGCCTGCTCGGTGTCGTAACTCAGGGCGGTGGGAGCCCCAGGGGCCACAGGGGCTGCGGTCGTGTGGCTGCTGCCACCGCAGGCGGAAAGGAGCGCCAGTGCGCACACGGGCAAGGCCCATGACCATGGGCGGTGCGGCCGGGCGCGCGTGGCGGTGGTGAAGGGGGCGGTGGTCGCGTGGTCCATGCAGTGAGGCCTTGGGTCGTGTTGCTATGCAGAATCTAGCATCGATTGCTTAGCCAACAACCCCAAGGGCCTCACCCTGGCACCGACGACTCAGAACGGATAGTGCCTCGGCGTCGTCTGCATCGTGATCCACCGCAGCTCGGTGAATTCGTTGATGCCGGCTTTGCCACCGAAGGGCGTCAATGCTGATTTGGAGAAAATCATCAGTTTGCTGAACAGCAAATCAATGAAAATCGCTAAACTACCGAAAATTTCATTTTATTTGCTGCTCAGCAAGCGATCATGCCCTCTGCTCCAAACGAGCCCCTTATCGATCAGTTCGTCCAAGCTTTCGAAGCTGCCAGCAAGACTCGCGTCTGGCACGAGCGCCAGTTCGAAGTCCCTTTTGAGCGAACTGGAGGAGTGCGGCACCTCGACCTTCTGCTGCGCGTGGACAGTCCTCACGAAGACCTCTATCTCGCCGTGGAGATGATTCGCGAGGGCTATCCACGGGACGTGCGCAACGCGGTGTGGCAATTGGAGGAGTACCGACTAGCCAGCCATCATGGGGCTCAAGTCGTTCCTGTCGTGCTGGCGGAGCACCTCAGCACAGGGGCGAGAGAAAGTCTGCGCCAGCGCAACGTCGCCTACTTCGATGCCAGCGGGAGCCTTTACCTGAATCACGGCCAGTGGCTGATAAACATCGAACGTGCAGGCAAGCCTGCAAGGCCACGGCGAGCAGGCTCACTCTTCACCGGTGCACGCGAGCAAGTGGTGCATGCGCTACTCCAGTCGAAGCGGGCGTGGCTAAGCGGCCAAGAGTTGGCCAAGTCCGCCGAGACCTCGACCTACACCGTCTCACTGACCATGCAGGAGTTGGAGCGCCTGGAGTGGGCAGAGTCTCAAGGCAGCGGCCGAAACCTCCGCCGGCGCCTAACGCAGCCCGGCAAGCTCCTGGACGCCTGGAGCGAGGCATGGCGCAAGCGCAAAGAGTCGCGGACTCGCTGGTACATGTACACGCACAACCCCGACAACTTGCTTCTGGCCATCACCAACAAACTGCATCGCACCCAGCTCTCGGGGTGGGCGTTCACTGGAACGGCAGCCGCCAACGTGCTCGCCCCGCTGCTCACCAGCGTCGACACGGCCGAGCTGATCGTCCCTCTGGGTCACGCCGAACGCTACGCAGACACCTTGGAACTGAAGCAGGCGGACAAGGGCTCGAACATCGTCCTCGTCGAGCGCAGCGGGGCGAGCCTCCTTTTCTGCCAGGAGCATCCTGAGCTCCCCTCCCGGTTTGCAAGCCCGTTTATCCAGTACCTCGATCTGCTGGACGGCCGCGGCCGAAACAAGGAGTTGGCCGCCCACGTCCGTGAAGTCATTCTGAAGATCTGACCAATGGCCACAACAAAACCAAAAACCGCCAATGGGTATGACGCCGACCACACCCTCGCCTGCGAACGTGCACTGATAACGCTACTTCGAGGGTTCGGCACTCTCAAGCACACGCTGCGGTTGGTCGGCGGACTGGTGCCGCGCTATCTGACGCCAGAGAAACCACCCGACGTGCCCCCGCATGCAGGCACCACGGACGTGGACATCGTGTTGAATCTTCAGGTTCTGACGGATGACGAGGCCTATAAATCCCTTGCGACGCAACTAAAGGATCGCGGATTCACCAGACACGTGAACAAAGAAGGCAAAGCCAGCAGTTGGCGCTGGCAGCGACAGGTGTCAGAGCACGAGTACGTTCTCGTCGAGTTCCTGCGAGATGCAGATGAGAAACTGCAGGGCGGCAAGGTGGCCGCTGTCGATGGCGAAGACATTTCGGCACTTGCCATCAAGCACGCCGGTATCGTGCACGAATGGTTCGCCGAAAAGGAGATCACCGCCGAACTTCTCGACGGCGGAGGCAAGGCCACGGAGACCGTGCGCTTCGCCGACGTCATCGCGTTTCTGGTGCTCAAGTCGCTGGCATTCGACGACAGAGCGGAGAACAAAGATGCCGCCGACCTGGTCCATGTCATGCGCTACGCCGGTACCCTTGAGTGGATCGCACAACAGTTCATCGACAGGCAAAAGGCCGGCCAACACCGAGACGCCATCGCCGGTGCACTGGACGCGCTTCGGCGACGCTTCTGTGACGGCGAAGACGTCGAAGGCTATGAACGAGACGGGCCAGTGGCATGTGCGAGCTTCATGCACGGTGCAGATGCAGATGTCAGCGAACTGCGCATTCTCGAACAGCGCAATGTTTCAGGCATGGTGACGGAGTTCTTGCGCCTCGTCGAGCAGGGTCCATCAATTCATGGGTAGTGGCACACGCGAATGCGCAGACCGGCGCCCACGGCGCAGACGGCCTGTATCTAGGCCGTGCGCCGCAGGGGGCGAATTCAAAACGGATAGTGCCTCGGCGTCGTCTGCATCGTGATCCACCGCAGCTCGGTGAATTCGTTGATGCCGGCCTTGCCGCCGAAGCGCCCGATGCCCGAGCCCTTCACGCCGCCGAACGGCATCTGCGCTTCGTCGTGCACGGTGGGGCCGTTCACGTGGCAGATGCCGGAATCGACCTTGCGCGCCACGTTGAAGGCGCGCGCGATGTCGCCGCCGAACACGGCGGAGGACAGGCCGTACTCGTTGTCGTTGGCGCAGGCAATGGCTTCTTCCACGCCGTTCACGCGCACCACGCATTTCACGGGGCCAAACGTTTCCTCGTGGTAGATGCGCATGGCGGGCGTGACGTGGTCGAGCACGGTGGCGGGCATGAGGGTGCTGTCGGCCTTGCCGCCGCAGAGCAGCTTGGCGCCTTTGGCGAGTGCGTCGTCGATGAGGGCGTTGCAGTGGTCCACCGTGCCCTGGCCGATGACGGAGCCGAGCACCACGGGCTCTGGTTTGCGCGGGTCGCCCAGCGGCAGGGCCTTGGCCTTGTCGCTGAATTTCTTCACGAATTCGTCGGCGATCTTCTGGTCCACGATGAGGCGCTCGGTGCTCATGCAGATCTGGCCGCTGTTGGCGAAGCAGCCGAAGGCGGCGCCGTTGACGGCGTCTTCGATGTTGGCGTCGTCGAGGATGACCATGGGTGCCTTGCCGCCCAGCTCCAGCACCACGGGCTTCAAGTATTTCGCGCAGGTCATGGCGATGATCTTGCCGACCTTGGTGGAGCCGGTGAAGTTCACGCGGCGCACCGCGGGGTGGGCGACCATGGCTTCGACCACCGCGCCGGCATCGGCCGGGGCGTTGGTGATGTAGTTCACCACGCCGGGGGGGAAGCCCGCGTCCTGGAAGGATTCAACGATGAGCTGGTGCGTGCGCGGGCAGTTTTCGCTGCCTTTGAAGATGACGGTGTTGCCGCAGGCCAGGGGCACGCAGATGGCGCGCACGCCGAGGATGATGGGCGCGTTCCACGGGGCGATGCCGAGCACCACGCCGGCGGGCTGGCGCACGCCCATGGCGAGCGAGCCGGGCACGTCGGAGGGGATGACTTCGCCGGCCACTTGCGTGGTGAGCGAGGCGGCCTCGCGGATCATGCTGGCGGCGAGCATGTTGTTGAAGCCGGCCCACATGCCGGTGGCGCCGGTTTCGGCGGCCACGGCTTCGATGAACTGGGGCAGCTTGGCTTCGAGCGCATCGGCGGCCTTGAGCAGCAGGGCGCGGCGGGCGTTGGGGCCGGTTTCGCTCCAGGTCTTGAAGGCTTCGGCGGCGGCTTCCACGGCCATCACGGCGTCGGCCGGGCTGGCGGCGGGGGCGCGGGTGGCCACGCTGCCATCCAGCGGGTTGCGGCGTTCGAAGGTGGCGCCTTTTTCGGCCGTGACTTTGAGGCCGTTGATGAGCATGGACAGATCGGACATCGGGTTTTCTCCTGGGTGTTTTGGGGTGTTCAGTGGGTGGTGGCAGCGACGGCCACGGCCTTGCGGCGTTGCACGGCGTCGGCCGCGCTGGTGGTGCCGCTGGCGGGGTCCTTGTCGACGCCGAGGTAGGCCTCGCGGATGACGGTGGAGCGCGCGAGCAGCTTGGCCGGGCCGCTGGCGACGAGCGTGCCGCGTTCGAGCACGTAGCCCCGGTCGGCGACGGCGAGGGCCTTCTTCACGTTCTGTTCGACCATGAGCACGGTGGTGCCGGCGTCGGCGATGCGGCGCACGATGGCGAGCAGTTCATCGACCATGCGCGGCGCGAGGCCGAGCGAGGGTTCGTCGAGCATGAGCAGGCGCGGCGCGCACATCATGGCGCGGGCCACGGCCACCATCTGCTGTTCGCCGCCGCTCATGGTGCCGGCGAGCTGCGTGGCGCGTTCCTTGAGTTTGGGGAAATCGGCGAAAGCCTGTTCGAGCCGTTGGGCGCGCTCGGTCTTGGGCACGAGCCAGCCACCGAGTTCGAGGTTTTCCGTCACGGTCATCTGCGGGAACAGCTGCCGGCCTTCGGGCACAAGGGCCACGCCGGCCTGCACGATCTCGTGGGTTTTCTCGGCGAGTTCCTGGCCGTCGAGCAGCACGGTTCCGCTGCGCGGGATGAGGCCGTTGAGCGCCTTGAGCAGCGTGGTCTTGCCCGCGCCGTTGGGGCCGAGCACGACGGTGAGGCCGGGCTGGATGTCGAGCTTGACGCCGCGCAGCACGAGGAAGGCGCCGTAGCCGGCGGACAGGCCGTCGACCTTGAGGCGCGCACGCGCGCCGCCGCCGAGTTCGAAGGGGGTGGGTCGGTACCACATCATGCGGCGGCCTCTTCTTCTGCTGCTGCTTCGTTCATCTCGTCGCCCAGGTAGGCCTCGATCACTTCGGCGTTGCGCACCACCTCGGTGGGTGTGCCGTCGGCGATCTTGCGGCCCTGGTGCAGCACGATCACGCGCTCCACGTGGCGCAGCAAGGTGGTGACAGCGTGTTCGATCCAGACCACGGTGAGGTCGAGCTCGTCGCGCAGGCGGCGGATGAGGCGCGCCATTTCCTCCACCTCGTTTTCGGTGAGGCCGGCGGCCACTTCGTCGAGCAGCAGCAGGCGCGGGCGCGTGGCCAGGGCCATGCCGATTTCGAGCAGGCGCTGCTGCGAGGGCGTGATGGCGGCGGCGGGCAGGTCGGCCTGGGCGCTCAGGCCGATGAGGCCGAGGATGCTTTCCGGCGTGCGCAGCACCCAGGGCACGGAGGCTTCTTCGCCCCACAGGATGTACTTGCGCGGGCGGCGGCCGGCGAACTTGAGGCCGAAGGCGATGTTGTCGCGCACGGCCATGTCGCCGAAGACGCGCGGCGTCTGGAAGGTGCGCGCCAGGCCGTTGGCGGCGAAGCGGTGCGGGCCCTGGCCGGCGAGTTCGCGCCCCTGCACCGAGAGCGCGCCACTGGTGGGCTTGGTCACGCCCGAGATGGCGTTGAAGAAGGTGGTCTTGCCGGCGCCGTTGGGGCCGATGATGCCGACCAGTTCACCAGGCAGGAAGCGCGCGCTGACGGCGTCCACCGCCGTGAGGCCGCCGAAGCGCACGGTGACGTCGCGGGCGTCGAGCAGGGCTTGCCGTTCAGTAGACATGGCTGCGCTCCCGCTGGTCTTTCTCGCGCTGCTTGCGGCGTTTGGTTTCGCCGCTCAGGTCGTCCTTGATGTCCGCCCACCAGACCTTGGCGTCGTCGCGCCAGGCGCGGAAGGTGTCGGCGCGCAGCGAGGCCAGGCCGCCGGGCAGGTAGAGCACGGCGAGGATGAGCAGCAGACCGAGCGACATCATGTAGACCTGCGGCACCTGCAGGCGCAGGGTTTCGGCGAGCACGCTGAAGACGATGGCCGCGATCAGCGGGCCCCACAGCGTGGCCGCGCCACCGATGAGGGCGATGAGCACGGTCTGGAAGCCGATGAAGGGGTTGAACACGGTGTGGGGGTCGATGTAGGTCCAGCGCACCGACATGGCCGCGCCCACCGCGCCGGCCACGGCCGCCGTGAGCGCAAAGCCGGCGATCTTGACGAGGCGGGTGTTCACGCCCAGGGTCTGCGCGCGCTGTTCGTCGGCGCCGATGCCGAGCATGGCCAGGCCGAAGCGCGTGCGGCGGATGGCGATGGAGAGCGCCACCGTGCCCACCGCGAGCAGCAGCACGGTGAAGTAGATGGTGTCGCGCTCGGGCACGACCATGAGCACGCGGCCCACGGTGCCGGTGACGGATTTTTCGAAGTAGCTGATGGCGTGGCGGATGAGCTCGGTCATGCCGAAGGTGAGCACGGCGAAGTAGGTGCCGCGCAGGTGCAGCACGGCCGCGCCCATAACGATGGCCACACCGGCCGCGATGAGCGCGCCCAGGCCGATGGCCTGCGCCCAGGACACCTTCTCGAGCAGGATGGCGCTGGCGTAGGCGCCGATGCCGAAGAAGGCCGAGGTGGCGAGCGAGAGGTAGCGCGTGGTGCCGCAGAAGAGCGCCCAGCTGGAGGAGAGCGCGACGTACATCAGGCAGGTGAGCGCCATGGAGACGACGAACTCGCTGGCGAAGCCGGGCAAGGCCACGGCCCAGCCGGCGAAGCCGAAGAGGACCAGCAGGTCGCGGATGAGGAACTGGCGGGAATTCATGCTTTGCGACTCTTTCGAGCGAAGAGTCCTTCGGGCCGCAGCAGCAGCACGCCGATGAAGACGACGTAGCTCAGCAAGGCCTTGAGTGAGGGGTTGGTGAAGTGCATGCCCAGGGCTTCGATGACGCCGAGCAGCAGGCCGCCCGCGAGCGCGCCGCCCATGCTGCCGAAGCCGCCGAGGGTGATGACGATGAGCGCGGTGACGGTGTAGGGCTCGCCCATGGAGGGGCTGATGGTGTAGGCCATGGAGAGCAGGCAGCCGGCCACGCCCGAGAGGCCCAGGCCGATGCCGAACATCATGGGGTGCAGGCGCTTGGTGTTGATGCCCATCAGCTGCGCGCCGGTGGGCGACTGCATGAGCGCGCGAACGCCCTTGCCCAGCAGCGTGGTGCGCAGCAGCAGGATGAGCGCGCCCGAGAACAACAGGGCCAGCCCGAACACCACCAGCTTGTTGACGGCGAACTGCGCGCTGCCACCCGGCAGGGGAATGGCCAGCGGCTGCGTGAGGTAGTCGTAGCCGCGCAGGTCACCGCCCCACACGTAGGAGATGAAGTTCTGCACCAGGAACATGAGGCCGAAGGCGACCATGAGGCCGCGGGCCTCGAACACGTCGAGGTTGGGCGAGGTGGCGGTGAGGCGGCGGAAGCACAGCCAGTGCACCGCCACGCCGAGCGCGAACAGCAGGCCGAACGAGACCGGGATCATGAGCAGCGGCGAGAGGCCGAAGGAGGTTTGCACCATCCAGGTGAGGAAGGCCCCCACCATGAGGAACTCGCCGTGCGCGATGTTGAGGATGCGCATGAGCCCGTACTGAAGGTTCAGCCCGAGCGCGACGAGTGCGTAGATGCCTCCGGTGATGAGACCGGAGGCGATGAGTTCTAGCCAGGCAGAGAAAGACAAGTGTTCACTTCCAGGCCGGTTTGCTGGGGTTCAGCTTGGCGGTGGCGACTTTCTGCGGCCACACCACCTCGAACTCGCCGTTCTGCCACTGGCCCACGGTGCCGGGCGTGCCCACGTTCTCGCTGCCGCTGAACTTGATGTCGCCGATGATGGTCTTGTGGGTGGTGTTGGCCACGTAGTCGCGGATGGCCTTGCGGTCCAGGCCCTGCGCCTTCACGGCGTTGGTGAGGATTTCCAGGCCGGCCCAGCAGGCGCCGCTGGCCCAGCGATCGGGTTCCTTCTTCTGGCTGGCGACGTGGGCATCGAAGTAGGCCTTGGCGCCCGGGCTGGTCTTGCTGTTCCACGAGCCCATGCCGAGCACGCCTTCGGCGCCGGCGGGGGTCATGACGTTCTTGTAGAGCGGGAAAGCGGTGCCCACCGAGGCGTAGAAGAACTTGGGGTTGAAGCCGATTTCCTTGGCCTGGCGGCTGGCGAGGATGGTGTCGGGCGGGTAGGTGAAACCGACGAAGGCGTCGGGGTTCTTGTCCTTGATGCTGCGCAGCGTGGGCGAGAGGTCTTTCACGCCACCGGGGTAGCTGGTTTCCTGCACGAGGTTGATGCCGGTGCCTTGCAGCGCGACCTTGAGGGCGGAGTAGTTTTCGAGCCCGAAGAGGTCGTCCACGTAGACGACGGCCACGGTCTTCACGCCGTTGGCCTTGAACATCTCCACCAGCGCGTCGCACATGGGCTTGGGCTGCTGCAGCAGGAGGAAGAAGTAAGGCAACTTCATCTCGGCCAGGCGGCGCGAGAGCGCGGTGGGCGCGAGGAAGGGGTAACCCAGGCGGTTGGCCAGCGGGGCGACGGCGAAGTTGGCGTTGCTGCCCCAGGGCGGGAGGACGAGGTCGACCTTGTCGCTGCCCATGAGTTTTTCGTAGGTGCGCACGACGGTTTCCATGTCGCTGCGGTCGTCGCTGCTGATGAGCTCGATCTTGCGGCGCACGCCTTTCACATCGAGGCCGCCCGCGGCGTTCTGCTGTTCGGCCCACAGCAGGTAGTTGGGTTCCTGGCTGACCTGGGCACCGCCCGTCCACGGGCCGGTGCGCGACATGGAGTAGCCGACGCGCACGGGCGCGGATTGCGCGAGCAACTGGGGCGCGAAGGACATGGCGCCCACCGTGGCGGCGGCGCTTTGAATGACCAGACGGCGATTGGGATGGGCCATGGTGTGTCTCCTGGAGTTGTGGTGGACCAAGCCGCATCGTAGGGAGAACCGGGGCGCGCCGCTATGCTGGCCGTGCACTGCCTGCTTGTCGGAATGTGCACGCCGATTCGGGTTAACCCTTGACCTCGCGCGCCGCGCCTGGGCGGACCGCGCCCGATAATCCGGCCCATGACCGCCCCCTCCCCGTCATCCACCATGACCACCGATGCCGTCGCCCCGGGCGAGCGGGCGGCGATCTGGCGCGACTGGGTGTGGACGCATTTCGGGGGCCTGGAGTCGGACCTGTATGGCGACGTGGGTTTCGACGGCCACATGCACGCCTCGCACGCGGGCGACGTGGTGTTGACCAAGCTGGAGGCGAACCGACACCGGGTGCTGCGCAGCCCGCAGTTGGCGCGGGGCAGCGAGCGGGCGTATTTGAAGATCGTGGCGCCGTGGCAGGGCAGCGCGGGGGTGCAGCAGCACAACCGCGAGGCCTGGGTGCGGCCGGGGGGCTGGGCGATTTACGACACGACGGGCAGTTACGAGATCGCGAACCCGGAGCGGGTGGAGCACTTGATCGTGATGTTGCCGAAGGAGCAGCTGGCGGAGCGCGGTTTGCGGCTGGAGCCTTTGATGGCGCGGCATGTGGGCGGCGTGAGCGGGATCGCGCGGGTGGCGCTGGAGACGATGCGCACGACGTACCAGGAGTTGCCGGGGATGAGCGAGAACGCGGCGCGGGGGGCGGGTGAGCTGATCGTGGAGTTGGTGCGTTTGTCGTTGCAGGAGTTGTCGGGGCGCGAGAACGGCACGACGCAGCTGGAGGCGTTTCGCGATCGCATCCGTGAGCACATCGGGCAGCATTTGCGCGATCCATCTTTGACGTTGGACCACATTGCGCAGGCGCTGAATTGCAGCAAGCGGCATTTGCACAAGGCGTTCAGCGCGGAGGACGATACGCTGGCGCATTACATCCAGCGGCAGCGCGTTCAGGCTTGCATGCGGGAGCTGGCGCATCCTTCGCGGGCGCATCGCACGATCACGGAGATCGCGTTTTCCTGGGGCTTCAACAATGGGGCCCACTTCAGCCGCGTGTTTCGCGAGCACACGGGGCAGTCGCCCAGCGACTTCCGGGAGTCGGCTTTGCGGTCCAGTGCTTCGGCTGCTTGAGGTTTTCGCTTTCGTTGCGTTTCTGGCTGAGACCTCGCGTCAGGCCAGTGGGGTGAAAGCCTACCGAACCGAACAGGCCAAAGAAACCTTCATGGCCATCTGCTGCAAAGCCTGCCAGGGATCGGCCGGCCAGGTAGGCACTTTGAGGCCCTTGACGATGCCATCCACCGTGTGCGCATCGTCGAGCCAGCGCGAGAGGGTGGCGATGCTGAGCAGAGGAATCGCCCGCTCCATGAGCTTCTCCTTCACCCCCCACACCCGGTTTTCGCGCAAAGCCATCGGCAACGGCCGCCCCGCATCCATCGCGGTGCGGATGCGGTGCAGCGTGCGAATGTCTTCCGACAAAGCCCAATGCACCAACACCGGCGCCTCGCCCTCCGCCTGCAAACCGTCCAGCATGCGCTGCACCCGTTGCACTTGCCCACCCAGCACCGCCTCGGCCAGCTTGAAGGCGTCGTAGCGGGCCACGTTCAACACCGCCCCCTCCACCTGCTCGAAGCTGAGTTCACCCGCAGGATGCAACAGCGCGAGCTTCTGGATCTCCTGGTGCGCCGCCAGCAGGTTGCCCTCCACCCGGTCGGCGAAGAACTGCAGCGTGCGCTGCCCCTCCTCGCCCGAGGCCACGCGTTGCCCCTGCTGCTGCAGGCGCTGCGCGATCCACTGCGGCAAAGCCTTGCGGTCCACCGGGTCCAGCTTCACCGTGGCGCCAAAACTCTCCAGCGCCGCGAACCAGGCGCCCTTCTGCGTCGCCATGTCCAGGCGCGGCAACAGCACCAGCGTGAGCGTGCTGTCGTTGCCCTGCGAAGCCTCGGCAATCTGCTGCAACACCTGCGAGCCGTCCTTGCCAGGCTTGCCGGAAGGGATGCGGATCTCGATCAGCTGCTTGTCGGCGAACAGGCTCATCGAGCCGCCACTGGCCAGCACCTCGCCCCAATCGAAATGCGCGCCCGCCACGGTGTGCACCGTGCGCTCGGTGTAGCCCTGCTCGCGCGCCACCGCGCGGATCGCGTCGGCCGCCTCCTGCACCAGCAAGGGCTCGTCACCGTGCAGGGTGTACAGGCTCCTGAGCCCGCGCTGCAGTTGGGCGGTGAGTTGGGGTGGGGCGATCTGCATGGGTCTCGCTGGGCGCTGTTCGTCAGAGGGATTTCACCGCCGCCATGCGGCGCACGACCTGCTGCACGGCATCGCTCACCATGTCCCGATACAGCAGCTCTTCTTCGGCCGCCTTCGAGAGCACGACCGTTTCGTTGAAGCTCAGGTCGCGTTCGAGCAGCAGCTCCGTGTCCTCGATCAGTTCCTTGTCCGTCGCCGTGCGCAAGCGGAAGGTGAAGCGCGTGCGCAGCTGCAGTTCGCGCACCTGGCCGGCGGCCGTCTGGCCCACGGCGATGCGCTCGCGCTGGTCGGCAACCACGGTCAACACCACGTCGGCGGGTGCCGCACCGCTCACCACCTGCAGGCCGTTGGTGAGCAGCGCCTTCCGCAACTCGTACGCCACGGGTGTGCTCGCGGCACTGGCGAAGCGCACGGTCTTGAAGGCGAAGGTGGGCGCCTGGCGCAGCTTGAAGCCGCAGCCGGCAACGCCGCCCGTCAGCACCACGGCGCCCGCCGCCAGTTGCAACAGCGCGCGGCGGCGCGTGGCGGAAGGAGACGAAGGGAGCGCGCGGCGGGTTGGCATGTATCGACTTTCAGATGACCACGTTGACCAGGCGACCGGGCACGACCACCACCTTTTTCGGCGCGGCGCCCGCGGCCTGCTTGATGAAGGCTTCGCTGGCCAGCGCCGCGGCTTCGATGGTGGCCTTGTCCGCTGCGGCGGGCACGGTCACGCTGCCGCGCAGCTTGCCGTTGATCTGCAGCATGAGTTCGATCTCGTCACGCTGCAGCGCGGCGGGGTCGGCCTCGGGCCAGGGCGCATCGAGCAGCTCGCCCGCGTAGCCCAGGTCGCTCCAGAGCGTGTGCGCGATGTGCGGCGTGGCCGGGTAGATCGAGCGCAGCAGGATGCCGAAGCCTTCGGCCAGCGCGGCGTTGTCGCCGGCGGAGCCGTCGGGCTTGAAGTCTTCCAGCGCGTTGAGCATCTTCATCGCGCCTGAGACCACGGTGTTGTATTGCATGCGCTGGTAGTCGTAGTCCACCTGCTTGAGCACGGTGTGGATTTCCAGCCGCAGCGCCTTGGCGGGCTTGGACAATGCCTGGCCCGCCACGCCGGCGGCGAGCGCGCCCAGGCCAGCGGTGGCCGAGAGCTTCACGCCGAAGGCCCACACGCGGCGCAGGAAGCGGTAGCTGCCCTCCACCGCCGCGTCGTTCCACTCCAGCGTGGCTTCGGGCGGTGCGGTGAACATGGTGTACAGGCGCGCGGTGTCGGCGCCGTATTTCTCGATCAGGTCTTGCGGGTCCACGCCGTTGTTCTTGGACTTGGACATGGTGCCCACGCCCTCGTAGTCGATCGGTGTGCCCACGGGCAGCATGCCGTCGCCGCTGGTGGCGGGGTTCTTGAGCTTGGCGCCCACGATCTTGCCGCCTTCGTCGAGCACGTGGTCCACGTCGTGCGGCCAGAAGTAGTCCTTGCCGCCCTTGGCGGTGCGCCGGCTGTAGATGTGGTTGAGCACCATGCCCTGCGTGAGCAGGTGGGTGAAAGGCTCGTCGACCTTGACCAGGCCGAGGTCGCGCATCACCTTGGTCCAGAAGCGCGCGTACAGCAGGTGCAAGATGGCGTGTTCGATGCCGCCGATGTACTGGTCCATCGGCATCCAGTAGTCCGCGCCGCCAGCGACCATCTGCTCGTCGTTGGTGGGGTCGCAGTAGCGCATGAAGTACCAGGACGAGTCCACGAAGGTGTCCATGGTGTCGGTCTCGCGGCGCGCGGGCGCACCGCACACGGGGCAGACCACGCCGGCGTGGAAGCCCTCGTGCTTGTGCAGCGGGTTGCCCGAACCGTCGGGAATGCAGTCCTGCGGCAGCACGACCGGCAGGTCCTGCTCGGGCACGGGCACGGCGCCGTGTTCGGCGCAGTGGATGATGGGAATGGGGGTGCCCCAGTAGCGCTGGCGGCTCACGCCCCAGTCGCGCAGGCGGAAGGTGGTCTTCTTCTCGCCCATGCCCTTGCCGGCCAACAGCTCGGCGACCTTGTCGACGGCGGCCTTGTGGCCCAGGCCGTCGAGCACGCCGGAGTTCACGCACACGCCGCGCTGCTTGTCGCCGTACCAGTCGGCCCAGGTCTCGGTGCTGAAGGTTTCGCCCTCGACCGCCACGACCTGCTGGATCGCGATGCCGTACTTGTTGGCGAACGCGAAGTCGCGCTCGTCGTGCGCGGGCACGCCCATCACGGCGCCGTCGCCGTAGCTCATGAGCACGTAGTTGCCGACCCACACATCCACCTCCTTGCCGGTGAGCGGGTGGGTGACGGTCAGGCCCGTGGCCATGCCCTTCTTTTCCTGCGTGGCGAGTTCGGCTTCGGTGGTGCCGCCGGTTTTGCACTCTTCGATGAACGCGGCCAGGGTCTTGTTGCCTTCGGCCGCGTGCGTGGCCAGCGGATGCTCGGGCGCCACGGCGCAGAAGGTCACGCCCATGATGGTGTCGGCGCGCGTGGTGAAGACGTACATCCGGCCGCCGCCGATCGGCGCGCCACCGGCGTCCTGAATCGTGTGGGGGAAAGCGAAGCGCACGCCCTCGCTCTTGCCGATCCAGTTTTCCTGCATCAGGCGCACCTTGTCGGGCCAGCCGTTGAGCGTGGCCTTGGGGTTGCCGATCTGCACATGGTCGAGCAGTTCGTCGGCGTAGGCGGTGATGTTGAGGTAGTAGCCCGGGATCTCGCGCTTCTCGACCACCGCGCCGGTTCGCCAGCCCTTGCCGTCGATCACCTGCTCGTTGGCCAGCACGGTCTGGTCCACCGGGTCCCAGTTGACGACCTGGGTCTTGCGGTAGGCGATGCCCTTTTGCAGCATGCGCAGGAACAGCCACTGGTTCCACTTGTAGTAGCTCGGGTCGCAGGTGGCAACTTCGCGCGACCAGTCGATGGCCAGGCCCATGGCCTGCATCTGCTGCTTCATGTACGCGATGTTTTCGTAGGTCCACTTCGCGGGTGGCACGCCGTTCTTGAGCGCGGCGTTCTCGGCCGGCAGGCCGAAGGCGTCCCAGCCCATGGGCATGAGGACGTTGTGGCCCTTCATGCGCAGGTGGCGCGCGAGCATGTCGTTGATGGTGTAGTTGCGCACATGCCCCATGTGCAGCTTGCCACTGGGGTAAGGCAGCATCGAGCAGGCGTAGAACTTCGACTTGCCCGCATCCTCGCTCACGCGGTAGGCGTCGATGGCGTTCCAGTGGGCGTGCGCGGCGCGCTCGACTTCCTTGTGGGCGTATTTGTCTTGCATGAACCAGGGGCCGGACCAGCCGGGGACGGGGTGAAAGGAGAGAGGGCGCGCGGTGGCGCGGGGAGATGCGGGATTTTAGGCCTTGGCCCGATCCGCACGCCCGTGCCCCGGCATTCAGCGCGCGGCGGGGGGCGCGCTGTCGGCCACGAAGCCGATGCGCGAGAGGCCGGCGCTCTGCGCCAGGCCGATCAGCTGCACCACGCGGCCATAGGGCGCGGCGGCGTCGGCGCGCAGCTGCAGCTCGGTGGCGGGGTTGCGCCGGGCAGTCTCCTGCAGGCGCTGGCGCAAGGCGTCCTCGGCCAGGGGTTCGTCGTTCCAATGCAGCTGACCCTGGGCGTCCAGGGCCAGGGAAACAAAGGCATCGGCCGCCGCCGGGGCGGTGGCGGGCACCTCGGCCTTGGGGAGTTCCAGGGCCAGCCGGCTGGCCATGAAGGGGGCGGCAATGATGAAGATCACCAGCAGCACCAGCATCACGTCCACCAGGGGCGTGACGTTGATGTCGCTCATGGGCCGGTCGCCCGTGGGGCGTTCCAGCCTGCCGAAGCTCATGCCCCCACGCTCCGCCGCTGACGCGGGTCGCTGCCCCCCGAGGGGGCTGACCTGCCTTGGGGCGGCCCGGCGGCAGGTCTCACGATGGACTCCCTGAATGCGCCAGGAGCTCGCGCAGGTCACGCGCGAAGCCTTCCAGGTCGGCCTCGATGCGGGCGATCTGGCGGCCCAGCACGTTGTAGGCGAGCACGGCGGGAATCGCCACCGCCAGGCCGGCGGCGGTCATCACCAGCGCCTCGCCCACCGGGCCGGACACCTGCTCGATGCGGAAGGGCCCATCCAGCCCGATGCCGGTGAGCGCGTGGTAGATGCCCCAGACGGTGCCCAGCAGGCCCACGAAGGGCGCGGTGGAGCCCACGGTGGCCAGCAGCACCTGGCCGAACTGCAGGCGGTGCAGCACGCGGTGCAAGGCATCGCGCAGCACACGGGTGAGCTGTTGGGAGCGGTCGCCGGCGGCAGCCAGGGTGTGGGGGGCTGCGCTGTCCAGGCCGCGCGCGGCCTGCAGCAGGGGCAGCACGATCCGCTGCGGGTCGAACCGGCCCAGGCGCGCCTGGGCGTCGTCCAGGTCGCTGGCCTGCCAGAAGGCGGCGGTGCTCAGGCTCAGGTCGGCTGCGGCGCGGCGCAGCAGCCAGGCCTTCCAGAGAATGACCACCCAGCTCGCGACCGACATGGCCAGCAGCAGCAGGGCCACGGCACGGCCGAGCGCGTCGGCCTGGCTCAGGGTTTGCAAAAGCCCGACCGGGGCGCTGGCGTCCATGGCGCTGGGGTTCTTCTGCGGGGACCCGGGCTCAGCGCAGGCTGAGCACGTCGAACATGTCGTACAGCCCGGCCGGTTTGCCCGCCAGGAAGCGCACCGCGCGCAGGCTGCCCTGCGCGTAGGTGGTGCGGCTGCTGGACTTGTGCGTGATCTCGATGCGCTCGCCGGTGCCCGCGAACAGCACGGTGTGGTCGCCCACAATGTCGCCGCCGCGGATGGCCGCGAAACCAATGGTCGACGGGTCGCGCTCGCCGGTGACGCCTTCGCGCGCGTAGACCGCGCATTCCTTGAGGTCGCGGCCCAGCGCGTCGGCGATCACCTCGCCCATCTTGAGGGCGGTGCCGCTGGGCGCGTCCACCTTGTGGCGGTGGTGCGCCTCGATGATCTCGATGTCGTAGCCCGTGGCCATGGCCTTGGCCGCCATCTCCAGCAGCTTGAGCGTGACGTTGACGCCCACGCTCATGTTGGGCGCCATGACGATGGGGATCTGCTTCGCGATCTGCGCGATCTCGGCCTTCTGCGCGTCGGTGAATCCGGTGGTGCCGATGACCACGGCCACGCCCAGCTTCGCGCATTCGCGCAAATGCGCCATCGTGCCCTCGGGGCGGGTGAAGTCGATCAGGAACTGGCTGCCCGAGAGGCCGGCGGTCAGGTCGGCGGTGATGGCCACACCACTGGCTTGGCCCGCAAAGCCGGCCGCGTCCTGGCCGATGGCCGGGCTGCCGGCGATGTCGAGCGCGCCGGTCAGGGTGCAGTCGCCGCTGTCGCGCACGGCTTCGACCAGCATTTGGCCCATGCGGCCGCTGGCGCCGGCCACACACACGCGCAGGGCGGCGTTCACGGCGGCGCTCAACGTGCCGCTCCCGAGCTCTCCAGCGGTGGGTAGACGGTGTCGGGCGATGGCGCCGGCGGCGTCGGCTCGGGCGCCAGGGGGGTGTTCTTGTCCTGGAAGGATTTCAGCTGGGCCTCGGTGGCCTGCAGCGGCGGCACCTTGCCGAACTTGCGCCGCGCGTCGAGCGAAGCCACGAATTCCACCTCGCTGGGCAGCTCGTCGCCCTCAAAACGTTCGAGCGTCTCGCCCTTGAAGAACGCCGTCAGCTTGCGCTGCTGGGGCTCCTGGCCCTGGCGGCGGAAGGTGAACACGTAGTCCCAGCGGTCGGCATGGAACACGCTGGACAGCAGGGGCGAGCCCAGGATGTCGCGCACCTCGGCCCGCGACATGCCGGGCTTGAGCGCCTGCGCCTGCTCACGCGTGACCACGTTGCCCTGCACGATGTCGATCTTGTAGGGGGTGATGATGGTCGGGACGTAGCTGCAGGCCGAGAGCGAGGCCACGGCCATCAGCGCGCACAGGGCGTGCGCCAGACGCGGGGACGGCTTCGTGGAACGGGCGCGGCGGGGTGAGAGGAAATGCATGTGGGCTGACCCTGGAGGCGTAACGCCGTGTGCCGCACAGGGAAAAATGCGGCAGCCGGCGGACGCTGGCGATATGATCCGGTCATTGTAGCCCCGGGGTCCTGCACCGGAGGGCACCCACCCCAGGGGTCGGCGATGCCCGGTGGCGCTCATTTGCGCCTGTTTCAACCCCTTGCACCTGCCTGCCATGACCAACATCGAAGAACTCAAGAGCACGGGGCTCAAGGCCACCCTGCCCCGGCTGAAGATTCTGGAGGTGTTCCAGAACGCCAAGCAACGGCACATGACGGCCGAAGACGTGTTTCGCGTGCTGCTCGAAGAACGCTCGGACATCGGCCTGGCCACGGTCTACCGCGTGCTGATGCAGTTCGAGCAGGCGGGCCTGCTCACGCGCAGCAACTTCGAGTCGGGCAAATCGGTGTTCGAACTCAACGAAGGCCAGCACCACGATCACCTGGTCTGCCTGGACTGTGGCCGGGTCGAGGAGTTTTTCGACGCCGAGATCGAGAAGCGCCAGCAGATGGTGGCCAAGGCCCGTGGCTTCGTGCTGCAAGAGCACGCGCTGTCGCTCTACGCCAATTGCAGCAAGACCGACTGCCCGCACCGGGGCAACGTGCACCGCGTCACCTGACGAACGCACCCGGGTTTTCTTCTCAAGAAGCGCCGCGGAACTGGCTTTGCCAGGCCGCAGGCACTGTCCCCTGGAGGGGGTGACGCCGCAGGCGGCGCGGGGGTGTTCCTTCTACTCACTGCGCGACATGGCCGCGCGGTGGCGTGAGACGAATTCCTGGTAGGTGTCGATGCCGCGCAGCTGCAGGATGGTGTTGCGCACGGCCGCTTCCACCAGCACGGCGATGTTGCGGCCGGCCACCACCTGGATCACCGCCTTGCGCACCGGCACGCCCAGCACGTCCTGGTACAGCGGCTCGTGGGGCATGCGCTCGTAGTCCCGCTCCATGGTTTCTCGGCGCACCAGGTGCACGATCAGCGAGAGCCGCATCTTGCGGCGCACCGCGGTCTCGCCAAAGATGGCCTTGATGTCGAGCAGGCCGATGCCGCGCACCTCGAGCAGGTTCTGCAACAGCTCGGGGCAACGGCCCTCGATGCTGGTCTGGTTGATGCGGTAGAGGTCCACCGCGTCATCGGCCACCAGGCCGTGGCCGCGCGAGATCAGTTCCAGGCCCAGTTCGCTCTTGCCCAGCCCGGATTCGCCGGTGATCAGCACGCCCATGCCCAGGATGTCCATGAACACACCGTGCATGGAGGAACGGTCGGCGAAGTGGCGCGAAAGATAGGCACGCAGCACGTCGATGACAAAAGCCGCCGACTCCTGCGTGGAGAACATCGGGATCTGGGCCCGCTCGCACATCGCGGTGAGGGCGTCGGGCGCGGTCTGCCCGTCGGCCACCACCAGCACCGGCGGCTCCAGCGTGACGATGCGCGCCACGCGGCGTCGGTTGTCGTCCTCACTGGGGCTGGTGAGGTAGGCGACTTCGCGCTCGCCGAACACCTGCACGCGGTAGGGGTGGATGTAGTTGAGGTACCCGACCAGATCGGCGCCGGAACGCGCGGCGCGGATGGCGACTTCGTCGAAACGGCGCTCGGAGGCCCCGAGGCCGGCGATCCACTGCCATTTCAGGGCGTCGCGATGGTCCTCGAACAGGACATCGGCGCTGACGACGGTGGGTTTCAAGGCGAGTGGCCAGCCGCAGGGCTGCCCCAAGGCTGGTCAAGCCCCTTGGGGGGCAGCGACCCGTGAAACGGTGAAGCGTGGCGGCTCAAAATTCAGGCGGCGGCGTGGGCCGACTGCCAGGACGTGATCAGCTTGTGCAGCTCGGCAGCGTCGGTGGA
The DNA here is from genome assembly GCF_042466645.1 of Hydrogenophaga sp. ANAO-22. Lineage (NCBI taxonomy): Bacteria > Pseudomonadati > Pseudomonadota > Betaproteobacteria > Burkholderiales > Comamonadaceae > Hydrogenophaga > Hydrogenophaga sp. ANAO-22. The sequence goes on along the minus strand of NZ_CP159956.1, from coordinate 3,283,953 downwards.
GGTCTTCATCTGCTCGCGCAGGGCGCTGTCGCTGAGCATCTCGGCGATCTCGGACAGGATTTCGAGGTGCTTCTGCGTGGCCACTTCGGGCACCAAGAGGAAGATCATGAACTGCACCGGCTGCTCGTCGGGCGCGTCGAAGCCGATCGGGCTGGCGAGCTGGAACACCGCGGCCAGCGGCTGCTTGAGACCCTTGATGCGCCCGTGGGGGATGGCCACGCCATGGCCGAGCCCGGTGGAACCAAGACGCTCACGCGCGAAGAGGCTGTCGGTGATCAGGGCGCGGTTGAGTCCGTGCTCGGTTTCAAACAGCAGGCCTGCCTCTTCGAATGCGCGTTTCTTGCTGGTGGCATCGACGCCAACGAGCACTTGCACGGCGGGCAATATGGCGGAAAGTCGGTTCATGTGGGCCCTTTCGGACCGCAAATTATGCCGAGTTGGTGTCCCTTGGCTAGACTGCGGGCACAAAAAAGCCGCTTGACATATCAAGCGGCTTGCTGCAATGCAACATTCTTCACGCTCCCGGCGCCGGGAGCCGTGAGCGGGGTCACATCAACCGTTTGACCGTACCGTGGTGATGGTCTTGCGTCTTGTCCTTGTAGCGCAGCACCTGGCGGTCCAGTTTGTCGGCCAGTTCGTCTACCGCCGCATACAGATCGGCATGGACGCTTTCCGCAAACAGGTCGCGCCCTTTGACGTGGACATTGCACTCGGCCTTTTGTCGCAGGTCCTTCTCCTTGAGGTTGTCCACCGTCAACAGCACCTTGATGTCGACCACTTGATCGAAGTGTCGGGAGATGCGTTCCAGTTTGGTGGTGACGTAACCGCGCAAGGCGGGTGTGACCTCGAGGTGGTGACCGCTGATCGTCAGGTTCATAGATGAGCCTCCATTTGCTCCGGGTTGACACAAGCCGCCTGGGGCAAGACCTCCCGACGGCCACGGGGATGTCTTGAGACCACTATGCCCATGAATGCCCGCCGGCGCAAGCCGCAGGGGGCAACAAAGCGTGATAAACCGATGAAACGCTGCAGTGCCAGAAGCGTAAACTGGCAGCCACACGGGAGTTGGCAAGCGACCGAGGGGTGGCCTCAGGTACGAATTTGTTCATGCCCGACACCGTCGACACGTTGAAGCTGAAACAGCGCCTGTTGCATGAGCAGGTGAGCATCCTCTTGCGCCACCTGCCGGGCATGGCGGTGGGCACCGTGCTGCTGGCCAGTGGTGCCGCCTGGCTGCTGATCCTGCGGCATCAGCCCTCGGATCTGGTGCTGGGCTGGTGGGCAGGGATGGCGCTGTATTCGGCCTTGCGCCTGGTGCTGTACCTTGGCCGGCAGCGATACCCCGTCACCGACGCCAACGCACGCCGGTGGGCGCTCGTGCTGATCGCGACCTCAGGCGGCGCCGGCCTGATGTGGGGCTCGATCACGCTGCTGTTCTTCACCCCCGATGACCTGTACACGCAGGCCATCATCGCGATCGTGCTATGCGGCATCCTCTCCAGCGCCACCCAGTCGATCGGATCGTACTGGCCCGCGCACCTGGCATTTGCCATTCCCTGTTCGTTGCCCTTTTCGATCCACTGCCTGATCGCGGGCGGTTCGGCCTTGACCATCCTGGGGCTGCTGTCGCTGCTGTTTCTGGTGTTCACCGCCTCGTTCGCGCGCAGCATTCCCCTGTCGCTGCGGCAATCGATCCAGTTGCGCATGGAGAACGAGGCGCTGGTGGAAAGCCTCACCCGGGCCAAGGAGCATGCCGAAGCGTCCGAGCGCCGAAAGACGCGGTTTCTCGCCGCGGCCAGCCACGATCTGCGGCAACCCATCCACGCCATGGGCCTGTTTGTCCCCGCGCTCCAGCGCCTGGTGCGGCACGCTCGGCCGTCCCCTCAGGCGCTGGCCGATATCGCCGATCGCATGCATTCGGTGCTGGAGAGCATGGGCCAGTTGCTGCAGGTGCTGATGGAAATCTCCCGGCTGGACTCTGGCGCCGTCATGGTTCGAAGGGCCCCCTGTGCGATCAACCCCGTCCTGTTGCAGGTCGGCGAGGTCTTGCGCGACCAGGCGAAGGCAAAGGGCCTTCGGCTCCGACTGATGGACACCCCTCTGTGGGTGCAGGCCGATCCCGCGGTCTTGCACACGGTTCTGCTCAACCTGGTGGCCAACGCGGTGCGCTACAGCGAGCGCGGCGGGGTGCTGGTGGGTGCCCGGCGGCGGGGCGACGAGGTGGAAATTCAGGTCTGGGACACCGGCATCGGCATTCCGGAAAGCGACATGCCCCGGGTGTTCGACGAGTTCTACCAAGCCAGCAATGCGCGCCGGGCATCGGCGCAGTCGCGTGGCTTCGGCCTGGGCCTGTCGATCGTCCATCGTTCGGCGGAGTTGCTGGACGCGCGCCTCAACGTGCGCTCGCGCGTGGGCCGGGGCTCGGTGTTCTCGGTGTTCCTGCCACGCTGCGATCCCGTGATCGAGGCGCCCGCCCCCACCAGGACATCTGCACCGGCTGCGCCCACTCAGGTGGTGCTGGTGCTGGACAACGACGAGCAGGTGGTTCGCGCGCTCACGCATTTGCTGAGCGGCCTGGGCCATCGGGTGCTGGGCGCGCAGACGATGCGCGGCGCCCTCGTCCTGGCATGGAACAACAGCGCCTCGATTTCGCTGATCGTGGTCGACTACCACCTGAGCGAGACCTTCGATGGCCTTCAGGCCATCTCCCGGCTTCGGGGCATTCTCGAACGCGAGGTGCCGGCCCTGGTGATCACCGGCGACGCGAGCGTGCAATTGACGGACGAGGACCTGCGGCAGGACATCACCCTGCTGAACAAGCCCGTCGATCCCCGCGCGCTGCAGCGCTGGATGGCCGAGGCCGCCCCATCGGCCGCGGCGATTGTTTAGGATGTGACGATTCACACCTTTCGACACCCCTTTGTCCCTCGACACCCTCATCACCCACAACACGCTGCTGCCTGCGTCACCCGAATACGGTGACGGCGCCTGCGCGCTGGTGCTCATGGGGGGCGGCGCGCGCACCGCGTACCAGGTGGGCGTGCTCAAGGCCGTGGGCGCCCTGCTGGCCACGCGAGCGACCGCGGGCCCGGCGGTGCCGGTCTTTCCGTTCCAGTGGCTGTTCGGCACCTCGGCCGGCGCGCTCAACGCGAGTTACCTGGGCAGCATCGCCACCCAGGGCCTGCCCGCGCTGTCGCAACTGGCCACGTTCTGGAGCGGCCTGCGCTCGGAACGCGTCTACCGGCTCGAAGCGCCCGGTTGGGTGCGCGCGAACCGCGTGGTCGCCGGGCTCACGCTGGCGCGGCAGGTGCGCCGGCACCGTGCGCTGCTCGACACGCTGCCACTGGTGGACACGCTGCACCGCGCGATCGACCTGCAGGGCCTGGAACGCGCGCTGGAGCAACGGCTGATCCATGTGCTGGGCGTCACGGCATCGAGCTACACGACCGGCGAGCACTGGACCTTCTGCCAGACCCGGCTCGGCCACCCGGTGCAGCCCTGGCACCGGCCGGGGCGGCGCTCGGAGTTCCAGCCCATCACCATCGAGCACCTGATGGCCTCGAGCGCCATCCCCTTCCTGTTCCCGGCCGTGCCGCTGTGGGTGGACGGGCACAAGGAGCATTTCGGCGACGGTTCGATGCGGCAGCTCTCGCCGCTCTCACCGGCGATCCAGTTCGGCGCGCGCCGCATCCTGGTGATCGGCGTCGGCCAACCCCAGCGCGCCGGCCTGGCCGCGCGCAACGGCAGCGAGCCCACGGCAGGCACCATCGCCGGCCACGCCATGGCCAGCGTGTTCCACGACACCCTGCAGGCCGACGTGGAACAGACCCAGCGCGTGAGCCAGACCCTGGCGCGGCTGCCGCCGAGCCTGGCCGCCGCGCTGCCCTACCGGCCGGTGGAGGTGCTGGCGATCCAGCCCAGCTTCTCGCTGGACGAGCTCGCGAGCAAGCACATCCGCGAACTGCCCGCGCCCACCCGCAACACGCTGGCGGGCCTGGGCGCACTGGACACGCGGCGTGGAGCGGCCGGCAGCGCGGCCGCGCTGGCGAGCTACCTGCTCTTCGAACCGGGCTTCGTCAACGCCCTGATCGAGTTGGGCGAACACGACGCCTGGCGGCGAAAGGACGAACTGATGCGTTTTTTTGGCACATCCGAAGACCTCGGGGCTGGCACCGCGGTGCCATAATTCGGCCTGTTTCACACATGGAGACCCGCATGGAAAGCACGCCCCCCAGTTGCGTGCTTTCAGCCACCCCCGCGACCGTCTGAGCGCCGCCCCCGAGCGGCTTTGGGTCAGGCGGCCGGACGGCTGAAAGCAGCACCCGAACCGCCCCCGAGGCCCGCGGAGCCGGCCTCGACCCTTTGCCAGACAGCACGAAACCGCCGGGAGCGCCGTCATGCTCAACGTATTCACCCTGGCCAATGGCCGCCTGTTCCAGGAAGAAATCGAGTCGCTCGAAGAGCTGGCCCGCTTCAAACCCATCTGGGTCGACCTGGAAGACCCCACCCCCGAAGAACGCCGCTGGGTCAAGCAGCACTTCGGCCTGTCGATTCCCGAAGACGCGATGGACGAGGACATCGAGGAATCGGCGCGTTTCTTCGAGGAAGACAACGGCGAGCTGCATGTGCGCTCGGACTTCCTGATCGACGACGACGAAGACCCGCGCGCGGTGCGCGTGGCCTTCATCCTGAACGAGCACAACGACACGCTCAAAAGCCGGGGCGTGCTGTTCTCCATCCACGACGAGGACGTGCCGGTGTTCCGCCTGCTGCGCATGCGCGCGCGCCGCATGCCGGGCCTGATCGAGGACGCCAAGGACGTGCTGCTGATGCTGTTCGACGCCGACGCCGAGTACTGCGCCGACACGCTCGAGGACATCTACGACGAGATCGAGACCGTGAGCAAGAAGGTGCTCGACAGCAACGCCTCGGACAACCTGCTGAGCGAGGCGCTCTCGGCGATCGCGCGGCACGAGGACATGTCGGGCCGCATCCGCCGCAACGTGATGGACACGCGCCGCGCGGTGAGTTTCATGATGCGCAGCCGCATGCTCAGCGTTGAACAGTTCGAGGATGCGCGCCAGATCCTGCGCGACCTGGACTCGCTCGACAGCCACACGGCCTTCCTGTTCGACAAGATCAACTTCCTGATGGACGCGACGGTCGGTTTCATCAACATCAACCAGAACAAGATCATCAAGATCTTCTCTGTGGCCAGCGTCTCGCTGCTGCCCCCGACGCTGGTGGCCAGCAGCTACGGCATGAACTTCGACTTCATGCCCGAGCTGAAGTGGCACTACGGCTACCCGCTGGCGCTGGCGCTGATGGTGCTGTCGGCGGTCTTGCCGATGCTCTACTTCCGCAAACGAGGCTGGTTGAGATAGCCCACCCCCGCGCCGGCCCGATGCTCTGGCCGTCACCCCCTCAAGGGGGCAATGCCTGCGGCCTGGCAAAGCCAGTTCCGCGGCATTCTGGCGCGCATCACTTCTCTCGCAGCAGGGTTTCAATGACCGCGCCGCTGTAGCGGCTCGCCACCTCGCGCAGAAAGCGCGGAAAGTCCACGTGGGCCGCGTCGTCGGCCCGGTCGGAGATGGTGCGCACCATGGCCAGCGGCACGCCGTAGTCGTGGCACACCTGGGCGAACGCGGCGCCCTCCATTTCCACCGCGAGCGCATCGGGCAGCGTTTCGCGCAGGCCCAGACTCTCGGTGGTGGTCGAGACGAAACGGTCGCCGCTGATCAGCAGGCCCTGGTGGCAGCGGGGCGTCTCCAGACCAAAGGCCTGCATCACCTCGGCACCGAGGCGTGCGGGCAATTCGTGCAGCACCCGCTCGCTCGCCTGCACGAGCTGCGTGGTCAGCGTGGGGTCGGCATCGAAGCGGGAGCGGCCATAACCGGGCACCTCGTGCCGCGGGAAGATCGGTGAGGCGTCCATGTCGTGCTGCAGGAAGTGCCGGGCCACCACCACGTCCCCCACGCGCACGCCCGGCGCCAGCCCGCCGGCCACGCCGGTGAACACGATGCGCTGCACGCCGAAGCGCTCGATGAGCGCGGTGGCGGTGGTGGCGGCAGCCACCTTGCCGATGCCCGAAAGCACCGCCACCACGTCGTGCCCGTGCAGATGGCCACGCCAGAACGTGCGCCCGCCCACCACTTGCTGCTGTTCGTCGGGCATGAGCGCGAGCACAGCGGCCAGCTCTTCGTGCAGGGCGCTGACGATGGCGATGGTGGTCACGGAACGGTCCCTCCTGGACGGGCAAAAGAAAAGGCGGCCGAAGCCGCCTTGCATTGTGGCGCAGCGCGCCCGCTTCATTTCTTGTCGCGCAACTCGCGCCGCAGGATCTTGCCCACGGGTGTCTTGGGCAGCTCGGTGCGGAACTCCACCACCTTGGGCTGCTTGTAGCCGGTGAGATTGGTCTTGCAGTACTCGCGCACCTGCGCCTCGGTGAGGCTCTCGTCCTTCTTGACGATCACGAGCTTGACCGCCTCGCCCGACTTCTCGTCCGGCACACCGACCACGGCGCATTCCATCACGCCGGGCAACAGGGCCACCACGTCCTCCACCTCGTTGGGGTACACGTTGAAGCCGCTGACCAGCACCATGTCCTTCTTGCGGTCCACGATCTTGAAGTAGCCGCGCGCGTCCATCACACCCACGTCGCCGCTCTTGAAGAAGCCGTCGGCCGTCATGACCTTGGCGGTCTCGTCGGGGCGCTGCCAGTAGCCCGCCATGACCTGCGGACCCTTGATCGCGATCTCGCCCGGCTGGCCCATCGGCACCTCGTTGCCATCGTCGTCCAGGCACTTCATGTAGGTGTTGGGCAGGGGCACGCCGATGGTGCCGCTGTACTCGGTGCTGGTGGTCGGGTTGCAGCTGGCCGACGGGCTGGTCTCGCTCAGGCCATAGCCTTCGCAGATCGGGCAGCCGGTCTTCTCCAGCCAGAGCTTGGCCACCGCGCTTTGCACCGCCATGCCACCGCCCACCGAAACCTTGAGGTTGCTCCAGTTGACGGTGTTGAAGTCGGGGTGGTTGGCCAGGCCGTTGAACAGCGTGTTGACCGCCGGGAAGCTGTGGAAGGTGTGCTTGCTCAGCTCCTTGAGCACGGCCGGCAGGTCGCGCGGGTTGGGGATCAGGATGGTCTTGCCGCCCGTGCGCATGGCCAGCATCATGTTCACCGTGAACGCGAAGATGTGGTACAGCGGCAGGGCGCACACGCTGGTGGGCTGCTCACCAGCCGGCACCTTCTTCATCACGGGGTCGTTCCAGGCCTCGGACTGCAGCACGTTGGCGATCACGTTGCGGTGCTGCAGCACCGCGCCCTTGCTCACGCCGGTGGTGCCGCCGGTGTACTGCAGCACGGCCATGTCGTCGGGCTTGATCTCGGGCCGCTTGAGCGTGCCACGCGTGCCCTTGGCAATGGCGTCGTTGAAGCGCACCGCCTGTGGCAGGCTGTAGGCCGGCACCATCTTCTTGACGTTGCGCACCACGTAGTTCACCAGCGCGCCCTTGAGCAGGCCCAGCTGGTCGCCCATGGCCGTGAGCACCACGTGCTTGGTCGGCGTGTTGGCGATGCACTGCTGCAGCGTGTGCGCGAAGTTCTCGATGATCACGATCGCCTTGGCGCCCGAGTCCTTGAGCTGGTGCTCGAGTTCGCGCGGCGTGTACAGCGGGTTGACGTTGACCACCACGAAGCCCGCGCGCAGGATGCCGGCCACCGCCACCGGGTACTGGGGCACGTTGGGCATCATGATGGCCACGCGGTCGCCCTTGACCAAGCCCAGGCCCTGCAGGTAGGCCGCGAAGGCCTGCGAGAGGCTGTCGGTCTGCGCGAAGCTGACGTCCTTGCCCATGAAGCTGTAGGCGGTGCGACCGGCGTGCTTCTGGAAGCTTTCCTCCATCAGGTGCACCAGCGAGGGATATTGCGCCACGTCGATGTCGGCAGGCACGCCGGCGGGATAAGCCCCCAGCCAGGGACGGTTGGCCGTCGGTTCGCTCATTCGGAATCTCCTCGTTCTTGTGGATACAACAACCGGGCATTGTCAGTGGGAAGCAAGGCACGGGGCCTCGTGTTTTTCCCTTACGCGGTTCTGACAGCCCACTCTAAAACCCGCGACTGGCTGCAAGCATGCTACAAAAACCGAAGGGCCGGTGTCGCCACGGGCCCTTCGGGTATCGGTCGGAAATGGACGCTTTCGATTTACTCGACGGCCTTGGTCATGTCCTCGACGACCTTCTTGGCGTCGCCGAAGACCATCATGGTCTTGTCCATGTAGAACAGCTCGTTGTCCAGACCCGCGTAGCCGGCGGCCATGGAGCGCTTGTTCACGATCACCGTCTTGGCCTTGTAGGCCTCCAGGATCGGCATGCCGTAGATCGCGCTGCCCTTCTGCAGGGCGGCCGGGTTCACCACGTCGTTGGCCCCCAGGATGATGGCCACGTCGGCCTGGCCGAACTCGCCGTTGATGTCCTCCATCTCGAACACCTGGTCGTACGGCACCTCGGCCTCGGCCAGCAGCACGTTCATGTGCCCCGGCATGCGGCCGGCCACCGGGTGGATGGCGTACTTCACGGTGATGCCCTTCTCGGTCAGCTTGTGCGCCAGCTCCTTCACCGCGTGCTGAGCGCGCGCCACGGCCAGGCCGTAGCCGGGCACGATGACGACGGTCTCGGCGTTGCCCAGGATGAAGGCCGCGTCGTCGGCGCTGCCGCTCTTGGCGGTGCGCTGCACGCCACCACCGGTGGCGGCCGCCGTGGCGTCGCCACCGAAGCCGCCCAGGATCACGTTGAAGAACGAGCGGTTCATCGCCTTGCACATGATGTACGAGAGGATGGCACCGGAGGAGCCCACCAGCGAGCCGGCGATGATCAGCATGGAGTTGTTCAGGCTGAAGCCGATGCCGGCGGCCGCCCAGCCCGAGTAGCTGTTGAGCATGGACACCACCACCGGCATGTCGGCGCCACCGATGGGGATGATGATGAGCACGCCCAGGATGAAGCCCAGGGCAATCACCAGCACGATGTCCATCCAGCTCTGCGAGTGCCAGAAACCGAAGATGAAGAAGGCGGTGGCCAGGCCCAGCACCAGGTTGAGCTTGTGCTGGCCGGCGAAGGTGACCGGTGCGCCCTGGAACAGGCGGAACTTGTACTTGCCCGAGAGCTTGCCGAAGGCGATGACCGAGCCCGAGAAGGTGACGGCCCCGATGAAGGCGCCCAGCGCGAGTTCGATGCGGTTGCCGCCCGGGATCGCTTCGCCCTTGGCGACAATGGCGAAGGCCCAGGGCTCGGCCACCACGGCCACCGCGATGCAGACCGCAGCCAGGCCGATCATGCTGTGCATGAAGGCGACCAGCTCGGGCATCTTGGTCATCTCGACCCGGTTGGCCATGAGCGCGCCGATGGCGCCACCGACCACCAGGCCACCCAGCACCCAGACCATGCCCTGTGCCTTGCCGCCGGAGAGTTCGACGATGAGCGCGGCGGTGGTCAGCACGGCGATGGCCATGCCGGTCATGCCAAAGAGGTTGCCCCGGATCGAGGTGGTGGGGTGCGACAGGCCCTTCAAGGCCTGGATGAAGCAGACGCTGGCAACCAGGTACAGCAGCGTGACGAGGTTCATGGACATTATTGGGCCCCCACGTTTGTCACTGGCGTGTACTCACTGCCCCCCATGGGGGCGCGAGCTTGCTTGAAGCGGTTCTGCGCGGCGCTCATTTGTGCGCTCCCTCAGCTGCGGGCGCCTTGCGCTCTTTTTTCTTGAACATCTCCAGCATGCGCCGGGTGACCAGGAAGCCACCGAAGACGTTGACCGCGGCCAGCGCCACGGCCAGCACGCCCATGGTCTTGCCCAGATTGGTTTCCGTGAGCGCGGCGGCCAGCATGGCACCCACGATCACGATGGCCGAGATGGCGTTGGTCACGGCCATCAGCGGCGTGTGCAGCGCGGGCGTGACGTTCCACACCACGTGGTAGCCCACGTAGATGGCCAGCACGAAGATGATGAGGTTGAGCACGGTGGGGGATACGGCGTCCATAGGAGTCTCCTCGCTTCAGGTTTTCTTGATCTCGTTGATGCGGTTGCCCTCGCCGAGCAACACGACACGCGGCTTCCACTGCGGCACGGCCGCGTCGTCCACCGGGGAGTAGGTGCAGATGATCAGCAGGTCGCCCACGTGCGCCTTGCGCGCGGCCGCGCCGTTGAGCGAGATGGCGCCCGAACCGCGCGCGGCCTTGATGATGTAGGTCGAGAAGCGCTCGCCGTTGTTGACGTTGTAGAGCTCGATCTTCTCGTACTCGCGCATGTCGGCCGCGTCCAGCAGGTCCTCGTCGATGCCGCAGGAGCCTTCGTAATGCAGGTCGGCCTCGGTCACGGTGGCGCGGTGCAGTTTCGCGCGCAGCATCACACGGCTCATTTGCGCTTGACCTCGCCGCCTTGCGCCATCAGGCAGGCCGCCACGATGTCGTCTTCCATGTCCACATGCAGCGCACCGTCCTTGTTGACGATGAGCTTGAGGAAGTCGAGCACGTTGCGCGCGTACAGGGCCGAGGCATCGGCACCCACCATCGCCGCCAGGTTGGTCTCGCCGACCAGCGTCACGCCATGTTTGACCACCGTCTTGTCGGCCTCGGTCAGCGGGCAGTTGCCGCCCACGCCGTCCGCGCCCTTGCCGGCGGCGATGTCCACGATCACGCTGCCGGGCTTCATGGACTTGACCATGTCCTCGGTGATGAGCACGGGCGCGGCGCGGCCGGGGATGAGCGCGGTGGAGATGACCACGTCGGCCTGGGCCACGCGCTTGGCCACCTCGGCCTTCTGGCGCTCCAGCCAGGACGGCGGCATCGGGCGGGCGTAGCCACCCACGCCTTCGGCGGCTTCCTTCTCTTCGGCGGTCTCGTAGGGCACATCGATAAACTTGCCGCCCAGCGACTCGACCTGCTCCTTCACGCTCGGGCGCACGTCGGAGGCCTCGATCACCGCGCCCAGGCGCTTGGCCGTGGCAATGGCCTGCAGGCCGGCCACGCCCACGCCCAGGATCACCACGCGCGCGGCCTTGACCGTGCCCGCCGCCGTCATGAGCATGGGGAAGAAGCGCTGGTAGTGGTGCGCGGCGACCATCACGGCCTTGTAGCCGGCGATGTTGGCCTGCGAGGAGAGCACGTCCATGCTCTGCGCGCGCGTGGTGCGCGGCGCGGCTTCGAGCGCGAAGGCGGTCAAGCCGGCTTTGGCCAGGCGCTGCAGGCCCTCTGCATCGAAGGGGTTGAGCATGCCGACCACGGTGGCGCCGGGTTTCATCAGGGCCAGCTCGTTGTCGAACGGCGGGCGCACCTTGAGCACCAGGTCGGCGCCCAGGGCGCCGGCCGCATCGGTGATCTCCGCGCCCACGGCGGTGTAGGCCGCGTCGGTGACGCTGGCGGCCACGCCCGCGCCCGATTGCACGCGCACGGTGTGGCCTTGCGCCACGTACTTCTTTGCCGTCTCCGGGGTCACGGCCACTCGGGTCTCGCCCACTGTGGTCTCAGCGGGTACGCCTATCAGCATGAATATCTCCTCACCCACAAGTTGAATGTGAAAGTCGGGCGAGCTTACCCGAAAGCGCCCGATTCGGCCCATGCCGGCGCGCCGCAAAGCCCATAATGCGCGCCATGAACACCCGATGGAAACCCAGCGTCACCGTGGCCGCCGTCATCGAACGCGACGGGCGCTTCCTGCTGGTCGAGGAGCACACGGCCGACGGCCTGCGCCTGAACAACCCGGCCGGCCACCTCGATCCGGGCGAAGGCCCGCTCGAAGGCGTGGTGCGCGAAACGCTGGAAGAGACCACCCACGCGTTCACGCCCACGGCCCTGGTGGGCGTGTACCTCTCGCGCTTCCAGCGCCCGGGCCGCGCGGGCCAGCCGGACGAGGACATCACCTACCTGCGCTTCGCCTACAGCGGGGAGCTGGGCGAGGTGCTGCCCGGCCGCGCGCTGGACGCCGGCATCGTGCGCACCCTGTGGATGACACCCCAGGAAATCCGCGCCAACGCCGCGCGCCTGCGCAGCCCGCTGGTGCTGCGCTGCATGGAAGACCACTTGTCGGGGCAGCGCTATCCCTTGTCGCTGGTGTTCACCGACCCATCGGTCGCCCCCTCGGTTCGCTAGGGCCTGTCACCCCTCAGGGGGCAGCGGGGGCCACGTCGCTTCGCATACAGTGAACGTCCATCGCCGATGCCCCGCCCATGAACGAATCCCCCGAAACGTCCGCTCCGACCGCCCTGCCCCAGGGCCTGCTGCCCGCCGACGACGCGCTGCGAGCCGAGTTGCACAACGAGGTGCACGCGCGGCCTTCCGCGCGCATCCGGCTGCCCGCGCTGGTGGTGTTCGTCGCCGTGCTCAACGAGGGCGTGAGCCGCGAGCAGGAACGTGAGCACCTGCGCCGGCTGCCGGGCCAGCAGGGCCTCTCGCCCGAGCAGATGCAGGGCAACTTCCTGCGGCTGCGCTTCGGAGAGCACACGCTGAAGTGGGAGCGCCACACCGAGTTCACGCGCTACTCCCTCGTGCAGGCCCTGCCCGCCGAAGCCGGGCTGGGCGCCAGCGATCCCGACCTGCTGGAGGCCCTGGTGACGCCACCGGGCTGGCTGCGCGACATTCCCGGCCGGACCATCGCGGCGATCCAGCTCGTGATGCTGCACGCCGAGCTGCCGGAGCAGACGCCGTCGGCCCAGGCCTGCCTCATGGGGCCGGCCCAGCGCTGGTTCGGCCACCGCACCGTGGTGGCCTCCCAGCTGGGCGGCGGCCACTCGTGGGCGGTGACCGACTTCCACCTGCAGCCCTCGGGCTTCGAACGCGTGCTGGTGATCGCGCCGCCCCACGTCAGCGAAACCCGGGCCGGGCGCATCTCGCAGCGCCTGCTGGAGCTGGAGACCTACCGGCTGATGGCGCTGCGCGGCCTGCCCGTCGCCAAGGCCCTGGGGCCCACGCTGACGCAGGCCGAAGCTCAGCTCGCCAGCATCACCGCGCAGCTGGAAAACAAGTCGGCCTCGGAACAGGACCTGCTCGATCAGCTGGTATCGCTCGCCGCGCGCGTGGAGCGCGCCACGGCCGAGAACACCTACCGCTTTGCCGCGACGCGCGCCTACGACGCCCTGGTCACACAGCGCATCGCCGAACTGCGCGAGCGGCCCATCCCGGGCACGCAGACCATCGGCGAGTTCATGCAACGGCGCCTGTCACCGGCCATGGCCACGGTGGCCGCGAGCGCGCAGCGGCTCACGTCCTTGTCGGAACGCGTCGCGCGCACCAGCGCCTTGCTGCGCACCCGGGTGGACATCGTGACCGAGGCGCAGAACCAGCAGTTGCTGGAGAAACTCACGCGCGGCCAGGAAATGCAGCTGCACCTGCAGACCACGGTGGAAGGCCTGTCGATCGCGGCGATCTCGTACTACGTGATCAGCCTGCTGCTCTACGTGGCCAAGGGCGCGAAGGCGGCGGGCCTGCCGATCCAGCCGGAGATGGCGGCGGGTGCTTTGATTCCCCTGGTGCTGTGGGCCGTGTGGCGAACCACGCGGCGGATTCACGCCCGGCTCGGGGCGTCGCACAAGGCCTAAGCCGTCACGGGCCGGGCCTTCGCCGGCGATGCCTGGAAGGACGCGGCGTCGGTCGTGATCACGCCACCCCCCAGGCAGACCTCGCCGTCGTACAGCACCGCGCTCTGGCCCGGGGTCACGGCCCATTGCGGGTCGGTGAAGTCCAGCGCAAAGCCCTGATCGCCCTCGGCCTCGAAACGGCAGGGCGCATCGGCCTGGCGGTAGCGCGTCTTGGCGGCCAGGCTGGCGGCCTCGGGCGCATGGCCGGCCACCCAGCTCGCGTCCTGCGCGCGCAGGCGCGGCGTCAGCAGCCAGGGGTGGTCGTGGCCCTGCACCACCCACAGCGTGTTCTTCTCGACGTCCTTGCGCGCCACGAACCACGGCGCATGCTCGTTGCCGCCCTTCTGCGCTCCCTTCTCGCGCACACCGCCGATGCCCAGGCCCTGGCGCTGGCCCAGGGTGTAGAAGCTCAGGCCCACGTGCTGGCCGAGCACGCGGCCCTTGGCATCCTTGATCGGCCCGGGTTCCTTGGCGATGTAGCGGTTGAGGAAGTCGCGGAACGGCCGTTCGCCGATGAAGCAGATGCCGGTGCTGTCCTTCTTCTTCGCGTTGGGCAGGTTGATCTCGGCCGCGATGCGGCGCACCTCGGTCTTGGGCAGCTCGCCCACGGGGAACAGCGTCTTGGCCAGCTGCGCCTGGTTCAGGCGGTGCAGGAAGTAGCTCTGGTCCTTGAGCGGGTCCCTGCCCTTGAGCAGCTCGAACGCCCCGGCGCGCTCACGCACCCGGGCGTAGTGGCCCGTCGCGATCTTCTCGGCACCCAGGCGCATGGCGTGGTCCAGGAAGGCCTTGAACTTGATCTCGGCGTTGCACAGGATGTCGGGGTTGGGCGTGCGCCCGGCCTGGTACTCGCGCAGGAACTCGGCGAACACGCGGTCCTTGTACTCGGCGGCGAAGTTCACGTGTTCGATGTCGATGCCGAGCACGTCGGCCACGCTGGCGGCGTCCAGGAAGTCCTGCCGCGTCGAGCAGTATTCGCTGTCGTCGTCGTCTTCCCAGTTCTTCATGAAGATGCCGATGACCTCGTGCCCCTGCTGTTTGAGCAGGTACGCGCTCACCGCGGAGTCCACTCCCCCGCTCAATCCGACCACCACGCGCTGTTTGCTTGCCATGGGGCGATTATCCCAGTGCGGCCATCCACCCACGGGTTCCGGGGTGACTGGAGCCGCGCTTGGCCGTACAGTGGGGCGCATGGGTTTTCACCACAGCGTCGGCACACAGAGCCACCGGTTCGACGACCTGCGCACGCTGCTGGCGCGCGCCACGCCCCTGCGCTCGGGCGACCAGCTGGCCGGCGTGGCCGCGGCCAGCAGCCAGGAGCGCGTGGCCGCGCAGATGGCGCTGGCCGAACTCCCGCTCTCGCACTTCCTGCACGAGGCGGTGGTGCCCTATGAGGACGACGAGGTCACGCGGCTGATCGTGGACACGCACGACGCGGCGGCCTTCGCGCCGGTGGCACACCTCACGGTGGGCGATTTCCGCAACTGGCTGCTCGGCGACGCGGCCAGCCCCGAGGCGCTTGCCGCGCTGGCCCCGGGCCTCACGCCCGAGATGGTGGCCGCGGTGAGCAAGCTCTGCCGGGTGCAGGACCTGGCCCTGATTGCGCGGAAATGCCGGGTGGCGACGCGCTTTCGCGGCACCATCGGCCTGCCGGGGCGGCTCGCCACGCGCCTGCAACCCAACCACCCGACCGACGACCTCGCCGGCATCGCGGCCAGCCTGCTCGACGGTCTGCTGCACGGCAGCGGCGACGCGGTGATCGGCATCAACCCCGCGAGCGACAACCTGCCCCAGGTGATGCGCCTGTTGTCCATGCTCGACGAGCTCATCACCCGCTACGCCATGCCCACGCAGAGCTGCGTGCTCACCCACGTGACGAACACGCTGCAGGCGATCGAACGCGGCGCGCCGGTGGACCTGGTGTTCCAGTCCATCGCCGGCACCGAGGCCGCCAACCGCGGCTTCGGCATCCACCTCGCGCTGCTGGCCGAAGCGCGCGCCGCGGCGCTCTCGCTGCAACGCGGCGCGCTGTTCGACGACGGCCGGCGCGGCGAGCACGTGATGTATTTCGAGACCGGCCAGGGCAGCGCCCTCTCGGCCGGCGCGCACCACGGCTGCGACCAGCAGACCCTGGAGGCACGGGCCTACGCCGTGGCACGGCATTTCCAGCCCTTGCTGGTCAACACCGTGGTCGGCTTCATCGGCCCGGAGTACCTCTACAACGGCAAGCAGATCCTGCGCGCCGGGCTGGAGGACCATTTCTGCGGCAAGCTGCTGGGCCTGCCCATGGGCTGCGACGTGTGCTTCACCAACCACGCCGAGGCCGATGCCGACGACATGGACGCGCTGCTCACCCTGCTCTGCACGGCGGGCGTGCACTTCATCATGGGCGTGCCGGGCGCCGACGACATCATGCTCAACTACCAGAGCACCTCGTTCCACGACGCGCTGGCCATGCGGCAGCTGCTGGGCCTGCGGCCGGCGCCCGAATTCGAGGCCTGGCTGCGGCGCATGGGCGTCACCGAAGCCGGCGACGTGCTGCGCCTGAGCCCCACCCTGCCGGCCGCGTTCGCGCCGGCCATCGCCCGGCTGGGCCGCAGCGCATGAGCGCGCCGGTGATCCCCGCCACCTGGGCGCGTTTGCAAGGCTTCACCGACGCGCGCATCGCGCTCGGCCGCGCGGGGCACAGCCAGCCCACCGCCGCGCACCTCGCCTTCCAGCTGGCGCATGCCCAGGCGCGCGATGCGGTGCACCTGGCCTTCGACCCGGGCGACCTGGCCGGCGCGCTGCAGGCGCTCGACCTCACCAGCCTGCACCTGCACAGCGCCGCGTCGGACCGCGCCGCCTACCTGCAGCGCCCCGACCTCGGGCGGCGGCTGGACGCCGCCTCGCGCGAGCGCTTGCAAGGCGGGGACGCCGCCCCCGCAAGGCCCGACCTGGCCTTCGTGATCGCCGACGGCCTCTCGGCGCTGGCCGTGATGCGCCACGCCGCGCCCCTGATGGCCGCGCTCCTGCCCCGGCTGCGCGCCGACCCCGCCCACCGCTGGACGGTGGCGCCCGTGGCCCTGGTCGAACAAGGCCGCGTGGCCATCGGCGACGAGATCGGCGAAGCCCTGGGCGCGCGCACCGTGGTCGTGCTGATCGGTGAGCGCCCCGGCCTGAGTTCGCCCGACAGCCTGGGCATCTACTTCACCTGGGCACCCCGGCCCGGCCGCCGCGACGCCGAGCGCAACTGCATCTCCAACGTGCGCGACGCCGGCCTGCCACCCGCGCGCGCCGCCGCGAAACTGCACGCGCTGCTCGCGCAGGCCCGCCAGCGCCAGCTCACCGGCATCGGACTCAAGGACGAGACGGACGACGGCCCCGCGACCCTGCCGCCCGGCTGAGTGCGGCATGTGGCGCGTGGCACACTGCGCCGATGCCGATCACCATCGATCCCGCCGAGGTCGAGTTCACCGCCATCCGCGCCCAGGGCGCGGGCGGGCAGAACGTGAACAAGGTCTCCAACGCGGTGCACCTGCGCTTCGCGGTGCACGGCTCGTCCCTGCCCGAGGCGGTGAAGGAGCGCCTGCTCGCGCTGAGCGACCAGCGCATCACCACCGAGGGCGTGGTGGTCATCAAGGCGCAGACCAGCCGCAGCCTGGAGCAGAACAAGGCCGAGGCGCTGGAGCGGCTGCAGGCCCTGGTCGACAGCGTGGCCACGGTGCCCAAGGCACGCAAGGCCACGAAACCCAGCTTCGGCGCCAAGCAGCGGCGGCTGGAAGGCAAGGCGGCCCGCTCCGGCGTCAAACAATTGCGCGGTCGCGTGCGCGGTTTGGACTGATGGCGGCCCGGTTTTGACGGGTTAAGGTTTTTTTACGATTCCTTTAAGCGCTATTTAGCGGCGCGCTTCGGCGCGGATTCCTAGACTGACTCTCCATGATTCGTCGCACATGGGGTGCGGCGGTCATCCCGAGACAAGGCCGGGCCATTCGCCTGCCAAAGGAATCCACACCATGCAATCCCACGCCCTCGAAATGGCGCACGTCGCCGCCACCGCCCGCACCGGCCTTGGCCGCTTCAACCTCTATGCCGGCATCCACAAGGCCTTGCGCGCCTTCATGGCCGACACCCTGCTCACGGTCGGCCGCACCGACCCCACCGACGGCGCGGAGTTGGCGCGCACCGTCGCGCAGGTGGTCGAGCTGATGGCGCTGTGCGCCAACCACGTGGCGCACGAGAACGGCTTCGTGCACCCGGCGCTGGAGGCGCGCTGCCCGGGCGCCTGCGCCCGCGTGGCGCAGGAGCACGATGGGCACCTGCACCACATCCAGCACCTGAGCGACGCCGCCCAGGCCCTGCCAGGCTGCGACGCGGACGAGCGCGAAGCCGGCCTGCACGCGCTGTACCTCGCGCTCGCCCTGTTCGTGGCCGACAACCTGCAGCACATGCACACCGAAGAGACCGCGCACAACGCCGCGCTCTGGGCCGCCTACACCGACGCCGAGCTGGTGGACGTGCACAACGCCCTGGTGGCGACCATCCCGCCAGCCGAGATGATGCTCGTGATGCGCTGGATGCTGCCCAACCTCAACGCGCCCGAACGCCTGGGCGTGATGCAGGAGATGCGGGCGGGCGCACCGGCACCGGTGTTCGAAGGCATGCTCGACGCCACGCGCGGCATGCTCAACGCGCACAACGCGATGAAGCTCGCGCGCGGGCTCGGCCTGCCGCCCGTGCCCGGCCTGGCCACGGTCTAGGCGGCCACCTCTTCCAGCTCGACCGGGCGCAGCGCCTCGAAGCGGAAACACCCCCGCCCCGTCTTCTGGATGCGCAACTGCGGGCACTGCTCGGCCAGCCGGCGGTGCAGCAGCAGCAGGCGGGCTTCCAGGTTGTCGGCCACGTCGGGCAGGCGCAGCGAGGTGTCGAGGCGCAGCTCCCGGTTGGTGAACTCGCTTCGGCCCTGGCGCTGGCCGTCCTGCAGCAGTTTCCACAGGATCGCCCCCGCCACGCCCTTGATCAGGTAACTGTTGTTGACGAACACGCTGTCGTTGCTGCGGTAGTGCCGCACGCGCAGCGCGGGGCCAGCCGGCACCGGTGCCGCGGTGGCGGCGGCGCTCGCGGTCTCCTCTTCGGTGCAGGCCGCTTCAGACGCCTGCATCAGGTCGATCACGGCACCGAGCTGCCCACCCAGCGCCACCAGCAGGTCCTCGTCTTCGTAGCTGAACCGCAGGTCCAACGGGCTTTCAACAAAGAGCACGCCGGTCACGCGGCCGGCCGACAACAGGGGCACGGCCAGCTGGCTGTGCGGCTCGGACAGACCGGGGTACGGGATGTCGGTGCCGGCCGGGACGCTGCCGTCGCCGCTCACCAGACTGTCGCGCATGGCCCGGCTGTAGAGGTAGGCGCTGGCCATGTGGCCGATGCGCACCGGCGTGCGCTCGCGCGCGGCCACGCCGATCACACCGTCGCCCAGCGCGATCTCCGACCCCACGCCCGAGGTGGCGTAACCCCGGCTGGCCACGGTGTAGAGGCGCTGCGAAGCCGCATCGAGGATCAGCAGCATCGCGTGCGGCATGGCCAGCTCGTTCTCCAACACGTCCAGCGTGGCTTCCAGCACCGCGCCCAGGCTGCGCGCGCTCGACAGGCGCGCACTGGCCCGGCGCAGCACCGCGAGCGCCGCCGGCGGGGCAGGCGGCAGCGGCAGCGGTTCGGCCAGCGGCTCCTGCGGCAGCCGCTCCACCTCGATCACCTCGTGGATGTCCGAGCCACGCAGGCGGAACACCTCGGCCATGCCGGTGTGGGAAGCGATGCCGGCGAGCTGCGCCTTCATGCTCTCGAACACCGGGCCTGCGTCTTCGGTGCGCAGGTAGCGCAGGTGCAGGCGGTAGAACACCGCGTTGAGCGGGTTGAGCACCAGCAGCGTCGAGCGCGGGTGGGCCAGCAGGTTCTGGCGCGTCTTGTTGAAGAACTGGAACGACAGCGCGACGTGGCCCTCGTCCACGTAATAGACCTGCGAGATGTAGGCCACGTTGGGCGTGCCGTCGGCCGCCGTGGTCGCCACCATGGCGGGGATCACCCCTTCCAGACAAGGCCGCACCTCGGCCAGGTCCACCGCCGTCATGCGCGCCCCGCGATCGGCTGGCCGGCCTTGCTGCCCGGCGTCTGGTCGAAGGCTTGTTCGGGCTCGAACTCGATCGCCACCACGTCGTCGAGGCGGTGCGTGAGCATGGCCCGCGCGTAGACGCGGTCGAAGCCGAGCAGGGCCAATTCGTGCTCCATGCCGCGCAGGTAGCGCTGCAGCACCGCCGCTTCGTCCTCGCGCGCCTCGCGCAAGCGGGCGGTGCGCGTCTTGAGCTGCACGGTCTTGTGGGTGCTGGGTTGGCTGAACACCGCGGCGAGGCGCCCGCTGCGGGCGATGTCGCGCAACAGTTGCGCGGACTGGCTGCGGCACAGGTACACCGTGATGAGGCGGCCCTGCGGCCCGACCTGGCTGCCCACGGCCCGCATGACGCTGGGCGTGAGGTCCGGCCCGCAGCTGCTGACGATGACGGAAACCCCGGCATCCATCATGGCCAGGTGTTCCAGCGTCAGCAGGGGGGAGTGGGGGGGTTCCAAGGGCGGCCACCAAGGGTGCACAGGACGCCGCGATCATAGCGACGGCGGCGGGCCGCGCCAAGCGGGTCAGGGTCTTGTTATTTCGCACGATCGTGCTAAAGTTGCGCCATGGACGCCCGGACCCAGAAGAGTGAAATGACACGCGCCGCCATCGTGGGCGCGGCGCTGGACCTGGCCGCGTCCGACGGGCTGGAGGCCATCACCCTGCAGGCGGTGGCCGACCGCATCGGCATTTCCAAGAGCGGCGTGTTCTCGCGCGTGGGTTCGCGCGAGGCCTTGCAGAAGGCGGTGATCGAGGAGTTCGGCCGCCGCTTCATCGGCGACGTGTTCGTGCCCGCCATGCAGGCGCCCAAGGGGCTGCCGCGCCTGAGCGAGATCGTGCGGCGCTGGCTCATCCGCCTGCGCGACGTGGAGGCGCACACCGGCTGCCTCTACACCTCCGGCGCCTTTGAACTCGACGACCGCGAAGGCGAGCTGCGCGACCTGCTGCTGGGCGAGGTCACGCGCTGGCGGGCCGCGCTGCGGCGCACCGTGCTGCAGGCGATCGAACTCGGCCACCTCCAACCCGACACCGACCCCGAACAACTGGTGGGCGAGATCTGCAGCCTGGCGATCGGGCTGGTTCACGACGTGCGCTTCCTGCGCGATCCGCGCGCCGCCGAACGCGCCCAGGCGACCTGGGCCCGCCTGGTCAAGACCTACGAACACTGACCGCTTCTCTTTTTTTGCCCAAATTTCGCACGATTGTGCGATTTAACGGAGACCCCCCATGAGCACCACCCCCTTGCAAACCGCTTCCACCTACTACCAGGCCAACCCGGGCACGCGCTGGCTGCGCTGGGCGCTGGGCCTGTCCGAGAAGCTCTGGCCGGCGCTGGCGGTGCGCGGCGCCTACCGCGTGTTCGGCACGCCGCTGCCGCCCAAATGGCTGCACCGCCGCCAGCCCGCGCTGGCCGCCTGGCGGGCCACGCCCTGGCCCTTCGAGCAGGCCAGCATCACGCTGTACGAGCCGCCCGGCGCGCCCGGCCCCGTGGTGCTCCTGCTGCATGGCTGGGGCGGCCACGCCGCGCAGATGCTGCCCCTGGCGCAAGCCTTGAGGGACCAGGGCCTGCGGCCCGTGCTGGTGGACCTGCCCGCGCACGGGCGCAGCCAGGGCAGCACCAGCAACCTGCCACAGTTCGCGCGCGCCATCGAGTACCTCACCGCGCGCCTGCAGCAGCAGGGCCACGAGGTGCGCGCCGTGGCAGCGCATTCGCTCGCGGCCAACGCCCTGGCCTATGCGGCCGCGCGCGGCCTGCCCGTGGCCCGGCTCGCGCTGCTCGCGCCCCCGCCTCGCCCCATGCGTACACCCGCCTGTTCGCGAAGGTCTTCGGCCTGAGCGAGGACACGCGGGAGCGCCTGCAGCAGCGGGTGGAGGCGCGCGAGGGCATCCTGATGCGCCAGTTCGAGCCGGCGGCGGTCGGCCCGCGCGTGGCCGCGGCCACGCTGATCGTGCACGACCGGGAGGACCGCATCAACCGGTTTGCCGACGCCGAGGCCTACCGCGATGCGATCGCCGGCGCGCGCCTGATGGCGACCGATGGCCTGGGCCACACGCGGCTGCTGCGCGACGAGCAGGTGGTGAACGCCGTCGTGGCGCACCTGCGGGGCTGAGCCGCCCCGCCACGCGGCTCACTTCATCGCTTCGCTGGGTGCGCGGCTGTGCGCGTTGTTGGTGTCCACCAGCAGGCGCAGCAGCTTCATGAACTCGCCGCGCTGGCGCTCGGACAACGGCGCCAGGATGTGCTCCTGCACCTGCAGCATGGCCGGCACGGCATCGGCCAGCAGCGCGTCGCCCGCGTCGGTCAACACCAGCTGGCGCGAGCGCCGGTCTTCGGGTGAGGTGCGCCGCTCCAGCCAGCCGCGCGACTCCATGCGGTCGACCACGCCGCCGGTGGTGGACGCATCCAGCGCGATGGTGCGCGCCAGCGTGCGCTGGTCGATCCCGGGGTGGTTGGCCACGGTCTGCAGCGCCGCGTATTGCACCGGCGTGAGCTCCAGGTCGCCCAGCTCCCGAAGAAAGATGCCCACCGAAATCTGGTGCAGCCGCCGGATGTTGTGGCCGGGCTGATCGTCGATGTCGATTGCCGGAGGCAGGCTGCGCTTCATGGAAGGGGAAAGGAAGGGGGGCGGGAGCGTCAGGGGACGGGAGGGGCTTGCCGGAATCCTAGCATCGCCCATACAATAAGTACACTTATCATCAGCATGCCTTGCATGTGAAGGAGACAACCCATGACTTCGCCCTCCCAGGAACTCCCCGTGCTGGTGGCCGGTGGTGGCATCGGCGGCCTGGCCGCCGCGCTCGCCCTGGTGCGCCAGGGTTTTCGCGTCAAGGTGCTGGAGCAGGCGCCCGAGATCGGCGAGATCGGCGCCGGCATGCAGCTGGGCCCCAACGCCTTTCACGCCTTCGACGCGCTCGGCGTGGGGGAGCAGGCGCGCAGCCGCGCGGTCTACACCGACTTCATGGTGATGCACGACGCGCTCGACGAGTACCAGGTCGGCAAGATCCCCACCGGCGAGGCCTTCCGCCAGCGCTTTGGCAACCCCTATGCGGTGATCCACCGCGCCGACGCCCACGGCTCGCTGCTTGAAGGCGTGCAGGCCAGCGGCCAGATTCAGTTCCTCACCTCCACGCGTGTGGAGCGCATCGAGCAGGACGCCGCGGGCGTGACGGTGCACGACCAGCACGGCAAGGCGCACCGGGGCCTGGCGCTGATCGGTGCCGACGGCGTGAAGTCCGTGGTGCGCCAGCAGTTCGTGGGCGACGAGGCCCGCGTGACCGGCCACGTGGTCTACCGCGCGGTGGTGGACAAGGCCGACTTCCCCGAAGACCTGCGCTGGAACGCGGCCAGCATCTGGGTCGGCCCGAACTGCCACCTGGTGCATTACCCGCTGCGCGGCGGCGAGCAGTACAACGTGGTCGTGACCTTCCACAGCCGCGACGCCGAAGAGTGGGGCGTGAAGGAAGGCAGCAAGGAAGAGGTGCAGAGCTACTTCCAGGGCATCGTGCCTCGAGCGCGCCAGCTGATCGACCTGCCCAAGAGCTGGAAGCGCTGGGCCACGGCCGACCGCGAACCGATCGGCCAATGGAGCTACGGCCGCGTCACGCTGCTGGGCGACGCCGCCCACCCCACCACGCAGTACATGGCGCAAGGCGCCTGCATGGCGATCGAGGACGCGGTGACGCTGGGCGAGGCCTTGCGCGTGAACCACAATGACTTCGAGAAGGCGTTCGACCTGTACCAGCGGTCGCGCGTGGCGCGCACGGCGCGCATCGTGCTGAGCTCGCGCGAGATGGGCCGCATCTACCACGCCAGCGGGGTGGAGCGCCTGGTGCGCAACGACCTCTGGCGCGACCGTTCGCCGGAGCGCTTCTACGATGCGATGGAGTGGCTGTACGGCTGGAACGTCGAGAACTGTCTGGCCCCTCACTGAACCCAGGAGACCCCATGAACGACCTCGGACGACTCGAAGACCTGCCCGCCGACTACGTGGCCGAGCTGCGCGCGCTCAACCTGGTGCCGCTGTGGCCCAGCCTGCGCGGCGTGCTGCCGCCGAAGATGCCGTCGCGCCAGACGCAGGCCACGCACTGGGCCTACCAGTCGATCAAGCCGCTGCTGCTCAAGGCCGGCGAACTCACGCCGATCGAGAAGGCCGAGCGCCGCGTGCTGGTGCTGGCCAACCCGGGCCACACGCTGGAGAAGATGCAGGCCAGCTCGGCCATGTACCTCGGCATGCAGCTGCTGATGCCGGGCGAATGGGCGCCCAGCCACCGCCACACGCCCAACGCGGTGCGCATGGTCGTGGAAGGCGAAGGCGCCTGGACCACGGTGGACGGCGAGAGGTGCCCGATGTCGCGCGGCGACCTGATCCTCACGCCCACGGGCCGCTGGCACGAGCACGGCCACGACGGCGACCAGCCCGTGATCTGGCTCGACGTGCTCGACCTGCCGCTGATGTACTACCTGGAGGTGAGCTACCACCTCAACGGCGGGCGCCAGGAAACCCTGCCGGGCCGCGGCGACCGGGCCTATGCGCGGCCGGGCGTGGTGCCCACGCCGGTGTTCGGCCGCAGCGGCAAGCGCTACCCCATGCTGCGTTATCCCTGGGTCGATGCCAAGGCCGCGCTGGAATCGATGGCGGCCGACCGGCCCGACCTCGACGCCGTGCAGGTGACCTACACCAACCCCGAGTCCGGCGAGGACGCCGAGAACGTGCTGGGCTTTCATGCCCTGATGCTGCGCCCGGGCCAGGCGCTCGCGCTGCCTGCGCGCTCGCCCGCGGTGATCTACCACGTGATCGAAGGCGCGGCCCGCGTGGCCACCGACGCGCAGGGCTTCGACCTGGTGGTGGCCGACACCTGCTGCATTCCCGGCTACACCGCCACCACGCTCACCAACGCCTCGGCCAGCGCCCCGGCTTTCCTGTTCATCGCCGACGAGTCGCCGCTGCACCGCAAGCTCGGCGTCTACGAGGTGCGCCCCGACAACCAACCCGCCATGCCCTGACCCGGCCTTGAAGACCCATGACCACCTACCTCTTCCCCCGCCCCCCGTCGCTTCGGTTCCCGTGCGCGGCAAGACCGAACAATTCCCCGTCAACCGCCTGTTCTTCGTCGGCCGCAACTACCACGCGCACGCGGTGGAAATGGGCAAGCCGGTGGACAAGACGGCCGAGCGGCCGTTCTACTTCACCAAGGCCCCGCAGACGCTCGCGCTCTCGGGCGCGACCACGCCCTACCCCAGCGAGACGAACAACTACCACTTCGAGATGGAGCTGGTGCTGGCGGTGGGCAAGGCGGGCTTCCGCGTGAAGGCGGAGGACGCGCAGGACATCATCTACGGCTACGCCTGCGGCCTGGACATGACGCGGCGCGACTTGCAGCTGGTGGCGCGCGACAAGGGCCGTCCCTGGGACCTGGGCAAGGACGTGGAGCACTCGTCCGTGTGCAGCGAGATCGTGCCCATGCCGGGCGTGGTGATCGAGCGCGGCGGCATCGAGCTGGCCGTCAACGGCGAGGTCAAGCAGAAGTCCGACGTGGACAAGCTGATCTGGAACATCCGCGAGATCATTGCCGACCTCTCGCTGTTCTACCACCTGCAACCCGGCGACCTGATCTACACCGGCACGCCCGAAGGCGTGGGCGCGGTGCAACCGGGCGACAAGATCACGGGCAGCGTAGACGGTGTCGGCACGGTCGAACTGACCGTCGGCCAAAAATCTTGACATCCCCCCGCGCCGCCTTCGGCGTCACCCCCTGAGGGGGCGCACCTGGCGGCCCGGCAAAGCCGGTTCCGCGGTGGCTCTGGCTGCGGTCCCTGGCGCTGGCTAAGATGCTGGCGTCATGCCCTCTTCTCCCTCGTCCTCCCGCACCGTGCGCTGGCTGCTCTGGCTGGCCGGCACGGTGTCGCTGGCGCTGGGCCTCATCGGCGTGGCGCTGCCGGGCCTGCCCACCACGCCCTTCGTGCTGCTGGCCGCGGCCTGTTACGCCAAGGCCTCGCCCCGCCTGCACGGCTGGTTGCTCAACCACCGTTTCCTCGGTCCCATGGTGCGCGACTGGGAGCAGCACCGCAGCCTGACCCGGCGCACCAAGACAGTGGCGATCGGCTCCATGGTGGTGATGGTGAGCCTCTCCGCCTGGGGCTTTCGCCACCAGCCCTGGGTGCTGGCCGCGCTGCTGGCCGCGGCCGCCATCGGCCTGGTCGTGGTGGCGCGCATCCCCACGCGCGAACGCCCCACCTCCTGAGCCGCCTCAGGCCGGCTGGCGCGATGGCAGGCCCCAGACCTGGCGCAGCACCGACAGCGCCGCGACGATGGCCGGGTCGTGCTCGGCGGTCTTGGGGTAGATGAAGCTCAACAGGGCGGCCACGCGCGTGTGCGGCCAGATCACCAGTTCCTCGCGCTCGGCGGCGGGCACGGCCATGTCCTCGCGCAGCAGCGCCAGCCCCAGGCCCGCGCGCACCAGGCTGTAGGGCGCGGAGGCATCGTCGGACTCCACCACCTGGTTGGGCAGCAGGCCCTGGCGCGAGAACAGGTCGCGCAGCAGCGTCTGCACGTGGCCGGCGTGCGGCGTGCCGATCCAGGGCAGGTCGGCGATCTCGCGCCAGCCCGCGTGCAGCAGCCGGTCGCGGTAGGCCACCGGCGCCACCACCCGGTAGTGCAGCGTCTGCAGGGGCAGTCCGAGCACGTCGCGCGGGATGTGGGGACCGATGTAGAACGCCGCCTGCAGCGTGGAGGTGGCCACGCCCTCGCGCAGCGTCTCGGCGTCGCCCGAGCGGGTCTTGATGTCCAGCAGGGGCAGCGCCGCCACCAGACCGCCGAGCAAGGAGCCCAGCCGCAAGGCATCCGGGTCGCCCAGCGTGCCGATGATCAGCGAGCCGGCCACCTCGCCCTGCAACTCCTTGGCGCGGCCGATCAGCGAGCCGGCGGCGGCCAGCACCTTCTCGGCCTCGGGCAGCAGGCGCTCGCCGGCGCGCGTGAGCGCGATGCGCCCGGGCCGCCGGTCGAACAGCGAGACGCCCAGCTCTTCCTCCAGCGCCTTGATCTGCCCGGTGACGGCGGGCTGCGTGACGTGCAGGGCCTCGGCCGCTCGCGTGAGCTGGCCGATCTTGGCCACCGTGACGAAGGCACGCAGCTGGTAGATCTCCATGCGGGCGGGCGCTCAGTGCGTCAGGAAGCGCGCCTGCGAAGGCTCGATGCCCAGCCGCACCTCGGCCCCGGGCGGGAACAGCGAGAGGCCCGAGAAGTGCGCCTGGTTGGCGACGATCAGGGTCTCCCCCACGCGCACGCGGTAGCGCGAGGTCTCGCCCAGGAACTCGGAGCTTTCCACCCTGCCGTCGAGCCAGATGCGCGAGGCGTCGCCATGTTCGTCGCGCACGCGGATGTGCACGGTGTGCGGCCGGAACGACAGCGATGCCGGCCCGGTGCCCGGGCTCTCCTGGTTGCGCGGCAGCACCATCGCGCCCAGGCCTTCGGCCTGGAAATGCAGGGTCTCGCCGTTGACGTGCGTCACCCGGCCCTGCACGAGGTTGGCCGTGCCCACGAAGCTGGCCACGAAGCGATTGGCCGGGAAGTCGAACAGCGCGGCGGCCGTGCCCACCTGCTGCAGCACACCCTTGTCGAGCACGGCCATGCGGTCGGCGGTGGTCATCGCCTCTTCCTGGTCGTGCGTCACGAAGATGGTGGTCAGGCCCAGCGTGCGCTGCAGGTTCTTGAGCTCCTCGCGCATCTGCACGCGCAGGTTCTTGTCGAGGTTGGACAGCGGCTCGTCGAGCAGCAGCAGCTTGGGCTCGATCACCACCGTGCGCGCCAGCGCCACGCGCTGCTGCTGCCCGCCCGAGAGCTGGCTCGGCCGGCGCTGCGCGTAGTCCTGCAGGCCCACCAGTTCGAGCGCGGCCCCCACCTTGCGGCGCAGCGACTCCTTGGGCTCCTTGCGCTCCACCAGACCGAAGGCCACGTTGTCCCACACCGTCATGTGGGGCCACAGCGCGTAGTTCTGGAACACCATGCCCACGTTGCGCAGGTGCGGCGGCGTGCCGGTGATGTCCTTGCCGTCGATCAGCAGTTCGCCGCGCTGGTGCTGGTTGAAGCCGGCGATGAGCCGCAGCAGCGTGGACTTGCCGGAGCCCGAGGGGCCGAGCAGGGCGAAGAACTCGCCCGGCTCGATGCGGATGTTGACGTCCTTGAGCACCTCGGTGCTGCCGTAGCTCAGGCTGATGTGGCGCGCTTCGAGGGAGACCTTGTTCAGATGCATGGCTGTCTTTCGATGTGTCTGTCGTTCAGGGCTGCGCGGCGCGGGTGGGGGCGCGCGATTTCTCCACCACGCGGTGCGAGAGGTAGGTGCCGATGGCCACCACCACCACCGCCACCACGCCGAGGGCGGCGCCCGGCCCGCGCCCGGCGATGCTCTGCATGTAGAGGTAGATGCCATAGCTCATGGGCGCCTGGCTCTGCGCCGAGGTGAGCAGGATGGTGGCCGAGAGCTCCACCGCGGCGGTGATGAAGCTGGTGACGAAGCCGGCCAGGATGCCGCCCATCATGAGCGGCACCATGATGCGCCGCACCGTGCTGACCTTGCCCGCGCCCAGGCTCTGCCCGGCCTCTTCGAGCGAGATGTGCACCTGCTGCAGCGCGGCCATGCAGGAGCGCAGCGCGTACGGCAGGCGGCGCACCGCGTAGGCGATCATGATCAGCACCCAGGTGCTGATCACCGGCGTGTCGGTGAACGGAATGTCCACGCCCTTGAACATGCGCAGGTAGCCGATGGCCAGCACCAGGCCGGGGATGGCCAGCGCGATCGAGGCGATGTAGTCGAGCCAGCGGCGCGCGGGCAGCTCGGTGCGGAAGATCAGGTAGGCGATGAGCGTGCCCAGCACCACGTCCAGGCTCGCGGCCATCAGGCAGTACTTGAGGGTGTTGACCACCATCAGCTTGGAGTCGGTGAAGATGGTGGCGTAGTGCTCCAGGGTGTAGCTGTCGGGCAGCACCGAGAAGCTCCAGACCTTGGAGAAGGACATCAGCAGGATGCCGATGTGCGGCGCCAGCGTGACCAGCAGCACGAAGCCCACCCAGGCGTAGGCCAGCACCGAGGCCCAGCCGCGCAGCGTGCGGCGCTGCAGCGAATTGCCGCCCTTCTGCAACGTGGAGTAGTCCTTGCCCTTCATGACGCGCGAGGCCATCCACAGCGCCAGGATGGACAGCACGATCATGATCACGCTGATGACGTAGCCCAGCGGGTCCTCGATGCCCACCGAGGTGATCCGCAGGTAGGCCTGCGGCGCGAGCATGTTGGTCACGCCCATCACCAGCGGCGTGCCCAGGTCGTCGAACACCTTCACGAACACCAGCGCCGCGCCGGCCAGGTAACCCGGCAGCGAGAGCGGGAAGATGATGCGCCAGAACAGGCGCCAGCCCTTGGCGCCGAGGTTCTGCGCCGACTCTTCCATGGCGCCGTCGATGTTGCGCATCGCGGCCACGAGGTTGAGCAGGATGAAGGGGAAGTAGTGGATGCTTTCGACGAAGGTCACGCCGACCAGGCCGTCCATGATGGGCACGGTGAAGCCGAACGCGTCGTTGAGCAGCAGGTTGACCGAACCGCTGCGCCCGAAGATGAGCTGCAGTGCGACCGCGCCCACGAAGGGCGGCATGATCAGCGGCAGCACGCCCAGCGTCTGGATCAGCAGGGCGCCGCGGAACTCGAAGCGCACCGTGAGGTAGGCCAGCGGGATCGCGATCACCGAGGCGAAGAACACCGAGGCCAGCGCCACCACCAGGCTGTTGATGAGGGACTCGCGCAACAGGCTCTGGCCGAAGAAGTTGCTGAAATGCCCCAGCGTGGGCGCGCCGGTTTCCGTCACGAAGGCGGTGTAGATCACCTCCGCGATCGGCAGCAGCAGAAACAGACCGAGGAAGGCGAACACCAGGCCGGCGAGCAGCCAGTGGCCCCACACGGTGGGCGGGCGCAGCCGGCGCGGCGCGGGCGCGTCGGGACCTGTCAGGACAGCGGACATGGGCAATCTTTCGGGAAAGAGAGGGGCCCGCGCGCGGCAGGCCGCCGCGCGGGCATCACAGGGCGTTCAGGCGCTCACTTGGCCAGCGCGCCGGCCTGGTTGGCCAGGGCGCGCGCGCGCTCGTAGTTGGCCTTGGCCTTCGAGCTCCACAGCTCTTCGAGCCCGGTGAGCTGCTTGGCCACTTCCACGTCGCGCTTGTTCTGGCGGAACAGGTTGAGGAATTTTTCGTCCTTCACCATGCCCTCGGGCACCAGCGACGAGTAGGCGAAGCTGCGGGCCTGGCGCAGCAGCTCGCTGCCGTGCGCGTTGGGTTTGGCGTGCAGCTTGCGGTCGGCCTCGTGGATGGCGCGCGTGGCGGCCTGCAGCTCCTTGAGGCGGAAGGTCACCATCTGGTCGAACAGGCTCACCACCACCTGGTAGCGGTTGCTGGAGAGGTCGGTGTTGAACTGCACCTTGGCGCGCTTGGCGATTTCCTGTGCGTCGGGATAGCCGGCCGGCGCCTTGTTGCCGAACGAGGCGTTGGGCAGCACCGGCAGGCGGCTGATCTTCGGGTCGAACAGCAATTCCTGGCCTTCGCGCGAGAGCGTGTAGGCAATGAACTTCTTGGCCTCGTCGGCGTTCTTGCCGCCGCTGATGAGCGCGATGTTGGCCGGCACCACCGCCGTCACCGAGGGGTAGTGGAACTCCACCGGGTAGCCCGAGTACTTGCCGGCCAGGCCGAAGAAGTCGATCACCATGCCGACGCCGTACTGGCCGTTGTTCACGCCATCGGGCACCGCGAAGCTGCGGTCGGTCACGGCCGCGCAGTTGCCCGCGATCTGCAGCATCTGCGTCCAGCCCTTTTCCCAGCCTTCGCCCTGCAGGATGGTCTCGACCGTGAGGTGGGTGGTGCCCGAGCGCGAGGGCGAGGAGATGGCCACGTGGCCGAAGTAGGCGGGCTTGGTCAGGTCGGCCCACTCGCGCGGCGCGGGCACCTTGTTGGCCTGCATGTAGCGCGTGTTCCACATCAGGCCGTAGCCCGCGAGCGCCTGGCCGTAGTACAGGCCGTTGGGGTCGTTGATGGGGTAGTTGCCGACCTTGGCCGGCACCTGGGCGTTCTTGACCTCGGGCGCGGCCTGCAGCAGCTTGTCGCGCGCCAGCACCTCGAAGGCATCGGGCGCCGAGGCCCACATCACGTCGGGCCGCTGGCCCACCGCCAGCTCCTTGATGTAGGCGATGCTGGCCGTGGTGTTCTTGTTGAGGATCTCGATCTTGATGCCGGGGTTGGCGGCTTCAAAGGCCTTCTTGTAGGCCTCCGTCAGTTCCTTGGGGAACGAGGTGAGCACGGAGACCGTGCCGGCTTGCGCCGCGGACCATGCCGTCACCAAGGAAAGAACCACCACCTTCAGTGCTGCTGTCTGTCGTGCCATGCCTGTCTCCATCGTTGTGTTTGCGACGGGACCAATTTAGCAACAGAAAGCGCGCGCGACCAATCATGGTTTCTGATAGGCCGCATAAACCGCGGCGTGAGTCGGGTAAACCCCGAGCGAGGCTCAGGCCTTGGCGCGGCGTTCGAGGACCTCGAAGGCCGGCAGGGTCTTGCCTTCGAGCACTTCGAGGAAGGCGCCGCCACCGGTGGAGATGTAGCCCACGTCCTTCTCGATGCCGTACTTGGCGATGGCCGCCAGCGTGTCGCCACCGCCGGCGATGCTGAACGCGCTGCTCTTCGCGATCGCGTCCGCAATCGTCTTGGTGCCGCCCTCGAAGGCCGCGAACTCGAACACGCCCACCGGGCCGTTCCACACGATGGTGCCGGCCTGCATCAGCTGCGCCGCCAGCTTCTGGGCCGTCTGCGGCCCGATGTCCAGGATCAGGTCGTCGTCGGCCACCTCCGTGGCCTTCTTCACCGTGGCCGGTGCGTCCGCCGCGAAGGCCTTGGCCGTCACCACGTCGGTGGGGATCGGCACCTCGGCGCCGCGCGCCTTCATGGCCTCGATCACCGCCTTGGCCTCGCCCACCAGGTCGGCCTCGGCCAGGCTCTTGCCGATCTTCAGGCCCGCCGCGAGCATGAAGGTGTTGGCGATGCCGCCACCCACGATCAGGTTGTCCACGTTGTTCGCCAGGCTCTTGAGGATGGTCAGCTTGGTGCTCACCTTGCTGCCGGCCACGATGGCCACCAGCGGGCGCTTCGGCGCGGCAAGGGCTTTGGCAATCGCGTCCATCTCGGCGGCCAGCAGCGGGCCGGCCGAGGCGATGGGCGCGGTCTCGGCGATGCCGTAGGTCGTGCCTTCGGCGCGGTGGGCGGTGCCGAAGGCGTCGTGCACGAAGATGTCGCACAGGGCGCCGAGTTTCTTCGCCAGCTCGGGGCTGTTCTTTTTCTCGCCCACGTTGAGGCGGCAGTTCTCCAGCAGCACGACTTCGCCGGGGGCGACGGAGAAGTCGCCGTCGATCCAGTTGGCGACCAGGCGCACCGGGCGGTCCAGCAGCTCGCCCAGGCGGGCGGCCACGGGGGCCAGCGAGTCTTCGGGCTTGAAGGCGCCCTCGGTGGGGCGGCCCAGGTGGCTGGTGACCATCACGGCCGCGCCCGCGTCCAGCGCCAGCTGGATGGCCGGCAGGCTCGCGCGGATGCGCGTGTCTTCGGTGATGCGGCCGGCGTCGTCCTGCGGCACGTTGAGGTCGGCGCGGATGAAGACGCGCTGGCCCTTGGCTTGGCCGCTGGAGCAGAGGTCGGAGAAACGGATGAAGGACAT
Source organism: Hydrogenophaga sp. ANAO-22 (assembly GCF_042466645.1). Taxonomy (NCBI): domain Bacteria; kingdom Pseudomonadati; phylum Pseudomonadota; class Betaproteobacteria; order Burkholderiales; family Comamonadaceae; genus Hydrogenophaga; species Hydrogenophaga sp. ANAO-22. The sequence goes on along the minus strand of NZ_CP159956.1, from coordinate 3,251,460 downwards.
GGTGGGCGGGTGGGTCGTCAGAAAGAAGCCCGCATTGTAGGAAACGCGGCCCCCCATGCCCGTCGGCCGCTCAACCCGTGTGCACGAGAGCGACCGGTGGCTCGCCGGGCGAGCGGGCCTGCGACGCCGCGCTGCAGGGCATCAGCGCGTCCAGCGCGGGCTGGTAGGCGCGCGTCTGCACGTCCATCAATCCCAGCACGGAATGGAAGACATGGTCGTGCGAGATCGGCGCCGCCGCGTGCCCGCGCAGGCAACCCATCGACAGGCCGGTGCGGCGCTGCAGGCCGGGCGAGAACCAGCTCACCATGGGCACCTGGGTCTGCTGTGTCGGCGCCAGGGCGTAGGGCACGCCATGCAGGTAGAGCCCGTTTTCGCCCAGCGACTCGCCGTGGTCGGACACGTAGATCAGGCCCGTGTCCTCGCTGCCGCGATCGGCGCGCGCCTTCAGCCATTGCAGGGTCTGGCCCAGGAAATGGTCGGTGTAGGCGATGGAGTTGTCGTAAGCGCTGACCAGTTGCTCGTGCGGGCACTCGGACAGCGTGACGCTCTGGCACTCGGGCTGGAACGGCTTCTGGTCGGCGGGCGCGCGTTTCGCGTACGCCGGCCCATGGCTGCCCATCTGGTGCATCACCACCACCACGCCGCGCGCGCGGCGCTGCGGGTCCAGCGCGGCGAGGCGTTGGTCCAGGCCGTCCAGCATGGCGGCGTCGTAACACTCGCTGCCCTCGCACAGGCCGGGCACGGCGTGGTCGCCCGCGTAGGCGTTCGGCACGCGGTCGCACACGCCCTTGCAGCCGGCCTGGTTGTCGATCCACAGCACGGCCAGGCCGGCGCGCTGCAGCACGTCGAGCAGGTTCTCGTGTTCGGGGGTCTTGTCGCCGCCCTGCGCGCGCGTGAGCGGCGAGAAGATGCAGGGCAGCGAGACCTGGGTGTTGGTGCCGCAGGAACTCACCTGGGCGAAGTTCACCAGATCACCTTGCGCCTGCCAGCGCGCGAGCATGGGCGTGGTGTTGCGCGCGTAGCCGTTGAGCCCGAAGTTCTGCGCGCGCGCGGTCTCGCCGATCACCAGCACCAGCAACGGCGGCCGCGGCTGGTGCGCGTAGCTCGCGCCCAGGGCCGCGTCCTGGCCCACCGGCTGCAGTGGGCGCACCTGGCGCGGCAGCTGGTCCACCGCCAGGCGGGCGCCGGCGTACACGGTGTTGAGCGGGTTGGCCATGTAGCGCAGGTCCTTGTGGTTGCGCATGAGCGAGGCCAGACCCTGGTAGCTCATCAGCGCGGCCGCCACCAGCAAGGCGAGCGCGGCCAGGGCCCCCGTGAGGTTGCGCACGGCTTGCGGCCCCAGGCTGCGCAGGGCCAGCGGCCGGCGCCAGAGCGCCCACAGGGGCAGCCCGGCCACCAGCAGCACCGTGCCCGGCAGGGCCCACGAGAGCAGGTCGCGCACCTCGCGCACGTCGGTGTGCACCACATTGGCGAGCATGGTGGGATCGATCACCACCCCGTACTGCCACATGAAGTGGGTGTTGAACGCGGCCACCAGCAACAGCGCGCTGGCCGCTGGCCGCAACACGCGCGGCCAGGCCAGCAGCGAGAGCAGCGCCGCCAGGGCACCCACCAGCAACAGGCCCAGCCCGACGATCAGCGCCAGGCGCTGGGTGGGTGTGCCGCCGAGTCCATCGATGCGCTGCCACAGCGGCAGGTTGCCCACGCTGGCCAGCCACAGGGCCAGGCCCCACACCGCCACCCTGGGGCGTGTGCGCGCGCCGGGCGGGGAGAGATGGAAGATCGGGAAAAAGCGGGGAAACGCAAAGGGCAACGAGAGCTGCATGGCCGGCATCCGAATGCCAGCACATGCCGGCCCCGGCACTGTGCGCAGCCGACGTTAAATCAACCTTATGCGCGCGGCCAGCGCAGCGTGAAGCGCGTCGTCATCGGCGCTTCGCCCCGGTCGCGCTCCAGCCGCGCGCCCATCTGTTCGGCGATGCGCTCCACCAGGCGCAGGCCCAGCCCCAGGCCACCGCGCTCGGCGGCCAGGGGTGCCGCGTCGGCGCGCTGGCCGTCGTCGCTCACCGAAACACCCAGGTCCGCGCCGGTCCGCCACACCGCCACCGCCACCTGCGAGCCGCTGGGCGTGTGGCGCAGCGCGTTCTCGATCAGGTTGCGCAGCGCGAGTTCCAGCAGCATGGGCTGGGCCTGCACCACCACCGGCTCGTCGGGCTGCGACAGGGAAAGCTCGTGGCCGCTCTCGTAGGCCGAGGGGGCGTGGGCCGCGATCAGCCGCGCCGCGAGTTCGCCCAGCGCCACCTGCCCCGCGACCAGGGGCCCCGCGCCCGCGCCCGCGATGGCGTTGCGCTGGGCGCGCGCCAGTTCCAGCAGCTGCGAAAGGATGCGGCCCGCGCGCAAGGCCTCCTGCTCCAGTTGCGCCAACCGCTCGGGGGACGGGTCGTGCTGCGCCGCGCCGGCCTGCAAGGCGAGCGCGGCCAGCGGCGTGCGCAGTTCGTGCGCCACGTCGGACGCGAACTCGCGCTCGCGCTGGGCGCGCGTCTGCAAGGTGTCGACCAGCGCGTTGATCGCGGCCACCGTGCTCGCGAACTCGCGATGGCGGTGCTGCGTGCCCAGGCGCTGGCCCGCGAAGCCGTCGAGCGCGGCCACCTCGCTCGAGAGCTGGTCGAGCGGGCGCAGGCCGCGGCGGATCGCCCACCACAGCAGCAAGCTCACCAGGGGCAGCACCAGCAAAGCGGGCAGGGCCACATGCTCCGCGATGTCCTTGCCCAGTTCATAGCGCTGCTTCAGGTCCATGAGCACGATCACGCGCCGCACCCGCCCCTCCTGCGTGGCCTGGGCCGAGTAGGCGCGCCACTCGGGCACCAGGCCCGGGACCTTCACGCGCACCGTGGCGAAGCCCTGCAACGGCAGGGCCGCCACGTCCAGCCCGCCCACCATGCCATGGGTGTCGGCGACCAGGCGGCCGTCGTCCCAGGCCACCACGGCCACGTCCTGCAGGTACTCATGCCGAAGATCAGGCGCCTCGGTGGCCTCTGCGCGCTCCAGACGGTGAGGCGTCAAGGTCAACCAGAGCTTGGCCACCGCCGTCATCTGCCCGTCGGAAAACTGGCGGGCCTCACGGAACGCGGTGGACCAGGCGAAGGCGATCAGCGCCAGCCAAACCACCACCAGCACCCCGAGCGCCCAGGTCAGCAGGTAGTGGCGCAGGGTCTTCGCTCGCGCGGCCACGGCGTTGTTCATCGCCGCGCCCCGGGCTCGTCCTGCGGCACGAAGTACCCCACGCCGCGCACCGTCCTGATCAGGGACTCGCCGAGCTTGCGGCGCAGGTGGTGGATGTGCACCTCGATCGCGTTGCTCTCCAGGCCTTCGTCGAAGCCGTACAGCGCCGATTCCAGCCGCGCCTTGGACAGCACCTGCGGCCGCGCCTGCAGCAGCGTGAGCAGCAGCGCGAACTCCTTGCCGCCCAGCGGCACCGGCTCGCCCGCGCGCCGCACGGTGTGGGCCGCCGGATCGACCACCAGCTCGCCGTGCTGGATCAGCGGGTTGCTGCGCCCGCCAGCGCGCCGCAGCATGGCGCGCAGCCGGGCGAGCAGCTCGTTCGCGTCGAAGGGTTTGACGATGTAGTCGTCGGCGCCGCTGTCCAGGCCGCTGATGCGGTCGCTCACGCCGTCGCGCGCGGTCATGATCAGCACCGGCATGTCGTGGCGTGGCAGGTCGTCCCGCCCCGGCGCGGGCGCGGGCCGCCGGCGCAGCCGGGCCAGCAGGTCCAGGCCTTCGCCATCGGGCAGGCCGAGGTCGAGCAGCATGACGTCGAAGGGTTCCACGGCGAGGGCCAGCCAGGCCGTGTCGAGCGAAGAGCAGGTGTCCACCGCATAGCCCGCCTGGCGCAGCGAAGCCTGCAGGCCGCTGGCAATGCCGGGGTCGTCTTCCACCACGAGAGCGCGCATGTGTTTGAAGGGGACGCGGGGTCCGTTGAGGCTGAACCCGTTCATTATGGGTTCGCGCCTTAGCACCGCCTTAAGGCGCATTTAACCTGGGGCTCCCACAGTGCCGCACCATGCACGCACTGTCTCGCCCCCGCTGGGTCACCGTCCCCTTCCGATCGTCCCCCGCCACCTGGCTGCTCGGCCTGTTCACCCTCACCCTGCTCTGGGACCTGGGCGGCCTGGACATGGCGGTGATGCGCGCCATCGGCACGCCGCGGGGCTTTGCGCTGCAGGACAGCTGGTGGCTCTCTCGCGTGCTGCACGACGGCCTGCGGCAGGCCATGACGGGTGGCTGGCTGCTGCTCTGCGCCTGGGCCTGCTGGCCTGGACTGCAGATGCCCCGGCGCGAACGCTGGACCGTGGTGGCGCTGGCCACGATGTCGCTGCTGGCGGTCAACCTGGTGAAGAACACCAGCCTGACCAGTTGTCCCTGGGACCTGCAGGCCTTCGGCGGACCGGCGCGATGGGTGTCGCACTGGGCCTGGGGCGTGGCCGACGGCGGCCCCGGGCGTTGTTTCCCGGGCGGCCACGCGTCCAGCGGTTTCGCGTTCATCGGCCTGTGCCTGCCCTGGCTGGACGCGACGCCAGGCACGCCCCATCGCCAACGCGCGACCGGCCTGCGCTGGCTGGCCGCCGTGCTGTTCGTGGGCGGGTTGGCGGGTGCGGTGCAAACCCTGCGGGGAGCCCATTTCCCCAGCCACACGCTGTGGACGCTGCTGATCTCCGCCGGCGTGTCGTGGGCGGGCTGGCGGCTGGCCCAGCCGTGGTTGACCCCGCCGAAGAGCGCGCGGCGCGCGCCGGCGGTGGGGGAGGCCGATCACCCACCTCGCCGGCCCCGCCCGACCCACCTCCTCGCCGTGCTGCGCCCCCTGCTCATGCCCATGGCCTGCATGCTGGCGGTGCTGTGGCTGTCGCGCGCCGGGCTGGCCTGGTGGCAGGCCGACCGCATCGCCCAGGCCCAGGCGGCGCCATTGGTGTGGTGGGAAGGCTTGCGCTTTGACGCGGTGCTGATGGGCCTGGCCTGGGTGTTGCCCGCCACGCTCACGCCCTGGATGGCCACCCACCAGCGCAGCCAGCGCGCGTGGGGTGTCTTCCTGCGCGTGTACGGCGGCCTCGCCCTGCTGCTTGTGGTCTTCATGGAACTGGCCACCCCGGCCTTCGTGCTGCAGTACGACAGCCGACCCAACTATCTCTTCGTGGAGTACCTGGGCTACGCGAAGGAAGTGGGCGGCACGCTGATCAAGGACTATTGGGCGCACCTGCTGACCACGGCGGTGCTGCTGCCCACCGTCGGCTGGGCCTATGTCCGGCTGACCCGCCCCGCGCCGCACCCACCCGCGACCTTGCGGGTCTGGCAGGCCGGGCTGCTGTCGGTGCTGCTGTTCGTGGCGCTCGCGCTCTGCGCGCGCGGCGCGCTGGGGCACCGCCCGGCCAACCCCGCCACCGCGGCCGTGACCACCGACCACCTGGTCAACGAGTTGCCCCTGAGTTCGCTCTACACCGTGACGTACGCGATCTACCAGTCTCGCAAGGCCGAAGAAGGCGGCATCACCTACGCCGAGATGCCGCAGGAGCGCGTGATCGACATCGTGCGGCGAGAAACCGGGCTGCCGCCCGGCGCCTTCACCGACCCCGCTTCGCCCCTGCGCCACACGCTGACCAGCCAGCAGCCGCGCGAGCGGCCGCTGAACCTGGTGATCGTGCTCGAAGAGAGCCTGGGCGCCGAGTTCGTCGGCCGCCTGGGGGGCCTGCCGCTCACGCCGAACCTGGACCGGCTGGGCGACCAGGGCATCTGGTTCGACCAGCTCTACGCCACCGGCACGCGCTCGGTGCGCGGCATCGAGGCGGTGGTGGCGGGCTTTCCGCCGACCTCGGCGGTGAGCACGGTGAAGCTGGCGAAATCGCAACGCGACTTCTTCACGCTGGCCAGCTTCCTGAAGCCCAGGGGCTACGAGTCCACCTTCTACTACGGCGGCGAATCGCACTTCGACAACATGCGCAGCTACTTCATGGGCAATGGCTTCGATCGCGTGGTGGAGCAGAAGGACATGCCCGCCAGCGCCTTCATCGCCACCTGGGGCGCGTCCGATGGCGACCTGTTCGATGTGGCCCACCAGCGCTTCAGCCAGCAGCCCGCCGACAAGCCCTTCTTCGCCCTGGTGTTCAGCTCGTCCAACCACGCGCCCTTCGAATTCCCGGACGGCGGCTTCGAGCTGCACGAGCAGCCGAAGAACACCGTGAACAACGCGGTGAAGTACGCCGACCACGCCCTGGGGCGCTTCTTCGACCAAGCGAAGCAATCCGCCTACTGGGACAACACCCTCTTCCTCGTGGTCGCCGACCACAACTCGCGCGTGTACGGCCCCTCGGTCATCCCGATCGAGCGCTTTCACATCCCCGGCCTGATCCTGGGCGGCGCGGTGCGCGCACCCGAGCGCATCCGCACGGTGGCCAGCCAGATCGATCTGGCGCCCACGCTGATCTCCATGATGGGCCTGAGTGGCGAGGTTCCGCTGACCGGCCGCGACTTGAGCGACCCGGCGCAGCGCGCCCGGCCCGGCCGCGCCATCCTGCAGTTCGACAAGATCCAGGCCTACATGGAAGGCTCCAACGTGGCGGTGCTGCAGCCCGACAGCCCACCCCGGCTCATGAGCTACCTGGATGGCCAGCTGAAGGACAGCACCGAGAGCCACCCGGCCCTGGTGGACAAGGCGCAGGCGCATGCGCGCTACGCGCAGTGGGCCTACCAGAAACCATGGCACCGTTGAAAAACGGCGCCAGGCCTCACCAGCCCAGGCCCAGGCGCAGCGGCAGGTAGACCGCCATGCCGCAGACGATGGTGCCGAGCACGCCGCGCTTCCAGAAGAACCAGGCCATGCCGGCGGCCGCGGCGAACAGGCGCGCGTCCTTCCAGGTGGTGATGAGCGCGCCCTGGTTCATCACGATCTCGGGAACGATCACCGCCGCCAGCGCCGCGATGGGCGCGTACTGCAGGCCGCGCTGGGCCCAGTGCGGCAGGCTCCAGGGCTTGCTGGAGATGAAGAAGAAGCCGCGCGTGATCACGGTGATGCAGCCCAACGCGACGATGGTGAGCAGGGTCCAGGGGTCGAGGTCAAACATGGTGTGCCCCCTGCCCCGGCGCCTGGGGTCTGAATTTCTCGAGCACCAGGCAGATCGCCACCGCGCTCGCGATCGCCACCAGGATGTTGAGCTTGAGCGGAAGCGCCCAGGCCGCGACCGCTGCCGCGCCGGCCACGCCGGCCGAAACGAAGCGCAGCTTCGATGAGGCCAGCGAGCACAGCACGCCCAGCAGCGCAAGGATGCCGGCGAAGCCCAGGCCCCAGGCCACGGGGATCGCGTTGGCCAGAGCAATGCCGGCCAGGCTCGCGCCCATCCAGGCCACGTAGTTCACCGCGCAGTTGCCCATGAGGTAGGCCTGCTGCTGCGCCAGCTCTTCCTCGTTGGTGCCCGGGTGCGGGTAGCGGCGCGCGAAGAACACGTAGCTCAGGTCGCCGGTGATGTAGCCCTTGATCAGGCGCTCCCAGCGCGGCAGGTGCATCAGGTAGGGCCGCAGGTGCGCCGAGAACACGACGAAGCGCAGGTTCACACAGAAAGCCGCCGCCAGGATCACCCACAGCGGCGCGCCCGCGGCGATCATGGGCACGGCGGCGAGTTGCGCGCTGCCGGCGTAGACGATCAGCGTCATGAGCACGGCCTCCAGCGCCGACAGGCCGGACTGCACCATGGCCACACCGGTCATCAGGCCCCAGGCACCGATGCCCATGGCCACCGAGACCTGGTCGCGCACGCCATCCCAGTACTCGGGGCGGTCGCGGTATTCACGACGGTGGAACATCAGGCCGCCTCTTTCGGCGAGGGCGCGGCGTCCAGCACCTGACCGGGTGCGAGCGCAAAACCGCGCAGGAACTCCGCCGCCGCGAGGCGCTTGCCGCCCGCGCGTTGCAGCTCGGTGAGCACCAGCACTCCGCCGCCGGTGGCCACGCGGATGCCACTCCCCTCCACCGCCAGCACCTGGCCGGGCGTGCCCTGCGCCGCTGCGGCCTCGGCGTGCGCGGACCACACCTTGATGGCCTCGCCCGCCAGCGCCGTGGCCGCCCCGGGAAGGGGTTGAACGCGCGGACCCGGCGCGCCAATGTCTCGGCCGGCGCGGTCCAGTCGATCGCGGCCTCGGCCTTTTCGATCTTGTGCGCGTAGGTCACGCCCTCGGCGGGCTGTTTCTCGGCCTTCAGGCCACCACAGGCGGCGATCTCCAGTGCTTCCACGATCAGGCGCCCGCCCAGCGTGGCCAGGCGGTCGTGCAGGCTGCCGGTGGTGTCCTGGGCCTGGATGGGCAGGCGCTCGATCAACAGCATGTCGCCGGTGTCCAGGCCGGCGTCCATCTGCATGATGGTCACGCCGGTCTGCGCGTCGCCCGCCTCGATGGCGCGGTGAATCGGTGCCGCGCCACGCCAGCGGGGCAGCAGCGAGGCGTGGATGTTCAGGCAGCCCAGGCGCGGCGTGTCCAGCACCCACTGGGGAAGGATGAGCCCGTACGCGGCCACCACCATGGCATCCGCCTGCGCGGCCTCGATGGCGTCACGCGCCGCCCGCGCGTCGTCGGGGTACTTGCCGTCCAGCCGCAGGCTGCGCGGCTGCGCCACGGTGATCTGCTGTTCCAGCGCGAGTTGCTTGACAGGCGAGGGCTGCAGTTTCATGCCGCGCCCCGCCGGCCGATCGGGCTGGGTCAGCACCAGTGGCACGCGAAAGCCGGCCGCGAGCAAACGCTCGAGCGCCACACGCGCGAATTCCGGCGTGCCGGCAAAAATGAGGTTCATGAAAAAGGAAAGAGGCCGATGGCGCGACGCCGCGCGGCATCAGGGATGGGACACGGCGTCGACGGGATCGCCGAGCACCTGGTCGTCGGAGAACATCAGCTGCCGCACCACACCCGAGGGGTCCAGGTGCACATGCACCAGGCGCGGCCGCGTGGCTTCCAGGAAGCGGTAGCTCCAGACCTCGCCATCGAAGCGCGCCACGCGCTCCACCATGGCCGGGCGACCCATGCCGCGCAACACGTCTTCGCGCGTCCAGCGGCCGATCTCGATGTGCCGCAGCAGCCAGCCCGCGTCCATCACCTGCTCGTACCGCACCAGGCGGCCATCGGGTCCGAGATCGAGGTTGTGCACCCAGGGGCCCGAGGGCTGACCCGAGTACTGCAGGCGCGTGCCCGCGGGCAGCGTGTGAACCAGCGTCGGCCCGCCCAGCCGGGTCTCGATCTCGCTGCGCGGCGTGCCCGTCGCCACCTGTTCGGGCATCAGTGAACAGCCCGCCAGTGCCAGCGCGCTCACCACGACCAGGCCACGCAGCGAAGAAGCCAGAGAGATGTTCATGCGCGCAATGCCTCTCGTTGAGCCTTGACCAGTTTGGATTTGATGCGATCGCGCTTGAGCGGCGAGAGGTACTCCACAAAGACCTTGCCGAGCAAGTGGTCCATCTCGTGCTGGATGCACACCGCCAGCATGCCCTGGGCATCGATCGTGCGCTCCACACCGTTGCCGTCGAGCGCGCGCACCCGCACGGCGATCGACCGCTCCACGCCGTCGTAGATGCCGGGCACCGACAGGCAGCCCTCTTCGCCCTTGCGCTTCTCCGGGCTGGCCCATTCGATCTCGGGGTTGATCAGCACCAGGCGCTCGTCGCGCGTCTCGCTCACGTCGATCACGATCAGGCGCTCGTGCACATCCACCTGCGTGGCCGCCAGGCCAATGCCATTGGCGTCGTACATGGTCTCGAACATGCGCTCGATCAGCGAGCGGATGCGATCGTCCACCGCCTTGACCGGCTGGGCCACGGTGTGCAGGCGCGGGTCGGGGTAACGCAGGATGGGCAGAAGCGACGGCGAATTCATGAAAATCGGGTGGGTTCGGGACAGGTCCAGGCAGGGGCCTCCATTGTCGCGGGGCGACGGCTGGCGGCAAGCCGGTGACAGGCGGAAGACGATGTCGCTATTTTCGCCACTTTTGCGACGGCGCGTGAAATCCCTCCGCCATATACGTTGCCCAATCAATGGCTTGGGCGCAAAATCAAAAGCGACTTGTCAAGACGCGATCGCCGCTCAGGGGCCACTTCATGCCATTGCAAACCCGCCAGTCCGCCGAATTTTTCTTCTTGCGCCAGCGACGTTCGCTGGTCTGCGCCGCCGCCGTGCTGGCCACCTCGATCACCGGCAGCGCCTTGGCGCAGAACTTCCCGATCACCCCCGGGCAACGCGCCACCGCCGACCAGGTGGCGCAGAACGGCGTGCCACTGTCCGAACTCGCGCCCAATGCGCCCGACAGCTACACCATCAAACGCGGCGACACCCTGTGGGCCATCTCCGGCGTGTTCCTCAAGACGCCTTGGCGCTGGCCCGAGCTCTGGGGCATGAACCGCCAGGACATCCAGAACCCGCACCGCATCTACCCCGGCCAGGTGCTGTACCTGATCAAGTCCGGCGACCGCGCCATCCTCAGCACGCGCCCCGCAGGCAACGGCGACCCGGCCACCGTTCGCGTGTCGCCCCGCACCCGCTACGAAAGCCTCGGTGACTCGGCAGTTCCGCCGGTGTCGCTGCAGGCCATCGAGTCGTTCCTGACCGAACCCATGATCGTGGACGAAGCCACTTTCGCGCGCGCACCGCGCATCGTGGCCACGCAGGAAAACCGCGTGCTGCTCACCCGGGGCGACCGCGCCTATGCGCGCGCCCTGTACGGCGACGGCCCGCAGAACGAACCGCTGCGGGTCGTGGACGGCAAGTCGATCGACTACCGCGTGTTCCGCAACGCCACCCCCCTGCGCGATCCCACCACGAGCGAAATCCTGGGCTACGAAGCCCAGTATCTTGGCAAGGCCCAATTGGTGAGCGGCGAGACCCAGCGCCCGGCCGCCGACGGCAAGGCACCGGCCGAGATCGTGCCGGCCTCCATCGACATCGTCGCGGCCAAGGAAGAGATGCGCATCGGCGACCGGCTGTTGCCCGAACCGGAACGCGAACTCAGCCACTTCGTGCCACGCGCGCCCGACACGCCACAAAGCGGCCAGATCGTCTCGGTGTATGGCAACGCGGTGCGCTATGCGGCCCAGAACCAGGTGGTCTCCATCAACCGCGGCCGCGCGCACGGCATCGAGCGCGGCCATGTGCTGGCGCTGCAGCGCGAAAGCAGCCTGATCACCGACACCACCGACCAGACCCGGCCGCAACTGCGCCTGCCCGGTGAGCGCAACGGCCTGATGATGGTCTTCCGCACCTTCGACAAGGTGTCCTACGCGCTGGTGCTGCAGATCACCGACGGCGTGAAGGTCGGCGACCGCTTCGTCAACCCCTGATCGGCGCGATGCCCCGACCCGAGTTGGCCGCCTGGTTGCGGCTGCTGCTCACGCCAGGCGTGGGCCTCGACTCCGCGCGAAAACTGCTCGCGGCCTTTGGCCTGCCCGAAGCGGCCTTCGCCCAACCGGCCTCGGCCTGGCAGGCGGTCGTCGGGGCCCGCGTGGCGAACGCGCTGAAACAGCCCCCCGAAAACCTCGAGGCGCAGGTGGATCGCACGCAGGCGTGGCTGGCCGACGCCACGGACCGCCACATCCTGACCCTGGGCGATCCGCTCTACCCGCCCGATCTGCTGCAGATGGCCGATCCGCCGGTGCTGTTGTACGTGCTGGGCGACGTGCAGGCCCTGCACCATCCCCGGCGGCTGGCCATCGTGGGCAGCCGCAACCCCACACCCCAAGGCGAAACCAACGCCCGCCAGTTCGCGCAGGCACTCGGGCAGGCCGGGGTCTGCGTGGTCTCGGGCCTGGCCCTGGGCGTGGATGGCGCCGCGCACGATGGCGCGATGCTGGGCGGCGCTCCCACAGTGGCCGTGGTGGGCACCGGGCTGGACCGCGTCTACCCCAAGCGCCACCTGGCCTTGGCCCACCGCATTGGGGCACAGGGCGCCATCGTCAGCGAGTACCCGTTGGGCACCCCACCGCTGCCAGCCCATTTCCCGCAACGCAACCGCATCATCGCCGGCTTGTCGCAAGGCACGCTGGTGGTGGAAGCGGCCGTGCAGTCCGGCTCGCTGATCACCGCGCGGCTGGCGGCGGAGCAGGGTCGCGAGGTGTTTGCGATCCCGGGCTCGATCCATGCGCCGCAATCGCGCGGCTGCCACGCGCTGATCCGCCAGGGCGCCAAGCTGGTCGAGTCGGCGCAGGACATCCTGGAAGACCTGCGCTTCGCCGAACCGGTGCCGCCGGACGACAGCGCCGCGCCGGGCAGCGGCCATGGCGCCAAGGAAGACAGCCTGTTGCGGGCCATGGGCCACGATCCGGTGAGCCTGGATGCCTTGCAGGCCCGCACCGGCCTGGACACGGCGCACCTGCAGGCGCGCCTGCTCGAACTGGAACTGTCGGGAGAGGTGGCCCGCCTGCCAGGCGGGTTGTTGCAACGGCAGGGCCAGGGCTGAGCCCCGGCAGGCCCGCTCAGTTGAGCAGGCGCTCGGGGTTGGCCTCGAGCTTGGCCATCGCGTCGCGCGTGGCGCGCACGGTGAGGGCCTCTTCCTCGCTGGGCACCAGCAGGCCCGCCTGCAGGTAGGACGCCACACGCATCGCCTGGATCAGGAAACAGCGCCCACCGTTGGTCACGAACAGGTAGAGCTGACCACGCTCGCTGCGCCAGGCCAGTTGCACGCTGTTGAGCTTGCCGTTGTGGTCCAGGCCGAACCACGAACCGATCTGCAGCTCCACCGCCCAAGAGCGCATCGCCTCGTTGGGCTGGCTGCCGCCCTGGTTGATCACCTCGATGTTGCTGGCGTCCACGCCGGTGATCATCTCGATGCTCTCGGTGTCCAGATCCAGGTCGCCCACACCGTTGGCCGGCAGGTAGTCTTCCAGGTTGGCCAGCCGATCGGACAGGTTGTCCAGGCTTTCCTGCGAGATGGGTTCGGTGCGCGACATGAAGGCATCGGCCAGCGTGTCGCTCACCGACTTGATGTGCTGGTCCTGCAGCGAGGTCGGGAAACCCAGCAGCCCCATGCCATGGCGCAGGCGCTGCAGCAGGCCGGGCAGTTGCTGGATCACGCGGGCGCGGTCGTTGCGATTGGGCTTGGCGCTGGCCGCCCACAGCAGGTCGGACGCGACCTGCTTGAGCGAGGTCGTCTCTTCGTGCTTCAGGCCGTACTTCACGCTGGCCACGGCCAGCACATCGACCCACACCTTGAACAGGAAATCGCGCACCTCGTCGCGCACCGGCACATCGTCCAGCAGCTTGCGCAACTCGATCGTGTACTGCACCGACAGGGTTTCCTTCTGCTCCACCTGCTGCGCGACGCTCACGAAGCGGCTGGCGCTGCCTTGCTCGCTGAGGTAGGTGGAGAGAAATTTCTGGAACTCGTCGAACACCAGCTGGAACACGCGTCGCCCGGTTTCGGGGTATTGCTCGATCACCTGCACCACGCGCTTGATCTCGGCCTCCAGCGCGGCCGAGCCGACGTTGGACTCGAAGCCCATCACACAGGAGCCCATGCGGTCGATCAGGCGGCGCGCCGGGTGCTGCAGGGCGCTGAAGAACTCGGGCTCGGCCAGCGCAACGCGCAGCACCGGGATCTGCAGCCGCGCGAACCAGACCCGAACGCTCGGCGGAATGCGCTCTTCGGCCAGGATGCTCTGGAACATCAGCGCCACGACCTCGATGGTGGCCTTTTCGGTCGGCGTGCTCGCGGCCTGCTTGAGTTCGGCGGTGCGCTGGCGCAAGGAGGTCGCGACCCGCTCCACATGCGAGGCGTCCACATACACCGCGCCCCCACCCGAGGAGCCGGACACGTAGAGACCCGCGGCCACGCTGGGCGACGCCACCTGATGCTGGATCGCCTGCTGCAGACGGGGCGAGGGCGGCAACAGCTGTGTGGCCTCGAAATCGCCACCGACGCGGTCGATCAGCATGCGCTTGAGGCGTCCGACCACGCCCTGCGCCCGCATGCGCGCCCGCGCCAGCGGAGACGTGCCCGTCATGAGCCGGGTTTCATCGTGCACACCCATGCCGGACGATGGCGCGCCCGCGCGGCCAGCACCGAAGTTCGATCCCGGCCCCATGCCGGACACACCGCCAGGCGCGGAGGCGGGCATGGACGCCGGCCCGCCGGCCATCCGCTGTCCCGCCGTCATCGAGCGCGGCGCGGTGGTGGCCGCCGCCGACGCGTCGCGGCGCACCACCGGCCCTTCGCTGCGGCTGCCCGGCACCCGCTTGACCAAGGCCTGCAGGTCGATTTCCTTCATCACCCCGCTGGCCACCAGAAACTCGTTCGCGGCCTTGTAGGCCTCATGCAGCTTGGTGGCCATGACCGGCGCCAGCGCGTCCTGCACCAGCACCCAGGCCTCCCGCGTCATGTGAGCGTCCAGCCACTGGTCCACCAGGATGCGGGCGGTGACGTCGGGCAACAGCACGTCGCCCCGAGGCAGCTCCAGCCGGCCTTCCAGGTGCTGGATGCGCAGGCGCAATTCGTTGAGTTCGGTGGACGACTTGTCGAGCACCTGCATGGCCAGGCGCGAGGCCAGGATCTGGTCGTCGATCGCGCCTTCGGCCACCAGCTCCAGCTGGCCCGAGACGCTGGTGGGACTGCCGGAGTTGGAGAAGCGCGGCAGCAGCGAGCGCTGCAGCGCCTTGCGGCTCTGGTTGAGCCAGGTGGTCTGGTTTTTCTGGAACCCGGTCCATGCGTCGCGACGGGCCTGCATGTCGCGCGCCGAGCCGGCCTGATCGAGGATCGAGGTCAGCCGCGTGTCACAGACCTTGACCCATTCGGGAAGCGCCCGTCCCACATGAACCACGAAGAGTTCACGTGCCTGTTTGGCCAGGGATGAAACGTGCTGATCGGGCGGCGACACAATGTGTGCAGTATGACACGATTGGATTCATCCACAGGCGCCACGCGCGCGAGGCGCGCTGTATAAGGCGCGCGCTTTCGCGCTTAAACGACAGCACCGGCGTTCGGGTCGTCCGGATCGCCTTCGGTCTTGCTGCTGGTCTTGACCAGGTCTTCGCGCTTGATGCCCAGCCACATCGCCATGGCAGCTCCCACGAACACCGACGAGTAGATGCCGAAGCAGATGCCGATGGTCAGGGCCAGGGCGAAATAGAACAGCGTGGGGCCGCCGAACACCAGCATGGACAGCACCATGGCCTGCGTGGACCCGTGGGTGATGATGGTGCGGCTGATGGTGGAGGTGATCGCGTGGTCGATCACCTGCTGCGTGTTCATCTTGCGCTGGCGCCGGAAGGTCTCGCGGATGCGGTCGAAGATCACCACCGACTCGTTGACCGAATAGCCCAGCACCGCGAGCACCGCCGCCAGCACGGCCAGCGAGAACTCCCACTGGAAGAAGGCGAAGAAGCCCAGGATGATGACCACGTCGTGCAGGTTGGCCACGATGGCCGAGACCGCATACTTCCATTCGAAACGGAACGCCAAGTAGATCATGATGCCCACGATCACCAGCCCCAGCGCCAGCAGGCCGCTGGTCACCAGTTCCTGGCCCACCTGCGGGCCAACGAACTCGGTGCGGCGCAGTTCCACAGCGGGGTTCTGCGCCTTGAGGGCTGCAAGCACGATCTCGCTCTGCTGGCTGGAGGTCTTGCCCGCCTGCACCGGCAGGCGCAGCAGCACGTCGCGCGAGGTGCCGAAGTTCTGCACCGGCACATCGGCGTACCCCAGCGATTCGATGACCTTGCGCACCGAGGTGAGGTCGGCCGGCTGTTCGTAGGCCACCTCCATGACGGTGCCGCCCGTGAACTCGACCGACAGGTGCAGGCCGCGCGTGGTCAGGAAGAACACGGCGGCGATGAAGGTGAGGAAGGAGATCGCGTTGAGCAACAACGCGTTCTTCATGAACGGGATGTCGCGGCGGATGCGGAAGAATTCCATGGCGTGAGGTCCTGATCAGTCGGCCTTGGCCGTGGCGTTCTGGGCGTCGGGACGCCAGACGGTCCCGATGGAAACGGTCTTGAGCTTCTTCTGACGGCCGTACCAGAGGTTGACCACGCCGCGCGAGAAGAACACCGACGAGAACATGCTGGTGAGGATGCCCAGGCAGTGCACGACGGCGAAGCCGCGCACCGGACCGGAGCCGAAGATCAGCAGCGCGATGCCCGCGATCAGCGAGGTGACGTTGGAGTCCAGGATGGTGGACCATGCGTGGTCGTAGCCCGCGTTGATGGCCATCTGCGGCGAAGCGCCCCGGCGCAGTTCCTCGCGCACGCGCTCGTTGATCAGCACGTTGGAATCGATCGCCATGCCCAGAGCCAGCGCCATGGCGGCGATGCCGGGCAGGGTCAGGGTGGCCTGCAGCATGGACAGCAGCGACACCAGCAGCAGCACGTTGAAGCCCAGCGCGATGCTGGAGAACACGCCGAACAGGGCGTAGTAGATGCACATGAACACCACGATCGCGATGAAGCCCCACAGCACGCTGTGGAAACCCTTGGTGATGTTCTCGGCACCGAGGCTCGGGCCGATGGTGCGCTCTTCGATGATTTCCATCGGCGCGGCCAGCGAACCGGCGCGCAGCAGCAGCGCAGTGTCGTTGGCTTCCACGGTGGTCATGGCGCCCGAGATCTGGACCCGGCCACCGCCGATTTCGCCGCGGATCACGGGCGCGGTGACGACCTCGCCACGGCCCTTCTCGAACAGAATGATGGCCATGCGCTTGCCGACGTTCTCGCGCGTGACGTCGCGGAACACGCGCGCGCCCTTCGCGTCCAGCGTGAGGTGCACGGCCGCTTCCTGGGTCTGGCTGTCGAAGCCGGCCTGGGCATCGGTGAGGTTCTCGCCAGTCAGCAGCACCTCGCGCTTGACGACCACCGACTGGCCGCCGCGCTCCGGATAACGCTCGGCACCGAACGGCACCGGCCCGGTGCCGCGCGCGGCCGCCTGGGCTTCCATGCTCTCGTCCACCATGCGCACTTCCAGCGTGGCGGTGCGGCCCAGGATGTCCTTGGCCTTGGCCGTGTCCTGCACACCCGGCAGTTGCACGACGATGCGGTCGGCGCCCTGCTGCTGGATCACCGGCTCGGCCACGCCGAGTTCGTTGATCCGGTTGTGCAGCGTGGTGATGTTCTGCTTGAGCGCCTGTTCCTGCACGCGTCGCGCGGCTTCGGGACTGATGGTGCCCACCAGCCGGAAATCGGCCGTCTCGGTGACCTGCAGGTCGGCGAACTGGGTGCGGATCAGGTCGCGTGCCGCGCCCAGGGTCTGGGCGTCACCGGCGCGCAGCTCGATGGTCTGGCCGCTGCGGTTGATGCCGCCATGCCTCAGGCCCTTTTCGCGCAGCAGGGTGCGCAGGTCGGTGGCGAGCACGTCGGCGCGCCGCTGCAGGGCGGCCTGCATGTCCACCTGCAGCATGAAGTGCACGCCCCCGCGCAGGTCCAGGCCCAGGTACATGGGCGAGGCGCCCAGGGAAGCGAGCCAGGCCGGTGTGCGGGGCAGCAGGTTGAGGGCCACCACATAGCTGGCATCGGCCGGATCCGGGTTGAGCGCTTTCTCCAGGGCATCGCGCGCCTTGAGCTGGTCATCGGTGCTGTCGAAGCGGGCCTTGACCGAATTGGCATCGAGCTGGATGCGCGTGCTCTGCACGTTCTGCGCCGCCAGCGCCTGCTCCACCCGAATGACCGTGCTGGGCTCGATGCGCACCGTGGACCGGGCCGCCGAGACCTGCACGGCGGGCGACTCCCCGAACAGGTTGGGCAGCGCATAAAGCGCACTGATCAGCAGGGCGACCAGGATGATCGCGTACTTCCACAGCGGGTAACGGTTCATGGTGAAGCCGGGCCTGAGGCCTGGAGTTGTTCAGCGGAGGCGAAAGCGCATTTCAAGGGCCCGGTCCGACACAGCGGCGCCGGGCCGGCTTGCTCAGACGCTCTTGATCGTGCCCTTGGGCAGCACCTGCACGACGGCGGTGCGTTGCATCTGGACTTCCATGCCGTCGGCAAGTTCCACGCCCACATAAATCTCGCCGATCTTGGACACCTTGCCCAGGAAACCACCGGCGGTGACGACTTCATCGCCCTTGGCCAGGGCCGAGACCATGGCCTTGTGCTCTTTCTGGCGCTTCATCTGGGGGCGGATCATCACGAAGTACAGCACCACGAACATCAGCACCAGGGGCAGCATGCCCAGCAGGGTGGATTGGGTGTCGCCAGCGGCAGCGGCTTGGGCGTAAGCGGAGGAAATGAACACGGGAGGTCTCCAACAGGTTCGGGGTCAGGACAACGCCAAAGGCCCGGGGCCGCCTGGATGAGGCGACGCCGGGCACTCCGGACTCAACCGGCGATTGTATGCCGGGGGTGGTTCCGCGGATCAGGCGGCGCGGGCCAGGTTCGGCGCCGCTTCGGGCTGGCGCCATTGCTGCAGCAGGCCCTCCCGGCGGCTGCGCGCGGCGGCGAGGTGGCGCTCCTTCACATGGCCAAAGCCCTTGATCTGCTCGGGAAGGCGCGCGATCTCCACCGCCAGGGCGTGGTTCGTGCTGGTCAGGCCGGTCAGCAGAGCCTCGACATCGGAGCGGTACTGCCCGATCAGGGCCCGCTCGGTGCGGCGCTCTTCGGTGCGGCCGAAGATGTCCAGCGAGGTGCCACGCAGGCCCTTGAAACGCGCCAGCAGCTTGAACACCTTGAACATGAAGGGGCCGAACGGCTGCTTGACCAGCTCGCCCCGCTCGTTCTTCTTGGCGATCAGCGGTGGGGCCAGGTGCACCTTGAGCTTGTAGTCGCCTTCGAACTGGCTGGCCAGGCGGGCGTGGAACGCCGGGTCGCTGTGCAGGCGGGCGACCTCGTACTCGTCCTTGTAGGCCATGAGCTTGAACAGGTTGCGCGCCACGGCTTCGGTCAGCGTGGTCTTGCCCAGCGAGGCTTCCGACGCGCGCACGCGGTTCACGAAGTGCCGGTACTGGTCGGCGTAGCCGGCGTTCTGGTAGCCGGTGAGGAAGTCGACGCGGCGGGCGATCAGGTCGTCGAGCGAGTCGCGTTTCTTGAACTGGATCACCTGCTCGCCCGCCCCGGCCTTCTGCCACAGCGCGGCCACGGCCTGCAGGTCGTGCGCGGCGCGGCGGCCCCATTCGAAGGCCGCCTTGTTCTTGTCGATCTGCACCGCGTTGAGTTCGATGGCGCGCATCAGCGAAGCCAGTTCCAGCGGCAGCCAGCCCTTCTGCCAGGCGTAGCCCAGCATCATGGGGTTGGTGTACAGGCTGTCGCCCATCAGGCGCGTGGCCGCCGTCTCGGCGTCGAACGTGCCCACCGCATCGGCCCCCAGGCTGTGCACCAGCGCGTCCACACAGGCCTGCGCCGGGTTCTGCCAGTCGGGGTTCTTGACGAAGGCCGCGGTGGGCGTGGCGTTCACATTGAGCGCCACGTGCGTGCGGCCGGCGCGCAGGCGGGCCCAGGTTTCCTTGTTCGCGCTGACGATCGGGTCACAGCCCAGGATCAGGTCGGCCGACGCGGCCGACACGCGGGTGGTGCGGATGTCGTCCTGCCGTGCGCCGATGAGCACATGGCTCCAGGTCGCGCCGCCCTTCTGCGCCAGACCCGCCGCGTCCTGCGTCACGATGCCCTTGCCTTCCAGGTGCGCGGCAACACCCAGCAGCTGGCCGATGGTGATGACACCGGTGCCGCCCACGCCGGCGACGATGATGCCCCAGGCCTCCGCGTCCAGGGTGGGCAGCACGGGCAGCGGCAACGCGCCACCGGTCCATTCGAGCTTGGCTCCGCCTTTTTCCTTCTTGCGCAACTGGCCGCCTTCGACGGTGACGAAGCTCGGGCAGAAGCCCTTCACGCAGGAATAGTCCTTGTTGCAGGTGCTCTGGTTGATGGTGCGTTTGCGGCCGAATTCGGTCTCCAGCGGCTCGACGGACAGGCAGTTGGACTGCACGCCGCAGTCGCCGCAGCCTTCGCACACCAGCTCGTTGATCACCACGCGCTTGTCCGGGTCGACCAGGGTGCCGCGCTTGCGGCGACGGCGCTTCTCGGTGGCGCAGGTCTGGTCGTAGATGATGACCGTGGTGCCCTTGATCTCGCGGAACTCGCGCTGCACGGCATCGAGCGTGTCGCGGTGCTGGATCGCGATGCCCTCGGGCAGGCCCTTCACACTGTCGTACTTCTCGGGTTCGTCGGTGACGATGGTGATCTTCACCGCGCCTTCGGCGCGCATGCTCTGCGCGATCTGGACCACGCTGTGGCCTTCAGGGCGCTCGCCCACCTGCTGGCCGCCGGTCATGGCCACGGCGTCGTTGTAGAGGATCTTGTAGGTGATGTTCACACCGGCCGCGATGCTCTGGCGCACCGCCAGCAGGCCGCTGTGGAAGTAGGTGCCGTCGCCCAGGTTGGCGAACATGTGCTGGTCGTGGCTGAACGGCTGCTGGCCGACCCAGGGCACGCCTTCGCCGCCCATCTGGGTGAAGCCCACGGTGGCGCGGTCCATCCAGATCGTCATGAAGTGGCAGCCGATGCCGGCCATGGCGCGCGAGCCCTCGGGCACGCGCGTGCTGGTGTTGTGCGGGCAGCCCGAGCAGAACCAGGGCTGGCGCTCGGCGCCGGCCACGCCCTGCGTGAGCAGGGTCTGCATCGACTGCTCCTGCGCCGTCAGGATGGCGAGCTGGGCATCGATGCGCGCCATCACGTCCTCAGGGACGCCGCCGATCTTCTTGAGGCGCTTGGCCACGGCGCGCGCGATGATGGCCGGCGAGAGGTCGGCGTTGGCGCGCAGCAGGGTGCGCGCGCTGGGGTTGGGCATGCTCCATTCGCCACCGCTGAAATCGCCCTCGACCTCGTCGAACTTGCCCAGCACGTTCGGGCGCACGTCGGGGCGCCAGTTGTAGAGCTCTTCCTTGAGCTGGTACTCGATGACCTGGCGCTTCTCTTCCACCACCAGGATCTCGCGCAGGCCGGTGGCGAACTCGCGCGTGGTCTGCGCCTCCAGCGGCCAGACCACCGACACCTTGTGCAGGCGCAGGCCGATGCGGCGGCAGGTCTCGTCGTCCAGCCCCAGGTCCAGCAGGGCCTGGCGCGTGTCGTTGTAGGCCTTGCCGCTGGCGATCAGGCCGAAGCGGTCGTTCGGCCCGGCGATCACGTTGTGGTTGAGCTTGTTGGCGCGCACATAGGCCAGCGCGGCGTACCACTTGTAGTCGAACAGGCGGGCTTCCTGGTCGAGCGCGTGGTCGGGCCAGCGGATGTGCAGGCCACCGGGGGCCATCTCGAACTCGGGAATGACGATGTTCACGCGCCCGGGATCGATTTCGGCCGTGGCGCTGGATTCGACGATCTCCTGGATCGTCTTCATGCCGGCCCACACGCCGCTGAAGCGGCTCATGGCCAGGGCGTGCAGGCCCAGGTCCAGGATGTCCTGCACCGAGGTCGGAAAGAACACCGGCAGGCCGCAGGCCTTGAAGATGTGGTCGCTCTGGTGCGCGGCGGTGGAGCTCTTGGCCACGTGGTCGTCGCCGGCCACGGCGATCACGCCGCCCCAGGGCGTGGTACCCGCCATGTTGGCGTGCTTGAAGACGTCGGAGCAGCGGTCCACGCCCGGGCCCTTGCCGTACCAGATGCCGAACACGCCGTCGAAGCGGTTGCTGCCCGCTGGCGCGAAGCCCAGTTGCTGGGTGCCCCAGAGCGCGGTGGCGGCCAGTTCCTCGTTCACCCCGGGCTGGAACACGATGTTCTGCGCCTTCAGGTACGGCGCCGCCTTCTGCAGGGCCTGGTCGTAGCCCCCCAGCGGCGAACCCCGGTAACCGCTGATGAAGCCCGCGGTGTTCTTGCCCAGCAAGGCGTCTCGCTGGCGCTGCAGCATGGGCAGCTTCACCAGCGCCTGCACGCCGCTCATGAAGGCGCGACCGTGATCGAGTGCGTATTTGTCGTCGAGGGTGACCGTCTCGAGCGCGCGGCGGATGTGGTCGGGCAGGGGGGCGTTCATCGGCTTGTCTCCGTGGGGGATGGGGGCCTGCTTCGTGGGCGGGTCGTGAACGGGGTGTGCAACGGGTAGATGCACGCCTCCAGTGTGGCGCACAGTGTATGCCCCAGTGCGCGATAGGTGTTTGCGTTTCATGCCTGTTTTCACGATGATCGAGAAAGATTCATTCTCAAAACAGGTCATCATGGAAACACTCGATAAGTTTGACATCGCCATCCTGCAAGAACTTCAAAGCGACGGCCGCCTCACCAACGCCGAGCTGGCGCAGCGCGTGGGCCTGTCGGCCGCGCCGTGCTGGCGGCGCGTGCGGGCGCTCGAGGAGTCGGGCTTCATTCGGGGCTACCGCGCCGAGATCGACCGCGAAAAAATCGGCCTGGGCGTGCTGGCCTTCGTGCGCCTGGACGCCGACCGCAACAGCGGCGACGTCACGCGCACCCTGGAAAACGCGATCCGCCGCATCCCCGAGGTGGTGTCCTGTCACTACATCAGCGGCTCCGGCACCTTTGAGCTGCAGGTGGTCAGCCGCGACCTGAACCACTTCAGCCAGTTTGCCCGGGAGGTCCTGCTCAACCTGCCCAACGTAAAGGACCTGCACACCAGCTTCTCCCTGGGCGAGGTGAAGTCCGGCAGTGCACTTCCGTTGCAGCACCTGGCAACCAGAAGTACGAACACGGCAAAAGGTGTGTGAACTTGAGCACTTTTTTCGCCGCTCGTCTTCGTTTTTTTACCGTTGGTTAACAAAGTCGCCGTAAGTGCTTGAAAAGTGTGAATTTTTTCCTCGTTCACATATTGATCCGCGAAGTGACTTTACGTAACATCCGCCCATCACCCACCCGTGGGCCGCGTACCTAAAAGTGCTCAGACCCCACTTCTGCACCGTCCTGAAGGAAACGTCGTGAAAAAAGCCCTGTTGCTCCAATCCGCCCTGGCGCTGGCCCTGGCCACCCCGCTGATGGCTTCGGCCGAATCCCAGCTCGTCACCGGCGCGGGCAGCGCGGTGGCCCGCCTGGACTTCCGCGTGACGATTCCCCGGGTGCTGTTCCTGGCCGTGGGCACCGGTGCCGGCGCTTTCGCGACCAACACCACGATCGACACCGTGACCTTCGACTACACCAGCAACCCGGCCGCCGTCGGCACGGGTGCGACCGCCGGCGCGGTCACCGGCAACGTGGTGCCGGTCCGCGTGGTGGGCAACAACGGCCAGGTCACCCTGGCCGCGTCCACCACCGGCGCGCTGACCAACGGCACGGCCGACACCATTCCCTGGTCCGAGATCTCGGCCACCAGCAACCTGGCCGCGCTGCCCAGCCCGGCCATTCCGAACACCGGCGCGGGCGCGGCCTCCAACGTCACGCTGTCCTCGGGCACCAAGATCACCGACCGCACGGCCAACTGGACCTTCAGCTACGCCAACTCGGCCGTGGTGGCACCCGGCACCTACGGCACGACCAACGGCCGCGTGACCTACACCGCCTCCATGCCCTGAGTCTGCGCAGCAGACCTTCAGAGGGCGGCCCCACCGCCGCCATCGGCCTCCCGGAGGGCTTGCCCCGTGCAACCCTCCGTCGCCATTTCAGGCGCCAAGCTTTTTCGGACAGCCACGGTCAGCCAGACACCATGAAGCGCACGACAACCCGATCCAGCCAGGCCCGCCTCGCGGCGGCCGCCGGCCTGGCTTTGTTGTGTCTGGCGGAAATGGCCGCCGCGCACGCCTGGTCGCTGACGATCACCTCCGGCAGCCGCCGCCTGTTCCTGCACGTGGGCAACGGCGCCATGAGCGGCACCAGCGGCACCTTGAATGGCACGGCCGGCACCAGCGGGCCCGTCAACCTGGTGCAGGTCACGGTGCCGGCGGCGCAGCTGGGCAATGGCACGGACCTGGCCATGACCAGCGACAGCACGCAGTCCACCAGCCTGTACGCCGACGGCTACACCACCTGCCCCACGCCCGCCAGCCAGGTCATGGTGGGTGCCGGCTACCGCCGAAACAGCGGCTCGGCCAACGCCACACTCACCGTCTCCTCGCCCACCAGCCTGACCAACGCGGGCGGCGACACCATTCCCTTCACCGAGATCAGCTGGACCGTGTCGGCCCCGGGCAGCGGCGCGCCCAACGTGATCCCGGCCGGCACCTTCAACGGCGGCACGCAGACGCTGGCGACGGTCCCGGGCAACACGTATTTCGAGAACTGCCACTCTTACGTCTACGCCAACAACGCGGTGCGGGCAGCCGGCACCTACAACGGCCGGGTGACCTACACCCTGAGCAGCCCATGACGGCTTTCCGACGCTTCGCCCTGGCGACGCTGTGCGGCCTGCTGACCAGTACCGCCTGGGCCAACCCGCACCGCCTGGACGACTCGCTGAGCCACACGGTGCCACCCAACGTGCAGATGCAGTGGCTGCCCCTGAAATCGGGCCAGCCCTTCGCGGGCGGCATGGAGGCCTGGCTGCGCGTCAACATCCGCATCGACACGCGCGACTGGATCGGGCGCAGCGGGCGCATCTACATGGTGCTGCCGCGCGACGAGGCCTCCACCGTGGAAGCGGTCTGGACCACCCGGGGCCGCCTGCAGGCGGGCCGGCTGGTGTCGGGCGAGCGCGCGCTGGTGCATGCCGGCCCGATCACCACCCCCACGCTGGAAGACCAGTTGCAGGTGCGCCTGCGCTCGAACGCCGACTGGCAGTCGAACAGCCGCCGCCTGAATTTCCATTTCGAACTGGATGCCGACTGATTCCGCCATGCGCCCTGCATTCCTGAGCCTCTTTCGCCGCCCCGCCCTCGCGCTGGGCGCCATCGCCCTGGCCAGCGCCTCCCACGGCGCGTTCGCGCAGGGCTTCGCGGCCTACATCACGCCCCCGCGCTTCGAGGTGCAGGTCGCGCCCGGTCAGAACCTGCGCCAGGTGGTGGAGATCCAGCATGTGGGGCAGCAAAAAGGCAACTACCGCATCTACACCAACGACTGGGCCTTCCTGCCCGACAACTCGGTGGCCTTCAGCGACGCGCTCGCCGCCGACAGCTGCCGGCCCTGGGTCGCGGTCGAGCGGCGCGAACTGACGATCGAGCCTGGCGCGCGCTACCGCTACCGCTTCGAGATCGCGCCCCCGCCGGGCACGCCGGCGCGCGAGTGCCGCTTCGCGCTGATGATCGAGGGCCTGGAGCCCGCGCGCGTGCAGGGCGACCTCAATTTCCCCGTGGGTGGCCGCATCGGCGTGATCGTGTACGCCACCATCGGCGACGCCGCCCCGAAGCTGGAGATCACCGGCACCCGCGTGGCCCAGGTGGATGGCCAGCCCAGCGCCGTGGTCGAGGTGCGCAACCTGGGCAACGCCCACGGTCGCCTCGAAGGTTTCGTCAACGGCACCGACGCCAGCGGCGCGCGCTTCGAGATGGCGCCGGCCGACCTGCCCATCCTGCCGGGCGAGACGCGGCGCATCGCGATCACGCCGGTCGCCGAGAACGGCAAACCCACGCCCACGGTGCGCTTTCCGCTGACGGTCAAGGGCAACCTCGAATGGGGCAAGAACCGCCTGCCGCTGGACGCGAGCTTCGCTCCATGAGGGGGCTGGTGCCGCGCCCGTCCCATTGCCTGCTGGCGCTCCTGGGTGCATCAACCCCCTGGCTGGCGGCCTGGGCGCAGAGCGCGGCCCCACCTCCCCCCTCCCCCACCAGCGCACCCGCCTACCAAGACCGGGTGATCGAGGGCCTGCCGCCCGAACCGGCGGAGGACGCCGAGGCCTATGCCTACGACCGCCAGGGCTGGCCGCGTTTTCTGCGCCTGGAGACCCGCCTGGGCACCCAGCCCTTCGACGCGGCGCGCAAGACCCGCATCGGCTATGGCATCTACGGCCTGCTGGAGACGCCCAACCACGGCTCCCTCTCCATCGACGGCACCTACGCGCCCAGCGACAGCAGCGGCACGCTCACGCTGCGCCAGCGCGCGATGCCGCTCTCCGGCGGCTGGCTGATGAGCAACGAGCTGGGCGTGATCAACCCGCCCACGCCCGGCATCCTGCGCCTGCCCGCGCGCATCTACCTGCCTTCGGCCATCGTGCAGGGCATCAGCACCGAGTGGGAGAACCCCGGTGCCGGTCTGCAGCTGCAGGCCAGCACCGGGGAGCCCGGCCGGCTGGACTTCCTCCCGGCCAACGGCTTTCGCAAGCTGCCGGGCCAGCGCACCTCGTTCGGCGGCCAGTGGCGCCTCAACGCGGACGGTGCGAACCCCCTGTCCCACCAAGGCTGGACGCTCGCCCTGCAGCACGAGGACGCGCGCAAGGTCTCCAACCTGGACGTGCCGCTGCAGACCAGCGACATCGTCGACGCCAACTCCACCTTGCTGGCGCTGCGGCACGAAGGTGCCGAGCACCGCATCCAGGGCCAGGTGCTGCGCACCCAGGCCAACAACCTGAACGGCGCGCGCACCGGCTTCTGGGTCGACGGCGAATGGGACGACGGCCCGCGCCGGCACGGCCTGGGCGCCTACCGGCTCGAGCAGGACCTGAGCTGGGCCAATCTGCCGCTGGCCAACGACCTCGTGGGCGCCTACGCGCGCACCAGCTGGCGCACGCGCCAGTGGTCGGCCGAGGGCTCGGTGGACTGGCTGGATTCGATCAGCGGGCGCAGCGGCAGCGGTTTCTTCGCCACCGGCTCGGCGCGCTGGCGCCTCAACCGCGACCACACCGTGGGCGCCGGCACCACGGTGCGCCGCTTCGACGGCGACGCCTGGAGCAGCTACGGCGACTGGCGCTTCCAGAACGGCTGGGGCAACAGCGGCCTGCGCCTGGAGTTCGTGCACAGCGACAACGAGGCCCACTCGCGCTGGCTGACCTGGGACCAGGAATGGCTGGTGCCGCAGAGCTGGGCCGTCTCCACCAGCCTGGGCACCGGCCGATACGACGCCTACCAGGGCCGCCCCCGGGAATCGGTCTGGAGCGCCGCGCTCAGCGTGTCCGCGCCGATCACGAACAAGGCCAGCCTGCGCGGCAACCTCAACACCGAACACAGCAACA
The DNA here is from genome assembly GCF_042466645.1 of Hydrogenophaga sp. ANAO-22. Lineage (NCBI taxonomy): Bacteria > Pseudomonadati > Pseudomonadota > Betaproteobacteria > Burkholderiales > Comamonadaceae > Hydrogenophaga > Hydrogenophaga sp. ANAO-22. The sequence goes on along the minus strand of NZ_CP159956.1, from coordinate 3,224,504 downwards.
CCGGGCAGTCGCGCCACAGTCTCAACCTGGGCGGCCACTGGCGCATCGACCCGCGCTGGAGCGTGGAGGCCAACTACAACCGCTCCACCGGCCGCAGCCGCTTCAATCCCTCGCTGGACCCGCTGGCGCCGCCGCTGGCCATCGTGATCCCCGAGTCGGACCGCTCCTTCTACGCCGTGCTGCGCTACGAGCTCGAAGCCGGCAGCCGCAGCGTGCCGCTGGGCGGCCGGGCCAGCGACGGCGGCGGCCGCATCGTCGGTACGGTGTACTTCGACGCCAACCGCAGCGGCACGCAGGAAGCCAGCGAACAGGGCGTGCCCAACGTCACCGTCTACCTGGACAACCGCTACGCCGTGCGCACCGACAGCCAGGGCCGTTTCGAATTCCCCTTCGTGGCCGGCGGCCCGCGCACCGTGAGCGTGCGCGGCGAGACGCTGCCACTGCCCTGGAACGTGGTGGACCAGGGCCAGGCCAAGGTCGACGTGCGCCTGCGGGAAAGCGCCTCCGTCAGCATTCCGGTGCAGCGCAGCGAATAAGCGGGGGATATCCCCTTCTTATCTTGGGATTCAAGTTCCCGGAATGGGGGCCGATAGTGGGTCATGCCCTCCCACCGCCTCCTCTCCGCACTGGCCGCCAGTGCCCTGATGCTGGTCCCCGCGACCAGCATCGGCGAGAGCGTGCTGGCGCACCAGGGCCAGGCCGGCGCCTCGCTGGACTTCCGCATCATCATCCCGCCCATCATGCGGGTGCTGGAAAACAGCCACCCCCAGCTGCTCGACACCGCCGGCGGCGAGGCCAGCGCCGAACAGCGCCTGGTGGTGATGTCCAACATGAAACGGGGCTTCTGCGTCTCGCTGCGGCGCGCCGCGCCCCAACTCGGCACCTGGGAGCTGCAAACCGCCCCACAAAGCGGCGTCCAGCTCAGCCCGGTGGCCGACGGCTACCGGCTCTGCGGCACTCGCCCGGGGCAATACACCGTGCTGCTGCAGCACCGCTTCGGCACCGGCGACAGCCGAGTCAACGCGCTTCACTGGCCGGTGCAGACCGACATCTCGGCCATTTAACCGTTCGTCGTGGCCGCTGGTCCACGAAAACGGGTTTCGGGATGTAAACCCCTCATCCGCGCGCAAACGGCCATTCAGCAGGCCAATTGCTGCACTGCGCCATTTTGGTCTGCACTTATGACTTGATCACTCCGCCGCGTGCGGTTTGATGCCGTTGCGCTGCCACACCCGGCGGATGGTGGTGGCGCCCAGGCCCAGGTACGAGGCCAGCGTGCGCGTGCTCCACTGCGCGGCTTCGGCCGGTTGTTCGTGCAGCGTCGTGCTCACGATATGCGACTCGAGCGCCGACGTCACGCTCGGTGTGCGCCCCGAACGTGGCGCGTCCTGCAGCAGGACCTCGAGGCCGCCCTCGATGAAGCGCCGCCGCCACAAGGCCACCTGCCGCCGATCGAGCTTGACCTCGTCCGCAATGTCCTTGTTCTGCCACCCTTGCGCCGCCAGCAGGATGACGCTGGCGCGCTGCTTCACGCGGGCCTCGACCCGCCGTCCCTGGGCCAGCGTGCGCAAGGCACGCTCGGTTTTCGCATCCAGCTCGATCGCTTCGGCCACTCGCATCGCTTCACCTCCTGGCGCATTGTGAGTCCGCTCAAGAACATAAGTTCCATCAATTAAGGCGCACACCCCTCGCACGGCACCTGACCTCGCATCGAAGCAAGGTTCAGTCCTACACAAGCCTCGTGGCTTAACTCAAAGCTCGTTACATCTCGCGCTTTTTCGTGGCCTAAAAAGAAAAGGCGAACGCAGCGCTGCATGCCTGCGAACCGTCAACGAACCCAGGGAGTGCACCTATGCCGTGCTTCAGCCACCCGTTATTCCTGTGCGCCGCGCGCGCTTTCCGAGTGCATTCCATGCACCGGCATGGGGCCCCGCCATCGGCCCGTTCCATCTTCAGCGGGCGCTGACTGACATGGCCCGCGCGCGCACCCATCCCCGGGAGAGGCCGTCACCCTCGCCCGCGCCCACCGAAGCCGGCCCGGGCGTCGTCGTCCCGCTCTACAACGAACACGACCTCGCCCGCAGCCTGCTCCCCTGGGCCGATCTCGCGCGGCGCCAGCAGAAGGTCAAGGCCTGGCTGGTGCTCACCGATCTGTGCGTGCTCGCGTTGTGCTTCGTGGCGGGCCGCCTGCCCGCGTGGCTGCGCGACGAGATCAGCCTCTCGCAGGCCATGAACGTGTGGTGGGCCGCCAATGGCCACCTGCGCCTCACGCTGTTCGCCGCGGTCGCGCTGACCATGGTGAGCTGGATGTGGACCGTGCAGGGCCACTACTCGGCGCACCGCCGCAAACCCTGGTGGGACGAGACCCGTCAGCTGATCCAGGTGATCGTGCTCGCGGCCTTGCTCGATGCCATGGTCATCTACCTCGCCAAGTGGCCGCTCTCGCGCCTGTGGACCGGCGCCACCTGGGGCCTGGTGCTCGTCCTGCTGCCGCTGTCGCGCCTGGCCGTGCGCCACGGGTTGCTGCGCGCCGGCCTGCTCGCGCAGCCCTATGTGCTCATCGGCCACCCCGACGATGTGGAAAAGGCCGCCGCCGCCCTGGCCAGCGAGCCGCTGCTGGGCTACAAGCCGGTGGCCGTGGTCTGTCCCGACCCCGGCGCGCGGCTGGTCCAGCTCGGCGGTGGGCAGACGGCCGCCCCCACCGCGCTGACCCCGGGCGTGCGCGAGTTCCTCGCCCGGCCCGGGCCCCACCAGCTGGTGGGCGTGCTCGGCATCCGGGACAACAACTGGCTGCGCGAACTCGCCGAGGAACTCATGCTCACGCGCGACGACCTCGTCATGGTGCCCGCGCTCGGCGGCCTGCCCATCTACGGCATGGAGGTCTCGCACTTCTTCAGCCACGACGTGCTGCTGCTGCGCGCGCGCAACAACCTCAACCGGCGCGGTCCGCAGGTGCTCAAGCGCGCGCTCGACATCGTGGGCGCCGCCGCCCTGCTGGTGCTGCTCGCGCCGCTCTTTGCCTGGGTCGCCTGGCGCATCAAGCGCGACGACGCGGGCCCCGCCTTCTTTGTGCAGAAGCGCGTGGGCGTGGACGGCCAGCTGTTCGACTTCATCAAGTTCCGCAGCATGGTGATGGACGCCGACGGCGCCCTGGAGCGCTGGAAAACCGAGAATCAAAAACTCTACGTGCAGTACCTGGCCAGCAACTTCAAGCTCGCCAACGACCCGCGCATCACCAAGATCGGCCGCCTGATCCGCCGCACCAGCATCGACGAGCTGCCCCAGCTCATCAACGTGCTGCGCGGCGACATGAGCCTGGTCGGCCCGCGCCCGCTGCTGGCGCGCGAACTGGACGAGTACGGCAAGAGCATCGCCGCCTACGGCAAGGCCCGCCCCGGCATCACCGGCCTGTGGCAGATCAGCGGCCGCAGCACCAGCACGTTCCAGCACCGCATCAACATGGACCTCTGGTACGTGCGCAACTGGTCGCTCTGGTACGACCTCGTGATCATGCTGCGCACCGTGCGCGTGGTCCTCAGACAAGAAGGAGCCTGCTGATGAACACCCCTGACACCATTTACGTCGCCGGTCACCGCGGCATGGTCGGATCGGCCATCGTGCGGCAGCTGCGCGCGGCCGGCCATCCCGCCAGCCACATCGTCACGCGCACACACGCCGAACTCAACCTGACCGACCAGGCCGCCGTGCGCGCCTTCTTCGCGCGCACCAAACCGCAACAGGTCTACCTCGCCGCGGCCAAGGTCGGTGGCATCCACGCCAACAGCGTGTTCCCCGCCGACTTCATCTACCAGAACCTCATGATCGCGGCCAACGTGATCGAGGCCGCCTTCTGCAACGGCGTGCGCAAGCTGCTGTTCCTCGGCTCGAGCTGCATCTACCCCAAGCTCGCGCCGCAGCCCATGAGCGAGCACGCCCTGCTCACCGCGCCGCTGGAAGCCACCAACGAGCCCTACGCCGTGGCCAAGATCGCCGGCATCAAGCTCTGCGAAAGCTACAACCGCCAGTTCGGCGCCAGCCACGGCGTGGACTACCGCAGCGTCATGCCCACCAACCTCTATGGCCCGGGCGACAACTACCACCCCGAGAACAGCCACGTCATCCCCGCGCTGATCCGCCGCTTCCACCAGGCCCGGATGGCGGGCACGCCCGAGGTCGCCATCTGGGGCAGCGGCAAGCCGATGCGCGAGTTCCTCTACGTCGACGACATGGCCGCCGCCTGCGTGCACGTGATGAACCTGGCCAAGGCCGACTACGAGCAGCACACCCAGCCCATGCTCAGCCACATCAACGTGGGCTCCGGGTCGGACCTGACCATCGCCGAGCTCGCGCACAGCGTGGCCCGCATCACCGGCTTCGAGGGCGGCATCCGCTTCGATGCCAGCAAGCCCGACGGCACGCCCCGCAAGCTGATGGACAGCAGCCGCCTGCACAGCCTGGGCTGGCAGGCCAAGGTCGATCTCCCCGCCGGCCTGGCCCTCACGTACCAGGACTTCCTGCAGCACGCCGCCGCCCACTGACCTTCGCGAGCCCAACACCATGACCCAGAACCCGCCCATCCCCCACACCCAGCCCAAGGTCGCGCTCATCACCGGCGTCACCGGGCAGGACGGCTCCTACCTCGCCGAGCTGCTGCTCGAAAAGGGCTACATCGTGCACGGCATCAAACGCCGCAGCAGCCAGTTCAACACCCAGCGCGTGGACCACATCTACCAGGACCCGCACATCGACGACGCGCGCTTCCACCTGCACTACGGCGACCTGAGCGACACCAGCAACCTGATCCGCATCGTGCAGGAGACCCAGCCCGACGAGATCTACAACCTCGGCGCGCAAAGCCATGTGGCGGTGAGCTTCGAGAGCCCCGAATACACCTCCGACGTGGACGGCCTGGGCACGCTGCGCCTGCTCGAAGCGATCCGCATCCTCGGCCTGGAGAAGAAGACCCGCTTCTACCAGGCCAGCACCTCCGAGCTCTACGGCCTGGTGCAGGAAACCCCGCAGAAGGAAAGCACGCCCTTCTACCCACGCAGCCCCTACGCCGTGGCCAAGCTCTACGCGTACTGGATCGTGGTGAACTACCGCGAGGCCTACGGCATGTACGCCTGCAACGGCATCCTGTTCAACCACGAATCCCCGCGCCGCGGCGAGACCTTCGTCACCCGCAAGATCACGCGCGGCCTGGCCAACATCGCCCAGGGGCTGGAGCCCTGCCTCTACATGGGCAACCTGGATTCGCTGCGCGACTGGGGCCATGCCAAGGACTACGTGCGCATGCAATGGATGATGCTGCAGCAGGCGCAACCCGAAGACTTCGTCATCGCCACCGGCGTGCAGTACAGCGTGCGCCAGTTCATCGAGATGAGCGCGCGCGAGCTGGGCATCACCCTGCGCTTCGAGGGCCAGGGCGTGAACGAACAGGCCATCGTGCAGGCCGTCGAAGGCGACAAGGCGCCGGCGCTGCGGCCGGGCCAGGTGATCGTGAAGGTGGACCCGCGCTACTTCCGCCCGACCGAAGTGGAAACCCTGCTGGGCGACCCGGCCAAGGCCAAGAACACGCTGGGCTGGGTGCCCCGGATCGCGCTGCAGGACATGGTGACGGAGATGGTGGTCTCCGACCTGGCCGACGCCCAGCGCCACGCCCTGCTCAAGCACCACGGCTACGCCGTGGCCGTCTCCAGCGAACACTGAGCACCCGGTGCCGATCGCCATGTCCGCCCCCTTTCGCACCGCCCCCACCCGCCGCGTGTCCATCGCCCGCCGCATGGCCTCGGGCGCGGGCGCCTACGGTTATGCGCAGGCGGTGAGCATCGGCACGCAACTGGTGGCCTTGCCGGTCTTCCTCCACCACTGGGACATGGCCACCTACGGCTACTGGCTGGCCCTGACGGCACTGCCCTTCTACCTGTCGATGGCCGACGCCGGCATCTCCACCGCCTCGTGCAACCGGATGATCGCGCTCATCACGCAGGGCCAGAAGGCGCGCGCGGCCGGGGTGTTCCAGAGCGCCGTGGCCTTTCTGCTGAGCGTTTCGCTGCTGGCCCTGCTCGCGGTGGGCGCCGCGCTGCTGCTGTTGCCCGACACCACCTTGCAGGCGCCGCAGTGGAAGGCCGTGCTCATGCTGCTGTCCCTCAGTGTGGTGCTCAGCCTGTTCTGCAGCCTGGCCGAGGTGGTCTACAAGGCCACCGGCGGCTACGCGGCGGGCACCTACCTCGTCACCACCGGGCGCCTGGTCGAATGGGCCGGTGGCCTGGCCGGTCTGGTGCTCACGCAGACCTTCATCGGCGTGGCCAGCTCGGCCCTGCTGGCCCGGCTGGGCTACACCGCGCTGAGCATCGGCCTGAGCCAGCGGCGCACCGATTTCCTGCGCTGGGGCGTGGCGCGCGCCAGCTGGGCCGACGTGCGACAGACCGCCGCGCCGGGTGCGCTGTTCTTCTCGATCTCGATGACCAACGCGCTCAGCCTGCAAGGCTTCACCCTGCTGGTGGCGGCCACGCTGGGCCCCGCCGCCACCGCCGTGTTCAACACCTACCGCACCGTCGCCCGGGTCGTGGTGCAGGTCACCAACGCGCTGAGCAACCCGCTCTGGCCGGAGCTCACCGCCCTCAAAGGCCAGCAGGACGACCACGCCTTCTGGAAGCTCTACCGCCGGGCCAAGCACCTGGGCCTGCTCATCGCCGCCGCGGGCGCGCTGCTGGTGTACCTGGTGTCGCCCTGGCTGCTCGAGGTCTGGACGCACGGCCAGATTCCCTTCACCGCCACCAGCATGGCGCTGTTCCTGCTCTATGCCGCCGTGTGCTCGGCCACCCAGGTCCCGCGCGTCGTGCTCATGTCCATCAACCGCCATGCCGGCCTGGCCGCGCAGAGCCTGATGGCCGCCGTGGTCTCGCTGGTGGTGGCCTGGCTGGTCTGGCGCAGCGCCGGCATGACGGGCGTGGTGGCCGCCATGGTGCTGGGCGAGGCCCTGGTCTGGCTCACCGCCACGCGCGCCGTGCGCCGCCTGCACCGCCAGCACCGGCTTCAGGCCCCGCCGGCCACAGGGGTCGCCGCATGATCATCGACCTGAACCACGCCCCGCCACCGGAGACCGCGCAGGACGTCGTCATCGTCGGCGGCGGCACGGTGGCCCTGTTGCTGGCCGTGCTGCTCGAGCGCCAGGGCCAGCGCGTGACGGTGCTGGAGAGCGGCGGCGGCGGTTTCGAAACGCCGGCCCAGGCGCTCAACGACGCCACCGTCGTCGGCCGGGCCCACAGCGGCATCGCCGTGGCGCGCGGGCGCGCGCTGGGCGGCACTTCGAACCTCTGGGGCGGCCAGCTCACCGGCTTCGTGCCCTCGGATTTCGAGGCCCGCGCCGGCGTGTCGGACGCGCCCTGGCCCATCACCTACGAGGAGCTGCTGCCCTGGTACGAGGCCGTGGCCAAGGAACTGCGGCTGGCCGACGCGCTCGACGAGCACACGCCCCAGGCGCGCAAGCTCTTCGGCGGCGGCTACCCCGACATTCCCGGGTTCACGCTGTTCCTCACGCGCTGGCTCAAGGAGCCCGCCATGGCGCGCCACTTCCGCGAGCGCCTGCAGAACGCGCCCAAGCTCACGGTGCTGCTGCACGCCCACGCCACGGGCCTGGACCTGTCGCCCGACGGCGAGCGCGTCAGCACGGTCCGCGTGGCGCGGCCCGACGGCAGCCTCACCGCCATCGCCGGCCAGCGCGTGGTGCTGGCCAACGGCACCATCGAGATCGCCCGCCTGCTGCTGGCCAGCGCTGCCGAGCAGCCCCAGGCTCCCTGGGTCGGCAACCCCTGGGTGGGCGCCGGCTTCCAGGACCACCTGGAAATGCGCGGCGGGCGCGTGCACCCGCTGGACAAGCCGCGCTTCCTGCGCACCTTCCAGAACATCGTGCTCGGCGGCCACAAGTACCAGCCCAAGCTGCGGCTGGCCAGCGCCAGCGCCGGCGCGGGCACCCTCGCCGCCGACCCGGCGCTGCAGGTCACCGGCTATTTCGCGTTCGAGTCCAGCATCGCCGAGCACCTGCAGCACCTGAAGGTGATGGCCAGGTCGCTGCGGCGCGGCGCGCTGCCGCGCCAGGGCCTGGGCGAGCTGTTGCGCCACCTGCGCGGCATGGGCAGCGCGTGGCTTCCCATGGTCGTGCAGTACCTGCGGCACCACCGCATCCACAACCCGGCCGACCGCGGCGTCTGGCTCGTCATGCACGCCGAGCAGCTGCCGCGCCACGACAGCCGCATCACCCTCGACCCGCAGCGCAAGGACCGCTTCGGCATGCCGCTGGCCAAGCTGGACTGGCGCATCGGCGGCCAGCCCGAGCTGCGCGCCATGGCCGGCTTCATGCGCCGCATCGGCGACAGCCTGCAGGCTGCGGGACTGGCCCGGGTGGAGATCGACTCGCTGCTCGCCAACGAAGACACGCGCGCGCTGGAGCAGGCCACCGACACCTACCACCAGTGCGGCGGCGCCCGCATGGGCCACCACGCGCTCGATGGCGTGGTCGACAACGGGCTGCGCGTGTTCGGCACGGACAACCTCTACGTCGCCGGGGCCGCGGTGTTCCGCACCTCCAGCTACGCCAACCCCACCTTCACCGCCATGGCGCTCACGGCCCGGCTGGCCGAGCAGCTGCGCCCGGAGGTCCCTGTATGAACCTCACCGCCAACGACCTGATGACCCAGCGGCTGGGCTTCGGCTGCGGCCGCCTCAACGGCGGCGCCGACAAGGCGACCTCGCTGCGCCTGATCCACGCCGCGCTGGACCAGGGCATCCGCCACTTCGACACCGCGCCGCCCTATGGGCTCGGCGCGTCCGAATCCGTGCTGGGCGAGGCCCTCAAGGGCCGGCAGGAGGACGTGACCGTGGTGACCAAGGCCGGGCTGGCCCGCCCCGCCTCGCCCGGCCTGATGCAGAAGGCCCGGGCCGTGGTCAAGCCGCTGGCCCGCTGGGTGCCCGGCCTGCGCCAGGCTGTGCTCAAGGGCATGGCCCGGCGCGCCCCCGCCGGCAACTTCGACACCGGGTTCATCGCCCAGTCCTTCGAGGCCAGCCTGCGGCAGCTGCAGCGCGAGCGCGTGGACTGCCTGCTGCTGCACGAGGCGCAGCCGCACCACACGCTGGCCCCCTTGCGGGAGCTGCTCGACCGCTACGTCGCCCAGGGCCAGCTCGGTGCCTACGGCAGCTCCACCGGCGAACCGATGAACCAGCTCGTGCGCTTCGGCGCCGTGTCGCAATACCGCAGCCCGGCCCCGGGCGCCGAGTGGACACCGGTGGCCGCGGACGACGTGCTGCACGGCGCCCTGCGCTTCGTGGCGCCGGCCATCGGGCCCGCGATGGCGCGCGACCCCCAGCTCAAGGCCCGGCTGGCCAGCCTGCTGCCCGAGGGCACCGACCCCGCCAGCGCCACCGGATCGCTCGCCCTGGCCTATGCGCTGGCCCGCTTCGAGAGCCGGCTGCTCATCTCCACGCACCAGCCGCAGCGCCTGACCCGCACCGTCGACGAACTGCGGCACATCACGGCCTCGCCCGAATGGCTGCCCGCCATGTCGGCCCTGCACTGCGCCTTCAAGCGGGCGCCCGCGCCATGAACCCGCTGCTGCGCCTGCTCTCGCTGTGGCTGCTCGGCCTGGCCGTCTACCTGGGCGGCTGGTACGTGGAAGGCCCGGCGTTCCAGGCCGTGCAGATGGGCTCGGTCGCGCTGTTCATCGGCGCCGGTTTCCTGGCCCTGCTGGCGGGGGACACGCGCCGCATCGAGCTCAGCACCGCCGAGTACATCGTGGGCGGCGCTTTCCTGTTCGCCATGCTGGTGGCCTTCGCGCGCGAGAACACGATGTCGGTCGCTTACGGTGCCATGTTCCTGATGGTGCTGGTCTCGGCCGCGGTGCTGGCGCGCCAGCCCTGGGGGCCCAGCGTCGACCAGGTGTTCCGGCGCGTCTACATCGCCCTGATCGCCTCCGTGCTGGTGGTCCAGCCGGCCGACTACCTGACCTCGGTGGTGGGCACGGTCGAGCGCAGCGTGGGGCTGGTGCGCTTCACGCCGCTGGGCATGCACCCCAACCTCGCCGGCCTGGTGTACGGCGGGGGCAGCCTGCTGTTCTTCCAGCACTTCCTCGGCAGCACCCGCGCCCACCAGAAGCTGTTCGCGCTGGCGATGTCCGGGCTGTGCCTGAGCATGGTGCTGGCCGCGTCCGCGCGGGCCAGCCTGCTGGCCCTGGGGGTCACGGGCGCCGTCGCCGTGCTGCTCATCGCCTGGCGCGGCTCCCGCCGCGCGCGCACCGCCCTGGGCCTCGCGGCCATCGGCGCGCTGGCCCTCGGCCTGGCCAAGGCGGGCGCCATCGCCGGCTACCTGAGCACCATCCTGGACCTGGACTCGCCCACGCGCGGCACGGCCTCGGGCGCGACGGGCCGCGAGGACCTGTGGCGCGACGGCATCGAGCTCGTGTTCTCCGACCCGGTGCTGTTCTTCACCGGCCGGGGCGTGCGCGCCGCCGGCCCCGAGGTGATCGGCTTTCCGGTGGAGAGCTCCTACATCAACCTCGCGCTCGAACACGGCGTGGTGCTGGGCGGGCTGATCGCCCTGACCTTCCTGTTCACCGCATGGCGCGCCCTGCGCCGCGGCTTCGACACCGGCGCGATGAACCCGGCCCTCTTCCTCAGCGGCTCGATGCTGTTGTTCGCGCTGGTGCAGTCGGTCTTCAACCGCTACCTGATCGCGGTCGGCAACCCCTTCTCGCTGCTGATCCTGTTGCTGCTCCTGCAACTCAACCTCGGCCCGCCCCGGCTTCGCGCCGCGGCGCTTCCTCCATCGCCAGGCCCCGTCCTGCGCCACCCCGCGGGATTCTCACCATGACCTACGTCTTCTGGCATTCCTACCTCATGTTCCACCAGGCCGCGTACATCCGTGCCCTGGCCGAGCTGCCCGGCAACACCGTGCACTGGTGCGTGACGCAGGACCTGCCCGCCTACTACCGCGACCGCGGCTACCCGGTGCCCGACACCGGCCAGGTCCAGGTGCACCGGGCGCCCACGCCGGCCCAGACCGCCGAGCTCGCTTCGTTGCCCGGCTCGGTGCAGGTGTTCTTCGGCCTGCGCGGTTTCGCGCTGCCGCTGGCCGCCTTCCAGGCCAGCCTGGGCGCGCCGGTGCACCGCTTCCTGATGACGGAGAACCGCTACGAGCCGGGCGCGCGCCTGCTGCCTCGCTGGCTGGCCTACACCTGGGACGCGCTGCGCTACCGCCGCCACCTCAGCGGCGTGTTCTGCATCGGCCACTCGGGCCGCTACGGCGGCGCGCGCTTCTTCTCCGCCTGCGGCTACCCCCGCGAGCGCATCGTGCCCTTCGTGCACGTGGTGGACCGCACGCCGGTGCGGCACGCGCCGGTGCGGCGCGGGCACAAGGAGATCCTCTACGCGGGCCAGCTGATTCCGCGCAAGCGGATCGATGTGCTGCTGCAGGCGTTCAGCCAGCTCGCCGTGCCCTCGGCCCACCTGCGCATCATCGGGCAGGGCCAGGAGGCCGCGAACCTCCAGCAGCTCGCCCATGAACTCGGCATCGCCGAGCGGGTGGATTTCTCGCCGGCCCTGCCCAACGCCGAGACCGTCGCGGCCATGGCCGCCGCCGACGTGCTGGTGCTGCCCAGCCGCTTCGACGGCTGGGGCGCGGTGGTCAACGAGGCCCTGATGGTCGGCACACCGGTGATCTGCAGCAACCGCTGCGGGGCCAGCGACGTGATCGAGAACGGGCGCAACGGCTATGTGTTCGAGGCCGGCAACGCCCGCTCGCTGCGCGAGCGCCTGCAAAGCATCTGCCAGGACTTCCACTGGAACCGCGCCGCGCTGGCGGCCGCCGAGTCCACCCGCCTGGGCGGTGCCGCGGTGGCCGCGCGCTTTCAGAAGAGCGTCCTGCGCCTGCTGGCCGCCGAGCCGGCCAGCCTGTCCTGGAAACCGGAGGTGTCCCAATGAACATCGGCATTCTCACCTTCCATTTCAGCGACAACTACGGTGCCGCGCTGCAGGCCTATGCGCTGCGCCGCTGGTTGACGGAGCGGGGCCACCGCGCCAGCTTCATCGACTACCGGCCCGCGCACATCGAGCGCGGCGGGCGGCTCTGCGTGCCCACCTCGCCGGCCAAGCTCAAGGCCGACCTGAAGGTGGTCTACCTGGCGGTGTCCTCGTTCCTCCACCAGCACTTCGGCCACCGGGGCCAGCGGGAGAAGTTCGTGCGCTTCCGGGAAGATTTCCTGGGCATCTCCACCGATGCCGCGCCCACGGACAACGGCGCCTCGCTCGCCGCGGCGCAGGCCTACGACCTGATCGTGGCGGGCAGCGACCAGATCTGGAGCCCGTCCCAGCATTTCGGTTTCGACCCGAACTACTTCCTGGCCTTCGCGCAGTCGTTCCGGGCCCGCAAGATCTCGTACGCCGCCAGCTTCGGCCGCGATCGCGTGTCCCCGGACGAGGCCGCGCAGCTGCCCGAGCTGCTGCACCACTTCGACGCGATCTCGGTGCGCGAGGCCTCCGGCGCCACGCTGGTCGAGCGCACCACCGGGCAGCGCCCCGCCAACGTGCCCGACCCGACCCTGCTGCTCAACAGCTACGCGGAACTGACCGACCCGGCGCCCACCGCCAGCCCCGGCACCGAGCCCTACCTCTTCTGCTACGGGCTGCGCTCGCCCGACAACATCCGCCAGACCGCCGAGCTCGTGGCCAGCCAACTGAGCTGCCCCATCCTCTCGCCGCACAACCCGCACCGGCGCTGGGTCGAGATCGGCCAGACGGTCTATCCCGATCCGGCCGAGTGGGTGGCCCTGGTCAAGAACGCGCGTTTCGTCGTGACCAACTCGTTCCACGGCACCGTGTTCTCGCTGCTGTTCAAGAAGCCCTTCATCGTGGCCGGGCTGACCGGCGACAAGGCCGCCGCCAATGCCCGCGCCATCCACCTGCTGCGGGCCGTCGGTCTGGAAAACCGTTTCGCGGCGTCGTTCTCGGCGCAGCAGACCGAGGCCCTGATGGCCACGGCGATCGACTGGGCCGCCGTGGACCAGCGGCTGGCGGACCTGCGGCAGGCCGGCAACGAATTTCTGAACGGGCAACTGAAGGCGGTGGCGCCATGAACCCCATGAGCGACTTCGGCGCGCTGAGGTACCGCAACCGGTTCAGCTCCACGGACAAGCTGCGGCGCTGGGCCTGGGAGCTGGTGTGGCTGCTCGGGTTCCGGCCCACGCCGCGCTGGGCCCTGCACGGCTGGCGGCGCTTCCTGCTGCGCTCGTTCGGGGCCCAGGTCGGCACCGGTTGCCGCATCGCGCCCTCGTGCCGCGTCTGGGCGCCGTGGAACCTGAGCATGGGTGAGTTCTCGGCCCTCGGCGACGGCGTGGACTGCTACAGCATGGACCGCATCACCCTCGGCTCCAAGGTCGCGGTCAGCCAGCGCACCTTCCTGTGCGCCGGCTCGCACGACATCCGCTCCCTGTCCCGGCCCCTGATCACCGGCCCCATCACGATCGAAGACCACGTGTGGATCGCGGCCGAGAGTTTCGTGCACCCGAACGTGGTGATCCGGGAAGGCGCCGTCATCGGCGCGCGCTCGGTCGTGACCAAGGAGGTGCCGGCCTGGTCCGTCTGCGCCGGCCACCCGTGCCGCAAGCTCAAGGACCGCGTGGTGAGGGAGCGCCACCATGTTTGACAAGCTGCTCAAGGTGGCCGGCATCTTCAGCGAGGCCTTTCGCGACGCCGTGCTGTTCCTGCGCTTCAACTCGTACTCGCCCTTCGTGGACCCGTCCCGGCGCGCGTTCTACAAGATCCTCATCGAGGCCCACACGATCGAGAAGGGCCTGTCCCTGCCGAACCCGAAACCCCTGTTCGGCAAGGACAAGATCCGTTTCGTCATGAACGCACTGTCGCGCTACGACATCCGGCACTCACCGATTCCCGCCCACATGTCGCTGGGCGCGCTGGACGCCTACGTGAACTTCCACGCCAAGGCGGGCCTGAGCGACCCCTTGCTCGACGAGATCTCGGGCTACCTGAAAGCCTGGGAAGCCAAGCTGCCCAGGCCCTGGAAGGGCGGCACTCGGGACTACTCCTTCCTGGGCCAGCCGCTGAACAACCTGCAGCAGCTGATGGCCAGCCGCTCGAGCATCCGCACGATGCGGTCCACGCCGCTGCACCCCGACCGCATCCTGGAGGCGATCGCGCTCGCGCAGCTCGCGCCCTCGCAATGCAACCGCCAGTCCTCGCGGGTCCATGCCTACCAGGACCCCGCCCTCATCCAGCAACTGCTGGCGCTGCAGGGCGGCTCGCGCGGCTTTGCGGAAACGGTCGGCAACCTGTTCGTGGTGAGCTCGGAGATCTGCGCCTGGGGCGGGCCCGGGCAACGCAACCAGGCCTACGTCGACGGCGCGCTGTTCGCCATGTGCCTGATGTTCGCCTGCCGCTCCATGGGCTGGGGCGCCTGCCCGCTGAACCTGGCGATCGACCACAAGACCGAGGCCGCGATCCGCCGCGCCGGCGGCATCCCGGCGGGCGAGCGGCTGATCATGATGATCGCCTTCGGCGAGCCGGTGGCGCCCGACACCAAGGTGGCTTTCTCGCCGCGCAGGCCCGCGGCGGAGATCGCCACCCTTCACGCCTGAGGAGCCCACGATGAGCATCACCGCCGTCATCCTGACCTACAACGAAGCCCTCCACCTGGAGCGCGCCATCCGCTCCATCCAGGCGTTCACGGACCAGATCCTGGTGGTCGACTCCGGCTCCAGCGACGGCACCGCCAAGATCGCGCAACGCCTCGGGGCCGAGGTCCACACGCACGCCTTCGTCAACCAGGCCCGGCAGTTCCAGTGGGCGCTCGACACGCTCGACATCCGCGGCGAGTGGGTGCTGCGCCTGGACGCCGACGAGATCATCGAGCCCGACCTCGCGCGGGAGATCAGCGAAAAACTGCCGCGGCTGCCGGCCGAGGTGGTGGGCGTGAACCTCAAGCGCAAGCACATCTTCATGGACCGCTGGGTGCGCCACGGCGGGCGCTACCCGCTCGTGATGCTGCGGCTCTGGCGCCATGGCAAGGGCCGCGTGGAAGACCGCTGGATGGACGAGCACGTGGTGGTCTGGGGCGGGCGCACCGTCACCTTCGACGGCGGCTTCGCCGACCACAACCTGCACGACCTGAGCTACTTCACCGACAAGCACAACAAGTACGCCACGCGCGAGGCCATCGAGGTGCTCAACCAGCGGCTCGGCCTGTTCGCCCGCGACGAGGCGCTCAACGCGCGCAGCGCCTCGTTCCAGGCCTCGTTCAAGCGATGGGTCAAGGAGCGTGTCTACAACCGCATCCCGTTCACCGTCAGCGCCACGCTGTATTTCCTGTACCGCTACATCGTCCAGCTCGGTTTTCTGGACGGCCGCAGCGGCCTGGTCTACCACTTCCTGCAGGGCTGTTGGTACCGCTTCCTGGTGGGCGCCAAGGTCATGGAGCTGGAACGGGCCGTGGCCCACCTGCACGACGACAAGGCCGCCATCTGCGCCGAATTGAGCCGACTGACCGGGCACAAGCTGGTGGCCCGAAGCGACACCGTGGCGCCCACCGACGTGCGCGACCCGCAGCTCGCCCCCCGACTTTGAAAAGGACCGGCATGCACACCCCCACCCCGTCCCAGTTCATCACCGCCCTGTGCCTGGCGTGGCCCGCCTGGGCGCACGCCAACGACGCGCTGATCTGCCAGGACGCCTCGACGCCGGAGGGCGCCACGCAGGTGGGCGCGCTGCAACCGCTGTTCCGCGATTGCCCCCGGGTCGACGACGTGGACTTCACGGGCCGGGCCGACGGGCGCAAGTACTACAACGGCCTGTACTTCACGCCGCCGAAAGACCGCAGCCTCTACGAGCAGGCCGACGATGGCGTGGTGCTGCAGCGCGGCGGCGTGATGGCCACCGCGAAGATGAGCTCGCACCCCGGCCAGTTCCCCCTGCTGCGCGGCGACCGGCCGTTCTACATCGAGGCGCAGGTCGCGATCTCGTCCAACCACCGCGACAACTTCCCAGCCATCTGGCTGATGCCGATCGAGCACAACCTGCGCATGGAGGACGTGTACGAAGGCGATCCGAAAAGTTTCGAGCGCTGGTTCGAGCTGGACATCGACGAAGGCGGCTTCGGACCGGGCGGCCACCACACCGCGATTTCCTGGACCGGCATCTACCCCAACTACAAGAAGATCCAGAACCCCAACCCGACGTCGAAGGAGCCGCTGGACCGCACCCAGCCCAACGTCTTCGGCGTCTCCTATTCCCCCGACACCCTCACCGTGCGCTGGTGGCTCAACGGCCGGCAGGTGCTGGAGGCGGGGCCCCCCTACGTGCCCGAGATCGCCCGGCGGCAGAACTTCTACCTGATCATCTCCGCGCAAAGCCACAAGAACGTCAGCCACTACCAGATGAAGTTCATGGGCGTGCGCGCCTTCGTGGGCGGCGCGGTGGCATCGAAAGCGAAAGGCCGGCCGTGAAGCTGCTCATCTACGGCATCAACTTCGCGCCCGAGCTCACCGGCATCGGCAAGTACACCGGCGAGATGGCGCAGTGGCTGGCCGACGCGGGGCACGAGGTGCGTGTGATCACCGCGCCGCCCTACTACCCGGCCTGGAAGGTGGGCGAGGGCCACAGCGCCCGGCGCTACCGCACCGAGTCCTGGCAGGGTGTTCAGGTGATGCGCGCGCCGCTGTGGGTGCCGCACCAGCCCGGCGGCCTCAAGCGCCTGCTGCACCTGGGCAGCTTCGCCCTGAGCAGCCTGCCGTTGCTGTGCGCGCAGTGGCGCTGGAAACCCGACGTGGTGTGGGTGGTGGAGCCGCCCCTGATGTGCGCACCCGCCGCGGTGGCCTTCGCGTCCCTGCGCGGCGCCAGCAGCTGGCTGCACATCCAGGACTACGAGGTGGACGCCGCGTTCGACCTGGGTCTGATCCAGGGCCCCACGCTGCGCCGCTGGGTCGAGCGCGCCGAGCGCTGGTTGATGCGCCGCTTCGACCGCGTCTCCACCATCTCGGGCCGCATGGTGGACCGGGCGCGGCGCAAGGGCGTGGCGGCCGAGCGGGTGCTGCACTTCCCGAACTGGGTCGACATCAGCGGCATCACGCCGCTGGCCGCGCCCAGCGCCTACCGCGCCGAGCTGGGCCTGGCGCCCGACGCCGTGGTGGCCCTCTACTCCGGCAACATGGGCAACAAGCAAGGCCTGGAGACCCTCGCCGAGGTGGCCCGCCTGCTGCAGGACGAGCCGCGCATCCAGCTGGTGCTGGGGGGCAACGGCTCCGGCCGGGCCGACCTGCAGGCGCGCTGCGCGGGCCTGCCCAACGTGCGCTTCCTGGACCTGCAACCGCTGGACCGCCTGAACGACTGGCTGGGCCTGGCCGACGTGCACCTGCTGCCCCAGCGCGCCGATGCCGCGGACCTGGTGATGCCGTCCAAGCTCACCGGCATGCTGGCCAGCGGCCGCGCCGTGCTCGCCACCGCGTTGCCCGGCACCGAGCTGTGCCGGGTGGTGGTGCAGGACGCCGCCTGCGGCCTCGTGGTACCGCCCGAGAACCCGGCCGCCCTGGCCGACGCGCTGCGCGCACTCGCGGCCGACCCGGTGCGCCGCGCCGAATGGGGCGCCAACGGCCGCCGCTACGCGGAGGCCGAGTTGAGCCAGGACGTGGTCCTGCGCCGCTTCGAAATGCAATTGCTGGCCTTGGGCCAGAAAGGGGAAACGCTATGCGCCACCAGCTCTTCATGACCCTCCGGCCCTGGGTGTTCTGGGCCACCGGGATGCTGATCCTGGCCGCGGCCGGGCCGCTGCAGGCCCAGACCCAGACGCCCGTGGCGGCGGACGCCGCGAAGGCGCAGGCCGTGCCGGCCAGCGCGCCGCTCGACCCCAACGGGGCCACCCTCGGGCCCACGCCCTCACCCGCCGAGGGCGTGGACGCGAACTACCGCATCTCGCCCAACGACCTGATGGCCTTCGACGTGTTCGGCGTGCCCGACATGAAGCGCGATGTGCGCGTGAACGCCTCGGGCGAGGTTTCGCTGCCGCTCATTGGCCAGGTGCCGGTGGCCGGGCTCACGGCGCAGGCCGCGGAGCGGCTGATCGCCCAGCGCTACCAGGAGAAGTACCTGCAGGACCCGCAGGTCTCGCTCTTCATCAAGGAGTTCACCACGCAGCGCGTCGCCATCGAAGGCGCGGTGATCCGGCCGGGCATCTACCCGGTGACGGGCCAGCTCACCTTGCTGCGCGCCCTGGCCTTGTCGGGCGGCTTCGCGCCCTACGCCGACATCAACCAGATCGTCGTCTACCGCCACGGCAGCAGCGGCGCGCGCGAGCAGTTCACCTACGACCTCGACAAGGTGCGCGCGGGCCAGGAGAAGGACCCGAACATCCGCTCGGACGACGTGATCGTGGTCCAGCGCAACGCCCGGCGCACCGCGCTGAGGGATTCGCTCTTCAGCGACATCCTGAGCACGCTCAACCCTTTCAAGTGACGGGAGATCCGCCATGGCCACCGACCAACACCCCCTGCCCTTCGTGCCCGACCCGAGGGACGCGCTGGGCCCGCACCGCGAGGCCGCGCCGTCCGAGCGGGCGCGCTCCCGCGGCGAAGCCATCGCGCTGACCGAGGACCGCATCGACCTGCGGACCCTCTACCGCGCGCTGGTGCGGCGCAAAGGCACCATCCTGGGCATCGCCGTCCTGGGCACCCTGGCCGCCGGCGTGTACACGCTGAGCCTCACGCCGCAGTACGAGAGCTCGGCCATGCTGCAGATCGACCGCGCGGCGCAGAAGGTGGTGGGCTTCAACACCGAGGTCGAGGTGGAGGAGGGCCCGCTGTCCGATCAGCTGCAGCTGCGCACCCAGGTGGAGCTGCTCAAGAGCCGCAGCCTGGCCGAGCGCGTGATCGATGAAATGGGCCTGCACAAGCCGGGCGCCATGAGTTCACCGCCCCCACCGGACGTCGCCGAAGCCGCCGGGGTGGTGAGCGGCACCGGGCTGCTGGACCAGGCCGCGGCCCTGGCCCGCCAAGCGTGGAGCCAGCTGCACGCGCTGATCGCCCCGGTGCCGTCCAGCCCCGAGTCGTTCAGCCGGGCGGGCACGTTGGCGCAGTTCCAGCAGGCGGTCACCGTGGAGCCGGTGCGCAACTCGCGGCTGGTGCAGGTCAGCGTGCGCAACGCCGACCCGGATCTGGCCGCCGCCATCGCCAACACCATGGCCAAAGCCTTCATCGCCATGCACATCGAGCGCCGGCTGGACTCGTCGATCTACGCGCGCCAGTTCCTGGAGGAGCAGATCCGCCAGAGCAAGGCCAAGCTGGAAGCGAGCGAGCGCGTCATCAACGAGTACGCCAAAAAGAACCAGATCCTGAACCTGGGCAACAAGGGCAGCGCCACCACCCAGACCTTCGTGGACTTCTCCACCGCGCTGACCCAGGCGCAGCAGGAGCGCATCAAGGCCGAGACGCTGTACAACCAGGTCCGGCTCAACCCCGAGAGCGCGCCCCAGGCGGTGGTCAACGAAGCCATCCGCGCCTACAAGGAACAGCGTGCCCGGCTCGAGGCCGACTACGCCAAGAACCGCAGCGTGTTCAAGCCGGACTACCCCGCCATGGTGCAGGCGCGCGCCCAGATCGCCGAGCTCGATGGCCGCATCAAGACCGAGGTGAACACCATCCTCTCCAGCATCCAGGGCCAGTACATGGCCGCCGTGAAGGCCGAAGAGCAGCTCAAGAACAAGGTGGCCGCCAGCCGCAGCGAGGTGCTCACCGTGCAGGACCGCAGCGTGGACATGAACCTGCTCAGCCGCGAGCTGGACACCAACCGGCAGGTGTACGACAGCCTGCTGCAGCGCCTGCGCGAGGTCAGCGTGACCGCGGGCATCACCACCAACAACGTGAGCATCGTCGATCAGGCGGCGGTGCCGCGCTTCCCGGCCTCGCCCAACCTGAAGATCAACATCGGGCTGGGCCTGGTGCTGGGCCTGTTCCTGGGCATGCTGGCCGCCCTGCTGCGCGAGCAGATGGACGACTCGGTCAAGAGCGCCAACGACATCGAGGGCTCTTACCAGCTGCCCCTGCTGGGCCTGATCCCGTTCACCCGGGGCCCCCGGGTGCGCCGCGAACCGGTGGCCCTGCTGGCGCACCGCGAGCCGCGCAGCACCTTCGCCGAGTCCTACCGCTCGGTGCGCACCGTGCTGCAGTTCGGCTCGCCCGACGGCCCGCCCCAGCGCTTCATGGTGACCAGCTGTGGCAACGGCGAGGGCAAGAGCACCACCGCGCTCGCGCTGGCCATCAACTTCGCCCAACTCGGCCAGAGGGTCCTGCTGATCGATGCCGACATGCGCAAGGGCGGGCTGCACAAGATGCTCAAGCTGTCCAACGAGCGCGGCCTGTCCAGCCTGCTGGAGGCCGACCGCGCGATCCAGGGCGTGATCCAGGAGACAGCGGTGGCGAACCTGGGGGTCATCACCGCGGGCCCCACGCCGCCCGACCCGGTGGAGCTGCTGATGGGGCCCCGGCTGGGCGCCCTGCTGGAGCAGGCGCAGGCCCTGGGCTACACGCAGGTCGTGATCGACGGGCCGCCGCTGCTGGGCCTGGCGGACGCGATCGTGCTGGGCAACCAGATCCCCAACATCGTGCTGGCGGTGAAGGCCGGCGGCACGCGCAAGGACAGCATGAAGGACGCGCTGCGCCGCCTGCGCACCGCCGGCCTCGCCCCCATGGGCGTGGTGCTCACGCACGCCCGCAACGAGCACAGCAACGACCACGCCTACGCGGCCTACTACGGCCACGGCGCGCCGCCCGCGCCCAAGCCGGCACCAGTGCGCAGCCCGGCCCCCGTCGCGTTGCCGCCGGGCACCCGCATCGAGCCCACGCTGGACCCGTCCGCCGCCTGACATGACCCCGCCCGACGGGAGACGCCTGCTGCCGGCCCTGCTGGCCTTCGAGCGCGCGCCCGGCCGCTACCCCGTGGCGCTGCGCGAACCGCGCCCGCTGTTCGCGCACATCGACAGCGTGATGCGCCTGGCCGCCGGGCGCCCGGTGGAGGGCCTGCCGGCGGCCGCCGCCCACAACCCCGAGCTGCGCCGCGCGGCGCGCTTCTTCGTGCGCACGGTGATGCTGCGCCCGGGCTCGGATCCCTACACCCTGCTGGGCCTGACGCCGGACTTCGAGCCGGCGCAACTGCGCGAGCACTACCGGCTGATGATCCGCCTGACGCACCCGGACTTCGAAGCCGCTGGCGAACGCTGGCCCGCCGGCGCGGCCACCCGGATCAACCTGGCCAACGACCTGCTGTCACTGCGTCAGCGCGGCCACAAGGCCCACAGCTGCAGCGGCTGCTTGAGCGCGGCGGCCGTGAGGTAGGCCTCGTCGCTCCAGCCGCCCCAGCCCGTGAACAGGTCGGCGCGCACCGCGCCCACGATGGCGCCGCCCGTGTCCTGCGCCATCACCAGGCGCTGCGCGTTCATCGTCGGGCCCTGCGTGGCCAGCCACACCGGCGTGCCATAGGGAATGCTCTGCGGATCGACCGCGATCGAGCGCCCGGGCGTCAGCGGCACGTTCTGCGCACCGCGCGGGCCGAAGCGCGCGTCCAGCTCCGACAGCGCCTCTTCGCGGAAGAACACGGTGCGCGGGTTGCTCCACAGCATCTCGTTGAGGCGCTGCGGGTTCTGCAGGGCCCAGGCCTTGATGGCCGACCACGAGGCCTCGTTGATGGCGCGCTGGTCGAGCAGCCAGCGGCCCACGCTCTGGTACGGATGGCCGTTGTGCGCCGCGAAGGCCACCCGCACCTGGCGCGTGCGCCCGTCGGCCTCGGCGAGGTTCAGGCGGCCCGAGCCCTGGATCTGCAGGATCAGGGCGTCGATGGGGTCGGCCAGCCAGGCCACGGCGCGCCCCTGCAGCGCGGCCTGCGCGGCGGGCAGCGTGTCGATCTCCTGGCGGCTGTGCCAGGGCTGGCCGGGCCGCAGCCCCGGCGGCGGGCCATAGAGCGGCACGCGGTAGGTGGCGGTGGGCACGCGGCTGGCGGCCATGATGGGCTCGTAGTAACCGGTGAGCAGGCCGGCCGGCAGGCTGCCATCGACCTCGGTGACGCGGTAGGGCAGGAAGCGGCGCATCACCCAGGCCTGCTGCTCGGCGGCGGTGGCGATGGAGAGCTGGCGCACTTCGGCGCACAGGCCCGCATGGCCCGCCACCGGCCGCTCGCAGCCACGCACCCAGGCGTTCCACACCTCGTGCAGGCTGTCCTGCCCCCAACCAGGCAGCTCGCTCCAGCGCACCGGCACCCAGCGGCTCTTGCCGCGCTGCATCGGGGCGGGCAGCACCGTGTCGTCGGGCGCCGCCACCACCGGGGGCACCCCGGTGACCGGAGGCGGCATGGGGGGATAGGTGCGGGGGTCGATCGCGCAGGACGCCAGGCTTCCTACAATCAGGGCGCTCCCGATCCAGCGCAGCGCCCTCTGGCCGCTGCCGTTCTTTCCACCCCTCGCAGAAACGCCATTCCTTCCCATGACCCTGTTGTTGCTTGAAGCGCTTGGCGCGCTGGTGTTGCTGGTGTTCATCGTGTGGTGGACCATGTTTTCGGGTCGCAAGAAAGGCGAGTTGCCCGAGGAAGCGGCGCCACGCGAGAAGGACGAAGCCCCGCCATCCCGGCGCGACTGAGGCGAACGCCGCCGCTCACGGCGGGCGCAGCACGTTGGCCAGTTCGACCGCGGACTTCACGCCCATCTTGTCGAACACGCGCGAGCGATGCACCTCCACCGTGCGCACGCTGATGTTGAGCTGGTCGGCCACGAGCTTGTTGGGCAGGCCGGCGATCACCAGGTCCATCACGTCGCGCTCGCGATCGGTCAGGCTGTCCAGGCGCTGCTGCAGCTCGCGCTGGATGCGCTGCTGGGCCAGCACCTGCGCCGAGCGGTCCAGCGCCTGCTCGACGCGGTCGACCAGCGCGTTGTCCGAAAACGGTTTCTCGCAGAAGTCGAAGGCGCCGCGCTTGACGGCGTCGACCGCCGTGGGCACGTCGGCGTGGCCCGAGAGAAAGATCACCGGCACCGCGGCCTTCCAGGGCAGCTGCTGCATGCGCTCGAACAGCGTGAGCCCGCTCATGCCCGGCATGCGCACATCGAGCACCACGCAGCACGGCGCCTCGGGCGCCTGGGTCCACACGGCGGCCTCGGCCTGGAAGGCCTCGGCATGGTCGTAGCCTTCGCTGAGCAGGCGGCGCGTGCGCAGCAGCCAGGCCAGCGCCTGGCGCACCTCGGCGTCGTCGTCGACGAGGTAGATCTTCGCGTCGGGATGCTGCGTCATGCGCCAGATGATAGAGGAGCGACCTGCACCGGCGCCGCGGGCAGGGTGAAGCGGAACACAGTGCCACGCGGCTCGTTGGGCTCGTGGGTGAGCGCGCCGCCGTGCTGCTCGATCACGGTGCGGCACAGGCTCAGCCCCAGGCCCATGCCCTCGGCGCGGGTGGTGAAGAAGGGCGTGAACAGCTTGGCCTGCACCTCCTCGCTCAGCCCCAGGCCATGGTCGGTGACGGAGAAGGCGACCCAGGCCTTCTGCGGCAGGCCGCCCGGCGCGAGGCCCGAATGCAGGCGCGCCTGCCCCACCTCCAGGCGCAGCACGCGCAGGCTCATGCGCGAGGACGGATCGGTCAGCGGCATGGCCTGCATGCCGTTGCGCGCGAGGTTGAGCAGCACCTGTTCGACCATGGTGCGGTCGCACAGCACCGAGGGGCACTCGGGCGCGATCTGGATCTGCAGGCGGATGCCCTGCTTCTTGGCCTGCAGGCTCAGCAGCGGCAGGATGGCGTCGATCAGGCTCTTGGGCGTGACCGCCTCGCGCACCTGTTGGCGCCGCCGCACGAAGTCGGCCACGCTCTTGATGACGCGGGCCGCGCGCTCGGCCTGCTCGCCGATGCGCCGCACGGCCTGCATCAGGTCGGCCTGCACCGGATCGGCCACCGCCACGCCCGAACCCTCGGGCTGCTCCAGCAGGTTGAGCGTGCCGCTGGCGTAGCTCGAGATCGCGGCCAGCGGCTGGTTGAGCTCATGGCTCAGCAGCGAGGCCATCTCGCCCATGGTGGCCAGGCGCGCGGTGGCCTGCAGGCGCTCCTGCGAGGCGCGGTTGAGGTCTTCCACGCGGCGCTGCTCGGTCAGGTCCAGGATGGCGCTCATGAAACCGGTCTGCTTGCCCTGCGCATCGATCAGCGGCGCCTCGATGATGAGCACCGGAAAGCGCGTGCCGTCGGGCCGCTGGAACACCGACTCGTAACCCTCCCGCGGCAGCACCTGCCCGGCCAGCCGCACCATCTGGCGCTGCTGGTACTCGTCCACCAGTTCGGGCGGCCACCAGGGCGCCGGCAGGCCGGTGCCCACGAGCTGTTCGGCCGTGAGGCCCACCATGTCGCAGAAGGCCGGGTTCACGTAGGTGATGCGGCCCTGCATGTCGCGCGCGCGCAGGCCGGTCACCAGCGAGTCTTCCATCGCCTTGCGGAACGCCAGGGATTTGGCGACCTCCATCTCGGCGCGCTGGCGACGGCGGATGTCGCGCCCGAGCAGGAACAGCACCGACAGCAGCGCCAGCGACAGCGCGCTGACCATGGCGGTGAGCACATTGGGGAACAGGCCGCGCAACAGGCGCGGGCTCTGCAGCTGCAGGATCAGCGTGTGGCCCGGCAGGTCGAGCACCTGGCGCGCGGTGAGGGTGCGGCGCGTGCCGGTGACGATGCTGTGCAAGGCCAGGCGCGTGCCGTCGGCCTCGTTGAAGGCCAGCCCCCGGCCGCGCAGCAGGTCCCGGTTGGTCAGCTCCGAGAGCAGGCCGGGCAGCGAATAGGTGGCCACCAGGAACCCATTGGGCAGGCCGGCGCGCGCCACCGGCAGGCACATCTCGATCAGTTCCAGGCCCTTGCCGTGGCGCAGCGGCCAGAAGTAGCTGCTCGAGTAGGCCGGCCCGGACAGCCGCCGCGCGTGGTCGCAGGCCAGGCGCACCTCGGGCAGGGCCTGGTCGCGGTCCAGGTAACCGAACAGCTCGGGGATGAAGGGCGTGTCGCGCGCGGCGGTCACCTGTTGCGCGTTGTCGCGCCATTCGAGCCGAACGATCTCCCGGTGCTGCGCCATCAGCTCGGCCGCCGGGAAGGCCCAGGAATCGGCCGTGGGCGCCACGCTGTGCAGCGATTGCAGGGTCTGCACGTTGCGCACCAGGCTGCTGCGGATGTCGCTCACCAGCGAGGCCGCGTCCTGCTCCAGCGCGGTCTGGTCGCGCGCCTCTTCGTACTCCGCGGCCAGGAAGATCAGCACCCCCAGCAGCGTCACCACCAGCAGCAGCAGCGCCGCCCACAGGCGCCAGCGGAGCGAGCGAAGGCTTTCGCGCCACGCGCGGATGAAGTGCGGGCGCTCCATGGTCGACAGGGTCAGAGGCGGCGGTGCTGCAGCGAAGGCAGTTGTTCGCGCACGCTGCGCAGGCGCTCGATGTCCAGGTCGGCCAGCACCACGCCGGGGCCTTCGGCCTGCAGCGCCATCACCTCGCCCCAGGGGTCGATCACCATGCTGTGGCCCCAGGTGCGGCGGCCGTTCTCGTGCACGCCGCCCTGGGCGCTGGCGATCACGAAGGCCTGGTTCTCGATCGCGCGGGCGCGCAGCAGCACCTCCCAGTGCGAGCGGCCGGTGGTGAAGGTGAAGGCCGCCGGCACGAGCAGGATGTCGGCGGCGAGCATGCGGTAGAGCTCGCCAAAGCGCAGGTCGTAGCAGACGCTCTGGCCCACGCGCCAGTCCTGGCCCGCGTGGTCGCGGCACTCGAACACGGTGGGCGTGTCGCCCGCGACCAGCACCGTGGCCTCGTCGTAGTGCTCGGTGCCGTTGTCGTAGCGGAACAGGTGGATCTTGTCGTAGCGGCTGGTGCTCTCGCCGCGCGGGTTGTAGACCACCGAGGCGTTGGCCGCGTGGCTGGGGTCGTCGGTGGCCATGGGCAGCGTGCCGCCGACGATCCACATCTTGAGGTCGCGCGCGGCGTCGGAGAGGAAGTCCTGCACCTTGCCCAGGCCGGGCGTTTCGGCCAGCACCAGCTTGTCCTCGTCCCTGGCGCCCATGAAGCAGAAGTACTCGGGCAGCACCGCGAGCTCGGCCCCACCCGCTGCGGCCTGGCGCAGCAGGCGCAGGGCTTCGCTGAGGTTGACGTCCAGGCTGATGCCCGAAACCATCTGGATGGCGGCGACTTTCATGCGGTGTCCTTTCGGTGAAGCCTGACAGCTTACTGCAGCACGGGCGTGGGCTCGCGCGGTGCCGCGGCGGCCGGTGACGCCCGCTCGACCTTGTCCACCTGCGGGTCGGCCCAGCTGCCGGTGATGCGGAACTCCTGCGTCGTCGCCGACTGCAGCGGCTGGCGCAGCAGGAATTGCGCCAGGAAGGTGCCCAGGCCGATGGCCGGGTTGATGGCGGTGGCGATCAGCGAGGCGGTGCCGGCGTTGATCTCGGGCACCACCACCACCTTGAGGTCCTGCTGCTCGCGCGCGATGTCGGCGCTGCCTTCCATCAGCACGGCCGCGTTCACGCCCTTCATCTGCAGGTTGTTGGTGTGCAGCACGCCCTGCTCCAGGCGCGCGTCGCCGCGCACGAAGTCGAAGGCGAAGCCTTCGGAGAACACGTCTCGGAAGTCGAGCACCAGGCGGCGCGGCAGGGCCTGCAGGCTGAGCACGCCCAGCAGGCGCCCGGCGCCGGGGTCGACCTTGAGGAACTGGCCGCGCTCGATGTCGGCGTGGATCTGGCCCGACAGGCTGGGGTAGTCGATCGCCAGCGGCGAGCCGATCCAGCCGATGTTGCCCTCGAGCCGACCCTTGCCGCCGCGCACCAGGCCCTCGCGGCCGAAGCGGGTGAGCAGCTGGCCCGAGTCGTCGATGTCGAGCCGGAAATTGAGCGCGGTGCGGCGCTGGCCGGCCGCGCCGGCCCCGGCGGCGACCCAGTTGCCGGTGGCGCTCAGGCGCGCCTCGGGCGAGGCGATGCGCAGCCGGGTCAGGCGCCATTCGCTGCCGCGCAGCGGCCCGCCGCGGTTGATGGCCTCGACCTCCACGCGCCCCAGGTTGCGACCGGCGATGGTGAGCTCGTCCACCGCGATGTCCAGCGAGGGCACGCTGGTGGTGGGCTGCTCCAGCAGCTGTTCGACCTCGGTCGCCGCCGAGGGCTCCAGCTGCAGGCGCTTGAGGCGCGCGTACACATTGCCCGCCGTGCCCGGGCCCGACTGGCGCACCGACACGTAGCCGTTGAGCTCGTTGGCGTCGATGTTGGCCTGCCACTGGGCGCCTTCGCGCGAGCCCCCCAGCACCACGCGGTGGAACTGGCGCCCGCGCACCGTGAGGCGGTCGGCGCGCACCGCCAGCGTGGTGGGCAGGTAGGCCAGGCTGGCGTTCTGGTCGCTGACCGGGCCCACGCGCGGCAGCACCGTGGCGCCGGCCGTGGCCGCCGTGCGCACGTCTACCCCCGTGGTGGTGTTGAACGCGCGCTCCCAGGCATCGGTGTCGAGCTGCGCGAGCTGCACATGGGCGGCCACGCCCTCGGGCGGCAGGGACGCGGCGGTGTTGTCGCCCTCCACGCCGACCGCGATGGCGCCGCGCAGCACCCGCGGCTCGCCGCTGCCGAGTTCGCGCTCGTACTGCAGCGAGGCCACCGGCGCCAGCGAGGAACCGAGCTGGATCGCCAGCCGGTCGGTGCGCGCGCTCTCGCCCGCCACGTTGAGCACGTGGTTTTCGTAGCGCAGCGGCAGGCTGGCCTCGGCCGCCTTGTTCAAGGGCGCCGGCAGGTTCAGCGCCAGGCCCTGCAGGTTGCTCGTCACCTGCAGCTCGGGCACACCCGCGCGAAAGCCGAGCTGGGCCGTGTAGGCCGTGCTGCCGCTGGCGTGCTGGAACAGGCGCGAGACAAAACCCAGCCCGGCCTCGCGCAGGCCGTCGGCGCTGGCCAGGCCCTGGCCCCGGAACTGCACCTGGGCCACGCCCTTGGCATCGACCTGCATGCCGCCCTCGAAGCGCAGGTCGCCGCCGTACACCCGGGCCTGGGCGGCCTTGACCGAGAAACCGGTTTCGCTGAAGGCCAGGTTGCCGCTGGCGCGCCCGAGCAGGGGCGCATCGGGGCTGATCTGCAGGTCGTTGCCGTCGAGCTTGACGGTGCCGCTGACCTTGGTGGCGTGGGGGTCGGCCAGCGGCAGCTGAAGCGCGAACCCCACTTGCGCGGCCCCGGCGCCGGTGCGGGCCCGCGCCAGCGCCTGGCCCGTCATGGCGTTGAGCGGCGAGCCCTGCACGAAGCCCAGCGCCTCGTTCGCCGGCCCCTGGGCCTGGGCGTTCACTTGCAACACACCGTCGTGGCCCAGGTGCTCGATGCCCACCTGCCCCTTGCTCAGGCGCACGCCGGGCGCGTTCGCCACGCCGCCTTCGAGCGCGCTGAGCTTGAGCGAGGCGCGCTCGAGCAGCAACTCGCCCGAGACACCGCGCAGCGCGGGCCAGGCCGCCTCGCCCGCTTTCTGCAGGTGGGCCGGGATGTAGTCGAAGTCCACGTTGCGCAGCGGCGCGCTGATGCGGAACTCGCCGCGCTCGCCGGGCTTCTCGAAGGGCACGTGATCGACCAGCCCCTGCACGCGGAACTCGACCCGGTTCGAGCTGCCGCCGCGCACCGCCTCGCGCACGTAGTGGCGCGCGTCGGCATTCACGGTGAGCGGCAGGTAGCGGTGCACGCGCGTGGCGTCGGCGCGGGTGAGCGTGGCGGTGAGGTCGAGCACGCCCGGAAAACGCGAGGCGGTCGAGCCGGCCGGCACCTCGCTGGTCTGCCAGCGCACCTGGGCCGTGCCCTCGGCATCGGCGTTGCTCAGGCGCAGGTTGTCGAGCTGGGCTTCGATGCGCTCGCCCTGCACGCGCCAGGAAAAATCGGCCTCCAGCTGATCGACCGGCACGCTGGGGTCTTCGAACACATCGGGCAGTTCCACGGTGCCGTCCGCCACGCTGATGTGCGCCCGGCCGCCCGCCTGGTTGAGGTCGAAGTCCACCGTGGCGCCCGAGATGCCGGGGCGACCGGGCAGCGGGAAACGCCCCGAGATGGACATGCGGCCGCTGGGTTCGCCCGCGACGGACAGGCCGCTGACCCGCCCCTTGGCCTGGTAG
Organism: Hydrogenophaga sp. ANAO-22; assembly: GCF_042466645.1. NCBI lineage: Bacteria > Pseudomonadati > Pseudomonadota > Betaproteobacteria > Burkholderiales > Comamonadaceae > Hydrogenophaga > Hydrogenophaga sp. ANAO-22. The sequence goes on along the minus strand of NZ_CP159956.1, from coordinate 3,195,359 downwards.
CTCGCCAGGTCCCAGCCCGACGGCGGCGCCGCGCCGGCCGCGCGCTGCCAGCGGGCCGAAAAGCCGTCCACCCGGCCCACCGGCCGCAGCTGCTCCAGCCGCCGGTGCGCTTCGGCCGGCAGGGGCAGGCGGCTGGCCAGGGCCGCGAGCGCGCCCAGCTCCAGCCGCTCGGCGCTGAGCTCGGTGCTCGCGCCCTGCTGCCCGGCCAGGGCGGCCGTGTGCTGCAGGCGCAGCCGGCCGCTGGGCCAGTCCACGCCCTCGCGGGTGCGGAAACGCAGGTCGTCGGTGGCCACATTGAAGCCCGCCTCGGACCACTGCGCGGCCAGCCGGCCCTGCAAGTCGTCGATCGCCAGGGCCGGCAGCCCGGGGCCGAGCTGGGCGTCCACGTCGCGCAGCGCCAGATCGGTGGTGGCGCCCGCCACGGCCCCGTTGACCACATCGGCCCAGGCGCGCAGCGCGCCTTGCCCGGCGCGCACGTCCACGCCCCAGGTCGACAGGTCCGCGTAGGCCCGCAGGCGCGCGACGTCCACATGGCTGAAGTCCGCGTACAGCTCGCCGCCCCAGTTGTGCCAGATCGATTGACCGGGCGCGCGGCCGCCGAGCTCGATCAGGGGCTCGCGCAGGCGCCCCCGCACGCTCAGGCCCTCGCCCCATTCGGCCGGCGGCGTGGCGTCGAGCCGGAACTGGTGCGTGCGGGCGGTGTTGCGCACCACGAAGCTCAAGGCCCCCAGGGCCAGCGGGGGTTGGGCGCGCAGCTCGTCCGTCCAGCGCACGGTGCCGTTCTGGATGACGAACTCGCGCAGGGAGAAGAACCAGTCGGCGGCGCGGCCGTCCTGCTGGCCCGGGCCCGCGATGTCGAGCCCGGCCACCTCGATGCGGCCCTGCGCGGTGCGCCGCACGTCCAGCACCGGCTGGTCGATCACGACCTGTTCGAAGTTGCCGTGCCAGAGGGAGCGCACCGACACCGCGGTGCGCACCAGCGGCAGGTGCAGGGCGACGCGGCCGTGGGGATCGAACAGCTGCACGTCGCGCAGCTCGAAAGACGGCATGAAGGCGGGCAGGAAACCCAGGCCGCTGGTGGTGTTGTCGGCCCGGATCTCGCCCACCTTCACCGGAGCACCCACCGCGCTGCTGGCCCATCGTTCCAGCTCAGGGCGCCATTCGCCGATTCGGGGCACAATCCACCAATTCAGCGCTGCCCAGGTCAGCACGAAGAGGCCCCAGGCCAGGAACACGAGCCACAAGCAAAGCCGGGCCACCACCGAAAGTGTCTTGAGGGTTCGCGTGGCAGGGGCGATGGGAGCCGGGCTTTGATTCATGTCCACCGCAAATTATGACGGCCAGCCATTTCACAGGTTCCACAGCGGAAGCGCCCGTTTTGTCATCAAATGTGAACCCCTGTCCGCCGCTCTCGGCCCAAGACCGCCAGGCCGAGCATTCGCGCTTCGTGCAGCGGGTGCGCCGCCGCTACGCCACTGAACTGCCCTGCCTTCCCCCGGGAGAACCCGTGCTCGCCAGCATGCGGGCCTGCCTGGGCGTGCTGCGCGAGCGCGGCCTGCCGGTGCCCGCCGCCCTGCGCGTGCTGCGCCAGCTGGTGCTGGAGCGCCTGGTGGTGCTCGACTGCGAGCAGGGCGCGCCGCTGGCCGTGGTCACGCGCGCCGTCACCGAACTGGCCGAACTCGCGCTCGACGAAGCCTGCACCCTGGCCTGTGCCGATCTGGACGAGCTGCACGGCGCGCCGCAGTTCACCACACCCAAGGGCGAGCTGCAGCGCGCGCAGCTGTGGGTGATCGGCATGGGCAAGCTGGGCGCGCGCGAGCTCAATGTGTCGAGCGACATCGACCTGATCTACGTCTACGACCAGGACGGCGAGACCGCCGGCAACGCCCAGGGCCGCCAGCGCATCAGCAACCACGAGTACTTCGGCAAGGCCGTCAAGCACATCTACAACACCGTGGGCGAGACCACCGAACACGGCAACGTGTTCCGCGTCGACCTGGCCCTGCGGCCCAACGGCAACTCCGGGCCCAGCGCGGTCTCGCTCGGGGCGCTCGAAGAGTATTTCCTGGTGCAGGGCCGCGAGTGGGAACGTTTCGCCTGGCTCAAGAGCCGCGTGATCGCCCCCACCGCCTGCGTGCAGGACCGCAGCGCCAGCGCGCTGCGCGGCACCGTGTTGCCCTTCGTGTTCCGCCGCTACCTCGACTACGGCGTGTTCGATGCCTTGCGCACGCTGCACCGGCAGATCCGCGACCACGCGTCCAAACGCGCCGCCGGCAACCCGGGGCGATCGAACGACGTGAAGCTCTCGCGCGGCGGCATCCGCGAGATCGAGTTCACCGTGCAGCTGCTGCAGGTGGTGCGCGGCGGCCAGTTCCCCGAGCTGCGCACGCGGCCCACGCTGGATGCGCTGCAGCGCCTGTGCAAGGCCGGCCTGATGCCGCCGGCCACGGCCACCGCGCTGGCGCAGGCCTACGAATTCCTGCGACGGGTCGAGCACCGCATCCAGTACCTGGACGACCAGCAGACCCACGTGATGCCCACGCGCGACGACGACCTGGCCTGGCTCGCGGCCACGCTCGGTTACCCCGACGTGTGCGCCTTCCTGCACGCGCTGGACGCGCACCGCGAGCTGGTGGCCCAGGAGTTCGACACCCTGCTCGGCGGCCCCACCAACGGCGGCTGCAACGGCAAGGGCTGCGGCAGCAAGAAGAACGGCGCCAACGGCCGCAGCGCGGTCGACGACCTGCAAAGCGTGCTGGAGCAACTGCCCCCGGCCTTCGCGGCCCGCGTGGGCCAATGGCTCGAACACCCGCGCGTGCTCGCGCTGCGCGAAGACACCCGCGCGCGCCTGGTGCGGCTGGTGCAGCGCACCGGGGCCTGGATCGACGAAGACCGCGTGAGCGAAGAGGCCGCGCTGCGCATGGCCGACTGGATCGAGCCGCTGCTGCGCCGCGAAAGTTACCTCGCCCTGCTGCAGGAACGGCCCTCGGTGCACGAGCGCCTGCTGCGCCTGCTGGGCGCGGCCAAGTGGCCCGCGCGTTACCTGATCAAGCACCCCGGCGTGATCGACGAACTCGCCAGCCAGCAGCTGCTGACCGACCGCTTCGATGCCGCGCAGTTCGAGGACGAGCTGGAGGCGCGGCGCACCGCGCTGCGCTCCACCGGCGAGGACGATGAAGAAGCCCTGCTCAACCTGCTGCGCCGCGCGCACCACGCCGAGGTGTTCCGCACCCTGGCGCGCGACGTGGAGAAGGTGCTCACCGTCGAACAGGTGGCCGATGACCTCTCCGCCCTGGCCGACTCGGTGCTGCGCACCACCGCGCGCTGGTGCTGGGCCCGCCTCAAGAGCCGCCACCGGGACGAGCCCAGCTTCGCCATCATTGGCTACGGCAAGCTCGGCGGCAAGGAACTCGGCTACGGCAGCGACCTGGACATCGTCTTCGTCTACGAGGACGAACACGAGAACGCCCCCGAGATCTACGCCGCCTTCGTGCGCAAGATGATCAACTGGCTCACGGTGAAGACCGGCGAGGGCGACCTGTTCGAGATCGACACCGCGCTGCGGCCCAACGGCAACTCGGGCCTGCTGGTCACCAGCTTCACGGCCTACGCCAACTACCAGCAGCAGCGCGGCAGCAACACCGCCTGGACCTGGGAACACCAGGCCATGACGCGCGCGCGTTTTGTGCTCGGGGGTGTGGCCGAGAGCCCGCCACCGGGCCGCCCCAAGGCGGGCTCAGCCCCCTCGGGGGGCAGCGACCCGCAGAGCGGCGGAGCGTGGGGGCTCTCCCTCGCCGGCCGCTTCGACGCGGTGCGCGAGGCGGTCATCACGGCCGAGCGCGACGCCGCCTCGCTGGCCGCCGAGATCGTCGCCATGCGCGGCAAGGTGCGCGCGGCGCACCCGGTGCGCGGCGAACGCTTCGATGTGAAACACAGCCCGGGCGGCATGGTGGACGTGGAGTTCGTGGTGCAGTACCTGGTGCTGCTGCACTCGCGCGCGCACCCCGAGCTGCGCGCCAACACCGGCAACATCAACCTGCTGCGGCGCGCCGAAAGCGCGGGCCTGCTCGAGCCCGGCATGGGCGAGGCCGCGGCCCGCGCCTACCGCGAGCTGCGCCAGATCCAGCACACCGCGCGGCTGGACGAGGCGCCCACGCAGGTCGATGCGGCGCAGGTCGAAGAAGCCGCTCGCGCGGTGCTGGCGATGTGGCAACACGTGCTGGGCCGCGTCGCGTCGACCGCTTGAACGGTCGACCCGCCGTGACACCGTGGCGCGGCAGCTGGTTGTGGCTTTGCGGCCTGCATGCGGCGCTCAGCCTGCTGGTGTGGTGCTCCCCTCCCGGTGTGGCCGACGCGCTCACCTGGCGCTCGGGCGAATGGACGGCACGGCCCTGGACGCTGTGGAGCAGCGCCTGGGTCCACCTGAACCGCCCCCATCTCGTGGGCAACGTGCTGGCCATGGGCGGCGTGGCCGCCGCGGGTTGGGTGCTGCGGCCTGGTGCGCGCTGCACGCTGGCGTGGCTGCTGGCCTGGCCACTCACGCAGGCCTCGCTGCTGCTGTGGCCGCAGGTGGGCTACGCGGTCGGCCTCTCCGGCCTGATGCATGCCGGCGTTCTGGTGCTGGCGGTGCAGGTCGCGCTGCGCCGCCTGCCCATCCGTGGCGCGCGGTTCTGGGGCGGGCTGCTGGTCGTGGTGGTGCTGACCAAGGTGCTGCTCGAACGGGGCTGGTCCCAGCCCATCGTGTGGGACGCCGACAGCCACCTGTCGGTGGTGCAGGCCGCGCACGTCACCGGCGCCTTCTGGGGCGTGGTGCTGGGGCTGGCGGAACCCCTGCTGAAGCGCCCACGAAAAAGCCCGCCGTAGCGGGCTTTCAGGCACGGGGCCCGCAGGGCCTCAGGCCGCCGACGGTGCCGCGGTGACCGAGACCGCCTTGCGGAAGCGGTTGAGTTCCTGCACGGTCTTGAAGCTCTGCTCCATCAGCAGGCTCATGTTGTGCAGGATGCGATCGACCACGCGCGTTTCCCACACCGCATCGAAGTTGATCTGCTTGTCCAGCCAGTGCTCCAGCCACTCGGGGTTGGGCAGGCGGCTCTGGATGGTGTCGTTGGGGAACAGGTTCTTGTTCACGTGCAGGTTGGTCGGGTGCAGCGCCTGCGCGGTGCGGCGCGCGCTGGCCATCAGCACGCCCACCTTGGCGAAGGCCGAGCGGGCCTCGTTGCCGAACTTGCCGATCGCGCGCTTCATGTAGCGCAGGTAGGCGCCGCCGTGGCGGGCCTCGTCCTGGCTGAGCGTGCTGTAGATCTGCTTGATCACGGGTTCGGTGTGCCACTCGCTGGCGCGGCGGTACCAGTGGTTCAGGCGGATCTCGCCGCAGAAGTGCAGCATCAGCGTCTCCAGCGGCGGGGCCGGATCGAACTCGAAGCGGATGTCGTGCAGCTCCTGCTCCGTGGGCACCAGCTCGGGGCGGAAGCGGCGCAGGTACTCCATCAGCACCAGCGAGTGCTTCTGCTCTTCAAAGAACCAGATCGACATGAAGGCCGAGAAATCGGAATCGTCGCGGTTGTCGCGCAGGAACATCTCGGTGGCCGGCAACGCGGCCCACTCGGTGATGGCATTCATCTTGATGGTCTGCGCCTGTTCATCGGTCAACGCGCTGGCGTCGAACTTGTCCCAGGGAATGTCCTTGTCCATGTCCCAACGCACGGATTCGAGTTGTTTGAAGAGTTCAGGATAGAGCATGGTGGTCTTTCTTAACGCGGACATTCTATGCGGCGGGCTTTCACGGCAATGACAAACCACCCCATCGTTCGGGACTTGCCCCCTCGGAAAGTTCCGATGGCACCGGTTTGAATCCACCCAGCCGCCACCTGCGTAGTGGAGATCAGACTTGCTTGAGTTTGCGACAGGCCCATGTTGGAATGAATTTTTTTGACCCCCTGGAGTTGCCGCATGAAGCACCTTGAAACCCTGGGCCTGGCCCTGTCCGTCGCGCTGGTATTCGCCACGGTGCCGCCCGCCGCGGCCCAGACCACGCCCGCGCCCACGAGCGCCAGCTGCCCCGCGCTGCTGCAGCACCGCTTCGACCGCCTGCAGGATGAAAAGCCCCAGTCGCTGTGCCAATACAGCGGCAAGGTGGTGCTGGTGGTGAACACCGCGAGCTTCTGCGGTTTCACCAAGCAATACGAAGGCCTGGAGGCGCTCTACGCGCGCTACCAGTCCCAGGGCCTGGTGGTGCTGGGCTTCCCGGCCAACGACTTCGGCAGCCAGGAGCCGGGCAGCAACCAGGCCATCGCCGACTTCTGCGAGAACACCTTCGGCGTGAAATTCCCGATGTTCAGCAAGACCAGCGTGGTCGGGCGCGACACCAACCCGCTGTACCGCCAACTGGCTGAAAAGACGGGCGACCACCCGCGCTGGAACTTCCACAAATACCTGATCGCGCGCGACGGCCAGACCGTGCGCAGCTACGCCAGCGGGGTCGATCCCAAAAACCCCGCATTCGTCAAGGACATCGAAAAGTTTCTATCGACTAAATTGTGACTGATGAGTCACAATGAAAACCAATAAGTATTTCAACGCGAGTTGCCAACATGCCCCTGCCCAGCCATTCCCGCTCTGCGCGCCCGACGACCGGGGCATGGAACTTTTCTCGCGCACCGGGCGTCGTAAACAGCAGGCCGGACAGCGTGCCGGCCGCCGATTTCCGTTTTGTACTGCGAAGCCTTCCGGGTCTGCGTGATCCGGCTGCAATCCCGAGGCGCTTCTCCTCCTCCTCCCTCCCTCCCTTGTTCGTCTGGGGGCGCTTCGCAGTCTTTTGTATTGGCCTCCGTGGCCGCCGCACCCGCCGGTGCGCGGCCCACCGGCCCTGAGGTCCGTCCATGCAGCCGGGCCTCTTCCCCACCTCCGTCTCTCCTGCGCGCGCCGCCGTCTCCCGGCCTTCGCGCGTGGCCATCGTCGGCTCGGGCATTGCCGGCCTGGCCGCCGCCCACACCTTGCAGGGCCTGGCCGACGTCACGCTGTACGAGGCGGGCGACCATTTCGGCGGCCACGCCCACACGGTGGACGTGACCCTGCCCGATGCCTATGGCGTGCCCACCACCTTTGGCGTCGACACCGGCTTTCTGGTGCTCAACGAGCGCACGTACCCCAATCTGCTGGCCCTGCTCGCCGCGCTGGAGGTGCCGACCGCCCGCGCCGACATGTCGTTCTCGGTCCAGGTGCCGGGTGCCGGGCCCGGCGGCGACGCGCTCGAATGGAGCGGCAGCGACCTGTCCTCCGTGTTCGCGCAGCGCCGCAATCTGGCCAACCCACGCTTTCTGCGCATGCTGGCCGACATCGCGCGCTTCAACCGCGTCACCACCCGCCTGGCCGAACGTGGCGACGACCTGCGGCCCGACAGCCCCCTGCTGCAACCACTGGGCGATTTCCTGCGCGAACAGCGCTTCTCGGCCGAATTCCGCGACTGGTACTTCCTGCCCATGATGGGCTGCATCTGGAGCTGCCCGACCGACCAGATGCTGGCCTTCCCGGTCGCCACCATGGTGCGCTTCTGCCACAACCACGGCCTGATCCAGGTCAGGAACCGGCCGCAATGGCACACGGTCGCGAGGGGCGCCCGCCAGTACGTGAGCAAGATCCTGCGGGGGGTGGGCGACCTGCGCCTCCTCACGCCGGTGCAGCAGGTGCTGCGCGACGATGAGGGCGTGCGCGTGGTCTCACCCGGCCATGTGGACCGCTTCGACGCCATCGTGATGGCCTGCCACAGCGACCAGGCGCTGCGCCTGCTCGGCGACCAGGCCTCGGTGGCCGAACGCGAGTTGCTCGGCGCCATCCGCTACCAGCCCAACCGCGCCGTGCTGCACACCGATGCCTCGGTGCTGCCGGAGAACCCGCGTGCCTGGGCGGCCTGGAACTACGAGCGCGCGTCCAGCGCCGATCAGGAATCGGCCAACGTCTGCCTGCATTACCTGATCAACCGCCTGCAGCCGCTGCCGGTGCCGCAACCGGTGGTGGTCTCGCTCAATCCGCAGCGCGAGATCAACCCCACGCAAGTGCTGGGCGAGTACGCCTACGAGCACCCGGTGTTCGACCTCGGTGCCATCCGCGCCCAGGCCGGCGTGCCGGCCTTGCAAGGCCATCGCCACATCTGGTTCGCCGGTGCCTGGACCGGCTATGGCTTTCACGAGGACGGGCTCAAGTCGGGCCTGCAGGCCGCGCGCGGCCTGATCGATGCGCACCGCCTGGTGCCGCTGGCCAACGAGCGCGAGCTGCGCCGCGCCGCGCTTCCCGGGGTGTTCGCATGAACGCGGCCGTGGCGCAGCTGGGCTTCGGCCAGGTGCGCCACACGCGCCACCGGCCCCGGCACCACGCGTTCGCCTACGCCACCTGCTTTCTGATGCTGCCCATGCGCAGCCTGCGCGCGCACGGACCCGGCGCGCTGGCGCGCAATCGAAGTGCCGCGCTGAGCTTTCACGACACCGACCACGGCGATGGCCGCGCCGACAGCCTGGGCTGGCTGGACGAGGTGCTGCACCAGCACGGCATCCACGACGCGCAGGGCGAGGTCTGGCTGCACACCTACCCACGCATGCTGGGCTACAGCTTCAAGCCGGTGAGTTTCTGGTACTGCCACCGCCCCGATGGCTCGCTGCGCGCGGTGCTCGCCGAGGTGAACAACACCTTTGGCGAACGCCATTGCTATTTGCTCGACGCGCCCCGCTATGGCCAACCCTGCGAAGCCGCCAAGGTGTTCCACGTCTCGCCGTTCTGCCCGGTGCGCGGGCGCTACCGCTTCGTCTTCATGCGCACGCAAGGCCCCACCGCCCGCACCGTGGCGCGCATCGACTACTTCGATGGCGCGGGTGAGGCGGCCCTGCTCAACACCAGCGTGAGCGGCGAACTGCTGCCGCTCGATGCCCGCACGCTGCGCCGCGCGCTGTGGTCCCACCCCGCCATGACCCTGGGCGTGATCGCCCGCATCCACTGGCAGGCCTTGCGCCTGTGGTGGCAGAAGGCCCCATTCTTCCGCCAGCCGCCCGCGCCGGGCGACTTCGTGACCGCCGCCGTGCCCTCGGCGCCCACCGTGACCGCCGAGCCGCGCCAACCATGAACAGCACCACCGCCTCCCGCCGCCCCATGGGCTTCGAACTGCCGCGCAACACGCCGGCCGCCGCGCGCACCGTCCTGCAGCTGCTGCAGCGCCTGGTGCACGGCAGCCTCACGCTGCAGCTGCCCGACGGCTCGGTGCAGCGCTTCGGGCAGTCCGACGGACCGCACGCGAGCATGAGGCTGCACAACTGGAACGTGTGCGGCGCCACGCTGAAATCGGGCGACATCGGTTTCGCCGAAACCTACATCGCCGGCGACTGGAGCACGCCGCACCTCACCTCGCTGCTCTCGCTGCTGGTGGCCAACCGCCGCGAGGTGGAGGACATGGTCTATGGCTCCTGGCTGGGCCGCCTGGCCTACCGCGTGCGGCACCTGCTCAACCGCAACTCCAAGGCCAACAGCCGCAAGAACATCCACGCGCACTACGACCTGGGCAATGCGTTCTACCGCCTGTGGCTGGACGAGACCATGAACTACTCGTCGGCCTGGTTCGAGACGCCGGACCAGCCGATGGTGATGGCGCAGCACGCCAAGGTGCGCCGCGCGCTGCGCCTGGCCGGTGTGCGCCCGGGCGACCGCGTGCTGGAGATCGGCTGTGGCTGGGGCGCCCTGGCCGAGAAGGCCACCACCGAGTTCGATGCCTCGGTGGTCGGTGTGACGCTGTCGACCGAACAGCTGGCCTTCGCGAAACAGCGCCTGCAGGCCATCGGCCGCCAGGACCGCGCCGACCTGCGGCTGCAGGACTACCGCGACATCCCCGACGCGCCGTTCGACGCCGTCTGCTCGATCGAGATGGTCGAGGCGGTGGGGCGCTCGTACTGGCCGACCTACTTCCAGACCGTGGCCCGCCTGCTCAAACCCGGCGGCCGGGCCTGCATCCAGAGCATCGTGATCGCCGACGCGCATTTCGACCGCTACATCAAGGGCACGGACTTCATCCAGCAATACATCTTCCCGGGCGGTTGCCTTCCCTGTCCGCGCGAGCTGCGCGCGCAGGCCGCGCAGGCGGGGCTGGAGGTGGTCGACGAGTTCGCCTTCGGCCAGGACTACGCGCGCACGCTGTCGATCTGGCGCGAGGACTTCCTGCGCGAACAGGAGCGCGTGCTGCAACTGGGCTTCGACCAGCGCTTCCTGCGCATCTGGGAGTTCTACCTCGCTTATTGCGAGGCGGCGTTCGAGCAGCAGAGCGTGGACGTCGTGCAGTACACGCTGCGCAAGCCGGCCTGAGGCCCGCGCCATGCCCACCCGCCCTCTTCACCTGTCCGTGGCCCTCGCGCTGCTGGTGGGGGGACCCGCAAGCGCGCAGCCCGCGCCAGCCCCCATGCTGAGCGCGGCGCTGCAAGACCAGACGCTCAGCGGCAGCGCCCGCCTACGGTACTGGGGGTTCGACGTCTACGACGCGCGCCTGTATGTCGCGCCAGGCTTTGATATTCAGCGCTTCGAAGACCAGCGCTTCGGCCTGGAACTGAGCTACCTGCGCGGCTTCAAGGGCGCCGACATCGCCGAGCGCTCCATCGAGGAAATGAAAGGCCTGGCCCGGCTGGACCCCGCGCAGGCCCAGCGCTGGCAAGCCGCGATGAGCGCCCTGTTCCCCGAGGTGCGGCGCGGCGACCGCCTCACCGGCGTGCACGTGCCGGGCAGCGGCGCGCGCTTCTACGTCAACGGCCAGTGGCTCGGCGAGATCGCCGACGACGCCTTCTCACGCCTCTTCTTCGGCATCTGGCTCTCGCCCAGGACCTCGCAGCCGCGCCTGCGCGAGGCCCTGATCCAGTCCCTCGGCGGTCCGCCGCGCGCGCCATGAGCGAACCCGCCGCCCGCTTCATCGGGCCAGGCGCCTGGCGCCATGGGCTGCGCTACGGCCTGTTGGGCCTGCCGCTGGCTTTCGTCGCGTTGCCGCTGTACGTGATCCTGCCCAACCACTACGCGCGCGCGTTCGGCGCGCCGTTGGCGGCCCTGGGGGCGGTGCTGCTGGCCGCGCGGCTGATCGATGCCGTGCTCGATCCCTGGATCGGGCGCTGGTGCGACCGCCTCTTCGCGCGCTCGATCGCGGCCGTGCTGGGCGCGGCGGCCGGGGCCGCGCTGGTGCTCGCGGGCGGGCTGTGGGGCCTGCTGTTTCCGCCGGCCGCCGTGCGCGACGCGGGCAGCGCGATCCTGCTCGGCTGGGCGGGCGGGCTGATGGCCCTCACCTACATCGCCTACAGCATGATCTCGGTGACGCACCAGGCCTGGGGCGCGCGCCTGGGCGGCGACGAGGCCCAGCGCAGCCGCGTGGTGGCCTGGCGCGAAGGCCTGGCCTTGCTGGGGGTGCTGATCGCCGCCGTGCTGCCCGCCACGCTGGGGCTGGGCGCCACGGCCTCGGCCTTCGCCGTGCTGCTGGCGCTGGGCTGGTGGGCCTGGAGCCGCTCCACGCGCCCGCTCGACCGGTCCATGGCCACCGCGGCGGGTGGCCCCTCCCCGCTGAGGCAACCCGCGTTCCGGCGCCTGCTCGCGGTGTTCGTGATCAACGGCACCGCCAGCGCCGTGCCGGCCACGCTGGTGCTGTTCTTCGTGCAGGACCGGCTGCAGGCACCGGCGGCGGTGGAGCCGGCCTTCCTCGCCACCTACTTCCTGTGCGCCGCGCTGTCCATGCCGCTCTGGGTGCGGCTGGTCGCCCGCCTCGGTCTGGCGCGCACCTGGCTCGCGGGCATGGGCGTGGCGGTGGCGGTGTTCGTCTCGGCGGCCCTGCTCGGCGCGGGCGACGTGCTGCCCTTCCTGATCGTGTGCGCCCTCTCGGGCGTGGCGCTGGGCACCGACCTCGCCCTGCCCGGCGCGATGCTCGCCGGCCTGATCGGCCGGCTGGGTGAACGCGGCCAACGCGAGGGCGCGTACTTCGGCTGGTGGAACTTCGCCACCAAGCTCAACCTCGCGTTGGCCGCGGGTCTCGCCCTGCCGCTGCTGGCCTGGTTCGGCTACACCCCGGGAACGCGCGACCCCGCCGCGCTGCAGACCCTGACCATCGCCTACTGCCTGCTGCCTTGCGCGCTCAAGCTGCTGGCCGGGGGCGCGCTGTACGCGCTCGTCATCCGGCCCGGGCAAAAGCCCGCGCCACCGCGCCCCTCCCTGTCCACGAACTGAAAGACCGCCATGCAACGACGCCATTTGCTCGCCGCCGGCATCGCGGGCGCCGCCGCACTCTCGGGCTGCGCAGGCCCGCAGATCGCGCAGTACGCGGGCGAAAAACCGGTGCTCGACCTGCGCAGCTATTTCAACGGCACGCTCGACGCCTACGGTGTCTTCACCGACCGCTCGGGCGAGGTGATCAAGCGCTTCACCGTGGTCATGCGCTGCCAATGGAACGGGGACGACGGCGTGCTCGACGAGGCCTTCACCTACTCGGACGGCACGACACAGAAGCGCGTGTGGCGCATGAAGCACCTGGGCAACGGTCGCTTCAGCGGCACCGCCGACGACGTGGTGGGCACCGCGCTCGGTGAGCAGCAGGGCAACGCCTTCCGATGGGGCTACACGCTGCGGCAACCGGTGGACGGCAAGACCTACGAAGTGCAGTTCGACGACTGGATGTACCTGATGGACGACCGCGTGATGCTCAACAAGGCCACGATGAGCAAGTTCGGCATCCGCCTGGGCGAGGTCACGCTGTCGTTCGTGAAGCGCCGGCCATGAGCATCCCCAGGACCTTCGTCGATGCGCCCATGCCGCCCCCTCGGGCGGCGAGCGGTGCGCGCGGCTTCTCGCTGTTCGGTCCCATGAACCCCCGCATCACCGACTGGCGCGGCCTGCGCGTGTGGCTGATCGGCGCTTCCAGCGGCATTGGCGAAGCCACCGCCTCGGCCCTGCACGCGCGCGGGGCGCAGGTGCTGCTGTCGGCTCGCAATGCGCCCGCGCTGAACGCTTTCGTGGCCGCGCACCCGGCCGCGCAGGCCTGGCCGCTGGACGTGACCGATGCCACCGCGGTCATGCGCACCACCTACCAGATCCTCGCGCAAGGCCCGCTGGACCTGGTGCTGTACTGCGCCGGCCACTACCGCGAGATGCGCGCCACCGACATGGACCTGGCCGACCTTCGGCGCCACGTCGACATCAACTACCTCGGCGCGCTGCACGTGCTCGACGCCGCCGTGCCCGCGATGGCGGCGCGGGGCCATGGGCACATCAGCCTGATCAGCAGCGTGGCGGGTTTTCGCGGCCTGCCCAAGAGCCTGGCCTACGGTCCGACCAAGGCCGCGCTCACCCACCTCGCCGAGACGCTGTACCTGGACCTGCAGCCCCTGGGCCTGGGCGTGAGCGTGGTGCATCCCGGCTTCGTGAGCACGCCCCTGACGGCCCGCAACGGCTTCACCATGCCCGCGCTGATCACACCAGCACAGGCGGCCCAGGCCATGCTGGCCGGCTGGGGCCAGGGCGCGTTCGACATCCACTACCCCAAGCGCTTCACGCGCTGGATGAAGCTGTTGCGCCTGCTGCCCTACCGCGCGTACTTTCCGGCGGTGCGCCGCGTCACCGGGCTATAACGCGTTCATGTTCACCGACCACCGCGCCGCCATCGACCACCTCTGCGACTGGTTCGAGTCGCTCTCCCCCGGCTCGCTCGCCCGGCTTGGCGAGTTCTACACGCCGGACGCGCGCTTCAAGGACCCGTTCAACGAGGTGCAGGGCATCCCGGCCATCACACGCGTGTTCGAACACATGTTCGACAGCCTCACGGCGCCGCACTTCATCGTCACGGGCCGGCTGGTGGACAGCGCGCAATGTTTTCTGGTGTGGGAGTTCCGCTTTCGTTTTCAGCGCTTTGACACCGTGACCGAGCAGGTGGTGCGCGGCGGCTCGCACCTGCGGCTCGCGCCCGACGGCCGCGTCAGCGACCACCGCGACTATTGGGACGCGGCGGAAGAGCTGTACGAAAAACTGCCTGTGCTGGGCGGGCTGATGCGCTGGTTGAAGAAGAAAGCGCAGGAGTGAGCGGCTTTCGGCCAGGATGCCGCGGAACTGGCTTTGCCAGGCCGCAGGCATCGCCCCCTGGGGGGTGACGCGCCGCAGGCGCGGCGCGGGGGGTTAGGCCGGCCTCGTGTCGACGAAGCTCTGGCGCAGGTTGAGCTTCTCGGCCAGGCGGGCCAGGTTGGGGTACTGCGAGCGCCAGTCGATGCTGGCGAAGCGGAAGTCCAGATAACCCAGCGCGCAGCCCACGGCCACGTCGGACAGGCTGAAGTGGATGCCCGAGCAGAACGCCTTCTCGCCCAGGCCCTGGCTCATGGACTTCAGGCTGGCGTCGATCTTGGCGCGCTGGCGCTCGATCCACGCCTCGCTGCGCTCGCCCTCGCCACGGCCGGGCCAGGTGGCTTCGAGCCGGGCCAGCACGGCGGCGTCCAGCAGGCCATCGGCCAGGGCTTCCCAGGTCTTGACCTCGGCGCGTTCTCGGCCTTGCGTGGGGATCAACTTGCCCACCGGTGAAAGGGTGTCGAGGTACTCCACGATCACGCGCGAGTCGAACACCGCCTCGCCGCCTTCCATCACCAGGCAGGGCACCTTGCCCAGCGGGTTGGAGGTCATGATGGTGGTGTCGGCGGACCACACGTCTTCCAGGATGAACTGGTAGTCCAGTTTTTTCTCGGCCATGACAACGCGCACTTTTCGCACGTAGGGGCTGGTGATGGCGCCGATGAGTTTCATGGGGAATGGAATGGTCGTTGGACTGGGGAACACGATTCTAGCCAGCGCCAGGGGCTCCCCCTCGGACGGCGGACACGGCGCCCGGCGGTGGGCCCGCCGCCGGACGGGCCTCCTACAATCGTGGGATGCGCCCGACCACCTCTTCTCCCGCCACGCCCACCCACACCATCCCCGGCGCCCCCAGCGCCATTTCCGCCCTGTCGCCGCTCGACGGCCGTTACGCCGGCCGCCTGGCCAGCCTGCGCCCCTTCATGAGCGAGCAGGGCTACATGCACCGCCGTGTGCAGGTCGAGATCGCCTGGTTCATTGCGCTCTCCGACGCCGGCCTGGCTGAGTTCAAGCCGCTCTCGCCCGGCGCGCGCACCTACCTGCTGGGCCTGGTGAAGAACTTCAGCGAAGCCGATGGCCAGGCCATCAAGGACATCGAGAAGGTCACCAACCACGACGTGAAGGCGGTCGAGTACTGGATCAAATCGCGCTTCGAAGCGCGTCCTGAGCTGGAGAAGGCCGCCGAGTTCGTGCACTTCGCCTGCACCAGCGAAGACATCAACAACACCAGCCACGCCCTGCAGCTCAAGGGCGGGCGCGACGTCGTGCTGCTGCCCGCGCTGGACGCGGTGATCGACAAGCTGCGCGATATGGCCCACGCCTACGCGGCCGTGCCCATGCTCAGCCGCACGCACGGCCAGACCGCCAGCCCCACCACCGTGGGCAAGGAAATCGCCAACGTGGTGGTGCGCCTGAGCGCCGCGCGCGACCGCATCGCCGGCGTCAAGCTGCTGGGCAAGATGAACGGCGCCGTGGGCAACTACAACGCCCACCTGAGCGCCTGGCCCGAGTTCGACTGGGAGGCGTTCAGCCGCAACGTGATCGAGCAGCCCGAGCCACTCGGTCTGGGCCTGACCTTCCAGCCCTACAGCATCCAGATCGAGCCGCACGACTACATGGCCGAGCTGTTCGACGCGGTCGCGCGCACCAACACCATCCTGATCGACCTCTCGCGCGACATCTGGGGCTATGTGAGCCTGGGCTATTTCAAACAACGCCTGAAGGCGGGCGAGATCGGCTCGTCCACCATGCCGCACAAGGTCAACCCGATCGACTTCGAGAACGCCGAAGGCAACCTGGGCCTGGCCAACGCGCTGCTGCGCCACCTCTCCGAGAAGCTGCCCATCAGCCGCTGGCAGCGCGACCTGACCGACTCCACCGTGCTGCGCAACATGGGCGTGGCCCTGGGCTACGCGGTGCTGGCCTACCACTCGATGGGTGTGGGGCTGGGCAAGCTCGAACTCAACGAGGAAGCCATCGCCGCCGACCTCGATGCGTCCTGGGAAGTGCTGGCCGAGCCGATCCAGACCGTGATGCGCCGCTACGGCGTCTCGGGCGCCTACGAAAAACTCAAGGAAGTCACGCGCGGCAAGACCGTGACCGCCGAGGCGCTGCACGAACTCATCCGCAGCCTGGACATTCCCCAGCCCGAAAAAGACCGCCTGCTGGCCATGACCCCGGGCAGCTACGTCGGCAAGGCCACCGAGCTGGCACGGCGCGTCTGACTACCGCCCGGAACCGGGCTCTTCCAGCGCGCGCTCGGCGTAGCGGTTGAAGCGCCAGGCGTCGCCTTCGATGGTGATGCGCCGCCAGCTGGCGCGTTTCTCACCGGGGGTCATCTCGGTCCAGCGCTGCACTTCGTCGAAGCGCCGGCCACAGCCCTTGCAGACCTCGTCACCCTGGCTGGTCGAGCAGATGGCGATGCACGGCGTGTCGGGCGTGGTTTCGTACCAGGCCAGCCAGGCCTCGCGGGCGCGGGCGGGCAACGTGGCCTCGTCGGCCTCGGTCTCGTGGAACCAGATCATCAGCGCATACACCTCGGCCAAAGCGCGAAGCTCCTTGCACAGGGAAACACCGTCTGGCGAGGGTGAGCGCTCACGCCAGTAGTTGATCGCGGCTTCGATGTCGGTGATGTGGATGCCGGCCATGGGGTGTGGATCATAGCCAGTCTGGCCCTTCGATGAACGCACCGGCAACCGGAACCAACCCTGGCCTTGTGGTAACTGCGTACCCGTCCCAGGCACCGCACGCGGTAGCGGCCCGCTACAATCGCGGGTCTCGAAGGGGAGTAGCTCTCCGCTCCAGCGCTTGCCGCTGGACATTCGGGTTGTCGTCAATACGAAGCCACCGCTTCCGGCAACCCGGGCCCGGCAATCACCTTGCCGGGCTGAGCAAGACCTTTGATAGGCCCCATGGGCCGATCAAGGCATGTCCATCCCCTTCGCCAGCGCAGTTGCGCCATTGCGGGCGGATGACACAGCGCCTTCCGATCGACCATGGTGGTCGATACATGAGAAGAGAAGGCCGGGCGGATGGCGACGAGATCGGCTCGCGCCCCCACCCATTTGGACAAACGACAACGAGGAATTTATGGATTTCCTGACATCGCCCGCGTTCTGGGTCGCCCTGGGACAGATCATCATCATCGACATCCTGCTGGGTGGCGACAACGCGGTCGTGATCGCGCTGGCCTGCCGCAAGCTGCCGCCCGCACAGCGCACCAAGGGCATCATCTGGGGCACGTTCGGCGCCATCGTGCTGCGGGTCATCCTGATCGCCTTCGCGATGACGCTGCTGACCGTGCCGTTCATCAAGCTCGTCGGCGCGCTGCTGCTGGTGTGGATCGGTGTGAAGCTGCTGGCCCCCGATGACGAGGCGCATGGCGACATCCAGGGCAGCGACAAGCTGTTCGCCGCCATCAAGACCATCATCGTGGCCGATCTGGTGATGAGCGTGGACAACGTGATCGCCATCGCCGGCGCCGCACAGAACGCGGGCGAGCACTCGTTCCTGCTGGTGGTGCTGGGCTTGCTGATCTCCATTCCCATCATCGTCTGGGGCAGCACCATGGTCATCAAGCTGATGGCCCGTTTCCCTATCATCATCACCCTGGGCGGCATGCTGCTGGGCTGGATCGCCGGGGGCATGCTGGTCACCGACCCGGCCTTCGTCACCCCCGACAAGTGGACCTTCATGCCCAAGCTCGGCACGGTGGATGAGAAGGGCATGGCGGTCATCTCCGACACGCTGTACTGGTCGGCCCACGTCGTCGGTGCGCTGTTGGTGCTCGCACTGGGCAAGTGGATCTCCTCCCGCCGTCCGCCGGTGGTGCACGAAGGCTGAGCCGGCCTTTCGAGGTCCTGACACACCAGGGCGGCGTCCGAAAGGGCGCCGCCCTTTTTTTTTCAACGAGCGACCAGTGCTATGCTGGTCCGCATGAAACTCATCCTGACCTGGCTGCTCGCGGCCTGCGCCCTGCTGGTGGTGGCCTACATCTACCCCGGTGTGCAGGTGCAGAGCTTCACTTCCGCCCTGATCGCCGCGGCGGTCATCGGCCTGTTCAACGCCGTGCTGCGGCCCATCCTGGTGATCCTGACCTTGCCCGTCACCATCGTCACGCTGGGTCTCTTCCTGTTCGTCATCAACGCCCTGATGTTCTGGGCGGCGTCGGGTGTGCTCGATGGCTTCCGCGTCAACGGTTTCCTGGCCGCGCTGCTGGGCTCGTTGATCTACTCGGTGTTGATGCTGGTGGTGAGTTCCGCCATGCGCTCCATCGGCTCGCGCTGAGCCGATCGGTCGGCCCGTCGCCGGGCCTACTTCTCTTCGCGCACGGACTCGCGCAACTGCGCCTCGACTTCACGGCGGCGGCTGTCCACGATGGCCAGTTCCATGCCGTCCGCGCGTTGCGCGGCGGGCAGCGCCTGGGCCGCCTTGAAGCGGTCCACCGCACCACCGAAGTCCAGGTGGGCGGCACGCGCCTCCGCCTCGGCACGGATGGCGCGCAAGGTCTGCCCTTGCACGGCATAACCCCGTGACAGCGTTTGCCAGGCCACCGCGTCGCGCGGCTGCAGCGCCACCCAGGCCTGCAAGCGGCTGACCGCGCGCTGCGGCTGACCGGTGGCCAGCGCGGCCTGCGCACCGAGCAGGGCACTGGCGCGGGAGGTTCCCGCCAGGGCCTGGTCGCGCAGTTCCGCCAGCAGGGCCGCCTGCGCGGGAGGCAGGGAAGGCACACCGCCCGCGACGGGCGACAGCAAGATGTCGAGCAGCAGCGCATCCACCGTGGGGCGAGCCTCGGGCGCCACCGCTGCGCGCAACTGCTGCGCCAGCTCCAGGGCCAGATCGCGCTGCCCCAGGCGCAATGCCGAGAGCGCGGCCGCGTAGCGGTCGCCGGGCGAGGCATTGGCCGATCGGCCGTTGGCGAGCCAGGCGCGCTGCCGATCAGGACCGTTTTCCGCCAGCACCCTGGCGCGCGCCGACACCAGCACGTGCACGCTGCGCGAGGGCATGGGCAAGCCCACGGAGGCGCTGGACGTGCCCCGCGCGCCTGGCAGGTCCAGACGCAGGCCCAGGGGAGCGGTCGGTGCGGTGGCGCCGCTGGCATCCGGCGTGGTGGCCTTGATCGGGCCCACTTGGCCGCCTGCCGCTGCGGCCGGCCCGGAGGGCACCCGGGACCGCATGTCGGCAATGCGCTCCCCCGTCAACGGGTGGCTGCGCAGGTAGGGGAACGAGCCGTCGTCGTAGCGCGAGGACTGCTGCATCTTGTCGAACATGCTCACGAAGCCCAGGCCGTCAAAACCGGCTCCCGTGAGGACGCCAAAACCCACGCGGTCGGCCTCGCGCTCCATGTCGCGCGAGAAGTTCAGCTGCGTCTGTGCCGCGACGGCCGTGCTGCCCGCGATCGCGGCGCTGGCCACCTGCGGGTTGGACCCGGCCGCCAGCGCGCCCAGGATCATCGCCCCCATCATCCACGGCGCCATGCGCTCCTCGCGCGTCATCATGCGGGCGATGTGGCGCTGCGACACGTGGCTGAGCTCGTGCGCCATCACCGAAGCCAGTTCCTCGGGCTTGTCGGTGATCGCGATCAGGCCCAGGTTCACGCCGAGGTACCCCCCTGGCAGGGCGAAGGCATTGACGCGCTTGTCGCGCGAAACCACCAGCTCCCAGGCCAGGCGCTCGGCCAGTTCGGGCGGCACGTCACCGCGATCGCGCGCCGCGCCCAGCAGGGGCTGCCACAAGGCCTGCAGGTAGTCGCCCAGCACGGGATCGTCCAGGTAGTCCGGATCGCGGTAGATGTCGCGCGCGATGCGGTCCCCCAGGCGCCGCTCGGCCGCGATGGACATGCCATCGCCGTCGCCCAGGCTGGGCAGCGAGGAAGTGGACGTGCCGTCACGGACCGGCTGGGCGATCGAGGCCGGTGTGGGCAGCAGCATCGACGCCATGGCCAGCACGCCCAGGCCCAGGGCGGTGCGTCGAACAGGGGAAAGCAGCGACTTCGGTAAAAAACGCATCCCCGTATGATGCCGCCAACGCCCGACGGTTCTGTAAAGCCCGCGAAACAAGCCCCCATGACCGATACAAAAGCTTCCTCTCCCCTGACCCACTTCGACGCCCAGGGCCAGGCCCACATGGTCGACGTGGCGGCCAAAGCCAGCACCCACCGGGTGGCCGTCGCGGAAGGCCGCATCACCATGTTGCCGGCCACGCTGGCGTTGATCCAGGCGGGCACCGCGAAAAAGGGGGACGTGCTCGGCATCGCGCGCATCGCCGGCATCCAGGCCGCCAAGAAGACCAGCGACCTCATCCCGCTGTGCCATCCGATCGCGCTGACCCGCGTGGCGGTGGAATTCGACATCGAACCCGAGTCCCACAGCGTGCGCTGTATTGCAACCGCCGAATGCACCGGTCAGACCGGGGTGGAAATGGAAGCCCTGTCTGCGGTGTCGGTGGCGCTGCTCACCATCTACGACATGTGCAAGGCGGTGGATCGGGGGATGGTGATGGGCGGGGTTCGGCTGGTGGAGAAACGAGGAGGGAAGAGCGGGAGTTTTACGGCGGCCGCTTGACCTCCCACTCTCAATAGGGGTCCACAGGCAGAAAGAGCACGGGCCGTGCATCCAGCGGCGAGAGGATGGCGGTCCAGAACGCATGTCGGCTGGCCACCGGCAAGTAGCGCACACCGTCCAACGTCAACCCCGCCGACGCCAGGCCGGCTTGAACCACCGACGCGGCCTCGGGTTTGGCGGCAAGCAACGCGCTGAGCGGCTGGGCGGCCGACTGAATGGCTTGCGTCTGCGTGTCATACCCAACCCAGAGATCGGCACGCGCACCGATGTCCACGCCTTGCAAGGCCGCCATCGTCACCTCCATCCTTTCGGTTGCCGAGGCAAACGGGCGCACCGCCACCAGCTCGGGGCCACGGACCGGCAGCGAGCGGAATTCGGGCGCGCTCTGAGCCAGCAAGCCTGGGTCGACATCGATCGCGTGAATCACTCTCAGGCGATCGATCTCGAAGGCCAGGTACACCGGCCGGGCCTGGAACACGGTCCAGGCGCCATACGACAAAGCGCCGACCTGCACGAGCGCAATCAGGGCCACGTCCATGCGCAGCTCTTTGAGCGGCTTCTTCGCGGCCGCGACCGCGAAGGTGCACACGGGACCCAGCACGACGTCCACGGCCGCCACGAGCAGGAACAGGTTCAAGCCGCCCGCCAGCACCCGGTAAGGGTGGGGGTACCAGACGAAGAAGATCAACCCGCCCACCACGAGCAGGATCAGGGCACTGACCAGGAAATGTCCGATGGCCCACTTGAATCGGTATCGAAGAGCTGCGTGCATGACGGAGAGACTCACGGGGTTGGCAAGGAAACCTGCGGATTGTCGAACGGCGCAAGGGGCAGGGGCTCGGAGCGATCCACGGTTTCCGGCGCCAGCTGGAAGGAGGTGCTGCGTCCGGCATAGTCCGGCCAGTTCAACGAGGCGAGCGATGGATACGCCGCCTGATCGCGCGCCCAGATGCCTCGCGCCCTGGAGACGAGGTCGGCGCCCACGATGGCATTGAATCGCATCATCCAGACATGAGCCGCTTCGACCTGACCGGCGAGTGCATGCGCCTTGGCCGCCGCGTAGTAGGCCGGCGGGGAGTTCACGCTGCGCGCCGTGTCCGAGATCCAGAGGAGTTCTTGCTCGCTCATCCCCGGCCGCAGCGGCAGGCGGTACAGCACCAGTTCATCGTGAATCTGGTTGAGCACGCGCGGCTCATGCACTTCGATGTCTGGCCGTTTGCCCACGCCATTGTTTTCAAAGCGCCACTCGGTGTAGCGCTCCTGATACGGGAAATAGTCGGCCGACATCCAGCCTGCCACGCCCAAGGTCAGCAGTCCGACCATGCCCCACGACCATCGGGGCAGCGAAGGCCCCTTCGACGTGGCATCCACTGGCATCAACCAACCGGCGAACAAGGCGGCAGGCACCATGAAATAGAGAAACTGGTGTGGCAGTTCAAGCATGGCGTGCACACCCAGCGCCGCCAGCACGGCCAGTGCAAAAACGTTGTCGGGCCGTTTCGGCAGCTCCAGCAGCCGCTTGCTCAGCCAAAGGCCCAAGGCGCCCAGCAGCATCAGCCCGAGGGGGATTCCGAACCACAGCAACACGTCGAGGACGGCGTTGTGCGCATGAGCGAAACGCTGGCCGATGTACAGCTCGGGTTGAAGATGCGCCACGGCCACGTAGGCAAACCCGCCATCGGTCAAACCGTAGCCGAACCACGGGCGCTCGAGCAGGGCCGCGCCAAAGGCCCGCCAGGCGTCGATGCGGGCACCATCGATGGCCGTGAGACGCGTTTCGGCGTTCTGCAGTGCCCCCAGGCCCAGCCAGCTGGCCACCTCCTTGAAGTTCAACAGCCACAGAATCAACAGCGCCAAGCCCGAAAACCAGACCGTGCCAATGGCCCGCCTCCCTTCACCCTTCAACACCAGGGCCAGCAGTCCGGCCACCACAGCCATCTCCAGCAAGCCCGCTCGCGACTGGGTCAACCCGATGCCGATGCCGATCCATGCGAACAGCAGAACGAACATGCCCTGTGACAGCATGCGACGGTGCCGGAACCACGTGAGGCCGATCAGACCCCAGACCTGGATGGTCGCCAGCTGGTTGGGCTGCAGGATCATGCCCGAGGGACGCTGACGATCGTTGATAGGGGTGACCAACAGCAGCACCAGGGAGTCGAAATCGCTGGAGTACCACTGCAACCACTGGATCCATTGCACCGGCACGTTCAACGCTGCGCCCAGGGCCAGGGCCGCGAAAACAATGTCCAGCAGCCGGTGGTGCTGGTTCGACCGCGCAGCATGACCGAGCAGAAAGGCCACCAGGACGGCGGCCACGTAAGCCGATGACACCGCCGCCGTGCCAGCTTTGGGCATCAGACCGCCGAGCCACTGCCCCCAAGGCACCAGGATCAGCAGCCCCAGCACGCCAACGAACGCCGACAGGGGCACGCGCCAGCGGGTCTGCCAAGCCACCACGATGGCCATCAAGCCCAGCACAACCGCCATCGCGACTTCATGATGAAAGGCGTTCCAGGGCAATTGGTGGTTGGGCACCGTCCAGATCAGCGACAGCACGAGCACCGCGAGCGTGTTCTCGATCAGCTGGAAGCGCGTGTAGTGAAGTGGCATGGCACAACAGAAGGTCAAGAAAAAGGGCCGCAAAGCGGCCCTTCATGCTGAAAATGCGCTTGGCTTAGCCGCGGCAGGAGCCGGGCAGGAAGCGAGGATTCATGCCATTGGTGGTCGTGGGGCCGCAAACCCAGCGGGTGATGACCGCACCCGCATGCGTAGCGCCATCCAAAGCCACGGTGTCAGACACAAACGGCGCCAGCTGGATTTGGTTGTTGGTGCCGATGCCACCACCGATGTTCGTGGCGTTGCCGATGATCGTGATCACGCCGTCTGCATCGGCAAAACCGGATTGCACCATGCGTGTCGGCACGATTGCGCAGGAACCGGAGATGGCCGAGCTGATGTCGGTGCCAGGTGCAGCGGCTTGAACCGTCTCGGTGATGGAAGTGCGGCACGACGATGCGGCCAGCACGACTTCCGACACGCGGGCGCGCACCGTGTAATCTTGATAAGCGGGCAGCGCGACGGCAGCCAGAATACCGATGATGGCCACCACGATCATCAATTCGATCAGGGTGAAGCCTTTTTGGACGGCGCGTTTCAATTTCATGGAGAACTCCTTGGGGCAGGGTTGGGGTAAAGACGCATCCCAATCAGCAGACACCGTGCCAGCCCGAAATGCCGCGCTTTTTGAGGTCTTTTTAGCGCTTTACCCTGCATCAGTGACATTTGGTGACCCCTGCATCGGCATGAGACCGACAATTTTTGTCACCTCGCCCTCAGGCAACGGCTTTTTGTCACAGTTCGAAGGTCTGCCCCGCGCTGAGCCAGCGGATGTCGTGGCGCGCATCGCCCGTGTGGTTGGGCGCTTCGTCGAAGCGGCGGATCTCTTCCATGATCAGGCCGGTTTCTGCCGGCTTGGTGTGGGTGATGTAGATCGGGTAGCGCTGGCGGCCATCGATCTGCTCCAGTTCCTGCGCCAGCAGGCTGGGGGCCAGGTGCAGGCTGCGCTGCGCGAGGGCGTGCTCCCGGTCGCTGAAGGCGGTTTCGATCACCAGCAGGGCCACCGGCAGCTGGTTGACGCGCTGCCAGAACGCCGGGTTGCGCCCGGTGTCGCCACTGAAGACCCAGTGACCCGAGGCGCTGGCGGCGGCAAAGCCGACCGCCGGCACGGTGTGCACCGCCGGCAAGACCTCGACCGACTTGCCGCCGACATGGAGCACCTCGCCGACCGCAATGGACACGAAGCGCATGAGCGGCGTGTCCACACTGGGAATGGCGGAGAAGTCGGGCCAGATCAGGTTGTTGAAGATGTGCACCTTGAGCGCGGCGATGGTACCGGGCAGCGCGTGCACCTGCAGCGGCGCAGCGCCACTGGCCAGGCGCCGGGCGGCCACGGCATCCAGCATGAGGGGCAGCGCGGCCACGTGATCCAGGTGCGAATGGGTGAGCAGGACGTGGTCCACCCGCGCCATCTCATCCAGGGTCAGATCGCCCACGCCGGTGCCGGCGTCGATCAGGACGTTGTCGTCGAGCAGAAAGGACGTGGTGCGGCAACCATGGGCGATGGCGCCAGAGCACCCCAGTACGCGGACCCTCATTTGGCAGCTTTGGCAGTGGCATGGCCGGGACCGCCGGCACATTGGATGGGGAAACTGGTTGCCTCAACCCGAACAAGCCGGGCCGGCAACCGACTGCCGAAGGCTACCCGTTTGACCAGGCGCCGGAAAGGACTTTTTTGGCATTTCTGCCGATGGCCGCCATGCCCGGTCCACGGGCATGGCTCGGGTCCGCCTCAGTGCTGGACGAACTGCATCTGCGTGCCGGCCAGTTCCAGCAGGTCGCCATGGTGCAGGTTCACGGCGTCGGTCCCGATGGGGCTGCCGTTGATGGTGGGTTTCTGCGTGCCTTCGACCAGGGCCACCACATAACCATGGGGCCGGCGCGTGATGGCCGCCACCGCCACACCGGGTTTGCCAATGGTGGTCACCACCTTGACCAGAGGCACTTCGCGGCCGGCCGCGGTGCCTGACATGACCTTGATCGCGGCATTGCCCAGCGGTGCGCCCTGGGAGTCGCCGGCCTCCACCACGGAGCCGGCGTTGATGACGGTGGTCTTTTCGTAGGTTTCGCTCGCGCCTTCGTGCACGAACTTGATCTTGTACTTGCCGATTTCGACGGCGTCGCCGTTCTGCAGCTGCTGCTTCTTGATCGCCTTGCCGTTGACGTAGGTGCCGTTGGTGCTGTTGAGGTCTTCCAGAAACACGTCCATGCCCGACATCTGCATCACGGCATGCTCACCGCTGACCGCGAGGTTGTCGATCACGATGTCGTTGTAAGGACGCCGGCCCAGCGTGGTGCGGTCTTTCGTGAGTTGCACTTCCTTGATGACGACACCGTCGATGGAAACGATCATTTTCGGCATGGCCGACTCCTCTGGAACCTATTGATTGAATTCTGAAATGGCGCTGGCGACTACTTGCCGAGCATCCGCGAGAGCAGGCCTTTGCGGATCGGCTTCGATCGAGCATACGCCAGTATCACCGAAATATTGTCGCGTCCACCGCAGTCATTGGCCCCGTCCACCAGGGCCTGCGCCTTTTCCTCCAGCGTGCCCGCGGTCACCAGAATGGCGGCAATGCGCTCGTCGCTCATCATGTCGCTGAGCCCGTCGGAACAGAACAGATAGAGGTCTTCGTCCTCGACCCGGTACTCGTTGACTTCGAGCAACACCGTGTCTTCCACCCCCAGGGCGCGGGTGACCAGGTTCTTGTGGGTGGCGTACTGGGCCTGCTCCAGCGAAATGAGCCCGGCGTCGATCTGCTCCTGCAGCAAGGAGTGGTCCCGCGTGATCTGCACGAAGCTGCCGGCGCGCAGGCGGTAGCAGCGCGAGTCGCCCACATGGCCGATCATGGCGCGCGCGCCATGGAACACGCCCATGACCAGGGTGGTGCCCATGCCGGCGTATTGCGCGTTGGAATTCGCGGCGTTGAAGATGGACCGGTTGGCGTTGTCGATGCAGATTTCCATGGCGCGCTTGAGTTCGCGCGCGCTGGCCTCATGCCCCCCTCGGACATCCATCGCCCGAGCTCGGTCCGGATGAAGGTGGTCGCCATCGCGCTCGCGACTTCACCCGCGTTGTACCCGCCCATGCCATCGGCCAGCACCACGATCTGGTTGTCGGGATCGAGGGCCACGGAGTCCTCGTTGTTGTCCCTGACCAGACCCGGATCTGTCAGACAAAAATACTCAAAAATCATATTGTTGGATTTATAAGCGGATATCGAAGCTGACTGTCTCGGGCTCGCGCGACGAAACCGGCACCGGCGTGACAACTGTGGCAAGCACCGCGTTTTCATGGCCACGCCCATGGGAAACGGGCACGGTCTGAGGCGCCATGTGTACGTCGGGGGACGTCGACAGGGCGGCGATGGTCTTGCGGAGGTCGGCGGCGATTTCGAGCCCTGTCTGGTACCTTTCCGCAGGTGATTTCGACAGGGTCTTGCTCAGTATATCGGCCAGTTCCGGCGGCAATTCAGGACGTCGTTCACGCACATCGGGCGCGGGCTGGTTGGCGATCTGGTACATGAGCGCGGCCATCGAATCGCCGCGCAGCGGCAAGCTGCCCGTGAGCAACTGGAACAGCATGACCCCCAGCGAATAGAGGTCCGAGCGGCCGTCCACGCGCTGGCCGGCCAGCTGCTCGGGCGACATGAAGCTCGGGGTGCCCAGCACCATGCCCGTGCGGGTCTTGCTGGACCCTGTGATGCGCGCGATGCCGAAGTCGGTGACCTTCACCGAACCGGTGGCGGAGTCGTACATCACGTTGGCGGGCTTGATGTCGCGGTGCACCACCTGCTGGCGGTGCGCATGGTCCAGCGCCAGCGCCACGCGTTCGCCGATGGACAGCACGGCCGCGACCGGCAACAGCTGTCCGTCGCGGGTGTGCGCCGCGAGGTCGCGCCCCTGCAGGAACTCCATCGCGATGTAGGCCAGGTCATGCTCTTCGCCCGCGTCGAAGATGGTGACGATGTTCGGGTGCTGCAGCCGCCCGGCCGTTTCGGCTTCTCGGAAGAAGCGTTCGCGCACATCGGCCAACTCCGCGCCTTCGAATTCGGCGCTCAGCGCCAGCGTCTTGATGGCCACGGTGCGCCCGATCTTCGGATCCAGGCCCTGGTACACCACGCCCATGGCGCCCTTGCCCAGCTCCTTCTCGATCCGGTATCGGCCCAGCATGGGTTTCTCGACATGCTCATCGCCGAGCACCAGCGTTCCGCCTGGATGCGACGAGCCCGGCCCCAGCACCACCGTGTTCGAAAGATGCCTCGTCCGCTGAAGGCGTGCCACCACATCGGCGTCGGTGCGATCGAACCGGGTCATGTGCTCGTACACCGCTTCGGCCTTGTTGAACTGGCGCTTGCGCTCGAAGTCCAGCGCGAGGTGCCGGAGGTTGTCCATCAGCGCGGGACTGAAGGGCACGCGGCGCAGGCGGTCGAACGCCATGTCGAGCTGGCCCTGGCCCTGCAGCGCCAGGCCCATCATGCGATTGGTTTCGGCCGACTCCTCGTCCGCCTTGATCTTGCCCGCTTCCGTTGCGAGGAAGCGCCGGGTGGTGAGCGCGAGGTGCCCGATCAGCAGCAGCGCGACCGGGAACACCAGTTGCAGCCAGACCGCAGCCGACGCCAGAAGCTGATATTCGACCCCCAGCAGGAGCAGGAACAGCCCAGCTGTCACCGCGGCGCCCGCAGCGGCGGACAGGCGCGGCAGCAACGCCACCAGATGCGCCACGACCACCAGCAACACACCCAACACCGCCAGACCACCCCAGGCCGGCTGGGCGATGAAATGCCCATTGAGAAGGCTGGAGGTGATGTGCGCGAGGATGGCGGCAGGGGACATCGCCGGCGACACCGGGGTGGTGAAGAGCGTGCCCACGCCCGCGGCGGTCGCGCCGATGATGACCACCTTGTCGGCGTACTTGCTGGCGGGAATGCGCCCGGAGATCACGTCGTAGAAGGAGTCCACCGAGAAGGCGGGCTTGCCGTCGCGATCGGCGTAGAACTGCGGCAGCAGGCGCGCGGCTTCGTCGGTCGGCAGGCGGGTCGGGCCCAGCTGCACGCCCTCGCCCGGCCACAGGCGGATGTCCTCCATGCCCAGGTTCAGGCTGTGCGCCGCGACGCTCAGCGCCATGGACGGCACCGCGTAACCATCGAAGTCCACCAGCAGCGCTTCCCGGCGCACCGCGCCGTCGGCATCCTGAATCTGGTTGAGGTGGCCCACCGCCCGGGCGGCCTCCCCCACGGCGGGCAGGGGCTGTTGCGTGCGTTGCGCCGGCAGGCCGAAGGCGCTGTCGTCGGCCAGCGCGCTGCGCTGGGCGAAGGCGGGCAAAGGCGCGTCGGGCCGGCCCAGCGGTTCACCCAGGGTGAACACCGAAGGCACGATCACGTTGCCCGCGCGCGCCATGCTGGCGACCAGCCGGGCGTCGGTATCCAGCCGTTGCTCGGCCTCGCCAATGAATCCCAGCAGGCGCTGGCGCGACACGGCGCCCAGATCGGGCAGCGTTGTGGCGCCGGGTGCCGTGCCGTCGAGTTGGCCGCGCAAGGCCCGCAGCTGGGCCAGGCCCCGGTCGGTCTGCGGTTCGAAGAAGAAGGCGGTGTGGGCGACGGTCTTGGCCTTGGCCGCGCTGAGCTGGTCGATCAGCTCCGCATGCACCTCGCGTGACCAGGGCCACCGCCCGATGTTGGCGATGCTCTGGTCGTCGATCGCGATGATGGCGATGCGCTCACTGGGCTGGCGGCTGCTGGCCGCGCTGGCGACGTCGTAGAAGCGGCGTTCCAGACCGTCAAACAGGTCGGTCGAAGCGTGCAGCGCGAAAACGGCGAGCACCACGCCGAGGCCCAGGAAGGCGTCGGATCGCCAGATCCGGCCTCGGCCTTGCAGGGGTTTCGTCTTGCGGGTGGACACGTCGCGCATTCTCCGGGTGGGTTCGCCTGAAGGTCGCCGCGAACTGCCCAAAGGTCAGAGACAAGCGCACCGTCGGTGCCGGCAAATCGCTGGCATCCTGGATGTTGCATTTTGTTGCAATCAGGTTCGGCCGAGCAAGCGCCTTTGTGGATTCGGCACCTCAATTTCCGTGCGGACATAAAAAAAGGCAACGCAAGCGTTGCCCTTTTCACACCCGCAGGGGGTGACTCAGAGCTGGGCCTTGAGCAGCTTGCCCAGTTCCGAAGGGTTGCGCGTGATGATGAAGCCGGACTCTTCCATGACGGCAAGCTTGGCATCGGCCGTGTCGGCGCCGCCGGAGATCAGCGCGCCCGCGTGGCCCATGCGCTTGCCGGGAGGCGCGGTCACGCCCGCGATGAAGCCCACCACCGGCTTCTTCATGTTGGCCTTGCACCAGCGGGCCGCGTCGGCCTCGTCCGGGCCGCCGATCTCACCGATCATGATCACGGCGTCGGTGTCGGGATCGTCGTTGAAGGCCTTCATCACGTCGATGTGCTTGAGGCCGTTGATGGGGTCGCCACCAATGCCCACGGCGGTCGACTGGCCCAGGCCCACTTCCGTCAGCATGGCCACGGCTTCGTAGGTCAGCGTGCCGGAACGGCTCACCACGCCGATGCGGCCCTTGCGGTGGATGTGGCCGGGCATGATGCCGATCTTGATCTCGTCGGGCGTGATCAGGCCGGGGCAGTTGGGGCCCAGCAGCAGGGTCTTCTTGCCGCCGGCGGCTTCCTTGGCCTTCATCTTGTTGCGCACCTCGAGCATGTCGCGCACCGGGATGCCTTCGGTGATGCAGATGGCCATGTCCAGGTCGGCTTCCACGGCCTCCCAGATGGCGGCGGCGGCGCCCGCGGGCGGCACGTAGATCACCGACACGGTGGCGCCGGTCTGCGTCGCGGCTTCCTTGACGGAGGCGTAGATCGGGATGTTGAAGATCGACTCGCCGGCCTTCTTCGGGTTCACGCCGGCCACGAAGGCGTTCTTGCCGTTCGCGTATTCCTGGCAC
The DNA here is from genome assembly GCF_042466645.1 of Hydrogenophaga sp. ANAO-22. NCBI lineage: Bacteria > Pseudomonadati > Pseudomonadota > Betaproteobacteria > Burkholderiales > Comamonadaceae > Hydrogenophaga > Hydrogenophaga sp. ANAO-22. The sequence continues at coordinate 3,165,131 of NZ_CP159956.1, read as the reverse complement.
TTCTCGGTGTGGAACTGGCCCGTCTTGCCCGTGATGCCCTGGGTGATGACCTTGGTGTCTTTGTTGATGTAGATGGACATGATGTTTCTCCGGGCTTACTTGACGGCAGCAACGATCTTGGTCGCCGCTTCGGCCATGGTGTCTGCGGCGATGATGGGCAGGCCGGATTCGGCCAGCAGCTTCTTGCCCAGCTCTTCGTTGGTGCCCTTCATGCGCACCACCAGCGGCACGGACAGGTTCACGGCCTTGCAGGCGGTGATCACGCCGGTGGCGATGGTGTCGCACTTCATGATGCCGCCGAAGATGTTGACCAGGATGCCCTTGACGTTGGGGTTCTTGAGCATGATCTTGAAGGCTTCCGTCACCTTCTCCGCGGTGGCGCCACCGCCCACGTCCAGGAAGTTGGCGGGCTCGCCACCGAACAGCTTGATGGTGTCCATGGTGGCCATGGCCAGGCCGGCGCCGTTGACCAGGCAGCCGATGTTGCCGTCCAGGCTGATGTAGGCCAGGTCGAACTTGGAGGCTTCCACTTCGGCCGGGTCTTCTTCGTCCAGGTCGCGGTAGGCCACGATCTCAGGGTGGCGGAACAGGGCGTTCGCGTCGAAGTTGAACTTGGCGTCCAGCGCCATCAGGTTGCCCTTGGAGTCGCAGTTCAGCGGGTTGATTTCCACCAGCGACGCGTCCGTGTCCATGTAGCACTTGTAGATCTTGGAGAAGATGTCCACGGCCTGGTCGACGGAGGCGCCGGTCAGGCCGATGGCCGCGGCGACCTTCTTGCTCTGCTCGGCGGTGATGCCGGTCAGGGGATCGATCATCTCGGTGATGATCTTTTCGGGCGTGGCGTGCGCCACTTCCTCGATGTCCATGCCGCCTTCGCTCGAAGCGATCAGGGCCACCTTCTGCGTCGCGCGGTCGGTCACCAGCGAGACGTACAGTTCGTTCTTGATGTCGGCGCCGTCTTCGATGTAGAGGCGGCGAACCTTCTGGCCTTCGGGGCCGGTCTGGTGCGTCTTGAGCTGCATGCCCAGGATTTCGCCGGCCAGGCGCTTGACGTCGTCCACCGACTTGGCCACCTTCACGCCACCGCCCTTGCCACGGCCACCGGCGTGGATCTGGGCCTTGACCACCCAGATCGGGCCGCCGAGCTTTTGAGCGGCTTCCACCGCCTCTTGCACCGTAAATGCCGCAATGCCGCGGGGCACGGGCACACCAAACTGGCGCAAGATTTCCTTGCCTTGGTATTCATGGATCTTCATGAGGTGTCTCTCAGGAACAGGTAAAAGAGTGACGGCCGAACCGGGGTGGCCGCTGGGTGGGCACTGAAAACAGCAACCCGGGACTGTATCATGGTGCAACGCACCAAAAGCGCGCATTCGACGCGCGGGTTTGGTAATCCCCCTGAATCCAACTGACAAGGCAGAGCGGCCATGGCCAAGGTTTTCATCGACGGCGAAGCAGGCACCACCGGGTTGCAGATTCGCGAGCGCCTGCAAGGCATGCCGCAGATCGAACTCGTGAGCATCGCACCCGAGCGCCGCAAGGACCCGGTCGCCAAGCGCGAGCTGATGGCGCAGGTCGATCTGGTCATCCTCTGCCTGCACGACGACGCGGCGCGCGAGTCGGTCGCCATGATCGACGCCCTGCCCGGCCAGCAGCCCAAGGTCATCGACGCCTCTACCGCCCACCGCACCGCACCCGGCTGGGTGTTCGGCTTCCCCGAACTCGCGCCGGGCCAGCGCGACGCGGTGGTCAACGCCCGCCGCGTGGCCAACCCGGGCTGCTATGCCAGCGGCGCCATCGCCCTGCTGCGCCCGCTGGTCGACGCCGGCCTGCTGCCCGCCGACTACCCGGTCTGCCTGCCGGCCGTCAGCGGCTACTCGGGCGGAGGCCGCACCATGATCGAGGCCTACGAAAAAGGCGAAGCCCCGGCCTATGAGCTGTACGCCCTGGGCCTCAAGCACAAGCACATCCCGGAAATCCTGGCCTACACCGGCCTCACGCGCCGGCCCATCTTCGTGCCATCCGTCGGCAACTTCGCACAGGGCATGTTGGTGCAGTTGCCCCTGCACCTGGACACCCTGCCCGGCCAGCCCACGCTGGCCGACCTGCACGCGGCCTACGCGAAGCACTACGCGGGCAGTGAATGGGTGAGCGTGCAACCGGCGACCGAAGACGGCAAGCTCGACGCCCTGGCCTTGAACGACACCAACCAGCTCGAAATCCGCGTGTTCGGCAACGCCGAGGCGAAGCAGGCGGTGGTGGTGGCCCGGCTGGACAACCTGGGCAAGGGCGCCAGCGGCGCCGCGGTGCAGAACCTGAAGCTGATGCTCGGCCTGTAAGGCTGGGCGGCGGGTTGTCGAAACGCCCGGCCCTGGTTCGTCGTACCCCAGGATGGCGCCGGATCTCGGCGTGATCCACCGCCGAACCTTGAGGAAACCCCATGCCTGCCACTCCGCCAGCCATCGAGATCGCTCCACCCCGGGCCACGCGCCGCGAATGGGTGGCGCTGGGCGTGATCGCCCTGCCCTGCCTGGTCTATGCCATGGACCTCACCGTGCTCAACCTCGCGCTGCCCGCCATCAGCGCCGACCTGCGTCCTTCGTCCGCGCAACTGCTCTGGATCATCGACATCTACGGCTTCATGGTCGCCGGCCTGCTGATCACCATGGGCACGCTGGGCGACAAGATCGGGCGGCGCCGGCTGCTGATGATCGGGGCGGCGGCGTTCGCGGCCGCCTCGGTGGCGGCGGCCCTGTCCACCACCGCGCAGGCCCTCATCGCCACGCGCGCGCTGCTCGGCGTCGCCGGCGCCACGCTGGCGCCGTCCACGCTCTCGCTCATCTCCAACATGTTCCGCGATGAGCGCGAGCGCCGCATCGCCATCGGCATCTGGATCTCGAGCTACTCGGTGGGTGGCGCGATCGGCCCGCTGGTGGGAGGCGTGATCCTGCAGTACTTCGCCTGGCCCGCGATCTTCTGGGCCGCGGTGCCGGTGATGTTGCTGCTGTTGGCGGTGGGCCCCTTCCTGCTGCCCGAGTACCGCGACCCCGAGGCGGGCCGGCTCGACCTGGGCAGCGTGGCGCTCTCGCTCACCGCCGTGCTCGGCGGCGTGTTCGCGCTCAAGCAGGCGGCCGAAGGCCATGTGGACGCGCCGACCTGGGTGGCCGCGGCGCTCGGCCTCGCGGCGGGCGTGGCCTTCGTGCGGCGCCAGCGCCGCATCGCCTACCCGCTGCTCGACCTGCGGCTGTTCGGCCAGCCCCGCTTCGCGGCCGCCATCTGCACCTACGCCCTCACCTCGTTCGCGATGTTCGGCGTCTACATCTTCATCTCGCAGCACCTGCAGCTCGTGCTGGGCCTCTCACCCCTGGTGGCGGGCGTGTGCACCGTGCCCTGGGCCCTGTCGTTCGTGGTCGGTTCGATGCTGACACCGGCCATCGCGCAACGTTATTCGGCGCCCCGCACCATGGTGACGGGGCTGGCGGTGGCTGCGGTCGGCTTCGCGGGCGTGGCGCTGGTCGATGGCCCCCATGGCCTGCTCGCGCTGGTCGCGGGCATGACGCTCATGGGCATCGGCATGGCGCCGGTGTTCACGCTGGGCAACGACATCGTCATCAGCTCGGCGCCGCCCGAGCGCGCGGGCGCGGCATCGGCCCTGTCGGAAACCAGCGCGGAGCTGTCCGGCGCTCTGGGCATCGCGGTGTTCGGCAGCATGGCCACGGGCCTGTACCGCGCCGGCATGGCGGGCCAGTTGCCGGCGGGCCTGCCCCAGGAGGCCGTGGCCGAAGCCTCGACCCTGGGCGGCGCGCTGCGGGTCGCCGAAAGCCTGCCCGCGCCGCTGGCCGAGGCCCTGGGGCTGGCCGCGCGCACCGCCTTTGTCGATGGGCTGCAGGCCGCCGCGGTGCTGGGCACGGGCATCATGGTGGCCAGCGGCCTGCTGGCCTGGCGCATGCTGCGCCCGCCCCGGGCGCCGGGCGGCGCCTCGGCCACCCAGCCACGCTGACGCGCGCGTTCAGTCCTCGCTGTCGTCGGCAGGCGCGCCCTTCACCACGCGCCGCACCACCTCGGCGCCAAAGCCGCGCGTGAGCAGGAAACGCATCTGCTTGCCGCGCTCGGCGGCGTCGGCCGGCGGTCCGGCGAAGCGCTTGCGCCAGACCTCGCGCGCGCGCGCTTCTTCCGAACCTTGCAGGCCCGCCACCGCCTCGGCCACCGCCTGCGGGTCCAGCCCCTTGGCCTGCAGCTCCTGGCGCACGCGCGACGCGCCCAGGCGGGCCGAGCGCCGGTGCAGCACCGACTCCAGCACGCGCTGCTCGTTGATGAAGCCTTTGGCCTCCAGCTCGTCCAGCGCTTTCGCCAGCTCGCCGGGCTCGGTTTCGTGCACGCTCAGCTTGCGCTGCAACTCGGCGCGTGAATGTTCGCGCCCGGCGAGCAGGCGCAGCGCACGGCCTTTGAGGGAAATCTGGTCGAAGGCCATGCGCGCAAGGGCGGGGATCAGGCCGCCGACGTGGCGTCAACGTCCTTGGCCTTGGCCGCCTTCTCGGCCTTTTCGGCCTTGCCGCCCTTGGCGGGCGCCGGCGCTTCGTCCACCGGCAGCAGCGGCACGCCCAGTTCGGTGCGCACCTTGTTCTCGATCTCCACGCGCAGTTCGATGTTCTCGCGCAGGAATTCGCGCGCATTGTCGCGGCCCTGGCCGATCTTCTCGCCGTTGTAGGCGTACCAGGCGCCCGACTTCTCGATCACGCGGTGCACCACGCCCAGATCGAGGATCTCGCCCTCGCGGCTGATGCCTTCGCCGAACAGGATGTCGAACTCGGCCGTCTTGAAGGGTGGCGAGACCTTGTTCTTGACCACCTTGACCTTGGTCTCGTTGCCGATCGCTTCCTCGCCCTTCTTGATCGTGCCGGTGCGGCGGATGTCCAGGCGCACCGAGGCGTAGAACTTCAGCGCGTTGCCGCCGGTGGTGGTTTCGGGGCTGCCGAACATCACACCGATCTTCATGCGGATCTGGTTGATGAAGATGACCATGCAGTTGGTCTTCTTGATGTGCGCCGTGAGTTTGCGCAGCGCCTGGCTCATCAGACGGGCCTGCAGGCCGGGCAGCGAATCGCCCATTTCGCCTTCGAGTTCGGCCTTGGGCGTGAGCGCGGCCACCGAGTCGACCACGATCAGATCGACCGCGCCGGAACGCACCAGGCTGTCGACGATCTCGAGCGCCTGCTCGCCGGTGTCGGGTTGGGAAATGAGCAGGTCCTGCAGGTTCACACCGAGCTTCTGCGCGTACTGGATGTCCAGCGCGTGCTCGGCATCGACGAAGGCGCACTGGCCGCCGAGCTTCTGCATTTCGGCAATGACCTGCAGGGTCAGCGTGGTCTTGCCCGAGGATTCCGGGCCGTAGATCTCGACCACGCGGCCCTTGGGCAGGCCGCCGACGCCCAGGGCGATGTCCAGGCCCAGCGAGCCGGTGGAGACGACCTGGATGTCCTCGATCACCTCGCCCTCGCCCAGCCGCATGATGGTGCCCTTGCCGAACTGCTTTTCGATCTGGGCCAGCGCGGCCTGCAAGGCCTTGGCTTTTTCGCTGTTGAGGGGGTTGTTCTTGACGGCTGCGTCCATGAGGGGCTCCTGAGCGGGTGGTAGAGGTTCGCAAAGCCTGTAAATGTGTACAGGCTGGATGCTTGAGCAGGAGTTTACAGGCAGGTTGAATTCGAACAAGGTGTTATTTGGTCAGTTTGCCTTACCATCAGCGAATGCCCGACACCTCCCCTGTTTTGCCCGATGACCGCTGGCGCGGCGGCCACCTGGGGCGCCTGATGGGCCTGGCACTGCGCCGCTTCGACGAGCGCGTGCTCAGCCTGATGGCGCACGACGCCAACGTGCCGCTGGCGCTCTCGCACCTGGCCGCGAGGGCGCAGGTGGGCGCCGCGCACATCCACATCACGCGCCACCTGGGCCTGCACGGCTCGCGCCTGACCGAGCTGGCGCACCAGGCGGGCATGAGCAAGCAGGCCATGGGCGACCTGGTGACGCAGTGCGAGGCCTGGGGCCTGGTGCGGCGCGAGCCGGACGCGCGCGATGCGCGGGCACGGCGCATCGTGTTCACCGACACCGGCCTGCTGTGGCTGGAGGCGTTCCGCCAGGCCGTGGCCCAGGCCGAGGCGGAATTCCGCGCCCAGGTGGGCGACGCGGTGGCCACCGTGGTGGCGCTCGGCCTGGAGGCCTATGGCTCGGAATCGCCCGGCGCGCGGGCGGCCGTGCCACCCCGCTGAACACCGTGCCGCAGGGGCCTGCGCGGCCTAAAATGGTTCGCCCGATGCCGGGCATTCCCCGATGAAGCGCTGCCCCGGCAGCCACCCAGGAGACCTTCCCATGCGCATCCTGATTGCCGAAGACGACCACGTGCTGGCGGACGGCCTGCTGCGCAGCCTGCGCGCCGCCGGCGCGGCGGTGGACCACGTCACCAGCGGCACCGAGGCCGACGCCGCCCTGCTGACCAACAACGAGTTCGACCTGCTGATCCTGGACCTGGGCCTGCCCCGGCTGCACGGCCTGGAGGTGCTCAAGCGCCTGCGTTCGCGCGGCTCCACGCTGCCGGTGCTCATCCTCACCGCGGCCGACAGCATCGAGGAGCGCGTCAAGGGCCTGGACTACGGCGCCGACGACTACATGGCCAAGCCGTTCTCGCTGCAGGAACTCGAAGCCCGCGTGCGCGCGCTCACCCGGCGCGGCATGGGCGGCTCCACCAACACCATCCGCCACGGCCCGCTCGAATACGACCAGGCCGGCCGCGTGGCCACCATCGACGGCAAGATGGTCGAGCTCTCGGCGCGTGAACTCGGCCTGCTGGAGGTGCTGCTGCAGCGCGCCGGGCGCCTGGTGAGCAAGGACCAGCTGGTCGAGCGCCTGTGCGAGTGGGGCGAAGAGGTGAGCAACAACGCCATCGAGGTCTACATCCACCGCCTGCGCAAGAAGATCGAGAAGGGCCCGATCCGCATCGCCACCGTGCGCGGTCTGGGCTACTGCCTTGAAAAAATCGCCGGCTGAAACCGAGGCTTTGATCGAGGCCGCACCGCCGCCGGTGGCGGGCCGCCCCATCCCGAAGTCGTTCGGCCTGTTCCAGCGCGAACAGCGCAGTCTGTTCGGCGAGATCCTGGACTGGATGCTCACGCCGCTGCTGCTGCTGTGGCCGCTGTCGCTGGCCCTGACCTGGTTCGTGGCCCAAGGCATCGCGAGCAAACCGTTCGACCGCGCGCTGGAGTTCAACCTGCAGGCGCTCACGCAGTTCGTGGCGAACCAGAACGGGCAGATCAGCTTCAACCTCAACGCGCAGGCGCGCGACCTGCTGCGCGCCGACGACAGCGACCTCGTCTACTACCAGGTGATCGACCCGCGCGGCAAGCTCGTCAGCGGTGAGCTGGACTTTCCCCGCCCGCGCGAGGACGAGACGCCCGAGGCCGGCCGCGTGCTGCTGCGCGACGATGTGGTGCGCGGCGATGAGGTGCGGGTGGCCTACACCTGGCTCGAGCGCAACGACGCCCAGCACCTGGTGCTGATGCAGGTGGCCGAGACACGCGGCAAGCGCTCCACGCTGGCGGCGGAAATCATCAAGGGCGTGATGGTGCCGCAGTTCGTCATCCTGCCGCTGGCCGTGCTGCTGGTGTGGCTGGCGCTGGTGCGTGGCATCCGCCCGCTCAACGAGCTGGAGCAGCGCATCCGCGCGCGCAAGCCCGACGACCTGAGCCCGATCGAGGAGTCGGCCATTCCGCAGGAGGTCGCGCCGCTGGTGTCGTCGATCAACGACCTGCTCACGCGCCTGAAGGCCTCGCTCACCACGCAGCGGCGCTTCCTGGCCGACGCGGCGCACCAGCTCAAGACGCCGCTGGCCGGCCTGCGCATGCAGGCCGAACTGGCCCAGCGCGAGAGCAACGCGGAGGAAATCCACAGCTCGCTCAAGCAGATCGCGCGCTCCAGCTCACGCGCCACGCACACCGTGAACCAGCTGCTCGCGCTGGCGCGCGCCGAGACCACCGGCCGCACCCTGCCCAGCGCGCGCGTGGACCTGGCGCGCCTGGTGCGCGGTGTGGTGCAGGACTCGGTGCCGCGCGCGCTGGAACACGGCATCGACCTGGGCTGCGAAGGCCCCGAGGAGGTGCCGGAAGACTGTCTGATGGACGGCAACCCCATCCTGCTGCAGGAGATGGTGCGCAACCTGGTGGACAACGCGATCAACTACAGCGGGCGCGGCGGCGTGGTCACCGCGCGCGTGCTGATCGATCCGTTCAGCGGCGTGCAGATCCTGCAGGTGGAGGACAACGGCCCGGGCATTCCCGAGAGCGAACGCGAGTTCGTGCTGCAGCCGTTCTACCGCGCGCTGGGCACCAACGTGGACGGCTCGGGCCTGGGCCTGACCATCGTGCAGGAGATCGCGCAGCAGCACGGCGCCACGGTGCTGATCGACAGCGCGCACCCCGAGCGCAACCCGCCCGGTCTGCTGGCCTCGGTGCGCTTCACCCCGAAGACGCCCCGACTGCCGGCCTGAACGTTCAGGCCTTGGGCTTGTAGATGTTGAGCATCAGCTTTTCGCGCTCGACCGCGCGCGCCACCGGCGGCAGCGCGGCGAAGCGCTGGGCCAGGTCCCAGGTCGCCGGCTGGGTGGTGGGATCGATGCCCGCAAAACCGCCCCAGCGCAGCAGCGTGAGCGCGTAGGCGTCCAGCGCGCCGGGGCGCTCGCCCATCATCCAGGGCGAGGCCTGCCTGGCCATCCCCTCGATCTCGTCCAGCAGGCCCTTGTAGGTCTTGGCGGCGTGGGCGCGGATCGCCTGCTTGGCGGCCTCGTCGTCGGTGAACTTGTCCGGCATGAACACGTGCGTGAAGGTGGGGTGCACGGTGTTGTTCATCCAGGTCAGGGTCTGCAGCGCGCGCGTGCGCGCCAGGCCGGACGCCGGCAGGATGCCCGCCTCGGGCAGCTTCGCATCGAGGTGCAGCAGGATGGCCACGATCTGCGTGATCACCTGGCCATCGTCCACCAGCACCGGCACCTGGCCACGCGGGTTGATCGCCAGGTACTCGGGGCTGCGCTGCTCGTTCTTGTGCAGCTTGACGCTGTGCGGCTCGAACGCGGCGCCGGAGAGCTCCAGCATGCTGTGGGGCACGAAGGAACACGCGCCGGGGGCGAAATAGAGAGTCAGGCTCATGCGGAAATCCTCTTGAAAACAATCAGCTCAGGTGCTGGCCCACGATGCCGGCGATCTCGAACATGGTGACCTGCGGCTTGCCGAACACGGCGGCGAGCTTGGCATCGGCGTTGACGCGGCGCTTGTCGGTGGCGTCCTGCAGGCCATTGGCCTTGATGTAGTCCCACAGCTTCTTCACCACCTCGGGGCGGGACACCGGGCCTTCGCCGATCACCGCGGCCAGGGCGGCGCTGGGCTGCTTGCCGCTGGCCGCCGTGGTCTTGCGCGGTGTCTTGGGCGTCTTGGCCGCCGCGGCTTTCTTGGCCGCGGGTGCCTTCTTGGCGGGCGCGGCCTTCTTCGCCGGGGCGGCCTTGGCCGGCGCGCCGGCGGCGGTCTTGCGTGGCGGGAACTTGCTCGCGCGCGGCTCGAACTCGAAGTTCACCTTGCCAGCCTCCTTGTCCCAGGCCAGGAAGGCCTTGAACGCGCGGCGCGTGCGCATGGAGACAAACTTGTCGAGCAGGTCGGTCTTGCCGGTCTCCAGCAGCTTGTTCATCTGCTCGCGCGCCACCGGCTGTTGCAGGATGATCTTGCCGCTCTTGAAGTCGCACGTGGGCGTGGGCTGGGCCAGGGTCGGCACCGATTTTTCGCACACGTAGTTGCTGCCGTGCTCGTGCACCGGGCTGCCGCACTTGGGGCAGGCGCCGAGCGACTCGCTGCCGGTGAAGTCCACCAGCTCGCCGCTTTCTTCGCCCTTCTTGTCGTCGCCGAAGTCGAACTCCAGCTTCCAGTTCTTTTCTTCTTCGTTGAACTTGATCACGATCTCGGCCACGAAGGGCCAACCCGCCTTGGAGCGGAAGCCTTCGAGCGGGCCGATCTTCTTGTCGCGCAGCAGCTGTTCGGCCTCCTCGGGTTCGAAGGTTCGCCCGGCGGGCGACTTGCCGAACGAGAAGCCGCAGCCCTCGCTGTTGCCGTCGGCCCCGGTGCAGGTGTAGCGGCGGTAGTTTTCCTTCACCACGCCGCCGCAGTTCGGGCAGGGCGTGGACAGCGTGGCGTAGTTGCCCGGAATGGTGTCGCGGTCGTATTCCTTGGCCTTCTTCACCATGCGCTCGGTCATGGCGGCGATCTCGCCCATGAAGGCGGCGCGGCTGAGCTGGCCATGCTCCATCTGCGCGAGCTTGTATTCCCACTCGCCGGTGAGCTCGGGCTTGGAGAGTTCTTCCACGCCCAGGCCGCGCAGCAGCGTCATGAGCTGGAAGGCCTTGGCGGTGGGGATGATCTCGCGGCCTTCGCGGAACATGTACTTCTCGGTCAGCAGGCCTTCGATGATGGCCGCGCGCGTGGCAGGCGTGCCCAGACCCTTTTCCTGCATGGCTTCGCGCAGCTCGTCGTCGTCCACCAGCTTGCCGGCGCCTTCCATGGCGCCCAGCAGCGTGGCTTCCGAATAGCGCGCGGGCGGCTTGGTCTTCAGGCCCTTGGGCTCGACGCTCTCGGTGCGCACGGTCTCGCCCTCGCGCACGGGCACCAGGTTCTGGCCCTTGTCACCGTCCTTGGCATCGGCCACGTCCTCGGCGGCCTCCTTGCCATAGACGGCCATCCAGCCCGGCTTCACGAGCACCTTGCCTTCGGTCTTGAAGTGGTGGTTCAGCACCGAGCTGATGCGCGTGGTCACCATGAACTCCGCGCTCGGGAAGAACACCGCCAGGAAGCGGCGCACGACTAGGTCGTACAGCTTCTGCTCGGCCTCGCTCAGGCCGCTGGGCGCCTGCAGCGTGGGGATGATGGCAAAGTGGTCGCTGACCTTGCTGTTGTCGAAGATGCGCTTGCTCGGGCGGATGTAGCTGTTGTCCAGCGCGGTCTTCGCGTGCGGCGCGAGGTGCTTCATGCCGCTGCCGGCCAGCATCTCGAAGGTCTGCCTGACGGTGGGCAGGTAGTCCTCGGGCAGGGCGCGCGAGTCGGTCCGGGGGTAGGTCAGGGCCTTGTGGCGCTCGTACAGGCTTTGCGCCAGTTGCAGCGTGGTCTTGGCCGAGAAGCCGAAGCGGCCGTTGGCCTCGCGCTGCAGGCTGGTCAGGTCGTACAGCAGGCCGCAGGCCTGGGTGGTGGGCTTGCTCTCTTCCTTGACGCTGGCGGCCTTGCCCCGCACGGCGTCGGCGATCGCCAGCGCCTCGCGCTGGGTCCAGACGCGGTCGGCGCGCAGCTCGGCGTCGGCATCGTCACCGGTGGGCTTCTTGAAGTTGGGGTCGAACCACTTGCCCGGGTACTCGCCGGCCTCGGCCAGGAAGCTGGCGTGGATTTCCCAGTAGTCGCGGCTCCTGTGGGCGCGGATCTTTTCCTCGCGCTCGACCACGATGGACAACGTGGGCGTCTGCACCCGGCCGACGGTGGTGAGGAAGAAGCCCCCGTCGCGCGAGTTGAAGGCGGTCATGGCGCGCGTGCCGTTGATGCCGACCATCCAGTCGGCCTCGGAACGGCTGCGCGCGGCATCGGCCAGGCCCAGCATCTGCTCGTTGCTGCGCAACTGCTCGAAGCCGTCTCGGATGGCCGCGGGCGTCATCGACTGCAGCCACAGGCGCTGCACCGGTTTGCCCAGGGGCTGGTAGCTGCCGTTCTTCAGGCCGCCTGCGTACTGCTCGATCAGGCGGAAGATCAGCTCCCCCTCGCGGCCCGCGTCACAGGCGTTGATGAGGCGCGACACATCCTTGCGCTTGACCAGCTTGACCACCGCGGACAGCCGCGACTTGGTCTTGTCGATCGGCTTGAGTTCGAAGTACGGCGGCAGCACCGGCAGGTGCGCGAAGCTCCACTTGCCGCGCTTCACGTCGAATTCCTCCGGCGCAGCGATCTCCACCAGGTGACCCACGGCGGAAGTCACCACGTACTTGTCATTCTCAAAGTGGTCATCGTGCTTGTCGAACTTGCCCGCCACCGGGGTAAGCGCTCGCACGATGTCTTGGGCCACGGATGGCTTCTCGGCAATGACCAGGGTTTTCATCTCTACAATCGGCTTTCCACGCGCGTGTACACGCGCACATGGGCACGCGCACACCCGCGCGCACCTGCATGAAACAACCTTACCAAATATTTCGGCCGTGACGAAAAGCCCCCGCCAGACGCAGCCGCGCCCTTCTTCCACCAAGACCAAGGCCGCCGCCCCCGCCGCCAGCCGCCGCATCCAGACCCGGCGCTCCGGCGTGCATGGCAAGGGCGTGTACGCCGTGGTCGATCTGGCCGAGGGCGAGACGCTCATCGAATACGTGGGCGAGATCATCACCTGGGAGGAGGCGCTGCGCCGCCATCCGCACGACCCGAGCGACCCGAACCACACGTTCTACTTCCACATCGATGAAGAGCACGTGATCGACGCCAAGGTCGGCGGCAATTCGGCGCGCTGGATCAACCACAGCTGCAAGCCCAACTGCGAAGCCGACGTGGAAGACGGCCGGGTGTTCATCCGCTCGCGGCGCCCCATCCAGGCCGGCGAAGAGCTGTTCTACGACTACGGCCTGGTGATCGACGAGCCCTACACGGCCAAGCTCAAGGCCGAGTACCCCTGCTGGTGCGGCGCCAAGAAGTGCCGCGGCACGCTGCTCGCCCCCAAACGCGCGGGACGCGCCTCCAAACTGGGCTGAACATGAATTACCCCCCGAAGCGCCTTTGGCGCCTCCCCCCGGGGGCAACACCTGCGCCCCGGCAAAGCCGGTTGCGCGGTGTTCTGGACGAGCGCCCGAGCGCGCCACGGTCTGTGTCTGATCTGCTCTCGCACGCGGAAGCGGTCTGGGAAGCCGTGGTGCCCCTGCTGCCGGGTTTCACGGTGGAGGTGCTGCCCAGCATCGACTCCACCAGCAGCGAGCTCATGCGGCGCGCGCGCAGCGGCCTCATGGAACCGGTGCTGCTGACCGCCGAGCAGCAGACCGCCGGACGGGGCCGGCTCGGCAAGGGCTGGCACAGCAAGCCGGGCCAATCGCTCACGTTTTCCATCGCCCTGCCGCTGGCGCCGTCGAACTGGTCGGGCCTGTCGCTCGCGGTGGGCGTGAGCCTGGCCCACAGCCTGCACCCCGACGTGCGGCTGAAATGGCCGAACGACCTCTGGCTGCACCAGCGCAAGCTCGGCGGCATCCTGGTGGAGACCGCCAGCACCGGTGACGCCGCGCAGGGCCAGCGCATGGTGGTGATCGGCGTGGGCATCAACATCGCCCGGCCCGAGGCCTCGGCCGTGGCCGCCCTGGTGCCCGACGGCTCGACCGTGGCCGCCATGGCGCCGGCCGGACTGGCCGAGGTCAGCGTGGGCATCACGCCCGGCGAGGTGCTCGAGCGCGTGGCGCCACCGCTGGTGCAGGATGTGCTCGCGTTCGCCTCGCAGGGCTTTGGCGCCTTTGCGCAGCGTTTCGCCGGCCTGGACGCCTTGCAGGGCCTGGCCGTGCAACTCTCCGATGGCACCCGGGGCACGGCCTGCGGGGTGACCCCCGACGGTGCCCTGCAGGTGTTGACCGACCAGGGCATGTTGACCGTCACCAGTTCAGAAGTGAGTGTGCGCCCATGTTGAGGTGGGCGGTCATCGTGCTGGTGCTGGCCAACGCGGGCTATTTCGCCTGGACCCAGGGCTACCTGGGTGGCCTGGGCCTGGCCCCGATCGAGCAGCGCGAGCCCCAGCGCCTGGCGCAGCAGCTCAGGCCGGAGGCCTTGCGCCTGCTCAATGGCCCCAAGGGAACGCCGGCCGACACCGCCACTGCGCCGGAGCCCGAGACGGCGGCACCACCGCCCGCGCTGCCGGCCCCGGCGGTGGAAGCCGCTCCGACGCCACCGGCCGCGCCCACCCCGGCCCCACCCACAGCGGCCGCCCCAGCGAGCGATGGCCCGCGCGCCTGCTGGCAGGCCGCCGGCTTCACCGAAGCCCAGGCCGAGCTGCTGCGCGCCGAACTCGCGCTGCTGGGCCTGACGGCGAACGGCTGGCAACTCAACGAGACCCGCAGCAGCGGCCGCTGGATCGTCTACATGGGGCGCTACGACAACACCGAGCAGGTGGAGCGCAAGAAGGCCGAGTTGCGCGGGCTGGGCGTGCAGTTCCGAGAGCTCACCGCGAATGGCCTGGCCCCGGGGCTGGCGCTGGGCACCTACTCCACTGAAGCCGCCGCGCGGCAGGCGCTGCAGCAGACCGAGCGCGACGGCGTGCGCACCGCCAGGGTGGCGCAGGAACGGGCGGAAAGCGTGTCGTTCGCGCTGCGCCTGCCCGCCATCACCGACGCCCAGCGCGCGGCGGTGGAGGGGTTGCGCGAGGCCATGGCCGGCAAGGCGCTGCGCCGCTGCGGCTGAACCGACGGGCGGGCTCGGCTCAGATCCGACGGCGGCGGCGCTGGCACAGCGCCACGGCGATCACCCAGGCCCACAGGCTCAAACCCCAGAGCTGGCCAGCGGAGCCGCCGCCTCCTCCTCCGCTGCTGCTGGCGGCGAGCACGGGCATGGCCGCCACCGCGCGCACGGTGTCTTCACCCGTGCGGCCGAAGTTGTCGACCACGGTGAGCGAGAACACATAGCTGTCCTCCGCCACGAGCGTGCCCTTGGCCACCGCGCTGCTGGCCGACGAGAGCGTGACCGGCGGCCCGCTCACCTGCACCCACTGGTAGGACACGATGCTGCGACCGGGAATGGGCACGCTCTGGCTGCCGTCGAGCGTGATCACCGTGCCCGGCTCGACCTCACCCACCGGCTTGATCACCACCGCCGGGCCGGTGGCCAGCTGCACCGAGGTGTTGGCGTCCAGCAGGCCGGCGCCGCAGGTGGTGGTGGTGCAGTTGCAAACGGCGCCCGCGCCCGGGGTGCCGCACGCGGCCAATCCCGTCACCACGTGAGGTCGGGCCCCCGCCTTCATGCGCTCGATGAGCTGGCGCGGGCTCAGGAAGGGGTTGACCGCCAGCATCAGGCTGGCGATGCCCGCGGCCTGTGGCGCGGCAAAGCTGGTGCCCTGCTTGTAGCCATACATGTCGACCCCTGGCGTGGTCGTGCCGCTGTTGTCGGTCGAGTACAGCAAGGTCGATGGGCCTGCATCGGTCGAGCCCCCGGGCGCGGCCAATGCCACGCGGGTGCCGAAACTGGAATAGTCGGCCTTCGCCCCATCCTTGCGCACCGAGGCCACGGTCATGACCCGGCGGCAGTCGGCCGGGCGGGTCAGCGTGGTGTTCGAATTGCCGGCCGCCACGACGATGAGGGCGCCCGCGTTGGTGACCGCGTCGATGGTGGTCTGGTAGCCCGGCGTGCAGGCCGAATCGCCACCAAAACTGAGGTTGATCACGCGCGCCGGGTTCGGGTTGATCGGCAGGCCCGAGACCGGCAGGCCGGCCGCCCAGCGCAGGCCGTCGAGCAGGTCCGACAGGTGCGCGCCGCATTTGCCCGAGACGCGCACCGGCAGCACCTTCGCACCCCAGTTCAGGCCCGCGACGCCCTGGGCGTTGTCGGTGGCGGCGGCGATCTGCCCCGCGATGAAGGTGCCGTGCCAGGTGCTGTTGGACAGGTCGCAGCCCGCGAACAGCGGATTCGCCAGGTCGGCAGGGTGCACCCAGTCACCCGGGTCGCTTGGGTCGGGGTCGCGCCCGTCGCCGTCGTTGGACACGGCCAGCTCACTCACCAGGTCGTAGCCGGGCAGCAGCTTGCCGGCCAGATCCGGGTGTCCCGCCCGGATGCCGCTGTCGACCACCGCCACGACCGCCGTGGACCCGGAGGTGCTGCCGGTCGTGTCGCCCCAGGCGGGGGGCAGGTTCAGGCCCGTCAGGTTCACCAGATCGGGCGTCTGCAGGTGCCATTGCTGGGGAAACAGCGTGTCGCTGGGGGTGACGGGCGCGCCCAGGCGGGGCACCAGCACATCGGGCTCGACCCAGGCCACGTCGGGATGCAGGCGCGCGCGGCGCACGGCGTTGTCCAGCGCCTGGCCACGCAAGGGCCGATCGAAGCGCAGCAGGCGGGCGTTGCCTGCCTCGCCGGCTTGGCCCGACGGCAGCCCGACCTCGCGCGCCCAGCGGGTCAGGCGCTCGCGGCCCTGGCGGGCGTTGCGGTCCCATTGCGAACGGGCCCGCTCACGTCCGGAGGCCCAGGGCCCCTGGTCCGTCGCGGTGTTCGATTCGAGTTCGTCGCCCTTGAAGCCGATGATCAGGCCGGCCGCCTCACGCCGGCTGGACGGCTCCTGCGCCATGGCGGGAGTGGCAATCAGGCCCGCCAGGGTGGCCGTGCACAGGAGCAGTGCTGGAAACAGTCGCCGCATGGAATGGGGAGGGCCGGAAGGGCAAGCGAGGCAAGGTGGGGGATGTGTCGGAACATTTTGACATGCCGGTCTTTCGCATGGCCCTTATCCCCTGGCGATTCGGCATTTCCGCACAGCTTTACAACACCCGCGCTCAGCGGCCGGCCAAAGGGGCGGCGGCGGGACGCAGCGCCTCGAACCAGTCGAGCGCCTCGTTCCACAAGGGCAAGGCCTTGGGCCGGAAGTAGCCCATGTGGCCGATCGGCCCCAGGCCCGCGCGGCGCGGGTCGATGGTGACGGCCCGCACCGAGCTGTTGCGGTAACCGGCCATGAAGGCATCGCGCGAGGCCGGTGGCGCCCAGGCATCGTCCAGCGCGTTGGCGGCCACGATCGGGAAACGCACCTGGCCGAAGCGTTCGGTGGTGGCCTGCATCTGCGGGTCGTCGAAGAAGTAGCGCGGGAAGCGGCACCAGCCGCGCCACTGGCGGTACACGTCCAGCGGCAGGTCTTCGCCCATGCCCAGGCGGCTCCAGGGCAGGTAACCGGCGAACCTGGTCCACACCGGCCCCAGCACGCGCCACATGAACAGCACCCTCATGCGCTCCAGCGGCGGCATCCAGCCGTGCCAGCCGGCGCCGGTGGCGAAGGTGTAGGCGCCGTCCACCCAGTCGTGGTGCGGCAGCAGGCCCAGGGCATGACCGCCGTACGAATGGCCCACCAGGTACAGCGGCATGCCGTCCTGGCGCATGGCTTCGACGGCGGCGGCCAGGTCGAGCCGGCCCCAATCGAGGTAGTCCATGCGAAAGCCCTTGAGCGTGGGCGGGGCCGACTCGCCGATGCCCCGGTAGTCCAGCGTGAGCACGTCGAAGCCGCGGCGCGCGGCATGTTCGGCAAAGCGCTTGTAAAAGCCCTGTGGCACGGCGGTCGCACCCCCGATCACGAGGTGGGCGCGGGCCGGCGTGGGGCTGCGGTAGCGGCGGGCCGAGAGCGGGTAGCCGTCGGCGGCGGTCAGCAGGAGGGTTTCGATGCGAACGTCCGGGGGGGTGCTCATGGGGGTCTCCTCAAGTGGTGCCCGTTCCGCGCGGGCGGCGCGCGGCGAGCAGGCCCAGCAGCGTCTGGACGGCCTGCTGGATGGGTTCGGTGCTGTGGGCCACGCGCGCCTGCAACAGCCCGCCTTCGTAGGTGGCGACGATCAGCGCCGCCACACCCCGGGCCGACTCGCGCGGCTCGCCGGCCTGTTCCAGCGCCAGCGCGATGCGCTCGCGCAAGGTGGCGAAGGCGCGCGCCAGGGCCTCGCGCAGCGCGTGGTCGTCTGGCGTGCTCTCCAGCGCGACGGTCGCCAGCGGGCAGCCGGCGTGAAAGCCCGTGCTGCTCAGGCGCTGGGTCGCGCCCTGCATCCATTGCCGCGCGGCTTCGATCGGGTCGCCCTCCTTGGCCAGCAGGCCGTCCAGCCAGCCCAGCATGCGCGCGACCACATCGTCGATCGCGGCCACGGCGAGTTCGGTCTTGCCGCCGGGAAAGTGGTGGTACAGCACGCCCTTGGGCGCGCCGGCCTGGGCCAGCAGTTCGGTCAGGCCGATGCCGTGCAGGCCGCGCCGGCGCAGGGCGTCGGTCATGGCCGCGATCAGGCGTTCGCGGGTGCCGGGGGCGGGGGTGTCGGTCATGGGGCGCAATCTATAGACCGGTCGGTCTAGTGTCAATGCGCGCCTGTCACCGAGGTGAACCGGGCAAGAAAAAAGCGCCCGAAGGCGCTTTTTTCAAGTCGAGTGAGCTTGCGCTTACTTGGCGACGACGCGAACCATTTCGAGGCACTTGTTGGAGTAGCCCCATTCGTTGTCGTACCAGCTCACGACCTTGATGAAGGTCTTGTCCAGCGCGATGCCGGCGTCCGCGTCGAAGATCGAGGTGCGCGTGTCGCCCCGGAAATCGGTGGCCACCACCTTGTCGGTCGTGTAGCCCAGCACGCCCTTCAAGGCGCCTTCGCTCTGCGCCTTCATCTCCGCGCAGATCTCTTCGTAGCTCGCTTCCTTGTTCAGCTCCACCGTCAGGTCCACCACCGAGACGTCGGAAGTCGGCACCCGGAAGCTCATGCCCGTGAGCTTCTTGTTGAGCTCGGGGATCACCACGCCCACGGCCTTGGCCGCGCCCGTGCTGCTGGGGATGATGTTCTCCAGGATGCCGCGGCCGCCGCGCCAGTCCTTGTTGCTCGGGCCGTCCACCGTCTTCTGCGTGGCCGTGGCTGCGTGCACCGTGGTCATCAGACCGCGCTTGATGCCCCACTTGTCGTTGAGCACCTTGGCGATCGGCGCCAGGCAGTTGGTGGTGCACGAGGCGTTGGAGATGATGGCCTCGCCCTTGTAGGTCTTGTCGTTCACGCCGTAGACGAACATGGGGGTGTCGTCCTTGCTCGGGGCCGACAGGATCACCTTCTTCGCACCCGCGTCCAGGTGCTTCTGGGCCGTGACCTTGTCCAGGAACAGGCCGGTGGATTCGATCACCACGTCGGCGCCGACTTCGGCCCACTTCAGGTTGGCGGGGTCGCGCTCCTGGGTCAGGCGGATCTTCTTGCCGTTGACGATCAGCGTGTTGCCCTCGACCTTGACTTCACCCTTGAAGCGGCCGTGCACGCTGTCGTACTGCAGCATGTAGGCCAGGTAGTCGGGTTCGAGCAGGTCGTTGATCGCCACCACTTCGATGTCTTGGAAGTTCTGGATGGCGCTGCGCAACACGTTGCGGCCGATGCGGCCGAAGCCGTTGATGCCGATCTTGATCGTCATGTCTCGTCTCTCCTGGAAGGTTTCAAAAAAGGGTTAACCAAAATTCACTTCGCGAGCACGGCGCGCACCGTGTCCGCCACGTTCTGCTCGGTGAAGCCGAAGTGCTTGAACAGCACCGGCGCCGGGGCCGACTCGCCGTAGGTGTCGATGCCGACCACGGCGGCCACGCCGTACTTCCACCAGCCGTCGGTGGTGCCCATCTCGACCGCGATGCGTGGCACGCCGGCCGGCAGCACCGAGGCCTTGTAGGCGGCGGTCTGGCGGTCGAAGGTGGTGGTGCTGGGCATGGAGACCACGCGCACGGCGATCTTGTGCTCGCGCGCCAGCAGTTCCTGCGCCTTCAGGGCGAGCTGCACTTCGGAGCCGGTGGCGATGATCACGGCCTGCGCCTTTTTCTTCAGGCCCACCTCGGCCGGCTCGGCCAGCACGTAGGCGCCCTGGCTGATGTGGCCCAGGTCGTTCTTCGGCGCGTAAGGCAGGTTCTGGCGGCTGAGCAGCAGCGCGGTCGGGCGACTGGCGTTCTCCAGCGCCACGGCCCAGGCCACGGCGGTCTCGGCCGTGTCGGCGGGGCGCCACACGTCCAGGTTGGGGATCAGGCGCAGGCTGGCCGCGTGCTCGATGGACTGGTGCGTCGGGCCGTCTTCGCCCAGGCCGATGGAGTCGTGCGTGAACACGTGGATCACGCGCTGCTTCATCAGCGCGGCCATGCGGATGGCGTTGCGGCTGTAGTCGCTGAAGGTGAGGAAGGTGCCGCCGTAGGGGATGAAGCCGCCGTGCAGCGCCACGCCGTTCATGATCGCGGCCATGCCGAACTCGCGCACGCCGTAGTTGATGTGGCGCCCGCCCTGGCCCTGCTCGTTCTTCACCACGTCACCTGCCATGTTGAAACGCAGGCTGGGGGTGGACTTGGTGTTGGTGAGGTTGGAGCCGGTGAGGTCGGCGCTGCCGCCCAGCAGCTCGGGCAGCGCGGCGGTGAAGGTCTCCAGCGCCAGCTGGCTGGCCTTGCGACTGGCCACGGTTTCGGCCTTGGTGTGCGCGCCCACGGCGGCGTCCACCGCGACCTGCGCGAAGTTCTTCGGCAGCTCGCCCTTCATGCGGCGGGTGAACTCCTTGGCCAGTTCGGGGAAGGCGGCCTTGTAGGCGGCGAACTTCCCGTTCCAGTCGGCCTCCACGGCCTGGCCGGCGGCCTTGGCGTCCCAGGCGGCGTACACGTCCTGCGGCACCTCGAAGGGCTTGTGCATCCAGCCCAGGGCCTCGCGGGTGAGCTGGATCTCTTCGCCGCCCAGCGGCTCGCCGTGCGCCTTGGCGGTGTTGGCCCGGTTCGGGCTGCCCTTGCCGATGTGCGTCTTGCAGATGATCAGCGTGGGGCCAAAGGTGCCCATGCTGGCCTTGTTCTTGGCGTCGGCGATCGCGCGGTCCACGGCGTCGGTGTCGTGGCCGTCGATCGGGCCGATCACGTTCCAGCCGCTGGCGGTGAAGCGCAGCGCGGTGTTGTCGATGAACCAGGGCGTGACCTGACCATCGATCGAGATGCCGTTGTCGTCGTACAGCGCGATCAGCTTGTTGAGCTTCCAGGCGCCGGCCAGGGCCACGGCCTCGTGGCTGATGCCTTCCATCAGGCAACCGTCGCCCAGGAACACGTAGGTGTGGTGGTCGACGATGGCGTGGCCATCGCGGTTGAATTCGGCCGCCAGCAGCTTCTCGGCCAGCGCCATGCCCACGGCGTTGGTGATGCCCTGGCCCAGCGGGCCGGTGGTGGTTTCCACGCCGGGGGTGATGCCCACCTCGGGGTGGCCGGCGGTCTTGCTGTGCAGCTGGCGGAAGTTCTTGAGTTCGCCGATCGGCAGCTTGTAGCCCGTGAGGTGCAACAGCGCGTAAATCAGCATGGAACCGTGGCCGTTCGAGAGCACGAAACGGTCGCGGTTGGCCCACTGCGGGTTGGTCGGGTTGTGGCGCAGATGGCGCCCCCAGAGGGCGACCGCCATGTCCGCCATGCCCATGGGCGCGCCGGGGTGGCCCGAGTTCGCCTGTTGCACCGCGTCCATGGCCAGGGCGCGGATGGCGTTGGCCTGGGTCTGGGCGGTCACGGCCGAAGCGGCGGGGGCGGTGCGGGGGGGGTGCTGGCGGCGTCGGACATGGGGTGCTGGGGGAGGGTATGAGGAAGGAACAATTGCGCGGCGGCGCAAAACAGGGGATTTTATCGGGCCGCCCGGACCAGCGCCCCAGACGGCCGGCCGAGCCGCGCGCAGGCGCTCATAATTCCGGATGCGTCGGGCCCTGTGAACCCGGTACGCCCACCGTCCACCACCCATGACCCGACTTGCCACCGCCCCCATCCCGGCCATGCTGCTCGCCGCCGGGCGCGGCATGCGCATGCGCCCCCTGACGGACGAAACGCCCAAGCCCCTGCTGACGGTGCAGGGCCGGCCCTTGATGCAGTGGCCGATGGAGGCCTTGCTGGCCGGCGGCTTCCGGCGCCTGGTGGTCAACACCGCCTGGCTGGGTGAACAGATCGACGCCTTCTGCGCCGACTGGCAGGCGCAGCACCCGGGCACCGAGGTGACCGTCTCGCGCGAAGGCCAGGACTTCGGCTACGCGCTCGAAACCGCCGGGGGCATCGCGCGCGCGCTGCCGCTGCTGGGCGATGTGTTCTGGGTGCTCGCGGGCGACGTGTACGCGCCGGAGTTCGCCTTCACGCCGACCAACGTGGCCCGCTTCAAGGCCAGCGGCCAGCTCGCCCACCTCTGGCTGGTGCCCAACCCGCCGCACCACCCACGCGGCGATTTCGGCCTGAGCGCCGAGGGCCTGGCGCTCAACGAGGCCGAGATGCGCCACACCTACAGCACCATCGGCCTGTACCGCCGCGAGCTGTTCGAGGCGCCCTGGTGCGAGATCGTGCCGGGCAACCCGCAGGGCACGGCCGAGCCGCTGGCACCGCTGCTGCGCCGCGCCATGGACGCCGGCCTGGTGAGCGCCGAGCTCTACACCGGCCCCTGGGTGGACGTGGGCACCCCAGAGCGACTCGCGGAACTGAACACCGCGGGCTGATCCCCACGCCCCACGGCGCGCGCCAAAACGCCGACAATGGCCCGCATGGACTCCACCACCCACACCACCCTGTACGCGGAGCGCCGCGCCCGCGTGGCCGCCCAGCTCGGTGCCGGCGGCATCGCCATCGTGCCCACCGCGCTGGAACGGCCACGCAACCGCGACACCGATTTCATCTACCGGCACGACAGCTACTTCTATTACCTCACCGGTTTCACCGAGCCCAATGCCTGGCTGGTGATCACCGCCGAGGGCCAGACCACGCTGTTCTGCCAGCCCAAGGACCTGGAGCGCGAGATCTGGGACGGCATCCGTCTGGGCCCCGAAGCCGCACCGGAACACCTGGGCGTGAGCGAGGCGTTTTCCGTCGCCGAACTCGACCAGCGCCTGCCCAAATTGCTGGAGAACCGCCAGACCGTGTGGTACCCCTTCGCCACGCACGCGGGGCTGGAGAGCCGCATCAACGGCTGGCTGCAACCGGTGCGCGCGCGCGTGCGCTACGGCGCGCTGTGCCCCGAATCGCAGCGCGACCTCTGCGGCATCCTCGACGAACTGCGGCTGGTGAAGGACGCCTTCGAGCAGGCCACCATGCGCCGCGCCGCGCAGATCAGCGCCAAGGCCCACATCCGCGCCATGCAGCGCAGCGCGGCCATGCTGCGCGCCGGGCAGGACGTGCGCGAGTACCACCTCGACGCCGAGCTGCTGCACAGCTTTCGCGAACACGGCTCGCAGTACCCGGCCTACGGCAGCATCGTGGCCGCCGGCGCCAACGCCTGCGTGCTGCACTACCGCGCCGACGCCGCGCCGATCCGCAGCGGCGAGCTGGTGCTGATCGACGCCGGCTGCGAACTCGACGGCTACGCCAGCGACATCACCCGCACCTTTCCCGCCAACGGCCGCTTCACCGGCCCGCAGCGCACGCTGTACGACCTCGTGCTCGCCAGCCAGGACGCCGCCGTGGCCGCCACCAAGGCCGGCGCGCGCTTCGTCGACCCGCACGAGGCCACCGTGGCCGTGCTGGCCCAGGGCCTGCTCGACGTCGGCCTGCTGGACCGCAACAAGGTCGGCAACGCGCAGGACGTGATCGCCCACCGCGCCTACTTCCCGTTCTACATGCACCGCACCGGCCACTGGCTGGGCATGGACGTGCACGACTGCGGCAGCTACGTGGAGCCCTCCGAGCTGGGCAGCGTGAGCGAGCGCCAGGACCCGCTCAGCGGCGAGACCATCAAGGACCGGCCCAGCCGCGTGCTGCGCCCCGGCATGGTGCTCACCATCGAGCCCGGCCTGTACGTGCGGCCGGGCGAAGGCGTGCCCGAGCATTTCTGGAACATCGGCATCCGCATCGAGGACGACGCCATCGTCACCGCGACCGGCTGCGAACTCATCTCGCGCGACGTGCCGGTGAAGGCCGACGAGATCGAAGCCCTGATGCGCGCTTGACGCAGGTCAAGGACGCCGCCGATGGGCCCATCGGCGGCTGGGTCTTGGATACATAGCAGGAATCATTCTCATTTACACTGTGAGACCCACCGGCGCTGCCGGCCCGATTCCTTCACTCCAAGCCCTTCCGCCATGAAACCCACCCTGCTCGTTCTGGCCCTGTCGGCCACCCTGTCCCTGCTGCACACACCGGCCCACGCCCAGGCCGCCGCTCCCGCGGCCGCGAGCGCGCCCGCCGCCGCGACCTACGCCACCGTGGCCACGCACTACGCCGCGCTGGTGCACGCCAACTACAGCGACACCCTGGCCGCCGCGCAGGAGATGCAGACCACCATCAAGGCCTTCGTGGCCGCGCCCTCGGCCGACGGCCTGGCCGCCGCGCGCAAGGCCTGGCTGGGCGCCCGCGAGTTCTACGGCCAGACCGAGGCCTTCCGCTTCTACGGCGGTCCGATCGACGACGACAAGGGCCCG
Organism: Hydrogenophaga sp. ANAO-22; assembly: GCF_042466645.1. Classification (NCBI taxonomy): domain Bacteria; kingdom Pseudomonadati; phylum Pseudomonadota; class Betaproteobacteria; order Burkholderiales; family Comamonadaceae; genus Hydrogenophaga; species Hydrogenophaga sp. ANAO-22. Next base: position 3,141,000 of record NZ_CP159956.1, on the reverse strand, counting down.
GAAGGCCAGATCAACGCCTGGCCGCTGGACGAATCCTACGTGGACTACGTGCAGGGCAAGCCGAAATCGGGCCTGATCGCCAACACCAAATTCAAGATCACCAAGACCAACCTGGCCAAGTTCAACGAGCGCGGTGGTGAAGAGAACATCAGCTCCGGCTGGCACGCGATCGAGTTCCTGCTGTGGGGCCAGGACCTGAGCGAAACCGGCCCGGGCAACCGCTCGTTCGAAGACTATGTGGACGGCAAGACGCCCAACGCCGACCGCCGCCGCCAGTTCCTCACCGTGGCCACCGAGCTGCTGGTGGACGACCTGAACTTCCTGGTCAAGGCCTGGGCGCCCGGCCAGAAGAACTACCGCGCGCGCTTCGAGAAGGGCGGCAAGGAATCGGTGCGCAAGATCATCGTGGGCCTGGGCTCGCTCTCGCGCGGCGAACTCTCGGGTGAGCGCATGGAAGTGGCGCTGAACTCGCAGGACCAGGAAGACGAACACTCCTGCTTCTCCGACAACACCCACCGCGACATCGTGACCAACGCCACCGGCATCCAGAACGTGTGGCTGGGCCAGTACAAGAAGCGCGACGGCAGCGTGCTGCAAGGCCCGGGCGTGCGCGACCTGGTGGCCGCCAAGAAGGCCGACCTGGCCGAGAAGACCACCGCGCAGATCGCCGCCTCGGTGGCGGGCGCCGAGGCCATTCCCGCCCCGTTCGACCGCGCCATCGCCAAGGGCTCGACCGGCCGCCCGGCGATCGAGAAGACCGTCGCCAGCCTGGTGGAACAGTCCAAGCTGCTGGTGGAATCGGCCAGCGCGGTGGGCATCGCCAAGCTGACGCTCGTGGAGCCTTGAACGCCCCCCTGCGCCGCTGCGCGGCGTCCCCCCTCTCTGGCGCGCCTTCGGCGCTGGGAGGGGGGACGGGGTCTCGGGCCGGCGGAGCCGGACCCTTGCCCCCCTGGATTGACACCCGCTCTCTTGCCTCCGTTTCTTTAGGCCTTTCACCATGTCGCTCCTTCCCACAGCCACGCGCCTTGCGCTCGCCATGGGGGTCCTGTTTTGCGGCTCCACCGCGCTCGTCCTGCACGCCGACGAAGCGCCCGACCCGTTGGGTGAGAAGACCGGTGGCGCGACCACGGTCTACGCCACCGGCAAGAACGCGTTCTCGTTTCCGCTGGCCAACTTGGACGATCCGGGGCGCACGCGCTTCGTGATCGGCAACTCGTTCTTCAAACGCAACTGGGTGGAGGCCCCGGCGTCGACCACCGCGCGCGACGGCCTGGGCCCGCACTTCATCGCGCGGTCCTGCGCGGGCTGCCACGTGCTCGATGGCCGGGGCGAGCCGCCGGCCTGGAAGAACACGCTGGGCCCCGAGCCCGAAGGCACGGTGGCGCTGCTCATGCGCCTGTCGGTGGCCGGCACGCCCGACCCCAAGGCCGGCGTGCGGCCCGACCCGGTGTACGGCGACCAGTTCAACAACGCGGCGATCCAGGGCGTCAAGCCCGAGGGCCGGGTCGAGATCCGCCAACAACCCGTTCACGGCCGCTTCGCGGACGGCACGCGCTACACGCTGCAAAAGCCCATCTACAAGCTGACCGACCTCGCCTACGGCCCGTTCGCGCCGGGCCTCATGGTCAGCCCGCGCATCGCACCGCAACTCGCCGGCATCGGCCTGATCGAAGCCATTCCCGATGCCGAGATCCTGCGCAACGCGCGCGAACAGGCCGCCACGCCCGGCCCCATCAAGGGCCAGCCCAACCGCGTGTGGGACGTGTTCGCGCAGGAAGAGCGCCTGGGGCGCCTGGGCTGGAAGGCCAACGTCGCCACCCTCGCGCACCAGACCGCCGGCGCCTTCCATGGCGACATCGGCATCACCTCCAACGCCTTCCCGCACGAGACCTGCACGCCCACGCAGAAGGACTGCCTGGCCGCGCCGCACGGCGGCGGCAAGACCACAGGCCGCGACGGCATCGTGCCGGCGGCCAACGCGACCGCGCTGAAACCCGAGATCGACGACGAGACCCTGGGCCAGGTGATCTTCTACCAGGCCACGCTGGCCCCGGCGGCGCGGCGCAACGTGAACGACCCGCAGGTGCTGCGCGGCCAGGCGCTGTTCGCGCAGGCGCAATGCGCCGCCTGCCACCGCCCGAGCTACGTCACGGCCGAAGGCCCGTTTCCGCCGCTCACCAGCCCGGCTCTCAAGGGCCAGCGCATCTGGCCCTACACCGACCTGCTGCTGCACGACATGGGCCCGGATCTCGCCGATGGCCGCCCGGACTACCTCGCCAGCGGCAGCCAGTGGAAGACGCCGCCGCTCTGGGGCATCGGCCTCATCAAGGACGTCAACGGCCACACCCGCCTGATGCACGACGGCCGCGCCAACGGCGTGCTCGAAGCCATCCTCTGGCACGGCGGCGAGGCCCAGGCGTCCAAGGAGCAGGTGCTCAAGATGAAACGGGCCGACCGCAGCGCGCTCGTGAAATTCGTGGAGTCGCTATGACACCTCATGCCTTTGCCTTTCTTCGTCGCGCCACCACGCTGGCCCTGGGCCTCACGCTGTCCGGCCTCGCGGCGGCGCAGAACGCCCCCATCGTGGCCGCGCCCTACTACTCGGCCGAGCAGGCCCTGCAGGGCGTGTACACGCACCACCTGCCGCCGCTGGCGCGCGACTTCCAGGCCCAGGCCGATCGCCTGGTCGAGACCACGGCCCAACACTGCAAGGGCCAGGCCACGCTGCCCGCGCTGCGCGCGCAGTGGCAGGACACGCTGGTGAGCTGGGAGACCCTGTCCACGCCGGCCGTGGGGCCGCTGGTCACGCGGCGCTCGCAGCGCCAGATCGACTTCTGGCCCACGCGCCCGGACCTGCTGCGCCGCTCGATGGAGAAGGCGCCCAACACCCTGGCGGACATGGAGCGCGTGGGCACACCCGCCAAAGGTTTCCCCGCCTTCGAGCTGCTGCTGAACCAGTGGGCCGGCAGCCGCCAGCCCGCGCCGGCCCCCGCCTGCCGCTACGCCGAGCTGGTGGCGCAGGGCATCGCCGCCGAGGCGCGCGCCCTGAACGACGAACTCGGCCAATGGGCCACGAAGGAATGGGACGACGAGCCCGAGGTCACCACCGCCTCGCTGGCCGAATGGGTCAACCAGTGGCTCGCCGGCCTGGAGCGGCTGCGCTGGGCCCACATCGAAAAACCCATCACCACCCACCAGACCACCGGCAACGCGGCCAAGGGCGCGCCGGTGCCCTACGCCCGGCTCGACCGCGAGAGCAACCTGCGCGACTGGCGCGCGCAATGGCAGAGCCTGCGCCAGCAAGGCCGCCTGCCCCCCGGTGCGCAACCACCCGCCGCCGGCCAGGCCCTGGTGCCGATGGAGGCCCTGCTCATGGGCCGGGGCCAGCTCGCGCTGGCGCAGAAATGGGGCCAGGCGCTGGACCAGGTGACGGCGGGCATGGACAAGCTCACGCCGCGCTCGAGCGAGCGTGAGCTGCTCGCGCTCACGAAGTCGATGAAGGCCGTGACCGTGCTGTTCCAGAACGAGGTCGCGGCCGCGCTGGATGTGCCACTCGGGTTCTCCGATGCCGATGGAGATTGAATGAACACCCCCCTGCGCCGCTGCGCGGCTTCCCCCCTCTCTGGCGCGCCTTCGGCGCTGGGAGGGGGAACGGCATCTTGGACCGGCGAAGCCGGACCCTTGTTGCCCCTTGACGAAGGCACGCGGCACGCAGCGCGTTTTTCGCTGTCGCGCCGCCAGTGGCTGGTGGCGATGGCGGCCCTGGGCCTCGCGCCGGCCTGGGCCGCGCGCAGCGCGGGCACGCGCCTGGTCTCGGCCTGGCAGACCTCGAACGAACACCGCATCGGCGTGATCGCGGTGGACGGGGCGCGCTGGTCGGTGCAGCGCTCGCTCGCCGTGCCCACGCGCGCGCACGGCCTGCTGCTCGAAGCCGATGGCAGTGTGCTGGCCGCCGCGCGCCGCCCGGGCGACTGGCTGCTGCGCTGGCACCCGGTGAGCGGGCAGACGCAATGGCACTGGATCGAGGACGACCGCCGCTTCAATGGCCACGCCGTCGCCAGCCCCGATGGCCGCACGCTCTGGACCACCGAGACCGACCTCGACACCGCGCAGGGCCGCCTGGCCACGCGCGACGCGAAGACGCTGGAGAAATCCGCCGAATGGGCCACGCGGGGCATGGACCCGCACGAGCTGATCGTGCTGCCGCAGCGCGTGGGCGAGATCCCGGCCGGCAGCCTGCTGGTCGCCAACGGCGGCATCCCCACGCTGCCCGAGACCGGGCGCAGCAAGCGCCAGCTCGACCGCATGGACGCCTCGCTGGTGGCGCTGGACCCGCGCGACGGCGCGGTGCTGGGCCAGTGGCGTCTGGACGACCCCTACCTGAGCATCCGCCACCTGGCCTGGGACCCGGTGTCGCGCACCGTGGGCATCGCGCTGCAGGCCGAGCACCCCGATGCCGAGGCCAAGCGGCGCGCGCCGGTGTTCGCCGGGTGGAACGGCGAGCGCCTGCAGGCCTCGCTGGCCCAGCCCGCGGTGCAGGGTTATGGCGGCGACATCTGCGCCCTGCCCGAAGGCGGTTTCGTGGTGAGCTGCCCGCGCGCGGACGCGCTGGCCCTGTTCGGCGCCGACGCGCGCTGGTCGCAGAACCTCGCGCACCGCGAGGCCTATGCGCTCGCGGCCGACCAGGGCCACTGGTGGGCCAGCGGTGCCGAAGGCGTGTGGTGCGCGCCCGAAGGCACCGAAGCCCGCTCTTCCGAACGCCTGCAGATCGACAACCACTGGGCCGTTCTCTAGGCCCCTTCGGCCTGCCCCGTCAGTTGGGTGCACGCCACGCCGGTGCGGCGACACTGGCCGTCGGCCTCCAGCCAGGGGTGGGCATGGCCCACGCAGCCGGTCTGGCAGATCACGCTGCTGGCCTCCCGCATCGCACCGGCTTCGGCGCGCTCGGCCAGCAGGCGGGCACGGCGCGCCAGCGGCTTCATGACGCCGGCCACGCCCAGGCCCCAGAGCAGGCTGGTGCGCGAGACGATGAGTTGCGCGCGCAGGTGCAGCACCTCGTCTTCCAGCGCCGAGACCTGCATGGCATGGGCGCGCAGCTGCTCGCCCACGCGGCGCTGCAGGCCGGCCACCTGGCGGGTCAGCACACCGTGTTCGATGGCGATCTCGCGCGCGGCCGCGCTGTCGTGGCGCGTGAGCAGGATCGATGGCGGGGTCTGTGTCATGGGCGGTCCTTCCCGGGCAACGGCGGCGCGCCGGCCGCGATGAGCAACTGCGGCACGCCGTCGGCCGCGCGCACGGTGCTGGCCTGCACCTGCCACACGCGCCGCACCAGCGCCGGCCGCAGCACGCGCGCGGGCGGGCCGCTGGCCTGCAGCACCCCACCGTCGAGCACCCACACGCGGTCGGCGTAGCGCAGGGCGAGGTTGGGGTCGTGCAGCACGGCGAGCACGCCCACGCCCTGCTCGCGCGCCCAGCGCTGCACGGTGCTCAGGGTCTCGTGCTGGTGGCGCAGGTCGAGCGCGGCCGTCGGTTCGTCGAGCAGCAGCCAGCGCGGCGCACCGTCGGCGCGCGGCGCCCAGATCTGCGCCATCACGCGCGCCAGCTGCGCGCGCGCGCGTTCGCCGCCGCTCAGGCTGCTGATGCTGCGCTCGGCCATGTCGGCCACGCCGGTGGCCCGCATCGCGGCGCGCACGATCGCGGCTTCGTTCGTTGACGGTTGCAGGTGGTGCGGGTAGCGCCCGAGTTCCACCACGTCCTGCACACGGAAGTCGAAGGCCACCGCCGTCTCCTGCGGCAGCACCGCGCGGTGGCGCGCGAGCAGGTGCACGGTCGCGGGCGTCACGGCCAGGCCATTGAGCGTGACGCGGCCGGTGTCGGGCGCGCGCAGGCCCGAGAGCACCGAGAGCAAGGTGGACTTGCCCGCGCCGTTGGGGCCGAGGATGGCGCCGACCTCGCCGGGCGCGAGCCGCAGTTGCACGCCCTGCAGCAGGGTGCTGGCACCAGCGCGCACGCCCACGTCCAGCGCGCACAGGCCCTGCCCATCGTCCAGGGTGGGGGCGTCGTCCACGGGGTCATCGTCATCGTCGTCCAGCCACAGCGGGCGTTCGCCGGCCGGCAGTTCGCCGCAGGCGCAGCGCCAGTCAGCGTCGAGCAGGCGCGCGTTCACAGGCGCCTCCCGTGCGCGCTGCGCAGCAGGATCAGGAAGAAGGGCACACCCACCACGGCGGTGAGCACGCCCAGCGGCAGCTCGGCCGGTTGCAGGAGGGTGCGCGCGACCGCGTCGGCCAGCAGCACCAGCACCGCGCCCAACAGGGCCGAGCCGGGCAGCACCCAGCGGTGGTCGGGCCCGGCCACCAGGCGCACCATGTGCGGCGCGACCAGGCCGATGAAACCGATGATGCCGGTGGTGGCGGTGACCGCGCCCACGGCCAGCGCCGTGACCACGATGGCGATCTGCTTCACGCGCTCGACCGACACGCCCAGCAGCACCGCCTGGGCCTCGCCCAGCGCGAGCGCGTTGAGCGGGCGCGCCAGCCGCAGCCCGATCCCTCCGGCCACGAGCGTGATGCCGCCCACCAGCGCGACCGCGCTCCAGCGCGCGCCGCCCAGGCTGCCGAGCAGCCAGAACTGCAGGTTGCGCAGCTGCTCGTCGGTGGCCAGGAAACTCAGCAGGCCCAGCCCCGCGCCGGCCAGCGCGTTGACCGCGATGCCGGCCAGCAGCATCAGCCCCACGCGCGTGCCGCCTTCGCCGCGCGAGAGCAGGTAGATCAGCACCGTGACCGCCAGGCCCCCGCCGAAGGCCATGAGCACCAGCGTCCAGCTGCCCAGCGAGCGCGGCAGGTCGGGGAACCAGAGGTTGCCCATGACGATGGTGGCGCCCGCCGCGAGCGCGGCGCCGCTGCTCACGCCGATCAGGCCCGGGTCGGCCAGCGGGTTGCGGAACAGGCCCTGCATGAGCGCGCCGGCCAGGCCCAGGCCGGCCCCGGCGGCCAGGCCCAGCACCAGGCGCGGCAGCCGGATGTTGAAGAACACCAGCTCGGCGCCGCTGCCGCCGGGCGCGGTGGTGGTCACCGCGCCCAGCAGCACGCCCGGCAACTCGCTCAGCGGCAGGCTGTAGGCGCCCTGGCCCGCCGCCCACAGCAGCGTGAGCACCAGCAGCGCGCCCAAACAGAGCAACAGGCTCGGGCCGGAGAGGCGGCGCGGCGTCCAGCGCAGGGCCGCCACCGCCGGCACGGCCGCGTTCACGAGCGGTCCTCCATGCGCTGCTCGCCGGGCTGGCGTTGCGCCGACACGTCGGGCCACCAGGCCACGCGGTCGATCAGGTGCAGCACGTTGCCGTCGATGTCGCTGAGCGTGAGTTCCCACGCGCCCCAGGGCTGCCAGCGCGGCGACTCGCCTTCGAAGCGGTGAGCGTGCAACGGCTTGCGCCCGCCCAGGCCGGTGCGGCAGGGGCGCAGCACGGCCGCGCGCAGGCTGGCGTGCAGCACGTGGATGCGCGGTACCTCCACGCGGTGGTGGCCGGGCGCGAAGCCGCGGTCGCCCGGCGTGGGCCGTTCCCAGCGGCCGGGCGTGGCGGCGCAGGCCCAGAGCTGCACCTGCAGCGGGCCGTGCGCCACCAGCGCGCACACGCCGGGAATGTGCTGCCGGCATTCGAAGCCCAGCACCTCGGTGTAGTCGGCCACCGCGCGCCGCAGGTCGGGCGTGCGCACATTGGCGAGGTCGTGGCGCACGGCGTTCATGTCTTCACCACCTGGTCGTGCAGGCGCTCCACCACCTCGGGCAGGCGCGGGCCGAAACCGAGCAGCTCCAGCGCGTCCAGGTGCACCAGCGTTTTGCCGGATGCGCGGCGTTGGAAGGCCGGCGTGAGCGCGAGTTCGGGGCGTTGCCAGAACTTCGCTTCGCCACCGATGGCTTCGATGCCTTGCGTGGTGGTCAGGATCAGGTCGGGCGCGGCCTGCGCCATGGCCTCGGCCGTCATCGGCCGGTAACCCTGGAAACCGCCGAGCGCGTTGCGCGCGCCGATGAAGCGGATCAGCGCATCGGCCGCCGTCTTCTCGCCCGAGACCTGCGGGCTGCCGCTGTGCGAGAGCACGAACAGGATCTTCGGCCCCGGACCCTTGGCCGCTTGCACGCGCGCGCTCACGGCCTGCCAGCGCGCATCGAGCCGGGCCTGCAGCTCGCGCGCGGCGGCTTCGCGGTTCGAGGCGCGGCCCACGGCGGCGATCTTGCGGCGCACCTCGTCCCAGGTGTGGTCGGACGCCACCAGCTCCACGCGCACACCGGCGCTGCGCAACTGGTCGATCACCACCGGTGGGCCGGCGTCGGTGCCGGCGATCAGCGCGTCGGGCCGCAGCGCGAGCAGGCCTTCGGCCGAGAGCTGGCGCATGTAGCCCACCTTGGGCGTGGCCTGCGCCGCCGCCGGGTACAGACTGGTGGTGTCGGTGCCGACCAACTGGTCCTGCGCGCCCAGCGCGTAGACCACCTCGGTGATGCCGCCGCCCACCGTGATGAGGCGCGGCGCAGGGGTGGCCGCCATCAGACCCAGGGGCGACCCCGCTGCCGCCATGGCCGAGAGGGCCTGCAGCGCGCGCCGGCGCGAGAGGGAGGAGGAATTGAACATCGGGGGTTCCCTGGAAACTGGAGAAAAGGCGTTCAGGGCAGACGGCCCACCGGCTCGAAGCCGGGCGTGTTCTGCCCGATGTGCCAGCACACGCCCGAGGGATCGATCACCACGAACTCGGTGATGCCCCAGGGCTGCGCCGTCACCGGCGTGATGCGCGCGCCGTAGCGGCCCGCGAGGTCCTGCGCGTCGACGTGCGCGCGCCAGGCGTGCACATCGGTCACCAGCAGGTGCATGACGAGGTTCTCGGCCAGCGCCTGCTCGCAGAAGTCCTGCAGCAGGAAGGGACAGTCGCCCACGCAGAAGTACGCCACACCGCCGCCTTCGGAGCGCTGGGTGAAACCCAGGTCGGCGTAGAAGCGCTTGGACAGCGCGAAGTCCTTCGCCGGCACGAAGGCCTTGATCTCGACGGCCTGCAGGGCAGCAGCGCTCATGCGGTCACCGCGGCAGCCTGCAGGTGCGCGACGATGTGGCGCCAGGCCTGCAGCTCGCTCTGGCCGGGCTTGCGCGCGCCGAAGAACATGGCCATGAGTTCACCGCGCGCGTCGAAGGCCTCCACCGAGGAGACGACGCCGTCGCTGGTCGGCTTCTCGACCACCCACACGTCCTGGATCAGGTCCTCGCGCAGGTGCAGGTTGAAGCCGGGGTCGAGCACGTTGAGCCAGGCCTTGCCCTGGATCTCCATCGGCTCCACGCGCTTCACCGGCCCGGTGTGGATCTGGATGCAGCCCGGGCTGCCCACGAAGACCATGATGGGCGTGCCATCGAAGGCCGCTTCCACCAGCAGCTCGCGCACCGCCGCCTTTTCCACGCGGTGCGTGTAGCGGCCCTCGACCAGGCGAAAGCCCTGCTGGCGCTCCAGGCCGAACTGCTTGAGCAGCGGGAAGAACTGGTGCGTGTCGGTCATCGCACCCCAGGCCGTGCCGAACGCGTTGGCGTCCACCAGGGGCTGGGGCGAGGCCGTGCCGCCGGCCGCGGCGCGCGCCACGAAGTCGATCTCACGCTGGTCGTCGCTGTGCGCGGCGATCACGCGCTGCCACGCGGCCAGGTCGGTCTGCTCGCGCACGTAGATCTTGTGCACGGCCACGCCGTGGCGGTCGAAGAACTGCAGGCTGGGCGTGCCCATGCCGGGCTGCGACTTGAGCGCCTCGACCACCACGAAGCCCGCGTGCCACTGGTTGAAGAACAGGCGCAGGTCGATCTGCTCGCCCAGCGCCAGGCCCACGGGCCCGCTGGCCGAGACCTTCTGGTACACGCCGGTCTTCTCGTGCACCACGCTCTCGTTGCGCGTGAGGGCCATCAACGGGCCGCAGGCTTCGAGCGACTGCAGCAGGCCCAGCCAGTCGGGCTTGAGCGCGATGGCCTGCAGCGGCGCGCCGTGCGCGCCGCGGTGCGCGGCGATGGCCGCGCCTTCGCTCAGGCCCAGCGCTTCGGCGGCCTCCTTGGCCCGCAGGCCGCTGGCGCGCATGCCCTGGAAGGCGGTTCGGATGTCGTGGGCATTCATGTGCTTCTCCTGGAAGTGGGGTGGGGCCGGCGCGCGTCGGTCGGTCACTGCACGCGGGCGGGAACGGGGTGCCACAGGGGCGTGGGCGTGGTTTCGACGGCCATGGCCTCCGCGGTGTGCTCCAGCTCGAGCTGCCAGCGCGTGCGCAGGTTGGCCAGCATGGTCTGCATGGGTGGCGAGAGCTGCGGGTGCGCCGAGAGGTACAGCAGGTTGGACACCAGCTTGCGCGCCATGCACGGGCGGTGCGGGCAGTCGCGCGCGCTCTGCGCGTAGCCGGTCATCAGCGCCAGGGTGCCCGCGAGCAAGGCCTCCACGCTGGGCAGGGTGTACTCCTCGTCGGCGGTCGTCTCGGTGTGGTGGTCGGCTGCGGCGGGCATGGTGGCTCCTGCGAGGTGGCTAGAAGTCGGTGACGAGCGCCACCGAGAAGCTGCGGCCCGGCGCGGTGTAGGCGTCGAGCACGGGCGAGTTCGCGGCCACGCCGACGACGTTGGTCCACTCCCAGTACTTGCGGTCCGTCACGTTGTGGATCGCGGCGCTGAGCCGCGTGGCCTTGCTGACCTGCCAGCTCGCGCGCAGGTCCAGCGTGGTGGACGAAGGCGGTGCGAACTGGTTGGCCAGGTTGGCGTAGTTGATGTCGCTGGTGGACTTCTTCATCGTGTGCGCGACCACGGCGCCCAGCTTCCAGTCGCCCACGCGCTGGTCCACGCCGAGCAGCAGGCGCGCCGGGTTGACCGTGTTCAGCGGCGCGCCCAGGCGGGTGTCCTTGTCCTTGGTCTGGCCATAGGCCAGGCGCAGGTCGGTGGCCGGGCCGAGCGCGAACTTGCCCTTGAGCTCGAAACCGCTCAGGCGCACCTGGCCGCGGTTGACGGCCTGGTAGGTCAGGGGGTTGAGCGGGTTGCCCGCCTGGCCGCCCACCACCACGAGCTCTTCGATGAAGTCCTTGTAGCGGCCGGTGAACACGGCGGCCTCCCACTGCACCGGGCCCACCTTGTCGCGCGCGCCGAGTTCCAGCGTGCGGCTGCTCTCGGGTTTGAGGTTGGGGTTGGGAATCGTGCGGTAGCTCGCGAGCGTGTTCTGGAAGTAGTTGTTGAGCTGCAGGGCGCTCGGCGCCTTGAAGCCGGCCGCGAGGTTGGCGAACAGGTTCAGCTCGGCGCCGGGGCGGAAGATCGCGCCCAGCTTGGGCGAGAGCGCCGAGTCCGACAGACTGGCCGGCTGCAGCGGGTACAGCGGACTGCCCTTGGCCTTGAGATCGAAGCGGTCGTAGCGCAGCGCCGGGATGATGCTCCAGCGCTCGCTGGCGAACTCGCTCTGCACGAACAGCGCGGTGTTGGTCTCGCTGGTGGGCGGGAAGCGCTTGAGCGGGTAGCTCTCGTAGGCGGGCGCGCCCACGCCGGTGACGATGTTGTCCATCTTCGCGACCGACACGTCCATGCCATAGACCAGCTTCTGCCCCCAGTCGGCGCCCAGCGATCGGGCCTTTTCGGCCTGCAGCACGCCTTGCCAGAGCTTCTCGGTGTAGCTCACGTCGCGCACGCGGTAGGTGGGCGCGGCGCTGCGCCGCTCGGTCGAGACCTCCTGCGATTCGGCCTGCTGGTAGCCCACGGTGGCGCGCAACTCGTCGGCCCAGGCCGAGTTCACCTTGAAGCGGCCGTCCCAGCTCAGGCGCGTGCGCTCCATGTCGGTGGTGCCGTCCACGTCCTGCGTGGTGACGCCCATGCTGGTCGCGCGGGCCGTGTAGGCCTCGACCTCGCCCGACTTGTCCACGTGCTCCAGCGTGACGGTGTGGCGCTGGCCCGCGCCGGGGGTGAGCACCACCTTGCCCAGCAGCGAGACGTTCTTGTCCTTCTGCGGGTTGGGCGCGGTGCGCGTGCTGTTGAGCGATTCGTTGGTGCCCTGGTTGTCCAGCTCGCCGCTGCGACCGACCTGCACGCTGCCCAGCCATTGCAGCGTGTCGTTCGGGGCGCCGACCAGCGTGACACCGACGCCGCGGCTGTCATCTTCGCTGTCGGCCTTGAGCCCCACGCGGCCACCGAAGGTCTTGCCCGGCTGGAGCAGGTCCTTGGGTTCGGTGGTGAACATCGCGACCATGCCGGCCAGGCCATCGGAACCATACAGCGCGGAGTTCGCGCCCCGCACGATTTCCACGCGCGAGATCAGGCCCAGGTCGTAGTAGTCGCGGCCGAACGAGGCCGAGCCGAACACGCCGCTGGAGAGTTCGCGCGGCACGCGGATGCCGTCGACCGTGAGCAGCACGCGGTTGCCTTCGAGACCCCGCAGGTTGAAGCCGGCGTTGCCATCGCGCCCGGTCGAGCCGGTGACGCCACCGAAGCGCTGCGGCGCGCGGCGCACGCTCATGTTGGGCACCTCGCGCACGAGGTCGCGGATGTCCTGCACGCGCGCGGGGTCGAGGTCCTCGCCCGTGATCACGTCGATGCTGGCGGGCACGTCCTCGATCGCGCGCTCGCTGCGCGAGCCGCTCACCACCACCTCGCGCAAGGTGGATGCCTGAGCCACCTGGGTGGCCTGGGGCGCGGTCTGGGCCAGGGCCGGGCCGGACAGCAGGGCGAGGCAGGCCAGGCAGAGCGGGCTGAGCGGGCTGAGCCACAGGGAAGAAAGGGAAGAAAGGGAGACGGGGGAGCGCGAGGGGGTCAAGACGGCACCTGGATCCAGAGGGTGGAGGACAAGGCTGGCGTCACGACCTCAGGCGGGTTGCCGGGTGCAGGCTGGCTGGAGGATCGATTATATGCGAACGATTCTCATTTGCAAGCTGTACCGATTCTCAGCACTGAATTGATAGCGCGCTCCGCGCACAATGCGCGCCTGTCAACCAAAAACGAAAGGAGTGGTCCCATGAAAGGCGACGCCCAAGTCATCACCCATCTGCAAGCGCAGCTCAAGAACGAGCTCACCGCCATCAACCAGTATTTCGTCCACTACCGCATGCTCAAGCACTGGGGCCTGGACAAGCTGGCGGCCAAGGAATACGAAGAGTCGATCGGCGAAATGAAGCACGCCGACAAGCTCATGGACCGTATCTTCACGCTCGACGGCCTGCCCAACCTGCAGGACCTGGGCAAGCTGCACATCGGCGAGGACGTGCCCGAGATCCTCAAGAGCGACCTGGGCCTGGAAACCGGCGCGCAAAAGACCATCAAGGACGGCATCGCCCACTGCGAATCGGTGCGCGACTACGTCTCGCGCGATCTGCTGCAGACGATCCTGGACGACACGGAAGAGCACATCGACTTCCTGGAAACCCAGATCGACCTGCTGGACAAGGTGGGCATCCAGAATTACCTGCAGAGCCAGATGGGCTCGGTCAGCTGACCGCTCCCGCCCCAGGCCGTTCCCTTCTTGCCACAGAGCCCCGCCTTTTCGCGGGGCTTTTTTTTGGTCTTTTGAATACGATCAATTATCATTTGCGCACACGTTCACTTTGAACCACCCTTTTTCCGTCCCACCCAGCCTCATGATCGTTTGCGTTTGCCACCGAGTCAGTGACCAGACCATCGCACGTTGTGCGCGGTCGGGCATGGCATTCGACGACATTCAGCTCGAGCTGGGCGTGGCCACCCAGTGCGGCCAGTGCGAGTCCTGCGCGCGCACCCTGTGGTCGGAGTGCACACCCCACCAGTCGGTGGTGCACCTGCAGCTGCACCCCGCCACCTTGCCCGCCCAAGCCGCTGCGGCCTGAGCGGCGCAGGGCTTTCCCCCTCCTGACTTTCCCTGCCCGGCGCGCGCCGGGTGAAATCGCTGCCGCATACTGCGGCTGTTGGCGTTGCGATGCCATTCCGTCCCGAAAAGTCAAAGGCACCCGGACGCTTTACGCGGTTCCACGCACTAGGGTTTTCCCGCCCGCCGCTTTAGAATGCGCAATTCCTTTCCGCATCGCAAGATAACGACCCGCTGGAGACAAGAGCATGAGCATGGAAAACAGCCCTGAGAACAAGCGCGCCGAGCTGCGCCGAGCCGCCCTCGAATACCACGAGTTTCCGACCCCGGGCAAGGTGTCGATCGCCGCCACCAAGCAGCTCACCAACCAGCGCGACCTCGCCCTGGCCTACTCGCCCGGTGTGGCGGCGCCCTGCGAAGAGATCGTGGCCAACCCGGTCAACGCCTACAAGTACACCGCCCGCGGCAACCTCGTGGCGGTCATCACCAACGGCACCGCCGTGCTCGGCCTGGGCGACATCGGCCCGCTGGCGGCCAAGCCGGTGATGGAAGGCAAGGGCGTGCTCTTCAAGAAGTTCGCCGGTGTCGACGTGTTCGACATCGAGATCAACGAGAAGGACCCGGTGAAGCTGGTCGAAGTGATCGCCGCGCTGGAGCCGACCTTCGGCGCGATCAACCTCGAGGACATCAAGGCGCCGGACTGCTTCTACGTCGAGCGCGAGCTGCGCAAGCGCATGAAGATCCCCGTGTTCCACGACGACCAGCACGGCACGGCCATCACGGTGGCGGCGGCGATGCTCAACGGCCTGAAGGTCGCGGGCAAGGACATCGGTCAGGTCAAGCTGGTGACCTCGGGCGCGGGCGCGGCGGCACTGGCCTGCCTGAACCTGCTGCTCAAGGTCGGGCTCAAGCGCGAGAACGTGTTCGTCACCGACCTGGCCGGCGTCGTCTACGAGGGCCGAGAGGAACTCATGGACGACGACAAGCGCCAGTACATGCAGAAGACCGACAAGCGCAAGCTCGCCGAAGTGATCGTCGGCGCTGACGTGTTCCTCGGCCTCTCGGCCGGCGGCGTGCTCAAGCCCGAGATGGTGGCCTCGATGGCGGCCAAGCCCGTGATCTTCGCGCTGGCCAACCCGAACCCCGAGATCGCGCCCGAGGACGCGCACGCGGTGCGCAACGACGTCATCATGGCCACGGGCCGCACCGACTACCCGAACCAGGTCAACAACGTCCTGTGCTTCCCCTACATCTTCCGCGGCGCGCTCGACGCGGGCGCCTCCACGATCACCGATGAGATGGAGATCGCCGCGGTGCACGCCATTGCCGAGCTGGCGCAGGCCGAGCAGAGCGAGGTGGTCGCGGCGGCCTATGCCGGCGAAAAGCTGGCCTTCGGTCCCGAGTACCTGATCCCCAAGCCGTTCGACCCGCGCCTGATGATGAAGATCGCGCCGGCCGTGGCGCAGGCCGCGGTCGACAGCGGCGTTGCCCAGCGGCCGGTGCCCGACATGGCGGCCTACCGCGAAAAGCTGCAGAGCTTCGTGTTCGCCTCGGGCACCATCATGAAGCCGATCTTCTCGGCGGCGAAGGCAGCGGCCCGCAAGCGCGTGGCCTACGCCGAAGGCGAAGAAGAACGGGTGCTGCGCGCCTGCCAGATCGTGGTGGACGAAGGCCTGGCCCGTCCCACGCTGATCGGCCGCCCGGCCATCATCGCCCAGCGCATCGAGAAGTTCGGCCTGCGCCTGCGCGAGGAACTGGACTACGACGTCGTCAACGTCGAGCAGGACGACCGCTACCGCGACTTCTGGCAGACCTACCACCGCATGACCGAGCGCAAGGGCGTGACCCAGCAGCTCGCCAAGATCGAGATGCGCCGGCGCCTCACGCTGATCGGCGCCATGCTGTTGCACAAGGGCGAGGTGGACGGCCTGATCTGCGGCACCTGGGGCTCCACCCAGCACCACCTGAAGTACATCGACCAGGTGATCGGCAAGCGCGAGGGCGGCAGCCCCAGCACCGCCCAGGACGTGCGCATCTACGCCTGCATGAACGGCCTCATGCTGCCCGGCCGCCAGGTGTTCCTGGTCGACACGCACGTCAACTACGACCCCACGCCCGAAGAGCTGTGCGAGATCACGGTGATGGCGGCCGAGGAAATGCTGCGCTTCGGCCTGCAACCCAAGGCGGCCCTGCTGTCGCACTCCAACTTCGGCTCCAGCGACGAACCCAGCGCCATCAAGATGCGCCGCACGCTGGCGCTGCTGCGCGAGCAGGCGCCCTGGCTGGAGGCCGACGGCGAAATGCACGGAGATGTGGCACTGGACCCCAACGCGCGCCACACCTTGATGCCCAACTCCACGCTGAAGGGCCCCGCCAACCTGCTGGTGCTGCCCAACATCGATGCCGCCAACATCGCCTACAACCTGCTCAAGACCGCGGCGGGCGGCAACATCGCGGTCGGGCCGGTGCTGCTGGGCGCCGACAAGCCGGTGCACATCCTCACCGCCAGTGCCACCGTGCGTCGCATCGTCAACATGACAGCCCTCACCGTGGCGGATGCCAACGTCTCGCGTTGACGCCTCCCAAACAAGCAAGCGCTAACTTTTACACACATTCTCGGCGCGGAGATTTGCTGAATATTTCAGCAGACGCTTGCTTTTTCCCCCTGGCTCAGGCACACTAGCGCGCTTGGATTTCAGGGTTAACCCGCCCTCCAGTGCGACGCAAAATAATGCTTTGGCATTGCTTTCAAAAAGTGCTGGTGGCGGGTTGATGTCTTCAGGAGCTGGGAATTTCATGGGTCTGAAACAGATCCGGGCTCGTGTCGGGAAGGCCAGGGGAGTGGCCCTCGCCGCCGTTCTGGCGGCGGTATTGGGCACCATTGCGGTGCAGGCCCGCGCCCCGAATGCTTCATGGTCCGATCCGGGTGCCGCGTCGGTGGTGGTCACGGGACTGCCGCCGCAAGGTCAGGATGTGATGAACCAGATCCGGCAAGGCGGGCCCTTCCGATACGACAAGGACGGCTCGGTGTTCGGCAACCGCGAACGCCTTCTGCCCAGCGAGAAGCGCGGGTACTACCGGGAATACACGGTGCCCACGCCGGGCCTGAACCACCGGGGAGCCCGGCGGATCGTGTGTGGCGGGTTGAAGCCCCGGGCCCCTGAAGCGTGTTATTACACCGAAGACCACTACAGCAGCTTTCGGCTGATCGTGCAGTGAGCCTCCGGTGGTGTGAACGGATTTTTAACTTTGACCTTAGAAAGAGACGCGGAGATGGACACGCCACTTCGTAACGTACGCCCCAACATCGTTCAGTCGATTCGCGCCCATGGCGTGAAAGACCTGCAGGCCGCGGCCGAGCACCTGGGGCATCACTTCCTGTACGCCAACCTGGCCAAGGCCCAGAGCAAGCAGGACGTGTTGGAGTTGATCGCTGCCCAGTACACCTTGCCGTCGCACTTCGGCAAGAACTTCGACGCGCTCTACGACTGCATGACCGACATGGTCCACAAGTCGGGCCCGCAAACCGGCTTCATCGTCGTGCTGGAGCACATCCCGGCGCACGCCAAGTTCGACAAGGAAGCGCGCGAACAGCTGCTCGACATCTTCCGCGATGCGGCCGACTACTGGTCGGACCGCAAGATCCCGTTCCGCTGCTTCTATTCGTTCTCCGTGGCGCGCGCGCCCAAGGGCGAAGAGCCGATCGAGGTGCAGACCGACGAGCCCATGCCCACCGACAAGATCCTGGACGTGAGCCCGATGGCGCTGCGCATGAGCAGCCCGTTCAACGCGGGTTATTGGCTGGCCGCCGCCTGATCGCGGTCGTCCCGCTCGCCCAAAAGCCGCTGCAGCCCAGCGGCTTTTTTCATGCCTTTGCGGGGGTGGCCTGCGCCAGCGCGACGTATTCGCTCACCGGCACCTCTTCGGCCCGGCGTTGCAAGTCGAAGTCGCCCGCGAAGCCTTGTTCGTCGAGCCAGCGGCCCAGGGTGTTGCGCAGGATCTTGCGGCGCTGGCTGAACGCCACCTGAACCATCGCCCCATAGCGGGCCACGTCCAGCGCGGGCGGCGTGGCCAGCGGCACCATGCGCACGATGGCGCTGTCCACCCGGGGAGGCGGGTCGAAACTCTCCGGCGGCACGAACAGCACGTTGTCCATCGCGTAGCGCCACTGCAGCATCACCGACAGCCGGCCATAGTCCGCCGTGGCGGGGCGCGCCACCATGCGGTCGATCACCTCTTTCTGCAGCATGAAGTGCTGGTCCTGCACGACCGCGACGTGGTCGAGCAGGTGGAACAGGATGGGCGTGGAGATGTTGTAGGGCAGGTTGCCCACCACGCGCAGGCGCCGCTCGGTGTCCAGCCGCTGGGCCAGCGCGCTGAAGTCCACCTTGAGCACGTCCGACTCGATCACGTCGAGCTGGCCGTGCTCGCGCAGGCGCACGGCCAGGTCGCGGTCGAGCTCGATCACCGTCAACCGGCCCAGGCGCTCCACCAGGGGCTGCGTGAGCGCGGCCAGGCCAGGCCCGATCTCGACCATGGCGTCGCCCGGCGCCGGCGCGATGGCGGCCACGATGGCATCGATGATGGCGCTGTCGGTCAGGAAGTGCTGGCCGAACCGCTTGCGGGCGATGTGCTTCATGCGATGGCTGGCGTCGCGCCACGCGGCATTGGCCTCACGGCTGCGGCGGGTCGCGGTACTCGACGTAGGCCCGGCTGCGCGTGTCCTGCGTCCAGACCCGCAAGGCGTCTTCGAGCTTCTTCTCACGCGCCAGCCCGCGCACCATGTCGCGCTGTTCGCGCTGCGTGAGCGTGGCCTGCCGGCGTTCGTCGACGCGGATCAGGTGCACCCCGAAACGCGACACCAGCGGCGCCGACATCTCGCCCGGGCGCAAGGCGTTCATGGCCTGCTCGAACTCGGGCACGAACATGCCCGGCCCGGCCCAGCCGAGGTCGCCGCCCTGGCTGGCCGAGCCGTCCTGGCTGTGCTCGCGCGCAAGCGCTTCGAAGTTGGCCTGGCCGCTGGCGATCTGCTGGCGGAAACCGGCAAGCCGCGCGACCGCGTCCGCCTGGCTCAGCTGCGGCCCTGTGCGCAGCAGGATGTGGCGCGCCCGGGTCTGCGTGACGACGGCGTCGGGCATGCCCGCCTGCTTTTTCTCGATCACCTTGAGCACGTGAAAGCCGGCCGGGCTGCGCAACGGTCCGGCCACGCCGCCCGCGTTGAGCGTGCGCGTGGCGTCCACGAACAGGGTGGGCAGGCGATTGGCGGGGCGCATGCCGAACAGGCCTCCGTTGGCCCGCTCGGGCGCATCGGACGACTCGCGCGCGAGCTGGGCGAAGTCAGCACCGGCACGGGCTCGATCGGCCACCCCTTGCGCGCGGGCCTGCAGTTCCTGGATGCGCTCGGGCGTGGCGCCCTCGGGCACCGCCACCAGCACGTGGGCGAGGTTGAGCTCCAGGCTCGCGAGGTCGTTGTTGCCACGCTGTTCGCGGATGAAGTCGTCGATGTCCGCATCGGTCACGCGAACGCGGGAATCAACCTGGCGTTCCTGCACGCGCTGCAACAGGATCTGGTTGCGCAGGTTGTTGCGGAAGCGATTGATGTCGATGCCTTCGGCCGCCAGGCGGCGCCGAAGCTCGTCGGGGCTGAGCTGGTTCTGCGCTGCGATGGCCTGTTCGGCCTGCGTGACGGCGGCTTCGTCGACCGTGATGCCGAGCTCGCTCGCCTGTTGCGTCTGCGCCCGCTCGTTGATGATCTGCTCCAGCACCTCGCGCACCAGCACGTCGCGCGCCGGCATGGCCGTGCCTTCCTGGGCGATCTGCTGCTCCACGCGCAACAGGCGCTGGCGCACCTCGTTGTTGGTGACCGGCTCGGAATTGACCAGCGCGACGATGAAATCGGCCGTGCCCTGCTGGGTCGGCGTGGCGGCTGCGGTGCTGCGCGGCAGATTGAGCTGGCCCGTGGACCGCAGGCCTTGCGCCTGGGCGGTGCAGGCCCACATCAGGGGCAGGCACAACAACCAGGTGGACAGGCGTGAGGGGGCGGTGTGGCGATCAGTCATATTGTTGGAACCGGCTGGGCGGGTTGATTTCTTCGCGCAGGTACTGGTAGCGCGGCACGTTGTCCTTCAGCGTCTTCAACGGATTGGAGCCGAGGCGGGAGAAGCCGGAGAACTCCAGCTGGAACAGGATACGCTGATTGGCGGAGGAGGCGCTGCGCTGCAGCCGCTCCAGCACGACGCGCCCGATCCAGCAACCGGCATCGTACTCAAAGCCCGCCACCAGATCGACCACCTTGCGGTCGGGCACGCTGTAGTTGATGCGGCCCACGCTGTACCACTGGCCCGCGCCCAGGCCACGGCCGGGCACGCCAGTTTTCGCGGGCGTTTCCCACAGGTCGTTGAGCGGCCACTGCCAGCCGAAGTCGTACTGCTCGCTGCTGCCGCGCTGCAGGCGGTAGGCCGCGCTGAACACGCGGTAGCGGCTGGGCATGTAGCGCACACCGAGCGTGGTGCGCACCGACTCGCGTGCACCTGGGCTGTACTGGAAGTTGGTGTCGACGGTCCAGCGCGGCGTCCACTGCACGCGCGTGGCCAGCAGAACGTCGCTCAGGCGATCGGTCACCGGCGCACCACCCGACAGGGCACTGGTGTTGGGCAGGAAGACGTTCTGGTCGCGGATCAGGTAACGCTGGGCCAGCCCGACGCGCACGATCTCGGCGCCGGAGTCCGGATCGAGCAGGCGCGAACTCGCGCCCACCGTGAAGGCGCGCGTGTCCGAGATGCGGTCGTTGCCGCCAAACACGTTCTCCGAGAAGATGGTCGCGAAATTGAAGTCGTTCGCGGCGGAATCGTAATTGGGCAGCAGGCGCTGATCGCGGTAGGGTGTCCAGGTGAAGAAGGCGCGCGGCTCCAGCGTCTGAACGAACGCGCGGCCAAAATAGCTCGTGTCGCGCTCGAAGATGAGGCCGCTGTCCAGGCTGACCGTGGGCAGCACGCGCGAAGCGGTGCGCGAGCCATCGGCCAGAGGGTTGTCGAAGTGGTACTGCGTGGCGTGCAGCTGCGCGCGTGGCTTGACGAACCAGCCAGGCGTCTCCCAGCGCCGGCTGAGCTCGGCAATGGCCATCGAGCGCGAACCGTTGGGCTGGCGGGTGAGCAAGGGGTCGGACTCGAAGCGGGTGTACTCGCTCAGCACCGAGTAGTCCCAGCCGCTCACGCCCCCGATGCGGCCATCGCCGCGGCTGTAGCGCACGGCGACGGAGGGCAGGCGGTCATACGGCGGCGTGATGGGGGCGTCGATGTCCTGCAGGGTCTGCCAGGTGTAGACGCCAGCGCTGACGGCCCAGGGGCCAAGGCCCCAGTTGTAGACTGCATTGCCCGGGAGCAGGCGGTTGGTGAGCGTGCCGAAAGCGCGCGGGAAATCGCGCCAGTAGTTGTCGTCGCTCACGCGGTTGAGGTCCAGCGACAGGCCAGCCGAGCCGCCCAGGCCCAGGCTGGTGTTGCTCAGGCTCTGGTTGTGTTGCAGCGAATAGCCCCAGCGGTCGGCATCGCGCAAGGGATCGGACGGCAGGAACGATCCACGCACCTGGCCCGCGTAGCTCGGCTGCAGGTAGCGCACCTCGGCACCCAACTCCAGGCCTCGCTTGCTCATCAGCGTCGGGTAGATCGTGGCATCGAGGTTGGGCGCGATGTTGAGGTAGTAGGGCAGCGTCAGCTCGAGCCCGTTGATGTTGTCCAGGTTGATCGTGGGCGGCAACAGCCCCGACTTGCGCTTGTCGGTCAGCGGAAAGCTGAAGCGCGGCCAGCCCAGGATGGGCACGCCCTTGAACTCCAGCACCCCGCCGGTGGCGGTGCCCATCTCCTCCACGTTGTCGAAATCGATGCGCGTGGCCCGGACCAGCCAGGCGGGCATCCAGTCGGCCCCTGGCGTGCGCGGGCAGGTGGAGTAGCGGGCCTGGTGCGCTGTCGCATGGTCCTCGCCCAGGAAGTCGAGCCGGCTGGCATCGCCCTTGCCTTCGTTCTGGAGCAGCGTGAAATTGGGTTTTTGGAACTGGCCTTTGAAAGTGTCCACGTTGATCTGCAGCTCGGGACCTTCGAAACGATCGCCATTGCGGTTGATCAGCACGTTGCCGGTGGCCTTGGCCTCGCTGTCGCGCTGGTCGAATTCCAGCCGATCGGCTCGGATCACGGTGTCATGCCGGCGCAGTTCGGCATTCCCTTCGACGGTGGTGACGCTGTCGGTCTGCCCTTCGATGCGATCACCCCGGACGAAGGTCGGCGCCTGCTGGCGCGCGTCCTCCGGCAGACTTTCCTGCAGCAGGCGGCTGGGCTTGAGGTGCACGGTGGCTTCATCGCCATCGCCCGACTGCGCGCGCACGGCGCCGGGCACGAACAGCGCGCCCCAGGCCATCACGGCCAGCAGCACATGCACCGCGCGCGCCACAGGCGCCGCCACGAATTGCGGGTTGGCGAGGACTCCGTGCGGGCGCTTGGAGGGCAACGGATCGGTGCGGCGGTTCAAGGGTGGAATTCGGTGGTCCGGCTGCCAGAACGGGCCCGGAGGCCAGTCGCCGCGATGCAGGGGGTTTGTAGAATCAAGGGCGATTATCCACTGCCCGACACCCGGACAGGTCGCACGGCCACCCACGTCCCACCCTCCGCCCCCATGAGCCCGTCCCACCCCGCTGTCACCTGGGCCGATCCGGTTCGGGAAGCCGCCTTTCACGCCTGGATACAGCCGCTGGCCGACCGCCTGGGCCTGCTGCCCGGCACCCTGCGCCCCGCCTCGGCCGACGCGAGCTTTCGCCGCTACCTGCGCCTGGACGCGCAAGCCGGCGGCAGCCTGATCGTGATGGACGCGCCACCGGCGCAAGAGAACTGCCAGCCCTTCGTGCACGTGGCCGGTCTGCTGCGCGAGGCCGGCCTGCTGGTGCCCGAGATCCTGGCGTGGGACGAACCGCAGGGCTTCATGTTGCTGAGCGACCTCGGCCACCAGACCATGCTCGACGGCATCGACGCCGAGAGGCCGCAGGCCAACCACGCGCGCTACATGCAGGCGCTGGATGCGCTGCTGGCCTGGCAGCTGGCCTCCAAACCCGGTGTGCTGCCGCCCTACAACGACGCCCTGCTGCGCCGCGAGCTGCAGCTCTTTCCCGACTGGTACCTGGCGCAGCACAAAGGCCTCGCGCTCGATGCCACGCAGGCGCAGACACTGCAGAAAACCTTCGACACCATCGTCGCGCACAACCTCGCGGCGCCGCAGGTCTATGTGCACCGCGACTTCATGCCGCGCAACCTCATGTTGCCACTGCAACCCGGTGATACACCCGCGCGGCAGCTCGGCGTGCTCGACTTCCAGGACGCGGTGCACGGCCCCATCACCTACGACGTGGCCAGCCTGATGCGCGACGCCTTCCTCAGCTGGGACGAGGACTTCGTGATCGACGTCACCGTGCGCTACTGGGAAAAGGCGCGCGCGGCCGGCCTGATGGACTTCGAGGACTGGCACAGCGACTTCGGCGCCTTCTACCGGGGCGTGGAGTGGATGGGCCTGCAGCGCCACCTGAAGGTGGCCGGCATCTTCGCGCGCCTCACCCTGCGCGACGGCAAACCCAAGTACCTGGCCGACGCGCCGCGCTTCATCGGCTACATCCGCCACACGGCGCACCGTTACCGCGCGCTCGGCCCGTTCCTGAAGATGCTCGACGAGATCGAAGGCCTGCAGGCCGCCTCCGGCTACGCCTTCGGGCGCGTCTGAGCATGCCGCGCTTCCACTGCCCGGCGCCACTGCTCGAGGGCCAGCCCCTTGCGCTGCCCGCCGCCGCGGCGCGCCATGTGCAGGTGTTGCGCCTGCAACCCGGTCAGACCATCACGCTGTTCAACGGCCAGGGCGGCGAGTGGGACGCCACCATCACCCGCATGGGCCGCAGCGACGTGGAGGTGGTGCTCGGCGCGCACCACGCCACCGAACGCGAGCCCGCCCGCGCGGTGCACCTGGCCCTGGGCATGCCGGCCAACGAGCGCATGGACTGGCTGGTGGAGAAAGCCGCCGAACTCGGCGTGGCCAGCCTGCAGCCGCTGCACACCTCGCACAGTGTGCTGCGCTTGAGTGGCGAACGCGCGACGAAAAAACAGGCGCACTGGCAATCGGTGGCGGTGGCCGCGTGTGAACAGTGCGGCGGCAACCGCGTGCCCACGGTGCACCCGGTGAGCGACTTCGCTTCATGGCTGAAGGCGCTTGCGCCCGCCGATGCGGCAACCCCCTCGCTGCGCTGCCTGCTCTCGCTGGCCGAAGGCACGCAGCCGCTGGCGAACGCCTTGGCACAGGCACCGGCCCAGGCGCCGGTCTGCTTCCTCAGCGGCCCCGAAGGGGGCCTGAGCCCGAGCGAGGATGCGCTGGCCCGCGCGGCCGGATTCCTGCCCGTCACGCTTGGGCCGCGCGTGCTGCGCGCCGAGACGGCCGCGCTCACGGCGCTCACGCTCGCGCTCGCGCTGGGCTGACGCGCTCAGGCCGGCGCGAGCCGGAACACCTGCACGACACCGGCCAGGCGCCGGGCCTGGTCCTTGAGGCTCTCGGCGGCGGCCGCGCTCTCTTCCACCAACGCCGCGTTCTGCTGCGTCATCTGGTCCAGCTGCGTCACCGCCATGTTCACCTGCCCGATCCCGTCGCTCTGCTCTCCCGCCGCCGCCGTGATCTCCCCGATGATGTCGCTCACCCGCTGCACCGAGCCCACGATCTCGCTCATCGTCTGCCCCGCATCGGCCACCAGCCTGGAGCCCGTCTCCACCTTGTCCACGCTCGCGCCGATCAAGCCCTTGATCTCCTTGGCCGCCTGCGCGCTGCGCTGCGCCAGATTGCGCACCTCGCCAGCCACCACCGCGAACCCACGCCCCTGCTCCCCGGCCCGCGCGGCTTCCACCGCCGCGTTCAGCGCCAGGATGTTGGTCTGGAACGCGATCCCGTCGATCACGCCGATGATGTCGCTGATCTTCTTGCTGCTGTGGTTGATTTCGTCCATGGTCGTGACCACCTGGCCCACCACTTCACCACCGCGCACCGCGATCTCCGCGGCGCTCGCCGCCAGCTGGTTCGCCTGGCGCGCCGCATCCGCGCTCTGGCGCACCGTGCTCGTGAGCTGCTCCATGCTCGCCGCCGTTTCCTGCAGGTTGCTCGCCGCCTGCTCCGTGCGCGCGCTCAGGTCCTGGTTGCCCGAGGCAATCTCGCCGCTGGCGATCTTCACACCATCGACGCCCTCGCGGATCTCGCTCACGATGCGCGCGAGCCCACTCTGCATGCGCTCGATGCCGGCCAGCACGCGCGCGATCTCGTCGCGCCCCAGGGCCTGCACCTGCGTGCTCAGGTCGCCGCCGGCCACGCGCTCGATCGCGCGCGCCGCCTCGTCCAGCGGGCGCGTGATGCTGCCGCTGACCACGTAACCCAGGCCGAGCGCGAGCACCAGCACCGCCAGCGCGGCCAGCACCGTGACCCACATGGCTTGCCGTTGCAGGCGGGCCAACGCATCGACCATGCCGTCCACGCGCACGCCGACCGCGTTGCTGATCTCGACGAAGGCCTCGTCGGCCGAGCGCACATCGGCCTTGGCCGGCTCCATGGCGCTGTTGGCGCGCCAGGGGTCGTTGATCTCGCCGCGCGTGATGCCCAGGTGTATGGCATTGACCGCCTCGCGGTACTTCGCGAGGCCCGCGGTCATGCGGTCGAGCGCGGCCTGCTCCTGCGCGTGCAGGCCGGGCCGCAGCTGGGCCAGCTGCCCCAGGCCCAGGTCCACCTGCTGTTGCCAGGCCGAGTGGTAGCGCTGCAGGGCCGCTTCGTCGGCCAGGTTGAGAAAGAGGTCCTTCTCATAGCGCCGCATGTTGCCCACGGCGGCGCGCACGTCGCCCAGCGAACGCAGGGCGGACACCTCGACCTGCACCAGTTGCTGGCTCGCCGAGACGGCGCGGTCCAGGCTGAAGAGCGCCGACAGCGCCACGGTGAGAATGCCCAGCGCGCACAAGGCCAGCAGCAGCGCGAGTTTGGCGCGCACGGAAATGTAGGAAAGCCAGTTCATGGGAGGTCTTTGAGAAGCGGGTGGCGCGAATGCCACCCTTGCTCCTGCTTCGACGCCCGACCGGGCTTCTTGAGCACCGTTACCGCATGCCACCCCGGTGCGGATGGGCTTTCATCAAGCGGTCATGTGCCGGCCGCCGAAACCCCCACGGCCCGCGCCAGCGCCGCGCGCGCGAGCAAGCGGGTGGAGTCCAGCGTGGGCAGGGGCGAGTTCGCGTCGCTCATGATCAGCGGGATCTCGGTGCACCCCAGCACCACGGCGTCGCAGCCCTCCTCGGTCTGCAGGCGCGCGAACACGGCCTGGAAGCGCGCCACGCTCTCCGGCTTGAACACCCCGCAGACCAGCTCGTCCATGATGATGCGGCCGATCTCCTCGCGCTCGGCCACGCTGGGCCGCACCGCCTGCACACCCACCGCGGCGAGCTTCTCGGGATAGACCTCGCTGTCCACCAGCCAGCGCGTGCCGGTGATGCCCAGGCGCCGGTGGCCCGCCTGCACCGCCGCCTGCGCCACCACCTCGGCGATGTGCAGCCAGGGCAGCGGCGAACGCGGCTCGACGAGGTGGAACGCCTGGTGGATGGTGTTGTCGGGGCAGATCAGGAAGTCCGCGCCGGCGGCCGCCAGCTTGTGGGCCGACGCCAGCATGAGATCGGCCACGCCGCGCAGATCGCCCCGGTTCAGACAGTCCACGTAGTCGGCGAGCGAGAGCGAATGCAGCGAGACCTCGGGGTGCGCGTGCGGCCCGAGCAAGGCCGCGCCTTCGACGCAGATGGTGCGGTAACAGAGGGCCGCCCCTTCGGCGGAGCAGGCCACGATGCCAATGTGCTGGGTCTTGCGCATACCGCATTGTATAAACGATGACTTATGAACAAAAACCTCTGGCTGCTGGCCGGCGCGCAAGGGCTTTTTCTCACCAACAACGTGGTCTTCATGGCCATCAACGGTCTGGTGGGTCTCGCGCTCGCGCCCCTGGGCTGGATGGCCACGCTGCCGGTGATGGGCTATGTGCTGGGCGGCGCGCTGTCCACGCCCCTGGTGGCGCGCACCCAGAGCGCCTTCGGGCGGCAGGCCTCGTTCCAGATCGGCCTGCTGGTGGCCCTGGCCTCGGCCCTGCTGTGCGCCTGGGCGGTGATGGACAGGAACTTCTGGCTGCTGGTGGCCGCCACCGTGGTCGCGGGCTACTACAGCGCCAACGGCCAGCTTTACCGCTTCGCGGCGGCCGAGCTGAGCGCGCCCGCGTTCCGCGACAAGGCGGTCTCGCTGGTGCTGGCGGGCGGCCTGGTGGGCGCGGTGCTCGGGCCCAACCTGGCCGTGCGCACCAAGGACTGGCTGGGTGCGCCGTTCGCCGGTGCGTATGTGGCGCTGGCCCTGGTGGCCCTGCTCGCCATGGCGCTCATGGCCTTTCTGCGCTTCCCGCCCGCGCCGGCCCCGGTCGCGGGCGCCGACCGGGGCCGCCCGCTCTCGGTGATCGTGCGCCAGCCGGTGTTCATCGTCGCCACCGCTGGCGCGGCGCTGGGTTTCGGCGTGATGAACCTGCTGATGGCCGCCACGCCGCTGGCCATGCAGGTCTGCGGCTTTGCGTTCGATGACGCGGCCCTGGTGCTCGAATGGCACGTGATCGGCATGTTCGCGCCGGGTTTCTTCACCGGCCACCTGATCGCGCGCTTTGGCGTGCTCACCATCATGGGCGTGGGCGTGGTGCTCAACATCGCGTGCATCCTGGTGGCGCTCTCGGGCGTGGACCTGCACCAGTTCCTGATCGCGCTGTTCCTGCTCGGTGTGGGCTGGAACTTCCTCTTCACGGGCAGCACGACGCTGTCGCTGCAGGCCTACCGACCCGAGGAGAAGAACCGCGCGCAGGCCGCGATCAACTTCTGCGTGTTCGCCACCATGGCGCTGACCTCGTTCGCCTCCGGAGCGCTGGTCACCACCCAGGGCTGGCAATGGCTCAACATCGGCTCGCTGGTACCGGTGGGTCTCACCGGACTGGCCCTGGTCTGGCTTGCCTGGGTGCGCCGGCAGGCCCACAATCCCGCCTGACCGCGCGCCCATTTCGGGCGCCCATCACAGGGAACAATGCCATGGGACTTCTGGATTCATTGATCGGTGCCGCCGCCGAGGCCGCTTCGGGCTCGCTGCAGGGACAACAACGGGGCCCCTCCGCCAACGGCCTGCCGGGTGGGATGGACCCGCAGATGCTCATCGCCCTGGTCGGCTCGCTGCTCGCGAGCTCGGGCGGCTTGCAAGGCCTGCTGGCCAAGCTGCAATCGGGCGGCCTCGGTGACGCGGTGCAATCCTGGATCGGCACCGGCGCGAACCAGCCGGTGTCGGGCGACCAGCTCGGCAGCGCGCTCGGCCCCGACCTGATGGGCATGATCGCCTCGCAACTCGGCGGCAGCCCCGCGCAGGCTTCGGGCACCTTGGCCGACCTGCTGCCCGGCCTGATCGACCAGCTCAGCCCCAAGGGGCAGTTGCCGGCCGACAACGACCTGGGGGGTCTCGGTGGGCTGGGCGCCCTGCTCGGCGGGGGCGGTGGCCAGGGTGGCGGCGCTGGCGCGGCCGACCTGATGGGCCTGTTCGGGCTCACACCCCCCCGCCGCTGAACCTCGGCTCAGGCCTGCGCGGGCGCGACCACGTCCAGCCAGGCCTTCAGGGTGCCGTACACGGCCGAGGGATCGGCCTCGTTGAAGATCTCGTGGTACAGGCCTTCATAGACCTGGGCATGCACCTTGTCGCGCGGTGCGGCGGCGGCGAACGCCTTGCTGCCCGCAGGCCGCACCAGGCTGTCAGCCCCCGCATACAACAGCAGCGTGGGCACGCGCCACTGCGCGGCGGCGGCCACCACGGCCGGGCCGTTGCTGTCGATGAACTGCGCCAGCCGCGCGCTGATGCGGTCGTGCACCAGCGGGTCCTTCTTGTAGGCCTCCACCACCGCTGCGTTGTGCGAGATCTTGCTCGCGTCCAGGCCGTTGGAGATGGCGAAGTTGGGTGCGAAACGGTAGAGCAGGGAAATCAGCTTTTTCTGCAGTGCGCCGATGCCCGCGTCCAGCGCGGGCGACGACAGCACCAGCGCGTCGACAGGCGCCATGCGCCGCTGCACGAAGGTGGACGCGACCAGCCCGCCCATGCTGTGGCCCATGAGAATGAGCGGGCAGGCCCAGGGTTCGGCGATGTGGTTGCGCGTGTCCTCCAGCACCTCGGCGAGGTCGTCGAGCAAGGTGTCGTCATCGGGCAGCACACCGCGCGCGCCACCCGACTCGCCGTGGCCGCGCTGGTCGTACGCGCGCACGCAGAAGCCCCATTCGTTCAGGCGCTGCGCCACCGGGTCGTAGCGCCAGGCGTGTTCACCCAGGCCGTGCACGATCAACACCACCGCGCGTGGGCGCCAGCGCATCGGCAGCGGCCAGTCGAACAGGGCCAGGTTCAGGCCATCGCGGAGGGTGAAAGGCGCCTGGGTGGTGTCGGACATGATGGCGGCTCAGGGCATGCGGGCCATGACCTGGGCCACCGTGGCGGTCAGGCGCTGCGCGTAGTCCAGGTGCAGGAACTCGTTCGGACCGTGCGCGTTGCTCTTGGGGCCGAGCACGCCGCAGACCATCATCTGCGCGGTCGGAAAACCCTTGCTGAGCATGTTCATGAGCGGGATGGTGCCGCCCTGGCCGATGGTGCCGCAGCCCGCGCCGAAGTGGGCTTGCGAAGCGTCCTGCAGCGCCTGCTCGAACCAGGGCGCGGTGGTGGGGGCGTTCCAGCCGCTGGCCGCGCCTTCGCCCTCGAAGGTCACGCGCGCCTGGTAGGGCGCGTTGTTCTCCAGCAGGGCCTTGAGTTCCTGCACGGCCGCGGGCGCATCCACCAGCGGCGGCAGGCGCAGGCTGAGCTTGAACGCGGTGTAGGGCCGCAGCACGTTGCCGGCGTTGCGCAGCTCAGGGAAACCGTCGGCGCCCGTGACCGACAGCGTGGGCCGCCAGGTGCGGTTGAGCAGGGCCTCCACCGGGTCGGTCGTGGTGGGCAGGGTGAACACGGTGGAACCACCGCAGTCGTGGTGCGCCCAGGGGAAGCGCTTGTGGATCTCGTCGCCCAGGATGGCGGCGGTGGCGCGCGCCTGCTCGATGCGCTCGGCCGGCACCTCGCAATGGAAGCTGGCGGGCAGCAGGCGGCCGGTGGCGCTGTCTTCCAGCCGGTCCAGCACCTGGCGCATGATGCGAAAGCTCGACGGCACCAGGCCCGAGGCATCGCCCGAGTGGATGCCCTCGGTGAGCACCTCCACCTTGAGCACGCCGCTGGCCATGCCGCGCAGGCTGGTGGTGAGCCAGAGCTGGTCGTAGCTGCCGGCGCCGCTGTCCAGACAGATCACCAGACCCACGTCGCCCAGGCGCGGGCGCAGCGCGTCCACGTAGGGCAGCAGGTCGCCCGAACCGCTCTCTTCGCAGGTTTCGATCAGCCCGACGATGCGCGGGTGCGCCACGCCCTGGGCCTTGAGCGCCTGCAGCGCGGCCACGCTGGCGTAGACCGCGTAACCGTCGTCGGCACCGCCGCGGCCATAGAGCTTGCCGCCGTCGATCTTGGGCGTCCAGGGGCCGAGGTCGTTGCGCCAGCCGGTGAACTCGGGTTGTTTGTCGAGGTGGCCGTACATCAGCACGGTCTGGCCGGAGGCGGGGGCCGGTGTGCCGTCGCGCCCGGCGCTGGCCGGCACCTCGAAGAACAGCACCGGCGTGCGAGCCCGGCCCTGCGCGTCGTTCAGGCGCACGATCTCCAGCTGGAGACCTTCCACCTGCTGCGCCCGCACCCAGTCGGCCGCGCTCTGCAGCACGCGCTCCAGCAGCCCATGGGCGGCCCAGTCGGGGTCGAAGGCCGGCGACTTGGCCGGCACCTCGATGTAGCGCGTCAATTCGGGGACGATGCCGCGCGACCAGCTCGCCTCCACATGGGCCTGCAAGGCGGCCGGATCCAGGGGCGGCGAGGCGTGGGGCAGGCGAGCGTTCATGGCGTCGGTCTCCGGGTGCGCGGGCGGTGAGGCGCCGGCATGCCGGGACGAAAATCCCCGGGGCCGGTACAGGGGAAACAGTATAGGCACGCCCGTGGCTTGTACACGGCACGAGGACCCTGTTTCGGCCCCCTGCGCGCGCGGTTGCGGCGACCAGCGGCCGCCTTTGGCTTACAGGCGGAACAGCTGCACGACACCGGCCAGGCGTCGGGCCTGGTCCTTGAGGCTCTCGGCGGCGGCCGCGCTCTCCTCCACCAACGCCGCGTTCTGCTGCGTCATCTGGTCCAGCTGCGTCACCGCCACGTTCACCTGCCCGATCCCGTCGCTCTGCTCTCCCGCCGCCGCCGTGATCTCCCCGATGATGTCGCTCACCCGCTGCACCGAGCCCACGATCTCGCTCATCGTCTGCCCCGCATCGGCCACCAGCCTGGAGCCCGTCTCCACCTTGTCCACGCTCGCGCCGATCAAGCCCTTGATCTCCTTGGCCGCCTGCGCGCTGCGCTGCGCCAGGTTCCTCACCTCGCCAGCCACCACCGCGAACCCACGGCCCTGCTCCCCGGCCCGCGCGGCTTCCACCGCCGCGTTCAGCGCCAGGATGTTGGTCTGGAACGCGATCCCGTCGATCACGCCGATGATGTCGCTGATCTTCTTGCTGCTGTGGTTGATCTCGTCCATGGTCGTGACCACCTGGCCCACCACTTCACCACCGCGCACCGCGATCTCCGCGGCGCTCGCCGCCAGCTGGTTCGCCTGGCGCGCCGCATCCGCGCTCTGGCGCACCGTGCTCGTGAGCTGCTCCATGCTCGCCGCCGTTTCCTGCAGGTTGCTTGCCGCCTGCTCCGTGCGCGCGCTCAGGTCCTGGTTGCCCGAGGCAATCTCGCCGCTGGCCACGTCGATGCCCCCGCTGGACTGCTGCACCTGGCCCACCAGGGTGCGCATCGAGGTCTGCATGGCCGAGAGCGCGCCCATCAGGCTGTTGGGATCCTGCGCGGGCGGCGTGGCGCCACTGAGGTCGCCGTCGGCGATGCGGCGCAAGGCGCTGCGCGCCATGGCCGGGTCGCCGCCGATCTCGCGCTTGAGCGTGCGCTGCACCACCAGCCCCAGCACCACGGCGGCCGAGAGAGCCAACAAGGCCAGGCCGATGGCCAGCGCGCGGGCGCGGTCGGCTTCGGCGTTGACCTGCTCGTGCGTCTGCGTCGACAGCGCCTGCGAGGCCTTGCCCAGCTGCAGCAGTTCGCCGCGCAGCTTGCGCCAGGCCGGCGTTTCTTCCGTGTTGAGCATCTGCACCGCATCGGGTGCGCTGGTCTTCAGCAGGGCCAGCACCTTGTCCTGCGCCTGGGCCTGGGCCGTGCGCAAGCCGGCCAGTGGGGCCAGACCCGCTTCGGCGGGCGTGCCCTTGGCGGCCGCGAGCGTGGCCTGGTGGGCGGCGTCGAAGGCCTCGCGCGCCGCCTCCAGGTTCTTGTAGGCCTGCTGGTTGCTCGGGTCGAGCACGATGTTGCGCAGCGCCTGGCCCATCTGCAGGCCTTGCGCATACATGTCCTGCAGGCCGCTGGCCGTGGCCTGCTCGGTCTTGATGTAGTGGTCGAAGCGCGACTGCGTCTGCGCCAGCGACCAGATGCTGCCCGCCAGGCCGGCCACGAAGAGCGCGGCCGGCGCGACGAACGCCAGAAGAAGGCGTTGGTTGAAGTTCATGGCGTGCCCCTCGCAGCGCTCAGGCGCGCAACATCGGGGTGCCGTCGTCGATGCGGAAGAACCGCACCGCTTCGGCCAGGCGACCGGCCTGGTCCTTGAGGCTCTCGGCCGCGGCCGCGCTCTCCTCCACCAGTGCCGCGTTCTGCTGCGTCATCTGGTCCAGCTGCGTCACCGCCACGTTCACCTGTCCGATCCCGTCGCTCTGCTCGCCGGCGGCGGTGGTGATGTCGCTGATGAAGGCCGACACCTTCTCGGCGTTGGCCACGATCTCGCCGATGGTGCTGCCGGCCTGCGCCACCAGGCGCGAACCATCTTCCACCTTGCCCACGCTGGTCTCGATCAGGCCCTTGATCTCCTTGGCCGCCTGCGCACTGCGCTGCGCCAGGCTGCGCACCTCGGCCGCCACCACGGCGAAGCCCCGGCCCTGCTCACCGGCCCGCGCGGCTTCCACCGCCGCGTTCAGCGCCAGGATGTTGGTCTGGAACGCGATGCCATCGATCACGCCGATGATGTCGCCGATCTTCTTGCTGCTGTGGTTGATCTCGTCCATGGTCGTGACCACCCGGCCCACGACCTGGCCACCGCGCACCGCCACCTCGGCGTTGGCCACGGCCATCTGCGTGGCCTGGCGCGCGGCATCGGCGCTCTGGCGCACCGTGCTGGTGAGCTGTTCCATGCTGGCGGCAGTTTCCTGCAGGTTGCTCGCCGCCTGCTCCGTGCGGCTGGAAAGATCCTGGTTGCCGCTGGCGATCTGCTGGCTGGCGGTGCCGATGCTGTCGGTGGAGCTGCGCACCTCGCCCACGATGCGGGCCAGCGAGGCCTGCATGTCGCCCAGCGCGCGCATGAGCGCGGCCGTTTCGTCCTTGCCTTCGCGCTGGATCGTCCGCGTGAGGTCGCCCTTGGCGATCGCGCTGGCCAGATGCTGGGCTTCGTCCAGCGGGCGGCAGATGCTGTTCATGTTGGACAGCGTGGTCGGCACCACCACCAGGGCGGCGATCGCCACGGCCAGGCCGAACAGCATCAGGGTCTGGTCGTTGGCGCTCTTGCCCGCCTGGCGGGCACTGGCGGCATCGGCCATCAGCACCTCTTCCAGCTGCTTGAGGCTCTGCAGCAGGTCGCCGTAGTTGGCGTGCGCGCGGCCCAGCATGCGGTTGGCCACCGTCGCCGAGTCGTAGCCGGAGGACTCCAGCTGGTTCGTCACCGGCCCCACGGCCGCGACGTACTTCGTGAGGTGCGACTGCATCTCGCGCACCAGTTCGTTCTCGCCCTCTTCCTTGCCGGCCTGCAACACGTCCATCTGTTTCTGGGCTTCGTCGCGGGCCGCCTGCCACTGGGCCTTGGCCTTGAGCACGGCCTCGGGCTTTTCGTAGGCAATGATCATGTCCTTCTCGTGGCGGCCCATGTCGCCCAGCGCCACCTGCAGGCGCGAGAGCGTGAGCGTCTCTTCGAAGGTGCGTTCGACAAAGTCCTCGTTCAGCGCGTGCATGCGCGCCATGCCCCACCAGCCGGCGGTACCGACCAGCAGCAGCAGCATCAGGACCACGCCGATGGCGGCCCTCATGCGGATTCGGATGGAAAACTGGCGCATCAAGTGTTGCATGACTGTCTCTTCGTCTTGTTGATTGAAAGGATGCGGCGGGGTCAGGCGCCGCCCGTGTTCATGAGGAATGGGCGTCCGTGCGGAAGATCTGCACGACACCGGCCAGGCGCTTGGCCTGGTCCTTGAGGCTCTCGGCGGCGGCCGCGCTCTCTTCCACCAGCGCCGCGTTCTGCTGCGTCATCTGGTCCAGCTGCGTCACCGCCATGTTCACCTGCCCGATCCCGTCGCTCTGCTCTCCCGCCGCCGCCGTGATCTCCCCGATGATGTCGCTCACCCGCTGCACCGAGCCCACGATCTCGCTCATCGTCTGCCCCGCATCGGCCACCAGCCTGGAGCCCGTCTCCACCTTGTCCACGCTCGCGCCGATCAAGCCCTTGATCTCCTTGGCCGCCTGCGCGCTGCGCTGCGCCAGGTTGCGCACCTCGCCAGCCACCACCGCGAACCCACGCCCCTGCTCCCCGGCCCGCGCGGCTTCCACCGCCGCGTTCAGCGCCAGGATGTTGGTCTGGAACGCGATCCCGTCGATCACGCCGATGATGTCGCTGATCTTCTTGCTGCTGTGGTTGATCTCGTCCATGGTCGTGACCACCTGGCCCACCACCTCACCACCGCGCACCGCGATCTCCGCGGCACTGGCCGCCAGCTGGTTCGCCTGGCGCGCCGCATCGGCGCTCTGGCGCACCGTGCTCGTGAGCTGCTCCATGCTCGCCGCCGTTTCCTGCAGGTTGCTCGCCGCCTGCTCCGTGCGCGCGCTCAGGTCCTGGTTGCCCGAGGCAATCTCCACCGACGCCGTGTTGATGCTGTCCGTCGCGCTGCGCACCTGGCTCACGGTCTGGATCAGCGAGTTCTTCATCGCACCCAGGGCGTTGAGCAAGTCGCCCAGCTCGTCCTTGCGGTCGGTCTGCACCGGCACCGACAGGTTGCCATCGGCCACGGCCGAGGCGATCACCACCGCCTGGTGCACCGGCACCGTCACCGAGCGGGTGATGCGCCAGGCCAGCAGGGACGCCACCACCACCGCCAGCGCGGCCAGCGTCACCAGCCAGGTCACGTTGCGGCTCACGGTGTGGGCGGAATCGGCCATGGCGGCCTGCACCAGGCTGCGCTGGGCGGCCAGCATCTCGTTCTGGGCACCGCTGTAGCGGTCGGCGGCCGGCAGCACCTGGCTGGCCAGGATCTGGTTGGCGGCCACGAGGTCACCCGTCTTGAGGGCGTCGAAGAAGGTCTTTCGCACCGCGATGTACTCGCCGCGCACCGTTGAAATCTTGGCCAGCAAGGCCTTGCCTTCGGCGCTGGTGATCTCGGCTTCCAGCGTCTTCTGCAGTTCGCTGATGCGCGTGGACGTCTGCGCGATCAGCGGCTTGAAGTAGGCATCGACCTCCGGGTCGGCGCGGGACTTGGCCACGGCGAGCGCGCGGCTGATGTTCAGCGTCGTGCCGGCGGCCCACTCTTCCGTGACCGAGGCGAGGTGCTCGAGATGGATCACGCGCTCGGTGGCCGCCTGGGTGGCGCGAAGGCCGCTCCAGCCCAGCGCGGTGACGGCCAGGAGCAGCACCAGCACGCTGAGAAAACCCAGGCCCAGCCGATGACCGACCTTGAATTGATGGAAAGACATGGGAAAGAGGAATCCGTGTGGGTGAGAAGAATCGATCAGAAGCTTTCCCAGTCGCCTTCGCTGCCGGCGCTGGGAGCGCTGGCCACGGCAGGCGCGGGACGAACCGGCGCCGCCACCGGCTCCACCGGCCGGCTGGCCTTGGGCTTGGCCGGGGTCGGCTGGGCCACCACCACGGGAACGATCGCCGCCTTGGTGGGCACTGCGGCCATGGCCTTGGCGGGGGCCGCGGACGTGGCCGGTTTCACCACCGAGGTCAGCACCGGTGCCGATGCCGGCGGCGTGGCGACGGTGGCCACGGGGGGCGACGGCTCGGCAGGACGTTGATGCTCGGCGTCGCCGGTGCGGAACACGCGCACCACCTGGTCCAGGCGCTTGGCCTGGTCCTTGAGGCTCTCGGCGGCGGCCGCGCTCTCCTCCACCAACGCCGCGTTCTGCTGCGTCATCTGGTCCAGCTGCGTCACCGCCACGTTCACCTGCCCGATCCCGTCGCTCTGCTCTCCCGCCGCCGCCGTGATCTCCCCGATGATGTCGCTCACCCGCTGCACCGAGCCCACGATCTCGCTCATCGTCTGCCCCGCATCGGCCACCAGCCTGGAGCCCGTCTCCACCTTGTCCACGCTCGCGCCGATCAAGCCCTTGATCTCCTTGGCCGCCTGCGCGCTGCGCTGCGCCAGATTGCGCACCTCGCCAGCCACCACCGCGAACCCACGCCCCTGCTCCCCGGCCCGCGCGGCTTCCACCGCCGCGTTCAGCGCCAGGATGTTGGTCTGGAACGCGATCCCGTCGATCACGCCGATGATGTCGCTGATCTTCTTGCTGCTGTGGTTGATTTCGTCCATGGTCGTGACCACCTGGCCCACCACTTCACCACCGCGCACCGCGATCTCCGCGGCGCTCGCCGCCAGCTGGTTCGCCTGGCGCGCCGCATCCGCGCTCTGGCGCACCGTGCTCGTGAGCTGCTCCATGCTCGCCGCCGTTTCCTGCAGGTTGCTCGCCGCCTGCTCCGTGCGCGCGCTCAGGTCCTGGTTGCCCGAGGCAATCTCCACCGACGCCGTGTTGATGCTGTCCGTCGCGCTGCGCAGCTCGCGCATCATGCCGAGGAAGCGCTGGCGCATGCTCTCGACCTCGCGCACCAGGCGACCGATTTCGTCGCTGCGGCTGGACTGGAAGGCCTGGCTCAGGTCACCCTGCGCCACGGTGGTGACGGCGGCGGTCAGCTGGGCCAGCGGCTGGCTCACGTTGCGGCGCACCAGCAGGTACATGCCAGCGCCCAGAGCGGCCGTGGCCACGGCCAGCATGGCCCACAGTGCGTACATGGTGCGCCAGTAGCTGGCCATGGCTTCCTTGTCGGACACCTCGGCCACCACCCACCAGCCCGACTGGGACTGGCGCTTGACCGCCCAAGGACGCTCGATGGACGCGTTGAACAAGGGCGTGGCCCCGCCCACGAACACCTCCGGCGATGCGCGCATTTCGCTGAGCATCGCGGCGGCACCGGGGTTTACCTCCAGCACCTTCTTGCCCGCGGCCGTGGGGTGCGAGACGAACACCGCGTCCTCGTCCGATCCGGCGGGGTCGATCACATAGCTGCCACCGCTCTCGAAGAAGCGCGCTTCGTCCACGAGCTTGTCCAGCGCGGTCTGGAAGTCGGCCATGTCGAAACCGATGAACAGGATGCCGACCACCTTGCCGGCGTCGTCCTTCAGGGCCTCGTAATGCGTCATGTAGGGCTTGCCGAACAGCACGGCGCGGCCGGTGTAGGTCTTGCCTTCCAGCATCAGCGGGTAGGCCGGGTGCTTGCGGGCCAGCAGCGTGCCCATGGCGCGCTCGCCGTTTTCCTTTTTCAGCGAGGTGCTGATGCGCTCGAAGTCGTCGCCCTTGCGCATGAAGATCGTCGCCGCGCCACCGTTGGTGCGGCCGAAGGTGTCGACCTCGGAGAAGTCGTTGTTGAGCAGCATGCCCCAGCCCTTGAGCATGCCGGCCTGCACGTCGAGCTCGAACTTGTCGGCGAACTTCTGGCGGAACGGCTTGTAGGCCCGGTCCGTCATCATGCGCGCCGTGGTGTCGAAAGCGTCGATCGAATTGCCCACGGACAAGGCCTTGTCGCCCGTCCACTGGACCATGCGCTCGCGCGAGGATTTTTCCGCCATGACGGACATGACGCCACTGATCAGCACCAGCACCACGGACAGCAGGGCCACGGCGAGCAGGGCGACGCGGCGCGCCACCGAGCTTTGTCGGTTGTCGGTTGGTCTCATCTTCGGAAGCTCCTCGTCGCGGCCCGGGCCGCGGGCTTGTTATTGAAGTGCCTGGGCGTTGTCCATCAAGCCCATGTCGCTGCCGGACATGAGGGCTTCGATGTCCATCAGGATCAGCATGCGTTCACCCACGCTGGCGATGCCGGTGATGAAGCTGGTGTTGACGTTGGTGTTCATCTCGGGCGCCGGCTTGATCAGGTCGCCGGCGAGCTCGAGCACGTCGGAGACGGAGTCGACCACCGCGCCGACCACGCGGCCGTGCACGTTGAGCACGATCACCACGGTGAAGCCGTTGTATTCCACCTTGTCGCAACCCAGCTTGATGCGCAGGTCCACCACCGGCACGATCACGCCGCGCAGGTTGACCACGCCCTTGATGAACGCCGGGGCGTTGGCGATGCGGGTGGGCTCTTCGTAGGAGCGGATTTCCTGCACGCGCAGGATGTCGATGCCGTACTCCTCGCCACCCAGGCGGAAGGTCAGGAATTCGGCGCTGGCAGCTTGTGCGGCGGCGGCCCTGGCACTGTCGTGGCGGGCAAGGTGGTTGGCTTCGTTGCGCATGTCCATGGATCGGGTCCTCAGTTGACGGGTTGGTCCCAGGAATATCGGCCAGCGCGGCGGCGGCTGAAGGCGTAAAAAAGCCGACAAACCCGCCCCAATCACCGCTCACCAAACACATCGAGTACCAAAGTACGCAGAATCGGCCCCGCGCCGGCTCAGGGTTTGTCCCTGAGGCGTCGGTGGCCCCACCGGCCATCTGGTAACTTGAACCGATGAACGACACCACCCCGCCTGGCCCGCAACACCTGGCCGCCACCCGCTGGATCGAAACCGACCACCCCGCCGTGCGCGCCTTCGCCCGGGAACACGTCCACGGCGAGACACCGCGCGAGAAGGCGGTGTCGCTGTACCTCGCCGTGCGCGACGGGCTGCGCTACGACCCCTACCGCATCGACATGTCCGACGCCGGCATGAGCGCGAGTCGCGCGCTGGAACAAGGCCATGGCTGGTGCGTGCCCAAGGCCGTGCTGCTGGCGGCGGTGTGCCGCGCCGAGGGCATTCCCGCGCGGCTGGGCTTTGCCGACGTGCGCAACCACCTCTCCACCGAGCGCATGCGCCACACCATGAAGACCGACGTCTTCGTCTGGCACGGCTACACCTCGCTCTGGATCGACGGCGCCTGGCGCAAGGCCACGCCGGCTTTCAACATCGAGCTGTGCGACAAGTTCGGCCTGTTGCCGCTGGAGTTCGATGGCGAGGTCGATTCGATCTACCACCCCTTCGACCGCGAAGGCCGCCAGCACATGGAGTACGTGAACGAACACGGGGCCTTCGACGACCTGCCCCTGGCGCGCATGCGCGAGGTGTTCCGCGAGGTCTACCCCGACATGCCCACCGACGCGCAGCCGATCGAGGGCGACTTCGGCGCCGACGCCGCGCGCGAAGCCGGCCGGACCTGAGCCGGGCCGCCGATCAGCTCGAGAAGCGGAACACGGCCGTGCTGGCCATCAGGTTGGGCAGCACGCGGACCTCGCGGCCCTCGTGCAGGCCGAAGCTGTCCTCGATGGTCAGGCCGTTGCGCCGCGCCAGCACCTCGAAGTCGGCGTGCGTGCCGACGCGGATGTTGGGCGTGTCGTACCACTGGTAAGGCAGGCGCTTGGTGACCGGCATGCGGCCCTGCAGCACGTGCAGGCGGTTGGGCCAGTGCGCGAAGTTGGGGAAGGCGACCACGCCCAGGCGGCCCACGCGCGCGGTCTCGCGCAACATGGTTTCGGCGTTGCGCAGGTGCTGCAAGGTGTCGATCTGCAGCACCACGTCGAACGCGTTGTCACTGAACATGGTCAGCCCGTCTTCCAGGTTGAGCTGCAGCACGTTGACGCCGCGCCGCATGCAGGCGAGCACCTTGGCGTCGTCGATCTCCACGCCATAGCCGCTGCAGCCGCGCGCCGCCTGCAGATGGGCCAGCAGGGCGCCGTCGCCGCACCCGAGGTCCAGCACGCGCGAGCCCGGCGGCACCAGGCGGGCGATGGCGTCCATCAAAGGCTTTTCGCTCATTTGAAAACCTCCGTGCTGCGCACTGCGGAGCGAGCTTGCTTGGGGCGGCCCGGCGCGGCGCTCATACCTTGCCTCCCGCGATGGTCTGTTCAAAGTAGGCCCGCACCGCCTGCAGGTAACGCGGATCGTCGAGCAGGAAGGCGTCGTGGCCGTGCGGCGCATCGATCTCGGCGTAGCTCACGTCGCGCTGGTTGTCGAGCAGGGCCTTGACGATCTCGCGGCTGCGCGCGGGTGAAAAACGCCAGTCCGTGGTGAAACTCACCAGGAAGAACTTCGCCTGGGCGCGCGCCAGCGCGGCCGTGAGGTCGCCGTCGAACGCGCGCGCCGGGTCGAAATAATCGAGCGCGCGGGTGATCAGCAGGTAGGTGTTGGCGTCGAAGTACTCGCTGAACTTGTCGCCCTGGTAGCGCAGGTAACTCTCGATCTGGAACTCGACGTCCTGCGTGGAGTAGCGGTAGGCCAGTTCGGCCGCCGCCGCGGGATCCTGGGCATCGCTCGAGCGCAGGCTGCGCCCGAACTTCTCGTTCATCACGTCGTCGCTCAAGTAGGTGATGTGGCCGATCATGCGCGCGATGCGCAGGCCCCGGCGCGGCAGCGTGCCCTCGCGCAGGTAGTGGCCGCCGTGGAAATCGGGGTCGGTCACGATGGCGCGCCGCGCCACCTCGTTGAAAGCGATGTTCTCGGCCGTCAGGTTGGGCGCACTGGCCACCACCACCGCGTGGCGCACGCGCTCGGGGTACTGCAGGGTCCAGCTCAGGGTCTGCATGCCGCCCAGGCTGCCGCCCATCACCGCCGCCAGCGTCTGGATGCCCATGGCGTCGAGCAGGCGGGCCTGTGCATCCACCCAGTCCTCCACCGTGACCACCGGGAAATCCGCGCCCCAAGGCGTGCCGGTGGCGGGGTTGGTGTGGGTCGGACCGGTGGAGCCGAAGCAAGAACCCAGGTTGTTGACCCCGATGACGAAGTACTTGTCGGTGTCGACCGGCTTGCCCGGGCCGATCATGTTGTTCCACCAGCCCTCGCTGCGCGCCAGCGGCTGGCCGCTGTCGTCCGCGTACCAGCCCGCGACATGGTGCGAGGCATTGAGCGCGTGGCAGATCAGCACCGCGTTGGACCGGTCGGCGTTGAGCGTGCCATAGGTTTCCACCACCAGCTCATAGGCCGGCAGGGTGGCGCCAGAACGCAGCGGCAGCGGTTCGGAGAATGGGAAGGTCTGTGGCGTGACGATCAAGGCCTTGTCCTGCGGGCGGCGTTTGCCCAATAAAAAAACCCGGTGCCGCCAAGAGCGAGACCGGGAATCTCCCCTTTAGCGGCATTTTTAAAGCGCCCGCAATCTGGAACAAATCGGCGCTGGGCGTCAGTATAAATTGATCCGACGGCCCCTGCAGCCGCCGGCCAGGGCCCGCCAAGACGGGTTTTCCCGCTGTTTTCGCCTCCCTGTTGTTGCCGCGCATCGGGCTTACCACACCTTTGCACATCCTGAAAAATAGTTAGTGTTTGCAGGACATTCAGCGCATAATCCCTCGGCGAGCGTGGAAAACGCTCGTTTTGACAAGTGATCGGTTGGTTTCGCGTGCTACAGGTTTTTGTGTGCTAACGGGGCTCCATCGCTATTTTTCTCTGTGTTATTAGGAGTCCCAACCATGGGCAACAAACTGTACGTGGGCAATCTGCCTTACACCGTGCGCGACGAAGACCTGCAACAAGCTTTCAGCGCCTATGGTTCTGTCAACAGCGCCAAGGTCATGATGGAACGCGAAACGGGTCGCTCCAAGGGCTTCGGCTTTGTGGAAATGGGCAGCGATGCCGAAGCGCAAGCCGCGATCGAAGGCATGAACGGTCAATCGCTGGGCGGTCGCAGCCTGGTGGTCAACGAAGCACGTCCGATGGAAGCCCGCCCGCCCCGCAGCGGTGGTGGCGGCTTCGGCGGCGGCCGCAGTGGCGGCGGCGGCTTTGGTGGTGGTGGCGGTGGTGAAGGCGGCTTCCGCAGCCCCTACGGCGGCGGTGGCCGTCGTGAAGGCGGTGGCGGTGGTGGCCGCGGCGGTTACTGATCGCCCGCACCCGTCGGCCTGAACCGGCGCCTGGCGCCGGTCGACACGACACAAAAGCCCTGTGGCATCTGCCCCAGGGCTTTTTTCATGGCCGCCTCAGCGGGTGGCGTCCCGCTCGCCCTGGCGGTGCTTGCGCGGGCGGCCGGCGAGCAGGCGGTCGAACCAGGGGTTGGGCAACAGCCGCAGCAGCTTGGCGACCACGCCCATCTGCCAGGGAATGACGCGGTAGCTCGTGCCCGCGCCGATGGCGTCGAACGCGCGGTCGGCGAAGGTTTCCGCGGTCAACAGAAACGGCATGCGGTAGCGGTTCTGGCGCGTCAGCGGCGTGTCCACATAGCCCGGCAGCAGGGTGACAACGGCCACACCGCTGCCCCGCAGCTCGCCCCGCAGGCTCTCGCAGTACGCCACCACCGCGGCCTTGCTGGCGCAGTAGGCGCCGTGCCCGGGCAGGCCCCGGATGGCGGCCACGCTGCCGATGCCCACGAGCGCGCCGCTGCCGCGCGCGGTCATGGCCGCCACGAAAGGGTGGAAGGTGGCGGCCAGGCCGGTGTTGTTGGTGGCGAAGGTGCGCGCCATCACGTCGATGTCGCTCCGGTCGGCGGTGTCCATGCCGATGCTGATGCCGGCGTTGGCGATGACGACGTCGGGCACGCCTTGCGCGGC
Organism: Hydrogenophaga sp. ANAO-22; assembly: GCF_042466645.1. NCBI lineage: Bacteria > Pseudomonadati > Pseudomonadota > Betaproteobacteria > Burkholderiales > Comamonadaceae > Hydrogenophaga > Hydrogenophaga sp. ANAO-22. Next base: position 3,098,229 of record NZ_CP159956.1, on the reverse strand, counting down.
CAGGCAGGCCTGGCCGGCGGCGACGATGCTGTCGATGTCGGCCACGTCGGCGCCATACACCTGGCAGCGCGCGGCGTCGAAGCCCTGTGCCTGGGCCCAGGCCTGCATGTCTTCGGTGCGGCGCGCCACCAGCGCGAGCCGGTAACCCGCCCGCGCGAAGCGGGCCGCCAGGGCCTGGCCGATGCCGCTGGAAGCGCCGGTGATGAACACCAGCGGGCCGGAGACGGTGGGGGTCGAGGGGTGCATGGTGGGGTGGGCCTGGGTGGGGCGCTCAACGCGGCGCCAGCTGCACTTTCACGCGGCCCTTGAAGCGCGCGACCTGGTCCTCGCCGGTGTAGTCCAGGGTGTCGGCGACCAGGCGGTCGCTGCCGCGCAGCAGCGTGACGGGCTGGTCGGAGACGATGCGGTCCGGCTCCAGGAACACGTGCAGGAACTCGCCGCGGAACTCCAGCCGGGGCTGGGGCTGGCCATTCAGGTCGTTGCCGGCCTCGCGCACGATCACCGCGTTGCCCCGGAGCACGAACTCGGTGTTGTCGCCATTGGTGGTCACCAGTCGCGCGGTGGCCAGCGTGGGCAGGCCTTGGTCGCCGATGTGGCGGATGCGCGCGTCGTCGATCTCGACCATGTCGGTGGCGGGGTAGTGGCGAGCCTCCACGCCTTTGACCTCGGTCTTGAGCGTGCCCTTGGCATCGAAGGCCTTGACCGAGAAGCGGCGCATGAAATAGTCGGGCTCTGTGCTCACCGGGCGCTCGGGTTCGGCCGACTCGGGCGCCGGCGTGGCGCGCAGCAGCCAGTAGGAGGCGAGCGCGAGCAGGCCCATGAGCAGCACGGGCAGGTAGATCGAGAGGTTGTCCAGCAGCTTGCGCTTGCGGCGTGGCGCGCGCGGCGCATCGATCGTCTGGTCGACGGTGTCGAAGAAATCGAGCGGGTCGGACGTGCTCACCGCGCGGCCGCCTCCAGCTCACGGGCATACGCGCCTTGGGCCACCAGCAGCAGGTCGCACAGCTCGCGCACGGCGCCCGCACCGGGCTGGCGCTCGGTGACGTGGTGGGCCACGGCGAGCACCTCGGCGTGCGCGGTGGGGGGGGCGGCGGCCAGCGCGGCGCGGCGCAGCAAGGGCAGGTCGGGCCAGTCGTCGCCCATGGCGGCGGCGGCGCCCCAGTCCAGGCCGAGTTCGGCCAGGATGGCCTCGGCCGCCGGGGCCTTGTCTTCGGTGCCCAGGCACGCATGCACCACGCCCAGGGCGGACAGGCGCAGGCGCAGAGCGGCGGAGTCGCGCCCGCTCACCACGGCCGGCGTGATGCCGGCGCGCTTCAACAGCTGCAGGCCCAGGCCGTCGAGCGTGTGAAAGCGTTTCAGCGTTTCGCCCGCTTCGCTGAAGTACAGGCTGCCATCGGTCAGCACGCCGTCCACATCGAAGAAGACCACGCGCACCGGCTGGGCACGCAGCAACAGGGCGGGTGGGAAACTCAGCACCGGGCGCAGGGGTTCCACGTTCAGATCACCTTCGCGCGCATGAGGTCGTTGCTGTTGAGCGCGCCCTGCAGGCGGCCGGCGCCGTCCACCACCAGCACGCTGGTGATGCGGTTGGCTTCCATCAGACCCGCGGCTTCCACGGCCAGCGCGTCCGGGCGCACGGTGCGCGGCTGGGGGTGCATCACGTCGCGCGCCACCAAGGAGCGCAGGTCGGCGCCGCTGCCGGTCTTCTCGATCAGGCGGCGCAGGTCGCCGTCGGTGAAGATGCCCACCACGCGCTCACCGCTGTCGACGATGGCGGTCATGCCCAGGCCCTTGGCGCTGATCTCGCGCATGAGCTCCATGAGGCCGGCGTCCGGGCCCACGCGCGGGGCCTCGTCGCCGCTGCGCATGACGTCGCTGACGTGGGTGAGCAGCTTGCGCCCGAGCGCGCCGCCGGGGTGGGAGCGCGCGAAGTCGTCGGCCTTGAAACCGCGTGCGTCGAGCAGGGCCACGGCCAGCGCGTCACCGAGGGCGAGCTGGGCGGTGGTGCTGGCGGTGGGGGCCAGGTTGTGCGGGCAGGCTTCCTTGTCGACCGAGGCATCCAGCACCACGTTGGCGTGGCGGCCCAGTGTGGAGTCGGGCCGGCCGGTGATGGCCAGCAGCGGCACGCCCATGCGCTTGATGAGCGGCAGGATGGCCGTGAGCTCTTCGCTTTCGCCGCTGTTGCTGATGCCCAGCACCACGTCGGCGCTGGTGATCATGCCCAGGTCGCCATGGCTGGCCTCGGCCGGGTGCACGAACATGGCCGGCGTGCCGGTGGAGGCCAGCGTGGCGGCGATCTTGCGGCCGATGTGGCCGCTCTTGCCCATGCCCATGACCACCACGCGTCCGGGAATGCCCAGCACCAGTTCGATGGCTCGAGTGAAGGATGCGTCCAGGCGCTGGGCCACGGCGGTCACGGCCTGTGCCTCGATGCTCAGGGTCTCCTGCGCCAGGGTCAGGGCCCGGGCCGGGTCGAAGGAAGGGGGCAGGGTCATGGGCGCAATTATCGCCGCCGGCCCGCCGCCGCGTGGTGGGCCAGCCATTACCATCGCTTCATGAATTCGCTCGACCTCGCCCTGCTCTATCTGCTGGCCGCCGTGCTGGCCGTGGTGGCGTGCCGCACCTTGCGCCTGCCGCCGATGCTGGGCTACCTGGTCGTGGGTGTGGTGATCGGGCCGAACGCGCTGGCGCTGGCGCAGAACTCGAGCGGTGTGCGCTACCTGGCCGAGTTCGGCGTGGTGTTCCTCATGTTCGTGATCGGGCTGGAATTCAGCCTGCCCAAGCTGCGCGCGATGAAGCGGCACGTGTTTGGCCTGGGCATGTCGCAGGTGGTGTTGACAGTGCTGCTGACCACCGTGGGCTCGCTGCTGCTCACCCTGGCCTTGCCCACCTGGTGGAACGTGCCCTGGCAGACCGCGCTGGCGCTGGGCGGCGTGATGGCGATGAGCAGCACCGCCATCGTGATCAAGATGGTCGCCGAGCGACTGGAACTGGAATCGGAGCACGGCAAGCGCGTGCTGGGCATCCTGCTGTTCCAGGATCTGGCCGTGGTGCCTCTGCTGGTGATCATCCCTGCCCTGGCCTCGGAACCCGAAGAGCTGCTGCGCGCACTGGGCTGGGCCACGCTCAAGGCCGTGCTGCTGCTCGGCCTGCTGCTCACCGGTGGGCAGCGGCTCATGCGCTGGTGGCTCACGCAGGTGGCGCGCCGCAAGAGCGACGAGCTCTTCATGCTCAACCTGCTGCTCATCACCCTGGGCCTGGCCTGGTTGACCGAACACGCCGGGCTCTCGCTCGCGCTGGGCGCCTTCGTGGCCGGCATGCTGATCTCGGAGACCGAGTTCAAGCACCAGGTGGAGACCGACATCCGGCCCTTCCACGACGTGCTGCTGGGCCTGTTCTTCATCACCATCGGCATGATGCTGGACTGGCGCCTGGTGCTGGACCGCTGGCCGCTGGTGCTGTTGCTGCTGTCGGTGTCCATGGCGTTCAAGCTCGCGCTCATCACGGGTGTCACGCGCGCCTTCGGCGCCCCCATGGGCGTGGCGCTGCGCACCGGTCTCTATCTGGCGCAGGCCGGCGAATTTGGTCTGGTGCTGCTCACGCTGTCCGGCCAGAACAACCTGGTGCCGCCGCAGCTGTTCAACCCCATCCTGGCCAGCATGGTGATCTCCATGCTCGCCACGCCCATCGCCATCCTTTACGCCAACAGCATCGTCACGCGCCTGGTGGGCAGCGACTGGCTGATGCAGTCGGTGCAGATGACCAGCATCGCGCGCAAGGCCATCAACGCCGACAAGCACGTGATCATCTGCGGCTACGGCCGCTGCGGCCAGAACCTGGCGCGCCTGCTGGAGGCCGAACACATTCCCTACATGGCACTCGACCTCGACCCCGACCGCGTGCGGCAGGCCGCGGCCGCCGGCCATTCGGTGGTGTTCGGCGATGCCGCGCGCCTGCAGGCCCTGATGGCCGCCGGCCTGCACCGCGCCAGCGCCGTGGTGGTGACCTACCTGGACACCCCCAGCGCGCTCAAGGTGCTGCGCCACGCGCAGGAGCAAGCTTCGCACGTGCCGGTGGTGGTGCGCACGGTGGACGATGCGGACCTGGAAAAACTGCGCACCGCCGGCGCCACCGAGGTCGTGCCCGAGGCGATCGAAGCCAGCCTGATGCTGGCCAGCCATGCGCTGGCGCTCGTGGGCGTGCCGATGCGGCGCGTGATCCGCGTGGTGCAGGACCAGCGCGACGCGCGCTACAACCTGCTGCGCGGCTACTTCCACGGTGCCGACGACGACGGGGCCGACGAGATCGACCACGAGCGCCTCAACACCGTGACCCTGCCCCGGGTGGCCGCAACGTCGGCAAGACCCTGGGCAGCCTGGCGCTGCACGCGGTGGGCGTGCGCGTGGTGAGCCTGCGCCGCGCCAGCGGCAAGCCCCAGTCCCCGAGCGACGAGACAGTGTTCGAAAGCGGCGACACGGTGGTGATCAGTGGCAAGGCGCCCGCGCTGGCCCTGGCCGAAGAGAAGCTGCTCTCGGGCTGAGCACGCCACTTCGTCGGCTGGCAGGCACCACACGCCGGAAGCCCTGGCGGGCAACGGGCCCGGGAAATCAGAATGCGCCCAGGGCCGGTCACGGCCTCCCGTTCCAGCCCATGGCTTTGTACAAGGGTCGCCATGGTCTGCGCCCCGGCCGTAGTGCCGGGGCTTTTTTTTGCGCCACCGCAGATAATGGCCGCTCCCTCACGGACCGAGCCCATGGACACCTCCGCCTTCCTGAAATCCCACATCCGCACGGTGCCCGACTGGCCCGCACCGGGTGTGCAGTTCCGCGACATCACACCGCTGCTGCAAGACCCCAAGGTCTTTCGCGTGCTGATCGACACCTTCGTGCACCGCTACATGGACACGGCGCTGCGCCCCACCGTGGTGGCCGGACTCGATGCGCGGGGTTTCATCATCGGCTCGGTGCTGGCCTACGAACTGGGCGTGGGCTTCGTGCCGATTCGCAAGAAGGGCAAGCTGCCCTTCACCACGGTGGAAGAAACCTACGAGCTGGAGTACGGCAGCGCGACGGTGGAACTGCACACCGATGCCGTGAAGGCAGGCGACCGGGTGGTGCTGATCGACGACCTGATCGCCACCGGCGGCACCATGATGGCCGGGCGCCGGCTGCTGGAAAAGCTGGGCGCGCAAGTGATGGAAGGCGCGGCCATCGTCGACCTGCCGGAACTCGGTGGCTCGGAGAAGCTGCGCGCCTCCGGCCTCAAGCTCTTCACGCTGCTCGATTTCGCCGGCCACTGAGCGACCGGCCAGGCTCAGAGCTTGCCGTACTGGGTTTCGCTCAAGGCCCCGAAATCGCTGTGCGACTCCGGCACCGGCAGCTGCGCCTGCGCTTCAGCAGGGGAACGGTAGGGTGGCTTGGCCACGCTCTGCAAGGCAAGGCGAAACGCCTCCACCTCGTCTTCCCCCACCACCTGCGCGGGCGCGCTCGACGGCGTCATGACGGGTCGGGGAATGGCCGTGGGGCTGGGCATCGGGCTGGTGACCTTGGCTTCAGGCACCAGGCCCGGCGTCATCGGCACGGCCTCGCGGCGCGTCTGGGCCGCCACGGCGGCCTTGAGCGCCATACCGACCTGGTCGTGCACGGCCTTGCGGCGCCAGTAGACGGAGCGCACGTCCATCTCGTGCCGCGTCTGGGCACTCTGCTGGATCCAGCGCTCGATCTCCAGCAGGTATTCATCGGGCATGGCCTTGGCGGGCAGCGCGAGGTCGACCAGCACCAGAAAGCTGTCGCCGTTGGCGTCCAGCGTGAGCACCTTGAACTCGTAACTGGTGGACAACACGCCCGCGCGGATGAGCGACTCGCGCACCACGGCGAACAGCTGCTCGCGGCGCAGGATGCGGCGCCCGCGGCGCGGCGAGATCAGCGGCAGCGTGGTCTGGCTGAACTTCTTGCGCGCACGGGTGAAAGGACCCTTGTCGGGTGTGGCGGATTTTTTGGCCTGTAGCCAGCTCATCAAGGACATGGGCAAAGTGTGCGCCAGGGACGCGCGCGCAAAAGGTTGAAAAAGCAACACAGGACGGCCTTGATTCCGTTCGTGCCCGCGGCGCTCAGGTCACGGCGACCCGTTTGGGCCGGTTGTACATGCGCCGAGCCAGCACCGCCGACATGGCCACGCTGAGGTCCAGCGCCACATCGGGGTGGCGCGAGGAGAGTTCCCGAAAACGCAAAGGGGTCAGACACCAGAGCCGGCAATCGCTGCCCGCGTGCACCGTGGCGCTGCGCGGCAGGTGGCTGAAAAACGCGCCCTCGCCCAGCAAGGAGCCCGCACCGACCACGGCGATGCGCACGCGCTCGCGCGAATCCTCGTAGTGCACGGTGAGGGTGCCGCTCTCCACGAAGTAGACCGTGCGGTCCTTCACCCCTTGCTCGATCAGCACCTGCCCCTGCTGCAGCGCCACCGGCTGCAGGTAGTTGGCCAGCTGCACCCACTGGGGGTCGTTGAGGTTCAGGGGCACGGCGTCCAGCGCGCTGCTCAGCCGCATGGACTGGGCCAGGCCTTGAATGTCAAAGCGCACGGACGTGGGCAACTGGGCGTTCATGCGGTCAAGATAACCGCGCACGACCGGCGCGCGCAAGCCTGTTCTTACCCGTGCTTACAGTTGCACTCTCGGCGGTCTCAGAGCGGCACCGAGCGGTGCGCTGGCCTCATTTGCCGATGCAAAAACGCGAAAAGATTTCGCCCAGCAGGTCGTCGGCGGTGAACTCGCCGGTGATCTCGCTCAGGGCCTGTTGCGCCAGGCGCAGCTCCTCGGCCAGCAGGTCCAGGTGCTCCGCGCGCGCCTGCAGCAAGGCGTTCGAGGCGTCGAGGTGATCGCCCACGCGGCGCAAGGCCTGCAGGTGCCGTTCGCGCGCCATGAACAGGCCGTCGCCCGCGTGCTGCCAGCCCGCCAGGCTCAGCAGGCGCTGGCGCAAGGCCTCCAGGCCGGTGCCGTGTTTGGCCGAGATCGCCAGTGTGTCGGCCTGCGCGTCCATCACGGCCGCCGCGGGCGCCTGGTCCAGCTTGTTCCAGACATGCAGCACGGGCACGTCGGCGGGCAGGGTGCTGGCCAGGCTGGCCGCGATCGAGGCATCGGCCGTCTGGTAGTCCGCCCCTTCGCTGCGGCTGAGGTCGTGCAGGAACAGCACCGCGTCGGCGCGCTGAATGCGCTCCCAGGCGCGCTCGATGCCGATCTTCTCGACCTCGTCCACATCGGGGCTGTCGCGCAGGCCGGCGGTGTCGATCACGTGCAGCGGCACGCCCTCGATCTGGATCGTCTGCTGCACCACGTCGCGCGTGGTGCCGGCCACGGGTGTGACGATGGCCAGCTCGGCCCCGGCCAGGGCATTGAGCAGCGAACTCTTGCCCGCGTTGGGCTGGCCCGCGATGACGACCTGCAAACCGTCGCGCAGCAAGGCGCCTTGGCGCGCCTGGGCCTGCACCTCGGCCAACGCGTCGCGCAGCCGTTGCAGCTGGCCCGTGGCATCGGCCTTCTGCAGGAAGTCGATGTCTTCCTCGGGGAAGTCCAGCGTGGCCTCGACCAGCATGCGCAGGTTCACCAGCGCGTCGCGCAGCGTGTGCACGCGGCCCGAGAACACACCGGCCAGCGAACGCGAGGCGCTGCGCGCGGCGGCCTCGGTGCTGGCATCGATCAGGTCGGCCACCGCCTCGGCCTGCGCGAGGTCAAGCTTGTCGTTGAGAAAGGCGCGTTCGGTGAACTCGCCCGCGCGCGCCAGCCGCAGCGTGGGCGCGGTGTCGCGCGCCACCTCCAGGCAGCGCGCCAGCAGCAGCTGCAACACCACCGGCCCACCGTGGCCTTGCAGCTCGAGCACGTCTTCGCCGGTGTAGGAGTGCGGGCCGGGAAACCACAGGGCCAGGCCGTGGTCGATGGGCTGGCCCGCGGCATCGGCCAAGGACAGGTAGGTCGCCTCGCGCGGCTTCAGGTCGCGCCCCAGCAGAGCCAAGACAAAAGCCGCCAGGCCCCGCCCCGACACCCGCACGATGCCCACGGCCCCACGACCGGGCGCGGTGGCGATGGCAACGATGGGGTCACGCGAGGCAGCGAGCATAGGAGGCGAGCATAAAAGACAAAGGGCCTGCAGCAGCAGGCCCCGGTCAGCGGCGCAGGGGGGTCACGCCTTGAAATTCGGCATGCTGAATTTCAGCGGCACGCCCATGCTCTTGTTGATCACGGCCTGTTGCGCGATGGTCAGCACGTTGTTCGTGATCCAGTACAGCACCAAGCCGGACGGGAAGAAGAAGAACATGACCGAGAACATCAGCGGCATCAGCCACATCAGCTTGGCCTGCAGCGGGTCCGGCGGCAGCGGGTTGAGCGCGGTCTGGATCAGCGTGGTCACGGCCATCACCAGGGGCAGGATGAAGTACGGGTCGGGCGAGGACAGGTCGGTGATCCAGCCCACCCAGGGCGCGTTGCGCATTTCCACGCTGGACAGCAGCACCCAGTAGAGCGCGATGAACACGGGGATCTGGATCAGGATGGGGAAGCAGCCACCCAGCGGGTTGACCTTTTCCTCGCGGTAGATCTTCATCATCTCCTGCTGCATCTGCTGCGGGTTGCCCTTGAGGCGCTCGCGCATTTCCATGATGCGGGGATTGATCTTCTTCATCTTGGCCATGCTGCGGTACGCGCTGGCGTTGAGCCAGTAGAACGCGGCCTTGATCAGCACCACCAGCAGCACGATGGACCAGCCCCAGTTCGCCACGTAGCCGTGGATCTTCTCCAGCAGCCAGTACAGCGGCTTGGCCAGGATGGTGAGCCAGCCATAGTCCTTCACGAGTTCCAGGCCGGGGGCGATGGTCTCGAGCACTTTCTCTTCCTGGGGGCCCAGGAACAGGCGCGACTGCTGGCTCTGGCTCCGGCCCGGTTCGATGGCGGTCAGCGCGGTGATGCTGCCCACAGCGAACAGGTTGTTGTCGATCTTGCGCGCGAAGTTCTCGCGCGCGACGCCATCGCCCAGCAGCCAGGCCGAGGCGAAGTAATGCTGCACCATCGCCACATAGCCGTCGCTCGCCGACTTGACGAACTCGGCCTTGTTCTTCTCGATGTTGGCGAACTCGATCTTCTGGTACTTCTTTTCCGCGGTGTAGACCGCCGGCCCGGTGAAGGTCGAGTAGAAGGGGGTTTCGCTGCTGAGCTTGCTGCCGTCGCGCACCAGCTGCAGGTAGAGCTGGGGCGTGACCGCCTGGCTGCCCACGTTCTGCACCTCGTGCTGCACGCCGATGTCGTAGCGGCCGCGCGTGAAGGTGTAGGTCTTGACCAGCTTCACACCACCGACCTCGGCCGATTCAAAGCGCACCTGCAACTCGTTCTGGCCGTCGGCCAGGGTGGTGGGGTTGCCCACCAGCGCCATCGGCGTCTTGTGGGTGGGGAAGTTGCCACCGATCAGGCCTGTCTGGGCCACGTAGATGTGCTCGCCACCCTGGGCCAGCAGCGTGAACGGGCGCTCGGTCTTGTCCTTGCTCTGGCCGGTGGCCTCGGCGTGCTTGAGCAACTCGGCGCCGATCAGCGAACCGCCTTCGCTGTTGAACACCAGCTTGAACAGATCGGTGGTGACTTCGTGGCGCTGGGCCACGGCGCCGGGCGCTGCGGCCGGGGTTTCGCCGACCGGTGTCGCACCGCTCTGCGCCGCCGTCGGCACGCCGGCGTTGCTGCCGCTGCCGCTGCCGCCGGCCGGCTGGCTGGTGGACGCGGCGGGCGCGGTCACGGCCGGCGCGGCGCCGGGAAAGAAGGTGGGCTTGTGGCCATTGTGAATCTGCCACTTGTCCCAGATGAGGACCATCGACAGACCAAAAACCACCCACAGGATGGACCGACGGATGTCATTCATGACGGGTTCTTCTTTTCGCAGGAAGGTGAAATCAGGCTGGAGAACAGCGTGGGCAGGGAGGCGGGCACCGGGTCATGGCCACCGTCGCACCACGGGTGGCAGCGGACCAGGCGCCGCAGCGTGAGGTAGGTGCCGCCCAGGGCACCATGGCGCTCCAGCGCACCGATGGCGTAGAGCGAGCAGGAAGGTTCGAAACGACAACCGCTGCCGAGCCACGGGCTGAGCAGCAGACGGTATCCCTTGACCAGGCCCAGCAGGCCCTGGCGCGGCCAGTCAGACAGCATGTCGGATCTCCGCAGGCGGCGCCGCGCGTGGCGCGGAACGCGGCGGCGCGAGCAGCTGCTCCAGCTCGGCGCGCACCGCGCGCTTGAGCGCGTCGGAGGTGGCGCTGACGAACTGCTGGCGGCTGAACTCGCTGCGCAGGCGCACCACGAGCGCCGCCTGGGGCAGGCTCGCGGCCCGGTGGCGGGCGACTTCGTAGATCTGGCGGCGGATCGCATTGCGCGTGACGGCGCGCTTGGCCCAGCGTTTGGGCAGCAGCACCCCTACCCAGGCGTCGGCCACGGGAAACAAGGCCCTGCCCTCGTGCGCGCTGGAAAGCGCGGCGCGGTGCAGGGCAAAGTGAGGGGTCTTGGCCACGGGGGCGCCCGCCATGACGGCCTGGAACTGTTGCCGGGACCGCAGCCGCTGGGTCACCGCTGAACCGTCCGGGTCACGCGGTGAGGGAGCCGGGCGAGTCGGCGCCGGCAGAACACGCGCAGCCTCAGACGGCCAGGCGCTTGCGGCCCTTGGCGCGGCGGGCGTTGATCACGGCACGGCCCCCGCGGGTTTTCATGCGGACGAGGAAGCCGTGGGTGCGGGCGCGGCGGATCTTGGAGGGCTGGTAAGTGCGTTTCATGGTGCTCTGTAGAAATCGGGGAAACCCGCAATTATCGCAAATAAACCCGATGTCCGGCAAGCACTTGGCGGTGGGAGCCGCCGCATCACTTCAAGCGACCGGGCTTGGCCACCGACTGCCCACCCCCTGCCAACGGTGATTTCCCTGCCTTGTGGATAAGTCGCGGCGCACACTACAATCGTCGGATTGCCCCGAGACATTTGTCCACAACCACAACGGCTTCACCGCTCCCAGCATGATCGAGGGCATTCCCCCTGATGCGTCCCTGACCGCTCCCCGGCCGGACGCCCTCTCGCTCTGGTCCACCTGCCTGGACCGGCTCGCGCAAGAGATCCCCGAACAACAGTTCAACACCTGGATCCGGCCCCTGACCGCCACCGTCGCGCCCGACGGTTCCAAGGTGGTCGTGGCCGTGGCCAACCGGTTCAAGATGGACTGGATCCGGGCCCAGTACGCGTCCCGCATTTCGGCCCTGCTGGAGACTCTCCAGGGGGTCCCGGTGACGCTGGAGTTGGTGCTTGCTCCGCGCGAAACGCCCAGCCGAACGTCGCCGGCGCCGCGCACGGTGCAAGATCAAGTGCTGTCCGAGCTGCCCGACCTGGCGCCGGCCGAGGTCGCCGCGCCCAGCGGCCCCAAGACCCGGCTGAACCCGGCGCTCGCGTTTTCCACCCTGGTCGAGGGCTCGGCCAACCGCATGGCGCGCGCCGCGGCCATGCACGTGGCCGGCAGCCTGGGCCAGCTGTACAACCCGCTGTTCATCTACGGCGGCGTCGGCTTGGGCAAGACCCATCTGGTGCATGCCATCGGCAACCACCTGCTGGCCGACCGTCCACAGGCCAAAGTTCTGTACATCCACGCCGAGCAGTTCGTCTCCGATGTGGTCAAGTCCTATCAGCGCAAGACTTTCGATGAGTTCAAGGAACGCTACCACTCGCTCGATCTGCTGCTGATCGACGATGTGCAGTTCTTCGCCAACAAGGAGCGCACCCAGGAGGAGTTCTTCAACGCCTTCGAGGCGCTGCTGGCCAAGAAGAGCCACATCGTGCTGACCAGCGACACCTACCCCAAGGGCCTGGCCGACATCCACGAACGGCTGGTCTCGCGCTTCGACTCGGGCCTCACGGTGGCCATCGAGCCGCCCGAGCTGGAGATGCGCGTGGCCATCCTGATCAACAAGGCGGCGGTGGAGAACGCCGTCATGCCCGAGGAAGTGGCTTTCTTCGTGGCCAAGAACGTGCGCTCCAACGTGCGCGAGCTCGAAGGCGCGCTGCGCAAGATCCTGGCCTATTCGCGCTTCAACCAGAAGGAAATCTCGATCCAGCTCGCGCGCGACGCGCTCAAGGACCTGCTGTCGATCCAGAACCGGCAGATCAGCGTGGAGAACATCCAGAAGACGGTGGCGGATTTCTACAAGATCAAGGTCGCCGACATGTACAGCAAGAAGCGCCCGGCCAGCATTGCGCGGCCGCGCCAGATCGCCATGTTCATCGCCAAGGAACTGACCCAGAAGAGCCTGCCCGAAATCGGCGAGCTGTTCGGCGGGCGCGACCACACGACCGTGCTGCACGCGGTGCGCAAGATCGCGGCCGAACGCCAGCAGAACACCGAGCTGAACCAGCAGTTGCACGTGCTGGAACAGACGCTCAAGGGATGAGCGGGAAGACCCGGGGGCCGTTTTGCGGAAGCCGCTCACAAAAAGGCGAAAATAGCGAGGATTTGGCCCAAACAATGAAAAGGGCCAACCGGGAGGCAGGAACCGGCCGACAAGCAACCAGAGAAGAAAGAGTCTGACATGATCGTTTTGAAATCGACCCAGGACAAGGTTTTGGCCGCGCTGCAATCGGTCGCGGGCATCGTGGAACGCCGCCACACCCTGCCGATCCTGGCCAACGTCCTGCTTCGCAAGACCGGCTCGCAGGTGCAATTGACCACCAGCGACCTGGAAATCCAGATCCGCACCACCGCCGAACTCGACGGCGACAGCGGCAACTTCGCCACCACGCTGGGCGCGCGCAAGCTGATCGACATCCTGCGCACCATGCCGGGCGACCAGACCGTGAGCCTGGAGTCCAACGCCGGCAAGCTGATCCTCAAGGGCGGCAAGAGCCGCTTCACGCTGCAGAGCATGCCCGCCGAAGATTTCCCGCTGGTGCAGGAATCGGCCAGCTTCGGCCCCGTGTTCTCGGTGCCGCAGAAGACGCTCAAGAGCCTGCTGAGCCAGGTCTCGTTCGCGATGGCGGTGCACGACATCCGCTACTACCTCAACGGCATCCTGTTCGTGGCCGAAGGCAAGCAGCTCAGCCTGGTCGCCACCGACGGCCACCGCCTGGCCTTCGCCTCCAGCACGCTGGACGTGGAAGTGCCCAAGCAGGAAGTCATCCTGCCGCGCAAGACCGTGCTCGAACTGCAGCGCCTGCTGTCCGACAAGGAAGGCGCGATCGAGATGCAGTTCGCGGCCAACCAGGCCAAGTTCAGCTTCGACGGCATGGAGTTCGTCACCAAGCTGGTCGAGGGCAAGTTCCCCGACTACAACCGCGTGATCCCCAAGAACCACAAGAACATCGTCACCCTGGGCCGCGCGCCCCTGCTGGCCAGCCTGCAGCGCACCGCCATCATGACCAGCGAGAAGTTCAAGGGCGTGCGCCTGAACGTCGAGCCCGGCGTGCTGCGCGTGGCCTCGAGCAACGCCGAACAGGAAGAGGCCGTGGACGAACTCGACATCGACTACGGTGGCGACACCATCGAGATCGGCTTCAACGTGACCTACCTGATCGACGCGCTGCAGAACATGTCGCAGGAGATGGTCCGCATCGAACTGTCCGACGGCAACAGCTCCGCGCTGGTCACCAACCCCGACGACAACGCCTTCAAATACGTTGTCATGCCGATGCGCATCTGAGGTCCAACCCCCTGGTTGCTCCCGCATTCCAAACCCGCGAACACCGCGGGTTTGGCGTTTACTGAGATCGAGAAATTCCACCATGTCCGACGCCAACAAGCCCGCCGAATCCGTCAACACCGGTGAGGCGCAAGCCGAAAGCTCCAATTTCCAGCCCACCATCGACGCCCACCAGGCCGGTGCCAGCGAGGGCTATGGCGAAGGCTCGATCCAGATCCTGGAAGGCCTGGAAGCCGTGCGCAAGCGCCCAGGCATGTACATCGGCGACACGTCCGACGGAACCGGCCTGCACCACCTGGTGTTCGAGGTGGTCGACAACTCCATCGACGAAGCCCTGGCCGGCCACTGCGACGACATCGTGGTGACCATCCACACCGACAACTCCATCAGCGTGGTGGACAACGGCCGCGGCATCCCCACTGGCGTGAAGATGGACGACAAGCACGAGCCCAAGCGTTCGGCGTCCGAGATTGCGCTGACCGAACTGCACGCCGGCGGCAAGTTCAACCAGAACAGCTACAAGGTCTCGGGCGGCCTGCACGGCGTGGGCGTGAGCTGCGTGAACGCGCTCTCGCAGTGGCTGCGCCTCACCGTGCGCCGCGAAGGCCATGTGCACCTGCTCGAGTTCGCGCGCGGCTTCGTGCAGAACCGCGTGATCGAGACCACGCCCACCGGCGTGGAGATCTCGCCCATGCGCGTCACCGGTGCCACCGAGAAGCGCGGCACCGAGGTGCACTTCCTGCCCGACTACGAGATCTTCCGCGAGAACGCCGACTTCCACTACGAGATCCTGTCCAAGCGCCTGCGCGAACTCTCCTTCCTCAACAACGGCGTGCGCATCCGCCTGAAGGACGAGCGCAGCGGCAAGGAAGACGACTTCTCCGGCGCCGGCGGCGTCAAGGGCTTCGTCGACTTCATCAACAAGGGCAAGACCGTCCTGCACCCCAACGTGTTCCACGCCATGGGCGACCGCCAGAGCGACCAGGGCACCAACATCGGCGTGGAAGTCGCGATGCAGTGGAACAGCGGCTACAACGAGCAGGTGCTTTGCTTCACCAACAACATCCCGCAGCGCGACGGCGGCACCCACCTCACCGGCCTGCGCGCGGCCATGACGCGGGTCATCAACAAGTACATCGAAGAGCACGAGCTGGCCAAGAAGGCCAAGGTGGAAGTTACCGGCGACGACATGCGCGAAGGCCTGTGCTGCGTGCTGTCGGTCAAGGTGCCCGAGCCCAAGTTCTCGAGCCAGACGAAAGACAAACTGGTCTCCAGCGAAGTGCGCGGCCCGGTCGAAGACATCGTAAGTCGCCTGCTGGCCGACTACCTGCAGGAGCGCCCGAACGACGCCAAGATCATCTGCGGCAAGATCGTCGAAGCCGCGCGCGCCCGCGAGGCCGCACGCAAGGCCCGCGAAATGACACGCCGCAAGGGCGTGCTCGACGGCATGGGCCTGCCCGGCAAGCTCGCCGACTGCCAGGAAAAGGATCCGGCGCTGTGCGAGATCTACATCGTGGAGGGTGACTCCGCCGGCGGCTCGGCCAAGCAGGGCCGCGACCGCAAGTTCCAGGCGATCCTGCCGCTGCGCGGCAAGATCCTGAACGTGGAGAAGGCGCGCTACGAGAAGCTGCTGACCAGCAACGAAATTCTCACGCTCATCACCGCGCTGGGCACCGGCATCGGCAAAGCCACGGGCGCGGGCGGCACGGCGGGCGTGGACGACTTCAACGTTGCCAAGCTGCGCTACCACCGCATCATCATCATGACCGACGCCGACGTGGACGGCGCGCACATCCGCACCCTGCTGCTGACCTTCTTCTACCGCCAGATGCCCGAGCTCGTCGAACGCGGCCACATCTACATCGCTCAGCCGCCGCTCTACAAGGTGAAGGCCGGCAAGGAAGAGCTGTACCTGAAGGACGCTTCCGCGCTCGACGGTTTCCTGCTGCGCATCGCCTTGAAGGACGCCAGCGTGTTCACCGGCGGCGCCACGCAGACCACGCTCAGCGGCGACACCCTGGGGGAGCTGGCGCGCAAGCACCAGATCGCCGAGAGCGTGATCGCGCGCCTGTCCAACTTCATGGACGCCGAGGCCCTGCGCGCGATCGCCGATGGCGTGGCGCTCAACCTCGACAGCGTGGAGCAGGCCGAGGTCAGCGCGGTCGCGCTGCAGGCCAAGCTGCGCGAACTGGCCACCACCGGCGTGCCCGCCGAAGTGGCGGCCGAGTTCGACGTGCGCACCGACAAACCCATCCTGCGCATCAGCCGCCGCCACCACGGCAACATCAAGAGCAGCGTGCTCACGCAGGACTTCGTGCACGGCGCCGACTACGCCGCGCTGGCCACCGCCGCCGACACCTTCCGTGGCCTGCTGGGCGAAGGCGCCAAGGTGATGCGCGGCGAGGGCGACAAGCAGAAGGAAGAGAAGGTCGGCGACTTCCGCCAGGCCATGCGCTGGCTCATCAGCGAAGCCGAGCGCACCACCAGCCGCCAGCGCTACAAGGGCCTGGGCGAGATGAACCCCGAGCAGCTGTGGGAGACCACCATGGACCCGAACGTGCGCCGCCTGCTGCGCGTGCAGATCGACGACGCGATCGAAGCCGACCGCGTGTTCACCATGCTGATGGGCGACGAGGTGGAACCGCGCCGCGACTTCATCGAGACCAACGCACTGCGCGCGGGCAACATCGACGTCTGACCTGGGATCTTGAGAGGAACTCGAATTCGTCGGACTGAACTCGAGTTCCTCAGATTGGAGAAACTGAAATAGTCAGACTTTCTCGCCTACATCTTCAGAAAAACGGCGCTCTTTTTTGCGCAAGCAGCCCGACATCAAGGCTCTGGCATTTTCGACCAAGGCATGGGGGAACATTGCGCGGTCCTGCTTGCCGAACTGGCAACTTCTCCGAGATCGAAAGCTTTTGCCCGCCTCAGCTGGCTCATCCCCACCTCGGCCCAGTCTTCAACTGACAGATGTTCCTCTAGGAGGTTTAGCGCTGCGGCTACGTCCAATTGCGGAGGAGTGGTCTGTCGGGCTGCGCTAGCCCATATTCACATCGCATAACGTGCCATCTGAATTTTGCGGCGCGATGGGCGGTGATCATTGAAGAGATCTAAACCGCCAAGCACCTGCATTCGGCGTTCAGCTACCGGTCACGAAACGAGTTCGAAGATCAACGGGGGACAGCAAGCAGATCTGACTCCCGTTGGCTCGGCTACAGAGGTTCTCTCCAGGGAACAAACTCATTGCTCGACCTTGATGTTGGCATCGACGATCACCTTGCGCCACTTCTGGATGTCGTCTTTGACTCGAACAGCGAACTCGTTCGGAGTGCTCGCAACTATCGAAAAACCTGCTGCTTCTAATTTTTGACGCATCTTCGGTTCCGTGAGCACTGTCCGGACATCTGCGCCAATCTTGTTGACAATGCCGGGAGACGTTCCCGCTGGCGCGAACAATCCAAACCACACATCCGACTCGTACCCTGGATAGCCGGATTCGGCAATGGTAGGAATCTGCGGTAACAAGGGGCTTCGCTTGGCGCTCGTCACGGCCAGCACACGCAGCCTTCCCGCCTGCATATGTGGAAGCGTCGTCATGATGACGTCAAAGCTGGTTTGCAGCTGCCCAGCCATCAAGTCGTTCATTGCTGGGCCAGACCCCTTGTAGGGGACTGGCAGCATTTTTATGCCTGCACGCGCAGCCAACAACTCCATGGACATATGAGGCGTAGCGCCAACGCTACCGTTATATGCGAGCTCCCCTGGCTTGGACTTGGCATAGGCGACCAGATCCTGGACCGAATGAACAGGTAGAGAGGGATGTACCGACAACAACTGCGGAATCGTGACCATTTCTGTGACCGGTACGAAATCGCGCTGGGCGTTGTAGGGGAGTTTGGGATAGAGAGTCTGAGCGACTGCGTGCGTTGTGACCGTGCCCAAGAGCAGGGTATATCCATCGGGTTTCGATTTTGCGACCGCATCGGCGCCGATGGAGCCTGCCGCGCCTGCCCGGTTCTCTATGATCACTGCCTGCTTCCAATTTTCGCCGAGTCGTTCGGCCAAGCTACGTGCCAGCAAGTCCGTAGATCCACCTGCCGCAAACGGAACGACAATTTTGACGACTCTGTTTGGATATCCGTCCTGGGCGTGGGCATATGGGCCCATCAGAATGACCCCAAGAAGGAAGGAAAAGAACGGGAAGAACTGCTTCATTTGGATTCTCCAATTAAAAGGTCGTAAGTAAGCGATCCCGCGCTCTGCGCGACGACGACGATGGTGGTGACGTGAACGGCGTCCCTTGTGCGGGACCGACTACTTCATCGCGTCTCAGCCAGCGAAGATGGGTAGACAAGGTTGCGGGCCTGCTCTGTTAGCTCAGTTCCGTAAAGGCGCTCACAAGCGTTTGCGGAGAGGATTTCGTCACGCAAGTCTTCGGCGATAGCCTCGACGTCACGGAGTGAAGGACGCCCAAAACCTGCACCGCCTGGCGTTTCAATTCGAATGGTTTCCCCTTTGGCGAGAACGAGGTGGGTTACCTTTGAGGCCAGGACCTCTTCATTCGGCAGGCCCGCATTTCGCAACAGGCGCCCACGCCCGCCTTCGCCTCCTCCATCGAATCCTTCCGCACCCTGCAGATGGCTGTCTGAACGGGAGGAAACGATGGTGCCGTCTTGCAATGCGCGGACTTGGCGCACGATCCCAAGTCCGCCGCGGTGCTGGCCCGCGCCGCCTGAGTCCACGGCGAGGCCGTAAAGATCAACATGAAGTGGAAATTCGTTCTCAAGAACCTCTGTGGGGAGATTCCTTGAGTTGGTCACGTGCACATGGATTGCATCCATCCCATCTGCATCTGCGCGCGCTCCCCCTCCACCTCCCAACGTTTCACCGCAGAGGTAAAAGCGGCTGCTGACCGGATGCGTTCCGGAGAACGAGATCGCCGGAAGGGTATCGTTGCCCGATGCGATCAGTCGCTCGCGAGGAAGCAGCGTGCGGAAAGCGCCGAAGATTGCTCCAGCCACACGCTGACATGTAATGGTGCGGGCACCGCAAGCGGCAGGAGCTCGCGGATTGACGATAGATCCCTCGGGCGCTCGAATCACGATGGCGTCGGCCAAGCCACTGTTGGCCATCAGGTCGTGATCCAGCATTGCCTTCACGCTGTAATAGACAGTGGCGCGAAGCGCGCTTGCCGCTACGTTCAGCGCCCCTCGCGACTCGGGGCCGGTACCGGCCATGTCGACAACCAGCCTCGAACCTTCAACGAAGACCGTCGCCGTCACGGCTACCTGACCGCCTTCTCCGCTGCCATCGTCGTCGAGCCACGTTGTGAAGGAATGACGCCCTGCCGCAAGTGCGGCAATCCGGTGTTCCAGGCGGCGCGAGGTATAGGCCAGTACGTCGTCGACGGCTTTGTGAAACGCGGATACGCCACCCATTCGGTTGATGAGCGAGCGCATCGTCGTAGCGCCATGGTTATTGGTGGCGATCTGGACACGGAGATCAAGCGCACGCTCTTCGGGCAGCCGAGAGTTCAGCGCAACGAGTGCGATCACGTCGTCGTCGACTTCGTGCGACCGTGCCACCCTCAGAATGGGAATGCGAAGCCCTTCCTCGTAGATCGTGCGCGCGCGGGCCGACGTTGAGCCTGGTGTGGCTCCTCCGATATCGGAGTGGTGACCAATGTTGGCGGCAAATGCCACGAGCACGCCGTCCAGAAAGATCGGCGTGACGATTGAGATGTCCGGCAGGTGCGTTCCCCCCGCCGCGTAGGGGTCGTTGCAAATGTAGACGTCACCTTCACGTATTTCGGCTGAACAATATCGCTCCCGTACAGCTTCCATCGCTCCTAGCAAAGATCCCAGGTGAATCGGGATGTGGGTGCCTTGCGCAATCAGCCGACCAAGGTGGTCGAAGATGCCCACTGAGAAGTCGTGGCGCTCTTTGATCTGAGGCGAGAACGACGCCCGCATCATGTTGCTGGCCATCGATTCGGTAATGGCCAGCAGACGGTTTGTAAAAACCTCGACCGCGATGGGATCGAAGGCGCTTGCGCCACTGGTGGCATGCGATTCGTGAAGACTATGTGCGGACACAGTGGATACCTCAAACATCAATGCGGATATTGCCGAAACGATCGATCACGGCCAGTTGCCCCGGTAGCACCACGGTGGTCGAACTCATTTCCTCAATGACCACAGGTCCCTTGAACTCGAAGCCAGGCGCCAGCGCGTTGCGGTGATGGACGGGGGTTGTGACCCATCCGTGTTCTGGGCCGAAATAGACGGGGCGTTCCGTCGTACAACCTGTTCCCACAGGGAGCGGCACTTTGGGGACCGGGTCCTTCGCGACCAGCCCCATGGCTTGCACTCGGCAGGCTACGATTTCCAGGGGTCGTCCCGCATGGTCGTGCCCGTACTGCGCGCGGTGTGCCTGATGGAACGCTTCGATGAATGCAGATTGACCCGCATGATCCACTGACTCGACCTGAACACGAATGTCGTGCGTCTGGCCGCGGTAGCGAGCATCGATGGCAAGGTGGAATCGACGCTGTCCCACAGGAACACGCTCGCGCTCGAGCCAAACGTCTCCCTCGCTGAGCATTTCTTGTGTCAGACGCCCCACCTCGCTCCAGGTTTCGTGATTAAGCAAAGCCAGCTGGGTTCGTACGAAATCACGGCTGATGTCCGCAAGCAGAATGCCGCGTGCGCACATAGTCCCAGGCTCGCGCGGAACAAGTACGCTCGCGATACCGCATTCCTGGGCGACTTCCGTCGCATGAAGGGGGCCTGCACCGCCGAAAGCGAACAGCACAAAGTCAGCCGGGTCGTGGCCGTGCTCGGTGGAGATGGCACGGATGGCGCGACTCATGCTGGCCGTGGCAATGCGCAGTACTCCGAATGCGGCCTCCTCCAACGAGAGACCTAGAGGACGTGCGATGCGTTCTTCGATCACGGCGACAGCAGCCTGCCGATCTACCACCATGCGACCATCGAGCAGTGTCGAAGGATTGAGCCGCCCGAGCACGATATTGGCATCGGTCAGGGTTGGTTCCACCCCCCCTTTCTGAAACGCGACAGGGCCTGGCACTGCACCTGCACTGTCAGGCCCGACCTTCAACGCCCCGATGTCGTCAAGCCGAGCGATGCTCCCCCCGCCGGCCCCTACGACATGGATGTCGACCATTGGCATCTTCACGGGGTAGCCGGCGACCAACCGGTCCGAAGTAAAGCTTGGGCGCCCGCCGGTGATGAGAGAGACGTCGGTACTGGTGCCACCGACGTCGAAGGTGATGATCTCTGACAGTCCCGCAGTTGCGCCAATGACAGTTGAACCCACAACGCCTGCCGCCGGCCCTGACAGGCAGGTCAGGACCGGCAGGCGCTCAACCGTCTTGACGGGCATCAATCCGCCGTTGGAATGGAATGTCAGCGGTTCAACGTTGACGCCCACCTCGGTGATTCGCTTGCACAGCTGTTCGAGGTAATGCTGCATGCGCGGAGCAACATACGCATTCAGCACCGTTGTCGAGGTGCGCTCGAACTCACGAAACTCGGGCAGCACTTCGGACGAAACGCTCACGTGCATTCCAGGTGCCACCCGTTCAATGATCCGGCGTGCCCTGTCTTCATGCTCAGGGTTGCGATAGGCATGGAGAAAGACGACGGCAATGGATTTGACCCCACTTGCCACCAACTCGCGCACTTGGGTTTCCAACGTGCGTTCGTCAAGCGGGCGCAAGACGTTCCCTTTCGCGTCAAGGCGCTCTTCGTTCTCGAGCCGGCGCCAGCGCGGCACCAATGGCGTCGGCTTCTGAACGCCGTAGTCAAACAGTGAAGGACGGGTTTGCCGCCCAATGGCAAGGACGTCACGGAAACCGCCTGTTGTGATCAGGCCGGTGAGTACGCCGCGACGCTCGATGACCATATTCGTCGCGACCGTGGTGCCGTGCCCGAAGTACTCCACCTCGGCGGGCGATACCCCGAAATGCTCGAGCATTTCGCGCGTACCTTGGGCGATCGCCACCGAGGGGTCTGCGGGCGACGAAGGCACCTTGAAGAATGACAACGTGCCCGCGTTCGTGTCAGTCATCACGAAGTCCGTGAAGGTGCCGCCTACATCAATACCGATTCGAACCATGAAAATTTATCCTGCTTACTTCTTGCTGCCAGGGACAGCGTTTGAGACTGAACTGTCTGATCCACGTAGAAGACACTCGCAACCCATGCCCTTCCTTGCAGGAAGGTGTAGAAGGTCAGAGGCGCCATCAGAGGACGGATTTATGTCGTAAATCCGCTGATCGAACTACACGATTCGCTTTCGTGTGGGTCAGATCCTGTGGGC
This sequence comes from Hydrogenophaga sp. ANAO-22, assembly GCF_042466645.1. Lineage (NCBI taxonomy): Bacteria > Pseudomonadati > Pseudomonadota > Betaproteobacteria > Burkholderiales > Comamonadaceae > Hydrogenophaga > Hydrogenophaga sp. ANAO-22. The sequence goes on along the minus strand of NZ_CP159956.1, from coordinate 3,076,196 downwards.
TCGATGATCGATTGGCAGGCCTGAATAAACAACTCCAAGGACGGTTGGACGCATATAAGGCTTTGTTATGTCCTTGGAAGAGGCGAGTAGGTAGGATGTCGGCATCTCACGACGCAGCTAGTTGTGAAGGCCCAATAGGTTGTATGTGTTCATCTGAGTTGAGTTTGAGAGACTGGGAATTGCCACACCCCCAGACCCCTCAAGGTACTCAACCAGATGAACATCCATAAGAATCCCCGACTTACGCTGGCGCGTCGAATCGAAATGGTTCAAGACATCACCATGCATGGACCGAGTGCCTGTGCAGCCGCCCGGGCGCACGGCGTGAGCACGCCCGCCGCGCGCAAGTGGCTGGGCCGCTGCCTGGCTCTGGGACAGGCGGGCCTGACGGATGCCTCCTCGCACCCATCCCACTCACCCCGCGCCATCGAACCCGCCAAGGGGAGATGCTGTTCGTGGCCATCGACGACCACGCCCGCATCGCCTTCATCGACATCCACGCTGACGAGAAGGCCCCCAACGCGGTGCAGTTCCTGCGCAACGCACACGCCTACTACGCCAGCCTGGGCGTGCGCATCCAGCGCCCGCTCACCGACAACGGCGCCGCATTCCGCTCACGAGACTTTGCACTGGCCTGCCAGGAGCTGGGCATCCGCCACCGGTTCACCCGCCCCTACCGGCCGCAGACCAACGGCAAGGCCGAGCGCTTCATCCAGTCGGCCCAGCGCGATTGGGCCTATAGCTTCACCTGCCAGAACTCCAGCGAGCGAACAGCTGCGCTGGACTACTGGAATCACCACTACAACTGGCACCGCCCTCATCAAGGCATTGGCGGCGTCGCTCCCATGTCCCGACTCAACTCGTCAGGAAACAACCTCTTGACTCTTCACACCTAGGCCCATGCAGATCAACCCTCGACAACTCGAAGCCTTCCGCAAGGTCATGGTGACTGGCAGCATGACCATGGCCGCTGAACTCCTGGAGGTGAGCCAGCCGGCAGTTAGCCGTCTGATCAAGGATCTTGAGAAAGCGCTGTCTATTCGGTTGTTCAGGCGCGAAGGCAATCGGCTCATCCCTGGCGCGGAGGCTCAGCGGTTGTTTCGCGAGGTAGATCGCTTTTACCAAGGCCTTGAGCAAGTGGAACGGGTCGCGCAGGACCTGAAATCCGTGCGTATCGGCACACTTCGCATCGCCTCCATCAGCGCGCTGGGACTGGGTTTCCTCAGTGAGGGCATCCGCCGATTCACCGCGGCCCACCCGCAGGTTGCCATCTCACTCGAAGTTCGCCCCTCGCTGGGTGTACTTGAGCTGACGGCCATGAATCATGTTGATATCGGCTACGTCGGATTCATGGGCGCAGAGTACCCTGGCGTGGATGTGTTCCCGCACCCGAGCGTTGCAGCCGTGTGTGTACTCCCGCGGGGTCACGCACTGGCGCGAAAGAAGACAGTGAAGATCACAGACTTGCAGGGCGAGAACCTGATCTCATTGCACGACAACAGCCCCTTGCGCATGCGAGTCGAAATGGCATTGAGCTCTGCCGGCGTGAGTTGTACGCGGTCGATAGAGACGACCTTCGCGCATTCCGCTTGCAGCATGGTCGCCAGCGGACTCGGCGTGACGGTGGCCGACCCGTTTACGGCAGCCTATCTGCGCGATCCGGCAATCATCTGTCGCCCGCTAGTACCGACGGTGCCGTATACCTTCTCCATGGTGTTGCCCAGCCATCAACAGCGATCCAAGGTACTTAGCGATTTCATCGCTGTGATGAAAGGGTTGTTCGCTGAAAAAATGCCGCAGTAAGGCGGTCTTGGTGGGCTGCCCTTGGGCCCTGGTGTCGACTTCAAAAGCCTGCTCCTTGAATACGCGAAAGGCGGCTACGTCGGTTGCTGCTTCGCTCGGAGCTTGGTTGCGCGCGAGGACAGATTCATTCGATACGAGTCTCGATTCGCACGCTGCAGTTCGTCCAGCAACGCATCGACCAACGGATGTCGGGCACGTCCTTCCACGGCAAATGCTCCGACGGAAAAGTCAATGCTGGGCTTGAGTGCAACGGCGTGCCCGCCAGAGCGCACATGGTTCAATGCTGTGAAGGAGTCTACGACCCCAACGTAGTCACCTTGCATTACGAGGCTGCTAATGAAAATTGAACTCGAAGCTTCAGCAACATAGTTGGGCTGCAGATCTTCGCGAGAGAACGCCGCGTCAAGCCGCGTGCGGGTTTCCGTATTCTCGCTGTAGGTTACAAGCGGTGCATCTATCAAGTCTGCCAGTGTCATCGACCTTCGACGTCGATCAGGATGCCCCGGCGGCAGGATGACACGGCATTCGCCGGCCACTTCAGCAATCTGGGCAAGTCCGCGGCCGGCATTAGACACAAGTCCAAGAGCCACGTCGAATCTATTCTCTTTCACGAGTTGCAGGCCGGCTTTTGAACTCACGACCTGTACCTCGATGTGGGCCTTCGTTGCCAACGTGAGTGTCCGGACAGCAAGAGGCAACAGGGTGAGCCCGAGCGCGGGCAGGCAAGCCACCCGTAGCGTCCGCAACTTTGTAGCGTTCAGTCGCTTGCCCACGGCTTCAAGGCGAGCGAGGCTGGCGAAGGAGTACTCAACCTCTTGATAGAGCGCCAGCGCATCTTCGGTGGGTTTGACGCGACGGCCATCGGGCACAAAAAGTTTCCAGCCAAGCACCGACTCTAGATCGTGCACGAGCCTCGTCACTGAGGGCTGCGAGACATGCAGCATCTCGGCGGCCTTGGTAACGCCGCCGGTCAACATGACCGCACGAAACGCTTCCACCATTCGAAAGGTAATCGTCATATTAGTGGAAGACTGGTTTGTATAGAGCGGTGCACGACACAACGATCGGTTCGGCCTTGGTGCCTTGGACTCGTGTCTTCGTTGGGACTTCGGCCCTATGCCCATCCGCACACGCTGCCATGCGCGCGGTTGCTTGTAGCACGCGTCGGGCATACCGGCAGACGCAGGCCCCTAGGAGCGTCGGTGAGCAATCGAAGCCGCCAGTCCGCAGCAGTGAAGATCTTCTGCAAATACATACGATTCGTGGATGAATAGATCAGTTAATAGTATTTGTTGGATATGTCAAGTTGGCGAAGAATAACCTCACTCATGTCATCCATAAAGGTGCCGATCATGAAAATATCACTGGTTGCAGGTATGGCCGCCATTGCGGTGACGGTCCATGCGCAGAGCGTCCCCACGCTCTACGTGGCGGGCTACGGTGGTTCATCTGAGAAGGTTTTTCGCGAGCAAGTCATTCCGATCTTTGAGAAAGTCCAGAAGGCCAAAATCGAGTACGTGGCCGGCACCTCCGCGACCAACCTGGCCCGCCTGCAGGCCGAACGCGCAAAACCTGAAATCGACGTCGCGGTCCTCGACGATGGACCGATGCAGCAGGCCATCTCGCTGAAGCTCTGTGAGCCGATCGCTAAGTCGAAGGAGTTCGACGCCCTGAACCCCATTGCCCGTTTCTCTGGGGATCGCGCTGCGGGAGTCGGGGTAGTGGCGACAGGAATCGCTTACAACAAGGACGAATTCAAAGCGCGTGGCTGGCAATCGCCCACATCGTGGCGCGACCTGGCTGACCCCAAATACAAGGGCCAGTTGCTAATTCCCAGCGTCAACAACAGCTACGGTCTGCACGCGCTGGTAATGCTGGCTCGCTCCTATGGCGGGAGCGAAAGCAACATCGAGCCTGGCTTTCAAGCAATAGAGAAGTTTGCACCGAATGTTGCCTCCTTCGAGAGCACGTCGAGCAAGATGTCTGAGCTGTTTCAAACAAGGGCTGTCTCCATCGGCGTGTGGGGCAGTGGTCGTGCTCAAGCGCTGGCGGAAACGGGTTTCCCTTTGGCCTTCGTCTATCCGAAGGAGGGCGTCGTCGCGCTGTTTACCTCGGTATGCCCCGTTTCTGGCAGTGACCAACCCGAACTTGCTCAAGCCTTCGTGCGACACCTGATGTCACCGCAGATTCAGATCATCCTTGCAAAGGGGGCGGGATGGGGGCCAACCAACAAGAGCGTCGAGCTTGATCCGGAAACTGCCGGCAAAGTTGTGTATGGCCCGCAAGCTTTCGCCAAGCTGATCGCCCCGAATCTTCAGCTCCTGAACGAACAAAAATCCGAATGGGCTAAACGGTGGGCGCGCCGCGTTGAGAGATAGCGAATTTGTGCGTGAACAGCGATAGGAAACAAGATGGCATTTCTAGAGATAAGAGGGCTGACGAAGTCATACGCCGGCGTCGTTGCGGTTGACGGCGTAGACCTCGACATCGAGCAGGGCGAGTTGGTATGCCTGCTTGGGCCCTCGGGCTGCGGCAAGACGACCACCTTGCAAATGATTGCGGGTTTTGTAGAAGCAAGCGCCGGGAGAATCACGCTTTCAGGTCGGGATCTGCTGCGAGTTCCAGTGCAGAGCCGCGGTATCGGCATCGTGTTCCAGAGCTACGCCCTTTTCCCCCACATGACCGTCGAGCAGAACGTCGCGTTTGGTCTGGAGATGCGCGGCATCAAGGTGGACGAGCGGTCGCGACAGGTGAAGAAAGCCTTGGACGCCGTCAGGCTGACTGCTTTCGCACTCCGCTATCCCAAGCAGTTGTCCGGTGGCCAGCGCCAGCGCGTGGCCTTGGCACGTGCAATGGTCATCGACCCGCCGCTGCTTCTGCTCGATGAGCCGTTGTCCAATTTGGACGCGCAGTTGCGCGAGGAGATGCAGGTAGAGTTGCGTCGCGTTTGCCGAGACGCCGGTCTCACGGCCGTAATGGTGACGCACGATCAGGCCGAGGCGCTCGCCTTGGGCGACAAGATTGCCGTACTGAACAACGGACGACTGGAACAGGTCGGGCCGCCCGCGCAAATTTACGACGCACCGCGAACCACCTTCGTTGCGGGCTTCATTGGCAAGATGAACCTGTGGAACACCGAGCAGTGGCGTGCCGTCGTTCCGGGTGTGGACGTGGGTAGCGGTGCTGTCGGGTTACGGCCGCAGGTGCTGCGCTTCTGTGAGCAGCATGAGGCCCGCTTGCAGGGCAGGGTCGTAGCGCGTGTTTATCAAGGCGACCATCTGATATACGTGGTGAACACACAGCTCGGTGAGGTTCTGGTGCAGTTGCCGACACACCAGCGTCCAGCTCCAGGAGAGCAGGAATCGGTAGGCCTCACTTGGTCCGATGCCGATCTGCACCGGGTTGACGGCAAGGTGGAATCATGATTCGGTCCGCGCGCTCCTTCGCGCTAACCGTGCCAGCGCTGGCACTTTACGCCGCCATACTGGCGGTCCCGCTGGTACTCATGCTTGCCCTGAGCTTTCGTGTGGACGCACAGGACGAGGGTTGGACCGTTAAGCACTACGTCGAAGTGTTGGGGGACAGCTACTTCTGGAGCGTGTACGGCCGTACGTTGTCAATGTCGCTTCTGGTGATGGTTATCTGCGTGGTGCTTGGCATTGCGCAGGCCTACGTCATCTACAGAATGGACCGGCGCTGGCAGGGCCTTGTCCTGCTCATCGTGCTGGCGCCTCTTCTAGTGGCTGTGGTTGTTCGCACTCTGGGCTGGGCGCTGCTGTTGGGGCCAGCGGGCCCCGTCGTCAGTGTCATGACGCGATTTGGGTGGGTGGAGCCCAACTTCACTTTGTTGCAGTCGATGACAGGTGTGGTGATCGCGTTGGTGCACGTATTGGTCCCCTTCGTTGTTATCTCGGTATGGACCAGCCTGCAGCGCCTTGAGGGAGACACATTGCGTGCGGCAGTCTCGCTCGGGGCGGGCCAATGGACGTTGCTGCGCCGGTTGGTGTTACCGCAAGTGGTGCCCGGCGCGTTATCCGGCGCGGTGGTTGTGTTCTCACTGGCGGCCACGGCGTTTGCGACACCGGCGATCGTTGGTGGTCGACGCTTCAAGGTTGTGGCTACCGCGGCCTATGAGGAGTTTCTGAGCAACATGAATTGGCCTTTGGGCTCAGCCCTCGCGGTCCTGCTTCTGGTGGTGAACATTGCCATCGTGGTCGGCATCAACAAGGTCGTTGTAAAGCGCTACGCCCAGGTGTTCGAATCATGAAAAACGGTCCTTTTGCACTGATTTTTCATTGGCTCTTCGTCGCTTTCCTGGCCTCACCGCTCGTGATGGTGGTTCTGGTCTCGCTGACGGCCAACAACTACCTGTCCTTGCCCACCAACGGAATGTCGCTGCGCTGGTACGAGGCCATGCTACAGAACAAGCAGTTCATTGCCGCCTTCAAAAACAGCTTGTGGCTGGGCGTGGCTTCGGCGTCGTTCGCGGTGCTGTTGTCCATTCCCGCCGCGTTGGCGATCGCCCGCATGCACTTTCCAGGGCGCGACACGATCGCGACGGTACTGATGTCGCCATTGCTGGTGCCTCACCTGGTGCTGGGCATTGCATTTCTGCAGTTCTTCGCGCTGACCAGCATGCGCGGCAGCTTCGTCGGTTTGGCGCTAGCCCATACGGTCGTGGTGATGCCGTATGCACTGCGTCTGCTGATGAGCGCGTACACCGGCATGGACGGGAGCATTGAACAGGCGGCACGCTCACTGGGAGCGTCGGCTTTCACTGCGTTTCGACGCGTCACGCTGCCGTTGGCATTGCCGGGGGTGGTAAGTGGCTGGCTGATGGCATTCATTCACAGCTTTGACGAGACGACGATGACCGTCTTCCTGGCTTCGCCTTCCATGACGACGTTGCCTGTCCGCATCTACCTGCACATTGAGGAGACCGTAGATCCCATGGTGGCCGCGGTTTCCTCCACGCTGATCTTCTTGGCATTGGCACTTATGGTTGTGCTGGATCGTGGCTTTGGCCTGGATCGCCTGCTATCCGGCGAGGGTGCGAAGGGAGACACACGATGACGGTGCGCTTCGACGACGTGGCACTTGCCGATGCAGTCGGGACGGTGGTCATCACCGTCAACGGTACGCCGCGCGATGTAGCCGAGGGGATCAGCTTGGCGGCAGCGCTGCTTCGTGGGGGCGAGGTGACGCTGCGCACACATCCGGTCACGCAGTTGCGACGTGCGCCGTACTGTCTGATGGGCGTATGTTTTGAATGTGTGCTCGAGGTAGACGGTCGGCAGCAGCGCGCCTGCATGACGCGCGTCAGAGCCGGAATGGATGTGAAGACGGTATGAAGACGCAATACGACCTGATCGTGATTGGCGCGGGACCGTCCGGGATAGCGATGGCCAGTGAATGCGCGCAAGCGGGTATGGAGGTGCTTCTTCTCGATGAGCAGCTCGAGGCTGGTGGGCAGATCTATCGCGGCGTGTCAAGGTCGCGTCTACGTGCGGCAAAGATCTTCGACGAAAACTACTGGCGGGGCGCGAAGCTGGTGAACACGCTGAAATGCGAAAAGCTTACTCATGTCGCGGGTGCGCGGATCTGGCATGCGTTACCGTCCGGTGAGGTCTGGTTTAGCGTCAGCGGGGAATCGACCCGAGCCAGTGCGAAAACTCTGGCCATCGCGATCGGCGCCCGCGAGCGGCCTGTGGCCATCCCTGGCTGGACGCTGCCAGGCGTCTTCACGGTTGGCGCGGCGCAGGTGATGCTCAAGAGCGCCGCGATAGCCGTCCACGGCGCTGTGCTTGCCGGATCGGGTCCACTGCTCTACCTAGTCGCGGCACAGTACATCGCTGCTGGCCGGAAAGTTCGGGCTCTGCTCGACACGACGCCTTGGCGCAATTACCCGGCCTCTCTTCGTGCGCTTCCAGGCGCAATTGGCCACGGACAGCTCTACAAGGGGTTGAATCTGCTGGCTCGGATCCGGCTGGCGGGCGTTGCGGTTCACAACTGTGTAAGTGAACTGCGCATCCACGGCGACACAGCGGTAGAGGGGATTGGCTGGAAGGCACGTGGCAAGACGCACCGACTGCCGTGCGATGCCGTATTGCTGCATGAAGGCCTTGTGCCCAACGTTGAACTTGGCTTGGCCCTGGGCTGTGATTGGTCCTGGTCATCGGAGCGTCGCGCCTGGGAGCTGACCGTCGGCGAGAACGGTGAAACGTCGCAGCCGAATATCTACGCCCTCGGGGATTGCGCCCGCATCGTGGGTGCTGACGCGTCGGAAATTCAGGGTCGGTTGGCCGCCTTGCATCTTGTGCGCAACACGACAGGTCAGCAGCTATCTGCGCGGGAGACATCGCTGGTGCATGAACTGCGCAAGCACATGCGGTTGCGGCGCTTCCTGGATCGCCTGTACTCGCCAAGCGATCGCAACTTGCTCGCGAGCGACCCGAGCACGGTGGTGTGCCGATGTGAGAGCGTGACGATCGGGACACTCGCTCCCCTCATGGGACGCGCGAATGGCAATCTGAACTTTGTGAAAAGCTTCACTCGCTGCGGTATGGGGCCGTGCCAAGGTCGAATGTGCTCACATTCAGTGGCGGCTCTTGGCCGTGAGGGCCAACTTCCACTCAGCGCTCCTCCGCGCCAACGCCTGCCCCTTTCGCCAATCACGATCGGTGAATTGGCGGCTGTTAAGGATGACGAGTGACAACATTCACGACTCAGGTTGCCATCGTCGGCGCAGGGATACAAGGCTGTGCAGCGGCTCGGGAACTGGCATTGCGAGGGGTGGACGTACTGGTCCTTGACTCGGAGTACGCGGGCCGACATGCATCTGGCGTCAACGCGGGGGGCGTACGGACCCTCGGACGGCATATCGCAGAGCTACCCCTGGCGCTGGCTTCGAAGCGCCTGTGGACACGTATCGGCGAATTGGTGGACGACGATTGCGGATACCGCCAGTCGGGGCAATTGAAGATCGCCACCAGTGCCGGGACCTTCGAAGCGCTGCGTGTTCGCAGTGACCGGATCGCTGAGTCTGGTCTACCGCATGTGGAGCGTCTGTTGACGCCACTCGAAGTACGCGACCTCGTGCCTGCCTTCGTCGGACCAATCACCGGAGCCGCTTATGTCGTCGACGATGGAAGCGCGCTGCCATTTCGAACGACCCAGGCCTTTCGTCGCAAGGCAGAAAGCCTCGGCGCTCGCTTTGTCGAAGGTGCGTCCGTTCACTCGGCATCGAGAGTCGGAGGTGAGTGGCGACTTCTCACGAAAAACGGACACGAGATTCACGCCAATCAGGTGATCAACTGTGCAGGAGCCTGGGCCGCATCCGTCGGTAGCATGTTCGGCGACAAACTTCCCATCCAGCCCAACGGCTCGATGCAGATCGTCACCACTCGTTTGGCACCTTTTCTATCCCCTGTCGTCAGCGTCTTTGGTCAAGCGCTATCTATCAAGCAGTTCGACAACGGCACGGTCGTGATTGGAGGTGGCCATCGCAGTCCTGTGGATCTATGCACTGCACGAGCGGAACTCACTTTGTCGGGCCTGGCACAGGCTGCCCGTCAAGCCTCAAAGTTCTTCCCGATCCTGATGCAGGCAACGATTGCGCGTTGCTGGTCAGGGATCGAGGGCTTCACACCCGATGGTCTGCCATTGATCGGCGTCGGCAGTGCGCCATCTGTGGTACACGCGGCGGGCTTCTCCGCACACGGTTTCCAGCTTGGCCCCGCAGTCGGTGTCGTACTGGCGGATCTGGTCACCACAGGCAACGCTTCCATTCAGATTTCGGGCCTTGACCCGCGGCGTTTCCGCGAGCTGTCCTCTGAATCTTCATAAAGGAGCGCGTATCGAAGATGTGAACTGAACCCGCCTCGAATAACGGATATCCGCGATCTTTTGAGACCGCGGTGGGCCTCCTTTTGCCGCGTCGCCCACGGCAAGCATTCGCCACTTCCACATCCCGCCGTTGTCATGTCATGGCAGGGAGGGGAGAACTTTTTTATCGCCCGCCTTGAGCACTGGATGCGAACTCCCGAGGGACCACGCAGGGGAGGAGCTACGCCTGGGCATTTTATAGGAACAACCCATGAAAAATCTCGCAATCTCCTCGGCACTGCTGGCGGCATCAAGCCTGGCAGTTGCTCAATCGTCCGTCACGCTGTATGGCGCAATCGACACGAACATCCAGCGAGGCTCGGGCAGCGTCGCAGATCGCACGCAAGTAGGTTCGGGCGGCACGGGGAGCTCACGACTGGGCTTTCGCGGCGTGGAAGACCTGGGCGGCGGACTGAAGGCCAGCTTCGCGCTCGAAGGCGGGTTTCTGGCTGACACTGGCACCGGCAGCACCACGAATACCAACAACCAGTCCACGGGTAACACCGGTGGCGGTGGCTTCACCTTCGGGCGTCGCTCGACCGTCAGCCTTTCGGGTGGTTGGGGCGAGCTGCGGCTTGGGCGGGACTATTCTGCGGCGTACTACAACCGCTTCGAATTCGATCCGTTCGGCAACAGTGGCGTCGGTGCGTCACAAGCCTACGTAGGCGCGCTCACTGGCCCCATCCCCACGCGCGTGTCCAACGCGATCATGTACTTCACGCCACAAAACCTCGGCGGGTTCTATGGGCTGGTCCAACACTATCTTGGAGAAAATCCAAGCAACGCCGGCGCGACGAAAGATGACGGTACTGGCAGCGGTCTGCGCTTCGGGCACAAGGCTGGTCCGCTCAATGTCGCTATTTCGGCCACGCACACCAACTACGCGACCACGGCCACGACCGGCAACATCACTTCGGCCAACCTGGGCGCGAGCTACGACTTGGGTGACTTCTCGCTCATGGGCGGCTACTACCGCGAGAAGGTTGATACCTTGGCCGGTCTCACCGGGCGCGGCCCGCAAATTGGCGGTAGATATCGAGTGGGGAACGGAGAGTTCAAGGCGCAGTGGTCTGCCTACAAGACTTCAGGCGCAGGCAATCCCCAAACCAAAAAGATCTCACTGGGCTATGTGCACAACCTTTCCAAGCGCACATCGCTGTATGGAACTTTCGCCCGGGTGAACAACAGTGGTGGTGCGACTGCCGCGCTCAATGGTTCGAGCACAGCGGCAAACCGGTCATCCTCCGGATTCGACTTGGGCGTACGACACAACTTTTAAGCGATGGGGTCCCTAGGTTTGGCATCGGGGCGTCCCGATGCCTTTTTTGTTGATCAATGGTTGTTGCCTGTGAAGAAAAATAGCTTGAAGGACATGTTGTGAAGATTGGCCTAATTGGATCCGGGCCGATAGCCTTGGGGTATGCGGCACTCTTGTTGCACCGAGGCTATGAACCTTGCATATGGTCGCCGCGCGACTCGCTACCGAGGACCTCTCTGCGAGGCACACGAATCGCTGCTCGCGGGCTGCTCGACTCGACCGTCGAGGTTGAGATCGCCCTGTCACCGCAGGAGGTGGCAGCATCTGATGTCATCGTGCTGTGCGTCCGGGGCAATGGGTACAAGTCTGTGATGGAGGCTTTGGCACCGCATCTCAATACCAAGCACCTCGTGATTGTCAGCTCGCATTGTTCGCTGGGGGCGCTGTACCTGTCGCGACTGCTGGCCAGCCGGAACATGGTCGTTCCGATTCTCGCCCTCCCGACCACCGTCTTGACGGGCTCGATGAACGACGGCGATGTGTATGTCAAGACGTTGCGCAGCGAAGTTGATGTTGCAGCAGTGCCGTCAGCTGCTTTGCCCGCTGGGCTGTCGGTTCTCCGGGATCTGTTTGGCGATGTATTCGTCGAAGGTCAGGACCTATTGACGATTGCGCTCAGCAATTTGAACCCACAGCTGCACATGGCTGGTGCTGTCCTGAACTACACGCGAATGGAGCGGGGTGAGCGCTGGGACGTCTTCGGCGGTATCACCCCGTCAGTAGGTCGCCTGATAGGGCGGCTCGACGATGAGCGACTGGCCATCGCATCGGCCTTCGGCGTGAGAGTCAGAACGGCTCGCGAACATTACCTCAAGTCCTTTAGTGGATTGCCCTCCGCAGGCCGCATACATGAGTTCGCCGAGGCTATTGCCGCCCAGCGGCCTACTGGTACGCCGGGACCCACAACGCTCGAAAGCCGCTGGCTGACAGAGGATCTTCCATTCGGCATCGCAACTACGATCGAGTTGGGCAAATTGACGGGCGTGGCAACACCATTGCACGAGGCAGGCTTGGAGATTCTGAGCGCCGCAGCCGGACGAGACTACCGTCGAGAGAACGACATCCTTCCGGCTCTGGGGCTCAAGGACATGACGCCGATGAAGCTACAAGCGGCTGCGCGTGGAGGATGGCCACTACCAGTACCTCGATCTCCCGCACCACCTACCTGAATCGGCTGCAGTCGATCGGAATCACTCGCAGAACTTTGCCAGCACTGCGCTTGGGCGCTGAAGTCGTTCGGAAACGGACTGCCATGCGCTTGTCGGGAAAGGGAGTTCTGACGTGCAATGGCCAGCCTGAATCCGTAGACACGAGGAAGTCCAGCTTATTTGCTCTCCCTCAAGCAGAAAGTCCAGTTTTCCCACGTTTGAAGGTCACAGGAAGTGCAAGATAAGTTGGACAACCCTTGTTTTCGAAGGGCCGCATGTCCAGCAACATTGGTCTCTCTCATCTGACGAATCAACGGCCCGCCGTCATTGGTCAGCTTTGTGTGCTGAATCCCATGAAAGCACGCACAGCCTGACGGAGATCTTCTCCTTAAACCAAGGCATTGCGCCGCCGGGCTGGTGGATCGAAAGACCCAGGACCTTGTCTTCCAGGCGGCTCTCGGCATTGAAAAAATGCGCGGCCGCTTCGGTTGAGACCAGCGCGGGTGACAACAGGAAACCGGTCTGGCCCGCCTCGCGCAGATACCGGAAATCGGTGCTCCCCATCGGGGTGGCGATCGTCATGCGAAGAACGGGGGGGCCGGTCAACACGCTCAGGATCCGTCCGAGCCAGGTGGTTTCCACGTCCATCTCGGCCCAAACCGCTTGATCCGGGCCCACGGAGGGAATCAGCAGGGGCAGATCGAACTCCGTTTCAGACATGCGGCACCGCTCGGACTGCGCCAGCGGCGAAGCACGGCGCGTCAACAGCAGGGCGTTCGGCGTCTGCCGGTCAACTTGGTACTGCCGCCGGTAGGCTCCCAGGGTGAGCGGATCTTCCTGGGCTGCGTAGCGGCCATCGATGGGCACGACGCTGAAAACCACCGACCGCGGAGCCTGCGGGCTGGCGAGGAAATCCGCGTTGCGCGCCGACATGTAGCGGCTGGTGGCAAAGTAGGACTGAAATGCGGGCCGCGAGGCGATCGGCAACCCCGACGCGTAAGCCAGACTGAACTCGAAGGGGAAGACATCGATGGGGCCTTCAACGCCCACAAATGGCAGGGCTGAGCGTGCCTCCATGAGCGCCGTCTCGTGGTGACGGCGCCTGTCGGCATCCGAGGCGGCCCGGTATCCTGGGTCCAGCACATAGCGGATGCGATTCTCCACAGCGTGGACGTATCCTGTGATGTAGCCCCCTGCGGCAGCAAGGATGCCGAGATGTGGATGACCAGCAAAGCCGCGGCCATCGCCACTGCGGCAATCACACGCCGATGGTAGCGGGTCGGAACATCGACGCTTGGGCTCCCAAGTTGCACGGCGCACAGCAAGGCCAGCGCGAGAAACGAAGCTCCGGGGTTCGCGCCATGCCGAACAAAACCCATCTTGTAGGCCACCAGCAGATACCCCAGCGTGAGGAGGCTGAGCACGGTGCTGGCAGGATGGGTCATGCGCAGCGTCGCAGCGAGAAGGACTGCGGCGCCAACGATGTAGGCGCCATGCAGCGCGAACGGCGCGGGCAGTCCCATGTCCGCGTTGTAGGCCAGCGAGACATCGACATAGCCGCGCAGAAAGGCGAACACGCCTGAGACATCCTGGCCAGACAACCAGAACAGCAGGACGAAGGACAAGACAAAACACACGGGGACAATGGGCCGGTAGTCCCGCACGGTGAAGCGGTAGAGGCTCGCCAGGACAAGGGCGGGCAAGGTAAAGAACAGGGCGTTCGCCTTGACCAGGCATGCAAACGCGGCGGCGAACGCGAGCAGAACCGAAAGCGCGAGTTGCGCGGCATGGCCCTGCTGTCTGCGGCATTCATGGTGGCACAGCAGCAAGGCCGGCAGGAGCAGGTACACATCCCGCCAGATGCCCATCAGCAGGGTCAGGCCCCCCCAGGCCAGCAAAGCCCCTGCGCTCCTGATTTGCAGTACCAGGAAACAACCGATGCCCACCATCAGCAGGAAGGCGGCCTTGTAGAGCAGCCTTTCCTGATGGGATTGTTCGAAGTAAATGACCGACTCGATGAAAGACAACGGCCCGTAGTTGAATAGGATCTGACTGCCGTGCTGAAGTTTGTTTTCGTGGGCGTACCCCAGCATCACGTGCCAGGACAAATCGAGCCCGCGCATTGACGGTGCGAAATCCCCGTACAGCAAATACCCGAGCATGAACAGCGTTCCGGCAAGCGGCACCGCGAAAGAGAGAAGTCGGGTTTTCATGGATGGATGGACATCGAGCGAGAACTGTTTTTTTTATCGGCGAACCCTGCGGCCGTTGTCCATTCCAGCCCATGGCATGGACAACTCCCATGCTAGCATCGCCGCCATGCGTCCACCTTGCCTCTCCATCACCATGCGATGCATTGGTGGCCCCATCGGCCTGGCATTGGACTGCACCATCGACCGCGAAAGCGTTGCACCCCAGGCGGCCTGATGGAGTTGCATGGCTGGGGTCGCTATCCGAGGCAGGAAGCCCATGTGGCCGAGCCGCTGTCGAGACAGCAGTGCATGCGTGCCGTGCCTGGCGCCTTGCCACTGATCGCTCGCGGACGGGGGCGAAGCTATGGCGACAGTGCGCTGGGCCCCCAGGTTCTTTCAACCCGCTATCTGGATCGGTTTCATGACTTTGATCCGGAGACGGGTGTGCTTTCCTGCGATGCAGGTGTTTCGCTGGATGACATTCTGCGAACCTTCGTGCCACGCGGCTGGTTCCTGCCCGTCATGCCCGGCACACGCTTCATCACCGTCGGAGGTGCCATTGCCAGTGACGTCCACGGAAAGAACCACCACCGTGACGGCACCTTCAGCGCCCATGTTGCGTCGATCCGGATTCTTTTGGGCAACGGGGAGTGCGTGGGTGCGTCCCCATCCGACAAGGCCGAGCTTTTCCACGCCACCTGTGGCGGGATGGGCCTGACCGGCGTCATCGTGTCCGCCGTGTTGCGGCTCAAAGCCATCACCGCCAGCGACATCCTGGAGACCAGGATCAAGACACCCAGCCTGGACGCGGTGCTCGAGGCCTTTGACGCGCATGCCGCAAGCGCCTATTCGGTCGCCTGGATCGACTGCATGGCGCGTGGCCCCCACCTGGGCCGCTCCATTCTCGTCATGGGGGAGCAATGCACCGAAGGCCCGCTGGTCGCACAACAGGTCAAGGCCCTTGGAATACCTGCCGAAATGCCCTCGGGTTTGCTCAATCGAGCGGTGGCCAAGATGTTCAATGCCGCCTATTACGGCCGGGCACGCGCCAATGCGCAAAAGTCGCGCAAGCCGTTCGAGTCATTTATTGCCCCGCTGGATGCCATTACCGGGTGGAGCAGCTTGTATGGCCGCCCTGGATTTCTGCAATACCAGTTTGTATTGCCCAAGGCATCCGGCGCGGACGGATTGCGGGAAATACTCCAACACATCGGTCAATCCAGACTCGGTGCTTTCCTCGCTGTTCTGAAATTGTTTGGCGACGCCAATGCCAACCCGTTGAGTTTCCCCCTGAAAGGGTATTCGCTGGCGGTGGATTTCAAAGCGGAAGCCGCGACATTTGAACTGCTCGACGTGCTGGACGGCATCGTTGCCGCGCATGGCGGGCGGCTGTATCTGGCCAAGGATGCGCGGATGAGCGAAGCCATGTTCAAGGCGGGTTACCCACGGTGGCAGGAGTTCGAGGAGGTGCGCGCCCGCTGGCATGCCCACGGCAAATTCAGCTCGACCCAGTCGCGCCGCCTGGGCCTGGCGTAAGCGCTGCACGCAGACACGCCCTTCAGATTCATCTGGACCCAACAAATCATGACGAGAATTTTGATCATCGGTGCGACTTCAGCCATCGCGAAAGCGACGGCGCGTCGCTGGGCGCGCGAGGGGCATGAGCTCTATCTGGTCGGGCGCGACACGGATCATCTGCACGAGATCGCGGGCGATCTGAAAGTTCGCGGCGCTCAGTCGGTCCAGTGTGCGGCGCTGGACGTGAACGACTTCGCACAGCATGCCGCTGTGATCGACGCCGCCGCAGGCGCCCTCGGGGGGCTCGACGTGGCCCTGATTGCCCACGGCACATTGGGCGATCAAAAAGCCTGTGAGCAGGATTTCCAGGCCGCGCTCCAGGAACTGAACACCAACGCCATCAGCGTCATTTCGTTGCTCACCCATCTGGCGAACCGATTTGAAGCGCAAAAGCAGGGCGCCATCGTCGTTCTCGGCTCGGTGGCCGGCGATCGCGGCAGGCAATCCAACTACGTGTACGGCACCGCGAAAAGTGCCGTGGCGACGTTCCTGCAAGGCCTGCGCAACCGATTGCACAAGTCGGGCGTCCAGGTCTTGACGATCAAGCCGGGGTTCGTGGACACACCGATGACGGCGGCATTCGACAAGAAGGGGCCGCTTTGGAGTTCTCCCGATGCCATCGCCCAGGAGATTCTTCGCGGCATCGCCAAGCGACGCGATGTCGTCTACGCACCCTGGTTCTGGTGGGGCGTGATGGCCATCATCCGGTCCATTCCCGAGCGCCTCTTCAAGAGGTTGTCGCTCTAACCCGTGCCGACCAGCGGCGAGGTCGGCGCTTGTGTCAAAGTCGCGGTCATGACTTCCCGCACGAGCAGCGCCGCCGATTTCCTTCTGGCGCCTGAGGTTCAACAGATCCTCAAAACCGTTTTCGCCAACCCCACCCAACCGCACTCGAGGTCCGCGCTCGCCAAGGCGACGCAGCTGACGCCCGACGATGTCGAGCGCACGCAGCAGCACCTGCTGCAAAGCGGCATTCTGATCCAGCACCCCGCCGAAGCCGATGGCGAGGCCGGGCCGGTGAGCGCCAACACCGGCTTCGTCTTCTACGCCGAGCTGCGCCGCATCGCGCTCAAGTCCTTCGCCGCGGCGGAACCGCTGCGCGCCATGCTGCGCACCAAGTTCAAGGACTCGGTGCTGCAGGCCGTGCTGCTGGGCGAGGACGCCGAGGGCACGCTGAACCTGCTCATCGTGCACGGCGAACGCCTGCCCGAGGCCGCCGCCATGGCGGCGGCCTGCCAGAAGCTGCGGGGCACATTGGGGCGCCACCTTCAGGTGCACGTGCTGAGCCACGCCTCCTTCGAGGCCCATGCGGCGCGAACCCAGTTGGCGCAGCGCCTGGCCTCGGGCGAAGCGATGCAGATCCTCGCCCCGGGCGAGACCAAAGCCCAGGCGCCCAGCGGGCGCGGTGGGCTCTTGCAGGCCGCCAAGGCGCGCTTGACGGCGTTCAGGCTCTGACCGGGCTCAGCCCTTCAACAGCGCGCGCGATGGCACGCCAAAGCAGACACTTTGGCGCCCGGCGGCGGCCGCCTCAGCTCGCCTGGGGTGCCTCGCCGCGAAGAAAGACCTCGAGGCCCCCGAGAAAAATCTCGACATGGGCATCGAAGCTGCTGTTGAGCGGCACGTCGGTGCCGTTCTGCCAGCGCAGGATGAAAGCGCGGTTGGCCAGCAAGGGCAGGTAGCGCACCAGCGTGGGATTGGCCAGCGGGTCGATGGAGCGCACCCGGCCTTCCAGCGCGGTGGCCCAGCCCTCGGGATCGTCGGTGGGCAGGGGCGCCAGTTCCATCGTCATGAAACCCATCATCGCGGAGATGACGCAGTTGTAGGCCTCGCGCAGGTTGGCCTCGGTGGCGCCCGCTTCCAGCAGGGCCTGGATGACGCCTTCGATCAGGTCGGTGCTCAAGGCGCCGTTCGACGCCAGCTGCGCACCGATCAACTGCGCCACGTTGGGGTGCTTGCGCACGGACTTGCGGTAGCGGTTGAACAGCTTGCGCATCCAGGCGCGCCAGTCGCCGTCGCCGCGCGGCGGCACCACACCGGCCATCACCAGATTCGACACCTCGGCCAGCAGCGCGTCCTTCGACGCCAGGTGCCAGTAGATGGTGCTGGGGTACACGTCCAGCGAGCGCGCCACGTCCCGCATGCTGAACGCATGGATGCCCACCCGGTCGATCTGGGCAAGCGCCACCTCGACGATGAGCTCGCGCGTGATGGTGCTGTTGGTGGGCCTTCCCGCCGTCTTGCGGGCGGGCTTGGAGGAAGCTGAGGGGGGCATGGCGTCGGGACGGCGTTGAGGATGCCGGGCCGATGGTACACGCTCCACCCCCGTGCGACGCACCCTTCCCGGGCACGCCCACCGACCCGTTTGGTGCGTTGCGCGCACCGTTGTCGGGCAAGGGCCCCAGCCTGCCGCCTAGGGTTATCCCTCTCCTGTCGCCCTGCTCCATCCGACAAAATCTAATTATCCAGTGAACAATAAAGTAATTGTCCTGCGTGGCATATTGCTTGCTTGAAGCTGAACGTCCCCACTCAACGTGTCCACCAAGGAATGCCCATGCCCTTCACGCGCCGCTTCATGTTCGCCTCCACCCTGGGGGCTGCCCTCGTCCTCGCGGCGTCGTCCGCCCTGGCGCAGGGCAGCACGTTCCGCCTGGTGCCTTCGTCCGATCTGAAGGTGCTGGACCCGGTCTGGACCACGGCCGTGGTCACCCGCAACCACGGCTACATGATTTACGACACGCTCTTCGGCACCGACGCCAAAGGGCGCATCCAGCCGCAGATGATCGAGTCCCACAGCGTGAGCAGCGATGGCAAGAGCTGGATGTTCAAGCTGCGCGCCGGCCTGGCCTTCCACGACGGCCAGCCGGTGACGGCCGAGGACGTGCTCGCCTCGCTGGCGCGCTGGGCCAAGCGCGACCCCATGGGCCAGCGCATGTACGCCGTGCTGGACAAGGCCGAGGCGGTGTCGGCCGGCAGCTTCCGCCTGGTGTTCACCGAACCGTACGGCGTGGTGCTCGAGTCCCTGGGCAAGCCCTCGTCCCTGGTGCCTTTCATCATGCCCAAGCGCATCGCCGACACACCGGCCGACAAGCAGATCGCCGAGCACATCGGCTCGGGCCCGTACGTCTTCAAGGCCGACGAGTTCCGCCCGGGCGAACGCGCCGTCTACCTGAAGAACGACAAGTACGTGCCGCGCACCGAAGCCCCCTCGGGCACCACCGGCGGCAAGACGGTGAAGGTCGATCGCGTGGAGTGGGTGGTGCTCAAGGACGCGCAGACGCAGGTCAATGCCCTGGTCAACGGCGAGGTCGACATGCTCGAGTCCGTGCCCTTCGAGCACTACAACGCCCTGAAGGCCAACAACCGCATCATCACCGCGGCCGCGGCCGGCGGGCAGTACCTGCTGCGCTTCAACCACCTGGTGCCGCCGTTCAACGACGTGCGGGTGCGCCAGGCCGCCATGCTGTCCATGAACCAGGACGCGCTGCTGCGCACGCAGGTCGGCATTCCCGAGCTGTACAAGACCTGCATGTCGGTCTACCCCTGCGGCTCGCCATTGGCCTCGACCAAGAGCCTGGGCTTCACCGACAAGCCGCAGTTCGCCAAGGCGCGTGAACTGCTCAAGGCCGCGGGCTACAAGGGCCAGCCGGTGGTGCTGCTGCACGCCACCGACAACAGCCTGCTGGCCAAGCTGCCGCCGGTGGTGGCGCAGCTGCTGCGCCAGGGCGGCTTCACCGTCGACATGAAGTCGATGGACTGGGGTTCCGTGGTGGCGCGCCGCGCCAAGAAGGAGCCGGCGAGCCAGGGCGGCTGGGACGCCTTCGTGACCTACTGGGGCACCGAGGACGCGCTGAACCCGATCAACTACGCCCCGCTGTCGGCCAACGGCGAAGCCGGCTGGTTCGGCTGGGCCAGCGACGAGCGCCTGGAGCAGCTCCGCTCCGCCTACGCGCGCGCCACCACCGAAGCGCAGCGCAAGCAGCTGGCCGACGACATCCAGGTGCGCGCCTACGAGATCGGCGCCTTCGCCCCCATGGGCGAGCTGCTGCGCCCGGTGGCCTTCCGCAAAGGCGTGGTCAGCGGCGTGCTCGTCGGAGCGACCAACGTCTACTGGAACATCAGCAAGCCCTGACGCACCGCCGGTCCCCACGCCATGTACACCTTCATCGCCCGCCGGCTGCTTTCGACGCTGCCGGTCCTGATCTTCGTCGCGGTCTTCGTGTTCCTGATCCTGCGCATGACGCCCGGCGACCCCGCGGCGCTCATCGTGGGCGACATGGGCACCGAGGCCGACCTCGCCCGCGTGCGCCAGAGCCTGGGGCTGGACGGTTCGCTGTTCTCGCAGTTCCTGATCTGGATCGGGGAGCTGCTGCGCGGCGACCTGGGCGAGTCCTACTACTTCAAGACCAGCGTGGCCACGCTGATCGCGCAGCGCCTGGAGCCCACGCTCTCGCTGGCCGCGCTCACCATCGTGCTGGCCGTGCTGATCGCCGTGCCGCTGGGCGTGCTCGCGGCGGCGCGCCACGGCGGCTGGCTCGACCGCATGCTGATGGGTTTCTCGGTGCTGGGCTTTTCGGTGCCGGTGTTCGTCATCGGCTACGCGCTGATCTGGCTGTTCGCCCTCAAGCTGGGCTGGCTGCCGGTGCAGGGTTATGCGCGCCTCTCTTCGGGCGTGGGCCCCTGGCTCGCGAACCTGGTGCTGCCCGCCATCACGCTCTCGCTGGTCTACACCGCGCTGATCGCGCGGGTCACGCGCGCGGCGGTGTCGGAGGCCTTGACCGAAGACCACATCCGCACCGCGCGGGCCAAGGGCCTGGCCGAGCGCGCCGTCCTCATGCGGCACGCGCTGGCCAACGCGGCCGTGCCCATCGTCACCGTGATCGGCATCGGCATCGCGCTGCTGATCGGTGGCGTGGTGGTCACCGAGACCGTGTTCGCCATCCCCGGCCTGGGCCAGCTCACCGTGGACGCGGTGCTCTCGCGCGACTTCCCGGTCATCCAGGGCGTGATCCTGCTGTTCTCGGTGGTCTACGTGCTCATCAACCTGCTGATCGACCTGAGCTACGTGCTGCTGGATCCGCGCATCCGCTACTGACCGACCTGCCCGAATGACGACCATGACCTCCGATCCCCGCGACCTGCCCTCCGTGGCCCCCGAAGAAGCCACGCCGGCTCGCCAACGGCCCTCCACCTGGCGCCTGGTGCGCGCCAACGGCGCCGTGCGCGTCGGCGCCTGCGCGCTGGCCCTGCTGAGCTTCGTGGCCCTGGCCGCGCCCTGGCTGGGCACGGTGGACCCCTCCGCCATCGACCCGGCCAGCATCAACATCGCGCCCGGCACGCGCGCGCCCTTCACCGACCTGGCCGGCGATGCCAGGGACCATCTCTTCCTGCTCGGGGCCGACGGCTTCGGGCGCGACACCTGGAGCCGCATCGCCTACGGCGCGCGCGTCTCGCTGCTGGTGGGCGTGGCGGTGGCCGTGCTCGCCATGCTGGGCGGCGGCCTGATCGGCCTGGTGGCCGGCTACTTCCGCCGCCTCGACGGCGTGCTGATGCGCCTCATGGACGGCTTCATGGCCATCCCCAACATCCTGCTGGCCATCGCGCTGGTCTCGATGTGGCGCGCCAGCCTGCTGACCATCGTGGTGGCCATCGCCATTCCCGAGATCCCGCGCGTGGCGCGGCTGCTGCGCTCCATCGTGCTCTCGGTGCGCGAGGAACCGTACGTGGAAGCCGCCGCCGCGCTGAACACACCGACCTGGAAGATCCTCTGGCGCCACATCCTGCCCAACGCCGTGGCCCCGCTGATCGTGCACGCCACCTACGTCTGCGGTTCGGCCATGCTGGTCGAGGCCATTCTCTCCTTCCTCGGCATCGGCCTCTCGCCCGAGATCCCGACCTGGGGAAACATCATGTCCGAGGGCCGCGTCAACTTCAACGAACACCCCGAGAACGTGCTGTTCCCGGGCGCCTTCCTGGCGCTGACGGTGCTGGCCGTGAACATCCTCGGGGACGGCCTGCGCGACACGCTGGACCCCAAACTGCGCCGCCGCGGAGCCTGACCATGACCCTTTCCAACGCCGCCATCGAGCCCGTGCTGACGGTCCACGACCTCACGGTGCAACTGCCCCCCAACGCCGACCGGCCCCATGCGGTCGAGCGCATCGGCTTCGAGGTCTTCGCCGGCCAGACCACCTGCCTGCTGGGCGAATCGGGCTCGGGCAAATCCGTCATCGCGCAGACCGTGATGCGCCTGCTGCCGCCCGCCGTGTCGCCCGTGCGCGGCAGCGTGCGCCTGCTCGGCGAAGACGTGCTGGCCATGCCGGTGGAGCGCCTGCGCCGCGTGCGTGGCGAGCGCATGGCCATGATCTTCCAGGAGCCCATGACCGCGCTCAACCCGGTCATGACCTGCGGCCAGCAGCTCGACGAGATGCTGGCCGTGCACACCGATCTCTCGCCCGCCGAGCGGCGCGAGCGCATCCTCGAGGTGTTCGGCCGCACGCGCCTGCCCTCGCCCCCGCGCATCTTCGGCGCCTACCCGCACCAGCTCTCGGGCGGCCAGCGCCAGCGCGTGATGATCGCCATGGCGCTGATCCTCAAGCCCGCGCTGCTGATCTGCGACGAGCCCACCACCGCGCTGGACGTGACCACGCAGGCCGAGATCCTCAAGCTCATCCGGGAACTGCAGCGCGAGAACGGCACCGCCGTGCTCTTCATCACGCACGACTTCGGCGTGGTGGCCGAGATCGCCGACCACGTGGTGGTGATGCGACTGGGCGAGATGGTCGAGCAGGGCCCCAAGCTCGCGGTGCTGCAGGCGCCGCGCGAGCCCTACACCCGCATGCTGCTCTCGGCCGTGCCCGGTCTCGAGCCGGTGCGGCGCGCGCCCGTGGCCGAGGCCGCGCCCCTGATCGAGGCGCGTGGCCTGGCCAAGACCTACAGCACGCGGCGCCTCTTCGGCGGCCGCAAGGACGTGCACGCCGCGCGCGACGTGTCGCTGCGCGTGCGCCCCGGCGAGACGGTGGGCATCGTGGGCGAATCGGGCTCGGGCAAGTCCACCGTGGCGCGCTGCATCGCGCGCCTGATCGACCCCAGCGCGGGCGAGGTGCTGTCGCACGGCGAGGCCGTGGAGAAAGCCAGCGGGCGCCGGCTCAAGGCGTTCCGCGAGCAGGTGCAGGTGGTGTTCCAGGACCCCTACCGCTCGCTCAACCCGCGCCAGACCGTGGGCGAGTCCATCATCGAAGGCGCGGTCAACGCCGGCCAGCGCCACGAACAGGCCTGGGCCCGCGCCGAGGAGCTGATGCGCCTGGTGCGCCTGCGCCCGGACGCGCTGCACCGCTACCCGCACGAGTTCTCGGGCGGCCAGCGCCAGCGCATCTGCATCGCGCGCGCGCTGGCCTGCAACCCGCAGGTGCTGATCGCCGACGAAGCGGTCTCGGCGCTGGACGTGTCGGTGCAGGCGCAGATCCTCGAGCTGCTCGACGACATCCAGCAACGCCTGCGCATCGGCCTGCTGTTCATCACCCACGACCTGCGCGTGGCCAACCAGATCTGCGACCGCATCATCGTGATGCACCAGGGCGCCATCGTCGAGGAAGGGCCGGCGCACCAGGTGTTCGCCGACCCGGCCCACGCTTACACCCGCGCCCTGCTGGACTCGGTGCCCGGCCGCGGCTTCGCCTTCCACGGAGCCACGGCATGAGCGCCCCCCAAGTGGTGGTGGCCCGGCTCAGCCACGAGAGCCACGCCTTCAGCCGGCTGCGCACCACGCTGGCCGAGTTCGGCCGCGAGGAGCTGCTGTTCGGCGACGAGATCGTCGAGCGCATGCGCGGCACGCGCACCGAGCTGGGCGGCATCATCGACGCCGCGCAGGCGCAGGGCTGGCAGCTCGTGCCCACGGTCAGCGCCTGCGCCTCCACCGCCGGGCCCGTCACCCGCGCGGCCTACGACGCGCTCACCGAGCCCATGCTGCGCGCGCTGGCCGAGCACCCTCACGTGGCCGCCGTGGTGCTGTCGCTGCACGGCGCGATGTTCGTCGAAGGCCTGCCCGACCCCGAGGGCGATCTGCTGTGCCGCATCCGCCAGCAGGTCGGCCCGCGCGTGGTGGTCGCCGCCACGCTGGACCTGCACGCCAACGTCACCGACGCCATGGTGCGCTACGCCGACATCCTCACCAGCTACCGCACCACGCCGCACGTGGACCAGTACGAGGCCGGCCAGCGGGCCTGCGCGCTGGTGGGGCGCGCCCTGGCCGGCGAGATCCGCCCGCGCGTGCACCTCGCGCGGCGCGACATGATCGCCGGCATGGACCTGGGCCGCACGCTGCGCGAGGGCCCCATGACGCGCCTGCACGCCCGCGCGCGGGCCTGGGAGCAGCGCGAGGCGGCCGTGCTCGATGTGAGCCTGAACGCGGGCTACTACATGGGCGACGTCTACGAAGCCGGCCCCTCGGTGCTGGTGGTCGGCGACGGCGACGCCGCGCTGTGCCAGCGCGTGGCGGACGAGCTGATCGACGACGCCTACCGCTGGCGCGACCAGAAGACCGTGCACCTGCAAAGCGTCGACGAGGCGCTGGCGCGCTGCCGCGAGCCGGCCCAGGGCCGCGGCCCGCTGATCCTGGCCGACTACACCGACGGCCCGGGCGGCGGTGGCTACGGCGACGCCACCGCCCTGCTGCAGGCCCTGCTGGCCGCCAACCTGCCGGGCACGCTGGTGGGGCTGCTCCACGACCCCGAGAGCGCGCGCCAGGCGATCGAGGTCGGCGTGGGCCAGGCGCTGGACCTGCGCATCGGCGGCAAGACCGACCCGGCCTTCGGCGGCGGGCCCGTGGCCGTGCGCGCCCAGGTGCTCGCGGTCTCCGACGGCCGCTTCGTGCGCAGCGGCCCCTTCAAGACCGGCACACCGGCCTCCATCGGCGCCAGCGCCCTGCTGCAATGCGGCGAGGTGCAGGTCATCGTCGCCAGCAACCGCGTGCAGGCCGAGGAGCGCGGCCAGTACCGCGTGCTCGGCGTGGACGTCGAGCGGCTCAACGTGCTCGCCCTCAAGGGCATCAACCATTTCCGCGCCGACCTCGAACCCATCGCGCGCGGCATCGTGTTCGTGGAATCGGGCGGCATCCACGCCACCGACCTGCGCACCCTGCCTTACCGCAACGTGCGGCGCCCCCTCTGGCCGCTGGACGACACCGCCGGCTGATTTCCCCTGCTTTCTCTGACCATCACATGAACCTCGACACCGAACTGAGCCAGCTGCGCGACGCCTACGTGGCGCGCCACCCCCAGAGCCAAAGCCGCTACCAGGCGGCCACCGCCGTCATGCCCGGCGGCAACACCCGCTCGGTGCTCTACTACGACCCCTTTCCGCTGGCCATGGCCCGCGGCGAAGGCGCCCGCCTCTGGGACGCGGACGGCCATCCATACCTCGACTTCCTGGGCGAGTTCACGGCCGGCCTGTACGGCCACAGCCACCCGGTGATCCGCGAAGCCATCCAGGCGGCGCTGGACGGCGGCATCAACCTCACCGGCCACAACCTGCTCGAAGCGCGGCTGGCGCAACTGGTGACCAGCCGCTTCCCCTCGGTGCAGCGCCTGCGCTTCACCAACTCCGGCACCGAGGCCAACCTGCTGGCCATCGCGGCGGCCAAACACTTCACCGGTCGGCAGAAGATCCTCGTGTTCAAGGGCGGTTACCACGGCGGCGTGCTCACCTTCGCCGCCGGCCACTCGCCGATCAACGTGCCGCACGACTTCGTGCTGGGCACCTACAACGACCAGGCCGGCACCGCCGCGCTGGTGGCCGAGCACGCGAAAGACCTGGCCGCCATCCTGGTCGAGCCCATGCAGGGCGCTGGGGGCTGCATCGTCGGGCGCCCCGAGTTCCTGGCCGACCTGCGCCGCCTCGCCACCGAGACCGGCGCGCTGCTGGTGTTCGACGAGGTGATGACCTCGCGCCTGGCGCCGGGCGGGCGCCAGGCCGCCCTGGGCATCGCACCGGACATGACCACGCTGGGCAAGTACATCGGTGGCGGCATGTCCTTCGGCGCCTTCGGCGGCCGGCAGGACGTGATGGCGCTGTTCGACCCGCGCGCGCCGGGCCACCTGGGCCACGCCGGCACCTTCAACAACAACGTGATGACCATGTCGGCCGGCATCGCGGGTCTGAGCCAGATCTACACGCCCGAGGCGGCGGTGGCCTTCAACGCGCGCGGCGACGCGCTGCGCGAGCGCCTGAACGCGACCGCCCGGGCGCGCGGCACCCGCCTGCAGTTCACCGGCCTGGGCACGCTCATGAACCTGCACGCCACGCCGGGCGAGATCCGCCATTGCGACGACATCCCCGCCGCCGAACAGATCGTCAAGGACCTGTTCTTCTTCCACATGCTGGCCCAGGGTTTCTACGTGGCGCGGCGCGGCTTCATCGTGCTGTCGCTGCCGCTGACCGACGAGGACCTGGACCGCTTCCACGGTGCCTTCGAGGCCTTCGTGGACCGCTACGGCCAGGGCCTTCAGCCATGAGCACGGTTGAGCCCCGCCAAGGCCGCGTGCAGACCGTGCTCGGCCTGGTGGACCCCGCCGCGCTGGGGCCCACGCTCATGCACGAGCACGTCTTCATCGACCTCACGCCGCCCCCGCTGCGCCTGAACCCGCCGGCCGAGCAGGAAGCCGACATCGAGCTCTGCAACTGCTGGGGCATCGCCTACGGCCAGAAGCCCTTCATGCGCAACTACCGGCTGGACGAGACCGACGTGGCCGTGGCCGAGTTGCGCGACATGAAGGCCGCGGGCGGCGCCTCGCTGGTGGACCTCACGGTGGGCGGCCTCAACCCCCAGCCCGATCGGCTGGTGGAGGTGGCGCGCGCCACCGGCGTGCACATCGTCATGGGCTGCGGCCACTACGTGAACGACTACCAGCACCCGGCCAACCACACGCGAACGGCCGACGACTTCGCGCGCGAGATGGTGGAGCAACTCACCGTGGGCGCCTGGGGCACCCAGGTGCGCGCCGGCATCATCGGCGAGATCGGTTGCCAGGCCCCGTGGACGGACCTGGAGCGGCGCGTCATGCACGGCGCGCTCACCGCGATGCAGGCCACCGGGGCCGCGCTCAACGTGCACCCCGGGCGCGATGCCGACCAGCCCATGGAGGTGGTGGACTTCATCCGCGCGCGCGGCCTGCCGGTGGACCGCGTGGTCATCAGCCACATCGACCGCACGATCTTCGACGACGACCGGCTGCTGCGCCTGGCCGACACCGGCTGCGTGATCGAGTTCGACCTGTTCGGCTGGGAGCAGACCGCCTACCCGGCGGCCGACATCGACATGCCCAACGACGGCGCGCGGCTGCGCATGGTCAAGCTGCTGGTCGACCGGGGCCACCGCGATCAGGTGCTGATCAGCCACGACATCTGCACCCGCACCCGGCTGGGCCGCTACGGCGGCCACGGCTACCAGCACATCTTCGCCAACATCGCGCCGCGCATGCTGCGCCGCGGATTCACCCAGGCCGACGTGGACACCATCCTGGTGAAGACCCCGCGCCGCCTGCTGACGTTGATCTGAGCCAAGCGCACCCGCAAGCCATTTCCTTTCCCCCCGACAGAGCGCTGCGCGCGCGCCCCAGGGCGCACGTGCCGGGACTTCTGTTGCCCGAAAACGGCCGCAAGGCTCACCCAAGGCCCGGAGCACCCGCTCCGGAATCGCAACCGGCGCCACGCAGGCGCCACCACTGGCAAATGGAGCAAGCACTGTGAAACATTCGAAACTCGTTGGTCTGGCCTGCCTCGGCATGGTCGCGCTGAGCCCGCTCAGCGCATCCGCGCAAACGGCCCCCGCGCCCACGTCGAGCGTCAGCCTCTATGGGGTGCTGGACATCGGCCTGAGCCGGGTGAGCAACGTCGGCGGCAGCGGCATCACGCGCGTGGACGACGGCGTGTCCCAGGGCAGCCGCATCGGCTTTCGTGGGCGCGAAGACCTCGGTGGTGGTCTGGCCGCGATCTTCAACCTGGAGATGGGCGTGGCGACCGACAACGGCACGCTGCGCCAGGGCGGCCTGGCGTTCGGCCGCGCGGCCTTCGTCGGCCTGTCCGACCAGAAGCTGGGCCAGTTCACGGTGGGCCGCCAGTTCGACCAGATGGTGGGCGCCCTGCTGCGTTACCACCCGGGCTTCAACACCGGCATCTACGGCATGACGCCGGGCGACGCCGACCGCGTGGCCGGCGCCTGGCTGGACAACCAGATCACCTACGTGAGTCCCGACCTCGCCGGCTTCAAGGTCGCGGTGCAGCGCGCGCTCTCCGAAGGCGGCACCAGCGCGACCAACGCGGGCAACGCCTGGAGCGCCAGCGCGACCTACGGCAACGGCCCGTTCAACCTGGGCGTGGCCACCACCAGCATCCAGGGCCACACCGTGCGCCCGGGCAGCAGCTACGGCGTGTCGCAGTTCCTCGGCACCCCGCTGGCCACCGCGGCCACCGCCTTCGTGCTGCCCGAGTACCAGGCCACCGGCATCGGCGCCTCCTACGCCTTCGGGCCCGCCACCGTGGCGGCCCTGACCACGCGCTCGACGTTCGAGCTGGCCAACGGCGCCTCGGACGCGATGAAGACGGTCGGCCTCTCGCTGTCGTACAAGCTCGGCGAGCTGATCCTGTCCTCGGGCGTGCAGCGCGCCAAGCTGGCGTCTTCCGCCTGGACCACCGTGACGCTGGGCGCCGACTACTACCTCTCCAAGCGCACCGACGTGTACGTGACCTACAACGCGCGCAAGGCCTCGGGCCCGAACACGCGCGCGGTGCTGGTGACCAACGGCCCGTCGTCCGACGACAGCCAGAACGCGCTGCGCGTGGGCATCCGCCACCGCTTCTGATCATGGCGACCACCACCGCTTCGAACGCCCACCCCTTGCCGGACGGCGCCGGCGAGTTGCTCTGGTCGCCCACCGCCGAGCAGGTGCGGTCCAGCCGCCTGGCCCACTACCAGGCCTGGCTGGGCGAACACAAGGGCGTGCGCACCACCTCCTACGACGAGCTCTGGCGCTGGTCCACCGAAAACCTCGACGGCTTCTGGCAATCCATCTGGGAACACTTCGAGGTGGTGGCCGAGGGCAGCCCGCAACCCGTGCTCGGCGAGCGGCGAATGCCGCATGCGCAGTGGTTTCCGAATGCGCGCCTGAACTACGCCGAGCACATCTTCCGCAACGCCACCGCCGAGCGCCCCGCCATCCTCGCGCACGCCGAAGACGAACCCTTGCTGAGCCTCTCGTGGGCCTCGCTGGAGCGCGACACCGCCGCGCTCGCCGCCACCCTGCGCTCGCTCGGCGTCGGCCCCGGCGACCGCGTGGCCAGCTACCTGCCGAACCGGCCCGAGACGGTGATCGCCTTCCTGGCCTGCGCGAGCGTGGGCGCCATCTGGTCCAGCTGCGCGCCCGACATGGGGCCCACCGTGGTGCTGGACCGGCTGCGCCAGATCGAACCCAAGGTGCTGTTCGCCACCGACAGCTACCGCTACAACGGCAAGGCGCACGACCGCGCGCCCCAGGTCGAGAACCTGCTCGCCGAACTGCCCAGCGTGCGGCACGTGGTGCACGTGCACGGCCCGGCGCACACCACCCGCGCCGTGGGCTGGCGCGACCGCCTGGACTGGTCCGAGTGCATCCAGCACGCGGCGCCGCCGCGCTACGAGCGGGTGCCCTTCGCGCACCCGCTCTGGATCGTGTACTCCTCCGGCACCACCGGCCTGCCCAAGGCCATGGTGCACAGCCACGGCGGCATCGTGCTCACGCACCTCAAGACCATGGCCCTGCAGCACGACCTGCGCGCGGGCGACCGGCTGCTGTTCCTGGGCAGCACGGGCTGGATCGTCTGGAACTGGCAGGTCGGCGCGCTGCTCACGGGCGCCTCCATCGTGCTCTACGACGGCAACCCCGGCTGGCCGGACACCCAGGCGCTCTGGCGCTTCCTCGACGAACAGGGCGTCACCCTGTTCGGCTGCGGTGCGGCCTTCCTCATCAACGCCATGAAGGACGGCCTGCGGCCGCGCGACTTCTGTTCGCTCCAGCACCTGCGCGCCATCAACGCCACCGGTTCGCCCCTGCCCATCGATGCCTACCGCTGGGTCTACAGCGCGGTCAAACCCGACGTCTGGCTCGCCTCGATCAGCGGCGGCACCGACATCGCGGCCGGCTTCGTGGCCTGCGCGCCCTCGCTGCCGGTGCACGCGGGCGAGATCCAGTGCCCCGAACTGGGCGTGGCCGCCCAGGCCTACAACGACGCGGGCCAGCCGGTGATCAACGAGGTGGGCGAGCTGGTCATCACCCAGCCCATGCCCTCCATGCCGGTCTTCTTCTGGAACGACCCGGACGGCCGGCGCTACCGGGAAAGCTACTTCGACACCTTCCCCGGCGTCTGGCGCCACGGCGACTGGATCCGCTTCACCGAGCGCCGCACCTCGGTGATCTACGGCCGCTCCGACAGCACCATCAACCGCTTCGGCATCCGCATGGGCACCGCCGAGATCTACCGGGTGGTGGAAGAGCTGCCCGAGGTGCGCGACAGCATGGTGGTGGACCTGGAGTACCTCGGCCGGCCCTCCTTCATGCCCCTGTTCGTGGTGCTGCAGCCCGGCCTGGCGCTGGACGAGGCGCTCAAGGCGCGCATCGTCGAGCAGATCCGGTCGAAGGCCTCTTCGCGGCACGTGCCCAACGAGGTGCTGCAGGTGGCCGACATCCCGCGCACGCTCAGCGGCAAGAAGATGGAGGTGCCGGTGCGCAAGCTGCTGCTCGGCGCGCCACCCGACCAGGTGGCCAGCCCCGATGCCATGCAGAACCCGGGCAGCTTCGACTTCTTCGTCGACTACGCGAAAGAGAGGGTGCCCACCTGAACCGCGCGACCTAGACCGCCAAACTGGCCTCGGCGGGCGTGCAGGTGGTGAGCGCGCTGCCCACGCGGGCTCGGGTCTGCTCGACGAGGTAGTCCAGGAACACCTCGGTGCGGCGCGGCATGAACTTGCGGCTGGGCAGGGCCGCGTACATCGTCAACCGGTCCGTGATCCAGGGGTTGAGCACGCGCACCAGCTCGCCGCTTTCGATGAAGGGCGCGGCCAGGCCGATGGCGCAGGCACCGATGCCGGCGCCATCGAGCGCGGCGTGCATCAGGGTGTCGGGGTGGTTGACCCAGAGCACGGGCCGCACCTCGATGTCGACGAAGCGGGCTTCGTCCGTCTCGTGCAGCAGGCGCCAGCTGCGGCCCCGGCCCACCGCGGCCCTGTAGCGCAGGCAGTCGTGTTGCGCCAGGTCCTCGGGCCGCACGGGCGTGCCCTTGCGCTGGAGATAAGCGGGCGAGGCCAGCAGCACGGTGACGCTGGAGAGCACCTTGCGCGCGATCACGTTGGCATCGAACGAGGCGGGCGTACCCATGAGCGTGATGTCGTAGTCCTGGATCGGGGGCTCGCGGTGCGACTCCACGTCGATGTCGAGCAGGATCTTGGGGTAGGCCTGCCGAAAGCCGCTGACCAGGGGCGCGAGCACGTGCGTGGCGAGCACGGGCGGCGCCAGCAGGCGCAGCACGCCCGCGAGTTCGCTGGTCTGTGAGCTCACCAGCGCGTGCGCCTCGTCGAGCTCCTGCAGGATCACGCGCACCCGGTCGAGGTAGTTCTCGCCCGCGTCGGTGAGGGAGACGCGGCGCGTCGTGCGGTGCAGCAGGCGGGTGCCCAGGTGGTCTTCCAGATCGGCCACCAGCCGCGTGACCACGGCGGGCGACAGGTCGAGCGCCCGGGCGGCGGCCGCGAAGCCGCCTTCGTCGGTCACTTTCTGAAAAACACGCATTGAAGTCAGACGGTCCATGAGACCCAATTTAAAGGGTTTTCCCGGAGAAATTTGCCATCATTGTTGCCAATTCAGCAATACATAAAGCCTTCAAGTGCTGTTTTTCTTCTGATTCAGAAACTTTACAGTTCATCCCATCGATGCACGCAAACCCCTCCGCAGAGGCATCGAAGCCGGCCAGACCGCACAACGGACCGACCGGCATGTTCAACCCTCTCCAAGGAAACTGTCATGAAAAAGCTGTCTGTTGTTGCCATCGCCCTCTCCACCCTCGTTGCCGGCCACGCCTTCGCCGCCGATGCCTCCGTGGGCAAGACCCGCGAACAAGTCCGTGCCGAACTGATCCAGGCTCAACGCAACGGTGACCTGATCGCCGACGGCGAAACCGGTGCCCGTTACAAGGACCTCGCCCCCACCTCTACGCCCAGCCCGTGGCCGTGAGCAAGAGCCGCGCTGAGGTGAAGGCCGAGCTGGCCGAAGCCATCCGCACCGGCGACATCGTGGCCGACGGCCAGACCGGCGCCAAGGCCAACGAGCTGTTCCCCGCCCAGTACGCCCAAGCCCGCGCCGACAAGGCCGTGACCGCCACCGCCGCCGTGGGCAAGACCCGCGCCGAAGTGAGGGCCGAAGTGGCCGAAGCCATCCGCACGGGCGACTACGTGATCGACGGCCAGACCGGTGTCAAGGCCAACGAACTGTTCTCCGGCCAATACGCCCAGCCGGTGCTGGCCGACAGCAAGGCACGGGGTGACGTGCGCGCCGAACGCGTGGAATCGCGCAGCAGCAACGGCGGCTAAACCGCGGTTCTGACCACGCCCCCTGGCCGATGGCCGCCGATGGACGATCCGTCCACGGCGGCCATCGGCTTTCGGAGGCTCCATCACCAAGACGCTATGCTGGTTGGCCGTCCTGTCCCGCAGGACCCATGAAAGGCGTCGAGTGAGGAACCCATCGCAGCGGCTCATGGCCGCCCTGCGTTTTCGCCAGCTGGAGCTGCTCAGCACGCTGGCCGACACCGGCAACATGCGGGCCGCGGCGCAGCGGCTGCACATGACCACGGCCGCGGTGAGCAAGGGCCTCAAGGACGTGGAGGCGCTGTTCGAGCAGCCGCTGTTCCACCGCCTGCCGCGCGGCGTGGTGCCCACCGTGGCCGGCACGTTGGTGGTGCAGCGCGGGCGCGTGCTGCTGGCGGAGATGGAGCAGCTCTCCGACGAACTGGCCGCGCCACTGCGCCCGCTGCACGAGCGGCTGAAGATCGGCGCCACGCCGTTCCTGACCTGGACCGTGCTGCCGCGCATCCTCTCGGTGCTCGCGGCGCAGGACCAGCTGCCCGGCGTGCTGCTGCTCGAAGGCCGGCTGGCCGACATCTCGCGCCAGCTCGAGGCCGGCGAGGTGGACGCGCTTATCACCATGGACACGCCTTCGGAACTCGGCAGCCTCTCGGCCCAGGGGTTCACCATCGAGCACATCGGGCTGGAGCAATGGCGCGTGGTCGGCTCCCCGCACCATGCGCTGGCCGCGAACCGCAGCGCGAAAAGCCCACCCTTGCGCTGGGCCGAGGTGGCGCAGGCCCACTGGATCCTGCCGCCCCGGCCGACCAACTCGCGCATGATGCTGGAGCACACGCTGCGCGGGCACGGCCTGCCGGCGCTCATCCCGCACATCGAGACCATGAGCGCGATCACCCACCTGGAGCTGGCCGAGCAGAACCTGGGCCTCACGCTCGCGGCCCAGGGCACGCTGACCGAGCGACTGCGGCGCGGCAGCCTGGTGGAGCTGCCGATGGAGAGCCTGCCGCCGCCCGTGCCCATCGCCATGGTCTACCGCCGCAGCGGCAACGACCGGGCTCAGCTGGCCGGGCTGGCCGCCGCCGCGCAGCGCGCCAGCAGCGCGTCGGCGCCACCGCCCGCGATGTCCAGCGCGTCGAGCAGGAAGTTGTCGGCGCGGAAGTCGCGCCCGTAGGCCACGGCCAGCAAGCCGAGGCAGGCCGAGAGCACCGGCGTGCGCACCCCGGCCGCGTGCCCGAGCGCTTCCAGGAAGGCCAGGCCGAACGGCGCGTCTTCCAGCACGTAGCGGTGCTGCAGCGAGGCCGGCCCGTTCGGGCTCATGCCGTTGGCGGTGATCGCGGCCGCCATGGTGTGCAGCGGCCCTTCGGGCACGTGGTAGGAGCGCGCGTAGTGCTGGCGCAGCGAAGGCACTTCGAGCCCGAAGCCCTGCGCCACCGCACGGCGTTCGACGTCCAGCGCCTCGGCCATGTTGCCCACGACCTCGGTGAAGTGACCAAACAGCGACCAGGCTTCGCCGGCCTCCATGCGCGTGAGGTTCGGGATCACCTCGGCCGCGTGCGCGATCGGGTTGATGTTGGCCAGCGTGGGCGTGAGCAGGTTGTCCGCCGCGACGAAGCGGTCGCCGAACAGGTCCGCGCACAGCTGCCGCGCCTCCGAAGGGTCCAGCGGGCCCACGGTGGCCATGTCGATGCGGCTGCGCAGCGGGTTGACGTGCAGGCTGCCGTCGGGCTGGAAGTGCGTGGTCGTGAGCGTGGTGCCCCAGCCGCTGACCTGCACGCCCTCGGCCGCCGCCGCGATCCACAGCGGCGCCAGCGACAGGGCGCCGCTCACGATCACGTGCTGGCCGGGCCGCCACAGCGCGTTCAGCGGCCCGAGCACGCTGGCGTAGGCGTCGGCCGGCAGGCAGACCAGCACCACGCCGAACTCGGCGAGGCGCTCCGGCGAGGCCAGCCATTCGACCTCGACCTCGCCAGCCACGGCGCCCGAGCAGCTGAAGCTGGCGCGGCCCGCGTGGCGCCGCACCCGACGCCCGGTGGGCGACCACAGCGCCGGCGCGATGCCGTCGCGCGCGAGAAAGGCGGCGGCGGCACAGCCGACCGGCCCCGCGCCCACGATGGCGATCCGCGATGTCATGCGGCGCATCAGTCCAGCGAGAGCTTGCGCTCGCTGATCAGCCGGCCCCACTTGGCGAGGTCGTCGGCCGCGTCCTTGCGCAGCTCCGCCGGGCTGGCGGCGACCAGCTCGATGCCTTGCTGGCGCAGCCGGTCCTTGAGTTCGTCGTTCTTCTGCACGCTGCGCACCGCCTCGTAGAGCCGGTCGATGACGGCCGGCGGGGTGCCGGCCGGCGCGAACAGCGCGAACTTGGTGGCCGACTCGAAGCGCGGCACGCCCGCTTCTTCCACCGTGGGCACCTGGGGCAGCACCGGGCTGCGCGTGCTGCCGGAGACGGCCACCGCCTTCAGGCGGCCGGCGCGGATCAGCGGCACGGCCACGCCGATGTCGACGAAGCCCAGGTCCACCTCGCCGGAGGCCACGGCCAGCGTGGCCGGTCCACCGCCCTTGTAGGGGATGTGCGTGATGGAGGTGCGCGTGAGGTCCTTGAACAGCTCGCTGGCCAGGTGGCTGGTGGAGCCGTTGCCGCCCGACGAGTAGTTCAGCCGGCCGGGCTGCTGCCGCGCGAGCGCGATCACGTCCTTGACGCCTGGCGCGTTGAGCGTGGGCCTGACGGTGAGGATCAGCGGACTCGTGCCCACCAGAGAGATCGGCGCGAGCGCATCGGGCCCGTAGGGCAGGGGCTTGATCAGGTGCGGCGCGATCGCGTAGGTGCTGTTGGTCGCCAGGATGATGGTGTAGCCATCCGGCTTGGCGCGGCTGGCTTCGCTGTGGGCGATCGTGCCGACGGCGCCCGCGCGGTTGTCCACCACCACCGGCTGCTCCAGCTGCCGGGCCATGTGGGCCGCGAGGTGGCGCGCGAGCAGGTCGGTGGCGCCGCCGGCCGTCCAGCCCACGAGCAGTTTGATGGTCTGGTTCGGGTAGGTGCTCGCCTGCGCGAAGGCGGTGGGGGCGGTGCCGACCGCGATCGCGGCCAGGCCCGCGGCCAGGGCTTGTGTCAATGTCATCGTCGCAACCTCAGGGTGTTTCGCTGAGCGCGAGTCTAGGCAGCGGCGCGCGCCACCACCAGCGAAGCCTTCTCAAGAGGTCTTAACCGCCGGTGAACGCAGGGAGTTCAGGCCGAGGTTTCCAGCGCCGCCGAAATCGCCTGCGCGCAGCGCCGCACCTCGGCCGCGAAGGCGGCCTCGTCGTAGCGCGCGAGCTCGAACACCAGGCTCACGCCCGCCACCACCTGGCCATCGCCGAACACCGGCGCGGCGATGCCCACCCGGCCCCGGGCCACCTCCGAATCGGTGCAGGCGAAGCCGGTCTCGCGGATCGCCTTCATCTGTTTGGCGAAGTCCTTCCAGCCCCCCAGGCCCACGGATTCGCGGATCTCCTGCTCGTGGTCGAGGTAGATCTGCTTGAGCGCGCGGTCACCCAGGTTCGCCAGGATGGCCTTGGACGTCGCGCCCTTGAACATGGGCAGGGCCACGCCGCGCTCGTAGGTGGACGAGGGCGGGTGGTCGCTGCCCTTCTCCTGGTGCACGCACATCACCTGGTCGCGAAAGCGCCGGCTGATCAGCACCACCGCGTGCTGCGTGGTGCGCGCCAGCAGCTCGCGCATCGGCCCCGAGGCCGCCTTCACCAGCGGGTCGCCCTGGCGCATCAGCAGGTCGTAGCGGATGAAGGCCGGGCCAAGCATGTACGCCGAGCGCGTCGACGGCGCCAGGAAACCCAGGTTGCTCAGTTCCTTGACATCCCGGTAAGCCGAGCTGATGGACACGCCCATCTCGGCGGCGATCGCCTCCACCGTCCACAGCGTGCGCCGCTCGAAGAGCTGAAGGATGTGCAGCGTCCGGTTGCGCGTGCGGATGCCCGCGCCCTCGCCCGAACGAACTTGTTTCGCATTTGTTTCCATTTTGCTATTATTCGCACTTGTTGCGAAAAACGATGCACCGCAAGCCGGTGCGATTTTCACCAAGGAGAGCCATTATGAGTTCCGATCGTGCGCGGTTGCCGGTGGCCCTGCTGACCGGTTTCCTGGGCAGCGGCAAGACCAGCCTGCTCAACCGCTGGCTGCGCGAGCCCGCGCTGTCGAACGCGGCGGTGGTGGTCAACGAGTTCGGCGACATCGGCATCGACCACAACCTGATCGCCAGCAGCAACGACAACACCATCGAGCTGAGCACGGGCTGCCTGTGCTGCAGCGTGCAAGGCGATCTGGTGGAGACCTTGCGCGAGCTGCTGGACAAGCGCAGCCGGGGCCTGGTGCGCGCCTTCGACCGCGTCGTGATCGAAACCACCGGCATGGCCGACCCCGGCCCGGTGCTGCAGGCCCTCATGACCTTCCCGGTCTCCAACGGCTACCGCCTGGCCCAGGTGATCACCACGGTGGACGGCGTCAACGGCGCCACCACGCTGGACGGTTTCGAGGAAGCCACCAAGCAGGTGGCCGTGGCGGACCAGCTGGTCGTCACCAAGATGGACCTGGCCGACCCGCCGCAGGCCCAGGCGCTGCAGCAGCGCCTGCAGGCGCTCAACCCGGGCGCCACGGTGAGCTGGGCCACGCCGACCCATGTGCCCTGCCTGGAGGTGCTCACCGAGCTCGACGTGTACGCCGCCGCGACGCCGGCCCCCGCGGTGCGGCGCTGGCTCAACGCCGAGGCCCACGCCGACCAGCCCGCGCGCTACCGCCCGATCGGCGCGGCGGCCGCGCCCCACCACACCGAGGGCATAGCGACCTTCTCGCTCGTGTACGACGCGCCGCTGGCCTGGCAGGAACTCGCCGCCTGGCTCGATGCGCTGGTGCTCGCGCACGGCGACGACCTGCTGCGCGTCAAGGGCATCCTGAACATCGCCGGCGAGGCCCGGCCCATCGTCGTGCACGCGGTGCAGCGCCTGTTCCACCCGCCCGCGCCGCTGGCCGAATGGCCCTACGAGGACCGCCACTCGCGCCTGGTCTTCATCACCCGCGGCCTGGACCGCGCCTACGTCGAACACATCTTCGACGTGATCCGCGGCCGCGCGCCCCGCCCGTCCCCTTCTTCCACCACCCCCCTCGCTCACAAGGAGAACATTTCATGGACACATTGATCCGCCACGGGCTGATCGTCACGCCGCAAGGGCGCCGCGTCGCCTCGATCGGCATCCAGGGCGGCCGCATCGCCGGCATCTACGAACCCGGGGCCGAGCCCGAAGCGCGCGAGGTCATCGAAGCCGACGGCCTGGCCATCGTGCCCGGCGCCATCGACATGCATTCGCACCACCGCCAGGGTTCGCTGCCGGGCTTCGAATACAAGGACACCATCCACACCTCCACGCTGCAGTGCGCGGCCGGCGGCGTGACCACCAGCGTGGCCATGCCCAACGTGCAGCCGCCGCCGAACTCGCTGGAGCTGCTGGAGCGCCAGTACGACATCTACCGCAGCGACGCGATCGTGGACTGGAACTTCAACCCCGCGCCCACCATCAGCGAAGAGATGCCCGGCATGGCCGA
Organism: Hydrogenophaga sp. ANAO-22; assembly: GCF_042466645.1. Lineage (NCBI taxonomy): Bacteria > Pseudomonadati > Pseudomonadota > Betaproteobacteria > Burkholderiales > Comamonadaceae > Hydrogenophaga > Hydrogenophaga sp. ANAO-22. The sequence continues at coordinate 3,038,086 of NZ_CP159956.1, read as the reverse complement.
CACCGGCATCGCCGCGTTCAAGATCTTCATGGTCGTGGACACCGGGCGCGACTACCCGCACATGCCCGGCATCGGCGTGCACGACCACGGCAAGATCCTGGAGATCATGCAGCGCTGCGCCGAGCTGAACGTGCCGCTGATGGTGCACCCGCACGACCAGGCGCTGATGGACGTGATCGAGCAGAAGTTCTGGGACCGCGGCGAGCGCGACGCCCTGGCCTACGCCAAGGCCTACGCCGCGCACGACGGCGTGATCTGGGAAACCGCCATCGCCACGCTGCTGCGCCTGCAGCGCGCCTCGGGCTGCCACCTGCACATCCTGCACACCCAGACCGCCGGCAGCGTGGAGCTGATCCGCCAGGCCAAGGCGGCCGGGCAGAAGGTGACCTGCGAGATCAACCCCTGGGCGCTGTTCCTGGGCTGCGAGTGGTCGGCCATCCAGCGCCTGGGCTCCTACGCGCTCTCGTACTGGGTGCCCGAGAAGAACGTGCCCGGCCTGTGGGAAGGCCTGCGCGACGGCACCATCGACATCGTCGCCACCGACCACGCGCCGCACACGCGCGAAGAGAAGGAGATCGGCTGGACCGACGGCTGGAAGGCCCACACCGGCACGCCCTCGACCCAGTTCTACTACAGCATGTTCATGACCGCCGCGCTGGAAGGCAAGATCAGCCTGGAGCGCGTGGTCGAGGCCTGCAGCGCCAAGCCGGCCGAGCTGTTCAAGCTCGCGAACAAGGGCGCGCTGACCGTCGGCGCGGACGCGGACCTGGTGCTGGTCGACCTGAACCGCGAGTACGAGGTGCGCGACGAGGACGTGCTCAGCCTCATCGGCTGGAGCCCCTACGCCGGCCGCAAGCTCAAGGCCAAGCCGGTGCGCACCATCGTGCGCGGCACCACGGTCTACCTCAACGACCAGGTGATCGGCCAGAAGGGCTTCGGCCAGCACGCCAAGGCCGTGCGCGAACCCGCCGCCGCCCTGGCCTGAACAGCCCCCACCCCTGCCAGCCAAGGACTTTCCATGAAACGACGCTCCTTCGTCCAACACTCCCTGCTGCTGCCCGCCCTGGGCGGCCTGGGCCTGGCCACCACCGGCAGCGCGGCGCGCGCCCAGGCCAACTGGCCCGAGCGCCCCATCAACATGGTGGTGCCCTACCCCGCGGGCGGCAACACCGACTTCGTCGCGCGCATGACGGCGGACTACCTCAACCGCGCGCTCGGCGTGCCAGTGGTGGTGGACAACCGCGCCGGCGCGGGCGGCACCATCGCCTCCATGCACGCGGCCAAGCTGCCGGCCGACGGTTATTCGGTGTTCCTCGCCTCCATCGCCCAGATCTCGCTCGCGCCCTTCCTCTACAAGATCCGCTACGACCCGTTCAAGGACTTCCTGCCGATCGCCAACGTGGCGGGCAATCCCCAGGTCATCGTGGTGCCGGCCGCCTCGCCGCACAAGAGCCTGAAGGACCTGGTGGACCACGGCCGCGCGAACCCGGGCAAGCTGCTGATGGCGCACGCGGGCACCGGCTCCATGTCCTTCCTCGCCGGCGCGGCGTTCCTGAAGCGCGCGGGCATCGAGGCGGTGATGGTGCCCTACAAGGGCGGCGCGGCGGCCATCGCCGACACCATCGCGGGCATGACCGAGGTCTACACGGCCAACATCTCCGAGACCCTGCCCTACCTGCAGAGCGACCGCCTGCGCCTGCTCGGCGTGACCAGCCCGCAACCCGTGGCCATGCTGCCGGGTGTGCCCACCATCGCCTCGCTGTTCCCGGGCTTCCAGACCGAAACCTGGAACGGCCTGCTGGCGCCGGCCGGGCTGCCGGCCCCGATCGCCGACCGCCTCGCGGGCGCGGTGGCGAAGATGTTCACCGACGACGCGGTGCTCTCGCGCATGGCCAAGGCCGGCCTCATTCCGCAGACCGGCCAGCAGACGCCGAAGGACTTCGCGCGCCGCATCCAGGCCGACGTGGAACTCTGGCGGCCGGTGATCAAGGCGATCGACGTCAAGCCCGAGTAGGCCCGGGCCGGGGCTTCTTCGATGCCAGTGGGCGTGGCTGCCGTTCTCCGGCGCCTGCTCGCGGGCGCCGGCGCCCGGCAACCCCACCCACCGTCGAGAGTGCACCGCAGGCATGCGGTGCCTTCCTTTCGGCGGGCCCGGGACGACCTCTCGGCGGATGGTGCTCCCCCCGGGCGCAGGCGCCCCATTCGCGGTTGCCACAGAGCTTGAGCGTCGGGGTCGTGTTGACGAAGGGGTCGCTGTGGACCCGGGCAGACGCCCGCGAGCAGGCGCCGGAGAACGGGGGGACGCCAGCCGACAGCGAAGAAGCGGCCCACAATGGCGACCATGACCCTGGAAGACTTGATGGCCATCGCCAAGCAAAGCCGCACCACCACCACTTGCCCCCACTGCCAGGCCCTGGTGTGCAAGGGCTGGGACTCCGTGCCCGGCGGCTTCGATCTCTCGCGCCTGACACGCGTCGGCAGCTTGCGCGACCCCGACGCCGACGAACCCACACTGGCCGAGCACCACCCGAACGGCACAGGCGCCTGGTCCGACGACGCGCCCATCGCCCTCGGCTGGTTCCCCTACAACCGCTGCGACGTCTGGCAATGCAGCGGCTGCGCCCGGCCCTTCCTGCGCTACACCGAGGTCGGCGGTTACTACACCGACGAGCGCATCCGCGAACTGCAGGCCCACCTGATCGTGCGGCCTCCCCCCAACCCCGCTTGAGCGGTCGGCCGGGCCAAGCTCCTCAGAACGAGTGCCGGATGCCCAGCGCCAGGCCCGTGCCCGAGCGCAGGTTCGTGGCGCGGTCGGCGATCGCCACGCCGTACAGGTCGGTGCGCTTGGAGAGCGCGTGGATGTAGCCCGCCGACAGCGTGCTGCGCACGCGGTCGCTGACGCCGGCCTGCTCGCGCTTCGTGCGCGCCCAGGACGCGACGATGCGGCCCGCGCCCACCGGCACCTGCGCGCTCAGGCCCAGCGTGTCCAGGTCGATCTCCCGCAGGCCGCGCGCCTGCACCGCGCCGGTGGAGTACTGGCCGAACACCTTCACCACCTCGAAATCGTAGGACACGCTGGCCAGCGTGCTCTTGGTCTCCAGGATCACGTAGGGCGCACCAGCGGGCTCGGCCGCCGCGCGTGGCGTGGTGATGGCGGCCCCGTCCACGCGGCGGTGGTTCAGCGCGGCGGCGAAGGCGCCCTGGCGGTAGTTCGCCGTGAGGTCCACGCGGCGGCCTTCGGTGGAGGCCTCGCGCGCCACGTACTGCAGGTTCGCCGACAGGCCGCCGAAGGTGGGCGTGGTGTAGGCCACCGAGTTGCTCCAGATGCCGTCGGTGGCGCCGTTCACCGCGTTCATGGGTTGTGAACCCGTGATGGTGTGCATGAGGAAGGGACCGAGGTTCACCGACTCCGCGAAGGGCGTGAACTGCAGCGTGGCGATGTAGCTGCCGGTGGGAATGCGGCCCATGCGCAGGAAACCGAAGCCGCCGCGCAGGCCCACCCACGAGGCCAGCGAGAAGGTGCGGCCCACCGCCGTGTCGCCCGGGTGGCGGCCCGCTTCGCCGGTGTCCATGCGGAAGTGGCCGCCGATGTCGAACGCGGCGCTCAGGCCGCCGCCCAGGTCTTCGCTGCCGCGCATGCCCCAGCGCGGCATGGAGAGCAGGCCGCTGTCCATGCGCGAGACCGTGGCCTCACCGGCGAGGTTGCGGCGGTAGTAACCGCCGTCGAGCACGCCGTAGAGCGAGACCTGGCTGCTGCCGCTGCCGCCGCCACCGGGCGCCTGCGCGAAGGCCTGGGGCGCGGCGCCGATCAGCGCGAGGCTGGCGAGGGCCAGGTGCACGCAACGGCCCAGCGAGCGCGGGGCACGGGAGGTTTTGGAAGAATGGGGCATCGATGTCTCCGTCCCTCTCTCTGCGGAGAGGGTGATGTGGTTGATGAGAAGAAAGAGAAGCAGATGCGATGCCTTCAGGCACCGGCGTCGGCATGATGTTCAGAGGGGGTCGCGAGCGTCAAAGCCTTGCCTCAGATGATGAGAAACGGCGCCTCACTTCGCCCACGCCGCGTCGTCCACGCGCGTCGCTTGAAAGCCGCGCAGCTTCCACGCACCGGCGGTGTGGACCCACAGCTGCGACACGAAGGCGGTGGAAGCCACGGCCTCGCCGCCCGGCATCCGCTGGCCGCGCAAGCGCATCAGGCCCGTCATCCACGCCACATCGCCGTGGGGGTGCACCACGAGGCCCTGGCGCTCCACGGCCTCGTAGCGGATGCGGTGCGCGAGGAAGTCCAGCAGTTGTGGCTTGTCGTGGACCAGGCCGGTCGAATGCACGTAGACCAGCTGCGCGTCCAGCACCGCGTCGATGCCACTCAGGTCGCCCGCCACCAGGGCCTGGCAGCGCTGCGCTTCGAGCGCGATCAGGGCCTCCTGCACGCTCAGGCCTCCTGCACCACGCCGTTGCTCAGCACACCCACCGAGGAGATCTCCACCTCCACGAGGTCGCCCGGCTGCAGCCACAGCGGCGGCACGCGCTTCACGCCCACACCCCCCGGCGTGCCGGTGACGATCACATCGCCCGGCACCAGCGTCATGAAGGTGGACACATAGGCCACCAGGCGCGGGATCGGGAAGATCATCTGGTCGGTGCGCGCCTGCTGCACCACCTTCCCGTTGACGCGGGTCTGCAGCGACAGCACGCGGTCGGCGGGCAGTTCGTCCAGCGTCACCAGCGCGGGGCCGAAGCCGGCCGTGCCCGCGAAGTTCTTGCCCGGACCGAACTGGCGCGTGTGGTGCTGCCAGTCGCGCACGCTGCCGTCGTTGAAGCAGCTCACGCCCGCGATGTGCGCCCAGGCGTCGGCCTGCGCGATGCGGCGCCCGCCCTGGCCGATCACGATGGCGAGTTCGCCTTCGTAGTCCAGCTGCGTCGATTCGCGCGGGCGCACCAGCGCCACGCCGCTGCCCTGCAGCGACTCGGGGTGGCGGAAGAAGATGGACGGGTGCTCGGTGGGGTCGCGCTGGGTCTCGACGCGGTGCTCCTCGTAGTTGTGGCCCACGCAGGCGATGGTGCGCGGCTGCGGGATCACCGGCAGCGGCGTCAGCGCCGCGAGCGCATGGTCGGCCTTCGCGTCCGCGTGGGAGCGCGCGAGCGCCTGCCAGTCCGGCAGGGCCAGCAGCTCGCGCAGCGTGGGCGCGGCCACGCCGAGGCGGCGGCCGAGGTCGATCACGCCCTCGGCCGTGCACAGCCCGTAGGAGGCGTGACCGCCGATCTCAAAACTCATCAATTTCATGGGGGGGGTTCCTGTGAAAGAAAAAAGAAAGGCTCAGGCCGGCTGGGGCACCACGGCGTAGACGTAGCGGTCCGGCCGCAGCACCAGGGCGGCGGCCCCGAAGCGCGCGAGCAGGGCCGCGAGTTCGCCGCTCGCATCGCGCACGCGCACCACCGCGCCGCCGTCGTCCGCGGGTGTGTCGAGAAAATCGTCTTCGCTGCGCACCAGCGCCACCTGCCCGGTGCACAGGCCGCTGGGCACCACCTGGCGCGCGGCCTCGCGCACCACGGCCGCGTCCCAGCCGATCACCGAGAAGCCCGCGCCCAGCACCTCGTCCAGCCGCAGCTCTTTCGCCGGGCGCTGCTGCACCCAGGGCTGGGGCGCGAGTTCGGTCGCGCTCAGGTTCGGCGAGGGCAGGAAGCAGCCTTGCGCGAAGCGCGGCTTGGGCTTGAACTTGAGCTGCAAGATGTAGTCGCGGCAGGCCGGCAGCAGGCAGGCCGCGCGCAGGGCGGTCTGCGTCAGCGCCGCGCCCAGCACGCTCTTGGGCTGCATCACGCGGCCGATGCGCAAGGCCATCTGGATCAGCGCGGCCGCGTGCGGGCGCCGCTCCTGCTCGTAGCTGTGCAGCACCGACTCGGGCAGGCTGCCGCGCAGCAGGGCCGCGAGTTTCCAGCCGAGGTTGGCGGCGTCGCGGATGCCGCTGTTGAGGCCCTGGCCCGCGAACGGCGGCGTGAGGTGGGCCGCGTCGCCCGCGAACAGCACGCGGCCTTCGCGCCAGCGCGTGGCCACGCGGGCGTGGAAACCGTAGATCACCTTGCGCACCAGCGGCAGGTCGCGGTCGGCCGGCACGCGGCGCGCGATCCACTCGCGGAAATTCCGCTCGTCGAGCACGTCCTCGTCGCGGTCGCCTTCGCGCAGCATGAACTCGTAGCGCAGCGCGCCGCGCGGCCCCGGCAGGCGGATGGTGGGCCGCCTCGGGTCGCAGTAGGTGCTGGTGTGGCGCAGCGGCACGGTGCGCTCCGCGAGGTCCACGATGAGCCAGCGCTCGGCGTAGGTCTCGCCTTCGAGCACGATCTGGCAGAACTCGCGCACCGGGCTGCGCCCGCCGTCGCAGGCCACCAGCCAGCGCGCGCGCACGGGGCGGGCTTCGCCCTCGGCCGGCACCTGCACCTGCACGGTGATGCCTTCGGCGTCCTGCTCGAAGGACGTGAAGCTCTGGCCGAATTGCACCGCCACGTGTTCGAAGCGCGCCAGCCCGTCGAACAGCGTTCGCACCAGCAGCGGCTGGCGGAACGCGTTGCGCTTGGGGTAGCCGTATTCCTGGCGCGTCGGCTGGATCGCCGCGAAGGGCCGGCCGCGCCAGTCGTGGTACTGCACGCCGTAGCCCAGCACCACGTCCTTCAGCACCGCGTCCAGCAGGCCGGCGCCCTGCAGCGTGCGCAGGCTCTCGTCGTCCAGCGTCACCGCGCGGGGCTCGGGCTCGAGCGCCGCGTTGCGTTCGATCACCAGCGTGCGCACGCCGTGCGTGCCGAGCAGGTTCGCCAGGGTGAGCCCGACCGGACCCGCGCCGACGATCACCACGTCGGGGTCTTTTCCATCCATCCACATAAGTTGTCAGCGCGGCGTTTCCAGCCGCCCTCCGATGCGCAGCGCCGCGCGCAGGACGTGGTCCGCGACGCGCTGCGGGTTGATGTTCGGTGCCTGGGCCCACATCACCACCGAGAGGCTGCCCAGCAGCAGCTCCCCCTGGTGGATCGGTGCGGCCCAGCCACAGGCTTCGGCGTCCACCTCGGCCGCCGTTACGCAGACCTTGTCGCGCCGGATCTGCGCCATCAGCGCCGACAGCGCATCGAAGCTGCCCGGCAGGCCCGCTTCGCGCAGGGCCGCCGTGTCGTGGCGCACGAGGTCGCGCAGGTCTTCGGGCGCCATGTGCGCCAGGATCACCTTGGACGTGGCGCCGCGGTACAGCGGCATGGCCCGGCCGCGCTCGTAGCTCACGTGCGGCGGCCCATGGCGCCCGCGCACCTGGTGCACGCAGACCACCTTGCGGCTGTGCAGGCGGCTGAGCAGCACCACGCCACCCGTGCGCTCCGACAGGGTCTTCATGATCTCGCTGGCGGCCGCGATCAGCGGGTCGTTGATGCGGATCAGGCGGTCGAGCTCCACGATCTCCGGGCCCAGCACGTACTGGCCGATCGAGGTGCGCTCGATCAGGCCGGCCTCTTCCAGGTCGGCGAGGTAGCGGTAGGCCGTGGCGGTGGAGATGCGCAGCTCGGTCTCCACGTCCACCGCGCGCACGTGCTTGAACCCCTGCTTGAACAGGCGAAGAACCTGCAAGGCCTTGGCGGTGGTGGTCATGGGTGGCGCTCCTGAAAGGGCAAGACGGTGGGGGCTAGCTTCGCATGATGGCCACACCCCAGCGGTTGAGGGTTGAGGGCTGGTGCGGCCATTCGCCGACCGCGCGCCCGGGCTCGCAGACCTCCAGCTCGGCGGAGATCTCCGCCATGTTGCCGTCCATGTCCTTGAGCATGAAGAAGGTGTCGTTGCCCGGCCCGTGCCGGCCCACGCCCCAGGCCAGCGGGAAGCCGGCGTCGGCCATGTGGTCGGCCCAGTCGCGCAGCGCGGCCCAGTCCTGCGCCTCGCACGAGAAGTGGTCGAAGCGCGCCAGCGGCGCGCGGAAGATGGCCATGGCGTGGTGCTCGGCGTCGGTGCGCAGAAAGGCCGCCGTGATGGCGCCGGCCTCGTCGCGCACGCGGTCCGAGAGCACGAAGCCCAGTTGCCCGGTGTAGAAGGCCAGCAGCGCGGCGGGGTCGGGCGTGCGCACCGCGAAGTGCTGCAGGCGCGCGCTCGGCAGGCCGTCGGCGGTGGACGCGGCGGGCGCGGCCGGGCCGTGCTCGAAGCGGATGCGGCGGCCTTCGGGGTCGAGCACGGTGTGGGCGCTCTCGCCCACCTCCTGCAGGGCCACGCCGCGCGCCTGCAACTGCGCGCGGTGCGCGTGCAGCGCGGCGGCGCTGTCGAAGCGGAAGCAGGCCAGGTGCAGCTGGCCGCCCTCGCCGGGCCGCAGCACGAGTTCGCGTTCGGGCGCGCGGCACACATGGGCATCGCCCTGCTGCGAGACCGCGAAACCGAAGGTGCGGGCGTAGAAGCCGGCCAGCGCAGCCGGGTCGCTGGCGGTGAGTTCGAGTCGCGCGAGATGCGCTCCGATTTCCATGGATGTCCTTTCGAGATCGAGTGGTCGATCATGGACATCGGGTGCCGGCCGGTCAAAACCGTTTCTCACTTCCTGAGAAATGAGAACCCAGATGGCTCAGGCGCGCCGGCGCCGGGCCTCTTCCTTCCACAGCGCCCAGGGCCGCTCGGCCTGGGCCTCGTGGCTGCTCATGCACGAAGCGCACTCGGCCTCGCTCAGGTAGCTCACCTCGCCCAGACCCAGGGCGGTGGTCTGGACGCGCGCGTTCACCTCGGCATACACCGCGCGGTACACCACCTGCTTCAGGCTCTCGCCCACCACGGTGCTGCCGTGGCCGCGCATGAGCACGATGGGATGGCCCTCGAACTGACGCGCCAGCGCGGCGCCGATGCGGCCGTCGCGCACCAGCAGGTCGCTGCCGTCGCCCACCACGTCGCGGATCTCGAACACCGGCGCGCCGGTGCCGATGAAGCCGGCCATGTGGAACACCGCGCGCAGCGGCGTGCCGCGCGAGATGGTCAGCGGCACGATGGCCGGCGAGTGGCTGTGCACGATGGCCTGCACCTGCGGGTGCGCGCGGTAGATCTCGGCGTGGATGAAGCGCTCGATGTAGACGCGCCGGCCGCCCGCGTCGATGGGCTCGCCATCGAGCGTGAACGAGACGATGTCCGATGCGCCCACCTGGCCGGGCGCCATGTTGCGCGCGAGCAGGAAACGCCCGGGGTCGCGGTCGTGGCGCACGCTGACGTGGCCGAAGGCATCGACCACGCCCTGGTCGTAGAGGATGTGGTTGGCGCAGACCAGGTCCGCGAGCAGGCCGTCGCCCGGGGGCAGCGGCGCGCGCTTCACGTCATCGAGGGCAGCGGCCAGGGAAGTGGAGGGTGGGCACATGCGCTCATTGTCCGGGAGGCAGCTCGGTATTCAGGAAATCCAGTGTGCGCTGCCAGGCCTGGGCCGCCGCGCCTTCGCGGTACATGGCGGGGCGCGCGTCGCACAGGAAGGCGTGCCCGGCGCCCGGGTACACGTGCTGCGCGAAGCGCACACCGGCGGCCTGCAGCGCGGCGTCGATGGCCTGCACCTGCGCGGGCGGGATGGTCGGGTCTTCCGCCCCCACGTGCAGCAGCAGCGGCGCGCGGATGGCGCCCGCCTCGCCCAGCGTGGCGTGCGGGCCGGCGGCGATGCCCGGCCCGTAGAACACCACGGCCGCGCCCAGATCGGGCAGGCGCGTGGCGGCGGTGAAGGCGGCGCGGCCGCCGAAGCAGAAGCCCACCAGGGCGCTGCGGCCGGCTTCGATCTGCTCCGCGGCCTGGAGGTGCGCGAGCACGGCCTGCACGTCTTCGAGGATGGGCGACACGCCGATCTGCGAGATCAGGGCCACGGCCTCGCTGTGCTGCGCGTAGGCGAGTTCGCGCGTGCCGCTGCGGTGGAACAGGTCGGGCGCGAGCGCCAGGAAGCCTTGTGCGGCGAAGCGCTCAGCGATGTCCTGGATGTGCGGGTTCACGCCGAAGGCCTCCTGCAGCACGATGACCGCGCGCGTGGCGGGCGCGGCGGGGCGCGCCACGTAGGTCTGCATGGGGCCGGCGGCGGTCGGCACGGTGATCCAGGGGTTGCGGTCTTGCAATTCAATCTCCGGTGGAAAGGGTCAGGGTTTCACCACCGCCATCCAGATGGGCAGGGTGCGGGTGCGGGTGGCTTCCAGCGCCTCGTTGACCTGCTGCAGGCCGAAGCGGTGGGTGATGAGGTCTTCCGCGTCGAGGCGCTGGTCGGCCAGCAGGGCGAGCACCTCGTCGGTGTCGGAGCGGGTGCAGGCGCGCGTGCCGACGAAGCGCCAGCAGAAGATCATCATGTCGCGCAGCGCGAAGGGCAGCGCGGCGTTGCTGCCGCCCATGTGCACGAAGCTGGCGCCCTGGGCCATGGCCGAAGCGGCCTGCGCCGAGCCCGGCCCGTCGGGGAAGTAGTCGAGCACGGCGTCGGCGCCGCGCGGCATGAGTTCGCGCAGGCGTTTCGTGAGGCCTTGCGTCTCGGCCCAGTCGGGCGCGAGTTCGTCGAGCACCGCGAGCTGCACCGGCAGCTCGCCGGCCAGCGGGCGCAGGGCTTCGAGCCGCTCGCGCGAGCGGCCCACCAGCACCAGCTCGCGCGCGCCGTAGAAGCGCGCGAGCTTGATGCTGGCCGTGCCCATGGTGCCGGTGGCGGCGGTGATGACCAGGCGGCCGGTGGCGGGCAAGGCCGCGCCCTTGAGCGCGCGCACCGCGTTGGCCAGGTCGTGCACCTTGGCGCCCACGTCGAAGCTGACGTGCGCGGGCAGGCGGTCCAGCAGGTCGGCGGGCACGCAGGCGTACTCGGCCAGGCCGCCGTTGTGGTACTTCGCGTACAGCGCCATCGGGCCGCGGCCGAAGCCGGCGTGGCCCATCATGGCCGCGTCGTTGCACATCTGCTGACGGTCCGAGCGGCAGTAGTCGCACTGGCCGCACGAGAGCATGGGGTGCACACGCACCCGCGCGTCCTGCCAGGCGGCGTCCACGCCACGGCCCAGCGCCACCACGGTGCCGGCGATCTCGTGGCCCGGCGTGGTGGGCAGGTGCTTGAAGCGGCCCATCTCGAGCAGCTTCATCATGCCGGGCGCGATGCCGGCCGACGCCACCTTGACCAGCACTTCGCCCTCGCCCGGCGTGGGCACGGGCAGGGTTTCCAGGCTGAGTTCGCGCGCGCCGGGGTGGGCGCGCGCGGCCATCATCGTTGACATGTCTGTCTCCTTGTTGTGATTGGTTCTGAAGCGCTCAGGCGCCGCGCAGCCGGGCCAGCTCGTCGGCCGGCAGGCGCGTGCCCTGGCGCAGGGCCGGCGCCACCTGCGGGATCGGCAGCGTGCTGGCCAGGGCCAGGTGTTCGCTCGGGCCGGTGTGCAGGCTGGTGAAGGCGATGCCGCGCGGGATCTGCACGAAGTCGCCCGGCACCAGGTGCACGCTGCCGCGCTGCGTGACCAGGGTGCGCTCGCCCTGGATCTGATACTGCACCTCGCAGGCGTCGCGGTGCCGCGTGTACACGGCGCCGTCGTCCGAGGCCTTGCGCGAGCGGCCGATGGCAACCGCCGCGCTGCGGTACAGCCATTGCAGGCCCTCGCCCTCGGGGCGCAGCACCTGGATGCGCTCGGCGTCCTGCTCCGCGTGTTGCAGCAGCAGGGCCTCGTCGACCGGCGAGAGCGCGAGGTCCTGGCCCGGGCCGCCCACGCCTTCGGTGGTGAGCTCGTTGATCACGGCCGGCGTCCAGCCGGGGAACGGGGTGCTCAGGTACTCGGCCTGGCGGCTGGGGGCGACCAGTTCGCGCACCGGGCCCGGCACGTAGAACAGCAGGTGCACGTCGTGCCGGCCGAAGTTGTCGTGCGCCACGCCGTTGGGGATGCGCGAGAAGTCACCCGGCCGCAGCTCCACCGTGCCGAGTTCGGTGATCAGGGTGCGCTCGCCGCAGACCTGGAACGAGAGCTCGTCCACGCCGGTGTTGCGGTGGTAGAACGGCTGGCGGCCGTTCATGTTCTGCCATTCGATGCGGATGTCCGCGCTCTCGTACACGCCCACGGGCGGCGCGAAGGCGCGCTCCACGTAGGCCGCGCCGAGGTGCGCCACCTCGATCGGCGGGTACTCGCGCGCCCGCTTCATCGGGGACGGCAGCGGATCGGCGAGCAGCAGCGCTTCACGGCGCTCCAGCACATAGGGCGGCGCATCGAAGGGAAAGGCATCGATGTGTTCGCGGACCAGCTTCATGGGGTTTCTGCCTGACATGGAAATTGCGTGAAGGACAACAGCACGGTGGGAGCATGCCCACCGGTGCGGCCGGGGTCAAACCCGTTTCTCGGATGCTGAGAAACGGGGTCGGCAATCATCGCTCGTCCACGATGGGGTTGCGCAGCACCCCCACGCCTTCGACCTCCACCTCGCACACGTCGCCCGGCTTCATCCACAGCGGCGGCTTGCGCGCCAAGCCCACGCCGGCGGGCGTGCCGGAGATGATGAGGTCGCCCGGCACCAGGGCCATGGCCTCCGAGCAGGCGGCCACCAGCGTGGCCACGTCGAAGATCATGTCGCGCGTGTTGGCGTCCTGCACCACCTGGCCGTTGAGCCGGCATTGCAGGCGCAGGCCGTGCGCGCCCGGGGGCAGTTCGTCGGCGCTCACGAACTCGGGGCCGAAGCCCCCGCTGCGGTCGAAGTTCTTGCCCATCATCCACTGGTTGGAGCGGAACTGGTGGTCGCGGAGGGAGCCGTCGTTGAACAGCGTGTACCCCGCGACGTGGTCCAGTGCGTCCTCCTGGCGGATGTAGCGGCCGCCCTTGCCGATCACCGCCACCAGCTCGGCCTCGTAGTCGAACTGGTCCGACACGTGCGGCCGCACCAGCGGCTGCCCATGGGCGACCCAGGACGAGGGGTAGCGGTGGAAGATCACCGGGTGCTTCGGTTTCTCGAAGTGGCTTTCGGTCGCGTGGTCCACGTAGTTCAGGCCGATCGCGAAGGCCTTGGCGGGCTCCAGCACCGGCGGCAGATAAGTGAGGCCGGCGAGCGGGCGCGCGTGCTGGCCGCGCTCGATGGCCGCGCGCGCCGCACGAAAGCCTGCATCGCCCTGGCGCAGCAGTTCGTCGAGCGAATCGGGCAGGCCGGCGGCGGTGAGGTCCAGCAGCGTGTGGTCGTTCACGCGCGCGCCCAGGCGCGCGGCGCCGCTCTCGTCTTGGAAGGCAATCAGTCTCATGGGGTCTCGTGGTTGGTGATGAAGTGGGTGGGAACGGCCGGGCCCCAGACGAACAGCGCGTCCTCGGCGGGGTGGTCGGCGGCGGGCCAGTCCAGGCCGGCGGGCACGTGGTCGATGCCGGCCGAGTACTCGCAGAAACTGCCCCAGGGGTCTTGCACGTAGTTGAAGTAGTTGGAGCCGAGCACGTGCCGGCCCACGCCCCAGCCGTCGCCGTAGCCGGCGCTGCGCATCTGGTCCATGCCCTGACCCACCTCGTCGAGGCCGGGCACGTCCCAGCTGCTGTGGTGCAGGCCGGGGCCGTGGGATTTCGCGAAGGCCACCAGGTGGTGGTCGCTGCCGTGCGGCGTGTGCAGGAAGGCGATCACATCGCCCGAGCGGTCCGACAGGCGCAGGCCGAGCATCGATGAACAGAAGGCCAGCATGCCCAGCACATCGGGCGTGAATTGCAGGATGTGCGAGAGGTAACGCGGCCGCACGGGCCCCAGCCGGCTGCGCGGCGAGGCCTGGCCCTGGCCGGGCACGGCGGGCACCGGCGGCCGGGGCACCGAGGCCGAGGACGGCGAGACCTTGGGCGCGACCACCAGCTGCAGCGCCAGGCCATCGGGGTCGCGCAGCCACAGCCCCGGCTCCTGCGCCAGCGGGTGCGGCTCGCCCGCGCGGCCCTGCGCCGCGATGCGCTCGGCGAAGGTCTCCACGTCGTCGGCGTGGATGCCGTAGGCCACATATTGCAGGCGCTTGCGCTCGCCGCCTTCGAGCACGTGGGCCCAGACGTGCGGGTGGCCGAAGGTGCGCAGCAGCAGGCGGTCGCCGTCGCGCCGCACGTCCAGGCCGAAGCAGGTGTAGAAGCGCTCGGCCTCGGCCAGGTCGGGCACGGTGAAGGTGAAGCGGTGCACCGAATGCACCGCGGCGGGCAGGCGGGTGTTCATGCGAGGGCCTTCTGTCGAGGGGAAACCACGAGGGTGTGGCCGGTGATGCGCGCCACCAGCGCGTCCGGCGCGTCGGGCCAGTCATCGCCGCGCCAGGCCACGTGCTGGTCGGGCCGCACCAGCGTGAGCCGGGTCGGGTACAGCTCGGCGAACGCGCCCCAGGCCGGCCGCAGCACGGTGAGCGGCACGCCCGCGGCGCGCAAGCGCTCGCGCACGGCCTGCACCACGGTCTCGGGCACATCGGCGTGCGCGAGCAGGGTGAAGCCTTCGCCGAAGTGGTCGTACAGCGAGCTGCCGTCGTGCAGCCAGGCGTGCGGCGCGCGCGCGCCGGGCCGGTTGGACGGCACGTAGTTCAGGTAGTCCATCTGCGGCGCGCGGCTGCCGTCGTGGGCGATCACGGGCGAGTCCTCGTAGCGGTAGCCGAGCACCACGCCCAGCGTGGTGAACTCGCGCGACTTGGCGGCCTGGATGCGCGCGCCCACGTCCTTGCGCAGGGCCGCGCCGGCCGGGTCGTCGGCGTCCAGCCCGGCGCGCGCGAGCTGGTTGCCCAGCAGCGCGTGGTTGGCCACGGCCTCGTCGAGCACCATCTGGTGCACCGGGCGGCGCTCGGCCATGTAGCTGTCCAGCAAGGCCTCGCCGCCCCAGCCCGCCAACACGGCCGCGAGCTTCCAGCCCAGGTCCACGCTGTCGGCCACGCCCATGTTCATGCCGTAGCCGCCGAAGGGCGGGTGCAGGTGGCAGGCATCGCCCAGCAGGAACACGCGCCGGTCGCGGTAGTTGTCGCCCAGGAAACGGCTGGCCACCCACTCGTCGGTGGACAGGGCGCGGTAGGGCAGGTCGATGCCGGTGGCGCGGCGGATCAGGGCCGCGCTGCCCTCGGCGTCGAGCCGGAAATCGGGCGGCACGCCGGTGGGCATGAAGAACCAGGTGTCGCCCCGGTCCATCGGGCCGATCAGGCTGGGCACGTCCTCGTTGATCTGCCAGTACATGATGGCCGGCCCCAGCGCGTGGGCCTGCGCCAGGCCCGGCGCGTGGAACACGATGTTGTAGTTGCGCGAGAGGCCGTACTGGCCTTCCAGTTTCGCGCCCATGCCTTCGCGCACCAGGCTGCGCGCGCCGTCGGCGCCCACCAGGTAGTCGGCCGACACCGTGTAGGTGTTCTCGCGCTGGAGGTCGCGCACCGTGACGTGCACGCCTTGCGCATCCTGCTCGAAGGCCAACACCTCGCTGTTGAAGCGGATCTCCACGCCGGGCAGCGTCTGGGCGTGGGCGCGCAGCACCTCTTCCAGGCTGTACTGCGGGATCCATTGCGCGTGCTCGGCGTAGAGCGGGTTGCGGCCCGGCGCGCAGAAGAAGGCGTTCTCGAAGCGCGTGAGTTCGTGGCCCGAGAGCCGGGTGCAGAACACCACGTTGGACGGGTAGTCCACGCCCAGCGGCGAGGCCGCGCGCAGCTGCGGCGCGATGCCCCAGCGCCGCAGGTGCTCGCGGGTGCGCACGTTGGTGGTCTTGGCGCGCGGCGCGTAGCCCACGCGGTCGTTGCGCTCCAGCAGCAGGCAGGGGATGCGGCGCTGGCCCAGCTCGATGGCCAGGGCCAGGCCGGCGGGGCCGGCGCCGACGATGAGCACGCGGGGAATCACGGGGGGCGAGGTCTTCATGCGGCCGCATCGTAGGCAGCCACCGCGAATCGGAAAAGACGGAGAATTGTGGGATGCGATATGCTTTTTCGATCACCCGGAGCGGCCCGGCATGAAGTTCAACGCCTTGCGGGATTTCCTCGCCGTGGCCGAGCGCGGCAGCCTGCGCGCGGCCGCGCGCCAACTGGGCAGCGCGCAGCCCGCGCTGAGCCACAGCATCAAGGAACTGGAGAAGGAACTCGGTGTGGTGCTGTTCGAGCGGCGCTCCACCGGCGTGGTGCTGACCGACATGGGCGCGGCCTTCCACAAGCGCGTGGCCTGCGCCATGCACGACCTGCGCCGCGCCACGGAAGAGCTGGACCAGCTGCGCGGCGAGGTGCACGGCAACCTGGCGGTGGCCATGTCCAGCGTGGCCCACATCGCGTTGCTGCCGTTTGCACTCGGCGCATTCCGCGCGCGTTACCCGAAGGTGCAGATCGACATCGTGGACGCGGTGTACCCCGGCAGCGAGCCCGGCCTGCTCGACGGCAGCCTGGACCTCTACATCGGCCCCGCGCCGGCCGACGTGGTCTCGGCGCTGCAGGTGGAAAAGCTGTTCGACAACACGCGCACCATCGTGAGCCGAAAGGGCCACCCGCTGGCGCAGGCGCGCTCGCTGCGCGAGTTGGTGGACGCGGAGTGGATCACGACCTCGATCACGCACAACGCCGAAGAAGAGCTGGGCCCGCTGTTCGCGCAAAACGGCCTGCCGGCGCCCAGGCTGGTGATGAAGGCGCACTCGGCGCTCACCTTCATGGTGGCGCTGGCGAACTCCGACCTGCTGATGATGCTGCCGGTGCAGTGGATCCAGTCGGAGTCGCTGGCGCCGCTGCTGGCGCGCATCGACGTGCGCGAGCCCCTGCCCGCGCCGCCGGTGTGCCTGGTGCGCCGCGCCGGCCTGCCGCCCACGCCAGCGGCGGAGTACTTCTGCGACATGGTGCGCCGCGCGGTGCAACACATGCGCGCGCCCTGAGCGGGGGCGCCGCGCGCACGGCTCAGAGGTGGCCCGCGGCCTCGTAGTAGCGGCGCGCGCCCGGGTGCAGGGCAATCGAGGTCCGCGCCATCGCCGAGGGCACCAGCGGGTAGCTCAGCGGGCTGCGCTGCGGCGGCAGGTGGCGGTACTGGCGCTCGATGGCCGCGCGCGTTTCCACCAGGCACCAGGTCAGCAGGTGGGCGATGTCCTCGGGCATGTCGTCGCGCACCAGGATCAGAAAGTCCGAGAAATCGAGCGCGGGCAGCGAGGTCTGCAAGGAAGGCCAGTAACCGGCCGGCAGGTCGTTGCGGCCGAAACCGTAGTCCTTCTGGAGCTGCTGCAGCACCGCCTCTTCGGACGGCAGCGGCACCACCTTGCCGGCCTCGACGATGTCGGACCACCAGGGCGTCATGATCGCTTCCTGCAGCACGCCGTCCACCTCGCCGTCCTGCATGCGCTGCAGGCTTTCGCGCGGGTTGGAGTCTTCCACGTAGGTGCCGCCCCAGCTGGCGAAGGTGGCGTCGTCGATGCCGTGCGCCTGCATGAACAGGCGCGCCACGTAGCCGATGAAGTTGGTGCCGTCGTTGCGCGAGGTCGCGATGCGCAGCGCCGGTTTCTTCTGGCGCAGTTCCTCGAAGCTGCGGATGCCCAGGTCCGGCCGCAGCGCGAGCACCATGCGGTCGTTCTGCGGCAACACGGCCAGGGCGCGCAGGTGCGGCGCGGCGCGGCCCTGGAAGATCAGGCGGCCGTCGAGCGCGGCGGGCATGAGCATGGCCGGCGTGACGATGCACAGATCGGCCTCGCCTTCCTCCACCAGGTCGATGGCCTCGATGCCACCGGCGCGGATGCTCCAGATCGCCACGCGGCTGCGTGGGCCGCTGCGCTTGCAGAACTCTTCGCACAGCCAGGAGCAGATGCGGTGGAAATTGGCCTGGCCCCAGTCACCGACGAAGCGCAGGTGGTGGGAGTGTTCGAGGCGGGGTGCGGTCATGTGCGGGGCGTTCATTCGGGCTTGACGTCGGCGTCCTTGATCACCTTCTTCCAGTAGGCGGTCTGCGCCACGATCAGCTTGCCGAACTCGGCCGGGCCCTGGCTGTGCGGTTCGAGGCCGAGCGTGATCAGGCGCCCCTTGACCTCGGGCTGGGCCAGCACCTTGATCACGTCGCGCGAGATCTCGTCCACCAGCGGCTGCGGTGTGCCGGCCGGCACCACGAGGCCGCCGAAGCCCACGGTCTCGAAGTCCGCGTAGCCGGCCTCCTTCATCGTGGGCACGTCGCGGCTCAGCGGCGAGCGCTCGGCGCCGGTGCTGGCGAGGATGCGCACCCGCCCGCTCTGCACGTGCGGCACCAGGTCGGAGTAGCTGGCGAAGGTGGCGGTGACCATGCCGGCGGCCAGGTCCACCACGGCGGGCGCCACGCCCTTGTAGGGCACGTGCAGCATCTCGATCCTGGCCTGGTGCGCGAGCTGGCTCGCGTTCAGGTGCGGCGTGGAGCCGTTGCCCGGCGAGGAGTAGGCGAACTTCGCGTTCGGCGCCTTCGCCAGCGCCACGAACTCCTTGACGGTGCGCGCGGGCACCTGGGTGTTCACCGCCAGCCAGAGGCGCGCGTCGAACATCTGCGCCACCGGCGCGAAGCTGGTGACCGGGTCGTAGTCCAGTTTGGTGGAGAGGAAGGGTGCCTGGATCGTGGGCGTGACGGACAGCAGGATCGTGCGGCCGTCCGGCGCGGCCTTCGCGGCCACGCTGGTGGCCAGGATGGTGGCCGCGCCGGGGCGGTTGTTCACCACGACCGGGATGCCCCAGGTCTTGGCCAGGCCGTCGGCCAGGGCGCGCGCGGCGTTGTCGAACGAGCTGCCCGAGGAGGCCGGCGTGATCAGCGTGACGATGCCGCCCTGGAAAGGGCCGGCCCAGGCGGCGCTCGCGGCGCCCAGGCTGAGGGCGGCCAGGGTGCGCGCCAGGATGCGGGAAGGTTTCATGGAGTCTCCAGTATCGAATGGGAAGCGGTGTGAGGGTCGGGATGGTGGCGCCGCGCCCCGGGGCCGGTCAATTTGCATTCTCGTTTGATGAGAATCCGCCTCGGAGATGCGGCCCGCATTCCCCGCCGACCTAGGGTTTGTACCAATGCCTCAGGCCAGACTTCAAATCTACATTTCAAATTGAAATTTGAATTTCACATGAACACCCCAGCCCCCAAACCCAAGGACTCGACGCGCTCCAAGATCGTGATGGCCGCGCTGCGCGTCTTCGCCACGCGCGGTTTCGAGGCGGCCTCGCTCAAGGAGATCACCACCGCGAGCGAGACCAACGTGGCGGCGATCCACTACCACTTCGGCTCCAAGGAAGCGCTGATCCGCGAGGTGCTGCAGACCGTGGCCGACCCGGTGAACCAGCTGCGCCGCGAGATGCTGGCGCAGCAGCCCGACGGCCCGGGCCGCTCGCTCGAGCACGTGGTGGAAGCGCTGCTGGCGCCCCCGATCCGCCTGAGCGCCGACGCCACCGGCGACGGCCGCCTGCTCACGCGCCTGATCCTGCAGGCGCGTGCGCTGCCCAGCGAGTTCACGAACAGCGCGCTGTTCCAGCAGTACGACAGCACCGCCCTGCTGTTCGTGCAGGCCCTGATGGACGCCGAGCCCGGCCTGAGCCGGCAGGACGCGTTCTGGCGCTACGCCTTCGCCATCGGCGCCATGCACTACATCGTGTCCGACGCGGACGCGGCCTACCACCGGCTCAACCGCCTCTCGGGCGGCCTGTGCGACACCGACGACCCCGAAGCCATCGTGCGCCAGCTGGTCGCCTTCGTGGTCGCCGGCCTGCGCGCGCGGCCCGCCTCGCCTTCCTCCCCCTCCTCACCGTAAACAAGCCCCCATGCCCCGCCGCATCATCGACCTCTCCGTCACGCTGGAAGACAAACCCACCTCGCCGGCCCACCACCGCCCGCAGATCCAGTACGCCGACCACGACCAGTCGTGGGAGCTGTTCTCCAAGCTGTTCCCCGGCATCGGCCCCGACTCGCTGCCCGAAGGCAAGGCCTGGGCGGTGGAGAAGATCTCGCTCTCCACCCACGCCGGCACGCACATGGACGCGCCCTGGCACTACCACCCCACCACCGACCACGCGCTGCAGGACGGCGGCCGCCCCGCCCCCGGCATCGACGAGGTGCCGCTGGACTGGTGCCTGCGCCCCGGCGTGAAGCTCGACTTCCGCCACTTCGAGGCCGGCTACGTGGTCACGCCGCAGGACATCGAAGCCGAGCTCAAGCGCATCAACTACGAACTGCAGCCGCTGGACATCGTGGTGGCCAACACCCGCGCCGGCGCGCGCCAGGGCCAGGAGGACTACTGGGAAAGCGCCTGCGGCTTCGGCCGCGCGGCCACGCTCTACCTGCTGGAGCGCGGCGTGCGCGTGGTCGGCACCGACTCCTACAGCTGGGACGCGGCCTTCAAGTTCGTGGTCGAGCGCTTCGAGCGCGACGGCGACCCTTCCATCATCTGGGAAGGCCACAAGGCCGGCCGCGACATCGGCTACTACCAGATGGAGAAGCTCTCCAACCTCGACCAGCTGCCCCCGCACGGCTTCGACGTCAGCTGCTTCCCCATCAAGATCAAACACGGCTCGGCCGGCTGGGTGCGCGCGGTCGCGGTCATCAACGACTGACCCCTTCTTTCCTTTTTTCCCCTTTCCTTTTCTGGAGACAACATGAGCAACGCTTCCCCTGCATTCACCCGCCGCCGCACCGTCGTGGCTGGCGCCCTGGCCCTGGCCGCCGGCGGCCTGCCGCTGAGCGCCCTCGCGCAGAGCGGCCCCTACCCGAACAAGACCATCCAGGTGGTCGTGCCCTTCCCCGCAGGCGGCATCGTGGACAACGTGACACGCAAGCTCGGCACCGAACTCAGCGCCAGCCTGGGCCAGACCCTGGTGGTGGAAAACAAGGGCGGCGCCGGCGGCTCCATCGGTGCGGCCCAGGTCGCGCGCGCCAAGGCCGACGGCTACACCCTGCTCACCGCCTTCGACACCCACGCCGTCAACCCGCTGCTCTACAAGCTCACCTTCGATTCCGACAAGGACCTCAAGCCCATCGCGCTGATCGCCACCTCGCCGCTGGTGCTGGTGGTGCACCCCTCGGTGCCGGCCAAGACCCTGCGCGAACTCGTGGACCTGGGCAAGAGCAAGCCCGACACGCTGCACTACGCCTCCACCGGCGCGGGCAGCTCCAACCACCTCACCACCGAACTCTTCAAGGCCACCACCGGCGCCTCGTTCAACCACGTGCCGTACAAGGGCGGCGCCCCCGCCATCACCGACGTGCTCGGCGGCCAGGTGCAGGTGATGTTCGTCAGCGTCACCTCGGTGCTGGCCCACATCCGCGCCGGCAAGATGCGCGCCCTCGCCGTGACCACGCGCGAACGCATCCCCGCGCTGCCCGACGTGCCCACCGTCAGCGACACCTACCCCGGCTTCGAAGCCACTTCCTGGGTCGGCCTGCTCGCGCCCGCCGGTGTGCCGGCCGACGTGGTCAGCAAGCTCAACGGTGGCGTGAACGCCGCGCTGAAATCGCCCGAGTTCCAGAAGTTCCTGGAAGAACAATCGCTGCGGCCCGCCGGCGGCACGCCCGAGCAGTTCGCCGCCTTCATGAAGGCCGAAACCCAGAAATGGGGCGCGGTCATCAAGCGCCAGAACATCCAGGTGGAGTAAAGCCCCATGGCGCCGCCCCGCATCGACGACACCCACGGCGCCGGCCTGCAGAGCTGGCTGGCGGCCGCGAACGACCCCGCCACCGACTTCCCCATCCAGAACCTGCCCTACGGCCGGTTCAGGGTGGGCGATGAACCCGGCTGGCGCATCGGCGTGGCGATCGGCGACCAGGTGCTGGACCTGCAGCGCGCCGGTGTGCTCGACCACAGCGACATGGCGCGCCTGCTGGCGCTGGCGCCCGAGCAGCGGCGGGCGCTGCGCCGCGCCCTCAGCGAAGGCCTGCGCCAGGGCAGCCCGAAAGAAGCCACGTTCAAAGCCGCGCTGCACCCGCAGGCCCGCGTGCGCATGGGCATGCCCTGCGACGTGGGCGACTACACCGACTTCTACACCGGCATCCACCACGCCACCACCGTGGGCAAGCTGTTCCGGCCCGACAACCCGCTGCTGCCCAACTACAAATGGGTGCCCATCGGCTACCACGGCCGCGCCTCCACGCTGCGCGTGAGCCCCGATCAATTCAAGCGCCCCATGGGCCAGCTGAGCCCCGGCAACGGGGCCGCGCCCACGCTGCAACCCACGAAGCGGCTCGACCACGAACTCGAACTCGGCCTGGTCATCGGCCAGCCCAGCCAGCAGGGCGAACCCATCGCCATCGAAGACGCGGAAGACCACCTCTTCGGCATCGTGCTGCTCAACGACTGGAGCGCGCGCGACATCCAGGCCTGGGAATACCAGCCCCTGGGCCCCTTCCTCTCGAAGAACTTCGCCAGCACGCTCTCGCCCTGGATCGTCACCCTGGAAGCGCTCGCGCCCTACCGCCAGGCCTTCACCCGGCCCGACGGCGACCCGGCACCGCTGCCCTACCTGGACTCGGCCAGCAACCGCGAGCAAGGCGCGATCGACATCGCGCTGGAAGCCTGGGTGCAGACCGCCGCCATGCGCGCGGCCGGCCACGCGGCCGAGCGGCTCAGCCGATCCAACTTCACCGACGCCTACTGGACCGCCGCGCAGCTGGTGACCCACCACACCGTCAACGGCTGCGACCTGCGCGCGGGCGACCTGCTGGGCAGCGGCACGCTCTCGGGCCCCGCGCCCGAACAGGGCGGCTCGCTGCTGGAACTCACGCAAGGCGGCCAACGCCCGCTGACGCTGGCCAACGGCGAGACCCTGGGCTTCCTCGCGGATGGCGACACCATCGTGCTGCGCGCGCACTGCGAGCGCGAAGGGTACCGGCGCATCGGCTTCGGGGAGTGCCGGGGCACGGTGCTGCCTCGGTAACCGAGACCCTCGGGCGCCGCCCGGCCGGCCTCAGCGCGTCAGGCACCGCGAGAGACGATCGACCACGTCTCTCTCCGCGCGGCCTTCGTCGGCCCCCGCATGAAACACCGCGCAGGTCGCCGAGCCCGCGCCCTGGGCGCAGCGGTAGACCGCCACCACGCTGCCCGGCCCGACGCCGGTGTGCCCGGCCACCGTGAGCCCCGCGTCCACGGTGCCCTGCATCAGCCCCAGGCCATAACCCGCCGACGTCCACGGCCGCCCAGGAATGGCCCCGCCCAGGTGGCGCGCCGTCTGCATCTCGCGCAACAGCGCATCGGGCAGCAGCTGCCCGGCCAGCAGACGGTCCAGAAAGAGCGCCGCGCCCGACAGCGGGCCCACCAGCAGACCGTGATAGACCCAGCCCGGGTGGTAGGCCAGGCCCACCACATCCGCCGGCGTTTTCGCGAGAAGAGCACCCGCCACACCCAGCGGCGCCAGCGCCCGCTGCACCAGCGCGTCTTGCAGCGCGAGGCCGGTCACGCGCTCGATGAGCCGCGCGACATACAGGTAACCCACATTCGAGTACCGCCAACCGGTCCCGGGCTCATACCGCAGACGGCTGGCATCCAGGCGCTGCAGCATCTCACCCGCCGGCCAGGGCGCCTCATGGCGCGCCACGGCGGCGTGGTAGTCGGGCAGCTCGCCATAGTCCGCCAGCCCGGCCTCGTGCCTTAGAAGATGGCGCAGCGTGAACGGGCCTTCGGGCGCCGCATCGTCGAGCCTGACCAGGCCATCGCGCACCAAAGTCAGCGAGGTGGCCGACAGCACCGTCTTCGTGAAACTCCACCACGGCACCGCCGCGTTGTGCGGCTCTTCGTGCGGCAGGGGCGAACCGTTGCAGATCAGCGAGAAGGCCATGGACGGATCTTCAGGCTGGCCTGACTAGTCGTTCTTCTTTTTTTGTTTGGCGGGGGCGGTGGCCTTTGCCCGCGGTTTTCGGGCTGGCGTGCTCGAAGCCGTTGGTGCCACGCCCTTGGCCATCAGCGCGGCGTGCTTCACCAGTTCGAGCTGCGCCTCCGGGGTGCATCGCTCGAAGTCGTCCAGCAGCGAGCGCTGCATCGGGTCCAGGTCCAGCCTGGTGCCAACGCGCTCGCCCGTCAGCACGTAGTACACGTCCATGCCCAGATCGATCAAACGCATCAGCACCTCGGCATCCGGGCTGCGCACCCCTCTCTCATAGGTTCCCATCGCGCGCTTCGAAAGCCCAGTGACGTCGGCGATCTCCTGCTGGATCAGGCCGAGCCGGCGGCGCTCCTCGCGAAAACGTGAGCCAAAAGTATTCATGGAATCGTTCAAATCGTTTAAAATGGATCGTTTGATCGCATTTTTCCGCTTGGTTGTGTATTTTTCCGTTACTCAATGCTAGCCCAGGGAAGGAGCTACTTCGCCATGACCCGATCAGCTGACTCTTCGACACGCAAGCGTGTGCCCAACGGCGTCAACAGCTCGCGCCCCATCGCACTGAGGCTCACGCCGGCCGAGCTGGAACGTGTGAAGGAGCGGGCCGAGCGCGAACACCGCTCCATGGCCAGCGTGTGCCGCCTCGCGGTACTGCGCGAGCTGGGCATGAACGACACGGGGACGGCCCCATGAAACTCCGCCGGATTCCATTGCCCGAGCCGGTGTACCTCATGCGCTGCACCGTGCCCGCGCAGCGCATGTCACTCTCGATTCAGCAACGCACGATGGCCGGCCTGAGCGTGGCCGCGAGCCGCACGGCGGAACCGGATGTGCCTGCGGTGGTGCTGCTGCAAGCCCGCGAAGCCCCCTTCGAACTGGAATGGAGCCTCAGCCCGACGCAGGCGCGAGCGCTTGCGGCCAGGTTGCTTGATGCTGCAGCGAACTGCAATAGGCTTGATAGCGTGGCCTGTCACGCTCGTTGCGATTGAAAACACTTGAGGTTCGTTCTCGAAGCGCGCCTTGTCACTTGAGGTAGTACCACCCCGCAACGGTTACAGTCCGTGCCGGTTAAAACCGCAATGCCACCCCGATCGTCTAACAGCATCAAACACTTAGACCGATTCGCACCAAGTTTCAAACAGAACGCGGCTCGATGATGCAGTTCTGGGCCGACTACCTTGACCGTCTGGGCTGCGGAGCTGAAGTGACAGTGCATCCCATTGGTGTGGAGAGATATTTCGGTTCAGCTCCCGCCGAACAGACGGCAAGCTATGCCTAGGGTGTGCACTCGTAGAATGCCATATGGACACGCTCAGCCCAGCGCAACGATCTAAGCGCATGGCGCTGGTACGCAGCGTAGACACCAAGCCAGAGCTGATCGTCCGGAAGTTGCTTCACTCTCGCGGATTTCGCTATCGCTTGCATGACAAGAAATTGCCGGGTACTCCGGACTTGGTTTTCCCTAGCAGGCGCAAGGTGGTGTTCGTCCACGGGTGCTTTTGGCATCGTCACAACGATTGTTCCCTGGCTCGCATGCCAAAGTCTAGATTGGACTTCTGGGGCCCTAAACTTGAAGGCAATCGGGAGCGTGACCTCCGAAAACTTTCGGACCTCGTGCGGCTGGGGTGGGATGCGATGGTCGTGTGGGAATGCGAGTTACAAGATTTGAGTGCACTCGTCCTGAAACTGGAGGGATTTTTGAATGAAGGAAAACAAGCAAAATGATGCGCGCCGTTGAGCTCTACGCAGGTGCCGGGGGGCTGGCGATGGGTGTCAGCCTTGCGGGTTTCGAATCGCTCGCAGTGGTGGAATGGGACAAGTGGGCATGTGACACGGTTCGTGAGAACCAGCGCCGAGGGTACCCGCTGGTCGCCAACTGGCCACTAAATGAGGGTGATGTACGCGACCTCGATTGGTCTACCGTTCCTAAAGATATAGAGCTGCTAGCAGGAGGCCCCCCTTGTCAACCCTTCTCCATGGGAGGCAAGCACCAAGCGCATGACGACAAGCGGGATATGTTTCCTGCCACGGTCCAAATCGTGCGACAGCTACGTCCCAAGGCTTTCATCATCGAAAACGTAAAGGGGCTAACGCGGTCCTCGTTCGCAAACTACTTCGAGTACATCAAGCTCCAGCTCGAGTTTCCAGAAGCCCCGCGGCGCGGGCATGAAAGCTGGTTTGATCATCTCATGCGCTTGCAGGCTGAGAAAACATCTGGACGCATGCATGATGGTGCTTTGACGTACAACGTCACCTCCACGTTAGTAAACGCGGCAGACTATGGTGTGCCCCAAAAGCGTGAACGAGTGTTCATTGTTGGCACGCGGTCAGATCTGAATATCGATTGGCACTTTCCCGACGCGACACACAGCGAGGACGCCTTGCTTCACTCGCAGTGGGTGACCGGCGAGTATTGGTCCCGCCACCGCATTGCGAAGAAGAGCCGGCCTTCCATGCCGGATAAACTGTCAGCGCGCGTTCGCCGCCTCGGCGCCACTTCGCCAAAGGAGGCGCCATGGCGCACAGTGCGCGATGCCATCGCAGACCTGCCGGATCCACGCACACGCGCGGCACTGGCGGTGCGCGATCATCGCTTCCAGGACGGTGCGAAGGTCTACCCTGGTCATACAGGAAGTCCTTTGGATCAGCCGGCAAAGACCATCAAAGCGGGCGACCACGGCGTACCTGGCGGCGAGAACATGATGGTCCACCCTGATGGGTCTGTGCGCTACTTCACCGCCCGAGAAACGGCACGTATCCAGACTTTTCCAGATGGATATGTATTCCACGGGTCTTGGACGGAAACTATGCGCCAGCTTGGTAACGCCGTGCCAGTTGCGCTAGCACGGCTGGTCGCCTCATCGGTTGGACAAGCAATCTTGGAAGCTGACTGCCGGAGCGTTTCGGCCATGGCCCTCGGCGCAAGGGCCGCCGCATGACGAGCGCTGAGATCATTCCTTTCAACCCGCTGGACAAGAAGAGCCTAGGCGCAAGCGTCGCCGAAGCGCTGGTGAGCCAGCCTGTTCATTCGCTTGCATCGCTCAATTCATTCATGGGCACCGGCATCTATGCGATCTACTATCACGGTGATTTTGAGCCATATTCGCCGATTGCCGAGCCCAACAAGAAGGATTTACGCTTTCCTACCATTCCTATCTACGTGGGAAAAGCCGTGCCTCAAGGAGCCCGTAAAGGCAAAGTGATGGCTGATCCGACCCGCTCGAAGGCACTGTTTACCCGATTGTCCGAGCATGCTGATTCGGTAAGAGCGGCGAGCAGCACTCTTTCCGTGGGCGATTTTTCTTGTCGCTATCTGGTAGTGGATGAAATTTGGATTTCTCTCGGAGAGTCCCTTATGATCACCAAATTTTCACCTCTGTGGAATTTGTTTCTAGACGGCTTTGGCAACCACGATCCTGGCAACGGCAGATACCAAGGATTTCAACCGCGCTGGGATGTCATACATCCAGGACGCCAATGGGCGACCAAATGCAAGCCGCGTTTAGAAAGTGCAGAAGAAATTGCCCGTGACATTCGCACGCATCTAAGGGTGATAAATATTCCTGAAAACCCACATTTTCTTGGAAACGCTCCGCCCTAAAACGAATGAAAGGGAGACATGCCTGCTCTTGCATCTGTCACTGCGAAGACGATTGGCGAGTTCATCAATCATGCTCAAAAGCTACTTCCAACGGTAGACATCAACGATCACGATCACAAGTTCGAATCAAACTGGTACAGAGGTATTGGCTCAACCGAGCATGAACTAGTTCCAGGTCTATACCGACATCCGATCAAAAAATCCATTGATCCATTGCTAGTCATGGAAAGAGAGATTGTCGAGGATTTCAAACGCCAAGCGATCTTTCATACCGAAAAATTTGATGACGAGAGCGAAGCGGCCGAACTACGCATACTGTTCATCATGCAACATCATGGCATCCCGACCCGTCTCCTTGATTGGTCAACCAATCCTTTGATATCTTTGTATTTTGCATTAACCAGCGCCAAAACGATTAACAATGCGTATACCCATGATGCGGCGGTATGGGTATTAAATCCATACAAGTGGAATGAGCATGCCCTCAGAATTTCCAAATACGGAGATATTGGCCCGTTGAATCAAGGGTCTTTTGAATCCAAATCTTATGCCCCTCGTCGAACTCAAGGTAGGGAGTTGATTCCCCAGGCACTCTCGCAAATGCACGAACATCCGGCAGCTATTCTAGGGATCAGCAACAGTGCGAGGATGTTCGCTCAGCGTGGGGTTTTCACAATTTTTGGTCGCAATGTTAGCTCGATGGAGACCCAATTTAAATCCGGAGGCTTCGCCAAGGACGCGCTGCGAAAAATTATTATTCCCAAAGAATACATTGAGCAACTATTGCATTCACTAATTCGACTCGGATTCACCGACTCTTTGAGCTACCCAGATTTGCAAGGGGTTGCCATGGAAATTCGACGCCTTCGCGGCTTTGGAGGGTGAAGATGATCAAGATAACCCTTCATGACTCCAAAGACCTTCAATGGTGGTACTACCAGCACTTGGAAGGACGAATTGACCTAAGCCCACCGTATCAGCGCAGATCAAGCATCTGGTCGAAATGGAAGCAAGCGCATCTGATCGACTCATTGATCAATGGCTTCGATGTTCCGAAGCTGTATTTCGGTAATTTTCTAGAAATGCCCAACTCGGCCGCCTTGAACGCCAGCGGTTCAGCCTACGCCGTTATTGATGGGAAGCAGCGGCTTGGCGCAATTTTTTCATTCTTCAAAGACGAGCTCCGGCTGAATAAATCATCAGTTTTTGAAGACGATTTGTCGCAACAAATTCAAGGCCTGTCGTACACGGAACTCAAAATGAGGCATCCATTCATCGCGGCTAGGGTTGAACGATTTTTGCCTGCCGTGATGAGCGTAGTGACAAATGATGTTCGTAAAATCGAGGAGTTGTTTATTCGCCTGAATATGGGCGAAGCAGCGAATGGAGCGGAGCAAAGAAATGCGATGGGCGGACCGATCCCAGAACTGGTCCGTGAACTGGCTCTGCACCCATTTTTCGTGAAAAAAATCAAATTTAGCACCAATCGGATGCAAGAGTTCAATTTGATTGCGAAGCTACTTTTGATCGAATACAAGCAAAGCTTGGTGGATACGAAAAAGAGCGATCTAGATAGCTTTGCCCAGCTGGGGTTAAGGTTGGCCAAAGAGGTCGACGATCCCAATCATTACCTAGAGCGAGGTGAATTCTTCGATGCGAAGGAGCGAGTACTAGATTGCCTGGAAGTACTTGCGCCGGAATTCAGCGATCGCGATCCGCTTTTGGCTTCTAGCGGCAGTATCCCGATCTACTATTGGTGGACGCGCACGCACAAAAGAAAAGTAGGTGACCTACATGGTTTTTTAACAGATTTGAACGAAAAAATCAAAGATGCTACGAAGAATCAAAAGGCTGGAGCACCCGCAGACAATAGACTTCTGAGCTATTACACCGCGAGTAGAACGACAAATGATGGAGAAAGCCTCCGAACTCGTCTACGCATTTTTGAAGAACTCTATCGAGAGTGGACAAACCCAGGAGCACGAGCTTTTAGATAGTGACCGGGATCTGGTCTCGGCCTCAGCAATCGTTAGCTATACAAAGCACCCGGCTAGCAGGGGAGTCACGAAGCACTGTTCGACGTTCAAGGCGAGGCTAAGTAGCGCTTGCTCCCCCTCTTGATGGTGTGCAGATCCGCTCCAGATTTTTGATCTTTTGGTCATTAAGTCGTGGACCGCATTCAAACCCCCAGCTTTTCCGCCCTGCACCAACCCAGGAGCCCCCCAATGCACCCAACTGAGAATTGCGACGTCCTAGTAGTCGGCGGCGGCCCCGCTGGCTCCACCATCGCCGCCCTGCTCGCGCGCGAAGGCCGCAAGGTGGTGTTGCTGGAGAAAGAGCACCATCCCCGCTTCCACATCGGCGAGTCGCTGTTGCCTGGCAACGTGGCCTTGTTCGACAAGCTCGGTGTGCGCGACCAGATCGAAAAAATCGGCATGCCGAAGTTCGGCATCGAGTTCGTGCCGCCAGATCTGGACTATTGCAGCTATGTCGATTTCGCCGAGGGTTGGGATCCGTCGATGGCATCGGCCTGGCAGGTGCGCCGTTCCGAGATGGACGAGCTGTTGTTTCGCCATGCGGCCAAGGTGGGCGCCGACGCGCTCGAAGGCGCGAAGGTCACCGAGGTGGCTTTCGACGACAACGGCGCCAGTGCCGAGGCGGTGCTCGACAGCGGTGAAACGCGCCGCTGGCGCGCCCGCTTCGTGGTGGACGCCACGGGCCGCGACACCCTGCTGGCGAACAAGTTCAGGTGCAAGCAGAAGAACAAGGACCACAACAGCACGGCGCTGTTCGGCCATTTCCGAGGCGCGCGGCGCCTGGAAGGCAAGCGCGAAGGCAACATCAGCATCTGCTGGTTCGAGCACGGCTGGTTCTGGTTCATCCCGCTGGCCGACGGCACCACGAGCGTGGGCGCGGTGTGTTGGGCCTACTACCTGAAAGCGCGCGACAAGCCGCTGAAGGACTATTTCTTCGACACGATCGCCCTCTGCCCGGAGCTGCACGATCGCCTGAAGGACGCGACGCTGGTGGACGACCAGGTGCATGCCACGGGCAACTTCGCCTACTCCAGCACGCACGCCACGGGCGACCGCTACCTGATGGTGGGCGACGCGTTCACGTTCATCGACCCGATGTTTTCTTCGGGCGTGTTCCTGGCGATGCAGAGTGGCTTCGACGGCGCGCAGTTCGTCGCCACGGCGTTGGACCAACCGCAGCGCCTGCCCGCGGCCCGCGCCGCGTACGAGAAGCGCGTGCGCATCGGCCCGCGAGATTACTCGTGGTTCATCTACCGCGTCACGAACCCCACCATCCGCGACATGTTCATGCACCCGAACAACCGGTTCAAGGTGAAGCAGGGTCTCATGTCGCTGCTGGCGGCGGACATCCACCACGGCCCGGCCTATCGGATGTCGCTGGTGATGTTCAAGCTGATCTACTACGTGGTCTCGGTGGCGAACTGGCGCCGCACGTATGCGGGCTGGAAGCGGCACCGCTTCAACATCCGCGACATGGGGGCCCTGCGCGGCGAGACGATCATGAAGGCCGACTGACTGAGATCCTCTCAGGGCCGCACGGCGGTGTACTCCGAGAACACGCCGAGCTCGGTGTGGCGCTGCACCTGCTGGAAGCCCGCGCGCTCCATGGCCTGCAGAATCTGCGCGGGCGGAATGCAGGTTTCGATGGTGTCCCAGTAGTAGCGCCACAGCTCCGCGCTGCCGCGCTCGCGGGCCACGAAGCGCGCCAGGGTGGGCACGACGCGGCGCATGTAGAACTTCACCAGGGTGCGCGAAAGGCGGCTCGAAGGTTGGCTGATTTCCAGGATCAGCAGGCGGCCGCCGGGCCGCAGCACCCGATGGAACTCCCGCAGCGCGGCGTCCACGTCCGACACGTGCCGGAAGGCATAGCCGAAGCTCAGGAAGTCGGCTTCGCCCGTGGCGCAGGGCAGTTCCTCCGCCCGGCCGGCGCGCAGTTCCACGCCCGGCAGGTCCACCTGCGCCAGCATGCCGGGGCTCGGGTCCACGCCGATCAGGCGGCCGTGCTCGCCGATCAAGTCGCAGGCCTGGCGCGCCAGCAGCCCCGTGCCGATGCCCACGTCGACGATTTTGTCGCCGGCCGCCAGGCCTGCCCGCACCAACGCCTCGCGCCGGTACCAGCCACCCGAGCCGAACGCCATGGCGCGCTCGATGCGGTCGTAGTCGACGGCGGTCTCGTCGAAGATGCGGCGCACGTAGCGCGCATGGTCGGCCTCGTCGCGGTAGTAGGCGGGCAGGGGCGCATGCGGCAGGGAAGGGGTGGTGGGGTCCATCGAAGGTCTGCTCCTTGGGCCAGTGGCCGGGTGGGTGGGGGATGGGTGCATTGTTGACGCAATAGAAACAGACTACTCCTGGTTATCGTCTTTATCCGAAGCGAGGTCGTGCCTATAGTTCTTTCCATGGGCTTCCACCTTCGTCATCTTCATTGCGCCATCGGCGCAGGCGCGCTGCGCGCCGCCTTCCAGGCCGCGGCACCACCGCCTTCCTGAGCGTCCCCGCCCCCCTGTTCCTTCCATGGAAATGCCAACCCCGGTTTTCGCCAGGGACGGCCTCGTTCGCCCTCAACTTTCTTTACCCAAGAAAAGACACCATGAAAAAAATCGCCGCCGCAGCCGCTCTTGCAGCACTTGCAGTTCCCTCCTTCGCCCAGTCGAGCGTCACGCTGTATGGCGTGGCCGACATGTTCTATCAGTACGCCGATGGCGCGAACTCGCTGTCCCGCGCGCAATCGGGTGGCCTGGCCGGCAGCCGTTTTGGTCTGCGTGGCACGGAAGACCTGGGCGGTGGCCTGCGCGCGAACTTCACGCTGGAAGGTGGCGTGAACGTGGACGATGGCACCAGCGGCCAAGGCGGCGCGATGTTCGGCCGTCAGGCGCACGTGGGCTTGTCGGGCGCCTTCGGTTCGGTCTCGCTCGGCCGCCAGTACACCGCGCTCTACGCCGCCACGAACGACCACAGCCTGTTCACCAGCGCGGCCGCCGGCCCGTCCACCGCACTCATCGGCGGCTTCGGCGGCGGCTACGAGCTGGTGCGGGGTGCGTCGGCCACCGGCGCGCCTCCGCAAGCGGGCGCCACGGGCAACGGTGGTCCCGCGCGGATCAACAACTCGATCAAGTACGAGTCCCCGAGCCTGGCCGGCTTCAAGCTGGGCGCGGTCTACGGCATGGGTGAAGTCGCCGGCGCCAGCGGCGACAACCAGGTGATGGAAGCCTCGGTGCGCTACACCGGCCATGGCTTCGACGTGATCGGCTCCTACCTCACCGACGAGGCCCGTGGCGGCATCGGTGTGAATTCGACGGACGCGCGCATCGGCACGCTGTCGGGCGCCTACAACTTCGCGCCGTTCCGCGTGGTGGCCGGCTACATCAACTTCGACGACAAGCGCGTGGCCGATCTCGATGGCGAAGGCGCCTGGATCGGTGTGGACTACCAGACCGGCAAGACCACGTGGAAGGCGCAGTACGTGCTCAACTCGCCCAAGAACCTGAGCAACGCGGACAGCAAGGCCTTTGGCGTGGGCGTGGTGTACGACCTCTCCAAGCGCACGGCCCTCTATTCGAGCCTGACCCGCTTCCGCAACGACGCCAACGCCGGCGCCGGCGGCCTGGGTCGTTTCAATGCGGCGCTGCCGGCCGGCCTGACCTCGGCGGCGGACAACGACATCACCGAGTTCGCCGTCGGCATCCGCCACACGTTCTGAACTTTTTCTGGAAGGCGCCGCTCAGACACCTATCTGGCGGCGCCGCCGCAACGTCTCTCCAAGGGTGGTCCATCCCAGATGACTCCACCTTTTTCACAGCCCCTTCGGGGGCTTTTTTTTTGCGCGAAGAAGAAGCGCCGGGGCCGCTGGAAAGATGCATAGATTGGATCAATAGTTAACGATAAATTTTTGAATGGATTAAATGGCTGAGGGGGCGTGCGCTGTCACGGATCTGTCAAACGGCGTCGAAATACTGCCCTCATCCCAGTTGCAAGGCCCATCGCCACCCCGGCGCGCAAGGCCTCCATTCCATGAATCCCATCGTCTTGAGCGCAAGCGCCGTGCACCGCAGCTACGGCGGCCATCAGGCATTGCGCAATGTGTCCCTGGAGGTCCAGCGCGGTGAGCGCGTGGCCCTGCTGGGGGCGTCCGGCTCCGGCAAGTCGACGCTGATCCGGTGCCTGTGCGGGCTCGAAACCACCGACCCGGACGGCGGGCGCATCGAGGCCTTCGGCCAGTTGCTGCAGGCGCGGGGCCGGCTCAGCCCGGACATCCGCGCCCTGCGGCGGCGCATCGGCGTGATCTTTCAGCAGTTCAACCTGGTCGGCCGCCTGAGCGTGATGCAAAACGTGATGACGGGCCTGGCCGCGGAGGCGCCGCTGTGGCGCGCACTCGCCGGCCGGTACGACATGAGCGACCAGGCCCGGGCCTTGGACGCGCTCGATGCCATCGGCCTGATGCCTCAAGCCTTCCAGCGCGCGTCCACGCTGTCGGGTGGGCAGCAGCAACGCGCGGCCATCGCGCGCGTCCTGTTGCAAGGCGCCGAACTGGTGCTGGCCGACGAGCCGGTCGCGTCCCTGGATCCGCAGTCCACCCACCGCGTGATGGAGCAACTGGCCGCCCTGAACCGCGAGTCGGGCATGACGCTGGTGGTGAGCCTTCACCACGTGGCGCTGGCGCAGCGCTACTGCGATCGCGTGGTGGCGCTGCGCGATGGCGCCCTGGTCTACGACGGCCCCAGCAATGCACTGACGCCGGGTTTCCTCCAGCACCTCTATGGGACCGCCGCGGCGGAACTGCTGCACGAGCCCGGCACCGAGGCCCCTGCGCGCGACATGTTCCCACTGGCGCTGGCGGCCTGAGGCCGGCGCCCGCTTCTCTCACACCCCAACCTCCCAAAGGAAATTCCATGTTCAAGCTTCACACCCTGGCCATCGCCGCGCTGTCGCTCGCGGCCACCGTCGCCCATGCGCAGGACATCAACTTCGGCATCATCGCCACCGACTCGGCCTCCACCCAGCGCGAACGCTGGGAGCCCTTCTTCCGCGACATGGAGAAGAAGACGGGCCTGAGCGTCAAGTCCTTCTACGCACCCGACTACGCGGGCGTGATCGAGGCCATGCGCTTCAACAAGATCCAGGTGGCCTGGTACGGCAACAAGTCGGCCATGGAAGCGGTCGATCGCGCCAACGGCGAGGTCTTCGCGCAGGTCATGTTCGCCGACGGCAGCTTCGGCTACAAGAGCCTGCTCATCACCCGCCAGGACAGCCCGCTGAAGTCGTGGGACGACGTGGTGAAGAACGGAAAGTCGCTGAACTTCGGCATCGGCGACCCGAACTCCACGTCCGGCTTCCTCGTCCCCACCTTCTACCTGTTCTCGCAGAACAAGATCGACTACCGCACGGCCTTCAAGACCGCACGCAACGCCAGCCACGGCGCCAACATCCAGGCCGTGCTGGCCCGCCAGATCGATGTGGCCACCAACAACACCGAAGAGCTGGACAAGCTCAAGGCCAACAAGCCCGAGCTGGCCAGCCAGATTCGCGTTCTGTGGGAAAGCCCCCTGATCCCCAGCGACCCCTTCGTCTGGCGCAAGGACCTGGACCCGGCCGTCAAGGCCAAGCTCAAGGGCTTCATCCTGAACTACGCCAAGACCGACGAGCAGGAAAAGACGATTCTCAAGAACATCTACAACTACGGGGGCTTCCGCGAGTCGAGCAATGACCAGCTGGTGCCAATCCGTCAGCTCGAGCTGTTCAAGGACCGCAGCAAGATCGAAAACGACACCGCGCTGGATGCCGCGACGCGGGCCAAGCAGATCGCCGACATCGACGCCAGGCTGGCGGCCCTGAAGCTGTGAACGCCACGACCCTCCCCCGCACCGCGCCCAGCGCGGCGGCGCTGGATCGACTGAGGGCGCGCGCCGAAAGCGAGCGGCCGGGCCTGCTGACCTACCTGGCGTGGGCCGTGGTGCTGGGCGTGCTGGCCTGGGCCTGGCGCGGTGCGGAGATCCGGCCACTCGATCTGATCCGCGACGCCGGCAACATCGGCACCTACGCCAGCGACTTCTTCCCGCCGGACTTCCGCGACTGGCGCATCTACGCCAATGAGATGCTGGTCACCGTGCACATCGCCATCTGGGGCACGGTGTTGGCGCTCGTGGCGGCGGTCCCGGCCGGGTTGCTGTGCGCCTCGAACGTGGCACCGCCCTGGGTGTACCAGCCCATGCGCCGCCTCATGGACGCCTGCCGAGCCATCAATGAAATGGTGTTCGCGATGCTGTTCATCGTGGCGGTCGGCCTGGGTCCGTTCGCAGGTGTGCTGGCGCTGGCCATCCACACCACCGGCACGCTCGCCAAGCTCTTCTCCGAGTCGGTGGAAGCCATCGACCCGCGCCCGGTCGAAGGCATCCGCGCCACCGGGGGCCACCGTCTGGTGGAGGTGATCCACGGTGTCATTCCGCAGGTGCTGCCGCTGTGGCTCAGCTTCACCTTGTACCGTTTCGAGTCGAACGTGCGCTCCGCCTCGGTGGTGGGCATGGTGGGCGCCGGCGGCATCGGGGTGGTGCTGTACGAGGTGATCCGCAGCTTCCAGTACGGGCAGACCGCCGCGGTGCTGTTGATCCTGGTGGTGACGGTCTCTCTGATCGACCTGGTGTCGGCCAAGGTGCGAAAACGATTCATCTGAAAAAGGCGCCTGGCCTGTTTCTCATCGAACTCCAAAAAAATGACGGACATCCTTCACACGCCCACCACCGCGCCGTCCCACTTCGACCTGATCGTCGTGGGCGCCGGCATCGTGGGCCTGGCCCATGCCTACACGGCGGCCAGCCGAGGCCTGAAGGTCTGCGTGGTCGAGCGCGACGCCGCCTGCATCGGTGCGTCGATCCGCAACTTCGGCTTCGTCACGGTCACGGGCCAAGGCGCGGGCAGCACCTGGCGCCGGGCGCGCCGCTCGCGCGAGGTGTGGGACACGGTGGCCCCACAAGCCGGCATCGACGTCCTGCACCGCGGCCTGTACCTCTGCGCGCGGCGACCGCTGGCGCGCGCCGTGGTGGAAGCCTTCATGCGCACGGAGATGGGTGAAGGCTGCGAGCTGCTCACGCCGGCCGAAGCCGAGCGCCGTGCACCGGTGCTGCGGCTGGATGAAGCGCAGGCCGTCCTGTACAGCCCGCATGACATGCGGGTGGAGTCCCGCACCGCCATCGGCTTGCTGGCCCGCTGGTTGGCCGAGCGGCACGGCGTGGTCTTCCGCTTTGGCGAAGCCGTGCTGGAGGTCGCCACGCCGCGCGTTCGAACCTCGCGCGCCGTGCTGCACGCCGATCGCGTGGCCGTGTGCACCAACGCCGAACTGCACGGCCTGTTTTCCGAGCGGCTGGCCGCGCAAGACTTGCGCCTGTGCCAACTGCAGATGTTGCGGGTCACGCCAGAGGCCGGGTTCCGGCTGCCGGGCTCGGTGATGGGCGATCTGAGCCTGGTTCGTTATCACGGCTACAGCCAGTTGCCCGAAGCCGCGCCCTTGCTCGCCCAGCTGCGGCACGAAGAGAGCGAATCGCTGGCCCACGGCATCCACCTCATCGTGGTGCAAAGCGCCGACGGTTCGCTGGTGGTGGGTGACTCGCATCACTACGGCGCGGCACCCGAGCCGTTCGCGCAAGAGCACGTGGACGCATTGATCCTGCGCCACCTTCGCGAGACGCTCCAGCTCCAGCAGGCGACCGTCAGCGCCCGGTGGGTCGGCACCTACCCCTCGTCCGCCACCCGCGACTGCTTCATCGACGCCCCCGACGATGCCACGCGCCTCGTGCTCGTGACCAGCGGCACCGGCGCGAGCACCGCCTTCGGCATCGCCGAAGAAGTGTTCGCGGCCTGGTAGTCGGCATCCGGCACGCGCGTGACGGGGCCGGGGCCCCGCCCCGTGCTCAGCGCGCCGGCGTCACGCGCCAGACGGTGTTGGACAGGTCGTCCGCCACGATCAAGGCGCCCTTGGGGTCCACGGTCACGCCGACCGGTCGGCCCATGGTCTTGCCGTCGCTCTGGAAGCCGGTGACGAAGTCGACCGCCGGGCCGCTGGGGCGGCCGTTGGCGAAGGGCACGAATACCACCTTGTAGCCCACAGGCTCGTCGCGGTTCCAGCTGCCGTGCATGCCGATGAACGCCCCCGCGGCGAACGGCGCCGCGGACCCAGGCTGCACGAAGGACAGCCCCAGAGGCGCCGAGTGCGACGGCAGGGCGAAGTCCGGGCGCACGGAGGCCTGCACTTTTTTGTCGTCCTGGGGCTGCACGCGGCGGTCGACGTTCGGGCCCCAGTACGCATAGGGCCAGCCGTAGAACACGCCTTCCCGCACCGACGTGAGGTAGTCCGGCACGAGGTCGGGGCCGAGCTCGTCGCGCTCGTTCACCACGGCCCAGAGCTGCCGGCTGGTGGGCTCGAACGCCAGCGCCGTGGGGTTGCGCAGGCCGGTGGCGAAGGTGCGCGTGGCGCCATGGCTGGCGTCGATCTGCCAGACCACGGCGCGGTTCTCTTCCACCGCCATGCCGCGCTCGCCGATGTTGCTGTTGGAGCCGATGCCCACGTAGAGGTAACGGCCCTCGGCATCGGCCGCGAGCGACTTCGTCCAGTGGTGGTTGACCGCCGAAGGCAGCTTGGTGACGCTCACGGGCGCCGCCGTGGCCTGGGTCTGCCCGGCCACGTAATCGAAGCGCACCAGTTCGTCCTGGTTGGCGACGTACAGCTTGTTGCCCACCAGCGCCAGGCCGTAGGGCGCATTGAGGTCCTTCGCGTAGACCCATCGGCCTTCGTAGGTGCCATCGCCATCGGCATCGCGCAACAAGGTCAGCTGGTCGCCGCCCTTGACGGCGGTGTTGCCCTTGGCCTTGATGATGCCGGCGATGTAGTCCTTGGGCCGCAGGGTCGGCGCACCGCCGCCCTTGCCTTCGGCCACCAGGATGTCGCCATTGGGCAGCACCAGCGACTGGCGCGGGACTTTCATGTCGGTGGCGATGGACTTGATCGTCCAGCCTGGCGGCACGGTGGGCCGGCGCTCGCCCCAGCCGGCGGGTTCCGCGATGCGCATGCTCGGCAGCAAGCCCCGCTGCGGGGGCGGCAGCTCGGGGTTGGCGGGTTGCTGTGCGCCGCTCGCCGCGGCCGCCAAGGCCAGGGTGGCGCCCATCCACAGGGCCCGGGCCGTCATGCCGTCCTCCGCAGAAAACCGGCAAGCCCGCTCGCGCTGGCCGCCACGGCGAGCACCAGCACCACGGCCGACAGGATCAGGCCGGCCGGCATCGTGGCCCAGCCATCCTTGCCGTGGATCAAGGCGTTGACGAAGCCGACGACGAAGGTGATCAGCAGCAAGGCCAGATAGAGCAGGCCCCCACGTGGACGGTGCGCCGACGCACGCAGCGCGTCCACGGCGGCCCACAACAGCACCGGGCCGGCGATCAGCAAGCCGCCCGCGTTCAGCCACGCGGCGAAGTTGAGCCACTGGATTTCCTGGCTGCCGGCGTAGGCCCAGTCGCTGAGCAGCGCGCCCAGGAAGAGCGGCACGGAGGAGAGGGCGAAGAGGGCATGCATGCGGGTATTCACGGTCCAACAGCGGTGTTGCTGAGGCCATGATCGCCAGGGGCTGGGGCAGGTGTCTGTTCGCCACCGAACAGTGCACGATGTCGCTCCGTGGTGTCATGCACGTGGAGGTACATGCCTTGGACGAACTGAGGAGGTGGGTTCCCTACTGCGGCGAGGCACCCGGCCCGGAGGTCTGGCTGAGCCGATGGAACCTCGACCCCGTGCTCGGGGCCGTTCTGTTGCTGGCGGCGCTGGCCCTCTGGCGCATGCCGGTGGGGAGCGACGCCACGCCCAGCCGGCGCCTGAGCCTGCGCGGCGCGTGGGCCCTCGCGGTGGTGCTCTACGTGTCGCCGCTGTGCGCGCTGAGCTCGGCCTTCTTCACCGTGCGGGTGATCCACCACCTCGCGCTCGTGCTGGTGATGGCGCCCTTGCTGGTGTTCGGTCTGGAGCCCTGGCTGCGGCGCTTGCCGGTGTCGCTCTGGAGCGCCACGGCCATCGCCACCGTGGTGTTCTGGATCTGGCATGCGCCGGCGCCGTACGCGGCGGCCCTGTCGTCGGACGGGATCTACGCGCTGATGCAAGGCACGCTGCTGGCCAGCGCCATGGCGTTCTGGCTCGCGGTGCGTCGAGCCGCGCCGGCCGCGGCGATGGGCGCCGTGCTGGTCACGACGGTGTGGATGGGGCTGCTGGGCGCCTTGATCACCTTCGCCGGGCGGCCGCTGTATCCGCCGCACTTCGCGTCCGCCCTGAGCTGGGGCGTGGCGCCGCTGGAAGACCAGCAACTCGCCGGCATCACGATGTGGGCGCCGGGCAGCATCGCCTACCTGGCCGCGGCGATGTGGATCGGCTGGCGCTGGATGGGCGCCGAACGCGCGCGCGCCGTGCGCGCCGACCTCGCATGAACCTCATTGCCGCCATCGAATGGGCCGAGGGCTACAACCGGCGCGGCCTGTACTCGCCGATCGGCGTCACCTTCCACTGGGTGATGGCGGCGCTGATGATCTTCCAGCTGGCGCATGGCTGGTACCTGGGCTGGCAGCCGGTGGGGGGCGACAAGTACGTCGGTTACCAGACCCACACGCAGATCGGCCTGACGATCATGCTGCTGGGCACGCTGCGCCTGTTCTGGCACAGCCAGCTCAGCGGCCCCGACACCGTGGACGAGGCCTCGTTGGCGGGCAAGGCCAGCCGCCTGCTGCAGACCTGGTTCTACGTCAGCTTTTTCGCTTTGCCGATCAGCGGCTGGGTGATGTGGTCCACCTTGCCCAGCGACCTGCCGCTGTCGATCGCGGGCCTGATCCCGTTCCCCAACCTGCCTTTCGATCAGTTGTCCGAGGGCCTGCAGCACCGCCTGATGCAGTGGGCCGCGACCGCCCACTTCTGGATCGTGTGGATCACGGCGCTCCTCATTCCCGGCCATGCCGGGGCGGCCGTGCTGCACTACGTGATCAAGCGCGACCGCGTCCTGCCTTCGATGTTCGACCTCAACGGCCCGGACTCGCCGGGCGTGGTGGGATCCGCGCCAGATAAAGGCCCAGTTGCCTGACCTGCCCGGCATCGAGCTGCTGCGCCACCTCCAACATCCCATGCTTGCCGTCATTGCGCCGTTTCGACCGCTGCCAGTCCTGCAATTGCTGGCTCAGGTAGAAGGCCGGCTGGGCGTTCAGCGGCGGCCCGTTCTCGCTGCCCACGCCTTCGGCGCCGTGGCACTGCTGGCACGCGCGCGCATACAGCGCCGGCGTCGTGGCATCGATGGTTTCCTGCGTGGCGGGTGCCACCGCCTGCGGCGGCAAGGCGGCGTAGTGGTTGGCCACCCGCACGCGTTCGTGGCTGTCGAGAAAACGCGCCACGTCGCGCATCACCTCGTGTGGCCGCAGGCCGGCGGCGTAGTCTTCCATCTGCTTCTGCAGGTAGCCCGCCGGCAGGCCGGCGAGCCGCGGCGCGTCGAAACCATTGCCCTCGCCGCGCACACCGTGGCAGGTCGCGCAGGCGTAACGCGCGCCGGCTTCGCCGCCGCTCATCGCGATGAGTTCGCCGCTGCGGCTCCAGCGGTCGTCGCTGGGGGTCTTGCGGTCGGTGCAGGCCGTCGTCAGGAGCAGGGCGCACAGGGCCAGCCACAGCCTGCCGGTGTGGGCGGGCCGGTGGGTGTGCAGCAGCGGGTGGGTGCGCATGGAAACTAGATCATCGTTCATGCCGGGCCCCGGCGGCACATGGAGGGGCTATTGCGGCCGCTGGCTGGTGCTGGCCTGCTTCAGCCTGGTGGCCTGCGACGGCCCGCCCGACCGCACGCCGACGCTGGGCGACGCCGACGCCGCCACCGGCCGACGCCTCGTCGCCGACAAAGGCTGCGTGGCCTGCCACACCTTCCCCGACGTGAAGTGGCCGCGCGGCGGGCTCGGGCCCTCATTGCACGGCTTCGCCCGGCAGGGCCTGATCGCCGGGCAGTTGCCGAACCAGCCCGGCGTGCTGATGCAGTTCGTCAGAAACGCGCCCGGGCTGGTGCCCGGGACGGCCATGCCGGCCATCACGATGTCAGACCAGGAAGCCCGCGATGTCACAGCCTACCTCCTCACGCTCCAGTCTCGCTGAGGCCCTGAGCGGCTGGCCCCCGCCCGTGCTCGATCCGCACGGCCCGTTCTCGAACACGGTCACCTCGCTCGCCTGGGTGCTGATCGCGCTCGTCACGCTGATCTTCGTGCTGGTCTGCGCGGCCCTCTGGGTGGCGCTGTACGGCAGCGACGAATTGCGCGCCAGGCTCGGTGGCGAAGGCGTCGTCAGATGGTTCGGGCTCATCGTCCCGACCGGCATCCTCTTCCTGCTGCTGGTCTGGGGCCTGACGCTGGCCGCTGGCATGAGCACCATCAAGGGCGACGAGCTGCGCATGCGCGTCTCGGGCAACATCTACTGGTGGCGCGTGTCCTACCTGGATGCGGCGGGCAACGAGACCCACGCCGACGCCAACGAACTGCACATCCCGGTGGGCCAGCCGGTGGTGGTGGACATGGTGTCCGAGGACGTGATCCACAGCTTCTGGGTGCCCAAGCTCGGCGGCAAGATGGACATGATCCCGGGCCGCACCAACCGGCTCAAGCTGCAGGCCGACAAGGCGGGCGTCTACGGCGGGCAATGCGCCGAATTCTGCGGCGGGGCGCACTCGCTGATGGGCTTCGTGGTGGTGGCGCACGAGCCGGCCGACTGGCAGCGCTGGCGCGAGGCGCGCCTGGCGCGCCAGCAGCCACCGCCGGCCCCGGCCGCAGCCCCCGTCAACGACGAGGTGCTGCGCGGCCGCCAGCTCTTCGGCGACATGGGCTGCGCGGCCTGCCACCGCATCGCCGGCACGGCCGCGCAAGGCCTCTCGGGCCCCGACCTCACGCACATCGGTTCGCGGCAGTCGCTCGGCGCCGGCATCCTGCCCAACAACCGCGGCACGCTGATCGGCTGGATCGGCGACAGCCAGTCGATCAAGCCCAACAACCGCATGCCCGCCTACCGCTCGCT
Organism: Hydrogenophaga sp. ANAO-22; assembly: GCF_042466645.1. Taxonomy (NCBI): domain Bacteria; kingdom Pseudomonadati; phylum Pseudomonadota; class Betaproteobacteria; order Burkholderiales; family Comamonadaceae; genus Hydrogenophaga; species Hydrogenophaga sp. ANAO-22. The sequence goes on along the minus strand of NZ_CP159956.1, from coordinate 2,995,750 downwards.
GCAGGCCGCCGAGCTGCACGCCTTGGCCGCGTACATGGAGTCCTTGAAGTGACGAGCCGGATTCCCTCCGGCGTGGCGGGCGCGCTCGACGACGCGGCGAGCGCGCCGTCGGAAACCGGTTTCGACGCGCGGCTCTACGAGCGTTTTCCCACCAAGGGCCGAAGGCCGCGAGGTGAGCTCGAGGAACTGAAGAAGGTCTGGGAAACGCCCACGGGCTGGCGCGCCTTCAGCGCCGTCAACAACAACTTCATCGGCTTCCTGTTCATCGTCACGGCCTTCGGCTTCTTCGTCGCCGCCGGTGTGCTCTCGCTGGTGATGCGCGTGCAGCTGTCCGCGCCGCTGGCCGGCATCGTGCCGCAGGAGACCTACAACCAGCTGTTCACCATGCACGGCTCGGTGATGATGTTCCTGTTCGCCGTGCCCGCCGTCGAGGCCATCGCCGTGCTGCTGCTGCCGCAGATGATCGGCGCGCGCGACCTGCCGTTCCCGCGGCTGTCGGCGTATTCGTACTGGGCCTACCTGATCGGCGGCGTCGTCTTCTTCTGCTCGATCTTCTTCAGCCTGGCGCCGTCCGGCGGCTGGTTCATGTACCCGCCGCTGAGCTCGGCGGTCTACGCCCAGGGCATCAACGCCGACTTCTGGCTGCTGGGCATCGGCTTCATCGAGATCAGCGCGATCGCCGGCGCCATCGAACTCACCGTGGGCGTGCTGCGCACGCGCGCCCCCGGCATGACGCTGGCGAAGATGCCGCTCTACGCCTGGGCGGTGCTGATCTTCGGCGTGATGATCATCCTGGCCTTCCCCGCGATGATCATGGTGACCTTCCTGCTGGAGCTCGAGCGCGCCTTCAACTGGCCGCTGTTCGACGCCACGCGCGGCGGCGACCCGCTGCTGTACCAGCACCTGTTCTGGTTCTTCGGCCACCCCGACGTCTACATCATCTTCATCCCGGCCTCGGCCATGCTCTCGACCATGATCGTCACGGTCGCGCAGAAACCGCTGGTCGGCCACGAGATCGTGGTGCTGGCGCTGATCGCCACCGGCTTCATCAGCTTCGGGGTCTGGGCCCACCACATGTTCACGGTGGGCCTGCCCGGCCTGTCGGCCGGCTACTTCTCCGCCGCGTCGATGGCGGTGGCCATCCCGGCGGGCGCCCAGGTGTTCGCGTGGATCGCCACGCTCGCGGCGGGCAGGATCCAGCGCAACGTGCCCTCGCTGTTTCTTGTCGGCGGCATCCTCATCTTCGTGATGGGTGGCCTCACCGGCGTGATGGTGGGGATGGTCGCTTTCGACGGCCAGGTCCACGACACCTACTTCGTCGTCGCGCACTTCCACTACGTGCTGATCGGCAGCATGGTGTTCCCGCTGTTCGCCGCGTTCTACTACTGGACGCCGATGATCAACGGCCAGCAACTCTCCGAGCGCGTGGGGCGCTGGGTCTTCTGGCTCAACTTCGTCGGTGTGCACGTCTGCTTCCTGCCCATGCACCTGAGCGGGCTGATGGGCATGCCCCGGCGCGTGGACACCTACCTGCCCGGTCGGTCCATGGAGGTGCCCAACCTGATCTCGACCGTGGGCGCCTTCATCATGGCGGCCGGGGTGCTGCTCTTCCTGATCGACGCCATCCGCTGCTACAGCCGCCAGGGCATGGGCGGCGGCGGGGGGAACGCCCGCAACGTCTACCACGGCGGCACGCTGGAGTGGCTGTCCACCGGCAACTACGGCATCCGATCCATTCCCGTCGTCAGCTCCCTCGAACCCCTGTGGGCCGATGCCCGGCTGCGCGAGAACGTCGAGGCCGGGCGCTACTTCCTGCCCGGCACCACCACCGGCGCGCGCGAGACGCTGATCACCAGCAGCTCGCGCGCCGAGCCGCAGTACGTGCAGATCATGCCGGGGCCCGCCTGGTCGCCGCTGCTGGCGGCGCTCTTCACCGCCGGCTTCTTCCTGCTGCTCACGGTGAAGGCCTTGACGCTGAGTGCGATCTGCGGCGTGCTCACCATCGTCTGCGTGATGCGCTGGGTCTGGCACAACGACCGGCACATCCCGCAGAAGCAGGTGGACGCGGGCGGAGGCATCCTGCTGCCCACCTACGTGACCGGCCCGCAATCGCACGGCTGGTGGGCCGCGGTGCTGCTGGTCATCGTGCTCGGAATGATCTTTCTGATGGCGATGTTTTCCTACCTGTACCTGTTCGGCGCCCACCCGGACTGGTGGCGCATCACCGCGCCACGCGGCGCGCTGGCGCCTGGCCTGCTGCTGCTCGGCGCCTCGGCAGGCCTGGCCTACGCGGCCCGGCCCTTGCTGGCGAGGTTCAGGCGCGGCAGCGGGCTCAGCGCCATCGCCATGGCGCTGAGCATGGTGTGCCTCGTCGCGGCGCTGGCGGTGGACTGCCTCGACTGGTGGAACGCCGGGCTGCGCGGCGATGCCAGCGGGCAAGGCGCGGCGGTCTATGCCATGTTGGCGTGGCACAGTTCCATCGTGCTGGCGGTCGCGCTCTCGGCCGTGTACTACCTGGCGCGCTGGATGCGCGGCCTGGCACCGGGCCCGGCCAACAAGACCCTGGAGGCGCTGCGCATCCTGTTCATGTTTGCCGCGTGCGAAGGCGCGGCCGGCCTGCTGTTGCCGCGCGTGCTGCCGTGGGGCGGCCTGTGAAGGCGCTCCAGCCCTCGAGCGGGCGGCCGATCGTCACGGCCCTGGCCATCTGGTTCGCGCACTTCATGGTGATCTGGGCGGCGAGCGAGATCTGGCCGCACCAGTGGACGGCCAACGCGGTGGCCTGGGGCGCCACGGCGATCGCGCTGCTGGCCGTGGGCGTGCACGACGTTCGACTGAAAGCCCGGCACGCCGAAGGCCGCCTGCCGGGCTGGAGCTACCGCATCGCGCGAGGGTCCACCGTCATTGCCACGGCGGCGGTGGTGTTCAGCGCATTGCCTTCCGTGGTGTTTCTGCCCTGAGCGGCAAAACTTGCAGACCTCGGGGAACAGGCCGGGCACCGCGCCCAGGGCAGACGGGCGGGCACGCCAACTGCCGGAGACCCTGTGGGCGCGGCACACCGCGCCCATCGACCCGAAAGGAAACCACACCATGGCACGCAGCAGCATCCAGGGCACCACCCCTGCACCACCCGAACCCGCCGGCCGCGACACCGCGTCGCTCGGCCCCGGCGACTCCTCCGACAGCGGCAGCGACATGATGGGCATTGCCGACAGCGACGGCGGCGACCCCAACGCGCCCGCCGACTTCGACACCCGCGACGAACAGCGCCCCAGCTTGCTGTCGCCCGACGCCCTGGCCTCGCCGAGCGACGCCGCAGGCACCGGCGAGAGCCGCAGCGCCGGTGGCGACGGCGGCAAGCGCGATGGCTGGGACATCGGCGTGGACCACGTGATCACGCCCGGCGGCACGGACGCGGCCTCCGACGACGAAGACCCCGACCTCGCCTTCATCGACGACGCCGAAGCCGGCGACCCGCTGAGCGACGAGGGGTTGGACGAGAGTGAGGAAGACGGCGCGGCGCCACCGAGGCCGAGTTCGCCGAAGTCTCCGAAGGCGTGATCTGGAGCGATCGGGGTCAGCTGCTCTTCTTTCGCTTGGAGAGTGCTTAGCCCTTGGCCTGGGGCTTTCGCGCTGGAGCAATTGGCACCGTGGGCAATGGTGGCGGCGTCATGCCTGCGGCGAGCATGCCCACGTACTTCACCGCCTCGACCTGCTTCTCCGGAGAGCAACGTTCGAGGTCATCCACCACGGCGCGCAGCATCGGATTCAGGCCCGATCGCTTGACAAGGCGCTCGCCCGTCAGAACGTAGAGAGCGTCCACGCCCTCGGCAGCAAACCGCGCCAGCAACTCGGCCGTAAGGCGCTTGCGGCCATTGCAAACGTCGCGAAGACCGGCTCCATTCGGCTCGCCGATTTTCCGGGAGGCTTCGGCGATCGAGCCAAACCGGTCCAGCTCGGCACGAAAACGAGTAACTAATTCTTCCACATCGACGGTTGACATTATCTGATATTTCCTCAAAACTACATCCAAAGTACTTATTTAGAAGACAAGCCTCTCACTTGCTTGTGTATTTTTCCGTTACTCAATGCTAGCCCAGGGAAGGAGCTACTTCGCCATGACCCGATCAGCCGTCTCTTCGACTCGCAAGCGTGTGCCCAACGGCGTCAACAGCTCGCGCCCCATCGCACTGAGGCTCACGCCGGCCGAGCTGGAACGTGTGAAGGAAAGGGCCGAGCGCGAACACTGTTGTCTTCCATTGAAAACTGACCCAGTTAGAGCTGCAATTTCCATTTAAAGCTGACCCACGTAAGAACCCTATCCTGCTGCTTTTGACAGCAGGAGATTTCAGGAGTGATAGACGTGGCGACACTGAGTGTCATAAGACGCTGGGCATTGCGCGAGCAGATGTCCATTCGCGAGATCTCCAGGCGCACAGGCCTGGCTCGCAACACCGTTAAGAAGTACCTGCGGGCGGGCGATGAAGAACCCCGCTACGCCAGGCGTGCGAGCTCCAGCAAGCTCGATCCCTACGCCGACAAACTCTCAACCTGGCTATCGATCGAGGCAACAAAGTCGCGCAAACAGCGGCGCACTTTGCTGCAGCTCCACACACCAAGTCTGAAAAGGAGAAAACGAAGCACTTATCCACACCGTGAGCTACTTTGCTCACAAAGCGGGTGGGTCAGTATTCGATGGAAATCTCGGGTCAAAGATCGGTGGAATTCAACAACCCGGTGATGCTCCGAGGTCCACTCTTGAGGCGAGAAGAAGATGCTCGCGCAACCGCAGTCACATCGGCCCACGACGCGTAGTCCTGAAGTCAGGTACTCATCATCAACTTGAAAACCTCCGCCAAAAGGTGCGCTTCTGATGGCAGCAGCGATAACGGCCGCTTCAGTTGGCGTGAGTAAACGAGGATCAAGCGCAATCATGGGGAGTTGAGCAGATGTCCGCTTCTGGCCGATTGCGGCAGTCTAGCCGTGACACCGCTTCCTGCAAGTCCTAGACCTTCACCGCCAATGGCTGAATGACTGCAATGTGTTGCAGATCCCACCTTGGCCACCCCCGCCCCGCGAAGGCTTTTCGGTCCACGCCAGAAACATCCGTTTACTCAAAACCCGCCGGATCGATAGACGCGAGCCCAGCTCGAAGGCAAGCTGTTTGTTGGTGGAGCGCTTGGACCCCACCCCCCAGGAGAAGGCGATGAGCATCCTGCAGGCACCCGTGGGCAAAGGGCACACCGTTCAAAGCGTGCACCACATCGCGCGAATTTGCTGCACGCCCGCTGCAAGCAAGCTCAAGCGCGAAACCTCCACTTCCACCCATTGGCAGACAGCGGATCCCGCTGTTCTTCAGACGCTCAGGACCGTGGTCGAAGCGGGCAATGAGAAGTTCGGCCACGGCTCACACTGGATTGAAAGACGCTACACGGCGGATGATCCTTCTTCTGCCCGCTAGAAAGCAGCAAGCGCACTCAGCAGCGTTTTTTTGACGAGGCCGGACAGGGCCTACAGGTCCACAGAGAGTTGGCCTACCGGGGCGCATGCGCTTCAACCTGACACTGAGCCTTCGGACCGATTTCCGGTCCCGCCACGCTCAGGAGCCACGCAACATGTCCATCACCCCCAACCCGCCAGGCCAGACCCCCGGCAAGCCCATCGACCAACAGCCCCCTGGCGACGACCGCGCGCCGGGCGCGAACCCGACGCATCCGGATCGGGCGCCTCAGACCAACCCCGCCGATCGCAAGCCGGGCGAAGCGTCGGGTGGCTCGGGCTTCAAGCCCGGGCAATGACCAAATCGGCCATGGGCCGGGCCACGCAGGGCAGGCAATAGCCGTCCTGCTTTTCGTCGGCGCTCAGGCCAGGCCAGGGAATGTCGTAGCGCACCTGCCCCTGCAGCAAGCGGGCGATGCAGGTGCGGCAGGTGCCGTTGCGGCAGGACACCGGCCACTCGATTCCCGCGCGCGCCATCGCCGCGAACAGGCTGGTCTCGCTGTCGGCCTCGGCGGCCACGGCCTGGCCGTCAATCTGGATGCGGAAGGTTTTCATGCGCGTCGAAAGGGGAATGGCGTGGGCTTAGACTTTCCCCATGACCTTGGAATATTGGAAGTATGACGCGGGCACCGAATCCGTCGCCTCCCTGGTGATTCCCGCGGCACTGGGCCGCGCACGCACTTTCGACCTCGATGCCACCCTGCTGGTGTCGGTGCTGGCGGACGCCGCCGAGCCCTCGCACGAACTGGTCGTGGAGGTGGACGGCCGGCGCTTGTGGGCTCGCCGCGTCCCGGGCCACAGCCCCGGCGAGACCGACGGCCTGGATTACCACTGCCGCCTGACGGTCGAGGCCGATGCCGAATGCCGAGTGCGCGCCAAGGCGAGCTGCAAGGGCTCCCGGGTGCTGTCGCTGGTGCTGGAAGCCCGCGAGACGGCTTACTGAGACCCCTCCATGGATGGTGGCTTCGGTTGCCGCTGACACGGCGCTGCGCTAGCCTGCGGCTTCCTTCCACCGTGCCCAGGAGCCTCCCATGCCCAGCCGTTCCCTTCTTCTCGCCAGCGCCGCCGTTGCCACTGTCGCCCTGATCGCGGGTTGCGGCGCCATGAAGCCATCGGGCGGCTCCCCCATGGGTTTCTTCATCACCAGCGCCAACCCGGGCAAGGGCGGCGACCTCGGCGGCCTGGCCGGCGCGGACCGCTTCTGCCAGTCGCTGGCCACCGCCGCCGGCGCGGGTGGCAAGACCTGGCGCGCCTACCTGAGCACCGCCGCCATGGATGGGCAGGCTGCTGTCAATGCGCGCGACCGCATCGGCTCCGGCCCATGGACCAATGCGAAGGGCGTCGTCGTCGCCACCAGCGTGGCCGACCTGCACAGCGCCAACGCCAAGCTCGGCAAGGACACCTCGCTCACCGAGAAGGGCGAAGTGGTCTCCGGATTCGGTGATGCGGTCAACCGCCACGACATCCTCACCGGCTCGCGCCCCGACGGCACGCTGGCCGTGCCCGAGCCCGGCAAGGACACCACCTGCGGCAACTGGACCAAGAGCGATGGCGGCTCCGCCATGGTGGGCCACCACGACCGCAAGGGCACCAACCCCGACCCGGTGGCCAACGCGTCGTGGAACTCGTCGCACGGCACGCGCGGCTGCAGCGTCGATCAGCTCAAGATGAGCGGCAGCGCGGGGCTCATGTACTGCTTCGCGGCGAACTGACCTGGGTGGAGGTGCGCCGCCCCACCGCGTGCATCACCGCCCGCCAGGCAAACACCATCGCCGGCCCCAGCGTCACTCCCGGCCCGGGGTAGCGCCCGCGCATGATGGACGCCATGTCGGCCCCGGCCGCGTACAGCCCTTCGATCGCCTGGCCGTCGCGGCCTAACACCCGCGCGTCCACATCGGTGCGCAGGCCCACGCTGGTGCCCGCGTCGCCGGGCCACACCGTCACCGCGTAGAACGGCGCCGCCGCGATGGGGCCGATGCAGGGGTTGGGCGTGTGGGTCGGGTCGCCGTTGAAGCGGTTGAGTTCGCTCGTGCCTTTGCCGTAGTCCAGGTCCACGCCGGTGTGCGCGAAGCCGTTGTGGCGCGACACGGTGACGCGCAGGCCTTCGGGGTCGACGCCGAGCTGGCCCGCGAGCGCGGCCAGCGTGGGCGCGCGCTTGAGGTAACCGGCGCGCAGGTAGGGCCGCAGCCGCCATGCGCCCGGGCGCACCAGGCCCAGGCCGTAGCGGTGCAGAAAGTGGGCGTCGCAGATCAGGTGCGCGGGCACGGCGGGCTCGGGCGAGGCGTTGAGCATCGCGAGCACGAAGTCGTGGTACGAGTCGCCTTCGTTGACGAAGCGCCGGCCGCTGGCGTCCACCGCGATCAGGCCGGGCTTGGCGCGGTCCAGCGCGAAGTGCGGGAAGCGCTGCTCGGTGCCGTCCGCCTGGCGCAGCACCGACACCGGCACCCAGAAAGCCGGCGTGCGGTGCCCGGTCTCGTCGATGGCGGCGCCCACGCTTTGCGCGAGGCGCAGGCCGTCGCCGGTGTTGCCTTCGAACAGGAGCGATTGCGTCTGCGCGGGCGCGGGCAGCAGGCGTTGGCGCCACTCGGGCGCGTGGCCAAAGCCGCCGCAGGCGAGCACCACGCCGCACCGCGCCTGCACGCGCCAGGTGCGCCCGCCTTGCGAGAGCGTGGCGCCGCTCACCCGGCCGCCGTCTTCGTTCAACTGCTGCACGGCCACGCCCATGAGCGGGTCCACGCCGCGCTGGCGCAGGCTCAGCAGCAGGCGCGCGATGAGCGCGTTGCCCATCACCAGCCGCGTGCCGCGCGGGTGGCGCAGGCGGTCGCGCGCGTGGCGGCTCAGCAGGGTGACCACGTGGCGCAAGGCGGCCCGGGAAGCGAGGGGCTTGAGCAGGGGCGCGATGTCGTCCTTGCTGACGGACATGCCGCCCAGCACCATCATGTGGCTCATGGGCGGGCGCACGCGCGCGAAGTCCGGGCCGAGTTCGCGCCCGTCGAAGGCGCGCGCGACGAGCGCCCGGCCGCCGATGGCCGCGCCGGCGTGCTGGTCGTGGTAGTCGGGGTGGCGCACGGCGGGCACGAAGCTGACGCAGGAGTGTTGGGCCAGGTAGTCGAGCACGCGCGGGCCGGTGGCCAGGAAGGTGTCGCGCAGGTCGGCGCCGCTGTCGGTGTCGATCTCGGCGGCCAGGTAGTGGTGCGCGCGCACCACCGGGTCGGCCAGGCCGGCGCGCTCGCTCTGGCTGCTGCCGGGTATCCACACGGTGCCGGCCGAGGTGGCGGCGGTGCCGCCGAGCTGCTCGGTCTTCTCGCAGACCAGCACGCTCAGGCCTTCGATGGCGGCCACCAGCGCGGCCGTGAGCCCCGCCACGCCGCCGCCGATGACGAGCAGGTCGACCGTTTCCTCAGTGCGCATGCGGGAGGCCGCTCACCGGCGGGCGCCGGTGGAACCAGGGCCGCGCGGCTTCGAGTTGCGCGCACAGGCGCAGCAGCAGGCCCTCGTCGCCATAACGCGCCGCGAACTGGCAGCCGATGGGCAGGTTGTCGGCCGTCCAGTGCAGCGGCACCGAGGCCGCGGGCTGGCCGGTGACGTTGAAGGGGTAGGTGAAGGGCAGGTAGGCCGCGAGCTTGCTCATCCAGTCGCGCACGTCGCTGGAGCGGATGTTGAAGTGGCCGATGGCCCGGGGCGTCTGCGCGAGCGTGGGCGTGAGCCACACGTCGAAGCGCTCGAAGAAGCCCGCGATGCGCCGCGACTGCCGCTGCAGCGCATGCAGGTTGAGGATGTATTCGGCCGCGCTGGGCACGCGGCCCAACTGGGCCAGCGCGTAGGTCAAGGGTTCGACCAGTTCCGGGTCGGGCAGGGGGCCGCCGGTGGCGCGCGCGATGTTGGCCATGGTGTGGGTGGCGAACACCATTTCGAAACCGCGCTCCACCACCTGGGCGTCGTAGTCGGGCGAGGCTTCTTCCACGTGGTGGCCGAGCTGTTCGCACAGGCGCGCGGCGTCTTCCACGGCGGCCACGCAGGCCGGGTCCACCGGCACGCCGGTGGGCGCGGTTCTGGCGAAGGCGATGCGCAGGCGCCCGGGCGCGCGGCCCATCTCTTCCAGGTAGGGCCGCTCGGGCGGCACGGCGCTGTAGGGGTCGCCCGGCATGGGGCCGGCGATGGCGTCGAGCAGGGCCGCGCTGTCGCGCACGCTGCGGCTCACCACGTGCTGGTGGGCCAGGCCGTTGAGGCCTTCGCCGCCTTCGGGGCCGGCGGTGATGCGCGCGCGCGTGGGCTTCAAGCCGAAGAGGCCGCAGCACGAGGCCGGGATGCGGATGGAGCCGCCGCCGTCGGTGGCGTGGGCCAGCGGCACCATGCCCGAGGCCACGGCCGCCGCCGCGCCGCCGCTGGAGCCGCCGGGCGAGAGCTCGGTGTTCCAGGGGTTGCGCGTCACGCCGTACAGCAGCGACTCGGTGATGGGCGAGAGCCCGAACTCGGGCGAGTTGGTCTTGCCTGCGATCACCAGCCCCGCGCGGCGCAGGCGCGCCACGATCTCGCTGTCGGCCGCCGCGGTGTTGTGCGCGTACAGGCGCGAGGACGCGGTGGTGGCCGCGCCCGCCACCGAGGCCACCAGCTCTTTCACGAGAAAGGGCACGCCCTGGAACGGCCCGGCCGGCAGGCCGCGCGCGATCTCGGCGCGCGCCGCGTCGTACAGCGGCGTGACCACGGCGTTGAGCGCCGGGTTGTGCGCGGCGATGCGCGCGAGCGCGGCCTCCAGCAGCTCCTGCGGCGTCACCTCGCCTTGCTTGACCAGCTGCGCCAGGCCCAGGCCGTCGTGGCTTTCGTAGTCGATGCTGCTCATGGGGTCTCCGATGCGTGGGGGGGCCAGTCGGCGCGTGGCATGGCGGCGGTGCCGCTCAGCTCCGGCTCCACGGCGGAGCCGAAGCCCACACCGGCGAGCGAGCCCAGGGCCAGCTGCCCGCGCGCTATGCGCAGGCGCACGCCACCGGCCTGCCGGTGGTAGAGGTCGGGGTGCGCGGCGAGGTAGGCGTCGGCCTCGGCCGGTGGGCGGCCGTTGAAGCCGTCGATGAAGTGGTGGGCGTTGCGCTCCACGTGGGTGATGCCGAGCAGGCTGACCAGCGCCAGGTCCTGCTGCACGCTGATGCCGGGCTGGGTGGTGAGGTCTTCGGCCGACATGAAGAAGGTCTCGCGGCCCTCGGCCTGGTTCCACACCTGGCAGCGCGCGAGGTTGAGCACCGATTTGTAGAAGCCCTTGCAGGCCTTGGTGGAGACGCCGGTGTAGCCCAGCGCGCGGGCGCAAGGGAAGGCGTCGAGGTCACCGTCGGACTCGTCGATGATCACGGGCTTGTGCCGCGCCAGCGCCGCCACCGGCTGGGCCAGCGCCATCTGCCGCTTGATGGGCTGTTCGATCAGCAGCGTGGCCTCGCACAGGCGGCGCAGCGCGGGCTCGGCGGCCATGCGCTGCCACAGCGCGGCGATGGCCTCGGCGTTCTCGTACTGCTCGTTGCCGTCGAGCGTGACCACGTAGGGGTCTTGCAGGCGGTCGAGCACGGAGGCGATGCGGCGCAGCCGCTCGAGGTCGGCGTCGGCCTGGCCCGAGACCTTGAGCTTGAAGTAACGGTTGCCGTGCGCGGCCACCACCTCTTCCAGGGTTTCGGGCAAGCCGTCGTTCACGCGCGTGCCGGCGGCCTGGTCGCCCGCCACGATGGGGTCGAGCAGGCCCACGGTGTGGCGCACCGCCAGCGAGGTCAGTGGCGTGAGGCCGCGCAGGAAGGGCGCGAGCGCGAAGCCTTGCAGGTCGGGCGCGATGGGGTGCGCGCGCATGCCGGGCCGGTTGTGCTGCATCGCCTGCCAGAAGCTCAGGCCTTCGATGCGGCACAGCGCGTCGAGCACCGCGCGGTCGATCAGGGCCGGGCCGTAGCTGGTCACCAGCGGGTTCAGGCCGCACGCGGCGCCGGCCTGCAGCAGCTCGCGGTAGTGGTTGGCATACAGGTCGAAGGCGCTGAGCGGGGGCGCCGCGCCGTAGGCTTCGGCGGTGAGTTCCAGCGCCTTGCGCAGCTGGTCGTGGTTCTGCGCGTCGGAGAGCGCGGGGTTCTTGTCGAACCACTTGGCGCCCAGCGCTTCGGCGGCGTAGCCCGTGCCTTCGCGCCCGTTCTCGTGGCGCACGCGCACGCGCACGATGGCCTGGCGGCCTTCGGTCACGGTGATGACGCCGAAGCGGAACGGCAGGCGCAGCCGGTAGGGCGACTCGAAGCGCTCGACGGACAACACTTGGACGCGGGGGGCGGTGGGCATGGCGGTCATTTCCTCAATGCAGGGCCTCCAGCAGGCCCCGCAGGTAACCGATGGCGCGGGCGGCGGCCATGGGGCCATCGGGTTGGTAGTCGAAGGGCTCCACCGCCACCCAGCCGGCGTAGCCGTGCTGGCGCAGCGTGCGCAGGATGTCGGCGAAGGCCAGCGCGCCCTGGCCGGGGCCGCGCAGGTTGGGGTCGTTCACCTGCACGTGGGCGAGCAGGCCGGTGGGCAGCCAGCGCGCGAGCACGGCAGGCACCGGCTCGGCCTCGGCGCGCGCGGCGGCGCAGCAGTCGAGCATGGTGCGCAGCGCGGGACGGCCGATGGCGCGCACGATGGCGGCGGCCTCGGCCACGGTGTGGATGAAGTCGGCCTCGGGCGCGGCCAGGGGTTCGATGCAGTAGACGACGCCGGCCGCCTGCGCGTGCGCCGCCACGGCGGCGAAGGCCTCGATGCCGCGTTCGCGCGCGGCGGCTTCCTCACCCGGCGGCAGGCGGCGCTGCGCGGGCGAGCCGTGCACCAGCACCGCGCCGCCGAGGTCGGCGCAGAGGTCAATCTGGTGGCGCAGGGTGTCGAGCGTGCGGGCGCGCACGGCGGTGTCGGCCGAGGTGATGGACAGGCCCGCCGGCTGCCGCAGCAGCCAGTGCAGGCCCGAGACCTCGATGCCCGCGTCCGCCGCCGCGCGGCGCAGTCCGCTGCGCCGCGCGCTCGACAAGGGTTGCTCGCCCAGCGTGAAGGGCGCCACCTCCAGCCCGTCGTAGCCCAGGGCGGCCGCCACCTCGCACTGGCGGGCGAACGGCAGCGGCGCCAGCACCTCGTTGCACAGGGCGATGCGCACGGGGCCGCTCTTTCAGCCGCGCGGGCGGTGGCGAAGGTTCACCACTGCGGGCCGGCCCGCGTCTCGCGCCGGCCGGTGGCGCCCGAGAGTTCGGTGTACAGCTCGAAGGACATGCGGCCCAGCGCCGGGTCGGCGCGCGTCTCGGCGGTGCGCGGGCGCGCGATGTCCACCTGGCGGATGTTGGCCACGCGGCCCGGGCGCGGCGACATCACCACCACGCGGTCGGCCAGGAACACGGCCTCGGGAATCGAGTGCGTGACGAACACGATGGTCTTGCGCTGCCCGCCGCTGCTGCTCTCACCCCAGATGCGCAGCAGCTCGATGTTCATCTCGTCGCGCGTCATGGCGTCGAGCGCGCCGAAGGGCTCGTCCATCAGCAGGATGGGCGGGTCCAGGATCAGCGCGCGGCAGAGCGAGGCGCGCTGCTGCATGCCGCCCGAGAGCTCGCCCGGCCGCTTGTTCGCGAAGTCGCCCAGGCCCACCATCTTGAGCAGCGCGTGCGCGCGCTCGCGGTACTGCGCGGGGTTGCCGCCGGAGAGTTCCACCGGCAGCAGCACGTTGTCGAGCACCGAGCGCCACTTGAGCAGCAGCGCGGCCTGGAACACCATGCCCACCTTGGGGATCGGCTTGTCCACCGGCACGCCGTCGACCAGGATGCGCCCGCTGGTGACGGGGCGCAGGCCGGCGATGGCGCGCATCAGCGTGGACTTGCCGCAGCCGCTGGGGCCGACCAGCGCCACGAACTCGCCTTCGCGGATCTGCAGCGAAATGTCGCGCAAGGCCTCCACCGGGCCGCTCTCGGCCTGGTAGATCATGCCGGCATGGTCCACCTCGATGAGGACGCGGCCCGAGGCCACGCCATCCGTTTGTTCTGTTGCTGGGCTCATCTCGTCGGTGTCCTGCATGCCTGGTTTCTTGCGCGCTGTGGGCTTACTTGACCGGCAGCGGCATCGCCACCTTGGTGAAGTACTCGGTGCTGAACACCGTCTTGCAATCCACCTTCTTGGGCAGGCCCATGTAGGTGTTGACGATGTCGGTGGAGGCGCACATCTTCTTCTCGTCGATCCAGCCGATGCCGTTGTCGGCGTAGTTCCTGGTGCGCATGAGGTCGAAGCCCATCATCATGTTGGCTTCGATGATGGCGACGTCGATCTCGGGCACGCGCTTCTTGAAGATGGCCAGCGCTTCCTTGGGGTTGGCCATCACGTCGCGCCAGCCCATGTACGAGGCTTCGAGGAAGGCCTTGAGCTGCTTGGGCTTGTCGGCCATGGTCTTCTCGCCCGCGATGATGGACATGGCGTAGAGGTCGAAGCCGTAGTCGGCCCACTGCAGGCGCACGGCCTTGCCCGGGCCCATGGCCTTGTCGTAGAAGGGCTGGCCGGTGGTGTAGTCGGCCACGCCGTCCACGCGCTTCTCGGCGATGGAGGCGACCTTGGCGGTGGGCTCGATGTTGACCCAGCTGACCTTGTTCGGGTCGATCTGGTTCAGGCGCGCGAAAGCGGGGAAGGCCAGGCGCTGGCTGTCGCCGGCGGGCGCGGCCACGGTCTTGCCTTCGAGGTCCTTGGGCTTGAGCAGCGGCGCGTCGGCGTGGCTGAAGAAGGTCATGGGGGTCTTGTCGAACACCATGCCCACCATCTTCACGCGCGCGCCGCGCGAGGCGGCCGAGATCACCGGCACCGCGTCGGCCAGGCCGGCGTCGGCGCGGTTGGTGTCCACCTTGGCGATGGAGTCGCCCGAGCCCTTGGAGTTTTCCAGCGTCACGTCCAGGCCGCGCTGCGCGTAGTAGCCCTTGTCCAGCGCCACCCAGTAGGCGGCGTGGTCGCCCACGGCGAACCAGTTGAGGGCGAAGGTGAACTTCTCCTTGGCCTGGGCCGAGGCCGTGGCTGGCAGCAGCGCCAGCAGGGCCGCGCAGACGGCGGCGGCGGAAACAGCGATCCTGGGAGTCATGGTGCTTTCCTTTCGGAGGACGGGTGGGGAGGAGGAGAACGGCGGGGAGGGAAGGGGTTGTTGTTTTCTTTGATCAGCGCGGGGCTTCTTCGGCCCAGGGCGCGAGCAGGCGCGAGAGCAGGGCCACCAGGCCGTACAGCAGCAGGCCCAGCACCGAGATCCACACCAGCGCGGCGAACGCGGCCGGCGTGTTCATGCTGCTCTGCGTGGTGATGATCACGTAGCCCAGGCCCTTCTGCGAGGCCACGAACTCGCCCACCACCGCGCCCACCACGGCCGAGGTGGCGGTGACCTTGAGCGCGCTCAGGATGTAGGGGTAGGCGTTGGGGATGCGGATCTTCATGAACACCTTCCACTTGGGCGCGCTGAACACGCGGCCCAGGTCCACCATGTCCTGGTCGATCTGGGTCAGGCCCACGGCGGTGTTGATGACCACCGGGAAGAAGCCGATCAGCGCGCCGATCAGCATGTTGGGCAGGATGCCGTAGCCCAGCCACATCAGGAACAGCGGCGCGATCGCCACCTTGGGCAGCGTGTTCACGAACACCAGGAAGGGCGTGAGCGCGCGAGAGATGCCTTGCGACCAGGCGATGGCCATGCCCAGCATCACGCCGGCCACACCGGCCAGCACGAAGGCGCCGAGGATTTCCACACCCGTGATCCAGGCGTGGCTGAACCAGGGAATCTCGTCGCTCAGCATGGCCTGCCACACCGAGTAGGGGCTGGGCAGCAGGTATTCGCGGATGCCGAACACCGACACCGCGAGCTGCCACAACACGATGAAGCCCACGAACAGCCCGATGGCGGGCAGGTAGTGGGCGGTCCAGCGGGCGATTCTGTTTTGCGTCATGGTGGGTTTCTTCTTTCCGTCACGCGAGCCAGCGGCTCAGGCCGGCCTTCACGAAGGCGTCGTCGGCCAGGTCGCCGTGCTCGGCGCACACGCGGTCGATGGCTTCCTTCTGGCCCGGGCTCAGGCCTTCGTTCGGGTCCAGGCACCAGATGCCTTCGAGCAAACCCTGGCGGCGCAGGATCTCATGGCAGCCGGCGATGCAGCCGTGGAAGTCGTTGGCCACGTCGAAGAAGGCGCTGTTGCAGTCGGTCACGCGGCTGTCCAGCGCGAGCATCTCGGCCGTCACCACCGAACCCTTGGCCGCGGCCTTGCACAGCTCCAGCATGCGCACCGCGCCCGAGGTCCACACCGACCAATGGCCGAGCAGGCCACCGCGAAAACGCACCGTCACCGGCTGGCCGTCGCGCGGCACGGTGAAGGGCGTGATCAGGTCGAGCACGATGTGGTCGTCGTTGCCGGTGTAGAGCGTCACGCGCTCTTCGGCGCGCGCCTGCACCAGGCCGCGCACCACGTCCAGCGTGCGGTAGCGGTGGAAGGGCGCGACCTTGATCGCTACCACGTTCGGAATCGCCGCGAAGCGGGCCCAGAACGCGGCGCTGAGGTTCATGCCGCCCACGGCGGGCTGCAGGTAGAAGCCGATCAGCGGAATCTCTTGCGCCACCGCCTCGCAGTGCGCGATCAGCGCGTCCTCGCTCTGGCCCTTCATCGCGGCCAGGCTCAGCAGGCCGGCGTTGTAGCCCAGGCCGCGCGCGAGGGTCGCTTCGGCCACGGCCTGTTCGGTGCGGCCGCACACGCCGGCCACCATGGCGAGTTCGCGGCCGGGTTCGACCCAGGCGCGCGCGGTCTCCATGGCCAGGCGCAGCACCTCTTCATACAGCCCCACCTCGCGGATCGCGAACTGCGTGGTGTGCACGCCCACGGCCAGGCCGCCGGCACCGGCATCGAGGTAGTAGCGGCTGAGCGCGCGCTGGCGGCGCACGTCGAGCTGGCGCTGTGCGTTGAGCGCGAGCGGGTGCGCCGGAATGGCCAGGCCGCGGCGCAGCAGCGCGCGGGTGTGTTCGACTTGAGAGGCAGTGAGGCTCATGGTTCAACCAAATTCGGGACCGGCCAGCACGAACAGCCGGTCGTTGACAGAGGCGATGGGGGCGGCGCCGAGCGACATGCGCACGAAGGAGCGCTGGCGCACGAAGCCGGCCTGTTCCAGCCAGGCCCGCAGCGCGGCCCAGCGTTCGGGCACATCGAGAAACACGCGGCCGCTCAGGCCCGACAAGGCGGCCTGCAGCAGCGAGAGCGCCGAGCTTTCGTCGTCGGCCACCAGCGGGCCGATCTGCGTGGCGCGGCGGCCTTCGCGGGCGATCACGAAACCGGTGCGCGCCGGCGACAGGCCCACCCGCGTGCCGGCACGTTGCAAGAAGTCGGCCAGCAGAAAGCCCCGGCCGCAGCCGTTGGCCTGGGCATCGAGCGCCGACACCGTGCCGGCATCGGCCGGTGGCGCGGGGCGCGGGGCGGCGGCAGTCACCGAGCCTTCCCAGCGCGCGAGTGCAAAGCCATCTTCGAAACCGATGCGCAGGTAGGCCTGCTGGCCGGCGGGCGTGGCGTCCAGCACCGGCGTGGCGCCCAGCGAGCGCAGGTGCGCCACGCAGCGCGCCATCAGCGCGGTGGCCAGGCCCTGGTGCCGCCACGCGGCGTTCACCAGCACCATGGAGACCCAGCCGATGCCGCCTTCGTAAGGCAACGCGGCGGCGGTCGCCACCAGCGGGCCCGCATCGCCGTCGCGCAGGCCGAAGACCCGGCCCTGCGTGACGAACACGCGCCAGTCGTCGGCGGTCTGGTTCCAGCCCGCGGCGTCCGACAAAGCGAGGCCCTCCGGCACATCGTCCGGACCGAGGATGACCGAGGTCAGTGCCTCAGAAGGCGCCATCCCGGACCTCGAACTTGGTCGGCTTGCCGTGCGCCGGCTGCTCGCGCTTGACCCAGTCGGCCACCCAGTCGAGCATGGCGCCCAGCGGCACCAGCGGGTAACCGAACAGCTTGCCCGCCAGCGTGGTGTCCGACAGCAGCGCGGTGGCCGCCTCCTGCCCGCTCACCTGCGCCTTCACGCCCAGGCGCGCGGCGAACTCGTCCACCAGCCAGCGCACCGACAGCGTTTCCGGCCCGGTGCAGTTCACCGGCGTGGCCGGCACCGTGCAGTGGCGCAGGCAGCGCAGCACCTGCGCGTTCGCGTCGCCCTGCCAGATCACGTTCACGTGGCCCATGGTCACGTCCACCGTCTCGCCCCGGTGCACCTTGGAGGCGATGTCGTACAGCACGCCGTAGCGCATGTCGATCGCGTAGTTGAGCCGGAAGATGCGGCCCGGCGTGCCGTGCTGGCCCGAGAAGTACTCGAACATGCGCTCGCGCCCGATGCACGACTGCGCGTACTCGCCCAGCGGCGCGGGCGGCGTCTTCTCGCTCGCGCCCTGGCGGCCCACCGTGGTCAGCGGGTAGATGTTGCCGGTGGAGAAACCGACGATGCGCGACTCGCGGAAGGTGTCGGCCACCAGGGCCGGCACGTGGGTGTTCATGGCCCAGGTCAGGGCCTGGTTGTCCTTGGCGCCGAACTTGTGGCCGGCCGCGAAGACGATGTTGGGCACGCGCGGCAGCGCCTCGAGCGCAGCGCGGTCCAGCAGGTCGGCGGCGATGGTCTCGATGCCCCAGGCTTCCATGCGCTGGCGCACGGCGGGGTCGCTGAAGCGCGCCACACCGATCACGCGCTTGTGCGGCGCGGCGTTCTTGGCCAGGCGCGCGAGCGTGGGGCCCATCTTGCCGGCCACGCCCAGGATCATGATGTCGCCGTCCACCTGCGCCAGATCGTCGATCAGGGCCTGGCTCGGCCGCGACAGGAATTCCTCCAGCGCCTCGACCGACTCGAAACGAGCCGGCAGCTGCGCGGGATCCAGCAGTGTGACAACGTTGCCTGACATGGCATGACCCTTTTCTCAAACGCGATGGGATGAGCATATGGGCGTGTCAACTTCGTGTCAACCGTTTGGTTGAAATCGGAGCAAAGGGTTTGCCCGGATGCGTTCGCGCCCTCGAATGGTGCGGTGGAATCAGGCGCGCAGACCGGCCATGGCGAAGGCCACGACGTGCGCGCGGTAGGCGCCCACCGCGTCGGCCGACGAGAGATCGCGGCTGAAGATGGACGACAGAGTCAGGCGGTTGGAGAAGAAGAAATACGACATGCCGGCGACCGAGATGTAGAGCTCCACCGGGTCGATGCCACGGCGGAACACGCGCGCGCGGATGCCGCGCGCCAGGGTCTTGGCGATGAGCTCGATCAGCGGCGAGTTGGTGTCGCGGATCGCGCTCGAATCGCGCACGTGCTGCGCGCCCTGCGCGTTCTCGTGGTTGAGCAGGCCGATGAAATCGGGGTGCTCGGCGAGGTAGTCGAACGAGAAACCGATCAGCGTGGCCATTGCCTCCTCGGGCTGCATGTCGCCCAGTTTCAGGCTGCGCTCCTGCGTGCGGATCTCGGTGTAGACCACCTCCAGCGCGGCGCGGTAGAGGTCTTCCTTGCTGCCGAAGTAGTAGTAGATCAGCTGCTTGTTGACGCCGGCGCGGGCCGCGATCTCGTTGACGCGCGCCCCGGTCAGCCCCTTGGCGGAGAACTCCGAGCGCGCCGCCGCGAGGATGGCCGAGCGCGCGGCGCTGCTGTCGGCATCGGTGGGGCTGGAAGCGGAAGCGCGGCGTGGTGGCATCGTGGGTCTGCGGCTGGCGGGGCGATGGGGCGGATTATGTGCCCGGCTCCGCAGACCCGTCACATCACGGCAAACGCGCGATCTGTTTTTCGAGCAGGCGGTAGAAGCCGTCGATGTCCACCGCGTTGACCCACAGCGTGTTGGCCTTGCGCTTGGTGTAGCCGCGGAAGTCCACCACAGTGGCGCCGCTGGTGAATTCGCCCCGGGTCTCGATGTCCACCGGCACGCGCGCGCCCTTGAACAGCTCGGGCTGGAG
Source organism: Hydrogenophaga sp. ANAO-22 (assembly GCF_042466645.1). Lineage (NCBI taxonomy): Bacteria > Pseudomonadati > Pseudomonadota > Betaproteobacteria > Burkholderiales > Comamonadaceae > Hydrogenophaga > Hydrogenophaga sp. ANAO-22. Next base: position 2,976,332 of record NZ_CP159956.1, on the reverse strand, counting down.
CAGGTAGGCGATGACGCAGGGGTCGTACATCGGGCCGACCTTCACGCCCCGGCGGCGCATGGCGTAGTCCATGGCCGAGTCCAGGATGTCGGCGACCACCTTGCCGGCGTTGTTGCCCATCTGGCGGAAGGGCGCGATGCGCTCGGGCGTGACGAGCACGCGCCGCGCGGCGTCGTGCGAGATCGCCGTGACCGGCACGCCGCTGCGGAACACCACCGACGCGGCCTCCGGGTCGGCATACAGGTTGAAAGTGGCGGCCGGCGTGATGTTGCCGCCCACGCCCCACGAGCCACCGAGCACCACCACCTCGCTGATGGCGGCCTTGATGTCCGGCGCCATGTTCAGCGCGGCGGCGATGTTGGTCAGCGGGCCCAGGCCCACCACCACCACGCTGGCGGGCGCGGCGGCGCGCAGGGTGCTGATGAGGTAGTCCACCGCGTGGCCGGGCGCGAGCGGGCCGCGCGGCTCGTGCAGCGTGGGGCCGTCCAGGCCGGTCTTGCCGTGCACGTCGTCCGCGAAGATGGGGTCGCGGATCAGCGGCCGGGGGTAGCCGGCGTACACCGGCACCTCGGTGCGCCCGGCCCAGTCGCGCACGCGGCGGGTGTTCTTCTCGGTGACGCTCAGGGGCATGTTGCCCACCGAGACGGTGAGCGCGCGCACGTCCAGCCGCTCGGGCGCGGCCAGCGCGAAGAGCAGCGCGATGGCGTCGTCCTGGCCCGGGTCGGTGTCGATGATCACGGTGCGCTTGCTCGCCGGAATGGCCGGCAGCTGCTGCGCCGCCACGCCCAGCAGCACCTGGGTCTGCGCGTCCTGCGCGAACGCGGGCAGCAGGCCGGTGGCCGCCACGCTGGCCAGGGCCAGCGAACCGGTGGAAAGAAAACCGCGACGGGAAGCCAGGTCGATGGGCATGTTGTTTCAGTCCTTCAGGTTGAGGGTGGGCACCAGCTTCTGGTTGCGCGCGAATTCGGCCTGGGCAAAGCTGCCCAGCGCCTCGGGGGATCCGCTGCCCGGCAGGGCGCCCTGCTCGGCGAGGCGGGCGCGCACCTCGGGGTCTTTCAGCGCGTCGTTGAGCGCTTCGTTGAGCTTGCTCACGATGGCGCCCGGCGTGCCCTTGGGCGCGAAGATGCCGGTCCAGGTGAGCACGTCGTAGCCCTTGAGGCCGGGCATCTCGTCGAAGGTGGGCACGTCGGGCAGCGAGGCGATGCGCTGCTTGCCGGTCACGCCCAGCGCCTTGAGGCTGCCGGCGCGCACGTGGGGAATGCTGCTCGCGCTGACCAGCATGGCCAGGTCCACCTGCTTGCCCATCACGTCGTTGGCGATCTGCGCGCCGCCCCGGTAGGGCACGTGCGTGACGAAGATGCCCGAGCGCTGCTTGAGCTGCTCCATGGCGAGGTGCAGCACGGTGCCCACGCCCGAGGTGGCGTAGGTGTATTTGCCGGGCTCGGCCTTGGCGAGCTTGACGAAGTCGGCGTAGTTCTTGATCGGCAGGTCGGTGCGCGCCACCAGCAGCATGGGCGCGGTGTTGAGCATGCCCACCGGCACCAGGTCCTTGAGCGGGTCGAAGCGGTAGGCCGCCGGGTTGGCCAGCTTGCCGATGGCGATGGCGCTGTCGGGCCCGGCCACCAGGGTGTAGCCGTCGGGCGCGGCGTTCACGGCTTTCTGCAGGCCGATGGCGCCGCCGGCCCCGGCCACGTTCTCGATCACCACGGTCTGGTTGAGGCGCTCGCCCAGTTTGGTGGCGACCTGGCGGGCGATGAAGTCCACGCTGCCGCCGGCCGTGAACGGCACGATCAGCGTCACCGGTTTGGCCGTGGGCCAGGCGGGGCCCTGGGCGTGGGCCGAGAAGGCCAGCAGCAGCGAGGCGGCGAGGACGAGGCTTGAGCGTTCGTGGGCCATGGGGGTCTTTCAGGTGGGGATGGAAGCGGAAGAAAAAGAAGTGGCGCGCAGCGCGTCGAACTCGGCGGACCACTCGGTGCGCCAGCGGCGGCGCTGCGTGTCGTCGATCCACGCGCCGTCCAGGCCGTTGTGCATGAAGCCACGCAGGTCGTCGAGGTGGAAACCGAAGTCGCGCACCATCATGGTCCACGCGCCGGTGGGCGTGACGTGGTGCAGGGTGGGGTCGTCGGTGTTGGGGTGGATGCGCAGGCCCAGGCCGGGCATGCGGCGGATCGGGTGGTCCAGCGCCCAGCGCTCGGGCGGCAGCGTGCGCAGGTAGTAGGAGTTGGTGGGCACCACGGTGAACAGCACGCCGCGCTCGGCGCACTGCCGCGCGAAGGCCGGGTCGTCCACCACCGTGTAGCCGTGGTCGATGCGGTCCACCTGCAGCAGCTCCAGCGCGGTGCGCACGTTGGTCCAGGGCATGCCGAACTCGCCCGCGTGCGCGGTGGTCTTGAGGCCCGCGCGCCGCGCGTTCTGGTAGGCCTGCGCGAACAGCTCGGGCGGGCGCTCGTTCTCGCGGTAGTCGATGCCGATGCCGATCACCTCGTCGCAGCGGTGGGCCGTGACCCACTCCACCATCTCGGTGGCGGCCTGCGGGCTGGCTTCGCGGTCCACCGCGGCGATGAGGCGGCCCACGATGCCCAACGGCCTCTCCGCGTCGCGGATGGCCTGCACGATCGCGTCCTGCGCGGCGGCATAGGGAATGCCGGAGACCCGCACCGTGCCGGTGGGGTTCCAGAAGAACTCGGCATAACGCACCTGGTGCGCGGCCGCGTCTTCCAGGTACTCGATGGTGAGGCGGTACAGGTCGGCCGGGTTGCGCACCAGCTGCGCGTCCAGCGAGCGCAGCACGCGCAGCACGCCCACGGGTTTTTCACCGCGGGTGTAGAAGCCGGTCACTTCTTCGTCCGTGAGTGGCGCGCCGGCGCGGCGGTTCAACTCGGCGAAGGTGTCGCGCCGCACGGTGCCGAACAGATGGCAGTGCAGCTCCATCTTCGGGATGGCCTGCAGAAAGCGGTCCAGGGCCTGGTCGGCCGGGTCGTTCGTGGGGAGCATGCGGCCAGTCTAGGCAGGCGTGCTTGATAAGAGAAGTTTTAAGTTTCTATAATTTCATTCATCCGATTTATCACCAGGCCGCCGTGGAAAACCCCGCCATCCGCGCGCTCACGCTGCGCCACCTGCAGTTCTTTTCCGTGCTCATGCAGGAAGGTCATTTCGGCCGCGCGGCCAAGCGGCTGGCCATCACGCAGCCGGCGCTGAGCAACGCCATCAAGCAGATGGAGAAGCTGCTGGGCGCGCAGCTGCTCACGCGCAACACCCACCGGCTGGAGATCACGCCGCTGGGCACCGAGGTGCTGGCGCGCACCGACTTTCTCGTCAACACCGTGGATCTGGCCCTGCAGGACATCCACCACGTGGTGCAGCGCGGCCGCGCGCTGGTGCGCGTGGGCGTGATCCCCTCGGCCAGCACGCGGCTGGCGGCGGCGGTCAACGCCTTCAAGCCCACGGGCGGGCCGGCGGTGGAATTCGTCTGGCGCGACGCGCCCTCCACCGTGCTGCTGCAGGAGGTGCGCGAAGGCCGGCTCGACCTGGCCCTGGCCGCCATCACCGAGCCGCCTGGCGGCCTGACCTGCATCGACCTCTTTCAAGACGCGCTGGTGCTGGTGGTGCGGCGCGACCACCCCTTGGCGCGCGAGGGCAAGGCGAGCTGGAAGGCCATCGGCCATGAACGCCTGGTGCTGTTCGAAAGCGGCAGCATGCCCGCCCTGGGCGAGCCGGCGCGCGCGCAGTTCGGCCAGCAGGGCGCGCAGGCGCCGTACCACGTGCGTTACTCGGAAACGCTGTACGCCCTGGTGCGCGGCGGCATGGCGCTGGGCCTCATGCCCCAGCTCTACACCACCTCGCTGCACGACCCCGAGCTGGCCGTGCTCGCGCTGCAGGACCCGCGCATCGAACGCCGCGTGGTGCTGGTCTACCGGCCCGGCCCCATGCGCAACGCGGCGGCGAAAGACTTCATCGATTTCCTGCGCGAGCACCTCACCCAGCCGAAGAAGCCGAAGGTGAGGCGCTTCACGCGCAAGGCCGGACCGAAGCTCAGTCCAGGCTGACGTTCGCCGCCTTCGCCACCGCGCTCCAGTCCGCACCCTCGGCCTTGATGACCGCCGCCGTCTCCTCGGGGCTGCGCCCGGTCACGTGCAAACCCTGCGCGTCCAGGCTCTTCTGGAACTCGGGGTCCGAGGTGATGGCCTTGATTTCGGCGGACAGCCGCGCGATCACCGCCGCCGGTGTGCCCGTGGGCGCGAACAGGCCGATCCATGCGTTGCGCGCGGTGCCCAGGCCCTGGTTCTTCAGCAGCGGCACGCCGGCGAAGCGCGGCGAGGGCGTGTCGCCCAGCACGGCCAGCGCGCGCAGCTTGCCCGCGTCGATGTGCTGCGCCACCAGCGAGTACGACAGGCTCGACACCTGCACCTGGTCGCCCAGCAGGCCGTTGAGCGCGGGCCCGCCACCCTGGTAGGGCACGTCCACGATGCGCGCGCCCAGCTTCTCGTTGACCTGCGCCATGAACAGGTGCGACGAGCTGCCGATGCCGAAATGGCCCCAGTTCAGCTTGCCCGGGTGGGCGCGGTCGTACTGCACCAGCTCCTGGATGCTGCGGATCGGCAGGCTAGCGCTCACCACCACGGCGGTGTCGATGCGGCTGATCTCCGAGATCGGCGCGAAATCGCCCACCGCGTACGGCAGCTTCTTGTAGATCGCGGGGTTGATGACCAGCGTGTCGCTGAGCAGGATGCACAGCGTCTGCCCGTCGGGCGCGGCGGACTTGCAGGCGTTGGCGCCGATGATGCCGTTGCCGCCCGCGCGGTTCTCCACCATCACCGGCTGGCCCAGCTGCTTCGTCAGGCGCTCGCTCACGCGCCGCGCCACGAGATCCACCGGGCCACCGGCCGCCAGCGGCACGATCACCTTCACGGCGCGGCTCGGGTAGGCGGTCTGCGCGCCGCAGGTGCCAGCGAACAGGGCCAGGGAGAGGGTCAGGAAAGCACTTGTCTTCATGGCTCAGTCCCCTCAGTCCAGTTGAATGCCGGTCTGGCGCACCAGCTCGCCCCAGACCTCGCGGTCCTTCTTCAGGAACGCGGCGAACTCTTCCGGTGTCTGCGCGCGGGTGCGCATGGCCATGGTCTGGTTCTGCTCGCGCATGGCGGGGGTCTGCATCGCGGCCGTGACCTGCGCGTTGAGCTTGTTGACGATGCCGCGCGGCGTGCCGGCCGGCGCCATGAGGCCGAACCAGGTGAAGGTGCCCGGGTCGCCCACGCCGGCCTCGGTCAGCGTCGGCACCTCGGGCAGCTGCGCGGAGCGCGTGGGCGCCAGCACCGCCAGGGCGCGCATCTTGCCGGCCTTGGCCTGCGCCACGATGCCGGGGTTGCCCACCGACACGTAGAGCAGCTGGATGTCGCCGGTGAGGAAGGCCTGCATCATCGGGCCGAAGCCGTTGAAGGGCACGTGCAGCAGGTCGGTCTTGGTGGCGCGCTTGAGCCACTCCATGGTGAGGTGCGTGTCCGAGCCGTTGCCGAACGAGCCGTAGGCCAGCTTGCCCGGGTGCTTCTGCGCGTGCGCGATCAGCTCCTTCATGCTGTTCACCGGCAGCGCGGGCGAGACCAGGAAGACCATGTCCGGCACCACCAGCGGCGTGACCGCCTCGAAGTCCTTCGCCGCGTCGTAGGGCAGCTTGCGGTAGAGGTGCGGGTTGATCGACAGCGAGCTGCCGCTCACCACACACAGCGTGCTGCCGTCGGGCGGGGCCTTGGCGCAGGTGTCGGTGCCGATGATGGTGTTGGCGCCGGGCCGGTTCTCCACCACGAAGGAGGGGCCGTTCTTCTCGGTGAGGATCTGGCTCAGCAGCCGCGTCACCACGTCGGGCGCGCCGCCCGCGCCCAGCGGCACGATGATGCGCACGGGCTTGGTGGGGTAGGCCGCTTCGGGCTGCGCCCAGGCGTGGGCCGCGCCGGCCAGGGCCAGCGCACCGGCCACGATGCGACCTATCCAGGTTGTCGTCGTCTTCATGTCTTTGTCTCCTTGTTATCAAAAAATCCGGGAACGGGGCTCGCCTAGCCCGAGAGGTGCCGGCCCGCGCGCTCAAGGCGGTCGGCCAGCAGACCGGCCGGCGCGCCGGCGGCCAGCAGGATGACCAGCTTGGTCAGGAACAGCTCGCGCTGCGGCGCGGGCACCCGGTCGATCGCGCCGGCGAGGTCGACGAAATCGCGTTCGGCAAAGGTGGCCGAAGAAGAGGTGTTGTCGGTGGTGGTGCTCATTGGAGTTCCTCGGTGCGGGCGGCGCACAGGGCGATGTTCAGGGCTTCGTCCACCTGCTCGGGCGTGGCCTCGCGCCAGCGCGCGGCCACCCGGTTGTCGGGGCGGACGAGATAACAGCTGCCCGGGCGCGCGTCGAACAGCCGGCCCACGGTGCTGTCGGCCTCGAAGCCCAGCACCTGCAGCGGCAGGGTGGCGAAGCGCGCGGCGTCGGTGAAGGCGACCAGCGTGAAGCGCGGGCCGAAGCGGTCGTACAGGCGTTCGCCCGCCGCGCCCACCACGGCATCGGGCACCAGCGCGCCCGGGCGGCAGGCGGGCCCGAAATCGCCGCCGGCGTCCGCCGTGTTGAGCGGGCTGTCGGTGCAGTCGTGCGGCGGCGTGGCGTAGGGGTCGAACAGGTTGCCCAGGAAGTTCTCGCTCAGCGAGAGCGAGAGGATGGCCTCGCGCACCAGCGCGATGCCCGGCGAGGGCGTGGTGATGAAGATGGTGGTGCGCGTGAGCTCGGCCAGCGTGGCCAGCAGCGCGCCCCGGCGCTCCTGCGTGTACGAGTCCAGCAGCTGCGGGTCGGACACACCTTTGACCACGCGCGCCAGCTTCCAGGCCAGGTTGTGCGCGTCTTCGTAACCATGGTTCACACCGCGCCCGCCAAAGATCGGCACCTGGTGCGCCGCATCGCCCGCGAACAGCACGCGCCCCGTGTTGTAGGTGGGCAGCGAGACCGCATTGGCCTTGTAGACCGAGGTCAGCACCAGCTCGTAGTTGGGCTCGATGCCCATCAGCTCGAAGTGCGCGCGGATGCGCGCATGCACCTGCTCGGGTTGCATCTCGGTCTCGGCGTCCTGGTCGTCCATCAGCTGGAAGTCCAGCCGCCACATGTCGAACGGCGCCTTGTGCATCAGCACCGTCTTGCCCGGCAGGTAGGGTGGGCTGAAGAACAGGCGCCGGCCTTCGGGCAGCGGCTCCTTGCAGAGGATGTCGTTGATGACGAAGCGCTGCGAATACGAGGTGCCTTGGTAGTCGATGCCCATGCAGCGCCGCGTGAGGCCGCGCGGGCCGTCGGCCGCCACGAGGTAGGCCGCGTCCAGCGTGCAGGCGCCCTCGGGCGTGGACACCGAGAGCCGCACCCCCTCGTCGCTGGCCTCGATCTGCGTCACCGTGTGCTGGTAGCGCACGTCCGACAGGCCGCTGGCCAGCAGCTCGTCGAGCAGCAGCTGCTCCATCCAGCACTGCTGCAGGTTGGTCTGGCCGTGTTTCTCGTGCGGCGGCGAGGCGATGTTCATCGAATGCACCTCCTGGCGGCCGTAGAAGGTCCAGCCGGCCGACCAGGTGAGCGACTTCTCGAGCACGCGTGCGCCCACGCCGAGCTGGTCCAGGATCTGCATCGAGCGCCGGCTCATGGCCAGCGCGCGGCTGCCCTTGGAAATCGTGTCGCGCGCTTCAAGCACCACGGTGCGCACGCCCTCGCGGGCCAGGCCGAGCGCGGTCGCCAGGCCGACGGGGCCGGCGCCCACGATCACCACCTCGGCCGACGCCTTGTCCAGGCTGGCGAGCGGTTGGAGCGGCAGGGTTTGCCAGTTGAAATACATGGGGGTTCTCTTTCTCTCTCAACGGAGAAAAGCGAGCAGGGCCCGGTTGAAGGCCTCGGGCTGCTCCAGGTTGCTCAGGTGGCCTGCGCGTTCGATGCGCGCGTGCGCCACACCGGGGATGCGCGCCAGCAGCTGGCGCGTGACCGGCTCGGGGTACACGCGGTCCTGGTCCGAGGTGATCACCAGCGTGGGGCAGGCGATCTGCTCCAGGCGGTCGCCCCGGTCCTGCCGCGTCGAGGCGACCAGCACCGCCAGGTAGTTCTTCAGGCGGATGCGCTGCATCGCCTCGGCCGCGGTGCGCAGCGCCTCCGGCGCGGCGTCGGGCGCGCACATGGCGCGGGCCTGGTCCATGCCGAAACTGGCCGGCACCTGCCCACCCTGAAACGCCGCCGAGCGGTCGGCGATGAAGCGGTCCACCTCGTCCGCCCCCATCGCGTCAAAACCCGGGCTGCTGTTGGCCAGCACCAGCGAGGCCACGCGCTCGGGGTGGCGCAGCGCCAGCGAGCGCGCCACGCGGCTGCCCATGGACAGGCCCACCAGGTGCGCGCGCGGCACCTGGAAATGGTCCAGCACCGCCAGCAGGTCGGCGCCGAAGTCGCGGTGGAAATCCAGCGCGCCTTCAATGTCGCCGCTGCCGCCGTAGCCGCGCAGGTCCACGCTGGCGGCGGTGAAGCCTTGCTGCGCCAGCGCCTCGATCTGCGCCCGCCAGCTGTGGCGGTCGCCGCCCATGCCGTGCACCAGGAGCACCAGCGGCCCCTGGCCGGCCACGCTCACCGCCAGGTGCGGCGAAGGCGGCGTGCGCGCCACGGTGATCGTCTGCACGTCCATGGCCCGGCTCAGCCCCGCGCCGGCAGCGCCAGCGCGTCGATCAGCACAAACGCCACCGAGGCCGGCGCCGCCGTGCGGTTGCTCCAGCCGTGGCTGGTGCCGCGCTGCACCAGCACGTCGCCCGCCTTCAGCAGGGTCTCGCCCTCGTCCATCACCGCCCAGATCTCGCCCGAGAGCACGATGGCGTAGTCCACCGACGCCGTGGTGTGCATGCCCACCGTGTTGCCTTTGCGGGTGGCCGAGCCGGCCAGGTCGTGGCCCATCGCGGCGAAGGCCGCGTGCTCGTCCCAGCCGTCCATGTAGCCCGCGTCGGGCGGGAACTGCACCACGCGGAACACGCTGCCGCCGGCGGGCGGGGCCAGCGTCACGTCCCCGCAGGGTTCGGCGGCGTCGCTGTTGTCGGCGGGGGTGCGAAAGGTTTTCCAGAGGTCCGTCACCACCGGTCCGGTGGCCGTCGTCCTCAACACGAACGGCGAAGCGCCGTCCTGCTCGATCACCGAGCGGCCCGCCGCGTCGTGACCCGTCACCACACGGCGCACCGCGCCGTGGTTGTCTTTAGCCATGGTCTGTCTCCTTGAGCCGCGATGGTAGGGAGAGACAGGGATATGCGATACATGAGAATCGACATGGCAGTTCAACGACAATCGTTGAACCTGAACCCGACCCCGATGGAGGCCGCATGGACCTGAAACTGGTGGACTGCTTTCTGCGTGTGGTCGAAGCCGGCAGCATCAACAAGGCCGCCGTCGACATGGAAATCACCCAGCCCGCGCTCTCGCGCCGGCTCAACGCGCTGGAGCACGACCTCGGCATCCAGCTGCTGGTGCGCGAAGCGCGCGGCGTGAAACTGACCGAAGCCGGCACCCTGCTCTACAACGGCGCGCGGCCCCTGCTGCGCCAGGCCGAGCTGCTGCGCGACGAGCTCGGGCGCGAGGCGCGCACGCAGGTCTCCATCGGCCTGCCGTTCTCCATGCACCGGCTCGTCACCGCGCCCTTCGCCGCGGCCGAGATCCCCTCGCGCTCGGCCGTGTCGCTGCGCATCTACGAAGGCTTCATCCACCACCTGCGCGAGTGGCAGCACCAGGGCCTGGTGGACGTGGCCATCATGGACTTCGAGGAAGGCAGCTCACCGCTGCACGACCAGACCCCACTGGTCTGCGAGCCGCTGCTGCTGGTGGGCCCGGTGGACGCCGGCCTGCACCCCGACCGCCCCGCCAGCGCCGAGAAGCTGGGTGCGTGCAAGCTCATCCTGCCGGGCCGACCCAACCTCGTGCGCAAGAGCGTGGACGCCTACCTGAAGCGCCACGGCCAGAAGTTTCGCCGCGCGGCCGATGCCGAGACGCTGCAGCTGTGCCTCTCGCTCGTGAAAGACGGCCTGGGCTACACGGTGATGCCCTACTGCGCCATGCACGACTTCCCGCAGATGAGCGAACTCAGCGCCACGCCCATCAAGGGCCTGACCATCACCTGGTCGCTCTACGTGAGCCAGGCGCGCCGCCACAGCGCCGGCGTGCGCTCCACCGCGTTGAGCCTGCAGCGCATGATGCTGGGCCTGGTGGAGCGCGGCGAGTGGCCGCTGGCGCAGGCGGTGGCGGCGAGCCCCGCCGGCGCGGCCACCCGCCGCGGCTGAGCGCGCGGCCTACGGGGCCGGCGGCCGCGCCGAAGACAGGCCCTGGCGCACCAGCAGCTCCGGGCTTTGGCTGCTACCGCTGCTGCTGCCGTCCAGAAACACGAACTCGTCGCACGCCGCCACGAAGGCGGGCGAAGCGCTGTGCTGCCCGAAGCCGTAGACCACGTGCCCGTGCGCCTGAATGCGGCCCGCGAGGCCGACGAAATCGCTGTCGCAAGAAGCGATGCAGATGCCGTCCACGCGGCCACGGTGCAACCGCTCCATCACGTCCATGATGAGCGCGGCGTCGCTCGCGTTCTTGCCCTGCGAATAGTGGAACTGCTGCACCGGCCGGATGCCCAGCGGATGCAGCCACTTCTTCCAGGAGAGCAGGAAGTCGGTGGTCCAGTCGCCATACGCGCAGCACAGCGTGGGCCTGCCGCGCTGGTTCACCAGCCGCATGAGCTGCTCGGCGTGCTGGCCGCTCACGTTTTCGGCGTCGATGTAGACGGCCAGGCGCGGGCGGCGGCGGTGGGCGTGGTGGGGGAGATGAGACGAAGAAATGCGGGGATGTTGCATGTGCCTTCCCTATCAGGTGGGTGATACCACCGCCCCCCTTGTGAGGGGGCGGTGGCCCGAACGGGTTGGCATACCGGAACGTCGAATCAACACCGGCGAGCCTTGCGGCTCCCCATCCGGGCCACCGCTCGCGCGCGCGGGCCATGTGCCGGCGGCGCTGCTGCGGGAATACGACTTCATCGTGCGCGAGCAGGGCTCGGGCACGCGCGCGGCGCTGGAGAAATTCCTGGCCGACGAGCACGTGGAGCTGCGCGTGATCATGGAGATGGCCAGCAACGAGACCATCAAGCAGGCCGTGATGGCCGGCATGGGCCTGAGTTTTCTGTCGCTGCACACCATCGGCCTGGAGCTGAGCAACCAGCTCATGACCGTGCTGGACGTGGAGGGCGCGCCGGTGGTGCGCGCCTGGAACGTGGTGCACACGCAGTCCAAGCTGCTGTCACCGGCGGCGGAGGCGTTCCGCTATTTCGTGCTGGAGCGCGGGGAAGCGTATCTGGCGGAGAGTTTTCCCGCCCCACCGCCGCCCGCGCGCTGATGGGGTTCGAGGCGGCCAGGGCCGATCAGGACACCCGCCGGTCGTGGGAGCCCACCTCGATCACCCACCGGATGCCTTCTTCGCCCAGGTGGGTTTCGAAGGTGTCCAGCAGCCGGTCGTACCGGTCGACCGCCTCCGCATCACCACGCCGCAAAGCCGCGGCACGGACTGGCACACCTTCGCAGTTCCTGGCCAGCAGCAGCGCCTGGAGTTCCCGGGGCTTCAGGCTGTCTTTCAACCACTCCAGCGCGAAGCCATGGAGATGGAACTGTTCGGCCGTCCCCCACAACAGCACCTGGTGAAGGGCTTGGGCGTTCGTCGCGCACTGACGGGGATCGCGGAATGCCTCGATCGTCTTGCACAGCAACTTCGAGGCTTGCACGGCCTCTTCGGTGGACATCGTCTGCCGGAACTGGGGATGCTTGTTCAGATAGGCGAACCATTCCAGGCCAGGCTCATGGTTGCCCCATTTCGCCTGCACGTTCCGCGCTTTCTCCAGCATCATCCCGCGCTGCATCGCGTCCTGGGCGAAGTACTGGCGAGCGTGGTCGAAGCTCAGGGGGGTCTCGGAACGGTCCTCTTCCAGGAACGGGACGGTGTCGGGGCTGTAGTTGTAGTAGTCGCGGGCAGCCTCCAGGTTGAAGCTCGGGGTCGGATGGGAGATCGGGTTCATTCTGAAAAAAAAGTCGGTAAGCAAACGGGAAACGTCGATTCCCTCGACCGTGCAGGCGCACGGCCGAGGGAACCACGGCAAAAGTGCGGCGCGGCGTGAATTGGTTCATTCAGGACATTTCATCCCGCGGACCGCCGTGCCCCGTCGTCTCCCCTGGGCTGCGACCGTCGATCTCAGAAGTGGTGGCGCAGGCCCACTTCGTAGCCGCTGGAGCTGGTGCCGGGCGCGTTGCCGGCGGGGCCGCCCGAGATGGCGAAGGTGGCCCGGCCCTTGTTGGAGACGTGGCCGGCGTTCACGTACACGGCCGTGCGCTTGGACAGGTTGTGCACATAACCCACCGCGAAGCGCTGGGCGTCGTCGGCGGCGATGCTGGCGCCCGCCGCGTCCCGGCCGCTCTGGTCCACCTTGACGTACGAGGCCTTGATCACCCCCACGCCCACCGGCACGCTGAGGCCGACCAAGAGTGCCTTGTGCTTGGAGCCCAGGTAGGCCGATTGCGTGAAGCTGCCCGAGAGGATGGCCCCGCCGAAGTGGTACGAGGCGCGCGCGCCCGATTGTTTGAACTGCGCATTGGTCGCGTCGATGCGGGTGTTGCCGTAGAAACCGCCGACGTCGAACGGGCCCGCCGCGTAGCCCAGGCGCGCGCCGTGGTAGTCGTAGCTGCCCTGCGCGTTGCCCTCCTCGCCCGGCGCGACCATGAGCTGCCCGTACACCCCGCCCAGGTTGGCGGGCAGGAGGTATTGCAGGGCATTGTTGGAACGCGACAAGGTGGTGGCGCCCGCGCCGAAGGCCCGCCGCAGCGCGACGGAGGGGGCCGAGGCCCACATGTTGATCGCGCCACCCACGCCGACCACCACGAAGGGGTCGGTGCCGGCCCAGGACAGGAAGGCCGGGTTCCAGTCGCGGCCGAGCCGCACTTCACCCCAGGGGCCAGCCAAGCCGACGGTGGAGCGGCGGTCGAAGAACTGGTTGCTCACGGCGGAGGTGCCGGTGTCGGCGTTGAAGGCGCCTTCCAGCCAGAAGCTGGCCTTGAGGCCGCTGCCCAGGTCTTCCACGCCGCGGATGATGAAGCGCGAGGTGGAGTTGCTGCCACTGGCCAGGGAGGTCAGCGAGCCTTGTGAGTTGGTGCTGTGGCGCACCGCGGCGTCCACCACGCCGGTGAGCGTGACGTTGGATTGGGCGCTCGCGCCGGCGCCGAGCGCGCACAGCACCGCGCCAGCCAGCAGCTGGTTGCATGTCATGGGGTTTGTCTCCGGGGGAAAGGAAGGGGAAGAAAAGCGGGCGCGGCTGCGCCCTGGCATCAGTCGAGCTTCACGCGGCCCGACTTGACGATCCTGTCGAACTGCACGATCTCGCGCGCCGTGACGGCGCTGAGTTCCTGCGGCGTGCTGCCGATCGCGCTGTAGCCCTGCCCCTCGAGCAGTTTCTGCACCGAGGATTGTTTCAAGGCGGACGCGAAGGCGCTGTTCAGTTTTTCCGTGACACCGGCGGGCAGACCGGCCGGGCCGAAGTAGGCGAGCCAGCCGGAGGCGGCCACGCCGTCCACACCCAGTTCCTTGAGCGTGGGCACGTCGGGGAACAGGCGCCAGCGCTCTTCGCCCGAGGTGGCGATGACGAGCAGCTTGCCGCTGTCCACGTAGGGCTTGACGCTGCCGCTGATGAGCACGAACTGGACCTGCCCGCCGAGCAGGTCGGTGACGGCCGGCGCTTCGCCCTTGTAAGGCACATGGACCGCCTTGATGCCGGCCGCCTCCAGGATGGTCTCCGACCAGAGGTGGGAGCTGGTGGCGTTGCCCGCCGAGCCATAGGCCATCTCACCCTTGAGAGCGCGCGCGTAGGCCACGAAGTCCTTGAAGTTGCGCGCGGGGATGCGGTGCGGGTTGATGGCCAGCCCGACCTCGGTCCGCACAGCGATGGTGATGGGCGTGATCTGCCGGTTCAGGTCGGCGTAGCGCGGGTCGGTGACGGGCAGCAGGGACAGGGTGGCGGGCACGCCCAGGCCGATGGTGTAGCCGTCTTTCGGCGCGCGCACGATGGCGTCGGTGCCGATGCGGCCGCTGGCGCCGGTGCGGTTGTCCACCACCACCGTCTGGCCCAGGGTCTTGCTGACTTCGGCGGCCAGGGAGCGGGTGACGTTGTCGGCGAAGCCCCCGGGCGGGTACGGCACGATGAGGGTGATGGGCTTGCTCGGCCAGGTGTCGGCCATCGCCAGGTGGGGCAGCGCCGCGAGCGCGGCCATGGCCGCCAGGCGGCCCAGGGTCTTGTGAAGGGGGCTCATGGAAACGGTCTCCGTTCTTGTGGGGGCGATGGGCGTCGGTCAGTACGCGGGGGCCGTGCGGCCGAGGAAGGACAGCAGCACCTGGTGGTACTCGTCGGGCCGCTCGGCCCAGCCGAAGTGGGCCACGCCTTTCATCTCGTGGTACTCGCCCCGCTTGAGCAGACCGGCCATGCGGCGCATCACCGCGGCGGGGCAGGTGGCGTCGAGTTCACCGGCGATGCACAGCGTGGGCGCGGCGATGCGCGACAACACGTCTTCTTCGAGGTAGGCGGCCGTGGCCTGGATGGCTTTCTGGAAACCGGCAGCGTTCATGAGGCGGACGTTGTGCAGCACGTGGTCGATGGCGGGGCCCTGCGCGCCCGGTCCCATCATCGAGCGCAGCATCTCGGGCGCATAGTCCGCGATGGCGCGGCCCTGTGTCAGGGGCGCCACGCGCGTGGCCAGGAAGTTGGCCTGCCATTCAGGGCCCGAGTGGTTGAAGGTGTGCGCGGTGGCCGAGAGCACCAGCGCCTGCACGCGGTCGGGAAAGAGGTCCGCCGTTTTCTGCGCCACCATGCCGCCCATGCTGTGGCCGAGCACCACGTTGCGCCCCGTGCTGGTCGCGCCGATCAGGCGGCCGGCCACGCGCGCCATGTCGGTCATGCTGAGGGTGTCGGGCACCGGGCTGGTGCCGTAGCCGGGCGCGTCCCAGGCCACGACGCGGTAGCCGGCCTGGTTGAGCGCCTGCGTGGTGCAGCGCCAGTATTCCTTGGCACCGTAGGCACCGTGCAGCAGGTAGACCGTGGTCGGCCCTTCGCCCGACACCAGGTAGTCGGGCAGTTCATAGGTTCGCATGTCGGGATCCTTGGTTCAAAGAGAGGACGTGGCGGCGACCCAGCGCGCCAGATGGGCCGCCAGCGCCTCGGGCTGCTCCAGGGGAAGCAGGTGGCCGGCGCCGGGCACGGTGTGGAATTCGGCCCCCGGAATGCCCTGCGCGAGCGCGCGCTGGTGCTCGGGCGCGAACAGCTTGTCGTGCGAGCCGGCCACGATCAGCGTGGGCACGCGGCCGTCGAGCAGGGCCCCGCGCTCGGGCCGCGCGAGGCTGGCTTCCTGGTGCGCCATGAAGCGCTCGGCGCCGTAGGCGGCCACCATGGCCGTGCGCCGCTGCATCAGCGGCGCATCGCCCAGGCTGTCGGGGTGGAAGGCGGACGCGGTCTGCGCCGCGACCAGCTGGGCGTGGCCACCGTTCGCCGCCGTGCCGATGGCCTGGCGGCGCGCGGCGGCCTGCGCCGCCGTGTCGGCCTGGGGCCCGCTGCAGACCAGGCCCAGGCCGCTCAGGCGCTCGGGGGCCAGCGCCCGCATGGCCAGCGCGACGTAACCCCCGAAGGAGAAGCCGACGAGGTGAAAACGCGCGGGCAGCGTCTTGAGAAGCGCGGCGGCGATCGCGTCGACGTCGGCCAGGGCCGGCAGTTCGGGCGTGTGCACCGCGAGGGTGGAAGGCAGGGCGCTTCGCACGCCATCGAAGACCGCGGCGGTGGTGTTCAGACCGTGCAGGAGCACGAGGGGATGCGAGGACATGGTGCTCACGCCAGCGCGGCCGGGTCGCGGTGTTCGCCGTCGATGCGGTCGCCCTCGACCCAGCAGGCGTGGGTGCCGACGCACATGCGCTCGGGCAGCACGATGGTGGCCAGCGGGCCGCGCGCGACGTCGGCCGCGTCGAGCACCAGCACCTCGGAGCGGTTCTGGCGCATGTCGGCCACCATGACGACGACGTAGCCGTCGTCCTCGGCCTTCGCGCCCAGGCGGCGCGCCACCTGCGGCTCGCTGCCGTAGCGGCCCTCGCCGTATTCGTAGCGCTGCGCCGCGCCGGTGAGCAGGTCGAAGCGCTTGAGGCCGGCGAACAGCCAGTCGCCGGGCTTGTACAGCACGTTGTAGCTGTAGCGGTAAGGGCGGCCCACGCAATCGTTGCTGCAGACCGGGAACTCGGTGACCTCGTCGTCGAGGTACTGCTCGGTGGTCTGGCCGGTCTTCAGGTTGAAGCGCCAGCGGTGCATCAAGGTCTTGTTGTGGTGCTTGTCGAGGTTGGCCAGGATGCGGTCGTACACGTTCATGTCGGCGCTCACCGGGATCTTCTTGAAGTCCGGCATGATGCAGCCGTCCATCACCACCTCGTCGCCGTCTTCGTAGCAGTTCGAGAGGTGGAGGATGAAGCAGGGCTTGGCCTCGAACCAGCGCACCTGGCTGCTGTCCCCATGGCGCGGGATGACGCCGAAGCGCGCCGCCTGGTCGCGGTTGAACACCAGATCGTGCTCGCCGGTCTTGAGCTTGACCGGGTCGAAGTACAGCGGCAGGTCGTGCAGGATGGTGTAGTGCTTCGTGATGCCCTGGTCGTGCGGCCAGCGCGCGCCCGGCAGCTCGATCGGCACGTAGTGCACCAGCTGGTTGTGGCGGTCCACCACGCCGTAGTGCATGTACGGCCATTTCTCGGGGTAGTTGAAGAACATCATCTCCCCGGTTTCCGGGTCGACCTTGTAGTGCGAGCTCACGCCCTCGGGCACCTTGCGCGCCCA
Source organism: Hydrogenophaga sp. ANAO-22 (assembly GCF_042466645.1). NCBI lineage: Bacteria > Pseudomonadati > Pseudomonadota > Betaproteobacteria > Burkholderiales > Comamonadaceae > Hydrogenophaga > Hydrogenophaga sp. ANAO-22. The sequence continues at coordinate 2,959,450 of NZ_CP159956.1, read as the reverse complement.
GTTGGCGTCGGGCCCGAGCGTCTCCAGCGTGCGCGGGTCCAGGCGCCAGGGTTCGCTGCCTTGCGACATGCTGGCGATCAGCTTGCCCGCGTGGCAGATCACGTCGGTGCCCGCGTTGTCCTTCATCGCGCCGATGGCGCCCCAGCCGCGCCGCGAGGCCAGGTGCGGCTGCAGCAGCCCCGGCCACAGGGAATGGCCCGCGCCCTTCTCCGCCAGGTAGCCGGTGGTGCGCACCAGGCGGTTGCGGTAGGTGGCGCGGCCGTTCTCGAAATGCACCGCGTGCAGCATGCCGTCGCCATCGAACGGGTGGTAGATGCCCAGCGGTTCGTGCACCTGGTTGTGCGTGTTGCGCACGTAGATGCCGTGCAGGTCCTTCGGGATCTCGCCGATCACCTGCAGGCTGTCGGTGTCGGCCGTGTACTCGTTCGCGTTGGGCGTGAACGGGCCCTGAAGAAAAGGGTTGTCGTTGTCCGCCCGGATCGTCAGGGCGATCCTGTCCACCACCTCAATCATTTGCCCGCTCCAATGGTTGCCTGCGCCAAGTAATGAAGGGAGTATCCGGCAATCAATTGCTTGTGGCAAGCAATTTTTCGATCGATAATGGAAAGTACCTAGCACGCACCGACGACATGACCAAGAAAGCCAAGTCACCGCCCGTCCAGAGCACCATCTTCCTGTGGCTGGGCAAGGCCTACCACGCCGCCACCAACGCCTTCGAGGAGAGCACGGGCGTCACGGCCGCGCGCTGGCGGCTGCTCTTTCTGATCCACCGGCAGCGGGGCTGCACGCAGAAGGCGCTGATCTCGGAGATCCGCGTCGATCCCGGGTCGATCACCCGCCAGCTCAAGGCACTGGAGGCGGAGAAGCTGATCGTTCGCGAAGACGATCCGGCCGACAACCGGCTGACGCGCGTCTCGCTGTCCCCGCTGGGCGACAAGCTGGTGCAGGGCATTCTGGAGAAGCGCAAGCGCTTCCTGGAGACCATGCTGCAGGGCATCCCGCCCGAGGAGGTGGACGCCTGCATCCACGTGCTGGAGCGCATCAGCATGAACGTGGGCGACGACCGCCCGATCCCCTGAGGCGGCCGCGGGGCGTGACGCCGGCTCAGCCGTGCCGCAGGCAGAGCCTGTTGACCGGCGCCGACACGCGAGGCAGGGCCATGGTGGTGCACAGGCCGGCGGCAAAACTGGCGACGCTGGCGGTGCGCAGCGGCACATAGTCCAGGCCGTTGTGCTGGCAGGCGCGCTGCAGCGCCACGGCGGATTCGCGGTCCACGCAGTCCAGCGGCGCGACAACGAGGTCGGCCCAGGCCAGCGCGGCCAGCAGCCGTTCGTTGCGCGGGTCGATCACGCTGCCTTCATGCCGCCGGTACTCGCCGCTGTGCCGCTCCACCAGCGCGCGGATGGACGGGTTGGCGCTGGGGCGCCCGCCCACGTAGAGCAGCTTGCGGCCACGGATGAGCGGCCCGAGCGACGTGGGTTCGGTGCCTTCGCCGTTCATCCAGCCGCGCAGCTGTTCTTCCACCACCGTCAGCTCGCGCCCGAGTTCGCCGAGCTGGACCTGGAGCTGGAGCTGGATCGTTTCCTGCTCCAGGCGCAAGGCGTTGGCCTCGGCGGCGAGCGTGGCGACTTCGGCCTGCTCCCGGCGACCGACCTGGAACATCAGCGCCGACGACAGCGACTCGGCCCGCTCCCGCGCGTCCCTGGCCGCTTCCCACAGGCCCTGCAAGGCGCGAGCCACACCGGCGTGCTGCGAGGCGAGCCGCGCGGCCTCGCACCGCAGCGCGAAGTCCGACGGGTTCAGCACGTCGGTGAAGGGCGCCATGAGCTGCCGCAGGCCGTGCGCGGGCAGGCAGGTGCGCAGCACCATGCCCTGCAGATGGGGGGCGAGACAGACCCAGTGCAGACGGTGACCGGGATGGGCAGTGGGGGATGGCATGCGGTGGGCGCTTTCGATATATGCAGCCGAATATAACGCTACTGCAACCGAGCCCCCTGGTGCCGCGGGGTCGAACCGGCCCCCCTGCCGTTCGCCGTTTCCCGTTCTCCCTCGTGAAAATTGCCACAACTCCTACACGGCGATCGCGTCCTGCGTCATATTCTTGCCGCGCAACGGTGGCAGCATGTGCGAAAGAAGTTTCAAGTGCATGCGACCCATCCCTTGTCCAATTGCTTCTGGGAGTGCTTTCGTGTTTATCTACAAGATTTTTGGTGAACAACCCGGCTTTGCCGAAGGGCTGATCTTCAACAGCTGCGTGAAGAACCTGCAGAACCAGCCCGACCTGTGGCTCGACGAGTGCCCGTACCTCTACCCGCGTTCGTCCTCCCGGCTGCCCGAAGGCTTGCGCGTGGTGCAGCTCGGCACGGCCGAAGAGCACGCGCCTCAACAACCCAGCCCCCCGCGCTGGATGCTGGCCGCCTGAGCCCCCCGGGCCGCCCGCCCCTCCCTCTCGGAGGGGTTTTGTCGTGTGGGACATCTCCTACATCCGCATTTTTGGTCTTCCTACAGAGTCGCCCGAGGTTCAAATCCACACTCGTCTCCTGCTGTCACGGACCGTTACCGTTGATTCAAGGAGATGGCGATGAAAGAATTTTTCAAGCTGTGCGTGATCACGGTGGCCGGCATGGCGGCCATCGCCTCTCTCCTGCATCTGGCGGTAGCCCTGGGCCAGGACCAGTCTCCCTGGAACGCGCTGATCTACCTGGGCATTTCCAGCGGCGCACTGGGTCTGATGGGCCTGCTGGACATGGAGAAGCGCATCGACCAGATGACCGCCTGACGGCCCGAACGGTTGGCCCGTTCAGGCGGCCGTTCCAGCGGCCCGCTCGCAGCGGCGGATGAAATCGCGCATCAGCGCGGCGCATTCGGCGGCGTGCGTCTCCAGCAGAAAATGCGGCCCGTCCAGGATGTGGGCTTCCATGCGCGGCAGGGCCTTCATCCACGAAAGCGTTTCGGCCAGTTCGAAAAAGACGTCGTGCCGGCCCCAGAGCATCAGCGCCGGGGGTTGCCAGCGGGCCAGGCAGTCGGCGATCTCGCCAAAGCGCGCGTGGTGCTGGCCGTAGTCGAGCACGAGCTGGCGGTGCATCTCGATGCGCCCGGGCAACGACATGACGCGCCAGTCCTCTTCCCACACGCTCGAATCGATGCGCCGCGCGATGTCGTCGGGCACACCCCCCACGTACTGGTCGCGCGTGCCCGCCCGGGTCAGGTGCGTCGTGGCCGCGGCGGCGCGCTCGGGCGTGGGGTCCTGCCAGTAGGCCTTCGTGTCCGCCCAGGCCGGGCCCATGCCGCTTTCATGCGCGTTGGCGTTCTGGACGATGAGGCTGCGGATGCGGCCCGGTGAGCGGGTCGCGAGGTGCAGCCCCACGGCCGCGCCGAAGTCGTGCAGGTAGAGGTGGAAGCGGGCGACGCCCAGTCGCTGCAGCAGCCGCTCGATGAGGTCTGCGAAGCCCGCGAAGGACGGGGGATCGATGGGCTCGGAATGCCCGAAGCCGGGCAGATCGGGCGCGATGACGAAACAGTCCTGCGCCAGCCCGTCGATGACGTTGCGGAAGGACACCGACGAACTGGGGAAGCCGTGCAGCAGCAACAAGGCCGGCCGGTGGGAGTCGCCCGCAAGGCGCACCGCCACGCGGATGCCATCGATTGACAGGGTGTCCATGCGGCGCCGGCTCAGGATGCCTTGGACTTTCTGGCGTGCTGCCTGTGCCAGTCCTTGAGCGAGAAGTCGGGGTACCCGTCAAAGCGCTGGTCGCCCTTGCGGCCTTCCACGCGCACCCACGGGGCTTTGGAGTCCAGCAGGATGTGCACGTTCGCGGGCGGCTCGGGCAAGGGCGTGTCGATGGCGCCCGCGTGCGGGTGCACCAGCTCGGGCCAGCTCGGGTCGTACAGCCAGAGCGCGGTGCCGCACACGCCGCAGAAATGGCGCTGGCCGGTGCTCTGCCGCACCTCGTCGCCCTCGGTGATGCTGGCCTGGTAGACGCGCAGGTGCCGTTTGCCTTTCACCTTCAGCGTGCGGTGGTCGGCGCCCAGGTTGATCGCGTAACCACCGGTGCCCGCGGTCTTGCGGCAGATGGAGCAGTAACACCGCATGAAGGGCACGGGCTCGGCCGAGTCGACCGAGAAGGTCACGCGCCCGCAATGGCAAGAGCCTTCGAGCTTCATGGCGATCTCCTTGCAAACCCCCATTGGGCCCGCCCGACGCCCCGAAGGCTGTCGGACAACGCGCTACAACGACGGGCGGCCTTACCGGCTCAGTTGCGCCAGCGCCGCCTGCAGCCCCTGCAGGCCACCCACGCGCTGGTCGTTGATGAAGATCTGCGGCATCTGCCGCACGGAGGGCCCGCACTTTTCGTAGAAGGCCATGCGTTCGGCCTCGTCGTCGATCTTGATTTCCTCGAAACCGAGCGAACGGGATTTCAGCAGCATCTTGGCCGACTCGCATTGCGGGCAGGCGGACTTGGAGTAGACGACGATTTGGAGTGACATGGCTGAGAGTTTACGGGGGGAGGGTATGCGCGACATGGCAAAAAATCGGCATAGAACTTTCGGTCGACAGCGCGGTACTCATGCCGCCATGGGAGTTTTTTTGACAGGCCTTCAGCGCAAAGCGCCTGGTTCGCGACCGTTCATGACGAGATGTACTCACTGGATACCCGATACGCATTCGACACCGAATACCAAGACCTGCGACATCAAGAAGAAGATGATTCATCAGACGAGCGCGTGGCACTGCGTCTGCTGATGCGAAAGGGCGAGATCGCCACCCTCTCCCGCTTTCCCATCCAAGACCCCAAGCAAACCGCCGACCTCTGTCTTGAGTTGGTCATGGACCACCCGGAGTCCGTGGCCGTCCTGCTGTGGAACCGCGAGGTGCGGGATGCCTTCGCCACCTTGCTGGGCAAACCGATGCACGGGCATCGTGGCCAGGACCGCTGGGAACGCGCCACGATGCTGGCGCTCGACACGGGGCTGCCGCCCGAGTGGTTCAGCGGCGCCCCAAGTGACCAACGCAGAAAATCGTTCCACACCCACGTCGCCGAAAAGAGCGCGAAGCACAAGAACCACATCTGGCAGGTTCCGGGGAGGGTATCCAAGGTGTACCAGGTCGGGAAGCCCGCTCCCTACCGAGGTCTGCACGTGAACTCGCTGGTGAATCAAAACGGCAAGATCCGGGACGCGTTGTGCCGCCACATGGCGTGGGAAGCGACCATGGCCTTCATGCAAGGTTGCGAATGCTTCAAGCAGTTCTTGTGCAACGTGGCCGAAGGCACCTACCCCTTCGACGTCGACACACTGGAGCATCTGCATTACGAGCACGTGTGCGACAGCAGCGACAGCCGTGTCCAGTTCACGCCACAACACTTCGGCCGCCTCCTCGTGCGCCTGCTCTCGTGCATGAAACCGGGTGAGCGCCAAGGACACTTGATCTGCTGGAACATCCCGAAAGACCTCCATGCTCACGGCCACGAGATGGCCGTGTTGCTCGAGAAGGAGGACGATGGGATTGACAAGGTCTGGCTGTACGACCCCAATGTTTCCGGCAATGCCCTGCACATCAAGACCTCGCCCGACAGACTTTCAAGCCACAGCATCGCGGTCTATGACGCGCTGGACTACATCGTCAAATCGGCGAACGTACTGTCCATGGACATCGGCAACCGGACACTGGCCAAAGCTTGGGCAGGTCACTTCATCGAGTCGGACGACATAACGCTTCTGGAAAGCTTCGTGGAGGCCCTGGCCAACGGCACCGTGCATGAAATGGCGGCGGCACTGAAAACGATCAGGAACTGGAACGCCTTCGCTCACATGCACACGGAGGTGCGGCGCGCCCTGACCATGGCGGTGCAATGGGGCCACGTGCAGGCCATCGAATGGCTTGCACAATGGCTGCACACCACAGAGGTGCATGAGAACTTCCAGGAAGCGATCAATGAGGATGCCGAGCAGGCGGCGAAGCTGTGGAGCTTGGCGTTGAACAACGAGACCATGCTCGATCTGCTCACCCGCGAAGAAGAGGTTCCTTTGCGCACCGCAACCGCGCTGGCCTACCTGAATCTGCTCGCGGGCGCTTCACGGCACATGAACAAGGCCTCGAAGCGGGAGCTGTACCAGATCCTGCATGCCTTTCAGAACGGCTCGCCCTGCTGCTACGAGAGGCTCTCTTGGGGCCACCAACTCCTGAGTCGCGACGCCGGCTTTCGCACCGCGTTCGAGCAGCTCATGGCGAAGCTGAAGTTCTGGTGAACCCCGGACCGCCCCGCGTCCTCAGTCGATCTGGATCTTCGCGTCGCGCACGATGCGCGCATAGGTCGCGATTTCCTTGGTGATGTAGGGCGCGAACTGCGCCGGCCCCATGGGCGCGGCGATGAAGCCCTGCGCGCCCAGGCGCTCGGTCACCAGCGCCGAGCGCATGGCCTTGGCACTTTCTTCCGTGAGCCGCTTGCTGATGACCTCGGGCAGCTTGCCCGGCGCCCACAGGCCGTACCAGGTCACCATCTCGAAACCGGGGATGCCGGACTCGGCCACGGTGGGCACGTTCGGCATGCTGGGCAGGCGGGCCTTGGTGGTGACGGCCAGGGCCTTGAGCTTGCCGCTGGCGATGTGCGGCGCGGTGGACGGCAGGGCGTCGATGATCACGCTGATCTGGCCGCCGAGCAGGTCGTTCAGCGCCGCCGCCGTGCCGCGGTAGGCGACGATGGGCATCTCCAGCTTGCCGCCGAACTTGATGGCTTCGAGCGAGACGTGCATGGGCGAACCGATGGCCGAGGTGCCCAGGCTGAAGCCCTGCGGCTTGGCGCGCGCGGCTTCGAGGAAGTGCTTCAGGTCGTCGGCCGGCACGCTGGGATGCGCCGCCACCACCATGGGCACGGAGCCGAGGAAGGAGACCGGCGTGAAGTCGGTGACCACGTCGTAGGGCACCTTGCGCACCATGAGCGGGTTGGCGATCAGCGTGGGCGACTGCACCAGCAGGGTGTAGCCGTCGGCCGGGGCCTTGGCCACGAGGTCGCTGCCGATCACGCCGCTGGCGCCCGCGCGGTTCTCCACCACGAAGGGCTGGCCCATCTGCTCGGTGAGGCGCTGCGCGAGCACGCGCGCCACCAGATCGACCGTGCCGCCGGGCACGTAGGGCACGATGATGCGCACCGGGCGGTTGGGGTAGGTCTGGGCGTGCGCCGCGAGGCCGGTGGCGGCGAGCAGGCCGGCCAGCAGCGCGCGGATCCATGGGTTCTTCATCGTCGTGTCTCCTTGAAAGGTGGGTGTGGCGACTAGCAGCAGGGCATCTTCAGCAGGCGCAGCGCGTTGCCGAAGTAGATGCCCTCGCGCTCTTCTTCGGACAGCTTGAGCGAGTCGATGGCTTCTGGAATCGTGCGGATGAACATGGGGCCGCCTTCGGGATCGAAGGGGCAGTCGGACGCGAACACCACCTGCTTCGCACCGAAGAACTCGAGCCCGCATTGCAGCCCCGCGCGCCCGCCGGCCAGCGCGGTGTCCGCGTAGAACAGGCGGAAGTAGTCGATCGGGCGCTTGGCCATGCTTTTGAGCAGGCCTTCGTAGTCTTCGTCCGAGGTGCGGCTGCCGAACTGGTCCAGGCCGGGGCCGACACGGCCGTCGAAGAACGGGATCATGGCGCCCATGTGGTGGGTGATCACCTTGAGCCCGGGCAGCCGGTCGAAGAAGCCGGAGAACACCATGCGCGTCATGGCCGCGCTGGTCTCGTAGGGCCAGCCGAAGGTCCACCAGATCTCGAACTTGGACTTCTTCTCCGAGGCGTAGTCGGCCATGTTCGCGCCGCGCGCCGGGTGCATCCACACCGGCACGTCGTAGGTCTTCACGGCGGCCTCGAAGATGGGCCAGAACTCCGGCTCGTCCAGCGGGCGGCCGTTCACGTTGGTGAACACCTGGATGCCGCGCGCACCCAGGGTGTTGATCGCGTGGTCCATTTCTTCCAGGCACGCCGCCGGGTTGTTCATGGGCAGCGAGGCCACGAAGGCGGGGAACTTGTCCGGGTGCGCGTCGCGGATCTTGGCCATCTCCTCGTTGGCCAGGCGGGCCAGCGCGGGCGAGTCTTCGGGGCCGGCGATCAGCTCGATGGGCGGGTTCGACAGCGTGAGGATCTGCTGGTACTCCGGAAAGCCTTCCATCATCTTCAGGCGCGCGTCCAGGTCGTACAGCACCGGAATCGTCAGCCAGCGCTTGATGGCGCCTTTGTCCTTGGCCAGCTCGGCCATGCGCTCGAAGTACTTGCGCGGCAGGATGTGGGCGTAACTGTCGATCTTTCGCATGGGCTTTTCTCGCTCTTTATTCACCAATTGGAGAATTATAGGGAAAAGCAAAGGGGCGTGAAGCCCCCGATTTCCCCTGGTTTTCCCTGAGCAGTGAAGAAAGCCGCTACGCGAGCACGAACGCCGAGATCACCTCGGTGATGTGGGCCAGGCGCTGCGTGAGCTGCTTGGGCGCCTTGAAGTCGCGGTTGAAGCCGGCCGAGAGGGTGTGGATGTTGGAGAGGTAGAAGTACGAGCAGCCGGCGATGGTGATGTAGAGCTGCACCGGGTCGATGCCGGCGCGGAACAGGCCGGCCTTCTGCCCGCGCTCCAGGATGTCGCCCAGCGACTGCACCAGCGGCGAGTTCAGCTCGCGGATGCGCTGCGAGCCGTGCAGGTGGCGCGCCAGGTGCAGGTTCTCGCTGTTGAGCAGGGTGATGAACTCGGGGTGGGCGATGTAGTAGTCCCAGGTGAATTCCACCAGCCGGCGCAGCGCGATCAGCGGCGGCATGCCCTGCAGGTCCAGGTAGAGCTGGGCGTTGCGGATCTCGGCGTAGACGCTTTCCAGCGCGGCGGCGAAGAGGCCGTCCTTGTCCTTGAAGTAGTAGTAGACGAGCTTCTTGTCCACCGCCGCCTTCTCGGCGATGCGCTCCACGCGCGCGCCACCCAGACCGGTGCGGGCGAACTCCTCGCGCGCGGCGACCAGGATGGCGGCCTTGGAGCGCTCGGCGTCGCGGATCTTGGGCTCGGAAGGGGCCTTTCTGGCGGTCACGGCGGAGGTCCTTGTGCGGGGGAAAGTGGGGCGGGCAATGCCGCCACAGCGTACCCGAACTCCCCCGCGCAGCCCTTTATTCACCATTAAGTGAATAAAGGGCTTTGCCGGGGCGCACCGCCAGGCGCCACAGGCGCGCGGCACGGCCGATGAAGACACCCGTGAACGCGCCATAGAGTGCCGCGACGCTCAGCACGTAGGGCGTGTCCCGGACCAGCTGCGGCGCCATGGTGAGATCGACCCCGACCACGTACTTCACCAGAAAGATGCCCACGATCAAGCCCAGCGGGACGGCGCTGCCCGGCAGGCGGTACAGGCGCCGCGCCGGGTCGTACTGGGCGCCATCGGCGCGGCCGCGCGCCACCAGAGCGAAGGTCAGCACCGCGGCGATGAGCCAGGCCGAGATGGCCAGGGCCAGGTGAGGCGTCGCACCGAAGGCCGAGACCGTGCCCGAGACCGAGAAGAGCGTCATCGCCAAGGGCATCAGCGACACGCGGGCCAGGCCGGCGCTGCGCTCGCGCAGCTGGCTGGCGCCCAGCGCGAGCAGCGCCACGAGCAGGCCCCACACCCACAACGGTGTCTGGCGCAGGACGGGGACGACGGCTTCGGGGTGGTTGGCGAGCAGTTGCAGCAGCATGGTGGGCTCCGCGAGGAAGGGGTTGAGGGAGGACGCACTGTGCCGGGGGCGAGGGCGCCTGGCGATCCCGTTGCGACGAAACTGCGTGGGTGCGGCGCGAAAAGCCGTCTGACGAGGGCGAACGGCGGCGGCCGCGTCGGACGCCTCCGACACACGACCCCGCCAAGCACCCCCTGTTGCCGCGCCTCCCACTGTGCCAAGCTGTAGGGCACCGGATCTTCGCTTGATCCGGCAACTTCAAGAGTGCGCCTGTGAACAAAACCTTCGAGTTCGTCAGCGTGCGCGGCGCACGCGAACACAACCTGAAGAACGTCGATGTCGACGCGCCCCGCAATGCACTGGTCGTCTTCACCGGCATCTCCGGCTCCGGCAAATCCTCGCTGGCGTTTGGCACCATCTATGCCGAGGCACAGCGGCGCTACTTCGACTCGGTGTCGCCCTACGCCCGCCGGCTGATCGACCAGGTCGGCACGCCCGATGTGGACAGCATCGAAGGGCTGCCGCCCGCCGTGGCGCTGCAGCAGCCCAGGGGCTCGGCGGGCTCGCGCTCCACGCTCGGTTCGGTCTCGATGATCTCCAACATGCTGCGCATGCTGTACTCGCGCGCCGGTTGGTACCCGCGCGATCAGCCCATGCTGTTCGCCGAGGACTTTTCGCCCCACACGCCCCAGGGCGCCTGCCCGGTCTGCCAGGGACTGGGATTCGTCTACGACGTGACCGAGAAGGCCATGGTGCCCGACGACACGCTGAGCATCCGCGAGCGCGCCATCGCCGCGTGGCCGCCGGCCTGGCATGGGCAGAACCTGCGCGACATCCTGGTCACGCTGGGTTACGACGTCGACACGCCGTGGCGCGATCTGCCCAGGAAGGACCGGGACTGGATCCTGTTCACCGAAGAGCAGCCCACCGTGCCGGTGTACGCCGGCTTCACCCCGGCCGAGACGCGGGCCGCGTTGCGCCGCAAGATGGAGCCGAGCTACCAGGGCACCTTCACGGGCGCGCGCAAGTACGTGTTGCAGACCTTTGCCACGACCTCCAGCGAACTGATGAAGCGCCGCGTGGCGCGCTTCATGTCCGGCACGGTGTGTCCTTCGTGCCAGGGCAAACGCCTGAAGGCCGAGGCACTCTCGGTGACCTTCGCCGGCCTGGACATCGGCGAGCTCTCCCGCTTGCCATTGACCCGGCTCGCGCAGGTGCTTGAACCGGCGGCCGCCGGCCGGCTCGCATCCACCTCGGCGCCAGCGGCCACGCCCAGGGGCCGCGCCCGCCGGGCCATGGCCCCGCGCCCGGGTCATGAAGGCGCTCCCGACGTGCGGCGAACGCCCCACCTCTCGGAAGAGAAACGCATCGCCGCACAACGGATCGCCCTGAACGTGCTGGAGCGCGTCAAGACCTTGGAGGACATCGGTCTGGGCTATCTGTCGCTCGACCGGCAGACACCCACCCTGTCGTCGGGCGAACTGCAGCGCGTGCGGCTGGCCACGCAGATCCACGCGAACCTCTTTGGCGTGCTCTACGTGCTGGACGAACCCTCGGCAGGCCTTCACCCCGCCGACGGCGTGGCGCTGCTGGCGGCACTGGACCGCCTCAAGCGTGCCGGCAATTCGCTCTTCGTGGTCGAACACGATCTCGCGGTGATGAAACACGCCGACTGGATCGTGGACGTGGGCCCCGAAGCGGGCGAGAACGGCGGGCGCGTGCTGTACAGCGGCCCGCCGGCGGGCCTGCGCCGCGTGCCGGACTCCCACACCGCGCGGCACCTCTTCGCCGCGCCGCCGCCGCGCAGGCGGGCCGTTCGCCCACCGCGGGGCTGGCTGAAGCTGACCGGCGTCAGCTGCAACAACCTGCACCGCCTCGACGCGGCTTTCCCCATCGGTGTGCTGAGCGCGGTGACCGGTGTCTCCGGCTCGGGCAAGTCGAGCCTGGTGGGCCATGCCCTGGTGGACCTCATGGCGGACCACCTCGGCCATGAACCGCCCCAGCGCGACACGGGCGACACGGCGGAGGACGCCGAGGTCGGCGGCACGGTGGTGAGCGGCGGCCGGATCGAAGCCGGTGCCGATGCCTTTCGCCGCCTGGTGCGGGTTGATCAGAAACCGATCGGCCGCACGCCGCGCTCCAACCTCGCCACTTACACGGGGCTGTTCGATGCGGTGCGAAAACGCTTCGCCGCCGAGCCTGCGGCGCGGTCGCGGCGATGGGGCGCAGGGCGCTTTTCGTTCAACGTGCCGGGCGGTCGTTGCGACACCTGCGAAGGCGAAGGTTTCGTCCACGTGGAACTGCTCTTCATGCCCAGCGTGTACGCACCCTGCGCCACCTGCGGCGGGCAGCGCTACAACGAGAAAACCTTGCAGATCACCCATGGCGGCAAGAACATCGCCGAGGTGCTGGCCATGACGGTGGAGGAAGGCGTGGCCTTCTTCCAGGAAGACCCGGCGATCCACCGGCCCTTGAAGCTGCTGCAGGACATTGGCCTGGGCTACCTGCGGCTGGGGCAGCCCGCCACCGAACTCTCCGGCGGCGAGGCACAGCGCATCAAGCTGGCCACGGAGCTGCAGCGGCCCAACCGCGGGGACACGCTCTACGTGCTCGACGAGCCCACCACCGGCCTGCATCCCGCCGATGTGGATCGGCTGATGGCGCAGCTGAATGCACTGGTGGACGCCGGCAACACGGTGGTGATGGTGGAGCACGACATGCGTGTCGTGGCCGCCAGCGACTGGGTGATCGACGTGGGGCCGGGCGCCGGCCATGAAGGCGGCCGCATCGTCGTGGCGGGCACGCCCGACGCGGTGGCGGCCTGCCCCGGCAGCCCGACGGCACCCCATCTGGCGGCGACGCTCGGCGCACGCTGACCGACAATCGCCCCATGCAATTCCAGCCCATCCTCGAGGACATCGTCGCCACCCTGCGCCCGACCCTGGGGGCGCAAGGCCGGGTGGCCGACTACATTCCCGCGCTGGCGCGCGTGCCCGCGGCGCAGTTCGGCATCGCCTTGCGCACCTGCGACGGCGAGGAGGCGCAGGCCGGTGACAGCGCCACCCCCTTCTCGATCCAGAGCATTTCCAAACTCTTCGCCCTGACCCTGGGCATGCGAGCCATGGGCGAGCGCCTGTGGGAACGCATCGGGCGGGAACCCTCCGGCAATCCCTTCAACTCACTGGTGCAGCTGGAGGCCGAACAGGGCACGCCGCGCAACCCCTTCATCAACGCCGGCGCGATCGCCGTCACGGACCGGCTGGTCAGCCAGGGCGACCCCAAGGCGGCCATGCTGGAGCTGGTGTCCAGCCTGTGCAACGAGCCGGTGTACTTCGACGAGGAGGTGGCGGCATCGGAGGCCGCGACGGGCTTTCGCAACATCGCGCTGGGCAACTTCATGAAGAGCTTCGGCAAGATCGACAACGACGTCGCGGCCGTGCTGGACGCCTATTTCCACCACTGCGCGGTGCGCATGAGCTGCCTGCAGCTGGCGCGCGCCACCGGCTTCCTGTGCCGCGACGGCCGCCACCCTTTCAGCGGCGAGCCCCTGCTGAGCGAGCGCCAGACGCGCCGGATCAACGCGCTGATGTTGACCTGCGGCACCTACGACGCGGCAGGGGAGTTCGCCTTCCGGATCGGCCTGCCCTGCAAGAGCGGCGTGGGCGGGGGCATCGTGGCGGTGGTACCCGACCGCCTGAGCCTGTGCGTGTGGTCACCCGCGCTGGATGCCACGGGCAACTCGCTGCTGGGCATGCAGGCGCTGGAACTCTTCGCCTCGCGCACCGGGCTGTCGGTGTTCTGACGGGCCGCGCCCCCTCACTCCGGCTTGAACCCCGCCTCCTTCAACAAGCCCGCACTCTGCGCCACGTCGCTGGCGATGTACTTGCGGAAGGTGTCCACCGATTCCACCACCGGCTCCACGCCCAGCGAGGCGAGCGAGCCGGCCTTGGCCAGTTCTTCCGTGGCTTTGTTGATGGCCTTGTTGAGGAACTGCACGCGCTCGTCCGGCGTGCCCTTGGGCGCCCACACGCCGTACCAGGACACGTACACCAGGCCCGGGTAGCCGCTCTCGGCGGCCGTGGGCACATCAGGGGCGATGCTGCTGCGCTTGGCGCCGGTCTGGGCGATGGGTTTGACCCGGCCGCCCTTGGCCATGGGTTGCAGCGAGATGATGGAGTCCACCAGCAGTTGCACGTGGCCGCCGGCCACGTCGGTGGCGGCGGGCGCGGTGCCGCGGTAGGGCGTCATGGTGAAGTTGACCTTGCCCTGCTTGGCCAGCAGCAGCGTGGCCAAGTGGCTGGGCGCGCCGAGCGCGGGGATGGCGGCGTTCCAGTTGTTGCCGGACTTGCCGGCCGCGTCGATCACCTCGCGCAGGTTCTTCTGCGGCGCGGTGGGCGGGATCACGATGAGCAACGGCGCCTCACCGGTGCGGGCCACGGGGGTGAAGTCGGTCACCGGGTCGTAGGGCGGCGTGGCCATCACGTGGCTGGCGAGCACGTGCGTGGCGGCCGAGAACAGCAGGGTGTAGCCGTCGGGGTGCGCGGTCTGCACCGCCTTGCCGCCGATGGTGCCGCTGCCGCCGGCGCGGTTGTCCACCACCACGGTCACGCCCAGGTCGGTCTGCAGCTGCTTGGCGAGCAGGCGCGCCGCGCCGTCCACGCCACCGCCAGCCGCGAAGGGCACGATGAGCTTGATCATGTTGTCGGGGAATTTCCCCTGGGCCAGGGCGGGTGCCACGCCCACGGCGGCGAACGCCAGGCCGGCCATGCATTGCTTCATCCACTTCATGTCTGTCTCCTTCGGGTTTGTGATCAATCGGGTTGAGGGGCAGGGGCACGGCGCGCGCGGCGCCGCTCGAAAACGCTCAGCGTGGCGTCGATGTCTTCGGCATCGATGCCGCGCGTGATGAAGACGATGCGCGTGCGCCGGTCGTCGCTGGGCCAGCGCGGCAGCATCTCGGGCGGGTGGAACAGGTGCTGCACGCCGTGGATGACGAGCGGGTGCTCCGGGTCGTCGTCCAGGTGCACGATGCCCTTGACGCGCAGCAGGTCGTCGCCGCGCATCTTCGCGATCATGTCCAGCCAGGCGAAGAAGCCTTCGCGCGAGAGCGGCTGATCGCGCACGATGACGTGCGAGCGGATGCGGTCGTCGTGCCGGTTGGCTTCCGGCCCGCCGGACGCGGGGAAGAAGCTCGATCGGCCGGTGTCAGGCAGGGCGGTGAAGGCGGCGGCCGGGCGCGCGAGCAAGGCCTGCAGGGCATTCAGCGAGCCGCCGGCGTCGGTGCGGATCTCAGCCAGCGGGTTGATGTCGCGCAGGCGCTGCATCAGCGCCTCGGGCGCGGCCTGCAGGTCGGTCTTGGTGAGCAGCAGGCGGTCGGCCACCGCGGCCTGTTTCACGGCTTCGGGGTGCTGGTCCAGCGTGGCCATGGCGTGGCAGGCGTCCACGGTGCAGGCCACGCCCGCCAGGCGCCAGGCGCCTTGCAGGCGCGGGTCGCCCATGAGGGTGTGCAGGATGGGCGCGGGGTCGGCCAGGCCGGTGGTCTCCAGCACCACGTGGCGCAGCTCGCCGCGCTGCGCGGCGGGCGTGGCGGCCAGGCGCTCGAAGGCCTCCACCAGATCGCCCCGGATGGTGCAGCAGATGCAGCCGTTGGCCAGCAGCACCATGTTCTCTTCGGTGTGGTCGACCAGGTCGTGGTCGAGCCCGACGGACCCGAACTCGTTGATGACCACGGCCGTGCCGTGCATGCCGGGCTCGCGCAGCAGGCGGTTGAGCAGCGTGGTCTTGCCGCTGCCGAGGAAGCCGGTGAGCACGGTGACGGGCACGGCCTTCGTCATGACATCTCGCCCATGGGGCCATGCAGCTTGGCGAAGGATTCGAGCGTGCGCGCCAGCCGCGTGAGCAGCCAGTCGGCATCGGCCTCGTCGGCCTCGCCCGCTTCCAGGCGCGTGAGCAGGTTCATCACCGGCTGCTGCTGTTCGGCGATGGGACCGGGCTGCAGCAGAAACGCTTCCACGCTTTGCACACCCAGGCGTTCGCTCTCGGCCCAGAGGTAGTCGGCGATGTCGAGCTCGAAGTCCTGCAGCGAGACGCTGACCCCGCCCACGCCGCAGCCGCAACCCGAGCCCAGCGTGACGTGCTGGGCGCTCAGGCGGCTCCACAGGCCGAGCAGGCGGGCGGCGCGTGGGTCGGCGGCTGCCACGGTGGCGGCGTCCATGTCAGGCCCGCAGGCGGGCCGTGGCGGCCTCGTCCACTTGCTGTTGCGCGTCGAGCGCCACGCGGTAGACCTCGCGCGCCACCTCGGCGCTCACATAGCCTTCGCGCACGTCTTCGGCCACCTTCTCGGCCTCGCGCTCCAGCGGGCTGCCGAAGCCGCCGCCGCCGCCCGAGAGCATCTTGTAGGCGTCGCCGCGCTCCAGGCGCACGTTGAAGATCTTGGCGTTGAGGTGGTCGCTCTTCCACTCGCCCTTGTGGCGCACGGCCAGGCCGTTGCCCATGGCATCGCCGCCGCCTTCCAGGCCCCAGGGCTTGCAGTGCACGCGGTCGATGCGGGTGGTGACGGTGAAGGGCGAGAGCGCCTGCACCACCATCTCGGCACCCAGGCCGCCGCGGTACTTGCCGGCGCCCGCGCTGTCCTTGCGGATCTCGTACTTTTCGACCAGCACCGGGTACTTGGCTTCGAGCTGCTCGGTCGGGCTGTTGTGGGTGTCGCCGTCGTTGATGCAGACGGTGACGGACACGCCGTCTTCCGTGCTCTTGGCGCCCCAGCCGCCGCCCAGCGGGCCGATGCCGACGATGAACAGCCGGCCGTCTTCGGGCGAGATGCCGTGGATGTTGGGGAACACCAGGTCGGCGTGGTGGCCGGCGATGGCGCGGTCGGGGATGGCGGGCGCGAGCGCCTTGAAGATGGTGTCGATCACCGTCATGGGGAAGGTCATCCACACGCGCATCGGGTAGGGCCGCTCGGCGCTGATGACGGTGCCCATGGGCATGATGACCTTGAGCGAGCGGAAGCTGCCGTCGTTGACCGGGTAGTCGGTGGGCGTGGTGAGGCACTTGTAGGCCACCTGCGCGCAGGCGATGCCGGTGGTGAAGCCCGAGTTGTAGAAGCCGCGCACCTGCTTGCTCACGTCGGAGAGGTCCACCGTCATCTCGTCACCCTTCACGGTGACCTTGACGCGGATGGGGATGCGCTTGCCGATCTCCAGGCCGTCGTCGTCCATGTAGGACTCGGCTTCGTACACGCCGTCGGGAATGGACAGCGTGTTCTTGCGCGCCACGGCCTCGCTCGAATCCATGATCTGGCGGATGGAGCCGTTGACCGCGTCGGCACCGTAGCGCTGCAGCAGCTCCACGTAGCGGCGCTCGCCGGTGGTGATGGCGGTGATCTGCGCGCGCAGGTCGCCCAGCGCGCGCTCGGGCATGCGCACGTTCATGGCGATGATGTCGATCAGGTCCTGGTTGACCACGCCTTCGCGCTGGTACTTCACGATCGGGATCTGGATGCCTTCGCTGAAGATGTCGGTGGTCACGTTGCCCAGGGTGCCGCCCACGTCGAGCCAGTGCGCCATGCAGCAGGTGAAGCCTTCGAGCTGCCCTTCGTGGAACACCGGCATGGTGAAGGTGAAGTGGTTCAGGTGGCTGCCGGTGGTGTAGGCGTCGTTGGTGACGAGGATGTCACCGGGCTTGATGTTCTCGACGCCAAAGTGTTTGATCTTGGCCTTCACCGTCTCGGCCATGCCGCGGATGAACATGGGCAGGCCCAGGCCGATGGAGACGGTGTCGCCCTCTTTCGTGAACAGGCCCACCGTGAAGTCCAGCGCTTCGTAGATGATGAGGTTGTAGGCGGTGCGCGTGAGGTTGGTCTTCATCTCCTCCGTCACGGCAAAGAGGCCGTTGCGGATGATCTCGACGGTGACCGGGTCGACCGTGGCGTTCTGGATGTCTCGTGCGTTCATGAGCGGTCACTCCCGATGGCGATTTGCAGGTTGCCCAGGCCGTCGACGCGCAGTTCGTCGCCGGGCTGGACCACGGTGGTGGAGGCGTGTTCTTCGATGAGGGCCGGGCCGCTGATGAGGTTGCCGGCGCGCAGCAGGTCGCGCTTGTAGACCGGCGTGTCGGCCCAGCCGCCGGCGCGGAAGTACACCGGCTTGGTGCCGCGCAGGGCGGCCGCTTCGGGTAAGGCCGCGCCTTCGTCCACGTGGTGGCGCGGCGGTTTCTTCATGGTGCCGAGCACGGTCACGCGCAGGCTCACGAGGTCGGCCGCTTCCTTCGGTGCCGAGGTGCCGTAGCGCACCTTGTGCACCTGGTCGAAGTGGTTCTTGATGGCCGAGCGGTCCTTGTCGACGAAGAAGGCGCCGGGCAGGTCCACCGTGACGGCGTGTTCCTGGCCCACGTAGCGCATGTCGGCCGCGCGCTCGATCACGATGCCGTCGGGCGTGATGCCGGACGCCGCGAGCGCGGCACGGCCTTCGTCTTCCATGCCCTTGTAGAGCGCTTCGATCTCGTCGAAGGACACGTCGTTGAGCTTGCGGAACACGGAGCGCACGTAGTCGTAGCGCAGGTCGGAAAACAGCATGCCGTAGGCCGAGAAGTAGCCGGGCGCGTACGGAATGAGCACCTTGCGGATGCCGATCTCGCGCGCGATGGCCGAGGCGTGCAGCGGGCCCGCGCCACCGTAGACCACCATGGTGAAGCTGCCGGCGTCCAGGCCGCGCTCGGTGGTCACGGCTTTGACGGCGTGCGACATCTGGGTGACGGCGATGCGCAGGATGCCGTCGGCGGCGGCGGTGGCGTCCAGCCCCAGGGGCTTGGCCACGCGCTCTTCCATCTGGCGCTGCGTGCCGGCCAGGTCGAGCTTGAGTTCACCACCAAGGAAGTGCTCGGCGTCGAGGCGGCCGAGCACGAGGTTGGCGTCGGTCACGGTGGGTTCGGTGCCGCCACGGCCGTAGGCCACGGGGCCGGGGATGGAGCCCGCGCTCTGCGGGCCCACGCGCAGGGCGTTGCCGGTTTCCACGCGAGCGATGGAGCCGCCGCCGGTGCCGACCTCGTGGATGTCCATCATGGGAATCTGGATCGGCAGGGCGCGCTCGTAGCCGCCGATGAGCGCGCTGCCGGTGGTCAGCGGCCGGCCTTCGCTGATCACGCCGGCCTTGGCGGTGGTGCCGCCCATGTCGAAGGCGATGGCGTCGCCCATGCCGAGCTGGGCGCAGATGGCCTGGGCACCGATCACGCCGGCCGCCGGGCCGGACTCGAGCATGCGCACGCAGTCGCGCCGCGCGTGTTCGCTGGGGAACAGGCCGCCGGTGGACTGCACCACGTAGAAGTCGCCCTCGAAGCCCTTGTTGCTCAGATGCTCTTCGAGCTGGCCGAGGTAGGCCGAGACGCGCGGGCCCACGTAGGCGTTGGCCACGGCGGTGGAGACACGCTCGAACTCGCGGTATTCCTGGCTCAGCTCGTGCGAGGCGCAGACGAAGGCGCCGGGCAACTCTTCCTGCAGGATCTGTTTCACGCGCTGTTCGTGCGCCGGGTTGCGGTAGGAGTGCAGCAACAGCACGGCCACGGCCTCGATGTTTTTCCCGCCGAGTTCGCGCGCCAGCTCGCGCACTGCGGCCTCGTCCAGCGCCTTGTGCGTGCTGCCGTCGGCGCGCAGGCGCTCGGCCACCTCGTAGCGCAGCGAGCGCTTGACCAGCGGCTCGTGCTTGTTGAAGAACAGGTTGTAGGCGTCGGGCCGGTTGACGCGGCCGATTTCGTAGATGTCGCGAAAGCCCTCGGTGATCAGCAGCGCGGTCTTGGCGCCGTTGCGCTCCAGCAGGGTGTTGATGGCGATGGTGGAGCCGTGCAGGAACAGGTGGCCGTCGCGCAGGTCGATGTCGGCGCTGTCCAGCGTGGCCTGGATGCCGTTGACCAGCTGGCCGTGGGTGGACAGGGCCTTGCCGAACAGCAGCTGGCCGGTGACTTCGTCGAAGGCGGCCATGTCGGTGAAGGTGCCACCGATGTCGACGGCGACGCGCAGCCGCGCGTCATGGGGGGTGAGGTTGGTGTTGCTCATGGTGTGTGGGTACCAATGGGGTTGCGCAGGATGCCCAGGCCGGTGATCTCGACCTCGACCACGTCGCCTTCTTTCATGTAGAGCGGCGGCTCGCGGCGGTCGCCCACGCCGCCGGGCGTGCCGGTGGCGATCACGTCGCCGGGCGAGAGCGGCGTGAAGCGCGAGATGTAGGCCACGATGGTGGGGATGTCGAAGATCAGGTCGCCCACGCTGGCGTGCTGCATCACCTGGCCGTTGACGCGGGTTTCGAGCTGCAGCTTCGTCACGTCGGGCACCTCGTCGCGCGTGGCCAGCCAGGGGCCGAAGGGGCCGGTGCCGGGGAAGTTCTTGCCGGGCGTGAACTGGTGGGTGTGTTTCTGCCAGTCGCGCACGCTCACGTCGTTGAAGCAGGCATAACCGGCGATGTGCTCGAAGGCGTCTTCCTTCGCGATGTGGCGGCCGCCCTGGCCGATCACGAAGGCGAGTTCGCCCTCCCAGTCGAAGCGGTCGGAAAACGCGGGACGCAGCACGGCGTCGCCGTGCGCGGCCAGGCTGTCGTTGAAGCGCAGGAACAGCGAGGGGTGTTCGCTGTCGGCGCGCTTGGTCTCGGCCACGTGGCTCTTGTAGTTCAGGCCCACGCAGATCAGCTTGCCGGGGTTGGGGATCACGGGCAGCAGGCGCACCTGCTCGGGCGCGAGCGAGGGGCCGGCCAGGCCGTTCAGTTCGCCGAGCGCGTTGGCGGCGATGGCGGCTTTCAGGTCGGGGTGGCGCGCCTGGAAGGCGGCGGGCACCGGGGTGTGGCGGCCGTCGCTGCCGACCACCCCGTAGGTGGCGCGGCCGTCGGTCTCAAAGCTGGCGAAACGCATGGTGGGCTTGTCTCCGGGTGGGGCGCTGCGGGCAGCGCGGGGGTGATGGGGACGCAGTCTAGGAAAGCGCCCGCCATCTGCCTAGAATGCAAACGGAGATTTCAGACATGCCTTGATTGGCATATCAGACCCGGAGACCCCATGAACCCCAACGACTTCCGGCTGTTCCTCGAAGTGGCCGAACTCGGCAGCTTCACCAAGGCGGCGGCGCTGCGCCAGACGGTGCAGTCGCACATCAGCCGGCAGATCGGCGAGCTGGAGAAACAGTGCGGCGGCGCGCTGTTCCGGCGCACCGGGCGCGGCGTGACGCTGACCGACCTGGGCCGCCACGTGGAGGCGCGCGTGCGCGGCTGGGTGCGCGACACGGACCAGCTGCTGGCCGACATCCGCGTCGACGCCGGCGAGCCCATGGGCGAGGTGCGGCTGGGCATCCTGCCCTCGGCGGCGCACCCGCTGATCACCCACGTGTTCCTGCGCCTGCAGGCGGAGTTTCCGAAGATCAAGCTCAACGTGCGCGAGGGCCAGGGCGGCGAGCTGGACACGCTGCTGGACATGGGCAGCGTGGACATGGCCATCCTGTTCCGCTACCAGAAGCCCACCAGCGCGGACGAGCAGCTGCTGGCCGTGGCTGGCACCTACCTGGTGTCGCGGCCGGACGACCCGCTGACGCAGAACGAGAGCTTCGAATTCGCGCGCCTGGCCGGGCTGCGCCTGGTGCTGCCGCGGCGGCCCGCGCACTGGCGCGCGGTGCTGGACGAGACGGCGCGCAGCAAGGGCTTCGTGCTGCAGGCCGAAGTGGAGGCCGACTCGCTGCGCGTGCAGCGCGAGCTGGTGGCGCACACGCGCGGGCTGTACTCGCTGCTCGGGCCGTTCTCCATCGACGCCGAGCTGCGCGCGGGCCGGCTGCGCGCCTCGCGCGTGGTCAACCCCGACCTGCGGCGCCACGTGACCCTGGCCCTGCCGAAACAGGGCCAGCTCACGCCGGCGAGCAAGATCGTCGCGCGCATGCTGCGCGAGACGGTGGAGGGCTGGGGGAACCGGCTCAGCGAGCCCGGCGGTTCACCCGCCCTCTAGCCCCGGTTCACCAGGGCAGGGTGAAGGTCTTGCCGTTGCAGAAGGACTTCATGGCCTCCTGCACGCCTTCCTTGTAGCCCAGGCCGGAGTCCTTGATGCCGCCGAAGGGCGTGAGTTCGATGCGATAGCCCGGCACTTCCCACACATTCACCGTGCCCACCACCAGCTCTTTCGCGAAGCGGGTGGCGTGGTCCATGCGGTTGGTGCAGATGCCGGACGAGAGACCGTAGGCCGTGCCGTTGGAGATGCGGATGGCTTCGTCGATGTCGCGGAAGGTGATGATGGGCGAGACCGGGCCGAAGGTTTCCTCGCGCACGACGGTCATCTCGGGCCGCACGTTGTCGAGCACGGTCGGTGCGTAGAGCGCGCCCTCGCGCTCGTTGCCGGTGAGCAGGCGTGCGCCCTGCGACACGGCTTCGTTCACCAGGGCCTGGAAGCGCTCGGCGGCCTGGGCGTCGATCACGGTGCCCATGTCCATCGCGCCGTCCATGGGGTCGCCGTGCTGCCAGCGGCGGGTCTTCTCCACCACGAGCTCGGTGAACTCGGCCGCCACCGAGGCCTGCACCAGCATGCGCTTGACCGCGGTGCAGCGCTGGCCCGAGTTCTTGTACGAGCCCTGCACCGCGAGGTCGGAGGCCTTGTCGAGGTCGGCGTCCTCCATCACGATCAGCGGGTCGTTGCCACCGAGTTCGAGCACGATGCGGCGGTAGCCGGCCTTCTGCGCGATGTATTTGCCGATCGGCACCCCGCCGGTGAAGGTGATCAGGTCCACGTGCTCGTTGACCAGCATCTCGTCGGCGATCTCGCGCGGGTCACCGGTGATCACCTGGAACATCTCGGGCGGCAGGCCGGCCTCGTACAGGATGTCGGCCAGGAAGTAGGCCGAGAGCGGCACCTTCTCGGAGGGCTTGAGCACCATGCGGTTGTTGGTCGCGATGCTGGGCACCACCTTGTGCGCCACCTGGTTCATGGGGTGGTTGAACGGGGTGATGGCGGTGATCACGCCCTGCAGCGGCTCGCGCATGGTGATGACCTTGCGCTTCTTGCCGTGCGGCGTGAGGTCGCAGGAGAACACCTGGCCGTCGTCGCGCAGCGCCTCGTTGGCGCCGAACACCAGCACGTCGGCCACGCGGCCGATTTCGTACATCGAGTCCTTCTTGCACAGGCCCGACTCCAGCGTGATCAGCGTGGAGGCTTCCTCGGCGCGCGCGCGCAGCAGCGCCGAGGCCTTCTGCAGGATGCTGGAGCGCTCGTAGCGCGTGAGCTGGGCCTGGTAGGCGTGGGCGATGTGGTACGCGCGGCGCACGTCGTCCAGCGTGGCCAGGGGCACGGTGCCCACGCGCTCGCGGTTGTAGGGGTTGATCACGTCGAGCGTGCGTTCGCGCGCGATGCGCTCGCCGCCGATGCGCAGCGCCTCGGCGCGGAAGTGTTCGCTGTCGCGCAAGGGGTTGCGTGCGTTCATGCCAGGGTCTCCTCGGCGCTGCCAATGAAATTCTTGCCGCGCGCGCCACCCTGGGCGTGCAGCACCATCTGTTCGGCTTCTTCGTCGCTCACGCCGTAGTCGCAGAAGCGCGTGCCGACGCCGAACTGTTCGATGAAGCGCGCCAGGCGCACGGGGGCGCTGGACAGCGGCCCGCCCAGCGCCTGCTCGAGCACGGCGTCGCGGTCGGCCCGGCGGCCGATGGCGCGCGCCAGCACCATGGGCAAGGGGAAGGAGCAGGCGATGCCGTGCGGCAGGCCGTAGCGCAGCGTCATCTCGTAGGAGATGGAGTGCGCCAGCGCCGTCTTGGTGTTGGAGAACGCCATGCCGGCCTTGAGCGCGGCCAGCGCCATGCGACCGCGCAGCTCCAGGTTGCCCAGCTCGCGCATCAGGCGCGGCAACACGTCGAGGATGTCTCTCACCGCCGAGATCGCGAACGCGTCGGAGATCGGGTTGGCGTTGACGTTCCAGATCGATTCGAGCGCGTGCGACAAGGCATCGAGGCCGCTCTGCAGCGTCACCGCGGGCGGCAGCGAGAGCATCAGTTCGGGGTCGATGAGGGCCGCCGTGGGCCAGGTCTGCGGCAGGTGCAGCGAGTACTTCTTCTGGCTTTCCCGGTCCCAGATGGTGGCCCAGGGCGTGACCTCGCTGCCGGTGCCGGCGGTGGTGGGCACGGCAATCAGGGTCTTGACCGCGTGCGGCGTGAAGGCCGCGCCGGTGGCCAGCAGGTCCACCAGTTCCTGGAAGCGGCCGCTGGCGGTGCCGACCATGAGGGCCTTGGCGGTGTCGATCGCGCTGCCGCCACCGACGGCCACGATGACCTCCACGTCGGCGTGGTCGCGCCAGAAGGCCTCGTGCGTCGCCGCGAGTTCGGCCACGTCGGGGTTGGGCAGCACCTGGTCGATCACGCAGGCCAGCTGCGCGCCGAGCACGCCCTCCAGCCGGGCCAGCAGGCCGAGCTGGCGCGCCTCGGGGAAGGTCACCAGGGCGGCCTTGCGGCCCCCCAGCAGCTTCGGCAGAGACAACAGGGCCCCTGGCCCGTACACGCTGTGCACGGGATTGAAGTAGTTCGCGGTCATGGAAAGCCTTCAGGCGGTCGTGAGCACGGCGTGGTTGAGCGCCAGGTCGAAGATGTCGAAGTTGCGCAGCCGGCGCCCGGGGAGCAGGCCTTGCAGCTTCCGGTTGAACAGCAGCGGCACCTTCTGTTCGGACAGGCCGCCGTGCGAGCGCAGCGGCACGGTCAGGCCGCTGAGGTCGTGTTCGGCGGCGCGCGTGCCCAGCACGGTGAGGTGGTCGGAGATCACCACCAGGTCGCCGATGCGGTCGGGTGGCAGCTCGAAGCGTTCGGCGGCCTCGTCGCGCGTGAGCACGGCTTCGATGCCGTCGTGGCTCATGAGGGCGCTGGCGATGGTGCGGGCGTTCGCGCCGCGCGGCAGGTAGACGGTGGCGAAGGAGCCGAGCGCGCCGTGGTGCACCACGTAGGGGTCGGTGATGGGCAGGATCACGCGGCTGCCACCGGCCCCGGCGGTCTCGTCCAGCACCTCCTGCAGGAAGACGATGCGCGGCTGGCCGGCGGCGTCGGTCTTGGGGCTCATGCCGTGGTCGGCGGTGAGCGCGATCACCGCACCAAGCGCGTCGAGCTGGGCCAGGTAACCGTCCATCATGGCGTAGAAGTCGTTCGCGCCCTGGGTGCCGGGCGCGCACTTGTGCTGCACGTAGTCGGTGGTGGAGAGGTACATCAGGTCGGGCCGGCGCGCCTCCAGCAGCTTCACACCGGCGGCGAACACGAACTCGCTCAGGTCGGCGCTGTAGACCGAGGGCACGGGCTTGCCCACGAGCTCGAGCACGCGGTCGATGCCGCTGTCGGCCACGGTGGCCTTGTCGGCCTTCTCGGCCGAGAAGCAGATGCCGCCTTCGAGCTGGTGGCCCAGCAGGGTGCGCAGCTTGTCCTTGGCGGTGACCACGGCCACGCTCGCACCGGCCCGGGAGAACGCGGCCAGCAGCGTCTCGGCCCGCAGGTAGGCCGGGTCGTTCATCATCACTTCCTTGCCCAGCGCGGTGTCGAGGAAGTAGTTGCCGCAGATGCCGTGCACCGAGGGTGGCGCGCCGGTGACGATGGACAGGTTGTTCGGGTTGGTGAAGCTGGGGACCACGCAGTCGCCGACCAGCGAGGTGCCCTTGGCCAGCATCTTTTTCAGAAAGGGTGCCACGCCGGCCTGGATGGCCTGCGTGATGTAGTCGGGCTCGCAGCCATCGACACACACCACCACCACCGGCTGCGCCGGCTTGTTGTACTCGCGATCATTGACCTTGAGTTTGAATTGGTCCGGGGCCATCAACGTGCTCCTTGTTGGATCCAAGCGCGAAGCTTGCTGGAAACGTAATCGGCGGTCATGACCATGGCCACGATCACGAGAATGCAGGTGGCCGTGTCCTGGTACTGGAACAGCTTCATGCTGCCCACCAGTTCGAAGCCGATGCCGCCCGCGCCCACCATGCCCAGCACGGTGGCCTGGCGCAGGTTGGTCTCGAAGCGGTAGAGGATGACGGCGATCCAGGTCGTGACCACCTGCGGCAGCACGCCGAAGATGATGATCTGGATCGGGCCCGCGCCGGTGGAGCGCAGGGCTTCGATCGGGCCCTGGTCGATGTCTTCGATGGACTCGGCGAAGAACTTGCCCAGCATGCCGGCGCCGTGCAAGGCGAGGGCCAACACACCGGGGAACGGGCCCAGGCCGACGGCGGCGACGAAGATCAGCGCGAGGATGATCTCGTTGATGCCGCGCATGATGTTGAGCACCTGGCGCATGAAGTGGAACACCACGGGGTGCGGCGAGAGGTTGCGCGCGGCCAGGAAACACACCGGCACCGCGAGCACGAGGGCCAGCAGCGTGCCCCAGATCGCGATCTGCACGGTCTCGATGGCGGGCGTGACCAGCTTGGACGCGAATTCCCAGTTTGGGGGGAACATGCGCGAGAGGAAGTCGCCGATCCAGGGCGCGCCCTTGACCAGTTCGCTGAAGCTGACCTGGCTGCCGATGGCGGCCCACCAGATGACGGCGAGCAGGGCCAGGCCGGTGACGGCGTATTTCCACCAGCCGTCGTTGCCGCCGCTCTTGGCGACGAGCAGGTTGTAGCGTCCGATGCCGATCATGGTTGCTCCAAAGCCAGTTGGGGAGCGGCGTGCGCCGCGACAGGGGACGGCACGGCCACCGAGGCCGCCGGTGCGTCGGGTGGGGTGGGGCCTTCGAGGCCGCCGGGGTAGATGCGCTGCAGCACCTCGTCGGTGAGTTCGTCGGGCCGGCCCTCGAACACGATGCGCCCGCCGGCCACACCGATCACGCGCTGGCCGAACTCGCGCGCGTAGTCCACCTGGTGCAGGTTGCAGATCACGGTGATGCCGGAGTCGCGGCTGGCCTGCTGCAGGTAACGCAGCACCTTGCGCGAGGTCTTGGGGTCCAGGCTGGCCACGGGCTCGTCGGCCAGGATCACCTTGGGGTGCTGCGCCAGGGCGCGGGCGATGCCCACGCGCTGCTTCTGCCCGCCCGAGAGGGTGTCGGTGCGCACGTCGGCCTTGTGCTCGAGCTCGACGCGGCGCAGGCATTCGCGCGCGGCGTCGATGTCCTCGCGAGGGAACAGCTGGAACCACGACATCAGCGCGGGCATGGAGCCCAGGCGGCCGGTGAGCACGTTCTTCAGCACCGAGAGGCGCGGCACCACGTTGTAGTGCTGGAAGATCATGGCCACGTCGCGGCGCACCTTGCGCAGGCCGGCGCGGTCGCCGCGCGAGAGCTCGCCGTCCACCCGGATCTCGCCGCCCGAGGGCTCGGCGAGGTGGTTGATGCAGCGCAGCAGCGTGGACTTGCCCGCGCCCGAGGCGCCCAGGATCACGACGAACTCGCCCTTGGCCACGCTCAGGCTGACGTCGTGCAAGGCCACGAAGTCGCCGTAGCGCTTGGTGAGGTTGCGGATCTCGATCATTTCATCTTCCTCAGATCGAGGTTGAGCAGCTTGGCGGTGTCGCGGATCACGTTGTAGGCCGCGTCGTTGGTGGGGTGGAAACCGTTGAGCTGGCCCTGGTCGGACCAGGGGATGTCCTTGACCTGCAGGAAGGCGGCCTGCACGCGCTTCTTGAGGTCGGCCGGCAGGTCGGTGCGCCACACGGTGGGCGACTCGGGGATGGGGTCGGACTTCCACACCTCGACCAGGTCCTCGCGCTTGGCCAGGCCCTTGGCGATGGCCGCGTCCAGGATGCGGTCGGCGATGGCGGCGGCGTCCACCTTCTTGTTCTGCACGGCGATCGCGCTGGAGTCGTGCGAGCCCGAGAAGATCACGCGGCCGAAGTCCTTGTCGGTGTCGAAGCCGGCCTTCATGAGACCGGCCTTGGGGAACAGGTGGCCCGAGGTGGAGCTGGGGTCGACGAAGGCGAAGGTCTTGCCCTTCAAGTCGGCCACGGTCCTGATGCCGCTGTCCTTGTGCGCGATCACCTGGCTGTGATAGAACGTGCGCCCGGCCTTCTTGGTTTCGGCCACGGCGAAGGCCTCGATGGGCGCGATGGTGGCGCCGAGCACGTACGAGAACGGGCCGAGGTAGGCCACGTCCAGGCGCTTGGAGCGCAGCGCCTCGATCACGCCGTTGTAGTCGGCCGCCACGAAGGGCTTGACCGGCATGCCCAGCGCGGCGGACAGCATGTCCATCATCTTCTGGCTGTTGGCGATCATGGCGCGGGAGTCTTCCGACGGGATCAGGCCGACGGTGAGCACCTGCTGCGAGCGGGCGGGGAAGGCGATCGTGCCGGCCACGGTGGCGGCGGTGCCGATCAGCACCTTTCTGCGATTCATCATGAGCTTGTCTCCGGGGGTTTTTAGGGGCATGAAAATTCTCCATCTTCGACTGAGCGGACTTGCCCGGCTTGGAGTTTTTCAGCCGGGTGTGACGCGCCTGTGACAACGATGAAAAATCACGAGCGTCCGGTGGTTCTGTCGACTCCTGCACCGCTCTGGACGCAGTAAACCACCGCCGTTCAGCCGAGACCAATTCAAAGATTGGCGGAGTTCTATACAATTTTTCTATGCGACTGACCCAGCTTCGATCCTTCTACGCCGTGGCCCGCATGGGCAGTTTCACCAAGGCCGCGGAGCACCTGCACGTGAGCCAGCCCACCATCACCACGCAGGTGCGCTTTCTCGAGGAGAGCTACAAGGTGGAGCTGTTCCACCGCAGCGGCCGCCGCGTGCAGCTCACGCAGCTGGGCGAACAGCTGATGCAGCTGGCGCAGAACATCTTCAGCCTGGAGGGCGACGCGGTGAGCCTGCTGCGCGACGCGGGCGAGCTGCGCACCGGCCAGCTGCGCGTGGCGGCCGTGGGGCCGTACCACGTGACGAAGATGCTGGCGGACTTCAGCCAGCACTACCCGGCCATCAAGGTCAGCGTGAGCACCGGCAACTCGCAGGACGTGCTGGACCGCCTGCTCGACTACCGCGCCGACGTGGGCGTGCTCGCGCAGCTGGTGAAGGACGACCGTTTCCTCTCGGTGCCGTTCAGCCGCCACCCCGTGGGCATCTTCACCTCCAGCGAGCACCGCTTCGCGCGGCGCCGCAGCATCCGGCTGGCCGAACTGCAGGGCGAGCGCATGATCCTGCGCGAGCAGGGTTCGACCACGCGCAAGGCGCTGGAGCTGGCCTTGCACAAGGCCGGCGTGGAGCCCGAGGTGGTGATGGAGATCAGCAGCCGCGAGGTGATCCGCGAGGCCGTGTCGCAGGACATCGGCATCGCCGCGGTGTCCACGGTGGAGTTCGTGCCCGGCCCGGGCCTGCACCTGGTGAGCGTCAGCGATGCGGACATCTACACCTACGCGCACGTGCTGTGCCTGGCCGAGCGGCGCAGCGCGCGCATGGTGCACGCGTTTTTCGAGACGGTGTCACCGCCCGCCGACGCCGCGCCCCGCGCGGCGCGAAAGAAGGTGGCCAAGCGCTAGGCAAGCCTCAGGCCCAGCCTTCGAGCACCACCTTGCCGCGCGCCTTGCCCGATTCGATCAGGGCGCGGGCGCGCTTCAGGTTGGCGGCGTTGATGGGGCCGAAGTGCTCGGCCAGCGTGGTGCGGATCAGGCCGGCATCGACCAGCGCGGCCACCTCGTTGAGCAGGCGGTGCTGGCCGACCATGTCGGCCGTGCCGAACAGCGCGCGCGTGAACATCAGCTCCCAGTGCACCGAGACCGACTTGCGCTTGAACTTGGTCACGTCCAGCGAGGCCGGGTCGTCGATCAGGCCGAACTGGCCCTGCGGCGCGATGGCCTCGACGATCTGATCGAAGTGCGCGTCGGTCTGCGTGAGGCTCACGATGTGGTCCACCTGGGGAAAGCCGATGCGCTTGAGCTCTTGCGCAATGGGCCGGCCGTGGTCGATCACGTGGTGCGCGCCCAGCTCTTTCACCCAGGCCTGCGTCTGGGGCCGCGAGGCGGTGCCGATGACGGTGAGGCTGGTCAGGCGCGTGGCCAATTGCGTGAGGATGGAGCCCACGCCGCCCGAGGCGCCGATGATGAGCAGCGTTTTCGCGCTGGGCGCCTTGCCCGGGGCTATGCCCAGGCGGTCGAACAGCATTTCCCAGGCGGTGATGGCGGTCAGCGGCAGCGCGGCGGCCTGCGCGAAGTCGAGCGACGTCGGCATGTGGCCGACGATGCGCTCGTCCACCCGGTGCAGTTCGCTGTTGGTGCCCGGGCGCGCGATGGAGCCGGCGTACCAGACGCGGTCGCCCGGCTGGAACAGCGTGACCTCCGGGCCCACGGCCTTGACGATGCCGCTGGCGTCCCAGCCCAGCACCTTCCAGGCCTCGCCCTCGGCCGGCGCGCCGCTCTTGCGCACCTTGGTGTC
Source organism: Hydrogenophaga sp. ANAO-22 (assembly GCF_042466645.1). NCBI lineage: Bacteria > Pseudomonadati > Pseudomonadota > Betaproteobacteria > Burkholderiales > Comamonadaceae > Hydrogenophaga > Hydrogenophaga sp. ANAO-22. Next base: position 2,929,479 of record NZ_CP159956.1, on the reverse strand, counting down.
CACCGGGTTGACCGACACGGCTTTCACCTCGACCAGCAGGTCGCGGCCCGTGGCCACGGGTTCGGGCAGGGTGATGTCGATCAACGAGTCGGGTTCGCTGATGGCCTGGGGCTTCTGGTATCCAACGGCTTTCATGGGGTGCTTTCCAAATAGAAGAACAAGAGAACAGGAACTCAGGCGGCGGCGGTGGCGTAGTCCGTGTAGCCGCGCGCGCCGCCGCCGAACAGCGTCGTCGGATCGAGCTCGGCCAGCGGCAGCTTGGCGGCGAGTCGCGCCGGCAGGTCGGGGTTGGCGATGAAGGGCCGGCCGAAGGCCACCAGGTCGGCCAGGCCTTCCTTCAGGATGGCATCGGCGCGCTGGGCGTCGTACTTGCCCGCGACGATCACGCGGCCCTGGTAGGCTCGGCGCAGCTCGCGGCGGAACGCCTCGGGCACCTGGCGCGCGTCGTCCCAGTCGGCCTCGGCCAGGTGGATGTAGGCCAGGCCGATCTCGTCGAGCTGTTTGGCCAGGTGCAGGATGGTGGGCACGATCTCGGGGCAGTCCATGTTGCGCTGGGTGATGTAGGGCGCCAGCCGCATGCCGGTGCGCTCCGCGCCGGCTTCGCTTGCCACGGCGGCGGCCACCTCGGCAGCGAAGCGCGTGCGCTGCGCCATGCCACCGCCGTAGGCGTCGGTGCGGTGGTTCGAGCTGGTGCGCAGGAACTGGTCGATCAGGTAGCCGTTGGCGCCGTGGATCTCCACGCCGTCGAAGCCGGCGCGCATGGCGTTGGCGGCGGCGCGGCGGTAGTCACCGATCGTGGCCTGGATGTCCTGCAGCGTCATGGCGCGCGGCACCGGGGCATCCACCATGCGGCCCACGCCGTCCTCGCCCATCACCCAGACCTTGGCGTCGGGCGAGAGGGCCGAGGGCGCCACCGGCAGGCCGTCGGCGTGGAAGCTGGCGTGCGACATGCGGCCCACGTGCCACAGCTGCAGCACCATGCGCCCGCCGGCCGCGTGCACCGCGTCGGTCACGCGGCGCCAGCCGTCCACCTGGGCCTCACTGTGGATGCCGGGCGTGAAGCTGTAGCCCTGGCCCTGCGGCGAGATCTGGGTGGCTTCGGACACGATCAGGCCGGCGCTGGCGCGCTGCGCGTAGTAGCGGGCCATGAGTTCGTTGGGCACGTTGCCGGGCTGGCTGCTGCGGCTGCGCGTGAGCGGCGCCATCACCAGGCGGTTGGGCAGGTGCAGCGGGCCGAGTTCGAGGGGGCGGAACAGGGGGGAGGTCATGGCGGGCTTTCGGTGAAGTGGGAATGGACAGCATGGTCTCGCGATCCATTCATTTGAAAAACCACCTGGTCTTTGAATCCATCTTCAAGCAGAATTTGAAAATCATGAAAGCCCTGCAGGACCTGGACATCTTCGTGCGCACCGTCGACAGCGGCAGCCTGTCGGCCACGGCGCGCGCGCTCGACCTCACGCCGGCCGCCACCAGCGCCGCGCTCAAGCGGCTGGAGGCCGAACTGGGCGCGCCGCTGTTCGTGCGCTCCACGCGCAGCCTGCGGCTCACGCAACAGGGCGAGCGCTTCCTCGAACAGTGCCGCCCGGCGCTGGAGGCGCTGCAGCAGGCGAGCCAGCAGATCGGCGCGGGCGAACAGGCCTTGCGCGGCGTGCTGCAGCTCGCCGCGCCGTCCGACCTGGGCCGCAACCTGCTGCTGCCCTGGCTCAATCAGTTCCAGGACACGCACCCGCAGGTGGACATCCGCCTGCTGCTGTCGGACAGCATCGCCAACGTCTACAGCAGCCCGGTGGATGCGGCCTTCCGTTATGGCAAACCGCCGGACTCCAACCTCGTGGCCCTGCCGCTGGCGGCCTCGCACCGGCGCGTGCTGTGCGCCTCGCCGGCCTACCTGGCGCGGCACGGCGCGCCCGCGACGCCGCACGAGCTGACCGGGCACGACTGCCTGTGCTTCATGCTCCACGACGAGGTGCACGACCGCTGGCGCTTCTCGCGCGGGGACGCCAGCCCGGAGATCACCGTGCGCGTGAAAAGCGTCAACGTGTCCAACGACGGCGACGCGGTGCGGCGCTGGGCCCTGCTGGGCAAGGGCATCGCCTACAAGTCGTTCTTCGACGTGGCCGACGACCTGGCGCAGGGCCGCCTGCAGGCCCTGTGCACCGACTGGACCACCGAGGCCGTGCCGCTGTTCCTCGTGATGCCCAGCCGGCGCCAGCTCACGCCGCTGGTGCGCTGCCTGCGCGACTTCATCGCCGAGCGCACCGCGCCTTTGCTCGCTCAGGCGCCGGCTTAGCGCCCCATGCGCGCCAGCAGCTCGGCGCGGATGTCCTTCTTCATCACCTTGCCGACCTTGGAGCGCGGCAGGTCGGGCCAGACCTCGACCCGCTTGGGCGCCTTCACGCTGCCGATGCGCGCCTTCACGAAGGCGATGATCTCCTCGGGCACGAGCGCGCGACCCGCGTGCGGCTGCAGCACCGCCACCACCGCCTCGCCCCACTTCTCGTCGGGCAGGCCGATCACGGCGCTGTCCTGCACGTCGGGGTGCTGCATCAGCGCCTGCTCGACCTCGACCGAGTAGACGTTGAAGCCGCCGGTGATGATCATGTCCTTGGCGCGGTCGACGATGTAGAGGAAACCGTCCGCGTCCAGCCGGCCGATGTCGCCGGTGTGGTGCCAGCCGAAGCGGCCGGCCTCGGCCGTGGCTTTCGGATCCTGGTAGTAGCCCATCATCACCAGCGAGCTGCGCACCACGATCTCGCCGGTCCCGCCCGGGGGCAGCAGCACGCCTTCGCTGTCCATGGTCGCCACCTGCACCAGCGGGCCGGGCCGCCCGGCGGACGAGAGGCGCTCGCGCGCCACGCTGCCGTCGGCGTGGAAGTGTTCGCGCGGCGACATCATGGAAATCATCATCGGCGCCTCGGTCTGGCCGAAGAGCTGCGCCATCACCGGGCCGATCTTGCTCAAGGCTTCTTCCAGCCGCGCGGCCGAGATCGGCGCGGCGCCGTACCAGAAGCACTGCAGCGAATCGAGCTTCGTCGTCGCCAGCCGCTCGTGCTGCAGCAGCATGTAGATCAGCGTGGGCGGCAGGAAGGTGTGGGTGACGCGGTGGCGCTCGATCAGCGACAGGAACTCGCCCAGGTCGGGCTTGGGCATGATGACCACGCGCCCGCCCAGCGCCATCACCGGCAGGCACAACACGCCGGCCGCGTGCGTGAGCGGCGCGAGCGCGAGGTAGGTGGGCCGGCCGTCGAACGGGTAACCCATGAGCGTGAGCGCGCTCATGGTCTCCAGGTTGCGGCCCGAGAGCATCACGCCCTTCGGGCTGCCGGTGGTGCCGCCGGTGCCCGCGATCATGGCCAGGTCGTCCACCGGGAGCACCTCCACCGGCTCGTCGCTGGTGCCGTCGGCCCATTGCGCCCAGGAGGGCGCGAAGGGCAGCACGGCGTCGAGGCACACGTACACGCGCACCTTGGGCAGCTGCGCGCGCATCTGCTCGACCATGGGCGCGTAGGCGCTGTGGAAGATCAGGCAGCTGCAGTCGAAGGCGTCGAGCACGTGGCGGTTTTCCGAGGCCTCGTTGCGCGGGTTCACCGGGCACCACACGGCGCCCGCGCGCGAGATGCCGAACACGCAGGCAAAGGCCAGCGCGTCGTTGCCGGAGAGCACCGCCACCTTGGCGCCGGGGTCGATGCCGGTGCGCGCCAGCGCGCGCGCCACGCGGTGGCTGATGCGCCGCACGTCGTCGTAGCTCAGGTCCATGCCACCCATCGAGAGACAGGGCGCGTCCGGGCCGAGCATGGCCCCCTTGTCGAGGTAGTCGATCAGTCGCATGGAGGGGCCCGTTTCACACGTGCACGGTCAGCACCGGGGCCTGCACCAGGCCGAAGCCGCGCAACGCACCGAGCAGCTCGTGGTGGCCGAAGGCCTGGCAGCCCGAGGCGAAACCCACGCGCTTCGGTGGCTGCTGCAGCAGCCAGTTGGCGGCGAAGGCCTGCATCATCCCGGTCTGCTTGTAGTTGCAGTTGCCGAAGATGACGCAGTGCGCGCGACCCAGCGGGCCCGAGGCGTGCACCGAGTCGACCGACTTGTTGATGCGCGGGTTCTCGCGCGGCGGCATGGTGTTCATCACGCCGGCCGCGGTCTGCGCGAGCGCGGCGTAGCGGTCGTCGGGGTTCATGTCCTTGGTGGCTTCCAGCGCGGCGGCCACGATCAGCGGCACGCCCTGCATCAGCGGCTTGTTGAACACGCCGCCGAGCACCTTCACGTTGGCCACGCGCGGATCGCGCTTGAACCACACCGGGTGCGAGGTGCCGCCCCAGGGCAGGGCCAGCGCCATCTCGTGCTGGCCGGGAATCGCCAGCTGGTAGAGCCCGGCGTCGGGCTGCCATTCGACGAACTGGTTCTGCTGCAGGTGGTAGGCCTTGGCCATGGCGGCATTGACCAGGATGGTCTGCGTGGACGCGATGGTCGGGCTGCCGCCCCAGAACACCGCGATGTCCAGCGTGTCCAGGCCCGGCGTCTCCAGGCAGAGCTGCGCAGCGATCTCGCCGGTGGTGTACATCTGCGCCAGGCCGGGCGAGAGCAGCAGGCCGGCGTTGGCGAACTTCTCGCCGTACTGCTCGTCCAGCGTGATCAGCCAGTCCTGCTCGCCGGTGGTGTCGGTGTAGTGGCACTTCGCGGCCAGGCAGGCCTGCACCACCTCGGGGCCGAACTTCGCGAACGGGCCGACGGTGTTGAGCACCACCGAGGCGCCCTTGAAGAGCTCGGTGAGCGCCTTGACCGAGTGATCGACCTCCACCACCTCGAAGCTCGCGGTCTCGATGCCGGGCACGTTGGCCTGCATGGCGGCGTTGAGCTTGTCGGCGCTGCGGCCGGCGGCGATGAAGGGGATGTTGTACTCGCGCAGGTACTCGCAGACCAGGCGGCCGGTGTAGCCGGAGGCGCCGTAGACGATGACGGGTTTCTTGCTGGTTTTGCTCATGGTGTTCTCCCGGTTCACATGCCCATGCCGCCGTCGACCGGCAGGCCCGCGCCGTTGATGAAGCGCGCCGCGTCCGAACAGAGGAAGACCACCGCGTCCGCCATGTCGCCCACCTCGCCCAGGCGGCCCGAGGGGGTCTGCTCGATGATCGCGCCCACCGCCGCGTCGGGCGAGGCGAACAGGCCGGCGGCCACCACGTCACCCGCGAGCTTCATGCCCATCTCGGTCGGCACCAGGCCGGGGTAGATGCAGTTCACGCGCACGCCGTAGCCGAGTTTGCCGGCTTCCATCGCGGCCACGCGGGTGAGGCGGTCCACCGCCGACTTGGTGGCCGAGTAGCCCGCGATGGCGGGGAAGGCGATGGTGGCCGCGACCGACGAGATGTTGACCACCGCCCCGCCCTGGCCGGCGGCGCCGTTGGGCCGCATGGCGCGGAAGGCGTGCTTGAGGCCCAGCGCCGTGCCGACGATGTTCACGTCCAGCATCTTGCGCAGCGCCTCGGGCTCGATGTCGGCCACCAGCGCGGTGACCTCGATGCCGGCGTTGTTGATCAGGATGTCGAAGCCGCCCAGCGTGTCCACCGTGGCCTTCACGGCGGCCTGCCAGTCGGCCTCCTGCGTCACGTCGAGCTTCACGAAACCGGCTTTCGCGCCGCCGGTGACGGGCAGCTTGCCCGCCGTCTCCTGGCCGAGCGACGTGAGCACGTCGCCAATCATCACCGAGGCACCCGCTGCCGCGAGCGCCTGTGCCATGCCTTCGCCGAGGCCGCGCGCGCCCCCGGTGACCAGGGCCTTGCGGCCGGTCAGATCGAACTTCGCCATGTTTGTCTCCTGGTGTGTGTGGACCGTGTTCTTCGAGGAACGGCTCCATGCTACGGAGCTTTCTTGACAAGTGTCAAGATTTTTCTTGACGACTGTCCAAATTCGAATGGCGCGGGCGGGCGGCCGTCCTTACAATGGCCCGATGAGCAAAGCGCCCCCCCGCAACGACAAGTTCAACGAACGCCGCGCCGAACTCGGCGAGGCCGCGCTGCAGACGCTGGCCGACCTGGGCTACGCGCGCACCAGCCTGCGCGAGATCGCGCAGAACTCGGCGTTCTCGCACGGCGTGCTGCACTACTACTTCACCGACAAGCTCGACCTGATCCTGTGCAGCGTGCGCCAGTACAAGGCGCGCTGCGTGACGCGCTACGACGAGGTCACGACGACCTCCACCCACTTCGAACAACTGCTCGACGGTTTTGCCGACGCGCTGGGCGAGACGCTGCGCACCGAGACCACCATGCACCGGCTCTGGTACGACCTGCGCTCGCAGGCGCTGTTCGAGGAGGCGCTGCGCGACGACGTGGAGGCCATCGACAAGAGCCTGGAGAAAATGATCTGGCGCGTGATGCAGCGCCTCTCGGAGCTCGCGGGCGCGCCGGTGAAGGCGCCGAGCGAGGTGGCCTATGCCCTGCTCGACGGCCTGTTCCAGCAGGCCCTGCTCAAGCACCTCTCGGGCGACAGGAAGGCCATCGCCACCCTGCAGGCCGGCGTGCGCCTGGTGGTGCTGCAGATGATCGACGCGCCCGCCGCCGCCGCGCCCCAGCGCGCGAAGAAGGCGCCCAAGCGCAAGCTCGCCATCGCCTGAGCCGGCGCTACGTCGTGGCCTTGAGGCCGGCCACGCCGACCAGGATCAGGCCCATGCAGGCGAGCCGGAACGGGTCGCCGCTCTCCCCCATCCAGGTGATGCCCGACAGCGCCACCGTCACGCAGCCCACGCCCACCCACACAGCGTAGGCGGTGCCCATGGGCAGGTCGCGCAGGGCCAGCGTCAGCAGGCCCAGGCTCAGCGCGACCACGCCGAGGCCGATCACGCTGGGCCAGAACACGGTGAACTCCTGCGAGCGCTTGAGCGCGATCAGCCACACCGGCTCCAGCAGGGCCGCGAAGAGCAGGATCAGCCAGGCGGTTTTTTCCTGAGAGGCGATCATGCGGCGTACCCCCCGTCGACGGCGATCGATGCGCCCGTGATGAAGCGCGCGCCGTCGCCGGCCAGGAAGGCCACCAGCGCCGCCACCTCGTGCGGCTCACCGTACCGGCCCAGCGCCACATGGGCGCGCTCGCCCTCGGCCTGCGGGCTGTCCGCCGGGTTCATGTCGGTGTTGATCGGGCCGGGCAGCACCAGGTTGGCCGTGATGCCGCGCGGCCCGAGGTCGCGCGCCAGGCCCTTGGTGAGGCCGACCAGCGCGGCCTTGCTCATCGCGTACAGGCTCCAGCCCGCCTCCGGCACGCGCTCCGAGAGGCAGCTGCCGATGCTGATCACGCTGCCGCCCGGCGCCATGTGCGGCACCGCGGCGCGCGTGGCGATCACCGTCGCGGCCATGTGCACGGCGACCAGCGCGTCGAGCTGCGCATCGGTGGTCTCGTCGATGGCGCCACCGGCGTAGATGCCCGCGTTGTTGACCAGGATGTCCAGCCGGCCGTGCACCTCGCGCGCGCGGCCCACCGCGGCGGCCAGGGCCAGGCGGTCCGCGCTGTCGGCCTGGATGGCGCTGCAGCGCACGCCCTCGGCCACGATGGCGTCGTGGGTGCGCTGCGCCTGCGCCGAGACGTGCTGGTGGGTGAAGGCCACCTCGGCGCCGTGCTGCGCGAGCTGGCGCGCGATGGCCGCGCCGATGCCCCGGCTGCCGCCGGTGACGAGCGCCACTTTGCCTTGGAGCGGTTTCATGTCGAGTCCTTTTCGTAGTGATGACTTCAAAATGGTAGAAAGGCGGACCGGTTCGCGCCCGGCCCGAATTCTTCGACCACTCATACAGAAAGGAAACGCCATGGCCACCCGAGGTCGCCCACCCGGTTTCGCGCGCGATGCCGTGCTCGCCAAAGCCATGCTGGTGTTCTGGGACCGCGGCTACGACGGCACGTCCATCGCCGACCTCACCACGGCCATGGGCATCAACCCGCCCAGCCTCTACGCGGCCTTCGGCTCCAAGGAAGCGCTGTTCCGCGAGGCGGTGGACCTCTACGAGCGCACGGAGAATCCCGAGGCCGAGCTGGCGCTGACCGACGAGCCCACGGCCTTCGAGGCCATCGCGGCCATGCTGCGCAGCCACGCCATCGCCTACGTGAACCCGAGCCGGCCGAGCGGCTGCATGGTGGTGCTCGGCGCCACCGTGGGCGTGCCGGCCAACGAGAAGGTGCGCGCCCACCTGCGCGAGCTGCGCCTGCGCGCGCAGGACGCGATCCAGCACCGCATCGAGTGCGGCATCGCCGACGGCGACGTGCCGCCGCAGGTCGACTCGGCGCTGCTCGCGATGTACTACACCACGGTGCTCGAGGGCCTGTCGATGCAGGCGCGCGACGGCATGGGCGAGGAACAGCTGCTGCGCATCGTGGACTGCGCGATGGCCTCGTGGCGCAGCTCGGTGGTGGTGGCGTCGAAGCGTTAGCGCCGGGCGCGGTTGCGCCGTTGATCGGGTGAAATATGACGGTCGTCATATTGACGGCTACAATCCCGCCACCATGGAAATCGCGCCCAACCGCAAGGCCCTCACGCACGAACGCATCGTGGACACCGCGTCGCGGGCGATCCGCCGCGCGGGTTTCCAGGGCGTGGGCGTGGGCGACATCATGAAAGAGGCCGGCCTGACCCACGGCGGCTTCTACGCCCACTTCGCCTCGCGCGACGCGCTGCTGGCCGAGGCTCTGGCGCACGCCGGGCAGCAGAGCGCGGCGCGCATCGCCAAGGGCAACGCCGCGCGCGAGGCCGAGGGTGCGAGCCCCCTGCGCGCGCTGGTGGACGGTTACCTGTCGGAGCGCCACCTGAGCGGCACCGAAAACGGTTGCGCGGTCGCGGCCCTGGTGTCGGAGATGCCGCGCCAGTCGCCCGATGTGCGCGCCGCCGCCGCCGAGCGCGTGCGCGGCCTGGTGTCGGCGGTCGAGCGCGCGCTGCCCGAGGGCGCGGCCCCCGGCCTGGCCGCCGCCATCGCCAGCCAGCTGGTGGGCGCGCTGCAGCTGGCGCGCGCGCTGGGCGACAACGCCGAGGGCAAGGCCCTGCTGGCCGACAACCGCCGCGCCCTGCTGGCGCGGCACGACGTTTCTTCTTCCCCTTCCACCTGAACCCTGCCGGCTTTCATGTGCCCCGTTTTGCTTCGCCCACAAATATGACGATCGTCATATTCACCTTGTCTCCCTTCCTTCATTGACTGGACTTTCACCATGCAGCTTCACAACGCCACCGTTCTCATCACCGGCGCCAACCGGGGCATCGGCCTGGCCTTCGCGCGCGAGGCGCTGGCGCGCGGCGCGCGCAAGGTCTACGCCGGGGCGCGCAACCCGGCCAGCGTGACGCTGCCGGGCGTGGAGCCGATCGCGCTGGACGTGACCGACCCGGCGGCGGTCGCCGCCGCGGCGCGCCACGCGAGCGACGTGACGCTGGTGGTGAACAACGCCGGCATCGCTTCGCTGGGCGGCTTCTTCGCCGATGGGGCTGAGGCCTCGGCGCGCGCGCACCTGGAGACCAACTTCTTCGGCCTGCTGCGCGTGAGCCAGGCCTTCGCGCCGGTGCTCGCGGCCAACGGCGGCGGCGCGCTGCTCAACGTGCTGTCGATCGCGAGCTGGATCAACTCGCCCATGCTGTCGGTCTACGGCGCGAGCAAGTCCGCCGCCTGGGCGCTCACGAACGGGCTGCGCCACGACCTGCGCGCGCAGGGCACGCAGGTGCTGGGCCTGCACATGGGTTTCGTGGACACCGACCTCACGCGCGGCATCGAGATGCCCAAGTCCACACCCGAGGCCATCGTGCGCCGCGCCTTCGACGCGCTGGAAGCCGGTGCCGAGGAGGTGCTGGGCGACGAGCTCACGCAGCAGGTCAAGCGCGGCCTCTCGGCCGAACCCGGCATCTACCTGCGCGATGCGCGCGCCTGAGCGGAGCCCCCCATGAGCGCTGTCCTGCCCGTCGACGCACCGCGCGCCGACCCCGCCCAGACCCGCGTGCAGCAGATGCTGCACGCGCCGCTGCTGCCCACGCTGTTCCGGCTGGCCACGCCCAATGTGATGGGCCTGTTCGCCATGACCATCGTGATCGGCTACGACGGCTACATCCTCGGGTTGGTGGGGGCGGACGCGCTCGCCGGCATCGCGCTGGTGTTCCCCTTGTCGATGCTGATGCTGCAGATGTCGGCCGGTGGCATCGGCGGCGCGACCACCGCCGCCGTGGCGCGCGCGCTGGGCGCGGGCCGGCGCGAGGACGCGAGCCGGCTGGCGCAGCAGGCCTTGTTGATCGCCGCGCTGCTGGCAGTGCTGTTCATGGCGGCCATGCTCGGCGGCGGGCGCGGCATCTTCGCCGCCATGGGTGGGCGCGGGCCGGCGCTGGAGGCGGCGCTGGCGTATTCGAACGCGCTGTTCGCGGGCGCCGCGGTGATCTGGTTCACCAACGTGCTGGCCGCCGTGGTGCGCGGCGCGGGCAACATGCTGCTGCCCTCGCTGCTGCTGGTGGCCACCGCGCTGATGCACCTGGGCCTGAGCCCGCTGCTGGTGTTCGGCTGGGGCCCGGTGCCGGGCATCGGCGTGGCCGGCGCGGCCCTGAGCACGCTCACGGTGAACGCGCTGTCGGCCGTGGTGATGGTGGCCTGGCTGCTGCGCCGCGACGGCGCGGTGCACCTGGGGCGCACACCGTGGTGGCCCCAGCGCTCGCTGTGGCGCGAGATCCTGCGCGTGGGCCTGCCGGCCTCGCTCAGCCCGGTGATCAGCAACGCCTCCATCGCGGTGGCCACGGCGTTCGTGGGCCACTACGGCACGGCCGCGCTCGCGGGCTACGGCGTGGCGGCGCGGCTCGAGTACATCCTGGTACCGATCGCGTTCGGCTTCGGCACCGCGCTGACCGCGATGGTCGCGACCAACATGGGCGCGGGGCAGGCCCCGCGCGCGGTGCGCGTGGCCTGGGCCGGTGGCGCGGTGGTGGCGGCCATCACGGGCGCCATCGGCGTGGCGACCGCGATCGCACCCGGGCTGTGGATGAACCTCTTCACGCAGGACGCCGCGGTGCTGGCCTTCGGCGCCAGCTACCTGAACATCGTGGGCGGCTGTTACGGCTTCTTCGGCCTGGGCCTGGCGCTGTTCTTCGCTTCGCAGGGCGCGGGCCGCATGTTCTGGCCGCTCGCGGGCAGCATGGGCCGCCTCGTCATCCTCGGGGTGGGCGGCTGGCTCTGCGTGCATGTGTTCCAGACCTCGGCCAGCGGCCTGTTCGCGGTGGTCGCGCTCAGCCTGGTCGTTTATGGTTCCACCCTGGCGATCGCGATCCGGCTGGGCAGCTGGACGCGCTGAGCCCCTCGCCCTTTCATTCCAAAAAACAGGAGACCCGCATGACCGACCTCACCGAACAATTCAACCAACGCGGCGTGGGCAAACTGCCGGGCCATCTCGGCCTGGTCTTCACGCAGGTGAGCCCGCAGGAGGTGCGCGCCGAACTCGCGGTGCAGCCCCACACCATGGCACCCAATGGTTTCCTGCACGCGGGCAGCGTGGTCACGCTGGCCGACACGGCCTGCGGCTACGGCTGCGTGGCCAACCTGCCCAAGGAGGCCAACGGCTTCACCACCATCGAGCTCAAGAGCAACCACCTGGGCACGGCGCTGGAAGGCACCATCGACTGCGTGGCCAAACCCGCGCACCTGGGCCGCACCACGCAGGTGTGGGACGCGGTGGTCACGCACCGCGAAACGGGCAAGACGATCGCCCTGTTCCGCTGCACGCAGATGGTGCTGTACCCCAAGGCGGTGGGCTGAGCGCGCACCGGGTTGAATCCAGTGGCGGGATGAGCGCGTATCCAGTGGGCAAGCCAACGCCGGCACCGCCGGCACAACCCCAAGGAGCCTCCCATGAAACTCGCCCGCCTCTCCCTCATCGCCCTGGCCCTCTCCACCGCCTGCGCCGGCATGGCGCTGGCCGCCGACGCTGCGTCGCCCAAGACGCGCGACCAGGTGCGCGCCGAACTCGCCGAAGCGCAGCGCAACGGCACGCTGATCGCCGATGGCCAGACCGGTGCCACCTACCGCGACCTCAACCCTGGCCGCTACGCCACCATGCCCATGGCATCGATGAAGACCCGCGCCGACGTGCGGGCCGAGCTGCGCACCGCCTGGGCGCGTGGTGAGCTGGTGGCCGACGGCCAGACCGGCATCACCTACCGCGAACAGGCGCCGCACCGCTACATGACGCAGACCCTGGTGGTGGTCCAGCGCTGAACGGCCCGCCCACCGGAGCCCCGGCGTCTTTCGGCGACACCGGGGCTTCAGCGCATGGGGTGCGCGCCGCGCTACAGTTCAGCCCCATGTCCCGCATTGCTGTCATCGACTTCGAAACCACCGGCATCTCGCCCACCATGGGCGACCGCGCCACCGAGGTGGCCATCGTCATCACCGAACAGGGGCGCGTGGTGGACCGCTACCAGAGCCTGATGAACGCGGGCGTGCGCATCCCGTCTTTCATCACGCAGCTGACCGGCATCACCAACGCCATGATCGAGACCGCGCCACCGGCCGACACCGTGATGCGCGAGGCCGCGCGTTTCGTGGGCGAGGTGCCCATGGTGGCGCACAACGCGGCGTTCGACCGCCGCTTCTGGACGGCCGAGCTCGAGCGCGCCGGCGCGCAGGCGCCGCAACCCTTTGCCTGCACCGTGCTGCTCTCGCGCCGGCTCTACCCCGAGGCGCCGAGCCACAAGCTGGGTTCGCTGGTGGATTTTTTCCGGCTGCCGCGCACCGGCCAGGCACACCGGGCCTTGGCCGACGCCGAGATGGCGGCCGAGCTGCTGGGCCGCATCCAGCACGACCTGCGCGCACGCCATGGTGTGGACGAGCCCGATCACGGTTTTCTGATGGCCCTGCAGCGCTGCACGCGCGCCGCCCTGCCCCGCTTCATCCAGACGCACACACAGCGCCCGGATGCGCAGGCCCTCAAACCACGCGCAGCTTGATCAGCCCCAGCGACCAGGGCTGCCAGTTCATGGCCACGTACGAGGTGGTCTTGTGCACGCTGTTGTCGTAGGCGCCGGCCATGTAGGACAGCTCGGCGCTGGTGCGGTACCCGGCGCCCAGGCCCAGGTTGTTCTCGTTGTAGCCGTTGTGGCGGGCAAAGTGGCGCGAGAAGCCGCCCACGTTGATCCAGACCTCGTTCTTGAAAGGCTCCAGCACCCTCGCGGGCGGGTCGCCGGGCGCGGTCGTCTGCGCCAGGGCCGGGCCGCTGCCCAGGCACACTGCCACGAGTCCGAGGTAAAAGGTCTTCATCGTCCTGTCCATCTTCCATCGCCCACACGGTGGGCCTGTCTCTGTCGACCGCGCGCTTCAACGCCTGAAACCGCCCATGCCCCAGAATCCACCGAACGTGACTTTTTTGCGCGCCCACGGACCTCGGGCCGCTTCTTTGTCATCAGCCCGACATTTCGATCTGTCATGAAAACCCACACCCCGCACACCGTCCTGTCCACCCACGACACCACCCGCATCGACGACCTGCGCATCGGCGCGGTGCGCCCCCTCATCACGCCGGCCCTGCTGCAGGAATGGCTGCCCGCGCCCGATCCCGCGCAAGCCCTGGTGGAAAGCAGCCGCGCCGCGATCTCGCGCGTGCTGCATGGGCAGGACGACCGCCTTGTGGTCGTCGTCGGCCCGTGCTCCATCCACGACCACGCCCAGGCCATCGACTACGCCGAGCGCCTCAAGGCCCAGGCCGACGCCCTGCAGGAGGACCTGCTGGTGGTGATGCGCGTGTACTTCGAGAAGCCACGCACCACGGTGGGCTGGAAGGGCTACATCAACGACCCGCACCTCGACGGCAGCTTCGCGATCAACGAAGGGCTGGAGATGGCGCGCGCACTGCTGCTGGAGGTGCTCGCGCTGGGCCTGCCGGTGGGCACCGAATTCCTGGACCTGCTCAGCCCGCAGTTCATCAGCGACCTGGTGAGCTGGGGCGCGATCGGCGCGCGCACCACCGAGAGCCAGAGCCACCGGCAGCTCGCCAGCGGGCTGAGCTGCCCGGTGGGCTTCAAGAACGGCACGGACGGCGGTGTCAAGGTCGCGTCCGATGCGATCCAGGCCGCGCGCGCCGCGCACGCCTTCATGGGCATGACCAAGATGGGGCAGGCCGCGATTTTCGAGACGCGCGGCAACGACGACTGCCACGTGATCCTGCGCGGCGGCGCGCAGCCCAACTACAGCGCCGCGGACGTCGCCGCCGCCTGCGGCCTGCTGCAGAAAGCCGGCCTGCGCGAACAGGTGATGGTCGACGTGTCGCACGCCAACAGCAGCAAGCAGCACCGCCGGCAGATCGACGTGGCCGCCGATGTGGCCGCGCAGATCGGCGCGGGCGAGCGCCGCATCGTGGGTGTGATGATCGAGAGCCACCTGCACGAAGGCCGGCAGGACATCGTGCCTGGCCAACCCCTGCAGGCGGGCGTGAGCGTGACCGATGCCTGCATCTCGTTCGAGCAGACCGTGCCGGTGCTCGAGGGCCTGGCGGGCGCCGTGCGGGCCCGGCGCACACGCGGGTAGGCCCCATGGCCCTGCGCTGGCGCGGTCCGCCCACCGTCAACCTGGCCCTGCAGGGCGGCGGCGCGCACGGCGCCTTCACCTGGGGCGTGCTCGATGCCCTGCTGGAGGATGGGCGCCTGCGCTTCGACGGCGTGAGTGGCACCAGCGCGGGCGCGATGAACGCGGTGCTGCTGGCGCAAGGCCTGATGGCCGGGGGAGCGGAGGGCGCGCGCGCCGCGCTCAGGGGCTTCTGGAGCGCCGTGGCGGCCAGCATGCCGTTCGAGGTGGCCTTGCCCACGGCCGACGGCAAGGACATGCGGCTGGCGCCGGCCATGCAGCTCATGCTGCAGTGGACCCACTACTTCTCGCCCGAGCAGCTCAACCCGTTCGACCTCAACCCCTTGCGCAAGATTCTGTCGAGCCAGGTCGATTTCGAGCGCCTGCGCGCGCGCAGCCCGGTCAAACTGTTCGTCGCGGCGACCAACGTCAACACCGGCAAGCTGCGGCTGTTCCGCTCAGGGGAGCTCACGCCCGACGCGGTGCTGGCCTCGGCCTGCCTGCCCACCATGCACCGCAGCGTGGTGATCGATGGAGAGCCTTACTGGGATGGGGGTTACGCGGCCAATCCGGCGGTGTTCCCGCTGTTTCACGAGTGCCGCGCGCGCGACATCGTGCTGGTGATGCTGGCCCCGCTCAAGCACAGCGCCACGCCGCAGTCGGCGGCGGACATCAAGAGCCGCATGATGGAGCTGGCGTTCAACGCCACGTTCCTGCGCGAGATGCGCATGTTTGCGCACCTGCGCGAGCGCGCGGCCCACAGCCCCTGGTGGCGCCGGGGCGAGCTCGACCGGCGCCTGGCCGGCACGCACTTTCACGTGATCGAGGCCAGCGAGGTCATGCGCGAGCTGAGCACCGAGAGCAAGGCCGCGGCGAACATGCGCTTTTTTGAAATGCTGTTCGCGCTGGGCCGCGAGCACGGCAGTGCCTGGCTGTCGGCGCACCACGCCGACGTGGGCCGACGCAGCAGCGTCGACCTGCAGGCCCTGTTCTACTGAGAAAAACGAAGGATCAGCGCGGCTTGCGCGGCACCATCGGGCCGCGGCCTTCGATGTGGCGGAAGTTGATGCGGCCCTTGGTCAGATCGTAGGGCGAGAGCTCCAGCGACACCCGGTCACCCGCCAGGATGCGGATGTGGTTCTTCTTCATCTTGCCGGCCGAATAAGCGATCAATTGATGACCGTTGTCCAGCGTGACGCGAAAGCGCGTGTCGGGCAGCACCTCGTTGACGATGCCCATCATGTCGATCAGTTCTTCTTTGGCCATGGTGTTTCCTTTGCTTGAAGTGTATCGGTCAGTTCGGGCGGGCGGAAAGGCGGACCGAGTCGTGCACCCAGTCAATGCCTTGCGCAAGGGCGTAATCGGCCGCCGCGTCGTGTGTGGGAAAGGCGCTGTCGAACCGGATCACCCGGTCGGTGGACGCGCTGCCATGGCCGCTGGCAATGGAGACCTGCGCGGCAAAAAGGCCGTCCGGCAGAAGGCGGGGCAAAGCCGCGATGCGGTATTTGCCCATGGTGAGGGGAGACAGTCTCGTAATCGTTGTGTCGTTCGTGTGAATCATCAAAAACATCAGTGGGCGGGACGCGCGGTCGGTACCGTGGCGTCGTGGATGCCCGAAACAAATAACAGGTGGCAGCCCCATGCGCCGGGGTGCCCCACCGGTTCATCCGATCTCGGCGTGGCGCGGATGCGTCAAGCCAGAACCGGCGCACGAGCCACGGCAGAGGCATCGGCAACAGCAGGGAGGAAGAAGGCCACGGTGCTGTGAGAAAGCGGTGTGGCGGCACCTTGGAGGGGCTGGACCAGCAGCCCCTCTGCCGGGGGCGGTTGCATCCTGGCAGTGAAGTCGGGATGCGGCTGGTCGCTCAAGGCGACTGCGTAATGTAACACAAAAGGGCCAGCCGCGCTGGCCACCTTCAGGGAGCGTTGCCTGACGCCTGGGCCCCAAAGGAAGAAATGGTCTCCTGGATGAGATTTGCCAGCTTTTCGTAGGGCAGGGGCTTGTAGGCGATGACAACGGCGGTGGCGGTGCTTTCCGGGCCATGCCGGATTTCCACATCCCCGGTCAGCAGAATGGACGGGATTTGTGCCCCGGCCCGCTTGCGGACCCGCTTGATCAATTCATAGCCAGACAGTCCGGCGTCCAGATGAAAGTCGGTCAGGATCAGGTCGATCGGGCTGGACGTCATTTCCAACTTGGCTTCCAGGCCAACCCAGTCGCACGCGGCGATGACGCGGCAGCCCCACTCCTCCAGCGTGCGCGCCATGCTTTCCAGCACGATTTCATCGTTGTCCACGACGACGATGCGCAACCCACGAAGGTAGGTGTCCTTGGCGGGTGCGACCACTGCCTGCAGGTCCTGGCTGCGGGGCAGGGTCAGGAAGAAGGTGGTTCCCTGCCCCACCAGCGATTCCACCTGAATGGGGGCTTTGATGAGATCGGCCGTCTGTTTGACGATGGCCAAACCGAGCCCGATGCCATCCACCGAGTCCTTTCGATAAGGCAATCGGACAAAAGGCTCGAATATCTTGTTCAGGTCGTCCGTCGGGATGCCGATCCCGTTGTCCGCGACGGTGATCACCACCGACTGTGGCGCCGGCGACGTGGCGGTGATCCGCACCAGGCCGCGCGACGAATACTTGATGGCGTTGGACAGCAGGTTCGTCAGGATCGTTCTCAGATGATGGGGATCGGTCAGCACGTTCAGTTCGTGCGCCTCGAAAACGACGCTCAAACCACTGGTGCTGGCCGTCTCTTCAAACTCATTGGCCAAGGAGCTGAACATCTTTTCCAGCGAGATGGCCTCCGACAACGTCGTGACCTGCCCGGAGTTCAGCCGGGTGACGGCCATCAACATGGTGAGAGATTTCGAAAGCGAGTTGACCACTTCGTTCACCGCTTCGACCTCCACCCGCAGCGACGACAGCGAGGCTTCGGGCACCCAAAGCCGCCGAAGCCTGCACATGGTGACGTTGCGGGACGTGCTCAGCATCGTTGCCGAGATCGATGACATTCTGGCGCGCGAGTTCGGCGGCAAAGGCCGGGGCATTCACAGCAAGCTCGACAGCGTGCATCCGGCCCTTCCGAACCAGCTGGACAAAAGGCTGCGCTACTTCGAGGCGGTGCGCAACAAGGCCTTGATGCAACCCGACTGGCGCATTCCAGACCGCACCCACTACATCACCGAATGCCAAGCGGCAGCGCGGCGCCTGCATCTCATCGCTCAGCAGCGCGAGCGCCGACGCCGCATGCTGGCTCCTCTCCAACGCTTGCGCGGGATGCCGGGGTCGTTCGCGATCGTGATGGCGGCGGTGGGCGCCCTGTTGTTGCTGGTCAGCGGCGCGATCTCCTTTTCGGCCTAGCCCGCGCAACGGAGATGGGGTTCCTGCGCCGGTGACCGGTGCAGGAAATGAATATTTCATTCCACAAACAGGCAATTTGGTTCCCATCCGGCATGGCTTGGTGTCCAACGCCGACGGAGCGCGACCGGGCCGATAGCCTCAGGTCCGGGGCATGCATGCAGAACGGGAATCGGTCCATTCCACATCCCCACATGTTCGTCCCGCAACCCGAGGTCAACGCACATCGCGCGGGCGCCTCATTCGCCACAAAGGAAGTTCCATGAAGACCCCGTTCCGCGTTCTCCTGCTTTGCGCCGTCGGCCTGGTGGGCCAGCAAGCACTGGCCGCCAATGTCAGCGCCACCTTCAACGCGTCCGTCACACTGACCTCCGTCTGCCGGGTCAAGACCGGCTCCGACAACCAGACGCTCAGTTTCGGCACCTACATCGCGTTCCAGGGCGGCGCACAAAACGCCGCCGGCATCAACATCGATTTCGAATGCACGCGCGGTTTTGCCGCCGCCCCCACCGTGGCCTTCGACACCGGCACCGACATGACGAGCACCGCTGCGGCAGCCACGGCGACGGGCGAAGGCGTGGTTGCCGGCCTGCGCTATACGCTGGCCGTCGCAGCAGGTGCCATCACGGCGGGCTCGGCGGCCACAACCTCCAGCACCGGCACAGCCGACACCTACCGCTATGCCGTGTCAGGCGCCATGCCTGCAGGCCAGGCAGGCACTCACAACCCGGGCCTGCTGACTCAGGTGCGCCAGCTGATCATCACCTACTGATCTCTGGAATGCCATGAACGCAGCCTGCAACGCCTGCCGCCGGGTGGCGGGCATGTTGTGCGGCCTTCTTCTGACGTGCCCCTTCGCGGCCGGCGCCGCTGCCACGGCGAGCCGCGGCAGCACCTGCAACAACAACAGCAACTGGCGCGCGCCCGCCACGGGCACTGGCAATGTTCAAATCGGCACCTTGAACTTTGGTGCCGCCTTGACGGCCACGACCACGCTGAACTACTGCATCCGGGTTCAGGTGGGCGCTGGCGCCAACCCCCCTTCACCCGCGGCCGGCGTCTACAGCGACACCTTCAACATCTTCGCGCAATACCCCAACAGCAACGCGGGCGCGCTCAGCCCCAACGCACCGGTGGTGATGACCGTGGGCGTGAACAACCAGTGCGTGTTCAACACCTATCCGGGCAACCTGGCGTTCAACTACACCGCGTTCAGCGCCACAGCACAAACCTCAACCACCAGCTTCATGTTGCGCTGCAGCTCGGGCCTGCCGTGGACCATCTCGGTGAGCCCGAACCCCGCCGTGCTCCAAGGTCTGCGCTACACCATCACCCCTTCGCCCGCTTCGGGCAGCGGCAATGGCAACACCGGCCAGGCGGTCACGCTCACCGGCAACATGCAGGCGGGTCAGGCAGGCACCTGCACCGGGCCCACATGCTCGGGTACCCAGGCGCACACGGTGTTCATCACCTACTGAACGCCCGTGGGTCCGCGGTCAAAAAAACCGTTTCCGAAGACCGGGTGCCGGGGAGACAATGGCGGTCGATCCCAGGAGACGCAGCATGGACCGATTCACGGGTGGTTGCCTGTGCGGCAACGTTCGAATTGAAGCCACCGGCAGACCCCATCGGGTGGGCCTGTGCCACTGTCTCGACTGTCGGAAACACCACGGCGCGCTCTTCCACGCCTCCGCGATCTTTCCGCAGAACGCCGTGACCGTCGAAGGCGAAACGAGCGACTACGCCGGCAGGTTCTTCTGTCCTCGCTGTGGCTCGTCGGTGTATGGGCGCAGTGGCGACGAAATCGAAGTCAACCTGGGCACCCTCGACGCGCCCGACCAGTTCGTGCCCACCTACGAACTCTGGACCGTGCGCCGCGAATCCTGGCTGCCACCGTTCCCACTCGCCAGGCGGTATGAGCGCGACGAGGAGGAAACGGGCCGTCCCGAGGCATAAGCGGCGAATCCTTGCGCCCACCGCGGCCACGATGCTGCCGCGGCTAACATCTGGCGATGTCAGAAAACCAGCGATGCAAAACGATACTGGCCGTGGACGACCACGAACTGGTGCGGATGGGCTTGCGCCAGGTGATTGTTCAGCACTTCGCGGACCGGTTCCATGTGGCCGATGCGCACAGCCTGGAACAGGCCCTGCTGTTTCTAAAGCAGCGCGCCGAGGAGGTCTTTCTGCTGTTGCTCGATCTGAACCTGGGCGACACCCGCGGCCTGACCGGCCTCAAACTCCTGCGGCAGCTCTATCCGCAGTTGCCGATCGTGGTCGTGTCGGGCACGCACGATCCCCGCGTCCGCGAAGAAGCCTTGGCGCACGGTGCCTGGGGCTACTTCTGCAAGACGGGCGATACCGATGGATTGAAGGGCATGCTCGCGGCGATTGAGAGCGCCTCCACGGCAAACCATCGCCCGGGGAAGCACGGCGCGGCGGCCCGCAGCCAGAACCTGAGGCCTGGGGTCCGGTTGACCGACCGCCAGATCCAGGTCCTGGAGCTGCTGCTCAGCGGCCTCGACAACCAGGCGATCGCCGCCGAAACCGGGCTGGTGCTGGGCTCGGTGAAGAATTGCGTTTCGACGATTTTTCTCGTCTTCAACGTTCGCTCCCGCGCCGAGCTGATCGGGCTGTTTTCCTGAGCCTGGTGTGATCGAGAAGCTGCTGACGAACATCCACCAGTCGATGGGCGTGCAAGCCCGGTCGCCACTGGCCGTGCAGCGCATCCAGCTCGCGCTCCTGCTGCAAAAGACCGGGCCGGTGCGCATCCTCTCGCCCATCCCTTTCGCCACGCCGCTGGCGATCCTGTTCTACCTGAATGGGACGTCCCTGCTTCCCCTGGTCTGGCTCGGCCTGTTCTACATCGTCGTCTTCACGAGCTACGTGCAGCGCAGAAAGCTGGAAGCCCACGGCCCCCTGCAGGACCACGAGTTGCCCCGCATCCTGCAAGGCCGTGTCCGGGACATCTTTCTGCTGGGCGCCATGTGGGGGGCCGCACCCTGGCTGCTCCACGCGCACCGGAACGTGGACCCTCTGATTCTCATCTCCGTGTTCATCATGGGTGCGATATCGCTCGGCTCCGCGATCGTCTCCACCCACCGCCAGACCATCGCCGCGTTCAGCATCCCGGCGGCCGCCGGCATGATCTCCGCCTGCCTCTGGCACGGTGGCCTGGTCGGTTCGGTGCTGGCCTTCTGCATGACGCTCTTTCTGGTGATGACGCTCAAGTGGACGTTCCAGCAGGCGGACCTGCTCGAGCAGTCGCTGACGGTGCGCTTTGAAAAGGAAGACCTCGCCCGCCGCCTGGCCCAGCAGGTGGAACTGGTCGAAAACGCCAACCGGGAAAAGAGCCGCTTTCTCGCGTCCGCCAGCCACGATCTGCGCCAACCGCTTCATGCCATCTCGCTGTTCACCTCGGTGCTGGAACGGTCCCGGCTCGATCCGGACAGCGCACAGACGGTCACGCGGTTGAGCCACTCGGTGCGCATGCTGAACCAGTCGCTGGACACCATGCTCGACATCTCCCGGCTGGATGCGGGCGCCGTGCAACCCACGCTGGAGCCCGTGCGCGTGCACGAGCTGTTCCTGTCGCTGCACCACATGTTCTCCGGCAGCGCCCAGGAGCGCGACCTGCAGCTTCGGTTCCGGGCGCCGGGTGATCTGGTCGTCGTGAGCGACGTGCAGCTGCTCACGCGCCTGCTCGGCAATCTGATCGACAACGCCATCAAATACACGCGCACCGGTGGTGTGCTCGTCGCGGCAAGGGCGGGGGTCCCCGCGGGACGGGCCGGCTGGGTCCGCTTCGAGGTGGTCGACACCGGCATCGGCATCGCGACAGAACATCAACAACGGGTGTTCGACGAGTTCTACCAGCTGGCCAATCCACAACGCGACCGCGCATCCGGTCTGGGCATCGGCCTGTCCATCGTCAAACGGCTCTCGAGCCTGCTGGAACATCCCATGGCGCTCTCATCGATGCCGTCGCGAGGCACCCGCTTTCGGGTGTGGGTGAAACAGGCCGACGGGCGCAGGCTCCACCCGGCAAGCCCGGCAGACGCTGGCCTTGTTCCCCCGGTTCACGCCGCGAACAGCCTGCCGCGCCATGTGCTCGTCATTGACGACGAGCCGGCCAGCCGCGAGGCCATGGCATTGGTGCTCTGCGCGCGCGGTTGCACGGTGTATCCCGCCGGCGATCTGGCGCAGGCGCAGCACCTGCTGCAGCGACACCCGATCGACGCCGTCGTTTCCGACTTCCGGCTCCCGGGAGAACGCAACGGCCTGGACTACCTCCTGGTGCTGCGCAACACCTCACCCCACCTGCGCACCTTGCTGGTGACCGGCGAGACCGCGCCGCAACGCATCACCGACATCCGAACCAGCGGTGTGCCCTTCCTACACAAACCTGTGCAAGCGCAACAGCTGCTGGACGCGCTGGCGCGCTGATCTGCCGTTCTCACCCGCCGCCATGTGACCGGGGTCACTTCACGCCAGGGAGGGTCGCGATGAATACTCGCGATCGTCTGTTGACCCTCGCCCCTTCCGATCCAACCACGTCCCGCCCGGGACCCGTTCCCATGCGCAAACTCCTTCTTGGCCTGACCCTGTCCTTGCTCGCCGCGGTGTCCACCGCGGCACCCGATCCGCAATGTGCCGAGTACGACAAGCTCCGCACCCAGAGAGACAACGCATTGCGCGTGAAGAACTTCAAACAGTATTGCGATGCCCTGTCGGGTTTGATCAAGCTGATGCCGGCAAAACCGCCCGAACAGGCGCGGCTCCAATGCGAAGCCAAGGCCACGAACATGAAGGTCGAGACCTGGCTCGGCATCCGCCCCGAAGTGGTGTCCACCATGACGAGCACGTTTGACGAGCAATGCAGGTGACAGGGGGCATGCGCTAAGGTGTCGGGATGAGGGCCGAGTACGTCCATCGCTGGGGCCTGGTGCCCGATGGTGCACCTGTCGTCACGAACAGCGGGCAGCTCCTGCCCGTGCGGTTCCACGGGACGCCCGCCATGTTGAAGCTGTCCACCCAACAGGAGGAGCGGGCCGGCGCGGCATTGATGGCCTGGTGGCAGGGCGACGGTGCGGCCAGGGTGCTGGCCCACGAGGGCCCGGCGCTGCTGTTGGAGCGAGCGCCAGGCGGCATGGCGCTCGCCGAGATGGCTCGCCATGGGCGCGACGATGAAGCCAGCAACATCCTGTGTGCCGTGGTCGCCCGACTGCACGCGCCGCGGCCAGAGCCGCCACCGGCACTCACCGACTTGCCCACCTGGTTTCAAGGGCTGGAGGCCTGCGCGGCAGCAAGAGGCGGCATCTTCGCCACGGCCGCAGCGACCGCACGGGACTTGTTGGCCTCGGCGCGGGATGTCGGTGTGCTTCACGGGGACATCCACCACGGCAACGTCCTGGACTTCGGTCCGCGCGGTTGGCTCGCGATCGACCCCAAGGGCCTGTGGGGCGAACGCGGGTTTGACTACGCCAACCTCTTCTGCAATCCCGACGCTGAGACCGCCACCTCGCCGGAGCGGTTTCTTCGCAGGCTGGAGGTGGTTGCCGCCTCGGCGGGTCTCGAGCGCAGGCGGCTGCTTCAATGGATCCTGGCCTGGGCGGGTCTTTCCGCTTGCTGGCATCTGGAGGATGGCTCCGCGCCGGACACGGCCTTGGCCATGGCCCACATGGCATCGGCCCATCTCTGAGCGGTCACGAGCACCGTTTCTTCTCCAGCCGCATGGCGCCCGAACAGGGCCGCTTCACAGGTCCTGTTCAGGCCCGCGCCAATGCCCTGAGAGGAGAGGCGCGGCTGAGGCGGTTCACGGGGTCACAAGCTCGAAACCTATAATTGTGGGGCTCACGCGCCAAGTGTGAGGCCGAATGGGGACGACCCCATCGGCATGGATTCAACCGCGAGGGACGGCCCCCGCACTGCTTGTGAAAGTGGTCGCCATGGTCAACGCCTCCCCCCTCCACCCGCCCGCCGCGCGCGCGCGGCTCATCTCTCCGGCCACCTGGGCGCTTCTGCTCGGTGCATGGGTCGTGGTGGGGTTGTTCTCTTTTTACGGTGCCTCCTGGCTGGCCGCGCCACTCACACCCGGTGTCGCCGGCCTGAGCTTCGCCGTGCTGCTGGCCACCATCGTGGCGGCATCGTTTGGTGTCGTGCATGAGGCGGACTACCTGGCGCACAAACTGGGCGAGCCGTACGGCACGCTCATCCTGACGCTGTCCATCGTGTCCATCGAGGTCATCCTGATTGCCTCGGTGCTGTTGGGACCGGGGGAAGCCCCCACGATCGGGCGCGATTCCATTTTTGCCGTGTTGATGATCATCCTGAACCTCGTGATGGGGATCTGCCTGACGGTGGGCGCTGCCCGGCATGGCGAACAGGAATTCAATGCGCAGGGGGCGACGGCTTACCTGTCGATGATTGCCCTGTTGACCACGGTGGCCCTGGTGCTGCCGAAGTTCACCAGCACGGCGGGTGAATTCGGGCCTGAGCAGGCGATGGGCATCGGTGTCCTCACCGCGCTGCTGTACGCGGCCTTCCTGTGGAAGCAGATCGGCAGCCACAAGCGCCTCTTCGTTCAGCCCCCTCCCGGGGCGATGGTGGTGCGCCGCATGGAGCGGACCTCCAGGGCGCCGACCGAGACCGAAAAGGCGGAGGGTTCTGTCCAGCAAAGCAGGAAGGATGTCTGGGTGCATTCGCTGCTGCTGCTGGCCATGATTGTTCCGATCGTTCTGCTGGGCCACCACCTGGCCGTCGTGCTCGACTACGGCATTGCGGCCGCGGGCGCGCCCGTGGCCGTGAGTGGCGTGCTCATCGCCCTGATCGTGTTCACCCCCGAGTCCTTGACCGCCGTGCGCGCGGCGCTGGGCAATGAGATGCAGCGGGCCGTGAACCTGTGTCTGGGTGCCTTTGTCTCCACCGTGGGGCTCACGGTTCCCGCGGTGCTGGCCATTGGCTTGTTGTACGACAAGCAGGTCGTCATGGGCATCTCCCACATGGACACGGCGCTGTTTGTGGCCACCGCCGTGCTGAGCATGCTCACCTTCAACGGCCAGCGCACCTCGGCGCTGCAGGGTTACATGCACCTCGCGCTGTTTGCCGTGTTCGCCGTCCTGTTGTTCTTTCCCTAGCCGCGCCATGGGCAGCCCACGGTGGATGCGGTCGAAACATCTGCGAACAGCATTTCAGCGGCCATGCGGGCAGACTAGGGCCCATGAAAATCCTTGCCCTTGTCTTCTCCCTGAGCGCCGTGGCGTTCGCGCCCATCCCGGTGATGGCGCAGCAGACCCCCGCGAAGCCCGCCGCCAAGCCGGCGGCCAAACCCACCACCACGACCAAACGCGCGCCGCTGGCGCGCTCCGCGGCCAAGGCCGTGGAAGAAGTGACGCCGATCGAAGAGGATTCCAGCGTGAACCTCACCGAAGCCGATCTCGCGGTCGCGCAGCGCGTGTACCTCGGCAACATCCCCTGCGAACTCGGCTCGGCTGTGGAGATCGTGCCCGCCAAGCGGCAAGGGTTCTTCATCGTGCAGGTGAAGAACATGCGCAACGCGCGGTACTACATGCACCCGGTGGAAAGCCGCACCGGTGCCATCCGTCTCGAAGACCCGAAGCGGGGCGCCATGTGGCTGCAGCTGGGCAACAAGTCCATGCTCATGAGCCAGCAACTGGGCAAGCGGCTCGCCGATGAATGCATGAGTCCCGAGCAGCTGACGCTGGCCGGTGAAATGAAGCGCAACCCGCCCAAGGGCCTGCTGGATCCGGTGGACCCCCACCGACCGCCGCGCCACCCACCCCGCCGGCCAACCCCAATTAGCCGCCGTCCACCTCGAGGCGTATATAATTCATATACGTTTCATATAGAGGTGATGAATGGGGATCGTCAAGATTTCGGACCTGATGCACGAGAACCTGCGCGTGGCGGGGAATGCGCTGAGCAGGTCCATCAATGCGCAGGCCGAACACTGGATGCGGGTCGGCATGCTGACCGAGCTTCACCCGGCGCTGGACCACCGGGAGATCTGCCAGCTGTTGGTGCGGGCGGAACTCGCGGGGGGCCTGGACATCACCGTGGCGGCCGCGACCCCAGCGGGCAAGGCCCGCACAGCCCCAGCGGGCCAGCGCTAGTGGCTCGCGGCATCACCATCAAGTCGGCCGAGGACATTGAGATGGCGCGGCGCGCCGGCAGGCTGGCCGCGGAGGTGCTCGGCATGATCGAGCCCCACGTCGTCCCCGGGGTCAGCACGGAGACGCTGGACCGGATCTGCCACGACCACATCGTGAATGTCCAGGGCGCCATCCCGGCCAACCTGGGGTACCACGGGTATCCCAAGACCATCCTCACCTCCGTCAACCAGGTGGTCTGCCACGGCATCCCCTCGCCCGACAAGCTGCTGAAGAAGGGCGACATCATCAACATCGACGTGGCCGTCAACCAGGATGGCTGGTTCGGCGACACCAGCCGCATGTACTTCGTCGGCACACCCAACGTGCTGGCCCGGCGTCTGGTGGAGACCACCTACGAAGCCCTGCTGGCCGGCATCCGGCAGGTCAGGCCCGGCGCGACGCTGGGGGACATTGGCCATGCCATCCAGTCCGTCGCCCATCGAGAGCACTTCAGCGTGGTGCGCGAGTACTGCGGGCACGGCATTGGCCGGATCTACCACGAAGAACCGAACGTGCTTCACCATGGCCGGCGCGGCGAGGGGCTCAGGCTGGAGCCGGGGATGGTCTTCACCATCGAACCCATGCTCAACGCAGGCCAGCGCGAGACCCGGACCTTGGCCGATGGGTGGACCGTCGTGACCAGGGACCGCTCCCTGTCCGCCCAGTGGGAACACATGGTGGCCGTCACGCCCGAGGGACACGAGGTGCTCACGCCCTGGCCTGGTGGCACGGGTGCCCGCGCACCGGTGTGACGCCCGGGTTTTGACCCTCTGATAGACTGCGACGCTCTGCGGGAGAGCGAGGCGTGTCGCGCCTCCGCCGAAGGCGCAAACTCCCATGATCGCTCAGGCCACCGGACCGCAGACACATTTCGCCGACTGGAGAGAGGCCGGGCCGCACCACGCGCGCACCGGCACACCGAAGGGGCAGACTGCCGACGCAGTCGAAACTCTCAGGTAAAAGGACAGGGGGAGAGGCGCTTTCACCTGAGCCTTGCCCATGTTCCCCTTTCGAACCCCTTTCACGGTCCGGTTCTTCGCCGCGCTGGCCCTTGGCCTGTGCATCGGCGTTGCCCTCGGCGCCGCCCATGCCTTGCACCGCCTGTGGCAGCAGGTGCCCGAGGTCGGTCACCTGGCCCACTACGAACCGATGCTGCCCATGCGCATCCACGCCAGGGACGGCAGCCTGCTCGCCGAGTACGGCGAAGAGCGGCGCGAGTTCGTGCCGATCGAGCGCATCCCGTTGCGCATGCAGCAAGCCTTGCTGGCCATCGAGGACGCGCGGTTCCACGAACACGGGGCGGTGGATTACGCGGGCCTCGTTCGCGCGGCGCTCGGCAACCTCGTGGCCGGTGGGCATGCGCAAGGTGGCAGCACCATCTCCATGCAGGTCGCGCGGGTCTTCTTCCTGAGCCGGGAGAAGACCTACCGGCGCAAGGTCATGGAGATCATGCTGGCCTACAAGCTCGAATCGGTCTACAGCAAGGACAAGATCCTGGAGCTGTACATGAACCAGATCTACCTGGGCGAACGGGCCTACGGTTTCGCGGCGGCCGCATCGGTCTACTTCGACAAGACGCTCGACCAGCTCAGCGTCGCCGAGGCGGCCATGCTGGCCGGCCTGCCCAAGGCGCCCTCCGCCTACAACCCGGTCGCCAACCGCGAGCGCGCCACCGTGCGCCAGCAGCACATTCTCAAGCGCATGCGCGAGCTGGGGCATCTCGATGAGCCGGCCTACGAGCAGGCCCGCGCCGAGCCCCTGACCTTGGCGCTGAACCACCCGTCGACCGATCCGGCATCGGCCTACGCGGTCGAACAGGTTCGCAGGATGCTGGTGGAGCGTTATGGGGACGAGGCCTACTCGCGGGGCCTGGATGTGACCACCACCATCCGCGTGGCCGAGCAGCGCGCCGCCACCCATGCCTTGCGCACCGGCCTGTTGAACGCACAGCACCAGCGCGGCCCCGCCGGGCCGGAAGGCCATCTGAAGCAAGCCGTGCAGGCCGCCGACCCGGCCGGCATCCGCCGGGCCCTCGCGCCCTACCGGGACAGTGGCGCCTTGCGCGTGGCCACCGTGCTGGAAGCCTCGACCTCCGCCGGCATCACGGCCGCCCTGCGCGACGGCACCGTGATTCGCATTGCACGCCACACGCTGAGCCCGGGCAGCAGCGCGCTGCTCAAACCGGACGCACCGGCGCGCAGGCGCATCGAACCGGGCGCCGTCGTTCGTGTCGTGGCCGACACGGCCGGGCGCTGGCGGCTGACACAGCTGCCGCAGATGCAGGGCGCGCTGGTGTCCATCGATGCGAGGTCGGGTGAGATCCTGGCACTGGCCGGGGGCTTCGACTTTGCGTTCAACCAGTTCGACCACGCGGTGCAGGCGGTGCGCCAGCCGGGATCGACCTTCAAGCCCTTCGTGTTTTCCGCCGCGCTGGAAAAAGGTTATTTCCCCGGCACCCTGGTCGACGACACGCAGCGGCTGGTCACGCCCTCGGCGCGCGGCCGCAAGGCCTGGCGGCCGCGCAACTACGGCAACCAGTACGAAGGCTTCATCACGGCCCGGCGGGCCCTGGCGCGCTCGAAGAACGTGGTGGCGGTCAACCTCATGGACGCCGCCGGCACGGAATATGTGCAGCAGTTCGCCACCCGTTTCGGTTTCGCGGCCGAGCTCAATCCCCCGATCCTGCCGCTGGCGCTGGGCGCGGGTGCGGTGACCCCGCTGCAGCTCACCGAGGCCTACGCGGTGTTCGCCAACGAAGGAGAGCGGGTCGAGTCCCGCCTGGTGCTCAAGGTCAGCGAGCGCGGCGGTGCGGTGCTCTACGAAGCGCCGCTGGTGTCGCCCCGCGGCCAGGTGATCTCCCCACGCAATGCCTACGTGATGGACAGCATGCTGCGCGACGTGGTGCGGCACGGCACGGGGCGGCGCGCGAGCGCACTCGGGCGCGAAGACACGGCCGGCAAGACCGGCACGTCCAACGACGCGCGCGATGCCTGGTTCGCCGGTTATTCATCGGGCGTCGCTTCGGTGGTGTGGATCGGGTACGACCAGTCGCGCAGCCTGGGCAACGCGACCGGGGGAAGCCTGGCATTGCCCGTCTGGACGGATTACATGAAGGTCGCCGTCGCCCAGCGGCCCGAGCAGGAGCGCCGCATGCCGGCGGACCTGGTGCCATGGGGCAACGACTACGTCTACCCGGAATCCCTGGAAGGACCCTGCACCGTCGAGCCCCACACCTTCATCCAGGGCCCGTTCGAATGCCGCAGCGGCATCCCGGCCCCGGGGGAATGAAAAAGCGGCGTTGCTCGGCCCCGATTTGCCCCACAAACAGGCCCAGAGGAGAAGCCAGACAAGCTGGAAACCGCGTCCTTGCACCCTTCCAGCAAGAACATAGCAGCGCCGCGAAACCCGGGATGGGTGCGGCTCTTCCACCGCATCACGCCGACAAGCCGGCGCCACCCCCAAGACTTGGAGTCTAGGAACCGGTGGATGTTCCACACACCGGCGGCATAGAGCAGGTGAAAAACGGCCCGAGATGAGGCATCGAAGGCACGAACTGCAGAGGCGGGCCCAGCCCGCCACCGATCACTTGCGGTCGGGCAACTCGATCTTGACCTCGAGCACGTCCAGGTTGTCCTGGCGGTCGAGCTGGACCTTGATGTCGTCCGGGTTGATCTTGATGTACTTGCCGATCACCGCGACCAGCTCACGCTGCAGCGCGGGCAGGTAGTCGGGCTCGGAAGCGCTGCGCCCGCTGCGCTCGTGCGCCAGGATGATCTGCAGGCGCTCCTTGGCGACGCTGGCGGTTTTCTTCTTTTCACCCAGCAGGAAAGACAGGATCGACATGCCTTACTTCCCTCCGAACAGGCGCTTGAAGAAGCCCACTTTTTCGGCCTCGATGAAGCGCAGCGGTTTGTCGGCACCGAGGAAACGGTCGATCACGTCGCTGTAGGCCTCGGCCACGTCCGTGCCCTTGAGGTGGATGGCCGGCATGCCCTGGTTGGAGGCGGTCAGCACGCTTTCGCTTTCCGGAATCACGCCGATCAGCTTGATGCGCAGGATGTCCTGGATGTCGCTGAGCGAGAGCATCTGGCCATCGGCCACGCGGCCCGGGTTATAGCGCGTGATCAGCAGGTGTTCCTTGATCGGTTCCTTGCCCTCGATGGCGCGCTGCGTCTTGCTGCCCAGCATGCCCAGGATGCGGTCGGAGTCGCGCACGCTGGAGACCTCGGGGTTGGTCACCACCAGCGCCTCATCGGCGTAGTGCATGGCCATGAGCGCACCGGTCTCGATGCCGGCGGGCGAGTCGCAAATGATGTACTCGAAGCCCATGGCCGACAGGTCGGTCAGCACCTTGTGCACGCCTTCCTGGCTCAGGGCGTCCTTGTCGCGTGTCTGGCTGGCGGCCAGCACGAACAGGTTGTCGCACTGCTTGTCCTTGATGAGGGCCTGGTTCAGGTTGGCCTCGCCCTGGATGACATTGATCAGGTCGTACACCACGCGGCGTTCGCAGCCCATGATCAGGTCCAGGTTGCGCAGGCCCACGTCGAAATCGATGACGGCGGTCTTGTGGCCGCGCAGGGCCAGGCCCGAGGCGAAGCTGGCGCTGGTGGTGGTCTTGCCCACGCCGCCCTTGCCGGAGGTGACGACAACAATCTTGGTCATGGTGAAAGTCCT
This sequence comes from Hydrogenophaga sp. ANAO-22, assembly GCF_042466645.1. Lineage (NCBI taxonomy): Bacteria > Pseudomonadati > Pseudomonadota > Betaproteobacteria > Burkholderiales > Comamonadaceae > Hydrogenophaga > Hydrogenophaga sp. ANAO-22. The sequence continues at coordinate 2,898,734 of NZ_CP159956.1, read as the reverse complement.
TCGATTCGAATAAGGGGTGAGACTCAGACGCCGATGGCGTCGATCACGAGTTTGTCGCCATCGGGACCGGGCACCAGGCGCACCTGCGCGGTCTTGCCCTGGACCGATTCGGGCAGGGCCACTTCGCTGGTGCGGTAGATGCCGGCGATGGAAATGAGTTCGGGCGCCATGGACAGCGCGAAGATGCGCGCCTCCCCGTAGCCGCGCGCACCGGCGATGGCCTTGCCACGCAGCGGCGCGTACACGTGGATGTTGCCGTCGGCGATCACCTCGGCACCCGGGTTGACCATGGCCATGACCACCAGGTCACGGCCGCGCGCATAAACCTGCTGGCCCGAGCGCAGGGGCTTGTCGATCACCAGCGCACCGGGCATGGGCATCGGCTGGGGCGCGGCCACGGGCTCCGGCGAGGTGGTCTCGGTCGGTGCCGCCGACGGGGCGGCCCGTTGCACGGTGGCATCGGGCGCGGGCGTGAGGCCGGCGGCCACGGCCAGCGCGGTCTGTTCGATGGTGCCGCCGCGCACGGCCAGGGGCGTGAGGCGGTGCTGGCGCAGCAAGGTCTGGAGCGCGCCGAAGTCGGGCAGGGCATGGGCCTCGGCCACGTTCAACGGGTGCAGGTCGATGACCACCGGATCGTGGTCGAAGAAATCGGGCATGTCGCCAAAACGCTGGGCGAACTCCTGCGCCAGGAGATCCAGGTTGGACGACTTGAGCATCAGAGCCACCAAAGGCAGGTGGGCGCTCTTGATTTCGAAGGTGGCGGGCGCGTTTCCTGCGAGGGCGACAGACATGGGCGAAACAGATCCAAAAACGGGCCAGCCGCAGGAACGCCGGGTCGGCAGGTCTGGCTGTGAAGCGGCGCATCTTACCAGCCGGGTTGACGGGTTTTGGCTCGGGAAGGTGTGCAGGTGTCAGGGCATGTTTCAGCAACCGACGAGCGGGTTTTGCACAAACCTGTGAATAATTTTTTAACAACGCATGAGTTATCCACAGAAAAGTGGGTGACTGCCTTGTTATCCCCGTTTCGAGCGCCAAGGAACCGCGCCCTTCACACAGGCTTCTGAGCGAGCCAAGTCCTTGATCCAGCAAGAAAAAGGGCGCTTGTCCACACCGGACAGCGCCCTCTACTACTACTGCTATTTTGTATTTAAAGATTTAGAAGAATAGTGAAACGGGAACCTGGCGCGGTCCGGGCGCTTGTTCAGGCCGGCTTTTTCACGCCCGGTTGCTCGCCGTGGTGCCGGTGTTCACCCCGGTGGCCGCGGTGCATGCCGGCGCGCTGGAAGCCACCCAGGTGTTTTGAATCAAAGACTTTTTGTTGATCGGCGTTCAACACCGCGTAGAAGCTCTTGATCGCGTCGACGCGTTTGGCCATCGCGGCATCGCGCTCGGCTTTCAGGGCCTGCATCTTGTCCAGGCGCTGCGGCGTGGTCAGCTTGGACCAGTCTTCCCGGGTGCTCTGGCGCGGCATGGCGCCGGCTTGAGGCTGGGTGCGGGCAATAAAAGCGTTCCATGCCGGTTCCTGTTCAGGGGTGAGCTTGAGTTCGGCCTTGAAGGCCGCCTGGCGCTCGGCCATGCGCTTCTGCATCTGGGCGTGGCGTTCGGCGCGTTTCTGGTCGCGCTGCTCGGCGGTGGGGGTGGCGGGTTTGACGGCCGGCTTGGCCGCCGTGTCGGCCTGGGCCACGACGGTGACGGTGTCGGCCGTGCCGGCGGCCAGGGCCGTGGGATGCAGGGCCGAGGCCTGCACCAGGGCGGTGGCGAAGGTGCCCACCAGGGCGGTGGCGATCAGCGCGCGTTTCGGAAGCGATTTCATGAGGACTCCTGGTGTCTGTTGAGGATGGATCTCCACAGGACAGGTGTCGGGCTGCGGAGTGGTTTCAGTGTCTGGCTCGCGTGTTTCCACCCCGTGCCGCCGACGTGGCGGGTTTGTAAAGTTTTGTGCTGCTTTTTGCAGCAACTGTGCAAGCGGGGTGGCTCAGGTCGTCGAGGATGGGGCAGTCGGGTCGGTCGTCGCCGGGGCACAGGTGCAGCAGCTGGTCCAGGGTGCGCTGCATGGCCTGCAGGGCTTCGATGCGCTGGGCCAGTTCGTCCAGGTGTTTCTGCGTGATGCGCTTGACGCTGGCGCTGCTGCGCCGGCGGTTGTGCCAGAGGCTCACGAGTTCGGTGATGGCGTCCAGGCCGAAACCCATGTCGCGCGCACGGCGGATGAAGCGCAGCGTGTGCACGTCGGCCAGGCTGTACTGGCGGTAGTTGCTGTCGGTGCGGGGCACGGGCGTGAGCAGGCCCAGGCTTTCGTAGTGGCGCAGCATCTTGGGCGAGATGCCGCTGAGCTGCGCCGCCTTGCCGATGCTGACCGGCCAGTGGATCAGCGCGTCGCCCGGGTCTTGCTCGCCGGTGGGGGCCAGCGCATGCAGAAGGCGGTCGGTGGCCATGGGGTCAGGCCGCCACTTGGTAGCCTTCTTCGCGGATCGCTTCGACCAGGGCTTCGCGCGTCTGCGTGCTGTTCACCTCGACGCGGTTCTGGCCGCGGTCGATGCGGACTTCGGCCTGGGGATCGAGCAGCTTGATGGCGGTGGTCACGGACTTTTCGCAGTGGCCGCAGGTCATGCCGTGCACATCGAGGACTTGTTTCATGGTGTCTTTCTTCAAAGGTGGATGGAACATGAAGCCATTGTGATCCTTGACATGGTGTCAAGGTCAAGCGGTGGCCGCGCTGTCACAGTTCGCTACAAGCGCGTTTGACCTTCCCATGGTGGTAAAGCTTATGCTGACCCCATGAACACGATCGCTGCCTCTTCCGACGCCGGTGCCACCTTCTCGACCTATCCACTGACCCAGATCGATCTGGGTGTGGGCGGCATGACCTGCGCCTCGTGTGTGACGCGGGTCGAGAAGGCCTTGCGCAAGCAACCGGGCGTGAGCGACGCCACCGTGAACCTGGCCACCGAGTCGGCGCGCGTCACGCTCAGTGGCGTGGACGAGGCCGAATCGCTGGCGCGCATCAAGCGCGCGGTGCGCGACGCGGGTTACGAGCCGCGCACGCTGGAAGCCCTGGACGAGGAGGACACCGAGCGCGTGATGGGCGTGCCGCGCGACCTGCTGCCGGTGCTGATCGGTGTGCTGCTCTCGGCGCCGCTGGTGCTGCCCATGGTGGGGGACCTGTTTGGCCAGCACTGGATGCTGCCGGCCTGGATCCAGTTCCTGCTGGCCACGCCGGTGCAGTTCGTGTTGGGCGCGCGTTTCTACCGAACCGGCTGGCACGCGCTCAAGGCGCGCACCGGCAACATGGAACTGCTGGTGGCGATCGGCACCACGGCCGGTTGGGCGCTGTCGACCTGGCTGTGGTGGCGCGCCGAAGCGGGCGAGGTGCCGCACCTGTACTACGAGGCCTCGGCGGTGGTGATCACGCTGGTGCTGCTGGGCAAGTGGCTGGAGGCGCGTGCCAAGCGCCAGACCACCACGGCCATCCGCGCTCTGCATGCGCTGCGGCCCGAGCGGGCCCACCTGTTGCCCGATGGCATCCGCCGCACGGACACGACGGATGTAGCGGTGGACGAGCTGCTGCCGGGCGATGTGATCCGCGTGTTGCCGGGTGAGCGCTTCGCGGCCGACGGCATGGTGGTGCAGGGGCACACCCAGGCCGACGAGTCCATGCTGACCGGCGAATCCCTGCCGGTGTCCAAGGACGTGGGCGATGGCGTGACCGGGGGCTCGCTCAACGGCGAGGGCGCGGTGGACGTGCGGGTGCGCGCGGTCGGCGCGCAAAGCGTGCTGGCCCAGATCATCGGCCTGGTGCAGGACGCGCAGGCCGGCAAGGCACCGGTGCAGCGCATGGTGGACCAGGTGGCGGCCGTGTTCGTGCCGGTGGTGCTGGTGATCGCGCTGGTCACGCTGCTGGGCTGGCTGGGGACCGGCGCACCGATGGAAGAGGCCTTGCTGCACGCGGTGGCGGTGCTGGTGATCGCCTGCCCCTGTGCCTTGGGCCTGGCCACACCCGCGGCCATCATGGCTGGCACCGGCGTGGCGGCGCAGCACGGCATCCTGATCAAGGACGCGCAGGCGCTGGAGATCGCGCACAAGGTCGACACGGTGGCCTTCGACAAGACGGGCACGCTGACCGAGGGCCACCCGCGCCTGACGGTGATCGAGGCCGCACCGGGCGTGGACGAGATCGCCGTGCTGCAGGTGGCGGCGGCGCTGCAGGCGCAGAGCGCGCACCCGCTGGCGCGCGCGGTGCTGGAGGCCGCGGCCTCCAGGTCCATCGAGGTGGCGCCGGACGCCGCGCAGGACGTGCAGGCGGTCTCGGGCCGGGGCAGCCAGGGGCGCGTCAACGGCGCGCTGCTGGCCCTGGGCAGCCTGCGCTGGATGGGTGAGCTCGGCGCGAAGCTGGGCCCGCTGGACGAGCGCGCCAAGGCCTTGCAGGCCGAGGGTGCGACGGTGTCGGTGCTGGCCAGCCAGACGCCGGGTGATGCGGCCTCGGCCGCCACCTGGGCGCCCCTGGCCCTGCTGGCCTTCGGCGACGAGCCCAAGGCCGGCGCGGCCGAGGCCATCGCCGGCCTGCGGGCGCAGGGCATGCGGCTGTTCATGGTCTCGGGGGACAACCGCGGTGCGGCCTTGGCCATGGGCTCGCGGCTGGGCCTGCGCGCGGACCACGACGAGGTGATCGCCGAAGTGCTGCCGGGCGACAAGGCGACCGTGGTGCGCAAGCTGCGCGCGGCCGTGGTGGGTGATCGCCTGCACACCGTGGCCATGGTGGGCGATGGCGTGAACGACGCACCCGCGCTGGCCGCCGCCGACGTGGGCATGGCCATGAGCCACAGCCAGGGCGCGAGCGCCGACGTGGCCATGCACGCCGCCGGCATCACGCTCATGCGCGGCGACCCGCTGCTGGTGGCGGCCGCGCTGGACATCTCGCGCCGCACAGTGCGCAAGATCCGGCAGAACCTGTTCTGGGCCTTTGCCTACAACGTGGCCGGCATCCCGCTGGCGGCACTGGGCTTTCTCAGCCCGGTGGTGGCGGGCGCGGCCATGGCCCTGAGCTCGGTGAGCGTGGTCGGCAACGCGCTGCTGCTCAAGCGCTGGAAGCCGCCGCAGCGCTGAGCCCGCGCTCAAGGCTTGATGCACGTCAAGGCGCGCGCGCGGCCGCCGCGCGATGCTCGGGGCTCCTGCAGGAGGAGGAGACTTCCCATGACGACGACACACGACGCCGTGCGCGTGATCCTTGACGAGCACGCCAGCCTGAGCGCGATGCTGACCACGCTGTCGCAGATGGTGCGGATCGGCCCCGATGCGTCCGGCGAGGGCGGCCCCGAGCGTTACTTCGACGTGCTGCGCGCGATGCTGTTCTACATCGACGCCTTCCCCGAGAAGAACCACCATCCCAAGGAATCCAACCTGCTGTTCCCGCGCCTGGCGCGCGCGGCGCCGCAGCTGATGCCCACCATCGAACAGCTCGAGCGCGACCACATGAGCGGCGAGATGCGGGTGCGCGAACTGATGCACCTGCTGATGGCCTGGGAGTACATGGGCGACCTGCACCGCCCGGCCTTCGTGGCCGAGGCGCAGCGCTACGTGGCGTTTTATCTGGACCACATGCGGCTGGAAGAAACCGCCCTGCTGCCGGTGGCCGAGAAGGTGCTGACCGAGGCGGACTGGGCCGTGCTGGACGAGGCCTTCACCCGGCACACCGACCCCTTGAACCCGCGCAGGCCGCGCGACCCGCAGTTCGACCGGCTGTTCACCCGCATCGTGCTGCGCGCGCCCGCGCCGCTGGGACTGGGCGAGGCCTAGGCCGCGAGCGCGGTCAGCAGCGCGTCGAAGACCTGCAGCAACTGCGCCACGTCCTGCGCGGTGGTGGTGGGCGAGACCAGCATCATGCTGTGGAAAGGCGTGAGCAGCACGCCCCGGTTGAGCATGAAGAGGTGGGTGAGGGCTTCGAGTCCGGCCTGGGCGTGGTCGCGCACGTCCTGCGCGTCGCGCGGGGTGTGCGGCATGAACTGCAGCTCCAGGCGCGCGCCCAGGCGCGTCACCGTCCAGGGTTTGGCGGCGCGGGCGATGCGCTCGCGCAAACCGGTTTCGAGCCGCTCGGCCAGCGCCAGCATGGGGGTGTAGCTGGCGTCGGTGTGCAGGTGGGTGAGCGCGGCCTGCAGCGCGGCGAGCGTGAGCGGATTGCCCGAGAGCGTGGTGCCGATGCCGCTGTGGCCTTCGGGCGCGGCGTCCTTGGCGCGGGCCATGCGGTCGGCCATCTCGGCGGTGAAGCCATAGACCGCGCAGGGCAGGCCGCCGGCCACCGCCTTGCCGACCACCAGGAAATCGGGCTCCAGCGCGTGGGCCCGCGCGTAGCCGCCCAGCGCGGTGGAGATGGTGTGGGTTTCGTCGCACACGAACAGCGCGCCGTGCCGGCGGCACAGGTCGCGCGCCGCGTCCCAGAAGCCGGGCGCGGGTGGCACTAGGCCGAAGTTGGTGAGCGCGGGCTCGGCCAGCAGGCAGGCCACATCGCCCTGCGCCAGCGCGGCCTCGAGCGCGGGCAGGTCGTTGAAGGGCACGACGCGCGTGAAGGCCGCGTGGTTGTGGACCTGGCCGAGCACCGAGGGGCGCGGCAGCGTGCGGCCGGTCGCGGGGTCCAGGTCCACCAGGGTGTCGTCCACCGCGCCGTGGTAACAGCCGTCGAACACCAGCAGTTGCGGCCGCCGGGTGATCGCGCGCGCCCAGCGCAGCACGAAGCGGTTGGCGTCGCTGGCGGTCAGCGCCAGCTGCCACATCGGCAGGCCGAACACGCGCGCGAGCCCTTCGCCCACCGCCACCGCGTTGGCCGCCGGCAGCATGCAGGTGAGGCCTTGCGCGGCCTGCAGCGCGATGGCCTGGGCCAGCGGTGCCGGGCTGTGGCCGAACATGGCGCCGGTGTCGCCGAGGCAGAAGTCGGTGTGCCGCAGGCCGTCCACGCAGGTGAGCGAGGCGCCCTGCGCTTCGCGCACGAACAGCGCGGCGGGGCTGGGCCAGTCGCGCATCCAGTGCAGGGGCACGCCGAACAGGTAGTGGACCTGCGCGGCCTGGGCGAGTGCCAGGGATTGCGGGTGCGTGGCGATGAAACGTTCGCGCTCGGCTTGCTGGAGCGCGGCGATGTGTCGAGGGTCGGGCATGGCGCCAGCTTAAGCGCGGTGGTGCGGTGTGGGGCCGCTGCGTGGCAGTGGACATTTCGTTGCGCGCCGAATTGGCACCGGTACCGTGGGGCACCGCTTGAACCACAATGGCCCAGCCATGAACCCACGCACCGAACCCGCCCCCCTCACCGATGTGCCCGATACCACGCCCTACGTGCGGCTCGCGCTGGCGCTCTCGCTCGGCGCGGCGGTGTCGCTGGGCATCACGCGCTTCGCCTACGGCCTGCTGCTGCCGCCGATGCGCGAGGACCTGGGCTGGAGCTACACGCTGGCGGGCGCGATGAACACCTTCAACGCGCTGGGCTACCTGATCGGCGCGCTGGCCACGCCCTGGCTGATGCGGCGTTTTTCGCCCACCGGCCTGCTGCTGTCGGGCTCGCTGCTGGCCTCGCTGTTCATGGGCCTGAGCGGTTTCTTCACGGCCGCCGCGCCGCTGCTCGCGCAGCGCCTGCTGGCGGGCGTGGCGAGTGCGGTGGTGTTCATCGTGGGCGGTCTGCTGGCCGCGCGGCTGGGCGCGCGCCAGTCGCGGCGCAGTGGCTTCCTGCTGGGCCTGTACTACGGCGGCACGGGGCTGGGCATCGTGGTCTCGGCGCTGGGCGTGCCACCGGTGCTGGCGGCGGCGGCGTCCCAGCCGCACGGATGGGCCTGGGCCTGGTGGGGGCTGGCGCTGGTCTGCCTGCTGGCCACCGCGCTCATGGCCTGGCCGGCGCGCGTGCTGGCCGCTCACGCCGCGCCATCGGCCAGCGCACAGGCGGGCGGCGGGCGTGTGTTCCAGGTGCGCGACTTCGTGTTCTCGCTCGCGGGTTACGCGGGCTTTGGCGTGGGCTACATCGGCTACATGACCTTCGTGATCGCGCTGCTGCGCGAGCAGGGCGGTTCGTCCGGCTCGATCACGCTGTTCTATGCCCTGCTCGGGGTGGCGGTGGTGGCCTCGTCGCGCATCTGGGCCGGCCTGCTGGACCGGCACCGCGACGGCCGGGCGCTGGCGCGGCTCAACGCCTTGCTGGGCGTGGCGGCCATCGTGCCGGCGCTCACCAGCAGCTGGCCGCTGGTGCTGGCCTCGGGCCTGGTGTTCGGGGGGGTGTTCCTGTCGGTGGTGGCCTCGACCACCGCGCTGGTGCGGCACAACCTGCCGCCCGCGCAGTGGGCCGCGGGCATCAGCGCCTTCACCATCGTGTTCGCGGCCGGCCAGATCGTCGGCCCCACGGTGGTGGGCTTCATCGCCGACGGCCCGGGCGGCCTGGCGCGGGGCCTGGTGTTCTCGGCCGTCGCGCTCTGGGTGGGCGCGGTGTTCGCGATGAAGCAAAAGGCGCTGGTGTGAGACAACGCCCTCCAGAGTGCCCTCGGAACCGGCTTTGCCGGGCCGCCAGGCACGCCCCCTGGAGGGGGTGACGCCGCAGGCGGCGCGGGGGTGCTTCTCTAGATCAGGCCTTCGGCTTTCATCGCCGCCTGCACGGCGGGGCGGGCCGCGATGCGGGCGCGGTAGGCGTTCAGGTTGGCCAGGTCGGTGATGTCCACGCCCACGCGCGGCGCCCAGTTGGTGACGGTGAAGAGGTAACCGTCGGCGACGCTGAAGTCGTTGCCCATGAGGTACTGCTTGCCGGCGAGTTCACCGTCGACCCACTTCAGGCGCTGGGCCAGCCGGGCCTTGGTGGCGGTCTTCACCTCGTCGGGCGTGGCCGGGTTGAACAGGGGCGAGAAGCCCTTGTGCACCTCGGTGCCGATGAAGTTCAGCCAGGATTGCATCTGGTAGCGCGCCAGCGTGCCGTTGGCCGGGGCCAGGTTCTTCTGCGGCACCTGGTCGGCGATGTATTGCACGATGGCCGGGCCTTCGCGCAGGCGCTCGCCGCCTGCGAGTTCGAGCAGGGGCACGTAGCCCAGCGGGTTGATGGTGTAGTAGTCGGTGCCGTCGGGCAGCTGGTGTGTCTTGGTCGGCGCAGGAATCGCCTCGAAGGCCAGACCGGCTTCGTGCAGGGCGATGTGCGGGGAGAGCGAGCAGGCGCCCGGCGAGTAGTAGAGCTTCATGTGTGGTCGTCCTCAGGAAGGCGACGCCGGATGGCGGCGCCGGGCCCGATGCTATACCGGCGCCCGGTTCCGCCTGCTGCGAGGGTTTACCGGAACACGTTGGCCCAGATGTCCAGGCGCGCGTTGACGGTGTCCTGGTCCCAGACCACGATGGCGTTGCCGTTGGCGTCCATGGCCACCGAGCAGCGGTTGACGCCCCCGGTGTTCACCGCGTCGAGCAGCGCGGGCGCGCTCCAGCTGCCGGTGGCCACGCGGTGATGGCTGCCGTAGAGGTCGCGGTGGTTGCCGCCGGCGAGGGTGTGGCTCCAGACCACGGTGGCGTTGCCAGCGGGGTCCATGGCCACCTGGGGCTCGCCTTCGCTGTCGCTCGCGCCCAGCGGGGTGTCCAGCCGCACCGCCGCGCCCCAGGCGCCCGCGCCCACGCGGCGGCGCGCCCAGGTCTGCAGGCCGTCGGCCAACGATTCCTGCCAGACCGCCGTGGCCGTGCCATTGGCGTTCATCGCGACCCGTGCCCGGGCGCTGTTGTCCGTGCCGCCGCCCGACAAGACCTCGGCCGCGCCCCAGGTGCCGCCAGCGTAGCGCCGTGCGTACACGGTGGACGAGGTGGTGGCCGTGCCCTGCGACCAGACGGCGAGGGTGTTGCCGGTGGCGTCGGCCGCGAGAGCCGGTGCGCCCAGGCTGAAGCTGGTGTTGTTGTCGTCCAGCAGGTCGGCGGTGGACCAGCCGACGCCGTTGAACCGGTTGTGCCAGACCCGCGGAACCCCGGCGCTGATCTGCGTCCAGACCGCCAGGGCGCTGCCGTTGGCGAACACCTGGATCTGCGCGTCGGAGGCGTCGCCCGTGCCGCCGTCGATGGACGAGCCCGTCGAGTCCCAGGAGCCGCCTTGCAGGCGGGCGCTGCGCACGCGCTCGAAGTTGCCGTCGTGCTGGATCCAGATCGCGCGGGCCGCGCCGCTGGCGTCCATGCCGATCTGCGGCGCGCGCGCGTGGCCGGCATTGCCTTCCACGTCCTGCGGCGCGCCCCAGGTGCCGGCGGTGTAGCTCGCCGCGACCAGGCCCCGGCGGGAGACGATGTTCTCGCGCACCCAGATGGCGACGGCGTTGCCCGCGCTGTCCACCGCGATCTGGGGCTCGGTCGCGTTGCCCGAGTGGTCGTCGATGACCTGCGGGGCGCCCCAGCCGCCACCGGGCGTGTAGCGCGCGGCCCAGATGTTGTCGAAGCTGCCGTTGCCCTGCGCCCAGACCGCGAAGGCGTTGCCCTGGCTGTCGGTGGCGACCACGGGGTTGAAAGCGCGGGCGAGGTCGTTCGTCTCGATCAATGTCGCGCCCTGCCAGGCCTGGGCCGAGCCGGCCGAGCAGTTCACGGCGACGTTGTTCACGTCGGCGTTGGCCGTGCCGCTGCCGTTTTGCACGGTGCAGGTCTGGCCGGCGGGCTGGGTGCCGACGGTGACGTTGAAGGGCACGCCGGTGGCCAGGGGCGTGGGGAAGGTGAACGGGCCGTCGGCGCTCACGGCGAGGTCGTCCGCGCCGTTGTTGCGCAGCACCACCGTGCCGGCGAGGCCGCTGACGTTGCCGCCGATGGTCTGCGTGGTGGTGGGCACCGGGACGGCCACGTTGATGACCGTGGCGTCGTAGTAGCGCGCCTGGAAGCCATCGCCGCGCTGGCAGGCGACGTAGGTGGCGACCACGTGGCGGCCCTGGTCGAGGTGGCTGAGCGAGAGCACCGGCAGCACGGTGGTGCCACCCGCGCCGCGCCCGCCGTGGGCGCCCTGGGTCAGGCCGATGTTCGCCTGGTCGTACAGCGTTTCCACCACCTGCGGGTGGCGGTCGAGCTGGCGGCGGACCATGGTCACGCGCACGCTCGCGCAGCTGGGCCAGAGGTTGTAGACCGCGGTGAAGGTCAGCGTGGCGGCGGCGTCGAGCCGGTAGGAGCCGCCCGAGCTGGTGTGGGCGTTGGAGTAGCCGGTGAGCGTCAGGGCGTTGCCGGGGTTGGCCACCACGCTGGTGTGCCCGCGTGGGGAGAAGCAGCGGTCCGGGTTGGGTGGCGCGTTGGCGGGGGTCGAACAGGCCCCGATCACCATGCCCCACGAGAAGGTGTTGCGCCGCACGCTGGCGAAACCGCCGGCGAGGGTGGCCTCGCTCTCCTGCCAGTCGGCGTCGGTGGAGGCCATCCACGCCGTCGGGCCGGTGGTGCCGGCGGGCACCGGCAGGCGGATCGTGACCGGGGTTTCGAAAGCGATGCCGTGCGGCGTGAATTCGTAGGTGGCGGCGGGCGCGGGCCAGAAGGCGTCGCGCACCGGCGCGCCCGCGCTGGAGCGCGCGATGCCGATGGTGGTGTTGCCGCGCAGCGCGCCGGGCGGGATGACCACCTGCGCGCCATCGGGTCCGGTGACGGTGCCGCCGGCCGGGCCGATCACCGCCGTCACGCGCTCGGGCTCGGCCGGCGCCTCGGGCGGGTTGCTGCTGCCGCCGCAGGCGCCGAGCAGCGCGGGCAGCAGCACACAGGCGATGAGCCACAGCGGCAGGGACAGGCGTGGGCGCGGGGATGGTGTGACAGCGAACATGAAGACCTCCGGGCGGTGGGGCTGCCCTTGGGTCCGCACGATAGGCAAAGCCCGGTGCGCGCGACAGTGCCGAAAGTCACGACGTGAAGGCGGCGGGGGCGGTGCCCGGCGGGGCGAGGCGGGCCAGGGCCTGCAGCAGGCGGTCGGGATCGACCGGCTTGAACAGCACCGGCACGCCCGAGTCGCGCACGCGCTGCAGGCGATCGGGCGCGGTCTCGCCGGTGATCAGCAGCACCGGCAGCGCCAGGCCGAAGCGCGCGCGCAGGCGCTGCGAGGCGGCCAGGCCGTCGGCACCCTCGGCCAGGCGGTAGTCGCAGAGCATCGCGTCGAAGGGCTCTTGCCGCGCGGCGGCGGCCTGCAGGGCGAGTGCCGCGCCGTCTTCGTCGCGCGCGGTCTCCGAGTCCACGCCCCAGGTCTGGAGGAAGGCACTCAGCGCATCGGTGATGTCGGCCTCATCGTCGACCAGCAGCACGCGGCGCGGCAGCGCCTGGCTGGCTGCCAGGGTGGCCGGCCGGCTGTAGAGGGCGGGCTCCGGCGTGGGCTTGGCGCGGGGCACCGTGACGCGAAAGCGCGTGCCATGGCCGGGCCAGGAGCGCAGGCGCACCGGGTGGTTCAACAGCAGGGAGAGCCGGCGCACGATGGACAGGCCGATGCCCAGGCCGCGCGTGCGGTCGCGGCCCGGGTTGTCAACCTGGTAGAACTCGTCGAACACGCGGTCGGCGTGCTCGGGCGCGATGCCGATGCCGGTGTCCACCACGTCGATCCAGACCTGCGCGCCGCGCGGCCGCGCCACCACCAGCACGCCGCCGCGCGCGGTGTACTTGATGGCGTTCTCGATCAGGTTGCCCAGCAGGCGCTGCAGCAGGTGCGGGTCGGTGCGCACCCACACCGGCGTGGCGCGCAGGCGCAGCTGCAGTTCGCGCTCTTCCGCGCGGGAGGCGAACGAGGGGTGCAGGGCCTGCAGCACGGTGTTGAGCGGCACGTCCCGCACATCGGCTTCGATCACGCCGGCGTCGAGCCGCGAGACGTCGAGCATGGTGTCCAGCGAGGTGCCCAGCGAATGCACCGCGCCCATGAGGCGCTGTGCGTGGGCGTGCGTGGGCTGGCCTTGCAGTTCCTTGTCGAGCACGGCGCCGAAGAGCGCGATGGCGTGCAGCGGCTGGCGCAGGTCGTGGCTGGCGGCGGCGAAGAAGCGCGTCTTCTCCTCGCTGGCGCGCTGGGTGGCGGCCATCTGCCCGGCGAGCTGCTCGGCCAGCGCCTCTTTCTCGAAGCGCATCTGCAGCGAGGCGGTGAGCAGCAGGTGCTGGCGGCGCGCGAAGTGCAGCATGGCGCCGGTGTAGATGCCGACGCAGGCGGCCAGGAAGAGGTGCGTGGTGTCGCCGCGCCAGAGCAGGGCGGAGATCAGGCCGGCCATCATGGGCAGCACGAAGGCCAGCACCGAGGCCCAGCGCGGCGCCACCGACGGCACGCCGCCGCTGATGAGGCCGAGCATGATGAGCATGAGCAGCGTGGTCATGGGCAGGTCGTCGGCTGGCATGAACAGCCAGGGCGCCAGGCCCCAGGTGGCGCTGTAGTACAGCAGCTCGCGCCACTGTCGCCGGGCCCAGAACGCGCTGCGCGCGGCGGCCTGGCGGTCGCGGAAGTAGGCGTGGATGAGCGGGTAGCGCAGCACCTGGATGGTGTGCAGGCCCAGCCACACGAAGACCAGGGGGTCGCGCAGCTGCCACCAGAACAGCGCGCACAGGGCCCAGGCCAGCACCGCGTCGGCGATGGTGGAACTCAGCGAAGTGGCGTACAGCGCGGCGACCTGCTCGCGCAGCACGCGCTGCTGGGTCAGGTCGCCGGTGTCGGCTTCGCTCACCGCAACAGGCTGATGAGTTGCGCGCGCGACCTCACGCCAAAGAGCAGCAGCAGCGCCGAGACATGGTTCTTCACCGTGCCTTCGCTGAGGTGGGCGCGTTCGGCGATGTCGCGGTTGGACTGCCCGGCCAGCACCCATTCCAGCACCTGCACCTGGCGGTCGGTGAGCTGCAGCGATTCGCCGTTGGCGTTGTTGCGCACGCTGCGCAGCACCGGCTCGGCGGGCGCGGCGGGCGCGGCGGGTGCGGGCACGGGCCCGAACAGGCCCAGCGAGCGGATGTAGCCGATGACCTCCTTGAGGTCGCCCGACTTGGCGAGGTAGGCGCGCGCGCCGCGCGAGAGGGCGTGGCGCATCAGGCCGGGGTCGTTCACGCCCGAGAGCACCACCACCGGCGCCTCGGGGAAGGCCTTGACGAAGGCGGTCAGGCCCGAGAGGCCGTGGGCGTCGGGCAGGTGCAGGTCCAGCAGCACCAGGCCGATGCGCTGCCGGTAGCGGCCGTACAGCTCCATCGCCTCCTGCAGGGTGCGCGATTCCAGCACCTTGATCTGGCGCCCGCTGTCGGTGGCGTGGGCCTGCACCAGGGTGAGCAGGCCCAGGCGCAGCAGGTCGTGGTCGTCCACCACCAGCAAGCCGGTGGCGCCGTGCGGGTCGGGCGCGGCGTGGGCGGGTGGGGCAACCAGGGCATGCATGGTGCGGGCATGTTAGGTGCTGGGGGCGCATCGCGGAAGTGACGAAAGTCATCCCGGCCGGTGGACACCGGCGCCGCCGGTCAATTGGACTCATGGGCGGTACCGGCGGGGGGTATCTTCTGGCACCCTGTTCACCGAGGACGTTTTCATGGCCATGGGTCAGTTCGCCTACGCCAGCAACACCAACCGCTTTCTCGCCTGCGCACCGCTGGCCGACCAGCCTTTTGCCGTCGCGGGCGTGCCTTTCGACGGCGTGGTGACCAACCGGCCGGGCGCGCGCTTCGGCCCGCAGGCGATCCGCGCGGCCAGCCTGATGCTGTGCGACGGCATCCACCCGGTGTTCGACGTCTCGCCCCTGGCGCACCTGGGCGACGCGCTCGACCTGCGCCTGCCCAACGCCTCGCCGCTGCCCGAGGTGCGCCGCCACATCGAGGAACAGGCGGCGGCGCTGATGGCGAAGCACCATTGTGTGTTCCTGGGCGGTGACCACTCCGTGACGCTCTCGCTGCTGCGCGCCGCAAAGGCCCGGCACGGCGGCGAGCCGCTGGCGCTGGTGCACTTCGACGCGCATTGCGACACCTGGGCCGACCACTTCGGCGAACCGGCCGGCCACGGCACCTGGACCTATGAGGCCCTGCAGGAAGGGCTGGCGAGCCCGGCGCACACGGTGCAGATCGGCATCCGCTCCAGCGGCGAGCGCGCGGCGCGCGAGTACGTGACCGACCAGGGTGGCCAGATCTTCACGGCGCGCGCGCTGCGCGGGCTGGACGGCGCGGGCCTGCAACCCGCCATCGAGGCGATCCGCGCGCGCATCGGCCAACGCCCCTGTTACCTCACGCTGGACATCGACTGCCTGGACCCGGCCTTCGCGCCCGGCACCGGCACGCCCGAGCCCGGCGGCATGACGAGCTCGCAGGTGCTCACCTTCCTGGAAGCCTTGGCCGACCTGAACTGGATCGGCATGGACTGCGTGGAGGTGGCCCCGGCCTACGACCACGCCGAGCTCACCACCAACGCGGCGGCCACCTTCGTCTGGACCTACCTCAGTGGCCAGGTGGCCAAGCGGCAGAGGGGTCTCTGATGTCCCTCATCGGTTCGGACACCCAGCTCAACCAGAAGAGCTACTACGAAGCCAGCGTGCAGCGATCCGAGGCGCTGCCGCCGCTGGAAGGAGCCGTCGAGGCCGACGTGGTGGTGGTCGGCGCCGGTTTCTCGGGCCTGAGCGCGGCGCTGGAACTCGCGCAGCGTGGCCTTTCGGTGGTGGTGCTGGAGGCCGATCGCATCGGCAGCGGCGCGAGCGGGCGCAACGGCGGTCAGGCCATCGTGGGTTACGCGAGCGGGCAGGGCCCGTTCGAGCAGCAGCTCGGCGCCGAGGACGCCAGGCGCGCCTGGGACATGTCGCTGGAGGCGCTGGACCTGATCGACGCGCGCATCGCCGAACACGGCATCGAGTGCGACCGCGTGAATGGTTATGTGTACGTGGCCGACTCGGCGCGCAAGGCGCAGGAGCTGCACGAGGAGATGGAGGGCCTCAAGCGGCGCGGCCTCGCGGTGGACTGGGCCGAGGGCGCCGACCTGCCGCGCCTGATCAACAGCCCGCGCTACGTGGCGGCCGCGCGCGAGCAGCGCTCGGGCCACCTGCACCCGCTGAAGTACGCGCTGGGCCTGGCGCGTGCCGCGCAGGCCGCGGGCGCGCGCCTGTTCGAGCACTCGCCGGTGACCGGCCTGCAGCGCGGCGCCACGCTGGTGGCGAGCACCGCGCGCGGCCAGGTGAAGGCGCGTTTCGGCGTGCTCGCGGGCAACTGCATGCTGCCCGAGTACGGCCCGCGCGTGGCGCCCGAGATCGCGCCGCGCATCATGCCGGTGGGCACCTACATCCTGGCCACGGCGCCGCTGGACCCCGAGCTGTGCGCGCGCCTGATCCCGCGCAACGCGGCCGTGTGCGACAACAACTTCGTGCTCGACTACTTCCGCTTCAGCGCCGATCACCGCATGCTGTTCGGCGGGCGCGTGAGCTACACCACCCGCACGCCGGTGAACCTCGAGGCCCTGATGCGCCAGCGCATGGGCGAGGTGTTTCCCGCGCTGCGCGAGGTGCCGATCGAGCACCTGTGGGGTGGCTTCGTGGACATCAGCATGAACCGCGCGCCCGACTTCGGCCGCCTGGGCGACAACCTGTATTACCTGCAGGGCTTCAGCGGCCACGGTGTGGCGCTCACCGGTCTGGCCGGCCGCCTGGTGGCCGAGGCCGTGGCCGGGCAGGCGGCGCGTTTCGACGTGTACGCGCGCCTCAAGCACCGCCGCTTCCCCGGCGGCGCGCTGCTGCGCACCCCCAGCCTGGCGCTGGGCATGTTGTGGCACCGCCTGCGCGACGTGATCTGAGTCAGCCGGCGAGGACCTGCCGCACGGCGTTGGCCAGCAGCGGCCCGCAGCGCTCGATCTCGGCCAGCGGCGCGTAACCGTACCCGATCACCAGGCCGCGCAGGTCCTTGCGCTGCAGGCAGTAGGCCGAGAGCGGGCGCACCGTGAGGCCGTGCTGCGCGATGCGCTGCGCCAGCGCCCGGTCGTCCACCTCGGGTGGCAGGCGCAGGCACAGGTGCAGGCCCTGCTCGGCGCCGCTGATGCTGGGGCCGTCGGGCAGGTCGTCGCGCAGCACCGGTTTCAGGGCTTCGAGCAGGCACTGGCGGCGCTCGCCGTAGTTCTGGCGCGCGCGGCGCAGCGCGCTGGCGAAGTGGCCCATCTCGATGAACTCGGCCAGCGCGGCCTGCACCGGCATCTGGCCCGGGCGGTTGAGGTCGTAGTGGGCCTGCTTGAAGGCCGCCACCAGCGGCTTGGGCACCACCAGGTAGCCGATCTTCAGGCCCGGGTAGAGCACCTTGGAGAAGGTGCCCATGTAGAACACGCGGCCATCCGTGTCCAGGCCTTCCAGGCTGGAGATCGGCGGGCCGCTGAAGCGGTATTCGCTGTCGTAGTCGTCTTCCAGCACCCAGGCGTCGTGCGCGCGCGCGGTGGCCAGCAGCTGGTGGCGCCGGGGCAGCGACATCACCGCGCCGGTGGGGTACTGGTGCGAGGGCGTGACGTAGATCAGGCGCGGCGGGCGCGCGTTGTCGGCCGTGCTGGGGTTGATGCCCTGCTCGTCCACCGCCACCGGGTGCAGGGCGAGGCCGGTGGCCATGAAGGCCTTCACCGCGCCCCAGTAGGCCGGGTCTTCCACCCACACCGTGTCGCCGTGGTCGGCCAGCAGGCGGGCGCAGAGCTCGAGCGACTGCTGGGTGCCGCTGGTGATGACGACCTGGTCGGCCTCCAGGTGCACGCTGCGGAACACGCGCAGGTAATCGGCCACGGCGCGGCGCAGCGGCGCGTAGCCGCCCGAGTCGTTGTAGTCCAGCATGTCCGGGTAGGTCATGCGCCAGTGCTTGTTCTGCAGGCGCTGCCAGAGCGTGAGCGGAAAAGCGCTGAAGTCGGCGATGCCGGGCGTGAAGGGCTGCACCTCCAGCTCGGTGGCGCAGAAGGTGCTGGACAGCGCCAGGCCGCGTGTGGACAGGCGGGCGGCTTGCACCGTGGCGGCCGCCCGGCCCGGCCCCGGGCGCGTCGAGCGCCCTGGCGTGGTGCGCGGCACGTTGTCGTTGACGAAGGTGCCACTGCCCACGCGGCTGGCGAGGTAGCCCTCCACGCTGAGCTGGTTGATCGCGGCCACCACCGTGTTGCGCGAGAGGCGCAGGTCCTGCGCCAGATCGCGGCTGGAGGGCAGGCGCTCGCCCGCGCCCAGCTTGCCGTCGAGCATGGCGCGGCGCAGCGCCTCGTAGAGCTGCCGGTGCAGGGGCAGGGCGTCCTGCGAGCCCAGGCGGCTCATTTCAGCCAACAGAAATTCAGACAACATAAGGAGAATTCCAAAGCAGCAGCCGGCGCGAAATGGCCCCATCCAGACGCACCGTGGAACCGGCTTCGCCGGGCCACAGGTGCGGTCCCCCTCCGGGGGGGAAGCCGCGTGAGCGGCGCAGGGGGGCGCCATTGGCACCATAACATGGGGCCAAATGGCTCTCGTTCCAATCCAATTGGCCCCCCACAATGAATGCCATTGTCTGGAGTCTTCATGAACAAGCCACCTTGCATGGTCTGGCTGCCTGCCGACCACCGCCTGATGGGCGATCACGGGCATCAGATGCCCTTTCTGTTGCTGGGTGACAAATACGCCCGGGCCGTCAAGGTCGGGGCGGACGCCCAGCCGGTGATGTTCCCGCTGGCCGACACCGGCCAGATCAGCGAACTGCTGGCCCTGGTGGACGGCGTGATGCTGACCGGCTCACCCTCCAACGTGCACCCCTCCCATTTCGACGAGGACGTGGCCGACCCCAGCCTGCCGCTGGATGCCGACCGCGACCTGCTCACGCTGGCGCTGGTGAAGGCCTGCGTGCACGAGGGCGTGCCGCTGCTGGGCATCTGCCGCGGTTTCCAGGAGATCAACGTGGCCCTGGGCGGCACGCTGCACCAGCGCGTGCACGAGGTGCCCGGCATGATGGACCACCGCGAACCCAAGACCGCGCCGCCCGACGAGCAGTACGCGCCGCGCCACGCCATCCGCTTCGCGCCGGGCAGCGTGTTCGAGGAATGGGCCGGCGGCCCCGAGACGCAGGTCAACTCGCTGCACGGCCAGGGCATCAACCGCCTGGCCGCCGGGCTCGACGCCCTGGCGCACGCGCCCGACGGCCTGGTGGAGGCCTTCGGTGTGCGCGGCGCGCGCACCTTCGCCTACGCCGTGCAGTTCCACCCCGAGTGGCGCTGCTGGGAAACCCCTTTCTACGCCGCGATCTTCGAGGCCTTCGGCCGTGCCTGCCGCCAGCGCATGAACCTGCGCCTGCAGCACGCCGACCTCGCGCGCAGCGCCGCCAGCGCCAGCGCCTGACGGACATGAACACCCCCCTGCGCCGCTGCGCGGCTTCCCCCCTCTCTGGCGCGCCTTCGGCGCTGGGAGCGGGGACGGCATCTCGGGCCGGCGGAGCCGGACCCTTGATGCCTCTGGACATTCCCCATAACCACAACGGAGATGGCACATGACAGCCCCCCAAAAGATGAGCTTCAACGATCTGGAGAACTGGCTCAACCAGAACCGCGTGACCGAAGTCGAGTGCCTGGTGCCCGACCTGACCGGCGTGGCGCGCGGCAAGATCCTGCCGCGTGAGAAGTTCACCGAGGACCGGGGCATGCGACTGCCCCAGGGCATCGTGGCCATGGGGGTGACGGGGGAGTTTCCGGCCAGCGGGCCGTACTACGACGTGATCGAGCCGACCGACCGCGACATGCAGCTGCGCCCGGACCCGACCACCGCGCGCATCGTGCCCTGGGCCACCGACCCGACGGCGCAGGTGATCCATGACTGCTTCGACCACGCCGGCAAGCTGGTGCCGTTCGCGCCGCGCAGCGTGCTGCGCCACGTGTGCGACCTGTTCGACGCCGAGGGCCTGGACCCGGTGGTCGCGCCCGAGCTGGAGTTCTACCTGACCGCGCGCAACACCGACCCGAACACGCTGCTCAAGGCCCCCATCGGGCGCAGCGGCCGCGCCGAGACCTCGCGCCAGTCGTACAGCATCGACGCGGTCAACGAGTTCGACCCGCTGTTCGAGGAGATCTACGACTACTGCGACAAGATGAAGCTCAACGTGGACACGCTGATCCACGAGGCCGGCGCGGGGCAGATGGAGATCAACTTCTTCCACGCCCATCCGCTGGGCCTGGCCGACGAGGTGTTCTTCTTCAAGCGCACGGTGCGCGAGTCGGCGCTGCGGCACGACATGTACGCCACCTTCATGGCCAAGCCGATCGCGGGCGAGCCCGGCTCGGCCATGCACGTGCACCAGAGCATCCTGAACAAGGCCACCGGCAAGAACATCTTCAGCAACGACGACGGCACGCCCTCCGAGGCCTTCTACCACTACATCGGCGGCCTGCAGCGCTACATCCCGGCGGCGATGGTGCTGGTGGCGCCCTACGTGAACAGCTACCGCCGCCTCTCGCGCCACACCGCCGCGCCGATCAACATCGAGTGGGGCCACGACAACCGCACGGTGGGCATTCGCTCGCCGATCTCCAGCCCCGAGGCGCGGCGCGTGGAGAACCGCGTGATCGGCGCCGACGCCAACCCGTACGTGGCGATGGCCATGACGCTGGCCTGCGGCTACCTGGGCCTGAAGAACAAGATCAAGCCCAAGCCCGAGATGAAGGGCGACGCCTACCTCTCGCCCTACTCGCTGCCGCGCAGCCTGGGCGAGGCGCTGGACTGGCTGCGCCGCGAGACCGACCTGCACGACGTGCTGGGCAAGGAATTCATCACCATCTACACCGAGATCAAGGAGCTGGAGTTCGACGAGTTCATGAAGGTGATCTCGCCCTGGGAACGCGAACACCTGTTGCTGCACGTCTGAGTTTGAAAGAAGAGCCCCGCATGAACACCTCCACCCTCATCGCCCCACCCGCGCTGGTCCGCCGCGCCGAGCAGCAGGACACCAAGGCCATCCAGGCGCTGGACAGCGCGCACTTCATCCACCCCTTCACCGACCACGGCGACCTGGCCACGCGCGGCTCGCGCGTGATCACGCGCGCCGACAACATCTACATCTGGGATTCCGAGGGCGCGAAGATCCTCGACGCCATGAGCGGCCTGTGGTGCGTCAACGCCGGCTACGGCCGCAAGGAGCTGGCCGATGCCGGTTACCAGCAGACCATGACGCTGCCGTTCTACAACGCCTTCTTCCAGACCACCAACGTGCCGGCGGTGCAGCTGGCGACCAAGCTGGCGCAGCTCGCGCCGCAGTTGGGCGGGCGCAAGTTCGAGCACGTGTTCTTCAGCTCCAGCGGCAGCGAGAGCAACGACACCAACGTGCGCATGGTGCGCCGCTACTGGGACCTGCTGGGCCAGCCGCAGCGCAAGGTCATCATCAGCCGCCACAACGCGTACCACGGCAGCACCATGGCGGGTGCCTCGCTCGGGGGCATGAGCGGCATGCACGCCCAGGGCGACCTGCCGATCCCCGACATCGTGCACATCGAGCAGCCGCACTTCTTCGAGAACGCCAACCCCGGCGAGAACGAGGCCGACTTCGGCCTGCGCGCGGCGCGCTGGCTGGAGGAGAAGATCCTCTCCATCGGCGCCGACAAGGTGGCGGCCTTCATTGCCGAGCCGGTGCAGGGCGCGGGGGGCGTGATCATCCCGCCGGAGACCTACTGGCCGGAGGTCCAGCGCATCGTGGACAAGCACGGCATCCTGCTGATCTCCGACGAAGTCATCTGCGCCTTCGGCCGCCTGGGCCACTGGTTCGCCTACGAGAAGTTCGGCATCCGGCCCGACCTGGTGACCTTCGCCAAGGGCGTGACCAGCGGCTACATCCCGCTGGGCGGCGTGATGGTGGGCGACCGCGTGGCCAAGGTGCTGATCGAGAAGGGCGGCGAGTTCAACCACGGCTACACCTACAGCGGCCACCCCGTGGCCTGCGCGGTGGCACTGGCCAACATCGAGCTGATGGAGCGCGAGAAGCTGGTCGAGCGCGTGAGGGACGACACCGGCCCCTACCTGGCCGAGCGCTTCGAGGCGCTGGAGGATCACCCGCTGGTGGGCGCGGCCCAGACCTGCGGCTTCGTCGCCGGCCTGGTGCTGGTGAAGGACAAGGCCAAGAAGCAGATGTTCGACGAGGCCCTGGGCGTGGGCATGCGCTGCCGCGCGCACTGCTTCAGGAACGGCCTGATCATGCGCGCCGTGGGCGACCGCATGATCATCGCGCCGCCGCTGGTGATGACGCGCGCCCAGGTCGACGAAATGATGGACCTCATCCACCGCTGCCTGGATGCGACTCTGGAAGAGTTGCGCGCCGAGGGCCTGCTGGCCTGACCAGGGCCCGTCCGCACCTGGAAAAGTCGTGTGAACAGGCCCTAGAATGTTTTCCGGATATTCCACCAGCCCCGTGCCTGGTGGCGCTGTCCGGCGCTGGGTCTGAATATTGCTAGCACGTTCAGGCATGTCGGCCCCGCCCGGTTGAGTTCTTTCGGTCAATTACCTCCCTGGAGTGAGCAACACCATGAAAAAGCAAGTCCTGGTTCTGGCGATGTCGGCGATCCTGCTGGCCGCCTGTGGCAAGAAAGAGGAGCCCGTGGCCGCGCCCGCGGCACCGGCGCCTGTGGCGGCCGCCCCCGCCGCACCGGCCGGCCCGGTGCTGGACGATGAAAAGGTCGTCAACGTCTACAACTGGCCCGACTACATCACCGAGTCCCTGATCGCCGACTTCGAGAAGGAATACGGCGTCAAGGTGAACTACGACACCTTCGAGAACAACGAAGCGCTGCACGCCAAGCTGGTGGCCGGCAACTCGGGCTACGACATCGTGGTGCCCACCGCCGACTTCGGCAAGCGCCAGATCGAGGGCGGCCTGTACCAGCCCATCGACAAGAGCAAGCTCAAGAACTACGGCAACCTTGACCCCGACTTCATGAGCAAGATCGCTGGCGTGGATCCCGAGAACAAGTACCTGGTGCCCTGGGCCTGGGGCTTCACCACCGTGGGCATCAACAAGCAGAAGGTCGAGAAGGCGCTGGGCGGCATGCCCATGCCCGAGAACGCCTGGGACCTGGTTTTCAAGCCCGAGTACTCCAGCAAGCTCAAATCCTGCGGCATCGCCTACCTGGACTCGCCCAGCGAGATCCTGCCGGTCGCGCTGCACTACGTCGGCAAGCCGGCCTACAGCGAGAAGCCGGAAGACTTCAAGCTCGCGGGTGAGATGCTCAAGAAGGTGCGCAAGGACGTGCGCCTGTTCTCCAGCACCATGATCGACGACATCGCCGGCGGCAAGGCCTGCGCCTTCATCGGCTGGTCCGGCGACATCAACATCGCCGCCGGCCGCGTGAAGGAAACCGGTGGCAAGGACGAGATCGTGCCGCTGCTGCCCACCGGCGGCGGCCGCGTGTTCATCGACACCATGGCCATCCCCAAGGACGCCAAGCACGTGAACAACGCGCACGCCTTCATCGACTTCTACCTGCGCGCGACCAACGCCGCGGCCATGGCCAACGAGATGAACTACCCCACCGGCAACAAGGCCGCGCTGGCCGACATCAAGGACGAGGTGAAGAACAACAACACCATCTTCCTGAGTCCGGAAGACACGGCACGCCTGATCCCCACCGGTGGCTTCTCCAACGACTCCCTGGGCGTGGTCAACGAAACCTACAACGCCTTCAAACGCGGCAAGTAAGCACCACCGTTCCCTTACTCGGTAGAAGGGCCGCTCATCCTCCCCGGTTGAGCGGCTCTTTTTTTGTTGGTCCAGCGAAGAAGAAACGGACATCCACATGGCAGACACAACGGGTTTTCTGGTGACCGAGAAACTGGTCAAACGCTTCGATGAAGCGGTCGCGGTCGACGAGGTGTCGCTATCGATCGGCAAGGGCGAGATCTTCGCGCTGCTGGGCAGCTCGGGCTGTGGCAAGTCCACCCTGCTGCGCATGCTCGCGGGCTTCGAGAAGCCCACCTCCGGGCGCATCCTGCTCGGCGGCCAGGACGTGGCGGCGATGCCGCCCTACGACCGCCCGGTCAACATGATGTTCCAGTCTTACGCGCTGTTCCCGCACCTGGACATCTGGGAGAACGTGGCCTTCGGCCTCAAGCGCGAAGGTCTGCCCAAGGCCGAGATCCAGCAGCGCACCGACGAGATGCTGGCCCTGGTGCAGCTCACGCCGTATGCCAAGCGCAAGCCGCACCAGCTCTCGGGTGGCCAGCAGCAGCGCGTCGCGCTGGCGCGCAGCCTGGCCAAGCGGCCCAAGATGCTGCTGCTCGACGAACCGCTGGGCGCGCTGGACAAGAAGCTGCGCGAGCAGACGCAGTTCGAGCTGGTCAACATCATCGAGAAGGTGGGCGTGACGGTGGTGATGGTCACGCACGACCAGGAAGAGGCCATGACCATGGCCAGCCGCATCGCCATCATGAGCAAGGGCCGCGTGCTGCAGGTGGGCACGCCCGAAGAGATCTACGAGCACCCGAGCAACCGCTTCGTGGCCGACTTCATCGGCAACGTCAACCTGTTCGAGGGCCGGCTCAGCGTGGACGAGACCGACCGCTGCGCGGCCACCACCGGCATCGGGGAAATCCACGTCGGCCATGGCGTGAGCGGCACGCTCAACATGCCTGTGGCGATCGCGGTGCGGCCCGAGAAGATCGAGATCGGCAAGCGACGACCGGACGGCTCCGGCCCCAACCTGTTCACCGGCAAGGTCAAGGAGATCGCCTACTTCGGCTCCTACAACACCTACATCGTGCTGGCCACCGACGGCAGCAAGGTCAAGATCACCGAGGCCAACACCTCGCGCCACGACCTCTCCGACATCACCTGGGAAGACGACGTGTACTTCTGGTGGGACGACCGCGCCGGCGTGGTCTTGCGGGATTGACCCCCCTGCGCCGCTGCGCGGCTTCCCCCTGGAAGGGGGGACGGCGCGAGAGGCCCGGCGAAGCCGGTTCCTCCGCACCCCTGGATTTAGCGTGTTTGGCGAACCTACATAACCGCAGGACTCGATATGGCCTCAATACCCGTCCCCGGCAAGCGCTTCGTGATCGGCGTGCCCTATGGCTGGCTGATCCTGTTCTTCTTCCTGCCCTTCCTGATCCTGCTGTACATCAGCTTCGTGGACATGAGCGGCGACATCAGCCCGTTCAAGCCCATCTGGGACCCGGTGAGCGGCATCCTGAGCCTGAAGTACGAGAACTACCTCTCGATCTTCCGCACCGAAGAGGGCGCGCCGCTGTTCCGCACGCTCTACATCGACGCCTACCTGCGCTCGATCTGGTACGCGCTGTGCACCGCCATCCTGTGCCTGATCATCGGCTACCCCTTCGCGTACTTCATCGCGCGCTCGCCCGCCAGCGTGCGCCCGGCGCTGCTGCTGATGGTGATGCTGCCGTTCTGGACCTCGTTCCTGCTGCGCGTCTACGCCTGGAAGGGCATCCTGGCCGACCAGGGCGTGCTCAACCGGCTGCTGATGTCGATCGGCCTGACCAGCGAGCCCATCCCCATGCTGTACACCAACGTGTCGATGCTGATCGGCATGACCTACGTGTACCTGCCGTTCATGATCCTGCCGCTCTACGCCAACCTGGTGAAGATGGACTTCCGCCTGCTGGAGGCCGCCTACGACCTGGGTACCTCGCCGTTCAAGGCCTTCTGGCTGATCACGGTGCCGCTGTCCAAGGCCGGCATCGTGGCCGGCTTCATGCTGGTCTTCATCCCCTGCGTGGGCGAGTTCGTGATCCCCTCGCTGCTGGGCGGTCCGGAGAACCTCATGATCGGGCGCGTGGTGTGGGACGAGATGTTCACCGCCAACGACTGGCCGCGCGCGACCGCGCTGGCCGTGGTGATGATCGCGCTGATCGTGATTCCGCTGGCGCTGTACTACCACTACAGCAGCGATCCCGCCGAGAAGCGCTGAGGAGCCGGACCATGAAACAAGTCCTTGAAAAACACTTCGGCAAGTTCTGGCTGGCGCTGGTGTTCGCCTTTCTCTACCTGCCGCTGGTCTTCATGATCGTGTTCTCGTTCAACAGCACGCGGCAGGACGCGCGCTTCACCGGCTTCTCGCTGCGCTGGTACGAGGCGCTCACGCGCGACACCAAGATCGTCGAAGGCTTCTGGCTCTCGCTCAAGGTGGCGGCCATCACCGGCGTGCTTTCGGCGGTGCTGGCCACCTTCGCGGCCTTCGTGCTGGTGCGCTACCGGCGCTTCCTGGGCCGCACCGTCTTCAGCGGCATGGTGAACGCGCCGCTGGTGATGCCCGAGGTGATCATCGGCCTGTCGCTGCTGCTGCTGGCCGTGGGTGCGCAGAACCTGTTCGGCTGGCCGCAGCGCGGCATGCTCACCATCATCCTGGGCCACACCCTGCTGGGCATGGCCTATGGCGTGGTGGTGATCCAGTCGCGCCTGCTGGAGATGGACCGCTCGATCGAGGACGCCGCCATGGACCTGGGCGCCCGGCCGCACCAGGTGTTCTTCCTGATCACGCTGCCCAACATCTTCCAGGCCCTGCTCGCGGCCTTCCTGTTGGCCTTCACGCTGTCGTTCGACGACGTGGTGATCTCCGAATTCCTCTCCGGCCCGGGCGTGAACACGCTGCCGCAGGTGATCTTCGGTTACGCGCGGCGCGGCATCAACCCGACCATCTACGCCGCGGCCACGCTGCTGATCGTGACGGTGACCATCGTGATCGTGAGCTATGCGATCTGGGTGGCGCGCGCCACGCGGCGTCGCGAGCGGGAAATCGCGGCGGCGCTGAAGAGCTGAGCAGTTTTGCTTTGATGGCGAAAAGGCCCACCTTCGGGTGGCCTTTTTCATGGGCGGTCGCGATGGCGATGGGGCAACGCTCATGAACTTCTGCCCGATCGGTACCACTCAGCTGTCTTTTGCGCAGGAGGCCTGGATGGCCAGCACGGAGCATTATCGAAAAATCATTCACGAATTCTGCGAAATCGTGGGCCTTCAGGATCCGGTGGGCTTGTTTGAAAAGGGACAACTCCATGTCGATGGATTCGACATGCTGTTGTTCTACGACGAGCAGTTTGATTCCGAGCGACTGCAGATCCGGATGGACTTTCGCGAGCTGCCGACATCGGAGCATCCGCCGGCCGTCCTGCTGACAGCGCTTCTGGTCAACAACTACATCGCAGGCATGGGTGGACTGTTTGTTTTTGGCCTGAACCCTGAAGACGGCCATGTTGTACTCACCATGCAGGTGAGCATCGATGCGGAAACCACAGGCCGGGAGTTGCTGGATGCCTTGAGAGACACCACCGCCCGCGCCAAAACCCTTTGGCAAGGCATCTGCGATGAATTCGTGCGGGCGAATCAAAAGCCCCTTGCGCGAAAATAATTTCAAACCTTCTTTTTCAATATCCTTTTGGGAAGAGTTCTGTCATGAATCCTGCCTTGAAAATCGATGCCACAACGCGTGTGCAAAATGTATCCACTCCAATCAATTCCGATGAGATTCATCTCAAGCTATCTCAAATCAACAACAAACTGGAAAACCCCAATCAGTCCGTCGCGTCCGGTTCCGACGCAAATAAGGTCAACAAAATTGAGGTGCCCAGTTCTGAAAACAAGGCAAGGGCAACGTTGAGGGAATCCACCCGGAACTGGTGGGGAAAGTTGAAGGCCTGGCTGTCGGATTGCGCCGCCATCTCCCCGTCCGGCTCCTTGAGCCGGAGAGGACGCGTGGGGGTGACCAAACTGTTCTTGGGTTTGGTGGGTTTCGCGGTGGCTGTGGCGTTGTCGCCCATTTTTGTCGCGACGGCCGTGATCGGCATCGGGACCGCTCTCGTTGGTGGAGCGATTGGTTTTGTGGGGGACCTGGCGGGCAGCGACAAAATGCGGAAGGTCGGCTTAGCGGTAGGCGTGGCGGGTGTCCTGACGGCCTTAGGGCCTGCGGCGGCTTTTGGCTTCGGGGCCGTCACTTTCGTGGCAGGCCTCTTGACCCTTTTCAGCGCCGCCCGCGACGCCTTGTGCGGCAAGCCGGCTTCGCCAGAGGCGGCCTCCAATCCCGCCTGAACGTCTCACTGGATCGCCGCCGGCCTGGGAAAGTGGATACGCGCCTCAGCGGGTTTCGGGCGTAGCATGGGGCCAATCCTTGGCCCAGCAACCCCGGAACCCGCTTCATGACCGACCTTTCCTTCGACGGCCGCGCCTTCATCAACGGCGAGCGCATCGCCGCGCGCGATGGTCAGACCTTTGACTGCCTCTCGCCGGTGGATGGCCGCCTGCTCACCGCCGTGGCGCGCTGCGGCGAGGCCGACATCGACGCGGCCGTGGCCGCCGCCCGCGCGGCCTTCGAGGACCGGCGCTGGAGCGGCATGGCGCCCGCGCAGCGCAAGCGCGTGATGATCAAGTTCGCCGAGCAGCTGATCGCCCACGCCGACGAACTGGCGCTGACCGAAACGCTGGACATGGGCAAGCCCGTGAAGTACGCGCGCAGCGTGGATGTGAATAGCGCGGCCAACTGCATCCGCTGGTACGGCGAGGCGGTGGACAAGGTGTACGACGAGATCGCGCCCACGCCCAGCACCGCGCTGGCGCTGATCACGCGCGAGCCGGTGGGCGTGGTGGGGGTGATCGTGCCCTGGAACTACCCCATGATCATGGCGGCCTGGAAGATCGCGCCCGCGCTCGCGGCCGGCAACTCGGTGGTGCTCAAGCCGAGCGAGAAATCGCCCCTCACCGCGCTGCGCCTGGCCGAACTCGCGCTGGCCGCCGGCATCCCGCCCGGCGTGTTCAACGTGGTGCCCGGTTACGGCGCCGAGGCTGGCAGCCCGCTGGCGCTGCACATGGACGTGGACTGCATCGCCTTCACCGGCAGCACGCGCGTGGGCAAGCAGATCCACGTGATGGCCGGGCAGAGCAACCTCAAGCGCGCCTGGACCGAGCTGGGCGGCAAGTCGCCCAACATCGTGTTCGCCGACTGCCCCGACCTCGACAAGGCGGTGGAGGCCGCGGTGGGCAGCATCTTCTTCAACCAGGGCGAGAGCTGCAACGCGCCTTCTCGGCTCTTCGTCGAGGCCTCGATCAAGGAGGCCTTCCTGGAGAAAGCCCTGAAGCTGGTGCCGCAGTACCAGCCGGGCAACCCGCTGGAGAAAAGCACCGTGATGGGCGCCATCGTGGACCGCACGCAGCTCGACACCGTGCTGCGCTACATCGACAGCGGCCAGCAGGAGGGCGCGAAGCTGCTCGCCGGTGGCGCGGCGGTCGAGCCCGTGAAGGGCGGCCTGTACGTGCAGCCCACCATCTTCGACGGTGTGACGAACACCATGACCATCGCGCGCGAGGAAATCTTCGGCCCGGTGCTTTCGGTGCTCTCGTTCACCGACACGGCCGACGTGGTCAAGCAGGCCAACAGCAACATCTACGGCCTGCAGGCCGCGGTGTGGACGCGCGACATCAACAAGGCGCACGGCGTGGCGCGCGCGCTGCGCGCGGGCACGGTGCACGTGAACTCCTACGACGAGGACGACATCACCGTGCCCTTCGGCGGCTTCAAGCAGAGCGGCGTGGGCCGCGACAAGTCGCTGCATGCCTTCGACAAGTACACCGAAACCAAGACGACCTGGATCCGGATCGACAGCCCCCTCTGAGGAGACCTGACATGAACGCCCCGCAGAAAGCCGCCAACCTGAACGCCCCGCACACCAACGCCAGCTGGCACGCGCGCCGCCAGGCCGCCACGCCGCGCGGCGTGGGCGTGTTCGGCGACTTCTTCATCGAGCGCGCGAAGAACGCCGAGTTCTGGGACATCGAGGGGCGGCGCTTCATCGATTTCGCCGGCGGCATCGCCGTGCTCAACACCGGCCACGTGCACCCCAAGGTGCAGGCGGCGATCGCCGCGCAGTTGCAGCGCTTCACGCACAGTTGCTACCAGGTGGTGCCCTACACCGAGTACGTGGCGCTGGCCGAGCGCATCAACGCGCTGGTGCCGATTGACGGGCCGGTGAAGACGGCCTTCTTCTCCACCGGTGCCGAGGCGATCGAGAACGCAATGAAGATCGCGCGCTCGGCCACCGGGCGAACCGGCGTCATCGCTTTCGGCGGCGCGTTCCATGGCCGCACCATGTTCTCGGTCGCGCTCACCGGCAAGGTGCAGCCGTACAAGGCCGGCTTCGGCCCGTTCCCGCCCGAGATCTACCACGTGCCCTTTCCGGCCCAGGGCGCCTCGCTCGACGAGACGAAACACGCGATGGAGCAGCTCTTCAAGTGCGACATCGAGCCCTCGCGCGTGGCGGCCATCGTGTTCGAGCCGGTGCAGGGCGAGGGCGGTTTCAACGTGATCCAGAAAGAGGCCGTGCAGTGGCTGCGCGCGCTGTGCGACCAGCACGGCATCCTGCTGGTGGCCGACGAAGTGCAGACCGGCTTCGCGCGCACCGGCAAGATGTTCGCCATGGAGCACTTCGGTGTGAGCCCCGACCTCATGACCATGGCCAAGAGCATGGCCGGGGGCACCACGCTGTCGGCCGTGAGCGGCAAGGCCGCCATCATGGACGGCCCGGCCCCCGGCGGCCTGGGCGGTACCTACGCGGGCAACCCGCTGGCGATCGCGGCCTCGCTCGCGGTGCTCGAGGTGATGGAAGAAGAGCAGCTGCCCGCGCGCGCGCAGAAGCTGGGCGACCAGCTCATCGCCCACCTGATCTCGCGGCGCGCGCAATACAAGACGCGCATGGGCGACGTGCGCGGCCTGGGCGCCATGGTGGCCTGCGAGTTCATCGACCCCGCCACCGGCGCGCCCGATGCCGACACGACCAAGCGCGTGCAGATGGCGGCCTTGAAGCGCGGCCTGCTGTTGCTCACCTGCGGTGTGTACGGCAACGTGATCCGTTTCCTGTTCCCGCTCACCATCGAGGACAGTGTGTTCGCCGAAGGCCTGGCCGCGTTCGATGCCGCGCTGGCCGAGGTGCTCGCTTGAGCCTCGTGGCCACGCTGGAGGAACGCGTCGCGGTCCTGCGCGCGCAGGGCATCCACTCGGTGCTGGCCACCTTCACCGACCTGCTGGGCGCGCCCAAGGGCAAGCTCGTGCCGCTGGAGCGCCTGGCGCAGGCGGTGGAGCAGGGCGCCGGTTTCTCCGGCCCCAGCATCGCGGGCACCGGCCTGCCGCGCATGGGCGCGCGCAGCGAGTACATGGGCCGGGTGCGGCCCGAGAGCCTGCGGCCGTTGCCCTTCATGCCGGGCGTGGCGCACGCGGTGTGCGACGGTTACGCCGGCGGCGAGCCGCTGGACACCTGCCCGCGCCAAGTGCTGCAGCGCCAGGTGGCGCGCCTGAAAGCCGAACGGGGCTGGACGCTGTGGGTCGGCATCGAGCCCGAGTTCTTTCTGCTGCAGCGCGAGGCGCAAGGCCAGTGGCGCGTGGCCGATGGGGAAGACCGGCTCGCCAAACCGTCCTACGACCTGCAGGCCATCGGCCGCAACTTCGGTTTTCTCGACGAGATGCGCCGCACGCTGGACGCGCTGGGCTTCCAGCTGGAGCAGATCGACCACGAGGACGCGAGCGGGCAGTACGAGATCAACTACCGGCACGCCGACGCGCTGGCCGCCGCCGACCGCTACCAGCTCTTCAAGCTCGCCGCGCAGGCGGTGGCGCGTCAGCACGGCCTGGTGTTCTCCACCATGCCCAAGCCGCTGGCGCACGCGCCGGGCAGCGGCTTGCATTTCCACCTGAGCCTGACGGACGAGCAAGGCCGGCCCGTGATGGCCGATCCGGCGGGCGTGCTGGGCCTGAGCGAGACCGGCCAGCGCTTCGCCGCCGGCCTGCTGCACCACGCCGACGCGCTGGCCGCGCTGTGCGCGCCCACGGTCAACAGCTACAAGCGCCTGGCCGCGAGCCGCAGCGCCTCGGGCACCACCTGGTCGCCGGTGTGGAAGGCACTGGGCGACAACAACCGCACCTGCCTCGTGCGCGGCGTGGCCGGGCGCATGGAATGGCGCCTGCCCGACCCGGCGTGCAACGTCTACGTGGCCATCGCCGCCACGCTGGCGGCGGGCCTCTCGGGCATCGACCAGGCGCTGCCAGCGGTGGCGCCCTGCGAGGACGACCTGTACGAGCGCCACGCCATGGGCGATGCCCTGCCCGCGCGCCTGCCGCGCGACCTGCTCGCCGCGCTCGACGCCCTGGCGGCGGACGCGGCCTTGCGCGAGGCCGTCGGCCCCGCCTTCTGCGCGCAGTTCCTGGCGCTCAAGCACGACGAATGGGCGGCCTGGAGCCAGCAGGTCAGCGAGTGGGAGCTGCGGCGCTACGCCGACGCGCCCTAGCCGGCGCGGCCGGTTTCGGGATAATCGCGCCCTTGTGAGCCTGCCCGAACCGACCATTCCCCCTGCCAAGACCTGGACCAAGACCGCCGACCGGCCGCTGCGCAGCTGGTCCAAGTCGCTGGGCATCTGGGTGTTCGCGCATTTCGTGGACGTGCCCGTGCCCTGGCGCGCCGTGCGCCAGACCGACGCCCGGGCCTTGCTGGCGTATGAACACGAGCGCCTCGTGGCCCTGGCGGCCGCTGGGGAGCACGTGCCCCCGGTGCTGGCCTTCGACGGGTTCACGCTCACCACCGGCGACATCGGCGAGACGGTGGACCTGCAGCTGCACCGCCTGCCCGAGGGCGAGCGCCTGCCGCTGATGGTGGCGGCCAGTGCCGACCTCGCGGCCTTCCACGCGCGCGGCCAGTGGCACGGTGGGGCCCAGTTGCGGAACACCACCTGGGACGGCCGGCGCTTCGCGCGGCTGGACTTCGAGGAGCGCCTGCGCCCGGGCATGGCGCTGGAGACCGTGCAGGTCTACGACGTGCTGCAGATGCTGCTCTCGCTGGCGCGCTACCTGCAACCGCTGGGGCCCGACGCGGTGCTCGCTGTGCTGCAGGCCTATGAGCAGGGCGGCACGGGCGGGCCGGCGCTGCGCGCCTTCATCGCCCACCTGCTGCCGCGCTTGCAGCGCGTCTCGCGCATCGCGGCGTGGTCGAAGCGGCTGGATGGCTCGCGCGAGCTGATGCGTCTGCGCACGGTGCTGGACGGCATGGCGGCGTTTGTTTCGATCAGGCGTCGTCCCGGATGAATCTTTCCAGCTCCTGTATGCAGAGAAAGTACTTCTTGCCGCCCACGGACACAATGTGACATTGTTCGTCGGGGAGGTGCTCCACGAACAGGGCGATTCTGTCGTGCAGCCACATCAGATGGTTTTGCATGCGCTGTCTGACACCGATGTAGTCGTCCGGGCAGGCTGCTTCCGCTCTCTGCAATGCCTTCTTGTAGTGACCCTGGAACGTGTTGTCGAGCAGTTCAACCAGGTCATGGCGAACCTGGTCATTGAAGTCTTGATTCGACAGGAATAGAAGGCACTGCTCTTTGGACCGTTCGATGCCCTGCGCCACTTTGTAAGCGCCTGGAGACGACGGAGATGCGCCCCCCCAGGCAAAGATCAGGACCTCATACAGTTCGGGCCAGGGCCGGATCATCGCCTGCACTGTGGTCTCGTAGGATTTCACCGGAGCCTGCTTGCCGCGGTTTCTTTGCAGGACAACCTCCAGGGTGGCCAAGGCGTCCTGGAACGGTCGCCAGGCTTCCTGGACGTCGCTTTCCGACAGGCTCATGTCCTGGTCGAAGTACCCAATGCTGTTGGCCAGTGTGGAGTTGATGGAGCTGTTCATGTGTCGTCTTTGTTCGGGAACGCGGCGACGCCCGCCGCACATCAGCAGTGAGCGGGGCGCGGCGTTGGGTTCGAACGGGCGTTACAGAAACACGAAGTGGTCGCAAGCGCACACGAAGGCCGGTGAGGCATCGGGCCGGCCGAAGCCGTAGACCGCGATGTCGGCCTCGCGGATGCGCCCGGCAGTGCCGGTGAAGTCGCTGTCGCACGAGGCGATGCAGATGCCGTCGAGCCGGGGGCTTTGGCTCTTGAGTTCCATGGCGTCCATGATGAGCGCGGCGTCCGAGGCGTTCTTGTGGTGGGCGTAGTGGAACTGCTGGATGGGGCGGATGGCCTGCACGTGCAGGATCTTGCGCTAGGTCAGTTGCCGGGGGCTGGTCCAGTCCGCGTAGGCGCGGCGGACGATGGCGTCGCTCCGGTCGGCGACGTGGGACATGAGCCGCAAGGCCTTGCGGGCGCTGAAGTTCTCGGCGTCGATGAGCAGGGCCAGGCGGGGTCGCCGCGTGGCCACGAAGGGAGCGTGTTGCATGTGCCTTCCTGTTGCTGTGCTGGTGATGCCACCGCCACCCTTGTGAGGTGGCGGTGGCCCAAGCAGGTTGGCGTACCGGGTTGAACAAGCAAGACCGACGAGACTCGCGTCTCCCCGCCTGGGCCACCAAAAACGGGGGCGCGCAGACGAAGAAGGCGGCTGCAACACGAATGTGCTGCAGCCACCTCTTCAATTTTCAGGGTTTCAGGACGCCAATCCTGGTCGCACAGATTTGTGCAACGAAAGCAGTATGGGCGAGCTTGACGGCCTCAGGTCTTGTAACCCGGATCGAGTTTGTCCACCTTGCGCAGCAGCGCCGGCCACGCGAGCTGCGCGCCCTGGCCGGCGGTGGCGATGCGCATCACGTCGGCCATGCCGGCGAGGATGCGGGGATCGACTTGCGTGAGTTCACCGCCGCCGGCCAGCGCATCGATCTGGATGCGGCAGGTGTTCTCGAAGGTGTACATGGACAGGAAGGCGTCGGCGATGGTGCGGCCCACGGTGAGCAGGCCGTGGTTGCGCAGCACGAGGTAGTTGGCCTGGCCCAGGTCGGCCTGCAGGCGCGGCTTCTCCTCGGGGCGGAAGGCCACGCCCTCGTAGCCGTGGTACGCCAGCGAGGCCAGCACGAAGGTGCTCTGCTGACTGATGGGCAGGATGCCGGCCTTCTGCGCGCTCACGCCCACGCCCGCGCGCGTGTGGGTGTGCAGCACGCAGCCGGCCTCGGGCCGCGCCTCGTGCACGGCGCTGTGGATCACGAAGCCGGCCGGGTTCACCGGGAAGGGCGAGTTGTGCAGCTTGTTGCAGGCCATGTCGACCTTGACCAGGCTGCTGGCCGTGATCTCGTCGAACATGAGGCCGTAGGGGTTGATGAGGAACTGGTGCTCGCCCCCGCTCACGCTGTCGGGCAGCTTGGCGCTGATGTGGGTGAAGACCAGGTCGCTCCAGCCGTAGGCGGCGACGAGGCGGTAGCAGGCGGCGAGGTCGCAGCGCAGCGCCCATTCTTCGGCGCTGACGACTTCTTTCAGGGACGGGATGTGCATGCGAAGCGCTCCGTGGGGCAGGACGGCCATGCTATCGCGCGCCCCGCGGGGCCGCTGTCACCTGTGCATGGGGTGCCTGCGCGATGGGCTGGGGGTGCTAGTCGTCCTTCGGATGTGGCCCTTTGCCATTTCCTCCGTTGCGGTGATTCGTAAACTCGATGTGGGTGTTTTGCCCGCTCGTCGGCGTGATTCGTTCATGTGCGCCGCGGCCTCGCCCGTTGAGGGGATTCACGTCTTCAGGCCCGCCGGTGTCAACTGGCAGGTTCGATCGCGTTTGCTCGGTAGAAACTCCGAGGCTGACCTGCCCGAGTTCTTGTGCCGAATCCGATGGATTCGAAACTCGCGACCTCCCATTTTCCAGGCGCGGAGCGGACCTCTCAATCCGTTCAAAGTGATCGCCGGCCTCGCCCTGCGGCGACACAGCGTGCCGGATGTGAACCGGCTCTGCAAAGGGCCCGTCTCCCTCGGGGTTGTAGAGGGTGTAGGTGGTTCCCTCGCCCTCGTGCAGGGCGAGGGGGCGCCCCAGTGCCCGGGCCAGGCACGGCAGCGCGAGCGTGGGCAGGTACCGCCCGGGTTCGGCGTAGAAGTCGGCGACGCTGTTCAGCAGCGCTTGCCGTTGCGATGCGTCGGCCAACCACCTTCCCGCCACCGCCTCGCGATCTTCGATCGTTGCCCCCTCTTCCAGCTGCATCAGCAGCGGCTCAGGGAGGGTGGACAGCAGATCGGCGCCATTCAGCACAGGCACAAACCCCGGGACATGTGCGTTCGCCAGGGACTGCTGGGCCGCTTGCTGCAAGTGGTGATCCACCAGGGCGTGTCCCTCCGCCCTGCGGTCGCCCTCGGTGCTGCCCGCCAAGTCACGGATCGCTCGGCACAACGCGTCTCGACGCATCTGCACACGGGTGCAGGTCCAGCGGTGGTTGTGGACTGCGCCGTCGGCGGCGTGCAGAAGGCAGTCGCCGTCGTCCTTCGTCGGGCAGCTCTGGGCGAGCTGCCATGGTCTCCATTTGAGGTTGAGCAGAGGAGCGCGCAGCAGTGTGAGCCCCTGCAGCACGGGGATGGCCCCGGTGGGCAGGTGCGTATGGAGGGCGTTGACGAGCAGGTTCATGGACGTGCGGGAGCTGCCGCCGGTGGCCACCTCCGTGAGTGGGGGGCCCTGATTGCTGAACCAGGGACGGCCCCGCCGAATGTCCTCGCGGAAGAAGAGGGCGAGCAGCAGGATGCTGACGAGGGCCTCGCTCGATTCATTGAGGGCGCGAACCCCGAAGACTTGCGATGACTCCCTGGCGAACAGCCCGAGGTCCTGGTTCATGTCGCTGAAGTTCGCGCTCAGGATGCTGTTCAGGGCGACCGCCGGGCTCAGACCAATGCTGGTCAGCGTATAGATCGTCATGGAAATCACCAGCCGCGCGATGTGCTTGCAGGTGTTGCGGCCTCCTTCAAAGTGGAGGCTGCAACTCGGATCAAGCTCCACTTCGGGGAAAATGCGGCGGCTCTGGCTTTGCAGGAGGTCGCGCGCGAAGCTGTAGGCGACCGCACCGCACCAACTCGTCGCCAGCCGCTCGCGTGTGCCCTGATTTTGTTCGGCGTAAATGGTGTAGAGGAGGAGGGCCGTGCAGGCCACAGCGGCCGCACTCCCGATCCACCTTCGATGCGGATGCCATCCCTGGGTGCCCAGGCCCGATCCAAAGGCATAGGTCGTTGCGCCGACGGCGAGGGCATCCAAACCCGAAAACACGTGAACCGCATTCGGTGCCGACCGGGTCACCTGGCGGGCGAACAAGGTCGTGGCGAAACCCACCCAGCTGGCACCGTAGGTGGCAACGGCATCGCGCAAGCACGTCCAGGCCGTGATCGCCACGATCTGGCAGTTGCTTGTCAACGAGTGAGACACCCCGGTGGGCGGCAACCCCTCCGACACCAGGGTGATCGGCGCACTGCGGTCGACGTTCAGTTTGCCGTTATTCATGCGCCAACCAGACCTTTTTCCAGGCGATGGCCTGCATGGCCAGGTTTTCCAGCGTCTGAGCGAGTGCTGCGGCCTGCAGGCCCTGCACACGTTCTTCCATGCACAGCAGCAGGTTGCGCTCCGTGTCCGCGCCAAAGCTGGGCGAACCGCCGCCGTACAGGGTCAGGTTCAACTGGAGCAGCGCCAGCAGAGCGTCGGCGCTGCGCACCTCGGGCACTGGCCCGAACACGCAGTGGATGAACAAGGCCTCGGGGTCGATCGAGCGGTGGCTCACGAGGCACTCGACGCCGTCCACCTGGAAGGTGGCGCATCGGTAATCTTTCGTGGGCAGATCCAGCCACGCGGTGGCGGGCGCCACGCCCACCAGTTCGCAAGTGGCGTTGATGAGGGGGCCGAAGGCATCGGGGCCTTGTGGGGTTGCAAGGGGGGATTCGAATTTCATCGCGACGAGGGGTCTGTCGAAGCTGCGGGTGCGCAGCGGGCTTGCGCACGGGTGGCCTGGGTGCGCACTCAGCGCACCACGGCCGGGCACGAAGGCTTGAGTGCGGGGGCTATCCCGGTGGTTCGCGATGCGGGCCGTTTTTTGCGCGTCCAGCGCAGGGCGCGCGAAGCGCGCTTCAGCGCGCGGGCTGCGTCAGCCGTTCGAGTTCGCCGAGCCAATGCATCGCGTGCTCCCGGCTGTTGCCGCACATGGCGGCCTGCGGCTGCAGCGAGCCGCA
Organism: Hydrogenophaga sp. ANAO-22; assembly: GCF_042466645.1. Classification (NCBI taxonomy): domain Bacteria; kingdom Pseudomonadati; phylum Pseudomonadota; class Betaproteobacteria; order Burkholderiales; family Comamonadaceae; genus Hydrogenophaga; species Hydrogenophaga sp. ANAO-22. The sequence continues at coordinate 2,860,984 of NZ_CP159956.1, read as the reverse complement.
CACGGCCGGGCGCTCGGGCCGGCCGAACAGGCGGCAGCGCAGCGCGGCGTCGAGGTGCGGGCAAGGCACGCCCGCCGGCTTGCCATGGGGCAGGCCGGGCAGGGGGCTGCTGATGGACGGCGCGGTGCAGCAGGCGGCGCAGCCGGGCCGGCATACCTGGGCCATGGAGGCAATGGACATCGGCCGATTGTCTCGCGCGAGGCCGCGGCATGCCCGTCCCCATGGCGCCTTCACTTTCGCGCCGCGAGGGCTTTTTTCAGCTTTTCCATGTAGCTGAAAAGCAGGTCCTTGGAGGGAGATGCCTGCAATTCTTCGTGGAACCGTTCCAGCACGGACATCCATTCCTCGGGCGGGTAGAGCGCCAGGTAGTGCCTGCCGGATTCCGCCAGCCGGTCAAAGTCTTGGGAGGCAATGCCCTTCAATGCCATCTTCTGCAGAAAGAGGGCGCGGTCTTTCACGATCTTTCTGACGTCAGGCAGCAGGGATTGAAGGAAGCCCTGCGCGGATGGATTTTTCTCCATCAGTTTCTTGACAAGCGACTCCGCAGAGTAGGGGATGGCAATGGAAGTGGAGCAGCAGTCAAGAAGACCGGCGCTGTCCTGGCGTTGAGCACATTGGGTGGCAAGGTGGAACAGAAGATCCAGGGCCTTCTCCTGCCTGTGCACAACCCTGAGGCATTTGCCGGTGGCCTGGTGTGCCAGATCTGCGTTCATGCCTGGAATGCGCTGCATCAGCGCTTTCAGCGAATCCTTGCATTGATCAGACGGCAGCTTGTCGAATGCGGTCAGGATGCAGTCCCAGTATCCCTGCGGAGGATTCTTGTTCGGGATGGCCTGCATCAACGAGTGGAGGACCTCCTGTTTGTGCAGGGGTGACCAGCCGTTGTCCTGGGTGAGCGCCGGGAGGAGGTGCTCCAGCGCTGCCTTGATGGATTGAGGAGGTAGGCGACGGGTCAACGATGTCAGAAGTTTCCACAGGCTCTTCTCCTGGGGAAGCGAGGTCGTGACGAGAAAAGCCATCTTTTTGAACTGCGCAGGCGCCAGATCGCGCTGGACAGGCCAAAAACCGTTGCTGTGCCAGGTCGTGTATTTCTTCATCAAGGCCAGCAGCGGCTGCAGTTGCTGGGATGGCGGCAGTTGCTCGATGGCTTGCAACACCCGATCCGTGTTGGCGCTGTTCTCGTGCCCCCAATCCTTCTCGGCGTCGCGGGTGATTTGAAGCCGTTGTTGGCGATGCCGGTGCAGGATGTCGCCAAATCCTGCGCCTTTCTCCAGGCGTTCCCGGATGGTCGAGCATCTGGTGTTGGTCCAGTGCTCGAGTCTTTCCGTGTCGGAGAAATGTTGGAAAACGCTCTTGAAAAGGTCTCTGCTCAACGCCGGCTGGGTGGGTGCGTTGTCCGGTGCCTCTTCAGGAAAAATGTTGCTCTGGCGAAGAAGGGGCGAAACGTTCATGAATGGGCAAGATGGGTTTTGATGCTCGGGAAGGTCCCACGGTGGTGAACCATCGCGGGGCAAAACCTAGTGGCCTTGTTCGGGCAAGGGTTCAGCGACGTGTTGAAGCCACTTGGCCGGGCGAGGCACGGCTTACACTGGTTCTTCACTGGCTTTGCACCTCGGCATGCAGCAACGGAACCCTCTCGAGTCCCTGACCGTCAACCACCCCGAGACGCTGGTCTCCCGTCTGAGCCAGTGGCGCCTGTGGGTGTATGCGGCGCTGGCCGTGCTGCTGGGTGCGCTGCTTCTGCAGGCCGGCCACAAGCTCATGACCGAGCTGAGCTACGGCGAGATCGTGGACGCGGTGCGCGCCACACCGGCCACGGCGCTCGCCTTGTCGGTGCTGGCCACCGTGGCGAGTTACTTCGCGCTCACGTTCTACGACCGCACGGCCCTGGCCTATGCGGGCGCGCAGCTGCCGCAGCGCGTGGTGGCGAAGACCGCGTTCATCGCCTATGCGCTGTCCAACACCATCGGCCTGGGCGTGCTCACGGGCGGCGCGGTGCGCATGCGGCTGTACGGGGCGGCGGGGCTGGAAGCGGGCCTGGTCTCGCGCGCCATCGTGTTCAACGCCTTCGGGTTCGGCATCGGCATCGTGGTGGTGGGCGCGGGCGCGCTGGTGTGGGGCGCGGGCACGGTGCAGTCGGTGTTCGGCACGCCGCCGGGCCTGTTGCGTGGGCTGGCCGTGGCGGTGTTGCTGGCGGCGGGCGCGTTCATCGGGTTCTGCCGGCGCGGGGGCGAGACGGTGTTCCGGGGTGTGGTGCTGCGCCTGCCGAGCGCCTCGCTGGCGCTGCAGCAGTTGTTGATTTCCGCGGTCGATGTCGTGGCCGCCGCGGCCGCTTTGTGGTTTCTGCTGCCGGCCGGGGCCATTGCCTTTCCGGCCTTCGTGGGCTTCTTCGCGCTGGCGATCGCGCTGGGCGTGATCAGCCACGTGCCGGCCGGCCTGGGGGTGTTCGAGGCGGTGATGCTGTTGGCGCTGGGCCACCATGTGCCGGCCGAGCAGCTGGCCGCCGCGCTGGTGATGTTCCGCGTGGTCTACCACCTGCTGCCGCTGGCGTTGGCCGTGGCGATGCTGGCGGGCGCCGAATGGCAGCGCGGCGCGGCCACGCCGGTGGTGAAGGCGGCGGCGAGCCTCTCGCCCGTGTTGTTGTCGGCCTTCACCTGGGTGGTGGGCGTGGTGCTGCTGGTCTCGGGCGTGACGCCGGCCACCGAGGGCGCCACCGAACTGCTCTCGCGCCACATGCCGCTGCCGGTGGTGGAAGCGGCGCACTTCCTGGGCAGCATCGCGGGGCTGGCGCTGCTGTTCGTGGCGCGCGGCATGTTCCTGCGGCTGGACGCCTCGTGGTGGGCCGGGCTGGGCCTGGCGCTGGTGAGCCTGGTGCTGTGCCTGCCCAAGGGCATCGCGGTGTCGGAAGCGGCGCTGCTGCTGGTGCTGGCGGGCGCGCTGGCGCTCTCGCGCAAGCAGTTCAACCGCCGCGCGGCGCTGTTCTCGCAGGCTTTCACCTGGGGTTGGCTGGCCGCGGTGGCGGCGGTGGTGATGGCGGTCACGGCGCTGCTGTTCTTCGTGTACCGCGACGTGGACTACGTGAACCAGGTCTGGTGGCAGTTCGAGTTCGACGGCTACGCGCCGCGTTCGCTGCGCGCGCTGGTGGCCGTGTGCCTGATCACACTGGCCGTGGCGCTGAGCCGGCTGCTGCGCCGGCCTCAGGCGGTGCTGGTCAAGCCCGACAGTGGCGCGCTGGAGCAGGCCGCGCGCATCGTGCGCGCCCAGCCCTCGGCCGGTGCGGGACTCGTGATGATGGGCGACAAGAGCCTGATGGTGTCGGACACGCAGCGCGCCTTCATCATGTTCGGGCGGCGTGGTCGCTCGTGGGTGGCGCTGTACGACCCGGTGGGGCCGGTGAATGAATGGGCCGAGCTGGTGTGGCGCTTCGTGGAGCAGGCGCGCGAATCGGGTGGGCGCGCGGCCTTCTACCAGGTGCGCCCCGAGGGCCTGCCGGTGTACCTGGACGCGGGCCTGCGCGTGCACAAGCTCGGCGAATGCGCGCTGGTGGACCTGCCCACGTTCACCTTGCAGGGCAAGGCGCGCGCGAACCTGCGCCACGGCGTGGCGCGTGCGCAGCGCGATGGCCTGAGCTTCGAGGTGCTGATGCCGGAGCAGGCGGTGGCCGTGTTCGGCCAGCTGCAGTTGATTTCGGACGCCTGGTTGAACGAGCATCAGACGGCAGAGAAAGCCTTTTCGCTGGGCGCGTTCCGGCGCGACTACGTGCTGCGCCAGCCGGTGGCGGTGGTGCGACAGGGCGAACGCATCGTGGCCTTCGCCACGCTGCTGCGCACCGACCAGAAGCTGGAGGCCAGCGTGGACCTGATGCGCCAGCTGCCCGACGCGCCACGCAGCGCGATGGATTTTCTTTTCGCGCAGACCATCCTGCACTTCCAGGCGCAGGGTTACCAGCGCTTCAACCTGGGCATGGTGCCGCTCTCGGGCATGGCGCAGCACCCGCTGGCGCCCAACTGGCACCGCCTGGGCCGGCTGCTGTTCAACCACGGCGAGAACTTCTACAACTTCCAGGGCCTGCGCGCGTTCAAGGAAAAATTCGACCCGGTCTGGGAGCCGCGCTACCTGGCCTCGCCGGGTGGGTTCGCGCCGTTTTTCATCCTGGCCGACGTGGCCGCGCTGATCGCGGGTGGCCTGCGCAAGGTGATCGCCAAATGAAGGCCAGGACCTCGCTCATCGCGGCCTGTCTGCTGGTGGCCCTGGCGTTGCCCGGGGTGGCGCTCGCGCAGGCGAAGGCCGTTGCCACCACCGAAACGCTTTCGCACGGCAACTTCAAGAACCTGTCGCTGTACCGGCCGCCGGGTGAAGCCAAGTCCTTCGTGCTGTTCCTCTCGGGCGAGGGCGGCTGGACGCCCGCGCTGGCCGCCCAGGCGCAGGCCCTGGCCGCGCAGGGCGCGCTGGTGGCCGGCATCCACACACCGCGCCTGCTGGCCGCGCTGACCAAGGACGGCGGCGACTGCCTGCTGCCCGATGGCGACCTGGAAAACCTCTCGCACTTTCTGCAGGGGTACGCGCGCCTGCCGGCTTATTTCCCGCCGCTGCTGGTGGGGGAGGGGCAGGGCGGCACGCTGGCCTACGCGATGCTCGCGCAGGCGCCGGACCAGACCTTCGGCGGCGCGGTCTCGATGGGTTTTTGTCCCACGCTGTCGGTGAAGCGGCCGCTGTGCAAGGGCGAAGGCGTGCACTTCACGCGCCGGGCCGACAGGTCGGCCCTGACGCTGCTGCCGTCACCGCAACTGCACGCGCCCTGGACGGTGCTGCGGGACGGTGAAGACAAGGCCTGCGCGCTGGCGGCGGCACAGGATTTTGTGGCCCAGGTGCGCGGGGCCCAGCTGGTGAACGTGGCCGGCCCGGATGCCACGTCCTCGCTGCTCGATGCGCAGCGACAGCTCAGCCGCGCGCCCGCTGTCGCGGCGCTCCCGCCCGACACCGGCGTGGCCGACCTGCCCCTGGTGCCCGTGCCCTCCGCTGGCACCTCCGACACCTTTGCCGTGCTGCTTTCCGGCGACGGCGGCTGGGCCGGCATCGACAAGGAGCTGGCCGCGAAGTTCGCGGCGGCGGGCGTGCCGGTGGTGGGGCTGGACTCGCTGCGCTACTTCTGGTCGGCGCGCACGCCCGAGGGTCTGGCCCAGGATCTGGACCGGGTGCTGCGCAGCTTCGCCGTGCAGTGGAAGAAGAGCCGGGCGCTGCTGATCGGCTATTCGCAGGGCGCGGACGTGCTGCCCTTCGCGGTGTCGCGCCTGCCCGCGAGCTCGCGTGGGCTGGTGGCGCACACGGTGCTGATCGGTCCGGGCGAGAAAGCGTCGTTCGAGTTCCGCCTGAGCAACTGGGTCAAGCGCGACAGCGGTGGCCTGCCGCTCAAACCCGAATTGCAGAAGCTCTTGGCGGCCGATACCTTGTGCGTCTACGGCACCAACGATCGCGACACGGTCTGCCCGCGCGTGCCCACCACACAGGTGACGCCGGTGCCGCTGCCGGGCGACCACCATTTCAACGGCGAGTACCAGAGGCTGGCCGACGAGATCCTGCGGCGCACGCGCTGACTGCCGGGCGCTCGCGGTTCGCGCGGCCAGGCGAACCGTTTCAACCATCGACGCCACTTCGACGGGTTGGATCGCGTGCAGCGAGTCCATCTCGACGCGCCTGTGCGCGTTTTTTTATGACCCTTCAGAAAGTGTGTGCCTTCTTGAACTCGACCTCTCTCCAGAGCTTGCGCATTGAGTCGATGTCCCTGGATTTTTCACGCCCGGTTTTTCCTGGCAACGCAGTCCGGGCGCTGGCCGTGGACCACGGCCTCTTTCCCGAGGAATACCCACGGGGCAACGAGCGCTCGCTCGCCACGGTGTTGAATCACCTGGAGCTGACGCTCATGGTGGCACCCGAGCGGTGGCACGCATTGGAGCCGAGTCTGACGCGGCTGGCGGCAGATTTCCCCGCCCGGGAGCGGGAAATTACGCAGCAGTGGATGGCCGACATGTGGCCGCTGGTCATCCCCCCACGTTCGATGCAACATCCATGATGGATGTGGACTCTGATTTTTCGATCGGTGGACAGCCGATCGATGGGCTCAGGCCACCCCAGCCGATGGAAGACCTGCGGCGGGCGTGCACCCAGATGCTTGCTCTTCTGGATGACCTGGACAAGAGCGCCAAGACGCAGGCGCTCGGGCAATGGGTGCGCGAGGTGTGCGGGTCGGGCTTGCCGGCGCATGAGCGAGCCCTGTTGATCGGGGAGTTTGCGCTTCAGGTGCGTGATCTGGAGCCCTCCGAAGTGGCGGAGTCGGCCTGGCGCCTTTGCCTGGATGGATTGGCGGGAATTGCCCAAAGCCTTCCTCGCGATCCGGCACTCAACGGGCTATTGCAGCAAATCGCAGGCGCTTTCCCGGTGCTTCGGACGGTGCGCTACCCCAACAATCCCATGATCGCCATCGCGGAGTGCTGCCACCGGATGGGCCAGGCGGGATACCCGGGGGTGGTGTCGGCGCTTTACCTCACCGCGGCTTCTCAGATGGCCGCGAGTCTGGAACAGGGCGCGAAGGATTGCTCTCTTGCCTTCGGCAATTTGCTCCGGTACATCAAGCAGGGGGTCGAGGCGGGCGATGAGGTACCGATGCAGGTGATCGAGGTGCTCGACCCTGCGGTGGCCGGTTGGACGGAGCGCCATGGTGGCTCGGTGCAGGAGGCGTGGAGGGAGTTTCTCCGCCTGATCCCCGGGGCGGCACGCTGAACAGCGGCCCGTCCAAGCCAGGGCTTAAGGTGCAAAACGCTGCGCGGCCCAGAGCGCCTGATCGACCACGCCCTGCACGCCCTGGCGCGCGGGCTCGGCCAGTTGCCCGCTGGCATCGAAGGCCTCGCCCGCCCGCGCCAGCGCGAACTGGCGCGGGGTCAACCAGCACTGCAAATTCAATAGCAGTGGAGACAGGTGGGACAGGCTTCTCAGGCCACCCAGGCCGCCCGGTGAGGCGCTCAGCAGGCCCACCACCTTGCCGGCGAAGGGCTTGAGTCCGTCGCCCCACTCGGGGTCGCCCTTGACGGGGCTGGAGACCCAGTCGATGGTGTTCTTGAGCAGGCCGGTGTAGCTGCCGTTGTACTCGGGTGAGCAGATCACCCAGGCCGGGTGAGCGCAAAAGATTTCCTTGAGGCGGATCGCGGCGGCCGGCGTGCCGCGCGCTTCCAGGTCGGCGTTGTACATCGGCAGGTCGAAGTCGGCCAGTTCGAGGTGGGTCACCGGGGCGCCGGCGGCGCGAGCGAGGTCGGCCGCGACCTGGGCCAGGCGGCGGTTGTGGGATTGGGCGCGGGTGCTGCCCGCGAAGACGAGGAGGGGTGGAAAGGTGCTCATGGCCGGGATTCTGGCACCGCCGCCGCGCAGCATTCCTGCGTTCCGTGAGAGGGTGGAAGGGGCAGGAAATCCCCAACGGTGGGACAATCGCAGGTTGCCCGGGCGCACCGGGCCTGCATTTCCCCGGAAGAAGCACCATGTTGTACCCACAGGAATTCGATGTCATCGTCGTCGGCGGCGGGCACGCCGGCACCGAGGCCGCGCTGGCCGCCGCGCGCATGGGCTGCGCCACGCTGCTGCTCACGCACAACATCGAGACCCTGGGCCAGATGAGCTGCAACCCGTCGATCGGTGGCATCGGCAAGGGGCACCTGGTGAAAGAGGTGGATGCGCTGGGGGGCGCCATGGCGCTGGCCACCGACGAGGGAGGCATCCAGTTCCGCATTCTCAACAGCTCCAAGGGCCCTGCCGTGCGCGCCACGCGCGCCCAGGCCGACCGCGTGCTCTACAAGGCCGCGATCCGCCGCACGCTGGAAAACCAGCCCAACCTCTGGCTGTTTCAGCAGGCGGTGGACGACCTGATGGTCGAAGGTGACCGGGTGGTGGGGGCTGTGACGCAAGTGGGCATCCGCTTCCGTGGCCGCACCGTGGTGCTGACGGCGGGCACTTTCCTGGACGGCAAGATCCATGTGGGCCTGAACAACTACGCGGCCGGCCGCGCGGGCGACCCGCCGGCGGTGTCGCTCTCGGCCCGCCTGAAGGAGCTGCAGCTGCCGCAGGGCCGCCTGAAAACCGGCACGCCGCCGCGCCTGGACGGCCGCAGCATCGACTATTCCAAGTGCACCGAGCAGCCGGGCGATGGCGTGCCCGGCGGCATGAATCCGGACCGGCCGGTGCCGGTGTTCAGCTTCATGGGCAGCACGGCGATGCACCCGCAACAGGTGCCGTGCTGGATCACGCACACCAATCAGCGCACGCACGACATCATCCGCTCGGGCTTCGACCGCAGCCCCATGTTCACCGGCAAGATCGAGGGCGTGGGCCCGCGCTACTGCCCGAGCGTGGAAGACAAGATCAACCGCTTCGCCGACAAGGACAGCCACCAGATCTTCCTGGAGCCCGAGGGCCTGACCACGCACGAGGTCTACCCCAACGGCATCTCGACCAGCCTGCCGTTCGACATCCAGTACGCGCTGGTGCGCAGCATGCCGGGGCTGGAGAACGCGCACATCCTGCGCCCGGGCTACGCCATCGAGTACGACTACTTCGACCCGCGCTCGCTCAAGAACAGCTTCGAGACCAGGCAGATCCAGGGCCTGTTCTTCGCCGGCCAGATCAACGGCACCACGGGTTACGAAGAGGCGGCGGCGCAAGGCCTGTTCGCCGGGCTGAATGCCGCGCTGCAGTGCCGCGGCGAAGCGGCCTGGCTGCCGCGCCGCGACGAAGCCTACCTGGGCGTGCTGGTGGACGACCTCGTCACCCAGGGCGTGACCGAGCCCTACCGCATGTTCACCAGCCGCGCCGAGTTCCGCCTGCAGCTGCGCGAGGACAACGCGGACATGCGCCTGACCGAAGCCGGCCGCCGCCTGGGCCTGGTGGGCGATGCGCAATGGGACGCCTTCTGCCGCAAGCGCGACGCGGTTTCACGTGAAACAGAGCGCCTGAAGGCGACCTGGGTGAACCCGCGCAACCTGCCGGCGGAAGAGGGCGAGCGGGTGCTGGGCAAGGCGATCGAACACGAGCACAACCTGTTCGATCTGTTGCGCCGGCCCGGTGTGGCCTACGCGGACCTCGTGGGCATGGACGGCGGCAAGCACGCGGCGCCCGAGGTTTCACGTGAAACACTGGCCGAGTTGCTCGAACCGGTGGTGGAGCAGCTGGAGATCGCCGCCAAGTACTCGGGTTACATCGACCGCCAGAAGAACGAGGTGGAGCGCGCCGCCCACTACGAAGGCCTGAAACTGCCGGCCGACCTGGACTACCTGCAGGTGACGGCGCTGTCGTTCGAGGCGCGGCAGAAGCTGGCGAAGCACCGGCCCGAGACCCTGGGCCAGGCGTCCCGCATTTCGGGCATCACGCCGGCCAGCATTTCCCTGTTGTTGATCCACCTGAAGAAGGGTGGCTTCAAGGGCTTTGCCACCTTGCCTGCCGACGCCGCCGCATGAGCGATCTGCGCACCACCCTGCAGGCTGGGCTGCAGTCGCTTCGGCTCGACCTCGATGCCCGTCAAGTGGACCTGCTGCTGGACTACCTCGGCCTGCTCCAGAAATGGAACAAGGTCTACAACCTCACGGCCGTGCGCGATCCGGCCGAGATGATGACGCACCACCTGTTGGACAGCCTGGCCGCCATCGGCCCGCTGCTGCGGCAGACGCAGGGCAGGGCGCTGCACCTGCTGGATGTGGGGTCGGGCGGTGGACTGCCTGGCGTGGTCATCGCCATTGCCTGCCCGCAGATCCAGGTGAGCTGTGTGGACACGGTGGCCAAGAAGGCGGCCTTCATTCAGCAGGCGGCGGCCACCCTCAAGCTGCCCAACCTGCGGGGCCTGCACGCGCGGGTGGAAAGCCTCAACGCGCTTTCGGGCCAGGGCTACGACGTGGTGTGTTCGCGCGCCTTTGCCTCGCTGGTCGACTTCACCAACTGGTCGCGCGGCGCCCTGGCCGAGGGCGGCCTCTGGATGGCCATGAAAGGCAAACATCCGGCGGATGAACTCGATGCCCTGAACGCCGCCGCCCCCGGGGTGGATGTGTTTCACGTGGAACAGCTGCAGGTGCCCGCCCTGGAGGCCGAGCGCTGCATCGTCTGGATGCGCCCGGGCCCCCCCGCTGTTGCCTGAACATCACAGCCGGCGCGTGGCGGGCGCTTAAACTCGACCCTCCACTTCTCGGGGTTCCTCCATGTTCGGCATTGCAGATTACGGCGCTTTCGTGGCCGCCATCGTCCTCTTTTTGCTCATTCCCGGACCCGGGAATCTGGCGCTGATCACCTCCACCAGCAAGGGTGGGGTGAGCGGCGGCTTGGCCGCCACCTTCGGCGTGATCGCGGCGGACCAGGTGCTGATGTGGCTGGCCGTGGCCGGTGTGGCGGCTTTGCTCGCGGCTTACCCGGCGGCCTTCAGCGCGGTGCAGTGGCTGGGCGCGGCCTACCTGGCCTGGCTGGGCTGGAAGATGCTGACCGCCAAACCCGGCGACGCCCCGGTGCTCAACATCCGCCCGCGCCAGTACTTCCAGCAGGCGGCGGTCATCACCCTGCTCAACCCCAAGGCCATCGTGTTCTACATGGCCTTCTTCCCGCTGTTCGTGGACCCGGCCCGCCACCAGGGCCTGATCACCTTCGGCGCCATGGCCGTCACCGTGGCCGCTCTCACCTTCCTCTATGGCCTGGTGGCCGTGCTGCTCACCCACTTCCTGGCCGCGCGCCTGCGCGCCAACCCAGTCATCGGCCGCACGCTGGAGAAGCTGGCGGGGGTCTTCCTCATCGGCTTCGGCATCAAGCTGGCCCTCTCCAAATAAGAAGCAGCACCATGGCGAAAATCTTTTGTGTGGCGAACCAGAAGGGCGGGGTGGGCAAGACCACCACCACCGTCAACCTCGCCGCCGGCCTGGCCAAGGTGGGCCAGCGGGTGCTGATGGTGGACCTGGACCCCCAGGGCAACGCCACCATGGGCTCGGGCGTGGACAAGCGGCAGATGGCGCTGTCGGTGTACGACGTGCTGCTGGAGTCGGCCTCGGTGGCCGAGGCGGCGGTGTATTCGGAGAAGTGCGGTTACCACGTGCTCGGCGCCAACCGCGAGCTGGCCGGAGCCGAGGTCGAGCTGGTGGAGGTGGAGCGGCGCGAGAAGCGCCTGAAGACCGCCCTGGCCGAGGTGGGCGATGCCTACGACTTCGTGCTGATCGACTGCCCGCCCAGCCTGTCCATGCTCACCCTCAACGGCCTGTGCGCGGCGCACGGCGTGATCGTGCCGATGCAGTGCGAGTACTTCGCGCTCGAAGGCCTGACCGATCTGGTCAACACCATCAAGCAGGTGCACGCCAACCTGAACAAGGACCTGGCCATCATCGGCCTGCTGCGCGTGATGTTCGATCCCCGCATCACCTTGCAGCAGCAGGTGAGCGACCAGCTCAAGGCCCACTTCGGCGACAAGGTGTTCGACACCGTGATCCCGCGCAACGTGCGCCTGGCCGAAGCCCCGAGCTACGGCCTGCCCGGCGTGGTGTTCGACCCGGCGGCCCGTGGCAGCCAGGCCTTTGTGGCTTTCGCGCAGGAAATGGTCGCGCGCATCGGCAAGCTCTGAGCGGAGGGTGTTTCACGTGAAACCTCAGAACATCCTCATCCTCCCCGGCTGGCAGAACAGCGGCCCCGACCATTGGCAGAGCCGCTGGGAGGCCAGCCACGGCTACCGCCGGGTGGAGCAGCACGACTGGATGCGCCCCAAGCGCGGTGACTGGATCGCCCGCCTCGAGGAGGTGTTGCTGGACTGCGACGAGCCCGCCGTGCTGGTGGCGCACAGCCTGGGCTGCCTGCACACGGCGGCCTGGGCCTCGCACTCGAAGAACACCGATCGCGTGAAGGCCGCGCTGCTGGTGGCCCCGGGCGATGCCGAGCGGGAAGAGATGCGCCCCGTGTTGCCCAGCTGGTCGCCCATCGCCCTGCAGCGCCTGCCGTTCCCCAGCGTGCTGGTGGGCAGCCGCAACGACCCGTACTGCAGCTTCGAGCGGGCCCAGGCGTTTGCCATGGCCTGGGGCTCGCGCTTCGTCGACCTGGGCGAAGCCGGCCACATCAACGCCGAGTCCGGCCTGGGCGACTGGCCGACCGGCCATGCCGTGCTGGCCGAACTCATGAACCTCTGACAATCGAAAGAAGAAGATCCATGGTCACCAAGAAACCCAAGGGCCTCGGCCGCGGACTCGAAGCCCTGTTGGGCCCCAAGGTGGAAGAGGGCACCACCGCGCCGGCCGCCACCGAGGGCGCGCCCAGCAGCCTGCCCGTGACCGAGCTGGTGGCGGGCATGTACCAGCCGCGCACCCGCATGGACGAGGGCGCGCTGTACGAGCTGGCCGAGTCGATCAAGGTGCAGGGCGTGATGCAGCCCATCCTGGTGCGCCAGCTGGCCGACGGCCCGAACGCCGGCAAGTACGAGATCATCGCGGGCGAACGGCGCTTCCGCGCCTCCAAGCTGGCTGGCCTGGACAGCGTGCCGGTGCTGGTGCGCGACGTGCCCAACGAGTCCGCCGCCGCCATGGCGCTGATCGAGAACATCCAGCGCGAAGACCTCAACCCGCTGGAAGAGGCCTACGGCCTGCAACGCCTGGTGAAAGAGTTTGGACTCACTCACGAGCAGGCGGCCCAGGCCGTGGGGCGCTCGCGCAGCGCCGCGAGCAACCTGCTGCGCCTGCTGCAGCTGGCCGAGCCGGTGCAGACCATGTTGATGGCGGGCGACCTCGACATGGGCCATGCGCGCGCGCTGCTGGCCCTGGACAAGGCCCACCAGATCACCGCCGGCAACCAGATCGCGGCCAGGAAGATGTCGGTGCGCGAGGCCGAGGGCCTGGTGAAGAAGCTGGGCGCCGAATTCGCGCTGGCGCCGCAGAAGCTCAAGAAAGAGAAATCGCGCGACATCCGCCGGGTGGAAGAAGAGCTGGCCGACCTGCTGACGGCGGACGTCGAGGTGCGGGTCAAGAAGCGCGTGAAGCGCCACGGCCGCTTCGAGGACATGGGCGAGGTGGTGATCCAGTTCGGCTCGCTGGAGGCCCTCAACGGCATCATCGACCGGCTGCGCGGCACCGCTGCCCACTGACGGCCCCGCCTGCGCCGGAGAAACAAGCCTGTTTCTCCCGGCTTTTTCCCGCATTGCATCACTTGACAGCCGCATAACCTGAGCTGGCCCGGTCTTGCGGCGTTGTGCCTTGCTCTGAAAGTTGCCACTCGACTTGGGCCACCTGAGGAGGTACCCATGTCGCAACGCTTGAATCTGGGGCAGCGGCTGCTGCTCATCAATGCCACGCTCGTCGTGCTGCTGCTGGCCGTCGCGGCCACGGTCTGGATCATGATGGGCCGGGTGGTGGATGCCGCCAAACGCATCAACGAAACCAACGTGCCCCAGCTGCAGATCATTGCCGAGCTGGAGCTCAACGTCACCCGCACTTCGCTGCAGGTGCGCCACGCGATCCTCTCGCGCAACCCCCAGGAACTCGACGCCACGCTGGCGGACATCGGCGAGAAGAAACGCCTGCTGCTCGACGCGCTCAAGATGTTCGGCGAGGGCATGATCGACGACGCCGGGCGACAGGCCTTCGCGCCCCTGCCGGCCCTCATGACCGAGTTCTGGCGCATCGGCGAGGCCAACGTGAAGCTCATCCAGGAAGGCAAGAAGGACGAAGCCTTCGCCTACCTGGTGGACCACACCATCCCCGCGCGCAATGCCCTGTTGAAGCCCTTGGCCCAGGAGAAGAAGCGCCAGGGCGAGCGCCTGGCCTACCGCATCGACGAGATCGAGAGCCTCTCGAAGCTCGACCGCAACATCGTGGTGGTCTCCGTGGTGGTCGTTGCCCTGGGGCTGGCCGGGCTGGCGATCTACCTGCGCAAGGTGGTGCGCTCCCTCGGCGCCGACCCCGATGAACTCAAGCGCATCGCCGACGCGGTGGCGTCTGGCGACCTCGGCGTGTCCATGCGGGTGCGCGAGGGCGACACGCACAGCGCCCTGGCCAAGCTGCGCACCATGACCGAACGGCTGGCCACGTCCGTGCACGCCGTGCGGCAGGGCGCCGAGGCCGTCTCCAACGGCAGCGCGGAAATCGCCTCGGGCAACAGCGACCTCTCGCGGCGCACCGAAAGCCAGGCCAGCGCGCTCGAGCAGACCTCGGCATCGATGGAGCAGCTGGGCAGCACCGTGACCCAGAACGCGGAACACGCGCGCACCGCCAACCAGCTCGCGCAGGGCGCCTCCAGCGTGGCCCAGCAGGGCGGCGAGGTGGTGAACCAGGTGGTCGACACCATGAAGGGCATCGAGAACAGCTCGCGCAAGATCGCCGACATCATCGCGGTGATCGACGGCATTGCCTTCCAGACCAACATCCTGGCGCTCAACGCGGCGGTGGAAGCCGCGCGCGCCGGTGAGCAGGGCCGGGGCTTCGCGGTGGTGGCCGGCGAGGTGCGCAACCTCGCGCAGCGCTCGGGGCAGGCCGCGAAAGAAATCAAGGACCTGATCGGCGAGAGTGTGGAGCGCGTGGAACGCGGCGTCACCCTGGCCGACAAGGCCGGCACCACCATGCAGGAGGTGGTGGGCAGCATCCGCCGCGTCTCCGACCTGGTGGGCGAGATCACCAGCGCCAGCGCCGAGCAGAGCGCCGGGGTGTCTCAGGTGGGCGAGGCTGTTCTGCAGATGGACCAGACCACCCAGCAGAACGCCGCGCTGGTCGAGCAGATGTCCGCCTCGGCCACCAGCCTGCGGCAGCAGGCCGAAGACCTGGTCCGGGCGGTGGCGGTGTTCCGCCTGGGCGCGGCGGCCTGAGCCCGGTTGCAGGCTTTCACAGGCGGAGCGGGCACTTCTGAGCACAATGGGGTGGCTGTCCCGCACACCACCCCATTTTTCAGGAGCCTCCCGATGACGATGTCGAACCTCTCCAGCCAACGCGTGTCCCGCCGTCCCCTGCTGGGCGCCCTGGCCACCGGCCTGCTGCTCACGGCCTGCGGCACGCCCGTCACCAACCCGCCGTCCTACACCGTGACCGGCACGGCCCGCTTCGAGGGGACGATCGCCCTGCCGCCCAACGCGGTGCTTGACGTGTCGGTGGCCGACGTGTCCCGCGCCGATGGCGGCTCCGTCACGCTGGCCCACTTCGCCGGCCCCGCCAGCGGCCCGCAGCCGCTGCGCTTCAGCCTGCCGGTGGAGCAGCGGCGGGTGCAGGAGAAGGGCAGCTACTCGGTGCGCGCCGAGATCCTGGTGGATGGCAAGGCCTTGTACGTCACCGACAGCGCCTACCTCGTGCTCGGCCACTCGGGCACGACCCATGCCGACGTGCTGCTGCGCCCGGTCGACACCCGTGCGCAGCCCGCCGCGCCCAGGATCGAGAACGTGCGCTGGGTGCTGGTGTCGCTCGACGGCCAGCCCCTGCCCGCGCAGGACCCGGCCAAGGCGCCGCACTTCGTCTTGAACAGCGACGGCCGCCGTGTGACCGGCTCGGGTGGCTGCAACGAACTCATCGGCACCTACACCCTGAACGGCCAGGCCCTGCAGATGCTGCGCGGCCCACGCCGCGAACTGCAGACCTGTGTGGCCGACATGGAGCGCGAACGCGCCTTCATGTTCGCGCTGGCCACCACCGAACAGTGGGCCATGCAGGGCCCGCGCCTGCGCCTGCTGGACCGGCTGGGCGCACAGGTGGCGGTGCTGGAGGCGCGCCCGGCGCCCTGACGCCCACCGATCGAACCCCCCGGGGTACACGCATCGGGGTGCCGGTGCGTCGATTCGTTCCTTGAACAGAGTCCTTCAATGACTCATGACGCGAACTCGTGCGTCATGTGCGTTGTGGTGCGCGCGCCGAAATAGATTGCGCGGCTGAGCGTTCTTGAGCCCAGGCCCTCTTTCAGAAGGGCCCATACGAACAATTCAAGAACCGAGGGAGGGCATCCAACATGGGTTCGTTATTCCTGCGTTCATCTCCCGCGCGATGAGCCATTTCGACATCCTCATCGTCGAAGATCACCCGATGATGATCCGTTCGATCACGGCCAGCCTGGCGGTGCTGCACCCTCAGGCCCACGCGGACTGTGGCGTCGTGATCGTGGGCTCGCTGATGCAGGCGAAGAAGCGCCTGCTGCGGCGGCGCGAGCCGCCGGGCTTGGTCATTGCCGATCTCAATCTGCCGGATTCCCGGGGGTTGGCCACCTTGCGCGCCCTGCGGGAGGTGGCGCCGGGCATCGCCATCGTCGTCTTCAGCGCCAGCGACGACAAATCCACCGAGCAGGCCGCACTCGACCTGGGTGCGCAGGCCTTCATCTCCAAGTCGGCGCTGCCTCAGAACTTCGTCCAGAAGCTCCAGCCTTTCCTGCCAGGATCGGCAACGCCGTGCGCTCCGGGTCTGTCGGTGCCGGCCAGCGCGGGGGAGGCACCACATCACCCCGTTGACCTGCTCACGGAGCGCCAACGTGCGGTGCTGGCCGAGGTGGCCAGTGGCTATCGCAACCGGGAGATCGCGTTGCGCCTCAAGATTGGTGAGCAGACCGTCAGCACCCATCTGAACACCATCTTTCAACGTCTGGGCGTGCAGAACCGGACTCAGGCCTCCATGCAATACATGGCATGGGTCAAAGCGCATGGCTTGCTGGGTTAGACAGCTGCTCACGGCGGCCCTGCTGTTCGGGACTTGGGCCGGTGCGGCCGCGATGGCGCTGGACCCCGTCACGGACCGAGTGCCGCTGTGGTCGGCGCTGCAGGCCGTGGCCGACCCCCAGGGCGAATACGGTCCCGAGCAGATCGCTGCACGGGTCGCATCGGGTCAGGCGGCCCGCCTGCCGCACGCCAACCACGCCTTTGGCCAGGGCCTGCCTTACCCCTACTGGGCGCAGCTCACCCTGAACAACCCCGACGCCAAGCCCCGATCCTGGGTGCTTACCTACGAGCTGCCGACCCAGGATGAGGTGCGGCTGTGGCTGCAGGACGATCGCGGGCAGTGGGTGGAGCATGCGCAACTGGAGCGTCTTCGTCCCCTCGCCATCTCCTCCGGCCTGCTCTACCCAGCCTGGCGGCTTCACTTGCAGGGTCGGCAGGAGGTGCGCCTGGTGCTGCGGCTCGATGGCTACAACCTCATGCGCTTTCCTCTGTTTGCGATGCAGGACGACGCCTTCGTGCTGACGCAGGGAAAGCTGCACCTGGGCATCGGCATGATGCTGGCCGTGCCCCTGGTGGTGGTGCTGTACGTGCTGACGCTGATCCCGGTGGCGGCGGACCGCTCACTGCCTCTGTTCCTGGCCATGGCAGCCTGCGAGATGCTGGGAGCCACGTGGGTTTCCGGCGCGATGCACCATTTGCTGCCGTGGCTGGATCGCTGGCAGACCGGGTGGCTGGGCTGGGCCGGCTACGTCGGCCTGCTCGGACTGAGCGCCTTGCACGCCCGGGTGTTCCTGGACACGCGTGCCGAGGACCCCATGGCGGACCGTCTGCTGCGCCTGGGCGCCTGGCTCTGGCTGATGGTCGTGCCGCTGGTGGCGTGCCTCTGGCCCTCCACCTCCCGTCGGATGCTGGTGATGGGCGGCACTGTCTACGCCTTCGCCATGATGATCCTGGCCTTGCGCCACGCCATCCGGCGCGCGGAGATGCACCGCTTGCTGTTTCTGGCCGTGTGGGGGGTCTACGCGTTCTCGGGCCTGCTGTACGTGCTCTATCGGCTGATGGAACTGCCCATCCATGTCACCCTGATCTCCAACTTCGTGCAGGGCGCCCTGGTGGCGGCCTTGCTGGGTTGTGCGGTCAGTGCGCAGATTCTGCGCAGGCGCAACCTGCTGCGCGCCAGCGTCTCGCGGGCGCAAGACCGCAGCCTGCTTTACGCCGCCGCGCAGCACGACCTTCTGCAACCACTGCAGAGCGTGAACCTGTACGTGCAAGCTTTGCGGGATGCACCCCTGCGCAAACAGGAGGGGCTTCTGCAAGGCATTGACGAAGCCATGAGAACCGTCAACGACTTCATGGTCAGCATGCGCCAGATGAGCACGAACGAGCAACCCGTGCTGGACCTCAAGGTGGTCAGCCTGCACGCCGTGCTCGAACCCGTGGTGCAGGAGTTTCGCCAGTGGACGCGGGCACACCACATCACCCTGCGCTACCTGCCGGTGCACCGGCTTGTTCGCACCGACGTGTTGATGCTGCAGCGCATCGCCCGCAATCTGCTGTCCAACGCCTTGCGCTACACGGACGAAGGCGGCCGCATCCTCATCGGCTGCCGCCGCCGGCGGGGGCGCCTGTGGCTCATGGTGATCGACACCGGCATCGGCATGAGCGAGGCCGATGCGGCCCGGTGCTTCGAGGCATTCCAGCGCGGCGGCGAGCTGGAGCGCGTGCCCGAGGGCATGGGAATTGGCTTGTACAGCGTCAAGCGCATGGCGACCTTGCTGGGGCAGTCGACCAAGCTCGCTAGCGTGCGCGGCAAAGGAACTTCGGTGGGCGTGTCCGTGACGGAATGCGCCTCCATGTGAGAGGCATGCAGCTGGAGGACCTCAAAGCGCGAAGATCTTCCCCGGGTTCATGATGTTGTCCGGGTCGAGCGCGCGCTTGATGGTGCGCATCATGTCGACCGCGCCGGTGCCGGCTTCGGTCACCAGGAAGTCCATCTTGTGCAGGCCCACGCCGTGTTCGCCGGTGCAGGTGCCTTCCAGGCTCAGCGCGCGCGCCACCAGCTTGTGGTTGAGTTCCTCGGCCAGCGTGTGCTCTTCGGGCTTGTTGGGGTCGATCAGGTAGCCGAAGTGGAAGTTGCCGTCGCCCACGTGGCCGACGAGGAAGTAGGGCAGGCCGGCCGCGTCGGCCTCGCTCACCGAGTCCAGCAGGCAGTCGGCCAGGCGGCTGATGGGCACGCAGGTGTCGGTAGAGATCGCGCGGCACCCGGGCTTGCTCTGGATCGCGGCGAAGTAGGCGTTGTGCCGCGCCGTCCACAGGCGCGTGCGCTCCTCGGGCGTGTCGGCCCATTCGAAGGCGTTGCCACCGAACTCGCTGGCGATCTCCTGCACCGTCTCGGCCTGTTCCTTCACGCTCGCGGGCGAGCCGTGGAACTCCATCAGCAGCATGTTCTCTTCGCGCAGGCCGAGCTTGCTGTGCGTGTTGACCATGCGCACGGTGTTGTGGTCGATGAGTTCGCAGCGCGCGATCGGCACGCCGAGCTGGATCACCTGGATCACGGTGCGCACCGCGGCTTCGATGGTGGGGAAGGAGCAGGTCGCGGCCGAGATGGCTTCGGGCAGCGGGTAGAGCTTGAGCGTGATCTCGGTCATCACACCCAGCGTGCCTTCGCTGCCCACCATGAGGCGCGTGAGGTCGTAGCCGGCGCTGCTCTTTCTGGCGCGTGTGCCGGTGCGGATGACCTCGCCGCGCGCGGTGACGACTTCGAGTGCCAGCACGTTCTCGCGCATGGTGCCGTAGCGCACCGCGTTCGTGCCCGAGGCGCGCGTGGCCGACATGCCACCGATGGAGGCGTCGGCGCCCGGGTCGATCGGGAAGAACAGGCCTTCGCTTTTGACCGCCTCGTTGAGCGCCTTGCGCGTCACGCCGGGCTGCACGGTCACGGTCAGGTCTTCGGCGTTGATGGACAGCACGCTGTTCATGCGGCTCACGTCGATGCTGATGCCGCCCTGTACGGCCAGCAGGTGGCCTTCGAGCGAGGAGCCCACACCGAAGGGGATCACCGGCACGCGGTGCTGGGCGGCCAGCTTCACGGCATCGGCCACGTCCTGCGTGCTCTCGGCGAACACCACGGCGACCGGCGGCGGCACCTCGTACACCGACTCGTCGCGCCCGTGCTGTTCGCGCACCACCAGGGCGGTGGAACATTGCGCGCCGAATCGCGCCTGCAGGGCCGTGAGGAACTCGGCCGGGACGGCGCGCTGGTGGACTTCGGGGGTGAGGTGGCTCAGGGCGGTGGGGGCGTTCATGGGGCTTGTCTCCGGCAGCAGTGGGGTGTGCAGCCGGTCAGTTTAAGCCTTGGGGGCCGCCTTGTGCGGCCCGGGCGCCCCGCCCTCAGCGGCGGGCGGGCAAGAGGGCGGTGTGGGGGTTCAGGCGCACGGGACGCGGGGTGTCGGCCTGGCGCGAGGACGGGGTGAAGGCGGAGAGGGCGTGGCGCGTGGGCGGTGCGACCTGCACGCTGGAGAGACCGGCCAGCCCCAGGGCGCAGGCGGCCATCAGCTGCACGCTGCGTTTCTCGAAATCCGAGATGGAGAGCGGGGACTGGAGACGAAAGCGGGACATCGGTGTGACTCCTTTGAAACAGGGAACGAAGCCGCATTACGCCCGTATCACCGGCCCGGGCCAAGCGCTTTTGCCTGCCGTTGCGCTCTGCTAAACACCTTTGCCTCAGACACATTTCCCCTCATCCGGTTACGGGTTCCGGCCGGATGCCCGACCTCGGGGACAATCGCTGTCTCACCATCGGCCAACAAGAGGCATTTCATGGGCAACCGACTCACCCAGATCGCCACCCGCACCGGCGACGCCGGCACCACCGGGCTGGGCGACAACACCCGCGTTTCCAAGGACAGCCTGCGCGTGCACGCCATGGGCGACGTGGACGAGCTCAACTCGCACATCGGCGTGCTGCTGTGCGAGGAGATGCCCGAGGGCGTGCGCCAGCTGCTGGTGGAGATCCAGCACCAGTTGTTCAACCTGGGCGGTGAGCTTTCCATCCCGGGCTTCGAGCTGCTCAAGCCCGAGGCCGTGCTCGCGCTCGACGAGGCGCTGGCCACGCACAACGAGGCCCTGCCGCGCCTGCAGGAGTTCATCCTGCCCGCCGGCAACCGCGCGGCCAGCCAAGCCCACGTGTGCCGCACGGTGGCGCGCCGCGCCGAACGCGCCGTGGTCGCATTGGGTCAAGCCGAAGAGCTGAAGGAAACGCCGCGCCAGTACCTCAACCGCCTGAGCGACCTGATGTTCGTGCTCGCGCGCGTGCTCAACCGCATGAACGGCGGTGACGACGTCTATTGGAAGAGCGAGCGTCTGGCCAAGGCCGACGCACCATGAGGGTCGCCGTCGCCGCCTGGCTGGTGTTGGGCCTGGCCACCGGGGTGGTGGGGCCTGCCGCCGCGCAAGGCAAGGGCAAGAAGGCCGACACGGCGAGTGAGGTGACGCTGGTGTGCGAGGCGGCCTACCAGCCCGCGCGCACCACGTGGACGCGCAGCGTGCGCATCGGCTACGACAAGAAGCGCGTGCGCTCGGTGCACATCGACGGCGTGCCGGTCTACACCTTCACGGTGCGGGAGACCGTGATCCTCACCGCGGTCGACAACGAGCGCATCCAGATCGACACCGCCGCCCAGACCTGGACCAGCGACTTCCGGGGCCAGGCCACGGCGCAGGGGCGCTGCGAACGCGGCTGAGCCGCCGACCGGTCAGCGCGGCCCCAGCACCGCCATCGTGATGCGCGAGACGCAGGTGAGTTCGCCCGCCTCGTTCGTCAGGTCGATCTGCCAGACCTGCGTGGTGCGGCCGATGTGCACCGGCCGCGTGACGCCGGTCACCCAGCCGCTGGTGGCGCCCTTGAGGTGGTTGGCGTTGATGTCCAGGCCCACCGCGCGGTGGCCTTCGGGGCAGCTGTAGGCCGCACCGCACGAGCCCAGCGTCTCCGCCAGCACCACGCTCACGCCGCCGTGCAGCAGGCCATACGGTTGTTTGGTGCGGGTGTCCACCGGCACGCGGGCGCGGATGAAGTCGTCGCCGACCTCCAGGAACTCCACGCCGAGGTGTTGCACGGCGGTGTCCTTGTGGATGGCGGTGAGTTCGGCGACGGAGATGGGTTTTTTCCAGATGGGCAAGGTCGGGCTCCTGTGATGGTGGCGCCACTATAGGAGACGGCCGGTTTCCCGCGCCGAAGGCGGCGAATGCCTACAGACAGCGGCGGCGCGCGCCCGCACCATCCAGGTTGGAGCAACCCCCTTTCATGACACTCGCACGCCGCTGGGCCCTGGCCGCAGCCGCCCTGGTGGCGCTGTTGGTGTTCGCCTGCCTGGCCGTGTGGGCGTGGCTGCCCAGCGATGACGAGCTGGCGCGGCGGGTGGAGGCCGAATTCGAGGCCCGCCTGGGCCAGAAGCTCGTGGTGGGCGTGGTGCGCTGGCGCGTGCTCGGCGTG
Source organism: Hydrogenophaga sp. ANAO-22 (assembly GCF_042466645.1). Lineage (NCBI taxonomy): Bacteria > Pseudomonadati > Pseudomonadota > Betaproteobacteria > Burkholderiales > Comamonadaceae > Hydrogenophaga > Hydrogenophaga sp. ANAO-22. The sequence continues at coordinate 2,838,833 of NZ_CP159956.1, read as the reverse complement.
CCGGAAGTCGAGGTGCTGGACGCCCGCACCGAACAAGCCGAAGCCATCGAGGTGCGGCGCATCGCGATCCGCCCCCAGCTCATGCCCTTGTGGCGCAAGCAACTGGTCATCGACCGCCTGGAGGTGGATGGCGCCGTGGTGCCGCGCAAGGCGCTGGCCGCCTACCGGGGCAAGACCACGGACAGCCAGGCGGGCGCGCTGGTCCTGCGCTCGATCGTGTTCACCGACGTGACCTACATCTCCTACAGCGAGGTGCCGGTGGTGTACGAGGGCGAGATCGAGCTGGACGAGGACCGTCGGCCGGGCCGCCTGCAGATCCGCCGGCCGGACGCGAATCCATCGGTCTCGCTGGACGCCACGCGCGACGGCCGAGCCGAAGGCGGCGCGGACCTCTACCAACTGCGTGTGCAGGCGGGTGGCGGATCGGCGAACGGCCAGGCACGGCTGGCCACCTCGGCCGACGGCCGCATGTTGCTCCAAGGGGAACTCGCGCCACGGCGTGTGGACGTGGCTGCGCTGATGGACGCCTTTCACCGGCGCTCGTTCGTCGGTGGCCTTGCCTCGGGTCGGACGGAGCTGAGCGCCGAAGGCGACACGGCGGTCGAGCTGTTCCGCTCGCTGCGCACGCGCAGCGTGCTCGACGTGGAGCGCGCCCGCATGCTGCGCATCGACCTGGACAAGGCCATCAAGTCCCTGGGCGAGGACCGCGCCGGCCAGACGCCGCTGGACAGCCTCAGCGGCGTCATGGCCACGCGCAACACCGAACAGGGCATGCGGACGGAGTTCACCGAGGTGAAGGCGGTGGCAGGCAGCTACAGCGCCACGGGCAAGGCCACGTTGCACCGCCAGCAGATCGACGCGCAAGGGGAGCTGGCGATCGGCGGCGGCATCGTGAGCGTGCCCTTCGCCGCGAAGGGGCCCACGCGCGAGCCGGCGGTGGAGATTTCCTGGGGCGCCCTGGCCGGGGCGGCGGTCGGCACGGCGATCCTGCCGGGCATCGGCACCGCCATCGGATCCCGGATCGGTGGCGCGGTCAGCGGGCCGCCGAAGGTGGGGGCGGACAAGGCCGCCCCGAGCGCACGCGCCGGTGAAGAGGCTCAGGCCTTGGGCGTGGCCCGGCCGCGGTTGAGCAATGCGTACAGGATGATCGCGCCGAAGGTGGCCGTTCCGATGCCCCCCAGCGCGAAGCCGCCGAACTTCAGCGTGTAGTCGCCCGTGCCCAGGATCAGCGTGATCGCGGCCACCAGCAGGTTCTTGTTGTCGGAGAAATCGACCTTGTTGTCGACCCAGATCTTGGCGCCGGCGATGGCGATCAGGCCGAACACCACGATGGACACGCCGCCCATGACGGCCAGCGGAATGGCCTGGATCAGCGCGCCGAACTTGGGGCTGAAGCCCAGCAGCACGGCCATGAGGCCGGCCACCAGGAAGATCGCGGTGGAGTAGATCTTGGTCGCGGCCATCACGCCGATGTTCTCGGCGTAGGTCGTCACGCCGGTGCCGCCCGCGCTGCCGGCCACCATGGTGGCCACGCCGTCGCCGATGAAGGCGCGGCCCATGTACTGGTCCAGGTTGCGGCCGGTCATGGCGGTCACGGCCTTGATGTGGCCCAGGTTCTCCGCCACCAGGATGATGGCCACCGGCGCGATCAGCAGCATGGCGTTCATCTGGAACACCGGCGCGCTGAAGCTGGGCATGCCGAACCAGGCGGCGTTGGCGATGCCGGAAAGGTCCAGCGGCTTGCCCATGCCCAGCCCGTTGGTGAGCACGGCGTAGAGGATGCTGGCGATGATCAGGCCCATGAGGATCAGCAGGCGCTGGACCATGCCGCTGGTGAACACGGCCACCAGCGCCACGCAAACGAATGTGATGCCCTGCATCCAGGCATCGAAGCCGGTGGGCGCCATGTTCTTGATGGGGATGCCGGCCAGGTTCAGGCCGATCACCGCGACCACCGCGCCGGTGACCACCGGCGGCATGAAGCGCTCGATCCAGCCCGTGCCCACGGCCTGCACGATGGCGCCGATGAGGGTGTAGACCAGGCCGCAGGCGATGATGCCGCCCAGCGCCACGCCGATGTTGGCGTTGGGGCCCGGGCCCGCGTAGCCGCTGGCGGCGATCACCACGCCGATGAAGGCGAAGCTCGAACCCAGGTAGCTGGGCACCTTGCCGCCGGTGATGAGGAAGAAGATCAGCGTGCCGATGCCGCTCATGAGGATGGCGACGTTGGGGTCGAAGCCCATCAGGATGGGGGCGAGCACCGTGGCGCCGAACATGGCGATCAGGTGCTGCACGCCCATCACCGCCGTCTGTGGCCAGGGCAGGCGCTCATCGGGCGCGATCACGCCGCCTTGGTTGAGCGTGGAAGCCGATTTCTCCGTCCAATTGAACATGCCCATGGCACGGTCTCCTCGTTGTCGTGTTGTGAAAAAAGGCGCCCCTCGCGCCGCAGGCATTGTGCCCGCAAAGCCTCTGAGCCGCAGCAGACTTAACACGCTTAAGTTTCGGCCCCAAGGCGCGCAAAGTTTACGCAGAACCCCGCATGAGGGAGGCCGTTTTTCGCTCCTAAAGTGCGCCTTCACCCTTCAAACCCGAAACGCTGGAGACACCATGGAATTCCTCAGCACCGCCGACTTCTGGGTCGGTCTGGTGAAGATCATCTGGATCAACATCATCCTGTCGGGCGACAACGCCGTCGTCATCGCCCTGGCGGCGCGCTCGCTGCCGGCCGAGCAGCAACGCAAAGCCATCCTGTTCGGCTCGGGCGCGGCCGTGGTGCTGCGCATCGTGCTCACGGTGGTGGCGGCCAAGCTGCTGGAGCTGTCGTTCCTGCAGGTCATCGGCGGCGTGCTGCTGCTGTGGATCGGCTACCAGCTGCTCAGCGGCGACGAAGACGGTGAGGACGGGCACCACAAGGGCACGGGCACGATGATGGCCGCCATCCGCACCATCCTGATCGCCGACCTGGTGATGAGCCTGGACAACGTGATCGCCGTGGCCGCGACGGCGCAGGGCAACATGGTGCTGCTGGTCCTGGGCCTGGCGATCAGCATTCCGCTGGTGGTCTTCGGCTCCACGCTGATGATCAAGCTCATGGGGCGCTTCCCGGTCATCGTGACCCTGGGCGCCGCCCTGATCGGCTGGGTCGGCGGCGAAACCGTCGTCAACGACCACCTGATGCAGGGCTACACCATGGCCCACCCCTGGCTGCACTACGTCGCGGCGGCCACGGGTGCGCTGCTGGTGGTGGGGCTGGGCAAGTTCATGCAGGCCCGCGCCACGAGCAAGGCCGAGGCCTGAGCCGGGGCGCCAGCGCCCTGGCCCAGTCCGTCTCTCAACCGATCGCGGGCAGCACCTCGCCCCGGCTCTCGCCGAAGCCGATGCGCGCCGCGCCCGGCTTCTCGCACCAGCCGCGCAGGATCACCGTGTCGCCGTCTTCCAGGAAGCGGCGCTGCGTGCCGATGCCCGGCAGCGGCACGTCCTTCGTGCCGCCCACGCTGAGTTCCACGATGGCGCCGGCCTCGGCGTGCGTGGGGCCCGAGATGGTGCCGGTGCCCAGCAGGTCGCCGGGCTGCAGGTTGCAGCCGCCCACGCTGTGCTGCGCAACCATCTGCGCGATGGTCCAGTACTGGTGGCGAAAGCTCGTGGCCGAGAGGCGGTCGGGCGCGATGCCGCGATCGCGGTGCTCGCGCGACTCCAGCCGCACTTCGAGCTGCACGTCCACGCCGCCGCGCTCGCTGTTGGCCGCGCTGTCCAGGTAGGCCAGCGGCTGCGGCTCGTCGGCCGGGTGCGCGAAGGGCACGCGGTAGGGGGCGAGCGCTTCCAGCGTCACGATCCAGGGCGAGACCGTGGTGCAGAAGTTCTTGCCGAGGAAGGGGCCGAGCGGCGCCATTTCCCAGAACTGGTGGTCGCGCGCCGACCAGTCGTTGAGCAGGCACATGCCGAAGATGTGCTGCTCGGCCTCGGCCAGCGGAATCGGCTGGCCCATGGCGTTGCCCGGGCCGATGTAGAAGCCCATCTCCAGCTCGTAGTCGAGCCGGCGGCAGGGGCCGTAGACCGGCGCGGCGGCGCCCGGTGCCATGGCCTGGCCCATGGGGCGGCGAAACGCCGTGCCGCTGACCACCACGCTGGAGGCGCGGCCGTGGTACGCGATCGGCAGCCACTGGAAGTTGGGCGTGAGCGGGTCGTCCGGGCGCATCACGCGGCCCACGTTGCGCGCGTGGTGGATCGAGGTGTAGAAGTCGGTGTAGTCGCCGATGCGCGTGGGCACGCGCATCTCCACCTCGGCCTGCGGCACCAGGCTGGCGCGCAGCGCGTTCACGCCGGGGCCGTTGGCGCCGGTCTTGAGCAGGTCGAACAGCGCGTGGCGCAGCGCGCGCCAGGCGGTCGGGCCCAGGGCCAGGAAGTCGTTGAGCGCGTCGCCGGTGCAGGCGTTGACGGCCTGCGCGGCCGGGCCCGAGACCGCGTTGTCGCGCGCGATCGCGGCCAGGTCGATCACCTGGTCGCCGATCGCCACGCCACCGCGGAAGGCCTCGCTGGAACCCTTGCGGCGGAAGACGCCGAAGGGCAGGTTCTGGATCGGGAAATCGATGCCCGGGGCGTTGGCCGATTCGAGCCAGCTGCGGGTGTTCGCGTCGTGGGTGTGGTTGAGTTCCATGGTCATGCGGCGGTGGCTTGGAGGGCGTCGTCGAAGATGGCCACGGCACGGGTCCAACCCGCCGAGGCGCCTCGGATCTTGTGGGGGAAGCAGGAGATGAAGAACCCGTCGGCCGGCAAGGCCTCGAGGTTGTGCATCTTCTCGATGTGGCAGTAGCCGATGTCGCGCCCGGCCTTGTGGCCTTCCCAGATCAGCGAGGCGTCTTTCGTCTCGCCGTACTTCTGCGCGGTGTGCACGAAGGGCGCGTCCCAGCTCCAGGCGTCGGTGCCGGTCAGGCGCACGCCGCGTTCCAGCAAATACATGGTGGCTTCATAGCCCATGCCGCAGCCGGCCGAGACGAAGTCGTTGTGGCCGTAGCGCGAACCGGCGCGCGTATTCACCACCACGATCTCCAGCGGCTTGAGGGTGTGGTTGATGCGCTTCAACTCGGCTTCCACGTCGGCGGCCGTGACCACGTAGCCGTCGGCGAAGTGGCGGAAGTCCAGCTTCACGCCGGGCTGGAAGCACCATTCCAGCGGCACGTCGTGGATGGCGATCGCGGGCTTCTTCTCGCCCAGCGCCTTGTCCATGGTGGAGTGGAAGTGGTAGGGCGCATCGAGGTGCGTGCCGTTGTGCGTGGAGAGCTGCACCAGCTCCACCGCCCAGCCTTCACCGTCGGGCAGGTCTTCCTTCTTCAGCCCGGGGAAGAAGGGCTCGATCTGCTCGAAGGTGTTGTCGTGCGTGAAGTACTGGATCTTGGGGGCGAACGCGGGCGGGTCGCTCACCACGTCGTTCTCCAGGTAGATGGACAGGTCGATGAATTTGCGGGGCATGGTTGTTCTCCGAGGGAGCGAGGTGGGATTCAGGGGCGCTGCCAGCGCAGCAGCGAGCGTTCGGCCACGGCGAGCAGCACGTTGCTCGCAAAGCCCATGGCGCCGAGCAGCACGATGCCGGCGAAGAGTTCGCTGGCCTGGAACGAGCGCGCGGCCAGCAGGATGGCCTGGCCCAGGCCGGGTTGCGAGGCGATCATCTCGCCCACCACCGAGACGATGAGCGAGACCGTCATCGACAGCCGCATGCCGGCCAGGATGTCGGGCATGGCGTTGGGCAGGCCGATCTTGAGCACGAAGGCCAGGTGGCTGAGTTCCAGCGAGCGCGAGACCTCGCGCAACTGCTTGTGCACGTTGGCCAGGCCGTGCAGCGTGGCCAGCAGCACCGGCCACATGGCACCGAAGGCGACCACGGCCAGCACCATGCCGCCGGAGAGGCCGAACAGCGCGATGGCCAGCGGCATCACGGCCGAAGCCGGCAGCGGGCGGATGAACTCCAGGGTCGGGCCGATCCATTCGCTGGCGCGCTGCGAGCTGCCGATCAGCGCGCCCAGGGCGATGCCCAGCGCGCTGGCCAGCACCCAGCCGCTGAACATGCGGCTGAGCGTGGCCCAGGTGTAGGCCGCCAGGTCGCCGCCGGCCAGGCCTTGCACCAGGCTTTGCAGCGTGGCCTGCGGCGTGGGCAGGAAGGCGCGGTTGACCCAGCCACTGGTGCTGGCGGCCCACCACAGGGCGATGAAGGCGGCCAGCACGAGCACGGAGCCCGAGGCGCTGCCGAGCACGCTCAAGGTGCGGTTGGTTTTGTGTGCGGCGCTCATTCGAAATCCTTCGTGCTTCGCACTGCGGTGCGAGCTTGCTTGGGACGGCCCTGCGCGGCGCTCATGCGGTCTGCTCCCCCATGGCGCGCGCCACGCGGCGCTGCAGCGCGAGCGCGCCGACGTTGATGACGTAACCCACCACACCGATCCAGGCCAGCCAGGCCAGCATCAGCGCCGGGTCCAGGCTTTGCTGCGCGATCATCATCGCGTAGCCCATGCCGTGCGGGTTGGCCGCGATCTCCACCGTGACGGCGACCACCAGGGCGATCGCCACCCCCAGGCGCAGCGCGACGAACAGGCGCGGCACGATGGCTGGGCCGATGATCCAGGCGAAGCGCTGCCGCGGCGTGAGTTCCAGCGCGCGCGCCACCTCCAGCAGGCGGGGCTCGACCTGTTGCACCGCGGCCTGCGTGAGCACCAGCATGGGCCACAGGCAGGCGAAGGCGACCACGCTGAGTTCCATGCGCAGGCCGAAGCCGAACACCAGCATGGCCAGCGGGATCAGCGCCACCGACGGAATGGGGCGCGCGACTTCCACGCTCAGGAAACCGAGCTGCGCGGCGCGCCGCGACAGGCCCAACAAGGTGCCCAGCAGCAGGCCGCCGAGCGCGCCGATCAGCAGGCCGAGCGCGGCCGTGCCGAGCGTGAAGGCCGTGGCCTCCAGCAGCGAGCCGTCGGTGACCGCGCCGCCGAAGGCGCGCAGCGCGGCGCTGGGCGGGGCGATGGCATCGCTGCCCTGGCCCGTGGTGCGGGCCCAGATTTCCAGCGCGCCCAGCAGCAGGGCCGGGAACGCAAGGGACTTCAGCTTCATCGTTCAGTGCCCGAGGTAGTGGTAGAGCTCGCGGCGCAGGCGCAGGAACTCCGGGTGTTCCTTGGTGCTGAGCTGGTCGCGCGGCTGCGGCAGCGGCACGTCGATCAGCGCGGCCAGGCTGGGCAGTTCGGGCGTGGGGTTGCTGCGCAGGGCGATCACGCGATCGCCCAGGTACAGCGCTTCCTCCAGGTCGTGGGTGACGAACATCACCGTCAGACCCTCTTCACGCACCAGGCGGGCGAGCTCGTCCTGCAGGGTCTCGCGCGTCATGGCGTCGAGCGCGCCGAAGGGCTCGTCCATCAGCATCACGTCGGGCCGCTGGGCCAGGCAGCGCGCGATCTGCACGCGCTGCTGCATGCCGCCCGAGAGCTGCGCCGGGAACTTGTGCCCGTGCGCGGCCAGGCCCACGGTTTTCAGCACATGTTCGATGCGCGCGGGCCGTTCGGCCGCCGGCACGTTCGCCGCCTCCAGCGCCAGGCTCACGTTGGCCTGCACCGTGCGCCAGGGCAGCAGGGCGCGCCCGTAGTCCTGGAACACGAACGCCACCTCGCGGCTCGGGCCGGTGATGGGCGCGCCCTGGCGCCGCACGCTGCCCTGGCTGGGCGTGACGAAGCCGGCGGCGGCGCGCAGCAGCGTGGTCTTGCCGCAGCCCGAGGGGCCGATCACGCACACGAACTCGCCGCGCTTCACCGTCAGTTCGGTGGGTGAGAGGATTTGCCGGCCACCGAGTTCGATGGCGACGCGGTCGAAATGCAGAACGGTATCGGTCATGGTCGAAGCGGCGCTGGCGTGGGGCGTGGCGTGCCTCACTTGGCGATCAGGCGCGCCACGTCGGGCACCGTCTTGAGCATGCCCTGGTCCTTCATGAGGTCGACCCAGTAGCTGAGCTGCTTCTCGGTCACCACCGCCATGGGGGGCGAGATCTGCACCTTGGCGATCACCTCGGGCGGCAGCTTGATGTACTTGCCGATGGCCGCGCGCACGGCAGCGTCGTTCTTCGGCTGGTTCATGAAGGCCGCGGCCTCCTGCACGGCCTCGCGGAAGCCGCGCGCGGCCGCCGGGTTCTTGGCCACCCAGTCGCGGCGCGCGACGTGGATGATGGTGGGCTGGTTCTCGGGCAGGAAGGTCGAGTAGTACGAGGCCACGTAACCCACGCCGGAGTCGGTGATGCGGCTCATGAAGGGGTCGGCGCTCACCACGGCGTCCACCGAACCGCCGCGCAGCAGGTCGCCGTGCTGTGGGAACGAGGCTTCGACGAAGTTCACCTTGGTGTAGTCCACGCCCTGGCTCTTGAGCCAGGCGCGGAAGGTCACGTGCAGGAAGGCGCCCAGGCCGGGCACGCCGATCTTCTTGCCCACGCAGTCCTGGGCCTTGCGGATGCCGCTGCCGGCCTTGGCCACCAGGCCGAAACCGGTGATGGTCTTGGAGGTCACGCCGGCACCGGCGACCACCACGTGGTCCAGGCCGCCGTCCACCGACTGCAGGTACACGCTGGGCGTGGGGCCGCCGATCTGCAGCGAGTCGGCCTGCACCGCGGCCGGGATGGTGGAGTTGATCGGGATGAACTTGAGCTCCACGTCGAGCAGGCGCTTCTTGAAGTAGCCGTTCTCGGCCGCGACGAACACCGAGGCGAAGTCGGTCACGGCGGTGTAGCCGAACACGATCTTGGTGGGGCTCTGCGCGAAAGCCGGCAGGCTCACGGCGGCGGCGGGAACAGAGGCCAGGGCGGCCAGGGCGGTGCGACGTTTCATGGGGGTCTCCTGTGGTTGGTTTTGCTCGGGGGGCGGGGCGAAAGCGGGGGCGGGGGCACAGCGCGGCGCGCAGCCCCCCACGATGAAGCGCACCAGCCGCTCGGCGGCCGCCGGGTCGTTGGCGCGGTTGATGTTGAGCGAGAGGCGCTCCACGCGCACATCCACCAGGTGGTGCAGCAGGGCGCCGAGCGCGAACTGGTAGCCCCAGGCGGCCTCGGCGCGGCTGGCGCGCGGCAGGGCGTGGTGCAGCGCGTCGATGAAGCGGTGCGCCAGCGGGTCGAAGAACTCGCGCAGCACGCGATCGGACTCCTCGCCGTGGTAGGCCAGTTCGCGGCCGACCAGCTGGGCGTAGAACTGCCCCTCGGGGCTGGAGCGCATGCGGATCACCGGCGCCACGAAGGCCTCGACGATGCGCGGCAGGGTCTGCGGGTCGTCGGGGTCCTGGGAGGCGGCGTCCAGCGCGGCCAGTCGCTCCTCGATGGTGTGGCTCCAGTGCGCGAACACCGCGTGGAACAGGTCCTGCTTGGGGCCGTGGTAGTAGGCCACCAGCGCCAGCGGCACGCCGGCCTCTTCGGCGATCTGCCGGATCGTCACCGCGTGGTAGCCGCGCTGAGCGAACAGCTTCTCGGCCGCGAGCAGGATGGCTTGCTGGCGGTCGGGGCGGGGCGCGGCACTCTTCTGGCGGCGGGCAGGCTCAGGCTTGCGGGACGGCATGGCGGTATTGAACATGTGTTCAAAAATGTTGTACACCCGTACAAACCCTGGGCCGGGTCGTGCGGAAGGCGGGCGCTGGTGTGTTACCAGTGCACCATGGGCAGGCCGGGCACGGGCGAGGTGAAGAAAGGGATGGTGGTGCCCATGAGGCTGCCGATGTAGACCGTTCGCAGGTCGGGCCCGCCGAAGGTGACGCTGGCCATCCAGGGCGCCAGCGTGCCGCGCGCGCGCAGCATGTCCTCGGTGGTGAGCGTGCCGTCGTTCATGTGGTCCAGCAGCACCTTCGAGGCCTCGGGGTTGCCGTCGTCGAGCAGCAGGCGCCGCTCGCCCTGCGGCGTGAGCGCGATCAGCTGGTCCGTCATCACCAGCGTGCACCAGAGGTTGCCGAAGGCGTCGAACGCGATGCCGTCGGGGAAGCCGCCCAGGTGGGAGGGCCCGAACACCTCGCGGTCGGCCAGGGCGACGCCCTGGGCCGACTCCACCACGCGCATGCGGCTGATGTGCGGACCGGTGGTCTCGACGATGTAGAGCCATTCCTCGTTCGCGTCGAAACGGATCTCGTTGGTGAAGTGAAAGCCGTCGGCCACCACGCGCAGGCCGCGTTCGTCCACCACCGCGATGTAGCCGTCGCGCACGCGGCTGCTGGCCGCCACGGTCCAGGGGTTCACGCGCGTGGAGACGGTGAGCCAGATGCGGTTCTTCGAATCGCGCAGCACGAAGTTGACCTTGCCGATCGCCTGGCCGTCGATGGTGTCGTGCAGCGTGCGCGTCTGGCCGTCGCGCGCCATCACCTCCAGCCGGTCGGTGCCGAAGTTGGCGATCAGCACGTCGCCATTGGCCGCAAAGGCCAGGCCGTTGGGCAAGGTGCCCTGCGTGTACTTGGCCTCCACGTCGTGGAGCGAAGCCTGCGCGGCGCTGGCGAAGCGCTGGTCGGCGCGCTGGCCGATGAAGCGCTGCTGCCCGTCGGCGCCGATGCGCGTGACGCCGCCGCGCGCGTCGGCCGCCCACAGCGTGCCGTCGCGCTCGGCCAGGATGCACTCGGGCCGTTGCAGGTCCTGGCCGATGGTGCGGATGGCGGCGCGGTCGACCTGGAAGCCGTCCAGCGGGTTGTTTGTCGAAGGCATGGTGGGTTCCCCGATGAGGCGGGCCGCGGGCTGCGGCCGGCGAAGGGGGCATTGAACGGTTGGCGCCGATTCTTGTACAACCGTACAAACCCTAGTCGTGCCGGGTGCGGGCCCGGTCTAAGCTCGGCGCATGACCGCGCCCCACGTGCCCCAGATCCGCCTCTACCAGCAATGGCTCGCCGAGCACCGCGGCCTGCGTTTCGACGACTACGGCGCGCTCTGGCGCTGGTCCATCACCGACCTCGACGGCTTCTGGCAAAGCATCTGGGACTACTTCGAGCTGCAGTCGCCCACACCGCACACGGCCGTGCTGGCCAAGAACGTGATGCCCGGCGCGCCCTGGTTTCCCGGCGCGCGCATGAACTACGCGCAGCAGGTGTTCCGCCACGTGCGGCCGGCGCACGAGGCGGGTTTTGCCGCCGTGGTGAGCCGCAACGAAAAGGGCCGGCACGTGGAGCTGAGCTGGCCCGAGCTGCGGCGCCAGGTCGCCTCGCTCGCGCAGCACCTGCAGGCCCAGGGCGTGCAGCCGGGCGACCGCGTGGCGGCCTACCTGCCCAACATTCCCGAGGCCATGGTGGCTTTTCTCGCCACCGTGTCCATCGGCGGCGTGTGGAGCATCTGCGCGCCCGACATGGGCACCAACGCCGTGCTCGACCGCTTCCGCCAGATCGAGCCGGTGGTGCTGATCGCCTGCGACGGCGTGAGTTACGCCGGCCGCGACCACGACCGCCTGGCGGTGGTGGCCGAGCTGCGCGCGGCCCTGCCCACGGTGCGCCACGTGGTGCTGCACACCAACCTGGCCGAAGGCGAGGCGGCGCAGGCCGAGGCGCTGCAGGCCGCATCGCCCTGTGCCAGCTTCGCGGCCGCCACCGCGCGCGACGATGCCGCCACCGCCGCCTTCGAACCCTTGTGGCTGCCGTTCGATCACCCGCTGTGGATCGTCTATTCCAGCGGCACCACCGGCCTGCCCAAGCCCATCGTGCACGGCCATGGCGGCACGGTGATCGTGGGCATGGCGCTCAAGATCCTGCACAACGACGTGGGCTGCAGCTACCACCCCAACAGCTGGGGCGAACGTTTCCACTGGTACAGCTCCACCGGCTGGGTGATGTGGAACGCGCAGACCAGCGGCCTGCTCAACGGCACCACCTGCGTGATCTACGACGGCAACCCCGGCGGCAGCAAGGACAAGCCCGACTGGACCACGCTCTGGCGCTTCGCCGCCGAGCTGGGCGTGACCTTCTTCGGCGCGGGCGCGGCCTTCTTCGCCAACTGCATCAAGGCCGGCGTCGACCTGGCCGCGTGTGGCGACCTGTCCGCCGTGCGCGCGCTCGGCACCACCGGTTCGCCGCTCTCGGAAGACGCGCAGCGCTGGGGCACCGAGCAGTTCCGCCGCATCGCGAAGAGCGGGGCGCAGCAGGACATCTGGTGGTGCAACATTTCGGGCGGCACCGACTTCGCGGGCGCCTTCATCGGCGGCAACCGCGAGCTGCCGCAGACGCCCGGGCGCATGCAGTGCCGGCTGCTGGGCTGCGCGGTCGAAGCGTGGAACGAGCAGGGTCAGCCGGTGATCGACGAGGTGGGCGAGCTGGTGTGCGCGCAACCGATCCCGTCGATGCCGCTGTACTTCGTGGGCGACGTGGACCACCAGCGCCTGATCGGCAGTTATTTCGACACCTACCCGCCGGGCCAAGGCCGCAAGCCCGGGGGGGTGACCTCGGCCCCGAGGCCGGCGCGGTCTGGCGGCACGGCGACTGGCTGCGCATCGGCGCGGACGGCTCCTGCGTGATCTACGGCCGCTCGGACGCCACCATCAACCGCCATGGCCTGCGCATGGGCACGAGCGAGCTCTACAGCGCGGTCGAGGCCCTGCCCGAGGTGATGGACTCGATGGTGGTGGATCTCGAGTACCTGGGGCGCGAGAGTTACATGCCGCTGTTCGTGGTGTTGCGCGAAGGCACCGTGCTCGACGATGCGCTCAAGGCGCGCATCAACGACAGCATCAAGACCGCGCTGTCGCCGCGCTTCGTGCCCAACGGCGTGTTTCAGGTGGCCGAGATTCCGCGCACGCTCTCGGGCAAGAAGCAGGAACTGCCGATCAAGAAACTGCTGCTCGGCCAGCCGCTGGAGAAGGTCATCAACCGCGAGGCGATGGCCAACCCGGGTTGTCTGGACTGGTATGTGAAGTTTGCGGTTTCGCGGGCGTAGCTGCTCTGCCAGGTTTTCAGGCCTGCACCTCGTGGGCCCGCGAGTGCCGGGCGCTCTGCTCCGCGGGTGTCCCCCGGCGGCTGGTGCCGCCTCCTCCTTGACCCCGCTGCGCAGAGCGCCCGGCACTCGCGAGCCGCAGCGTGCTGAGGGTGGGCGGGGGTGTTCGACCGTCCGCGTGCCACAGAGGGGGAGGTCACCGGGTGTCCGGCGCAGCGGCGTAAAGGAGGAGGGGCGGCGAAGCCGCCCCGGGGGACAGCCGCGGAGCCGGGCACCCGGTGACCTCCCCCGTTCGTGCCGGCGTGAGCCCTCAGTTTGCCACCGTGAAGCGCTGGCGCGTGTGTTTGGGCGTCTCGATTTCGTCCACGATCGCCACCGCCAGATCAGCCACCGAGATGCCGGCAGGCGCTTCGCCCTGGCCGGGCAACAACTGGTCACCACCCGTGCGGTACTGGCCCGTGCGCTCACCCGGCGCCAGTGCGATGGGGGGAGAGATGAAGCTCCATTCCAGTTCCTTCTCACCCCGCAGGCGCGTGAGCAGGTCGCGCGCGGCCAGTGCACCCTGTTTCCATTCGGCCGGGAACTCGGGCGTGTCCACCAGCTGCAGGCCAGGCGCCACTTCCAGGCTGCCGGCACCGCCGACCGCCAGCACCCGCAGTACGCCGGCCTGCTTCGCACCGGCGAGGATGCCGTCGTAACCCAGGCCGAACAGGCGGTAGATCTCAGGCTCGCTCCAGCCCGGGTTGTAGGCGCTCACGATGGCATCGTGTCCGGCCACGGCCCGAGCCACCTGCGCGGCGTCGGTCACGTCGGTCTTCACCACCTGCAGCCGGGGCTGGGCGGCCAGCTTGTCGGGGTGGCGGGCGAGGGCGGTCACGCTGTGGCCGCGTGAAAGCAGTTCGGTGAGCACGGCGCTGCCGACGAAACCGGTGGCACCGATGAGGGCGATCTTCATGGCGAGACTCCTGAAAAGGTTGGGATGGATCTAGTGTCCTGGCTACACGAAAAACGCGGTAGGCGGCAAAATACGCTTTCTTCTTGTAGAAAATCTAATCAATGAGCAGCGAAACCACCGCCTGGACCGACAAGCTCAAACGCATGGCGCTGTTCGCGGAGATCGTGGACAGCGGCTCGCTGAGCGCCGCCGCTCGCCGCCTGGGCAGCACACCCTCGGCCGTGAGCCAGCAGCTGCGCCTGCTCGAAGAGGCCCTGGGCCTGGTGCTGCTGCACCGCTCCACCCGCCGCCTCACGCTCACCGAGGCCGGTGAGCGTTATTACCCCGCCTGCGCCGCCATGGTCGCCCAGGCCCGCAGCGCCGACCAGGCGCTGGAGCGCCTGCGCGACGAACCCGAGGGCGAGCTGCGCCTGGCCGCGCCGATCGGCTTCGGCGAGCTGCTGGCCAGCGCGCTCGAACCGCTGCGCCGCCACCCCCGCTTGCGGCTGCACTTGCTGCTGGACGACACGCCCATCGACCTCATCGGCGAGCGGGTGGACCTCGCGCTGCGCGTGGGCCGCTTCACCGATTCTTCCCTGGTCGCGCGCCGCCTGGGGGAACTCCAGCGCCAGCTCTGCGCCGCGCCGCGTTACCTGGCCGAGCGCGGCTGGCCGCGCCACCCAGGCGAACTCGCCGGGCACGACTGGCTGGGCCTGCCGCCGCGCGGCACGGCGGTGGACACGCTGAGCTTCCAGGGCCCGCAAGGCGAGCGCGAAGAGGTGCGCGTCGAAGCGCGCCTGCTGGCCTCGCAGGTGACTGCGCTGCAGGCCATGGCGCTGGCGGGATGGGGTCTGTACGTGGGCATGGCCGACGACGTGCGCCAAGCCCTGGCCGAAGGGCGGCTTGCGCCCGTGCTGCCGGACTGGCGGCTGGAGCCGGCGGCGGTGTTTGCGGTCACGCCCCGGCGCGGTGAACAACCGGCCAAGGTGCGCCATGCGCTGCAGGCCCTGCAGCAGCACTTCGCGGCCCGGCCGGGCTGAGCGCTTCTTACAGCGCGGCGAGCTTCGCCATGCCCCAGGCGACCACGCCCACCTGCACCAGGTTGAGCAGGATGCCCGCCATGTGCAGGCGCCGGAAACTCGGGATGGCGGAGGCGTCTCCGCCCGCGATCCGTTCCCGCAGCGCGTCCATGCGCGGGACGACCCAGCGGCGCACCGCGAAGACAAAGGCCGCCACACCGCCCATGGCCAGCCCCACCGCGACGCGGCCCACCGCCAGCTGGCCCAGGGCCCCGAGGCTGGCGGCGACCACCACCACCGAGTAGTAGTAGTTGAACAAGCCCCGGACGAAACGCGCGTCCTGCGGCGTGTCGTGTTTCAGGATGAGCAGTGGTGGCGATGCGAAGGTGAAGAACACCATGGGAAAGATCAGCGCGACCAGCGACAGCAGCACAACAGCCTTGGACAGCATGGGGTTCTCCTTGCCGCGGTGGTCTCGGCTGGGGCGCCGCGGGCCATGGGGGTCGCCTGATGCTCATCCGCCAAACTGACGAATGACTTACATCGCACGGCCACCCGTCCGCTGCGGTGCTTGCCGCCACTGGCCTCAGAGCGGTGCGTCGCTGGAAGGGGCCTTCGTGCTGTGGGTGAGGCCCATGTGGATCCCGCTGCCGGCATGGGACCACAGCCGCTTCGCCAGTTCTTTCGAGTGCTGTTGGGCCGCTCGGTCCTTCAGGGCCGACAGCGCCGTCAACAGGTCGAGGGGCCCTTTTTGGGCGGCCTCCTTCAGCCCATCCTGCCAGTCGCTCGGCAGCGGCACGCCACGGGACCTGAAGTGGACTTGAATCCACTGGCGGGCTTTTTCCGTGTCTCGGTGGATGGCCTGGCGCAGGGCGGCCACACCCATGCGGCTCAAGGCCTGAAGCGCCTTCACCAGGCCCTTGTACGAGCCTGCCGGGATCTCTGGATGGAGCGCCCGCATTTTCTGCAGTTCGGCGGCGCCCGCGATCTTTTGCGACCGCAGGAACTTGGCCGACCAGAAGGGATTGCCCGTGGCGTGACCCCTTTGCAGCTGGTCGAGCTCGGTCTGGATCGCCTGGATGTTCTTGGCGCGGGCGGTCTTGTTGGGCCACGCCAGCGCGGCGCGGTAGAAGTCGAGCCGGTTCGGGTCCAGCGGGTGGCCCAGCCTCGGTGTCGACGTCGCCACGCCGTGTTGTTGGGCGAGCTTCTCCAGGCGAAAGAACGCCTGCAGATGGGTGACGCAGCCGGATGCGTCGGGCGCGGCTTCCGCGCGCTCCCTGGCGGTGTGCAGCTGCGCCTCGAGGCAGGCCAGGGCGGTCTTGCGCTGGCGAGGGTCGCGGCTCTGGAGTGCCTTCTCCAGGGCCCCAGGGGCGCTGTACAGCGCGGCCTGGTGCGCGGGGTCCGCCGACGCCAGCGACAACTTCCCAAGCGCGGTGGAGGACAGGTTCAAAGGGGAGAGGGGGCTGCCCAGGCAACGCTCGAACAGGTACCGGATGAACGCGCCTTCATCGTTCAGGCGGTAGCCCTTAAAACCGAACACACCACCGCCTTCGCCGGCACCGATCGTCCAGGTGTGCAGTTTCTGCCTCGACAGTTGTCGGGCCATCGCCAGCGCGTGCTGGACGTCCGGGTCCTCCACGGAGCGGCCCGCCGTTTCGCAGCGCAGGCGGAGCTCGCGCAAGGCCGCGAGGCGGCACAGGTCCTGGGGAAAGCCGCCACCCGTGGGGTAGGCATGCAGTGAGGCCACCACCTTGGACAGGGTCTGGCCCCGCAGTTTTTCGGACACGGACAGGAATTGCTGCAGCACCCGCAGCACGGCATCCACGTTGCGTGCATCCATGTCGTGGAGGGAGGTGATGCCCAGCGCGGCATAGAACGCCTCGCCTTCTGAAGGCATGCCCTTGACGGTGGCCTCCACGAGCGCCTGCACCTGCGGCACGAGCTGCCGTTTGCCGGCCGCATCGCTGGCCTGGCAGATGGACCTGAACGACGCCAGCGTGTCGGTCTGCAAGGGCGCGGTCCGAGCGTGCCCTTGCAGGACGGTCAGAAAGCCGCCCGCGTCCCGCGGCGAGATGCCGTAGCCGTTCTGAAGGACCTGCTGGTACTTGACGTTGGCGAAGTCGTGGTCGTCGCGCAGGCAGGTTTCGATGTTGCGCCACTGGCCGCCGGCGATCCAGCCGGCGACGGTGGCGCGCGCCTGCACCTCCTGTTTCGCCTCGTGGCGGCGGGTCTGCAGCAGGTCCCAGGCGTCTTGCGGCGTGTTCATCACCTCGTGGGTGTGCACACACAGGCGGCGCAGGAACGGCTGGAAGCCCTCATCGTTCCAGTGCCGGTGGATGAGCCGCGGGGTCAGGGACGATTGGCGAAGGTCCCCCATGCCGATGCCCGGCGCGAGGTGCCGGGTCCAGCGCGGTTGGACCGGCTCGGCCGGGCGGGCGATGTCCCTCGGCACGTGGCCAAGGGCTTGCCACCGGTCCAGGGCCATCAGCTGGTCCCAGGCGGAAACGTCCGAACGCGCATGGAAGCGCCGCAGCGCCTCGGCCTCCGACGGGGAGCTGGCCTGCGAGCCCAGCTGCACGATGAGCCGGGTGAGCGGCTCGCGGTCGCCATGGGTGGCCGCGTCGATCACCGAGGGCGAGAGGCCCAGGGCGATCAGCATCTGCCGGGTGCGGTGTTGTGTGGTTGGCGCCAGAAGCCGATCGACCAGGCTGCGCGCGATGGCCTGGATCGGGCGACCCTGGTCAGGGTCGGCCAGGCCCGGCATCGCGCCGGTCTTGCGGTCGTGGTGGGCCGCCACCGCGCGGCAGGCCTTGTCGTGGCGTTTCTGCTCAGCGGCTCTGACCTTGGCGCGAATCCCGTACCACAGCATGTAGCCACCCGCGAGGAGGATGCCCACCAGGCCGGGGATGCCCATGGTGGCGGCGCCGAACAAGGCGCCGCCACCCAGCGCGGTCAGCGCTATGGCGGCCACGGCGCCCCCCAGGCTGGTGCCGCCGTAGATGCCGCGGATCCAGCCGTGCAGGTCCAGCAGGTTGGCGTCCAGCCGTTTCAACTCCCGCCATTGGTGGCGGTGCTCCATCAGCTCCAGCAACTCGGGGCAATCCGCGCCGTGGGCTTCGAAGACGTTCTTGTCGAACTGCTCGGCCAACAGCAGCGTCTTGCGCTCCCGGCGGGCATCCATGCCCTCGCAGACGGCCTGCAGGATGTGGAGGACGCCTGTCACCATGTTCATGGAGCCGGAGAGGTAGGGCAGGGCGACGGCGATGTCCTTGGCCGCGCCGGTCAGCGGCCCGCTGGTCGACAGGCCGCTGACCACGGCCGACGGGGCGGTCTTGAGCAGGGAGAGCGAGCCGAAACCGACGTCACGCACCCCGGCCAGCAGGCAGCGGGGGATGAGATGGCCCGGCTCCAGGCACTGCTTGAACGCCGCGGCGTGGGTGTCCGCCAGCGCCCGCAGTCTGGCCTGAGCTTCCTTGAGCAAGGCCAGGTCGTGCGGGTTCTGCGCGCCTGGAGCCCGTCGCAGGAGCTCCGCCTCCAGGCCTGCCAGGGCCTGGAGGCCGGACGCCGCGTTCAGGTAGACGCGGCACGCTTCCAGTTCCTGCTCGCGGCCCGCCAGCGCGCCGCGGATGCCGTCCCAGGTGATCTTGGTGTCGCCCGCCTGTCCCAGGCCGACGACCATCGCCGGCAGGTTGTGCAGCCCCGAATTCGGGTGCTCGGCGCCCGTCTGGAAATCGATGCCCGTCCCGAAGCCCGCGCCGACGGTGGCGTACAGCAGGACGCACCACACGGGGTAATAGTGTTGGGCGGAAACGAGGGGGTCGAGGTCGTCCTTCAGGGGGGTGAAAGCCACGCTCTGGAGGATGTCGGCCACCCGCTGCTGGACGTCGAGGGAGGGGCCCTCGGCCTGCAAGAAGGACGGCCGCAAGAGACCGAGGGGAATCTGGCTGGCCTCCCAGGCGGAGTCGGAGGGCGACGATCCGTCGGCCGGGGAGTGGGCGTCTTCGATGAGCGTCCTCTCATCGGAGTCCACCGTCTTGTCGCCGAAGGGCAGAGGGAATGAATAGACCGGCAAGCAGGCGCTGATGGTGCTCAAAATGTCCTCCCTGTTTCAGTTTCGCGGGTGAAAGAACTGAAACAGGGAAGTGATCCGAATCTCCCGGGGGGTTCGGTCCGGCCACCCCGGGATTTCCCAGGGGAGGCGCCCCGGGCCGCCGAAAGGCCTCGTTCAGCGCCGCCGGCTCACCAGCACGATGCCCAGCGCCACGCCCACCAGCGCCACCACCAGCTGCGGCGTGAGCGGCTCGTTGAGCAGCACCACGCCGAACACCAGCGCGAACACCGGGGTGAGAAAGGTGAAGGTCGACATCTGCGTGGCGGGGTAGTGCCGCAGCAGCCACATCCAGGTGAGGTAGCTCGCGAAGGCGCCGACCACGGTCTGGATGCCCAGCGAACCCCAGGCGCGCGCCGAGTAGTCGAGCGACCACACCTCGCCCAGCGCGAGCGAGATGAAAGGCGCGACCACCGCCGTCACCGCCACCTGGTAGAACAGGGTTTTCTCCGCGCTCGCGCCCGAGAGCTTCGTGGCGCGGATGGTGAGCGTGGTCAGGCCCCAGAGCGTGCCGGCGGCCAGCGCCATCGCGTCGCCCAGCCACGCGCCGGCCACCGGCGAGCCGTGCATGAAACCTTCGCTGAAAGCCAGCGCCACGGCGGCGAAGGCGATCACCAGGCCCACCCACTGGATGCGCCGCAGCCGCTCGCCTGGCACCACGCGCGGCAGCAGCAGCGCCACCACGAAGGGGCTGGTGTAGAGGAACACCGTGAGGCGCGAAGCGCTGGTGTGCAGCAGCCCGAGGTAGATGAAGGCGAACTCGCCGGCGAACAGCGAACCCGCGAGCAGGCCGGCCTTGAGCGTGCCGTCGCGCGCGAACAGCGGCACACCGCGCGCCTGGCACCAGGCCCAGATGAGCACGGCCGCGCCCCAGAAGCGCAGCGAGGCCTGCCACAGCGGCGGCACCTCGGCCACGGTGTCCTTGATCAGGATCTGCTGGAAACCCCAGAAGGCGCAGCACACCACGAGCAGGGTGATGGCGAGGGAGTCGAGGTGGGTCTTGCGGTCGGCCGGTGAAGTCATGCCGGCGATTGTCGGCGCGCGCCGATGTCCCGGCTGTCGCGTGGGCTTCGTGCGGGGTCAGCCGGGCTGCGCGAGCCGGCGCAACTGGTCCTTGAGCCGGCGCACCTCGGCCGCGCTGAGGGTGCCGAGCACCGCCGCCTCGTGCTCGCGCGCCTGCGCGATCAGCGGCGTCACCTTCTTCTGGCCGGCGGGGGTGATGTTCACCAGCGTGCGGCGCTGGTCGGCCGGGTCGTCGCGCAGCGCCACCCAGCCCTGAGCGGCCAGGCGCTGCACGAGCTTGGTCACGGTGGGTTGCTGGCTCAACACCTCGAACGCCAGCTGGCCCACCGGCATGGGTGGACGGCCGGTGAGCGTGGCCAGCACGCGCCATTCGATGCTGCTCAGGCCGGCCTCGCGCACCACGGCGTCGAAGTCCTTGAACAGCGCATGGTTGGCCTGCCCGAGCAGGTAGCCCAGGTAATCATCCGTGAAGCGCTCCGCCGTCATCGCCTTCAGAGCGGGTGCTCGGTGTAGAAGCGACCGCCGTGGAACAGCAGCGGCGAGGCCTCGGGCCGATGCCGGCAGCGCTCCACCTCGCCCACGAAGATCACGTGGTCGCCTTCGGCGTACTGGCTGCGGTTGAAGCACTCGAAGCTCGCGGCGGCGCCGTCGAGCAGCGGCGCGCCGCTGGCCCCGCTGGTGAAACCCACGCCGGCCCAGCGGTCGGTGTCGCGCGAGGCAAAGCGCTCGGCCAGCGACTGCTGGTCGGCCGCGAGCACGTTGATGGCGTAGTGCCGGCCATTGGAGAACGCGGCCATGGAGCCCGCCACGCGCGCCAGGCTCCAGAGCACCAGCGGCGGCGACAGCGAGACCGAGTTGAAGGAGTTGGCCGTCAGGCCCACGAGATCGCCGCTGTCGGTGCGCGCGGTCACGATGGTCACCCCGGTGGCGAACATGCCCAGCGAGGCGCGGAACTCGTGCGCCGAAAAGTCAGGGGGCCGGGCCTGGTGGCCGGCGGAGCGGGCTGGGGACATGGTTGGAATTTATATGAAAATTCATGAATAATGGCAATGCCGGCTGCAAGACCCTGACGCGGTCCGGCCCAAGACAAGGAAAGCCCATGCTGCAGGAGCGGACCGAACCCGCCTGGATCGATGCCTTCGAAACCGTGCTGCGCCGCTGCGCGGTGCAAACCGGCGATACGGTGGCCATTCTCGGCGAAAGCCAGAGCCGGCCCGTGCTGATGGAACTGGCGCGGCTCGCGGCGGCCCGCCTGGGGGCGCGCAGCTTCACGCTCACGCTGCCCTCGGTGTTCAGCACCGGCGAGCCGGTCTCGCGCTCCACCGGCGCCAGCCCAGCCCTGCAGCAACTCGCGCCGGTGATCGCCGCGCTGTCGGGTTGCACGCTGGTGGTGGACTGCACGGTCGAGGGCCTGATGCACGCGCCCGAGTTGCCCGCCATCCTGAAAGGCAATGGCTTCACCCAGCCGCGCGTCGTCTACGTGAGCAACGAACACCCCGAGGCGCTGGTGCGGCTGCTGCCCGACGACGCGACCGAGGCTCGCGTGAAGGACCACGTGAAACGGGTGCGCGGCGCCCAGGCCTTGCGCGTGAGCTCCGCCGCGGGCACCGACCTCACCATCTCGCTGCAGGGGGCGGTGGTGGGTGGCAACTGGGGCAGCACCACACGCGCCGGCACGCTCACGCACTGGCCCGGTGGCATGGTGCTGGCCTTTCCGGCGGCCGGCAGCGTCCACGGCACGCTGGTGCTGGCCGAGGGCGACGTGAACCTCACCTTCAAGCGCTACATCGAGCGCGCCATCACAATGACCATCGAGAACGACCACGTGACGCGCATCGACGGCAGCGGTGTGGACGCCGAGCTGCTGCGCAGCCACTACGCGGCCTGGAACGAGAAGGAGGCCTACGCGGTGAGCCATATCGGATACGGCCTCAACGAAGCCGCGCGTTGGGACAGCATGGCGCTTTACGACAAGCGCGATTTCAACGGCACCGAATTGCGCGCCTTCGCGGGCAACTTCCTCTACAGCACCGGCGCCAACGAAGTGGCCGGGCGCCACACGCGCGGTCACTTCGACTTCCCCCTGCGCGGCTGCACGGTGGCGCTGGATGGCAGCGTGGTGGTCGATGCCGGCCGGGTGGTGGCCGCATGATCCCGCGCTTCACGACCCTGGGCAGCGGACCCACCGTGCTGATGCTGCACGGCATCGGCGGCGGCCATGTCGCGTTCGCGCCGCAGGTGGAAACGCTGGCCGCCGCGGGTTACCGCGCGGTGGCCTGGGACATGCCGGGCTACGGCCACAGCGCGCCCATCGAGCCCTACACCTTCAAGGGCCTGGCGCAGAGCTGCATCGACCTGATCGACGCGCTGCAATGCGAGCACGTGGTGCTGCTGGGCCACAGCATGGGCGGCATGGTGGCGCAGGAGGTGGTGGCGCGCCGGCCCGAGCGCGTGAGCCGGCTGGTGCTCTGCGGCACCTCGGCCGCCTTCGGCAAGCGCACCGACGGCCGCAGCGCCGATGCCTGGGCGCAGCAGTTCATCGCGCAGCGCACCGCGCCGCTGGACGCGGGCCAGAGCATGGCCGAGGTGGCGCAGCGGCTGGTGCCGCAGATGGTCGGCCCGGGCTCCCTGCCCGAGGGCCTGCGCCTGGCCGAGCACTGCATGGCCGGCGTGCCCGCCGCCACCTACCGCCGCGCGCTGGACTGCCTGGTCACCTTCGACCGCCAGGCCGCGCTGGGCGACATTCGCGTGCCCACGCTGCTGATCGGCGGCGAGTTCGACCGCGTGGCCGCGCCCGCCGTGATGAAGCAGATGGCCGAGGCCATTCCCGACGCGCGCTATGCCGAACTCAAGGGCATCGGCCACCTGATGAACCTGGAGGCGCCCGACGACTTCGACGCGCTGCTGCTCGACTTCCTGGCGCAGACGCGCGTGCTGCACTGAGCGGCACATCCAAGGCGGTCCATGCGGCGAATCCACCTTGCTCTGGCCACCGCTCTGGTGCTGGCCGCGCTGGGGGCCGGGGCCGAGCCCGACGAGGCGCTGCTGGGCAAGGCCCAGGGGTATCCGGTGGGCAACGCCACCACCTGGGGCAACAACCCCTACCGCGTCGGTTCCTGGTCGGCGCTGGACCGCGTGCCGGGCGTGCACGTGGCCCGGGTGGCGCCGGCATCGCACGCGCGGCCGCTGCCCGCCATGGCCGCGCCGCCCGCCGTGCACTACCGCCACCGCGAGCACAGCTACTCGCTGGACGACTACCTGGAGCACCAGCGCGCCACCGGCCTGCTCATCCTCAAGGACGGGCAGATCGTGGCGGAGCGCTACCGCTACGGCCGCGAACCCGGCGCGCGCTTCCTGTCCTTCTCCATGGCCAAGAGCGTGACCTCGCTGCTGGTGGGCATCGCCCAGGCCAAGGGCCTCATCGCCTCGCTGGACGACCCGGCGGAGAAATACGCCCCCGCGCTGGCGGGCACGCCCTACGGCGCCACGCACCTGCGGCACCTGCTCACCATGACCTCGGGCCTGCAGTTCAGCGAGCGCTACGACGGCAACGACGACGTGACGCGCCTGGCCGTGGCCTTCATGCAGTCGCCCCGCGGAGCCATGGAGGTGTTGCAGACCATCACGCAGCGCAACGCGCCGCCCGGCGAGCATTTCGCCTACGCCAGCGGCGAAACCGAGGTGCTGGGCTACGTGTTGCGCGGCGCCACCGGCCAAGGCCTGGCCGCGCTGACCCAGGCCTGGCTGTGGCAGCCCATGGGTGCCGAGCACGAGGCGTTCTGGCGCACCGGCGGCGACGGACAGGAAGGCGCCTTCGCCTTCTTCAACGCCTCGCTGCGCGACTGGGGCCGCCTGGGCGTGCTGCTGGCCGACAACGGCCGCGTGGGTGAGCACCAGGTGGTGCCGCGCGACTACCTGATGGACGCCACCGACGAGTACCGGCAGAGCCACGCGCTGCGGCCCGGCCGCAGCATCCCCTATTACGGCTACGGCTACCAGTTCTGGCTGCTGCCCTTCAAGGAGCGCACCTTCCTCATGCGCGGCGTGCACGGGCAGCACCTGTTCGTGCAACCCGCCAGCGGACTGGTGATGGTCGTCACCTCGGCCTGGGAGCACCCCGGCGGTGGCGGGGACGACAACGCCCGGGCCGAAACCGACGCGCTCTGGCGCGGCGTGCTGGCCTCGCTCGGCGGGCGCATCGACTGATCCTTCTTCCCCCTCGTTTTCAAGGGACACACCCATGGACGCCTTCCCCTCCCTGAGCTTCACCCCCGCCGTGGGCGACCTGCCCTTCACCCCGCTGCAACGCGAGATGCTGCAGCGCGCCCACACGCTCGGCCGCGACCGCTTCGCCGCGCGCGCGCCGCAATGGGACCGCGAGGCGAGCTTCCCGTTCGCCAACTACGACGACCTGCGCGAGGCCGGCTTCCTCCGACTGTGCGTGCCCACCGCGCACGGCGGCCTGGGCGCCGACTACGCCACCTACATGATGGTGGCCGCCGAGATCGGCCGCTTCTGCGGCGCCACCGCGCTCACCTGGAACATGCACATCTGCAGCACCATGTGGACTGGTGTGCTGGCCGACGGCATCGCCATGACCGAGGCGCAGCGCGCCGAACACCTGGCGCGGCGCGAGCTGCACTTCCAGCGCATCGTGAACGAGGGCGCGGTGTATGCGCAGCCCTTCAGCGAAGGCAGCGCCGCCGCCGCCGGCCGCGCGCCCTTCGGCACCACCGCGAAGAAGGTCGAGGGCGGTTGGCTGGTCAACGGCCGCAAGATCTTCGCCAGTCTCTCGGGCGCGGCCGACTACTACGGCATCCTCTGCACCGAAGACAAGGGCGACGACCACCCCGACGCGCGCGACACGCTCTACATCAGCGTGCCCGCCACCAGCGCGGGTTTTTCCATCAGCGGCGAATGGGACCCGCTGGGCATGCGCGGCACCGTCAGCCGCAACCTCGCGTTCAAGGACGTGTTCGTGAGCGACGCCGAACAGCTCATGCCGCGCGGCATCTACTTCAAGGGCGCGCAGACCTGGCCCGCCATGTTCTTCACGCTCTCGCCCACCTACCTGGGCATCGCCACCGCGGCCTACGACTTCACGGTGAAGTACCTGCGCGGCGAGGTCGAGGGCGAGCCGCCGGTGAAGCGCCGCCAGTACCCCACCAAACAGATCGCGGTGGCGCAGATGCGCATCCAGCTCGAAAGCATGAAGAGCCTCTTCCAACGCGCCATCACCGAGGCCAAGCCCAACCCCACGAAGGACGAGAAGCTGCGCCTGTACGCCGCCCACTACAGCGTGATGGAAGGCGCCAACGACATCGCGCGCCTGGCCATCCGCACCTGCGGCGGCCAGAGCATGATGAAACACCTGCCGCTGGAGCGCCTGTACCGCGACAGCCGCTGCGGCGCGCTCATGCTGCCCTGGACCGCCGAACTCATCCTCGACCGCATGGGGCGCGAGACGCTGTACGAGGCCGGCGAGCGCGACGAATGAAACAGGAACGAATGGCGGGGCCGGGCTCCTAGAATGCCGGGATGTTCCAAGCCCGCCGGTTCCCTTCCGTTCTGCCGCTGTGCCTGGCGCTGCTGGGCCTGTTGACCACCCCCGCCCAGGCCGCGCCGGCCCACCCCTGCGAGGCCCTGGTCGCGCGCCTGCCCAATCTCAAGCGGGCGCTGTGCGACGCGGCCGAACTCAAGGCCACGCCCGGCCGCTCGGTGCAGGGCCGCACGATCTACGCGCGCGACGTGAGCGCGCCCGACGCGAAGCTGCGCGTGCTGGTGGTCGGCGCGATGCACGGCGACGAACTCTCGTCCGCCGCCGTGGCCCTGCACTGGATCCAGCATGCGGTGCAGATGCCGGCCAACGCGCACTGGCGCTTCATCCCCGCGCTCAACCCCGACGGCCTGCTGGCCCGCCCCGCGCGGCGCACCAACGCCAACGGCGTGGACCTCAACCGCAACTTCCCCACGCCCAACTGGCAACGCGAAGCCAAGGTGTACTGGGAGCAGCGCACCCGCAAGGACCCGCGCCGCTGGCCGGGCTCGAGCCCGCTGTCCGAGCCCGAATCGCGCTTCCTGCACGACGAGATGGCGCGCTTCCAGCCCCACCTCATCGTCAGCATCCACGCGCCCTATGGCGTGCTCGACTTCGATGGCCCGGGCGTGCCGCCGCCCAAGCTCGGGCGCCTGTACCTCGACCAGGTCGGCATCTTCCCCGGCAGCCTGGGCAACTACGGCGGCGTGCACCAGGGCATGCCGGTGGTCACGGTCGAACTGCCCAGCGCGCTGCGCACGCCGCTGGACGCCGAGATGCGCCAGATGTGGATGGACATGCAGCGCTGGATGGGCGAGCGCCTGCGCCCCGAGGACGCCGCCCCGATCGTGCTGCCGGTGAAGACCGCCCGCAAGACCGGCTGAAGGGTCAGGGCGCGGGGGTGGCCGCGTTGCCGCGCACCAGCGACCACAGCGCTTCGGCCGACTCGGTCATCTCCATCGGCTGGCGGTACAGGCGGATCTGCATCGCCAGCGCCCATTCCTCCCCACCGGCGACCACGAGCTGACCGCTCGCCACCTCGGCCGCCACCAGGCTGCGCGGCAGCCACGCAATGCCCCGGCCTTCCAGCGCCATCGCCTTGAGCACCACCGCGTGGTGCGCGGCGAACACCGTGTGGTGGGGCACCTCACCACCGAGCAGCGGGCGCAGGCAGGCCTGCAGCATGCGGCCCAGGCCCGACGAGGCGTGGTACGCGAGGATGGGCAGGGGCTCCTGCGCGGGCGTGGGTTCGCCCAGGCGGAAGGCGGGCGTGCCATCGGGCCGCGCGGCCGCGACGGGCAGCAGCGTCTCTTCACCGATGGGGTGCATGGGGTGGCCCGAAGCCTCCAGCCGGCCCGGCACCTCGGGGTGCCCATAACAGAGCAGGAACTGCACACTGCGCTGCAGCATCAGGTCTTCGCAGGCCTCCAGGTTGTTGGAATGCATCTGCACCGTGCGCGGGCCCAGCGTCTGCTCCACGCGCGAGAACCACGGAGGAAAGAACGCCAGCGACAACAGGTGCGTGGCCGCGAAACGCAGGCCGGCGGCGGCCTCGTCATGCGCCGCGCGCGCCAGGCTGCGCGCCGACTCCAGCCGGCCCAGCAGGTCTTCGAGCAGCGGTTTGAAACGCTGGCCGGCCGGCGTGAGCACGGCGGGGTGCGCGCTGCGGTCGAACAGCGGCACGCCCGCCCACTCTTCGAGCGACTTGATGTGGCGGCTGAACGCCGGCTGTGCGATGTGGCGCGCCTGCGCCGCGCGCGAGAAATTGCCGCTCTCGGCCAGCGCGAGGAAATCCTCCAGCCAGTCGAGGTCAAGGGGTCGGTTGCCGGGGCCCATGGGCGAAGAGATAGTTGTATGCGATTCGGGTATTGGACGCTGCGCGGCCCGCCGGGAATGATGCCACCCATTCCTTCCTTCTCCACCCCTATCAGCCGCACCATGAAAATCGTCGACATCGCCGAATCCACCCGCCCCATCAAGTCGGACATCCGCAACGCCTACATCGACTTCTCCAAGATGACCCTGAGCCTGGTGGCCGTGGTCACCGACGTGATCCGCGACGGCAAACCCGTGATCGGCTACGGCTTCAACTCCAACGGCCGCTACGGCCAGGGCGGCCTGATCCGCGACCGCTTCCGCCCGCGCGTGCTCGAAGCCGACCCGGCCAGCCTGCTCGACGCCACCGGCGACAACCTCGACCCGCACAAGGTCTGGGCGCAGATGATGATCAACGAAAAACCCGGCGGCCACGGCGAACGCTCGGTGGCCGTGGGCACCATCGACATGGCCGTGTGGGACGCCGTGGCCAAGATCGCCAACCAGCCGCTGTACCAGCTGCTCGCCGAGCGCCACGGCCGCGGCACACCCAACCCGCGCGTGTTCGTCTACGCCGCCGGCGGCTACTACCACCCCGGCAAGGGCCTCGATGGCCTGCGCAAGGAAATGGAAAGTTACCTGGAGCGTGGCTACTCGGTGGTGAAGATGAAGATCGGCGGTGCTTCGCTTGCCGACGACTGCGAGCGCATCGAATCCGTGCTCAAGATCCTCGGCCCCGGCCAGCAGCTCGCGGTGGACGCGAACGGCCGCTTCGACCTGAAGACCGCGATCGACTACGGCAAGGCGATGTCGCAGTACCCGCTGTTCTGGTACGAAGAAGCCGGCGACCCGCTGGACTTCGAACTGCAGGCCGAACTCGGCAAGGTATATGCCGGCCCCATGGCCACGGGCGAGAACCTGTTCTCCATGCACGATGCGCGCAACCTGATCCGCCACGGCGGCATGCGCCCGGACCGCGACTGGCTGCAGTTCGACTGCGCGCTCAGCTACGGCCTGGTGGAGTACCTGCGTACGCTGGAGATGCTCAAGCAACACGGCTGGTCACCCAGCCGCTGCATCCCCCACGGCGGCCACCAGATGTCGCTCGCCATCGCGGCCGGCCTGGGGCTGGGCGGCAACGAGAGCTACCCGGATCTGTTCCAGCCTTACGGTGGCTTCCCTGATGGGGTGAGGGTGGAGCAGGGTTACGTGACCCTGCCCCCGCTGCCGGGGATCGGCTTCGAGGGCAAGTCGGATCTTATTTCGGAGATGCGGGCGCTGGCTTCGTGAGGTGGGGTGTGAAGTCCAGCACCTTGAGTGAAGGACGTCGCGCTGTTGACGGCGTCGCTTCGTGGACCACTTGCCCTTTGACCTTCACGACCTGGTTTTGATGGTTTTCGGCCTCGGAACGGTGCAAGCCCAGAAGCTCCCACTGTTCCTTGTCGGAAACCACAACCACGGCTTGCACGAAGGGTTCGTTCCCTTTCAACACCAGCGTGCCTTCGATTTCGGTCGTGCCGGCGTTCGCCACACCGCCTTGACAGGCAACGGCCAGTGGCAAGCTGGCTGTGACCGCGAGAGAGGCCAGCCACCGGCGCATCGACGGGATGTTCTTCAGCATCGCTGGCGCTCCAGGGCTTTCAGTGAATGACCACGGAGAGGGATGCACCCGGAGGAACTCTCACCGAATCGATGTAGGTGCCGGTGACGCGTTGCCGCACGACAGGCAAGGTGGCAAGCGACTTGATCTGTGTGGGGGCTGACGAAGGCAGAACCCGCTGGCTCTTGAAGGCGAACGCATTGATGGCGGGAACACTGAAACCGCTTTCCGATCGCGCCGGGAATCCGTAGCCGGTCGGCGCACTGGCCGCTGGCAGCACGCCTGCCGCGCTCACGGTGAAGCGCCGGAACTGCTGCGCCAGCGAGGACGTGGGTGCCGCCACCTTGATCGCGGCGTCCAGCGCAAGGAGGGAGTTGGCCTGGGACTGCGTCAGCAGGTTTTTGAAGAATCCCACGCCCAGTTGCCGCACGAGGAACCCGCCGAACGATCCCGACACGGAGTAGCTGTCGCAACTGCCCGAATAGGGTGTCCACGTCGTCAACGGGCATTGGAAGGACGAATACCCCAGACCATTGCCGCCGAGGTACTGGGGCAGGCGCAGGTCCCGGATGGGGTTGAAGGTGGTCAATTGATTGGCCACCAGATCTTCCATGGCCACGGCGCTCATTTCATTCAGCCAGGTGTCAAAAGCATGGCTGAAACTCATTCCGATGCCACGTCGATAGAAGTTGCTCATGTGCATCAACTCATGGGCCAGGGTGAGGATGCCGCTTTGCAGACCCGTGCTGCCGTCGCGGTACAGGGTCTCGGTGTCCAGGTAGATCGAAAGAGACTCGTTGCTTGTAGTTATCGCACTCTTGAGGAAGTTGTTAATGGCGTAGAAATAACCGACGGTGCCATAGGCGTTGCCGTTGTTGTCAAGTTGAGCAAGACGATGTCCAGCGGGCGGTTGGTGTTGTCGATCAGTTCGCTGTAATTGTGTGCGCCCCACAACGGCCCTCC
Source organism: Hydrogenophaga sp. ANAO-22 (assembly GCF_042466645.1). Taxonomy (NCBI): domain Bacteria; kingdom Pseudomonadati; phylum Pseudomonadota; class Betaproteobacteria; order Burkholderiales; family Comamonadaceae; genus Hydrogenophaga; species Hydrogenophaga sp. ANAO-22. The sequence continues at coordinate 2,808,946 of NZ_CP159956.1, read as the reverse complement.
CACCGAAAGCAGGCTGTCGTACACGCCATTGGCCTGCGTGAGCTTGGTGGCCAAGGTGTCCAGGATGGCGTCGGTGATTTTGGGTGTGGCGTATTCCGAGGTTTCCACCCAGAAATTGACCTGTCGGCCGTCGGACGCCACCACTTGCTTGATCAAGGTGGTGGCTCGGTTGGTGGTATCGGTGTGCCTGAACGGCTGCGTGTCGCCCACGACGTGGACCGTTGAAGCTTGCGGGCCGCTGATCAGCGAGCGAGCGCGACCTTGTGCATCAAGGATCGCCTGATGCCACCCGGCGCGATTGAACTCCGCAATGCTTGCTTTCGTCGGATCTTCCAGTTGCGACGCAGATGCGGTGAACAGATCGCTGGCGGAGAAGTTGGGGATGGAGCCCGACGGGAGCGGCACGGCGGCCATGCTTTCGTTGGTCAGGATCAGCTGCACGTCCTGTCCGGCCAGGCCCGAGATCGAGATGGGAATGTCCTTGGCGGCGCTGCCCGAGTTGGTGGTCTGCCAGATGCCCGTCCCGCTGCCCGCGTACGTCGTGGCGCTGGTGGCGGCACAGGACTGACAGGCAGGCTCAACGGCGCTGATTGGGCTGCTCGGAGAAACCGGAGAAGAATTGCCGCCTCCACTCGGAGAGGCGCTGTCTCCACCACCACCGCCACAACCGGCGATGTGCAGTGAAATCAGGAGGGCAGACAGAAGTGCAATGCGTTGCTGAGATATGGATAGATTGACCATAAAAGTACGTGCGAATTCAAACTACTGTCTTGTGAACAGTGGTTGATTTTGAGAATGTGGAGTGTCCGTAGACGTTGACTTCAACCCCGATGCATGAGCGAGGTTGAGGCACGGCGATATGCAGCCATGCAATGCAGTGCGGTTGAATTAAATCAAGCGTTGATGTTTCCTCCCTCCCTGCGCAATCGCGAGTGACATCGACCCTTTTGGTCGGTCATGCACGCGTTTTGTGAAGTTGTTTGCGCGACGGCAAATTGCCTTCAGGCAGTTTGCCGGGAGTGAGTCGTCGCCAGTGCAGGCGGGGACGAAGAATCGCTATGAAGGAACAAGGCGTCCCTGCGAAGGAAGCAATGGCAAAAAGGCGGAAGCGGGCTCAGCCCCGCGAAGTCGCCTGCAACCGCCGCACGCCAGCCGGCGCGGTCGCCTTCGTGCGGGTTCCCATGCCCTGGAACCCGAAGTTCATCGCCGGTTGTTCACCGTGGATGAGTTCGGCAATCGCTTTGCCCGAGCCCGCGCCATGCGTCCAGCCCAGCGTGCCGTGGCCGGCGTTGATCCACAGCTTGCGCAGCTTGGTGCGGCCGATCAAGGGGATGTTCGTCGGCGTGGCGGGGCGCAGGCCGCACCAGAACTGCGGGTCACCGCCTTCGTCGGCTGTGCGGGTGTCGGCCACACCGGGGAACACTTGCTCGATGCGGCGCACCAGCATGTCGCAGCGCTTGCGCGCCAGCGGCGTGTCGAGCGAGAGATCGAAGCCGCCGAGTTCGATGGTGCCGGCCACACGCAGCTGGTTGCCCAGCCGCGAGACAGCGCATTTCATCTGGTCGTCGAGCAGGCTCACCGAGGGCGCGCGCTCGGGGTGCAACAAGGGCAGGGTGGCGCTGTAGCCTTTGCCGGGGTAGATCGGCACGTTCACACCCACCGAGGCGAGCAGCGGCGTGGAGTACGAGCCACAGGCCACGACGAAGGCGTCGGCCTTGAGCACGCTGGCCAGGCCGGTGATGCGGTCGCGCACGCGCACCTGGCGCACTTCGCGGCCGTCGCTTTCCAACTGCTCGATGTCGTGGCCGAACAGCAGCCGTGCGCCGCGCTGGCCGCACAGGGCCGCGAGTTGCTGCGTGAACACGCGCGCGTCGCCCGATTCGTCGCTCTGGGTGTAGGTGCCACCGACGATGCGATCGCCAAAGGCCTGGAGCGCTGGTTCGATGGCGAGCAACTCTTCGCGAGTGACCACGCGGCGCTGCACACCGAAGCGCTGCATCACCGCGGCCGCGTCGGCCGCGCCATCGAAGGATTTCTGGTCGGTGTAGTAGTGCGCGATGCCGCGTTCGAGGCGGTTGTATTCGATGCCGGTCTCGGCCACCACGTCCTTCAGGGCCGCATGGCTGTAGGCGCCCAGCGCCACCAGTTGCGCCACGTTGCGCACGAAGGCCTTGTCGTTGCACTGGGCCAGGAACTGCAGGCCCCAGCGCCATTGCGCCCAGTCGAGCTGCGGGCGGAACAGCAGCGGCGATTCGTCGGAGAACATCCACTTCAGGGTCTTCAGTGGCGCGTCCTTGTTGGCCCAGGGTTCGCAATAGCTCACCGAGATCTGCGCCGCGTTGGCGAAGCTGGTCTCCAGCGCGGCGTCCGGCTGCCGGTCGACCAGGGTGACCTCGTGGCCTCGCTGCAGCAGGTGCCACGCCGTGCTGACGCCGATGATGCCCGCGCCCAATACCGTGACTTGCATGATCCGCTCCACAAAAAGGGATGGTGAATGCGCCGCAGTATGGAAAATATCGGGTGCTTGGTGAAGTGAAATTAAACTAAAATCGCATTCATCAGAACGACTTATGTGCAGGCCACAAGCCGCGCACGCCGCTCTCTGCCGGAGGTTTCCCATGAGCACCTTTGATCCAGACGCCCTTGAATGCCTGGCCGCCATCATCGAAGAGGGCGGTTTCGAGCGCGCCGCGCAGCGCCTCTCGATCACGCAATCCGCCGTCTCGCAGCGCCTGCGCGCGCTGGAGGCGCAGGTCGGCACGGTGCTGATCGTGCGCAGCCGCCCGCTCAAACCCACGGGGGCAGGGCAGCTCATGCTCAAGCACGCCAAGATGATGCGGCTGCTGCGGGCCGATCTGGAGAAGGACCTCAAGGAGCTCGCGCCCAGTTCCACCGGCAACGGGCGCGACGACGAGCGCATCTCGGTGGCGATCAACGCCGACAGCATCGCCACCTGGGCCTTGCCCGCGCTCGACGCCCTGGCGCAGGGCGGCCTGCCGATCGAGATCATCACCGACGACCAGGAGTTCACCCACGAGTGGCTGCGCGAAGGCCAGGTGCTGGGCTGCGTGACCTCGCTGGGGCAGGCCTTGCGGGGCTGCAAGATGGAAGCCCTTGGCACCATGGACTATGTGGTGGTGGCGCAAGCCGCCTACGCCGCCGAGCATTTGCCCAAGGGCCTGAACGCGCACAACTTCCACAAGGTGCCCTTCGTGGCCTTCAACCGCAAGGACAACCTGCAGCACGGCTTCGTGTCCAAGGCCTTCGGTCTTTCGCGCGTGATGCTCAAGCAGTTGTTCGTGCCGTCCAGCGAAGGCCAGGTGCGCGCGGTGATGGCGGGCTGGGGCGTGAGTGTGTTGCCCGAACTGCGCGTGCGCGACCTGTTGGCCCGCGGCGAGCTGGTGAACCTCGCGCCGCGCCATCGGCTGGGCGTGGCCCTGCATTGGCATTGCTGGAACCTCAATTCCGACGTGCTCGATGCGCTGAGCACGGCCCTGCGCCGCGCCGCCGCCCACAACCTTCGAGGCGTCGAGGCGGTGGCGGCCTGAGGTCGGAAAACCCGTTCGGCCGAATGGTGACTCGCCGGTCATGATGTCGACGCATGCGTCGATCTGATGCAGAATCCGGGACCAGTTACAAGGGCTTCCATGGTCAGCGCCGTCGCCAAATCCCCCGTTCTTCCGGTTCCCAAGCGCAGTTTCCGCGCGCAGATGCACCTGGCGCGCGAGGACGCGATCATCACGGCGGTGAACCGCCTGCTGGCCGAAAAGGGCTTCGAGGCCATGACCCTGGACGAGGTGGCGATCGAGGTCGGCATCGCCAAGGCCAGTCTTTACAAGCATTTCTCCAGCAAGGAAGACCTCGCGGCGGCGGCCATGGTGCGGGTGATGGAGCGTGCCCTGGCGTTTCTTGACAAGCTGCAGGGCGAGTCCACCGGCGCGCGACCGATCGACCAGCTCAAGGCCGTGGCGCGCTGGACGATGGAAGTGCAGTTGGCCGGTGAAATGCCGTCGCTGCCGAGCGAGAACTCCAGCCTGCGCGCCGCGCTGACCACCAACAAGGCCTATGTGGATGGCCTCATGGAGGTGAGCGAGCGCCTGGGCGCCTGGATCACGGCGGCGCAGGCCGACGGCAGCCTGAACCCGGCCCTGCCGCCCATTGCCGTGCTCTACACCTTGTACGCACGTGCCTGCGACCCGGTGCTTGGTTTCCTCAAGGGCAGCGAGCAGTACGACAACGAGCAGATCATCCAGATGGTGCTGAGCACCTGTTTCGACGGGCTGCGGGCGCGCTGACGGCGCTGGCCGCACGACCATGAAAAAGGGCCGCGGATGCGGCCCTTTCTGCGTGAGCGCGGGGGATGTCAGCGCACCAGCAGCACCGGCACGCCACAGTGGGCCAGCACCTGCGTGGCGACCGAACCCATCACCAGGTTGCCCAGGGCGCTGTGGCCGTGCGAACCCATCACCAGCAGGTCGAACTTGCCGCCGTCGGCCGCCTTGGAAATCTGTTCGCCGGGCGAGCCGACCTTGTGGATCGCCTTGGCATCGATGCCATGGCGCTTGAGGAACTTGGCCACCGTGCCGGTGACCTTGGCGGATTCTTCCTCGTAGTACTCGTTGGCCGCCGCGGCGCCCACGGCCGCGCGTGCGCGGGGAGGCAGCGGGGCTTGCACGGTGATCATCGAGAAGCTGTTGTTCGAGCCGAACATCTCGCCGTGCGTGGCCAGGTAGGCCAGCATCTTCTTGGTGTAGGCGCTGCCATCGACAGCCAGCAGAATCTTCATAGGTTCTCTCCTTCTAGGTTGAATCAGTGCGCAGTGTATGTCCTTGGCGCATAAGGACCTTGCGCTGGCTCAAACCGCGGCAAGGCCCGGCCGCGCCGGCACGTCGATCAGCTGGTCCGGCAGAAAACCGTCCTGTTCGTTCTTCACCGCGTAGCCCAGCGGGTTGGCCACGATGCGGCAACGCCCGACCTGCACGTCCGTGGGGCAATGCAGGTGCCCGTGCAGCCAGAGGTCGGCCTGCGGCAGCCAGGCGTCCAGCCCGTTGCAGAAGCCGGCCGTGCCCGGGCTCAGGCCGTAGCGCGGGTCGGCGCTGTGCAGGGTGGGCGCGAAGTGGGTGACGACGACGGTGGGGCCGTCGAACGGTTCGGCCAGGGCGCCGCGCAGCCAGTGCTGACACTCCAGGGCGAGGGCGCGCATGGCTTCGGCGTCGAACAGTTGCCCGTCGCGCTGGCCGGCCATCTTGACGAGGTAGTGGTTGGCGGCGCGGTAGGCCTTCTCGCGCTCGCCGAGCACGTCGTAGTCGCTCCACAGCGTGGTGCCCACGAAGCGCACGCCCTGCATCACGCGCGTCTCGCGCTCCAGCCAGATCAGGCCCAGGCGCTCGCAGGTCTCGCGCAGGCGGTCGTGGGCGTCGTCCACATCGAGCGCGTCGTATTCGTGGTTGCCCGGCACGAACAGCACCGGCACCGGCCAGTCGGCAAAACGGCCCAGGCCCCAGTCGGCTTCGTTCATGGCGCTGCCGTCGCGGCGCAGCTGGTACGAGCCGACATCCCCGGCCAGCACCAGCAGGTCGGCGCCCGGTGCCGGCATGGGCACAAAGTCGGGGTTGGCTTCGAGGTGCAGGTCGCTGAGCAGCTGGAGTTTCATGCGCGCATTGTGGTCCAGGGCGCTCAAGCCTTGGGCTTGCGGGGGCGTTGCGGCGGTGGTGCGTTGGTGGGTGGGGCAGGGCGAAAACCGATGTTGGCGGCGCGCGCCACCGTCTCCCGCAGCCAGCGGTGCGCGGTGTTCTGCGTGGCTTGGCGGTGCCACAGCGAGTCCACGTGCACGGGGGGCACCTGCAGGGGCAGGTCGCACAGGGCCAGTTCGTGCTCCATCCCGGTGGCGCCGACGAAGTGGCGCGGCAGCACCGTGAGCAGGTCGGTCGTGGCCACCACCCGGCCGGCGGTGAAGAACTGGTTGACGGTGATCACGACGCGGCGCTGGCGCGAGACGGCCGCGAGCGCCTCGTCCACGAAACCGAAAGGGCGGCCCGAGAAGCTCACCAGCATGTGGCGCGCATCGCAATAGCTGTCCAGGCTCAGGGGCTGGCCGGCCAGCGGGTGCCCGCGCCGCATGACCACCACGTACTCGCCGTCGTACAGGCGCTGGTGGTGAAAGTGCGGGTCGTTTTCCTGCAGGTGCATGGCGCCCAGTTCGGCCAGCACGCCGGGAAAGTGCCCGATCGCCAGGTCCACCGTGCCCGACTCCAGCAGACCGCGCGGGTCGCGCGTGGTCAGCGGCAGCACGCGCAGGTTCACGCCGGGCGCCTCGCTTTCCAGCAGGTCCATCAGCCCGGGGATGAGCTTGGCGGCGGTGGCGTCGGCCATGGCGAGCACGAAGGCGTTGCGCGCGCTCGCCGGGTCGAAGGCGCCCGGGGCGAGCGACTCGCGCAGCATGTGCAGGGCATCGCGCACCGTGGGCCACAGGGCCAGCGCCACCGGCGTGGGCTCCACGCCGTAACCCGAGCGGCGCACCAGCTCGTCGCCCATCACCTCGCGCAGGCGGCGCAGCGCATTGCTCACCGCCGGCTGCGTCATGGCCAGGTTGTGGGCCGCGCGGGTGAGGCTGCGCTCGGTCATCACCTCGTCGAAGACGCGCAGAAGGTTCAGGTCGAGGGTGCGGAAATTCAGGCCATTTATCACCCGGGTGAATATAAGACATCACAAAGATAAAGTGGCTAAATACTAGTGCAAACCCTAATATTCGCTTGTCCAAAAGACATTTTTCTATTTCTGGAGTTCGCCATGAGCACATACGCATCCCTTCCTTCTGCCCCGCTGGGCCTGCGCCCGGCATCCACGCCCGCGCACAAGGGTGTCGACGGCATTCAGCGCCGCAACGACAGTGCGCGTGGTCTTTCCGTCATGCTGCTGGCCGCCGTCGTGGCCGCCATGGTCGTGGTCGCCGATCGCCTGATCAGCACCTGGGCCGACGGCCAGCTGTTCCTGGCCTGGGTCTTCCTGTGGGTCGTGGTCTTCGCCGGCATGGCCCTGTTCGCCGACACGGCCCGCTCGCTGGCCCGCCGCGCGGTGGTTTCGCTGGACGGCTGGTCGCAAGCCCTCGCCGAAGCGCGCGCCGAAACCCGTCTCTGGGAAATGGCCCGCATGGACCACCGTCTGATGAACGAGCTGATGGCCGCCCGCGCCCGCGCTGCGGACGAGAGCGAAGTCGAGGCCCCGGTGGCGCAGGCGACGTCCTTCACCGAAGCCTTGGAGCCACTGGGTCTGCCCGAAGCCACCCAGGCCGCTGAACCGCAGGTGGGCTACTGGGAACGCCTGGGCACCGCCCGCGCGCGCAACCGCCTGATGTACTACATCTGAGCGTTCCACGCGTCCACAAAAAAGCCACCGGGTCCGGTGGCTTTTTTTTGCCCTGGCCGGTGGGTCCGGGGCGCGCCGGTGGGCCGCAGATCGTGCGGACCACCGGTGTGATCGGGTGCGGCCTGTCTCAGGCCGCCAGGCGCTTCTCGATCTGCGCTTTGGTCTCCTCGAGTTCCCGGGGCAAGTGGTAGGCCAGCTGGGTGAACAACTCGGCGTGCAGCTCGAGTTCCTGGGCCCAGGCGGCGCGGTCGATGTGGGTCACGGTGCGGTACTGGTCGGCGGAGAAGTCCAGGCCGTTCCAGTGGATGTCTTCGAAGCGCGGGCTCACGCCGAAGGCGTGTTCGGTGCCGGCGCCGGCCTGGCCTTCGAGGCGGTCGATCATCCACTTGAGCACGCGCATGTTCTCGCCGAAGCCGGGCCAGACGAACTTGCCGGCCTCGTCCTTGCGGAACCAGTTCACGCAGTAGATCGCCGGCAGCTTGGCGCCCTGGCTGGCCAGCTTGCCGCCCACGTCGAGCCAGTGCTGGAAATAGTCGCTCATGTTGTAGCCCGTGAAGGGCAGCATGGCGAACGGGTCGCGGCGCACCACGCCTTGCGCGCCAAAGGCGGCGGCGGTGGTTTCCGAACCCATGGTGGCGGCCATGTAGACGCCTTCGGTCCAGTTGCGGGCCTCGGTCACCAGCGGCACGGTGGTCGAGCGGCGGCCGCCGAAGATGAAGGCGTCGATCGCCACGCCCTTGGGGTCGTCCCAGGCCGGGTCGAGTGCGGGGTTGTTGGTCGCGGCCACGGTGAAGCGCGCGTTCGGGTGGGCGGCCTTGGCGCCGGTTTCCTTGGCGATCTGGGGCGTCCAGTCCTTGCCTTGCCAGTCGATGGCGTGGGCCGGGGCTTCGCTCATGCCTTCCCACCACACGTCGCCGTCGTCGGTCAGCGCGACGTTGGTGAAGATCACGTCGCGGTCCAGGCTGGCCATGCAGTTCGGGTTGGTCGCCGTGTTGGTGCCCGGCGCCACGCCGAAGTAACCGGCTTCGGGGTTGATGGCGTACAGGCGGCCGTCCTTGCCGGGCTTGATCCAGGCGATGTCGTCGCCGATGGTCGTCACGCTCCAGCCCTCGAAGCCCTTGGGCGGGATCAGCATGGCGAAGTTGGTCTTGCCGCAGGCGCTGGGGAAGGCGGCGGCCACGTGGTACTTCTTGCCCTGGGGGTTGGTCACGCCCAGGATCAGCATGTGCTCGGCCAGCCAGCCCTGCTGGCGGCCCATGTTGGACGCGATGCGCAGCGCAAAGCACTTCTTGCCCAGCAGGGCGTTGCCGCCGTAGCCCGAGCCGTAGCTCCAGATCTCGCGCGTCTCGGGGTAGTGCACGATGTACTTGGTGGTCGGGTTGCAGGGCCAGGCGGTCTGATCGGTTTCGCCTTCGGCCAGCGGTGCGCCCACGGTGTGCACGCAGGGCACGAACTCGCCGTCGGCGCCGAGCACGTCGAACACGGCCTTGCCCATGCGGGTCATGAGCTTCATGTTGACCGCCACGTAGGCGCTGTCGGAGAGCTCGATGCCGATGTGGGCGATCGGGCTGCCCAGCGGGCCCATGCTGAACGGCACCACGTACATGGTGCGGCCGCGCATGCAGCCGTCAAACAGCGGCTGCAGGGTCGCGCGCATCTCGGCGGGCGCCTTCCAGTTGTTGGTCGGGCCGGCGTCTTCCTGCTTTTGCGAGCAGATGAAGGTGCGGTCTTCCACGCGCGCCACGTCCGACGGGTCGGAGCAGGCGAGGAAGCTGTTGGGGCGCTTGACCGGGTCGAGCCTCTTGAGCGTGCCGGCGTCGACCAGCTGCTGGCACAGGCGGGCGTACTCCTCCTCGCTGCCATCGCACCAGTAGATGCTGTCGGGCTTGCACAGGGCGGCCATGTCGGCCACCCAGGCGATCAGCCGGGCGTTCTTGACATAGGAGGGGGTGTTGAGGGCCAGGCCCTGCATCACGGGTGAGTTCATGGAGTCGCTCCAGAAGTTTGTAAACCGGCATGCCTCAGAGACACCGACAGCCGCGGGCGTCATGCAGATGACGGGGCGGCTGTCCAAGGGGTCCCTTTGGCGAAAAAGGGCGGTCGGCGCGTGGGGGGCTGCGGTGCGGATGGCGGGGCAGCAGGGGGAGATGAAACCCGGGTCGGTGGATCCGGGCTTGATCAGCGTGTCGGCCAATGCCCCGATTTTAAGAAAGCGACCGCTCCGTTACGAGGTGGTTACATGCTAAACCCGCATAACGTGATGCATTAAACGGTTGGGCCGGGTGTCGGGCCGGGCGCCCAAAAAGAAAGGCCGAAGGCCCCGGCGGGCGTTCGGCCTGGCGGAACCCGGGTGGGTTCAGGCCATGTAGATCGCGATGAAAGCGAGCAGGAACATCAGCACGCCACCGGCGACCGGCAGCACGACGGGCATGTAGGGGACGATGGATTCCACCATGTCCTGGGGCTGGTCGTGGGGGGTGTGCTGCTGGTGCTGGGCCATGTGACGCTCCGTCGAAGGTTCAAAACTCCCGGGATTTTACGGGATGCGGCCGGCCGCGGCCGCAAGGCGGCGCCATGCCCCCGAACCGTCTTGTCGCTTCACGGCACTTCAGGGGGTTTCGGCGCACGTCCTTCCTGTTGGGGACCTGCTCGTCTTTGAACGGGATCTTTCATGACCATTTCCATGCCCTTCCTCCGCACCGGCGGTTGCTCCAGCTGGGACGAGGTTGCAGACCACACGCCTCACCCGCTGGAATGGCATGCCGGCGCCGATCTCACGGTGTCGGTCGAGACCGAGCTGCGGGCGTTCTTCTTGTGCGCCGTTGACAGGGACTCGTGGAATCAGCGCTACGCGCTCCGCCACTCCGAGGAGGGCGTCGACAAGCTGCTGGGCTCCCTGCGGTCGAAGGGCTGTCACCTTCTTCTGGCGCGCGATGCCAAGGGCGTCTGCATCGGTGTGTTGGACCTCCATGTCCAGGACGACGAGGCGGAGGTCGGCTTGATCTTGGCTTCCCACCAGCAGCGCCGCGGTCATGGCACGCGCATGGCCCGGGAGGCCGAGGCCTTCGCCCGCTCGCAGGGCCTGCAGCGCCTGCTGGCTCTTCCCCAAGGCATGGGCGTGCCCGCTTTCCTGGCCAAGCTGGGTTTTTCGCCCTGGCCCCGAGAAGACGGCCGCCACGAACGGCTGGTGACGCCGGCGCCGTCAACCGGTGAAGAACTCGGCCTGACCGAGCGGGATCTGGGGTGCATCGTCTTCTGACGATTCGTCGCGGCTTTGTTCAGAGCAGGGCGTACGTCGTGCTCGCGCGGCACACGCTTTTGCCGTCGCTGGCCCCGGTGATGTCGATCTCGCCGAACACCAGGTTCTTGCCCGCGCGCACCACGCGCGCGGTGATGCGCGCGTCCTGACCGGAGAGCGGCTTGAGGAAGCTGGTGTTGAGCTGCACCGTGGTCATGGGCCGGCGGGTGCCGAGCTGGGTGACGATGGCCAGCACCATGGCGGTGTCGGCGCCCGCCATCATGGCCTGGCCGCACAGCATGCCGCCCACGCGCGAGAGCTGGTCGCTCTGCGGCAGGCGCAGGGTGACTTCACCGTCGGCGAAGGACTCGACCCGCAGGCCCATGGCCTGGATCCAGGGCGCGAACCAATCGGCCAGCAGGCCTTGAAGCAAGTCAACGGTGACGGGGGTCTCGGGGTTCTGCGTCATGCGCTCAGTCCTCGCGGCGGAATTTGGAGAGCCAGTGGTCCATCAGCTTGCCGGCGGCTTCGCGCCCACCCAGGCCGAAGGACAGCGCCACGGCCACGGCCACCGCGCCCAGCGTGAGGCCGAAGGCCAGGTTGACGATGTCGTCGGCGATGCCCATGGCGCGCAGGCCCATGGCGATCACCAGCGCCAGGATGGCGTAGCGCCCGATGCGCGCCAGGCCCTTGGTGCCGGGGCCGCTCGCGCGGTCGATGGCGTCGTAGGCCAGGTTGGCCAGCCAGAAGCCGATCACCAGGATGGCCGAGCCCAGCAGGATGTCGCCGCCGAAGCGGATGAAGCTGGCCACGATGTTGCTGACCTGCCCGAAACCGAGCTGCGCGGCCGCCTCCACGGTGGCGAACAGCATGGCGAAGAACAGCACCACCCGGCCCACGGCGGTGGAGGCGCTGGTCTTTTCGAACGCGTGGGCCATGTTCACGCGCGCGGGCAGGGTGTCGAAGCCCAGCGTGGCCAGCAAGGTGGCCAGCAGCTTGCTGGCAAACGAAGCCACCAGCCAAGTGACGACCAGGATCAGCGCGGCGGCGATCAGGTTGGGCACGGCCTGCAGCAAGGTGTTGAGCATGTCGGTGGCCGGGCGCGAGATGGCTTCGATCTTCAGCGCGTCGAGCGCGGCGATCAGGGACGGCAGGAACACCGCCACGAACACCAGCATGCCGATCACCCGCGAGAGCTGCACCGTGTCGGCCAGCCCGGCGCGGCTGCCGAGCTGGTCGACACCCGCCGTGCGGCTCAGGTGGGTGGTGAGGTTGCGCAGCACCGTGGCCACGATCCAGCCCACGCCGCCGATCACGAACGCGGCCACCGCGTTGGGCAGCATGTCCAGGGTCTTGGTGACCATGGCGCGCAGGGGGTCGAGCAGGCCGTCCATCTGCAGCGCGCCCAGGATGGCCGGCACGAACAGCAGGATCACCAGCCAGAACAGCGCGCCCGCCAGACTGTCGCTGATGGGCGCCATGTCGGCGTGTTCCGAGAGCTTTTCGTCGAGCGTGGTCTTGTCCAGCAGCTTCTGTGAGAGCGCGCGCACCACGCCGGCCACCAGCCAGGCCACCAGCGCGAGCAACAGGCCGCCCAGCAGGCGCGGCGCATATTCAAAGAGCTGGGTGGTGAAGACCGAGAACGGGCCGGAAACGATGGCGAGGTTCAGTGAGTTGAACACCGCCACCAGGGTGAGCAGGATCACGATCCAGAACAGCGCGAGAGCGACCGCGCCCTCGATGTCCACGCGCGTGTTGGTGAGTTTGCCGAAGCGGTGGTTGACGCCCACGAAGCCCAGGCTCTTGCGCGTCGCGGCGCGCACCAGCACCGCGATGAGCCAGCCCAGGATGAAGATGGCGAGCGCGCCGAGCAGTTGCGGGATGTGGGTGCCCAGCGTGCTTTGCAGCGAGTTCCACAGCGTGTTGGTGTCCATGCCCTACCTCCTGTCGCGTTGGCCGTTGATCGGCCGATGATGCCGGAGGCCTTGCCGCAGCGTCAACCGGTGGGCGCGCGGGTCAGAGCAGGGTGGTGTCGAAGCCCGCTTCGCGCAGGCGCTCGATGACCTGTTCGATGTGCTCGCGCCCACGCGTCTGCAGCACGAGTTCGATCGCCACGTTCTGCGCTGCCAGCAGCGTGAAGGCGCGCTGGTGGTGCACTTCGTCGATGTTGGCGCCGGCCTCGGCCACGGTGGCCGTGATGCGCGCCAGGTTGCCGGGCACGTCGCGCGCGTTGACCTGGATGCGCGCCAGGCGGCCCGCGCGGACCATGCCGCGCTCGATGATGGAGGCCAGCAGCATCGGGTCGATGTTGCCGCCGCTCAGCACCAGGCCCACGCGCTTGCCCGCGAAGCGCTGCGGGTGCTTGATGAGCGCGGCCAGGCCGGCGGCGCCCGCGCCTTCCACCAGCGTCTTCTCGATCTCCAGCAGCATCACGATGGCCTGCTCGATGTCGCCCTCGTCGACCAGCAGCAGGTCGTCCACCCGCTGGCGGACGATGGCCTCGGTGACCACGCCCGGCGTGCCCACCGCGATGCCCTCGGCGATCGTGCTCGTGCCCTGCGGCAGGTTCGTGCCCTTGATGGCGTTGACCATGGCGGCAAAGCGCTCGGTCTGCACGCCCACGATCTCGATGTCGGGCCGGATCGCCTTGGCCGCCGTGGCGATGCCGGCGATCAGGCCGCCGCCGCCGATGGCGATCACCAGCGTGTCCAGATCGGGCTGCTCGCGCAGCATTTCCAGCGCCACCGTGCCCTGGCCGGCGACGATCGCTTCGTCGTCGTACGGGTGCACGAACACCAGGCTCTGCTGCTGCGCCAGCTCACGGGCGTGCGCGCGAGCCGCATCCAGCGTGTCGCCGTGCAGCAGCACCTCGGCGCCGAAGCCGCGCGTGCGCTCCACCTTCACGCCCGGCGTGAAGCGCGGCATGACGATCACCGCGCGCACGCCCAGCCGGTGCGCGTGGTAGGCCACGCCCTGGGCGTGGTTGCCCGCGCTCATGGCCACCACGCCGCGCGAACGCTCCTCGGGCGTGAGCTGCGCCAGCTTGTTGCAGGCGCCTCGTTCCTTGAAAGAGGCGGTGTACTGCAGGTTCTCGAATTTCAGGAACACCTGACAGCCGGTGAGCTGGGAGATGGTGCGCGATTCGACGAAGGGCGTGTCCAGCACCTGGCCGGCGAGGCGACCGGCGGCGGTCTGGATGTCGTGTAGTTGCAGCATGGCGCGATTGTGTACCGGCCATGACGGTGTGGTGCGAGGGCAAAGCCCGACAAATTGCTCAAACCGTTCGTATCACTCTCTTCCATGATTCATCAAGCTGGGTTATGGTCCGCTGAAATGTCGGCTCCCCTGGCATGGCGTCACGGGAAGGCATTTCTGGAGGTGTCTGGATGACCAAGCGCTCGCTGCAGTCCGCTGCATCGGCGGCCCGCACCGTACTCGATGCACGCGAAGGCCGTGCCCCTCTCGCGGGCGAGGGGCGCGTTTTCGTGCCCCATGGCCTGCGCCAGGCGCCCGTGCTCGACCTCATGTGCTCGCATTTCGTGCTCACGCTGGCCGCGCGCCAGGGCCCGCGCTTCAACGTGCGGCGCGACCTCAACACCCTGCTCTCGCTCGCCGGCCGCCACCTGGTGTGGCCCCACACCGTGCTGCTGCGCCTGCGCGAGTTCCTGCAGCGCCGCTGCAAGGACAACGAACTCTGGAGCGGCCACGACGGCCTGACCACCAACGCCTTCATGGAGCGCTACGGCGTGTGGCGCGGTCCGTACGAAGAAGGTACGCTGTTCTTCTACCTGGACGAGTACGCCAAGGAGTCGCCCAAGGACCTGCTGTCGGTGCTGGCCGTCACCGGCGACTGGCTCAGCCACTCGCTCAAGAAACAGTCCACGCTGGTGGAGAAGAACATCGACGCGCTGGCCAGCCTGCTGCAGCTCAACCGCGCCGAGCGCGCGCTGCTGCTGTACGGCACGCTCGCGCGCTACCAGCGCGACCTGCGCTCCATCCTGGTCGAGTTCAAGGTCAACAACGCGCCCGAGGCCTACGCGGCCATCGCCGACGTGGCCGGCGTGAAGGCCAGCGAGGTGGGCGAGGCGCTGCGCGCGGGCTCGCGCCTGGAGCGCATCGGCATGGTGGAGAACCTGATCTCCGAACACAACATCACCGATCTGGCCGACCTCATGAAAGTGAGCGAGAAGCTGCCGCCGGTGCTGATGCGCGAGTACCGCACGCAAAGCGAGCTCATGGCCGTGTTCACCCGGCCGGCCGCGCGCTCGGCGCTGACCGCGAAAGACTTCGACTATGTGGGCGAAGACGTGCGCCTGCTCTGCGGCCTGCTGCGCGAGGCCGTGGCGCGCAAGGAGCCGGGTGTGAACGTGCTGATGTACGGTCCGCCCGGCACCGGCAAGACCGAACTCGCGCGCGTGGTGGCGCAGGCCGCCGGCCTGGAACTCTTCGAGGTGGAGTACGCCGACCGCGACGGCAACGCGCTCTCGGGCCGCGACCGCTACCGCTCGCTGCAGATCGCGCAGGTGTTCCTCAAGGGCACGGCGCACTCGGCGCTGCTGTTCGACGAGGTGGAAGACGTGTTCCCGCCAATCTCCAGCGAGGCGGCGCAGATCATGGCGCGCGCCGAACACGTGGCGGCCGCGCACACCGGCAGCGTCAGCGGCAAGGCCTGGGTCAACCAGATCCTGGAGACCAACGCCGTGCCCACGCTGTGGGTGACCAACCGCATCGAGCAGATCGATCCGGCCTTCCGCCGCCGCTTCGCCTACCACCTCGAACTCAAGAGCCCGCCGCCCGGCGCGCGCGAGCAGCTGGTGCGCAAGACGCTGGAAGGCGCGCCGGTGTCCGATGGCCTGGTGGCGCGACTGACCGAACGCAAGGGCCTCACGCCCGCGCAGATCCGCACCGCGCTGCGCTTCGCGCAGCTGGCGGGCCAGCCCGCGCCCAAGCGCGGCAGCAAGGCGCGGGCGGCCGAGGCGGCCGCGCCCGTGCTCGACGAACTGATCGAGCGCCAGCTCAAAAACGCCGACCTGGCTCTGGGCCGCAAGCCCGACCTGGTGCAGCGGCCCAGCGCCACGCAGTACAGCCTGGACATGCTCAACGTCGAATCGCGCTACGAACTGCCGCGCGTGATCGCCGCGCTCAAGGCGCGCGGCCATGGCTGCCTGTGTTTCCACGGCGCGCCCGGCACCGGCAAGACCGCGCTGGCCGAGCACATGGCCCAGCAGCTGGACCGCCCGCTGATGATCCGCCGCGCGAGCGACCTGGTGAGCAAGTTCGTGGGCGAGACCGAGCAGCAGATGGCGGCCATGTTCCGTGAGGCCGAGGCCGAGAAGGCGGTGCTGCTGCTCGACGAGGCCGACAGCTTCCTGCAGGACCGGCGCGGCGCGCAGCGCACCTACGAGGTGACCGAGGTCAACGAGATGCTGCAGGGCATGGAGCGCTTCGCCGGCATCTTCATCTGCACCACCAACCTGATGGACAGCATCGATCAGGCGGCACTGCGGCGCTTCACCTTCAAGATCCGCTTCAAGCCGCTCACGGCGAGGCAGCGCGAGACCATGTTCGTGGTGGAGGCCCTGGAGGGCGATGCCACGCGCCTGGACGCGGGCTTGGCCGCCCGGCTGGCCAAGCTGGAGCAGCTATGCCCGGGCGATTTCGCGGCTGTGAAGCGCCAGGTGGAGATCCTGGCCGAAGCGCTGGCCCCCGAGGAGTTCATGGCCCAGCTGGAGGCCGAGCACCGCATCAAGCCCGAGGTGCGCGAGGCCAGGGGCATCGGCT
The DNA here is from genome assembly GCF_042466645.1 of Hydrogenophaga sp. ANAO-22. Classification (NCBI taxonomy): domain Bacteria; kingdom Pseudomonadati; phylum Pseudomonadota; class Betaproteobacteria; order Burkholderiales; family Comamonadaceae; genus Hydrogenophaga; species Hydrogenophaga sp. ANAO-22. The sequence continues at coordinate 2,792,562 of NZ_CP159956.1, read as the reverse complement.
TCGTGCACTGATCGAACGAGGCAAAAGAAAAGGCCACCCGAAGGTGGCCTTTTCTTATCCAGTGGCAGCGCGGAACCGGCTTTGCCGGGTCGCTGCTGCCGCCCCTTGGGGGGTGACGCCGCAGGCGGGATGGTCAGTGCAACAAGGCCATCGGGCCGCTGGGCAGGTCGTCCGCCGAGTACTCGGGGTGGTTGGAGACGAAGAAGCGCAGCTTCTGGTCGAGCCGGGCGACGCGGCTGTTGGCCACGCTTTCGCAGTGGTGCTTGGAGATCAGGCTGAACAGCTTGCTGCGCAGGAACCAGAGATCCTTGGGCGTCTGGCAGGACATCAGCGCGGCGTGCACGCGCTGGCGCACCGGGTCCTTGATGTCGGCCATGGCTTCATGGAACTCGTCAACCAGAAAATCCAGTTCCAACACCTGGGTGTCGTGGTACTGCGGCTGTACCTGCCGGGATTTGCCAAACCATGGCAACCTGAAAAACATGACGCGCTCCGTTTCGTGGGTCTCAGGCCGAGGGGACAAGAAGTCCTCCGGCTACATCTGAAACATCGGCGCGGCAGGCGCAAGCTTGAGCGGCAGCGGGGCCCGACAGACGGTGCGCCGACAGGCGGTTGAGGGCCTAGAACCTAGGTAATCAAAGGTCGGAAAAGATCCCGGCTGTCATCAGACGAAAGCACTCACGACCCGAAGCACGTCCGAGCCGTAGGCTTCGCGTTTTTTCTGGCCGATGCCGGCAATGCCGTCCAGATCGGCCAGGGTTTCGGGTTTTCGGCCGGCGATCGCGCGCAGGGTCGCGTCGTGAAAGATCACGAAGGCTGGCAGGTTGTGCTCGCGCGCCACGCCCGCGCGCCAGGCCTTGAGGGCCTCCAGGCATTCGCGTTCGGACAGGCTGAGCGGCACGCCATCGTCCTTGGCGGTGGCGCGCGAAGCGCGTTGCCGGCCGCTGCGCGTCGAGCTGGTGGCCTTGTCCGCCAGCGACTTGAGCCACACCGGGCTCTGGCCCTTGAGGATGTCGCGCGCCGCGTCGGCCAGGTGCAGGGTGTTGTAGGGCGCGTCGTGCACCTGCACCGCCTCGCGCGCGATCAGCTGGCGCAGCAGCGCGCGCCACTGGGTTTCGGAGAGGTCGGCGCCGATGCCGAAGGTGGACAGCTTCTCGTGGCCGTACTGTTTGACCTTGTCGGTGGCCTTGCCGCGCAGGATGTCCATGATGTGGCCGGCACCGAAGGCGGTGCCGCTGGCCTGCTGCACGCGGTAGATGCACGAGAGCAGCTTGCGCGCCGATTCGGTGGCGTCGTGCAGCTCGGGCGGCGTGAGGCAGTTGTCGCAGTTGCCGCAAGGCTGGCTGGCTTCGCCGAAGTACGACAGCAGGCGCACGCGCCGGCAGTCGCTGGCTTCGGCCAGCGTGAGCAGCGCGTCGAGCTTGCCGCGCAGCACCTGCTTGAACTCGTCCGCCGCCGGGCTTTCGTCGATCATGCGGCGCTGGTTCACCACGTCCTGCAGGCCGTAGGCCATCCAGGCGTTGGCGGGCTCGCCGTCGCGGCCCGCGCGGCCGGTCTCCTGGTAGTAGCCCTCGATGTTCTTGGGCATGTCCAGGTGCGCGACGAAGCGCACGTCGGGCTTGTCGATGCCCATGCCGAAGGCGATCGTGGCCACCATGATCAGGCCCTCTTCGCGCAGGAAGCGGTCCTGGTGGCGCTGGCGCACGGCCGCGTCCAGGCCCGCGTGGTAGGGCAGCGCGTTGAAGCCGGCCTCGCACAGCATCGTGGCCACTTCCTCGACCCGGCGGCGCGACTGGCAGTAGACGATGCCGGCGTCGTGGCCGTCGGCACCGGTGTGCTCGTCGCGGATGAAGCGCTGCAGCTGGGTCGTGGCGTCCTTCTTCTCCACCAGCTGGTAGCGGATGTTGGGCCGGTCGAAGCTGCTGATGAAGGTGCGCGCTTCCTGCAGCTGCAGGCGCTCGACGATGTCGGCGCGCGTGAGGTCGTCGGCGGTGGCCGTCAGGGCCACGCGCGGCACGCCGGCGTAGCGCTCGTGCAGCACCACCAGGGCGCGGTACTCGGGGCGGAAGTCGTGGCCCCACTGGCTCACGCAATGCGCTTCGTCGATGGCGAACAGGCTGAGCTTGCTGCGCTCGTGCAGCGAGTCGAGCAGCGCCAGGAAACGCGGCGTGGTCAGGCGCTCGGGCGCCGCGTAGAGCAGGGTCAGCTCGCCGCGCAGCATCTGCTTCTCGACCTGCTGCGCGTCTTCCAGCGACAGGCTGGAGTTGAGAAAGGCCGCGGCCACGCCAGCCTCGATCAGCGCGCCCACCTGGTCGTGCATCAGCGCGATCAGCGGCGAGACCACCACGGTCAGGCCCTGGCCGGCGCGCTCGCGCACGATGGCCGGCACCTGGTAACACAGCGACTTGCCGCCGCCCGTGGGCATGAGCACCAGCGCGTCGCCACCGGCGCCCACGTGCGAGACGATGTCGGCCTGCGGGCCCCGGAAGGCGCCGTAGCCGAACACCTCGTGCAACACGCCGAGGCTGGTTTCCAGGATTTCGCTGCCGGGGGCGATGTCGATGGCTTCGGTCATCCGTTTTACATCTGCTCCCAGGGCAGGCCGTCGTGGCGCCAGCCGTTGAGGCTGGAGCGCTTGAAGTCGTCGTTGAGTTCGCCCTCGAAGCCGTGCAGCACGTGCGCCACGTCGCTGAAGCCGGCGGCCTCCAGGGCCTGGCCCGCGTCCAGCGTGCGTTTGCCGCTGCGGCAGATCAGCAGGATCGGCCGGTGCTTGCCGCCGGCCTCCTGTTCGACCGACGACGCAAAGCGCGCCGGGTCGGGCGTGAGGTCGGGGTATTCGTACCAGGGAATGTTCTCCACGCCGGGCGGGCGGCCCACGTAGAGCGACTCGATCTCCATGCGCACGTCGACAAACAGCGGGGGCTCTTCGCCACGGGCCGCGCGCTGCTCGCGTTCGGCCTGCAGCCAGGCCCAGGCCTGCTGGGGCGTGAGGTGTTTCATGGCGGGTATTGTCGGGGAATTCGCAGGGCCGCCCGGATGACCGCGGGCCCTGGGCCTGGGAGCCTACCTACAATCCAGGGCATGAACGCCCCTGCCTACACCCGCGCCCAGGCGCTGCCCGAGATCCTGAAGCACCGCATCGCCATCCTCGACGGCGCCATGGGCACCATGATCCAGCGCTTCAAGCTGGGTGAGGTCGAGTACCGGGGCGAGCGTTTCAAGGACTTCCACAAGGACGTCAAGGGCAACAACGAGCTGCTCAGCCTCACGCGCCCGGACGTGATCCGCGACATCCACGAGGGTTACCTCGCCGCCGGCGCCGACCTGATCGAGACCAACACCTTCGGCGCCACCACCATCGCGCAGGACGACTACGAGATGGGCCACCTCGCGCGCGAGATGAACCTGGCCTCGGCCCGCCTGGCCCGCGAGGCCTGCGACAAGTTCAGCACGCCCGACAAGCCGCGCTTCGTGGCCGGCGCCCTGGGCCCCACGCCCAAGACCGCGAGCATCAGCCCCGACGTGAACGACGCCGGCGCGCGCAACGTCACCTTCGAGCAGCTGCGCGCGGCCTACCTGGAGCAGATCGAGGCCCTGGTCGAAGGCGGGGCCGACGTGCTGCTGGTCGAGACCATCTTCGACACGCTCAACGCCAAGGCCGCGCTGTTCGCGGTGGACGAGTTCTTCGAACAGTCGGGCCAGCGCCTGCCGCTGATCATCAGCGGCACCGTGACCGACGCCTCCGGCCGCATCCTCAGCGGCCAGACCGTGACCGCCTTCTGGGCCAGCGTGCGCCACCTGCAGCCGCTGGCCGTGGGCCTGAACTGCGCGCTGGGCGCGGCGCTGATGCGCCCCTACATCCAGGAACTGGCCAAGGCCGCGGGCGACACCTTCATCAGCTGCTACCCCAACGCCGGCCTGCCCAACCCCATGAGCGACACCGGCTTCGACGAGACGCCGGGCGACACCAGCCGCCTGCTGCGCGAGTTCGCGGCCGAAGGTCTGGTCAACATCGTGGGCGGCTGCTGCGGCACCACGCCGCAGCACATCGAGGCGATCCGCCTGAGCGTGGAGCCCATGGCGCCGCGCAGCGTGCGGCGCGACTTCTTCTACAAGGAAGCGGCCTGAAGCCCCACGGCGGCGCGGGGTTGGAAGGACCTCGTGCATAATCGCCGTTCCCTTCAAGGGGAGTAGTCAGTCCACCACCCGGCGTCCAGCCGGGCCTCGGTGGGCGGGGTTTCCGTCATTACGTGGCCTGCGGGCCACCGGGAATCCAGAGCCGCGCCACGCGCGGTGGTGACAAGACCTTGGGGTGTTTGTTCAACACCAACCTGAGGTTTTTCAATGGAAAGCATTGCCCCGCTGTGGCTGTGGGTCGTCTTCGTCGTGTTCGTCGTGGCGGCTCTGTTCGTGGATTTCGTCGTGCTCAAGAAGCAGGGCTCGCACGCCGTGGGCGTGAAGGAGGCGCTGAACTGGTCGTTCGCCTGGGTGGCGCTCAGCCTGCTCTTCAACGGCCTGTTCTGGTGGGCCGTGAAAGACAGCACCGGTTCGAGCGCGATCGCGACCGAGAAGTCGCTCGAATTCCTCACCGGCTACCTGATCGAGAAGAGCCTGGCGGTCGACAACATCTTCGTCTTCCTGCTGATCTTCAGCTACTTCGCCGTGCCGGCGGCGTTCCAGAAACGCGTGCTCATGATCGGCATCCTGGGCGCGATCGTGCTGCGCACCGTGATGATCCTGGTGGGCGGCTGGCTGCTGGCGCAGTTCCACTGGATCCTCTACGTGTTCGGCGCCTTCCTGGTGCTCACGGGCGTGAAGATGTGGTGGGCCGCCGGCCAGGAGCCCAGCCTGGACGAGAACCCCGCGCTGAAGCTGCTGCGCCGCGTGCTGCCCGTGAGCAAGGGTTTTGACGGCGAGAAGTTCTTCACCGTGGAGAACGGCAAGCGCATCGCCACGCCGCTGCTCATGGTGATCTGCCTGGTCGGCTTCACCGACGTGATCTTCGCGGTCGACTCCATCCCGGCCATCTTCGCGGTCACGCGCGACCCGTTCATCGTGCTGACCAGCAACGTGTTCGCCATCCTGGGCCTGCGCGCCATGTTCTTCCTGCTGCAGGCCGCGGCGAGCCGCTTTCACCTGCTCAACTACGGGCTGGCGCTGATCCTGGTCTTCATCGGCACCAAGATGCTGCTGATCGACATCTACAAGATCCCGGTCGCGGTGGCGCTGGGCGTGGTGCTGTCCATCCTGGCCGTCACCATGCTCTGGAGCGCGCGCACCGCGAAGGCCTGACGCGTCAGTCCAGGTCGGGCACCAGCCGGTCGATCTCCTGCTGCATGGAGAACACCAGCTGGCTGTAGAGCTGCAGCTTGCTGTCGGCCTCGCGCAGGCGCCGGCTCAGGCGCAGCGCCACGGCGCTGAGCAGCTTGGCGGCGGTGGCGGGCTCTTCGGCGATCAGCGCCTCCAGCGCATCGCGCGTGAGCACCGCGCAGCGCACCTCGGTGCTGGCGGTGCAGGTGGCCGAGCGCGCCGCGCCGTCCATCAGCGACATCTCGCCCATCAGGTGGCCGGGGCCGAGCACGTTGACGGTCTGGGCGTCGACGCGGCTCACGTTGAGCGCCTCGACCGTGACCTCGCCTTCCACCACCAGCGCCATGAAGCCGTCGTCACCGCTGCCCCCGCTGTCGCCCTGGCGGATGATGGCCTCGCCCTCGGCGCAGCGCCGCACCTCCATGTAGGCCACCACCGTGAGCGCCTCGCGCTCGCTGAGCTGGATCAGCGCGTTGGCCGAGCGCAGCAGCTCCGCCGCGCGCCGGGCCGTGCCCGAAGCGCTCGCGCGGGCGCGGCGCTCGTTGGCGGGGCGCGCGCCGAACAGGGTGTTGAACAAGGCCATGGCGGGTGACGGGTGGGCGGGGTGGGCAAACCAAGCGATTGTCGTGCCTTCTGGCGCCATGCACCGCTTTGGCACATCGATTGCTTGGGTAAGGCCCATGCACCTGGACGCCAACCACCTCGTCAGCCGGCCCGAAGCGCCCGCCACCACCGGCGCCTGGCGCGACCCGCTCGCGCTGCTGCTGGCCTCCACCGGGGAGGGGGTGTTCGGCGTGGACCTCGACGGCCTGTGCGTGTTCATCAACCACGCCGGGGCCCGCATGATCGGCTTCGAGCCGGCCGAGCTGCTGGGCTCCAACATGCACGACCTCACCCACCACTCGCACGCCGATGGTGCGCACTACCCGGTGGAGGACTGCCCGATCTTCAACGCCTTCCGCCAGGGCCTGCCCTGCCGCATCGACAGCGAGGTGTTCTGGCGCCGCGACGGCAGCAGCTTCCCGGTGGAGTACTCCAGCCACCCCATCGTGGACGGCGGCGAGGTGCGCGGCGCGGTCGTCACCTTCGTCGACATCACCGAGCGCAAGCGCGCCGCCGACGCCCTGCGGCGCGCCAAGGACCAGCTGGAAGAGCGAGTGGGTGAGCGCACGCTCGCGCTGGCTACCGCATTGAAACAGGTGCGTGAACTGGCCGCCCGCTCGGAAACCGTGCGCGAGGACGAGCGCACCCGCATCGCGCGCGAGGTGCACGACGAGCTCGGCAGCCTGCTGGTGGCGCTCAAGATGGACGTGAACTGGATGGACAAGCGCCTGTCCGAGCAGGAGCAGCGCAGCGCCGACGCCGCGCACGACATGCGCGAGCGCATGCGCTGCAAGTGCCAGAACATGAGCCGGCTGATCGAGACCGCGGTGGACAACGTCGGCCGCATCATCACCGACCTGCGCCCCAGCATCCTGGACCACCAGGGCCTGTGGGCCGCGCTGGAGTGGCAGGCGCAGGAATTCGTGCAGTCGGCCGAGCTGGCGCTGGACTGGCACCTGGCCGTGGCCGAGGCCCCCGAGCCGCCCGAACCCCTGGCCATGGCGGTGTTCCGCATCTTCCAGGAGATGCTCAGCAACGTCGGGCGCCACGCGCACGCCGACCGCCTGGGTGTCCACATCGTCGTGCGGGGGACTGCCTTGCAGCTGACCGTGCAAGACAATGGCGTGGGTGCGCCGCCGCAGGCCTTCGAGGCCGCGAATGCCTATGGCGTGATGGGCATGCGCGAGCGGGCGCGCCATTTCGGTGGCGATATTCAAATAGAGAGCGCACTAGGCCAGGGCACCCGCATGTGCCTGACGGTGACACTGCTCCCGGAGACACAGGCACAGACATGAACACCTCTTTCGACCTGCTGGCCGAGACCATCCGCGTGCTGATCGGCGACGACCACCGCATCGTGCGCGAAGGGCTCAAGCAGATCCTGGCCGATGCGCCCGACGTGCAGGTGGTGGCCGAGGCCCAGACCGGGCCGGACGTGCTGGCGCAGGTGCGCGAGCTCGGCGGCAGCCTGGGGCTGGACCTGGTGCTGCTCGACATCGCCATGCCCGGGCTCGACGGGCTGGACGTGCTGCAGGCCATCAAGCGCGAGCACCCGCGCCTGCCGGTGCTCATGCTCAGCACCTACCCCGAGAAGCAGTACGCGGTGCGCTGCATCCGCCTGGGTGCCTGCGGCTACCTGAACAAGAGCGCCGACCCCGACGACATGCTTGCCGCCGTGCGCAAGGCCGCCGGCGGCGCGGTGTTCGTGAGCCAGGCCACGGCCGAGGCGCTGGCCGCCGCCGTGGGCAGCGCGGGCGCGCAGGGCGGGCCCGAGGCACTCTCGCACCGCGAGTACCAGGTCTACCGCCTGCTCACCCAGGGCCGCACCGTGAGCGAAATTGGTGCACAGCTCGGCCTGGCGCCCAACACCGTGAGCACTTACCGTGCGCGCGTGCTCGAGAAGACCGGCGCGAAGAACGACGTGGAACTCGCGCTCTACGCCGAACGCCACGCGCGCGCGCCCAAAAGCGCCTGAGATCGCCTGAAAGGCCGCGTTTTGTAGGGCTGGCCCTACACCGCGTCGGTCGGCGCGGCACGACTTGCGCCACGCAGCGCGCGGCACCCGGCTTCTGGCCCGGTGCTTGCAAAGAGCCCCTCGTCTTCAACACACGAGGTGCGCCATGTCCGACTTCTTCGATCCCTACAACGCCGATCGTCCGCTCATGATGAAGTGCAGCTGCGGGCGCGAGCACACCGTGGCCGACCACCACGCCGAGGTGGCCGCCGACAGCGCCGCCATCGAGCTGCGCCGGCGCAGCGAGACCGCCGAGTTCGAGGCCTACAGCAACGAGTTCATCGAGGCCACCCTGGTCAAGGCGCTGTTCCCGCAGGACGAGGTGCGCCGCCGCTTCCTGCGCGCGGTGGGCAAGGGCACGGCCATGGCCGCCATCGCCAGCGTGCTGCCGGTGACCAGCCTGCAAGCCCTGGCGCAGGAGGCCGGCACCAAGAAAGGCACGCTGGAGAAGACCAACCTCAAGGTCGGCTTCATCCCCATCACCTGCGCCACGCCGCTGATCATGGCCCACCCGCTGGGCTTCTACAGCAAGCAGGGCCTCAACGTCGAAGTCACCAAGACGGCGGGCTGGGCCCTGGTGCGCGACAAGATGATCAACAAGGAGTACGACGCCTCGCACTTCCTCTCGCCCATGCCGCTGGCCATCTCGCTCGGCCTGGGCAGCAACGCCACGCCCATGAACGTGGCCACGGTGCAGAACATCAACGGCCAGGCCATCACGCTCGCGCTCAAGCACAAGGACAACCGCGATCCGAAGAACTGGAAGGGCTTCAAGTTCGGCATCCCGTTCGACTACTCGATGCACAACTTCCTGCTGCGCTACTACCTGGCCGAAAACGGTCTGAACCCGGACACCGACGTGCAATTGCGCGTGATCCCGCCGGCCGAGATGGTGGCCAACCTGCGCGCGGGCAACATCGACGGCTTCCTCGGCCCCGACCCTTCAACCAGCGCGCGGTGTTCGACGAGGTCGGCTTCATCCATGTGCTGACCAAGGACCTCTGGAACGGCCACCCCTGCTGCGCCTTCGGCACCAGCACCGAGTTCATCCAGAAGAACCCCAACACCTTCGCCGCGCTCTACCGCGCGGTGCTCACCTCGGCCGCCATGGCGCGCGACCCGAAGAACCGCGAACTCATCGCCAAGGTGATCGCGCCCAGCCAGTACCTCAACCAGCCCGAGGCCGTGCTCACGCAGGTGCTTACCGGCCGCTTCGCCGACGGCCTGGGCAAGATCCAGACCGTGCCCGACCGCGCCGACTTCGACCCCATGCCCTGGCAGAGCATGGCGGTGTGGATGCTCACGCAGATGCAGCGCTGGGGCTACATCAAGGGCGAGGTGAACTACCAGCAGATCGCCGAGAAGGTATTCCTCATCACCGACGCGCGCAAGCACATGAAGGAACTCGGCCAGCCCTTCGCGGCCGGCCCGGGTTATGCCAAGCACACCATCATGGGCAAGGTGTTCGACCCGGCCAAACCCGCCGAGTACCTGAAGAGCTTCGCGATCCAGAAGGCGGCCTGAATATGAAAGTCGCCAGTCTCAACCTGCGCGCCGCGCTGGTCTCCCTGCTGCTGTTCGCCGTTTTCATCGGCGCCTGGCAGCTCTCCACCAGCGGGCCCAGCATCGGCGGTTCCTCGGCCGGCATGACGGCCGAGGAAATCGAATACGCCAAGATGATGGGCAAGGACCCCGGCGCGGCCAAGAGCACCGGCTTCCCGCCGCCGATCGAGGTGGCGAAGGCGAGCTGGGCCCAACTGGCCGACCCGTTCTACGACAAGGGCCCGAACGACAAGGGCATCGGCATCCAGCTCGCGCACTCGCTGGCGCGCGTGGGCCTGGGCTTCGTGCTGGCCATGGCCGTGGCCATCCCGCTGGGCTTTCTCATCGGCATGTCGCCGCTGATGCGCAAGGCCTTCGACCCCTTCGTGCAGGTGCTCAAACCCATCAGCCCGCTGGCCTGGATGCCGCTGGCGCTCTACACGCTCAAGGACTCGGACGTCAGCGGCATCTTCGTCATCTTCATCTGCTCGGTCTGGCCCATGCTGATCAACACCGCCTTCGGTGTGGCCTCGGTCAAGCGCGAGTGGCTCAACGTGGCCAGCACGCTGGAGGTCAACCCGATCCGCAAGGCCTTCCAGGTGATCCTGCCGGCGGCCGCGCCCACCATCCTCACCGGCATGCGCATCAGCATGGGCATCGCCTGGCTGGTCATCGTGGCCGCCGAGATGCTGGTCGGCGGCACCGGCGTGGGCTACTTCGTGTGGAACGAGTGGAACAACCTCTCGCTCACCAACGTGATCTTCGCCGTGCTGCTCATCGGCGTGGTCGGCATGCTGCTCGACCTGATGTTCGCCCAGCTCCAGAAGGCGGTGACCTATGTGGAGTGAGTCCAGCGTGCGCGAAGGCGCGGTGGCCGCCCAGCCCGCCGCACCGGCCCCAACGAAAGCCCCCAAGATGACCGGTTTCCTCCAGGTTGAAAACCTCGCCAAGGCCTACCAGGCCGACAAGCCGGTGTTCGCCGATGTCTCCTTCGCCATCGACAAGGGCGAGTTCGTCTGCATCATCGGCCACAGCGGCTGCGGCAAGACCACCATCCTCAACGTGCTCGCGGGCCTGGACACCGCGAGCTCGGGCCACTGCTTCATGGACGGCCGCGAGATCGCCGGCCCCAGCCTGGAGCGCGGCGTGGTGTTCCAGAGCCACGCGCTCATGCCCTGGCTCACGGTGCGGCAGAACATCGCGTTCGCGGTGAAGTCGCGCTGGCCTGATATGCCGCGCGCCGACCTCAACGCCCACGTCGAAAAGTTCGTCGCGCTCGTGGGCCTGAGCCCGGCCATCGACAAGAAGCCCAGCCAGCTCTCGGGCGGCATGAAGCAGCGCGTGGGCATCGCGCGCGCCTTCGCCATCCAGCCCAAGATGCTGCTGCTCGACGAGCCCTTCGGCGCGCTGGACGCGCTCACGCGCGGCACCATCCAGGACGAGCTCATGGGCATCGTGCGCGAAACGCGGCAGACCGTCTTCATGATCACGCACGACGTGGACGAGGCCATCCTGCTGGCCGACCGCATCCTGCTCATGAGCAACGGCAGCGAAGGCGCCAACGGCTACGTGCCCGGCGGCATGGCCGAGGTGGTGGTCAACCCGCTGCCGCGCAGCCGCACGCGCGCGCAGCTGCACCACCTCGACGGTTACTACGACCTGCGCAACCACATCGTGGACTTCTTGGTCTCGCGTGCGCGAGCCCATTGAACCCCCCGCGTCGCCTTCGGCGCCTCCCCCCTCAGAGAGGGGGGCGACACCTGGGGCCGGCGGAGCCGGACCCGCGGTGTCCCTGGATTGAACCCTTTCACTCAACCGTTTCATCAACAAGAGGCAACCCATGAACCGACTCGACGTCACCGAAAAGATCATTTCCACCAAGGTGTCCAAAGGCATCAGCTGGGCCGACGTGGCCAAGAAGGTGGGCCAGTCCAAGGAATGGACCACGGCGCTGTGCCTGGGCCAGATGACCGCCTCGCCCGCCCAGGCCAAGGTGGTGGGCAAGATCTTCGGGCTCTCGATGGAAGAGCAGAAGTGGCTGCAGGTCGTGCCCTACAAGGGCTCGCTGCCCACGCCCGTGCCGACCGATCCGCTGATCTACCGCTGGTACGAGATCGTCAGTGTCTATGGCACCACCATCAAGGAGCTGATCCACGAAGAGTTCGGCGACGGCATCATGAGCGCGATCGACTTCAGCATGGACATCGAGCGCCAGGCCGATCCGAAAGGCGACCGCGTCAACGTCGTCCTCTCGGGCAAGTTCCTGCCCTACAAGCAGTACTGATGGAGCCGCGCCCACCGCTGCCGCCGTTCACGCGCGAGTCGGCCACCGAGAAGGTGCGCCTGGCCGAGGACGCGTGGAATTCGCGCGACCCCGACCGCGTCGTGAAGGTCTACACCGAGGACACGCGCTGGCGCAACCGCGCCGAGTTCCCGGTGGGCCGCGACGCGGTGCACGCCTTCCTGACGCGCAAGTGGGCGAAGGAGCTGGACTACCGGCTCATCAAGGAGCTGTGGGCCTTCGAGGCGAACCGCATCGCGGTGCGCTTCGTCTACGAATGGCGCGACGACTCGGGCCACTGGTTCCGCTCGCACGGCAACGAGAACTGGCAGTTCACCGCCGAAGGCTACATGGAGCAGCGCCACGCCAGCATCAACGACCGGCCGATCCACGAGAGCGAGCGGCTGTTCCACTGGCCGCTCGGCCGACGGCCCGACGACCACCCGGGGCTGAGCGCGCTCGGGCTGTGAGCGCGGCCCTCAGGCCGCGGGTGTTCCGGGGGCCTGCAGCTCCAGCCAGTCCTGGAACGCTTTCATGGCCGCGCTCTTGCGCCGCGTCTTCAGGCGCGTGAGCCAGTAGCCGCCCACGTCCACCTCGGCCTCGAACAGGCGCACCAGCCGCCCGCTCTGCAGGTCGCGGCTGAACAGCGACACCGGCAGCAGGGCCACGCCCGCGCCCTGGGCGGCGGCATCGGCCAGCACCAGCGAAGAGTCGAACATCGGCCCGGTGAGCAGGGGCGCGCGCCCGCCCACCGCCTCGAACCACTGCGCCCACTCGTCCGAGCGATAGGAGCGCAGCAGCGTCTCGCGCCCCAGGTCGGCCACCGCGCGGATGCGGTGCGCCAGGGCCGGCGCGCCCACCGGTGCCAGCGGCGCGGCCAGCAGGTGCCGCGTCTGCAGGCCGGGCCACTGGCCGTCGCCGTAGCGGATCGCGCAGTCCAGGCCCTCGGCCGCGAGGTCGATGCGGTTGTTGTGCGTGAACAGCCGCAGCTCCACGAAGGGGTGGCGCGTCTGGAAGTCGCGCAGGCGCGGCAGCAGCCAGCCCACCGCGAAGGTGCCCACCGCACCCACCGACAGCACCTCGCGCTTGTGCGCGCCCTTGAAGCTCTCCAGCGTGGCCGAGACGCGCGCGAACGCGTCCACCAGCGTGGGCAGCAGGGCCAGGCCCTCGTCGGTCAGCGCCAGGCCGCGCGGCACGCGCCGGAACAGCGGCTTGCCCAGGCGCTGCTCCAGGTTTTTCACATGCTGGCTCACGGCGGTCTGCGTGAGGTTGAGTTCCTGCGCGGCGCGCGTGAAACTCAGGTGGCGCGCCGACACCTCGAAGGCGCGCAGGGCGTTGAGTGGCAGGTCCATCGCTTTAATCCCCAAGTTTTTCCGTGGTGTGGCCTCGATTATTCCCGTTTGAACGGGATGGCCGTCCTGCCTACGATGCAGGCCTGATTCAAGAGGAACCACCATGACCGACCGACGCACCTTCTGCCTGGCCTCCGGCGCCACCCTGCTGGGCCTGATCCACGGAAATACTTGGGCCGACACCGGCGCGCTGCAGGACGCCCTGCGCGACATCGAGGCCACCGCCCGGGGCCGCCTGGGCGTGCACCTCATCGACACCGCCACCGGGCGCGAACACGGCTGGCGCGCGGACGAGCGCTTTCTGATGCTCAGTTCGTTCAAGCTGCTGGCCAGCGCGCTGGTGCTGGACCGGGCGGACCGGGGCGAGGAATCGCTGGAGCGGCGCATCCGTTACCGCCGGCAGGACCTCGTGTCGTGGTCACCCGTGACCGAACGCCACGTGGGTGGCGAGGGCCTGAGCCTGGCGCAGCTGTGCGAAGCCACCATCACCACCAGCGACAACACCGCCGCCAACCTCATCCTGGCCAGCTACGGCGGTCCGGGCGCGCTCACCGCCTACGCGCGCCGCCTCGGCGACCGCGTGACCCGGCTGGACCGCACCGAGCCCGAGCTGAATCGCCGCGCCGCGAGTGGAGAGCCCTGGGACACCACCACGCCGCGCGCCATGGCGCACACGCTGCGCGCGCTGCTGGTGGGCGACGCGCTGGCGCCGGCCTCGCGCGCGCGGCTGCTGCAATGGCTGCTGGCCAACACCACCGGCGGCAAGCGCCTGCGGGCCGGGCTGCCGGCGGGCTGGCGCATCGGTGAGAAGACCGGCACCGCCGGCGACGACGCCAACGACATCGGCATCGCCTTCCCGCCGCAGCGCGCGCCGGTGATCGTGACCGCCTACCTCGCCGAGAGCGCCACCGACGGCGCGACGCGGGAGGCGGCGCTGGCGAGTGTGGGGCGGTTGCTGGCGCGGCTGTGACGGCGCCTCATTGATTCATGCTGAGTTGTTGCCAACCCGCAGTACTCCCGCCATCAGTACCGGTCCTTGCGATCGCGGTAGCCTTCGGTGTCAGCGCCCCCGGCGATGTCAGCGAGCTCCTGAAGCTTCGGCGCGGGCATGACCATCAGGCCTTTGCCCTTGGGGATAAGCACCAATTCCTGACCAGCTTCCCAGCGCAACTGTTCGAGAACGGCCCTGGGGATGGAGATCTGGATCTCTCTGGAAAGAGGGTTGAAGACAGGCATGTAGGGGCTCGGCTACATCACTTGACCTGGCTACCCCGGCAGCGGGATCCATTCCTGGTTGTCCTCCGGCGGCAGCGGGATGCGACCCGCCGCCCAGTCGGCTTTGGCCTGCTCGATGCGCTCCTTGCGCGAGGACACGAAGTTCCAGAAGATGTGGCGCTCGCCCAGGGGCTCACCACCGAAGATCATCAGCGTGCTCTTGGTGTGCGCGGTGATCACGGCGTCGGTGTCGTCGCCGAACACCAGCAGCTGGCCCGTCACGTAGGTCTGGCCGCCGTATTCCACTTCACCACGCGCCACATAGGCCGCCTGTTCGCGGTGGCCGCCCGGCAGGGCCAGGCGCGCACCCGGTTGCCACTCGGTGTGCAGGTAGAACAGCGGCGAGTGCGTGCGCACCGGGCTCTTCATGCCGTAGGCCTCGCCCGCGATCAGGCGCATCCACACCCCCCTTCGTCGCGCACCGGCAGGCCGGCGGCGGGGTAGTGGGTGAAGGCCGGTTCCGTCTCCTCATCGGCCTCGGGCAGCGCCACCCACAGCTGCATGAGCTCGAGCCCGCCACCGGCGAAGGAGTCCGGGTGCTTGAAGCGCTCGGAGTGCGAGATGCCGCGCCCGGCCGTCATCCAGTTCACGTCGCCCGGGTTGATGAGCTGGTGCACGCCCAGGCTGTCCTGGTGCGAGACCTGGCCGCTGAGCAGGTAGCTCACGGTGGACAGGCCGATGTGCGGGTGCGGCCGCACATCGGCCGCGCGCGTGTCCTCGGCCGCCAGCGTCACCGGCCCGGCGTGGTCCACGAAGATCCACGGGCCGACCATGCGGCGCTTCGCGTAGGGCAGCACGCGCCGCACTTTCAGGCCGTGGCCCAGGTCGGCCTCGCGGGCGGTGATCACCATCTCAAGCATGTTGTTCTCCAAAACACCCCCGCGGCGCTTCGCGCCACCCCCTCAAGGGGGCGACACCAGCCGTCCTGCGAAGCCGGCCCGGCGGTGTCTCTGGGATGAGGTTGCTTCATTCAGCGTTTGCGTCGTTCTCAGGCCGTGACACCCGCAATCCGCCCCATTTTTCCAGACTGGAAGTCGGCGAAGGCCTGGTGGATCTCGGCCTCGCTGTTCATCACGAACGGACCATACCCCACGATGGGCTCGTCGATCGGTTCGCCGGCCAGCCAGAGCACGGTGGCGTCTTCCAGCACCTCGAAGCTCACGTCCTGCCCGTCGCGCGAATGCACGGCCATCTGCGCGGCGCTCACTTCCTTGCCGTCGGCCAGGCGCAGCCGGCCGCGCAGCACGAAGGGCGCGGTGGTGTGGCCTTCGGCGGCCGGCAGCGTCACGGTGTGGCCGGCTTTCAGCCGCAGGTCCCAGACCTGCATGGGCGTGAAGGTGCGGGCCGGGCCTTGCGTGCCCAGCAGTTCGCCCGCGATCACGCGCGCCGTGCCGGCCCCATCGGGCAGGTCGATCTGCGGAATCTGATCGCGCGTGATGCCCTGGTAACCCGGCGCGGCCATCTTGTCGCGCGCGGGCAGGTTCACCCAGAGCTGCACCATCTCGAACGGGCCGCCCTGTTTCGCGAAGTGCTCGCCGTGGTACTCCTCGTGCACGATGCCCGAGGCGGCCGTCATCCACTGCACCTCGCCGGGGCCGATGGTGCCGCCGCCGCCGCTGGAGTCGCTGTGCGAGACCTCGCCGTCGTAGACGATGGTCACGGTCTCGAAGCCGCGGTGCGGGTGCTGGCCCACGCCCCGGCGCTTCGTGGTGGGCTCGAATTTCGTGGGGCCGCCGTAGTCCAGCAGCAGGAAGGGCGAGAAGCGCTCCGCCGCGCCGTTGTACGAAAAGATGCTGCGCACCGGAAAGCCGTCGCCGACCCAGTGGCCGCCGGCGCTGCGTTGGATGAAAGAAACGGTTTTCATGGGGGTGTTCTCCTGTATGAAGGAGCACTGTACCGGGCTGGCGTTCCCTTGATAAGCCGGTAAGATCGCAAATCATTTTTCAATGAGATGAACAATCAGCACCCCGACCTGAACGACACCCTGGTGTTCGTGCGCGTGGCCCAGGCCGGCGGTTTCAGCGCCGCCGCGCGGCTCATGGGCATGCCCACGTCCACGCTGAGCGTGCGCGTGTCGCGGCTGGAACAGCGCCTGGGCGTCACGCTGCTGCAGCGCACCACGCGCCGGCTGCGCCTGACCGAGGCCGGCCAGGCCTACCTGCGCCAGGCCTCGCGTGGGCTGGACGAGATCCTGCAGGCCGAGGCCCAGCTCGACGCCGGCAAACACGAGGCCCAGGGCCTGCTGCGCATCACGCTGCCGATCGACATGGGCGACGAGCAGCTGCTGGGCATCCTGAGCGGCTACCGCGCGCGCCACCCCGGGGTGGCGGTGGAGCTGGTGTTTTCCGACGCCCGACTCGACCTGGTGGAGCAGGGTCTGGACCTGGCGCTGCGCGCGGGCGAGCTGGCCGATTCGAGTCTGGTGGCGCGCCGGATCGGTGAAGCGCGCTGGGCGCCCTTTGCGCACCCGGACTACCTGGCGCGCGCGCCCGCGCTGCGCACACCGAAAGACCTCGCGCAGCACGCTGCCCTGTGTTTCAGCCCGCTCGGGCGCGACAGCTGGACGCTTTCACGCGGCAAGGCCCGGGTGCAGGTGCCGCTGCGCAGCGCCTTCGCCGCCAACGACATGCGGCTGATCCGCCGCCTCGCGCTCGACGCCCAGGGCGTGGCCTTGCTGCCCGACTACGTGTGCCGGCGCGAGGTCGATCACGGCCAGCTGGTGCCGCTGCTGCCGGGCTGGCACGCGCGCACCGACCCCATTCACCTTGTCTACCCGAGCCAGCGCTTCGTGCCGGCCAAGCTGCGCCACTTCATCGACGAGGTCGGGCCCCAGCTCGCGGCCCTGTTCGAGCGCTGAGCCCGGCGCTAAGCTACTCGTCCCATGCGCATCGAAGACCTCCGCCAACGCCTGCGCGCGCTCGGCGCCAACCCCCGCCACGAGCAGCGCGTGCTGCGCCTGTGGTCGCAGGCCCTGCCGCAGGACGCGGGCCGGCGCCAGGTCGGGCATTTCCTGCCCGCCACGCTGGTGGCGGCCTTGCCGGCGCTGGCCGAGGAGCTCTCGGGCCTGGCGGTGCTGCGCTCCGAACACCCGGGCGAGGACGGTTCGGCGCGCCTGCTGGTGGCGCTGGCCGACGGCCAGACCGTGGAGAGCGTGCTGCTGCCGCGCGACGGCCTGTGCGTGTCGACCCAGGTGGGTTGCGCGGTGGGCTGCGTGTTCTGCATGACGGGCCAGGGCGGCCTGGTGCGCCAGGTCGGCAGCGCCGAGATCGTGGCGCAGGTGGCGCTGGCGCGCACGCGCCGCGTGGTGAAGAAGGTGGTGTTCATGGGCATGGGCGAGCCCGCGCACAACCTGGACAACGTGCTCGAAGCCATCGACCTGCTGGGCACCGTGGGCAACATCGGCCACAAGAACCTGGTGTTCTCCACCGTGGGCGACCCGCGCGTGTTCGAGGCCTTGCCGCAGGGCCGGGTGAAGCCCGCGCTGGCGCTCTCGCTGCACACCACCAAGGCCGATCTGCGCGAGCAGCTGCTGCCGCGCGCGCCTCGCCTTGCGCCCGAGGCACTGGTGGACGCGGGCGAGCGCTACGCGCGCGCCACCGGCTACCCCATTCAATACCAGTGGACGCTGCTCGAAGGCATCAACGACGGCGACGACGAGATCGAGGGCATCGTGCGGCTGTTGCACGGCAAGTACGCCATCCTCAACATGATCCCGTACAACACGGTGGACGACCTGCCGTACCGGCGCCCGAGCTGGGCCCAGGCGGCCGAGATCGCGCGCCGCCTGCACCGGCGCGGCATCCTCACCAAGCTGCGGCAGTCGGCCGGGCAGGATGTGGAAGGCGGCTGCGGCCAGCTGCGCGCGCGGGCAGAAAAACCCGCGCGCCGCACGATCCCGCTGCGCGCGCAAGGCACCCCCAGCGCCTGAGAGCGGTCAGGGCTGTCCGGGGCCGTGCCCCGGCGGCGGCGTGAACACCACCTGCACGCCAAAACCGCGCCGCGCGGTGGCGAAGCGGCGCACGTGGTGGCGCCAGGCCAGGCCGTGCCGATCCTCTTCGCTGTGCTCCAGGTAGGGCGGTCGGGTGTCGTCGTCGAACAGCATGGCATGGGGCAGGCGCGCCAGGCATTCCAGCGCTTCCAGGCGGCCGTCGGTGAGGGCGATCACCCCGCCGCCATCGAACTGGTGAAAGAGCGGGGCGCCGTGGCACGCGCTGGCGCGCACGAAGGCGTGGACCTCCTCGTGGCGGGCGGTGGGGATGAGCAACGGGCTCAGCCGCACCAGATCGCTCGTGCCGAAGTCGCGCTGGCCGCGGCCGCCCGGCCGGGGCCGGCCGAAGAACACCTGGCGCAGCCGTTCGCGGGCGGGGTCGTGCGCGGCCACGGCGATGAAGTGGTGCGTGAAACGCGCGTCGTCGGTGCCTGCCGCCAGCGCGTCGTTGCGGTTCAGCAGCTGCCAGACCAGCAGTGCCAGCAGCACCTCGATCTGCTGCTCTCCCTGGGTCAATGCCAGGCGGTGCACGGGCCGCTCCAGCCGCAGCGAGTGCGGGTCCATCGCTTCGTGCGCCATGAGGGTGTCCTGGATCGCCCGGCGCTGCCGGTCATGAAAGGCCTGCCCGCCGCGCAGGCAGATCGCTTCCTGGCCAAACCACCAGCGCAGCAGGGCCGTGGTGGTGGGGGTGAGGCGGGGTGCCACAGCCTGGGTCATCTTTGTCCTCCTTGAGACAATGTGAACAAATCAATCAAGATATGAGTTCAAGACTCAAATGGATATTAATCGCGCGCACGGCCGAAAACTAGCGTTCGGTGCATGAATCAGAAGCTCGAATTCGCTCAACGGCTGCGCGAAGCCATGCTGGCGGTGGGTCTGCAGCCCCGGCCCGGCGTCCTGCACAACCTGTTCAATGCCCGCTATTGGGGGACCTCGGTCTCCTTTCAGGCGGTGTCGTGCTGGCTCAAGGGCCAAGCCATCCCCGCGCAGGACAAGCTGCAGCTGCTGGCCGAGATCCTGAAGGTGGAGCCCGAGGTGTTGCGCTACGGCCCGGATGTGCGCCGCCGCGTGCAGGAGAAGCGCAAGCGCTGGGACGAGGCCCTGAGCTTCGAGGAGCGCGAGATGTTCGACGCCTACCTCAACCTGCCGGTGGGGCAGCGCAAGGTGGTGCGCGAGGTGATCCTCGCCTTCGCGCTGGCGCACGAGAAGACCCAGGGCTGAGCGCCCGCGCCGCTCAACTCAGTGCAGCGTGAGCGGGTGCGAGGTGGTCTTGACCCGCACCACCGCCGCGCGCGGTGCGTATGGCGCGGGGGCCGCGCCGCAGAGCTTGGCCGCGATGGCCCGGGCCTGGCGCGCGATCGGTTCGATGAAGCGGCTCGGCTGCCCGTTCACCGCGATGCAGTCGCCCAGGGCGTGGATGCGGTCGTCGCTGGTGCGCAGCGTGGCGGCGTCCACCGCGATGCCCTGGTCCCACGCGAGCCCGGCGCTGCGCGCCAGCCGGGTCGGCGTCTGCAGGCCGGCGGCGGCAATCACCTGGTCGGCCGCGAAGCGCTGGCCGCAGGCGGTGGTGAGCCGGTAGCGGCCGGCCACCGGCTCCAGCCGCGCCACCTGCACGCCCCCCACGAAACGGATGGCCAGGTCTTTCCAGGCATCGAGCAGCGGCGCGCCAGCCTGCTCGGCGGGCCAGCGCGCCAGCGGTGCGGCCTGCACGTCCAGCAGGGTGATGCGGTGGCCGCCGAGCGCGAGGTCGTTGGCGAGTTCGCTGCCGATCAGGCCGGCGCCGACGATGGCCACGTCCTTCGTTGAATTCCCCAGCGCGGCGCGCAGCCGCTGGTAGGCGTCGAGGTGGTTGATGCGCCAGCACAGCGCGGCGGGCAGGGCCGGCGGCAGCGCGGCCTGGGCGCCATGCGCCAGCACGAGGTGGTCGTAGCGGAGCACGCCGCGCGTGGTGCGCAGCGTGCGCGTGTCGGGGCAGATGCGCACGGCCTGGGTGTGGGCGAGCAGGCGCAGGTTCAGGCGCGCGGCCGCCGCGGGGCCGCTTTCCTTGGCGAGGGTGTCGGGCGCGAGCCCGCGCGCCAGCGAGACGGACAGCAGCGGCTTGTCGTACAGGTCGCCCGCGCACTGGCTCACCAGGGTGATCGGCCGCTTCGCGTCGAGCGCGCGCAGCGCCTCGGCCATCTGCCAGCCGGCGCGGCCCGCGCCCACGATCACCACGCCGGCCGCGCCACCGCGCGCGGCCACCGGCGCGCTGCGGGGCAGGGCGGCGCGCAAGGTTTCCAGAGAGGGCGGCGTGTAAGGCCGGAAGTCGGCCTTGGTCACGCCGCACAGCGGGCAGGCCCAGTCGTCGGGGATGTCGGCGTAGCGCGTGCCGGGTGGCAGGCCGCCGTCGGGGTCGCCGTCGGCTTCGTTGTAGAGGTAGCCGCAGGCGTCGCAGAGGTAGGTCTGGTAGGGCGCGAGCGCCTGCACGGCCGCCGCGACCGGGGACAAGGAGGGGGCGGTGTTCATGACGGCATCACCTCGGCGGACAGGCGCGCGATTTCCTTGCGCAGGTGCTTGATGGCGGGCGTGACGATGGCCACGAAGTGCGATTCGCGCACGCGGCGCTGCACGTCCGAGCTCATGAGGTAGCCGCGCGCGCCCTGGTGCAGCAGGGCCGACTGCGCGGCGCGCAGGCTCAGCTCGGCGCCGTGGGCGCGCGCGTCGAGCACGTCGATGAAGAAGTCCACGCTGTCGTTGAACGGCGTGTCGGCGAGTGCCATCACGCGCGCCGTCAGCGCGTCCAGCTCGGCCTGCAAGGCGTCGGGCCGGTCTTCGAGAAACTGGTTCACGTGGCCCAGCTGCGCCTCCACCGCCCACATGCTGTCGATCGCGCCCTGCGCCACGCCCACCGCCATGCCGCACTGGAGCAGCACGAAGGCCGCGCGGATGCGCGCGATGAAGGGTTTGGCCGGTTCGGCCATGCGCTCGTTCGCGCCGATGAACACGTCCTTCAGGCGCAGCGCGTAGGTGCCGGTGCCTTCCATGGCCGAGAAGCTCGGGCATTCGCGCAGCTCCACGCCGGGCGCGTCGCAGCGCAGCAGGAACATCAGCTCGCGGCCCAGTGGCTCGCCCTGCGCGTCCACCACCGCCGCGAGGGCGCCGCAGGCGTGGCCCGGGCCGAGGTTGCTGACCCAGGGCAGGGTGCCGCTGACCAGGTGGCCCCCCTCGACCGGCGTGGCCTTGAGCAGCAGGCTCTCGATCTGCGCGTAACTTTTCATGGGATTGGACATGGCGGTGCCGCCCAGGGCCTCGCCGCTGGCCAGCGCCCGCAGCGCCGCGCCGCCCAGCGCCGGGTTGCCGCTGGCCTGCATGTACAGGCCGCAGACCAGCTGGCACCACACCATGAAGCCGGTGGCACCGCAGACGCGCGAGACCTCGGCCATGGCGCGGATCGCCAGGCCGTAGTCGGCGCGCCCGGCCGGTGCGTCCAGGTGGGCCCCCAGCGCGCCGAGCGCGCCCAGCTGCTGCAGCACCTCGCGCGGGTAGTGGCCTTCGCGGTCGATGGCTTCCACCACCGCGGCCAGCGGGCCTTGCGCCACGGTGCGCACCGCGGCCAGCAGCGCGTCGGCCGTTGTTTCGTGGGTCAGTTCGCGGGGCAGGTCGTTCGGGTTCATGCGCGGTCCAGGAGGTTGAAGGGGCAGGCAGGCAGGCGGCGGCGCTCAGGCCAGGTCGACCGTCATCGGGACCGGGTTGCGCAGGGTGTTGGCCACGGGCGAGTAGAAGTTGGCGTGCCGCACGATCTCGTCGAGCACCTCGCGCGGGGCGTCGCCCTCCACCAGCACCTTCACGCGGATCGCCTGGAAGCCCATCTCGGGCGGCGTTTTCTCCAGCGCGCCACCGGCGCCCCAGGCGGCGGGGTTGCCGATGTCGCCCTCGAGGAAGACCTCGAGCTTGCTGAGCTTCACGCCCTTCCAGGTCGCCACCGCCGTGATGCCCACGGCCAGGCAGCCGCCCAGGCCCGAGAGCACGATCTCGCCCGGGGCGGGGGCGGTGTCCTGACCGAACAGGTGCAGCGGCTCGTCCACCACCACCGGCGCGTGCTGGCCCACGGTGGAGAGCGAGCGGTACTGGCCCTCCATCACGGTGTGGACCTTGTTGGTGCCGCGGCTGGCCGGGTTGGCCTTGCCCTTGGCGGCGAAGGCGGCGAGGCCGGCGCCGTCGATCGGGCGCAGCCACGCCTTCACGGTGGTGCTGGCGGGGGCGGTGGGTTCAAGGGTGTCGGTGGCGGACATGGGGTCTCCAGGGTTGAAAAAACGGGAAGGGTTGAGATCAGGCGGCGAGCGCCAGGCTGGGCTTCTTGCTCGACTTCGCCAACGGCAGGCCGGTCTCGATCGGCAGGCTCTCGTCGCGCGACCACTCGTTCCACGAGCCGAAGTACATGCGCACGTCGCTGAAGCCGGCCTGTTTGAGGGCGAGGAAGGTGTTGGACGCGCGCGCGCCCTTGAAGCAGTAGAGGTAGACGGTGTCGTCGGGCGCGATGCCGGCGGTGGCGCACTCGGCCTTCACCTCGTCGGGCGTCTTGAACACCGGGCCCTGGGCGGACGGTTTCATGAAGCGGTACCACTCGACCCACTTGGCGCCGGGCAGGCGGCCCTTGCGCGGCGCGAAGTCCTTGCCGTAGGGCGAGGAGCTGTCGCCGATCCACTCGTCCACGTCGCGCACGTCGAGCAGCACGGTGTCGGTGCCCAGCGCGGCCTGCACGTCGGCCTGGGTCAGCATCACATCGCTGCCGGCGAGTTCGGGGAAGGTGGCGGGCGTGGGAGCGGCTGCCTCGGTGGAGACGGGCAGGCCGGCGGCCTTCCAGGCGCTGAAGCCGCCGTTGAGCACCTTGATCTTCGGGTAGCCCAGCCAGGTCAGCAGGTAGTAGCCCCGGCAGGACTGGCCGTAGCCGCTGTTCATCGCGTCCTCGTAGAACACGGCGGTCTCTTCGCCCGAGAGGCCGGCGCCGCCCAGTGCGGCAGCAAACGTGGCCTTGAGGGCTTGGAGGCCTTCGGGCGTGGAGGTGGCGAGGTAAGTGAAGACCTCGCGCAGGTTCACCGCACCGGGGATGTGGCCGGCGGCGTAGGTCTCGGCGTCGCGGGTGTCGATGACCACCACGGGTTCGGACGACTGCAGGGCCTGCAACTGGGCGGGGGCGATCAGGATGGCGTCGATGCTCATGGAAACCTCACGAAAAAAGCGGCCGGCGGGATTGCCTGCGGTGCCTTTTCGCAACCCGCGTGCCAGCCTCGTGAAGTTGCCTGGAATGGCTTTCAAGTCATTGTTTTCATTGAGTTTGATGCTCTTGAAAATAGAGCGATGCCATCCGTGACCAGATCCTTGTCGCTTCAATGTGTCGACACAATGTCGACGCATTGGGAGGTGCAAACCAGAGACACCGGGGAGCCGGCTTCGCCGGGTCTCAGGTGTCGTCCCCCCTTCGGGGGGAAGGCGCCGAAGGCGACGCAGGAGGGAGCTTCTTCATCCTGTAGGCGAACTGGCGCAGGGTGAGGCCCAGGCTTTGCGCCGCGCGCGATTGGTTGCCCTGGTGCCGGGCCAGCGCCTCGCGCAGGGCCTGGGCGCTGTGCGACTGCGCGCTCTGGTAGTCGCGCACCAGCGGTTCGGTCTCCCCGGTGGGGGCCGCCGCGTTCTGGGCCTGGGCCTGGGCCTGGGGCATGAAGCGCTCCAGCGTGGCGGCCGTCACCAGGGTGTGGTCGGCCAGCAGCACCAGGCGCTCGATCAGGTTGCCCAGCTCGCGGATGTTGCCCGGCCAGTCGTGCGCCTCCAGCCGCGCCAGCGCGTCGGGCGCGAGGTTCACGTTGCGCTGGTGCGCCTGGTTGGCGCGGTTCACGAAGTGCAGGGCCAGCGCGCGCACGTCCTCGCCACGCTCCCGCAGGCTGGGCAGGCGGATCGGGATCACGTTGAGCCGGTAATACAGGTCCTGCCGGAAGCGCCCGGCCTGCACCTCGCGCGCGAGTTCGCGGTTGGTGGCCGCCACCAGGCGCACGTTCACCTTGAGTTCGCGCGTGCCGCCCAGGCGCACCAGCGTGCCTTCCTGCAGCGTGCGCAGCAGCTTGGACTGCATGGCCAGCGGCAGCTCGCCGATCTCGTCCAGGAAGATGGTGCCGCCGTGGGCCTGCTCGAACCAGCCCGCGCGCGCGGTGTTCGCGCCGGTGAAGGCGCCGCGCTCGTAACCGAACAGCTCGGACTCGAACAGCGTTTCGGGAATCGCCGAGCAGTTGACCTTGATGAAGGGCTGGTCGTGCCGGCCGCTGGCCAGGTGCACCGCGCGCGCGAACAGCTCCTTGCCGGTGCCCGACTCGCCCAGCAGCAGCACCGTGGCCTGCGACTGCGACACGCGCTCGAGCTCGCCCAGCGCCTGCAGCAGCGCGGGCGAGCGGCCGATCAGGCCGTAGCGGGCGCTGGCGCTGTCCAGCGCGCGGGCCAGGGCCGCGTTGCGCGCCAGCAGCTGGCGCGTCTGCTCGGCCACCAGCTGTTCCAGCCGCAGCAGCTGCCCGGCCAGCGTGGCCAGGATGCGCAACACGGCCAGGTCGTCGTTCAGGTGGCGCTGGCGGCTGCGGATGCGGTGGCAGGCCAGCACGCCGATGGTGGCGCCGTTGACCTCGATCGGCAACGCGATGAAGGCCACGGTCTGCGGCGGCAGGCGCTCGCGCGGCACCGTGCGGAACAGGAACAGCGGTTCGGCGTCCACGTCCTGCACGATCGCGGGCAGGCCGGTGGCCAGCACGCGCCCGGTGATGCCCTCGCCCCAGCGGAACACGCCGCGCTGCACCTCCTCGGCCGTGAGGCCGTAGGCGTGGCGCACCGAGGCCGTGCGCTCTTCGCCCGGCGCGGGCTCGCCGGCCAGCACCATGCGGCCCCGGTTCAGGCCCAGCAGTTCGCTCATCAGGTGCAGCATCTCGCGCAGCACGAAGGCCGGCGCCAGGCTGCGGCCCACCAGCTTCATCACCTCGCGCATGAGCAGCAGCTCCTGGGCGTGCCAGTCGGTGAGGGGGCTGTCGGGGTCGCTGGGGCTGGAAGGCATGGGCGCGGGGCAAGCAAACATCGCACCAATGGCGGGCGAGGCCCTCCCTGGCGAGCTAAAATCGCCGCTTCTCAAGGAGCGTTGCAGCGCCGGCGGGCTTTTCAGCCCCCACCGTGCGTCAGGCTTGAGTGGGCGCGAACAGGCCCAAACGGCGCTCACCGGTCTGTTTTTCGCAAACTGCCTTGGTGAGCCTCATGTCCTCCGAATCCGCTTCCCCGTCGTCGTCGTCCACCCCCGTGCCGCCCATGCTGCTCTCCGGCCTGGAGCCGCTGCGCATCGAGCCGGGCAGCCTGTTCGTCAACGTGGGCGAGCGCACCAACGTCACCGGCTCCAAGGCCTTCGCCCGCATGATCCTCGAAGGCCGCTTCGAAGACGCGCTGGCCGTGGCGCGCCAGCAGGTGGAGAACGGCGCCCAGATCATCGACGTCAACATGGACGAGGCCATGCTCGACAGCAAGGCCGCGATGGTGCGTTTCCTGAACCTCATTGCCGGCGAGCCCGACATCGCGCGCGTGCCGGTGATGGTGGACTCCTCCAAGTGGGAGGTGATCGAGGCTGGCCTGCGCTGCGTGCAGGGCAAGGGCGTCGTCAACTCCATCTCCATGAAGGAAGGCCTGGACGAGTTCAAGCGCCAGGCGCGCCTGGTCAAGCGCTACGGCGCGGCCGCCGTGGTCATGGCCTTCGACGAAAAGGGCCAGGCCGACACCTACGAACGCAAGGTCGAGATCTGCGAACGCGCCTACCGCGTGCTGGTCGATGAGGTGGGCTTCCCGCCCGAAGACATCATCTTCGACCCCAACATCTTCGCCATCGCCACCGGCATCGAGGAACACAACAACTACGCGGTGGACTTCATCAACGCCACGCGCTGGATCAAGCAGCACCTGCCGGGCGCCAAGGTCAGCGGCGGCGTGTCCAACGTGTCGTTCAGCTTCCGCGGCAACGACCCGGTGCGCGAGGCCATCCACACCGTGTTCCTGTACCACGCGATCCAGGCCGGCATGGACATGGGCATCGTCAACGCCGGCATGGTGGGCGTGTACGACGAGCTCGAGCCCGATCTGCGCGAGCGCGTGGAAGACGTGGTGCTCAACCGCCGGCCCGATGCGGGCGAACGCCTGGTGGAAGTGGCCGAGAGCGCCAAGGGCTCGGCCAAGGACGACAGCAAGAAGAACGAATGGCGCGCCCTGCCGATCCGCGAGCGGCTGAGCCACGCGCTGGTGCGCGGCATCAACGACTTCATCACCGAAGACACCGAAGAGATGTGGCGCGAGATCGAGGCCGGCGGTGGCCGCCCGCTCAACGTGATCGAAGGCCCGCTGATGGACGGCATGAACGTGGTCGGCGACCTGTTCGGCCAGGGCAAGATGTTCCTGCCGCAGGTGGTCAAGAGCGCGCGCGTGATGAAACAGGCCGTGGCGCACCTGCTGCCTTACATCGAGGCCGAGAAGCTGGCGCTGCAGGCCGCCGGCGGCGACGTGAAGCCCAAGGGCAAGATCGTGATCGCCACCGTCAAGGGCGACGTGCACGACATCGGCAAGAACATCGTCACCGTCGTGCTCCAGTGCAACAACTACGAGGTCGTGAACATGGGCGTGATGGTGCCCTGCCACGAGATCCTGGCCATGGCCAAGGCCGAGGGCGCCGACATCGTGGGCCTCTCGGGCCTGATCACGCCCAGCCTGGAAGAGATGCAGTACGTGGCCGGCGAGATGCAGAAGGACGAACACTTCCGCGGCCGGGGCATCCCGCTGCTGATCGGTGGCGCCACCACCAGCCGCGTGCACACCGCGGTGAAGATCGCGCCGCACTACGACGGGCCGGTGGTCTACGTGCCCGACGCCTCGCGCAGCGTGAGCGTGGCGCAGGGCCTGCTGTCCGACCAGGCCGCGGCCTACATCGCCGAGGTCAATGCCGACTACGAGCGCGTGCGCACCCAGCATGCCAACAAGAAACAGGTGCCGCTGTGGCCGCTGGAGCGCGCGCGCCTGAACAAGACGCCGATCGACTGGAAGGCCTACACGCCGCAGAAGCCCAAGTTCATCGGCAAGCGCGTGTTCAAGAACTTCGACCTGCACGAGATCGCCAAGTACATCGACTGGGCCCCGTTCTTCCAGACCTGGGACCTCGCCGGCCCCTTCCCCGAGATCCTGAAGGACGAGGTGGTGGGCGAAGAAGCGCGGCGCGTGTTCAGCGACGGCAAGCGCATGCTGCAGCGCCTCATTGAAGGCCGCTGGCTCAGCGCCAGCGCGGTGGTGGGCCTGTATCCGGCCAACAGCGTGCACGACGACGACATTCAGCTCTACACCGACGAGAGCCGCCGCGAAGTCGCGTTGACCTGGCACGGCCTGCGCCAACAGGCCGAGAAGCACGAGATCGACGGCGTGATGCGCCCCAGCCGCTGCCTGGCCGATTTCGTCGCGCCCCAGGGCGAGGCCAACGACTACGTGGGCATGTTCGCCGTGACCGCCGGCCTGGGGGTGGAGAAGAAGGAAAAGCAGTTCCTCGACGACCTCGACGACTACTCCGCCATCATGCTCAAGGCCCTGGCCGACCGCATGGCCGAGGCGCTGGCCGAGTGCATGCACCACCGCGTGCGAACCGACCTCTGGGGCTACGCGGCCGACGAGGCGCTGAGCAACGAAGAGCTGATCAAGGAAAAGTACCAGGGCATCCGGCCGGCGCCGGGGTATCCGGCCTGCCCGGACCACTCCGTCAAGCGCGCGATGTTCGAGGTGCTGCAGTGCGAGGACATCGGCATGGGCCTGACCGAAAGCCTGGCCATGACCCCGGCGGCCAGCGTGAGCGGCTTCTACCTCGCCCACCCGCAGAGCACCTACTTCAACGTCGGCAAGATCGGCGACGACCAGGTGGACGACCTGGCCGAGCGCAGCGCGGTGGCGCGCAACGAGCTGCAGCGCTGGCTCGCGCCGAACCTGTGAGGACGGAGAACGATGACGTCGAAGAACCCACGGCCCAACGACGATCTGCTTTGGAAAGGCGTGTTGCTCGCCGCCATTGGCCTGATCGTGCTGATCGCACCCCACCGCCTCCAGTCGCCGGCGCTGCGGGACATCGTCGCGGGCTCGGCGGGCCTGGGCTGGCTGGCGCTGGTGTTGGGCGCCGGGTGCCTGGCGGTGTGGGGATGGCGCGGGTACAGGCACTGGAAGCGCCAGTAGGTCACCGACCCTGTCACGGGGCGCCATGGCGGCGCGCCGGGAACCTCTTCATGCGGCGGCGGCTCTGCCTTCCGTACATCCCCTTTTTGATGTTGGCTTCTTAAAACCTTTTCACCATGAACCTGCTCAACAACCTCTTCAACCACCCCCGGCTCGGCGTCATCCTGTTGCGCTGGACGCTCGCGCTCCTGATGGTGCTGCACGGCTGGGCCAAGATCACCGGCGGCGTGGGCGGCATCGAAGGCATGCTGGTCGCCAAGGGCCTGCCCGGCTTCCTCGCCTATGGCGTGTACCTGGGCGAGTTCGTGGCGCCGCTGTTCCTGCTCGCGGGCGTGTGGGTGGTGCCGGCGGCCCTGGTCATCGCGATCAACATGGCCTTCGCCGTGGGCCTGGCGCACATGGGCCACTGGTTCGATCTCACCAGCACCGGCGGCTGGCGCCTGGAACTGCAGGCCTTCTTCTTCGTGACCGCGCTGGTGGTGGCCTTCACGCACCGCATCGGCCCGAACAAGTGAGGTTGGCGGGGCGCCAAGCCCCATCACAGGTCTGACGAGATCCGCTGCTGTGCGTTGAACTGCAGGATCAGTTCCTGGGCAGTTTGCAGCAGCGCTTCCTCTTCCAGGGAGAGGGCGCACAGCGAGCCCTCATCGCTCGCCGCCAGCAGCATCCTGGTCAATGCCACGGCGCAGAGAATGCGCATTGCCTGAGGCGATTCCTTGCGCATGAACGCCATGACCAGCACAGTGGTCGTCAGGGCCCAGCCCTGGAGGCGCCCATCGGACAATCCCGGCAGGTCGTTGAATGCGAGTTCAACGACCTGCCGGGCCAGGGTCGCTGGGCGACCCAGAGAGACACCCATGTTGCGGCACAGTTCAAACTGCGTTTGAATGGCCGCTTCGGCCTTGCGCCTTCGGAACACTTCCGGCGCTCCTGAAAAAAAGCCCATACACATCTCCTTGCGGCTGCACGCGAGTTCTTCTGGAATTCGCGTGCAGCGACTGACATTGCGGTATGCGCATCATAATGTGACTTAAAGGAGGCTGACTCAAACACGTCACAGCCAGAGACTTGGGCGATGTCTCGTTCATCGGCCAGCGCTCCCCCAACCCTCATTTCAGCCCGAGAGGCCCTGGCCCTGAACATGATCCGGCTGCGCGCCGAGCGGGGCTGGTCCCAGGAAGACCTGGCCCATGAGGCCGGGTTGCACCGCACGTTCATCGGCCACGTGGAACGGCAGGCGCGCAACATTTCACTGGACAACGTGGAGCGCATTGCCCACGTGTTCGGCCTGCAGGCGCATCAGTTGCTGGCGCCGGTGGCCAGGCCCAGGAACCCGGGTTCCTAGGCCTTCGCATCGAGCGATCAGACGTTCATGATCGCCACGGCGCGCGAGTTCAGGTAGGCCTCCATGGCCTCCGGACCGCCTTCGGAGCCGTAGCCCGAATCCTTGATGCCGCCGAACGGCATTTCCGCCGAGGGCATCGCGGGCATGTTGACCCACAGCATGCCCACCTCGACCCGGCGCGCGAGCAGGTCGGCGTTTTTCAGCGAGCGCGTGAAGGCGTAGCCGGCCAGGCCGTAGGGCAGGCGGTTGGCTTCGGCGATGGCTTCGTCCAGGGTGTTGAAGCTGCGCACGGCGGCCATGGGGCCGAAGGGCTCGTCGTTGAACACGCGGGCTTCGAGCGGCACGTCGGTGAGGATGGTGGGCCGCCAGAAGTTGCCTTCGTCGCCGATGCGTTCACCACCGGTGGCCAGCGTGGCGCCGCGTTCCACGGCGTCCTTGGTGAACTCGGCCATGGCCGTGACGCGGCGCGGGTTGGCCAGCGGGCCCATCTGCGTGCCCTCGGCCGTGCCGTCGCCCACCGCGAGGCCGGCCGCGTGCTTGACCAGCGCGGCCGAGAACTCCTTGGCGATGCTCTCGTGCACCAGGAAACGCGTGGGCGAGATGCAGACCTGGCCCGCGTTGCGGAACTTGGCGCCGCCCGCAGTCTTCACGGCCAGGGCCACGTCGGCGTCTTCCGCCACGATCACCGGCGCGTGCCCGCCCAGCTCCATGGTCACGCGCTTCATGTGCTGGCCGGCCATGGCCGCGAGTTGTTTGCCCACCGGCGTGGAGCCGGTGAAGGTGATCTTGCGGATGACCGGGTGCGCGATCAGGTAGCTGGAGATCTCGGCCGGCGTGCCGTAGACCAGGCCGAGCACGCCCGCGGGCAGGCCGGCGTCGGCAAAGGCGCGCACCAGCTCGGCCGGTGCGGCCGGGGTTTCTTCGGGCGCCTTGATGATCATGGAGCAGCCCGTGGCCAGCGCCGCCGCGAGCTTGCGCACGACCTGGTTGATGGGGAAGTTCCAGGGCGTGAAGGCGGCCACCGGGCCCACCGGGTCCTTGAGCACCATCTGGCGCAGGGCCAGGTTGCCGCGCGAGGGCACGATGCGGCCGTAGACGCGCAGGCCTTCGTCGGCGAACCATTCGAGGATGTCGGCGGAGGCCATGGCCTCGCCCTTGGCCTCGGCCAGCGGCTTGCCCTGCTCCTGCGTGAGCAGGCGGGCGATGGCGCCGGCGCGCTCGCGCATCAGGCCGGCGGCCGCGCGCATCACCTTGGCGCGCTCGATGGCCGGCGTGTCGCGCCAGGTCTCGAAGCCCTTTTGCGCGGCCGCCAGGGCCAGGTCCAGATCGGCCTGGCGCGCGTGCGCCACGCGCCCGATTTCCTTGCCGGTCGCCGGGTTGAACACGGCCAGCGTCTCGCCCGCTTGGGCATCGCGCCATTGGCCTTGAATGAAGAGTTGGGTGTTGGGGTACGTCAAGGAAGTCTCCTGAAGCGGTGAAGGCGGGGAGGGGGAAAGGCGGAACCTTAACAGCAGTCGAATGGCCGCGCGGGCGCGGTGGCATGCGGGAAATCTCGAGCGCCGCCGCGCGCGCTTGTCCCCGATAATTTCAACGCCGCTTCCTGCGGCGATCACGACATGACACTTCAGCAGCTGCGAACTTTCCTGGCCATTGTCGAGTTTGGCAGCTTTCGCAGAGCCGCGCGAGAGCTCGATGTGTCCCAGGCGGGCTTGACCACCAGCATCCAGGCGCTTGAAAACGAGCTGAAGCTGAGGCTGATCGTGCGATCGACCCATGGGATCACCTTGACGGCGGAAGGCCGGCAGATCTACGAGCGCGCGCAGATCGTCGATCGCGAGTCGCGCCAGATCCTCAGCGACGCCGATCGCCTGCGTGGCAAGAGCGGCGGTCACCTCAGCATTGGCCTGGGCCCCACGCCGACCGCGACCCTGTTGCACCACGTGGTGCCGGACTTCCACAAGCGTTTTCCCGACGTGCGGCTGAACCTGACCAGCGGGGTGTACGAGCACCTGGAGTCCGCCTTGCAACAGGGCAAAGTGGAACTCGCGATCACGGCGGTGCCTGGCGAAGGCGTGTCACCGAACCTGACGAGCGTGGAGCTGTTCCGCAGCGATCTGGCCGTGATCGCCCGGGAAGACCACCCGCTGGCGGGCGCCGATTCCATCCGCGAGCTGCTCGAGACCGAATGGGTGCTGCTGGGCTCGCCGGGCGGCCCGGGTGGCACGGTGACGCAGTACCACATCGAGCACGGATTGCCGGCGCCCCTCATCGCGGCCACGTGCGAGTCCTTGACCCAGCTGGCGGCCCTGGTGCGCGGCACCGACTGGATGGCCGTCATCCCGGCCGTGATGATCGACCGCGGTCTCATGGGCGACGGACTCGCGACCCTCGAGCTGCAGGAGGCGGTGCCGCGCTATGTCAACAGCGTGGTCTACCGCCGCGAGCCCCCGCTCTCGCCAGCGGCCCAGGCCTTCGTCGCCATGTGCCGCTCGTGCGCGCGCGCGCTGGCCCTGGGCGTCAGGCCCTGAGCCTTTCCGCCCGGGTCAGAAGACGTGGCGCATGCCGATCTGGACCCCTCGGACGTCCGCGCCCGCGGCCGGGCTACCGCCCGCGTCGGCGCGGCTGGGCCACAGGCCGAACGCGGCCGCGCCGTCGTTGCGCTGGTGGGCGATGCTCACGTACACCGAGGTGCGCCGGGACAGGGGTTGCAGGTACTGCACCGCCCACAGGCGCGCGTCCGAGCCGGCGGCGTCGTCGACGTTGCGCACCTGGTAGGTGGCGTTGATTTCGCCCGGCCCCACCGGCACCTTGACGCCGACGGAGCCGCCGCGCATGCCGAACGAGCCATCGACATCGGACTTGATCAGGTAGCCGTACAGCTTCGCCACCCGGAAGTCGTAGCTCGCGCCCAGGCTGACCGTGTCGGTGGAGACCGAGGCCCGCCCGGGCTGGCCCGCCGAGGCGCCGGTGGTGTTCAGGCGGTCGTAGACGGCGCCGACGTACAGCGCACCCTGGGCGTATTCCAGGGCATAGCTGGCGGGATGGCCAAACGGTGAGGCGCCCTCGTTGGTCGCCACCATCACGCGGCCCACGAAGCCGCCGACGGTGGGCGAGGTGTACTGGATCGCGTTGTTGTATTGAACCGGATAGCCCAGGTTGCCCGCCGCACCCCCGCGCTGGAACAGCGTCTGCATGGCACCCATGCTCGAGCGCTGGAACGGGTCGATGCGCAGCGACATCGCGATGCTGGGCGTGAACTGGCTGCCCAGGGCCAGGCTGCCCAGCGTGGCGTGGCGCAGGCCCACCACGGTTTCGCGGTTGAAGGCCTGCGTGGGGCTGGACAAGGTGCCGGTGTCGGCGTTGAAGCCCTGCTCCAGCTTGAAGAAGGCCTGATGCCCGCCCCCCAGGTCTTCCGTGCCGCGCACGCCCCAGCGCGAGGTGTCGCTGGAGAGCAGCGTGTGGCTGCGGGGGGCCGCCAAGGCCGTGCCGGACATGCGCACGGCGTTGACGGACGCGTCCAGGCGCCCATACAGCTGGACCGATGACGTGCCGCCCGGGGCCTGGGCGAACGCGAGGGGCGGCACGAGCAGGCACGCGCCGATCACACCATTCTTCATGTTGTCTCCTTCTGTGGGAAGCGCTCGGGGCGAGCGCGGATGGCAGCGCCTCGCGGCGCCGCCGGTTACAGATCCAGCACGACCTCCGCATCCGCCTCGGCGGCGCGGGAGCAGCACAGCACCATCCTGGTTTTCCGTTGTTCCTTGCTCAGCACGAAGTCGCGGTGGTCCACCTCGCCTTCGATGTAGGGAACGGCGCACACACCGCACAGGCCGTCGCTGCACTTGACGTCCACCTGCAGCCCGCAGGCGGCGAGCGCCTGCACCGCCGATTGCTCGGCGGTCACGGGAATGGTCCTGGCGGAGCGCGCCAGGCGCAGCACGAAGGGGTGGCGCTCGCGCGCGGGGGCCTCGGGGACCGAGAAGTACTCCCGGTGCAGGCTTTCCTCGGGCCAGCCGAATCCGCTGGCGGTGTCGAACACCGCGTCCATGAAGGCCGAGGGGCCGCAGGTGTACAGGTGGCTGTCCGGCACCGGATCGCGCAGGACGTCCGCGATGTCGAGCCGGCGTTCGTCGCTGAAGTGGAAGTGCACCCGGCTGGCCCAGGGCATGGCCTCGAGTTCCGGAATGAACGCGGCCTGGGCCCGTGTCCTGGACTTGTAGTAGAGGTCGAAGTCGGCGCCCATCGCGTGCAGCTCGTGCGCCATCGCGATCAGCGGGGTGACGCCGATGCCGCCGGCCATGAGCACGTGCCGCCGGGCCGACGGCACGATGGGGAAGTGGTTGCGCGGCCGCGAGATCACCACCGGCGTGTCCTGCCGCAGCATCTGGTGGATCTTGAGAGAGCCCCCCCGGCCCTGGTCCTCGCGCAGGATGCCCAGCAGGTAGTGCCCGCGCTCGGCGGGGTTGCCCGCCAGGCTGAACTGCCGGATGTACTCCGGCGTGACGGTGACGTCGACATGGGCGCCGGCCGCCCAGGCGGGCAGGGGCTGGCCGTCTTTCGACACGATCTCGAACAGGTCGATCTTGCCGTCGGCCGAGCTCTGCCAGCGGCGGCCGATGCGCGCGACGATCACGGGCGGCGCCTCGACCAGCGGGCGCAGGGGCGGAACGACGTTGTCGGTGTCGCCGTCCTTGATGCGCTGCTGGTGTTGCTGGGGGCTGAGCAGCTGCCGGTACGCCTCGATGCCGGCCTCGCGGTCCAGGGGACTGGGCATCGGCAGGGGCAGGGGGGCCAGCGGCGCGGGGTAGGCCGCCAGCGTCTGGTCTTCGTGCTTCAACCGGATGTGCTTGTTCAGGCCGCGCGTGTTGACCTCCTGGGCCTGCACGATCCGGCCGGTGCCATCGTTCGTGATGTCCCACCACCACTTTTTCCTGGCGTTGATGCCACCCCGTCCGAGGGCATCGTCCAGCCGCGCGAGCCATTGGGCCGCGACCGGCATGTGGATGGCCGCCCAGCGGAAGGGCTTCTCCTGCACCAGCCCGGGCAGGTTCCAGGGGCAGGCCTTCATGCAGCGGCCGCACATGGCGCCGCCCAGGTTGGTCATCCGGTAGCGCGTGCATTTCTCGACGTCGGCTTTCCAGATCTCGTAGCCGTTGAACATCACCTTCGGACCCGCCGAGATCGCGCCCGATGGGCACTCGCGCGCGCACTTGTTGCAGGAGTCGCAGAAGTTCTGCAGGCCGAAGTCGATGGGTTTGTCGGGCTGGACCGGAAAGTCCGTGGTCATGACGCCGGTCTTGCTGCGTGGGCCCAGGAACGGGTTGAGGATCGTCTCGCCGATCCGGCTGACCTCGCCCAGGCCGGCCAGCAGCACCAGCGGGGTCTGGATGACGTCGCTGTCGGCCGCCGAATGCGCCGTGGCGCTGAAGCCGAGGTTGCGCAGGTGGTCGCCGAGGACCCCGCACACCAGGCCCGCGCGCATGTAGGTGCGCATCGATTGGGCGCTGGAGATCCAGTCGTCGCCCGAGGCGCCTTCCATGGTTTCGTAGCCCTGGTCGATCATCACGGTGGCCGCGAAGGGGTGGGCCACCGGCATTTCGGTGCCGTCCTGCCGGTGCGAGTACCAGACCCACGCCGGCGCGCGGGAAATGCCGGCCAGGTCCGCGCCGAGGAAGTGCAGCGTCGCCTTCACCAGGTCCGCGTTGTGCGCCGGATCGCTGTAGGGGGCCTGCTCGGCCGCCGGCTCGCCCCGCTGCAGCACCGAGTACACGTTCAGCGCCAGGCGCAGCGCGGCGGCCAGGGGCGCCTTGGCGACCGAATAACCGTCCTTGGACATGTCCTGCGTGGTCTTGCCGAGGTCGCCGAACGCGGCCCGCAGGAAGAACTCGCTGCTCTTGGGCACGCGCGGGATGCGGGCTTCGTCGATGTAGGTGGTGGTCTCGTCGACCCGCTTGAGCGTCTCGACCGGGTAGCGGCTGTCCCGGTAGTGGCGGCCCTGGAAGTCGATCGCATTGGAGGCGTTCTTCGGGCTCGCCGAGCCGATCCACCAGCTCGGGCCCTGGGCGTGGAAGCGTTCGGCGAGCGAGGGTGGCGCCAGGGCCTGGTCGGGCTCGAGCGCCAGGTTGGTGGTGACCACGGCCAGGCCGAAACGGTCGCCGATGAAGGGGTTGACGACGGTGTCGCCTTCCCGCCGCGCCAGCCCGCTGGACACCGCCAGGCGCAGGAGGTTCACGTTGGTCGTGGTGGCGGTGTGGCTGCGCGCTTCGTAGCCGAGGATGCGCAGGTAGTTGGCCAGGACCGCCGCCGTCTCGGCCGCGCGCAGCGCGGCGCGCCAGGCCTGCATGCCGACGATCCAGTCCGAACCGGGCTCGTCCTTCGAGGGGTCGCGGGGGTGTTCCACCATCAGGACCAGCGCGTGCGTGTGCTGCTCGATGCCCGACTCGCACAAGGCCATCGAACGCTTCATCTGGCGCAGCACGGCGTTGGGGTTGAAGCGCAGCCGCAGCTTGGTTTCCGACTGCTCGTAGGTCGCGGTGCGGAAGTCCGGGTGTTCCACCGGTTGCGCCAGCAGATCACCCGCGTCCAGACGGCACACGCCCGCGATCGAGGTGTCCAGAAAGTAGGCGGCGGACTTGAGGTGTTCGGCCCGCTCGCGGGGGCTCGAGGGGATCTCCGCCTCGGTCGGGTTGCGGTCGCCTTCGCGCACCTGGTCGAGCGCGCACATGAAGCGGCTGATGGAGGACGCAAGCGTGGAACGGGGCCCGGGTTCGCGCGGCGGGCGCAGCACGCCGGTCTCGCGAATGTGGTCCAGGTCGGGCGCGGCGGCCCGGCGGCTCAGCCGCTCGCTGGGGTAGGCGCCCAGGTGCACGGGCCGTTCGTCATGGGAGAAGAGGCGCATGGCGGTTTACTCTTTGATGCCGCGGGCTTTGACGATGGCGCCGTAGCGCTCGCTGTCGCGCCGGATCTGCGCCCCGAAGTCCGCGGGGGTCATGGGCGTGGCTTCCGCGCCCAGGGCGCGGATCTGTTGCGCCACCGCTGCCGAGGCCAGCAGCTTGTTGATCTCGGCGTTCATCCGGGCCACGATCGCCGCGGAGGTGCCGGCGGGGGCGTAGACGCCGTGCGTGGTGCCCGCGTCGAAGCCCGCCAGGCCCTGCTCCTGGATGGTGGGCGTGGCCGGGAACAGCGGTGAGCGTTTGGTGGTGCCGACCGCCAGCAGGTGAAGCCGGCCCGCGCGGATGTGTTCGAGCGCGATGCCGGGGTCGAAGGCGAACTGCACGACACCGCCCAGCAGGTCCTGCAGCGCGGGCGACGAGCCCCGGTAGGGCACGTGCTCGGCCCGGATGCCGGCCTGCTCCTTGAGCATCTCGGCCGCCACGTGCGGCGCGCTGCCGTTGCCCGGGGTCGCGTAGGACAGCTTGCCGGGGTGGGCCTTGGCGTAGGCCAGGAAGCCCTGGAAGTCGTTGAAGCCCAGGCGCGCATCCGACACCAGGAACAGTTCGATCCGGGCCGCCGCGGCCACCGGCATCAGGTCCTTGTCTGGCTGGATCGGCAGGCGTGGCAGGGTGTGCACGGAAATCGACATCGCGCTGCCGGAGGTGACCAGGAAGGTGTAGCCGTCGTTGGGCGCGCGCGCGACGGCCTCGGCGGCGATCATGCCGGTCACGCCCGATTTGTTCTCCACCACCACGGGTTGGCGCAGCGCCTCCGTCAGCCCCGGCACCAGGGCCCGCGCGATCACGTCCGGGGAACTGCCGGGCGGAAAGCCGACGATCAGGCGGATCGGTTTGCTTGGCCAGTCGGCGGGCGTGTTGGCGCTGGCGACATGGGCGCCCGGGAGCAGCGCGGCGCAGACCGCCAGGCGGCCGATCCAGGTCGAGAGTCGAGAGCGGTGTGGCCGTGGGGATGTCGTTGTCATGTTGTCTCCTGGTGGGGTGAGGGGGCGCGATCCGATGCGTTGCCGGATCGTCAGGTGGTGGTGTGAAGCGGGGGGGCCACGTCCTCGAGCACGAGCAGCCCGTAGGCCGTGTTCGACGCCGGGACGTGATAGAAGCGGTGCACCACGTCGACCTCGGCTTGCAGGGCCCCGCGCATGACGAGCCACATCACGCACTCCAGCCCTTCCGAGCCGGCTTCGCGCAGGAGTTCGAGGTGGTCCTTTTGAGCGACCTGCTCGGGCGCGGCGACAAAATCGTCGAGCCAGGCGTTGTCGAATTCGGCGTTGATCAGGCCGGCCCGTTCGCCCTGCAGCTGGTGCGAGAGGCCGCCGGTGCCGATCACGGCCACGCGCACGTCGGCGGGGTAGGCCTCGATGGCTTTGCGGATCGCCTGGCCCAGCTTCAGGCAGCGCCGGCCCGTGGGGGGCGGGTACTGGATGACGTTCACGCACAGCGGGATCACCTGGCAGGGCCAGGACGTCGGCTGGCCGAACAGCACGGAGAGCGGCACCGTCAGGCCGTGGTCCACCGTCATCTCGGAAACCACCGTGATGTCGAACTCGTCCAGGATCAGCGACTCGGCCAGGTGCCAGGACAGTTCGGGCGCACCCTGGACCACCGGCACCGGACGGGGGCCGTAGCCCTCGTCGTGCGGCTGGTAGCGCTCGGCCACCCCCAGCGCGAACGTGGGCGTGAGCGCCAGGGAAAAGCAGGACGCGTGGTCGTTGTAGACGACGATGCAGACGTCCGGCTTCGTGCGCGCGATCCAGTCCCTGGCCGCCTGCATACCGTCGAACACCGGCTTCCAGTACGGCTCCTGCGTCTTGCCGCCATCGACCGCGGCGCCGATCGCCGGCACGTGCGAGGTGCCCACGCCACCAATCACCTTAGCCATGGGCCGCCTCCCGGTTCTGTTGCCGGCTGCGAAGGCCCGCGACCGCGCGGCCGCCGCCCACCATCATTCGCCGGAAGTCCTCGACCGTCGTCGGCGTGGCCGACATGGCGGCCCCGACGTGCTGCATGCTCAGGCCGTCGAAGATGGCCAGCTTGAAGGTGTAGTAGATGTTGCCGCCCAGGCGCAGCAGGGCCAGCCAGTCGCGCTGGAGCACGGCCTCGCGCTGGGCCTCTGTCATCGGGTAGCGGGCCAGGCAGCCCTGCGGGTCGGCGCGGAAGGCGTCGCGGTGGTCCGCGATGTCCAGCGATTTGCAGAACATGTTGAGCCCGTAGCCCATGCGCTGATGGGTGCCGTCGAACACGTAGGTGCCCGGGATGTCGTGGTAGTCGCGTGTCTGGGGTGTCATCAGGTGTGTTCCAAAGGGAGGCCGGCGTACTGTTCGGCAAGGGCCACTTGCGCGCTGGGAGAGGACTTCAGGAAGTCCAGCTCGTACTCCTGCGCGCGCTGGTCGAAGGCGGTCGAGGAGGGGAAGCGGTGCAGCAGGTTGGTCAGGTACCAGGAGGTGCGCACGGAGTGCCACACGCGCCGCAGCGCCGTCTCGCTGTAGCTGGCCAGCAGGTCCGGGCTGCCGGTGCGGTAGCGGTGATCGAGCGCGCGGCTCAGGTAGTGCACGTCCGAGAAGGCGAGGTTGAGGCCCTTGGCGCCCGTGGGCGGCACGATGTGCGCCGCGTCGCCGGCGAGGAAGAGCCGGCCGTAACTCATGGGTTCGGCCACGTAGCTGCGCAGCGGCGCGATGGACTTTTCGATCGAAGGCCCCTCCACGATCGAGGCGGCCATGCCGGCCGGAAAACGCGCCTTGAGTTCGGACCAGAAGCGCGCGTCCGGCCAGTCCTCGATGTTGGTGTCCAGCGGCACCTGGATGTAGTAGCGGCTCAGCGTCGGGCTGCGCATGGACGCGAGCGCGAAACCGCGCGGGTGGTTGGCGTACACGATGTCCGGCAACGGGGGTTGCGGCGTGAGGATGCCCAGCCAGCCGAACGGGTAGATCTTCTCGAACTCCTTCAGCACGTCGGCCGGGATCGCGCGGCGGGACACGCCATGGAAGCCATCGCAGCCGGCGATGTAGTCGCACTCGATGGTGACGCGGCGGCCATCGAGCTCCAGGCTGACGCTGGGCGCATCGGTGTCGACACCGTGCAGCGCGACCTCGCCGGCGTTGAAGATCACGCGGGCGTTGCGCCGGTCGGCCGCCGCGAACAGGTCTTCCTGGATGCTGGTCTGGCCGTAGGCGACGAAGCGCTTGCCCACATGCTTGTGCACGTCGATGAAGAACTCGCTGCGGCCGGCCCACACGATCTTCATGCCGTCGTGCGCATGGCCTTCCTGGTCCATGCGCGCCGAGAGGCCGTACTGGCGCAGCATGTCCACGGTGGTCTGCTCCAGCACGCCGGCGCGGATGCGCGCCTGGACGTAGTCGCGGCTCTGGCGTTCCACGACGACGCTGTCGATGCCGTGGTGGTGAAGGATTTCCGAAAGCAGCATGCCCGCCGGGCCTGCCCCGACGATGGCGACTTGGGTTTTCATGGTGATGTGCAAAAAGGCGCTGGTTGAGTGGGGCGGATCGTAGGAAGACCCCCCGCCCGCAACAAGTCAGCGCGGTGCTATAGCGATCGCTTCGAGCGATCACCTGAAAGGCGCACGCGGAACCACAATGCCGGCATGAGCAGAAGCAGAGCGGCCGTGCGGGCCATGAAGCAACAGGCCGCGTGCGCCGGGGCGAATCCACAGCGCGCGCAGGAGGCCCTGATGGCGCTGCTGGAGCGCAGCATCCGCTTTCGCCATCGGAGGCTGGCGGTGCTGCGTCTGTGCGATGCCATGGAGTCCGGTGCGCCGGTGCCCGAGGCGCAGTGGCGCTACTGCCTCGAGGCCATGCCGTGGGACGACCTCGCGTTGCGGGCGCGGCTGGAACGGGCCGCCCGCCGCCGGACGGCCGACCCCTCCTGGATTGTTCAATCTTCCTGATGAGTTGTTCAAAATCTTCCGCTTGATGCAGGGACGGGCTGGGGCTGTAATTCCCGCTCGGAACCGTTCTTGGCATGGGTCGGGCAAGAGATCTCGTGCGTGGACACCGCCATTTCAATGCCCTCAGGAGACCTCACATGCCCATGTCCGACGACGACCGGAAAAAACTGTCCCACCGCCTCTACACCGCCATGGTCCTTCCGTTGAAGGACGACGAGATCGACGAGCCCGGGCTGCGCCGGCTGGTGCGCTACTACGCGGACCACCGCTTCGCCCAGGTCGGCGGCCTGATCGCGAACCCCGAAGCGGGCGAGGTCTCGTACCTGAGCCGCGAGGAGAAGCGCCGCGTGCTGGAGATCGTGATGGAGGAAGCCGGCGGCCGGCTGCCGGTGCTGGCCGGCACCTTCGGCTGGACGACCAAGGACGCC
This sequence comes from Hydrogenophaga sp. ANAO-22, assembly GCF_042466645.1. NCBI lineage: Bacteria > Pseudomonadati > Pseudomonadota > Betaproteobacteria > Burkholderiales > Comamonadaceae > Hydrogenophaga > Hydrogenophaga sp. ANAO-22. The sequence goes on along the minus strand of NZ_CP159956.1, from coordinate 2,751,331 downwards.
GTGCAGGCGGCGCAGGACGCCAAGGAATTCGGCGTGGACGGCATCTTCGTCATCCCGCCCGCCGGTTCCATGGACGTGTCGGTGGCCTGGGACGCGGCCCGCTACCCCGAGGTGTGGCTGGACCAGATCCGCCTGCAGCAGGAGGCGGTGGACCTGCCCATCTTCGCGCACCCGATCTCCAACGCCACACCGCAGTGGGGGCTGGGCCTGCCGCTGGAGGCCACGCTGGCGATCTGCCGCGCCGTGCCCAATGTGATGGGCTGGAAGATGACCTATTCGCCCCAGGGCGCCCGGGTGATCGCCCGCGCGCTGCGCGAGCACCTGCCCAACGTGGCGGTCCTGCCGTCCAGCGCCCACCTCTTCCACGACTACCTGGCCTCCGGTTGGCAGTTCGACGGCGCCATCAGCGGCTCCTTCAACTACGCGATGGAGCCCATGCTGGCGCACATCGAGGCCTTCGAGCGGCTCGATCTGAAGGCCGCGCGCGAGATCTGGAACGGCGGCATGGCGCAGCTGCACGAATACGTGTATTCGGAGCCGGGCCGATTGCACGTGCGCTACAAGATCGCCACCTGGTTGCGCGGCCTGATCGATTCGCCCCTGATGCGCGCGCCCATGCCGCGCCCCCGCCCGGAAGAGATTCGCACGCTGGCCCGGCTGATGTCCGCCTGCGGCCTGGACGTGGTGCGCAGCGAAGCCGAACAATCCATCTGACCCGAGGGCCCTCACCATGAACCCCAACCGTCGCACCGTGTTGATCTCCGCGGCCGGCATGGCCGCCGCGCTGGCCATGCCCGCGCACGCGCAGGCGCCTTTCCCGAATAGGCCCATCCGCCTGGTCGTGCCTTTCCCGCCGGGGGGCTCGACCGACGTCGCGGCCCGCACGATCGCCGAGCGCATGGCGCAGGACCTGGGGCAACCCGTCATCGTCGACAACCGCCCCGGCGCCGGCACCACCATCGGGGCGGCCAACGTCGCGGCCGCCGCGCCCGATGGCCACACGCTCTACATCACCGGCACCATCAGCCACGCGTCGGCCGCCGCGCTGTACAACAAGCTGAGCTACGACCCGGTGAAGTCGTTCACGGCGGTGGGCTTCGTCACCGAGTCGCCCTTCATCCTGGCCGTCAACAGCGCGGCGCGCGAACACACGGTGCAGGAGCTGATCCAGGCCGCCCGCGCCCAGCCCGGGGAGATCACGTACGCCTCCAGCGGCAACGGCGCGGCGCCCCACCTCTCGGCCGAGCTGCTGGCCCGTTCGGCCGGCGTCAAATTCCTGCACGTGCCCTACAAGGGCGTGGGCCCGGCCCTCACCGCCTTGCTGTCCAACGAAGTGCGCTTCACCGTGGCCGACGCCGGCGCCGTGCCGCACATCGCCGGTGGCCGCCTGCGCGCGCTGTCGGTGCTCAGCGCCAACCCCTCCCCCATGCTGCCCGGTGTGCCCGGGCTGGCCTCGTCGGGCATCAAGGACGTGGACATCTCCAGCAACCTCGGCCTGCTTGCGCCGGCCGGCACGCCCACCGACGTGCTGGACAAGCTCCACGCCAGCCTGAACCGCTCGCTCGCCCAGGAGGGCATCAAGGCCAAGCTGGCCGGCCTGGGGCAGCTGGTCGCCCCGCGTTCGCGCGATGAGTTCATGCGCACGCTGGTGAACGACGTGCAGCGCTACGCCAGCGTGGTGAAGGAAGCGGGCATCCGGATCGACTAACCGCCGGCGCCGGACTGGCGCAGCACGCGCCGGTACTGCACCGCCTCCGCCACGTGCGCGGTGACCACCGCGTCCGCGCCCGAGAGGTCGGCGATGGTGCGCGCCACGCGCAGGGCGCGGTGCGTGCTGCGCGCGCTCCAGCCCAGGCGCGCGGCGGCGGTGTGCAGGAACTTCAGCGCGGCCGGTTCGGCGTTCACGTGCGCGTCCAGCGCCTGCCCGGCCAGTGTCTGGTTGGTGCTGCCCTGGCGGGCCTGGGCGCGCTGGCGCGCGAGGTGCACGCGCTCGCGCACGGCGGCGCTGGGCTCGCCGGCCGCGCCGTGCAGCAGGTCGTCCGGCGGCAGCGCGGGCACCTCCACATGCAGGTCGATGCGGTCGAGCAGCGGGCCGCTGAGCTTGCCCTGGTAACGCGCGATCTGGTCGGGCGTGTCGCGGCAGGCGCGCGTGGGGTGGCCCAGAAAACCGCAGGGGCAGGGGTTCATCGCGCCGATGAGCTGGAAGCGTGCCGGGAACTCGCTCTGCATGGCCGCGCGCGAGATGCGGATGTGGCCGTTCTCCAGCGGCTCGCGCAGGGCCTCCAGCGCCGAGCGTGGAAATTCCGGCAACTCGTCGAGGAACAGCACGCCCTGGTGCGCCATGGAGATCTCGCCCGGCCGAGGCGGCGAGCCGCCCCCCACCAGGGCCACGGCGCTGGCGCTGTGGTGGGGCGCGCAGGTCGGGCGCTGGCCCCAGCGCTCCAGGCTGAAGCGCCCGGCCAGCGAGGCCACGGCGGCGGACTCCAGCGCCTCCAGCGTGCCCATGGGCGGCAGCAGGCCGGCGAAACGCTGGGCCAGCATGGACTTGCCCGAGCCCGGCGGGCCGACCAGCAACAGGCTGTGGCCGCCGGCCGCCGCGATCTCCAGCGCGCGCTTGGCGGCCACCTGGCCCTTGACGTCGATCAGGTCGGGGTAACGGGGCAGGGCGGCGCGCGCGGTGGGCGCCAGGCGGGCCCAGCCGGCCTCATCGGGTGGCGGCGGTGGCGCCGTGTCGGACTCGCGCTCGGGCAGGAAGCGCGCGACCACATCGAGCAGGTGGCGCGCGCGGTAGACCTGCGCCTGCGGCACCAGCGCCGCTTCCTCGGCGCTGCCCGGCGGCAGCACCAGGCGGGTCGGGCGCGCGGTGTCCTGCCGGTGCACGGCCAGGCTCATGGCCAGCGCGCCGCGCACCGGCCGCAGTTCACCACCGAGCGAGAGCTCGCCCGCGAACTCCCAGCCGGCCAGCCGCGCCGCGTCGATCTGCCCGCTGGCGGCGAGGATGCCCAGGGCGATCGGCAGGTCGAAGCGGCCGGAGTCCTTGGGCAGGTCGGCCGGCGCCAGGTTCACGGTGATGCGCTTGTTCGACGGGAACTCCAGCCCCGCGTTGGCGATGGCCGAGCGCACGCGCTCGCGCGCTTCCTTCACGCCGGTGTCGGCCAGGCCGACCAGCGTGAAACTGGGCAGGCCGTTGGCGAGGTGGACCTCGACGCAGACCGGGCGCGCTTCCAGGCCGAGCAGCGCGCGGCTGTGCACCAATGACAGACTCATGTGTGGTTTCTCCCTGTTTCGGTGCGCGCCCAGGCCACCCGCTGGGGCAAAAGGCGCCCCCTGGGCCGCACCCAATTGGTGCGCACAGCTTTGGTGTGGCCGTGGGCGATCGGGGCGGCGGTGGCGCCTGAAAAATCCGGGCGCGCGGCCCAACTGTAGGTGGCCGCCAGGACCCGAACCCGGGGGGGTACGCGGGCGGGGGTCGTTGGCACGGTCCATGCTTGGGGGTGTAAGCGATTGAATCCGGGCCGTGGAGTTCCATGGTCCCTCCGCAAACCGCGGTGTCGGCCCTCCGGTCTGAGCACCCTTCCGTTCTAGAAGAGGAATCACAGCATGAAAATGGTTTCAGCCATCATCAAGCCGTTCAAGCTGGACGAAGTGCGCGAAGCACTTTCCGGCATGGGCGTGCAAGGCATCACCGTCACCGAAGTCAAGGGCTTCGGCCGCCAGAAGGGCCACACCGAGCTGTACCGCGGCGCGGAGTACGTGGTCGACTTTCTGCCCAAGGTCAAGATCGAGGCCGCCGTGTCCGACGAGCTCGTCGAGCGCGTGATCGAAGCCATCGAAGGTGCCGCGCGCACCGGCAAGATCGGCGACGGCAAGATTTTCGTCACTTCCCTGGAACAGGTGGTGCGCATCCGGACCGGCGAGACCGGCAAGGAAGCGCTCTGATCGCCGCCCCCTGAACAAGAAAGATCACGGACATGAAAAAACTCATCGCAACCCTGTTCCTGGGCATGGGCCTGGCCTTCGGTGGCCTGAACGCCATGGCGCAGACCGCCGCGCCCGCGGAGGCCCCTGCGGCCGCCGCCCCTGCCGAAGCCGCGCCGGCCGCGGCCCCCGCTGCGGCTGAAGCAGCCCCCGCTGCCGCCGCCGAAGCCGCGCCGGCCGCCGCCGCGCCCGCGCTGGACACCGGCGACACCGCCTGGATGCTGACCTCCACCATGCTGGTCATCCTGATGACCATCCCGGGCCTGGCCCTGTTCTACGGCGGTCTGGCCCGTTCGAAGAACATGCTGTCGGTGCTGATGCACGTGTTCGTCATCTTCTCGCTGATCACCATCCTCTGGTGCGTCTACGGCTACAGCCTGACCTTCGTGGGCGAAGGCAAGTTCGTGGGCGGCTTCGACAAGGTCTTCCTCAAGGGCATCACGGCCGACACGCTCTCGGGCCTGCTGCCGACGATCCCCGAGTTCGTCTTCGTGGCCTTCCAGTCGACCTTCGCGGCCATCACCTGCGCGCTGATCGTGGGCTCGTTCGCCGAGCGCATCAAGTTCTCGGCCGTGCTGCTGTTCTCCGTGATCTGGTTCACCTTCAGCTACATCCCGATGGCCCACATGGTCTGGGGCGGTGGTCTGCTGGGCGCCGACGGCGCGCTGGACTTCGCTGGCGGCACCGTGGTGCACATCAACGCCGGTATCGCCGGTCTGGTGGGTGCCTACGTGGTGGGCAAGCGCATCGGCTACGGCAAGGAAGCGCTCACCCCGCACAGCCTGACGCTGACCATGGTCGGTGCCTCGCTGCTGTGGGTCGGCTGGTTCGGCTTCAACGCCGGCTCGGCGGGTGCCGCCAACGGCGTGGCCGGTCTGGCCTTCATCAACACCATCCTCGCCACCGGCGCGGCCACGCTGTCCTGGATCGCGGGTGAAGCGCTGCACAAGGGCAAGGGCTCCATGCTGGGTGCCGCATCGGGTGCCGTCGCCGGTCTGGTGGCGGTCACGCCGGCCGCTGGCTTCATCGGCCCGATGGGCTCCATCGCCCTGGGCCTGATCGCCGGTCTGGTCTGCCTGTGGGGCGTGGGTGGCCTCAAGAAGATGCTGGGTGCCGACGACGCGTTCGACGTGTTCGGCGTGCACGGTGTCGGCGGCATCGTCGGCGCCATCCTGACGGCGGTGTTCGCCGCCTCCAGCCTGGGCGGCGTCAAGGCCGACGACTACGCCATCGGCGCCCAGCTGTGGGTGCAGATCAAGAGCGTGCTTGTGACCATCGTCTGGTCGGGCGTGGTCTCGTTCGTGGCCTACAAGATCGTGGACATGATGGTCGGCCTGCGCGTCAGCGAAGAAGCCGAGCGCGAAGGCCTGGACATCACCTCGCACGGCGAGACGGCCTACAACCGCTGAGTTCTCCTGGGATCGATCTCCCCCTGGTGGGAGGTCCAGCCCGCGAGCCGACAGGCCCGCGGGCTTTTTTCATGCCGGGGCTCGGCGGCGGGCGACGTCCCTCAGGTACAGCAGCAGCAGGCGCACCAGTTCCGAGCGGACCGCCGTCGACGCCAGCTCGCCGCGGCGGATGGCGTTGTGGATGACACCATCCAGCGCGTCGGACACGAGGGTGCCCGCGAGCGCGTCCGCGGCCGCCGCGGTCGCCTGGCCGCGGTAGTGGGCGACGGCGCTGGCGTGGCAGCCCAGGTAGGTTTTCTCGAAGGCGCTGTGCGGGTCGCGCAGGCCTTCGGCGGCCAGGACCTCGTCGAGCAGGACCTGGTGCAGGCCAGGGTTCCCGGCGTGCACCGCGATCATGTCGTCGACGAGTGCTTCGACGTACCGCCTCAGGCTTTTCCCGGTAGTCGGCTTTTGCACCGCCGACAGGCAATCGTCCAGGTGCTGGCGGCGGATCGCGTCGATCAGCGCGTGCTTGTCGGGAAAGTACTGGTAGAGCGATCCGATGCTCACGCCGGCGGCCTCCGCGACCGCGTTGGTCGTGAACCCCGCCCAGCCGCGCTGGCCCAGAATGCGAGCCCCCGCCTGGACGATCGCGTCCACCGTCGTGCGCGAGCGGGCCTGGCGAGGTTGTTTGCGCATGGGCGCGGACACGGCGGGAATGCGAGTAGACATGCGGCCTCCCAGGTCAGAGGATGTGAGCCATTGACTCACATTCTGAAGGAGATGGACCATGAGCTCTCTGGCATCGCTGCAAAGCCTGTTCCGCTACCAGGCCTGGGCGCACGGCGAACTCGTCGACGCCCTCCAAGGGCTCGATGCCGGGGGCCACGCCCCGGCGCGGCACGACGCGCTGCGGCTGCTCAACCACGTCCTGACCGTCAACCGGATCTTCATGGCCCACCTGACCCACCAGCCGCACGGCTTCACGGCGGACCACGCGCCGGACACGCCGACGCTCGAGGCCCTGAAGCATGACCTGCACAGCTCGGACCGCTGGTACCTGGACCACCTGCGCGGCCTGAGCCCCGAGGCGCTGGCCGAGCCCTGGCCTTTCGCCTTCACCGATGGAGACCGAGGGTGCATGACGCGCGAGGAAATGCTGCTGCACGTGATCGTGCATGGCAGCTACCACCGGGGCGAGGTGGGGCGCCTGCTTCGTCAGGCCGGCGCGCCACTGCCCTGGGACACCTTCGCGGTCCACCTGCATGGCCGCGAGCCTCAGCGGCGGGCCGCACCGGCGGGGGTTCTCTAGTCGAGCCGGATGCCGGCCTGCCGGACCACCTTGCCCCACTTGTCGTACTCGCTGCGCACGAAGCGCGACAGCTCCTCGGGCGTGCTGCCGGCGGGCTCGGCGCCCAGCGCGCTCAGGCGCTGCAGCAGGGCCGGGTCTTTCAGCGCGCTCACCACCTCGGCCTGCAGCCGCTGCACGATGGCCGGCGGCGTGCCGGCCGGCGCGAACAGGCCGTACCAGGCGCTGACCTCGTAGCCGGGCACGCCGGACTCGGCGATGGTGGGCACCTCGGGGAAGGCGGACGAACGCCGCGCGTTGGCCACCGCGATCGGGCGCAGCTTGCCGGCGCGGATGTGCGGCTCCACCGTGGCCAGGTCGAAGGTCATGTTCACCTGACCGGCCACCACGTCGGTGACGCCCTGCACCACGCCCTTGTAGGGCACGTGCACGATGTCCACGTTCGCCATCGTCTTGAGCAGCTCGCCCGCGAGGTGCTGCGAGGCCCCCGCGCCGCCGGAGGCGTAGGTCAGCTTGCCGGGGTTGGCGCGCGCATAGGCCAGCAGCGAGCGCATGTCGGTGGCCGGCACGGCCGGGTTGGTCACCAGCATCAGCGTGCCGCTGGCCACCAGGCTGATGGGCGTGAAGTCCTTGAGCGTGTCGTAGGGCATGCGCGAGAACAGGTGGGCGTTCACCGCGTTGGTGCCGATCGAGCCCATCAGCAGCGTCAGGCCGTCGGGCTTGCTTTTGGCCACGGTGTCGGCGCCGATGTTGCCGCTGGCCCCGGGCTTGTTCTCCACCACGAAGGGCTGGCCCAGGCGCGAGCTGGCGTGCTGCGCGATCGCGCGCGCCAGGATGTCGGTCAGGCCGCCGGCCTGGAACGGCACCACGATGCGCACGGGAGCGCTGGGGTAGTCGCTCGCGCCGTGCGCGGTGAGGCCGCAGGCGGCCAGCAGCAGGGCGGTGATGGTTTTTTTCATGGTGTGTCTCCTCATTGTGGTGGGGGAAATCGGGATCAGTGCGTGCCGTCCAGGATGGCGCCGTCGGCCTGCAGGCGCGAGCGCAGCGCCTGCACGGGCAGGGTGGCGAAGTCGGCAACACCGGCGCCGCTGTCGAGCAGCAGGGCCGCGGCGGTGCCCGCGGCCTGGCCCATGGCCAGGCAGGGGCCCATCACGCGCGCCGAGCCGTTGGCGCCGCGGTCCGAGGAAAAGATGCGCCCGGCCGCCACCACGTTGCGCACGCCCTGCGGCAGCAGGCAGCCCCAGGGGATGTCGTAGGAACCCCCATCGCGCACCGGAATGCGGATCTGCCCGGTGCCCGACTGGTGGATGTCCACGTGGTGCGAGCCCTTGGCGATGCCGTCGCCGCGCTTGCGCGCGCTCAGCACGTCGTCTTCCGACAGGCTGTCGTGGCCGACGATGCGGCGCGTCTCGCGCACGCCCACGCGGGTGGCGATGCCGCTGAAACCGGCCTGCTCGAAGCCCGGCACATGGCGCTGCATGAACGTGCTGCATTGCCAGACCTGGTCGGACAGCGTGGCCAGCGTGGCGCTGAGGGCCTGCGTGCGCGTGCCGTCGATGCCGCCCACGCGCGTGCTGTTGAGGCAGACCTCGCCGCGCTGGCGCGAGGTGGGCTGGACCATGATGAGCGCCGTGGGGTAGAGCTCGCCGCGCTCGATCGCGCCCGCCACCAGCGGGCCATCGCCCTTGAGGAACACCGTGGGCTCGCCCTGGGCCTGCGCGGCCCGGGCCAGGGCCTGGTCGGTGCGGCCCTGGCGGATCGCCTCGCTCTCGCCCAGCGCGAAGTGCTCGGGGTGCGCGTGCAGGAACTCGAGCAGCGGCGCGGTGCGCACGCCGGCCATGCGGAACATCATGGAGACCGGCTGCATCTCGCCCTGGCTGCCGCCGTGCAGCGCCTGGCCGCCCGCGGCGCGCACGATGTCGGCGTCGCCCGAGCAGTCGATGAACAGCGGCGCGCGGATCTCGGTCAGGCCCTCCTTGTTGCGCACCTGCAGCGCGTGCACCGTGTCGCCGTCGCGCACCACGCCGGTGGCGGTGGTGTGCAGCAGCAGCTGCACCCCGGCGCGCGCCAGGCAGCGCGCCACCGCGAGCTTCATCACCTCCGGGTCCAGGCACACGTACCAGATCAGCCGCCAGTCGTTGAGCGGCCCGATGTAGCCGCCCAGGCGCTCGCACTCGGCCAGCAGTTCGCGGCCCGTGCCGCCCAGGATCCATTCGCCGCGCGCGTTGAGCGCGCCGTCGATCGCCATGCCGCTGACCAGCTCGCCGCCGGGCAGGGCGCCGGCCTCCACCAGCGTGACGCGCGCGCCGCCGCGCGCCGCGGCCAGGGCCGCCGTCACGCCCGCCGCGCCGGCGCCCAGCACCACCACATCGCTGTCCATCGCCTGGCGCGTGGCCGCGAAATCCTCGAATGTCTGCATCGTGTCCCACTTTCCGTTGGTGTGCCGATCCCGTGATCGGCCGTGGGGAAATTATTCCGAGCGCGGTCGATGGCAGGGGCATGGGGGCGCCCGGTTTTTCCGTATAGTGGACAAAATGTCTTCCACCGTTTCTTCGCCCGATGGGGCCCGCAGCCTGCACCGCGCCATCGGCCTGCTGCGCCTGCTGTCCATGCGCACCGCCACCGGCTGGCGGCTGAGCGACCTCGCGCAGGAGGCCGGGCTGGAGCATTCGACCGTGCACCGCATGCTGGCCTGCCTGCTCGACGAGGGGCTGGCCGTGCGGGTGCCGGGCACGCGGCGCTACTCGCTGGGGCCGCTGGCCCACGAGTTCGGCGTGGCCGCCGCGCCGCACTTCGCGATCGAACGCCTGGCCGCGCCCGGGCTCGCGCGGCTGGCCGCCGAAACGCGCGACATCGTGTTCCTGAACGTGCGCAGCGGCGCCGAGTCGGTGTGCGTGGCGCGCTTCGAGGGCCGCAAGGCACTCAAGGCCTACACCGTGGACGTGGGCACGCGCCGCCCATTGAGCCTCTCGGCCGGTGGGGTCGCCATGCTGATCGCGCTGCCCCGCGCCGAGCAGGCGCGGCTGGAAGCGCTGAACCTGCAGGCCATCGTGCGCCGGGGCGAAGCGCGCCAGACAGCGGTGCGGCGCATGGTGCAGCGCTCGCGCCGGCTCGGTTATGGCTTCAACCAGGAGGACATCATCCCGGGCATCGCCGCCCTGGGCGTGGCGATCCGCAGCCCGTCGGGGGCGCCGGTGGCCTCGCTGAGCCTGGCCGCGACCGGGGCCGACCTGGCGGCCCGCCAGCCGCGCCTGCTGACCTTGCTGCGTGCCGAGGCCGAGCGCATCGCCGCGCAGCTGGCGCCGCTGCGATACCCCCCTGATATCGCCTGCCGGCCGCGCCTATGATGCGCGCCCGACACCCACATTCAGGAGGAGTCCCATGTTCCGTGCACCACCGCGCCTTGTCGCCCTCGTTCTGTTCGCCAGCCTGGGCCTGAGCAGCCTGCCGGGGCAGGCCGCCAGCGGCGGTCAGCGAAAAGCGCCGTCCAAGGTCACGTTCCACAAGGCGCCGTCGGAAGAAGCGCCGGCCGCGCGCGACAAGCGCCTCAAGCGCGAGTGCCAGGGCCGGCCCAACGCCGGCATGTGCATGGGCTACACCCGGTAGAGCACGCCGCGATTGCATCGCGGCGTGCAGAAAATTCAAAGCCGGAAAGAGGTCGGGCGACTACCATCGTCGCCATGTCTTTCCCGCCCCACGAGACCCCCGGCGAACTGATCGACCGGGTCCGCGCCGCCGCGGCCGCGCACGCACCCCTGCACATCGCCGGAGGCCGCACCAAGGCCTTCTACGGCGAGGCCGTCGCGGGCGACACCCTGTCCACCACCGGCTGGTCGGGCATCGTCAGCTACGAGCCGACCGAGCTGGTGGTCACGGTGCGCGCGGGCACGCCACTGGCCGAACTGGAGGCGGTGCTGGCCGAGCGCGGCCAGTGTTTCCCGTTCGAGCCACCGCACTTCGGCCCTGGCGGCACCGTGGGCGGCATGGTCGCCGCGGGCCTGGCCGGCCCGGCGCGCGCCAGCGCCGGCGCGGTGCGCGACTACGTGCTCGGCGCGCGCTTCATCAACGGGCGCGGCGAGCTGCTCACCTTCGGTGGCCAGGTCATGAAGAACGTGGCCGGCTACGACGTGAGCCGCGTGCTCGCCGGCTCCCTGGGCACGCTGGGCGTGATCACCGAGGTCAGCCTCAAGGTGCTGCCGGTGGCGCCGGCCGAGGCCACGCTCGTGTTTGCACTCGGCCAGCACGAGGCGCTGGAGCAAGTGCACCGCTGGGGCGGCCAGCCGCTGCCGGTCAACGCCAGCCGCTGGGCCGCGGACCGCCTCACCGTGCGCCTGCGCGGTGCCGTCGCGGCGGTGGAGGCCGCCTGCGAGCGCCTGGCGCGCGAGGCCGGCGGCACCCGCCTGGACCCCGCGCAGGCCGGCCGCGACTGGGCTGACGCCCGCGACCAGCGCCTGCCGTTCTTCGAGGCACCGGCGGCCGACCTGGGCCTGTGGCGCCTGTCGGTACCGCAGACCGCGCCGGTGCTGGACCTGCCCTGGGCCCCGCTGATCGAATGGCAGGGCGCGCAGCGCTGGCTGTGGGCGCCCGCAGGCGCGGCCGGCCAGATCCGCGCGGCCACCGCGGCCGTGAACGGCCACGCCACGCTGTTCCGCGCGGGGGCCGACGGCGCGCCCGGCGTGCCGCGCTTCCACCCGGCGGCCATCGCCATCCAGACCATCACGCAACGCCTGCGCGCCGAGTTCGACCCGGCGGGCATCTTCACCCCGGGCCGCATGGGCTGACCGGAACCGAGCGACCATGCAAACCCAGCTCTCTCCCGAATACCAGCAGCGCGCCGACGGCCGCGCGGCCGAGGCCATCCTGCGCAAGTGCGTGCACTGCGGCTTCTGCACCGCCACCTGCCCCACCTACCAGCTGCTCGGCGACGAACTCGACGGCCCACGCGGGCGCATCTACCTGATGAAGCAGGTGCTCGAAGGCGCCGAGCCCACGCGCAAGACCCAGCTGCACCTGGACCGCTGCCTCACCTGCCGCAACTGCGAAAGCACCTGCCCGAGTGGGGTGGACTACGGCCACCTGGTCGACATCGGCCGCCAGATCGTGGACGAAAAAGTGCCGCGCCCGATGGGTGAAAAGGCCGTGCGCTGGCTGCTCAAGGAGGGGCTGACCTCGCCGCTGTTCGCGCCGGCCATGAAGCTCGGCCAGATGGTGCGACCGCTGTTGCCGGGCCTGCTCAAGGACAAGGTGCCCGCGCCGCGCGCGGCCGGCGCCTTGCCCACGCGCACGCACGCGCGCCGCGTGCTCTTGCTCGCGGGCTGCGTGCAGCCGGCGATGATGCCCAGCATCCACGCCGCCACGGTGCGCGTGCTCGATGCGGCCGGCATCCAGGGGGTGCTCGCACCCGAGGCCGGGTGCTGTGGCGCGGTGAAGTTCCACCTGAACGACCAGGACGGCGGGCGCACCCAGATGCGCGCCAACATCGACGCGTGGTGGCCGCTGATCGAAAGCGGCGTCGAGGCCATCGTGATGAACGCCTCGGGCTGTGGTGTGACGGTGAAGGCGTACGGGCACATCCTTCAGGACGACCCGGCCTATGCGGCCAAGGCCGCGCGCGTGAGCGAACTCACGCGCGACCTGAGCGAGCTGCTGCCCGCGCTGGTGCCGGTGCTGCGGCCCTTGTTGAAGCAGGCGCCGGACGCGGCGCGCGTGGTGGCCTTCCACCCGCCCTGCACGCTGCAGCACGGCCAGCAGCTCAAGGGCGGTGTGGAGCAGCACCTGGGCGCCTTGGGTTTCACGGTGCAGGTGGCGAACAACGAGGCGCACCTGTGCTGCGGTTCGGCCGGCACCTACTCGGTGCTCAACCCCGAGATCGCGCACACCCTGCGAGATCGCAAGCTCGGCCACCTGGATGAGCTGCGGCCGGCGGTGATCGCCAGCGCCAACATCGGCTGCATCACGCACCTGCAGAGCGGCACGGCCACGCCGGTGCGGCATTGGGTCGAGGTGCTAGACGAGGCTTTGGGCTTCTGAGTTTTCGCTCCACCGGGGTTGGCACGGTCGGGTGGTCCGGGCAGGCTGGCGCCGGCCGCTCGCGGGCGTCTGCCCGGGTCCACCACCACCCTTTCGTCAACACCGCGTGGGCGCGCAAGCTTTTGAGGCAACCGCGAATGGGGCCAGCGCCCTCCTGCCCGGACCACCCGCCCCACGACGAAGGCTGGCGTGCCAAACTGGGTGTGCCCACGCTTCTTGCAGGGCAGTGGCGGCGTCCGAATGCGCAGGCCCCCATTCGCGGTTGCCACAGAGGGTGCGCGCCAACCGTGGTGTTGATGAAGTGACGTTTGCGCGCCCGGGCAGACGCCCGCGAGCAGGGCCGGAGCAGTCGGATCCCGCCACTGTCCTGACGCGAGGTCTCCCGCGAACCTCCCCAAGGCCTTCAGCGGCGGCCGATCGCATCCCGATGGCGGCGGCTGCAAGGCACCGTGGAGCCATCGCGCATGGTCAAGCGCGCATCGCCGCTGTCCAGCGGCTCGATCTCGGCGACATGGTCGAGGTTCACCGCGTGGCTGCGGTGCACGCGCACGAAACGCTCCGGGTCCAGCTGCTGCAGGAACTCGGTGAACGTCGAGCGCAGCAGGTAGTCGTGCCCGTTGACGTGCAACCCCACGTAATTGCCCTGGGCCTGCACCCACTCGATGTCCGACGCGGCCACCAGGAACTCGCGGCGCAGCTTGCGCACCAGAAAACGCGCCGGACGCGGCGCGGGCAAGGGCGCCGCGTCGGCGCCGCCAGGGGCCGGCTCGGGGGCATCGAGCAGCTTCGCCTCGCCGGTGAGCCGCAGCATCAGAAAGCGGTAGCTCATCAGCGCCGCGACGATCAGGGCGTAGCTGCGCACGTCCTTCAGGTACTCGTAAGCCAGCTGCAGCGGCCAATCGCCGAAGCCATAGCGCGCGCCCACGAGCGCGTAGGCGGCCTGGCGCAGCAACACCATGCCCGCCACATGCAGGACGCAGAACACCAGGCTGGCCACCAGATGCAGCGGCAGGGCGGTGCGCAGCGTCTCCCAGCGCAGCGGCACGCGGCGCTCGAACACCACGATCGCCGGGATCAGCAGGCCGGTGGCCAGGGCGCTGGAGACCTCCCACACCACCGGCTGCCACGCGGCGACCCGCGGCAGGTCCACCCAGGCCACCAGGGTGTTGAAGGCCGCCTGCAGCGCCAGCACCCCCACCCAGAACGCCACTTCGACCCGGCGGCGGATCGCCGGGTAGCGCGCAAACCAGTCGGGTGCATAGGCCATGGCCGCCAGTCTAGGCCCGAGGGGCCGCCCCGCCCATCCCTGCGGTGCGCTACCCGTCACAGCCGGCCCACGGGTCGTCCCAAAGCGCTGCGTGGGAGCGCGCGCCGGGCCAAGAATCGGCGCCTTTCCCGTCCGACCGAGGGGCCCTTCATGAACCGCCGACACGACATCGATGCCCTGCGCGCCCTGGCCTTCGGCCTGGTCATCCTGTACCACGTGGCCATGTACTACGTCGCCGACTGGCATTGGCACCTGAAGAGCCCGCATGCCGCCGAATGGCTGCAGTGGCCGATGCGCGCGCTCAACCTCTGGCGCATGGACCTGGTGTTCCTGATCTCCGGCGTGGCCTTCGGGTTCCTGCGGCAGGGCCACGCGCCGCTGCGGCTGATCGGGCGGCGCAGCCTGCGCCTGGGGGTGCCGCTGGCGTTCGGCATGGCCGTGGTCGTGCCCTACCAAGCCTACGTGCAGGCGCTGGGCAATGGCAGCATCGGGCCAGGCTTCCTGGCCTTTCTGGCCCGCTACTACACCGGCGGCCCCTGGCCGCGCGGCGCCTTCGACGGCTGGGAGGCCGGCGTCACCTGGAACCACCTCTGGTACCTCGCCTACCTGTGGGTGTACACGGGGGTGCTGGCGCTGCTCACGCCGCTGCTGGACTCGGCCGCGGGCCAGCGCCTGCGCCAGGCGTTCACCCGGCTGCGCGGCCTGGCGCTGCTGCTGTTGCCTATGGGGCCGCTGGCCCTGTACTCGCTGACCCTCTGGCCGCGCTTTCCACCCACCCACGACCTGATCCACGACGCCTGGCTGCACGCGGTGTACTTCACGCTGTTCGTGTACGGGTACTGGATCGGGGTGGACGCGGGGCTCTGGGCCGCGCTGCGCCGCCTGCGCTGGATCGCCCTGGCGCTGGCCCTGGGCTGGTTCGCGCTGCACCTGGGCCTGCGCACCGTGGCGGTGGGCGGGGCGCCCGGCTGGCGCCTGGCGGCGCGGCTCGCGGCCGACGCCTACCTGTGGACCACCCTGGTGGCGGTGCTGGGCTGGGCCCACCACCGGCTCAACCGGCCCTGGCCCTGGCTGGGGTGGGCCAACGAATCGGTGTACCCCTGGTACGTGCTGCACCAGACGCTGATCCTGGCGCTGGCCGTGCTGCTGGCGCCGTTGGCGCTCGGGCCGGTGGCGGAGCCGGCCGTGCTGCTGCTGGGCACGGTGCTGGGCTGCTGGGTGCTCACCGATGGCCTGGTGCGCCGCTCGGCGTGGCTGCGCCCGCTGTTCGGCCTCAGCCCGCGAGCGCGGCCTCGATGTCCTTCGCCAGCTTCTCCGGCGCGTCCTGCGGCGCGTAGCGCTTGAGCACGCGGCCGTCCTTGCCCACGAGGAACTTGGTGAAGTTCCACTTGATGGCCTTGCTGCCCAGCAGGCCCGGGGCCTCGGCCGTGAGCCACTGGTAGAGCGGGTGCGCGTTCGCGCCGTTGACGTCGATCTTGCCCATCATGGGAAAACTCACGCCGTAGTTGAGCTGGCAGAAGCTGGCGATCTCGTCGTTGCTGCCCGGGTCCTGGCCGCCGAACTGGTTGCTCGGAAAACCCAGCACCACCAGGCCGCGCGCGCCGTACGCCTGGTGCAGCTTCTCCAGCCCGCCGAACTGGGGCGTGAAACCGCAGGCGCTCGCGGTGTTGACGATCAGCAAAGGCTTGCCCTCGAACTGCCGCAAAGGCACGGGCTTGCCGTCGATGGACTGGGCCTCGAAGTCGTAGATGCTGCTCATGCGGGCTCCTGGGGACGGGGGTGGGTGCAGTGTGACGGATTGTGCGCCGCAGCGGGGATGTACGACGAAAGGTGCATTCGCGGGCGCTGGCGTAACGCTTCCCCCTTCCCCCGGCCTGGGCGGTGCGGGCATACTGACCCGCAACATCCAATAACGAATCTGGGGCTGGAGATGGTGGCTGCATACACGGTGGCGCTGGTGGGGTTCTCCCAGACCGAGTCGTCCACATTCGAATCGTTCTTCCGCCTAGCCTCGCGCCGGCCGCCGGGCTACCTGGTGCAGGACGAGGTCATGGACGCGCAGATCCTGATCGTCAACGCCGACAACGTGCAGGCCGTGGTGCTGGTGCGCGACGCCGAGCTGCCCGGCCGGGTGATGCTGGTGGGCAGCTCCGACGGCGGCACCGGCTGGCCCCTGCAGCGCAAGCCCGTCAAGCTGGTGGCCATGCTGGCCGCGCTGGACGAGATCGTGGGCGCCACCCGGCCCCCGCCCGCGCGGCGCCGCGCGCCCGATGCCGCGAACGGCGGCGAGCCCTTCCAGCCGTCCCAGTTCCAGGGCCTGGACGCCAGCATGCAGCTGGCCAGCGGGCGCGCGATGCCCACCCCCCAGCACCCGCCCCAGGTCGCGCCCGGCGCGGGGGCCGACCGGGGTTTTGCCCTGACCCAGCCCTATGGGGCCTTGCTGCCGCTGCCCGCCGTGGCGCCGGCCGCGCGCGTCGGCCGGCGCCGCTCGCCCGACACCGAGTTTCCGCCCACGCGGCCGCTGGTGCGCGGCGAGGTGGTTGCGGCTGCTCCCGCGCGCGGCAGCGCCGTGCCAGCGCCCGCGCCGGCCGCACGCCCTGGCGTGATGCGCATGACCGACTTCGGCAGCCTCGAAGACCTGCCCGCGCCGGCCGCGCCCCGCACCCGCTCACCCAAGTCCCGCCTCAGCGCCGACAAGGCCGCGCCCGCGCCCGACGTGCCGCGCGGCGACATGCTGCTGGTCGCCGAGAGCCTGGTGGAAGGGCGCATCCTGCTCAAGCGCTTCAAGAAGTACGGCCTGACGGTGGACTGGTCGCGCGAAGGCGCGCAGGCGCTGGTGATGCTCAAGGCCCATGCCTACCGCGTGGTGGCGATCGACCGCCTCAAGGGTGAGCCCGACGCCAACCACATCTGCCGCGCCGCCAAGCAGACCAAGGGCCCCAAGGGCGCACCGGTGGTGATCATGTTCGCGCCCACCGCGGGCAGCATGGACCGCATGAAAGCCGGTCTGGCCGGCAGCGACGCCTACCTCTCACGCTCCGTGGGCGAGGCCGAGCTCTACAAGGTGCTGGCCCAGCACCGCCTGGTGAGCCTCAACGGCTTCGCGCCCACCAACGTCGGGTTTTAGGAAGCACCCCGCCGCGCTTCGCGCGACCCCCTCCAGGGGGCAACACCAGCGGCCCGGCAAAGCCGGTTCCGCGGTGTTTCTGGACGGGCGTCACTTCGCGCGTTGCGCCTCAACCGTGCAGGTCGTCGCGGCGGGCGATTTCCAGCAGGCGTTCCAGCTCGTGCGGGTGCGTGCGCTGGTTGTGGCGGTGCCACAGCGCGATCAGCGCCATGCAGCCGGCCACCAGCACGCCGAAGGCCGTGATGGCCGCGAACGCCGACCAGCCCATGCCGGTGGAGAAGCTGTAAAGCGCGCCCAGGCTCAGGATGCAGGCCTGCTCGTTGAAGTTCTGCACCGCGATCGAGCGGCCCGCGCCCATCAGGTTGTGGCCCCGGTGCTGCAGCAGCGCGTTCATCGGCACCACCAGGAAACCGCCCAGGCCGCCCAGCAGCACCAGGAAGGGCGCGGCCACCCAGACGTTGTCGATGAAGTTCATCAGGATCACCAGCACCCCCATGGCGATGCCCAACGGCATCACGCGCGTGGCCTGGTCCAGCCGCATGCGCATCGACGCGACCACCGCGCCCACGGCGGTACCCAGCGCCACCACGCCCACCAGCGACGAGGCCTGGGTGGTGCCATAGCCCAGCGCGGCGCCGGCCCAGGCCAGCACGATGTAGCGCAGGTTGCCCGAGACGCCCCAGAACAGCGTGGTGGTGGCCAGCGAGATCTGGCCCAGGCGGTCGCGCCACAGGCGGCTGTTGCAGCGCCAGAAATCGGGCAGCAGGGCCAGCGGGTTCTTCGGCATGGGCCGCGGCGTCACGCCGGTGAGCGGAATGCGCGTGTTGAACCAGGCCGCCAGCGCGTACACCACCACGAGCGCGGCCACCGCCGCTTCGGCCGCATGGTGGATGCCCGGCAGGTCGAGGGCCAGCAGCCGGGCCGAGATCCAGGGGCTCACCAGCTGGCCGCCGAGCAGCACGCCCAGGATGATGGAGGCGATCGTGAGGCCCTCGATCCAGCCGTTGGCCTTGACCAGCTGCGAGGGCGGCAGCAGCTCGGTGAGGATGCCGTACTTGGCCGGCGAGTAGGCCGCCGCGCCCAGGCCCACCAGGGTGTAGGCCAGCAGCGGGTGCACGCCCGCGAGCATCAGCAGACAGCCCGCGACCTTGATGGCGTTGCTGATGAACATGACCTGGCCCTTGGGCCTGGCGTCCGCGAAGGCGCCGACGAAGGGCGCGAGCACCACGTAGAACAGGGCGAAGAGCGGCACCAGGGCGGCGCTCTGCCACTCGGGTGCGCCGCGCGTGCGGAGCAGTTCGATCGCGGCCACGAACAGCGCGTTGTCCGCCAGCGAACTGAAGAACTGCGCCGTCATGATGGTGTAGAAGCCGCGCTTCATGGAGATGATTTTGTGTGCCGGGGCGCTTCAGCCAGGGGGAGCTGAGCCGATGCACCGGCCTTTTTTGTGCGACAGTTGACGGGTCTCCAGACGATGCCGGGTTATAGCACGCCACCCTGAAAATACCGGGGCGGGTTCCACCGGGTTTTCACCCGGCAGTCCAACCCGCGACTTCCCGCACGCTCCCTCGACGAAGACCGCACCCTGCCGCCATGCCCCGTCCCATCCTTGCCACCGTCCATGCCGACGCCCTGCAGCACAACCTGGCGCGCGCGCGCCACTTCGCGCCCGATGCGCGCGTGTGGGCCGTGGTCAAGGCCAATGCCTACGGCCATGGCATCGAGCGCTGCTTCGACGCGCTGCGCAGCGCCGACGGTTTTGCCCTGCTGGACCTGGCCGAGGCCGAGCGCCTGCGCGCGCTCGACTGGCGTGGCCCCATCCATTTGCTCGAAGGCGTGTTCGAGCCGCGCGACCTCGAGCTGTGCTCGCGCCTGCACCTGTGGCACACGGTGCACTGCACCGAGCAGATCGACTGGCTGGCCGCGCACAAGACGCAGGTGCCGCACCGCATTTTTCTCAAGCTCAACAGCGGCATGAACCGCCTGGGGTTCACGCCCGCGGCCTTCCGCAGCGCCTGGGCGCGGCTCAACGCGCTGCCGCAGGTGGACGAGATCTCGCTCATGACGCACTTCAGCGACGCCGACGGCGCGCGCGGCATCGCGCACCAGGTGGCCGCGTTCGAGGCCGCCACCGCCGACCTGCCCGGCGAGCGCACGCTGTGCAACAGCGCGGCCATCCTGCGCCACGCGAAGCTGGCGCTGCGCGGGGCGCAAAGCCTGTCGGCCGACTGGGTGCGAGAGGGCATCGCGCTGTACGGCAGCGCGCCCGATTTCCCCGAAAAGCGGGTGAGCGATTGGGACCTGCAACCGGCCATGACGCTGTCCAGCCGGGTGATCGGCACGCAGACGCTGCAGGCCGGCGATACCGTGGGCTACGGCTCGACGTTCACGGCCGAGGGGCCGATGCGCATCGGGGTGGTGGCTTGTGGTTATGCGGATGGTTATCCGCGGCACGCGCCCACGGGCACGCCGGTGCTGGTGGATGGGGTGCGCACACGGCTGATCGGGCGGGTGAGCATGGACATGATCACGGTGGATCTTTCTTCCGTTCCGTCCGCGGGGATCGGGGCGGAGGTGGTGTTGTGGGGGCGGGCCTCGTCGTCTTCCGGCGAGGTGCTGCCGATCGATGAGGTGGCTTCTTCCGCGGGCACCATCAGCTATGAGTTGATGTGTGCGGTGGCGCCTCGGGTTCCCTTTTCCTCTACTTGATGTGACGCTTTTTCTTTCGTGGCGAGCCGGGTCTCGGCCCGGCCACGCGGCACAGGCGGGATCGGATTCGGGATCGGGGGCGGGCTCCCCCTCATTCGTTCTGTTGCTTCAGCGACCCGGCGAGCAGTGCTTGAACCCGTAGCGCTCGCAGAAGGGGCTGCCGAGGATGGGCAGCCATGTCGGGATGTCGTGGAATTCGCGCGCGACTTCGGCGAGCACGGTGTCGTGGAAGGGCTGGTATTTGAAGCCTTGGCCATCGACGGCGTAGAAGGCGACGCCGTCCACCTCGAAACGTTTGGTGCTCACGCGCTCGAAGTAGGGTTCGAAGTCCGCCAGCTGGGGTTCGTCGTAGAGGAACACGCGGATGGGCTGGCCGTCGTAGCGGCGGAAGTCGATGATCTGGTCGTCCTGCCGCGCATGGTGTTTGCCCACGCCGAAGACAGGCACGTATTGCTTGTGGTGGAAGGCGAGCATGGCCGCCGGGTTGTAGGTGCGGCCCATGAGGGTGGCGCCCGCCGGCAGGTCTTTCTCCAGCGCGGCGACCACGGCGGCGGTTTCGCGCAGGAAGACCGCGCGGTCGTAGATCTTGAAGGGCTGCCACCAGGCGAGCGGCGCCCAGGCGATGGCGGCGACCACGAGCAGGTGCGGCACCGAGAGCGCCACGGTCCAGGTCAGGCAACGGCGCAGCGCGCGCGGATCCAGCCGCAGGCCGGCCCAGACCACGAACAGCGGCACGAAGCCCAGCACCCAGTGCAGGCCGATGGTGCGGCGCGTGCTCAGCAGCGCGAACAGGATCAGCGGGAACAGCCACAGCACGGCCAGCGTGCGGCTCGTGGTGGGCGAGACGCCGGAGGCCGCACCGCGCGCGGTCAGCGCGCGCCAGAGCAGCCAGGGCGTGAGCAGGTAGAGCGCCATCGCGAGGTACACGCCGAAGGTCTCGAACGACCAGGCCGAGCCCTCGTTGCGGTTGAACACGTTGAACATCACGTTGCTCCAGCCGTGCGTGGCGTTGAAGGCGATGTTGAGCGCGATCGAGGGCAGGGCGAGCACGAAGATGAGGAACGGGGCCCACCAGCGTTCGCGCCGCCAGCCGAAGCAGTGCGCCGCGTAGGCGAAGCCCAGCAGCGCCGCGAAGTACTTGGAGAGGAAGGCCAGGCCGAGGAAGGCGCCGGCCAGCGCGTACCAGGGCACGCTGGCGCGCTGCGCGCTGGTGTCGGCGCGCAGGTAGCACCAGGCCGAGAGCACCATGAAGAAGATCAGCGGCGTGTCGGTGGTCACCAGCACGAACATCCACGACCAGGGCATCGCCAGGTAGACCGCGCCCGCCAGCCAGGCGCTGGCCTCGCGGTCTTCGGGCAGGAAGCGGCGCAGCAGGTCCACCACGCCGAGCGCGATGAGGCTGGTGAGCAGCAGCGTGAAGCTGCGCAGCGCCAGCGGGTGGTCGCTGATCTGGCGCAGCGCCGCGATCAGCCAGCCCACCATGGGCGGGTGGTCGGAGTAGCCCCAGGACAGGAACACGCCCCACTGGTAGAAGAAGGCCTCGTCGCCGGTGATGGGGAAGCCGGCGGCGATGACCAGCTTGAGCAGCAGCGTGGCAGCGAACGCGACCCAGAAAATCTGGCGCGAGGTGTGGGCGGAAAACTCGGAAGCGTGCATGGTCAGGGGGTCAGGCATCCAGGGCGAGCAGGCTCACGCCCACCACGATCAGCGTGCAGCCGGCCACGCGCAGCCACGAGAAGGGTTCGCCGAGCCAGAGCACGCCCAGCGCGAGCGTGACCACGAAGCCCAGGCTCACCAGCGGGTAGGCCACGCTCACGTCCAGCCGCGAGAGCACCCACAGCCAGAGCACGGCGCTGGCGCCATAGAGCATCAGGCCGACCCACACCAGCGGGCTGCTGAGCGCCTGCAGGTAGGTGCCGCCGACGTCGGCGGCGGCGCTGGGCGCGCCCATGCCGCGCTTCATGGCGATTTGCGCGGCCGAAGACAGCAGCACGCAGAACAGGGCCAGGCCCAGGGCGATGGATTTCATGGGAGGGGGTGTCCTGGGTTCAGAAACCGACGGTGGCCACGAAGCCGATGCCGCCCATCACGAGCAGCGTGGCCCAGCTGAACGGGTCTTTCAGCGCGAACTGCAGCGGGTCCTCGCCGTGCAGCTCGCGCCGCCCGGTCTTGAGCCAGATGCGCATGACCCACAGCAGCAGCACGGGCGCGGCGGCCCACAGCCAGTCGGCGTGGGCGTAGAGCTTCTGGCTGTTCTGGCTGTCGATGTAGAGCGTGAGCACCAGCACCGCCATGAAGCCGCTGGACATGCCCATGGCGCGCAGCGAGGCCAGGTCGCGCGGCTGGTAACCCCGGCCGGGCGCGAGCGTGCTGCGGTCGTCCGCCAGCTCTTCGAGCTCGGCGCAGCGCTTGACCAGCGCCAGACTCAGGAACAGGAAGATCGAGATCGCCAGCAGCCAGTTGGACAGGTCCACCCCCGAGGCCACCGCGCCCGCGCCGATGCGCAGCGTGTACAGGCCCGAGAGCACCAGCACGTCGATCAGCGCCAGCCGCTTGAGGTACATCGAGTAGGCGAGCGTGGTCACGGTGTAGGCCAGCAGCATCACGGCAAAGCCGATCGAGACCGCGAAGGCCAGCACGAAGGCCAGCACCAGCATGGCCGCGCCCAGCCCCACGGCGGTGGTGATGCCGATGGCCCCCGAGGCCAGCGGGCGGTTGCGCTTGATGCGGTGCGCGCGGTCGTTGGGCAGGTCCAGCAGGTCGTTGACCAGGTAGGTGGCCGAGGCGCACAGGCCGAAGGCGATGAAGGCGAGGAAGACCGCGCCCCAGAGCGCCGGGTCCAGCGAGTGCGCCGCCAGCAGCGGGATGAACAGCAGGCCGTTCTTGGACCATTGCTTGAGCCGGATCGCGCGCAGCACGGTCTTGAGGCTCAGCGGCTCGCGTTCGAACACCCGCGCCTGCGGGTGCGTGCGCTGCAGCGAGGCGACCACGCCGCTCGGGGCGTTCACCGCCACCGCCTCGGCGCTGCCGGCCCACACGTCGAGGTCGTCGCGGCTGTTGCCGGCGTAGGCCCAGCTGCCGTGCCCCTGGGCGCGGGCGTGGGCGTCGATCGCCGTGCGCTTGTTGCCGCGGCTGAGGTTGATGCCGTCGGCCTGCGCGTTGGTGCCCAGGCTGTCGTCGAACACGGCCAGGTGCGAGGCCACGTCCTGCACGATGCGCGCGTCGGCCGCGCTGGCGAGCACCAGGGGCCGGCCGCGCGCGTGTTCGTCGCGCAGGTACTGAACGAAGGGCTCGTTGTAGGGCAGGCGCGCGGGGTCGGGCCGCACCGCGCTGGCCAGCCGCTGCTTGAAGCCGGCCTTGCCCAGCGGGAGCCAGGTGAGCATGCGCAGCAGGTTCAGCGGGTTGGCGCGCACGAACAGCATGGCCGATTCGTGCAAGGTGTCGCTGCGCGTGAGCGTGCCGTCCAGGTCCACATAGAGCGGGCAGGCATCGGTCGGCGCGGGGGTGGTGTTGGGCGTCAAGGTGTGCGTCCAGGGAAGTGTGGGCCGATTTTAGGGGTCGGTCCTCACTTCCCTCGTGACGCGCCGGCCCGTTTCTCCCCGGTCCGTGCATTGCGCACGCTGCTGTGGTTTCGGCGCGCCGCGCCCGGGGGCTCAGCCCCTGGCGGGTCGCGGCGGCAGCTTCAGGCGGCCGGCCAGCCAGTGCAGCGCGATCGCCGGCACCAGCAGGCACAACAGGCCCAGCGCCCAGGCGATCCACACCAGGGGCGTGACCCAGGCCATCAGGCCGCTGCCCGAGGGCAGAACCTGGCCCAGCCACTGCACCAGGCCCAGCCACGCGCCCTGCATGGTTTTCACCCAGGCCGGATCGACCCACAGGGCCAGCCAGTCGGGCACCGGCCATTGGCCCGCGGCGGTGGCCAGGTCGGTCGCCTGGCCCGTGCCCACCAGGGTCAGCAGCCATTCGGTGATCTGCACCGAGGCCGCGGCCAGGCCGGTCCAGCACAGGGCCAGCAGGCCGAACACCCCCCAGATGAGCGGCTTCATGACAGGGCTCCCACCGACCAGGCGACCCGGCGGGCCGCCGGTGGCTGCCGCCAGGCCCGGGTGAAGGTGTCCAGCAGGGCGGCTTCGCCATCGGCCTCGTGGCCGTCGGCCTGCACGATGGCTTGGCACAGGTCCACCACTAGCGTGCGCAGGGCGGGGTCGCGCACCTCGTCCAGCAGCTGCTGGCGCAGGGCGTCGTCCATGTCGGCCGAGCCGCTCCAGCGGCCCTGGGCGGCGGCCAGCAGGTCTTCGCAGAAGTGGTCGAGCACGGTCTTGAGGGCTCTGGCGCTCAGGCCCAGCCGGCGCGAGGCGCGGATGCGGTCGAGCGCGCGGATTTCGGTCAACGAGTAGTTGCCGTCGGCCACCAGGGCCATGGCCAGCAGGCGCGCGGCCGCCTGCGGGCTGTTGGTGGGATAGGTGCGCATGGGCGTCGATGTCCTTGGAGGGGGAAAACCTCGACGATACGCAGTTTTGAACTTCGCAAAAAGCAGCAAATCAGAGAACCAATATCCTAAAAATACGAAGCATGGACCCGGAACTCAACTACAAGCACCTGTATTACTTTTGGGTCACGGCCAAGGAGGGCGGCATGTCGCACGCGGCGGCCCGCCTGGGCATGGCGGTGCAGACCGTGAGCGCGCAGGTGCGCCAGCTGGAGCAGTCGCTCGGCCACGCGCTGTTCAAGCCGGCCGGGCGCGGCCTGGCGCTCACCGAGGCCGGGCAGACCGCGCTGGCGCTGGCCGAGCAGATCTTCTCGCTCGGCGAACAGCTGCGCGGCGCGGTGAGCGATGCCGCCAGCCAGCAGCGGGTGCGCCTGGTGGTGGGCATCTCCGACGGCCTGCCCAAACTGGCGGTGCGCGAGCTGCTCGCGCCGGTGCTGACCGAAGCGAACCTGCGCCTGCTCTGCCACGAGGACAGCTTCGACGACCTGCTGGCCGCGCTCGCGCTGCACCGGCTCGACGTGGTGCTGTCCGACCGGCCCGCGCCGGCCAACCCCAACCTCAAGCTGTACAGCCACGCGCTGGGCGCCTCGCCCCTGGGCTGGTACGCGCCCCCGGCCCTGCTGGCCCAGGCGCAGAGCGACTTTCCGCGCGGCCTGTCGCAGGTGCCGGTGCTGCTGCCCACGGCGCAGTCCTCGGTGCGCCTGCGCATCGACCAGTGGTTCGAGCGCCAGCGGGTGGCGCCGCGCGTGGTGGGCGAGTTCGAGGACAGTGCCCTGTTGGCCACCTTCGGCGCCTCGGGCATGGGCGTGCTGCCGGCCGCCGAGCGCATGCGCGAGCAGCTCGCGCAGGCCTATGGCCTGGCCTGGGTCGCGCCCTGCGACGGGGTGCAGGAGCACTTCTATGCGATCGGCACCGCGCGCAAGGTGCAGCACCCGCTGGTGCAGCGCCTGCTCAGCGCGGCGATCGCCTGAGCCGACCGCGGCCGACCGCCACGAAGGCCAGACCCACCAGCAGGAACACCACCAGCAGGCCCAGCGCGTTCAGCAGGGTGCGTGGGTAGCCCAGCGTGGCCACGTCGATGAACGGGTAGGGGTAGGTGCCGAGCCAGAGGCCGCGCAGCAGGGCGTAGCCCAGGTAGGCCAGCGGCCAGGCGGCCCAGGCCAGCGGCGCGCGCCAGGCCATGCGCGCGGGCGGCACCGCCAGCCACCAGTGCAGCACGCCCAGCAGCGGCACGGCGTAGTGCAGGGTGATGTCGGCCAGCTTCTGCAGGCCCTGCGGATCCCACACGTGGCGCAGCAGCAGGTGGTAGGTGAGGCCCACCAGCGCGATGTTCACGGCCACCGCCGTGGCGACCCCGGGCCGCCGGAACCAGCGCCCGGCGGCGCTGCCCGACCGCCAAAGCGCCAGGCTCAGGCTCACGGCCACCAGCAGGTTGGTGAGCACCGTGAAATAACCGAGGTAGACCACCAGCCCGCCCAGGGGCGTGCCACCTTGCGCGACGACCAGCCGCAGCGAGAGCAGCAGCTGCAGGCCCAGGCCGAACCAGGCGAGCACGGCCACCAGAAGGGTCAGGCGCGGGTGGCGCCAGGGCATGTCAGCGCGCGGCCGGGGCCGTGTTGGCGGCGCAGACGAAGACGCATCCCGGCGGTGTGCGGCCGACGAAGCGGCCGTCGGGGCACTGCAGCACATCCTGCGTGCACATGATGGGTGAGCGCTCGCTCGCGGGCGGTGTGGGCGTGGTGCTGGAGCAGGCGGCCAGCCACGGCAGCAGCGTGGCGATGCAGAGCGCGAGTTTTTTGTTCATGGGCTGCATGGTCAGCGCGGTTCGCTGCCGGTGTCAATGGGCGGGGTGGGCGGCGCGATGGCGGGTGGGGCGGCGGGCTCCGTGGTGTCGATGCCGAAGGCGGCCGCGCGCGCGCGCACCCGGGTCGCGGTCTGGATGTCCCAGACCGCCACGAACATCGCGGCGATCACCGGACCGATCACGAAACCGTTGATGCCCATGACCGCGATGCCGCCCACCGTGCTGATCAGCACCAGGTAGTCCGGCATGCCGGTGTCCTTGCCGACCAGCAGCGGGCGCAGCACGTTGTCGACCAGGCCGATCACCAGCACGCCGTACAGCGCCAGGCCCACGGCCTGCCAGACCTCGCCGGTGGCGAACAGCCAGATCGCCACCGGGCCCCAGACCAGGCCCGCGCCCACCGCCGGCAGCAGCGAAAGCACCGCCATCAGCACCGCCCACAGCAGCGCGGCGTTCACGCCCAGCACCCAGAACGCCAGGCCGCCCAGCGCGCCCTGCACCAGCGCGACCACGAGGTTGCCTTTCACGGTGGCGCGCAGCACGGTGCCGAACTGCTCCAGCAGCTCCTGCTTGTCGTCGGGCGGCAGGGGGATCGCCAGGCGGATCGAGCGCACGAGGGAGCCGCCGTCGCGCACCAGGAAGAAGGCCAGGTAGAGCGCGATGAACAGGCCGATCACCAGGCCCAGCATGTCCTGCCCCAGGTTGAAGGTCTGCGTGGCGATGAACTGGCTGCCCTGCGTGAGCGCCTGCGTGAGCTTGCGCTGGATCAGGTCGAAATTGCCCAGGCCGAAGCGCGCGAGCAGGTCGGTGAGCCAGTCGGGCAGGGCATTGAACACGCCGCGCAGCCACAGCGCGGGCTTGATCTCGCCCGACTCGATGCGGGCGTAGAGCTGGCTGGCCTCGCGCGTCAGCGAGGCGGCCACCAGCACCGTGGGCAGCACCACGATCACCACGGCGGCCAGCATGGTGGTCAGCGCCGCGAGGTTGCGGCGCTGGCCCATGCGCGGCAGCAGCCAGCGGTTCAGCGGGGCGAACAGCAGCGCGATGATCGCGCCCCAGAGGATGGTGCCGTAGAACGGCAGCAGGATCCAGATGAAGGCGACCGTCACCGCCCCCAGCAGCACGCGCAGCATGAGCGAACCGGAGACCGGGGCCATGCTCGGCGCGCTGGGGCGGGCTTCGGCGGGAGGCGGGGGCGCGGGGCTGTCGTCGGTGGTCATGGGAACAAGGGAAAGTGGACGGCATTCGCAGTATGAGGCCGCCCGGCTACCATCGCCCGACCTTGTTGTCATGCGCCCGGAGGGCCCGAATGAACGAATCCGCATCGGCCTGGGCGCGCGCGCTGGCGGCCCGCTTCGACGGCACCGTGCTGCGCGTCGAGCCGGCCCAGGCCATCGAGGCATCCTCCGCGCCTGCGGCTGCCATGCGGCAGGCCGCCGAGACCGCCCTGGCGGCCTGGTGTTTTTCGGGGACGCGCTTCGCCGTGGCCACGCTGGTGCAGGGGCCGGTGGCCGAGCGGGCCGGGCTGGTCGAGGCCTTCTCGCGCCGGCTCGACGGCAGCGACCAGCTCGCGGCGGCCGGTGGCGCGCTCGCGGGCCTGTGGCTGCGCCTGCGCGTCAAGGGCCAGGACGCGATGTGGTGGCGAGCGCGCCAGCCCTCGGACCCCTGGGACGCCGGTTACCTGACCGGCGAACCGTCGGCCTGGCGGGCGTTCCGGCCGCGCCGCGCCACGCTGGTGGTGGCCGAACCGGGGCTGGATGGTGCCGCGTTGGCCGAGGCCGTGCAGATCCTGGCCTCGAACAGCAGCCGTTTTCATCAGCCGGTGCGGCTGCTGGTGCTGGGCCGCAGCATCGACGCCCGGGCCTGGTCCAGCACGCCGAGCAGTTCCGTGGCCATCACCGAGATCACCTGGCTTTCCGGGGCCGCGAGCGCCTCCACCGCCAGCGCCAGCCGGTAGGCCCGCTCCAGGGCCTCGGCCAGGGCCAGCGCGTCGGGGTCGGGCGGCATGGCGGCCCCTAGAGCGCTCGCGCGAGCATCAGCGCACCCAGGGCGATGAACACGCTGTAGAGCGCGCGCTGGAACACCGGCAGCGGCAGGCGCCGGCGCAGCACCGAGCCGAGCCAGAGCCCGGTGCAGGCCGCCCCCAGCGCGATGGCGTGGCCCGCCAGCGGCACCGCCGCGCCGCTGAGCACGGCCAGCGGCCCGAGCCGCACCGCCAGGGCCAGCGTGGCCACCAGGAAACTCAGGCCCAGGGCCTGGATCATCACGTCCTTGTCCAGCCGCAGCGACTGCAGGTACGGCACCATGGGCATCACGAACACCCCGGTGGCGGCGGTGAGCAGACCCGAGAGCGCGCCCGCCACACCGCCCAGCGGGCGCGCGAAGCGGCCTGGATCGGGCAGGGCCGCCCTGGCCAGGCCCCACAGGCCGTAGGCCACCAGCACCGTGCCCAGGGTGAGGCGCGCGCCCGCGCCGGCGCTGCCCAGATCGGGCAGCGGGCTGAACACCGTGGCCGCCGCCAGCATCAGCCACATGGGCCACAGGCGGCGCGCCAGGGCACGGGCGTGCGGCCCGACGCATTGGGCGATGTTCGTCAACAGCGAAGGCAGCAGCATCAGCGTGGCCGCGGTGGCGGCGGGCATGAACAGGCCGAGCAGCGCGACGGAGAAGGTCGGCAGGCCCATGCCGGAAATGCCCTTGACCGCGCCAGCGGCCAGAAAAACGATGGCGATCAGCCCGAGCAGCAAGAGGTCCATGGGGCGGCATGGTGGGGTCCGGGGCTCGGTCTGTCCATCGCGCATCGCCAGAGGTATCCTTCGCCGATTCCGGAGGATCGCCCATGACCGCCCCCCGCGCCGCGCCCACCTACCGCGTCGACCCGTTCGACCTGCGCCTGTTCGCCGCCGTCGTGGAGCACGGCTCCATCACCGCCGGGGCGCGCCACATCCACCTCTCGCTGGCCGCGGCGAGCACGCGGCTGCAGCAGCTGGAGCACGCGCTCGGCGCCACCCTGCTGCGGCGCTCCAAACAAGGCGTGCGCACCACCGACGCCGGCCGCACCCTGCTGTTGCACGCGGCGCGCCTGCAGCGCGGCATGGAAGCGCTGCACGCCGACATGGCGGCCCATGCCCACGGCGTGCGCAGCACGGTGCGCGTGATCTGCAACACCGCCGCCATGACCGAGCACCTGCCGGGGCTGCTCGGCCGCTTCCTGGTCGAGCACCCGGACATCGACGTCGACCTGCGCGAACTCAGCAGCCTCGACGCGCTGCTCGGCATGCGCCAGGAGCAGGCCGACATCGGCATCGTGTCCGACCACGTGGGCACCGAAGGCCTGGCCACCCGGGTCTTCCGCGAAGACCGGCTGGTGGCGGTGCTGCCCCGGCAGGGCGCGCGCGCCACGCGCCGGCCGCTGCCTTTCGTGGACTTGCTGGACCGCCCCTTCGTCGGGCTGCCGGTGGAGAGCGGCCTGAGCCGCCTGCTGCACGACCAGGCCTTGCAGCATGGCCGGGGCCTGCACCACCGGGTGCGGGTGCGCGGGCTGGACGCGGTGATGCAGCTGGTGGGCGAGGGCGTGGGCGTGGCGGTGGTGCCGCAGGCCACGGCGCTGCGCCTGGCGAACGAGCGCGTGGTGGTGCGCCCGCTCGGCGATGCCTGGGCCACGCGGCGCCTGCTGCTCTGCACGGCGGGCGATGCGCCGCCCGGCGCGGGGGCGGCGGCCCTGCACGCCTTCCTCGCCCGGCACAGCGAGGCCTAGGGCCGGCCGCCGCGCCGAGGCCCACGCCAGTGGGTGGCCGCGCCGAGGCGCCGTGAGGGTCTCTCGGCGCTTTTTTCATGGCGACACGCCGTGCAACCCCTCCCAACCGTTCGTCGGATTGATTTTTAACAATCTTTTAACTAATTGTTGGCTAATATAAGTGAGTGAGTGCTCGCGGCTGCTATCGAATATAGAGCTGAAAAATTGTCCAAAATTTGAATGGTATTTCAAAAAATAGAATAAAAACAACAATCTATTAACGATTGAATTCATGCCAGGGCATGTTTTTTCCTACAGCACTTTTTCAAACTCATGACTTTTAACGCACTAATTAAGTCGTGAATTTGTAACAAGCTGCATGCCCCGATACAGTGCGCACCTGTAACCAAATGCATTGAAGTGCCCGGGCCCCGGTCCGTGTGCCGCCGTGCGATGGCGTTTCAGGTCCACCGGGCCGGGCGCCCCAAGGGACACGCGACGGTCGTTCGCGTGCCACTCAGAGGGAAAAAACATGCTTCGATTTTTTGCACGTGGCCAGGCCACGGGTGAGGGCACGCCTGCGCGTTCGCCAGCCTTCCTGCGCGCGCTCGGCCTGTGGGCGGCGGCCACGGTGTTCTCGGTGGGCGCGGCCCAGGCCACCCTGGTGGTGAGCCAGGCGGTGAGCGCCAGCACGATCGCGGTGGGCGACCGCACGCGACTGACCATCACCATCAGCAACAGCGACACGCAGGAAGACAACGCCGCGCTGACCAACACCCTGCCGCCGCAGCTGCGGTTCTATCCCGCCGGCCACCCGGGCTACGTGGCCCCCACGAGCACCTGCGTCGGCGCGTCGATCAACCTCGGCGCGGGCCCCGGCGGCGTCCACCGGCTCCAGGTCAGCGGCTTCACCATCCCGCCCCACGTCGGCGGCGTGGACGGCAGCTGCACGATCTCGGTGGACCTCACCTCCTACGACGGCGGAGACATCTGGGACAACGTCATCAACCCCGGCGACCTCTCGCCCGCGGCGGTCTCGGCGGCGACGCAAAGCGTGTCGGTCACCGAACTCAGGAGCCCCACGGTGTCCAAGAACCTGGGCGGCGCCACGCTCACCCAGGGCCTCTCGCGCACCGCGACCATCACGCTGAGCAATCCCAACAGCGCGTACAACATCCCGCTGACCAGCTTCACCGACAACCTGCCTTCCAACCTGCAGGTCACCGGCGTGGTCTCCAACACCTGCGGCAGCACGGCGGGTTTCACGGCCAGCAGCGTCACCCTCACCGGCGGCGCGATTCCCGCCGGTTCGCCCGGCACCTGCCAGCTGCAATTCACCGTGCGCGGCGTGCTGCCGGCCGCCACCGCCTCGCAGGCCGGCACCAACAGCCTGCCCGCCGGCGCCGTGGGCAACACGCGTGGCCTGACCTCGCCCGCGGACACCACCAACATCACCGTCAACAGCCCGATCACGGTGGCCAAGGGCTTCTCGGTCACGCCGCTGACGGCGGGCGCCGACTCGCTGATGACCGTGCGCATCGGCAACAACAGCGCCGCCGCGCTCACCGGCGTCGGCCTGAGCGACACCACCGTGGGCGCGCGCTGGCCGGCCGCGCTGACCAACTCGGGCGCCATCGGCGCGGCCCAGCTCAGCGGCTGCGGCGCGGGCGCGAGCCTGGTCGCCGGGCCCGGGGGCCAGGGCTTCGTGCTCGCGGGCGCCGAGATCGCCGCCGGCGGCGAATGCCGCGTCCAGTTCAACGTCACCTCGACCACCACCGGCACCCACACCAACGCGCTGCCCAGCGGCGCGGTGAGCAACACCCAGGGCTTCACCTCGCCCGCGAGCTCGGCGCCGATCGAGGTGCGCGACAACGCGCTCACGGTCGCCAAGGCGATCACCCCGACCACCGTGGCGCCCGGCGACGTGGCGCTCTTCTCGGTGGCGGTCACCTCGTTCAGCCTCACGCCGCAGACCAGCGTGAACTTCACCGACACCCTGCCGGCGGGCATGGTCTACGTGGACGCCACCGCCGGCGGCATCACGCCCGTCATCAGTGGCGGCTGCAGCTTCGCCGCCGGCGTGCCCATGCCCACGCCGCTGGCCACCGCGCCGGGCTTCAGCTTCAACTTCCCCGGCGCCGCACCGGGCGGCACCACCTGCGTGGTGAGCTTCACCGCGCGCGTGCCGGCCAACGCCGTGCCGGGCGCCACGCTCACCAACGGCAGCTTCAGCGCCGGCAACGGCACGGTCACGGGCAGCTCGGGCGCGGTGAGCCTCACGGCGGTCAACCCGCTGGTGGTCACCAAGACCTTCGACGGCGTGACCGCGCGCCAGCGTTTCCAGGGCGCGCCCTCGGTGGCGCAGATCGAGCTGACGAACAACAACTTTTCGGCGCTCGCCGGCCTCGCCTTCAGCGACAGCCTGCCCGCCGGTCTGCGCGTGGCCGACCCGGCCAACGCCACCACCACCTGCGGCGGCAGCGTCAGCGCCAACCCGGGCGACACGTCCTTCTCGCTCAGCGGCGGCAGCCTGCCGGCGCGCGCGGGCACCAGCCCCTTCTCGCCCGGCCAGTGCAGCGTGCGCGTGAACGTGGTCGGCGGCACGATCGGCGTGCACACCAACAGCATCCCGGCCTACAACGGCAGCAACGCGGCCGCCACCGTCAGCGCCACCGGCACGGTGGCGAACGTGCCCGGCACCACGGTGCGCAACCTCAACGCCACCTCCGCCACGCTGGAGTACCTGCCCGCGCTGACCGTGGCCAAGACCTTCCTGACCAACCCGGTGCAGGTGGGTGGCACCAGCCGCGTGCGCATCACGCTGGGCAACACCGGCAACGGCCAGCTCACCGGCGTGCGCGCCACCGACCCGCTGGCCGGCACCGGCCTCACGCTCGCCACCCCGGCCAAGGCCAGCACGACCTGCGCCGGTCCCGTGGTGCTCAACGCGCCCGACGGCGGCAGCACCGCCTCGATCAGCGGCGCCACCATCGCGGGCGGCACCAGCTGCGACTTCCTGTTCGACGTGCTGAGCACCAGCGCCACGCCCTCGGTCAACACGCTCGCGCCCGGCGCCGTCTCGGCCGACGGCGGCGTGGCCAGCACCGGCACCACCACGGCCACGCTCAACAAGGTCACCAGCCGCGTGAACCTGACCAAGAGCTTCGCGCCCACCTCCATCGCCGGGCCCGGCAGCGTCTCGCGCCTGACCATCGTCATCGACAACACCACCGCCACCGCGCTGACCGAGCTCGCGGTGGCCGACAACATGCCCGTCGGCATGGTGGTCGGCGTGGTGCCCAACGCCAGCACCACCTGCCCGGGTGGCCAGGTGGCGGCAGAGACCGGCACCCGCCTGGTGCGCCTGAGCGGCGGGACGCTCGCCGGCAACGCCAACTGCACGGTCTCGGTGGACGTCACCTCCAGCGTCGTCGGCACGCTCAACAACACCCTGCCGGCCGGCGCGGTCACCAACACCCAGGGCGTGACCAACGCCAGCCCCTTCACCGCCAACCTCGGCGCGCTCGCGGGCATGGGCGTGGAGAAACACTTCGAGCCCTCCGCCGTGGCGGCCGGACAGCCCGCGCGCCTGGTGATCCAGGTGCGCAACTCGCTGCCGCAGGCGCTCACCAACATCTCCACCACCGACCACCTGCCCGCCGGCATGGTCGTGGCCAGCCCGGCCAATGTCAGCACCACCTGCGCGGGCGCGGTGATCACCGCCGTCGGTGACAAGGTCTCGTTCCGGGGCGCGCAGCTGCCCGTCGGCCCCAGCGTTTGCGAGGTGCGCGTCAACGTGGTCGTGCCGGTCGCGGGCGCCTACGTCAACACCATGCCGGGCGGCACCGTGATCGCCAACGACGGCGCGGTGACCAACCCGCAGCCCGGCCCCAGCGCCACGCTGCACGTGCTGCAGCCACCCACCATCGCCAAGGCGTTCGCGCAGGGCACCGTCGCGCCCGGCGTGGCCAACCGCCTCACGGTGACCATCAGCAACCCCAACGCCGCCCAGGCCCTGACCGGTGTCGTGCTGCGCGATCCGCTGCCCACCGGCCTGTTCGTGGCCCAGGTGCCCAACGCCTCGACCACCTGCGCGGGGGGCACGGTGAGCGCCGTCGCCTCGGCCGACAGCGCCCAGATCGCCGGCGCCACCGTGCCGGCCGGGGGCTCGTGCAGCTTCGCCTTCGACACCGTCTCCAACGTGCCGGGCCTGTACACCAACACCATCCCCGCCGGGGCGATCACCAGCAACGAGGGGGTCAGCAACCCCGACCCGGCGAGCGCGCCGGTGCGCGTGCTGGAGCCGCCCATGGTGGTGAAGGCCTTCGTGCCGCCGAGCATCTCGCCCAACGGCGTGTCCCGCCTGACCATCACGCTGGGCAACGCCAACCCGGCGGCCCAGACGCTGGCGCAGGCGCTGGACGACACGCTGCCGGCTGGCGTGCTGGTCGCACCCACGCCCGCCATCGGCGGCACCTGCAGCACCGGCTCGGTCACGGCCGCGGCCGGCACGGCGCTGGTGCGCTACGCCAGCGGCGCGAGCATCCCGCCCGGCGGCTGCACGATCTCGGTGAACGTCACGGCCAGCGTGGCCGGCACCTACCCCAACCGCATCCTGGCCGGCGCGCTGCGCACCGACGCGGGCAGCAACCCCACGCCGGCCGAGGCCCCGCTGGTGGTCAGCCCGCTGGGTTCGATCTCCGGCCGCGTCTACCTCGATGCCAACAACGACGGCGTCTTCACCGCCGGTGAAGCGCCGCTGGCCGGCCAGGCCGTGAGCCTGCTGCGCGCCAGCGACGGCCAGGTGCTGCAGAAGACCACCACCGACGCGGGCGGCTTCTACGTCTTCAGCGGCCTGGTGGATTCCGCCACCCTGGGCTCGGCCTACACCGTGCGCTACCTGCGCTCGGGCAGCGACTCGGTGGGCGGCAGCGCGCTCGCGCCGTCGAGCGCGCTCAACGCCTCGAGCCGCAGCTACCAGGCCCGCGTGAGCGCCGCGACCGCGGCCGAAGCCAGCCTGGTGGGCGGCACCGGCCAGGTGGCCACGCCCAGCGTGGACGGCACGAACGCGGTCTCGCTGCGCAGCGGCATCCGGCTCGACGCGGCCGGCGGCAACGTGGCCAGCTCGGTGGGCAACCACTTCGGTGAACTGCGCGCCTCCGAGATCGCTGGCCAGGTCTACCGCGACGACAACCACAACGGCGTGCCCAACGGCACCGAGCCCGGCCTGCCGGGCGTGCAGATCACGCTGGTGGGCGTGGACGACCGGGGCAACCCGGTCTCGCTGACCACCACCACCGATGCCAGCGGCCGCTACCGCTTCACCGACCTGCGGCCCAGCTGCAGCCCGCTGGCGGCCCCGACCTGCCCGGGCTACGTGGTCACGCAGGGCGCGCAGCCCGCCGGCACGGTCAACGGCATTCCCACGGCCGGCACGGTCAACGACCTGGGCTCGGGCGGCGCCACCGGCACCGCCGGCACGGCCTCGAACAACGCGCCCGCCATCAGCCACGGCGCACCGGCCTACAGCATCCCGGCCGGCACCAGCCGCATCGCCGGCATCGTGCTGCCGCCCAACGCGCGCTCGGCCGGCAACAACTTCGGCGAGATCGGCAACGACCGCAGCATCAGCGGCCGCATCTTCACCGACGGCAACGGCGACGGCGCCTTCAACGGCAGCGATGCCGGCGTGGGCAGCGGCGCGGGCGGCGCGAACAACGTGCCGCAGACGCTGATGCTCACCGGCAACGACCTCAACGGCAACCCGGTGTCGATCACCACCACCACCGACGCCAGCGGCCAATACAACTTCACCGGCGTGCCGCCGGGCACCAGCTACACGGTCACCTGCACCACCTGCGCGCCCCCGGCCGGCTTCCTCAACAGCACCGCGCCGCTGGCCTGGCCGGGCAGCACCGGCGGCACGGCCGGCGGCACCCAGGCCGTCCCCGCGATCACCGGCATCGACCTCAGCGGCGTGAAGACCGCCTCGGTGGACAACCACTTCACCAAGACCCTGCCGGGCAGCCAGATTTCGGGCGTCGTCTACTTCGACCCCGACAACAGCGGCGGCGTGTTCACGCCCGACGACCAGCCGGTGCCGGGCCGCACCCTGGAGCTGCGCGACCAGGCGAGCAACGCGCTGATCGCCACCACCACCACCGACGCCAGCGGCGCCTACAGCTTCAGCGGCCTGCCGGTGGGCAACTACCGCGTGCTCATGCCGGCGCTGCCGACGGGCACCACCCACGGCATCACCAGCGCCGGCACGCTGGCGGGCGCGCCCAACGGCACGCCCAGCGCACCGGGCGCCGCGCCCGCGTCCATCGCCAACATCGCCGTGGCCGCGAACCAGAGCACGGCGCACCACAACTTCCCGCTGGTCGCCAACATCCAGATCGCCGGCCGCGTCTACGAAGACCGCGACTTCGACGGCCAGTTCGGTGGCACCGACGTGGGCCTGCCCGGCGGCACCCTGGGCCTGGTCGGCACCGACGCGTTCGGCAACGCCATCACGCGCTACACCACCACCAACGCCAGCGGCCAGTACAGCTTCACCGGCCTGGCGCCGGGCAACTACACCGTGCGCCAGACCCAGCCGCTGGGCTACACCAGCGTGGCCAACTCGCCCGGCCCCGTGACCGGTGGCAGCGCCGGCACCGTGGGTCCGCTCGGTGGCGCCGTGGAGACCATCGCGCTGCGCTTCGTCGCCACGCCCGGCGCGGCGCTGCAGGTGAACTTCGGTGAAACGCAGGGCGAGGGCGTGCGCGGCTACAAGTCCGCCCGCATCGTCTCGCCGGCCGCCGCCCTGGGCGTCTCGCCCGGTGCCGAGGTGGTCTGGCAGGTGATCTACCAGAACGACAGCGCCTACCCGGTCACGGTGGACGTGCGCGACACGCTGCCCGACTTCATGACCCGCGCCGGCGCGCCCGCCATCACCCATGGCGGCGGCAACGGCGGCGTGTTCACGCCCAACGCCGGCTTCACCGGCACCGCGGGCGGTGACCTGCTGGGCTCGGCGAACCTGCCCGCGGGCGCCTGGGTGTCGGTCGACATTCCGGTGATCGTCACGGCCGGCGCCACCACCACGCGCTTCAACCAGGCCACGGCCGGCCCCACCGGCATCCGCACCGACGCGGTGGACAACGGCACGCCCACCGGCGGGCCGGGCCAGCCGCCCTCGGGCGTGATCCCACCGGGCAGCGTGCCGCAGACGCCGTACCAGACCCCGGGCCTGGACGCCACCGGCGTGCCGCTGTCCTCGCTGCCCGCCGCGCTCTCGGGCTTCGTCTGGCGCGACAACAACGGCGACCGCCGCCGCGACGGCAATGACACGCCCATCCCCGACTGGGCGGTGGAAGTGGTCGGCAGCGACGGCCAGGCCGTGGCCTGCCGCCTGGTGCCGTCCAACAGCGCGCAGGGCTGCGTGAGCATGCCCGACGGCCGCAGCCTGTTCCGCACCGGGGCCGACGGTGCCTACGGCGTGATCGGCCTGGTGCCCGGCGACTACAAGGTGTACTTCCGCGACCCGGCCAACAACGTCATCTACGGCACGCCGCAGAACAGCGGCGCCGACACGAACTCGCGCCTGGCCCGCGAGCGCGACCACCTGGCCGTCTCGCTGCAGCCGGGCGCCAACCTGCAGCAGCAGGACCTGCCGCTCGACCCCTCGGGCGTGGTCTACGACGCCAACACCCGCGCGCCGGTCGACGCCTCGCTGGTGCGCTTCTGCGGCCCGGCCGGCTTCAACCCGGCCACCATGCTGGTGGGTGGCGCGAGCTACGTGGCCGTGGGCAACTGCGCGCAGATGACCACCGGGCCGCTGGGCTTCTACCAGTTCCTGCTGGCCCCGGGCGCGCCCACCGGCGAGTACACGCTGAGCGCCTCGGCGCCCAACTACGCGCCCACGCCGATCGCCTCGATCCCGCCGGCCCCTGGCGTGTTCACGCCCTCGGGCGCCTCGCCCTACCTGGTGCAGGCCCAGGCCGGCCCGCCGCCGATCGGCCAGCCCACCACCTACTACCTGCGCCTGAACCTGGCGCCGGGCATGCCCGACCTGATCCACAACCACATCCCGCTGGAGCCCTTCAACGGCGCCGGCCTGTTCCTGCAGAAGCAGGTGCTGCGCGACGTGGTCGAGATCGGTGACTCGGTGCAGTACACGCTGCGCGTGCAGAGCCCCAACGGCGCGGCGAGCAACGTGGTCATCACCGACAGCCTGCCGGCCGGCCTGCGCCTGATCCCGGGCACGGTGGCGCAGGACGGCGTGGTCGTGGCCGACCCGGCCGGCTCGCCCGGCCCGGTGCTGAACTTCGCGCTGGGCAACTTCGCCGCCAACACGCCGGTCACCGTGACCTACCGCGTGCGCGTCGGTGTCGGCGCCCAGCAGGGCGACGGCATCAACCGCGCCCAGGCCGCGGGTGTGGTGGGGGGCGTGCCCGTCACCTCCAACCGCGCGCAGGCCCGCATCCGCATCACCGGCGGCGTGTTCTTCCAGGAAGCCTGCGTGATGGGCAAGGTGTTCATGGACTGCAACCGCAACCGCATCCAGGACGCCGAGGAAGTCGGCATCCCCGGCGTGCGCCTGTACCTGCAGGACGGCACGCACCTGGTCTCCGACAGCGAAGGCAAGTACAGCATCTGCGGCCTGCCCGCGCGCACCTCGGTGCTGCGCGTGGACCCGACCACGCTGCCCGCCGGCAGCCAGCTCGTGACCAGCAGCAACCGCAACGCGCTGGACGCCGGCAGCCTGTTCCTCGACCTCAAGTTCGGCGAGCTGCACCGCGCCGACTTCATCGAAGGCAGCTGCTCGCCCGCCGTGCTCGAGCAGGTGGAAAACCGCCGTCGCCTCGGCCAGATCGTCGCCCCGCTGGTCGACCCACCGACACCCACCCCGCGCGTCTTCCGCTCCGGCCCGCCGGCCCGCGTGGGAGGTGCGAAATGAAAGCCCGTCTTCCCATGCGATCCGCTCTGACCTCGGCCGTGCTGCTCCTGCCCCTGGGCCTGGCGCTCGCGCAGACCACCGCGCCCCTGGCCCCGCGTTTCACGCCCCTGGCCCCGGGCAGCGACCCGGCCCGCGGCCCGGGTGAGACCGCGCTGCCCGCGCCCACCACCGCGCTGCCGCTGGCCGCGAACTGGCGCGCCACCAGCCTGGCCGACCACGGCCAGCTGGTGCTCGAGGCCGCGCAGGACCAGGTCGCCGCCGACGGCCGCTCGGTCGTGCTGCTCACCCTGCGCCTGTTCGACCGCGACGGCCAGAAAGTCACCACGCCCACCGACGTGACCGTGGCCACCACCCGGGGGCGCGTGCGCCTGCCCGATGCCGCCGTGGACGAACCGCCGCGCCAGAACCTGCGCCTCACGGTGCGCGGGGGCGAGGCCGTGGTCGAACTCGTCGCGTCCTATGAGCCGGGCGATGCCAAGCTGCAGGTGCAGTCCGGCAACGTGGTGGTGCACGGGCGCGTGGGCATGGTGACCGAGCGCCGGCCCATGATCGCCGTCGGCGTCATCGAAGGCACGCTCGACCTCAGCCGCCTCAAGGCCTCGCAGGTCAGCCCGGCGCGCGAGAACGACGGCTTCGAGCTCGAGATCCAGCGCCACGCCAACGGCTTCGACAACGGCAAGGGCTCGCTCGGCGCGCGCACCGCGTTCTTCCTCAAGGGCGTGGTGAAAGGCGAGACCCTGCTCACCCTGGCCTATGACTCCGAGAAGGAAAGCCGGGGCCGGCTGTTCCGCGACATCCAGCCCGACCAGTACTACCCGATCTACGGCGACTCCTCGCTGCGCGGCTTCGACGCGCAGTCGCGCCAGCGCCTGTACGTGCGGGTCGACCAGGGCCGCTCCTTCGTGCTGTTCGGCGACTTCAACACCGGCACCGGCGGGCCCGCGCGCGAGCTCAGCCGCCTCAACCGCTCGGTCTCCGGCCTGCAGCTGCACCACGAGGGCGAGACCTTCGAGGCCAACGCCTGGGTGGTGCGCGACAACGTCGCGCAGGTGGTGGACGAACAGCCCGCGCGCGGCGTCTCCGGTCCCTACCGGCTCTCCAGCAGCGAGGGCATCTCGGGTTCCGAGAAGGTCGAGATCCTCACGCGCGACCGCAACCAGCCCTCCATCATCCTGCGCGCCGAGCCCATGGTGCGCTTCGTGGACTACGAGTTCGAGCCCTTCGCCGGCAGCGTGGTGTTCCGCGCGCCCGTGCCCTCGGTGGACGCGAACATGAACCCGATGTCGGTGCGCATCACCTACGAGGTGGAGCAGGGCGGGCCCAAGTACTGGCTCGGTGGCGTGGACGGCTCGTGGCGCATCACGCCCGCGCTCGAAATCGGCGCCAGCCACGTGGAATCGCAGGACCCGTCCGACCCCTACACGCTCAGCGGCGTGAACGCCACGCTGCGCCTGGGCGAGCAGAGCTGGGCGCTGGTGGAGCTGGCGCGCTCCGACCGCGAGGCCCTGGGCGAGCGGGGCAAGGGCGACGGCGCGCGCGTGGAAGTGCGCCACCAGGGCGAGCGGCTCGACGCGCGCCTGTGGGCCGGCGAGACCGACCGCGAGTTCTCCAACCTCTCGTCCTCGTACAACGGCGGGCGCGCCGAGGCCGGCGCGGTGGCGAGCTACCAGATCAACGAGGACTGGTCGCTGCGCGTGGACGCCATGCGCTCCGAAGACAAGGCGGTGGAAGCGGTGCGCGAGACGGCCTACGCCGGCGTGCAGTACCGCCTCACGCCCAAGTGGACCGTGGGCGTGGGCCTGCGCCATGGCCGCGACGAAGGCGGCGTGCCCAACGCGGCCTCCGCCTGGGGCGTGAACATCCCGCAGACCTCGGGCTTCACGCCGTTCCAGATCAACGCGCCGCTGTTCTCCGCCGCGCCGGGCCAGACGCGCAGCTTCACCGCGCTCTCGCTGAGCGCGCAAGGCCAGCTGAGCGACCGCCTCACCGTGCTCGGCGAGCTCGAGCAGGACGTGGAGAACGCGCGCGGCCAGCGCATCACGCTCGGCGCCGACTACCGGCTGAGCGAGCAGTTCCGCGCCTACGGCCGCGCCGAGGTGTCCAAGGGCCTGGGCGGCGTCAACGGCCTGGCCACCGACGGGCGCGAGACCGCGCTCGTGGCGGGCCTCTCCAGCGAGACCTTCCGCGACGGCGAAGTCTTCAACGAGTACCGCCTGCGCGACGCGATCTCGGGCGAGGACGCGGTCAACGCCATCGGCCTGCGCCAGACCTTCCGCGTGGCCGAGGGCGTGCGCTACAGCGCCAGCGTCGAACACCAGAAGGCGATCGCGGGCGATGCCTCGTCCGCCACCGCGCTCACCGGTGGCATCGACCTAGCCTACGACCCGACCTGGCGCGCCACCGGCCGCCTGGAGTGGCGCCGCGACCGCAACCACGACGCCTGGCTCTCCACCCTGGGCACCACGGTGAAGATCGACCGCGACTGGTCTTTGCTCGCGCGCAACACGCTCTCGCTGCAGAACGCGCGCCACGCGGGCGCCTACGACCAGTGGCAGGACCGCTTCCAGATCGGCGCGGCCTACCGCCAGACCGACCTCAACCGCGTCAACGCGCTCGGCCTGTACGAGCTGCGCGCCGAGAACGACGAGAACCCCGGCGTGGACTACCGCCGCACCTCGCACGCGGTCTCGCTGCACGCCGACTACCACCCCAGCCGACCCTGGTGGCTCACCGGGCGCCTGGCCGGCAAGCGCGTGTCCGAGCGTTTCCTCGGCGGCATGCGCTCGAACTACACCGCCTGGCTGGTCGGTGGC
The DNA here is from genome assembly GCF_042466645.1 of Hydrogenophaga sp. ANAO-22. NCBI lineage: Bacteria > Pseudomonadati > Pseudomonadota > Betaproteobacteria > Burkholderiales > Comamonadaceae > Hydrogenophaga > Hydrogenophaga sp. ANAO-22. The sequence goes on along the minus strand of NZ_CP159956.1, from coordinate 2,709,737 downwards.
CGCATCACCTGGGACCTGTCCGAGCGCTGGGACGTGGGCCTGCAGCACCACCTGATGTGGAGCCCGCAGGGCAACACACGCCAGGACTCCTTCGGCGTCGAAGCGGGTTACCTCGTCAAGGCCAACCTCTGGCTGTCCTTCGGCGTGAACCTGCGCGGCTTCCGCGACGACGAGCTGACCGGCGCGGCCTACACCCGCAAGGGCGTGTACCTGCGGCTGCGCTTCAAGTTCGACGAGACCCTGTTCCGGGGCAGCGATCCCGCCACCAACCGCGCCCTGAGCCCGCTGGCTTCGGCCGCCCGTCCCTGATCTGTTGAGAGGCCCTTGCCATGACTTCCAAATCCTTTCTTCTGTCCCTGCTGGCGCTGGCGGCCCTGAGCGGCTGCGCCGTGACCGACCCGCGCGCCACCGACCGCGCGCCCGGCGCCGTGCCGCCCTTCGCCGAAGCCACGCGCTTCACCGACGAGGCGCAGCGCGCCGACCACCGCACCCTGCAATCGGTGCAGGACCGCCTGGCCGCGCTGCAGAAAGACGGCCGCGTGCCCCAGACCAGCTACCCCTGGGCCAAGGCGCAGTGCTGGCTCGACATGGCGCGCCAGAACTACCACGAGAACGACCGCGGCCCGGTGATCGGTGAGGCGCTGGCCGAATCCGTCAAGCTGGTGGAGGCGCTGGAGAAGGGCACCACGCCGGCGGTCACCAACCCCCTGATCGGCGGCGCCGTGCGCCTGCGCGAAGACCTGTGGGCGCGCGCCGAACGCGGACGCACCGGCGCGGGTGCGGCCTGCGTGGCGGCCCAGGCCGCGTGCCTGGACGTGCAGCTGGTGTGGATGGGCCACGAGTACGCCGAAGGCGGCTGGCGCCATGCCAACCCCTACATCGGCATGGCCGAAACCATGGCCGCGCGCCTGGAGACCGAGCAGGCGGCCTGCGCCGGCCCGGCCGTGGCCGCCGCGCCCGCGCCGGTGGTGGTCGAGCGGATCATCGAACGCCTGGTGCTGGCCACCGACGCGGTGTTCGAGTTCGACCGCTCGGGCCTGAACGACATCGGCGCGGCCGGCCGCGCCCGCCTGGACGTGCTGGCCGATCGCGCCAAGGGCCTGCAAGGCATCGAACGCATCGTGCTGATCGGCCACACCGACCGCCTGGGCAGCGACGCGCACAACCAGCCGCTCTCGCTGCAGCGCGCTACCGCCGTGCGCGACCACCTCGTGGCGCGTGGGCTCGATGCCGCGCTGTTCACGGTGGAAGGCAAGGGCAGCGCCGAGCCGGTGAAGACCTGCAGCGACGGCCTGGCGCGCAGCGCGCTCATCGCCTGCCTGCGCGACAACCGGCGCGTGGAGGTGGAGATCCGCGGGCGGGTGCCGCCGGTGTCGGCTGTGCCTCGACGCTGATTCACATCCACGGGCTTCTGAATATGTCTGCGGATATGAGGGCGCAGTGGTTTGCTCAGTCCATCTTCCTGAAGGGGTATCCCCCTTCGTAGGCGATCCATCCCGTGCCCTGGTTGCACGCGATTTCCCTGTACATGAAAGACTTCACCACCCGCTCCCCGCCCAGCTCACAGATGGCCCCTTTTTCGACGATGAACTTCAACTCATCGGCTTCATCTGCCTCCTTGAAAACCCTGACATCTTCAAGCGCTTCCCACTTTCCCTCGGGTTTTTTGCAGCTTGGCAGAAGGGTCATGCAGAGAAGGGTGAGGAGAATGGCTTTCATCTCTTCGGATAGTCGATGATCCTGACGACCCGCTTCGACTTCTTGATGGTGGTCAGCAACTCTTTGGGAGCCACACCAGCTGTCGACGCGGGGGCAAAGAAAAATCTGGGGTCGTGAGCCAGTATGCCAATGCTTTCGAGAACATCGGCGACATTGGTCGAACAGCTGTTTGATATCAGGTTGTAACCTTGGCCCAGGTTCTTCCTTCGCTCAAATTCACGGCGCATCTTTTCGCGCTCTGCCGGCGAAACGCGCAACACCACGCCAATCGAGTCGCGATACGAATTTCTGACGATGTAAACATCTTTGGGCCGCCGGTCATACCCATCGTGTGACATGCCGTAAACCATGCCATCGATCTCCATGGCAACGTGGCCCCATTGCGAACCCCGGCTGACGATCCGACCGTCGCTGACGATGATCTCCACAGTCGTTGAATCGGTTGCGATTGGCTTGATGGAGGTATCACCGTGTGGCGTGCTTTTGACCCTTGCAATCAAACGCAGGACTTCTCCGTCCGGGCTCTGAATGACTTCTTCAGGCATTCGATCACCCCGCGATGTAAAAATTCATCTCCCTGGCTTGTTCGCCGGTGAGATGAAGTTGGGTGCGTCCGGCTTCGTCTGTCGTGTGGAATTCGATGGGACCGTTTCCCTTTCGCACGCCGTAGTAGGTATTGCTCATGGCATTGCCCAGGGCATCTCTGAGTACGTAGAGATCATCAAATCCGGTTTTGTTGTTCAGATGCAATGCCTCTTGCATCAGGCTGATCGGGGCACTTTCTGCAATCAGCACCGCACCGCAGGTGGTTGAGTGCCCCTCGGTTGACATGGGCAGAGCCGCATTCGTGTCTGTGCATTGGTCCAGTCCTTCTGCAACCACAAAGAAGTGGGGCTTGCATTTCGGGCAATAGACCTTGTCGCCCTTGCGGACAACAGGAATGTTGTGCCATGAGTTGGTCGCGCTCCCAGAAATGACGACTCCTCCGTGGCTGGTTTTGTCGCCCAGCACACATTGGGATTTGCCGTGCAGATTCATTCTTTGAGCCATATAGTCCCATTTCTTGGATGATTCGGAAGAAATGCAGTATAAAAGTTTTAAATTACGACATGTCCAAACATCCATGTCACTGTCTTGTGTGGCCGCGTGAAGGAGGATTGGCATCGCGTTTTCCCCTGCCGCAAGGCTTTCGCTGATCCAGTGCCGCATTGGCCGACTCAAGGCATCTTCTTGCGGATGGCCGCCTGCAGGGTCTGCAGTTCCAGCAAGACCTCGCGCACCACTTGGCTGCCCCAGGCGTCCTGCATCTGGCGCTCGTTGCGCACCATCACCAGCCGGCTCGGGCAGCTCGGGCCTTTGAGCCGGCGCAGCACCACCTGGCGCGGTGCCATCAGCGCGCACGAGGCCGGCTCAAGCCCGCGCGTCGAAGCCTTCGGCCAAGGCCCCGCGCAGCCACGCCACGAAGGCCGACACCGCGCGCGGCACGTGGCTGGCGTAGGGCCGGATCGCGTAGATCTGCGGGCTGAAGCTGCCCACCGAGGCCCAGTCCTCCAGCACCTCCACCAGCTGGCCCGAGCGCAGCGCCGCCTGCGCGCTGAAGTCCGGCACCAGTGCGATGCCCAGGCCCGCGATGGCGGCGTCGCGCAGGGCCTCGCTGTTGTTGGCGCAGAACGGGCCCGACACCGGCACCGTGATCCGCTGGCGCGGGGCCTTGCGCCGGCCTTCGGGCGGCAGAAAATGCCAGGCCGGCGTGTCCTGCGCGCGCGGGTAGTGCAGGCAGGCGTGTTGCGCGAGGTCGGGCGGCGCGGCCGGGTGCCCGTGGCGCCGCAGGTAGTCGCGGCTGGCCACCAGCACCGAGCGCGTGGCGCACAGCGGCCAGGCCACGTGCGTGTCCGGCGGCGCGGCGGTGTGGCGGATCGCGAGGTCGAAGCCCTCGGTGGCCAGCGAACTCAGGCGGTCCGACAGGTCCAGCTCCAGCCGCACCTTGGGGTGCTCGCGCGCGAAGGCCGCGATGCGGGGCACCAGCTGCTGGCGCGCGAACGCCACCGGCGCCGTGACCCGCACCAGGCCGGCCGGCTCATCGGCCAGGTCGCGCACGCTGGAAAAACTCTGCGCGATGCGCTCGAACGGGTCGCGCAGGCCGTCCACCAGGCGCTGGCCGGCCTCGGTCAGGCGCACGCTGCGCGTGGTGCGCTGCACCAGGGGAAGGCCGGCGGCGCGCTCCAGCTCGCTGATGCGCTGGCTCATGGCGGCCTTGCTCACGCCCAGGCGCTGCGCCGAGGCGGTGTAGCTGCCCTGCTGCGCCAGCACCGTGAGCCAGTGCAGGTGCATCCAGAGGTCTTCCACTTTTTTGTCATTCATGGCCCTATTGTTCACCATGGCAAACAATCAATTCAGGTCCGGCCACTAGGCGAGGGGTTTTCCGCTGCCTAAACTGGGCCTCATTCCTTCGACACCCTCCCGCGAGACCGCCATGGCCACCACCCCCCATTCCATCGACCACTTCATCCACGGCGCCGTGAACGCCGGCAGCTCGCCGCGCCGCCAGGACGTGTACAACCCCGCCACCGGCGCGGTGAGTGGCAAGGTCGCGCTGGCGAACGCGGCCGACGTGGGCGCGGCCGTGGCCGCCGCGCAGGCCGCGTTTCCCGCCTGGGCCGACACGCCGCCGATCCGCCGCGCGCGCGTGATGTTCAAGTTCCTCGAACTGGTGAACCTGCACAAGGACGACCTGGCCCGCCTGATCACCGCCGAGCACGGCAAGGTGTTCACCGACGCGCAGGGCGAGGTCTCGCGCGGCATCGACATCATCGAGTTCGCCTGCGGCATCCCGCAGCTGCTCAAGGGCGACTTCACCGACCAGGTGTCGACCGGCATGGACAACTGGACCCTGCGCCAGCCGCTGGGCGTGGTCGCCGGCATCACGCCGTTCAACTTCCCGGTGATGGTGCCCATGTGGATGTTCCCGGTGGCGATCGCCGCGGGCAACACCTTCATCCTCAAGCCCAGCCCGATCGACCCCTCGGCCTCGCTGTTCATGGCCGAGCTGCTCAAGCAGGCCGGCCTGCCCGATGGCGTGTTCAACGTGGTGCAGGGCGACAAGGAGGCGGTGGACGCGCTGCTGGTGCACCCGGACGTGAAGGCCATCAGCTTCGTCGGCTCCACGCCGATCGCCAACTACATCTACGAGACCGGCGCGCACCACGGCAAGCGCGTGCAGGCCCTGGGCGGCGCGAAGAACCACATGGTGGTGATGCCCGACGCCGACCTGGACCAGGCGGTGGACGCGCTGATCGGCTCGGCCTATGGCTCGGCCGGCGAGCGCTGCATGGCCATCAGCGTGGCGGTGCTGGTGGGCGACGTGGCCGAGCGCATCATGCCCAAGCTGGTCGAGCGCACCCAGGCGCTCAAGGTGCTCAACGGCACCAACCTCGCGGCCGAGATGGGGCCCATCGTCACGGCGGCCGCGCACACGCGCATCGCGGGCTACATCGAGGCCGGCGCGAAAGAGGGCGCCACCCTGCGGGTGGACGGCCGGGGCTTCCAGGGCGGCGACGCGGGCGAGGGCTGCGACCACGGCTTCTGGATGGGCGGCACGCTGTTCGACCACGTGACCACCGACATGAAGATCTACAAGGAAGAGATCTTCGGCCCGGTGCTCAGCTGCGTGCGCGTGCCCGACTTCGCCAACGCCGTGCAGATCATCAACGACCACGAGTTCGGCAACGGGGTGAGCTGCTTCACGCGCGATGGCCACGTGGCGCGCGAGTTCGCGCGGCGCATCCAGGTCGGCATGGTCGGCATCAACGTGCCGATCCCGGTGCCCATGGCCTGGCACGGCTTCGGCGGCTGGAAGAAGAGCCTGTTCGGCGACATGCACGCCTACGGCGAGGAGGGCGTGCGCTTCTACACCAAGCAGAAGTCCATCATGCAGCGCTGGCCTGAAAGTATCGGGAAAGGTGCCGAGTTCATCATGCCCACGGCAAAGTAGGAATCCCCCTGCGCGCCTTCGGCGCTTCCCCCCGGTGGGGGGACGCTGTCTTGGGCCGGCGGAGCCGGACCCTTGACAGCCCTGGTATCTTCGCCGGCGACATCACAACGACAACAACATTGGGACAAGCATGAGTGAGACGACCTTCGACTACATCGTGATCGGCGGCGGCACCGCCGGTTGCCTGATGGCCAACCGGCTGTCCGCCGACCGGAGCAAGCGCGTGCTGCTGATCGAGGCCGGCCGCAAGGACGACTACCACTGGATCCACATTCCCGTGGGTTACCTGTACTGCATCGGCAACCCGCGCACCGACTGGCTCTACCAGACCGAGGCCGAGGCCGGGCTCAACGGCCGTGCGCTGCGCTACCCGCGCGGCAAGACGCTGGGCGGCAGCTCCAGCATCAACGGCATGATCTACATGCGCGGCCAGTCGCGCGACTACGACCAGTGGGCCGCGCTCACCGGCGACGACGCCTGGCGCTGGGAGAACGCGCTGCCCGATTTCAAGCGCCACGAGAACCACTACCTGGGCGACGAGCAGAACGCCGCCCAGCGCGACCCGAACTTCCGCGCGTACCACGGCCACGGCGGCGAATGGCGGGTGGAGAAGCAGCGCCTGCGCTGGGACGTGCTCGACGCGTTCGCCGAAGCCGCGCAGCAGGCCGGCATCCCGCACAGCATCGACTTCAACCGCGGCGACAACGAAGGCGTGGGCTATTTCCAGGTGAACCAGAAGGAGGGCCTGCGCTGGAACACCGCGCGCGCCTTCCTGCGCCCGACCTGTTATGGCCGACCCAACTTCGAGCTGTGGAACAGCGCGCAGGTCACGCGCCTGGTGACGCAGCGCGGCGCCGACGGCGAGCTGCGCTGCACCGGGGTGGAGGTGTGGGACGGCGTGGCGCACGTGACCGCCGAGGCCACCGGCGAGGTGGTGCTCTGCGCCGGCGCCATCGGCTCGCCGCAGATCCTGCAGCTCTCGGGCATCGGCCCGGCCGCGCTGCTGCGCCAGCACGGCATCGACGTGGTGGTGGACCTGCCCGGCGTGGGCGCCAACCTGCAGGACCACCTGCAGATCCGCTCGGTCTACACCGTCAACGGCGCGCCCACGCTCAACGTGCTGTCCTCCTCGTGGATGGGCAAGGCGCGCATCGGGCTGGAATACCTGTTCAAGCGCAGCGGGCCGATGAGCATGGCGCCGTCGCAGCTGGGCGCCTTCACGCGCAGCGACCCGGCCCAGCCCTACGCCAACCTCGAATACCACGTGCAACCGCTCTCGCTCGATGCCTTCGGCGAGCCGCTGCACAGCTTCCCGGCGTTCACCGCCAGCGTGTGCAACCTCAACCCCACGAGCCGGGGCACGGTCAACATCCGCAGCGCGAATTTCGAGGACGCGCCACTGATCGCGCCGAACTACCTGAGCACGGCCGAAGACCGGCAGGTCGCGGCCGACAGCCTGCGCGTGACGCGCAGGATCGTCGCGCAGCCGGCGCTGGCCAAGTACCAGCCCGAGGAGTTCAAGCCCGGCCTGCAGTACCAGACCGACGAGGAGCTCGCGCGCCTGGCCGGCGACATCGCCACCACCATCTTCCACCCGGTGGGCACCACCAAAATGGGCCGCGCCGACGACCCCATGGCCGTCGTCGACAGCCACCTGCGCGTGCGCGGCGTGGCCGGGCTGCGCGTGGTGGACGCGGGCGTGATGCCCACCATCACCAGCGGCAACACCAACAGCCCCACGCTCATGATCGCGGAGAAGGCCGCGACCTGGATCGTGGCAGGAGAGTGACCCCCCTGCGCCGCTGACGCGGCTTCCCCCTGAGAGGGAGGACGACCCCTGGGGCCGGCGGAGCCGGACCCTCGGTGTCTCTGGATGCGACTACCTCAACCGGCCGACGTACTGGTTTCCGTCACCTTTGCCGCGCAGCGCCTCGGTGGCGACGTCGAGCAGGGTCTTGCGCGGCGGCACGCCCATGGCGGGAATGGCGGCCTCCAGCTTCTCGGCCCAGGGCAGCAGCTCCTCGTGCCCGTCGCTCGCGGCTTTTTCGCGCGCATGGCGCACGATCTCGCGCGCGTAGTCGGCGTTGGTCGCCATCCACTCCGTGTCCGTCACCCGGCCGGTCTTGCGCCGCAGCAGCACGTGCAGGTGGGCGGCGATGGCGAAGGGGTCGGGCGCGGTGCTCATGGGGGTGGTGCCGCTGTTCAGTGGCCGAGCTGTTCGTTGTGCAGGGACACATCCAGCCCGGCGCGCTCCACGCCCTCGCGCACGCGCAAGGTGGTGAAGCGCGAGGTGATCCACAGCACGACCGCCGTCATCACCAGGCTGTAGGCCAGCACCGCCACGCAGGCGATCAGCTGCGCCAGCAGGCTGGCCTGCACGCCTGAAATGGCCGGGTCGGCCAGCACGCCGGTGAGCAGCGCGCCCACCAGGCCGCCCACGCCGTGCACGCCGAACACATCGAGCGAGTCGTCCGCGCGCAGCTGGCGCTTGAGCGCGGTCGCGCCCCAGTAGCAGGCCACGCCGGCCACCAGGCCGATGAGGAGCGCGCCGCGCGGCGTGACGAAACCGGCCGCCGGCGTGATGGCCACCAGCCCGGCGACCACGCCCGAACACAGGCCCAGCAGCGAGGCGCGCTTGCGCGCCAGCCACTCGGCGGCCATCCAGGCGAGCGCGCCCGAGGCGGCCGCCACGTGCGTGACCAGCAGGGCCAGGCCCGCGCGGCCGTCGGCGGCCAGGGCCGAGCCGGCGTTGAAACCGAACCAGCCCACCCACAGCAGGCCGGTGCCGGCCATGGTCAGGCCCAGGTTGAACGGCACGAAGGGCTCCTGCCCGTAGCCCGAGCGTGGGCCCAGGGCGTAAGCGCAGACCAGGGCGGCCGCGCCGGCGTTGATGTGCACCACCGCGCCACCGGCGAAATCCAGCGCACCCAGCTGCGCGAGCCAGCCGCCCGGTTCCCACACCCAGTGCGCGACCGGCGCGTACACCAGCAGCAGCCACAGGCCGGCGAACAGCAGCAGCGCGCCGAAATGCATGCGCTCGACCAGCGCGCCCACCACCAGCGCGCAGGTGATGATGGCGAAGGTGAGCTGGAACATCGCGAACACCGATTCCGGCACGTGCTGCGCGATGTGGCTCACCGCCACCTGGCCGGTGGTCCCCAGGTAGTCCATGCCCGAGAAGCCCATGCGGCCGAGACCGCCGATGAAGCCGCCCAGCGCGCCGCCGGGGGTGAAGGCCAGCGAATAGGCCAGCGCGAACCACAGCACGCTGACCACGGCGGCGATGCCGACCACGCTCGCCATGGTGTTGATCACGTTCAGGCGGCGCACCATGCCGCCATAAAACAGGGCGATGCCCGGCAGCGTCATGAGCAGCACCAGCGCGGTGCTGACCATGAGCCAGGCCGTGTCGGCCCCCTGGATGGCGCTGGCCGCGACCAGGCTTGGCGCATCGAGCGTGACTTTTGTCACGGCTTCTGTGGTTTCGCCTTGCGAGGCGGCCAAAAGTGGCCAGAGCAAGGTGGGCAGGAGCAGGCCCCGCCGAACGAAATAGCGGTATTGGTGCATGAATGGCTCTCTTCCAACGACGAACAGACCGTTGCATTTCCTGTGCCAAACCGCCAAAAAGCAAGGGAAAGCCCGGATGCACAGCCCTGGTGCGGGCCGCTACAGTGCATGCACTCGCCAACAGCGCCCAGCGCTGGTGACCGCGGGGGACCGAGGAGACAACCCAGTCCAATTCGAACAACGGTTTCAGCGTCCTCCAGAGATGCCAGATTCCTCGAGCCGACCCCACAAGGGTCGGCTTTTTTTTTGCCCGGGGCTGCCCGGCGACAATCCTGGGATGGAACTGCTTCTGGTCTCGCTGGCGTCGCTGTTCGCCGGTTTTGTCGATTCGATCGTGGGCGGCGGCGGCCTCATCCTGGTGCCGGCGCTGTTCGCGATGTTTCCCACCACCCATCCGGCCACGCTGTTCGGTGTGAACAAGGGCGCCTCGGTCTGGGGCACGGCGGCGGCCACGCTGCAGTACGCGCGCCGGGTCGAGATGCCCTGGCACGCGCTGCTGCCGGCGGCGGCGGTGGGTTTTGTCGGCTCCATGGCGGGGGCCTGGACGGTCACCGTGATCTCGCCCGATTTCCTGCGCCGCGCCCTGCCGCTGGTGTTGCTGCTGGTGCTGGGCTACACCCTGGCGCGCAAAGAGCTGGGTCGGCACCACACGCCGCGCTTCAGCGGCCGCCAGGAAATGCTGGCCGCCAGCCTGCTCGGTGCCGTCATCGGCTTCTATGACGGCTTCTTCGGCCCTGGAACGGGCAGCTTCTTCGTCTTTCTGTTCGTGCGCTGGCTGGGTTACGACTTCCTGCACGCCAGCGCCAGCGCCAAGCTGCTCAACACCGCCACGAACCTGGCCGCGCTGGCGCTGTTCGCCTGGAAGGGCCATGTGTGGTGGCATTTCGTGCTCGCCATGGCCATCGCCAACGTGGTCGGCAGCCTGTTGGGCACGCGGCTTGCCCTGAAACACGGCAGCGGCTTCGTGCGCGTCGTGTTCATCTTCGTGGTGAGCGCGCTGATCCTCAAGACCACGTACGACGCCTGGATCCGAAGCTGACACCCACTTCCAAGGAGGCCCGCATGCCGTCTCGCTCCATCCGTGCACAGACACTGGGTTTTATGGGCTGGCTGGCGCTGGTGCTGCTGGCCGGGGGGTTGGGTGCCCTGGCGTCGGTGGAGGCCGCGTCGTTCTATGCGCAGCTGGACCGGCCCGGCTGGGCGCCACCGGCGGGCGTGTTCGGACCGGTGTGGTCGCTGCTGTATGGGCTGATGGCGGCGGCCGCGTGGCTGGTCTGGCGCGAGCCGGCCCAGCCGTCGCGGGCACCGGCTTTGGTCGTCTTCGTGTTGCAACTGGCGGTCAACGCGCTGTGGTCGTGGCTGTTCTTTGCCTGGCACCGGGGGGCCTGGGCGTTGGCCGATGTGCTGCTGTTGCTGGTGCTGATCGCCACGGCGATCGCGCTGTTCCGGCGCGTGCGCCCGCTGGCCGCGTGGCTGCTGTGGCCCTACCTGGCCTGGGTGGCTTTCGCGAGCGCGCTCACCTGGGCGGTGTGGCGGGCCAACCCGGGCGTGCTGTAGCGCGGGCCCTCAGGGCGCGACCGGGGCGTCGGGCGGCCAGGGCAGGCTGCTGGCCTTGAGCGGCGTGCCGATGGGGGCGCTGGCCTGGCCCACGCGCACGGCGGCCAGGTCCTGCGGGTTGGGGTACTGGTCCATCAGCAGGTAGTCGAACACGCGGCGCGCGATCGGGGCGGCGTGTGCCGCGCCGAAGCCGGCGTTCTCCACGATCACCGCCAGCGCCACGCGCGGCTGGTCCACCGGCGCGAAGGCCAGGTACAGCGAGTGGTCGCGCTGGTGCTCCTCCAGCCGGCGCGCGTCGTAGCGCTCCTTCTGCCCGATGGTCACGGCCTGCGCCGTGCCGGTCTTGCCGCCGCTGGCGTAGCCCGCGCCGGCGAACACGCGGGTGGAGGTGCCTTCGGTGGTCACGGCCTGCATGGCGTTGAGCACGATGCGCACGTTTTCAGGCTTGAAGCCGAGGTTTTCGGGCGGCGGGCCGGGCAGCGGCACGCGCTCGCGCGTGATCACGTTCTCGGTCGCCATGGTCAGGTGCGGCTTGTACTTGATGCCGCCGTTGGCCAGCGTCGCCATGGCGTGCGCGATCTGCAGCATGGTGAAGTTGTTGTAGCCCTGGCCGATGCCCAGCGAGATGGTCTCGCCCGCGTACCAGCGCTGCTGCTCGGGCCGCTTGTAGGTGTTGCGCTTCCAGGCCTGGCTGGGCAGCACGCCGCGCACCTCGCCCTTGAGGTCGATGCCGGTGATCTGGCCGAAGCCCAGCGGCTTCATGAAGTCGTGCATGGTGTCCACGCCCATGTCGTTGGCCAGCGAATAGAAATACGTGTTGCTGGACTTGACGATGGCGCGGTGCATGTCGACCGCGCCCAGGCCGTCGCCGTGGCTGCGGAAGCGGTGGCCGCCGAACATCCAGTAGCCGGGGTCGTTCATCACCAGGCTCGCGCTGCGCGAGCCGGTTTCGAGCGCGGCCAGCGCCATGAAGGGCTTGTAGGTGGAGCCGGGCGGGTAGGTGCCGCGCAGGGCCCGGTTCAGCAAAGGCTTGTCCATCGACTCGTTGAGCGCGCGCCAGTTCTCCACGTCGATGCCCTCGACGAACAGGTTGGGGTCGAAGGTGGGCTTGCTCACGAAGGCCAGCACCTCGCCCGAGCGCGGGTCGATCGCCACCAGCGCGCCGCGCCGCTCGCCGAACATGTCCTCCACCAGCTTCTGCAGCTGGATGTCGATCGACAGCACCACGGCGTTGCCCGGCGTGGCCGGCGTGTTGGCCAGCGAGCGCACGGCGCGCCCGCCTGCCGAGGTCTCCACGCGCTGGAAGCCGGTGATGCCGTGCAGCTCGCGCTCGTAGCTCTGCTCCGCGCCGAGCTTGCCGATGTACTCGGTGCCGCGGTAGTTGGCCTGGTCCTCTTCCGGCCAGTCGGCGATGAGCTCGGTCTCGCGCTGGTTGATGCGCCCGATGTAGCCGATCACGTGGCTCGCCACCTCGCCGTTGGGGTACTGGCGCAGCAAGCGCGCGCGCACGTCCACGCCGGGGAAGCGGTAGCGCTGTGCCGTGAAGCGCGCGACCTCCACGTCGGTCAGGCGGGTGCGCAGCGGCAGCGAGTCGAAGCGGTGCGACTCCTCCAGCAGCTTGCGAAAGCGGCGCTGGTCGCGCGGCGTGACCTCCACCAGCTCGCTCAGGCCGGCGATGGTGGCGTCCATGTCCTCCACGCGCGAGGGCGTGATCTCCAGCGTATAGGCCGAGTAGTTGGTGGCCAGGATGCGGCCCTTGCGGTCCAGGATCTGTCCGCGGTTGGGCACCACCGGCAGCACGGCCGTGCGGTTGCTCTCGGCCTGCGCCGCCAGGTCCTCGTGGCGGATCACCTGCAGGTAGACCATGCGAGAGGCGATCAGCCCGAACGCGAACACCACCGCGAGGCCGATCAGCAGCGCCCGGGTGCGGAACTGCGCCAGATCGGCTTCGACGTTGCGGATTTCCGTCATGACCGTGTTTTATCCGAGATGGCGAAGACCGCGTGAGTTTGCCGACCCGCGGCCAGTGCCAGTGCGGAACCGGCTTTGCCGGGCCGCAGCTGGCGCCCCTTGGGGGGTGACGCCGAAGGCGGCGCGGGGGGTGCTCATAGAGGCCTGTTGTCGTCGGGGTTGGGCGCGCGGCGCTGCGGCGCCAGCAGCAGCACGCTCACCACCGGCCAGAGCGCGGCCTCGATCACCGGGGCCAGCAGGTAGAACACGCCGGGGAAGCTGCCGCCGGCGGCCATGCGCACCAGCAGTTCGAGCACGTGCGCGGCCACGAACAGCGGCAGCACCTGCACCGACTGGTTGGGCACGCTGAACCAGAGCAGGCGCCGGTGCATGGAAATGCCGAGGAAGCCGAGCGCGGTGTAGGCCAGCGCGTGCTGCCCGAGCAGGGCGCCCTGGTGCACGTCCATGGCCAGGCCAAAGGCAAAGGCCACGCCCACGCCGATGCGCAGCGGCTGGTGCACGCTCCAGAACACCAGCACCACGGCCAGCAGGTCGGGCACCCAGGCGGCGCGGCCGAACAGGCCCATGTTCATCAGCATGTTGAACACCAGCGCGGCCAGCAGGCTGAACCAGATGAAGCCGGGGTTGGCGGGCAGCAGCAGCTGCTGGCCGGGACGCATGATCATGGCGCGGTGCTCCGGACACCCGGGCGGTTCGCGCGCGCCGGGCGGGGGGTGTCGGCGGCTTCGGCCAGCGGCGAGGGCGGAACCGAGGCCGCGATGGAGCCCAGCACCAGCACGTGCAGCGTGCCCTGCACGCGGGCCAGAGGCTCGCACTGGATGCGCGCGAAGGACGACTCGGCCTGGCGCTCGACCAGGGTCACGCGCGCCACCGGCAGGCCGGCGGGGTAGACGCCGTCCACGCCGCTGGTGGAGAGCAGGTCGCCTTCGGCGATGTCGGCGCTGGCCAGGGTGTAGCGCAGCTCCAGGCCGTCGCCGCTGGTGGACGGCTGGCCGTAGGCCACGCTGCGCACGCCGGTGCGCGTGTTGAGCACGGGAATGGCCTGGTCGCGATCGATCAGCAGCGTGACCTCGGCCACCAGCGGGTAGACCCGCGTGACCTGGCCCAGCACGCCGCTTTCATCGACCACCGGGGAACCGGCCTCGATGCCGTGCGTCTGGCCGCGGTCGATCACGATCTTGCGCGAGTAGGGGTCGGCCGCGTCGTACAGCACCTGGGCGCCGATGGCCTGGGTGCCGATGCGCTCGCGCATGGCCAGCAGTTCACGCAGGCGCTGGTTTTCCAGGGTGATCTGCTCCAGCTGCAGGCTGCGCTCGGCCTGCGCCGCCAGGCGCTGCAGCGCCTCGCCTTCGCTCTTCTGCGCGGCGTGCAGCGAGGTGAAGTAACCGCCCGCCATGGAGGCCAGCTGCACCGGCTGCAGCACCGCCCATTGCACGGGGTAGAGCACCACGGCCATGGCGGTGCGGATCGGCTCGGTGAGCCGAAAGCGCAGGTCGGCCACCATCAGGAACAGCGCCAGGGCGCTGAACACCACCAGCTTGGACAGGGCCGACGGACCCTGCTTGAAGAACGGGGGCGGGGTGCGGTCCAGGGTGCCCAGTGGCATGGCGCTCGGAGGGGTCTGGTCGGTGGTGGGGAGGCGCGGCCGCCGGGCGGCGGCCGGGGTTTATTCGCTGGTGAAGATCGTGCCCAGGCGCTCCATGCGCTCCAGGGCCATGCCGCAACCGCGCACCACGCAGGTGAGCGGCTCTTCGGCCACCAGCACCGGCAGGCCGGTTTCTTCGGCCAGCAGGCGGTCGAGGTCGCGCAGCAGCGCGCCGCCGCCGGTGAGCATCATGCCGCGCTCGGCGATGTCAGCGCCCAGCTCGGGCGGCGTGTGCTCCAGCGCCATCTTCACGGCCGTGACGATGTTGTTGAGCGGGTCGGTCAGGGCTTCGAGGATCTCGTTGCTGGAGATGGTGAAGCTGCGCGGCACGCCCTCGGAAAGGTTGCGGCCCTTGACTTCCATTTCCTTGACTTCGCTGCCGGGGAAGGCTGAGCCGATCTGCTTCTTGATCGCTTCGGCCGTGGGCTCGCCGATCAGCATGCCGTAGTTGCGGCGGATGTAGGCAATGATGGCGTCGTCGAAGCGGTCACCGCCCACGCGCACGCTGCCCTTGTAGACCATGCCGCCCAGGCTGATGACGCCCACCTCGGTGGTGCCGCCGCCGATGTCGACCACCATGGAGCCGGAGGCGTCCGACACCGGCAGGCCGGCGCCGATGGCCGCGGCCATGGGTTCCTCGATCAGGTAGACCTCGGACGCGCCCGCGCCCAGGGCCGATTCGCGGATGGCGCGGCGCTCGACCTGGGTGGAACCGCAGGGCACGCAGATGATGATGCGGGGGCTCGGCTTGAACATCGAGCGCGGATGCACCATCTTGATGAACTGCTTGAGCATCTGCTCGGTGACGGTGAAGTCGGCGATCACACCGTCCTTCATGGGGCGGATGGCCTCGATGTTGCCGGGCACCTTGCCCAGCATGGCCTTGGCCTCGTGGCCGACCGCCTGGATGGTCTTTTTGCCCTGGGGGCCGCCTTCGTGGCGGATGGACACGACGGAGGGCTCGTCGAGCACGATGCCCTTGTTGCGAACGTAGATGAGGGTGTTGGCGGTGCCGAGGTCGATGGCCAGGTCGGTCGAAAATTGCCGACGGAAAGCTTCAAACATGGTGCATGGGTCCTGTGGGGCACGGGCGCGGCTGTGCGCGCTCGTCGCCGGGTATGGGGCCGGGTCGTTGGCCGGGCATCGGTGCTAAGTGGTTGATTCCAAGGCGAAAACCGCAACGGCACGGGCGCTGCCGTTAAACCTTGGATAATACCGTATCCCCTGTGTACAACTGCGCGCAAACAGGGTGCATTTTGTCCAGTTACAAGCCGTTTCAGGGCGGAAAACCCGCAGACGGTGCGTCTCTTCCCCATCCGGAACCCTCTTTTGCCATGTCCCTGACCCCGTCCGACATCGGGCGCATCGCCAACCTCGCGCGCCTGGAGCTCTCCGGCGCGCAGAGCGAGATCATGCGCACCCAGCTCAATGGCTTCTTCGACATCGTCGAGCAGATGAACGCGGTGGACACCACCGGCGTGGAGCCCCTGGCCCATCCCACGGCGGTGATCGACCACGTCTCGCTGCGCCTGCGCCCGGACGTGGCGAGCGAGCCCAACGACCGCGAAGCCAACCAGAAGAGCGCCCCGGCGGTCGAGCGCGGCCTGTTCCTCGTGCCCAAGGTGATCGAATGAACGATCTGCACACCCTGGGCGTGAGCGAGCTGACCGCCGCCATTGCCGACAAGAAAACCAGCAGCGTCGAGGCCGCCCAGCACCTGCTGGCGCGCGCGAAGCAGCACAGCGCGCTCGGCGCCTACCTTTCCTTCAATGAAGAGGCCACGCTGGCCCAGGCGCGCGCGGCCGACGCGCGCATCGCCGCCGGCGAACGCACGCCGCTGCTGGGCGTGCCGCTGGCGCACAAGGACATCTTCGTCACCAAGGACTTCGCCACCACCGCCGGCTCGAAGATGTTGGCGGGCTACCAGAGTCCGTTCGACGCGACCGTGGTGCAGCGCCTCGCCGCGCAGGGCGCGGTGACGCTGGGCAAGCTCAACTGCGACGAGTTCGCCATGGGCGGCAGCAACGAGAACTCGGCCTTTGGCGCGGTGCACAACCCCTGGGACACCACGCGCGTGCCGGGCGGCTCCTCGGGCGGCTCCGCCGTGGCCGTGGCCGCGCGCCTGGCGCCCGCCGTCACCGGCACCGACACCGGCGGCTCGATCCGCCAGCCGGCCAGCTTCTGCGGCATCACCGGCATCAAGCCCACCTACGGCCGCTGCTCGCGCTACGGCATGGTGGCCTTCGCCTCCAGCCTGGACCAGGCCGGCCCGATGGCGCGCAGCGCCGCCGACTGCGCGGTGCTGCTCAGCGCCATGGCCGGCCCCGACATCGACCGCGATTCCACCAGCCTGGACCACCCGGCCGAGGACTACACCGCGCTGCTCGGCCAGCCGCGCGAAGGCGCCACCGCCGCTCAGCCGCTCAAGGGCCTGCGCATCGGTCTGCCCAAGGAATTCTTCGGCGAAGGCTGCGCGCCCGACGTGCTCGCCACCGTGCGCGCCGCGCTGGCGGAGTATGAAAAGCTCGGCGCCACGCTGGTCGAGGTCTCGCTGCCGCGCACCGAGCTCTCCATCCCGGTCTACTACATCATTGCGCCGGCCGAGGCCAGCTCCAACCTCAGCCGTTTCGACGGTGTGAAGTTCGGCCACCGCGCCGCGCAGTACGGGGACCTGACCGACATGTACAAGAAGTCGCGCAGCGAAGGCTTCGGGCCCGAGGTGCAGCGCCGCATCATGATCGGCACCTACGTGCTCAGCCACGGCTACTACGACGCCTACTACCTGCAGGCGCAGAAGATCCGCCGCCTGATCGCGCAGGACTTCCAGGCCGCGTTCGCGCAGTGCGACCTGATCGCCGGCCCGGTGGCGCCCACCGTGGCCTGGAAGCTCGGCGAAAAGAGCAACGACCCGGTGGCCAACTACCTGGCCGACATCTACACGCTCTCCACCAGCCTCGCCGGCCTGCCCGGCATGAGCGTGCCCGCCGGCTTCGGCGCGGGCGGCCTGCCGGTGGGCCTGCAGCTTGTGGGCAACCATTTCCAGGAAGGCCCGCTGCTGCAGGCCGCGCACGCCTTCCAGCTGGCCACCGACTGGCACACCCGCGTTCCGCAAGGCTACTGACATGAGTTCCAGCAAATCCCTTCTGGTCGGCGGCTACGAGGTGGTGATCGGTTTCGAGACCCACGCCCAGCTCGCCACGCAATCCAAGATCTTCAGCCGCGCGCCCACGGCCTTCGGCGCCGAGCCCAACACGCAGGCCTGCGCGGTGGACCTGGCCCTGCCCGGCACGCTGCCGGTCATGAACCGCGCGGCCGTCGAACTCGCGATCCGCCTCGGGCTCGCGCTCGGTTCGCACATCGCCGAGCAGAGCGTGTTCGCGCGCAAGAACTACTTCTACCCCGACCTGCCCAAGGGCTACCAGATCAGCCAGTTCGAAATCCCGGTGGTGCAGGGCGGCGAGGTCTCGTTCTTCCTCGGTGACGAGAAGAAGACCGTGCGCCTGGTGCGCGCGCACCTGGAAGAAGACGCGGGCAAGAGCCTGCACGAGGACTTCATCGGCCAGAGCGGCATCGACCTCAACCGCGCCGGCACGCCGCTGCTGGAGATCGTGACCGAACCCGACATCCGCTCCAGCGCCGAGGCCGTGGCCTACGCGAAGGAGCTGCACAAGATCGTCACCTGGATCGGCATCTGCGACGGCAACATGCAGGAAGGCTCGTTCCGCTGCGACGCCAACGTCTCGGTGCGCAAGCCCGGCGCGCCGCTGGGCACGCGCCGCGAGATCAAGAACCTGAACAGCTTCAAGTTCATGCAGCAGGCCATCGACTACGAGGTGCGCTGGCAGATCGAGCAGATCGAGGACGGCCACGCGATCCAGCAGGCCACGGTGCTGTTCGATCCCGACACCGGCGAGACGCGCGCCATGCGCACCAAGGAAGACGCGGCCGATTACCGCTACTTCCCCGACCCGGACCTGCCGCCGCTGGTGATCGCGCGCGACTGGGTGGACCAGGTGAAGGCCGCCATGCCCGAGCTGCCGCGCGCGATGGCCGAACGCCTGGTGCGCGACTACGGCCTGCCCGAGTACGACGCCACCACGCTCACGCAAAGCCCGGCGATGGCCGCCTACTTCGAGACGGCGGCCCAGGCCAGCGGCCAGGCCAAGCTGGTCAGCAACTGGATCATGGGCGAGGTCTCGCGCCGGCTCAACGCCGAGGAACGCGACATCGCCGGCGTGCCGGTGAGCGCGGCGCAACTGGCGGCCGTGATCGGGCGCATCGCCGACGGCACGGTGTCGAACAACGCCGCCAAGCAGGTCTTCGACGCCCTGTGGACCGGCGAGGGCCGCGAGGTCGACGCCGTCATCGAGGCCAAGGGCCTCAAGCAGATGAACGACAGCGGCGCGCTGGAGAAGATCATCGACGAGGTGATGGCCGCCAACGCCGAGATGGTCGAGCAGTTCCGCGCCGGCAAGGACAAGGCCTTCAACGCCCTGGTCGGCCAGGCCATGAAAGCGAGCAAGGGCAAGGCCAACCCGCAACAGGTCAACGACCTGCTGCGCCAGAAACTCGGTTGAGGGTCAGCGCCCGGCGGATGCCGGGCTGCCGACGCCGGTGCGGTTGCCGCCCGCGGCCGTCCAGAGCTGGCGCAGCTTGGCCAGCTCTTCGTCGAAGCGGGCGTTGATGCGCTGTTTTTCCTGGACCTGCTCGTCCAGGAAGCGCTTCTGCACCACCATCTGCTTCTCGTTGTCTTCGATCTTGCGCTTGAGCCAGTTGGGCGCCTTGCTGACGTCGTTCTGGTAGAACTCCAGCTCGACGTTGATGTCCTTGCGTTGCGCCACCAGCGCCAGCTCGCGCTTGTTCACCGCGCCGATGACCTCGTCGATCTGCGCCAGGGCGTCGGCCCGCTCCTTGTCGTGCACCCCCTGATTGGGGTAGCGGATCATCAGGGCGCGTTCGCGGCGCTTTTCTTCCTGCAGGCGGCTGCGCTGTTCCTCTTCCTGTTTGCGCTGGGCGTCGAGCCTGGCGCGCTCGTCGGCGGTGTAGCTCGGCGGCAGCGTCTTGCGCACGGTGCCGCTGTTGCCCAGCTGCTGCTGCTCACGGTCCAGGCATTCGACGATGGGGCGGTCTCGAACGATGGTGTTGCCCTTGGCATCCTTGCAGGTGTACATGCCCGCCTGCGCGTGTGCCGTGTCCCACAGGCCCCCGCCGAGCAACAGCGCGCCACCGGCCAGCCACAGGCGGCGGGAGAGAACGGAGAACAGGGGTGGTGCAGGGTCATCGTGGAAGAAGGGTCAGGACACGCCGTAGCGTTGCCGGTAAGCCAGCACCCGTTCGCGGTGCGAATCGAACTCGCCGCCAGAGCGGGCGGTCAAATAGTGCAGCAAATCGGCCAGCCTCGCAATCGTGCAGACCTGCATGCCCAGCTCGCGCTGGACATATTGCACGGCGCTGTGGTCCACGTCGCGCACCTGGCCGTCGGCGCCGACCTCGGTGGCCTTCTCCTGGCGGTCCAGTGCGATCGCGATGGCGTGCGGCGTGGCGCCGGCGGCGCGGATCAGCGCGATGGATTCGCGCGCCGCCGTGCCGGCGGACATCACGTCGTCGACGATCAGCACGCGGCCCTTGAGCGGCGCGCCGACCAGGGTGCCGCCTTCGCCATGGTCCTTGGCTTCCTTGCGGTTGTAGGCGAAGGGCACATTGCGGCCCAGCCGCGCGAGCTCGATGGACACCGCCGCGCCCAGCGGAATGCCCTTGTAGGCCGGGCCGAAGATCATGTCGAACTCGATGCCGCTGGCGACCAGGGCTTTTGCATAGAATTGTGCGAGCCGGCCCAGCTTGGCGCCGTCGTCGAACAGACCGGCGTTGAAGAAATACGGGCTCATGCGCCCGGCCTTGGTCTTGAATTCACCAAAGCGCAACACGCCGGCATCGACGCAAAACTGCACGAATTCCTGCGCGAGCGCAGCATCGGGCGCGCCGGCCTTCGCCGCGCCTGTATCCAACACCATGGAGACATCCTTGTTCAAACTGACCAGCCTCAACCTCAACGGCATCCGTTCCGCCACCACCAAGGGGCTGGAGAAATGGCTCGCCGCGCACCGGCCCGATTGTATTTGTGTGCAGGAGGTCAAGGCCCAGGCCGCCGATGTGAGCGGCCGCTTTGAAGAAATCGCCGGCCTCAAGGGGCACTTCCACTACGCCCAGAAAAAAGGTTACTCGGGCACGGCGGTGTACACCCGCCACGAGCCGAGCGACGTGATCATCGGCTACGGCTCCACCGAGTTCGACGCCGAGGGCCGCTTCACCGAGCTGCGCTTCGACACGCCCCAGCGCAAGCTCTCCATCCTGAGCGTCTATTTCCCCAGCGGCTCCTCGGGCCCCGAGCGGCAGGAAGCCAAGTACCGCTTTCTCGATGGCTTCTACCCCCACCTGCAGGCGCTCAAGGGCGGGCGCGAGTTCATCCTGTGCGGCGACGTGAACATCGCCCACCAGCAGAAGGACCTGAAGAACTGGCGCAGCAACCAGAAGAACAGCGGCTTCCTGCCCGAGGAGCGCGCCTGGATGACCAAGCTGCTCGACGAGGCCGGGCTGGTGGACGTCTACCGCCGGCTGCAGCCCGACACCACCGACACCTGCTACACATGGTGGAGCAACCGGGGCCAGGCCTACGCGAACAACGTGGGGTGGCGGCTGGACTACCACCTCGCCACGCCGGCCATGGCAGCGCTCGCGCGCAGCGAGTCCATCTACAAGGGCGAGAAGTTTTCCGACCACGCGCCGCTGACGATCGAATACGACTTCCAACACTGAGCGAAGGAGCGGCCCATGTTCCCGACGGAGATCCTGCTGGCCTACGTGGCCGCCTGCACCCTGGTGGTGGTGTCGCCCGGGCCCGACAACATCCTGGCCATCGGCCGGGGCCTGAGCCAGGGCCCACTGGCCGCCGCGCTCTCGGCCTTCGGCGCGGGACTGGGCATCCTGTTCCACACGCTCGCGGCCACCTTCGGCCTGTCGCTCGTCATCCAGGGCTCGCCCGAGGCGTTCTGGGCCGTGAAGGTGGTGGGCGCGCTGTACCTGCTGTGGCTGGGCTACAAGGCGCTGGTCGCCGGTGACCTGATCTCGTTCCAGCCCTCGGCGCGCGTGCCGCTGCGCAAGGTGCTGCTCACGGGCGTGTTGTCCAACGTGCTCAACCCCAAACCCGGCCTGTTCGTGCTGGCCTTCCTGCCGCAGTTCGTGAGCGCGGGGCGCGGCCCGGTGGTGGTGCAGATGCTGGTCTACGGCGCGATCTTCGCGCTGATGACGGCGGTGATCTTCGCGCTCATGGGCGGCTTCGCGTCCCGCCTGGCGGGCTGGCTGCAGGCGCGGCCGCGCATGGTGCGCGGCGTGAATGTGGGCGCGGGCCTGACCTTCATCGCCGCCGGCCTGTCAGTGCTGTCGCTCAAGCAGCGCAGCGCGTTGTAGGCGCGGTTGGTCGGCCAGGTTTCAGCGGTACTGAGCCGCCGAGATGAACTCGCTGAAGGTCTCGCACCAGACCACCACCGTGTTGTAGGCGGTCAGGTCCACGCCGGGCGGCAGCGTGACGATGAAGTTGTCGAAGGTCTTCACATCGCCCACGCGCAAGGCCTGGGCCTTGACGCGCAGGAACTGAGCCTCGTCCTGCACGAAAGCCGGTGCGAGGTACAGCTTGTAGTCGGGTCCCGGCGCGAGCCGGCCCATGAGCGCCACCGCCGCCGGCCCCACCGATACCGTGCCCTCGCCCCAGTGAAGGGCATCGCTGCCTGCGAGATCGCGCCGGAACTGGCCGCTGAACGGTGCCTGTGCGGCGAGCGCACCGACTTCCGAGGCCACTGGCGCGGGCGGCGCGATGAGGATGGGCAGGACGTAGACGCCGCCAGCAAAGCCCATGAGCGCCACCATGGTGTGGGTCGCCAGCAGGAGCAGCGCCTTCTTCATGGTGCCGTTGTACATCAGATCAGGCGACCTAGAATCGATTTTTTTCCCGATCGCCATGCTCCGCTACCACACCGTCCCCGTCACAGCCTTCGCGCAGAACTGCTCCCTCGTCTGGTGCGACGACACCATGGACGCGGCGGTCATCGATCCCGGCGGTGACCTGGAGCGCCTGTTGGCCGAGGTGCAGCGGCTGGGCCTGAAGCTCAAGGCCATCTGGCAGACCCATGCGCACATCGACCACGCGGGTGGCACGGCCGAACTCGCGCGCCGCCTGAACCTGCCCATCATCGGTCCGCACCCGGGCGACCAGTTCTGGATCTCGGGCCTGCCACAGCAAGGCGCGATGTTCGGCTTTCCGCCGGCCGAGGCCTTCACGCCCACGCGCTGGCTGGACGATGGCGACACGGTGCAGATTGGCCGCTGCACGCTGAACGTGCGGCACTGCCCGGGCCACACACCGGGCCACGTGGTGTTCCACTCGCCGGAGGCCAAGCGCGCCTTCGTGGGCGATGTGCTGTTCGCCGGCAGCATCGGCCGCACCGATTTCCCGCAGGGCAATCACCAGCAGCTGATCGACAGCATCACCGAACGCCTCTGGCCCATGGGAGACGACACGGTGTTCATTCCCGGCCATGGGCCGGAGAGCACCTTCGGCCGGGAGCGCCAGAGCAACCCGTACGTGCGCGGGACCTGAGCTCAGCCCTTGCGGGCCTGTTCGTAGAGGCCCTGCACCTTGGGCACGTTGGCTTCCAGTTCGCGGATGCGATCGGGGCCGCTGGGGTGGGTCGAGAGGAAGCTCGCGCCCGAGCCCCCGCCGTTGGCGGCCATCTTCTGCCACAGGCTCACGCTGGCCCGGGGCTGGAAGCCCGAGCGGGCCGCGAGTTCCAGACCGACCAGGTCGGCCTCGGTTTCATCCTCCCGGCTGAACTTCAGCGTGAGCAGCTGCGTGCCCAGGTTGGCCGCCACATCGCCCAGCTGGCCCAGGCCCAGCAGCTGCGCCGCGATGGACAGGCCGATGCCGGTGGCGTTGCTCTTGGCCACGCGCGAGCGGGCGTGTTCGCGCAGCGCATGGGCCATTTCGTGGCCCATGATCATCGCGGTCTCGTCGTCGGTGAGGCTGAGCTTTTCCAGGATGCCGGTGTAGAACGCGATCTTGCCGCCCGGCATGCAGAAGGCGTTGATCTGCGTGCTCTGGATCAGGTTGACTTCCCACTTCCACTGCGTGGCGCGCTTGTTCCATTGCGCCGAGTGGGGAATGATGCGGCGCGCGATGGTGCGCAGGCGCTGCACCTGCGGGTGGGCGTCGGGCATCAGCAGCTTCTTGGCGTTGGCCTCGGCCATCATCTGGCCGTACTGCTGGCCGGCGGCGTTTTCCAGCTCATCGGCCGGCACCAGCTTGCGCAGCGTGGAGCCCTCGCCCACGTTCACCTGCGCGACGGCCGGCAAGGCCGACGCCGCCGCGGCGGCGGTGCCCGCCAACACGAAGGCGCGGCGCGCCGACCACACGTGTTCGGGCCGCGGGGTTTCGGGGGCGGGTGTCTTGAGGTCGCAGAGCAGGCACATGCGTGAATAATAGACAAAGCCGGGCGTTTGTGCCTGCCCCTTTTTTCCTTTCGTCCACATCCATGTCCGTGCCCCCCACCTTGCCGCAGGCCGCCCCCACGGACGCTGACACCACCGCCCGACCCACCTGGGGCGAGACCTTGCGGGTGTACCTGGAGCCGGCCAGCCTGCGCATGTTCGCGCTCGGGTTCTCCGCCGGCCTGCCGCTGCTGCTGGTGCTGGGCACGCTGAGCTTTCGCTTGCGCGAGGCCGGCCTGGACCGCACCACGATCGGCTACCTGAGCTGGGTCGGCCTGGCCTACGGCTTCAAATGGTGCTGGGCGCCTTTGGTGGACCGCCTGCCCATTCCGCTGCTCACGCGCTGGCTCGGCCGGCGGCGCAGCTGGTTGCTGCTGTCTCAGGCATTGATCATGGCCTCGCTGGTGGGCATGGCGCTGGCCGATCCGCGCACCGAGCTCCAGCTGGTCGTGTGGTGCGCCCTGGCCGTGGCGTTTGCCTCGGCCACGCAGGACATCGCGCTGGACGCCTTCCGCATCGAATCGGCCGACGTGCGCCACCAGGGCGCGCTGGCCGCCACCTATCAGACCGGTTACCGGCTGGCCATGATCTGGGCCGGGGCGGGCGTGCTGTGGATCGCCGCCCGCGCGGAAATCGCCCCCGCCGCCGGGGCCACCGCGCCCGGCGCGCTCTACCAGCAGGCGGCCTGGACCACTGCCTACCTGGTGATGGCCGCGAGCATGCTCGTGGGGGTGCTCACGGTGCTGTTCTCGCGCGAACCCGCGCGCGTGGCCTTGCCGCCCGCGAAGAACGCCGCCGACTGGCTGCGCGGCGCGCTGGTCGAGCCCTTTGCCGACTTTCTGCGGCGCTACGGCAAGCAGGCGCTGCTGATCCTGGCGCTGATCGGTGTCTACCGCATCAGCGACGTGGTGATGGGCATCATGGCCAACCCCTTCTATGTGGACATGGGCTACACCAAGGACGAGGTGGCGGCCGTGACCAAGGTGTTCGGCGTCATCATGACGCTGGTCGGCGCCTTCATCGGCGGTGCTCTCTCGCTGCGCCTGGGCGTGATGCGGGTGCTCATGCTGGGCGCCGTGCTCTCGGCCGCGAGCAACCTGCTGTTCGCCTGGCTGGCGGGGCACGGGCACGACGTGACGGCGCTGATTCTGGTGATCTCGGCTGACAACCTCAGTGCCGGCGTGGCCTCGGCCGCGTTCATCGCCTACCTCTCGGGCCTGACCAACGTGCGCTACTCGGCCACGCAGTACGCGCTGTTCAGTTCGATGATGCTGCTCGCGCCCAAGTGGCTGGCGGGTTATTCGGGTGCCTTCGTCGACGCCTACGACTACCCGACCTTCTTCATCGCCACGGCCTGCCTGGGTGTGCCGGTGCTGCTGCTGATCTGGCTGGCGACGCGCCTGGCGCCGGTCGAGCCCAAGGCCTGAGGCTCAAGCTTCCAGCAGGGCCTTGACGGCCGGCTTCTGCACCTTGCCCAGCGCGGTCTTGGGCAAGGCCGCCACGCGGTGCCATCGGCGCGGCCACTTGTAGCGCGCCAGCCGGCCGTCCAGAAAGCCCTGCAGCGCGGCCGCCCAATCTTCGGCCGCGCCGTCGCGCAGCACCACCACGGCCACCACGGCCTCGCCCCAGCGCGGGTCGCGCTGGCCGACCACGGCGCATTCGGCCACCCAGGGGTGCTGCACCAGCAGGTTCTCGATCTCGGCGGGGTAGATGTTCTCGCCGCCCGAGATCAGCATGTCCTTGGCGCGGCCGACCACGGTGAAGCTGCCGTCGGCCGCCTGTTGCGCGAGGTCGCCGCTGTGGAAGAAACCTTCGGCGTCGCAGGCCGGCTGCTCGGGCCAGTAGCGTTGCACCACATTGGGCCCACGCAGCCACAGCTCGCCGACATCGCCGGCGCCCACCGGCTGGCCGGTGGGGTCGCGCAGCGTCACCTGCACGCCGGGCGCGGGCCAGCCGCAGGCGCCCAGGTGGCTGGCCGCATGGGCGGGCGGCAGGGCGATGGAGAACGGGCCGGTCTCGGTGCTGCCGTACACATTGCACACCGGCACGCCGCGCGCGTGGCAGGCTTCGATGAGCGGGGCGGGCAGCAGGCTGGAGCCGGCCCAGATGGCGCGCAGGCTGCCCAGGTGGGTGCCGGACCAGTCGGCGTGGCTGGTGAGCGCCTGCAGCGTGGCGGGCACCTGCAGCGTGAGGGTGGGACGATCGTCGTGCAGGCAGCGCAGGGTGGTGCCGGCGTCGAATCGGCTGTGCAGCAGCACCTGCGCACCCACCGAGAGCGCCGGCAGGGTCTGGATGCACAGGCCACCGACATGGAACAGCGGCAGCACGGTGAGCACCGTGTCGTGTTCGCTCAGGCCCTGCACCTGCGCGGCGATCGCCATGTTGGCCAGCAGGTTGCCCTGGGTGTGCACCGCACCCTTGGGCGCGCCCGTGGTGCCCGAGGTGTAGACCAGCAGCGCCGGGTGGTCGGCGCTGCCCAGCTCGCCTGCGCCGTCGGCCACGGGATCGACCGGCAGGCCGTCCAGGTGGAGCGTGGTGGGGTGGGCGAGCGATCGGGCCGCGTCGGCCAGCGCCGTGTCGTGCACCAGCAGGGTGGGGCGGCAATCCTGCAGCAGCGCGGCCCACTCGGCGGGCGAGAGGCGGTGGTTCAGCGGCACCAGCAGCGCGCCCAGGCGCGCCAGCGCGAAAAGCAGGGCGATCTGCGCCGGGTGGTTCAAACCCAGCCAGACCACGCGGTCGCCCTCGCGCACGCCGTGCGCGCGCGCGAGCCCCTGCGCCAGCGCGTCCGCGTGCCGGGCCAGCTCGGCAAACGACAGCTGGCCCCAGCGCGGGTCGGGGCCGGCCTGGCCCGGCTCGCGCCAGCGCAGCGCCGTCGCCTGCGGTCTTGCCTGGGCCTGCTGGCGCAGCAGAGCGGCCAGCGAACCGGCAGACAGGGTGGGGGGCGGGGTGGGCGGTGCCATTTACATGACTTTACGTGACCCGAAAGCCCGCTTCACACAGCGCTGACACGATGATGGGCTCCGGCGCCCGCCGCTACACTGAAAACCATGAACGCTCCCCTGCTGATGATTGAAGACGACGGCCGCCTCGCGCAGATGGTGGTGGAGTACCTGGGCCAGTCGGGTTTCGAGGTGACCCATGCCAGCGATGGCGAAGCCGGCCTGGAGCAGTTGCAGCTCATTCAGCCGCAGCTGGTGATCCTGGACCTGATGATGCCCGGCATCGATGGGCTGGAGGTCTGCCGGCGCATCCGTTCGATGCCGGGTGAAGCCGCGCGCGTGCCGGTGCTCATGCTCACGGCCAAGGGCGACCCCATGGACCGCATCATCGGCCTGGAGCTCGGCGCCGACGACTACCTGCCCAAACCCTTCGAACCGCGCGAGCTGCTCGCGCGCGTGCGCGCCGTGCTGCGCCGCCGCGGCGAGCCCACCGGCAGCGCGGCCGTGTCGCGCTCCACGCCGGTGCTGCGTTTCGGTTCGCTCGACATCGACCGCGATGCCCGCACCGTGCAGGTGGCCGGCCAGCCCTGCGAGCTGACCTCCTACCAGTTCGATCTTCTGGTGGCCATGGCCGAACGCGCGGGCCGGGTGCTCACGCGCGACCAGATCATGGAAGCGGTGCGCGGCCGCGAGCTCGAAGCCTTCGACCGTTCGATCGACGTGCACATCGGGCGCATCCGCAACGCCATCGAGGCCGACAGCAAGGACCCCAAGCGCATCCTCACGGTGCGCGGCGTGGGCTACGTGTTCGCGAAGCAGCAGGAATGAGTTCGCTCTTCGGCTCCCGGCTGTACGTCCGCATCTGGCTTGCGGTGGTCGCCGCGGTCACGGTGCTGACGTTGGTCACGGGTTGGCTGTGGCAGCAGGCGCTGGACGAAGACCGCGCCGAGCGTGAGGCGCGGGTGACCCGCACGATCATCGTGCGCGATGGCGCGCGCGAAATCGTGGGGCAGGCGCCTGCGCGGGCGGTCAGCATTCCCGGCGAGGGCTGGGAATTCGAGGTGGTGATGAAGGATGGGCAGACCCTGTACGTGCTGCTGCCGCGCCCGCCCCGCCCGTCCGGGGGCAACAACCCGGGGCGCCGCGCGCCCGAGTGGTTCCAGACACCGACCGGGTTTGCCTGGCTGCTCGGCCTGGTGGCTTTCGCCGTGGCCCTGGGCGCCTACCCCATCGTGCGGCGCCTGACCAAGCGCCTCGAAGCGCTGCAGAAGGGCGTGGAGCGCTGGGGCGACGGTGACCTCTCCACCCGGTTGCCCATGCAGGGGCAGGACGAGGTCGCGTTTCTGGCCACCCGTTTCAACGCCGCGGCCGAACGGGTGCAGACACTGCTGCAATCGCACAAGGCCTTGCTGGCCAATGCCTCGCACGAACTGCGTTCGCCATTGGCCCGCATCCGCATGGGCTTGGAGCTGCTCGACAAGGACAACGCAAGGGCGCCGCAGCGCGCCGAGATCGCCCGCAGCATCGAAGAACTCGACCAGCTGATCGACGAGATCCTGCTGGCGAGCCGGCTGGACCTGATCGACGCGCGCGACGCGAGCGCGCTCGGTCCCACGGAGGAGGTCGACCTGGTGGGCCTGGCGGCCGAAGAATGCGCGCGCACCGGTGCCGACCTGGAGATCGCCGCCGGTGCCACGCCCGTGCTGGTGCACGGCCAGGCCCGTCTGCTGCGCAGGGTGTTGCGCAATCTGCTGGAAAACGCGCGCCGCTATGGCCATGTCGGCGCGTCGGCCGATTCGCAGGTGCGCCTGAGCATCTTTGCGCCCACGTCCGCCCCGGGGCAGGGCGCGCCGCGCGTGACACTCTGGGTGGAGGATCGGGGCCCCGGGGTGCCCGCCGATCAGCGCGCGCGCATCTTCGAGCCCTTTTACCGCCTGCCTGGCGCCAGCGAACGCGAAGGCGGGGTGGGCCTGGGCCTGTCGCTGGTGAAGACGATCATCGAGCGCCACGGGGGCCGCGTGCGCTGCGAGGACCGTCCCGGCGGCGGCGCGCGCTTCGTGGTGGACCTGCCGGTCTGACGGATGGCGAGGCAGGCCAGCTGCCGCTGGTCTGCTGAGCAGGTGGAGATTTCGCGCGCCCGGATGTCCGTCACGAGGCCGTTCTTGGATTCCGAGGGGATTTTCGGGTTTTATTCACCAAGAAAACAGCCCGGTTCCCACAAATGGGGGATGGCCGAAAACAGTGCCGCAGCGCACAATTCGCATCGATGCTGTCACAACATCAGAACAACGGATTCGGCAAACACCACACGTCATGAAAAACGTTTGAATCTGGTCTCCCAACGACGTCCCTTCAAGGACTTTCAAAAGCCACCCTGCGGTGGCTTTTTTTTGTTCAGGCGCGGGTGGATTCCAGACTGCTCCCGGGAGAGGAGTGCAGCCAGTCGACGACCTCACCGGTGGGTTGGTAGCCCTGCACGCAAGCCTGCAACAGGGCCCGCAAGGTGGTCACGTCGTTCGACTCCATGGCCTCTTCCAGCGACTTCAGCAAGGCCTGCAGCTCGCTCCAGGGCAGCATGTCTTCCTGTGCCTTCATGATGCGAGCGTGTTGCGTGGGTTGAGGGTTGTCGCCGATCAGCAGCTCCTCGTACAGCTTCTCGCCCGGTCGCAGCCCGGTGATCTGGATCTCGATGTCGCCAGTGGGGTTCTGCTCGCTCTTCACCTGCAGGCCCGAGAGTTCGACCATGCGCCGGGCCAGATCGATGATGCGCACGGGCTCGCCCATGTCCAGCACGAACACGTCGCCGCCATGCGCCATGGCGCCGGCCTGGATCACCAGCTGAGCGGCTTCGGGAATGGTCATGAAGTAGCGCGTGATGTCCGGGTGGGTCAGCGTGATCGGCCCACCGTTCTTGATCTGCTCGCGGAACAAGGGCACCACCGAACCGCTGGAGCCCAGCACGTTGCCGAAGCGCACCATGGCGAACGTGGTGGCGCCACCGGGCTCGGCGGCCATCGCCTGCAACACCATTTCGGCCAGGCGCTTGCTCGCGCCCATGACGTTGGTGGGGCGCACCGCCTTGTCGGTGCTGATCAGCACGAAGTTGGCGGCGCCGGCGGCCTGCGCGGCGCGCGCGCACACCCAGGTGCCCCAGACGTTGTTGCGCAGGCCTTGCACCGGGTTGTGCTCCACCAGGGGCACGTGTTTGTAGGCCGCGGCGTGGTACACCGTATCGGGTCGCCAGGCCTGCATGATCTGCGCAATGCGGGCTTCGTCCTGCACCGAGGCCAGCAAAGGCACGAGCTGCACGCCTGGCGCGGAGGCCTCGTTGTCGAACAGCGCCTCCAGTTCGCGGTGGATCTGGTAGAGGGCAAACTCGCTGTTCTCCACCAGCAGCAGGATGTGCGGCCCGCAGGCGGCGATCTGCCGGCACAGCTCGCTTCCGATGCTGCCGCCCGCACCCGTGACCGCCACCACCTTGTCCTGGATCAGGCTGTGGAGCAGCGCGGTGTTGGGCGTGACCGGATCGCGGCCCAGCAGGTCTTCGATGTCGAGTTCACGCACGTCGCTCATCGTCACCCGGCCCGCCGCGAGGTCGGACATGCCGGGCAGGGTTCGCACGTGCACGGGCAGGTGGCGCAGGGTGTCGAGGATGTCCAGACGGCGCTGGCGCGTGATCGAGGGCAGCGCGAGCAGCACGTCCGTCACGCCCAGGTTGGGGATCAGCCGCACCAGCTCGGCCGGGTCGTGCACCGTGCGGCCATCGAGGCTGTTGCCCTGCAACTGGTCGTCGTCGTCGATGAAGCCGAGCAGGCGCTGTTCGCTGCCGCGCGAGAGCGCTGCCGCGAGCTGCCGTCCCGCCACGCCAGCGCCGTAGATCAGGATGCCCGGCAGATGCTCGCGCTGCAGCATGGTGCGGTACAGGCCGCCCAGCCAGTAGCGAACCACCAGGCGGCTGAATCCGATGGTGACGAGCAGCAGCAGGGGCTGGATCACGCCCACGGTGCGGGGCACGCCTGGAATGCCGATCACGGTGAACACCGTGGCATAGAACAAGCTGTATAGCACCATGGCCTGCGCCAGGCTGACCATGGCGTTCCAGCCCGCGTAGCGGAAGATGGCGCGGTACAGGCCGAAGCGGATGAACAGGGGCAGGGCGATCAGCACCGCCCCCATGATGGCCAGCACATGCGCGGGGGTCAGCTGCACCCAGTGCTCCAGCCGCAGGCAAAGCGCGAGCCAGACGGTCAGCGCACACAGCGCAATGTCCACCAGCACTGCGGACAGGCGCTTGGCGGCCCGTGGCATGTGCAGAAGCGTGGCGGCGGCTTGGCTTCGATGGTCCCTGTTTTTCATTTTTTTAGTGGGCCACACCATCCCGGCGCAGCACTTTGACAAACGTCAGCCAGAGTATCTGCAGGTCGAATCCCAGGCTCTGGCGCCGCAGGTATTCTGCATCCAGCGCCACTTTCTGGGGAATCGGCAACTCGTCGCGGCCATTCACCTGGGCCCAGCCTGTCAAGCCAGGGACCAGCTCGTGCACACCCTGCTGCGTGCGCAGGGCGATCAGGTCGTCCTGGTTGAACAGCGCGGGGCGAGGGCCCACGAAGCTCATATCGCCTCTGAGAATGCTCCAGAGTTGGGGCAGCTCGTCCAGGCTGCTCTTGCGCAGGAACGGGCCGATGGGCGTGAGGTACTTGGCCGGATCGGTCAGCAGGTGGGTCGCCACCGCAGGCGTGTCGGTGCGCATGCTGCGGAACTTGGGCATGCGGAAGATGCGGTTGTGGCGGCCGACGCGGTTGGACCAGTAAAGAGCGGGCCCGGGGGACGTGAGCCGGACCGCCAGGGCAACGAGCGCCACGGGCACGAGCAGAACGAGGCCCGCTGCGAGGGCGAGTGAGAGGTCGAACAGGCGTTTCATGAGGGCACCTTGGGGGCGGCCCGCCGCAGGCCTTCTTCCACCGTGATCGGTGGTGACCAACCCAGTGTGGCCTGGGTGTGGTCGATGTTCACCTGCAGGTTGCCGAGCACGCGCTGGGCCATGTCCCGCTTGCCCAGTACCGTGGCGCCCAGGTGCAGCAGAAACACCGGGACCGGCAGCAGGCGCGCCGGACGCCCGATGGCCTGGCCCATGCGCTGTATCAACGCAGTGGTGGAGAGGTCTTCGCCGTCGCTCACCAGAAAGGTCTGGTGGGCCGCGGCCGGATGATCCACGCAGGTGAGCAGCAGGTCGATCAGGTTGTCCAGCGCCACCAGGCTGCGGCGGTTGTGCCGGACCGCACCCAGCGGCAGAGGCAGGCCGCGCTGAACGGCGCGCAGAAGGCTGCCGAAGTTGGCTTTCACGCCCGGGCCATACACCAGGGGCGGGCGGACGATGGTCACTTCCAGCCCGGTCTGTTCGGCGACGCGACGCAGCCCCTGTTCGGCTTCGGCCTTCGAGACGC
Source organism: Hydrogenophaga sp. ANAO-22 (assembly GCF_042466645.1). Taxonomy (NCBI): domain Bacteria; kingdom Pseudomonadati; phylum Pseudomonadota; class Betaproteobacteria; order Burkholderiales; family Comamonadaceae; genus Hydrogenophaga; species Hydrogenophaga sp. ANAO-22. The sequence continues at coordinate 2,677,367 of NZ_CP159956.1, read as the reverse complement.
CATAGGGGTCCTGGGGTGCGGGCACGTCGCTGGCGAGAAAGGGCCGCTGCGCCTGCGTGCCCTCGCCGTTGACCTTGATGGAGCTGACGAACACGAAGCGCCGCACGCCGGCCGCTGCTGCCTGTCGCGCGAGGTTGAGCGTGCCGTCCACGTTGACGCGGCGGAATTCACTCAGGGGGTCGGTGGCCGATTCGTTCATCACATGCACACGCGCCGCGGTGTGGATGACGCTGTCGCAACCTTGCAGGGCGTCGGCCCACGGGGTTTGGCCGTCGATGGACGGCACGGTGACCGACGGCACATTCGTGGCCGCGGTGCCAGCGGTGCGCACGGCAGCGCGCACCGCCCGGCCGGTGGACCGGGCCTGGCGGCACAAGGCGGTGCCCACAAAACCACTGGCGCCGGTGATCAGCAGCGTGCTCATGACGGTGTCCTGACCTGGATCTGCACGGCTTCCTCCAGCAGTTGCTCCAACCGGTTCATCAGCGCATCGCGGTCGAATTCGTTCTTCGCGTAGACGCGGCCGTTGCGGCCCATGGCCCGACGCTCGTCAGGGGTCATCGCGGCCATGGCCAGCGCGGCATCGGCCAGGCCGGCCGCATCGCCAGCGTTGCACACGAGGCCCGCTTGTGCCGAGCGGATCACGTGGGCGCCCTCGCCGTCGAGCATGCCCAGCAGCGGAATGCCGGATTGCAGGTAGCTCTGTACCTTGCCGGGAATGGTCAGACTGAACACGGGGTCTTTCTTCAGCGAAACGAGCAGAGCGTCGGCGTGGGCATAGAACGAGGGCATGCGTTCGACCGGGTACCGGCCGAGCAACAGCACGCGCTCTTCCAGCCCCCGGCGGCGCACCTCTTCCTGAAGCCAGTCCGACTTGCGGCCGTCGCCGATGATGAGCCAGCGCACACGGGGATTGTCCTTGAGCCGCGTCGCGGCCTCCACCACGGCGGGCAGGTCCTGCGCTTCGCCGATGTTCCCGGCGAACAGCACGCTGAACGCCCCCGGCAGGGGTGGCACTTCGGGGGCGGGGGCGACCAGATCCTGGGCGAACACCGGCTCCGACCAGCTGGGAAAGTAGCGGATCTTGCCGGGGTCGGCGCAGTACTGGGCAATGCTTGCCTGGAAGCCGCGGGACTGGCCCAGCACCAGCGTGCAGCGGTTGTAGATGAAGCTCACCAGGCGCCCCACCGCACCCAGCAGGCGCGGCGAGCGCACCACACCGATGGCGGCCAGCGTCTCGGGCCAGAGGTCGAGCACCCAGAACACCACTGGGGCGCGTTTGAGACGGCCCATCAGAATGGCCGGCAGGCCCACTGTGATGGGGGAGGGCTCGAACACGAACACGGTGTCGAAAGCTTCGCCGCGCAGCCGCCAGGGCCCGGCCAGACTGGCGCCCACCACGTAACTGAGGTAATTCAGCGCCAGCCGCAGCGAGCCCTGCGCCCGCGCCAGCATGGGCGCTCGGACGATGCGCGCCCCGTGGTACGTGTCAAACTGCGCAGGATTGTCACGAAAGGCAGGGAAGACCTGGCCGGCGGGGTAGTTCGGCTTGCCGGTCAGCACCGTGACGGCGTGTCCGCGCTTCGTCCATTCCTGGACGAGATCGTTGACGCGGAAGTTCTCTGGCCAAAAGTATTGGCTGACCACCAAGATTCGCAAGGCAGGCCCGGATCAGGTTTTTTTCCAGACCACGCGGTTGACGTAGTCCGTGTAGCTGTGAACGATGCGCACCACCTTGTCCGACACATTGGGCATGCTGTAGTCGGCCACCTGGCGCAGCAGGCGTTGTTCGCCGCGTGGCTGCGAGGCCAGGATCGCCAGGCCTTGCAGCACCCGTTCAGTGTCGAGGCCGACCATCATCACGGCGGCCTCTTCCATGCCTTCCGGCCGCTCATGCGCCTCGCGCAGGTTGAGCGCGGGAAAGTTCAGGATCGAGGATTCCTCGTTGATCGTGCCGCTGTCGGACAGCACGGCCCGCGCCTGGATCTGCAGCTGGTTGTAGTCGGTGAACCCCAGCGGCTTGAGCAGCCGCACCAGCGGGTGGAAGGCCACCGCCTGGCTGTCCACCCGCTTCTGGGTGCGAGGGTGGGTGGAGACGATCACCGGCAGGCCGTGCTGTTCGGCCACCTGGTTCAACACGTCCACCAGCTTGAGGAACTGCGCGTCCGAGTCGATGTTCTCCTCACGGTGCGCGCTGACGACGAAGAAGCGGTTTTTCTCCAGGCCCAGCGTGGCAAGCACCTCGGACGCATCGATGCGTTGGCGGTAGTGCGCAAGCACCTCGGCCATCGGGCTACCTGTCTTGATCACCATGTCAGGCGGCAGGCCTTCACGCAGCAGGTACTCGCGGGCGATGCTGCTGTAGGTGAGGTTGATGTCCGCCGTGTGGTCCACGATGCGGCGGTTGATCTCCTCGGGCACGCGCATGTCGAAGCAGCGATTTCCCGCCTCCATGTGGAAGATCGGTATCTTGCGTCGCTTGGCCGGGATGACCGACAGGCAGCTGTTCGTGTCGCCCAGCACCAGCAGGGCCTCGGGCTTTTCCTGCAGCAGTACCCCGTCCATGGCGGCGATGATTTTGCCGATGGTTTCGGCCGCGCTGCCACCCGCCGCGTTGAGGAAGTGGTCGGGCTTGCGGATGCTCAGATCGTCGAAAAAGATCTGGTTGAGCTCGTAGTCGTAGTTCTGTCCCGTGTGCACGAGCACGTGTTCGCAATGCTCGTCCAGGCGGGCCATCACGCGCGAGAGCCGGATGATCTCGGGCCGCGTGCCCACGACCGTCATGACCTTCAGTTTTTTCAAGAATGCTCCTTCAGACGGGGCAGGCATAGGTGTCGGGCCGCTCGCGGTCAAAGACCTCGTTCGCCCACAGCATGACCACCATCTCCTGCGCGCCGGTGTTGGTGATGTCATGCGTCCAGCCGGGCACGGTCTCCACCACCTGCGGCTGTTCGGCGTGCGTGTGCAGTTCGTGCGTTTCGCCGGTCAGCATGTGGCGGAAGCGAAAGCAGGCCTGGCCCTGGATCACCAGGAACTTCTCGGTCTTGGTGTGGTGGTAGTGCCCGCCGCGGGTGATGCCCGCGTGCGCGGTGAAGAACGAGAACTGGCCGCAGTCCGGCGTCTTGAGCATCTCCACGAAGACGCCGCGCGCATCGCCATGGCGGGTCAACGCGTACGCGAAGTCGTCGGGTGGCAGGTAGCTCACGTAGGTGGCGTACAGCGCGCGCGTGAGGCCGGTGCCCACGCGGTCGATCACCAGCGTCTCGCGGCTGGCGCGAAAGCCCTGGATCTGCCGGGCGATGTCGCCCACGGTGGTGCTGTATTGCGGTGTGAGGGTGGCGAAACCCCGGGCATCGAACGAGGCCTCGGCGCCGTCCATCAGTTGCATGAAACGGGCGATGACGTCGTCCACATACACCAGCGTGAGAAGCGCGGCGGGATCGTTCACCTGGATCGGCAGGCCGCGCGTGGTGTTGTGGCAGAAGGTGGCGACGGCCGAGTTGTAGTTGGGCTTGCACCACTTGCCGAACACGTTGGGCAGCCGGAACACATGCACCGGCATGCCATGGCGCTGCTGCAGGTCGAACAGCGCCAGTTCCGCTTCGCGCTTGCTGCGGCCATAGGGGTTGTCGTTCGCCGCCTGCGTGGACGAGGTCTGGATGACCAGCGGCAGCCGCGCACCCCGTCGCGCCTGCGCCTCCAGGGCGGCGCACAGCGCGCGCGTCAGGTCGGCGTTGCCGGTGGTGAATTCCTGGGGATCCTGAGGGCGGTTGACCCCCGCGAGGTGAAACACGGCGTGCACGCCCTCCAGCAGGTCGGGCAGCGCCTCCAGCGGGTTCTCGCGCGTGAAGGACACGACCTCCACGTCGCGGCGCTCGGCCAGGTGCAGGGTCAGGTTCTTGCCGATGAAGCCTTGTGCACCGGTGATGAGGACTTTCTTCATGCCCGTCTCATTCCTCGGCCACCGCGGCTTCGCCGCGAACGATGCGCTGCATGAAGTCCAGTTTGAGCAGCAGTGCCTTCATGCCCGTCACGTCGAGCTGTTCGGTGTTGTGCGAGTGGTATTCGTCATCGTGCAGGGCCTGTGTGAGCTTTTCCTCGCCCTCGTCGACGTACTTGGCGTAGTTCAGGTCACGGCCGTCCGGGGCGACGCGGTAGTAGCGTCCCAGGTCCTGCGCGGATGCCATTTCCTCGCGGCTGAGCAAGGCCTCGTAGAGCTTCTCGCCGTGGCGGCTGCCCATCACGCGCACCGGGTGGTCCGGCTGGCCGAGCAGCTCCAGCAACGCGCGCGTGAGCACATCGACGGTGGCGGCGGGTGCCTTCTGCACGAAGATGTCGCCATTGTTGCCGTGCTCGAAGGCGTACATCACCAGGTCCACCGCGTCCGCCAGCGTCATCATGAAGCGCGTCATGGCCGGGTCGGTCACGGTGATCGGTGCGCCGTTGCGCACCTGGTCCACGAACAAGGGAATCACCGAGCCGCGCGACGCCATCACGTTGCCATAGCGCGTGCCGCAGATCACCGTGCTGGTCCCCTCCAGGTTGCGGCTGGCGGCAACCATGACCTTCTCCATCATTGCCTTGCTGATGCCCATGGCATTGATGGGATACACCGCCTTGTCGGTGCTGAGGCAGATCACCCGCTGCACGCCAGCGGCCACCGCTGCACCCAGCACGTTTTCCGTGCCCATCACGTTGGTGAGCACCGCCTGCATGGGGTGGAATTCGCAGGACGGCACCTGCTTGAGCGCGGCGGCGTGGAACACGAAGTCCACGCCGCGCATGGCTTGGTCGATACCGTTGCGCTCGCGCACGTCGCCGATGTAGAAGCGCAGCTTGGGGTGGGCGTAGCGCTTGCGCTGGTCGTCCTGCTTCTTCTCGTCGCGGCTGAAGATGCGGATCTCGCCGATGTCCGAATCGAGAAACCGCTTGAGCACCGCATTGCCGAACGAGCCGGTGCCGCCGGTGATCAGGAGGGTCTTGTCCTTGAACATGCTGTTCGTGGTGGTGGTCGTCATGGTTCTGCGTTATTTCGGCAGTGCCGCCGCGAACAGGGCGTCCTTCTGCTGAGGGGTGGGGTAGTTGATCAGCACCGCGCGGTACTGGCCTTTGAAAACGAACAGGCTGCCGGCCGCCGCGCCGACCACGCCGCAGCGCTCAATGAGCGCACCCACGTGGTCCAGCGAGCCTGCGCCGCCCAGCACGGTGAGCGGCACGCTCAGGGCGCTGCGCAGGCGTTGCGCCAGGTCCAGGTCGTAGCCATTCATGGTGCCATCGCGCTCCACCGAGTTGAACACAATCTCACCGGCGCCAGCGGCTTCCAGTTGTCGGGCGAGTGCAACGGCATCCTGTGGATGGGCCCGGGTGGCGTTGTGCGTGCAGACCTCGTGGCCACTGGCGAACAGGCCGGACTTCTTGCGCACGTCGATCACCGCCACCACGCTCTGGCGGCCGATGGCCGCGGCCATTTCGCCGAGCAGGGCCGGGCGTGCGATCGCTGCCGCGCTGACGGACACCTTCTCGACGCCCAGGTCGATGATGCGGGCCGCCTGCTGCGCCGTGGTAATGCCACCGCCGTAGCACAGCGGCATGCGGCATTCGGCGGCCAGCTTCGCGATCAGCGCATAGTTGGGCTCGGCGCCTTTCACGCTGGCGTCGATGTCCAGCACCACGAGTTCATCCGCCTCTTTTTCGTTGAAGATTTTCACGGCGTTGATCGGGTCGCCGACGTACTTCGGCGTCTTGAAACCAACGGTCTTGACTAGACCGCCGTTGTGCACCAGCAGGCACGGAATGATTCGGGGGCGCAACATGGGGTCAGGTCGTGGCGAAGTTCTTCAGCAACTGGGCGCCGAAGTGGTGGCTTTTTTCGGGGTGGCATTGCACGCCATGGATGTGGCCGGCCGACACCACGCAGTCGAAGTCCAGCCCGTACGTGGCCGACGCGGCCACAAGCGACCGGTCCTCGCAGTCGAAGTAGTACGAGTGCAGGAAGTAGAAGCGCGGTGTCGGTTCGAAGTCGGTGAACAGGCGACTGTCGGGGCGCACCTGCAGGTCGTTCCAGCCCATGTGCGGCTGCGGCAGCTGGGCGGACGCGGGCGTCTGCGAGAAGGCTCGCACGCGGCCCGGAATCCAGTTCAACCCGGGCAGTTCGCCCTCGTCGGAGCCGCCGGCCAGCATCTGCATGCCCACGCACACCCCCAGCACGGGCACCTTTTCGCCCTGTACGCGGGCTTCCAGCGGCTCGCGCAGGCCCGACTGGTTGAGCAGCGTCATGGCGTGATCGAACGAGCCTACACCGGGCAGGATCAGGCGTGTCGCGTCGGCCAGTTCGGCGGGCACTTTGGCCCGCTCGGCAGGCAGGCCCAGGCGCTTGAACATGTTCAGGAAGGCCTGGATGTTGCCCACGCCGTAGTCGACGATGCGGATCATCGGAAGTGCCTCTTTTCCAGGCCGAGCGTGCGCAGCACCGTGGTGCCCAGGCCGATCATCCAGCGCTTGTTGCGGTAGTCGCGGTAGGTCTTTTTGGGCGCATCGAAGATCTGTTGGAGTTCGTCGACGGTGAGGTCCAGCTTGTGGGCCACGTACTCGAATTCCTGCTTGAGGAAGTGCTCATCCATCTCGGGCGAGGCGATGCGCTCCAGTGCCGCCTCGCGGGTCATCTGGCCCGTCATGATGAGGCTCGAGAAGTGCGCGCGTCGCTTGTGGAAACCGAACCGCCGGGGCAACCAGTAGTCCTCATAGAAGCGGGTGAAGCGCGACTCGTGGTGCTTGTGCTGGAAGCGCTGCCAGCCAAAGCGCCGGTTCAGTTCGTCCTCGGCATCTTTCTTGACGTAGGGCACCAGGTTGAGCGGGTGGTGCACCTTCATGCCCAGGATCTTCTGGTAGTACAGCTTGTAGACCAGGATGTCGGTGAGTGGGAAGCTCTCCAACGGCCGCTGGCCGAACTGGCGGTGGATGTCGTTGAACAACCACGTGTCGATGCCCAGATAACCGCCCCACTCTTCGGGTTCGCGACAGCACTCGGTGGAAAAGTTCGACCCCGTGATGATGTGCTTGACCTTGTACTGGCGGGCAAACTTGTACAGGCCGGAGAAGAACGCACCGTCCTGCGGCAGGTCCTGGTCGGGAATGCCAGAGCGCAGGAAGGCAGCCTGCAGGTCTTTCATCTCTTCCCAGTTGACGACCTCGGTGAAGAGTTCCAGGCCGAGGCCGTCGACCAGCTTCTCGATATTGCCCACCGCTTGGTCGGTGTTCCAGCCCGCGTCGACATGGAACAGCAACGGGCGTAGGCCCATCTTCTCTTTGGCGACGTAGGTGGCGTAGGAGCTGTCAAGGCCGCCGGAGAGGCCGATGATGCAGTCGAAGTCCTTGCCCTTGCCGTCCGCCTTGATGCGTTCGGCGAGTGCGGCCAAGGCCTGAGCGCCCCCTGGCCCGGTGTCCCAGTTGGGCAGGATGGCTTCTTCGAAGTTTCTGCAGTATTCGCATACGCCGGTTGCATCGAAATGGATGTGCGGGTCGCTGGTATCCATGATGCAGCGAGTGCAGACAACCCGACGTTGGAGATTCATGATTTGTGGTGAAGCTGATGACGGCTGGTCGTGTGGTAGTAGGAGGACGCGGCAAAATAGACCAGCCAAAACAGGCCTCCAAAAGACAATAACGTACTGAAAATGGATCCGTTGGCCAGAACGAATGCCACCGGAATATAGACCAAGCAGGCGAACTGCCCGCCAGTTCTGCTCGTCGTTCGATCCACTAGACTCAACCAGATGCCGAGCACCACGCAAATCGCCAAGATTCCCACGGGCCCAGCTGCTGCGAGGCCGTCGTACACGAACAGGTTGGCATTGGAGTTACTCTCTTTTTCCAAAACCCGCTCTGCGACTATGCGCCCGAGTTGAGGCCATTTCGGATCCGACTCAAAGGCCAAGGGTGTCTGGACGAGCCAGTCAAAGCCTTTGACATTGCTCCAAAGGGTAAGCGTCTTTTCGGAGAATACCTCTTCATATTGCCACAGCATCGCACCCGGAATGGAGAACGTGCGAAAAACAAAATACAGCGAGATCAATTCGAAAACAGGGCTTTGATCAATCATCTGCACCGACACATGGATCAACAGCGCCAAAGAAACCATGACGATCGACATGAGGGCGGTGTGTCCAGCCCTCATGCGCATTACTTTGTACGCGACCACCATGACAAGCGGCAAGAGAAAAATCGTACGTTCCGCAGTGATCGTGTACATGGTCAGGAAGCCGAGCGCGCCCGCTGTAATCCAGATGAGCCGCCGCTTGACCAGGCCGACGGCCAACAGCGCGGGCGAGAAAACATACGCCAGATACGTTTGCCCGTAGGCCTCCAATGCGTTGCGGCTGCGGCCAGCCTCGCGCTGGCCGTACACGTTGTCGAGCGTGGCGAAGGTCATGACGTCCTTAAAGGAAATCACAATGAATGCCCAAAGCGCGAGAAATGCGACCGACAGAAACAGCAGTTGAGCCGAGGAAGGCGAGCCACGTTGTGCAAGTATTAAGCGGGGGCGTGCCTTCTGCAGCAATACATTGATCAGCAAGAAGCCCGCCGTGAGGGCTCCAAGGCTGGGGCCGAATTTGGTGACCGACTGAGAATGCACTGCCAAAGTAATTGTCATCGTTGGAAGGAAGACAATCAAATATAAGATGAACATCACGAGGCTCGATGGCCTCGCTAAAGAACGGGGAAGCGTCAATGCGACTGCACTGGTGGATATGAGTAGCAGCAACCAGGCGTCAATTTTCAATGGAAAATAGGGAAATCCCCACATCTCCTGGATGGGTTGCAAGTAGGTTGCATGCGCTGAATGGAGCGCTAATACAAACAGCCAGGAACTGATCACCAAGGACATCTGGGCAAGCGCCTTGCTTGATGCGTTGGGGCGTGGCATCAAAAAAGGTGGTGTCATGGCCGAGGTGCCGTCAGGCGTTTCGCCATGACTCGGTAGTCCAATAACCGTGCAGCGACTTCGCCCGAGCGTGTGGACATCAATGCCAATTCGCCGGGCTTCTCAGCGATCTTTTCAAACACTCCTTCGATGCTTGTTTGGGGATTGAGCAGCCAGCCGTTTCCGTGGACGAAGGGGTGGTGACTCGGCACATCATCAAGCACCACCGCGCACCGCGCACAAAGGCTTGTCTGCATGGTTGCGGATTGAGAGCCCGGTTGTACGTACACATCGGCCGCACACAGCAATTCGTGAAGCTGATCCGCAGTTTGCCACCCCACGAATTTCACTCTAGAGTCATTTATCATCCGTCGGTCCACGTCGGCTGCGAGGTCCTCGTGGATATGCCCAGCAATGATGAAGCGAAAGCGCTCATCCGGGGTCTTGGAAAATGCCTGCAGCGTTTCGATTAGCTTCTTGGCGCGATCGATTTTTCCAGACTGCACAAACAGGATTTCTTTGATATCTATGCCGTGGCGGGCGCGGCCCGAGATGCGCAAGGCGTTATATTCTTCGTCTGTCAATATGCGACCGCCAAGCGGAAAGAACTCGATTTGATTTGGCGGGATTTGATAGAAATTCTGGACAAAATCCATGGTCTCCGTGGAGATGCACAACACCTTTTCGAGCGAGTTCTTCACTCGATGAAGAATCGGCTTGTAATACCAGCGGTGCAAAAGGTGTTTCGAGATGATAGACCGCGCGCTGTTGTTAAAGTCCTCGTGGCTATCCGCAAAAATGCGGGCGCGCAGATGTCTGGCCTTGTAACGCTTGAGCGCAAGCAGCTCCCAGCCGCACAGCCCGTGAAAGAGGATCACATCAGGTGCCTCGCGTTCCAGCAGCCCGGCCACATCGGGGTGCATGCGCAACTTCTTCATCACAGCAAGAGGCAGGCCGCGGCGATACGGCAGTCGTATGACCCGTGCACCATCGCTGCCCATGTATTCACCTGGCGAGCAATAGTTCAGCTGTCGCTGTTCGTCGAACACTTCGGTCGACGCGATGACCACCACGTCGTGTCCGTCCTTCACGTGCTGCTTCACCAGCTCGTTTTCCTGGTAGGAGTACCCGTCGATGTAGAAACAGGAAAGGCAAAGATGGGCGATCTTCAAAGCAGCCCCTCCTGCTTGAGCAAGATCTGGGGGTCGTTGAAGCTCATGCCCATCCGACGCAACTCGGCATCCGGCAGATTCCACCATTCCAACCGAAGCAGAGCACCGGCAACTTGATCGTCGAATCGCATCCTGATGCGCCTGGCAGGATTGCCTGCGACCACCTCGTAGGGCGCCACATCCTTTGTGACTACGCTACCCATGCCGACGACCGCGCCATGGCCAATGACGATGCCGGCCTTGATGAGCGCGCCTTCTCCGATCCAGACGTCGTTGCCAATGACGGTTCGCAGGCGCGGCAGGTATTCGTGTCGTGCGAATTTAGTCTTGATGCTGTCCTTGTGCGACAGGAATGCAGGACTGGTGGACACGAACGCCATCGGATGCGCGACGCCCCCGATGGAGACGCGATTCGAAATGGACGTGAATGACCCGACATCGCAATGAACGATGGAGCAGTCATAACCGCAGAAGGAATGCCTGCCCATGGTGGAGTCAACCATCAGGCTGCCCGATTCAAGCTTCGACGTGGGATGCACGCTGGATGCTTTGATGGCTTTGCCCCTCAGCTTCTTCAGCAGTTTGGCAAAAACGTAAGAGACACTCATGGGGTTGCCTTGAATCTGGCTGCGGCACTATGCGGATTGAATCATGCGCAGCACAAGAACGGCTACGACAGCGGCCAGGATGTACAAGCCCAGCAAAGGCATATTGTCGCGGATGATTCTGCTGACGGACCGGGCGTCAACCCGGGTGAAACGAAGAACTAGAAACAGGTATGCCGAGTAAACGACAAGCCCGCTCAGCGCATAGGTTTCCGACATCCACCGGGCCGCAAAGTGCGCGACAGCCCACACCGAAAGCACCCGGATGCCCAGGTTCGCCACTTGCAGGAAGAAGGCGGCACGCTGGTGACCGGTGATATGCAGCGCCATGGACACCGGCGTAGCCAGAAATTGAACGATGAACCAAGGCGTCATCCATGCGACCAGCGCCCCAGCGCGCGTCCACTCGGTCCCGAAAATCAATCCGAATGCCATCGGAGCCGTGATGCCGACGGCGAGTAAAGGTCCCACGCCGGTCTTCACCATGCCATGCAACAGTTTGGCTGTGAACGTGTGCAACTGTCCCTGCTGGTGTTCGTGGGCCGCGTGCGAAAGATAGACTTGGCCTACAGCGCCTCCGATCAATGCCATTGGGGCTTGCATGACATATGTCGCCAGCATGAGATGACCGGCCTCTGCCGGCGCCGCCAGTGAGGCAATCAGAATGACAGGTAGTTGTATGGCAGCGCTGTTGCACAAGGCTTCCCAAGTGGAGTACTTGGGAAAGCGAGCGTGCGACTGCCACGTGCCCTTGAGGCTTTGCAACGTTGTCCCTTGGACCATGGCGCGATACTGGGTGCCGCTGAACAGCTTGAGGCTTAACACGATGCACGCCACACCCGTGTTCAGCATATGCCCGATGAGCAGTCCTGCGGGACTGTGCGTCCAGACGCCCGAACCTACCTGGACTGCCGAACTCGCTGCGGATTGAATCACCCGGCTTCGGGCGATCAAGGAAAACGCCTTCTGCCGCACGAACCACATCTGTAGTGCGCTGTAGACGCTTGCCAGCAACACGGCAATGGGCAGCAACCACAAGTAGGGCTGCAATGCAGGCAGTTTGAGCTGAGTGACGATCCAGTGCGGAGCGAGCAGAACGAAAGCCAGCAGACCAAGCGAAACCAGAAGTGCCGACAGCAGTGACATCGTCAGCAGATCCATGGCCTCGCGATCGTCCTGTGGCAACGGGATTGCAATGTCGAATCGCAGACAGGCCGCCACCGAGAGAATGGCTGCCAGGCTGGAGAACACGGCCAGCAAGCTGAAATCCGCTGGTGAGTACAAGCGAGAAAGAAGGGGCAACGCGGCCGCCGTGATGCCGTGGCCCAGTGCTGTGCCTCCGACCAGTACGGCAACTGAGCGTAGAAAGCTCATGCGGGCTGTCGCACCTGCAAGGCGCTGGCCACCATCGCCTGGTCGCTCTCCGGCAGGTAGGGCCCCATTGGCAGGCTGATGACCTCTTCCGCCAACCGGTCGCCGACGGGCAGCCGGGCGCTTTCGTCGGCCACTGCAGGTTGGCGGTTGAGGGGAATAGGGTAGTGAACGGCGGTGGGAATCCCTTGGGTCTTCAGGTGTTTCTGCACGGCCTCGCGCTGCGCGACGCGCACCGTGTATTGCGCCCATGCCGAGACATTGTGCGGCTCAACCTCTGGAATTTGCACTTCCGCGACCGGCGCCAGCAAGCTCCTGTAGCGCTGGGCCACCACCTGCCGTTGCGCCAGCTCAGCGTCCAGTATCGCGAGCTTGGGCAGCAGGACTGCCGCCTGGATGGTGTCCAGACGGCTGTTCACGCCCACGCGGATGTGGTGGTAGCGGCGATCCTGTCCATGTCGGGAAATCTGCCGCATCACCAGCGCCAGCGCATCGTCGTTGGTGAAGATGGCTCCGCCGTCACCGTAGCAGCCCAGCGGCTTACTGGGAAAGAAGCTGGCGCAGGCGATGGTGGTCAGGTTGCAACTCTTGCGGCCCTTGTGGGTCGCGCCGAAGCTCTGGGCCGCGTCCTCGATCACGGGGATGCCGTGCCGGCTGGCGATGGCATTGATCGCGTCGTAGTCGGCGCACTGGCCGTATAGGCTGACGGGGATGATGGCCTTGGTGCGGGGGGTGATGGCCGCTTCCAGGCAGGCGGGGTCCAGGTTGGCGGTGCGCGCGTCCACGTCCACGTATACCGGCTTGGCGCCGAGCAAGGCCACGGTTTCGGCGGTGGCGATGTAGGTGAATCCGGGTGTGATGACCTCGTCGCCCGGGCCGATGCCCAGCGCCATCTGCGCGATCTGCAGGGCGTCGGTGCCATTGGCCACAGTGATGCAGTGGCGCGCGCCGGTGTAGGCGGCCAGCCTGTCTTCGAGCTCGCCGACTTCGGGGCCCAGGATGAACTGGCCGTGATCGAGCACGCGCTGTATGCCAGCGTCGATCTCCGACTTGAGTCGGCGGTATTGTTCCTTGAGGTCGATGAATTCCATGGAGCGGCTCCGGGGTGTTTCAGGAAAGGGGTTGGCAGACGCTGTCGTTGAGCTGGTAGCGCTGACCCGTGTGCGGACAGGTGGCCGTCGCGTTGCCGGTCAGCGGCAGGTCGAGCTGCTCACCGTACTGGCTGCACCAGCCGATCTGGCGGGCCGGCACGCCCACGACCAGCGCATAGGCGGGAACGTCCTTGTTCACCACCGCGCCCGCACCCACGAGGGCGAACTCACCCACGGTGACGCCGCAGACGATGGTGCAGTTGGCGCCCAGGGTCGCGCCCCGGCGCACGAGCGTGTCGCGGTACTCATTCTTGCGCTCGATCAGTGCCCGCGGGTTGTAGACGTTGGTGAACACCATGCTGGGGCCGCAGAACACGCCGTCCTCGAGTGTCACGTTGTCGTATACGCTCACGTTGTTCTGGATTTTGCAGCGGTCCCCGATGACCACCTGGTTGCCGACGAAGACGTTCTGCCCCAGGGACACGCCCGCGCCGATGCGCGCGCCCGCGCACACGTGCACGAAATGCCAGACGCGCGAGCCTTCGCCGATCTGCGCGCCCGCGTCGACGATGGCGGACGGGTGGATGGATGTGGTCATGGAGAAGAGGGCCTCCCGGATGGAAAAAGCAGTTTGGCCAGCGGTTGGCCTGCGGCCTGAGCGTAGCGCAGCGAGCCGATCTCGTTGAGGTGGTGCCTGTCCATGTAGATCAGCTCGTGGTCGAAGAACGGCGGGGAGGCAAACGGCGGTGACGCGCTGAAGTCGGCAAAGGTGACGTGGGGGAAATCGCGCACCGCCGCTTCGATCACCGCGTTCGCGTCGCGCGCTTCGGCGGTCACCGAATTGTCCGTGGGGATGCCCAGCGAGTCCATGCGCAGGGTGCGCACGGGGTTGCGGCGCAACATGGGCAACTGCCCAAGCACGATCACGCGCTGCATCTGGCCCTGGGTGTCCTGCAGAAACCGGTTCAGCGCGGGCAGAAAAGCGGGGTTCGCCATCTGCTGGGACCACTTGCCCGCCAGGATGACTGTGCGCTGGCGGGGCAGCCGCTCTGCCACGGCGTGCTGCATGTCGCGGCACGGTCCGATGGCCCAGCGGGCCAGCCGCAGATCTTCGAAGCCCGGAAAGGGCACGCAACTGCTGGCCGAGAGCACAGTGGCGCGCACCCCGTGGGCCTGGCCGAAGGCGTCCATGAACAAGTTGAGCTGCGCCGCGTGGCTGTCGCCAAACAGCATCACCTCGGGGGCGCCGTCGGCGCCGCCCCGCTGGCACGGGCCAGTGACCTGGCCGTGGCAGATCGAGTCTGGCGGTGCGTACCGCAACGCCGCCTTCTCTGGTGAGGGGGCAACGCCGGCGTTGAGCGGTCGGGCCGCGAGGAGCGATGCGACCATCATCGCGGCGACGGTGGCAATCCTGGTGGAGCGCCTCAAGCCCGCCTGTGGCGTCTGCAAGGGGCGTTCGATGAACCGCCACGACCACCAGGCCAGCACCGAGAACGACAGCACCGCCGCGGCCAGCAGTGGCCAGGGGAGGTCCGAGTCCTGCCAGACATACCGTGCCAGCGCCAGAATGGGCCAGTGCCAGAGGTACAGCGAATACGACAGCGCGCCGACCAGGACCAGCCAGCGGTGGGACAGCCAGCGCCCGGTGACAGTGTCATCTTGCGCGGCCATCAGCAGCAGCGCGCCCGCGCAAGGCCAGATCGCCGAGAGCGGACTGAAGTGTTTTCCGTCGAGCAGCATGAAGGCGCTGAGCATCAACGCCAGGCCGAGCAGGCCGACGGGCAGGCGCCAGCGCGCGGGGGCAATGTCCTGGGGCTTCTGAACGGCGGCGAGCCAAGCGCCCATCAGGAACTCGGGGGCGCGCGCGGTCATCGCGTAGTACAGCGGCTGCAGGTCGCCCCCACTTCGCGTCAAGCGCCATTGCGCGATCGCGAAACCCGCGACGCACACGGCGCCCAGCATCGTCGACAGCCAACGCCTCGGCGTCAACCGCAGGATCAGGGGCAGCAGCAGGTAGAACTGCATCTCCACCGCGAGCGACCAGGTGTGCAGCAGCGACCACTCGTGGGCGGCCGGCGCGAAATAGTCGCCGGCCTTCGCGAAGTGTTGGTTGCTGGTGAACAGCAGTGCGCGGCGCAGGCTGGCCTCGAACAGCCGGAAGTCCTCGGCCACCAGAAACACGGCGGCCAGCAGCGCGACGACCAGCAGCATGGCCGCGTAGGCAGGCACTATGCGGCGCAACCGGTTGGCGTAGAAGCCAAGCCAGGAGAAACTGTCTCCCCGCTGCAGGATGACGCGCGACACCACGAAGCCCGACACCACGAAGAACACGTCCACACCTAGGAACCCGCCCGGCAACCAGTCGGCCTGCATGTGGAAGACGATCACGGCCAGCACGGCCAATGCCCGCAAACCCTGAATGTCCAGTCTGATGGATGTCCCTGTGTTCATGTCCTGATGGGCGGCCCTTCGCTGCGAGATCAGTTGACGAAAGGGTGGACTTCGCCGGGCGTGCCGCGCGTGGGCACAGCGGTGCGGATCACATTGACCGTTTCAATGCAGTGCCGGGCATCCGCAAGGCCATACCCCCGCCCGGCGAGGATTTCGCGGTAGCTCGTGGTGTGCAGCTCGGTGAAGCCTTCGGAGAATTCGAGCTTCTCGCCGCTGATGTCGATGTTGCGGAACGTGGTCTTCTTGCCCTTGACGTCCTCGGGCAGATCGTTGGCATCGATCGAGAGGAACCAGCGCACCCGCGCGCGCTCGTATTCCAGATAGCCAGCGGCACGGGCCTCGCCCACGTGGTGCACCACGTTGCGCTGCAGCTTGCCGAAAATGAAGTGCAGCATGTCGAAGAAGTGCACACCGATGTTGGTGGCGACGCCGAAGGCCTTGCGAGGGTCGCCCTTCCAGCTTTCTGCATACCAGCGCCCGCGCGAGGTGATGTAGGTGAGTTCGACGTCGAACTTGGTGTCCGCCGGTGCGGCCGCCACCTTGGCCTTGAGCTGCTGGATGGCGTCGTGGTGACGCAGCTGCAGGATGTTGAATACGCGGCGCCCCGTCTCGCGCTCGACCAGCGCCAGTTCGTCCAGCAGCTCCGGCGTGGGTACCAGCGGTTTTTCGCAGATCACGTCACAGCCCAGGCGCAGCCCGGCTGCGATGTGGGCGTGGTGGCGGTAGTTGGGCGAGCAGACCGCGACATAGTCCAGGGCCGTGTCGGTGTTGCGCTTGAGCTGGTGCGCATGTTCCAGGAAGCGCTCGAACTCGGTGAAGAACTCGCTGTGCGGCGAGATGCTGTCGATGATGCCCACCGAATCGTTGATGTCGTAGGCCGCCGCGAGGTTGTGGCCGAGGTCCTTAATGGCGCGCATGTGCCGCGGCGCAATGTAGCCGGCGGCACCGATGAGAGCGAAGTTCTTCATTGTGGGGGCGTTTCAGAGGCGGAAAACATGGAAACCCTGCTCGGCGAGGGCGTGGCGGTCGTAGAGGCTCTTGAGGTCGCCAATCACGGGCTGGTGCTGCTGCGTGCACAGTGCTCGCAGCGCTTGCGGGGTCTGCTGGCGGTACTCCTGGTGGCCCACGGCCACGATCAGGCTGTCCAGGGGGCGGGCCGGGTCGAACTCGCCCAGCTGGATGCCGTATTCATGCTGCACCTCCTCGGCGTTGGCCCAGGGGTCGGTCACCACCACGGTCACGTTCCAGCCCTGCAGTTCGCGCACCAGATCGGCCACCTTGCTGTTGCGGATGTCGGGGCAGTTCTCCTTGAACGTGATGCCCATCACGCCGACCGTGCTGCGAGCGACGTCGATGCCGTTCTTGAGCATGCGGCGCACGATGCTGCGCGCCGCATAACGGGCCATGTTGTCGTTGATGCGCCGGCCCGCGAGGATCACCTGCGGGTGGTAGCCCAGCTCTTCGGCTTTGTGCGTGAGGTAGTAGGGGTCCACGCCGATGCAGTGGCCGCCGACCATGCCGGGGCGGAAGGGCAGGAAGTTCCACTTGCTGCCGGCAGCCTCCAGCACCTCGAGCGTGTCGATGCCGATGCGCTCGAAGATGACCGACAGCTCGTTGACGAAAGCGATGTTGAGGTCGCGCTGGCTGTTCTCGATGACCTTGGCCGCTTCGGCGACCTTCAGGCTGCTGGCCTTCCAGGTGCCCGCCTTGATGATGGCGGAGTACAGCGTGTCCACGGCCTCGGCCACCTCGGGCGTGCTGCCACTCACGATCTTGCGGATCGTGGTGAGTGTGTTGACCTTGTCGCCGGGGTTGATCCGTTCCGGGCTGTAGCCGCAGAAGAAGTCCTGGTTGAATGTCAGCCCGCTGCAGCGCTCCAGCTCCGGGACGCAGACCTCTTCGGTTGCGCCTGGATACACGGTGGATTCGTAGATCACGACATCGCCGCGCTTGAGCGCCTTGCCCACCGTTGCGCTGGCCTTCACCAGCGGGGTCATGTCGGGCCGATTCGCCCGGTCCACGGGGGTAGGCACGGTCACGATGTACACCCCGGCGTCCTGCAGGTCGGTGGCATCGCAGCTGTATCGAAGGTGCTGCGCGGCCTGCAGGTCTTGGTCACTGCATTCGCGCGTGTGGTCGTGGCCCTTTTTCAGCTCGTCGATGCGGCGAGCGTCGATGTCGAAGCCGAGCACGGCCCGGTGCTTGCCGAACTCTACGGCCAGCGGCAGGCCCACATAGCCCAGGCCGATGACTGCGATGGTTTTCTGATCCAGATTCATGTGATGACGTTGTTGGGCGGGAAATCAGAGCTCGGCATCGCGCAATGGCTTGGCCAGCTGGTCCTTGCCAGAGAGCAGGGGGAGGCCGTCGAGCGGCCACTCGATGCCGATGTCCGGGTCGTTCCATGCGATGGCCCGCTCGTGTTGCGGTGCGTAGTAGTCCGTGGTCTTGTACAGAAAGTCAGCGCTCTCGCTGAGCACCAGGAAGCCGTGCGCCAGGCCCGGCGGAACCCACATCTGCCGGTGGTTGTCTTCGCTGACCTCGGCGCCGGCCCATTGGCCGAAGGTGGGCGAGCCCCGGCGGATGTCCACCGCCACATCGAACACCGAGCCGCGCACCACGCGCACGAGCTTGCCCTGCGGCTGCTGCAGCTGGTAGTGGAGCCCGCGCAGCACCCCGCGGGTGCTGCGGCTGTGGTTGTCCTGCACGAAGGTCACGTCCAGGCCGGTGGCCGCCTGAAAGGCGGTCTGGTTGAAGCTTTCGAGGAAGAAGCCGCGCGCGTCCCCAAAGATCCGGGGCTCGAGCACGAGCACGTCCGGAATGCGAGTGGGTGTCGCTTTCATCGCATCACCGAGTCGTTGAGCACGCGCAGCAGGTACTGGCCGTAGCCGGTCTTGCTGAGCGAGCGTGCCAGGGACTCCAGGGCGGAATCGTCGATCCAGCCCTGGCGCCATGCGATTTCTTCAGGACACGCGATCTTCAGGCCCTGACGGTTTTCCAGCGTGGCGATGAACTGGCCGGCGTCGAGCAGGCTGTCGTGGGTGCCGGTATCGAGCCAGGCATAGCCGCGCTTCATGATTTGCACGTTGAGTTGGCCCTGGTCGAGGTAGGCTTGGTTGACGGCGGTGATCTCCAGTTCGCCGCGCGCACTGGGCTTAACCGCCTTGGCGATGTCCACCACTTGGTTGTCGTAGAAGTACAGGCCGGTCACCGCATAGTTGCTTTGGGGCTTGGCCGGCTTTTCCTCGATGCTGATGGTCTTGCCCTGCCGGTTGAAGCTCACCACGCCAAAGCGCTCCGGATCGGTCACATGATAGGCGAACACGGTGGCACCGGTGGTCTGTCGGTCCGCCTCGGCCAGGAGGCTGGCGAAGTCGTGGCCGTAGTAGATGTTGTCGCCCAGCACCAGTGCGCTGGGTGAGCCCGCCAGAAACGTTTCGCCAATGAGGAAGGCCTGCGCAAGCCCATCGGGACTGGGTTGCACCGCGTAATGCAGGTTCATGCCCCAGGCACTGCCGTCGCCCAACAGCTGCGAGAAGCGTGGCGTGTCCTGGGGGGTGCTGATGATCAGCACCTCACGGATGCCCGAGAGCATCAGCGTGGTCAGCGGGTAATAGATCATCGGCTTGTCGTACACCGGCAGCAATTGCTTGCTGACGGCGAGCGTGGCCGGATGCAGGCGGGTGCCGGAGCCGCCTGCCAGGATGATGCCCTTGCGCTGTGTCATGGTTGGGCTGTGGTGGTGAGGGATTCGGCGAGCATGCGGCGGACACCCTGCTGCCACTGCGGCAGTTCCAAGCCAAAGGTTTGCCGCAGGTGGGTGGTGTCCAGGCGTGAGTTGAGCGGACGGCGCGCGGGCGTTGGGTAGCCCGTGGTGGGGATCGGCGTCACGTCGCGCACTTTCAGGGCGAGGTCGGGTCGGAGCTCGCGGGCGGTGTCGAAAACGAACCGCGCGTAGGCGAACCAGCTGGTTTCTCCCTGGGCCGCCAGATGGTAGGTGCCGCCCGCACCCGGGTGAGCGAACGCTTGGCGGATGGCATGCGCCGTCACGTCGGCGATCAAGTCTGCGCCGGTGGGTGCGCCGATCTGATCGTTGATCACGGTCAGCCGGTCCTGTTCTTGCGCCAGACGGAGCATGGTCTTCGCGAAGTTGCCGCCTCGCGCGGCGTAGATCCAGCTGGTGCGGAAAATGAGGTGCCGACCCCCGGCGACCGCGCGCACGCGCTGCTCCCCCTCGAGCTTGCTCTGGCCATAGACGCTCAGGGGTGCCGGCATGGCCGCTTCCGTCCAGGGCGCCTCACCGCTGCCATCGAACACGTAGTCGGTGGAGAAGTGAACCATCAGCGCGCCCGCCTCGGCGGCCGCTTGCGCGAGCACGCCCGGGGCCGCGCCATTGACGGTGTGCGCCAGCGCGGTCTCCTGTTCTGCCTTGTCCACCGCCGTGTAGGCGGCCGCGTTCACCACGGCGGCGGGCCGCAGCCGCCGCACGGTCTCGCGCAGTCCATCGAGGTCGGTCAGGTTGCCGCAGCCCCGCTCGGCCAAAGCGTCGTTCCGGTGCAGCGCGATCACGTCGCCCAGGGGGGCGAGGCTGCGCTGCAGCTCCCAGCCCAGCTGGCCTGACGATCCCAGGAGAAGTATGGGCTTCATGCGAATGGGGTAGGAACGGGAACGCGCTCAGCCGAGGCGATACCGTCGCTTGAGTGCAGCGAGCCGGTCTGCGTGACGCTCGATCGAGCGAGACGCGCGCCAGCTCTGCTGCATCAGGACGAACACCAGCACCAGCAGCCCGATGGCCACGCTCGAGACAGCAGCGATCAGCGCCTTTTTCGGGGCGCTGGGCCGTTTGGGGAGCGTGGGCGGCTGGACCAGGTCTTCATTGGAGAGGCCCAGCATCTTTTTCTCGACGGCGTGCATGGCCGTCTGTATGCGGACCAGGTTGGACGAAATGCTGGCAACCGATTCCGCGAGCGCACCGGTGTTCGTGCCGGCGGTGGGGGTTTCAAGCAGCTGTTGCGCCGTCTTGCTGGCCGCAGTGAGTTCCGTGATCTGCTGCTCCAGCATCGTCTTCTCGGCGCTCAGGCGCTGGAGTTCCACATCCCGGGGCTTGGAGTCGGCATACAGCATGTTCAGGATCTCCTGGGTCATGCGGTTGGCCGCTTGCGGCGAATGCCTGGACACCTTCAGGGTTACCAGCTGCGTGCCGCGCACGACGGATGTCGACGTGTCGTGCAGCAGATCCTGGCGGGCGTCTTCGGCCTCCTCCTCGCTGAGCTGGTCGAGATAGCCCAGGTTCTTCAGGGCCCCGTCCAGCACGTGGGCGGCGGTCATGTTCGCGGCGATTGAGCCATCTGCCTTGATGATGGCCGTGCTTTCATATTGCTCCGGGAGCAGGTGCGCGAGGCCGTAGACGATGGCGCCACCCAGCAGGGGCCACAGGATCAGCCACTTCAGGTTCTCGGCCAGCGTGAGCAGGACGTCCAGCACATCGATGGAGTCGTCGTCGCTGCCTCCCTCGATTTGAGCAGCCTGGGGCGGGGTGACGCGTTCGGGGGACATGGGGTCGAGAGGGGATCGTGGTGGCATTCAGGATTTCTGGTTTCTGTGGGCAGTTGAAAGGCTTCAGGCCGCTTCGTAGTGCGAGGTGATCCATTGCCGATAGGCGCCGCTCTGCACATGGGCCACCCAGTCGCCGTGCTCAAGGTACCACTGCACGGTCTTGCGGATGCCGGTCTCGAAGGTTTCGGCAGGCTTCCAGCCGAGCTCGGCTTCCAGCTTGCGGGCATCGATGGCATAGCGCCTGTCGTGACCCGGGCGGTCTTTGACATGGGTGATCTGGGTGGTATACGAAGCACCGTCGGCGCGCGGGCGCAGGTCGTCGAGCAGGGCGCAGATCGTGTGCACGATCTCGATATTGGGCTTCTCGTTCCAGCCCCCCACATTGTAGGTCTCACCCACCCGACCGGCTTCGAGCACGCGTCGGATCGCGCTGCAGTGGTCCTTCACATACAGCCAGTCGCGCACCTGCATGCCGTCACCGTACACCGGCAGGGGTTTGCCCGCGAGCGCGTTGACGATCATGAGCGGAATGAGCTTCTCGGGGAAATGGAATGGCCCGTAGTTGTTGCTGCAGTTTGTGGTCAGCACCGGCAGACCATGGGTGTGGTGCCACGCGCGCACCAGGTGGTCACTGGCCGCCTTGCTGGCGGAATAGGGGCTGTTCGGCTCGTAGGCATGGGTTTCGTTGAACGCCGGGGCGCCGGGTGCCAGGCTGCCATACACCTCGTCGGTGCTCACGTGCAGGAAGCGGAAGTCGGCCTTGTGGGATGCGGGCAGAGCCGACCAGTGGGTGCGCACCGCCTCCAGAAGACGGAAGGTGCCCAGGATGTTGGTCTGGATGAAATCCTCTGCGCCGTGGATGGACCGGTCCACGTGGCTTTCGGCCGCGAAATGGACCACCGCACGGGGCCGGTATTCGGTCATGAGCCGGCTGACCAGCGCGCTGTCGCCGATGTCCCCCTGCACGAAGCGGTGCCGGGCGTCCCCCTGCAGGCTGGACAGGGTCTCGGGGTTGCCCGCGTAGGTGAGCTTGTCAAGGTTGATGACCGGCTCGTCGTGGAGCGCCAGCCAGTCGAGCACGAAGTTGGCGCCGATGAAGCCGGCACCACCAGTAACCAGAATCATAAGTCTTCCTTGAGGTGGGAGTCGCTGGGCACCCGCTCTCGGCACCTCGGCCAGCATTATCTTCCATTGCATGGCCACCAGTTTTCGGAAAAACCTGCCCTGATACGCAAAGTGACACAAAAAGAACAGGCGCTTTCAAACGCCAACAGAAAGCGTCCACATGATCCCGCTCATGATTAGAAAACTCCCCCACCAGAATCGCCGGGTCAATCGTTCCTTGAGCACAACTGCGCTGCCCAAGGGAACCAGCACATAGGCGAGGGCGGCGAATGGCATCAATTGCGACAGTGCCATGGTGCGCAACACCAGCACGGCCAGCAATACCGAGAGCAGTTGCAACACGATGCCCATCGACAAAAGGCGAAAACCCGTCGCGGAAACGCCGTTTGATGACGCACGTTTCATCAATATCTGAGCAGTGCTGCTGCTGAAAACAGCCGCGATGCACATGGCGAATTCACCGAGGGTCATTTGATTCGGCGCCGCCGGTGGACAGAAAAATTCCCGCAACCAGCAATGCAATTCCAAAAAAATAGCGCTGGCTCAATACTTCATTGAATAGAAATGCGCTGGCCACGGGCGTGAGAACGTAGATGGACGCTGTCCACGGATAGGCGGCGGAGAGTGGCAAGGTTCGCAGGCTGCCAAGCCAGCACAGCATGCTCATCCCCGATGAGAACAGGCCCCACCACATGGCCACATTGAGCACGAAGCCCTGCACCAGGCCCGGGTGCCTGTGGGCATGGAGGCCGGCGCTCTTGAAGAGCAGCTGCGCACCCGTCATCCAGACAATCATCCCCGCCAGCAGCAGCCAGGCGGTGCGGCGTTTTCTGGGGGACAGGTCGTTCTGCAACTTCAGCGCTGCGCCACGATCAGGCTTTGCCCGCAGGCGATCTGGCGGACCAGTGGCAGTCTCTCGACCCAGCCGCCCATGCTGTTCAAGGGCCGTGCCATCCAGTCTGGGCAGAACATCGGCACCAGATTGATCACCGAGCTCTGCCGCACTTCGAAGCCCGCCGACGTCAACCAGCCTTCGATCGTCATCGGCAGAAACGAGCGCTCTTCATGCTCGATGTGGTAGCGCGAAAACTTCTCGAGGACCTTGAGGACAGGGTTGAAGCCATTGGGCTCGAGCACGATGATGGTGCCCTTGAAGCCCGACAGGGCGGCGATAGCACGTGCCGGGTCCGGCAGATGGTGCAGCACGCCCCGGAGCACGATGACGTCGAAACGATCGCCATCCAGCAGGTCGCCCAGTTCGTAGATGTTGCCGGTGGCAAAGCGGATGCGGTCGGCCACGCCCGCCGCCTCGGCGCGCCGTGATGCGGCCTCGATGGCCGCCGCCGCAGGGTCGACGCCCAGCACGGATTGCACATTTAAATCCGCGAACATAACGGTGTACGCACCGTCGCCACAACCCAGATCGAGCACGCGTTTGCCGCTGAATGGATAGGCCGCGGAGATGCCTTCGGTGATGCGCCCATTGGCAAGCTTCGAAGACAATTGCTCCGCCGTGTACGCATAGGAGCCGGTGGCTTTCACGTCGGCATCGAAACGATTGACGTTTTCTTTGGTATTGGGTGTGTTTGTCATGTTAATTGTGCAGTTTGATGCCAAAGGCCAGCATGTTTCCAACGCTCAAGGCTAGTGTGCGATCTGCCAATCCCATTTTTTCCAGCAGGCGCAGGATGGCCTTCTTGATGGGCGTGGGCAATGGGGTCAGGCGGAGCCAGTAGCGCAGAGGGTAGGTATTTCGAATGGGCTGAATTCTTATCGATGCGAAGCCCGCCCTTTCAAACAGGCTCAACAGGGAGCGGGGACTGAACAGTTGCAGGTGTTCGATGTCGATGATGGGCGATCGCAGGCCGAGCAAACGATTCAACGGCGCGCGCCAGTCGTGCACCACCACGGCGAAAGCCCCGCCATCCTCGAGCAGGCGATACGCGGTGTCAGCGAGCGACCGGGGGTCGGCAACGTGTTCCAGTGTCATGAAGGAACAGATGAGGCTGGGCTGCTCGCCCGCCAGCATCTCCGGAGAGAACATTCCCTCGCGCAACATCGCCTGGATATCCGGCGGCGCTGCCTCGATCGCCGCCCGCGAGGGCTCGATCCCGATCACGGGAGAAAAGCCCTGCGCCATCAGCCAAGGCAGCAGGGGGCCGCTTCCGGCGCCCACATCCACCGCCGCATGGCGCCCCTTCAGCTCGACGAGATGCGGGGTCAAGGCGGCAGCGTAGCTTCTGGCGGCGGCCAGCGCCTCGGGGTTCGAATCGAAATCCGCCTCCGCGTACGCCTCTTCGAGGAACGCCGGGGCTGGCGGCGCGGGCGCATATACCAGATCGCATGAGGTGCATCGCACGAGCCTCAGGCACATGAACTCCGGCGGCTTGCGCGAGGCGTACGTCAGCCCGCTGATCTGTTCGGCGTTGATGCGCTCATCCGCGAAGTGGTCCGACGCCCGTCCTCCGCACACAGGGCAGGGGCGATCTGCGCCAGTCGAGGGCAGGCTGCTCATGCATTCCTCTTGGGATCTGCGGGCAGCAGCTCGCCCCGCACCACGAGGTTGCGGCGAATGAACGCCGGGCGCGCCTTGGCCTCTTCGAAAATCTTGCCGATGTACTCCCCAAGCAGGCCAATGCCCAGGATCGTGAACGAGCCGAAGAACATCACAAGCAGTGAAATGAAGGTGATCCCCTGCGGAACGGACTCGGGTGCGGTGATGCGGATGAAGATGGCAATCAGGGCGAGCAGCACCGTGGCCACGCACGCCATTCCGCCCAGGGCGGTGAGCAGATGCAGCGGCATTCGGGAGAAGGAGAAAATCCCCTTCTTCGCCCAGCCGATGTTCTTGATCCAGTTGTTGGTGCTCACGCCAAACATGCGCTCCGGGCGCACATAGTCGACGCCGACCTGCGTGAACCCCACGTACGCGCGCAGCCCTCGCAGGAAGGCATCGCGTTCCTGGCATTGGAGCAGCCAGTAGACGACCTTGCGGTCGATGAGCGAAAAATCCCCGGCGTTCTTGGGCACGGGCACTTCGCTCATGGCAGAGAAGACTCGGTAGAAACCGCGGTAGCAGGCCTCGACCCAGTACGGCATCTCCCGTTTGACCCGTCGCCCGTAGACGACCTCGGCGCCCGCGCGCCACTTTTCCACAAACGCCTCGATCAACTCGGGGGGGTCCTGCAGGTCACCGTCCAGCAGGACGCAAGCCTCCTTGCTGGCCAGTTCCATGCCGCTCTTGAATGCCGCCTGCGATCCGAAGTTGCGCGAATGGGAGATGCCGATCACCCGTGGGTCGGTGGCGCTGATCTTGCGGATCACCTCTTCCGAATCGTCGGGAGAGCAGTCGTTGACGAAGATGATCTCGTAGTCGATCCCGAGCTTGACGAACGTGGCCGCAAGCCGCGCATGCATGATCGGGATGGCCTGTGCGTCCTTGTAGCAGGCAACGATCGCCGAGACGGCGTTCTGCGACGAACGTCCCGGCGCCTTTTTGCTGAGCTTGAAGAAGTCCACCTGGGGCCGTTGGTCCTTCCACCATGCCTGTGTGCGCCTCAGGCCGTCGGCCAGCGTCACACGGGGCTCCCAGCCCAGAAGACGCCGCGCCTTCGTGGGATTCGCGTACCAGCGGTCGGTATCCCAGGCCCTGCCCGCGGACGGGGTGAATTGGGGAACGGCGCTGAGCTGGAAGAGGTCCCGCACCAGCGTGGACAATTCCTTGAGCGAGGTCTGGACGCCCGTGCCGATGTTCAGCGACTCGCCCGCGAGCGCGGGCCCCATCTTGAGCGCGGTGTCCGCGAACGCCTCCACCACGTCGTCGATGTAGATGAAGTCTCGCGTCACCTCGGGCTTGGCGAAAGGAGGCAGTTCACCCCGCAACGTGTGGTCGCACACGGTGGGAATCAGGCGCGAGCTGTCTTCGTAAGGCCCGTAGACCGAGTACAGCCGGAGATTGACCACAGGAACGCCGCGAACCTTGCCGAAGTAGGAAATGGCGGCATTGGCCGCGACCTTGCTCACGGCGTAGTGGCTGTTGGGCAGCGGCGGCGCCTCTTCATCGGGCCCGGCCGAATTCAGTCCGTACTCTGACGAGCTTCCCGCGTGGACGTAGGCGTTCAGGCCCAGCGGCTCGACCTCTTCCAGCAGACGAATGAAGCTCGTGTAGTTCGTGGAGTGAATGCGTTCGTGGTCCTTCTCGAAGGAGTAGGCCCCGAACGAGGAGCAATCGAACACCGTCTTGGGCCTGAACCTGTTGAAGAGCGAGCTGGTGCTGACGGGATCCTGCAGATTGAGGAAGGCGGTGTTGGCGGACGGAACGCCTTCCAGGCGCCAGAGGTTGCCGGAGAACACCGTGCCCACCACATCGCTGCGCACGGCCAGCAGCTGGCGCAAGAGATTGGCGCCAATGAACCCGCTGGAACCGATCACCAAGATGGGGCCGACAAGGCTCTTGAGTTTGTCTTCTGTATTCATGCCGGTGCCGCGATCATCTGACGGACGGAGGCTACATCCAGCCCACATTGCGCCCGGTGGAAACCCTGGGAGCCGAAGCGTCCCGTTGGGTACCCGAGGGCGGGGCGATGAACGAACGCCTGGCAACCGATACCGCGTTTCGCGATGCTGAATGACAGGTGCATGCCCAAACCGCCGTGTGCCACATGCTCTTCGATGACATACAGTGGGCCGTTCGCCACCTGCTGGTGGAAGGCGTCGGGAATGGCGGCCTCGTCGAATTCGCAGACGGCCCACACAGCCGGCCGCTGCTCTTCGGGAACATCCTGCAGGGCCTGCCATGCCACGCCCGCAAGGGGTCCGAGGGCCGCGAGCGCGCCCCGGCGCCCCGGCAGGATCTGCCGCCACGCGCTGTAGGCCGGTGCCACGGTGCCCGAGGGCCGGGCGTCGTAGCCAAGGCGCAGGTAGGTGGGCTGCGTGAAGCGACCCATGAGAGTGCGCAGATCGTCATCGAATGCCGGCACGATCACCCGGACCCCGAGAGCCCCCATCGCGCTGCAATCTTCGAGCGCGTGGTGGGTGGGACCCATGTGACCGTATGCATACCCTCCCCCGTTGCCAACCAGGCAGACGGGAAGGGCACCGAGGCAGATATCGTTGCGAATCTGTTCAAAGGGCCGGGCATAGCAGAAGGGCGCGATGCTGTAGACGATGACGCGCAGGTTCTCCCGCGCCAGGCCGGCGGCGACGCCCACCATGTTCTGCTCGGCCACGCCCGCGTTGACGAACCGGCTGCCAAACGCCTGCTGCACCTCTTCAAGCGCCATGAAACCCAGGTCGCCGGTGAGAAAAAAGCAATCGTCGGTGTTGTGGTTCTCCAGCACCGCTGCGGCAAATGCCTTCCTCATGATGCGTTTCCTTTTCCCATGAGCGTGTCTCGAGCCGCGAGGTACTGTTCCGATGTCAGCGGGAGGTAGTGGGATTCCAGGCGGTCTTCGAAGTGGAGGCCCTTGCCCTTGACGGTATCCAGTATCAGGACCACAGGCACACCTGGCCCGGGGGAGTGGAGTGCCTCGGCGATGGCGGCCGGATCGTGGCCGTCCACGTTGCGCACGTGGGCGCCGAATGCTGCGACGCGCGGGCCGAGGTCTTCGCAGGAAATGACGTCTCTGGTGCGACCAAAGCCCTGCAGCCCGTTCTGGTCAATCAGGATGGCCAGATTGTCCAATCGCTGATGGACGGCGAAGGTGAGTGCTTCCCAGCAGCTGCCTTCCTGCCACTCGCCGTCCGAGCACAGGCAAAACACGCGCTGCGATGTGCGACGGTGGCGCGCCGCGAGCGCCAGCCCGGCCGACAGCGACGGCCCGTGGCCCAGGGAGCCGGTGGAAAACAGGAGGCCAGGGATGCCGCCGCCGCTGGGGTGGCCGGGCAGCACCGAGTCGTCCAGGGTGAAGGTGGACAACGCCTCGTCAGACAACTGTCCGAGGCTCCATAAGGTCGCGTACAGGGCGCCGGCGGAATGTCCCTTGGAGATGACGAACCGGTCGTCTGCCTGCATCACCAGGTGATGAAGCGCCATCAGTGCGTCGATGCTCGAGAAGTTGCCACCAATATGGCCCGCGTTTGCCTCGTGATGCATCTTCAGCAGACGCAACTTGGTGTCAATCAGAAGGTTGTCGAAGGAATTTTTCATTCAGCGCCCTGGGGCCTGTGGATGGACGATACGAGGCTGCACAAAGGTGTGAGGAAACCGTGCGCGTGGATTAGGTCACCGCGAGACCGGCCGCTCGCGCCGGTCGCTGCAGGCCTTGAACACGCGGGGAGGGTCGAGCGGCTTGTACAACTTCTGCTCCCGGGCATCAGCATACCCCCCCGCTCCTGGCGCGGTGTGCCACGTCGATATAAGTTCGAATTGTTCCGAAAAGCTGGCGCCGTAGCTCGTCACCACCGCGGTGGGCAGGCTTCGTGGCCCGGACTCCTCGACAAGAAGCCATGCGCGAGACAGCAACTCACACGACACCAGCGCAAGCGCGGCTTCGGCCAGCTTCTGGCTTCCCGGATACCCCCCACCGTCCAGGCTTGGCCGATGCTCTTGGCCTGCATCGCATAAAGAACCCCGGGGGACTGACCCGTCAGATCGATCACCGGCGTTCCTGGAGCAATGCCCGCATTTCTTGCGGCTGATTTGACCACGTTTACATAGTCGGCAAAACCGGCGGACAACACGAGCGAAGCGTTGTCTTCGCCCGCCACGGCCACAACGGTGTCGTTCAGCCGGAGTGGCTGTGGTTGCCGGTACGGGTTGTTGAGCCCGGTCTGCATCAAGAGCGCAGCCAGCATCTGCGTGGCAAACACCAGGGGCAGCGCGAAACCCCATCCGCTTCGGGCCTGCGCAAGCGGGCCGAGCAGGACGATGCCCCCGAGCAGCCAGAACATGCACACGAAGCCCGCACCCCACCAGTAGTTGCCATTGGTGCCGAAGGCGTATACATGGGGCATGACGAGGAACAGGAGGGCCAGCGACAGGTGGTAGGGACGCAGGTACTCTGGGAGCCGTTCGCGCATGGCAATCAGCAGAAGGGCGACGGATGCGAGAACGATGGACCAGATGACCATGCCCTGGAACTCGCCAAAACCGGCAGAGCGCGTGATCACGCCACCTGCGATGGCCATCGTGATCGCGAAAAAGACGCCGGATGACAGCAGCGCCACGCCCTTCCACAGCGGTTTCTGCAGCAGCGCACACCAAGCCCCGACGAAGGCGAGCGTGGTGGTCAGCAGGATGGCCGGCTTTTCGTTCCCGCCAAGGTAGAAGGTGTCCAGACGGAAACTCTTCGCGGGTGTGTGGCCCGCGCCCAGGTGCGCGTAGAACGCCAACCCAGTCTGTAGCCGGCGGACGAACCCTTGGATCGAGCCGTCGATGACCCAGGCGGACGTGAAGAGCAGCCCCCCGGCCACGGCCACGGCCAGGCAGAGAAGGCGGAAGGAGAACTTCTTCGACAGCAGGAGGAAGATCAGCGCGCTGACCGCCAATGCCAGCGCCGTGCTGGGCTTAGACATGAATGAAAGCCACCCGCCCACACCGATCAGCACCCATCCCAGGACACTCCTGGGCGTGGGGCGCGAGTCGGCCAGGACCATGCCGATGGATGCGATCAGGAGCGACTTGAACGTCAGCGCGTTGTAGCTCGGCGTGGTGAGCCAGAGGGACAGGACCACCAGCGACGTGACAGAAAAGCCGGCGCTGACGATGAGCACGGTGGAGAGGCTGCGCGTCTTTCCTGCGGTGGCATCGTGCAGGACCAGCCCCGTCAGACACCAGGACAGCATGAAGACCGCGCCCATATTGAACTGGCGCAGCGCCAAGATGTCGCCACCCAGCGCGCGATACAGCGGGTGATAGATGAAGCCGAACTGAGTCATGGACCAGTCGAACAGGAAAGGATTGGATATCCAGACGAGATAGAAGCTCTCGTCCGTGAAGTCGAAACCGTATCGGGCTTGGTGCAGCATCCAGACTAGGAACACGCCGGTTGCCACGGCGGAAAGCGCCAGCAGCACCCGTTCCGATGCCGACGTGACCGCCAGCGGTTGTTGGCTCGCACGAGCGTCTCGCATGTTAAGTGCCCGCCAAATGTCGCGCCATGCCTGTCACGCCCTGAAAGTGCAAACGACAGGCACGGCTGGTCTGCCAATGCGCGGGCTTCGGAAGCCGTCGCGGGCTCAATGGCCGTGTGAAACGGTCTCGCCCGCCCTCAGGCGGTACACCGTGCCGCAATACGGGCATTTCGCCTCGCCCGTGACAGCCACGTCCAGGTAGACCTTGGGATGGCTGTTCCAGAGCTTCATGTCGGCCAGCGGGCTGGGGCAGAACACGCCGCCATGGGCGTTGAGGTCGGAGGCCTTGAGTTCGACGGCTGCTTTGCTCATGGCGTGTTCCTCAGACCTTGGCCAGCCAGTGGGCGTACTTGGGGTTGCGGCCGTTGACGATGTCGAAGAACGCGCTCTGGATCTTCTCGGTGATGGGACCGCGGCTGCCCACGTAGTCGCCCTTGCCCAGCTCGATGCGGTCGAGTTCGCGAATCGGGGTGACTTCGGCCGCCGTGCCGGTGAAGAAGGCCTCGTCGGCGATGTAGACCTCGTCGCGCGTGATGCGCTTCTGCACGATCTCCAGGCCCAGGTCCTTGGCGATGTGGAACACGGTGTTGCGGGTGATGCCGTTGAGCGCGCCGGCCGAGAGGTCGGGCGTGTAGATCACGCCGTTTTTCACCACGAAGATGTTTTCGCCCGCGCCTTCGCTCACGAAGCCGCTGGAGTCCAGCAGCAGGGCCTCGTCGTAGCCCTCGTCGGTGGCCTCCATGTTGGCCAGGATGGAGTTGCTGTAGTTGCTCACCGCCTTGGCCTGCGTCATGGTGATGTTGACGTGGTGGCGGGTGTAGCTGCTGGTCTTCACGCGGATGCCGCGCTTGAGGCCTTCGTCGCCCAGGTAGGCGCCCCAGGCCCAGGCCGCGACCATCAGGTGGATGGTGTTGCCCTTGGGCGACACGCCCAGCTTCTTGTCGCCGATCCAGGTCAGCGGGCGCAGGTAGCAGCTCTCGAGCTTGTTCTCGCGCACCACGGCCTTCTGGGCCTCGTTCACCTCGTCCTGCGTGAACGGGATCTTCATGCGCAGGATCTTGGCGCTGTTGAACAGGCGCTCGGTGTGTTCCTCGAGCCGGAAGATCGCGGTGCCGCCCTGGGTGTTGTAGGCGCGCACGCCCTCGAAAGCGCCACAGCCGTAGTGCAGGGTGTGGGTCAGCACGTGGATCTTGGCGTCGCGCCAGTCCACCATCTGGCCGTCCATCCAGATCTTGCCGTCGCGGTCGGACATCGAGGGAACGATGGGGCTCATGTGGGGGTCCTTGGGTTGTTCGTGGGGCAGTCCGGCTGCCAAACCCATGATTTTACGGTGTCGGGCTGCCACCCTCCGGTGCCGCCGGGGCCTCATCCGTGGCGGGTCGGTGCAGCTTCCAGCCCTGCAGCTTGCCGTTGAGGAATTCCGCCGTCACGGTCGAGTCGCCGTTGTCGCGCCAGCGGTAGACCTCGGGTTGCACACTTTCTTCGGACAACCGCTCGCCCAGCGAGCGGGTCATGGCCATCACGTGCATCAGGGTGACGCCGGGCTTGAGCTTGGCGTTGAGCATCACGGCGCTGTCCACGTAGCCGATGGGGCGGTCGGACGCGCGCTTGAGCACGGTCATGAGGCGGGTGAAGTGCAGCAGCAGCCACATGGTCAGGCCGCCGCCGACAGCGGCCACCCCGGGCCAGCCGTAGGTGCGGTGGGACAGGTACAGCAGGCCCAGGCCGGCCGCGAGGTAAAGCAGTTTCTGGAATCGCATAAAAGGGATTGTCGTTGCTGGCCGGGGCGGGCCGTTTGCGGCAAGCACGGATGGCCCGGCTCAGGCCAGGCTGCGCGCCAGTTCCATGGCTTCCTCGATCCGGTCCACGCCGTGCACCGTGAGGCCCTCGAAGGCCTTGTCGTTCTTGCGCGGCAGGTTGGCCTTGGGCACCACGGCCACGCTGAAACCCAGCTTGGCGGCTTCCTTGAGTCGGTCCTGGCCGCGTGGCGCGGGGCGCACCTCGCCCGCCAGGCCCACCTCGCCGAAGGCCAGGAAGCCCTTGGGCAGCGGTTTGCCGCGCAGGCTGGAGGTGATGGACAGCATCACCGCCAGGTCGGCCGCCGGTTCGCTGATGCGCACGCCGCCCACCGCGTTGACGAACACGTCCTGGTCCATGCAGGCCACACCCGCGTGGCGGTGCAGCACCGCCAGCAGCATGGCCAGGCGGTCGCGGTCCAGGCCGACCGACAGGCGCCGGGGGCTGGGGCCGCCGCTGTCCACCAGCGCCTGGATCTCCACCAGCATGGGCCGCGTGCCCTCCAGCGTCACCATCACGCAGCTGCCGGGCACCGGCTCGGAATGCTGCGAGAGAAAGATCGCGCTCGGGTTGCTCACACCCTTGAGGCCTTTTTCCGTCATCGCGAACACGCCGATCTCGTTCACCGCACCGAAGCGGTTCTTGATCGCGCGGATCAGGCGGAAGCTGCTGTGGGTGTCGCCTTCGAAATACAGCACCGTGTCCACCATGTGCTCGAGCACGCGCGGGCCGGCCAGGGCGCCTTCCTTGGTCACGTGGCCGACCAGCACGATGGCCGTGCCGCTGGCCTTGGCCGCGCGCGTGAGGTGGGCCGCGCACTCGCGCACCTGCGCCACCGAGCCCGGGGCCGAGGTGAGCTGCTCGGAGTACACGGTCTGGATCGAGTCGATCACCGCGATGGCGGGCCGTGTCGCGTCCAGCGTGGCCAGGATCTTCTCGAGCTGGATCTCCGCCAGCACGCTGACCTGCGAGCCGTCCAGCCCGAGCCGGCGCGAACGCAGGGCCACCTGGGCGCCGCTTTCCTCGCCGGTCACGTAGAGCGTCTTCAGGCCGGCGCGCTGCAGCGAGTCCAGCGCCTGCAGCAGCAGCGTGGACTTGCCGATGCCCGGGTCGCCGCCGATCAGCACCACGCCACCTTCCACGATGCCGCCGCCCAGCACGCGGTCCAGCTCGTCGTGGCCGGTGGGCGTGCGCTGCACGTCGGTGGCCTCGATGTCGGCCAGGGTGGTGACCTCGGCCGTCTTCGCCAGCGAGGCGAAGCGG
This sequence comes from Hydrogenophaga sp. ANAO-22, assembly GCF_042466645.1. Classification (NCBI taxonomy): domain Bacteria; kingdom Pseudomonadati; phylum Pseudomonadota; class Betaproteobacteria; order Burkholderiales; family Comamonadaceae; genus Hydrogenophaga; species Hydrogenophaga sp. ANAO-22. The sequence goes on along the minus strand of NZ_CP159956.1, from coordinate 2,643,943 downwards.
TTCTTGGCCGGGGCGGTCGATTCCGCGACCGATTCGACCAGGGTGTTCCAGGCGTTGCAATGCGGGCATTTGCCCAGCCACTTGGGGCTGGTGCCGCCGCATTCGTTGCAGATGTATTGGGTTTTGTCTTTGGCCATGGTGCCGGGCAAATATAGTCGACACCCTCATGTCCTCACCTGTTCCCGCCGCCGCCCTGCAAGTGCTGCCGCCTGGCGCGCAAGCGCTGTCGGCCGCCGCGCGCGCCTACAACCTGCAGCTCACCCGCGTCGACAAACTCAAGCGCCAGCTGGCCGAGATGGACGCGCTCGCGCAGCAGCACCGCCAGGAACGCCACCGCGCGGTCGACCCACTGCGCCGGCAGCTGGCCCAGGACCAGCGCGCGCTGGCCCTGGCGCTGGACGGTCACCTGCAAGGCAAGCTGCTGAGCCGCGTGCAGGCCGACACCGCGCGCGCGCTGCTGTGCCGCCTGGTGCGCCCCCTGGCCGAAGCGGGGGACGCCGCGATGCGCGAACTGCACGACCGCCACGGCCCACGCACCCTGGCGCAACTCCAACAGGACTCGGCGGATGCGCTGCGCCAGCGCCTGGAGGCGGTGCTCGGCGAACCACTGGACGACGAGGGCCAGAACCTCAGCGCCGAACAACTGCTGCGCGCCGGCATGGAGCGCCTGCGGCGTTCGCAGGCGGATGCGCAGCAGCAACGCCGCGAGGCCGCGCAAGCCCGGCGCGAACGCAAGAAGCCTGGCGCCGCGGCGCGCCAGACCGGGCAGCACGATGCCGACACTTTGCTGCGCCGCCTGTTCCGCCAGCTCGCCAGCGCCCTGCACCCCGACCGCGAGACCGACCCGCAGGCGCGGCTGCGCAAGACGGCCCTGATGAGCGAAGCCAACGCCGCCTATGAAAAACGCGACCTGGTCGCGCTGCTGCAGATCCAGGCCCGCGCCGAACTCGCCGACCCCGCTGCCGGGCAGCAGCTGTCCGACGAGCGCCTGGCCTCGCTCACCCTCTTGCTCAAGGCCCAGGTAGCGGCGCTGGAGCGTGAGCGCGCCGCGCGGCAGAGCGCGCTGGCCGACGAGTTCGATCTGCCAGAGGGCGTGTCAACCAACGCCAACACCTTGTTGCAGAGCCGGATCGATGAGACGCGCGCGCTGGAAGGCGCCTTGGCTCAGCTGGCGCGCGACCTCGAGCAGGCGGGCGATCCCTCGCGGCTCAAGCGCTGGCTCAACGCGCAGCGCGATCTGGCGTGAACCCCTGAATCAGTTCCTGCACGAGCTCCGCCGCGGGCACATCCCGGCAGCCACTTGCGTTCTGACCCGACCACAGCGGTGAGAAGTCGCCGCTGCCCTTGGCCTCCCAATGCGCGCGCAGCGGCGCCATGGCCGCCGTGGCCAGCGGGAACGCCGGCGCGACCGGGTTCATGGGGCCGAGCTCACGCATCACGCGGTTGACGATGCCGCGCGCCGGGCGACCGGTGAACAGGTGGGTGAGGGCGGTGTGGTGCGCCGCCTCGCTCTGCAGCGCCGCGCGGTGCAGAGCGCTGGTGGTGGCTTCGGGGCAGCACAGAAAAGCCGTGCCCACCTGCGCGCCCGAGGCGCCCAGCGCCATGGCCGCGGCCACGCCCGCCGCATCGGCAATGCCGCCGGCCGCGATCACCGGCACGCCCACGGCCGCCACGATCTGCGGCAGCAGCGCGAAAGTGCCGGCCTGCGTCGTGAGGTCGTCCGTGAGGAACATGCCCCGGTGGCCGCCGGCCTCGACGCCCTGGGCAATGATGGCGTCCACGCCGAAGGCCTCCAGCCAGCGCGCCTCTTCCACCGTGGTGGCCGAGGACAGCACCACGCTGCCCCAGCCCTTCACGCGGTCCAGCAGGTCCAGGTCGGGCAGGCCGAAATGGAAGCTCACCACCTTGGGCCGGAAGCGTTCGAGGATGTCGGCTGCCGCGCGGTTGAATGGCACGCGGCCCGGCCCGGTCGGCACGGCATCGATGTCCAGCCCCGCTTCGCGGTAGTAGGTGCCCAGCCAGGCGCGCCACGCCGCTTCGCGCGCTTCGTCGGCCTCGGGCGGCGCGTGGCAGAAGAAGTTGACGTTGAATGGCCGCTGGGTGCCGGCGGCCAGTGCCGTCAGCTCGCGGTCCATCGCCTCGGGCGAAAGCATGGCGCAGGGCAGGGAGCCCAGCGCGCCCGCGTTACTCGCCGTCACCGCCAGGGCCGCGCCCTGCACGCCCGCCATCGGCGCCTGGATCAAGGGGTATTCCGTACCGAGCAGGGCAGTGAGTGCGTTCATGCGCGCATTCTCACCGCGCCGCCGTTCCGGGTAAACCCTTGATTTGTTTCCAGAATAATCATTTAATATATTAAATAAATGGACGACGCCACCCCTTTCATCCACCGCAACCTGCCGCGCCTGTTGCTCGAAGCGCGCGAGGCCGTGATGCTGCACACCCGGCCCAGCCTGCGCGAGTACGGCCTGTCCGACCAGCAGTGGCGCGTGCTGCGCGTGCTGGGCGAACACGCGCAGCTGCCTGGCGGGGTGGAGACCGGGCGCGTGGCGCGCGAGGCCTTTCTGCTCGGCCCCAGCCTCACCGGCGTGCTGACCCGCATGGAGCGCGACGGTCTGATCGCGCGCAGCCGCTGCCCGCAGGACGCGCGGCGCACCGTGGTGCGCGCCACGCCGGCGGGGCTCAAGCTGGTGAAGGGCCTCTCCAGCACCATCGAGGCGCACTACGCCTGGATGGAGCAGCGCCTGGGCAAGGCCCGGCTGGCGCAGCTCTACGCCCTGCTCGACGAGGTGATCGCGCTCGAACAACCCCTGAACACCGAAGAGGCCGATGGCCTGGAGGACGACGCCGCATGAACCCGATTCCCTGGATGCCGGCCGGCACGGTCTACGGCACCCTGCTCAACTTCCAGCGCGAACACGCGCTGTGGGCGCCGCGCATGCACGAGGCGCCCTACAAGGCACCGCCCAAGGCGCCGGTGCTCTACATCAAGACCGCCAACACCTTCACGCCCCACAGCCAGGCCATCGCGCTGCCCGCCGGTGCGGCGGTGCAGGTGGCGGCCTCGCTCGGCCTGGTGGTGGGCGAGGACGGCGTGCTCGGCGCGGTGTTGTTCAACGACGTGGCCATCGCGCACGAGAGCTACTACCGCCCGCCGGTCAAGGCGCGCTGCGTCGACGGCTTCCTCGGCGTGGGCGCCGAGTGCGTGCCCATCGCACAGCTCGGAGGCGTGGCCGGGCTGGTCGATCTGCAGATCGAACTGCACATCAACGGCGTGCACCGCCAGACCACGGTCCTGGCCGAACTGCTGCGCGACGCCGCCACCTTGCTGGCCGATGTGAGCGAGTTCATGACCTTGCGGCCGGGCGACGTGCTGATGCTGGGCACCGACTGCCTGGCCGACGGCACGCGCCCGCTGGTGCACCCCGGCGACACGGTGGAGATCACCGCCCCGGGCTTCGCGCCCACCTTGCACAGCTTCACACAGGAGGTGGCCGCATGAAGCGCGCCCGCATCGCCTGGGCCGGCGCGGTCCACGACGCCATCGAGTCCGACGGCCAGCTCGAACTGCTCACACCGGCCCTGAAAGGCCGCCGCGTGGCCTTTGACGACGTGGTCTGGCTGCCACCGTTGCAGCCCCTGCCGCCGCAGCGCCCGCGCACCGTGCTCGCGCTCGGCCTGAACTACGCCGACCACGCGAAGGAACTGGCCTTCAAGGCGCCCGAGGAACCGCTGGCCTTCGTCAAGGGCGAGGCCTCGCTCACCGGCCACCGCGGCTTCACGCGGCGCCCGCCCGGCGTGGATTTCATGCACTACGAGTGCGAGCTCGCGGTGGTGATCGGGCGCACCGCCAAGCGCGTGAAGAAGGCCGACGCCCTGGACTTCGTGGGCGGCTACACGGTGGCGAACGACTACGTCATCCGCGACGTGCTGGAGAACTGGTACCGGCCCAACCTGCGCGCCAAGAACCGCGACACCTGCACGCCCATCGGCCCCTGGCTGGTGGACGCGGCCGACGTGCCCGATCCGATGAACCTCGCGCTGCGCACCACCGTCAACGGCGAGGTGACGCAGCAGGGCAGCACGCGCGACATGATCTTCGACGTGCCGACGCTGATCGAGTACTTCAGCGCCTTCATGACGCTGCAACCCGGCGACCTGATCCTCACCGGCACGCCCGACGGCGTGGTCGACTGCCGGCCCGGCGACGTGATCGTCACGTCCATCGAAGGCATCGGCGACCTCGTCAACACCATCACCCAACACCCCTGAGCCGCAGCATGACGACGACGATCCAGCACCTCATCAACGGCAAGGCCGTGGCCAGCGCCGCGAGCTTCGAGACCCTCAACCCCGCCACGCAGGACGTGCTGGCCGAGGTCAGCGCGGGCGGCGCGGCGGAAATCAACGCCGCCGTGCAGGCCGCGAAGGACGCGTTCCCGAAATGGGCCGGCCTGCCGGCCACCGAGCGCGCGAAGCTCATGCGCAAGCTGGGCGAGCTGATCGCGGCGAACGTGCCCGAGATCGCGCAGACCGAAACCAACGACTGTGGCCAGGTGATCGCGCAGACCGGCAAGCAGCTGGTGCCGCGCTCGGCCGACAACTTCCACTACTTCGCCGAGATGTGCGCGCGGGTGGATGGCCACACCTACCCCACGCCCACGCACCTGAACTACACGCTGTTCCACCCGGTGGGCGTGTGCGCGCTCATCAGCCCGTGGAACGTGCCCTTCATGACCTCGACCTGGAAGGTCGCGCCCTGCCTGGCGTTCGGCAACACGGCGGTGCTGAAGATGAGCGAGCTGTCGCCCCTGACGGCCGCGCGCCTGGGCGAGCTGGCGCTGGAGGCCGGCATTCCGGCGGGTGTGCTCAACGTGGTGCACGGTTACGGCAAGGACGCGGGCGAGCCGCTGTGCGCGCACCCGGATGTGCGCGCGATCTCCTTCACCGGCTCCACGGCCACGGGCAACCGCATCGTGCAGAGCGCGGGCTTGAAGAAGTTCAGCATGGAGCTGGGTGGCAAGAGCCCGTTCGTGATCTTCGACGACGCGGACCTGGACCGCGCGCTGGACGCGGCGGTGTTCATGATCTTCAGCAACAACGGCGAGCGCTGCACGGCGGGCAGCCGCATCCTGGTGCAGCAGAGCATTTACGCCGACTTCGTGGCGAAGTTCGTGGAGCGCGCCAAGCGCATCACGGTGGGCGATCCGCTGGACGAGAAGACCATCGTCGGCCCGATGATCAGCCAGGCGCATCTGGCCAAGGTGCGCAGCTACATCGAGCTGGGCCCGAAGGAGGGTGCCACGATGTTGTGCGGCGGCTTGGACCGGCCGTCGTACGCGCCGGAGCTGTCCTCGCGCGTGGCCAAGGGCAACTACGTGTGGCCGACGGTGTTCGCGGACGTGGACAACCGCATGCGCATCGCGCAGGAGGAAATCTTCGGCCCGGTGGCCTGCCTGATCCCGTTCCGCGACGAGGCGCATGCGATCGAGCTGGCGAACGACATCCAGTACGGTCTTTCGAGCTATGTGTGGACGGAGAACCTGGGGCGTGCGCACCGGGTGGCGGCGGCCGTGGAGGCGGGCATGTGTTTCGTCAATTCGCAGAACGTGCGGGATCTGCGCCAGCCGTTTGGCGGCACCAAGGCGAGCGGCACGGGGCGTGAGGGGGGTACCTGGAGTTATGAGGTGTTCCTGGAGCCCAAGAACGTCGCTGTGTCCCTCGGGTCTCATCACATTCCCCACTGGGGCGTCTGAAATGCTTTCGCGTCAACGGGTGGGCAAGATCGGATGGGCAGGGCGCTCTGCTCCGCGGGTGTCCCCCGACGGCTGGTGCCGTCTCCTCCTTTACCCCGCTGCGCAGAACGCCCTGCCCATCCGATCTGAAGCGGTTTGGGCGGGGGACACCCGCGGAGCCGGGCAGCCGCCGCGGCCAACCCACGGAGCGAACTACACCATCACCAAGGGAAAGGCCACATGGGCAAACTAGCACTCGTCGCAAAGATCACCCACGTCCCGTCGATGTACCTGAGCGAACTCGACGGCCCGAGAAAGGGCACGAGGCAGGACGCCATCGACGGCCACGTGGAAATCAGCCGCCGCTGCCGCGAACTCGGTGTCGACACCATCGTCGTCTTCGACACCCACTGGCTCGTCAACGCCAGCTACCACCTCAACTGCGCCCCCCGCTTCCAGGGCACCTACACCAGCAACGAGCTGCCCCACTTCATCAGCAACATGCCGTTCGAGATCCCGGGCAACCCCGAACTCGGCCAGCTGCTCGCCAAGGTGTGCAACCAACACGGCGTCGAAACCCTGGCCCACGACGCCACCACCCTCGGCCCCGAATACGGCACCCTCGTGCCCATGCGCTACATGAACGCCGACCAGCACTTCAAGGCCGTCTCGGTCTCGGCGCTGTGCCAGTCGCACTACCTCAACGACAGCGCGCGCCTCGGCTGGGCCATGCGCAAGGCCGTCGAAGACCACTACGACGGCACCGTCGCCTTCTTCGCCAGCGGCTCCCTCAGCCACCGCTTCGCGCAGAACGGCCTCGCGCCCGACTTCGCCTTCAAGATCTGGACCCCCTTCCTCGAAACGCTCGACCGCCGCGTCGTCGAGATGTGGGAGCAGGGCGAGTGGAAAGCCTTCTGCGAGATGCTGCCCGAGTACGCCGCCAAGGGCCACGGCGAAGGCTTCATGCACGACACCGCCATGATGCTCGGCGCCCTCGGCTGGAGCGACTACGACGGCCAGGCCGAGGTCATCACCCCGTACTTCGGCGCCTCCGGCACCGGCCAGATCAACGCCGTCTTCCCCGTCACGCCGCAGACCGGCGCGGCCATCCCCGCCGCACAGGCCTCGTCGGCCAAGGGCTACCAGGCCGTCTCCCGACTCTGAGAACGCCACCCATGCCGCACCTCGTCATCCTCTACACCCCCAACCTCGACAAGCCCGCCAGCGAAGGCGGCACCGACATGGGCGCGCTCTGCCGCGAGCTGTGCGACGCCATGCTCGCGGTGCGCGACGAGGCCGACAAGCAGGTCTTCCCCACCGGTGGCACGCGCGTGCTGGCCTACCCGGCGGCGCACAGCGCCATCTCGGACGGCGGCGCGGCCGGCATCGCCGCCGGCCTGGGGGGCGACTACGCCTTCGTCTACATGAACGTGCGCATGGCCCAGGGCCGCAGCGCCGTCACCCACCAGCGCGTGGGCGAGGCGCTGCAGGCCGTGGTGAAGGCGCACTTCGCCGTGCAGCTCGCCACGCGCGCCATCGGCATCACCGTGCAGGTGGACGAGGGCCACGAGGTGTTCGACGCCAAGACCAGTTCCCTGCACCCGCTGTTCAACCGGAGCTGACCCCATGCTCGACGACACCCTCATCCAGCGGCTCGCGGCCGAGCTCGACGCTTCGGAACGCAGCCGCGTGCCGCTGGAGCACTTCTCCAAACGCTTCCCGGGCATGACGGTCGACGACGGCTACCGCGTCGGCCGGGCCTGGGTGGGCCTGCAGGTGGCCGCTGGCAAGCAGGTGATCGGCCACAAGATCGGCCTCACCAGCCGCGCCATGCAGATCTCCAGCCAGATCGACGAGCCCGACTACGGCACCCTGCTCGACAGCATGCGCTTCACCGCCTCGGCGGGCGAGGTGCTGCAGATCCCGACGTCGCGCTTCATCGCGCCGCGCGTGGAGGTGGAGCTCGCCTTCGTGCTCAAGTCGCCCCTGCAGGGCAAGGACGTGACGGTGGAAGACGTGCTCGCGGCCACCGAGTACGTGACGCCCGCCATCGAGATCATCGATGCGCGCATCGAGCAGTTCGACCGCCACACCAAGGTGATGCGCAAGGTGTTCGACACCATCAGCGACAACGCGGCCAACGCCGGCATCGTGATCGGCGAGGGCGACCTGCGTTACCGCGCCGACCCCTTCACCCTCGACCTGCCCTGGTGCGGCGCCATCCTGCGGCAGAACGGCGTGGTGGAAGAAACCGGGCTGGCCGCGGGCGTGCAGGGCCACCCGGCGGTTGGCATCGCGTGGCTCGCGCACAAGCTCGCGCCCTGGGGCGAATCGCTTCAGCCCGGTCAGATCGTGCTGGCCGGCTCGTTCACGCGGCCGGTCGCGGCCCGCCAGGGCGACCTGTTCGAGGCCGACTACGGCCCGCTCGGCAGCCTTCGTTTCCAGTTCGTCTGAATTTCTCTCCCCACCCCATGCAAACCCCCGTCAACCCCTTCAAACAGGCGCTCGCCGAGCGCCGCGCGCAAATCGGCTTCTGGCTCGGCCTGGCCAACCCCTACAGCGCGGAAATCTGCGCCGGTGCCGGCTTCGACTGGCTGCTGATCGACGGCGAGCATTCGCCCAACGGCCTGCAGGACTTGCTGTCGCAGGCCCAGGCCATCGCCGCCTACCCGGGCTCGCACGCCATCGCGCGCGTGCCCGTGGGCGATGCGGCGATCATCAAGCAGTACCTCGACGTCGGCCTGCAGACCCTGCTGGTGCCCATGGTGGACACGCCCGAGCAGGCGGCCCAGCTGGTGCGCGCCTGCCGCTACCCGCAGAACGACGGCCAGGGCGGCGTTCGCGGCATGGCCGGCGCCCGGGCCTCGCGCTGGGGCCGTTACCCGAACTACGCGAAGGAGGCCAACGCCCAGGTCTGCCTGCTGGTGCAGGCGGAGACGCGCGAGGCCCTGCAGCAGCTCGACGCCATCGCGGCCACGCCCGGGGTGGACGGCGTCTTCATCGGCCCGGCCGACCTCTCCGCCTCGCTCGGCTACGTGGGCGACCCGGGCCACCCCGAGGTGCAGGCCGCGATCGAGGACGCCATCGCGCGCATCCTGCGCGCCGGCAAGGCACCCGGCATCCTGACCACCGACGAGGCCCAGGCGCGCCACTACCTCGCCCTGGGCGCGGTGTTCGTGGCCGTGGGGCTGGACACCCAGATCCTCGCGCGCCAGACCAGCGCCCTGGCCGCGCGTTTCAAGACCGATGCGCCCGCCGTGCCTGCCCAGGCCAAGGGCAGTGTGTACTAGGAGATCGCCGCCATGAACGCCGCCCTGCCCACCACCACCGCCACACCCGCCGGCATGCACCCGGACGAATGGGCCGCGCGCGTCGAGCTCGCCGCCTCCTACCGCGTCTTCGCCATGCTGGGCTGGACCGAGATGATCTACAACCACATCACGTTGCGCCTGCCCGCCAGCGTCTGCGGTGACGACAAACAGTTCCTCATCAATCCGTTCGGCCTGCACTACTCGGAGGTCACGGCGCGCAACCTGGTGAAGATCAACCTGCAGGGCGAGGTGCTCGACGGCTCGCCGCACCCGGTCAACCCGGCCGGCTTCACGGTGCATGCCGCCATCCACGACGGCCTGCCCGGTGCGCACTGCGTGATGCACACCCACACCACGGCTGGCGTGGCCGTGGCCTGCCTGAAGGACGGCCTGCAGCAGACCAACTTCTACACCGCGCAGTTGCACGGCATGGTGGCGTACCACACCTTCGAAGGCATCACCATCCACGCCGACGAAGCGCCGCGCCTGCTCAAAAGCATTGGCGACCGCCCGGCCGTGATCCTGCGCAACCACGGCTTGCTGGCCTGGGGCGCCACCCTGCCGCAGACCTTCGCCATCCTCTGGACGCTGCAGCGCGCCTGCGAAATCCAGATGGCCACGTTCTCGATGGGCGGTGCGCAGGCGGCCCTGCCGGTGCCCGAGGCCATTGCCGAAAAATGCACGCGCGACGCGCTGCAGTTCAGCCCCCACCACGGCGCCGGCCGTGACGTGTTCGACGCGCTGGTCCGGCAGGTGAACCGCCTGGACCGCAGCTACCTGGAGTGAGCCCTTGACCTCTTCCCCTGACTTTCAGCGCGTGGCCATCGTCGGCGCGGGCGCCATCGGCGGCTGGCTCGGCGTGCGGCTCTCGCACACCGGTTGCATCGTGAGCGCGCTGGCGCGCGGCGAGACGCTCGCGGCCCTGCAGCGCGATGGCCTGCAGCTGCACCAGGACGGCCAGCTGCAGGGCGCGCCGGTGCAGGCCGCCGCCAGCGCCGTGACCCTGGGCGTGCAGGACCTCGTGATCGTGGCCGTGAAGGCCCCTTCGCTGCCCGACCTCGCGCGCGGCATCGCGCCGCTGATCGGCCGCCACACCGTGGTGCTCACCGCCATGAACGGCGTGCCCTGGTGGTTCTTCAACGGCTTTGGCGGCGAGCGCGCCGGCACGCGCCTGAAAACGGTGGACCCCGAGGGGGAGATCGAGCGTTGCATCCCGGCGCGCCACGTCATCGGCGGCGTGGTGCACGCGAGCTGCTCGGTGGACGCGCCCGGCGTGATCCGTCACCACTTCGGCAACGGCCTCATCCTCGGCGAACCATCGGGCGAGTCCAGCGAGCGGGTGGCGGCCCTGGCCGAGCTGCTGCGGCGCGCCGGGCTCAACGCCACGGTGTCGCCGCAGATCCAGAAAGACGTCTGGTACAAGCTCTGGGGCAACATGACGGTGAACCCCGTGAGCGCGCTCACCGGCGCCACCACCGACCGCATCCTGGGTGACCCACTGGTGCGCGACTTCATCAGCCGCGTCATGCTCGAGGCCAAGGACATCGGGGCGCGCATCGGCATCCCGATCGACCAGCAGCCCGAAGACCGCCACGCGGTCACGCTCAAGCTCGGCGCGTTCAAGACCTCGATGCTGCAGGACGTGCAGGCGCACAAGCCGGTGGAACTCGACGCCCTGGTGACCGTGGTGCGCGAACTCGGCCAGCTCACCGGCGTGCCCACGCCGTTCACCGACGCGCTGCTGGGCCTCTCGCGCCTGCAGGCGCAGACGCTGGGGCTGTATCCGTCAGCCCAGTAGGGCCGGAAACAGCTTCACCAGGCCGGTCGCCATCACCTCGACCGACAGCGCGGCCAGGATCAGGCCCATCAGCCGCGTCATCACGTTGATGCCGGTCTGGCCCAGGAAGCGCGCGATCGGCTCGGCCAAGGTGAAGCAGATGGCCGTGGCCAGGGCGATCACCACACCGTAACCCACCAGCGCGGCGTGCTGGAAGAAGGTCTTGGCCTGGTCGGCGTAGATCACCACGGTGGACATGGTGGCCGGCCCGGTGAGCAGCGGGATCGTCAGCGGCACCACCGCGATGGAGGTGCGCGCCGAGGTGTCGCTCAGTTCCTGGTCGGTGGCCTTGGCCTCCGCCGGCCGCGCGTTGAGCATGGACAGCGCCGAGGTCAGCAGGAGCATGCCGCCGCCGACCTGGAAGCTCGCCAGCGAGATGCTGAAGAACTCCAGGATCTGCAGGCCGATGACGGCGCAGGTGGCGATCACCGCGAAGGCGCTGAAGGCCGAGATCATCACCGTGCGCTGTCGCTGCTGGCGCGAGAAGCCCTGCGTGTAATGGATGAAGAAGGGCACGATCGCCAGCGGGTTGACGATCGCCAGCAGGGTGATGAGCGGCTTGAAATCCATGAGCTGGATTGTGGCCCACCCCCGCCGCGCTGTGCGCGGCCCGCTCAAGGGAGCGCACGCTCGGACCGGCGGAGCCGGATCCTTGCGAGCGCTGGATCAGGTGCCTCGCACCGGAAAGGGCGAGGCCTACGCCTTGCCCGGCTCGCGGCGCCGGAACATGCCGTAGCCCTCCATGTAGAGGACCTTGTCGCCGTGCTGGTTGAACATCTCCCAGGTGGTGCGCACCAGGCCCACGTCCAGGCGCTTGCTCATGGGGCGTTTTTCCTGGATCGTGTGCTGCAACCGCAGCGTGTCGCCCGGGAACACCGGCTTGAGCCACTTCACGCTCTCCAGGCCGGGCGAGCCCAGGCTGGAGCTTTCGTTGAGGAAGTTGGTCACCATCAGCCGCATCGCCATGGCGCAGGTGTGCCAGCCGCTGGCGCTGAGCGCGCCGAACACCGAGGCCTTGGCGGCCTCGGCGTCGAGGTGGAAGGGCTGCGGGTCGAACTGGCGCGCGAAGGCCACCGTCTCCTCTTCGGTCGGCGTGATGGTGCCCAGGTCGCGCGTCTCGCCGACCTGCAGGTCTTCCCACCAGTACTTGATGTGCGATGTGTTCGTGTGTGTCGTGGTCATGTCAGCGTCCTCCGGAGACGTCCATCAGGGTCATGGTGGTGTAGCTCGCCGCGTCGGACAGCAGCCAGACGATGGCCTGCGCCACCTCGTCGGCCCGGCCACCGCGCTGCATGGGCACCTGGTGCTTGAGGTCGCGCACCCGGTCGGGCAGGCCGCCCGAGGCGTGGATCTCGGTCTCGATCAGGCCCGGCCGCACCGCGTTCACGCGCACGCCCTCGCCGCCGACTTCCCGCGCCAGGCCGATGGTGAAGGCGTCGATCGCGCCCTTGGCCGCCGCGTAGTCCACGTACTGGCCGGCCGAGCCCAGGCGCGAGGCCGCGCTGGAGAGGTTCACGATAGAGCCGCCTTCGCCGCCGTGTTTCGTGCTCATGCGGCGCACCGCCTCGCGCGCGCACAGCATCGAGCCGATCACGTTGATGTCGAACATGCGGCGCCAGCGCGCCACGCTCATCTCGTCCACGCGGGCCGTCACGTCGACCACGCCCGCGTTGTTCACCAGGCCGTGCAGGCGGCCGAGCTTGGCGTCGATCTTCGCGAACATTGAGAGCACCTGCTCTTCGTCCGCCACATCGGCCTGCACGCTCATGGCCGTGCCGCCCTCGGCGCGGATCGCGCGCACCACCTCGTCGGCCGCGAGCGAGTTCGCGGTGTAGTTCACCGCCACCGCCCAGCCCTGCCGCGCGGCCAGCCGGGCGGTGGCCGCGCCGATGCCGCGCCCGCCCCCGGTGACCAGCAGCGCCCGGCCTGTCATCTCAGCCATAACCCGTCTCCTGCAGAATGTGGTGGCATCGCGTACAACACGGGCTCGCCACCGAGCTTGCCATTACAACAGTGACAGGAGACCGACATGCGTCGCACAGTCGACTATTACTTCGTCCCGCAAAGTCCCTGGGCCTACCTGGGCCACGCGCGTTTTGCGGCCTTGCTGCGCGAGACCGGCACGCCCGTGCGCGTGCGGCCCATGGACCTGGGCAAGATCTTCCCGCTGTCCGGCGGGCTGCCCCTGCAGAAGCGCGCGCCGCAGCGCCAGGCCTACCGCCTGCTCGAGTTGCGCCGCTTCAGCGAGGCGCTGGACATCCCGCTCCACCCCGAGCCCCGCTTCTTTCCCGTGGCGGGCGATCCCGCCGCGCGGCTGATCACTGCCGTGGCCCAGCACGACGGCGACGAGGCCGCGATGCGCCTGACCGGCGCGGTGCTGGCCGCCGTCTGGGCGCAGCAGCGCGACATTGCCGACGACGCCACGCTGGCGGCCCTGCTGGCCGAGACCGGTCTGGATGCCGCGCGGCTGGCGCAGTCCCGGCAGCCCGAGGTGCAGGCGCGCTACGACGGGCACACGCAGGCCGCCATCGACCTCAGCGTGTTCGGCGCGCCCAGCTACGTCATCGACGGTGAACTGTTCTGGGGCCAGGACCGCCTCGACTTCGTGGCGCGCCGGCTGCGCGCCTGACTTTTTCAACCCGACAACAGGAGAAACACCATGGGTCAGACGATCGAACTCACCTCCGCCGACGGCTTCAAATGCCCGGCCTACGTGGCCCGGCCCAGCGGCAAGGCCAAGGGCGGCCTGGTGCTGCTGCAGGAAATCTTCGGCTTGAACTCGCACATCCGATCGGTGGCCGACGGCTACGCGGCCGATGGGTACTTCGTGGTCGCGCCGCACACCTTCCACCGCGCCAAGCCCGGTGTGGAACTCGGCTACACCGAGGCCGACATGAAGGCCGGCATGGAGCTCAAGGCCGCCGTGGAAGGCCTGCCGGCGCCGGGCGTGATGCCCGACATCCAGGCCGCGATCCAGCACGCGGCGCAGGCCGGCAAGGTCGGCATCCTCGGCTACTGCTGGGGCGGCCTGCTCACCTGGCGTTCGGCCAGCGCGCTGCAGGGACTGTCCGCCGCCGCGCCGTACTACGGTGGCGGCATGACGGTGGGTGCGGAGCTCGAGCGCCGGCCCACGGTGCCGGTGATGGTGCATTTCGGCGCGCAGGACCATTGGATTCCGCTCGACACGGTGGAGGCCTTCAAGAAGGCCCAGCCCGGCGTGACGGTGCACGTGTACGACGCCAACCATGGCTTCAACTGCGACCAGCGTGGCTCGTACAACGAGGCAGCGGCCAAGCTGGCGCGCGAGCGCACGCTGGCTTTCTTCGCGCAACACCTGGGCTGAAACCGTGTGGCGCGCCGCGGCATCGCTGGGGCTGCTGATCGGGGCCTGCGCGGGCGCGGCGGCCGCCGACTACAGCGGCCCACTGTTTGACGCGCACCTGCACTACAACAACGAAGCCTGCACGCACGACACACCGGCCCCGGGCTGCCCGCACCCCATGGCCGATGTGCTCGACCGCATGCAGCGCAACGGGGTGCGTGCCATCGTCGCCAACTCGCGGCCCAACGACGGCACCAAGGCGCTGGCCAGTGCGCGTGAGCAGACGCGCAAGGCCGGTGTCGCGGTCGTGCCCTTCGTGCGCCTGTACCGCGATCGCGCCGACTACAACAACTGGTTCCGCGACCCCACCATCGTCGAGATGGTCAACACCGAACTCCAGCGCGGCACGCCCGCCGGGCCCTACCGCGGCCTGGGCGAATTCCACCTGTACGACAGCGCCAACGCCAATGGTCCGGTGGCCAAACAGCTCATGGCCCTGGCCGAAGAGAAGGACCTTGCCATCCTCGCGCACGTGGACGATGCGGCGATCGACCTGCTGATGGCCAACACGCCTTCCAAGGGACGCAGGTCGCTGTTGATCTGGGCCCACACCGGCATCGGTGGCACGCCGGTGGCGCGCGTGGACGAACTCTTCGCGCGTTACCCGCGCCTGGTGGGCGAGCTGTCGTACCGCCCCGGTCTGACCTGCGCCGACGGCCAGCTCTGCCCCGAATGGCGTGCGCTGCTGCTCAAGTACCCGGACCGTTTCCTGATCGGCTCGGACACCTGGATCAACCAGCGCTGGTTGTACTACGACGAGCTCATGAAGGGCTACCGCACCTGGCTGGGCGGCCTGCCGGCCGACGTCGCGCGGCGCATCGCCTGGGACAACGGCGCGAAGCTCTTTGGCGTGCCCCCACCCGCCCCTTGAATCCCATGATCCAACTGCACTTCGCCCCCAGCAGCGCCGCCATGGTGCCGCACATCCTGCTCGAAGAAATCGGTGTGCCCTACGAGCGCGTGCTGGTCGACAAACAGAACGGTGGGCACAAGACGCCGGCCTACCTCGCGCTCAACCCGAACGGCCTGATCCCGGTGCTGGTCGACGGTGATCTGGTGCTGTATGAAACGGCCGCGATCTGCCTGCACCTGAGCGACACGCACCCCAAAGCCGCGTTGATGCCACCCATGGACACGCGCGACCGTGCCCATGCCTACAAGTGGCTCATGTGGTTGACCAACACGCTGCAGGCCACGCTCATCGTCTACTTCTACCCCGAGCGCTGGGCCGACACCGGGCACACCGAGGTCGCCGCGGAAGTGCAGCGCAACGCCCAGGCCCGCGTGGGGCCGCTGCTCAACCAGCCGGATGCCGAAATCGAACGCCGTGGCGGCCCGTGGTTCATGGGCGAGCAGTTCACGCTGCTCGATGCCTACGTATTCACGCTGTGCCGCTGGACGCGCAACTTCCCCGGCGCGCCGGCGCGGGACCGCCAGCACCTGGGTCCGTACCTGCAGCGCATGCTGGCAAGGCCGTCGGTGCAGCGGGTGCTGGCCAACGAAGGCCTGGTCGAACCCTACGTGTAGAGCTCAGCGCGCGGTGCGCGCCAGGTAGCGCTTGCGCCAGAACACCACGCCCAGCACCGCCGCCGTGAAGGCCATGGAACCGATGGCCCACCAGAAGCCGGTCTGCTGGTGCAGCAGCGGGATGAACTGGAAGTTCATGCCGAAGATGCCCGCGATCAGGTTCAGCGGCAGGAAGATGGCGGTCAGCGCGGTGAGCGTGCGCATGATGTCGTTGGTGCGGTTGCTCTGCGCCGAGAAGTGCATCTGCACCGCGGTTTCCGCGTTCTGCTCCAGCCGGCGCACGTGGTGCACCACGCGCTCGATGTGCTCGAGCACATCGCGCGAACGCACCTTGAGCAGCTCCAGCCCGCGTTGCCCGCCGATCGCGTCGGTCGGCTCCCAGGTGGCGAGGTTCTCGTTCCAGTCCTGGATGGCGGAACGCTGGTCCTCGCAGATCTCGTCGAGCTGGTGCAGCGAGATGCGCGCGTCCAGCAGCGAGCCCCAGTTGCTGAAGCGCGCCTTGGGCATCAGCAGTTCGGTCTGCCAGTGGTCGAGCTGGCGCGTGAGCTCGCGGCGCAGCGCGAGGTAGCCGTCGACCATCTGGTTGACGATGCGCAGCATCAGGTCGGCCGGGCTGGGCGGCAGGTGCACGCCGGCCGCGCGCGAAGCGGCGGTGGCGGCCGAGAGCAGCCGCGTGGCGTACTGTTCCAGCGCCTGGCAGCCGACGGGGTGCACCGTGAGCAGCACGCGGTCGAACACCGCGAAGCCGACCGGGCTGGTGTCGATGCGCCGCAGCACGGGCGGGCCGCCGCGTTTGACGGACTGGGTGAGCACCTCGCCGGGGTGGGCGAGGTCGGTCTCGCTGTGGCCGGCCGCCAGCCGGCGGAACACCAGGATGTCGTACTGCGAGGTGTAGTCGTAGTGCGAGGGCAGCTGGTTGTTGAGCAGGTCGGCGATGTGCAGGTCCACCAGGGTCATGCCGCACAGCACCTGCAGGGTGGACTGCACCGCGCCCTGTTCCAGCTCGAACTCGCGCCGCCCGCAGGCGATCCAGATGTAGCCTTTCTCCGGCAACACCATGGGCAGGGCGCCGGATTCGTTCACCGAGCCGGGCAGGACGTGGAAGATGCGCATGGTGGGGTGGGTGCCTGGTGTCAGCCGCGCAGCAGGCGCGCCGCGTCGCGCGCGAAGTAGGTGAGCACGCCGTCGGCGCCCGCGCGCTTGAAGGCCAGCAGGCTTTCCATCATCACCGCGTCGTGGTCCAGCCAGCCGTTGAGGGCGGCGGCCTTGAGCATGGCGTACTCGCCGCTGACCTGGTAGGCGAAGGTCGGCACGCCGAACTCGTCCTTGACCCGGCGCACGATGTCCAGGTAGGGCATGCCGGGTTTGACCATCACCATGTCGGCGCCTTCGGTCAGGTCCAGCGCGACCTCGCGCAGGGCTTCGTTGGAGTTGCCCGGGTCCATCTGGTAGACCTTCTTGTCGGCCTTGCCCAGGTTGGTGGCCGAGCCGACCGCGTCGCGAAACGGGCCATAGAAGGCGCTGGCGTACTTGGCGCTGTAGGCCATGATGCGCGTGTGCACCAGGCCGTTGCCTTCGAGAGCGGTGCGGATGGCGCCGATGCGCCCGTCCATCATGTCGCTGGGGGCAACCATGTCCACGCCCGCCTGCGCCTGCGTCAGGGCCTGTTTCACCAGGATCTCCACCGTGGGGTCGTTCAGGATGTAGTTGTGCTCGTCGAGCACGCCGTCCTGTCCGTGGCTGGTGTAGGGGTCCAGCGCCACATCGGTCATCACACCGAGCTGCGGGAAGCGCTTCTTCAGCTCGCGCACCACGCGCGGCACCAGCCCGTCCGGATTCAGGGCCTCCTGGCCGTCCGGCGTCTTGAGCGACTGGTCGATCACCGGGAACAGCGCCATGGCGGGGATGCCCAGCGCCACGCAGTCCTCGGCCACCGGCAACAGCAGGTCCAGGCTCAGGCGCTCCACGCCCGGCATCGAGGCCACGGCTTCGCGCCGGTTCTGGCCATCCAGCACGAACACCGGGTAGATCAGGTCGGCCGGGCTGAGGCGGTGCTCACGCACCAGGTCGCGGGAAAAGGCATCCCGGCGCAGGCGACGGGGGCGGCTGTGAGGGTAGGGGGCGGGGGCGTGCATGCACGTATTGTGGCAAACGCCCCTTTTCGCCGTGTGAAGGTCGCCGCGACGCGGCTTGCCCGGCTGAACTGGGAAAGTTGACAGGGGGCTGGGCGCCCGAAAATGCGCCGCAGGTGTGGTGAACTCCACGGTAAGAAGAAAATACTGGTCTCCGAGTGGCCACCATCCGGCGCGTCAGCCGCTATTCTTCAGTCAACACATCTTGTTACTGATCCGCGGGAGACCCTGCGCACCACCAGTCCGCCCATGTTGACCACCAAAAAGCCCTCTTCGCACAGCTTTGCCAACACCAAGCCCAGCGCCAGTGAGCCCGAGTCGTGGTCGCTGGACGAGCATTGGCCGACCCTGTTGTCCGGCTTGGCCGATCAGGTCACGGAAGGGGTGAGCGCACTGCAGAACACCATCGATCTCCTGCTGAGCAAGGGCACCATCAGCCGGCAGGAGCACCGGGCGCTGAGCATCCCGGCCGAGCGCATCAAGCAGTCCGGCGTCAGCGCGCAGCAGATCCACCGCTTCTATGGCGGGCGCATCCGGCAATCGCATGAAAAGGTGGGCATGGCCGACCTGGTGGAAGGCGTGCTGCAGGAGCGCAAGAAGGAATTTGCCGTGCTGGGCATCGAGATGCGGCGCAAGCTCAAGCCGGTCGAGGTGCTGGTGGACCCGACCGTGGCCCACACCTTCGTCAACGCCGTGCTCGACTGGGGGCTGCCGTTCGGCAGTCGCATGGACGTTCGCATGGACACCAATGCCTGGCCGCGGCACGCCCGGTTGCAGTTGCGCGTCTCCAACGACGGCGCACCCCCGTCGAGCCACGCGTCGACGGACAGCCTGAGCTGGCTGCTGGTGCGCCAGATCGCGCTCGCGGCCGGCGGCATCGAAATCGAACGCCAGGTCACCGACGATGGCGTGAACTTCACCGCCCTGTTCAGCCGCACGGTGCAGGCGGTGGACGGCATCTCGGCCGTGGACCTCTCGGACGACCATTCCTCGATGTTCAAATCGCTGTCCGGCGTGTATGTGCTGACCATCTCGCCCACGTTGCAGATCCGCGCCGATGTGCGCGACGCCTTGCGCGAGATCGGCATCGGTTCGGACAGCGTGGTCGACTTCCGGCAGGCGCGCGAGGCGATCCTCTCCCGCATGCCCAACCTCATCGTCGTGGATGCCGGGATCAAGGAAGAAGGCTTCGATCAGTTCCGCCGCGAACTGCTGCGCGAAGTGTTGGAGTTCCCCTTCGTCGAGATCTCGCCGGACGACAGCTCGTTCGACATGTCGGGCTTTGGCGAGTTCTCCATGGCCAAGGTGGGGCGGGGTAACATCCGCGAAGCCCTGGGCACGGCGGTGATGTTTGAACTCGCCAAAATGATGTGACCTGTTCCGCCTACAACAAAAAATCGAACAGAACAATGTCAGAACTGACAGGTCCTCTTGGTTTCCGCCCCTTCTTGGTGTAATATTTCTGTCGAGCTTGCCGAAAGGTCGGCTCCCCGCTTTTCCTCCCTGAGCGGGTGCCTTAGTGTGTGACAGCAAAAAGGCTTCCTGACCCGGCCCGAAAGGCCGGGTTTTTTTTGCCCTGTCAATTCTGGCGATTTGCCCGCCTCGGCCCGTTCCCTGAAGCCCCGGGGCTACACTGCCCGGATGCTCTGGGTCAAGTCCTTCCACATCGTTTTCGTGGCCAGCTGGTTTGCCGGCTTGTTCTACCTTCCGCGCATCTTCGTGAACCTGGCGATGGTGCCTCCCGAGAGCGTCGCGGAGCGTGAGCGCCTGCTTCTGATGGCGCGCAAGCTGATGCGTTTCACCACCATTCTGGCGGTGCCGGCCCTGGCCCTCGGGCTGTGGCTCTGGCTGGGCTACGGCATTGGCCGGGGGGCGGGCAACGGCTGGATGCACGCCAAGCTTGCCGCGGTTGTCCTCATCCTGGGCTATCACCATGCCTGCGGCCTGCTGTTGCGCCGGTTCGTGGAAGGTACCCAGCGGCGCAGCCACGTCTGGTACCGCTGGTTCAACGAAGTGCCTGTGATCCTGCTGGTGGCCGTGGTGGTGCTGGTGGTGGTCAAGCCCTTCTGACGCTTTGAAAACCCGCTCCTCCGCCTGGCCGCTGGCACTGTTGTTTGCCGGCGTGGTGGTGTACGCCAGCCTGTACCCCTTCACGGGATGGCGCGTGCAGGGCGTGTCGCCGTTGGCCTTCCTGTGGGCGCCGCTGCCGCAGTATTGGACCGGTTTCGACGTGGCCTCCAACCTGCTGGGCTACGCCCCCCTGGGTTTTTTGTTGAGCCTGGCGATGCTGCGATCGGGCTGGGGGCGGTGGTCCTGGTGGTTGGCGTTCGGGGTGTCGGCTTTGTTGTCCCTGGCGGTGGAGACTCTGCAGAATTACCTGCCTATGCGGGTGCCGTCCAATGTCGACTTCGTGCTCAACAGCGCTGGCGCGGCCCTCGGCGCGGCCTGTGCCTGGGGGTTGGAGCGCCTGGGGGTGCTGCGCCACTGGAGCCAGTTTCGCGCCAACTGGTTCGAGCCCTCGGCCCACGGCAGCCTGGTGCTGCTGGCGCTCTGGCCGTTTGCGCTGCTCTACCCGCTGTCGGTGCCGTTTGGTCTGGGCCAGGTCTGGGATCGGCTGGAGGCTGGCCTGGTGCTCTTGCTGGAGGACACCCCTTTCCTGACCTGGGTGCCCGTGCGTTTGGAAGCTCCCGACCCGCTCAGCCCGCTGGCCGAGGCCTTCTGCATTTCGCTGTGCTTGCTGTCGCCTTTGTTGATGGGGTTTGCCGAAATGCGATCGGTGCTGCGCCGGGTCTTCTTCCTGCTGACGTTCTTTCTGGCCGCGGGGGGCGCGGCGGGCCTGTCGGCCGCCCTCACCTATGGGCCATCCCATGCCTGGGCGTGGGTCAGTCCGCAGGCCACCATGGGTCTGGTCATGGCGGTGCTGCTGGGCCTGGCGATGCTGGGCCTCCCGCGCCGGTTGTGCAACGTGGTGATGCTGCTGACCCTGGCGGTGTCGCTGACGCTCCTCAACCTCGCGCCCGACAGCCCCTACTTCGCGCAGTCGCTGGAAGTCTGGGAGCAGGGGCGCTTCATCCGTTTCCACGGAATTTCGCAGTGGCTGGGCTGGCTGTGGCCCTTTGCCGCCCTGATCTTCGGCCTGCGCGTGGTCGCGCGTGCACCGCTGGCCTCGGAGCGGACCACTAAAATTCCGCCATGAGCGAAAACAAGTCCTACTACGAGCGGCACATCTTCTTCTGCCTCAATCAGCGAGAAGGTGGCGAAGCCTCGTGCGCCCAGCACCGGGCGCAGGCCGCATTCGATCGCTGCAAGTCGCAGGCCAAGGCGCTGGGCCTGTCGGGCGCGGGCAAGGTGCGCGTCAACAAGGCAGGATGCCTGGACCGCTGTGCCGGTGGCCCGATCGCCGTCGTGTACCCGGAGGCGGTCTGGTACAGCTACGTGGATGAGCACGACATCGATGAAATCGTGCAATCGCACCTGCGCGACGGTGTGGTGGTGCAACGCCTGCTGACGCCACCGGACGTGGGGCGTTGAGGCGCGATGAACGCACAAACCGAGTTTCTGTCGATCATTGGCCCCGCGGGCCAGCTGGAGCTGGCGATCGACCGCCCCACGGAAGCGGCGCGAGGCACCGCCGTGATTGCCCACCCCCATCCCTTGCACGGTGGCACGCTGACCAACAAGGTGGTCCAAACCCTGGCGCGGGCCTGCGTGCAAGCCGGCTGGACCTCGGTGCGCTTCAACTTTCGCGGAGTCGGCCAGAGCGAGGGTGTCTACGACGAAGGGCGCGGCGAGCTCGACGATCTGATGGCGGTGATCGAGGCGCAGGCGCCAAGCGGCCCGCTGTGCCTGGCCGGCTTTTCGTTCGGCTCCTTCGTGACCAGCCATGCCGCCGCCCGGCTGCACGACTCGCGGGACATCCAGCACCTGGTGCTGATCGGCACCGCGGCCAGCCGTTTCGAGGTGGCGCCGGTGGCGGCGGAACTTCATGCCCGAACGCTGGTCGTTCATGGCGAGCAGGACGACACGGTGCCCTTGTCGTCCGTCATGGACTGGGCCCGCCCCCAATCGCTGCCGGTGCTGGTGGTGCCCGGTGGCGGCCATTTCTTCCACGGCCAGCTCCCGTTGTTGCGGGATCTGGTGCTGCGTCACCTGCGGGCCTGACCGCTCGCGGGTTCTCTTGTTTTCCCCTTTGAAGGACCGGATTTTGTTGCGTCGTCTCTTTTCCCGTTTTCTGTTGTGCCTGTCCCTCGGTGTGATGGTGCCCGCGCTGGCGCAGATGCCCGCCCCGCCCGAGGTGGCCGCGCGCGCCTACCTGCTGCTGGACGCGACCTCCGGCCAGGTGCTCGCCGCCAAGGACCCGGACCAGGCGGTCGAGCCCGCGTCGCTGACCAAGCTCATGACCGCCTACCTGGTGTTTGACGCGCTCAAGGCCGGCAAGATCAGCCTCACCCAGACCTTTGGCGTGAGCGAGCGCGCCTGGAAGATGCCCGGATCGCGCATGTTCATCGACCCCAAGATGCAGGTGCCGGTGGAGGATCTGATCAAGGGCATGATCGTGCAGTCAGGCAACGACGCGACGGTGGCGCTCGCCGAGGGCGTGGCCGGGTCGGTCGAGCGCTTCGTGCAGCTCATGAACGAACAGGCCAAGGCCCTGGGCATGGCGTCCACCACCTACCGCAACGTGGAAGGCCTCACCGAAGCCGGTCACACCACCACCGCGCGCGACTTGGCTACGCTGGCCACGCGCCTGATGGCCGACTTCCCCCAGTACGTGCCGTACTACGCCATCCAGCGCTACCGCTACCCGGGCACGCCCGCGGCCAACGACACCAATCGCAACCTGCTGCTGTTTCGCGACCCGAGCGTGGACGGCCTGAAAACCGGGCACACCAACGCGGCCGGCTATTGCCTGGTCGCCACCGCGCGCCGGCAGGTGCCAGGCCTGGGTGAGGGTGCCCAAGGGCAGCGGCGCCTGATCAGCGTGCTGCTGGGTGCATCCAGCGAAAACGCCCGTGCCGCCGAAAGCCAGAAGCTGCTCAACTGGGGCTACACCGCGTTCGACGCCGTGCGCCTGATTCCCGTTGGTCAGCCGGTGGCGACGCCCCGCATCTGGAAGGGCAAGGCCGATCAGGTCCGCCTGGGCCGGGCCGAAGGTGTGGTCGTGTCGGTGCCCGCGGGCGAGGGCGCCAAGCTCAAGTCCGAGGTGGTGCGGCCCGATCCGCTGGTGGCGCCCCTGATGAAGGGTCAGTCCGTCGGCACACTGCGCGTGACCACCGCCGGTGGCGCCACGGTGGCCGAAATCCCGTTGACCGTGCTCGAGACGGTCGAGGAAAGCGGCATCTTCGGCCGCGCCTGGGACGCGATCCGCCTCTGGATCCAGTGACGCTTCGAGCTTCACGGCCCTTCTGAGGGGCTCGCGTTGTCAGAAAATCGGCCACGTGCTACAGTAGAGGGCTTTTCGGAATCTTCCGAGGAGTTTTCGTTTTCGCTTTTTTCAAACGTTTAGGGACGTTTTAATGCCAACCATCAATCAACTCGTGCGCCACGGCCGGGAGGTCGAAAAGACCAAATCCAAGAGCCCGGCCATGGAAAACTCTCCGCAGCGTCGCGGTGTGTGCACCCGTGTGTACACCACGACCCCCAAGAAGCCCAACTCCGCTCTGCGCAAGGTTGCCAAGGTGCGCCTGACCAACGGTTTTGAGGTGATCTCCTACATCGGCGGTGAAGGCCACAACCTCCAGGAACACAGCGTCGTGCTGGTCCGTGGCGGTCGTGTCAAGGACTTGCCCGGTGTGCGTTACCACATCGTGCGCGGTTCGCTCGATCTGCAAGGCGTGAAAGACCGCAAGCAGTCGCGCTCCAAGTACGGTGCCAAGCGCCCCAAGAAGGCCTGATCGTTCGAAATTTCCGGTGTTTGTTCCGCCTGGCAGGTGGTTCAAGCGCAGTGGCCCACAACACGGAATGGTCCGTGCGGGTCGAGTAAGTGAGAGTTTTTGCATGACTCTCGCGGCCCCTGAAAAGGTGCCAACTGAAGCAATATGAGGTGAAAAAATGCCACGTCGTCGCGAAGTCCCTAAACGTGAAATCCTGCCGGATCCCAAGTTCGGCAATGTCGAGCTCTCCAAGTTCATGAACGTGATCATGGAAGGCGGCAAGAAGGCAGTCGCCGAGCGCATCATTTACGGTGCGCTGGAGCAGATCGAGAAGAAGAGCGGCAAAGATCCGGTCGAAATCTTCTCGGTCGCCATCAACAACGTCAAGCCCATGGTGGAAGTGAAGTCCCGCCGCGTGGGCGGTGCCAACTACCAGGTGCCGGTCGAAGTCCGGCCCGTGCGTCGTCTGGCCCTGTCCATGCGCTGGATCAAAGAGGCTGCCCGCAAGCGCAGCGAGAAGTCCATGGCCCTGCGCCTGGCCAACGAGCTGATCGAGGCCACCGAAGGCCGTGGCGGCGCCATGAAGCGGCGTGATGAAGTGCACCGCATGGCCGAAGCCAACAAGGCCTTCAGCCACTTCCGCTTCTGATCCGGGCTGCCGTCCAGCAGAGCATCCAGAACCGAGAGCCCGCATTCCCTGAATCAGGGGGGCGGGCTCGTCCCCTTTTCGGAGTATTTCCATGTCCCGCACCACGCCCCTTGAGCGTTATCGCAACATCGGTATTTCCGCGCACATCGATGCCGGCAAGACCACCACCACCGAACGCATCCTGTTCTACACCGGTGTGAACCACAAGATCGGCGAAGTTCACGATGGCGCCGCCACCATGGACTGGATGGAGCAGGAGCAGGAGCGTGGCATCACGATCACCTCGGCTGCCACCACCTGCTTCTGGAAGGGCATGGACCTGTCCTATCCCGAGCACCGCTTCAACATCATCGACACCCCCGGCCACGTGGACTTCACCATCGAGGTGGAGCGTTCCATGCGCGTGCTGGACGGCGCCTGCATGGTGTACTGCGCCGTGGGCGGCGTGCAGCCGCAGTCGGAAACTGTTTGGCGTCAGGCCAACAAGTACAAGGTGCCCCGCCTCGCGTTCGTCAACAAGATGGACCGCACCGGCGCCAACTTCTTCAAGGTCTATGACCAGATGCGTCTGCGCCTGAAGGCCAACCCTGTGCCGATCGTGATCCCGATCGGCGCCGAAGACAACTTCAAGGGCGTGGTCGACCTCATCAAGATGAAGGCGATCATCTGGGACGAGGCGTCCCAAGGCATGAAGTTCGAGTTCCAGGACATCCCGGCCGAACTGCAGGCGCAAGCCGAAGAATGGCGCGAGAAGATGATCGAGGCCGCCGCCGAATCCAGCGAAGAGCTGATGAACAAGTACCTTGAGGAAGGCAACCTGACGGAAGCCGAAATCAAGCAAGGCATTCGCGCGCGCACGCTGGCCACCGAAATCCAGCCCATGCTGTGCGGCACCGCGTTCAAGAACAAGGGCGTGCAGCGCATGCTCGACGCCGTGATCGACTTCCTGCCCTCGCCGGTGGACATTCCTCCCGTGGGCGGCACCGATGACAACGAGGAACCCACCTCGCGCAAGGCGTCCGACGACGAGAAGCTGTCCGCCCTGGCGTTCAAGCTGATGACCGACCCGTACGTGGGCCAGCTCACGTTCGTGCGCGTGTACTCCGGCGTGCTCAAGAAGGGCGACTCGGTCTACAACCCGGTCAAGGGCAAGAAGGAGCGCATCGGTCGTATCGTGCAGATGCACGCGAACAACCGCCTGGAAGTGGAAGAAATCCGCGCCGGCGACATCGCTGCCTGCGTGGGCCTCAAGGACGTGACCACGGGTGAGACCCTGTGCGATCCGGACGCCATCATCATGCTCGAGCGCATGGTCTTCCCCGAGCCCGTGATTGCGCAGGCCGTGGAACCCAAGACCAAGGCCGACCAGGAAAAGATGGGCATTGCGCTGCAACGCCTGGCTTCCGAAGATCCTTCGTTCCGCGTCAAGACCGACGAAGAGTCCGGCCAGACCATCATCTCCGGCATGGGCGAGCTGCACCTGGAAATCATTGTCGACCGCATGAAGCGCGAGTTCGGCGTGGAAGCCAACGTCGGCAAGCCCCAGGTGGCTTACCGCGAAACCATCCGCAAGAGCGTGGACGAAGCCGAAGGCAAGTTCGTGCGCCAGTCGGGCGGTAAAGGTCAGTACGGCCACGTGGTGTTCAAGATCGAACCCAACGAAGCCGGCAAGGGCTTCGAATTCGTGGACGCCATCAAGGGCGGCGTGGTGCCGCGCGAGTACATCCCGGCGGTGGAAAAGGGCGTGATCGAGGCGCTCAACGCCGGTGTGCTGGCGGGCTTCCCCGTCGTGGACGTCAAGGTCACGCTGCACTTCGGTTCGTACCACGACGTGGACTCGTCCGAAATGGCGTTCAAGATGGCCGCCATCTTCGGCTTCAAGGAAGGTTGCAAGAAGGCCAGCCCGGTCATCCTGGAACCCATGATGGCCGTGGAAGTGGAAACGCCTGAAGACTACGCCGGCAACGTGATGGGCGATCTGTCCAGCCGTCGCGGCATGGTGCAGGGCATGGAAGACATGGTGGGCGGCGGCAAGGCCATCAAGGCCGAAGTGCCCCTGTCCGAAATGTTCGGCTACTCGACCACGCTGCGCTCGATGTCGCAAGGCCGTGCCACGTACACGATGGAGTTCAAGCACTACTCCGAAGCGCCGCGCAACGTGTCCGAAGCCATCGTGGCTGCACGCGCGAAGTAAATACCTTGGGGATGGGGCGCTTTCGGGCGCGCTGTCCCCAATTGATCAGCCGGTCTGCGACCATGCGCCGCCCTGTTCCCGTGCGGGGCGATCCAGCAGTGTGGTGCAGACCTTAAACCGTGACACGGGTTTGTTCTTTAGGAATTGAAAATGGCAAAAGAGAAATTTGAGCGGACCAAGCCGCACGTGAACGTGGGCACGATTGGTCACGTGGACCATGGCAAGACGACGCTGACGGCGGCGATCACGACGGTGCTGGCGGCCAAGTTCGGCGGCGCGGCCAAGGCCTACGACCAGATCGATGCGGCACCGGAAGAGAAGGCGCGCGGCATCACGATCAACACCGCGCACGTGGAATACGAAACGGCCAACCGCCACTACGCCCACGTGGACTGCCCCGGCCACGCCGACTACGTCAAGAACATGATCACCGGTGCCGCCCAGATGGACGGCGCCATTCTGGTGTGCTCGGCCGCTGACGGTCCGATGCCCCAGACCCGCGAGCACATCCTGCTGGCGCGCCAGGTGGGCGTGCCTTACATCATCGTGTTCCTGAACAAGTGCGACATGGTCGACGACGCCGAGCTGCTCGAGCTGGTCGAGATGGAAGTGCGCGAGCTGCTGGACAAGTACGACTTCCCGGGCGACGCCACCCCCATCATCCACGGCTCGGCCAAGCTCGCCCTGGAAGGCGACAAGGGCAAGCTGGGCGAAGAAGCCATCATGAAGCTGGCTGACGCGCTGGACACCTACATCCCCACGCCCGAGCGCGCGGTGGACGGTGCCTTCCTGATGCCGGTGGAAGACGTGTTCTCCATCTCGGGCCGCGGCACCGTGGTGACGGGCCGTATCGAGCGCGGCATCATCAAGGTCGGCGAAGAAATCGAGATCGTGGGCATCTCCGCCACGCAGAAGACGACCTGCACGGGCGTGGAGATGTTCCGCAAGCTGCTGGACCAGGGCCAGGCGGGCGACAACGTGGGTATCCTGCTGCGCGGCACCAAGCGCGAAGACGTGCAGCGCGGCCAGGTGCTGTGCAAGCCCGGCTCGATCAAGCCGCACACGCACTTCACGGGTGAGGTGTACGTGCTGTCCAAGGACGAAGGTGGCCGTCACACGCCGTTCTTCAACAACTACCGTCCGCAGTTCTACTTCCGCACGACCGACGTGACCGGCTCGATCGAGCTGCCCGAAGGCAAGGAAATGGTGATGCCGGGTGACAACGTGTCGATCACGGTCAAGCTGATCGCCCCGATCGCCATGGAAGAAGGCCTGCGCTTTGCCATCCGCGAAGGCGGCCGCACCGTCGGCGCCGGCGTCGTCGCAAAAATCATCGCGTAAGGAGCGGGTATGTCCACCAAACAAAAAATCCGCATCCGCCTCAAGGCTTTCGACTACAAGCTGATCGACAGCTCGGCCGCCGAGATCGTTGACACCGCCAAGCGCACCGGCGCGATCGTCAAGGGTCCCGTGCCCCTGCCGACCCGCATGAAGCGCTTCGACATCCTGCGCTCGCCGCACGTCAACAAGACCAGCCGCGACCAGCTCGAAATCCGCACCCACCAGCGTCTGATGGACATCGTGGACCCGACCGACAAGACGGTCGACGCCCTGATGAAGCTCGACCTGCCGGCTGGCGTGGACGTCGAAATCAAGCTGCAGTAAGTTTCTCGCTTGGGCACCGTCGGGCCAGTCGCCCGGCGGTGCTTGCGGAGAAAAAGCCCGCCGGTTATACTGGCGGGCTTTCCGGCTTCTGGCCGGAGATTTCGTGGTGCCGTTTGATCCTGAATCATCGGCCCTTAGCGCGGAGCCTCGGTTCCGCACCATCAGCCCCGGCCAATTGAAGTCGGGAACGGAGAAAACAATGAGTCTTAGCAACTCCCTCGGGTTGTTGGGTCGCAAGGTGGGCATGATGCGTCTGTTCACCGATGACGGGGACGCAGTGCCTGTCACGGTGGTCGATGTGTCGAACAACCGTGTGACGCAGGTCAAAACCCTGGCCCATGACGGCTACGATGCGCTGCAGGTCACCTTTGGTGCCCGCCGTGCCTCCCGCGTGACCAAGCCCGAAGCGGGCCACCTGGCCAAGGCCGGTGTCGAAGCGGGTGAAATCATCCAGGAATTCCGCGTCGCCTCCGACGTCGCTGCCCAGTACCAGCCCGGTGCCGTGGTGGCCCCCAACGCGATCTTCGCGGCGGGT
Organism: Hydrogenophaga sp. ANAO-22; assembly: GCF_042466645.1. NCBI lineage: Bacteria > Pseudomonadati > Pseudomonadota > Betaproteobacteria > Burkholderiales > Comamonadaceae > Hydrogenophaga > Hydrogenophaga sp. ANAO-22. Next base: position 2,615,106 of record NZ_CP159956.1, on the reverse strand, counting down.
CAGAAGGTGGACGTGCAAGGCACCTCGATCGGTAAAGGCTTCGCCGGCACCATCAAGCGCCACAACTTCAGCTCGCAGCGCGCCTCGCACGGCAACAGCCGTTCGCACAACGTGCCGGGCTCCATCTCCATGGCCCAGGATCCGGGTCGCGTGTTCCCCGGCAAGAAGATGACCGGGCACATGGGCGATGTGACCAAGACCATCCAGAACCTCGACATCGTGCGCGTGGACGAAACCCGTCAACTGCTCATGATCCGCGGCGCCGTTCCCGGCTCCAACGGCGGTTTCGTGACCGTGCGTCCCGCCATCAAGGCCAAATCCGGCAAGGGAGCAAACTGATGCAAGTTGAACTCCTGAACGACCAGGGTCAAGCCTCGTCCAACGTGGATGTGCCCGAGACCGTGTTTGGTCGCGACTACAACGAAGCCCTGATCCACCAGCTCGTGGTGGCTTATCAGGCGAACGCCCGTCAAGGTACGCGTGCACAAAAAGACCGCCAGATGGTCAAGCACTCGACCAAGAAGCCGTTCAAGCAGAAGGGCACCGGCCGCGCACGCGCCGGTATGACGTCTTCGCCGCTGTGGCGCGGGGGCGGTCGCATTTTCCCGAACAGCCCTGACGAAAACTTCACCCAGAAGCTCAACAAGAAGATGTACCGCGCCGGCATGGCGTCCATCTTCTCGCAGCTCGTGCGTGAAGGCCGTCTGGCCGTGGTCGATTCCCTGAAAGTGGACTCGCCCAAGACCAAGCAGCTGGCCGACAAATTCAAAGCCATGAACCTGCAATCGGTGCTGGTGATCGCCGAGGAAGTCGACGAGAACCTGTACCTGGCTTCGCGCAACCTGCCCAACGTGCTGGTGGTCGAGCCGCGTTACGCCGATCCGCTGTCGCTGGTGCATTACAAGAAGGTCATCGTCACCAAGGCGGCGATCGACCAGCTCAAGGAGATGTTCGCATGAGCGTCACGAAATACGACGAAGGTCGCCTGATGCAGGTCCTCGTGGCACCGATCGTGTCCGAGAAGGCCACCCAGGTTGCCGAGCAAACCAACGCCGTGATGTTCAAGGTGTTGCGTGATGCCTCCAAGCCCGAGATCAAGGCGGCCGTTGAACTGATGTTCAAGGTCCAGGTCAAGGGCGTTTCCGTGCTCAACCAGAAGGGCAAGTCCAAGCGCTTTGGCAAGACCGTCGGTCGTCGCGACCACGTTCGCAAGGCCTATGTGACGCTGATGCCGGGTCAAGAGCTGAACTTCGGCGGAGAGGGCGTTTAATCATGGCAGTCATCAAGATGAAACCGACTTCGCCAGGCCGTCGCGGCATGGTGAAGGTCACGCGTGACCAACTGCACAAGGGTGCGGGTTTTGCGCCCCTGCTGGAGCCCCAATTCCAGAAGGCCGGCCGCAACAACAACGGTCACATCACCACCCGCCACAAGGGCGGTGGTCACAAGCACCACTACCGTGTGGTCGATTTCCGTCGCAACAAGGACGGCATCCCGGCCAAGGTCGAGCGCATCGAGTACGACCCGAACCGCACGGCGCACATCGCGCTGCTGTGCTACGCCGACGGCGAGCGCCGCTACATCATCGCCCCGCGTGGCGTTGAAGTGGGCGCAACCCTGCTGTCCGGCTCGGAGTCGCCGATCCGCGTGGGCAACACGCTGCCGATCCGCAACATCCCGGTCGGTTCGACCATCCACTGCATCGAGCTGCAGGTCGGCAAGGGCGCGCAAATCGCCCGTTCCGCCGGCGCCTCGGCTGTGCTGCTGGCCCGCGAAGGCATCTACGCCCAGGTGCGCATGCGCTCGGGTGAAGTGCGCAAGGTCCACGTGGATTGCCGCGCCACCATCGGCGAAGTGTCCAACCAGGAACACAGCCTGCGCCAGTTGGGCAAGGCCGGTGTGAAGCGTCACATGGGCATCCGCCCGACCGTTCGCGGTACCGCGATGAACCCGATCGACCACCCGCACGGTGGTGGTGAAGGCAAGACCGGCGAAGGCCGCGCTCCGGTGGATCCGTGGGGCAACCTGACCAAGGGCTATCGCACCCGCAACAACCGCCGCACGCAGTCGATGATCGTCTCGCGTCGCAAGAAGTAAAGGGTTGACAACATGACTCGCTCACTCAAAAAAGGTCCGTTTGTCGACCATCACCTGTTGGCCAAGGTTGAAAAAGCCCAAGCCACCAAGGACAAAAAGCCCGTCAAGACCTGGTCGCGCCGCTCGATGATCCTGCCCGATTTCATCGGCCTGACCATCGCCGTGCACAACGGCAAGCAGCACGTGCCCGTGTACATCACCGATCAGATGGTGGGACACAAGCTCGGCGAGTTTTCGCTGACGCGCACGTTCAAGGGCCACCCGGCCGACAAAAAAGCGAAGAAGTAAGGACTAACCATGGAAACCCGTTCAATCGTTCGAGGCGTTCGCCTCTCGGTCGACAAAGGCCGACTGGTTGCCGACCTGATTCGTGGCAAGAAGGTCGACCAGGCCCTCAACATCCTGGCGTTCACGCAGAAGAAGGCCGCTGGCATCGTCAAGAAGGCTCTTGAGTCCGCCATCGCCAACGCGGAACACAACGACGGCGCCGACATCGACGAACTGAAGGTCAAGACCATCTACGTCGAGCAAGGCACCACGCTCAAGCGCTTCTCGGCCCGCGCCAAAGGCCGCGGCAACCGCATCAGCAAACCCACGTGTCACATCTACGTGACGGTTGGCAACTGAAGAGGTCACAGGAATATGGGACAGAAAATCAACCCCACCGGGTTCCGCCTCGCAGTTTCCCGCAACTGGGCCAGCCGCTGGTACGCGAGCAACCGTGACTTCGCCGGCATGCTGGCTGAAGACATCAAGGTGCGCGAGTACCTCAAGGGCAAGCTGAAGAACGCCGCCGTTTCACGCGTCGTGATCGAGCGCCCCGCCAAGAACGCCCGCATCACCATCTACTCGGCGCGTCCGGGCGTGGTGATTGGCAAGAAGGGTGAGGACATCGAGAAGCTGAAGAAGGAACTGGCCGCCAAGCTGGGCGTGCCGGTTGCGGTCAACATCGAAGAAGTGCGCAAGCCCGAAATCGATGCCAAGCTGATCGCCGACAGCATCACGCAGCAGCTCGAAAAGCGCATCATGTTCCGCCGCGCCATGAAGCGCGCGATGCAGAACGCCATGCGCCTGGGCGCACAGGGCATCAAGATCATGTCGTCGGGTCGTCTCAACGGCATTGAAATCGCTCGTTGCGAGTGGTACCGCGAAGGTCGCGTGCCGCTTCACACCCTGCGCGCCGACATCGACTACGGCACGTCCGAAGCCAAGACCACCTACGGCATCATCGGTGTCAAGGTCTGGGTCTACAAGGGCGACACCCTGGGTCGCAACGATGCGCCCGTGGTGGCCGAGCCGCGTGTGGAAGAAGAGCGTCGTCCGCGTGGTCCGCGCCGCGAGCGTCCGGCAGGTCCTCCTGCCCGCGCCGCAGTTCGCCGCCCTGGCGCCAATGCCGCTCCGGCCGACGGCAGCGACAAGCCTGCCGAAGCCACCGGCACCGAAACCAAACCCGCCGTTAAGCGCGTTCGCAAAGACGCCGCGCCCGCATCTGCAGCTGCGGACGGCAAAGGAGAATAAACATGTTGCAACCTGCTCGCCGCAAGTTCCGTAAAGAACAAAAAGGCCGCAATACCGGCGTCGCCACCAGTGGCGCCACCGTCGCGTTCGGCGACTTCGGCCTGAAGTCGACCGACCGCGGTCGCCTGACGGCTCGCCAGATCGAGGCCGCACGCCGTGCGATCTCCCGTCACGTGAAGCGTGGCGGCCGCATCTGGATCCGCGTGTTCCCGGACAAGCCGATCTCCCAGAAGCCTGCCGAAGTCCGTATGGGCAACGGCAAGGGTTCGGTGGAGTACTACGTGGCCGAGATCCAGCCTGGCAAGGTGCTCTACGAAATCGTGGGCGTGCCCGAACAGCTGGCCCGCGAGGCATTCACGCTGGCGGCCGCCAAGCTTCCGTTGCGCACCACGTTCGTGACGCGCATGTTGGGTCAGTGATTCAGGAGAACACAAGATGAAAACTGCTGAACTGCGCCAAAAGGATGTGGCCGGCCTCGAAGCCGAAGTGAAGGCACTGCAAAAGGCCCATTTCGGTCTGCGCATGCAAAAAGCCACGCAACAACTCAACAACAACGCCACGCTGGGTGACACCCGCCGTGCGATCGCTCGCGCCAAGACCATCCTGGCCGAGAAGCAGCGCGCCGCCGCCGCGGCCAAATAAGGAGTGACCATGACGGAAGCTAAAACATCCCTCAAGCGCACCTTGGTTGGCAAGGTGGTCAGCGACAAGCGTTCCAAGACCGTGACGGTGTTGGTGGAGCGCCGTGTGAAGCACGAGCTCTACGACAAGATCGTGGCGAAATCCAGCAAGTACCACGCTCACGACGAAAAGAGCGAGTACAAGATGGGCGACGTGATCGAGATCACCGAGAGCCGTCCGCTGTCCAAGACCAAGAACTGGGTCGCCACGCGCCTGGTGCAAAAGGCCGCGCTGGTCTGAGCCCCATTGCGTTGCTTGCAGCGCAGATCGAAAAAGCGACCGACAATCCGGTCGCTTTTTCTTTTTCCGGCCCGACATGAACGGGCCTTCCAGCCACGGCCTGCGGGCCACACAACGAGGAGCACGACATGATCAAAGTGGGTGACAAGATTCCGGCGGCCACGCTGATGGAATACAGCGAAGTCGAAGGCAATGGCTGCAGCATCGGCCCGAACCCGGTGGACGTGCAGAAGGCGTCGGCGGGCAAGACGATCGCCGTGTTCGCGCTGCCCGGTGCGTTCACGCCGACCTGTTCCGCCAAGCACGTGCCGGGCTTTGTCCAGCACGCCGCTGACTTCAAAGCCGCGGGCGTGGACGAGATCTGGTGCCTGAGCGTGAACGACGCTTTCGTGATGGGCGCCTGGGCGCGCGATCAGAAGACGGGTGACAAGGTGCGCATGCTGGCCGACGGCAGCGCCGATTTCGCCAAGGCCACGGGCCTGACCCTGGACCTGACGGGCCGCGGCATGGGCTTGCGCAGCAACCGTTACTCGATGCTGGTCAAGGACGGCGTGGTGCAGTCGCTGAACGTGGAAGGCCCCGGCAAGTTCGAGGTGAGCGACGCCGACACCCTGCTGGCCCAGGCCAAAGCCGGCGCCTGATCCACCACCCATGAAAAAAGCCGCCGGTGTCGCCACCTGGCGGCTTTTTTGTGGGCGCTTGTCCGGCTAGAGATCGACCTTGAGGTAATGCGCACCCGGAATGGGGTTGTGGTAATACGGCGCCACCTCGACAAAACCCATCTCCTGGTACAGCGCGCGCGCCGTTTCCATGTCGCTCAGGGTGTCGAGCAGCATGGTGGTGTAGCCCGACAGCTGGCCGTCCGACAGCACGCGCTCCACCAGCAGGCGGCCCAGGCCGAAGCCGCGAAAGGCCGGGCGCACGAACAGGCGCTTCATCTCGCAGGCGTTGAGGTGGTCGGTGTTGTAGAGCGGGCGCATGGCACAGCAGCCAGCGGGTTCACCGTCCACGCAGGCCAGCAACAGCGTGCCCGCCGGTGGGGCGTAAGCGCCGGGCAGTTCGGCGAGCTCGGCGTCGAAGCCCTGGAAGCACAGGTCGATGCCCAGTCCTGCCTGGTATTCCAGGAAGAGCTGGCGAACGGTCTGCAGATCGTCGGGAAACTGGGCCGGTCTCAGCGAGATCACGGCGGTTCCGGTGTCGGTCATGGCGGTGGGGAGGGCGGGCGCGAAGCCCGGTGGGTGGCGTGGCTGCCACTATACGACAGCATGGGCCGACCGCCGCCCTAGAAGGCGTTGCCCAGGCTGACCAACCAGCCCACCGCCGCGGCGCACAGGCCCAGCACCACCAGGGCGAGCAGGCGCGTGCCCGCCGTGTCGCGGGTGCTGGGCACGGGGACCGGCACCTGCTTGTCGCCCACCACCATGGGCCGCACGAGGCCTTGCTTCTTCACCCACTTGTAGTAGGCGATGGCCAGCAGGTGCAGGCCCACGAGCACGAGGACGATGAGCTTGCCGACCTCCTTGTGGTAACCGGTCGCCAGCGACACCGTTTCGCCCGAGACGAAGCGCACCAGGGGGCCGAAGAAGGCGATCTCGTCGTCGCTCATGAGACCGGTGCCCACTTGGGCAGCGAGGATCAAGAGGAACGCGAAGACCGAGAGGGCCCCCAGCGGGCTGTGGCCCACCGAGTGCTCGGGTCGGCCCCGTCCCCGGAGGTAGGCCATCAGCGACGAGGGTGCATAGATGAAGCGGGTGAAGCGCGACCAGTGGCCGCCGATGAAGCCCCAGATCAGGCGGAACAGCAGCAGGGTCAACACCGCGTAGCCTAGGCGAAGGTGCCAGTTCATCCAGTTGCCGCCGATGCTGCCGGTGACGATCAGCCCGATGACGCAGGCCGCGAGCAGCCAGTGGAACAGACGGGTGGGCAGGTCCCAGACGCGGATGGTGTGCATGGTGATCGTGGAGGTTGGATTCGGAATCGAGGAATAGAGAAGGTATATCGGAAAACGTTCCAGTGGAACTTTGGCCAACTCCCTACACTCCTGAGCGGGTGGCTCCCGGAGCCACGCCGCAACGCCCCACAACCTCCTCAGGAGTTTTCATGAAAATAATCGCTCCCCTCGCCTTGGCCCTGGCCTTCGGCACCCTGTCGGCACCCGCCTTCGCGCAATTCCAGAAGCCCGAAGACGCGGTGAAGTACCGCAAGGGCGCCCTGACCGTGATGGCCAACCACTTCAGCCGCATCGGTGCGATGGCCAACGGCCGCGCGCCCTTCGATGCCAAGGTGGCCGCCGAGAGCGCCGCGATCGTGGAGACCATGAGCAAGCTGCCGTGGGAAGGCTTCGTGCCGGGCACCGACAAGGGCGACACCGGCGCCTTGCCCGTGATCTGGACCGAACAGGCCAAGTTCAAGGAGAACTCGGAGAAGCTCCAGAGCGCCACCGCCCAGCTGGCGGCCGCCGCGAAAACGGGCAACCTCGACAGCGTGAAGACCGCGTTCGGCGCCACGGCCCAGACCTGCAAGGCCTGCCACGACGCGTTCCGCAAATAAGACGGATCGCCTCCAAACAAAAAGGCCGGGAACGATCCCGGCCTTTTTCATGGAAGCTCGCCCGCGAAGGTTCAGGCCTGTTGGGCCAGCAGCTCTTCGATCAGCTTGTGCAGCGCGGGAAAATCAGGTTCCCCCACATAGCGTTTGACGATGCGGCCCTGTTTGTCCACCAGGTAGGTGGTGGGCGTGAGCTTGACGTCGCCCCATTGCTTGGCGATGTCGCCGGTGTTGTCCAGCGCGACCTTGAAGGGCAGCTGGCGCGACTGCGCGAAGTTGAGCACCCAGGCCGGCGGGTCGTACTCCATGGCCACGGCCACAGTCTCGAAGCCCTGTCCCTGGTACTTCTGGTACGTGGCGACGATGGAGGGCATTTCCTTCACACAGGTGACGCAGGTCGTGGCCCAGAAATTCACCAGCGTGACCTTGCCCTTGAGGTCGGCGGTGGTGGCCTTGCTGCCATCGAGCAGCACGAAGGTGGATTCGGGCGCCGCGTCGCGGCCCGCGCAACCCGCCAAGCCCAGGGCGCCGAGGGCACCCAGCGCGGCAGCCGCTTGAAGGGTGCGCCGACGGTGCTGGCCGCGGGGGCTGAGATCGGTCATTGTCTTTTCACTTCCCGGGGGCTACATTGCCCCACGTCATTCATTCATTGAACAGCTTGCTTCCCGGAGGAACCGCCATGCAGCGCCGCCAGTTTACCCAGTCCACCACCGCGATGATCGGCCTTCTGGTCCTCGCTGCCCATCAGCAGGCCAGGGCCTTGTCCTTGGGCGATCTCACCGAAGGCGACGCCAGCCAGGGCATCAAGGTAGCCCTGGAAAAGGGCGCGCTGGCCGCGGTGGCCTTGCTGGGCAAGACGGATGGATTCCTGGGCAACCCAAAAGTTCGGATTCCCTTGCCCGGATTTCTCGAGGATGCGTCCAAGCTGCTCAAGATGACCGGCCAGGGCAAACGGGTCGACGAACTGGTCACCAGCATGAATCGGGCTGCCGAGGCGGCCGTGCCGATGGGGCGCGATGTGTTGGTGGGGGCGGTGAAGTCCATGAACGTGACCGACGCCAAGAACATCCTGGGCGGGGGCGACAACGCCGTGACGCAGTTCTTTGCTGAAAAAACGCGCAGCCCGCTGGGCGAGAAGTTCCTGCCCATCGTGACCAAGGCCACCGAGAAGGTGGGTCTGGCCAACCAGTACAACAAGGTGGCTGGCAAGGCCGCGGGCATCGGGCTGGTCAAGTCGGAAGACGCCAATATCCAGCGCTACGTCACTGGCAAATCGCTCGACGGGCTCTACACCATCATTGGCGAGGAAGAGCGCAAGATCCGCCAGGACCCGGTGGGCACCGGCAGCGCCATCCTGAAAAAGGTCTTTGGCGCCTTGAAGTGAGCGCCTCCTTGCAAATACTTGCCCGAAATTACTTGAGCTTCTGCCTGGCCTCGGCCAGGCGGGCCTCCAGGTACTCACCGTAGAAGTCGGGCACCGCAATGCCGACCAGGCGCTCGGCGAGTTCCCGCCCGTCCGGGCCGAAGAACAGCACCGTCGGCGTGAAGCGGGCCTTCCACGCCCGGGCCAGTTCGGCCGGCGTGCTCAGTTGCCCATCAAAACCCTGCAGGTTGCCGGTGCGGTCCATCACGTCGATCTGCACCGCGTGGACCTTGCCCTCGCGCCGCATGGGCAGCAGGTAGTGGTTGCGCACGATGGCGCAATAGGGGCAGCCGGTCAGCGTGGTCATCACCACCAGAGGCTCGCCGCGGGCGGCAGCGGCTTGCGCGGCGCCGCGCAGCGAGGTGGGGGTGGGCAAGGCCTGCGCGGCGGTGGCGGGTGGGGGCGTGGCGATGTCGCTCATGGGTGTCACGAAGTTGGGGCGTCGTGGTTCAGACCGCGCCGCGGCGTTGAAGTTCGGCCAGGCGCTCGGGCGGGCAGGCCAGCCAGTCATCCAGCACCTCGGCCGTGTGCTGGCCCAACAGCGGTGGCGGCAGGTCGTTGCGCACCGGCGTGGCGCTGAGCTTGAGCGGGCTGGCGACGAGGTCGACCGCATCGGCCAGGGGGTGCGACCAGGTGTGCACCATGTCGCGCGAGCGCACGTGCTCGTCGGCGAACACCTCGGCGAGGTTGTTGATCGGGCCGCAGGGCACCTTGGCGGCTTCCAGCGCGGCCAGCCAGTCGGCTTTGCCGCGCGTCTTGAGCAGGTCGGCCAGCAGGGGCACCAGCACCTCGCGGTGGCGCACGCGGTTCTGGTTCTGCGCGAAGCGCGGGTCGGTGGCGAGCCCGGGCCGTCCGGCCACCGCGCAGAACTTGGCGAACTGGCCATCGTTGCCCACGGCCAGGATGATGTATTGCGCCTGGCCTTGCGCATCCGGCGCGACCTCGAAGGCCTGGTACGGCACGATGTTGGCGTGGGCATTGCCCGCCCGGCCCGGCACCTTGCCTTCGTCCCGGCCGCGCACCAGGTAGTTGGCGCCCAGGTTGGCGAGCATGGCGACCTGGGTGTCGAGCAGCGCCATGTCGATGTGCTGGCCTTCGCCGGTGCGCTCAGCGTGGCGCAGCGCGGCCTGGATGGCGATGGTCGCGTACAGGCCGGTGAACAGGTCGGTCACCGCCACGCCCACCTTCTGCGGGCCGCCGCCGGGCAACGCATCGCGCTCGCCGGTCACGCTCATGAGGCCGCCCATGGCCTGGATGGCGAAGTCGTAGCCCGCGCGGTCCTTGTAGGGGCCGGTCTGGCCGAAGCCGGTGATCGAGCAGTAGACGAGCCGGGGGTTGATCGCGCGCAGTGCGGCGTAGTCCAGGCCGTAGCGCGCCATGTCGCCAACCTTGTAGTTTTCGACGAACACATCGGCCTTGGCCGCCAGCTCGCGGATCAGGGCCTGGCCCTCGGGCGTGGCGATGTCGCAGGTGATGGAGCGCTTGTTGCGGTTCGCACCCAGGTAGTAGGCCGCCTCGGCGGTGTCCTGGCCATCGCGTCCCTGCAGAAAGGGCGGGCCCCAGCCGCGGGTGTCGTCGCCGCCGGGATGGCCCGCGCCCGGAGGGCGCTCCACCTTCACCACATCGGCGCCCAGATCGGCCAGCGTCTGCGTGCACCAGGGGCCGGCGAGCACGCGCGAGAGATCAAGTATGCGGATACCATCCAGAGCATTCATGTTGCCATTGTGCGCGACCCCGCCTTCGCTGCGGTGTCCCGGCGGTGGCCTCTCTGGCTGGAATTCCATGTCTGTCCCCGTTCCCGGCGGTGCGCCGCGCCGCCGCCTGCGCCCGCTGGGGCTCGCGCTGTCCGCCGGGCTGGTCTGCAGTGCGTGCAACCCCACCTTCAACTGGCGCGAATTGCGCCCCGAGGGCACGACTTTGCTGGCGCTCATGCCCTGCAAGCCCGAGTCCGCCGCGCGGCCGGTGCCGCTCGATGGCGGTGCGCCGGCCGAGTTGCACATGCACAGCTGCGACACGGGTGGCCTGACCTTCGCCTTGGCCTGGGCCGAGCTGGGTGACGCCGCCCGCGTGCCCGCCGCGCTGAACGGCTGGCGCCGCGCCTCGCTGGGGGCCGTGCGCGTCGACCCGGCGCGAGCCGACGACCCCGCGACACGCTGGCCGGCGGCCGTGCCCGGCGCCACCCAGGCCCTGGGCCTGGCGGCGCAAGGCACCGACCACCAAGGCCAACCGGTGCAGGTGCGCGCGGTGCATTTCGCTCGCGGCACGCAGGTGTACCAGGCGGCGGTCTACGGCCCCGCGCTGCGCGACGACGTGACCACCGCCTTTTTTGACGGACTCAAGCTGCCATGAACCCGACTGTTCGACCCGGTCCCGTGCGCCTCGACGGCGCGGTGGCGCCGCGCCCCCCGCAAAGCGAGTTGCTCGCGCCGCGCACCGTGGTCATCGTCTTCCTGACCTTCGCGCTCGCGTATTTCCTGTCGGCGCTGTTGCGCGCCATCACGGCCACCCTCTCGCCGACCCTGAGCGCCGAGATGTCGCTCAATGCAGGCGATCTCGGCCTGCTGGCCGGAGGCTATTTCTTCGGCTTCGCGCTCACGCAACTGCCGCTGGGCAACTGGCTGGACCGCCATGGCCCGCGCACCGTGATCCTGTGGTTCCTGGGGGTGGCGGTTGCAGGCTGTGCCGCGTTTGCGCTGGCCACCAGCTTCACCTGGCTGCTGGCCGCGCGCGTGCTCATCGGCATGGGCGTGAGCGCCTGCCTGATGGCGCCGCTCACGGGTTACCGGCGCTGGCTCACGCCCCTGGCGCAGATGCGGGCCAATTCCTGGATGCTCATGACCGGCTCGTTCGGCATGGTGGCCGCCACCTTGCCGGTGCAGTGGCTGATGCCGCTGACCGGCTGGCGCGGCCTGTTCTGGCTGCTGGGCGGGTTGATCCTGGTGTCGATGGTGGGCATCGTCTGGACGGTGCCGCGCTGGCGGCGGACCGAGCCGGCGGAGGCCGCCGCGCCGGTTTCCGAGCCAGGTTACGGCATGGTCTGGCGCCATCCCTATTTCCGCCAGATGGTGCCGATCGGCTTCGTCAACTACGGCGGCATGATCGCCGTGCAGACGCTGTGGGCCGGGCCCTGGATGGTGAAGGTCGCGGGCTACACGCCGGAGCAGGCGGCCGGCGGCCTGTTCGGCATCAACCTCTGCATGCTGTGCACCTTCTGGCTCTGGGGGGTGTTCAACCCGCGGCTGGCGCGCCAGGGCTGGCTGCCCGAGCGCCTGATCGCCTGGGGCCTGCCGCTGAGTTTCGTCGTGCTGGGCGCCATCGTGCTGCTGGGCGAGCGCGCCGGTTGGCCGCTCTGGGCCCTGTATTGCGTGAGCTGCACGGTCGGCTCGCTGTCCCAGCCCGCCGTGGCCCTGGCCCTGCCGGCCGAGGCCGCCGGGCGGGCGCTCTCGGGCTACAACCTGGTCATCTTCGGTGGCGTGTTCGTGGTGCAGTGGGGCATCGGGCTGCTGATCGACGCCCTGGGGCTGTTCGTGGACAACGAGGTCGCCCGCTACCGGGGCGCCATCACCCTCTTTGGCGTCTGTGGCGTTCTCGCCTACGCCGTGTTCCTGCGCGCCCACCTGCGCCGCGCGGCCGGCCGCGCGGGCTAAACTGGGGCCATGAACGGCATCCTCATCATGGCGCACGCGCCGCTGGCCTCCGCACTGCGCCAGTGCGTGCTGCATGTGTTCCCCGACAGCGCTGACGCGGTGTCGGCGCTGGATGTGCAACCCAACGTGCCGCCCGAGGAGTCGCTGGCGCAGGCCCGCGCGCTGATGCGCCAGATGCACCTGCCGCAGACGCTGGTCGTGACCGACGTGTTCGGCGCCACACCCTGCAACGTGGCGCAGAAACTCATCGACGGCATCAACTCCAAACTCATCACCGGCGTGAACCTGCCCATGCTGTTGCGCACCGTGTCGTACCGCCATGAATCGCTGGATGCGCTGATCTCGCGCGCCATGATCGGCGCCACGCAAGGTGTCATCCAGGTGGCGGTGACCGCGCCTCAGAACCAGGCCAAACGAGCCACGCATGATCAAGACCACCGTGACCATCAGCAATAAGCTCGGGCTGCACGCGCGCGCCTCGGCCAAACTCACCAAACTCGCCGGCGGCTTCGCCTGCGATGTGTGGATGTCGCGCGGCGAACGGCGCGTCAACGCCAAGAGCATCATGGGCGTCATGATGCTGGCCGCCGGCATCGGCAGCGTGGTCGAGATCGAGACCGACGGCAAGGACGAGCAACCCGCCATGGACGCGCTCGTCGCTCTGGTCAACGACAAGTTTGGCGAGGGCGAATGACCATCTCCATCCACGGTCTGGCGGTCTCCCGGGGCATTGCCATCGGGCGGGCCGTGATCGTGGCGTCCAGCCGCGTGGACGTGGCGCACTACTTCGTGCAGGCCGAGCAGGTCGAGAGCGAGATCGAACGCCTGCGCCACGCGCGCAACGCGGTGGCCGAGGAGATCGTGAAGGTGCAGCACAGCCTGCACGACCTCGGTCCCAATGACGCGCACCCCGAACTCACCGCGCTGCTCGACGTGCACCTGATGCTGCTGCAGGACGAGCAGCTCACCAGCGGCGTGAAGCACTGGATCGTGGACCGCCACTACAACGCCGAATGGGCGCTGACCACCCAGCTCGAGGTGATCGCGCGCCAGTTCGACGAAATGGAAGACCCGTACCTGCGCGAGCGCAAGGCCGACCTGGAGCAGGTGGTCGAGCGCATGCTGCGCTTCATGCGCGGCGTGGCTTCGCCGGTGGCGCCGGGTGGCGAAGCCAAGGCGGTGCACGACAGCAGCATCGAGGCGCCGCTGGTGCTGATTGCGCACGACCTGTCGCCCGCCGACATGCTGCAGTTCAAGCAGAGCGTCTTCGCCGGCTTCGTCACCGACGTGGGCGGCAAGACCAGCCACACCGCCATCGTCGCGCGCAGCATGGACATCCCGGCGGTGGTGGGCGCGCGCTCGTCCAGCCAGCTGATCCAGCAGGACGACTGGGTCATCATCGATGGGGATGCCGGCGTGGTGCTGGTCGATCCCTCGCCCATCCTGCTGGCCGAGTACGGCTTCAAGCAACGCCAGGGCGAGGTCGAGCGCGAGCGCCTTTCGCGCCTGAAGAACACGCCGGCCGTCACGCTCGATGGCCAGAAGATCGAACTGTTGGCCAACATCGAACAGCCCGAGGACGCCGTGGCGGCGCTCAAGGCCGGCGCCGTGGGCGTGGGCCTGTTTCGCAGCGAGTTCCTGTTCATGGGGCGGGCCGGCAAACTGCCCGACGAGGAAGAGCAGTACCACGCCTACCGGCGCGCGGTCGAGGGCATGCAGGGCCTGCCCGTCACCATCCGCACCGTCGACGTGGGTGCGGACAAGCCGCTGGACCGGGGCGCCTCGCGCGCGGGCGAGGACCACCTCAACCCGGCGCTGGGTTTGCGTGCGATCCGCTGGAGCCTGGCCGAGCCGGCCATGTTCCTGGTGCAGCTGCGCGCCATCCTGCGTGCCGCCGCGCACGGCCCGGTGCACCTGCTCATTCCCATGCTGGCGCACGCCAGCGAGATCCGCCAGACCCTGGCGCTGGTCAACCGCGCCCGCGAACAGCTGGACAACGCCGGCATCGCCCATGGCCACGTCAAGCTCGGCGCGATGATCGAGGTGCCGGCCGCGGCCCTGACTATTCCGCTGTTCCTGCGCTACTTCGATTTCCTGTCCGTCGGCACCAACGACCTGATCCAGTACACGCTGGCGATCGACCGCGCGGACGAAGCGGTGTCGCACCTCTACGACCCGGTGCACCCGGCGGTGCTGCACCTGCTGGCCAGCACCATCGAGCAATGCCGGGCCAAGGGCAAGGGCGTGAGCGTGTGTGGTGAGATGGCGGGCGACGTGAGCCTCACGCGGTTGCTGCTGGGCCTGGGGCTGCGCAGCTTTTCCATGCACCCCTCGCAGATCCTGGCGGTCAAGCAGCAGATCCTGCGCTGCGACACCACGCGCCTGCAGACCTGGGCGCAGAGCGTGCTCGCCGCGGAAGACCCCGCAGCCCTGATGACCGACTAGTTGCCGTGCTCCGGCGCCGGCTGCGGCTGGTGCGCCGAGATGCCCGCCAGCACGCTGGCGCTCACCAGCACCATGGCCAGGGCCTCCAGCGCGGTGGGCCAGCGCGCCTCCCACAGGAAGCCGTAGAGCAGGGCGAACAGGGTCTCGAACAGGATCATCTGCCCGATCATGGTCAGCGGCAGCAGGCGGCTGGCCCGGTTCCAGAACGCGTTGCCGAGGATCGAGGCCAGGATCGCCATGCCGGCGGCCACGCCGATGAAGCTTCCCCATTGCGCGCCGGTGTGGTCGCTCAGGCGGCTGCCCATGAAGGCTGGCACCGCCAGCAGCAGGGCCAGCCCACCCGTCACCAGGCCGGTGAGCAGGCTCCAGTCGTGCGAGGACACATGGTCCAGGCGCACCAGCCAGCGGCTGTTGCTCACGGCGTAGGCGGTCCAGGCCGCCAGCGCACCGAGGGCGCAGAGAAAACCTGTGAGGCGGTCGGCCACCGGCGCCTCGGACGGCACGCCCAACGCCTGCCAGGCCACGCAGGCGATGCCCGCGATGCCCAGCGCCAGGGTGAGCGCGAGCCGGCGCAGCGGCACGGCCCCGTGGCCCCGGCTGCCGATGAGCGTGACCGCCACCGGCAGGAAACCGATGACCAGCGAAGTCATGGCCATGCCACCGAGCTGAACGGCGGACGCCAACAGCACGTAGTACAGGATGTTGCCCAGCAGGCTCAGGCGCAGCAGGGCCCACCACTCCGGTCGGCCCAACCGGGGCGCCACGGCGCGCCAGCGCGGCGCGATCAGGGCCAGCGCCACCAGGCCATAGGCCAGGTAGCGGGCGGCCGAGAGTTGCAAGGGCGAGAAGTCGCGCGCGAGTTCGGGGGCCAGGAACACGAAGCCCCAGGCGGCACCGGCGGCGGCGCCAAAGCCGATGCCCAGTGCCAGGGAGTGGTTGGGCCGGCTCATCGGTGGCCGGGCAGGAAGGAGAGGCTCATGCCCGGAGCTTAGCCCGGGCCTTCGTCGCGATCCGCCGATGTGTCGTCGCGTTTCGCGGGTCTTGAGTGGCGCTCAGCCGCGTGGCGGCTCGCGGCGCAGGGCGGCCGTCAGGGCCGAGGGCGAGCGGTAACCGATGCGCCGCGCCGTGTCGGCCACGCTCAGCCCATTGGCGCGCCAGGCGCGGGCCTGGGCCAGGCGCTGTCGGCGCAGCCACTGCATGGGGCTGTCGCCCTGCTCGGCCTGGCAGCGCGCGGTGAACTGCGATGGGCTCAGGTGCACCTGCGAGGCCAGGTCGGCCACGGTCAGCGGGGTTTGCCAGCGCGCTTGCAGCCACTGGTTCAGCGCGGCCCAGTCGATGGGGCGGCGAGGCCGTTCCAGGGGCAGGGCGGTGGCGGGGCCGTGTTGCAACCAGGCTTCGAGCAGCAGGCCGGCGCCGGCCTGGCGGGCGCGTGGCAGGCCCGCCGACACGGCGGCGGCCAGGTAATGCGCCAGGGCCTGCACCCCGGGGGGCGGCGCCGCGACGGCCCGGGCCCAGGCGGGGTCGTGCGAGTCCAGCACCAGGCAGCGCGTAGCGTCCCGTCCTTCGAAATCGTGGTGCTCGCCCGGCGACACCACGCAGCCGTCGCCGGCGGCGATGCGTTGCCCGCGTCCCGCCACCTCCAGTTCGAGCACACCTTCCAGGCCCACCAGGATCTGGAAATGCTCGTGGTCGTGGCTGCCGTGCGAGGCGCCGTAGTCGCGCACGCTCAGGTGGTCGTGCGCGGCGGGCATGTCACTTCACTTCGGGATTGAGCACGCCATGGGCCTGCTGGTCGGCGTGGTACGAGCTGCGCACCATGGCGCCCACGGCGGCATGCGTGAAGCCCATTTCGTAGGCCTTGGCCTCGAACATCTTGAAGGTGTCGGGGTGCACGTAGCGGCGCACCGGCAGGTGGTGGCCGCTGGGGGCGAGGTACTGGCCGATGGTCAGCATGTCGATGTGGTGCGCGCGCATGTCGCGCATCACCTCGAGGATTTCCTCGTCGGTCTCGCCCAGGCCGACCATGAGGCCGCTCTTGGTCGGCACGTGCGGGAACAGCGCCTTGAACTTCTTGAGCAGGTTCAGGCTGAACTGGTAGTCCGAGCCCGGGCGTGCCTCCTTGTACAGGCGCGGCACGGTCTCGAGGTTGTGGTTCATCACATCGGGCGGCGCGGCCTTGAGGATGTCGAGCGCGCGGTCGTCGCGGCCCCGGAAGTCGGGCACCAGCACCTCGATCTGCGTCTGGGGCGAGAGGGCGCGGGTCTTCTCGATGCAGGCGACGAAGTGGCCGGCACCGCCGTCGCGCAGGTCGTCACGGTCCACGCTGGTGATCACCACGTACTTCAGGTTCAGCTGCGCGATCGTCTTGGCCAGGTTGTCGGGCTCGTTCACGTCCAGCGGATCGGGGCGGCCGTGGCCCACGTCGCAGAACGGGCAGCGGCGCGTGCACTTGTCGCCCATGATCATGAAGGTGGCAGTGCCCTTGCCGAAGCACTCGCCGATGTTCGGGCAGCTCGCTTCCTCGCACACCGTCACCAGCTTGTTGGTGCGCAGGATGTCCTTGATCTCGTAGAAGCGGGTGGTCGGGCTGCCGGCCTTGACGCGAATCCACTCGGGCTTTTTCAGCACCTCGGCCGGCACGATCTTGATCGGGATGCGCGAGGTCTTGGCCCGGCTTTTCTGCTTGGCCGTGGCATCGTAGCTGGCAGCGGGCTGGGCGTCGCGGACGGTGCTGCTGGCGGGGGCCGTAGGGGTGTCGAGGCGGGTCATGGCATGGGCGCGGGTGGCGCGGTTGGGGTCAGGGGCTCAGGGTGGCGACGAGCTTCTGGCTCAGCACCGCCGCGGCGTCGTCCCAGGAAGCCGCGACCCCGATTGTAGAAAGGTCGACCGTGGGCAGGCCCGCGTAGCCGCAGGGGTTGATGCGATCGAAGGGTTGAAGATCCATCGCCACATTGAGCGCCACGCCGTGGTAGGTGCAGTGGCGGCTGACCTTGATGCCCAGCGCGGCGATCTTGCCCAGGCCGGTGAAGTCGGGTGGGGGCAGGGGCTCGCCCGGGTTCCGTTTCTGCGGCCGCTGCGGCAGCAGGGCGTGGCTGCCGGGGTCGTCCAGCCGCACGTAGATGCCGGGCGCGCCGGCCACGCGGTGGCCGGTCACGCCGAAGGTGGCCAGGGTGCGGATCACCGCCTCTTCCACGCGGTAGACATATTCCTTGACGAAGTAGCCCGCGCGCTGCAGGTCGACCAGCGGGTAGGCCACCACCTGGCCCGGCCCGTGGTAGGTCACCTGGCCGCCGCGGTTGGTCGACACCACCGGGATGTCGCCCGGGGCCAGCAGGTGGTCTTCGCGACCCGCCAGGCCCTGGGTGAAGACGGGCGCGTGCTCGCAGATCCAGAGTTCGTCGGGCGTGTCGGCCGTGCGCGCCGCGGTGAAGGCCCGCATCGCCTCGTAGGTGGGCGCGTGATCCACCCGGCCCAGTGTGCGAATGATCACAGCACGACTTTGACCATCGGGTGTGTGGTCAGCGTGCGGTAGAGCTCGTCGAGCTGCTCGCGGCTGGTCACGTGCACCGTGAGCGTGAGGCCCAGGTAGTTGCCGGCCTTGCTCGGGCGCTGTTCGATCGTGCTCTCGTCGAAGCCGGGGTCGAAGGCGCGCGCCACATGCGTCATGGCGGTGGCAAAACCTTCCACGTTGGCGCCCATCACCTTGATGGGGAAGTCGCTCGGGTAGGTGATGAGAGATTGTTCGGGGGGGATGTCGGGCGGGAGTTCCATCGGTCCATTTTCCAGTTCTTCAGATCGATTGAGCGGCCACCGCGCGCTGGTAGCCCGCATAGAGGCTCGCGCACACGGGGCCAGGCTGGCCGCGCTGGGCGCCATGCCCCACCGGCGCGCCGTCCAGCGTGGTGATGGGCAGCACTTCCTTGGTGGCCGAAGACAGCAGCAGTTCGTCGGCCGACAGCACCTCCGCGCGCGTGACGCGGCGAAGCTCGTGCCGGAGGCCTTGCTGCCGGCAGAGTTCCTCGATGAGCCCGAAGCGGATGCCCTCGAGCACGAGGTTGTCCTTGGGCGGTCCCATGACCACGCCATCCTTGACCACCCACACGTTGCTGGACGCGCCTTCGCTCAGAAAGCCGTCGCGGAACATCACGACCTCCACCGCGCCCGCATCGGCGGCGATCTGGCGCGCCATCACCGAGCCCAGCAGGCTGGTGGCCTTGATGTGGGCCTTGCGCCAGCGGAAGTCGTCGGCGGTGACGCAGGCCACGCCGTGGGCGCGTTGCTCCGGGGTGGCCAGCTTCATCGGGTTGGCCATCGCGAACACCGTGGGTTGGAGGCCGGGTGGCATCACGTGGTCGCGCGGGGCCACGCCCCGGGTGATCTGTATATAGACGAGCTGGTCGTGCACGCCGCGGGTCTGCTGGTCGGCGATCAGGCGCCGCGCGATGCCCAGCCATTCGTCGGGCGAAAACGGGTTGGGAATGCGCAGTTCGCGCAGCGAGCGCTCCAGGCGCGCCATGTGCTCGGCGAAGCGGAACACGCGGCCGCCATAGGCGGGGAGCACCTCGTAGATGCCGTCGCCAAAGATGAAACCACGGTCGAGCACACTCACGCGGGCCTCCCGCAGCGGACCGTAGTCCCCATCCAGGAAGCACAGGGAGTCGGGCAGGTCGGTCATGGCCGGATTATCGGCCGCGCCCTCGGGGCGCGTGGCGGGCACGGTTATCCCGTCCGCCGAATATTGACGGAGGGCTGGGGTTTCTACGTATAATGAGCGGCTTTGCAACCCAGGCGCTTTGTCGTCTGTTTGTCACGCGCGAGGTCGAACATGACGCAAGGCCATTCGATCCCGCCCGGTTGGACAGACCAGGAAGATGGGGAGCAGGAATCCGATTTCAAGCCATTGACGCGCGAAGAAGCGCAGCGGTGGCGGGTTGGCCAGCCAGTGCTCTCGCTCTGGCGGCTGGTGATGGTGCAGTGGCTGGTGGGGCTGGCGGCGAGCATCGTGGGTGGACTGCTGTGGCAGTCGTCCTCGGTGGCGTGGTCGGTTCTGTATGGCGCGGCGGCGGTGGCAATTCCTTCGGCTCTCATGGCCTACGGGTTGACCTCCAGTGCAATGTCCCGTGTGTGGGCGGCGCACGCCAACGCGGCATTTGCCGGCTTCCTGCTGTGGGAGGGCGTCAAGATCCTGTTGGCGGTGGTCATGTTGGCCGCAGCCCCCTGGGTGGTCTCTCCGTTGAATTGGCTTGGCCTTCTGGTCGGGCTTGTGTTGGTTCTCAAGGTTTACTGGTTTGGATGGTTCATCCAGGCCGGGCGATCAAAAGCAAACAGTTGACTCTCCGGCTCATCGGACACATACGAACATGGCTGCTGAAGGCACTTTGACCCCGGGCGAATACATCCGCCATCACCTCGTCCACCTGACGAACCACAAGCAGGAATCCATCGTGGATTTCTCGGTGATCAACCTCGACTCCGTCGTGGTGAGCGCGCTGCTGGGTCTGCTCACGGTGTTCGTGCTCTGGCGTGCCGCCCGCGTGGCCACGGCCGGCGTGCCGGGCCGCTTCCAGGCCGCCGTCGAGATGCTGGTGGAAATGGTCGATTCGCAGGCCAAATCCGTCATCCACAACGCCCAGAGCCGCAAGCTCGTCGCCCCCCTGGCGTTGACGGTGTTCGTCTGGATCTTCATGATGAACTTCATGGACATGATCCCGGTGGACCTGATTCCCCAGATCTGGCACAGCGCCGGCCCGGCCATGGGCTTCAAGGACTACCTGCGCGTCGTGCCCACCGCCGACCTGTCGACCACCCTGGGTCTGTCGGTGTCGGTGCTGCTGATGTGCCTGTTCTACAACATCAAGATCAAGGGGCTGGGCGGCTGGGCGCACGAACTCGTGAGCGCGCCTTTCGGCACCAGCAAGAACCCGGTCTGGGCCCTGCTGCTGGGCATCGTCAACTTCCTGATGCAGATGATCGAGTTCGTCGCCAAGACGGTCTCGCACGGCATGCGGCTGTTCGGCAACATGTTCGCCGGCGAGCTGGTGTTCATGCTGATCGCCCTGCTGGGCGCCTACGCCACCCTGTCGCTGGGCGGCTCGCTCTTCTTCATCGGTCACCTGATCGCTGGCACGGTGTGGACCTTGTTCCACATTCTGGTCATCACCTTGCAAGCGTTCATCTTCATGATGCTGGCCCTGATCTATCTGGGGCAGGCGCATGACGCGCACTGACGCGGCTCTCTAGGTCGCATTCGGTTTCTCTCGTTTCTTTCCTTTCTCAACAAACTTCCACTTCATAGGAGTCATCATGGAAAACGTTCTGGGTCTTGTCGCACTGGCTTGCGGTCTCATCGTCGGTCTGGGCGCCATCGGCGCATCCATCGGCATCGCGCTGATGGGCGGCAAATTCCTCGAATCGTCGGCCCGTCAGCCCGAGCTGATGAACGACCTGCAGACCAAGATGTTCATTCTGGCCGGTCTGATCGACGCTGCCTTCCTGATCGGCGTGGCCATCGCCCTGCTGTTCGCTTTCGCGAACCCGTTCACGCTGTAATTCGGCTCGCTGCCCCGCGCGGGCTGGTGTTGCGGTGACGGCCTTCCATCCCGTCGCCACCATCCGCCACCCGTGTCGGCAGTCGGTGCGTCACCCCTCTTGTCAACACACAGAAAGGCGTTGCGATGAACATCAATGCAACCCTCTTTGCGCAGGCCATCGTCTTCGCGATTCTGGTGTGGTTCACGATGAAATTCGTGTGGCCACCCATCGCCAAGGCGCTCGATGAGCGTGCGTTGAAGATTTCCGAAGGCCTGGCCGCTTCCGAAAAAGCCAAGACCGAACTGGCCGTGGCCAACAAGCGGGTGGAAGAAGAGTTGAGCAAATCGCGCAACGAATCCGCCACCCGTCTGGCCGATGCCGAGCGACGTGCCCAGACCGTGATCGAAGAAGCCAAGGCCCGTGCCACCGAAGAGGCTTCGAAGATCGTGGCGGCCGCCCGCCAGGACGCCGATCAGCAGGTCGTCAAGGCCCGCGAAGCCCTGCGCGAGCAGGTGGCTGCCTTGGCCGTCAAGGGTGCCGAGCAGATCCTCAAGCGCGAAATCAATGCCGGCGTTCACGCCGAATTGCTGGGCCGCCTGAAGACCGAGCTCTGATCCGAGCCTGACGCCACCGACCGGCATTCAAAGGACCACCATGGCAGAAATCGCCACCATTGCCCGCCCCTATGCGGAAGCGCTGTTCAAGGCCGCAGGCCCTGACGCGGCTGGCGCCGCGGCCTGGCTCGACGAGCTGGCTGCCCTGGCCGCCAATGAACAGCTGCGTCAGTTCGCCGACAGCCCCAAGACCGAACCCGATCAGGTGCTTTCGCTCATGACCGGCCTGCTCAAGAGCAGCCTGCCCGCCATCGGCCAGAACTTCCTGCGCACCGTGATCGAGAACGGCCGCATCGAGGCCCTGCCCGAGATCGCCGCCCAGTTCCGCGCGCTGAAGAACGCGCAGCTGGGGGCGTACGACGCGGTGGTTCACAGCGCCTTCGAGGTGGACGGCGCCACGCTGGCCGAGCTCTCCGGGGTGCTGGAAAAGCGCTTTGGACGCAAGCTCAACCTCCAGGTGAAATTGCAGCCCGATCTGATCGGCGGCATTCGCGTGGTGGTGGGCGACGAGGTGCTCGACACCTCGGTCAAAGCCCGCCTGGAACAAATGAAGATTGCCCTGACGGCCTGACGGCTGTTTTTCCGGGCGCGCCTGCACACCATTTAACGAAAGAAGGAAAGAGTCATGCAACTCAATCCCGCCGAAATCTCCGAACTGATCAAGTCCCGCATCGAAGGTCTGGGCGCATCCAGCGATGTGCGCAACCAGGGCACTGTGGTCTCGGTCACCGACGGTATCGTCCGTGTCCACGGCCTGTCCGACGTGATGCAGGGCGAAATGCTGGAATTCCCGGCCAACAAGGATGGCGTGCCTTCCTTCGGTCTGGCACTGAACCTCGAGCGCGACTCCGTCGGCGCCGTGATTCTGGGCGAGTACGAGCACATTTCCGAAGGCGACACCGTCAAGTGCACGGGCCGCATCCTGGAAGTGCCGGTCGGTCCCGAGCTCGTTGGCCGCGTGGTCAACGCCCTGGGCCAGCCGATCGACGGCAAGGGCCCGGTCAACGCCAAGATGACCGACGTGATCGAGAAGGTCGCCCCGGGCGTGATCGCCCGCAAATCGGTGGACCAGCCGGTGCAGACCGGTCTGAAGTCGATCGACTCCATGGTGCCCGTCGGCCGTGGCCAGCGCGAACTGATCATCGGTGACCGCCAGACCGGCAAGACCGCCGTGGCGATCGACGCGATCATCAACCAGAAGGGTCAGAACATGACCTGCGTCTACGTCGCGATCGGCCAGAAGGCCTCGTCGATCAAGAACGTGGTGCGTGCCCTGGAGCAGGCTGGCGCGATGGACTACACCATTGTCGTGGCCGCTTCGGCTTCCGAATCCGCTGCCATGCAGTACCTGTCGGCCTACTCCGGCTGCACCATGGGCGAATACTTCCGCGACCGCGGCCAGGACGCGCTGATCGTTTATGACGATCTGTCCAAGCAGGCCGTGGCCTACCGCCAGGTCTCGCTGCTGCTGCGCCGCCCGCCAGGCCGCGAAGCCTACCCCGGCGACGTGTTCTACCTCCACAGCCGTCTGCTCGAACGCGCAGCCCGCGTGAACGCCGACTACGTCGAAGCCTTCACCAAGGGTGAAGTCAAGGGCAAGACCGGTTCGCTGACCGCACTGCCCATCATCGAAACGCAGGCCGGCGACGTGTCCGCTTTCGTGCCGACCAACGTGATCTCGATCACCGATGGCCAGATCTTCCTGGAAACCAGCCTGTTCAACGCCGGTATCCGCCCCGCCATCAACGCCGGTATCTCGGTGTCGCGCGTCGGTGGTGCTGCCCAGACGGACCTGATCAAGAAGCAGTCCGGCGGCATCCGTACCGACCTGGCCCAGTACCGTGAACTGGCTGCGTTCGCGCAGTTCGCTTCCGACCTGGACGAAGCCACCCGCAAGCAGCTCGACCGCGGTGCCCGCGTGACCGAACTGCTGAAGCAGGCCCAATACGCGCCGCTGTCCATCAGCCTGATGGCCGCCTCGCTGTTCGCTGTGAACAAGGGCTATCTGGACGACATCGACGTCAAGAAGGTGCTGCCGTTCGAAGCCGGCCTGCACGCCTTCCTGAAGGACAAGCACGCCTCCCTGCTGCAGAAGATGGAAGGCGGCAAGGCGCTGGACAAGGACAAAGAAGCCGAAGCCCAGCTCGCCGCCGCAGTTGCCGATTTCAAGAAGACCGGCACGTACTGATCCGCCCCATTGACCAGCTAAGGAGCCCCAATGGCAGCAGGTAAGGAAATACGCGGCAAGATCAAATCGGTGGAGAACACCAAGAAGATCACCAAAGCCATGGAAATGGTCGCCGCCTCCAAGATGCGCAAGGCGCAGGAGCGCATGCGCTCCGCGCGTCCCTACGCCGAGAAGGTGCGCCAGATCGCTGGCAACCTGAGCCGGGCCAACCCGGAGTACACGCACCCGTTCATGCAGACCAACGACGCCAAGACCGCCGGTTTTGTCGTGGTCACGACCGACAAGGGTCTGTGCGGCGGTCTCAACACCAACGTGTTGCGTGCGGTGACGACCCAGCTCAAGGAACTGCAGGCCCAGGGCGTGAGCGCCGAGGCCGTGGCCATTGGCAACAAGGGCCTGGGCTTCCTCAACCGCATCGGTGCCAAGGTGGTGTCCAGCGTGACCGGGCTGGGCGACACGCCTCACCTGGAAAAGCTGATCGGCCCCGTCAAGGTGCTGCTCGATGCGTACACCGAAGGTCGCATCAACGCGGTCTACCTGTCGTACACCAAGTTCATCAACACGATGAAGCAGGAATCGGTGATCGAGCAACTGCTGCCGCTCAATGCAGGCACCTTGCAGGACAACGCCGGCGGCCGCGACTGGGACTACATCTACGAACCCGATGCAGCCACCGTCATCGACGAACTGCTGCTGCGCTACGTGGAAGCCCAGGTGTACCAGGCGGTCGCCGAGAACATGGCGTCCGAGCAATCCGCCCGCATGGTGGCCATGAAGGCCGCCACCGACAACGCCGGCAGCGTCATCGGTGAACTCAAGCTGGTCTACAACAAGACCCGTCAGGCCGCGATCACGAAAGAACTTTCGGAAATCGTCGCCGGTGCCGCCGCGGTCTGAAGCAGCCGCCCAACCGAATCCAGAGAAAACAGAAGGTATCCATCATGTCTCAAGTACAAGGCAAGATCGTCCAGTGCATCGGCGCCGTCGTGGACGTGGAATTTCCGCGCAACCAGATGCCGCGCGTTTACGACGCGCTGAAAATGGAAGGCTCCACCCTGACGCTGGAAGTCCAGCAGCAGCTGGGCGACGGCGTGGTGCGCACCATTGCGCTGGGCTCGTCCGACGGCCTGCGCCGCGGCATGGTGGTGTCCAACACCGCCAACCCCATCATGGTCCCGGTCGGCAAGGCCACCCTGGGCCGCATCATGGACGTGCTGGGTGCGCCGATTGACGAGCGTGGCCCGGTCGACCAGGCTCTGACGGCTTCGATCCACCGCAAGGCTCCCGCCTACGACGAACTGTCCCCCTCGCAGGAACTGCTGGAAACCGGCATCAAGGTGATCGACCTGGTCTGCCCGTTCGCCAAGGGCGGCAAGGTGGGTCTGTTCGGTGGCGCCGGTGTGGGCAAGACCGTGAACATGATGGAGCTCATCAACAACATCGCCAAGGCCCACAGCGGTCTGTCGGTGTTCGCTGGTGTGGGTGAGCGCACCCGCGAAGGCAACGACTTCTATCACGAGATGGCCGACTCCGGCGTCGTGAACCTCGAGAAGCTCGAGGACTCGAAAGTGGCCATGGTCTACGGCCAGATGAACGAGCCGCCGGGCAACCGTCTGCGCGTGGCCCTGACCGGCCTGACCATCGCCGAGTCGTTCCGCGACGAAGGCCGTGACGTGCTGTTCTTCGTGGACAACATCTACCGCTACACCCTGGCCGGTACCGAAGTGTCCGCCCTGCTGGGCCGCATGCCTTCCGCCGTGGGCTACCAGCCGACGCTGGCCGAAGAAATGGGCCGTCTGCAAGAGCGCATCACCTCCACCAAGGTCGGCTCGATCACCTCCATCCAGGCCGTGTACGTGCCTGCCGATGACTTGACCGACCCGTCGCCCGCCACCACCTTCGCCCACTTGGATTCCACCGTGGTGCTGAGCCGTGACATCGCCGCGCTGGGCATCTACCCCGCCGTGGACCCGCTGGACTCCACCAGCCGCCAGCTCGACCCGCTGGTGGTGGGCCAGGACCACTACGAAACCGCCCGCGCCGTGCAAGGCACGCTGCAGCGCTACAAGGAACTGCGCGACATCATCGCCATCCTGGGCATGGACGAACTGGCGCCGGAAGACAAGCTGGCCGTGGCCCGCGCCCGCAAGATCCAGCGTTTCCTGTCGCAGCCCTTCCACGTCGCTGAAGTGTTCACCGGCTCGCCCGGCAAGTACGTGCCGCTGGCCGAAACCATCCGTGGTTTCAAGATGATCACCGCCGGTGAATGCGACCACCTGCCCGAGCAGTCGTTCTACATGGTCGGCACGATCGACGAAGCCTTCGAAAAGGCCAAAAAGGTGGCGTAAAGCGGCGCCCCGGGGCGTCTGGCGTTGTTGCCGTGCTCGCCGTACCTTGGTACGGCTCCGCGCGGCGCCTAGCCAGCCACCCCGCTGCTTGCTTTCCACTCACCTTTTTTATTGGAGTAACTATGAGCACCATCCGCGTCGATGTGGTCAGCGCCGAAGAATCCATCTTCTCCGGCGAAGCCAAGTTCGTGGCGCTGCCGGGCGAGGCCGGTGAGCTGGGCATCCTGCCCGGCCACATTCCGCTGATCACCCGCATCAAGCCCGGCGCCGTGCGCATCGAGAAGGCCGATGGCGGTGAAGAATTCGTGTTCGTGGCCGGTGGCATTCTGGAAGTGCAACCGCACCACATCACCGTGTTGTCCGACACCGCGATCCGTGGCCACGACCTCGATGAGGCCAAGGCGACCGAAGCGCGCCGGCAGGCCGAAGAGGCCGTGAAGAACGCCAAGAGTGATCTCGATTTGGCCAAGGCCACGTCGGAACTCGCGGTCATGGCCGCGCAGATCGCCGCCCTGCGCAAATACCGCCAAAAGAAATAAGCGACGACTTCGTGTCGTTTATCAAAGAAGGACCGGCCTCGTGCCGGTCTTTTTGTTGGCTTTTGCGGCGAGCCGTGTGACAGTCCGCATACCATCTCGGACAAGACAAGAACACGTTGGGAGCATCGCCGATGTCATCCATTTTTGAGAGCCCCGACATGGCCCCGGAAGAGGTGGCAGCCCGTTTGCTGGTCACCTCGTCGGCGCTGGCCGACCTCACCCTGAGCGATGCGCTGAAAGTGGTGGGCTACATGCGGCCCAAGCTCATCAAGGCGGGCGCGGTCATCATCCAGGAGGGGGAGGTCAAGCAGACCGACTACATGCTGCTGGTGCTGGAAGGCGACATCGCGGTCGAGAACGAGCTGCCCGGCCTGCATGAGAGCATGGTGGTGAACATCATGGGCCCCGGCCACCTGATCGGGGAAATGGGCGTGCTCGATGGCGCGCCGCGCTCGGCCACCTGCACCGCCAACACCGACATCGCGGCGGCCGTGCTCTCGCGCACGGCCTTGATGCGCCTGCTCAAGGACGACCCGAGGTTGGGCGCCCGCTTGCTGCTGGCGATCTCCAAGCGCATGGCCGATCGACTGCGCGAGACCACGCGCAAACTCAAGACCTTTGCCCAGATGAACAAGGCGCTGCAGCAGGAGTTGAATGTGGCGCTCAACAACGGCCGCACCGCGCAGGAGAAGCGGCGCGGCTGAGTCCTCCGGCGCTCGTCAGCGGCGCACGACGCCGTCGGCCAGCTCGTTGCGCCGGGTGGCGCCGGCGTCGGCCGGGAAGTGCAGCACCAGCAGGGCGGACACTTCTTCCAGGGCCTGCGTGAGCCCATCCTCGAACGCCCCCTCGCGCAGGCGCGCGCCCAGACGGTCCACGATGGCCTGCCATTCGGCCGGCGCGACGCGTTGCGCCAGCGCCCGGTCGGCCACGAACTCGATGGCGTGCTCGGCCAGCAGCAGGTAGATCAACACACCGTTGTTGTGCTCGGTGTCCCAGATGCGCAGGCGGCCGAACCAGGTCAGCGCTCGCTCGCGCACCACGGTGGACAGCGGGGTGCTGGCATTGATGCGCCAGAGGTAGCTCAGGGGCAGGGCGGCTTCGACGCACAGCCGCACCTCGCCGCTGTGCCGGCCTTCGCTGGCGGCCACGCGCCGCGCCAGGCGCTCGGCCATGTCGTCGGGCACCGCGCGCGCGGTGTCCGAGGCGTCCAGCCAACGGTGCTTCAGGATGCGGGCGAGTTTGTTCATGGCCTGCTGCCCTCACCAGCCGCCGGAAGCGCCGCCGCCGCCGAAATTGCCGCCACCGCCCGAGCTGAAACCACCACCGCCAAAACCCCCTCCGCGTCCTACGCCCCCACCTCCGAAGCCGCCACCGCCCCAGCCGCCGCCACGCCCGCCGCGGCCGGAGCCTCCCGAAGTGGGTGCCGGCAGGAACTGCAGGAACAGCGCGGCCAGCATGCCGAGCAGGCCGGCGCCGATGGCCACCCAGACCACGGCGGTCAGCACCCAGGCCAGGCCACCGGCACCGATGCCCGTGAACACCGTGCCCAGCTTGTTGCCGAAGATGCCGCGCAGCACGGCCGAGAACATGGGCACGGCAAAGACCAGGAACACCAGCACCTCCATGCCGTCGAAATCGTCGAGGCCGGCGCCATCGCGCGTGGCCTGTTCCGCGGGCAGGGGCAGATTCTCTCCCCGGATGCGCGCCAGGATCTGATCGACCCCGGCCTCGATGCCGGCGGCGTAGTTGCCGATGCGGAACGCGGGCGTCACCGCGCCGTCGATGATGCGCTTGGCCATCAGGTCGGGAATCGCGCCTTCCAGCGCCTTCGCGGTGGCGATGCGCAGGCGCCGGTCGTCCTTGGCGATCACGAACAGCACGCCGTCGCCCACATCGCGCCGGCCGATCTTCCAGGCGTCGCCCAGGCGCTGCGTGTAATCGGCGATGTCTTCGGGTGCGGTGGTGGCCACCATCACCACCACCACCTGTGAGCCGTTCGTCTTTTCAAATGCCGCGAGCTTGGCTTCGATGGCGGCGAGGCTCGCCACATCGAGCGTGCCCGTCTGGTCGATCACGCGCGCGCGCAATTCGGGGATGGGCTGCAGGCCTTGCGCCAGCGCCCAGGAGGGGAAGAACCAAAGCCCCAGGGTGGCCAGCAGCCACCGGGCCAGGCGCAGCGTCATGGCTTCTTGAAGTCCACCGTGGGCGGTGTCGAGATCGCGGCCTCGTTGGCGACCTGGAAGTTGGCCTTGGGGCTGTAGCCGAAGACCATCGCGGTGAGGTTGGTGGGGAAGCTGCGCGCGAGCACGTTGTACTCCTGCACGGTCTGGATGTAGCGGTTGCGCGCCACGGTGATGCGGTTCTCGGTGCCTTCGAGCTGCACGCGCAGGTCGCTGAAGCCCTGGTTGGCCTTGAGGTTGGGGTACTGCTCCACCACCACCATCAGGCGGCTGAGCGCGCTGCCCAGTTCGCCTTGCGCGGCCTGGAACTGCTGCATCGCGGCCGGGTTGTTCAAGGTCTCGGGCGTGACCTGGATCGACGTGGCCTTGGCGCGGGCCTCGATCACGCGGGTGAGCGTTTCCTGCTCGAAGTTGGCCTCGCCCTTGACGGTGGCGACGATGTTGGGGATCAGGTCGGCTCGGCGCTGGTACTGGTTGAGCACCTCCGACCAGGCCGACTGGCTCTGTTCGTCCAGGCGCTGGAAGTCGTTGTACCCGCAGCCCGTGAGGCTGGTGGCGAGCAACAGGGCGGCGGCCCAGGTGGACAGGCGTCGAATGGATGTGCGCATAAAACCTCCGCTGGATGAGATCAGGTCGATCAGCGGGAATATACCCGGGGGTGCACCCGGGCAGCCGGGCACTGGCGGCAAAATAGCCCACATGCGAAAACCCAAACTGCCCCCCGGTTCGGCGGACGACACGGAGGCGGCCTTCTACGACGCGCTGCAACACGCCGACATCGAGCGCCTCATGGCCTGCTGGGCGGACGAGGACGACATCGTGTGTGTGCATCCGGGTGGTCCCCGGCTCGTGGGGCACGCCGCGGTGCGCGCCGCGTTCGAGACCATGTTCGCCAGTGGCAGCGTGCAGGCCCAGCCCGAGAAGGTGCGCCGGCTCGATGCCGGTGGCTGCAGCGTGCACAGCGTGGTCGAGCGCGTGGCCGTGATGACGGACGATGGCATGCAACACGCCTGGGTGGTGGCCACCAACGTCTATGCCAAGACCGCCCAGGGCTGGCGCATGGTCGCGCACCACGCCAGCCCCGGCTCACGCACCGAGCCGCTCGAGGCCTTTACCACCCAGCCGGTGCTGCATTGAAGTCCGACCGCTTTTCCTACCGTGCGCCGTGGTGGTTGCCGGGAGGCAACCCGCAGACGGTGTGGGCCGCGCTGGCCAGCCGCCGCCATTTCGGACCGCCGCCGCGCTGGAAGCGCAGCCGATGGCAGACGCCCGATGGCGACTTCATCGACGTGGACCAGGCCTTGCACAGCAGCGCGCCGGAGGCGCCTCTGCTGGTGCTGTTCCATGGGCTGGAGGGTTCTTCCGCGAGCCAGTACGCCGTGGCCTTCGCCGATTTCGCCGCCGCCCACGGCGTGGCCTACGCGGTGCCCCACTTCCGGGGATGCTCGGGCGAACTCAATCAGGCGCCACGCGCCTACCACTCGGGTGACTTCCAGGAGATCGACTGGATCCTGCGCCGTTTTGCCGAAGAACATCCGGGCCGGCCGCTGATCGCCGTGGGCGTGTCGCTGGGTGGCAATGCGCTGATGCGCTGGGCCGGTGAGATGGGCACGGAAGCGACCTCCTGCGTGCGCGCCATCGCGTCGGTGTGTTCCCCGCTGGACCTGGCCGCGGGCGGCCACGCCATCGGGCGCGGCTTCAACCGCGTGGTCTACACCCGCATGTTCATGCGCTCCATGGTGCCCAAGGCGCTCGGCAAGCTGGAGCAGCACCCTGGCCTGTTCGACCGGCAGAAGCTGCTGGCCGCGCGCGACCTCTACGAGTTCGACAACCTTTTCACCGCGCCCCTGCACGGCTTCAAGGACACGACCGACTACTGGGCGCGCGCCTCGGCCAAACCGGTGCTTCACAGCATCCGCGTGCCCGCGCTCGCGCTCAATGCGCGCAACGACCCCTTCGTGCCCGCCGAGTCCCTGCCGACCCAGCAGGACGCGGGCCATCACGTCACCCTGTGGCAGCCCGAGCAGGGTGGCCATGTGGGCTTTCCGGTCTCGCACGGACCCCTTGGCCTTCCCGGGCATGTGCGCGCGATGCCCGAGGCCGTGGGAAACTGGCTGCTCGCCCACCTTTGAGGAGCCTCGCCATGGACGACATCGTCAAGGCCGCGATGGCCAAGTGGCCCAATGTGCCGCACTGTTATGGCTGGCTGGGTCTGGATGCCCGCGGCAACTGGTACATGCGCGACGACCGCACGCAGGCGCAAGGGCCTTTTCCCGCCAGCAAGGGCTCGCTGCTCAAGCACGACAAGCTCATCGAGTTCATCCACCGCAACTACGCGGCCGACGCGCAAGGCCAGTGGTACTTCCAGAACGGGCCGCAGCGCGTGTACGTCGAACTCGAAGCCATGCCGTGGATCTGGCGCCTGCAGCCCGAGGGTGGCGTGTTGTCCCACACCGGCCTGCCGGCGCGCGTGCAGGAAAGCCTGCTGGACGAATCGGGCCGGCTGTACCTGGTGACCGATCTGGGTGTCGGGCTGGTGCACAGCGCCGACATGAACCTGGCCGCCGACGCGGTCGAAGCCGGCCGCTGGCGCCCGGCCGAGGTGCGTGCCGATGCGCTGCCGGTGCGGTTCGGTTTCATTCCCCATCCCCAGGCGCTACAAGCCGCTTGAGGGCAGCCGCGCGCGGGCACAAAAAAGCCGGCACGGGGCCGGCTTTTTAGGGGGAAGTGGACGCGCCTTACCTCACCGCGTTCAGCATGTACTGCACGGCGGCCTTGATGTCGGCCTCCGCGGCGGCGCCTGCGCCGCCCTTGGGTGGCATCGCACCCTTGCCCTTGATGACCGTGGCGGTCAGGGTGTCCAGGCCAGCGCCCACGCGGGGTGCCCAGGCGGCCTTGTCGCCGAACTTCGGTGCACCGGCCACGCCGGCCACGTGGCACACGGCGCAAGCCTGCTTGTACAGGGCCTCACCGGCGCCAGCGGCCACGGTGGCCGAGGCGGCAGGTGCGGGCGCAGCGGCAGCGGGTGCGGCTGCGACTGCGGCAGGGGCCGCCGCTGCCACGGCAGGAGCTGCAGCGGCCGGAGCAGCGGCCGCGGGGGCTGCTGCAGCGGCGGGTGCCGGTGCCTGGGGCTCGGGGAACTTGCCGCCAGCGGCGTTGGCCAGGTGCACCACGGCGCGGCCGATCTCGGCATCGCGGAACGCGCCGCCGCCTTGCGCGCCCATGGCGCCCTTGCCCTTGAGGGCGGAGGTCAGCAGGGCTTCATAGCCGGTGGCGATGCGGGGGCCCCAGGCGGCGGCGTCGCCGAACTTGGGCGCGCCGGCCAGGCCCGCCGCATGGCAGGCCGCGCACTGGGCGGTGTACACCGACTCGCCGGAAGCCAGCGGGCGGTTGGCGTCGCGCAACTCCACCGTGCCCACGCGCTGGATGCGCTGGGCAACGGCTTGCTCCATGTCCACCGCGCCGGCCGCCGGCTTGTTGGCCGAGACCACGTAGTACACCAGGCCGATGATGATGAAGATGGGCGCGACGAACGCAAAGAAGGCCGTCCACATCAACTGGGTTGGCGTCTTGATGGGACCGGTATGGTGTTCTTCGTGCGCGTGGTCGCTCATGATGTCCTCAGGGGGTGGCGAAGCAAGGCCTGTTCGGGTGTGGGGCGTGCCCGTGTCAGGCCGGGCAAACAGCCTTGGATTATAGCCAAGCCCCCTTGGCACCCGCCGGGCGTCGCCCCCTCGGCTGATAGAATCGCTGGCGTTGCGGCTGTAGCTCAGTGGATAGAGTATTGGCCTCCGAAGGCTGTCGTCATCGGAGCAAAACGCAACAGATAGACTATCGGTCTCCAAGCAGCATGCGGCTGTAGCTCAGTGGATAGAGTATCGGCCTCCGAAGCCGAGGGTCGTGGGTTCGATCCCCGCCAGCCGCACCAAGCCTTGCTTTTCAAGCAAGTGCCCGCACACATCGTGCGACACTTTTCATCGCTCTCCGCAACTGAGCCCCACTGACTTGGGCACATCTCGCAGTTGGACCAATATTCGCCAATACTCCATCGGAAACATCCTGTGCCCGATGTGTGCCTTGCTCGTGCCGCGATGGCCCCACCAGATCAGCCCCATTCCTGAAAACGACCCTTGCACTCGTGCCGTCGCTTAATTGGTCAAGGCACTCCCCTTAGCTGTCCACGTGTACCTTGACCCAGGGGGGGTGGTTTGCAGCGATTATTGACGTTTGAGACATCGCACACGATGCGCGCTCTAAATCATGCTGAGGTCGTTTGTACCTTACAAGACTCGGTCCACCGCTTGATGGCGGCATGGTCGCGGCTAGACTGCCTCCATCGGTCAGGCCCGGTCGCTCATCAACTCGTCCACTGTATCGCGCGGTTACACGTTCAAACGTCAGCTTATCTCATAGCTTTCAGCGAATGGAGGGGGACTTTGCCATGATGAATTTCAGTCTTTACCAGTCTCACTGGTACCGGTCGGCGGGTCTACATTTATTGCGGATTTTTGGTGGGCGCCATACTGCGACGATTAGCATCCATGTGCATTGCGTAGTCAGTGTTGATAGCGACCCACGCTGACCAAGAACATCGCTTGCAGTGCACACAATTGAGTGTGTTCTGCTGGATACGTCTCCCACAGCACGCAAATGGAGGTGGGGCGCAGTGTGGCGATATCGGTTAAAAAGTCGCCATGTCCCGACCCGATTTCCTTCTGCACCGGGCCACCGAGGCCCTCTACGACGCTGTGATCGACCCAGCCGCCTGGGATGAGGGCATGCCGACGCTGCGCACGCTGTTCCAGTCTCGGGTGGAAGCCTTGTATTGCCTGGACCTGCGCGCGCACACCCTTCGACCTGTGCGCATCGAAGGCGTCGAGCGCGCACAACTCAAGCGCTTCTCGGCCAGTTTCTACCTGCCCGACAACCCTTGCCTGCAAACGCCCGAACTGCACCGACCCGGCGTTGTGCGCACCGATGAAAGCATGCTCGCTCACTTGGGCGACCCGGGTGCATTGAGGCGCTCGACCTACTTCAACGAATGGCTGCGGCCGCAGGATCTTGCGCACACCATGGGCATCACGCCATGGATACAGGAGGGGTTGGTGCTCAATTTCAGCTTGCTGCGCGAGCCAGGTCGTGGCGGCTTCGGCATGGCCGAACAGCGCCGCCTGGGCCAGCTCGCGCGACACATGGAGCGCGCCATGCGCATGGTGGTGAAGCTTGACACCCTGACGCAACGCTGCAGTGACAGCACCATGGCTCTGGACCAGGTTGCGCAGGGCATGGCGGTGCTCGATGCGCACGGCGCGTTGCTGCAAGCCAACCGGGCAGCGCTGCAGTTGCTCGCATGTGGCAAGGGCTTCTGTTTGCGCGGCGGAAGGCTCGCAGCGCGCGAGCCGCAACACCAGGCACGACTTGAAGCCTTGCTGAGCGCCTGCACGGCCGGCGGCACCGCGCCTGAACCGGCGCAGCAAGCCGCCCTCGTGGCACAAGGCCTCGTGCTGCAGATGACGCCCCTGCGCAGCACCCGCAGCGTGTTCGTGTCGCCGAGAGCGGCCGTGCTCGTGAGCCTGTCCGAACCGCTGGCACCGCCAGTGGCACAGGCGCGCGAGACACTGACCGCGCTCTTCGGTTTCACCGCTGCCGAAGCGCGACTCGCCCTTTCACTGATGGACGGTGGCGGACTGCGCGAAGCCGCCTCGAGAGCGCGCATGAGCTATGCCACTGCGCGCTGGTATCTGAAAATCCTGTTTCAAAAGACCGGGTCCACGCGCCAGAGCGAACTGACGGCGCTGCTGGTTCGGGTCACGCAGTCGGCCCGACCGCTCCAGATGCACTGAGGCCATGACCCCGTCCGCTGTCGACGACCTCACCTCGGCCATCTACGATGCCGCGCTCGACGCACTGCACTGGCCCGCGGTTCTCGCGCGACTCAAGACCTGCTTCCGCACCGAGGCTGAAACCTTCTATGTCCTCGATTTCGGCAACCGCCGCCTCACCCAGGCGCACCTGGCCGGCATTGAACCCCGCTGGATGACTTGTTTCGACGCGCTGTACTTCGCACCCGACAACCCTTGGAACGTGCACTCCGAAGCGCTGCACCGGCTCGGCATGGTGCGCACCAACGAACGCCTCGACGCCCACACCCGAGAGACCGGCATCCTGTACCGGTCGGGTTACTACCAGGAGTGGATGCGGCCGCAGGGGTTTCGCTACAGCCTGGGCAATACCCTCACCACCGAGCGCAGCGGCATCGCCAACGTAACGCTGCTGCGCGCACCCGACCTGCCCACCTTCAGCGATCGCGAGGTTCGCCTATTCGAGCTTCTCAGCGGGCACTTCGTGCGTGCGCTGCGCATCCGCGAGCGGTTGGGCACGGCCTCGCTGCGCCGCGATCAACTCGCCGGCGCGCTCGACAGCCTTCAAGGCGGCATGCTCATCGTGGCACCAGATGGCAGCTTGGTGCACGCCAACCAGGCCGCACTGCAGGTGCTCGCTCAGGCCGACGCACTGGTGTACCAGCGAGGCCGCGTGCAGGCCGCCAACAGCGCATCGCGGCCCGCGCTCGCAGCGCTGCTGCAGATCCACGCGCCGCGGCCCGAGGGACGGGCCTCGCACGCCGACACGCTGGTGCTGCCACGCACGGGCGGGGGAGCGCCCCTGCGCGTCCAAGCGGCGGCACTTGCGTTACCGCTGTCGTCGGCCCAGGCGCACCGGCCTTGCGTGCTGCTGGCGCTCTCGGGCACGGCCCACGACCCGCCACCCTCTCGCGCCGACTGGCTGCGGCTTGCGCACGGACTCACACCGGCCGAGGCGCGGCTGACCGAGGCCCTGCTCGATGGATGGAGCCTGCGAGACGCCGCATCACTCCTCGGCCTGACCTACGGCACCGCGCGCACGCGCCTCAAGTGCGTGTTTCAAAAGACCGGTGTGCGGCGCCAGGCCGAACTGATTGCGCGTTTGCAGCGCGAGCTCGCCTTGCCGCTGCGCTCGTCCTGAAGCCGCAGTTTGAGTTTCGGGCCTCTCATTTGGGAGGTGCCTCGTGCGCTGGTGCGACCTAGCATGAGCTCACCTCATCCGAAGGGAGTTGATATGCGTCACACCATTTCCCGGCAGGCTGCTGCCGGGCTGCTCGCCATGGCCTGCGCACTGTGCCTGCCCGCCACAGCCCAACCGTCGTTCGACATCGTGGGCTTGCGCCCGGGCATGAGCGAGGCCGAAGTGATGGCTGTGCTCAATGCCCACCGACCCGGCATTCGCGTACAAAAACGCAATATGACCTACAACTACAGCGACGGCGTTCAGCAACTGAGCACGCAGCCTTTCCTGTACGAGCTGTGGGCCACTTTCGACGATGCGCAAGGCCGCGAGGATTTCAGGCTGTACTTCTCGCCACCACCCAGCGCGCCACGCGTGCTCGGCATGACGAGGCAAATGAGTCTGAACTCACCACCCACGCAGGCACAGCTCGGTGCCCAGTTGGCGCAACGCTACGGTCAGCCCACCACGAGCGGCAAGAACTATTCCACCACCAACAGCGTCTGGGGCGAACCCGGCAAGCCCATGTGCTGGCGCAGCACGCCCAAAACCACCGTGATTGGTGTGGGCGAAGCAAACGACATCCTGAGCGGCCTCAAACGTGGCCAGGAGAAGGGCTATGTGCCGCGAGACCCATCAACCTGCGGGTTGGCTGCGGCAGCCAGCATGGCTGGCGAGCCGGTGCGCAACCTTGTTGTGCGCCTGGTGGACTACGGTGCTTGGGCCAGCTCGCACCAGAAGGCCAAGGACTGGGTGGAACAGAAGCGACAAGAGGCTGTGAAAGCGCGGCTGTCGAGCGGCGCGACGCCCAAGCTCTGAGCGCCCGATGAATGTGCGTCTTTTCTGGCTGGCCGCCATCGGGCTCACCACCGCTGCGGTGGCCTGGGCCCAGCCTGCGGGTCCACGCCTGCTGTTCGGCGATCTGGCCAGTCGCCTGCCTGCAGCCGACCAGTTGGCCATCTTCCGTTTGCTCGACTACCGCGTCGCCCCGGGCGGCAAGGCCCTGATGGCCCCCGATTGCGGCGAGATCGCACACGAGACCCAGGTGCTTGACCTGAACAGCGACGGCGTGCCCGAGGTGCTGGTGACCGCGGGCAATGGCTGCACTTCAGGCCACACCGGTTCTTCGGTGTTTTTGTTCGTGAAAAACGCGCAGGGCCGCTACACGCAGCAACTCGGTTTCCCAGGCGCTGGCGTGACGCCCCTGCCCACACGCACCCAGGGCTGGCAGGACCTGCGCATCGGCACTGCGGGCTTCTGCGAACCGGTGTGGGCGTGGAAGGGCGCCGCCTACGACCTGCACTGCAGTGTGGAAACGCAGCGCCGCGGTTGCCAGGAGCTCGGGCCGGTGAAGCTGTGCCGGCGTTGAAGTTTTCGAGTTGTGATGTGAGCTCACAGCATTCTGCGTGCGAAGCGAATGTCGCCGGAATCGCCGCCAGATGAAACCGTCACATGCGCTCTTGAAGGTCCGCGACGTACCAAAAATCTCGCACTTGGGTATTCAGCATCGAGGGACAGCAATCGATGTGAAGGAGCCATACACGGCCTAACGCCGAACGGCTCCATTCAGTCTGGAGCAGTCACCCAGCCATTCAACATGCCCGGCATCTGTGTGACGTCACAGCCGGGTGGGCGAGCGATACACCTTTACGGGTCCAGCGCCCTTGTACACCACCTCGCCATTCGCGATCAGGATCACGATCACGATCTCCAAGCTGGGCACCTCGATGACGTGGTAGTCGTGCGGTTCCAGTGGAAGGCGTGTCTCGCAGTAGGGACTCGCACCATCGGGCGTGGGATGCCACAGCAGCGTCGGATGCTCGTTCATCAGAAAGGCGCTGCGGATACGAACACTTCGACCGGCCCTGGACCTTGATACACCGCTTCACCGGTGGCCCCGATCCGCACGATCCACCAGTCATCTCGCTGCTCCACCTCATACCCGACCGCAGGCAATTCGAGCACCGTCTCCACCGGGAAAGGAAGTCCATCTGGCACGGGATGTCGCAACAGTGTGGGATGCCCTGGAGGAAAGTTCACGGTGGGCATCATACGGGCGGAGGTATGTGGACTGGCGCTGTTCACGCCCTCGCCACCGGCACATCCTCAAGCCGCGTCGTGTACTGCGGCGTGCGGCGCTCCTGCTTCATGCCCCACACCCGCTGCGGACCGACCTTGCCCGTGGAGGCGGCATGTACCGTCCCCTTGCCGTATCGCCCGTTGATAGCATCCATCGCGCCCATGAGCTGTGAGCGGTTCCGCTTCGGCTCGTCTTCCGCGGGTGTCTCCAGGTCCAGCTCACGCTGCAACACATCCGCGGATTGCAGGTCCACCAGGATGACGCCGGCCTTGATGAACCGGTACCCCGGCACGTACATGTAGCGCATGCCATCGGCCGCGGCCTGAGCCAGTGCCAGCGTGTCGTCGGTCGGTCGGCGCAGCGGCACGACCACGCTGCGCGAGAGCTGCGGCCCGGGTCGGTAGGGTGAGGTGTGCATGAACACCAGCAGCTCAGTGGCCAAGCTCTTCTGCGAACGCAGCTTCTCAGCCGCTCGCCCTGCGAACTCGCTCACCGCCTCAAGGAGCGGCGCCAGCTCGTGCATGGGCTTGCCGAACGACCTCGTGCAGGCGATCTGCTGTTTTTGTCCGGGCGCGTCGTCGAGCTCAATGCAAGGTTTGCCCTGGAGCTCGCGCACCGTGCGCTCAAGGGTCACGCCCCACCGGCGGCGGATGGTGGCAGGGTCCATGCGCGCCAGGTCGAGCACGGTGCGCACGCCTTCTTCCTGGAGCTGCTTGCCGATGCGGGGTCCGACACCCCAGACGGCACCCACTTCGGTGGCCCGCAGCACGTCCTCCAGATCTTGCGCAGGGAGAATGGCCAGGTTGCAAACTTGGGTCAGCTCGCTGGGGTAGCTGCCAGGCTTGCGTTCCGCGGTCTTGGCAATGTGGTTCGCCAGCTTCGCCAGCGTCTTGGTGTGTGCGATGCCGATGCAGCATGGAATGCCAACCCACTGCAGGATGCGTTCCCGGACGGTCCTGGCCCGCTTCACCAGGTCACCACGCACCCCTTGAAGCCCGATGAAGCTTTCATCGATTAGATCTCCTGGGCTGGGCCCAGGCCAGCGGCCAGGCTCATCATCCGGTCACTCATGTCGCCGTACAGCGTGAAGTTGGCCGACAGAGCCACCAGACCCGCTTCCTGCTCCAGATGCTTGATCCCGAACCAGGGCGCGGCCATCTTGATGCCCAGGTCCTTCGCTTCATTGGAGCGCGCGATGGCGCAGCCATCGTTGTTGGAGAGAACGACGACAGGCCGGCCGTTCAGGCTGGGCCGGAACACCCGTTCGCACGAGACGTAGAAATTGTTGCCATCGACCAGGGCGTACATGGCCGCATTGCTCGCATCGGGTGAATGGGAGTCAGACGGCGAAGCGCTTGATGCAGGAACTGACCACACCCCACACTTCGATCGTCTGACCGTCCCGGGGCACGATGTCCGGGAACGTAGGGTTGGCCGCCTTCAGGCGAACCCGCCCAGCGCGCTGGTGCAGGTACTTCACCGTGAACTCGCCATCGACCACGGCCACGACCACCTGGCCATGGTGGGGTTTGATGGCACGGTCCACCACCAGCGTGTCACCGTCGTCGATGCCGGCGTCGCGCATGGACGTGCCCGCCACTCGCAGCAGGAAGGTGGCCTGAGGGTGCGTGACCAGGATCTGTGTAAGGTCCAGCCGGTTGACCGAGAAGTCCTCCGCTGGCGAAGGAAACCCGGCCCGAACAGGCACTGCGGGCATGGGTAGCTCCAGCGGGGACGCCAAAAAGGGCATAGGCGTGGAGCTGGCACAGATACTGTTCATGCATACAGTATACGGCGGGGTGCCTTTTCCGACCAGAATTCCTCATGTGTTCGAACTATGTGGCCGTGACCTCGGATTTGGACGCATTCGTGACGGCCGCCAGCTCGAACTCTTGATTCAAGTCTGGCCGGTGCTACTCGTTCGCTCGAGCAACTCAGGCAAATCGATGACGAAGTAGTCGCACAGTTTGTCCAGCACGTCGATCTCTACTCGTTCAGCCGTCTCGTAGTACAGCCGCGTCAACGTGCCGCGGTTGATGCCCGTATCCCTGGCCACGTCGGCAATCTTGAGCTTGCGCTCCCCGAGAAGTCGGGCGAAATGGCAGCGGATCATGACCTTGTTTTGTAAAAAATGATCTTCTGCAGACCAAAAAGTCTTGCACTGGTGCAAAACTCAGATATACTGACCTACAGGAGATCAAAAAGATCAGAGTTTTTGCAAACTGGTCTCCCAGTGTAACTGTTCAATGAAAGGAGAGCCATCCATGCAAGTGCCAATCCTTGAGGCATCGCCTCAAACCTATCTGACGACCGCAGAGTTGTCAGCCTTGATCAAATACGACTCGAGGACGATCCGCGATCGCCTGAAGGACAGCGTGCTGATTGAGGGGCGCCATTACATCCGCCCATTCGGGGGCCGTAAGACCCTCTACATCTGGGAACACATTCAGGAAGACATGGCGCGCCATTCGCATATGTCGAGTGCCCCCATTCCAATGACCAATGGAGGAGCGCTCCGTGGGTAGTATTCGCCGCCGCTCCGAATCGGGACTGCTTTTCCTGGACTTCGTGTTTCAAGGCCAACGCCTGCGGGAGCAGACCTCTTTGCCCGACACCCCGGTCAATCGCAAGCGCCTGCAAAAGGCCATGGAGCGCGTCGAGGGCGAAATCGCCCTCGGCTCCTTCGACTACGAAAAGACCTTTGGAAAACCGCTGCCCTCAACTCAGCCGGTGGCCGAAGCGAGCGCGCCCGAACTTCAACGCCAACCCTCGTCCCGCACCGGCACACCCACCTTCAAGGTGTTTGCCGAGCAGTGGTTCGCGGAGTCGGAGGTGTCGTGGCGGCGCAGCTACCGCGTCACGCAGCGTGGGTCGATCGACCAGTACCTCATTCCCTACTTCGGGGAGAAGGAGGTCGGCCAGATCACCAAGGCAGACGTACTGGCATTTCGGGCAACACTCGCCAAAGTAACCACCCGAAAATCCCAGAGCACATTGTCCAACCGTCGCATCAACTCCGTGATGAAGCCGTTGCGCCAGATCCTCAACGAAGCGGCCGACCGGTTCGAGTTTACTTCGGCGTTTCGCAACATCAAGCCGCTGAAGATGAAGCGCAGCGACGTGATGCCGTTCACCCTGGACGAGGTGCAGCAGATCCTCACGACGGTGCGCGCGGACTACCGCCAGTACTTCACCGTGCGCTTCTTCACTGGCATGCGCACGGGTGAGGCCCATGGCCTCAAGTGGAAGTACGTCGACTTCGAGCGGCGGCTCATCCTGGTGCGCGAGGCCATCGTGCTGAAAGAAGAGGACGAACTGAAAACCGATGGCAGCGTGCGCGACATCCAGATGAACGACCTGGTGTTCGATGCGCTGCAAGAACAGTTCAAGGTGACCGGCAAGACCTCGGAGTTTGTGTTCTGCAATCGCAATGGCACGCCCATCGACAACCAGAACTTCCTCAACCGCGTGTGGGCCCCGCTGCTGCGTCATCTGGAGATCCCGCATCGCCGGGCGTACCAGATGCGGCATACGGCGGCCACGCTGTGGTTGGCATCGGGCGAAGCGCCGGAGTGGATTGCGCGTCAGCTCGGTCACACCAGCACCGAGATGCTGTTCCGCGTCTACAGCCGCTACGTGCCCAACCTGACGCGCCGCGATGGGTCGGCCATGGAGCGCTTGCTCAAGCAGCACATCTCGGTCACGCCGGTGCGCGGGATCGTGGTGCAGTTGCCGGAGGAGCGCGTGGCCATCGCGGCTGAGGAGGGCGGGGCGACTGCGGCCGCGGATGTTTCGACCAATGTCGCGGACCTGGCGCCTGTGCTGGGGGACGACGACGGCGACGACATCCTGGCGCTGGACGAGCTGGCCCTGGATGACAAGGGCAACACCGGTGTCTCAGTAGCTCACACCCGCCGGCGGCGTTCTCCGCGCGACTCACCGTCACTGGTGGCGATCCTCAAGAACCCGGAGCTTCCGGCGTTCCTGAAACAGGACTAGCCCACTACCTCACCGATCACAGCTTCTCGCTGGCCGACCCGGGCAATTGCGCCCAAACAGCCAGGCAGGCGGAGCTTTGCCCAAACGAAATCCGAGACCGAAACGACACCCTCGTTTCAGACCCATTCATTCACACGAAACACTGGAACCAACATGAACCTCAACATCCTCAAAGTCCTCGCCGCCGACCTCAACGACTTCGAATCCCAAGTGCGCGAGCGCGCCGC
This sequence comes from Hydrogenophaga sp. ANAO-22, assembly GCF_042466645.1. Taxonomy (NCBI): domain Bacteria; kingdom Pseudomonadati; phylum Pseudomonadota; class Betaproteobacteria; order Burkholderiales; family Comamonadaceae; genus Hydrogenophaga; species Hydrogenophaga sp. ANAO-22. The sequence continues at coordinate 2,572,761 of NZ_CP159956.1, read as the reverse complement.
CCGTGCCGCTGCACCTGCTACGGCAGGTGCATCAACGCGAGCCAGCTCAGGTCTCAGCTTCTATCACTCCGATCCGCTGGATGAATGCACCAACGCCCTGGGCCACCTGGCCGACCCGTGGTCGGTGGCGCGTGTGACGGCGCATGTGAGCAAGCCTTTCGCCTGTGGCCTCACCGGCCCGAACCTGGACGCACAGGGCGAGCTCTGGGATGCACGACCGTCCTGTGTCGCCATCGCCCGTCTGGGCGGCGGTGACCAGACGGTGGTGTTCTCGACACCGGACGCCGCGACCTGGTTGCACAAGCCCGGCGTGTATGAACTCAAGCTCATGAAGCGGGCTGTACCCCACGTCCCGTCCGATGCGCTGGTGGTGCAGCGCGTGGGCGTGACCCGCAAAGGCCCGGCCGCCACACCCTGGTTGCTCGACCACCTCGGCCTGCCCGATCGCATCGAGTTCGACCTGCACCGGGTGCTGGCCAGCATGAAGCCGGTGCACCAGGCGGTTTTCATGGCAGCGGTGAGCCGACCGGACATCGAGCACAAGCTCTCGGTGGTTGTCTCCGAGGACTCAGCTGCGGCGCAGATGACGCCCACCACGCACCCCCTGAGCCAGGGCATCCGCGCGGCCATGGTGCTGGACACGTTGGACCTGCAACGCGACGAAGCGTCGCTCACGCGCCTGGCCTGCCTGATCAGCGACCTGGGTGAGCTGGCAGCGTCTGAACAGTTGCCGGGCTCGGAGCCGGGCGCTGGTTCCGCCAGGAAGCACGGAACCCCCGAGGCAAACACGCGCTGCGCGCATCCGCTGACCGCCACCTTCCTGGGTGCGTTGATCAACCGCTTCGAGGAACTGGAGCCGCTAGATGCCGCCGATCTTCGCGAACTGCTTGGGCAGGAAGCGTTCTGGCCGTACCGCGTGGGGAGCAAGCACGGGCCGCTGAGCGACCATCCGGTGGACCCGGTGCTCTCGCGCATGGGCTGCGCCCTGGGCGATGCGCTCTCGCAAGCGCGGGTGTCGATGGCGCGGGCGCTGCCTGCGCCCGTGCAGGAAGGCGATGATCATTCGGATCTTTTCACGCACGCCGACTCGCTGCAGGATGCCAGTCCTGTTCCTACGATCTCTGATGCGCAAGTGAGCGCCTCCTCCGATTCCCTGGACGACTTCGACGATCTGGAAGACGAGGGTCCATTGAATCCGCTGCCCGAAGTGGATGGATCGTTTGAAGCACGCCAGCCGGGGGAGGGCGGCGAGGGCACGGGGGATGAATCCGGTGACTCCAATGCGAACGCCCTGGCCGTGATCGCGGCCGATCCGCTCGCGTCCCTGGACGACCTTCGCGCCGAGCTCGACCTGTTCGGTGCCGCTGGTGACGCACCAGTCCCCAGCCTGGAATGGGCAGCCGGCATGCTCGATGGCGACGGCTGCATCGCCATCATCAAACAACCGTTTCAGCACCGCAAGCCGATTTACCGCCTGGTCGTCTCCATCTGCCAGAACTGCCTGCAGACCCTGGAGCACTTCCGCCGCTGCGTGGGGGTGGACGGTGCTATCTACCCGGTCAAGCGCAAGCTCGAGCACAACAAGCAGGTCTACAACCTGAACTACTCGGGACCGAAGGCCTTGCTCGTGATCCGGCGCCTGCGCGCGTACCTGGTCCGCAAACGCCCGGAAGCGCTGGTGGCGATCTCGTTCTGCCTGAACGGCCAGATCAGTCGGCGTTTTGGTCCCCACGGCGTGCCTGCCGCGGTGGAGGCGGTGCGCGTGTCGCACTACCTCAAGCTGCGCGCCTTGAAGTGATGGCAGGGAGCAGCACGACCATGAGCCACGACGAACCCGAATCTACTCCGCCCGCCCAAGCGGGGAACAACGACCCCTTGAGCCAAACGCCACCCTCCGAGGCGGCACCAGGTGCACGGGACATCCTGGAGGACAACGCATCCACCCCGGCCGCCACAAAGGCTCGGTGGTACCCGGACAACTGCTTTACGGAACTACTCTATCGGCAACGCCACGTTGACGCGCGGCACTTGCTGGTTCCCATTGAATTGCGCGATCTAGTGATGCGGGAGCGCAAGGAGGAGGACGAGGAGAAAGAACGGCAAACGATCGAGCAGGCCAACGCCGAAAGGCTCGACAGCGCCCACTACCCTGGTACGGTCGACCCTGGGTCGCAGAAGCCAGAGGCTGTGGCGGGTGCCGAAGCGGAGGGCTCTTCATCCCAGGAAAGCGTCAAAGACGATGCTTCCGCTGAAAAGGTGCGTGCCAAGCGCCCCCGCCGTCAACCGCCCAAGCCCATCAGCAGCAAGGTCAATGTGACGGGCTTCCATATTCAGCTCCTGGAAGCCCACGCCAAGGACAAGCTGCGTGTTCACAGCGATGAGGCTAGCTCGCAACTGCTCAAGAGCTCGCAATCGGTGGATTCGGATGTGAACAAGCGCAACAAGGGTATCGCTGACATGCTCCAGCGCAAAGGGCCGTTTCGTCGCATCGGTGCGCCGCGCCGGATTGCGGATGTGCTCTCTCTCAAGTCCTCCCACCCACACTTCGGGGCGGTGATCGACTTCGTGGCCAACCAGCTCGAACTGGCCAGGGTGAGCAAACGCCCGGTGCGCATCCCGCCCATGCTGTTGTCCGGCCCGCCGGGGGTGGGCAAGACCCATTTCAGCGATGCGCTGGCGAAGGTCCTGGGAGTGCCCACCCGCCGGCACCAGATGGACCAGGCAGAAACCTCATCTGCCCTGTTGGGTTCGGAAGCGACCTGGAGCAACTCACGCACCGGCCTGGTGTTCGAAGAGCTTGTGCACGGCGACTATGCCAACCCGGTGATCCTGCTCGATGAGCTGGACAAGGCTCCGAGCCACGACATGCGCATGAACCCGGTGAACGTTCTGCACACCCTACTGGAGCCGGTGAGCGCGGCACGGGTGCGTGACCTCAGCGTGGACCTGGAGATCGATGCCAGCATGGTCACCTGGATTGCCACCTGCAACTATCCCTGGCGGGTGCCGCTCACCTTGCGCACGCGCATGAAGGAGTTCTTCATCGGCATGCCCACGGCCGAGCAGGCGCTGCTGGTGGCGCGCTCCGTCATTCACCGGGCGCTGGCCGATGCCGGGGTGCCGGGTTTCAAACAGCCTGGGCGTGACGTGATCGTGGCCTTGGCGCCCTTGAGCGCGCGGGAGATCTACCAGGTTGTCATCGCCGCGGTGGCCACGGCGGTCAAGCAGCGACAGCGGTTCATCGGGACCCAGCACCTGCCACCGGATCTCTTGCTGGACGACGGCTCGGAAGAGGGCGGTGGTGCGCCACGCGCGCGGCTGCATTGACCACCGAATACACCGGTCGATCATTCATTCACACAAGACAGAGGACACAGCTATGTTGAAGGAAGTGCTTTTCATGGGCGTGCGCGAAGCGATGAAGCTCAAGCCGCGGCAGGACACGGTGGTCATCTCGATCCTGGATCAGTTCGAGGAACACAACCGGCCCGATCACCTGCACAAGTTCCGGGATCACCTGATCCTGAACTTCGTGGACACGTTCGAGCGGCCAGGCGATCCCGACTGGCCGGATCAGATGTCAGAGGCTGAGCACAAGCTGGCCTGCAAGTGGGACGAGGACAAGGCGCCCGAGCTCAGTGATGCGCAGCGCATTGTCGATTTCATCAACAGGCATCGTGATGCGCCTGAAGAAGTGCGGCTGATCGTGCATTGCCATGGGGGCGTGAGTCGATCGGCGGCAGTGGCCAAGTGGGCCGGGGAGATCTATCGTGTTCCGCTGCCGCAGTTGGGCGACGGCATGCATCTGCTGGATGGGGCGAATCCGCGTGTGTTGCGGTTGCTAGCCAAGGCTGCAGGACGAAGCTGAAGAGGGCCCAAGGGCTGGAGTCTGCGTGCTCTGCAGACTCCGGAAACACAAAGCGCTCAGGCTTGAATGCGTGCCAGTGCTTCGCGCTTGCCGATCTTGCGGATGGCGAGGATCTTCTGAAGCTGCGCGGCTCTTGGGGTGACCTGCCCGTTCTCCCACTTGTAGATGGATACGGAAGAGGTTCCTACGAGCTTGCCCATCTGTGCTTGCGTGAAACCTAGATGCTGACGCAATGCCAGAAACTCAGCCGCGCCAAAGATGACTTTTCGGCCGGGCTTTCCACGCGGCGCCTCGTTGAGGCTGGGCGTCTTGCGCGCGGGTTCAGCTTGAGGCGTTGATCGGCTCAGGGCCTTGACCTGGGACTCGAGTGACTTGAGCTTGCGCTTGAGTTCGGCGATCTCGGATCTATAGGTTGCGGAGCCCTTGCGAAGGGATGAGATCTCGTCACGGAGCTCTTTTCGAGCAACGCGTGCGATCTCCTTTTTAAGAGAAGAGGCAAATGTGGTCATGCGACATTTTGCCGCTTTCCGAAAGCAGGACCAGATTTCAGCGTCATCGGTCGTTGCTGGTCGCGCCCGCAGTTCATTGTCATGGCCACATAGCAGTCATACGTCGCCAACAGAGTCGCTGGCCGAATGGCTTGTCATGGAGGCAATGCTGACGTTGCCTCTGTCCACGGAACCAAGACCGCTCGAGCGTCCGCTGACTGGTCTGTCTAACTGGCACTGCCGACCCATTGCAGCCCGAGCCCTATTTCCAGAGCGGTCATTCAGGTGACCACTCAACCCAAAGTCACGCTGGTCGACGGCCTGCGAGAAAGCTCAGAATGGCGATCACTTGAACCGCGGCCACAGTCAGCAAGAAGGCCGACGTTTTCATGCCCAGATGCGGACCCCCAGCGGCCGCGGCGCTCAGCACGAAACCGAGCACCGCAGGCGCAAACGCATCGCTGGCCTGCGCCATTGCCACAGTCAACGCCACGACGCGCGGCACGTCTTCCTGGGCGAACTCCACTTGCGCGATCAATGGCGGCAGCGAGGTCGCGTTGCCGATGCCCGAGCCGAACAGCGCGACGCCAAACAGAATCCATGCGCTTTGCTGTTCGTCGACGCACAGCAGGACGATCGAACCGGCCAGTTGCACGCCGTAGGCCAGCACAGCAACAACGCGATGGTTGGCGCCTGCCGGCAGCAAGCGTGCCACGAACATGCGCCCGCCGATCGCGCAGGCCGTCGCGAAGCCCATGGCCAACCCGGCGGCGTGCGCACCCAGCGCGGGCGCCAACACCGAGAACAGGTGCGCCAGCAAGCCAATTTGCGCAAACAGGCCGGCCGACATGCCCAACGCCAGACTCAGGAAGCGGCCGTTGCGCCACAGCAGACGGCCGGGAAGCGCTCGCGCTTGCGGCGGCGCCATGCCAGGCGCTGCACCGCCGAGGCCTTCGCCGTCCGGTCCCTGTCCCAACTGCTCGGGCGTCTTTGTGAAGACGGTGGCCGAGAGCAGCATCATCACCGCCACCATCACCAGCCCGACGAGGCAAGCGCCGACGGGGAAGCCCAGATGTGCAATCAGCAACACCCACAAAGGCGAGAACATAACGCCGCCAATGCGGCGTCACAGCGCGCCCGACGACAATTGAACAGTAGAGTTCGAACGACGCCATTCTTGACGGATCATGAGCGCCTCGGGAATTCGCGTCGCTTCAATGTCTAGTGTCGATAAGCTTTTGATGGGCTTCCCCCAGTTTCCCGGACACATCCAATGACATGATGTGTTCAGGAGATAGGCATGACAAGAACCAGAAGGAGCTTCACGGACGAGTTCAAACGTGAGGCAGTGAAGCTGTGCAAGCAGCCAGGAGCAACCGCCACGCACATTGCGCGGGACCTGGGTATTCAGACCAGCGTGCTCAGGCGGTGGGTCACCCAGGAGCGTGGCGGGGTGTTGGACCTCAGGCCGAATCGGCCGTTGCGCAGTGAGGCTGCAACGGAGGTGGAGCGGTTGCAACGAGAACTGCGACGTGTGACCACGGAGCGCGACATCCTAAAAAAAGCGCTCGGCTACTTTGCCAAGGACCCGCAGTGAAGTACGGCTTCATTGCGCGGCATCGTAGTGTCTGGCCCACCCGCACCATGTGCCGGGTTCTGGCGGTCTCCCACCGCGGCTTCTATGAATGGATGGACAGAGCGCCGAGTCAGCGCAGCCAGGACGACGCCAGGCTCACCCGCCTCATCCGAGAGAGCTTCGAGCTCAGCGACCGCACCTACGGCAGTCCACGCGTCTGGCACGACCTTCGAGCGCTGGGCGAGAGTTGCGGGATGAACCGGGTCATCCGGCTGATGCACCTGGCCAAGCTGCAAGCCCGCCACAAGCGACGCAGGCTACCTGGCGATACGGGCAGCAGGCTTGAGAGCCACATCGCGCCCAACCATCTGCAGCGCGACTTCGAGGCCATTGGTCCGAACCAGAAGTGGGTGGCCGACTTCACCTACATCTGGACGGCCGAGGGCTGGCTGTATGCGGCAGCAGTGATGGACCTGTACTCACGCCGCATCGTGGGGTGGTCGATGAGCGACACCATGCAGGCCAAGATGGTGAGCGACGCATTGCTGATGGCCCTTTGGCGGTGCGGCAAACCTAGCTCGCTGATGCACCACTCGGACCAGGGCAGTCAAGGCGGATTCAACCGGTCGTCGCAACACCTTCAACCAGGAGGTGTTTATGGGACGACCCGCAGGATGGATGAAGCAATTGACAGGGAGAGACGCAATGCGCTGTCCGGGTGCGCCTTCGCTTCGACGTGAGATCGAGCGGCAATTCTGGAAGCAAATCGCGACCGGGATCACGAGCGAGAAGGCCGCGGAGGCCGTAGGTGTCTCCCAGCCGGCTGGTGGCCGCTGGTTCCGTCATCGTGGCGGCATGCCATTGTTTCTTTCAAACCCCATATCTGGACGGTATCTTTCATTCGCCGAGCGAGAAGAGATCGCTCTTCTGCGAGCCCAAGACGTTGGGGTAAGGGAGATTGCTCGCGTCATAGGGAGAAGTCCCTCGACAGTCTCACGAGAATTGGCCCGCAATGCTGCCACGCGCAGTGGGAAGCTCGAATATCGGGCGTCGGTCGCACAGTGGAAGTCCGAGTTGGTCGCCAGAAGGCCCAAGCCGGCCAAGCTCGTGAAGGACCAGCGTCTGCTCCAATATGTCCAAGACCGCTTGGAGGGCAAGATCCGTGATGCTCAAGGGCGCGAGATTGCGGGGCCTCGGCAAGCTCCATTTATCGGGCGTAACAAGCCCCATCGTGGTGACCGCAAGTGGGTCAATGGATGGTCGCCAGAACAGATCGCAAACCGACTGCAGGTCGACTTCCCGGATGATCCGTCCATGCGCATCTCACACGAAGCCATCTACCAGGCGCTCTATATCCAGGGTCGAGGCGCCCTCAAGCGCGAGCTGGTCACCTACCTGCGCACAGGGCGTGCCTTGCGCACGCCACGGGCCAGGTCCCAGGCCAAAGCGTGGGCACATGTCAGTGAAGATGTGATGATCTCCAGCCGCCCTGCTGAGATAGAAGATCGTGCTATCCCTGGTCACTGGGAGGGGGACCTGATCATCGGCCTGGACAGGTCGGCCATTGGCACGCTGGTGGAACGGTCAAGCCGTTTCACCATGCTCGTGCACCTGCCGCGCGAGGAAGGCTATGGACTGACTCCTCGAACAAAGAATGGTCCTGCGCTGGCGGGTTACGGAGCCGTGACCATGGCCAACGCGCTCAAGAGAACAGTGACGAAGCTGCCTACCCAGCTATGGCAGTCATTGACTTGGGATCGTGGCAAGGAGCTGTCCGACCATGCACGGTTCACTATCGAATCGGGGGTGAAAGTCTTCTTCGCCGATCCTCGCAGTCCATGGCAGCGCGGTACGAACGAGAACACAAACGGGTTGCTGCGCCAGTACTTCCCCAAGGGCACCGACCTGTCTCGGTGGAGTGAGCAAGACATTCAAGCCGTGGCACTGACCTTGAACAACAGACCTCGCAAAACGTTGGGCTGGAAGACGCCGGCTGAAGCGCTGAATGACTACCTAAAATCGGCTGATCAACCCGGTGTTGCATCGACCGGTTGAATCCGCCCAATACACCAGCGACGACTTCCAACAGTTGCTCAAGGCTCAAGGCATCACCTGCAGCATGAGCCGTCGCGGTGAATGCTGGGACAACGCCGCGATGGAGAGCTTCTTCTCATCCAGGAAGACCGAACGGCTCAGCCGCAAGGTCTACCGGACAAGGGAAGAAGCCAGGTCCGATGTGTTCGATTACATCGAGCGCTTCTACAACCCGGTGCGCAAACACTCAAAGCTAGACTTCCTCAGCCCAGTGGACTTTGAGCAAGGCTTAATGGGCTAAGCAAACCGTCCGGGAAACTGGGGGAAGCCCATTACAGCCCTTCATCATGAACGCTTTGGCCGAAACGAGAGAGGTATCGCCAGAACTTTCACCCGACTTCTAAGCCCGAAGTCAGACAATGCTATCTATCGTCATAGGTCTTCTACTTGTTCCGTTTTTAGATGCGTTCTAGCACTAGCGCAATGCCCTGCCCCACGCCGATGCACATGGTGCACAGCGCGTAGCGGCCACCGGTGGCGTGCAGGCGGTTGACCGCCGTGGTCGCCAGCCGCGCGCCGCTGGCGCCGAGCGGGTGCCCCAGGGCGATCGCGCCGCCCCAGGCGTTCACGCGCTCGTCGTCGTCCTTCAGGCCCAGCATGCGCAGCACCGCCAGGCCCTGCGCGGCAAACGCCTCGTTGAGCTCGATCACGTCCAGCTGCTCCAGCTTGAGCCCGGTGAGTGCCAGCACCTTCTCGGTGGCCGGCGCCGGGCCGATGCCCATCACGCGCGGCGCCACACCGGCCGTGGCCATGCCCACGATGCGGGCCTTGGGCGTGAGGCCGTTCTTCGCCGCCGTGGCCTCGTCGGCCAGCAACAGCGCACAGGCACCGTCGTTCACGCCGCTGGCGTTGCCCGCCGTCACCGTGCCATCGGGCCGCACCACGCCCTTGAGCTTGGCCAGCGCTTCCAAACTGGTCTCGCGCGGGTGCTCGTCCTTGTCCACCACCAGCGGATCGCCCTTCTTCTGCGCGATGGTGACCGGCGTGATCTCGCGCGCCAGGTGGCCGGCCTTCTGCGCGGCCACGGCCTTGAGCTGGCTGGACAGCGCCATTCGGTCCTGCGCCTCGCGCTCGATCTTGTAGTCCACCGCCACGTTCTCGGCCGTCTCGGGCATGGCGTCCACCCCGTACTGCGACTTCATGAGCTTGTTGACGAAGCGCCAGCCGATGGTGGTGTCGTAGACCGCGTTGTTGCGACTAAAGGCGCTTTCGGCCTTGGGCATCACGAAGGGCGCGCGGCTCATGCTCTCCACGCCCCCTGCGATCATGAGGCCGGCCTCACCGGCCTTGATGGCGCGCGCAGCCGAGCCCACGGCGTCCAGGCCCGAGCCGCACAGGCGGTTGATGGTGGCGCCGGGCACCTCCAGCGGCAGCCCGGCCAGCAGTGCGGCCATGCGCGCAACGTTGCGGTTGTCCTCCCCGGCCTGGTTGGCGCAGCCGTAGAGCACGTCGGAGACGGCTGCCCAGTCCACGTTCGGGTTGCGCTGCATGAGCGCCTTGATGGGCAGTGCGCCCAGGTCGTCGGCGCGCACACTGGAGAGACCACCGCCGTAGCGGCCAAAGGGGGTGCGGATCGCGTCGCAGATGAAAGCTTGGGTCATGGGGATGTGTGGTGTCTCGAAGTGGGTCGGCGTCAGGCCGGCAGAATGGGAAGGCCCACGAGCTGTTCCAGCTCTTCACGGCCCAGGCCATCGACGATGTCGATGAGTTGGAGGCCGCAGGGGGTGCAGGCGAGGGTGGCGAGGTCGCTGTAGATGCGCTTGACGCAGCCAATGCCGGTGAGGGGGTAGGTGCATTGCGGCACGAGCTTGCTCTCGCCCTTCTTGGTGAGCAGGTCCATCATGACCCAGGTCTGCTTGGCGCCGATGGCCAGGTCCATGGCGCCGCCCACGGCGGGAATGGAGCCGGGCTCCCCGGTGCTCCAGTTGGCCAGGTCACCGGTGGCCGAGACCTGGAAGGCGCCGAGCACGCAGATGTCCAGGTGGCCGCCGCGCATCATGGCGAAGCTGTCGGCATGGTGGAAGTACACGCCGCCGGGCAGCAGCGTCACCGGTTGCTTGCCGGCGTTGATCAGGTCGTAGTCTTCCTCGCCAGCCGCCGGCGCCGGGCCCATGCCCAGGATGCCGTTCTCGCTGTGCAGCACCACCTCGATGCCCGGGGGCAGGTGGTTGGCCACCAGCGTGGGCTGGCCGATGCCCAGGTTGACATAGGCGCCGTCGTGAATGTCCTGCGCCACGCGGCACGCGAGTTCGTCCTTGGTTCTGCGGGTGTAGCTCATGGGGAGGGGGATCTCACGCGGCGTTTTTGAAGCCGCCGGCCTGGGTGGCCACGCGGGGAATGCGCACGATGGTGCTGACGTGGATGCCAGGCGTCACGACCGCCTCTGGGTCGAAGCTGCCGAGCTTGGCGATCTCGTACACGCTGGCGATGGTGCGTTTGGCGGCGGTGGCCATCACCGGGCCGAAGTTGCGCGCGGCCTTGCGGTAGGTGAGGTTGCCCCAGCGGTCGCCGCGCTCGGCCTTGATGAGCGCCACGTCGCCGAAGATGGGGTACTCCAGCACATAGGACTTGCCGTTGATCACGCGCGTTTCCTTCGCGCTGCCGTCGGCGTTCTTCGCGAGCTCGGTGCCGAAGCCCGTTGGCGTGAAGAAGGCGCCGATACCGGCCCCGGCGGCGCGCAGGCGCTCGGCCAGGTTGCCCTGCGGCACCAGTTCGAGTTCGAGCTTGCCACTGCGGTAGAGCGCGTCGAACACATGGCTGTCGGCCTGGCGCGGGAAGCTGCAGATGACCTTGCGCACGCGCCCGGTCTTGAGCAGCGCGGCCAGGCCCGTGTCGCCGTTGCCGGCGTTGTTGTTGACCACGGTGAGCTCGCGCGCGCCCTGGTCGATCAGGCCGTCGATGAGTTCACCGGGAATGCCGGCGGTGCCGAAGCCACCGATGAGCACGGTGGCACCGTCTGCGATGCCGGTGAGGGCCTCGGCAACCGAGGCGACGATCTTGTTGATCACGAAAAACTCCTCACCCGTTTATCAGTCCAGCGAAGCGCCGGTGAGGTCGCGAATGCGCGTCCACAGTTCGATTTCGGACTTGATGAAGTCGCGGAACTGCGCGGTCGTGGCGGGGGCAGGCGTACCGCCGATGGCGTTGAAACGCTCGGCCACGCCGCCGGTGGCAAGCACTTCGCGGCTCACCTTGTTGAGCTTTTCCAGGATGGCAGGGGGCAAGCCCTTGGGGCCGACCACACCGAACCAGGCCACCAGCTCGTAGCCCGGCAGGCCCGCTTCGGCGATGGTGGGCACGTCTGGCAGTGAAGAGCTGCGCTCTTTCGAGGTCACGGCAATCGCACGCAGGCGGCCGGCCTGGATTTGCGGAACGATGACCGAGGCCGTGCCGAAGACGAGGGGCACCTGGCCGCCGACCGCGTCGTTGATGGACTGGCCTTCGCCGCGGTATGGAATGTGGGCAATGTCCACCTTGGCCATGGACTTGAGCAGCTCACCGCTGAAATGCTGTGCCGTGCCGTTGCCGCCAGACGCATAGCTGTACTTGCCCGGGTTGGCCTTGAGCAGGGCAATCAGTTCGCCGAGGTTCTTGGCCGGCACGCTGGGGTGCACCGCCAGGATGTTCTGGATGCTGCCCAGACGGGCGACGGGCGAGAGGTCCACCATCGGGTTGTAGGTGGGGTTCTTGAAGAGCGCGTAGTTGCTGGCCAGCGGGCCGTTGGACGAGAACGCGAGCGTGTATCCGTCAGCCGGGGATTTGGCCACCAGATCGATGCCGATGCTGCCGGCCGAACCGGTGCGGTTCTCGACGATGACAGGCTGCCCCAGCGCCGTCGATAGCTGCTGGCCGTAGAGACGGCCCAGCACGTCGGTGATGCCGCCCGCCGAGTAGGGAATGATCAGCCGGATGGGCTTAGTGGGGTAGTCCTGCGCCATGGCGGCGCCGGAGGTGAATGCCAGCACGCACGCTGCGGTTGACAGGATTTTTCGGATATTCATGTTGTCTCCTGGGGCGGTTGATGAAAAGGGTGGTGGGGGCCTACAACCCCATTTGTTTGGCGATGACGTTCTTCATGATCTCGGTGGTGCCGCCGCCGATGGTGCCCACGCGGCAGTCGCGGTAGTACATCTGCATGTCGTGCTCCATCATCCAGGCGGCGCCGCCCATGATCTGCACGCCCATGTCGGCGCAGCGGATGTTGCTTTCGGTGCAGTACACCTTGGTGGCCGAGGCTTGCAGCGCGGGGGCGAGGCCCGCATCGAGCATGTCGGCCGTGCGGTGCACGCTGGCCACCGAGGTCTCGTACATGATCTGCAGTTCGGCGAACTTGTGCGCGATGGCCTGGTGCGAAGAGATGGGCTTGCCGAACTGCTGGCGTTGCAGCGCATAGTCGCGCGCGTCGTCGATGATGCGGCGGATGTTGCCGGCGGCCGAGGCCGACAGGCACAGGCGCTCCAGGTTGAGGCCGCGCATGAGCAGCTTCCAGCCCTGGTTGAGTTCACCCAGGCGCTGGGCCGCAGGCACGCGCACGCCGTCGAAGAACACATCGTTGGTGTGGATCATGCGGCGACCCAGACCCTTGAGCGGGCGGATGGTGAGGCCGGGGCTCTTCGCATCCACCAAGAGGAGCGTGATCCCGCGGTGTCCGGCCTGGGGGTCGGTCTTGGTGGCAACGATCAGGTAGTCCGCCACGTGGGCGCAGGTGATAAAGGTCTTTTGTCCGGTGATCACGAAGTCGTCTCCGTCGGCCACGGCGCGGGTGCGGATGCTGCTGACATCGCTGCCGGTGTCGGGCTCGGTGATGCACAGCGCGAGCTTGACGCTGCCGTCGATGATGCCGGGCATGAGCTTGGCGCGCAGATCGGGCGGCGCATTGAGGCAGACCTGCATGCCACCGTAGATCACGGTGGTGAGCCAGGCGCTGGCCATCTGCGTGTTGTGGTGGGAGACGGTTTCCACGAACACGGCCAGGTCCTTGTAGGAACCGCCCGCGCCGCCGCAATCGGTGGAGTAGGGCAGGCCCATCCAGCCGGCCTTGGCCAGCGCGGCGTAGGCGTCGTGCGGGAATTCGGCGGCTTCGTCCATGCGGCGGGCAGTGGCGCGAGGCAGTGCGTTCTGCAGCAGCGGCGGCACGCTCTCGGCAATCATGCGCTGTTCTTCCGTGTAGCCGAAGGTGTGGTCTGTGGTCATGAGAAAAAGGGGTCCTTGAATTGACGGATGCGCTAGTGTTTTGCGCTGGAGGCGAGCCCCTGTGTGCAAATGCCATGCCTGCCGAAATTGCGTTGCCATCGCATTGAAAAGTGGCGTTATGCGTCTGGCGATCGAGCAATGTGTCTTGCGCGGAGACACATTCGGTGTGCTTGGCTCAGACATCCGCGCGAGCCATGGTGGCGGGCCCTGTGTGGCGCTCTTGCTCTCCGCGTCTATGAAGTGGCTTGCCAGCGATGGCAAGGTATTTGCATTTGATCTCCGTGCAAGGCACTTCAAAACAACCCACACAGGAGACATTCATGGGCTTTCGACGACTGTTCGCTACCGTCTTCACTGCGGCACTGCCGCTGGCCGCCATGGCGCAAGGAACACCCACCAGAATCATCGTGCCGTTCACCGCAGGCGGCGCTACGGATGTGGTGGCGCGCGGGCTTGCAAGCCAGCTCTCGCGCATGTGGAACCAGCCGGTGGTGGTGGAGACCAAGACCGGCGCGGGTGGCACCATCGCCGCGCGCTATGTGGCCTCGGCACCACCCGATGGCCGCACGCTGGTGATTGTGGCCAGCGGACACGCGATCAACGAACTCGTGCACGACAAGCTGCCCTACCGCACGGTGGAAGACTTCACCGCCGTGGCGCAGGTGGTCGACGTGCCCAATGTGTTGCTCGTTCCCAAGAGCAGCAATTTCAAGAATGTGTCGGAGCTGATTGCTGCGTCAAAAAAGAACCCCGACCAGCTGTCCTACGGTACCTCGGGCATGGGAACCTCGGTGCACTTGGCGGTGGAGCTGTTCAAGTCCATAAGCGGTGCCAAGATCGATGCGGTGTTCTTCAAGGGCGACGCGGAATCGCTGGCCAACGTGATGGGCGCGCACGTGCCCATGAGTATGAACACCGTGCCGGGCGCCAAGACGCAGATCGACGCAGGCAGTGTTCGCGCGCTCGCCGTGACCTCGGGCGTGCGGGTGCCGAATCTGCCCAACATTCCCACCATGGCCGAAGCCGGGGTGCCGGGCTACGAGATGAGCACCTGGTTCGGCATCCTTGGCCCCAAGGGAATGGACCCCGCAGTGGTCCAGAAAATCAATGCCGACATTCAGACCGCCATGCGCAACCCCGAGCTGGCCGGGCCGCTGCAGGACAAGGGCATGATCGTGAACGTTGGCACGCCGGCCGACTTCGATCGCCTGATTCGTGGCGAGATCGAGAAGTGGCGCGCCATCGTGGCCCAGTTGGGCCTGCGGGGAAAGTACTGAAGCCGCAGCGAAAGGACGACCCCTCATGTCTCGCAACGCTGCTCCTTCCCGCTCGCCGCTCCAGGGCGTTCGGGTGATCGACTTCAGCACCCTGCTGCCCGGCCCGATGTGCAGCCTGCTGCTCGCGCGTGCGGGGGCCGAGGTGATCAAGGTCGAACGCCCGGGTAACGGCGACGAAATGCGCAGCTACACACCCCGGTTCGGCGCTGACTCGGTCAACTTCGCCCTGCTGAACCAGGGCAAGCGTTCGGTGGCACTCGATCTCAAGAACGCAGCGGATGTCCAACGGGCCAAGGAGCTGGTGGCGGGTGCCGACGTGTTGATCGAACAGTTCCGCCCAGGCGTCATGGACCGCCTGGGCCTGGGATACGAGGCCATGAGGGCGTTGAATCCGCGCCTGGTGTATTGCGCGATCACGGGCTGGGGCCAGACCGGTCCGCTGGCTTCCATGGCCGCGCACGACCTCAACTACCAAGCAGAAGCGGGGCTGCTGGCGCTCACCGCCACGCCGCAAGGCGAGCCCACGCTGCCCAGCATTCTCGCGGCCGACATTGCCGGTGGCGCCTACCCGGCCATGATGAACATCCTGCTTGCATTGCGCGCGCGCGATGCCGATGGGCACGGGTGCATGCTGGACGTGGCCATGGCCGACAACCTGTTCAGCTTCAACTACTGGGGCCTGGGCAACGGTTTCGCCGAGGGCCTCTGGCCCGAACCCGGCCGCGATCTCGTCACCGGGGGCACGCCGCGCTATCAGGTGTACCGCACCAAGGATCACCGCTTTCTGGCGGCGGCGCCACTGGAGCAGAAGTTCTGGGAAAACTTCTTGACCGTGCTGGAAGCGCCGCACCTGCTGAACGACGCCGATGCGCCCGATGCGGTGCGCGAAAAGGTGGCGACCATCGTGGCCAGCCGCACGGCGCAGGAGTGGATGCAGCGGTTCCAGGGCGTTGACGCCTGTGTGTCGCTGGTGAAGTCGCTGCGGGACGCAGCCGCATCGGAGCACTTTCGGGCACGCGGCCTGTTTTCAGAGCGCATCTCCGACGGTGCGGGTCGCGAGATCCCTGCGCTGCCGATTCCGGTCGACCCATCCCTGCGGGTGGCGGCTGCGGCCGTGGCGCCCTTGCTGGGGGAGGCCGACGCACGCGAGGTGGTGCGCAAGGCGTGAGGCTTCGCGGCCACAGAGCCGCTGCTCCAGTGCACGACTCAGGCCGTGAGCGCGGCGCGGCTGCTACGTGATGCCCAGTTCGCCCAGCCGCTTGTAGAGGTAGGAGCGCGAGATGCCCAGTTCGGCGGCGGCCTGCTTCTTGTTGCCGCGGCATTTCTCCATGGCCGCGCGAATGAGTTGCTCCTCCACCTCGCCCACTGCCTGGCGCACGCCAATGGCGGCCCTGCGTGGTGCGGCGTCTGCGGCGGGTGGCGTTGCCCCGCCTGCCGGTGTGGCGGGGGGGGGATCATGCCCGGCAAGGCCAGGTCGGTCGATTCCAGCACGCCAAAATCCGGCGGTTCGATGACTTCGCTCTCGCTGAAGATAGCGGCGCGTTCCACCACGTGCATCAGCTGGCGCACGTTGCCGGGCCAGTCCAGCTGCTGCAGGAACGCGATCGAGTCGGACGACAGCCGCTTCGTCGGCTGGGCGTGCCGGGTTGCAAAGTTCTGCAGCGCCACAGCCGCCAGCAGAGGGATGTCTTCGGTGCGTTCCCGCAGCGCGGGCAGCCGTATGGTGACGGCGCTGATGCGGTAGAACAGGTCGAGGCGGAAGGTGCCGGCCGCGATCATCTGCTCGAAGTCGCGGTTGCTGGCGCTGATGAGGCGAAAGCGCGAGTGGCGTGGCTCGTGGCTGCCCACGCGCTCGAAGCTGCCGTCCTGCAACACCCGCAGCAGCTTGACCTGCACCTCCGAGGGCATGTCGCCCACTTCGTCGAAGAACAGGCTGCCCTTGTCGGCCTTTTCAATCTTGCCGCGGCGGCCTTTTTTCTCGGCGCCGGTGAATGCGCCGGCCTCATAGCCGAACAGCTCGCTCTCCACCAGTGAGGCCGGCAGCGCCGCAGCGTTGACGGTCACCATGTTTTCGTCGCGCCGCGTACTCAGCAGATGGACGGCGTGCGCCGCCAGCTCCTTTCCGGTGCCGCTCTCGCCCGTGAGCAACACGGGAATGTCCATGGACGCCACCTTGGCGATCTGGCGCTTCAGACGCTCGATTGCCGGGCTGGTGCCGACGATGTGGTCCAAGCCCTGCCGCTGGTGGTGAAAGCTGCTGATCTCCCGCCGGTAGAACGCCACCTCGGTCTGCAGGCGCTTGAGCTCGGCCGACATGACCTCCAACTGCTCCGGCCCCTTGAACATCACCTGCCCCAGAGCGCCGACGACTTCGCCGTCGCGGTTGAGCACCGGATGGCGCGAGACCACGCGGCTGACACCCTTCATGGGTTGTATCGAGCCGACCTCGGACTTGCCCGTGGAGGCCACGGTGTGCAGGCGTGTGTTCTCGATCACCTGGGTGACGTGGCGGCCTGTGCCGGCGCCCGGCGCGATGCCAAAGAATTTTTCATGAACCGGGCTGATGTAGCGAAGCACACCCGCGTGGTCCACCACCGTCAGGGCTTCGAACGGATTGGTGAGCAGATGCTCCAGGATCTCGCCCGAGAACTCGACCGAAGCCACGAGTTCGATCAGCGCGTCGCGCTGATCGGGTTTGAGCACGGCGAGCACCGTGGCACCGGTGCTGGCAAGGGCCACCACGACGTGGGCCGCCTCGGTGAGGGGGTCTTCCACCAGGAACACCGCCTGGCCCAGGCCGCGCGCTTCCTGCCAGCGATCCTGCAGCACAGAAGCAAATTCGCCGCGTGAGGCCACGCCCAGCGCGGCCACCTGTTGGCCGGAGGCACCGACGACGAGCACACCGCGCAACGCCGATGTGGGGTCCGTTTCTCGCCTCGATGCTCCGCTTGTCTCGCGCGGTGGTTCCCGTGTATTCATGGCGGACATGTTAGCAACTGCCGGTGTCTTCAACGCCATGCCCACCGCGAAACGCACCGCGCTGTCAGGCGGTTCGTTCCATCCAATTGGCTGGCACAGGCGTTGCGAGGTGTGGCGGCGGGCACGTTCCGGGCCGCGGAACGGCCGACTAACTGAAATACACCTGTTGTTGAAAGGTGGGGAGACATATGGTTGAACAGAATTGCATCGTGGTCACAGGCGCCAGCCGTGGCATTGGCGCAGCGATTGCGTGGCGCCTGGCGAGTGAAGGCCACTACGTGGCGTGCCTGTCGCGTTCGGGGCGCATGCCGGCGCGCGCAGACGCCACCCCGGAGATCATCAGCCGCTGGATCACCGTGCAGGCCGACGTGACCGACGCCACCAGCCTGCGCGTGGCCTTCGAAGCCCTGATTGGCCGGGGCCTGCGAATCACCGGGCTGGTGAACAACGCGGGCGTGTACCAAGAAGGGCCGTCCGCCGAGGTCTCGGCCGATCATTGGCGCGAGGTGATGGACACCAACGCCATGTCGGTGCTCACAGCCTGCCAGGTGGCCTTCCCCGCGCTGCTGGCCGCTGGCGGCGGTCTGATCGTGAATATCGGCTCCTTCTTTGACAAGCTGGGCGTCAAGCGCAACGTGGCGTACTGCGCCAGCAAGGCGGCGGTGGGTGCGATCACGCGCTGCCTGGCGGTGGAGTGGGCGGCCAAGGGCATCCGCGTTATCGACGTCGCGCCGGGCTACATCCAGACCGACCTGAACGCCAAGGCCTTGAACCAGGGCCCTCTGCGGGCCTACCTGGAAAAACGCATTCCGGCGGGCAGCCCTGGCACCGCCGATGACGTGGCTTCGCTGGTGCATTCGCTGTTCGCGGACGGGGGGCGCTTTCTGACCGGGGAAACGATCTACGTCGACGGGGCCCAGGGCATCGCGCACTGAAAGCGCCTGCACCATGGGCGAACGCGGGGAACCCCCAAGGGGTGCCCCGCGTCTGGCGTCTGCGGCCCGTTCTGCCGGGGCTGCTGCGTTTACTCCACCTTGACGCCGGATTCCTTCACCAGGGCTGCCCAGCGGGGGATCTCGTTCTTGATGAAGAGCGAGAACTCCTGCGGCGAATTGCCCACCGTGCTGCCACCGATGTCATTGATCACCTTCAGCACGTCGGGTGACTTGAGGCTGGCAACGGCGGCGGCGTGGATGCGCTCGACGGCGGCGGCCGGAATGCCGGCCGGTCCGGAGAGGCCGAACCAGGGCCCGATTTCAAAGCCTTTCAGGCCCGATTCGTCCAGCGTGGGCACGTTCTGCATCTGGGGCACGCGTTGCTTGGACATCACGGCGAGCACCAGCAGCGAGCCGCTCTTGTAGTGCGGGCCGATGGAAGAGAAGCTCCCCACACCGACCGGCACGTGGTTGCCCAGCACGTCGCTGATGGCCGGTGCCTCACCGCGGTAGCCCACGGCGCCTACGGTGGCCTTGATGGCGCTCACGAAACCCTGCCCGGCGAAATGCGCGGCCGTGCCCATGCCGCCGTGCGCGAAGCTGTACTTGCCCGGGTTGTCTTTCAGCAGGGTGATCAGCTGCTGAATGTTGGTCACGCCCAGCGAGGGGTGGACCGTGATCATGTAGGGCACGGAAAACAGGCCGGTGATGTGGGTGAAGTCCTTCTCCGAGTCGAACGGCATCTTGGAGTACAGCGCGCGGTTGGCGGCCATGGTGCCGTTGGTCACGATGCCGACTGTGTAACCGTCGGGGATCGACTTCGCAATCGCCTCGGCACCGATGTTCCCACCGCTGCCGGTGCGGTTTTCCACCACCACGGATTGCTTCAGATTTTCAGACATGGCCTTGGCGACGGCACGCGTCACCACGTCGGTCACGCCGCCGGCGGCGAACGGAACAATCAGCCTGATGGGGCGGTTGGGGAAGTCTTGCGCCCAGGCATTCAGGGTGCCCAGGGCCAGGGCGCCGATGGCGGCCAGTTTCAGGATGCGAGTATTCATGCGTGTCTCCAGTCGTTGTGCTTCGGGTCTTTGAGCCCCTGGCGATGCCCGGGGGCCCGGCGGGTTTTTTCGTTGCTCCCTGCTTTCTCTTTTTCTAGTTCGCCACGTACTTGAGCCAGCGTCCACCGTCGACCACCAGGTTGTCGCCCGTGGTGTAGGCAGCGAGGTCAGAGGCGAGGTAGACCGCGGCGTTGGCAATGTCGGCCTTGGCGCCGAAGCGGCCCAGCGCAGTCTTCTTCTGTTCGAGTTCGCCGCGGCCGGTGTCGAGGTACATGCGCTTGACGCCCTCGGTGTCGCCAATCGGGCCGGGGGAAATGGTGTTCACGCGGATGTTGTCGCCGCCCCACTCGACGGCCAGCGTCCGGGAAAGCGAAAGAATCCCGGCCTTGGCCGCGGCAGCGTGCGCGGCGCCGGGCCAGCCCATCACGCCGAGCATGGTGATGATGCTGATGATGTTGCCGCCGTGGGTCGACTGCTTGAGGTGCTCGTAGGCCGCCAGGCAGCCGTAAAACGTGCCGTTGAGGTCGATGTCAATGACCGTCTTCCAGCCGTTGGGCGTGAGGCCGGCGGTGGGGCAATGGAAGTTGCCCGCGGCGTTGTTCACCAGGATGTCGAGAGCGCCGTACTTTGCAACGGTGTCATCGATGGAGCGCTTGACCTGGTCGAAGTTGCGCACGTCTGTCACGAAGGCCGTGGCCTCGATGCCCTGCGCCTGCAGCTCGGCCTCCGCCTTCTTCAGGCGCTCTTCGTTGCGGCTCGCGATGACGACCTTGGCGCCCATGCGCCCATAGGCCTGGGCGATGTCGAAGCCGATGTCTCCCGCACCGCCCGTGATGAAGGCGACGCGGTCTTTGAGGGTATGGGGGGCGAACATTGTGTCTCCTGGGTGTTGTGTGGAAAGTGCGTTCAGCGGGTGGTGAAACGTTCCACCAGCCCGCTGGCGTTCATGCAGATAGCAACATCGGTGCCATTCGTTTCGGCCTTGCTGTCACGAGATGGGTGAGGCAGGACGATGCATTCGCAAAGGACGTTCGTGGCTTCCGTGCACATGAAGTGATCTTGGCGGAGACATTCGCCAGACCCCGATCAAGGGTGTCCTCGAAGAAGACACGAGGGGTTCACAGCCTGTGCACCCCGCGCGGCTCGGCCGTGCTTCAGAGGCCCAGATCACGGGCAATCAACTGCCGCTGAATCTGGGACGTCCCGCCGCCGACGGTGGCGTTGCGTGCATCCCGCCAGTGCCGCTGGATGGCGTAGTCGGTGGTGTACGCGTGGCCGCCGAGGATTTGCATGCCCGCGGCGGTCACACGCTGCAGCATTTCGGAAACGAAAAGCTTGGCCATGGAGGCTTCCTTGCGGCAGGGCAGGCCCTGGTCGTAACGCCACGCGGCCACGGCCGTCATCCAGCGACCGGCTTCCAGTTCGGTGGCCATGTCCGCCAGGCTGTGGGCAATCACCTGGAACTGGCCGATGGCCCGACCAAACTGGCGCCGTTCTTTCGCATAGCCAACGGCCTCGTCGAGCACGCTGCGGGCACACCCGATGTAGTTGGCTGCCAGCGTGATGCGCTCGCGCTCGAGGTGGCGGCCAATGTAGGACCATCCGCGCCCTTCTTCGCCAATGAGGTAACGCTGGGGAATGCGCACATCGTCGAAGAACACTTCCGTGAGGCCGAGGACGCGGCGGCCAATGATGTCGAGCCGATTGATGGTGATGCCGGGGAGGTCGTTGGGCACCAGAAAGAGCGAGATGCCTTCGTGGCGGTCTTTGTGCGAGCTCGTGCGTGCGGCCACGATCATGTGGTTGTCGGGCGCATCGGCGCCGCTCGAGAACAGCTTCTGCCCCTTGAGCAGCCAATCGCCGCCATCGCGGCGTGCCGCGGTGCTCAACGATGCTGCGTCCGATCCCGAGCCGGGTTCCGTCAGGCTGAAGGAGAGCTTCATCTCGCCCCGCACGACCTTGGGCAGGATGTCCTGCCGCAGCTCTTCGGAGGCGAAGTCGGCGAGGATCATCGACCCCCAGCCTTGAAGGGCGATGCGTGTGGCGAAATCCACGCTGGGGCGGGCGACTTCTTCATACAGGATGGCGCAATCGGCCATGGGGCTTCCCATGCCCCCGTAGGCGCTGGGCACGACCATGGCCACGAAACCGGCATCGACCATGGCCTTGTACACCTCCTCCGGGTACACGCCATCGCGGTCCCACTCGCGCACTTTGTTCGGTGGGCATTGGTCCTGCACCAGTTTTTCAATGGCCGCGCGCAAGGCGACCTGGTCTTCGGAAGGCTCGAAATTTTGCACGTCTTTTCTCTTCGTCGGGTTGGGTAATGGGGTTGGGTCGGTTGTGCCGGGGGCTCAGGATTTGCGCGCCAGCGACGCCTGCATCGCAGATATCGCGCGCTGGTGGCCCTGGGTTGAGGTGGCCAGTGCGAAGGCTTCGGACTCGTGTGCCAGAACGGGCTCCAGTCCACGCGCCCAGTGCTGTGCGCACAACGCCTTCGTGAGCATCAGGGCCTCCCACGGCAGCTTCAGCATTTCTTTGGCCAGCGACAGGCTGCTGTCCTGCAGGTCCTGTGCCGGCACCACCCGCCGCGTGAGGCCGATGCGAAGGGCTTCCTGCGCGGTGAGCGTCCCTGCGGTCAGCATCAGATCGATGGCGGTCGCCGGGCTCGTCTTGGCTTGCAGCAGGGCAGAGGCCCCACCATCGGGTACCACGCCAAGTCGCACGAAGGGAAAAACCAGCTTGGCGTCTTCTGCCATGACCATCACGTCGGCAGCCAGGGCCAGCGATGCCCCGCCCCCAATGGCCCGACCCTGCACGGCTGCGATGACGGGCTTGTTCATCCTGACGATCGTCAGGTGGTGGGCCTGGGCCATCTGGATGCGCTCGCGCCAGGCCAGGGGTTCGGAGGGTGCCCCCACCAGATCTGCGCCTGTGCAGAAGTCAGTGCCTTCTGCGCGGATCAGCACCAGCTTGATGGAGGTGTCCTGTGCCACTTGAGCTAGGCAGGTGCCCAGTGACATGCGCATGTGGGGCGACAGCGCATTGAGCTTCTGCGGTCTGGACAGCACGATGATGCCCAGGCCTTCCGACTGTTCAAGCCGGACTTCGCCTTGTTCGTTCATGGAATGTGTCTCCTGTGTCTGTTTCTTCGCGGTATTCGTGCTGCCCAGCCTGCGGGCCGGGCGCGGGGTTTACCGGGATCCGAGTGCTCCGGCGCTGCGCAGCAACTCGATCTTTGCGGCGTCGTAGCCCAGCACGTCCCTCAGCACCTCGTCGGTGTGCTGGCCCAGCAGCGGCGGCGCCACGGGGTCTGTCACCGGAGTGCCGAACATCTTGAAAGGCGCGCCGATGCCGGGCACGTTGTCCACGGACGGGTGGTCCATGCTGAACAGCAGTTCCTGGCTCTGCATTTCGTCGGACGAATACGCTTCCGCAATGCTGCGCACCCTGCCAAGGGGAACGCCATGTTGCAGCGCGCTCTGCAGCAACGCGCTTTGCGTGATCTGCGAGAAGCAGGCGTTGAGCACCTCGTCGAGCGCCTTGGCGTTGGCCACGCGCTTCGAATATGTGCAGTAGTCGGGGTGGTCGGCCAGATCCGGGCGCCTGAGCACTTCCACCACCAGTTGGCGGAAGGTCTTGTCGTTGGCGCAGGTGAGGTAGAGCTCGCCGTCGGCACATTTGTAGAGACCAGCCGGTGCCGCGTTCTTGGATGCATTGCCCACGCGCACTTCGTCTTCACCCGTGATCAGGTAGTTCAGGCCGATCGGCCCGATCAGCGCGACCGAGGAATCCCACAGCGAGGCTTCCACATACTGGCCATGGCCCAGGCGCTCGCGGGCCATGAGTGCGCCCAGGATCACGTTGCTGGCAATGATGGCTGTGGTGATGTCCACGATCGACCCTCCCACGCGCACCGGTGGCTGGTCGGGGTAGCCGCTCAACGAGAAGAGGCCGCTTTCTGCCTGGGCGATGGGGTCGAAGCCCGGGCGTGATGCGTACCGCCCACGGCGACCGAAGGCGGAAATGGCGCAGTACACGATGCGCGGGTTGATGGCCGAGAGATCGTCGTAGCCCAGGCCGAAACGGTCCATGACGCCGGCCGAGAAGTTCTCGATCACCACATCGGCGTCGGCCACCAGGTCGCGCACGATCTGCCGGGCCTCTTCCTGCCGCAGATCCAGCGTGATGCTGCGCTTGTTCCGGTTCGTCCACAGGTACATGGCCCCCTGTCCCTCAAGCGCCGGGACCACGAGCTTGCGCGCATCGTCCCCGCCCTGCGGGTTCTCGATCTTGATGACGTCGGCGCCCATGTCGGCCAGAAGCTGCGTGGCGTAAGGGCCCGCGATCAGGCGACTCAGGTCGACCACCCGGATCCCGCTGAGGGCGAGAGGGGCTTGCGGATCGCGTTTTTTGGGACGGGGCAACTGCGGTCGGGTCGTTGTCATGGATGTCTTGTGTGTGTGTGTGGAAAACCCGACTTCTGCATTTAGCGTGCCAATGGCGTGGCGGCATGCGCGCGTGTGCGCACGCCGTGTGCGGGCCTGTCAACCAGGGCCGTGCGCGGCGCGAGTGTGCGTGCCAGTGGCAATGGCTGTCTTCGCGGCAGTCACTCGAATGCACGCGGCGCGCGTTTGTTCACCATGCAAGGCAGTTCTCACGGGGGAATACACCGACGCAAGCGTGCTGGCCTGCTCTTTGCAATGGGAAGGGAATCCACGCTGGACTTCAGGCGTGGGAACAGCAAGGAGACACCGAATGACCACGCCCCTGGTCACCACCGAGCAGCAAGGCCCGGTGCTGATCATCAAACTCAACAGTCCCGAGACCCGCAACTCGCTGACCCTGGAGCTGCGCGAGCAACTCGGGCAGGCCATTGCCCTGGCCGAGCGCGAGCGCAGCGTGCGCAGCGTGTTCCTCTCGGGCACCGGCCCCGCGTTCTGCTCGGGCGGGGATTTCAAGATGCTGCAGCAGGCCAGCACGCCCTGGCCCGTGCACCGGCGCTTTCGCCAGTACAGCCGCTGGCTCACCCCGCTGAGCACGCTGGAGAAGCCGGTGGTGGTGGGCGTGCACGGCTACGCCGTGGGCGGGGGCATGGGCTTGGCGCTCACGGGCGATGTGCTCATCGCCGGCGAGAGCACCAAGCTGGTGGCGGGCTTCTTCCGCCTGGGGGCGGTGCCCGACATTGGCGTGATGTACCAGTTGCCGCGCCTCATTGGCATGGCACGCGCGAAGAACTTCCTCTTTGGTGGCGACACGCTGGATGCGCAGGAGGCGCTGGCGCTGGGGCTGGTGAGGAAGGTGGTGCCCGATGCGCAGCTGCACGATGCGGGGCTGGAGGAAGCGCAGCGCCTGGCCAGCGGGCCGGCCGAGGTGATGGGCCTGGCCAAGCTGCTGATGGCGCGCAGCTTCGAGCACTCGATCGAGCAGATGTTCACTTACGAAGGGCTGGGGCAGGCGCTGGCCATGTCCAGCGGGGAGTTCCGCGAGGGCTTTGACGCCGCCATGAACAAACGCAGCCCGGATTTCATCGCCGCAGCCGCTCAGGCCGCACAAAACGGCCAATAGGCCTCGCACAAACCCATTCGTTCAACCTGAGACAACACCATGAATCCTCAGCTTCCTGTCCCGACTCCCAACCCCGACTCGCAGCCCTACTATGACGCGGCGCGCAACGACGAGCTGGTCATCCGCCAGTGCAAGGACTGCAACGAGTTCCACTTCATGCCGCGCTACCTGTGCCCGCATTGCTGGTCGACCAACCTCGCCTGGGTGAAGGCCAGCGGCCGCGGCACCGTGCACAGCTACTCGGTCGTTCGCCGCGCGCCCACGCCGTCCTACGCGGACCGCGTGCCTTACGTCGTTGCGCTGGTGGACTTGGAAGAGGGGCCGCGCATGCTGACAAACATCGTGGGCGAGGACGCCCTGACCACCCAGGTCGGTTCTGCCGTGCAGGTCTCCTTCGAGCAGCGCGGCGAATACAAGCTGCCGCAGTTTGGTCTGGCGAAGTAACCCATCCGAGAACCCGAGAGCACAAACATGATTGACAACGATTCCCTTCACAACCGCATCGCCATCGTCGGCGTTGGCGAGTCCGACATCGGCAAGGTCCCCGGCATGAGCGGTTTGGGGTTGAACGCCCAGGCGGCCAAGCGCGCGCTGGACGACGCAGGCCTCAAGGTCAGTGACATCGACGGCCTGCTGACGGCCTACTCCTTCACGGAGCCTTACTTCATGCTCGGTTCCGTGATGTGCGAGTACCTGGGCATCAAGCCGCGCTTCAACGCATCCATGGTGGTCGGCGGATGCTCGCCGGCCATCATGCTCAAGCACGCGGCCGAGGCCATCGCATCGGGCCAGTGCCACACGGTGCTGGTGTGTGCCGGCGAGAACCGCGCCACCGGCCAGTCGCGCGACCAGGCCATCTCCGCGCTGATGGCGGTGGGCCATCCGTACTACGAGCAGCCCTACGGCCCGTCCATCCCCAGTTTTTATGCGCTGATCGCACAGCGGCACATGGCGGAGTTCGGCACCACGCAGGAACAGCTCGCTTCCGTGGCGGTCACCACGCGCGAGCACGCGCTGCTGCACCCGAACGCCCACATGAAGAAGCCGCTCACGATGCAGGAGGTGCTCGCCTCCAAGCCCATCGCCGATCCGCTCAAGATGCTCGACTGCTGCCTGCTGTCGGACGCTGGCGGCGCCTTCATCGTGACCTCGGCCGAGCGTGCCAAGGACCTGAAGTGCAAGCCCGCTTACCTGGCCGGCATTGGCGAGTACCACACGCACGAGCACATCATGTGCGCGCCCAGCCTGACCGAGTTCGGTGCGAAGGAATCGGGCGAGGTGGCGTACCGCATGGCGCGCATGAATCCGTCGGACATCGACGTGGCCCAGCTCTACGACTGCTTCACCATCGTTCCGATCATCGAACTGGAGGAACTGGGTTTCTGCAAGCGCGGCGAGGGCGGTCTCTTCTACGAAGAAGGCCACACGCGCGTCGGTGGCAAGTTGCCCGTCAACACGCACGGCGGCATGTTGTCCCACGCACATGCTGGCGCGGCGGGTGGCCTGCTCGGCATCGTCGAGGCAGTGCGGCAGTTGCGCGGCGGCCTGGGGGCGCGGCAGGTGGAAGGTGCCGAAGTGGCGCTGGTCCACAACGAGGGCGGCATCCTGTCGTCGCACTGCACCGTCATCCTCACCAAAGACAAGTACTGATCGCCATGAGTTCAACGGTTCAAACGCAGCAGCCCCTCAAAGGGCTGCGGGTGCTCGACTTTTCGACGTTGCTGCCCGGCCCCTATGCCACGCTGCTGCTGGCAGAGGCGGGCGCCGAGGTCATCAAGATCGAGAAGGCCCAGGGCGGCGACGAGCTGCGCACGGGCGTGCCGCGCTGGGGTGACGACTCCATCAACTTCAACCTGCTCAACGCGGGCAAACGCAGCATCGCGCTGGATCTCAAGCAGACGCCATCGCGCGCGAAGCTGCTGCCGCTGATTCGCGAGGCCGATGTGCTGGTGGAACAGTTCCGCCCGGGCGTGATGGACCGCCTCGGGCTGGGCTATCAGGAACTGCGGCAGATCAACCCCCGGTTGATTTATTGCTCCATCACGGGCTATGCCGCAGACGGTCCGTCGGCGAAGACGGCGGGGCATGACCTGACGTACATGGCCGATGCGGGCCTGCTTTCCCTTAGCTGCGGCAATGGGGGCGAGCCCACGCTGCCGCCGGTGCTGGTGGCCGACATTGGCGGTGGCACCATGCCCGCGGTGATGAACATCCTGCTGGCGCTGGTGCAACGCAACCACACCCAGGCGGGCACGCACATCCAGGTGTCCATCACGGACAACCTCTTCGCCTGGCCTTATGCGAGCGTGCAACGGGGCATGGTGTTCGGGGAGTGGCCGAAAACGGGTGGCGAGCGCCTGACCGGGGGGACGCCCCGCTACCAAATCTACCGTGCCAAGGACGGCCGCTACATCGCCGTGGCTGCGTTAGAAGACCGCTTCTGGCAGGTGTTCTGCGACTGCATCGAGTTGTCGCCGCGGTGGTGCGACGACAGCAAGGACCCGAAGTCGACGCAAACGGCGGTGGCTGCCCTGATCGCAGAAAAGGACAGTGGCACCTGGCGGGCCATCTTCGCCGGCAAGGACGCATGCGCCAGCGTGGTCCGCACGCTGGAAGAAGCCGCACAGGATCCGCAGTTCGCGCGCCATTTCCAGCGCGGCATCCGCCGCGGCGACCGGGAAGTGCCTTCCGTGGCAACGCCGATTGCACCGCAGTTCCGGCGCGCCGAGCTCACGGCCGCCCCGGCATTGGGTGCGGACAACGCGACCTTGCTGGGTCCATGAGCGCTCGTTGCGACGGCGCGAGGGCATGATCCGCGGGGCGCGCGTTGCCCGCATCCTGCCCGCCGTCGCAACCACGCCGAACGCCCGTTCCGCCAAGGCTGGGTCGGTAGAATCGCGCCATGCAACGCAGCGATTCCGTCCTTGATTTCGGCCTTGTCGTCGTGGACGCGATGGGTGCGCCGAAGTTTGCACACGGGCTAGGCAAAGACCCCGACATTCTTGACGCACTGCAGCGCCGCCTGGCGGATGCGGAACCTCAACCGATCGACGTGTTCTGCGTGAAGGCGCGTGGCGACTGGCTCGTCGCCTGCCGCACCGACCGCTCGGGATCGGTCTGCCTGATCCAGCGCCAGGACAGTGCCGCCGGTCTGCTGAATCTGCTCATGGCGACGGACTTCGCCGGTCCCGTACTCGAACAGTTGATCGAGGGCCTGACCATGGGGATGGTCGTGACGGACGCCCAGTCGAGCGTGCGCCATGTCAGCGCTTCCATGAAAGACGTGCTGGGCCTGGACGGGGCCGCTGGCGTAGAGAACCTTCCCTCCGACGCGCTGGCGAAATTCGAACTGCCGCAGGCGCTGCAGACCGGGCAGACGCGGGCGGGAGAGCTCGTCGATGCCGACGGCGTGCGGCGCCCCCTGATGACCTGGCCGATCGCCGGGCGGCAAGGCTGGCTCGGTGCGGTGGGCGTGGTGCTGCCGCAGGCGGCGGACGGCGGCACTTTCGCGCCCGTTCGCACCCCGGGCCGAAGCAGCTCTAAGGGCGCGACCGGCACCGTCCGGTCCGATGAGGGCGCGATCAAGCTCGATCACATGGTCGGCAGCAGCGAGGCCATCATGCAGCTCAAGTCCGACATCGCGAAAATCGCGCCGCTGGATGTGCCCGTGCTCATCGTGGGCGAAAGCGGAACCGGCAAGGAGCTGGCCGCAAAAGCCATTCATGCGCTGAGCGCGCGCGCCGACCAGACCATGGTGTTCGTCAACGCAGCGGCGCTGCCTTCGGGGCTTGTGGAGAGCGAGTTGTTCGGCTATGAGGCGGGCTCGTTCACCGGGGCGGAGCGCGCCGGGCGCAAAGGCAAGTTCGAACTGGCCGACAAAGGGTCTCTGTTTTTCGACGAAGTCGGCGACATGCCGCTTGAAGTGCAAGTCAAGTTGCTGCGCGTGCTGCAGGATGGTGTGTACGAACGAGTGGGGGGACACCGCTCGTTTCGCTCCAGCTTCCGCCTCATCAGCGCCACCAACCGGAATTTCCAGGACATGATTGCCGCCGGGAATTTTCGGCTCGATCTGTTCTACCGCATCAGCGGTGTGACGATCCGCATGCCCAGCCTGCGGGAGCGGCTGAGCGACCTGCCCTTGCTGGTCCGGGGCTTTCTCGATGCCTTCGCGCAGCGCCACCAGGGGCAGGCCAAGGGGATCGGCAAAGGGGTGATCGAGTTTCTCTCCGAGGGTACCTGGCCCGGCAACATCCGCCAGCTGGTGCATGAAGTAGAGAAGGCGGCCATTTTCTGCGACGGCCCCGAGATCACGGTGGAAGACTTCCGTTTTCTCGGCACCGAGGCGGCGCAGCAGCCGGTGTCACCGGTGGCCGCGCCGCAGGTGCCCATGCCGTCGCAGGGCTTGCACGATGCCGTCGCGAGCCTTGAAAAGGCCATGATTCAAGAGGCCATGGCGAAGTACCGGGGCAACAAGAAGAAGGTGGCGGAAGAGCTGGGCATCTCCCGCGCCTACCTGTACAAGATCCTCGGCGAGACGCAGGAGCGGAGCTAGGCTTCAGCGCTGGTGCGCCGAGAGCAGGCTGTAGCCGAGGATGGAGCCGATCAGCAGGCCCGAGCTGGCGCTGTTGCTCGCCAGCAGTTCGGCGTGCATGGCAGGGGTGGTTGCGTTGCGGTTTGAGCTGCCCAGGAACAACACCCAGTTGGTGTAGTTCTCGAGGTTCTCGCGGCTGCTCACATCGGCGGCAGCGGTTAGTTGAGAATCGGCTTCCCAGAGCGCCACGCGCACGATGCCGCCCTGGTTCAAGAGCCGCGGTGCGAGTTGCTCGGCCAGATAGCGGCGGGCCTCCTGTTCACGTCCCTTGACCGGCGAGCACTGCACGATCACGGCGCCGCCACCCAGGCCAGACCCGACCGACCACGTTTCACGGCACACCGACCACTGCAGGTTGCGAAAGCCTTTGCGCACGCGCTGCCGCCACGCGCTGGGCGAGGCGATCTGCTGGCGGTAGGTCTCCGAGAGGATGGCCTGGATCGACTCGCAACGGTAGACCACCATGTACGAGAAGTGGCCGCCCACAGCGTGGTAGCGCTGTGCGGCCAGGAAGCCCGGCAGCGCAAGCCGCTCGGGGATGGCTTCGTGTTCGTACCAGTCGTTGAAGTCCGCCTCGAGCTCGGGCGTCACATTGCTCAACGCCAGAATCACGCCGGGGTAGGAGGCGGCATCCATATTCGATGGGGCGGATTGACCGCCTGCGGAAAGACTGGGTGTTGTGTTCAAGAGGGCCCCCGACAGGAATGCAGATGAGGTTCTATTCACTGGGCGGGCACATCGGCCATTCCGAGAGATGGTGGGTCAATCGGTCGCGAAATTATATGGTAGACGCCCTGCGCAGACGCGATGACGGGACCGCCATCGGACGCGAAAACCGACATGCTGGAGAAGTAGAGCGAGCGGCTTTTTCGCGTCACCTCAGCGCGTGCCTGCAAGCGCATGTCTTCACGCCATTTGGCGGCGTGCAGGAACTGCGCATTGAGCGACACCGTGGCGGCGCGGGGCGTTGAATGGTGCGACGCGCCAGCCCACAGGCCGGCCACGTCCATGAGCGTGAGCAGCACGCCGCCGTGCACCATCCCCTGGCGGTTGCACAGCGCGGGCACCACCGCGATCTCGATCAACGCATGGTCCTCAGGGGCTGGCAGGTGCGCCAGCCCGATCAGATCGCCGAAGTGGGCGTGTGTCATCGACGCAGGCACATCACTGGGGGCGGCGACGGTACAGCAGCTTGGCCTGCATCTCCTGCACGGTTTCGTCGCGCTGGTTGACGATGGTGCGCTTGAGCGTGACCACGCCGCGGTCGGGCTTCGAGGCAGACTCCTTCTTTTCGAGGATCGTGGTGATCATGCGGACGGTGTCACCGTGAACCACGGGAGCGATCATGCGCCAGCCGTCGATCTGCAGCAGCGCGAGCAGCGTGCCGTCGTTGACGCCGCTGGCGTACTGCAGGCCTGCCGAGAGGGCATACACCAGGGGGCCGTGCGCAATCGGCTCGCCTGAAGCGGTGCTCTTTTTGCAGTACTCGAAGTTGGTGTGCACCTCGTTGAAGTCGCCGGTCAGGCAAGCGAAGTTGACGATGTCGGTGCTGGTGATGGTTCGGCAAGGCGTGCTGAACACGTCGCCGATCTTGAAGTCCTCAAAGTACTTGCCGCGAACGGGAACGGGTGGGAGGGTGGTGTTGGTTGTCATATCAATCCTTTCGTTGTGTTGGCCTCCGTGTGTCAGCAACAGCCGTGCCACCGCCGGTTGCGCATGAATGCGAGCCAAAGGCCTGCTGGCGTGCGCGAGCGACAGGCAATGTGTCTGACCTGTGGACATGGGATGTGTGCACGCTCCAGACAAACGGACCGCGGCGCTGCGCGCGTGGCCTGCGTTCCCCCGGTGATCCGGTGCTCGCGCGATTGGCATGTGTCTTGCGGACGCACTCTGGAGACAGGGGCGACGGAAGTGCCCCGCATGAACCAACTCTGCAGGAACAAGAATGAGCAAGACTGTGTCGCCGCTGGAAGGCATTCGCGTCATCGACATGACATCGCTGGGCATGGGGCCCCTGGCGGCGCAGATCCTGGGTGACAACGGCGCCGACGTGATCAAGCTCGAGTCGCCCGACGGTGACATCTTCCGCCACGTGTTGCCCCAGCGCTCTGCGGGCATGAGCCACGCGTTCATCCAGTTCAACCGCAACAAGCGCAGTGTGGCGTTGGACCTCAAGACCGCCGAAGGCAAGGAGGCGTTCTTGAAGCTGCTGAAGACGGCCGATGTGCTGCTGTCGAACATGCGGCCCGCCGCCATGGCGCGCCTGGGCCTCACGGTCGAGGCCCTGCGGGAGATCAAGCCCGACCTCATCTATTGCGCGTGCTACGGTTACTCGGAGCGTGGCCCGTACGCGGGGCGCCCCGCCGCGGACGACACCATCCAGGCCATGTCTGGCCTGACGGGGCTGCAGCAGATGGCCACCGGTGCGCTGCAGTACGTACCTTCCGTGGTGGCCGACAAGGCCGTGGGCCAGGCGGTGGCCAACGCCATTCTGGCGGCGATCATCCACCGGCTGCGCACCGGCGAGGGCCAGGCCGTTGAAGTGCCGATGTTCGAGACCATGGTCTCGTTCGTGATGCCGGAGCATGTGTCGGGCCGCACCTTCGTGCCGCCCATCGGCGAGGCGGGCTACGCGCGCATCATCACGGCCCAACGCAGGCCTTTCCGCACCAAGGATGGCTACCTCTGCGTGATGCCCTACACCACGCCGCAATGGCTGCGCTTCCTGCGGCTGATTGGCCGCCACGATCTGGCGGACGACCCCGATGTGGCCGATATGGGGGGGCGCAGCCGCCGCTTTGAAGAACTCTACGCCGTGATCTCGGATGCCATGCCGCAGCGCACCACCGACGAGTGGATCGCGGATCTGGTCGAGCACGACATCCTCTTCGGGAAGGTGAATTCGCCGGAGGACCTGATGCAGGACCCCCACCTGAAGGCGGTGGACATGTTCCCGGAAGTCGATCACCCCACCGAAGGCCGGCTGCGCATGCTGGGCTTCCCTGTGAATTTTTCGGGTACGCCGCAACGCCTGCGCCACCTGCCCCCCACGATTGGTCAGCACACGCGCGAACTGCTGCGCGAGCTGGGCTACGACGACGCGGCCATCGACGCGATGCAAGCCAGGCGCGCGCTCGTGGCTGCATGACGCCGGTGTACGGGGCGCAGGCAGCGATGTCTGTGAATGGCATCCAAGAGTGTCTTTGACGCGGGCAAAGCAGCGCGCCACGCGCGATGCGGGGGCGTATCTGCCCCAACTGCAAGGGATTTTTCCTCTGGCGCCGACTGGCACACCCCTTGCTCAACCAGGTGGTCGCGATCCCGCGGGCAGTATGGCCCGCCGGGGTGATCGAAGCCACACATCCCTGCAATCCGCACGCACCGTGCAATGGAGACAAGCATGAGTTATCAAGAAATCGTCTACGAAGAAAATGGCCCGATCGGCACCATCACGCTCAACCGCCCGCAAGACGGCAACATGTTCACCGAACGGATGTGCCACGAGATCCGCGATTGCATCAACGACATCCGTCGCGAGACGCGCACCCGCGTGATCGTGCTCACCGGCGCAGGAGACAAGTTCTTCTGCACCGGGGGCCGCAAAGACGGCATGGAAGACACCCAGCTCTATGCTGGCGTGCTGCCCACGCTGGAGATGTACGAAAGCATCGACCGCCTGCAGAAGCCGGTGATCGCTTCGGTCAACGGCTTTGCCGTGGGTGGCGGCAACGTGCTGCAGATGGTGTGCGACATCACGATCGCCAAGGAAAGCGCGGTCTTTCGTCAGGTGGGCCCCATGGTGGGCAGCTTCGACGCCGGCTACGGCACCTGGTACCTGGAGGACCTGGTTGGCAAGAAACGGGCGAAGGAGATGTGGTACCGCAACCCCAAGCTCAGCGCGAAAGAAGCGCTGGAGTGGGGCCTGATCAACCACGTGGTGCCGGACGCCGAGCTCGGTGCCTTCACCACGAAGATTGCGCTGGAGATTGCCAACCGCGGCGCGTTTGCCCTGGCCAGCATTAAGGCCGCATTCAATGCGCGCCACGGGGGTGTCTCGGGCCTGTCGCGCATGGCGCACGACCTGCTGCTGCGCGGCTACCTGGACTCTGGCGAGCACGACGAACTCGCGAAGGCATTTGCGGAGCGCCGCGAACCCGATGCCTCGCGCTTTGGCCACTGAGCGGGCAGGAAGGGAGACGCATCTTGTCCACCTTGCTCACATTGCATGATCCCGCGCGGGCCGCGGTTTACTACCGCGCCGGCACCTGGCGGCCCGAGACGATGTACGCCCTGGCGTCCCGCCACGCGCATCAGCGAAGCCAAGCCTATGCGCTGCGCGATGCGCGGCGCCGCATCACCTGGTCGGCCCTGGTCGATTGGGCCGACGCGGTGGCGACGAGCCTGCACGACAGCGGGTTGCGGCCAGGTGACCGGATGTCCGTCTGGCTGCCCAACCGGCTGGAGAACGTGGTGGTGCAACTGGCCTGCTCGCGGAACGGCTACGTGTGCAACCCGTCGCTGCACCAGAACTACACCACAGCCGAA
This sequence comes from Hydrogenophaga sp. ANAO-22, assembly GCF_042466645.1. Lineage (NCBI taxonomy): Bacteria > Pseudomonadati > Pseudomonadota > Betaproteobacteria > Burkholderiales > Comamonadaceae > Hydrogenophaga > Hydrogenophaga sp. ANAO-22. The sequence continues at coordinate 2,538,586 of NZ_CP159956.1, read as the reverse complement.
ATCGTGGCCTTGCTCTCGCGCATCGAATGCCGTGCCCTGTTCGCGCAGCCCGGCTGGGGCGCGGATGCGGCATCGACAGACATCTTTGGTGACGCCTCGCGGCTGGGCCATGTGAAGGCCGTCTACGCACTGCCTCCGCTGGAGGCGGGCGATGTTTCCCTGCCCGACGGCGCATCGGCAATGCCCATGCCCGGCGCACGCGGCTCAGGCGAACAGCCTGCGCCCAGCGACAACCCGGACCAGATCGTCTACCTGGCGTTCACCAGCGGCACGACCGGCCCTCCCAAGGGCGTGATGCACAGCGACAACACCTTGCTGGCCAACGGGCGCGCGATGGTGAGCGACTGGTCGCAGAACGAGAACACTGTGCTGCTCTCGCTCAGCCCCATGAGCCACCACATTGGCACGGTGGCACTGGAGCAGGTGCTGGTGTCGGGGTGCGAACTGGTGATGTTCGACCCCACGGCGGGCATGGCCGCGCTGGACTGGATCGTGTCGACCGGCGCCACGTATGTGATGGGCGTGCCCACCCATGCCATCGACCTGCTGCAGGAGATCGACCGGCGCGGCATGACGGCGCTGGGTAGCGTGAAGGTTTTCTACATGGCGGGGGCGCCCATTCCCACCGAGGTCGCGCGGCGCCTGCTCGCGCTGGGCGCCATGCCGCAGAACGTCTATGGCATGACGGAGGACGGATCGCACCAGTACACTTTGCCCACCGATCCCATCGAGGTGATCACTGGAACCTGCGGCAAGGCCTGCGCGGGCTACGAAGTGCGCCTGTGGAATCCGGAACATCCCGACATCGAGGCCGAACCCGGTGCCGTGGGCGAGATCGGCAGCCGGGGGGCCTTGCTGATGCTGGGCTACTTCAACAACCAGAGCGCCACGGAAAACTCCTTCAATCGCGCCGGCTGGTTCCTCAGCGGCGACTTGGGCCGCTTCGACGCGCAAGACAACCTGGAAATCGTGGGCCGCAAGAAGGACCTCATCATCCGCGGTGGCCACAACATCCATCCGGCGCACATAGAGGAATACGCCCACCGCCACCCGGCCGTGCGCAAGGCGGCCGCCTTTGGCGTGCCCGACGAGCGCCTGGGCGAGAAGGTGTGCCTGGCCATCATCGCCCCAGCAGAAGCGCCCAGCGGCGACGCGATGCTGCAACACCTGGCAAGCGAAGGCCTCTCCAAATTCGACATGCCGGAGTACTTCATCGTCGTGCCCGAGTTCCCCCTGACGGCCAGCGGAAAGATCCTCAAGCGGGAGCTGACCCAGTGGGCGCGCGAAGGCCGTCTTCAACTTCAACCGGTCCGCTATCGGGCACCCCAGTCATGATCGAACTGAAACAAGACGAGGAGTTCGCCGTCCTCACCATTCGCAGGCCATCGGCACTGAACGCGCTGAGTTTTGAATTCATCGAGCAGATTGGCGATGCCATTGCGCAAGCAGGTCGCACGGATGCCCGTGCGCTGATCATCACCGGCGAAGGCGAGAAATCCTTCTGCGCGGGTGCCGACATCAAGGAGCTGCAGGACCGCCCCCTGGCACAGCAGCGGCGCGGCGCGCAGCTCGGGCAGCAGGTGTTCGCGCAACTCGACAACCTGCCGATTCCTTCGATTGCCATGGTCAACGGTTTCGCTTTTGGTGGTGGGTGCGAGCTGGCGCTGGCCTGTACCTTCCGCCTGGCCTTGCCGCAGGCCAAGTTCGGCCTGCCCGAAGTCAAGCTCGGGCTGATACCGGGCTACGGCGGAACGCAACGGCTGCCGCGGCTCGTGGGGGTGGGGCGTGCGCTGGAGATGGTGATGTCGGGTCGCACAGTCGGTGCCGAAGAGGCGCTGGCCATGGGCCTGGTCAACCGCATCGTGCAGGCCCCTGCGCTGGATGCGGCCAAGGCCTACGCACGCGAGTTTTCGGGCTACGGGTTGCTGGCCCTGCAATTCGCGCGCGAAGCCGTGCAGCGCTCGCTCGACATGCCGCTGCACGAAGGGCTTCGCCTGGAAGCGGATCTGTCAACGCTGGCCTACCGCACGGGCGATGCCGAAGAAGGCATGCGCGCCTTTGTGGAAAAGCGCAAGGCGAACTTCCGCGACGCGTGAGCGCCCTTACAGAGCAGAACATGAACATGAACAAAGATTGCATCATCGTCACCGGCGCCAGCCGCGGCATCGGCGCCGCCATCGCACTGGCGCTCGCCACGCAGGGCCATGCCGTCGCCTGCATGTCGCGCTCCGGCGCTTTCCCCAACGTGGGCGACGCGCCCGAAGACGTGAAGTCGAGACTGCTGGGCGTGCGCGCTGACGTGACCGACCCGCAGGGCGTGCGCGACAGCATGCGCCAGTTGCAGGAAGACGGCTGGCGCATCACCGGGCTGGTGAACAACGCCGGCGTCCACACCGACGCGGCATCGGCCGAGCTCACCCTGGAGGACTGGCACCACGTGATGGATGCCAACGCCACCTCGGTGATCACGACAAGTCAGGCGGCCTATCTGTACCTGGTCGAGGCTGGCGGCGGTGTCATCGTCAACATCGGCTCCTTTTTCGACAAGCTGGGCGTCAAACGCAACGTGGCGTATTGCGCCAGCAAGGCGGCCGTGGGTGCCATCACGCGTTGCCTGGCGGTGGAGTGGGCCGGCAAGGGGATTCGCGTGGTCGACGTGGCACCCGGCTACATCGTGACGGATCTCAACGCAGATGCCATGGCCCCCGGGGGCCCCCTGCGCAACTACCTGGACAAGCGCATTCCGGGGCGTGAACCCGGCACCGCGGCAGACATTGGCGCCCTCGTGGCCCTGCTGTTCTCACCCGCCAGCCGCTTCCTCTCCGGCGAAACGCTCTATGTCGATGGTGCCCAGGGCATCGCTCACTGAAACGGACCGAACATGAATCTCCTGGAACGACTGGACGCCCGCGTTGCTCTCGACAACGAGGAACGCATGCTGCTCGACAGCGTGCGCGCGATGGCGCGAGATGAAATCGCCCCGCGCGCCGAACACCACGACCGCACGGGCGAGTTTCCCTGGAAGAACGTCGAGGCGATCAACACCCTGGGCCTGAACGCGATGTTCATTCCGGAGGCCTACGGCGGTGCGCCCATGTCCTATGCGGCCTACCTGTCGTGCGTGCGTGAGGTGAGCAAGGCCTGCGCATCGACCGGCATCATCTGGGCGACCAACTACCACGCCATGAAGCCCCTGATCGACTGGGGCAATGAAGAGCAGAAGCAGCGGCTGCTGCCGAGGATCGCCGAGGGCGGCCTGGGTGCGCTGGCGATCACCGAACCGGGCGCCGGTTCGGACGCGACCGGCATGCGAACCACCTTCCGCGAGGATGGCGACCACATCGTCATCAATGGTGGCAAGACCTTCATCACCAACGGCGATGTGGCCGACCTGTACTTGCTGTTCGGCAAGTGGGAGGGCATTGCCGGCGCCAAGGAAAGCATCTCGGTGCTGATCCTGGAAAAAGGCACGCCCGGCCTGTCGGTGGTGCGGCTCGAAGACAAGATGGGCACGCGCGCTTCCAGCACGGCTTCGCTGTCGTTCGACAACTGCCGCGTGCCGCGCGCCAACCTGCTGGGGCAACCGGGTGACGGCCTCAAGATCCTCTTCGCGTCTTTGAACAAATCCCGGCCCAGCGTGGCCGCGCACGCGCTCGGCATCGCCCGCGCGGGTTTTGAAGACGCCGTGGCCTACATCAACGAGCGCCGCCAGTCGGGCAAGAAGATTCTGGAGTTCCAGGGCATTCAGTTCATGGTGGCTGACATGGCATCGGAGCTGGCGCTGGTTGAAGGCTGGCTCTGGCAACTTGCGTCGTGGGTGGATGCCGGTGCCACCGATTTCGGACAGGAAGCTTCCATTCTCAAGATGCGGGCCAGTGACCTCGCCATGCGGATTGCCACCGATGCGGTGCAGTTGCTCGGTGGCTACGGCTACTGCAAGGACTACCGCGTTGAACGCCTGATGCGCGACGCGAAGATCACCCAGATCTGGGAGGGCACCAATCAGGTTCACCGGCAACTGGTCGGTCGCAGTTTCCTGCTCAAGTGAGAGATCCAAGGAGAAAACATGAGTGACATAAAAACCATTGGCATCGCAGGCGCGGGCACCATGGGCGTGGGCATCGCCATCGTGTGCGCGCGCGCGGGCTTTCGCACACGCATTTTTGACTTGCGCCAGGACGCGGTGGACCGCGCTCGCCAACAAGCCGAACTCTTTCTGCGGAAGAGCGTGGAGCGCGGCAAGCTGACTGCGGAGCGCCTGACCGAGATCATGAATCAGTGGGAGGGCACCAGCGAGCTGACCGACCTCAAGGATTGCGACCTCGTCATCGAGGCCGTCTTCGAGAGCCTGCCCGTGAAGCACGAGCTGTTCTCCAAGCTCAATGAGGTGTGCCCGGAGCACACCCTCTTTGCCAGCAACACCTCCACCATCAGCATCACGGAAATCGCGGGCGGATCGGGCCGCCCGGACCGCTTCGTGGGCATGCACTTCTGCCTGCCGGCGCAGCTGATGAAGCTGGTGGAAATGTCCCCCGGCCTGGCCACGAGCGAGCAGACCTTCACCAAAGCGTGGGCGCTGTGCGAGGCGCTGGGGCAAAAGCCGGTGAAAACCCTCGACACCCCCGGCTTCGTGCTCAATTACTTCCTGATTCCGTTCAACAACGACGCCATCCGCCTGGTTGAACAAGGCGTGGCCAGCCCTGCTGACATTGACCTCGCGATCAAGACCGCGATGGGGTATGCCATGGGGCCGATGGAGCTGCTCGATCTCGTGGGCATGGACACCCAGAAGCTGCTGTGCGAGGCCATGCACGGCATCACGAACGAGCCTCGTGCGGCCTGCCCGCCATTGGTCAAGCGCATGATCGCCGCCGGCTGGCTGGGCAAGAAGAGCGGGCGTGGTTTCCACACCTATGCCGACAACAAGACGTTTGGAGCCTGAACCATGAGCAGCTATCGAATCGTTCAACAAGGTGAAAGCCGCTCTTTTCCGGTGGCGCATCCCTTCCTGGAAAACGCCGCGCCCGATGGGGCCTCTTGCGTCTTCCTCGGCGCACAGGCCGGTGACGCGTTTCAGAAAGCCCGTGGCAGCCGCGAACAGGCCGCCTTCATCGCCATCGAGCTGGGCACCGAGTGCCTGGGCGTGCACACCGGGGAGTCCAGTGGCGAAGAGGGGTCCAACGTGGTGGGCATCGCACGGTTCCGCATGGGCAACAGCGACCCTTCGCCCGTGGTGGAGCTGGTGCGGCAACCCAACACGCAGGACAGCGCCATTGCTGCGGCGCGCGCCGCTTTCGAGGCCGCAGGCCTCAAGGTCGCCGTGTGTGGTGATTTCCCGGGTCGCATCGTCGATCGCCTGATCCGTCCTTACCTCAACGCCGCGCTGCGCCGCCTGGACGAGAAGCTGGCCACCGCGAGCGACATGGACAAGACCTTGTGCCTTGGCCTGGGTTACCCCGAGGGGCCCATTTCGCTGCTGCACCGCACGGGCCTGGCCGCGCACCACGACGTCACGCTCGCGCTGTACCAGGCCCTGGGCCAGGAAGCCTACGCACCCGCGCGTCGCGCCCAGGTCGCCAAGGCCAGCGGTCGGGCTTGAACATGGGCGGCCCGACCCAGAACCACACGCAGGACATCGAGACCCTCGAGCGCCTGTACGCCCAGCGCTACAGCTGCCGGGCCTACCTGGACACCCCCGTTCCCCGGCCTGTCATCGAACGGATCCTGCGCGTCGCCCAGCGAACGGCGTCCTGGTGCAATGCGCAGCCCTGGAAGCTGCGGATCACCTCCGGCGAGGAAACCGAACAGCTGCGGCAGGCCCTGCTCGAAGCGGTAGATACGGTGCCGGCGCAGCCCGACTACGAATGGCCCCGCGAGTACCTGGGCGTACACCTGGACCGGCGCAGGGAATGCGGCCTTGCGCTGTACGAGAGTGTCGGGATCGCACGGGGTGACAAGCAGGCGGCCCAGCAACAGGCGCGTGAGAACTTCCGCCTCTTCGGGGCTCCGCACGCCTTGATCGTGACCTGCGAAGCCTCGCTGGGCGACTACTCGGCCATCGACAGCGGCGCGTACGCCGCCAGCTTCATGCTGGCCGCCCGGGCCATGGGCGTGGCCAGCATTGCCCAGGCGTCGCTGGCGGCCCGCCCCGATCTGCTGCGCCGGCACTTCGGTATGTCTGACAGCGACCGCGTGGTGTGCGGCATTTCGTTTGGCTATGCCGACGAGCAGCACCCCATCAACCAGTTCCGCACCACACGGGCCGAACTGGCAGACGCCGTGGTGTGGACCGGTTCATCGAACTGAAATTGAAATGGATGCCAGGAATATGAAAGTCATCGTCCCTGTGAAGCGCGTGGTGGACTACAACGTCAAGGTACGCGTGAAGAGCGACGGCAGTGGCGTGGACATCGCCAACGTCAAGATGAGCATGAACCCGTTCGACGAGATCGCGGTGGAAGAGGCGGTGCGCCTGAAGGATAAGGGCGTGGTCACGGAAGTGATCGCGGTCTCCTGTGGCGTGGCGCAGTGCCAGGAGACGCTGCGCACGGCCATGGCCATTGGCGCGGACCGCGCGATTCTGGTGGAGAGCGCGGAAGAGCTGCAGCCGCTGGCGGTGGCCAAGCTGCTCAAGGCGCTGGTGGACAAGGAACGACCGCAACTGATCATCCTGGGCAAGCAGGCGATCGACGACGACTGCAACCAGACCGGCCAGATGCTGGCCGCGCTGGCGGGCCTGCCGCAGGCGACCTTCGCCTCCAAGGTCGAAGTGGCCGATGGCAAGGCGAATGTGACGCGCGAAGTGGACGGCGGCCTGGAAACGCTGTCGATCAGCCTGCCGGCGGTCATCACGACCGACCTGCGCCTGAACGAGCCGCGTTACGTGACGCTGCCCAACATCATGAAGGCCAAGAAGAAGCCGCTGGAGACGGTCAAGCCCGAAGACCTGGGTGTGGACGTGAAGCCGCGCATCAAGACCCTCAAGGTCAGTGAGCCGCCCAGGCGCGGTGCCGGCGTGAAGGTAGCCGACGTGGCCGCCCTGGTGGACAAACTCAAGAATGAAGCGAAGGTGATCTGAATGCCCGTCCTCGTCATTGCCGAACACGACAACGCGGCTCTCAAAGGCGCGACCCTCAACACCGTGACCGCCGCCACCCAGTGCGGTGGTGATGTGCATGTGCTGGTGGCCGGCCACAACGCCGCCGCTGCCGCCCAGGCCGCCAGCCAGATCGCCGGCGTGGCCCAGGTGATTCACGCCGACGCCCCGGGCTTCGAGCACGGCCTGGCCGAGAACGTCGCTGCCCAGGTGCTCACCATCGCAGGGGCCTACAGCCACATCCTCTTCCCCGCCACCGCCAGCGGCAAGAACGTCGCCCCGCGCGTGGCCGCCACGCTGGACGTGGGCCAGGTCTCCGACATCACCAAGGTGGTGAGCGTGGACACGTTCGAGCGGCCGATCTACGCGGGCAACGCGATTGCGACGGTGCAAGCCAGCGACGAGAAGAAGGTGATCACGGTGCGCACGACGGGCTTCGACCCGGCGGCGGCGACGGGCGGCAGCGCGGCGGTGGAGAGCGTGACGGCGGCGCTGGGCGAGGGCAAGAGTGAGTTCAAAGGCAGCGAGATTGCCAAGAGCGACCGGCCGGAACTCACGGCGGCCAAGATCATTGTCTCGGGTGGGCGCGCGCTGGGCAGCAGCGAGAAGTTCAACGAGGTGATGACGCCGCTGGCCGACAAGCTGGGCGCGGCTATTGGTGCGAGCCGTGCGGCGGTGGACGCGGGGTACGCGCCCAACGACCTGCAGGTGGGGCAGACGGGCAAGATCGTGGCGCCGCAGCTCTACATAGCCGCGGGCATCTCGGGGGCGATCCAGCACCTGGCTGGCATGAAGGACTCCAAGGTGATCGTGGCGATCAACAAGGACCCGGAGGCCCCGATCTTCTCCGTCGCCGACTACGGCCTGGAGGCCGATCTGTTCGAGGCCGTGCCCGCGCTGGCACAGGCCGTTTGACAGACCACCACCCTGAATCCATCGGAGAACCGTTTCATGAATGTATCCATCATCGGCGCGGGCAGCATCGGCGTGGCATTTGCCGTGGTCTTCAGCCGCGCGAATGCCCGCGTGCGCCTACAAGACCCGGACGAAAACCGGCGGCAGGCCGCGCTCTCGGAAATCACGCAATGCCTGCAGGATCTGAAGGCCCACGGCCTGCTGGACGAAGATCCCCTGGCGGTGGCCGCGCGCGTGGAAGTGACCGAGTCGCTGGAGTATGCGGTGCAGGACGCGGACCTGGTGCAGGAATGCGCGCCGGAGCGGATGGAGCTGAAGCAGCAGATCTTCCAGCGCATCGCCGCTGCGGTGCCGGCCACCGCCGTGCTGGCCAGTTCCAGCTCCGCGCTGCCCGCCTCGACCTATGCACCCGAGGGGCCGATGCGCGAGCGCTGCCTGGTGGGCCACCCGGGCAACCCGCCGTACCTGATTCCGGTGATCGAGATTGTTCCGGCACCGTTCACCAGCGCGGCATGTGTGCAGCGCGCGGATGAGCTGTATCGGCAATTCGGCTTGTCGCCCGTGCGCGTGCGCAAAGAGGTGGAGGGGTTCATCTTCAACCGCCTGCAGGGTGCGGTGCTGCGCGAGGCCTACTGCCTGGTGCGCGATCAGGTGGCGGACGTGGAAGACATCGACACCGTGATGCGCGACGGTCTGGGCTTGCGCTGGAGTTTCATGGGTCCGTTCGAAACCTCGGACCTCAACACGCGCGGTGGCATTTCGTCCCATGCAATCAAGATGGGACCGGCATATGCGCGCATGGGCGCGGAGCGCGGCCAGAAAGATCCGTGGTTGCCCGAGCTGGTGGAGAAAGTGGACGGCCAGCGCCGTGCGCTCCTGCCGCTGGACAAGTGGGCGGACCGCGTGCGCTGGCGCGATCAGATGCTGATGCGCTTGCGGCGCATGCGCCGCCAGGACAAGGGCGGCGCGGCGCAATGAGTGTGACCGTACCCCAGGCGGCGCCCGCCGTCGGGCGCCAACTGGTCCACCAGCGGCGGGTTCATCTGCAGGCCTACCGCCGCGACGACGGTCTTGTGGACCTGGAGGCGGTGCTGGAGGACGTCAAACCCCACACGTTTGCTTCGTCGGGGCGGCAATTTCTCGCTGGGGTACCGGTTCACCACATGGTGTTGCGGGTGACGATCGACGAGCAATGCAATGTGGTCGAGGTCGCGGCGGACATGCCGTCCACACCGTTCCCCGACGTGTGCCCCACCGCCGTCGAGCGCATGCAGCGGCTCGTGGGCTGCAACCTGTGGCGGGGTTTTTCGCGCGATGTCGCCACGCATCTTGGCGCCACCGAGCGCTGCTCGCACCTCGTCATGCTGGCCAAGCAACTGCCGGCGCTGGCGGTGCAGGCGCTCATGCACCGTGAGCAGCCGGCGGACAAGCGGCCTTTGAAAATCGATGGCTGCCACGCTTGGCAGGCATCTGGGCCACTGGTGAAAGAACACGTGCCCGTCTGGTACACCGGCCCGGCGTGAACGCCGTGGCGCGGTTGCCACGGCGCCACGGCGCGCGTCAGCCTTCGACGGTGCCCTTCGCAAGCAACTGATCGACCCTCTCAGGGCTCCAGCCGAGCATGCCTTCGAGCACGTCGCGCGTGTGCTCCCCACGCCGGGGTGCAGGCGTGGGTGTGGCGGACTGCCCCTCGGACATGCGGATGGGAAGTCGCACATGCGGGCTCCAACCCAGGACGGGGTCTGGCACGCGCGAGACCAGCCCGCGCGCCATTGCCTCTTTTGACTTCAGGCTCTTTTCCACGTCGCGGTACTCTCCCGCGGGAACGCCGGCGTTGCGCAGCAGCGGCTCCAGATCCGCCCAGGCGTGTTGCGCAAACGCTTCGCCCAACACCTGCATCAAGGCTTCCCGGTTCGCCAGACGAGCCTTGGCTTGGGCGAAGCGCGGGTCTTCCAGCAAGTCGATGCGACCGAGGGCATTGGCCAGCTTGGCAAAGATGCGGTCGCTGGTACAAGACATGTAGAAAGAAGCGTCCTTGCACGCGAACACGCCGGTGGGGCAGGTGTCGAGGCTGCTGTTGCCATGGCGCCCCGGCACTTTGCCGCTCATCAGGTATTGGACGCTGATGTATCCCAGCATCGAGATGGCGGTGTCGAACAGAGCGACCTCGATTTCCTGACCGGCGCCGGTCCTGCTGCGCTGGTGAAGTGCCGCGAGCACTGCATTCACGGCGAACAGACCCGAGGAGACGTCCATGATCACCGCACCGGTGCGCACGCCTTCGCGGTCGGGATGCCCGTTGAGGGACATGAAGCCGCTTTCCGCCTGCGCAATTGGGTCGTGCCCTTTTCGGTCGCTCATGGGTCCGGTCTTGCCGTAGGCGGTGACCGAGCAGTAAATCAACCGCGGGCTGATGGCCCGGCACGCCTCATAGCCCAGACCCAGGCGCTCCATCGTGCCGGTGGAGAAGTTCTCGACCAGCACGTCGGCCTGGGCGATCAATGAGCGTGCAATCTCGATGCCTTCGGGCGACTTGAGGTTGACGGCCAGGCTCTTTTTGTTGCGGTTGGCCCATAGAAACGCCGCGCCTTCGCCATCGAGTTCGGCGGGGAACGGCGGGTAGTAGCGAAATTCGTCGCCGCGCCCGGTCGACTCGATCTTGATGACATTGGCACCCATGTCGGCCAGCATCATCGAGCACGCTGGGCCCGCCACAAAGTGGGTGAAATCGACGACAACCATGTCTTGCAGCGGCGTCTGCTGACGGGTGCCGCCGCCGGCATGCTCGGGAAACGCGTCGATGGGCCGATCGTGCTTGCGGGTCTGGCGGGTCATTTGCGGATCAAGTTGTGGTCTTTGACGGCCTGGGCGGACAAGGTCAGCTGTTCACGCACGAAGGCCGTGAAGTCGTCTGGCGACGCCGAGGTGGCGACGGTGATGTAGTGCTCGGCCAGTGCATTCACCACGACCGGTTGGGTCAGCACTTCATTAAACTCACGCGCGAGTTTCTGCGCCACCGGCTTGGGCATGCCTTTGGGGCCGAAGAACCCGCCCCAAGGCAGGAGTGGTATGCCCGTGAAGCCCGACTCGCGCATGGTGGGCAGCGCGGGAAAGCGCGACAAACGCTTCTTGGTCGTCGTCATGAGCGCATTCAACTTGCCGTCGGCCAGGAAACCCATGGTGGTGGTGGGCGTGGCGAACATCATGTCGATGGTGCCGCCGACCAAGTCCAGCACCGCGGGGGGCTCGCTGTTGTAGGGGATGTGGTTCAACTGGATGCCGGCGGTGCCGATCAGTTGTGTCATGGCGAAGATGGCCGATGAACTCCCCGACGCGTAGTTCAGCTTCCCGGGGTTGGCTTTGGCATGCGCGATGAAGTCTTCGGTTGTCTTAAAGCCGTGGCGCGGATGGCTGACCAGCACGAAGGCAAATTCGCCCACCTGGGTGAGCGGCGTCAGGTCGGTCAGGGGGTCGAAATGGGGCTTCTCGGCCAGCGTGTTGATGCCAGTGATCGCGGTGTTGGTCGACATCAGCACCACATCACCGGACGGGTCGGCGCGGATGACCTCTCGCGCGGCGAGAAGGCCCGCGGCCCCCGGCTTGTTGTCAACGATGACGTTTCGCTGGGTGGCTTTGCCGAAGTGGTCGGCGATGACACGGGCGGTCGTGTCGGTGGCCGAGCCGGCCTGGAAGGGAACAACGATGCGCAGCGTTCTGTTGGACGCGAAAGCGGGCGCACTCACGGACAGCGCGAGGGCGGAGGCGAGCAGGTTTCGTCTTTGCATGGGAGCTCCAGTGAAAGAATGAGGTTGTGCTTGGCCACCCGCAGGGCGCTGCGGCTTGCGAGGGGCGTGGGATGGAGGCCGACCTCAGTCGGCCTGGATACCGGCCTTCTGCACCACGGCGCGCCAGCGGCGGGTTTCCGAATCGATCAGCTTGGCGAGCTCCGCCGGGGTGCTGCCCACCGCTTCCAGACCGCGGGAGGCCATCTGCTCGCGGAACTCCGGCTCACGCGCCATCTCCATCAGCGTCTTGCTGAGTTTGTCGAGCACCGGTTGGGGCGTGCCCTTGGGCGCGAGCACGCCGTACCAGCCGAACACCTCGAAGTTGGGCACGCCGGCTTCGGCCATGGTGGGCACATCGGGCAGCAGCTTGCTGCGTTCCTTTGTGGCGATGGCCAGCGCGCGCATCTTGCCCGTCTGTACCAGGGGCAGCGTTCCACCCAGGGTGGCGAACATGCCGGACAGGCGGCCGCCCATGAGTTCCGTGAAGGACTGGGCCTCGCCGCGGTACGGCACGTGGGTGATGTCGATGCCGACCTGGTCCTTGAACAGTTCCATGGTGAGGTGGGCGGTGGAGGCATTGCCCGCAGAACCATAGGTGAGCGCGCCCGGCTTGGCCTTGGCCATGGAAATGAACTCCGACACGCTGGCGGGGAGCGCAGACGCCTGGCCCACGAAGACCATCGGGAAGGTGGCAATCATGGTGAGCGGGGCGAAGTCGCGCACGGTGTCGTACGGGAGGTTCTTCTGGATGCTGCCGTTCACACTGGCCAGGCCTTGTCCCACCAGCACGATGGTGTAGCCGTCCGGGGTTGCCTTGGCGGCCGTGTCCACGCCGATCACCCCGCCGGCGCCGGTGCGGTTCTCAACCATCACGGGCTGGCCCAGCCGCTCCGACAGTTTCTTGGACAGCATGCGGGCGAGCACATCGGTGAGGCCGCCAGCAGCGTACGGGCTGATCAGCCGGATAGGCTTGTTCGGATAGTCCGTGTTGGCGAGCGCGCCCGGGCTGAGCGCGACGAGGGACATGGCGGCGACTGCGGCTGCGGTGAGCTGTCGAATGGTTTTCGGTGTCATGGTGAGTCTCCTGACTGAGTGGTTTGTGCGAGGCCTATTGGCCGTTTTGTGCGGCCTGAGCGGCTGCGGCGATGAAATCCGGGCTGCGTTTGTTCATGGCGGCGTCAAAGCCCTCGCGGAACTCCCCGCTGGACATGGCCAGCGCCTGCCCCAGCCCTTCGTAAGTGAACATCTGCTCGATCGAGTGCTCGAAGCTGCGCGCCATCAGCAGCTTGGCCAGGCCCATCACCTCGGCCGGCCCGCTGGCCAGGCGCTGCGCTTCCTCCAGCCCCGCATCGTGCAGCTGCGCATCGGGCACCACCTTCCTCACCAGCCCCAGCGCCAGCGCCTCCTGCGCATCCAGCGTGTCGCCACCAAAGAGGAAGTTCTTCGCGCGTGCCATGCCAATGAGGCGCGGCAACTGGTACATCACGCCAATGTCGGGCACCGCCCCCAGGCGGAAGAAGCCCGCCACCAGCTTGGTGCTCTCGCCGGCGATGAGCACATCGCCCGTGAGCGCCAAGCCCATGCCCCCGCCCACGGCGTAGCCGTGCACGCCCACCACCACCGGCTTCTCCAGCGTGCTCAGCGGGGTGAGCCAGCGGCTGTACTGGCGAAAGCGCCGGTGCACGGGCCAGGGCGTGCTGGCCTGCTGCAGCATCTTGAAATCCCCGCCCGAGCAGAACGCGGGGCCGGTGCCCGAGAGGAACACGCTGCGCACGCTGCGCTCGCGCTCGGCCAGGGCAATGGCCTGCCCGAGTTGCTCGCGCAGCTCCAGGGTCAGCGAGTTGCGGGTCTCGGGACTGTTGAGTTTGATGATCAGCACCGGGCCTTGCTGCTCGGTGGTGACCAGGGGCGTGGTCATTCGGTGTCTCCTTGCTGTTCCCACGCCTGAAGTCCAGCGTGGATTCCCTTCCCATTGCAAAGAGCAGGCCAACTATTTCTGCGTTGATTTCAAAAGAGTTTTTGTTTTCAAATCGCTTTAGGTGACCGCGCCATGGAATAGTGTCTACGAGGTGTACATGTTGAACTCCAGGGGGTGCGGACAAATACTTGGACTGGTTTATGACGTAAGCCCGAGACTTTCCCGGTTCGATGGGGCTGAGAGAGCCCAGGGAGATCTTGATCCGTTTCTCGTTGTACCAGCGGATGTAGGAGTCCACGGCTTCAATGAATTGCACAACAGTGATGCTTCTCCAGTTCCGAGGGTAAAACAGTTCGGTCTTCAGCCGACCGAAGAAGCCTCCGCAGGCCGCGTTGTCAGGTGAACAGGCTTTGCGAGACATCGAGCGAGTGAGGTTCGCATCGCTCATTCTTGCCAGCCAACCTGGCCAGTGATAGTGGCCACCACGATCGGAGTGAACCGCAGGCCGGTCGGTGGTTTCCGCCACCGTCTCAATGGCGGCATCCAGCATCGTGTTGACGAGTTCGGCATCTGGGCTGGTTCCAATGGTCCAGCTCACCACCATCCCATCGAAGCAATCGATGATGGGCGACAGGTACACCTTGCCAGCCGGGATCTGGAACTCCGTGATGTCAGTGAGCCACTTCTCATTGAGCGCTGTGGCTTGGAAGTCTCGGTTGATGATGTTCTCAGGCGCTGCCTGTTTAGCGACGCATGCAGCCTGCGGTAGCGCGCGATAGCCGCCTGCTTCTGTTCCTGAGAGTACTTGGGAGGTCGGCCCGCATAGCCCACAGGCAGAGCCGAAGGTGGCGCTGCCTTGCGTCACTGCATTTTTGCGACGAGCTCTGGTAGGGCGTTGAACAGGTCGGCCTCCAGGCCGTAGTCGGCAATCGAGAAGATGGGCGCTTCGGGGTCCGTGTTGATCGCCACGATCACCTTGGAGTCCTTCATACCCGCCAGATGCTGGATCGCACCCGAGATGCCCGCGGCAATGTAGAGCTGCGGTGCGACGATCTTGCCCGTCTGGCCCACTTGCAGGTCGTTGGGCGCGTAGCCCGCGTCCACCGCGGCACGGCTGGCACCGATGGCTGCACCCAGCTTGTCGGCCAGCGGCGTCATCACCTCGTTGAACTTCTCCGCGCTGCCCAAGGCCCGGCCACCGGAGACGATGATCTTGGCCGCGGTCAACTCGGGGCGGTCGCTCTTGGCGATCTCGCTGCCCTTGAACTCACTCTTGCCATCGCCCAGGGCCGCCGCCGTGGCGGTCTCCACTGCGGCGCTGCCGCCGGTGGTGGCTGCCGAGTCGAAGCCGGTGGTGCGCACGGTGATGACCTTCGTGTCGTCCGTGGCCTGCACGGTGGCAATGGCGTTGCCCGCATAGATCGGGCGCTCGAAGGTGTCGGCGCTGATGACTTTGGTGATGTCCGAGACTTGGCCCACGTCGAGCGTGGCGGCCACGCGGGGTGCCGCGTTCTTGCCCGAGGCCGTGGCGGGGAAGAGGATGTGGCTGTAGCCGGGGGCGAGCGAGAGCACCTGCGCGGCCACGTTCTCGGCCAGGCCGTGCTCAAAGCCGGCGGCGTCCGCGTGGATCACCTTGGCCACGCCAGCGATCTGCGCGGCAGCCTGCGCGGCGGCGGCGGCGTTGTGGCCGGCCACCAGCACGTGCACGTCACCACCACACTGGGCGGCGGCGGTCACGGTGTTGAGGGTCGCGCCCTTGATGGAGGCGTTGTCGTGTTCGGCAATAACGAGTGCGGTCATTTGTCAGGTCCTCAGATCACTTTGGCTTCATTCTTGAGCTTGTCCACCAGAGCGGCCACATCGGCTACCTTCACGCCGGCACCGCGCCTGGGCGGCTCACTGACCTTGAGGGTCTTGATGCGCGGCTTCACGTCCACACCCAGGTCTTCGGGCTTGACCGTCTCCAGCGGCTTCTTCTTGGCCTTCATGATGTTGGGCAGCGTCACGTAACGCGGCTCGTTCAGGCGCAGGTCGGTCGTGATGACCGCCGGCAGGCTGATCGACAGCGTTTCCAGGCCGCCGTCCACTTCGCGCGTCACATTCGCCTTGCCATCGGCCACTTCGACCTTGGAGGCGAAGGTCGCCTGCGGCAGGCCCGCCAGCGCGGCCAGCATCTGGCCGGTCTGGTTGCAGTCGTCGTCGATCGCCTGCTTGCCCAGGATGATCAGTTGCGGTCGTTCCTTGTCCACCAGCGCCTTGAGCAGCTTGGCCACCGCCAGCGGCTGCAGCTCTTCCGCGCTCTCCACCAGAATCGCGCGGTCCGCGCCAATGGCCATGGCCGTGCGCAGCGTCTCCTGGCACTGCGCCACGCCACAGGAGACCGCGATCACTTCCGTGACCACGCCCTTATCCTTCAGGCGCACCGCCTCTTCCACCGCGATCTCGTCGAACGGGTTCATGCTCATCTTGACGTTGGCGATGTCCACGCCACTGCCGTCGCTCTTCACGCGTACCTTGACGTTGTAGTCCACCACGCGCTTGACGGGGACGAGAACTTTCATATTTCACTCCGAGGGTTGGGATTTGAAGGGGATGTGCGGGTGCGCCAGCCGGTCAGAACGGTCTCTGCGGAAACCGCCGCAGCAGCGCTGGTTGCATGCGCAGCAGAAGGCGTGCGCGAGAACCGGGGCGCGGGGGCTGTGTGGGTGACACCATCGATCTGCATAAAGCCGCCGCGCGCCTGGATGTGCGGGTGCTGCTGCGCTTCGTCGAGCGTTAGCACAGGCGCGAAGCAGACATCGCTGCCCTCCAGCTTCGCGCTCCACTCCGCCAGCGTGCAGCGACGGAAGGCCGCCGCCATCGCGTCGCGCAGGGCCGGCCAGCGCTCGCGGTCGTTCTGCGCGTCGCGCAGCGCGTCGGGCAGGTCGAGTTGCTCACACAGTTTGGCAAAAAAGCGCGGTTCGATCGGCCCCACCGAAGTGTACCTGCCGTCGGCAGTCTCGTAGGTGGTGTAGTAGGGTGCGCCGCCGTCGAGCATGTTGGCACCACGTTCGTCGCGGTACAGGCCGCGCAGCCGGTGCGACTGGTTGTTGCTCAGCAGAGAGAGCACACCGTCGCAGATGGCGGCGTCCACCACCTGGCCCTGACCGGTGGCGCGGGCGTGCATGAGCGCGGCGAGCAGGCCCGTCACCAGATAGAGGCTTCCGCCTCCGTAGTCGCCCACCAGATTGAGCGGTGGCACAGGAGCTCGGCCGGCTTCTCCCACCGTGGCCAGCGCCCCACTCAATGCGATGTAGTTGATGTCGTGCCCGGCCGATTGTGCCAAGGGGCCGCTTTGGCCCCAGCCGGTCATGCGGCCGTAGACCAGGCGCGGGTTGCGCTGCGCGACCGCATCGGGCCCGAGCCCGAGCCGTTCCATGACGCCGGGTCGGAAGCCCTCCACCAGCGCATCGGCCTGTTCCAGCAATCGCATGACCTGCTCAATCGCTGCGGGTTGCTTCAGGTCCAGGAACACCGTGCGGCGGCCCCTCGCGACGATGTCCCTGGGGTCGGTTGGCGCTGCGTCCGGGCGGTCGATGCGCACGACGTCGGCGCCCATGTCGGCCAGCAGCATGCAGGCAAAGGGCCCGGGACCCAGCCCGCCGAACTCGACGATGCGCAATTCTGAGAGAGGGCCGGTGCGGGGGGAGTGTGGGGAGGATTGCATGAATATCCTGATCAACGCGCAATGGCACGGGCCATCAGGCCCAGCAGACCGGCTGAGCCGCCTAGCGCTAGAAGCACAAACACAGCGTTGGCGCGCAGGCTGATGGTTAGCAGTGGGAGGCCCGACCAGCGGCTGGCCATGCCGCTGATCACGGAAAACGGCGTGACGATGATCGCCAGTCCCCACCCCACGAGCACCGCGCTCAGGTGCGGCAGCATCGGCAAGCCCAACTGCGCGGGGCCCAGGCTGGAGCCGACGATGATGGCGCTCAACATGGGGTGCAGCGCGCCCGCCGAGAGTGCGACGATGGTCGCCGACACCGTCAGGCAGGCCAGCTCGGGAGATCCGGCGACCGCCGCACCGATGGCGGCAATCCAAGCCTTGGGAATGGCGCTTCCGATCACCGTTCCTGCGCAACCCGAGGCCATGAAGATCGCCACCTCGCCGGCCATGATGCGAAAGTCCGACAAGTCTGCCGCCATCAGGCCCGCTGCCCCGCGGAAACGCGGGCGCAGGCTGCCCCCCATGTGGGCATTAAGCAGCCAGGCGGCGAGCGGCGCGCCCGCGATGATGACGGCCGATATGGGCAAGGCAAGGCCGCGGCTGGCCAGCACCATCACCACGACAAAAACGCACATGCCCAGCAGCACAGGCCACCCCTGGTGCAACAGCGAGGCGAAGCTCGCGGCCTGCCCAAACCCCGGGGCTTGCCGAGCACGACCCGACAGGCGTTCGAGCGCGGTTCCGAGCACCAGGAAAAATGCCGCGACCAGCAATGCTGCGGGCAGCACGCTCACCCACTGTGCACCCTGGTACAGGGCTAGTGTGATGCTCATGTTGCTGTACATCGGGCTCCACAGGCTCAGGGCGGCGTAACCCCGCGTGATCGCCGAGAACGACGCCAGCCTGTCCTTGTGCGACAGGTCTTTCTGCTGAGCTGCAGACTCCATCATCATGGTGACGCCGGCCAGACCCAAGAGCCCCCCGAAGAACTGACTGGCCACACTCTGCACCCCGTAGCGGTGACTGGGTGCGACGCGGTGCAGGCTGTCCAGCAGCGCACGGGTGCGCGGCACCCGGCCAATGGCGCGGGACACCAGCTTCGTGCTGACCAGCAGTGAAGCAATCAGTACACCGATGCGCAGACCGCGCTCCAGAGCGGCACCGGGCTCGGGCAACAAGGGAAGAAGCAATCCGGTCACGACCAGCAGAAACAGCACCGTGCGCTGCACTGGCGGGGTCATGTGCCGGCGCTGGCACGCGACGAAGACCCCGGCCATCAGTGCGGCGCCCCACAAAGACCAACGCCACTGCAGAAGCAGGTCGCCCAGCGTCAAAAGGGGGATCGAGACCGTCACGGCCAGCTCGGCGCCAGAGCTGCGCACGGGCTTCGCCACCACCGGGCGAGCTGTAACCCCTTCACTCATGCCGACAGCTCCTGGCAACCCGCAAGAGGCTGGGGTTATTGCATGGACTTGGAATCGGCATGGCACAACTATACAATCATTGGATCAACCATTGATAAATTGCCGCATGTGCGCCGCGGTCGTACCACCCAACCAGGAGATGACAAACATGAACGCAAGCAAGAGGGCTCTGATCGTCGCTTTTTCCGTCCTCGCCGCAGGCGCGGCCTGGGCCCAGGCAGACGCCTACCCCTCGCGCCCCATCACCATCGTTGTTCCCTATCCCGCCGGTGGTACCAGCGATGGTCAGGTGCGCATGATTCAGGATCGTCTGAGCAAGCTGCTGGGGCAGCCCGTGGTCGTGGACAACAAGGCCGGCGCGTCTGGTGCCATCGGCGCGCAGTTCGTCGCTCGTGCCAAGCCGGACGGCTACACCTTGCTCTACCCAAACACCGGCCTGTTGCTATCTCCGTTGCTCAATGAGAAAGCCGGCTACGACGCGGTCAAGGACTTCAAGCCCATCACCCTGACGACCGCCGTGCCGCTGGCACTGGTGACCAACAAAGCGGTTCCGGGCAACACCCTCGAAGAATTCTTCAAGCACGTGCGCAGCCAGGCTCATGGCGTTCAGTACGCGTCGGCCGGCACGGCGTCCTACGGCCACATCGCGAGCGCCCGCCTCGCGCAGATGGCAGGCGTCAAGCTTGAGCATGTGCCGTACAAGGGCGAGGCCGTGACCACGCTGGCGGTGCGCACGGGAGAGGTGCAGATGTTGTTGACGACGCCATCCTCTGCGATGCTGGGTCTGGTGAAGCAGGGCGATCTCAAGCTGCTCGGTGTTGGCACCGAAAAGGCCTCACCGTTGTTGCCCGGTACGCCGACCATCAACCAGACCGTGCCTGGATTCAACGCAGAGATCTGGTTCGGCATGCTCGCCCCGGCCGGTACGCCCGATGCGATCGTGTCCAAGTTGCACGCCACCATCACCAGCATCATGGCCGACGAGGCGATCCGCGAAAAGTTGCAGCCGACGGGCGCGCTGCCCAAGACCTCGACCCCGGCCGAGTTCGGCCAGTTGATGAAGGCCGAAACGGCCCAACTGCGCGACGTCATCACCAAGTACAACCTCAAGGCCGAGTGAGAATTCGATGAAGAACGAATACGACCTGATCGTCGTCGGTTCCGGCGCTGCCGGCCTGGCATGCGCGGTGACCGCGAAGAAGCGCGGCCTGGACGTGCTGGTGCTGGAGAAGGAACCCGTCTTTGGCGGTACTACCGCACTCTCGGGCGGTGTGCTGTGGGTGCCGTTGAACCAACACGGTCGCCGGCAGAATCCGCAGGACTCCGTGGAGGCTGTGCGCACGTTCATGCGTGCCGAAACCGGGCAGTTTTACGACGACGATGCCGTCGAGTGCTTCATCGAAAACGGCCCAAAGATGGTCGAGTTCTTTGAACGCGAGACGCAGGTCAAGTTCGTGCCCACGCTCTACCCGGACTACCACCCTACGGCGCCGGGCGGTGTCGACATCGGCCGCTCCATCCTGGCAGCGGCCTATGACATCCGTGGGCTGGGCAAGGACATCGACCGCCTAAAGCCGCCGCTCAAGAGCATCACCTTCATCGGGATGATGTTCAATTCGTCCAACGCTGACCTCAAGCACTTCTTCCGCGCCACGAAATCGCTGACCTCGTTCTTCTACGTGGCCAAGCGGTTGGCCAACCACATGAAGGAACTCGTGCTGTACCGTCGCGCTGTGCAGGTCACCAGTGGTAACGCGCTGGCCGCCCGGCTGGCGAGGTCGGCGCTCGATCTGGACATTACGATCGCCACAGACACACCCGTGCGCCAGATCGTCATGGCAGGCGAGCGAGCCATTGGGGTGCTGGCGGCCACATCTGGCGGCGATCAGCGCATCACGGCGCGTCATGGCGTGGTGCTGGCCACCGGCGGCTTCCCGCACGACGTCAAGCGTATCGCGCAAGCCTATCCGCACGTCAAGCGCGGTCATCAGCACCTCTCGCCCACGCCCACCAGCAACACGGGCGATGGCCTGAACATGGCCGAAGCCGTGGGCGGTGTGGTCGACATCCGCTTCCCCGAACCGGCTGCCTGGATGCCCGTGACGAAGGTGGACTTCGGCAAGGGTGAGACGGGTGTGTTCCCACACCTGCTGGACCGCTACAAGCCGGGCGTGATCGGCGTGCTTGCCAACGGCAAGCGCTTCACCAACGAATCCAACTCGTACCACGACGTGGGCGCTGCGCTGGTGAAGGCCTGCGCGGGCATGAAGGAAACCGCCATGTGGCTGGTCTGCGACAAAGCCGCGTTGTCCAAGTACGGCCTGGGCTATGTGAAACCAGCGCCCATGCCGATCGGCGGTTTCGTGCGCAACGGCTATCTGCTCAAGGGCAAGACGCTGACCGAACTGGCGCACAACGCCGGTATCGATGCTGCGGGGCTGGAGGCCACAGTGCGCGAGTACAACTGTGACGCCGTCAACGGCAAGGATCCTGCCTTCGACCGCGGCGGCAACAGCTTCAACCGCTACCTGGCCGACCCTGAGCAAAAGCCCAACCCGTGTGTGGCCCCTCTGGATCAAGGCCCCTTCTACGCCGTGAAGGTGCTGATGGGTGACCTGGGCACCTTCGACGGCTTGAACACAAGCGTGGTGGGTGAGGTACTGTGCAGAGACGGTTCGCCCATCGACGGGCTGTATGCTGTGGGCAACGATCGTGCCAGCGTCATGGGCGGTAACTACCCTGGCGCAGGTATTACACATGGCCCGAACATGACGTTCGCCTATGTAACTGCCAACCACATCGCTGCGCGTGCCTCGGCGAAACCGGCAAGCGCGAGTGCCCTCGATCGTGAGCAGGTGACCGCATGAATTCATCGCTCTTGCCGCTGACCCACCCACTGGTGGACCACCGCGTCTATACGATCGCGCTGCGCAAAATGCCCGAGTTTCTTGACGTCTTTGGGCGCCTCGCCATGCCGGTGCTGCTGGAGACGCTGGGCCATCCGTTGGGCTTCTACACCAGCGTGGTGGGGCCACAAAACCAGTTCGTGCACTTGTGGGGCTATCAAGACCTGGCCGACTATGAGCGCCGCAGCCGGGCCCGTGACGCCCACCCCGACTTTCCGGCCTATCTGGCCGCGTCGGGCCATCTGATCTCTGCACAGGAGACACGCCTGATTCGCACCGTACCCATGACCTCGGGTCTTGCCACCTTCTGACTTTCTGCGCCCGTGCGCAGCGGCGCATGGGGTTTATTGCGTTTTCTGTACAAAGGAATCCATCATGAAGTTCATCCCACGTGCATTCTTCTTCGCGGCGGCGCTGGTGTGCGCGCATGCACACGCGCAGGCCCCCTATCCCAATCAGCCGATCCGTCTGATTGCACCGTTCACCCCGGGCTCCAGTTCGGATGTGACCGCCCGCGCCATTGCGCAACAGATATCCACCACGCTGGGACAGCCGGTGGTGGTGGAGAACAAGCCCGGCGCCAATGGCGGCATCGGTATGCAGACGGTCGCGCGCAGCAAGCCCGACGGCTACACCTTCGCGGTGGCCACCGTCTCGACGACCGTGGTGCCACCGCTGATCTCGAAGCATGTGCCCTTTGACCTGTTCAAGGATTTCGTGCCCGTGGCCACCATGGCCAACACGCCGCTGCTGCTCACCGTGGCCAATGAGTCGCCGTACCGCAGCGTGCAGGACCTCGTGGCCGCGGCCAAGAAGCAGCCCGGAACGCTCACCTACGGCAACTCGGCTGGTCTGTACCGCATTGCCATGGAAGCCATGAACCACGCCGCCGGGATCGACCTGCTGGGCATTCCTTTCAGGGGCGCTGCGCAAGCCGCCACCGAGTTGCTGGGCGGGCGTATCACCGTCAACCCCGATGCGTTGGGCGCGGCCGCACCCATGCTGCAGGCCAAGCGCCTGCGCGCACTGGCCATGCTGGGTTCCAACCGCACACCGTCTCTCCCCGACGTGCCCACGATGCAAGAGTTGGGCTACAAGGGCTTTGCTTTTGACGGCTGGTTGGGCGTTCTGGCACCGGCGGGCACACCACAGGCCATCATCGACCGCATGCACAAGGAAATTGCAGCGGCCGTGAAGACGCCAGAAATCCAGTCCCTGTACACGCGTCTGGGCATGGAAGGCACCGTCTTGTCGCCTCAGGCCTATGGTGAAGCAATGAAGAAGGACACCGCGAAGTACGGCGCGGTGGCCCAGCAGGCCGGGATCGAGAAAGAATGAGCGCGCCCGCTCCTGCGCTGCTGCAGATCGTGCA
This sequence comes from Hydrogenophaga sp. ANAO-22, assembly GCF_042466645.1. Lineage (NCBI taxonomy): Bacteria > Pseudomonadati > Pseudomonadota > Betaproteobacteria > Burkholderiales > Comamonadaceae > Hydrogenophaga > Hydrogenophaga sp. ANAO-22. Next base: position 2,515,461 of record NZ_CP159956.1, on the reverse strand, counting down.
GCAAGCCCGCGCCATGAGCGCTGGACGCATTCCGGAGCGGGTGCTGCACCAGGCTCGCCTGAGCATCCTCGACACGGTTGGCTGCAGCCTGGCGGGCACGCGCACCGAAGAGGCCGGCCTCGTCGTGGCCTGCGAACCGGCCAGTGGCGATGAGCGCACCACGGTGTTCGGGACGCCGCACCGGCGGTCGCTCAAAGGCGCGGCGCGCATCAACGCCTACCTGGGTGACGTGCTCGAACTCAATGACCTGATTGGCGGCCACGCCAGCATTGGCAACGTGAGCGCGGCGCTGGCCCTGGGTGAGTCGCTCGGCGCATCGGGCACGCGGGTGCTGGAGGCGGTGGTACGCGGCATTGAGGTCACCACGCGTGTCTACGAATCCGTTTACCCCACGTTGCGCCGCTACACGGAAATGGCACTGGTGCCGGTGGGCTTTCCGTCCACCGTCGGCGTTGCGGCGGCGGCGGCCCACCTGCTTGACCTGGACGAGACGCAGACGGCCCACGCCCTGTCCATCGCGGCCAGTCTGGCGGGCTGGTGTCCGGCAGAAGTCATTTTCGGCAACGGTGGCTCGGTCAAGCCCATGCTTTTTGGCGCGCAGCCGGCCGATATCGGCCTGACGGCGGCGCACTATGCGCGCGCCGGCATGACCGGTTCGCCGAACCTGCTCGATGGTTCCTTTGGCTTCTTTGCTACGGCGTCCACCGCAGGCGCGTTCAACGCCGAGGCCTGGCACGACCGCTGGGCGCTGGACCAACCGCGCCGCAAGCTGCACGCCTGCTGTGGCTACCTGCATGCGCCAGCCGATGCGCTTGGCCGTCTGCGCGCATCACGCGCGCTCAATGAGACAAGCATCACGCTGCGCGTGGCTCCCTACGTCGCCGACGTGGTGAGCAAAGACCGTCTGCCCGACTCGCCCAACGACGCGCGCTTCCACCTGCAATACGTGCTTGCCTTGGTGGCGTGTGGCGCCGACGTGATCCTGCCGGAGCACAGCATTGCGCTGAACGAACAACTGCGCCGGCCCGAGGTTGTCGCCGCCATGGAACGCGTGCGCGTGATCGCCGATCCGGCGTTCACGCACTACCACCAGTGCAGCATCAAACTCACCGACGCAAACGGCCATGTCACCGTGGAGGCCGTATCGGCTCCGCGCGGTTCACCGCATGCACCTTTGAGCGACGCCGAGGTGGTGAACAAGTTTCTTAGCCTGGCCGAGCCGGTGCTGGGGCGCGAGCGCGCCGACCGCTTCGTCGAGCAAGGCATGGTGCTCGAAGCCACGGCCAACGTCCGCGACTGGATTGCGCTGCTGCGCAACGCGTGAACGGAGGAACGGCCAGCACGGCCTTTCGCTGGCGCCACCAACACAGAGCGAACAGACAAAAAAGGCCCGCCGGTATCGGCGGGCCTTTTCGCATGGAGCGTTGCACCCCACCAGGCATCAGAGCGCCAGTTGCTTGGCGATGATGTTGCGTTGGATCTCGCTGGTGCCGCCGCCGATGGGCCCCACGCGCGAGTCGCGGAAGAACATCTGCATGTCGTACTCGTTGGAGTAGCCTGCGCCGCCCATGATCTGCATGCCGATATCCGCGCACTTGAAGTTGTTTTCGGTGGCGACGATCTTGGCGATCGAAGCTTCCGTCACCACTGGCGAGCCGGCGTCCAGCAAGTCGGCCACGCGGTAGGTCATCTGGCGGGCCGTCTCGGCCATGATCACCATGTCGGCGAGCTTGTGCTGGATCACCTGGAACTGCGAGATCGGTTTGCCGAACTGGATGCGATCACGCGCATAGTCGCGCGCGTACTCGGTGATCTTGAAGCAGTGGCCAGCCGAAATGGCGGCCAGCCCCAGGCGTTCGAGACCCAGGCAGTTCATGATGTTCTTCCAGGCTTGGCCTTCGCCGCCGAACAGATAGTTTGCGGGCACGCGCACGTTGTCGAAAAACACCTCGTTGGCGTGGCTGGTCCGTCGGCCCAGCATGGACAACGGGCGGATCGTCACACCGGGGGTCTTGGTCGGAACCAGGATCGTGCTGATGCCGTTGTGGCGTGCCTGGGTGTCGGTCTTGACGATGGCCACGATGTAGTCGGCCACGTGGGCGCAGGTGATCCACACCTTGTTGCCGTTGATCACGTATTCGTCACCATCACGCACGGCGGACGTCTTGATGCCGGCCACGTCGGAGCCGGTGCCCGGCTCGGACATGCCCAGCGCCAGCTTGGCCTGGCCGGAGATGATCTTGGGAACAATCTCCTGTTTCAGCTCAGGGGAGCCAAACTTCGCGACGTGCATGCCAGCGTAGATCGCCGACGTGGTGACGGCCTGGGCGATGCCGGTGTAGTAGTAGCCAAGCGTCTCCAGCATCACGGCGATGTCCTTGTAGGAACCGCCCATGCCTCCGAGCGCCTCGGGGTAGAACAAGCCGAGGTAGCCGGCCTCGGCCAGGGCGTTGTACGCCTCGTGTGGAAACTCGCGCGCTTCGTCCATCTGGCGCACCTTTTCCCAGGGCAGGTGGCGCGACAGCAGATCGAGCACGCCCTCGCGCATCATGTTTTGTTCTTCGGTAAGGCCAGTGGTATTGATCAGGGATTGGGACATGGTTGGCTCCGGGATGTGGGGATTCAGGGTTTGGTCAGGACGGCTTCGCGGCCGGTGCGAGTGAGGACCATGGTGGTCATCAGACCGGTCTGCACGACTTCGTCGCGCTGGTTCAGCAGTTCCATGCGGCGTACGAGCACGCCGCGGTCGGGCTTGGACGTGGGGCGCGCTTCAACGACGGTGGCGCGCAGGCGCACCGTGTCGTTGAAGAAAATCGGTTTGAGAAACTTCCACTCGTCGATGCTCAGAGCGGCCACGGCGGTGCCGTCGAGGTAGCCCAGGCTCGCACTTAAGCCTGTGACCACGGACAGGCCCAGTGCGCCGTGTGCAATGCGTTGGCCGATCGGTGATTTCGCGCTGGCCACCGCGTCGGTGTGCATGGGGTTGACATCGCCCGAGATCCAGGAGAACTGGACCACATCGGTCTCCGTGATGGTTCTGGCGCGGCTTTCGTCGACCCGGCCGACCTCGAACTCTTCAATGCAAAGGCCTCGCATGGTGTGTTCCTTGAGTGAGGTTTCAGGGGGTGGCGGGGCGGGCCGCGAACAGCGGTCCGTCTTCGTACTGCAACACGGCCATCTCGACGGCCGTGCCTGGCTTCCAGTCACCGGCGAGCGCATCGGTCAGGCGACACGCGAGACGGATGCCGACATCGAGGTCGACGATGCCAACGGCATAGGGCGACTCGGCCGCAAACACAGCGGGTGCGGCATGGATGCGCGTCCACGAATACAGCGTGCCGCGCGGCGACAAGGCGCACCAGCTGACCGTGGCGGACCAGCAATGCGGGCAGATGGGACGCGGCGGGAAGGTCTGTTTTCCGCAGGCATCGCAGCACGTGGTTTGCCACTGACCCTGCGACAGGCCGTCCCAGAACGTTTTCGTGAAAGCCGAGCGGCGCGGGGGGTAGGCGCGCAGACCTGTGGTGGGGATGATGGGAAGCTGTGTCATGCCATGGCCTCCAGCACGTGGACGAGGGCGGCGTTGTAGTTGCCCAGCTCGCCCGTTGAAAGACCGAAGCGGGCGTTTTTCACCTGGCGTTCGCCGGCGCGGCCACGCAACTGCGCGGCCAGCTCGACGTAGTTGTAGAGCGATGTCACGTAGGCGGGGTGGCCGCGCGAGGTGAGGCCACCCGAGGTAGACACCGGAATGCGCCCTCCCAACCGTGTTTCCCCTTCGGCAGCGGCGCGGGCACCTTGACCGCGCGGCACCAGGCCAAGCGCTTCGCTGACCAGCACTTCGACAATGGTGCATGGCGCATACAGCTCAGCAATGTCGAGATCGGCAGCCGTGATGCCCGCCTGGGCATAGGCGTCCTTCGAGGCGCGCACAGCGGATTCGAAGGCGATCATGTCGTTGGGCACGTCGTTGATCTGGTGCGAGCCATCGTGGTAGAAGCCGCGGCCGCGCACCAATGCGTAGGGCCGGCCAATCGACTTGGCGACTTCTTCGCTTGCCAGCACCAGGCAGGCGGCGCCGTCGCCGCGCGGGGGCACGTCGTACAAGCCCAAGGGCTCGACGATCGGGCGTTGCGACACCACCTCTTCCAGCGTGATGGGCTTGCGGTACTGCGCCAGCGGGTTCAACGACGCGTGGTAGCGGTTCTTCACCGCAACAGCGCCAAGCTGCTCGCGCGTAGCGCCGTGTTCGTGCATGTAGCGCATGGCGTCCATCGCGTACCAGGCGATGGGCGTGAAACCGGCTGACGTGTGGAAGTCCACGTCGCCCGTGGTGCGCATGCTGCTCATCATGTGCTCGGCGGCGGAGACGGCGCTTTCCATGTTGATGCCGAGTGCGAGTGCAACCTCTGACCGGCCCAGCAAGATTTCGTCGCACGCCTTGTCGAATGCCAGCGCCGCGGTCATGCCGTTGCCCATCACCTCCATCACGCTGCCGCGGCATGCCAGGCGCAGTTGGCCAATGAGGAAAGTGTGGAAGTACTTCTGCCGCGTGTAAGGCCGGGGGAGCGTGAATACCAGGCTCTGGATGTCCTCTTTGGAGACCCCTGCGTCCTGCACTGCTTCGGCAATGAGGCGCGTCATGATTTCGTTCTCCAGCACCTGCAACGCTTCTTCATCGGCCGTCTGGTGGCGACCGATGGGGATGGCGCTGGCGCCGATGAGGGCGACGCGGCGTGTCATGCCGCGGCTTTCTGCGACTGTGCGGCCGCCGCTGCACCGAAAGCGCCTTCGGCCTCAAGCCGGGCGATCCGAGCATCGTCATAACCCAGGGCATCGCGCAACACGGCCTGCGTATGTTGTCCCACGGCCGGTGCGGCTTTTGGTGGCACGCACGGCGTGCGCTCCAGGCGCAACGGGTTGGCGATGTTGGGGATCCATCCCTTCACCGGGTGAGCGATACGCGTCACCAAGCCGCGCGAACGTGCTTCGTCCGACGCAAGGGCCTCGCCCAAGGTGCGCACCTGACCGTGCGGGACGTTGGCCGCGCGCAAAAGCGGCGCCCAGTGGCTCCAGGGCTGTTTCGCAAAGGCCTCGTTCATCACCTGGAAGATGCGTTCGCGATGCTCGAGTCGTTTGGCTCGCTGGGACAGCACTGGGTCGTTGGCCAGGTCGGGGCGCGCCAGAACCTGCTCGAACAGGCGCTGAAAGATCTTGTCATTGCCGCAGTTGATGTAGAAGGGCTTGTCTTTCGACTCAAACACGCCTGAGGGGCAGGTGTCGGGGCTGACGTTGCCGTTGCGACGCGGCTCGTGGCCCGTGGTCAGGTGCTGCATGGCACCGTACCCGGTCATCACAATGGCCGTGTCGAACAGGGCCACCTCCACTTTCTGCCCGACACCGTCACGGTTCCTGGCCATCAGTGCGAGCAGGATCGCGTTGGTCGCTGACATCGCGGTGGCCACGTCCATCACGGCAGCGCCCGTGCGAACACCCTGGCGGTCGTTGTATCCGTTCATTGAGATGAAGCCGCTCTCTGCCTGTGCGATCGGGTCAAACCCGAGGCGGTCGGCGGAGGCGCCCTCGCGCCCATAGGCAGAAATGGAGCAGTAGACGAGGCGCGGGTTGAGCTTTGCGCAGGTGGCGTAGTCCAGGCCGAATCGGTCCATCACACCGCTGGAAAAGTTTTCAACGAGCACGTCGGCTTGGGCGATGAGTTCCTTCGCCACCGCCAATCCGGCCTCGCTCTTCATGTCCAGGCCGAGGCTTTGCTTGTTGCGGTTGGCCCAGAGGAAAGGCCCACCCTGAGCAGGGATCTCAGGATCAACGGTCGGGTAGTGCCGGAAGTCGTCCCCACGCTCGGGGGCTTCGACCTTGACAACGGAAGCGCCGAAGTCAGCGAGGTTCTGGGTGGCCAGAGGCCCTGCGATGAAGTGCGTGAAATCGACGACTCGAAGCCCTTGCAGCGCGGGTGCCCCGGTGCCAGGGGTGCTTTGATGGACGGGCAACGCATTAATGCTTTGCTGATTGAACATGGCTACTCCTATCAATGGTTGAACCATTATAAGATGCGATGCGAGGGTGCGCAAACCCCTATTCCGCACCGGGGAACTGTTCGAGCAGCCGGAGACGCCGGGCGCGCAGTGGCGCGCCCGGCGGGGCGCAGCCGGTGGTTTGGGTGAGGGACAAAAAAACGGCGCACCCGACCGGGCCGCCGTCTTCAAAGTTGGGCTATGCCCGGCGCAACGATTGCGCTCAGCCCATTTTGCGAGGACCGCTGCCGCGTGCTCGCGTTGGCGGCTGTGATGTGTCCACCGAAAGTGGCCTGGCGGTCGTGACTGGGGCCGCTTCCTTGGCGTGTGAGAGATAGCTGCGTTGAAGCCGCTTGAGGCTGGCCTCCATCTCCGCTACAGCGCCAGGTGCGTCGCGCGCCTCCAGCAGCTTGATGAAACGCTTGCGAGAGGGCAATACGAAGGAATTCTCGTAGGGGCCGATGGTCACGACGAAATGCCTCAGTACGCCCAGCACGCTGTCCATGACGATCACCATCACCGGGTTGCCCGTCATGCGCGTGAGGATGCGATGGAACTCCAGGTTCACCTCGGCACGGGTAGCCAGGTCACCACGTTCGTTGGCCTCCTCCGAATCACGCACGTTCTCACGCAACTGCTCTATCTGCTCGGGCGTGGCTCGCTGGCAAGCCTCGCGCACCACGATCGACTCCAGCCAGATGCGGGCCTCCGTCAATTGGGCCGCCTGTATGCTGCCGCTGTGAAACATGTCCAGCAACCCCGTGGCAATCGTGTCACCGCTGACCTCAGTGATGAAAGCGCCGCCTGTGGCGCCTTTCTGCAGCCTTAGAAGTCCCGCGTGCTCCAGCGATCGCAACGCTTCGCGCAACGTGTTGCGCGATACGCCAAACTGCTCGGCAAGTGCGCGTTCTGATGGCAGCCGATTGCCAACGCGAAGCTTGCCCTCGGCGAGCTGACTTCGGATCTGCGCTGCGATTTCCTCAAACGCACGAGGCGAACGAATTGGGCGGAAGACGGCATCATGGTCGTCGGGTGTAGGGGAGGGGGATGATCGAGTGACCACGTTATAAACGCGAAAGTGGTTGATCGGCTCAATGATAGAACCATAACCATTTGACAGCACGATACGGGGTGGCTGTAGACAGAAAAATCGGGGTGCGGACGAATTCTTGGACTGCCTGGAGGTAGTTCCATACACGGATCGTGGTCGCGCTCTAAGATGAGTTCGGCAACCGCTACCGCATCTTCAAGTTCGACCACAAGAATTTCGTCTATCTCGCTCATACGCTCCATGGGCGGGCGACATTCCTACGCGTGGCGGGATGGGCATCTCCTCGCCGTGCGCACCGAGGTGGTATGGCTGAGAACGGCCGCGCCTGCGTGGAAAGCCGACGGCACGCCGCTTTCCTCCATTGCGACGGCCTCGGACGCAGTCTTGGTCCTGCCCGGCCCCCCCAAATCAATCAAGCGGAAAAGTCGTGATTTAAGTCACATCGTGCAGTTGGATTCGGAAGACAGATTGGATAGGTTTTAAGGAGCAATACTGCCAATCACCGCAAAAGGTCGAAAGTTGTTGTCTTCCACTGAAAACCGACCCAGTGGGGGTGCGGACGAAAACTTGGACTGGTTTATGCCATGAGCCCAAGACTGTCTCGATACGCGATGTGACTGACCAGCACAAATCAGCTTCCCCATCGCTTGAAAGGCAGATAGCTTGGCTCGTCGTTGGCGCTGCGATCAGTCTGGGGGCGTGGGCCTGCCCATGCAGCGCGCCAGTCAGATCGGCGAGCTGCTGCCGCATCGCTGGCAGCCCTTGGCCTAAGCCCTAGGCTGGTAGCCTTGGGGCATGACCAACCCCTAGAATGCCAAGCGCTCCACCGCCGTGCAGCGCGTCTATCAACTGCATATCCAGCTCGTATAGGCGCTGTCGCCATTCACAAGCTGCTCGTTACCGTGCAACACCTCGAGAACCGGCAGCGATTGTTCGAGAACAGGCCGGGTGGTAAAGGCCGCCGTGTTGATGGGAACCTTTACTCCACCTGAATGTTCTGGCGCTTGATGACCTCGCCCCATTTCTGGGTCTCGGCATGCATGAAGTTGGCGAACTGTTCGGGCGTGCCACCTGCGGATTTGAGCGATTGTTCGTCGAGGAATTTCTGAAACTCGGGTGACTTCAGCGCCGCGTTCACACCGCCGTTGAGCTTGCTGACCACGTCGGCGGGCACACCTGCGGGTGCGAGCAGACCGACCCAGGAATGGGCCTCGAAGCCGGGGTAGCTGTCGTTCACGGTGGGCACGTCGGGCAGCGCGGGGATTCGCTCGCGCGAGGTCACGGCCAGCGCGCGCATCTTGCCGGCGCGAATATGGGCCAGCACCGAGGTGACGCTGACGAACATCACCTGCACCTGCCCACCGAGCACGTCGGTGATGGCCGGCGCACCACCCTTGTAGGGCACGTGGTTGAACGCGGTGCCCGAGGTGGCTTTGAAAAGTTCGGTGGTGAGGTGGTTGGAGCTGCCTGCGCCGGTGGAGGCGTAGTGCAGCGTGTCGGGCTTGGCCTTGGCCAGGTCCACGAGTTCACGCAGGCTCTTGGCCGGCACCGAGGGGTGCACGACCAGCACCAGGGGCGATGTGGCGATCAGCGCGATCGGCTTGAGGTCTTTGTCGGAGTCGAAGGTGAGCTTGTAAAGCAGCGGGTTGACGGCGTGCGTGTCGAAGGCGGTCAGCAGGGTGTAGCCGTCCGCCTTGGAACGCGCGACCTGGGCCGCGCCGATGGAGCCGCCGGCGCCGGCCTTGTTCTCCACCACCAGGGACTGGCCCATGCTGGCGCTGAGTTCGGTGCCGAGCTTTCGCGTCACGTTGTCCACGATGCCGCCAGCAGGGAAGGGCACGACCACCTGGATCGGCTTGTTGGGGTAGGCGCCCGACTGCGCGCTGGCGGCCAGCGGCTGGGCTTCCCTTTCCAGTGGAGATGGTGCTGGAGCTTCCCGTCAATGCATACGTGGTGGAGCAGAGAGGTGAATGGTGGGTCGTGCGCGTCGCTGCCACCAGTGAAGCCGTGTACCACGGCCCTGGGCCGGTTGGGGTGCTCGTCTCGCCGGCACCCTTTTGATCGACATTGATCGGTCCGTTCTGCTGTTTGGAGCTCTATTCCATACGGTTTAGCATCATTATTGGAATTGGCCAACCGGACCTGTGGGCTTACCCGAAGTAAATCTTTGCCCGCATTCTTAAACGCAAGGATATTGGTCCAAGGGGGCGCACAAATCGGCCAGTCTGCTACCAGGCTGGGGCCTCCTTCAGAACTTGGGGATGCGCAGGGTCTTGCTGATCATGGCCGTGCCCGACAGCGCGAACAGCACGCTCATGGGATGCAGCTGCCAGGGCCCGAGTTGCCACACTCCGCCCCATAGTTGCGCACCCAGCGCACCCTGCCAGGCGGCCCATGACAGCACCGCAGTGAGGATCACGCTGGTGGGGATCGGCGTGCCTTCAAAGTAGGCCACCTTGCCCGAGTCGGTGGTCAGGTGTTCGGCCGTGACGTTGAAGCGCGCCAACCGGCTGACGCCGCAGCAGACGAAGTAGCACAGGATGACGATGTCCCAACCGCTCTGCAGCCCCGCGGCGAAGCCCAGCGCTGCCGGGCCGACGCCGAAGGAGATGACGTCGGCCAGCGAATCGAGTTCGCGGCCCAGCGGCGAATGCTGGTGGCGCCAGCGCGCCACCTTGCCGTCGAAGACGTCGAAGACGAAGGCCAGCGGTGTCATTGCGGCCGACAGCAGAAAGTGTGTGAGCGAGCCGCTGGCCATGTACATCATCGCCAGGAACACCGACAAAACTCCGCAGGCGGCATTGCCCAGTGTGATGAAGTCGGCCAGATGAAAGCCGCGGATCATCGAGAAGCGGCGTGGCGGGGTAGAGGGCGTCATGTCAGAGTCTCCGTAGTTGGCGATGACAAGCGTTGCGAAGTCGACTCCCTGAAATGCCTGCCTGGGCCGCGTCTCGCACGCCTGGTCTTCGATCTATCGAGAATCCTCAAGTTGTCAGTGGCATCAAAAGCTCGCAATAAAGTAACAGATTGATCGGATGCTCAAGTTTTCAGTGCAGTGTCCGCTATGAATAGTGACGCACTCACATCTGCACCGAGACATGACCATCGAGCCATCAGCATCTCACCTTGAGTCTGAACAAAATGACCTCTTGACCGCCAATCCAACCATCGTGGATGGCGAGCGGGACATTCGCATTCCGTTCGGCCCTCGCTTCTTTTGTAAATTCGATCAGTCTCGTGGCGGGCTAGCGTCAGCGACCTCTGATCACTTTCTCGCTGCCCCGAGGCAAATCTTCGCTCTCGCAGAGGGCATCAGGCACTCGCTGCTTGAGGTGCACCACAAGCTGGGACACAACGTTACGTACGAGGTGAAGGAGACGATTCTCCAGTTACCAAACTCGGAGCAGGCATCGCGGTACGTGTCTGTGGCCCAGACCGCTGGCGAGTCGCTACAAGAGGACGTGAGACGGGCCGTGGTGGAGCGCTTTTGCGAACAGTGCTTTACTGCGAAGTACAGCTTGCGAGAACCTACAGACGAAGTCGTCGTAATTCCAGCAGAGGCATTTGAGGCAATGATGCGTGGGGATACGGACTATGTGTTGCCAGAGATCGAAACAACAAAGAGGGGGCTGGACATCCACGACGTCCTGGATCTGGAGGGGCTGGTGGCAGATGCAGTCGCAACACCTGCATTGAACTTCGCACGTGCAAACGCGGGCAAACAGGTGCAGTGCTTGGTTGTTACACCTGCAGGTAACCTAGAAATTATCGGAATTGCGGCTAGACCTGAAAGCAGATGGGAGTCAGCCGGCCCAATCACTTTGGTGCGCCAGATCGATGGCCTGGCCATCTCGGGCCACAAGGTCGACTTCGCGATGCCCAATATCTCCTTCAATGGCAGCGATGACCGGTCAGGAAATGGGCCCGAACCAATGCCAGATAACTTCGTCGCCGCGATCGGAAAGGGCGAGGAAAGCGACGTGCCGCCTGAGCCGCTTCTGACGCAAGTGCGTGAGTACATTGGCTCCAACACGCTGCTCGTACGGATTCGTGTTGAAGTTGTCGCGGTCGGGGCGAAGATCGGATATCAACTCGTTCACATGGAGAGAGTGCGTCTACCAGAGTTCTACGAGGTGCCACTCGTCGACTTTCAGTAAGAGATGTCGGCGGCCACAAGGCACGTCCACAAGGTCATCAGATCCAATCCATTCGAAAGCTCACCGCGAGGGCTTGGGCGTATCAGCACAGAGTATCGGTGCCGATACGAAGCCAGTTCGCGAGCATCAAAGCTCTCATAGGACCCAATGCGAGGTCGTGAGTCCGCAGGAGCGGCCGGCTCACGGAAACCCTGAAGGCGACTGGACACAAGAAGAGCCTCCATAGCCGCATTCGGGGTCGAAGGGGTTCGAATAGCGATGTCCTCGGGGGAGAGGTTGAGGCAACTGATCAGCAAATTGAAGTGTTCGAAGTGTTTGTCTTTGGCCAGCATCAACTGCATGCTGGAGGACACTTGGTCCAGTGCGGCGAGCGGAAGACGTAACTGCCTTGAATCGCACTGTTGGGCTAGCCTTAGCAGCACGGTCCATCGACTCTTCGGAAGATGACGCGCAAAGCGCTCGGTCGGATCTGGACTCAATCCAGAACCAGGAGGAACAAGTCTGGCGCCGACTTTCCCGAACAGGTCCTCAAGCTGCGCATAGACCTCAGGAGCAAGTCGGCCGAATGTGCCTGTGGCGGCCTGTGACGGGGTCAGGCCACGTGATCGGGATCTCAGGTACTTGACCGCAACCTCCACGCATGTGTGGCTGTATTGGGTTGTCGGTGCGGTGACTTTATCGCTCGACGGTTGAGATGCGCGAGGTACGGCGTCGAGGTACGTGACGTCAGGCAGGTCGATCCTTGGAGCATTGGAGAACGCGGTCGTTGCTTGTCGACGGGCTGTCTCCCCGCTCCAATCCAGCAGGAAGTGAAGGTAGCTGGCGCAGGTTGTTTCCCGCCTGCTGTGCCCCAACATCCGCGAGACCGCCCAGGTGGCACGACGCGTCGTTTCCGTTCTACTGAGCAGCAGTTTGCGCACATGTTCAGCCTGCAACGCGCTGTCGGCAATGCAATGCCCCCAAACAACACCCCAATCGGGCGAAGTGGGGAGAAGATGAAGTCCGACCATGTTGGCCAATGAATGCCTTGCATGGTGCAGCTTGATCTTGTCGTTTCTGGTCGCCCAGCGCAGTGCTGCGGTTACGTGCGTACGCAAATCGCTCAGGTCGCTTTCAGCTGACTCACCGTCGACATTCACCAAGAGCCGCTCATTGGCGGAGAAATCCGTGCTTCCGCGCCTGAACGCAAACCATGCGTGAACAACCGCTAACTCATGAGCATCGAGCGCAGAGATCAGGGGGACCTTTCGACGGGACCCTGGAGTTTTCAGTTTTATGTGCCGGTGATCAACGATCAGCACAATGCAGTCCGCCACTTCTATCCAGTTTCGCGCAGAAATATGTGTGGCCTCTGCCCCGCGAAGCCCGAAACGATAAGTCAACAACAGAAAGAAAGCCCGTTGAAGTGGTGTGGGAGCGGAGTTGTTAGGAACAGGGCACAGGTGGGAGAGCGCTAGACGGTACTCCTGGGGTGTGATGAATCCTGGCGAAACAGCAGAGTTGGTCAACCCTTCAGATATCTCGTCCCAATAAGGGGCGACTGCACCATAGCGCTCGGCATAGCGGTGAAACTCAACCAGCCGATCAAGAACGTACTGCTGTGCCTTCTTGTGTTTAGCCTCGCTGTCATGTTCGGTGTCCGCGAGCGTGGGGTCGATGACATTCTGGTAGAAGTTCGTGACTTCTTCTTGATCAGCGTCGGTTATGTCAATCGTGTGCGACAGCGCGAGGAATCCGGCCGACAGGGAATCCAGGTAGCGAGCCACAGAAGAGCCTTCCAACTCCTTTTTGTAGTTTTCTCCGCGCGTGAGCAAGTGAACGGCCCAATCCGCAAGGATCAGGATGTTTCTGGGTACGCAGGCATCTGCGCTGCGAATGGCTTCACGCATGTTGGCAGCCGCTTTGGCTCTCGTGTAGCCTATCTCGCCAGATTGCGTGTCGATCACGGTCGAACCTTTTCGCCTACCGTGAAACCTGGCTAGTGTTGCGCGCAAGCTGCCTAGAAGCGATCGCGCATCGAGCTTCCCAGTTTTCGTGGGCGCTTGGCGAGAGGCAAGCCACGCCGGATGTTGATCCTTCTGGTTGATCGAAGGAGCAGAACGCCGTGCATGCTCAGCTGATTCTTCTTCCTGAACGAGACGTTGGCCAAGGCTCGCTGCGACGAAATCCGAGCGGCCCAACGAGTATGAGCTAATTCGTCCGGACATTACGCCGCCTTGTAAGCCGGGCCGGTGTAGGCAGTTGTAGTGATCCGCCCAACGGCATAGCCAAACGATACCTTTGTCAATGCCGTCTGCTGCATCCAATTGCATGCTGTGCAGAAGCCTGACGGTCAAGGCGTTGCGGATGGTGCGGTTGTAGACTTTGGTAAGAGGCTTGGTGGTCAGAGTCCTGAGCAACGGCAAGGCACGTGGGGGAACGAGAAATCTCTTGACCGGACCATCAGCGACGGTCCGGTCAACTGGGCAGATCTCAAGATAGACGTCCGCCTTGTTCACCAGAAGCGCCATGCGTTCATGGTGCGCGTTGGCTATGCAGGTCAGGATCTCCGGGTCACTGACTCCGGCATTCACTGCAACATCCGCAATACAGAGCCAAGTGCATGCCAGTCTGGAAGGAACGGTGCCATCGAGCGCCTCATATGATTGATCAAGCGCCTCACGGACCGCGACAATCCTCTCAGGGGCCTGCAATGCAGCTGCACCGAATGCAGCCTTGCCAGGCTTCTGGGGGAGCACCCACGTGCGAACGCTTACTTTGATCCCGAGATCTCGATGTAGGCGATCGAGCCGCGTCTGAAACGCGGAGTAGCGACTGATAGCAGAGCTTCTGGCGTTGCCGTTCTCATCGAAAACGATCGCATCGCGCAGCGCCTCCCACTGCTCTGGTGTGACCGAGGCCAGATCCTTTGCCTCGCGCTTGAAGGCGTCGAAGATTTGGTTGGCCTCTTCGCGCGCCGCGCTGGCGGCTTCTGTCCGATGAAGCTTACGAAGCTCAGCACCAAAAGCCTTGCTATCAGTTTTGGGGTGTGTGCCTGTGGGTGGGTGGGTGGTCACGTCGGGAAAGCGCAGCCTCGGCAGTGTGAGGCTGAGTGGCGCAAGCGCCAACTCGACGCACTCCCTCCAGTAGGCTTCTTCATCAATCCAGCAGCGAGTTGAGAGGTCGCTGAACGTTTCTGTTCCAGCTTCCGCGTGCCCCAGGTGCGCATCAACAAGTTCGGCGCTCAGCCTCGCTTGCCGAAGGGACGTTGCCATACGATGGCGAAACGCGTTCGCGGGCAATGGCCAGTCGAAGATCCGCCGGTTGGTCAGCGCGCTCTCGGTCATCTCCAGCCATTCAGTGGGGTTGGAGTAGTTGAGTCGAAAGAAGAGGGGAATCCTCGGGTTGGCGTTCGGACCAAGGACGCTCAGAAGGTCCGCTGCCAACGGATGCGACAGATCATGCAGTTGGGCTTGGAGCTTACGTAAGTACGGCAGATACAGTTCTTCAAGCAGATCTACAGCGATGCGTGGCAACGGGATGATGCGGCCACACTTGTCACCAGTCACATCAAGCGAGGCCTTGTCGTCCAAGAACACACGTCCGCGCGACAGGTCGAAATGCGGCAAGCGTTCAAACACCGAACGCGCGGGCCTGGCGCCTGTGCAAACTAAGAGCAGGGTGACGCAGTAGGTGGTGAATGCGTTGTGGAAAGCTACCCAATCGTCGATAGCAGCGATTTCAACGATGCGTTCGTTCGCGCGCCTGATCTCCTTGGCGATCAAGTCGTCGATCAAGTTCAGCCGGCTTCCCATGGCGTTGACCACATCTGGAAGCGACGTCAGGGCGGTCACATGCGCTGGCGCTATGCTCTGCAGGCCGGTTGCAACTGCGGCGCGGTTCCAGCCGGGGTATGCCATGGGTCCTGACGTCAAGGACGACGGCCAATTCAGCAGCAGTCGTGCAAAGGTCGAATCGCCGGTAGCTTCGAAGGCCTGCTGTTCCCCGGCAATTGTCAGGAAGCCCGAAGAAACACGCCAAAGGTCGCGCGAAGACTTGGTCCAATGGTTGAACGCGCTTTCCGGGGATCCGGGGAAGATCTCGGCCAACGAACTCGCTCCGGGATTCTTAGCCCACGCTTTGGACATGGGGGTCACCACCTCGAAGCTCAACTGCAGAACCCACTCCTCACTGATTTCTGCTGTCCACGGCGTCAATTCAGGCGTTCTTGGAGCTGCGTTGACATGTCTTGACGCAGGGCGAGTCAGAGTTCGGTTTCTGAGATCGAGTACCCAAACCAACTTGTCATCGGAATCGTCCCCCTTGAGGCAGTGTGCGAATCGAACATGTCCCAGAGCGCGCATTGACAGCTTGGTTACAAGGGCCACGATGGTCAGGGCCGCGAGCAGTTGTTCCTCGTGCTGGGATGACTTCAGGCCTTGCTCAATCAATTGGCTGAGCTTGTCCTTCTCCCAGGGGCTCAACTGAGTCCAGCTGATGTCTAGGTACTGTCGATCTTCTTCCTTCTGCAGGGCAAGGCGCCTGGAGACAGCATGGAGTTCCCTTGCCGCTGTTGGCTCTTCGACTTGAACCTTGAGAAGTCGGCAATCTGATTCTTTGGGATTAGTGGTCAGTTCACAGACGTCAAGTGACTCCACGGCCAGCTGATAGGACGTGGCCGAGACAGGGTCGGTTCGCGGGTTTGAGTTGCGGGCGACGAAGTAGGCGCCGCCTTGACTGCCCGCCGTATTTCGGGATTCGAGGAGCCTGTACTCGCCATTGATGAGGCGATGCAGTGCATTCCTGGTCGTAATCAGGCTGTCATCGCTGTGGGTCTCATGAACATCGAGCTGGGCGCGCAGCGCAATCGTGTACTGCCCGAACTTCGCATTGAAGTTGCGGTCGGCAGGAGCTGTATCCACGAACCAGCGCAGTTTTGCCAGCTGCTCAGCCGTGTCTCTGGTGTTTCCACCTTGGAGGCTCTGCGCTTCGAGGCCAATTCGTAACTGCGTGCAAATGGTTCTGAGCGAAGCCTCACCAAGGAACCCGGCCAGCAAGGCCTCGTAAGCTATTGCGAACAACCAGACACGGAAGCGATGGAGACGGTGGACTTCATCTGGTGCAAGTCGACTGCTCAGCTGAGAGGCAATCTGTGCCGACAGGTAATGCTCTTCCAGGGTGCCGCGAAAGAACTTTTTGGTCTTGGCTCCCGTGGGGAGGGGCCGTACCAACTGTGGCGATACGGCCAGTTCCTCTGCGAGAGACAGGAGTGGATAAAGCGTGGTTCTGTCTGACCAGGTGCGAAGGGCGTGAGCCGTTTCCGGGTGAGTCAAGAACGCCAGGGTCGAGCCCAAGGCTTGCTCGATGTCCAGGTTTCCGATCAGCTTAAGCAACTGTTGAGCAGTGGTCGTTTGGCCTCGCTCGTGGGCCCAGTCCAAGAAGCACTGGATATGGGGCTTCTCTCGTTGCCGCGCGCCCAAATGCGGGTTTTGGTCAGCGCTCATGTGACCCGTTGCGTCGACCTGAGCGTCAGAAAAGTGGAGCTAGTCAGCATTGTGAGAGCCAGTCACGCAGAGGGTGGCAGGCCAGTTTATTGCATCTTGGTGCCATTTGCATAGCTTGCAGCTACTTTTTGGCAGCTACTATCACTTTAATTCTCCGAAGCTTCGAGGGTTGCTCACAGCTGCTGTGCCCAAGGGTGTGGACAACCCCTGGGACAACTGCCGCAGGCCGCGGCCCGCCTGGCGATGCGAGCGATGCTCAAAAAAGGGGCATGGCCCGCTCTCGAGTGCAGGGCAATGTCGAGATGAGCTGGTCGACCACGTACGAGCAGTGTGAGCTTGCTCAGGCCTCAGCCCTGATGGGATTGACCAGCGTTCCGATGCCTTCGATTTCCACCTCGCACACATCGCCGGGCCGCATCCAGACCGGTGGTTGACGCACAAAACCCACGCCGGCAGGTGTGCCGGTGATGATCATGTCGCCCGGGCGCAACCCGATGCCCTCGGAGCAGGCCGATACCAGTGTGGCCACATCGAAGATCATGTCGCGGGTATTGCCGTCCTGCAGCAGCTGGCTGTTGAGCCGGCACTGGATATTCAAGCCCCTGGCGCCCGGCGGCAGCTCGTCGGCCGTGACGAACTCGGGGCCGAAGCCACCGCTGGCGTCGAAGTTCTTGCCCCACAACCACTGGTGGGAGCGCGCCTGGTAGTCGCGCACGGTGCCGTCATTGAAGATGGAATAGCCCGCGACGTGTTTGAGCGCGCGGTCCCGAGGGATGTTCCGGCCCGCCTGACCTATCACGACCACCAGCTCCGCCTCGTAGTCGAACTGGGTGGACAGTTGGGATCGGACCATCGCCTGCCCGTGTGCGACCCAGGAGGAGGGAAAGCGCTGAAAGATCACGGGGTGGGGCGGAGGCGGGGCGCCGATTTCCCTGGCATGGTCGCTGTAGTTCAGACCGATGCCGAACGCCTTCGACGGATTGAGCAGCGGGGGCAGCCAGGTGATCCGATCGAGCGGGATGCGGTGGCGAGGCTTGCCTGCGATCGTGGCCCGGATCCGGTCCAGGCCCTCGTTCCCGAGAAGCAGCAGTGCATCGAGCGTTGACGGGTGTCCTTCGGCCGTGAGGTGGATGACCGTGTCGCCGTCCCGGGCGCCCAGGGCGGGGCGGCCAACGGTGTCGTCCATGAAAGCCAGCAATCGCATCGGGAAAGTCCTTTTCGGCAGGGGTTAGTTCTGTGCGACGGGGGCCAGTGACTGGATGTAGGCGGTTCCCGTCTTCAGGACATGTCGAAAGAGGATTTCGCCGGCGAAGCGCGCGTCGCGCAATTCCATGGCCGACATCACGAGCTCATGTTCCTTGACCGATTCTTCCCAGCGCCCATCGGTCGTGATCGCGACGAAGCGCGGGCGCCGGGCGCGTGTCATCAGGTCGGCATGGGTGCGGCTGAGCTGCGGGTTGCCCGCCATCGCGATGATGGTTTCGTGGATGCGGTGATTGAGTTCGAAGTAGCGGTCGCGGTCCTGCTCGGCAAACCGTTGCAGCATTTCGTCGTGCAGTTCGCGCAAGCCTGCCAGGGCCTGCTCAGAGGCCTCCAGCGTCACGGTCTCCACCGCCAGCCGCTCCAGCGCCGCGATCACGGCGAACAGGTTGACGATCTCATCGGTCGAAGGGGTGGTCACGCGCGACCCCCGATTGGGCAGCAGCTCGACCAGGCCTTCGGCCGCCAGCACCTTCAAGGCCTCCCGGATGGGCGTGCGCGAGACACCGAGCACCTCGCACAGATCCATCTCGTTGATGCGCTCGCCCGAGGCCAGGTCGCCGTGGACGATCATGTCCCGGATGCGGTCGCAGGTGTCGGCGTGCACGCCGTGCCGCCGTCGCCGGTCCTCGGCGCCTGACGGCTCTTCCGTGCCCTGCGCTGGCACGGGGCTTTCCACTGACTCCGTCATCGGCTTGTCCATCGCGCTCCCCATTTGCATGCAGATTTGACTTCAAGAAACTCGCTTTGCATTATATGAGTGCGAATTTCATGCAAGAACGCACTATAAAGGTGCATAAATGAATTGTTGACAGCTTTTTCTGAAAAAAGATAATTCACTTCAGCGTTCTTTGCATTACCACTGCGTTCGCGTCCGTGAATTCCATCCGTTTGCCCATCTTAGGAGTTGCCATGAAGTTTCGCCGATCCCTTCTACTCTCGGCCATTGCCGCGCTGGCCTTTGCGGGCGTTCACGCTCCCTCGATGGCCCAGCAGCGGCTCCGCGTGGCGGGCAACTTCCCTGCGGACCACACGGCCACCAAGGTGATGGAGATCTTCAAGAAGGAGGTCGAGGCGCGCACGCAGGGGGAGCTGCAGATCGATCTGTTCCCGAACATGCAGCTCGGTGGTGCGTCTGAAAACGTCGACCAAGTGCGTTCGGGCACGGTCTTCGCGATCGTGACCTCCATTGCCTATTTCACCCGCATCGTGCCGGAGTACGAGGCGGTCAGCCTGCCCTTCCTCTTCAGCTCGCGCGAAGCGGCTTTCCGGGTCATGGACGGGCCGGTGGGCAAGCTGTTTGACGAACGCATGGCTCAGAAGGGCTTTGTCAGCCTGGGCTATGGCGAGCTGGGCTTTCGCCATGTGACGAACAACGTGCGGCCCATCACGTCGTCCGCCGACTTCAAGGGACTGAAGATCCGGCTTCAGCCCAACGAGGTGCACCTGGATACCTTCCGGGCACTCGGCGCCAACCCGGTGGCCATGGACGTGAAGGAGGTCTACTCGGCCATGCAGCAGGGCGTGCTCGACGGCCATGAGAATCCCTACAACATCATCGCCAGCCGCCGCTTCAACGAAGTTCAAAAGCACTTGTCTGACACCGGTCACTTCTACGATTTCATCAACGCGGCCGCCAACAAGCGCCTGTTCGAGCGCCTGAAGAAGCCGCACCAGGATGCGGTGATGGCTGGCATGAAGGAGGCCATGGTCTGGCAGCGCGCCGAGGCGGCCAAGCAGGACGAGGGCTGGCGTCAGCAACTGGTGAAGGCCGGCATGACCTTCACCCCGATCACGCCGCAAGGTCGTGCCGATTTCCGCCGCAGCACCGCCAGCGTGGTGGAGTCGCTCAAGAAGCGCATTGATCCGAAGCTGATCGATGCGGTTGTGAGTGAGGCCGCGAAGTGACGCAGGGGCTGAACCCCTCGGAGGCGGCACCGCCTTCCGACGATCGGCTGCCTTCGATCTGGCCGGCTCTGCGGCGCTGGGTCGAAGCTTTTGACAAGGCGTCGATGGTTGTGATCGTCGTGGCGATGGCCGCGATGACGCTCATGGTGACTTTGCAGGTGTTCTGGCGCTACGTGCTGAGTTCGTCCATCGACTCCGCCGACGAGGTCTCTCGCCTGTTCTTCGTGTGGGTCATCTTCCTGGCGATCCCCCATGGCATCAAGTACGCGGTGCACGTGGGCATCGACTTGCTGGTCATGAACCTGTCTCCACGGAACAAGGACCGGCTGTTTCGCCTCGTGAGCGTGGCCAGCGCGGTGCTGATGGCGGCGATCTTCTACGCGGCCTGGATCGCCACCCTGGACAAGTGGCAGGAACTCATGCCGACTTTGCCGATCTCCGCCGGCATCTACTACGTCGCCGTGCTCGTCTGCGCGGCCCACTCGTTCGTCCACCTCGTGTTGCACGCGTGGCTGGGTTCGCGCATCTGGGAAGGAAGATTGTCATGACGCTCCTTGTGATCTGTGTCTTCTGCCTGCTCGCGTTCGCGGGCATGCCGCTGGCGTTCGCGCTCGGCTTCGCCTCACTGGCCGCGCTGTACGCCGCCGATTTCGAGCTCGTGATGCTGTCCCAGCGCATGCTGCACGCGGTGGACAACTTTCCCCTGATGGCGATCCCCCTGTTCATGCTGGCCGGTGAGCTGATGGTCAAGGCCGGCATGATGGAGCGGCTGGTGACTTTCGCCAACAGCCTGGTCGGTCGGGTGCACGGCGGGCTGGCGCACGTGACCATCATCGCCGGCACCATCCTGGCCTCGGTCAGCGGTGCGGCGGTGGCCTCGGCCAGTGCCCTGGGCAGCGCCCTCGTGCCTTCGCTGCGCAAGCACTACCCCGACAGCTTCAACTGCGCGGTGATCGCATCGGCGGCCAACCTGGGGCCGGTGATTCCGCCGTCCAACGCCATGATCGTCTACGCCCTGATGGCGGGCTCATCGGTCTCGGTCGGTGGCCTCTTCATGGCTGGCATCGTGCCGGGCGTGCTGCTGGCGCTGGGTTTCATCGGCATCGCCAGCTTCGTTTCCTGGAAACGCAAGTACCCGCCGACGGGCGAGGCCTTCAACGCGCGCAATGCCTGGGTGCAGTTCCGCAAGGCGCACATCATCCTGTTCATGCCGATCATCGTCGTGGGCGGCATCATCGGTGGCGTGTTCACGGCCACCGAGGGTGCTGCCATCGCTGTGGTGTATTCCGGGGCTGTGGGCCTGCTGGTCACGCGCAAGCTGCGCTTGGCGGACCTGCCCGGCTGCCTGTTCCGTGCGGCGGTCACGGCGTCGATGGTGGGTGCCCTGATTGCACTGGCCGCCACCGTGACCTTCCTGCTCACGATCGACATGGTGCCGCAGCAGATGGCCGACTTCGTCAAGGGCATGACCTCGGACCCCATGGTGTTCGTGCTGCTCACCATGCTGCTGCTGGTGGTGGTGGGCATGTTCCTGGAGTCGAACGCGGCTTACATCATGCTGGTGCCCCTGTTCGTGCCGATCGCGGACGCGTTCGGCCTGGATCCGTTGTGGTTCGGCTTCCTGTTCATGTTCAACCTCGTGATCGGCATGATGACGCCGCCGGTGGGGGTGCTGTTCTTCGTGATGAGTGGCATCACGCGGGTGCCCATGGGGGCGATCATCCGCGAGTCCATGCCCTTCGTGATCTTCCAGTTCGCGATACTGTTGCTGTGCGTGGCCTTCCCGTCCATCGTCACGGCGCTGCCGCGAGCCCTGGGTTTCTGAGCGGTGGCCGCCATGACACAAGCGCTTTCGCCCGGGGTGGATACGGGCTCGCTGGACCTGCTGATCACCGGCGCCACGGTGGTGCACACGCGCCCGCAGCTGGAGGTGATCGACAACGCGGTGATCGGCATCGCCGGAGCGCGGATCGCCTTCGTGGCGCGCGCCGACGCCGCGCCCCGCGCGAGCGCGCGACGCACCCTCGATCTGAAGGGGCACATGGTGCTGCCCGGTTTCATCAACGTGCACACCCACACCATCCTGACCATGGTGCGCGGCGTGGCCGAGGACATGGGCTTCGCGCCCGCCTATACCCCGGGCGTGCCACACGGCCATGAAGTGACCCCCGACGAGGCTGTGGCGCTGGCCCGGCTGGGCGCGCTGGAGGCGCTGATGTTCGGCTCCACGGTCATCAACGACAGCTATGTGCACGCGGACCTCACCTTGCCGGCCATGGCCGACGTGGGGCTGCGAGCCTATGCCTGTGGGCGCATCCATGATGTGGATTTCTCGCGGGTGCACCTGGGCGAATGGCGCCACGATGACGCGATCGGGGAGCGCACTCTCGCGGAGGCGATGGCGCTGCACGAACGATGGCACGGCGGCCCCGACAGCCGCACGGGCGTGCACCTCACCCCGCACGCGCCGGACACCTGCTCGCGGGCGCTGCTGCAGCGGGTGGCAGACCACCGCGAGCGCCATGGGGGCGTGGTGACCACGCATCTCTCGCAAAGCCGCATGGAGAACCAGCGCGTGCAGGAGCGCGACGGATGCTCGCCCTGTGAGCTGCTGGATGAGACCGGTTTGCTCGGTCCCGCGCTGATCGCCGCGCACGGCATGTACATGAGTGAGGCCGACATGCGGCGAGCTGGCGCGGCGGGCATGAACCTCGCGCACGTGCCCAAGGGCAATGCGACGGGCGGTCGCATCGCGCCCACGCGGAGCATGCAGGACGCCGGTATCCGCCTGGCGCTGGCGACGGACAACATGCACGCGGACATGATCGAGGTCATGCGCTGGGCGCTGAACCTCGGCCGTATCCAGGCAGGGGGCATCGACGACGGCTGGCAGCCGGCGGACATGTTGCGCATGGCGACCTACAACGGCGCGCAGGCCATGGGTCTGGGCGAGCATCTGGGCTCACTGGAGGTTGGCAAGCTGGCCGACATGGTGTGCGTAGACATGCGCCGTCCGCACTTGGTGCCCTGCATCAACCCCCTGGGCAACCTGGTGCACACGGGTCAGGGCCGCGACGTGGCCATGGTGATCGTGCACGGTGAGGTCGTCGTTGAAGGCGGTCGCGCCCTGCGCGTTGACCAGGACAGCATCTTGGCCGACGCCCAGCAGGCGGCGGCTGCACTTTGGCAGCGGGCTCGCGCACAAGTCGAGCCTCGGAGAACCGCTTGAAAATTCTCGTCATCAATCCCAACATCTCCCTCAGCGTGACCGAGCTGATTCGCAATGAGGCGCATCGCGCGGCCTTGCCAGATACGAGGATCACCATGGCCACCGCGCCTTTCGGTGTGGCCTATATCGAAACCCCTGGCGAGGCCGCCGTGGGTGCCTATGCATCTTTGCAGCTTCTGGCGCAGCAACAGGCCGAGCACGACGTGGCCGTGATCGCCGCTTTCGGCGACCCGGGTGTGGCCGCTGCCAAGGAGCTGCTGGACATCCCGGTGGTTGGCCTGACCGAATCCGCCGTGGCCGCCGCCTTCCTGCTCGGGGGCGCTTCGCCATCGTGGGCATCTCGCAGCGCATCGGCGCCTGGTACGTGCAGACCGTGGATCAATTGGGTTTGTCCTCACGCATGATCGGTTACCGCGGTCTCCAGCAGGGTTTTGCCAGCGTGGGCACGGTTCAACAGGAGGCGCGCGACGTGTTGCGCGAGATGTGTCTGGCTTGCGTGGAGCAGGACGGAGCGGACAGCATCATCCTGGCGGGCGCGCCGCTGGCCGGGCTGGCGCGCGAGATCGCCGACGACGTGCCTGTGCCGCTGATCGATGGGGTGGGCAGCGCGATCCGCATGGCCGAGGCCCTGGGGCGCGGCGCTTACACGCCCCGTCGCAACGGTGCGCTGTCACCCCCACCGCCCAAGGCACACCAGGGTCTGGAGGGTGGGCTGGCCACGCTGATCGGGCGGCAGCCATGAACGCCGCCTTCGATCTCGTGATCCGCAACGCCCGTGTGGCGACCGCATCGGATTGCTTCGAGAGCGACATTGGCATTCGCGATGGGGTGATCCAGCAACTTGGCCGGCAGCTTGCTGGCGGCGCCCGCGAGATCGATGCGCTGGGGCGGGTGGTCACGCCGGGTGGGGTCGATGCCCACTGCCATCTCGATCAGCCCATGGCCCCGCCCGTGCGCATGGCCGACGATTTCGATACCGGCACGCGCGCCGCGGCCTGTGGAGGCACGACCACCGTCATTCCTTTTGCGGCCCAGGTGAAAGGCCAGTCCTTGCGTGCCGCGGTGGACGACTACCACTTGCGCGCACAGGGAAAGTCGCATCTCGATCACGCTTTCCATCTGATCGTGAGCGATCCCACGCCCGACGTGCTGGCGCGGGAACTGCCCGCGCTGATCCGGGAGGGATACACGTCGTTCAAGATCTACATGACGTATGACGACCTCAAGCTCAACGACGGCCAGATCCTGGATGTGCTCGAAGTCGCGCGGCGACACGATGCAATGGCCATGATTCATGCGGAAAACGCCGATTGCATCGCCTGGCTGACCCGTCGCCTTGAGGCCGCGGGTCGCACCGCACCCCGCTTCCATGCGCACGCGCGGCCGATGCTGGTGGAGCGCGAAGCCACGCACCGCGCCATCGCGTTGGCCGAGCTGATCGATGTGCCGATCCTGGTCGTTCACGTGTCGGGGCGCGAGGCCGTGGAACAGATCCGCTGGGCCCGTTCGCAAGGCCTGAAGGTGTTCGCGGAGACCTGTCCGCAGTACCTGTTCCTCACCGCCGAAGACCTGGGCATCGACGACAGCTACAAGGGTGCGCGCTGCGTGTGCAGTCCGCCGCCGCGCGACAAGCAGAACCAGCAGGTGATCTGGGACGGCCTGGCCGACGGCCTGTTCACGGTGTTTTCGTCCGACCATGCACCGTTCCGTTACGACGGTACCGAGGGCAAGAAGCCGGGAGGAGAGGAAGTCCCGTTCCAGCACATTCCCAACGGGATTCCCGGCATCGAGACCCGCCTGCCGCTGCTGTACTCCGAAGGGGTGCTGGGCGGGCGCATCACGCTGCAGCGCTTCGTCGAACTCACGGCCACCAATCCCGCCAAGGCCTATGGCTTGCATCCTCGCAAGGGCACGATCGCCATTGGCAGCGACGCCGACCTGGTGATCTGGGACGAAGGCGAACGCACGGTGCGCAACACGGAACTGCACCATGCCGTGGACTACACACCCTACGAAGGCATGGGTTTGCGCGCCTGGCCAGGCACCACGCTGGCGGGGGGCGAGGTGGTGTGGGATGGCCGGAACTTCCACCCCCGTCAAGGCAAGGGCCGGTACTTGCAGCGAGGCCGGCCCAGCCTGTTGCCACAGGCACCCCGCTCGGCAACACCTTAGTGGTCCGGCGGGCGCCTAGTACGGCCGCCCGTCCTTGTGCGTGAAGGCCCAGCGGCCGTCGACCTGCACGGCCTGCAGGTCGTCCTCCGGGTAGCTGACCTCGTCGCCCTCGCTGCGGTCACCCACCTCCAGGTATTGCACCTCCTGGTCGGTTTCGTTGGCCAGCCGGTGGCCATTGCCGCTGCCGGCCGGAAAACCCGCGCACATGCCGGGCGACAAGGGCGTGGCGCCCTCGTCGGTGTACAGCGTCGGGTGCCCGGCCAGGATGTAGACGAACTCGTCCTGCCGGCTGTGGGCGTGGCGCAGCGCCGACACCGACTTCGGCGGCAGGGTCGTGTGGTTGACCCCGAAGTGGGTCAAGGCAAACAAGTCGCCCAGGGGACGCTTGACGCGCCCGGCCACGCGGGCTGCAAAGGGTTCGGGATAGTTCGAGGGCTTGGTGCGCGCCGGGGCGTCGGTGGCCATCACGGCCATGGGTCGGGTGTCGTTGGGCATGGGAAGGCATTGTGGGCGGGCGCTGAAAAGCGGGCAAGAGCGGGCCCTCTTCGGCGCATCGCCGCCAGGCGGGTGGCTCAAGATCGTGGCCAATCCGCCGATGCCCTGGGGGTGGTGGCGCTGGGCCATGACCGCCAAAAGCGGGCTGGCCCGGGACGCCGATCCCCTTACTCCTCCAGAAAGCTCTCCCGCATGAAACTCAACGACATCAAGGTCGGCAGCCGCCTGGCCATCGCCTTCGGACTGGTTCTGCTGATCACGGCCCTGATGGCCGGCATCGGCGTCTGGCGCCTGCAGGAGCTGGTGCAGACCACGCGCACGCTGGCCGGGGAAGACAACGAAAAACTGCAGCTGGCGGTGCGCTGGCGCCAGACCATCGACGTGAACTGGGTGCGCACCCGCGCCGCGATCCTGGATTCCGACACCAGCCGCATCCCGATGTGGCAGGCCGACATGGACAAGACCTCCGAGATCACGACCGCTTCGCGCAAGCGCATGATCGAGCTGGTCCACTCCGACACGGGCAAGGCGCTCATCGCCGACATCGACGCCGCGCGCGAGGCCTACCGCACGCCGCGCGGGGCCGTGCTCAAGGCGCGCATGGCCGGTGAGGACATGAGCGCCGCGCTCGACCGCGACCTCAAGCCGCTGGCCGAGAACTACATCAACACCATTCTGAAGCTGGAGCAGCGCCAGCAGGGCATCTACGACGCCGCCCTGAAAGAGGCCGAAGCGAAGGCCGCCAGCGGCCGCACCATCCTGATCATCGGCGGCGTGCTCGCGACGCTGCTGGGCGCGGCGGCCGCCTTCGTGCTCAGCCGTTCGATCACCGTGCCGCTGCGCCAGGCCGCCGAGGGCGCGCGCCGTATCGCCGACGGTGACCTCACGCAGGCCATCCGCACCGAAGGCCGCGACGAAGCCGCCCAGTTGCTGCAGGCGCTCAAGGGCATGCAGGACAGCCTGGGCCGCGTGGTCTCCAACGTGCGCGGCAACGCCGAGGGCGTGGCCATGGCCAGCGCCGAGATTGCCCAGGGCAACAACGACCTGTCGGCTCGCACCGAGCAGCAGGCCAGCGCGCTGGAAGAGACCGCCGCGTCCATGGAGCAGCTCAGTTCCACCGTGCGCCAGAACGCCGACAACGCGCAGCAGGCCAACCAGCTCGCGATGAGCGCCTCCACCGTGGCCACGCAAGGGGGCGAGGTGGTCGCCCAGGTGGTGGACACCATGCGCGACATCAACGACAGCAGCCGCAAGATCGCCGACATCATCGGCGTGATCGACGGGATCGCGTTCCAGACCAACATCCTGGCGCTGAACGCGGCGGTGGAAGCGGCGCGCGCCGGTGAACAGGGCCGCGGCTTCGCGGTGGTCGCCGGTGAAGTGCGAAACCTCGCGCAGCGCAGTTCGGAAGCCGCCAAGGAAATCCGCGGCCTGATCACCGCCAGCGTGGAACGCGTGGAGCAGGGCAGCTCGCTGGTCGACCGTGCCGGCGTGACCATGACCGAGGTGGTGAACTCGATCCGCCGCGTCAACGACATCATGGGCGAGATCAGCGCGGCCAGCCAGGAGCAGAGCTCGGGCGTGGCTCAGGTCGGCGAGGCCGTCACGCAGATGGACCAGGCCACGCAGCAGAACGCGGCGCTGGTGGAAGAGAGCGCGGCCGCGGCCTCCAGCCTCAAGACCCGCGCCGAGCAGATGGTGCAGGCCGTGGCGGTGTTCAGGCTCTCGTCGGGCTGAGCCAGCGGCGCAGCGACAGCCAGGCAAAGACCGCGCCCACGGCGGCGCCGGCCAGCACGTCCAGGAACACGTGCTGGCGGATCGCCATCGTGGACCAGACGATCACCCCGCAATGCAACACGCTGAGCCAGCGCAGCGCGGCCGGCGCGCCGGTCTCCCGGAAGATGCGCTGGAACCAGAAGGCCGAGAACACCGCCGAACCCACGTGCAGCGAGGGACAGGCGTTGCCCGAGGCGTCGATGCCTTTCAGGAAGGCCAGCCGGGGATGCTGGGACCAGTCGATGTCGGTCAACGGTGTCTGGGTCGGGACCAGCCAGAACAGCGCCAGGCAGAACACGCACAGCGCGCCCACCCACAGGCCGTAGCGCAGCAGCTCGCGCAGGTTGGGCAGCAGGGCCGGTGCCAGCGACACGTAGACCCACAGCGACACGTAGGCGTAGAAGGCGCCGGGCAGGAACGGCACCCAGTCGTCCACCACGAGCGTGGGCATCATGAGCGGTTCGGCCATCGGGTGGTGCAGCACCCAGAAGTAGGCCTGGAAGAACAACACCATGAACGCCATGGTGCCGAAGGCCTTGAGGTACCACAGCGTG
Source organism: Hydrogenophaga sp. ANAO-22 (assembly GCF_042466645.1). Taxonomy (NCBI): domain Bacteria; kingdom Pseudomonadati; phylum Pseudomonadota; class Betaproteobacteria; order Burkholderiales; family Comamonadaceae; genus Hydrogenophaga; species Hydrogenophaga sp. ANAO-22. Next base: position 2,487,347 of record NZ_CP159956.1, on the reverse strand, counting down.
ACGAACCGGGACAGGAGCTGGCGGTACCAGGCGCGTTCGGTGGGGGTGGGCATGGGTGTGGGTGGGGCCGGCGCAGGGGGGCGGGCCTAATGTACGACACGCGTGTGACAGCCGGCCTTCCTGTAGCCCCTTTGTATAATCCCATGCCCTGTGAAGCAAGGGCGGCGCGCCCGCCCAAGGCCGTACCAGAACCCCAAGACGGTCTTTGCTTCGGAGGAGTTCCCCCATGTTCGTTTTTGCGCATCGGCTTGCGTGCAGGCCCCACCGTGCCAGTCTCATCCTTGGGCAATTTTCATGAGCTCCACTGAACTGATCCGCACCTTCCTTGTCGACCGCCTGGGTGTCCAGCCCGATCAGGTGCTGCCCGAGGCCTTGCTGGCCGAGCTCGGGGTGGACTCGCTGATGCTGGCCGAACTGATGTTCGAGGCCGAGGACCGGCTGGGCATCGACATTCCCTCCGACGTGCAGCCGCCCAAGACGGTGGCCGAGATGCAGGCCGTGATCGATTCGCTGGCCGCGCTCAAGGCCGGTTGAACATGCGCCCCCACCGCGTCGCGATCACCGGCATCGGGGTGATCAGCCCCTACGGCGGTGATGCCCGGGATTTCTTCGAACGCCTGCTGGCCGGGGAATCCGCCGTGCGCCACCTGCGGGTGACGCAGGACCTGCCGCGCCCGCTGTCCCACCCGTTCGTGGGCTGTGCCGGCTTCGACCCCGAGGCCGCGCTGGGCAAGCCGCTGGCGCTGATGATGGAGCGTTTCGCCCAGCTCGGCGTGGCCGCGGCCTTCCAGGCCTGGGCGCAGGCCGGCCTGCCGCGCCAGGCCACGGACACCGAGGGCGCCGAGCGCGAGGCCTGGGGCTGCATCTGGGGCACCGCCCTGGGCGGCCTGGAGGCGCACGAGCGCGGTGGCCGCGATCTGTGGATCCGGGGGCGCGAGCGCGTCTCGCCGCTGTCGGTGGTGCAGGGCATGAACAACGCGGTCAACGCCCACATTTCCATCCAGCTCGGCCTGGGCGGCGTGAGCACCAGCCACACGGCGGCCTGCGCGTCCTCCAGCATCGCCATCGGCGAGGCCTTCCGGCGCGTGCGCAGCGGTGAGGCCACGGTGATGGTCACCGGCGGCTCCGACGTCTGCCAGTCCTACAGCGTGTTGCGCGCCTGGGACGCCATGCGCGTGATGGCGCCCGGCGACGCCGACACCGCGCCCGCCGCCTGCCGCCCGTTCGCGGCCGACCGCGCCGGCCTCGTGCTCGGCGAAGGCGGGGCGGCGCTGGTGCTGGAGGCCTGGGACCACGCGGTCGCCCGCGGCGCGACCATCCATGGTGAAATCGTGGGCTATGGCACCAGTTGCGATCACAGCCACCTGGTCCGCCCGCACCGGCAGGGCCAGGTGCGCGCCCTGCGCGCCGCGCTGGCCGACGCCGGCCTGGCGCCGGCCGAGGTCGGCTACGTCAACGCCCACGGCACGGCCACCCCCGAGGGCGACCCGGTGGAGGTCGCGGCCCTGTGCGAGGTGTTCGGCGATGGCGCCGCGGAGTTGCCCGTGAGCGCCACCAAATCCATGCACGGCCACCTGCTCGGTGCCGCCGGCGCGATCGAGGCCGTGATCACCGTGCTGGCGCTGCGCGAGCAGGCCATTCCGCCCACCGCCCACCTGGCCGGTCGCATCGACCCCGCCTGCGAGGGCGTGGACCACGTGCTGCAAGGCCGCCGCCAGGTGCCGCTGCGCGCGGCGCTGTCCAATTCCTTTGCCTTCGGTGGCAGCAACGCCGTGCTGGCGTTCCGCGCGCCGCCTCTTTGAAGACTCCCCTCCCGAGTGACCGTCATGACCCAACCCGTTTCCCCCGCCACCGTCGATGCCCTCTGGCCCGAGGTGGTCGCGCTGATCATCGAAGCCCTCAACATGGAGCTCGCGCCCGCCGAGGTGGATCCCGACGGCCCCTTGTATGGCGACGGCATGGGCCTGGACTCCATCGACATGCTGGAGATCTCGCTCGTCATTTCCAAACGCTATGGTTTCCAGATGCGTTCGGACAACGAGGACAACGAGAAGATCTTCGCCTCGCCGCGCGCCCTGGCCGCCCACATCGCCAGCCAGCGCACCCAGTGAGATGACCGCTTCCACGCTGCTGCGGGACCTCGGCGCGCTGCTCCTGATGGTGGCCTGGGTGATCGCGGCGCACGTGGGCAGCAACGGCTGGGGCAATGCCGACTTCAACGCCGCCGTGGCCGTGCTGCCCATCGCCGTGGCCGTGCTGATGGCGCTGTGGCGCCTGCCCCATTGGGCCGTGCGCGGGGCCGGCGTGCTGGCCCTGGGCGCCTTGCTGGCCTGGCTCTGGCCGCGGCTGCGCCACAACGTGGCCCTGCTGTATTACATCCAGCACCTGGGCATCCACATCGCGCTGGGCGTGCTGTTCGGCAAGTCGCTGCTCGGCCCCGGCGACGCCCTCATCACCCGCATGGCGCGGCGCATCTTCGGACCCGAGCTGTCCGAGCGCAAGCTGCGCTACACGCGCGGCGCCACGCTGGCCTGGACGATCTTCTTCTTCGCCAATGCGCTGGTCTCCACCGGGCTCTTCATCTGGGCGCCGCCGGCCATCTGGTCGATCCATGCCAACGTGCTGACCGGTCCACTGATCGGCCTCATGTTCCTGGGTGAGCACCTCGTCCGCCTGCGGGTGCTGCCGCCGCACGAACGCCCGGGCCTGGCCGACATCCGGCGGGCCTACCAGCGCGAGTCGGCGCGCCGCGGCGCCGCGCCACCGCCGCCATGAACGACACGACCCTGCCGCTGATCGGGGCCCACGGGCTCGACGATGTGTTCGCCTGGCGCGCGCAGGGCGCGGTGCGCGTGCGCGAGTTCCTGGCCGACGCGCACGCACTCGCCGCCCGCCTGCCCGAGGGCGGCTGGCTGCTCAACGTGTGCGAAGACCGCTACCACTTCGCGGTCGGTTTCGCCGCCGGCTTGCTGGCGGGCAAGGTCAGCCTGCAGCCCTCGTCGCAGTCGCCCGAAACGCTGCAGCGCCTGGCGGCCGACTACCCCGGCGTGTCCTGGCTGGGCGACCGCCCCGGGGCGGTGCCCGACCTGCCCGGCCTGGTGTTTCCCGATCTTGCCGTACAGCCCCGGACCGAGGTCAAGGACATGCCCCGGCTGGACGCCGAGCGCGTGGTCGCCATCCTGTTCACCTCGGGCTCGACCGGCCTGCCCCAGCCGCACCGCAAGACCTGGGGCAAGCTGGTGCTCAACGGTCGCGCCGAGGCCACGGCCCTCGGCCTGATGCAGCGGCCGCAATCCATCGTGGGCACCGTGCCCATCCAGCACAGCTACGGTTTCGAGTCGACCTTTCTGATCGCGCTGCACGGCGGTTGCCAGTTCGCGGCTGGCAAACCCTTCTACCCGCAGGACATCGTGGCCGCGCTGGACGCCGTGCCGCGCCCGCGCATGCTGGTGACCACGCCGTTCCACCTCTCCGCGCTGCTGGCCTCGGAGCTGCCGCTGCCGCCCATGGACCTGGTGCTCTCGGCCACCGCGCCGCTCAGCCCCGATCTCGCGCGCCGCGCCGAAGAACGCTGCGGCGCGCCGGTGCACGAGATCTACGGCTCCACCGAATCGTCCGCGCTGGCCAGCCGCCGCACGCTCGACGGCGCGGCCTGGCGGCTCATGGAGGCCGTGCACCTGGAGCACGAGGGCGACACCACCTACGCCAGCGGCGGCCACGTCGAAGGCCGCGTGCCGCTGGCCGACATCATCGAGCCTGGCACCAAGGGCTGTTTCCTGCTGCACGGCCGCCATGCCGACCTGATCAACATCGCCGGCAAGCGCACCTCGCTGGCCTACCTGAACCACCAGATCGGCGCGCTGCCCGGCGTGGTGGACGCGGCCTTCTTCCTGCCCGATGAGCTCGGCGACGACGGCGTGACGCGCCTGACCGCCTTCGTGGTCGCGCCCACGCTGGACGCCCGCGCGCTCATGGCCGGCCTGCGCCAGCGGCTGGACGCGATCTTCCTGCCGCGCCCGCTGGTGTTCGTCGAGGCGCTGCCGCGCAACAGCACCGGCAAGCTGCCGCGCCAGGCCTTGCAGGCGCTCTACGCCGAGAAAGTGGGCCCTGGCCATGGACGCGGCTGAGTTCCACTGGGCCGTGCCGCCCGACCACCCGGCCTTCGCCGGGCACTTCCCGGCGCGCCCCATCGTGCCGGGCGTGGCGCTGCTTGATCAGGCGATCGTGTTCGCGGGACAGATGCGCCAACGCCCGTGGCAGGGCGGGTGGCAGGTCGCGCAGGCCAAGTTCTTCGTGCCGGTCGGGCCGTCCCAGGTGCTGCGCTTCGCGCTGCAGACCACGCCGCGCGGCGCCATCGCCTTCAGCGTGAGCTGCGAAGGCCGCGAAGTGGCGGCGGGCAGCCTCGTGCCCCCGGCGCCATGAAGGGCGGCACCCCTCCCGAGTGGATGCGCCAGCGCGAACGCAGCCACCTCGGCGCGCTGCGCTTCATGGTCTGGCTCTCGCTCACGCTGGGCCGCCCCTTCGGCCGCCTGGTGCTGCGCTTCGTCACCCTGTACTTCGTGCTTTTTTCGCCGAAGGCCCGGCGCGCCAGCCGCGACTACCTGCGCCGTGCGCTCGGCCGGCCACCCACCTGGGGCGACGGTTACCGGCACGTGCACAGCTTCGCCAGCACCGTGCACGACCGCGTCTACCTGCTCAACGACCGCTTCGACCTGTTCGACATCCGCTTCGTGGGCGACGACGCGCTGCACGAGGCGCTGCAGCGCCAGCGCGGCGCGCTGCTGCTCGGCGCCCACCTCGGCAGCTTCGAGGTGCTGCGCGCCATGGCCCACGCGCGGGCCCATGCCCCCGTGGCGATGATGATGTACGAGGACAACGCGCAGAAGATCAATGCCATCCTCAACGCCATCAAACCGGGCGCCCGGCAGGACGTGGTGGCGCTCGGCCACCCGGATACCATGCTCAAGGCGCGCGACAAGCTCGACGACGGCCACCTGGTCGGCCTGCTGGCCGACCGTTCCCTCGCCCACGACAGCACGGCAGAATGCCTCTTTCTGGGGGAGCCGGCGCGTTTCGCGGTCGGGCCCTGGCGCATGGCCGCCATGCTGCGCCGGCCGGTGTTCTTCATGGCCGGCCTGTACCTGGGCGGCAACCGCTACGAACTGCGCTTCGAGCAGCTGGCCGATTTTTCCACCGTCGAGCGCGGCGAACGCGACGCCGCCATCGCGCAGGCCATGCAGGCCTATGCCGACCGCCTGAGCGAACTCTGCCGCCGGGCGCCTTACAACTGGTTCAACTTTTTCGACTTCTGGCCACGCACATGATCCGACGACTCCTCACCGGCCTCGTGCTGCTGGGCTTCACCGCCCTGGCGCACGCCGCCCTCGACCTCGACCAGCTGATGGCCGAGCTCGCCCGCAACCCCGGCGGGCAGGCGAAGTTCGTCGAGAAACGCCACCTCGCGCTGCTCGACAAACCCGTCATCGCCACCGGCGAGATGCGCTACACGCCGCCCGACCGGCTGGAGAAACGCACGCTCACGCCCCAGGTCGAGACCATGGTGCTCGACAAGGACACGCTCAGCGTGGAGCGCGACCGCCGCCGCATGACGATCCGCCTGAGCGCGCGCCCCGAGGTGGCCGCCTTCGTGGACAGCATCCGCAGCACGCTCGCGGGCGACCGCGCCGCGCTGGAGCGCAACTACAAGCTCTCGCTCAGCGGCAGCCTGGAGGCCTGGGTGCTGGTGCTGGTGCCCAACGACGAGCGCATCACCAGCCTGCTCAAAAGCATCACCGTCAAAGGCGTGCGCCAGCAGGTGCTGGGCATCGACTACCTGCAGGCCGACGGCGACCGCACCGAAATGACGATCGAGCCGACGCCATGACCCGCAGCGTGTGGCGTGCCCTGCTGATCTGGCTGGCGGCGATGGCCGTCGGCCTGGGCCTGTTGTGGAACACGCGTTTCTCGGCCGACGTCTCCTTCTTCCTGCCGTCCAAGCCCACGCCCGAGCAGTCGGTCATGGTGGACCAGCTGCGCGAGGGCGCGGTCTCGCGCCTGCTGATGCTGGCCATCGTCGGCGGCAGCGCCGACCAGCGCGCCGACGCCTCGCGCGCGCTGCGCGCCTCGCTCAAGGGCGAGCCCAGCCTGGACACGGTGCAGAACGGCGAGGCGGAGGCGCTGGACGCCGCGCGCGATTTTCTGCTCGACCACCGCTACGTGCTCAGCGGCGCCGTCACGCCCGAGCGCTTCAGCGTGGAGGGCCTGCGCAGCGCGGTGAACCACAGCGTGGACCTGCTCAGTTCCTCGGCCGGCCTGCTCTTCAAACCCTACCTGGCGCGCGACCCACCGGCGAGCTGGTGGAACTGGTGTCGGGCCTCAATGCCGGCGTGCAACCCAACGAGCAGGACGGCGTGTGGGCCTCGCGCGACGGCGAACGCGCCATGCTGGTGGTGCAGACGCACGCGCTCGGCTCCGACACCGACGGCCAGGCCGCCGCCATCGACCTGATCCGTGAGCGCTTCGCGCAGGTGCAGCAGCAGCCGGGCATGGAGGGGTTGACGCTGGAAATGTCCGGCCCGGGCCTGTTCGCGGTGCGCGCGCGCGCCACCATCCAGGAAGAGGTCAGCCGCCTCTCGCTCATCAGCACCGTCATCCTGGCCGTGATGCTGGGCTTCATCTACCGCCGCGGGCGCCTCATGCTGCTCACGCTGGTGCCGGTGCTCAGCGGCACGCTCGCGGCCATCGTCGCGGTCGGCCTGGTGCACGGCACCGTGTTCGGCATCACCGTGGGCTTTGGTGCCGCGCTCATCGGCGAGGCGGTGGACTACGCCATCTACTACTTCGTGCAGTCGGGGCGGCAGGGCGTGGGGTCCTGGCGCGAGCAGTACTGGCCCACCATCCGCCTGGGCGTGCTCACCTCGGTGCTCGGTTTCGGCGCGCTGCTGTTCTCGGGCTTCCCCGGCCTGGCACAGCTCGGGCTGTACGCCATCACCGGCGTGCTCACGGCCGCGCTGGTCACGCGCTATCTGTTGCCGCAGCTGGCCGGCCCGGGTGTGCATCTGCATGACGGTGCGAGCAAGGGCCGCCTGCTGCGCCCGCTGGTGGAGCGCGCCACCATGTTGCGCTGGCCCTTGCTGGCGCTGGTGCTGGTGTCGGCGGTGTACCTGGTGCAGGAGCGCGACGACCTCTGGCAGTCCGACCTGTCCGCGCTGTCCACCGTGAGCCAGGCCGAAGGCGAACTCGATGCGCGGCTGCGCGGCGACCTGGGCGCGCCCGATGCGCGCTACATGGCCGTGATCACCGCGCCCGACCGCGAGAGCGCGCTGCAGGCCGCCGAACGCGCGGGCGCCAAGCTGCGGCCGCTGGTCGAGCAAGGCCTCATCGGCGGCTTCGACACCCCGGCGCGTTTCCTGCCGAGCGAGGCCACGCAGGCTGCGCGCCGCGCCAGCCTGCCCACGCCCGAAGAACTGCGCGAGCGCCTGCGCAGCGCGCTGGTGGACGCACCGCTCTCGGCCGATCGCCTGCAGCCTTTCCTGGACGACGTGGCCGCCGCGCGCGGCGCGCCCAACCTCACGCGCCAGGACCTCGAGGGCACTGGCCTGGGGCTGGCGGTGGACGCGCTGCTGATGCAGCGCCCCAGCGGCTGGAGCGTGCTGCTGCCCCTGCGCCCCTCGGCCGAGGCCACGGGCGCGGACATCCCGGTGGCGGCCGTGCGCGAGGCGCTGGCCGGCAGCGGTGCGCTCTTCATCGACCTCAAGGGCGAGTTCGACACACTCTACGGCGAGTACATCGACGAGGCCATCGTGCTCTCGCTGGCGGGCTTTCTCGCCATCGTCGTGGCCATGGCCTTCGTGCAGCGCAGCGCGCTGCGGCTGGCCAGCGTGATGCTGCCGCTGGTGATGGCGGTGCTGGTCGTGATCGCCGGTCTGCACTTCTTCGGCGTGCGCCTGCACCTGCTGCACCTGGTGGGCATGCTGCTCACCGTGGCCGTGGGCTCCAACTACGCGCTGTTCTTCGACCGCCTCGCGCTCGGCGAGGCGCTGGACGACGAGACCCTGCTGTCCATCGGCGTGGCCAGCTTCACCACCGTCATCGGTTTCGGTGTGCTGGCCTGGTCGACGGTGCCGGTGCTGCACGCCATCGGCGTGACGGTGGGGCCTGGCGCGGTGCTGGCGCTGGTGCTGTCGGCGGCCTTCGCCGTCAGAAGGCCCGCGCCGTGAAGGCCTTGCGCACGGTCGGCACCTCGGGCGCTGCGCCGCAGCTGCTCGTGATGCTGCCCGGCGTGGCCATGCGGCCCGAAGAGCTCTTCGAGGCCGGCTTCGCCGACGCCATCGAACGCCGGGGCCTGGCGCTGGACCTGCTGGCGGTGGACCTCAGCGGGCTCGGGCTCGACGCCGTCGACACCTGCGACGCCTTGCAGCACCAGGTGCTTACGCCGGCGCGCGAGCGCGGCGCGCGCGTGTGGCTGGGCGGCATCTCGCTCGGTGGCATGGTCGCCATGGCGCACCTGGCCGCGCGGCCCGGCGTGGCCGACGGCTTGTGCCTGCTCGCGCCCTACCCGGGCAGCCGCCCGAGCGTGAACGTGATCGAGCGCGCCGGGGGCATCGATCGCTGGCAGCCCAGCGCGCAGGACCTGCAGGATCCCGAGCTGCGCGTGTGGCAGTGGTTGCGGCAGCCGCCCGCCGGCCTGCCGGTGTTCGTCGGCCACGGCACGGAAGACCGGTTCGCCGCGCGCATCGCGCAACTGGCCGAGCGCTTCCCGGCCGCCTCGCGCCACACCGTGCCGGGCGGGCACGACTGGTCGGCCTGGCGGCCGCTGTGGGCGCGTTTCCTCGATGCCGGGCACTTCCACTGACATGGCCACGAAGCGCTGGAGCCCATCCCCCTTCCTGAGCGCGAGCGCCGCCGTGCACGGCGCGGCCGTGCTGGGCACGTTGGCCGTGCCGGCCGCCTGGCCCTGGGCGGTGGGCGCGCTGGTGGCCAACCACGCGCTGCTGGCCGGTGCCGGCCTGTGGCCGAGTTCGCGCCTGCTCGGCCCCAACCTGATCCGCCTGCCCGAGGCCTCGGTGCGGCGGCGCGAGGTCGCGCTGACCATCGACGACGGGCCCGACCCCGAGGTGACGCCGCGCGTGCTCGACCTGCTCGACGCCGCGAACGCGAAAGCCAGTTTCTTCTGCATCGGCCGCATCGCCGAACAGCACCCCGCGCTGTGCCGCGACATCGTGCGGCGCGGCCACTGCGTGGAGAACCACGGGTACGCGCACAGCAACGCGTTTTCGCTGTTCGGCCCGGGCGCCATGCGGCGCGACATCGTGCGCGCGCAGGCCACGCTGGCCGACCTCACGGGCGAAGCGCCGCGCTTCTTCCGCGCCACCGCCGGCCTGCGCAACCCCTTCCTCGACCCGGTGCTGCACGGCCTGGGCCTCACGCTCGCCACCTGGACGCGCCGCGCCTACGACACCCGCACCGGCGACCCCGAGCGCGTGTTCCAGCGCCTCTCGCAACACCTGGGCCCGGGCGACATCGTGCTGATGCACGACGGCCACTGCGCCCGCACCCCCGCCGGTGAACCCGTCATTCTCGTGGTGCTGCCGCGCCTGCTGCAGACCCTCGCCGAGCGCCAGCTTCCTCCTGTCACCCTGAACCAAGCCCTGCCCCCATGAGCCGTCAATCCGTCCAGCTGCTGGTCAACGAAGCCAGCCAGACCTTCCGCCCCAGCGGGCGCTTCGCCTACCACTACGCGCGTGGCAAGCTCGGTTACGACAGCATCTTCCACGAGATGCTGCGCCGCGGCCTGCTGCCCGAAGGCGGCCACTACCTCGACCTCGGCTGCGGCCAGGGCAGCCTGTTCGCCTGGCTGCTGGCCGCGCGCCGGCTGCACGAGCAGGGCCACTGGCCGGCGGGCTGGGCGACGCCGCCGCAGCCCAGGAAGCTGCGCGGCATTGAGCTCATGCAGCGCGACGTGGACCGCGCCGCGCGCGCCTTCGGCCCGCAGCACCCGGTGGTGCGGGTGGAGCAGGGCGACATGAACGCGGTCGACTTCGGCCGGCCCGACGCCATCCTCATCCTCGACGCGCTGCACTACTTCAGCCACGAGCAGCAGCGCGAGGTGCTCGCGCGCATCCGCCAGGCGCTGCCGCCCGGGGGCGTGTTCCTCACCCGCATCGGTGACGCGGGCGCGGGCCTGACCTACCGCATCTGCAACGGCGTGGACCGGCTCGTCACCTACACGCGCGGGCACCGCCTGCCGCGCCTGTACTGCCGCACCCTGCAGGACTGGGTGGCCGAGCTGCGGCAGCTGGGCTTCGTGGTCGAGACCGAGCCCATGAGCGGGCGCAAGCCCTTCGCCAACGTGATGCTGGTCTGCCGGGTACCGCACTGAGCGCGGGCGGTTTTCCTGCCACCATCTGAGACAATGCCCGACCCCGTTTCTGCCCCCTGCCCGTGAAGCCCCTGCTGCTGTCCGCCTACACCGCCACCACCTGCCTGGGGGTGGGACTCGATGCCCACCGCGAGGCCGTGCGCCAGGGCCGCAGCGGGCTGCGGCCCTGCCATTTCGAAACCGTGGAACTGCCGACCTGGGTGGGTGAGATTCAGGGCGTGGACGCCCAGGCGCTGCCCGCCTCGCTGGCCGCCTACGACTGCCGCAACCACCGGCTGGCCTTGCTCGCGCTGCGCGCCGATGGTTTCGAAGACCGCGTGCGCGCCGCCGTGCAGCGCCATGGCGCGGGCCGCGTCGGCGTCTTCATGGGCACCAGCACCTCGGGCATCCTGGAGACCGAGCTCGCCTATCGCCAGCGCGACCCCGCCAGCGGCGCGCTGCCCGCCGCCTTCAGCTACGCCACCACGCACAACCCGTATTCGCTCAGCGAGTTCCTGCGCGAACACCTGGGCATCACCGGCCTGGCCATGACGATCTCCACCGCGTGTTCGTCCAGCGCCAAGGTGTTCGCCGCCGCCGCGCGCCAGATCGAGCTGGGCACGATCGACGCGGCCCTGGTCGGCGGCGTGGACTCGCTGTGCCTGACCACGTTGTACGGTTTCGCCTCGCTCGAACTCACGTCCACCGAACCCTGCCGACCCTACGACGCGGGGCGCGACGGCATTTCCATCGGCGAAGGCGCCGCCTACGCGCTGCTGGAGCGCGGCGCTGACGCCCCCGACGCGCAGGCCGTGTGGCTGCTGGGCGCGGGCGAGTCCAGCGACGCGCACCACATGTCCGCGCCGCACCCCGAAGGCCTGGGCGCGAAGCTGGCCATGGAGGCCGCGCTGCGGTCCTCGTCCTTGAACGCGGACGACATCCACTACATCAACCTGCACGGCACGGCCACGCCGGCCAACGACAGCGCCGAAGGCAAGGCCGTGGCCGCCGTGTTCGGCGACCGCGTGCCGTGTTCGTCCACCAAGGGCGCCACCGGCCACACCCTGGGCGCGGCCGGTGCGGTGGAAGCCGTGTTGTGCGCGCTCGCCCTGGTCGACGGTGTCGTGCCCGGCAGCCCTGGCACGCGCGAACTCGACCCCGCCATTCCGCTGCGCTACCAGCTGCACAGCGAGCCCGCCGCGCTGCGCCACGCGCTCACCAACTCCTTCGGCTTCGGGGGCAGCAACTGCAGCCTGGTGCTCGGGAGGGCGCAGGCATGAACGCACCCCTGACCGCCTGGATCACCGGCATCGGCCTGATCGCGCCGGGCCTGCCCGACTGGCCCAGCGCGCGCGCCGTGCTGCGCGGCGAGCAGGCCTGGGCGTCCGCGCCCTCCGTGCTGCCCACGCCCAGCCTGCTGCCACCGGCCGAGCGCCGCCGCGCCAGCCGTGTGATCAAGCTCGCGCTGGGCATCGGCCTGGAGGCCGCGGCCGGTGCCGACGTCGCTACCCTGGCCACGGTGTTCAGCGCTTCGGGCTCCGACGGCCACAACTGCCACGCGCTGTGCGAGCAGCTCGCCACCGACGACCGCCACATCTCGCCCACGCGCTTCCACAACTCGGTGCACAACGCGCCCGCTGGGTACTGGGGCATCGCCACGAAGTCGATGGCGCCGTGCCAGGTGCTGTGCGCCCACGACGGCAGCTTCGGCGCCGGCCTGATCGACGCGCTCGGCCAGGTGGTGCTGGACCGCCAGGCCACGCTGCTGCTGACCTACGACAGCGAGTACCCCGAACCCCTGTTCGCCAAGCGGCCCGTGCCGGACTGCGCGGGCGTGTCCCTGCGGCTGGAGTGCGAGCCCTCGCCGCAGGCGCTGGCGCGCATCACCGTGCAGACCACCGAATCGCCCGCGCGGCCCCTGGAGCACGCCACGCTGGAACCCTTGCGCGCGGCCATTCCCGCGCTGCGTTCGCTGCCGCTGCTGGAGCGCCTGGCGCAAGGCCGCAGCGGCGAGGTCTGCATCGACTACCTGCCCGGCCTGCGGCTCGCGGTCCGGATCGACCCCGCATGAGCGCAGCGCCGGGCCGTTCCCAAGCAAGCTCGCACCGCAGCCCGCAGGGCGAAGGTACGCCAGTGAGCCCGGCCACGCTGGACCACGAGGACATCGCGGCCCGCATCCCGCACCAGGGCACCATGTGCCTGCTCGACGCCGTCACCGAGTGGTCGGCCGATCATGTGGTGTGCCGCGCCGTGGGCCACGCCGACCCGGCGCACCCGCTGCGCGCGCACGGCCGCCTGGGCGCGGCCAATGGCATCGAGTACGCGGCCCAGGCCATGGCGGTGCACGGCGCGCTGGTGGCCGGCACCGAGGCCGCGCCGCGCCAGGGTTACCTCACCAGCGTGCGCGGCGTCACCCTGCACGCCGAGCGGCTCGACGACCTGCCGGGCGCGCTGGACGTGCGCGCCGAGCGCCTCTCGGGCGATGCCTCCAACGTGCTCTACCGCTTCACCGTGGGCCACGCCGGCCGCTGCCTGCTCGAAGGGCGCGCGGCCGTGGTGCTCGACGCCGACTCCCTGAACCCGAACAAGGACCCGCAGCCATGAAACGAGCCCTCGTCACCGGCGGCAGCGGCGGCATTGGCGCGGCGATCTGCCAGCGCCTGGCCACCGACGGCCACCACGTGATCGTGCACGCCAACCGCCAGCTCGACAAGGCCCAGGCCATCGCGTCGACCATCCGCGACAGTGGCGGCAGCGCCGAGGCCGTGGCCTTCGACGTGACCGACCGCGTGGCCACCGCCGCCGCGCTGGCCACGTTGACCGAGGCGGGTGCGATCCAGGTCCTGGTGAACAACGCCGGCATCCACGACGACGCCGTCTTCCCCGGCATGAGCGGCGAGCAGTGGGACCGCGTGCTCGATGTCTCGCTCAACGGCTTCTACAACGTGACGCAGCCGCTCACCATGCCCATGATCCGGAAACGCTGGGGCCGCATCGTGAGCATCTCGTCCATCGCCGGCCTCATGGGCAACCGGGGGCAGGTCAACTACGCGGCCGCCAAGGGCGCGCTGCACGCGGCGAGCAAGTCGCTCGCGCTCGAACTCGCCAGCCGGGGCATCACCGTCAATGCGGTGGCCCCGGGAATCATCGAGACCGACATGATCGAAGGCGCCTTCGACGCCGAGGCCATCAAACGCCTGGTGCCCATGCAGCGCGCGGGCCGCGCGGACGAGGTGGCCGAGCTGGTGGCGTTTCTGGTGTCCGACAAGGCGGCCTACGTGAGTGGGCAGGTGATCTCCATCAACGGTGCGATGTGCTGAGGGCCTGCCTGTGAAACCTGAAAACCTCTCCCCGTTCATCCTGCTGTGCGGCCTCGCCGCGGGCCTGCCCGCACAGGCGCAGACCGAGACGCCCCCACGCTGGAGGCCTGCGCCGCCATCGGCGCCGCGGCCGACCGCCTGACCTGTTACGACAAGCTCGCCGGTCGCGCGCCAGCGCCTGCCGCCCCGGTGGCGCAGCAACCGTTCGGGGGCGAAGCGGCCACGGCGGACCCAGCCCCCTCGCTGCTGTCGCAGTCGGGCGGGCAGCTGCCCCCGGCGGCCGCTCCGGCCTCTTCCAGCAGCCTTCTGGCCAAGTTCTGGGAACTGGACCCGGCCGACAAGCGCGGTGTGTTCAATTTCGTCGGCTACCACCCGAACTACGTGCTGCCCGTGCACGTCACCTCCCGCATCAACCGCTCGCCCCAGTCGCCGACGCAGGCGGCCGTGACCGCGCCCGACGATCGCCGGGAAGAGGCGAAATTCCAGCTGTCGCTGCGCACCAAGTTCCTGCAGGATGTCGGTTTCCCCGGGGGCGACCTGTGGGGAGCCTTCACCCTGCAGACGATGTGGCAGGTCTACAACCACGCCGACTCGCGGCCCTTTCGCAACACCGACTACCAGCCCGAGCTGATCTACGTGGTGCCCACCGCGCCGCAGTTCCGCGCCTTGCCGCTGGGCTGGCAATGGCGCTTCACCCAGCTGGGCCTGGCGCACCAGTCGAACGGGCAGTCCGATCCCTTGTCGCGCAGCTGGAACCGGGTGTACCTCGGTGCCGGCTTCGAGCGCGGCAACTGGACCTTCACGACGAAACTCAACAAGCGCCTGCGGGAGCGCGAAGAGACCGACAACAACCCCGATCTCATCGATTACCGGGGCAAGGCGGAGTTCAACCTCGGGTGGGCGAGCGGGGTGCACACCGCGTCGCTGTTGCACCGCAGTACGCTGCGCGGTGGCAACCGCGGGAGCACGTCGCTCGAATGGACCTACCCCGTGGTGCGCGACCAACCCAATGGGCTGCGCTGGTACGTGCAGCTGTTCAGTGGTTATGGCGAAACGCTGTCGGACTACAACTTCCGCCAGACCAGCCTGGGCGCGGGCGTGAGCTTCCTGCAGTTCTGAGCCTGCCGTCAGGGATGGCGCAGCGCGCTGGCGCCCCGCGCAGCGCCGCGCAGCTTGGGCTCCACGATGGGCACCGTGAGCATGGTGCTGGCCACCGCCATCAGCAGCAGCGCGGTGAAGGTCTCGCTGGTGATCACCTGCTTGTCCAGCAGGATGTTGGCGAAGATGATCATGATCAGCGCCTTGGTCTGCAGCAGCCAGCCGATCAGGGAGGCCTCGCCCGGCGGCCACTTCAGCACGCGGCCGGCCAGGTGCACACCGATCAGCTTGCCGCTGACCGAGGCCAGCAGCAGCAGGGCCGCCATGCCGAACACCGCCGCACCGCCCACGTCCCAGTTGGTGCGCAGGCCGGTGGAGAGGAAGAACACCGGCATGATCGCCAGCAGCACGTGGTGGCGCAGCTGGTCCAGCTTGTCCTGGTCGAACCAGTCGGCGTCCATCACCACACCGGCCAGGAAGGCGCCCACCATGTAGTGCAGGCCCGACCAGTCGGCGCCGAAGGCGCAGACCGCGAGCCAGATCAGCGCGACGGCCCAGCGGTCGGCTTCGGCCAGGCGGCGCATCAGGTGTCGGAAGGCCCAGCTCAGCACGATGAAGGCGAGGATGAAGGCGCCCTGTTTGCCCACGCGCTGCCAGTCCATCAGGATCAGCGCGAGTACGCCCCAGATCGCGATGTCGTCCACGCTCGCGTAGCGCAGGATGCGCTGGCCCAGCGGCTGGCGCAGCAGCTGCAGCTTCTCCATCAGCAGGATCAGGATGGGCAGCGCGGTGACCGCGCAGGCCATGCCCACGCCGAGCACGAACTGCCAGGGCCGCGCGGACGCGCCCATCCAGCCCGGCATGCCCAGCATCACCAGCGCGGCCGCGCTGCCCAGCAGCAGCGGCGCGCCCAGGGCCAGACCGGCGGTGATGCCGCTCTCGCGCCGGTGTTTCCAGGCCTGGCGCAGGTCGAGTTCGATGCCCGCGATCATCACGAACAGCATCACGGCCCACCACGCGATGCCGTTGAGCGACTGGATCACCGCCGGGTTGAAGACGAAGGCGTGGTACTCGGGGAAGGCCTTGCCCAGCACGCCGGGGCCGAGCAGGATGCCGGTGACGATCTGCACCACCACCAGCGGCGCCCAGTAGTCGGTGCGCCCCAGCCGCCAGATCAGCCACGGCACGGTGAAGATGATCGCCATGGCGATCAGGAAGATCTCGGTGGTGTTCATGGCGGGGTGGTTGTCAGCCGGTCAGGCGCCGCCAGAGCAGCAGGGGCAGGCGCAGCACGAAGCCGGTGAACAGGCGCGTGTGCATGCCGCTGAGCAGCAGGTTGTCGCGCAGGTAGTTGAAATGCGAGACGCCACCCTCTTCGGGCGTGAAGTAGCGCACCGGGGCATCGATGTTGATCGGCCGCACGCCGGCCCAGCTCAGGCGCACCACGGCCTCGGGGTCGAAGTCGAAGCGGCGCATGAAGCGCGTGCCGTGCATCACGCGCATCAGCGGCGCGATCGGGTAGACGCGAAACCCGTAGAGCGAATCGCCGATGCCGAAGCCCAGCGTTTCCAGGTTGGCCCAGCCGTTCGAGAGCTTGCGGCCCAGCACGCGCACCAGGGGCGCTTCGGGACCGAACACCGGCTTGCCCAGCACCATGGCCTCGGGCTCGGCCTGCGAGGCGGCCATGAAGTCGGAGATCAGGGTTTCGGGGTGCTGGCCGTCGGAGTCCATGGTCAGCGCGTGCGTGAAGCCCTGCTGCGCCGCGACCGTGATGCCGTGCAGCACGGCCGAGCCCTTGCCCTGGTTCTCGGGCAGCACCAGCACGCGCAGGCCGGGGTCGCTGGCGGCCTCTTCGGTCAGCCAGTCGGCCGAGCCGTCGGTGCTGCCATCGACCACCACCCACACGGGCGTCCATTGCGCGCGCGCGGCGCGCACCGTGGCCAATACCTTGCGGCCCGGGTTGTAGCTGGGAATGAGGACCAGGTGCGTGGTGCTGGAAACGGGCATGGATCAGGCGGCGGCGGACGACGCCATCGGTGGGGAAGAGGGGTCGAGCATGGCACGGAAATAGTCTTCCAGCTCCTGCGTGAAGGCGCCCGGGTTGCGTGGCGCCTCGAAACGCCGGCCCAGGCGGATGCGGCAGGTCAGCGGCAGCAGGGGGCGGCGCCAGATCGGCCAGCCCTTGCCGAGGTAGGGGCTGGAAAACTCCACGATCAGCGTCTGCACCGGCACCTCGGCGCGGGCGGCGATCAGCGCGGTGGAGCGCGAGAGCGGGTTGATCGGGTTCGCCGGGTAGCCGCGCGTGCGCGTGCCCTCGGGGAAGATCAGCACCTGCGCGCCCTGCTGCAGCTCGCGGCGGCAGTTCAGCACGGCGGTGAGCAGGTTGTCGTTGCGCACGTAGCGCGCCAGGCGCGCGCCCGCGCCGAGCAGCGGGTTGTCCATCAGGTCGGCCTTCATGAAGCAGACCGCGTTGGGCAGGCGCGAGGTGATCAGCACGGCGTCGAGCAGCGAGGGGTGGTTGGCCGCGATGACCATGGGCCCCTGGTCGCGCAGCGCATCGATCTCGGACAGGTCGAAGCGGCAGGCGCACAGCAGGCGCAGGATGCCGACGTACAGGCGAAAGCCGCGCATGATGGCCTGGCGGCCGAGCCAGCGGCCCAGCGGCCGGGGCAACAGCGGGTACAGGGCCAGCGCCGGTGGCGTCCAGCTCAGGCACACCAGCGCCAGCGCGCTCAGGCCCACCACCATCGCGAGGTGCTCGTACACGCTCCACAGCAGCGAGGTCGGGCGGGTCGCCGCCGTGCTCATGGCGACCCCAGCGGGTGGATGGCCTGGCTCTCGATTTCCACCAGCAGGTCGGCGCGGCAGATGTCGGCCTGCACGCACACCAGCGAAGCGCCGCGCAGCAGCGGCTGCAGCGTGCGCTGCACGGTGTCCACGTCGGCGGCGTGGCGCACGTAGGCGCGGTGGCTCAGGCCGTTGAACGAAAACGGCCGGCCCGAGCGCGCCACGCGGTTGGCCTCCTGCACCAGGCACTCGATGTTGCGCGCGGTCTCCTCGCACTGCGCGGCCACATCGCCGGGATGCACCGTGGCGTGCCCCACGATGCTGGCCGTGCCCGAGACGAACAGCGCCTCGCGCCCGCGCGGGTAGGCCAGCGCGGCGCGCGAAAAGGTGGGGGCGCGCGGCCCGTACTGCGAGGGGTAGCGCCAGGCACTCACCTGGCGCGGGTTCTCCAGCGGCACCACCGGCGAGCGGCCGGCCAGGAAGGCCACCGAGAGCGGGCCACCGGCCACGCCGATGGCGCAGGCCGCGGGCACCTGGCCGCCGGTCTCGCGCTGCGCGTGCACGAAGGCTTCGTAGCGGCCCAGGTTGAACTGGCGGTAACGCTCCAGCCCGTGCGACTCGCCGTTGATGTCGGCCATGTAGTTCCAGACCCGCCACAGGTGCGGCGTGCCCTGCGCGCGCAGCAGGCGGAACAGGCGCTCGTAGAGCACTCGGCTCGCCGCCTGCAGCGGCGAGCCGCCCCCGGCCGTGGGGGCCTGTTCGGCCTCATCCAACTCGATTACGCCATAGAGCAGTTCGGCGTTGCGGCACCAGTGGATGCCCTCGTCGCGGCCTTGGCGCAGTGGGCCGTCCACGCGCCAGTGCTCGTGCACCGCTGGCGCGCCCGCGGGCAGCACGGGCGCGCGCAGGGGCTGGTGCGGCCAGGCCATCGGGCCCAGGTCCTTCGGTTCCCCGATCGACATGCCGCCCAGCACCTCGCCGTTGGCGGGCGCGGCGGACGCCCGGCTGATGGTGTGTTGCAAGCTCACGGCGTGCGGGCCAGGGCGGTTTCGTCCGCGGGCCGGATGTTGAAGCGGCGCTTGCGCCAGGCGTTGAACGCGCGGCGCGGCTGGGTGAGGTTGGCCAGCAGGTACAGGGTCTTGAAGGCCAGCATCGACCGCCCGATCGGCGCGCCGCCATACACGTCGCCCGCCAGCGTGGACAGCAGGGCTTCTTTCACGCGGAAGATGTTGCGTGGGCCCATGAAGAAGTCGCGCATGATGGGGTTGGTCACGCGGTAGATGAACCACGAGAACGCCTTGGGTCCGTGGCGGCTGTGGCGGTCGAAACGCCTGAGCGCCGCGCGCGCCTGCGCGGGCTGGCGCAGGCAGGTGTCGATCGTCTGCGCGCCCAGCTCGCCGCCGTTCATGGCCAGCCACACGCCCGAGGAGAACACCGGGTCGATGAAGGTGTAGGCGTCGCCCAGCATCAGGTAGTTGTCGCCGTGGTTGCGCTGCGCGGCGTAGGAAAAATTGCCGGTGGCCTCCACCGGCGCCACCCGGTGCGCGTCCTTCAGGCGCTCGGCCAGGCCCGCGCAGGTGGCCACGTTGTCCATCAGGAACTGCTCCACGCTGCGGCCGGCGCGCGTCTTCATGTGGTACGGCCAGGTCACCATGCCCACGCTGGTGACGCCGCCCGTGAGCGGGATGAACCAGAACCAGCCGTGGTCGAACCAGAAGATGGTGATGTTGCCCTCGGCCTCGCCGGTGTTGCGGCGCGCGTTCGCGAAGTGGCCGTAGACCGCCGCGCTGTTGTGGTTCGGGTTGCGTTCCTTGATCTTGAAACGGGATGCAAGAAATGTGTCGCGCCCCGAGGCGTCCACCAGGAATTTCGCGTTCCACACGCTGGTGCGGCCGTCGTCGTGCTCGGCGTGCACGCGCACCGTGCGGTCGGGCAGGAACTCCACCGAGCGCGCCTTGCAGCCTTCGTGCACCTCCACGCCTTTTCGGGCCGCGTTGCGGAACAGGATCTCGTCGAACTCGGCGCGCTTGACCTGGTAGGCGTAAGGCATGGACTTGTCCCAGGCGTCGGCGAACTCGAAGGTCTGGGTGTGCGCGTGGTGCGGCGAGACGAACTCGGCGCCCGGCTTGTGCTGCCCGATGGCGCGCACCTCGTCGGCCACACCCAGGCGCTCCAGCAGAGGCAGGTTGGCCGGCAGCAGGGATTCGCCGATGTGAAAGCGCGGGTGGTGCGCCTTCTCGAGCATCACGACGCGGTGGCCCTTGCTGGCCAGCAGGGGAGAGACGGTGGACCCGGCGGGCCCGCCACCGATCACGAGCACGTCACAGGTCTGGTGGTCGGCGCCTGGATGGTCTGGGTTCATGGCCGGGATGCTCGGGCAGTGGACAGTCCAAAATTGTACGGTGTCAAACGAAGGTGGTAGCGCCCGAAGCGGCTTTGGTTACAAGCGCGGGGCGCTGAACTTTTCGGAGATGAGATTCACCCAGTCGAGGCCCTTCAGCTTTCTGGCAACGACCCCATGAACACCAGCTTCCCCTCGTCCAGTGTTTCCATTCCACCCGGTGGGACGTCCCTGCACGGGGTCACGGATTTGATGAAAGACACGCAATTCAGAGAATTCACGAAAGAGATGGTGAAGAACTACGAGGACGCCCAGGAAGAGCAGAAGGTCCGGGAGGTGCCGGCAGAAGATGCCTTCGCTCAGGAAGTTGTCCGAAGCGCCAGCGCCCACCAGGCCCCCGTTCGCCTGAACCTCCTTGACCGCGGCGAGAAGAAGGACCAGGACGACCTCAACGGCAGCCAGCAGAAATTCATCTCTCGCCAGGGCGTGCCCTTGGTGCAGGTGCATGCCGAGCCACAGCTGTCCCCGCCGCCAAGGGTGCTTCGACCGGGCCTTCTTTCGCGCCTGAGCACGGGTTGTCTGAACTTCGTCCAGCGCTGCTTCGGGCGCCCGGCCGGCTGACCCGTCGCCCCTTCCCGATGCGGCCCACGGCCGCTTCGAGCGCCCGCCACAAGCCGCACAGCGTGGCATTTCTCGCACTTCATCGGAATGGATGGGCAGCGGGGCAATGAGCTTGTTACAAAATGCCGCATCGCCCTTGCCCGTGCGCGACGCCCATGGCGCGACAGGGCCATCGACCCGATCGGAGCACCATGCAACTGCACATTTCCCTGGCCGCCGTTCTTGTTGCCGCGCTGTTCAGCGCTGGGCCTGCCGCCGCCCAATCGCGCGGCGATCGGCTGACCACGGCCGAGCAGCAGTGCCAGCCCGGGCGCGAGGCGCGCGCCGCGGTCGCCAAGGGCACACCGGTTCCCGAAGGCGCCATGCCGCTGCAGGTGCCCGGCGCCATCACCATCTCACCGCGCGAGGCCCACTGCATGATCGAGCAGATGGGGCTCGGGCTGGCCGTGGTCGCGGCCATGCGGACGCAGGACAAGCTCCCGGGCACCCTGGTCGAAATGCCCCAGGTGGCCGGTGATTCGGACGAGATCCGCCAGGCGTACGCCAAAGCCTTTCAGCGGTTCACCGGGGGCGAGAAGGACACGCCCATGCTTTTCTACTGCCACCATGACCGCTGCCAGCTGTCGGTGTTCGCCGTGCAGCGGGCCGTGGACGCCGGCTACCGCAAGCTCTACTGGCTGCGCGCGGGCAACAGCGGGTGGGTGAATGCCGGGTTGCCGCTCGAGCGCGATCTGGCGGCCAAGGCCGCGGCCGAAAAGGCCCAGGAGGCCATGCGGTATGCCCAGGTGGGCTTGCGCACCTGCGGCATCGAAGTCACCGATCAGGAGTTCGTGGCGATCGCGCTGAAGTCGCCCACGGACGTGCAACTGACCGCCAACCTGCGTTCTGAGGTTCAGCAGGACAGGAACCTGCGCACGGAATGCCTCAAGGGCGTGCGCGAGCATGTGGCGAAACTCGACGCGCAAAGCCCCGCGCTGGCCGAGATCGACACCTTGGTGGCCCGCACGCCGGAGGAGGTCGACCGGGCCTACAAGGCCGCCCGCGCCCGCGTCGAGGCCTCGCCTTCGACCCACCTCAAGGCGCCGTTGGACCAGATGTTCCTGCCTGCCTTGAAGATGGCCCTGGACGAGGCGCGCGCGTCGAAATCGGCGCGCCAGGTGTGCGGGACCTTCGACCGCGCCATGCCCTCGAACCAGGCCCAATGGAACGCCGCCAAGACGGGACTCGATGAATACCGGACCTGTCTGGATCGCCTGGAGAGCCGGGCCGAGAACGCGTTCACGGAGGCGGCCATGGGACACACCAGCGGCAGCGACTTCAATGCCGACGAGGCCGTCGCCCTGGTGACCGGGTCGGCGCGTTACCGCTGCTCCGTGCACGCCGCGTCGGGCTGCCTGCCGGATGCCAGCTGGGACCGCGTGGCTGCGGTTGCCACGCCCGCGAGCATCGCCGCGTTCGAAAAAGCCCGCAGCGACCGGCGCAATCAGTCCCGCGACATCGGCACCCTGCGCGCCGAGGCCAACGACTGGGTGGATCGCTTCAATGCCCACCTCGAGCAGCAGGAGGCGTCGCGTGCCCGCTCCAGCAGCGCCGGTGGCTACAACCCGGCACCATCGAACAGCGCCCCGCCGGTGCGCCGCTCGTACAGCACCTCGGCCCCCGGGATGAAATAGACCCCGGGCCTCAGAGCTTCTCGGTCTCGCCGCTGCGCGGCTGCCATTTCATGAGCCGCTTCTCGATCCGGCCCACGGCCGCGTCGAGCGCCAGCGCGAACAGCGTGAGCACGACGATGCCGGCCATCACGGTGTTGATGTCGAAGCTGCCCTCGGCCTGCAGGATCAGGTAGCCCACGCCCTGGCTCGACCCCAGGTACTCGCCCACCACCGCGCCCACGAAGGCCAGGCCCACCGAGGTGTGCAGCGAGCTGAACACCCAGCTCGTGGCGCTGGGCAGGTACACGTGGCGCAGCAGCTGCTTCTGGCTCGCGCCCAGCATGCGCGCATTGGCCAGAATGACCGGGCTGACTTCCTTCACGCCCTGGTAGACGTTGAAGAACACGATGAAGAACACCAGCGTCACACCCAGCGCCACCTTGCTCGCGATGCCCAGCCCGAACCACACCGCGAAGATGGGCGCGAGGATGATGCGCGGCATGGAGTTCATGGCCTTGATGTAGGGCTCCAGAATGGCCGAGGCCATGGGCGAGAGCGCCAGCCACAGGCCGCCGGCCAGGCCGCCGACCGCGCCGATGGCAAAGGCCAGCACGGTTTCGGTGAGTGTCACACCCAGGTGCTGGTAGATGTCGGCGTCGCGCACGAACCAGGTCCAGATGCGCTCGGCCACGCGCAGCGGTTCGCCGAAGAAGAACGCGGCCTGACGGTCGTTCTCGAACATGAAGGGCGGCACCAGCCCGGGCGTGGTCATCAGGTACCAGAACACGATGAGCGCGACCAGCAGCGCCAGCTGCCACAGGCGCAGCGTGGACGGCTGCGGTTTGATGTGCTTCCACATGGGGTCAGGCCACCTTGAGTTGTTGCTGGTAGCCCTTGAGCACTTCCTCGCGCATCACGGCCCAGATGGCGGCGTGCAGTTCGACGAAGCGGGCGCTGGTCTTGATCTCGGCCACATCGCGCGGGCGCGGGATGTCGATGGCGAACTCGCCGATCGGGTGGCTGGCCGGGCCGGCGCTGAGCACCACCACGCGGTCGCTCATGGCAATCGCTTCGTCCAGGTCGTGCGTGATGAAGAGCACCGCCTTCTTCTTCGCGGCCCAGAGCTCGAGCACCTCGTTCTCCATCAGCTGGCGGGTCTGGATGTCGAGCGCGGAGAAGGGTTCGTCCATCAGGATGATGTCGGGGTCGAGCACCAGGGTCTGCGCCAGGCTGGCGCGCTTGCGCATGCCGCCGCTCATCTGGTGCGGGTAGCGGTCGCCGAAACCGCCCAGGCCCACGCGGCGCAGCCAGTCCTCGGCCTGGGCGCGCGCCTCGACCTCGGCCACGCCACGGAACGACAGGCCCGCCATCACATTGCCCAAGGCGGTGCGCCAGGGCATCAGGCTTTCGGTCTGGAACATGTAGCCGGCGCGCGTGTTGATGCCCTGCAGCGCTTGCCCGAACACCCGCACGCTGCCGGTGCTGGGCGCGAGCAGGCCGGCCGCGACGTTGAGCAGCGTGCTCTTGCCGCAGCCGGTGGGGCCCACCACGCTCACGAACTCGCCCGCGCCCACGGTCAGGGTGACGTTCTGCACCGCCGTGTAGCGCTGGCCGGGGTCGTCCTTGCTGATGAAGGTGCAGGACACGCCCTGCAGGTCGATCGCGGCTGGACTCGTCACATCAACCCTTCGGGTATTTCGCGTTGGCCTTCTGCACGAAGCTGTTGGTGTAGACGGCGTTCAGGTCGAGCTTGGCCTTGGCCAGTTCGGCGTCCACGCTGGCCAGCGCGCGAAAGGCGGTGTCCGCGCCCTTGGCCGGGAAGCTGCCGTCGGGCGAGAGCGCGCCCTTGGCGGCCATGAAGGCGTCGATGTAGACCGCGCGGTCGCCCAGCAGGTAACTCTCGGGCACGGCCTTGATGATGTCGCCCGGGCCGGCGGCCTGGATCCACTTGTCGGCGCGCACGATGGCGTTGGTGAGCGCCTGTGCGGTGTTGGGGTTCTTGTCCAGGAAGGGCTGGGGCGCGTAGAGGCAGGCCGCCGGCATGGGGCCGCCGAACACCTTGGCCGACTCGGCGACGATGCGCGTGTCGGAGATGATCTTCAGGTCGCCCGAGCGCTGCAGCAGGGTGATGACCGGGTCGAGGTTGCTGATGGCGTCGATCTGGCCCGCGCGCATCGCGGCCACCGCGCCGTTGCCCGCGCCCACGCCGACGATGCTCACGTCGCTGGGCTTGAGGCCGGCCTTGGCGAGCACGAAGTTGACCATCACGTTGGTCGAGCTGCCCGGCGCGGTCACGCCGATCTTCTTGCCCTTGAGGTCGGTGATGGCCTGGTAGCCGCCCATGGTCTTGGGGTTGACGCCGAGCACGATCTGCGGCGCCAGGCCCTGCAGCGCGAAGGCGCGCATGGGCTGGCCCTTGAACTGCATGTTGACCGTGTGCTCGAAGGCGCCGGAGACCACGTCGGCGCTGCCACCCACCACCGCGGCCAGCGCGCGCGAGCCGCCCGCGAAGTCGACGATGGTCACGTCCAGCCCCTCGGCCTTGAAGTAGCCCAGCTGTTCGGCGATGGTCAGCGGCAGGTAGTACAGCAGGTTCTTGCCGCCCACGGCGATCGTGACCTTGGGTTTCTCCAGGCCCTGCGCGAATCCGAACGGGGGCAGGACCGCGGCGGCCAGGCCACCGGCCATCAGGTGTCGTCTTTGCATGGGTGTCTCCTTGGTTGCGAGCGCCGCCAGGGCTGGGCGAAATGCCCCTGGGGGTATGTTGGAAACACCATGGTAGCCCGGGGCCGGGCCCCGCGCATCCGGGAAATCACGGCAGGGGCAGGCCGTCCACGAACACCTTGAGCTCGTTGGGCTCGAAGGCGGTCCATTGTTCGTTGCTGGTCAGTGGCGTGGTCACGACCACGGCGGCGCGGTCGCCGGGGTGGTTGAGTTCGGCGAAGTTCACCGTCCAGTCCTGGTCCATCAGCGTGGCCTGGGCGAACGGGTGCTGGCGCACCAGCCAGTGCAGCTTGGTGCTGCAGTGGGCCCACAGGGCCTCGCCGTTGGAGAGCAGGAAGTTGAAGGTGCCGAACTGGCGCACCTGCGGCACCAGCTCGCGCAGCGTGAGGGTGAGTTCGCGCACGTCGGGCAGGCCGGCGTGCGACTTGGCGAGTTCCTGCATCAGCCAGCAGAAGGCGCGCTCGCTGTCGGTGGTGCCCACCGGGCGGAAGTGGCTGTGCAGCGTGGGCGCGTAGTCCTTGAGGTCGCCGTTGTGCGCGAACACCCATTGGCGGCCCCAGAGCTCGCGCACGAAGGGGTGGGCGTTTTCCAGCGCCACGGCGCCGATGGTGGCCTTGCGCACGTGGGCGATGATGTTGCGGCTCTTGAGCGGGTACTGCTGCAGGAAGGCGGCCATCGGCGAGTCGGACGCGCTCTGGTGGTCCACGAACAGCCGCAGGCCCTTGCCTTCGAAGAAGGCGATGCCCCAGCCATCGGCGTGATGGTCGGTCTTGCCGCCGCGCTGGCAGAAACCGGTGAAGCTGAAGGCCGCGTCGGTCGGCGTGGCGCAGTTGAGTCCGAGCAGTTGGCACATGGTGTTTATTGTGACGCCTGGGGCTTGGACGTCGCCTTCAGTCTCAGCGCAGCGGTCAGCGCCAGCGCGCAGATGGCGGCCAGCATGAGAAAGGTCTCCTCGAAGGCCGTCACGCGCGCCGGTGTGGCGACGCCGCCGGTGGCGAGTTGCGCGCCATGCGCGGCCAGGCGCCATTCGAGCACGATGCCGCACAGGCTCACGCCGGCCGAGCCGCCGAGCATGCGCAGGAAGCTGATCACGCTGGCGCCCTGTGCGATGTCCGCGCGGTCCAGGTCGCGCATGGCGCCGATGTTGAGCGAGGGCAGGATGAAGCCCAGGCCGATGCGGCCCACGATGGCCCAGGTCACCAGCAGCGGGATGATCTGCGCCGGCCGGCCGGGGTCGATGGTGACCATGAGGGCGAACGACGCGCTCAGCAGCAGCAGGCCGATGCTCACCAGCCGGCGCGTGGGCTGCCGGTCGGCCAGGCGCCCGACCCCCGCGATGACCACCGCCAGCACCAGCCCGGCCGGCAGCAGGATGGTGCCGACGTGGGAGGCCGAGAGGCCCAGGCCGCTCTGCATGTAGACCGGCAGCAGGTAGGTGGAACCGAACAGGGCGATGCCATAGATGAAGGCCACGATGCTGCCCATGGTGAACAGCCGGTTCTTGAATAGCGAGAGGTTCATGAGCGGGTCCACGCCCTGGTCCGGGTGCTGCCGCCGGTTCTGCAGTGTGCGGCGCTCCAGCGCCACGAAGGCCACCAGGGCCAGCACGGCACCCCCCAGCAGCGCACCGGCCGCGGTGGCGGTGCCGCCGTGCAGTTCGACCAGCCCGTTGAGCAGGCACAGGGTGCCCGCGGCGGCCAGCAGCAGGCCGCGCCAGTCCAGTCCGCTGCCCTGTGGATTGGCGCTGGTGCCGCCCGGCGACGAGGTGGGCACGAAGCGGTGGGCCAGCCAGAACGAGGCCAGGCAGAACGGCACCACCATGAAGAAGATCGACCGCCAGCCGAAGCCGTCCACCAGCAGTCCGCCGATGCTGGGTCCCACGGCGGGTGCCAGCACCACGCCCATGCCGAAGATGCCGCTGGCCCGGCCCTGCTCGTTGGGCGCGAAGGCGCGCAGGATGATGATGGCCGGGATGGTCTGCACCACGCCCGCGGCCAGGCCCTCGGCCACGCGCGCAGCCAGCACCAGGGGGTAGGTACTGGCGAAGCCGCCGGCCAGGCCGCCGGCCATCAGGAGCCACATGCAGCCGACGTAGGTGCGGCGGTAGCCGTAGCGCGCCAGCATCCAGGGGGTGGTGAGCATGGAGACCGTCATCGCCACCATGAAGCCCGAGGTCACCCATTGCGCGCGCTCCTGGCCCAGTGCGAAGTGGTGGCTCATGTCGGGGATGGCCACGTTGATGATGGTGGACGACATGATGGCCGCCATGGTGCCGACCATCACCGAAAGCAGCAGCAGCCAGCGGTAACGCTCGCCGTACCGTTCGCGCAAAGCGGGCAGGGAATGGTCGGGCGGTGGGCTCATGGGGTGGGTGCCGTGGTGACGGTCAAGCTTAGCGCCTTTGCGGGCCGGGCCGCGAACGGGCGCGTGTCATCGGGCACCGTAGGGGGTCGGGTATATTGCCCCAGGTCTTTTTGTCTCTCTCCGCGCCCTTCTCCCTCCATGCCACCTGTCCCGAACGCTTCACTGATCATTCGCGGCCTGCTGCTGCTGATCGTGGCGGCCGGTGTCTACTTCTTCCGTGGTTTCCTGGTGCCGGTGCTGGCCGCGCTCATCATCGGCTTCGCCAGCTGGCCGCTGTACCGCCGGGGCGTGCGCGCCTGCGGCGGGCGCACCGCGCTGGCGGCCAGCCTGGCCCTGGTGGTGGTGGTCGTGGTGCTGGTGGTGCCGCTGAGCCTGGCCCTGCACTACGCGCTGAAGGAGGCGGGTGGGCTGGTGGCCTGGCTGCTGGACGTGAACCGCTACGGCGCCCCGCCGCCGCAGTGGATCGAAGCCCTGCCCTGGGTGGGCGAGACGCTGGCCACCTACTGGCGCGAGCACCTGGGCGAGCCGCACGCGCTGGGCGACTGGATCCAGCTGCTCAGCGGCCAGCACATCGGCAACATCTACCGCATGGTGCTCAGCGCCACGGGCGATGCCGTCAACCTCGCGCTGACGGTGCTGTTCATGCTGATCACGCTGTTCTTCGTCTACAAGGACGGCGCGCGCATCGCCGGCCAGCTCGACACCATCGGCGAGCGCATCCTGCCGCTGCAGTGGCAGCGTTTCTCGCGCGTGGTGCCGGCCACCGTGAGCGCCACCGTGACCGGCCTGGGCCTGATCGCCATCGGCGAGGGCGTGGTGCTGGGCGTGGCGTACTGGGTGGCGGGTGTGCCCTCGCCGGTGCTGCTGGGCGTGGCCACCGGTTTCATGGCGCTGATCCCCGGCGGCGCACCGCTGTCGTTCAGCCTGGTCTCGCTCTACCTCGTGGGCTCGGGCCACCTGTGGGCCGGCGTGGGCCTGTTCGCCTGGGGCTCGATCGAGCTCTTCATCGTGGACAAGACCCTGCGCCCGCGCCTGGTGGGCGGGCCGGTGAAGCTGCCCTTCCTGCCGACCTTCTTCGGCCTGGTGGGCGGCGTGAAGACCATGGGCCTCGTCGGCCTGTTCGTGGGCCCGGTGCTGATGGCGCTGCTGGTGGCGATCTGGCGCGAGTGGCTGCACAGCCTGAGCGCGGCGCCCGCGCCGCCGCTGGTGCCGCCGCCCGAGGCGGACCAACCGCCGCGCGAGCCCTAGCCGGCCGCTTCGCGCGCCGCGCGCAGGGCCTGGGCCGCGCAGGCCGTGCAGATGCAGGCCTGGCCGCGCGCGGCCTCGGGGATGCGCTTGAACAGATCCGGGCTGAAGGTCGCGTCCACGCACCAGCAGGGCGGCTGGGGTTCACCGGTCTCGCGCTGGATTTCCATCGCGCAGCGGTTGTCGGCGCCGCAGAGCGGGCAGCGGCCGGGGTCGATCGTGGGGGCGGGCATGGCGCAGTGTATGACGCCTCAGCGACAAGCGCAGCGCCCCGCCTCACTACCATGGGTCGCATGAACGACGACGCACTCACACCCCCTTCCGAAGGCCGCATCCGCACCGAGGTGCAAGGCCCCGTGCTGCTGATCGCGATCGACCGCGCGACCAAGCGCAACGGCTTCACGCCAGCCATGCTGCAGGCCCTCGCCGAGGCCTACACCCGGCTCGACGACGACCCCGCGCTGCGCGTGGGCGTGCTGCACGCCGAGGGCGACCACTTCACCGCCGGGCTGGACCTGCCCAGCTTCGCGCCGTTGATGCAGCGCGGCGAACGCGCCATCGCCGAGGGCCTGGTGGACCCGCTCAACCTGGGCCGCCCCGGCCTGCGTCGGCGCACCAAGCCGATGGTGGTGGCGGTCAAAGGCATCACCTACACGCTGGGCATCGAGCTCATGCTGGCGGCCGACATCGTGGTCGCGGCCGACGACTGCCGCTTCTCTCAGCTGGAGGTGCAGCGCGGCATCATGGCCACGGGCGGCGCCACGCTGCGCATGGCCGAGCGCGCGGGCCTGGGCAACGCCTTGCTGCACCTGCTGACCGCCGACGTGTTCGACAGCGCCGAGGCGCTGCGGCTGCACTTCGTGCAGCGCGTGGTGCCCGCCGGCAGAGAGCTCGACGAGGCCCTGCGCATCGCGCAGGCGATCGCCCAGCAGGCGCCGCTCGCGGTGGTGGCCACGCGGCTCAACGCGCTCAAGGCGGTGGAGGAAGGGCCGATGGCGGCGGCCGACGAATTCGAGGCCACGCAGCGGCGCCTGGCGAACAGCGAGGACGCGCGCGAAGGCGTGTTGTCCTTCCAGGCCAAGCGCGCCGCGCGCTTCACCGGGCGCTGAGCGGCGCCGTCCCGGGCAGGGCCGGCTCGCGCCGGCGCCCGATGCGGCCCAGCGGTTGTTCCACTGCGTGGTGGAACAGCGCCCCCGCCACGTTGCACGCGAGCCAGGCCAGCAGCACACCGATCGTCTGCACCTCGGCGTCGGCGCTGCCGTAGCGCGTGAACAGCGCGTTGACCACCAGCGCGATGGGGAAGTTGAGCAAGAACACCGCGTAGGAGATGCGGCTCAGGTAGGCCACCACGCGGCTGCGCGGCCAGGTGAACAGCCAGCCCTGGCGCTGCGAACAGACCAGCGCCAGGCACACCGCGAGCGCCAGCGCGATGCGCTCGCGGAAGTCGATCGCCAGCGCCAGCAGCGTCATCGCCACCAGGGCGCCGAGCAGCCAGCGGCCGCTGCGCCAGGCCTCGTCGCTGTGGGTGGCCCACCAGGTCAGCGCGCCCAGGCCGTAGGCGCCGAAGAAGTACAGCGCCCAGCTGTCCCAGTCGCTCTCGCGGTTGAAGTGCAGCAACGAGGCCGCCACCACCACCACCACCAGGGCCTGCGCCCAGGCGCCGGCCGCGTGCTGGCGGCGCGCCAGCCAGAGCAGGCCCAGCAGCAGGGCGTAGAGCTGGAAGTCGATCGCCACGTACCAGACGCCGGCCGAGAGCGAGTCCACGTCCAGCAGGGTGTGCAGCAGCAGCGCGTGCGAAATGAACTGCCACAGCCCGGGCGGCGCAGAAAGCGAGTCGTGCGCCATCCACAGGCGGGCCAGTTCGGTGCACAGCATGGCGACCAGCAGCGAGGCGATGTAGGGCAGGGCGGTGCGCACGTAGCGCTGGCCGACCTGGCCCAGCGGCGAGGCGGCGCGCAGCACGCCGTCGGGCGCGAGGCTGCGCGCCGCGAGGAAACCCGCGACCACCAGGAAGACCTGCACCGCCATGCGCGCGTCCTGGCTGAACCAGGTCACGAGCTCGGGCGCGAGCCGGTGCGTCCAGTCCGACATGGGGCCGTAGAAGGCGAGGTGGTGCAGCACGATCAGCTGCGAGCCCACGGCCTTGAGCAGGTCGATGAACATCAGGCGCTCACCCGCGCCGGGGCTTGCAGCGGCCCTCACAGCGCCGCCACGCCGCCGTCGCTGCGCGGGTCGGCCGCGCCCTCGATCACCCCGTCGGGGTGGCGCACCAGCGCGCCCGCGTGGCCCATGGTGTCGCTGAAGGCCTCGGGCAGTTCCTCGATCACGTGGCCGGCGTCGCGCAGGGCCTGCACCAGGGCCGGGTCGAAGCGGCGCTCCAGCTTGAGCGTGGTGCTCTTGTCGCCCCAGGTGCGGCCCAGCAACCAGCGCGGCGCGCTCACGGCCTGCTGCAGCGGCTGGCCAAAGCGCGCGTAGCGCGTGAACACCGCGGCCTGCGTCTGCGGCTGGCCTTCGCCGCCCATGGTGCCGTAGGGCATCACGCGGCCGTCGTCGAACAGCGCCAGCGAGGGGTTGAGCGTGTGAAAGGGCTGGCGGCCCGGCTCGAGGTGGTTGAGCGCCTGCGGGTCGAGCGAGAAGCTGGTGCCGCGGTTCTGCCAGCAGATGCCGGTGTCCTGCAGCACGGTGCCCGAACCGAATTCCCAGTACACGCTCTGGATGAAGCTGACCGAGCGGCCCTGGGCGTCGATCGCGCCCATCCAGATGGTGTCGCCCGGCGCGGCCGGGTCGGGCCAGGGCAAGGCCTGGCGCGGGTCGATCTGCGCGGCCAGGGTGTCCAGCGAGGCGGCCTCCAGCAGGCTTTGCGGGTCGGTCGGCACGCGCCCCGGGTCGGTCACCACGCGGTCGCGCACGCGGAAAGCGCGCTTGGTGGCCTCCACCAGGCCGTGCAGGTGCTCGAAGCCCTCGCCTTCGCTCACGCCCAGGCGGTCGAACAGGCCGAGGATCATCAGCGCCGACAGGCCCTGCGTGGGCGGCGGCAGGTTGTAGACCGTGCTGTCCTTCAGGCGCACCGCGAGCGGCTGGACCCGCTTGGCGCGGTAGGCCGCGAGGTCTGTGGTGCGCAGCGGGCTGCCCAGGCGCTCCAGCTCGGCACCGATGCGCCGGCCCAGCTCGCCGCGGTAGAAGTCGTCCAGGCCGCGTTCGGCCAGCGTGGCCAGGGTCTGGCCCAGCGCGGGTTGCCGCAGCAGGTGGCCGGGCTCGGGCGGCTGGCCTTCCACGAGGTAGGTGGCGGCGAAGCCCGGTGCGTCCTTCAGGCCGTCGAGCTTCTGCCGGGTCAGGGCAGACTGGCTGGTGCTCACCACCACGCCGTCGCGCGCGTGGCGGATCGCGTCGGCCAGCAGGCGCGCCAGCGGCAGGGCCTGGCCCCAGGGCGCGGCCAGGTTCAGCGCTTCGGCCCAGCCGCCGAGGGTGCCGGCCACGGTGAGCGCGGCGGTGGGGCCGCGCGCGGGGATCTCCTGCGCACCGGCATAGAAGTCGCGCGTGGCCAGCGCGGCGGCCGGTCCGCTGGCGTCGATCGCCACCACCGGCTGCCCGGGTTCGTGGATCAGCCAGAAACCGTCGCCACCGATGGCGTTCATGTGGGGGTAGACCACGGCGATGGCCGCGGCGGCGGCCACCATGGCCTCGACCGCGTTGCCGCCGTCGCGCAGCACATCGCGCCCGGCCTGTGCCGCCAGGTGGTGGGGTGCGACCACCATGCCGCCCAGGGCCTTGTGGGTATGGATCATCGGAAAGCGTCTCCTGCGCGTCGGGAAATGAACATGGGGCAACCCGCTATTGTCGCGGCGCCGCGAAGGGCCAAATCCGGGCCGTTGACGCGCCAGCGACGCCGGGGCATAGACTGGGCCGCATGAGTTCCCCGTCCTGGCCCGTGCTGCCCACCCTCATCGCCGTTCTGCTGGTGGTGCTGCTCGCGACCTCGGGTTGCGCGGTCTGGCGCATGGGCCAGGCCCGGGAGCTGGCCCAGCGCAGCGAGCCGCTGCAGCAGGCCCCGGCGGACGCCACGCTGCGCCTGCTCATCGTGGGCGACAGCACCGGCGTGGGCACCGGTGCCAGCGACCCGCGACACAGCCTGGCCGGCCTGCTGGCGCAGGCCTACCCGAGGCTGCACATCGACAACCGCGCCAGCGATGGCGCGACCTTCGCCCAGGTGATCGGCCAACTCGAGGCCGCCACCGCACGCCACGACCTGGTGCTGGTGCAGGCCGGCGGCAACGACGTGATCCGGCTGCGCGCGCTCGACGGCGTGCGCGCCGACATCGAGCGCGTGGCCGTGCTCGCCCGCGCGCGCGGCACTCGCGTGCTGCTCATGCCGGCGGGCAACGTGGGCAACGCGCCCTTTTTCTTCGCACCGGTGTCCTGGCTCATGAGCTCGCGCGCCCGTTCGATGCATGGCATCGTGCGCGAGGCCGCGGCGCGGCACGGGGCGGTGTACGTGAACCTGTTCAAGGAGAAGGCGGACGACCCGTTCGCCCAGCGGCCTGAGCTCAACGCGGCCGATGGCCTGCACCCCAGCGACGCGGGCTACCGCGTGTGGTTCGACGAACTCATGGCGCAAGGCCGGCTCGAGCCCGTGCTGGCGCCCGCGAAGGCGCGCTAGCGCTGCGGGGCCTTCAATCGGCTGGCGCGAAGTGCGCCAGCAGGGCCTCGCCCCAGGCCCAGGGGCCGGTGACCGTCAGCGTCACCGTGGTCCATTCACCGTCCGCCCGCACCTGCTCGTCGGCGTCCCAGGCGCCGCCCTCGTCGAGCGGGCCGCGCGGGCCTGGCGCGTGGGTCTCGGCCCAGTCCAGCACGGCGCGCACCTCGGTCATCACGTCGGGCAGCTGCGCGGCGCGCACGCTGGCCATGGCGTCCCAGGTGCCGGTGCCTTCGCCGTCGTCGCTGGCGTCAAAAAGCAGGTAGTTCATTGCGGGCATGGCGGCGAGCTTAGCCGGTCCACCGAACGCTGTTCAGGGTAAACCCGTATTTAGTTGATATTGCAACTGGTTGGCAATACAACCATAATTCGAGCCGTCAACACCGATGCCATTTCCCCCGAGTGGCGCAACAACCAGGAGACAGACATGTCCATCTCACGACGCGTTCTCTGCGGCACGGCCCTGGCGGCCGCCGTCCTGTCCACCGCGCCCGTCCACGCGCAGGACCCGGCGATCAAGGTGGGCGTCATCGGCCCGTTCTCCGGCCCGTTCGCGCACTACGGCACCTTGTTCAAGGCCGGCGTGGAGGCTTATGTGGCCAGCCAGGGCGGCAAGCTCGCGGGCAAGTCGGTGGAGTTCATCTACCGCGACACCGGCGGCCCGAACCCCGCCCAGACGCGGGTGCTGGCGCAGGAGCTGATCGTCAAGGACAAGGTGGATTACCTGGGTGGTTTTGTCTTCACGCCCAACGCGCTCGCGGTCGCGCCGCTGATCCAGCAGTCGCAGACGCCCACGGTCATCTTCAACGCGGCCACCTCGTCGATCACCGAGAAGTCCGAGTACTTCATCCGCAGCAGCTACACGCTGTGGCAGGTCACGGTGCCGCTGGCCCAGTGGGCCGCCAAGCAGGGCATCAAGAAGGTGGTGACGGCGGTGACGGACTACGGCCCGGGCCTGGACGGTGAAGCGGCGTTCAAGAGCGAATTCGTCAAGCAGGGCGGGACGGTGGTCGAGACCATCCGCATGCCCATCGCCACCACGGACTTCGGCCCGTTCGCGCAGCGCATCCGCGCCAGCGGCGCGCAGGCGGTCTACACCTTCCTGCCGGGCGGCCCGCCGAATCTCGGTTTCGTGAAGGCCTACAACGAGAACGGCCTGGCCAAGGCCGGCATCCAGTTCCTGGGCACCTCGGAAACGGACGAGTTCGACCTGCAGAAGTTCGGTGACTCGGCGCTCGGCCTCACGACCGCGTTCCACTATTCCGGCGCGCACGACTCGCCGGCGAACAAGGCCTTCGTCGCCGCGCTGAAGAAACAGAACCCGGCGGCGGTGGCCAACTACGCCTCGGTCGGCGCGTGGGACGGCATGCACGTCATCCACAAGATGATCGAGGCCACCGGCGGCCAGAAGAACGGCGCCAAGGCCCTGGCCGCGGCGCGCGAGCTGCAGTGGGAAAGCCCGCGCGGCCCGGTGCGCATCGACGCCAAGACGCGCCACATCACGCAGAACGTCTACCTGCGCAAGGTGGAGAAAGAGGGCGGCGTGCTGGTCAACAAGGAAGTGCAGAGCTTCGGACCGCAGACCGATCACGGCCTGAACCCCTGATGCGGCGGCTGATGGACGAAGCGACGTGATCACGTTCTCCAACATCCTGATCGACGGCCTGGCCTACGGCATGGTGCTGTTCGTCATCGCCGTCGGCCTGTCGGTCACGCTGGGGCTCATGCGCTTCGTGAACCTCAGCCATGGCGCCTTCGCCATGGTGGGCGGCTACTGCGTGGCCCTGCTGACGCGCGAGCTCCAGTGGAGTTTCTGGATCGCCGTGCCGCTGGCGGTGCTGGCCACCGGCCTGCTGGGCGCGCTGCTGGAAGCGCTGGTCCTGCGCCACCTGTACCAGCGCAAGGAGCTGGACCAGGTGCTCTTCACGATCGGCCTGACCTTCGTGCTGATCGCCTCGACCAATGCCCTGGTCGGCCCGCAGGTGCAGATGGTCCAGCTGCCGCCCTCGCTGTCGGGCTCGGTGGACCTGGGTTTCCGCACCCTGCCGGCCCAGCGCCTGCTCGTGATCGGCGTGGGCCTGGCCGTGGCCGTGCTGGCCGCGCTCACGGTGACGCGCACGCGCTTCGGCATCTGGCTGCGCGCGGCGGTGGACCACGCGGGCACGGCCTCGACGCTGGGCATTCCGATTCGCCGCGTGCAATGCCTGACCTTCGCCGCCGGTGCGGCGATGGCCGGCCTGGGCGGTGTGCTGGGCGCGGAGGTGATGCCGCTGGAGCCTTACTACGCGCTGAAGTACCTGGTGCTGGTGCTGGTCGTCGTGGCCGTGGGCGGCATGGGCAGCATCGCGGGCTCGCTGTGCGCGGCCATCGTGCTCGGCCTGATCGAGACCGCGAGCAAGTACCTGGCCTCGGACTGGGGCAGCCTTTTCTTCTTCGCCGCCATGGCCCTCTTTCTGGCCTGGCGTCCCAACGGACTGTTGAAACGATGAACGCCCTGTCCTTGTTCAAGACGCGCGCCCTCGCCAGCCCGCAGGACGGTGACGGCGATGCCGCCTCGCCGCGCTGCGCGCCGGCCTGGCGCGCGCCGCTGGTGATGCTGGCGCTGGGCCTGGCGGCCTGCCTGCTGCTGCCCGACCAGCTGGGGCTGCTGACGCGCATCTTCATCATGGGCCTCTTCGTGCTGTCGCTCGACCTGGTGGTGGGCATCGCCGGCCTGGCCACGCTGGGACACGCCGCGATGTTCGGCGTGGGCGCCTACGCGGCGGGCGTGTTCGCCTTGCGCGTGATGCCCGACCCGCTGGTGGGCCTGGCCGTCGGCGTGCTGGCGGGCGCCGTGCTCGCAGCGGCGACCGGGGCCTTCCTGCTGCGCTACCAGGGCTTCACCTTCCTCATGCTCACCGTGGCGGTGGCGCAGATGGTGCTGTCGCTGGCGCACAAGGCGCGCGACTGGACGGGCGGCGACGACGGCCTCTCGGGTTACGTGATGGGCCCGCTGCTGGGGCAGTTCCAATTCGACCTCGAAGGCCGGCTGGCCGCGTTCTACGCGCTGGCGGTGCTGGTGGTCTGCTTCTATGCCGCGCGCCGCCTGGTGGACTCGCCGTTCGGCATGGCCGTGCGCGGCATCCACGAAAACCGCGCCCGCATGGCCGCCCTGGGCACGCCGGTCTACCGCCGCCTCTGGGGCATGTACGCCGCCGCGGGCGCGCTGGCCGGCGCGGCCGGGGCGCTCTCCGCGCAGACCACCGCCGTGGTGGGCCTGGACAGCCTGTCGTTCTCCCTCTCCGCCGAAGCCCTGGTCATGCTGATCCTGGGCGGCGCCGGGCGCCTGAGCGGCGCCCTGGTGGGCGCGGCGGTGTTCCTGGTGCTGCACCACACCGCGGCCTCGATCAACCCCTACCACTGGTTGTTCGTGGTGGGCG
This sequence comes from Hydrogenophaga sp. ANAO-22, assembly GCF_042466645.1. Classification (NCBI taxonomy): domain Bacteria; kingdom Pseudomonadati; phylum Pseudomonadota; class Betaproteobacteria; order Burkholderiales; family Comamonadaceae; genus Hydrogenophaga; species Hydrogenophaga sp. ANAO-22. The sequence goes on along the minus strand of NZ_CP159956.1, from coordinate 2,450,723 downwards.
GCCTGCTGATGCTGGTGGTGCGGGTGTCGCCCGCGAAGGCCGTGGCCTGGCTGCGCAACCGCTGGGGAGGCCGCCCATGAGCCACCTGCTCGAACTGCGCCACCTGGACAAGCGCTTCGGCGGCATCCACGTGACGCGCGACGTCTCCTTCCGGCTCGCGCCGGGCGACCGCCTGGCCCTCATCGGTCCCAACGGCGCGGGCAAGACCACGCTGGTGAACCAGATCAGCGGGGTGTTCCCCGCCGACAGCGGCGAGATCTGGCTGCGCGGCGAGAACGTGTCGCGCCTGAGCCAGGCCCAGCGCGTGCGCGCCGGCCTGGCCCGCACCTTCCAGATCACCACGCTGGCGCCGCACTTCCCGGTGCAGCGCCAGATCGAACTCGCCCTGTTCGAGCGCGAAGGGCTCGGCGGGTGCTTCTGGCGCGGCATCGACAGCTTCCCCGCGCTCCAGACCGAGGCCCGGGCGCTGCTGGGCCGCTTCGGCCTGCAAGGGCAGGCCGCCACGCCGACGCAGGACCTGGCCTATGGCGAACAACGCCTGATCGAGATGGCGCTGGCCATGGCGCTGCGGCCCCAGGTGCTGCTGCTGGACGAACCCATGGCCGGCGTGCCCAAGGGCGACGGCGAGCGCCTGCTCGCCGCGCTCGATGCCCTGCCGCGGGACCTCGCTGTGCTGATCATCGAACACGACATGGACCTGGTGTTCCGCTTCGCCAGCCGCATCCTGGTGCTCGCCGAGGGCGCGGTGCTGGCCGACGGCACGCCGGACGAGATCCGCCGCGATCCCCTGGTCCGCGCGGCCTACCTGGGTCATGGGGAGGCGACACGGCATGCTTGAAGTCAAAGACGCCACGGCCGGTTACGGCCCCACGACGGTGCTCAACGGCCTGTCGTTCGAGGTCGCCGCCGGCGAGCGCCTGGCCATGATCGGGCGCAACGGCGTGGGCAAGACCACGGCGCTGCGCGCCGTCATGGGCCTGGTGCCGCTGCGCGCCGGCACCATCACCTTCCAGGGCGAGGACGTCACGCGGCTGTCCGCGCACCAGCGCGCGCAGCGCGGCCTGGGCTACGTGCCCCAGACCCGCGACGTGTTTCCCTCGCTGAGCGTCGAGGAGAACCTGCTCGCGGGCCTCAAGCACCGCCCGCGCGCCGCGCTCAGCGAGGCCTACGAGCTGTTCCCGCGCCTGGCCGAGCGCCGCCGCAACGGAGGCGCCCAGCTCTCGGGGGGCGAGCAGCAGATGCTTTCGGTGGCGCGCGCCCTGCTGGGCCAGCCCCGGCTGATCCTGCTGGACGAGCCCCTCGAAGGCCTGGCGCCGCTGATTCGCCTGGACCTGTTGCGCGCCTTCGGCGAGATGAGCCGGCAGACCGGCATCGCGGTCGTCATCGTGGAACAGCAGGTCGACGAGGCCCTGGCCTACGCGGGCCGGGCGGTGGTGCTGGACCACGGTGTGGTGGTGCACGGCGCACCCGCCGACGAGCTGGCGCGCGACACCGCGGCGCTGGAGCGCTGGGTCGGGATGGCGGTGCATTGACATGGGTGTCCAGAATAGAGGCATGAAAACCTCCAAATCCCTCCCCGCCGTCAGCGATCCGCTCAAGCAGATCGACCTCGACCACTACGTCCCGGCCTACCTGACCTGGACCGCCAACAAGCTCTCGCGCGGTGCGTCCCAGCACTACCTGAAGATCTTCGGGGTGGGCATCGAGACCTGGCGCTGCCTGGTGCTGCTGGCCATCGAAGGTTCGATCTCCGCGCAGCAGGTCTCGCGCGTCATCGGCATGGACAAGGCCTCGGTCAGCCGCTGCTTCAAGTCCATGCAGGAAAGTGGCTTCATCCGCATCGAGCTGGACCCGCGCGACGGTCGGGCCCGGATCGCAGTGCTGACCGCCAAGGGCCGCGCCATGCACGATCAGATCCGCGAAGTGGCGCTCGAACGCGAGCGCGCTTTCCTCGAGGTGTTGTCCGCCGACGAAGCCGAGACCCTGCTGGTGCTGCTGCGCCGCCTGCACGAAAACCTGCCGGCCGTGGAAACCGCGACCCAGCGCTTCGTGGAGCAGAAGTACGCCAAAACCCGCAAACCGCCGCGAAAACCGGCGCCCCCCGAAAGCGACTGAGACATGGTGGAACTGGACGTCAGGGTGCGCGCGCGCCAACCGGAGGCCGACGGCATCTGCAGCTTCGACCTGGAGCCCATCGGGGCGAACGAGCTGCCGGCCTTCCGCCCCGGGGCCCACATCGACGTCCAGGTCGCGCCCGGCCTGATCCGCCAGTACTCGCTCTGCGGCCACCCGCAGGAGCGGCGCAGCTGGCGCATCGGCGTGCTGCGCGAACCGCAGTCGCGCGGCGGCTCGGCCGGCCTGCACGACCGGGTGCAGGTGGGCGCGGTGCTCAAGGTGAGCGCGCCGCGCAACCTGTTCGAGCTGGTCGAGGCCCCGCACAGCGTGCTGGTGGCCGGCGGCATCGGCGTCACGCCCATCCTGTCGATGGCGCAGCACCTGCAGGAGACCGGCCGCTCTTTCGAGATGCACTACTGCGCGCGCTCGCCCGAGCGCATGGCGTTTCGCGGGCAGATCGAAGCCGGGCCGCTGGCCGGGCACACGCGGCTCTATTTCAGCGACGCGCCGTCGCCCCAGGCCTTCGACGCCCCGGCTCTGCTGCGGGCCGCGCCCGAAGGCGCGCACCTCTACGTGTGCGGCCCCGCCGGCTTCATGGACTTCGTGCTCTCGGCCGCGCGCGCGGCCGGCTGGGCCGAGGCGCGCCTGCACCGCGAGCACTTCGCGGGCACCGTGGCCGACAGCACCGCTGACCAGGCCTTCCAGATCCGCCTGCAACGCAGCGGCGCCACGCTCGACGTGCCGGTGGGCGTGAGCGCGCTCCAGGTGCTGCTGGACCACGGCGCGGACGTGAACTACGCGTGCGAGGCCGGTGTCTGCGGCAGCTGCCTCACCCGCGTGCTCGAGGGCACGCCCGACCACCGCGACAGCTGCCTGATGGACGCGGAGCGCGCCGCCAACGACCAGTTCACGCCCTGCTGTTCCCGCTCGAAATCCCCCACGCTGGTCCTCGACCTGTGAGACCGACCGCCTGACCGTCACCCAAGGAGACCCCCCATGAACGCCGATTGCATCGCCATCCAACCGATCCCGCCCGCCGCCGCCAGCCGCGGTCGCTTTCCGCTGAACCAGTGGTACATGGCCGGCTTCTCCAGCGACCTGACCGACAAGCCCGTGGGCCGCACCTTCCTGAACCAGAAGGTCGTGCTGTTCCGCACCGGCGAAGGCCAGGTCGCCGCGCTGGAAGACCGCTGCTGCCACCGCTCGCTGCCGCTGTCGTGCGGCTCGGTCGAGGCCTCGGGCGTGCGCTGCGGCTACCACGGCATGCTGTACGCGCCCACGGGCGTGTGCATCGAGATTCCGGGGCAGGACCGCATTCCGGGCAAGGCCCGGGTCAAGGCCTACCACGTCGCCGAGAAGAACCACATCCTCTGGATCTGGATGCCGAAGGAAGAGGGCGGCGCACCCACCGTCGAGGCGCCCGACTACCCCTGGCACGACGACCCGCGCTACAAGTTCGGCTCGGGCCAGTACCACTACAACGCGCCCTGGCAGCTGATCCACGACAACCTGCTGGACCTGAGCCACCTCGGCTACGTGCACCTCAAGACCATCGGCGGCAACGCCCGGCTGCACATGAGCGCCAAGATGAACGTCACGCAGGACGGTGACAAGGTCAAGGTGGTGCGCCTCATGCCCGGCTCCACGCCGCCGCCGACCTACAAGGCCGCCTGGCCTTTCGGCGAGACCTGCGACCGCTGGCAGGAAATCGAGTTCGAGCTCTCGCACCTCAGGATCTGGACCGGCGCCGTCGAGCCCGGCACCGACGCCATCGACGACCCCGAGCGCGGCGGCTTCCACATGCGCGGCCTGCACGGCATCACGCCCGAGACCGAGGAGACCTGCCACTACTTCTGGAGCATGTCCAGCACCCGGCACCCCGACATGCCGGAGAACATCGAGGCCGTCATCGAACAGACCGCCTTCACCTTCGACGAAGACCGCGTGGTGATCGAAGAGCAGTACCGCAACATGCAGCGCTTCGGCGGCAAGCCCAGCTGGATCGACATCCACGTCGACGTGGGGGGCAACCGCGCGCGCCGCATCGTCGAGCGCCTGACCGCGGCATCGGCCGACCCGCAGCCAGCCTGAGTTCCGCAAGAAAAAAGCCCGCCGGGTGGCGGGCTTTCAGGGTCAGGCCGAGGCCTTGACCTTCAGGCGCCAGGCGTGCAGCAGCGGCTCGGTGTAGCCGCTGGGCTGCTCCTTGCCCTTGAACACCAGGTCCAGCGCGGCGAGGTAGGCCTTGCTGGTCTTGAAGTTGCCAGCCATCTTCTTGTACAGCGGATCGCCGGCATTCTGGCCGTCCACCACGGCGGCCATGCGCTCGAAGGTGTCGCGCACCTGCTTCTCGCTCACGATGCCGTGGTGCAGCCAGTTGGCGATGTGCTGGCTGGAAATGCGCAGCGTCGCGCGGTCTTCCATCAGGCCCACGTTGTGGATGTCGGGCACCTTGGAGCAGCCCACGCCCTGGTCCACCCAGCGCACCACGTAACCCAGGATGCCCTGCACGTTGTTGTCCAGCTCCTGCTGCTTCTCGGCCGCGCTCCAGTTCGGGTTGCTGCTCACGGGCACCGTCAGCAGGCCGGTCAGCAGGTTGTCGCGTTCGGCGTTGGCGTCGATCTTCTCCAGGTCCTTCTGCACGTCCGACACCAGCACCTGGTGGTAGTGCAGCGCGTGCAGCGTGGCGCCGGTGGGGCTGGGCACCCAGGCGGTGTTGGCGCCGGCCTTGGGGTGGGCGATCTTCTGGCGCAGCATCTCGGCCATCAGGTCGGGCATGGCCCACATGCCCTTGCCGATCTGCGCCTTGCCGCGCAGGCCGCACGAGAGGCCCACGATCACGTTGTTCTTCTCGTAGCTCTGGATCCAGGCGCTGGCCTTCATGTCGCCCTTGCGCACCATGGGGCCGGCCAGCATGGCGGTGTGCATCTCGTCGCCGGTGCGGTCCAGGAAGCCGGTGTTGATGAAGGCCACGCGGCTCGCGGCCGCGCCGATGCAGGCCTTGAGGTTGATGGAGGTGCGGCGCTCCTCGTCCATGATGCCCAGCTTGACCGTGCTGTCCTTGAGGCCCAGCACCTTTTCCACGCGGCCGAACAGCTCGGCGGCGAACTCCACTTCGCGCGGGCCGTGCATCTTGGGCTTGACGATGTAGACCGAGCCTTTGCGCGAGTTGCGGATCGCGTCCTTCTTCGTGCGCTTGAGGTCGTGCAGGGCGATGGTGGTGGTCACCATCGCGTCCAGGATGCCCTCGGGGATTTCCTTGTCGTCCGCGCCCCAGAGCACGGCGGGGTTGGTCATCAGGTGACCCACGTTGCGCACGAACATGAGCGAGCGGCCGTGCAGGCGCACGCCGTTCTTCTTGCCGTTGGGCGCGGTGTATTCGCGGTCGCCATTGAGGCCGCGCGTGAAGGTCTTGCCCGCCTTGGTGACGGACTCGGTGAGCGTGCCCTGCAGGATGCCCAGCCAGTTGCGGTAGGCCAGCACCTTGTCCTCGGCGTCCACGGCGGCCACGGAGTCTTCCAGGTCCAGGATGGTCGAGAGCGCGGCTTCCACCACCAGGTCGCTCACGCCAGCGGCGTCGCCCTTGCCGATGGCCGTGCTGCGGTCGATCTGGATCTCCAGATGCAGACCGTTGTGCGCGAGCAGCACGGCGCTGGGGCTCTTGGCCTCACCCTGGTAGCCCACGAACTGCGACTTGTCGGCCAGCTTGCTGGTGCCGCCGTCGGCCAGCGTCACCACCAGTTCGCCGTCCTTGTTGATGCGGTAGCCGATCGAGCCCACGTGCGAGCCCTTCTTCAGCGGCGCGGTGCGGTCCAGCACGTAACGCGCGTACTCGATGACCTTGGCTCCGCGCTTGGGGTTGTAGCCGCCCTTGGGGCCGGCCTTGCCGCAGCCCTTGTCTTCCGAAATCACGTCCGTGCCGTACAGCGCGTCGTACAGCGAGCCCCAGCGCGCGTTGGCCGCGTTGAGCGCGTAGCGCGCGTTCAGGATCGGCACCACCAGCTGCGGGCCGGCCTGCACGGCCAGCTCGTCGTCCACATTCCTGGTCGTGGCCTTCACGTTCTTGGGCTGGGGCACCAGGTAGCCGATGGTTTCCAGGAACTTGCGGTAGCCCGCCATGTCGCGGATCGGGCCCGGGTTGGCCGCGTGCCAGGTGTCCAGCTCGGTCTGCAGGCGATCGCGCTCGCCCAGCAGGGCCGCGTTCTTGGGCGCCAGGTCCGCCACGATGCCGTCGAAGCCCTGCCAGAAGTCCGCTTCGCTCACGCCGGTGCCGGGCAGCACCTGCTGGTTGATGAAGTTGAACAGTTCGGTGGCGACCTTCAGGCCGTGGATCTGGGTGCGTGCGGTCATGGAAAGCTCCGTCTGGGCGAAAAGTGGGGGTGCCCGCACTGGCGCGGGCGTGAGCGAACTGTATTCCATACCCACGTCAGCATTAATTCGATTTTTCTTCACGGATCAGTGACTTGACTGGGGGTAATGGGCCCCGAATGGGCATATCGTGCCGCTTTGCCGTGATCGGATGAATTCTTTTGGTTGAAGAATTTCTGCACTTCGATCCGGATTTGAGCCAACTCATTCCTTGTTTGTAATTCTTTGGGTCTAAATCCCTAGATTCCGGGTTCTTCCGAAATTCGGCGCGCAACACCGTGTGCGTGTCCGTTAAGAGGCCACCGGTGGCTCACAAGGCGCTCGCTGGTGGCATGTGTTGAACCCATCTCAAATCTCAAAAATGACACTCTTGAAAAAGACGGCGGTCGCCCTGGCCGCTTTCGGTGCCCTGACCGGGGTCGCCCACGCCCAATCCAACGTCACGCTGTATGGCCTGGTGGACCTCTATGTGGGGAAGAACACCACCAGGACCACGGTGGCCGGCGTCAGCACCCGCACCGGCCCAGGCACGAGCCTGACGAGCGGCGGCCTGAACGGCAGCCGTTGGGGCCTGCGGGGAACGGAAGACCTGGGGGGTGGCCTGAAGGCCACGTTCCAGCTGGAGTCCGGTTTCAACGCCGACACCGGCACCAGCGCCGTGGCCGGCGGTGGCTTCAACCGCACCAGCAAGGCGGGCCTGAGCGGGGGCTTCGGTTCCTTTGAAATGGGCCGCCAATACACGCAGATGTTCCTGCTGATGGACCGGTTCGATGCCCAGGGCACCTCCAGCTTCTCCGCCACCAACGCCATCTTCGGCCCGGCGCCTGCGGGCGCGCTCCCCGGCACGACACCAGCGGCGGTCGGTGCGCTGTCCCCGGCCCTTCGCCGTGACAACATGCTGCAGTACACCACGCCGAACATGGGCGGCTTCACCGGCGCCCTGCAATATGCCTTCGGCGAAAACGGTGGTCCCGGCGTCTCGGCAGGCCGCACGATGGGCCTGTCGGCCCTCTACGAAGGTGGTCCGGTCGCGGTGCAGGGGGTGTATGAGGCCGTCAAGAGTGCCGGTCCGGCCGCCACGACGGCCAAGTCCACCGGCCTGGGGGTGAGCTACGACTTCACCGCGGTGAAGGTGCTGGCCCAGTTCGTCAACCAGAAGAACGGCCTGGCCAACGGCATCAAGGACAGCGGCTTTGTGCTGAGCGTGGCCGTTCCGGTGGGCTCGGCCGGCAGCCTCAACGCGGGCATCGGCAGCGAGAAAACCAAGGCGGTCGCGACCGGCCTGCGCGTCGGCAAGACCACCTCCGCCAGCGTCGAATACCGCCACGATCTGAGCAAGCGCACCACCATGTACGCGGGCCTGACGAACGTGAAGTTCGAGAGGGAATCGGCGCCGGTCAGCACGTTGAAGGACCAAACCTACGGCGTGGGCCTGCGTCACCGGTTCTGAGCAGGACAAGGGTCAACACCTGGTCGCTGGGGGCCAGGTGCTGGAATTGCCCACCGCCATCCGGCGGTGGGCTTTTTTTTGTTCTCTTTCCGTCGAGCGGTCCGTGTCGATCCGGCGCCCGGTGATCAACCGACCCGCCCGCTCAGCTGCCGCGCCGCCGCCAGCACCTTGCCCACGTGCCGCTCATCGAACCGGTGTGCCGGCATCGTGAGCGTGAGGGAGGCGGCGATCGAGCCGTCCGCGTGGAACACCGGTGCCGAAATGCCGGCCACCTCGGCCAGGCGGTCGCCCACGGCGGTCATGAAGCCATCGGTGCGGATGCGCGCCAATACGCGCTTGTCGGCCGGCGTGGGCTTGCGGCTGTCGTCGCCCGCGCCGAACGCCGAGAGCACGCGCCCGCCCGTGCCCTGGTGCAGCGGCAGCACGTCGCCCGCGCGGATGTGGTCGCGCACCGGGTGGGGTGAGTCCACACGGTAGAGGCACAGCCGCGTCTGGTTCGGCGCCTGGCCCTGGCGCACGTGGTAGGCCGCGCTCTCGCCGGTGGCCGACACCAGCTGGCGCAGCACCGGCATGACGACCCGGTCCAGCGAAAAGGAGGCCGCGTAGATGCCGTGCAGCCGCGCCACCTCGCCGCCCAGGGCGTAGCGCCCGTCGTCCAGCCGCTGCAGCAGGTGCGCGTGTTCGAGCGAGGCGAGCAGGCGCAGCGCGGTGCTCTTGTGCAGTTGGGTGCGCTCGGCCAGCTCGGCCAGCGACAACGAGGCGTCGCCCGCGCGGAACGCGCCCAGCAGCGAGAGCGCGCGGTCCACCGCGGCGGTGCCGCCGGTGGCGGCGTTGGCGTCGGCCAAGGAAGGAGTCTGCGCTTTGCGGGGCATGAACGGAGGAGGAAGGGGCTTGGTTGACAGGACGGAAGTGATCTGCGATTCTTTCAATAGAAAGAATATCGTTCTATCTTGTAAAACGCAAGCAACCCGGCTTCTTCCATGCAAAACGCCCCCGAAGTCCTCATCAGCGAAGTCGGCCCGCGCGACGGCCTGCAGTCCGTGAAGGCCACCATGCCCACGGCCGACAAGCTTCGCTGGATCGATGCGCTCGTGGCCGCCGGCCTGCGCGAGATCGAGGTCGGCTCCTTCGTGCCCGCCAAGCTGCTGCCGCAGATGGCCGACGTGGTCGACGTGGTGCGCCACGCCCTGCGGCACCAGGGCATCACCGTGATGGCCCTGGTGCCCAACCGGCGCGGGGCCGAGGCCGCGCTGGCCTCGGGCGTGCACAAGATCACCCTGCCGGTGTCGGCGAGCGAGGCGCATTCGCTGGCCAACGTGCGCAAGACGCGCGAGCAGATGGTGGACGAGCTGCGCGAGGTGCACGCGCTGCGCCGCGACACCGCGCCCGGCGTGGCGATGGAGGTGGGCCTGTCCACCGCCTTCGGCTGCACGCTGCAGGGCGTGGTGGACGAAGACGAGGTGATCCGCCTGGCCGTGGCCTGCGTAAAGGCGGGCGTGGACGAGGTGGGCCTGTCCGACACCACCGGCATGGCCAACCCCGCGCAGGTGCGCCGCCTGTTCACGCGCCTGCGCGCCGAGCTGGGCGAGCGCGCGGGCGCGGCCCACATGCACAACACGCGCGGCCTCGGGCTGGCCAACTGCCTGGCCGCGTTCGACGTGGGCGTGCGCACCTTCGACGCCTCGCTCGGCGGCCTCGGCGGTTGCCCCTACGCGCCAGGGGCCTCCGGCAACGTGGTCACCGAAGACCTGGTCTTCATGTTCGAGGCCATGGGCGTGCGCACCGGCATCGATCTTTCGACCCTCATCGCCGCGCGCGATCCCCTGCGCGCCGGCCTGCCCGGCGAGCCGGTGTACGGCATGACGCCCGAAGCCGGCCTGCCCAAGGGCTGGCGCGCTGCCTGAAACTTCTCCACCCCTGCCATGCCAGACACCCAAGACACCCCCCGTCCCTTGCCCTTCGAAGGCATCCGCGTCGTCGAATTCACCCACATGGTCATGGGCCCCACCTGCGGCATGGTGCTGGCCGACCTGGGCGCCGAGGTCATCAAGGTCGAGCCACCCGCCGGCGACAACACGCGCCGCCTGCTCGGCTCGGGCGCGGGCTTCTACCCGCTGTTCAACCGCAACAAGAAAAGCCTGGTGCTGGACCTGCAGTCGCCCGAAGGCCGGGAGGCCGTGCTCAAGCTGATCGCCACCGCCGATGTGGTGAGCGAGAACTTCAAGCCCGGCACCATGAAGAAGCTGGGGCTCGATCACGCCAGCCTGAAGAAGCTCAACCCGCGCCTCATCTATGTGAGCCACAAGGGCTTCCTGCCCGGCCCGTACGACCACCGCACCGCGCTCGACGAGGTGGTGCAGATGATGGGTGGCCTGGCCTACATGACCGGCCGCCCCGGCGACCCGCTGCGCGCGGGTTCCTCGGTGAACGACATCATGGGCGGTCTGTTCGGCGCCATCGGCGTGATGGCCGCGCTCAGCGCGCGCGAGAAAACCGGCGAAGGCTGCGAGGTGCAGAGCTCGCTGTTCGAGAACAACGTCTTCCTCGTCGCGCAGCACATGATGCAGTTCGCCGTCACCGGCAAGGCCGCCGCGCCCATGCCCGACCGCATCTCCTCCTGGGGCATCTACGACGTCTTCCAGGTGAAGGACGGCGAGCAGATCTTCCTGGCCGTGGTGAGCGACACGCAGTGGGCCATCTTCTGCAACGCCTTCGGCTACCAGGACCTGCAGGCCGACCCGCGCCTGCAAGGCAACAACAACCGCGTGCGAAACCGCGACTGGCTCGTCCCCCTGCTGCGCGAGCGCCTGGCCCTGCAGAGCGCGACCGATCTCGCCGCGCTGTTCGAGCGCCACGGCCTGCCGTTCGCACCCATCACCAAACCCCACGAACTGCTGGACGACCCCCACCTCTGCGCCACGGGCGGGCTCGCGTCCATCACCCTGCCCGATGGCGAGCGCGCCGGCCAGGCCGCGCAGACCGTGTTGCTGCCGCTGGCGCTCGACGGCGAACGCCTGGGCGTGCGCCGCAGCCCGCCGAAACTCGGCGAACACAGCGCCGAGCTGCTGGCCGAGCTGGGCTACGGCGCGGAGGACGCGGCGCAACTGAGCCGCACGGTCGTCAAAGCCGCCTGAAAAGTCATCAATCAACCCAAAGTTGTCATTGATTCGCTCCTGCAGGTGGGGTAATCTGCCCGGGTGGACAAACTCAAGCAACTCGAAACCTTCGTGGCGGTCGCCACGCGCGGCAGCCTCACCGCCGCCGCCAAAGCCGAGGGCGTGGCCCCGGCCATCATCGGGCGCCGGCTCGACGCCCTCGAAGCCCGGCTCGGCGTGAAGCTCATGGTGCGCACCACGCGGCGCATCACCCTCACCCACGAAGGCAGCGCCTTCCTGGAAGACTGCCAGCGCCTGCTGGTGGACATGGCCAACGCCGAGGCCAGCGTGAGCGCCGGCGGCGTCAAGGCCAGCGGCCATCTGCGCATCACCGCGCCGGCCGGTTTCGGCCGCCGCCACGTGGCGCCGCTGGTGCCGCGCTTTCGCGAACTGCACCCCGAGGTCACCATCTCGCTGAACCTGAGCGACCGCGTGGTCGACGTGGCCGGCGAGGCCTACGACTGCGCCGTGCGCGTGGGCGATCTGCCGGACTCCTCCCTGGTCAGCGTGCGACTGGCCGACAACCGCCGCCTGTGCGTGGCCACGCCGCGTTACCTGCAGCAGCACGGCCGCCCGCAGGTGCCGGCCGACCTGGTGCGCTTCGACTGCCTCACGCTCTCCAGCGACGCCTCGCAGACCCGGGGCTGGGCCTTCACCGTGCCGGCGCCCGGCGGCCTGGGCGAGGTGGAGATCGTGCACCTGCGCCCCAACGGTCCGCTGGACTGCACCGACGGCCAGGTGCTGCGCGAATGGTGCCTGGCCGGTTATGGCATCGCCTGGCGCAGCACCTGGGAGGTGGAGGCCGACATCGCCGCCGGTCGGCTGGAAAGCGTGCTCGACGACTTCGCCGCGCCGCCCAATGGCATCTTCGTGCTGTTCCCGCAACGCAAGCACCTCGCGCTGCGCGTGCGCCTGTGGATCGACTTCCTCAAGCACGAGTACGCGCGGCCCGACTTCTGGAAAACCTGAACCCCTCACACCCATGACCACCAAGCTCCTCGGCCTCTCCGGCAGCCTGCGCCAGCTGTCCTTCAACACCTCGCTGCTGCGCGCGGCGGTTCCGCTGGCGGGCGACGCCGCACAGCTCGACGCCGCCACGCTGCACGGCATCCCGCTCTACGACGGCGACCTGGAGCAGCGCGAGGGCACGCCGGCGGCCGTTCGCGAACTCAAGGAAAAGATCCTCGCCAGCGACGGCCTGCTGCTCGTCACGCCCGAGTACAACAACGGCATTCCCGGCGTGTTCAAGAACGCGGTGGACTGGCTCTCGCGGCCCACGCCCGGCCTGCCCGACGTGTTCCGCGACCGGCCCGTGGCCGTCATCGGCGCCTCGCCCGGGGGCTTCGGCACCATCCTGTCGCAAGCCCACTGGCTGCCGGTGTTGCGCACCCTGGGCACCCACACGTGGCAGGGCGGGCGGCTCATGGTTTCGCGCGCGTCGTCCGTGTTCGGCCCCGACGGCGCGCTGCTGGACGACAAGGTGCGCCAGCAGCTCGGCGAATTCGTGCAGGGTTTCGCGGCCTTCGTCGCGGCCGCGAAAAAGCCCTGAAAGGGCGGCGGCGGTTCAGCCGGGGATGTCCGGCTCCACTAGGTGCGCCAGCTGGGCCAGCGACTCCTGCCAGCCCAGGTAACACATCTCCAGCGGGATCACGTCGGGGATGCCTTCCTGCACCACGTTGAACTCGGTGCCGCAGGACACCGCCGTGAGCTGCACGTCCACCGACATCGTGCCGGGCAGGTTCGGGTCGTCGAACTTGTCGGTGTAGCGCAGGCGCTGATGGGGCACGAGTTCCACGTACTCGCCGCCGAACGAATGGGCGTGGCCGGTCGAGAAATTGCGGAAAGACATGCGGAACGTGCCACCCACCCTGGCGTCCAGGTGCTCCACCTTGCAGAGAAAACCGTAGGGCGGCAGCCAGCGGGCGAGGGCATCGGCGTCGAGGAAGGCGCGGTAGACCTTCTCGGGCGGGGCTTTGAGGACACGGTGGAGGCGAACGGCGCGGGAAGAGGACGTGCTCATGGCGAGGGCCTTTCAGAAATGATCGTGTGACAAGGTCGGCGCCGGGGAGGCTTCTCGACCGGCTCCTGTTGACACGACGATCCAGGGTACGCCTTTTCGACAACGGCGTGCCCGAGGCCCGACTCATCGATGGCGTTTCTGCCTTAGGAGCTGTTCGTACAAGGCCAGCACCCGGGCCTTGTCGCGATGGTTCAAGTTGTCGAAATTCTCGTGTTCCACGTCACTGAAGACCGCTTCATCGGTGCAGCTCTCCGCGTGGTCGCTGCCAGTGGGGTTGGGTTCGGGCGCATAGGTATCCAGAAGAACCGCGATGCTGGTGCGATCGGCCCATCCAGCGAGTTCCAGTGCCGTTCGTCCATCGTGATTTTCCAGATCCCATTCGATGTTCCCGTGGACGTTTTCCAGGAATGGTTCCAGCGTGTCTTCCCATCCACCGTCGTCCATGGCTGCGTCCGTCATTCGCAAGGCAAGGTGATGCAGCAGGGTGTTCCCCTCGGCATCAGGCTGGTTGAGGTCGTATCCGTCAGGGTGTTCAGTCAAGAGAACGAAGGCGTTGATGTTGAGGCATCGAACGGCTTCGATCAGCAGCGTGCGCTGTTCTGCGGTGAGCGTGTGACCATCGACCTCTCCCGCATGGACCATGCGTTGAAGTCGGGTCATGTCGTTGTTGGCGATGGCCTCCTGGGCGACCCGACCCGAGTCGGGGAGGGCCAGCGCCGTGGTCTGGAAGTGTTTGAGCGAGATGGGGTTCATCTGGGGTCCTGGTTCCGCTGGGCGTGGGTCATTCGATGTGCATGTTCATGGATGGGATCGCTGTGGGCTCCATCTGCCCCGCGATCCATCCCGCGATGAGCTGCTTGTCGAGGTGCAGGGCCACATCAAGGGGGGTCTGGTTGTGCATGTTGCGCAAGCCCCAGTCGATCTGCAGGTGGGGGTTGTCTTCCAGCAATTCGTCCAGATGATCGAGCCATCCACTGCTCTCAAAAACCCCGTTGTTCAAGTGCAAGGCCATCGCGTGCCACGCCGAGTTGCCGTCCCAGTCTGTTTCATTGAGATCTCCCGCACCTGGGTGCGCCACCATGTCGAGAAACGAGAAAAGGGCGGACTGCCGCACCGCATAGATCAAGAGCGTTTCGCCGTTTTCACCGCTGGGGGTGTTGGCTGTGATGACGCCTTGTTCGAGCATCGCTCCCAGCTGCTCGAGTTGCTCTGTCTCATCGGCGTCAATCAGCGCCTTCGCCGTGGCAACGAGGTGCTCTGGGAGATGCATAGGGCCCGCGGGCCAGTGATGGGCGAAATTGACGTTCATGGGTTGTCGTGTCTGTGGCGAAAAAGGGTGACGGGAGTCCCCTGGACTCCCGAGAGCTGCAGTGGATCGAGGTGTCAAGAAGTTCGCTCGCAATGCACCCTTTAGGCCGGAACGGACTTGGCCTTGTGTGATTTCATCCTGTCCACGAGATCGCTCTTTCCAAGCCAGGACGCCAGCGCGGCCCCGATCACGCGGCCTTGGGTCGCCGCACCGCCCGCACCTTCCCACTCGGCCCACCGCCGCAATAGAACAGGTCCGCGCCATCGGATTCGAGGCCGCTCACGCCGAGGCCGGGCGGCATGTCCAGCCTTTCGAGCACCTTGCCACTCTGCGGGTCGATGCGGCGGATGTCGCTCTCGTCGCCCTCCCAGGTGCCGTGCCAGAGTTCGCCGTCGACCCAGGTGACACCGGTGACGAAGCGGTTGGATTCGATGGTGCGCCGGATCGCGCCGGTGGCCGGGTCGATCTGGTGGATCTTGCGGTCGCGGTACTGGCCGACCCACAGGCTGCCTTCGGCCCAGGTGAGCCCGGAGTCGGCGCCGCCGCCGGGCGCGGGGATGGAGGCGAGCACGGCGCCGGTGGCGGGGTCGATCTTGTCGATGCGCGCCTCGGCGATCTGGTACAGGTGCTTGCCGTCGAAGGCGGTGCCGGCATCGCCCGCGCGTTTCAGCGTGCGGGTGATCTCGCCGCTGGCGGGGTCGAAGGCGACGATGCCGTCGTCGGTGGCGGCCCACACGCGCTGGCCGTCGTGGGTGACGCCGTGCACGCGTTCGGAGCCGAGGAAGGGACCGTACTCGCGCACGACTTCGGCGGTGCGCGCGGTGGGGGTGGTCTGACGGGTCATGGTGAATCTCCTTGTGGCAGCACCGGGTGTCGGCGCTTGAGGGTCACTCTATTCAATCGGCAGCGAAGCAGGGAGTAACAAGATCGTCGCGAATCCGGCCAGCGGCGGCGCCAGCCAGCGCCGCGCGCGCGCCTGGCCGATGGCGCGCACGCGGCCCCCGGCCTCCAGCTCGGCGAGCGCGCGCTGCACGGTGCGCTGGCTCGCGCCCAGCGCGAGCGCGAGGGCCGAGGTGGACCAGGCCGCGCCGTCGGCCAGCAGCGCCAGCAGCGAGGCCTGTTCGCCGTCGATGGGCGGCGCGAGCAGCACGAGGGAGCGCCCGCCCGAGGGCCGCAGCGCGAAGCCGCGCGCGGTGGCCTCGATGCCCGCGAGGGGTTTGACGAGCGCGCGCAGGCGGCCGATCTCGACGCGCAGGCGCGCGCGGTGCGTCTCGTCCGGGCGGCGGGTGCGGAACGCCTCGGCGATCAGGGCCTCGCGCTCCACGTCGCCCGGCCAGGCCTGGGCGAGCGCGCGCGCCAGCGCGAACAGCACGGGCCGGCGCGCGAGCGATTGCCACGCGGCGCCCGTGCCCAGGCCGCGGCGGCAGGCGTCCACCACCAGCGCGTCGGAGGCCAGCAGGGCCGCCACGTCGGCCAGCCGCAGCGCCTGCTCGCTGCCGTTGCCCAGGCGGCGCGCGGCCGGTTGGTCCAGCGTGGCCTGGGCTTGTGCGACCTCGGCCTGCAGGGCGGGCACGCCGGCCCGTGTGGCCGCATCGCGCGCGCGGGCCAGGGCCGCGCGCCCGGCCTCCACGCGCAGCGAGCGCAGCGCGAGCTCGGCCGCGATCAGTTCGGCCACCGCCATGAGCGCGGGCGGCAGGCGGGCGGTGTCGATGGCCGCGAGCGCGGCCTCGGCCTCGGCGAGGCGGCCGAGCAGCAGCAGGCGGCGCGCCGCGATCAGCCGGGCCTGGCGCGCGTTGGCGTGGTCGGCGTGGGCTTCCAGGGTGGCCGCGGCGGCGGCCAGCGGGCGCGTGGAGCCACCGAGGTCACGCATGGCCAGCGCCACCTCGGCCTCGGCCACCACGCAGCGGGCGCGCGCCAGGGTTTCGTGTGCGCCGAAGCCTCGGCCGGCGCGCCGCAGCAGGTCGCGCGCGCGCGGGTGTTCCCCGAGCTGGGACATGGCGATGCCGCGCAAGGCCAGGGCCGGCGGGTCGTCGCGCAAGGCCACGCGCTTGAGCGCGCCCAGCGCGTCGCCCGCGGCCAGGGCGCGCGCGGCGGCGGTGATGAGGGAATCCATGCCGACAGGCTACCCCAGCCGGCGCAGGGGCGCCTCGCCGTGGTCAGCGGCTGGCGCGCGCGGGCGCCACGGCGGCGCC
This sequence comes from Hydrogenophaga sp. ANAO-22, assembly GCF_042466645.1. Taxonomy (NCBI): domain Bacteria; kingdom Pseudomonadati; phylum Pseudomonadota; class Betaproteobacteria; order Burkholderiales; family Comamonadaceae; genus Hydrogenophaga; species Hydrogenophaga sp. ANAO-22. The sequence continues at coordinate 2,434,117 of NZ_CP159956.1, read as the reverse complement.
CTGGATCTGGTGCCGTTGCAGGCCCTGGGCCACGAAGCCGCTGGCCTTCATCTCTTCGATGAACCCGCTGAGCCAGGCTTGCGCCGCCGTGCGGCCCTTGGGCACGCCCATGGCCTGCTCGATCACCATGAAGCGCCCGGGCAGCAGGCGCACGCCGCCCACGCGCTGCGCGTCCGCCTCCAGCTGCTGCTTCACGCCGGCGGCCACGTCCAGCTTTTCGGCGAGGAACAGGTCGGTCACGGCGGGCGAGGTGGGCGCGCGCACCAGGGTGGCTGCCTTGATCTCGCGCGTGAGGAACAGGTCGTACGCGCTGCCGCGCCCGACGACCACGCGCGTGCCGGCGCGGTCCACGTCCTCGTTGCGGCGCAGCGGCGAGTCGTTGCGCACGAGGTAGGCGCCTTCGATGATCACGTAGGGCGCGGTGTACTCCATGTCGGCCGCGCGGACCGGGTCGATGGCGACGAAGGCGAGGTCCACCTGCCGGGCCTTGACCGCCTCCACCACGTTGCCGGCCGAGTTGAACAGCACCAGTTCGATGGGCACGCCCAGGCGCCGCGCGGCCTCGCGCGCGAGATCGACCGACACGCCCTGCGGCTCGCCCGAGGCGCTGCGCGTGGCCAGGATGGGGTTGCCGAAGTTGATCGCGGCGCGCAGCTTGCCGGTGGACGAGAGTTCGGCGATCGCGGCGGCCGGCGGGGGCGCCGAGGCGGGTCCGGGCGCGGCGCAGCCGGCGAGCGCCAGGGCGCTGGCGGCGCACAGGGTGCGGCGAAAGAGGTCCATGTCAGTCCACCTTCACGTTGGCGGTCTTGACCAGGTTGACCCAGAACTTGCCGTCTTCCACCAGGAAGCTGGCGAATTGCTCGGGCGAGCCGGAGAGCGAGACCTCGGTGCCTTCGCGCTCCAGCGCGGCCTTCACCGAGGGCTGCTGCATGGCGGTGCGCACCGCGTCGTGGATGGTCTTCACGATGGCCGGCGGCGTGCCCACGGGCGCGAACATGCCGTACCAGAACTCCAGGTTGTATTCGGGCAGGCCGGCCTCGCGCATGCCGGGCATGTCGGGCACCAGCGGCGAGCGTTCGCGCGTGCTGACGGCGATGGCGCGCAGCTTGCCCGCATTGGCCTGCGGCAGCACCGAGGGCGAGGTGCCGAAGGTGAGCTGCGTCTCGCCGGCCATCACCGAGGTGATGGCGAAGGAGCCGCCCCGGTAGGGCACGTGCGTCATCTCGGTGTTCGTCAGCAGGCTGAAGAGCGCGGCGCCCAGGTGCGGCGCCGAGCCGTTGCCCGAGGTGGAGTAGTTGAGCTTGCCGGGGTCTTTCTTGGCCGCCGCGATCAGGTCGGGCACGGTGCGGATGCTGCTGCTGGGGTTGACCGCCAGCACCAGCGGCGAGGTGGTCATCTTGCCCACGGGCAGCAGGTCGCTGGGCTTGTAGGTCAGCTTGGGGTTGAGCGCGGGGTTGACCGAGATGGCGCTGGGGCTGGCGATCAGCAGCGTGTAGCCGTCGGGCGCGGCCTTGGCCACGATGTCGGCCGCGATGCTGGAGCCGTTGCCGGGCTTGTTGTCGATCAGCACGGTCTGGCCCAGGGCCTTGCTGAAGGACTCGCTCATGGCGCGCGCCACGTAGTCGGCCGCGCCGCCCGGCGCGAAGCCGATCACGATGCGGATGGGCTTGTTCGGGTAGGGCGCGGGCTGCGCCCAGCCGAGGGAGGCCAGGGTGCCCAGCGCGAGCGCCAGGACGAATTGCTTGCGGTGCTTCACGGGGTTGTCTCCTCTTGCGGGTGGTGGTTCAGCTCGCGTCCGCCGGCATGCGCAGGACGATTTTTCCGATGTGCGCGCCGGCTTCCATGCGCGCCTTGGCTTGCTCGAGTTGCGAGAAGTCCATCACCCGGTCGATGTGCGGCTGGATGCGGCCGGCAGCGATGAGGGGCATGACCTCGGCCACGAAACGCGGCAGCGCGGCCGCCCGCTGTTCCTTGGTGCGCAATTTGTTGGAGACGCCGAACAGCACGAGGCGTTTGGCGTGCAGGGCTTCGAGGTCGATCTCGGCGCGCACCACGCCGTCCACATAGCCCACGGTGGCCAGGCGCCCTTCGAACGCGAGCGCGCGCAGGCTCTCGGCGAACACCGTGCCGCCCACGGTGTTGATGACCAGGTTCACGCCCTGCTGGTCCGTGGCCTTGAGCACGGCGGGCGCGAAGTCGGCCGCGCGGGTGTGCAGCGCCACGTCCAGGCCCAGCGGCTGCAGCGCCGCGAGCTTGTCGGCCGAGCCCGAGGTGCCGATGACCCGCGCGCCCAGGGCCTTGGCCAGCTGCAGCGAGGCCACGCCCACGCCGGAGGACACGCCGTTGATGAGCAGCCACTCGCCCGCCTGCAGCCGGCCTTGCAGCACCAGCATGTCGAACGCGACCAGGAAGGTGAGCGGCACGGCGGCGGCCTGTTCCCAGCCGAGCGCCACCGGCACGGGCATGGCTTCGATCTCTTCCATCAGCGCGCACTCGGCGAAGGCGCCCGGGCAGCGGCCCATCACGCGGTCACCGGGTCGGAAGGTGGTGACCTCGGCGCCGACGGCGATCACCTCGCCCGCGCCTTCGCCGCCGATGGCTTTCCAGGTGCCGGGCGCGCCGTGCAGGCCGTGGCCGAGCAGGAACTCGCCGCGGTTCAGCGCAGCCGCTCGCATGCGCACCAGCAGCTGCCGCGCGCCGGGCGTGGGCACCGGCGTCTCGCGCAAGGCGAGCTCGGTGGCGGTGTCGGTCATCTGCATCCAGTAGGCCTGCATGGTGGGGTTTCCTGGTGTGGCTCAGCGGCCGGTGAACACGGGTTTGCGCTTCTGCATGAAGGCCGTGCGGCCTTCGGTGTAGTCGGCGCTTTCGAAGCAGCCGCGGATGAGCGAGGCGCACAGCGCGCTGTCGAGTTCGGGCGAAGGCTTGAGGATTTCGCGCGTGATCGCCTTGCCGGCCATCACGGTCAGCGGCGCGTTCTCGGCGATGCTGCCCGCGTACTCCGCCAGCAGCGCGGGCAGGGCCTCGGGCTCGCAGACGCGCGAGACCAGGCCGAGCGATGTCGCTTCGGCCGCGTCGATGCGGCGGGCGGTGAAGAACAGGTCCTTGGCCGCGCCGGGGCCGATCAGGTCCACCAGGTTTTTCATGGCGGAGTAGCGGTAGCCCAGGCCCAGGCGCGCGGCCGGGATGGAGAACACCGAGTCGCTGGCGGCGATGCGGATGTCGCAGCTGATCGCCACGTTCACGCCGCCGCCGATGCAGTAACCCCGGATGCAGGCCAGCGTGGGCTTGGGGAAGTCGTGGATGCCCATCAGCGTGGTCTCGGCCATCTTCTCGTAGTAGGCGACGGCCTCGCGCGCGGCGCGCATGTCCTCGAACTGCGTGATGTCCGCGCCCGAGACGAAGGCCTTGTCGCCCGCGCCGGAGAACACGACCAGGCGCACGCGGTCATCGTCGCGGGCCAGGGCCAGCAGCGGCGGCACGGCCTCCCACATGTCGACCGAGAGCGCGTTGTGGCGCGCCGGGTTGTTGAAGCGGATGTGCAGCGTGCGCCCGTCCAGCCAGGTCTGCACGCGCTCGGTGGGGGAGGTGTAGGTGGGATCGGTCATCAATAGACTCCGGCGGCTTTCATGCGGGCGAGGTCCTCGGGCCCGAGGCCGAGTTCGGCCAGGATTTCTTCGGTGTGTTCGCCCCGGCGCGGCGCGGCGCGCGCGATGGTGCTGGGCGTGCGCTCCAGCTGCATGGGCTGGCCCACCAGGCGCTGCGGTCCCTGCCACTTCGAGACCACGTCCTTGACCATGCCCAGGTGCTGCACCTGCGGTTCTTCCAGCGCTTCCTGCATGTTGCTGATCAGGCCGCAGGCCACGCCGCCGTCGTTGAGTTGCGCGATCCAGTGGCTGCGGTCGTGCTCGGCCAGGCGGTGGTTGATCTCGGCGTTGAGCGTGTCGCGGTTCACCGAGCGCGAGGGCTTGTCGTGGTAACGCTCGTCGGTGATCCATTCGGGCGCGCCGAGGATGTGGCAGAAGCGTTCCCAGATCTTGGAGCCGAACACCGCGATGTTCATGTAGCCGTCGCGCGCCTTGTAGACGCCGGTGGGGATGCTGGTGGGGTGGAAGTTGCCGGCCTGCGTGGCGACCTCGCCGTCGATCAGGTAGCGCGAGGTCTGGAAGTCCAGCATGTAGACCATGGACTCCAGCAGCGAGGTGTGCAGGAACTGGCCTTTCCCCGAGGCTTCGCGCTCCAGCAGCGCGACCAGGATGCCCTGCGCGGCGAAGATGCCGGCGCACAGGTCGGCGATGGGTATGCCCACGCGCATCGGGCCGTCACCCGGCGTGCCGGTGACGGACATCAGGCCGCCCATGCCCTGCGCGATCTGGTCGAAGCCGGGGCGCGAGGCGAGCGGGCCGGTCTGGCCGAAGCCCGAGATGCTGGCGTAGACCAGGCCCGGGTTGCTCGCGGCCAGCGAGGCGTAGTCGATGCCCAGGCGGAACTTCACATCGGGCCGGAAGTTCTCGACCACCACGTCCGCGCCGTCGATCAGGCGCTTGAGCGTGGCGATGCCTTCGTCCGTCTTGAGGTTGAGCGTGATCGAACGCTTGTTGCGGTGCGTGTACTGGTAGTCGGAGCCGTCCTGGCCGCCGAGCGTGTCGTCGCCGCGCATGCTGTCGGGCATCTGCACCTGGACCACGTCGGCGCCCCAGTCGGCGAGCTGGCGGCAGGCCGTGGGGCCGGCGCGCACCTGGGTCAGGTCGATGACGCGAAAGCGCTGCAGGGCGGTGGAGGCGGGCAGGTGGGGCATGGTGCGCCTCCGGTCACTGCGGGCGGCACAGCGCGGTGAGCGCGCGCACGTCCGGCAGCGAGGCCAGCGAGGCGCAGGCGGCCGTGATGTCGCGCGCCTTCGCCTCGCCCAGCACGGGCACCACCAGGGCCTGGAATTTCGCTTCGAGCTGTGCGTCCGACAGCGGGTTGCGCAGCGAGCCGATGGCGTCCTCCACGCGCACTTCCACGCGCCGGCCGTCGAGCAGCACGGCCGTCACATGCACCGCCGCTTCGGCGATGCTGTCGTCCACCGCGGCCTGCACCTTGTCGCGCAGGGCCACCACCCGCGGGTCGGTGACGACCGCGTCGGAGAACTCTTCCTCGCCTGCGCGCCCGTGGATCAGGCCCACCGCGCAGCCGTGGTACACGCTGAACTTGCCCTGCAGGCCGTCCTTCGGCGCCTTCTTGCCGGTGAGTTCCAGCACCAGCGAGTGCACGCGCAGCTCGATGTGCTTCACCTGATCCGGTGTCACGCCTTGCCCGCGCAGCTGCACGCAGGCGTCGATGCTGGGGTGGATGACGATGCCGCAGGCGAAGGGCTTGTAGGTGTTGAAGGAGATCTCGAAGCGCTCGCCGAGTTCGTCCGTCGCTTCGTTCCAGGCGCGCTTGTCCGAGGCCACCTGCACGAAGCCGCGCGGTGCCTCGAGCGCGCGTGGGCTGGCGGTGAAGCCCTGGCTGGCCAGCAGGGCCGACATGAGGCCGGCGCGCGCCGCACCGCCGGGGTGGAAGGGCTTGGTCATGGTGCCGAACTGCTCGCGCAGGCCGACCGGTTGCGAGGCCGCGATGCCGATGGCCATGGCGGTCTGCGCCTCGTCCAGCCCGAGCAGGCGCGCGCAGCCGGCCGCCGCGCCCAGCATGCCGGTGGAGCCGGTGATGTGCCAGCCGCGGTCGTAGTGGTCGGGGTACATCACGTTGCCGATGCGGCAGGCCACGTCGATGCCCAGCACCAGGGCATCGAGCACCTCGCGCCCGCTGCTGCCCCGGTGCTCGGCCAGGGCCAGCACGGCCGAGGCCACCGGGCCGGCGGGGTGGATGATGGTCTTCAGGTGCGTGTCGTCGAAGTCGAAGGTGTGCGAGGTGATGCCGTTGACCAGCGCCGCGCTGGCCATGTCCACCTGCTCGCGGCGGCCGAGCACGCTGGCCTGGGGCGCGGGCTGCAGCAGCTGCACGGCGGCCACGGCGGCGTCCGCCGCCTCGTGTTGCGCCGCGCCGATGGCGCAGCCCAGCCAGTTGTAGAAGGTGCGGTGGGCCTCGCGCTCCACGGCCTCGCTCCAGCCGCGCGAGGGGTGGCGGGCGACGAAGCGGGCGAGCAGGGTGGTGATGGGCGGGGCCGTGAGATCGGCGGGGACTTGGGTGTTGCGGGTCACGGGTTCGGGGCTCTGAGGTTGGAGAAGAGAAAGAAAGAGCGGGCGCCGGGCGTCACTCGTCCAGGCGGATGTTTCGGGCCTTGGCCAGCGCGGTCCAGCGCGTGACGTCGGCCTTGATGTACTGGCCGAACTGCTCGGGCGTCATGGGCCACGGCTCCACCGCTTCGCCCGCGAGCTTCTCGGCCAGCTCGGGCGCCTTGAGCACGGCGACCTGGGTTTCGTTGAGGCGGCGCACGATGTCGGGTGGCATGCCGGCCGGGCCGACCACGCCGTACCACTGCATGGCGTCGAAACCTTTGAAACCGACCTCTTCCATGGTCGGCACGTCTTTCAGTTGCGGGCTGCGCTGCTTGCCGGTCACGGCGAGCGCGCGCATGCGGCCCGAGCGCAGGTGGGGCAGGGCCGCGGCCAGGCCCGGGAAGACGGCCTGGGTCTGGCCGCCGAGCAGGTCGTTCATGGCCGGCGCGACGCCGCGGTAGGGGATGTGCAGCAGGAACATGCCCGTCTCCTGCTTGAGCAGCTCCATCGTGAGGTGGGTGAGCGAGCCCTGGCCGGCCGAGCCGTAGCTGAGCTTGCCCGGCTGGCGCTTCACGTAGTCGATGAATTCCTTGATGTCCTTGACCGGCACGCTGCTGTTGACCACCAGCACGTTGGGCGTGGCGCCGATCATGCCGATGGGGGTGAAGTCGGTGACGGCGTCGTAGCTGACGCGGCGCGTGGCGGGCGTGGTGCCGTGGGTGGCGACGTAGCCCTGCAGCAGGGTGTAGCCGTCGGCCGGCGCGCGCGCGGTGAGCTGGCAGGCCACCACGCCGCCGCCGCCGCTCTGGTTGTCCACGACGAAGTTCTGGTTGAGCAGCTTGCCCCAGCGCTCGGTGACCACGCGGGCGATCATGTCGCTGCCGCCGCCGGCCGCCACCGGGACGATGTAGCGCATGGAGCGCGCGGGGTAGGCCTGTTGGGCCATGGCGAGCTGCGGCAGGGCCAGGGTGGCCCCCGCTGCCTGCAAGAGGTGGCGGCGTTTCATGTGGCTTGTCTCCTTCGTTGTGGGCGCATGTTGACAGTGGGCCAACCTGCTGTAAATTGCATCTTTCTGAGGTCTTGATGCATTGCTTGCAAGAATGAAAGGCACCCCCATGGGCACGCTCAAACCCACGCTGGCGGACCTGCGCGCCTTCGTCACCGTGGGCGAACTGCAGAGCTTCGCGGCCGCCGCCAAGGCCCTGCACCTGTCGCAGCCAGCGCTCTCGCGCCGCATCTCGCACCTGGAGGGGCTGCTGGACGTGCGCCTGTTCGACCGCACCACGCGCAGCGTGGAACTCACGCAGCTGGGCCAGCGCTTTCTGGGCCAGGTGCGCAGCGTCATCACCGACCTGGACCGCTCGGTGGTCGACCTGCACGACGTGGCCCACATCGAGGCCGGCGACGTCACGGTGGGCTGCGTGTTCTCCGCCGTGCACCATTTCCTGCCCGGCGTGATCCGCAGTTTTCGCGAGCAGCACCCGCACGTGCTGGTGCGCATCATCGAAGAGGGGGCCGACGAGGTCCTGGCCAGCGTGAAGAGCGGCGAAGCCGACTTCGCGCTCAACTACACCGGCATGCAGGACCCGGAGGTGGCGTTCACGCCCTTGCTGAAGGAGCGTTTCGTGCTGGCCTGCCCGGTCGGGCACCCGCTGGCCAAGCGCCGCTCGGTGCGCTGGGAGGAGATCGTGGACTACCCCTACGCGCTGGTGTCGCACGCCAGCCGCAACCGCGTGCTGATCGACCAGGCGCTGGCCGAGGTGACACCGCTGCCCCGGCCGGTGTGCGAGTTCCGCCACATCTCCACGCTGATCGGCTTCGTGGACAACGGGCTGGGCGTGGCCATCGTGCCGCAGCTCACGCTGCCGCGCCAGCCAGCCTCGGTGGTGGGCGTTCCGCTGGAGCACCCGGTCATCAGCCGCACCATCGGTCTGACGCAGCGCACCGGGCGCAGCCTCTCGCCGGCGGCGGCGGCCTTCGCGCGCCTGCTCACGCAGGCCAGCCGCGCCACGACCCGGCGCGGCCTTCGGCGTTCAGGCGTGGTCTGACGCGCTGGCCGCTTCAACGTGAGCGGCTGTCCGGGCGGCGCCTCTCAGGCCAGCAGGCCGTGGCCTTCAACGTCCGGATCGCCCGGCCCATCCGAACCGCTGCGGAATGAATGGCCGGACTCGAGGTCGCTGCTGGCCGAGGTGTCCACGCCCGGGACTTCGTAGGTCGCCAGGAAGCCGAGAAGGTTGTCTTTGTGCACCGTTTCGGCCAGCTCGACCGCCGTGAGGCCTCGGATGTTGTGGCGTTCCCAGTCGAAGAACAAGTGGAATTCGTGGAAGAAGTCTTCCAGCAGGTTCGCGAGCACCGGTTGGTCCGAGGGTTCGTCAAACCAGGCATCTGGCAGGTGCGTCGCCATGTCGTGGAGCACCGTGTTGCCCTGGTCATCGTGGTGCATCAGTTCGGGCTCGATCGACCGGATCGCCACGTCGGCGAGCAGCAGGTACAGGGCGTTGGCGTTGCGGTGCCTCACGGTCTCCATCAGCAGGGTGACGCCCTGGGTGTTCCGCGTATTCAGGTTGACGTTCTGTTGGGCCAGCTGCCACATGAGTTGGGGCAGGTCGTGGTTGGCGATGGCCTGGCGCGCCAGATCGCCGGGATCGACGGCTGCCTGTGGACGAAGGCCGGTACCAAAGATGGAGTGCACGGAGGGCTCACTTTCGCTTCAAAAAGGATGAAGCAGAAGCAGTGGGCGCGGTCCCGCGCTCGGTTCAGCTCCAAGCGGGAGGGAGATCGCCGCGCCGGTCGCGCAGCTGCGAGTGCTGCCGCGCTTCGGCCAGGGCGCCGCGCGCGAGGGTGGCGAAGCGCAGGGTTTCCTCGCGCCCACCCTGGTCCATCACGGCGCCGTCCGGCGCGCAGACCGTGCTCAGGCCGCCGTAGGTGGTGCGGCCTTCCTGGCCGCAGGCGTTGGCGTAGGCCACGAACACGCGGTTCTCCAGCGCGCGCGCGGGCAGCAGCAGGCGCTGCACCTCGTCGAAGTCGATCATGTTCGCGGTCGGCACGAGCACCGCGTCGGCACCCTGCAGCGCGAGGCCGCGCGCGGGTTCGGGGAACTCGATGTCGTAGCAGATCAGCAGGCCGAGCCGCCAGCCTTGCCAGGCGAACACGGCGGGCGCCTGCGGGCCGGGGCTGAACTGCGCGCGGTCGATGTCGCCGAACAGGTGGGTCTTGCGGTAGTTCGCGAGGCGCTGGCCGTCGGCGTCGATGAACTGCACCGCGTTCCAGGGCTTGCCGTCGGCGTTCTGCTCGGGGTAGCCGTAGACGATGGCGAGGCCATGGCGCTGCGCGATGGCGGCCACGGCCTGCGCGAGCGCGCCGTCGGCCGGCTCGGCCAGGGCCGCCACGCCGGCCGCGCCGATCTGGTAACCGGTGAGCGACATCTCGGGGCACAGCAGCAGCCCGGCGCCCTGGGCGCGCGCCTGCGCGGCGGTGGCGTCGAGCAGCACCAGGGCCTGGGACGGGCTGCCCGCGTAGGGGCATTGCCAGAGGGCGAGGGTGAGGGTGTCGTCCATGCTCAGTCCGGCAGGGCCATGGGCCCGAGTTCGGCGAACACGTCGCCCGGCCCGGGGTTGGCCGCGTGCGTGTGGCCGCCCAGGTGCTTGACGATGCCCCACACCGCGTTCAGCGAGGTCTGCACCGCGCCCTCGACCCAGGCGGGCGTGAAGGACACGTCGTCGCCCGCGAGGAAGATGCCGCGCTCGGTGGCCGCGAAGCCGTCCTGCATGAAGTGGCTGTACATGCGGTGGTTGTAACGGTAGTGGCCGGGCAGCGCGCCCTTGAAGGCGCCGAGGAAGTGCGGGTCGGCCTCCCAGGAGACGCTGATCGGGTCGCCGATGATGTGGCTGGCGATGTCCACGTCGGGGTAGATCTTCTGCAGGGCCTGCAGCGCGAGCTGCACGCGCTTCTGGGTGCCGTGCGGCAGCATCTTGAGCGCATCGCCCATCCAGGCGTAGCTCAGGCAGATCACGCCGGGCTGGTCGGGCCCGTTGTCGAACAGGTAGGTGCCGCGCGTGAGCCGGTCGGTGAGCGTCATGCCCATCTGCGGCCAGCCCTTTTTCACCCCTTCGTCCCGCAGGTCGTTCCAGAACGGGCGGTCCACCATCACGAAGGTCTTGGACGACTGCATGTAGCGCGTGCGATCCAGCGCCATCCAGTGCTTCTGCGAGAACAGCGCCTCTTCCACCGCGATCTGCGTGGTCAGCAGCCAGCTCTGGCAGGTGGTGAGCACGGCCGGGTAGCTGCGCGTGTTGCCCCAGGTGTCGGTGACGGCGAGTTCGTTGCTCGCCGCGCGCGCGATGGCCGTGACGCCGGGGCGCGGCGCGCCGTGGTGCAGGCCGGCCAGGGTGGTGCCGGCGGGCCAGTGGCGCAGCTCGTTTTCGGCGGGCGCGTGGTGCCACAGGCCCAGCGGCACCTGCTGCACGCCACCCACGATGAGGTGCTGGTTCTCGTCGCAGCCGGTGAGCACCACGCGCAGGATCTCGAGCATGGAGTTGGGGAAGTCGGAGTCCCAGCCGCCGGTGCCGAAACCGACCTGGCCGAACACCTCGCGGTGCTGGAACGGCAGGCGCGAGAAGGCTTTGGAGGTGGCGACGAAGTCGTAGAAGGTGCGGTCGTCCCACAGGGGAACGAGGCGGTCCCACAGCGCCTTGAGCTTGGCCGCGTCGCGCTCGCGCAGCGCCTGCTGCAGGCCGGTGAAGCCGGCGCCTTCCTCCAGCGCCTGGGCCCAGGCCTCGGCCACCTCGCCGAACAGGGGCGGCAGGTCGGCCAGGGTGCGGCCCCAGTGGGTCTGGCCTTCGAGGTCGATCACGGTGCAGCCGGCGGCGGGTGTGAGCGGGTTGGGGAAGGGCTGGGTCTTGAGGCCGAGCCGGTTCACGTAGTGGAAGAAGGCGGTGCTCGACGCGGGAAAGCGCATGCCCCCGAGCTCGGCGATCGCGCCCTGGCCACCCTCGAAGGCCTGCGAGCGCAGCCGCCCGCCCATGCGCGAGGCCTCGTAGACCACGGGCTTCAAGCCCAGCTTCATCAGCTCGTAGGCCGCCACCATGCCAGCCATGCCGGCGCCGACGATGGCCACCTCCTGCCCCAGGCGCTCGGCGGGCAGCTCGCCCAGGCCTTGCGGGTGGGCGATCCAGTCGTCGAAGGCGAACGGGAAGTCGGGTCCGAACAGGGTCACGGGCGCTTCGGCGCCGCGTTGGGGGGTGGACATGGTGGAACCTCCGGGGTCAGAACAGGCTGGTCAACAACCAGGCGGCCGTGCCCCACATCATCAACGCAACCAGGCCATCCAGCACGCGCCACACGTGCAGGGAGTTGAGCCGGCGGCCGAGCCAGAAGGCGGCCGCGCCCAGCGCGATGAACCAGACCAGCGAGCCGGTGGCCGCGCCCAGGCCGAAGACGGCGCTGCCCTGGCCGTAGGCGAGCGAGGCGGTGCCGATCAGCACGGCGGTGTCGAGCCAGGCGTGCGGGTTCAGGAAGGAGAAGGCCAGGGCGGCGAACACCGCCTGGCGCGGCGACACGGGTTCGGCGGTGAGGCCGCCGTCGGCGCTGAAGGGCGTGGCGCGCGGGCGCAGGAAACGCTGGAAGGCCTGCCAGCCGTAGACGCCGAGGAACAGCACGCCCGCGCCGATCATCGCGCCGAGCAGCTTGTCCGACAGGCCGCCGAGCTGGGCCAGGCCCAGCACGCCCAGGCCGATGAGCACCACGTCGGCCAGCGCGCAGGTGAGCACGGTGAGCCACAGGTGCTGGCGCTGCAGGCCCATGCGCAGCACGTGGGCGTTCTGCGGGCCGATCGCCATGATCAGCGACATGCTCAGCACCATGCCGGCGGTGAAGGTGGGAAAGGCGAGGGTCATGCGAACTCCGGAAACCAAAACGGGTGAATGGCCGGCAGTGTGCGCGCAAAACCGCTTAATTTAAATCAAGTTAACTTAAACTCAGATCGATTGAAAATAACTTGAGTGAATGATGCTGGACGCCCGCCAACTCGACGCCCTGGCCGCCGTGGTCGAACACGGCGGCTTCGGCCCGGCCGCGCAGGCCCTCTCGCTCACGCTGGCGGCGGTGTCGCTGCGCATCAAGTCGCTGGAGGACACGCTGGGCCAGCGCCTGCTGGTGCGTGGCAAGCAGGTGCGCGCCACCCCGGCCGGGCAGGCGCTGCTGGCCCATGTGAAGCAGGTGCGGCTGATGGAGGCCGACCTGCTCGACGGCCTGCAGGGCGGGGCGCCGGCCCCGGGCGGCGTGCGCTGGCAGAGCCTGTCGGTGGCGATCAACGCCGACTCCGTGGCGGGCTGGTTCCTGCCCGGCGTGGCCCCGCTGCTGCGGCGCCACCACCTGCTGCTGGACATCATGATCGACGACCAGGACCACACGCACAGCGCGCTCAAGAGCGGCGACGTGATGGGCTGCGTGACCGCGTTGTCCACGGCCATGCGCGGCTGCGTGGCCGAGCCGCTGGGCGTGATGCGCTACCACTGCGTGGCCGCGCCGGCCGTGGTGCAGCGCTGCCGCACGCCCAAGGGCGCGGTCTCGGTGCACAAGCTGCTGGCGCAGCCGGCCATCATCTTCAACCGCAAGGATGCGCTGCAGGACGCCTTTCTGGAGCAGCACTTCGGCCTGCGCCAGCCGCGCTACCCGCGCCATTTCGCGCCGGCGGTGGAGGCCTTCGAGACCGCGATCGAGCTCGGCCTGGGCTGGGGCATGGTGCCCGAGCAGCACCTGCAGAACCGCCCGGCGTTGCAGGAAATCCTGCCCGGCGCCACGGTGGACGTGTCGCTGTACTGGCAGCACTGGGCGCACGAATCGCTGTCGGCGCAGCGACTGACCGAAGCGGTGAAGGCGGCGGCGCGCGCGCACCTGGCGGCGCCGGTCTGAGCGCCCGGGCGGCGGTGGCGCTCAGGCGGTGGTGAGGGTCGGCGGTTCGAAGGCGCGCACGGGTGCCGCCTCGCCGTGCCAGAGCGCCACGTCCACGAGCGCGGTCATGGCGCTGCTGCCCTGGGCCAGGCGCGAGGTGCCGAGGTCGATCGTGAGCACGTTCGGGTTGCCGTGGCGCTCCGGCTCGCCACCGTCGCTGTCGAACCAGGCGCCGGTGGAGATCACGACCACGCCCGGCATCACGGCCTCGTCCAGCGTGGCGCCGCCCAGGCAGGTGCCGCGGGCGTTGAACACGCGCACCAGGTCGCCGTCGGCGATGCCGCGTGCGCGGGCGTCGTCCGGGTTCAGTCGAACGCGTTGGCGCTCGCGCAGCTTCTGCTCGCGCGAGACGACCCCGGCATCGAGCTGCGAGTGCAGCTTGTCGGCCGGTTGCGAACTGATCAGGTGCAGCGGCCACTGGCGCGCGCTGTCCGCGCCCAGCCATTCGGCGGGGGCGAGCCAGCTCGGGTGGGGCGGGCAGTCCGCGTAGCCGAAGCCCGCGATGGCGCTCGAGTGCAGCTCGATGCGGCCCGACGGCGTGCCCAGCGGCGCGGCCTGCGGGTCCTGGCGGAAGGCTTCGAACAGCACCATCTCGCGCTCGGGCTCGGGCAGCTCGGCCATGCCCTCTTCCCAGAACCGGTCGAAATCGGGCAGCGGGAAGCCGGCCGCGCGCCAGTTGTCGGCGGTGCTGTCGTAGAGGGCGCGCACCCAGGCGGCCTCGTCGCGGCCCTCGGTGAACGCGGCCTCGTGCCCGGCGCGCGCCGCCAGGTCGCGGTAGATGTCGAAGTCGTTGCGGCTCTGGCCCACCGGCGCGATCGCCTGCTTCATCGCCAGCAGGTAACGGTCGCGCGAAGAGCCCCCGACGTCGTTGCGCTCCAGCGTGGTGGTGGCCGGCAGCACGATGTCGGCACGGCGCGCGGTGGGCGTCCACCAGCTGTCGTGCACGACGATGGTCTCGGGCTTCTGCCAGGCGCGCAGCAGGCGGTTCAGGTCCTGGTGGTGGTGGAACGGGTTGCCGCCGGCCCAGTAGACCAGCTCGATGTCGGGGTAGGTGCCGGTGCGCCCGTTGAAGGCGTAGCTCTCGCCGGGCTGCAGCAGCATGTCGGCCATCCGCGCCACCGGGATGCTGCGGCCGATCGGGTTGGGGCCGGCCGAGAGCCGGGGGCGGCGACATCGGGCCGGGGCGTGGCCGCGCCATTGATGGAGCCATGGCCGAAGGCGAACCCGCCGCCGGGCAGGCCGATCTGGCCCAGCACGGCGGCCAGCGCGATGCTGGCCCAGTAAGGCTGTTCGCCGTGGTGCGCGCGCTGCAGCGACCAGGTGCAGTTGATCATGGTGCGCTGGCGCGCGGCGCTGCGCGCCAGCTCGGCGATGGTGAGGGCGTCGACGCCGCAGAGGGCGGCCGCCCAGGCCGCGTCCTTGGGCTGCCCGTCGTCCGTGCCGCGCAGGTAGCGGGCCCAGGCGTCGAAGCCGTTGCAATGGGTGCGCAGGAAACCGGTGTCGTGCAGGTCCTCGGCCAGCAGGGTGTGGGCCATGCCCAGCATCAGCGCCGTGTCGGTGTTGGGCCGGATCGGAATCCAGCGCGCGCTCAGGCCCTCGGGCACGTCGGCGCGCGTCGGGCTGACGACCACGAACTCGATGCCGGACTGGGCGGCCCGGGCGATCCAGGCCGCGCTGCTGTGTTCGCCCGCGCCGCCGGAGGTGACCTGGGTGTTGCGCAGCGGCAGGCCGCCGAAGGCGATGAACAGCCGGGTGTGGGCCAGCACGCTGCGCCAGTCGGTCACGCGGCCGGTCACGGGGGCGTAGGTGCCGATCACGTGCGGCAGCAGGAACTGGGCCGCGCCCCAGCTGTAGTTGCCGGCTTGTCCGACGCAGCCGCCGCCGCTGTGCAGAAAGCGCTGGGTGAGCGTGCGCGCGTGGTGCAGGCCGCCGGCCGACGACCAGCCGTAGGAGCCGCCGAAGACGGCGTCGTGGCCGTGTTGCCCGCGCACCCGGGCCAGTTCGCCGGCCACCAGGTCCAGCGCCGTGTCCCAGTCGACCTCGACGAAACGGTCGTGGCCGCGCGCGGCGCGGTCGCTGCCCTCACGCTGGCGCAGCCAGCCCTCGCGCACCGCCGGGCGCGCGATGCGCAGCGGCGAATGCACCATGCCCGGCATGGAGCGCAGGATGGGCGAGGGGACCGGGTCGCGCGCGAAGGGCAGGCAGTCGACCACGCGGCCGTTCTCGACCACGGCGGTGAAGGCGCCCCAATGGGACAGGGAAGGAAAGTGCTGGCGCGGGTGTTGCATGGTCGGAAATGGAGGCCGCGTCTGGCACGGGGGTCAGACGGCGTAGTTGAGCGGCAGCGCGGTGGTGTACTTGATCTCTTCCATCGCGAAGCTGGAGCTGACGTCGAACAGCTCCACGATCTGGATCAGTTTCTTGTAGACGACGTCGAAGCCCGCGATGTCGGGCACCACCACCTTGAGCAGGTAGTCGGTGTCGCCGCTCATGCGGTAGAACTCGACCACCTCGGGCAGGTCGCGCACGCCCAGGGCAAAGCGGCGCAGCCACTGCAGATCGTGGTGGCTGGTCTTGATGGACACGAACACCGTCACGCCCAGGCCGAGCTTGGCGCTGTCGAGCAGGCACACCTGCTGGCGGATGTAGCCCTGTTCGTGCAGGCGCTGCACGCGCTTCCAGCAGGCGGTGGTCGACAGGCTCACGCGCTCGGCGATCTCGCTGACGGGCAGCCGCGCATCGGTTTGCAGCAGGGCGAGGATGGCTCGGTCTTTCTTGTCCATGGGTGCTTCCGAGTGTCGGGTCGGCAATGGTAAATTTTTTTCACTTGCAAGGCGGATTGAGCGCCCATTTGGAAAAAAACGTCCCCGCCCCCGCTCCTAGACTGGCCGCTCAAGGAGTTCCCTCACATGCAAGAAAGCACCCGCCTGGCCTCCCTCGGCCGAGACCCCCAGCGCTTTGGCGGCCTGGTCAATACGCCCATCTTTCGCGGCTCGACGATCCTCTCGTCCAGCATGGCCGAATGGGAGCAGCGCAAGGCCGATCGCGCCGCCGACGTGCCGGGTGCCACCACCTACGGCCGTTTTGGCACCCCCACCACGCACGCGCTGGAAGATGCCATCGCGCAGCTCGAAGGCGGTCACCGTGCCCAGCTGTTTCCCTCGGGGCTGGCGGCCATCACCACCGTGCTCACCGGCCTGCTGCGCCAGGGCGACCACATCCTGGTGACCGACAGCGCCTACGGCCCCACGCGCGGTTTTCTCTCGCGCGTGCTGGCCCGCTTCGGTGTCGAGACGACGCTGTACGACCCGCGCATCGGCGCCGGCATCGCCGCGCTGATGCGGCCCAACACCCGCGTCGTGTACGTGGAATCGCCGGGCTCGGAGACCTTCGAGATCCAGGACATCCCGGCCATTGCGGAGGCCGCGCACCGCCAGGGCGCCCATGTGGTGATGGACAACACCTGGGGCACGCCGCTGTTCTACAAACCCTTCGAGCACGGCGTGGACGTGTCCATCCAGGCCGCCACCAAGTACATCGTCGGCCACTCGGATGCGATGCTGGGCATCGCCACCTGCACCGCGCAGACCTGGCCGCTGATCAAGCAGGCGGCCCAGGACCTGGGCCAGACCACCAGCCCCGACGATGCCTACCTGGCGCTGCGCGGCCTGCGCACGCTGGGCGTGCGCCTGCGCCAGCACCACAGCGCCGGCCTGGAGGTGGCGCGCTGGCTGGAAGGCCACGACGCCATCGAGGCCGTGCTGCACCCGGCCCTGCCCAGCCACCCGGGCCACGCCCTGTGGCAACGCGATTTCCTGGGCGCGTGCGGCCTGTTCTCGGTGGTGCTCAAGACCACCTCGGTGCAGGACATGCACGGCTTCGTCGACGCGCTGCAGCTGTTCGGCCTGGGGGTGTCCTGGGGGGGCTTCGAAAGCCTGGTCATCCCCTTCACGCCAGGTGGCGACCACACCGCCGCGCGCTGGCCCTGGCGCGGCCAGGCCCTGCGCCTGCACGTGGGCCTGGAAGACCCGCGGGACCTGATCGCGGACCTCGATCAGGCGCTGGTGGCCATGTCGCGGCGCCTGCGCGCGGCCTGACATAAGCTTCTTTCCAATCTGTCTAAACGATCGGCTTCAAATGACCTTTCGGCGACTACCATCGTTCCCCTTGGGACATACTGGTTCGCCTTTTTTCTGTTCCACCCCATCCCAGGTATCTCTCCATGAGCAAGATGAAAATTGAGGGCTCCTTCGTCGCCCTGATCACCCCGTTCAACCAGGACGGCAGCCCCGACTTCGGCGCCTTTCGCAGCCTGCTGAAATTCCAGGAAGACCACGGCACCAGCGCGGTGCTCATCATGGGATCGACCGGCGAAGTCTCCATGCTCTCGCAGAAAGAGCGCGAAACCATCATCGCCGAGACCGCGCGCTTCAAGACCGGGAAGATGAAGTTCTTCTACGGTTGCACTGGCAACAACACCCAGACCACCATCGATTACCTGAAGTTCGCCCGTGCCAACGGCGCCGACGGTGCGATCCTGGCCGCACCGGCCTACATCTGCGGCCCCGAGGCCGATCTGGAAGACTATTTCCTGGAAGTGGCCGACGCCACCGACCTGCCGCTGGGCCTCTACAACAACCCGCCGCGCGTCAAGACCGACCTGCACTGGGACAACCTGCTGCGCATCTTCAAGCACCCCAACTACGTGGTGCACAAGGAGTCGACCACCCGCGTGGGCCAGGTCGCGCAGGTCCTCAAGGCACGCCCGGACGTGTCGGTGATGTGCTGCGACTCGCCCAACCTGGGCCTGGTCGTGCCGACCATGAGCCTGGGCGGCCACGGCACCGCGAACATGACCGGCAACATCGCTCCCGCCGAGCTGGTCACCATTTCCAAGCCCTGGGCCACGCCGGACGTGTCGGTCAGCTTCCGCGACGCCTACCTCGGCCTGCTGCCCATGCTGCACTACTCCTACTCCGCCATCAACCCGGTGGCCATCAAGTCCCTGATGAAGGCCGTCGGCCTGCCCTCCGGCATCCTGCGCAAGCCGCTCAAGAACCTGGAAGGCGAAGCGCTGCTCAAGGGCCTGCGCATCGTCAAGGAGCTGGAGCTGGACAAGAAGTACGGCTGGAGCTCGCCCGAGCTGAAGGCGGTCTGACATGGACCTCGGCATCGCAGGGCGCAAGGCGCTCGTGTTTGGCGGCAGCAAGGGCATGGGCCGCGCCTGCGCGCGCGAGCTGTCGGCCGAGGGCGTCGAGGTGGTGATCGCCGCCCGCACGCCGGCCACGCTGGAACAGGCGGCGGCGGAGATCGCGGCCGAAACGGGCACCCCGGTGCGCTGGGTGTCGGCCGACATCACCACCGATGCCGGGCGCGACGCGGCCTTGGCCGCCTGCCCGGCGCCCGACATCCTGATCAACAACGCCGACGGCATGCCGCCCGGCGATTTCCGCGAGTGGACGCCGGCCGACTGGCACCGCGCGGTGGACTCGATGATGGTCGGTCCGATCGAAATGATGCGCCGCACCGTGGACGGCATGATCGAGCGGCGCTTCGGCCGCATCGTCAACATCGTCTCGCGCAGCGTCAAGACGCCGCAGCTGGAGCTGGGCCTGTCCAACGGCGCGCGCTCGGGCCTGGTGGGTTTCGTGGCCGGTCTGGCGCGCCAGACCGTGCGCCACAACGTGACCATCAACAACCTGCTGCCCGGTGTGTTCGCCACCGACGCGCAGCGCCACCACATCCTGGGCATGCTTGACACCACGGGCAAGACCTTCGACCAGCTCTGGCACGAACGCGGCACGCAGAACCCGGCCGGCCGCTATGGCGAGGCCCATGAGCTCGGGGCGCTGTGCGGCTTCATCTGCTCGGCGCGCGCGGGCTACATCACCGGTCAGAACCTCTTGATCGACGGAGGCGCCTACCCAGGCACCTTCTGACATCCGTTTTGCAAGCCGGCACCCGACCGGCGTCACCGGAGACAGCGTCCCCACCACCGTCCCATCGCCAACCATCCGAGGTCTCCATGAAATCGATCCATCGCCGCGCTTTCACCCGTTATGGCGTCGCCCTGGCCAGCCTGGCCAGCCTGGCCGCCGCTGGTGCGCTTCACGCGCCCCTGGCCCTGGCCCAGGCGCCGTACCCCACCGCCAAGCCCATCGTCATCGTCGTGCCGCACGCGGCCGGTGGCGCGGTGGACGGTGTGGCCCGCACCCTGGCCGAGCGCCTGGCCGAGGATCTGAAACAAAGCGTGGTGGTGGAGAACCGCCCGGGGGCCTCGGGCCTGATCGGCGCCGCATCGGTGGCGCGTGCCGAGGCCGACGGCTACACGCTGTACTTCAACGCCTCCATCCACGCTGCGGCGCCCCTGCTCTACAAGAGCCAGGTCAAGTTCGACGCGATCAAGGACTTCACGCCGATTGGCATGGTGGCCGAAGGCGCGCTGATCTTCAGCGTCAACCCGCAGGTGCCGGCGAACACGGTGATCGACCTGGTCAACGTGGTCAAGGCCAACCCCAACAAGTACAGCTTCGTCACCAGCGGCTATGGCTCCGCGGGCCACCTGGGCATGGCGCAGTTCGTGTCCGACGTCGGCCTGGCCGACAAGGGCATACCGATCGCGCTGTACAAGGGCGCCGCGCCCGCGCTGCAGGACCTGATCGGCGGCCAGGTGCACGCCATGATGGACCCCTTCCTGTCCTCGCTGCCCCACGTGCAGAGTGGTCGCTTGCGCGCCCTGGCCCAGACCGGCCGCGTGCGCAGCCCGCTGCTGCCCGATGTGCCCACCATGCGCGAAGCCGGCCTGCGCGACTTCGAGTTCTATTCCTGGTACGGCCTGTGGGCGCCGGCCAAGCTGCCCGCACCCGTGTTGAAGGCGCTGGAGTCCGCCACCGAGCGCTCCACGAAGTCGGCCGCGTTCAAGACCAAGCTCAACGGCCTGGGCTTCGACGCCACCTTCCGCAGCTCGGCCGACTTCAACAAGTACATCATCAGCGAGACGGCCAAGTACCAGGCCATCATCGAGAAGGCCGGCATCAAGATCGAGTGACCACCCGGTCTTGCGCGGCCTCGGGCCGCGTGGCCGGTGGGCGCGCGAGCGGGCCGATCCGACGATGAGAGTCCTGGTGCTGGGCGCGGGCGTGGTCGGCATGGCCACGGCCTACTACCTCTGGCGCGATGGCCACGAAGTGACCGTGGTCGAGCGCAACGCCGGCGCGGCCGGCGAGACCAGCTTCGGCAATGCCGGCGGCCTGTGCCCCAGCTTCGCCGGCCCCTGGGCGGCGCCCGGCATGGTGTCCAAGGTGATGCGCATGCTGCTGCAGGCGGACGCCCCCATCCGCTTCCGGCCGCAGGCCAGCCTGCACCAGTGGCGCTGGATCGCCCGCTGGGTGGCCGAATGCAACCCGGAGAGCTTTCGCCGCAACAAGCTGCGCATGCAGCGCGTGGCGCACTACAGCCTGGCCTGCCTGCGCAGCCTGGCCGACGAGGCGGGCCTGCACGACTTCGACTTCCACGCCGACGGCACCCTGTGGCTGTTCCGCACACCGCAGGAGGCCGAGCTGGGCCGGCTGGCCGCGCGGGCGCTGGACAGCTTCGGCGTGCCCTGGCGCTGGCTGGAGCCGCACGAGGTCGATGCCTGCGAACCCGCGCTGGCGCAGCGCAGCGCCCGCATCGCCGGCGCGCTGCAGCTGCCCGCCGACGCCTCGGGCGACAGCCACCGGTTCGCCCAGTCGCTGGCGCAGCTGCTGCGCGACCAGGGGGTGGCGCTGCGCTTCAACACCACGGTCGAGGCGCTGGAGACCGAAGGGGACCGCGTCACCGGCGTGCGCAGCTCGGCCGGGCGGCTGACGGCCGACGCCTATGTGGTGGCCCTGGGCAACCAGGCGCCTTTCCTGCTGCGCCCGCTGGGACTGAGCCTGCCGGTCTACCCGCTCAAGGGTTATTCGATCACCGTGCCGCTCCTGGCGGACGCGCCCGACATCCGTCCCGCGCTGATGGACGAGCACAACAAGGTCATGATCTCGCGCCTGGGCGGGCGCATCCGCGCGGCGGGCATGGCCGAGCTGGGCGGCTATGGCCTGAGCGCCGACCCGGCCCAGCGCGAGATGCTGCTGCGCGTGGTGCGCGAGTTCATCCCGCGCGGCATGGACGAACAGCGGGTGGATTTCTGGGCCGGCCTGCGCCCCATGACGCCCGATGGCCCGCCCATCCTGGGGCCCACGCGCTGGCGAGGCCTGTTCCTCAACAGCGGACATGGCTCCAACGGCTGGACCCAGGCCTGCGGCACCAGCCGCATCGTGGCCAGCCTGGTGGCCGGGCGCACACCCGAGATCGACCTCGAAGGCCTCACCGGCGAGCGCTTCGGCATCAGCGCGCGCTGAGGCGGGGTGACCCCGGCAGGGTGCCGCCGGGGCGCCGATCCCGCCGCGAAAGGCGGCCCCCGTAAAATTCCGCCCCTATGCTCAAGATCAAACAGGAACTGTTGGACGGCCTCGCCGCTGCGCTGGAAAGCCTCTCGCCCGGTGCCGGCGCCAAGGCGGCGTTCGAATCGCCCAAGGTGGCGGCCCATGGCGACTTCGCCAGCACCGCGGCCATGCAGCTGGCCAAACCGCTCAAGCTCAACCCGCGCCAGCTCGGCGAGAACCTGCGCGCCCTGCTGCTGGCGCAGCCGGTGTACCAGCGCTGGGTGTCGGAGATCGACCTGGCCGGCCCGGGTTTCCTCAACATCCGCCTCAAGCCCGAGGCCAAGCAGCAGATCGTGCGCGAGGTGCTGCAGGGCGGTGACGCGTTCGGCGTGCAGCCTTCCAACGGCCAGCGCCTGATGGTGGAGTTCGTCTCGGCCAACCCCACCGGCCCGCTGCACGTGGGCCACGGCCGCCAGGCCGCGCTGGGCGATGCGATCTGCAACCTCTACGGCACCCAGGGCTGGAGCGTGCACCGCGAGTTCTATTACAACGACGCGGGCGTGCAGATCGGCACCCTGGCCACTTCCACGCAGCTGCGCGCCCAGGGCGTCAAGCCAGGCGATGCGGGCTGGCCCGAGGCGGCCTACAACGGCGACTACATCCAGGACATCGCCAACGACTTCCTCGCGAAAGAAACCGTGAAGGCCGACGACCGCGAGTTCACCGCCAGCGGCGACGTGAACGACCTCGACGGCATCCGCCAGTTCGCCGTGGCCTACCTGCGCCACGAGCAGGACCTGGACCTGCAGGCCTTCGCGGTGAAGTTCGACCACTACTACCTGGAGTCCAGCCTGTACACCAGCGGGCGCGTGGCGGCCACGGTGCAGAAGCTGATCGACGCCGGCAAGACCTACGAACAGGACGGCGCGCTCTGGCTCAAGTCGACCGAGTACGGCGACGACAAGGACCGCGTGATGCGCAAGTCCGACGGCTCGTTCACCTACTTCGTGCCCGACGTGGCGTACCACATCGCCAAGTGGGAGCGTGGCTTCAGCAAGGTCATCAACATCCAGGGCACGGACCACCACGGCACCATCGCGCGCGTGCGCGCCGGCCTGCAGGCCGCGGGCGTGGGCATTCCCCAGGGCTACCCCGACTACGTGCTGCACACCATGGTGCGGGTGGTGCGTGGCGGCGAAGAGGTCAAGATCAGCAAGCGCGCGGGCAGCTACGTCACGCTGCGCGACCTGATCGAATGGACCAGCAAGGACGCGGTGCGCTTCTTCCTGCTCAGCCGCAAGCCCGACACCGAGTACACCTTCGACGTCGACCTCGCGGTGCAGAAGAACAACGACAACCCGGTGTACTACGTGCAGTACGCGCACGCGCGCATCTGCTCGGTGCTGGCCTCGTGGGGCGGCGATGCCGCCTCGCTGGCCGACGCCGACCTGTCCGCGCTCGACAGCGCGCCGGCCCAGGCCCTGATGCTGCTGCTGGCCAAGTACCCGGCGATGCTGAGCGACGCCGCGCGCGACTTCGCGCCGCACGACGTCACCTTCTACCTGCGCGAGCTTGCGGCCAGTTACCACAGTTACTACGACGCCGAGCGCATCCTGGTCGATGATGAGGCGGTGAAAAAAGCCCGCCTGGCGCTGGTGAAGGCCACCGCGCAGGTGTTGCACAATGGCCTGGCCGTGCTGGGCGTCAGTGCCCCGCAGAAGATGTGATGGTGAAACAAGCGATGAAAAAGAAATCCTCCGCCAACCGAAGCAGCTTCGGCGGCACCCTCATGGGTTTCGTCATCGGCCTGCTCGTGGGCCTGGGCGCCGCGCTGGCCGTGGCGGTGTACGTGACGCGCGTGCCGATCCCGTTCGTGGACCGCAACGTCTCGCGCAACCCCGATCAGGACGCGCTCGAGGCCGAGCGCAACAAGGGCTGGAACCCGAACCGCAGCCTGGGTGGCGCCCCCGTGCCGGCCACCCCCGCGCCCGCCGTGCCGGCCGCGCAGGCGCCGGGCGCCATCGTGGTGCCCCCGGCCGATGGCCAGCCCCTGCCGGCGCCGGCCGTGCCCGCCACCGGTGCGGCCACCCGCCCGGCCGCCGACCCGCTGGGCGACCTGGTGCAGTCGCGCCTGGGCCAGCCCGGGGCCGCCGCGCCAGCGCCCACCGCGCCGGCCACCACGGCCGCCGCCGCCCCCGGGGCCGACCCGTTCACCTACTTCGTGCAGGCCGGTGCCTTCCGCACGCCGGAAGACGCCGAGGCCCAGCGCGCCAAGCTCGCCATGCTGGGCATCGATGCCGCGATCAGCGAGCGCGAGCAGAACGGCCGCACGGTGTTCCGCGTGCGCGTGGGCCCCTTCAACCAGAAGGCCCTGGCCGACCTGACGCTGGAGCAGCTGCAGGTCAACCACATCGAGTCGGCCCTGGTGCGCGTGCAGCGCTGAGGCGAACCTCCGGCGGGAACTTTTGCGGCTCCGGCCAGCCCCAACCGGGCCTGTTCCCCTGGAGTTTCATTTCATGCAACGTCGCGATTTCTCCCGTTCCCTGCTGGCCGCCGGCACCACCGCCCTGGGCGCCGCCAGTGGCCTGACCCTCACGCCCGCCCTGGCGCAGCGCGTGGGCCCCAAGGAAGGCGTGGACTTCATGCGCCTGGCCCAGCCGGCTCCGGTGCAGAGCCCGGCGAGCCAGGTTGAGGTGCTGGAGTTCTTTGCCTACAGCTGCATCCACTGTTTCAACTTCGAGCCGATCTTCGAGGACTGGATCCAGAAGAAGCCGGCGCATGTGACCGTCAGGCGCATGCCGGTCGCCTTCAGCCCGCAGTTCGTGCCCATGCAGCGCCTGTACTTCACGCTGGAGGCCATGAACCTGGTCGACAAGCTGCACGCCAAGGTCTTCCAGGCCATCCATGTGGAGCGCCTGCCGCTGACCACGCCGCCGGCCATCATCGACTGGGTGGCCAAGCAGGGCGTGGACCGCGCGAAGTTCACCGAGATCTTCGACATCGCCGCGACCGGCCAGAAGGCCCAGCAAGCCGTGAACCTGCAGGATGCCTACGGGGTGGAGGGCACGCCCGCGCTGGGCATCGGTGGCCGCTACTACCTGCCTGGGCAGGGCCCGCGCACCCTGGTGGTGGCCAATGCCCTGATCGCCGAACTGCGCGCCAAGGCCTGAAACCACCGCTTGTCCCGCTCCCAAGGCCCGCCCCGTGCGGGCCTTGTGGTTTGTGCGGCGCTTCCCCGGGGAAGCAGGTTGTCGCCGCTACAATGAATGCAAGTTTCGTGCCCTCAAATCCCATGCCCCTCCTTTCCACTTCCCGCCGCGCCGTTCCCTGGGCCCTCTGCCTGTCCGCCGCGCTGTGGTGCGCGGGCCCTGCCCAGGCCGAGAAAGCCGACCGCAACCTGCCCTTGAACGCCGAGGCCGATGCGCTGCGCCACGACGACGCGCGCCAGACCAGCGTGTTCACCGGCAATGTGGTCATCACCAAGGGCACCATCATCATCCGCGGCGACCAGGTCGAGGTGCGGCAGGACGCCCAGGGCAACCAGTTCGGCATCGTGCATGGCAAACCCGGCTTCTTCCGCCAGAAGCGCGACCTGGTCGACGAGTTCATCGAAGGCACGGGCCAGCGCATCGACTACGACGGCAAGGCCGACACCGTGCGCTTCACCGGCAACGCGGTGCTCAAGCGCTTCAAGGGCACGCAACTGAACGACGAGACCACGGGCAACGTGATCGTCTACAACAACACCACCGACGTGTTCACCGTGGACGGTGGCGTGGCCAACCGCACGCCGCAGAACCCCACCGGCCGCGTGCGCGCCATGCTCACGCCCGTGCCCAAGGAGGGCGGCGTCCCCGCCACCCCACCGCCGCCCGCCCCGCCGGCCACGCTCAAACCCAGTCCCCAGCTCGAAGAGGGCCGCCAGTGACGGATGCCTCTCCCAGCCCGGCGGCCACCCCCAGGGGCCGCCCCGCCCCGGTGGTCAGCCGCCTCGAGGCGCGCGGCCTGCAGAAGTCCTACGGCAGCCGCAAGGTGGTCAAGGACGTGTCGCTCGCGGTCTTCAAGGGCGAGGTGGTCGGCCTGCTCGGCCCCAACGGCGCGGGCAAGACCACGTCCTTCTACATGCTGGTCGGCCTGCTGCGCTCCGACGCGGGCCAGATCCTGCTGGACAACCAGCCGATCGAGAGCCTGCCCATCCACCGCCGCGCGCGCCTGGGGCTGGGCTACCTGCCGCAGGAGGCCTCGATCTTCCGCAAGCTCAGCGTGGCCGACAACGTGCGTGCCGTGCTGGAGCTGCAGGAGGACGAGCAAGGCAAGTCGCTGGACCGCGCCACCATCGAAAGCCGGCTCGACGCCCTGCTGCAGGACCTGCACGTGGAGCACTTGCGCGATTCGCCCGCGCCGGCGCTCTCCGGCGGTGAACGCCGGCGCGTGGAAATCGCCCGCGCCCTGGCCACCGAGCCGCGCTTCATCCTGCTTGACGAGCCCTTCGCCGGCATCGACCCCATCGCCGTGATCGAGATCCAGCGCATCATCGGCTTCCTCAAGTCGCGTGGCATCGGCGTGCTGATCACCGACCACAACGTGCGCGAAACGCTGGGCATCTGCGACCGCGCCTACATCATCAACGACGGCCACGTGCTCACCAGCGGCACCCCCGCCGAGATCGTGGAAAACGCCGACGTCCGCCGGGTGTATCTCGGCGAACACTTCAGGATGTGAGGCCGTGAAACAAGGCCTGTCACTGCGCGTCTCGCAGCACCTGGCGCTCACGCCCCAGCTGCAGCAGTCGATCCGGCTGCTGCAGCTGTCCACGCTGGAGATGGCGCAGGAAGTCGAGCAGATGCTCGACGACAACCCCTTCCTCGAGCGCGCGGAGGAAATCGCCGAGCGCGAGACCTTCGGGCTGGAGCAGACCGATGTGCCGGTGAGCGCCGGCGAGCAGATCGCCGAGGCGGCCCTGCCCGAGGCGCCGGTGCCCTTGTCCCCTTCCCTCGAATCCTCCAGCGCGAGCACCGACAGCGGTGACGGCGATGGCCTGGAAAGCAAGCTGGACGGCGCCACCCCGGTGGAGGAAAGCTGGGAGGGCGACGGCACGGTGGAGATGGCGCCCGACGACAGCGAGTGGGGTGGCGACGCGCCCGCGCGCAACAGCGGTTCGGGCGACAACGACGAGACCGCCAGCGCCGCCGACCTGGCGCGCGCCCCGGTCAGCCTGCAGGACCACCTGCACGACCAGGCGCGCTGCCTGCGCCTGTCGGACGAGGACCGCGCCGCGCTCTACTTCCTGATCGAGTCGCTCAACGACGACGGTTACCTGGAGGAAAGCCTGGCCGAGCTGGCCGACGCCTGGCTGCACCTCTCGGGCACGCCCCAGCTCGCGGGCGACCCGAACGACGCGCTGGAGGCGCGCGAGGCGCTGGAGCAGCGCCTCGCGGTGGCGCTGCAGCTGCTGCAGCACATGGAGCCCTCGGGCGTGGGCGCGCGCGACCTGGGCGAATGCCTGCGCCTGCAGATCCTGGAGCTGCGCAACACGGCCGAGGCGCGCGCCGCGCTCGCCATCTGCAACCAGCCGCTGGAGCTCATGGCCAAGCGCGACGTGAAGCGCCTGTGCAACCTCTGCGGCATCGACGACGAGACCGCGCGCGCCGCGCTCGGCCTGATCGCGCGCCTCGAACCCAAGCCGGGCCGCCGCTTCGTCGACGTGGAGCGCAACGTGGTCGTGCCCGACGTGATCGTCACGCGCGCCGGCCGGGGCTTCAAGGTCATCCTCAATCCCGACGTGATGCCGCGCTTGCGCGTGCACGATGTCTACGCCAACGCCATGCGGCAGAACCGCGGCGGTGGCGAGGCCGGCCACGCCGCCATGCAGCAGCGCCTGCAGGAGGCGCGCTGGTTCATCAAGAACATCCAGCAGCGCTTCGACACCATCCTGCGCGTCTCCAGCGCCATCGTCGAGCGCCAGCGCAACTTCTTCATGCACGGCGAACTCGCCATGCGCCCGCTGGTGCTGCGCGAGATCGCCGACGAACTCGGCCTGCACGAATCCACCATCAGCCGCGTGACCACCGCCAAGTACATGGCCACGCCCTTCGGCACCTACGAGCTCAAGTACTTCTTCGGCTCGTCGCTGGGCACCGAGACCGGCGGCAACGCCTCCAGCACGGCGGTGCGCGCGCTGCTCAAGCAGTTCATCGCCGCCGAGGAGCCCGCCAAGCCGCTGTCGGACAACCAGCTCTCCGACCTGCTGCGCGAGCAGGGCATCGAGTGCGCGCGCCGCACGGTGGCCAAATACCGCGAGGCGCTGCGCATCGCGCCCGCGAACCTGCGCAAAGCACTGTGAACCAACTTCAAGTTTTTCTGCCCTGCGCCGCCGGCGTGGAGGACATGCTCGCCGCCGAGGTGCAGCGCATCACCGGCGAGGCTTCGCCCTACAAGGCGCGCGGCGGTGTCGCGCTCAACGCCTCGTGGCGCGATGCCCTGCGCCTGAACCTGCACAGCCGCCTCACGCAGCGCGTGCTGGTGCAGCTCTGGCACGGCGGCTACCGCAACGAGCAGGACCTGTACAACGCCGCCGGCGAGGTGGCCTGGGAGATCTGGTTCACGCCGGCCGAGACCATCAAGGTCGAGATCACCGCGCAGCACAGCCCGCTGACCTCGCTGAACTTCGCCGCGCTCAAGGTGAAGGACGCGATCTGCGACCGCTTCCGCGCCAAGCGCGGCGAGCGGCCCAGCGTGAACACCACCTGGCCCGACGTGCGCATCTACGTGCACCTGACCACCGAGACGGTGAGTCTGTACATCGACACCTCGGGCGAGCCGCTGTTCAAGCGCGGCTGGCGCGAAGACAAGGGCGACGCACCGCTGAAGGAAACCCTGGCCGCCGCGATGATCGCGGCCACCGGCTGGGAAGCCGGCATCGAGACGCCGCTGGACGCCATCGCGCCGCTGTACGACCCCTGCTGCGGCAGCGGCACGGTGGTGATCGAGGCCGCGCAGATCGCGCTCAACATCGCGCCCGGCCAGCTGCGCCGCTTCGCGTTCGAGAAACTGCTGCCGTTCCAGCCGCACGTGTGGCAGGCCATCAAGGCCGATGCCGTGAAGCAGCAGCGCGAATGGCCGGCGGGCCATGCGCCCATCGTCTTCGGCAGCGACGTGTCGTTCCGCATGGTCGATTTCGCGCAGCGCAACGCCGAGCGCGCCGGTGTGGCCCATGCGGTGGAGCTGCGCGGCGGCGACGCGCTGCAGCGCACGCCGCCCACCGCGTGCCCCGGTGTGCTGCTGCTCAACCCGCCCTACGGCGAGCGCATCGCCGCCGCCGGCGTGGCCGGTGAGAACGCCAGCGCGCGCGCCCAGCGCATGGCCCCGCGCGCGCCGCGCACCTTCACCGTAGGCGCCCCGCCGCCACCCGCCGCCGGCCAGGGCCGCGAGAGCGCGCAGATGGCCGATGGCGGCGACGGCAGCGACTTCTTCAACCAGCTCGCCGCGCACTGGAAGACCCACTACGCGGGCTGGAGCGCCTGGCTGCTCACGCCCGACCTCAAGCTGCCCGGCAAGATGCGCTTCAAGGAGTCGCGCCGCGTGCCGCTGTGGAACGGCCCGATCGAGTGCCGGCTGTTCCGCTTCGACCTGACCCCTCGCAAAAGTGAGGCACCCCCGCCGCGCTCCGCGCGTCCCCCTCAAGGGGGCGATGCCTAGGACCGGCGGAGCCGGATCCTCGACATCTCTGGACTGAGACACTTCTTTCAACGTGAGAGGACTGCAGTGAGCGAGAACGTTGAAATGAACACGGTGGTGCTCGACACCAACATCGCGCTCGACCTGTTCGTCTTCAAGGACCCGGTCACCGCGCCCTTGCGCGAGGCGCTGGGTCGGTCGGCCGGCGCCTGGCTGGCCACCGCCGCCATGCGCGAAGAGCTGGTGCGCGTGCTGGCCTACCCGCAGATCGCGCGCCGCCTGGCGGCGCAGGCCCGGCCCGCGCAGGACGTGCTCGATGCGTTCGACCGTTGCACCCGGCTCGTGCCCGAAGCCCCCAAGGCGGCCTTCACCTGCAAGGACGCCGATGATCAGAAGTTCATCGACCTCGCCGCCGCGCACCGTGCCACGCTGGTCAGCAAGGACGACGCCGTGCTCTGCATGGCCCGGCGCATGGAGCGCATCGGCGTGACCATCTGCCGCGAATGGAGGCGTCCTGCCCATGCGGTTTGAACGCCAGCTCCTGGGACTGAGCATCGCGCTGATGGTCTGTGCCCCGTCCTGGGCCGTGCAACGCTGCGAACTCAACGGCGAGAGCGTGAACCCGAACAACGGCCACACCACGGCCGGCAAGAGCGGCGTGATGCGCTGCACCGACGAGGACGGCCAGGTGCGCCGCCGCGAGCAGACCCTGCGCGAAGGCCGCTTCGTCGGTCCCGTGGTGATGGTGCTGGCGGATGGCGAGCGGCGCGAGTACAGCGTCAACGAACGCGGCAACCGCCACGGTCTGGCGCGCACCTTCGATGCCAAGGGCACGTTGCGCAAGGAGGAGAACCTCGACAACGGCAGCAACGTGGGCGTGCAGAAGCACTTTGCCGAGACGGGCTACCTGCAGGAGCTGCACTTCTCCGACGAGCGCCGCACGGTGCTCACCATCGCCTACCTCGCCGACGGCTCGCTGAAGGAACTGCGTTGCGCGCCGACCAGTGTGCTGCCGCAGGACCGCGAGGTCTGCGGCCACGGCGGGCGCGCGAGCGAGGTCACGCTGTACCGCGAACCCGGCAAACCCTCGGGCACCGTGAGCCACCTCAAGGGCCAGATGCAGCGCCTGAGCGTGCTCGACCGCGAAGGCCGGCTGGTGCGCAACGAGGAGCTCAAGGACGGCCGGCGCATCAAGCGCGTGTTCTACACCTCGGGCCAGCCGCGCTCCGAAACCGACTTCATCGAACGCGACCCCAACGGCCCGGGCGGCCGCGAAGGCACGGCGCGCGAATGGGCCGAGAGCGGCCAGCTCACGCAGGAGACCACCTGGGCCCAGGGCCACGAGCAGCGCATCCAGCAGTGGTACCTGAACGGGAAACCGAAAATGCGCCAACAGATCCGGCGCGAAGGCCGCGAGCTCGAGCGCACCATCGAGAGTTTCTGGGACAACGGCAAGCCCGCGGCCGTCAACGCCGAGCGCAACGGCCGCCTCTGGGGCTGGCAGAAGTACTTCAACGAAGAAGGCGTGCTCGTGCGCGAGGACGAACACGGCGAACGCGGGCTGCTGCAGCGCCGCAAGCGGTACAACGAGCAGGGTGGGCTGGAGCGCGAAGAGCGCTTCCTGGAAGACGGCTCGCGCATCTGAAGTTTCACAAGGAGACGGCCATGGCCATTCGGGTGGTTCGACTGGGCAGCGACAGGGCGGCGGGCGAGGGCACCCGCATCGGCACGGTGCGGCGGCCGCCGCGCGGCGTGCCCAAGACCGAGTTCGCCTCGGGCAACTGGTACGACGTGTGGTACCCCAACCTCGCGCCCAGCGTGGAGACCATGAAGCTCGGCCAGTCCGCCGAGACAGCCGCGCAGTGGAGCGCCTTCACGCGGACATACCGCGCCGAGATGGCCGCGCCCGAGAACGCGCGCAACCTGGAGCTGCTCGCCGCGCTGTCGCACCGCTCGGATTTTTCCGTCGGCTGTTACTGCGAGGACGAATCGCACTGCCACCGTTCGGTGCTGCGCGAGCTGCTGCGGGAAAAGGGCGCGAAGGTCGAGCCATGAGCGGCACGGACCTGCTGGCCCTGCTCACCGCGCTCGGCGCGGCCACGGTGGGGGGCGTGTTCTACGGCTTCTCCACATTCGTGATGAAGGCCCTGGCGCAGTTGCCCGCCGCGCAGGGCGTGGCCGCCATGCAGCGCATCAACATCGTGGTGATCAACCCCTGGTTCATGGGGGCGTTCATGGGCACGCTGCTGCTGTCCATCGCCTGCGTGGTGGTGGCCGTGATGGCCGGGTCGGCCGCGCTGCTCGCCGGGGGCCTGCTCTACGCGCTCGGCACCTTCGGCGTGACCATGGCTTTCAACGTGCCACGCAACAACCGCCTCGCGCGCCTGGATCCGGCGTCGTCCGACGCGGCGGCCTACTGGCCGACCTACGTGCGCGAATGGACGCGCTGGAACCACGTGCGCACCGGGGCGGCGCTGGTGGCCGCGGCGTGTGCGGTCCTGGTTTGCTACAACTGACACCCCCCAACCATCACCGAGCGAGGTTCCCATGGCCAGCACACGCTATTCCGGCAGTTGCCATTGCGGCAAGGTCGCGTTCGACGTCGAGGGCGAGATCGGCAGCGCCCTGTCTTGCAACTGCTCGATCTGTTCCCGCAAAGGGTCCTTGCTCTGGTTCGTGCCCCGCGACCAGTTCACGCTGAAAACCCCCGAGGACGCGGCCAGCACCTACCTGTTCAACAAGCACCTCATCAAGCACCGCTTCTGCCCCACCTGCGGCATGCACCCCTACGCCGAGGGGTGGACCCCAAGGGCAACGCCATGGCGGCCGTGAACCTGCGCTGCATCGAGGGGCTGGACCTGAGCACGGTGCCGGTCCACGAGTACAACGGCCGGGACGCGTGACGGGCCTCAGGCCAGGCTGAACCGCTCCGCGCTGGCCCGCTCCCAGTAGGTCGTGAACACCGCGTGCTGCGCCGCCAGGTCGGTCAGCAGCGCGCCGGGTGGCGTGGAGGGCAGCAGGTTGGCCAGCAGGCGCACCTCGTTCTCGCTCACGCGGCGCACCAGGTGGTGCGAGGTGATTTGGCGCGGGTGCTGCAGCCCGGCGGCCTGCACCAGTTCCTGCAGCGCCATCAGCGTGCTCTGGTGGAAATGGAACACGCGCTGGGCCTTGTCGGGCACCACCAGCGCCTGCTGGCGCACCGGGTCCTGCGTGGTCACGCCGGTGGGGCAGTGGCCGGTGTGGCAGCTCTGCGCCTGGATGCAACCCAGCGCGAACATGAAGCCGCGCGCGCTGTTGCACCAGTCCGCGCCGATGGCCATGGCGCGCACGATGTCGAAGGCGCTCACCACCTTGCCGGCACAGCCCACCTTGATGTGTTCACGCAGGTTCACGCCCACCAGGGTGTTGTGCACCAGGCGCAGGCCTTCCTGCAGCGGTGCGCCCACGTGGTCGGTGAACTCCAGCGGCGCCGCGCCGGTGCCGCCCTCGGCGCCATCGACCACGATGAAGTCGGGCCGCACGCCGGTCTGCAGCATGGCCTTGACGATGGCGAACCATTCCCAGGGGTGGCCGATGCACAGCTTGAAGCCCACCGGCTTGCCGCCCGAGAGTTCACGCAACTGGGTGATGAAATGCATCATCTCGATCGGCGTGGTGAACGCGCTGTGCGACGAGGGCGAGACGCAGTCGATGCCCACCGGCACGCCGCGCGCGGCGGCGATCTCGGGCGTGACCTTGGGGCCGGGCAGCACGCCGCCGTGGCCCGGCTTGGCGCCCTGGCTGAGCTTGATCTCGATCATCTTCACCTGCGGGTCGATCGCGTTGGCCTGGAAGCGTTCGGGGCTGAAGCGGCCGGTTTCGTCGCGACAGCCGAAGTAGCCCGAGCCGATCTCCCAGATCAGGTCACCACCGTTGAGGCGGTGCCAGGCCGAGATCGAGCCCTCGCCGGTGTCGTGCGCGAAGCCGCCCTTTTTCGCACCGGCGTTGAGCGCCTGGATCGCGTTGGCCGAGAGCGCGCCGAAGCTCATCGCAGAGATGTTGAAGATGCTGGCGTCGTACGGCTGGGTGCAGGTGTCGCCGCCGATGAGCACGCGGAAGTCGTGCGTGGCCAGGGTGCTGGGCTGCAGCGAATGGTTGAGCCACTCGTGGCCGTCGGCGTTCATGTCCAGCTGCGAGCCGAAGGGGCGCTTGTCGGTCTCGCCCTTGGCGCGCGCGTAGGCCAGGCTGCGCTGGCTGCGCGAGAACGGCGTGGCGTCGGTGTCGTTCTCCAGGAAATACTGGCGAATCTCGGGCCGGATCTTCTCCAGCATGAAGCGCAGGTGCCCGATGACCGGGTAGTTGCGCAGCACCGAACTCTTGGTCTGCCGCAGGTCCCACAGGCCCACGGCAGACAGGGCCCCGAACACCAGGAAGCTGAACCCGCCCACCCCGAAGGCCACCAAGGTGAACAGGCTCAGCAGCGCGAACAGCACGCAGAGCGCGAAGGCCGTGTAGCGCACGGGGTAGAGGGCGTTGAGGCGGTCGAGCATGCGGGCTTTCGTGGGGGCACCGGGGAATACACTGCGGGGCATCATAAAACCCCGGCTTCTTTGCACCATGACAACGACGAACACCCCCTTCGACCCGGCCGGCGCGCTGGACCATGACGACTACGACGCGCTCGACGCCATCCTGGACGACTTGCGCACGCGCGGCGACGAGGTGCCGCAGTGGGAGTTCTGCGAAGGCGCGATGGCCGCGCTGCTGTGCACGCGCCGCCCCATCGAGCCCGCCGAGTGGCTGCCCGTGCTGCTGGGCACCGGCTCGCTACCCACCGCGCCGCAGGACGACGGCACGCATTTCAGCAACACCGCGCAGTACGAGCGCTTCATGGACCTGTGGTCGCGCCGCGAGGCCGAGGTGGCGGCATCGCTGGCCGCACCGGTGGACACGCTGGAAGACGAGCGCAGCTACCACCCCGAGCTGATGGATGTGCGCGGCGCCGTGGCCGCGCTGCCGGACGAAGAGCGCGCCGAGTTCCAGGACCAGGAACTGCCGGCCTACGCCCAGGTGTGGGCGCTGGGCTTCATGTTCGTGGTGGAGAACTTCGGCGAGGACTGGGAGCCGCCGCGCGACAAGGAGACCGCCGCCTGGATCGACGAGGCGCTCGAGAAGGTGGTCGAGCTGACCGAGGACGACACGGACACCCCCACGGTGAACATGCACGCCGAGGACGGCCCGCCCAGCGTGAGCGACGACCGGCTCAACGCCTTCGGCGCCGCCATCTGGGCGGTCTACGACCTGCACCAGATCGGCAAGAGCCTGGGCCCGCGCGTGGAGCCGGTGCGCAAGGAGGCCACGCCGGGCCGCAACGATCCTTGCCCCTGCGGCAGCGGCAAGAAATACAAAAAGTGCCACGGGGCCTGACAGCCGTCCGGGTGCGGTTGACGGATGAACATTCATTCGCTTAAGATCGCGCCCTCATGAAACCCAAGGACGACGACAAGCAGCAGGCCATCGCCAGCGCCACCCTGGCGCTGGTCGAGCGCGTTGGCCTGAGCGGGCTGACCATGGCCGGCATCGCGCGGGAGGCCGGCTTGGCCACCGGCACGTTGTACGTCTACCACCGCTCCAAGGAAGACCTGCTCAACGCGCTGTACGAGCAGGTCAAGGGTGCGCTGAGCGCGCTGATCGACACCGGCATCGATCCGTCCGTGCCGTTCCGCCGCCGCATCCAGCAGAACTGGACCCGGCTGCTGCGCCACCGGCTGGCGCACTACCCGGAAGCGGTGTTCATGGACCAGTACTACAACTCGCCCTGGTTCAGCGAGGCCTCGCGCCAGTTCTCGGCGCGTTTCGCCAGCGGCTGCCTGGGCTTCTTCGACGAGGCGAGGGCGCAGCAGATCGTGAAGGACGTGCCCACCATGCTGCTGGCCGCGAGCTTCTTCGGTTCGGTGCGCGACACCGCCAACCTGCTGCGCAGCGGCGACCTGCAAGACACCGAGGCCGCGCTGGCGCAGGCCTTCGGTCTTTGCTGGGATGGCATCAAAGCCTGAGAAAAGACTTTTCTTCGACACCGTTTTTCACTATAAAGCGAATGAACATTCATTCACTGGTGTACCGGCACTTCAACCCACGACAGGAGAACCCACGCATGCCCACCACGCTCAACATCAACGGCAAGGACGTTCGCGTCGACGTCGACGAATCCACCCCCATCCTCTGGGCCCTGCGCGACACCCTGGGCATGACCGGCACCAAGTTCGGTTGCGGCGCGGCGCTTTGCGGTGCCTGCACCGTGCACCTGAACGGCGCGGCCATCCGCTCCTGCGTCACCCCCATCGCCTCGGCCGTGGGGCAGAAGATCACCACCATCGAAGCCGTGGCGACCGACCGCGTCGGCCAGGCCGTGCAGCAGGCCTGGGTGAAGGCCGACGTGGCGCAGTGCGGCTACTGCCAGAGCGGCCAGATCATGAGCGCCACCGCGCTGCTCAAGGCCAACCCGAAACCCAGCGATGCCGAGATCGACGGCGCCATGGCCGGCAACATCTGCCGCTGCGGCACCTACGCGCGCGTGCGCATTGCCATCAAGGACGCGGCCCGCACGCTGGCCTGAAAGGACACCCCATGCACCTGCACACCCACACCGCCGACCAGATTCGCGCCCACCTGCCGCCCGCGCTGGCCCACCGCCTGGACGATGCGGGCGCGCCCGAAGGCATCGCGCGCCGCAGCTTCCTGAAGATCGCCACCGCCTCCGGTTTCGCGCTGGGCGCCTACCCCCTCATGGCCGGCGCCCAGCAAGGTGCGGCCCCGGCCGCCACCGGTCTGAAGCCCGACCAGCAGCCCGCCGCCTTCGTGAAGATCGCGCGCGATGGCACGGTCACCGTCACCATCAACCGCCTGGAGTTCGGCCAGGGCACGCACACCGGCCTGGCCATGGTGCTGGCCGAAGAGTTGGACGCCGACTGGAGCCGCGTGCAGGCCGTGCACGGCAATGCCGACCCGGCCTACAACGACCCGGCCTTCGGCATGCAGATCACCGGCGGCTCGACGGCGGTCAAGCACTCGTACACCCAGTACCGCGAGCTCGGCGCGCGCACGCGCGCCATGCTGCTGGCGGCCGCCGCGAAGCAGTGGAACGTGCCCGTGGCTTCGCTGGCCACCGAGCGCGGCGTGGTGATCGGCCCCGGTGGCAAGAAGCTCGGCTACGGCGCCCTGGCCGACGCCGCCATGCAGCAGCCGGTGCCGGTGCAGGTCACGCTCAAGGACCCGTCGCGCTTCAAGCTGATCGGCCAGCCCACGACGCGGCTGGACGCGAAGGCGAAATCCAGCGGACGACAGGGCTTCGGCATGGACGTGCGCCTGCCCGGCATGCTCACCGCCGTGCTCCAGCACCCACCGGTGTTTGGCAGCAAGGTGGCCTCGGTCGATGACGCGGCCGCGCGCGCGGTGAAGGGCGTGAAGGCCGTGCTGCGTGTGCCGCTGCACGATGGCGGCGAAGGCGTGGCCGTGGTGGCCGAGGGCTACTGGGCCGCGAAGCAGGGCCGCGATGCGCTGAAGGTGCAGTGGAACGACGCCGGCCGCGAGAAGGTGGACAGCGCGCAACAGCTCGTGAGCTACCGCGCACTCGCGGCGAAAACCGGCAGCATCAAACACGACGCCGACATGGCGCCGCTGGCCAACGCGCCGCACAAGATCAGCGCCGAGTTCGTGTTCCCCTACCTGGCGCACGCGCCCATGGAGCCG
Source organism: Hydrogenophaga sp. ANAO-22 (assembly GCF_042466645.1). Lineage (NCBI taxonomy): Bacteria > Pseudomonadati > Pseudomonadota > Betaproteobacteria > Burkholderiales > Comamonadaceae > Hydrogenophaga > Hydrogenophaga sp. ANAO-22. The sequence continues at coordinate 2,397,156 of NZ_CP159956.1, read as the reverse complement.
CTGAACTGCACGGTGCAGCTCACCGGCAGCGGCGCTGCCGCCAAGGCCACGGTGTGGACCGGCACGCAGATGCCGGGGCTGGACACGGCCGCGGCCGCGCGCACGCTGGGCGTCAAGCCCGAGCAGGTGACGATGAACGTGCAGATGGCCGGCGGCGGCTTCGGCCGGCGCGGCCTGCTCACCAGCGATTTCGTGGTCGAGGCCTGCACCATCGCGAAAGCCGCGCAGGCCGCCGGCCTGAGCGCGCCGGTGCGCACGGTGTGGAGCCGCGAGGACGACGTGCGCGGCGGCTACTACCGCCCCATGCACCTGCACCGCGCCGAGATCGGCTTCGACGCGCAGGGCAAGGTGCTGGCCTGGGACCACGTGATCGTGGGCCAGTCCATCATGGCCGGCACCTTCTTCGAACCCATGATGGTCAAGGGCGGCGTGGACGAGACCATGGTCGAAGGCATGGGCAAGCCCTACAGCGTGCCGATGCGCCTCTCGGCCCACCACCCCAAGCTCAACGTGCCGGTGCTGTGGTGGCGCAGCGTGGGCTCCACGCACACCGGCTACGTGATGGAGACGCTGATCGACGACATCGCGCGCGCCACGAAACAGGATCCGGTGGCCTACCGCCTGAAGCTGATGGACGACAAGGCCGTGCGCCACCGCGCCGCGCTGCAGCTCGCGGTGGACAAGAGCGGCTACGGCAAGAAGGCCCTGCCCGCCGGCCGCGCCTGGGGCGTGGCGGTGCACGAGTCCTTCGACTCGGTGGTGGCCTACGTGGTCGAGGCCTCGGTGGTCGACGGCACGGCCAAGCTGCACCAGGTCACGGCCGGTGTGCACTGCAACCTCGCGGTGAACCCGAAGAGCGTGGAGGCACAGATCCAGGGCGGGGCGCTGATGGGCCTGTCCATGTGCCTGTCGGGCGCGGCCATCACCCTGAAGGACGGCGTGGTGGAGCAAAGCAACTTCGGCGACTTCGCCGTGCCGCGCATCACCGACATGCCGGCCATCGCGGTGCACCTCGTGCCCAGCGCCGACGCGCCCACCGGCGTGGGCGAACCCGGTCTGCCGCCGCTGGCGCCGGCGTTCGCCAACGCCATCGCGAGCCTGACCGGCAAGCCGCTGCGCGAACTGCCGTTCAAGCTCGCATGACGCGGCCGGTCTAGAACGTGCCGAGGTCGAACGGCCCGCCCTGTGCCAGCGCGCGCTGGTAGGCGGGCCGCTCGTGGATGCGGCGCAGCCAGTCCGCGAGCTTGGGCCGGTTCTTCAGCAGGCCGCGCGCGGCGGCGGCTTCGATGCCGAAGCTCATCTGCACGTCGGCCGCGCTGAACGAGCGCCCGGCGAACCAGGGTCCGTGTTCCGCCAGCTCGGCTTCGAGGTAGTCGAAGTGCCGCTTGAGGTTGGGCGTGACGAGCAGCTTCTTGACCTGGGACGAGATGCCCAGCGCCACCGGGCGCACGATGAAGGGGCTCTTGCGCTCGATCTGGTCGAACACCAGTTGCAGCAGCAGCGGCGTGGCCAGCGAGCCTTCCGCGTAATGCAGCCAGTAGCGGTAGCGCAGGAAGGACGGTGTGCCGTGCGCGGGCGCGAATTGGCCTTCACCGTAGGTCTCGACCAGGTACTCCAGGATCGCGCCCGATTCGGCCAGCGTGGCCTTGCCGTCGGTCACCACGGGCGATTTGCCCAGCGGGTGCACCTTCTGCAGCGAGGCCGGCGCCAGCATGGTCTTGGGGTCGCGCTCGTAACGCTCGATCTGGTACGGCACGCCCAGCTCTTCGAGCAGCCAGAGCACGCGCTGCGAGCGCGAGTTGTTCAGGTGGTGGACCGTGAGCATGAAGGGCTGCCTTTCAAATGGGGGTGGTGCCGTGCCAGTGTAGGGGCTGCGTTCAGGCCAGGGCCGGCGGCAGGGCCTGCGCCAGGAAGTCCCACACCTGGCGGATGCGCGGGTTGCTGCGGATCTCGCGGTGCACCGCGAGCCACACCGGCAGCGGCGGGATCGGCAGCATCGGCAGCAGCGGCACGAGGTCGGGGTTGCGGCGCGCCACATAGCGAGCCAGAAAGCCCACACCCAGTCCCGCGTCCACCGCGGCCTGGTAGGCGTTGAGGTCGTCGGTGCGCACGGCGAAGTTCTCGCGCTGCATCGGGTAGCCCATGGCCGCGAAGCCGCGCAGGATGTCGGTCTGGCGGTCGTTGCCCACCAGGTCGTGCGCCAGCAGATCCTGCGGCGCACGCGGCGTGCCCCGGCGGCGCAGGTAGTCGCGGTGGGCGTAGGTGCCCAGGGCCACCTGGCCGACCTTTTTGCACAGCAAGGTGGCCTGGTCGGGCCGCACCATGCGCAGCGCGATGTCGGCCTCGCGCTGCAGCAGGTTGCTCACGGCATTGCTCGACACCAGCTCCACCTGGATGTCCGGGTGGGCCTGGCGCAACTGCAACAGCACCGGCGGCAGCAGCACGCAGGTCACGGGCTGGCTCGCGCTGATGCGCACCGAGCCGCGCGCATCCTGCTGCGCGCCCGAAGCCTGGCGCGCGAGCTGGTCGGCCGCGCTGGCCATCGCGCGCGCCGCCTCGGCCAGCCGGTGGGCGTGCGCCGTGGGCACCAGGCCACGGCCGGTGCGCTCGAACAACACCACGCCGAGCTGCGTTTCGAGCTCGCCGATGTGGCGACCCACCGTGGGCTGGGTCGTGGCCAGGGCCCGCGCGGCGGCCATCAGGCTGCCCCGGTCGAGCGCCGCGAGGAAGGACCGGATGAGGGTCCAGTTGAAATCACCGGTATTCATTTGTGCATGGCTGGTGTTCGCTTTCATCCCATTGTGAATGGGGAGATCTGTTTCCACAATCGATGCCATGGCGCCGGTGGTCGGTGTTTCGCGGAGTTCCTCATGAAAACCATGCCCTCTTCTTCCTCCCCTGCCGACACGGTGCTGGTGCTCGGCGGTCGCGGCCGCTTCGGCCTGGCCGCGGTGCAGGCCTTCGCGCGCGACGGCTGGCGCGTGCTGGCGCAGATGCGCCCCGGTGCACAGGCACCCACGGTGGCCGGTGTGCAATGGCTGGCGCAGGCGGTGGACACGCCGCAGGCCGTCGCCGACCTGGTGGCTCGGGTGCGGCAGGCGGGCGGCGCCACGGTGGTGGTGCACGCGCTCAACCCCAACCAGTACACCCGCCCGGCCTGGGAGCGGGAGAACGGGCCCCTGCTGCAAAGTGGCATGGCCGTGGCGCGCGCGCTGGCCGCCACGCTGATGCTGCCGGGCAACGTCTACAACTTCGGCCAGGGCATGCCGGCGGTGCTGCTCGAAGGCACACCGTACCGGCCGACCATGGCCATGGGCCGCGTGCGCACCGAGATGGAAGAGCGGCTGGAGGCGGCCACGCAACGCGGGGAACTGCGCGCGGTGATCGTGCGCGCCGGCAATTTCTATGGGCAGGGCCAGGGCACCTGGCTGGACCGCGCGATGCTCACCGGCATCCGCCGCGGCAAGCTGGTGTTTCCCGGTCCGCTGGACGTGGCCACGCCCTGGGCCTACCTGCCCGACCTGGCGCAGACCTTCGTCGCCCTGGCGCGTGTGCGCGAGACCTTGCCCGCGTTCGAGTCGTTGCACTTCAGCGGCCACACGCTCACGGGCCGCGATTGGGTGAATGCCCTGCAGCCACTGGCCCGCGAGCAAGGCTGGCTGCGCGAGAACGAGGCGCTGCGCGTGGGCGGCATGCCCTGGCCGCTGATCCGCGCGCTCGGCCTGGCCATGCCGACCCTGGGCGCGCTGGCCGCCTTGCGCTATCTCTGGAACCAGCCCCACCGGCTGGACAACCGCCGCCTGCGTGAGCGGATCGGCAGCGAGCCGCACACGCCCTGGCCGCAGGCCTTGGAACACACGCTGCAGGGCCTGGCGCTGCTGGGCGCCGAGGGCGTGACCCCGTTGCCCGCGCGGGCCTGATGTCCATGGACCGCCGGCGCTTCATCCGCCTTGCGGGCGGCGGCGCGGTCGCCGTCACCCTGGGCGCTTGCGGCAGCGCGCTGCCGCCCGAGGCCATTGCCGCCTGGCAGGGGCCGGGCGAGCAGACCGACGTGCGCCGCTGGCTGGTGGGGCACGCGCTGCTCGCGCCGCACTCGCACAACCTGCAGTCCTGGCTGGTGGACCTGGGCGTGCCCGGCGAGATCACCCTGTTCATCGACCGCAGCCGCCTGTTGCCCCAGACCGACCCGCATTCGCGACAGATGATGATGAGCCAGGGCTGCTTCATCGAACTGCTCGACCTGGCGGCGCGAGAGAAGGGCCTGCGCGCGCAGATCGAGCTGTTCCCGCAGGGCGCCTTCGGCCCCGAGACGGTCGATGCGCGGCCGACCGCGCGCATCCGCCTGGTGCCCGAGGCGTCGGTGGCGCCCGATCCACTGTTCGCGCAGATCTTCCACCGCCGCACGAACCGCGAGGCCTATGAGGCGCGCGAACCCGATGCCGCTGCCCTGGAGGCGATCAGCGCCTGTGTGCAGGCTTATCCGATGCGGGTCGGTTTCGTGGGTGCCGCGCAGTCGGAGGCGCTGGCGCGGCACCGCCGCATCGCCCGCGAAGCCTGGCGCATCGAGCTGGTCACGCCGCGCACGGTGATGGAGTCGCTCCAGGTGCTGCGCGTGGGCCCGCAGGAGATCGCGCGGCACCGCGACGGCATTTCGCTCAACGCGCCGATGGCGCGCGCGCTCGTGGCCCTGGGCCTGTTCGACCGCCGTCAGGTGCCCGCGGCCGACGGCGCGTCGACGACGACCCAGATCCAGGACTTCAACACCCGGATCGAGCACACGCCCGCCTTCTTCTGGCTGGTGACCGAGGGCAACGACCGCTGCACGCAGATCAACGCGGGCCGCGCCTATGTGCGGGCCCAACTCGCCGCCACCGCCGCGGGCCTGTCGATGCAGCCGCTGTCGCAGGCGCTGCAGGAGTACCCCGAGCAGATCGGGCCGTACAACGAGATCCATCAGTTGCTGGGTGCGTCGGCACCGCGCTTCACGGTGCAGATGTGGGCCCGGCTGGGCTATGCGCCGGTGATCGGGCCCTCGCCCCGGCGCGGGCTCGCGGCGCACATCCTCAAGGCTTGAGCTCGAACGCCGCCTGCGCGAGCGCCACGCCGTTGACCCGCAGGTCGATGAGGTGCGTGCCGGGGTAGAGCGTGCGCGTGGTCACGGGTTTGAGGCTGTGGCGTTTTTCCAGCGTGCGTTCTTCACCGGGCGCGAGCGTGAGCTTCCAGCCCTTGAACACCTTGGGCGAGGCGCTGCCGTTGGCGCGCACGTGGTGCACGGCGTAATCCACGACCAGCGACTGGGGCTGGCGCGCGCTGGAGCGCAGTTGCACGCGCAGGCCGATCTCGCCGCCGACCGCCGCGCGCTTCGCCGTCAGCGCGAGCGTGGCCTCGCCCTGCAGGCCGCTGCCCAGGCCCCAGGCCGCCAGCGTGGGCGCGTGGCCGGCCTTGATCAGGCCGCGGCTGGCGTGGCGCAGCAGCGCGCTGCGCGCATCGGGTGCGTCGATCAGGTGGTCGCGCACCCAGCCCGCGACCAGGTCGGGGTGGTCCTTGGCGATGTCGTTGAGGTGGTTGGCCACGCTGCGGCGCACGTAGCTGCTGGGGTCGTCCTGCAGCGCGCGCAGCAGGGGCAGGGTGGGGGCCGGGTCCAGCACCAGCGCCTGCAGCCGCAGGCCCCAGGGCAGGCGCGGGCGGCTGCCTTCGCTCACCAGCCGGCGCACATGCGCGCTCGGGTCGTCCACCCACTGGCCCAGGGTGTCGAAGGCCAAGGCGGGGTGGCGCTGGATCAGCGGCCGGATGGCGAACTCGGCGGTGAAGCGCTGCGTGACCGCGTGCAGGCAGGCCAGGCCGCGCCGGGCCGCCGCTTCGTCGGCCACGCCCCGGCGCGCCACGAATTCGCCGACCGCCCACAGGGCCCAGCCGCCGATGCCGTGCTCGTCGCGCGCCTCGCCGAGCTTGAGCGGTTCGCCCTGGGCGTCCATGGCCAGGGGGGGCGCGAGGCTGGCCTCCAGCAGTTCGCAGGCGGCGTGGAAGTCGTCGGGCAGTGTGGCCTCCAGCGCGTCGGCCAGCTGCATGGCCCGGGCCTTGAACTCCAGCTGCTCCAGGCCGGTGGCGGCCTGGGCCTCGAAGCGCCTGCGGTCGAATGTCGGCCAGGCGCGGCGCAGGTGGTGGCCGGCGTTGACGACGGTGGCCGGGCCGATGAGGTTCTTGAACGGTTCCATGGGCTTCAGGTGCGGGGCAGTCGTTGCAGGAGGCCGGCCAGCGCATGGCGCACCGTGGCCTGGCGCACGGCGGCGCGGTCGCCATCGAAGCGCTGGTGCTCGGTGAACACGCCCTCGGGCGTGGCCCAGCCGAACCACACCGTGCCCACCGGCTTCTCGGCGCTGCCGCCGGTGGGGCCGGCCACGCCGGTCACGGCCACGGCGAGCTGGGCCGGCGAATGCGCCAGCGCGCCCGAGGCCATGGCACGCGCCACCGGCTCGCTCACGGCGCCGTGCCGCTCGATCAGCAGGGCCGGCACGCCGAGCAGGCCGTGTTTGGCGGCGTTGGAGTAGGTGACGAAACCGCGCTCGAACCAGTCGCTGGAGCCCGAGAGATCGGTGCAGGCACCCGCGATCAGACCACCGGTGCAGCTTTCGGCCGTGGCCATCATCAGGCCGCGCGCCTTGAGGGCGGCGGCGAGTTGTTCGACCAGGGCGGGGGTGGTGTCGGGCATGTTCAGAGCCTCCACAAGGCGATGACGATGAGCGTGCAGAAAGCGGCGGCGAAGTCGTCGAGCAGGATGCCGAAGCCGCCGCGCGGGCCGAAGCCCTTGAAGGTCCGGTCGGCCCAGGCCATGGGGCCGATCTTGACCATGTCGAACAGCCGGAAGATCAGAAACGCCGCGAGCTGGGCCCAGAAGCCGCTGGGCGAGATCATCCAGAGCACCAGCCAGAAGGCGACCACTTCGTCCCACACGATGTGGCCGGAGTCGGCCACGCGCAGGTGCCGCGCGGTGACGGTGCAGGCCCACCAGCCCGCGAGCGTGGCCGCGGCGATCACGACCGCCCAGGTCAGCGGCGTGAGCAGCGGGTCCAGCAGCAGGAAGGCGACCCAGGCCCAGAGCGTGCCGGCCGTGCCCGGCGCCAGGCGGCTCAGGCCGGCGCCCGCGCCGAGCGCGAGGAAGTGGGCGGGGTGGGCAAGCAGGAAACGCCAGGTCGGGCGGGTGAGCGGCGCGTCGTTGGCGGTGTCGGGCATGCGGGGATTATCGGGCGGGCATTCAGGCGAAATGGTCGAAGCCTTGTGCGCCGAATGGCACCACCTGGCCCGCCGCGCCGAGCAGGCGCAGGCCCGGGGCGACCGCGATGCGCCCGATGCGCGTGACCGGCGTGGCGCTGTCGGCCGAGGCCTGGGCAATGGCTTCGCGCGCTTCGGGCGCGGCGGTGAACAGCAGCTCGTAGTCATCGCCGCCGGCCAGCAGGCATTCGAGCCGGTGCGCGTCGGGCAGGCCTTGCAGCGCTGGGGCCACGGGCAGGGCGGGCAGGTGGATCTCGGCGCCCACGCCGCTGGCCTGCAGGAGGTGGCCGAGGTCGCCGGCCAGGCCGTCGCTCAGGTCGATCGCGGCGTGCGCGCCCGCCACGGCCGACAGCGCCACACCCAGGGCGTTGCGCGGTGTGGGCCGCTCCAGCCGCGCGCGCGCTTCAGCGCCCCCGACCGCGCCGGCCCATTCGGTGCCGCGCAGCTGTTCCAGCGCCAGCCGGGCTTCGCCGGTGCGGCCACTCACATACAGGTCGTCGCCCGCGCGCGCGGCGTCGCGCCGCAGCGCCTGGCCGGGCCTCACCTCGCCGAAGACGGTGATGCACAGGTTGAGCGGGCCGCGCGTCGTGTCGCCGCCCACCAGCGGGCAGGCGTGTGCGTCGGCCAGTGCGAACATCCCTTGCGCGAAGCGCGCGAGCCAGTCGCTGTCGGCGTGGGGCAGGGCGAGCGCGAGCGTGAAGCCCAGCGGGCGCGCGCCCATGGCGGCGAGGTCGCTCAGGTTCACGGCCAGCGCCTTGTGGCCCAGCGCTTCGGGGTCCACGTCGGCGAAAAAATGCCGGCCCTCGACCAGCATGTCGCTGGAGATCGCGAGCTGGTGGCCGGGGCTGGGTTGCAGCAGGGCGCAGTCGTCGCCGATGCCCAGCACCACCGCGCTGTCCCCACCGGTCGCTGGCGCGCGCTGGAAATGGCGGCGGATCAGCTCGAACTCACCCATGCGCTTGGGGCGAACCGGCCGAAGGTGCCGGGGCAGGGGGTTCGTCGTCTTCGCCGCGGCGCGCGGCCCGGGGCGGAATCAGGAAGCTCAGCGGCGCGGCGCGGATGCGGCGCTTGATCGCGGCGCGGATCAGCTGGCGGTTGACCTCGCTGATGTTCTGCGCCTGCAGGGCCAGTCGGAACGCGAGGTAGAAGCTCACGCCCAGGTTGATCGGGCCGATGGCGAGCACGCCGGCCACGGCCCACCAGAACCCCGACTCCCTGAACACGCCCCAGCCCAGCGCCATGGCCGCCGCGGCGACCTGGCCGGCGGACAGGGTGACGTGGCGGACGTCCAGTCCGATGCCGAAGAAGGTCATGAAGGCGGGCACCAGGCCGAGCATGAAGCCCAGCGAGATGTTGGCCGCCAGGCCCGAGATGTTGCGGCGCATGAAGTCGGCCCAGCGCGCGGCGCGCGCGCGTCCCAGCACAGCGGTGAAGCGGGGGTTGTGCTGCATGGCCGAGTCCAGGTTGTGGAACACGTACCAGTTCTCGACCCAGCCGGCGATGATGCTGGAGGCAAACAGCAGCACGCCGGTGAAGGCCGCGAACAGCACCAGGGGCCCGAGCAGGCTGATGTCCTTGAGCACCTGGTGGGCCTTGTGCTCGTCGATCATGGCCCCGCCGGTGGTCAGCTGCATGACCAGGCTGAACAGCACCACCACCGGGATCACCAGCCCGATGTTGCCCACGATGGACGCGATCTGCGAGCGGAACAGGTTGGCCACCTCGTCGACGAAGCGGCGCACGGCGCCGGGCGCCTTGATGTCGCGCAGTTTGGCGACCATGGCGGGGGCGGTCACGGCGGGCTGCTTGGTGGCCAGCGTGAGGTGCAGCAGCATGATGACCACGAACGAGGTCGCGTAGTTCACGCCGTTGGCAAAGCCGCCCCAGAACGCGGTGAGGCCCAGGCCGTACATCAGGAACTTGACCCAGACCGTGACGCCGACGATGGCGCCGCCGCCCGCCGCCTTGCGCAGCATCTCGCGGTACTCGGCGGCGTTGCGGGTGATGTAGTGCTCGCCGCTCTCGGCGCTGCGCTCGGCGACCTTGGCGGCAGTGAGCTGCGAGCTGCTGGCGATGAGCGAGCGCACGCTGCGGTTGTCCAGACCGACCTGGGCCAGGTCGGCCAGCAGCGCGGCGGTGGCGCGCTCGGGTTGTTCGGACTGCAGGCAGTCCAGCAGCTCCTTGACGCGCACGATGCGCTCGCGCAGCTGGCGCAGGCGGAACACGATGCCGACCGACACGCCGTGTTCTTCCAGGTGCGAATACACGGTGTAGGCGGCGTGGCGGCAGGCATCGAGTTGCTGGCGCAGCACCTCGGCCGCGGCCATGGCCTCGGGGCTGCGCGCGCCGTGTTCGTTCACGGCGCGCCGCAGCGCCTCGAAATCGGCCGGCAGCTCGTGGAAGGGGCGCTGGGCCTGCGCCTCGGGCGACATGCGGATGCGGATCTCCGAGGCGAAGCCGGTGGCGCTGATCTGGCTCACGCAGTAGATCAGCGCGTCCATCAGCGCGGTCTGCCAGAAGCCGGCGGTGGCCTCGTCCAGCGGGGCATCGGGCGGTGCGATCAGCAGCGCGCGCAGGCGCTTGAGGGTGTCGCTGTCGAGCGCCTTGAGCCAGCGCACGTCGAAGCGCGCGGACAGCAGCAGGTCGAACAGCTCGGCCATGTCGGTGGTCTCGGGCGTGCCCGGCAGCACCTTCTTGCGCAGGCGGTTGCCGAATTCGCTGAGAAAGGCGGTGCGGGGGGCGAAGCCGTGGTCGGCCAGCAGCGGCGTGAGGTCCACGGTGGTGATGAACCGGTTCCACCAGCGGCGCCAGCGCGCCTGCAGGGCCGGGTCGGCCTGCACGGTGTCCAGGAACAGGCGCACGCGGCTGACGCTGGCCTGCACATCGGCCTCTTCGCCGCGCACCCAGCGCAGCGCCTCGATCAGCCACAGGTGGCGCAAGGCCAGCGAGGCGTCCGGGTCCAGGGTGTCGAGCGGGGTGGAAGTGGGCATGCGGTCGTCAGGGTGTGGGCCGCGTGTCGGGGCGCGGGGTGTCAGTGCAGCACCCGGGCCGGTGCATCGCCCGAACCCGGGGCGCGCAGCGCGAATTCGGTGACTTCGGCCTCGAAGCGCTCGCCGTCTTCGGCCACGCAGAAGAAACTGCCGCGCATGGCGCCCGTGGGCGTGGCCAGGCGCGTACCGCTGGTGTACTGGAAGGATTCGCCGGGCCGCAGCAGGGGCTGGTGGCCGACCACGCCCAGGCCCTTGACCTGTTCGGTGCGGCCGTTGGCGTCGTCGATGATCCAGTGGCGCGCGATCAGCTGCGCCGGCACCTCACCCGCGTTGGTGATGGTGATGGTGTATGCGAAGGCGTACACGTCTTCGTCGGGCGAGGACTGCTCGCTCAGAAACTGGGGTTCGACCTCGCAGGTGAACAGGTATTTCGGCATGGGCGGCATGTTACCGCGCGCCTGCGTCAACGCGGTGGCCCTGCGAGAATGGGGTCTTTGGCCCGATCCCGCGCCCACCCATTCCCCACCAGCCAGGTTGCCCATGTCCCAGCTTCCCGTCCAGCACCGCATCGCCCCCTCCATCCTGTCCGCCGATTTCGCCCGCCTGGGCGACGAGGTGAAGAACGTCATCGCCGCTGGCGCCGACTGGATCCACTTCGACGTGATGGACAACCACTACGTGCCCAACCTGACCTTCGGGCCCATGATCTGCCAAGCGCTCAAGCCGCACGCGAAGAAGCCCGACGGCACGCCCGTGCCGATCGACGTGCATCTGATGATCCAGCCGGTGGACGCGCTGGCCGGTGCCTTCATCGACGCCGGCGCCGATCTCGTGAGCTTCCATCCCGATGCGAGCACCCACGTGCACCGCAGCGTGCAGGCCATCAAGGCCAAAGGCGCCAAGGCCGGCCTGACCTTCAACCCCGGCGCGCCGCTGGACGTGCTGGACTGGCTGATCGACGACATCGACCTGATCCTGATCATGAGCGTGAACCCGGGCTTCGGCGGCCAGAGCTTCATCGACTCCGCGCTGCGCAAGATCGAGGACGCGCGCCGGCGCATCGAGGCCAGCGGCAAGGACATCCGCCTGGAGGTGGACGGCGGCATCAAGGCCGACAACATCCGCCGCGTGGCCGACGCAGGGGCCGACACCTTCGTGGCCGGCAGCGCGATCTTCGGCAAGCCGGACTACAAGGCCGTGATCGACCAGATGCGCACGGCGCTCCAATGAGAAGCATCGACGACGCCCGGCTGGGCGCCGGGCCGCTCCCAAGCCCGGCCAGCCCCCTCGGGGGGCAGCGACCCGCGCAGCGGTGGAGCGTGGGGGCCTTGATCGTCGACCTTGACGGCACCATGGTCGACACCCTGGGCGACTTCGACGTCGCCCTGAATGAAACCCTCAAGGACCTGGGCCGCCCGGTCGTCGCCCGCGCCGACATCGAGCGCATGGTGGGCAAAGGTTCGGCGCACCTGATCCGCTCGGCGCTGCTGCACGGCGGGCTTGGTGCCGACGAGGCCGCCCGCGTGCAGCCCGAGGCCTGGACGCGCTACCAGGCGCACTACCTGGCCATCAACGGTCAGCACAGCGCGGTCTACCCCGGTGTCGTCGAGGGCCTCGCGGCGTTGCGCGAGCGGGGCCTGCCGCTGGCCTGCCTGACCAACAAGCCGCTGAACTTCGCGCGCCCGCTGCTGCAAGCCAAGGGTCTGGCGGACTTTTTCGCCCACGTGTTCGGCGGCGACAGCTTCGAGCGCACCAAGCCCGACCCGCTGCCGCTGCTCAAGACCTGTGAAGCCCTGGGCACGGTGCCGGCGCAAACGCTGATGGTGGGCGATTCGCAGAACGATGCGCTGGCCGCGCGAGCGGCCGGCTGCCCGGTGGTGCTGGTGACCTATGGCTACAACCACGGCGAGCCGGTGCGCGGGGTCGACGCCGATGCCTTCGTGGACCGCCTCGACGGCCTGCCCGGCTTGCTGCAGGCCGGGGCCTGAAGACGATCAGTAAAGCAGCTTGCCGTCGCCGGACACCACGCCGATGTCCACCCAGTTGCTGCCCAGGTTGCCCTTGGCGAAGTTGACGCGGAAACCGCCGAGGTCGACCTCGCCCATGGCGCGCAGCGACTGCGCGATGCCCGAGGGATTGAGGCCGCGGCTGCGTTTGGCGGCTTCGGCGAACACCCGGGCGGTGATGTAGCCCTCCATGTGGAAGGTGGTGTAGTCCGTCAGCGTGGGGTGCACCTTGCGCATCGCGGCGCGGAAATCGCGCTGCAGCGGGAGCGTCGCGCCCATGGGGTTGGGGAAGGTCTGGGACAGGCCCACGCCGCGCGCGCCGTTGCCCGCGAATTTCATCAGCGCCGGTGCGGGCAGGTAGGACAGGCTGAAGATCTGCTGCGAGACCCCTGCCGCCCGCAGCGCGGCAATGGCCTCGCCCGAGAACTTGGGCGCGCCCACCACCAGGGCCGATTGCGGGTTGGCGGCGGCCAGGGTCTTGGCCGCCTGCGCGAGCGCCGCGGCGTCGGTGGCGGACTGCGCTTCCACGATCTCGATGCCGCCCAGCTCGGCCGCCGCGCTGCGCGCCGAGGCCAGGCCGGAAGAGCCGATCGGGATGTTCTGGTGCAGCACCCCCATGGAGCGGATGCTCAGCGTGCGCGCGTGCGTCACGATCTTGTGGATCTGCTGCTCGTCGCCCGCGCGGATGTGGAACAGCTTGGGGTGCCCCGGCGAGCGCAGCACGCTGGCGCCCGGCACCGCGTTGAGGATCACGATGTCGGTGGTGTCCAGCAGTTTGCTGTCGAGCAGGCCCTTGAGGGTGGCGGAGCCCAGCGGCGTCAGCAGCGCCACCGGCTTTTGCGCCATCACCGTGCCCAGCTGCTGGCGGAAGCCGTCGAAGGTGTAGGTGTCGTCCAGCTTGACGAGCGAGATGCGCCGGCCCTGGACGCCGCCGCGGCCGTTGATCTCGTCCAGCGCGGCGGTGATGCCTTCGTTGAGCTCCTTCGGGTCCGGCGCGGGCAGCACGGTGAAAGGGCCGATCTGCGCCACCACGATGTCGCCGCTGTCCTGGGGCAGGCCGGTGACGGGCAGGAGGGCGGCGGCCAGGGCGGCCATCAGGTTGCGACGGATCATGGTGAATGCGGCGTAGAGGGGATGACCCGCATTCTGGCGGGCCGGACCGCCCGTTCGGCGGCGCATGGGGGCCGCGCGTCGCGCGGACGGATCAGCGTGCCGGCTTGCCCAGCAGGGCGTCCTTGAGCAGGTGGTCGGCCGGTTTGGGGCCCAGCCAGATGCGCAGCAGGGCGTCGTAGAACTCGGGCTCCTTGAACGGCTCGCCCTCCACCTTGCCCTTGATGGTGAGCACGGCGCCGGTGCCGGGCACCCAGTCCACCAGGAAGTTGTCGCCGGCCTGCAGCTTCTTGTGGTCGCTGAACACCTGGCTCATGCGCAGCACGCCCGGGATGAGCTTGGAGAAGGCGCTGCGGTCCATGTTGTCTTCCATGCCGCGCGAGAACAGCTTGCCCAGCTCGGCCGAGTCGATGTCGCGCAGCATGGTGATGCTGATGCGCTTGGGGCCCTTGGTCGCGAGCACGGCCTCGGGGGTGCTCGCCTTCTCCCCGAGGTACAGGCCGGCGGTGTAGACCTTGAACACCGCCTTGTAGCGGATGCCGGCGCCATTGAGCACCAGCGGGCTGCCGGCCACGGTGGCGCGGTCTTCGAGCTTCACGCCGGCGAGGTCGACGGTGGCGGCCTGCGCCGCACCCATGCCGAGCAGGGCAAAGACCAGGGCGAGGGTGGGCATCAACGGTGTTTTCATGGGGTGTGTCCGGATGGGCGAGGGCGATGGCGCGTAAAAAAACGAACACCCGTTCGTTTCGCCAGGATTGTCCTTGTCGAGCCTGCGCCGGACATCAGGGTTTGGCCGTAGAACCAAAGCTTGGGCGCGTGATGTGGGACACGGTCATGGCGCTTTGCTACACTGCGCCTTCCATGTTCAACCCACGCACATCCTTTTCAGGTGGTCTGCCGAGCCGCAATGGCCGGGGAGCCTGGCCCTGGCGCAAGCCAGCGTAAACGTGCACCTTCCCCCGGGGTTTGCACAGTCCGCGCGCGTTCCACGCCGCCACTGTCACCCCACCCCGAACCCGGCGGATGTTTCCCCGGATGGCATGGACCCCAGCCCCACCCGATGCGTCGACGATGACCCGGCGTGTGGCCGATGGAAAGAACGAACATGATCACGGAACTCGAATTCAAGAGCCTGGCCCAGCAGGGCTACAACCGCATCCCGCTGATGGCCGAGGCCTTCGCCGACCTCGAAACCCCGCTCTCGCTCTACCTCAAACTCGCGCACGGGCGTGGCGACGGCAGACACAGTTTCCTGCTCGAATCGGTGGTGGGCGGTGAGCGCTTCGGGCGCTACAGCTTCATCGGCCTGCCCGCGCGCACCCTGCTGCGCGCCAGCGGCTTCGGCGCCGAGGCCAAGACCGAGGTGGTGCGCGACGGCGCTGTCATCGAGACCGCGCACGGCAACCCGCTGGACTTCATCGCCGCTTACCAGAAGCGCTTCAAGGTCGCTCTGCGCCCGGGTCTGCCGCGCTTCTGCGGTGGCCTGGCCGGCTACTTCGGCTACGACGCGGTGCGCCACATCGAGAAGAAGCTGGAGAACAGCTGCCCGCCCGACACCCTGGGCTGCCCCGACATCCTGCTGCTGCAGTGCGAAGAACTGGCGGTGATCGACAACCTCTCGGGCAAGCTCTACCTCATCGTGTACGCCGATCCGGCCCAGCCCGAGGCCTACGCCAACGCCAAGAAGCGGCTGCGCGAGCTGCGCGAGGCGCTGAAGTACTCGGTGAGCGCGCCGGTGGTCAAGCCCAGCCAGAGCTACCCGGCCGAGCGCGACTTTGCCAAGGCCGACTAC
Organism: Hydrogenophaga sp. ANAO-22; assembly: GCF_042466645.1. Lineage (NCBI taxonomy): Bacteria > Pseudomonadati > Pseudomonadota > Betaproteobacteria > Burkholderiales > Comamonadaceae > Hydrogenophaga > Hydrogenophaga sp. ANAO-22. Next base: position 2,381,989 of record NZ_CP159956.1, on the reverse strand, counting down.
CTCGCGGCGGTCGAGCGCGCCAAGGAGCTCATCGCCGCCGGTGACTTCATGCAGGTGCAGGTGGGCCAGCGCATCAAGAAGCGCTACACCGAGTCGCCGCTGAGCCTGTACCGCGCGCTGCGCTCGCTCAACCCGTCTCCCTATATGTATTACTACCACTTCGGGGATTTCCACGTGGTGGGGGCTTCGCCGGAAATCCTGGTGCGCCAGGAACACACGCCCGAGGGCCAGAAGATCACCATCCGCCCGTTGGCCGGCACGCGCCCGCGCGGCGCCACGCCGGAGCAGGACAAGGCCACCGAGACCGAGCTGGTCAACGACCCCAAGGAACGCGCCGAGCACGTGATGCTGATCGACCTGGCGCGCAACGACATCGGCCGCATCGCCAAGACCGGCAGCGTGAAGGTGACCGAGGCCTTCGCGGTGGAGCGCTACAGCCACGTGATGCACATCGTGAGCAACGTCGAGGGCATCCTGGTGGAGGGGCCGGACGGCCAGCCCGTGGGCAGCATGGACGTGCTCAAGGCCACCTTCCCGGCCGGCACGCTCACCGGCGCGCCCAAGGTGCATGCCATGGAACTGATCGACCAGCTCGAGCCGACCAAGCGCGGCATCTACGGCGGCGCCTGTGGCTACCTGAGTTACGCCGGCGACATGGACGTGGCCATCGCGATCCGCACCGGCATCATCAAGGACCAGACGCTCTACGTGCAGGCCGCGGCCGGCGTGGTGGCCGACTCGGTGCCCGAGATGGAGTGGAGGGAAACCGAACACAAGGCGCGCGCGCTGCTGCGCGCCGCCGAACTGGTCGAGGAGGGCCTGGAATGAAGCCGATCCGCTTGCTCATGGTCGACAACTACGACTCGTTCACCTACAACATCGTGCAGTACTTCGGCGAACTCGGTGCCGAGGTCAGCGTGTTCCGCAACGACGAGATCACGCTGGAGGAGATCGATGCGCGCCTGGCCGCCGGGCAACTGGATCGCCTGGTGATTTCGCCAGGGCCGTGTTCGCCCGCCGAGGCCGGCATTTCGGTCGCGGCGATCCAGCACTTCGCGGGCAAGCTGCCCATCCTCGGTGTGTGCCTGGGGCACCAGAGCATCGGCGCGGCCTTCGGCGGCAAGATCGTTCGCGCGCAGGAGCTGATGCACGGCAAGACCTCGCCGATCACCACCACGCGCCAGGGCGTGTTCGCGAACCTGCCCGAGCAGTTCACCGTGAACCGCTACCACTCGCTGGCCATCGAGCGCGCGAGCTGCCCCGATTGCCTCGAGGTCACGGCCTGGACGCCGGATGGCGAGATCATGGGCGTGAAGCACAAGACACTGGCCATCGAAGGCGTGCAGTTCCACCCCGAGAGCATTCTCACCGAGCACGGCCACGCCATGCTCAAGAACTTCCTGGAGCAGGCATGAACACCCCCGTCGACTTGCGCAGCGACACCGTCACCCAACCCACCGCCGCCATGCGCGAGGCCATGATGGCCGCGCCCCTGGGCGACGACGTGTTCGGCGACGATCCCTCGGTGCAGGCGTTGCAGGAGCGCATCGCCGCCATCACCGGCAAGCAGGCCGCGCTCTTCATGCCCAGCGGCACGCAGAGCAACCTGTGCGCGATGCTGGCGCACTGCGAGCGCGGCGACGAGTACCTGGTGGGCCAGAACGCCCACACCTACCGCTACGAAGGTGGTGGCGCGGCGGTGCTGGGCAGCATCCAGCCGCAGCCGCTGGCGCAGAACGCCAGCGGGCAGATGCAGCTGGCCGACATCGCCGCCGCCATCAAGCCCGACGACCCCCACTTCGCCCGCACGCGCCTGCTGTGCCTGGAGAACACCTGGAACGGCCACCCCATGCCGGCCGACTACCTCGACGGCGCCACGGCGTTGGCGCGCGAGCACGGGCTGGCGGTGCACCTGGACGGCGCGCGCGTGTTCAACGCGGCGGTGGCGGCCGGTGGTGACCCTCGCCTCGGCGCAGGACCGCCCCAAGCCGAGGCAGCCCCCTCGGGGGCAGCGACCCACACGCAGTGCGGGAGCGTGGGGGCGACCCTTACCAGGCGGTGCGCGGCATCGTCGACCGCTTCGACAGCGTGTCGGTCTGCTTCAGCAAGGGCTTGGGCGCACCCGTGGGTTCGGCCCTGTGCGGCTCGGAAGACCTGATCCGCCGCGCGCTGCGCTGGCGCAAGATGCTCGGCGGCGGGCTGCGCCAGTCGGGCCTGCTCGCGGCCGCGGCGCACCACGCGCTGGACCACCACGTGCGCCGCCTGGCCGACGACCATGCGCTCGCGCTGCGCCTGGCCCAGGGCCTGGCCGGCATCGAGGGCTTGAGCGTGCGCTCCGCGCAGACCAACATCGTGTTCGTCGATGTGGCCGGCGGGCGTGGGCCCGACCTGCTGGCCCACCTCGCGAAGGATGGCGTGCTCGCCACCGGCCTGATCGGGCTGCGTTTCGTGACACACCTCGACGTGGACACGGCCGGCATCGACCGCGCGATCGCCAGCACCCGGGCCTTCTTCGCGCAGGGCGGCACCGCGCCCGCCGCGCGCGCCGCCGGCACCGCCGTCTACTGAGCCGGAGCGCCCCATGCCCGATTGGCCGCAACTCCTGCTCTTCATCGTGGCCGGCTGGCTGCTCAACCTCACGCCCGGCCCGGACGTGCTCTACATCGTGAGCAACTCGCTGCGCGGCGGCGTGCGCGCCGGCATGGTGGCCGCGCTCGGCATCTTCGCGGGCTGCTTCGTGCACGTGGCGATCGCCACCGTGGGCCTGGGGGCCCTGCTGGCGGCCTCGGCCACGGCGTTCACGGTCGTCAAATTCGTCGGCGCGGCCTACCTGCTGTGGATGGGCGTGCGCCTGCTGCGCGCGTCCACCCCGGGCTGGGCGCCCGACGCCGCCCCCGCCGAGCCCGACCTGGGCCGCGTGTTCCGCCGCGGCTTCCTCACCAACGTGCTCAACCCCAAGGTGGCGCTGTTCTTCCTGGCCTTCCTGCCGCAGTTCATCGCGCCCGACGCCAGCCACAAGACCCTGGCCTTCCTGGCCCTGGGCGTGCTGTTCAGCTTCAATGCCCTGCCCGTGACCCTGGGCTACGCCTGGCTCGCGGCCTGGGCCGCGAACCGCGTGCAATTGGTGCGCCGCGCCATGCACTGGCTCGACCGCGCCGCCGGCGTGCTCTTCATCGGCTTCGGCCTGAAACTGGCCTTGACCGACCATCCCGCCCCGTAAAGAGACCCTTGGAGACCTTCATGTCACCCACCTCCGCACACAAGATCACCCCGCAGGAAGCGCTGCAGCGCACCATCGAACACCGCGAGATCTTCCACGACGAGATGCTGCACCTCATGCGCCTGATCATGAGCGGCGAGATGTCGCCGGTCATGATGGCCGCCTTCATCACCGGCCTGCGCGTGAAGAAGGAAACCATCGGTGAGATCACCGCCGCCGCGCAGGTGATGCGCGAGTTCTCCACCAAGGTGCACGTGGCCGACAAGACCCACCTGGTCGACATCGTGGGCACCGGCGGCGACGGCTCGCACACCTTCAACATCTCCACCTGTTCCATGTTCGTGGCCGCCGCGGCCGGCGCGCGCGTGAGCAAACACGGTGGGCGCAGCGTCTCGAGCAAGAGTGGCAGCGCCGACGTGCTGGAGAGCCTGGGCGTCAACATCAACCTGCCGCCCGAGGCCATCGCGCGCTGCATCGAACAGGTCGGCGTGGGCTTCATGTTCGCGCCCAACCACCACCCCGCCATGAAGAACGTGGCCCCGGTGCGGCGCGAGCTCGGCATCAAGACCATCTTCAACATCCTGGGGCCGCTGACCAACCCGGCCTCGGCCCCCAACATCCTCATGGGCGTGTTCCACCCCGATCTGGTGGGCATCCAGGTGCGCGCGCTGCAGCGCCTGGGCGCCGAACACGCCGTGGTGGTGTACGGGCGCGACGGCATGGACGAGGTCTCGCTCGGCGCCGCCACGCTGGTCGGCGAACTCAAGAATGGCGAGATCACCGAATACGAAATCCACCCCGAGGACTTCGGCATGACCATGGCCAGCAGCCGCGCGCTGCGGGTGGAAACGCCCGAGGCCTCGCGCCAGATGCTGATGGGGGTGCTCGAAGGCCGCGACGACCCGGCCTTCAAGGCCGCCAGCGAGATCGTGGCGCTCAACGCCGGCGTGGCGCTGTACGCGGCCAACGTGGTCGCCGACATGGGCGAGGGCATCGCGCTGGCGCGGCGCACGCTCGCCGCCGGCGCGGCGCTGGCCAAACTCGAACAACTCAAGGCCTTCGTGGCCTGATCTGGAACACCGTCATGAGCGACATCCTGCAGAAAATCGTGGCCGTCAAGCACGAGGAAATCGCCGCCGCCCAGCGCAAGAAGCCGCTGGACGCGGTGCGTTTCGATGCCGAGAGCCGCGTGCTCACGCGCGATTTCGAGGGCGCGCTGCGCGCCAAGATCGCCGCCGGCCAGGCGGCCGTGATCGCCGAGGTCAAGAAGGCCAGCCCGAGCAAGGGCGTGTTGCGCGAAGACTTCATTCCCGCCGACATCGCGCAAAGCTACGCCGAAGGCGATGGCCAGGTGAGCGCGGCCTGCCTGTCGGTGCTGACCGACCGCCAGTTCTTCCAGGGCAGCCCCGATTTCCTCAAGCAGGCCCGCGCCAGCTGCGACCTGCCCGTGCTGCGCAAGGACTTCATGGTCGACCCCTACCAGGTCTATGAGGCCCGCGCCATGGGCGCCGACGCCATCCTGCTGATCGCCGCCTGCCTGGACGACGCCCGCATGGCCGAGCTCGAGGCCGTGGCCCTGGGCCTGAACATGGCCGTGCTGGTCGAGGTGCACGACCGCGCCGAACTGGAGCGCGCGCTGCGGCTCAAGACCTGCCTGGTCGGCATCAACAACCGCAACCTGCGCACCTTCGAGGTGACGCTGCGGACCACGCTGGACATGCTGCCCGATGTGCCGGCCGACCGCCTGCTGATCACCGAATCGGGCATCCTGGGCCGCGCCGACGTGCAGACCATGCGCGCGGCGGGCGTCAACGCCTTCCTGGTGGGCGAGGCTTTCATGCGCGCGCCCGAGCCCGGGCTGGCGCTGGCCGAGCTGTTCAACTGAGGTGGCGATGCAAGCCGGTTTCGACTGGGGCGGGCCCGCGGTGGCCCCCCATCTGCTGTCGGCCCAGCCGGCCGACTGGCCGGTGCAGCCGGGTTGGGCCGGTCTGGTGGACCATTTCTGGGCCTCGTCCCCGGGGGGCGGGTTGCAGGACTTCCTGGCCGAGCGGCTGGCGCAGGGGGCGGTGGTCTACCCGCCCAGGCCGCTGCGGGCCCTTGAACTCAGTGCCCCCGAGGCGGTTCGCGTGGTCATCCTGGGCCAGGACCCGTACCACGGCCCCGGACAGGCTGAAGGGTTGGCCTTTTCCGTGGCGCCCGGCGTCAAGACTCCGCCCAGCCTGCGCAACATGTTCCAGGAGCTGCAGCGCGATCTGGGTACGCCTGTGCCAGCCGACGGCTCGCTGGTGCGCTGGGCCCGGCAGGGTGTCCTGCTGCTCAACACCGGCCTGACGGTGGAGGACGGCCAGCCCGCCAGCCATGCCGGCCGGGGCTGGGAAGCCTTGACCGACGCCGTCATCCAGCACTGCGGCCACACCGGCGACCCCAAGGTGTTTCTGCTCTGGGGCGCCCATGCCCAGAAAAAGACGCCTTTGATCGACGCCCGGCGCCATCTCGTGCTCAGCGCCAACCACCCGTCGCCGCTGTCGGCCCGGCGCGGCCCCGTACCGTTCGTCGGCTGCGGCCATTTCGGGCAGGCCAACGCCTGGCTGGCCGGGCAGGGCCGGGCGCCGATCGCCTGGTGACGGAATGGGCAGCGGGGAGCGGGCGCCAAGTGCCACAAATCCATGGCATAATCGCGGGCTGCGCTATGGAGGGGTGGCCGAGTGGTTAAAGGCAGCAGACTGTAAATCTGCCCGCTTACGCGTACGCTGGTTCGAATCCAGCCTCCTCCACCAGCGATCGATGTGACGTGTTAGCAAATGGGATGTTTCGCCCAGAGGGTCGGTGCCGTGTGGTGCCGGTTAGGTCAGGCGGGAGTAGTTCAATGGTAGAACCCCAGCCTTCCAAGCTGATGACGCGGGTTCGATTCCCGTCTCCCGCTCCATGTCCCGTCGGTGGTTGGATGTGTTTTTGACAGGCGTTTGAGTTTTCAGGGGTGTCCGGTCCGCCGGGTGCCTTTGCCCATGTGGCTCAGTGGTAGAGCACTCCCTTGGTAAGGGAGAGGTCGCGGGTCCGATTCCCGCCATGGGCACCAGTGATATTCCTGCATTGTTCTGGTGTTTCGGCAATTTTGATTTTGGAGCTGAAAAATGGCAAAAGAGAAATTTGAGCGGACCAAGCCGCACGTGAACGTGGGCACGATTGGTCACGTGGACCATGGCAAGACGACGCTGACGGCGGCGATCACGACGGTGCTGGCGGCCAAGTTCGGCGGCGCGGCCAAGGCCTATGACCAGATCGATGCGGCACCGGAAGAGAAGGCGCGCGGCATCACGATCAACACCGCACACGTGGAATACGAAACGGCCAACCGCCACTACGCCCACGTGGACTGCCCCGGCCACGCCGACTACGTCAAGAACATGATCACCGGTGCCGCCCAGATGGACGGCGCCATTCTGGTGTGCTCGGCCGCTGACGGTCCGATGCCCCAGACCCGCGAGCACATCCTGCTGGCGCGCCAGGTGGGCGTGCCTTACATCATCGTGTTCCTGAACAAGTGCGACATGGTCGACGACGCCGAGCTGCTCGAGCTGGTCGAGATGGAAGTGCGCGAGCTGCTGGACAAGTACGACTTCCCGGGCGACGCCACCCCCATCATCCACGGCTCGGCCAAGCTCGCCCTGGAAGGCGACAAGGGCAAGCTGGGCGAAGAAGCCATCATGAAGCTGGCTGACGCGCTGGACACCTACATCCCCACGCCCGAGCGCGCGGTGGACGGTGCCTTCCTGATGCCGGTGGAAGACGTGTTCTCCATCTCGGGCCGCGGCACCGTGGTGACGGGCCGTATCGAGCGCGGCATCATCAAGGTCGGCGAAGAAATCGAGATCGTGGGCATCTCCGCCACGCAGAAGACGACCTGCACGGGCGTGGAGATGTTCCGCAAGCTGCTGGACCAGGGCCAGGCGGGCGACAACGTGGGTATCCTGCTGCGCGGCACCAAGCGCGAAGACGTGCAGCGCGGCCAGGTGCTGTGCAAGCCCGGCTCGATCAAGCCGCACACGCACTTCACGGGTGAGGTGTACGTGCTGTCCAAGGACGAAGGTGGCCGTCACACGCCGTTCTTCAACAACTACCGTCCGCAGTTCTACTTCCGCACGACCGACGTGACCGGCTCGATCGAGCTGCCCGAAGGCAAGGAAATGGTGATGCCGGGTGACAACGTGTCGATCACGGTCAAGCTGATCGCCCCGATCGCCATGGAAGAAGGCCTGCGCTTTGCCATCCGCGAAGGCGGCCGCACCGTCGGCGCCGGCGTCGTCGCAAAAATCATCGCGTAAGAAAAGCCCTTTGTGGGGCAGAAGCCAGTAGGGGTATAGCTCAATTGGCAGAGCGTCGGTCTCCAAAACCGAAGGTTGTAGGTTCGATTCCTACTGCCCCTGCCACCCGACAGGATGTCGCCGGAACCTGAAGCCAGGAACCTGAATCCACCCTGTTGAGTGGTTAACAAGCCCACCGAAGTCGTGAAGACCTCTGGTGGGCTTGCGTGTCTCAAGCTTTCGGGTTTTGGACGCGCCTTTTGATACGAATTGTCTGGATCCTCATGGCCACTTCCGAAGTTCAAACCGTCCACACCGGCGCCGACAAGGCCAAGCTGGCGGCGGCGATCGCGCTGTTGCTGGGCTCGTTCGTGGCGTTCTACCTGCTGTCCTCGCGCGGTGCGCTGGCGCAATGGGGTGCGCTGATCGTGCTGCTGGGCGCGGCCGTGGTGGTGTTCGCGGTGTCCGAGTCGGGCAAGCAGCTGATCGCCTTCGGCCGTGACGCCTGGCGTGAGGTCAAGAAGGTGGTCTGGCCGGCGCGCAAGGAGGCCATCCAGATGACGGCCTATGTGTTCGCGTTCGTGTTCGTGATGGCCCTGTTCCTGTGGCTGACCGACAAGACCGTCGAATGGCTGTTTTACGACCTGATCCTGGGCTGGAGGAAATGATGACCGAGCAACACAGTCCCGTGGCCGCTGAAGGCATGCGCTGGTACGTGGTCCATGCCTACTCCGGCATGGAAAAGGCGGCCGAGCGCAACATCGTCGAGCGCATCAACCGCGCCGGCATGCAAGACAAGTTTGGCCGCATCCTGGTCCCCACCGAAGAAGTGGTGGAGATGAAGAACGGCCAGAAGCGCACCACCGAGCGCAAGTTCTTCCCCGGCTACGTGCTGGTGGAAATGGTGATGGACGACGACACCTGGCACCTGGTGAAGCACACCAACAAGGTGACCGGTTTCGTGGGTGGCGCGAAGAACCGCCCGGCGCCGATCTCCGAGGAAGACGTTCAGAAGATCGTCAACCAGATGCAGGAAGGCACCGACAAGCCGCGCCACAAGGTCGAGTTCGTGGTCGGCGAGTACGTGCGCGTCAAGGAAGGTCCGTTCACCGACTTCAACGGCACCGTCGAAGAAGTCAACTACGAGAAGAACAAGATGCGCGTGTCGGTGACCATCTTCGGTCGTGCCACGCCGGTGGAGCTGGAATTCAGCCAGGTCGAAAAGACCTGAATCTTTCGTGGCACAGGCGGGTCGGCCCGACGCCTGTGCCATTGTTTCTTTCCCGGGTCCCCAACCGCGAGGAGGTTGTCTTGATGGCAACCGTCTGCACTCGCAGGAGCTAAAAAATGGCGAAAAAAATCGTCGGCTTCATCAAGCTGCAAGTGCCAGCTGGTAAGGCCAACCCCTCTCCCCCGATCGGTCCGGCGCTGGGTCAGCGCGGCCTGAACATCATGGAGTTCTGCAAGGCGTTCAACGCCCAGACCCAGGGCGTCGAGCCCGGTCTGCCGCTGCCCGTGGTGATCACGGCCTTCGCGGACAAGAGCTTCACCTTCATCATCAAGACGCCGCCCGCGACGACCCTGATCAAGAAGGCCATCAAGCTGGACAAGGGCTCCTCGGTGCCCAACAAGAACAAGGTCGGCAAGATCACCCGGGCCCAGCTCGAAGAGATCGCCAAGACCAAGATGAAGGACATGACCGCTGCCGATGTGGACGCTGCTGTGCGCACCATCGCCGGTTCGGCTCGCTCGATGGGCGTGATTGTGGAGGGCGTGTAAATGGCCAAGCTGACCAAAAAACAGAAAGCCTTCGAAGGCAAGGTCGACAGCAACAAGCTGTACAGCCTGACCGACGCCCTGGCGATCATCAAGGAATGCGCGAACGCCAAGTTCGATGAGTCCATCGACGTGGCGATCCAGCTGGGCGTGGATGCCAAGAAGTCGGACCAGGTGGTGCGTGGCGCTGTCGTGATGCCCAACGGCACCGGCAAGACCAAGCGCGTGGCCGTGTTCGCCCAAGGCGCCAAGGCCGAAGAAGCCAAGGCCGCCGGTGCCGACATCGTCGGCATGGACGACCTCGCTGCCGACATCAAGGCCGGCAACATGAACTTCGACGTGGTCATCGCCTCGCCGGACGCCATGCGCATCGTCGGTACCCTGGGTCAGGTGCTGGGCCCGCGCGGCCTGATGCCCAACCCCAAGGTCGGCACCGTGACGCCCGATGTGGCACAAGCCGTGCGCAACGCCAAGGCGGGCCAGGTGCAGTTCCGCGTCGACAAGGCCGGCATCGTGCACGGCACGATCGGCCGCCGCTCGTTCGACGCCGACAAGCTCCAGGGCAACCTGGTGGCGCTGCTCGACGCGCTGACCAAGGCCAAGCCCGCCACCAGCAAGGGTGTCTACCTGCGCAAGGTGGCGGTGTCGTCGACGATGGGTGTGGGCGTCCGCGTGGACACCCAGTCCATCTCGGCGTAATCGCAAGAAATTCGGGCCCTTCGGGGCCTGGATGTGGTGGGCCCCGGGCTGGCGAAAGCCGATCCGGGGGCCATCCAAGACCGTTGGTGCTGGTGCAAGCCGGCTTAATTGTGACAAGCCAACGCAGATGGCGATCCCGCTGCAGATGGAATTCGTTCCGAAACAGTTGAATCGCTGCAATGAGGCGTGCCCCAGGTCTTGAAGGACCGAGGGCACATTTAAGGAGTAGACCTTGAGTCTGAATCGCAGTGAGAAAGAAGCGGTCATTTCCGAAGTGACCAGCCTCGCCGCAAAAGCTCAAACGCTCGTGATGGCGGAATACCGTGGCATCACGGTCGCGAACATGGACAAACTGCGCGTGACAGCCCGCAGCAATGGTGTGAGCCTGAGTGTGTTGAAGAACACCCTGGCCCGCCGTGCGGTGGCTGGCAGCCCGTTTGAAGTGGCCGCTGACCAGATGACCGGCCCGCTGATCTATGGCTTCTCTGAAGACGCTGTGGCCGCCGCGAAGGTGGTGGCCGATTTCGCGAAAACCAACGACAAGCTGGTGATCCGCGGCGGTGTGTACGGAGGCAAGGCCCTGGACGTCAACGGCGTGAAGACGCTTGCCAGCATTCCTTCGAAGGAAGTCCTGTTGGCGCAGCTGTGTGGCTTGCTGATGTCGCCCATTTCGCGCACGGCCGTGGTGCTGGGCGCGCTGGCGGCCAAAAAAGGCGAAGGCGCTGCCGCACCGGCAGCCGAAGAAGCGGCTGCTGCCTGAGTGGCGCGGCACTTTCATTCAAACCAATTGTTAGGAAATCAAAATGGCATTCGATAAAGACGCATTCTTGACCGCGCTGGACAGCATGACGGTCATGGAACTCAACGAACTGGTGAAAGCCATCGAAGAGAAGTTTGGTGTGAGCGCTGCCGCCATGGCCGCTCCTGCTGCCGGCGGCGCTGGCGGTGGTGCTGCCGCAGCCGCTGAAGAGAAGACCGAATTCAACGTCGTGCTGGTCGAAGCCGGCGCGAACAAGGTCTCCGTCATCAAGGCCGTGCGCGAAATCACCGGCCTGGGCCTCAAGGAAGCCAAGGACCTGGTCGACGGCGCACCGAAGAACGTCAAGGAAGCGATCGCCAAGGCCGACGCCGAAGCCGCTGTCAAGAAGCTGGTGGAAGCCGGCGCCAAGGCCGAGCTGAAGTAATTCGCCCGGTTTCAGGGGCTGGAGTGCTCGATAAGGGCCTCCAGCCTTTGGTGCTTTCAGAGCACACCCAAAAGCCCGCCTCACGAAACGGCTTTTGAGTGTTTTGTTGAAACACCGCTAAGCAGATTTTTCGAGTCTTCTTAGCAGTGTTTTCTGACCCCGACTGCAGAAAACGACTTGGTTCGGGCCTGTGTGCAATGCACAGGCCGTCCGCCAATGGTTGGTAGAGGCCAGCCACCAAGAAAGCCACCAGGAATCCGTCCCTGGTAGGCAAGACAGTCGCCGCAGACCTCAAGCCCGGAGATCTCATGGCCTCAGCATCGAAATACTCATACACCGAACGCAAGCGCATCCGCAAGAGCTTTGGTACCCGCGAAAACGTCCTCGCGATTCCTTACCTCCTGCAAATGCAGAAGGACGCGTACACCGCGTTCCTGCAAGCCGACAGCGCACCGAAGAAACGCACCAACGAAGGCCTGCAGGCCGCGTTCGAAGCGGCTTTCCCCATCGTCTCCCACAACGGTTTCGTGGAGATGAAGTTCGTCGAGTACAACCTGGCCAAGCCCGCGTTCGACGTGCGCGAATGCCAGACCCGCGGCCTGACCTTCGCGTCCGCCGTGCGCGCTCGCGTCCAGCTGATCATCTATGACCGCGAGTCCTCGACCGCGCAATCCAAGGTGATCAAGGAAGTGAAGGAACAAGAGGTCTACATGGGCGAAGTGCCCCTGATGACCGAGAAGGGCTCCTTCATCATCAACGGCACCGAGCGCGTGATCGTGTCTCAGTTGCACCGTTCGCCGGGTGTGTTCTTCGAACACGACAAGGGCAAGACGCACAGCTCGGGCAAGCTGCTGTTCTCCGCTCGCATCATTCCGTACCGCGGCTCCTGGCTCGACTTCGAATTCGACCCGAAGGACGTGCTGTTCTTCCGCGTCGACCGCCGCCGCAAGATGCCGGTCACCATCCTGCTCAAGGCCATCGGCCTGACGCCGGAAGCCATCCTGGCCAACTTCTTCGTCAACGACCACTTCCGCCTGATGGACAGCGGCGCGCAGATGGCCTTCGTGCCCGAGCGCCTGCGCGGTGAAGTGGCGCGTTTCGACATCACCGACAAGAGCGGCAAGGTCGTGGTCGCCAAGGACAAGCGCATCACCGTGCGCCACACCCGCGAACTCGAGCAGTCGGGCACCACGCACATCAGCGTGCCGGAAGACTTCATGATCGGCCGCGTCGTGGCGCGCAACATCGTGGACACCGACACCGGCGAGATCATCGCCAAGGCCAACGAAGAGCTGACCGAAGCGCTGCTGAAGAAGCTGCGCACCGCCGGCGTGCAGGACCTGCAGTGCCTGTACACCAACGAGCTCGACCAGGGCGCCTACATCTCGCAGACCCTGCGCATCGACGAAACCGCCGACGAGTTCGCCGCGCGCGTGGCCATCTACCGCATGATGCGCCCCGGCGAGCCGCCGACCGAAGACGCCGTGCAGGCCCTGTTCCACCGCCTGTTCTACAACCCGGACACGTACGACCTGTCGCGCGTGGGCCGTATGAAGTTCAACGCCCGCGTGGGCCGCGACGAATCCACCGGCCCCATGGTGCTGTCCAACGACGACATCCTGGCCGTGGTCAAGATCCTGGTGGACCTGCGCAACGGCCGTGGCGAAGTCGATGACATCGACCACTTGGGCAACCGCCGCGTGCGTTGCGTCGGCGAGCTGGCCGAAAACCAGTACCGGACCGGCCTGGCCCGCATCGAGAAGGCCGTGAAGGAACGCCTCGGCCAGGCCGAGCAAGAGCCGCTGATGCCGCACGACCTGATCAACTCCAAGCCGATTTCCGCGGCGCTCAAGGAGTTCTTCGGTGCATCGCAGCTGTCGCAGTTCATGGACCAGACCAACCCGCTCGCCGAGATCACGCACAAGCGCCGCGTCTCGGCCCTGGGCCCGGGCGGTCTGACCCGCGAACGCGCCGGCTTCGAAGTGCGCGACGTGCACGTGACCCACTACGGCCGCGTCTGCCCGATCGAAACGCCGGAAGGCCCGAACATCGGTCTGATCAACTCGCTGGCCCTGTACGCGCGCCTGAACGAATACGGCTTCATCGAAACGCCGTACCGCCGCGTGATCGATGGCAAGGTGACGAACCAGATCGACTACCTGTCGGCCATCGAAGAAGGCAAGTACGTCATCGCCCAGGCCAACGCTGCGCTCGACGCCGAAGGCCGCCTGACCGGTGACCTGATCTCCGCGCGTGAAAAGGGTGAATCGATCCTGACGCCGGCCGACACCATCCAGTACATGGACGTGTCGCCCGCGCAGATCGTCTCCGTGGCCGCCTCGCTGGTGCCGTTCCTCGAGCACGACGATGCGAACCGCGCGCTGATGGGCGCCAACATGTCGCGCCAGGCCGTGCCCGTGCTGCGTCCCGAGAAGCCCCTGGTGGGCACCGGCATCGAGCGCGTGGCCGCGATCGACTCCGGCACCGTCGTCACCGCCAAGCGCGGCGGCGTGGTCGACTACGTGGACGCGACCCGCATCGTGATCCGCGTGAACGACGCCGAAGCCGTGGCCGGTGAAGTGGGTGTGGACATCTACAACCTCATCAAGTACCAGCGTTCCAACCAGAACACCAACATCCACCAGCGTCCCATCGTCAAGAAGGGCGACAAGCTGGCCTCGGGTGACGTGATCGCCGACGGCGCGTCGACCGACCTGGGTGAGATCTCGATCGGGCAGAACATGCTGATCGCCTTCATGCCCTGGAACGGCTACAACTTCGAAGACTCGATCCTGATCTCCGAACGCGTGGTCGCCGACGACCGCTACACCTCGATCCACATCGAGGAACTGGTGGTCATGGCGCGCGACACCAAGCTGGGCGCGGAAGAAATCACCCGCGACATCCCCAACCTGGCCGAGCAGCAGCTCAACCGCCTGGACGACTCCGGCATCATCTACGTGGGCGCCGAAGTGCTGCCTGGCGACGTGCTGGTCGGCAAGGTCACGCCCAAGGGCGAGACCACGCTGACGCCGGAAGAGAAGCTGCTGCGCGCGATCTTCGGCGAGAAGGCTTCCGACGTGAAGGACACCTCGCTGCGCGTGGACCAGGGCTCGCAAGGCACCGTGATCGACGTGCAGGTGTTCACCCGCGAAGGCATCACGCGCGACAAGCGCGCCCAGCAGATCATCGACGACGAGCTCAAGCGCTTCCGCCTGGACCTCAACGACCAGCTGCGCATCGTGGAAGCCGACGCCTTCGACCGCATCGAGAAGCTGCTGACCGGCAAGATCGCCAACGGTGGCCCGAAGAAGCTGTCCAAGGGCACGACCATCGACAAGGCCTACCTGGACGACGTCGAGAAGTACCACTGGTTCGACATCCGCCCGGCCGACGAGACCGTGGCCGCCCAGCTCGAGTCCATCAAGAACTCGATGGAGCAGACGCGCCACAGCTTCGACCTCGCGTTCGAAGAGAAGCGCAAGAAGCTCACGCAGGGCGACGAGCTGCCGGCTGGCGTGCTCAAGATGGTCAAGGTCTACCTGGCCGTCAAGCGCCGCCTGCAGCCGGGTGACAAGATGGCCGGCCGCCACGGCAACAAGGGCGTGGTCTCCAAGATCGTGCCCGTGGAAGACATGCCGCACATGGCCGACGGCACCCCCGCCGACATCGTGCTCAACCCGCTGGGCGTGCCTTCGCGCATGAACGTGGGTCAGGTGCTCGAAGTCCACCTGGGCTGGGCCGCCAAGGGCCTGGGCCAGCGCATCGGCGACATGCTGCAAGCCGAGGCCAAGGTGGCCGAGCTGCGCAAGTTCCTCGAGACCGTCTACAACTCGGCTGGCAAGAAGGAAACCCTGGCCGCGCTGAGCGATGCCGAGGTGATCGAGATGGCCGAGAACCTGCAGACCGGCGTGCCGTTCGCCACCCCGGTGTTCGACGGTGCCTCGGAAGACGAGATCCGCGCGATGCTCAAGCTGGCCTACCCGGACGACATCGCTCAACTCAAGGGCCTGACCGAGACCCGCACCCAGGCGCAGCTGTACGACGGCCGCACGGGTGACGCCTTCGAGCGCAAGACCACCGTGGGCTACATGCACTTCCTGAAGCTGCACCACTTGGTCGACGACAAGATGCACGCCCGTTCCACCGGCCCGTACTCGCTCGTGACCCAGCAGCCGCTGGGCGGCAAGGCGCAGTTCGGCGGCCAGCGCTTCGGCGAAATGGAAGTGTGGGCGCTGGAAGCCTACGGCGCTTCGTACATCCTGCAGGAAATGCTCACCGTCAAGTCCGACGACGTGCAAGGCCGCACCAAGGTGTACGAATCCATCGTCAAGGGCGAGCACACGATCGACGCGGGCATGCCCGAGTCGTTCAACGTGCTGGTCAAGGAAATCCGCTCGCTCGGTATCGACATCGAGCTGGAACGTTCCTGATTCACCGAACTTAAGGAAAGCAACCCATGAAATCTTTGCTCGACCTGTTCAAGCAGTTCACGCCCGACGAGCACTTCGATGCGATCCGCATCGGCCTGGCCTCGCCGGAAAAAATCCGCTCGTGGTCCTTCGGTGAAGTCAAGAAGCCCGAGACCATCAACTACCGCACGTTCAAGCCCGAGCGCGACGGCCTGTTCTGCGCCAAGATCTTCGGTCCCATCAAGGACTACGAATGCCTGTGCGGCAAGTACAAGCGCCTCAAGCACCGCGGTGTCATCTGCGAGAAGTGCGGCGTTGAAGTCACGCAGACCAAGGTGCGTCGCGAGCGCATGGGTCACATCGACCTGGCCGCGCCCTGCGCCCACATCTGGTTCCTGAAGTCGCTGCCGTCGCGCCTGGGCCTGATCCTGGACATGACGCTGCGCGACATCGAACGCGTGCTGTACTTCGAAGCGTATGTGATCGTCGATCCAGGCATGACCCCGCTGAAGAAGTTCGCGATCATGAGCGAGGACGACTACGACGCCAAGCGCAAGGAATTCGGCGACGAATTCATCGCCAAGATGGGCGCCGAGGGCATCAAGGAACTGCTGCAGGCGATCGACCTCGACATCGAGATCGAGAAGCTGCGCAATGACCTGACCGGCTCCGAACTCAAGATCAAGAAGAACGCCAAGCGCCTGAAGGTGCTGGAAGCCTTCAAGAAGTCCGGCATCAAGCCCGAGTGGATGGTGCTCGACGTGCTGCCCGTGTTGCCGCCGGACCTGCGTCCGCTGGTGCCGCTGGACGGCGGTCGCTTCGCGACCTCCGACCTGAACGACCTGTACCGCCGCGTCATCAACCGCAACAGCCGCCTGCGCCGCCTGCTCGAACTCAAGGCGCCCGAGATCATCGCGCGCAACGAGAAGCGCATGCTGCAGGAAGCCGTGGACTCGCTGCTGGACAACGGCCGCCGTGGCAAGGCCATGACGGGCGCCAACAAGCGCGCGCTGAAGTCGCTGGCCGACATGATCAAGGGCAAGAGCGGCCGCTTCCGCCAGAACTTGCTGGGCAAGCGCGTCGACTACTCGGGCCGTTCGGTCATCGTGGTCGGCCCCACGCTCAAGCTGCACCAGTGCGGCCTGCCCAAGCTGATGGCGCTCGAGCTGTTCAAGCCTTTCATCTTCTCGCGCCTGGAAGCCATGGGCATCGCGACCACCATCAAGGCCGCGAAGAAGGAAGTGGAAGCCGGCACGCCGGTGGTGTGGGACATCCTGGAAGAGGTGATCAAGGAACACCCGGTGATGCTCAACCGCGCACCGACGCTGCACCGCCTGGGCATCCAGGCGTTCGAGCCGATCCTGATCGAAGGCAAGGCGATCCAGCTGCACCCGCTGGTCTGCGCGGCCTTCAACGCCGACTTCGACGGTGACCAGATGGCCGTTCACGTGCCGCTGTCCGTGGAAGCCCAGCTCGAAGCCCGCACGCTGATGCTGGCCTCGAACAACATCCTGTTCCCGGCCAACGGCGAACCCTCCATCGTGCCGTCGCAAGACGTGGTGCTGGGTCTGTACTACGCCACCCGCGAGCGCATCAACGCCAAGGGCGAAGGCATGTACTTCGCCGACCTGGCCGAGCTGCAGCGCGCGCTGGACAACGGTGTGGTCGAGATCACCTCAAAGATTGCCGTGCGCCTGACCCAGCACACGCTGGACAAGGCCAGCGGCGAGTTCGTGGCCTCCACCTCGCTGGTGGACACCACGGTTGGTCGTGCGCTGCTGTCCGAGATCCTGCCGCGTGGCCTGCCCTTCGAGGTGCTGAACAAGGCGCTGAAAAAGAAGGAAATCTCGCGCCTGATCAACACCTCGTTCCGCAAGTGCGGTCTGAAGGAAACCGTCGTGTTCGCCGACAAGCTGCTCCAGAACGGTTTCCGTCTGGCCACGCGCGCCGGCATCTCGATCGCCGTGGACGACATGCTGGTGCCCAAGGAAAAGCCGGCCATCATCGACCGCGCCGAAAACGAGGTGAAGGAAATCGCCCAGCAGTACGCCTCCGGTCTGGTGACCGCGGGCGAGCGCTACAACAAGGTGGTGGACATCTGGGGCAAGGCCGGTGACGAGATCTCCAAGGTCATGATGGCCCAGCTGGCCAAGCAGAAGACCACCGACCGCAGCGGCAAGGAAGTGGACCAGGAGTCGTTCAACTCCATCTACATGATGGCCGACTCGGGCGCCCGCGGTTCCGCGGCGCAGATCCGCCAGCTGGCCGGCATGCGCGGCCTGATGGCCAAGCCTGACGGCTCGATCATTGAGACCCCCATCACGGCGAACTTCCGTGAAGGCCTCAACGTGTTGCAGTACTTCATCTCCACCCACGGCGCCCGAAAGGGTCTGGCCGACACGGCGCTGAAGACGGCCAACTCCGGCTACCTCACCCGCCGTCTGGTGGATGTGACGCAGGATCTGGTGGTCAACCAGCAGGACTGCGGCACGTCCAATGGCACGCTGATGCGCGCCATCGTCGAAGGCGGTGAAGTGATCGAGTCGCTGCGCGACCGCATCCTGGGCCGCACCACGGCGGAGGAAGTGATCCACCCGGAAACGCGCCAGATGCTGGTGCCCGCCGGCGAGATGCTCGACGAAGACCTGCTCGACGTGCTCGAAGCCGCCGCGGTGGACGAAGTGAAGGTGCGCACCGCACTGACCTGCGAAACCCGCTTCGGCATCTGCGCCAAGTGCTACGGCCGCGACCTGGGCCGCGGTGGCCTGGTCAACATCGGCGAAGCGGTCGGCGTGATCGCCGCGCAGTCGATCGGTGAACCCGGCACGCAGCTGACCATGCGCACCTTCCACATCGGTGGTGCGGCGTCGCGCGCGGCGGTGGCCTCCAGCGTGGAAGCCAAGTCCAGCGGCGTGATCGGCTTCAACGCCACCATGCGCTACGTGACCAACACCAAGGGTGAGCTGGTCGTGATCGCGCGTTCGGGCGAGATCGTCATCCACGACGAACACGGCCGTGAGCGCGAGCGCCACAAGGTGCCTTACGGTGCGATCCTGTCGGTCAAGGCCGACCAGACCATCAAGGCCGGTGCGATCCTGGCCAACTGGGATCCGCTGACGCGCCCGATCATCACGGAATTCGCCGGTCAGGTGA
Source organism: Hydrogenophaga sp. ANAO-22 (assembly GCF_042466645.1). NCBI lineage: Bacteria > Pseudomonadati > Pseudomonadota > Betaproteobacteria > Burkholderiales > Comamonadaceae > Hydrogenophaga > Hydrogenophaga sp. ANAO-22. The sequence continues at coordinate 2,363,244 of NZ_CP159956.1, read as the reverse complement.
AGTTCGAGAACGTCGAGGAAGGCCTCACCGTGGCCAAGCAGGTGGACGATGTCACCGGCCTGTCCACCCTGGTGGTGATCGATCCGAAGCGCCGGGGCGTGGCCAAGGTGGTTCGTCCGCAGGTCAAGCTGATCGACGGCTCGGGCAACGAGGTGAAGATCCCCGGCACCGACCACTCGGTGACCATTGGCTTCCAGATCGGCTCGCTGATCCAGGTGCGCGATGGCCAGGACGTGGGCCCCGGCGAAGTGCTGGCGCGCATCCCGGTCGAAGGCCAGAAGACGCGAGACATCACCGGCGGTCTGCCGCGGGTGGCCGAGCTGTTCGAAGCCCGCAGCCCGAAGGACAAGGGCATGCTGGCCGAGATGACCGGCACCGTGTCGTTCGGCAAGGAGACCAAGGGCAAGGTTCGCCTGCAGATCACCGACCCCGAAGGCAAGGTGTGGGACGACCTCATCCCCAAGGAAAAGAACATCCTGGTGCACGAAGGCCAGGTGGTCAACAAGGGCGAGAGCGTGGTGGACGGCCCGGCCGATCCGCAAGACATCCTGCGCCTGCTGGGCATGGAAGAGCTGGCCCGCTACATCGTCGACGAAGTGCAGGACGTCTACCGCCTGCAGGGCGTGAAGATCAACGACAAGCACATCGAGGTGATCGTTCGCCAGATGCTGCGCCGTGTCGTGGTCGAGGGCGTGGGCGATTCGAGCTACATCGCGGGTGAACAGGTGGAGCGTTCGGAGATCCTCAACACCAACGACGCCCTGCGCGCCGAAGGCAAGATCCCCGCGACCTACAGCAACATCCTGCTGGGCATCACGAAGGCCTCGCTGTCCACCGACTCGTTCATCTCGGCGGCTTCCTTCCAGGAAACCACCCGGGTGCTGACCGAAGCGGCCATCATGGGCAAGCGCGACGAGCTGCGTGGTCTGAAGGAAAACGTGATCGTGGGTCGTCTGATCCCGGCCGGGACCGGCATGGCCTACCACGAGGCGCGCAAGGTCAAGGAGAAGATGGACGACGAAGAACGCCGTGCCATCGCCGAAGCCGACGCGATCTCGCTGGCTGCCGACCAGGCCGATCAGGCCGACGCATCGAGCACCCACGACGCCGAGTAAGCAAGCCCACCCCTGCGGCGCTATGCGCCGCCCCCTCAAGGGGGCAACACCTGCGGCCCGGCAAAGCCGGTTCCGCGGTGTTTCTGGACAGGGGCACTTTCGCCATCGAGCCAACAAAAGCCCCCGGTCGTCCGATCGGGGGCTTTTTTCATGGTGCGCGTGCAGGCCTGGCCTGGGCCTCGCGGGGTATATTGGCCGCGCCTTCCGATGGGTGGGAGGCGCATGCCAACAACCAGGAGTTCCGAATATGTCCGTCTCGCTGTGGGTTTTCATCGCCTTGGGTCTGGTGGTGTTCTTCTGGGCGGTGGGGGCGTACAACCGGCTGGTGCGGCTCAAGAACGCGATCGCCAACGCCTTCGGCCAGATCGATGTGCAGCTCAAGCGCCGCTACGACCTGATTCCGAACCTGGTGGAGGTGGCGCGCCGCTACCTGGCCCACGAGGCCCAGACGCTGGAGGCGGTGATCGCCGCGCGCAACCAGGCGCGCACGGCCGAGCAGACGGCGGCCGGCAGCCCGCTCAACGCCGGGGCGCTCGGCGCCCTGGCCGGGGCCGAACAGGCCCTGGGCGGCGCGCTGGGCAAGCTGTTCGCGGTGGTCGAGGACTACCCCGATCTCAAGGCCGACCAGAACATGCGCGAGCTCAGCGAGGAGCTCACCAGCACCGAGAACCGCGTCGGTTTCGCGCGCCAGGCCTACAACGACCACGTGCTCGAGTTCAACGACGCCGCCGCCCAGTTCCCCACGCTGCTCATTGCGCGGCTGTTCGGCTTCCAGCCTTTGACCATGCTGGCGTCCACCACGAGCGAAGCCGAACGCGAGGCCTTGCGCATCCAGCTGTAATGCGTTTCTTCGAATTCCAGCGCGACGCCCGGGGTGAGACCCGGCGCCTGCTGTTCGCGTTCGGCCTCACCGTGCTGTTGCTGCTGGTGGCGGTGAACGCCGCGCTGGCCCTGGCCTGGGGCCTGAGCTGGGGATTCTGGATGCCCGGCGAACTGCGCTTCCCCCGCTATTTCTTCTCGGTCAACACCGGGGTCACGCTGCTCTTCGTGTTGGGTGGCTGGTGGGTGGAGACCTCCCGCCTGGCCGACGGCGGCGGGGCGCGCCTGGCCGAGCAGATGGGCGCGCGGCCCGCGCAGCCTTCGGGCGACCTCGACGAACAGCGCTTTTGCAACATCGTCGACGAAATGGCGATTTCATCGGGCCTGAAACGGCCGCAGGCCATGGTGCTGGCGCGCGACCAGGGCATCAACGCCTTCGCGGCCGGCTGGGACGAGAACGACGCGGTGGTGGCCGTGACCCAGGGCGCGCTCGACCACCTGACCCGAGACGAACTGCAGGGCCTGGTGGCGCACGAGTTCAGCCACATCGGTGAAGGCGACACGCGCCTGAACATGCGGCTGGTCGGCATGGTGTTCGGGCTGGAGATGCTGTTTCGCATGGGCCAGGACCTGGCCGAGCCCGACAGCCGGGACCGGCGCTGGATCACGGCCCTGATCGGCCTCGCCATCATGGCCGCAGGCTGGCTGGGCTGGCTCGCCGGCCACGCGTTGCAGGCCGCCGTCTCGCGCCAGCGCGAGTACCTGGCCGACGCGCGCGCCGTGCAATGGACGCGCAGCCGCGACGGCCTGGGCGGCGTGCTGCGCAAGGTGCTGAGCCAGCAGCGCGAAGGGGTGGTGCCGCGCCAGGTGGGCTCGATGGTGCAGCACATGCTGCTGGTGGCGAACGCGGGCGGCAAGACCGAGCACTGGCTCGACTCGCACCCGCCGCTGGCCCAACGCATCCGCCGCATCTATGGCCGTGACATGGGGCCGCTGCCGCTGCTGAGAGAGGACGAACCCGCCACCCCGTCCCGCGCTGTGTGACACTCGCGGTCTTCGCTTTGTCTGCGCTTGCCACGGAACCCGCCTTGACCGCTCCGGCCTCCCCGACCCCCTCCGCTCCCAGCCTCCAGGGCCCGACCCTGGCCACCCAGTTGCGCCACACCGCGGGCTGCGTGCTCGCGGTCGAGCAGGGGCGTTCGTTGAGCGAGGTGCTGCCCGAGCTGGTGCCCGCGCTGCGGCCGGGCGTGCAGGCGCTCACTTTCCACGCCTTGCGCCACCTCGGGACGGCGCGCGCCCTGGTGAACCAGTTGGTGGAGCGCAAGCCGGCGCCACCGGTGCAGGCCCTGATGTCCAGCGCGGTGGCCTTGCTGCTGGACGCGACCGACGAACATGCCCCGCGTTACCCGGCGCACACGGTGGTGAACCAGGCGGTGGAAGCCGCCCGCCAGGACCGCCGCACCGAGCGCCAGGCGGCGTTCGTCAACGCCTGCCTGCGCCGCTTCCTGCGCGAGCGCGAGGCGCTGCTGGCGCACGTGGCGGCCGACCCGGTCGCGCGCTGGAACCACCCGCTGTGGTGGATCGAGCGCCTGCAGCGCGACCACCCCGAGCACTGGCGCACCCTCCTGGAGGCCAACAACCAGCCCGGCCCCATGGCGTTGCGCGTGAACCGCCGCCGCGTGGAGCGCACCGCCTACCAGCAGGCGCTGGAAGCCATCGGCCTCACCGCCACCCCCACGGGCAGCGATGGCCTGGTGCTGGACGCTCCGCAGCCGGTCGAGCGCCTGCCTGGTTTTGCCCAGGGCCATTGTTCGGTGCAGGACGCCGCTGCCCAGATGGCGGCCGACCAGTTGCTCGAAGGCCGGGCCTGGACCGCGGCCGACCGCGTGCTCGACGCCTGCGCCGCCCCCGGCGGCAAGACCGCCCATTTGCTCGAACGCGCCGACCTGAACCTGCTGGCGCTCGACGTGGACCCGCGCCGCTGCGAGCGCATCGAAGACACCTTGCAGCGCCTGGGCCTGCAAGCCACGGTGCGCAGCGCCGATGCCGCACAACCCGCCGCCTGGTGGGACGGTCAGCCGTTCGACGCCATCCTGCTCGACGCGCCTTGCACCGCCTCGGGCATCGTGCGCCGCCATCCGGACGTGCGCTGGCTGCGCCGCGCCAGCGACGTGGATGCGCTGGTGGCCACGCAGCGTGGCCTGCTCGAAGCCCTCTGGCCGCTGCTCAAACCCGGTGGCCGGCTGGTCTACGCCACCTGCTCGGTGTTCCGCGCCGAAGGCGACGGGCAGGTCCAGTCGTTCCTTGTGCGCCACACCGACGCGCTTCATCGGCCTTCGCCGGGGCATTTGCTGCCCGGTTCGGCCGCCCCGTCGGGGGAGTTCAACGACAATCCTCCGGGTGGATACGACGGTTTCTTCTATGCCCGCATCGACAAGGTCCTGCCTTGACCGACCGCCCATCGCCACCCACCGGGCCCGCGCCATGAACCGATGGCGTGGGTTTGTCCTGGGGCTGGCGCTGTCGCTGCTGGCGTTCTGGCCCGCGCACGCCCAGGCCCCGCTGGTGGAGCAGCTCGGCCTGCAGCGCACCCCCGAAGCGCTGTTCCTCTCGGCCCGCATGGAGCTCCAGCCCGCGCCGGTGGTCGAAGACGCCCTGTACAAGGCCGTTCCCCTCTATTTCGTGTGGCATGCCGACGTTTACCGTGCCCGCTGGTACTGGACCGACAAGCGCGTGGCGAGTGCCACGCGCACGCTGCGCCTGGCCTACCAGCCGCTCACCCGGCGCTGGCGCGTGAGCCTGTCCAACGAGACCGCCGCCGCCTCCGGCGGGGCCGGCCTGCAGTACGCCCTGCACCAGAACTTCGACTCCCTCAACGAGGCGCTGGCCGGCGTGGGCCGCGTGGCCCGCTGGAAGCTGGCCGACGCGGCGCGGCTCGAACCCGATGCCGAGCATGAAGTCGAGTTCTCGTTCCGGCTGGATCTGACCCTGCTGCCCCGGCCGTTCCAGATCGGCATGGCCAACCAGCCCGAATGGACCGTGGAAGTCCGCCAGACCCTGCCGGTGCCCGGGCGGGCGGAGGCCGACAAAGCCCCGGACCACACGGCCGGCGGCGTGCACGCCGTCGAGCTCACCGGCGAACCCAGCGTGCGCGAGCCCACGCGCTAGCGGCCATGTCCAGCGTGCACGGCCCGCGCGGCCAGGACCCCATCGTGACCCCGGTCCACACCACCGCCCCCAAGACCAAGCCCGCCGCTGTGCGCTGGGCCATCGGCGCCGGGCTGGTGTTCATGACCGGCGTGGGCATGGTGCTGCTGTTCCTGCTCACCCTGGCCACCAACAACCGCGCGTTCTACGAGCAGAACTTCAACTGGCTGGTCGGCATCAACGTGGCGGTGGCGGCCTTCCTGTTGCTCGTCATCCTGTGGCTGGCCCTGCGCCTGGCCCTGCGCCTGAAGCGCGGCAAGTTCGGCAGCCGGCTGCTGATCAAGCTCGCCGCCATCATCGGCCTGGTCGGCATCCTGCCGGGTTTGCTGATCTACACCGTGTCCTACCAGTTCGTCTCGCGCTCCATCGAGAGCTGGTTCGACGTGCGCGTGGAATCCGCGCTGGTCGCCGGCCTCAATCTCGGGCGCACCACGCTCGACACCTTGACCGCCGACCTCAGCAGCAAGACCCGCGTGGCCGCCGAGGGCCTCTCGCGCGTGCCCAACCCGTCGGCCGTGCTGGCGCTGGAGCGCGTGCGCGAACAGCTCGGCGTGACCGACCTTGTGCTCTGGAGCGCCAACGGCCAGGCCCTGGGCAGCTCGGGCAGCTCGCGCTTCGACATCAACCCCGAGCGCCCCACGCCAGCCCAGCTGCGCAGCGCCCGCAACGCCCGCGTCGTGGCGCAGATCGAAGGGCTGGAGGAAGACGGCAGCGGCGAGATCGAGGCCCTGATCGCGGCCAGCCAACCGCGCATCAAGGTGCTGGCCCTGGTGAGCCCGCCCAACTTCGGTTTCAACGCCGAGCCGCGTTACCTGCAGGTGGTGGCACCGCTGCCCGGTGCGCTGGTGACGGACGCGCTGGCCGTGCAGGTCGCCAACCGCGAGTACCAGGAGCGCGCGCTCACCCGCGAAGGTCTGCGCCGCATGTACATCGGCACGCTCACGCTGGCGCTGTTCCTCGCCGTGTTCGGCGCCGTGCTGCTGGCCGTGCTGCTGGGCAACCAGCTGGTGCGCCCGCTGCTCGTGCTCGCCGAGGGCATGCGCGAAGTGGCGGCCGGCAACCTCGCGCCCAAGACCGCGCTGACCTCGCGCGACGAGCTCGCGAGCCTCACGCGCACCTTCGCGCACATGACACAAGACCTCTCGGACGCGCGCGCCGCGGTGCAGCAAAGCATGGAACAGGTGGACGCCGCGCGCGACAATCTGCAGACCATCCTGGACAACCTCACCGCCGGTGTCGTCGTGCTCGACGAGAAGGGCCGTGTGCGCAGCGTCAACCCCGGCGCGGCGCGCATCCTGCACACGCCGCTGGCCGTGCACATGGGCCAGCCATTGGCCGAGGTGCCGGGACTGGAGACCTTTGGCGGCGGCGTGCTGCAGCAGTTCGAGCGCTTCCTGTCCGACCAGGCGCAACACGAAGGCGGCTACTGGCAGCAGTCCTTCGAGCTCAGCGCGGACGGCACCACGCCCTTCGACGAAGGCATCACCCTCATCGCGCGCGGCGCCCTGCTGCCCAACAACGAACGCTTGCTGGTGTTCGACGACGTCTCGGAAATGGTGTCCGCCCAGCGCGCCAAGGCCTGGGGCGAGGTCGCGCGCCGCCTCGCGCACGAAATCAAGAACCCGCTCACGCCCATCCAGCTCTCGGCCGAGCGCCTGGCCATGAAACTCGACGGCAAAGTGCAGCCGCCCGAACAGGCCATTCTCAACAAGTCGGTGAAAACCATCGTCGACCAGGTCGATGCGATGAAGCGCCTGGTCAACGAATTCCGCGACTACGCGCGCCTGCCCGCCGCGCAACTCATGCCGGTCGACCTCAACGCCCTGGTGCGCGATATCGTCGTGCTGTACGACAACGCCGCCGTGCCGGTGCGCCTGGAACTTGCCGACGACCTGCCCAAGGCCATGGCCGACCCGCAGCAGGTGCGGCAGACCTTGCACAACCTGGTGCAGAACGCGCAGGACGCCATGGCCGGCGTGCCCGACGCCCAGGTGCTGCTGCGCACCCGGCGCTCCGACTCCGGCCAGTGGGTGCGCCTGTCGGTGCTCGACGAAGGCCCGGGTTTTGCCGAACACATTCTCAAACGGGCGTTCGAGCCCTACGTCACCACCAAAGTCAAGGGCACCGGCCTGGGCCTTGCGGTGGTCAAGAAAATCATGGACGAACACGGCGGCCGCGTGGATCTGAGCAACCGCATGACCGAAGGCAAGGTGATCGGCGCGCAAGTGTCGTTATCATTCGCAGTTGCAAATTGACAACACGTTCCGAGGGACACACACCGCGCCATGGCAACTATTCTGGTCGTAGACGATGAACTGGGGATTCGAGACCTGCTCTCGGAGATCCTCAACGACGAAGGCCATACGGTCGAACTCGCTGAAAACGCCGCACAGGCCCGCGCTGTGCGCGCCCAGTTGCGCCCCGACCTGGTGTTGCTCGACATCTGGATGCCCGACACGGACGGCGTGACCCTGCTCAAGGAGTGGGCCAGCGGTGGCCTGCTCTCCATGCCCGTGATCATGATGAGCGGCCACGCCACCATCGACACCGCCGTCGAGGCCACGCGCATCGGTGCCACCGCTTTCCTCGAAAAGCCCATCACCATGGCCAAGCTGCTCAAGGCGGTGGACCAGGGGCTCAACAAGGCTCCGGCCAAGCCCAGCGGCCCCGTCGTGTCCGCCCTGCGCATGGGCGGTGGCATGCTGTCATCGACCGACATCGCGGTGGAGGTCGCCGTCAGTGGCAGCGCTTTGCCCGAGCCGGCAATGATGGACCTGGGCCCGCAGTCGCTGCAGTCGTTCAACCTCGATGGCCCGCTGCGCGAGGCGCGGGACGATTTCGAGAAGGCCTATTTCGAATACCACCTCGCCAAAGAGTCCGGCTCCATGACCCGCGTGGCCGAAAAGACGGGCCTGGAGCGCACCCACCTGTACCGCAAGCTCAAGCAACTCGGCGTGGACTTGGCGCGCAGCAAACGCAACGCGCTCTGAGCGCCCGACGGCGGAAAAACCAGGCGCCGGAAGCTGCTACAATCTCGCTTCTTCCAAAGGCCCGGTAGCTCAGTTGGTAGAGCAGCGGATTGAAAATCCGCGTGTCGGTGGTTCGATTCCGCCCCAGGCCACCAGTATTTATGCGCCCCAGCGCCCGATAAGGGTTCTGGGGCGTTTTGCTTTTGGGTTCAGATCTGCGGCTTCTGCATTGTTGCCGTGTCAACCTCGCAGAGCGTGCCTTGGCATTGCTGTGGCAAGGCCGTGCCAGGGCGGAGCGCAATTGCCCCGATGGCGCGCACGATTTGATCGAACGGCCGATGGAAAGCGCGCTGTTCAACTTTCTTCAAATCCAATCCAATTTCAGCGCACGCCTCGCTCGCACCAACCTTGCCGAGCGATCGCCTGCTGGTTCTGTGCGCAACACACGCGCATTGAGTGCAGCATTGTTGCGCCATCCAGACATCCTGAAAAAAAACTCTCAACCTCCGTTCGACAGCTCTCAATTTCGATTTGAAACGAAATGCGGTTTTTGGTCATGAATTGACATTTCGCGGGATCGAGTTGCAGGCATTGATTGATGCAAAAAATGACTGCATCGTCAATCCTGTCAGATATGACAGTTGTTGAGTTGTGGCTCGCAATCGAGCATTCGCAGCTCTACGAAAACAACAGTCAGGAGGGCGATCGGCATGAATTTGCTGACTTGTACGGGCCATGTGCAATTCATGGTCGAAGGTGGCCGCGATTGCGGGAGGGTGTCTTGAGCATTCCTCGCCGCACACTGTTTGGCAAACTCAATGTCGACCTGTTTCGAGCCATCGAGTCCGCCACCGTCTTGGCCAAGCTGAGAGGCAATCCTTATGTAGAAGTGGTGCATTGGTTGCACCAACTCTGGCAGGCGCCCAATGGCGATTTTCATCGGCTGGCCACGCACTACAGTCTGGATATCGCGCAGGTCGAAAGAGATCTGACGGTGGCCTTGACCCATTTGCCCACCGGTGCCGCGGGTGTCAATGATTTTGGCCATATGGTCGAACTGGCCATTGAGCGCGCATGGGTGTTTGCCAGTCTGACGATGCGTGACCAGCGCATCCGTGGCGCTTGGCTGTTGGGGGGCATGCTTCAAACACCTGACTTGCGACGCGTGTTGTTGGGTGTCTCGGCGAGCTTCCAGAGAATTCCTGTGGCGCAAATGGCGGAGGACTTTCCGCTGGCGGTTCGCGGCTCGAGTGAAGACGCTGCGATGGCACATGAGTCCACCGATTGGCAACCGGCATTGCCAGGGGAGGCCAGTGGTGCGCTCGATCCAGAGCCCCACGGCCAGTCCGCACTGGTCAGGTACTGTGCCGACCTCACCGCGCTGGCGCGAGAAGGGGGTATCGACCCCGTGGTCGGGCGCGAGCAAGAGATCCGCACCATGGTGGACATCCTGTTGCGCCGCCGTCAGAACAACCCTTTGCTGACGGGCGAGGCGGGGGTCGGCAAGACGGCGGTGGTCGAAGGCTTGGCCCTGGCCGTCGTGGGCCGTCTGGTACCTCCCAGTCTGCATCGTGTGCGCATCCTGAGCCTGGATGTCGGGGCCTTGCTGGCCGGCGCGAGCATGCGGGGGGAGTTCGAATCGCGCCTGAAAGCTGTGCTCAGGGAGGCGGCTGATCCCCAAGTGCCGGTGATCCTGTTCGTGGACGAGGTCCATACCCTCATCGGGGCCGGTGGTCAGGCCGGAACGGGCGACGCGGCCAATCTTCTCAAGCCCGCGCTGGCGCGGGGCGCCTTTCGTGTGATTGGTGCCACCACGTGGTCCGAATACAAAAAACACATCGAAAAGGATCCCGCGCTGACGAGGCGATTCCAGATACTGCAAGTGCTGGAGCCGCAAGAGTCGGCCGCCGTGGCCATGGTGCGGGGCCTGGTGCCCGCATTCGCCAGGCACCATGGCGTAACGGTGCTCGATGAAGCGGTGCGTGCCGCGGTCTGCTTGTCCCATCGGTACATCCCGGCGCGCCAATTGCCGGACAAGGCCATCAGCTTGCTGGACACCGCGTGCGCACGGGTCGCCATGTCACTCCATGCCCCCTCGCGTGAACTGGAGACGATCCAGGCGCGTCGGGATGCCTTGCAAGGCGAGCACACCCTTCTCTTGCAGGAGGCCAGCATAGGGAAAGACCGCTGCGAGGCACTGGGTGAGGTTCAGCAGCGCATGGCGGACGTGGAGCACGAGCACAAAGTGCTGGCCGATGCAGGCGCGGCCGAGCGTCTGCTCACCAGTGCCATTCTTGAAAAACGCGAAGCCTGCCGCAGGATCGAAGACGAAAACTCAAGGCGTGTTCTGGCATGCGAACTCCAGGCCCTGGAGCGGGACTTGCACCAACTGCAGGGTGATAGGCCTGGTGTCCACACTCAGGTGGATGAAGGAGTCGTGGCATCCATCGTGGCGGATTGGACACCCACTTCTCCGACCCCGGTCTTTTCACGAGCCTGCTGGACCGTGAATTCAAACCTCGGGGAGATCAACAGCGCGAGGCCGTCGAAGCCGCCGTCCGAACGCTGGCCGAGCAAGCCCTGGGCAACACCGTCACCATGAGTGACGATGCCTACGCCACCGACCATGCCACCTTCATTGGCGCGCAGTCGTTGCAGAAGCCGCAGGAATACATGGACCCGGACGCCACGGCCAACGCCAATCTGTCGGCGCGTCTGCCCTATCTCTTTGCCAGCACCCGCTTCGCTCACTACCTCAAGTCCATCGTTCGCGACAAGGTCGGTGCGTTCAAGGAGCGCGAGGAAATGCAGACCTGGCTCAACGGCTGGATCATGAATTACGTCGACGCGGACCCTGCGAACTCCAGCCAGGAGACCAAGGCTCGCCGCCCTTTGGCCGCTGCCGAAGTGGTGGTGCAGGACGTGGAAGGCAACCCTGCCAGCCCCAACCTGATGAAGTTCTGTCTGACCGGCAAGCACATTCCGGAAGCCGTGCTGACTGTGCGCAAGGCCGGCGGCACGCCGCTGGAGTACTTGAAGCTCACGATGAGTGACGTCGTCATCACCAATGTGCAACCGGCGGGTTCGTCCCAGGACGAGATCATCAAGGAACGGGTGGGGGATGTGCGCGACGTCGTGGTGAGCGGGGGTACCGCGTTCCGTTTGACGGTGCGCGATGTGGAACGTGCCTTCGCCGTGCCTCACCCGCCTTACGCTCCGGAGCCCGAAGGGGTCAAGCGGCAGCTGGCGGATCTGCACGTCAAGGGCGACGGCGCCTTGCGTGCCTTGCTGGCTTGCGGCAATGCGGTGCTGGGCATCGACCATTGGAGCCAGGGCGCTCTGGGCGACGATGCGCCCAACCTAGGGCCGCTCATGCATCTGTTGGGCTGTCTGGCCGCCTTCGCCGTGGCGCCCGTGCGCGCCGAAAAGCTGCAGGTCGAGGATGTCGAATCGGATGGCTTGCGGCCGGGCTTCCAGGCCCAGCTCGTCGGCGCGCCGACGCCGCCGGGTGACCCTGTTGAGGCCCGGTGGTCGGCACCGCTTGCCTTGCCCGCCGCGGGGGCGACCCATGCGCACATCGTGCAGGAGCGCGAGCAGATTCGGGCCTTGCTGCGTCACATCCGGCATTGGGTCGAACGCCATGAACCGAGCAGCCCTGTCACCATCCTGCTGAAGCAGGCCGATCGCATGTGGGGCCGGCGTTTCGCGGAGGTGGCGCACATGATCCCGCCCGACCTGATGCAGGCCTGGGACCGGGACGACTGAGCCCAGGGTGCTACACTCAAGCCCTCTCTGATCTGAAAAAATTCAACAGAATCAATCAGATATCGCAAAAGCCCATCCCTCGCGCGATGGGCTTTTCCATTTCCGGGCTCGGCCTTTCCATGCGATCGGGTCCAAGCCATCCCCCATTCCCCTTCTGGAGATCCCATGCCTGTTGTGACCCCGGCGCTTGCGCGCGATGACGACCTGTTGAGCCGCTTCACCCAAGGCCTCGTGACCCGCACGCTGGCGCATGTGGCCGACGAGGCCCGGCTGGATGGCGAAAGCCTGAAGAACGCGGTGGACCGATACGAGATCGATTACGCCTGGCACGTGCTCGGCTCCGAGCGGCTGCGGGAGGCGGTGCTCTGCGCAGTGGAAGTGCGGCTCGGTCACCCGGCCGACGCAGGGCAGCAGGCGGCCGTGCGCGACCTGCTGCAGGCCGCCGCCGCCGCGCAGCCCAGCGATGCGCTCATGAGCTTCGACAACGATGTGCCGGCGCAACTGAGCCAGTTGCTGGTCGGTGTGCCCGATGTGTCTGTCGCGGCGGCCGCCGCGGAAACCGCCTGAACGCCATACCGCACCTCCCGCGTGCGGTATGGGTGCGCCACTAACATCCCCGCGTTGACAACCACCAGTCGTCCAGCGGAGCGTTTGTTTCTTCATGTCGGGTGTGCCTCTTCACACAAGCCCGCGCCATCTCGGTGATGGCGTGGGTCTGCGCGCGCCCGTTCTTCATCGCCGATGCCCTCGTCGGCCGCGCCGCCATGCCCGTGGGCTCCTGGCCGCACGTTCGTTTCGCGTTGACCTGAGCGTGACAGGTCAACGCCTCCGGCGCATCGAGGCCTGCGGCTAACCTGCGGTCCGAGTCCACCCCCCTCCACGCACCTGCCGCCCGGCCTTCTTCGCCAAGGCCGTTCCATGCCCGCGCTCGCGCGCGGCCGTGCCTGCACGTCTGGAGTTTTCCGTCCATGGTTCTCACCCTTTCGCCTCCGCCTTCCTGGTCGTTCGCGCCACCCGCGTGGTGGCGCCGGTGCACGGAGCTGCGCATCGACGTGGAGCGTCCCAGCCAGCCCATGGAGGACGCCTTCGGTTCGATCTACGACCGCATCCACCAGCCCGGTGATCGCCTGCATGGCATTCCCGCCATCCCGCTGAACGACCCGGACCTCGTGGTGCGCTACCGCGAGGCCGATGGCGAGTTCTATGTGTATGTGGAAGACGTCCGGCACCGCCGGCTGGCGGGCTACACGGTGTTCAACCGCCTCGTCGAAGTCAACCGCGCGGCCGACCGCGTGGTGCGCGCGCCCCATTCCAGCTACGGCGAGGCCTACCAGCGGCGCGGCCTGGCGAGCGCCATCTACCGCTGGGGTCTGGGCGCGGGCCTGTGCCTGGTGACCGGCGCGCGCCAGTCGCCGGGTGCGCACGCGCTGTGGCGTTCGCTGGCGCGCGACCATGAGCTGGGCTGCGTGCGCCTGCAGGACAAGACCCTGACCTACCTCGGGCCGGAGGTGGCGCCCGAGGTGATGGACGAGCTGCACACGCGCATGTTGTTGCTTGGCAGCGGCTGGACGCTGGCGCGCTTCGCCGCCGCCACGGGCATGCGATGGGTCTGAGCGGGTCTCAGCGCAGCGCGGGCGGGCGCCGCTTCTTCCACGAGCGCGACGCCTCGGCCGCGATGTCGATGAAGTTCTTCACCGCCGGGTTGCGGTCCTGCGTGCGGTAGAGCAGGCCCATGCGCACGATCGGGCTGGGCTCCTTCGGCACCACGTAGGCCACGCCCGGGCGCTGCAGCTGCGAGAGCGAGGACGGAATGAGCGAGATGCACAGGCCGGTGGACACGATGGAGATGATGGTCTGCATCTGGCGCGCGTACTGCACGATCTCGGGCGTGAAGCCGGCGCGCGCGCAGTAGTCCTGCACCGCGTCGTACAGGCCGGGCGCCATCGGGCGGCCGAACAGCACGAAGGGCTGGTGCTTGAAGAGCTTCATGCTGGGACTCTTCATGTGCGCCTCCTTCATGCTGTCGGGCAGGGCCAGCACCAGGCGCTCGTCGAACAGCGGCTGGAACGACAGGCCGGGCTCGTTGATCGGCCCGGGCGCGATGCCGATGTCGATCTTGTTGGTCTTGAGGTTGGGTACCTGCATGTCCAGCGTCTCTTCCGACAGGTGCAGCTCGATGCCGGGGTAGCGCTCGCGGCAGAGCTTGAGGGCCTGGGGCAGCATGGTGACGTTGGCGATGGACACGAAGCCCACCGCCAGCGAGCCGGTGTCGCCGCGCGCGCTGCGCTGGGCCAGGATGCGCGCGTGCTCCAGCCGAGCGAGCACGGCGCGCACCTCCACGTAGTAGGTCTGCGAGGCCGGCGTCATGACCACGCCCCGGTTGGTGCGCTCGAACAGCTGCACGCCGAGTTCTTCCTCCAGCGCCTTGATCTGCACCGAGAGGGGCGGCTGGCTGATGTGCAGGCGCTCGGCCGCGCGCATGAAGTTCAGCTCTTCGGCGACGGCGATGAAATAGCGGAGTTGCCGGATGTCAGGCATACGAAAATCATATAACAGAGGCCTGCAAACGGTATTGGCTCGAATGCCGGCATCTCAATACAGTGGCGACCGCCATACCCGGCATACAACGATCGGAGACAAACATGATGTCCATTTCCCGCCGCGCCGGCCTGCTGGCCGTGGGCGCCGCAGTCCTTGCCATCAGCACCGCTGCGCATGCCCAGACCCGCGAAGTCAAGATCGGCTACGCCCTGGCCCCGAACTCGCACTACGGTGCCGGCGCCAACGCCTGGGCCGCGTCGTTCGAGAAGGCCACGAACGGCCAGTTCAAGTTCCGTCAATTCCCCTCCAGCGCCCTGGGTGGCGAGCGCGAATTGCTCGAAGGCCTGCAGCTGGGCACCGTGGAAGCGGCCATCGTCTCCTCCGGCACGCTGAGCAACTTCGTGCCCGAAGTCGGTGTGACCGACATCCCCTTCCTGTTCCGCGACATCAACCACGCACGCAGCGTGCTCGACGGCCCGATCGGCCAGGACCTGCTGGGCAAGTTCAAGTCGCGCAACCTGGTCGCGCTGGCCTGGGGCGAGCAAGGTTTCCGCCACATCACCAACGGCAAGCACCCGATCACCAAGCCCGAAGACCTCAAGGGCCTGAAGATCCGCACGATGGAAAACCCGGTGCACATCACCGCCTTCCGCACGCTGGGCGCCGCGCCCACGCCCATGGCCTGGCCCGAAGTCACCGGCGCGCTGCAGCAGGGCACCATCGACGGCCAGGAGAACCCGATCTCGGTGATCGCCTCGGCCAAGCTCTCGGCGGTGCAGAAGCACCTGGCGCTCACGGGCCACGTGTATTCGCCGGCCATGCTGCTGGTCTCGCCCAAGTTCTGGGACTCGCTCAACGACAGTCAGAAGGCCGCCGTGACCGCGGGCGCCAAGGACGGCGCGAAGGCCATGCGCCAGTTCGTCGACGACATCGAGAAGAAGGGCGTGGACGAGCTGCGCGCCCAGGGCATGCAGATCACCGAGGTGCCCAACAAGGCGCCGTTCCAGCAGGCCCTCTCGCCCGCCTACCAGCAGTACGCCTCCAAGTACGGCAAAGAGCTGATCGACCGCATCGCCAACGCGAAGTGACCGTCTGACCCCCCACCGCCCGGCCCCGTGCCGGGTGGTTCGCTTTGGCACGAGCGCCGCAGGAAATCCCCATGATCGACCGATTCGAGAACGCCCTGGTGGCCGTCAACCGCTGGGTGCTGATCCTGCTGTTGGCGGCGATGTCCGTCATCGTGTTCGCCAACGTCGTGCTGCGCTACACCACCAACGACTCCATCGTCTGGGCCGAAGAGGTCGCGCGCCACCTCATGATCTGGGGCACCTTCCTCGGCGCCGGGCTGGTGCTGCGCTTCGGTGGGCACGTGGCCATCGACAACCTGCACCAGGCCGTGCCCACGCCGCTGGCGCGGGTGCTGCGCGCGCTCGTCGTGCTGCTGATCGCCGGTTTCTGCGTCTCGATGACGTATTTCTCCATTGTCTACACCAGCGTGATGCGGTTCCAGACCACGCCCGCCACCGGCATCTCGTTCGCCTGGATCTACGCGGCCTTGCCCGCGGGCTTCATCCTGATGCTGGTGCACCTGGCCTTTCTGGTGCGCCGCTACGTGATCGACGGCCGCTTCCACGAGTCGCCCGAGATGGACGCCGAGGCGGCCGCCTCGCTCTGAGCCCCTGACGCGGAACCCCCACCATGGTCATCACCCTGTTCGTCGCCGCCGTCGTGCTCATGCTGATCGGCGTGCCCGTGGCGTTCTCGCTCGCCATCGCCGCCGCCCTGGCCGTGGCCCTGGGCGGGCAGTACCCGCAGATCATCGTCTTCAAGGAAATGTTCACCGGCGTGGACAGCTTCCCGCTGATGGCGGTGCCTTTCTTCATCCTCGCGGCCGAGATCATGTCGGGCGGGGCGCTCACGCTGGTGCTGCTGCGCTTCGCCTCGCAGTTCGTCGGCCACCTGCGCGGCGGCCTGGGCTATGCCAACGTGCTGTCGCTCACCATCTTCTCGGGCATCTCGGGCTCGGCCCTGGCGGACGCCGCCGGTCCGGGCTCGATGATGGTGCGCATGATGGACAAGGCCGGCTACGACCGCGCCTACGCGGCCGCGCTGACCGCCAGCACCGCCATCGTGGGGCCCATCATCCCGCCCTCGATCATCATGATCATCTACGCGCTGCAGGACGAGCACGTCTCCGTCGGCGCGCTGTTCATCGCCGGTTTCATCCCCGGCCTGCTGATCGCCGCCGCCATGAGCTGGGTCAACTGGTGGGTCTGCCGCCGGCGCGACTTCCGCTCCGACGCCCCGCGCCCCACCGGCCGCCAGATGCTCATGAACACCATCAAGGCGGTGCCCGCGCTGTTCCTCGTGGTGATCATCCTGGTCGGCATCCGCTTCGGCGTCTTCACGCCCACCGAGGCCTCGGTGGTCGCGGTGTTCTACGCGCTGGTCTGCGGCAAGTGGGTCTACGGCACGCTCATGTGGTCGGCGCTGCCCGGCATCGCGGCGCGCTCGGCCATGCTCACCGCCTCGGTGCTGTTCGTGGTGGCCGCTTCGTCGGCCTTCGCCTGGGTGCTCACCATCGAAGGCGTGCCGCAGGACCTGGCGCAGGCCATCATCGGCTGGGACCTCTCGCCCGTCACCTTCCTGATCGCGGTGAACATCCTGCTGCTGCTGTTCGGCATCTTCATGGAGCCATTGCCCGGCGTCACCATCCTCGTGCCCATCCTGGCGCCGATCGCGGCCGCGCTGGGCATCGACCCGATCCACTTCGCGATGGTGGTCATCGTCAACCTCACGCTGGGCATGATCACGCCGCCCGTGGGCGGGCTGCTGTTCGTCACCTCGGTGGCAACCAAGGTGCCGCTCATGGCCCTCACGCGCGAGCTGCCGCCCTTCCTGTGGGCCCACCTCGTGGTGCTGTTGCTGCTCACCTTCGTGCCCGCGATCTCCACCTGGCTGCCGCACGCGCTGGGCTTCTGATGCGCCGCGCCGCCCGCCGCTCCAGCCCTGACGCGGCCGTCTCGCCCCAGGGCGAGATCACCGACGTGGTGCTCGATCGCGGGCTGTCGCTGCACTTCTTCGACGAGGGCGTGGCCGTGCTGTCCTCGCGCATCGAGTCCGGCGAGGGCTACGCGCAGTTCAACAAGCGCGACCTGCAGGTGCTGGTGGATTTTTTCCAGGCGCCGGAGAACCGGCACCTGCTGCAGCCGCCGGTCGACCCCCGGCCTTGACCTCGCAGGGGTGGCTCAGCGCCAGCCCGGCACCTTCTTCAGCACGAAGTTCATCGCCGGTTCGGCCGGTGTGCCGCGCCCCTGGGCCGAGCGGCGGATGCCGCGCAGTTCCTGACCGCAGCCCGAGGCGGTGACGTGGCCTTCCCACACCGCGTCCATGCTCACGCCGTCGGCCGACTCGTCGAGGTTGAACTCGCCGTCCATGACGTCCCCGGACACCACCGCCTGCCGGTCGTTGCCCGCGGTGCTGCGCTTCAGGCTGCCACGCACGCTGTCCGGGTACTCCGGGTGGCGCTCGAACAGCAGCGCACCGGTGGAGGCGGGCGCGGCCTCGCTGCCCCCCGCCTGCGGCCACAGCACCAGCTGCCACAGGCCGTAGAGCTGGCTGGGCGCCATGTCGCCGGGTTGGCTGCAGACGGTCGGGGGTGTGGCCGGCGCTTGCGCATGGCCGGCGCCGGCCAGCAGCGCCCACGCGGCGGCGAGGCAGAGGTGTTTCATGAGGCGGGGTCGGCCGCCTTCTGGGCGGCCTGGTCGGTGGCGCGTTGCGCGAACTCGGCGCGCAGCGCGCGCAGTTTCTCGCGCGGGTCTTCCTTCACGGTGGCCTGGTCCAGCGCCATCTCCTTGATGAAGCGGCTGGCCTGCCCGGGCACGCTCTCGCGCCCCTTCTTGCGGCGTTTGAGCCAGCTCACCGCCAGCGTGCGCTGCGCGCGCGTGATGCCCACGTACATCAGGCGGCGCTCTTCCTGCAGGCGCTGCGCCATGTCGGCCGCCTGCGCGTCGCTCTGGCCGGGCTCCTCGTCCATCTTGAACGGCAGCAGGCCCTCGTTCACGCCGACCAGCATCACGTGCGGCCACTCCAGGCCCTTGGAGGCGTGCAGCGTCGAGAGCGTCACGACGTTCTGGTCCTGCTCGCGCTCGCTCAGCGTGGAGAGCAGGGCGATCGTCTGCACCACCTCGAGCAGGCTCTTGCGCTCGCTCTCGATCTTCACGCCGTCCTCTTCCTCCAGCTTGCCGCCGCAGCGCCCGGCCACCCAGTCGCAGAAGTCCATCACGTTGGTCCAGCGCGCGGCCGCCACCTTCTCGTTGTCCTCGCTGTCGTAGAGGTGCTTCTCGTAGTCGATGTCCTTGAGCCACTCGGTGAGGAAGGCGCGCCCGGCCTCGTGGCCCACGGTGTGGCGCGCGCGGTACTCCAGGTCGTTCACCGCGCGGCCGAACTCGTGCAGCGTGGCCACCGCGCGCGGGGGCAGGGCGGTGCCCAGCGAGTTGGCGAACAGCGCCTCGAACAGGCTCAGCTTGTACTGCGTGGCGAAGGCCCCCAGCTGCTGCAGCGTGGTGTGGCCGATGCCGCGCTTGGGCGTGGTGGCCGAGCGCAGGAAGGCCGGGTCGTCGTTGTTGTTCACCAGCAGGCGCAGCCAGGCGCAGAGGTCGCGGATCTCGGCCTTGTCGAAGAAGCTCTGGCCGCCCGAGACCTTGTACGGCACCTGCGCGCGGCGCAGCGACTGCTCGAACGGGCGCGCCATGTGGTTGGCGCGGTAGAGGATGGCGAAGTCGCGCCACTCCTTGTGCTGCGAGCTCGCGCGCAGGCTCAGGATGCGCGCCACCGCGCGCTCGGCCTCGTGTTCCTCGTTGTCGGCATCGACCACGCGCACCGGCTCGCCCTCGCCCAGGTCGCTCCACAGCGTCTTGGGAAAGAGCTTGGGGTTGGGGCCGATGACGTTGTTCGCCGCGCGAAGGATCGCGCTGGTGGAGCGGTAGTTCTGCTCCAGCTTGATGACCTTGAGCTCGGGGAAGTCGTGCGGCAGCTTCTTCAGGTTGTCCAGCGTGGCGCCGCGCCAGCCGTAGATGGACTGGTCGTCGTCGCCCACGGCGGTGAAGCGCGCCCGTTCGCCCACCAGCAGCTTGAGCAGCTCGTACTGCGTGGCGTTGGTGTCCTGGTACTCGTCCACCAGCACATGGCCCATCTTCTTCTGCCAGCGCGCGCGCACGTCTTCGTGCTCGCGCAGCAGCTTGAGCGGCAGCGTGATGAGGTCGTCGAAGTCCACGCTCTGGTAGGCCACCAGGCGCTCTTCGTAGCGCGCCATGATGGTCGCCATCACGCGCTCGTTTTCGTCCTTGGCCTGAGCGAGGGCCTGTGCCGCGTTCATGCCCGCGCCCTTCCACGCGCTGATGCCCCACTGCCAGCCGCGCGCGGTGGCCGCGTCGGTGGTGCCGCCGCAGTCCTTGAGCAGGCTGGTGATGTCGTCGGTGTCGAGGATGGAGAACTGCTTCTTCAGGCCCAGCACCTCGCCGTCGTCGCGCAGCAGGCGCACGCCCAGCGCGTGGAAGGTGCAGATCAGCACCTTGCGGGCGTCGCGCCCTACCAGCTGGGCCGCGCGCTCGCGCATTTCGGCGGCGGCCTTGTTGGTGAAGGTGATGGCGGCGATGCGGTCGGCTGCCAGGCCGGCCTGGATGAGCCGGCCGATCTTGTGCGTGATCACGCGCGTCTTGCCCGAGCCCGCGCCCGCGAGCACCAGGCAGGGCCCCGCCAGGTGGTTCACGGCTTCGAGTTGCGCGAGGTTCAGGCCGTGGGACATGGAGGGAGGCGGGCGGGCGTCGGGAAAGGCGGGAAAAGAGCGTTGGATCATACCGGGCGGGGTGTCGCGGGCCGCCCACGGGCGCCTGAGACAATCGGCCCCGTGCTGCACATCCTGCTGGTCACCTTCCCCTTCTTCGCGCTCGTGCTCGCCGGCTACGTGGCCGCGCGCCGGCGCATGCTGCCGCTGGAGGCCATTCCCGGGCTCAACGGTTTCGTGCTGTTCTTCGCGCTGCCCTGCATGCTGTACCGCTTCGGCTCCACCACGCCGATCGCGCAGCTGCTCGACGGCTGGGTGGCCGGCCTGTACCTGCTGTGCGGTCTCATCGTGGTGGGCGCCACCATCGCGTTCACGCGCAACGCGCGCATCCGCTGGAACGACGCCTCCCTGGGCGCGCTGGTGGCGGCCTTTCCCAACTCGGGCTTCATGGGCGTGCCGCTGATCGTGGCCCTGCTCGGCGCGTCGGCGGCGGGCACCGTGATCCTCACCATGGTGGTGGACATGGTGATCACCAGCTCGCTGTGCATCGCGCTCTCGCGCCTGGACGAGGCGCAGGGCCAGGGCCGCTCGGCGGTGGCCGAGGCCACGCGCAAGGCGCTCAAGGGCGTGCTCACCAACCCCATGCCCTGGGCCATCGTGCTCGGCGGCCTGGCCTCGGCCTGGGCCTTCACCCTGCCCAAGCCGGTGGAGCAGACGGTGTGGCTGCTGGCCGATTCGGCCTCGCCCGTGGCGCTGTTCACCATTGGCGCGGTGCTGGCGCGCGCGCAGATGACGGCCAACCACCCCATGCCCCTGGCCGACTACCTGCCGGTGGCGCTGATGAAGCTCTTCGTGCACCCGCTGCTGGTGCTCGCCGTGGGCTGGCTGGCCATCCGCGCGGGTGCCCCACTGTCGTGGCCGACGCTGGTGGTGATGGTGCTAGTGGCCGCGCTGCCCAGCGCGAGCAACGTCTCGCTGCTGGCCGAGCGCTTCGGCGCCGACAACGGGCGCATCGCCCGCATCATCCTCGTGACCACGGCGGCCGCCTTCCTCACGTTCTCCGGGGCCGTGGCGCTGCTGACCTGAAGCTTTCGTGACGGGAGAATGAAGCTTCGATAGGCACTGCCTATGTCCTTCATCCAGGCTTTTGTTTTGACACCCCCGGGGTGGCTCTCTAAAGTGCGTTGGCTCATCCCCGCCAACCACAAAGGAGATCCCCATGTCAGAAGCCAAGTGTCCCTTCCACCACGGTTCCGGTGTCGGAACCAGCAACAAGGACTGGTGGCCGAACCAGTTGCGCATGGACGTGCTGAACCAGCACTCCGCCAAATCCAACCCGCTGGGCGAATCGTTCGACTACGCGGCCGAATTCAAGAAGCTGGACTACAAGGCTCTCAAAGCGGATCTGAACAAGCTGATGACCGACAGCCAGGACTGGTGGCCCGCCGACTTCGGCCACTACGGCCCGCAGTTCATCCGCATGGCCTGGCACTCGGCCGGCACCTACCGCACCACCGACGGCCGTGGCGGCGGTGGCCGTGGCCAGCAGCGCTTTGCGCCGCTCAACTCGTGGCCCGACAACGTCAACATCGACAAGTCGCGCCGCCTGCTGTGGCCGATCAAGCAGAAATACGGCCAGCAGATTTCCTGGGCCGACCTCATGATCCTCGCGGGCAACGTGGCGCTGGAATCCATGGGCTTTCGCACCTTCGGCTTCGCGGCGGGGCGTGAGGACGTGTGGGAACCCGATACCGACGTGAGCTGGGGCGCCGAGACCAAGTGGCTGGGCGATGACCAGCGCTTCGAGGGCGACCGCGTCCTGGTCAAGAGCCTGGGCGCGACGCACATGGGCCTGATCTATGTGAACCCCGAAGGCCCGAACGCCAGCGGCGACTACATGGCCGCGGCCAAGGACATCCGCGCCACCTTCTACCGCATGGCCATGGACGACGAGGAAATCGTCGCGCTGATCGCCGGTGGCCACACCTTCGGCAAGGCGCACGGCGCGGCGCCGGAATCGCACAAGGGCGCGGAACCCGAGGGTGGCTCGATCGAAGCGCAGGGCCTGGGCTGGACCAGCGACTTCGGCAGTGGACATGGCAAGGACACCGTCTCCAGCGGGCTGGAAGTGACCTGGACCACCACCCCCGCGCAATGGAGCAACAACTTCTTCGAGAACCTGTTCAAGTTCGAATGGGAAGAGGAGCGCAGCCCCGCGGGCGCCAGGCAGTGGGTTGCCAAGGACGCACCAGAGATCATCCCCGATGCGCACGTGCCCGGTCTGAAGCACAAGCCCAAGATGCTCACCACCGACCTGACCATGCGCTTCGATCCCGAGTTCGGCAAGATCTCCCAGCGCTTCCTCAACGACCCGCAAGCCTTCGCCGAGGCCTTCGCCCGAGCCTGGTTCAAGCTGACGCACCGCGACATGGGACCCAAGGCGCGTTACCTCGGCCCTGAAGTGCCGAAGGAAGACCTGATCTGGCAGGACCCGCTGCCCGCGGCCACGCACAAGCCCACGGCGGCGGACATCGCCGACCTCAAGGCCCGGATCGCGGCCTCGGGCCTGTCGGTGAGCGAGCTGGTCTCGGTGGCCTGGGCTTCGGCCTCCACCTTCCGTGGTGGCGACAAGCGCGGTGGCGCCAACGGCGCGCGCCTGGCGCTCGCGCCGCAGAAGGACTGGGCGGTCAACCAGGTGGCGGTGAAGGCGCTGCCCAAGCTGGTGGATATCCAGAAAGCCTCGGGCAAGGCCTCGCTGGCCGACGTGATCGTGCTGGCCGGTGGGGTCGGTGTCGAGCAGGCGGCCAAGGCCGCGGGAGTCGCCGTGGACGTGCCGTTCACGCCCGGGCGGGTCGATGCGCGGCAGGACCAGACCGACGTCGAATCCTTCGCCGTGCTGGAGCCCGAGGCCGATGGCTTCCGCAACCACAAGGCGGGCAAGAGCGCCGCGTCGACGGAAGCGCTGCTGGTCGACAAGGCGCAGCTGCTCACGCTGACGGCGCCCGAGATGACCGCGCTGGTGGGGGGCCTGCGCGTGCTCGGCGCCAACGCCGACGGCAGCCAGCACGGGGTGTTCACCGACCGCGTCGGCGCACTCACCAATGACTTCTTCGTCAACCTGCTGAACATGAACACCGTGTGGACGCCGGTGGATGCCGAGGCCGAGGTGTTCGAAGGCAAGGACCGCAAGAACGGCCAGCTGCGGTACACCGCCACCCGCAACGACCTGGTGTTCGGCTCCAACTCGGTGCTGCGCGCCTATGCCGAGGTGTACGCCAGCGCGGATGGCCAGTCGAAGTTCCTCAAGGACTTCGTGGCCGCCTGGACCAAGGTCATGAACCTGGACCGGTTCGACATCGCCTGATCGCTTCGGGCATCCGTCCAAGCCCCGGGATGCCGAATCCCGGGGCTTTTGTTTTGGGCATGGGCCGATGTCCCCAGTGGCGAGGCCCATGCCGTTGCTGCATCAACCAAACTTTCGATCATGGGGGCGCACTCATGCTGGACCCGTCGCGGTGCGATGGGGACGGGTCTTGTGTTTGTGTTGTGAGAATGTGGTTCATGGACGCGGTCGGGTTCAACGCGAGGAGAGGCGCCCAGGTCGGGGTCGACTCCATCAAAAAGGTGGAAAGCCCCAGGGGCATTGCGCTCAGCCCTGGCAACACCTGGGCATCGACGAAGGTCGGCTCTGGCCTCTTGCCGGGTTTCGAAGATGTTTCGGGCATTTCGATCTCCGCGTCGTCGCAGCGAGAGGACCCTCCCTCGGTGAGGGCGCGGGTGTTGGTGCACCAGGATGTCCAGGCCGTGAAGAGCCTGCCCACGTTTGCGCAAAGGCACCCACGTCTGGCCAGGGTGTTCCGTGTTTTCACGGCCGTGCTGGCGTTTCCGCTGCTGCTGGCGTTGAACACGGTCACGATTCCATTGGCGTATGCCGTGGCATGCGCCTCGAAGGAGTGGGGCGATGGGGGCCTGGCCCAGTCCTTGGGCAAAAGCCGGCTGGTGCGGGCGCTGTGGGGCGACGGTTTCGCCGACTGGCTGGCCACCGGCGACGGCAAGGTGCAGGGCGTGCTTGCGATGCTGTGCGTCTGCCTGCCGGTGTTGCTGGTGAAGTCCGCCGTGTTTTCCGTGCACGGCGCATCGGGCCTGTTCGACAACCTGTCGAACGGATTTTCCGAACCCGCATGGGCGTGCCAGGCGGGGTCGATCTACGACACCTGGACGAAGGACCAGGGCGTGCTCGCGCCCAGCTACCGCTTCCGGTCCGGCACCTGGGTGCGTGCGCGGTAGGCCGGGTCGATGGTGCGCTCCGAGCTCGAACGGGTGCTGGCGCAGATGGGCGAACACCTCGGCCTGCGGGACGTGCACCGCCTGCAGGACGGCGGTCTGCTGGAGGTGGGCGGGCACGAGCTGCTGTTGCATCACGACGCAGAAAATGCGCCACACCTGGTCCAGGCGCGCCTGAACCTGGGACCGGCCGACCCGCACCAGCGCGAATGGATCTGGCACCGGCTGCTGGTCAGCAACTTCGAATGGGCCTGCAACGGCAGCCTGGGCTGGAGCCTGTCACCCGAGGGTGATCTGGCCATGCTCACCGCGCACCACCCCTTGGACGCCCAGACCACGGGCGCCGAGCTGGCCGCCTGGCTGCGTGAGCTGCTGGTCTGCGCGCGGGCGCATTGGCAGGCCCTGCCGTCGCGGCAGGCCATGGCCGACCTCCAGGCCCTGGCTCCGCTGCGGCGCGCCCGTCGGCCCGTGTCCACACAGCCCGATGGCTGGGAGCCGCTGATCGACGCCTTCTGCGACCACGCGGGCATCGCCGAGCGCCATGCCTTGCGGCGTGGCGAGGACAGCCTGCGGGTGGACGGCATGGACATGCTGCTGCGGCACGACCCGTTGGTGCCCGGGCGTTTCCAGGTGAGCCTCGACCTGGGCATGGCGCCAATCGGCCCGCGTGAAAAGCTGTGGCAGGGCCTGCTGTGGAGCAACTTTCTGATGGGCGCGGGCGGCGATGTGCTGTTCAGCGTGCTCCCGCAGCGCGAGGCGGTGGTGATGACGCTGCAGCAGACCTTGCCGGTCGAACCGAGCGCGCAGGCGTTCTGCGATCTGCTGCATGCCCTGGCCGCGCACGGACAAGGCGTCTGGGATGCGTTGCGCGACACGGTTTCTCGCGGAGAGGCCGCGTTACCGATGGCCATGGCCCCCCAGGCGGGGCGGCGCTTCAAGGCGCCTTGACGGCCGACTTACCGCTTCAGCGCCTCCTGCTCCAGCAGCAGGTAGGTGTTGTACGCGTTCATGCGGTTGGCCGGGCCGAACATGGGCATGGCCTCGAAGGCGGACCAGTCGGTTTTCTCGTAGGCCTCCTCGAACGGCACGAAGTTCTCCACCGCCTCGCCCATGCTCTGGCGCAGGTGCCTGAGGTAGTCGCGCGTGGTGCCGATGTCCTTCTTCGGGTCGGTGGACGCGGCGCCGTGCCCCGGCACGACCGCTTTGGCGTCGAAGGCCAGCAGGCGCTCCAGCGACAGGATCCACTGGCGGCTGTTGGCCTGGCCCACGAAGGGCAGGCGGCCGTTGAAGAACAGGTCGCCCGCGAACAGCACCTTTTCCGAGGGCACGAACACCGTGAGGTCTTCGGGCGTGTGGGAGGGCCCGACCGGCGTGAGCTCGAACACCACGCCACCGACCTTCAGGGCGGTGGGGCCGTCGATCCAGATGTCGGCCGGCACGATGCGGGTCTGCTCGTTGATCCAGGGCGCGAGGTCGGTGCGCGAGGCCTCCAGGCGCAGGCGCGCGGTGTCGGACTGAATGTACTCGCGCGACGCGCTGTGCGCGATGATCTTCGCCCCCAGCTGCTTGAAGTGCTGCAGACCGTAAATGTGGTCGGCGTGGTAGTGGGTCAGGATCACGTGGGTGATCGGCTTGTCGGTCCGTTGGCGGATCGCCTGCGTGAGCCGCTCGGCCAGCCGGGGCGAGCCCAGCGCGTCCACCACCACCACGCCCTCGGGGGTGACCACGAAACCGGCGTTGCTGATGAAGTTCTGGTTCCTGGTCGAGCCCAGCTGGGTCAGGCCCTGCACGTAGTAGCTGTGGGGGCCGACCGCCTCCACGGTCATGGCCGGGCCGGTGTCGGCGGCGGGCTGGGCCTGGGCGGCGAAGGTGGCCAGGGCGATCAGGGGCGCAAGCCACCAGCGAAGGGAAAGTCGGGGCACGGGTCGTCTCCAGTAGTCTTGCCTGCTCTTATATCGCAATTTACTTATATTTGAGTGCGGTCGGCTTTGTGGGTCTCACGTTTTCGGGCCGACTGCCGATCTTCAAGGCGAGCCGGCGACATGACCGGCCAGGAGCCCGCATGATCAAGCCCCCTTTGCCGCACAACGAAGCGAAGCGCCTGAAGGCGCTGCGCGACCTGGTGATCCTGGACACGCCGCCCGAGGAGCGTTTCGACCGCATCTCGGCGTTCGCGGCGAAAGAGTTCAACGTGCCGATCGCGCTGGTGTCGTTGGTCGATCACGATCGCCAGTGGTTCAAGTCGTCCTTCGGCCTGGAGGACGTGCAGGAAACGCCGCGCGACATTTCCTTCTGCGGCCACGCGGTGGCGATGGCGAAGACGCTGATCGTGCCCGATGCGCTGGCCGATCCCCGCTTCGCCGACAACCCCATGGTGGTGGGCCAGCCCTATGTGCGCTTCTACGCCGGGGCGCTGCTGCGCCTGCCGTACGGGCAGGTGGTGGGCACGCTGTGCATCATGGACCGGCGTCCGCGCGATTTCGACAAGCTGGACGAGGCCATCCTCAACGGCCTGCGCGACCTGGTGGTGGAGGAGCTGTTCCGGCGCGAGGAGGCGGTGTCGTGAGCGCCGGCCGGCCGCAGGTGCTGCTGATCGAACCCGATGGCCTGGTGCGCGGCACCGTGGCCTCGGTGTGCCGCGAGTTGCAGCTGGTGCGGCTGCAGCAGGCCACCAGCATCGCCCAGGGCGAAAAATGGATGCAGAGCAACGTGGACCACGGCCTGCTGCTCTCGCTGGCCGAGCGCGACGCGGCGCTGGCGCTGCTCACGCGGCTGCGCGCGGGTGAACTGCGCTGCGAGGTCGACATTCCGGTGGCGGTGATGGTGGCCAGCGCCGACGCGGAGCTGGTGGTGCGCCTCAAGGAGCTGGACGTGCGCCGCCTGCTGCTGCAACCCTTCCGCCTGCGCGACGTGGTGCACACGCTGGAGCAGCTCTGGCCGATGCCGGAAATCCTCGTCGCCTGAAGAGGCACCCTCCAGAACACCGCGGGTCCGGCTTCGCCGGCCCGCAGGTGTCGCCCCCCCCGGGGGGTGACGCCGCAGGCGGCGCGGGGGGACCCCCCTAGATCGCGAGGGGGTCCACGTCCACCGCGAAGCGGACCAGGCCACGCGCCTGCGGCAGGCCGCGGCACTCCAGCAAGACCGGCTGCCACGCGCTCAGGAAGCGCTGCAACGCGGCGCGCGAGACGGCCTCCACCAGCAATTGCGCGCGCTCCACATTGGCCACGCGCTGGATGGTCAGCGGCACCGCCGGGTAGAGCGTGATCTCGTCGCGGTGCGGCAGGCCGTCGGCGGCCTGCGCGGCCGCATTCAGGTAGGCCTGGGCCGCCTGCTGGGTTTTCGCGTCGGCGCGCAGCAGCGCCTGGTGGCCGAAGGGCGGCATGCCCGCGCTTTCGCGCTCGCCCAGCTGCTGCGCGGCGAAGGCCGGGAAGTCGTGCCGGCGCAGCGCGGCGAACAGCGGGTGCTGCGGCGTCCAGGTCTGCACCCACAGCTCGCTCTCGCTGCCCTGGCTGCTCACGAAAGCCGCGTCGCGCCCTGCGCGCCCACCGGCCTGCATCAGCAGCGCGAACAGGCGCTCGGGCGCGCGGTAGTCGCTGGCGAACAGGCCCGAGTCGGCGTTGATGCCGGCCACCAGCGTGATGCGGCGGAAGTCGTGGCCTTTGGCGATCATCTGCGTGCCCACCAGCACGTCCACCTCGCCGCTGTGCATGGTGGCGAGCTGCTGTTCCAGGCTGCCCTTGAGGCGGGTCGAGTCGGCGTCCATGCGCGCCACGCGCGCGGGGCCGCCATCGGGGCGCTTCACGTCGGCCAGCAGGCTGGCGAGTTGCTCTTCCACCTGTTCCGTGCCTTTGCCGATGGGCGCGATATCGAGGTTGCCGCACTCGGGGCAGGCGCGCGGCACGCGCTCGGTGAAGCCGCAGTGGTGGCAGCGCAGCGTGCGGTCCAGCTTGTGGAACACGCGAAAGGCGCTGCAGTGCGGGCAGGCGCTCTTCCAGCCGCAGTCGTGGCAGGCCAGCACCGGGGCGTAGCCGCGCCGGTTGAGCAGCACCATGCACTGTTCGCCACGCGCGATGCGCTCGGCCATCGCGGCCACCAGGGGCGGGGCGAGCACCGCGCCCTTGGGCTGGTGGTTCATGTCGACCAGGCGCAGGCGCGGCAGGGCCCCGCCGCCGATGCGCGCCGGCATGGCCAGGCGCAGGTAGCGGCCCTGGTCGGCCGCGTGCCAGCTCTCCAGCGAGGGCGTGGCCGAGCCGAGCACGACGCGGCAGCGCGCCGCCGCATCGCCCGTCTCGGCCACCAGCGCCTCCGTTTCCACCTTGGCGCGGTAGACCGCGAGGTCGCGCGCCGAATAACGCGCGCCTTCCTGGCTCTTGTAGCTGGGGTCGTGCTCTTCGTCGACCACGATCAGGCGCAGCCCGGGCAGGCTGGCCAGCACCGCCATGCGCGTGCCCAGCACGATGCGCGCCTGGCCGGTGTGCGCCGCGAGCCAGCCGGCCAGGCGCTGCGCGGGCGTCATGCCGCTGTGCAGGCAGACCAGGGCACCCGCGCCGAACAGGGGCTCGAAGCGCTCGCGAAAGCGCGCTTCCAGCTGCGGCGTGAGGTTGATCTCCGGCACCATCACCAGCACCTGCGCGTCGGCCCGCGCCTGCAGCACGTGCTGCGTGGCCTGCAGGTAGACCTCGGTCTTGCCGCTGCCGGTGGCGCCGTACAGCAGCACCGGGGCCTGCGCGGCTTCCAGCGCCTGCAGGGCTTCGCGCTGTTCGTCGCTCAGGTCCAGGCCGATGTCGGTGGCCGTGCCGTCGGGCGGGGCTTGCGGGGCGCGGTCGGCCTGCTGCTTCTGGCTTTTCTTGAGGCGTCGGGCGAGCTGCACGGTGTTCAGGTCGCGCAGTTGCGGCGGCAGGGCCGCCAGCGACACCTCGCCCAGGCTGCGCTGGTAGTACTGCGCCGCGAAACGCAGCAGCTGGCGCCAGCGCGCGTTGAGCGGCGGCAGGCCCTCGAGCACGCCGGCCACGGTTTTGGTCTGGGCTTCGCTCAGGCCTTCGGGCGGCAGGTCGGGGGATTCCCAGACCACGCCCAGCACCTCCCGGGCACCCAGCGGCACCCGCACCAAGGTGCCCGGTGCGAGCGACAGCTCACTCCGGTAAGTCAGGCTGGCGCCCACCCCGCTGTGGGCCGGGGTGGCCACGACGACGCTGGGCCAGAAAGCCATGCTTAGCGCCCATTCCTCAGCTGGACTGTCGGAACGCGCGCTAAGTTGTTGATTTGACAGAGCATCGGAACATATCCAGACTTTTTGTGGATAACTTTGTTGATAGTTTGCCTGCGCGCCGTCGGAAGCCTTGCAAATCAAGGGTTTGCTTAAACTGCCCGCAAAAAAAGCAGAAAATAAAACCTATATGAATCAATGACTTACGAGGCACTTGTAGGATTTGTCTGGCGCCTGGCTGCGGCGGGCCTCATGGCGCACCGCAGCACGAGTTTTGTGCATAAGTAAGGCGTGTCAAGTGACTTTTTCGGCATTATTTGTGTTATGGCCGGTTCAGCCGGCGGCTTTTTGACGCCTTCATGACGCCAGAACGGGGCGTTGCATCCGCCGCCCCAAGGGCGCCGGGGCAGGCCAAAAGCCCCGGCCCAGCTGCAAAAACGGGAGCGCTTCAGGCCGCCTGGCGCAGCCGCCGGGAATGCGAATGCACCGCATCCACGAGCACCGACACGTGCTCCGGCGGTGTGTGCTGGCTGATGCCGTGGCCCAGGTTGAAGATGTGCGTGGGGCCGGTGCCGGTGCCCTGGTGCGGCCGGCCGAAGCTTTCGAGCACCGCGGCCACCTCGGCCTCGATGCGCTCGGGCGGCGCGAACAGCACGTTGGGGTCGATGTTGCCCTGCAGCGCCTTGCCGTGGGCGCCTTCGCCCACCTGGGCGCGCGCGCGGGCCAGGTTCACGGTCCAGTCCAGGCCCAGGGCGTGGCAGTCGAGGTCCTTCATGTCGTCCAGCCACAGGCCGCCGCCCTTGGTGAAGACGATGCGCGGAATCACCACGCCGCCGTGTTCGCGCTTGAGCTGCGCCAGCACGCGGCGCGTGTAGGCCAGGCTGAAGTCCTGGAACTTGCCGTCGGCCAGCACACCGCCCCAGCTGTCGAACACCATCACGGCCTGGGCGCCGGCGTCGATCTGCGCGTTGAGGTAGGTGGCCACGGCGTCGGCGTTGACCGCGAGGATGCGGTGCATCAGGTCGGGGCGCGCGTACATCAGCGACTTCACGGCGCGGTAGTCGTCGCTGCCGCCGCCTTCGACCATGTAGCAGGCCAGCGTCCAGGGGCTGCCCGAAAAACCGATCAGGGGCACGCGGCCGTCGAGCGCCTTGCGGATCGAGGTGACGGCGTCGAACACGTAGCGCAGCTTGTCCATGTCGGGCACGGCCAGCGCGGCCACGTCGGCCTCGGTGCGCACGGTCTTCTCGAACTTCGGGCCTTCGCCGAGGGCGAACGACAGGCCCAGGCCCATGGCGTCGGGCACGGTGAGGATGTCGCTGAACAGGATGGCCGCGTCCAGCGCGTAGCGCTCCAGCGGTTGCAGCGTCACTTCGGTCGCGTAGTCGGTGTTGGTCGCCAGCCCCATGAAACTGCCGGCCTGCGCGCGCGTGGCGCGGTACTCGGGCAGGTAGCGGCCGGCCTGGCGCATGAGCCAGACGGGCGTGTGGTCGGTGGATTGGCGAAGGCAGGCGCGCAGAAAGGTGTCGTTCTGCAGGGGGGCAAAGGGCATGTCGGTACCGGGGACTGGGGTGGGGGGTATCGGGGGATTATCGGCCCCCACCCAGGGCGCAGGCGCAGGTGGGCTACGCCGCGCCGTTCTTGTACTTGATGCCGCAGCCGTAGGCACGGCTGGTGGCCACGCTCACCGGTTTGCCCGAGCGCAGTTCGCCCAGGCCCTGGCGCACGTAGTTGGTGGCCTTCGGGATGTCGTCCACCCGCGCCGAGGGGATGCTGTCGATGCCGCCGGCGTACACCAGCAGGCCCTGCGCATTGACGATGTACATGTGCGGCGTGACGCGCGCGGCATAGGCCTCACCCACCTTGCCGTCCTCGTCCATCAGCGTGGCGGTGGGGCTGGCCTGTTTCTCGGTCATCCAGCGGCCGAGCTGCTGGGGCGACTGGTAGTCGGCGCTGTCGTCGCGCGTGGAGTTGATCGCGAGCCACACCACGCCCTGGGCGGTGGCGTCCTTCTGCAGCGCCTGCATGTTGCCCTGGTAGTGCTTGCGCACGAAGGGGCAGCCCGGGTTGTTCCATTCCAGCACCACGGTCCTGCCCTTGAAGTCCGAGAGCTTGACGGGCTTGCCGGTGGTGTCCTGAAGGCTGAAGTCGGGCGCGGGCTGCCCCACACCGGGGGCCGCGAACGCGGGCGTGACCAGCATCGTGCCCAGGGGCGAAAAGACGGCCAGGGCGAGCAGGGGACGGCGTTGCATGGTGGAACTCCTGAAAACACGGTTGAAGAACAACGGGGCTGGCCTGCCTACAGCCGGGCCAGCGCCGCGCGGACCTCCTCGACACTGAGCACTTCGGTCAGCACCTGCGGGGTCTGGCCGTTCTTGTAGATCGCGTACACCGGCACGCCATTGCGGCCCAGGCTGGCGAGCGCGGCCGTCACGGCCGGGTCGCGGCGCGTCCAGTCGGCGCGCAGCAGGGCCACGTTCTTGCCGGCCATGTCGCCAAGCACGCTGGCGTCGGCCAGGGTGGTGCGCTTGTTGTACTGGCAGGTCACGCACCAGGCGGCGGTGAAGTCCACGAACACCGGGCGGCCCTGCGCGACCAGCTCGGCCTGCGCCTGCGGGCTCCACGGTTGCCAGCTCACGCCCTTGACCGCCGTGGCCACGGCCTGGCCGGGGGTGGGGTCCTGCAGGCGCGTCACGTTCGGGCCGATGGTCCAGCCCAGCCAGGCCAGGCCGACGAGCGAGAGTCCGGCGATCACGGTGCGGCCGCGCCCGCGCAGGCCCAGGGCCCAGACCAGCAGCGCGAGCACCACCAGCAGCATGAGCAGCGCGGCCGCGCCGTCGATGCCGCTTTGCTGGCCCAGCACCCACAGCAGCCAGACCACGGTGGCGAACATGGGGAAGGCCATGAGGTGGCGGAAGGTGGCCATCCAGGCACCCGGGCGCGGCAGCGCGCGCGCCACCGCCGGCACCCAGCTGGCGAGCAGGTAGGGCAGGGCCATGCCCAGGCCGAGCGTGGCGAACACGGCCAGCGCCTGCGCGGCGGGCAGGGCGATGGCCAGGCCGAGTGAGGCGCCCATGAAGGGCGCGGTGCAGGGCGAGGCGATGGCGGTGGCCAGCACGCCGGTGAGGAAGGCGTCGGTGGTCGGGTTGCGCGCCTGCAGGCTGGCGATGCGGCTGGGCAGCACGCTGCCGAACTCGAACAGGCCGGCCAGGTTCAGGCCGATCAGGGTGAACAGCACGGCCAGCGCGGCCACCACGCCCGGGCTTTGCAGCTGGAAGCCCCAGCCGAGTTGTTCACCGGCCGCGCGCAGCCCGAGCAGCAGCGCCCCGAGCGCGACGAAGGAGAGCACCACGCCGGCGGTGTAGGCGAGGCCGTTGGCGCGGTGGGCGCGGCGGTTGTCGGCGTGCTGGGCGAAGGCCAGGACCTTGATGGCCAGCACCGGGAACACGCAGGGCATGAGGTTGAGGATCAGCCCGCCGAGCAGCGCGCCCAGCAGGGCCGCGCCCAGGGTGAGCGAGGTGGCGCCGCCCGCGGGGGGGCGGCGGTCGCGCGGGCCGCATTGGCGTCCAGTGCGGCCTGCAGCGCCTCGGGCACCGCGGCGGGCAGGGGCGCGGCGGCCGGCCAGGTGCCTTGCACCGGCACGTCCAGGCGCACGCCGGGGCTGCCCGGCCCCTGGCCCGCGGGCGAGGCCTGGGCCACCACCAGCGCGAGCCGGTCCGGGCTGTCGCTGCGGTGCGGCGAGAGCGGCACGCGCGCGGTCCAGCGCTCGCCGTCCCAGGCCTGTGTCCAGGGCTGGCCGGGTTCGATCAGGCCGGCGGCCTCGGGGAAAAATTCGAGCGCCTGGCCGCGCCAGGCGGCGGGCAGGCCGTTGAGTGCCACGTTCAGGAAGCCGGGCTCGGGGGCGGCGCGGCTGTCCTGCGCCGGCTGGTCCTTGGGCGCGGCCTGGAAGCTGGCGTCGAAGGCGGCGCCGTGCAGGCCGGTGGAGCCGCGCACCGGCAGGCGCAGGGCGAAGCTCCCTTCTTCCGGGATGCATTCCTTGCGGCAGACCAGCCAGGTCGCCTGGAGCTTGACGTCGATGTGGCTGCCGGTGAAACCGGGATCCACCGTCAGCGGCACCGGCAGCACCACGGTGCCGTCGTAGCCGTAGTTGGCGAGGTTGCCGATCGGGAACTTGCGCGGCGTGGGCCAGGCGATGGCCCCGGCCGTCACGCCCGGCGGCAGCGTCCACTGCAGGTCGGTGGGCAGGCCGGAGTCGCCCGAGTTCTTCCAGTAGGTGTGCCAGTCGGGCGCGTGGGTGATCTGCAGCCCGACCCAGACCGGCTGGCCCGGCCCGGCGCCTTCGGGGGCGTGGGCCAGCAGCTCGGCGCGCGCCTGGTCGCTCTGCACCACGGTCTGCGCGGGCGCCACGCCCGACAGCAGGCCCTGGGCGGGCACCGAGAGGGGGGCGAGCGCCAGCAGCAGGGCGCCGAACAGGTGGCGCGTGGCGTGGCGGACCGAGGAAAAGGCGTTGAGGGGCATCGGGCAACAGGCAGGGGGGATCGGGGCGGGGCGGTGGCGCCGCCCGTGGGTATGAGAGGCCGGGCGCGCCCAAGTTCCTGGGGCAGGCCGCTCAAATATAAGCGAGCACTGTTTGTCTGTGCGGCGCGACACGCTGGGGGCTTTTCACCCAGGCTTCACAGGGCTTTCATGTTTGGGTACAACCGGGGGCGGACGGGTGGTTGACCAGCATGGAGGGTTTTGTGCATGGGATCGATCGTTGAACGCGCCTTGCTGCCATGGGCGCAAAGAGTCAAGTCGCGGGTGAACCTGCCGGTTCGCCTGAGTTGGGGTGAGCAGGGCTCGTCTTCGCTGTCCCTGGGCGAGTTCGATGCGCCGCAGGTGGAGATCCGGGTGCGCGACGCCTCGGCGCTGCCGCTGCTCATCGACCCCGGCCTGGACACCCTGGGCCAAGCCTATGTGGAGGGCCTGATCGACGTGGAGGGTTCGATGGCGGACATCCTGGCCGTGGCGCACCGCCTGGCCGAGACCGCCGAACCCGATGGCGGCCTGCTCGGGCGCCTGCGCCGGCGCTTCGCCCACACGCGCGAGAGCGACAGCGAGGCCATCCAGTACCACTACGACGTGTCCAACGCGTTCTACGCCCAGTGGCTGGATGAGCGCATGGTCTATTCCTGCGGCTATTTCGAGAACGGCGACGAAACGCTGGACGAGGCGCAGGTCAAGAAGATCGACCACATCCTCACCAAGATCCAGCTGCAGCCCGGCCAGCGCCTGCTCGACATCGGCTGTGGCTGGGGCGCGCTGGTGTTGCGCGCGGCGCAGAAGTTCGGCGCGCACTGCGTGGGTGTGACGCTTTCGAAGAACCAGCACGAGCTGGCGCGCGAGCGCGTGAAGGCCGCCGGCCTGGAAGACCGCATCGACATCCGCCTGCAGGACTACCGCGACGTGAAGGACGGCCCGTTCGACCGCATCACCAGCGTGGGCATGTTCGAGCACGTGGGGCTGAACCACCTGGCGGGGTATTTCGGGCACATCCGCTCGCTGCTCAAGCCCGGCGGCTGGGCCATGAACCATGGCATCACCAGCACCGACCCGCAGGATGGCGAGACACGGCACGGCGGCGGCACCTTCATCGACCGCTACGTGTTCCCGCAGGGCGAGCTGCCGCACATCGGCACCGTGCTGCGCACCATGCAGGAAGGCGGGCTCGAAGCCTTCGACATCGAGAGCCTGCGCCGCCACTACATGCGCACCACGCATCTCTGGAGCGAGGCCTTCGAGGCGCGCACGGCGCAGATCAAGCCGCTGGTGGACGAGCGCAAATGGCGCATCTGGCGCGTGTACCTCGCGGGCTGCGCCTGGGCCTTCGAACACGACGAGGTGTCGATCTACCAGGTGATCTGCCGCGCGGCGGGCCAGCCCGCCCAAGGCCTGCCCTGGTCGCGGCGCTTCATCTACCGCTAGCAACGAGCCCGTCCAGAGGCACCGAGGAACCGGCTTTGCCGGGCCTCAGGTGTCGTCCCCCTTCAGGGGGGAGGCGCCGAAGGCGACGCGGGGGGTGTTTCCTGAAACCCCAGCACCACCCGCCTGGTGGTGGCCGATTTCTTCTCGATCTTGGTGACCACCACGCGGCCGATCTCGGCCGTGTTGGCCACGTGCGTGCCGCCGCAGGGCTGCAGGTCGATCAGCAGATCGCCCTCGCCGATGCAGATGGTGCGCACCGTGCCGCTGCCGCGCGGCGGGGCCACGCTCATGCTCTTGACCAGCGCGGGGTTGGCGTCGAGTTCGGCGTCGGTGATCGCGCCCACGGTCAGCGGGTGCGACTCGGCCACCAGCCGTGCCAGGCCTTGCGTGAGCACTTCCTTGTCGAGCGGGTCGGTCAGGTGCAGGTCCATGCGCGCGTAGTCGGGCGTGATCGAGCAGCCGTTCACCGGCACCGGCACGAGGTGGCAGAGCAGGTGGGTCGCGGTGTGAAAGCGCATCAGGCGGTGGCGGCGGTCCCAGTCGATGCGCGCGGTGACCGGCAGGCCGGTGGCGAGCCGGGTCAGCAGTGCCTCCTGGCCCGGCGCCGGCACGTGCACGATGTCGGCGGTGGCCCGGCCTTCGGCGTCCTTGCCCTTGCGGGTGTCGGCGATCGCGATGGCCGTGCCGTCGGCCAGCGTGAGCGTGCCGGCGTCGCCGGCCTGGCCGCCGCCGAGCGGGTAGAACACCGTGCGGTCGAGCACGATGCCGTGGTCGTCGATGCGCGCCACAACGGCGTCGCACTGCTGCAGGTAGGCGTCCTGGCGGAAAAGGTCGTGGGTCATCGCGCCATCTTACGGGCGCGCGCTTAACGCACTTAAGATGCGGGCATGTCCGCCCCATCCCGCTTCTGGTCCGACCTCACCACCGCCGATTTCGCCGCGCTGGACACCGCGCGCGCCATCGCGGTGCTGCCGGTGGCCGCCACCGAACAGCACGGGCCGCACCTGCCGCTGTCGGTCGACACCGACATCGTCAACGGCGTGCTGCGCGCGGCCTTGCCGCACATCGCCAGCGAGCTGCCGGTGCTGGTGCTGCCCACGCAGGCCGTGGGCTACAGCCCCGAGCACACCGGTTTCGCGGGCACGCTCACGCTCAGGATCGAGACCCTGATGCGGGTGTGGACCGAGCTGGCCGAGTGCGTGGCGGCCAGCGGCGTGAAGAAGCTCGTGCTGTTCAACGCGCACGGCGGCCAGGTGGGCGCGCTCGACCTCGTGGCGCGCGACCTGCGCGCGCGGCTGGGCATGCTGGTCTACAGCGTGAACTGGTTCCACCTGCCGCTGACCGACGCCAAGGGGCACGACCTGAACGCGCTGTTCAGCGCCGAGGAACACCGCTTCGGCATCCACGCGGGCGAGATCGAGACCTCGCTCATGCTCGCGCTGTCACCCGAGCGGGTGCACCTGCGCGAGGCCGAGCACTTCCGGTCGGCCTCGCAGGGCCGTGCCCAGCGTTTCCCCATCCTGGGCAATGGCAAGAGCGCCAAGCTGGCCTGGCAGATGCAGGACTACAACCCACAGGGTGCCGTGGGCAACGCCGCCGCCGCCAGCGCCGACAAGGGCCAGGCCGTGCTCGAAGCCGCCGGCCGCGCGCTGGCCCAGCTCTTGAGCGAGATCGACCGGCTGCCGCCGGACACGCTCACCGACCGCGTCGCCTTCCCGCCGGCCCGGTAGCGACCGATCCGGCGCCGGGCCGCCCCAAGCCGGATCAGCCCCCTTGGGGGCCGCGACCCGCGCAGCGGCGGAGCGTGGGGGCTTCGCCTCAGGCGTAGGTCATCCAGTCCTTGAACTCCGCCCTGTCCAGGTGGGGCAGTGTGTTGTAGCTCAGCAGCGTGTGGCGCTTGGGGTTGAACTGGAACTCCGTCACCGCGCTGTTGCGGATGCGCAGATTCAGTTCGATGGTGGCCTCGGGGCTCAGCCCCAGCACATGCCCCACGGCGGTGGAGATCGGCCCGCCGCTGGACACCAGCAGCACGTTCTGGCCGTGGTGGTTCGCGCGCACATGGTCGAGCGCGCCCGTCACGCCGCGCACGAACTCGGTGTAGCTGGGCATGCCTTGCGGGCTCACGGTGCCGGCCATCCACTGCGCGAGGCCGTCGCGCAACAGGCGGAAGTGGTGGCGGTAGAGCTCGGGGGCCTCGGTGGCGCTGCGCGGCTTCTGCAAGGGGTGCGGGTGGATGGCGCGGATCACCGCCTCGCTGTCGTACTCATTCAGACCAGCCCAGGCCAGGGGTTCGTGTGAGAGCCCCGCGCCTTCGGCGATGCCGGCCCAGGTCTGCTGGTGCCGGCGCAAGGTGCCGGTGATCACGGCGTCGAACACAAGCCCGCGCTCGGCCCAGTAGCGGCCCAGCTGCACGCTCTGGCGCTGGCCCATGTCGCTGAGCTGGTCGTAGTCGTCCGAGCCAAACGAGGCCTGGCCGTGGCGCACAAGGTAGAGGGTTCCCATGGCGGCATTCTGTGGCCGCGTGGCGGCCCGACTTTGTCCCGGCAGCGACTGGGCAGCCGCCCGGCAGTCGCGCAGGTGTCTGCCCCCGCAACCGTGACGGATGTCGGTCGCCCGAACTCGCGCGGCTTTGCGGTCTTTTTCCATTGCTAGGCGGCACAGGCCCTGTGCTTCAATCGTCGGCATGTGCGTCTTTTCCCGTTGCCATGCTGTTTGACATGCCCACCCTGCTCGCGATGCGGGTCGGCATCGATGGGCTCACGGCCCTCGCATTTTTTGGCTTGCTGCGCCGCTACCCGACCATCGGGGGACCGGGCTGGTGGTCGCTGTCGGCCACGGTGTCCATCCTGGGGTCGCTGGGCCTGTGGTTGCGTGGCAGCGTGCCCGATTTCCTCGCCTACGGCGCCGGCAACGCGGCCCTGTGCATCGCGCCCCTGCTGGCCTGGATGGGCCTTCGCAGCCACCTGCAGTTCCTGCAGCCGGTGGCGCGGGTGGCCGCGGCAGGCCTGGTGGCGGCCGCGCTGCAGACCGTGTTCATCTTCGTATGGGACCTGCCGCAGGCGCGCCAGGCCGTGTTCGCGCTGGCGGTGCTCATCGTCATGGGCATGGCGTACCGGGACATGGTGAGCGCCGACCCGCAGCGGCGCGTGCCCGAGATGCAGGCCCTCAAGCTGCTGACCGTGGTGGAGTTCGTCGCCATGCTGCTGTTCGCCCTGGCCGGGCCGGTGGCGGGCCTGCCGCTGTCGCAGGTGGGGCCGGTCACGGTGTTCTTCTTCCTGCTCGCGGGCCTGCTGCGCGTGGTGCTCTATGGGGCCCTGGTGACCTACCGGCTTCGGCTCGAAGGCGATCGCGCGCGCCAGGGCCTGCTGATCCGCGAGGCGGACTCGCGCGCGCTGATCGAGAACCTCAGTGCCGGGGTGATGGTGTTCCGGCCCAACCACACGCTCTCGAGCATCAACAGCGCGGCGCGCCGCTTCTTCGGCTGGAGCCCGGGTGGCGCCAACACGGCCTTGCCCGAACCGACCGGGCCGGGCTGGCAGATGCTGCGCGAGGACGGCCAGCCCATGCGCCGCCACGACATGCCGTTCGAGCGCGTGCTGGCCACCGGCCAGCCGGTCAAGAGCGTGGTGGTGGGCGTGCCGGTGGGCAACGGCGACGAGGTGCATTGGGCCCTGTTCAATGCCTACCCCGAGAACAACGCCCAGGGCGGTCTGCGCCACGTGGTGCTGACCTTCATCGACATCACCTCGCTCAAGACCGCGCAGGCCGAGCAGAAGACCCTGCAGGCGCAGCTCTCGCAGTCGCAGAAGATGGAAGCCCTGGGCACGCTGGCGGGCGGCGTGGCGCACGACTTCAACAACATTCTGGCCGCGATCCTGGGCAACGCCGACCTGGCGCGGCAGGACCTCACGCACGATGCGCCGGCGCGCGAAAGCCTGCACGAGATCAGCACGGCCGCGCGCCGCGGCCGCGAGCTGGTGCGGCAGATCCTGGCCTTCAGCCGCCAGCAGCCGGCCGAACGCACCCGTGTGGACGTGGGCGCCATCCTGGCCGAGACCTGCAACCTCATGCGGGCGGCCATGCCGCCGCACGCGCAACTGCTGCATGAGTGCCACCCCGACACGCCGCCCCTGCTGGCCGACGCCACCCAGCTCGGCCAGGTGCTGATCAACCTGGGCACCAACGCCGTGCACGCGCTCGAAGGCCGCCCGGGGCGGGTCGAGTGCCAGCTCGACGGCCTCAAGGGCCACGACCCCCGGCTGCCCACCGAGGTGGCCGAGGCCTGCGCCGAAGCCGGGGTGGATGCGGTGCGCCTGCGGGTGAGCGACAACGGCTGCGGCATGACCGAGGCGGTGCGCAGCCGCATCTTCGAGCCCTTCTTCACCACCAAGGTGGTGGGGCGCGGCACCGGCCTGGGCCTGCCGGTGGTGCTGGGCATCGTGCAGGTGCATGGGGGCGCCATCGATGTCGAGAGCCGGCCCGGCAAGGGCACCACCTTCACGCTCTACTTCCCCGCGGCGCCCGACGGTCCGCCCGGGCTGGCCCTTGATCCCGTGGTTGGACATGCGGGGGCCGATCCCGTCACAATGGCCCCTCGCCCATCCGAGGGCGCCGAGACCGCTCTTTTGGAGACCCCCCCCATGGCCGACGCCCCGCCAGCGGACCAGCCCCACATCCTGTACCTCGACGACGACGACACGCTGGTCTTCCTGGTGCGCCGCCTGCTGGAGCGCCGGGGCTACCGCGTGACGTCCTTCACCGACCAGCAGCTGGCGGTGAACGCGGTGCGCGAGCAGCCCGAGGCCTTCCAGCTGCTGCTGACCGACTACAACATGCCGGGCATGTCGGGGCTGGACGTGGCGCGCGCCGTGCTGGCGATCAACCCCAAGCTGCCGGTGGCCGTCGCCTCCGGCTACATCACCGACGAACTGCAGGCCGAGGCCAAGACGGCCGGCGTGCGCGAGGTGGTGTTCAAGACCGACGCGGTCGAGGCCTTCTGCGAGGTGGTGGCCCGCCTGGTCAAGCCAGACTGAAGCAGCGGCATCCAGAGGCATCAAGGGTCCGGCTTCGCCGGCCCGAAATGCCGTCCCCCCTCCCAGCGCCGAAGGCGCGCCAGAGAGGGGGGAAGCCGCCAAGGGCGGCGCAGGGGGAGCCCCTCAATCTTCCACGAACGCTTCCTCGCGCTTGGCCTTGACCGAGGGCAGCAACACCACGACCAGCAGCACCACGGCGATGGCCAGCAGGCTGGCCGACATCGGGCGCGTGACCAGCACGCTCCAGTCACCGCGCGAGATCAGCAGCGCGCGCCGCAGGTACTCTTCCATCATCGGCCCCAGGATCAGGCCCAGCAGCAGCGGCGCCGGCTCGCACTTGAGCTTGTGGAACAGGTAGCCGACCACGCCGAAGATGGCGACCATCCAGATCTCGAAGGTGTTGTTGTTCTCCGAGTACACACCCACGGCACAGAACAGCACGATCGCCGGGAACAGCCACTTGTAGGGGATGGTCAGCAGCTTGATCCACATGCCGATCAGGGGCAGGTTGAGCACGATCAGCATCAGGTTGCCGATCCACATCGAGGCGATCAGGCCCCAGAACAGTTCCGGGTTGCTGGTCATGACCTGCGGGCCCGGCTGGATGTTGTGGATGGTCATCGCACCCACCATCAGCGCCATCACGGCGTTGGGCGGAATGCCCAGCGTGAGCAGCGGGATGAAGGAGGTCTGTGCGCCGGCGTTGTTGGCCGACTCGGGACCGGCTACGCCGCGGATGTTGCCCTGGCCGAACGGCACTTCGCCCTTCTTGAGCTTGATCTTCTTCTCGATCGTGTACGAGGCGAAGGCCGACATCAGCGCGCCGCCGCCGGGCAGGATGCCCAGCACCGAGCCCAGGGCCGTGCCGCGCAGCACGGCGGGCGTCATGCGCTGGAAGTCTTCCTTGGTCGGCATCAGGCCCTTGACCTTGGCTGTGAAGACCTCGCGCTGGTCCGACGGTGTGGCCAGGTTGGCGATGATCTCGCCGTAGCCGAACACGCCCATCGCGATGGCGATGAAGCTGATGCCGTCGGTGAGTTCGGGGATGTCGAAGCTGTAGCGCGCCACGCCCGAGTTCACGTCGGTGCCCACCAGGCCGAAGGCCAGGCCGAGCAGGATCATGGCCACCGCCTTGAGCAGCGAGCCCGAGGCCAGCACCACGGCACCGATCAGGCCCAGCACCATCAGCGAGAAGTACTCGGCCGGGCCGAACTTCAGCGCCACTTCGGTCAGCGGCGGCGCGAAGGCCGCGAGGATCAGGGTGCCGGCGCAGCCCGCGAAGAACGAACCCAGGCCGGCGGCGGCCAGCGCGGGCCCGGCCCGTCCCTTGCGCGCCATCTGGTAGCCGTCGATCACGGTCACCACCGAGGACGCTTCGCCGGGCAGGTTGACCAGAATGGCCGTGGTGGAGCCGCCGTACTGCGCGCCGTAGTAGATGCCGGCCAGCATGATCAGCGCCGCTTCCGGCGGCAGGCCGTAGGTGGCGGGCAGCAGCATGGCGATGGTGGCGACCGGGCCGATGCCGGGCAGCACACCGATCAGCGTGCCCAGCAGGCAGCCGACGAAGGCGTAGATGAGGTTCTGCGCCGTGAAGGCGACGCCGAAACCGATCGAGAGGTTGGTGATCAGATCCATGGTTCTTGTCTGGTGGGGGGCGTGGTCACGCGCATCAGCCGATGAAGGCCGGCCAGATCGGGAAGTTCAGCTTGAGCGCGAGCTCGAAGGCGATGTAGCTGCCGATCGACAGGACGGTGGCGAGCACGAACACCTCCTTGGCCTTGAACTGGTCGCCGGCCAGGCTGGCGACGAAAGTGAGGGCGTAGATCGCGACGATCAGGCCCATGGCCGGCAGGCCCCAGCTGTGCACGCCCACCAGCAGCACGCCGAAGATCAGGTTGGCGCCGATGATGAAGATCAGGGGGCGCCAGGCGATGCGGCCGATCGGCTCGCCATCCTCGGTCTTCACCGTCAGGGCCTTGAGCGTGATCAGCACGCCCATGATGGTGATGAGCACGCCCACCACCAGCGGGAAATAGCCTGGGCCCATGCGGGCACCGGTGCCCACGTTGTAGGTGGTGGCACCCCAGGCGAAGGCCACACCGAACGCGCTGAACAGCACGCCCGAGGCAAAGTCTCTCTGACTCTTGATTCTCACGATGTCTCCTGAAATGGCGTTGATCGCCGGCTCCTGCACAGGGCTCGGCGAGGGCACAAGACGTGCGCCGCGCGATGGTAAGAAGACCGTGGGGGTGTGTGGGTGACCAAAACATTGCCATTTGGCAATGTGGGCCGCGGCCGTCGCGGTGCCGCGTCAGCGGTTGGGTCGCGGCAGTTCGATGACGGCGCGCAGGCCCGGTGCCGCGTTCTCGAAATGCAGGCGCCCGCCGTGCAGGGCCACCACCGCCTGCACGCTGGCCAGGCCCAGCCCATGCCCCGGCGCGTCGTCCGGGTGCAGGCGGTGAAAGCGCTTGCCCAGGCGCGCGAGTTCGGCATCGGGCACACCGGGGCCGTTGTCCTGCACGCTGAGCCGCACGCCATCGGGCAGCTCCTGCGTGCCCACCTGGATCACCGCACCCGGGCCGGCGTACTTGAGCGCGTTGTCGAGCAGGTTGGCCAGCGCGCCGGCCAGCAGGTCGCGGTCGCCGGGCAGTTGCACCTCGTCGGCCGGTTCGTGCCGCAGCACGGCGTCCTGGGCCTCGGCAACGGCCTCGTAGAGTTCCACCACGTCGGCGGCGACCACGTCGAGCGCCACCGGCGTGAAGCTGCGGCGCCGCGCGCCGGCCTCGGCCTCGGCGATCTGCAGCAGTTTCTCGAACACCAGCGTCAGCTCTTCGATCTCGCGGATGGCCGCGCCGATGGCCTCGCGGCGTTGCGCCGGGTCCGTGTCGGCCTGCTCCGCGTGGCGCAGGCGCACCAGGATGCGCGTGAGCGGCGTGCGCAGGTTGTGCGCGATGGTGTTGGAGACGTGGCGCACGCCGTCCATCAGCGACTCGATGCGGTCGAGCATGGTGTTGATCTCGCGGTTGAGCAGCGCGAACTCATCGTCCGCGCCCGACTCCGCGACGCGCTCGCGCAGCTCGCCGGCCGTGGCGATGCGCTTCGCGGTGAGGCGCACCGCGCTCACGCTGCGCTCGAGTTCCTGGCGGAACACGAAGGTGCCGCCGATCAGCAGCAGCACGGCCACGATGCCGGCGGCCGCGCTCGCGCTCGCCACCAGGGACTCGATCAGCTCCTGGTCCCGCAGGTCCTGCCCGACCACCAGCACGCCGCCGTCGGGCAGGGTGCGCGTGACCAGGTAGGCGTTCACGCTGCGCCCGTCGCGCTCCACGCGCCGCTGGGTCGGCCCGGTGTTCGCTGCGGCGTCGGGCGCGCGGTCGAGGTTGCCCGCGAGCCGGTGGCCCTCGCGGTCGGTCAGCAGGTAGATCTCGCTGTCGGAGTCGCGGCCGTCGGTCAGCGCCCGGGTGATGGCCGCGGCCGCGGCCGCGGTGCCGCCCTCGTTCATGTCCGCCATCAGCTGCTGCGCCGACAGGCCCACCTGCCGCGCCATGCGCTGGTGCAGCACGCCGACGGTCTGCAGGTAGACGATGGCCAGGGCGGCCAGCATGGTGACGGCGACCAGGAAGCCGTAGGAGAACGCCAGGCGAAAACCGACCGAGCGCCAGAGCCCCCCCAGCTTGGCGATCATCCGGCGCGGTCTGGGTCGTCGGCGGCGGCGATGCGGTAGCCGATGCCGCGCACGGTGTGGATCAGCGGCGGCGCACCGCCCGCATCGAGCTTGCCGCGCAGGCGGCTGACCTGCACATCGATCACGTTGGTCTGCGGATCGAACTGGTAGTCCCACACGGCTTCGAGCAGCATGGTGCGGGTCAGCACCTGGCCGGGATGGCTCATCAGGTAGGCGAGCAGGCGGAACTCGCGCGGCTGCAGCGCCACCGGCCGGCCGCCGCGCTCGACATGGC
Organism: Hydrogenophaga sp. ANAO-22; assembly: GCF_042466645.1. Classification (NCBI taxonomy): domain Bacteria; kingdom Pseudomonadati; phylum Pseudomonadota; class Betaproteobacteria; order Burkholderiales; family Comamonadaceae; genus Hydrogenophaga; species Hydrogenophaga sp. ANAO-22. The sequence continues at coordinate 2,318,597 of NZ_CP159956.1, read as the reverse complement.
GGCTCGCGAGATCGAGTTTGAGATCGGCCACCTGCAGCGTGCGGATCGCCGGGCCCGGCCGCGAGCGCCGCACCAGGGCCTCGGCCCGCGCGGCGAGTTCGGAGAAGGCGAAGGGTTTGGTCAGGTAGTCGTCGCCCCCCGCCTTGAGCCCGCGCACGCGTTCGTCCAGGGCGCTGAGCGCGCTGAGCACCAGCACAGGTGTCTTCTTGCCCAGGCCGCGCAGGGTTGCGAGGATGGAGAGGCCGTCCACCTCGTTGGGCAGCATGCGGTCCAGGATGATCAGATCCCACTGCTCGCTGGTGGCCCGGCCGAGCGCTTCCATGCCGTCGCGGCAGATCACGACCACGTGGCCGAGCGCGCGGAAACCATTGGCGATGTAGCGCGCGTTGTCCGCGTCGTCTTCCACCACCAGGCAGCGCCACATCACGGTGGCTTCCATCAGGCCTGCGCCCTTTCACTCAGATCGAACATGCGTTGCACTCCGCTTTTTTTGCCGGGTGCCCATTCTGCTTGATCCGCCGCCGCGCGAGATTCAGCCCTCGGCCAGGACGCCGGCCAGCACCGCGCTGTCCACGTTGCCACCGCTCAGGGTGGTGCCCACCACCTGGCCCGGGAGCGCGGCGCGCTCCTGCCAGGCGGCGGCGAAGCTGGCGGCGCCCGCGCCTTCGGCCACGTTGTGGGTGTCGGCGAACAGCATGCGCATGGCCTGCGCGACTTCCGCGTCGCTGACCTGCACGATTCGCTCCAGGTGCGGCCGCAGCACCTCGAGCGCGGCGGCGTCGGCCACGCGGCAGGCCATGCCATCGGCCAGCGTGGTGGTCACGGGCGCTTCGACCACCCGGCCTTCGGCCAGTGAAGCCGCGTAGGTGGTGGCGTGGGCACTGACCACGCCGACGATGCGCACGGGGTGCCGCAGCGCCAGCTTGGCGGCGATCGCCGAGCACGCGCCCGATCCCTGGCCGATCGGTACGTAGACGATGTCGAGCGACGGCACGGCGCGAAAGAATTCCCACCAATAGGTGCTCACGCCCCGCAGCAGATCGGGGTGGAAGCTTGGCACCATGTGCGCGCCGCGTGCGGCGGCGAGCTCCATGGCGTGCTCGCGGCTGGCCTGGAAGTCGTCGCCGTGTTCGATCAGCGTGACGCCGAGCGCGCGCATGGCGGCGTTTTTCTCCACCGAGTTGCCGCGCGGCACGACGATGGTGCAGACCACACCATGCGCGCGCGCGGCCCAGCCGATGCTCTGGCCGTGGTTGCCGCGCGTGGCGCTGATGACCTCGCGCGGCAGCTCGCCGTGCGCCTTGAGCTGGTCGAAGTAGGTCAGCCCGCCGCGGATCTTGAACGCACCCGCCGGTGTGTGGTTCTCGTGCTTGACCCAGCAGTCGGCGCCCAGGCGCGCGCTGAGCGTCGCCCAGCGGTACTGAGGCGTGGGGCCGAACTCGCGGTAGACCACCTGCGCGGCGGCCTCGATGTCGTGCAGGGTGGGCAGCAGGTGGTTCATGGCGGGGACAGCAAGCTGAGCCGGCCGTGGGCCGGGGTGTCGAGCTCGGCCGCGAGGCCGGCCGGACCGTCGTTCACGGTGATGCCCGGCAGGCCTACGGCCTGCAAGGCCGCGCGCAGCCCGGCGGCGCCCGCGTGGCGCAGGTGCAGGCGGCGCAGCGCCACGCCACTGGCGGGCATGTGCCGTGTGGGATGGGCGCCGCTCCACTGGATCAGCGTGGGCAGCGCGCCGTTGAAGAGGCGTTGGCCGTCGTCGCGCACGCTGATGCGCCATTGCAGCAGGCCCTGCGGTGTCTGGCGCGAGGCGCTGACGACCGGGCCGCGCTGGATGCCGATGGCGCGCAGCGCCGCGAGGGACGCGTCGATGTCGGGCACGCGCGCCACCCAGTGCACGAGCTGGGGGCCTTGGCGCTGCAGGCGCTGCTGCAACGCGGGGTCATCGAGGTCGAACCAGCGGCGCTGGTGGGCCGCGCGGGTCGGCGTGGCGCGCGGGTCGATGGCGATGACTTCCAGGTAGGCATCGGGCGCTTCGCCGCCGTCGAGCCGAAGCAGGCGGTTGTGGGTGCCGAACAGCGGGTGTTCCCCGCCCGGGCCGGGCGTGACGCCCAGCGTGGCTTCGCACCAGGCCACGCCCTCGTCGAGCGTGCGCGCGGCCACCACCAGGTGGTCGATCTGCGCCCGGGGCTCAGCCATGGCCTCTCCCGGAGGTCACAGCGTCACCTCGCCGTCGATGCAGGTGACGGAGGCGCCGCCGACCCAGATGCTGCCCTCGGCATCGCGGTGGATGTGCACCCGGCCGGCGCGCGCCATGGCCGTGCCTTGCGCGGCGACGTAGTCCGGTGGCGCCATGCCCGCGCCGATCAGCCATTGCGCCACGGCGGCGTTGAGGCTGCCGGTCACCGGGTCTTCGCTCAGCGTCTGGTGGCCGTGGAAGAAGGCGCGCACCTCGAAGGCGGTGTCCGAGCCGGCGGGTTGCGGGCCGACGAGGCCGATCTCCAGCCCGGCGAGCACCTGCGCATCGGGCCGCACCGCGAGCACCTGCTCGGCCGAGCGCAGCATCACGCCGCGCCAGGGTGGGCCGTTCTCGCACCAGGCGTGCGCCACGATCTCATCGCGCGCCAGGCCCAGGCCGCGCGCGATCAGGGCCACGTCGGCCTCGTCGAGCGGGCCGCTGCGCCGCAGCGGCGGCGCGGCAAACGCGAGGCGCTCGCCATCGCGCCGGATGCGCACCAGGCCCACGCCGCATTCCTGCACCACGTGGGCTTGGGCCCGGGGCTGGCCGCCAGCCTGCAGCCAGGCGTGGCAGGTGCCCAGCGTGGGGTGGCCCGCGAAAGGCAGTTCCCGGCCGGGGCAGAAGATGCGCACGCGGTAGTCGGCACCGGCCGCGTGGCCTTCGTCGGTGGGCGGCAGCACGAAGGTGCACTCCGAGAGGTTGGTCCAGTCGGTGAACTGCTGCATGACCTCGGTGCTCAGGCCGGTGCCGTCGAGCACCACGGCCAGCGGGTTGCCGCGGTAGGGCGTTTCGGTGAACACGTCGACTTGCTTGAAGGGGCGTTGGGCCATGGGGAGGTTCTCCGGGTTCGTCAGGACAGGGGCAGGTCGAGCACGCCGCGGCTCGCGGGCCGGGCCAGCCAGCCGGCGTACCAGCGTTCGAGGTGCGGCCACGCGGGGCGCGGCTGCGGCAGGCCCCACCAGCGGTGCACTTCGCAGGCGATGGGGATGTCGGCCATGGTGAGCGCATCGCCGGCCATGAAGGCCTGGCGCGACAGGTGCTCGTCGAGCAGGGCGAACAGCGGCTCGGTGGCGGCGACCGATTGCGCGATTACCTGGGCGTTGCGCTGCGCGGCCGGTGTGCGGATCCACTGCTTGAAGCCCGGGCTGCCCGCGGGGTTGAGCGTGGTCTGCTGCCAGTCCATCCAGCGCTCGGCATCGAAGCGTCGCCGCAGATCGCTCGGGTAGAGCCGGTTCTCGCGCGCGCACAGGTAACGCACGATGGCGTTCGATTCCCAGAGCGTGAAGTCACCGTCCTGCAGCAGCGGCACCAGGCCGTTGGGGTTGCGCGCTCGGTAGTCGGGCGTGTCCACGACGCCGTGGGCCAGGCCGGCGTCGGTGCGCGGCAGGTCGAGGCCGAGCACCTGCGCGCACAGCACGACCTTGCGCACGTTGATCGAGCTCAGCCGGCCCCACAGCTGCAGCATGGGCTCAGGCCTTGGGTTGTTCGCGGATGGCCTGGGCCAGCGCGGTGATGCCGATGCGGATCTGCTCCACGCTGGCGGTGACGAAACTTAGGCGCAGGCTGCGTGGATCGGGCTCGTCGGCGTAGAACGCGGCGCCGGGCACGAAGGCCACGCCCTTGTCCACCGCGCGCGGCAGCAGGTCGATGGCGTTCATGCCTTCGGGCAGGCGCACCCAGAGGAACATGCCGCCGTCGGGCGAGTTCCACTGCACGCCCAGGCCCTGCATCTCCTGCGCCAGACTGGCCAGCATGGCCGCGCACTGGCTCTTGTAGAGCGCGCGGATGGTGGGCACATGGCGGTCCAGGAAACCATCCTTGAGCACCTCGGCCACCATGCGCTGGTTGAAGCCGGGGCTGTGCAGGTCGGCCGCCTGCTTGGCCTGCAGCAGCTTGGGGAAGACCGCCTTGGGCGCGACGATGAAACCCAGCCGCAGGCCGGGCGCGAGCACCTTGGAGAACGAACCCAGGTAGATGCAGCCGTCGGGGTTGCGCGCGCTCAGCGGCAGCGGCGGCGGCGCGTCGAACCAGAGGTCGCCATACGGGTTGTCTTCCACGATCGGCAGGCCGTGTGCGGCCGCGCTGGCCACCAGCGCGGCGCGGCGGGCCTCGCTCATGCTGCGGCCGGTGGGGTTCTGGAAGTTGGGCAGCACGTAGAGGAAACGCGCGCGGTTCGCGCCGCTGCCCACCCGGCGTTCGAGGTCACCCACGTCGACGCCCTCGGCGTCGCTGGCCACGGCTTCGATGATGGGCTCCATGGGGGTGAAGGCCTGCAGCGCGCCAAGGTAGGTGGGCGTTTCCACCAGCACGCGGCTGTCGGTGTCGATCAACACCTTGGCCACCAGGTCCAGGCCCTGCTGGCTGCCGGTGGTGATGAGCACCTGGGCCGGATCCACTTCCCAGGGCAGTTGCGCCGCCACGGCCTCGCACAGCGGGCCGTAGCCTTCGCTGGCCGAGTATTGCAAGGCAGCCAGGCCGTCTTCGCGCAGCACCTTGGCGCAGGCGTCGGCGAACGCACTCACCGGGAAGGTCTTGGGCGAGGGCAGGCCGCCGGCGAAACTGATGATGCCGGGCTTTTCCGTGACCTTGAGGATCTCGCGGATCACCGAGGGGTTCATGCGCGCGGCGCGGCGGGCCAGCGTCCAGGGCATGGCGGTGGTGGGCGTGGTGGGCAGGTCGTTGGGTTTCATGAAGGTCTCCGTTCAAACGTGTTCGGTGGGCGCGCTGGCGTGTACCGGCATTTTCTTTCCAATGAAGACGGTGGCGATCACCGCGATCGCAAAACCCAGCGTGACGGCGTCGAGCCGTTCGCCGAGCAAGGGCACGGCGAACAGCATGCCGAGAAAAGGCTGCACCAGCTGCACCTGGCTCACGCGCACCGTGCCGCCCAGGGCCAGGCCGCGGTACCAGGCGAAGAAACCGATCCACATCGAGAACACGGCGGTGTAGGCGAAGCCCCACCAGGCCGAGGCCTGCAGCACCGCCTGCGGCCGGGTCAGGGTGGCCAGGGGCAGGGTGAGTGGCAGGGCGATCACCAGGGCCCAGCAGATGACGTGTTCGGCGCGCATGCGCTGCGACAGGCGCGCGCCGTACGCATATCCCACGGCGGCGCACAGCATGGCGGCGAGCAGCAGCGCATCGGCCGGATGCAGTGTGAGGCCGGCACTGCCCGAGCGCAGCACCGCAAAGCCCACCACCAGCGCGCTGCCCAGGGCGGCGCAGGCCCAGAAGCCGACGGAGGGCCGCTGGCGGTGCAGCAGCGCGCCCACCGCCGCCGTGGCCAATGGCAGCACACCCACGATCACGCTGGCGTGCACCGCTTCCACATAGCGCATGGCCACCGAGGTGAACAGTGGAAAACCGAACACCACCCCGGCCGAGGTGATGGCCAGCGGCAGCAGGTCTTCGCGGCGCGGCAGCGGCGCGCGCGTGGCGACCAGAAAGGCGACCGACAGCAGGGCCGCCACCACGGCGCGGCCCAGCGCGACGAACACGCCGGACATCTGGGGCGCATCGACCGTGCCCACGGCCAGCCGCGTCATGGGCAGGGTGAGCGCGAAGATCACCACGCCCAGCAGGCCGAGCATCAGCCCCTTGTTGGCGGGCCGGTCGATCCAGCGCGGTGCGGGCAGGCTGTGGGTGGTCATACAGTGAGCATCCAAAGGGCGGTGGCCACCAGCACGGCGGCCAGCACGCGGTTGAACCAGACCAGGCGCGCGCCCTGCGTGAGCCACTGGCGCAGCAGCGAGCCGGCGACCGCGTAGGTGAGGTTGCTGGTGAAGGCGAAGAACACCATCACCACACAGATGATGGCCAGCCGCTGGCCCGGGTTGGGCGCGGGCTGCCCGGCGGCGTTGACCACCCAGCCGGCGGTGAGCGTGAGCGCCAGCATCCAGGCCTTGATGTTGAGGAACTGCAGGCCCACGCCCTGCAGGAAGCTGACGTTCAGGCGCGAGGCGTCGACCTCGGAGAGCTTGGAGGCGCCCGCCAGTTTCCAGGCCAGCCAGAGCATGTACGCCACGCCCAGCAGCTTCACGCCCCAGCGCAGCGCCGGCACACCCAGCACCAGCGCACCCAGGCCGAGGCCGCAGGCCAGCATGAGCAGCGTCCAGCCGGTGGGCACCGCGAAGCAGAAGCGCAGGGCGCGCCGCAGGCCCAGGTTGGCCGCGAGGGCGGTGGACAGCGTGGTGTTCGGCCCCGGCGAAAAACTCATCGCGGTGCAGAACAGCAGCAGGGCGGTCAGCTCGGTGGCGCTCATGAAGATCGGAGGGATGGGCTTGTCAACACGGGAGGTTCAATGTACGCTTTTGCGCCAGTACACAACCAATACAGTTGACCGGCGCAGTTGCGAGTCTGTATTGGTCGATGCGACAGTACAGGCGCTGGAAGGATGCCCCCGACATGCTGATGAAGACCCCCGCACAATCCCTGACCGAGCAGCTCGCCGTGCGCTTCGCCGACCGCATCCGCAGCCGCCTGCTGGCGCCCGGTGCGCGCCTGCCCTCGGTGCGCCAGTGCGCGCAGCAGCACGGCGTGAGCCCCTCCACCGTGGTGGCCGCCTACGACCAGCTGCTCGCGCAAGGCCTGGTGCAGGCGCGCAAGAACCGGGGCTTCTTCGTGCGCGAAATGCCCACGCCGCGCGCCGACGGTCAGTCGAGCGAAACCAAGACCGCTGCCGCGAGGGCCGGCGGTGGAGCGTCGCCCATCAACGCGACGGCGCTGATCCGCGGCATGTTCCACAAGGTCAGCAACAAGCCGCACCCGGGCATGGGCGTGTTCCCGCCCGACTGGCTGGAGTCGACCTTCATGCCGGCCGCCGTGCGCAAGGTCACCGGCACGCGCGCCTTGCAGGATTTCTCGCTTCAATACGGCGAGCCGATGGGCGACAGCAGCCTGCGCCGGGTGTTGTCGCAGAAGCTGGCCTCGCTCAACGTGCACGCCGATGCCGAGCACATCATCACCACCGTGGGCGCCACGCACGCGCTGGACATCGTGAGCCGCACGCTGCTGCGCGCGGGCGATCCGGTGATGGTGGAGGAGCCCGGCTGGGCGGTGGAGTTCGCGCGGCTGGCCGCGCTGGGCATGCGCATCCTGCCGGTGCCGCGCCGCGCCGACGGGCCCGACCTGGAGGTGATGGCGAAGTACTGCGAGGTGCACCAGCCCAAGCTGTACGTGAGCGTGAGCGTGTTCCACAACCCGACCGGTTACTGCCTGTCGCCCGGCAGCGCGCACCGCCTGCTGCAGCTGGCCAACCGGCACAACTTCCACATCGTCGAGGACGACACCTACAGCCACATCGCGCCCGAACACGCCACGCGCCTGACCGCGCTCGACGGCCTGCAGCGCACCATCTACGTGAGCGGCTTCGCCAAGATCCTCGCGCCCAACTGGCGCATCGGTTACCTGGCCGCGCCGCCGGCGCTGGTGGAGCCGCTGCTCGACACCAAGCTGCTGTCCACGCTGACCACGCCCTCCTTGCTGGAAAGGGCGCTGGCGCTGTGCATCGAGCAAGGCCAGCTGCGCCGCCACGCCGAGCGCATCCGCACCCGGCTCGATGCCGCGCGGGCGCGCAGTGTGAAGCTGGCGCTGGGCGCGGGCTGCAGCTTCGCGGCCGAGCCGGTGGGGCTGTTCGGCTGGGTCGACACCGGGGTGGACACCGACGCGCTGGCGCAGCGCATGCTGGACGAGGGCTACCTGATCGCGCCCGGTGCGCTGTTCCATGCCGCGCGGGCGCCCAGCACCCTCATGCGCATCAACTTCACGACCACGCAGGACGCGGCCTTCTGGCGCGTGTTCTCGCGCCTGAAGGCCTCGGGCTGAGCCCAGGGGCTGGCTAGAGCTTGGTGTCGAACAGGTCGCGGCCGCGCGCCTGCAGGATGTCCGCCAGCGCGCGGTCGATCTGGCGCGCTTCGGCCTGCATCAAGGGCAGGGCGCGCGCGAACAAGTGCCAGTCGCCCGAGCGGGCGGCCAACTCCAGGCCCTTGGCCAGGCGCGCGCCGCGCTCGGCGGTCATGCTGCCCAGCGAGCCCTTGAGGCCGTGCGCGTGGGCCACGGCGCCGGCCGAATCGCGTGTCTGAAGCGCCTTCTGCAGTTCGCTCTGGCGCGAAGCCAGGTCGGCGCGCATGGCCTGGGCCAGTTGCCCCAGCGTCTCTTCGTCGCCATCCAGGCGGCGCAGCAGTTTCTCGACGTCCAGCGCCTCCAGGTGCGTGGCGGCGGCGCGCGAGCCGGACACGGCGCTGGGGACGACGGGGGCGGGGATGGTCACCGGGGCCGGTGCGGGTGTGGCCGGGGCTTGCTCGGGCTCGGCCAGGCCGTCGTCGAGCTTCAGCACCCGGTCCATTTCCTTGATGAGCGCCTGCGGGCTGACCGGCTTGGCGGTATAGCCATCCATGCCGGCGGCCAGGCAGGCTTCGCGGTCGCCCGGCATGGCATTGGCCGTCACGGCCACGATGGGCGTGCGGGGCAGCTTGCGGCGGGTCTCGATGTCGCGGATCTCGTGCGTGGCCTGCAGGCCGCTCATGCCTGGCATCTGTACGTCCATCAGCACCAGGTCGATGCCGCCCTGTTCCCATTGGGCGATGGCGTGCACGCCGCCGCGCGCCACGCGCACGATGCAGCCCAGGCGCAGCAGCAGCTGCCGCATCATCAGTTCGTTGACCGGGTGGTCTTCGGCCAGCAGTACCACCAGGCCGACATAGCGGGCACCGGCCTGCGCGACCTCCTGCAGCTCGGCCGAGGCGCTGAGCGGGCTCTGGTCCAGCTCGCGCAAGGGCAGGGTCAGGGTGAAGGTGCTGCCCTCGCCGGGGTCGCTCTGCAGGTCGATCTCGCCGCCCATGAGCCGGGCCAGCTGCGCGCAGATCGCCAGACCCAGGCCACTGCCGCCATAGGGGCGCGCGGTGGAGGCGTCGGCCTGCGTGAAGGCGTCGAAGACGGTGGCGTGGTGTTCGCGCGCGATGCCCACGCCGCTGTCGCGGACCTGCAGCTGCAGCCGCTTCGGGGACTGGCCCACGGGCTCGATCGGCTGGATGCGCACCTCGATCCGGCCGCCGCGGGGCGTGAACTTGAGCGCGTTGGAGAGCAGGTGGTTCAGCACCTGGCGCAGGCGCACCGCATCGCCCATCACCCATTGGGGCAGGGTCGGTGGCAGTTCGAAGCGGAAGTCCAAAGCCTGTTCGCCCGCCTGCTCGGCGTACGGCACGATGGCCTGTTCCAGGGCCTGGTGCAGGTCGAAGCGCACGTTCTCGATGTCGAACTGGCCGGCTTCGATGCGGGAGAGGTCCAGCAGGTTGTTGAGCAGGTCCAGCAACTCGTGCGCCGAGTTGTCCATCAGCGCCAGCCAGCTGGACTGGTCCGCATTGAGCGGCGAATCCATCAGCATGCGCGTGAGGCCCATGAACGCGTTGAGGGGCGTGCGCACCTCGTGGCTGATGTTGGCCAGGAATTCGCTCTTGGCCCGGCTGGCCTGTTCGGTCAATTCGCGGGCGCGCTCGCCATCCTGCTCGATGCGCTTGCGCTCGCCGATGTCGGCCAGGGTGCCCATGAGCCGCAGGGGCTGGCCCTTGCTGTCGTGCTCGGCGACCATGGCGTGCGTTTCGACCCAGCGCCAGCCTTCGGAGGCGCGCACCCGGTGCTGCACCACGGCGCGCTGGCTGCGGCCTTCGAGCAAGGCCATCATCTGCACGCGCAGCGGCTCGATGTCGTCGGGGTGCAGGCGCGCGCGCAGGTCGATCGCCTCCCAGTAGCCATCGGCGGCGATGTCGCCGAGCAGTTCGCCCCAGCGCGCCGTCAGGAACACCTGGGTGGCGGGCAGTTGCCAGTCCCACAGTGCCAGGCCGGCGGCATCCACCGCGAGCTGCAGGCGGTCGCGCGCTTCGTCCAGCGCCTCCTCGGCCAGCAGGCGGCTGTTGGATTCGCGGTGCGCGGTGCTGCGCAGGCGGTCGAGCTCGCGGCTTTGGTGCTCCAGCTCGCCCTGCAGCCTTTGCGTGCGCTCGCGCTCCTGCTGAAGCTCGTCCAGCGTGCGTTGCAAGTCAAAGGCGAGACGATCGGGCGTCATGGGCGTATGTGAGGTGGTGCGAAGGCCTAGGGTTCCCGTGCCGGGCCCTCAGTTGCCGCCAAGCGCTTCCCAGCGCTCCAGCGCCTGAAGCCATTCCCCCTCGACTTCGGCATGTCGGGCGCCAAGTTGAGCCGCGCGGGTGGGATCGCTGTGAAATAGTTGGCCATTCTCCAGGTCCTTGCCAATGGTGGCTTGTTCGGCCTCCAGGGCCGCGATCAGCTGAGGCAGCGCGTCGAACTCCCGCTGTTCCTTGTAGCTTAGCTTTTTCTTGGCGGGTGCTGGTGCGGGCGCCGAACTGGCCGGTTTGGCGGCCGGGGCGGCCGGCGGCGGGCTGGACGCCTCGCGCTCGCGCTGCAGGGCGGCCGACCGCGCCGACTGGGTCAGCCAGTCCTGCACATCCCCCACATACTCGCGCCAGCGCCCTTCGCCCTCGAACACCAGGGTGCTCGTGACCACGTTGTCCAGGAAGCGCCGGTCGTGGCTGACCAGGAACACCGTGCCTTCGTACTGCTGCAGCAGGTCTTCCAGCAGCTCCAGCGTGTCGATGTCCAGGTCGTTGGTGGGCTCGTCGAGCACCAGCACGTTGGCCGGCCGCGCGAACAACCGCGCCAGCAGCAGGCGGTTGCGCTCGCCGCCCGAGAGCGTGCGAACCGGGGCGTTGGCCCGCGCGGGCGAGAACAGGAAGTCGCTGAGGTAGCTCTTCACATGGGTGCGCTTGTTGCCGATCTCGATCCACTCGCTGCCCGGGCTGATGAAGTCTTCGAGTGTCGCGTCCAGATCGAGCTGGTCGCGCATCTGGTCGAAATAGGCCACGCTGATCTTGCTGCCCTGGCGCACGGTGCCGCTGGTGGGGATCAGTTCACCCAGAATGATCTTGAGCAAAGTGGTCTTGCCCGCGCCATTCGGGCCGATCAGGCCGATCTTGTCGCCGCGCAGGATGGTGGCCGAGAAGTCCCGGATCACGGTGCGCTGGCCGCCGTCTGCGGTCGCGAACGTCTGCGTGACCTTCTCCAGCTCCGCCACGATCTTGCCGCTGGCGTTGCCACTGGCCACCTCCAGCTTCACGCTGCCCACCGCGTCGCGCCGCTGTGCGCGCTGCTCGCGCAGGCGCTCCAGCCGGGTGATGCGCCCTTGAGCCCGCGTGCGCCGCGCTTCCACACCCTTGCGGATCCACACCTCTTCCTGTGCCAGCAGCTTGTCCGCACGGGCGTTGATCACCGCTTCCTGTGCCATCTGCTCTTCCTTGAGCAGCTGGTACTGCGCGAAGTTGCCGGGATAGCTGAGCAGCCGGCCGCGATCAAGTTCGACCATGCGTGTGGCCACGCGGTCCAGAAAGGCCCGGTCGTGGCTGATCGTGACGACGCTGCCCTTGTACTCCAGCAGCAGGTCTTCCAGCCAGGTGATGCTGTCCAGGTCCAGGTGGTTGGTCGGCTCGTCCAGCAGCAGGACGTCGGGGCGGCTCACCAGCGCCTGGGCCAGGGCCACGCGCTTCTTGTTGCCGCCCGAGAGTTCGCCCACGCGCACCGCGCCGTCCAGGTGAAGCCGGTGCAGGGTTTCCTCCACCCGTTGCTCCCAGTTCCAGGCGTCCAGGGCCTCGATACGGTTCTGCAGCGCATCGAGGTCCAGCCCGTCTGCCCCACTCAAATAGAGATCCCGCGCAGCGCGCGCATCGGCCAGACCCACGCTGGCGGCCTCGAACACCGACGACTGCAGATCCAGCACCGGTTCTTGCGGCACATAGGCAATGCGCAGGCCGGTCTGCACCTGCAGCGTGCCGTCATCGGCCTTTTCCAGGGACGCCAGGATCTTCAGCAGCGACGATTTGCCGGTGCCGTTGCGTCCGATGAGACCGACCCGCTCCTGCGCCTCGAGCGCGAAGTCGGTGTGGTCGAGCAGAGCCACGTGGCCAAAGGCCAGTTGCGCGTCCTGCAGAGTGATGAGTGCCATGAAAAGTCCGAGTCGAAAGGAGTCTTGATTATCCGTGCGCGCTCAAGCCGTGCGTGCGAGCGGAGAGCTCCGTGGTGGCGCTGGGCGCACCTCTTCTATATATAGACGTGGATGCGTGGCGCTCCTGCCGAAGCGTGGCGATACCGAAAGGCCTTGTACGAAAGTTTTTTGCGAGGCTTTGACGAAAGCCCAAAAACTGTCGTATACTGCAAGGCTTCGCTGCTCACAAAGACTTCTTCGGAAGTCAAAGAAAAGCGGCGAAGAAGATGCAGCCAAGGCGGTGCAAAAAGCGAGATAAAAAAATCAAACTTTTTGACAAGGCGCCAAAAACTGTGTCATAATACGAGGCTCAGCTGATCGCAGCTAAGCAAGCAGACGAAGGTGGTGAGAGTCGCTGGGTTTGCGAGGATCATTAAAAACATACAGCCGATAAGCGTGGGCGTTTGAAGGCGATTGCGAAAACGGGCTCGAAAGGGTCCAAGTCGCAAGACTTTAAACGCTCATGAGAATAGAAGTGAAGTTCACTTCAATTCCGTTTTTATGAGTAATTTCAAGATCGAACTAAAGAGTTTGATCCTGGCTCAGATTGAACGCTGGCGGCATGCTTTACACATGCAAGTCGAACGGTAACAGGCCGCAAGGTGCTGACGAGTGGCGAACGGGTGAGTAATGCATCGGAACGTGCCCAGTCGTGGGGGATAACGCAGCGAAAGCTGCGCTAATACCGCATACGATCTATGGATGAAAGCGGGGGACCGTAAGGCCTCGCGCGATTGGAGCGGCCGATGTCAGATTAGGTAGTTGGTGGGGTAAAGGCTCACCAAGCCGACGATCTGTAGCTGGTCTGAGAGGACGACCAGCCACACTGGGACTGAGACACGGCCCAGACTCCTACGGGAGGCAGCAGTGGGGAATTTTGGACAATGGGCGCAAGCCTGATCCAGCAATGCCGCGTGCAGGAAGAAGGCCTTCGGGTTGTAAACTGCTTTTGTACGGAACGAAAAGGCTCTGGTTAATACCTGGGGCACATGACGGTACCGTAAGAATAAGCACCGGCTAACTACGTGCCAGCAGCCGCGGTAATACGTAGGGTGCAAGCGTTAATCGGAATTACTGGGCGTAAAGCGTGCGCAGGCGGTTTTGTAAGACAGGCGTGAAATCCCCGGGCTCAACCTGGGAATTGCGCTTGTGACTGCAAGGCTGGAGTGCGGCAGAGGGGGATGGAATTCCGCGTGTAGCAGTGAAATGCGTAGATATGCGGAGGAACACCGATGGCGAAGGCAATCCCCTGGGCCTGCACTGACGCTCATGCACGAAAGCGTGGGGAGCAAACAGGATTAGATACCCTGGTAGTCCACGCCCTAAACGATGTCAACTGGTTGTTGGGTCTCTTCTGACTCAGTAACGAAGCTAACGCGTGAAGTTGACCGCCTGGGGAGTACGGCCGCAAGGTTGAAACTCAAAGGAATTGACGGGGACCCGCACAAGCGGTGGATGATGTGGTTTAATTCGATGCAACGCGAAAAACCTTACCCACCTTTGACATGTACGGAATTTGCCAGAGATGGCTTAGTGCTCGAAAGAGAGCCGTAACACAGGTGCTGCATGGCTGTCGTCAGCTCGTGTCGTGAGATGTTGGGTTAAGTCCCGCAACGAGCGCAACCCTTGTCATTAGTTGCTACGAAAGGGCACTCTAATGAGACTGCCGGTGACAAACCGGAGGAAGGTGGGGATGACGTCAAGTCCTCATGGCCCTTATAGGTGGGGCTACACACGTCATACAATGGCTGGTACAAAGGGTTGCCAACCCGCGAGGGGGAGCTAATCCCATAAAGCCAGTCGTAGTCCGGATCGCAGTCTGCAACTCGACTGCGTGAAGTCGGAATCGCTAGTAATCGTGGATCAGCATGTCACGGTGAATACGTTCCCGGGTCTTGTACACACCGCCCGTCACACCATGGGAGCGGGTCTCGCCAGAAGTAGTTAGCCTAACCGCAAGGAGGGCGATTACCACGGCGGGGTTCGTGACTGGGGTGAAGTCGTAACAAGGTAGCCGTATCGGAAGGTGCGGCTGGATCACCTCCTTTCTGGAAAAAGAGCAATCAAGCTCAAACGCTCACACTTATCGGTTGTTGGAAGGACGTCGCCAGCGATTCGGGCTTAGGCCTGGAGAGATCAAGCGACCGGCTTGGGTCTGTAGCTCAGTTGGTTAGAGCACCGTCTTGATAAGGCGGGGGTCGTTGGTTCGAGACCAACCAGACCCACCATCCCCTCCAATGAGCGCAAGTTATCCTGGGGGATTAGCTCAGCTGGGAGAGCACCTGCTTTGCAAGCAGGGGGTCGTCGGTTCGATCCCGTCATCCTCCACCAAAACAACGTTGCTTCGGTGACGTTCTTGTCTGATAAATCCACATCAAAGCATCTTGGCCAGTTTGGTTGAGGATGTTTTGATGTTGATTGATATCCATCGATTGACAGGTGATCGCAAGATCGCCACGGCTGTTCTTTAAAAATTCATAGAGTCGAATCAGCGTTGCTGATGGAAAGCACATATTCGTAAAGGTTTCATGTGCACCGTGCCATCAGCAACATTTTTTGATTGCGTCAACGAATATTCAATTTGATCGAAAGATGCGAATTGAAGCGGCATAACGCGTCAGGTGAAAGACCTGACAGACATTTGCTTGATGTGATTTTGTATCTTGTCAGGTTGCAAGACCTGGTGAGATGTCAAAGTTATAGGGTCAAGTGAATAAGAGCACGTGGTGGATGCCTTGGCGATGATAGGCGACGAAGGACGTGATAGCCTGCGATAAGCTTCGGGGAGCTGGCAAATTAGCTTTGATCCGGAGATTTCCGAATGGGGAAACCCACCTAGCAGTAGGTATCGCATGATGAATACATAGTCATGCGAGGCGAACCGGGTGAACTGAAACATCTCAGTAGCTCGAGGAAAAGACATCAACCGAGATTCCGAAAGTAGTGGCGAGCGAAATCGGAAGAGCCTGTTAGTGATAGCACAAGACTTAACGGAACGCTTTGGAAAGGGCGGCCATAGCGGGTGATAGCCCCGTACGTGAAAAGACCTGTGTGGTACTGAGCTAACGACAAGTAGGGCGGGACACGAGAAATCCTGTCTGAATATGGGGGGACCATCCTCCAAGGCTAAATACTCATCATCGACCGATAGTGAACAAGTACCGTGAGGGAAAGGCGAAAAGAACCCCGGGAGGGGAGTGAAATAGATCCTGAAACCGCGTGCTTACAAAAAGTAGGAGCCTCGAAAGGGGTGACTGCGTACCTTTTGTATAATGGGTCAGCGACTTACATTCAGTGGCAAGGTTAACCGAATAGGGAAGCCGTAGAGAAATCGAGTCCGAATAGGGCGATTCAGTCGCTGGGTGTAGACCCGAAACCAAGTGATCTATCCATGGCCAGGATGAAGGTGCCGTAACAGGTACTGGAGGTCCGAACCGACTAGTGTTGCAAAACTAGCGGATGAGCTGTGGATAGGGGTGAAAGGCTAAACAAACTTGGAAATAGCTGGTTCTCTCCGAAAACTATTTAGGTAGTGCCTCAAGTATTACCGTCGGGGGTAGAGCACTGTTTTGGCTAGGGGGTCATGGCGACTTACCAAACCAAGGCAAACTCCGAATACCGATGAGTACAGCTTGGGAGACAGAGCACCGGGTGCTAACGTCCGGACTCAAGAGGGAAACAACCCAGACCGCCAGCTAAGGTCCCTAAAATTGGCTAAGTGGGAAACGAAGTGGGAAGGCTAAAACAGTCAGGATGTTGGCTTAGAAGCAGCCATCATTTAAAGAAAGCGTAATAGCTCACTGATCGAGTCGTCCTGCGCGGAAGATGTAACGGGGCTAAGCCAGTTACCGAAGCTGCGGATTTGCAATTTATTGCAAGTGGTAGGAGAGCGTTCTGTAAGCCTGTGAAGGTGTCTTGTAAAGGATGCTGGAGGTATCAGAAGTGCGAATGCTGACATGAGTAGCGTTAAAGGGGGTGAAAAGCCCCCTCGCCGTAAGCGCAAGGTTTCCTACGCAACGTTCATCGGCGTAGGGTGAGTCGGCCCCTAAGGCGAGGCAGAGATGCGTAGCTGATGGGAAACAGGTCAATATTCCTGTACCGATTACAAGTGCGATGTGGGGACGGATCTTAATAGGTTATCCGGCGGTTGGATGTGCCGGTTTAGACAGATGTAGGCGACACGTAGGCAAATCCGCGTGTCATATACCGAGGCTGTCGATCGAGCGAGCTTGCTCGCGAAGTAACTGAACGAGGTCCCAGGAAAAGCCACTAAGCTTCAGCTTGTAATTGACCGTACCGCAAACCGACACTGGTGCGCGAGATGAGTATTCTAAGGCGCTTGAGAGAACTCAGGAGAAGGAACTCGGCAAATTGACACCGTAACTTCGGAAGAAGGTGTGCCCTAGTAATGTGATGAGAACATCTGAGCATGAATGGGTTGCAAAAAATTGGTGGCTGCGACTGTTTATTAAAAACACAGCACTCTGCAAACACGAAAGTGGACGTATAGGGTGTGACGCCTGCCCGGTGCTGGAAGATTAATTGATGGGGTGCAAGCTCTTGATCGAAGTCCCAGTAAACGGCGGCCGTAACTATAACGGTCCTAAGGTAGCGAAATTCCTTGTCGGGTAAGTTCCGACCTGCACGAATGGCGTAACGATGGCCACACTGTCTCCTCCTGAGACTCAGCGAAGTTGAAATGTTTGTGATGATGCAATCTCCCCGCGGAAAGACGGAAAGACCCCATGAACCTTTACTGTAGCTTTGTATTGGACTTTGAACAGATCTGTGTAGGATAGGTGGGAGGCTTTGAAGCAGGGTCGCTAGATCTTGTGGAGCCAACGTTGAAATACCACCCTGGTGTGTTTGAGGTTCTAACCTAGGTCCATTATCTGGATCGGGGACAGTGCATGGTAGGCAGTTTGACTGGGGCGGTCTCCTCCCAAAGTGTAACGGAGGAGTTCGAAGGTACGCTAGGTACGGTCGGACATCGTGCTAATAGTGCAATGGCATAAGCGTGCTTAACTGCGAGACTGACAAGTCGAGCAGATGCGAAAGCAGGACATAGTGATCCGGTGGTTCTGTATGGAAGGGCCATCGCTCAACGGATAAAAGGTACTCTGGGGATAACAGGCTGATACCGCCCAAGAGTTCATATCGACGGCGGTGTTTGGCACCTCGATGTCGGCTCATCTCATCCTGGGGCTGTAGCCGGTCCCAAGGGTATGGCTGTTCGCCATTTAAAGAGGTACGTGAGCTGGGTTTAAAACGTCGTGAGACAGTTTGGTCCCTATCTTCCGTGGGCGCTGCAGATTTGAGGAAGCCTGCTCCTAGTACGAGAGGACCGGAGTGGACGCACCTCTGGTGTACCGGTTGTCACGCCAGTGGCATTGCCGGGTAGCTAAGTGCGGAAGAGATAACCGCTGAAAGCATCTAAGCGGGAAACTCGTTCCAAGATGAGATCTGCCGGGGCCTTGAGCCCCCTAAAGAGTCGTTCAAGACCAGGACGTTGATAGGTCAGGTGTGGAAGCGCAGTAATGCGTTAAGCTAACTGATACTAATTGCTCGTGCGGCTTGACCCTATAACTTTGATGAAAATCATCAGAGTCAAATGTCATCCGACTGAAAAGTCATGTTATGCCCGAAGGCTCAGCAATGAGCCCATCGTTGGCCGCAATCAAAATAGCTGATTCGAAGCTCTATGAATTCGTTCAGGTTGTGCGTGTGCACAGCCCGAACAACAAGTTATGCCTGACGACCATAGCGAGGTGGTCCCACTCCTTCCCATCCCGAACAGGACAGTGAAACGCCTTTGCGCCGATGATAGTGCGGGTTCCCGTGTGAAAGTAGGTCATCGTCAGGCTCTTACCCAGCCCCCAAACCCCCTCGTGTCTTCGACACCTGGGGGTTTGGGCATTTATGGGCTGAAATTTCTCAAAGGGTCGCGCAGCAGCAGACCTATTGACCTGCCCATCTATCGATTGACGACCATGTCCCCGTTTCTGAACAGGGCTTGGCTTCGTTCAAGCTCGATCAGCAACTGATCCAGCCATTCGCGGGTCTGTATTCTGTTCTGACGCACTGTCTGCGGCATGGTGTTGAAAAAGTAGCTGGTGGCAAGCACCCAATCCAGCAAGGCGTCCATCGACACGGATTGCCACTCCAGCAGCTTGAACTTGATCAGCACCTTCAGGGCATGTCGCCGGTGCTTGTCGGGTTGGCTCACGAACTGTTCCAAGCGGCTGCGCGCACGGGCGAGTGCTCCAGAAAAATCATTGAAGACCCGGCCATGTCCGGGGATAACGGTCGTGGGGGTGAGTGCTTCCAGGAGATCCAAGGTGGCCGCCACCTCATCAAACGCTGAAACGCCTTCGAGCTCGGGAAAGACAATGCCGAAGCCGTTTTCCCACAGTGCATCCGCCGAAATCAGCAGCCGATGCTCGGCCTGGAAGAGGACGATGGAATGAGGATCGTGCCCCTTGGCCGCGTGGATATCCCAATTCAGTGAACCCAGGCGAATGGAGGTGCCTGGCGTCAGCAGATCTTGGTGCGTGAACCGTGGGCAAGACTGGCCCGTAGGCTCAAAGGTCAGGGCCACTGGATCCCAATTCGTGACCGAAGCGGCCTGACCAGGTGGTATCAGGGTGCGCAATGCAGGATAGGCTCGCTGCAGTTCGGCATTGCCGCCGCAATGGTCGCTGTGAAGGTGCGTGTTCAGGAGCAGATCCAGCGGCGCCCCCTCCAGGTTGGCCGCCACGAGCGCGAGCGTCTGAGGCGCATGCGCCGAATAACCCGAGTCCACCAACGCGGTGGGGCCCTCGCCTCGAATCAGGATGTTGTTGGCCGACAGCCAGCCCCGTTCCAGGCAGGTGACGCCGGCGTTGGCAAGGGTTGAATGGGGGTCGTCGATCGGTGCCGGTGAAGAATGGGATGGCATGCAGTGAGAGTGCCTCAGTGGGCAACTGGCGTGCGCAAGGCGCGCCGAAGTATTTTGCCCACGTTGCTCTTCGGCAGCTCGTCCCGGAATTCAATGAGCTTGGGTCGCTTGTAGCCGGTCAGGTTGTCCTGGCAGTAACGTACCACGTCTTCCTCGCGCAGGGTGGGGTCCGAACGCACCACAAACACCTTGACCGCCTCGCCTTGTTTGTCGTCCTCAATGCCGATGGCCGCGCATTCAAGCACCCCCGGGCACAGCGAGATGACGTTCTCCAGCTCGCTGGGGAACACGTTGAAGCCGGAGACGAGGATCATGTCCTTCTTGCGGTCGACGATGCGCGTGAAGCCCTGCGGGTCCATGACCCCCACATCGCCCGTTCGCATGAAACCATCGGGTGTGAACGCGCGTGCGGTCTCATCGGGTTGCTGGTAGTAGCCCACCATCACATTCGGCCCCTTGATGCAGATCTCGCCGGTTTCACCCAGCGCCACGCTGCGGCCTTCGTCGTCCTTGATCGCGATGTCGATGCCAGGCAGAGGCAGGCCGATGGTGCCGCTGAACTGCTGGCTGGTGACCGGGTTGTTGGTCCCGATCGCGCAGGTCTCGCTCATGCCCCAGCCTTCGATCATGGTGCAGCCGGTGACGGCCTTCCATTGCCGTGCCGTGCCTTCCGACGCGGCCATGCCCCCGGCCTGCGACAGCGCAAGATTCGAAAAATCCAATTGACGGAACTGGGGGTTCTGCAGCAGGGCGTTGAACAAGGTGTTCACCGCGGGCAGCACGTGGAATGCGCGCCGCTTGAGGGTGGCCACCAGTTGCGGGATGTCGCGCGGATTGGGCACCAGGGTCATGTGCGCCCCCCAGCGGATGGTGAGCAGGCTCAGGGTCAGCGCAAAGATGTGGTACAGCGGCAGCGCCGCGATGCCGTTGACCTGCCGCAGGTCGCCGACCTTTTGCAGCGCGGGCTTGAACCAGGCTTCGGCCTGCAGGATGGCGGCGATGATGTTGCGGTGGGTGAGTACCGCGCCCTTGGACAAACCGGTGGTGCCTCCCGTGTACTGCAGGAAGGCCACGGAGTCCAAGGTGTCGCTGGTGGGCTGGAGGCGCATGCCACTGCCTTGGGCGATGACGTGGCGGAAGTCCACGATGGTGCGTTCGCCCAGGGGGCCTGTTCGGGCCAACTTGTAGGCTGGGACCATCTTGGCAAGATGCCGCACGGCGAACGTGATCCAGCGCCCGTACCAGAACCCCAACTGGTCGCCCAGACTGGCGATGACCACGTGCTCCACCGAGGTCTGGTCGATCACCTGTTCGAGCGTGTGGGCGAAGTTCTCCAGGATGACGATGGCCTGAGCCCCGGAATCCTTGAGCTGGTGCTCCAGTTCTCGCGCGGTGTAGAGCGGATTGACGTTCACCACGGTGTAGCCAGCGCGCACGATCGCGGCCATGGTGATCAGGAACTGCGGCACATTCGGCAGCATGATGGCCACGCGCGCACCTGGCACCAAGCCCCGGCCCTGAAGCCAGGCCCCCATGGCGGCACTCAGGCTGTCCAGTTCGCCATAGCTCATCCACTGTTCCATGCACACGCTCACGGGCTGGCGGGCATGTTGCTTGAACGACTCTTCGAGCAGGTCGGCCAACGAGCGGTAACGTTCGGGCGTCACCTCGGGTGCAACGCCTTCGGGGTATTGGTTGAGCCAGGGTCGGGTCATGGGTTTCGCTGTGACAGAGAGGGATGGACCATTCTGGCAAGCCGGCGCCCGGGTGCATACCGGGCCAGCCCTAAGGCGCTGTCACCCAAAGCACACGGGATCCCGGAGACCTCAACGGGCCTCAGGCGCTCTGGCCAGCTCGGCGGACAGTGCCGCGCTGCAGGCGGCCTCGCCCTCGTCGAACAGGGTGCTGATCCAACGCGATTCCCGTGCGCTGATGGTGTCGAGGAAGTTCCGTGCATCCCCCAGGGAGGCGAAGGCATCGAAGCCGCTTTCCAGGAAATGTTGCAAGGCATCGAGGCCCGCCGCACGGGCCGGGTTGCGCATCATGCGCAAGGCCAGCCGCAAGGGCTTCATGCGGGTGAGGCGCTGCAACTCGCGCCCCATGTGCTGCACGACCGTCAGTTGGCGCGCGCGCGCATCGCGGTCGCCGGTCAGCCGCCAGGCGCGCGTGTAGCGCAGGGCGGGGGACAGCGTGGCGTCCTGCGGCAACCAGTGCGTGGCCATGTGGTGGTCGAGCACCTCGGTCAAGGCATGGGTCTCGGCCAGATCCACCGCGAGCTGGGCCACGGCCTCCGGAAACAGGCGTTCCAACGCGCCGGCGATGCGGGCGAATTGCGCGTCGCGCCGGGCGAAGTCGTGCACGCCGTAGAGCTCCTCCAGAAAGAAGCGGGTCGCGGGTGCATGCACCGGGTGCTCAAGGAAGTCGGCGTACGTGGCGCGGAAGCGCCGGGCCTGCAGCCGTTTCACCTCGTTCACCGCCCGGTCGAGGCCTGCCGTGCGGGCTTGCTGGCGCAGATCGCTGACACGCGCCAGGTGCGTGCGGATGCGGTTGGCGGCGCTGGGGTTCTGGGTCATGGCGGGCTCAGGCAGAGGCGGTGTGCCAGTCTAATTCGGACCGCCCACTCCGTGAGATAGTTCGGCCATGTCCCCTCCGACGCAGCCCCCCCAAGACACGTTCCCCGCTCCAGCCTGGCCCGCTTGCAGCAGGCGCTGGTGCTCGGTACGTTGGTGTTCGTGGTGGCGTGGGTGTTCTTCTGGTGGCCGCGATCCCCCACGGTGGCTGTGGTGGGCGCCTTGTTGTCGCTGGGCGGCTATGCGCTGGTGCTCGCCCTGGAGGGGCTGGCCGCGGCCCGGCTGAACCGGGGCGATGCCGCACCCCCGGCGGGATGGCCGGGTTTGGCGGGCGCCTGGTGGCAGGAGGTCCGCGTGGCGCCGCAGGTGTTTGCCTGGCGCCAACCCTTCTTCTGGGCGAGCCTGCCGGACGACGTCGACCCGCGCGAAGGCCCGGTGCCCGCTGTGGTGTTCGTGCACGGCTTCGTGTGCAATCGAGGCCTGTGGTTGCCCTGGATGCGCCGCTTGCGCAGCCAGGGCGTGCCCTATGTGTCGGTCAACCTGGAGCCGGTGTTCGGCGACATCGACGACTACGTGCCCCTCATGAGCGACGCCGTGCGGCGCGCCCAGGCCCTCACGGGCCGTCCCCCGGTGCTGGTGTGCCACAGCATGGGTGGCCTTGTTGCGCGGGCGTGGCGGGCGGCCGAGCCGGGCACGCCGGTGCACCAGGTCATCACCATCGGCAGTCCGCACCGAGGCACCTGGCTGGGGCGCTTCAGCCGCGTGGCCAATGGCCGGCAGATGCGGCAGGACGGGCACTGGCTGGCGGCCTTGGCCCGGCGCGAAGCGCAGATCCAGCCGCAGGACACCTATGCCGACTTCGTGTGCTGGTATTCCAATGCCGACAACATCGTGTTCCCGGCTTCCACCGCCACCTTGCCCGGGGCCGACAACCGGCTGGTGTCCGGCGCGGCCCACGTGGCGCTGGCCTTTCACCCCAGGGTGATGGACGAGTCGCTGGCGATCGTGGCGTCGGCCGGCAGGTCGCCGAGCGAACGCACCGCCTTGTAGAGCGGCGCGAAGTCGGGCGCGGTCATTTCGAACAGCTGGTCGAAGCTGTCGATGACGAAGTAAGTGGCCTGGTAGTCGTCGATCTTGTAGCGCGTGCGCATGCAGCGCAGCAGATCGAGCGCGATGCGCTGGGGTTGCGGACTGGTGACGCTGTGGCGCAGTTCGCCCGACGAACTCAGGATGCCGGCGCCGTACGCGCGCAACCCGTCGTCCTGGCGGATCAGGCCGAACTCGATCGTGTACCAGTACAGCCGCGAGAGCAGCTCGCCCGCGCCCAGGTCGTGGGCCTTCAGGCCACCCGCCCCGTAGCGCTGCACGTAGTCGGCAAACACCGGGTTGAACAGCAGCGGCACGTGGCCGAAGAGGTCGTGGAACACATCGGGCTCGACGATGTAGTCGAACTCGGCCGGCGTGCGGATCCAGTCGGTCACCGGGAAACGGCGGTTGGCCAGCAGGTCGAAGAAGGGCCGCTCGGGAATCAGGCCGGGCACGGCCACGATTTCCCAGCCGGTCGCGGGCTTGAGGCGTTCGTTGATCTCTTCGAAGCGGGGAATGCGGTCCTTCACGCCCAGCGAAGGCAGGGCCTCGATGAAGGCGTCGCAGGCCAGGCCCGGCAGCAGCGCGGTCTGGCGCTCGTAGAGGCGGTGGTAGGTGTCGTGGTCGGCCTCGGTGTACGAGGCCCAGTTCTGCGGGCAGGTGTAGTCGCCCCGCGCACGCGAGTAGTCGCCGCGCGGCGGGCGGTCGCTGGCGCCATAGACGACGGGTTCAACGGCCATCGCGTCTGCCCTCAGGCCTTGAGCACGCCACGGCGCACCTGGTCGAGCTCCATGGTCTCGAACAGGGCCTTGAAGTTGCCTTCGCCGAAGCCCTGGTTGCCCTTGCGCTGGATGAACTCGAAGAAGATCGGGCCGAGCTGGTTCTCGCTGAAGATCTGCAGCAGCAGTTCACCGGGTGTGCCGTCCACCAGGATGTTGCGCTGCTTCAGGGCCTCGAGGTTTTCGCCGTGGTTCGGGATGCGCTTGGGCAGCAGCTCGTAGTAGGTCTCGCTGGTGTTGAGCAGCTTCACGCCGCTGAGTTCGAGCGCGTCCACCGTGTCGTACAGGTTGGTCGAGCCCATGGCGATGTGCTGGATGCCCTCGCCGTGGTACCGGTCCAGGTACTCCTGGATCTGCCCCGATTTCTCGTTGCCCTCTTCGTTGATCGGGATGCGGATCTTGCCGCAAGGGCTGGTCATGGCCTTGCTCTTCACGCCGGTGGCCTGGCCCTCGATGTCGAAGTAGCGCACCTCTCGGAAGTTGAACAGGCGTTCGTAGAAGCCCGCCCACTCCTCCATGCGGCCGCGGTGCACGTTGTGCGTCAGGTGGTCGATGTAGGTCAGGCCGTGGCCGACGGGGTTGAGTTCGGCGCCGGGCAGGGGCTCGAAGTCCACATCGAAGAAACCGATGTTGCCGATGTCGCCCGTCTTGGCGCCGTTCTTGCCGCGCCACTTGTCGATGAAGTAGATGATCGAATCGCCGATGCCCTTGATGGCCGGGATGTTCAGTTCGCCCGGCCCGGCCGATTGCGCATAGCCCCAGGCGCCGAGCGAGATGGCGCGTTCGTAGGCCGCCTTGGCATCGGCCACGCGGAAGGCGATCGCGCACACGCTGGGACCGTGCAGGCGCGCGAAGCGCTGCGCGAAGCTGTCGGGTTCGGCGTTGATGATGAAGTTGATCTCGCCCTGGCGGTACAGGGTGACGGCCTTGTGGCGGTGCTTTGCGATCGCCTTGAAGCCCATGCGCTCGAACAGCGCGCCCATGGCCACGGGATCGGGCGCCGCGTATTCGATGAATTCGAAGCCGTCCGTGCCCATGGGGTTGTCCCATGGGGGGGCGGCGGTCTGGGCGGCGGCGGGCAAGGGCGTGTTCATGGCGGTCTCCGTTGTGTGTGGGCAGTGGGCCACTGTATCGGCGCAGGGTGTCACGATTCCGGCGTTTTGGGGCGCGCCACTCGTCTGAATTGCAGGAATCTTGCAAAATGACGCGCATGGAAGCACTCGATAAGCTTGATCGCCACATTCTGCGCAGCCTGCAGGCCGACGGCCGCGCCACCTACGACCAGATCGCGGAAGCGGTGGGCCTCTCGCCCAGCGCTGTGCTGCGCCGGGTGAAGCGGCTGGAGGAGGCGCACGTCATCGACCGCTATGTGGCCCTGGTGCGGCCCGAGGCGGTGGGGCTGGGGCTGACCGCCCATGTGAGCGTGCGGCTCGAGAAACATTCCGACAGCGCCAAGCGCAACCCCATGGACCTGTTCCGCGCCAGCGTGCTGTCGTGGCCCGAGGTGGTGGAATGCGCCGCGCTCACGGGCGACATGGACTTCCACCTGCGCCTGGTGGTGGCCGACATGGCCGCCTATTCGCGTTTCATCATGGACACCCTGCTCAAGCACCCCAGCGTGCAGGATTGCAAGACCAGTTTCGTGATGGACCGCGTGAAAAGCACCACGGCTTTGCCGTTGTGAGGGAGTTTTCGTCCCCGTCCGTCGGGTTCCCGCGGGTTTAGGGGTTTGCGTCCTTGTTGTTATAGGGATAACCCGTACATTCGTGCCCATGGTTGATCCCACCCGCTGGTTCAAGTCGACGCCGCTGCAGGCGCAGGCCGAGGCGCGCGCTTCGTCGTCCACCGGTGGCACGCCCGCGCGCGGGGACAAATCGAACCCGGTGATGGTGCCGATCCGGTCGATCGGCCCCGGGCAGATCGACCGCATCGAGGCGCACCTCCTGGAACTGGATACGAACGACCGCTACCTGCGCTTCGGGTATGCGGCCAACGACGAGCAGATCCGCCGCTACGTGGCGCAGCTCAATTTCGATCGCGACGAGCTCTTCGGCATCTTCAACCGCCGGCTCGAGCTCATTGCCATGGCCCACCTCGCGTTCTCGCTCGACCCCCAGTACACCAGCTGCGCCGAGTTCGGCGTGTCGGTCGTCAAACATGCGCGTGGCCGGGGTTACGGTGGCCGCTTGTTCGAGCGCGCCGTCATGCACGCACGCAACGAGGGCGTGCAGATGCTGTTCATCCATGCGCTGTCGGAAAACACAGCGATGCTCAAGATCGCCCGCCGTGCTGGCGCGGTGATCGAGCGCGACGGCTCCGAGTCCGAGGCGCACCTGCGGTTGCCGCCAGCGGATTTCGACTCGCGCGTGACAGAAATGGTCAACGAGCAGGTGGCCATCACCGACTACCACCTCAAGGCCCAGGCCAAGCAGTTCTGGGGCTTTCTGTCGGTGCTGCAGGACATCCGCCAGGGCGTGCGCGAAGCACGCGAACGCGTCCGGGGCTGAACCCGGCCAGGGCCGCGGGGCCCGCGCGGCTTTGCGCGCCGACACCCGCATGGGGTATCCTTCCGCCCTGTTACAACCTCCCACCATCCTTCAGTGGCCGACTCCCCTCCCAGTAGCGGGCCGCAGCGCAGCCTGCGGCATGCCGACAAACGTGGTTTTCTGCAAAAGCTTGCGGAATTCATCCATCCCGGACCGGATTCCAAGGACGAGCTGATCGAAACCCTCGCCGAGGCCGAGGACAACGACATCATCAACGCCGAGTCGCGCGTCATGCTCGAAGGCGTGATCCGCATCGCGGACATGACCGCCGGGGATGTCATGGTGGCCACCCCGCGCATGGATGTGCTGGACATCGATGCGCCCTTCGACGAACTGCTGCACTTGGTCATCGACACCGCGCACTCGCGCTTTCCGGTGTTCGAGGGTGAGCGCGAGAACATCATCGGCATCCTGCTGGCCAAGGACCTGCTCAAGCTGCAGCGCGCGCCCGCGCTCAACATCCGCGCGCTGTTGCGCCCGGCCACCTTCGTGCCCGAAAGCAAGGGCCTCAACGACCTGCTGCGCGAGTTCCGCGGCAACCGCAACCACCTGGCGATCGTGATCGACGAGTTTGGCCGCGTGGCCGGCCTGATCACCATCGAGGACGTGCTCGAGGAAATCGTCGGCGAGATCGAAGACGAATTCGACGTGGCCGAGGACGATGGCGACATCTTCGCCCTGGCCGACGGCACCTGGCGCGTGAGCGGCGACACGCCGATCGAGCGCATCAACGAATCCTTCGGGTTGAAACTGTCCGAAGAAGACTTCGACACCATCGGCGGCATGATCGCCCACGCCATGGGCCACGTGCCCAAGCGGGGCGAAGTCCATGAGCTCGACGGCCTGCGCTTCACCGTGCTGCACACCAAGGGCGGCGCTGTGAAGTGGTTCAAGGTCATGCCCGTGCCGGGCGAGGCCTGAGCCCGCCCAACCCCATGCGAAGCCTTTTCGGGTCACTCCACACGCCGTCGAGTTTCAACCCGATGAGCCGCCGCCCGCCCGGGCGCAGCGCGCGCGGCAGCGGTTTCGCCTGGTTCCTCGTGTGCCTGCTGGGCGGTGCCTTGCAGGCGACCTCCATCGCCTGGCCTTTCGCGGGCTGGAGCCTGCCGGGTGCCGTGCAGGGCCAGCCCAATGGGTGGTGGCAGATCGCCTCGCTGGCGTTGCTGGTGCTGGCGCTGCAGTACGCCACCCGGGTGGGGCAGGCGGTGTGGCGCGGCTGGGTGTTTTCCACTGTCTGGCTGGCGGGCACCTTCTGGTGGCTGTTCATTTCCCTGCACACCTACGGCGGCCTGCCCGCCTGGCTGGCGGTGCTGGCCGTGCTCGCGCTGGCGGGGTTGCTGTCGATCTATTACGCGGTGGTGGTGGGTTTCCTGTGCGCCTGGGCGCCGGTGTCGCGCACCGCACAAGGGCTGATGTTCGCCTCGCTCTGGACGCTGGCCGAACTGGCGCGTGGCCACTGGTTCACCGGTTTCCCCTGGGGCGCGGGGGCTACGCGCACGTTGACCTGATGGCCCCTTGGGCACCGCTGGTGGGGGTCTATGGCATGGGCTTCCTGGCGGCCGTGCTGGCCTATTCGGTGGCCTCCATCGTCTCCGGCCTCTGGCGGCGCTTCAGCGTCTGGATGCAGTCGCCCGTCAGCCGGCCGGTGGGCCGCACGGCGGGTGGCATGGTGGCGCCGGCGCCCCGGGTGCAGGCCCGCCTGGTGCCGGGCCTGGCCGATGGCTGGCCCGGTGTGCTGCGTTCGCTGGCCCTGTTCCTGGTGGTGGGCGTGCTGCTGGTGAGCCTGATCGGCGGCGGCGCGGCGTGGCGCGGCCTGGGTCACCGGGACACCGCCGCGACGGGCGAGCTGCGGGTGTGGCTGCTGCAGGGCAACATCGCCCAGGATCAGAAATTCGAGCCCGGCACGGGCGTGGCCCAGGCGCTGAACTGGTACCCCCAACAGATCACCGAGGCCGTGCAGGCCGCGCGCAGTTCCGCCACCGGCCCGCAGCTGGTGGTCGCGCCCGAGACCGCCATTCCTTTGCTGCCAGGCCAACTGGGCCCCGACTTCTGGCAGCCCCTGCTCGGGCACCTGGCCGAGCAACCGGCCGGCACCGGCGTCGGCGCGCTGGTGGGCTTGCCGCTGGGCAGCATGGAGCGGGGCTACACGAACTCGGTCTGGGGGATCCACTCGGGCTCGGCCCATCGACTGCAGGCCCAGCCCCGGCTGGACACGCCGGACAACGGCCTGTACCGCTACGACAAGCACCACCTGGTGCCCTTCGGCGAGTTCATTCCGCCGCTGTTCCGCTGGTTCACCGACCTCATGAACATCCCGCTCGGGGACTTCAACCGGGGCGCCCTGGCGCAGCCGGCCTGGGCGGTGTCGGGGCAGCGCGTGGCGCCCAACATCTGCTACGAAGACCTGTTCGGCGAAGAGCTCGCGGCCTCGTTCCGCGATCCCACGGCCGCGCCCACCGTGCTGGTCAACCTGAGCAACATCGCCTGGTTCGGCGACAGCATCGCGATCGACCAGCACCTGCAGATCTCGCGCCTGCGCGCGATCGAGCTGGGCCGGCCCATGCTGCGCGCCACCAACACCGGCGCCACGGCCGTCATCGACCACCAGGGCCAGGTCACGCACGAGCTGCAGCGGCTCACGCGTGGCCGCCTGGAGGCCACGGTGCAGGGCCGCAGCGGCCTCACGCCGTATGCCCAGTGGACCGCGCGCTGGGGCCTGGTGCCCCTGTGGGTGGTCTGCGCCGTGCTGGCGCTGCTGATCGCCTCCACCCGCAACCTGGGCCGCCGGGGCGGGCGCACCCGCCGCCGCTGAGCGCGCCCGTAAAATCGGGCACTTGGGGCATTCCTGGCGCGATGCCGCGCCACGCCTCCACCCAGACCATCCCTCGGCCGGGCTTCGTTCCCGGCTTCTTTCCCATGTTGACCTTCCAGCACATCATTCTGAAACTGCAGTCCTATTGGGACGCCCAGGGCTGCGCGCTGCTGCAGCCCTACGACATGGAGGTGGGTGCCGGCACCAGCCACACCGCCACCTTCCTGCGCGCGCTCGGCCCCGAGCCCTGGAAGGCCGCCTACGTGCAGCCCAGCCGCCGCCCCAAGGACGGCCGCTACGGCGAGAACCCCAACCGCCTGCAGCACTACTACCAGTACCAGGTGGTGCTCAAGCCCGCGCCGAGCAACATCCTCGAGCTCTACCTCGGCAGCCTGGAGGCCCTGGGCTTCGACCTGAAGAAAAACGACATCCGCTTCGTCGAGGACGACTGGGAGAACCCCACACTCGGCGCCTGGGGCCTGGGCTGGGAGGTCTGGCTCAACGGCATGGAAGTGACGCAGTTCACCTACTTCCAGCAAGTGGGGGGCATCGACTGCAAGCCCATCACCGGCGAGATCACTTACGGCCTGGAGCGCCTGGCCATGTACCTGCAGGGCGTGGACAACGTCTACAACCTCAAATGGACGGACACGCTGAGCTACGGCGACGTCTACCTGCAGAACGAGAAGGAACAGTCGGCCTACAACTTCGAACACAGCGACGCCGACTTCCTCTTCACCGCCTTCAACGCGCACGAGAAACAGGCCAAGCACCTGATGGAGCAACAGCTCGCGCTGCCCGCCTACGAACAGGTGCTGAAGTGCGCGCACAGCTTCAACCTGCTGGACGCGCGCGGTGCCATCAGCGTGACCGAGCGCGCCGCCTACATCGGCCGCATCCGCAACCTGGCGCGCGCCGTGGCGCAGGCCTACTACGACAGCCGCGAGCGCCTGGGCTTCCCCATGGCGCCGCGCGAGTGGGTGGAACAGATGGTGAAGAAGGCCGCGTGAGCGCCGGGTGAAAGAACAAGAATGACCGCACAGAACCTGCTCGTTGAGCTGTTTGTCGAAGAGCTGCCGCCCAAGGCGCTGAAGAAACTCGGCGATGCCTTCGCCAGCGTGCTGGGTGACCAGCTCAAGGCCCAGGGCCTGGCGCCGGCCAACGCGGCCGTGACCGCCTTCGCCTCGCCGCGCCGCCTGGCCGCGCACGTCACCGGCGTGCTGGCGCGCGCGGCCGACAAGGCCGTGTCGCAGAAGCTCATGCCCGTGAGCGTGGGGCTGGACGCCAACGGCCAGCCCACGCCTGCCCTGCTCAAGCGCCTGGCCGCGCTCGGCGCCGACGCGTCTGCCGTGGCCGGCCTCAAGCGCGCGCCGGACGGCAAGGCCGAGGCCTTGTTCCACGACAGCATCGCGCCCGGGGCTGAACTGGCCGTCGGCCTGCAGAAGGCACTGGACGAAGCCATTGCCAAGCTGCCCATTCCCAAGGTCATGAGCTACCAGCTCGAGACCGATTGCGAACTGCCCGGCTGGAACAGCGTGAACTTCGTGCGCCCCGCGCACGGCCTGGTCGCGCTGCATGGCGGCAGCGTCGTGCCGGTGAAGGCGCTGGGGCTGACCGCGCGCCACGCCACGCAGGGACACCGCTTCGAGGCCCAGGTCTCGCCGGTGGTGCTGAAAGACGCCGACAGCTACGCCGCCACGCTCGCCCAAGACGGCGCGGTGATCGCCTCGTTCGCCGAGCGCAAGGCCGAGATCGCGCGCCAGCTCGCGGCGGCCGCCGCGAAGGTGGGCGGCGGTTGCCGGCCGATCGAGGACGACGCACTGCTCGACGAGGTGACCGCATTGGTCGAGCGGCCCAACGTGCTCATCTGCGAGTTCGAGACCCAGTTTCTCGACGTGCCGCAGGAATGCCTCATCCTCACGATGAAGGCCAACCAGAAGTATTTCCCCTTGCTCGATGCCCAGGGCAAGCTGACCCACCGTTTCCTGGTCGTCAGCAACATCAGCCCTTCGGACCCGAGCGCGGTGATCGGCGGCAACGAGCGCGTGGTGCGCCCGCGCCTGGCCGATGCCAAGTTCTTCTTCGACCAGGACCGCAAGAAGACGCTGGCCTCGCGCGTCGACGGCCTGGGCAAGGTGGTCTATCACAACAAGCTGGGCACGCAGGGCGAGCGCATGGAGCGCGTGCGCGCCATCGCGCGGGCCATCGGCCAGCAATTGGGGGGCGAGGTGCTCGCGCAACAGGCCGACACCGCCGCGCAACTCGCCAAGACCGATCTGCTGACCGACATGGTGGGCGAGTTCCCCGAGCTGCAGGGCATCATGGGCGGCTACTACGCGCGCCACGATGGCCTGACCGAGGACATCGCCTTCGCGATCGAAGACCATTACCGTCCTCGCTTTGCCGGCGATGAGCTGCCGCGCAACATGGCGGGGGTGGTGGTGGCGCTGGCCGACAAGCTGGAGACCCTGGTGGGCATGTTCGGCATCGGCAACCTGCCCACCGGCGACAAGGACCCGTTTGCGCTGCGCCGGCATGCGCTGGGCGTGGTGCGGATGCTGGTCGAGAAGAACCTTCCGATCGATCTGAGCGCCCTGTTGCAATCGGCCGTGCCCGCTTTCGGCGCGCTGATCACCGACCCCAGTGCGGCCTTGTCCGACTTCATCTACGACCGTCTCGCTGGTGGCCTGCGCGAGCAGGGCTACAGCGCCCAGGAAGTCGATGCCGTGCTGGCCCTGCGCCCGTCGCGCCTGGGCGAGGTGGCCTTGCGCCTGCAGGCCGTGCGCGCTTTCGCCGCGTTGCCCGAAGCGCCCGCGCTCGCGGCCGCCAACAAGCGCATCGCCAACATCATCAAGAAGGCCGAAGGCGAGGGTGCCGCGGTGCAGGAAGCGTTGCTGGTCGAGGCCGCCGAAAAGGGTCTGTTCGCCGCCATGCAGGCCACCGTGCCCGCCGCCAACGCGAAGTTCGACGCCGAGGATTACACCGGCTCGCTGCAGGCGCTCGCCGCGTTGCGCGCGCCGGTCGATGCCTTCTTCGACGGCGTGATGGTCAACGCCGACGACCCCGCGCTCAAGGCCAACCGCCTCGGCCTGCTGCGCGAGTTGCACCACGCCATGAACCGCGTGGCCGACCTGTCCCGCCTCGCGACCTGACACCACCATGAAGCTGCTCATCCTCGACCGCGACGGCACGCTCAACCGCAGCCGGGACGACTACGTCGCCTCGCCGGACGAGTGGGAGCCATTGCCCGGTGCGCTCGAGGCGGTGGCGCGGCTCAACCAGGGTGGCTGGCGCATCGTGCTGGCCACCAACCAGTCCGGCATCGGTCGGGGCCTGTTCGACATGGCTTCGCTCAACGCCATCCACGCCAAGATGCACCGCCAGCTCGCCGCGGCCGGGGCGCGCGTGGAGGCGGTGTTCATGTGCCCGCACGCGCCCGAAGACGCGTGTGCCTGCCGCAAGCCCGCGCCCGGCCTGTTCCTGCAGATCGGCGCGCGGTTCGGCATGCCGCTGGCCACGGTGCATGCGGCCGGCAACGCGATGCGCCACGTGCGCGCGGCCGCCGCGGCGGGCTGCCGCACCCATTTGCTGATGACGGGCAAGTCCGAACACCTGCGGGGCCGCCTGGGCTCGGGGGCGGCCGTGGACCTCGCGGCGCTCGCGCCCGACCTGCCGCCCGGCACACACCCCCACGACGACCTCGGCGCCTTCGCCGACTGGCTGCTCGCGCAGCCCACCACCTGATCCTCGATTCCCCAACATGATCCTCATCCATCTGCTGCGCTCGGTCCTGCACACCCTGTTCATGGCCGTGACCGTGGTGCCCTGGGCGCTCGCGGTGCTGATCGCCGCGCCGTTTCTCAACAGCACGCAGATCTACTGGATGTGCGCGGGCTGGCTCAAGCTCGCGGTGGCGAGCGGCCAGCTGATCCTGGGCATCCGCAACGAGGTGATCGGCTTCGAGAACCTGCCGGTGGGCAGCACCGCGCCGGCGGTGCTGCTGCTCAAGCACCAGTCCACCTGGGAAACCTTCTGCATGCCCGCGCTGATGCCGCACCCGCTGGCCTACGTGTTCAAGAAGGAACTGCTCTACGTGCCCTTCTTCGGCTGGGCCATGAGCCGCATGGACATGATCCACATCGACCGCAGCAAGCGCGCCCAGGCCTTCAACAGGGTGGTCGAACAAGGCCAGCGCCTGCTCAACCAGGGCACCTGGGTCATCATGTTTCCCGAGGGCACGCGCATTCCGCGCGGCCAGAAGGGCCAGTACAAGAGCGGTGGCACGCGGCTGGCCGTGGCCACGGGCGCGCCGGTGATCCCGATCGCGGTCACCTCGGCCAAGTGCTGGCCGCGCAAGGCCTTCATCAAGCGGCCGGGCACGGTGGAGTTCTCCATCGGCAAGCCCATCCCCAGCGAGGGCCGTGAGCCCGACGAGCTGATGCGCGAGGTCGAGGCCTGGATCGAAGCCGAAATGCGCCGCCTCGATCCCGAGGCCTACCGCACCGCCTGAGCACCGCCATGCAGCGCTTCGTGCAACTGGCGCTCGACTTCCTCGGCGCACCCGCGCCCGAGCCCCTGCGGCCCGCATCGCCGCCACCCCCGCCCGCGGTGGCCGCGCCCCCGGCCCTGCCCATGACCCAGGTGTTCCAACCGGCGGCCTGGCACCACCCGCGCGCCAACCGCATGCTGCGGCTGGGCGCCTGCGAGGTGGCCTACGAATTCAAGCGCGGCAAACGCCGCACCATCGGCCTGTCGGTCAGCACCGACGGCTTGAGCGTGAGCGCGCCGCGCTGGACGCCGGTGGGCGAGGTCGAGGCGCTGCTGCACGACAAATCGGCCTGGGTGCTGGAGAAGCTGCAGAGCGCCCGCCAGCGCGCCGGCGAAATGGAGCAGGCGCGCATCCGCTGGGCCGATGGGGTCGAGTTCGACTACCTCGGTGAGCGCATGCGCCTGGTGCTCGACCCCACGCACACCTTCACGCAGGTGGGCGGGGTGTTCGAGCCGGCGGTGGCGCCCGGTGGTCTGGCGACGCTGCGCATGGGGCTGGCCCGCAATGCCCAGGAAACGCAGATCCGCGACGCCGCACAGGCCTGGCTGATGAAGCGGGCCAAGGCCTTGTTCACCGAGCGTCTGGACCACTTCGCGCCGCAACTGGGCGTGCGCTACAGCAAGCTGCGCCTGTCCAGCGCCGGCACGCGCTGGGGCAGCGCGAGCGCCGACGGGTCGATCCGCCTGAACTGGCGCCTGATCCACCTCAAGCTGGACATGATCGATTACGTCGTGGTGCACGAGCTCAGCCATCTGCACCACATGGACCACAGCCCGCAGTTCTGGGATGTGGTCGCGCGGGTCCTGCCCGACCACGCCCAGCGTCGCCGCGCGCTGCGCGAGGCTGCCGTGCCGCTGGACGAATGACACCCTGGCGCGCGGGTCTCGCCGCAGAGCGATTCCGTTAAGATCGCCGCCTGACGTTGACGTAAACGTCAAATAACAGGGCCCCCCCATGGCGACGAACCCGACCTACACCATCAGCGACCTGGCCCGCGAGTTCGACCTGACCACGCGCGCCATCCGTTTCTATGAGGACATGGGCCTGCTGCAACCGCAGCGCGAAGGCCCGGGGGGCCGCAACCGGGTCTACACCTCGCGCGACCGCACGCGCCTCAAGCTCACCTTGCGCGCCAAGCGCCTGGGGCTGTCGCTGACCGAGGCCAAGGACATCATCGACATGTACGACAGCCCGCGCGACACCGGACCGCAGCTGCGCAAATTCCTCACCGTGCTGGCCGACCACCGCCACCAGCTGGAGGAGCAGATGGCCGATCTGCTGGCCAACCTCGATGAGGTGAAGACGCACGAGAAGGAAGCCCGCGCCCTGTTGGGCAAGATCGAAAAAAGCCCCAAGGCCTGACGGTCGGGGTAAGCTGCCGGCGTCCGTGGCCATGGGGCCGCGTCCTCGAAGAAAAGTGAAAGGCCGTTGCCATGTCCCTGATCGCCAGCATCGTCGTTGCGCTCGTCGCGCTGCTGCACTTCTACTTTCTCGTGCTCGAGATGTTCCTGTGGGACAAGCCGGCCGGCATGCGCGCCTTCGGCCAGACGCCCCAGTCGGCCGCGGCCACCAAGGTGCTCGCGGCCAACCAGGGGCTGTACAACGGCTTTCTGGCCGCCGGCCTGCTCTGGGGCCTGTGGCTGGGCCCCGAGGGCTTTGGCGTGAAAGTGTTCTTCCTGCTTTGCGTGTTGATCGCCGGCCTCTACGGCGCGGTCACGGCGAGCCGCAAGATCCTGTTCGTGCAGGCGCTGCCCGCCGCGCTGGGGCTCGTGCTGGTCTGGCTGAGCCGCACGGCCTGATCTAGGCCGCGGTGGCGCCCGCCGTGTACAGGCGCACGAATTCCCCGCTCGGGGGATCGGTTTGATCACATCGATCAGCACGCCGTCGGGCCCTTGCACGATGAAGTGGCGCTGGCCGAAGGCTTCGTCCCGCAAGCCGAGCAGCACGGTCAGGCCCTGGGCGATCGCGCGCTCGTATTCCGCGTCCACGTCGGCCACCTCGAAGTTGATCAGTACCCCCGAGGCCCGGCCGCCCCGCGCGCTGGCCGGGATCGTGGTGTGCGTGCCATCGAGGATGGCGAGGTTGACCGTCGGGTCTTCGCTGGATTGCAGGTGCACGTACCAGCCGCAGTCGAACAGGCTGGTGAAGTGGAAGTGGGTTTCGTAGAAGCGGGCCGTCTCGGCCACGCGGTCGGTCATGAGGACGGGATAGTACGAGGTGGATTTCATGGCGGATCTCCTGTAAAAAACATACATACAATATGCATGTAAATTCAATATAACATACAGACTGCATGTATGCAAAAAACCCTTTCACCCCAACGCCGTTCCCAAGGTGAGCGCACCGACGCCACCCGCGCCGCGCTGGTGAGCGCGGCGCGGGCGCTGTTCGAGGCCCGGGGCTTCGCCGCCACGGGCACGCCCGAGATCGTCGCGGCCGCGAACGTGACCCGGGGCGCGCTGTACCACCATTTCACGGACAAGACCGAGCTGTTCCATGCCGTGGCTCGTCAGGTGGCGCAGGAGGTGGCGGACGAGATCGCGCAGCGTTCGCGGCACCAGCCGAAGCCGGTGGACGCGCTGCAGGCGGGCGCCCAGGCCTATTTCGCCGCCATGGCCGAGGCCGGCCGCGCCCGCCTC
This sequence comes from Hydrogenophaga sp. ANAO-22, assembly GCF_042466645.1. Classification (NCBI taxonomy): domain Bacteria; kingdom Pseudomonadati; phylum Pseudomonadota; class Betaproteobacteria; order Burkholderiales; family Comamonadaceae; genus Hydrogenophaga; species Hydrogenophaga sp. ANAO-22. Next base: position 2,282,407 of record NZ_CP159956.1, on the reverse strand, counting down.
TTGCTGCTCGAAGCCCCGGCCGTGCTGTCGGCCGAGCAGGTGCTCGGTTTGAGCGACCTCGCGGGCTTCCAGGCCCTGCAAGAGGGTTTGCAGAACGCGCTGAAAGAACGCCCCGAGGCCGTGCTGCCCCTGCGCGAGCTCAGCGTGCTGCTGTCGGCGGCGTTCGACCGCGCGGCGCTGGCGATCGCCCGGGGTGAACCGGCCGAGCCCTATGAGCGGGCGGTCCGTCTGCTGCTGTCACGCCTCGTCCCGGTCTGAGGCTTCTTCGAGCCAGACCACACGGCCCTGGCCGGCGTCGTTGAGGCGCGCCACCAGGGCTCCAGCTTGCGGTTCGGGCACTTGCAGCGACACCGTCACGCCGTCGCCATGCAGCGCTTCGACCAGGCGCGCGCCGTGGCCGTCGAGCTCGCGGCGCAGCCAGCCTTCCAGCGCGTAGGGCAGCACGCAGCGCAACGCTCGCCAGCGCACCACCGGCACCTTGTCGGCCTGCAGCAGCGCCTGGGCCACGCTGTCGGTGTAGGCGCGCACCAGGCCGCCCGCGCCCAGCGGCGTGCCGCCGTAGTAGCGCACCACAGTCGCGAGCACGCCCTCCAGGTCCTGGTGGCGCAGCACCTCCAGCATGGGCCGCCCGGCGGTGCCGCCGGGTTCGCCGTCGTCGTTGGCGGCGGAGTGGCCTCCGGCCATGAGCGCCCAACACACGTGGGTGGCGCCCGGGTGTGCGGCGCGCAAGGCCGCCACCCGCCGCAGCGCCGACGCGCGGTCCGCCTTCGGCTCCACGCAACCGATGAAGCGGCTTTTCTTGATCAGGCTTTCGCTGTGAACCGGGGCGGACAGGGTGTAGGGCATGGGGCGTCGAGCATAGCCCTGTGGCAGACGCGGCTCGGCACCGTTGAAATTGACGTTTACGTAAACGTCAACGTAGAATCGCGGTTCACTGCCTGTTGCGAGACACCCCTTGACCTCTCCCACCTTCGAGCCGCGCCACGCCGGTTTTGACCAGCGCACGCGCGAGAGCTTTGCGCGCCAGGCCGCCATGCGCACCCTGGGCGCCACGCTGGCCTCGGTGGCTCCCGGCCGGGTCGAGATCACCTTGCCCTGGGCCGAGCCGCTGACCCAGCAGCACGGGTTCCTGCACGCGGGCATGGTGGCGACCGCGCTCGACTCCGCGTGCGGCTACGCCGGCTTCACGCTGATGGCGTTGGAGGCCGCGGTGCTCACCATCGAATTCAAGATCAACCTGCTGGCGCCCGCGCAAGGCGAGAGCTTTCGCATGGTCGGCACGGTGATCAAGCCTGGGCGCACCGTCACGGTGTGCGAAGGCCACGCCTATGCCATCGACGGCGGGCGCGAAAAGCTGATCGCCACCATGGGCTGCACCCTCATGGCGGTGGTCGGCCGCGACAATATCCAGGGCTGAGCCCTTTTCCCAAACACCCCACGGAGACCCGCATGACCAACCTGCCCGGCCTGAACTTCCAGCTTGGAGAAGACATCGACGCGCTGCGCGACGCGGTGCGCGATTTCGCGCAGGCCGAGATCGCGCCGCGCGCGGCCGAGATCGACCGCGCGGACCAGTTCCCGATGGACGTGTGGCGCAAGATGGGCGACCTGGGGGTGCTCGGCATCACCGTGGGCGAGGAATACGGCGGCGCGAACATGGGCTACCTGGCCCACATGATCGCCATGGAAGAGATCTCGCGCGCTTCGGCCAGCGTGGGTCTGTCCTACGGCGCGCACAGCAACCTGTGTGTGAACCAGATCAAGCGCAACGGCAGTGAAGCCCAGCGCAAGAAGTACCTGCCCAAGCTCATCAGCGGCGAGCACGTGGGTGCGCTGGCCATGAGCGAACCCGGGGCGGGCTCGGACGTGATCAGCATGAAGCTCAAGGCCGAGGACAAGGGCGGCTTCTACCTGCTCAATGGCAGCAAGATGTGGATCACCAACGGCCCCGACGCCGACACCATGGTGGTCTACGCCAAGACCGAGCCCGAGATGGGCGCGCGGGGCGTCACGGCCTTCATCGTCGAGAAGGGCATGAAGGGCTTCTCCACCGCGCAGAAGCTCGACAAGCTCGGCATGCGCGGCAGCCACACCGGCGAGATGGTGTTCAACAACGTCGAGGTGCCGGCCGAGAACATCATGGGCGGCCTGAACAACGGCGCCAAGGTGCTCATGAGCGGGCTCGATTACGAGCGCGCGGTGCTCACCGGCGGGCCGCTGGGCATCATGCAGTCCGTCATGGACAACGTGGTGCCCTACATCCACGACCGCAGGCAGTTCGGCCAGAGCATCGGCGAGTTCCAGCTCATCCAGGGCAAGGTGGCCGACATGTACACCGTGCTGCAGGCGGGTCGCTCGTTCGCCTACACCGTGGCCAAGAACCTGGACCTGCTGGGTACCGAGCACGTGCGCCAGGTGCGCAAGGACTGCGCCTCCGTCATCCTCTGGTGCGCCGAGAAAGCGACCTGGATGGCCGGCGAAGGCATCCAGATCTATGGCGGCAACGGCTACATCAACGAGTACCCGCTGGGCCGCCTGTGGCGCGACGCCAAGCTGTACGAGATCGGTGCGGGCACGAGCGAAATCCGCCGCATGCTCATCGGTCGCGAACTGTTCGCCGAGACGATGTGAAGGTCCGAGGCCTCTTGAGCGGACAATCCAACCCATGAGCAACGATCTTCAACACCTTCTCGAACACAACCGCCGCTGGGCGGCCCAGGTCGAGGCCGAGCGTCCCGGCTTCTTTACCAAGCTCTCGCAACAGCAGAGCCCGCGCTACATGTGGATCGGCTGCTCCGACAGCCGCGTGCCGGCGAACCAGATCACCGGCCTGGACCCGGGCGAGGTCTTCGTGCACCGCAATGTGGCCAACGTGGTGGTGCCCACCGACCTGAACTGCCTGTCGACGGTGCAGTACGCGGTCGACGTGCTCAAGGTCGAGCACCTGATGGTGGTGGGTCACTATGGCTGCGGCGGCGTGCTCGCCGCGCTGCGCGACACTCGCGTGGGCCTGGCCGACAACTGGCTGCGCCACATCAAGGACGTGCGCGACCGCCACTCCGCCCTGTTGGCGGGCCTGTCCGAAAGCCACCGGCACGACGCGCTGTGCGAGCTCAACGCCATCGAGCAGGTCGTCAACGTGGCGCAGACCACCGTGGTGCAGGACGCCTGGACCCGCGGTCAGCCGCTCGCGCTGCACGGCTGGGTCTATGGCCTCAAGGATGGCCTCGTGCAGGACCTGCAGATGACCGTGCGCGGCAACCCCGATCTCGACGCGGTCTACCTGCGCGCCATCGAAGGCGTGGCGGTGCGGCCACGCGACTGAGTTCCGCAGGGCCGCGTGCGCCGGCCCGACCCCCTTTCACTTTTGATCATCAGGAGTTTTCACCATGTCCGCAGATCCCATCGTCATCGTCGGCGCCGCGCGCACGCCCATGGGCGCCTTCCAGAGCGACTTCGCCAGCCTCTCGGCCCACGACCTCGGTGGCGCGGCCATCCAGGCGGCGGTGCAGCGCGCCGGGGTGGACCCGGCCCAGGTGGACGAAGTGCTGTTCGGCAACTGCCTGATGGCGGGCCAGGGCCAGGCGCCCGCGCGCCAGGCCGCGTTCAAGGGGGGCCTGCCGAAGTCGGCCGGCGCCGTCACGCTGTCCAAGATGTGCGGCTCGGGCATGAAGTCCACCATGCTGGCGCACGACATGCTCGCCGCCGGCAGCGCCCAGGTGATGGTCGCGGGCGGCATGGAGAGCATGACCAACGCGCCCTACCTGCTGCAGAAGGGCCGGGGCGGTTACCGCATGGGCCACGACAAGGTGTACGACCACATGATGCTCGACGGCCTGGAAGACGCCTACGAAGCCGGCCGCTCCATGGGCACTTTCGGTGAAGACTGCGCCGCCAAATACAGCTTCACGCGCGAACAGCAGGACGCGTTTGCCATCGCGTCGGTCACGCGCGCCAAGGCCGCCACCGACAGCGGCGCCTTCGCCGCCGAGATCACGCCCGTCACCGTGAAGGACCGCAGCGGCGAACGTGTGGTGTCCACCGACGAAGGCCCAGGCAAGGTCAAGCTCGACAAGATTCCCGCCCTCAAGCCCGCCTTCAAGAAGGACGGCACCATCACCGCCGCCTCCAGCTCGTCCATCAACGACGGCGCTGCCGCGCTGGTGCTGATGCGCGAATCCACCGCGAAGCAGCTCGGCGCGAAGCCGCTGGCGCGCATCGTGGCCCATGCCACGCACGCGCAGGAGCCGAACTGGTTCGCCACCGCGCCCGTGGGCGCCACGCAGAAGCTGCTGGAGAAGACCGGCTGGCAGGTCGGCGACGTCGATCTGTGGGAGATCAACGAAGCCTTCGCCGTGGTGCCGATGGCGCTCATGGCCGAGCTGAAGATTCCGCACGAGAAGGTCAACGTCAATGGCGGCGCCTGCGCGTTGGGCCACCCCATCGGCGCCAGCGGCGCGCGCATCCTGGTCACACTGCTGCACGCGCTGAAGGCACGGGGCGGCAAGAAGGGCGTGGCCACCCTGTGCATCGGCGGTGGCGAAGCCACGGCCATGGCGATCGAACTGGCCTGACGCCCGGCGCACCACCATGCTCACCGTGCTGGTGATCGGTGCGTCTCGCGGCATTGGCCTGGAGATCGTGCGCCAGTACCTCGATGCCGGCGAGCGCGTGATCGCCACCGCCCGCGACGACGCCGGCCTGGAGCGCCTGCGCGAACTCGGTGCCGAACCGCTGCGTGTAGAGGTGGCCGACCCCGCCAGCGTGAGCGGCCTGGCCTGGTCGCTCGATGGCGAGGAACTCGACGTGGCCCTGTACGTGGCGGGCGTGCTCGACCCCCACGGCGCGAAGACGCCGCCCACGCGCGAGGCCTTCGACCGCGTGATGCACGCCAACGTGCTCGGCCTGATGCAGGCCATGCCCCAGGTGATGCCCGCGGTCGAGGCGGCCGGTGGGGTGTTCGCGGCCTTCTCCAGCGAAATGAGCCAGGTCGGCCTGGTGGACGGCAGCGACGCCTGGCTGTACCGCGTGAGCAAGGCGGCCGTGAACATGGCCGTGGCCAGCGCCCGGCACAGTTACCCGGGCGCCACCTGCGTGGCGCTGGACCCGGGCTGGGTGCAGACCGACATGGGCGGCGGTGCCGCGCCGCTGACGGTCGAACGCAGCGTGGCCGGGCTGCGCCGCGTGCTGGCCTCGCTCACCCCCGAAGACAACGGTCGCCTCATCCACCACGACGGCCGGCGCGCCGCCAGCTGGTAACCCTCCCTCCTGCGAAAGACGCTTCCATGCCGCTCAACCAAGACCAACTCATGATCCGCGACGCGGTGCGCAGCTTTGCCCAGGAGCAGTTGTGGCCGAACGCGGCGAAATGGGACAAGGAGCACCACTTCCCGAAGGATGTGCACCAGGGTCTGGCCGAACTCGGTGCCTATGGCATCTGCGTGCCCGAGGCGCTGGGTGGCGCGGGGCTGGACTACGTGACCCTGGCCGTGGTGCTGGAAGAAATCGCGGCCGGTGACGGTGGCACCAGTACCGCGATCTCTGTCACCAACTGCCCGGTCAACGCCATCCTGATGCGCTATGGCAATGCCCGGCAGCAGGACCAATGGCTGCGCCCGCTGGCCGCCGGCCAGATGCTGGGCGTGTTCTGCCTGACCGAACCGCACGTGGGCAGCGACGCCTCGGCGCTGCGCACGACGGCGGTGAAGCAGCCAGGTGGCGACTACGTGCTCAACGGCGTCAAGCAGTTCATCACCAGCGGCAAGAACGGCCACCTGGCGATCGTGATCGCGGTGACGGACAAGGGCGCGGGCAAGAAGGGCATGAGCGCCTTCCTGGTGCCGACGAACAACCCGGGGTATGTGGTCGCGCGGCTGGAGGACAAGCTGGGCCAGCACAGCAGCGACACGGCGCAGATCAATTTCGAGAACTGCCGCGTGCCGGCCGAGAACCTGATCGGCGGGGAAGGCGAGGGCTACCGGATTGCGTTGTCCGCGCTGGAGGGCGGTCGCATCGGCATCGCGGCGCAAAGTGTGGGCATGGCGCGCAGCGCGTTTGAGTGTGCGCTCACCTATTCGAAGCAGCGGGAGAGTTTTGGCCAGCCGATCTTCAACCACCAGGCGGTCGGATTCCGGCTGGCCGAGATGGCGACACAGATCGAGGTGGCGCGCGCGATGGTGCACCATGCGGCGGCCTTGCGCGACGCCGGGGAGCCCTGCCTGAAGGAGGCCGCCATGGCCAAGCTGTTTGCCAGCGAGATGGCGGAGAAGGTGTGCTCGGACGCGATCCAGGTGCACGGGGGTTATGGCTACGTGAGCGACTTCCCCGTGGAGCGCATTTACCGGGATGTGCGGGTGTGCCAGATCTACGAAGGCACTTCGGACGTGCAGAAGATCCTGATTCAACGGGCTCTGGCCTGAGTTTTTCTTTCTCCGACGGGGAGGTCTTCGGCCGTGGGGGTGGCCGGCTCCGCTCATGTCCTCCGAACCGGCTTCGCCGGTTCTCCCCCTTTACTTCGCTGCGCCGGCCACCCCCACGGCCGAAGACCCCTTGGCGTGCGGGCGGTGATTCTCCCGCACCCCTTCTGGCTCAGGGGTGTCCGGCGTTCTGCGCAGCGGGGTAAAGGAGGAGGCGGCACCAGCCGCCGGGGGACACCCGCGGAGCAGAGCGCCGGGCGCCCCTGAGCCCGGGAGGTCGGGGCTGGAAAGGCGCGGGATAAGCCGGTCCCTCGTATGATCGCGCCACCATGAACATCATCATCCTGGGAGCCGGCCGCGTGGGCGAAAGCGTCGCGGAAAGCCTGGTCTCCGAGCAGAACGACATCACCGTGATCGACATGGACCCGGCCCGCCTGCGCGCGCTGGAAGAACGGCTGGACCTGCGCGGCGTGGTCGGCAACGGCATCCAGCCCTCCGTGCTGCGCGAAGCCGGCGCGCAGGACACCGACATGCTCATCGCCTGCGCCGCGCACGACGAAACCAACCTCGTCGTCTGCAAAGTCGCCCACGACGTCTTCAACGTCCACAGCACCATCGCCCGCCTGCGCTCCCCCGAATTCACCGAAGGCGACGAACTGCTGGGCAAGAACGGCTTCGCGGTCGACCACGTGATTTGCCCCGAAGAGTCGGTGATGCGCTACATCCACCAGCTCATCAGCTACCCCGAAGCCCTGCAGGTGCTCGAGTTCGCCGACGGCCGCGCCAGCCTGATCGCAGTGCGCGCGGCCCACGGCGGCGCCCTGGTGGGCCACACCATCGGCGAAATCCGCGAACGCTTTCCCCACGCCGAGATGCGCGTGGTCGCGCTCTACCGGCTCGACACCGAAATGGAAGCCACGCCGCAGACCCGCATCCTCGCGGGCGACGAGGTGTTCGTGCTGGCCGATACGCAAAAAATCCGCGATGTGCTCGGCGCTATCCACAACATCGACAAACCCGTGCGCCGGCTCATGATCACCGGCGGCGGCAAGGTCGGCCTGCGGCTGGCGCGCAGCCTGGTTGGTCAGTGCGAGGTGAAGATCATCGAACGGGATATCAAACGCTGCGAATACCTCGCCAGCCAACTGCCGTCCAGCATGCTGATCCTGCAAGGCGACGGCGCCGACGAGGAATTGCTGCTGGATGAGAACGTCGGTGAGATGGACATGTTCCTGGCACTCACCAGCGACGACGAGGACAACATCATGTCCGCCATGCTGGCCAAGCGGCTGGGCGCGGGGCGCGTGCTTTCGCTCATCAACCGCCGCGCCTACGCCGACATGATGCAAGGCAGCACCATCGACATCGCCATCTCGCCCTCGCAGGCGGTCATCGGTGAGCTGCTCACCCACCTGCGGCGGGGCGATGTGGCTGCGGTGCACAGCTTGCGCCGCGGTGCGGCCGAGGCGCTCGAAGGCATCGCACGAGGCGATATGAAGACCAGCAAGCTGGTCGGCCGCAAGGTGGAAGAGATCAAGCTGCCCAAGGGCACGCGCATCGGCGCCATCGTGCGCGGCGAGGGCCGCAAGTCCGAGGTGCTGATGCCGCACCACGACACCGTGATCGAGACCGACGACCACATCATCGTCTTCATCCCGAACAAGCGCCTCGTCCGCGAGGTCGAGCGCCTGTTCCAGGTGAGTGCCACCTTCTTCGGATGACGCCTCGCGTCGGGCGCCCCTGCTCCATGTACAACTTCCTGCCCGTCCTCAATGTGTTCTCGCGCATCTTGCTCGCGTTCGCTCCAGCCTTTCTCGTGCCGCTGGCGTGGGCCTGGTTTCTGGATGGTCGGCATCACGCGCTGGTGTGGGCCTATGGTTTTGCCTTCACGGCTTTCTGCGGCCTCGCCCTGTGGCAGTGCACCCGGGCGCACCGGCGCGAACTCCAGGCCAAGGACGGTTTCCTGCTGGTCAATCTGGTGTGGACCTTGCTGCCTGGGTTCGCCGCGTTACCGCTGATGTTCACCGTGCCCGGCGTCGAATGGGCCAAGGCCTACTTCGAAGCCATGAGTGCGCTCACCGCAACCGGTGCCACGGCGTTCGCGGGGCTGGACGACCTGCCGGTGTCTGTCAACGTGTGGCGCTGTTTCCTGCAATTGGTCGGTGGCCTGGGCATCATGCTGTTGGTTGTGGCGGTGTTGCCCTTGCTGGGCTTGGGTGGCGTGCAGCTGTACCGGGCCGAGACGCCGGGACCAATGAAGGACACCAAGTTCACGCCACGCATCGCCGAGACCGCGCGAGGCCTGTGGGGGGTGTACGTGCTCTTCGCTGTCGCTTGCATGCTCGCCTATCGTTGGGCCGGCATGAGTTGGGCCGACGCCTTCATGCACATGTGTACCACGATGGGATTGGGCGGATTCTCGTCCCATGACGCGAGCTTCGGCTACTGGGACTCGCACACCATCGAGGCGGTGGCCACTGTGTTCATGACGCTCGCCGGGGTGAGCTTCATGCGCTACTTCATTGTGTTGCGCCACCGCACGCTGCGCCCGTTGCTCAACGACCGCGAGATCCGCACCTACGTAGCCGTGTTGGCTGTGTCCATCCTGGTCGTGGCCACGCTGCTGGTGGCACACGACACGGTGGACGATTTCCCCGAGGCCTTGCGGACCGCTGCCTTCCATGTGGTGTCAGTGGCCACCACCACCGGGTACGCGTCGACGGACTATGCGCAATGGCCCGTGTTCGTGCCGGTGCTGCTCATGTTTCTCGGCTGCTTCGTCTCGTGCGCCGGGTCCACGGGAGGAGGCATCAAGCTGGTGCGCATGGTGCTTCTGATCAAGCAGGCGCGACGCGAGCTGGTGCGCATCATCCATCCGCGGGTGGTCAACCCTGTGACGCTGGGAGGGGTGGTCATGCCCACCGCGGTCATGACTGCGGTCCTCGGCTACATGCTGATCTACGGGGCTGCCACCATGGGCCTGACGATGGTGCTCCTGTTCACGGGACTGGACATCGTCACGGCGTTTTCAGCCGTGGTGGCGACGGTCAACAACATCGGACCCGGCCTGGGCGAAGTCGGGCCGGCAAGCAATTTCGGGGTGCTCAACACCACGCAGGTCTGGGTCTTGTCCTTCGCGATGCTCCTCGGCCGCCTGGAATTGCTCACCGTGCTGGTGCTCTTCACCGGTCACTTCTGGCGGAAGTGACCGGCTGGACAGGTCAGCCGCGCGCCGGAATCTTCAGGCCGCGCTGCACGGCGGGGCGCTGTTCGAACGCTTCCAGCACGCGTTTCAGGTTCGGGAAGTCGGCGAACCCCACGATCTCGCCCGCGCCGTAGAAGCCGACCAGGTTGCGCACCCAGGGCCAGGTGGCGATGTCGGCGATGGTATAGGCGTCGCCCATCAGCCAGGCGCGGCCTTCCAGGCGCTCGTTCAGCACCTTGAGCAGGCGCTTGCTCTCGTTCACGTAGCGGTCGCGCGGGCGCTTGTCCTCGTAGTCCTTGCCGGCGAACTTGTGGAAGAAACCGAGTTGGCCGAACATCGGGCCCACGCCGCCCATCTGGAACATCAGCCATTGCAGGGTTTCGTACTTAGCCGCCACGTCGTCGGGCAGGAAGCGGCCGGTCTTGCCGGCCAGGTAGACCAGGATCGCCCCCGACTCCCACAGCGCCAGCGGGCGGCCGCCCGGCCCGTTCGGGTCGAGGATGGCCGGGATCTTGTTGTTCGGGTTGAGCGAGAGAAACGCCGGCGACATCTGGTCGTTGGTGTCGAAGCTCACCAGGTGCGGCTCGTAGGGCAGGCCGGTTTCCTCCAGCATGATCGAGACCTTCACGCCATTGGGCGTGGGCAGCGAGTACAGCTGCAGGCGGTCGGGCTGGGTGGCGGGCCATTTCTGGGTGATGGCGAAGGTGTCGAGCGTGCTCATGGGCGGTCCTTGAAGTCGAAGGCAAGAGGCGCCATTGGAACACCCGCTCGCCAAGTCCCCACCCTTGCAAGGGGATCGATAATCGGTTCTTCATGCCCACGACGAAAGACGCCTGCCCTTGTGGCCTCGGCCCCGATTTCCCGCATTGCTGCGGCCGCTACCTCGGCACCGGCGTTCCCGCCCCCGACGCCGAGGCGCTCATGCGCTCGCGCTACACCGCCTTCGTGCGCGGTGATGAGGCGCACCTGCTGGCCACCTGGCATCCGAGCCAGCGGCCGGCTTCCCTGGACCTGGACGGCAGTGTGAAGTGGCTCGGGCTCGAAGTGAAGCACCACAAGCCCATTGACGACACGCACGCTGAAGTCGAGTTCGTGGCGCGCTCGCGGGTGCAGGGGCGGGGCCAGCGCCTGTACGAGCGCAGCCGCTTCGTGCGCGAGCACGGTCACTGGTTTTATGTGGATGGCGACATCCTCAGCTGAATGAAAGACAAGATGTTTGATGCAGTTCTGTTTGATTGCGACGGCGTGCTCGTGGACAGCGAGCCCATCACCAACGGGGTCTTGCGCGAGGTGCTCAACGAGAGCGGCTGGGCGCTGACCCAGGCCGAGTGCATGGACATCTTCATCGGCAAGGCGGTGCGCGACGAGCGCGCGCGCATCGAGGCCGAAACCGGCAAGCCGTTCACAGAGGAATGGCTGCAGGGCTTCTACGCGCGCCGCAATGTGCGCCTGCTGGCCGAGCTCAAGGCGGTGCAGGGTGCGGTGGAGGCGGTGACGGCGGTGCACCGCCACGTGGCCGGCCGCATCGCCTGCGCCTCGGGCGCCGACCGGCCCAAGGTCGTGATGCAGCTCGATCTCGTGGGCATGCTGCCCTTGTTCGAAGACCGTGTCTTCAGCGGCCACGACCAGCCGCGCTCCAAGCCCGCGCCCGACGTTTACCTGGCCGCCGCCGCGCACCTGGGCGTGGACCCGGCGCGCTGTCTGGTGGTGGAGGACACGGCCACCGGCGCCCAGGCCGGGCTGGCGGCCGGTGCCACGGTGTGGGGCTACTGCCCCGAGGGGCATGGGCGCGCGTTCGAGGGCTTACCGGTGGCGCGCGTCTTCGGCCACATGGACGAGCTGCGCGAGCTGTTCGCCGCGCCACTCGCCCGGTGAGCGCCCGGTCCAGCCACGAAACGCGCGGATGAAACTCTTCTCGTTCTGAAACCCGCAGGCCTGCGCCACCTGCTTGATCGGGCGGCGGGTGCGCAGCAGCAGCTCGGTGGCGCGCTGGCGGCGCACCTCGTCCTTCAAGGTCTGCAGTGAGGCGCCTTCGTCCTTGAGCTGCCGATGCAGGGTGCGCGCCGAGACGTTCAGCAGCGCGGCCAGGTCGTCGGCGTTGTGGGCGTCCAGCGGCTGGGTCGCGAGCACCTGGCGCACGCGCTGCACCAGCAGGCGATCGCGCCGGTAGGAGCGCACGGTGAGCGGCAGGGCGCGCTGCAGCAGCTGGTTCATGGCGGCCTCGTCGCGCCGCATCGGCAGGGTGAGGTAACGCGCGTCGAAGGCGATCGCGGCTTCGTCCGCGCCGAAGGTGGCCGGGCCATCGAACAGCACGGCATACGCGTCCAGGTGCGGCGGGGGCGCGTAGGGAAACTGCGCGCCCTGCAACGGGATGCGCGAATCGACGTACCAGCTCGCCAGGCCGTGGATGTTGCGCAGCACCGAGACCACGCAGAACTCGGTGAGCGGCCCAGGGCGGCGGTGCGGGCGCAGCACGAGCCGCGCGCGCTCGCCCACGGTCTCCAGCGAGAGCGCCACATCGTCGGTGATCAGGCCGTGGTGGCGGCACCAGCGCCTGAGCGCCATGCCCAGCGTAGGCGCCGAGAGGGAGGCGCGCGCCAGCATGCCGTAGCTGCCCCAGGGCAGGGCGCGGCTGAAGCAGCCCAGGCCTTCGTCGTCGAGTTCGCGCATGGCGGCTTCCGACACCGCTTCCATCTGCGCGGCGGTGATGCGGGCGTCCGGCTGATCAACTTTCCTTGGCGGAATTTGTGCCAGTTCGAGCGCGCCTGCCGGGTCCATGCTTCGCTCGCGGTAAGCCATCACCATGGCACGAACAAACGCCATGGGCGTGAGGGCGGGGGCAAAGGCGGGAGGCATGGCGCCAGTTTCGCCGGACCTGGCGGTATTTGCAACCTGCATGGCAGGCCGGCCCTCATCCGCGTGTCTATCCTCCACAATGCCCCGAAACACCACAACGGATGCCGCCATGCCGATCCTGGAGACACAACTCAACGCCCGTTCCGCCGACTTCCAGGCCAATGCCCAGGCCATGCAGGTGGTGGTCGACGACCTCAAGGCCCAGATCGCCAAAGCCACCCTCGGCGGCGGTGAAGCCGCCCGCGCCAAACACACCGCGCGCGGCAAGCTGCTGCCGCGCGACCGCGTGCAGATGCTGCTGGACCCGGGCACGCCCTTCCTGGAACTCAGCCCGCTCGCGGCGCTCAACATGTACCCCGACCGCGACGGCTCCGACAGCGCGCCCTGCGCCGGTGTGATCGCCGGCATCGGCCGCGTCAGCGGGGTGGACTGCCTGATCGTCTGCAACGACGCCACCGTGAAGGGCGGTACCTACTACCCGATGACGGTGAAGAAACACCTTCGGGCGCAGGAGGTGGCGATGCAGAACAACCTGACCTGCATCTACCTGGTGGACTCGGGCGGCGCCAACCTGCCGAACCAGGACGACGTGTTTCCCGACCGCGAGCACTTCGGCCGCATCTTCTACAACCAGGCCAACATGAGCGCCAACGGCATCGCGCAGATCGCGGTCGTCATGGGCTCGTGCACGGCCGGCGGCGCCTACGTGCCCGCCATGAGCGACGAGACCATCATCGTCAAGAACCAGGGCACCATCTTCCTGGGCGGCCCGCCGCTGGTGAAGGCGGCCATCGGCGAGATCGTGAGCGCCGAAGACCTGGGCGGCGGCGACGTGCACACGCGCCTCTCGGGCGTGGCCGACCACCTGGCGCAGAACGACGCGCACGCGCTCGCGCTGGCGCGGCAGGCCGTGGCCACGCTCAACCGCCGCAAGGTCGCCACGCAGGCGCTGCGCGAACCGCGCGCGCCGCGGTACGACCCGAAGGAGATCTACGGTGTCATCCCGGTCGACACGCGCAAGCCCTACGACGTGCGCGAGATCATCGCCCGCGTGGTCGACGGCAGCGAGTTCCACGAGTTCAAGGCGCGCTACGGCGCCACCCTGGTCTGCGGCTTCGCGCACATCGAGGGCATGCCGATCGGCATCGTCGCCAACAACGGCGTGCTGTTCTCCGAGAGCGCGCAGAAGGGCGCGCACTTCATCGAGCTGTGCTGCCAGCGCAAGGTGCCGCTGCTGTTCCTGCAGAACATCACCGGCTTCATGGTCGGCCGCAAGTACGAAAGCGAGGGCATCGCGCGCCACGGCGCCAAGATGGTCACGGCCGTGGCCACGGCGCAGGTGCCGAAATTCACCATCATCATCGGCGGCAGCTACGGCGCCGGCAACTACGGCATGTGCGGCCGCGCCTACAGCCCGCGCTTCCTCTGGATGTGGCCCAACGCGCGCATCAGCGTGATGGGCGGCGAGCAGGCCGCCAGCGTGCTGGCCACCGTGCGGCGCGACGGCATCGAGGCCAAGGGCGGCAGCTGGAGCGCCGAGGAAGAGGCGAAATTCAAGCAGCCGCTGCTGGATCAGTTCGCGCACCAGTCACACCCCTACTACGCCAGCGCCCGCCTGTGGGACGACGGTGTGATCGACCCGGCCGACACGCGCCGTGTGCTCGGTCTGGCCCTCTCGGCCACCCTCAACACGCCGATCGGCGAGCCGAAGTTCGGCGTCTTCCGGATGTGATGCCATGGCCAGGACCATCTACGACAACCCCGACCACGAACTGCTGCGCGACCAGGTCGAGCGCTTCCTCGAACGCGAGGTGGAGCCGCACGCGGCCGCCTGGGAAGAGACCGGCATGGTGCCGCGCGACGTGCTGCGCCGCATGGGCCAGGCGGGCCTGCTGGGTCTGATGTTCGAGGGCGAATACGGCGGTGGTGATGCCGACGCGCTGACCAACCTGGTGTTCGCCGAAGCCCTGTCGCAGTCCACCTTCGCCGGCTTCATCATCACCGTGCTGGTCCACACCGACATGGCCGGCCCGCACCTGCACCATGCGGGCAACGCGGCGCAGAAGGCCAAGTACCTGAAGAAGGTCACGGCTGGCGAGATGATCACGGCGGTGGGCATCACCGAGCCCGGCGCCGGCTCCGACGTGGCGGGCATCCGCACCACGGCGCGCAAGGAAGGCAACGAATGGGTGCTCAACGGCACCAAGATGTTCATCACCAACGGTGTGCACGCCGACCTGTACTTCGTCGCCGCCAAGACCGGCACCGCGCGCCACGACGTGACCATGTTCATCGTCGAGAAGGGCACACCGGGTTTCTCGGTCGGCCGCGCGCTCAAGAAGACCGGCTGGCTCTCCAGCGACACGGCCGAACTCGTTTTCGACAACGTGCGCATCCCGGAAGAGAACCTGCTGGGCGAGCAGGGCAAGGGCTTCTACTCGGTCATGAAGAACTTCCAGACCGAGCGCATCGCGCTGGCGGCCATGGCCGTCGGCCATTGCACGCAGGCCCTGAAGCTCACGCTGGACTACGTGCGCCAGCGCCAGGCCTTCGGCGCCACGCTGTGGGACAAGCAGACCATCCGCCAGCGCGTGTCGATGCTCGACGCCAAGACGCGCGCGGCGCGCCAGTTCATGTACCACTGCGCCTGGAGCGTGACCCAGGGCCACGACATCGTGCAGGAGGTCTCCATGCTCAAGGCGCTCACCGGCGAACTCGTCAACGAGGTGGTGCAGACCTGCCAGCAGTTCCATGGCGGCATGGGCTTCATCCGCGAGACCGCGATCGAGCGCCTGTGGCGCGACGCGCGCGTGCTCGCCATCGGCGGCGGTGCGACCGAGGTGATGCTGGAAGAAGTGGCGAAACGCTATTGATGCAGGACTGAACATGAGCAACGTGATCGATGTGACCCGCCCCGCGCCGCACGTGGCGAAGGTGTGGCTCAACCGCCCCGAGGTGCGCAACGCCTTCAACGACGACGTGATCGCCGCGCTCACCGCGACCTTCACCGAGCTGGCCCAGGACGAGTCCCTGCGCGTGGTCGTGCTCGGCGCGCACGGCAAGGCCTTCTGCGCCGGGGCCGATCTGAACTGGATGAAGACCATGGCCGGCTACAGCTGGGACCAGAACCGCGCCGACGCACAGCAGCTGGCCGACATGCTGTGGACGCTGGACCAGTGCCCGGTGCCGGTGGTCGGCCGCATCCAGGGCGACTGCTACGCCGGCGGCATGGGGCTGGCGGCCATCTGCGACGTGCTGGTGGCGGTGGAGGGCGCGACCTTCTGTCTGTCCGAAGCGCGCCTGGGCCTGCTGCCCGCCACCATCAGCCCCTACGTGGCGCGCGCCCTGGGCCTGCAGGCCTCGCGCCGCTACATGGTGACCGCCGAGCGCTTCAGCGCCGTGCGCGCGCACGCATTGGGCATGGTGCACGAACTCGCCACGCCCGAGACGCTGGACGCGAAGGTGGACGAGATCGTCGCCACGCTGGTGGCCAACGGCCCCAAGGCCGCGCGCGAGTGCAAGCGCCTGGTGCGCGACGTGGGCGGCCAGCCCATCACCGAGGCCCTGCGCAGCGAGACGGCGCGCCGCATCGCCGATGTGCGCGCCAGCGACGAAGGCCGCGAAGGCCTGCAGTCCTTCCTGCAGAAGCGCCCGCCCGGCTGGCTGCCGGCGGCCTGACCCGAGGAGGCGCCCCATGGCCGACTGGTTCCACACCCTGGGCACCCCAGAGCTGCTCGCGCTCGCGGGCGCGCTCGGCTGGGCCAGCGGTTTTCGCCTGTACGCCGTGGTGTTCATCGTCGGCCTGGCCGGCGCCATGGGCTGGATGGAGCTGCCCACCGGCCTGCAGGCGCTGCAGCACCCGGTGCTGCTGGGCACGGCCGGCTTCATGCTCTTCGTCGAGTTCTTCGCCGACAAGATCCCGGTAGTCGATTCGCTCTGGGACATGGTCAACAGCGTGGTGCGCATTCCGGCCGGCGCAGCGCTCGCGGCCGGCGTGTTCGGCGCCGACGGCGGCACCGTGGCGCTGGCCGCCGCGCTGCTCGGCGGCTCGCTCGCCGCCACCAGCCAGGCCGCCAAGACCACCACGCGCGCGGCCATCAACAGCTCGCCCGAGCCGTTCTCCAACCTCGGCATGAGCCTGGTCGAGGACGGCCTGGTGGTCGGCGCGGTCTGGCTTGCCACGAGCCACCCGCTGGTCTTCGTCGTCCTGCTCGCGATCACCGTCGTGCTGATGTGGATCGCCACCTGGATGCTTTTCAAGTTCCTGCGCGCGGTGTTCCGCCGCGCGCGCTCCTTCTTCACCGCCACCGCCTAGGAAGTCCCATGTTCCACAAGATCCTGATCGCCAACCGGGGCGAGATCGCCTGCCGCGTCGCCGCCACCGCGCGCCGCCTGGGCGTGAAGACCGTCGCCGTCTACTCGGACGCCGATGCGCGCGCCAAGCACGTGGCCGCCTGCGACGAGTCGGTGCACATCGGCGGCTCGGCGCCCAAGGAAAGTTACCTGCAGTGGGAGCGCATCATCGCCGCCGCCCAGGCCACGGGCGCGCAGGCCATCCACCCGGGTTACGGCTTCCTGAGCGAGAACGAGGCCTTCGCCAACGCCTGCGTGAAGGCCGGCCTGGTCTTCATCGGCCCGCCGTCGTCGGCGATCGAGGCCATGGGCCTGAAGGCGGAGTCCAAGCGCCTGATGGAAAAGGCCGGCGTGCCGCTGGTGCCGGGCTACCACGGTGCCGACCAGGACCCGGCCCTGCTCCAGCGCGAAGCCGACCGCATCGGCTACCCCGCGCTCATCAAGGCCAGCGCGGGCGGCGGCGGCAAGGGCATGCGCGTGGTCGAGAAGAGCGAGGACTTCGCCGCCGCGCTCGCCAGCTGCCAGCGCGAGGCGCGCAACAGCTTCGGCAGCGACGCGGTGCTGATCGAAAAATACGTGCAGCGCCCGCGCCACATCGAGATCCAGGTGTTCGGCGACACGCAGGGCGACTGCGTCTACCTGTTCGAGCGCGACTGTTCGGTGCAGCGCCGCCACCAGAAGGTGCTGGAAGAAGCGCCGGCGCCCGGCATGACGCCCGAGCTGCGTGCCCAGATGGGCGCGGCCGCTGTGGCGGCGGCCAAGGCGGTGAACTACGTGGGCGCGGGCACGGTGGAGTTCATCGTCGAACAGCCCGAGGGCTATGCCCATCCCGAAGCCATGCGCTTCTACTTCATGGAGATGAACACCCGCCTGCAGGTGGAGCACCCGGTCACCGAAGCCATCACCGGTCTCGATCTCGTGGAATGGCAGCTGCGCGTGGCCGGCGGCGAGCCCCTGCCGCTGAAGCAGGAAGACCTGCGCATCCACGGCCATGCGATCGAGGCGCGCATCTGCGCCGAGACGCCGGACAACAATTTCCTGCCCGCCACCGGCACGCTCACCGTCTACCGCAAGCCAGCCTGCGCCAGCTTCGAACGTGGCACGGTGCGGGTGGACGACGGCGTGCGCGAGGGCGACACCATCAGCCCGTTCTACGACTCCATGGTCGCCAAACTGATCGTGCACGGCGCCACGCGCGAAGAGGCCCTGTCGCGGCTGGACGCCGCGCTGGCCGAGACGCGCATCGTCGGTCTCTCGACCAACGTGCAGTTCCTGCGCCACGTGGTCACCAGCCGCGCGTTCGCCCAGGCCGAGCTGGATACGGCGCTGATCCCGCGCGAGGCCGCCGCGCTGTTCCACCAGGACAAGGTCGGCCTGCCGCTGGCCGTGGCCGCCGCGGTGGCGCAGACCCTGGTGGCCGAGCGCGCGGTCGAAGGCGCCGACCCGTTCTCGCGCCGCGACGGCTGGCGCCCGCACGGCATCACTGTGCGCCGCTTCGATTTCGAGTACCAGGGTGAAGCCCTGCTGGCCCACCTGAGCTACCTGCACGACGGCGCGCTGCAGCTCGCCGTGGGCGAGGTGAACGCCGTGCTGGACTTCGTGGCGCTGCCGGCCGACACCGGCACCCGCATGGACCTGCGCTTCAACGGCCAGCGCCAGACGGTGCAGACCTGGCAGGTGGACGAGAACGTGCATGTGTTCTGCGCCCTGGGCGCGACCCAGATCGTGGAGATCGATGCCCTGGCCCACGCGGGCGAAGCCGCCGCCGAAGGCGGGCGCCTCACCGCGCCCATGCCGGGCAAGGTGGTGTCGTTCGCGGTCAAGGCCGGCGACACGGTGACCAAGGGCCAGGCGCTGGCCGTGATGGAGGCGATGAAGATGGAGCACACCATCGCCGCGCCGGCCGACGGCACCGTGGCCGAGCTGCTCTACGCGCCCGGCGACCAGGTCAACGAGGGCGCCGAACTGCTCAAGCTCTCGGTGGGCTGACAGCGCCGCCGCGCGAGGCCGCGTAAGCTCGCCGCATGAACATCACTTTCTGCTGCGTCAACACCCGGGTCGGCCCCTGGCTGGCCGATCTGCGCCTGGCCCTGCCGCAGGCCAACGTCACCGAATGGCAACCCGGCGCGCCCCAGGCCGATCACGCCGTGGTCTGGGCGCCGCCGCAACAATTCATGGACGAACAGCCCGGCCTCAAGGGCCTGTTCAACATCGGCGCGGGCGTGGACGCACTGCTCAAGCTCAAGCTGCCGCCCGCCGCCAAGGTGGTGCGGCTCGACGATGCCGGCATGTCGGTGCAGATGGCCGAGTACGTGTGCCACGCCGTGATCCGCCACTTCCGCGAGTTCGACGCCTACGAAGCCGACGTGGCGCAGGGCCGCTGGTCTTACCGCAAGCCGCGCCTGCGGGCCGATTTCCCCGTTGGCGTGATGGGTCTGGGCGTGCTGGGCGAGCGCGTGGCCCTGGCCCTGCGCCAGTTCGACTTCCCGGTGCACGGCTGGAGCCGCTCGCCCAAGGTCATCGACGGCGTGATCGGCCACGTGGGCCACGCGGCCTTCGACAGCTTCCTGGCGTCGTGCCGGGTGCTGGTCAACCTGCTGCCGCTCACGCCGGACACGCGCGACATCCTCAACCGCGAGACGCTCTCGCGCCTGCGGCCCGAGGCCTACGTCATCAACGTCGCGCGCGGCGACCACCTGGTGGAAGACGACCTGCTCGCGCTGCTGGAGAGCGGCCACCTGGCCGGCGCCACGCTCGATGTGTTCCGCACCGAGCCGCTGCCCGCCCAGCATGGTTTCTGGAAACACCCGAAAATCACGGTCACGCCCCACACCTCGGCGCGCACGCTGCGCGAAGAAAGCATCGCCCAGATTGCCGGCAAGATCCTCGCGTTCGAACGCGGGGACCCGATCGCCGGCGTGGTCGATCCGGTGCGCGGGTACTGACCCCCTCGAAAGACCCCCATGAAACTGCCCTCCCGCGTCCAGCTCATCGACGTCGGCCCCCGAGACGGGCTGCAGAACGAGAAGCAGCCGGTGCCCGCGGCCGTCAAGGTCGAGCTGGTGCACCGCCTGCAGGCCGCCGGTCTGAAAGAGATCGAGGTCACCAGCTACGTGAGCCCCAAGTGGGTGCCGCAGATGGCCGACAACCACGAGGTCATGGGCGGCATCCGGCGCCAGGGCGGCGTCCGTTACTCGGTGCTCACGCCCAACCTCAAGGGCTACGAGGCTGCCGTGGCCGACAAGCCGGACGAGATCGTGGTGTTCGGCGCGGCCAGCGAGGCCTTCAGCCAGAAGAACATCAACTGCTCGATCGCCGAGAGCATCGAGCGCTTCGCGCCCGTGGTCGAGGCCGCGCGCGCGGCCGGCATCGCCGTGCGCGGCGCCATGAGCTGCACCGTGGGCTGCCCCTACGAAGGCGAGATTGCGCCCGAGCGCGTGGCCTACCTGGCCGGGCTCATGAAGGGCATCGGCGTGCAGCGCGTGGACGTGGCCGACACCATCGGCGTGGGCACGCCGCGCAAGGTGCAGGCCGCGATGGAGGCCACGCTGAAGCACTACGGCATCGACGACGTCTCGGGCCACTTCCACGACACCTACGGCCAGGCGCTGTCCAACACCCTGGCCGCGCTGGAGATGGGGGTCTGGAACTTCCAGTCCTCCGTGTCCGGCCTGGGCGGCTGCCCCTACGCCAAGGGCGCCACCGGCAACGTGGCGACCGAAGACGTGGTCTACCTGCTGCACGGCATGGGCATCGCCACCGGCATCGACCTCGACGCGCTGGTGGATGCCGGCGTCTACATCAGCGAACAGCTCGGCCGGCCCACCGGTTCGCGCGTGGCTCGCGCACTGCTCGCCAAACGCGCGGGCTGAAGGAAATCCACATGGAACTGCAAGTCTGGATGGCGTATTTCGTGGCCTCGTGGGCCATCGCGCTCTCGCCCGGTTCGGGCGCGGTGCTGTCGATGACGCACGGCCTGGCCTATGGCGTGAAGAAAACCAGCACGACCATCGCGGGCCTGCAACTGGGGCTGGCGGTGATCCTGCTGGTGGCCGGTGTGGGCGTCGGCGCCTTGCTGCTGGCCTCGGCCACCGCCTTCACCGTGGTGAAGTTCGCGGGCGCGGGCTACCTGATCTGGCTCGGTTTCAACCAGTGGCGAGCCCGCGTGGGCGTGGTGCCCGAGGCGGACGGGGCGGCGCCGGCCCAGGTGGCCGTGCCCTCGGCGCGCGAGCGCTTCGTCATGGGTTTCTTCACCAACGTGACCAACCCCAAGGGCATCGTGTTCATGGTGGCCGTGCTGCCGCAGTTCATCGACCCTACGCGCGGCCTCGGGTTGCAGTTGCTGATCCTGCTGGCCACCACGGTGGTGGTCGATCTGATCGTGATGCACGGCTACGCCTTCCTGGCCTCGCGCGCCCAGCGCTGGCTGGCCACGGCCCGCGCCCGGCGCGCGCAGAACCGCGTGTTCGGCGGCGTGCTCATGGCCATGGGCGCGAGCCTGCTGCTCGTCAAACGCGCGGCATGAGGAGCGACACCAGCATGTGCGGCGCCGAACTTCAGACCTTGCCCGAGACCGTGCAGCGCGTGGCGCGCGTGCTGCAGGACGCGGGCCATGCCCACGGCCCGGTGATGCTCGACGGCGCCGCGCGCACGGCGCAGCAGGCGGCCGACGCCCTGGGCGTGGCCCTGGGCCAGATCGCCAAGAGCATCATCTTCCGCCGCAAGAGCGACGACGCGGCCGTGCTGGTCATCACCTCGGGCGACCTGCGGGTGGACGAGAAGAAGGTGCAGGCCCTGGTGTGCGCCGACGGCGGCAAGCTCGGCCGGGCCGACGCCGACTTCGTCAAGGCGCGCACCGGGTTTTCCATCGGCGGTGTCTCGCCGCTGGCGCACGCGGTGGCGCCCGTCACGCTGATCGACGCGCAGCTCTCGCGCTTCGACGAGATCTGGGCCGCGGCCGGCCACCCGCACGCCGTGTTCCGCCTCAGCCCGGTGGAACTCCAGTCGCTGACCGGCGCACCGGTGCACGACGTCACCGTGGCGGCCTGAGCCCATGGCCCTGGAGACCCCCGCGATCACCCTTCAGGCCGCGCGCCGCCGTGCCGGGCTCCGGCCGGGCGTGCCTTCGCCGTGCATCTCGGTGTGCGAAATGGACGAGGCCCGCAGCCGTTGCAAGGGGTGCTTCCGCACGCTGGAGGAAATCGGTTTCTGGAGCCGTGCCAGCGATGCGGACAAGTTGGTGATCTGGCAGCAGATCGAAGCCCGGCAACTGGCCCCCTGATGCCCTCGCACACGAGATCTTCATGACCGATATCACCTTCTTCTACGACCCGATCTCGCCCTACGCCCATCTGGCGTTCGAGCGGCTGCCCGAAGCCCTGATGGGCCACAGCGTGCAGGTGCGCTACCGGCCCGTGCTGTTCGCCGCGCTGCTCAAGGCGCACGGCCAGCTGGGCCCGGCCGAGATCCCGGCCAAGCGCAACTGGACCTACCGCCACGTGAGCTGGCTCGGGCACCACCACGGCGTGGCGCTCGACATGCCGGCCGCGCACCCGTTCAACCCGCTGCCCCTGCTGCGCCTGGGCCTGGCCTGCGCGACGGACGATGCGCCGGGCGAGACCAACCGCTACGTCACCGAGCTGCTGTTCCGCCATGTCTGGCGCGGCGGGCTCGACGCCGCCGACCCGGTGCGGCTGGCCGAGTTGCAGGCCCTGCTGCAGGACCACGTGGCGCAGCGCGGCAAGCTCTGGAACGCGCCCGACAGCGAGGTGGTCAAGCAGCGCCTGCGCGCCAACACCGACGAGGCGCTCGCGCTTGGCCTGTTCGGCGTGCCGGCGATGGTGGTGGACGGCCGCGTGTTCTGGGGACAGGACGCCCTGCCCATGCTGCGCGCCTACCTGGACGGCGACAGCTGGTTCGAGACCCAGTGGGGCGCGGCGGCGCAGCGGCCTGAGGGCGTGCGCCGGCCTCAGGCCTGAAAAGCTGCCGCCACGCCCATCACCTCGCCGGTGTGGGCTGCTTCATACCCTTTGAGCGCGGCCACGCGCGCGCGGAACGCCGGTGAGCGCAGCACCGTGAGCACCGGGCGCAATTCCGCGCGGTCCAGCGCGTCGGCCGGCAGCGCGAAAAAATAGCGCTCCTTCAGCAGGGGGATGAAATGCAGGCCGAAGCGGTGCGCGGCGGTCTGCACGCCGATGCCCACGTCGGCCATGCCGCTGGCCACGTAGGCGGCCACGGCGGCGTGGGTGAGTTCGGTGTTGTCGTAACCCGCCACCGCCTGCGGCGCGATGCCTTCGCGTTTGAGCAGCAGGTCGGTCAACACCCGCGTGCCCGAGCCCTCGGGCCGGTTGACGAAGCGCAGCCCGGGCCGCGTGAGGTCGCCCAGCCCACGCAGGCCCTGCGGGTTGCCCGCCGCCACGAACAGCCCCTGCGTGCGCACCGCCAATTGCACCAGCAGGTGCTGGTCGGGCTTGAGCCAGGTCAGGTAGCGCCGGGCGGCGGCGGCCTCGAACTCGCCCAGCGGCACGTGAAAACCCGCCAGCTCGCAATCGCCCTGCGCGAGCGCGGCCACGGCCTCCAGGCTGCTGCGGTAACGCAGTTCCACCGGCACCTGGCGCGCCGCCAGCTGTTCGCGCAGCGCGGCCACCGCGAAGCCGTGGCTGGCGTGCAGGCGCGGCACGGCGCGCTGGCGGCGCTGCACGCGCCCGAGCTCGCCTTCGAGTTCCGAGGCCAGCGATTCGAGCAAGGGTTGCAGGCGCGCGCCGATGCGCGCGTCGGCCCAGATGAGTTTTTCACCCAGCGGCGTGAGCGCCGAGCCGCGCCCGCGCCCGCGCACCAGCAGCGGTTGGCCGAACAGCTGCTCGGCCTGCTGCAGCAGGCCCCAGGCATGTCGGTACGACAGGCCCAGCTCGCGCCCGGCCTGCGAGATGCTGCCCGAACCCTGAACCGCCGCGAGCAGGCCGAGCAAGGTGTTGGCGTCGAGCGCGAGGCCGTCTTCCTGGGCGATGCGCCATTGGGGTTGGAGGGTGATGCGCAGCATGGGGGGAAGCCCGACTTTATGAACTGCCAAACATATTAAAACAACCCATACGGTGCTACGCTGAAAAAATGACCAGAACGACGGCCCACGAGACCCCCGAGCGCCCCACCAGCACCGTGATTCCCATCCGCCCGATCGAGGCCATGGGGCGCGGCAAGGCGCGCCACACGCCCAAGGGGCGGCAGTCCTCACCCGAAGCACGCGAGCGCGTGGCCGCGCTGTGCGATGGCCTGGCGCCGCGCGCCGACCTGCTGATCGAACACCTGCACCGCCTGCAGGATGCCGAGGGCGCGCTGCGCCACGGCCACCTGGCCGCGCTGGCCGAGCGCCTGCGGCTGAGCCAGGTCGAGGTCTTCGAGGTGGCGAGCTTCTACCACCACTTCGAGATCGTGGACGACGCCGCGCCCGTGCCGCAGACCGTGGTGCGCGTGTGCACCAGCCTCTCGTGCGCCATGGCCGGCGGTGGGGAACTGCTGGCCGACCTGCAGACCGCGCTGGCGGGCGATGACACGGTGCGCGCGCAGGCCGCACCCTGCATCGGCCAGTGCCACGTGGCGCCGGCCGCCTGTGTGGGCCAGCGCCAGCTGCCGCAGGCCAGCGTGGCTGGCGTGCAGGCCCTGCTCGCCAGCGGCGAGACCGGGCCGCGCCAGCTGCCCGAGCCAGCCGGCTCTGAATTCAAACAGCTGCGAAGCCTGCTCGCGGGTGCGCTCAGCGCCGAACAGGTCCTGACCGAATTGAAAGCCTCCAACCTGCGTGGCCTGGGCGGCGCGGGCTTTCCGTCCTGGCGCAAGTGGGAGACGGTGCGCGCCCAGCCCGGCCCGCGCCACATGGTGGTCAACATCGACGAGGGTGAGGTCGGCACCTTCAAGGACTGGCAGGTGCTCAGCAGCGCCGAGGCCGGCGCGCCGCAGATGCTCGAAGGCCTGCTGATCGCCGCCGAGGTGGTGGGCATCTCGCACGCCTGGATCTACCTGCGCGACGAATACCACGACGTGCGCGAACTGCTCACGCGCGAACTCGCGCGGCTCGACGCCACCCTGCGCGCGCTGATCGAACAGCATCCCGGTTACACGCCCCCGCGCATCGAGCTGCGGCGCGGCGCGGGCGCCTACATCTGCGGCGAAGAGTCGGCGCTGATCGAATCGGTGGAAGGCAAGCGCGGCCTGCCGCGGCTCAAGCCGCCCATCGTGGCCATGCACGGCGTGTTCGGCCGGCCCACGCTGGCGCACAACCCCGAAACGCTGTGGTGGCTGCCGCCGATCCTGGCCAAGGGCGGAGCCTGGCTGGCCGGCGAGGGCCTGCGCGGGCGCACCGGCCTGCGGCGCTTCTCGGTCTCGGGCCGCGTGAACAAGCCGGGCGTGCACCTGGCGCCCGCCGGCATCACCTTGCGCGAGCTCGTCAACGAACACGCGGGCGGCATGGCCGAAGGCCACACGCTCTACGCCTACCTGCCGGGCGGGGCCTCGGGCGGCATCCTGCCGGCCTCGCTGGCCGACGTGCCGCTGGACTTCGACACCCTGGTCGACCACGGCAGCTTCATCGGCTCCATGGCCGTGGTGGTGATGAGCCAGCACGACACGGCGCGCGGCGCCGCGCTCAACCTCATGCAGTTCTTCGAGCACGAGTCCTGCGGCCAGTGCACGCCCTGCCGCGCCGGCACCACGAAGGCGGTGCAGCTCATGCAGGCGCCGGTATGGAACGCCCCGCTGCTCGGAGAGCTCTCGCAGGTGATGCGCGACGCCAGCATCTGCGGCCTGGGCCAGGCCGCGCCCAACCCGGTGGACAGCGTGCTGCGCTTCTTTGCCCATGAAGTGAACGCCGGAGGTGCGGCATGAAGACCGACGACCTGCCCCTGGACGCGACGCCGATCGCCTTCACCCTCAACGGCCGCGCGCTGGAAGCCGCGCCCGGCGAGAGCATCCTGAAAGCCGCGCAGCGCGCCGGCGTCGAGATACCGCACCTGTGCCACAAGGACGGCCTGCGCAGCCCCGGCAACTGCCGCGCCTGCGTGGTCGACATCGAAGGCGAGCGCGTGCTCGCGCCCTCGTGCTGCCGCGCGCCCAGCGCCGGCATGGTGGTGCACAGCGACAACGCGCGCGCCAGCGCCGCGCAGAAGACGGTGCTGGAGCTGCTGCTGTCCGACGCGCCCGACACCGCCGCGCTCAAGTTCGACAGCGAGCTGGCGCACTGGGCCGAGGTGGCCGGCGCCTTGCCCGGGCGTTTCCCCGCGCGCGCCGCCGCCGTGCACGACCTGAGCCACCCGGCGATGGCGGTCAACCTGGACGCCTGCATCCAGTGCACGCGCTGCATCCGCGCCTGCCGCGAGACCCAGGGCAACGACGTGCTGGGCCTGGCCTTCCGGGGCGGCCACGCGCAGATCGTGTTCGACCAGAACGACCCCATGGGCGCCAGCACCTGCGTGGCCTGCGGCGAGTGTGTGCAGGCCTGTCCCACGGGCGCCATCGCCCCGGCCAATGGCGCCTTCGCCAAACCCTCGCAGCAGCAGGTCGACTCGGTCTGCCCCTTCTGCGGCGTCGGTTGTCAGCTCACCTACCACGTCAACGACGACCAGATCGAACACGTCGAAGGCATCGCCGGGCCGGCCAACGAAGGCCGCCTGTGCGTCAAGGGCCGATTCGGTTTCGACTACGCGCACAGCCCCGAGCGCCTCACGCGCCCGCTGATCCGCCGTGCCGGCGTGCCCAAGGACCCGCACGGCGAGCTGCGCCGCCTCACGCCCGAGCAGGTGCGCGAGCGCTTCCGCGAAGCCAGCTGGGACGAGGCGCTGGACGCCGCCGCCGAAGGTTTCCGCCAGGCCCTGGCCGCCACACCAGCGCGCGGGCGCCAGGGCCCGGTGGCCGGCTTCGGTTCGGCCAAGGGCACGAACGAGGAGGCCTACCTGTTCCAGAAGCTGATCCGCACCGCGTTCGACACGCACAACGTGGACCACTGCACCCGCCTGTGCCACGCCTCCAGCGTGGCCGCGCTGATGGAAGGCCTGGGCTCGGCGGTGGTCACCAACCCGCTGCGCGACGTGCAGTTCGCCGACTTCGTGCTGCTGATCGGCGCCAACCCGGCGCAGAACCACCCCGTGGGCGCGACCTGGATCAAGAACGCGGTGAAGAAAAACGGCCTGAAGCTGGTGCTGGCCGACCCGCGCCGCACCGAGCTCGCGCGCCACAGCTGGAAGCACCTGGGCTTCAAGTCCGGCACCGACGTGGCCCTGCTCAACGCGCTGCTGCACACCATCGTGTTCGAAGGCCTCACCGACCCGGCCTACATCGAAGCCCACACGCTGGACTTCGCGCAGCTCAAGGCCCACTTGGTGGACTTCTCGCCCGAGGCGATGGCGCCGGTCTGTGGCATCGACGCGGCCACGCTGCGCGAGGTCGCGCGCGCCTACGCCACGGCGAAGAACGCCATGATCCTCTGGGGCATGGGCATCAGCCAGCACACGCACGGCACCGACAACGCGCGCTGCCTGATCGCGCTCGCGCTGGTCACCGGCCAGATCGGCCGGCCCGGCACCGGCCTGCACCCGCTGCGTGGTCAGAACAACGTGCAAGGCGCGAGCGACGCCGGGCTGATCCCCATGGTGCTGCCCGACTACCAGCGCGTGGCCGACGGCCCGGCGCGCGAGAAGGCCGAGCGCCTGTGGCACCTCGCGCCCGGCACGCTGCGCAGCGAACCCGGCCTCACGGTGGTGGAAATCGTCGACGCGGCCCACCGCAAGGAGATCCGCGCCATGCTGATCCAGGGCGAGAACCCGGCCATGAGCGACCCCGACGCGGCCCACGCGCGCGAGGCGCTCGCGGGGCTGGACCATCTGGTGGTGCAGGACATCTTCCTCACCGAGACCGCCAGTCTGGCCGACGTGGTGCTGCCCGCCACCGCCTGGCCCGAGAAAACCGGCAGCGTGACCAACACCGACCGCTGCGTGCAGCTCGGCCGCAAGGCCGTGCCCGCGCCGGGCGAGGCCCGTGCCGACGCCTGGATCACCGAACAGCTCGCGCGCCGCCTCGGCCTGGGCTGGACCTACGGCGTCGCCGCCGACGGCAGCGGGACGGACGACGCCGCGCAGGGCATCGGCGCCGTGTTCGAGGAAATGCGCGCCCTCATGCCCAGCATCGCCGGCCTGTCGTGGTCGCGCCTGCGCCGCGAGGGCGCGGTCACCTACCCGGTGGCGGACGACGCCGACCCCGGCCAGCCGGTGGTGTTCACCGACGGCTTCCCCACGCCCAGCGGCCGCGCCTCGCTGGTGGGTGCGGTGCTCACGCCGCCGGCCGAGCAGCCCGACGCCGAATTCCCCATGGTGCTCATCACCGGCCGCCAGCTCGAACACTGGCACACCGGCAGCATGACGCGGCGCAGCGGCGTGCTCGACGCGCTCGAACCCAGCCCCGTGGTGAGCCTGCACCCCGAGACCGCCCGGCGGCTCGGGCTGTGGGCCGGCGCGCAAGCGCAGGTGCGCTCCCGGCGCGGCGAGGTGGCCCTGCCGGTGCGGATCGACGACGGCATGCCACGCGAGACCGCCTTCATTCCTTTCGCTTACGCCGAGGCCGCGGCCAACCTGCTCACCAACCCCGCCCTGGACCCGGTGGGCAAGATCGCGGAATTGAAGTACTGTGCGGTGGACGTGCGGCCCGTTGTGGCCGCGCGTGATCCGGCCCGGCATTGACCTGCCTCAACGCGGCAGATTGACGGGACTCCTACGATGAACCCTCCGCCCGACGGGTGGGGCGGTTCACATCTCATGCAAGGAGCGCCACCATGTTCAAGAAAATTCTCGTGCCCACCGACGGTTCCACGCTGGCCGCGCAGGCCACCACGGTCGCGTTGGGGCTGGCCAAGAGCCTGAACGCGCAGATCATCGGCGTCAACGTGATCGACCCGTTCCCGTACATCGGCATCGGCGACGCCTCGGCCGTGGGCCTGCAGGCCTACCTGACCGAAGCCAAGAGCGCGGCCGGCCAGGCGCTGGACGCGGTGCGCCAGGCCTGCGAGGCCCAGGGCGTGGTGTTCGCGGCGGGTGACACCATCGAACGCAACGTGGTCTACGAAGGCATCATCGAAACGGCCGAGGCCGAAGGCTGCGACCTGATCGTGATGGGCTCGCACGGCCGCCAGGGCGTGAAGGCGCTGATCCTGGGCAGCGTGGCGCAGAAGGTGCTGACGCACGCCAAGGTGCCGGTGCTGATCGTCAAGGGCTGAGGGCCGACCGTTCGGCGCCTGCCCATCGGGGTGAACCCTTGGATGGGGCCCCTGCCTGACCCGCTGACAGCGAGTTGACAGCGGGGCTTCCTAGCATCTCTTCCACAGATGGCGCGCCGTGCCGCGCCACACCGGAGGAGACATGCGGCGCAATCAATTCCTCATGGCACTGGGCGGCTGGGCGGCGGCATCTTGCCTGCCCGCGCGCGCCAGCGGCGCGGATCGCCTGTCCGTGCTGATCCCCGCGAGCGCGGGCGGCGGCTGGGACGCCACCGGCCGCGCGCTCGGTGCGGCGATGGTCGCGACCGGGCGCTACCGCGAGGCCGTCTACGACAACCAGGGCGGCGCCGCGGGCACCCTGGGCCTCGCCGCCTTCGTCCAGGCGGCGCGGGGTCAGCCGAATGCCCTGCTCATCATGGGCGCGGTCATGATCGGTGGCCTGGTGTCGTCGAAGACACCGCTGCGCCAGCTGCAGCAATGCACGCCGATCGCGCGCCTCACCAGCGAGTACAGCGCCTTCGCCGTGGCGGCCGGCTCCCCGATCCGGTCGCTGGGCGCCGTCGCCGAGCGGCTGCGCCAGGCCTCCGGCAGCGTGCGCTTCGGGGGCGGTTCGAAGGCCTCGACCGAGCACATCGCCGTCTCGATGTTCGCGCGCAGCCTGCGCGTGCCGCCGCGGGAGATCCGCTACCTGCCCCATGGCGGCGGCGCGGACGCGGTGGCCGCCCTGCTCAAGGGCGAGATCGATGTGGTGGGCGGTGGCTACGGGGAACTGGCCCAGGGCATCGCCCGGGGCCAGCTGCGCCTGCTCGGTGTGACCGCGCAACGGCGCCTGCCCGGCTTGCCGGACGTGCCCACGCTCAAGGAGCAGGGGTACGACGTCACCATCGGCAACTGGCGCGGCGTCTACGGCGCGCCCGGCATCAGCGACGCTCAGCGTGCCGCGCTCACGCAGGCGGTGGCCGAGGCCGTGAAGTCGCCGGCCTGGCGGCAGGCCGCCGAGCGCCATGGCTGGACGCCCGCGTTCACCACGGGCCGGGACTTCGAGGCCTTCGTCGAATTCGAGTACGCCGCCACGACGGCGATCCTGTTCCTGTCGGGCATGTTGTAGCCCGGCGCGCAAGGGGCCCTTTGTGGGGTGTTGACGCGGCGCCGCCCGGTGCCGCGTCTTTTTTTGGGGGGTCAGCGGCGGAATTTGCCGCTGGCGTCCACGATGGACAGGTCGGCGAAATCCAGCCCGGTGTGGTTGCTCGGGCTGTAGTGCACGGTCAGGCCACCCAGGTCGTAGCTCTTCAGGTTCTCCAGCGCGTCGCGCAGGGCCACGGGCGTGGGATTCGGGCCGGCGCGGCGCAGGCCTTCGGTCAGCACCTTGGCGGCGGCGTAGCCTTCCATCATGGCGGGCGACACGCCCGCCAGGCCCTTGGCCTTGGCGAATTCCTGCGCTTCCTTGATCAGGCCATAGGCGACCGAGCGCTCGTTGGGAAACACCTGCGTCACGATCACACCGCGCGCGTGCTCGCCCAGCAGCTTGATGAAGCCGTCCGAGGCGTTGTTCGAGAGCGTGACCACCTGCGCGCGCGAACCGGCGGTGCGCACCGCCTTGACCGCGTTGGCGGTGTTGCCGGCCGAGCCGATCACCATCACCGCTTGCGCGTTGCTCTCGTGGACCCGCTTGGACAGCTCGGTGAAGTCGGGCTTGTCGCGCGGGAACTTTTCATGCAGCACCGGCTTGAGCTTGGCCTTGTCGAAGCCCTTGAGCGCCCCGGCCGCCGAATCGGCGCCGAAGGAATCGTCGGTCTCCAGCACCGCGATGCGCGTGATGCCGATGCTTGCCAGGTGTTCGATGGCCTTGGCGGCCTCGCGCTGGTAGGTGGCGCGCACGTTGAACACCCAGGGGTTGACCGGCTGGTGCAGCGCCATGGCGCCGGTGCTCGGCCCGACCAGCGGCACCTTGAGCTCGGCCAGCATGGGCAGCAGGGCCTGCGAATGCGGCGTGCCGCGGTTCAGGAACAGGGCCAGCACCCGCTGTTTCGTGATCAGTTCGCGCGCCACCTCCACCGTGACCTTGGGGTCGAACTTGTCGTCCACCGTGATCAGCTCGATCTTCTGGCCGTTGACACCGCCGCGCGCGTTGATGGTGTCGAAGTACAGCTGGGCCCCCTCGTGGTTCTCCTTCACCCCCGCCGCCACCGAGCCGCTGAAGCCCGAGGGCATGCCCACGCGCAGCTGGGCCCAGGCGGGGGCCGCGAAGGCGAGCAGACCGCTCAGGCCAAAGGTCATCCACGCACGCGTTGTAAACAGGTGTTTCAGGCTCATCGGCGGTGTCTCCTTGAATGGGCCGAGTCTATGCAGGGCGTTCTGGCGGGAAATTGTGGATATGACGTATCGGCCGGCGGCTTTGTCACACCCCTCCGTAGAATCTTTGCGTCCCCCTCTGGAGCCCATGCATGTCCGATGCCTTTCTGCCCGCCGATCCACCCGTGGGCGCGATTTCAACCGTGTCCGAGGCCGAAGGGCGCGACCACCCGACGGAAGGCGGCTCCGGGCTGATCCGCATCCGGGGGGCGCGCCAGCACAACCTCAAGAACCTCGACCTCGACATCCGCACGGGTGAGCTCACCGTGGTCACCGGGCCCAGCGGCTCGGGCAAGTCCAGCCTCGTGTTCGACACCCTGTTCGCCGAAGGCCAGCGCCGCTACGTCGAGACCTTCAGCGCCTACGCGCGCCAGTTCCTGGACCGCATGGACAAACCGGCCGTCGACCGGGTCGACGGTGTGCCGCCGGCGATCGCGATCGACCAGACCAACCCGGTGCGCTCCTCGCGCTCCACCGTGGGCACCATGACGGAGCTCAACGACCACCTCAAGCTGCTGTTCGCGCGCGGCGCCGACCTGTTCGACCGCGAGACCGCGCTGCCGGTGCGGCACGACTCGCCCGAATCGATCTATGCCGAGCTCAAGGCGCGCGCGGTGCGCCAGGGCGATCCGCGCCTGGTGCTGACTTTCCCGGTGGAGTTGCCGGCCAGCACCACGCCCGAGGAAGTGGAGCAGTGGCTCTCGGCCAGCGGGTACACCCGCGTGCAGGCCGAGCGGGTGGTGCAGCGCGAGGTGGCGCCGGTGGAGGCCAAGACCCCCGCCAAGGGCAAGGCCAAGGCGGTGGCCAGCGAATCGGTCAAGGTGCTCGACGTGGTGGCCGACCGCTTCCGCATCGGCACGGTCGAGCCGGCGCGCGCGATGGAGGCGATCGAAGCCGGCCTCAAGCGCGGCAGCGGCAAGCTGATGGTCTATGTGCTGGCCGAAGAAGACGAGCCCGAGATCTGGCGCTTCAGCACCGGTCTGCACTGCCCGGAAAGCGACATCCGCTACAGCGAACCCACGCCCTCGATGTTCTCGTTCAACTCGGCGGTGGGCGCCTGCGAGGCTTGCCGGGGCTTCGGGCGCGTGATCGGTGTGGACTACGGCCTGGTCATCCCCAACGACAAGCTCACGCTGCGCGCCGGCGCGGTCAAGGTGTTCCAGACACCCGCGTGGAAGGAATGCCAGGACGACATGATGCGGCACGCCGAGTCCGCCGGCATCCCGCGCGACACGCCCTGGGCCAAGCTCACGCCCGAGCAGCAGCACTGGGTGAAGGCCGGTTCGCCTCTGTGGAACGGCAAGTGGAACCAGCAGTGGTACGGCGTCGACCGCTTCTTCGAGTACCTGGAGAGCAAGGCCTACAAGATGCACATCCGGGTGCTGCTGTCCAAGTACCGCAGCTACACCGAGTGCCCGAGCTGCCACGGCGCGCGCCTCAAGACCGACAGCCTGCTCTGGCGCATCGGCAGCAAGGCCCAGGCCGACGCGGTGCTGCCCGCGCAGAAGCGCTACCTGCCGCAGGGCGTGAAGTGGAGTCGCGCGCAGCTCGAAGCCATGCCCGGTCTGTGCCTGCACGACCTGATGCTGATGCCGCTGGACAAGCTGCGCGGCTTCTTCGCCGCGCTCGACGCCACGCTGGCGCCCGCGGGCAGCGACACGGCCGCCGCCGGCCAGGCCCAGGCCTTGCGCCTGCTGTTCGAGGAAATCAACACCCGCATCCGCTACCTGTGCGAGGTCGGCATCGGCTACCTCACGCTGGACCGCCAGAGCCGCACGCTCAGTGGCGGCGAGGTGCAGCGCATCAACCTCACCACCGCGCTGGGCACCTCGCTGGTGAACACCCTGTTCGTGCTCGACGAACCCAGCATCGGCCTGCACCCGCGCGACATGGCGCGCATCAACGACGCCATGCTGCGCCTGCGCGACGCCGGCAACACGCTGGTGGTGGTGGAGCACGACCCGGCCGTGATGCTCGCGGCCGACCGCCTGATCGACATGGGCCCGGGCCCGGGCGAGCGCGGCGGGCAGATCGTGTTCGACGGCACGCCCGAAGCGATCCGCTCGGCCGACACGCTCACCGGCGCCTACCTCGGCTCGCGCAAGACCATCGGCATGGGCTTCAAGCGCATGGTCACCGACAGCACGCCGCGCCTCATCCTCGAAGGCGCGCGCGAACACAACCTCAAGGACGTGTCGGTCGAGTTCCCGCTGCAGCGCCTGGTGGTGGTCACCGGCGTGTCGGGCTCGGGCAAGTCCAGCCTGATCCAGGACGTGCTCGCGCCCGCGCTGCTGCGCCACTTCGGCAAGTCCACCGAGAGCCCGGGCGCGCACGACCGCCTGCTCGGGGCCGACCACCTGAGCGAGGTCGTGTTCGTCGACCAGTCGCCCATCGGCAAGACGGCGCGCTCCAACCCGGTGAGCTACGTGGGCGCGTGGGACGCGATCCGCGCGCTGTTCGCCGAGGCGCCGCTGTCGCGCCAGCGCAGCTACACGCCGGCCAAGTTCAGCTTCAACAGCGGCGACGGGCGCTGCCCGACCTGCGGCGGCTCGGGCTTCGAGCACGTGGAGATGCAGTTCCTCAGCGACGTGTACCTGCGCTGCCCGGACTGCGACGGCAAACGCTACCGGCCCGAAATCCTGGAGGTGAAGATCCAGCGCGGAGGCCGTTCGCTCAACGTGGCCGACGTGCTGGACCTCACCGTGAGCGAGGCCGCCGCGCTGTTCGCAGGCGACCGCGAGGTCATCCGCGTGCTGCAGCCCATCGTGGACGTGGGCCTGGAGTACGTGAAGCTGGGCCAGCCCGTGCCCACGCTCTCGGGCGGCGAGGCGCAGCGCCTCAAGCTCGCGGGCTTCCTGGCCGAGGCTTCGAAGAACAGCAGCGCGAGCCGCCAGGCGGTGGCGCGCAAGGGCACGCTGTTCCTGTTCGACGAGCCCACCACCGGCCTGCACTTCGACGACATCGCCAAGCTCATGCGCAGCCTGCGCAAGCTGCTCGACGCCGGCCACTCGCTGGTGGTGATCGAGCACAACCTGGACGTGATCCGCTCGGCCGACTGGCTGATCGACCTGGGCCCCGAGGGCGGCGATGCGGGCGGCCTGATCGTGGCTGAGGGCCCGCCCGAGGCCGTGCGCGAACACGCCAGCAGCCACACCGCGAAGGCCTTGCGCGAGTACGCGCTGGCCATGGGCGAGGTGCACGAAGTGCGCGAAGGCCGGGCCCGGGGCCTGCAGCCGGCACGCGCGCGCAACGAGGGGCCACACGCCCACGCCATCCGCATCGTCAACGCCAAGGAGCACAACCTCAAGAACCTGAGCGTGGACATTCCGCGCGGCAAGTTCAACGTCATCTCCGGCGTGAGCGGCTCGGGCAAGTCGACGCTGGCTTTCGACATCCTGTTCAACGAAGGCCAGCGGCGTTACCTGGAGAGCCTCAACGCCTATGCGCGCAGCATCGTGCAGCCCGCGGGCCGGCCCGAGGTGGACGCGGTCTATGGCATCCCGCCCACGGTGGCGATCGAGCAGCGCCTCTCGCGCGGCGGCCGCAAGTCCACCGTGGGCACCACCACCGAGGTCTGGCATTTCCTGCGCCTGCTGTACGTGAAGCTGGGCACGCAGCATTGCATGTACGACGGCGCGGTCGTGATGCCGCAAAGCCCCGACAGCATCGTCGCCGCCATCCTGGCGCGCTACAAGGGCCAGCACATCGGCCTGCTCGCGCCGCTGGTGGTCAACCGCAAGGGCGTGTACACCGAGCTGGCCGACTGGGCGCGCCCGCGTGGCCACACCCACCTGCGGGTGGACGGCGAGTTCCTGCCCACCACCGGCTTCCCGCGCATCGACCGCTTCAAGGAGCACACCATCGAACTGCCGGTGGCCGACTTCGTGGTCAGCGCCGACGACGAGACCGCGCTGCGCCAGCAGCTCACCAAGGCGCTGGAGATCGGCAAGGGCCAGGTGCACGTGCTCTCGCCGCTGGACGGCCTGGCCCAGGCGCTGGCCGAAGGCCGGCCCACGCGCGAGCTTGGCAAGCTGGAGGTGTTTTCCACCACGCGCGCCTGCCCGGAGTGCGCCACCAGCTACCCCGAACTCGACCCGCGCCTCTTCTCGTACAACAGCAAACATGGCTGGTGCCCCGACTGCGTGGGCACCGGCGTGAAGCTCTCGCGCGACCAGCTCAAGGCACTGGACGATTCGGTGCGCGACGACAAGGAAAAAGGCCGCGAGCAGAGTTTTGCCGAACCCGAGGTGGACGGCGTGACGGACGAGGTCTGCCCGTTCTGCTCGGGCAAGCGACTGAACCTGCAGGCCCGCTCGGTGCGCTTCGCCGGCGTGGGCATCGCCGACGTGGCCCGCCTTTCGGTGCGCGAGGTGCGCGCCTGGGTGCAAGGGTTGATGCAAGACCTGGCGCTCAGCGCGCGCGAGGCCGACATCGCGCGCGACCTGCTGCCCGAGATCGAGAGCCGGCTGGCCTTCCTCGAAGAGGTGGGCCTGAACTACCTCACGCTGGACCGCGGCGCGCCCACGCTCAGCGGCGGCGAGGCGCAGCGCATCCGCCTGGCGGCGCAGCTGGGCAGCAACCTGCAGGGCGTGTGCTACGTGCTCGACGAGCCCACCATCGGCCTGCACGCGCGCGACAACGCCATCCTGCTCAACGCGCTGCACAAGCTCGGCGACCAGGGCAACACCCTGGTGGTGGTGGAGCACGACGAGGACACCATCCGCCGCGCCGACCACATCATCGACATCGGCCCGAGCGCGGGCAAGCGCGGCGGGCGCGTGGTGGCCCAGGGGTCGGTGGACGACCTCTCGGCCAACGCCGACTCAGTGACCGGGCGCTACCTGCTGCACGCGATGAAGCACCCGCTGCAGGCGCGCCGTGGCGTGCTGCCGGCGCTGGACGACAGCGCGCCCTGGCTGCGCGTGCGCGGCGCGAAGCTGCACAACCTGAACGAGCTCGACGCCGCGGTGCCGCTGCAGCGCCTGGTGGTCATCACCGGCGTGTCGGGCTCGGGCAAGTCCACGCTTGCGCGCGACGTGCTGCTGACCAACGTGGCCGCCGCCGTGAGCCAGCGCAGCACCAAGGCCGGGCGCGACGCCATGGACAAGGGCAAGCACCCCGCCTGGAGCGGCTGCGCCAGCGTGAGTGGTTTCGAGACCGTGGACCGCGTGCTCGAAGTCGACCAGACGCCGATCGGCAAGACGCCGCGCAGCTGCCCGGCCACCTACATCGGCTTCTGGGACACGGTGCGCAAGCTGTTCGCCGACACGCTGGAGGCCAAGGCGCGCGGTTACGGCCCCGGCCGCTTCAGCTTCAACACCGGCGAAGGCCGCTGCCCGGGCTGCGAAGGGCAGGGCATGCGCACCATCGAGATGAGCTTCCTGCCCGACGTGAAGGTGCCCTGCGAGGTCTGCCACGGCGCGCGCTTCAACCCCGAGACGCTGGCCGTGACCTGGAAGGGCAAGAGCATTGGCGACGTGCTGCAGATGGAGGTGGACGAGGCGGTGGACTTCTTCGCCAGCATGCCCAACATCAGCCACCCGCTGCAGCTGCTCAAGGACGTGGGCCTGGGCTACCTCACGCTGGGCCAGCCCAGCCCCACGCTCAGCGGCGGGGAGGCGCAGCGCATCAAGCTGGTGACCGAACTCAGCAAGGTGCGCGACGACGTCACGCGCCGGGGCCAGAAGCCACCGCACACGCTCTACGTGCTCGACGAGCCCACGGTGGGCCTGCACATGGCCGACGTGGAGAAGCTGATTCGGGTGCTGCACCGCCTGGTGGATGGCGGCCACAGCGTGGTGGTGATCGAGCACGACCTGGACGTGATGGCCGAGGCCGACTGGATCATCGACCTGGGCCCCGAGGGTGGCAACGGCGGGGGCCGCATCGTGGCCGCCGCGCCGCCCGACGAGGTGGTGCGCCTGGACACGCACACCGGGCGTGTGCTGGGGCCGGTGCTGGCCAGGACGTGATGCCGGAGGGCCAGGTCATCCACATCCACGCCGAGGCGCCGGCCAAGCCGGCTCTGGGCGCGCCGTGCAACGGCTGCGGGGTGTGTTGCCTGGCCGAGCCTTGTCCTTTGGGGCGGGTGATTTCGCGCAAGCGCGTGGGCGCGTGCGACGCGCTGCGCTGGGACGGCGCCTTGTCGGTCTACCGCTGTGGCGCCATCACCGACGCGCGGGGCGTGCTGGGCCCGCGCTGGCGCTGGGCGGCGCCGGTGTTCCAGCGGCTGGCGCGGCGCTGGATCGCGGCCGGCGTGGGCTGCGACGCCGCGCTGCAGACCGAGCGCGGCGGCTGAGCGCTCAGCGCGCGAACAGCCCGACCACGCCCACCGCCAGCACGGCCACCGCCCACAGCAGCAGGCGCGTGCGCTTGCGCAGCAGGTCCACGGCACCCACCAGGCGCGCGTTCTGTTCGGCCAGTTCGGTCAGGGTCTGCGCCATCTGGGCCTGCACCGCAGCCTGCTGGTCGATCAGCTGCCGCGCCTCGATCAGGCGGTTCTTGAGTTCCCCCAGGGTGGGCGGGGCATCGCCCAGGTCCAGCGGCACCGGCGCGGTCGTGCCGGCGGGTGGCGCCTTCGAGCGGTCCAGCAGCTTGCGCGCGGCGTTGAGCACCGTGGGCGCGTGTTCGATCACGTCCCCCCAGGGGATCACTTTCAGGGCAACCAGCCAGGGAATGGCCATGGGGAGATCCTTTCGCTTGTCAGGTTGGGAGCCGCTCAGCCGCGCGGGGTTCCTTCAGATGGGGCCGAAACGGTCCGTCTCAACAGCCACCAGCCCAGGCCGGCGACCGACAGCAGCAGGGCCGGGAAGCCCAGCGTGGGCGCCCACTGCAGCGCGGCGGCGCCCAGCGCGGGCGCGAGCACCCCGCCCAGGGTGTAGGACAGCACCAGCACGGCGGTGCTGTTGACCAGGGTGATGCCTTCCTCGCGCGAGCCGATGTCGATCATCGCCAGCGTGTACAGACAACCGCCCGCGCCGCCCCAGAGGAAGGCCACGGGCGCGGCCAGCCAGGGCGTGCCGGCCACGAAGGGGATGACCAAGGTGGCCAGCAGGGTGATGAGGGCGCAGACCCGCATGATCGCCAGGCGCGCGCGGTGGCCGTCGCCCCAGCGCTGTGCCGGGTGGTGGGCCATGCGGTCGGCCAGCACGCCGGCGGGCAGCATCATGAGCGCGCTGCCCAGGCCGCTTGCCGAGACCAGCAGCGCCGCCACGGTGGCGCCCAGGCCCAGCGCCAGGCCGTAGAGCGGCAGGATGGACGTGAGGCCGCTTTCGAAGAAACCACCGACGAAGCCCACGGTCATGATCAGCGGGTGCGCCAGCAGCGCGTGCCACACGCCCGACAGGCCCACCTTCGCGCTGTGCGCGTCGGCCGCGTCGGGCAGGCGCGGGATCAGCAGGCTCCAGACCAGGCCGATGGCCATGAAGCCCAGCGCGATCCACAGCGCCGCGTCGCTGTCGGCTCCGACCCAGGCCAGCATGAGCGGGCCGACCACGAAGGTGATGCCCACCATGGTCTCGAAGATGCCCACGTAGCGCCCGCGCTGCCCGGGCGGCGAGAACTCGGCCACCACGGCCTCGGCCAGCACCCAGCGCAGGCCCGAGGCCATGCCGGCGGCGATCTTGAACACGAACCAGAGCCAGAGCAGCGGCGTGAAGGCGAAGCCGGCGGTGGCGATCACCGGGATCAGCGCGGCCAGCCACAGCGTGGGCCGCCGGCCCAGGCGCTGCGTGATGGCCGAGGCGAACGGCGTCATGAAGAACACGCCGAGCCAGCCGCTGGCGGCGAACACACCGGCCAGCGCGGTCGATTCGCCGCCGCCCTTGAGGCGCAACAGCAGCAGCGGCGTGAGCATGAAGTAGCCCACCAGCTCGAAGAAGGTGGAGCCGAAGATCGCGACCAGGCCGAGCCGCGCCTCGGCGGGCGGGTGGTCGGGCAGGGTGCCGGTGGGCGGCAGCGGGTGTTCGCTCATGCGCCCGCGGCCCGCGCGCCCAGCACCGCGTCGGCCACCTCGGTGAAACCCGCGCCGCGCTCGCCTGCCGCCACGTAGCGCGGGTGTTGCGTGAGCGCGCCCCAGAAGCGCGCGACGTTGGCCACGCCCACGCTGTGCGGGAAATGGCCGAACATGCGCGCGTCGTTGGTCGAGTCGCCGACGTAGACCCAGCGGTCGAGTTCGTCGTCGAGCGAGCGGCCCAGGCGCGATCGCACGATCCAGCGCGCGCCGGCCAGCTTGTCGTGCTCGCCGATCCAGCCGTTGATGTGGATGGAGCTCACGGTGGCGTTGAGGCCTTCGCTTTTCATCAGCTGCACCACGGTGGCGATGTCGGCCTCGCTCAGGTGCGCGAACTCGCTGTGGTCGATCGCGATGTCGGTCTCGCGCCCGGGGCTGTCGGTGGCCAGTCGGGCCTGCGGCAGCTCGGCCAGCACGCGTTGCGCGGTGGCCTGCAGTTTCGCGAAATGGGCGGCGCGCGTGGCCGCGTCCTGCAGGTAGTCGCGCTGGAGTTCGCCCGAGTCGCCGCGCCACAGCGCCACGGCGCCGTTCTCGGCCACGATGGCGTCCACCGGCCAGGCCAGCGCGAAGGCCTCGCTCCAGCCGGCGGGCCGGCCCGTGATGGCGAACACCGGCAGGCCGGCGGTGCGCAGGCGGTGCAAGGCGTCCAGGGCATCGGGGGTGATCGCGCCCTCGGTCGTGAGGGTGTCGTCGATGTCGGTCAGCACGCCGTGGATGCGGGCGCGCTCCGTGGCGGGCCAGAGGGTGAGGGGATTCATGCGCATGGAAGGCGGGCAGTGTCGCACAGGGCCCCGGGCGCCGCAGGTGCCACCGGCGACGCGCGGCAGGGGGCAGATCGAGGCCGCTGCGGTAGAATCGCGCGATCCGAGGAGCGTTGCAGCGCCCCCACTGAACACTTCAGCAGCGGGGCGTGAGGCTCGGACCATCCATGCAACGACGCTCATCCACATCCCGTGCGATGAGTTCTTTTTGACTCAATGCCAGATGTGGTTTGTCCATCCTTTCCGGAGCGAACCATGAATGCACGTCTGAACAACCCGACCGCCGACAGCGCGATCGCCGACCTTTCCCTGGCCGAGTGGGGCCGCAAGGAAATCCGCATTGCGGAAACCGAAATGCCCGGCCTGATGGCCATCCGCGAGGAATTCGCCGCCGCCAAGCCGCTCAAGGGCGCGCGCATCACCGGCAGCATCCACATGACGATCCAGACCGCGGTGCTGGTCGAAACCCTGCAGGCCCTGGGCGCGAGCGTGCGCTGGGCTTCGTGCAACATCTTCTCCACGCAAGACCACGCCGCCGCCGCGCTGGTCGCGCAGGGCACGCCGGTGTTCGCGCACAAGGGCGAGACCCTGGCCGAGTACTGGGACTTCACCCACCGCATCTTTGAGTTCGGCGCCGCCGGCACCGAAGGCGAAGGCCCCAACATGATCCTGGACGACGGCGGCGACGCCACGTTGCTGATGATCCTGGGCCAGAAGGCCGAGAAGGACCTCTCGGTCATCAGCAAGCCGACCAGCGAAGAAGAAACCTGCCTGTTCGCCGCCATCAAGGCCAAGCTCGCGCAGGACCCGACCTGGTACACCCGCAAGGCCAGCCAGATCATTGGCGTGACCGAAGAGACCACCACCGGCGTGCACCGCCTGAAGGAAATGGCTGCCCGGGGCACGCTGCCGTTCCGCGCCATCAACGTGAACGACTCGGTGACCAAGAGCAAGTTCGACAACCTGTACGGCTGCCGCGAATCGCTGGTCGACGGCATCAAGCGCGCCAC
Source organism: Hydrogenophaga sp. ANAO-22 (assembly GCF_042466645.1). Classification (NCBI taxonomy): domain Bacteria; kingdom Pseudomonadati; phylum Pseudomonadota; class Betaproteobacteria; order Burkholderiales; family Comamonadaceae; genus Hydrogenophaga; species Hydrogenophaga sp. ANAO-22. The sequence continues at coordinate 2,241,193 of NZ_CP159956.1, read as the reverse complement.
CGACGTGATGATCGCCGGCAAGGTCGCCGTGGTCGCCGGCTACGGTGACGTGGGCAAGGGTTCGGCCCAGGCGCTGCGCGCGCTGTCGGCCCAGGTGTGGGTGACCGAGATCGACCCCATCAACGCCCTGCAGGCCGCGATGGAAGGCTACAAGGTCGTGACCATGGAGTACGCCGCCGACAAGGCCGACATCTTCGTGACCACCACCGGCAACAAATCCATCATCACGCACGACCACATGGCCGCGATGAAGGACCAGGCCATCGTCTGCAACATCGGCCACTTCGACAACGAGATCGACATCGCCTCGATCGAGAAGTACGAATGGGAAGAGATCAAGCCGCAGGTCGACCACGTCAAGTTCCCCGACGGCAAGAAGATCATCATGCTGGCCAAGGGCCGCCTGGTGAACCTGGGCTGCGGCACCGGCCACCCCAGCTTCGTGATGTCGAGCTCGTTCGCGAACCAGACCATTGCCCAGATCGAGCTGTTCACGCAGCCGAAGAAGTACGAAGTGGGCCAGGTCTACGTGCTGCCCAAGCACCTGGACGAGAAGGTCGCGCGCCTGCACCTGAAGAAGGTCGGCGCCATGCTGACCGAGCTGACCGACGAGCAGGCCGCCTACATCGGCGTGAGCAAGGCCGGCCCGTACAAGCCGGACACCTACCGGTATTGATCGCGCCCATGCGGGCCGACCAGCTGCTCGTCGAGCGCGGCCTGGCCGCCACCCGTTCGCAGGCCCAGCGGCTCATCGCCGCGGGCGTGCAATGGCGTGCGCCGGGGGGCGACTGGACAGCGGTCACCAAGAACGGCGAGGAGCTGCGTGACGCGGCCGAGCTGCGCCTGCTGGACACGGCGGAGACGCGCTATGTGTCGCGCGGCGGCCTCAAGCTGGAAGGCGCGCTGCGCCACACCGGCCTGGACGTGAGCGGCCTGCGCTGCCTCGATGTGGGGCAGAGCAGCGGCGGTTTTACCGACTGCCTGTTGCAGCGAGGCGCGGCGCAGGTCGTGGGGGTGGACGTGGGCCAGGGCCAGCTGCACCCGCAGCTCAAGGGCGATCCGCGCGTGATCTGCATTGAAAAATGCAACGCGCGCGATCTCTCGGCCCAGGCGCTGCAGGACGCGGGTGGCGCGCCGCCGTTCGATCTGATCGTGGGCGACCTGTCGTTCATCTCGCAGACCCTGGTGTGGCCGGCCCTGGTGCCGCTGCTGGCACCGGGCGGGCAGATGCTGATGCTGGTCAAGCCGCAGTTCGAGCTGCAGCCCGGGCACATCGGCAAGGGTGGTCTGGTGAAGGACGCGGCGAGTTACGCCATCGTGCGCGATCGCATCGCGCAGGCCTGCGAAGAGCAGGGCCTGCGGATGCGCGACTACGTCGAGAGCGCGATCACCGGGGGTGACGGCAACCGCGAGTTTTTTGTGTATGCGAGCAAGTGATGCAAGGAGGGGACCGTGAGTCTTCCCATCAGCCTGGAATTTTTCCCGACCAAGACGCCCGAAGGCGCGGTCAAGCTGCGCGCGGTGCGCCAGCAGCTCTACGCGCTCAAGCCCGAGTTCTGCTCGGTGACCTTTGGCGCCGGCGGCTCCACGCAGGACGGCACGCTGCAGGCCGTGACCGAGATCATGGGCGAGGGCTGCCCCGCCGCGCCGCACCTGAGCTGCATCGGCCAGTCGAGCGCGAGCATCCGCGAGCGCCTGGCGGCCTACGCGGCCGCCGGCATCCGCCGCATCGTGGCCCTGCGCGGTGACCTGCCCAGCGGCTACGGCGTGGGTGGCGAGTTCCGCTACGCCAGCGACCTGGTGGCCTTCGTGCGCGCCGAGACCGGTGACCGATTCCACATCGAGGTGGCGGCCTACCCGGAAACGCACCCGCAGGCCCGCTCGCCCGAGGCCGACCTCGAGGCCTTCGCGGCCAAGGTGAAGGCCGGTGCCGATTCGGGCATCACGCAGTACTTCTTCAATGCCGATGCCTATTTCCGCTACCGCGACGAGCTGCAGCGCGTGGGCGTGGACGTGCCTGTGGTGCCGGGCATCATGCCCATCACCAGCTCCACGCAGCTGATGCGCTTCTCCGACGCCTGCGGCGCCGAGATCCCGCGCTGGATCCGCATGCGCCTGCAGGCCTTCGGCGACGACACCGCGTCCATCAAGTCCTTCGGCCTGGACGTGGTGACCGACCTGTGCGACCGCCTGCGCGGCGGCGGCGTGCCGGGGCTGCACTTCTACACCATGAACCAGAGCGGGGCCACGACGGACATCGTCCAGCGCCTCGGTCTTGCATGAGCCTCAAGCCCGCGGTCACGCTGGCGCTGGCCACCTTGTTGTGGCTCGGCGGCTGCGCGACGCGAGCGCCGGACATGCCCGACCTGGGCAGCGTGCCCGATGCCTCGGCCGACGACACCGACACCCCGGACGCCAGCGAGAGCGTCATCGCGCGGGGCCTGGCGTCCTGGTACGGCGAGCCTTTCCACGGCCGGCGCACCGCCAGCGGCGAGGTCTACGACATGAACGAACTCACCGCGGCCCACAAGACCCTGCCGTTCGGCACCCGCGTGCGCGTGCGCCACGCCCGCACGGGCAAGGAGGTGACGGTGCGCATCAACGACCGCGGCCCGCACGTGCCGGGCCGCATCATCGACCTCAGCCGCGCGGCCGCGTCGGCGCTGGGCATCGTGCAGGGCGGCGTCGGCCGGGTCGTGCTGTTGCGCGACTGAAGCGCGTGGCTTGACCTGCGTCAAGCAATCCGCACCAGCGGGGCCAGGTCTCCGGCCGGTTTGACGTGGCGCAACGCCGCGCCACGCACGGTCTTCTGTAATGGACGCGGGGATTCTCCCGAGTCAACGCAACACAGAAGACCACCATGAATACGCACCACTTCGCCCTGGCCGCCCTCGCGTCCACCTGCCTGCTCGCGTCGGGCGCCGCCCTGGCGCAGGACGACTTCCAGGCCGGCAGCGTGCTCGTGCGCGCCCGCGCCGTGCACCTGGACAGCGCCAACAAGGACAGCACCGGCCTGGGCCTGGCCATGAACAACAAGGGCCTGCCCGAAGTCGACGTGAGCTACTTCTTCAGCAAGCACCTGGCGGCCGAGCTCATCCTCACGGTGCCGCAGAAACACACCCTCACGTCCAACGGCGCGGCCATCGGCACGCTGCGCCACCTGCCACCCACGCTGACCGTGCAGTACCACTTCGACGCGCCCGGCTTCAAGCCCTACGTGGGCGCGGGCCTCAACTACACGCGCTTCAGCTCGGTGCACCTGCTGGGCGGCGCGGCCGACGTGAAGCGCCACAGCTTCGGCCCGGCGCTGCAGGTGGGGGTGGACATTCCGCTGAGCAAGCAGCTCTACCTGAACGTCGATGTGAAGAAGGTCTTCATCAAGACCGACGTGAGCGCCGGTGGCGCCAAGATCGGCCAGTTCAAGGCCGACCCCGTGCTGGTCGGCGTGGGCCTGGGCTGGCGCTTCTGACGGAACGCGGGCCTCAGCGCTCGTCGTAGCTCACCACCACGCGGTCGGTGGTGGGCCGCGCCTGGCAGCTCAGCACGAAGCCCTTGTCGGTCTCCCAGGGTTCGAGCGTGAAGTTCTTGTCCATCTGCACCGCGCCTTCCATCACCTTGGCGCGGCAGGTGCAGCACACGCCGCCCCGGCACGACCAGGGCAGGTCCAGCCCGGCGTTCAGGGCCACGTCGAGCACGCGCTCGTCGCGGTTCATGCGCAGCTCGTGCGGCTTGCCATCGAGCACCACGGTGAGCGCCACCTCGCCCTCGGCGCGCACGGCCGGCTGGCCGAGCACCACGGCCTGGCGCTGCGCGGCGGGCAAGGCCTCCAGCGTGGGCGAGGTGAAGCGCTCGGTGTGCACGCGGTCCGGGCGCACGCCCGCATCGAGCAAGGCCTTTTCCGTCACCTCGATCATGGCCTCGGGTCCGCAGATGAAGACCTCGTCCATGCTGCCCACGGGCAGCAGGGTGTCGATCAAGGCGCGCACCTTGTCGGCGTCGATGCGGCCTTCGAGCAGCGGCACTTCCTGCGCCTGGCGCGAGAGGATGTGGATCAGCGTGAGGCGGTCCGCGTAGCGGTCCTTCAGGTCCTGCAGCGACTCGTTGAACATCACGCTGCCCATGCGGCGGTTGCCGTACACGAGCGTGAACTTCGAGGTGGGCGACTCTTCCAGCGTGCTGGCCATGAGCGAGAGGATGGGCGTGATGCCCGAGCCGGCCGCGAAGCCCACGCGGTGCACCGCGCGCGGCTTGTGCACGGTGAAGCGGCCGTCGGGCGGCATCGCCTTGAGCGTGTCGCCGGCCTTCAGGGCGGTGGCGGCCCAGTTGGAGAACACGCCGCCGTCCACGGGGCGGATGCCCAGCGTGAGTTCACCGCGCTGCGTGAGCAGGCTGCGCGGGCTGCTGATGGAGTAGCTGCGCCGCACGTCCTGGCCGTCGATGGTGGCGCGCACGGTGAGGAACTGGCCGGGCTCGAACGCGAAGGTGGCGCGCTGCTCGGGTGGGATCGCGAAGGTGATCGCCACCGCGCCGGCGGCCTCGGGGCTGATGCGGGCGATCGGGAGTTCGTGGAAGCGGGCGGCGGTGGACATGGCGTCAATAAGGCTTGAAGTAGTCGAACGGTTCCAGGCAGTCGAGGCAGCGGTACATCGCCTTGCAGGCGGTGGAGCCGAAGGGCGAGGTCTCGGTGGTGTGGGTCGAGCCACACTGCGGACAGGGCACGGTCTCGCGGCGCAGGGCCTGGCGCGAGAACTTCAGCGGCGCGGTGGAGGCCGGCGGCTCGCTGCCGCATTGTGGTGGCGCGATGCCGTAGGCGCGCAGCTTCTCGCGCGCTGCTTCGGTCATCCAGTCGGTGGTCCAGGCCGGCGCGAGCTGCGTGACCACGCGCGCGGTAAGGCCCTCGTTTGCCAACGCGGCGCGCACGTCGTCCTCGATCTGGCCCATGGCCGGGCAGCCGCTGTAGGTCGGCGTGATCACCACCTCGGGAACACCGTCCGCGCCGGTGCGCACGCCGCGCAGGATGCCGAGCTCGCTCAGGCTGACCACCGGGATTTCCGGGTCGGCCAGGCCGGCGAGCGCGTCATGGATGTCGGTGTGCATGGTGGGCCTCACCACACGGCCTGCGGGTGCGCGCGCGCCAGACTCTGCATCTCGGCGAGCAGAAAACCCATGTGCTCGGAGTGCACGCCGTGTTTGCCCTGCGGCACGTAGCCCTGCACGGCGGGGCGCTGCAGCGTGGCCTCGCTCAGCGTGTCGTCCACCAGCGCGTCCCAGTCGGCCTGCAGGCCGGCCACGTCGACGCCGGTGCCGTTGTCCACCGCGGTGGTTTCGGCCTCGCTGCCGATCCAGAACTCCTGGCAGTAGGGCAGCAGGTGCTGCAGCGCGGCCTGCGCGCGGGCGTGCGATTCGTCGGTGCCATCGCCGAAGCGCACCAGCCAGTCGCTGGCGTGGCGCAGGTGGTAGCGCACCTCCTTCAGCGACTTGGCCGCGATGGCGGCGAGCTGCGCATCGGCCGAGGTCTGCAGCCGGTCCCACACCAGCACCATGAGCGCGCTGTAGAGGAAGTTGCGCGCGAGGGTGGTCGCGTAGTCGCGGTCGCCGGACGCGGTGCTGGCCAGCGGGCCGCTGTGCGGCAACTCCAGCAGCGTGAGGCTGCGGAACTCGTGCGTGTCGCGGAAGTAGGCCAGCGTGTCCTCGGTCACCGCGCCGTGGGTGCGCGCACCCTGCAGGTGGGCGAAGCGCTGCGCCTGGGCCGGGTCGGCGTTGATCAGCGTGGCCGCGTGCTGGTACAGCAGGCGGGCCTGGCCGAGCAGGTCCAGGCTGTTGTTGGCCAGCGCGAGGTCTTCTTCGAGGATGGGCCCGTGGCCGCACCATTCGGCGTTGCGCTGGCCCAGCACCAGCGCGTTGTCGGCGAGGTGCAGCAGGTAGTCGATCGGTGCCGTGCCGCTCATCACATGTGCCCCACTTTGTCGGGGATCTCGTAGAAGGTGGGATGGCGGTACACCTTGTCGGCGGCCGGGTCGAAGAAGCTGTCCTTGCTGTCGGGCTCGCTGGCCGTGATGCCGCTGCTTTGCACGACCCAGATGCTCACGCCTTCCTGGCGCCGCGTGTAGACGTCGCGCGCCAGGTGCAGCGCGTGCTGGGCGTCGCTGGCGTGCAGGCTGCCGCAGTGCTTGTGCTCGAGGCCCTGCTTGCTGCGCACGAAGACCTCCCAGAGAGGCCATTCCTTCAAGGTGGTGGTGTTCATGCGGCCTCCTTCATGGCACGTTGCTGTTGTTTGCGGGCGTGGGCGAGGGCGGCTTCGCGCACCCAGGCGCCGTCGTTCCAGGCCTTCACGCGGGTGGCCAGGCGTTCCTTGTTGCACGGGCCGTCGCCGTTGACCACGGCCCAGAACTCGTCCCAGTCGATCTGGCCGTAGTCATGGTGGCCGCGTGCCTCGTTCCACCTCAGCGCCGGATCGGGCAGGGTGACGCCCAGCACCTCGGCCTGCGGCACGGTCGCATCCACGAACTTCTGGCGCAGGTCGTCGTTGCTGATGCGCTTGATGCCCCAGCGCATGCCCTGCACGCTGTTGGGGCTGTCGGCGTCGGGCGGGCCGAACATGGCCAGGCACTTCCACCACCAGCGGTTCACCGCGTCCTGCACCATGGCCTTCTGCTCGGCCGTGCCCTGCATCATGGTCATCAGCGACTCGAAGCCCTGGCGCTGGTGGAAGCTTTCTTCCTTGCAGACGCGGATCATGGCGCGCGCATAGGGGCCGAAGCTGCAGCGGCACAGCGGGATCTGGTTCATGATCGCCGCGCCGTCCACCAGCCAGCCGACCACGCCCACGTCGGCCCAGGTCAGCGTGGGGTAGTTGAAGATGGAGCTGTACTTGGCCTTGCCGCTGTGCAGCGCATCGAACATCTGGTCGCGGCTGGTGCCCAGCGTCTCGGCCGCGCTGTAGAGGTACAGGCCGTGGCCGCCTTCGTCCTGCACCTTGGCCACCAGGATCGCCTTGCGCTTGAGGCTGGGCGCGCGCGAGATCCAGTTGCCCTCGGGCAGCATGCCCACGATCTCGCTGTGCGCGTGCTGGCTGATCTGCCGCACCAGCGTCTTTCGGTAGGCGTCGGGCATCCAGTCGCGCGGCTCGATCTTGCCGTCGGCGTCGATCACGGCGTCGAAGTGCGCCTGCAGAGCGGTGTCGTGGGGCACGGCCTTGAGCGGGGTGCCGGATTGGGCGTCGGCGTCGGGCACATTGAAGGACTGGGTGTACATGCGGAATCTCCTGCGCAGTGGGGGTGCGGATCGCAGTATAGCCAATTAGCCGACCGATCGGTCGGCTAATTTTGCAACGCCCGCCCAACGGTTTTCGGAACGGCGGCGCTGCCTGGCCGAAGAGCGGTCGTCTTCTACATCCGCTTACCTTACTCCGTCGGCTCGACCCTAGAGTGAAGCGCATGCAACACCTGTCTCTTCCTGATGAACAACGGCTCGTTGGTGTGGGCTTGATCCTGGGGGCCCTGCTGGCCTTGGCCGCCTGCGGCGGTGGTGGGGGCGGTGGCGGTGGCGGGCCCGATGCGACGATCGGCGTGCCCTCACCGCCGAACAGCGCGGGCGGCGCCGGCACGGGCGGCGGCGGTTCGACGCTGGTCGCCCTGGACGCCAGCACCAGCTGCAACCTGCCCGACTTCCGCAACAGCCTGCTGCAACAGATCAACGCGGCGCGGGCCGTGGCGCGCAGCTGCGGCGGCACCGCGATGCCGGCGGTCGCGCCACTGGCCTGGAACGACGCCCTGTTCTCCGCCGCCGCGCGGCATTCGACCGACATGGCCGTCAATAACTACTTCTCCCACACGGGGCTGGACGGCCGCACGGCCTCCCAGCGCATCGCCGCCGAAGGTTATGCGTGGTCGTGGGTGGGGGAAAACATCGCGGCGGGGCAGACCTCGGTCTCGACCGTGATGAGCGGCTGGCTCGCCAGCGCCGGCCACTGCGCCAACATCATGCGCGCCGAGTATCAGCACGTGGGTGTGAGCTGCGTGCAGCGCAGCGGCACCACCTACGGCCGCTACTGGACCATGACCCTGGCCCGGCCGCGCTGAGCCCGCATTCAGCCGCCCGATTCGAGCGCCTGGGATTTGCCGCGTCCGCGGCCCAGGTGGGCCAGCAGCTGGGGCAAGGCGGCCTGCAGCGTGCCCTTGAGGGTGTGCGGCGGGTTGATCACGAACATGCCGCTGGCCGTCAGGCCCGGGCGGTCGTCGGGACCGTGGGTCGGGTCCTGGCCGATGGCCAGCGTGGCGTTCAGCCAGGGTTTCTGGGCCTGGTTCGACAGGGTGCGCAGGCGGCGCGGCAGGTCGTGCGCCTCGGGGCGCGGGATCACCGGGTACCAGACCAGGTAGGTGCCGGTCGGGAAACGTCGGATGAGCTCTTGTATGCAGGCGCTCACTTTTCCGTAATCGCTCTTGATCTCATAGCTCGGGTCGATCAGCACCATGGCCCGTTTGGAGCCGGTGGCCGAGGGCGGCGGCGGCAGCAGGGGCTTCACGCCCTCGAAACCGTCCTCGCGCACCACCGCGACCTGGCGGCCGGCTTCGAGCTGGGCGATGTTGGCGGACAGGGTGCGGCTGTCGGTCGGGTGCAGCTCGAACAGCTTGAGCCGGTCGCGCGATTCGGCGCGCAGCAGCTGGTGCATGACGAACGGCGAGCCGGGATAGACCCGCAGCGCGCCCGACGGGTTGAAGCTCGCGACCAGATCCAGGTAGTCGTCGATGGCGGGCGCCACGGCCTCGGTCGACGGCCCGTCGGCCGCGCGCAGCGCGCCCATGAGCTTGACGACGCCGTCCTTGGCCTCGCCCCCGGTCTCGGTGTAGTCGCCGTCGAGCCGATACAGGCCCGCGCCCGCGTGGGTGTCGATCAGCGTCAGACCCGCCTCCTTCTGCATCAGATGGCGCAGCGTGGCGATGAGGGTGATGTGCTTGAGCACGTCGGCGTGGTTGCCGGCGTGGAAGGCGTGTCGGTAGCTGAACATGCCCTGATGGTAGCCGTTTGCCCTCTGCGCCCGACCATCGGGGACGGGCGGTTTGCCATCCGGGGTCGGAATTTCGTACAATCGAGGGCTTCGCAGCGATTTGCTGGCTCCGCGGCGAAGCATTCAAAACCCACCTAAGAGCGTTCCGACAGAGAACGACCGACCGTGGAAAAGAGCCGCCAAACCAACTCTTCAAGAGAAAACTCATGACCAAAACGTTCAGCGCCAAACCCGCTGACGTGACGCACGAGTGGTTTGTGATTGACGCGACCGACAAGGTCCTCGGACGAGTAGCCAGTGAAGTTGCTCTCCGTTTGCGCGGCAAACACAAGGCCATTTACACGCCTCACGTCGATACCGGTGACTTCATCGTCATCATCAACGCAGCCAAACTCCGCGTCACGGGCAACAAGGCCCTCGACAAGGTGTACTACCGTCACTCGGGTTTCCCCGGCGGTATCTATGGCACCAACTTCCGCGACATGCAGGCCAAGCACCCTGGCCGCGCGCTCGAGAAGGCCGTCAAGGGCATGCTGCCCAAGGGCCCGCTCGGCTACGCCATGATCAAGAAGCTCAAGGTGTACGGCGGTGCAGAGCACCCGCACACCGCCCAACAGCCGCAAGTGCTGGAACTCTAAAGGAGCCTTGAGATGATTGGTGAATGGAACAACGGAACCGGCCGTCGCAAATCCAGCGTCGCCCGCGTGTTTCTGAAAAAAGGCAGCGGCAAGATCACGGTCAATGGCAAGGACATCCAGGCCTACTTCGGCCGTGAGACCTCGATCATGATCGCCAAGCAGCCCCTGGTGCTGACCAACCACGCCGAGACCTTCGACGTGCAGGTCAACGTGCACGGTGGCGGCGAATCCGGTCAGGCCGGTGCCGTGCGCCACGGCATCACCCGCGCCCTGATCGACTACGACGCGACGCTCAAGTCGGGTCTGTCGCAAGCCGGCTTCGTGACGCGCGATGCCCGCGAAGTGGAACGGAAAAAGGTCGGTCTGCGCTCCGCGCGCCGCCGCAAGCAGTTCAGCAAGCGCTAAGCACGCTGTCCATGCCCCAGAAACCGCCTGCAAGTTCAAACTTGGGGCGGTTTTTGCTTTCTGGGGCCTGGTTGCGTTTGCTTGCAGTTGGAGAGATTTGAATGCGTTTTCGCCTGTTGCGGAGAAGGCTGACGGTCAGTGCGCCCCGGGTCTCGGTGCGCAGCAGCCTGCCGTGGCCTTTCCGCTGGGTGCTGGGCGCACTGGTGCTGGGGTTTTCGGGCGCGCTGGCGGTCTGGGCCTTCGAGTTCGGCAAGGACATCGCCGGGCTGGACCGCAATGCCCAGCAGGAGCTTGCGCAACTGCGCCGCGAGGTGCAGATTCTGCGCACCGACCTGAGCGAGGCCCAGTCGGTGGCCAACACCTCGGACAGCCTGCTGATCGCCGAGCGCAGCGCCCAGGAACAGCTGAAGATGCAGATCCGGCAGCTGCAGGCCGACAACGAGCTGCTGCGCAGCGACCTGGGCTTCTTCGAGCGCCTGATCCCCGGCTCCGGCAACGATTCGCTGAGCATCCGCGGCCTGCAGGCCGAGCGCCTGTCGCCCACCCAGCTCAAATGGCAGGTGCTCATGATCCAGGCCAGCAAGAACGCGCCCGACTTCAAAGGTGCGCTGGAGGTCACGCTCACCGGCACGCTGGCGGGCAAGCCCTGGGTCGCCAAGTCCGCGCCCGCGCCGCAGCCGGTGCTGATCAAGGGCTACCTGCGCATGGAAGGCGTGGTGGACGTGCCCGCGCAGGCCGTGGTAGAAAATGTGACGGCCAAGATCCTGCAGGGCAGTTCGGTCAGGTCCATGCAATCCTTCAACCTGTAACCATCGCGGTCCGCCGTCGGGAGAGAACCTCATGTTTGCCAAGAAAAAACAACCCCCCATCAAGAGCCTCATCGCCCAGGGCACCCGCATCGAAGGCAATGTGTTCTTCCACGACGGCCTGCGCATCGACGGCGAGGTGATCGGCGACCTGCGCGCCAGCGACGAGAAGCCCAGCATCCTCGTGGTCAGCGAGGTGGCCACCGTGACGGGGCAGATCCATGCCGATCACGTGATCATCAATGGCAACGTCAAGGGCCCGGTGCTCGCGTTCGAATTGCTGGAGTTGCAGCCCAAGGCCCACATCGAGGGCGATGTATCCTACAAGGCGCTTGAAATGCACCAGGGCGCCACCATTTCCGGTCAGCTCAAGCCCATGGTCGGCGGAATCGAGGACAAACCCACACTGAAGCTGGCGGCAAACAACGGGTGAGCACATACCCGAGCGATTTGATTTAGTATCACTCGGACATGCGGGTGTACCGCACCCACCCCACATTTCCGTCAAGAGGTATCCCATGAGCGCAGTCGCCGAAAACATCCAGACCGACATGCCGGCACCGCTGGTCTTCACCGACAGCGCGGCGGCCAAGGTGGCCGAGCTGGTGGCCGAAGAGGGCAATCCCGATCTCAAGCTGCGCGTGTTCGTGCAGGGCGGGGGGTGCTCGGGTTTCCAGTACGGTTTTACCTTCGACGAGATCGTCAATGAAGACGACACCACCATGACCAAGAACGGTGTCTCCCTGCTGATCGACGCGATGAGCTACCAGTACCTGGTCGGCGCCGAGATCGACTACAAGGAAGACCTCGAAGGCGCGCAATTCGTGATCAAGAACCCCAACGCCACCACCACCTGCGGTTGCGGTTCGAGCTTCAGCGTCTGACCGACGGCGTTTTCTCGCCGCAACAAAAAAGGGAGCCGCTGGGCTCCCTTTTTTGTTGGGTGTCGAGACCGGGTCGCTTACTGGGCGTTCGCCTGCTGGATGCTGGCGGCGGCATTGAGCTGCATGCGCTGCAGCTGGGCCACGGCGTCGAAACGCTGGCGCAGGGCCGCCGGCACGGGGATGGACTCGCTCTGACGCGCGATGGCCAGGGGATCCACGTGCACGCCGTTGTCGCGGAACTCCAGGTGCAGGTGCGGGCCGGTGGAGGCGCCCGTGGTGCCGACGGCACCGATGAAGTCACCCTGGCTCACGCGCTGGCCCTTGCGCACGCCGATGCGGCTCAGGTGGGCGTAGACGGTGACCTGGTTGCTGCGGTGCTTGATGTAGATGACATTGCCATAGCCGCGCTGCTCGCCCGCGAACTCGACCGTGCCGTCGCCGATGGTGCGCACCGGCGTGCCGGTGGGGGCGGCGTAGTCCACGCCCATGTGGGCCTTGCGGCCGCCCGTGATCGGGTGGAAGCGCATGCCGTAGCCGCTGCTCACGCGCGAGAACTCCAGCGGGGAGGCCAGGTAGAAGCGGCGCGAGCTCTGGCCGTCGAAACCGTAGTAGCCGCCTTTGTGGCCCGCTTCTTCGAACCAGACGGCCTGGTGTTCCTTGCCTTCGTTGACGAACTCGGCGCTCAGGATCCGGCCGGTGCGCAGGCTCTCACCGTCGGCTTCCAGGCTTTCGTAGACCACGTTGAAGCGGTCGCCCTGGCGCAGGTCGCGGCGGAAGTCGATGCTGCTGGAGAACATCTCGGCCAGCTGGATGGCGACCGGGTCGGGGATGCCGGCCGCGTCGGTGGCGGCGAACAGCGAGCTGCGGATCACGCCGCTGGCCAGCCGGGACGAGGCGGTCAGCGCGCCTTGTTCCAGGCGCGAGCCGAGCGCGCCCTGGGCATCCTTTTCGACCACGAGGCGGGTGAAGCTGCGTTCGTCGGCGGAGAGCCAGCGCGCGGTCAGGCGCAGCAGTTCCTGCTTCTCGGTGGCTTCGACGCTCACCAGGCGGCCGGCACGGCCCAGCAGCTGGCGCGCGATGGCGTCGTTGCGCAGGAAGGTCTGGGCTTGCGAATCGGCCACGCCCATGCGCTGCAGCAGGCTCTGGGCGGTGTCGTCGCGGCGGGTGGTCTCGCTGCGGAACAACACCAGCGGCGCGGCGGGCTGGGCCGCGAGGAGGCTGTGGATGTCTTGCTGCGTTGGGGCGTCGAGGGCTTCGACGACCTGGCGCACGGGCAGGTCGGCGGCGTCGGGGGCCAGCGGCGCGATGCCGAAGGCGGTGACGCCCGTGCCCAGCAGCAACACACCGAGGCCACCCATGATGCGTCGGGGATGCCGGGCGAGGCTTTGGCTCGTGGCATCAGCGAGGCTGGCCAGCGTGTGAAGTAGCGAACGGGTCAAAATCGTTGTTTCCGGTAAGGCCGGCCCCGGTGGTTGGGGCCGCGCGCACAAAAAAAGAGCGGTTGAGGCGGAACAAGTTCACTCAAGCGCTCATGCGGTGACGAACTGGCTTGATATCGTGCAAAAAGCGGGCCAACTAAAATCCGTCATTCGCGCCCGGTATTTTAGCCAGCGCACCGTCCTTCGCATCTGAAAAAACCCCTATGACCGCCTCCAGAAACGACGCCGAAAGTTCTCAGAAATCCGTGCCACTGACGGACGGTGTCCGGGAAGCCCTCAGCGTCACGCTGCGGGGGTGCGAAGAATTGATACCTCAGGCCGACTGGGTCAAAAAATTGTCACAGTCGGAAACCACCGGCCGGCCGCTGCGCATCAAGCTGGGGCTGGACCCCACGGCGCCCGACATCCACATCGGCCACACGGTGGTGTTGAACAAGATGCGCCAGCTGCAGGACCTGGGGCATCAGGTGATCTTCCTGATCGGGGACTTCACGAGCCTGATCGGCGACCCCTCGGGCCGCAACAACACGCGCCCGCCGCTGACCCCGGAGCAGATCAAGGCGAACGCCGAGACCTACTACAAGCAGGCCAGTCTGGTGCTGGACCCGGCGCGCACCGAGATTCGCTACAACAGCGAGTGGAGCCTGCCGCTGGGCTCGATGGGCATGATCCAGCTGGCGGCCAAGTACACGGTGGCGCGCATGATGGAGCGCAACGATTTCCACGACCGTTTCAAGGCCGGCACGCCGATCAGCGTGCACGAGTTTCTGTACCCGCTGATGCAGGGTTACGACTCGGTGGCGCTGCAGAGCGATCTGGAGTTGGGCGGCACGGATCAGAAGTTCAACCTGTTGATGGGTCGCCATCTGCAGGCCGAGTACGGCCAGGAGCCGCAGTGCATTCTGACCATGCCGCTGCTCGAAGGGCTGGACGGCGTGGACAAGATGTCCAAGAGCAAGAACAACTACATCGGCATCACCGAGGATGCGAATTCGATGTTCGCGAAAGTGCTGAGCATTTCGGACACGCTGATGTGGCGCTGGTACACGCTGTTGTCGTTCCAGTCGATGGCGCACATCGAGTCGCTGAAGCAGGCGATCGAGCAGGGCGCGAATCCCAAGGACGCGAAGGTGGCGCTGGCCAAGGAGATCACGACGCGTTTCCACAGCGCGGCGGCGGCGGAGGCGGCGGAGCAGGATTTCATCAACCGCAGCAAGGGCGGTGTGCCGGACGAGATTCCCGAGGTGTCGCTGTCGGGCGTGCCGCTGGGGATCGCGCCGCTGCTGAAGTCAGCGGGTTTGGCGCCCTCCAACAGCGAGGCCAACCGCCTGATCGATGGTGGCGGTGTTCGTGTCGACGGCGCTGTCGTGAGCGACAAGGGCTTGAAGCTGCCTGCCGGGACTTTTGTGGTTCAGGTGGGGAAGCGGAAGTTCGCTCGCGTGACTTTGAGCTAAGACCTTCCGCCTTCTACCTCGCGGGCTCGGGGGGGCCGGGCGCTCTGCTCCGCGGGTGTCCCCCGAACCGGCTTCGCCGGTTCTCCTCCTTTACCCCGCTGCGCAGAACGCCCAGGCCCCCTGGGCCGAAACAGGTTGGGTTCGCTCTTTCGTTCTTCCGCGCTTGCGTGGGTGCGCCTGAGTGCGTGGGGGGGGAGGGTGCAGCGACGTAAAGGAGGAGGGGCGGCGAAGCCGACCCGGGGGACAGTCGCGGAGCCCTCCGCCCCCACGCACTCAGGCCGAGAGAAGCAACCTGAAAGAAAGAGCGAAAGCCTCAGCGAGCCCCAGCCTTCTCGAGCATCGCCACCATCGCCGAGTACCCGCGAGACCGCGCCAAAGCCAAAGGCGTCTGCCCCGAACGGTCCGCCAGCTGCAAACCGGCCCCCGCATCGATCAGCGCCTTGAGCGTGGCCTGGTGGCGCGCACCGCCGTCGCCCAACACGATGGACTCGATCGTCGCCGTCCAGTGCAGGTTGTTCACGTGGTCCAGCGGCGCACCGGCGGCAATCAGCTGGCGCAACACCCCGTCGTGGCCCAGGTGGGCCGCCGCGATCAAGGCCGTGCCGTCGTAGCGGCTGGTCGTCTGCTTCGCGCTCGCGCCCAGCTGCAACAACACCCGCAGCGTCTCCTCATCGTCCGCCACCGACGCGATCGTCACGGCGTCGTAACGGTCGTTCTCCAGCCGGTCGATGTCGGCACCCGCCTTCACCAGCGCGCGGATCGCCTCGCGCTGCCGCGCAAACGTGGCCACGTGCAAGGGCGTGCGGCCCCGCGCGTCGGTGGCATTGAGCGCCGCGCCACCGGCCACCAGGCGCGCGATCTTCGCGCTGTCGCCCTGGTGCGCCGCGGCGTGCAGGCCGCTGTAGGCCGCGGCCTCGGAGGCACTGGGCCCCACCTGGGCCCGGACCGCCGGCGCGGTGCTCGCCAACGCCACCAGCAGGCCGGTGATCAGCGCGCGGCGGCGTTTCATTTCAGCTGGTCCTTGACCTTGTCGAGCGCGGCGATGGCGCACTGCTCGTCCAGGTGGCCGCCAGGCGCGCCGCCCACGCCCACGGCGCCGATCACCTCGTTGCCCACCTTCACCGGCACGCCGCCGCCGAGCAGCAGGTAGCCGGGGATGTCCGTCAGGTTGGCCGCGGCCGGGTTCTTCTGCGCGCCTTCCATGATGGCCAGTGTGTTGTTCTTCGCCGAGGCCGAGGTGAAGGCCTTCAGGCGGCTGGCTTCCAGCGTGTGCGGGCCGGCGTTGTCGGCGCGCATGACGGCGCGCACGCCACCGGCACGGTCTACCACCGTGGCCGCCACGTTGTAGCCGGCGGTGCTGCAGGCCGCGACGGTGGCGCTGGCGATCTGGGTGGCGAGTTCGAGCGACATGTTCTTCTCCACGCGCACGCTCTGCGCGCTGGCCAGGGCGGCGGCGCTGAGGGAAACGGCGAGGAGGGACGCTTTGACGAAGGCTTGCATGGAGTTCTCCGGGTGTTGTGAAACGGTTCGATCAACCGTGGGAGAACTGTAAAAATCCGCGCCCGAAACGGCCATTCGGGCGCCTACGCGCGGCCCTCCGTAGAACTACGCAGTGCCGTTGCCGTTGCCGCCGCCCGGGCCGGCCGTGTCCTGGGCGTCCACCAGCGCGGCGTAATGCCGGATCAGCTGCGCCAGCGAGGGCGCCTGCAGCTTGGCGAACAGGTTGGCGCGGTGGGTTTCCACCGTGCGCGGCGACAGGCCCAGCGCGCGGCCGATCTCCTTGTTGGTCAGGCCCTCGACGATCAGGCCCAGCACCTCGCGCTCGCGCTCGGAGAGCTGCGCATAACGCTCGCGCGCGGCGCGGTCGGCCTCGTTGCGCTGGCGCGAGCGCACGTGCTGGCGCACCGCGTTCTGCAAGGCTTCGAGCAGCACCTCGTCGTTCACCGGTTTTTCCAGGAACTCGGCCGCACCGGCCTTGAAGGCGCGCCGGCACATGTCCACCGTGCCATGGCCGGTGAGCATGATCACCGGCTGGTCCACGCCCTGCGCCACCAGGGTGTCGAGCACGCTCAGGCCGCTGATGCCGGGCATGCGCACGTCGAGCACGATGGCGCCGATGCCCTCGCGGTCGAAATCGTTCAGGAAGGCCTGTGGGTCGCTCCAGGGCTGCACGCGCAGGCCCACGGTGCCGATCAGCAGGCCCAGGCTGTCGCGCACCGCCTGGTCGTCGTCGATCAGGTGCACCGTGGGCGAGAGGGTGTCGGGCGAACCGTTCATGGGAGGCCCTCCGCGAGCGGCAGTTGCAGCCGGAACACCGCGCCCCGCTCGGGCGCGTTGGCTGCGTCCAGCGTGCCGCCCATGCCGTTGGCCAGGGTTTCGCACAGGCTCAGGCCCAGGCCGAGTCCGTCCTTGCGCGTGGAGTAAAACGGCTCGAACAGGCGCGGCAGCACCTCGGGCGGGATGCCCGGGCCGTTGTCGGCCACGGTGATCTCGCCCCGGCGGTCCTTGGCCGACACCGTGAGCGTGAGCCGCCGTTGCGCGGCGGGCACCTGCTCCAGCGCCTGCAGCGCGTTGAGGATCAGGTTGTGCACGATCTGGTCCAGCGCCACGGGGTCGGCCAGCACCGTCACCGCCTGCGCGGCGTCGAGCACCGGCACCACGTCGCGCCGCTGGCACTCGGGCTCCAGCAGGTAGAGCGCGCGGCGCACGGCCTCCACCGCCGCCACGGGCTGGTGCTGGCCACTGCGGTCGGGCCGCTCCACGGTCTGGCGCAGGCGGCCCACCACCTCGGCGGCGCGGCGCGCCTGCGCCGCGGCCTGCAGCATGGCGCTGCGCGCGGTGGCGAGTTCGGGCGGGTCTTCGTTGAGCAGGCGCTGCGCGGCCTGGGTGTTGGCGAGCACGGCGGTCAGCGGCTGGTTCAGTTCGTGCGCCATGCCGGCGGCGAGTTCACCCAGCGTGTTCAGTCGCGCCACCTGGCCCAGGCGCAGCAGTTCCTCGGCGCGGCGGCGCGCGCTGCGCTGGCGTTGCAGGTGGTGCAGCGCCGCCAGCAGCGCCGTCACGCCCAGCACCCAGGCCAGCATCAGCCCCCAGGGCAACTGGCCCCAGCCCACCGACAGGGTGGCGACCACGTCGAAGGGTTGGCTCTCGGCCGCCAGCAGCTTGTGAAACGCGAAGTGCCAACCGCGCGTGGGCCGCTCGTCCAGGGCGGCGCCAGGTTGCACCACGTAGCGCTGGCCCTCGTGCTCCAGCGTCACGCGCACCGGGCTGGTGTCGGCCTGCATGGGCCATTCGGACCAGGGCACCATGGCCCGCACGTCGATCGTCAGCGCGTAGCTGGTGGGCGTGGCGGCCAGCACCACCTGGTAGCGCCCGGCGGGCAGGTCCAGCCCGCCCAGGGCGGCGCGGCGCGCCTGGCGCGAGCGCGTCTCGGCCTGCGTGAGCTGCGGGTCGTTCCAGCGCTGGTCGGGGTCGCGCCGCTGCACGCTGAGGATCTGCGGGTAGAGCACCGGGAGGCGCTGTTCGGGCGACGAGGCGCCGCTGCTGCTGTCGGGCACCGGTTGCAGCAGCGCCAGCGTGGCCAGCATCGCGTCGTGCTGCACCACCTGCTGGCTCAGCAGCCGGTGGACGATGCGTGCGTCGGTCTCGAACAGCGCGCGCTGTTCATCGAGCGACAGGCGCGCCAGCAACACCGCGCCCGCCAGGGACAGCAGGATTCCGCCGCTCACCCACCACTTCAAGCGTTGCCATGACTGCCACATGCGGCGGATTCTGGCATGCCCGCTGCCGGCACAATGGCGGCATGCGCTTTGTCCCCGCCCGTTTCCTCACCCCGAAGCGCCTGCTGATGGCGTCGATCGGGGTGGCGGTGGTCACCATCGCGCTCAAGACCCTGGCCTGGGTGGTCACCGATTCGGTGGGCCTGCTGTCCGACGCGATGGAGTCGCTGGTGAACCTGGCCAGCGCGGTGGTCGGCCTGGTGATGGTGACCATCGCCGCGCGGCCGGCCGACGAGGACCACCCCTACGGCCACCACAAGGCCGAGTACTTCTCCTCGGGCTTCGAAGGCATCCTCATCATCGCGGCCGGTCTCGGCATCCTCTGGGCCGCCGGCAGCCGCCTGCTGAACCCGCAGCCGATCGAACAGGTGGGCTGGGGCCTGGCGCTGTCGGTGGCGAGTTCGGTGCTCAACGGCGGCCTGGCCTGGACCATGCTGCAGGCCTCGAAGACGCACCGCTCGATCGCGCTCGAGGCCGATGCCAAGCACCTGTTCTCCGACGTCTGGACCTCGGCCGGGGTGCTGGCCGGTGTCGTGCTGGTCACGCTCACCGGCTGGCTCTGGCTGGACCCGCTGGTGGCCATGGCCGTGGCGCTCAACATCATGAAGGAAGGCGCGCGCCTGGCCTGGCGCTCGTCGCAGGGGCTGATGGACGAGGCGGTGGAGCCCGAGGTGATGGCGACCATCCAGCAGACGCTGGACGGGTTTGCCCTGTCGCACGGCGACACCCACATCATCCGCTTCGACCACGTGAGCACGCGCCGCGCGGGCCAGCGACGCTTCGTGGACCTGCACATGCACATGCCCGCGGCCTGGACGCTCGGGCGCGCGGCCGCCGTGCGGGCCAGCGTGGAGCAGGCCCTGATGAGCGCGGTGCCGGGGCTGCGCGCCACCATCCAGCTGCTGCCCAGCGACGTGGAAGCCCACTTCTTCGACGAGGACGATTTGAAATGATCTCGCTGTTGCAGCGCGTGAGCGAAGCGCGCGTGGACATCGATGGCCAGACCGTGGGCGCCATCGGCCCGGGCCTGCTGTTGCTGCTGTGCGCGGAACCCGAGGACACCGAGGCCGTGGGCGAGAAGCTGCTGGCCAAGGTGCTGAAGCTGCGCATCTTCGGCGACGACGCCGGCAAGATGAACCGCAGCGTGCAGGACATCGGCGGCGGCCTGCTGGTGGTGAGCCAGTTCACCCTGGCGGCCGACACGAAGAGCGGCAACCGCCCGGGCTTCACCGGCGCGGCGCCGCCCGCCTTGGGCGAGGCGCTCTACGAGGCCTTCGTGAAAGCGGCGCGCGCGCATCACCCGCTGGTGCAGACCGGCCGCTTCGGGGCCGACATGAAGGTGCACCTGGTCAACGACGGTCCTGTGACCATCCCGCTGCGGATGACGGCCTAGGTGTGAAGTCTCAATAGATCGTTCATCCGTCCCGGATTTGGGACGCTGTGGTTGCCAGGCCCGGCCACTCAAGTCAGGACTGGCGCACCGGCTTCAAGTGGCTGGCCCGCTTCGGGGCCGAAGGCGCCGCAGGGCTGTGTGATCGCAGCTCGCGACCGCATCACAGGTCAGCGCCAGCACCGCAACCGGGGCATTGGCTGGGACGCTGTGCCTCTGACCATCGACGACCCCTCCGGGGTTTCCTTTGCCCGGGTGCTCAATGACGAGAAGGCCATTGGCCGCGCGCTGTTCCTGCGCCAGGCCGCCGACTGTTGCGCCAATTGAATTCAGCTGAATTCAATTGATATGATGCGGTCTTTCCCCAAAGGAGACCCCTTGAGACTCGCCAATTTTTCCCTGCATGGCCAAGCCGCTCGCCCGCGCCTGGGCGTCCTCGCCGGTGACCGCATGCTCGACCTGGCCGCATTGGCCGCACGCAGCAACGCCCCCCTGCCGGACACGATGAAGGCGCTGCTTGCGCTGGGCGACACCGGCCTGGCGCGGGTGCGCGAGCTGATCGCCGGCCCGGGCGCCGCCGACAGCTCGCACGCGCTGGACGCGATCGATTTCCTGCCCCCCATCACCGACGCGCACAAGTTCCTGTGCGTGGGCAAGAACTACCGCACCCACCTCGAGGAGCTGCAGCGCACCGACCTGATCAAGGAACTGCCCAACGAGCCGACGGGCTTCATCAAGCTCAACGACTGCCTGACCGGCCATGACAACGACGTGGTGCGCCCTCCCAGCGTCACCCACCTCGACTACGAGCCCGAGCTGGTGTTCGTGATCGGCAAGGCCGCCTACAACGTGAAGGCTGAGGACGCGTTCTCGCACGTGGCCGGCATCACCATCCTCAACGACCTGACCTGCCGCGACACGCAAAAGCGCGAGGTCGCCTCGGGCTCGCGCTTCTGGACCGCCAAGAACGCGCCCGGCTTCGGCCCGCTGGGTCCCTGCATCATCACGATGGACGAGGTGCCGGACCCCTACGACATCTGGGTGACCTGCAGCGTCAACGGTGAGCAGCGCATGCGCGTGAACACCAGCGACCAGATCTGGAAGCTGCCGCGAATCATCGAGCACTTCTCGCGCCTCGTGCCCCTCATGCCCGGCGACATGTTCTCCACCGGCGCGCCCGGCGGCGTGGCGGTCGGCAAGCCCAACGCAGAGGAGCTGTTCCTCAAGCACGGCGACGTCGTCGAGTGCGCCTTCGAGAACCCGCCCATGGTCCTGCGCAACCGCATCGTCGCCCCCGCGCAGGCCTGAGACCCCATCCGCACCCAACCCAGGAGACAGACAACATGAACAGCGCTCTTCACCGCACCCTCGCCGCCGCCGTGGCGGCCGCCCTGTGCGCCACCGCCGGCCTCGCGCTGGCCCAGGCGCCGCAGCCCTATCCCACCAAGGCCGTGACCATGATCGTGCCCTTCCCGCCCGCCGGCGGCGCCGACTCGCTCGCGCGCATCCTGGCCGTGCACCTGGGCAACAGCTGGAAGCAGACCGTGCTGGTGGAAAACCGCCCGGGCGCGGCCGGCCACATCGGCGCGTCCTACGTGGCGCGCTCGGCACCCGACGGTTACACGCTCATGATGAGCTCCACCGCCTCGCTCACCAAGGAAAACGCCAGCCAGTTCGCCCCGGTGGCGCTGGTGTCGGCCTCGCCCTATGTGGTGACGGTGAACCCGAGACTGGGCGTGAAGAACATCCGCGAGCTGGTGGCCAAGGCCAAGGCCGAACCCGGCAAGCTGACCTTCGGCTCCTCCGGTGAAGGCTCGGCCTCGCACCTGACGGTCGAGCTCTTCAAGCAGGTGGCCGACGTCGAGATGATGCACGTGCCCTACAAGGGCACCGGCCAGGCCGTGAACGACCTGCTGGCCGGCACCATCGACGTGATGTTCGCCCCTGGCCAGACCGTGATGCCGCACGTGAAGTCGGGCAAGCTGGTCGCGCTGGCCGTGACCAGCGCCAAGCGCGCCAAGGCCACGCCAGAACTGCCGACGATCGCGGATTCGGGCGTGCCGGGTTACGCGGCCGTGGGCTGGTTCGGCCTGCTCGCGCCCGCCGCGACGCCCAAGGCGGTGATCGCCAAGCTGGGCGCGGACGTGAGTCGCACGCTGGACGACCCGGCGGTGGAGCGCACCATGCTGGAAGCCGGTGCCGAGCCAGCCGAAGGCACGCCCGAGCAGTTCGGCCGCTTCATCCAGGAAGAGCTCACCAAGTGGGGCGAGCTGGAACAGGCGATGGCGCGCAAGGTGGGCGCCAAGCCGCGCTGAACCAGCAGGCCCTGCCGGAACACACGCGCGGCTTCGGCCGCGCTTTTTTCTGGCTGGCGTGTCCCGGCCTCTCCCGGTCGTTCAGTCGCGTTCGCGCGAGAGCATGGCGTTGATGCGCGCGCGCTGGCCGCCCGCCAGGTGCACGCGCATGGCCTCGCGCGCGCCCTCGGCGTCGCGCCGCGCGATGGCGTCCACCAGACGCTGGTGTTCGGCCGAGGCGCTGTCGGCGCGGGCCGGCT
The DNA here is from genome assembly GCF_042466645.1 of Hydrogenophaga sp. ANAO-22. Classification (NCBI taxonomy): domain Bacteria; kingdom Pseudomonadati; phylum Pseudomonadota; class Betaproteobacteria; order Burkholderiales; family Comamonadaceae; genus Hydrogenophaga; species Hydrogenophaga sp. ANAO-22. Next base: position 2,218,840 of record NZ_CP159956.1, on the reverse strand, counting down.
CGCTGGCCGTGGCCGGCCCCAGCAGGATCATCGGCGTCTGCAGCGCCCGCAGGGTGGTGAGCAGGTAGCGGTTGTGCGCGCTGCGGTAGATCGCGTCGTGAAAGCGCCGGTTCAGCCGCTCGCGGCGCATGGGGTCGCCCAGCACCTCGCGTTCGAGCACCAGCATCTCGCGCAGCACGTCGACCTCGGCTTCCGAGGCATTCTGCGCGGCCAGCGCGGCCGCAGAGGTTTCCAGCACCAAGCGGATTGCATACAGCTCGATCACCATCTGCTGATCGAGCTGCGCGACCACGCGCCCGCGATAGGGCTCATGCACGATGAGGCCGTCGGTCTCCAGCCAGGCGATGGCTTCGCGCACCGGTGTGCGGCTGATCTGCAGGGTGTCGGCCAGGCCGTTGACGCTGATGCGGTCGCCGGGTTTGAGCACACCGGTCTCGATGGCTTCGTGCAGCTTGCCGTAGGCCACCTGGCCCATGGACTTGCCGTTGCTGTCGGTGTGAGTGGGCATGTTGGATGGGAAGCAATGCGCCTGCGTGGAAGGCCGCCAGGCGTGGCTGATTCTATCGAGTATGTTGCGCGCCGACGGCCCCGTCGTGCCGTGGAAACCGGCCCAGCGGCATAGGGTGCCGGCCACACGCCGCTCTCAACCACCAGCCTCCCATGAGCCGCATCCCGGCCATGAACAAGCTCCTGAGACTCAACACCTAGGCGTAGGGGTTCGGTTGGCCCAGGCCCGCGAGGATCTCGGTCTCGCGCGCCTCCATCTCTTCGGCGTCCTGCTCGCCGGTTTCGTGGTCCCAGCCCTGCGCGTGCAGGGTGCCGTGCACCAGCAGGTGCGCGTAGTGCTGGGCCAGGGGCTTCTTCAGTTCGGCCGCCTCGCGCGCGACCACGGGGGCACAGAGCACGAGATCGGCCATCACCACCGGTTCGGTGGCGTAGTCGAAGGTGAGCACGTTGGTGGCGTAGTCGCGGCCGCGGTAGTCGCGGTTGAGCGCCTGGCCTTCTTCGGCATCGACGATGCGCACGGTGATCTCGGCATCGGCGTCCAGCGCGTGGCGGATGCAGCGGGCCACCCAGTGGCGGGGCAGGGCGGCGCGGTGCGTGGCGGCGTCGGCGAGCTCGCCGAACTGCAGGGAGAGGGTGAGGGCAGGCAGGGCCATCAGCGTTTGGCCGGTTGGGCGAAGCAGTTGGACATCAGGATCTGGTCCTGCGCGTTGGGGTCGGCGGCGATGGCGCTCAGTTCGCCCTTCATGCCTTGCGTGTACCAGCTCAGCCGGGACTGCGGATCCAGGGCGAAAAAGCGAACGCCCGTGGTGGCACGGCGGCCCTGCAGCATCAGCGTGCGGCCACCGTGGTGCAACGCCGCGAACGAGGTGCCGTTGCTCAGGTTCAGGTAGGCCAGTTCGATCTCGCTTCCGCCATCGCATTTGTACTGCACGGCCTGGCTGCTGAAGACCAACTGGGGTTGTGGTGTTGCCGAGCCCTGGGCGGATGCATCGAGGGCCAGCACGGCGACAAGGCTGGCGAGCAGGGTGCGTGTGAGCATACGGTGGGTGGCGTCAGTGGGCGGCGCGGCGCGCGCGCTTCGCGGGTGGGGCGTCTTCGGTGTCGGGGTTGCGCGCGTCGTAGGCGTCCACGATGCGCGCCACCAGCGGGTGGCGCACCACGTCGGCGCTGGACAGGCGGGTGAACGCGATGCCCTGCACGCGCTTGAGCACACGCTCGGCGTCGATCAGGCCGCTGAGCTGGGTGCGGGGCAGGTCGATCTGGCTCACGTCTCCCGTGATGACCGCCTTGCTGCCGAAGCCGATGCGCGTGAGGAACATCTTCATCTGTTCCACGGTGGTGTTCTGCGCCTCGTCCAGGATCACGAAAGCGTGGTTGAGCGTGCGCCCGCGCATGAAGGCCAGGGGCGCGATCTCGATCTGCTGGCGCTCGAAGGCCTTCTGCACCTTGTCCGCGCCCATCAGGTCGTAGAGCGCGTCGTACAGCGGGCGCAGGTAGGGGTCCACCTTCTGGCCCAGGTCGCCGGGCAGGAAGCCGAGCTTCTCGCCCGCCTCCACCGCCGGGCGCGTGAGCACGATGCGCTGCACCGCGCTGCGCTCGAGCGCATCGACCGCGCAGGCCACGGCCAGGTAGGTCTTGCCGGTGCCGGCCGGGCCGATGCCGAAGGTGATGTCGTGCGTGGCCATGTTTTCCAGGTAGCGCGCCTGGTTGGGCGTGCGCCCGCGCACCTCGCCGCGCCGGGTCTGCATGGCCAGCGCGCCGTCGCCGGGCTCGGCCAGGGCGGTGTCGCCGCTGAGCATGAGCTGCACCTGTTCGGCCGGAATCGGCTTCTTCGCCATTTCGTACAGCGCCTGCAGCGTTTCCAGCGCCTGGGTGGCCTTGGCCTTGGGGCCCTCGATGCGGAACTGCTCGAAACGGTGCGCCACCTTGACCTGCAAAGCGGCCTCGATGCTGCGGATGTGGCTGTCCATGGGGCCGCACAGGTGCGCCATGCGGGTGTTGTCCGGTGGGGAGAAGGTGTGCCTGAGAATCAAACCGATAATCCAGTGAGTTAGTGGCCCCCAATCCTGGCGGTGCCAGGCCCCCCGAGGGGGTGCAGTCGTTCTTGGGGGCGGCCCTGCGAACGACTGGAAAGGAATTTCCCGATGATAGGCAAGTTGACCGGTACGCTGCTGGAAAAAAATCCGCCCCAGATCCTGCTGGACTGCCATGGCGTGGGTTACGAGGTGGATGTGCCCATGAGCACCTTCTACAACCTGCCCGCCACCGGCGAGAAGGTGGCCCTGCTCACGCACTTCGTGGTGCGCGAGGACGCCCAGATCCTCTACGGCTTCGGCACCTCCTCGGAACGCGAGGCGTTCCGCCAGCTCATCAAGATCAGCGGCGTGGGCCCGCGCACCGCGTTGTCGGTGCTCTCGGGCATGAGCGTGACCGACCTGGCGCAGGCGGTGAGCGCGCAGGAAAGTGGGCGCATCGTCAAGGTGCCCGGCATCGGCAAGAAGACCGCCGAGCGACTGCTGCTCGAACTCAAGGGCAAGCTCGGCGCCGACCTGAACCTGCCCGGCGCCGGCCCGGCCCAGAGCGACGTGCAGAGCGACATCCAGCAGGCGCTGATGGCCCTGGGCTACAGCGACAAGGATGCCACCGCCGCGCTCAAGGCCCTGCCCAAGGACGTGGGCGTGAGCGAAGGCATCAAGCTCGCGCTCAAAGCACTGGCCAAATAAACCATGAGCATCCAGACCGACGATTTCACCCCCGCGCCGCGCGTGGTGTCCGCCGCGCCGGCCTCGCCCAAGGAAGAGGCGATCGAGCGCGCCTTGCGCCCCAAGCTGCTCGACGAGTACGTGGGCCAGACCAAGGTGCGCGAGCAGCTGGAGATCTTCATTGGCGCGGCCAAGAAGCGCAGCGAGGCGCTGGACCACGTGCTGCTGTTCGGCCCGCCAGGGCTGGGCAAGACCACGCTCTCGCACATCATCGCGCAGGAACTCGGCGTGAACCTGCGCCAGACCAGCGGCCCGGTGCTGGAAAAACCCAAGGACCTGGCCGCGTTGCTGACCAACCTCGAGGCCAACGACGTGCTCTTCATCGACGAGATCCACCGGCTCAGCCCGGTCGTCGAGGAAATCCTGTACCCGGCGCTGGAGGACTACCAGATCGACATCATGATCGGCGAGGGCCCGGCCGCGCGCAGCATCAAGCTGGACCTGCAGCCCTTCACCCTGGTGGGCGCGACCACGCGCGCGGGCATGCTCACCAACCCGCTGCGCGACCGCTTCGGCATCGTCGCGCGGCTGGAGTTCTACACCGCCGAGGAACTCGCGCGCATCGTCAAGCGCAGCGCCGGTCTGCTGAACGCACCGATGGACCCCGAAGGCGGATTCGAGATCGCGCGCCGCTCGCGCGGCACACCGCGCATTGCCAACCGCCTGCTGCGCCGCGTGCGCGACTTCGCCGAGGTCAAGGGCCGCGGCACCATCACGCAGGACATCGCCAACCGCGCGCTGGCCATGCTGGACGTGGACCCGCAGGGCTTCGACCTGATGGACCGCAAGCTGCTCGAAGCCGTGATCCACCGCTTCGACGGTGGGCCGGTGGGGCTGGACAACATCGCGGCCAGCATCGGCGAGGAGCGCGACACCATCGAGGACGTGATCGAGCCCTACCTGATCCAGCAGGGCTTCCTGCAGCGCACGCCGCGCGGGCGCATCGCCACGCTGGCGGCGTACCGCCACCTGGGCGTGGCGCCGCCGAGCAATGCGGGTGAACTCTTCGCCGACTGAAGGCATGCCCGACCACAGCCAGGAGTTTCGAGCGACCTGGCGCGGCAGTGCGGTGTGGGTGGCGGCGCTGGTGGCCCTCATGGCCGCGGGTTTCGCGGCGGGTGCCCTGGCCACGCCGCGCGGCGCCTGGCTGCTGGGCGTGCTGGCGCTCTTCTTCGGAGCGATGGCCTGGCTGCTGTTGCAGCCCCTCTTGAGCGCGCACCCCATCCTGCGCGTTGGCCCCGAGGGCATCGGCGGCTACCTGCTCAAGGGGCAGAGCATTCCCTGGAGCGACATCGCCGATGTGGAGCACCTGTCGGTGCAAGGCCAGCACCAGATCCGGATCCAGCTGCGCGAGGGCGCGGTTTCGCAAGCCGCCACCGCAGGCCTGTTCCGCAGGGGGCTCAAGCGCGTGATCGCGTTGGCGCCGCTGCGCCGCGCCGAGCGCCAGCCCGCCGCGCAGGCGGCGCTGCAGGCCTTTCAGCGCCACGCCACGGGCCAGGCGCAGGCGGCGCTGAACCAGCGGCTGGACGACTTGCAGACACACGAGGCGTTCGAGGAGCGCCTGCGCACCCTCACCCCCACGCCCTGGGCGCTGTACGCGGTGATCGCCGTCAACGTGGCGGTGTGGGTGCTCAACCTGTTCGACGGCATGAGCCCCACCAAGCCCACTTCGGCCGAGCTGTTCGCCTGGGGCGCCAACTCGGCCACGGCCGTGGTGCGCGATGGCGAGTACTGGCGCCTGCTCAGCGCCACCGCGCTGCATGGCGGCGCGCTGCACCTGGGCCTGAACATGTTCGCGCTGTGGGACGCCGGGCGGCGGGTGTGCCGCTGGTTCGGCAACGGCCAGTTCCTGCTGATCTACCTGGCGGCAGGGCTCGCGGGCAGCGCGCTGAGTCTTCACTTCTCCTCGCAGCAGGCGGTGTCGGTGGGGGCTTCGGGCGCGGTGTTCGGCGTGCTGGGGGCGTTGATGGTCGGCGTCTATCAGCACCGTGCGAGCGTGCCCAAGGCCATGGCGACGCAGCTGCTGACCAGCCAGGGCCTGTTCGTGGCGATCATGCTGGGGCAAGGTTTTGCCCGTCCGGGCATCGACAACGCGGCCCACGTGGGTGGCCTGGTGATGGGGGCCCTGCTGGCCTGGCTGCTGGTGGAGCTGGTCGACGAGCGCGCCTCGCGTGGGCTGCGCCAGCGCCGCCAGGTGATGGCCGTGGCCGCCACGGTGCTGCTGGTGGGCGCGCTGGTGGGGCTGGCCCGGCCCGGCGTGGACCACCGGCAGGTGTTTGGCTCGCAGTCGCTGCTGACGGACCTGCTGCCCCGGCTGAGGGCCGCCGAGACCGCGCTGCAGCAGGACGCCAGGGACCACAAGGACGGGCGCCTGAGCCGGGCGCAATTCGTCGACGCGATGGCGCAGCGCCACATCCCGGCCTACCGGGCGATGGGCGAAGAACTCGCCGCGCTCGGCCCCCAACCCCACGCGCCCACGATCGCGGAGATCCGCGAGCTTCACGGCATCGTGCTGGAGGTCATGGCGCTGGAGGTGGGCAAACACCGGGGCAGCGTCGATGCGGCGCAGGCCGACGCCAGGCTCGAGCAGCTGTCGGACCGGATGGTCAGTGTGGGTGCCCGTCTGCGAGCGAAGAGCGCGCCGCCGGCCAGGCCGTGAGCGAGGCCGGTTCGGCACCGGCGCGCCGGCCGCGCAGCATGCCCGCCACGATCAGCGCCTGCGCCGCGTAGTAGGTGCCCAGTACCCACACCTGCGACATCGGCAGCGGCGACACGAAGCGGTTGGTCGCCAGCAGCGAGTCGCTCAGCATGAAGAAGCCCGAACCCAGCGCCACGGCCAGGGCCGCGCGGTCGCGCTGCACGCTGGCGCGGCCGATGGCCTGCGCGGCCATCAGCGCGATCACCAGCACGTAGGCCGCCACCGGGGCGCGCAGGCCGGCCGGCAGGCCGCCCTGCCACAGGAAGCCGTACATCGCCACACCCAGGCCCAGCGTGGCGGCCAGCGCGCGGCGGCTCGGGAACCAGGGCAGGCCCTGGTGGAACAGCGCGATGTAGGCCAGGTGGGCCAGCAGAAAGGCCACCAGCCCCGGAATGAAGTAGCCCGGGAACATCAGGAAAGCATCTCCCGCCAGTGAAAAGGCCAGCGCGGCGAGCAGCAGGGCGTCCGCGCGCCGCACGCCGCCCGCGGCGCGCGCATGCGCCCACACCACCGCCATCGCGATCAGCATGGCCAGCGGCTTGAAGACCCGGTGCAGCTCCACCCAGCCCAGCGCGGCGGTGGCCATGGCCAGGGCGCCGCATTCGATCAGCAGCGCCTCGCCCATGCCGATGCGCCCCTGCATCACCGCGCCGATGGCCCACAGCGCCACCAGCAGCACGCTGAACACCACGGCGCTGCGCGAGAGCGGCCAGGCATCGGCGAACCACAGGAAGCCCCCCACGCCCACGAGCAGGGCCACGAACTGCGCGCCCGCGAACCAGCGCACCGCGGGGCTCATGGGCGGCGCATAGCGCTGCACGCTGGCGAGGTCGAACGCGGGTGACGGAAAGCGCGCGGCCACGTCGGCCGGCCGCCAGCCCGGTGGCTTGAACCACACGCGCAGCTTGTCGGCCCAGCGCCGGGTGTGCCAGCTGTCCCGCAGCAGGCCCCAGTACACCTCGCCGTTGGCCCACAGCGGGTCCCAGCTCTGCAGGGGCTTGCGCGTGCCGTAGATGCACTTCTCGTCCTCTTCCTTGAAGCTGCCGAACAGGCGGTCCCACACGATCAGGATGCCGCCGTAGTTGCGGTCGAGGTAGCGGTCGTTCACCGCGTGGTGCACGCGGTGGTTGGAGGGGCTGCAGAACCAGCGGTCGAACCAGCCCAGCTTGCCGACCTGCTCGGTGTGCACCCAGAACTGGTAGAGCAGGTCGATCAGCGCGACCACGCCGAACACCAGCGGTGGCACGCCGGCCACGGCCATGGGCAGGTAGAAGATCCAGCCCAGCAGCGCGCCCGAACTGGTCTGGCGCAGCGCGGTGGAGAGGTTGTAGTCCTGGCTCTGGTGGTGCACCACGTGCGCGGCCCAGAAGACGGCGCTCTCGTGCCCGGCTCGGTGCAGCCAGTAGTAGCAGAAGTCGTAGAACACCAGCGCGGTCAGCCAGCCCATCCCGCTGGTCCAGAACGGGTGGTCGGGCCAGATCGCCACCGCCGAGTACACGGCGGTGTACAGGCCCACGCGCAGCAGCCGGGTGAACACCGCGCTGATCTGGCTGAGCATGCCCAGGCCGATGCTGCTGATGGCGTCGTCGAGCCGGTAGGTGTTGTGCCGGCGCTGGCGGCCGATGGCGTACTCGATCGCGATCAGCGCGAAGAACACCGGCGTGGCCAGCACGATGATCTGGCTCGGGCTCATGGGAGGCGTGCAAAGCGGAAACGGGGCATGCGCGCATTGTGGGCAGAAGCCGGTGTTTGCACCCTTGGCATCAACCCGCATGCCCGTGCCAGAATCGCGGGCATGTCCGCCAACCCGCCGCCCACCGCGACCGCCCCGGAGAGTGCCACCACCGCGCTGTACCGCGCCGCGCTGGGGCCGGTGAACACGGCGCACTACCTCGCGGTGTTCGAGCGTTTCGACGACGCCGGCCGCGCCAGCCCGGTCTGGAACCCGGCGGCCGGCCTGCTCACCCTGAACTGGCTGGTGTTCCGCCAGCTCTGGGGTTCGGCGCTGGTGTACCTGGCCTGTGCCCAGGGGCTGGCGCTGCTTGTGCTGGTGGCGGCCCGGCGCTTCCTGCAGTGGCCGCCGTCGGTGGAATGGGGCGTGCTGCTCACGCTGCTGTTGCTGAGCATCGCGATCCCCGGCGCCTACGGCAACGCCCTGCTGCACGCCGAGACCCGCCGCCGCATGACGCGCGCCGTGCGCGAAGCCCGCACCGTGCGCGAGGCCTGCGCGGCGCTGGAAAAGCAGGCAAGTTCGAAGCGGCGCCTGGGGGCGCTGGTGGTGGTCAACCTGCTGCTGGCCGGTGCCCTGGGGGCGGGTTGGCTGGGCGGCGGGCTCCAGCAAGGCCTGCCGGCGCCGGCCGCCCAACTGGTCGAAGCACCGGCGCCGGCCGTTCCTGCCGCACCCGCCGCCGAGCCCGAGCCGGTCGAACAAGCCGTGGCCGCCGCACCGCCAGCCGCGCCGGAGCCGGTGCCCGAACCCGCGCCGGTGATCGTGACGCCACCGACGCTGCCGGCCTTGCCATCCTCCGTCGCGGACAGCCCGCCGGCCGAGCCACCCGTGGTGGCCAAGGCCGCGCCGCCCGAGCCCGCCAAGGTGGTGGTCGCCAAGGTCGTGGCCCCCAAGGCACCGGTGGCGGCGGCGGTGGCGCCGCAGGCCCATGGCATCAACGTCGGCCTGTTCGCCGACCCGGCCAACGCCGACAAGGCCCACGCGCGCCTGGTGGAAGCCGGTTTTCCGGCGATCCTGCAGAAGGTCGAATCGCCCAAGGGCGAGTTCACCCGGGTTCGCGTCGGGCCGTTTGCCAGCCGTTCCACGGCCGATGAAGCGGCCGCGCGCATCCGCGCCCTGGGGCTGGACGCGGTGGTGTTCGCGCCCTGAGCCGGCGAGGCCGGGTCGGTCAGCCCAGCGCGCCGCGCGTGTCCACGGCGATCAGGCGCTCCACCTTGCCCTCGGACAGGCCGCCGCGCACGCCGAACAGGAGGTCGTGCAGGTTGACCGTGGGGTCGCAGTGGCCAGGCACGAGCCAGACCGTGTCGCCCAGGTCGGGCAGGGCCTGGCCGGCGTGGGCCGCGCGCAGGATGCCGTGCTCGTCCCCGCCATTGGCGAACACCAGGCCCGGCGGGCTCCACACGGCGGGCAGGCCGCTGTCGATGGCGTGGCTCTTGTGGCCGGCGTCGCACACCGCGTGCTGGGCGCCCCGGCTCATCACCTGGGCCTTGAGGAACAGCGCATGCTCGAACACCGGGGCCAGCGGCGCGCTTTCGTTGCGGGCGTAGTCGGCGTCCATGAACAGGTAGGAGCCCACCTGCAGCTCGCCCCAGACGTGGCTGGCCGTCTCCAGGGAGAAGGTGCCCGTGCCCGCGCCGGTGATCAGCGGCACCGTGAAACCCGCGGCCTGCAGCCGCTCGCGCGTGAGCGCGGCGGCCCAGGCCGCCTCGCCGATGGCCTTGGCCCGCTCGGCCGGGTCGCGCCGGTGCTGGGCGCCGCCGTGGTAGGCCTGCAGGCCGGCGAAGCGCAGCACCGGGTGCTGGGCGATCAGGCGGGCCAGGTCCACGGCCGGTTCGCCGGGGGGCACGCCGCAGCGGCCCTGGCCGACGTCGATCTCCACGAACACGTCGATGCGGTTCTCACCGCCCACGCTGGCGGCCTCCAGCGCCTGCGCCAGCCGCAGCACGCCGGCCGCGCTGTCCACCGCGATGGCGAACCGCGTGTCGGGCAGGGTGCGCACCGCCTGGGCCAGCCGCTGCAGCTTGGGCAGGGCGATCACTTCGTTGCTGATGTAGATGTCGGTCACGCCGCCGCGGGCCAGCGCCAGGGCCTCGTCGGTCTTCTGCACGCAGACCCCCACCGCGCCGTGGGCCATCTGCAGCCGGGCGAGTTCGGCGCTCTTGTGCATCTTGGCGTGCGGCCGCAGCCGCAGCCCGTGGGCCCGCGCGTAGGCCGCCATGTGCGCGAGGTTGCGCTCCATGGCGTCGAGGTCGATCACCAGGGCGGGGGTGTCGAGCCGCGCCACCTCCTGGCCGATCAGGGCCTGGGCGTTCTGCCAGCGCGGGCTGCGCGCAGGGTCAAGTTGCACGTTCATCGAGGGGGGCCCCGGATTGCAGGTGGTTGGTGTCGGCCCAGCCCACCAGGCTCAGGCCCTCGGGCGACCACAGCAGGCGGTTGATGGCGGTGTTGGGCAGTTCCCAGCTGCGCGGCGCGGTGAGTTCCAGGCGCGTGGCGGCGCGGTAGAGGATGTCGAGCACGCCGCCGTGCGCGACCATCAGCACCTGTTCCCCGGGGTGGCGCGAGGCCAGTTCGAGCACGGTGGGGATCACGCGGCGCTGCAGCTGTTCCAGCGATTCGCCGCCGGCGGGGGCGAAATCGGGCATGCGCTTGCGCCAGGCCAGGGCCTCGGTCGGCCAGCGCTGTTCGAGCTCGGCCCAGGTCTGGCCTTCGAAACGCCCGAAATGGCGCTCGCGCAGGCCCTGGTGGGGCGTCACGCTCAGGTTCTTGACGCGGGCGACCGCCTGCGCGGTCTCGAAGGCGCGACCGAGGTCGCTGGCGTAGACAGCGGCAATCGGTTCGTCGCGCAGCGCTTCGGCCAGCTGGGCGGCCTGCCAGCGGCCGCGCTCGTTGAGGGCGATGTCGGTGTGGCCCTGGATGCGCGTATCGCGATTCCAGGCGGTTTCACCATGGCGCACGGCCAGGATGCGGGTGACTTGCAAAGGGGGTCCTTGAACGCGGGCGAAAGACTGCAACTGTACCGGGGGCGCCACTGTCGCGCGTGCCGAAACGTCAGGAAAACCGGGGTTTGCGAGACAATTCGTTGCATGACGCCGCCGCCATCCCCGCTCGACGGGGATTTTTCCACGCTCTTCAATTTCCTGCCGATCGGGGCTTACCGAAGCTCGCCCGAAGGCCGGATGCTGCGCGCCAACCAGGCCTTGGTGGCGCTCAACGGCTATGCCTCGGAAGGGGAGTTGCTGGCGGCAGTGAACGACATCGCCCTGGAGTGGTACGTCGACCCTGTGCGCCGGGATGAGTTCAAGAGCCAGCTCGAACGCGACGGCTTCGTGCGCGGCTTCGTCTCCGAAATCCACCGCCACCGCACGCGCGAGCGCGTCTGGATCAGCGAGAACGCGCACGCCGTGCGCGACGCGGCCGGCGTGCTGCGCTATTACGAAGGCACGGTGGAGGACATCACCGACCGCATGCGCGACCAAAAGGCCTTGCGCGAGAGCGCAGAGCAGCTGCGCCTGATCACCTCCCAGGTGCCCGGCGCCGTGTTCGCCGTGTACGTGCGCAACGACGGTGGGCGCGAGTACCGTTTTCTGAGCGCCGGCATCCGCGACATCTACGGCTTCGAGGCCGACGATCTCATGCGCAACCCCGAGTTGCTCGGGCGCTACTTCCACCCGGAAGACCAGGCCATGCTGGAGCGCGACCGGCAGGCCATCCTGGCAGGGCAGGTCAACCTGGAAACCGAGTTTCGGGTCGTGTTGCCCGATGGCACCATCAAATGGATCTGCAACCGCTCGTGCGCGGTATCGGCCGACGCCAACGGCTTCCTCCGCGTGGGCGTGCTGTTCGACATCACCGATCGCAAGGAAGCCGAGTCCGCGCTGCATGCCAGCGAGGCGTTGTGGAAGCTGGCGCTGGAGAGCGCGGGCGACGGTGTCTGGGACTGGAACCTGACCACTGGCGAAGAGTTCTTCTCGCCCGGCATCAAGGCGATGTTCGGCTATGACAACGAGGACATCGCCAACATGTCGGCCGAGCTCGACGCGCGCACCCACCCGGACGATGTGCCGCAGATGCTGGCCGACCGGCAGGCGCATTTCGAAGGCCTCGCCCCGGTGTATCGCAACGAGCACCGCATCCGCTGCAAGGACGGCCGCTGGAAATGGGTGCTGTCGCGCGGCATGGTGCTCTCGCGCGACGAAAACGGGCAGCCGGTGCGCATGGTCGGCACGCACACCGACATCACCGAGCACAAGCAGGCCGAGGCGCAGCACCGCGCGCTCGAAGCGCAGTTGCGCGAGTCGCAGAAGATGGAGGCCATCGGCACCCTGGCCGGCGGCGTGGCGCACGATTTCAACAACCTGCTCGCCGCCATCCTGGGCAACCTCGTGCTGGCGCGCGAGGACCTGGGTGAGCAGCACCCGGCGCAGGAGAGCCTGACCGAGATCAACCGCGCCGCCATCCGCGCGCGCCAGCTGGTGCAGCAGATCCTCACCTTCAGCCGGCGCCAGACGCAGGAAATGGTGCGCCAGCCGCTCACCCCGCTGGTGGAGGAGGCGCTGGGCCTGATGCGCTCGCTGCTGCCCGCCAGCCTCAAGCTCGTGGCGCGCCTGCCCGCCGCCGGGCTGCCGGTGCTGGCCGATGCGACCCAGATGCAGCAGGTGCTCATGAACCTGTGCACCAACGCCTGGCAGGCCATGGAAGGCCGCTCGGGCGACATCACCGTGGCGCTGCGCGATGTGCGGCTGGACGCCTCGCAAGGCCTGCAGCTGGGCGGCCTGGCCGGCGGCGCCTATGCCTGCCTGAGCGTGGCCGACAACGGCCCCGGCATGGACGAGGCCACGCAGCAGCGCATCTTCGAGCCCTTCTTCACCACCAAGGCGCCGGGCGCGGGCACCGGCCTGGGCCTGGCGGTGGTGCATGGCATCGTCAAGGCCCACCGCGGGGTGATCGCGCTGCACAGCCGCCCCGGCGAGGGCTCGCGCTTCGACGTCTACCTGCCCCTGGCCGCCGGGGCCGCCGACGAGGCGCCGGCGCCCGCGCCCGTCACCGTGGCCACGGCCGCCGTGCCGGTGGCGCCCGGCAAACACGTGATCTACATCGACGACTACGAAGCCCTGGTGTTCCTGGTCGGGCGCCTGCTGCGCAAGCAGGGCTACCGCACCAGCACCTTCGAATCGGGCGAGGCGGCGATCGCCTGGTTGCGCGAGCATCCCGACGACCCGGTGGACCTGGTGGTGACCGACCAGAACATGCCGGGCATCTCGGGGGTGGACGTGGCGCGCGAGGCGCGCCGGCTGCGCCCGGGCCTGCGCGTGGCCATCGTCTCGGGGCACGTCAACGACAAGCTGATCGCCGAGGCGACCGAGGCTGGCGTGAGCGACGTGATGGGCAAGCAGGACAGCATGGACGCCCTGGGCGAGGCGATCCGCGAACTGCTGGAGCGCGCGACCCGCTGAGCCTTGCTGGGCCGCCCGCCGGTCAGCGTGGCACTTCGATGTTGACCTGGCGCGGGCCTTCCGGCGGCGCCGGGAAGTCGCGCAGCGCGGCGTCCAGCATGGCCGACCACAGGCCGTTGGTGCTGTTCCAGCGGCCATCGTGCGCGGCGCGCGTCTCGTACACCACCTTGCCGCTGGCGGCGTGGCGGATCACCAGCGACACCTCGCGCTTGTAGTACGGCGACTCCATGCGCGGGTACATCGGCATCCAGATGATCTGGCCACGGCCGGTCACCACGTAGTCGCGCCCGGGCATGGCATAACCGAAGCCGGGGCCGAAACCGCCGCCCCAATAGCCGCCCCAGTAACCGTCGTACGGGCTTTCCCAGGGCGCGCGCGGCAGGCGCAGCGTGCTGGCGTCCACCTGCACCAGCCAGGGGGATGCCGTGCCTTCGGCCGCGCGGGTCCAGCCCACCTTCACCAGGGCCTGCTGGGCGAGGCGCTCCAGCTCGTCCTGACCGGTGGCGATCTTGCCTTCGCGCTGCGAGGGCAGGCGCTCGAAGCGGTAGATCTGCGGCGCCTGGGGAATCGTCACCGGCGTGCCGGGCTTGCCCGCCTGGTCGGCCCAGCGCGCGAAACTCTGCACCTCGTTGTCCACCAGGTACACGCTGGCGCAACCGCTGAGCACCAGCAGGGCGGTGGCGGCGCCCCACACCTTGAAGGGGCGCAAGAGCTGTTGAATGGTCATGAAACCTCCTGAATGGCCTTGGCGGGCGCCCGAGGAGAAAACTCAGTGCGCCGCGGCAATCGGTATGACTGCGGCGGGCGCCGAAGCGTTCCCCTGCGGTGCGGGCCAGTCCGTTTCAGGGGGCAAGGCGCGTGCCGCCCCGGGCAGGGGCTCGTCGTCGAAGGCCTTGTCGCCGTCCTCGCTGGCCTCGCCCGTGGCCTGGATGGTTTCAAAAGGAAACAGCGAGCGGTCCATCAGGTGGCTGGGCACGATGTTCTGCAAGGCGGTGAACATGTTCTCGATCCGGCCCGGGAAACGCTTCTCCCAGTCCTTGAGCATCAGGCCCACCTGTTTGCGCTGCAGGTTTTCCTGGCTGCCGCACAGCGTGCACGGGATGATGGGGAATTCGCGCAGTTCGGCCCAGCGGCTGAGGTCCTTCTCGGCCACATAGGCCATGGGGCGGATCACCACGTGCCGGCCGTCGTCGCTCACCAGCTTCGGGGGCATGCCCTTGAGCTTGGCGCCGAAGAACATGTTGAGCAGCAGGGTCTGCAGGATGTCGTCGCGGTGGTGGCCCAGCGCGATCTTGGTCGCGCCGAGCTCGCTGGCCACGCGGTAGAGGATGCCCCGGCGCAGGCGGCTGCACAGGCTGCACATCGTCTTGCCCTCGGGGATCACGCGCTTGACGATGGAGTACGTGTCCTGGTTCTCGATGTGGAACTTCACGCCCAGTTTCGTGAGGTAGGCGGGCAGGATGTCGGCCGGAAAACCGGGCTGCTTCTGGTCGAGGTTGACCACGATCAGTTCAAAACGGACGGGCGCGCGCGCCTGCAGCTTCTGCAGGATGTCGAGCATGCCGTAGCTGTCCTTGCCGCCCGAGAGGCAGACCATCACGCGGTCGCCTTCCTCGATCATGTTGTAGTCCACGATCGCGCGGCCGACCTCGCGGCACAGGCGTTTTTCGAGTTTGTGGTTTTCGAGTTCGGTGTTCATGTCGGGTTCCTCACCACTGCCCGCTTTCCATGCGGATGGCGACCTCGCAGTCGTCGAAGATTTCCAGCTTGGCGATCTTCACGCGCACGCCGATCACGCCGGGCAGCTGGATCAGCCGGCGCGTGAGCTTGCCGATCAGGCTCTCCAGCAGGTTCACGTGCTCGGCGGTGCATTCGTCGATGATGATCTGGCGCACCTTGCGGTAGTCCAGCACATGGCCGATGTCGTCGTCGTGCGGCAGCAGGGGCTGCGTGCCCTGGTTGAGCTCGGCATCGACCTGGATCGGCTGCGGGCTCGACTTCTCGTGGTCCAGGATGCCCAGGTTGGCGTTGAAGCGCAGCCCGGTGAGCGTGAGGATCTGGTTGCCGGCGGCGGTGGCGTTCATGGTGGGCGTGCGCTGGGTTACATCAGCGAAAAATCGCGCTCGAAGCGCATCAGGTGCTGGCCGCCATCGACCAGCAGGGTGGTGCCGGTGATGGATCGGTTGTCCAGCGCGAAGGCCACGGTGGCGGCCACGTCCTGCGGGGTGGACGAGCGCCCCAGCGGCGACTGCTGGTGCAGTTCGGCGAACTTCTCGTCGCTCAGCAGGTGGCTGGTGAGCGTGAGGCCGGGTGCCACGCCCACCACGCGCACGCGCGGCGCCAGGGCCAGCGCCAGCATGGTGTTGGCGGCTTCGAGCGCGGCCTTGGAGAGCGTGTAGCTGAAGAAGTCCGGGTTCATGTTCCAGAGCTTCTGGTCGAGCAGGTTGACCACCACGCCCTCGGCCTGCCGTGCCTCCAGGTGCGCGTGCAGGGCCTGCGCCAGCAGCACGGGCGCGCCGGTGTTGGCGCGCAGGTGCTGCTCCAGCGCGGCGAAGCCGAAGCTGGGCGCGCTGTCGTGTTCGAAGATCGAGGCGTTGTTGACCACCGCGTCCAGGTGGCCGAAATGCGCCACCACGGTCGGCAGCAGGGCGCGCACGCTGGCCTCGTCGCCGAGATCGGCAAAAAAGGTGTGGGCGCTGCCGTCGCGCCCGCTGCGCAAGGCGCAGTCGGCGGCGGTGCGGTGCGCGTCGTCCGCCGAGTGGCGGTGGTGCACCGCCACGTTCCAGCCCGACTGCGCCAGCGCCAGCGCGATCTCGCGGCCCAGGCGCTTGCCCGCGCCGGTGACGAGCACGGTGCGCGTGGCAAGAGGCGGGGGGTGGCGCTGGGCATGAAGGACAATCCGGGGGTGCGAACCCCCATGGCAACAGAACACGAGAGTTTAACGAGCCCCTTGCTGGCGCGGGTGCGCGAGGCCATCGCCCAGGGCGGCGGCTGGCTGCCGTTCGACCGCTTCATGGCCATCGCGCTCTACGAGCCCGGCCTGGGCTACTACGCCAACGCGCTGGCGAAATTCGGTCACCTGCCCCAGGGCGGCAGCGATTTCGTGACCGCGCCCGAACTCACCCCGCTGTTCGGCCAGGCCCTGGCGCGGCAGGTGGCGCAGGCGCTGGCCGCCAGCGGCACCGACGAGGTGTGGGAGTTCGGCGCCGGCTCCGGCGCGCTCGCCCTGCAGGTGATCGAGGCGCTGGCCGAGTTGGGGCAGCCGCTGCGGCGCTACACCATCGTCGACCTCTCGGGCAGCCTGCGCGAACGCCAGCGCCACACCCTGAGCGCGCACGTGGACCGTGTTCATTGGGCCGATGCCCTGCCCGAGCAACTGCACGGCGTGGTGCTCGGCAACGAGGTGCTCGACGCCATGCCGGTGCAACTGCTCGCGCGCACGGGCGGCGTGTGGCACGAGCGCGGCGTGGCGCTGGACGCGGCGGGCGCCCTGGCCTGGGCCGACCGCGCCACCGAGCTGCGCCCACCGCTGGAGGTGGAGGGGGGGCACGACTACGTGACCGAAATCCACCCGCAGGCCGAGGCCTTCGTGCGCACCCTGGGCGACCGCCTGAAGCGTGGCGCGGCCTTCCTGCTCGACTACGGTTTCCCCGAGGCCGAGTACTACCACCCGCAACGCGCCATGGGCACCCTGATCTGCCACCGCGCGCACCGCAGCGACAGCGACCCGTTGAGCGACGTGGGCGAGAAGGACATCACCGCGCACGTGAACTTCACCGGCATCGCCCTGGCCGCGCAGGACGCGGGGCTGGACGTGCTGGGCTACACCAGCCAGGGCCGCTTCCTGTTGAACTGCGGCCTGCTGGACCTCGCGCAGCGCGCCGACGCAAGGCAGAACGCGATGATGCAGAAGCTCGTCAACGAGCACGAGATGGGCGAGCTGTTCAAGGTGATCGCGCTGGCACCGGCTGGCAGCGCCGCCGGCTGGCTGCCCCTGGGTTTCGCGGCCGGCGACCGCACGCACCGGCTCTGACCATGATCCGCTGGATGATCGTCATCTTCCTGGCCCTGCTGCTCATCAGCTGGTTCACGCCGTTGCTGCGCAAACTGGGCTTCGGGCGGCTGCCGGGCGACTTCCACTTCAAGGCCTTCGGGCGCGAGTGGTTCCTGCCCTTTGCCACCACCGTCGTGCTGAGCATGGTTGCCAGCCTCATCGGCTACCTGATCTGAGCCGCTTGAAATCGACGGCATGGCGGCCATCTGCAAGACATTGCCATTCCGGACCGCCCCATGACCACCGAGCCCCTGCACATCGTCTGTCCCCATTGCCACACCACCAACCGCCTTGCCCGCGACGCCCTGAGCCAGTCGCCGGACTGCGGCAAATGCCACCGCGCGCTGTTCGACGGCCATCCAGCGGCGCTGGACGAAGCGGCCTTCGAAAAACACGTGGGCCGCTCCCAGGTGCCGGTGCTGGTGGACTTCTGGGCCCCCTGGTGCGGCCCTTGCCGTGCCATGGCGCCCCAGTTCGAGGCCGCCGCACGCGAACTCGAGCCACACGTCCGCCTGGTCAAGGTCAACACCGAAGAAGCCCAGGCCCTGGGTGCGCGGCTGCAGATCCGCAGCATTCCCACGCTGGCGCTGTTCGTGAACGGGCGCGAGGTGGCGCGCCAGCCCGGTGCGATGGGTGCGGCCGACATCGCGCGCTGGGTGCGCGCGAACCTGCCGCGGCCCTGAACACGCCGGCCGCCTGACGCGGTATGGTCGGGGCTTGTCCGACCATTTCCCGCGCACCATGTCTTCACCTTCCCGACAAGGCCGGCTGCTGGCCGACGTGGGCGGCACCAACGCCCGCCTGGCCTGGCAGGACGGCCACGGCGCACCGATCGAGCACATCCAGGTGCTGCCGGTGGCCGAGCACGCCAGCCTGCAGGCCGCGATCCGCGTCTACCTCGGCGGCCTGGGCCGCCAGCCCACGGCGGCGGCGATCGCCATGGCCAACCCCGTCACGGGCGACCGCGTGAGCATGACCAACCACGACTGGTCGTTCTCGCAGGCGGCCTTGCGCGACGAACTGGGCCTGACCACGCTGCGCGTGCTCAACGACTTCACCGCCCTGGCCCTGGCCCTGCCGCACCTGCCCGCGCACGAGCTGCGCCAGGTGGGCGGCGGCGCGGCGGTGCCGGGCGCTGCCATCGCGCTGCTGGGCGCGGGCACGGGGCTGGGGGTGTCGGGCCTGCTGCCCGACGGCGCGGGCGGCTGGGTGCCGATCGCCGGCGAGGGCGGCCACGTGACCCTGCCAGCGGCCACCGCGCGCGAGCGGGCGGTGATGGACGCGCTGGTGCGCCGCCACGGCCATGCCTCGGCCGAGCGCGTGGCCAGCGGCACCGGCCTGCTGGAAACCTGCCAGATCCTGTGCGAAACCGATGGCGTGGACGCCCGCGCGTTCACCAGCGCCGCCGCCGTGACCGAGGCCGCGCTGCAAGGCCGGCATGCGCAGGCGCTGGAGGCCCTGGAGATGCTCTGCGGCGTGCTCGGCGCCGTGGCCGGCAACCTCGCGCTCACGCTGGGCGCGCGCGGCGGGGTCTACATCGGCGGGGGGGTGGTGCCGCGCCTGGGCACCTGGTTCGACACCTCGCCGTTCCGCGAACGCTTCGAAGCCAAGGGCCGCTTCGAGGCTTACCAGAGCGGGATTCCGGTGTGGGTGATCACCGCGCAGCAATCGCCTGCGCTGCTCGGCGCCGCCCGCGCGCTCGACGCGCGGCCCTGATCACGACTGGGGCGCGGCCCGCGCGGTGCCCAGCGGCGGGACCGCTCCCTCGCGGTCCTGCCCCGGGTACACCATGAGGTGCGGCACCGGGATCTGGATGCCCTGCGCATCGAAGGCCGCCTTCAGGCGGCGCAGGTATTCGCGCTTGATGCCCCACTGCTCCAGCGGCAGGGTGCGGAAGCGGCAGCGGATGATGAGCGCCGACTCCGCCCAGTTGTCCACGCCGGCGATCTCCATGTCGGCCAGGATGCGGGGCGAAAACGCCGGGTCGGCGCGCAGTTGCGCGGCCACGTCGCGCATCACGGCCATCACGTCTTCCACGTTCTCGCGAAAGGCCACGCGGATGTCCATCACCGCATGGCTGAAGTCGCGCGTCATGTTGACCACTGTGTTGATGTAGCCGTTGGGCACGTAGTGCACGTTGCCGTCGTAGTCACGCAGTTGCACGTAGCGCAGCGTTACCACCTCCACCATGCCGGCGTGGTCGCCGATCTTCACCACATCGCCCTGGCGGATCTGGTTTTCCAGCAGCAGGAAGAAACCGGCGAAGTAGTCCTTGACCAGGCTTTGGGCACCGAAGCCCACTGCCAGACCCACCACGCCCGCTGCGCCCAGGATGGGCGCGACGGAGACGCCCACCTCGCCCAGCACCAGCATGCCCGCCACCAGGCTCACCACCACGACGATCAGGTAGCGGAACACCCGATCCAGGGTCTGGGCGCGTTTGGCGGCCTCGCGGTCGTCCAGCCGGCTGGCGATGCGCTCGCGCAGCGTGCCCACCACGCGCTGCAGCACCACCACCAGCAGCCAGGCCACCAGGACGATGAGCACGATGCGCGTGAGGCTGGCGGCGGCGCCGCCCAGGCTGCTCCACCAGCGGGTGGCGATGTCGATGAAGGCTTCGTTCATGGGTACTCCGGAAAAGAAAAAAGCAAAGCGGGCGCCGGCCTTGCGGCCGGCGCCCGCCGTGAAAGGGTTTACGGGTTGGGAACGGCCGCCAGCGCGGCCAGGAAGCGCTCACGCCACCAGTGCACGTCCTGCTCGCGGATGCCCTGCAGCAGCGCCTGGTGGCGGCGCTGCCGTTCTTCGAGCGGCATCTGCAGCGCGCGCTGCATGGTCTCGGCCGTGCGCGTGGTGTCGTAAGGGTTCACCAGCAAAGCCTCGCGCATCTGCTCGGCCGCACCGGCAAAACGCGAGAGCACCAGCACGCCCGGGTCATCCGGGTCCTGCGAGGCGATGAACTCCTTGGCCACCAGATTCATGCCGTCGCGCAGCGGCGTCACCAGCGCCACGCTGGCGGCGCGGTACAGGCCGGGCAGGCGTTTGCGAGCCACGTTGCGGTGGATGTAGCGCACCGGCATCCAGTCCAGCTCGCCGAAGTTGCCGTTGATGCCACCGCACAGGCTCTCCAGCTCCTGCAGCAGAGAAGCGTAGGCGTCCACGCTTTCGCGGCTCGGCGAGGCGATCTGGATCAGCGTGGCGCTGCCCAGGTTTTCCGGGTAGGCCTGCAGCAACTGCCGAAACGCCTTGAGCCGCTGCGGCAGGCCCTTGGAGTAGTCCAGGCGCTCCACACCCAGCAGCAGGCGGCGGCGCGAATACTCCTTGCGCATCTGCTCGTACATCTCCTGCGACTCGCGGCCCTTGCCGAGTTCGATGAACTCGTCCACATCGGTGCCGATCGGAAAGGCCTGCGCGCGCAGCGTCTTGCCGAAGGCGCGGAACTCGTGTTCGCCCAGGATGTCCGCCGGCGTCTCGGTGCCCACGTAGCGCGCGAAGTGCGACACGTCGGCCTCGCTCTGAAAACCCACGAGGTCGTAGGCGAACAGCGAGCGCATCAGCCAGTCGTGTTCGGGGACTGCGGCCAGCATCAGCGGCGGCGGCAGCGGGATGTGCAGGAAGAAGCCCATGCGCTGCTCGCAGCCCATGGCGCGCAGTTCGGCGGCCAGCGGGATCAGGTGGTAGTCGTGCACCCAGATGATGTCGTCGGGCCGCAGCAGGGCCTTGAGTTTGTGCGCGAACATCTGGTTCACGCGCCGGTAGCCGCCGATGTAGCCGGCGTCGAAGTCGGCCAGGTCGAGCCGGTAGTGGAACACCGGCCAGAGCACGCCGTTGCTGTAGCCCAGGTAGTAGCTGTCGTGGTCCTCGCGGCTGAGGTCCACCGTGGCCAGCTGCACCTTGCCTGCGTTCTGCACATGCAGTTCGCCCTCGCCGGGCGTGCCATCTTCCACCACCTTGCCGCTCCAGCCGAACCACAAGCCGCCCGAGGCTTCGAGCGCCTGGCCCAGGGCCACGGCCAGTCCGCCCGAGGCGGTCTTGCGCGGGTCGGCGATGCGGTTGGAAATGACAACAAGACGGCTCATCAGATCACCGAGTCCCAGCGGGCCGAGAGGCGCACCGCCGCGTTGATGATGCCCACCATCGAGTAGGTCTGCGGGAAGTTGCCCCACATCTCGCCGGTGGTGGCGTGGGTGTCTTCCGAGAGCATGCCCAACGGGTTGCGCGCGGCCAGCATGGTCTCGAAGATGGCGCGGGCCTCGTCGGCGCGGCCGGTGCGCGCCAGCGCATCAATGCGCCAGAAGGTGCAGATGTTGAAGGCCGTCTCGGGCTTGCCGAAGTCGTCGGCGGCCTCGTAGCGGCGCATGAAGGGACCGTCGCACAGGTGCTTCTCCAGCGCGTCCAGGGTGGCGAGGAAGCGCGGGTCCATCGGGTCGATCATGCCCACCTCCACCATCAGCAGCACGCTGGCATCGAGGTCGCGCCCGCCGAAGCTCTCGGCGAAGGCCTGGCGCTCCTCGCTCCAGGACTCGCGCAGGATGCGCTCGCGCATGGTTTCGGCGTGGGTCGCCCAGTAGGTGGCGCGCCCGGGCATCTCCAGCGTGCGCGCGATCTTGGCCAACCGGTCGCAGGCGGCCCAGCACATCAGGGCCGAGCTGGTGTGCACGCGCGCGCGCGTTCGCAGCTCCCACATGCCGGCGTCGGGCTGGTCGTAGATGCGCAGCGCGCGCTCGCCCACCACCTCGAGCTGTTCGAACTCCGCGAGGCCCGCCGGGTGCAGCAGGCGCTCGTCGTGGAAGGCCTGTGCGGCGGCCAGCACGATGTTGCCGTACACGTCGTGCTGGAAATGCTCCTGCGCCTGGTTGCCCACGCGCACCGGCCCCATGCCGCGGTAGCCGGGCAGGGTGTCGCAGATGCTCTCGGGCAGTTCGCGCTCCAGGCCGATGCCGTGCAGCGGCTGGATGTGGCCACCGCCCGCGCCCACCACCACGTTGGCGAGCCAGCTGAGATAGTCCTCCATGGTGCCGACCTCGGACAGGCTGTTGAGCGCGCGCACCACGAAGAAGGCGTCGCGCAGCCAGCAGTAGCGGTAGTCCCAGTTGCGCTGGGTGCCCGGCGCCTCGGGGATGCTGGTGGTCATGGCCGCGACGATGGCGCCCGTGTCCTCAAACAGCGAGAGCTTGAGCGTGATGGCCGCGCGGATCACCGCCTCCTGCCACTCCAGCGGCACCGCCAGGCGCCGGCTCCAGTTGCGCCAGTAGGCGATGGTCTCCTGCTCGAAGTGGCGCGCGGTGTCGCCGATGCCGGTCTCCAGCGTCTCGTCCGGGCCGAACATGAAGTTGCATTCGCGCGTGAGCAGGAAGGGCTCGCGCGAGAGCACGTGGCTGATGGAGGCGTCGGTGTGCAGGCGCAGCGTCAGCCCCTCGCCCACGTAGCGGATGTGGTTGCTGCCCGAGGTGATGGTGGGCGTGACGCGGCCCCAGTCAAAGCGCGGCAGCAGGCTCACGCGGATGCGCGGCGCGCCCTTGAGCGGGCGCACGCGGCGCACCAGCTGGGTGGGCCGGAAGTAGCGCCCGCGCGAGAGAAAGCGCGGCGCGAAGTCGGTGATGGCCAGGCCATTGCCGTCGTGGTCCCAGAGCTCGGTCACCAGCACGGCGGTGTTGTGTTCGTAGCGCTGCGTGGCTTCG
The DNA here is from genome assembly GCF_042466645.1 of Hydrogenophaga sp. ANAO-22. NCBI lineage: Bacteria > Pseudomonadati > Pseudomonadota > Betaproteobacteria > Burkholderiales > Comamonadaceae > Hydrogenophaga > Hydrogenophaga sp. ANAO-22. Next base: position 2,195,959 of record NZ_CP159956.1, on the reverse strand, counting down.
GCCAGGCCTTCGATCTCGATCGCGAACGCGCCGTTGTCGGCATCGTCCCCGCCCAGCAGGGCGTGGAACACCGGGTCGCCGTCGAACCGGGGCAGGCAGCTCCAGACCACGCGGCCGTGCGGATCGATCAGTGCGCTGAAGGAACAATTGCCGACCATGCCCAGCGACAGCGAGGGGGAGGCGGGTGGGGCAAAACCGGGGGTGGGGCTCATGGGCGTGGGCTGGAGAGGGACAGGGCATCGGCCAGCCAGGCGCGCAGGGCCTCGGGGCTGGGGCAACGGTGGCGGGCCAGGCTCGGGCCTTCGCCCACCTTGATGCCTTCGCCGCCCAGGCGCTGCACCACGTCGAAGCCGGCCTCGTCGGTCACGTCATCGCCCGCGAACACCGGCACGCGGCCCGCGAAGGGCGCTTCTTGCATGAAGGCCTCGATGGCAGCGCCCTTGCTCACGCGGGCGGATTTCACTTCCACCACGGCCTTGCCGTGCAGCAATTGCAGCCCGGGCTCGTCGGTGATGGCCTGCGTCAGCGTGCTCATGCACAGCGCCTCCAGCATGGGCGCCTGCCGGTAGTGCAGGGCCATCGAGGTTTGTTTGCGCTCCAGCAGCAGGCCGGCGTGGCGCGCCACCAGCTGTTCGGCCGCCGCGATCGCGCGCGCCAGCCCGCTCGGCCGCGTGGTGGCCGCACCCCCCTGGGGCGACAGGCGCACCGCGCCGTGCTCGAACGCCGCCGGCCAGGGCCAGGGCGAGGCCAGCATGGGCTCCAGGTCTTCGCGGGCCCGCCCCGTCACCAGCGCCAGCGCGCCATCCAGCCGCTGGTGCAGGCCGTTCAGCAAGGTCACCAGCGCTGGCGGGATCTCCACCGCATCGGGCCTGCCGGCCAGATCGGCGAGCGTGCCGTCGAAGTCCAGAAACAGCGCGGACCGGTCGGTCAGCAGTCTTGGCAGTGTGCTCATTGGCCCCTACCGTAACAGGGTGAGCGGTCTCATGGCGTGAAAAATCGTTTAACCCACCTCGCGGGTGAGAGACTCCGGCGCCGGTTGACGGCGCGCGGATGGGCTCAATCGCCCGTCGCTTCGGGCGCCGAAGCCCCCAGGGCCTGCGAAACGGCGGTGACGCGCGCGCGGTGGATGCGCTCGCCCACGCGCTGGCCGCTCAGCCCATCGGCCTGGGCCCGGGCCGCGACCACGGCCGTGTCCACCGAGCGCGAGGCCGACAGCGCCAGCGCCAGCCGCTCGCGCGGCGGGTAGGGCTCTTCTTCCAGGCCGAGGCGGCCGCGCGCGTCGCATTCGCAGGCCAGCAGCACTTCATGGAAACGCGCCGGCTTGCGCAGCGCGTCGCAGCGCTCCAGCAGGCGCTCCACCGCGCCCGCGCTGAAATCGCCGCTGCGGTGGATGTTGCCGTGCTCGCGCGCCACCACGTCGGCGAGTTCGCGGCAATCGGTGGGCACGCGCAGCCGCTCGCACACGCCCTTGAGCAGGCGCGCGCTGCGCTCTTCATGGCCGATGTGGCGCGGCAGCACGTCGGCCGGCGTCGTGCCCTTGCCCAGGTCGTGGCACAGGCAGGCGAAGCGCACCGTCAGCGGCGCGGCCAGGCGCGCGCTCATGTCCAGCACCATCATCAGGTGCACGCCGGTGTCCACCTCGGGGTGGTATTCGGCGCGCTGCGGCACGCCCCAGAGCCGGTCCACCTCGGGCAACAGCCGCTGCAGGGCACCGCAGTCGCGCAGCACCTCCAGCATGCGGCTGGGGCGCTGCTCCATGAGGCCACGCGCCAGCTCCTGCCACACGCGCTCGGCCACCAGGTGGTCGACTTCGCCGTTCGCCACCATCTCGCGCATCAGCGCCAGGGTCTCGGGTGCCACCGAAAAATCGGGAAAGCGCGCGGCGAAGCGGGCCAGCCGAAGGATGCGCACCGGGTCTTCCGCGAAGGCCCCGGTCACGTGGCGCAGCACGCGCTCGCGCAGGTCGCGCTGGCCTTGGTGCGGGTCGATCAAGGGCGCGCGCGCCGGGTCGTCGGCGTGCTCGGCGGCCACCGCCATGGCGTTGATGGTGAGGTCGCGCCGCGCGAGGTCGTCTTCCAGCGTGACGCCGGCCTCGGTGTGGAAAGCGAAGCCGTGGTAGCCCGGCGCGGTCTTGCGTTCGGTGCGCGCCAGCGCGTATTCCTCTTTGGTCTTCGGGTGAAGAAAGACCGGAAAGTCGCGGCCCACCGGCAGAAAGCCCTCGGCCGCCATGGCTTCGGGCGTGGCGCCCACCACCACCCAGTCGCGGTCCGCGTGCGAGACGGCGGCGGGGGCGTCCGAAGCGCGCGCCATCAGCGCGTCGCGCACCGCACCGCCCACGAGATAGGTTTTCATGGAGGCAAGTTTAGGCGCAGGGGCTGGCCGGCCGCGCCTGGGTGCTCAATCCGAATGCCGGCGCGCGCTGCTGAAGCGCACCCGGTACTCCTCGGCCGTGACGCCCAGTTGCTTCAGGAACAGCTTGCGCAGCGACTGCTCGGAGGCATAACCGACGCGCCCGGCGATCGACTTCAAGGGCAGATCCCCGTCCTGCAGGAGCACGCAAGCCTTGTCGAGCCTGGCCGCGTCGATGTACTGGTTCGGCGCGACGCCCACTTCCTTCACGAACACACGGCGAAAATTCCGCTCGCTCATGGCCGCCCGCCGGGCCAGATCGCTCTGCGGCATCGGCGACGCGACGTTGGAGAGAATCCAGTCCTGCACCTCGCGGATGCCCGGGTGCGTGGTGTTCTGGCTGGCCAGGTGCATGCTGTACTGGGACTGCCCGCCTGGGCGCCGCAGGTAGACGACCAGATCCCGGGCCACCGCCAGAGCCAGGGAGCGGCCGAAATCCTCTTCCACCAGGGCCAGCGCCAGATCGATGCAGGCGGTCACGCCCGCCGACGTCCAGAGATGACCGGCGCGGATGTAGATCGCGTCGGGCTCCACCTTCACATCCCTGAACTTTCGCTGCAGCAGGCCCGCCGCGCTCCAGTGGGTGGTGGCGCGCAGGCCGTCCAGCAGCCCGGCCTCCGCGAGGAAGAAGCTGCCCGAGCACAGGCCCACCAGGCGGTTCACCTGGGAGGCGTTGTCGCGGGCCCATGCCACCAGAGGCTGGTTCGACGCCAGGGCCTGCTCGATGGCGCGCGCGCCCACGATGACCGCGATGTCCGGGAGGTCGGTCGCGTCCACGGCCTTCGTGGCTTCCAGCGACATCTGCAGGTCGGAGGCGATCGTGCCGGCCCGGGTGGAGGCGATCCTCACGCTGTAGCCGGGCGGTCGGCCACTTTGCGCCAGATGGATGTTGGCGTACTCCAGCACGCTCATGGTGCCGATGGCCTCCAGCGCCTTGAACCCCGGGTACACGACCAGGTCGACCCGGACGGGTGAAGAGTGCATAGGGACTTCCATGTTCCAGTGGTTTCGTTGTGCCTGTGTTGTCGTTTCACGAATGGCCCGTTCCGATCCGGCCAACTTGACCGATGCGCCGGCCAACCCGGCTCGAAGCGCCCGGCAACGGGTAGCGCTCAGGCGCCGTCGCCGATATCGTGCGGGGCCCTCTTCGAAAGACGAAGCCAACTATAAGGACCCCCCAAAGATGAAATCGCGCGCTGCCGTGGCCTTCAAGGCCGGAGAACCGCTTCAGATCGTTGAAATCGACGTGGCCCCGCCGCGCCAGGGCGAAGTGCTGGTCCGCATCACCCACACGGGCGTGTGCCACACCGACGCCTTCACGCTGTCCGGCGACGACCCGGAAGGTCTCTTCCCCGTGGTGCTCGGCCATGAAGGCGCAGGCATCGTGGTCGAGGTCGGCGAAGGCGTCACCAGCGTCAAGCCGGGCGACCACGTGATCCCGCTGTACACGGCCGAATGCGGTGAATGCCTGTTCTGCCGATCCGGCAAGACCAACCTGTGCGTGGCCGTGCGCGCCACCCAGGGCAAGGGCGTGATGCCCGATGGAACGACGCGCTTCTCCTACAACGGCCAGCCCATCCACCACTACATGGGGTGCTCCACCTTCAGCGAGTACACCGTGGTGGCCGAGGTGTCCCTGGCCAGGATCGACGCGCAGGCCAACCCCGAGCAGGTCTGCCTGCTGGGCTGTGGCGTGACCACCGGCCTGGGGGCCGTCAAGAACACGGCCAAGGTGCAGGAAGGCGACTCGGTGGCCGTGTTCGGGCTGGGCGGCATCGGTCTGGCCGTGGTCCAGGGCGCCAAGCTGGCCAAGGCCGGCCGCATCATCGCGGTCGACACCAACCCCTCGAAGTTCGACCTGGCCAGGACCTTCGGCGCGACGGATGTCGTCAACCCCAAGGACTTCGACAAACCCATCCAGCAGGTCATCGTGGAAATGACCGGCTGGGGCGTGGACCATTCCTTCGAGTGCATCGGCAACGTCCACGTGATGCGCGCGGCCTTGGAGTGCGCGCACCGCGGCTGGGGCCAGTCCGTGGTCATCGGCGTGGCCGGTGCGGGCCAGGAAATTTCCACACGTCCGTTCCAGCTGGTCACCGGCCGCAAGTGGCTGGGCACGGCCTTTGGCGGCGTCAAAGGCCGCACCGAACTGCCCGGCATGGTGCGCGACGCGATGGCAGGCCATCTGCAGCTGGCGCCCTTCGTCACCCACACCCGCCAGCTCAGCGAGATCAACGAAGCCTTCGACCTGATGCACGAAGGCAAGTCGATCCGCACCGTCGTGCACTTCTGAGCGGTCGCGCTTGCGGGGCGGGACCGCGGTGAACGGCTCAGCCGTTCGCCGGCACGCGCGAAGCCTCGATCTGGCCCAGCAGCCACTGCAGGCCGGCCAGGTGCTGCTGGTCGTGGCTGCAGAGGTAGTGCACCAGGCCGCGCAGGGTCACGGGCCCATAGCCCTCGAACACCGCGGAGCGGTCGAACCGATCGGGCGCCAGCCCGGCCAGCAGGGCCACCGTGCGGGCTCGCGCGGCGCGGAAGTCGAGCAGGGCCTGCGCCGCGTCGGACGTGCCGTAGCCGCGTTCGATGACCAGGGCGTCGGTGTCGATGGACACCAGCGTCGGATGGCATTCGTTCAGCGTGCGGTGGAAGCGCACCTGGTAGCCATCGATTTCGATGTCGCGCACATGGCAGACCTGCTCGAGCGCGGTCAGCGGCTCGCTGGGCACGCCGGCCCAGGACGGCGGCGCCCATTGCGTGAACCCGCTGGGAAACGCCGCAAAGTGCGCCTCCAGCTGGCCCGGGAAGGCTTCCAGGGCGGCGAGGGTGACGGCGTTCATCATCCGATCAGCGGCCCAGCCGGTATGGCTCGTCGAAATCGATGAAGTCGTGCTCGGCCAGCGCTTCGTCCATCCAGGCCTTCACCCCGGGCAGCGCGCGCACGCGGGCCACGTAGGCGGCGAGGTCGGCCGGCACGGGCAGCTCGTAGGTGGCGATGCGCATGCACACCGGTGCGAAGTAGGCATCGGCGATGCTGAACGCGCCAAACAGCAGGGCCTCGGCCGGCTGGGCCGCCAGCAGCTCGCTCCACAGGCCGCACAGGCGGGCCACGTCGGCGCGCACGTCCGGCTTGTCGCGCCAGATCAGGCGGCCGATCTCGGGCAGCGAGGCCTCGATGTTCATGGGGCAGTGGTTGCGCAGCGCGCCAAAACCGCTGTGCATCTCGGCGCAGACGCTGCGCGCCCGTGCCCGGGCGCGCACGTCCTGCGGCCAGAGCTGCTTTTCGGGGAAACGCTCGGCGAGGTACTCAGCGATCGCCAGCGTGTCCCAGATGGCAAAGCCGTCGTCCACCAGCACCGGCACCTTGGCAACGGGGCTGACCGCGCGCAGCTCCTTCTTGAAGACCGAATTCACGTCGAACGAGTCGAACCGGATCATCTTCTCTTCGAACGCGATGCCCGCCTGCTTCATCAGCACCCAGGGGCGCATGGACCAGGACGAGTAGTTCTTGTTGCCGACGTAGAGCTGCAGTGCCATGGAAAGGATCTCCTGAAAGAACCGCCCATGGTAGAGGGTCGCCGGCCACGCATTGATGCCAAAACGCCAGGCGATTGATTCGCGGCCCATGAGGCCCGAGCGGGTTCACGGAAGGTGTTCTGAGGTGAATGCTTTAGGCGTATTTTTCAAGAATGCGCGTCGAGCGCTCCACCTGCAGGAAGGTGTTGATTTCGGAGTCCGATTCCGACACCGCTTCCATGACCGAGCAGGCCATCATCCGGTAGAAGGCTTTGTCCATCGCCTTGCGCGCGGCACACATCTGCTGGGCCACATCCTCACAGCCCCGGCCATTCTCAACCATCTCGATCAGGCCGCGCACCTGGCCTTCGATGCGCTTGAGCCGGTTGACCACATCGCGCTGATGCTCGGGGCGGTAGGTCGAGTCTTCCTCGGTGGGGGTGGGGATGGGGGCGAGGCGGCGGTTGGGCTTTTTGAGAACGGGTGCGGCCATTGGGGCTCCTGTCGGTTAAAGGTATTCATTTCTGCCACACGCGGAGTGTGCCAAAAAAATACCCCCGCCCCCAAAAAAGCCCGAAGTTTCGGCTCAGCGGCCGGCGCCGTGCCGGTAATCCAACAGCTGGCTGCGCCCGCCGCGGTCGCCGAGGTAGGTCGGGGCCACGCTGTGCACGCTGGCGGGCCGGATGCCCAGTGCCGAAAGGTCGGGCCATTGCCGCGACGCCACGTTGTCCACCGTCATCGAATCGAGGTTGTCGCGGCTCATCACCGGGTCGCCGGGCATGGCCTCCATCACCATGGCCTGCAGCCGCGCCAGTGTTGCGGGCAGCGGCAGCACGGGGCGCTGCCGGCTGCCATGGCGCCCGGCGATGCGCACGAGCTCGGCCAGGGTGAACACCTCGGGCCCGACGCATTCGAACGTCTGGCCCGCGCTGCTCATGGGCAGGTCGCGGTCGCGCAGGCAGGTCACCACCGCCTGGGCCACGTCTTCCACCCACACGGGCTGAAAGCGCGCGTTCGCGCCGGCCAGCGGCACGACGGGCAGCACGGCCTGCAGGCGCGCGAACAGGTTGAGAAAGCGGTCGCCCTCGCCAAAGACCACGCTGGGTCGCAGGATGGTGAGGTCCAGGCCGGCGCCGCGCAGCACCTCTTCGCCGCGCGCCTTGCTGCGCTGGTAGCGTGACGGGCCGTCCAGGCCCGCGCCCAGCGCGCTCACGTGCACCACGCGGCGGATGCCGTCGGCCGCGCAGGCCTCGGCCAGCGACAGCGGCAGTTCCACGTGCACGCGCTCGAAGTCGTCTTCGCTGCCGTGCAGGATGGCCACGAGGTTGACGAGCGCGTCGTGCCCGTCCAGCAGGCTGAGCAGTTGCCCTGGGTCGTGCACGTCGGCTTCGAGCACCGTCACCCGAGGCAGGTGCTGCACGTGCGCGGCGTTCAGGGCGCGGCGGGTGGGCACGGTGATGCGCCAGCCCTGGCGGTGCAGTTTTTCGCAGACGTGGCGGCCGATGAAGCCGGTGCCACCGAGGACAAGGACGTTCTTCATGGGCGTCAGGGCAGGTCGGGGTTGACGGTGGGGGCGTTCACCGGGCGCGGGCCCACGGTGCCCAGCCGCGCGCGCAGCGACTGCGGCTGGCCGGTGATTTGCGCGGCGTAGTTGGTGGTGTTGGCCAGCACGCGCTTGACGTAGTCGCGCGTTTCCTCGAACGGGATGTTCTCGGTCCAGACCTCGCCCGGCAGCACCGGCCCGTTGCGCCACTGGCGCGAGCGGCCGGGCCCGGCGTTGTACGCGGCGGCGGCCAGCGGCAGCGAGCCCTGGAAGTCGTCGAGCGCGAACTTCAGGTAGGCGGTGCCGATCTGGATGTTGGTGTCGCGCTCGGTGATCTGGGCGGGTTTGAAGTTGGTCAGGCCGATCTTGTTGGCGGTCCAGCGCGCGGTGGCCGGCATCACCTGCATGAGACCGGAAGCGCCCACGCCCGAGCGGGCGTCGGTGATGAAGCGGCTTTCCTGCCGGATCAGGCCGTACACGTAGGCCGGGTCCAGGCCGATCTCGGTGGCGCGGCTGACCACCTGGGCGCGGTGCGGCGTGGGGAAGCGCTGAGCGTGGTCCATCGATTCGGGCGTGCGCAGGCTGGTGTTGATGCAGCGGTCCCACAGCTCGTGCTGGCAGGCCAGGGCCGAGGCGGCCAGCAGCTCGCGCTCGCCCATGCCGCCGGGGGTGTGCAGGCCCACGGTGTAGTTCCACTCGCGCACGCCTTCGCTGCGCAGGCCCAGGCGGATGGCAATCAGCGCGCGGCGCAGGCCGGGGTTGTTCTGCGCGGCGGCGACTTCCTCGGCGGTGAGCGGTGCGGGCGCGGCCGGCACGGTGATGGGCCGGCCGAGTTCTTCCATCGCCAGCTGTTCGTAGAAGTCGCGGGTGGAGGCGATGCTCTCGAACAGCTCGCGCGCCTTGGCCGAGGCGGCCACCGGGTCGGGCAGCTTGAGCGCCTGCACCGCGCGCGCTTCCCAGTACACCCAAGCCGGGTCGCTCTGCTGGGCCTCGCTCATGGCGGCCACGGCATCGTGCACGGCGCTCCAGGAGCCCGCGCGCATGCCCGCGCGCGCTTTCCAGGCCAGGTGCTCGTCGTGCATGTGGCGGTCTTCGCCGTTGGCGAAGTAGCCCAGCGCCTCGGCCTGCAGCTTCTGCGCCGAGCGCTTGCCGATCACGCCCCAGGTCCAGCTGCGCTCTTCCTTGGTGAGCTGGGCCTTCCAGCGCGTGCGGTCCATCTCCAGCGCGGCGGCGGTGGGGTCGTTGGCGGCGAGGCGGATGATGGCCAGCGTCACCAGTTCCTTGGTGCGCGGCCGGATCGCGGTGAGTTTTTCATCCAGGTATTTCGCGGGGTCGCTTGCGATGCTGTCCACCGTGGCGCTCAGGTCCGGGTCCAGCATGGCCACGGCCTGGGTGGCCACGCGCGCGCGGTTGGCGTCCATGGCCAGCCGGGCGCGCTGCCACACCACCTGGGGTTTGAGCTGCCCGGCGTCGAGCAGGAATTTGGCGGCGGTCGCGCAACCGTCTTCGGCCTCGCGCTGCGCGTGCCAGTTGGCCTGCACCATGGGCGCCACGGCCTCGCCGGTCGCGCGGCCGGTCATCACGTCGCGCATGAGTGCGTAGCAGCGCACCTGGCGGTCGTCGTTCATGCGAAAGCGTGGCAGCTCGGCGTCGAAGTTGGCCCAGTCGCGCGCCTTGCCCAACTGCAGCAGCCAGTCGTTGCGCAGGCGGTCTTCCCAGTAGGTGCCCGCCATGCGGTCGAGCGCGGCGCGGATGTCCACCGGCGTGGCGATGTCCAGCCGCGAGCGGATGCTCCAGTAGTTCGCCAGCGGCTCCAGCGCGTGGCCGCGCACGGTGGGCAGCAGGTTGGCGAGCTGGAAACTGTTGCCGCGCGAATAGGCCGAGCGCATCTCCAGCAGCGCGGCATCGCCGCCGCCGCTGCTGGTGGCTTGTGCCAGCGCAAGGCCCGGTGTCACGAGCGCCGCCATAATGAGCCGCAGTCCCAGCCCTTGCAGGCGTCGACCGATTCGCCGCGCGCTGCCCTGTTTCTCATCAACCAGATTCATGTGTCGATTATGGACAACAAAGACGGTCAGAGTCCCCACAAACCCCACGCTTCGCCGGGCGACGGATCGGCGGCTGCGCTGAAGGTCGAATGGCGCAAATCGCTGATTGAAAAACGACAGTCCCTGGCCGACCGCGCCTGGCGCAATGACCTGCTGCAGCGGGTCATGCGCGTGTGGCTGATCCACCGGCCCGACACCGTCATCGGCGCGTATTGGCCGATCAAGGGCGAGTTCGATCCGCTGCCCGCGCTGTTCCGCTGGCAGGAGGCCGGCCTGGAAGAGGACGCGCAAGGGCAGCAGCAGCACCGGCGCATCGGCCTGCCGGTGGTGAACAAGGTGGACAAGACACTGACCTTCTACACCTGGTACCCGGGCTGCCCGATGGAAGAAGACGCCTACGGCATTCCCAAGCCGAAGGACACCGAGATCGTCGTGCCCACGCTGATCTTCGTGCCCTGTGTAGGCTACGGGCCCGGCGGTTTCCGCCTGGGCTATGGCGGCGGTTTCTACGACCGCACGCTCGCCAGCCTGAATCCCAAGCCGTTCACCGTGGGCCTGGGCTACGACTTCAGCTGGTTGCCCTACCTCAAGCCCGAGATCCACGATGTGCCGCTGGACGCGATCCTGAGCGACACGGGCGTGATGTGGCCTGAGCGCTGAGCGGCACCGCCGTGTCGGTCGCACGGCGAACTTGGGGAAAGGGTGGGTCACTCAGGTCTTCCAGCGCCGTGCTGGGTATCAAAGACTGTTTGAACATGAATTCTTTCCCCATTGCGTCGAACACCGGCCGCTGTGCCGCGTCGATTGAAGGCGGCATCGTCGGATCTCAGGGTCGCCTTCGCTCCTATGAAGACCTGGCCCTCCTGATGCAGGAAGCCTTGGGCACGTTCTTCCCGCTCGAAGGCCCCTTCCAGGGGCTGGCGGATTGCCGATCGGTGTTGAACGCCGTGAACCACGGATTCAGTGCCCTGACCTCTGAAAGGCGCGGTGAGGCGAGGGCCGAACTGCAAGCTCTGCGCGATGAGCTGAGCCTCTCGGACCCGAATGGCGCGTGGTCCAAGGACATTCACGCCGACTTGAAAGACACCATCCGCCAGTGCGCCTCGCCGCTGAACACGTTGCCACACAACTTGGTTCAGCACATCACGGGCTATCTGGCCGAAGAGGACGTGCGGGCCGCAGGTGCGGTCAACCGAAAACTCAGGAAGGCCACCGAAGACCGGCTGCTGGCCCAGGCGATCAAAAGCCACTTCTCGGTGACGCGGTCACAAGATGGCGTCATGCCGGCGTTTCAGGCGTTCCTGGCAAGCATCAAGAAACTCGATGGGTACATGCAGGGGACCCCCTTGATAGCCTTGTCGGAGAAGCTGATCCGTCTCTTTGACATCGAGGACAGAACGAAGGTGTTTGACCAGATGCTGTCCTTTGTCGAGGCCATGCCGCAGGGTTTCCGATCGAAGCCGCTGGTGGCCCTCGGGGGGCGCTTCTGGGAGTTGTGGCAAGACGACCGGCACGGTCGATTCGATGCCATCCTGAATCTGGCCAAAGACATGCCGTTCGATGAGGGATGGCCCGTTGTCGGGGAACTGGCCGGGTCATTGAACTCGCTCACCGATGAGTCGGTGACAAACCGGTTCCACGCGCTGTTGGACATCGCGAATGAGGCGCCGCTGGCTCGGCGCAGCGCATGCCTGGTCTCCTTGGCCAAAGAACTGGCGTGCATTCCCAATGAAGAAAGAATGGCGTCGTTCGATCGGATCCTGCAAATGAACCAGGTCATTCCCGCTGACGAGCAAGGCGCGGTGCTGGTTGCGTTGGCGACCCAATGCGAAAACCTTCCCGAAGACGCCAGGAAGAACGGGTTCGACGCCATTCTTGATGGGGCGAAGGCATTGCCCGATGCTCAGCGCGCGCAGCCACTGGTCGCCCTGGCTGGCCGTCTCTTGGTGCTGCCGGACAGCTCATCGATGCTGCAGGTGCTCAATTTGCTCCTGGTGGTGGTTGAGTCGATGACTGAAGGCCGGGAAGGGGTGTTGATCGAGGCGGCCAATGGCCTGTATGGCTTGGACAGCGAAGCCAAGGTGCTGGCGCGCGAGGCCGTTCTGAAAGTTGCCGGCCAACTTCCCCCGGAGCAGAGGATGCTCGTGCAGGCGCAGCTGGAGCCATTGGGCATCTAGGCGGCTTCGGGGCGAAACCGGTCTTCGATGCCGGTTGCCCGGCGCGGCTACGGATGGTCCGCGCTCGCGTGCACCTCGGTGATGCGTTTCTCGCGCCGCACGAGGTAGAGCCCGCTGCCCACGATGATGGCAGCGCCCACCCAGGTGTGGGCGCTGGGCAGGGTGTGCCAGATCAACCAGTCCAGCCCCAGGCCCCAGGCCAGCGCGCTGTACTCGAACGGGGCCACGGCCGAGGCCTGGCCGTGGCGGAAGGCCTCGGTGATGGCGAGCTGGCCGCAGAAGCCGGTGACGGCCAGGGCCACCAGCAACAGCGCGTCGCTGCGCCGGATCGGCACCCACTCGGCCCAGGAGAGCGCGCCCGCGCCGAGGGCCATGAACACCATCATCCAGAACACCATGCTCTCGCTGCTGTCGGTGCGGGTGGCCAGGCGCCCGACCACGGCCGAGATCGCGTAGCACAGGGCCGCGCCCAGCGTGGCGAGGCCGCCGAGGGTGACGAAGCCGGCCTGCAGGTCGCCGCCGCTGGGGCGCAGCGCGATGAGCACGCCCACGAAACCGATGGCAATCGCCCACCAGTGCGCCTTGGGCACGCGCTCCTTGAGCACGGGCACCGAGAGCGCGGTGATAAGCAGCGGCGAGATGAAGAACAGCGTGTACGCGGCCGACAGCGGCAGCTCGCGCACGCCCAGGGTGAACAGCGCCAGCATGGTGATGCCCAGCACGCCCCGCAGCAGGTGCAGCGGCCAGCGGACCTTGAGCAAGGTGTGCCAGCCACCGCGCCACGAGATGTAAAGCAGCACCAGCGGCAGGGCGGTAAGGCCGCGCAGCGCGGCGATCTGCAGCACCGGGTAGGTGGCGGAGAGGGTCTTGAGCACCGCGTCCATGAACGCGAAGAAGCCCACGGCCACGAGCATGAAAGTGATGCTGCGCAGGTTGCCGGCGGCGAGGTGCTGAGAGGACGACATGAAGACTTTGGATGGGAAAGCGCCGGAGTGTGCCTGAGCGCGCGCGATCGCGCAGGCACCACCGCGCCTCAGTCCATCTGGTCCACTGTGTCGGGATCGGGCACGTCGCCGATGGCTTCGCGCGTTTCGGCGGCCTGCTTGAGCAGCCATTCGCAGAAGGCCTTGACCTCGGGCCGCTGCGCGCTGCGCGGCGCGACCAGCAGCCAGTACACCAGCGGCGAGTCCAGCCGGGTGTGGGGCAGCGGCTCGACCAGCGCGCCGCTGGCCAGGCTTTCGGCCACCAGCGGCAGTCGCGCGAGCGCCACGCCCTGGCCGGTGAGCGCGGCCTGCACGATCTGGTTGGCGTAGTTGAAGTACATCCAGCGCTGCGGCGAGAGCTTGGCCGGCGTGGCGCGGCCGCCGCGCTTGCCGGCCGGGGCGGTGGGCTTGTTGCCGAAGGTGTCGAGCCAGCGTTGCCAGGTGAGCCATTCGAGGTGGCGCGTGCGGTGCGCGTCGCCGGCCTCGATGAGGGCGCAGCGAGAGAGGTCTTCAATGCTGTGGATGGGCTGGGTCTTGAGCAGCCAGGGGCTGGCCACGGGCGTGAGCTGTTCGCCGAAGAGGCGCTGCGCGTCGGCGGGCATGGCCTGTGGCACGGCGTAGCGCAGGGCGAGGTCCACGTCGGAGGTGGCGAGGTCCACGGCGTTGTCGGTGGCGTCGATGCGGATGTCGATGTCGGGGTGGTCGCGCTGGAAGGCTTCGAGGCGCGGGATCAGCCACATGGAGGCGAACGAGGCCCAGGTGGTGATGGCCACGCCCTTGCGGCCCGCGCTCTGGCGGATCTGCCGCACGGCCGCGTCGATGCGCTCCAGCGCCATGCTGGAGGCGCGCAGCAGTTGCGAGCCCGCGCTGGTGAGTTCGACCGCGCGCGTGTGGCGCAGAAAGAGGGCGGTGCCGACCTCGTCTTCGAGCGCCTGGATCTGCCGGCTGACCGCGCTTTGCGTGAGCGAAAGTTCTTCGGCGGCCGCGCGGAAGTTGAGGTGGCGGGCCACGGCTTCGAAGGCGCGCAGATGCCCGGCGGCAATGGGGCGGGTGCGGGGGTGGCTGCTGGTGAGCTGCATGGGGGCTCCGGGCATTGATGCGGTTAGCGAATCAATAGCTTACTGCGTATTCATTGGACGCAGAGGGCGTTCGGCCCGAACATTCATTCCCAGGATGAGCCATCGTCCCTTGTTAAGGAGCCTTCCATGAACACCCGTTTCGCCCCCATTGCCGTTGTGTCCGACCGCGTTGCCTGCCCCGCTGCCCTGCGTGGCTGGCGCCTCGACGCGCGCCGCGCGATGACCCTGCGCCCGCAGGTGCCGAGCCGCCTGCACATCACGCAGGGCCGAGCGTGGGTGACGCTGGGTGTGCCGCACCAGGGCGCGGGTAACGAATCGGGTGACGTGATGCTGGCCGCGGGTGAAAGCCTGGTGGTGCCGGCGGGCGCGCGCCTGGTGATGGAGCCCTGGCAGCCGGCCAGCGCCGGCCCGGTGCGGTTCGACTGGTGCGCCGAGCCCCAGGCCGTGGACCAGCCCGACCGCTTCGGCCGCGAGGTGGTGGCGCCGTCGCGCGAGCTCGCCGTGGCCCTGGGGCAGGCGGGCTGGGCGTTTGCCCGGCTGATGCGCGGCCTGTTCGGCTACAGCGAGTACCTCGTTGCCGGCCGGGGCCGGGTGCTCACGCCCTACGAATCCAACCCGCCCTGAGGCCTGGCGCCCCCACGCTCCGCCGCTGCGCGGGTCGCTGCCCCCCCCGAGGGGGCTGGCCTTGCTTGGGGCGGCCCTGCGCTGCGGCCGTCAGCGGGGCTTGCGTTTCGGCTTGCGCGCGGCCACCGCCGCCTCCAGCGCGAGCCGCGCCCAGGGCAGCATGAGCGCGGGTGACTCCAGCGCCTCGTCCGGGGGCGTGTGGTAGTGCAGCCGCCCGGACTTGCCCTTGAATTCGTACACGAAAGGGCGGCCGCCGGCGGCCAGCCAGCGCGGCTCGGTCTCGGCGTTGGTCTTGAGGAACAGCGTGTCCCACGCAATGATCGCGATGTTCATGCCGTCGGTGGAAATGCCCCAGCCGCCGAACATGCGCTTGGGCACGCACGGCCCCACGCCCGAGAGCAGTTCGCAGGCGTGTTGGGCGAAGGGATCGACGGGTTTGACCATGGCCGGATCTTAGGGCGCCATCCGGCAGAATGCGCCGATGGCCCGACCAAAATCCGCATCCCACGAGCTCAAGCGCGACGAAATCCAGAACGTCGCGGCGCGCTGCTTCGCCGCGCAGAGTTTTCCCGCCACAAGCATGAACGAGATCGCCGCCGCCTGCGGCACCAGCAAGGCGAGGCTCTATCACTACTACGAGAGCAAGGAGGCGATCCTGTTCGACCTGCTCGACCGCTACACCCAGCGCCTGCTCGCCCTCATCGGCGAGGCCGAAGCGCGCGCGCAACGCAAGAACCTGAGCGAGCGCGACGCCCTGAGCGAGCTGGTGCGGGCCTTCCTGGCCGAGTACGAGACTTCGGCCACGCGCCACATCGCCCTGGTGTCCGACACCAAGTTCCTCGGCCCCGTGCAGCGCATGCTGATCGTCAACCGCCAGCGCGATGTGGTGGCGGCGTTCACCCGTTTCATCATCCGCGCCTATCCCGAGCGCGTGACACCGGCCAACCAGACCGCGTTGACCATGATGCTGTTCGGCATGATCAACTGGACGTTCACCTGGCTGCGCCCGGGCGGCCCCATGAGCTACAGCGCCTTCGCCGAGGAGGTGGTGCAGATGCTGGAACGCGGTTTGTCCGGTGGCTCCACGGGGGCATCATGATTTACGTATGCGTAATTGATTTCGTTTAGGTAAAATTTGTGCTTCCCCACAGGAGACCCCCATGAGCAAAGCCTTCGCCTCCCAGGCCGACCTGGACGACAAGAAAACCACTTTCGAACAGCTCAGCAAGCATTGCTGGGCCTACACCGCCGAAGGCGACCCGAACTCGGGCGTGATCATTGGCGAGAAGTTCATCATGGTGAGCGACGCCACGGCCACGCCAGCCATGGCGCAGGACCTGATCAAGCAGATCCGCACCGTCTCCGACAAGCCCATCAAGTACGTGCTGCTGACCCACTACCACGCGGTGCGCGTGCTGGGTGCGAGCGCCTACGTGGCCGAGGGCGCGACCGAAGTGATCGCCAGCCGCGGCACCTACGAACTCATCGTGGAGCGCGGCGCCGAGGACATGCAGAGCGAGATGGAGCGTTTTCCGCGCCTGTTCCGGGGCTCCGAGAGCGTGCCCGGCCTGACCTGGCCGACGCTGGTGGTGGGCGATGGCCGGCCGGGCCGCCAGGGCTCGCTGACCGTGGACCTGGGTGGCGTGAAGGTCGAGATCTGGCACCCGGGCCAAGGCCACACGCGCGGTGACACCATCGCCTGGGTGGAAGAAGAGAAGGTGCTGTTCAGCGGCGACCTGGTGGAATACGAAGCCGGCGTGTACACCGGCGACGCGCAGCTGGAAGAATGGCCCGCCACGCTCGAAGCCCTGCGCGCACTCCAGGCCGAGGCCATCGTGCCCGGCCGTGGCGAAGCCATGAAGGGCCGCGCCGATGTGGACAAGGCGCTGGACTACACCAAGCGCTGGGTGACCACGCTGTTCCAGGCCGGCAAGGAAGCCGCTGCCGCCGGCATGGACCTCAAGACCGCCATGGCCCACACCCGCAAGAGCATGGACCCGGTGTTCGGCCACGTGTTCATCTACGAACACTGCCTGCCGTTCGACGTGAGCCGCGCCTACGACGAAGCCAAGGGCATCAAGAACCCCCGCATCTGGACGGCCGAGCGCGACAAGGACATGTGGGCGGCCTTGCAGGGCTGACCGCGAAGCGGGCGGACCTACAAGCGCACAGCGCGCCGCAGGGCTGACCGCGAAGCGGGCGGACCTACAAGCGCACAGCGCGCCGCAGGGCTGACCGCAGGCCTGGCTCAGGCGGGCTGCTGCCCGCTTCGGGCGGCCAGCACGGCCGCCATCTGCGCCACCAGTTCGGCCAGGGGCCCCGTGCCTTCCCCGGCATAGATGGAGACCGCGATCGGCGGTTCGCCCTGGAACGGCGCGTGGCGCCGCACGCGGTAGCCGGCCACCGCATTGCGGGGCAGGAGCGACAGGCCCAGCCCGGCCTCCACCGCCACCAGCACGTTGTGCAGGCTGTTGCCCGTGAAGGCGATGTACCAGCCCAGCCGCTCCTGTTCCACGCGCTCGAACATGGCCTCGCGGTAGAGACCGCCGGGCGGAAAAGCCACCAGCGGCAGGGGGTTGGGCCAGGCCGGCGGGGCCTCGGCGCTTTCGAACCAGGCCATGGCCTCGGGAAAGCTCGCGCGGTGATCGGGGCTGGCGCTCTGTTCCTTGGCGATGGCGATGTCCAGCTCACCGGCCCGGTAGCGCCGGATCAGATCGCGGCTCAGGCCGGCCGTCACGTCCAGGTGGATCTCGCGGTGGCGCCGCGCGAAGTCCGCAAAGGCCTGGGCCATCGGCGCGCTGACCAGGTCTTCGGGCACCCCGATGCGCAAGGACACCGTGCCCGCGGGGTCGCGCAGCGCCGATGCCGCCTCTTCCTGCAGCGCCAGAATGCGGCGCGCGTAGCCGAGCAGGCGCTCGCCGGCCGCCGTGGGCTGGATCGGCCGCGCCGCGCGGTCGATCAGCACCTGCCCGACGGCTTCTTCCAGGCGGGCGAGCTGCTGGCTGATGGTGGACTGCGTCATGCTCAGGCGGTCCGCCGCCAGGGTGAAGCTGCCGGCATCGGCAATGGCCGCAAAAGCGCGCAGCAGGCGGGGGTCGAGCAGAGGCGTCATTTGAAAAATGGATGAAATTTATCCTAACATTTAATTTCCAAATGTTGGCCGCCTTGCCTACAGTGGAGCCATCATGCTTCGCCGTTCCATCCTTGCCTCACTCGCCGTGCTTCCATTTGCTTCTTCGGGGGGTGAGGCCGGGAAGGCCTTCCCGCTGCATGTCGCCGCCGGCCGGAACGATGTCGCCGGCATCCGTCGGCTGTTGGCCGAGGGCGCGCCGATCGACGCGCGCGACGGCAGTGGCGCGACCGCGCTGCTGGTCGCCACCCATGCCAACCAGGTCGAGGCGGCCCGCGCCTTGATCGAGGCCGGCGCCGACGTCAATGCCAAGGACGGCATCAACGACAGCCCTTATCTCTACGCGGGAGCCCGGGGCCACCTGGCCATCCTGAAGATGACGCTGTCGCACGGCGCCGATCTCAAGAGCACCAACCGCTACGGCGGCACCGCGCTCATCCCGGCGGCCGAGCGCGGCCATGTGGAGACGGTGCGCACGCTGATCGAGGCGGGTGTCGCGGTCGACCACATCAACCGGCTCGGCTGGACCGCGCTGCTGGAGGCCATCATCCTGGGCGACGGCGGCGAGCGCCACCAGCAGATCGTGGGCCTGCTCGTGAAGGCCGGCGCCAATGTCAACCTGGCGGACAAGGACGGCGTCACGCCGCTGCGCCATGCCCGCACCAAGGGCCAGAAGCCGATCGAAGCGATGCTGCTGGCCGCCCACGCGCGCTGAAGCCCATGAGCGACACAGACACCCACTTCCTGCACCAGGCCATCGAACTGGCGCGCGACAACATGGCCCAGGGCGGCCGCCCGTTCGGCGCGGTGGTGGTGCGCGGTGGCGAGGTGCTGGCCACCGGCGTCAACGAGATCCTGGCCACCCACGACCCGACGGCCCACGCGGAGATGTCGGCCCTGCGCGCCGCCAGCCGCCGGCTCGGATCGCCCGACCTGAGCGGCTGCGCTGTCTATGCCAGCGGCCACCCCTGCCCCATGTGCCTGGCGGCGATGCGGCTGGCCGGCGTGGTGCGGGTCGCCTACGCCTATTCCAACGAGGAGGGCGCGCCGTTCGGGCTGTCCACGGCGGCGATCTACGAAGACCTCGTCAAGCCCTTGGCCGAGCAGTCCATGCACATTCGCCATCTGCCGGTGCCGCGCCCTGATCTGTATGCGCAATGGGCGCAGGCGCAGGCACGGAACCGGAAGGCCTAGGCCCGTGAAGGTGAACGCCCGCTGGCTGCTGGTCGCGGTGGCCCTGATCGCGCTCAACCTGCGGCCCTTCATCGCGGGCATCGGGCCGCTGGCGGCCGACATTGGCCGGCACACCGGGCTCGGTCTGAAGGGGATGTCGCTGCTGACCCTGGTGCCGATGCTGCTGATGGGCGTGTTCGCCTTCGCGGGCCCCTGGCTGCAGACCCGCATCGGAGCACGCCGCGCCGTGGTGGCCGCGCTGGTCCTGCTGGTCCTGGGCTCCGTGCTTCGCGTGTTCACGCAGAACGGCTGGCAACTGGTGGGCACCGCCGCCCTGCTGGGCTTGGGTGCGGCGGTGGTGCAGGCGCTGCTGCCCGGCATCGTCAAGCGGCAGTTTCCGCGCCATGTCGGTGTGGTGATGGGCCTGTATTCGGCGATGCTGATGGGCGGCGGCGCGCTCGGCGCGCAGGTCGCGCCGCTGGTGGCGGCGGCCAGCGGCAACTGGCACCTGGGCCTGGCGTGGATGGCCGTGCCTGCGCTGCTCGCCGTGGCGCTGGCGGCGCACAGCCTGCCGCCCGACGCCCCGGGCCGCCAGGACAGCCTGGCCGTGACGGCCTACCTGCGGCGGCCGCGCGTCTGGCTGCTGATGCTGTGTTTCGGCCTGGTCAACGGCGGTTATTCGACCGTCGTGGCCTGGCTGGCGCCGTTCTTTCAGGAGCATGGCTGGAGCGCGGCCGGCAGCGGCACGCTGCTGGCCGTGCTGGCGCTGAGCCAGGCGCTGGCGGCCCTGGGCCTGCCGATGCTGGCCGGCCGGCGCGAAGACCGCCGGCCCTGGCTGTGGTTCACGCTGGCCCTGCAGGCCATCGGCTTCGCCGCGCTGGCGCTGTGGCCCGATGCGGCGCCTCTGGCCTGGGTGGTGCTGCTGGGCGCGGGGCTGGGGGGCTGCTTCGCGCTGTCCTTGATCGTGGCGCTGGAGCACCTGTCCGATCCCGGGCAGGCGGGGGCGCTGTCGGCGCTGATGCAGGGTGGCGGCTTCCTGATCGCCGCGATCCCGCCCTGGATCATCGCCTTGCTGCGCGACGCGACGGGAGGTTTTCGCGCCGGCTGGCTGATGCACCTGGCCTGCGTGGCCATCGTCGCGCTGCTGTACGGGCGCGTGGCCCCGGCCAGTTACCCGGGCGCGATCCGCCTGGTGCCGCGCGCCACCTGAGCGCCGGCCCGCTCGCGCTACGATCCGCAGCGCATGCCCACCACTTCCGCCCTACACCACACCGCCACCGACTGGGGCATCGTCGCGGTCTTCGCCGTCGTCTACCTGGGCATGTTCCTGGGCGGCCTGCCGCGCCTGAAGCTGGACCGCTCGGGCGTGGCCCTGCTCGGCGCCATCGCGGTGATCGGCCTGAGTGGCCTGCCGGTGGAGGACGCGGCGCGCTCGGTGGACCTGCCCACCATCGTGCTGCTGTTCGCGTTCATGGTGGTCTCGGCGCAGATGCGCCTGGGCGGTTTCTATGGCGCGGTGACGCGGCGGGTGGGCGCGCTGCCGCTGTCGCGCAACGGCCTGCTGGCCGCGCTGATCGTGGTCTCGGGCGCGCTCTCGGCGGTGTTCTCCAACGACATCATCTGCCTGGCCATGACGCCGGTGGTGGCGCGGCTGTGCCTGCAGCGTGGCATCAACCCGCTGCCCTTCCTCATCGGCCTGGCCTGCGCGGCCAACATCGGCTCGGCAGCCACGCTGATCGGCAACCCGCAGAACATGCTGATCGGCTCGGTGCTGCAGCTGCCCTTTGGCGGCTATGTGCGGCAGGCGCTGGCGTCGGTGCTGATCAGCCTGCTGCTGTTGTGGCTCTGGCTCGCGTTCGGGCCTGGTGCGCGCACCGCGTCCGCCCCCGAGGCCGCCGGCCTGCCTTTCGCGGCCGTGGCCGAAGCGCCGCCCGAAGAGCCCGCCTTCGACGCCTGGCAGACCACCAAGGGCCTGCTGGTGGCGGGCGCGCTGATGCTGATCTTCCTGTTCACCGACTGGCCACGCGACGTGGCGGCCCTCGTGGGCGCGGGCCTGTTGCTGCTCAGCCGGCGGCTGCATTCCTCGCACGTGCTGGGCCTGATCGACTGGCCGCTGCTGCTGCTGTTCATGGGCCTGTTCGTGGTCAACCACGCGTTCGAGACCACCGGTCTGGCCGCGCAGGCGGTGGCCTGGCTGGGCATGCAGGGCGTGCACCTGGCCGAGCCGGGGCCCTTGCTGGTGGTGAGCGCCGTGCTGTCCAACCTGGTGTCCAACGTGCCGGCGGTGATGCTGCTGCTGCCGCACCTGGGCGGCAGCGGCGCGCAGGCCGGCGCGATGCTCGCGCTGGTGACCACCTTCGCGGGCAACCTGCTGCTGGTGGGCTCGATCGCCAACCTGATCGTGGCCGACCTGGCGCGCCAGCAGGGCATCGTGATCGACTGGAAACGCCATGCGGTCACCGGCATTCCGGTGACGCTGCTCACGCTGGCCGTGGTGTGGGGCTGGATGCGCTTGGCCGCCTAATCGTGGATCGACGACAAGAACTGCTGCAGCTCCGGTGTTTCGGGTGAGCCGAACAGCTTCGCGGGGGGCCCCATCTCGTGCACCCGGCCCTGGTGCATGAAGATCACGCGGTCGCTCACCTTGCGCGCAAACCCCATTTCATGCGTGACCATCAGCAGGGTCATGCCCTCGTCGGCCAGCGATTCCACCACGCGCAGCACCTCGCCCACGAGTTCGGGGTCGAGCGCCGAGGTGATCTCGTCGCACAGCAGCACGCTGGGCTGCATGGCCAGGGCGCGCGCGATCGCCACGCGCTGCTGCTGGCCGCCCGAGAGCTGGTCGGGAAACGCATCGAACTTCTCGCCCAGGCCCACGCGCTGGAGCAGCTGCCGTGCGCGCTCAGTGCCTTCGGCGCTGGCGACTTTTTTCACCAGGCCGGGCGCGAGCATCACGTTGCGGCCCACGCTCAGGTGCGGGAACAGGTTGAAGTTCTGGAAGACCATGCCCACGTGCTGGCGCAGTTCGCGCATGGCGGCCGGGTCCTTGTGCAGCAGGGGCCTGTCGTCCACGCTGAGCGAGCCGGCCTGGAACACCTCCAGCCCGTTGATGCAGCGCAGCAGCGTGCTCTTGCCCGAACCGCTCTTGCCGATGATCGCGATCACCTCGCCGGCCTTGACCTGCAGGTCGATGCCCTTGAGCACCTCGTTGCTGCCATAGGACTTGCGCAGCTGTTTGATGTCGACGATGGTGCGCACGGCGGTGGTGGCGGGCGCTTCAGCGGTGGTTTGCATTGAGTTTCCTTTCCAGAGTGCGCGCATACAGGCTCACGGGGAAGCACAGCGCGAAATACATCAGGGCCACGCAGCTGTAGACCAGGAAGGGCGCGAAGGTCGCGTTGGTGATCATGGTGCCGGCCTTGGTGAGCTCGACGAAACCGATCACCGAGGCCAGCGCCGTGCCCTTGATCACCTGCACCAGGAAACCCACGGTGGGCGCGATGGCGATGCGCGTGGCCTGCGGCAGCACCACGTAGCGCAACTGCTCGCCGAAGTTCAGCGCCAGGCTTTGCGCCGCCTCCCATTGGCCCCTGGGCACGGCGGCCACGCAGCCGCGCCAGATCTCCACCAGGAAGGCACTGGTGTACAGCGTGAGCGCCACCGAGGCCGCCGTCCAGGCCGAGGTCTCATAGCCGAACAGGGCCAGGCCGAAGTAGGCCAGGAACAGCTGCATCAGCAGGGGCGTGCCCTGGAAGAGCTGCACGTAGGCGCTCACGAAGGTTTGGGCGCCGGGCCAGCGCGCGGTGCGCGCTACCAGCAAGGCCATGCCCACGACGCCGCCGCCGATGAAGGCGATCAGCGAGAGCGCCACCGTCCAGCGCGCGGCCAGCAGCAGGTTGCGCACGATGTCCCAGAGCGTGAAGTCAACCATGGCAAGGCCCGCCCGGCCGCCCGAAGGGCATTGCGCGCCCCTGGGGGGCAACGAACGAAGTGAGTGGGAGGCTCATCGTCTTCCTCCGAACAAGTAGCGTGGGCCGACCCAGTTGAGCAGCGCCCGCACGCCGATCGACAGCAGCAGGTAGATGCCGGTGGCAACGATGAAGGCCTCGAAGGCGCGGAAGTTGCGGCTCTGGATCAGGTTGGCGGCGTAGCTGAGTTCCTGGGTGGAAATCTGGCCGCACACGGCTGAGCCGAGCATGACGATGATGATCTGGCTGGTGAGCGCGGGCCACACCTTCCTGAGCGCCGGTGGCAGCACCACGTGCAGGAATATCTGCACGCGAGAGAGCGCCAGGCTGGCCGCGGCCTCGAACTGGCCCTTGGGCGTGGCTTCGATGCCGGCGCGGATGATCTCGGCCGCATAGGCGCCAAGGTTGATCACCATGGCGATGACCGAGGCGATCTCGGGCGTGAGCTTCACGCCCGCGGCCGGCAGGCCGAAGAACACGAAGAACAGCTGCACGATGAAGGGCGTGTTGCGGATCAGCTCCACGTAGGTGCCGGCCATCCAGCGCAGCGCCAGCGGCCCGCTGCTGCGTGCCCACGCGCAGGTGGTGCCCACGAGCAGGCCGATCACGGCCGAGACGGCGGTCAGGCCCAGCGTCCAGAGCACGCCCTTGGCCAGCAGCGGCCACTGCGCGAGCACGGCCGGGAAGTCGAGTTCGATGCCCATGAAGCGGGTCTCGATGCGGCGCGCGGTGCGTGCTTATTCAGGGAGGTTGCCGGCGGGGCGGCCGAGCCACTTCTTGGCCAGAGTGTCGAGGTCGCCGGCCTTCTTGGCATTGGCCAGGATCTCGTTGACCTTCAGGCGCAGCGCGTCCTCGCCCTTGGCCACACCGATGAAGTTGGGGCTGTCCTTGAGCAGCAGCTTGTATTCGGCGCCCAGCTGCGGGTTGCGCGCCATCATGTTGCCGGCCACCGAGGCGCCGGTGGCGATGAGCTGCGTCTGGCCCGACACGAAGGCCGAGACGGTGGCGTTGTTGTCCTCGAAGCGCTTGATGTCGGCCGCGGGCGGTGCGACCTTGCTCAGCTCCTGGTCTTCGATGGCGCCGCGCGTGACGGCCACGGACTTGCCCGCGAGGTCGGCGAAGCTGGTCACCTTCATCGACTTGGCGGCGAACACCGCCTGGAAGAAGGGCGAGTAGGCCACGGTGAAGTCGATCACCGCTTCGCGCTCCGGGTTCTTGCCCAGCGTAGAGATCACCAGGTCGGCCTTTTTCGTCTGCAGGTAGGCGATGCGGTTGGTGCTGGTCACCGGCACCAGTTCGACCTTCACGCCCAGTTTGCTGGCGATGAGGTTGGCGGTGTCGATGTCCAGGCCCTGGGGCTTGAGGTCGATGCCGACGAAGCCGTACGGCGGAAAGTCGGTCGGGATGGCGATCTTGATGAGCTTGTTCTTCATTACCGTGTCGAGCGCGGCCTGGGCATGGGCCTGGCCCAGGCCGAGTGCGGCGGCGAGGGCCACGGTGGAGGCGAGAAAGGCGCGTTTGGTGAGGGCGGTCATAGCAGGGCTCCTAGGTAGGTGTCGCTCGGGGGGATGAAGGGGGGTTTTTCTTGCCGCGTGCGCCGGCTTCGCGCACCGGCGCCAGGGCTTCGCGCAGGTTGGCCAGCGGGTCGCTCGCCGAGCCCAGGCGCAGGGCGGCCTGCACCTGGCCGATGTGCGCGGCCATCAGGCGCTCGGCGGTGGCCGCGTCGCCGCGCTCCAGCGCGGTGACGATGTCCATGTGGTCCTGGCAGGACTGCACGGCGTCGTGGGTGCTCTGGTAGAGCATGGCGATGAGGGTGGTGCGCGCGGTGAAGTCGCGCAGCGTGTCGGCCAGCAGCTGGTTGCCCAGGCATTCGGCGAGGCAGACGTGGAAGTCGCCCAGCAGGTAGCTGCGCTGGCCCACGTCATCGCCCTTGAGCGCGGCCTGCTCCTGTTTGAGGTGCTGGCGCAGGCGCCTGAGGGCGGCCTTGTCGATTTGCGCCGTGCTGCGGATCAGGCCGGTCTCGATGACCCGGCGCGCCTCGAAGGCCTCGCGCGCTTCTTCGTGCGAGGGTTGCACCACGTACCAGCCCCGGCGCGAACTCACGGTGACGATGCCGCGCGCGGCCAGCCGCACCAGGGCTTCGCGCACCAGCGTGCGACTGCAGTCGAACAGCAGCGAAAGGCTTTGTTCGCCCAGGCGTGTGCCCGGGGCCAGGCGCTGGGCCAGCACGGCTTCGATGATGCGTTGGGCGATGTCGGTGGAACTGACCATGAGAGACCTTTGAGGCCTCTTCATGCGAATTCCGTGCCACGGCCATACAAGCCTTGTATGCAAGACAGATGCACCGGGTGCGTGCGCACGACGCGCGCCGGCAGGCCTGGCTCGCACCAAAGCGCGCCGGCCGATGGGCGGGGCGTGGGCGGTTTTGGTGCTGACTGGACTGGCGCGCTCAGCGTTGCGCGCTCAGCGTGCGCAGGTCGTCCTCATAACCCTTGAGCACGCGCACGGCGTTGGCGCGCTGCTCGGGCGTGGTGGCGTTGTGCAGCGTGGCGAACTGGGCGCAGCCCTGGCGCACGAGTGCCTGGTTGTAGGCGTTGTAGCCGGGCTCCGGCGACTGGCGGATGCGCGCGATGTGCTCGCGCACCAACTGCTCGGCCTTGGCGGGCGTGGCCTGCGCGTCGCGGATCGTCTGCAGCAGGTCGGCCTGGCGGCGCAGGCGCTCGGCCTGGGTGCGTTGCGGGTCGAAGGGCGACTGCTGCAGCCAGTCCCGAAGGAGGTCGCGCTGTGCCGGACTGAGCTTGCCATAGAACGATTCGCTGCGATCGACGGCCTTGTCCAGCCGCTTGTTCAGGCGGCGCTCGGGGCTGCCGCGCAGGAAGTCTTTCTCGAATTCCTCGTTGCTCTCGGCCTGCTTCTTCTTCAGGCTCTCCAACTGGTCCGGGGTGAGCTGCAGTGCCAGCCGCGCGAACGGCTCCACGGTCTCGGCCGCGGCCCGCTCCAGCCGCTGGCGGATGTCCTCGAACTGCGCGCAGGCCTGCGCGGGCGAGACCTGGTCCACCGCCATCGTCTGCCACTGGCGCAGCAGGCTGGCGTAGGCGGGCAGCTCCTGGCGGCGGTGCCACTGGAAGAAGGCCTTGAGGTCCTCGCGCGTCTGCGCGGTCTGCGTGTCCGTCAGGTCCACGTGGCGGTCGATCCACCGGTAGCTCAGGGTGGGCGCCTGGTTGTAGGCCAAGCGCGTGGCGGTGCAGGCAACAAGGAGGATTGCCAGCGTCACCAGTGCGCCAAGGCGCAGCGCACGGCGGGCGATAATGCCCGGCTGGTGATGGCCGGCAAGAACGCCGTGCAACCCGTCTCTGCAAGAGGTGTTCATGTCGTTCCCTGTGGATGTGGTGGTGATGGCGGCCGGCAAAGGCACGCGGATGAAGAGCCTTCGGCCCAAAGTGTTGCACCGTTTGGGCGGGCGTGCACTGGCCCAGCATGTGATCGACTGTGCAGCGCGGTTGTCCGCGCGATCGGTGGTGGTGATCACCGGCCACGGCGCCGAGCAGGTCGAGGCCGGCCTCACGACCCCCGTGGCAACCGGCGACAGCGCCGCCCCGAAACTGCGCTTCGTGCGCCAGGAGCCCCAGCTGGGCACCGGCCACGCGGTGCAGCAGGCCGTGCCTGTGCTGGCCGACGACGGCGTGGTGCTGATCCTCAATGGCGATGTGCCCTTGATCGGACAGGCCACGCTGGAGACCTTGTTGCAGGCCTGCGACGGGCAGCACCTCGCGCTGCTGAGCGTGGACACGGGTGGCGACGCCACCGGTTACGGCCGGATCGTGCGCGCCCTCGATGCGGACCGCTCGGTGCATGCCATCGTGGAACACAAGGACGCCAACGAGGCGCAGCGGCGCATCACCGAGTGGTACAGCGGCGTCATGGCCGCGCCCGCCGCCCTGCTCAAGCCCCTGCTTCAAGGCCTGACCAACGACAACAGCCAGCGCGAGTACTACCTCACCGACGTGGTCAAACATGCCGTGGCGCAAGGCCTGGTGGTGCGTGCCGTGACCACGGGCGATGAGGTCGAGGTGGCGGGCGTGAACAGCCCGGTGCAGCTGGCCGAGCTGGAGCGCGCCTACCAGCGCCGGCTCGCCGACGCCCTGATGGAGCAGGGCGTGCGCCTGGCGGACCCGGCGCGGCTGGACGTGCGCGGCGAACTGCTTTGCGGCCAGGACGTGGAGATCGACGTCAACTGTGTGTTCGAAGGCCGCGTGAAACTCGGCGACGGCGTGCGCATCGGCGCGAACTGCGTGATCGCCAACGCCGCCATCGACGCGGGCGCGGTGATCCATCCCTTCACCCACATCGACGGCGAGAAGCTGGGCGTGTCGGTGGGGCGCGGCGCGCTGGTGGGGCCGTTCGCGCGGCTGCGCCCGGGCGCGCAGCTGGGCGAAGAGGTGCACATCGGCAACTTCGTGGAAGTGAAGAACAGCACCCTCGCCGCGGGTGCCAAGGCCAACCACCTGGCCTACCTGGGCGACGCCACCGTGGGCGAGCGGGTGAACTACGGCGCGGGCAGCATCACCGCCAACTACGACGGCGCCAACAAGCACCGCACGGTGATCGAGGCCGACGTGCACGTGGGCAGCAACTGCGTGCTGGTGGCGCCGATCACCATCGGCGCGGGGGGCACGGTGGGTGGGGGCTCCACCCTCACCAAGAGCACGCCGCCCGGCGCGCTCGCGGTCGCGCGCGGCAAGCAGATGGTGCTGGACGGCTGGCAGCGCCCGACCAAGAAGAAAAGCTAGGAGCGAAGGGCTTTCGTCCAGAGCACCCGCAGAACCGGCTTTGCCGGGCTGCCAGGTGCGCCCCCTTGAGGGAGACGCGCGCAGCGCGGCGGGGGTGTTTCTCTACCTCCCGCGCACGTCTTGTGAACTGCCGTCGAAGCGGCTGTCGCCGCGCTCGTGGCTGTCAAAGCCGCTGTTGCCGTTGAGCCGGGCCTCGTCGAAACCGCGGCGGCCATTGCGGTTGAGGTCCATCAGCCCGCTCATGCCCATGATTTCCGATTCGCGGAAGCCGGTGTTGCCGTGCTGCTGGTCGAAACCGGAGAACTGGCTTTCCAGCTGCTGGCGCGCGTTCTCGCGCCGTTCTTCGCGGCTCCTGGGCTTGGGCAGTTCCGCCAGGTTGAGCTGGGCCCGGAAATCGGCCGGCGAAGGCATGCGGTGAATGCCGTTCTTGAGGAACACGAAACGCACGCCCGCTGTCTTGAGGATGCGGTTCTTGATCTTGACCTTGAGGGCCTTGGCCTTGGCGTCGCTCAGGTGGTGCTGCTCCACGTCGAACGCAAAGCTGGGGCGGCCGTCCGGGCCGCAGACCACGAAGTCCACCTTCTGTTCGTGCAGCCGCTCCTCGGCGCGCCTGCGGTCGGCCGCGCGCCGCACCGTCAGCATGTCCTTGAGCATCATGTTGGGCAGCACGATCTGGCCCGGAAAGGTGTCCTGCAGGTAGTCCAGCATGTGGGCCTGCTCGGCCGTGAGGATGCGCTCCGGTGAGTACCGGTCGTCGCGGCCGGACGACTCGCGGCGCCTGAGGCGGCGGACCGCCCAGACGCACAGCGCCAGCACCACCAGGGCGGCGGCGCCGAGCAGCGCGATCGTCACAACATCCATGCAAGCTCCTTGAACCCGAGCGGATCGGGAGATGGGATTTTAGGAGCGTGTTACAGGTGCCCTGGGCCGTCAACCGCTCAGGACCGATGTGAGGTCCTTTTTTGTGCGGTTTGCATCAATATCCGGCCCGACGTGGTTTACGAAGGTATTCAATTTCCCCCGCCACTGCGCACCCGGCCCAGCGGCAGCCGGGGATCGAACTTGGCGCGCTTGAGGCTGAAGAAGGCCTTGATGTTGCGCACGTTGGCGTCGCTGGTGAACAGCTGCTGGGCCAGCGCGAGGTAGGCCGGCATGTCCACACAGTGCACCACCAGCATGAAATCGGGCCCCGGGCTCACGCGATAACACTGCTGCACCTCGGGCGTGGGCAGCACGCGGGCCTCGAAGGCGTCCAGGTGCTCCGCGCCCTGGCGCTCCAGGGTGATTTCCACCAGCGCGGTGAGGCCATGGCCCAGCAGCGGGGCGAGCCGGTCGGCGCTGAGCAAGGCCACCTCGCGCTCGATCAGCCCGAGCTGGCGCAGCCGCTTGACGCGCCTCAGGCTGGTGGGCGGCGAGAGGTGGGCCAGCTCGGCCAGCGCCTGGTTGCTGCGCGAGGCATCCGCCTGCAGCAGCTCCAGCAGCCGCAGGTCGGCTTCGTCGATGTCGATCGGTTCCATAAAATCGAGTTTGGTGAAATATTTGACGGTTTTTATGGTGTTCAGAAATTATCAGCCACTTGCCGGCATTGTTTGATCATTAATTTCTTGATGCCGTGTTTAGCATCACGCATCCCATTTTTCAGGAGCGAGTATGTGCGGCATCGTGGCAGGGGTTTCCGGGCGTGACATCGTGCCCGTGCTGGTTCAGGGCCTGCAGCGGCTGGAGTACCGCGGTTACGACTCCTGCGGTGTGGCCGTGCACAGCGGCGGCCTGCAGCGCGCGCGCAGCACGTCGCGCGTGGCCGAACTCGCGCAGCAGGTGCAGCAGGAGTCCATCGGCAGCGGCACCGGCATCGCCCACACCCGCTGGGCCACCCACGGCGCCCCGGCGGTGCACAACGCCCATCCCCATTTCAGCCACGGTCCTGGCGCCGTCGCGGGCGCGGCCGGCCGCGTGGCTCTGGTGCACAACGGCATCATCGAAAACCACGACGAACTGCGCGCGGCGCTGCAGGCCAAGGGCTACGTGTTCGAGAGCCAGACCGACACCGAAGTCATCGCCCACCTGATCGACTCGCTCTACGAAGGCGACGTGTTCGCCGCGCTGCAGGGCGCGGTGGCGCAATTGCACGGCGCCTACGCGCTGGCCGTGTTCCACAAGGACGAGCCGCACCGCGTGGTCGGCGCGCGCGCCGGCTCACCCCTGGTGCTGGGCGTGGGGCAGGGCGGGGCGGAACACTTCCTCGCCAGCGACGCCATGGCCCTGGCGGGCGTGACCGACCAGATCGTGTACCTGGAAGAAGGTGACCTCGTCGACCTGCAGCTGGGCCGCTACTGGGTGCTCGACAGCGCAGGCCGCGCCCTGAGCGCCGCGCAGCGCCCCGTGAAGACCGTGCAGGCCCACAGCGGCGCGGCCGAACTCGGCCCGTACCGCCACTACATGCAGAAGGAAATCTTCGAGCAGCCGCGCGCGATCGGCGACACGCTCGAAGGCCTGGAGGGCATCACGCCCGAGCTGTTCGGCGACGGCGCGTACAGCGTGTTCAAAGAGATCGACAACGTGCTCATCCTGGCCTGCGGTACCAGCTACTACAGCGGCTGCACCGCCAAGTACTGGCTGGAGGAGATTGCGAAGATTCCCACGCAGGTGGAAGTGGCGAGCGAGTACCGCTACCGCACCAGCGTGCCCAACCCGCGCACCCTGGTGGTGACCATCACGCAAAGCGGCGAGACCGCGGACACGCTGGCCGCGCTGCGCCACGCGCAAAGCCTGGGCATGAAGCACACGCTGACGGTGTGCAACGTGGCCACTTCGGCGATGGTGCGCGAATGCGAGCTGGCCTACATCACCCGCGCGGGGGTGGAGATCGGTGTCGCGTCCACCAAGGCCTTCACCACGCAGCTGGCCGGGCTGTTCCTGCTCACGCTGGCGCTGGCGCAATCGCGCGGGCACCTGAGCGAAGAAGCCGAAGCCGAGCACCTCAAGGCCATGCGCCACCTGCCGGTGGCCCTGCAGGCCGTGCTCGCGCTCGAGCCGCAGGTGATCAGCTGGGCCGAAGACTTCGCGCGCATGGACAACGCGCTGTTCCTGGGCCGGGGCCTGCACTATCCGATCGCGCTCGAAGGCGCGCTCAAGCTCAAGGAGATCAGCTACATCCACGCCGAGGCCTACCCGGCCGGCGAGCTCAAGCACGGCCCGCTGGCGCTGGTGACGGCGGCGATGCCCGTGGTGACGGTGGCGCCCAACAACGCGCTGCTGGAAAAGCTCAAGAGCAACATGCAGGAAGTGCGCGCGCGCGGCGGGGTGCTGTATGTGCTGGCCGATGCCGACACCCGCATCGCGAGCAGCGAGGGCATCCACGTCATCCGCATGCCCGAGCACTACGGCGCGCTGAGTCCCTTGCTGCACGTGGTGCCACTGCAGATGCTCGCGTACCACACGGCACTGGCCAAGGGCACGGACGTGGACAAGCCGCGCAACCTGGCGAAGAGTGTGACGGTGGAGTGAGGGGGGCGGTGCAGCGGGACGATTGATGTTCTGACCAAATAAAGTCGAAAACAGATTAATAAAGTCGAAAACTCGCCAATAAAGTCGAAAACTGTTGTCTTCCATTGAAAACTGACCCAGTTAGAGCTGCAATTTCCATTTAAAGCTGACCCACGTAAGAACCCTATCCTGCTGCTTTTGACAGCAGGAGATTTCAGGAGTGATAGACGTGGCGACACTGAGTGTCATAAGACGCTGGGCATTGCGCGAGCAGATGTCCATTCGCGAGATCTCCAGGCGCACAGGCCTGGCTCGCAACACCGTTAAGAAGTACCTGCGGGCGGGCGATGAAGAACCCCGCTACGCCAGGCGTGCGAGCTCCAGCAAGCTCGATCCCTACGCCGACAAACTCTCAACCTGGCTATCGATCGAGGCAACAAAGTCGCGCAAACAGCGGCGCACTTTGCTGCAGCTCCACACACCAAGTCTGAAAAGGAGAAAACGAAGCACTTATCCACACCGTGAGCTACTTTGCTCACAAAGCGGGTGGGTCAGTATTCGATGGAAATCTCGGGTCAAAGATCGGTGGAATTCAACAAGCCGCTCGCTGTATCGACCGCAAACGCGATTGCGCTGTTCTCGAGGTCTCATCAGCGGTCCGTCGGAGATCACTGGCATGCAAGAGTCTTGTCTCGCAAATTGATGCATTCTGTGTATCAATCGTTCATCAATGTGCAATTCACAACATTGATAGCCGGTTTGACAATGTGGCATGAGCAAGACGATCCCATGTGTACTGATGCGCGCAGGCACCTCGCGCGGCCCCTTCTTTCTTCGTGAATGGTTGCCCGACGGCGATGAGGCGCGTGATCAGGCACTGATCGGTGCCATCGGCGCTTCCGACCCGCTGCAGCTGGATGGTGTTGGCGGTGGAAGCACGCTCAACAGCAAGGTCGCCATCGTTTCGCGCTCCAGTGAGCCGGGCTGCGATCTGGATTACCTGTTCGCTCAGGTGGGTGTGGGGCACCGGTCGGTCGACACACGCCCCAACTGCGGGAACATGCTGTCTGGTGTGGCGCCATTCGCCATCGAACAAGGTCTGGTGCAGGCGCAGGACGGCACGACGAGGGTTCGGGTGCATAACGTCAACACCGGCGCACGCATCGATGTCACGGTGCGCACACCCGGCGGCCGTGTCACCTACGAGGGTGATGCACGTATCGATGGCGTCGCAGGCACGGCGGCGCCGATCCTGCTGGACTTCCTGGACGCCTGGGGCGCTGTCACGGGCCAGGTGTTCCCCACCGGCCAGCGCATCGACTGCATTCAAGGCGTCGAGGTCAGTTGCATCGACGCAGCCATGCCGCTGATGATCGTGCGCGCCGCCGACCTGGGTGTCAGCGGCCGCGAAAAGCCTGTGGCACTGGACGCGGACACCGCATTGCTCGAGCGCATCGAATCGCTCCGGCTGGAGGCGGGGTTGCGCATGGGCCTGGGTGACGTCTCCAACAGCGTGATTCCCAAGCCTGTGCTGGTCAGTGCTGGCGACTCGGACAACAGCATCACCTCGCGCTATTTCACGCCGCGACGTTGCCATGCCTCACACGCCGTGACGGGTGCCATCGGCGTGGCCAGCGCGTTCGCGCTGCCTGGAACGGTGGCCAGCGGAATGGCACGCACTGCCGGCTGCCACCAGTTGACGGTGCTGCATCCTGCCGGACAGATCGACATCGAAGTGGAGCTCAGCGGCGCTGGCACGGAAATCGGCATGCAGCGCGCCGCGCTGGTGCGCACCGCGCGCAAGATCATGCAGGGTGAACTGCATTTGCCCGACTATGTGTTTTCGCGCCCGGAAGAAGCCACCCAGCCAGCCGCGCGCAAACCCATCACGCTGATCGTGCCGACGAGCGCCGGCGGTGGCAACGACACCATGGCGCGCATCATCGCCAGCAAGCTGGCGCCGCTGCTGAACCAGGAGGTGCTGGTGGACAACCGAGCCGGTGCGAACGGTGCTGTGGCC
The DNA here is from genome assembly GCF_042466645.1 of Hydrogenophaga sp. ANAO-22. Taxonomy (NCBI): domain Bacteria; kingdom Pseudomonadati; phylum Pseudomonadota; class Betaproteobacteria; order Burkholderiales; family Comamonadaceae; genus Hydrogenophaga; species Hydrogenophaga sp. ANAO-22. The sequence goes on along the minus strand of NZ_CP159956.1, from coordinate 2,163,019 downwards.
AGTGAGTACGTGGCCAGGGCCGAGCCCGACGGTCAGACGCTGATGTTCGGCTACGTGGGCACGCATGCCATGAATCCGGCGCTGCAGGCGCTGGGCTACGACCCGGTCGCGGACTTCGCGCCCATCGGCCTCGTGGGCTCTTCGCCCACGCTGATGGTGGCGCATCCGGATCTGCCTGCCGACGACGTGCAGTCGGTGATCGAGCTTCTGCGCGCCCAGCCTGGCCGCCATGGATATGCGTCGGCGGGGGACGGTACGCCACCCCATTTCGCGGCCGCCTTGTTCCAGCTGGCGAGCGGCACAGCCATGACCGGCCGCACCTACCAGGGCGCTGCGCCGGCCATCGCCGACACGGCCAGCGGCCGCACGCAGCTCATGTTTCCCAGCCTTTTCACGGCACACCCGTTTGTGCACAGCGCTCGCCTCAAGGCCCTGGCGGTGGCGGGCCCGCAGCGGCTGGCCGTGCTGCCCGATGTTCCCACCCTGGCAGAGGCGGGTGTGCCCGGCGTGGACGTGACGCAGTGGTACGGCCTGTTCGCACCTGCGCGCACGCCGCAGGAGAGGGTTGATGCATTGAATCGTGCGTTGAATCAGGTGTTGGCCGATCCTGCCGTCAAGCAGTTGTTCGAGCAGAACGGTGCGCGGGTGGAAACCGGTACGCCACAGATGCTGGCCAATCGCGTGCAGGCTGATCTGGCGCGCTGGCAGGCCGTGGTGGCTCAGGGCAGTCTGGGCATTCCCGAGCAACGCGCCGTCGCGCTCGAGTAGGGCAGGGCGGGATCATCCGGCCATTCGCGCTGCAAGCACAACACAGGGCCTTCAAGGCCCTGTTTCATTTGCTGTCGCAATGCGGGCTTCGATCGGACTTGCTGCGCTCTTTGACCCAGCAAAAAAGGACGCCATGGAAATCCGTGGCGTCCCTTGAACCGCTGAGCGGTGCAAATCAGAAGCTGTGTCGCAGTCCTGCTCCGAAGCCGGTTGCCCTGGGCTTGTTGGCCGCACCCTGGAAGTTGCCTTGCCAGCGCGTGTGGTCCAGCTCGAGATAGGCAGCGCTGCGCCTGGACAACTTGTACTCCGCGAACGCTGCCGTGCGTCCGTACCCGTCGTCCGCTCCCGAACTGCGATCACGAGTTACCCGGTAGTGGGCCAGCGTCAGGTCGACCTTTGCGCCCACCGGAACGGTGGTGCCCAGACCCACCGTGCGCAGCCTGGTGTGCGCCGTGGCACTGGTGTCGGCTTTGCTGCTGCCGAAGATGCCCGCCACACGGATGTCGCCGCTGAAGACATAGGCGGCCCCCAGCACATGGCCGCGCAGGCTCAACGTGTCGCCGGCATTGCGAAAGCTCTGGTGGGCCGCAGACAGCTGAAGCTTGCCCGCCTTGTAGCCCACGCCAATACCTGTGGAACTGGACGCTTCGCTGTTCCCCGTCACCTCACCGAAACCATGCATCAGCCGCAGGTTGAAGCCATTGAATTCACCGCTGTACTTGACGCTGTTGTTGAGCCGGTACGAGCCGCTGCTGGAGCCCGAGGGCCCGAACCCGATGCCCAACTGGTGCTGACTCAACGCAGCGACGTTGATGCTGGGGTTGAAACTGGCCAGGCGCATGCCCAGCGGATCAACCGGCGAGACCGCATCGGCCAGGAGCGTGGTCTGGCGCCCCATGCTGAGCATGCCCCGGCGGCTGCCCAGGCCGACCCACGACTGGCGGTCAAAGTACATCGTGGAACTGGCGGTGGTGCCGTTCTTCGCATTCAGGCCGGTTTCGAGCTGGGCGTGTGCACTCAGGCCGCCTCCAAGGTCTTCCTGCACGCGCAGGCCCCAGCGACTGGTGTTGTTCAGGCCGCTGACCATGGTGGTGGAAACGGTGTTGCCGGGCGTGAACTCGGTGAGCCCGCTGGCCCGCCGAACCGCCAGATCGATGATGCCGTACAGGCGGACGCTGCTCTGTTCTTGTGCTTGCACCTCGCCTGCAACAAGCACGCACAAGGAGGCCATCGCCACTGGCGTGAGGAAGTTTCTGCTCATGGGCGTTTTCTGGATGGTTCCGGGCATGGTCAGTCGGCTTTCAGCTTGGTGGCCTGAACGACCTTTTTCCATTTCACCTGTTCGGCGGCCATGAACGTTCGCATCTGGGGCAGGGTCATGGCTTCGACTTCGGCGCCGTGCTCAACCAGCCGCTTGGCAATCACGGGGTCGGCCAGGATCTGGTTCAACACCGTGTTCAGCTGCTCCAGCACCGGAGCGGGCGTTTTGGCCGGCGCAAAGAACGCGTACCACTGCGACACGTCCACACCCGTGATGCCCTGTTCAGCCAGCGTGGGGACATCGGGCAGCATTTCGGAGCGCTTGCTGCCGGCCACCCCCATGGCCTTGAGCTTGCCGCTCTTGACGAATGGCATGGCGGTGAACAGGCTTGGAAACATCACCTGAGTCTGTCCGGCGATGGTGTCGTTAACCGCGGGGGCAGATCCCTTGTACGGCACGTGCAGCATATCCACGCCGGTGGACAACTTGAACATCTCGGCGGCGAAGTGAGGTGCCGTGCCGTTGCCGGCAGAGGCGTACGAGAGCGGCTCCTTGCTGCTCTTCTGCTGCGCAACGAATTCCTTGACGTTGTTGGCAGGGACCTTGGTGCTTGTGACCATCAACGTCGCTGAGGAACCCACCATGCCGATGGGCTCGAAGTCTGCGACCGGGTCATAGCGCAGCTTCTGGAGTGCGGGATTCATGGCGTGGGTGGCGATGTAGCCCAGCATGATCGTGTAGCCATCGGGCGCAGCGCGCTTGACGAACTCGCTGGCGATGGAGCCGTTCGCCCCGGCCTTGTTTTCCACGATCACGGTCTGCTTGAGTGCAAGCGACATTGCCTGCCCGATGGTGCGTGCCAATGCATCGTTGGCGCCACCGGCCGACGTGGGGACGATGATGGTGATGCTCTTTTCTGGCCAGGCGGCCGATGCGGTGCCGCAGGCCAGGGCGATCGCAGCAACCATGGCCCCGATCAGGCCTTTTTGTTTGGACTTCATTTGTCTACTCCGGTGGGTGATTCAAAGATTGGCATGGAAACCGGGGTCGATGGTCGGGTTCCGCGCTGGTTTTGTGAATTGCATCTTTGCGATGGATTGATGCACACTCTCGATCACTGAAGCCACCCGTATCGCGCCATGGCCATCAACTTCAATCTCAATGATCTCCAAGCTTTCCGGACGGTGGCCGAGCTTTCCAGTTTTCGCAAGGCGGCGGATGCGTTGCACGTGTCCCAGCCGGCCTTCAGTCGGCGAATCGAGAAACTGGAAGAGGCACTGGGCGTGAAGCTGCTGGAGCGGACGACGCGCAAGGTGAGTCTCACTGCGGTGGGCCGTGAGTTCGACCGCAAGGTGCAGCAGATCCTGGACGATCTGGACAACACATTGCTGGGTATCCGCGGTGTGGCGGGCACGCGCATGGGCGAAGTCTCCATTGCCTGCGTGCCATCCACGGTGTACTACTACCTGTCGAAAGTGGTGTCGCGCTATCACGAGCGATACCCCAAGATCCGCGTCAAGGTGTTTGACGCCAGTGCCAGCGAGGTGCTGGCGGCTGTGGCTCAGGGCGATGTGGATTTTGGTCTCAACTTTATCGGTGGCCAAGAGCCAGACATCGACTTCAAACCGCTTCTGGAAGAACGCTTCGTGGCGGCCTGCCGGCGCGACCATGCACTGGCGCGCAAGCGAAAGGTGAGCTGGACCGAACTCGGCCAGTACGATTTCATTTCGGTCGGCAAGAGTTCAGGCAACCGCCTGTTGCTGGACCAGGCGTTGGCCGGGCTGGTGGGGCGGCCGCAGGCGATTTATGAGGCCCAGCACGTGACCACCATGCTGGGCTTGGTCGAAGCGGGGCTGGGCGTGGCCGCCGTGCCGTCGCTGGCCATGCCGGACGCCGACCATCCCTTGCTGGTCAGCGTGCCGTTGGTGGACCCTGTCGTCACCCGAAAAGTGGGCCTGATCCGCCGGAAGGGCCGGTCGCTGTCGCCTGCCGCCTTGCAGCTCTACGAGTTCTTTCTGGAAATGAAAGGCAAGAGGCGCGCCACCCTGAAGTCGAGTGAGCCCGATTCCCGGGAGTGATCGCTCAAGCGCGGGCGGCCAGCACGCGATCCACCATCACACCCGCCTGGCCCAGGTGGTTGGCGGGCTCGCACATCGCCTCCAGTTGCGCCCGCGTCACATGCTTCGTGATTTTCGGATGCACCGCAAGGATCTCGATCAGCGGGCGGTTCTTTGCAATGGCCTCCCGGCAGAGGTCGTACACCAGATCGTGCGCGTACTCGCGACCGATGTAGGGCCCCAGGCCCATCATCACCGCCTCGGACATCACCAGTCCGTGTGTCATGTCGATGTTCGATCGCATGCGGCCCGCGTCGACCTCCAAACCTTTGAGAACGAATCTGGTCTGCTTCAGCGCGCCAGACATCAGGCAAAAAATCTCGGGCAGCGACACCCATTCAATCTCCCAGGGGCCGGTGGAGCGCTCATGGTCGGCCACCATGGCGTCCATCAATGCAGCAGAGTGCTGGCGTGCCACAGAGATGTTGGCGTGGATGTACAGGCAGGAGATGGGATTGCGCTTCTGCGGCATGGTGGATGACGAGCCGCGTCCGGGCGCATAGGGCTCGAACACTTCGGCGACCTCCGTCTGCATCATGAGTTTGACGTCCATGGCGATCTTGCCGAGCGAGCCGCCCACCAGGCCCAGGAATGCGCCGACCTCGGCGATGGTGTCGCGCACGGTGTGCCAGGAGATCAGGGGCTGGGCCAGGCCCAGTTCCTTCATCAACGCCGCCTGCGTTGCCATGGCGCCGCTCTCCAGCGACGACAAGGTGCCCGAGGCGCCGCCGAACTCGCCCATCAGCACGCGCGGCTTGAGTTGCTGCAGCCGCTCGCGATGCCGGTCGATGCCGGCCAGGATGCTGGCCATCTTGTAGCCGAAGGTGATGGGCGTGGCCTGCTGCAGGTTGGAGCGGCCGATGACGGGCGTGTCGCGGTATTTCTTTGCCAGTGAGGCCAGCGCGTCGCCGATCTCGTTCAAGTCCTGTTCGATCAAGGCCAGGCCTTCGCGCATCTGCAGCACCGCCGCCGTATCGGTGATGTCTTGCGTGGTGGCGCCCCAGTGGCAGTACTCGCCAAGCTTGTCGCGGCAGTTGGCGTTGATCTGGTTCACGACCGCGATGATCGGGTAGCCGATCTGCTCGGTCTTGGCCTTCAGCTTTACCCAGTCGATCTGCGACAGCTCGCAGTTCTTCACGATCTCGTCCGCCGCCTCCTGCGGAATGATGCCGAGCTGTCCCTGCACCTTGGCCAGCGCGCGCTCGATGTCGAGGTATTTGGCCGTGCGGTTCTCGTCGGACCAGACCTCGCGCATGCGCGCGTCGCTGAACATGTCGCCGAAGATGCGCGAATCGATGATGGTGGAGGCCATGGTGTGTCTTTCTCTGCGGGGAATGGGTGGGGTGATGGGAGCCGGGTTCAATGCCCTGCGGCCTGCAAGGTGCGCCGGGCGAGGCGCACCACGGGCACATCGACCATGCGACCGTCGAGCCGGGCCACGCCGGGCGAAGCCGCGTCGGCCGCCAGCACGCGCCGGGCCCAGACCAGCTCGGCCTCGCTGGGTTGCAATGCGCGGTGGATCGGCAGCACCTGCCCCGGGTGGATGCACAGCTTGGCGCCAAAGCCATGGCAGCGTGCCAAGGCCAGGTCGGCCAGCAGGCGGGCTTCGTCGTCCAGCTGTGGCGTGACGCCGGCCACTGGTGCCGCGAGATCTGCCACGCGCGAGGCCAGTGCGATGCGCGCGGCCGCGTGGTTCAAACCGACGGCGTCATGTCGGATGTCCAGGTTGAGGTCCAGGGCGAAGTCCAGCGTACCGAACACGAGTCGGGCAACGCCCGGGGCACCCGCAATCTCGTCCACATGGGCCACGCCCCGCGCGCTTTCGATGAGCGCGAGCACCTGGGCGCCCGGCACGGCCTCCACGACCAACCGCGTCTGCAGCGCCTGCTCGGTCTTGGGCAGCATGATCTGCGCCACGCCCGTGCCTTGCAAGGCCGTCAGGTCGTCTGCAAACCAGTCGGATGCCGAGTCGTTGATGCGCACCGCGCAGCGCGCACGGTCGGCGGGTGATGCGGTGCGAAGCCAGCGGACGATGTGGTCGCGCGCATCGGATTTTTGCTCGGGTGCCACGGCGTCTTCAAGGTCCAGCACGATGGCATCGGCGCCGCTGGCCAGGGCCTTGTCGAAGCGATCGGGCCGAGTGCCGGGCACGAAGAGGTAGGTGCGCGCGGGGGTGAGGGATGCCGACATGGTCGCGTCCTCAGATGGCCCGGGCCGCGCGCAGCGCGGCAATGCCGTCCGCGCCGTAACCCAGTTCGGCCAGGATCGCATCGGTGTGCTCGCCCAGTGCCGGCACCGGGTCCATGCGCGGGCCTTCGTTCCAGGTGCCCGGTGGCAGCAGGGCCGGCAGCGGCCCCTGCGGAGAGCCCACCTCGGTCCAGCGCTGGCGCGCCTGGAGTTGCGGATGTGCCCAGACGTCGGCCATGGTGTTCACGCGGGCGTTGGCGATCTGCGCTGCCTCCAGCCGGGCCTCTACCTCGGCCACCGTCAGGGGCCGGAAGGTATCCACGATGATCTGGCGCAGGGCTGTGCGCTCGGCGACGCGCTTGAAGTTGGCGGTGAAGCGCGGGTCGGTGGCCAAGGCCGGCTGGAGCAGCACCTTTTCACAGAAGCTGAGCCATTCGCGCTCGTTCTGCAGGCCCAGCATCACGTGGGCGCCGTGTTCCGCCGGCCCGACCGGGAACGGACCGTACGGATAGATCGTGGCGTGGCTGGCGCCGGTGCGCGGTGGCGGCGCGGCGCCTTCGAACGCGTAGTACAGCGGGTAGCTGGTCCATTCGGCCAGCGATTCCAGCATGGAGATGTCGATGCGCTGGCCCCGGCCGGTCTGGCTGCGCTGCATCAGGGCCGCGAGGATGTTGCTGTAGGCATACATGCCTGCGGCGATGTCCGCGATCGACGGGCCGGCCTTGCAGGGTTCGTCGGCGGTGCCGGTCACCGAGACGAAGCCGGCTTCGCTCTGGATCAGCAGGTCGTACGCCTTCTTGTCGCGGTACGGCCCCGGGTTCTCCCGGTCGTCGCCGTAGCCCGAGATGTCGCACACGATCAGGCCGGGCTTGCGTTGCGACAGTTGTTCGTAGCCCATGCCCAGTCGCGCCGCGGCACCCGGGGCCAGGTTCTGCACAACGACATCGGCTTTCTCAAGCACCAGGCGTTCAAGCGCCTGTGCGGCCTGGGGGTGTTTGACGTCCAGCGTCAGGCTTTCCTTGGAGCGGTTGGTCCAGACAAAATGCGACGCCAAGCCGCGCACGCGCTGGTCGTAGCCACGTGCGAAATCGCCGCTGCCCGGGCGTTCGATCTTTATCACCCGTGCGCCCAGGTCGGCGAGCTGGCGGGTGGCGAACGGCGCGGCGATCGCGTGTTCGAGCGTGACAACGGTGATGCCTTTGAGTGGTTGCATGGCGGTGCTCCCTCAGCGCAGCGTGGCAGTGGCATCCATCGTCAGCCAGCCTTCATGGTCAGATGCCCAAAGTCGAATCGTTTTTCCGTCCGCCTGCGGTTGGCCGTGCACGTGGAAAGCGTTCAGGTCGAAGGTCGGCCGCACGGCCTTGAACTGGAAGCTGGACACATCGGCACCGGGCATCTGGCGGCGCAGAAGGTCCATCAGCAAGGTGGCGATCAAGGGTCCATGGACGATGAGTCCGGGGTAGCCTTCCACCTCGGTCACGTACTTCCGGTCGTAGTGGATGCGGTGGCCGTTGAAGGTGAGCGCCGAGTAGCGGAAGAGCAGAACGTCGTCGGGCACGATCTCGCGGCGCCATTCACCTTTCCCGGCGGCTTGAGGCGGCGGCACCACATCGTTCGGGCCCTGGGCTTCGCGATAGACGATGTCATGGAACTCGACGAGCGCGGGCTCGCTGGCACCGTTGCACCGGAGTTCATGGCGCACCTTCACGAACACCAGCGGGCCCGTGCGGCCTTCCTTGCGGCTCACGTCGTCGATGGTGGACGTGCGGGTCACCTGATCGCCCAAGCGGATCTGGGAGCGGAATTCGAACTGGCTGCCGGCCCACATGCGGCGCGGCAGCGGCACCGGAGGTAGAAAGCCGCCGCGCCGGGCGTGGCCGTCCGCGCCGATGTCGGATTGCCGGTGCAGGGGCAGGAAATACAGCCAGTGCCAGAGCGGTGGCAGCAGCGTGCCGGGCGCCGTATCTGTCGCGGGGTGGTCGAGCGTGGCGGTCAGGGCGGCCACGGGCGTCGGGTGGATGGTGTCGTGCACCGTCTCGCTGCGACCGATCCATGCGCGCAGGTCGTCGGTGGTCTGGGTCATGAGGATGTCCTTCGCTCTCAGTGCTGGGTTGGCGGGTGCCGAGCAGGCAGTTTCCGGTCATCCGGTGGCGAAGTAAATTGCAATATCGAGAACAAATGATGCTCTGAATGCATCAATGAATGACCCGCGCGTTCGTCGCGAACGATGGATCCATACTTCTCAAATGCTCAGACCCAGCTCGCAGTACACCCGCCAGACTCGCTTGTGATTCCATGGCCGGCCATCCAGGCGTGACCGGTCAACGCACTTCCAGAATCCCCAGCGGCCATTGCGTTCGACGATACCGTTGAGCGAGTCGATGACGTCGGTATTCACCTCAACAGGCAACGCTGGCATCGCCCCAGCACCCAACGACTCGAGCGGACTGCCTTGGCTCCGAAGAGGTGAGGCATCTGGTCCCGCCATTGGGCTCGCGCCAGCCCTTACGTCTTGCTGGTCGCCGCGATGCGTGGCAGCATCAAGTGCGAGTCAAACCTTCCACCGGTAAGGATTGTGTTGCGCCCGCGAAATCTCTCCGGAGGCCGATCTGTCGAGTCCGTGTGGAGGAACGGCCCGGAGCCCTTGCGAGGGCCAGTAGCGCCTTCACGTTCAAAGTCCTGGGCGTCGATCCTCACCGAGATGCGGTAACCCACGGGCAGCACGATGCAGGTGGGCCAGATCTCGACTTCCACGCGGAAGGGCTCATTCGAGGGTACCGGCTCGATCATCCGATGCTCGTGGTGCGGACGGCCAGCGGAGGACAGCTCGGGGATTGTCTTGCGGTGCGATGCTCTGAGCCATCCTTGCGCGATGGGAACAGCCGGGTCGGTCGCGCCACGGAAGAGCACCTCTTTGCGTTGCGGATCGTAGGCGCGGATGGTGACGAACAGGTCCATGTCCTGGGCGTCCGTCTTGACCCATAAAGCCGCACTCAATGGCCCCGTGAACTCCGTCTCCACGCTGAACGGCTCACTGACGAACTCAATGCCGGCGCCGGGGGCCTCGTAGCTCGACCCTGCCTCTTGCGGCCTGGGCGAATCCGACAGGCCTTTGCTGCTCGCGTCAAGATACATCGCAGTCCACTCGGTGCGAGCCAGCGGCCATTCGTGTTCGTAACGGGTCACGAATTTCTCGCCTGGATGGCGCACTTCCAAAATGAGAGGCGGTTGCTCTTCCCAGCCGTTCTCCTCAGCTTTGAGGAACCGGTCGAAGAATCGCTTCTGCAGCTCAACGTACTGCGGCAGATAGAAGGATTCCCAGTGGGTGCCTCCATGCATCTGCAGCCACTTTTGCTGCGATCCCGTGCCCAGGAACCCGTAGATGTTGCCGCGCAGATGCAGGCCCATTCCGCCCCAGTTGCCGGCGGACAGCACGGGGACTTCGATCTGCGACAACCTGGACGTGCGGGCTTCGTACCAATCGTCGATGAGCGGGTGTTGCCGAAATTGATCGATGATGTCGACACGGTTGGCCGCCAGCTCGTCGGGCGTCAGCGGGCTGCCGGTCATCATCTTGCCCGTGTCGCGATCAATGTAGCTGCTTTGCCCGTTGCCGTTCTGCACCGCCAGGATCTGCTTGGGATACCAGATCTGAAGGAAGTGGTTGCCGAAGATGCCACCATGGTGGCTGACGTCGCGGTAGAAGTCAGCGGCACCCTCCCACGGGCAGATTGCGGCCAGATGGATCGGCCGCGTCGCGGCCACCTGCCACTGGTTCATCGCGTAGTAGGAGATGCCCAACAGGCCCACTTTCCCGTTGGACCAGCTTTGGGTGCCGGCCCATTCGATGCAGTCGTGGTAGTCATCCACTTCCTGCGGCGACCACACCTGCAACTTGCCAGGTGACTCGCCGGCACCACGGCTGTCGACCACGACGATCGCATAGCCCAAGGGGATCCAGCGCTCGGGATCCGCCACTTCCCAGCGCAGATAGTGGCCCGATGAGCCATCCGTGTCGATGCCGGGATAGAGGCGCTTGAGCTCGTCCCATTGGGGCTTGAATGCGTCCTCAAAGTGCGCGTCTTTCCCGTATGGACCATGGGTCATGAGGACCGGCACGGGTGCATCGCCTTCAGGGCGGAACACGTTTGCTCTGAGAACAGCGCCATCGCGCACCTTGATCTCAACGTTCTTCTCGAAGATCACAGTTGTCTCCTTTTGCCAGGCAGCATGCGGGATTTCCCGAGGCCCTCTCGAGGGGGTGCAGCCATGCGGGATGGAGGTCGCAGTATAGCCAAATCAAAACAACTGTTTGAAATTAATGAATATCAAGCCGCCGCGAGTGGTCCTGCAGAAGCAGGCGGAGGTGCCGGGGCTAAGGCGCCGAAGTAACGCGATGCGGGGCGCGGATGCCACCGATGACAAATTCAACCAGCGCGTCGCGCATCGCTTTGAGGTCGGCTCCATCCGCTTCGCCCTCAGACAGGCGTTGCAGTCGGTTGGAGCCGCGACGGGCGCTCACCGAGAGCACGACCGTGCTCACGAGCAGCATGTAACGCCAATACATCTGGCTCAAGGGCACCGACGGAATGGCCTCGTGCAGCGCGGCCACGAACTGTTTGGCCATCGGATCGAAGTGCTTCTTGATCACCTGTTCCGTCATCGGGGAGGGCGACAGGCGGTGCTTCACGATCAGTTGGGCCAGTAGCTGCCCCTCGGTCGTGGCGTTGTCGTCCACATAGGGCTCTATGAAGGCCAGGACGATTTCGGTCACATTGGGCTTTTTGCGCTTGGCCTTCGCGCGGGCCAGGATTTCTTCGAGCTTGCTGGTTCGGGTCTTGTTGATGCGAGCCGAGAGCTCGCTGAACACCGCTTCCGCTACCGCCTCCATGCCGCCGAAGTGGTAGTGAATGGCCGCCACGTTCACGCCGGCATGGCTGGTGAGGGCCCGCACGGGAACGCCATCGATCCCGTACTCGGCAAAGAGCACCAAGGCTGCATCGATGATCTTCTGCTGGGTTGCGCCCTCGCTCGGGGTGTTGTGCCTTGATGCCATGGTTGGAAAGGAGTTGCGTGGGAGATTCTGCCAGACGGGGTCTACACCATTCTTTGCCCAAAAAACCAAACATACGTTTGAAACGATGGTTGCAATTCGGCCGGGCGCGCACTACGATGTCAACTCGCGGGGCCCGACATCACGGCCCGGCGACCGTCCTCAACCAGCCCGATTCAAGACAACAACTCGACGAGACAAGTCCCTCCACACCATGAAAGACCTCAGCCTGCTCACGCGCCGCTCAATGTTGGCACTCGGCGCCGCCCCTTTCCTCGCCAACGCGTCCACGTGGCCTGACAGGCCGATCAAGCTCGTCGTGGCAGCCACTGCAGGAACGCAACCCGATATCTTTGCGCGCATCTATGCCGACCAGCTCGCCGCTGCGCTGAAGGTTCCGGTGGTCGTGGACAACCGCAGCGGCGCAGCCGGCAACATCGGTGCAGACGCAGCAGCCAAGTCGACTCCAGACGGTTACACGTTCCTCTACGCGATCGCGAACGTGACAACGATGAACCAGTTCCTGTACACCAGTATCACGTTCGATCCTCGAAAGGATCTCGTGCCGGTGGCTGAGGCCGTCAACACAACGACGATGCTGTTGGCGAGCAATAGCGTAGGCGCCAACACGGTCGCAGAAGCGATCGACCTAGCTCGCTCGCGCAAAGGCGAGTTGGTGTACGGCTCCTATGGTGTGGGGGGTTATCCCCACCTGGTGTTCGTGCAGCTCTTGCAGAAAGCCGGCGTCGAAATGTTGCATGTGCCATATCGCACTGGCGCGATGAATGACCTCATCACGGGTCGGATTCAGTTTCTGCTAGAACCAACAGCGACGGCTATTCCGCAGATCCGGGCCGGCAAGGTAAAAGCCCTGGCTCACTCCGGGTCGCGTCGTCACCCTGAACTCCCGAATCTTCCGACGATCACTGAGACCGTGCCCGGCGTCGTTCTTGAGGGCTGGCACGGCTTTTACGCGCCTGCGGGCACGCCTGCTGCGATCATCGAAAGAGTGAGCGCCGAGATCAATCGGATCAATGAGCTGCCCGAGGTCAAAGAACGCCTCGTGGGCCGATCGGGTACACCGGTCGCCAGCAGCCCCAAGCAGATGGCCGCCCGGATCGAGAAGGAATCCAAGGATTGGGAAGCGCTGATCCGTGCCAACAACATCAAGGTGGAATGAGCCCCAACGATGATGTCGAGTTTCATGCAACCGGCGACACACTTTTCTCGGCACAACCCACCTTGGTGCGTTGCCGATGGCAGGATTGTGGTCGCCACTGGTACAGGTACTGCACGTTCGAGGTGGGTTGAAGCGCGCGATCAAACTGGAATGGTGAGCACATGAAGAAGACATTCATCGACATCTCCATGCCGTTGGAGAACGGCGTGCGCAGCGACCCCGACATTGCACGGCCGAAGATTGACTACCTGGGACACACGGAGTCGATCCCGCGCCTGCAGTCTTTCTTTCCTGACCTCAAACCGGAGGACTTGCCAGATGCCGCTGGGTGGGCGCTGGAGAAGGTGCAATTGACCACGCACAACGGCACCCATTTGGATGCGCCGTACCATTTCCACCCCACGATGAACCATGCTTTGGGCGAGCCTCAGCGCGCGTGGACCATCGACGAAGTGCCACTCGAATGGTGCTTTGCGCCGGGGGTCAAGCTGGATTTCAGACACCTACCCGATGGCCATGTGGTGACGAAGCAAGAGGTGCACGACGAGCTCGCCCGCATCGAGCATCAGATTGCGCCTGGCGACATCGTCGTGGTCAACACACGAGCGGGCTCGCGCTATGGCCATGACGATTACGTCGAGGCAGGCTGTGGCATGGGTCGCGAGGCCACCTTGTACCTGCTCGAACAAGGCGTTCGCTTGACCGGTACAGACGCGTGGAGCTGGGATGCCCCCTTCGTGTACACGCAGCGCAAGGTGCAGGAGACGAAGGACACCTCGCTCATTTGGGAGGGGCACAAGGCGGGCAGAGACATTGGCTACTGCCATCTGGAGAAGCTGCACAACCTTGAAGCTCTGCCAGCGCACGGATTCACCGTCTGCTGCTTCCCTGTCAAGATCAAGGCTGCTTCCGCGGGCTGGACTCGAGCGGTTGCCATCCTTGATTGAGCCTTCTGTCGGCTTCGTCCTGGTGTGAAGTTTTCGACAATGTTTTCCGGGTTGCAATGTCGGCTTGAGTGCTGTGCGCCAAGTGTTTTCGACTGTATTTGGTCGGAACAGTGGAGCTGAGCCCAAGCATCGGTTGCTGTGGCCCTTTTAGGCAACATGAGTGCCATCTGCCGCGAAACGGCTCGCCAACCGGTAGCGAAGGCCAGGGTGCAGCAAACGAAGGTAGTTGATAACCGTTCCTCGCTTCCAGGTCCGGCGCGTCAATTGCAGGCAGGGGTCGTCTGGATCCATCGCCAGTCTCTGTGCCTGCTCTGGCGTCGGCAGGACGGCATCGACGAGATGCTCGATCTCATCGTATGGAACGTGGCGCACAAGATACTCGCTGGGCGTGATCTTCGAGAAATCCTGATCGAGTATGGCTGGAACAGCGCGCAGATTGACGTAACGGTCTTCGAACTGAACCGGCAAGCCGTTCTCGAGGTGCAAACAGATGCAGTGAAACACGTTCTCGCCAACACGGATGTCGAGCCATGCTGCAACGTCGGGTGCGGCAGGAATTTGTTCCGCGCTGATCAACGAGAAGCCGTATTCGTGACCTCGTCCTCGGATGTCACTGGCAATGCTTGCCACCTGCAGAAGCGTTGAATGCGGCTTCGCTTCCGCAACGAAACTGCCCACGCCCGGCACCCGCACGATCTTGCCTTGGCCTACCAGCTCCCGCAACGCACGGTTGACGGTCATCCGGGCCACGCCGAACTGGGCTACCAGCTCCTGTTCCGAAGGCAGTCGATGACCGGGTGGCCATTCACAATCCTGAATTCGGCGTGCGATGTGCTCTTTTACTTGCGCATACAGCGCGAGCCCGGGCGTCGGGGAAGGCGCCGCTGGAGCTGACGCTGGAAACGAATGCGGTGTCTTCGAATTCATGCGCCATGCATCCCGAGGATCGGCTTGACAGCCTGATCTCCCCATGAGCGCCCGTGGGGACGCCCTCTGCACGAGGGTCGGTGACTACTCAATTTTTGCCCCCGAGATCTGGACCATTTCCTTCCAGAATTTGGCGTCTTTTGCGATCAATGCGCGTGTGGATTCGACACCGTCGGTCGTGGCAAGCACCAAACCGGAGCTCTTGAGGCGGGCAGCCAGATCCGGCGTGGCGCTTCGGGCCACGACTTGCGCGATGGCACTCGTCACGGCGGGGCTCATGTTGGCTGGGCCTGTCAGCGCATTCCAGGATTGCAAGTCCACATCCGCCAGGCCGAGATCCGCAAACTCTCCCATCCCCGGTACATCGGGCATCAAGGGACTGCGCTCTCGGCTTCCAACGGCAATGGGTATCAACCGCCCGGAATTGATGTGGGGCATCAAGGCCGGCATGAAGTCGAACACCATGTCAATTTGCCCACTCAGCAGGTCGTTCAAGGCAGGTGCGCCACCGCGATAGGGCACGTGCAGTATGTTGGCGCCCGTGCGCTTGGCCACAGTGGCAATCAGCAGATGCCCTGGCGAGCCATTGCCCGCGGATCCCTTGCTCAACTGGTGTCCCGGCTTTTTGCTCCACTCAATCAAGCTGCGGAAGTTTGTCCAACCATTTTCTTTTGCTCGTTCGGCGGTCACGCAACACACGACGGTGGATGTCACCAGGCGGGCAATGGGTGTCAGATCTTTTGCTGGATCGTAGGGTGCCTGTGAAAGCATCAAGGGCAGTGCAGTGAAGAACGAGACGTTCAGAACCCCCAGCACGCTGCCATCCGCCGGCGCTGACTTGATCGCCTGAATGCCTATCAGGCCACTGGCACCTCCTCGATTGTCAACAACGATGGTCTGACCAGAAGTCGCCGAATATGAACTCGCCCAATTGCGGGCGATGACGTCGGCTGCCCCACCGGCGGGAAACGGCACCACCCAGCGCATTGCGCTGCGACCGGGAGTCGATTGGGCGCTTGCCATAAAGGGTGAGGCAAGGGCGAGCGACAGGAGGGTTCTGCGGTTGAACATGGTGGTGGTCCTGTGAAGATGTCTTTGGATCTCAGGGAGGAAGA
Organism: Hydrogenophaga sp. ANAO-22; assembly: GCF_042466645.1. Taxonomy (NCBI): domain Bacteria; kingdom Pseudomonadati; phylum Pseudomonadota; class Betaproteobacteria; order Burkholderiales; family Comamonadaceae; genus Hydrogenophaga; species Hydrogenophaga sp. ANAO-22. Next base: position 2,147,464 of record NZ_CP159956.1, on the reverse strand, counting down.
CGGAGTGCGTTATTCATTGCCGATGTATGCCGTGGCGTCGATCTCCACCAGGCAATCGGGCGACCCCAGCCCACTCACAATGCAGGAGACGCGGTGAGGAGGGTCCGTGTTGAAGTTGGCGAAATAGACCTCGTTCATGGGCGCCCAGTTGGTGCGATCGGTCACGTATACCGTGCACTTGACGATGTCGCGCAGGCTGCCACCTGCTTCCTCGACCAGTGCCTGGATGTTGTCGATGGCTTGTTGCGTTTGCGCGCGCACGTCGCCCACGACGAACTGGCCCTGCAGGTTGCGCCCCGTCGAGCAGACGAACAGGAATCCCCCCGCAAGGGTGGCCTGCGCAAATGGCAAGGAAGGCTTGAAGACTCGTTCTGATGAGATAGCGCGTTTGGGCATGGTCGTCCTTGATCACGAAAATTTTTGTCAATGTATAGGGCAGGCTATTCCTGTATATACAGGGTAAATACTTATCTGCAGGCCGGATGCCGATGGCCGGCGGTTCTGCGGCGGAATTGGGGGTGCACGAAACGCTGGCAACGCTGAGCTCCAGCGGAAAGAGGTCGCTGCGCGCCGTTGGTTCGTCCATGATCAGCGTCTTGACATGACCTTGTGCCAGCGCCACGCGTATTTGTCCGCATCTCCCTGGTGTCAGAAATCGCTGGAATTCAACAGAGTGACGCGCCACGGCGATCTCGGCCCGCTTCTGCGCGTCGACTGACAGTCCTTCTTTTCTAGCTCCCTCATTCGAAGACCGAAACTGAGCCAGTTGACAGTTTTTAGAAAAATCGAGGTGTAGGAGGAAGGCCTAACCGTTTTTATTTATACGATCATCCCGCCGATCCGCGGCGGCCCGCTTGTGCCGCAAGGCACCGGGCGGATGCCCGATGACCCTTTTGAACGCGCGGCTGAACGAGGCCTCCGAGTCGTAACCCAGGCGGGTGGCGGCCACGGCCACGCGCATGCCTTCGCGCTCGATCCAGCGGCGCGCCTGGAACATCCGCACGCGGGTCACGTACCGCGCCGGGCTCTCGCCCAAGGTGCGCGTGAACAACTCGGCGAAGCTGGAGCGCGAGGCGCCCATCAGGTCCGCCAGCGCCGGCACCGTCCAATCGCGTTCGGGCTCGGTGTGGATCGCGGCGATCACCTTGCCGATGCGGGGGCACTGCACCGCCGCGATCCAGCCACTGGCGTCGCTGCAGGCGCACTCGACCCAGGCGCGGATGATGCAGGCGGCCAGCACATCGGCCAGGCGCGCGAGCATGCCGCAGGCGCCGATGCGATCCAGCGCGACCTCGCGTTCCATCGCTTCGAGCAACGCGGGCACGGAGGGGTCTCGCGTGGCCAGTTCGTTGGCGCGCATCGCGTCCGGCATCATCGCCAGCAGGGGGTGCAGGGGATCGAGGTTGAAGCGCATGGCGCCGCAGAAGACGATGTCGTTCGGCGCGCCCGGAGGCCCTTCGTCCGGCGTTGGGGGCGATGAGGCCGATGAGGCCGGGGACGCGGGCCGCGGCGCACCGCCGATGAGGTAGATGTTGTCCGCCACCGGCGTGCGCGAGAGCGATTCGATGTCCACGCACGGCACGTCGGGGGCGCTGGCCAGGATGTGAAAGCTGCCCCGCGGCAGCAGCACCGCGTCGCCGGCGTCCAGCCGCACCCAGTCGTGACCGGGCAGCCAGAGCCAGCAGCCACCGCGCGCCACGAAATGGAAACGGGCCTCCGGCCGCGCGGGGTAGGCCACGGCCCAGGGCGGCTGCATCACGCAACGGCCGTATTCGACGCCGTCGAGCCGCAAGCCCAGCAGGATGCGGCTCAGCAGGTCGGCCGGGCGGGGTGGCGCGTCCGCCGCGCCACGGGCGGCGCTCCCCTCGAGCAGGGCGGGAGATTCGGAGGAATAGTCAAGCATTTCGGCTTTTCCCACATGGAAACGCCGGCATCTTATCCCTAAGCTGGCGGTCTTGCTGGCTTCCCCCTGTTCCATTCATGTCCTCCTCCTGCTCCACCTGCATCGACCCCTCCCAAGCCGTGGCCGCACCGCCGCCGCCGGCGAACGCGGATTCGCCCCACTGGGCCGCCGTCGGCTCCCTGGCGCTGGGCGTTTTTGGCCTGGTGACCGCCGAATTCCTGCCGGCCAGCCTGTTGACGGCCATGGCCACGGACCTGGGCATCAGCAACGGCGCCGCAGGCCAGACGGTCACGGCGACGGCGCTGGTGGGCGCGGTCGCCGCCCCCGCCTTTCCGCTCCTGACGCGGCGGCTGGACCGCAAGTGGGTGATGCTGGCGCTGAGCCTGCTGCTGGTCGTCTCCAACCTGATGGCCGCGACGGCCACCTCGCTGCCCGTGCTGCTGGTGGCCCGCGTGCTGCTGGGCGTGGCGCTGGGCGGCTTCTGGGCCCTGGCGGGTGCGCTGGCCCTGCGGCTGGTGCCCGCGGACCGGTTCGCCCGCGCCATGTCGCTGATCCTCACGGGGGTGTCGGTGGCCACGGTGTGCGCCGCCCCCATCGGTGCCTGGATGGGCGATCTGTGGGGATGGCGCAGCGCCTTCGTCGCCGCGGGCGTGGTCAGCGTGGTGACGCTGGTCGCGCAGGCCATCACCCTGCCCGCGCTGCCGCCGCGCGACCACGCCAATCTGCGCGTGCTGGGCCAGTTGCTGCTGCGGCCGCAGGTGCGCATGGCCTTGTTGGCGGTGCTGCTGGTGATCTCCGGCCATTTCGCGGGCTTCACCTACATCCGGCCGCTGATGGAAAACGTCACCCACCTGTCCGTCCAGGCGATCTCGGTGGTGCTGCTGGGCTACGGCATCGGGGGTTTCTTCGGCAACCTGGCGGGCGGCTACCTGGCCGAGCGCAGCGAGCGCCGCGCCATCGTGGCGGGTGGCACGCTGGTCGTCCTCATGGCGGGCAGCCTGTTGCTGGCGGGTTCGTCGGCGCTGGTGACCGCCGTGGCGGTGGCGCTCTGGGGTTTTGCGTTCGGCGCGTTCCCGGTCGGTTTCCAGACCTGGGTGGTGCGGGCCGCGCCCGACCACGCCGAAGGCGCGGGCGGCCTGATGGTGGCGGCGTTCCAGATCGCCATCGCCAGCGGCGCGGTGGGTGGCGGGCTTCTGGTCGATCACGTGGGCGCGCTCGGCGCGCCGGCCTTCGCGCTGGTCGCCATCGTGCTGGGCACCTTGCTGACCCTGCGCCATGGTCCCCGGCCGCAGGGCCAACGGGCCGGCGCCCAGCCGGTGCCGGTTCATCACTGAACCAGGGCGTCAGGGCGTCGTCGGGTCTGAACCCGCGGCACTGCGCGCGCGCCGCTGGCGCGCCTGCGGCGGCGACGCGTGCTGGTGCAAGGCGAGGCGCAGAGCCGTCGCGGCCACACCGAGGGCGCGGTCGGTGCGGCGGGCCAGGTAGGTCTGCGTGTGCGCCAAGCCCAGTGGACCGAGGGCCGTGGCGGCCAAGGGCACCAGCTGCTTCTCGGCCAGTTCGCGCTCGATCACCCACCGCGGCAGGCGGCCCCAGCCCACCCCGCCCAGGATCAGGGCCCGCTTGGCGTCCTGCGTGCCCACGCGCAGCGTCTGGGGCGACAGCACACCGAAGTCGCGTCCCTCGGACAGCGGCGTGGGATCCTCCAGCACGATCTGCACGTGGTCGGCCAGCTCGACGCTGGTGAGCGCCTTGCGGCGCCGCGCCAGCGCATGGCTGGCGGCGGCCACCGCCACGATGGGCACGCGCTGCAGCGCCTCGGTCTCGATGCGCGGATCGAGAAAGTCTTCGCCGGCCATGATGGCCAGGTCGCACTGCCGCTCGCGCAGCGCTTGCAGCGGAGCGCCCAGTGGCGCGACCGCCAGGCGCAGCCGAACCGACGGCCAGGTCTCGCGCACCGCCTTGAGCGCGGCGGCCACCACGGGCAGCGGGTAGAGCGTGTCCACCATCAGCGAGAGTTCGATCTCCACGCCCTCGCCCAGGCCGCGCGCGCGTGCCCGCATGAAGTCCACCTTGAGCAGCACGGCGTGCGCGTCTTCCAGCAAGGCCAGGCCGGCCGGCGTGAGTGTGGGCCGGTGGCCGCCGCGATCGAAGAGGCTCACGTCGAGCTGGTGTTCGAGGTTGGCGATCGCGTGGCTCACGGCCGACTGCGCGCGCCGCAGGCGCGTGGCCCCGGCCCGAAAGCTGCCGGTCTCGGCCACGGTCACGAACATGCGAATCTGATCGAGGGTGAGGGCGTCCAGCATTGATCGATTCCGTAGATCAGGAAGCTCAAAATTTTAGGCCTTCCGCAGATCAATGTGGCTGCCGATACTTCTCCCATTCCCACATGAGAGGTGTTCACGTCATGACCCAGGTGCTGGTGCTCTATTACTCTTCCTACGGCCACATCGCGACCATGGCCAACGCCGTGGCCGAGGGCGCGCGCACGGCAGGCGCGCAGGCCGTGGTCAAGCGCGTGCCCGAACTGGTGCCGGACGCCGTGGCCCGCAAGGCCGGTTACCAGCTGGCGCCAGACGTGCCGGTGGCCAGCGTGGAGGAGCTCGCGGCGTACGACGCCATCGTGTTGGGCACGCCCACCCGCTTTGGCAACATGGCCGCGCAGATGAAGAACTTTCTCGATCAGGCCGGTGGCCTGTGGGCCCGGGATGCGCTGGTGGGCAAGGTGGGCAGCGTCTTCACCTCCACGGGCAGCCAGCACGGCGGGCAGGAGTCGACCATCCTCTCGACGCACATCGTGCTGATGCACCTGGGCATGGTGGTGGTGGGCCTGCCCTACAGCTTCAAGGGCCAGATGCGCATGGACGAGATCACCGGCGGCTCGCCTTACGGCGCGGCCACCTTGGCCGATGACGGGTCGGGCGGCGACCGCCAGCCCAGCCTGAATGAAATCGAAGCGGCCCGCTACCAGGGGGCCCATGTGGCGCGGGTGGCGCGGGCGCTCGCGCTGTCGCAGCCGATGGCGGTGGCGTGAGCGGCTCCTCTGCGAACCCGGCCCGCACCGACTGGCGGGCCGTGGGGGTGGTGGTGGCCGCCGGGGTGGTCTCGGCCTTTCACCTGGGCAAGGTCGCCATCGCGGCCCCCCAGCTTCAGGCCGATCTGGGCCTCGGCCTGGGCCTGCTGGGCGCCCTCGGTGCCACCTTCGCCGTGCTGGGCGCACTGGGCGGCGTGGTGGCGGGCTCCGTGGTGGCCCGTGCCGGCGACCACCGCATGCTGGTCCTCGGGCTGTTGGCCACGGCACTGGGCGCGGCGATGGCGGTGCCGAGCGACCGCTTCGGTGTGCTGCTGGCGTCGCGCGTGGTGGAGGGGTTGGGGTTCCTGCTGATCACGGTGGCCGGGCCCACGGTGCTGGCGCGCCGGGTGCGCGCGGCCGATCAGGCCACCGCCTTGGTCTTGTGGAGTTGCTTCATGCCTGCGGGCATGGCGCTGGCGATGCTCACCGGGCCGTGGTTCGGCGACTGGCGCAGCCTGTGGGTGACCGCCGCGCTGGCGGCCGGTCTGCTCGCGGTTCTGGTGGTGGGCATGGTGCCGCGTGGGCCACGGCCGGCCCGCGCGGGCGACCCGGCCCGCCTGGCCGAGGTCTGGCGCTCCGAACCCCTGGCGATGGCCGCCACGTTCCTGCTCTACAGCCTGATGTTCTTCGCGCTCTTCAGCTTTCTGCCCGTGCTGCTGCAGCAGCGCCTGCAGGTGGGCGCCGGTGCCGTCGGGCTGCTCGCCGCGGTGGCCTGTGCGGCCAACATCGTGGGCAACCTGTGCGCGGGGGTCCTGCTGGGCAAGGTGCGCCGTGAGGCGCTGGGCGCCTGCGCGGCGATCACGATGGGTCTCTGTGGCCTGGGCATCTTTCTGCCCGTGCTGGGTCCGGGCATGGCCTTGGCCCTGTGCCTGGTGTTCTCCGCGGTGGGCGGCCTGGTCCCGGCCAGCCTGCTGTCCGCGGTACCGCGGGTCACGTCCACGCCCGCGCAGGCGGCCCTGGTGGTGGGGCTGCTCATGCAGGGCAGCAACCTGGGCCAGGCGCTCGGGCCGGTGCTGGTCGGCAGCGCGGTGGACCGCCACGGCTGGCCGGCCGCCGCGGCCTGGGTGGTGGCCGCGGCACTGGCGATGGCCTGGACCGTCTGTCACAAAGCGGCGCCGAGGCCCGTCTAGCAAGACAAGGATCCCCTTTTTCAACCCAGGAGCTCACGATGTCCTCTCCCCGACTTGACTACTTCACGCTGGCGCCCAAGGCCGCCAAGGCGCTGGCCCAGCTTTCACACGTGGCCGGCGCCACGCTGGACAAACGGCTGAAGGAGCTGGTGAACCTGCGCATCAGCCAGATCAATGGCTGCGCGTTCTGCATCGACATGCACTGGGCCGACCTGGTGAAGCAGGGCATGGAGCCACGGCACATCAACGCCGTGGCGGGTTGGCGCGAGGCGCCGCGCTTCTTCAGCGACGCCGAGCGCGCCGCGCTCCAGTGGGCCGAGGCGGTGAACGCCTTGCCACAACGGGCACCGAGCGATGCCGACTTCGAAGACCTGCGGCGGCACTTCAGCGACGGCGCGATCGCGGAGCTGACGTTCGCCGTCGGCGCCATCCGGGCGTGGAACGTGCTCAACGCCAGCTTCCACACCCCCGTGCCCGACACGCCGTTTGCGGCCGCTTGAGGCCGGGCGGGCTCAGCCCAGTCGGTCCGCGAAGTTGTACGCCACCATGCCGTCGCCCCGGGCAAAGCCGATCAGCAGCAGACCGGCCTCGTTCGCCACGTCGATCGCCATGGCCGTGGGCGCGGAGACGGCGGCCAGCACCGAGATGCCCGCGCGCGAGGTCTTCTGCACCATCTCGAAACTGGCGCGGCTGGTGAGCGCGACGAAGTGCCGCGAAGGGTCGAGGCCTGCCCGCCGCGCCGCGCCGATCAGCTTGTCCAGCGCGTTGTGCCGCCCCACGTCCTCGCGCACCAGCACCACGCCGCCGCCGTCGATCCGGCAGAGCGCCGCCGCGTGCGTGGCGCCGGTGAGCTGCTGCCGGGGCTGGTGGGCGGGCAGGGCCTGGAGGGCCGAGGCCACGGCGGCGGGCGCGATGCCCAAGGCGGGCACGGCCGGCGGCCGCTGGCGCACCGCGGCGAGGGAGTCCGTGCCGCACAGACCACAACCCGTGCGCCCGGCCATGCTGCGCCGGCGTTCGCGCAGCCGCCACTCGCAGGCGCTGGCCACCTCCAACTGCACCTCGATGCCATCGGGCGTGTCCACCACGTCCACCCCGCGCAGCTCGCCGGGGTCGAGCAACAGGCCTTCGGTGAGGGCGAAGCCCAGCGCGAAGTCTTCCAGGTCGGCCGGCGTGGCCATCATCACGGCATGCGAGATGCCGTTGAACACCAGCGCGACGGCCACTTCGTCGGCCACCCAGTCGGTGGCCAGGCTGGCCAGTCCGTCGCGGCGCACCTGCACCTCGCTGGCCCGCACGCCGGCCGGCGGGCGGTTGGGGGCCGCGGCCATCGAGCGCCCGGCCGCCGTGAGGTGCGCCACCCAGCGGTCGTCGACCTGTTCCACGCGCACCCAGCCGGGCCCGTGCGCGCCGCCGATGACCGCGTGGCCCATCAGCGTGAGCTGGCGCATGAGCACGCTGACGCCCTGACCCAGGCGCTTGCCCAGGCGCGGCAGCGACATGCCGCTGGCCTCGGGTGTGCTGGCCAGCTCGCGCAGGATGGCTTCGGCCAGCGGGGTGAGCGTGGTGGTGCCGTTCATGGCTCGAGGTGGGGCGTCAGGCGCACCGGAATCGCCTTCGAGGTGGGTGTGCCCGCCGCGATCGCGGTGGCCGACAGCGGCACCAGCGGGTTGGTCTCGGGGTAGTAGGCGGCCAGGCAGCCGCGCGGAATGTCGTAGGCCACCAGGCGGAAGCGGTCGGCGCGGCGGTGCTGGTCGTCGTCCCACACGGTGTGGAGGTCCACCCAGTCGCCATCGGCCAGGCCCAGGGCGCGCAGGTCCTCGGCGTGGATGAAGACCACGCGGCGCTGGCCGAACACGCCCCGGTAGCGGTCATCCATGCCGTAGATGGTGGTGTTGTACTGGTCGTGCGAGCGCGTGGTGAGCAGCGAGAACACGAGGGTGTCGCGCTGGCGGGCCTGCATGGACCGGCGCGCGCGGTGCACCGGCGTGTCGCGCGGCACCGGGTGCGGGAAGAACGTGGCCTTCCGCGCCGGGGTGTCCCACACGCGCTCGCTGGCGGTGTTGCGCAGGCGAAAGCCGCCGGGCACGGCCACGCGGGCGTTGAAGTCCTTGAAGTCGTCGAACACGGCCTCGATCTGGTCGCGGATGCGGGCGTAGTCCTCGATCAGCCACAGCCAGGGGGTGCGGCTGCGCCGGCCCAGCGTGGCCGCGGCCAGGCGCGCGACGATGGCCGGCTCGGACAGCAGGTGTTCCGAGGCCGGCGGGTTGATGCCCAGCGAGAGGTGCACCATGCTCATGGAGTCCTCCACCGTCACGCCCTGCGGGCCCGTGGCCTGCACGTCGATCTCGGTGCGCCCCAGGCAGGGCAGGATCAGCGCCTCGCGGCCGTGCACCACGTGGCTGCGGTTGAGCTTGGTGGCCACGTGCACCGTGAGGTCGCACTGGCGCAGCGCCTTCCAGGTCTCGTGGGTGTCGGGCGTGGCGGCGGCGAAGTTGCCGCCCAGCGCGAAGAACACCTTGCCCTTGCCCTCGCGCATCAGCTGGATGGCCTCCACCGTGTCCACGCCGTTCTGGCGAGGCGGCTCGAAGCCGAACACCTGCCGCAGCCGGTCCAGCAGCGCGGCCGGCGGCTTCTCCCAGATGCCCATGGTGCGGTCGCCCTGCACGTTGCTGTGGCCGCGCACCGGGCAGGCACCGGCACCGGGCCGGCCGATGTTGCCGCGCATCAGGAGCAGGTTCACCAGCATCTGGATGGTGGCCACCGCGTGCTGGTGCTGGGTGATGCCCATGCCCCAGCAGACGATGGTGTTCTTCGCCCCGGCGTAGAGGTCGGCGGCGGTGTGGATCTGTTCGCGCGTGAGGCCACACTCCTCGGTGATCAGGTCCCAGGACTCGGCGCGCAGGTCGTCGGCCAGGGCCTGGAAACCCACGGTGTGTTCGGCGATGAAGGCGTGGTCGAGCAAGGCCTGCTCGCCCGCGTCGTGCCGCTCCAGCAGGCGCTTCATCATGCCCTTCACGGCCGCCAGGTCACCGCCGCCGCGCAGCTGGAAGTAGTGCGAGCTGATCGGCGTGGAGCCCAGCGTGGCCATCTCCATCTTGCTCTGCGGGTCCTGGAAGCGCTCCAGGCCGCGTTCGCGCAAAGGGTTGAAGCTGACGATGCGCGCGCCGCGCTTCGAGGCGGCGCGCAGCTCGCCCAGCATGCGCGGGTGGTTGGTGCCGGGGTTCTGGCCGAAGATGAAGATCGCGTCGGCGAGTTCGAAGTCGTCCAGCGTCACCGTGCCCTTGCCCACGCCGATCTGCGGGCGCATGCCGTTGCCGCTGGGCTCGTGGCACATGTTCGAGCAGTCGGGAAAATTGTTGGTGCCGTACTCGCGCACGAACAGCTGGTACAGGAAGGCCGCCTCGTTGCTGGCGCGGCCCGAGGTGTAGAACATGGCCTGGTTGGGGTCGGGCAGGGCGTCGAGGTGGCTCGCGATGAGGGCGAAGGCGGCGTCCCAGCCAATGGGGCGGTACCGGTCGAGCACGCCGTCGTAGACCATCGGGTGCGTCAACCGGCCCTGGTCTTCCAGCCAGAAGTCGCTCTGCCGCGCGAGCTCGCTCACGGTGTGGCGCTCGAACAGCTCGGGCCCGGCGCGGCGCGCGGTGGCCTCGGCCGCCACGGCCTTCACGCCGTTCTCGCAGAACTCGAAGGTGGATGCGTGGTGGCGGTCCGGCCAGGCGCAGCCCGGGCAGTCGAAACCGTCGGGCTGGTTGGCCGACAGCAGGGTCTTGGCGCCCTTGAGGGGAATGTCCTGCCGCAGCAGCGCGTTCTTCACGCTGTTCAAGGCGCCCCAGCCGCCGGCGGGGCCGGTGTAGAGCGCGATCTTCTGTTCGTTCATCAGGGTCTCGGTGAGAATGCAGGCGTCCTGGCCTGTCCGGCATCGTCCCGTGATTTCCGTTCGCCATCAATATGAAGCTTTCGGTCCGATGCACCGGCAGCCCGCTGCATAAGCACCGCCTCACATAAGCGCATGAAACAGGTCTCCATCCGCCCCGTCTGGACCATCCAGGAGCCCGATGGCCCGCCCCTGCCGGCGCGCCTGATCGAGTTGCTGGTGCTCGTGGCCGAGCAGGGCAGCCTGCTGAACGCCGCGCGCGGGCTGGGCATGTCCTACCGCCGCGCGTGGGACGTGGTGCGCGAAGGCGAACAGCAGTTCGGGACCGCCTTGCTCGTGATGGAGCGCGGCAAGGGCTCGACGCTGACCGAGCTGGGCGCGCGCATCGTCTGGGCCGACAAGCGCATCCACGCCCGGCTGCGGCCCGCGCTGGAGACGCTGTCTTCCGAACTCGCGGAGGAACTGCGCGGCGCCCTGAGCGAAGCGCCCGCGGCCTTGCGCATCCAGGCCAGCCACGGCTTTGCCATCGAGCGGCTGATCGACCGGCTGGCGCAGGACGGCCTGAAGCTCAGCTTCTCGTATGCGAGCAGCGCCGCGGCGGCCGCCGCGCTGCGCGAAGGCGCGTGCGACGTGGCCGGCTTCCACCTGCCCATCGGGCCGATGGAGGCCATGGCGCTGGCGCACTACCAGCCCTGGCTGCAAGGCCTGGACCTCACACTGGTGGACATCGCCACGCGCCGCCAGGGCCTGATGGTGCGGCCCGGCAACCCGCGCGAGCTCTATGCGCTGGCCGACCTCACGCGCGTCCCCGTGCGCTTCATCAACCGCCAGCCCGGGTCGGGCACGCGCCTGCTGCTGGAGGGTTTGCTCAAGGCGCAGGGCATCGCCCCCACGCGCATCGCCGGTTTCGAGCAGGGCGAGTACACGCACGCCGCCGTCGCCGCCTATGTGGCCAGCGGCATGGCCGATGTGGGCTTCGGGCTCGAACCCCCGGCGCGGCACTTCAAGCTCGATTTCGTGCCCATCGCCACCGAGCGCTATTTCCTGCTGTGCCGCGACGACGTGATGACCGCGCCCGCGATGCAGGCGGTGCTGTCCGCCCTGCGCGACCCCGGCTTTCGGGCCACGCTCGCGCAGTTGCCGGGTTACGACCCGGCCGACCTGGGCCGGGCGATGCCGTTCCAGGATGCGTACCGGTTCGTACTGCCCTCTGGTTGATACGCGAAAGGTATTGCCGGGAATACAAAACGAGTATTTGAACGTATCGACACCCCGACCTAGGATCGGCCCATGGGATGCACCCGATGACGCCGAACCTCAAATACTCTTCGACCGCGATCGCGATTCACTGGCTGGCCGCGCTGCTGATCCTGGCGGCCATCGCCCTGGGCGTTTACATGACCGGTCTGCCGATGTCGCCGGCCCGGCTCAAGCTCTACAACTGGCACAAGTGGCTGGGCATCACCATCCTGGTGCTCTCCGTCGTCCGCCTGGCGTGGCGCGCCACGCACCGCCCGCCGGCGGACCTGCCCATGCCACCCTGGCAGCGCCGTGCCGCCCACTTCTCGCACGGCCTGATGTACGCGCTGTTCTTCGCCGTGCCGCTGGCGGGCTGGGTCTACAGCTCCGCGTCCGGGTTTCCCGTGGTCGTGTTCGGCGTCCTGCCCCTGCCCGATCTGGTGGCGCCCGACAAGGCGATGGGGGAGGACTTGAAGTCCGTTCACGCCGGCCTGGCGCTGGCGCTCGGGGCGGCCATCGCGTTGCACCTGGCGGCTGTGGTGCAACACCAATTCATTCACAAGGACGGCCTCCTGTCGCGCATGCTTCCGCGAATGGCTGGAAAGAACCAGGCATGAACAACCGCCTTCGCATCGGCATCGCCGCCTTCGTCCTGTCGGGCACCAGTGTGGCGATGGCCCAGACCCTGGAGCCGGCGCAGAGCGAGATCGCCTTCACCTTCCGCCAGATGGGCGTGCCCGTGGTGGGGCGCTTCACGAAGTTCAGCGGCCAGGTCCACTTCGACCCCAGGAAACCCGAGGCCGGCAAGGTCGCGCTGCGCATCGACACCGGCAGCGCGCGCTTCGGTTCGGCGGAGACCGACGCCGAGGCGGTGAAGAGCGACTGGCTGCACGCCGCGAAGTTTCCGCAGGCCAGCCTGGATTCCGTGGCCATCCAGGCCGTGGGCCCGGGCCGGTACGAACTGGCCGGCCAGCTGAGCATCAAGGGAACGGCCAGGGCCGTGCGCATCCCGGTGGCGCTGGCACGCAGCGGCGCCATGACCATCGCCACCGGCGCCTTCACCGTCAAGCGGCTCGAATTCAAAGTCGGCGATGGGGACTGGTCGGACACCTCCCTGGTCGCCAACGAAGTGCAGGTGGATTTCAAACTCGCGCTGTCCGGCATGGCGGCGCTTTAACCCTCCGGTAACCACCATGAAGAATCTGTTCTCTCTGCTGCTCGCCGCATCGGCCTGCGCGTCGGCCCAATCGGCCACCTACCAGCTCGATCCGCTGCACACCCACGTGATGTTCGAGATCGACCACATCATCTCGACCAACCGCGGCCGCTTCGACAAGAAGGAGGGGGTCGTCGAGTTCGATCCGCAGGGCAAGACGGGCAGCGTCAGCCTGACGCTGGACATGAGCTCGATCAACACCGGCGTGGCCCCGTTCAACAAGCAGCTGCAGTCCAAGGACTTATTCGATGTGGAGCAGCACCCGACGGCCCGCTTCGTGGCGGACCAGTTCGTCTTCAACGGCGACAAGGTGGTGGAAGTCAACGGCCAGCTCACCCTGGTGGGCAAGACCCATCCCGTCAAACTCAAGGCCTTGCGCTTCACCTGCTACATGAACGGCATGCTCAAGCGCGAGGTCTGCGGCGGCGATTTCGAGGCCACCATCAACCGCAGCGCCTGGGGCATCGAATTCGGCATCCCGCGCTTTCCCGACAGCGTGCGGCTGGTGCTGCAGGTCGAAGGGATCAAGCAGTGACGGTCCGGGGTCGGCCCTCACGACGGTGCGGGAAATGAAGGACCGTGACCTGGCCCACATGCGGGACACCGCGAAGCGCCTCGAAGCGCTGTGAGTCAGGGCGAACGGATCTCCACCACCTGGTCGATGGCCCCGAACAAGGCCTCGCCCTGTGGGCCGCCGGCCAGGATGCGCACGCGGTCCCCGTGCTGAAGGTAGGGCGGCAGCCGGTCCTCGGGCTGCCCTTGCAGCTGCGCGCGCACGCGGGCTTCGGTGATGCAGGCGCTGCCCGAAGCGGGATCGGCGTTACTGACCGTGCCCGCGCCCACGATGCTGCCCGCCACCAGGCCGCGGGTGCGCGCCAGGTGGGCGATGATCTGCGCGAAGTTGAACACCACCTCGCTGTTGGCATGGGGTTCGCCAAAGCGCTCGCCATTGAGCTCGATGCGCACGCGCCCGTCGAACATGTGGTCCTTCCAGGCCTCGCCCAGCGCGGCGGGGGTGACCGCGATGGGGGCGAAGCTGGTGGCCGGCTTGCTCTGGTAGAAGCCGAAGCCCTTCGCGAGTTCGCCCGGGATCAGGCCGCGCAGCGACACGTCGTTGAGCAGCACCACCAGCGCGATGCGATCGGCGGCCTGTTCGGCGGTGGTGCCCATGGGCACATCCTTCGTGATCACCGCGACCTCGGCCTCCAGGTCCACCAGGTGGGCGGCATCGGTGGCCACGATGGGCTCCACGGGGCCGAGCATCACGTCCGAACCGCCCTGGTACACCAGGGGTTCGATGTCGTAGCGCGGCGGGATGGGCTCCTTGCGCCATTGGTAGATCAGGCGCGCGTGGTTGCGGTAGACGGAGGCGTCGGCCCACTGGTAGGCCCGGGGCAATGGCGCCATGCAATGGGCCGGGTCGATGCGCTCGGCACCGCGCCAGCCCTCGGCTTCCAGGGCGAGGCGGCGCTGCTCCAGGCCCGGGGCCTGGGCATCCCAGACGTCCAGCAGGGCCTGCAGCGTGGGCAGGTCGCGGCCGGCGGGCACCCACTGCTGGCCGGACGGGCTGACCAGCATGAGTTCACCGTCTCGGGTGCCGTTGTGGCGGGTGGCGAGTCGCAGGTGCAGAGGACTTGGGGTCATGGGGTGGTGGTGGTCGGTGTCAGAGGCCGCGCTCGCGCACGCTCAGCGCGGAACGGAATTGTTTCTTGAGCCGGTACAGCTGGGCCGGGCGGTTGCGGCCGCCGAGCTTGGTCGCGCCGGGCACTTCTTCCAGAATGCCCAGGTCATCGAGCTTGCGCCGGAAGTTGGGCAGGTTCAAGGGCTGCGCCAGCACCGCCTCGTACACCGCGTGGAGTTCGGGCACGGTGAATTGATCGCCGCAGAGGAATGCCGGCAGCGACGAGTAGGCTGCCTTGTTGCGCACGCGCGCCACCACGCCGGCGATGATCTGCGCATGGTCGAAGGGCAGGGCGGGCAGTCTGCCCACCGGGAACCGCTGGACCGTGTCGCCCAGCACGCCGGGCGGCACCAGGGCGTAGTAGACGACGGTGAGCGACCAGCCCCGTGGATCGCGGCCGGGGCCGGAGAAGGTGCCGTACTCTTCGAGGTAGGGGCTCACGACACCCGCCTTGCGCTTGAGCACGCGCGCCGCCGCCGCGCCGGCGTGGTCGTCCTTGTCCTCGTGCACGTAGCCCCCGGGCAGGGCCCAGAGCCCCTTGAAGGGCTCGGCGTCGCGCTTGAACAGGGCGACTTCCAGCTCGCCCTGGACCAGGGTCAGGAGCACGGCGTCGACGGTGAGGATGATGGACATGGTAAGGAATTTTTTCCGGATTCTACTGCTTAGATTCAGAATGCACCGAATCGGATGACCGAATCATTCATCGAAGATGATTCGAAAATTGAATACTAAGATGTAAAAAAAATCAAAGTAGATATACTGAGGCCGTCGACACCCACCAAGGACGGATGGACATGCGAACCAAGCTCCTGATCATTGATCCCCAGAACGACTTCTGCGACATCGAGGGCGCGGCGCTCCCGGTGGCCGGCGCCCGCGACGACCTGCGCCGCCTGGCCCGCTTCATCGACGCTCAGGCGGCCCGCCTCAGCGACATCACGGTGACGCTGGATTCGCACGCCAGCGTCGCGGTCGAGCGCACCAGCTTCTGGCTGACCCGCGAAGGCGAGGTCATGGCGCCGTTCACCTTCATCACGGCCGCGAGCGTGGCGGCCGGCGAGCACCGGCCGCGCGACGCTCGCCTCACCGGCCAGGTGATGGCCATGCTGAATCAACTGGCCGCCGCGGGCAAGGCCGGCATGGTGGTGTGGCCGGTGCACTGCGTCACGGCCACCTGGGGCCACAACATCCAGAGCGACCTCGCCGACAGCCTCGCCGCCTGGGAGATGGCCCACCAGCGCGCGGTGGCCAAGGTGCTCAAGGGCGAGTACCCGCTGACCGAGCATTTCGGCGTCTTCGAGGCCGACGCCCCGGTAGCCTCGGTGCCGGGCACCCAGTTCAACCGCGCGCTGGCCGCCTCGGTGGCCAGCGGGGCCGACTTCGTCGCGTTCGCGGGGCAGGCGTCGAGCCACTGCGTGGCCGCCAGCTACGACCAGTTCATGCGCTTCCTCGCCAGCGCGCCGGCCTTCGCGCCCCAGGTGGTGCTGCTGCGCGACTGCATGAGCCCGGTGCCCGGCTTCGAGACACTGGCGGACGGCCTTTTCGAGCGCGCGCGGGCCGCCGGCAGCCTGGTGCTGGGCGTGGACGAGTTCGCCGAGCGGATCCGCTGACCTCAGACAAGACAAGGAGCGCAACATGAGCAGAACCACCGACACCGCGATGCAGGCCGAGGCGGCGTTCTCACCCGTCGTGACCTCGCTGCTGGGCACCGATCTCTACAAGTTCACGATGCTGCAGCCCATGCTGCACTCGATGCCGGCCAACCAGGCGGAGTACCGCTTCGTGTGCCGCAACGAACCCGGCTACCCCTTGAGCGAGATCCGGGAGGAGGTCGAGCGCCAGCTGGCGCACCTGTGCACCCTGCGCTTCACCGAAGAGGAGCTGCGGTACCTGGGCGGCCTGCGCTACATGAAGTCCGACTTCATCGACTTCCTGCGCATCTTCCAGCTCCAGCACCGCTACGTGACCGTCGCCGCCGAGGGCGATCACCTGGTCATCGTGGCCCAGGGGCCGCAGATCCACGTGATGTTCTTCGAGATCTTCGTGTTGGCCATCGTCAACGAGATCTACTTCCGGCGCCTGGCCACGCCCGAGGTGCTGAGCGAAGGCCGCCGGCGCCTGCGCGAGAAGATCGCCTTGCTGCGCACCGTCGGCGCCCGGCGCCAGAACCCGTTCGAGTTCTTCGACTTCGGCGTGCGCCGCCGCTTCTCGGCCGCCTGGCAGGAAGAGGTGGTGGCCACGTTCGCGAAAGAGGTGCCCGAGTTCTTCAAGGGCACCTCCAACGTGTACCTGGCGAAGAAGTACGGCCTGGTGCCGATCGGCACGATGGCGCACGAGTACCTGCAGACCTTCCAGGCCGTGGGCGTGCAGCTCAAGGGCTTTCAGAAGGCGGCGCTGGAGGCCTGGGTGCAGGAGTACCGCGGCGACCTGGGCGTGGCCCTGACCGATGTGGTGGGCATGGACGCCTTCCTCGCCGACTTCGACCTCTACTTCGCCAAGCTCTTCGACGGCCTGCGCCACGACTCGGGCGACCCGGTGGCCTGGGGCGAGAAGGCGCTGGCGCACTACGAACGCCTGAAGATCAATGCGCACACCAAGCGGCTGGTGTTCTCCGACGGCCTGGACCTGCCGACCGCGATCGGCCTCTACGAACACTTCGCCGACCGCATCCAGACCGGCTTCGGCATCGGCACCAACCTGACCAACGACATGGGCCTGCCGACCCTGAACATCGTGATGAAGCTGGTGAGCTGCAACGGGCAGCCCGTGGCCAAGCTCTCGGACTCGCCGGGCAAGACTCTCTGCGACGACGAGACCTTCCTCGCCTACCTGCGGCAGGTGTTCCGCGTCGCGGCACACCCCTGAATTCCACTCCTTGGAATTGGGGTGGTGCGCGGTGCGATCAGGCGACCTAAGCTGCGCGGAGGTGCCACGGCCACGCCGTGCCGCCTTCCCATACCTAGACCTGGAGACACCGACCGATGACCACCCAATCCCCCTTGTCGCGCCGCCGCTTCAACGCCGCGCTCGGCGCCAGCCTGGTCCTGCCGTTCGCGGCACCCGCCCTGGCGCAGTCACAGGCTTTCCCGAACAAGCCGATCCGCATTCTGGTGCCGTTCGCGGCCGGCGGCCCGACCGACCTGATGGCGCGCGCCGTCGGCAAGAACCTCTCGACCTCGCTGGGGCAGCCGGTGATCGTCGAGAACAAGCCCGGTGGCGGTGGCGTGATCGCCATGGGCGAGGTGGCGCGCGGCCCGGCCGACGGCTACACGCTGGTGTTTCCGTCCATCCTCGCGGTGACCAACCCCGCGCTCATGTCCAACTACCCGTTCGACACGCTGCGCGACTTCGCGCCGCTGACGGTGGTGGGCTACATCCCGCACGCGCTGGTGGTGCGGCCCGATTTCCCGGCCAAGGACCTGCAGGCCCTGGTGGCCATGGCCAAGGCCGCGCCGGGCAGCGTCAACTACGGCTCCTCGGGCAACGGCACCTCGGCCCACCTCGGCGCCGCGCTGTTCGCGCAGCGCGCCGACATCAAGGTCACGCACGTGCCCTACCGCGGCGCGGCCCCGGCGGTGCAGGACCTGCTGGGCGGCCAGATCCAGTTCATGTTCCTCGACATGAGTTCGGCGCTGGCGCAGATCAAGACCGGCAAGCTGCGCGCGCTGGCCGTGGCCCCGGCCAACCGCTTCGCCGGCCTGCCCGACGTGCCCACCGTGGCCGAGCAGGGCTACCCCGGCTTCAACGTGCATGGCTGGTACGGCCTGTTCGCGCGCAGCGGCACGCCCGCGCCCATCGTGCAGGCGCTCTACACCGAGGTGAAGAAGGCGCTGGCATCAACCGAGATCCGCGAGCTGTTCCAGAACTACGGCATCGAGGCCGGCGGCATGCCGCCCGAGGACTACACCGAGATCGTGCGCAAGGACCTCGCCATGTGGAAGCGCACCGTCGACCAGCTTCAGATCACCCTGCAGTAAGTCCATGATCATTGCGATTCCCGACGACTACCAGGACTGCGTGCGGCACCTGGACTGTTTCGCCAAGCTCGCCGGCCACGAGGTGCGCATCTTCAACGACTCGGTGAAGGGCACGGACGCCCTGGCGGCGCGCTTCGCCGACGCCGAGGCCATCGTGCTCACGCGCGAGCGCACGCGCATCGACGCCGCCCTGCTCGACCGCCTGCCGAAGCTGCGCCTGATCAGCCAGACCGGCAAGCTCGCGGGCCATGTGGACCTGGCCGCGTGCACTGCGCGCGGCGTGCGGGTGGCCGAGGGCAGCGGCGCGGGCTCGGCCACGGCCGAAATCGCCTGGACGCTGGCGCTGGCCAGCCGGCGCCACCTGGTGAGCGAAGCCAACCGCTTGCGCGACGGGCAATGGCAAGGCCACCTGGGCCAGCAGCTCAGCGGCCAGCGCCTGGGCGTCTGGAGCTACGGCCGCATTGGCCGGCAGGTGGCGGGCTATGGCCGCGCCTTCGGCATGAAGGTGTGGGTGTGGGGCCGCGAAGCCTCCACCGCCGCCGCGCGCGCCGACGGCTTCGAGGTGGCGCCCTCGCGCGAAGCCTTCTTCGCGCAGAGCGACGTGATCAGCCTGCACGTGCGGCTCAGTGCCGACACCACGGGCATCGTGACGGCCGAGGACCTCGCGCGCATGAAGCCCACGGCGCTGCTGGTGAACACCAGCCGCGCCGAGCTGATCGCGCGCGGCGCGCTGGAACACGCGCTGGTGCAGGGCCGGCCCGGTTTCGCCGCCGTCGACGTCTACGAAGAAGAACCGGTGCTGGGCGCGAACCACCCCTTGCTGCGTCTGCCGAACGTGCTGTGCACCCCGCACATCGGTTACGTGGAGAAGGACAACTACGAGCGCTACTTCGGCATCGCCTTCGACAACATCCTGGCCTATGCAGAAGGCCGCCTGACCGGGGCGGTCAATCCCGCAGCCAGTCCAGCAGCAGCGGGTTGATCGCGTCGGCCCGCTCGTACTGCACCCAGTGCCCGGCCCCGTCCACGAGGCGGGTGCGGGCCCCGGGCAGCGGGGCGGCCAGCACGGGCGCGATGGCGGCCGGTTCGGCCGTCACATCGTGTTCGCCCCAGGCCAGCAGGGTCGGCCCGGCATAGACCGCCAGCGCCGCGGCGAGGCCGCCGGTGCGTGAGATCTCCTTGCTGCGGAACCGCGTGCGCACGCAGGCCTCGGTGTGCACGCGCAGCGCGAGCGGGTCGATGTCGTCGGCCACCACGCTGAGCATGTGCATGGCGAGGTTGTGGCGCATGGCCTGTTCCACGGCGGTCGCATCGCCCGCGCGCCAGGCCGGCTTCCAGTTGACCAGCTCGCCCCTGGGGCGGCGCGCGCCCTGGTGGCCGCCGGTGCCCAGCAGCGCCAGGCGCCGCACCCGGGGCCGCCGCGCGGCCAGGTGCGCCGCGACCAGGCCGCCGAAGGAGAAGCCCACCAGTTGCAGCGGCGTGTCGGGCCCGATGAGCGTGTCCAGCGTGGACAGCGCCGGGGCCAGCAGCGCGGCCAGGCCCTCGCCCTCGGGCGCGTCCGAATCGCCGAAGCCGGGCAGGTCGGGCACCCAGACGGTGTGCTGCGCGGCCAGGGCCTCGATGTTGCGCACCCAGTGCAGCCAGCTGCCGTGGCCGCCGTGCACCAGCACCACCGGGCTGCCGCTGCCGAAACCGCGCCAGCAGACCCGACCGCCGGCCCAGGCCACGCGCTCGGTGCGGGCCTGCGCCGACAGGGTGTCGATCAGCGCCGTGTCAGTCCGCATGCGCGAGCACCACCACGCCGTCGGCCGCCTTCACGCCCAGGCCTTCGGGCAGCACGAACACCGGGTTGATCTCGGCCTCGATCAGGCGCTCGCCCAGCTGCGCGGTCATCTGCGAGAAGGCCACGATGGCCGCGACCAGCGCCTCGACATCGGCCTTGGGCCGGCCCCGGTAGCCGTCGAGCAGGGGCCAGGTCTGGAGCTCGCGCACCATCTCGTGCGCCACTTCCCGGCTCAGACCACCTTGCGGGGGCAGCATGCGCAGGGTGGTGTCCTTGAACAGCTCGGCGGTGACGCCGCCCATGCCCAGCAGGATGGCCGTGCCCAGCGCGTCGCGGTGCATGCCGAGGATGAGCTCGGTGCCGCCCGACACCATTTCCTGCACCAGGAAATGCGTGGGCTTCACCCCGGCCCTGGCCTGCACCTCGTCGGCCATGCGGGTGAGGCGCGCGCCGATCTGTTCGGGCAGCAGGTTCACGGCCACGCCGCCCACGTCGCTCTTGTGCGTGATCTCGCTGCTGAGCATCTTCAGCACCACCCGCTCGCCCAGCGCGCGCGCGGCCTGCTCGGCCTCGGCGGGGCTGTTCACCACGGTTTCGGCGGTGCAGGGTATGCCGAAGCGCGTGAACAGCCGCTTGCACTCGGCCTCGTTCAGCGAGCCGCCCGCGATGTCCTGCACCGCCACCGGCGCGCCCAGCGGCGCGGCGGCGTGCTCGATAAATTGGCGGGTCTGCAGCATGCCCTTGAGCGCCGCCGTGCAACTCTCGGCGTCGGCGAAGGCCGGCACACCGCGTTGCGTCAGCAGCGCGGCCACCTGCGGCGCATGCGGGCTCACGTAGGCGATCACGGGCTTGTCGCTCAGCGGCAGGCAGTCCTGGATCGCGTTGGCCATCAGCTCGGGCATGGCCAGGCTGGACGAGCCCACGATGATGGTGAGCGCGTCGTAGCTCGGGCTCTCCAGCAGGGCGCGGATCGCGCCGCGCAGCAGATCGGGCTGCAGGCCCGCCAGCGTCACGTCGATCGGGTTGCGGTCCAGCGCGGCCTGCTCGCCGGTCTGCAGCGCGCGCAGTTTCGCGGCGGTGGCCTCGTCGGGCGGCGGGGTCTCCAGGCCCGAGACGCCGTAACTGTCCGACACCAGCGTGCCCGCGCCGCCGGTGGAGGTGAGGATGGCCACGCGGCGGCCGCGCAGCGTGCGGCCGGTGGACAGGGCCGACGGGATGTCCAGCAGGTCGCTGAAAGTCTGCGCGCGGATCACGCCCACTTCCTTGAACAGCGCGTCGTACATGCGGTCGGCGCCGGCCAGCGCGCCGGTGTGCGACACGGCGGCCTGGGCACCGGCCTCGGAGCGGCCGATCTTGAAGGCCACCACCGGCTTGCCGGCGCGCGCGGCCTTCAGTGCGGCCTGGCGGAAGCGCCCGGGGTCGCGCACGCTCTCCACGTACAGCGCGATGACCCGCGTGGCCTCGTCGTCGGCGAGCTGGTCGATGAAGTCGGCGAGGTCCAGGTCCACCTCGTTGCTGGTGGAGATCAGCTTGGACAGGCCGATGCCGCGCGCCGCCGCGCGCGAGAGCAGGGCGCCCAGGATGCCGCCGCTTTGCGACACCACGCCCACCGATCCCACCGGAAAGTGGTCCATCTCCAGCGCGCCACTGGCCGAGAGCACGATGCGGTCGGTGAGGTTGACCAGGCCGATGGTGTTCGGCCCGAGCAGGCGCATGCTGCCCGCAGCTTCCCGCAGTTGCGCCTGGCGGCGCGCGCCTGCTTCGCCGGTCTCGGTGTAGCCGCTGGCCAGCACGATGGCGGCGGCCGTGCCGCGCGCCGACAGGTCCTGCACCGCCTTGTGCGCGCGCTCGGCGCCGAGCAGCACGATGCCCACGTCCGGCACGGCGGGCAGGGAGGCGATGTCGGGGTAGCAGCGCAGGCCATCGATGTGTTCGACGCGCGGGTTGACCGGGTAGATGTCGCCGGTGAAGCCGTGCTTGCGCAGGTAGGCCACCGGGCGGCCGGCGGTCTTGCCCGCGTCGGCCGAGGCGCCGATGACGGCGACGCTGCGCGGCTGCAGCAGCCGGGAAATGGGAGACACGGGGTTCACGGCGTTCATTCCTTGGGCGCGGCCTTGTTCAGGAAGGCCATCACCGATTCGCGGTGTTCGGTGCTGGTGTAGCAGATGCCCTGGGCCTGGCTGCCCTGGGCAAAGACCTGCTGCGCGGGCAGCTCGAAGGTCTGGTTCAGGATGGTCTTGCTCAGCGCGAGCGCGGTGGCCGAGCCCTGGCTCAGCTCGCGCGCCCAGGCCTGGGCGTCGGTCAGCAGCCGGTCCGCCGTGGTCTTGCGGTCCACGATGCCGATCGAGAGTGCCTCGTCGGCATCGACCTTGCGGCCGGTGAAGATCAGCTGCTTCGCGGTGGACAGGCCCACGCGGCGCGGCAGGAAGTACATGCCACCGCCGTCGGGCACGATGCCGCGGTGGATGTACGACCAGGTGAAGCTGGCCCACTCGCTGGCGATGACGAAGTCGCAGGCCAGCGCCGTGTCGGCGCCCAGGCCGGAGGCCGCACCGTTCACGGCGGCGATCACCGGCTTGGGCATCGTGTGCAGCAGCGACTGCGTGTGGTGCACGCGCTGCTGGCGGTGCCAGCCGTTGAAGCCCACCTCGCCCGCCGGGGCGTTCATGCGCTTTTCCATGCCGGCCACGTCGCCGCCTGCGCAGAAGCCCTTGCCGGCGCCGGTGAGCACCAGCGCGCGGATGGCCTTGTCGGCCGCGACCTGCTCCAGGGCCTCGATGAATTCGGCGCGCATGGCGTCGCTCATGGCGTTGCGTTTCTCGGGCCGGTTCAGCGTGAGCGTGGCGATGCCGGTGTCAACCTGCAGATCGATCAGGGGAGGCGTGGACATGGTGGGTTCCAGAGAGAGGGGAGGTCAGTTCGAGGTGATGTTGTTTTCTTTGACGATCTTGCGCCAGCGCGCTTCTTCGGCGCGCACGTAGGTCTCCAGTTCGGCCGGCGCGCCGGCGCTGATCACCAGGCCTTCCTGCTCGACCTTCTTGCGGAACTCGTCGGTGGCCACGGCCTTCTTGGCGGCGGCGTTGAGTTTGGCGATCACGTCGGCCGGCGTACCAGCGGGCGCGTACAGGCCGTACCAGCTCTCCATCACGTAGCCGGGGATGGTCTCGGCGATGGCGGGCACGTTCTTGAGCACGGCCGAGCGCTCGGCGCCGGTCACGCCGAGCGCGCGCAGCTTGCCGCTTTCCAGGCCCGAAGACACGGCGGTGGCGGTGCCGAAGATCATGTCCACCTGGCCGCCCATGAGGTCGGTGAGTGCCGGGCCTGCGCCGCGGTAGGGGATGTGCTTCATCTGCACCTTGGCGAGGTTGTCGAACATCTCGCCGGCCAGGTGCGCCGAGGTGCCGTTGCCCTGCGAGGCGTAGTTGAGCTTGCCCGGGTTGGCGCGGGCCGCGTCCAGCACGTCCTTGACGGACTTGTACGGGCTCTCCGCGCGCACCACCAGCACGTTGGGGCCCTTGCCGATCAGGACCACGGGCGCGAAGGCCTTGTCGTTGTCGTAGGGCAGCTTGGGCATCAGGCTGGGGTTGACCGCGTGCGCGAAGGTGGAGATCACCAGCGTGTAGCCGTCGGCCGGGCTCTTGGCCACGAGGTCGGTGCCGATGATCGTGCCCGCGCCGGGCTTGTTCTCGATCACCACCGTCTGGCCCAGCTCCCGGGACATGCCCAGCCCGAGGGTGCGCGCGATCAGGTCGGTGCCGCCGCCAGGCGCGAAGGGCACGACCAGGCGGATCGGCTTGTCGGGGAACTGGGCGAGGGCGGCGGTGGCGGCGAGCGCCGCCGAGACGAAGAGAAGGCTCATCCGCGCGGTGGCGGTGCGACGGGAAAAGGGCATGGTTGTCTCCGGTAAGGCCATGGGAAAACGGTGTTTTTCTCAGGGAAGCATGCTACGGTCGATGCTTCCCGGCCGCACCCCTCCAATTCCAATCAGTGGAATCACGAACATGAAGACCAGCCCCATTCCGAACCCCTCCGAGGACAGCTTCGGCAGCTCGCCCACCAACCGTTCGCTGGAGCGCGGCATCCTGATCCTGCGGGCGTTCCGCCCCGGCTCCAGCTGGCTGGGCAACGGCGATCTGGCGGAGCGCACCGGCCTGTCGCCGTCCACCATCAGCCGGCTCACCCAGACCCTGGTGGGCGCGGGCCTGCTGCAGCACGACCGCCAGCGCCGCGCCTACCGCCTGGCGCCGCCGGTGCTGAGCTTCGCGCATGCCATGCGGGCCGGCTCACAGGTGCTCGCGGTGGCCGCGCCGCGCATGCGGGCGCTGGCCGAAAGCCAGCGCGTCAACGTGGGCCTGGCCGCACCCGACAACGACGAGATGGTCTACCTCGAATCCATTCGCTACAACCGCCGTGTGGCCCTGCGCAACGTGGTCTCGGGGCAGCGGGTGCCGATGGAGCTCACCTCGCTGGGCCGGGCCTACCTGTCCACCGTGTCGGCCGGCCGGCGCAAGGCGCTGTTCGGCGTGTTCCAGCGGCGCTGCGGCAGCCACTGGCCCGAGGTGCAGGCCGACATCCTGGCGGCCATCCGGCAGGTGCAGGAGCAGGGCTTCTGCGCGGCGTCCTGGCAGCCCGAGGTGGTGGCGATGGCCATGCCGCTGAGCACCGTGGAGGGCGTGCACGTGCTCAACCTCAGCGTCTCCACCGAGGAACCGCTGGCGCGCGTGGTGCGCGAGCTCTCGGGCTCGCTCCGGGCGCTGGCGGCCGAACTGCAGGGCGCGCTGGCGCGGGAGACCGGGCCTTAGCGCGGACCCGCCCGCGCCGCTTGTGGGCCCAGATCACCACGCCCGTCGCGCTGAGCACCACCACGGCCAGGCCGGTGGCGGCGACGAACAGGCGCCAGGGCAGGCCGCCCACATGGGCCATGTGCAGCGCGCCCAGCCAGTTGCTGACGGTGTTGCCGGCCTCGCCGCCGGTGGGCAGCCACTGGCCGCGCCAGGCGCCGGTGTCGGCATCGATCATCACGGCGGTGTTGCCCGTGCGCTCGCGCAGGTCCACGCTGCTGTGCACCATGTAGATGTAGAGGCCGCGCGCGCGGTTGAGCAGCAGGCGCTCTTCGGCGTGGATGGTGAAGCCGTGCGTCTGCGCCATGGCCTGCATCGCCTGCCGCGCGGCCTGGTGCGCCTGGCGCCAGTCGAGCCCGGGCGTCTGCAGGGGGGTGGGCCGCGCCGGCACCGATTCCCACGAGTCGTCGAACGGCAGGGCCAGTTCCATGACCGGCCGGTACACCGGGTCGCGCAGGTTGAACATCACGCTGGACCAGGCGAACAGCAGCAGCACCAGCCACAGCCACAGCCCACCCGCGCGGTGCAGGTCGTGGTTGGCGCGCTGCCAGCCCGAGGACCATTTGATGCGCCAGGCCAGTTTCCACTTTGGCAGCGCCGGCCGGGCCTTCGGCCAGGTCAGCCATGCGCCGACGAAACAGTCCAGCGTCCACACCAGCGAGACCACGCCCAGCAGCAGCGTGCCCCACGGGCCCGGCAGGGCCAGCGAGTGGTGCAGCTTGAACAGGAAGGGCATGAGCTGCGCGGGCGCCAGGCCGATGGCCTCGGTCTGCCGGTGGCCCTGCACGCGGCCGTCGTGGGGGTGGACGAAGATCTCGTCGTAGCCCAGCCCGGCACCGGCGGCCCGCAGCGCGACGGTGCGCCCGGGCTCGACGCGGAACTGCAGGCCGTCGACGCGCGCGCCCGGCGGCAGGGCCTGTTCGGCCCGCTCCCGCAGCGTGAAGGGATCGAGCGGCGCCCCCGTGCCCGCCGGCGCCGCGAGTTGCAGCTCGGGTGCCAGCCAGGTGTCGAGCTCGTCCCGGAAGACCAGCGCGGTGCCGCTCAGGCTGCACAGCACCAGGAACGCGGCCATGGCCAGGCCGGCCCAGCGGTGCGCCTTGACGAAGATCTGCCGGTTCATGCCGGAGCCGCGGCGTGGCTCAGAACCGGTAGCGCGCGCTCAGGGTGAAGCTGCGTTCCGAGCCGGGGTAGTAACCGCCGTAGGCGCGCGAGGCCACGTAGGTCTTGTCGAACAGGTTCGCCACGTTCAGGGCGTAGCGCCAGCGGCCGTGGTCGTAGCGCAGCGCGGCATCGACGAGCGTGAACGGGTCGGTGGAGCGCGTGTTGAGCGCGTCGTCGTAGCGGCGGCCCACGTGACGCACGCCCGCACCGACGCTGAAGCCCTGCAGGGCGCCCGCGAGCGCGTAGTCGAAGCCGACCGACGCCAGCTGGCGCGGCACCTGGATGGGGGTCTTGCCCAGGTCGGCGCCGAGGCTTCGGGAGACCTTCACGTCGTTGTAGGTGTAGGCGGCATACAGGTCGAGCCCGCGCGCCAGGCGCGCCTTGGCTTCCAGCTCCAGCCCGCGCGAGCGGATCTGGCCGGTCTGCAGGTAGTCGTCGGTCGCGGGGTCGTAGGTCTCGACGTTGCTCTTGGTCAGGTCGAACAGCGCGGCGGTGAACAGGTGCTCGCTTTTCTCGGGCTGGTATTTGACGCCCACTTCCCACTGCTGGCCGCGCGTGGGCTTGTAGGGGGCGCCGGCCGAGGTCTTGAGGCTCTGCGGCACGAAGGACTCGGCGTAGCTGAGGTAAGGCGCCAGGCCGTTGGGCGCGAGGTAGGTCAGGCCCGCGCGGCCGCTGAAGGCCCGATCGCGCTGGCGGTCCGCCAGGTTGTTGCGGCGGTTGAAGGTGCGCGTGGTGACCTCGTCGCTGCGCCCGCCCAGGGTGAAGACCCAGCGCTGGTCGAACTTGATCTGGTCCTGCAGGTACAGCCCGAGCAGGCGGGAGTCGATGGTGCGGCTGATCATCAGCTGGTCGGCCGGCGGCATGGCCACGCCGTAGACCGGCGCGTCCAGGTTCAGCGGCGGCGTGCTGCCCGGCGCGGCGTGGAACTCGCGGTAGTCGGAATGCGCGTCGCTCCAGTCCACGCCGGCCAGCACGGTGTGCGTGACCCGGCCCTGGCCGAAGCGGGCCTGCAGGTTCGTGTCCACCGCGTTCTGGCGCAGGCGGTCGTCGCCATAGCGCGCGCTGCGCGCCAGCAGATTGCCCACGGGCGCGCCGAGCTGGTTGATGAAGTGGTTCTCCACCGTGGAGTGCGCGAGGCGCACGTTCTGCCGCAGCGTCCAGGTGTCGTTGAGGCGGTGCTCCAGCTGGTAGCCGATCTTCTGCTGGTCCTGGTCGTAGCGCAGGTGGTCCGGGTCGCCGCGCAGCAGGCCGGTATTCTGGTTGTTGCGCACCACGTAGATCGAGAAGCCCTTGCTGACGTTGCTCAGCGATTCCGCGAGCACGGTGAGCGTGGTGTCGGCATTCGGTTTCCAGGTCAGGGACGGCGCGACGTAGAGCCGCTCGTTGTTCGCGCGCGGGCCGTTGGCGAAGCGAAGCTGGTTGTCGCTGTCCAGGGCCAGGCCGACCAGGCGGTACTGCAGCGAGCCGTCGTCGTTGAGCGCGCCGCCCACGTCGGCCGAGACCTGTTTCCGGCCGTAGCTGCCGGTCTGCACCGCCACCTCGCGCGGCGCGTTCGCATCGGGCCGCTTGCTGATGCGGTGGATCGTGCCGCCGGCCTCGACCTGGCCGTAGCTCACCGAGGCCGGGCCGCGCAGCACCTCGATGCGCTCCAGGCCGTAGGTCTCGGTCTGGAAGGCGATCCAGTTGCTCTGCGTCAGGCGCAGGCCGTCCACCAGCGTGCTGGTGGCGTTGGAGTCGAAGCCCCGCATCAGGGCCCATTCGGTGCCCCGGGTTTCCACGCCGTAGCTGTCCACCAGCACACCGGGCACGTAGCGCAGCGCCTCCATCACGCTCTGGGCGCCGCGCGCATCGAGTTCTTCGCGGCCGATCACCGAGACCGACTGCGGCACCTCGATCAGGGGGGTGTCGGTCTTGGTGCCTGTGGCGCTGCGGCGGGCCACGAAGCCGTTCACCGGCCCGTCGGCGTGTTCGCGCTCCGACGCCGCCGTCACGGTCACCGTGGGCAGCACGGCGCCGGCCTCGTCCGCAGCGGCGGGCCGGGCCGGTGGCGCGGCGCGCAGCACGTAGGCCCCGTTGTCCAGCGCGACCGCCTGCAGGCCCGTGCCCGCCAGCAGCGCGGCCAGCGCGGCCTGCGGGGTGTAGGCGCCCTCGATGCCCTGGGTCGATCGGCCCTCGGTCTGCGTGGGCGTGAAGCTCAGCAGCAGGTTGGCCGCGCTGGCCAGGCTGCGCAGCGCGGGCGCCAGCGGGCCGGCGCCAATGCTGAAGCGCTGGCGCTCGCCCTGGGCCGCTGGCGCGGTGGCCGCCTGCGCCAGCGCGGCGCCAGGCAGCGTGGCGGCGCACAGCGCCAACCCGCACAGGGCCGACGACACCGCATGGGCCAGGGGCCGCGGCTTCATCTGAGGGAGGGGGCTGGTGCTGCTGCGCTGTCCTGTTCCGCGCTCGTCGATTGGCATGGTGTTCCCGCAAGTTGGATGTTGAAAAAGGAGGTCCTTCCTGGGTAGGTGCCGCGAGACGGGCGATCGGGCAGGCCAAAACGGAAAAAAGGCAAAAAAAATCCTGCAGGCCTTGCAGGATGGCGATGCCACGGCGGGCCGGGCGGCTAAGGCGCGGCCTCGACCGTCACCCAGTAGCGGGTGCGCAGGCGCACCTGCACCGGCAGCACGTTGGGCAGCGTGGAGAGGATGCGGTCCGTGTCGTGCAGCGGGAACACGCCGGAGAAACGCAAATCGGCCACGGCCGGATCGCATTGCACGAAGCCCCGGCGGTAGCGGCCCAGCTCGGCCATGAAGTCGCCCAGGCGCACACCGTCGGCCACGATCTGGCCGCGGGTCCAGGCCGCGTCCTGCTCCGCCAAGGCCGAGGCCGCTTCCCAGCTGCCGCGCGTGAACGAGGTGCGCTCGCCCGCCCGCAGCACCGTGGGCCGGGTGGTGGCATCGAGGGGGGTGATCTCGACGGCGCTCTCCAGCACCGCGACGCTGGTGCGGCCCTTCCACTGGCGCACGGTGAAGCGCGTGCCCAGGGCGCGGATGCTGCCTTCGGCGGTGTCGACGATGAAAGGCCGTGCATCGGGCGCGGTGAGCACCATCACCTCGCCGGCCACCAGCCGCAGGCGCCGCTGCCGCGCGTCGAAACGCAGGTCGACGGCGCTGCCGGTGTTGAGCGTGATGCGGGTGCCGTCGGCCAGGGTCAGATCGCGCTGTTCGCCGGTGCCGGTGCGGTGTTGCGCCAGCGCCTGTTGCCCCATCGGCGTGCGCAAGGCGAGCAGGCCGGCCGTGCCCGCCAGCCCGCCCCACAGCAGCAGGTTGAGAGCCTGGCGGCGACCGGGCGACGCGGGAGCGGCCTTGGCGTAGGGCGAGAGGGCCTGGTAGGCCGCGCCGGGCACCATGTGCTTGAAACGGCCGGTGACGGCTTCGATGTGCGTCCACGCGCGCTCGTGGTCGGGGTGGGCCGAGCGCCACCGCTGCCAGCGGTGCCGATCGTCCTCGCTCGCCTCGCCCGACATCAGCAGGGTGAGCCACGCGGCGGCTTCGTCGGCCGTGGCCTCGCTCAGGGGCAGGCCACCGGCCATGGGGCGGCCATCGAGGGAGCCGGGCGCGGGCAGGGCGGCCATCCGGGTCATGCGGTGAGCGCGAACAGGCACTGCCGGTTCGCGCGCATCAGGTACTGCTTGACCGAACTGCCCGACACACCCAGTCGCTCGGCGATGTCGGCGTAGCTCAGGTCTTCCAGGTGCGCCAGCAGGAACGCCTCTTTCACCGCCGGCGGCAGGCCGTCCAGCGCCGCGTCCACCTGCCGCAGCGCTTCGAGCGCCAGGCATTGGGTCTCCGGCGAAGGCGCCAGCGCCTCTGGCAAGGCGGCCAGCATGTCCAGGTACTCGGTCTCGAGCAACTGCCGGCGGTGGCGGTGCGCCATCAACCGGCGGGCGATGGTGGCCAGAAAGGGGCGGGGTTCGTGGATGCCGTCCGCGTTGCCCGCCTTGAGCACGCTGACGAAGGTGTCCTGCGCCAGGTCGGCGGCCACGAAGGAGTCGCCCAGCTTGCGGCGCAACCAACCCTGGAGCCAGCCGTGGTGGTCCACATACAGGGTTTCAACGGTGCGATGAAGCGTGTGCTCGGGGCCGGCCACGGTGCGGTTTCCTGTGCGCTGGAACCCGGCGGCAAAGGCGGGTCCAAGATCAAATGAGAATTGTTCTCAATGTAGCAGAGTGGCGGATCGCCCTGGCGCCGGCGGGCGGCCAAATATTTCAAGCCCCATCCAGCGCGGCATTTCTTGCTGCTATATTAATAATAATTCTCATTCAACTAACGAAGCCGCCTGCTGGCAGGTGGCAGGAAAGCACCGTGGCCACCCCCGAGATCGCGCTTGAGCAGCAACAGCTCACCACCCTGTATGTGGACCACCACGGCTGGCTCCAGGGTTGGTTGCGCCGCAAGCTGGGCGACTCCTTCGTGGCCGCCGACCTGGCGCACGACACCTTCGTGCGCCTCATGGTGTCGAGCTGGCGGGCGGGCAAGCTCGGCGAGCAGCCTCGCGCGCTGCTGACCCACATCGCCAAGGGCCTGGTGGTGGACCACTGGCGCCGCCAGGACGTGGAGCGCGCCTACCTGCAGGCCCTGGCCCAGCTGCCCGAGCCCGAAACCCCTTCGCCCGAGACGCGGCTGCTGATCCTGGAAGCGCTGTGCCGCATCGACGCCCTGCTGCGCAGCCTGCCGCCGCGCACGCGCGATATCTTCCTGCTCGCCCAGCTCGATGGCCTGACCTATGGCCAGATCGCGGCGCAGCTCGGCACCTCGCTGATCACCGTCAAACGGCACATGCGCGTGGCCTTCGCGGGCTGCCTCGCGCTGGCCTGACCCGCCATGGCCGTGTCCGCGACCGACATCGATCCGGCGATCCTGAACGAGGCCGCCGGCTGGATGGTGCTGCTGCAGGCCGGCGAGGCCGGCGAACGCGAACTGGCCGAGCTGGGGCGCTGGCGCGAGCGCAGCCCCGCGCACGAAGCCGCCTGGCGGCGCGCCGAAAGCATGCTCGAGACCTTTCGCCGGGTGCCGCCCCGGCTGGGCCGCGACACCCTGTCGCGCCTGGGCCGCCCGGGCCGCCGGCACCTGCTGGGCCTGCTGGCCCTGGCCGCGCCCGTGGCCTGGTTGAGCTGGCGCGAGGCGCCCTGGCAGGAATGGACCGCCGATCTGCGCACCGGCGTCGGCGAGCGGCGCTCGATCGACCTCGCCGACGGCACCCGCCTGGTGCTCAACACCGCCAGTGCCGTGAACCTGGCCTTCGGCGCCGAGAGCCGCCGCCTGACGCTGCTGGCCGGCGAGATCCTGGTCACCACCGGCCGCGACCCCTCGCCCACGCCGCGGCCCTTCACCGTGCGCACCGCGCAGGGCAGCGTGCGCGCGCTGGGCACGCGCTTCATGGTGCGCCACCTGGGCGACGCCACCCGCGTGGCCGTGTTCGACGGCGCGGTCGAGGTGCGCCCCGCCGAGTCCGACCAGGCGGTCCTGCTGCGCGCGGGCGAGCAGATGCGGTTCACGGCCCACGCCATGCAGCCGGTGCAAGCCGTGGAAGCCACCGCCGCGCTCTGGGAAAAAGGCATGCTGCTGGCGCGCGACATGCCGCTGGCTGAACTGGTCGCCGAGCTCGCGCGCCACCACCGCGGTGTGCTGCGCTGCGACCCGGCCGTCGCCGCCTTGCCCGTCTCCGGCGCTTTCGCGCTCGGCGACGTGCCGGCCAGCCTGGCCTTGCTGGAGCAGACCCTGCCCTTGCGCGTCGCCCGCGCCACGCCGTACTGGATCCGGGTGCAGGCCCGCTGATACCTTTTTCGGGCTCGTCCGGTGTACCGGTTGAAAGGCGCGTCGCTCACGCGCTCCCCTCCGCGTCCGCACACCCGATGAAAGGTTCACCGCATGGTCTTCCCTCCCACCCGCCGCCCCGATGGGGGCGCATCCCCGGTCTTCGAGTTCAGGGCGCTGAGCCTGGCCATCGGCTGCGCGCTGATGGGGTTGGCCAGCATGGCAGCCCTGGTGCCCGCCCCGGCGCGGGCCGCCGAAGCGATGGCGGCGCAGCGCTACGCGCTGGCGCCCGGCAAGCTCAGCGACGTGCTGGCCCAGTTCGCGGCCACGGCCGGCGTGCCGCTGTCCTTCGACCCGCGCCAGCTCGCCGGCCTGAACAGCCCGGGGCTGCAGGGCCAGTACACCCCGCGCGAGGGCT
This sequence comes from Hydrogenophaga sp. ANAO-22, assembly GCF_042466645.1. NCBI lineage: Bacteria > Pseudomonadati > Pseudomonadota > Betaproteobacteria > Burkholderiales > Comamonadaceae > Hydrogenophaga > Hydrogenophaga sp. ANAO-22. The sequence goes on along the minus strand of NZ_CP159956.1, from coordinate 2,115,379 downwards.
TCTCGCGCCTGCTGGCGGGCAGCGGGTTCGAGCTGGTCGAGGCGGCCGGTGGCTATTCCCTGCGCCGCGCGCCCGCGCCCGCCACGGCGCCCGAATCGCCCGACGCCCAGGCACCCACCGAAGCGACCGAGCTGCCCCTGGTGACCGTGACCGCCAAGCTCTACGGCGCGCGCGAAACCCAGACCCTGGACACCTCCAGCGCGTCCGTCGGCATCGTCACCGCCGAGGACATCGAGGAAGGCCAGATCCGCAACCTGCAGGACTCCCTGCGGCGCCTGGGCAACGTCGAGGACGCCGCCTTCCTCAACTCCGGCTTCGTCATCCGGGGCATGAGCACCGAAGGCTTCGTGCCTTCCGGCGCGCCCATGGGCTCGATCTACATCGATGGCGTGCTGCAGGCCCGCTACAGCTCGCGCTTCGGGGCCCGCAACCTCTGGGACGCGCAGCAGGTCGAGGTCTACCGCGGCCCGCAGTCCACGCTCAGCGGCCGCGCGGCCACGGCCGGTGCCGTCTACATCAAGACCAAGGACCCGGTCTTCGACAAGGAGGCCGAGCTCTCGGCCACGCTGGGCAACCACCGCCAGACCGGCACGGCCTTCGTGCTCAACACGCCGCTGGTGGACAACACCGCGGCGCTGCGGCTGTCGGGCGCCTTCGAGCGCGGGCGCACGACGGTGGCCTATCCCGGCTACCAGGCGTTCGCGGGTTACGACGATCTGCGCACCGAGATCAGCCAGAACCTGCGCGCCAAGCTGCTGCTGCAGCCCTCGGGCAGCACGCGCGCCATGCTCAGCTACGCGTACTCCAACGACCGCCCGAACGAGCGCCTGATCGGCGTCGGCCCGGGTTTCGACCTCGACGACGAGCGCGGCGACTGGTACGCCATCCCCACCTACGCCGAGTTCCGCCAGACCAAGGTGCACAACGGTGGCATGGAGATCACGCATGAACTGTCGCCCGAGCTGCGGCTGACCTCGCAGACCGGCCTGCACAAGGGCATCACCCGCCGCCGCTCGGTGGACCAGGGCACACCGGGCCTGCTCGACGGCATCGACGGCAAGGTCAACGACACCCTGCTCACGCAGGAAGTGCGGCTGAATTACGAGCGGGACCGCTGGAAATGGGTGGGCGGCGTGTTCGCCAGCCACCAGAACTACGACTCCCGCTTCGGCGCGATCGCCGTGCCCTTCCTGCAACTCGGCGAAACCTTCAACCGCAAGACCACCAACCTGGCCCTCTTCGGCGAAGCCACGCACGAGTTCGTGCCCACCTGGAGCGTGACCGTGGGCGGCCGCTGGGACTACCTGCGCGAGAAGACGGTGCAACGCAACGCGGAGTCCTACCCCTTTGGCGCGGTGCCCAACCAGTACGAGAACCGGGCCGACTTCAGCGAGACCAACTTCGTGCCCAAGCTCGGCCTGGCCAAACAGCTCGCGCCGGGGCACCTGCTGGGCGCCACATACTCCGAGGGCTTTCGCACCGGCGGCTTCTACGTCAACTACAACACCGGCCGGGCCGCGTACTACGGGCCGGAGACCGCGCAGAACCACGAGCTCTATTACAAGGGCCGCTTCCTCGACGAGCGGCTCACGCTCAACGCCAACCTGTTCTTCACCACCTACAAGGACCAGCAGATCGAGATCCGGCCCGACCCGAACAACCAGTCCTACCGCGAGACCTCGAACGCCGCTTCCTCGCGGGCCTGGGGCTTCGAGATCGAACCGGCCTTCCAGGTCAACCGGCGCTTCTCGGTGTTCGCCTCGCTGGGCTACCTGCACACCCGGTTCAAGGAATTCAACCACGCCAGCTACGGCGACCTGTCGGGCCAGCCCTTCCCCGAAGCCCCCAAGTGGACCCTGGGCTTCGGCGGGCGCTACCAGCTGCGCAACGGCTTCTTCGTCGGCGGCGACGCCAAGTACATGGCGGGTTACGTGGGCCGCTTCGGCATCGCGCCCCAGGACCCGATCGACTCGCGCTTCATCGCCAACGCGCACGTCGGTTACCGGCACGACAACTGGGAACTCAGCCTGTTCGCCGAGAACCTGTTCGACGAGCGCTACAACACTTTCATCGACCGCGATGCCACCCCCATCTACGCGCAGATGGGTCCGCGCCGCAGCGTCGGCGTGAACCTGCGCGTGAAGTTCTGATGAACCAGATCCCGGCGCGCGCGCTCGCCGGCGTGGCGGGTGGCTACGTGCTGGCCCAGTGGCTGCCCCTGGCGCTGATGGAGGCGCTGCCCCTGGACCGCGTGGACACCGTGGCGCTGGCCCTGCTGATGAGTTTCGCGGTGTACGTGGCGGCCATCCTCTGGTGCTTCGCCGCGCGCAGCGCCTGGCGCGCCTGCGCCGGCCTCGCGCTGGTGGGCCTGCCTTGCGGTGCGCTGCTGCTGGCGCTGGGGCGCTGGCCATGACGGGTGGCTTCCGCCAGAGCACGTCCTGGGTGCACACCTGGGCGGGCCTGCTGCTCGGCTCGCTGCTGTACTTCATCTTCCTCACCGGCACGGCCGGCTATTTCGACAGCGAGATCGACCGCTGGATGCGCCCGGAGCTGCCACCGCCACCCGCCACGGTCGACAGCGCGCGGGCCGCCGACGCGGCGCTGCGCTACCTGAACGCGCACGAGGCCGGTGCCGAGCGCTGGGCCATCCAGCTGCCCGGCCACCGCGACACGCCGCACCTGGTGGCCTCGTGGCCGCACGACGGCCACATGGAAGAGCAGGCGCTGGATGCCGACAGCGGCGAGCCCCTGGCCACGCCGCGCGAGACCGGCGGCGGGCAGCTGCTCTACCGCATGCACTGGCGGCTGCACTACCTGCCCGCGGGCGCGGCGCTGTGGCTGGTGGGCGCGGCCACGGTGTTCCTGCTGGTGTCCCTTGTCTCGGGCGTGGTCGCGCACAAGCGCTTCTTCGCCGACTTCTTCACCTTCCGCGCGGGCAAGGGGCAGCGCTCCTGGCTCGATGCCCACAACGTGCTGGGCGTGATGACCTTGCCCTTCCAATTCATGATCACCTACTCGGGGCTGATCTTCTTCGCCGTGACCTTGATGCCCTGGGTGGTGTCGGCCCACTACGGCGCCGGCCCGGCGGGGCAAGGCCAGTTCCTCGCCGAGTTCAGCGCCTGGCAGGCCCCGGCCGCGCCCTCCGGCACGCCCGCGCCCCTGGCCCCGGTGGCGCCCATGCTGGCGCAGGCCGAGCAGCGCTGGGGCCGGGGCAGCGTGCAGGCCGTGGAGGTGCTGCACCCCGGCGATGCCAGCGCGCGCGTGCAGATCGCACCGGTGCTCACCGGCCCGCTGCGCAACGTGGAGGTGATGGTGTTCGACGGCGCCAGCGGCGCCCTGCTGGAGACCCGGGCGCCCAGCCGCCGTGGCACGCTGACCGTGGCCGAAGGCCTGCTGGGCCTGCACGAGGGCCTGTTCGCCGGGCCCGTGCTGCGCTGGCTCTACGCGCTGTCGGGCCTGCTCGGCACCGCCATGGTGGCCACGGGGCTGGTGTTGTGGACGGTGAAGCGGCGCCAGAAACTGGAGCGCGACCAGGGCCGGCCGCACCGTGGGCTGCGCCTGGTGGAGCGGCTGAACGTGGCCACCGTGTTCGGCCTGCCCGTGGCCATCGGCGCCTACTTCTGGGCCAACCGCCTGCTGCCGATCGACCTGGCCGACCGCGCCGGCTGGGAGGCGCACGCCCTCTTCATCGCCTGGGGCGCCACGCTGCTGCACGCCTGCCTGCGCCCACCACCACGCGCCTGGGTGGAGCAGGGCGCGCTCGCCGCCGGGGCGCTGGGCCTGTTGCCGGTGTTGAACGCGCTCACCGGCGGACAGCACCTCGGTGCGTCCTGGGCGCGGGGCGACTGGGCGATGGCGGGATTCGATCTCACCGCGCTGGCGCTGGGGAGCGCCTTCGCGTGGATCGCCTGGCGCCTGCATCGGCGGGCGCGGCGAACGGAGGCCGGCGCGTGATGCCGCTGCTCGCGCTGGCGCTGGCCTGCGTCGGCTTCGCCGGCCTGGCGCTGGCCATGGACCGCCACCACCAGCGGCTGTGGAAGCGCCCCGCCTCGCGCGCCGCGCGCTGGCTGGGGCGGGCGGTGGGCCTGCTCGGCCTGGGGGCGGCGCTGGCCGTGTGCCTGCTGGGCGCCGGTGGCGCCGTGGGGCCGGTGCTGTGGCTGGGCCTGCTCTCGGTCGCGGGCGTGGTCGTCGTCCTGGCGCTCGCTTGAGGGTGGCGCGCGGTGGTGTCCGCGCCGCACCCATCGCGGTGCGGAATTCACGCTTTCCAGGGCTTTCTGTGCTTCCCGGCCAGTGTGCGCCCCGTGCCGGAGCCAGGGTCTGCAGAATGAAGGCAGTTGAACTTCTCTGCTGTCCATGCCCGTCATTCCGTTTCCGTTGAGCAACCCCCGGCACAGCGCGCCGACCGAACTTCCCCCGGACCCACCCGTGCGCCTGCGGCCCGACGAGGTGGAGGCCCTGACCCAGCTGGACTTCTACCACCGCGCCCGGTCCCATGAGGACAACGGCACGCTGCTCATCGAGGCCGAGGACGAGGCCCAGCTGGTGCGTTACCTGGAGTTCCACGGCCTGCGCCTGCCCCGCGCGGTGGCGGCCAAGCAGGTGCTCGAGCTGTGCAACGACCTGCGCTGGTCTTACGGCGAGGCGGTGCGCTGCGCGGCGCGCGGCGACACCGACATCGCCACGCACTTCCCCGGCCTCAGCGCCGAGAAGCTGGACTACGTGCGCGCGATCGCCAGCCAGGAAAGACACAGGGCGAGGGACCTCGCGAGAAAGCTCTTCGCCAGCCGGGGCGGCGAGGTGTTCCTGTACTGAAGGAAGGCCGAAGGCTCAGGCCCAGGGGTCGAGCACGATGCGGCCGCTTAGATCGCCCGTTTCCAGCCGTTGCTGCGCGGCCCGCACCTCGGACAGCGGCAGCACCGCGTGAATGGCCGGGTGGATGCGGTCCTGCGCCAGCAGCTCCAGCACCGCGCGCTGGTCGTTCAGCGTGGAGGCGCGCGCGCCGCGGATGTTGAGCTCCAGCCGCACGCAGTCCGCCGCCGTGATCGGCAAGGGCGCCGACGAACCTTCGCCCGCCACCGCGACCAGGGTGCCGCCCGGGCGCAGCACGTCGACGCAAAGACGCACCATGGCCGGGTCGCCGCTGTAGTCCACCGCGCCGTCCACGCCCAGCGGGCTTGCGGCCGCGCGGATGTCGGCGCAAGCCTCGGGCGAAGGCAGCAGCACCACCTTGTGGGCGCCGCAGGCGTGAAGGAAATCCACCTTGGCCGGCGAGCGGGTCACCGCGACCACGCGCACGCCCATGAGCCGGGCCAGGTCCAGCGTGGCCGACCCCATGCCGCCGGAGCCGCCCACCACGAACACCGTGTCGCCCGCGCTCGCCTGCAGGCGGTCCTTGAGGATGCGGTGCGCGGTGGCGTAGGACCACATCGCGGCCGCGGCCCGTTCAGGCGCCACGCCGTCGGGCAAGGGCAGCCAGTAGGACTCGGGCCGCGCCACGAACTGCGCGTTGCCGCCGAACATGGTGTGGCCCGGGTAGTCGATGTCAGTCGACAGATTGCCCAGGCCGCGGATGGTCAGCGGCGATTGCGGGTTCGCTGGGTGCACCAGGCCCACCACGCGATCGCCCGGCCGGAAGGCCTTGACGCGTTCCCCCACCGCCTCGACCACGCCCACCGCATCGCGGCCTGGCTGCATCGGCAGCGGGAAGGGCTTGCGGCCCGGCAGGCTGAATTGCGTGCCACCCTGGCGGTACTTGATGTCCCAGCGCGACACGGTGGTGGCCAACACGCGCACCCGCACGTCCAGCGGCCCCACCTCGGGCAGGGGCTGATCGCCGTACTGCAAGACCTCCACACCCCCATGGGCCGCGAGGCGAACCGCTTTCATCGTCATTCGCTGGCCTTGATCTTCAGCGTCTTGATGACCTGGCCCCAATGGTCCTGCTGCTGCTTCATCTCCAGCGCGAAGGCCTCGGGTGGGAGCGGCCGGGGCTCGGCGCCGATGGCGCGCAGCTGCTGCACCACGTCCGGCAGGGCCAGCACCTTCTGCAGCGCCGCCGCCGTCTTGTTCACCACCTCTTTGGAGGTCTGCGCCGGCGCGAACAGGCCCCACCAGCCGCGCATCTCCATTTCCGGAAAGCCCGCCTCGCGCGCGGTGGGCACGTCGGGCAGCAAGGGGTTGCGCTCCGCGCCGGTGGTGACCAGCGGGCGCAGCTTGCCGGCCCTGATCAGCGCGAGGTAGGACGAGGTGTCGGCGATCGACATGTCGATGTGGCGCGCCAGCGTGTCCTGCATCACCTGGGCGCCACCCTTGTAGGGCACGCGCGTCATCTGGAGCTGGCGCGTGTGCACCAGCTGTTCACCGGCGATCTGCACCATGAGGATGGCCGTGCCGTAGGACACCTGGCCCGGCCGCTCCTTCACGTAGGCCACGAACTCGCCCAGGGTCCTGGCGGGCACGGCGGGGTGCACCACCACCACGGCGGTGCTCTCGCTGATCTTGCCGATGGGGCTGAAGTCTTTCACCGGGTCGTAGCTGATGTTGCTGTAGGCGAAGGGGTTCATCACCATGGTCGACATGTGCGCCATCAACAAGGTGTTGCCGTCGGCCGGCGCCTTGGCCGCCTGGCTGGCGCCGATCATCATGTCGCCGCCCGGCCGGTTCTCCACCACGATGGGATGGCCCAGCAGATCGCGCAAGGGCGTGGCGAGGATGCGCGCGATGTTGTCGCCGCCCGAGCCGGGCGGCAGCGGCACCAGCAGCCGGATGGGGCGGCCCGCGTCCTGCGCGAACGCCAGGCCGGTGGTGGTGGTGAGTGAGGTCGCGGCCATCGCCGCGACAAGGCTTCTTCTGCTCAGGCGCATGGGTCTGTCTCCTGTGTTTGTGTTGGGCTGTCCGCATGCTAGGCCGGCTGCTCGCGCGCTTCAAACGAAGATTGGTGATGCGCCCCATCCGTTTTGAAAATGTCCCACCGACATTTCGCAAACGCATGCGCCGCATCACGAGCTTTCATTGGTTTTCCGGAAGTCGAATACCTAGCATCCCGCTGCCCGTATTCAACAACCAGGAGACACCTTTTGAACACCACGAAAAGCGGCATCGCCGTCGCGGCGGCGCTGGCCCTCACGGGCCTGCCCGCCAAGGCACAGAGCAACACCGGCCCCACGCTGTACGGCACCGTCGACGGCGGCTTCTACGCCAGGCAGCTCGCGGGCGAGACACGCGTCTCGCGCGTGGACGGCGGCATGATGACCACCTCGCGCTGGGGCATCCGCGGCTCCGAAGACCTGGGCGGTGGGCTCACCGCGCTGTTCGACCTCGGCGGCCACTTCCGCCTGGACACCGGCGAGGTCGGCCGCCACCCGGGCGACAACGCCGCCGGCCGCTTCTTCTCGCGCTACAGCTTCGTCGGTGTGCGCGGCGCCTTCGGGCAGTTCCGCGCGGGCCGCATTCCCACCGGCAGTTTCGTCAACACGCTGAGCTTCACGCCCTTTGGCGACTCCACCACGCTGGGCCCGTTCATGCTGCACACCTTCGTCGGCTCGCAGCCCATGCTGGCCTCGCACGGCATCAGCGACGGCAGCTGGAACAACTCCCTGGTCTACAACACGCCCACGCTGGGCAACTTCTCCGGCTCGCTGCAGGTCGCACCGGGCGAAGCCGCGCCGGAAGGGCGCCGTTTCGATGGCACGGCGAACTACCGCTCGGGTCCCTTCGCGGCGGCGCTGAGCGTCAGCAGGATCCGCGCGGCGGCGTACAACGTGCCGCGGTCGCGCACCGACCCGGCGGGCGCGCCCTACGTGATCGAAGCCGAGTCGAGCACGCTCGGCAGCGTGTCCTACGACTTCCAGGTGGTCAAGCTGTTCGGCCAGTGGGCCAAGGCCACGCTGCGCCCGCGCGGCCAGGCCGAGATCGATCTGGACACCGTCGGTGTGCACGCGGCCGTGCCCTTCGGCGCCGGGCGCTTCATCGCCTCGTGGGCCCGCACCGAACGTACGCAGGCCGGCACCACCGAGCGCGATCGCACCACGCTGGCCGCGGGTTACCTGCACAGCCTGTCCAAACGCACCGATGTGTACGCCGTGGTGATGAACGACCGGGCCACCGGCCTGCGTTCCGGCACCGGTTACGCCCTCGGCATGCGCCACCACTTCTGAGATCCCCATGAAACTCGTGACCATCGATTCCGTGCGCGGCGGCGAGCCCGGCGCCCTGTTGCCTTCGGGCGAGGTGCTGGCGCTGCGGCGCGCGGCCCAGGCCGACAGCCTGGAGGCCTGGCTGCCCGAGAGCCTGCGCGAGCTGCTGGCCGGCGGGCCCGCCGCGCTGGCCCTGGTGCGCGGCCTCGTGGACCGTGTGCAGGCCGACCCCGGCCTGCAGGACCGCCTGCGCCAGCGCGGGGCGCTGATGCCACCGGGCACCCGCCTGCTCGCGCCCGTGCCCAACCCCGGCCTGGTGGTGGCCGCGGGCCTGGCCTACAAGTCGCACCTGGCCGAAATGGCCGGCACGCCCGCGCCCCGGCAGCCCACCGGCTTCCTCAAGGTGGCGACCTCCATCGTCGGGCCGGAACACGCGGTGGCGCTGCCCGCCGACGCGCCCGCGCACGTGGACTACGAGGGCGAACTCGCCGTGGTCTTCGGCCGGCGCTGCCACCGCGTGAACGCGGACCAGGCGATGGCCTGCGTCGCCGGCTACACCGTGGCCAACGACATCTCCGCGCGCGACTGGGTGCGCGATGTCTGGGGCGCGACGCAGCCCTGGGAGGCGCGCCAGACCTGGGAGGTCAACATCATGGGCAAGCAGTTCGAGGGCTTCACGCCGCTGGGGCCGGTGCTGCTCACGGCAGACGAAGTGCCCGACGTGGGGCGCCTGCACATCACCACCCACCTCAACAGCGCGCTCATGCAGTCCTCGCCCGTGAGCGACCTGATCTTCAGCCTGCCCGAGACCATCGCGCACTTCTCGCGCTGGTACTGCTTCAACGCCGGCGATGTGCTGCTGACGGGCACACCGGCCGGCGTGGGGGCCGGGCGCAAGCCCCCGGTGTTCATGAAGGCGGGCGACGTGATCGAGGTCGCCATCTCCGGCATCGGCACGCTGCGCAACACCCTGGTGGCGGCGCGCTGACGAAGGCGCTTCAGCCGGGTTCGCCCGGCGATGCCGCCGTCTCCCCGTCGTGCAGCGTGGCCAGCGTGAGTTCGCGCAGCCAGATGTTGCCGCCATCGGCGTGCGCGCGGTCGTGCCACTGCTGCCGCACCGAAAACGGCGGCACCTCGAACGGCAGCTGCGCCGAGCGCAGCTGGTCGCGCGAGTCCATCATGGCCTGGCCGAGCCGGCACGGCACGGTGAGCACCAGGCGCGATTCGCTCAACAAGGCCGACAGGCCCAGGGAGTGCGCGGCCGTCAGCACCACCTTGCGCCGCGCCAGCAGGTCGGCCGCCATCAGCGTGGACTGCAGGGCCGCGTCGCTGGCGCCGCTGGGCCGGTAGGCCAGGTGTTCGGCGCCGAAGTACTCGTCGAAGCTCATGCGCTCGGAGCGGATGTGGTGGTCCACGTGCATGAGCGCGAAGAAGGTCTCGTCGAACAGGTGCTGCGCATGGAAGCCCGCGCCCATGGGCGCCCAGCTGCCGATCGCCAGGTCGACGCCGCCGTCCGCCATCAGGTGGCGCGTTTCTTCCGGCGAGGTGCCGATGATCTCGAACTGCACATGCGGCGCCTGCGCGCGCGCCGCCGACATCAGGCGCGGCAGCACCACCAGCTGCCCCACGTCGTTCATGGCGATGCGGAACAGGCGGTCGCTGGTGGCGGGATCGAAACGCCGCACCTGGTCCAGCGCCTGGTTGAACTTGGCCAGGCCTTCTTCGACCAGGCCGATGAGCTGCTTGGCCATGGGCGTGGGCACCATGCCCTTGGGCGTGCGCACGAACAGCGGGTCGTCGAAGCGCTCGCGCAGGCGCTTGAGCGCGTTGCTCACGGCCGACTGCGTCATGCAGACCTTTTCACCGGCGACGGTCACGCTGCCGGTGACATAGATGGCCTGAAAGACAAGGAACAGGTTCAGGTCGACGGTGTTGATGTTCATGGGTGGGGGCAGTGTAGGCAGGCTGGCGCGCGCGTCCATTGGGGAAAGCCACGAAGGTCACGGCGGCCATTTCGCAGCGACATGGCGCCCATCACGACTATTTGTTGGACGGCCTCGCGGCGCGCTGCCAAAGTCTCGCGCATGAGCTTCACCATCACGCTGCACCCGGCCGACCAATCCTTTGCCTGTGCTCCCGGCACCGACATCCTGCGCGCCGGCCTGGCCAGCGGCGTGGCCATGCGCTACAGCTGCCGCTCGGGCGTGTGCCGCACCTGCCGGGGCCGCCTGGTGTCGGGCCAGGTGGACTTCGGCGACGTGCACCCGCACTACCTGTCCGACGAAGAAAAGGCGCAGGGCCATGTGCACCTGTGCTGCGCGCGCCCGCTGACGGACTGCAGCTTCGAGATCGAACCCTTCGACCCCCACCTGGTGCCGGCGCGCACGCTGCCGGTGCGGGTGCTGCGCATGGAGCGGCTCGCGCCCGATGTGATGCGCCTGCTGCTGGGCACGCCACCGAACGAGCCGTTGAACTGGCGCGCTGGCCAGTACCTCGAGATCGTGCTCGGCGACGGACTGCGGCGCTGCTACTCCATGGCCAGCGCACCGCGCGCCGGTGGCCGGCGGCAGATCGAGCTGCACATCCGCCACATGCCCGGCGGCCGCTTCACCGACCACGTGTTCGGCCAGTTGCGCGAACGCGATCTGCTGCGCGTGGAGGCGCCCCAGGGCAGCTTCTTTCTCGATGCGCAGAGCGACAAACCGGTGGTCATGCTCGCCTCGGGCACCGGCTTCGCGCCCATCCAGGCCATGGTGGAAGACAGCCTGGCCCAGGGCCTGCGCCGGCCCATCGACGTGTACTGGGGCGGCCGCCGGCGGATCGACCTCTACCTCGACGCGCAGGCGCGCCAGTGGGCCGCCGAGCACCCCCACATCCGCTACGTGCCGGTGCTCAGCGAAGCGGGCGACGACCCTGCCTGGGCCGGTCGCACCGGCTTCGTGCACCGCGCCGTGCTGCAGGACCACCCCGACCTGTCGCGGCACCAGGTGTATGCCTGCGGCGCACCGCCCATGGTGGACGCGGCCCGCCGCGACTTCGGCGAGGCCGGCCTGCCGGCCAACCAGTTCTTCGCCGATGCCTTCATCTCCGAGGCCGACCGCCGGCCGGCCCCGCACTGACCTTCAACCGAGAGAGAGACCCATCGCCATGATCGCTGGATTCGTCCCCGACAACTGCCGCGTCGAACCGCCCGCGCGCCACTCCGTGCTCAAGCCTTTGTGCCTGAGCCATGGCACGCTGGAGTGCTTCAACCTCGCGGCCTCGCGCCGCTTCTACGAAGAGTTCCTGGGGCTCGAATGCGCGCGCCACGCCAAGCCCGCGATGTCGATCCGCCTGGGCATGCGCTTCCATGTGGTGTGCGTGGAGGTGGGCGACCAGATCCACCCCTGCAACGTGCTCAACCACTGGGGGCTGGACGTCGCCTCGCGCGACGAGGTGGACCACGCGCACGCGCTGGCGCTGCGGTTCAAGGACACCTACGGCATCCGCCAGGTGCTGCCCATCCAGGACATGCACGGCGTGTACTCGTTCTACTTCGAAGACCTCGACCACAACTGGTGGGAGATCCAGTACTACGAGAATGGCTTCGTGCACGACGACTACTTCGATTTCGGCGACCGCTTCGACATGACCCCCTCTGAGGAAACCCGCGCATGACCACCGTGAACGTCACCCCGTTCGAGATCCAGTTCCGCACCCGCGACGGCCTGCTGCTGCGCGCCGACGTCTACCTGCCGCCCGGCGGGCAGGGCGCCTTCCCCACGCTGCTGGCCGCTTCGCCGTACCAGAAGTCCCTGCGCCGCCTGCCCCCCATGGGCGTGTTCCCCTTCATCGAATACGGCCCCATCCAGCTGTACCTGGACCACGGTTACGCCTACGTCATCCTGGACCTGCCGGGCTCGGGCGTGTCCGAAGGCATCTGGGACCCGTGGTCCAGGGCCGAAGGCGAGGCCACGCACGACGCGATCGAACACATCGCCACCCAGCCCTGGTCCAGTGGCCGCATCGGCATGATCGGCCAGTCCTACTACGCCATGAGCCAGTGGAACGCCGCGCGCACGCGCCCGCCGCACCTCACCACCATCGTGCCGTACGACGGCTCGTGCGACCCCTACCGCGACTTCCTGTACCACGGGGGTGTGCCCATCCAGGGCTTCCTGGGTTCCTGGTTGATCGGTTCGGTGCTGCTGCAGCACACCGCCGAAGGGCACGACGTGCGCGGGGGCGCGCGCCACGAGGTGCTGCCCGACGTGTTGTCGCACACGCTGGACGACGGGTGGCACCGCCGCCGCGCCGCCTTCTGGGAACTCGGGAACATCGACATCCCGGTGTTCTCCATCGGCGTCTGGGGCAAGGCCTCGCTGCACCTGCGCGGCAACGTCAACGGCTTCAACGGTGTGCGCGGCCCGCGCCGCCTGCTCATCACCGAGCCCGACACCTTCCACAAGGCACAGCACTACTTCGCCGAAGAGGCCCTGCACCGCGAGGAGCTGCTGCCCTGGTACGACCACCACCTCAAGGGTGTGGACAACGGCGTCATGGACCAGGCGGCGGTGCGCTATTTCGTCAACGGGCGCGGGCGTTATGCGAGCGCCGACGCCTGGCCCCCGGCCGACGCGGCGCCGCGCGCCTTCTACCTCAGCGGCGCGCGCAGCGGCATGGTGAACTCGCTCAACGACGGCTCGCTGACCGACGCCGCGCCCGCCGAGGCCACCGCCACCACCGCATGGACCTACCCCGATGAACAGTGGGTGGCCGGGGTGACCACCTTCGTCAACGGCGTGCCCGACCACGTGGCCCGCGTCAACACCTTCACCACGGCGCCGTTCGAGAAGGAAAACGAGTTCACCGGCCAGGGCGCCCTGGTGCTGCACGCCTCGTCCGACCAGACCGACTTCGACGTCTTCGTCAAACTGAGCCTGCTGCCCGCGCCGGGCCGCCCCGGGCCCGCGCGCAAGATGAGCCAGGGCTGGCTGCGCGCCTCGCACCGGCGCGAGGACCCGGCGCTGACGCAGGAGCTGCGCCCCTTCCACACCCACGACCGGGTCGAGCCCGTGGCGCCGGGCCAGGTGGTGGAGCTGCGCATCGAACTCATGCCCATGGGCTTCGTCGTGCAGCCCGGCGAGCGCCTGCGGCTGGAGATCACGAACAACGACTCCACGATGATCGACCAGCCGATGACGCACTGGTATGGGCAGAAGGTCGGCACCGACACCTACCACCACGACCGGCTGCACCCGTCGCGGCTGCTGCTGCCGCAACGGGCGGCCAGCAGCCCCTGATTCAGCCGCCGCGCGCCATCGCCAGCACCGCGCGCGCCTGCGCCGCATCCACCGCCCCCGGCGTGTCCGAGGTCCAGGCGACGAAGCTGTCGGGCCGCACCAGCACCAGGCGGGCCTCGTAGCGCGCGGCCTCGCCGGTCCGGGTGTCTTCCACCACGTTCAGCGGCAGCTTCAGGGCGGCCGCGGCCTCGCGGAACGCCTGCGCTTCAGCGGCGCTGGCGCCCAGCGCGATCAGGGTGTAGCCCGGCCCGAAGGCCTCGTACACGTTGCGCCCGGAGGACAGGACCGCCGGCGCGATGTGGTGGCCGGCCCGCGCGACGAACTGGTGCGAGCCCACCGAGCTTGGGCCGTGTCCGCTGCCGTTGGGCTGCACCACGGGCGAGCCTTCGTAGTTCGGCTCGAAGGCGTGCACCTCGCCCACCGCGCCTTTCGCGCGCGCCTGCCAGGCGGCGTCGAACCGCGCCTGGTCGACGGCCGGGTCGTGCGTCTCCAGGAACTCGCGGTCGGTGTCGATCGACTTGGCGATGAAGTCGCGGATCGTGGAGCCGAACACCGGGCGGCGTTCCGCGTCGTAGGAGTCGAGCAGCTCCCCGCCGCCCCAGCCCTGCAGCGTGGACGCCAGCTTCCAGCCCAGGTTGCGCGCGTCCTCCAGGCCGGAGTTCACGCCATAACCCCCGTAAGGCGGGTGGCTGTGGGCGGCGTCGCCCGCGATGAAGACGCGGCCCTGGCGGTAGCTGTCGGCCAGCATGAAGCGCAGGTCCCAGAAACCGATGTGCTCGAACTCGACCTCGAACGGCGCGCCCACGGCTTCGTGCAGGTAGGCCGCGAAGTCGAAGTTGTCCTTGGTGGTGCCCGGTGGCACCGGCGCGTGGAAGAACCAGGTGCTGCCCAGGTCCACGCGGCCGAAGAATTTCCAATACCCCTTGAGGCCCGGCTGCAGCACGTTGTAGTAGGACTTGCCGGGGTAGCGCTTGAGCAGCTCGTGCAGCCCTTCGGACTTGAACACCAGCAGCACCATCATGCGGTCGTGGTCGGTGCGGGTCTGGGTCATGCCGGCCTTGTCGCGGATCACCGAGCGCGCGCCGTCGCAGCCCACGGCATAGGCCGCGCGCAGTTGCCGGCGGCCGGCGCCGCCGCGCTCCACCACACTCACCGTCACGCCGTCGGCGTCCTGCTGCACGTCCTCGGCCTCCCAGCCGTACAGGGTGTGCACGCTGGGCAGCTCGGCCACGCGGCGGCGCAGCACGGCCTCGGTGGCGTACTGCGGCAGCCGCTCGTTGCCGGTGAAGTAATAGGGCTTGACCAGGTCGCGCTGCAGCCAGTCGTAGTGCGGCCCCAGCAGGGTGCCGTAGGCCGTCAGGCCGCCGATGCCGTACTCCGGCGGAATGGTGCGCGCGGCGCGCAGCGCCGGCTCCGCGCCCCAGGCGTGGAAGTGCTCCATGGTGCGCTGGGTCAGGTTCTGGCCCTTGGGGATCGGCTGCGGCTGCGGGTAGCGCTCCACCACCACGCAGCGCACGCCGCGCTGGCCCAGCTCGATCGCCAGGCCCGTGCCCACCGGGCCGCCGCCGACGATGACCACCTCGGTGTCGAACGTGCTGTCGGCCTTGTTGCTGTGTTTGCTCATGTGTGGCTCTTCTCTCTGTTCTCTCTTACTCGGCGGTGATGCCCTGGGCCTTGATCAGGCTGGCCCAGCGCTGGGCGTCGGTGGTCATCAGCTGCTGGAACGCCTCCGGGGTGGAGTGGGCGGGCGTCATGCCCTGGGTCTCGAACGCGGTCGCGATCGCGGGCTGCGCGAGGATGTCGCGCAGCTCCTTGTTCAGCTGGTCGATCAGCGCGCGCGGCGTGGCCGCGGGCGCCAGCACGCCGTACCACATGTCCACGTTCAGGTTGCCCAGGTTCAGGCTGCTGAGCGGCGGCACGTCGGGCAGCAGCGGGTTCGCCTGGCTCGAGCTGATGGCCAGCGCCTTGAGCTTGCCTGCCTTGATGTGCTGCAGCGCCACGTGGATCGGCAGGAACATCAGTTCGATCTGCCCGCCCAGCAGGTCGGTCACGGCCGGCGCCGTGCCCCGGTAGCCGATGTGCGTGATGGAAATCTTGGCGCGGTTCTTCAGCAGCTCCATCGCCAGGTGGTGCGGCGTGCCGGCACCGGGCGAGCCGTAGTTGAGGGCGCCGGGGCGCGCGCGGGCGCGCTCCAGCAGGCCCTTGAGCGAATCGATCTTGGTGTTGGGGTGGGTCACCAGCAGCAGCTGGCCCCAGCTCGTGAGCGAGACGGCCGCGAGGTCCTTGACCGGGTTGAAGCCCGCGTTCGGGTACAACGCGGCGTTCATCACCAGCGTGTTGACGCTCACCAGCAGCGTGCTGCCGTCCGGCGTGGCGCGCACGACTTCCTGGGTGCCGATGTTGCCGGAGGCGCCGGCCTTGTTCTCGACGAAAAAGGGCCGCTTCAGGCGCTCGGCCAGCTGGGGCGCGATCTGGCGCGCGATCAGGTCGATGCCGGTGCCGGGGGTGAACGGCACCACCAGGCGCACCGGTCCGTTGGCCGGGCCCTGGGCCCGCACGAAAGGCGCGGCCACCGTGGCCAGGCCACCGAGCACGAGGCTTCGGCGCAGCGGGGAGGGGGAAAGGAAGGCGGGAGGGGTTTTCATGGTGCGGTCTCCATTGATGAGGGAGAATTACAGCAACACCTTTGACATTCATCAAACGGAAGATTTTGAACAACTCTTCAAGAAAACTGATCAATGTGGGCAGCCGGCAGCTCCAGGCCTTTCTGGAGGTGGCGCGCCTGCGCAGCTTCGCCAAGGCGGCCGAACAGGTGCACCTGTCGCCCTCGGGCATGAGCATGCTGGTCAAGGAACTCGAAGACCAGGTGGGCGCGCGCCTGTTCGACCGCACCACGCGCTCCGTCACGCTCACCGACGCCGGGCGCCGCCTGCAGCCGGTGGCCGAGCGCATCGTGGCCGAGCTGCGCGCCATCGACGACGTGATCGGCGGCACCGAGGCGGCCGTGCGCTCGCGCATCGACGTGGCGGCCACGCCCATGGTCTCGGCCAGCCTGTTGCCGGAGGTGATCAGCGCCTTCAACCAGAGCCACCCCCAGGTGCAGATCCACCTGGCGGACGTGGACGTGAGCGTGGTGCGCCAGCGCATCCTGGAGGGTGAGGCCGACATCGGCCTGGGCTTCTTCATCAAGCCCGCCGTGGGCCTGCAGCGCCAGCCGCTGTGCAAGTTCCGGCTGATGCGCATCAGCCCGCCGGGCAAGGGCGCGGGCGGCCTGGGGCCCAGCCAGACCTGGAGCAGCCTGGCGGAGCTGCCGCTCATCAGCCTGCCGGTCGACAACCCGATCCAGGCCGTGATCGAAAAACACCTCGCGCGCATCGGGCGCGCGCACGAGGAGCGGCCGCGCATGAACCTGATCGGCACCCTGATCGCGATGGTGCGCGCCGGCCGGGGCCACGCCATCGTGCCGTCCTTCGCGCTGGAGGACTGCCTGCGCCAGGGGCTCAAGGTGTCCATGCTCAGCAACCCCACGGTGCACATCGAGCTGCACGTGGTGTCGCTGCGCGGCACGCAGCCCAAGCTGGCGGCCACGGCCTTCGCGTCTGCCGTGAAGAAGGCGGCCTCGCGCCTGCCCGGTTAGGCCTTGCGAGGGCGCACGGTGCGCGCCGGTTGCCGCGCCACCTCGCGCAGCGCGTCCAGCAGGCCGTCCACCGCCGCGAAGCCGAGCGCGTCCTTGCGCCAGTACATGGTCATGGCGCTGGGCGTCTCCAGCAGCAGCGGCAGGCGCTTGAGCATCTTCCAGCGCTCGGGCAGCTCGATGGCGCGCTCGGAGACCACGGCCACCATGTCGCTTTCCGCCACCAGCGCGATGGTGGCGAGCAGGGAATTCGACTGCACGCTCGCGCCCGGGATCGTGCGGCCGGCGGCCGAGAGCGCCGATTCGAGCAGGTCGCGTGCGGGGATGTCGCGCGTCCAGACCACCCAGCGCTGGGCCAGCAGGTGCGACCACTGCAGCGACTTGCGCTGCGCCAGCGGGTGGTCGGGCCGCACCGCGAAATGCAGCCGCTCCTCGTAGAGCACCTCCGAGGCGATGCCCGGGTCGTGGTACTTGGCCGCCGGCCGGCCCACCGCGATGTCGATCTCGCGCTGCGTGAGCTGCTGGAACAGGCGGTCCATCGGCGCCTCGACCAGTTCCACGCTCGCGTTGGGCATGCGGGACAGCAGCGAGAGCACCGCCTGCGGCACCACGCCCGCGATGGTGGCGCCCGAGGCGCCGATCACCGCGCGGCCGCTGCCGCCGCTGCGCAGCGCCGACATCTCTTCCCGCGCGCGGTCGAGTTCGTTGCCGATGTGCACCGCGAACTCGCGCAGGATGCGGCCGTGGGCGGTGGGGCGAAGCCCGCGCGCGTGGCGCTCGAACAGCGTGAGGCCGATGTCGGCCTCCAGCTCCTTGAGCCACTTCGAGAGCGCGGGCTGCGTCATGTGCAGCCGCTCGGCGGAGTGGCTGATGTTCTGCGTCTCCGCCAGGCTGACCAGGATCTGCAGGTGCCGCAGGCGCAGTCGATTCGTCCAGTCCATGGGTCGTCCTGCTATGTTCAAAAAGTTATGGATGAGAGCAATTCACCATTTTACGAGGCATGGCATCGGGCCAATACTCGACACCTTCAAGAACAGGAGACAAGACCATGATTCGCCGAAGCCTTTTGGCCTGCGTCGCGCTGTCCGCCATTGCCATGGCGGTGCAGGCCCAGGACACCTACCCGTCCAAGCCCATCAAGTTCGTCGTGGGCTATTCGCCCGGCGGCTCCAACGACATCCTCGCGCGCATCGTCGCCAAACGCCTGGGCGACAGCCTGGGCCAGCCGGTGGTGGTGGAGAACCGCCCCAGCACCGGCGCCATCGTGGGGGCCGTGGTGACCAAGCAGGCACCGCCTGATGGCTACACGCTGATGATCGGCGCCAGCGGCCCGCTGGTGATCAACGCCGCCACCTATGCCAACCTGCCGTACTCGCCGCAGAAGGACTTCATCCCGATCTCCACGATCGCGACCTTTCCGCTGATCGTCTCGGTCAAGGCGGACTCGCCGTTCAAGTCCATGCCCGACCTGGTGAAGTACACCAAGGAGAACCCGCAGCTCTCCAACTACGCCTCCAGCGCCTCCACCTTCCAGCTCGCCACCGAGCTGCTGAAGGAGCGCACCGGCATCCAGTCGCAGCACGTGCCCTACAAGGGCAGCGGCGACTCGATGAAGTCCGTGGCCGGCGGCGAGACCACCTTCAGCATGCTCGACCCCGGCCCGGCGGCCGGCGCCATCAACGGCAAGCTGGTGCGGGGCCTGGCCGTGTCCTCCGACGTGCGCAACCCGTCCTTCCCCGACATCCCCACGCTCAAGGAGCAGGGCATCGACCTGAGCATCCAGTTCTGGATCGGCCTGTTCGCGCCCGCCGGCACGCCCGCGCCCATCGTGAAGCTGCTGGAGCGTGAAGTGGCCAAGGCGGTGCAGCACCCGGAGACGCTCAAGAGCATGGCCCAGCTGGGCCTGACGCCGGCCTCCAGCACCTCGGAAGCCTTCACCCGCCAGATCGCGCAGGAGATCCCCACCTGGACCGAGGTCGCGCGCAAGAACAACATCAAGGCCGATCAGTGAGCATGAGCGAGATCACCTACCGCGCGCCGCGCCTGTTCATCGGAGGTCAGTGGCGCGCGGGCAGCGCGGACACGCGCAGCGCGGTGATCAACCCCGCGACCGAAGCCGTGCTCGACGAGCTGACGCACGCCTCGGCGCGCGACCTCGACGACGCGCTCGCGGCGGTGGCCCAGGGCTTCAAGGTCTGGCGCGCCACGCCCGCGGCGGCGCGCCAGCGCGTGCTGCTGCAGGGCGTGCAGAACCTGCGCGCGCAGCGCGAGACCATCGCGCGCCTGCTCACGCTGGAGCAGGGCAAGCCCCTGGCCCAGGCGCGCATGGAAGTCGATGTGGCGGCCGACATGGTGCAGTGGTATGCCGAGCAGGCCAAGCGCGTCTACGGCCGCATCCTGCCGGCGCCGCAGCCGGGCGCCGACTACGAGGTGCGCAAGGAGCCGGTGGGGCCCTGCCTGCTGATGTCGCCCTGGAACGTGCCCGTGATCCTCGCCGCGCGCAAGCTCGGCGGCGCGCTCGCGGCAGGCTGCTCCTGCATCCTCAAGCCGCCCGAGGAAACCCCGGCCTCGGTCGCGAAGATGGTCGAGTGTTTCATCGAAGCCGGCGCGCCCGATGGCGTCATCAACCTCGTCTTCGGCGTGCCGGCCTTCGTGTCCTCGCACCTCATCGCGTCGGACGTGATCCGCAAGGTGTCCTTCACCGGCTCGGTGGCGGTGGGGCAGGGCCTGGCCCGCCTGGCCGCGCCCGGCCTCAAGCGCCTCACGCTGGAGCTCGGCGGCCACTCGCCGGTGATCGTGTTCGACGACGCCGACGTGGACGCCGTGGCGCGCCAGCTGGTCGCGGCCAAGTTCCGCAACGCCGGCCAGCTCTGCCACGCGCCCACGCGCTTCTTCGTGCAGAGCGGCGCCTACGCGCGCTTCGTCGACACCTTCGCGGCTGCCGCCTCGCAACTGCGCGTGGGCGACGGCCTGGCCGAGGGCACCGACATGGGCCCGCTGGCCAACGGCCGGCGCCTGGGCGCGATCCGCGAACTCGTGGCCCAGACCCGGTCCGAAGGCACGCTGGTGGCCGGCGGCGAGCGCGTGGGCGAGCAGGGCTACTTCCACCAGCCCACCGTGTTCGCCGACGTGAACCCCGATGCCAAGGCCATGCGCGAAGAGCCCTTCGGCCCGGTCGCGCTGATCCGCGCCTTCGACACCCCCGCGCAGGCCGTCGAGCTGGCCAACGCCACGCGCTACGGCCTGGGCTCCTACGTGTTCACCGACTCCGCGCGCCTGCAGCGCCAGATGATCGCCGACCTGGAGGTGGGCAGCGTCGCCATCAACAGCACCGTCGTCACCGTCGCCGAGGCGCCGTTCGGCGGCGTGCGCGACAGCGGCTACGGCTACGAGAGCGGCGAAGAGGGCCTCGACAGTTACCTCCACACCAAGTTCGTCAACCGCAGCTATTCCGCATGAGCCCCGTTTCCCCGACCCCTTTCACCGTGCGCGACGGCGTGTACGACGTGCTGCGCCAGTTCGGCGTGGACACCATCTTCGGCAACCCGGGCTCCACCGAGCTGCCCATGTTCCGCGACTTCCCCAGCGACATCCAGTACGTGCTGGGCCTGCAGGAAGCCGTGTGCGTGGGCATGGCCGATGGGTATGCCCAGGCCACCGGCAAGGTCGGCTTCGTCAACCTGCACTCGGCCGCCGGCGTGGGCCACGGCATGGGCAACCTCTACACGGCGTTCAAGAACCGCACGCCGCTGGTGGTCATCGCAGGCCAGCAGTCGCGCTCGATCCAGCCGCTGGACGCCTACCTGGCCTCGGAGCGCGCCACCGAGCTGCCGCAGCCGTACGTGAAATGGAGCATCGAACCGGCGCGCGCGCAGGACGTGCCCCAGGCCATCGCCACGGCCTGCCGCCGCGCGCTGCAGGCGCCCTGCGGCCCGGTGCTGGTCTCCGTGCCCTCGGACGACTGGGACCAGCCCGCCGCGCCGGTGGTGCAGCGCGCCATGAGCCGGCGCACGGCGCCCGAACCACAGGCCATCGCCGCGCTGGCGCAGGCGCTTTCGGCCTGCGAGCGGCCGGTGTTCGTGGCCGGCGCGGAAGTGGACCGCGCCGGGGCCTGGGACGGCATCGTCGCCCTGGCCGAGCGCCACGGCGCCAAGGTGTTCAACGCGCCCATGTCGGCGCGCGCGGGCTTCCCCGAGGACCATGCGCTGTTCCACGGTTTCCTGCCCGCGGTGAAGGCGCAGATCGTGCAGAAACTGGCCGGCCACGACCTCATCGTGGTGATCGGCGCGCCGGTGTTCACCTACCACGTGGAAGGCGACGGCCCGCACCTGCCCGACGGCGCCACGCTGTGGCAGCTCACCGAAGACCCCGATGCCGCGGCGCGCTCGCCGGTGGGCACCTCGGTGGTGGGCGACGTGGCGCTGGCGCTGCAGGCCCTGCAGGGCGCGCAACCGCAGCGCGCGCGCACCCCGCCGCCGGCCTGGGTGCGCGAAGCCCGCGCCGAACCGGGCGCGCCGATCCAGGTGGCCTATCTGCTGCAGACCATCGCGGAACTGCGCTCGCCCGACGACGTGATCGTGGAAGAGGCGCCCACCGCCCGCGTGGTGATGCACCAGCACCTGCCCATCCTGAAGCCGCGCTCCTTCTTCACCATGGCCAGCGGTGGCCTGGGCCACAGCATGCCGGCCGCCGCCGGCATCGCCCTGGCCTGGCGCGAGCGCCGCGTGATCGCCATCATCGGCGACGGCTCCAGCATGTACTCGATCCAGACGCTGTGGACCGCCGCGCAGCTCGGCCTGAACATCAGCTTCGTCGTGGTCAACAACCGCCGCTACGGCGCGATGAAGCGCTTCGGCGGCGTGCTCGGTTTCCCGGCCGGCGCCGTGCTGCCGGGCACCGACCTGCCGGGCATCGACTTCGTCGCGCTGGCGCAAGGGCATGGCGTGCCCGGCGAGCGCGTGGAAGACCCTGGCCAGTTGCACGCGGCCTTGAAAGCGTCCCTCGCCTCGAGAGGCCCCTCGCTCGTGGAAGTGCGGGTCGCCTGAACAACCACCACCAGGAGACAAGACGATGAACCCCAACCTCCGCCGACGAAGCTTCGTGGGCGCGGCCCTCGCCGCCGGCGCCGCGCCCCTGGCCTTCGCCCAGGCCGGCCCCTACCCCAACCGGCCGATCCGCATCTTCGTCGGCTACGCCGCCGGTGGCGCGGTGGACACCATGGCGCGCATCGTCGCGCAGCGACTCACCACCGCGCTGGGCCAGTCCGTCATCGTGGAGAACCGCGCCGGCTCGGCCGGCCTGCTGGCCGCCGACACCGTGGCCAAGGCGCCGGCCGACGGCTACACGCTGCTGCACGGCGAGAGCGCGCTGCTCATCGCACCGCAGCTGCAGAACCAGACCTCCTCGCTGGACCCGATCAAATCGCTCGTGCCCGTGGCCGGCCTGTTCCAGTCGCGCCTGCTGCTGGTGGCCAACAACGACGTGAAGGCCAGCAACCCGGCCGAGTTCCTCGCGCTGGTCAAGGCCAACCCGGGCCGTTTCACCTACGGCACCTCGGGCATCGGCACCGTGCACCACCTGGGCGTGGAGCTGTTCAAGTCGCGCACCAAGACGCACCTGCTGCACATCCCCTACCGCGGCGCGTCGCAGCTCGTCACCGACGTGATCAATGGCCAGTTGCAGTTCGGCGTGGTGAGCGCCGCGGCCGGCGTGCCGCAGGTGCGCAGCGGGCGCGTGAAGGCCATCGCCATGTTCAGCTCGACCCGCCTGGCCGGCGCGGACGACATCGGCACCCTGGCCGAGGTGGTGCCGGGTTTTCACGTCGCGCCCCGCCAGATGCTGCTCGCGCCGGCCGGTACGCCGCAGGCCGTCATCGACCGCCTGAGCGCGGCCGTGGGCGAGCTGCTGGCCACGCCCGAAGCGGCCAGCGCCGCCGCCGCGCAAGGCGTCACCACCGCCTACCTGGCGCCGGGCCCGCTGGCGGCCGACGTGAAGCGCGAGTACGCGGAGTGGGGCCGGGTCATCAAGGCCCAGGGCATCTCGGCCGAATGAGCGCGCCGCGCCCCCGCATCGGCCTGATCGTGCCGCCGGCCCACGGGCGCGTGCCGCCCGATGCGCCCCTGCTGTACGGCGAGCGCTTCGACTTCATCGCGCGCGGCCTGGGCATCGACGGTGTGTCGCCCCGGGGCTTCGCGCCCGTGGTGAACCAGATCGTCGACCACGCCCGCGCCCTGCGAGCGGACGGCGCGCAGGCGATCTCGCTCATGGGCACCTCGCTCAGCTTCTACCAGGGCCCGGCCTTCACCGACCAGCTGCGCGACGCCATGCAGCAGGCCACGGGCGTGCCCTGCACCACCATGAGCCACGCCGTCGTCTCGGCGCTGCAGGCCCTGGGTGTGCAGCGCGTGGCGGTGGCCACCTCGTACATCGACGAGCTCAATCAGCGCCTGGTTGTCTACCTCGGCGCCCTGGGCTTCGAGGTCACCGCCATCGAAGGCCTGGGCATCGAGCCGGTCGGCGGCGCGGCCGAGGTCTCCACCGAACGCCTGGTCGCGCTGAGCCGAAAGGTGCACGCCCAGGCGCCTGGCGCGCAAGGCATCTTCATGTCCTGCGGCGGCCTGCTCACGCTCGACGCCATCGCCGTGCTGGAAGAGCAGCTCGGCCTTCCCGCCATCGGCAGCTCGCCCAGCGGTTTCCGGGACGTGGTGCGCGCGGCGGGCGAAGACCCGCGCAGCCCGGTGGGCGGGCGGCTCTTCCAGCACCCCGGAACCTTCAACCAGGAAAGCCTGAACCATGCAACGCCGTGATTTTCTTTCGGCCGCCGCGCTGTCGTCCGCCTGGGCCATGGCGGCCCCGGCCATCGGCCACGCCCAGACCCCGGCAGCGTCGCCCAGCCTCGTCGATCCGAAGGGCGACACCCTGCTGGTGATCGAGAAGAACGCCCACGCGCTGGGCTACTACTCGCTGCGCTCCGGCGCGCGCACCCACAGCGTGGAACTCGCTCAATACCCTCACGAATTCGTCGTGGACGCGCAGGCGAGGTACGCCTACGTGGGCATCTACGGCGTCGAATTCGCCACCCAGATCGGGCAGGGCGGCTCGCACATCGCCGTCATCGACCTGCACCAGGGCAAGCAGGTGCACCAGGTGGAGTGCGCGCCCTTCAACCGCCTGCACGGCATGGGCATGGACCAGCAGGGGCGCCTCTACGCGCTCAGCGAAGAGAAGTCCGCGCTGCTGGTGGTGGACAACCCGGGCAAGGACGCACGCCCCACCTCGGCCGTGCCCACCGGCGACATCAAGCCGCACATGTTCGCGCTCACGCGCGATGGTGAACGCGCCTACGTGACCGCGCTGCTCTCGAACACCCTGTCCCTCGTGCGGCCGCACGACCCCGTGGCGCCCGCGCTGCGCGCCTCGACCGGGCGCATGCCCGAAGGCGTCTGCCTCAGCCCCGACGAAAAGACCGTGCTGGTCTCCAACCGGCGCAGCACCTCGCTGGTGGCGATGGACAGCCACACCCTGAAAGTGCTGCGCACCACGCCCACGCGCGGCGATGCCCTGCGCGTGTACTGGGTGGGCGACGAGGTCATCACCTCCAACCTGCAGGACCAGAGCATCACCTTCTTCACCCCCGAGCTCAAGGAGACGGCGCGCATCGCGCTGGCCGGCCGCCCCATCGGCATCTCCTTCAACCCCTCGGGCACGCTGGCCTTCGTGTCCGTGGGGCCCGACAAGCTGGTCGTCATGGACGTGAAAGCGCGCAAGATCGTGTCCCAGCTCGAAACCCGCTCGGGGGTCGACCTCTCCTGGCTGTTGTCAGCCGCCTGAAACCCTTGCCACGCCACCGATGAAAATCATCCGCATCACCGCCACCGCGCTCCACATCCCCTTCACGCTCGACGTGCCCGGCGGCGGCCAGCACCAGGAGGCGCTCGGCTGCTGCGTCGTCGAGGTCGAGACCGACGAAGGCCTGATCGGCCACGGCCTGACCGCGATCACGCAGGAGAAGGTGGCCGAGTCCATCATCACCCACGTGCTCGCGCCGGCGCTCATCGGCACCGACCCGCTGGCGCACGAGGCGCGCTGGGAGCAGATGTACTGGCTCACCGCCTCGCGCGGCCAGACCGGCTACGCGCAGCACGCCATCGCCGCCATCGACGTGGCGCTGTGGGACATCAAGGGCAAGGCGCTCAAGCAGCCGGTCTGGCGCCTGCTCGGCGCGGCGCGCAAGGAGCTCGACATCTATGCCACCTTCGGTTTCGAGTTCCTCGACATCGACGGCCTGCGCGGCGCGGTCAAGTCCCTGTCCACCGAAGGCGTGGAGCACCTGAAGATGGTGGTGGGCTTTCGCGCGCTGCCGCGCCGCGAGAGCCGCAGCCTCATGTCGGTCATCAAGGAAGACGCCAAGCGCGTGCACGCGGTGCGCGAGGCCGCGGGCGACGAGGTCTCGCTCTACATCGACGCCAACTGCGGCCTGGACGCGTACCACGCCGAGCGCCTGATCCGCCTGACCGCCGACTGCAACCTCGGCTTCTTCGAAGAACCGATCACGCAGAACGACGTGCTGGCCATGGCCGACCTGCGCGCGCGCACCGGCATGCCGCTGACCTGCGGCCAGAACGAAGGCCTGGCCTACCGCTTCCGCGACTGGCTGATGGCGCGCAGCGTGGACTTCGTGCAGCCCAACGTGGTCATCACCGGCGGCTTCACGCAGTGCGTGCGCATCGCCGCGCTGGCCAACGCCTTCAACGTGTCCATCACCAGCGGCGGCGCCTACCCGCTGCACAACATGCACCTGCAGGCCGGCGTGGGCAACGGCACCAAGGTCGAGTGGCACCTGCCGGTGGTGGCCATGATGAAGCGCCTCTACCAGGGCTTCCCCGAGCCGGTGGGTGGGCGCATCACCATGTCGGAAGCGCCGGGCCTGGGCTTCGACCTGATCCCCGGCGCCGTGCAGGCGCTGCGGGCCTGACGCCGTGGTCCTCAACCTCGACGACTTCGAGGTCGCCGCGCGCTCGCGCCTGCCGCGCGCGCTCTACGGCTTCGCGGCCAACGGCTCGGAGCGCGGCGCCTCGGTGCTGGCCAACGCGCGCTCGTTCGAACGCTGGTCCTTCGTGCCGCGCACGCTGGTGGACGTGGCCTCGGTGAAGCAGGCCACCACGCTGTTCGGCACTACCTACGCCTCGCCCTTCGGCATCGCGCCCATGGGCGGCTGCGCGCTGTTCGCGCACCGCGCCGACCTCGCGCTCGCGCAGGGCGCGCGCGCCCGCGGCATCCCCTTCGTGCTCAGCGCCGCCTCCAGCGTGCCGCTGGAACAGGTGATGCAAGCCGCGCCCGGCAGCTGGTACCAGGGCTACATCCCCGGCGACGAAGCGCGCATCACCGCCTTGCTCGCGCGGTTGCGCAGCGCCCAGGTGGGCGTGCTCGTGGTCACCGTGGACGTGCCCATCGCCTCCAACCGCGACCGCGACCGCCGCCTGGGCTTCACCATCCCGCTCAAGCCGCGCCTCTCGCTCGCCGTGGACGGCGTGCTGCACCCGCGCTGGCTGTGCGGCACCTTCGCGCGCACCCTGCTGGCCGACGGCATTCCCCGCCTGCCCAACTTCGGTGGCGAGGCCACAGGCCGGCCCATCATCGCCACCCCCACGGCCGCCGCGCGCTCGGACCGCGACCGCTTCACCTGGGCGCACGTGGCCTTCATCCGCCGCCAGTGGGGCGGGGCGCTGCTCATCAAGGGCGTGCTCAGCGCCGACGACGCGCGCCTGGCCCGCGAGGCCGGTGTGGACGGCCTCATCGTCTCCAACCACGGCGGGCGCCAGCTCGACGGCGCGGCCGCGCCGCTGGACGTGCTGCCCGAGGTGCTGGACGCGGCGGGCGAGCTGCCGGTGTGCCTGGACGGCAGCATCCGGCGCGGCACCGACGCGCTCAAGGCCCTCGCGCTCGGCGCGCGCCTGGTCTTCGTGGGCCGGCCCATGCTCTACGCCGCCACCGTCGGCGGGCAGGCCGGGGTCGAGCAGGCGATCGGCATCCTGCAGAGCGAGATCCAGACCAGCCTGGCCCTGCTGGGCTGCACCCGCATCGACGAACTGCGGCCTTCCCACCTTCGAGCCCCATGACGAACACCCATTCCGCCCAGGTCCTGATCGTGGGCGGCGGCCCGGTCGGCCTCACGCTGGCCATCGACCTCGCGCAGCGCGGCATCGACGTGCTGCTGGTGGAGCAGCGCCCGCGTGGCGAGCGGCCCGAGGCCAAGTGCAACCACGTCTCGGCGCGCTCCATGGAGATCTTCCGCCGCCTCGGCGTGGCCAAGACCCTGCGCGACACCGGCCTGCCGGCCGACCACCCCGCCGACGTGGCCTACCGCACCACCTTCACCGGCGACGAACTCTCGCGCATCCCCATTCCTTCGCGGCGCGACCGCTACACCGCCACCCAAGGCCCCGACACCGGCTGGCCCACGCCCGAGCCGCCGCACCGCATCAACCAGATCTACCTGGAGCCCGTGCTGTTCGAGCACGCGCTGGCCACGCCCGGCCTGCGCATCCTCACGCACACCCGCATCGAAGACCTCGCGCAGGACGACACGGGCGTGAGCGCCCAGGCCGTGGACCTCGGCAGCGGCGCCACGGTGACGCTGCGCGCCGACCACCTCATTGGCTGCGACGGCGGGCGCTCCCTGGTGCGCAAGAAGATCGGCGCCGCGCTGCACGGCGTGGAGGTGGTGCAGCGCGTGCAGTCCACCTTCCTGCGCGCGCCCGACCTGCTGCGGCGCGCCCAGCACCCGCCGGCCTGGGCCACCTTCTCGTACAACCCGCGCCGCAGCGGCAACGTGTACGCCATCGACGGCATCGAGAAATTCGTGCTGCACAACTACCTGCGCCCCGGCGAGACCGACTTCGAATCGGTGGACCGCGACGCCTCGATCCGCACCATCCTCGGCGTGGGGGCCGACTTCGAGTACGAAGTGATTTCCAAGGAAGACTGGATCGGCCGCCGCCTCGTGGCCGACAAGCTGCGCGAGCGGCGGATCTTCATCTGCGGCGACGCCGCGCACCTCTGGGTGCCCATGGCCGGCTACGGCATGAACGCGGGCATCGCCGATGCGATGAACCTGTCGTGGCTGCTCGCGGGCCACCTGCAGGGCTGGGCCGGGCCGCGCGCGCTCGATGCCTACGAAGCCGAGCGCCTGCCCATCACCGAGCAGGTGTCGCGCTTCGCGATGAACCACTCCATCGCGCTGCAGAAGGAACGCGAGAGTGTGCCGCCCGAGCTGGAGGCCGAAGGCCCGGCCGGTGAAGCCTTGCGCGCCGCCGCCGGCAAGACCCTGTACGACCTCAACGTGAAGCAGTACTGCTGCGCGGGCCTGAACTTCGGCTACTTCTACGACGCCTCGCCCCTGATCGTCCCCGACGGTGAAAGCCCGCCCGGCTACACCATGGACACCTTCACCCCGTCCACCGTGCCGGGCTGCCGCACGCCGCACGTGTGGCTGGACGGCGGGCGCTCGCTCTACGACGCGATGGGCGACGGCTTCGCGCTCTTGCGGCTGGACCCGCAGGCCGATGCGAGCCCCTTGCTCGACGCCGCGAAACAGCGCGGCCTGCCGCTGCGCGTGGTGGACCTGAGCCCGGCCGAAGCCACGGGCCTGTACCGCCACCGGTGGGTGCTGTCGCGGCCGGACCAGCATGTGGCCTGGCGCGGGGACGAACTGCCGGCCGATCCCCTGGCCTTGATCGATCGGGTGCGCGGCGCCTAGTGCTGTGGATATACTGCTTCTGTCGTACAAAAATGCGACCGGGATTGGCGTCCCGTGCACTGCGGCTTGAAAGCCGCAACTCGATTTGAGCCCTGCGGCTTTCTCACATTCGTGCCTCTTTCATGGTGGCCCGGGTGGGGAGACGCGAGTCTCGCCGAAACTGTCCGCAGTGCACGGTACGCCAACCTGCTTGGGCCACCGCCACCTCACAAGGGTGGCGGTGACATCACCCGCAAAGCAACAGGAAGGCACATGCAACAAGCTCCCTTCGTGGCCACACGGCGACCCCGCCTGGCCCTGCTCATCGACGCCGAAAACATGAGCGCCCGCAAGGCACTGCGGCTCATGGCCCACGTCTCCGACCGTGGCGAGGCCATCGTCCGCCGCGCTTGCGCGGACTGGACCAACCCCCGGCAACTCGCCTGGCGCCGGATGCTGCACACCCTGGCCATCCGCCCCATCCAGCAATTCCACTACGCCCACCAGAAGAACGCCTCGGA
The DNA here is from genome assembly GCF_042466645.1 of Hydrogenophaga sp. ANAO-22. NCBI lineage: Bacteria > Pseudomonadati > Pseudomonadota > Betaproteobacteria > Burkholderiales > Comamonadaceae > Hydrogenophaga > Hydrogenophaga sp. ANAO-22. The sequence continues at coordinate 2,086,070 of NZ_CP159956.1, read as the reverse complement.
CTCCGCGCTCATCATGGACGCCATGGAGCTGCGGTCCCGCCGCCCTCGCTTGGATGGCATCTGCATCGCCTCGTGCGACAGCGACTTCACCGGCATCGCCGGGCGCCTGCGCGAAGCCGACATCGCGGTCTACGGCTTTGGCCGGCCCGACGCCTCACCGGCCTTCGTGGCCGCGTGCAACCACTTCGTGTTCCTGTAGCCGCTCAGTGCTTTTCGAAATTGGCAGGAATTCATGTTGTTGGGTCAGTATGTCAACGGTACAAAGACGAATCCTGGCGGAGGAGACGCAGCGCCCTGGGGCCTTCCCGCCGGGCTTCATGAAACTGCTGGCATTTGCCGGGCCTGTCGATCGCGGGACCCCTGCTTCGTCGTGGAGTCATCACTCATCCAAAGGAGTCGTTCATGAAGTACCTCGGTCTTGCGTACTACAACCCCGAAAAGTTCGCCGCCATGGCGCCTGCCGACGTGCAGGCCCTGGTGAGCCAATGCCCGCCGCTGGACGAGAAGATGCGCGCCACCGGGAAGATGCTGGTGTCGGCGTCGCTTGCCGAGCCGAAGGACTGGGTCACGCTGCGCCCACGCGGCGGCAAGTCGCAGATCACCGATGGCCCCTACACCGAGGCCAAGGAAATGGTGGGCGGGATGTTCATCATCGAGGCGGACAACCGCGACGAGGCCCAGCGCCTGGCGGCCATGCACCCCGCCGCCACGCTGGGGGAGGCGGGCGGGTGGGGCGTCGAGCTGATTCCGCTGGATTTCTTCCTGGGCTGAGGTACGCTGTCTCACCCCCGGTCACCAGGAGATCACGCGCATGGCCCTCCGTCGTCACGTCCTCGTCACCGCCGCCGCCGCGCTGGCCGCGCCCACACTGCTTCGCGCCCAGCACCACGGCCACCACAGCGGCCAGTTCGAGCGCCTGAACCAGCCCGGGCGCATCGACCTGCCCGAGATCCACGCGCAGCAGGCCGTCAGCGACAGCCCCGCGCCGCGCGCGGCCAAGGCCGGTGCCTGGCGGGCGCGCGCGCCGCTGCCGATTCCGCGCACCGAGATGGCCTGGGCGGTGGCGTACCGCAACCGCGTGCACCTGGTCGGCGGTTACGCCGAGCAGCGGGTGGACAAGCCGTACCACCACGCCTACGACCCCAGGACCGATCGCTGGGAGGAACTGCCCCAGCTGCCGCGCGGGGCGAACCACGTGGGTGTGGCGACGCTGGGCGACCGGCTCTATGCGTTCGGCGGTTTCGTCGAGCAGAACCGCACGCCGCACGACGAGGCCTTCCGCTTCGACGGCGCGCGCTGGGAGCGCGTGCGCCGCCTGCCGGAGGCCTGCGGGGCCATGGCCTGCATCGCGCTGGGTTCGCGCATCCACCTGGTCGGCGGCGCCATCGGCAGCGACTGGCGGCGCTCGATCGACTGGCACATCGTCTACGACCCCGCGAGCGACCGCTATGAGAAGCGCCAGCCCCTGCCGGTGGCGCGGGACCACATCGGCATCGTGGTGGTGGGGCCGTCCATTCACGTGATCGGCGGCCGCGTGGATTCCTTTCACACCAACAGCAGCCTGCACCACAGCTACGACGCGCAGGCGGACCGCTGGGTGGCGCGCACGCCCATGCCCACGCCGCGCAGCGGCCACGGTTGTGTGCTGTACCGCGACCAGGTGTTCGTGATGGGCGGCGAGGGCACGAACCGCGTGTTCGGCCAGAACGAGGCCTGGGACCCGGTGGCCGATCGCTGGGTGTCGCACGCGCCCATGCTCACACCGCGCCACGGCATGGGCGCGGTGGTGATCGGCGACGAAATCATCGTGGCCGGTGGCGGGCCTCAGATGGGCGGTGGCGTGAAGAGCGCGATCAACGAGTCCTTCACCCTGGGCTGACTCCGCCGGCGCAGAGGGTGGGCGGTGGGCCCGTGCGGGTCTCGATGGAGAAGGGGATGGTGTCCACGAAGTCCTGCTGCACCTTGGGCGCCAGCGCGCTCCCGCTGAGCAGAACCTGGATGTACTGGATGTAGGACTCGCGCATGGTTTCGGCGAACAGGCCCGACCAGGCGCGAAAGACGATGTCCTTCTCCAGCGGGGCGAGGGCGATGGCGTCCTGCAGCCCGCCTTCCAGGCAGTGGGCGTAGCGCACCGCATCGAATGCGCTGAGCGACAGATGGAAACCGGCGTCTTCCTGCTGAAGGATGCGCTCCAGGGCCGCCGCCTCGTCGTGGGTGTTGGCATAGATGCGCTTGGACAGACGGTGCACGTTGTTGGAGCGCACGGGCGATGAGAGAGGGCCTTGCAGTTCGTTGAGGAACAGCGCCGAGAAGCGGCTGCCGATCTGCACCTGGCGCATGAGCAGGCGCAGCGCCAGCTGGCGTTCGATGGGCAGGTCCTTGGTGCGCGACTCCGTGTTCGCACTGACGAACAGCCAGACCTTGCGGAGGTATTCGTTCACCAGCAGGGGCGCGTCGTGGGCCGAGAATTCGGCCAGCAGGGTGCGCATGTCGGATCGGTGCAGGGCCACGGTCTGCTGCATGGGGCTCACTCCGGTGTGGGATGGCGCCATCTTCGTACCGTGGGGGGTATGCCGATCACCACGTGCTTCAAGTGCGCCGCGGGTGGCACGAAGCGTGGCGGTGACGGCATGAGCGGTCGCGGCCGGGGTGACAATCGGCGGTGCGTCCACCCGACCGGGCGCTCCAACACCGCTTCACCATGCCCGCTCCGTCCCGTACCCCCCGTGCCCTGGCGTCTGCCGCCGCCGATGACCACCCGGAGGCCACGCTGGGCCTGCACGAGCCCGGCCACCTGTTCCGGCGCGCCCACCAGCACTCGGTGTCGTGTTTCAACACGGTGTTCGGGCGGGCCGTCACGCCGCTGCAGTACGCCGCGCTGCGGGTGCTGCAGGAGCACCCGGGCATCGACCAGGTCACGCTGGCCGCGGCCATCGCGCTGGACACCTCCACCACGGCCGAGATCGCGGTGCGCCTGGAGCGCGACGGCTGGATCGTGCGCGAGCTGGGCCCGCGCCGCCAGCGCCGCCTGGAGCTCACCGCCGAAGGGCAGCGGGTGATCAACGAGATGCTGCGGTCCGAGGCGGTGCTGGCCGACCGCATCCTCACCACGCTCGACGCCGGCGAGCGCGAGGTGCTCATGGGCCTGATGCACAAGCTGCTCGGCAAACCCCCCGTCTGAACCCGGTTGACGACCGGCCCCGGCTTGGGCTACCATTTGATTCAGTGTACTGAATGAAGGAGACGACATGAGCTGGATGCGCAATGCCTGGTATGTGGGTGCCACCTCGGTGGAAGTCGGCGATGCCCCCTTGGGCCGGCGCCTGTTGGGGGCCCGCATGGCCTTCTTCCGCGACGCGCAAGGCCGCGTGCAGGCGGTGGAGGATTTCTGCCCGCACCGGGGCGCGGCGCTGTCGCTGGGCCGCGTGTGCAAGGGTGAGCTGGTGTGCGGTTACCACGGCCTGGTGATGGGCGGCGACGGCGTGACCCGCTCGATGCCCGGCCAGCGCGTGGCGGCGTTCCCGCGCATCCAGCGCTTCGCGGTCGAAGAGCGCTACGGCTTCATCTGGGTCTGGGCGGGCGAGGCCGACCAGGCCGATCCCTCGACCATTCCGGTGCTCGAATGGCACGACAACCCGGCCTGGGCCTACGGCGGCGGCCTGTTCCACATCAAGGCCGACTACCGCCTGATGATCGACAACCTGATGGACCTCACGCACGAGACCTACGTGCACTCGACCAGCATCGGCCAGCAGGAGATCGACGAGACGCCCTGCACCACGCGCCGCGAGGGCACCACGGTGGTGACCAGCCGCTTCATGGAGAACATCGAGGCGCCGCCGTTCTGGCTCGACGCGCTTCGCGCCATCGGCGTGGAGGGCAACCCCCGGGTGGACCGCTGGCAGGTCTGCCGCTTCTCGCCGCCCAGCCATGTGCTGATCGAGGTGGGGGTGGCCCTGGCCGGCCAGGGCGGCTACGATGCGCCCGACGACAAGAAGGTCTACAGCGTGGTGACCGACTTCATCACGCCCGAGGTCGATGGTTCGATGTGGTATTTCTGGGGCATGGCGCGCCGCTTCCGGCCGCAGGACGCCGCGCTCACCGACCGCATCCGCGCCGGGCAGCACGGCATCTTTTCCGAAGACCTCGAAGTGCTGGAGCGCCAGCAGCAGAACCTGGATGCCTTCGCGCAGCGCAAGCTGCTCAAGCTCAACATCGACGCGGGCGGCGTGCAGGCACGGCGCGTGATCGATGAACACATCGCGAAGGAAGCGGTGCCGGCGTAGAGATCAGGGCCCGCGCGCCGCTCAACGCGATGGGCGGCGGCCGTACGCGGCCTGCGCCATGCGCAGGGTGGCCACGAGGGTGCGGATCAGCCACAGCGCCAGCCGCTCGAGCCAGGGCCCGGTGGGGGCGGGCGGCGGCACGGCCACCACGGCCGGGTGCATGTCCAGCCGGTCCCAGCCCAGGGACGCCAGCGCCTGGCGTTCGGCCGGGCTCGGGTCCGGGCTGTCGGCGATCACCACCTCCAGCGTGCGAACACCCTGGGCGTGCAGCGCCGTGGCCAGCGGCACCAGGTCGGCCCGCGCGGGCGGCCAGTAGACCCGCTCGCGCGCGCGCCGCACCGTGTCGAACACGATCACGGCGTGGCCCGCCGCCGGCAGGGCGGCGGCCCAGTCGTTTGCGGTCACCACGGCATCGGCCAGGCGCGGTGGCACGCGCAGAAAGCGGTGCGTGGTCAGCACCGTGACCTGGTCGTACCGGGCGTCGCCCAGCGCGGCGTGCAAGGCGGCGCCGCCGGCACCGCCGCCCGCGCCGATCACCACCACGTGCCGCTCGGGCGGGGCGGGCCGCATCAGGCAAACGGGGCCGCCAGGGCGAACCACACGCCCAGCGCCACCGAGATGATGAAGGCGCCGTCCAGCAGGCCGGCGAGCAGGAAGACCTTGGGCTGCAGGGCTTCCATCATCTCGGGCTGGCGGGCCGAGGCCTCCAGGTACTTGCTGGCCATCACGCCGATGCCGATGCAGGAACCGAGGGCGCCCAGGCCGATCATGTGGCCGACGGCGAGGGGGAGCTGGCTGAGGTCTGACATGTGAAACTCCTTTCTGGTTGGACTGGTTCCACTGTGACGGAGGAGCGACATGAAATCCATGACGCGGGAGGTCATGGCGCTGCGATCACCCGCTTCTTCCACCCCGAAACCGGACCATCATGCACCGACTGGCCCCGCCCGAGAGGATCCGAATGGGGGTCTCGCGCTGCCGGGCCGGCTGCCCTACACTGCGCAAGTGGCGCCCGGCAGACGTGGGCGCAAGCTTGCCGAGCCCAAGCTCATCACGGAGGAGGCCGTCGTGACCCACCCGGTCCTGAGTTTCTTCAGCGACATCCGCATCCTGTCCGCCATCCTGATCGCGATGCTGGGCATGACCTTTCTGGCGCACGCCAGCGCCCGCTCATGGCCGTACGTGAAATGGCTGGCGGGTTCGGCGCTGGTGTTCGGCGTCACGCAGGGGCTGCTGGTGTCGGCGGACGCGCTGGGCTGGATCTCGGGCGAGGTCGCCGGCCCGGTGGGCTCCGCGATGGGCCTGGGCGCCCTGGCCGCCCTGCTGGCGGGCCTGCAGGCCTGCTTCACCCCGGGTGGCACACCGCCCTCGCGCGTGTTCGCCGCCGTGCTGGTGGGCGCCCCGGTGCTGGTGGTGGCGATGAGCGGCCTGATGGACGGTTGGGCCTTCGCCGGGCCGGCAGCGATCGCCCTCATTTTCACGGCCGCCGCCTGCTGGCTGGCCTGGCTGTGGACGCGCGACGGCTGGGGCGGGCAGCTGGTGCTGGCCGTGTTGTGCCTGGGCTACCCCGTGCTGTTCGTGGTCGCCATGCTCTCCGACATGAGCCTGCTGCAGTTCCGCCAGGTCACGCCGCTGCCGGTGAGCATCGCCTACGTGTTCGTGATGACCCTGATCCTGCAGCGCGACTCGCTGATCCTCGCGCGCGAGCTGCGCGAGCGCGTGCGGGCCGAGCAGGCCCTGCAGCAGCTCACCGATTCGCTGGAAGAGATCGTGCGCAGCCGCACGCGCCAGCTGGAAGAGATCATCCAGGGCCTGCGCTCGTTCGCGGGCATGGTCTCGCACGACCTGCGCGGCCCCTTGCGCAACACCGCCGGCCTGGCCGATCTGGCGCTGGAGGACTACCGCGCGGGCAACACCGCCGGGGCGGAGCGCTCGCTGGAGCTGATCCGCCGCGAGGCGCAGCGCGCCACCGACATGGTGAACGACCTGCTCACGCTGGCCAAGGTGGACCAGGGGCCGCCCAGCCCCGAGGCGGTGGACATGCAGGCCCTGCTGCGCGAATGCCTGCAGTCGCTGGCCGTGCAGTTCCCGCAGGCGCCCGAGGCGGTGCAGGCCGCGCCCCTGCCGGTGGTGCAGGCCGATGCGGGCCTGATGCGCCACGTGCTGATGAACCTGCTGGGCAATGCGCTGAAGTTCGGTGCCGAGCGGCGCGACCTGCACATCGCGCTCGACGCCCGCGAGGAGGGCGGTTTCTGGCGCTTCTCGGTGGCGGACAACGGGCCGGGCTTCGATCCCGACAAGAGCGGCGAGCTGTTCAAGCCGTTTTCCCGGCTGGACGAGCGCCAGGCCGGCGGCACGGGCCTGGGGCTCACGGTGGTCAAGCGCGCGGTGGAGCGGCACGGCGGCACGGTCGGCGCGTGGTCCTCGCCCGGCGAGGGCGCGGCCTTCTGGTGGACCCTGCCGGTGACGGCCGCCCCCCAGGGCTGACGGCGCTTTTCGTTTTCTTCAGCGGCCCACGCGCTGCACGCCTTCGAGGTTGCCCAGCATGCGCTTGAGCAGGGCGATGACCTGCTCGCGTTCCGAGGTGCTGAAGCCTTCCAGCAAGGCTTCCTCGCGCGCCATGGCCAGGCGGAACACCGCGTTGTGCAGCTTGTTGCCGGGCGGGGTCACGTGGTATTCGATCTTGCGCAGGCCCTGCGGCCGGGGCTCGAGCCAGCCGTTCTCCACCATGAAGGCGATCGACCGGCTCACGGCGCCCTTGTCCAGCCCCATCAGTTCGCACGCCTTGGAGGCGGTGGACCAGGGGTAGATCTTGAAGTACGACAGGATGCGCCACTCGGTCACGCCGATGCCGAACTTCTCGTTGTAGAGGCTGGACGCGCTGCTGGACACGCGGTTGGACAACCACAGCAGCAGGCCGGGAACGTAGGTATCGAGATCGAGTTGCATGGGCTTTCAGGGGCGGTGTTCGTCGTCCGGCGCCGCCAGGCTTTGCACGATGCGCTCGAAGGCCCGGGCGGCATTCGGAGAATAGTGGATCATGGACAGGAAGGCGTGCAGCAGGCCGGGGCAGCGCACGGTTTCGCAGTCCACGCCCGCCGCCGCGAGGCGCTCGCCATAGGCCTCGCCCTCGTCGCGCAGCGGGTCGCATTCGGCGGTGAAGATGCGCGCGGGCGGCAGGCCGGCGAGGTCGGTGGCCTGCAGTGGCGAGGCATCGGGGTGGCGGCGCGCCGCCGTGTCGGGGCAGTAGTGGTCCCAGAACCAGCGCATGTCGTCCGCGCTCAGCAGGTGGCCCTGCGCGAAGTCGCGGTAGCTGGCGGTGTCGAAGCCGGCGTCGGTCACCGGGTAGACCAGCACCTGCAGGTCCACCGGCCGCGCCCCGGGCAGCTCGCGCAGGCGCCGCGTGGCCACGGTGGCCAGGGTGGCGCCGGCGCTGTCGCCCATCGCGATCAGGCGCCGCAGGGGTTGGCCCAGCCAGGTCGCACCGGCCTGGCCGCCTTGCAGCAACGCGGCGATGGCGTCGTCCACCGGGCCGGGGTGGGGGCTCTCCGGGGCCCGGCGGTAGTCCACCGACAGCACGGCCGCGTGGGTTCGGGCCGCCAGCGTGGCGGTGAACGGGTCGTGGTCGGCCACCGAGCCCAGCACCCAGCCGCCGCCGTGGAAGTAGACGATCAGGTCGCCGTTGCAGGCTTCGGGCACGTAGAGGCGCGCGGGCAGTGGGTGGCCCTGGGGCGTGGGCAGGGCGAGGTCTTGCACCCGGGCCACCGGCAGGCCCTCGCCGAACAGGCTTTTCATGAGGGTGGGGAAGGCACGCGCCTCCGTGGCGGTGCAGGCCGAGAAGGGTTTGCGGCCGGCGGTGCGAACGCGTTCGAGCAGGTCGAGGGTGGGGGCGTCGAAGGTCATGGGTGCGGGGTTCAGGAAAGGAAGGTTCAACCGTTGATCACGCCGCCGTCGACGGTGATCACCTGGCCCGTCACGTAGGACGAGGCCTCGCTGCAGAGAAAACAGACGACGCCGGCGACGTCCTGCGGCGTGCCGAAGCGCTGCAATGGGATCTCGGCCAGGCGCTGTTCGCCGTGGTGGGCGATCAGGTCTTCGGTCATGCGCGTCTGGATCAGGCCCGGCGAGACCGCGTTGACCAGGATGTCGGGCGCGAAATCGCGCGAGAAGGCACGCACCAGGCCGACGATACCGCCTTTGGCCGCGGCGTAGGCCGCGCGGCCCGGCGTGCCGCGCTGGAAGGCGCGCGAGGTGCAGAGCACCATGCGCGAAGGCGTCCGCCGGTCGCGCGCGGCGCGAAAGGCCAGGGCCATGTCGTAGGCGGTGGTGAGGTTGCTGGCGATCGCCCGGTCCCAGCCCGAGCGGTCGGCGGGATCGAGCCGGTCGGTCTCGAACAGGCCGGCCATGTGCACCAGCGCGAAGGGCGGGCGCCCGCCCTCGTCGATGGCGCGCTCGCAGGCCGCGTGATCGGCCAGGCGGGAGGTGCTGCAGCTCACCGCCGCGTGGCCTTGAAGCGCATGGCGCGCCCCGTCCAGCCGCGCGGCGTCCACGTCGATCAGGTGCACCGAGGCACCCGCGGCCAGAAAGTGCCGGGCGCAGGCCTGGCCGATGCCGCCCGCACCGCCGGTGATGAGCACGTGCCGGCCGGCGAATTCAGGAAAGGGGCGTTGCGCGTCAGAGGAAGGCATGCGGGGATTGAATTGGCATCAGGTTGATTGGTCAACCTATGGTAAACCCTTGGCTCTGTTGTGTTGACATGTCAACCTAATGCGATCATAGTCCGACCCGTGCCGCGATCCGCGGCGGTGATTCAAGACGGAAAGTGGAACGATGGCGGATTCGGTTGGTCGGCTGGACATGTTGGTGGTGGGCGCGGGTTTCGCGGGCATCTACCAGCTCTACAAGGCCCGGGAGATGGGGCTGTCGGTGCGCGTGCTGGAGGCGGGCGACGGCGTGGGCGGCACCTGGTTCTGGAACCGCTACCCCGGTGCGCGCTGCGACGTGGAGAGCCTGGACTACTCGTACTCGTTCAGCCGCGAGCTCGAGGAAGAATGGGTGTGGAGCGAGCGCTATGCGCCGCAGGCCAAGATCCTGCGCTACATCGAACACGTGGTGGACCGCTTCGGCCTGCGCGACGGCATCCGGCTCAACGCGCGGGTGGCCAGCGCGGTGTTCGACGACGAGCGCCTGCTCTGGACGGTGCGCACCGAGGCCGGCGATGTGCTGGAGTGCACCTATCTCGTCATGGCCACGGGCGGCCTGTCGATCCCGCAGCGCCCGCAGTTGCCCGGGCTGGAGAGCTTCCAGGGCCGGTGGTACCACAGCGCGCAGTGGCCCAAGGAGGGCGTGGACTTTACCGGCCAGCGCGTGGCCCTGATCGGCACCGGCTCCAGCGGCGTGCAGATGGTGCCCGTGATCGCGGAGCAGGCCGCGCAGCTCACGGTGTTCCAGCGCACCGCGAATTTCAGCGTGCCGGCGCACAACGTGCCTTTCACCGCAACCGCGCTGGCGGCGGCGAAGGCGCGTTACCCGGACCGCCGCGCCATGGGGCGTGAAGCGATCACTGGCCAGTTCCTGAACGCCAACACGAAGACCGCCGCCGAGATGACCGAGGAGGAACAGCGCGCCGAGCTCGAGTACCGCTGGCGGGGCGCGGGCGGCGGTTTCCGCATGCTGCGCACCTTCGCCGACCAGATGAGCAACATGGACACCAACCGCATGGTGGCCGACTACGCGCGCAACCGCATCCGCGGCGTGGTGAAGGACCCGGCCAAGGCCGAGCTGCTGTGCCCCAAGGACGACCTGCCGTTCGGCGGCAAGCGCCTGTGCGTGGACTCGCACTACTACGAGACCTTCAACCGCGAGCACGTGGACATCGTCGACGCCGCGGCCCACCCGATCATCGAGGCCACGGCCCGCGGCGTGCGCACCGATGAGCGCGAGCACGAGGTGGACGCCATCGTCTTCGCCACCGGCTTCGACGCCATGAGCGGCGCGCTCAAGGCGATCGACATCCGCGGGGCGCGCGGGGCGCGGCTGAGCGACAAATGGGCGCACGGCCCCACCTCCTACCTGGGCCTGGGCATCGCCGGTTTTCCCAACATGTTCGTGGTGGCCGGGCCGGGCAGTCCCTCGGTGCTGAGCAACATGGTGCATTCGATCGAGACCCACGTCGACTGGATCGCGCGGCTGCTGCAGCAGGCCCGCGCGGCCGGCGTGCGCCGCATCGAGGCCACGCAGGAAGCCGAGGACGGCTGGGTGCGCCGCTGCGCGGAGGAGGCCGACAAGACGCTCTACCCGCGCGCGAACTCCTGGTACATGGGCGCCAACATCGCGGGCAAGCCGAGGGTGTTCATGGCCTTTGTCGCGGGCGTGCCGCTGTACCGCCGGATCATCGAAGACGTCGCCGCCCGGAATTACCAGGGATTCGAGATGGCCTGAGCCACAGGCCACCACCACACCAGCATCCGAACCTATCCACCCGAGAGAGACACCATGATCCAACGCAGAACCCTGCTCCAGTCCGCCGCCGCTTTGGTGGCCGCCCCGGCCATCGTGGCCCGAGCGCAATCGCCCATCACCCTGCGCTTCCAGACCTTCGTGCCGGCGACCTCCAACGTGTACTCGCGCGTGCTGGTGCCATGGATGAACAAGGTCGAGAAGGAATCGAACGGGCGCCTGAAGTTCGAGCACTATGCGGCGATGCAGATGGGTGGCGCGCCCGCCCAGCTGTTCGACCAGGCGCGCGAAGGCGTGGTGGACATGGTGTGGTCGCTCGCCGGCTACACGCCCAACCGCTTCCCGCGCGCCGAGGTCTTCGAGCTGCCGTTCTTCACCTACGACGGTGAAGGCGCGTCCAAGGCCGCCTGGGAGTACATGACGACCTATTCCGCCGACGAGCTCAAGGAAGTGAAGGTGCTGACCTTCCACACCCATGGCCTGAACGTGCTGCACATGAAGAACAAGCTGATCACCAGGGCGGCCGACTTCAAGGGCCTGAAGGTGCGCGGCCCCTCGCGCAAGGCGACGCAGATCCTGAGCGCGGTCGGCGCGATTCCGGTGGGCATGCCCTTGCCGCAGATCCCGGACTCGCTCTCCAAGGGCGTGATCGATGGCGCCATCATTCCCTGGGACACCGTGCCTTCGGCCAAGCTCGACGAGCTGACCAAGTTCCACACCGAGTTCGCCAAGGGCATGCCGGGCTTCAACAACAGCATCCAGTACATGGTGATGAACAAGGCGCGCTACGAAAACCTCGCGCCCGACCTCAAGCAGATCATCGACCGGAACTCGGGCCTGGAGGCCTCGGGGCTGTTCGGTCGCGTGATCGCCGAGGCCGATCCGGTGGTGCGCAAGGGCGCGATCGACCGGGGCAACACCGTGCACGTGATGGGGAAGGCCGAGACCGAGGAGTTCATCAAGCTCACCGCGCCCATCACCGACGAATGGGTGGCCGACATGGACAAGCGCGGCTTCGACGGCAAGAAGCTGCTGCAGGGCGGGCGTGACCTGATCAACAAGTACAAGCCCAAGGCCTGAAGGCTTCCGCGCGTCGCGTGAGAGAGCCCGTCCAGCACGGGCTTTTTTTCGGGTGTCACCGACGGGTGTTATGGTCGCGCGTTTTTCTTCAACGCTGAAAGGATGTTCGATGCTGGCCCGCCGATTTGTCTGGACTTTGCTGCTGGTGCCCTTCTTGCTGGTGGGTTGCGGCAAGACCGATCCTCAGGCCGCGCTCGAAGCGGCGGTGCAGAAGCTGCAGGACAACCTGGAGGCGAAAAAGACCGGGGCCGTGATGGACCAGCTGCACCCGGGTTTCCAGGCGGGCGAAGGCATGGACCGCGAGTGGGCCAAGCGCACGATGACGCTGATGTTCATGCGCTACGCGAACATCAAGATCATCGCCGTCACGCGCAGCAGCCGCATCGACAGTGGCAGTTCGCAGGTGGGCCACACCGAGGCCAAGGTGGTGGTGACGGGCGCGCAGGGGCTCATTCCCGAGCGCGCCGAACCCTATGCCGTCCAGCTGCAATGGCGGCTGGACGGCGGCGAATGGAAGCTGATCGAACTGCATTGGGAGTGAATGTCCGAGGCCCGGGTCGGACTGGGCCTACAGACGCTCTGGTGGCCCCTTCCTAGCATGGTGAATCCAGGGGCGGTGCCCCCCGCACCGCCTGGCTCTCAGGAGGTTCACACCATGTTTGCATCCATTTGTCACCACCCACGCGGCTGGGTGGCCGCAGCGGCACTCGCCGTCTGCCTGCCTGCGGCCTGGGCCGCGGGCCCCGACAAGGCCGCGATCGAAGCCGCCTACCAGCGCGACCGCGCCGCCTGCCAGGCCCTCAGCCCCACGCAGGACCGCACCAGCTGCCTGCGCGATGCGGGCGCGCACCGCGCGCAGGCGCTGAAATCGGGCATCCGGGGTGGCTCATCGGCGCAAGACCTCGAGCGCAACGCGCTGCAACGCTGCCAGCGGCACACGGGCGAACAACGCACGATCTGCGAGCGCATGGCGCGTGGCGAAGGCTCGGTCTCCGGTTCCGTTCAAGGCGGCGGCACGATCCGCGAGCTGGTGACGCAGGAGACCCTGCCGGTGCCGCCACCACCACCACCGCCGCCCCAGGCGCCCGTGTTGTCGCCGCCGCTGCAACCGGCGCCCATGTCCCCACCGCCGTCGCTCTCGCCACCGCCCTCGATGAACCCGACGCCCGCGCCGCTGCCACCGACGGCCCCGCCGCTGTCGCGCTGAGCTTCAGGTCAGAGCCAGTACTCCCACATCCGCGCGAAGAATTCCTTGAAGCGCAGGTTCAGGCCGCGCCGCTGCCATTCGGCGAGCGTGACCTGTTTCGACGCCGCGAGATCGGCGTCGAACAGCTTCTGCAGTTGGGCGTTGAACTCCGCGCCCAGCACGACCGCGTTCAGCTCGTAGTTGTGCAGGAAGCTGCGCCAGTCCAGGTTGGTGGATCCGATGGTGGACCACACGCCATCGACCGAGCCCGTCTTGGTGTGCAGGATGACGCCCTGGCGTTCATAGATCTTCACGCCGGCCTTGAGCAACTGCGTGTAGTAGTTGCGCCCGGCGTGGAAGATCAGCCACGAGTCGGTCTTGCCCGGCAGGATGAGCTTCACGTCCACCCCGCGCCGCGCCGCGTCCTCCAGTGCCGTGAGCAATTGTGGGTCGGGTGCGAAGTAGGCGTTGGTGAGGTAGACCGTCGACTCCGCGCTGGCGATGGCCGACAGCAGCGTGGCGTAGATGAGGCTGTAGCTGTCCTTGGGTGAGCTGCCGATGGCGCGCACCACGTCCGAGCCGGCGCGCACCGGCGTGGGGTAGTAGTTGCGCGCGGCCATGGCCTCGCCTTTCTGCGCAGCCCAGGTCTCCAGGAACAGCTTCTGGAACTCCGCCACCACCGGGCCCTGCAGCTGCACATGCGTGTCGCGCCAGGGGATGCCGTCGATGTCGCTCTTCTTCCCATCTGTCTTGCCGCTGCTGCCCGAGCCCATCGACAGGGAACCGCTGGAGTACACGCCGCTGATGTTGATGCCGCCCAGGAAGGCGATGCGGCCGTCCACGATCAGCAGCTTGCGGTGGTCGCGCTCGTTGAGCTCCCATTCCTTGCGCGCCAGCGCGGGGTTGATCGGGTTGAACTCGATGACCTTGATGCCGGCATCGGTCAGGCGCTTGAAGAACTCGTCGGGTGTGCCGATGGTGCCCACGCTGTCGTGGATCAGGTGCACCTGCACGCCTTGCTGCTGCTTGGCGATCAGTGCGTCCGCGAATTTCTGCCCTACCTCGTCGTCGTCGAGGATGTAGGTCTCCAGGTGGATGTGGTCCTTGGCCGTGTCGATGGCCGCGAGCATGGCCTTGTAGGTGGCCGGGCCGTCCTCCAGCAGGTCCACCTTGTTGCCGGCCGTCAAGGGGCTGCCGACGATGGCCTCTTCCAGCGCGAGGTGGCGCGAGAGCACGTCGCTGCCCTGGCCACCCGCGCGCAGGCGCTCCAGGATGGCGCGGCTGCGCTCGGCCGACAGCGGGCCCTGGGAGCCTTCGAGGCGAACCGGGGGCGGGCGCCGGTCCAGATCCGGCACCACCCGCGGCAGGCTTTTGCAGCCGACCAGGCCGAAGACGAGCAGCAGACCCGCCGTCAAGCCCTGGGCCCTTCGCCACGAACCGTGGGGCTGGTGCAACATGCTTTGAACCTCTTTTGTGACTTTGTTGTGAACAGCGGCGGGCATGGCGTGCAGGCGAGTTGTAACGAATGGTATGTTCAACGCATTGACATTTTGTTGAGTGTTCATCATGTTGCATCACCTTTCCTCCGCCCGTTGGATGTCCTTGTGTTCCGCTGTGCTGTTGGCGGCTTGTGGCGGGAGCGGGGGAGGGGCTGGAGCGCCCACGGGTGGGGGTGCGACGCCGTCGACCACGCTGTCGATCAGTCCTTCGGCGCTGGTGCTGTCGGTCCGCGACACTGCCAGATCCCCGACTCTCACGGGAAAACCTCGAAAGTTCACCATCACAAACACCGGCAGCGCCCCCGCGCTGTCGGTGATATTTGCCGTGGCTACAGGAAGTCCGGCCCTGCCAACGCGCACCACGGCGATTTCCAACTGCACGACGCTTGCCCCCGGCGCCAGCTGCACCATCACGGTGACACCGGATGACACGCCGTCTTCTGCGCGAGGCAGCGCCAGTCCCGTGCCTGTCACCCTCAGCGTTGGTGGCAGCAACACCAACCTTCTCTCACCGACGGTGCAAGTGGTCGGCTACGCGAACGTCTACCAGGGCGGCTATGTGTTCGCCATCGACGACACCACGCCTGATACCGGCAGCGTGGGTGGCAAAGTGGCCGCGCTCGAAGATGCAGGTGGCGCACCGGCGCCGACGAAGCCCTGGAGTACCAGCAACGACAACGTGACCGCCAGCGCGAGCCTGACGGATGGCCAGGCCAATACCACGGCGATGCTGGCGCAATACGCCGGACTTGAGCTGCCCGCCAACTACGCGGCCGGCCTCTGCAGCCTTTCCACCAATGGTGGGGTCCCGGGTTGGTATTTGCCAGCCATCTGCGAGATGGGCCATGACCAGGCCGTGGCTGGAACAGGTTGTGGTACAGCCGCCGCCCCGCTCATTGAGAACATGCAGTCAAACTTGGTTGCAGATGGCAGCGTCACGGGTTTGCCACCGAGCTACTGGAGCTCAACGCAAGCGTCGATGACGCAGGCCTGGAAGCAGGAATTCGCGAACGGTCTGGCAAGTGGCACGCAGGCGCTCGGAAGCAAAGCGGGCGATTTGACGCCGGTGCGTTGCGTTCGAGCGTTGACGTACTGATCTGATCTCTCCCCAGCAGCCGGCGCTCAAGTCACCGGCGCCGGGTTGAACAGCACCAGCGCGTTGTGCAGCTTCCAGCGCTCGGCCCAGGTCTGCTGGCGTCCGCTGGCCACCTCGAGCATGAGGTGGAACAGCTCCCAGCCCACGTCCTCGATGCTGGCCGTGCCGTCGGCGATGGTGCCGGCGTTGATGTCCATCAGGTCGTGCCAGCGCCGCGCCAGGTCGCTGCGCGTGGCGACCTTGATCACCGGCACCGGCGCCAGGCCATATGGCGTGCCACGCCCGGTGGTGAACACGTGCAGATTCATGCCCGCGGCCAGCTGCAGCGTGCCGCAGATGAAGTCGCTCGCGGGCGTGGCGGCGTAGGTCAGGCCCTTGGCCTTGAGCTTCTCGCCGGGTGAGAGCACGTTGCTGATCGGCGCGCTGCCCGATTTCACGATCGAGCCCATGGCCTTTTCCACGATGTTGGACAGGCCGCCTTTCTTGTTGCCCGGTGTGGTGTTGGCGCTGCGGTCCACGCTGCCGCGTTGCAGGTAAGCGTCGTACCAGGCCATCTCGCGCACCATGGCCTGGGCCACCTCGGGCGTGGTGGCGCGCGCGGTGAGCTGGGCGATGCCGTCGCGCACTTCGGTGGTTTCGGAGAACATCACGCTCGCGCCCGCGCGCACCAGCAGATCGGTGCAGAAGCCCACGGCCGGGTTGGCCGTGACGCCGGAAAACGCATCGCTGCCGCCGCACTGCACGCCCACCACCAGCTCGCTGGCCGGCACGGTCACGCGCCGGCGCGCGTTCAGGCGCTCCAGGTGTTCCTCGGCCTGGCGCAGGATGGAATCCACCATGGACATGAAGCCCACGTGCGCCTCGTCCTGCAGGCAAATGGTGTCCAACCCCCCTGCGCCGCTGCGCGGCTCCCCCCCTTGCAGGGGGGGCACCCCCTGTGGCCCGGCGAAGCCGGTTCCACGGGCGTCCTGGATGGGGATCGCGTCTGAGGGAAACAGGCGCTCGGGCTGCAGCTTCTCGCAGCCCAGGCTGACCACCATCACCTCGCCGCCAAAGTTGGGGTTCAGGCTGATGTGGCGCAGGGTGCGGATCGGGATGACGGCGTCGGGCGCGTCGATGGCCACGCCACAGCCGTAGCCGTGTTCCAGCGCCACCACATCATCCACGTGCGGGAACTTCGGCAGCAGCTCGGCCTTGATGCGCTGAACCGCGAAATCGGTGACGCCGGCCACGCACTGCACCGTCTGGGTGATGGCCAGGATGTTGCGCGTGCCGACCGAGCCGTCCGGGTTGCGGTAGCCCTCGAAGGTGTAACCCTCCAGCGGTGGCAGGGCTTCGGGCTTCAGCGTGGCCATGGGCAGGTTTTCCAGGCCGCGCGCCTCGGGCATCTGCAGCAGGCGCTCGTGCACCCAGCTGCCGGCGGGAATGTCGTCCAGCGCGTGGCCGATGGGCACGCCGTAACGCAGCACGGCCTCCCCGCGCGCCAAGTCCACCAGCGCCACCTTGTGGCCTTGCGGCACCCGGTCGCGCAGCACCACCGGGCCGCCGGGCAGGGCGGTGCCGGCCGGCAGGCCGCCGTCGTTGGCCACGATCGCCACGTTGTCGGTGGCGTGCATGCGGATGGTCAGCGGTGTGACGGCGGTTTCGGCGGCAAGGGTGTCGGACATGCGCATCTCCTATGATTCGGCGCGCATCGCAGCCCGTTTGAGGCTACGATGTGATCTATTTGGTACCGGTACCATTTTATGCCGCAAATGAAAGAATCCGACAACACCCGGCGTGCGCGCAGGGGCAGCGGGGCCATCACCCTGCGCGACGTGGCCAGGCTTGCGGGCGTGGCGCCCATCACGGCCTCGCGCGTGCTCAACACGCCGGAGCAGGTGTCGGTGGACGTGCGCAAGAAGGTGCTGGACGCGGTGCAGAAGACCGGCTATGTGCCCAACCGCATGGCGGGCGGGCTGGCGTCCTCGCGCAGCCGGCTGATCGCGGCAGTGGTGCCCAGCACGGTGATGTCGGTGTTCATGGAGACCATCGAGTCGCTCAACGGCACCTTGTTCGACGCGGGTTACCAGCTGATGCTGGGCCAGTCGAGCTACTCGGCCAGCCGCGAGGAATCGCTGCTGGAGGCCATCATCGGTCGCCGGCCGGACGGGATTTTCCTCACCGGCGTGTTGCACTCGGGCAAGGGCCGCACGCGTTTGCTGGCCTCGGGCATTCCGGTGGTGGAGACCTGGGACCTGACGCCCGCGCCGATCGACATGCTGGTGGGTTTCTCGCACGCCGACATCGGCCGCGAGGTGGCGAAGTTCCTGATCGGCAAAGGGCGGCGGCGCCTGGCGATGATTCGCGCGGACGACGAGCGCGCCGACCGGCGTGCCAAGGCGTTTGCGGCGGAGGTGGCGCGCAGTGGGCTGGCCGAGGCCAAGGTGGAGGTGGTGGACGTGGGGGCTTCGCGCACGATCAAGAGCGGGCGGGATGCATTGACCCGCCTGCTGGAGATCGAGCCCGAGGTGGACGCGGTCTTCTGCAGCTCCGACCTGCTGGCCTCGGGGGTGGTGACGGAGGCGCGGGTGCGTGGCATCGACATCCCGGGCCGTCTGGCCATCGTGGGTTTCGGCGACGTGCCTTTCGTGGCGGACATGGTGCCGGCGCTGAGCACGGTGCACATCAACGGCGCGGACATCGGGCGCATGGCGGGGCGGTGTCTGATCGACCGGGCCGAGGGGCGGGAGGTGGCCCAGCGGGTGGTGGATGTGGGGTTTTCCATCGTCGAGCGGGATACCACCTGATTTTTCTCCGGCTGATCCGGTCCTCGGCGATCGGGGTGGCCGGCTCCGCTCATGTCCCCCGAACCGGCTTCGCCGGTTCTCCTCCTTTACTTCGCTGCGCCGGCCACCCCGATCGCCGAGGACCTCGTGGTACTCGGTCCGTGGGCGTGCCAGCATCGCTTCGGCTCAGGAGTGCCGGGCGTTCTGCGCAGCGGGGTAAAGGAGGAGGCGGCACCAGCCGCCGGGGGACACCCGCGGAGCAGAGCGCCGGGCGCTCCTGAGCCCGCGAGGTGTCTCACAACCAATCCCCACCCAAAAAGCTCAACCAAAAAAACCGTTTGACGCCCCAATTTGGTACCGGTACCATCCGCATCAACTCCATTTGGTACCGGTACCAAATTGGAGTCCCTTGCCGCAAGATTCCCAACGACAGGAGACAAGACACCATGAAGAAACTGCTGTGCGCGCTCGGCGCGTCCATGACCCTCACCGCGGCCATGGCCTGGCCGGAAAAACCCGTCACCATCATCGTGCCCTTCCCCCCGGCGGCTCCACCGACCTCATCGCCCGCACCCTGCAACCCAAACTGCAGGAAAAATTCGGCGGCACCTTCGTGGTCGACAACAAAGCCGGCGCCACCGGCACCATCGGCGCCGCGCAGGTCGTGCGCTCCGCACCCGACGGATACACCCTGCTCGTCGCCTCCCTCGGCCCCTACGTCATCGCGCCCCACCTCACCAAGGTTCCGTACGACGCCACCAAGGAGATGGACTACATCACCGTCGCCGTGCAGGCGCCCAACGTGCTGGTCGTGCCCGCCGCCTCGCCGCACAAGAGCATGGCCGACGTCATGGCGTTCCAGAAAGCCAACCCCGGCAAGATGACCTTCGCCTCGTCCGGCAACGGCAGCAGCGACCACCTTACCGCCGAGCTTTACTGGCAGCAGACCAACACCACCGGCGTGCACGTGCCCTACAAGGGCGGCGGCCCCGTGATGACCGACCTGCTGGGCAACCAGGTGGACTCGTCCTTCATGAACATCAACACCGCCATGCCGCAGATCAAGGCCGGCAAGCTGCGCGCGCTCTCCATCACCAGCGCCCAGCGCTCGCCCCTGCTGCCCGACGTGCCCACGCTGCAGGAACTCGGCATCAAGGACGCCAACGTGTACTCCTGGCAGGCCGTCTCCGGCCCCAAAGGCATGCCGGCCGACCTGAAGAACAAGCTGCAGGCCGCCATCAAGGACGCGCTCAACGACCCCGCCATCAAGCCCAAGCTGCTCGAGCTGGGCTTCGAGATCGTGGCCAACACGCCCGAGCAGTTCACCGCCTTCCAGGCCAGCGAATTCGCGCGCTGGAAAAAACTGATCGAAGCCCGCAACATTAAAGCTGACTGACCCCCGCCGCGCTTTGCGCGACCCCCTTCCAGGGGGCGACACCAGAGGCCCGGCGAAGCCGGTTCCTCGGTGTCTCTGGAAGAGACATCGCCCTCCGGACACATTCTTTTGAACCCCTTCATGCCGACCACCGCCTCCTCCACCCCCCGCGTCACCGAGCTGCGCGTCATACCGGTCGCGGGCCGCGACGGCATGTTGCTCAACCTGAGCGGCGCGCACGCGCCGTTCTTCACGCGCAACCTGCTCATCCTCACCGACAGCGCCGGGCGCACCGGCGTGGGCGAGGTGCCCGGCGGCGAGAAGATCCGCCAGACACTGGAGGACGCGCGGGAACTGGTGGTGGGCCAGCCCCTGGGGGCACACCAGAAAGTGCTGCAGCAGCTGCAGACCCGCTTCGCCGACCGCGACGCGGGCGGGCGGGGGCTGCAGACCTTCGACCTGCGCACCACCATCCACGCCGTGACGGCGGTGGAGTCGGCCCTGCTGGACCTGCTGGGCCAGCACCTGGAGGTGCCCGTGGCCGCGCTGCTCGGCGAGGGCCAGCAGCGCGACGCGGTGGAGATGCTGGGTTACCTGTTCTTCGTCGGCGACCGGAAAAAAACCAACCTGCCTTATGCCAGCGAGCCCGACGCCGACAACGCCTGGAGTCGGTTGCGGCACGAGACCGCGATGACGCCCGAGGCCGTGGTGCGCCTGGCCGAGGCCGCGCGCGAGCGCTACGGCTTCAACGACTTCAAGCTCAAGGGCGGCGTGCTGCGCGGCGACGAAGAAGTCGACGCCGTGACCGCGCTGCACGAGCGCTTTCCCGATGCCCGCGTCACCCTCGACCCCAACGGTGGCTGGCTGCTGAAAGACGCGATCCGTCTGGGCCAGCGCATGCGCGGCGTGGTCGCCTACGCCGAAGATCCCTGCGGCGCGGAAGAGGGTTTCTCTGGCCGCGAGGTGATGGCCGAGTTCCGCCGCGCCACCGGCCTGCCCACGGCCACGAACATGATCGCCACCGACTGGCGGCAGATGGTGCATGCGCTCTCGCTGCAATCGGTCGACATCCCGCTGGCCGACCCGCATTTCTGGACCATGGCCGGCAGCGTGCGCGTGGCGCAGACCTGCCGCGACTGGGGCCTGACCTGGGGCTCGCACTCCAACAACCACTTCGACGTCTCGCTCGCGATGTTCACCCACGTGGGCGCTGCCGCGCCCGGCAAGGTCACCGCGATCGACACGCACTGGATCTGGCAGGACGGCCAGCGCCTGACGAAGGAGCCGCTGCAGATCGTGGGCGGCCACGTGCAGGTGCCGAAGAAGCCTGGCCTGGGGGTCGAGCTCGACATGGTCGAGGTGGAGAAGGCGCACCGGCTCTACATGGCGCACGGCCTGGGCGCGCGCGACGACGCGATCGCCATGCAGTTCCTGATCCCGAACTGGCGCTTCGACCCCAAGCGCCCCGCGCTGGACCGCTGACAATCCCTTGACCCATTGCAAGAAGAAGGAAACCGATGAGACCCAACCGTCTGCGTGAAATCTGGGCCCGTGGCGGCGCCGTGGCCAACGGCTGGCTGGCCATTCCCAACAGCTTTTCCGCCGAGACCATGGCGCACCAGGGCTGGGACTCGCTGACCATCGACCTGCAGCACGGCGTGGTGGACTACCAGGCCATGGTGACCATGCTGCAGGCCATCTCCACCACCGACACCGTGCCGGTGGTGCGCGTGCCCTGGCTGGAGCCCGGCATTCTCATGAAGACCCTGGACGCCGGTGCCTACGCCGTCATCTGCCCCATGGTCAACAGCCGCGCCGACGCCGAGAAGCTGGTGGCGTACACGCACTACGCGCCGCGCGGCACGCGCAGCTTCGGCCCGGTGCGCGCGCTGCTCTACGGCGGCGCCGACTACCCGAAACACGCGAACGACACCATCGTCACCTTCGCCATGATCGAGACCGCGCAGGCGCTCGACAACCTCGAGGAAATCCTCTCCACGCCCGGGCTGGACGCGATCTACATCGGCCCGTCCGACCTGTCGCTCGCGCTCGGCTGCAACCCGACCTTCGACGACCTCGACCCCAAGGCCGCCGCCGCCGTGGAGCACATCCTGGCGCGCGCCAAGGCGCACGGCCTGGTGGCCGGCATCCACAACGGTTCGCCCGAAGCGGCCGCGCGCCGCATCGCCATGGGCTTTCAGTTCGTCACCATCAGTTCGGACGCCCGCCTCATGGCCGCCGGCTCGCAGCAGGTGCTCTCCACGCTGCGCGCCTCGCAGCCCAAGGCCACGCCCGACGGTTACTGAGCGCCTCCCCCACCCCTCTTTTCAAGGAAGTTTCATGAAGATCGGATTCATCGGCCTGGGCATCATGGGCACGCCCATGGCCCTGCACCTCGTCAACGCCGGCCACTCGCTGTACGTGCACACGCGCAGCCAGGTGCCCGAAGCCATCCAGGCCGCCGGTGGCGTGCGCTGCGAGAACGCCGCTGCCGTGGCGAAAGAGGCCGAGGTGATCTTCACCATGGTGCCGGACACGCCCGATGTGGAGGCCGTGCTGTTCGGCGAGAACGGCGTGGCGCAAGGCCTGAGCAAGGGCAAGGTGGTGGTCGACATGAGCTCGATCTCGCCCATGGCCACCAAGGACTTCGCGAAGAGGATCAATGCGCTCGGTTGCGACTACATCGACGCGCCGGTGTCGGGCGGCGAGGTCGGCGCCAAGGCCGGCTCGCTCACCATCATGTGCGGCGGCGACGAGGCCGTGTTCGAGCGCGTGCGCCCGCTGCTGGAGCTGATGGGCAAGAACATCACGCTGGTCGGCGGCAACGGCGACGGCCAGACCACCAAGGTGGCCAACCAGATCATCGTGGCGCTCAACATCGCGGCCGTGAGCGAGGCCCTGGTGTTCGCCAGCAAGGCCGGCGCCGACCCGGCCAAGGTGCGCCAGGCGCTGATGGGCGGTTTCGCGGCCAGCCGCATTCTCGAGGTGCACGGCGAGCGCATGATCAAGCGCACCTTCAACCCGGGCTTTCGCATCAAGCTGCACCAGAAGGACCTGAACCTCGCGCTGCAGGGCGCGAAGGAGCTCGGTGTGGGCCTGCCGCAGACCGCCAGCGCCGCCCAGCTCATGGGCGCCTGCGCCGCGAACGGCCTGGCCGACCTGGATCACTCGGCGCTGGTGAAGGCGCTGGAGCTGATGGCCAACCACGAGGTGGCCAAAGGCTGAGGGCCCTGCGGGGGGCCGAACTCCACATGGGCTGAAACCACTGAGTACAGGTTCTCCAGGGAGTGTCTCTGGAGGGCGTTCAACGTCTGTCCTTTGTGAAATGCCATGTCCATTCATTTGAATTCAGGTCCCTCTCTCCACATCAACGGTATCGACACTTACCCCGAGATCTCGCAAGGCGTTGCTCAAGAGGAGCCGCTGGCAGATCCGTTGACTGCACCGGAGCAGGATGAGTCTGCTTCTCCATCCATGCGACGCGATCTGATGGGACGGGTGGCGGAGCAGTACGCCGACCGAGACGCGTTCGCGTTGTTGCATCGCTTGAACTCATCGGTTCTTCAAGCAGGCCTTCTTCACCGGGTGCGGTTGCTTGGAGATAAGAGGTTTGAGCTGATCCGGCATATCAAGGATGCGGCACGCGATCGAACACTGGCTACCCAGCTTTCGGTTGTGATAGATCGCATTCGTGCTTTGCCGGAGCCCCTACAGCATGCTCCTTTGGAAACCTTGCTCGAGCAATGTCTGCAAGGGGGAGCGCTGCCTGAACCCAGGCAGTTGTGCGAGCTGACCAGTCTCGCGGCAAGCCGTTCCGTTGAGGCGTTTGGAAAATTTTCCCTGTTGCTGGTTCAACTGGTAAACAGTCTTCCATATGATAGAAAAAAAGACTATTTCCAACACTTCCTGCCCGTCTACTGGCGTATTCGGAATAACCCCGGAGAGGGTGCCATTGACTATTCCGCAACCTTTCTGAGAGCGCTCGCGAAACTCGTCAATGGATCGCCTTTCCCGCTTTTCCCGGTTTTGAGGGGTGCGCTGCAGGAGTCGGAAGAGATCGGGCTCTTGCAGGATCTCAGAAGTCATGAGCAGGAGCAGCAGACAGACACACTGACGGTGATCCCCTATTTCCTTCACATGACCGCGCGGCCAACGCGCCTCCACTATCAAACCGTTTTCGACATTCTGAACAGCCTGCCGCTCAAGGAGCTGGAGTGCGACCTCCAAGAGGCCGTGGTCACTTCGCTGTGCGATAGCCTTCTCTATCAGCCTTCCGATATTCAGTCTGATGTGGCCGACGCATGCCTCCATCTTGTGGCTCAGCTTTATCCGCCCGCGCAGGAGCGCATCCTGGCCGTGATGCTGCACGTCGGATACTTCATAGGCAATTACGAGGGTTACACGAGGAAATGCACCATGGCGTTAAAGGCAATTTATGTCTCGGAGCCGCTCATGGTGATCAAGGTCCTGCTCGCATTGCCTGAGGAACACATCCCACACGCATTCAAAGCTTTTCTGACCTACTTCAAGACAGAGAAATTTGCGGAGCAGCGAGAGATCCTGGAGGCATTGCGGATCGAGCTGTGGCAAATGGGTGATCTTCCTAAGGGAGGTCTTGTTTACGAGGAGATCGAGACGGCGCTGGCCCAGTTGAACGCTTGATGCCGAAGGCATCCGGACCGCGGGCTATGCCGAAGCGAAGGCGTAGCCGTTGCCCTCGGCCTGGATGCGGCCGAACGCCGGGAAGGGGAAGTGGTACCCGCCCACGATGCCCTGGTCCGCCGCCGCGCGCGCCAGCGCGGCCCGGCGCGAGGCGCGCGCGGCGTCCGGGTCCATGTCGAACTGCACCTGCCAGTCCGGGTTGCGGGTGAACAGCGCGGGGTAGTGCGCCGCGTCGGCCAGGTAGGTGAAGCTCGCGCTCGAGCCGCGCAGCGAGAACAGCGTGTGCCCCGGTGAATGGCCGTAGGCGGCGATGCTGTCCACCGCACCGAGCAACCGGTCTCCGGGTGTGAAGCGCTGCAGCTTGTCGGCCGGGTAGCCGTCCAGCACGCGGCGCGCGTTCACGAAGCCCGGCTTGGCGCCCGGCGGCGCCGCTTCCAGGCGCTTCGGGTCCATCCAGAAGTCGAACTCCGGCGTGGGCACCAGCACCGTCGCGTTCGGGAACACCAGGCTGCCGTCCTTGCGGCGCAGGCCGCTCACGTGGTCGCCGTGCAGGTGGCTCAGCAGCACCGTGTCGATGTCGGCCGGGCCCAGGCCGGCGCCGCGCAGGTTCTCCAGCAGGCGCCCGGTGTTGGGCGGCCCGTTGTCGGCGAAACCCGCGTCGATGAGGCAACGCTTGCCACCCACCACCAGCAGGAAGGCGTTGTAGGGCACGTCGATGTGCTCGGTGGGCAGCTGCTGCGAGGCCAGCACGGCTTTCACCTGCTCCAGCGGCGCGTTGCGCACGAACTCTTCGCCCAGCGGGCGGCGCACCACGCCGTCGTTGAGCGCGATCACCTCGGCCGAACCGAGCGAGAACCGCCGCCAGCCCTGGGCGGGCAGGGGCGCCGTGCCCAGGTTGCCGCTGCCCTGCGACCAGGCCGAGCCGAAGGCGAGCGCGGTGGCACTCGCCGCACCCCAGAGGAGGACATCGCGCCGGGTGGAGGTGCCCATGTCAGTCCGCCTTCACGTTGCCGCGCTGGATCACTTTCGCCCAGCGCGGGATCTCGCGCGCGATCAATTGCGAGAAAGCCTGCGGCGTGGTGGGCGTGGGCACGGCGCCTTCGATCGCCAGCGCGCGCGCCACCTCGGGCGAGGTCAGGGCCTTGTTGATCTCGCTGTTGTAGAGCGCGATCAGCGGCGCGGGCAGGCCGGCCGGGGCCACGATGCCGTACCACTGGTCGGCGTCGAAGCCGGGGTAGCCGCTCTCGGCGACCGTGGGCACGTCGGGCAGGGCCGGCATGCGCTGCGGGCTGGAGACCGCCAGCGGCCGCAGGCGCCCGCTGCGGATGTGGGCGATCAGGGCCGGCGAGCCGGTGAAGATCGCCTCCACCTGGCCGCCCAGCACATCGCTCACGGCCGGCGCCGCGCCCCGGTAGGGGATGTGCGGCATGAAGATGCCGGCTTCCTGCTTGAGGTACTCGAAGGTGATGTGGGCCGCGCTGCCATTGCCGCCCGACGAGTAGTTGAGCCGGCCCGGCTCGGCCTTGGCCTTGGCGATGAAGGCCTTGAAGTCGGTGGCGGGAAACTTCTCGTTGACCACCAGCACGTTGGGCACGCGGGCGACCAGCGCCAGCGGGGCGAAGCTCTTGACCGGGTCGTAGGGCAGCTTGGGGTAGATCGAGGGGTTGATCGCCAGCGTGCCGATGTGGCCCATCATGATCGTGGCGCCGTCCGGTGCCATGCGGGCCACCTCGCCCGCGCCCACCGAGCCGGCCGCGCCGCCCTTGTTCTCGATCACCACCGTGATGCCCAGTTGCGTGGCCAGCCGCGCGCCGATCGCGCGCCCCAGGATGTCGGTGGAGCCGCCCGGGGGGAAGGGCACCACCAGCTTGATGGTCTTGGGCAAGGAGGCCTGAGCCTGCGCGTGGCCGACGGCCAGGCCGGCGGCGGTGGCCAGCACCAGTTGGCGCCGGGTGATCCGGGGGACTGAAAAGGTCATGAGATTCTGTTTATAGGAGAACGGGTTGAAACGCCACCCAGTGTCGCGGCTGGCCGCCGGCGCCACAACTGCAATATGCTTGGCCCGAATTGCAATCTGCTTATGACAGCATGGACCCACACGACGACCCGCTGACCCGGTTGCGCGCGCTGCGCACCGTGGAAGCCACGCACGAAGGTGGCAGCGCGGCCGTGGCCGCGCAGACCCTGCACTGCTCCACCTCCACCGTCTCGCGCACCATCCAGCAGACCGAGCAGGCCTTGCGGGTGGCCCTGTTCGAGCGCGGCACCCGGGGCATGGTGTGCACGACCGCCGGGCTGGCGGTGGTGCGCGGCTGCGCGGCCATGCGCGCCGAGCTGGTGCTGAGCGCCTCGGAAAGCACCCCGCAGGATCCTCGGCCGGAGCCCCTGCGGCGCCAGGTGGAGAGCCTGTTCCGCGTGCTCACGGTGCCCATGCTGCGCTGCTTCGTGGTCTGCGCCGAACTGGCCAATGAAACGCTGGCCGCGCGCTCGCTCGGCCTGTCGCAGCCGGCGGTCAGCCAGCAGCTGCGGTCCCTGCACCAGGCCTATGGCCGCGCCTTGATGCAGCGCACCCAGCGGGGCCTGCGCCTGACACGCGACGGCGAGCGGGTGTTGGCGCCGCTCAAGCGCGTGCTCAACATCCTGCGCGTGCTCCAGGAACAGATGTCCGCCTACCGGGGCGAGGCCACCGGGCGCCTGCACCTGGGCGTGCTGCCCATGGCCAGCACCTCGCTGGCGCCGCGCGCCCTGGCCGGGCTGCTGCAGCGCATGCCCAAGGTGGTGGTGACCGTGAGCGACGGCACCTACGACGCCATGGCCCGGCAGCTCAAGACCGGTGACCTCGACATGATTCTTGGCCCCCTGCGCGGCGAGCTCGTGGCGCCCGAGCTGGAAGAGCGCGAGCTGTTCCGGGAATCGCTGATCGCGGTGGTGCGCCAGGGCCATGCGCTGGCCTCGGCGGGGCGGCTGCGCTCCCTGCGCCAGTTGCGCCACCAGGCCTGGATCGCGCCGCTGGAAAACACGCCGGCCCATGCCGCCTTCGAGCGTGCGTTCCGCGCCGCCGGCGCGCCCTTGCCCCAGGCCTCGTTCCACGCCAACAGCCCGCCGCTGGTGCGCGCGCTGCTGATGAAGAGCGACCACATCGCGCTGATGTCGCCATTGCAGGTGCAGGAAGACCTGGCGAGTGGCGCGCTGGTGCGCGTGCCGGTGACGTTGCACGAAGTGGACCGCCGCATCGGCATCACCGTGCGGCGGGCCTTCGCCTGGCCACCGTCCTGCGTCTACCTGTGGGAGCAGCTCAACGCGCTGACGCCGTTCGAGCGAACCCAGGTGGGCGACGCAGGCACTTAGGTCTGCGCTGTCTTTCGCGAGAGCTGGCCCAGCGCGGCGAGCGTTTCGGACAACTTGTCGGACGGCACGAAAAGATGGTCGTGATAAAAGCCGGAGACCACGTTGCAGGGGATCGATGCCGCCGCCAGCACGCTGCAGACTCGCGCGAGAAAGCCCACGGCTGCCAGCGAGGAGTGCACGGACAGGGTGATCAAAACGGACTCGAATTGAAAGGCGATGCCCAGCGCCTGGGCCTGCTCCTTGGGCACGATGGCCGTCAGGCCTTCCGCTTCCTGCATGGTGCAAACCGGTTCGAGTCGGTCGAGTAGCGAGGCATCGCGGAGGGTGCACCGGTGCGAGACCGTTGACTGTACAGGCGAGGAGAGAGGTTGATGCTGAACAGAGAGCAATTGGAGACGTTTGCGTCGGTCGTCGAGCATGGGAGCTTTGATCGTGCTGCCGCGGTGCTCAACGTGACCAAGGGTGCGGTGTCACAGCGCATCAAGGCGCTGGAGGACTCGCTTTCCAACGTGCTCCTGGTGCGCGCCAAGCCCGTGGTTCCCACGTCATCCGGGGAGACACTGATGCGCCACGTCAAGATGCTTCGACTGATTGAGGAAGCCGTGTTGACCGATCTGGTGCCCACGAGATGCGAGAAGAAGGCGGTCCCGGTTGCGATCGCCGTCAATGCCGATTCTTTGGCGACGTGGTTCTCTCAAGCGCTTTGGCGGATTCTTGAGACGAAACGCATCGCGCTGGAGTTGGTGATCGATGACCAGGATCACACCATGGAACGGCTCATCAAGGGTGAGGTGATCGGGTGCATCTCCACCAAGTCGGATGCCATGCCCGGTTTCGTTGCCGAGCCGCTGGGACACATGGAGTACCGGTGCTACGCCACGCCGCAGTTCTCGGTCCGACACTTTCCGAATGGGCTTGGCCTTCAGGCCGTGCTGGATGCACCTGCCGTCCTCTTCAACAGGAAGGACTCGCTGCACGACGACTTTCTGGAGAAGGTGTTCGGCTTTCAGGTTGCACGGTATGTGAAGCACTATCTTCCGGCTCCGAACACTTTGCGCGAAGCGATCCTGAGGGGGGCGGGCTATGGCCTCCTGCCGGCAGAGCAGGCGAAGGGTGATGTCGAGACGTCCACGTTGATCGAGCTGACCCCGGGTCAAGTCATGACGGTCGTTCTCTATTGGCATCGATGGGAAGTCGAGCCGCCTGTCTTTCAGGAGATGACGCGCGTTGTTGTCAACGCCGCGCGCGCCACGCTGGCGCAGGAGCCGTCGAAATAGAGGCGCTCAGGATGGCGGTTTCCTGAGCTTCCCCGCGATGGCGACAATGCAGAAAACGGAGGCGGATGCAACCAATCCAGCCAGCAGCGAGGCGAGATCCCCGTCCGTGAAATGAGCCCCCGCCCACGCCAACAGGTAGACACCAGCAGAAGCCACGAAGCCAGTCCCCATGATGAGGGAGGCTTGTGATGCGGTCAGCTTCCAGTTCGCAAGCAGAGCGACGAAGACGATCGCGATGCTGCCGATGTAGATCACGTTCACTGAAACCATCGTGGCGACGATCCCTTGCCCGCGTGCGGCCAGCGCTGTTGCCATTCCCAGTGCGACAAGACTCGCCCGGATGCCGCTGACGAACGCGATGCCTTGAGTTGCCGAGTCCAATGCTTCGGTCATGGCTCGCGTGATGGCGGCCCCCGATCCCAGTGCGGCGGCAGACAAACCCAACAACAGCGTGCTGCCGATGGCCGCACCGAGATGGCCGACCTCTTGAGCCAAGATGAACGGGATGATCTGTTTCGCATCGGAGAGGTTCGTGAGATGGCCGCCTTCCTTGAACCCGAGCACGACCGACGCGGGAAGAAAGCTCACGGCGATCAGACACCCCGCAGCAATGAGGCAACCCCACACGGCGCCAGAGGCTCGCCTGGCCGCCAGAAGGAACTGGTGGTAGTCGGCGCCCGTGCACACCAGCGCGGCAACCGCGACCGAGATGGACACCATGGCGCCAACGCCCAGCAAGGGCGCGTCAGCGATGAACCTCTGTGGGCTTTTCAGGTAGATGGCGCCACCGTTGCCATTGATCAATGCGAGGACGAGAATCACGCCACTTGCCAACAAGAAGACAGAGAGCACGGCAGAGGCGGTCCTCAAGTTCAGCCGGGATGCAACCAGGATGCAAAGCAACACGAGCGCGTAGGCTGCGATCGCACCCAGTCCCAGCAGTTTGAGGATGGCAACGCCACCATGGATTTGTGCCGCCAGAACCCCGGCCATCCAGATCACCGACAAGACGGCCACAGCCTGTCTGGAGCGTTCCCCAAAGGCTGCCCCGAAGAAGTCCCAGATGGACATGCCGGATCGCCACAACCGGGCCGCAAGAAAAGTGAGCAAGAGCATGCCGAAGGCGGTGGCCAGGCCGTAGATGCTGCCGCCCATGCCATAGGTCATCGCCATTTCGCCTGATCCCAACAGGAATCCGATGCCGTAGCTCGCCGACACGAGCAATGCAGCGACTTGAAAAGCGCTCAATGTCCGGCGCACGCTGCAGCCTTGAAAAACCGATGCGCTCCTGCTTCGATGCAGACCCGATTTCGTGGGCCAATGCCAGGGTGGATGACCCTCCTCATGCGCACGAGGGCAGGTACAGAGCGGTGCTCCGTTGCAGTTCTTCCAGAATGGCGCTTCTCTGAATCATGGGCTTCTCCGAGAGATCCCTTGGCCCTGGATGGGCCTTTCGGGGTGCGCGCATTCTCTCGGTGCCGGTGGACTACGAGGCCTTTTTTCTCATCGGTTTAGAAAATTTGAGAAGGAGGCAAAAGAATTGAACACGCCTGCTTTCTCACGTTCAACCAAGGGAAGTGAGTCTCTTCCTAGGCCATCAACCCAGCCGCGCGCAGGAACGCATCGTTCTCTTCCACCGTGCCCACGGTCACGCGGAAGCAGCCCTGCAGGCCGTGCAGGCGGTCCTGCCGGCGCACCAGCACCCCGCCGGCGAGCAGTTGCGCATGCGCCTGGGCCGCGTCGGGTGTGCGCACGAGCAGGAAGTTGGCGTGCGAGGGCAGGGGCCGCCAGCTCGGGTGGCCTTGCAAGGCGGTGAACAGGCGCTCGCGTTCGCGCAGGGTTTGCGCCACGCGCTCTTTCACGTAGCCGGGGTGCTCCAGCGCCACTTGCGCGCACACCGTCTGCAGCACCGACACGCCAAACGGCGGCACCAGCTTGCGCAGCTGGCGCGCCACGCCGTCGGAGGCCAGCGCGTAGCCCATGCGCAGGCCGGCCAGGCCCCAGGCCTTGGAGAGCGTGCGCAGCAGCACCACGTGCGGGTGGCGGCGCGCGAGTTCGCGCGCATCGTGTTCGGTGAAGTGGTGGTAGGCCTCGTCGATGACGAGCAGCCAGCCGTGGCCGCTGGCCTGCGCGAGCCGCTCCAGTTCGTCGAGTTCGCACAGCGAGCCGGTGGGCGCGTGCGGGCGGGGCAGGTAGATCACGCCCTGCGGCGCGGGGCCCGGTGAGGTGCCCAGGGCGGCGATCACGGCATCGATGTCGATCGAGGTGTCGTCGCGCAGCGGCACTTCGGTGAGGGTGGCGCCGAGCAGTTCCGCGTCCAGGCCGTAGAGCGCGAAGTTGGGTTTGACGGTGACGACGCGCCCGCCGCCCAGCGCGCTGAGCTGGATCAGCAGGGCGATCAGCACGTTGCTGCCGGTGGTGACCACGGTGCCTTCGGGCGACCAGCCTTCGTGCCGCGCCATGGCCTCGCACAGGGCTTCGGCGTTGAGGTCGGTGTAGCGGTGCCAGGGCAGCTGGCGCAGGCGCTCGAGCGCGAGGCCTTTCAGTTCGTCGGGGAAGTCGGCGAAGGATTCGTTCTGGTCGAGCTTGATGGGCGCCGTGATCGGGGAAAAGGGGTAGTCGGGGCTGGCGAGGACGGCGGGGCGGACAGGAGGCAGCGGGTTCATTCGGCGGTGGCGGGTTCGGTCAGGGTGAGCAGGATGTCGGCGTACCAGGCGCAGTTCAGGCCCAGCGACTCGTCGAGCACGAGGTCGCGGTTGCCCATGTCCATGCGCGAGGAGTGCACGCCCAGCAGCTTCCAGGGCAGGGCGGCGGTGGCGGGTGTGGGTTGGGTGTCGCGCATGACCACGGCCGCGCCGCTGGTGCCCCGGTGGGTGCGCGCGTCGGTCAGGAAGAAGCCCTGGGCCTGGAAGCGGATGCCGAAGGGCGAGGCGATGGCCGCGTGGCGCAGCACCGGCAGGTGGTGCACCACGTCGTGGAAGCCGAGCGGAAAACCCACCACCATCAGCGAGGTGTCGGCGGGCACGGCGTCGAAGGCGGTCTGCAGGTGGGCCGGTGTGAAGGCGCGCACCACGGCCTCGGCGGGGAAGGCGCCGCGGTCGAGTTCGATCACCGCCACGTCGATCTCACCACCGCTGTCCTCGCCCTGGTGCCAGACGGCGAGGCCGTCCACGTACAAGGGCACCGAAAAGCCGGTGGAGACCGTGAGGTTGACCGCGTCCATGTGCAGGCCGATCTCGATGCGGTCGGGCCGGTGGTCGGTGGCCTCGTCGATCAGCACGTGGCGGCTGGTGACGAGGTACAGGCGCGCGTCGCGCTCGAAGAAGAAGCCGCTGGCGTTGGTCAGCGGCTGGGTGCCCACGAAGGTGGAGACCTGGGGCGCGGCCAGGAACAGCGGGTCCACCAGCACGGGGGCGGTGGCGGGGGCCGGGGCCTTGGCGACGGCCTTGGGCGCGTGGCGGGTGTGTTTGCTCATCGGTCCAGTGTGGCAGGTTTCGTGGGCGTTTCCGTGCCGGGCATCCGGCGGAACTGGCGCGAGACGAAGGCCCAGGCCATGCGCGAGGCATCGGGCCCCCGGGCGTCGCTGTAGGGCTGGCTGGCCGTGCCGCCGCTCCACGCATGGCCCAGCCGGGGCACCTCCACCAGGCTGACCAGGGCGCGGCCGCGCTGCTTGAAATCGGTCACCGTCATGGGGTGGCGCTGGCCGCGCCGCAGTTCGCGGGGCGCGCCGGCGGTGGCGCCGAGTTGCCCGGCCCACAGCCGCGCCACGGCCGCGCCGTTGCTGGGCGAGACCACGGCGTCGCTGCCGCCCTGGATGACCAGCAGCGGTGGCCAGCGCTCGGCCGCGGGATCGGCGGGCGCTTCGCCTGGCGGCGCTGGCAGGCGGCGCCCGCGCATGGCGGCGAGCGCGGTGGCGGTGGATTCGGCCACCCCGGGCGCCACGCCCGAGTGCATGACCACGGCCTGGAAGCGCGTGGGCTCGCGCGTGGCCAGCAGCGCCGCCATGCCCGCGCCGGCCGAAAGGCCGGCCAGCGCGATGCGCGCGGGGTCCACCGGGTAGAGCAGGGTGGCCTGGTCGATCGCCGCGAGGATGAGCGAGGCCTCGGCCTGGGCGCGGCCGCTGCGCGTGTCGTACCAGTTCCAGCAGCGCTGGGGGTGGGCCAGGCGGTCCTGCTCGGGATAGAGCACCAGAAAACCTTCGCGGCGCGCCAGGGCGTTCATGCGCGTGCTGGCGGCGAAGCCCGCGCTGTCCTGGCCGCAGCCGTGCAGCATCACCAGCAGCGGCACCTTCCCTTGGGCAGGCAGGTCGGGCGGGCGGTAGAGCCGGTAGCGCCGCGCGCCGCCGGGGCCCAGGGCCAGGCCGGGCAGCCAGTCGCCCGGGCCGGTGGCCACGCCGCGCGCTGCCTTGGCCCGCGCCACCCGGGGCGCGCGGGGCAGTTGTCGGGCCGCGCGCGCCATCGCGCGCAGGTTGCGGTTGAAGGCCTTGACCCAGGTGGACGTGGCGCGCCGGCGTGCCACGGCGTCAGCCCCTGCGGCGCGGCAGCGGCGCCGGGCTCAGGCGCATCTGCGCGCCCAGGCAACGGACAGGTTCACCGGGCGCAGCACGTCGATGCGCGCGGGCCCCAGGAGGTCGTGCTGGGACAGGCCGTGGAGGTCGATCATGCGCAGTGGGGGTGGCAAAGCGGGCAAAAGTTCAGTTTTGCGGCCTGTCGTGGCCAAGGGATGGTCCGAAACCGCCCTTGATGGTGACAGAATGTTTTGATGGCAGATGGGATGCGGGGCAATTCGGGACTCGAAGGGAGGCTCGCTGGACAGGGTGCTGTCCTCGGGTGGTGGCTGCGCGCCCGCGCGGCCTTGGGCTGGCTGGCCTGTGTGGGCGCGCTGGCGGGTCTGATGGCCTGCAGCGAGCCGCCCCAGCCACCGCTGGTGGTCGGTTTCAACACCTGGGTCGGCTACGACCCGCTGGTGCTCGCGCGCGACCGGGGCCTGGCCGATGCGAAGCAGGTGAAGGTGGTGGAGCTCATTTCCAGCGCGGAGGCCCTGCGCCATCTGCGCAACGGCTTGCTGGACGCGGCGGGCCTCACCATGGACGAGGCCCTGCGCCTGGTCGACGGCGGCTTCGACGTGCGCATCGTCGCGCTGCTCGACACCTCGGCCGGTGCCGACGTGGTGGTGGCCGCGCCGCGCATCACGAGTCTGCAGAAACTGCGCGGTGAACACATCGCGGTGGAAGACGCCACCGTGGGCACGCTGATGCTCGAACGCCTGCTGCGCAAGGCGAACCTGCGGCGCGAGGACGTGACCGTGTTGCGCATGGACGCCACGCAGCACAAGACGGCGCTGCTGAGCGACCGCGTGGCCGCGGCGGTGAGCTACGCGCCGATCGACGGGCCGATCCAGGCCCTGGGCTACCGCGCCATCTTCGACAGCCGCCAGATGCCGGGCGAGATCGTCGACGTGCTGGTGGTGCGGGGCGAGGTGTTGCGCCAGCGCCCCGAGGCGGTGGACGCGCTGATGGCGGCCTGGGCCGCCGGCCTCAACGTGATGCGGCTGGACCCGGGTGGCGCGGCCACCTCGCTGGCGCCCGGCGCCGACCTGACACCCGCGCAATACCAGGCGGTGCAGCGGGGGCTGCGCTTCTATTCACCCGAGGAATCGCTGGCCATGCTCACCGGCAACCCACCCCCGCTGGCGCAGCAGGGCGAGGGCGTGGCCCGCCTGCTGGTGGAACTCGGCGTGCTGCGCTCGGCCCCCAACTGGGCCGCGCTGATCGACACCACACCGGCGCTGCGCGCACCGACCGCGGGGCCCTTGCCATGAAGCCGGTGACCCGCCTGCTCTCCCTTCCCGCGCGCTGGCTCGCGCCTTTTCTGCTGGCCGCCTTCGCCCTCACGACCACGGGTGTCAACCTGGCGATGCAGTGGCGCGAGGTCGATCAGCAGGTGACCGACAGCGAGACCCGGCGCCTGCGCGAACGCCTGGGTGTGGAGCAGAGCCGGCTGAGCGCCGAGACCGGCAACGCCAACACGCTGCTGGTGCGCCGGCTCGTGGGCGGGCTGGGCCTGTACAGCGGCATGCAGCACGCCTACCTGATCGATGCGCGCGGCGTGGTGCTGGCGTCGCTGATGCGCACCGACATCGGCCTGCCGTTCGCCGATCTGCAGGGTCTCTACCCCGAGCTCGAGGGCGTGAAACCCCTGTTGGCCGAGCCCATGGCCGGCGCCACCCTGCAGGTGGGGCGCGCGGCGGGTTCATCCCTCCTGTTCGGCCGGGCGGCGCTGGAGCCGGGGCACGAGTTGCTCACCGTCGTCGACCTGAGCCAGCCCATGGCCGTGCGCTTCGTGGGCATGCGCTCGCAGGTGCTGCGCGAGAGCCTGGTGCTGCTCGTGCTGGTGGCCCTGCTCGCGCTGCTCCTGCACTGGGTCTGGTTCCGGCGCGCCGAGCAGCTGGCCCGTGCCCTGACCTCCATGGGCGAAGGCCAGTTGCAGGCGCGCACCGGGCTGCAGGGGCGCGACGAACTCGCGCTGATCGGCGCCGCCGCCGACCGCATGGCCGAGCGCCTGCAGGCCAGCCACGCGCAGCTGCAGCGCATGAACGACGTGGTGGACCGCTCGCCGCTGGTGGTGATCGAGTGGGACAACGTGATCGGCTGCCCGATCCGCTACGTGAGTCCCTCGATCGCCCAGTGGGGCTACGCGCCCGAGCCGCTGCTGCAGGGCCGCATGACCTACGACGACCTGATCCATCCCGACGACGTGGGCCAGGTCAACGCCGAGATCGACGGCTACCTGAAGCACGGGCCGGACACCTACCGCCAGGAATACCGCCTGCGCTGCGCCGACGGCCGCTGGATCTGGATCGACGACCGCAGCGCGCTCACCCGCAACGCCGAAGGCCAGGTCACGGCCATCAGTGGCGTGCTGCTGGACATCACGGTGCAGAAGGAAGCGCAGATCGCGCAGCGCGAGCAGGCCGAGTTCCAGCGCCTGTTCTACGAGCTGCCCCTGATCGGCATGGCGATTTCCTCGCCCCACAGCACCAGCTGGCTGCAGGTCAACGACCGGCTGTGCCAGATCCTGGGCTATCCGCGCGAGGAGCTGCTGCAGCGGACCTGGTCCGAGATGACCCCGGCGCCCGATCTGGAGCGCAACCTCGCGCTGCTCGACCGCATGAAGGCCGGCCTGACCGACAGCTACCAGATGCAGAAGCGCTTCGTGCGCCGGGACGGCAGCTTCGTGCACACCGAGATCCACGTGCGCGCGGTGCGCGAGCCCGACGGCGCGCTCAAGCACCTGTTCTCCATCGTGCAGGACATCACCGAGCGGCTGCAGACCAGCCAGGCCCTGAGCGACCAGAAAGGCCTGCTGGAGCAGGCCGAGGCCATGGCTGGCCTGGGCAGCTGGCTGTACGACTCGCACACCAAACACATCTGGTGGTCGCGCCAGATGTACCGCAACATCGGCCGCGACATCGCGCAGGGCCCGCCGCCCACCCTCAAGGACTACCTCGACTGCCTGCACCCGGACGACCGCGAGCGCGTGGCGCGTTTCATGCGCGCTCTGCCGAGCAACCGGGGCCGCCTGCACGCCGAGTTCCGCCGCCACCCCTCGCTCGGGCCCGAGCGCTGGTTCCGGGGCGGCGTCGAATGCCGCGCGCTGGCGGAAAACGCCGGCCACCACTACAGCGGCACCCTGCTCGACATCACGCAGATCAAGCAGGCGCAGATGAACCTGGAGCGCATCAACGCCCGGCTGGAGCAGCGCGTGGCCGAGCGCACCGAGCAGCTCAGCGCGGCCAACCGCGAACTCGAAGCCTTCTCGTACACCGTCTCGCACGACCTGAAGGCGCCGCTGCGTGGCATCGACGGCTACAGCCAGCTGCTGCAGGAAGAGCACAGCGAGCGGCTGGACGACGAAGGCCGGCAGTTCATTGGCCGCATCCGGCGCGGCGTGCAGCAGATGGGCGCCCTGATCTCGGACCTGCTGGACTACTCGCGCATGGAGCGCCGCACCATGGAACACCAGGCGGTGGAATTGCGCCCGCTGCTGGACCTGGTGCTCGAAGGCCACGCGGCCGACATCGCGGCCGCCCGCACCGAGCTGCGCCTTCGGCTCGAGCCCATGACCCTGCAGCTGGACCGCGAGGGGCTCGCGGTGGTGCTGCGCAACCTGGTCGGCAACGCCATCAAGTTCAGCCAGGGGCGCCAGCCGCCCCGGGTGGAGATCGGCTCGCGCAGCGAAGCGGGACGGCGCATCCTCTGGGTGCGCGACAACGGCGTGGGCTTCGACATGAAGTACCACGACCGCATCTTCGGCATCTTCCAGCGCCTGCAGCGCGCCGAGGACTACGCCGGCACCGGCGTGGGCCTGGCGCTGGTGGCCAAGGCGGTGCAGCGCATGGGCGGCCGCGTGTGGGCCGAGAGCGCACCGGACCAGGGCGCCACGTTCTATCTGGAGTTTCCGTCATGAGCGCCGCCAAACCGCTGCCGTCCATCCTGCTGGTGGAGGACAACCCGATGGACATGGACCTCACCCTGCGGGCTTTCAACAAGAAGAAGTTCTCCAACACCATCCATGTCGCGCGCGACGGCGAGGAGGCGCTGGCCTGGTTGCCCCGCTGGGAAGCCGGCGAGGCCCTGCCCGCCGTGATCCTGCTCGACCTCAACCTGCCGCGCGTCAACGGCCTGGAGGTGTTGCAGCAGCTCAAGGCCCATCCGCGCTTTCGCAGCATCCCCGTGGTGATATTGACATCGTCGCGGGAGGACAGCGACCTCAAGTCCGCCTACGATCTGGGGGTGAGCTCGTACATCGAGAAACCGGTGAGCTTCAGCAAGTTCATCGAGGTGGCCGAGCGCATCGAGCTGTACTGGTGCGTGCTCAACGAGCGGCCCTACTGACCACAAGACAAGGAATGGAAAGACCATGCTGAAAATCCTCATCCCCGTCGATGGTTCCTCGCACGCCCTGCTGGCCGTGCACCACGCGCTGCGGCTCGTGGGCGCCGGTCTGAAGGCGCGCTTCGTGGTGGCCAACGTGCAGGAGTCGGCCAACCTCTACGAGCTCGTGGTGGCGCACGACCCAGCGGTCCTGCAGCAGGTGAGCGAGGCCGCCGGGCGCGACCTCGTGCGCCCGGCCGTCGCCTTGCTCAGCGCCGCGGGCCTGCAGGTCGAGTCGGCCGTGGCCAGCGGCGACCCGGCCCACCGGCTGGCCGAGATCCTGGAAGGCCATGCCTGCGACGCCGTCATCATGAGCACGCGCGGTGGCGGCCTGCGCTCGGCCGTGCTGGGCTCGGTGTCGCAGGACATGGTGCAGCGCTCGCCCGTGCCCGTGACCCTGGTGAAGGTGCCCGAAGACGCGGCACCCGACTGACGCCGACGGCACCGCCGCACCGAGGAGCCGGCCGAGGCCGGCTCTTCGCTCGTTCACCGATCCCCCTTCGGCTTTCCTTCCCGTTCCACACCCCTGCCCGTGACCCTGCTCTTTGCCGCCCCCGATGCATCCGGCGCGCTTCGCTTCATCGGCGAAGTCGAGCGCGGGGCCGACTGCGGCTGCCGGTGCCCGGTGTGTGGCAGCGCCCTGGTGGCGCGCCAGGGGGCCGCCAACGAATGGCATTTCGCGCACGAGGCCTCGCAGGAGCGGCCCGAATGCGCGGCGGCGGCGGCCAGCATGCTGCGCCGCTTCATGCTCGAACACCTGCAGGCCCGGGGCGAGGCCGGCGCGCTCTCGCTGCCGCCGTACCAGCAGCGGGTGGCGATCGTGCGCGCCCTGATCAACGTGCACGAAGACGTGCAATGGGGCGCCCAGGCGATGGGCGCGCTGCAATGGCTGTCCGAGGCGGCGCTGCACGAACCGGTGGCGCGCGCGCGGCTCGACACCGGCGCGGACCTGCACCTGTTCGTGACGGTCGGCGAGGCCGAACCGCCACCCCCCGACACGGGCTGCGCGCAGCTGGTGTTTCGCTGCCGCCTGCCGCCGGCCTCGGTGCTGCGCGATCGCCACGCCGCCGAGCAACACCTGGCGCAGCACGGGGAACTGGCCTGGGTCCACCACCCGGACACGCTGGGCCTGGTCGCGGCCGCGCAGGCGCGGCTGGAAGCGCGCGGCCGCCAGATCTATGCCAACTGGCTGGCCATGGCCGACGCCGCCGGTGGCCCGGCCACCGTCGTCGACACCCGCCCGCCGCCGCTGTTCTATGGGCCCAGCACACGCGCCGAGCCCAAGGAGGCGCCGCGGTACGCCTGCGCGCCCGCGCACGCGCCGAACGTGAGCTTCACGCTCTACCGGTTGTCGCCCACCGAAGCCTGGTTGCTCTACCTGCTCGAACGCGTGGGCCCGCTCGACTGGCGCACCGCCACGGAGAAGTTCTACGCGCTGGCGCCGTACCCGGGTCCTTTCGACGGCTGGGCCCAGGCCTTGCCGCTCAGCGTGGGCGTGGCCGACCTGGATGTGGGCATCGTGCGCTGCACGGGTTTTCTGGATGCGGTCACCTACCTCTCGCGCCGCTCGCAACTCACGCGCAGCGGCCGCGACCCGCTGGCCTTCCAGGGCGTGTGAGGCCCATCAGGCCGCGCGGCCGGCCGCCTGCTCCAGCCGGGGCAGCAGTTCGCGCTGCCCCTTGGGCGTGAGGTCCAGCACCCGACCGCCGCCGCGCCGCAGCCAGCCTTGGGTGGTGAGGTGCTGGAGGATGTCGTCGGCCAGCTGGCCGGCCAGGTGGTCGCGCCGTTCCGACCAATCCAGACAGGGGTAGGCAAAGCGCCGGCTGGCGCGTGGTGGCGCGGGCTGCAGGTCCAGGTGGTCGGACAGCCACGTGTGCCCGGCCTCGGTGAGGGCGTAGCCGCCGGCCTGGGCCGCCAGCGCGCCCCGGGCCTGCAGGGCATCGTGCAGCAGGATGCCCAGGCGCCCCGCCATGTGGCCGTAGCAGCAGCGGGCGTAGCGCAGGCGTTGGCGCTCGGGATGGGCCCAGGCCTGGTCGTGCACGTCGCGTTCGGCCACCAGGGCCAGCGCTTCGAGCGCGTGCGCCACGTCGGCGTCGGCCAGCCGGTAGTAGCGGTGCCGCCCACGCGGCTCGCAGACCACGAAACGCGCGTCCAGCAGCTGGGCGAGGTGGCCGCTGGCGGTGGCGGGGGTCACCGAAGCCGCCTTGGCCAGCTCGCCCGCGCAGGCGAACTCGCCGCTCATGAGGTAGGACAGCATGCGCGAGCGCGCCGGGTCGGCCACCATGGCGGCCACGCGGGCCAGGCGGGGTTCGTGCGAGGCTTTCATGGGGACCAGCGTAACCTGCTGGCCTGGGTGCTTGTTTCGGTTGGGGCCTAAGCGTTGCGCCGGTCATCGGCGCCCAGGGGGAGCGGCTCCGCTCATGTCCCCCGGGCCGGCTGCGCCGTCCCTCCTCCTTTACTTCGCTGCGCCGCTCCCCCTGGGCGCCGATGACCTCATTGGCACTCGACGATGGATGGCCTGCATCCCTTCTGGCGCATGGGCCTCAGGCGTTCTGCGCAGCGGGGTAAAGGAGGAGACCCGGCGAAGCCGGGTCGGGGGACACCCGCGGAGCAGAGCGCCTGAGGCCCATGCGCCCGCGAGGCAGTCGAATGAAGTGGCTAGGAAGTCACAGACGACGAGGCCGGCGGTTGCCAGCGAAAGAACATCGGATACACCCGCTCCACCACCGGCCCATTGAAATCCCAGCCCACGCACTGGCCCAGGTGCGCGGGTGGGCGGCCATCGCCCTTGGGCGCGAACGCACCCGCGCCCGCGCAGGTCTGGAAGGCCGCCGTGGCGAGGTTGAACAACAACTCCCGCAAGTGGGTGCAGCCCTGCACGTCGCCCAGGTGGCGCTGGATGGTCTGGCGCCAGCCGCGCCCCAGCACCTCGCCCACCATGCGCTGCAGGTTCGGCATGGCCTCGGGACACGGACCGTGCGGAAAAGCGTCCATCGCGACCTCGACCGCGCGGATCACCATGCCCTCGTCGAAGGTGACGCGCAAGCGCATGTGGTGGATGGGCTCGCCCGCCAGCCAACGGCCTTCGTCGTGGATCTCGATGTCGTGCGGCTTGCTGTCGTGCAGTTCGCCTTCCACCTCCCACAGGCCGTCGTCGCGCCGGAAGCCCTGGTAGGTGACGCGCCGGGTGTGCATGGGCGTGCGGGGAGCGGGGGTGGGCAAGGGCAAGGCAGTTTCTCCGGACAACGTGGGGTCGAACCCCGCATTTTCCCGCCATGCGCGCGCCCGCGCATGCTGGCACACTGAAGACCCGCGACCCGGAGACACCCGCCATGGCCCACGAGCACCATCCCCACGCGCCCCATGACCACGATCACCACGCCGATCCGGCCTGGAAACACGATGGCGTGCGCGTGATCCCGGGCAACCAGCTCGACGGCAACGTGCCCTCCACCCCGGGCATGGACCGCAAGGCGGCCATCAATTTCGCGCGCGTGGGCGCGCAGAAACTCTGGGCCGGCACCGTCACCATCCACCCCGACGCCAAGACCGGCGCCCACCACCACGGCCCGCTGGAGAGCGTGATCTACGTGGTGCGCGGCCGGGCGCGCATGCGCTGGGGCGAACAGCTGGAGTTCACCGCCGAGGCGGGCCCGGGCGACTTCATCTACGTGCCGCCCTACGTGCCGCACCAGGAAATCAACGCCAGCCCCACCGAGGCGCTGGAGTGCGTGCTCTGCCGCAGCGATGGGCAGGCGGTGGCGGTCAACCTGGACATCGAACCGGTGGAAAAACCCGACCAGGTGCTCTGGGTGGACCCGACGCACCCGACTGGCGGCGTCTGAGGCGGCCGCCCATCGGCCCGTCCGTCTGTCGGCCCCGCGCGCCGGGAGGCGAAGAAAGTTCTCAAGTTCGTGTGTTCCCGGCCGAAAACCCGGCAAGAACACCGGGCTTGTCTCGCCCGGTGGCCGCCGTGAGGGGAAGCCCATGCTGAACATTTCGAGCACCACTGCCGTGTCCTGGCCGACGCCGGTGTCCACCGCCGTCGCGCCGGTGTCGCCGGTCGCCGCCGTGCAGCCCGTGCAGGCGGGTGGCAACGACGGCAAGGCCCAGACCGGTTTCGGCCGCGAAGGCCGCACCGCCACGCCGTCGCAGGCCGCTGCCGCCGCCCGCGCGGGCGTGGACGGGCGCGCCGCGGCGACCGACGATGACGCCGCCGCCGCGCTGCCGGCTTCGCGCAGCGCCTCCGGTGTGCCAGCGGCGCCGCAGGACGTGGCCGCCCAGCGGCAGGCCCAGCAGGAAGCCGCCCAGGTGGCCGAACAGCGCCAGGCCAAGGACAAGAAGGCGGTGGAGCACCTGCAGAACGTGCTGTCCCGCATGTGGGAGGCCAGCGCCGCCGTGGTGGACCGCGCGCTGGGCATCGAGCCCGCGAAGGGCGGCAGCGAGGTGCCGGGCAACCAGAGCGATACCGCCCCCGACCTGTCGGCGGTGACGGCCTCGATGATCCCGCGCAAGCCCCTCACAGCGGACCGCCCGGACCAGCCGGCGATGGAGCAACTGCCCTGGCCGGTGATGCCCGAAGGTGGCGAGGTCGCCGAGGCGGTGGAACTGGACGTGGTCGGTGATGGCGTGGGCCCCGAGGCCATGGCCGAGCTGGTGGCCTACGACGAACACGGCCACGGCAGCGCCGCGCCGGTGGAAGCCGGCACGCTTCTCAGCGAGCGCGTCTGAACGATCAGATCCGGTGCCGCACGCCCGAGGGCGAGCTGGCCAGCCGGTTCAACACCGCATTGGCGATCTGGTTGAGCGGCAGCACCTCGTGCGCCGCGCCGTGCTGGATGGCCATGCGCGGCATGCCGAACACCACGCAGCTGGCCTCGTCCTGCACGTAGTTGTAGCTGCCGGCGTCCTTCATCTCGCGCATCGCGGCGGCGCCGTCGCCCCCCATGCCGGTGAGCATGATGCCCAGGGCGTTGGGGCCGAGCACGCGCGCGGCCGACTTGAACAGCACCTCCACCGAAGGGCGGTGGCGGTTCACGGGTTCGGTGTCTTCCAGCACGGCCACGTAGTTGGAGCCGCTGCGGTCGATGCGCAGG
Organism: Hydrogenophaga sp. ANAO-22; assembly: GCF_042466645.1. NCBI lineage: Bacteria > Pseudomonadati > Pseudomonadota > Betaproteobacteria > Burkholderiales > Comamonadaceae > Hydrogenophaga > Hydrogenophaga sp. ANAO-22. The sequence continues at coordinate 2,043,003 of NZ_CP159956.1, read as the reverse complement.
TGGCGGCCACCCGGGGCGATGTAGGCATGGCCGGGCAGGATGCGCTCGCCGTCGCGCGCTTCGGCCACGCGGATGCGGCACAGCGTGTTGAGGCGGTTGGCGAAACTGGTGGTGAAACCCGGCGGCATGTGCTGGGTGATCACGATGCCCGGTGCGTCGGCCGGCATGGGCACCAGCACCTCGCGGATGGCCTCGGTGCCGCCGGTGGACGAACCGATGCAGATGATCTTTTCGGTGGACAGGCGCGGCAGCGGCGCGCGCGGCGGCTCGGCGGCGTGGCCGGCGGCGGTGGGCGTGGCCTGGGCGGTCCCCGGGGCGGCGGCCAGGCGCTTCACATGGGCCTTGGCGGCCACGCGGATCTTGTCGACGATGTCGCCGGCCAGTTCGTTCAGGCCGCTGCTCACGCCGATGCGCGGCTTGGCCACGAAATCGACCGCGCCCATCTCCAGCGCGCGCAGCGTGATCTCGGCGCCCTGTTCGGTCAGGGTGGAGACCATCACCACCGGCATCGGGCGCAGGCGCATCAGCCGCGAGAGGAACTCCAGGCCGTCCATGCGCGGCATTTCCACGTCGAGCGTGATCACGTCGGGGTTGAGCTCGCGGATCATCTCGCGCGCCACCAGCGGGTCGCTGGCCGCGCCGATGCAGGCCATGTCGGACTGGCGGTTGATGATTTCGGTGAGCAGGCTGCGCACCAGGGCCGAGTCGTCGACCACGATGACCTTGATTTTTGCCATGTTGTTTTCTCCCTTAGAACAGATCCACCGAGCCGCCGGCCGTGGCCTTGGCCACGACGGCCGCGCTGCCCTTGCGTTCCTGGGTCTCGATGGTTTCGGGATGCGAGTGGGCCAGGCGCTTGACCATGGCCTTGCCCGTGGCCGGGAAGTAACACACCTTGCGCGGGTAGATGTCGAGCACGTCCTTGGAGACCACGGCGATGCGCTCGGTCTGCAGGTAGTCGAGCACGAAGGCGGTGTTGCGCTCACCCACGTTCATGGTGGTGAAGGTGTGCATCACCTGCCCGCCGCCGAACACCTTGGCCTGCATGCTCTCGCGCCGGGCGCCGAGCTTGATCATCTCGTTGATCAGCAGTTCCATCGCGTAGGAGCCGTAGCGCCCGCTCGAATCGTTGCCGCCGTCGGGCAGCATGAAGTGGTTCATGCCGCCCACGCGCACGCGCGGGTCCCAGATGCAGGCGGCGATGCAGGAGCCCAGCACCGTCATCACCACCAGGTCGTCGGCGGTCACGTAGTACTCGCCCGGCAGGACCTTCACCGCGTCGTGCTTGAAGTGGTGGTCCTGGTAGAAGAAGCTGGCCTCGCCCGGTTTGGTGGGGCGCCCTCTGAGGGCGTCCAGCCGGGATGTCGTGCCCGCGGACGGGCGCGTGGCCACGGCGTCAAATGCGCTCATACACGGTCTTTCCGCGCAGGGCGAAGAGGTTGCGGGCGTCGCTGAAGTTCTCCGCGTGGCCCACGAACAGCATGCCGCCGGGCTTCATCACGCGGTGGATGCGCTCGAGCACGGCGCGCTGCGTGGCGGCGTCGAAGTAGATCATCACGTTGCGGCAGAACACCACGTCGAAGGGTTCGCGGAACGGCAGGTTCTCGATCAGGTTGACGCTCAGGAACTCCATGTGCTTCTGCAGCTCGGGCTTCACGCGCATCAGGCCGGCGTTGCCCGCCTTGCCGCGCATGAAGAAGCGCTGCAGGCGCTCGGGGCTCAGGCCCTTGACGCCGTCGGCCTTGTAGATGCCGCGCTGCGCGGTGGCCAGCACCTTGGTGTCGATGTCGCTGTTGACGATCTGGAACGAGCCTGAAGCCCCCAGCGCCTCGGTGGCCGTCATGGCGATGGAGTAGGGCTCCTCGCCGGTGGAGGCGGCCGAGCACCAGATGCGCCAGGCCTGCGTGCGTTTGGCGGCCAGCAGGTCGTGCAGGATGCCGAAGTGGTGCGATTCGCGGAAGAACGCGGTGAGGTTGGTGGTCAGCGCGTTGATGAACTCCTGCCACTCGGCACCGTCGTGCTGCTCCAGCCAGTCGAGGTAGGTCTTGAAACTGTCGTGACCGGTCTCGCGCAGGCGGCGCGAGACGCGGCTGTAGACCATGGCGTGTTTGCCGTCGTGCAGGCTGATGCCGGCCTTCTTGTAGATCAGGGCCTTGATGCGCGTGAAGTCGTCGTTGGACCAGACGAATTCGCGGCCTTCGGTCAGGGGGCCGTCTTCGGGTGCGGGCGCGCTCGCCCGGCCCGTGGGCAAGGGGGAGCGCTTCGGGGGCGTGGTCTGCAGCAGCATGGGGTCCTGACTGAGGAAAAGCGGGGGGCGCCAGGCAGCGGGGCGAAAGGACTCAGGTCAGTGGCGTGAGCGGCGCACCAGGCCAGAGGTGTCCAGGATCAGCGCGACCTTGCCGTCGCCCAGGATGGTGGCGCCCGAGACGTTGGGCACCTTGCGGTAGTTGGACTCCAGGTTCTTGATCACCACCTGTTGCTGGCCCAGCAGCTCGTCGACCATCAGCGCCACGCGCGAGCCTTCGGCTTCCACCACCACCATGATGGGGCTGGTGCCGTTGAACTCGAAACGCGGCACCTGGAACACGCGCTCGAGTTCGACCACGGGCATGTACTCGTCGCGCACCTTCACCACCTGGGCGCCCTGCGCCATGGTGTTGATGTCGCTCGGCTTGATCTGGAACGACTCGATCACGTTGGACAGCGGCAGGATGTACACCTCGTCGCTCACGCGCACCGACATGCCATCCATGATGGCCAGCGTGAGCGGCAGGCGCACCGAGACGCGCATGCCGAAGCCTTCGGCCGAATCGATCTCCACCGTGCCGTTGAGCGCGGCGATGTTCTTCTTGACCACGTCCATGCCCACGCCGCGGCCGGACACGTCGGTCACTTCCTCGGCGGTGGAGAAACCGGGCGCGAAGATCAGGTTCCAGACCTCGGTGTCGGTCAGCGTGTCGGGCGCGTCGATGCCCTTCTCCCGCGCCTTGCGCAGCAGCTTCTCGCGCGAGAGGCCCTTGCCGTCGTCGCGCACCTCGATCAGGATCGAGCCGCCTTCGTGCGTGGCCGACAGCGTGATCGTGCCGTTTTCGCTCTTGCCCTTGGCGCGGCGCTCCTCCGGCATTTCGATGCCGTGGTCGCAGCTGTTGCGGATCAGGTGGGTCAGCGGGTCGGTGATCTTCTCCACCAGGCCCTTGTCGAGTTCGGTCGATTCGCCCTGCGTGACCAGCTCGACCTTCTTGCCCAGTTTGGTGGCGAGGTCGCGCAGCATGCGGGGGAAGCGGTTGAACACCACGGACATGGGGATCATGCGGATCGACATCACCGCTTCCTGCAGGTCGCGGGTGTTGCGGTCCAGGTCGGCCAGGCCGGCCAGCAGGGGCTGGTTGTCCTTGTCGTCGAGTTCGCGGCTCTTCTGCGCGAGCATGGCCTGGGTGATGACGAGTTCGCCGACCAGGTTGATGAGCTGGTCCACCTTGCTCACCGAGACGCGCAGCGTGCTCGATTCGAGGCCGGCACCGGCAGCGGCACGGGCCTCCACCTTGGGGGCGGCCTTCGGGGCGGCACCCTCGGCGGTGGCGGCGGCGCGCATCGGCACGCCGGGAGCGCCTTCGAAGAAGCCGTAGTCGCGGCCTTCGGTGGTCGGGTTCGGGTGGCCGGTGCCCATGGGCTCGCCGTCTTCGCCGATGGTGATGTTCGGTGCGGCCGGTTGGGCCTGTGGCTCGACGATGCGGATGTCGTCCTTGCCCACGTGGAAGGTGAACAGGTCCATCAGGTCGCTGTCGCTGGCCGAGGTGCGGGCGCGCCAGACGCGGCGCGTGCTCAGGTCGCAGGGCAGGGCCTCGACCGTGCCCAGGCCCGGAATGTCGCGGAACAGCTCGGCGATGCCGTCGGCCGAGGCCGGGTTCTCCAGCGGGCCGATGTGGATTTCCAGCTCGCGCTCGACCTTGGCGGCCTTGCGTGCGGGGGCTGGCGCCGGGGCGGCCACGGGAGCGGGCGCCGCGACCACCACCGGGGCTGGCGCGGGGGCTTCTTCCGGTTCGACTTCGGCGTCCTCGCCGTGGGCCAGCACGCTGATGCGCGCGACCAGGTCGGCCGTGGCGGGGGGCTCGACGCCCCGGCCCTGGTGGGCGCCCAGCAGGCCGCGCAGCGCGTCGGAGGATTCCAGCAGCACGTCCACCATGGCGGCCGTGGGCGTCAGTTCATGGCGGCGCAGCTTGTCCAGCAGCGACTCCATCTGGTGCGTGAGCTCGGCCACGTCGGCAAAGCCGAAGGTGGCGGCACCGCCCTTGATGGAGTGCGCGCAACGGAAGATGGCGTTGAGCTCCTCGTCGTCGGCCTTCTCGAGGTCGAGCGCGAGCAGCATCTGCTCCATCTGGTCCAGGTTCTCACCGGCTTCTTCGAAAAAGATCGAGTAGAACTGGCTCAGGTCGATGTCGTTCCCGAGGTTCTGGCCTTCGTTCATCATTTCACCCATCGGGGTTCTCCTTGGCCGCTTCTTGGGCAGCGCGTTTCAATCAGCGGATGACTTTCTGGATCACTTCGATCAGGCGGCCCGGATCGAAAGGCTTGACCAACCACCCGGTGGCGCCGGCCGCGCGGCCGAGCTGCTTCATCTGGTCGCTGGACTCGGTGGTCAGGATCAGGATGGGCACGGACTTGAACTTGGGGTGCTCACGCAGCTTGCGCGTGAGGCCCAGCCCGTCCATGTTGGGCATGTTCTGGTCGGTCAGCACCAGGTCGATGCTGTGCGTCTGGGCTTTTTCCCAGGCGTCCTGACCGTCCACGGCCTCGACCACGTGGTAGCCCGCCCCGGTGAGGGTGAAGGACACCATTTTTCGCATGGACGCCGAGTCGTCTACGGCAAGAATCGATCGCATGGCTTACTCCGTTTGGAATCAAATATCGGCAATTGGGGCAAAGGCTTGAATCGGCCTGTGCTCAGAACAAGTCGATGGACCCGGCGTCCATCTCGCTTTGGGTCACCGGGCTGGGGCGCTCGGGCATGGGGTCGATGTCCATCGGCACCTCGCCTTCCTCGGGCTCCATGGTCTGGTCGGCCAGGCGCCAGGCGCAGCTCTGCAGCACCTTGCCGGTGTGCACGATCAGCTGGGTGGCCATGTCGTGGAACTGCAGTTCGGTCACGGCCTGGTGCAGGCTCTGGCGGATCGGGCCGAACTCCTCGCCCCGTTCGGCGCTGAGGTGGCCCAGGGCCTGGTTGGCCGAACCGAAACGCTCCAGCAGGTTGCTGGTGGCGTGGTCGAGCAGGCCTTCGAGCCGCTGCAGGTCCGTCATGGCCATGAGCAGCGAATCCTGGAGGTCGGCCACCAGATTCACGGGCAGGGAGACAGACGGCGGGGTCTGCTGCATCGTCGGTAGTTCCATGGTGGGTGGGTGGGGCGCTCGGCTACTGGGGTGGGTATTACAATTTTCGACAGCTGTCCGACCCTGTATCGACAGATAACGGGCCGAATTCAGCACCAATTTCCGCGTTGCCGGCCCAGCCCTGGGTGCAAAGTGGCATTCATCCCCCGAGAACACCAGAATGAGCGGACCGTCTCCAACCCCGGACAAGCGCTTTGTCCGCATCCTTCATCTGGAGGATTCGCGGGTGGACCACGCGCTCGTGAAATTCGCCCTGCAGCGCAGCCAGCTCGCCAGCGAGGTGGTGCTGGTGGACACGCTGGAGGACTTCCGCCGCGAGCTGCAGAGCGCCCACTACGACATCGTGCTGGCCGACTACCACCTGCCCGGGTTCACCGGCATGGACGCCTGGGACGAGGTGCGGGCGATGAAGCTGGAGATCCCGTTCGTCATCCTCTCCGGCGCCATTGGTGAAACGGCGGCGGTCGACGTGATGCACCGGGGCGTGAGCGATTACCTGCTCAAGGACAGCATGCACCGCCTGTCGCACGTGATCGAGCGCGCCATCGAGATCAGCGAAACCCGCCGCGCCAAGGCTGCGGCCGATGCCGAACTGGCCGAATCGCGCCGCCGCCTGGCCGAACTGGCCGAGCACCTGCAGACCAGCATCGAACAGGAACGCGCCGACATCGCGCGCGAGATCCACGACGACATCGGCGGCGCGCTCGCCGCCGTCAAGCTCGACCTGGCCTGGGTCGGCCGGCACGTGGAGCAGGGCGACGTGCAGCGCCACCTGGGCTCGGCCATGGAGATGCTGCAGCACGCCCTGGGCGCGAGCCAGCGCATCATGATGAACCTGCGCCCGCCCATCCTCGACCAGGGCCTGGTCGCCGCCGTGCTCTGGCTGGCCTCGGGCTTCGAGCGGCGCACCGGCCTGCGGGTGGTGGTGCGGCGCTCGTCCGAGACGCTGGACGTGCCGCGCGAATTCCAGCTGGTGGCCTACCGCACCGCGCAGGAGGCCATGACCAACGTGCAGAAGCACGCCGAGGCCAGCTCGGTCGACATCGACCTGAGCGACCGCGAAGGCGTGCTCACCCTGGAAGTGACCGACAACGGCAAGGGCCTGGACGCCCAGGCCCTGCGCAAGGCCAAGTCCTTCGGCCTGCTGGGCCTGCGCGAGCGCGCCGTCAAGGTGGGCGGCTGGCTCGACGTGAGTTCCTCGCCCCGCGGCACCTCGGTCATTCTGTCGATACCCTTGCAGACTTCCAGCAACCCGGACAATGCGGCGCAGGCCGACGAGGAACCCCATGATCAAGGTGATTTTGTGTGACGACCACGCCATGGTGCGGCGCGGCATCCGCGACACCATTTCGGAAGCCACCGACATCCAGGTGGTCGGCGAGGCCGGCAGCTACCCCGAACTGCGCGACCTGATGCGCAAGGTCGAGTGCGACGTGCTCGTGCTCGACCTGAACATGCCCGGGCGCGGGGGCCTGGAGGTGCTGGGCACGCTCAAGGAAGAGGGCTCCACCGTCAAGACCCTGGTGGTCTCCATGTACCCGGAAGACCAGTACGCCATCCGCTGCCTGCGCGCGGGCGCGCGCGGTTACCTGAACAAGGCCGGCGAGCCGGCCGAGCTGGTGGCCGCCATCCGCACCGTGATGCAGGGCCGCAAGTACGTGACGCCCGACGTGGCGCAGATGCTGGTGGACACGCTCAACGCCCCCGAAAGCGAGGAGCTGCACGCCAGCCTGTCCGAGCGCGAACTGCAGACCCTGCAGAAGATCGCCTCGGGCAAGAAGCTCTCGGACATCGCCGAAGAACTCATGCTCAGCCCCAAGACCGTGAGCGTGTACCGCGCGCGCGTGCTGGAAAAGCTGCACTTGGCGAACAACGCCGAACTCACCGTCTACGCGATCCGCAACGGCATCGTGTAGCCCGCCCGCCATGTCCGCCCCAGCCTATCGACTGCCCTCGACCCTGCCGGGCTGGCGGTGGCTGGCGGGCCTGGGGCTGCTCGTGGCCTTGCTGGGCGGCGCGGCCCCGGCACGCGCGGAATCGTTGCGCTGCGCCGGCGGCATCGCGGCCGAAGGCGATTCGAAACTCTCGCTGATGGCCAAGTGCGGCCAACCCGTGCTGACCGACACCTACTGCGCGCCGCTCTACCAGAACCCCCACTACTACCCGGTGCCCGAACCCTACGCCAGCCGCATCCTGCCCTGCCAGGTCACCGAGGAATGGCTGTACGACCGGGGCCCCGGCAACCTGTTCGCCACGGTGCGCCTGCGCTCGGGCGTGGTGCTCTCCATCACCTACGGCCACACGCCACGCTGAGGCGCTGCCTTCCCCTGTCTGCCTGTTGATCCGTCGCTTCCTCGCAACGCGATGAGGGGATGCTGCGTCCGACCCACAGGAGGCTGGCGCAAGGGGCTTGCCATGAGGTGCGGTTTTGGCGGATTGAGTTGGCGGATTTTTGGAGCAGGACGCAGTGCCCTCCAGGTGGCAAGGCTTGGGGGAAAGTCAATCCAGTGAAGTCCGACCTTGGATGAATCGTTGAGGGTGGCCGAGCATGCGTCGCCATCTCAACGAGAACATTCAGGAGGACTGCCATGACCCCATCGACCCCCCGGCGTGGGCTGACGATCCGAAGCGCGGCGATTCCCGAGGTGAACGGTGTTCCCTTGCTGGAGCCCCTGAAGCTCGAAGGCGAAGAGGGCATCAACGCGCTGTTCGAGTACCGGCTGGTGCTGCAGAGCCCGGAGGGCGGTGCCCCACTGGAATTGAACACCTTCATCGGCCGCGAGCTGACCTGCTGCCTCGAACTCGAAGGCCAGGGCAGCTTCGTGCCCGGGATGCCCGGAGGAGCGGGCGTCAACCAGGGCGCAGGGGTGCGGGAGATCTCGGGCCTGATCACCGAAGCCCGGTACATCGGGGAGTCCGGGCGCCACGCGCTGGTGGAGTTCACCCTGAGGCCCTGGCTGCACCTGGCCACGCTGAGCACCGACTGCAAGGTCTTCCAGGACCAGAGCCCGGAGGAGATCATCGAGGCGGTGCTGGGGGAGTACCCGTTCGCGGCGGACAGGGGCGCACCCAGCGCATAGGCAGCGGCGAGGCAGCTGCGCAGCTCCGCATGCATCACGAACGGTCGCAATGACCTGAACCACCAGGAGGACTTCGACATGGCCATCCCACAAACCGACGATCAGGGCCTGTACAACAACCGCTGCATGACCAACACGGTCGAGGACAGCGTGCATGTGGTGGAGGTCGACAAGATTCAGGTCAACCTGTTTTTTGACGGCACTCTCAACAACTACTTCAACGTCGAGACCAGAGACCAAGGCGCGATCGACCGGCACGGCGGCGAAGGTACCAGCTACGACAACGCGCTCTCCAACGTGGCGCGCATGTGGGATTCGCTGGACAAGGAAGTCGACGGCCCCGACCTGGGTGTCTACGTGGAAGGCATGGGCACCACGAGGTCGCAAGGCGATGACGGGGTCGGCAAGGCCCTGGGCACGGGCGACACCGGCATGCGAAGCCGCGCGCAATCGGCGTTCGATCCCTTCAAAGCCCTCGTTGTAAAAAAGCGCGGCAAGCAAGGCTTGCCCGCCTTGCTGGAACTCAACCTGTTCGGCTTCAGCCGGGGGGCGGCCACGGCGCGCCACTTCGCCAGCCTGCTGCGCAACCGGGAAGAAATCGCCCAGCACTTCACCCGGGACTGGAGCCGGGTGGTGGTGCAGGTGAACTTCGTGGGCCTGTTCGACACCGTCTCGGCCGAAGGCCTGCTGCCCGGCAACGACGTGGACGATCTGCAACTGAGATTCGAAGACGACGCGGCGCGGCGGGTGTTCCATCTGGTGGCGCTTGACGAGTACCGGGAAAACTTCCCGCTCACCAACATCGCCAGCGCCTGCCGGGCCAAGAGCGAGGTCGACGGCATCCGCTCGCGCATGGGCTTCGAGCTGGGCATCCCGGGGGCGCATTCGGACGTGGGTGGTGGCTACAAGACCGGCACCAACAAGGTCGAACCCGAAGAGGAGCGCCACCTGCCGGCCCTGCGCAGCGTTCACGGCCGCGGTGGCACCCTCACCTTGCCCGGGCCGCAAGCCTTCGTGTACGCCCAGGGCTGGTACAGCCAGCAAGACCACCGGCCCGCCTGGGGCAAGCCACATCGCCACGTGCGCCAGGTGCAGGGCGACTATTACAAGGTGGGCCTCTCGCTCATGGTGGACATGGCCGAGCGGCACACCACCACGCAGTACCCGGACAAGCTCAAAACTGATATGCAGGCGCACACCCTCGAGGTGGCCCAGGTGCAGCAACAGCTGCGCGCCTTCGCCAAGGACAACGCCTTCGTGGCGTGGAAGCCGGCGCAGCAGAGCTGGGGGCTGGAGGCGAACCTGGGCGCGGAGCGGGCCCGGGCCTTCCGGCGCCGCTTCCTGCACCTCTCGTTCAGCGATGCCTTTGCCATGGCCCCTCGCTACCGCAGCGACGACACCCTGGAGCGCGGCCATGTTTTTGGTTGAACCGTCGCGCCCCTTCTCTCGCCGCCGCTGGCTGGCCCAGGTGGCCGCACTGGGCACCGGTTTGTCCACGGGTGCTGCCCAGGCTCAATTCCTCAAAGGACTCTTCATGCGCAACACCACCCCCGAAACCGCCACCATGAAATGGGAGGTCTCGTTCTGCCGCTACGGCATCGACATCGAACCGAGGGGGCAGGGCGATGTGACCACCTTGACGGGCGACAACTGGATGAAGGACGCCGAGGGGCAGGTCGTGGCCCAGTTCTACACCGGCTTTGGTGCGGCCTGGGGTGCGGGCAGCGGTGGCATGAGCGCCATCAGCAAGAGCGGCGCGCGCCTGCCCAAGACGCTGCGGCTGAAGTACTACGACTACCTCGACGACCGCTTCTACCAGCTCGATGCCGAGTTGCCGCTGCGCCGCATTTACGACCTGTTCATTCAGGCGCCTCCCATCGTGGCCAAGAATGTGACCTATGGCAAGGTCCGTCCACGCTACGACGATGTGCGCATCGGAGTTGCTCCAGACGGCCACGTGATGCTCTGGGCCGCAGGCCTGGGCAGTCAGGTGGAACTGGCGCAGTACCGCGCCGTGGTGCTGCACGGCATCACCCGCAAGAGCTACAACGCCAGCCTGCCCGGGGGCACGTTCACGCTCACCGAAAGCGAGGACCGCCGCCTGATGCTGGACCGCCTCAAGCCCGAGACCATCGCGCGCATCGATGCCGGCTGGCGGCCCGACGCCATGTGGTACATGCGGCACATCCGCGTGAAGTTCCCGTGGCGGCATGTGATGACGGGCAATGTGTCGCGCGTGACCGAGTTGGAGAGTTATCAGGGCAACGCCGAAGCCGAGGCGGTGGGCCAGTGGGAGATGGCGACCTACACCCAGATCCACCGCATGCGCGGCATTCCTGAAACGGCCAAATTCTGGTTCCATGACAGAGAGGGCAAGCGCCACCATTTGTGGTTGAGCTTCTACCTGCGTGAGCGGGCGGTGAGCGAATCCGACCTGAGCGAAGTGCGGGCGGCGTTCGACGAGCTGTTCCCCAAGCGCACGCTGGAAGACAACGACTACCTGCCGGGTGAAGCCGACATGGCGCAGGTGGAGGTGCACGTGAGCGACGACTTCCGGCGGTTCACGGCCACGCTGGTCAAGGGCGACGTGCGCCTGCCCCTGCCGGTGGGCAAGACGCAGCACTTCGAGCTGGAGCCGTTCACGCACTGGCCGGGCAACAAGACCGAAGAGATCACGCCCGAGGAGCGGCGCCTGTTCCAGTACGGGCCGCAAGCTTGAGGGTTGCCCGCGCAGCACCAATCGATGAATCTGGCCGCCGTGGACAAGGTCGAAAAGGCAGGGCACTCAACCCGACAGGCGCTGAGGACGCAGGGCTGCGGAATAATGGGCCATGTCCACATCCATCTGGAGCCCGCTTCGCCAACCCGCTTTCCGGGGGCTCTGGATCTGCGGCGCGGTGTTCTTCATCGGCAGTGGCATGCAGACCATGGCCGCCGCCTGGCTCATGGTCGAGCTCACCGGCTCCTCCTTCCTGGCCGCCCTGGTGCAGACGGCGGTGTTCCTGCCCATGTTCCTGCTGGCGCTGCCCGCCGGGGTGCTGGCCGACACCACCGACCGCCGCCGCCTGATCTCGGGCGCGCTGATCGCCCAGGTGGGCGCGAGCGTGCTGCTGGCCGCTCTGGTGCTGGCGGGCTGGGGTGGTCCCGCCTCGGTGCTGTTCCTGGTCTTCGTCTGCGGCTGCTGCACGGCGGTGCTCACGCCGGCCTGGAATTCCTCGGTGGTCGACCCGGTGCCGCGCCCCGAGTGGCCGCAGGCCATCACCGCCATCGGCATCGCCTACAACGCCGCGCGCGCCATCGGCCCCACGCTGGCCGGCCTGCTGTTCGCGCGCCTGGGCGCGGGCTGGGTGTTCGTGGTCACGGTGTTCACCACGGTGGTGATGTGGGAGTCGATCCGCCGCTGGCCGCCGCGCGCGCACCCGCCGTCCAGCCTGCCGGCCGAGCGCCTGTGGGGTGGCACGCTCAGCGGCCTGCGTTTTGCCTGGCACTCGCGCATCATCCTGGCGCAGCTGGTGCGGGTGATGGCGTTCAGCGCGGCCGGTTCGGCGCTCTGGGCCCTGCTGCCGGTGATCGCGCAGCGCCAGCTGGGCACCGGCGCCGAAGGCTTCGGCCTGCTCATGGGCTGCCTGGGCACCGGGGCGGTGGCTTCGGGCCTGGTCATCGGCCGGCTGCGCGCGCGTTTCTCGCTCGATGCCATCGTGGCCGTGGCCTGCGTGGTGTTCGCTGCCGTGATGCTGGTGGCCGCCTGGGTGCGTGTGCCAGCGGTGGTGTACGTGGCCATGGCGTTCGGCGGCGCGGCCTGGATGGCCACCATGTCCACCTTCAACACCGCCACCCAGGCCAGTGCGCCGCCCTGGGTGCGCTCGCGCGCGGTGGCGCTGCACATCGTCTCCGCGCTCGGTGCGTTCGCCATCGGTTCGGCCTTCTGGGGCGCGGTGTCCGACATCGCGGGCCTCACCGCCGCGCTCGCCGCGGCCGGCGTGCTCATGGCCGCGGGCCTGCTGCTGGCGCGCCCCTTCCCCTTGCGCGTGGGCGCGGACCACGAGGTGACCCAGGGCACACCGTGGGACGAGCTCTTCGTGGAAGCCGAGCCCAGCCCCGAGTCCGGACCGATCGCGGTGGAGGTGGGCTACCGCATCCGCCCCGGTGTGGACGAGGCCTTTCTCGACACCATCGCCCAGATGAAGGCGCCGCGCCGCCGCGACGGCGCCACGTTCTGGCGCGTCTACAAGGACCTGGGTGAACCCTCGCGTTATGTGGAGCGCTTCATCGTCACCTCCTGGGCCGACTACCTGCACCAGCGCGCGCGCGCCACCGTGGCCGACCGCGCGATCGAGACCGAGGTGCGCGCCTTCCTCGCCGAAGGCGAGAGCGCGCGCATGTCGCACTACATCGCCGAACGTTGATCCGGCACCCCACCGAAAGGCACACCATGAAGTTCCCACACCTCGCCTGCATGGCCGCGATCGCCGTCGCCCTGGCCGCCTGCCAGGACCGCACCCCCGAAGCCGCGCCAGCGGCGGCCGGCGCGAGCGCCCCGGCCGCGCCGGCACCTGCGCCCACACCTGCTGCGCCCGCTCCGGCCACCGATGCCTGGCTGGGTCAATGGAACGGGCCTGAAGGCACCTACCTCCAGATCGCGGGCAGCGGTGGCCAGTACGAGGTGACCATCCGCAACCTCGACGGCCCCCGCACGTTCCCGGGCAAGGCGGCGGGTGATGCGCGCATCGAGTTCGAGCGCGACGGCGTGAAGGAATCCCTGCGCGCCACCGACGGTGCCGAGACCGGGATGAAGTGGCTCAGCGAGAAGAAGAACTGCCTGACGGTTCGAGCGGGCGAGGGCTACTGCCGGGATTCCTGAGCCGCCGCGTGAAGAAGGCCAGGATCTCGTCGCGCGCCGTGAGGGTCGGCTGGCCGGCCTCATCGATCAGGTGCGCCGTCACCACGCTGTGCGGGCTGTTCACCACCTGCTCGAAGAACGGGGGCAGGGCCGTCCGGTTGGCGGCGCTGTCGGGCAGCACCCGCGCCACGAAGCGCGGGCCCAGCGCGGCTTCGTAGGCCTTGAAGCGCTCGGCCTTGCAGAACTTGTCGCCCGCGAAGCGGTAGGCCATCACCGTGAGGTCCTCGCGCTCCAGGCGCGAGCGCACCTCGGCCAAGTCCTCGGGCCCGATCTCCAGGCCGGCCGGGTCGTCCAGCGGCAGCGAGGGCTGCGACAGCACGGGCGCCAGCATCGACGGCTCCAGCATCATCGTGAGCGCGAAATTGCCGGTGAAGCACATGCCGATGGCGCCCACGCCAGGACCGCCGCAAGCCGCGTGCGCGTGCCGGGCCAGCAGCCTCAGCCAGCGCGTCACCGGGCTGGCCTGGTTGGGCCCCTTGCGGTTGGCGAACGCGCGGAACTCCGCGCTCACACAGGCGCGCTGCATCACGGCCATGCCCGCTTCGGCCTCGGGCACCGCGCCGTCCACCCCGAACAGCGACGGCATGTAAACCGTGAAACCCGCGTCGCGCACCCAGCGCGCGAAGCGGGCCACGTGCGGGCTGATGCCCGGCATCTCGGTCATGACGATCACCGCCGGCCCATGGCCGGCCACATGCACGCGCTTGGTGACACCATCCAGCGTGATCTCGCGCGCCTCGAAATCGTCGAGGGCGTCGTGTTCGGTCAGATTCGGGTGGGGCATGTCCTGGGCTCTCTGGAGATGGAAGGGCCTTGATTGCACCAAGGCCGGCGCTACACTGCCAGTGTCTGTTTCGACATCTTTCAAGCTATTCCTGCCATGCGTGATTTCACCGTTCTCGTGCTGCCCGGGGCCTGGGGGAGTGGGGTGGCCGTCACGCTGGACGTGTTGAGCGCGGCGGCGGCCATCGCGCCCCGGCTCGCCTTGCCGCAGCCCACCTGGCGCGTGTGCTCGCCCGACGGTGGCCCGGTGGCGCTCGGCCACGGCCTGCAATTGCAGACGCACGCCCTGCCGGCCCGAGCGGGTCGCGACAGCTCGACCTGGATCGTGCCCGGCCTGGGGGTGGACCAGGCCTCGGCGCTGGCCGACCGCCTGGCGCGCGACGACGCGCGGGCGGCCAGCGAGGGCCTGCGGCGGCACGCGGCGCGGGGCGGCGAGGTGGCCGCGTCCTGTTCCGCTGTGTTCCTGCTGCAGGCGGCGGGCCTGCTGGATGGCCGGCGGGCCACCACCTCGTGGTGGCTGGCGCCGCGCCTGCAAGGCCTGGCACCCCTGTGCCGCGTGGACGCGGACCGCATGGTCTGCGCCGACGGCCCCATCACCACAGCCGGTGCCGCGCTGGCGCAGACCGACCTCATGCTCCACCTGCTGCGCACCCGCTTCGGGCCGGCGCTGGCGGACGCGGTGAGCCGCGTGCTGCTCATCGACGGCCGCCAGGCGCAGGCGCCCTTCGTGCTGCCCGCCATGCAGTCCAACGGCAACGAGCTGATCGGCCGCCTGACGCAACACATCGAATCCGCCTTGCCCCACCCGCCTGACGTGGCGGCGCTGGCCGAGGCTTTCGCCATGTCGCCGCGCACCCTGGCGCGGCACGTCAAAGCCGCCACCGGCCGGGGCGCGCTGGCGCTCGTGCAGAGCGTGCGGCTCAACCGCGCGCGCATGCTGATCGAGCGCAGCCGCCTGACGATCGAGCAGGTGGCGGCCCAGGTGGGCTACGAAGACGCGACCGCCCTGCGGCGCCTCATGCGAAAGTCGGCCGGGGCCTCGCCCAGCCGCTTCCGTTCGGGCCCGCATTGAACTCCCCCACACCCCCAACGCCACCTCACATCACGCATGCACATCCGCCGCCTCACCCCCCAAGACGCGAGCCCGTTTCGCGCGTTGCGCCTGTCCGCCTTGCAGGAGGAACCCACCGCGTTTGGTTCCAGCCATGAGGAAGAGGTGGTTTTCCCTCCCGAAACGACGGCGGCCCGCCTCGCGGTGCATCCCGACCAGGGCGCGTTCGGCGCCTTCGAGGGAGACCGGCTGATCGGCATCGTGACGCTGCGGCGTGAAGACAAGCGCAAGCTGCGGCACAAGGGGATGATCTATGGCCTGTACGTGGCGCCCGAGGCGCGGGGCAAGGGCGTGGGCCGTGGATTGCTCGTGCAGGCGCTCGCGCTGGCCGGGTCGGTGCCCGACCTGCTTCAGGTGAGCCTGAGCGTCAATGCGGGCAACATGGCCGCCATCGCCTTGTACGAATCCCTGGGCTTCCAGACCTTCGGCCGTGAACCGGCCGCCCTGCGGATCGACGGGGTGTTGCACGACGAACTGCACATGTTCTGGCGTCCCGCCCACTGAGAGGGCGGCAGGGGTTTCATGCCGGGGAGGCCGGTGGCGCGTTGGCCATCACCAGCAGCACCATGGCCGGCCGGTTGCTCTCGTTGATGAGCTGGCGCGCCTCGCCCGGGGCGAAGCGGCAGGAGTCGAGGGCGCGCAGCGTGGCGCGCTGCGGCACGCCGTCCACCGCGCCCACCAGGGTGACCTCGCCTTCGACGACGAAGTAGAGCTTTTCGATCGGCGACGGGTCCAGCGTGGTGTGGCCGTCGGGCAGCAGCTGGCTCATGCCCATCCACATCTGGGTGGACGGGCCGGCCTCCTTGCCCTGCAGGCGCAGGCAGCGCATGTCGACGTGGTTGGGCGCCTCGTAGGTGGGCGCCTCGTCGAAGCGGGTGACGTGCATGGCGGCGGCTCCTCGCGGGTGGGCGTTCAGGGGCGCAGCACGACCCGGTCCGTGCTGCCACCGAGCACGGCGCGGTAGGCCTCGGCCGCATCGGCCAGGTCGTAGGCGCGGGCGATGGGGAAGGGCTTGAGCGTGCCGCGTTCGAAACCTTCGCGCATGGCGTCGAGCTGGGCGGTGGAGGTGGCGCAGTCCATGGCAAGCGAGTCGATGCCCACGTAGGTGTGCATGCCGCGGTAGAACGCGAAGATGTCGAAGGGCACGGCGCGGTCGTGCGTGGCGATGAAGATCTGCGTCGCGCCCTTGGCCATGGCCTTGTTGGCGGCGTCGAAGTAGGCACTGCCCACGGTGTTGAACACGGTGTCGGCGCCGCGCCCCTGGGTGAGGTCGCGGGCGGTGGCGGCCACGTCGACTGCCGTGGCGTCGATCACGTCCACCGGTGCGCAGCTGAAGCCGGCGAACGGGCCGGGGCCACGCTGCACGGCGATCACGCGCGCGCCGGCCTGCGTGGCCAGCTGCACCGCGGCCTGGCCGACCTTGCCGTTGGCGCCCATCACCATCACGGTCTGGCCGGCGCGGGGCATGCCGCTGCGGCGAAAGCCCTCGTAGGCGGTGACGAAGGGCACGCCGACCGCGCCCGCCTCTTCCATCGAGAGGTTGGCCGGCATGGCGCGCAGCGCGGCCAGCGGCAGTTCGAGGTAACGCGCGTGCGAGCCGTCGCGCGTGATGCCGACATCGCCGCCCGAGCCATAGACCTGGCGGCCGATCCATTCGGTGGGGCCTTCGACCACGGTGCCCGCGAAGTCGCGGCCCGGGGTGCGCGGCCACACGGCCTGCGGCATGATGCCCAGGCTGGCCTTGGCGTCGCTGGGGTTGACGGCCGCCGCGCCCACGCGCACCAGCGCGTGGCCCGGCGCGGGCACGCGCTGGGGACTGTCCACCAGCATCAGGCGCAGGGTGTCGATGCTGTCGGCCTTCTGCAGCAGACGCAGGGCCTGGCCGGTGCCGGTGGATGGGCGTGGTGGCGCGATGCCGGTGTCTTCGTGGATGCGTGCGGTCAAGAGCGTTCTCCCTTTCCTTATCGTGGGGGCAAGCCGAGCATCGCGCGCGCCTCGCGCGCGTTGGCAATGCTGCCGCCCATGCTTTGAATGATGTCCCGCGCGCGGGCGACGAGCTGGGCGTTGCTCTCGGCGAGCACGCCCTTGTCGAGGTAGATGTTGTCTTCCATGCCCACGCGCACGTGCCCGCCCGCGAGCCAGGCCTGGGCGACGATGGGGAACTCCATGCGGCCGATGCCGAAGGCCGTCCAGACCGCGCCGGGCGGCAGCATGTCGCGCGCGTAGAGCACGGTGGCGGGCGAGGGCGCGAAGCCGTACTTCACGCCGAGCACGAAGGTCCACATGCCGGGGCCTTCCAGGCTGCCGTCGGCGATCAGGTCGAGCGCGAGATGGATGTCGCCCGAGTCGAAAATCTCCAGCTCGGGCTTGACGCCGGCGGCGCGGATGGTGGCGGCCATGCGGCGCACGTTGCGCGGCGTGTTGATGACCACGTCCGGCCCCGAGTTCATGGTGTTGAAGTCGAGCGAGCACACGTCGGGCTTGATCAGCGCGATGTGCTCCACCCGCTGGTTCGGCGGCAGCAGCGTGGTGCCGGGCGCGAACACCTTGGGGTCGTCCTCGCTCGGCACGAAGCGCCCGCCCGGGCCGGTGGTGAGGTTGATGATGAGTTCGCGGTTCTCGCGCCGGATGCGGTCCACCACCTCGCGGTAGAGCTCCACCTCCATCGACGGCTTGCCGGTGTGGGGGTCGCGCACGTGGATGTGCACCTGGCCGGCACCGGCCTCGGCGGCGGCCAGGCATTCGCGGGCGATCTGCTCGGGGGTGACGGGCAGGTGCGGCGTCTGCTCGGGTTTGACCAGGTTGCCCGTGACGGCGCAGGTGATCAGGGTCTTCTGGGACAGCGGGTTGAAGAGGCTCATGGGCGCGGGATTCAGAGGTGGCGGCCGCCGTCGACCACGATGCGCGTGCCGGTGACGAAGCGCAGGGTGGTGGCGAGGGCCTCGATGGTCGCGGCCACGTCGTCCGGCTGGCCGACGCGGCCCAGCGGCGTGGTGGCGGCGGTCTTGGTGTTGAACTCCGCGCCCCGGCCCGGCACGAAGGTGGACTCCACCGCGCCGGGCGAGACGGAGACCACGCGCACCACGGGCGCCAGCGCCTTGGCCAGCGCGTCGCCCACCACGTCCAGGCCGGCCTTGGCCGCCACATAGGCGAGGTTGCTGCCCACGCCGGTGAAGCCCGCGATGGACGAGACGTTGACGATCAGGCCGTCGCCGCTGGCCTTGAGCAGCGGCGCGAAGGCGCGGATGGTGGCGAACACGCCGCGGAAGTTGGCCTGCATCAGCCGGTCGATCAGCTCGTCGTCGAGCGCGTCGAGGTCGGCGGCGGGCACGGGCTTGGTGAAGCCGGCGCTGTTGACGAGGATGTCGCAGCGCTGCCATTGCCGCGCCACCTGCTCGGCGGCGGCCTGGAGCGAGGCGCTGTCGACGATGTCGGCGCGCACCGCGCCATGCGCCTGCGCGCCGGGCAGGCTGGCGGCCCGCTCGGCGGCGGCCGCGCCGTCGCCCCGGTGCAGCAGCACGCAGGCGGCGCCGAGCGCGGCCAGGCGGCGCGCCGTGGCCAGGCCGATGGCGCCGGTGCCGCCGGCAATGACGGCCACCTTGCCGTCGAGTCGTGTCTGGGGTTCAAAAGCCATGGGTACTTGAGGGAAGGTCAGGGAATCGGGGCCTTGGGGAACACGGTCTCGCCGGGCTCCAGCGTGAAGTCCTGCTGCAGCCGGGCCTGGGCGCCATCGGCATCGAGCTCGAAGCGGCCCACCAGGGAGCGCGTGACGCCGAACACCGGGTCGCTGTCGAGGTTCTCGTCGGTGTCGGCGAACACCTGGGACACGCGCACCTTGAAGCCGGGCTGGCTGATCATGAAGTGCAGATGGGCCGGGCGGTTGGGGTGGCGCTGCTGGGCGCGCAGCAGTTCGCCACAGGGGCCGTCGGTCGGCACCGGGTAGCCCGCGGGCACCACGCTGCGCAGGAAGTAGGCACCCTGCGCGTCGGTGGTGAAGCGCCCGCGCAGGTTCATGTCGGGCTGGCTGTCGTCCTGGTTTTCGTACAGGCCCACGGGCGAGGCCTGCCACACGTCCACCACCGCGCCGGCCACCGGCCGGCCCTGCGGGTCTCGCACCGTGCCACGCACCTCCAGCGGCACGCCGGGGGTGCCGGCGCGCGCGATGGATTCGCCGGGCTCGCACAGCGGCGCGCGCTCGCGCCAGAAGGGGCCGAGCAGCGCGGCGGGCGATTCGCCGCCGGCACTGCCCGGGTTGTTGAGCAGGGCCACCAGGGTGGACACGCCCAGCAGGTCGGCCGCCAGCACCACCTCGTTCTTCTTCGGGCCGGTGGCCTGGCCGATGCCGACCAGGAAACCGATCGCGCGCTCGAATTCGGCTTCGGTCAGGCGCACTTCTTGCGCGAAGGCATGCAGGTGGCGCGTCAACGCGGCCATCACTTCGCGCAGGCGGGGGTCGGGCGTGCGCTCCATGGCGGCCAGCGCCACGGCCAGCACGGACTCGGGGGTGGAGATCAGGTTCACGGCGGTTTCTCGGAAAGCGGGAAAGGCGGTTTTTTCTTGCAAACGTTTGCTTATTGTCGCTCCCCAAAGTGGGGCGAGGCATAGGGTTTGCACCAAATTATCTCTGTTGAGGTTTTGAAAGAATCCCGCCAGAATGATGGCAAACGTTTGCATGAAAACCTTCAAAGTGACCGAAACCCCTCGTTCCCCTTCCACCACGGAGCCCGCCGGCCCCGTCACCATCCGCGACGTCGCCCGGGCCGCCGGCGTGCACCTGTCCACCGTCTCGCGCGCGCTCGATCCGCGCCGGCGCGCCGCCGTCAGCGCCGAGGTGCTCGAGGCCGTCGAGCAGGCCGCGCGCCGTCTGGGCTACCGGCCCAACCGCGCGGCCTCGGCCCTGCGCACCGGCCGCACCCACACCATCGGCGTGCTGGTGCCCGACATCACCAACCCGGTGTTCCCGCCCATCCTGCAGGGCATCGAAGCCTGCGCGGCCGCGCGCGGCTGGTTCGTGATGGTGGCCAACGTGGCCGCCAGCGCGCTGGCTCGGCCCACGGTCGAGCGCATGCTGGCCCAGCAGGTCGACGGCATCGTGCTCGCCATCGCTTCGCGCGAAGACCCGCTGGTGGACTTCATCGTCGGCGCCGGCCTGCACGCCGTCATGGTCAACCGCGCCGACGAGTCCGGGCGCCTGCCCTCGGTGGTGAGCGACGACCGGCTGGCCATGAAGCTCGCGGTGGACCACGTGGTGCGCACCGGTTGCGAGCGCATCGCCCACCTGGCCGGCCCGCAGAGCTTGCCCACCGGCCTGGGCCGTCTGCAGGGCTTCGAGCAGGCGCTGCGCGACCGCGGCCTGCGCAGCGCGGGCGTGGTGGCCTGCGAGTCCTACAGCCGCGAGGCCGGCCGCCTGGCCATGACCCAGCTGCTCGCGCAGAGCGCGAAGCCGCCCGAGGCCGTGGTCTGCTCGAACGACCTGGTGGCGCTGGGCGCCTACGACGCGCTGCAGGCCGCCGGCCTGCGCGTGCCGACCGACGTGGCCGTCACCGGCCACAACGACATGCCGCTGGTCGACATGGTCAACCCCTCGCTCACCACCATCCGGCTGCCGCACCGCGAACTTGGCTGGCGCGCCGCGCAGCTGCTGTTCGACGGGCTGGACGGGCGGCAGATGTCGCCCGCCACCGTCGTGCTGCGGCCCGAGCTGGTCGTGCGCAACTCCACCCGCCCCGTCCCGCCGACGGATTCCCTGGCCTGATTCCTTTCCCACTCCCCACGAACCCCATGACCCGCCTTCTCATCAAGAACACCTGCATTCTTTCCATGGACCCCGCCGTGGGCGACTTCGACGACGCCGACATCCTGATCGAGAACGACAGGATCGTGGCCGTCGGCCCCAACCTGCAGGCCGATGGCGCTGAAGTCGTCGACGGCAAGGGCCGCATCGTCACGCCCGGCATGGTCAACGCGCACATCCACACCTGGGAATTCCAGCTGCGCGGCATCGGCTCCGACTGGGTCGGCAGCCGCGACTACCACGCCAACATGCACCAGAACCTCGCCACCAAATACGGTGTGCGCGACGTCTACCTGGGCAACCTGCTGGGCTCGCTGAACCAGCTGCGCAACGGCACCACCACCATCGTCGACTGGTGCCACATCCTGCGCGACGCGGAGATGACCGACGTGGCCATCGACGCGCTGGAAGAGTCCGGCATCCGCGCCGTGTTCGCGCGCGGCACGGTGAAACCGCCCGAGCGCCCGGGCGAGGTGCCGTACCACAAGAAGCCTTTCCCGCGCGAAGAGATCCACCGCCTGCGCACCGGGCGCCTCTCGAGCGACGACCGCCTGGTCACGCTGGCCATGGCCATCCTCGGGCCCGACTGGGGCGAGTACGACGTGGCCGCGCACGACATCCGCCTGGCGCGCGAGTACGGCCTCATCAACTCCGCCCACACCTACGGCCGCAAAGGCAAGCGCGTGGTGGAGGACGGCTACCCGCGCCTGGCGAAGGAAGGCCTGCTCGGGCCCGACCACAACATCGGCCACGGCAACTGCTTCGACGACGAGGAACTCAAGATCGTGCTCGACGCGGGCTGCACCATCACCGCCACCAACCTCACCGAGATGCTGAACTACGAGCAGCCCGCCATGCTCGGGCGCCTGGTGAAGCACGGCGCCATGCCTTCCATCGGCACCGACTGCGACCCCTACTTCAACAGCTCCATGCTCTCGGTGATGCGCCACGCCTTCCTGCACCAGCGCGAGCTGGACAACCGCAGCCTGTGGCACGAAGGCAAGTGGCCCGCGAAGACGCAGCACTCCACGCTCACGCGCGACGCCCTCTACTGGGCCACCATGGGAGGCGCCAAGGCCTTCGGCCTGGACAAGAAGACCGGATCCATCACGCCGGGCAAGCAGGCCGATCTCATCATGTTCGACGCGCGCGGCATGAACATCTTCCCCGCGCTGCCCGGTGGCAACCCGGCGCACATCGTGGTGATGTACGCGGAAACCTCGGACATCGAAAACGTTCTGGTGGCGGGCCAATTCGCCAAGCGCGGCGGCAAGCTCACCTTCGACGAAGCGAAGCTGCAGAAGCTCAACGAAGAGCTCATGGCCTCGCGCATGCGCATGTTCGGGGAGGGCAACTACCAATCACGGCCCGTCGAGCGCGGACCCCAACCGGAGAGGTTCTTCTTATGAAACGCCACACCTTCACCGCCGCCCTGCTCACCTGGGCAACGCTGGGCCTCTTCGGCGCCGCGGCGCACGCCCAGGGCAGCGCGCCCGCCTGGCCCACCAAGCCGGTGCGCATCATCCACGGCTTCACCTCGGGTGGGCCGGTGGACAA
Organism: Hydrogenophaga sp. ANAO-22; assembly: GCF_042466645.1. Taxonomy (NCBI): domain Bacteria; kingdom Pseudomonadati; phylum Pseudomonadota; class Betaproteobacteria; order Burkholderiales; family Comamonadaceae; genus Hydrogenophaga; species Hydrogenophaga sp. ANAO-22. The sequence goes on along the minus strand of NZ_CP159956.1, from coordinate 2,020,393 downwards.
CCTCGCGCGCCTGATCGCCGCGCAGTTCGCCGAGAAATTCGGCCAGCAGGCCGTGGTGGAAGGCAAGCCCGGCGCCGGGGGCACCATCGGCGCCAACTACGTGGCCAAGGCCGAGCCCGATGGCTACACGCTGTTCCTCATGGCCTCGGGCCACTCGGCCGCGCCGGGGCTCTACAAGTCGCTGCCGTTCGACCCGGTGAACGACTTCACCATGGTCTCCATGGTGGCGCGCAGCCCGTTCGCCATCATCGCCAACCCCAACGCCTCGTTCAAGACGGTGCAGGAACTGGTGCAGCAGGCCAAGGCCCAGCCCGGCAAGATCGACTACGGCACCGGCGGGCAGGGCAGCGGCATGCACCTGGCGGCCGTGCTCTTCCAGTCGCGGGCGGACGTGAAGCTCACCCACGTGCCCTACAAGGGCGGCAGCGCGCCGGCGCTGGCCGTGATCGCGGGCGAAGTGCCGCTGCTCTTCACCTCGCTGGCCGGCATGGCGGCCCACATCGAGAACGGCAAGGTCAAGCCGCTCGCGGTCACCTCGAAGAACCGCTTCGCGCTGTTCCCCAACATCCCCAGCGTGGCCGAGACCTTGCTGCCCGACTTCGACGTGAGCGCCTGGTACGCGCTGGCCGGCCCCAAGGGCCTGCCACCGGCCATCGTCGCGCAGCTCAACGAGATGGTGCAGAGCACGCTGGCGCGCCCCAACATCGTTGAAACCCTCCGCCTCCAGGCCTCCGACGCCTGGGCCACCTCGCCCCGCGAGGCGCAGGCCTTCCTGGCCACCGACGTGGCGCGCTGGACCAAGGTCATCAAGGACGAAAAGATCGAAGTGCAGAACTGAACCCCACCCGCCGCAAGCCTCCGCGAGTGAGGCAACGGCGTCCCACCCCTGGAGACAACCGCATGAAATCCCCCCGCCTCGGCCGCCGTGGCCTGCTCGCCGCCCTCTGCTCGGGCCTGCTCGCCACCTTCTCCACCGGCATCGCGCACGCGCAGGCGGCCGACTGGCCGCGCCAGCCGATCAAGCTGCTGCTCGGCTTCACGCCCGGCGGCGGCGTGGACGCCACCGCCCGGCTCGTGGCCCAGCAACTGGCCGAAGCACTGGGCAGCCCGGTGGTGGTGGAAAACCGGCCCGGCGCGGGCGGCACCCTGGCGGCCAACGCCGTGGCCAAGGCCGAACCCGACGGCCACACGCTGTTCCTCATGGCCTCGGGGCACAGCATCTCGCCCGCGCTCTACAAGTCGCTGCCCTATGACTCGGTGAACGACTTCACCATGGTCACCATGACCACGCGCTTCCCCTTCGGCGTGGCCGTGGGCGCGAGCTCGCCCATCCGCAACATGGGCGAACTCATGAAACAGGCCAAGGACAAACCCGGCACCCTCTCGATGGGCCACGCCGGCGTGGGCACCGGCATGCACCTGGCCAGCGTGCTGCTGCAAAGCCGCGAGCACGTGAAGTTCATCGACGTGGCCTACAAGGGCGGCAACCTCGCGCCCACCGCCGTGGCCGGCGGCGAGATCCAGGCCGTGCTCGACAACCTCGCCAGCATGGAGCCGCTCGTCAACGGCAACCGCCTGCGCCTGCTCGCCGTCACCGGCACGCAGCGCTGGCCCACCTACCCCGACGTGCCCACCCTGGCCGAAACCGTCTCGCCCGGCTTCGACGTGACCGGCTGGACCGCGCTGGCCGGGCCCAGTAACCTGCCCGCGCCGGTGGTGGCGCGCCTATCGCGCGAGATGACCAGGATCATGGCCAAGCCCGAGGTCATCGAGCGCCTGCGCAAGCTCGGCCTGGGCGCCACCAGCACCGAGCCGGCCGAAGCGCAGAAGGTGCTGGCCACCGAAGTGGCGCGCTGGCAGAAGCTCGTGCAGGACGAGAAGATCGAAACCCAGAACTGAAGACCCGAGGCCCTGCCGCCCCGGGCGGTGCGGCCATGGCAAGATCGAAGGCGGCCCACCCGGTGGTGGGCCGCCTTCTTTTTTGAGGAGATGGGAACGTGACGACCCCAGAAATCGCCCTGCTGGTGCTGGGCGCGGCCGTGGCCGGCTTCGTGCAAGGCCTCTCGGGCTTTGCCTTCGGCATGGTCGCCATGTCCTTCTGGGTCTGGGGCATCGATCCGCGCGTGGCCGCCGTCATGGCCGTGTTCGGCTCGCTCACCGGCCAGATCGTGGCCGCGGTCACCAGCCGGCGCGCCTTCCGGCTGCAGGTGCTCGCCCCGTTCCTCGCCGGTGGCGTGCTCGGCATTCCCATGGGCATCGCCGTGCTGCCGCACCTCAACCCCGACCTGTTCCGCCTGGTGCTCGGCGGCGTGCTCGTGATCTGGTGCCCCATCATGCTGATGTCCTCGCACCTGCCCAAGGTCTCGCGCGGCGGGCGCGTGGCCGATGGCGTGGCCGGCCTCGCGGGCGGCTTCATGGGCGGCATCGGCGGCTTCACCGGCGTGGTGCCCACGCTGTGGTGCACGCTGCGCGGCATGGAGAAAGACACGCAGCGCGCCATCATCCAGAACTTCAACCTCGCGGCCCTGGCCTTCACCATGCTCGGCTACGTGATCGCGGGCGCCGTCACGCGCGACATGTGGCCCCTGCTGCCCATCGTCGCGGTGGCGCTGCTCGTGCCCGTGCTGCTGGGCTCGCGCCTGTACGTGGGCTTGAGCGAGGCCGCGTTCCGCAAGCTCGTGCTGTCCTTGCTCAGCCTGTCGGGTGTGGCCATGCTCGTGGCCGCCGTGCCGCGCCTGCTGGCCTGAACCTGAAACCCGGCCCGCCATGATCTCGTCCCAGTTCCTGCAGCGCATGAGCCTGCGCCGAGACACCATCGACAGCTTCGAGCGCTATCCCTTCAACCTGCCCGCCGTGCGCACGTTCGACCGGTTGGACTTCCACCCCAAGGTCACCTTCTTCATCGGCGAGAACGGCTCCGGCAAATCCACCCTGCTCGAAGCCATCGCCGTCGCGCTCGGATTCAACGCCGAGGGTGGCAGCAAGAACTTCCGATTCAGCACGCGCCGCTCGCACTCGGTGCTGCACGAGCACCTGCGCATCGCCAAGGGATTCAAGCGGCCGCGCACCGGCTTCTTCCTGAGGGCCGAGAGCTTCTTCAACGTGGCCACCGAGATCGAGCAGCTCGACGCCGAGCCCGGCCTGGGTGCGCCGGTCATTCAGTCCTATGGCGGACATTCGCTGCACGAGCAGTCGCACGGCGAATCGTTTCTGACGCTGCTGATGGAGCGCTTCCACGGCCAGGGCCTGTACATCCTCGACGAACCTGAGGCCGCGCTCTCGCCGCAGCGGCAACTGGCCGTGCTCGCGCGCATCCACGACCTGGTGAACGAGGGCTCGCAATTCGTCATCGCCACGCACTCGCCGCTGCTCATGGCCTACCCGGACGCCTGCATCTATCAGTGCGGCGCCGACGGCGTGGCGCCGGTGGCCTACGACGACACGGAACACGTGCGCGTCACGCGGGATTTTCTGGCCGATCCGCAGCGCATGTTGCGCGGGTTGCTGGAGCGGTAGGCGCGGGCCGACGCATCCGCGCGGGCCCTGCGCAGGCCCCGCATCTGGTTTCTTTGCCAAGGTACTTCGTTCCGGCCAGTCTGGAACGAGGTGATCGCGCGCGGGCTCGAAATGACTGATTTGGGGGATTGCTCGGGAACCGGTGGTTGTGGCAAGGCGCACACCTTCGCTTGAGCGACGGAAGGAGCGAACTTAAGGCGGAACACCCTCACTCAACGCTCGCCTTCGACACGAACGAAGGGTTGAAAACACGTCACCAACCTTGACTCTGGATCCTCGAAATGAACCCTTTCACTAAGCAGCTTGGACATGATCGGCCGATTGACTTGGCGAACATCCTTGCTCAGTTCAGCAGCAATGGCGTTTTCGGGCGCTTGATGCCGGGCATTCTGAGCCAGCTCGATCAACAAGAATTTCCCATCTATGAGGGCAATGGCCTGAAGGACTTGATTGAGCAAAAGAAGGTGGCGGAACTGGCGGAATTTGAGTCTTTCGATCACGAGTCCGTGGTTCAGGTATGCCTTGAAACGGTCGAGCAGAACCCCGATGAAGTGACCGTGCTGCTTTGGAACAAAGAGCTGGCTCAGATGTGCATGCAGTTGCTGCGCAAGATGGGGCAAACAGGCGATGGCATGACAGAAACCCAAGCGGAGGCGCTCGCTCGCGCCATCCTCAATGCTGGACATGACATGGATGCGAAGAGTCCGGAATGGCCACCGTGTGTGTTCAATCTGTTGCAGGAGAGAAGTGGCGCCTTCCACGACTATTGGAAGACAAAGCTTGAGAAGTTCAAAAATGCGCCAACAAAAGGCGGGATCGAGGTTTTTTCTTCAGAGGGGAAACCATTCCTGTCATTAAGCGGAAAAAAAACCACTGAGAATTTGAGTGGAAATTTGGGCGCGGAGGGGGAAAAACTGAGGAGTTGGCACCTAGCGGAAGCAGCTAAAGATGATCGAAAAGACTGCCTGAAAAAGCTCAATCAGCGGGTTGCGCCGCTCGACTACGCGGTACTGGAAAGCCGTTGCCAGATGGCCAGGCGCGTGCGCAATGAGCAGGCCGTGCAGTGCGCGCCGGATCAATTGGGTGCATTGCTTGCACAGCTGGCCAGTCTGGTGGCACCCGGAAAGAACCGCTCCTTTGCGTTGAGTTTCAGCCCCGAGGGCGAATTCAACGATGTCCACCACATGACGGTTTTTCTGGAGAAGAGCTTGGAAAAGGGCGTTATGGCCCTCAAGGTGTCCCTCTATGACCCTGAGTTGTCGGGCGACACCTCCCACCTCCGGGTGCTGCCGGAACACTTGGTCCAGCTGTCGTTCCACGACTTCGATCTCCGACACGCCTTCCACCCTGGAACGGTGGATATGTGTTCACTGGTGCCTTCATCGAACCGGCTGCTGGCGATCAATTCATGGTTGGCGGTGGTCAGCGCGGCCACCAGTGTCCTGGCTTTCAAGCTCTTGAGGTCTCCCGATTCCAAGGCTTGTTGCAGGTCTTGCCCCTTGGCCGAAAGCTGCCATGTCTTGCCTTTGATCAGGGCTTTCAGAGGGTTGAACTGCCTGAGCAGCTCCTTGTTTTCGGTCAATGCATCGGCAATCGACAGCAGCTTCTTCACACCTGCCGTGTCGCCCTGTCGCGCGAGAAGGTATTTCCGTGCCTCGGCCTTGATGAACTCGGCGTCTGCCTTGTAGAGGTGCCATCCGGGATAGGTGCCGGTCAAGGCCGCGATGACTTTGTCCACCGGGTTGCGCAGGAATTTTTCCTCCAAGGTCGCGGGGCCGATTTTCTGGGGCTTGACTTGGGCGGCCTGGGAGGCATTCGCCTGGGTGGAGGTGTCCGCTGTTGTTTGTGCCGTCTTCGTGGGTGCGTCGGTCTTCTCGCTCTTCTTGGCCGCATCGGCCGTGCGTTGATTCCAGTGGCCCATCAACTGCAAAGGCGCTTTGCCGCTCTTGATCATCTGCTGGTTCATCAGCGCGTCGGAGGTGGGCATGCAGGCGTCGATCAGGGCTTGGAGTTCGGTGAACTGCGCCTTCTTGTTGATGGCCGCCTCAAACCGCTTCTGGAAGGGTTCGAACAGTTCCGGATGGCCCATGGCCTCCACAAAGTCCTTGATGCCGTCCATGTCGCCCGCGAGGGCTTCCAGGTCCGCCGTGAGCTCCAGCTTGATGGCGTTCTCCATGTTGCTGGAGGTGTCGTTGCTGGCGATCTTGATCGAATTGGTGACCTCACACTCGTTGCGCCTGGCCAGACGGTCGTAGTGGGCCCCCACGAAGTTCTTGATGGCGTAGATGCCCACGACGATCGGGGCGATGATGGCGGCCGCGGGCCCTGAGCTGATGCCGGCGAGGGTGAGCGATTTGATGACGATGCCGCCGACGGCGTTGCACAGCCGGGTGGAGGCGCCGAACAGGGCCGCGATGTTGGACTTGATCTTGTAGCGCACCGAATCGAAAAGGTGCGTCAGGACTTTCGAGCCGGCTTTGCCTTTCAGTTTCTCGATGGCCCGTTTGAACGCGTCCCTGCGTTCCAGCAGGAAACCGCGTGTGTCGGAAAAGCGCTTCAACTCGAAAACGCTTCGGCCCAGGCTCACCACATTGGTGAACAGGCCAAAGCCCATTTTTTCCAGCGCCCAGAATTCCTTCTCGGCGAAATTCTCCTTCTGGTCCTCAATGAGATTCATCACTTCTTGATTCAAAGGCCGCTCGCCAAGGCGCGCCATGAACTCATCCATGCCCTCCTGATCGCGGATCAACAGAACATCGGGGTCGTCCGGGAGCAGCTCGCTCAACTGCTCGGCGATGCCTCGAATGTCGGAAGTGAGGTGCACATTGCCAACGAATTGGGTGAAGACGTGGAGCGCGTTCGCAGCGTCCGCCTCAAGCTGCGTGGCGACTTCGCCCAGCCCGGGTAGGCCCAGCGCCGATTTGACCAACTCGTTGCATTGGGCCCGGATCCTGGCGGCTTCGAGCGGGTTCAAGTCCGCTCGGTTGGCCCAAGCCCGCGTCAGCTCGGTCAGTCCGCATTGGAGCGCCTTCTTGGCGTGCACATGCCGCTGGACGCCGGCCGCGGCGGTCAGGCCGTCCAGCAAAGTGACGATGGTGACGCACGATGAGATGGTGACTGCTACACATTCCCGCAGGGGGATCTCCGGTATCGCGGGGCTGTCTTTGTAGGTGAGGCCTCCATCGAACCCCATGGCCGCGCTCCACACCGTCAGATAGAGGGGGCTGGTGACCAGGGCCTGCACGGCCTTCGGGGGAGTCTGCTTTTCCCGGCGCAATTTTTCCTGCAGGTAGGCCACCCCTTCATCGAGGCCTTTGTCGGCGCAGACATCCGCGAGGTCTTGGGCGTCTTGGAGTTCTTCGGCGTCTTTTTGGGCGCCTCGTTGTAACTCCTTCTCGTCATCCAGCCAAGACACGTCCGACGCCACAAAGCTGGAATTGATCGCAAAACTGCTCACCGGATCACCTCGTGGGATTTGTGGAGGAAGCTGCCAAGTGAGTGACCCGGCTCATGGCCCGGTTCGCCTTCCTAGGGCAAGCCCTAATGCCGGCGCCCGACGGTGGTGACACTTGCTCTGCTGCAACTGGTTCGCCATTCCCGTTGAAACCGGTCGCCTCCCTGTCGTTTGGTGGCTTGTGGCGCACAAGGCCTTGAGCAGACGCTAACGTCGCTGCCCAGTTTTGGAGGGGCCATCACCAATGATCGACATGGAAAGCGCGCAGGGCACGCTGCGCGAGGCGGCGTGCACGCGGCCGATGCAGGCCGCGACAGCCGGTCTGGACATCCGGCCTCTCATGCGCAATCACGCCGGGCGCTGGTTTGCCGCTGTCGATCGATCCAGGGCGGACATTCTGCGGTGGGAGGAATGGCCCGACGCGATCCGGTCGGTCGAGGACGCCCATGTGCTTCTGCAAAAACTGGAGTCGGAGTGGACATCCGGCCGCACTTTTTCCTGCGGAATCTTCACTGAGGAAGGCGCGGTGATCGGCGGCGTGACCGTGTCCAACATCCTGTGGGACTGTCGGTGCGCCGATCTGGGCTATTGGGTGGAGCCCCGTTATCGCGGCAAGGGTGTTTCGGCGTGGGCCGCGCGCTACCTGATCGATTTTTGCTTCCGCGTCCTGCGGCTGCAGCGGCTGGCGCTGGTCATCCGGGTGGACAACGCCGCCAGCCAGCGGGTGGCGGAGAAGCTCGGCGCGCAGTTCGAGGGTGTGGCCAGAAAGCGCATCGTTCACGACCAGCGAGCGTTCGACGCCAAGGTCTACGCGATCACCCAGAACGGTGACCCGTCCGCAGGGTCTGTTTCCACTGGTTACGCCGGTTGTTAAAAATCTCGACCAAGCGGTCGGGTTCGCGGTTCGGGGGAGGCTTCAAGCGCCTTGATCGTGGTTCTTCCCGGTCCGTTCCTTCCATTCCTTGAGCGTCGGGTCGCGTCCTACAGTGCAGCGAAGTTTGTAGCAATGCCCCGAGAGGAGAGACCGTGGAAGTCAATCGAGCAGAGGAAGGCGACGGCACCTTTTCGGACTTGCACGCCCAGTTGGCCACGCTGGCATTGCGCACGGACGGCAAGCTCAGAAGCTTCCTGCGGCGGTTTGAACGAGATCCCCAACTGGTCGACGATCTGGTCCAGGACGTGTACGTGGAGGTGTTGAAATCGCTGCGGAACTTCGGCGGGCGATCCTGTCTGGAGTCCTGGATCTTTGGCGTCGCGCAGAATGTCGGCCGACAACACGTGGCCAAGGCCGTCGCTTATCGCGCGCGCTTCGTGGACATGGAAGACGGGCCCGCCGACACGCGCGGCGCCCCCGATGTCCTTCACATCGTTTCCCTGCAGCAGCGGCTGCGGCTTGTCGATCAGAAGATGCGCGCCATGCCCGAGGCTCTGTCGTCGACGTTCGAGGCCTACATCGAAGAGGGCCTGACCTACGAGCAGGCGGCCAAGTCGCTCAGCATCCCGATCGGCACGGTCCGCTCCCGCATCTTCCGTGTGCGGGAACTGGTGCAGGACTGCTGAGCGCCCGAAAGACCGTGGCGGCGGTCACGCCGCGAGCGGCATGCCCAGGCGCGGATCGCGGTTGAGTTTGAAGACGGCAACGGCTTGCACCAGCTGCAGGGCCTGATGTTTCAGGCTGTCGGCGGCCGCGGCGCTTTCTTCCACCAGCGCGGCGTTCTGCTGCGTCACGCGGTCCATCTGGCTGATGGTTTCGCCCACCTGGCCCACGCCCGCGCTCTGTTCGCTGGTGGCGCTGCTGATCTCTCCCACCAGATCGGAGACGCGGCGGATCGCGTCGACCACGCCTTGCATGGTGACGCCGGCCTGGTCGGCCAGCAGCGTGCCGCTGGCCACGCGTTCCACGCTGGCGTCGATCAGGCCCTTGATTTCCTTGGCCGCCTGGGCGCTGCGCTGCGCGAGGTTGCGCACTTCACCGGCCACCACCGCGAAGCCACGGCCCTGTTCCCCGGCCCGCGCGGCTTCCACTGCGGCGTTCAGCGCCAGGATGTTGGTCTGGAAGGCGATGCCGTCGATCACGCCGATGATGTCCGCGATGCGCCTGGAGCTGTCGTTGATGCCTCGCATGGTTTCCACGACCTTGCCCACCACGTCACCGCCTTCGGCCGCGACCTGAGAGGCGGTTTTCGCCAGTTCGTTGGCCTTGCCCGCGTGGTCGGCGGTCTGGCGCACGGTGGTGCCCAGTTCTTCCATCGACGCAGCGGTTTCTTCCAGCGCGGCGGCCTGCTCTTCGGTGCGGGTGGAGAGGTCGGTGTTGCCCTGGGCGATCTGGGTGCTCGCGTCGGAGACCAGGGCCGCGTTGTCCTGCACGTGGCTCACGGTGTCGCTGATGCGTTTCTGCATGGTGCGCATGGCGCCCAGCAGCTGGCGGGTGTCGTCGTTGCCCACCAGCGCGATCGGGCGGGTGAGGTCGCCTTCGGCCAGGTGGCCGGCGGCGGCCACGGCCTGGTCCATGGCAATGGCCATGAGGCGGGCGACCCAGAGCGCGCCCAGCACCAGCAGCACGGTGGCCACCAGCACCGCGATGGCGATGGTCCAGAGCGATTGCGCGACGCTGGCCGCGGCGGCCTCGGAAATCGTGGCGCCGTCCTCCTCGATCATCCCGGAGAGTTTCTCCAGCTGGTCTTCGAGTTGAGCGAAGGCCTGGTTCAGCGCCGGCAACTGGGCTTCGGCCTGGGCCACGCCCTGGGCGGCGCCGCCGATGACGGCCTGCGCGGCCTGGGTGTATTGCCGCACCACGGGCAGGGTGGCGTCCAGCGCCTTGCGGGCTTCGGGGTCAATGCCGGAGGCGGCGATTTTCTTCAGGGCTTCGTCCAGCGTGGCCACGTGGTCGTCGAGATCCTTGCGCGCGGCGGTCACGGTGGCCGTGTCGTTCTTCATCACCGCCAGCAGCGCGCGCTGCGCGTCGCCACGCAGGGCGTCGTGCATCATGTCCGCGCTCAGGGAGGCCTGCAGGGCCTGGCTGGAGAGTGCGGAGGCCTCGACCTTGGCGGCCATGGATGAGACGGCGAGCAGGCCGATGCCGCCCGCGGCAGACACCAAAGCGGCGCCGGCCAGGCCAAGACAGAGGATCTGGGTGCGAAGTTTCATGAAGTCTCCGGAAGAGATGCGAATGGCGCGGCGAAGGTGCCGCTGATCCCTGAGGCCTGTTTCGACGCGCCCCCGCGCTTGTGTAGCGCGGCCGGACAGGCGGTTGGCGTGATGGAACCAAGCACCGCCGCCGCCTCAACCGCCAGTGAAGATTTCGGTGGCCAGCTTCATGAGCGCGGCCACCGGCGTGTCCAGCATGGGCAAGGTGAAGGCGATGCCCACCAGGCCGGCCGAGAGGGTGAGCGGGAAACCGATGGCGAAGGCGTTCATCTGCGGCGCGATGCGCGAGATGAAGCCGAGCACGATGTTGATGAACAGCAGCATGCCGATCATGGGCAGGGCGATCCACAGGCCGTAGCGGAACACCACCGAACCCAGCTCGTGCAACTGCATGCGGTTGATCGATTCGAAGGCGCTGCCGCTGAGCGGAAAGGTGTTGAAGCTGGCCACGACGGCCTGCAGCAGCATGAGGTGGCCGCCCATCACCACAAACAGCAGCATGGTGGTGTTGCCGAAGAAGCGGCCCACGGCGCTGGACTGCGAGTTGGTGGACGGATCGAAGAAACCGGCGAAGTTCAGGCCCATCTGCAGGCCGATGAGTTCACCGGCGAGCTCGACGGAGGCGAACACGATGCGCACCGCCAGACCGATGGCGATGCCCACGATCACCTGCTGCATCACGACGGCGAAGGCGCCCGCGTCGGTGAGGCCGATCACCGGTTGTTCGGGCAGGCCGGCCTGGGCGCACACCGCCACCAGGAAGGCCAGGCCCACGCGGGTGCGCATGGGCACCGAGCGCGAGGAGAAGATGGGCGCGCTGGAGAAGACCGCCAGGATGCGCAGGAAGGGCCAGAACACCGGCGAGACCAGCGCCATGATCTGCGCTTCGGTGAACGTGGGCATGCGACGGCCGATCGCGAGATCAGATGGCGAAGTTGGGGATCGACAGGATCGTGTTGCGGATGAACTCGACCATGGTGGTCATCATCCACGGGCCTGCGATGGCGAACACCGCGATGGCCGCGATCAGCTTGGGCACGAAGGCGAGCGTGGCTTCGTTGATCTGCGTGATGGCCTGGAACAGGCTGACCAGCAGGCCCACCCCGAGCACCGTGGCGAGCACCGGCGCGGCGACCATGAGCAGCATGAAGAGGGCGTTCTGCCCCATCGTGAGGGCGGCTTGGGGATCCATCAGGCAACCTTGTTGAAGAGAGGACGGGACGCCGCCGGGCCGCTCCCAAGGCGGCCCAGCCCCCGCGGGGGGCAGCGACCCGCGCAGCGGTGGAGCGTGGGGGTTTTCATGTTGCAAACGATGCGGCGAGGGAGCCGAGCAGCAGGTTCCAGCCATCGGCCAGCACGAACAGCATGAGCTTGAACGGCAGGGCCACCAGCACGGGCGAGAGCATCATCATGCCCAGCGACATCAGCACGCTGGCGACGACCATGTCGATCACCAGGAAGGGGATGAAGATCATGAAGCCGATCTGGAACGCGGTCTTGAGCTCGCTGGTGACGAAGGCCGGCACCAGCACGCGGAAGGGGGCGTTCTGCGCGGTCACGTCGTTGGGCAGCTTGGCCAGCTTGGCGAAGAGTTCGAAGTCGGACTGGCGCGTCTGCTTGAGCATGAATTCGCGCATGGGGGCCTGGCCGCGTTCGAGCGCCTGGTCGAAGGTGATGGCGTTGCGCGAATAGGGTTCGTAGGCGTCGGCGTACACGCGGTCCAGCGTGGGGCCCATCACGAACAGCGTGAGGAACAACGAGAGGCCGACGATCACCTGGTTGGGTGGGGCCGACTGCGTGCCCAGGGCCTGGCGCAGCAGCGAGAGCACGATCACGATGCGGGTGAAGCCCGTCATGAGCAGCAGCACGGCCGGCAGAAAGGACAGCGCGGTGAAGAACAGCAGGGTCTGGATCGGCACCGAGTAGCTGGTGCCGCCCGCGCCCTGGCCGATCATCAGCGGCAGCGTGGGGCCGGCGGGTGCGGCGGGCGCGCCCTGGGCCCAGGCCGCGCCGGTGGCGAAGAGGGCGAGCGCGGCCAGCAGCAGGCCGGTGCGCAAGGGCTCAACGCGGCGCATGGGGGCCTTTGAGGGGTTGGGTCAGCTGGGCCAGGCGCGCGGCGAAGCCGGAGGCGGGCGTGACGATGGGGGAGGCCGGGTCGACCAGATCGGCCGGCAGGGCCATCTGGTGCAGGGCGTTCACGCTGCCGGCGGACACGCCGAGCACCAGGCACACGCGGTCTTCGCCCTGGCCGATCTGCACCGTCACCACGCGCTGCTGCGGGCCCAGCGAGAGGGTGGAGAGCACCTGCATGGGTGGGCCGCTGTGGCCCACGGCGCCGGGCAGGCGGCGGCGCGCCCACTTCAGGGCGAAGGCCAGGCCCACCATGAGGGCGAGCAGAAGCAGCGCGGGCATCGCGTTTTGCAGCATGAGGGGCTCGATCGGAGAAGAGGTTTTTAGTCCAGGGATGCCGAGGAACCGGCTTTGCCGGGCCTCTGGCGTCGCCCCCCTGCCAGGGGGGTGGCGCCGAAGGCGACGCGGGGGGTGACATGACCCATGGTCATGTCCTGCTCACCCTGCGCATGCGTTCGGACGGCGTGACGATGTCGGTCAGGCGGATGCCGAACTTGTCGTTCACCACCACCACCTCGCCCTGGGCGATCAGGTAGCCGTTGATCAGCACGTCCATGGGTTCGCCGGCCAATGCGTCGAGTTCGACGATGGAGCCCTGCGCGAGCTGCAGGATGTACTTGATCGGCACCCGGGTGCGGCCCAGTTCCACCGACAGCTGGACGGGGATGTCCAGCACCATCTGGATGTCCTGCATCGGGCTCGTGCCCGAGGCCACGGGGGCGGTGCTGGCCTCGAACTCGGGCGCGCCGTCGGCGACCGTTTCGGTGGTGGCGGCCTGTTCTTCCAGGGCCTGGGCCCATTCGTCGGCAACAGCGTCGTTCATGGTGTTGGTGCTCTCAGTTGACATAGGAATCTCCCAACCAGTGCAAATCGGTGCCACGCAGGTTGCGCTCGACGCGCAGGGCGTACTTGCCCTTGTGGGTGCCGTACTGGCATTCAAAGACGGGCACGCCGTCCACGTGGGCCTTGATCGAAGGGTGGCGATCGAGTTCGATGAAGTCGCCGATCTGCATGGCCAGCAGCTGTTCCACCGTGGCGTCGGTCTGGGCCAGCTCGGCGACCATGGTCACCTCGGCGGCCTGGATCTCGTGGCTCAGCAGCTTGACCCAGCGGCGGTCGACCTCGATGGCATCGCCCTGCACGCTGGAATACAGCACGTCGCGGATCGGTTCCAGCGTGGCGTAGGGAATGCAGATGTGCAGCGAACCCGCGATGTCGCCGATCTCCAGCGTGAAGCTGGTGGAGACCACGATTTCGCTCGGGGTGGCGATGGTGGCGAACTGGGGCTGCATCTCCGAACGCTGGTAGGCCAGCTCGATCGGGTACACGCCGCGCCAGGCCTTCTTGTATTCCTCGGCCACCACCTCCACCAGGCGGTTGATCACGCGCTGCTCGGTGGGCGAGAAGTCACGGCCCTCGATGCGGGTGTGGAACTTGCCATTGCCGCCGAAGAGGCTGTCGATCACGCCGAACAGCAGCGTGGGCTCGCAGACCACCAGGCCGTTGCCGCGCAGCGGGCGGATGGCCATGATGTTGAAGTTGGTCGGCACCACCAGTTCCCGCAGGAAGGCGCTGTACTTCTGCACCTGCACCGCGCCCACCGAAATCTCGGGGCTGCGGCGGATGAAGTTGAACAGGCCCAGCCGCAGGTTGCGCGAGAAGCGCTCGTTGACGATCTCCATGGTGGGCATGCGCCCACGCACGATGCGCTCCTGGCTCGAGAGGCTGTAGTCGCGCACACCGCCGGTGGGCACTTCCTCTTTCGCGAGTTTCTGGCTCTCGCCGGTGACGCCTTCGAGAAGGGCGTCGATCTCTTCCTGGGACAGAAACGAATCGGCCATGGCGTGTCGTCCTGCTTATTGAACGATGAAGCTGGAGAACAGCACGGCCTGCACGGGGTTGGCGGCGGCCTTCGATTTCTTCTTGCGCGTCGCCTCTTCGCCCTCGGTGGACATGGCGTAGCCCATCTCCTTCGAAATCGTCGCGATGATGTCGCTGGCGAGCTTTTCCTTGCCCTTGAGCGCCAGCATCTCGTCGGCGGTGCGCTGCGAGATCAGCACCAGCACCTGGCTGCGGATGCTGGGCAGGTAGGCCTTGACGGCGGTCTCGGTGGCGGCGTCCTGCAGCTGCAGCGTCAGGCCGAGCTGAATGAAGCGGTTGCCGCCGGGGTCGGCCAGGTTGATGACCATGTTCTCCAGCGGCAGGAAGACCGGCGCGGTCTTGGGGTTCTTGGCGGCCTGTTCCACGGGGGCGTGCCCATCGTCCTCGTAGTCGTCTTCGGCGGTGTTCTTCTTGAGGATGAACAGCGCGGCGGCGGCGCCGATCAGCGCGAGCACGACCACGCCGAGCACGATGAACAGCAGTTTCTTGCTCTTCTTCTTGGGCGCTTCGGGGGCGGCAGCGGTGGCGGTGGCGGCGGCAGCGGACATGTTCTTCCTTCAATGTGGCCCACCGGCCATACCGGGTGGGGTTGAAAGAATTATTGGGCGCCACTCCCTCCGCCGTTCGCCAGATAAGCGCCGGAAAAGGGGGTTATTCAGTCGCTAGGTGGCAAGGTGTGCCGCATTGCACAAACGCCGCCAGGGCACCCGCGGAACCGGCTTTGCCGGGCCGCCAGGTGCGCCCCCTTGAGGGGGAGACGCCGCAGGCGGCGCAGGGGTGCTTCCGAATCAGGCGAACACGTCCAGGGGACGGCTGCCGTCGGTGCGCGGGGCCAGCACCGGCCGCGCGGCCGGTTCGGCCGCCTGGCTGGCGCGGCCCAGGGCCTCGGTGCTCAGGCCGGCCGGGCGGGGCTGGTACGAACCATCGCCCTGCGCCTGGCCCTGCGAGCCCACGGACACGCCGCCGAGCTGGATGCCGCTGCGCTGCAGCAGGTCGGCCAGCGATTCGCCGGCGCTTTCGCGCAGGGTGGCGCGCGCCTCGGCGTTGTCGGTCTGGAAGGCGACCTGCACCTCCTGGCCCTTCACGGCGAGCTGGATGTCGATGGCGTCGGCGCCTTCGCCGCCCACGCGCAGGCTGGCGTGGCGCATGTGCTGGGTGCCCCAGTGGCTCACGGTCGGGGCTTCGGCGTCGGCGCGGGCGTCGGCCGGGTTGCGGCCGTCGCCGTTGCCCTGGTCGGTGAAGGACTGGGAGGAAGCGTCGCTGTTGCCGCCGCCGCTGCTGTCGCCGGGGGCGGTGCCGCTCGCGGCGGTCAGGCTGCCGTCCTGCGCCGGGCCGGTGGCCGTGGCGCCGGCGGCGGGGCCGCTCAGGGCGAACTCGCGCGGGTTGGTGGGGCCGGCGCCCACGTCCGTGCCGGCCGAGGCCACGCCCAGGCGCTCGTTGAGGGCGACGGTGGCGCGCACCTGCGCGAACTGGGCGCTCTGCTGTTGTTGCAGGGCTTCGGTGCTGGAGACCGCGCCGCGCTGCCAGACCATGGCGGGAGCGCCGCCTGGCTGGGCGGTGCTGTCCCCGGCGCGCTGGGCGGCGGCGGTGGCGGCCGCCGTGGCGGGGGCTGCGGCGTTGGGGTTGATCGGGCTGAAGGCCGGGCGCGAGGCGGCGGCGGCGCGCGCTTGCGCGGCCGCGTTGGGCAGGGCGGGCGCGGCTTCGTCCACGCGGGTCATGCCGCTGACGTCGATGCCACCCTCGCGGGCGGCGCCTTCGGCCTTGCCGGAGGTGGATGCGGCGGCCGCCGCGCCCGTGCCGGTGGTGGACGCGGTGTTGCCGGGCAGGCCCCAGGCGAGCAGGGCGGCCAGGGGGTTGTCGTCGGTCGGGTCGTCGGCCTCGGCCTGCGCGTCGTTGGCGGCTTCGCCGTCGGGCAGGGTGTTGCTGGCCGCGGTCTGGTGCGTGTCGCTCACCAGGCTCAGCAGGCTGGCGAACAGGTCCTCGGCCGGCTTGTCGGCGTTGGCGCGCGCGTTGCCACCTGGCTGGGCCGGCTTGGACGCGGCTTCGGCGGGCTTGGGCGCTTGGGTGCTGGCGTGCGTGGTGGTCATGGTGTCGGCGTCGGGCTGGGGGTCGTCGGGGGCTTCAGTTGCGGGCCTGGGCCTGGGCCAGGCTCTGGCGCAGGTGGATGGACAGCGCCATTTCGTCGGTCTGCTTCTGTTCCTGGCGCTGGGCCTTGTGGGCGATGGCCTGCACCTTGCGGTCGGTGAACTTGCGCAGGCCGGAGAGGTCGCGCTCGGTGACGTGCACCTGCTCCTGCGCGGTGTCGATCAGGCGCTGGCGGTCGGCCAGCACGCCGCGCTGGAATTCCACGGCGTGGTAGATCTTGTGCATGAATTCGCGGTGGTGCATGAGCAGCGCGGGGTCCACGCCGGTGGCGCTGCGGGTCACCCAGCGGGCCTCGGCCTCGAGGGCGTAGGCCTGCAACTGGTCCATCTGGTCCTGGGCCAGCTTCAGCTCACGCTGCATCTGGGCCACCACGCCCAGGGCCTCGTCCCGGCGTTTCTCGGCGAGTTCCACCACTTTGTTCAGGGTGTTCAGCGCGGTCATCCGGCGTTTCCTTCATAGGGGTTGTGGTGGGGGCGGGTCTGGCGCTGCGACGAAGGCTTGTCCTTCTCGTCCTGCAGCGCGGCCTGCATCTGGCGCAGGCTCTCGGGCAGGGTGGCGGCCTCGTGCATGTCCTGCATCAGGAAGCGCTGCAGGGCGGGGTAGAGCACGATGGCGCGGTCGGTCTCGGGGTCGCTGCCGGCCACGTAGGCGCCGAGCTGGATCAGGTCGCGGCTCTTCTGGTAACGCGAATACAGGCTGCGGAAGCGGCGCGCCAGCTCCAGGTGCACCGCGCCGGCCACGTTGTGCATCACGCGCGAGGCCGAGGCCTCCACGTCGATGGCGGGGAAATGGCCGGATTCGGCGAGCGCGCGCGAGAGCACGATGTGGCCGTCCAGGATGGCGCGCGCCGCGTCGGCGATCGGGTCCTGCTGGTCGTCGCCCTCGGAGAGCACGGTGTAGAAGGCGGTGATCGAGCCCTTGCCGTTGAGGCCGTTGCCGCTGCGCTCCACCAGCTGCGGCAGCTTGGCGAAACACGATGGCGGGTAGCCCTTGGTGGCGGGCGGCTCGCCGATGGCCAGTGCGATCTCGCGCTGCGCCATGGCGTAGCGGGTGAGCGAGTCCATGAGCAGCAGCACATCCAGGCCGTCGTCGCGGAAGCGCTCGGCGATCGCGGTGGCGTAGGCGGCGCCCTGCATGCGCACCAGTGGGGGGGCGTCGGCCGGGGCGGCCACCACCACCGAGCGCTGGCGGCCTTCGGCGCCGAGGATGTCCTCGATGAACTCCTTGACCTCGCGGCCGCGTTCGCCGATCAGGCCGACCACGATCACATCGGCCTTGGTGTAGCGCGCCATCATGCCCAGCAGCACGCTCTTGCCCACGCCGGAGCCGGCGAACAGGCCGATGCGCTGGCCACGGCCGACGGTGAGCAGGGCGTTGATCGCGCGCACGCCGGTGTCCAGCGGCTGGCGCACCGGGTCGCGGTCCATGGCGTTGAGCGGAGCGCGGTCCATCGGCTCGATGTCCACGTTGAGGATGGGGCCCTGGTGGTCCAGCGGGTTGCCGTGCGAATCGACCACGCGGCCGAGCAGGCCGGCACCCAGCGGCAGGCGCAGCGTGCCCCGGTCGTCGGGCGAGGGCGGCTTGTTGGCCTTGCCCACGCGCGGCACGGTGCGGAAGGGGGCGAGCGGCGTCACGCTCGCGCCGCTGGACAGGCCATGCGTGTCGCCGGCCGGCATCAGGTAGGCCTTGTCGTTGGAGAAGCCCACCACCTCGGCCAGCACCGGGTCCTTGTGGCCGTTGTCGATCAGGCACTGCGAGCCCACCGGCACCTTCAGGCCCACGGCTTCGAGCACCAGGCCGGCCAGGCGGGTGAGGGTGCCGCGCACTTCCAGCGGCGTCTTGACGGCGGCGTTCGCGCGCACGTCTTCCATGAAGTTGTCCCAGCGGCTTTCGGTGCCAAAAATGCTGTCGCTCATGCCGAGGTCCTCGCGCACGCGGGTTTGACCCAGAGTCGCCGCCGGGCCGGCTTTGCCGGACGGCCAGCGACGCCCCCTTGAGGGGGTCGCGCGAAGCGCGGCAGGGGTGTTTCACGGCTATACATCGGCATTCCCTGGGTTCCAGGCCGCTTCCATGCCGAGGTTGCCCACGGCGCGCGACCAGCGTTTCTCGATGGTGGCGTCCACCGTCATGGTGGCCGACTCGATCAGGCAGCCGCCCGGGCTGATGGCCGCATCGGCCACGAACTCGGCGGGGTGGTTGCCCATGTTTTCCTGCAGCGCGCCCTTCATCATGGCCAGGTCGCCCGGGTTCAGGCGCACGGTGGCGGGCTGGCCGTCGTCCACCAGCTGGCCCAGGGCCTCGGTGATCACCGGCCGCAGGTGGGCGGGGTCGCTCTTGAGCTCCTGGCGCACCACCTGGCGGGCCAGGTCGCAGGCCAGTTCCAGGATGTGGCGCGAGATCTGGTCTTCGCTCTTCTTGAGGTGGTCGCGCGTGTTGTGCAGCAGCTGGGCCATGCGCACCGCGGTTTCCTCGGCGGTCTTGCGCACCGTGGCTTCGAGCGCGTCGCGCACTTCCTGGCCGCCGGCATCGTGGCCGCGCGAAAAGCCTTCGGCATAGGCCTGCTGGCGCGCTTCCTGCAGCACCTCGGAGGTCACGCCTTCGCTGGCGGTGCCGTCGGCCGGGCCGGCCTTGGGCAGGTCGTCGCTGCCGTCCACGGCGGAGAAGTGCCAGGCGGCGACGCCGTCGATCTCCTCGCGCGGGATGAAACGAGAGTGCGGGTTGGGTTTGGTGGATGCCATGAGGTGTTACCTTGCTTCGCACGAAGAAGCGCCCGACCAGGGGCACCGCGGGTCCGGCTTTGCCGGCCCCAGGTGTCGCCCCCCTTTCAGGGGGGTGGCGCCGAAGGCGACGCGGGGGGTCATACGAAGGCCTCGTCTTCGCCGCCGCCCATGATCACGATCTGTCCCTCGTCGGAGAGCCGGCGCACGACCTTGAGGATTTCCTTCTGCTGCGCTTCCACTTCCGACAGGCGCACCGGGCCGCGCGACTCCAGGTCTTCGCGCAGCGCCTCGGCCGCGCGGCTGGACATGTTGCCCAGCACCAGTTCGCGCAGTTCGTTGGTGGCGCCCTTGAGCGCGATCACCAGCGAATCGGTCGCCACTTCCTTGAGCACCATCTGCACCGACTTGCCGTCGAGCTTGAGCAGGTCCTCGAAGGTGAACATCTTGTCCATGATCTTCTGCGCCAGGTCGGCGTCGAACTCGCGGATCGACTCGATCACCGAGGTCTCGATCTGGGTGCCCATCATGTTGATGATCTCGGCGGCGGTCTTCACGCCGCCCATGGAGGTCTTGCGGATCTTGTCGCCACCGGCCAGCACCTTGTAGAGCACCTCGTTGAGGTCTTTCAGCGCGGTCGGCTGGATGCCTTCGAGCGTGGCGATGCGCAGCATCACCTCGTTGCGGGTGCGCTCGGTGAAGTTCTTGAGCACGCCGGCGGTCTGGTCCGATTCGAGGTGCACCAGGATGGCGGCCACGATCTGGGGGTGTTCGTTGCGCAGCAGTTCGGCGATGGACAGCGGGTCCATCCACTTCAGGCTTTCGATGCCCGAGACATCGCCGCCCTGCAGGATGCGGTCGATCAGCAGCGAGGCCTTGTCGTCACCCAGCGCGCGCTTGAGCACGGCGCGCACGTAGTTGTCGGTGTCGGACACCAGCAGGCTCTGCGACGAGGCCGCGCTGGTGAATTTCTGCATCACCTGGTCCACGCGGTCGTGCGAGACCGCGCGCGTCTTGGCGATGGTTTCGCCCAGCTTCTGCACTTCCTTGGGGCTGAGGTGCTTGAACACCTCGGCCGCTTCCTCTTCGCCCAGCGACATGAGAAAGATGGCGGCGTCCTGGATTCCCTGGTCTTCCATGATCAAAATTCCTTGGCGGTACCGAGGTCAACGACACGTTCGCATGCACACACCGGGTCCAGAGGCAGCGAGGGTCCGGCTTTGCCGGCCTCAGCTGCCGTCTCCCTCCCGCCGAAGGCGAGAGAGGGGGAAGCCGCGAAGCGGCGCAGGGGGTGGCGCCGGCTCATGCCGGTGCCTCCCCATTCACCCAGCCCTTGACGATGTTGGCCACGGCGGCCGGGTTCTCCAGCGCCAGGCGCTTGGCATCGGCCAGGCGCTGCGCCTCGGCGGTGACTTCGTTGCTCGGCATGGGCAGGCCGGGGCGCTCGGGCGATTCGTTGAGCACCGCGTTGAGCGGTTGCACCGGGGTGGTGTCCAGGCGGCGCGCGGCCGGCGTCTTCATCAGCTTCAGGCCGGGGCGGACCATGCCCATGAGCACCAGCAGGCCCAGGCCCACCATGCCCAGCGGCCAGGCCAGGCTGCGCAGCAGTTCCTGGTTGTCCGACTGCTGCCACCAGGCGCCGGCATCCACCTCGCTGGTCTTCTCTACGTTGAAGGCCGCGTTGACCACGTTGACCGAGTCGCCGCGGTCCTTGTTGAAGCCGATGGTTTCACGCACCAGGGCGGTCATCTGTTCGAGCTGCTGCGGCGGGATCGGGGTGCTGGTTTCCTTGCCGGCCTTGTCCACCGAGGTGCGGTGGTTGATCACCACCGCCGCGCTCAGGCGGCGCACCTGGCCGCTGGACTCGCGCACCACCTTCACCGTCTTGTCCACCTCGTAGTTCACGACCGACTCGCGGCGCGAATTGCCACCCTGGCCGCCAGCGCCCTGGGCGCTGGCCACGCCCACGGGAGCGGCGGCGCCGTTGATGGGGGCCGTGCCGGTGGCCGGGGGCTGGTTGCTCACCGCGCCGGGCACGCCCGAGGGCTGGGCGCGCGGGCCGCTGCCGTCTTCCACGGTCTGCTGGCTGCGCACCGTGGCGGCGGCCTCGGGGCCCTGGTTGGGGCGGTGCTGTTCGCTGGTGGATTCGACCTGCGAGAAATCGACCTCGGCGCTGACCTGGGCCTTGACGTTGTTGCGGCCCACCAGCGGCTCCAGCATCTCCATGATGCGGCGGGTGTAGAGCTGTTCGAGCTGCTGCACGTACTGCAGCTTCTGGGTGTCGGCGCCCTGGGCCTGGCCGTCGGGCGGGCTGGAGAGCAGGTTGCCCGCGTCGTCCACGATGCTGACCGCCTTGGGGTTCATCTCGGGCACGCTGGAGGCCACCAGGTGCACGATGCCGGCGACCTGCGCGCGGTCCAGCGTGCGGCCGGGGTGCAGGGTGAGCAGCACCGAAGCGCTGGGTTTCTGCTGTTCGCGAAAGAAACCGTTCTGGTTCGGCAGCGCGAGGTGGATGCGCGCGCTCTGCACGGAGGAGAGCGACTGGATGGAGCGGGTGAGTTCGCCTTCCAGGCCGCGCTGGAAGGTCAGCCGTTCCTGGAACTGGGTCATGCCGAAGCGGTTGGCTTCCATCAGCTCGAAACCGGTGACCGAACCCTTGGGCAGGCCTTGCGAGGCCAGGCGCAGGCGGGTGTCGTGCACCTTGTCGGCCGGCACCATGATGGCCTGGCCGCCCTCGGCGTGCTTGTAGGGCACGTTCATCTGGGACAGCTGGGCCACGATGGCGCCGCCGTCCTTGTCGCCGAGGTTGGCGTAGAGCACGCGCCATTCCGGCTGGCGGCCCATGAAGAAGAAGGCCAGGGCGATCGCCAGCAGGGCCAGGGCGCCCAGGCCGAGCTTGATTTTCTGGGCCTGGTCCATGCGCGCGAAGCCGTCACCGAAAGCGCTGCGCTCCTTCGCGGCGGTCGGTGTGACATCCAGTTCGGCAACGGCGGTGGTGCTCATGGCGTTCGGGGCTCGGGTAGATGGTCGATGGCAGAGGGAGATACACCCTGTTGCAGTCGATTATTCGGTCCCGGTGCCCCCGCCATAGCCATGAAAAGGCGGGGGTTTGTGCCCTTATTCCCGTCCCGTGCGGGCGGGGCGCCCTCTAGCATCTGGGCTCATACCACGTCGAAGGAGTCCGCCATGGACATGCGCATCGCCCCCCTGAGCAGCCAGGCCTTGAACGGCATCGGCTCATCCGCCCTGAAACGCCCCGGCGCGGCCGGTGGCGTGGAGTCTGGCTTTGCCGCCAACTTCAAGTCGGCGCTCAAGGAAGTCAGCGCGTCGCAGGAGGCCGCTTCCAAGCTGCAGACCCAGGTTCAGCTGGGCAACCCCAAGGTGAGCCTGGAAGAGACCATGCTCGCGATGCAGAAGGCCCAGGTCGGTTTCCAGGCCACCTTGCATGTGAGGAACAGGATGGTCCAGGCCTATTCCGACATCATGAACATGAGCGTCTAGAACGGTTCCACCCCGTTGCTTGCTCACTGCGTGTAGCCGCATCCCCCTTCCACGGGCGATACCAGCGGCCCGGCAAAGCCGGTTCCGCGGTATCTCTGGATTCATTTACTTCGCTCCGGACCCGTTCAATGCATCGGGGCGGGGCTGGAGCGGTCGATCATCTGCGCCAGGTCGTTCAGCCAGGGCTCCGCCAGGCAGCGGATCTCGGCGTCGATGCGCAGGATGCGCTGCATGATCTTCGTCTTTTCCTTGCGCTCGTCGGGGCCGAGCTGGTCGGTGGCCGACTTGTGGCGCAGCTGGGCGATCAGCACCGCGCAGGCGCCTTCGAGGCGCACCACCTGGTCCCAGTTCTCCGTCTGCGCGGCTTCCAGCATCTGGCGGCTGGTGTTCTCGATGGCTTTGTAGTAGTCCAAAAGATGGTGCTCCATGTCAGGCTCCCTGCAGGGCGCCAGCGCGAATCTGTTTCCAGGAGTCGGCCAGGGGTTCGATGAGGTTCAGCACCTCGTGGATCGGGGCCGCGTCGTTGCGCAGGTTGGCCAGGGTCAGGCGCTGCACGCTGTACTCGTACAGGCCCTTGAGGTTGGCGGCCAGTTCGCCGCCTTCCTGCAGGTTCAGGCCGGCCTTGAGGCCTTCTTCCACGATCCGGATCGCCTTGCCGATGGCCGCGCCCTTGCTCGCCACGTCCTGACGTTCCATCGCGCCGCGAGCCAGGTTCAGGCTCTGGATCAGCGCGTCGAACAGCAGGCTGACCAGCTGGTGCGGGTCGGCCGTCTGCACGCCGGTGTCGACGGCGACGCGTTTGTAGGTGGAGGCTGCGCGGGTGTTGACAGAGGTGAACATGGCTTGGGTTCCTGATGTCTGATACCTTTCTGTATCGGCACCGGACGGGCTGACTGTAGGCATGAACGGCGCCATTTGAGGGGTCAAGTTCATGCTTTACATCCTTTAGCAACAGTCGCCCGTGGGCACCATCAGCGCAGCAGCGAGAGCACGCCTTGCTGGGCCTGGTTGGCCTGGGCCACCATGGCGGTGCCGGCCTGCTGCAGGATCTGGGCGCGCGAGAGGCTGGAGGTTTCCTTGGCGAAGTCGGCATCCACGATGCGGCCGCGCGCGGCGGAGATGTTCTCGCCGGTGATCTGGATGTTGGCCACGGCGTTCTCGAAGCGGCTTTGCAGGGCGCCCAGGGTGGCGCGCGAGCTGTTCACGTCGTTGATGGCCTTGTCGATGATCTTGAGCGAGAGCTGGGCGCCGCCCGCGGACGCGACGGAGATGCCCCGCATGTCGTAGGCGCCGGCAAACATCGCGCCGGCCTGCAGGTTGCCGGTGGCCGCCGTGTTGAAGCCCGCGAGGTCCGCGGCCGCGCTGAAGGCGGTTTTTTCCGAGAACAGGTGGTAACCCGTCAGCGCGCCAGCCGCGTTGTACGACAGCTTGGCGAACACGCCGGTGTCGGCGGACCGGGCGTTCACCGCGTCCACGATCTGGCCTGCGCGCTCGGTGGCATTGGCGGCGGCCTTGATGGCGCCCAGCGACACCGCGGAGGTGTTGTCGCCCGGGACGGCGTTGATTTGCAGCGTGCCGGCGGCGATCGCCGTCAGGTCCGTGAGCGAGCCCAGTGCCATCTCCGTGGAGACCTGGATCGTGGTGTAGCCCATCGCGCTGGGGGAGCCCATCGAGTCCAGCTTGACCGACACGATGGAGTCGATGGAGATGCCCTCACCGGCGTTGGCGCCGACCTGGAAGGTGGCGTTGGCGAACGAGCCATCGAGCAGCTTGGTGCCGTTGAAGGCCGTGGTCTTGGCGACGCGGTCGATTTCCTGGCTCAACTGCGTGACTTCGGCCTGCAGGGCGGTGCGGTCGCTGCCGTTGTTCGAGGCGTTGGCCGATTGCACGGCCAGTTCGCGCATGCGCTGCAGCATGTCGCCGACCTTGCCCAGGGCGCCCTCGGCGGTCTGCGCCAGCGAGATGCCGTCGTTGGCGTTGCGCACGGCGACGCTCAGGCCACGCACCTGGGCGTTCATGCGCTCGGAGATGGCCAGGCCGGCGGCGTCGTCCTTGGCGCTGTTGACGCGCAGGCCCGACGAGAGGCGCTGCATGGAGGTGGCCAGCGAGCTGGAGGTGGTGCCCAGGTTGCGCTGGGCGGTCATCGACATCACGTTCGTGTTGATGGTGGTCATGGGGGACTCCCGTGGAGTGAGGGAATGGTGGAGGGGTCAGGCGGGGCAAAAAAAAGCGGTTGCAGGCTTTCGCCATGCAACCGCCCTGTGAGGCGATGCCTTGGCGCGATCAACGCAGCAGGGACAGCACGCCTTGTTGTGCCTGGTTGGCCTGCGCCACCATGGCGGTGCCGGCCTGTTGCAGGATCTGGGCGCGCGAGAGGTTGGACGTTTCCTTGGCGAAGTCGGCGTCGACGATGCGGCCACGCGCGGCGGAGATGTTCTCGCCGGTGATCTGGATGTTGGCCACGGCGTTTTCGAAGCGGCTTTGCAGGGCGCCGAGGTCGGCGCGCGAGCTGTTGATGGAGTTGATCGCCTTGTCGATCACCTGCAGCGCCTTTTGTGCGTCGCCGAAGCTGTTGACGTTGATCGCCGACAGCGTGGTCAGGGTGCCGGGAGGGGCGGTGTCGCCAGGCGCGCCGGTGGCGGCGGCGGTGAAAGCGGCGCCGAAGTCGGTGGCGGCGGTCAGGTCGCGGCTCGAGAAGATTTCATAGGCGCCAGCGCCGGTTTCGCGGGCGAACACGCCGGTGTCGGCCGACTTGGCGTTGATCGCGTCCACCACCTGCGTGGTGCGCTGGGCGGCGGTCGTCGAGGCGGCGATGCCACCCAGGGCCACGTCCACGCCAGCGGCGTTCTTGATGCTCCAGCCGGTCGTGCCTGCCGGGATGGCGGCGTTGGCGGCGGTGGAGGGCGCGGCGACGGCTGCCACGAAGTGTTCGGTGGCGCTCAGCTGGCCCAGGGCGGTGGAGTTGGCCGAGACGATGCTGTCGATGGCGATGCCTTCGCCGGCGTTGGCGCCGACCTGGAAGGTGGCGTTGGCGAACGAACCGTCCAGCAGCTTGGTGCCGTTGAACGAGGTGGTCTTGGCGACACGGTCGATTTCCTGGCGCAGCTGCGTCACTTCGGCCTGCAGGGCGGTGCGGTCGCTGCCGTTGTTCGAGGCGTTGGCCGACTGCACGGCCAGTTCGCGCATGCGCTGCAGCATGTCGCCGACCTTGCCCAGCGCGCCTTCGGCGGTCTGGGCCAGCGAGATGCCGTCGTTGGCGTTGCGGGCCGCCACGTTCAGGCCGCGAACTTGTGCGTTCATGCGCTCGGAGATGGCCAGGCCGGCGGCATCGTCCTTGGCGCTGTTGACGCGCAGGCCCGACGAGAGGCGCTGCATGGAGGTGGCCAGCGAGCTGGAGGTGGTGCCCAGGTTGCGCTGGGCGGTCATCGACATGACGTTGGTGTTGATGGTGGTCATAACTAACTCCTGTGAAGTGGTTGGGCTGACTGCCCGGTTGCCCGGGCCACGAACCCATGGAGAAGTTCGTTGAATCTAATTTCGGTGGTGCCTGAGGAATCTTTAGTCCCTTGTGACCGCCGTGTGTCGTGTCAAGCCCCGTTCATCGGGTGCCATCGACCGGCCAAGAAAAAGGGCGGTTGCCTGGCTTTCGCCGCGCAACCGCCCTGGGGGCGATGCCTGCCGGAATCAACGCAGCAGGGACAGCACGCCTTGTTGTGCCTGGTTGGCCTGCGCCACCATGGCGGTGCCGGCCTGTTGCAGGATCTGGGCGCGCGAGAGGTTGGACGTTTCCTTGGCGAAGTCGGCGTCGACGATGCGGCCACGCGCGGCGGAGATGTTCTCGCCGGTGATCTGGATGTTGGCCACGGCGTTTTCGAAGCGGCTTTGCAGGGCACCGAGGTCGGCGCGCGAGCTGTTGATCGAGTTGATCGCGTTGTCGATCACCTTCAGGGCCTTTTGCGCGTCACCGAAGCTGTTGACGCTGATGTCGTCGAGCTGGCTGGCGGCGGCGGCGCCGACGGCCACCGTGCCGGTGGCGGCGGCGGTGAAACCACCGAAATCGGCCACGGCGATGGCGCCTTCCGAGAAGGTCTCGAAGCCCGTCGCGACGCCGGCCGTGTAGGTGGCGCGGGCGAACACGCCGGTGTCGGACGACTTGGCGTTGATCGCGTCCACCACCTGCGTGGTGCGCTCGGCCGCCGAGGTGGCGGCGGAGATCGGGCCCAGGGCCACGCCCTTGACGGTCAGCGCACCGGCGGCGATGGCGGCGTTGGCGCCGGCCGTGGTGGTGATCGTGCCCGCGCCGGTGACCAGCGAGGTGTTGCCCAGGGCGGTGGAGTTGGCGCTGACGATGGAGTCGATGGCGATGCCCTCACCGGCGTTGGCACCGACCTGGAAGGTGGCGTTGGCGAAGGTGCCGTCGAGCAGCTTGGTGCCGTTGAACGAGGTGGTCTTGGCCACGCGGTCGATTTCCGAGCGCAGCTGCGTCACTTCGGCCTGCAGGGCGGTGCGGTCGCTGCCGTTGTTGGAGGCGTTGGCCGATTGCACGGCCAGTTCGCGCATGCGCTGCAGCATGTCGCCGACCTTGCCCAGCGCGCCTTCGGCGGTCTGGGCCAGCGAGATGCCGTCGTTGGCGTTGCGGGCCGCCACGTTCAGGCCGCGCACCTGGGCGTTCATGCGCTCGGAGATGGCCAGGCCGGCGGCATCGTCCTTGGCGCTGTTGACGCGCAGGCCCGACGAGAGGCGCTGCATGGAGGTGGCCAGCGAGCTGGAGGTGGTGCCCAGGTTGCGCTGGGCGGTCATCGACATCACGTTCGTGTTGATGGTGGTCATGGTGTTTTCCGTTCAAAAAAATGGAGGTGGTGGACGATCGATCAGCGCAGCAGGGACAGCACGCCCTGTTGCGCCTGGTTGGCTTGCGCCACCATCGCGGTGCCGGCCTGTTGCAGGATCTGGGCGCGCGACAGGTTCGACGTTTCCTTGGCGAAGTCGGCGTCCACGATGCGGCCGCGCGCGGCGGAGATGTTCTCGCCCGTGATCTGGATGTTGGCCACGGCGTTTTCGAAGCGGCTTTGCAGGGCGCCGAGGTCGGCGCGCGAGCTGTTGATGGCGTTGATCGCGGTGTCGATCACCTTCAGGGCTTTTTGCGCGTCGCCGAAGCTGTTGACGCTGATGTCGTCGAGCTGGCTCGCGGCCGCGGCGCTGTCGGCCGGGGCCGCGCCGGTGGTGGTGGCACCGAAGCCGACGAAGCTGGCGGCTGTGATGGCGGTGTCGGAGAACACCTCGAAGCCGGTGGCGGCGCCGCCGGCGTTGTAGGTGACGCGGGCGAACACGCCGGTGTCGGACGACTTGGCGTTGATCGCGTCCACCACCTGCGTGTTGCGACCGGCGGCGGTGGTGGCCACGGAGACCGGGCCCAGGGCCACGCCGCGCACGGTCAGCGCGCCCGCGGCGATGGCGCCCAGGGCGGTGCCGTCGTTGATCGCGCTGGTCGAGGTGGCCAGCGAGGTGTTGCCCAGGGCGGTGGAGTTGGCCGAGACGATGCTGTCGATGGCGATGCCTTCACCGGCGTTGGCGCCGACCTGGAAGGTGGCGTTGGCGAACGAACCGTCCAGCAGCTTGGTGCCGTTGAACGAGGTGGTCTTGGCGACACGGTCGATTTCCTGGCGCAGCTGCGTGACTTCGGCCTGCAGGGCGGTGCGGTCGCTGCCGTTGTTCGAGGCGTTGGCCGACTGCACGGCCAGTTCGCGCATGCGCTGCAGCATGTCGCCGACCTTGCCCAGCGCGCCCTCGGCGGTCTGGGCCAGCGAGATGCCGTCGTTGGCGTTGCGGGCCGCCACGTTCAGGCCGCGAACTTGTGCGTTCATGCGCTCGGAGATGGCCAGGCCGGCGGCATCGTCCTTGGCGCTGTTGACGCGCAGGCCCGAGGACAGGCGCTGCATGGAGGTGGCCAGCGAGCTGGAGGTGGTGCCCAGGTTGCGCTGGGCGGTCATCGACATCACGTTCGTGTTGATGGTGGTCATAACTAGCTCCGGTTGAGTGGTTGGGCTGACTGCCCGGCTGCCCGGGCCACGAACCCATGGAGAAGTTCGTTGCAACCTATTTCGGTGCCTGCCACGTTTTCTTGAGGAAATCGAACCCGACCTGCCGCCGTTGCGGAAAAACGCACGAAAAAAAGCCCTGGCCGCATGAAGCGCCAGGGCATCCGTGGAGCGGACCCTTCAACTCAACCTGTGGACTTGTTCCACTGCGCGATCTGTTGCGTGACGAAGGCGTTGAGCGAGTTGAGCTGGCCCACCATCGCGTCCATCGCGTTGTACTGCTTGAGGTAACGCGATTCGGCGCGGACGGCGCGTTCGTTCACCTTTTCCTGTTCCTTGGTGTTGCGCTTGGCGGCTTCGCGCAGCGATTCGGAGCGCGAGGTCAGCGTGCCGCTGGCGCCCGCGAAACCTTCGGCGAAGGTCTTGAGCTTTTCGCCGAAGCCCTGCGCCGTGGGGTCGACGTGGTCGGCGTTGAACAGGTTCTGCACCGCCTGGGGGTTGTCCAGCGCCTTGCCCAGCTTGGTGCTGTCGACGGTCATCTTGCCGCCCGACTTGATGTCGATGCCGATGTCGGCCAGCGTGGTGAACTCACCGCCCGGCGTGAACGAGCGCATCATGCCGCGCAGCGCGTTCTGCAGGCCCACGGCCGTGCTGTCGCCCTGCAGCGAGCCGGCCACCTTGGTCTCCGAGTTGTAGCCCGTGGTGCTGCTGAGCATGTCGTTGAGCGCGTTGTACGCGTCGACGAAGGACTGGATGGTCTTGGTCATCGCCTCCTTGTCGTTGGTGATCGAGATCTCCACCGGCGCCGTCGTCGTCTGCGAGAACTGCAGGGTGATGCCGGGCAGGCCGTCCTTGTAGGTGTTGCTGGCCGACTCGATGGCGATGCCGTTGATGGTGGCCAGCGCGTTGGCGCCGTGCGTGATCTGCACGCCCGAGGCCACGCCGCCCTGCACCGCCAGGCGCGAGAGGCCGGTGTTGGCCACACCGTCGCTGTCGGTGACCTGCATCTCGAAGCCCATGGCCTCGCCGGTTTCCTTGGAACGCATCAGCAGGCGTTCGCCCGTGGCGTCGCGCAGCACGGTGGCGGTCACGCCCGCGTCGGCCGCGTTGATCTTGGCCGCGATCGCCGTGAGCGTGTCTTCGCCTTCGGCGATCTCGATGTCCACGGCGGCCTTGTCGCCGGCCACGAAGGAGCCCGAGCTCCAGTCGCCCAGCGTGATCTTCAGGCTGCCCGCGCCCATGGCCGTGTCTTTGGGCACCGCCAGCGTGGCCGTGGACTGCGCCCGGGCCAGCTGCGACACCTCGACCGACATCGCGGTGGGCGCGGTGCCCGTGGCCGCGGTGACGCCGACGGCGGCGGCCAGCGAGGAGCTGCCCTTGACGGCCTTGAAGGCATTGGGGTCGGCCAGCTTGGTGCCGAGTTCGCCGAGCGAGTTCATCATCGACGTCAGCGTGCCGAAGAGCGAGATCTTGCTCTGGATCTTGGTGGCCTGCGTCTGCAGCCCCGCCAGCGGCGCGCGTTCGAGTGCGACCAGCTGCGAGACGATGGTTTCGATCGGGACGCCGCTGGCCATGCCGGTGGAGGTGATGGGCATGTCAGGTCTCCGCGCCGGCGCGGGGCGCCGGCGTGTGGGTGGAAGCGGGTCGGTTCTTCATGTTCTGTTTCCTCCGGGATGTACGCACCACACGCCAGGGCATGCGGTCTGTGCATCCCGCAATCGCCGTTGGTCACGGCGCATGCGGATGTGCGCGCTCGATCAGGAACGCAGCAGCGAGAGCACCCCCTGGGGAATCTGGTTGGCCTGCGCCACCATGGCGGTGCCGGCCTGTTGCAGGATCTGGGCGCGCGACAGGTTCGACGTTTCCTTGGCGAAGTCGGCGTCCACGATGCGGCCGCGCGCGGCGGAGATGTTCTCGCCCGTGATCTGGATGTTGGCCACGGCGTTCTCGAAGCGGCTTTGCAGGGCGCCGAGGTCGGCGCGCGAGCTGTTGATCGCGTTGATGGCGTTGTCGATCACCTTCAGGGCGAGCTGCGAGTCGCCGAAGGAGTTGACGTTGATGTCTTCGACGAAGGAATCGGCGGCGGCGGCGGTGGCCGCGCCGGCGCCGGTGGTGCCGGCGGCGAAGTTGCCGAAGTCGGCGGCCACGAGCGCTCGGTCGGAGAACACCTCGTAGCCGTCCATCACGCCAGCGGTGAAAGTGGGGCGGGCGAACACGCCGGTGTCGGAGGACTTGGCGTTGATCGCATCGACCATCTGGCCGGCGCGTTGCGCCAGCGTGGTGGCTTCACCGATGGGGCCGAGGTTGACCGCGTTGCCATTGGCGTCGTCGATCGAGAGCGGCGTGGCGCCACCGGCGGGGATGGCGGCCAGCACGGCGGGCGCGACCGGCGTGGCCGGCGGCACGATCTTGGCGGTGGTGTGCACCGAGGTCTGGCCCAGCGCCGCGGAGTTGGAGTTGACGATGCTGTCGATGGAGATGCCTTCACCGGCGTTGGCACCGACCTGGAAGGTGGCGTTGGCGAACGAGCCGTCGAGCAGCTTGGTGCCGTTGAACGAGGTGGTCTTGGCCACGCGGTCGATTTCCTGGCGCAGCTGCTGCACCTCGGCGTTGAGCGCGGTGCGGTCGCTGCCGTTGTTGGAGGCGTTGGCCGACTGCACGGCCAGTTCGCGCATGCGCTGCAGCATGTCGCCGACCTTGCCCAGCGCGCCTTCGGCGGTCTGGGCGAGGGAGATGCCGTCGTTGGCGTTGCGCGCGGCCACGTTGAGGCCACGCACCTGGGTGTTCATGCGTTCGGAAATCGCGAGGCCGGCGGCGTCGTCTTTCGCGCTGTTCACGCGCAGGCCCGAAGACAGGCGCTGCATGGAAGTGGCCAACGAGCTGGCCGAGCTGCTCAGATTTCGCTGAGCATTCATCGACATCACGTTCGTGTTGATGGTGGTCATAACTAACTCCTGTAAATGGACTTGGAAAGTGAACCGGCTTCATGGGCATTGCTGCCCATCGCCGTGTCGACCCTTGCGGGCCTCCACCGTCGCTGCTCGCCGCCTTTGCTGGCCGGACGACGAACCCATTTGGAAGTTCGTTGAGTCAATTTCGGTGATGAGTGGAGATTCTTGAGGTTTGTCTGCAATCCAACCGGCGGATAAACCGGGCCGTTCGGCGCCAGTTCGTGGCTTTAAGGGGCTCCCCCCTGCGCCGCTTTGCGGCTTCTCCCCTCTGTGGCGCGCCTTCGGCGCTTCGAGGGGGACGGCGTCTCGGGCCGGCGGAGCCGGACCCTTGACGCCTCTTGAGGGGGCATCTTCTCTCCTGCGCCGCTCCACAGGCCGGATCGTTTTGAGTACCAAGGTTGTAGGTGTTTGGATGACAAGGGGGTGCTGCGCGCCTGACGCAACGCACAGACATTTCCCGATTCAAGTTTTTTTACCGCTCGACACAATTCATACATCGGGCCAACAAACAGCGGCTCCTACTGAAAGAAGGAAACATCATGGACAGCGAACAACTCCTGGCAGAAATCCGCGAAGCCAACCTGACCTACCTCATGCTGGCGCAGAACCTGATCCGCAAGGACCGCGCCGAAGCCCTGTACCGCCTGGGCCTGACTGAAGAAGCCGCCGACCTGCTGGGCATGCTGTCCACGGCGCAACTGCTCAAGATCGCTTCCAGCAACATGCTGCTGTGCCGCTTCCGCGTCGACGACGACCTGGTGTGGAACCTGCTGACCAGCCACAACGTGAAGAAGGTGGACAACAGCACCACCACCCAGCTGCACGCCAGCATCCTGATGGCCGGCCGTTTCGCCGAGTCCATGGCCGCTCACTGAGCCGCGCTCCCCGCTTCCCTCCTTCTTTCCTCTTCTCTCTCTCTCCCGTTTCATCCAGGAGCCCACCATGGCCGCAGGCAAGAGCATCCTCAACGAGTCGCGTGACATCGAGCGCGCTGTCGCCCTGATCCAGCTCGGCGCCCGCCTGCAGGTGCTGGAGTACGAAACCAGCCTGTCCTACGAGCGCCTGCTGCGCCTGTACAAGGAAGTCGCCGGCAAGTCGCCGTCCAAGGGCCAGCTGCCCTTCTCGACCGACTGGTTCCTGACCTGGCAGCCCAACATCCACTCGTCGCTGTTCCTCAACATCCACGAGTACCTGTCCAAGACCAGCGAACTCGAAGAGATCGACACGGTCATCAAGGCCTTCCGCCTCTACAGCGAACAGATGCAGGCCAGCGCCATCGAGCCGCTGCTCTCCGTCACCCGCGCCTGGCGCCTGGTGAAGTTCGTCGACAACGGCATGCTCACGCTGACCAAGTGCTCCTGCTGCGGCGGCCACTTCGTCACCGAACCCTACGAAAACCGCCATTTCGTCTGCGGCCTGTGCCAGCCGCCGGCCCGCGCCGGCAAGGGCAGCGCCAACGGCGGTCTGCGGTTGCACTGAACCCGAGCCTTTTCGCTCAAACCCTGAAATGGACCCCGATGCGGGTCCATTTCGCGTTTATGGCCTTCTTCATTCCCACCTAGAGTTGACCGATAGAAAACACATTCCTCCAAGTCACGCGTGCGCCGGTGTGCCGCGTCCTCTTCCAGGCACAAGAACATGTTCGTCATCATTGGTTTCGTGGTTTCGATGGTCTGCATCTTCGGGGTATTCATATTCCACGGAGGCAACATCGGTGTCGTGCTCAAGGCGCTGCCTTTCGAGCTGACGACCATCCTGGGCGCTGCGCTGGGGGCTTTCCTCATCAACAACCAGATGAAGGTGGTCAAGGCCTCGTTCAAAGGCCTGGCCCAGTGCTTCAAGGGCAGTCGCTACACCAAGGCGCGCTACATGGAGCTGCTCGCGCTGCTGTTCGACATCCTGCAGAAGGCCCGCAAGGAAGGCCTGATGGCGATCGAGCAGGACGTGGAGAACCCGCACGACTCCGCGCTGTTCAAGAAATACCCCACCATCTCGGCCGACCACCACGTGGTCGAGTTCATCACCGACTACCTGCGCATGATGGTCTCGGGCAACCTGAACGCGCACGAGATCGAGTCGCTGATGGACGCCGAGATCGAAACCCATCACCAGGAAGCGCACGCCCCGGTGGCCGCCATCGGCCGCCTGGCCGGCGGCCTGCCGGCCTTCGGCATCGTGGCCGCCGTGCTGGGCGTGGTGAACACCATGGGCTCGGTTGGCCAGCCGCCCGCCGTGCTCGGCGCCATGATCGGTTCGGCCCTGGTCGGGACCTTCCTCGGCATCTTGCTGGCGTACGGCGTGTTCGAACCGCTCGGCGGCCTGCTGGACCAGAAGATGGAAGAGGGCAGCAAGGAACTGCTGTGCGTCAAGACCACGCTGCTCTCCAGCATGCAGGGCTATGCGCCGCTGACCGCGATCGAGTTTGGCCGCAAGGTGCTGTTCGCCGACGTGCGGCCGACCTTCGCCGAGCTCGAAACCCATGTGAAGAAGAAGTAACCCGCACGGGATAGCACCATGGCTGGCGACGGCAAGAAGCTCCAACCCATCATCATCAAGCGCATCAAGAAGGGTGGCCATGCCGCCCATGGTGGTGCGTGGAAGATCGCCTACGCCGACTTCGTGACCGCGATGATGGCCTTCTTCCTGCTCATGTGGCTGCTGGGCTCCACCGCCAAGGGCGAGCTGCAGGGCATCGCGAGCTACTTCCA
Organism: Hydrogenophaga sp. ANAO-22; assembly: GCF_042466645.1. Taxonomy (NCBI): domain Bacteria; kingdom Pseudomonadati; phylum Pseudomonadota; class Betaproteobacteria; order Burkholderiales; family Comamonadaceae; genus Hydrogenophaga; species Hydrogenophaga sp. ANAO-22. The sequence goes on along the minus strand of NZ_CP159956.1, from coordinate 1,986,205 downwards.
GTCGCCCGTGAAGGTCTCGCTCATGGGCGGCCCGGGCACCGGCAACAGCAGCAGCATCCTGCCCGGCGGCGGGCGCGACCTGAGCAAGTCCTTCGGCCAGATGGACAGCGGCGAGGCCGAGCGCGCGGCCAAGCTCATCGGCGCCCAGATGGCGCGCGCCGACTCGATGCGCCGCGACGCCGCGCGCATCGACGCCCTCGAACGCAAGATCACCACGCTGATCGAGAAGAACCCCAAGCTCTCGGAGTTCGGTTCGCAGATCCAGCTGGAAAAAACCCTCGACGGCCTGCACATCCAGATCGTGGACCAGCAGAACCGGCCCATGTTCGACACCGGCAGCGCGCTGGTGAAACCCTATATGCGCGACATCCTGCGCGAGATCGGCGCGGCGCTGGGCGACGTGGAGAACCGCATCGCCCTGGCCGGCCACACCGACGCCACGCCCTACGGCAGCGGCGAGCGCGGCTACAGCAACTGGGAGCTCTCGGCCGACCGGGCCAACGCCTCGCGCCGCGAACTGGTGGCCGGCGGCCTGCCGCAGGACAAGCTGCGCCGGGTGGAAGGCCTGGCGTCCAGCCGCCTGCTGCGCGAAGACCTGCCCGCCGACCCGATCAACCGCCGCATCAGCATCGTGGTGATGACGCAGGAGGCCGAAGACCGCCTGCTGCCGCGCTCGTCGCCCACGCCCGTGATGCCCATGCTCGAACCCATGCCGCCGCCGCTGCCCACCGCGGCCGCCAAGCCCCAGACCGCCCCCCGGGTGGCCGCCCAGCCGGCCGCCGCCAGCGCCGCACCGGCCGTGCCCGCCGTGCCCGTGAAGACCGCCGACCCCGTCATTGCGCTGCCCACGCTTCAGATTTCCGGGCAAGTGACGAAATCTCCTTCACAGAGCGGTGGCTGACGCGGCCGGCTCCTCTTCCTTGATCCTTTCCTCCCACGGAGGCTTTCATGTCCACCCCGATGAAATTCCTGATCGTTGACGACTTCTCCACCATGCGCCGCATCGTGCGCAACCTGCTCAAGGAGATCGGGCACGCCGACGCCGACGAGGCCGAAGACGGTGCGATCGCGCTGAGCAAGCTGCGCAACGGCGGCTTCAACTTCGTGGTGTCGGACATCAACATGCCCAACATGAACGGCTTCGAGCTGCTGGCCCAGATCAAGCAGGACGAGAAGCTCAAGCACCTGCCGGTGCTGATGGTGACCGCCGAGGCGCGCAAGGAAGACATCGTGATGGCGGCGCAGAACGGTGCCGCCGGTTACATCGTCAAGCCCTTCACCAAGGCCACGCTGGAAGAAAAGCTCGCGAACATCTTCAAGAAGCTCGGCATCTGAGAGGGCCGCACCATGAATCAACAACAAGAAGAGGCGGCGTCGGGCAACCCCGACATGTTCCGCCAACTCGGTTCGATCACGCGGCAGCTGCACGATGCGCTCAAGGAGCTGGGCTACACCGACAAGCTCAAGGGCACGGTGGACCAGTTGCCCGACGCGCAGAGCCGCCTGTCCTATATCGCGCGCCTGACGGGCGAGGCGGCTGAAAAGGTGCTCAACCACGTGGACGAAGGCAAGGCCGAGCAGGCGAAGATCGCCGAACGCGGTCGCCAGCTGGCCGACACCATCTCCCGCGTCCCCGGTCTGGCCCGCGCCATGCCCGAGCTGCTGGAATGGTCGAAAGACATCGTCGAGCTGAGCGACAAGTCCGACGCGCGCCTGACCGACATCATGATGGCGCAGGACTTCCACGACCTCACCGGCCAGGTGATCGGCCGCGTGGTCCAGCTCGCCGGCACCATCGAAGAACAGCTGCTCAGCCTGCTGCTGCAATCCGCCCCCGGCGGCCAGCCAGGCCAGGACCATGCCATCGTGGACCAGCCCGCCCTGGCCGGTCCGGTGGTCAACGCCGAAGGCCGCACCGACGTGGTGAGCGATCAGGCGCAGGTCGACGACCTGCTGGCGAGCTTGGGGTTTTGACCCCCGTGGCGCTTCGCGCCACCCCCTTTCAGGGGGCAATGCCAGTGGCCCGGCAAAGCCGGTTCCACGGCATTTCTGGAAAAGCCCTCGTTGGCACGCCACTGGCTCGGGGAGGCCGGGCGTTCTGCGCAGCGGGGTAAAGGAGGAGAACCGGCGAAGCCGGTTCGGGGGACACCCGCGGAGCAGAGCGCCCGGCCTCCCCGAGCCCGCGAGGTGACGGGAAAGAAAAGCGCCATTCAAGGGCGTCTTATCGCCCTTTAGTTTTTCCTGGCGGCTTCCAGAATCGGATTCACCGATCGTGTGAACCGCCCATGGACTCCTCCGCCCAAGACAAGAACCTGCCAGCCACCGCGCAGCGCCTGAAAAAGGCGCGCGACGATGGCCAGGTGCCGCGTTCCAAGGACCTGTCCAACCTTGCCGTGCTCGGTGGCGGCGCCCTCATCCTGGTCGCGCTCGCCCCCGTCGGCTTCGAAAAACTGCGCAGCGCCCTGCAAGGCCAGCTGCGCTTCGACCACCAGACCCTGCTCAAACCCGAACTCGCCACCGAACGCCTGGTGGACGGCTTCGCGCAAGGCCTCATGCTCTACCTGCCGCTGGGCGTGGCCGTGCTCGCCATCGTGCTGCTCGCCGCCTTCGGCTCGGGCAGCTGGGCCCTGAGCACCAAGCCCCTCGTGCCCGACCTCAGCCGCATCAACCCGCTCAAGGGCATCGGCCGCCTCTTCACCAAACAACAGCTCTTCGACACCGCCAAGCTGGCCGCCATCTCCGCCATCGTCGGGCTGGTGGCCTGGCAGTTCCTCTCGTCCCACGTGCAGGACTTCGCCATGCTGGTCATGCAGCCCCTGGAATCGGGCCTGGGTCAGCTCGGCCACTGGCTCATGCTCGGCGTGGGCCTGCTGCTGATGGTGGTGGCGCTCGTCGCCGTGATCGACTTCCCGGCGCAGAAATTTTTGCACGCGCAGCGCATGCGCATGTCGCACCAGGAAGTGAAACAGGAACACAAGGAAGCCGAAGGCGACCCGCACTTCAAATCCAGGCGCCGCGCGATGCAGCGCGAGATGGCCCAGCGCAACAGCGTGGGCGCCGTGCCCAAGGCCGACCTGGTGGTCATGAACCCGACCCACTACGCCGTGGCCATCCGCTACGACGACGCCAGCATGAACGCGCCGCGCGTGATCGCCAAGGGCGCCGACCTGCTGGCCATGAAGATCCGCGACGTGGCCAAGGCCCACAAGGTGCCGGTGCTGCAGTCGCCCATGCTGGCGCGCGCGCTCTACGCCCACGCCGAGATCGACGACGAGATCCCTTCGGCGCTCTACACCGCCGTGGCCCAGGTGCTGGCCTACGTGTACCAGCTCAAGGCCGCCATGAAGGGCCAGGGCGCCATGCCCGCCGCGCAGCCCGAACCCCTGGTGCCGCCCGAGCTCGATCCGCACTTCAAGAAACCCGCCAAAGAGGCCTCTGAATGAACCTGCAAGCGCTGCAGCAATGGTTGAACCGCAACGCCAGCTGGGCCGGCGGCCTGGCCGCGCCCATGCTGGTCATCACCATCCTGTCGATGATGGTGCTGCCGCTGCCACCCTGGCTGCTGGACACCTTCTTCACGCTCAACATCGCGCTGGCGCTGGTGGTGATGATGGTGGCGGCCTACATGAAACGGCCGCTGGACTTCTCGGTCTTCCCCACCGTGCTGCTGCTCACCACGCTGCTGCGCCTCTCGCTCAACGTGGCCTCCACCCGCGTGGTGCTGCTCGAAGGCCACACCGGCCCGGGCGCGGCCGGCGCGGTGATCGAGGCCTTCGGCCACTTCCTGATCGGCGGCAACTTCGCGGTCGGTTTCATCGTGTTCGCGATCCTGGTGGTGATCAACTTCGTGGTGATCACCAAGGGCTCGGAGCGCATCGCCGAGGTCTCGGCCCGCTTCACCCTGGACGCCATGCCCGGCAAGCAGATGGCGATCGACGCCGACCTGAACGCCGGCCTGATCGACGACAAGGAGGCCAAGCGCCGCCGCCGCGAAGTGGGCGAGGAAGCCGAGTTCTTCGGCTCCATGGACGGTGCCTCCAAATTCGTGCGCGGCGACGCCATCGCCGGCATCCTGATCCTGTTCATCAACATCATCGGCGGCTTCATCATCGGCGTGCTGCAGCACGGCCTCTCGGCCGGCCAGGCGGCGGACAACTACATCCTGCTGGCCGTCGGTGACGCGCTGGTGGCGCAGATTCCCTCGCTGCTGATCTCGGTGGCCGCGGCCATGGTGGTCTCGCGCGTGGGCAAGGACGAAGACCTGGGCGTGCAGGTGATGGAGCAGATGTTCCTCTCGCCCAAGGTGCTGGGCATCACCGCCGCCGTGCTGTTCATGCTGGGCATCGTGCCGGGCATGCCGCACCTGGTGTTCCTGAGCTTCGCGGCCATCGCCGGCGGCCTGGCCTACTGGGTGGCGCGCGAGCAGGCCAAGCCCGCGCCCGAACCGGAAGCGCCGGCCGTGCAGGGCGACGGCGAAGCCACCTGGGACGACCTGCAGCCGGTCGACCTGCTGGGCCTGGAGCTGGGCTACCGCCTGATCGCCATGGTGGACAAGACCCGCCAGGGCGACCTGCTCACCCGCATCAAGGGCGTGCGCAAGAAGTTCGCGCAGGAAGTCGGTTTCCTGCCGCCCGCGGTGCACGTGCGCGACAACCTGGAGCTGCGCCCCAGCGCCTACCGCATCACGCTGCGCGGCGTGGTGGTGGGCGAGGGCGAGGTGTTCCCGGGCATGTTCCTGGCGATCGACCCGGGTGGCATCGGCACCCCGCTGATCGGCACGCCCACGACCGACCCGGCGTTTGGCCTGCCCGCGCACTGGATCGACGAAAAGCAGCGCGAGAACGCGCAAATGGCCGGTTTTACCGTGGTTGATTCCGAGACCGTGCTGGCCACGCATCTTTCACACTTGATGCAAGTCCAGGCGGCCAAGTTGCTGAGCCGGACGGAGACCCAGGACCTGGTTGAACACGTCACCCGCCTGGCCCCCAAACTGATCGAAGAAGTCGTGCCCAAAATGGTCCCGGTTGCCACCTTCCAGAAAGTCCTCCAGCTGCTGCTGGAAGAGTCTGTGCATGTGCGCGACATCCGCACCATCATCGAATCGCTGGCCGAGCACGCCCCCCACACCACCGACCCGGCCGAGCTGGCCCGCCGCGTGCGCATGGCGCTCTCGCCGGCCATCGTGCAGCAGATCTACGGCCCGGTGAAGGAGCTCGAGGTCATCGCCATCGAGCCCGGCCTGGAGCGCCTGCTGATGCAAGCCCTCTCGGGCAGCGCCAACGGCGCGCTGGACCCCGGCGTGGCCGAGATGCTGAGCAAATCCGCCACCGACATCGCCAACCGCCAGGAAGAGAAGGGCGTGCCCGCCTGCCTGCTGGTGCCCGACGCCATCCGCAATGCCATGTCCCGCCTGCTGCGCCGCGCCGCGCCGCGCCTGCAGGTCCTGGCGCACAGCGAAATACCTGAAACCCACCTGATCCGCATCGGCCCGATCCTTGGAGAACTTGCAGCATGAACATCCAACGCTTCATTGCCCCCACGTCCCGCGAAGCCATGAACAAGGCGCGCAAGACCTTTGGCGACAGCGCCGTGATCCTCTCCACCCGCAACACCGCTGAAGGTTTCGAGGTGATGGCCGCCGCCGAGGAAAGCCTGGCTTCGCTGGCCGACCACGCGAACGCCGCACCGGCCGCCGCCGCTGCCGCTGCCGCGCCCGCCCGTCCCAAGGCCTCCACCACCGGTTCGCTGGCCGCGCCGCAGTCGGTGCAGAGCGACACCGAGACACTGGCGATGAGCACGCTGTCGTTCCAGGACTATGTGCGCGAACGCATGCTGCGCAAGCGCCGCGAGTCGCTGCACGGCACGCCCGCCGCGGCCGCCGAAACCGCGGCGCCCGCCATCGAGCGCCGCGCGCCGGCCCCGGTCGCCGCGCCGCAGATCGTGACCCGGCCCGAGCCGATCGAGGTGCCGGTGCAGCGCTTCAACCAGCCCGACCCCATCGTGGCGCGCAAGCCCGCCCCGATCCGCACCCGCTCCAGCGAGCCGGCGTGGGAAGACTCGCAGCCGCCGTCCACGCGCTTCCCCAGCCACGACGACAGTCGCATGGCGGTCGAGCTCTCGGCGCTCAAGGACATGATCGAGGAGCGCTTCAACACCCTGGCCTGGCTCGGCTCGTCCAAGCAGAACCCGATCCAGTCCAACCTGATGCTCAAGATGATCCGCGCCGGCTACTCGCCCGCGATGTCGCGCGCCGTGCTCGAGCGCGTGCCGGCCGAGGCCAATGCCGCCGAAGCGGTGCGCTGGCTGATGGATGTGATCACCCGCAACCTCAAGGTCGCGACGCCCGGCGCCGGCCTGTGCGACGAAGGCGGCGTGGTCTCGCTGGTGGGCGCCACCGGCGTGGGCAAGACCACCACCGCCGCCAAGCTGGCCGCGCAGTGCGTCAAACAATACGGTGCCGGCAGCGTGGGCCTGATCACGCTGGACACCTACCGCGTCTCCGGCTTCGAGCAGCTGCGCGCCTTCGGCCGCATGCTGGGCGTCGTGGCCCACCTGGCGCACGACCGCGCCGCGCTCAAGGACCTGCTCAACCTGCTGGGCAACAAGCGCCTGGTGATCATCGACACCGCCGGCCTGGGCCAGCGCGACCAGCGCATCCAGGACATGCTGGACGTGCTCGACATCCCCAAGGTCAAGAAGACCCTGGTGCTCAACGCCGGCTCGCAAGGCGACACGCTGGACGAGGTGCTGACCTCGTTCAAGGCCAGCTCGCTGCACGGCGTGGTGCTCTCCAAGGTGGACGAAGCCGTCAAGCTCGGCCCGTCGCTGGACGCGCTGATCCGCCACCAGGTGGTGCTGCGCGGCGTGGCCAACGGCCAGCGCGTGCCCGAAGACTGGCAGAACGCCGACGCCGCGGCGCTGGTGCGCCTGTCCATGGGCACGCAGGGCAAGTCGGCCTACGACCCGCAACCCACCGACATGGGTTTCTTCTTTGCCCAGGCCTCCGGCCGCGGCATCGACCTGGGGGCCGCCCATGTTTGAACCCGGCTTCGACCAGGCCGCCGGCTTGCGGGGCGAACCGCCCGTGGGCGGGCCGGTGCTGGTGCCGGTGTCCAGCCCGGCGCAGCCCGCGCGCGCCTACGAATGGCTCTGCACGCTGGCCACCGCGCTCACGGCCGAAGGCCGGGCGGTGGTGATCGTCGATGGCACGGCCACCGAAGCCCGCAGCCGCGACCGCCACGACGGCGCCCACCTGGGCCTGATGCGCGTGCTGCAAGACCCCTCCATCGCCCACCTGGAACACCCCCTGGATGGCGCCGACTGGCTCGTGATGCCCGGCGCCGCCGGCCTGCAGGCCTTGCAGGAAACCGCGCAGGCCGCGGGCAGCCAGGTCGCGCTCTCGCGCCTGCTGACGCCGTTCGCCTCGGGCGCGGTGGTGCTGCTGTTCGCGCCCGCCTTCTCGCTGGCCGGTTTGCTGCACGGCCTGGGCGCCCGCGCGCTGGTGCCCGTGATCGAACAACCGCAGTCCAGCATCGACGCCTACGGCGCGGTCAAGCTGCTGGACGCGGCCGGCCTGGCGCCGGTGCTCGCCCCGCTGGCCTCGGGCGCGCCCGCCGCGCTGCAGACCGTGGTGCACACGGTGATCGACACCGCGCAGCGCCACCTCGGCCTGTCGCTGGACAGCTGGCCCGTGGCCACCTGGGCCCTGCGCGCGCAGGAAAGCGCGATGGAGCGGCCCCGCCCGACCCATGCGCACGGCTACCACGGCCTGGTGCCCGGCGCCTCGCGCACCGGCCGCTCCACGGTCGCCGCCCCTTCTCTCTGGAGCTGAAGATGTACACCGCCAAAGGCACCCTCAACCGGGACGACCAGTTGCGCAAATACAGCCCGCTGGTGCGCCGCCTCGCTCACCACATGATCGCCAAGCTGCCGCCCAGCGTGGAGCTCGACGACCTGATCCAGGTCGGCATGATCGGCCTGACCGAAGCCATCGCGCGCTTCGAGCCCACCCAGGGCGTGCAGTTCGAGACCTTCGCCAGCCAGCGCATCCGCGGCGCGATGATCGACGAATTGCGCGAGGGCGACTGGATGTCGCGCGGTTCGCGCAAGAGCCAGAAAGACATCGAGCAGGCCGTGCACCGCCTGCAGCAGAAGCTGCACCGCGTGCCCAAGGAAAGCGAGATCGCCGCCGAGATGGGCATGAGCCTGGCCGACTACCAGCACCTGCTGGCCAAGGTGCGCGGCACCCAGCTCGTGTACCTGGAGGACATCAGCGGCAACAGCGACGACGAAGACGGCTTCCTGGACCGCCACATGGGCGACCACGAGGCCGACCCCTCGGCCGTGCTGCAGGACCACCGCATGCGCACCGCCCTGGTGGCCGCCATCAAGGTGCTGCCCGAGCGCGAGCAGCAGATCATGTCGATGTACTACGAGCACGACATGAACCTGAAGGAGATCGCGGCCGTACTGGGCGTGACCGAGTCGCGCATCTGCCAGTTGCACAGCCAGTCCATCGCGCGCTTGCGCTCCAAGCTTCGTGCGCATTAACGGAAACACCCCCCTGCGCCGCTGACGCGGCTTCCCCCCTCCGTGGCGCGCCTTCGGCGCTTCGAGGGGGACGGCAGCTTGGGCCGGCGGAGCCGGACCCTCGCTGCCTCTGGCCAGTGCCGCGCGCCGGCAATGCCTCAGATGCGCTTGAAGAGGCCCGGGTAGTCGAGAACGATGCCGTCTTCGTCCACCGGCAGATCGACCTGGAATCCACTGCCGTCCAGGCTCTCGAAACGGTAGAGCCGCTCGGCCAGGCGCGTGTAGGCCTGGGGCTTGGCCTGCACCGTGAGTTCGGGGGCGCTTACCCAGGCCATGCGGAACTCGCGGCGCTCGCCCACGGCCATCGGCTCGCGCCGGATCGGAAAACTGTTGGTGAAGGGCGTGGGCCAGATGTCGATGTCCAGGCAGCCCTCCAGCTCGCGCAGCGCGCGGTTGTTGCCGTCGTGCCAGTGGCCCTGGCCGTCGGTGCGCAGGCTGAGCGCGCGCGAGGCCTGGGCGGTGTCCACCAGCAGGTCGGCCCGGCGCAACTGCCACGACCGTCTCCAGGCCAGCCGGTAGCTGAGCCGGAACGGGCCGCTGGTTTCATCGAATGCCAGCACCACGGCGCTGGCCTCGGTGTCCGACAGCAGCAGGTGCTCCAGTCCCACGCCCTCGTGGGTCGGGTTCCAGGTGGGCTGCCAGCAGAGGGTGCGGGTGTCGGTGTGGGCCATGGGGAAGCCTACTGCGCCAGCCGCGCTTCCTTCATCACCTCCACCATCTCGGCCTGCAGCTTGGGCATGAAGGCCTGCAGCTGTTGCTGCGAGGCCTCCATGGAGCGCTGCATCACCACCGGCATCTTGGCCACGAAGGCCTGGCCGACCGGGCTCTGGTAGAAGGCGATGAGGCCGTCGACCTCGGCCTGCTCGAAGTTCTCGCGGTAGATCTGCACCATCATGGGCTCCAGCTTGGCCCAGGTGATCTCCTCGCGCATTACCTTGGCCAGCCGTGCCGGCGCCAGCTCCATCACGCGCGCCTGCTGGGCCGTCAGCGCCTTGCCTTTCGTGGCGGCCTGCATGCCCTGGCGGATCATCTGCTCCATGTTGGCGTACAGGGTGTCCATCATCTTGTCCGACTGCGTGACCGACAGCAGCGTGGCGATGGAGGCGTCCGAAGGCGGGGCGGCGTGGGCCGACAGGGTCAGGGTGCCGGTGAGCAGGAGGGCGGCAAGGGTTTGTTTCATGGTCATGGCGGCGGCCTGCGGGTAAGGTTCGGGGAAGGTGATCGGATGATTGAAACACAGCGCCCGGGCCCCGCGTGGGTGGCCGCGTGGGCCGTTTGGAAAGGAGGAGGGATGTCCGCTGGAGACTGGAAAGAGCTGTACCAGGCGGCCTGCGAGGGCCGCATCGAGCTGGTGCGCTACCACGTGAGGGAGCGGGTGAACCTCGACCACGCGCACCCCGAGTACCTGTCCACGCCGCTGGTGGCCTGCATCCTGGCCCGGCAGGAGGCGGTGGCCCATCTGCTGCTGGACCACGGTGCCAACCCGCTGCTGCTGTCCGAGTTCGAGGCCCTCACACCGGTGCAGGCGGCGCGCCAGGCCGGGCTGAGCGGGCTGGAGGCGCGGCTGCGCGCCATGGGGGCGCCGGACCCGGCCGCGCGGCAGCCGGCGCGGGGCGGCTGGCTCGCGCCCCTCCTGGGCCGCTGGCTGTGGTGGGCGAGGTGAACACGGGGTTGTTCGGCCTGGCCTAGGATGTGGGGTACCCACCCCCACCGAGGCTTTTTTCATGGTTCCCCTGAACGACTGGCTGCTCTTTGCCGGCGCGGCCCTGCTGATGGCGCTGACGCCCGGCCCCAACATGGTCTATCTGATCTCGCGCTCGATCTGCCAGGGCCGACGGGCCGGCGTGATCTCGCTGTTCGGCGTGGTGGCCGGCTTTCTGGTGCACATGTTCACCGCCGCGGTGGGCCTCACGGCGCTGTTCATGGCCGTGCCGCTGGCCTACGAGATCCTGAAGTGGGCCGGCGCGGCCTACCTGCTGTACCTGGCCTGGCAGGCGGTCAAGCCGGGCGCGCGCTCGCCCTTCGAGGCGCGCGACCTGCCGCAGGACTCGCCGCGCAAGCTGTTCGCCATGGGCTTTCTCACCAACCTGCTCAACCCCAAGATCGCGGTGTTCTACCTCGCGATCTTTCCGCAGTTCGTCTCGCCCGAGCATGGCTCGGTGTTCGTGCAGAGCGTGGTGCTGGGGCTGACCCAGATCGTGTTCAGTTTCAGCGTCAACCTGAGCATCGCCCTGTCGGCGGCGAAGCTGGCGCGCTGGTTCCAGCACAACCGCCGCTGGCTGGCGGTGCAGCGCTACGTGATGGGCGGTGTGTTGGCCGCGCTGGCGGTGCGGCTGGCCGCCGAGCAGCGCCGCGTGGCCTGAAGATTCAGCGTGCTTCGCGCGCGTAACTCACGGTGAGCATTTCCCACTGGTGGCCATCGGGCTGGTTCCAGTAGACGATGCGCCCGCCGTGGGCCGTGTCGACCTTCGAGTCGACCGGCCCGTGCACCAGGCTGCGGTAGGGGATGCCGGCGGCCTGAAGGCGCGCGAGGATGGCGTCGAACGCGTCCTCGCTCACGCGAAACGCGAAGTGGATGTTGGGCACGGGCCCATCCCACTGATCGAAGTCGAGGGTCAGGCCATCGTTGACGTAGACCGGTGCGAACGGCCCGATGCCGCTGGCGGACCAGGGCACGCCGAGCAGCTCAGCGAGTTGCCGCGCGGCGGCGATCTTGTCGCGGGACGGCACGAGCAGGTGATCGAGTTGAATGTTCATCGCGATGCCGCCGTGCGCCTGGGCCGTCGGTGTTCAGTAGGAGCGCAGCGCGATGCCCCAGCGGCCGGCCGAGCGGGTCACGATCCAGAGGTTGTGGTACCGGTTGAGCACCTCGCCCGCCGCGGTGCGCCGGGTGTAGTCCACCAGGAAGTGCACCTTGTCGGCGCTCGCCAGCACGGGGGTGATCGACTCGGTTTGTGTGCGCGCCCAGCCCGTGGCGCGCAGGCTGGTGAAAAAGTCGCTCGGGAGCTGGCCCGGCGCAAACCATTCCAGGCGGTGCGAGCCGGAGAGCATGGTGTGCGGGAAGTTGAGCTCGGCATCCATGCCGGTCAGATCTTCGGCGTTGAAGGCGGTGGCGAAACGGTCGATGCAGGCCCAGGCTTCCACCGTGTCTGCGCTGTTCAGACTGTCGGGGGTGGGGTTCTCGTTCATGGCTGGAGCGAAAAATGGATCACTTGTCCATCATGTTGGCGCCCGCGCAAAAAGGCGTCAACCCTGCTGGCAGAGCGCGCCGGGGTGTTCCCAGCCGGAGCCATTGCGGGGCCATTCGACCAGCACGCCTTCTTCGGTCTGGGCGACCACGCGGCCGTCCACGCGGTCCAGGCTGCCTTTGTGAAGGCGGTTGACACGGGCGCCGGCAGCGAACTGGGGCGTCTGGAAATAGGATTTGAGCAATTCGATCATGGTGTGGGTCTCGGGATCGGGATGAGGGTCAGAAGGCGCCATGGTGGTGGTGGCCTCGGTGGGCCTGGTCCCAACGGCGTTGCATGTCCTCCAGCTGGTGGAGGCTCTTGGCGGTGCTGAGGTATTCCTCCAGCCCGTCGGAAGCGCCGGCGGCAGCGCGGCGGAAAAAGTGGCCAACGGCACCAGCCAGTCGGGTCCACAAGGAAGTGATGAGGGTGTTCATGGCAATCAATCTAAGGGTTAACCCGTATTTTAGAAGGGCTGCCGCTAAAAAGGTACATCCATCAGATTGGCTAATGAGATATCAGAGGTGATCTCTCAAAGCACCTTCTGGACACGGATGGATTCTGTAGACGTAAAAAAACCGGTAGATGCCGGTTTTTGACGGGAGAAGAAGAGACTCAGGCGGTCAGGAAGCCGCGCCCCGCGCCGCCGAGCGGTGAGGGTTTGACCATGCGGCCGTAGGTGGGCTGGCGCTGCAGCGACTGTTGGGGCAGCAGGCTGGCGACCGCGCGTTCGTTCTGGGCGTTGGAGCGCAGCACGGCCTGGCGCAGCTGGGCGAAACGCTGCGCGGCGCTCTGGGTGTCGCGGCGCAGCGCGCTGTCGGGGTCGGCGAAAGCCGGCGTGCGGGGGGCTTGCTGCAGCACCGCCTGCATGGCCGCGCTGGCCTGTTCCACACCGGGCGCATCGCCGCGCAGCAAGGCGGCTTCGAGCGCATCGAGTTCGGCCTGCAACGAGTCGATCCAGGGTTGGTGGGGCGTCGTCGTTGCGGCTGAGGTCATGGTGCAGTCGGTGGGGGGTGGAGAAATCAGGCCTTGCTGCCGTTGAGCATTTCGGCGGCGTTGGCCAGCATCTTGTCGGCGATGGCTTCGGGATTCACCTGGAAGGTCCCGTTGGCGATCGCCGCTTTCATGGCTTCGACTTTTTCCGTGTTGAACACCTCGTTGCCGCCCGAGCCCAGGGCCGAGACGGTGGAGGGGGACAGCGTCACGGTCACGCCCTGCGGCTTGGCCGTGGGGGCGCCTGCGGCGGCCAGTTCGGCGACCGCTGCGGGTTTTTCGGCGGCCTTCTGGGGACCACCGGCCACGGAACCTATATAGGAATCGGGTGACGAATCGACTTTCATTTCACGCTCCAAACCCTGTAGTCAGGGTGATGTGTGAGAACTATCGACCTGGGTGGAACGAACTTTAGGCATTTTTGAGGAGCCGGTTCGGGCAATCCGTCACGTTGGCGGGGCCGTTGCGGACGTCCGGCTCAAAGCGCCATCTCAACGGTCTGGTCTTCCTGCACCAGACCGGTGACCACCCGCCCGCCGGGCAGGCGGATGCGGGCGGACTGCCCGACCAGGCCGGCGGTGAGCGCCAGGCCGGTCACGGAAATGCTGAACCCGGTGCCGCTGCTGTTGACCCGCACCTGGTCGCCCGCGGCGAAGGCCTTGGTCGGGCGCACCATGTTCTGGCGGATCGCCAGGCCCGGGGTGAGGGCGAAGGCGGTTTCCTGGCCGATCCACATCTCGGGGCGGGCCAGCACCGTGGCGGGGCTGGCCGCCCAATCCACTTCGGCCAGTTCGGCGTCTTCTTGAGTGAGGGTGGCACCGGCGTCCACCGGGCGCTTGATCACCCAGGCCGGGCCGAAGGCCTTGACCGTGACCGGCACGAAGACGTTCCAGCGCGAAGGACCCTCGACGCAGCGCAGGCCGATGCGGCTGCGGCCCCACAGGCGCGAGCCGGCCGGCAGGTGGGGCTCGACCCTGGCGCAGGGCGCCAGGCGCAGGCGGGCGTCGAGCGCGCCCATCACGACCTCGGTGCGCAGGGGCAGGGCCTCGTCTTTCGGGATCGCGGCCTCCAGCGCGGGCTGCAGCCACGCGCGCGCGGTCTTCTCCAGTTCGTCGGTCTGGTTGTTCGCGTGGGCCGTGCCCAGGCCCGGCAGCAGCAGGGCCAGGGCCCAGCCGCAGGCGGCGAGCAGGCGGTGCAGGGTGGGGCGCATGGGCGGTCTCCGATGGGTGGTCAGGGCTGCACTGTAGGCCGGCGGCCGCCCGGACAAAGGCGGGAAATGGCTTGCAAAGCGGCGCTTGTTCCGGCCATTGGCGACCCTCAAGATTTCCATAATTCGTCCAACCCCCGGTGTCGGCGCCTCCTCTGAGGCGACCCGAACCGGCCCCCAACCTTGCTGGAGTGGACGATGCTTGAACAGATGACCGGCCGGCTGGACTTCCATGCCAACGCCCTGCTGCTGCGCTCGCAGCGCCAGCAGGTGATCGCCAGCAACATCGCCAACGCGGACACGCCCGGCTACGTCGCGCGCGACTTCGATTTCGCCAGCGCGCTCAAGAACGTCTCGGGCATGCAGACCGGCGCCACCGCCGGCGTGGCGCAGACCAACGCCCAGCACATGCGCCTGGGCACCACCAGCGCGGGCCCGGCCCGGCCCGACATGGCCTACACCGTGCAGACCCAGCCCAGCCAGGACGGCAACTCGGTCGACCTCGACCGCGAGCGCGCCAACTTCGTGGACAACAGCGTGCGCTACGAGTCCACGCTGCGTTTCATCAATGGCCACGTCAAAACGATGCTCAGCGCCATCACGGGTCAATGACCTGAAAGGAATCGATCATGTCGATGTTCTCCATCTTCGGTGTCTCGGGCAGCGCGGTCAGCGCGCAGTCCCAGCGCCTCAACGTGGTGGCCTCCAACCTGGCCAACGCCGATGCGGTGGCCGGGCCGGACGGCCAGACCTACAAGGCGCGCCACATCCTGTTCCAGACCGTGCCCATGGGCGGCGAGGGCGACGCGGGTGTGAAGGTGCAGAACATCGTGGAGAGCGACGCCCCGGGCCGCCGCGTGCACAACCCCACGCACCCCAGCGCCGACGCCGAAGGTTATGTGACGCACGCCAACGTGAACCCGGTCGAGGAGATGGTCAACATGATCTCGGCCTCGCGCTCGTACCAGAACAACGTCGAGGTCATGAACACGGCCAAGTCGCTGTTGCTCAAGACCCTGCAAATGGGGCAATGAGCCCGACTTTTGGAAAGACCTGAGCCATGTACATCACCCCCATCGACACCAGCAACCTGGGCACCGAGATCGGCAGCACCACGGGCACCACGGCCAAGAACAGCATGGACCCGAAGGCCTCGCAGGACCGGTTCCTCAAGCTGCTGGTCGCGCAGCTCAACAACCAGGATCCGTTGAACCCGATGGACAACGCGCAGATGACGACCCAGATGGCGCAGATCAACACGGTCAGCGGCATCCAGGAACTCAACGCGACGCTCAACAACATGGCCGCGCAGTTCTCCTCGCAGACCGCGCTGCAGGGCACCTCGCTGATCGGCCGCGAGGCCCTGCTGCCGGGCGACAAGCTCACCTTCAAGGACGGCCAGGCCAAGGCGGCGTTCTCGCTCGACACCAAGGCCACCGACGTGAAGGTCGACATCATGGGCACCAACGGCGAGGTCATCAAGACCGTCGAGATGGGCGCGCTGGGCAGCGGCCTGCACCGCTTCAACTGGGACGCCGAGGGCGTGGACCCTGCGACGGTCAAGGGCTTCAAGGTGCGCGCGGTCGACGGCAGCGAACCCGTGGACACCGTGTCGCTGCAGCGCATGACCGTGGACTCGGTGAGCTTCTCCGGCGGCTCCATCTACATGCTGCTGCAGGACGGCAGCACCCGCGCCTACAACGACGTGCTCGCGTTCATGTGAGCGCCTGAGCCTTTTCCCACACACCGCTTTCCCCTCCTAAGGACATCACCATGGCATTCCAGCAAGGACTCTCCGGCCTGAACAGCGCCAGCCGCAACCTCGACGTGATCGGGCACAACATCGCCAACGCCAACACGGTGGGCATGAAGAGCTCGCGCGGCGAGTTCGGCGAGCTCTACGCCAGCTCCGTGAACGCGGCCGGCGGCGTGAACTCCGGCATCGGCGTGGCGCTGACCACCGTGTCGCAGCATTTCACGCAGGGCAACATCACGGTGACGGGCAACGACCTGGACGTGGCCATCAACGGCTCGGGCTTCTTCGAACTCAACATGCCCAATGGCACGGTCGCCTACAGCCGCGCCGGCATGTTCAAGCTCGACAGCAGCGGCAACATCATCACCAACGGCGGCGCCAACCTCATGGGCTACCCGACCGCGCCCGATGGCACGCGCCTGAGCTTCGACACGCAGCCGCTGCGCCTGCCCACCGGCGGCCCGATCCCCGCGCGCCAGACCACCAATATCCTGGCCGAATTCAACCTCGACGCGCGCGCACCGGTGGCCTCCACGCAGACGCCGCCCACGCCGCTGTCCACCTACGGCACGTCCCTGGTCGCCTACGACTCCCAGGGCCTGGAGATCCCGGTGGCGCTGAGCTTCGAGAAAATCGGCAACAACCAGTGGAACGTGTACACCGGCGTCAACGGCGCCGACCCCGCGGCGTCCACGCCCTTCGTCGTGAGCTTCCTGCCGGACGGTTCGCTCGATCCGGCCTCGACGATTCCGCAGCTCACGCTGACCTCGCCCAACGACCCCACGGTGACCTTCAACGTCGATCTCGACTTTGGTGCTGCGACGCAGTTCGGCACCAACTTCGCCGTGAGCGACCTGGACCAGGACGGTTACCGCCCGGGCCAGTTCCTGGGCCTGAAGATCGGCGAGGACGGTCTGGTCAGCGGCCAGTACTCCAACGGCGAAACCCGCGCCGCGGGCCAGATCGCGCTGGTCAACTTCCGCAACACGCAAGGCCTGCAGCCCACCGGCGGCGGCAACTGGACGGCCACCTTCACCTCGGGCGACCCGCTGCACGGCGAGCCCGGCACGGGCAACTTCGGCGCCCTGCGCTCGGGGGCGCTGGAAGACTCCAACGTCGACATCACGGCCGAGCTGGTCAACATGATGACCGCGCAGCGCACCTACCAGGCCAACGCCCAGACCATCAAGACGCAGGACCAGGTGCTGAGCACCCTCCTGAACATGCGCTGATCCAGATCCGCGCCTGAGCTGAACGAAGGAGCCCCGCATGGACCGCATGATCTACACCGCGATGACCGGCGCCAACGCCGCGCAGTACCGGCAGCAGGTGCTGGCCAACAACCTGGCCAACGTGTCCACGCCGGGCTTTCGCGCCGAACTCTCGACCTTCCGCGCGGTGCCGGTGCGCGGCGACGGCGCGAGCACGCGCGTGTTCGCCCTGGAAGCCACGCCCGGCCATTCCGACCTGCCCGGTTCGATCGCCGCCACCGGCCGCAACCTGGACGTGGCCGCGCGCGGCAACGCCTATTTCGCGGTCCAGGGGCTGGACGGCACCGAGGCCTACACCCGCGCGGGCGCGCTCGAAGTCAACCAGGACGGCACTTTGGTCAGCGGCCAGGGCCTGCCCATGTTGGGCGATGGTGGGCCGATCGTGGTGCCCGAAGGCGCGCGCGTGGACATCGCCTCCGACGGCACCGTGAGCACGCGCGTGGGCAACCAGCCTTCGCAGACCGTGGGCCGCCTCAAGATGGTGATGCCCGACGCCGACAACCCGCTGCGCCGCAGCGAGGACGGCCTGTTCCGCGGCCCGCAGGGCGACCCGCTGCCCGCGAGCGACGTGGCCCGCCTGCAGGACGGCGCGCTCGAAGGCTCCAACGTCAATCCCATGGAGGCCATGGTCGGCATGATCGCCGTGGCCCGCCAGTTCGAGGTGCAGATGCGCATGTTGCAGAACGGCGAAACCAACGACAAGACCGCCAGCCAGCTGCTGAGCATGAACGGCTAATCACTTTCCCCTTGCGGAGCACACCATGATCAATTCGCTGATGATTTCCAAGACCGGCATGCAGGCGCAGCAGATGCAGCTGGACGTGATCTCGAACAACCTGGCCAACGTGTCCACCAACGGCTTCAAGCGCGCCAACGCGGTGTTCGAAGACCTGATGTACCAGAACCTGCGCCAGGTGGGCGCCAACACGGCCGAGCAGGCCGAGCTGCCCACGGGCCTGCAAGTCGGCCTGGGTGTGCGCACCGTCGCCACCTCGCGCAACTTCTCGCAGGGCAGCCTGCAGCAGTCGGACAACCCGCTGGACATCGCGGTCAACGGCAACGGCTTCTTCCAGGTCGAGATGCCCGACGGCACCACCGCCTACACGCGCGACGGCAGCTTCAAGGCCGACGCGCAGGGCCGCATCGTCACCAACAGCGGCTACCCGCTCACCGCCGGCATCACCGTGCCGGCCGAGTCGCAGAGCATCACCGTCTCGTCCGATGGCGTGGTCACCGTCAAGCTGCCGGGCAACCCCGCGCCGCAGCGGGTGGGCGCCATCGAGCTGGCCAGCTTCATCAACCCGGCCGGCCTGGAGCCCATGGGCCAGAACCTCTACGCCGAGAGCCTGGCGTCGGGCAACCCCATCAACGGCGCACCCAACTCGGCCGGCATGGGCTCGCTGATGCAGGGCTACGTCGAAACCTCCAACGTCAACGTGGTGCAGGAACTGGTGACCATGATCCAGACCCAGCGCGCGTATGAAATGAATTCCAAGGCGATCCAGACATCCGACCAGATGCTGCAGCGCCTGAGCCAGCTGTAAGGACCCGCCATGTTGCGTTTCGCCCTCATCCTGTCGCTCGCCGTGCTCGCCTCCGGTTGCGAAACCCTGCAGCGCACGCCCCAGGTGGACCTGGTGCCGGCCCAGCCGGTGCGCTACGCGCAGCAGGCCCCCATGGCCGCGCCCACTGTCACCGTCGCGCCCAGCGGCAGCCTGTTCCAGGCCGTGAGCTACCGGCCCGCGTTCGAAGACCCGCGCGCGCGCATGCCAGGCGACATTCTCACGGTGCAGATCACCGAGCGCATCAACGCGACGCAGAAGTCCTCGTCGTCGGTGGACCGCACCGCCAACGCATCGGCCGGTGTCTCCGCGCTGCCCTTCATCAGCCCCAGCAGCTCGCTGCTGGGCAAGCTCGACGTGGGCGCGAATTCGTCCAACAAGTTCGCCGGCAACGGCGAGACCGAGAACGCCAACACCTTCACCGGCTCCATCACCACCACGGTGCAAGAGGTGCTGCCCAACGGCCACCTGCTGGTGGTGGGCGAGAAACAGATCGGTGTGAACCAGAACGTGGACGTGCTGCGGTTCTCCGGCACGGTGGACCCGAAACAGATCCGCCCCGGCAACGTGGTCGCCTCCACCCAGGTGGCCAATGTGCGCATCGAGTCGCGCGGGCGCGGCCAGCAGGGCGAAGCGCTCTCAATTGGCTGGTTGGCACGGTTCTTTTTGACCGTTCTCCCGTTCTGATGCCGTTGCATGATGGCTCACCCCTTTGCTGGGGCTCCGTGGGAACCATGACATGACTATCGACCGACTGTTCCGAAACTTGATGCTGTTGTGTGGCGTGCTGCTCTGCCTGCCCGCCGCCGCCCAGGCGATCCGCATCAAGGAGATCGCGGCGGTGCAAGGCGTGCGCAGCAACCAGCTGACCGGCTATGGCCTGGTGGTGGGGCTGGACGGCACCGGTGACCAGACCACGCAGATGCCCTACACCACGCAGAGCCTGAACAACTACCTGCAGCAGCTGGGCCTCTCGTTGCCGCCGGGCACGAACATGCAGTTGAAGAACGTGGCGGCCGTGATGGTCACCGCGCAACTGCCCGCCTTCGCCCAGCCCGGCCAGGCCATCGACGTGACCGTGTCCTCGGTCGGCAACGCCAAGTCGCTGCGCGGCGGCACGCTCATCACCACACCGCTCAAGGGCGCCGACGGCGAGATCTACGCGCTCGCGCAAGGCAACCTGCTGGTCGGTGGCGCGGGCGCCTCGGCCGGCGGCAGCAAGGTGCAGGTCAACCACCTGAGCGCGGGCCGCGTGCCCGGTGGCGCGCAGGTGGAGCGCGCGGTGGCCACACCCTTCGCCCTGGGCGACACCATCGACCTGGGCCTGAACTCCAACGACTTCCAGACCGCCAGCCGCGTGACCGACGCCATCAACAAGGTGATGGGTGCCGGCGTGGCCAGTGCCATGGACGGCCGCGTGGTGCGCCTGCGCGCGCCGGCCGACCCGAGCCAGCGCGTGAGCTTCCTGGCCAAGGTGGAAGACATCCGCCTGGACGCCACCATCCCCATGGCGCGCGTCATCATCAATTCGCGCACCGGCTCCATCGTGATGAACCAGGCCGTCACGCTCGGCGCCTGCGCCGTCTCGCACGGCAACCTCTCGGTGAGCATCAGCTCCACCCCGGTGATCAGCCAGCCCAACCCGCTGTCCGTGGGCGGGCAGACCGTGGTGACCGAGAAGGCCGACATCCAGATTCGCCAGGACAAGGGTTCGCTCGTCAAGATCGACACCGCGCCGCAACTCTCCGATGTGGTGCGCGCCCTGAACTCGCTCGGCGCCACGCCGCAGGACCTGCTCGCCATCCTCCAGGCGATCAAGGCGTCCGGCGCGATGAACGCGGAGCTGGAGGTCATCTAAGTGAATACGCGTCCGCTCACGCCCAGCGGCCTGGCCGCCGACCCGACAGCGCTCAACGCGCTGCGCTACGGCTCGGGCAAGGGCGACGACAAGGCCGCGCTGAAAGAAGCGGCCAAGCAGTTCGAATCGCTCTTCATGCGCGAACTCATCAAGAGCATGCGCGAGGCGACGCAGAAGTCCGGCCTGATGGACGGCGAGGGCAGCAACCTGGGCATGGACCTGCTTGACCAGCAGTTCTCGGTGCAGCTCTCGGGCCTGCCCGGCGGGCTGTCCGAAGCGATCGAGCGCCAGCTCGGTCGCCAGATGACCAACACCGACGCCACCCGGGGTGGCGGCAGCGGCGCCCTCTCCGCCACCGGCGACACCAGCACCGTGGGCCGAGTGAACGCGGGCGCGCGCCAGGCCGGTTTCGTGGAGCAGCACAGCGAGGCCGCGGCCACCGTGGCGCGCGAGTCCGGCATTCCCGCCAGCTTCATGATCGGCCAGGCCGGCCACGAGACCGGCTGGGGCCGCAGCGAGATCAAGCATGCCGACGGCACGCCCTCGCACAACCTGTTCGGCATCAAGGCCACGGACAGCTGGAAGGGCAAGGTCGCCGAAATCACGACCACCGAGTACATCAACGGCGAGCCGCGCAAGGTGACGGCCAAGTTCCGCGCCTACGACTCCTACGCCGATTCGTTCCGCGACTACGCGCGCCTCATCGGCAACAGCCCACGCTACGAAGGCGTGATGGACCAGCTGCATTCCGTGCAAGGCTTTGCCAGCGGCCTGCAGAAGGCCGGTTACGCCACCGACCCCCAGTACGCGGCCAAACTCAGCCGCGCGATCAACTCCACCCTGAGCCTGCAGCGGGCGCAGGGCTGAAAGAGAGCACGCCATGTCCGCCCTCAACATCGGCGCCCGCGCGCTCAATGCCAACCTCGCGGCCCTGCAGGTCATCGGCAACAACATCGCCAACGTCAACACGCCTGGCTATTCGCGCCAGAACGTGATCCAGCAGTCGTCGGGCTACCAGCAGATGGGCAACGGCTACTTCGGCATGGGCGTGGAGATCGCCACCGTCGAACGTTCGCACAACCAGTACCTCACGCGCGAAGCGCAGAAGGCCGGCTCCGTGGCCTCCGCCGATGCGCTGCGCTATGCGCGCCTGCAGCAGCTGGAAAGCGCCTTCCCCACCGGCTCGGCGGGCCTGGGCACGGCGCTCAACGACATGCTCAACGCCTGGACCGACGTCTCATCCTCGCCCGGCAACCTGACCGCGCGCGTGGTCGTGATCGCCAAGGGCGAAGAACTCGCCTCGCGCCTGCGCAACACCGCCAGCCAGATCGACTCGCTGCAGCACACCACCAAGCAGCAGGTCGGTGGCGCGGTCAACATCATCAACGGCCTGGCGCAGGACCTGGCCAAGGTCAACGCGCGCATCACCGAGAGCCAGGGCAACGGCCACACACCCAACGACCTGCTCGACCAGCGCGACAAGATCCTGGGCGACATCAACAAGTACGTGCAGACCACCAGCGTGCCCGCGGCCGACGGCAGCGTGAGCGTGTTCATCGCCGGCAGCCAGCCGCTCGTGCTGGGCACGCGCGCCAACGCGCTGGCCGTGGGGCAGGACAGCACCGACAGCGCGCGCGTGGCGCTCTCGTTCGTGCAGGGCGGCGTGAGCACACCGATCCCGGACGCCAGCCTGGGTGGCGGCGAACTCGCCGGCCTGATGCGCTTCATGAACGAAGACCTGGTCGACGTGCAGAACCTGCTGGGCCGCATGGCCCTGGCCACGGCCACCACGGTGAACAACCAGCACAAGCTGGGCGTGGACCTGCAGGGCAACCCGGGCCAGAACTTCTTCAACCAGCCCGCTGGGGCCGTGGGCCTGCCCCGGCCGGGGAACAACGGCACCGCCGAAATCAGCGCCAGCGTGGCCGACCCGACCGCGCTCGTCGCCTCCGACTACGAACTGCGTTTCGAGACCGGCGGCATGAGCGTGGTGCGCCTGTCCGACGGCACCTCCACCCCCGTGACGTCCCTGCCCGCCGTGGTCGATGGCCTCACCTTCAACCTCGACAACGGCGCCGGCTCGCCGGGCGACCGCTTCCTGGTGCGCCCCTACGCCGCCGCCGCGCGCGACCTGCAGGTGGCGATCGGCTCGCCCGACAAGCTGGCCGCGGCCAGCCCGGTCATGGTCACGCCCGGCACCGGCAACTCCGGCGGCCTGAGCGTGGAGAGCCTGTACGCCTCGTCGGCCTCGCCCAACCTCACCGACCCGGTCACCATCACCTTCCTGGCCGACGGCAGCTTCACCGCCACCGGCCTGGGCCCGGGCAACCCGCCGCCCGACAACCCCGGCCCGCCGCCGAGCTACAACTTCAAGCCGGGCCAGTCCATCACCCTCAACGGCTGGAGCCTCACCATGCGCGGCAGCCCGGGCGCGGGCGATACCTTCAGCATCGGCGCCGCGCCCGCTGGCGCGATCTCGCAGAACGCGGGCAACGGCGCCGGCATGCTGGGCCTGCGCGACCTGCCCACCTACGGTGGCGTGCCGCTCTCCGATGGCTACGTCAGCCTGTTCTCCGACATCGGCACGCGCGTGCAGGGCGCCAAGTTCGCCGCGGACTTCTCGGCCAACGTCGCCAACACCGCCGAGACCGCGCGCGCCAACGTGGCCGGCGTCAACCTCGACGAAGAAGCCGCGCGCCTGCTGCAGTACCAGCAGGCCTACCAGGCCTCGGCGAAGTTCCTCCAAATCGCCCAGAGCACCTTCGACAGCCTGTTGCAGACCGTGGGTCGCTAGATATGAACACCCCCCTGCGCCGCTGCGCGGCTTCCCCCCTCTCTGGCGCGCCTTCGGCGCTTGGAGGGGGGACGGCATCTTGGGCCGGCGGAGCCGGACCCTCGATGCCTCTGGAAGCTCGTCGGCTCGCCGACGCCTGAACGTTTGAGGAACTGCCATGCGAATCTCCACCGCCCACAGCTACGACAACACCATCGCCATCCTGACCCGCCGCCAGGCCGAACTGGCCGCGCAGCAGGAGCGCGTGTCCACCGGCCTGCGCGTGCAGAAAGCCAGCGACGACCCGGTGGCCGCCACGCTGGCCGAAACCGCCGCCAACCGCCTGGCCCGCACCACCGCCGACATGCGCGCGCTGGAAGCCTCGCGCGCCAGCCTGCAACAGGCCGAGAGCGGCCTGAAGGAATCGGGCGACCTGATCCAGCGCGTGCGCGACCTGCTGGTGACCGCCGGCAACGCCACCTTCACCGACGCCGAACGCGAAGACGTGGCCAAACAGCTCGAAGGCCTGCGCGAGCAGCTCATCGCCGTGGCCAACCGCAAGGACAACGCCGGCCGCACCCTCTATGGCGGCCTGGGCGGTTCTTCCACGCCCTTCGTGGACCTCTACGGCCCCAGCGGCAGCGGCGTGCAGTTCGACGGCCAGCGCGGCCAGGCCGCCGCCGGCAACAGCTCGCTGCCGCAGGCGCTCGACGGCGACGCCATCTGGATGCGCGTGCCCCAGGGCAATGGCACCTTCACGCTCGGCGTGCCCACCAGCAACGCCGGCAACGTGAGCACCACCATGGGCAACGTCACCAACGCCGCCGCGCTCACCGGCGACGACTACGACATCACCTTCGCCGAGGTCGGCGGCGTGATGCAGTACACCGTGACCAACGCCACCACGGGCACGCCGGTGCCCGGCCATGTCGGCCAGCCCTACGTGGCCAACAAGACCATCGAATTCGACGGCATGTCGCTGGAGCTGCGCGGCAAACCCGCCGCCGGCGACCGCGTGGAACTGCGGCCCGTGACCACCACCACCGACATCTTCTCGGTCGTGCAGAACGCCGTGGACGCGCTGCGCTACAACGGCCCCAACGAAAGCGCGTACCACGCCCAGGCCATGGCGCGCGCCATGACCGAGGTGGACGCCGGGCACGACCGCGTGCTCGCCGCCCGAGGCCGGGCCGGTGAATGGCTCAACCGCGCCGACTCGCTCAACGCCCAGATGGAAGACGGCTCGATTGCCCTCAAGACCGAGAACGCCCGCCTGGTCGAACTTGACCCGATCAAGGGCCTGTCCGACCTGCAGACCCAGCAGCTCGGCCTGGAGGCCGCCATCAAGACCTACGCACAGGTGCAGCGCCTGTCGCTCTTCCAGGTGATCAATTGACCTGCGTTCCCCTCTTCTCATGATCATCAGCCACACCGTGTTGGACAGCATCGCACTGGGCTACGAGCCCGTGTGGAACCGCGCGCGCGAACTCGCCGCCGTGCGCATGGGCGTGCGCGCCGTGCACCCCGAATCCGTCGACGCGGCCCACCTCATGCAGGCCCTGGGCGACGACTGGCCCGCCAGCGCGCCGGTGCTCATCCTCAGCGTGGACAGCCCCCGGCTGCTGCAGCAGGCGCTGGCCTGCGCGCCCGTGCAGAACACCTGGCTCGAAGTGCCCGCCGCCCTGTTCGAACAGCCCGAAACCCTGGCCCGCCTCACGGCCGGGGCCCGGCGCGGGCACCGGCTGCTGCGCCGCACCGACCTGGCCGCCGTGCGCGGCGAAGGCCTGGCCCCGGCCGATGCGCGCAACCTGCTCAAACTCGGCGCCGAATCCGTGCCCGCCGGCCTGATCGGCCAACTGGTCGAAGGCGTCACCACGCAAACCCTGGCGCGCCAGTGCCTGGACGACGCCGGCGCCTGGGGCGTGCTCGGCTGGCCCGACAGCGACGTGCTGCACGCGCACCGCCACCAGCCGCTGAACTACGACGGTGCCGTGGTCAAGCAGATCCTCATGGCCATCGGCGACGAAGACTGCTCCATCGAACACCTGGAGCGCCTGGTGCGGCAAGACCCGGTGCTGGTCTACCGCATCCTGCTGATGGTCAACTCCGCCGCCTTCGGCGGGCGCCACGAAATCGGCTCGCTGCGCCACGCCTTGATGATGCTGGGCTTTCGCGAGCTGGGCCGCTGGCTGGCCGAGCAACTGCCCAGCAGCGAAGCCGACCGCGACCTGCACCCCGTGCGCTACGCCATGGTGATGCGCTCGCGCCTGGCCCAGCACCTGCTGGCCACCGGCTCCGAAGACAACCTGCGCGGCGAGGTCTACACCACCGCCTTGCTCTCGCAACTCGACCGCCTGCTGCACCAGCCGCTGGGCGAACTGCTCAACCGCCTGCCCCTGTCGGGCCGGGTGTTCGACGCCGTGCTGCGCCACGACGGCCCCTACCACCCGCTGCTCGACGTGGCGCGCGCCCTGGGCGAACCCGCCCAGCTGCACCGCCTGCCGGCGGTGTGCCAGCGCCACGACATCAGCCTGGAGCACGCCAACCGCGCGCTCATCCGCATGCTGGCCACCAGCCGCGATCACGCCAGCCCGAGGTCCGAGCGACTGACCTAGCGGGCTCGGGCGGCGCGCTACGATGGAGACCATCATGACCTCCGCGCCCCCCGCCTCCACCCCCACCACACCAGCGCGCTCGTGCTGTTCTCCGGTGGACAAGACTCCACCACCTGCCTGGCGCACGCGCTCTCGCGCTACCCGCGCGTGGAAACCATCGGTTTCGACTACGGCCAGCGCCACAGCGTGGAAATGACCGCGCGCCTCAACGTGCTGCGCGAGCTGCGGCAACGCTTCCCCGCGTGGTCGCAGCGGCTCGGTGAAGACCATGTGCTCGACCTTGGCGTGCTCGGCAAGGTCAGCGAAACCTCGCTCACGCGCGACATGGCCTTTCGCATGGAAGAAAACGGCCTGCCCAACACCTTCGTGCCCGGGCGCAACCTGCTGTTCCTCACGCTGGCCGCCGCCCTGGCCTACCGGCGCGGCATCCAGGTCATCGTCACCGGCGTGTGCGAAACCGACTTCTCGGGTTACCCCGATTGCCGCGACGACACCATGAAGGCGCTGCAGGTCGCGCTGTCGCTCGGCATGGACCACCGCTTCCTGATCGACACCCCGCTGATGTGGATCGACAAGGCCGCCACCTGGCGCCTGGCACACGAGCTGGGCGAAAACGCGCT
Source organism: Hydrogenophaga sp. ANAO-22 (assembly GCF_042466645.1). Classification (NCBI taxonomy): domain Bacteria; kingdom Pseudomonadati; phylum Pseudomonadota; class Betaproteobacteria; order Burkholderiales; family Comamonadaceae; genus Hydrogenophaga; species Hydrogenophaga sp. ANAO-22. The sequence continues at coordinate 1,959,734 of NZ_CP159956.1, read as the reverse complement.
GCTGGTGGGCGGCGGCAACGCCCTGGTGGACCTGATCGTCGAGCACACCCACACCTGCTACCTCGGCGACCGCGAACACCGCCAGCCCTGGGGCTATGGGTGCGGCAGGTGCCCGGCGTGTGAGTTGCGGGCGAAAGGGTGGGCGGCCTACGCCGCGCCGGTGGCTTGATCAGGCGCCGTCGGCGCGGCTGATGTCCAGCCGGTAACGCGCCCCGCCCGCCGCCGCCTGCTCGTTGGCCCGCAGCGCCCAGCGCTGCCGGTGGTGCGCGGCCAGGGTGGAGCGGTGGGCGATGGAGACGATGGCGCCGTGCGCCTGCTTCACCCGTTCCACCAGGCGCTGGTAGATCGTGGCTTCGGCTTCTTCGTCGAGCGCGCTGGTGGCTTCGTCGGCCAGCACCCAGGCCGGCTTCTTGAGCATCACGCGCGCGATCGCCAGGCGCTGGCGTTCACCGCCCGAGAGTTTCTGGCTCCAGGCGTCCTCGCGGTCGAGCTGGTCGGTCAGCGCCGGCAGCAGGGCTTCGTTCAGGGCGGCGCGCAGGGCTTCGTCGGTGTAGTTCTCCGCCGGGTCGGGGTAGGCCAGGGCGTCGCGCAGGCGGCCGTCGGGGAAGTAGGGCCGCTGCGGGATGAACATGGTGTCCTTGGGCAGGCCCACGCGGCCCAGCGCGTGCGGCCAGATGCCGGCGAGGGCGCGGAACAGGCTGGACTTGCCGCTGCCCGAGGGGCCGTGCAGCAGCACGGTGTCACCGGGCTTCACGTCCAGGTCCACGCCGGCCAGCAGCGTGCTGCCGCCGGGCAGGGCCACGGTGAGGTCTTGCGCGCGGATGCCGTCGGCCGACTCGTTGAGCGACAGGTCGTCGCGCGTCTGCGACTGGTGCGACAGGCTGGCCTCGAAGCCCACCAGGCGGTCGGTGGTGGCTTTCCAGACCGCCAGGGCCATGTAGTTGTCGACCAGCCAGGACAGCGAGTCCTGCACGCGGCCGAAGGCCGAGTTGATCTGCATCAGCTGGCCGAGCTGGATGGCGCCGCTGAAATAGCGCGGCGCGGCGACGATCATGGGGAAGATGATGGCGGCCTGCCCGAAGAAGCTGCTGAACCAGGTGAGCTGCTTCTGGTTGCGGATGAGGGCGAAGTAGTTGCCCATCACGTCGCGGAAGCGCACATCCAGGTGGCGGCGCTCCACCTGCTCGCCGCCGTCGAGTGCGATGGATTCGCTGTACTCGCGCACGCGCACCATGTGGTGGCGGAAGTTGGCTTCCAGCATCTGCTGCTGGAAGTTCAGCCGCACCTGCGGCCGGCCGATCCAGTGCGCGATGGCGCTGCCCACCGCACAGTACAGCACGGCGGCCCACACCATGTAGCCGACGATTTCCAGTTCGCCGCCGCCCAGGAAGCCGGGCAGCGGGACGTTGATGGAGCCGCTGAGCGTCCAGAGGATGCCGACGAAGCTCACCAGGGTGATGAGGGCGTTGAACATGCCCATGGACAGCGTGACGGTGTAGCTGGTGAAGAGGTTGAGGTCTTCCTGGATGCGCTGGTCCGGGTTGTCGGGGTTGCCGTGCTCGTCTGCGGTGAAGCGCGCCAGCTCCATGCGGTAGAAGGCCTTGTTGGCCAGCCAGCGGCCCATGTAGTGGTCGGTGAGCCAGACGCGCCAGCGCAGCTGCAGGATCTGCGTGAGGTAGAACTTGTAGACCGCGAGCACGATGTAGATCAGCGCCAGCCAGCCGAAGCGCCCGATCTGCTGCCAGAACACGGGCTGGTCCTTGGCCTGCAGGGCGTCGTAGAAGACGCGGTACCACTCGTTGATCTGCACCAGCATGTAGACCGTGCCGAGGTTGAGCAGCACCACGGCCAGCAGCAGGCCGCGCGCGCGCCATTTTTCCTCGGACTTGAAGTACGGCATGGCAAAGGCGCCAATGCCTTTGAGCGTGGGCCACAGCGAGGGCGGTCGGCGGGCGGCGGGGGCGGCGGATGTCGTCATGGGTGGGCCCTGGGCTGGTCGGGCGCGGACGGCGCCCGGTGATGGCGCATCGTAGCGGGTCGGCCGGCCCGCTCGCTGAGGCGGGGCTTAGGCGCCGTTGCTGACCCCGCTGGCCACATGCCCGGCAGGCACGTGCAGCGCGGCCGACTCGATGTGGCCGGTCTGGTCGTCGAAGAAGAAATCGGGCTCGAACTCGCGCAGGAACTCGCCCTTGGGCAGGCCGCCGAGGAACATGGCTTCATCGACCTCGATGTTCCAGTTCATCAGGGTGCGGATCGCGCGCTCGTGCGCCGGGGCGCTGCGCGCGGTGACCAGCGCGGTGCGCACGCGCATCATCGGCGTGCCCTCGCTCTGCAGGCGGTGCAGGGCTTCGAGCAGCGGCTTGAAGGGGCCGCCGGCCAGCGGCAGCGCGGCCTTGCTGGCCTCGTGTTCCTGGAAGGCCGAGAGCCCTTGCGCCTGGTAGACGCGCTCGGCCTCGTCGGAGAACAGCACGGCGTCGCCGTCGAAGGCGATGCGCACCTCGTTCGGGTGCTCGCTGCTGGCGTGCACCGACTGGGGGTAGACCTGCGCGGCGGGCACGCCGGCCTCGAGCGCGGCGCGCACGTCGGCCAGGTGGGTGGAGAGGAACAGGTTGGCGCGCAGCGGGCGCAGGTAGCGCCAGGGCGGCTGGCCGCGCGTGAAGCTGCCGCGCTGGATCGGCAGGCCGTAGTGTTTGGCGGAGCGGAACACGCGCATGCCCGAGACCGGGTCGTTGCGCGAGAGGATCACCACCTCCACCCGCTGCGCCTGCGCGTCGTTGAAGGCGAGCAGCTTGTGCACCAGCGAGAAGGCCACGCCGGGCGCGGCCGGCTGGTCCAGCCGGTCGAGCTGCAGCTTCATGTAGGCGCGGTCGTCGCCGGTTTCGAAGAGGCGGTTTTCTTCCTCGAAGTCGAACAGGGCGCGGGAAGAGATGGCAACGACGAGCTTGCCTTCGAGGGAAACGCCCATGGTCAGGTGACGAGTTGGTTGAGCTGGATGATCGGCATCAGCACCGCGAGCACGATCAGCATCACGACCAGGCCCATGCCCACGATCAGCAGGGGCTCCAGGATGGTGGCCATGTGCATGGCGCGGCGCTGCACCTCGTCGCCGAGCTGCTTGGCCGCGCGGTCGAGCATGGCGGGCAGCTGGCCGGTCTGTTCGCCCAGCCGGGCGAACATGGACACCAGCGGCGGAAAGCGCTTCTTGCTGCCCAGGGCCGAGGCCAGGGGCGCGCCTTCGCGCACCAGCACCACGGTGTCGAGCGCGTCGGCGCGCATGGCCTGGTTGGAGAGGGTTTCGGCGGCGGTCTGCAGGGCGCGCAGGATGGGCACGCCGGCCGCCGCGAGCATGGCCAGCGTGGCCGAGAAGCGGGCCGCGTTGTAGCCGCGCGCCAGGCGGCCCACCAGCGGCAGACGCAGCCAGGCGGCGTCCATGCGCAGGCGGATGGCTTCGTTGCGGCGCGCGAACACGACACCACCGATGCCCAGCGCCAGCAGGGCCAGCATGAACCAGCCGTAGGAGCGCACGAAGTCGCTCAGGCCGAGCATGACCACGGTGAGGAAGGGCAGCGCGCGCTTGCTGCCGGCGAACACGTTGGCCACCTGCGGCACCACGTAGGAGACGAGGAACACCACGATCACGATCGCCACCAGCGTGACGATGGCCGGGTAGAGCGAGGCCGCGACGATCTTGTTCTTGAGGGCTTCGCGCGCCTCCAGGTCGTCGGCCAGGCGTTCGAGCACGGTGCCGAGCAGGCCGCTCTGTTCGCCCGCGGCGATCACGCCGGTGTAGATGGGGGAGAACTCGCGCGGGTGCTGAGAGAGCGCGCGGGCGAAGGTGGAGCCGCCGTTGACCTCGGAACGCAGCGAGGCCATGAGGTTGCGCTGTTTTTCGTCTTCGGACTCTTCGGTCAGGGCCGAGAGCGCGCGTTCCAGCGGCAGGCCGGCGGCCACCAGGCCGGCGAGCTGGCGCGTCCAGACCGCGAGGGCGGTGGCGCTGAAGGCGCGGCCGCCCCAGAGCGTGATGTTGAGGCCCTTCGCGGCCGAAGTGCCCTGCGAGCCCGCGGCGGGTTCGACCAGCAGCGGCACCAGGGCGCGCGCGCGCAACATGCTGCGCGCGGCGCGCGCGGTGTCGGCGTCGATCAGGCCTTTCTGCGTGGCGCCCTGGGCGTCCAGGGCTTCGAAGGTGTAGGCGGGCATCAGCAGGAGCTCCCCCCTGCGCCGCTGGCGCGGCTTCCCCCTCGCTGACGCGCCTTCGGCGCTGGGAGGGGGGACGCACCCTTGGGCCGGCAGAGCCGGACCCTCCGGCGCCCTGCACGAGACACGTCTTGCCAGGGAGATCGCGTGGGCGATTCATATTCAATCTCGGGTGACCGACATCACTTCTTCCGGCGAGGTGATGCCCGCATCGATCAGGCGCTGGCCGTCGGCGCGCATGGAGCGCAGGCCGGCGTCTTCGGCCGCCACATACACCTTGCTCTCGGCGGCGCGGTTGTGGATCAGCGCGCGGATCGTGTCGTCGGCCACCATCAGTTCGTAGATGCCGGTGCGGCCCTTGTAGCCGGTGTGGTTGCACTGCTCGCAACCCACCGGGTGCCAATGGCCCTTGTCGTCGGCGCGGCGGCAGTGCGGGCAGAGCTTGCGCACCAGGCGCTGCGCGAGCACGCCCAGCAGCGAGGAACTCAGCAGGAAGGGCTCCACGCCCATGTCGGTCAGGCGGGTGACGGCGCTGGGCGCGTCGTTGGTGTGCAGCGTGGCGAGCACAAGGTGGCCGGTGAGCGAGGCCTGGATGGCGATCTGCGCGGTCTCGAAGTCGCGGATCTCACCGATCATGATCACGTCCGGGTCCTGGCGCAGGATGGCGCGCAAGGCCTTGGCGAAGGTCAGTTCGATGCGGGCATTGACCTGCGTCTGTCCCACGCCGGGCAGTTCGTATTCGATCGGGTCTTCCACCGTCATGATGTTCTGGGCGTTGGCGTCCAGGCGCTGCAGCGCGGCGTACAGCGTGGTGGTCTTGCCCGAGCCGGTCGGGCCGGTGACGAGGATGATGCCGTGCGGCTGGCCGATGAGCTTGCGGAAGGCGTTGAGCACATCGCCCTGCATGCCCACGGCTTCCAGGCTGAGCTTGCTCTCGCTCTTGTCCAGCAGGCGCAGCACGGCGCGTTCGCCGTGGGCACTGGGCAGGGTGGAGACGCGCACGTCCACCGCGCGGGTGCCGATGCGCAGCGAGATGCGGCCGTCCTGCGGCAGGCGCTTCTCGGAGATGTCGAGCTCGGCCATGATCTTCAGGCGCGAGATCAGCGCGGCGTGCAGCGCGCGGTTGGGCTGCACCACTTCGCGCAGCGAGCCGTCGACGCGGAAGCGCACGCTGGAATGCCGTTCGTAGGGTTCGATGTGGATGTCGCTCGCGCCGTCGCGCGCGGCCTGCGTGAGCAAGGCGTTGAGCATGCGGATGATGGGCGCGTCGTCGGCGGTCTCCAGCAAGTCCTCGATCGCCGGCAGCTCCTGCATCATGCGGCTGAGGTCGGCGTCGCTCTGCACCTCGCTGACCACGGCGGCGGCGCTGGACTCACCCTGGGCGTAGGCCGCGCTGATGCGCTGCTTGAGCGTCTCGCCGCTTTCCCAGCGGATGTCGTTGACCGGGTGCACGCGCAGGATTTCCGTCAGCGCCGAGAGGCGCCGCGTCTGCGCGCCGGAATCGGTGGCGGGCGTGCTGCTGCCCAGCAGGGTCAGCGTGGCACCGTCGTCCTCGATGAGCCAGTGGTGCTCACGGGCGAAGGCGTAGGGCAGCGGGTACTTCACGGCCGCCGCCTCACTGCCGGGGCGCCGTGTTCTGCGGCGCCGGGTTCACCGGGGGCGTCGTTTGCGGGTCGGCCAGCGAGCGCACCGGCGCCGTGCCGTCTGGCGAGGGCGCGCGTGGCGGCAGTTGCGGTGGCATGACCGGCGCCTCGTTCACGCCCAGCACGCCGCTCTGCCGGGGTTGGGCGTCCTTCTGCACCGAGCGCATGAGTTCGTAGCGGTCGAGTGCCAGGCTGCTGGTTTCGCGCCCGTCGCGCATCACCACGGGGCGCAGGAACACCATCAGGTTGGTCTTCTTGCGCGAGCGGGTTTCGCTGCGGAACAGGTTGCCGAAGATGGGCACGTCACCCAGGCCGGGCACCTTCTCCTGATTGCCGGCGTACTCGTCCTGCAGCAGGCCGCCCAGCACCACGACCGCGCCGTCCTCGACCAGCACGGTCGATTCGATGGTGCGCTTGTTGGTGATCAGGCCGGTGGTGGAGTTGACCGAAGAGGGCACGACGTTGCTGACCTCCTGGTAGATGGTCATCTTGATGGTGCCGTTCTCGCTGATCTGCGGCTTCACGCGCAGCGTCAGGCCCACGTCCTTGCGCTCGATGGTCTGGAACGGGTTGACCGAGCCTTCGTTGCTGCCGGTGTTGGTGAACTGGCCGGTGACGAAGGGCACGTTCTGGCCGATCACGATCTTGGCTTCTTCGTTGTCCAGCGTGAGCAGGTTGGGGGTGGAGAGCACGTTGCCTTCGCCGTTTTCCTGCAGGAAGCGCGCGAGGAAGCCCAGCACGTACACGCCGTTGGTGCGGCGCGCCAGGCCCAGGTTCATGCCGGGGGATGGCGTGGCATTGCCCTGGGCCAGTTCCAGGATGTTGCGGCCACCGGTGCCGAAGTTGGTGCCCAGCAGACCGATCACGCGGTCGCCCGAGCTGCCGAGCGCGCCCTGCCACTGGATGCCGAACTCGGCCGCCTTCTCGGCGTTCACTTCGGCGATCAGGCTTTCCACGTAGACCTGGGCGCGGCGCGAGTCGAGCTGGTCGATCACGGCGCGCAACTGGCGGTACTGCGGCTCGGGCGCGGTGATGATGAGCGAGTTGGTGGCCGGGTCGGCCTGGATCTGGCCGCCGGTCGACGGCGAGCCGCTGGGCGTGACGGCGGCGGTGGCCGCGTTGTTGTTGTTGTTCGCGCCTGCGGTGCCGGTGGGCGTGAGGGCCGCGCGGTTGAGCGGGGACGTCGCACCACCGCCCAGGGAACCGCCGCTCAGCCCACCGGAGGACTCACCCGCCAGCGCGGCGCGCAGGGTGGTGGCCAGCGAGGTGGCGTCGGCGTTCTTCAGGTAGACGACGTGGATGTTGCCGCTGAGCTTGTCGGAAGAGGGCTGGTCCAGCCGGGCCACCAGCGAGCGCACCAGGGCCAGGCGGGCGGGGTTGGCCGCGCGCAGCACCAGGCTGTTGCTGCGCGGTTCGGCCACCAGCGTGGTCTTGTAGGACTGGTCGGCCTGCGCGCCGCCGCCGGCGGTGGCGGGGTCGATCAGCCGGGTGACGAGCGCGGCCATGTCGGCCGCCACGGCGTGCTGCAGCGGGATGATCTCCACGTCGGTCGCGCCGGCGACGTCGAGCGAGGCGATGATGCGGCCGATGCGCTGCAGGTTGTCCGCGTAGTCGGTGATGACCAGCGAGTTGTTGCCGGGGTTGACGTTGATGGTGTTGTTCGGGCCGATCAGCGGGCGCAGCACCGGCACGAGGTTGTTGGCCGATTCGTGGTTGAGCCGGAAGATCTGCGTGACCACGGTGTTGGAGGCGGGCAGGGCCGACACCGAACCGGCGCTCACCACGTTGCCCTGCAGCTTGGCGTCGGCCTCGGGCACGATCTTGTAGAGGCCGCCGGTGTCCACCAGCGAGAAGCCCTGCAGCCGCAGCACGGCGGCGAACTGGTTGAGCGCCGCGGTGGGGGTGACGGGCCGCTCGGTGACGAGGTTGACGGTGCCCTTCACGCGCGGATCGACCACCACGTTGCGGCCCGTGATGGTGGCCATGGTGCGCGCCACCGCTTCGATTTCGGCGGCGACGAAGTTGAGGGTGACGGGCTCGTTCGCCGCGGCCGGCGCGCGCGCCGTCTGCGAGATGCCGTTGCCCGACAGCAGGCACAGGACCAGTGCCAGCGCCGTGAGCGCACCGCCGTGGGCTGCACGGCCCGGGGCGACACGGAGTGGGTTCGGTTTCATGGTCGGATCGTATCTTGAAGTGTGGAGAAGGGGCGCGCTCAGTTGTCAGCCAATGTTGAGCAGCGAGCGTGGGCCTTGGCGGCGGCCCATGATGTTGAGCAGGTTGCCCAGTGCGGCTTCGGCTTCGGGCGCGGCCTCGGCCACGCCTTCGAAGCGCAGGCGGCCACCGACCCAGCGGCCCGCGCCCTGCAGCTTGAGCGCGCCGCTGAGGGTTTCCAGGTTCAGCGTGGTGGTGTTGCCGTCGGCGTCGGCGCGCAGGGTCATGCGGTAGCTGCCCAGGGGGCGCAGGGGGGACAGGCGCGAGGCCAGGTCGAGCGCGTCGATGGCGGCCTCGCCCTGCATGCTGGCGCGGCCCTCGTCCCAGCGCAGGGTGAGACCGGCGGTCTGCAGGGCCAGTTGGCCTTCCACGCGCAAGGTGTTCCAGGGCGTGCCCAGGCCGCTGAGCAGTTCGGCCGGCCACAGGCTGGTGGAGCTGGCCACGCGCAGTTCGCCGCCGCCCAGGCGGGGAATGAAGGTCATCGCCAGGGGCTCGGGGGTGCAGCAGGGGGCCATCAGGCGCAGCGCCATCGCGGGCGATCCCGAGGCCAGGCGCGGCGCGAGCTGCCATTGCAGGCCCTGGGGCAGCGCGGTCTGGGTGCGGCTGCCTTCGCCGCCGGTCAGCACCAGATCGGCCTGGCCGTTCCAGACCGTGCCGCGGGCATTGACCAGTTGCAGCTGGCCCTGGGTGGCCGACGTCACGCCGCTGGCGAGCCAGCGCGCGGGCGCGAACACGACGACGGCGAACAGCAGGCCGAGCAGGCCACCGATCCAGGCCAGGCGGATGGGCCAGTTGCCGTTCATGGTGTGCCACCCAGGCCGGGGCCGGTCAGGACCACGGTGCCGCTCCAGCCGGGGCTGCCGGGCTCGCGGTGGATCTGGCTGTCCACCGGCAGCAGACGGGCGTTGATGCGCACCTGGGCCAGCCACTGGGCCAGGGCCTCGGGCGGGGTGTTGCGCAGGGTCAGCGTGGCGCGCTCACCCAGCACCGAAAGCTGGCCGGTGCCGGACAGGCCGTTGGTGGCGGTCTCGACGGCGCGCAACACCTCGTCGCGGCCGGGGGGTTGGGCAGTGTTCTGGCTGCGCAGGGCGTCGGCGGTGGCGGCCATGCGCTGCATCTGCCCGAGCTGGGCATCCAGCCGGGCGTGGCGCGTGGGGGCCTGGCGCAGCGTGTCCAGGGCGGGCGCGATGGCCACCCACCACACCAGGCCCAGGCCGATCACCCAGGCGGCGATGGTCACGGCGTTGCGCTCGCGGGACGAGAGGCGGGCCAGCGCCACCGAGAGGGCCAGGGTGAGCCTGGCGATGGGGGAGGGGGAAGAAGAGGCGGTGGCCATGGTCAGGGTTCCGGCGGGCGCAGGGCCAGCTCATTGCCATCGAAACGCACCCGCCAGCCACTGTTCTGCAGCGACTGTTGCAGGGCGCGCAATTGGTCCTGGGTGGCGCGCCAGCCCGAGAAGCGCCCTTCGCCCGTGCTGTAGGCGATGGTGGAGGGCAGCAGGGCTTCGCCGGCCGAGGCCTGGTCGATCGCCGCGAGCAGGGTTTCCAGGTCGCCTTCCGAGAGGGCGCCGGTGGCCTGCTGCAGACGGGCGACCTCGCGCTGCATCTGCACAGGTGCGTCGAGCACCAGCGTCACTTGCGGGAAGCTTTTCTGCAGGGTCTGCACCACGGCCTTCTGTTTGGCTTCCAGGCCGCTGCGCTCGTGCCAGGCGGCGGCGTTCAGGCCCACCAATTGCACGCCCACCAGCGCCGCCAGGCCCCAGCGCGCGGGTCGCCAGGCCGGGGCGTTGCGCCATTGCCGGAAGCTGCGCTTGAGCCGTTGGCCGCGCCGCGCGCCCGCCGAGAGGCTGAGGTCGAACTGCGCGAGGTTCCAGTCGGACTGGGCGCAGCGCAGCAACCACGCGGGCAGGGCGACGAGCTCAAAACGCTGCTGCAGCACCTGCTCGGCCTGTCCGGCCACGGTGGGGTCGGCCAGCCAGACGTCGTATTCACCGGGCTCGCCTGGCGCGTCGCTCGCGGGTGGCATGAGCGCGGTGACCACCATGTCGCCGGCGGTGCCATGGCCCAGGGGCGTTTCTCGCAGCGGTGTGCAGCTCACGCCGAGCAGGCCGGCGCTGCCCAGCCAGATCTCGCCGTTCTCGTTGTAGGCCCAGTGGACGTTGGAGGGCACGTCCAGCGCGAAACTGCGCGAGGAACCCGGCGTGGCGCCGGGGGTTTCGGAGGGCACCAGCGGCCACAGGGCCGGTGCGATGCGCCCGGCCGGGCGGGCCGCTCCCTCCAGGATCTGCAGCCAGCCGCGCAGCCAGACCTTGTGGCAGGCGGCGACCCACACCGTCTGGCCCGAACGGCCTCCGGGCTCCAGGGCGAAGTGCAGGTCGGCCGTGTCGGCCAGCAGGCGGTCTTCCAGCAGGCCTTCGAGCGCGGCCCGCAGGCGCGCGGTGGCGACCTTGGGCAGGGCGACCCTGTGCCAGGAGACGGCGCGCGGCGGCAGCACGAGCACCACGTCGTCGTCCCGCGGCAGCAACGCGGCCGCGCACTGACCGTGGTCGGTGATCTGCTGGCCATTGCTGGACGTGGCCCAGTCGAAAAGGGCCGTGGGTCCCGCCGGGGGCGCAGCGGAAAAGTCCGAAGGAGTGACGATCAGCACGGTGATGCGGTCATGCGAAGGTGTTACAGGGCGGCGAGCCCCTCATTCTAGAGACCCTGGGCGACTCTCTGGGGCCTGATGTGGACCGGGAAAACACGCCGTTTCAGCGCCGGGCGAAGCGTTCGCGCCAGTTCACACGCACATCAAGGTTGTTGCGCACGACGAGAGAGCGCTCTTCGATGATGGTGTCGTCGAGCCGCAGTCGCCCGCGCACCTCGAAGTGGCTGCTGCGCACACCGTGGTACAGATCAGACAGTTGGCCCGTCATGGCGGGCACCACGGCACTGGCGTCCGCCAGGCTCTTGAACGGTTCGCGCTCGCGGGCGCTGGTGATCTGCCGGGCCTGGGCCATGTCCAGGCCCGGCACACTGGCGCAGATGGCCTGTGCGCTGGCGGTGTTGAGGTTGAGCGTGGAGCGGGTGGGCAGCACGGTGACGTGGGGTTCGAGCACGGCCAGGCTGTTGCGGCTGATGCCGAGCCAGGCCAGTTGCGCGTACTTCCGGGGCAGCAGGGCGGTGCGCGAGGGCAGGGGGTCGCTCAGCGCCAGGCTCATGGAGGTGCGCAGCTCGTTGGCGGCGGCGTTGAGTTCCGAGACCGGCAGCCCGAGTTGTTCGTAGAGCTTGGCGAAGCTGCGCATGTCGGCTTCGGAGAGTTCCACCTTGGCCTGGGCGCCCGCGCCCACGGTGCGCACCACGTTCAGGAAGTTCATGCGCGACTGCATGTCGATCACTTCGCCCGAGAGAAAGGCCTCCAGCATGCCGTCGGTGTTGTTGTTCTTGTCGGCGGCGAGAAAGCTGGAGAGGCGTGCTTCCTCCAGCGGCATGGCCCAGGGCTCGCCCAGGTGGTCGGCGTTGCCGCTGCTCTGGTTGTCGCGCGCGTCCTCGCGCAGGATCAGGCGCGCCCAGTCGAGCGCACCGGTCAACACCCAGCCGGCCTGCACGCGGCGCCGCTCGGCCTGCTCGACCTCGGCCGAGCGCCACTGCTGCCACAACGCGGCCGAGGCCAGGGTGGCCACCAGCGTGACGACGAGCATGGCGAGCAGCAGCGCTGCGCCTTGCTGGTGTCGTCGCAGGGTCTTCATCAGCGCCCCGCTTCCAGAGTGGGGCGGACCCAGTCGCGCACCAGGCTGCCGCTGAGGCCTTCGCCGGTGCCGAGCACGAGTTCCAGGCGCACGCCGTTGGGCAGGCTGCCGGTGCGCGCGCCCTCGGGGCCGCCCACGGGCTCTTCATTGCCCGTGGACGACTGCGGGTTGCCCCAGGTTTCACCCCGGTGGTAGAAAAGCTGCCAGTTGTCGATGCCGAGCAGGGCGATGGCGCTGTCGGAACTGGCGTTGCCCGCCTGGGAGGGCAGGGCGCCGCGGCCCCATTCGCCGGCCCGTTGCCAGGCGCGCGCCAGTTCGTCGCGCCGCAACAGCGGACCGGACTGCCAGCGCACCCATTGGCCGCTGGCCTTGATGCTCGATGAAATCTGCGGCAGGCCGGCCAGCGCCACGCCGGTCAGCCGCGCCCAGGCCACGACGCGGATGCCGCGGCTGTCCAGGCCGGTTTCGCCGCTGTCGCGCCGCGTCATGCGCAGCACCTGGCCGTTGAAGTCGAGCGCGTTGACTTCGCCGGTGTCGATCAGGGCGTCCAGGTCGGCGGCCCACTGGCCCATGGCCGCCTGCATGCGCAGCAAATCGTCGGCGCGTTGCTGGGTGATGTTCTGGGTGCGCGTCATACCGTCCAGCGAGCGCCAGCTCAGCAGCGCGAGCATGGACATCACGACGATGGCCACCAGCAGTTCGACGAGGGTGAACCCGCGCGCGTGTTTCATCATGCTCAATACCGGCCCATCACGGTGGAGAGGCTGAGCAGGCGCACGTTCACCCCATCCACGGCGGCTTCGACGACCGTGTCCACGCGCCGGAAGTTCGGGTTGGGCGTGGGCAGCACCGACAAGCGCACGCGCATCTCGCGCCCGGCCTGCGTGCACACGGTGTCGGTGTCGCCGGTGCCGGGCAACTGGCGTTGCAGGCGCAAGCGGGTGAGTTCGTTCTCGGCGCACAGCTGGGCCAGCCATTGGTCGCTCTGCCGGCCCGAGGCCCGGGTGAGGGCGCCGGTGGCCTGCAGCCCGGCGGCCAGGGTGATGGCAACCACTGCGAGGGCGACGAGTACCTCGATCAGTGTGAAGCCGCGCGGGCGCGTCATGGTGTGGCGGCCAGCACGGTGAAGGGCGAAAGGCCGTCGGTGCCCAGGGTGATGCGCCGGTCCCCCTGGACCAGCATCACCCGCTGTGCGGCGATCAGCGGTTCGGGCCCGAGCACCAGGGTTTGCGCACCCGGCGGTTGCAGCACCTGGGCCTGGGTGTCCTGGTTGAGCCAGGGGCGCGGCCCGGTGAGCGAGCCGGTGCCCGCCTGGGTGGGCAGGCCGAGGAATTCGAAGCCTTGCGGCAGGCTGCGCCAGACCACTGGCAGCCCGCTGGTGCGCGACTGGGCGCGCGCGGACTCCAGCATGGCCGTGAGCCGAAGACCCTCGCGCTCCAGGCGGGTGGCGCCGTCGTCGCGCAAGGCCACGCTCACACCGGCGGTGGCGAAGGCCACGATCACCAGCACCACCATGAGTTCGAGCAGGGTGAAGCCGTGTGCCTTGCTGGGCATGATCAGGGAAACCGTGTTGCCGGGAGGCCGATGGTGGCCGCCGCGCAGGGCCGCCCCAAGCAAGGCCAGTCCCCTTGGGGGGCAGCGACCCGCGCGGCGGCGGAGCGTGGGGGCTTGTTTTTCACTGCCAGCTGCCGATGTCGGCGTCCTTGCCCTCGCCACCCGCCTGGCCGTCGGCACCGAGCGACAGCACGTCCACCTCGCCCCTCAGGCCCGGGTTGATGTACTGGTAGGGGCGGCCCCAGGGGTCGCCGGGCAGCTTGTCGAGATAGGGGCGCCAGTTCGGCGGCACGGGCCCGGCGGTCGGTTTGGCCACCAGGGCGTTCAGGCCTTGTTCGTTCGTCGGGTAGCGCTGGTTGTCCAGCCGGTACAGCTTGAGCGCCTGCATCAGGTTGTTGACGTCGGTCTTGGCGGCGGTCACGCGCGCATCGTCGGCCCGGTCCAGCACGTTGGGCACGATCAGCGCAGCGAGCACACCGATGATGACCAGCACCACCATGAGCTCGATGAGCGTGAAGCCGCGTTGCAGGGTGCGGGCCAGGCGGGCCGCGAAGGCCGGCGTGCGCAGGGTGGGGGTGGTCAGGTGTGGCAAATCAATCTCCCGCGAACAAGGGCCTGTGGAACGGCCCGATGGCCAGGCCGGAAACCGGTGGTCGTCGATCATAATGCGCCCATATGAACAAGGCACCCGCGTTCGGCCATTCCGGCTTCCTCATGGAAAGCCCAGCCGCCCTGCAGACCGCAGGACGGCGAGGGCCGACCATCGCCGCAGGTCTCCTGTGGCTGGCGGCCGGCCTGAGCGCGGGTTACTGGGTGTTGCTGGCCTGGGGCCGGTCGCCGGTGACGCCGGTGTCGGCCATGGCACCGGCGCAGGTGGCGGCCGATACGGCTTCCGTGGCCCGCTCGCTGGGTGCCTTGCCCGCTGCCGCGTCCACGGGTGCGGTGGCCAGCGCAGCGCCGCCCCGGTACAACTTGCTGGGGGTGGTCGCGGTCGGTACCCGGGATGGTGCCGCGCTGATCGCGGTGGATGGCCAACCACCCCGGCCTTACCGCCTAGGGGCCTCGCTGGAGGGTGGGCTGGTGCTGCAATCCGTCTCGCGCCGCGCGGTGCACCTGGGGCCTTCGCTGGAAGCCCCGGCCTCGGTGGAGCTGACCCTGCCCGAGACCGCCACCACGCCCTGAATCCGGGCTCAGCGTTCGAGCAGGCCCTGGGCGGCGAGCAGCAGGGGCCACGCCAGCAGAGCGCCGGTGCCCTGGCCCATGCGCATGCCCATGTCCAGCAGAGGCTGGGCCTGCAGATGGATCAGCATCAGGCGGTGCCCGCTTTCCGCCGAGCGGTGGCCGAACACCAGGTAGTCGGCCACGGCTGGCACCAGGCCCCGCGCCACCAGGGCGGCCGCGCTCGCCACGTACCCATCCACCAGCACCACCCGCCGCTCGGCGGCCGCCTGCAACATGGCGCCGGCCATCATGGCGATCTCGAACCCACCGAGCGCGGCCAGCGCGTCCAGCGGACCCAGCGCCTTGCGGTGCCGGCTGGCGACGGCCGAGAGTTTTTCGATGCGCTGGGGATGCGGGTCGTCGTGGGGGCCCGCGCCGTGGAAGTCGTCGCGTCCGCAGGCGTCGGACAGCGGCACGCCACACAGCCGGGAGAGCAGCAGGGAGGCGGCGACATTGTTGGCCACGCCCACGTCGCCCAGGGCAATCACGTTGCCGGGGAGGTGGCGCACCACGTCCATGCCCGCGTGCAAAGCCGACACGGCCTGCGCCTGTGACATGGCCGGGCCGATCATCAGGTTGCGGGTGCCATAGCCGATCTTGCGCAGCAGCAGCGGAGCCTTGCGCCGGGCATCGTCGGGCAGGGTGATGTGGGAGGCCACGCCGGCGTCGACCACCGTGAGGTCGAAGCCGTGCATCTGGGCCAGGGCATTGACCGGTGCGGCGCCGAGCAGCAGTTGCAGCACGTGCTCGCAGGTCATGGACTGCGGCATTTCCGACATGCCCTCGTCGGCAATGCCGTGGTCGGCCGCGAACACGACCAGTTGAGGAGAGTCGAAAACCAGCAGGTCAAAGGGCAGGGGGCTGCCGTGCTGGATGCGCGCCAGCTGCAGCACCAGGGCTTCCATGCGGCCGAGCGAGTGCTCCGGCATGCCTTCGGGCGCCAGGCGCAGCATCACCGAGTGATCCAGCAGCGTGTCCGTCGTGGCCGCGATGTGGGGCAGCTTCAGGTTCGCGGGCAACTCGGGTGCCCGTCGGGTGATCGGTTCGAAGACGGGGTCGAGGGCCATGGCGGGTGGTCAGCTTTTGAGGAACAGACGGTACACCGGATTGCTGGTTTCCTCCACGTACGGATAACCCAACGTGTCGAGAAACTTGTCGAACGCCTTGTGGTCCTTTGCAGGCACCTGAAGCCCGACCAGGATGCGGCCGTAGTCGGCGCCCTGGTTGCGGTAGTGGAACAGGCTGATGTTCCAGCCCGGGCGCATCAGACTCAGGAATTTGAGCAGCGCACCTGGCCGCTCCGGGAACACGAAGCGCAGCAGGCGCTCGTCGTGCGCCAGGGGCGAATGCCCACCCACCATGTGCCGGATGTGCTCCTTGGCCAGTTCGTCGTGCGTGAGGTCCAGGGTCTCGAAACCGTGCCTGATCAGGTTGGCCGCGATCTTGCCGGACTCGCCCTTGCCATGGGTGGTCAGGCCCACGAACACATGGGCCGCGCTGCCGTCGTGGATGCGGTAGTTGAACTCGGTCACGTTGCGCGGTCCGCCGGGCAGCTTTTCGATCGCCTCGCAGAAGCGGCGGAAGCTGCCACGCTCCTCGGGGATGGTGACGGCAAACAGCGCCTCACGCTCCTCGCCCACTTCGGCGCGCTCGGCCACGAAGCGCAGCCGGTCGAAGTTCATGTTGGCGCCGCACAGGATGGCGGCATAGGTTTCGCCGCGGGTCTTGTGCTGGGCCACGTATTGCTTGATGGCCGCCACCGCCAGCGCCCCCGAGGGCTCGACGATGCTGCGCGTGTCCACGAACACGTCCTTGATCGCGGCGCACACCGCGTCCGTGTCCACGGTGATGTACCCGTCGACCAGATCGCGCGCGATGCGGAAGGTTTCTTCGCCGACCAGCTTGACGGCCGTGCCGTCGGCGAACAGGCCCACGTCGGCCAGGGTGACGCGCTCACCTCCCTCGACCGAGCGCAACATCGCGTCCGAGTCGGTCGTCTGCACACCGATCACCTTGATTTCGGGGCGCACGGCCTTGATGTAGTTGGCCACGCCCGAAATGAGACCGCCGCCGCCGATCGCCACGAACACGGCATCCAGGTGGTCCGAGCCCAGGCTCTGGAGCTGGCGCAGGATCTCCATGGCGATCGTGCCCTGACCCGCGATCACGTCCGGGTCGTCGAAAGGGTGCACGAAAGTGAGTCCCTGCTTCTTCTGCAGGGTAAGGGAGTGGGTATAGGCGTCGGAGTAGCTGTCGCCATGCAGGACCACTTCACCGCCAAAACCACGGACTGCGTCGATCTTGACCTGGGGCGTGGTGGTCGGCATCACGATCACCGCGCGCGTGCCGAGTTTGCGCGCGCCCAGCGCCACCCCTTGGGCATGGTTGCCCGCCGAGGCACAGATGACGCCCTTCTTCAACTGCTCTGGCGAGAGGTGCGCCATCTTGTTGTAGGCGCCCCGCAACTTGAAGCTGAACACGGGCTGCTGGTCTTCCCGCTTGAGCAGCACGGTGTTGTGCAGCCGCCGGCTCAGGTTGGTTGCCGGCTCCAGCGCGGATTCCACCGCGACGTCATACACCCGGGCATTCAGGATTTTTTTCAGGTAGTCCGCCGGCCCCATGGTGGTGGTCGACGAGGCTTTTGGGGTGTTGTTGTGTTGTTTGGGGCGGGCTGGCGGCATGGTGTTCCTCGCCGCACATCATATCGGGGGCGAAAAAAAGCCCGGGCTGGCAGAACCAGACCGGGCTTGAATCCACCCGTGGAGGGTAGAGGAGACAACCGTAAATACAATGACGCCAGTATAACGCTCGCATGCTGCATTGCAACATCACGAATCAGATTTCTATGATTTTTAGAGCGCTCACCCCAATACCTTTGGTTATTTAACGACAGGACACTTCATGGAATGCACCGTCACCTGGACCGGCGCCGCCGGTACCCGCTCCAACATGGGCTTCGTGGCCGAGACCGGCAGTGGCCACGTGATCGCCATGGATGGCGCCCCGGATGAAACGAAGCCGGACAACGGGGGTTCCAACCTGGCGGCCCGCCCGATGGAAACGGTGCTGGCCGGCACGGGCGGATGCACCGCCTACGACGTGGTCCTGATCCTCAAAAGAGGGCGCCACGATGTGCGCGGTTGCAGCGTGAAGCTGGTGACCGAACGCGCGCCTGTCGATCCCAAGGTGTTCACCAAGATCCACATGCATTTCACGGTGACCGGGAAAGGCATTCCGGCCGTGGCGGTGGAGCGCGCCATTGCCATGAGCCACGACAAGTACTGCTCGGCCAGCATCATGCTGGGCAAGACCGCAGAGATCACGACCAGCTTTGATTTGCTGGAGGCTTGATCGTCGGCGCTTGTGCGCTGCTCAGATGCGGTGCGCCACGGTGGTCATGACCTTGGCCGCCATGCGCATCAGTCCTTTGACCGGAGCGGGCAGTTCCACCGCGCCAGCCTGCTGAGCCTCACGAGCGTGTCGGGCTTCGTCGTCCTTCATTTGCGCGACGATGGCTCTGGAGGCTTGGTCCTTCGCGGGCAGGCGGTCCATGTGGCTCGCCAGATGGGCTTCCACCTGGCGCTCGGTTTCGACCACGAAACCCAGACTCACACCCGGTCCCACGCGTCCGGCGATCAAGCCCAGGCCAAAGGCCCCCGCATACCAGAGCGGGTTGAGCAGCGAGGGCCGGGCGCCCAGCTCGTCCAGGCGTGCCTGGGTCCACGCGAGGTGGTCCGTCTCTTCACGCCCTGCGGCTTCCAGTTGCAGGGCGAGTGCCTCATTGGGCACGGCGCCGGTAGCCCGGGGCCAGCGCGCCGCCAAGGCCTGCGCTGTGTACAGCGCCTGGGCACAAACCTCGCCGACATGGTTCACCCGCATCAGGGCGCCAGAGAGCTGGCGCTCTTCCGGGCCGAGTTCCGCGTCCGATGCCCGTTCGGGCAAGGTCGGGCATTCGCGCGTGCCCCTCGGTGAAACGAACAGGGTCCTCAGGGCCGAGTCGGCCGCATTCAGCAGGGCATCGGTGGTGTTGGGCATGGTGTGGACAGAAGGGATCGCCAGGACACATGCTGCCATGGATTGCTCCTCGATGATTTTGGCGATCGGCTGCCTGCGCTGGTTTCCTGGGCTGAACGCCGCGAGCCACGGATCATGATTTGTGGGCCTCACCATATGCGGGTATCTACTAACAACGTGGCACAGGTGCAACGGATGCACCGCCATGAGGCGAGAAAAGCCCTCGCCACCATGGCGCCATCGGAAACTTTCTGATGCAATTAGCGCAGCTTCCTGGATGGAGGTTGGCTCGGTGGCAAAGACCCCCGGCCCTTATTAACCCTTGGAGAACCCTTCAATGAAAAAGACCCTGATCGCTCTGGCCGCCGTGGCAGCCACCGGCGCCGCTTTCGCACAGTCGACCGTGACCCTGTCGGGCACCGTTGACGTTGGCCTCGAGAAGCGTTTCTCTGGCGACGCCCTGCGCATGACCGCCAACCGCAACGGCACCAGCAACTGGACCCTGGCCGGCACCGAAGACCTCGGCGGCGGCCTGAAGGCTGTGTTCCAAGTGTCGACCTCGTTCAACAGCGACACCGGCACCGTGTCTTCCGTTGATGGCCTGGGCAACAACGGCATGTTCGTTGGCCTGACCGGCGGCTTCGGTACCCTGCGCGCTGGCCGTCCGGTCAACACGCTGTACGCCAACGTCCTGCTGGCCAACGGCACCAAGGGTGTTTCCGTGCATGACGCCAACTCGGTTCTCGGTGGCAATGCTGCCGGCGGTATCGGCGCAACTGGCAAGACGTCCAATGCTTCGAGCTCGGTGTACGTGCCCAATGCTGTGCAGTACCACTCGCCCCGTTTCGGTGGCGTCCAGGTGCAGCTGGAATACGCTCCTTCCGAATCCACTCTTGCTGGCAACAAGGCCGGCAGGGGCGTGGGTGTCCGCTATGACGGCGGTCCTCTGAGCGCGACGTTTGTTAACTACAGGGGTGCTGTTGCTAGTACCGCCGCTGCCAACGGTCTCACGGCTGTGAATCAGTTCGCTGTGTCCTATGACTTCAGCGTCGTCAAGGTGCTGTTCACCATCCGTGACCAAGGTGGTGTGTCTTCCGATGCCGACAACTCCTGGGCGCTGGGTCTGACCGCTCCTGTCGGTCCTGGCCTGATCTACGCCTCGTTCAACAGCAACGAGCAAGTGGGTGACGATGGCCGCACCATCATCGCTGGCTACAAGTAC
This sequence comes from Hydrogenophaga sp. ANAO-22, assembly GCF_042466645.1. Taxonomy (NCBI): domain Bacteria; kingdom Pseudomonadati; phylum Pseudomonadota; class Betaproteobacteria; order Burkholderiales; family Comamonadaceae; genus Hydrogenophaga; species Hydrogenophaga sp. ANAO-22. The sequence goes on along the minus strand of NZ_CP159956.1, from coordinate 1,939,948 downwards.
TTCCTGAGCAAGCGCACCCAGGCCTACGTGAACGTTGCACGCCGCAACGCCGCTTGGGTCCCGGCGACGGTGACGGCCGCTGGCGGCAATGGCGCCAAGTCCAGCACCGGCTTCGGCTTCGGTCTGCAACACAACTTCTGATCGTCTCGCTGGCTTCAAGCCAGCTTGTCAGATGTTTGAAAGCCACCTGTCTTCGGACAGGTGGCTTTTTTTCGTTTGGTTGGTTGACGGCCACCGAGGGCCGCCGTCCCTGTGCTGTTGCACTGAGGCAACAAAACGGACGGAATTTGAACCGTTTTTCAGGGCTTACCCTAGGGGCGAGGAGCTTTCCTCCTAACATGCACCAGTCAGTTTTCTAACTTTGTGGTGGTTCTCACCGCAATATTTTTAAGGAAGTAACCATGAAAAAATCATTGATCGCCCTGGCAGTTCTCGGCTCCGTGGCTGGTGTGGCCCAAGCCCAATCCAGCGTGACCATGTACGGTCTGGTGGACGTTTGGGCTGGCCGCGTCAAGACGGAAGTGCCTGGCGTGGGCTCCGTGTCTTCCACGCGTCTGGACTCCGCTGGTCTGGCCACCAGCCGCTGGGGCGTGCAGGGTTCGGAAGACCTGGGCGGCGGCTTGAAGGCCATCTTCAAGCTGGAGCAAGGCTTTGATGCTTCCAACGGCACGGCCGTTGCTGGCACCGCTTTCAACCGCCAATCGTGGGTGGGTCTGGAAGGCGGCTTCGGTACCGTCCAGTTCGGTAACGTGTGGTCGGCTTTTGACGATGTGTTCTACATCGGCAACTCCATCTTCGACGCAGTGTCCTTCTCGCCCGCATACGCTGTCATGAGCGTTGCTGCCTATAACGACAAGCCGCGCAACGCCCTGCGTTACACCTCGCCCAACTTCGGCGGCTTCAGCGCTGCTGTGTCGCACGGCCTGGACGAGAACGCTGCTGTCAAGCGCGACCAGACCGACTTCAACCTGCAGTACGCTGCTGGTCCTCTGACGGCTGCTTTCGCCTACCAGCTGCAAAACGACGCTGCTGGCGTTGGCCAAGACGCCAAGTTCACCTACTTCACCGCCGCCTACGACCTGGGCGTGGCCGTGCTGAAGGGCGGCGTTGGCCAGACCCGCAATGTGTTCGCCACGAAGACCAACGACTGGCAAATCGGCGCCGACTTCCCCCTGTCGTCCGCTCTGAGCCTGTCGACCGGCTACGCCTCGTCCAAGGACAAGGATGGCACGGACACCAAGCGCACCGGCTACTCCGTGGGCGCCCTGTACGCGCTGTCCAAGCGCACCTCGACCTACGCCGCCTTCACCAAGGCCAAGGAAGAAGTCGCTGGCACGACCGCCGTCAAGGGCACCGTGTTCGGTGTTGGCCTGCAGCACAAGTTCTGATCTCCGTTCTTCGGAACACCGATCAGCCAAAAGCCACCCGGCATGCCGGGTGGCTTTTTTTATGGGCATGCCGCGAGACTACTTTGTCGGGGCCGCAGACTTCTTGTCTGCTGACGCAGCCGCTGCGGGTTTGAAACTGTCCCCATTGACGGTCAGTCCCTCCGACGACAGCTTGGCGGCGCGTTTGTCACCAATGCCGGGTACCCTCTGAATCAGGTCGCCCCAGTTCTTGAAGGGGGAGGCCTTGCGCGCTTCCAGGATCTTGGCCGAGGTGCTTGGTCCGATGCCTTTGATGCTGTCGAGGTCGGCCACGGTGGCGGTGTTGATGTCCACTGCGGCGAAACTGGCGGCGGCGAGAAGGGCCAGCAGACTGGTCAGGATTTTCTTGAACATGGATTCCTCTCCATTGAAACGTTTTGACACGCCATGGCTGGGCTTGCAAGATGCGCTTCCCCATTCATGACCCGAAGCCACCATGGCTTCGGGTCATGAATTTATTTCTAAAGTTTGATTTTTTGAAGATAAATCTTCATTTTTATAAATCCAATTCATTCTTTATGCGTGTTTGCAACATGAAGGCGTCCTTTCGAGCGCCAAAAAGGAGTCTGGTGCGCGTGATGGCGTCCCTTGTCTGTGTGGGATCGGTCACCTTGGTGTTGGGAGGGTGCGCAGGATCACCGGCGATGTCAGACGAGCTGGCGGAAGATGGGCCACCTTCCCGGCCCCAAAAGGTGCCCAGCGGAGCCAGCCCAGAGGTGCTGAAAGCCGCGAACCAGCTTTTTTTCACACCGGTGGCGGATGTGCCCTGGGAGCCGTTCTTCTTTCCCGGCAAGCGGTACAAGGCGTTCGAGCCGGTCCAAGTGGGGGGGCGCCCGGCACTGCAGGTGCGTGCGAAGAGCTCCGTCAGCATCCTGCGGCAGCGGTTCGTGCCTTCGCTGGAATCCGTGGGGCGTCTGTCTTTTTCGTGGCGGGTCGATGGTTTGCCCACGGATGCCGATCTGGCCGTGTCCAGTCAGGCGGACTCGGCGGTGCGGGTGGTCCTCGCCTTCGATGGTGATCGCGCGCGCTGGACGCCCAGAAACCATCGCCTTTCGGAGATGAGTCGCTTGCTGACGGGCGAAGAGATGCCCTATGCCTCCTTGATCTACGTCTGGAGCGCCAAGCACGAACCGGGCACCGTTGTGGTGAACCCTCGCACAGACCGCATCCGAAAGCTGGTGGTGGACAGTGACGTGGCCAACTTGGGGCAGTGGCGCGATCACGTGCGCGACGTGCGCGCCGACTTCCGTCTGGCGTTTGGCGAGGAGCCGGGACCTTTGCGCCTGGTGGCGCTGATGACGGACACCGACAACACGGACAGCCAACTCACGGCGTGGTATGGCGCGCTGAGGCTGGAACGCGCCTCAGATTGACGCCAGGGCGTCTGTCCGTTCGGGTTACTCCGGTGCATTGGCCGGGAACGTTTGTTGCATAGTGGCGGGATGTCCACTTTATTTAGGTGTCAACAAATGAAGCTCCCACTTGCAGTCCTGTTCGCCGCGATGGCCATTGGAGCCGGCGGTGCTCACGCCAAAACTTTCAAATGGACGAGCGCCAGTGACATTCCCACGTGGGACATCCATTCCCAGAACAACGCCCTGGCCAACGGCATCCACGCGTCGGTGTATGAGTCGCTGGTTTACTACAACAGCAAGACCTTCAAGCCCGAGCCCGTTCTGGCGACGGCCTGGAAGCAGGTGACGCCCACGCAGTTGCGCATGAACCTGCGCACGGGGGTCAAGTTCCACGATGGCTCGACGTTCTCGGCGGACGACGCGGTGTTCTCGATCGAACGGGCAATGACCAAGACATCGAATTTCGGCATCTATGCGCAAGGCATCGACCGGGTCGTGAAGGTGGACGCCAACACCATCGACATCTTCACGAAGGACCCCAACCCGGTGTTGCTGAACCAGCTCACCGAGTTGCGCATGATGAGCAAGGCCTGGGCGGAGAAGAACAACTCGACCATGCCCAAGGACATCAAGACGCAGGACGAGAACTTCGCCCATCGCAACGCCAATGGCACGGGCCCCTTCGTGCTGAAGGAGTGGCAGCCGGACCAGAAGTTGGTCGTCACGCGCAACCCGAATTGGTGGGGCAAGTCGGAAGGCAACGTGACCGAAGTTGTCTACACGCCCGTCAAAGCGGTGGCCACGCGCATGGCGGCGCTGCTTTCAGGTGAGGTGGATCTGGTGCTCGACCCCAGCCCGCAGGATCTGGCGCGCGTGCGTGGCGACCAGAACCTCAAGGTGATCGATGGCGTGGAAAACCGGACCATCTTCTTCGGCATGGACCAGTTTCGCGATGAACTGCCGGGCAGCAACATCAAGGGCAAGAACCCCTTGAAGGACCAGCGGGTCCGCAAGGCGTTGTACCAGGCCATCGACATGAACACGATCGCGCGTGTGAGCCTGCGTGGTCTGGGGCAGCCCACTGGCGCCTTGGTGGCTCCGCAGGTCAATGGTTGGACGGAGGCGGTTCACAAGCGGCATCCTTTCGACGTGGCGGCAGCCCAGAAGCTGCTGGCCGATGCGGGCTACAAGGATGGCTTTGAAGTCGACTTCGCCTGCCCCAACAACCGCTACATCAACGACGAGCAGATCTGCCAGGCCGTGACGTCCATGTGGGCGCGCATCGGTGTGAAGGCCAAGCTGCGCACCTTGCCGCTGGTGACCTACTTCCCGATGATCCAGCGCTACGAAGCCAGCATCTACATGCTGGGTTGGGGTGTGCCCACCTTTGACGCGCTCTACAGTCTGCAGTCCCTGGTGCGTTCGGTCGGGGCGGGTGGCGATGGCAACTACAACGTGGGCCGCTACAGCAACCCGCAGATGGACGCGCTGGTGGAGCGCACCAAAAAGGAAACGGATCTCAAGCTGCGCACGGAACTGCTGACCAAGGCCTTGGCGCTGCAGAACGAGGACGTGGCCCACATTCCCCTGCACAACCAGATCATTCCCTGGGCCATGAAGAAGAATGTCGACGTGGTGCACCGGGCGGACAACCGCCTGGACTGGCGTCTCATCAAGGTAAACTGATTTCACAGCGTCAGTCGAGGGTCGCGCACCGCAGGGGGCGACCCTCTCTTTATTTTTCAAACGATGTTCGCATTCATTCTTCGGCGACTGGCGCAAGCCGTGATCGTCATGGTCAGCGTGGCGTTCATCGCGTTCATGTTGTTTCAGTATGTGGGGGATCCCGTGGTGTTCCTGCTCGGGCAGGATGCCACCCCGGACCAGGTGCGCGAACTGCGCACCGAACTCGGTCTGGACCGCCCCTTCTTCGTGCAGTTCTGGCATTTCCTCGCCAACGCGGTGCAAGGTGAATTCGGTCTGTCGCTGCGGCAGGGGGCCAAGGTCTCGCGCCTGATCGCCGAGCGTTTCCCCGCCACGCTGGAGCTGTCCATGGTGGCGGCGGTGCTCGCGCTGGTGGTGGGCATCCCGATGGGGGTGTACGCGGCGTTGCGGCGCGGTACGTTCATGAGCCAGGTGTTCATGACCGTGTCGCTGCTCGGTGTGTCTCTGCCCACGTTTCTGATCGGCATCTTGCTGATCCTGCTGTTCGCCGTCACATTGGGCTGGTTCCCCAGCTTCGGTCGGGGTGACGTGACACAGCTGGGTTGGTGGAGCACCGGCCTGTTGACTCCGAAGGGCTGGCACCACATCACCCTGCCGGCCATCACGCTGGCGATCTTCCAGCTCACGTTGATCATGCGGCTGGTGCGCGCGGAAATGCTGGAGGTGCTGCGCACCGACTACATCAAGTTCGCGCGCGCCCGAGGCCTGACCAACCGCGCGGTGCATTTTGGACACGCGCTGAAGAACACGCTGGTGCCGGTGATGACCATCACCGGTCTGCAACTGGGGGGCTTGATCGCCTTCGCCATCATCACGGAGACGGTGTTCCAGTGGCCGGGCATGGGGCTGCTGTTCATCCAGGCCGTGACCTTCGCCGACATCCCGGTGATGGCCGCCTACCTGTGCCTCATCGCGCTGATCTTCGTGGTCATCAACCTGATCGTCGATCTGCTGTACTTCGCGGTCGACCCCCGCCTTCGCGTGGAGAAGGCGGGAGGCCATTGATGTCCACCCCGTCCCGCATCAAGGCCCATGGCCGCGCGTTTTCCCACATCGCGGCCTTCCACCCCGAGCTCACGGCCTTGCGCCGTGATCTGCACGCCCATCCGGAAATCGGTTTCGAAGAGCACTACACTGCGCAGCGCGTGGTCGAGTCGCTCAAGGTGTGCGGCGTGGACGAGATCCACACCGGCATCGGCAAGACGGGGGTGGTGGCCGTGATCCGCGGCCGCCGCCACACCAGTGGCCGCATGGTCGGCCTGCGCGCCGACATGGACGCGCTGCCCATGACCGAGCACAACGACTTCGCCTGGAAGTCCATGCGCCCCGGCATGATGCACGGTTGCGGCCACGACGGCCACACCGCCATGCTGGTGGGTGCGGCGCGCTACCTGGCCGAAACGCGCCAGTTCGACGGCACGGCGGTGCTGATCTTCCAGCCCGGCGAAGAAGGTTTTGCGGGCGCCAAGGCCATGATCGAGGACGGCCTGTTCGACCGCTTCCCGGTGCAGTCCGTTTTCGGCATGCACAACTGGCCGCAGATGCGCCCTGGCATGGTGGGCGTGAACCCCGGCCCCATGATGGCCTCGGCCGATCGCATCACCATCGAAGTCACGGGCAAGGGCGGCCACGGCGCGCACCCCTACCAGACGGTGGACCCGGTGCTGGTGTCGGCCCACATCATCACGGCGGTGCAGAGCATCGTCTCGCGCAACGTGCGCGCCATCGACAGCGCGGTCATCAGCCTGTGCGCGATGCAGGCTGGCGACATGGGCGCGTTCAGCGTGATGCCGGGCAAGGCCACGCTGGTGGGCACGGTGCGCACCTTCAACCCCGAAGTGCAGGCCATGGTCGAGAAACGCCTGCAGGAGGTCTGCTCCGGCGTGGCGCTGGGCCTGGGTGCCACGGCGCACGTGAACTACGAGCGCATCTACCCGGCCACCATCAACACGCGGGACGAAGCCCGTTTCGCGGCCGATGTGGCGCAGAAGCTGGTCGGCCACGATCACGTGGACCGCAACATGGACCCGAGCATGGGGGCCGAGGACTTCTCGTTCATGCTGCAGGTCAAGCCCGGGGCCTACCTGCGCCTGGGGCAAGGTGCCGAAAACGGCCTTGGCAGCTGTTTCCTGCACAACAGCCGCTACGACTTCAACGACGAGGTTCTGCCGCTCGGAGCGGCCCTGCACGCCAGCCTGGTGGAGCACGCCATGCCATTGGCCGAAGAGGCTCACGCGTCGAGCAAAACCCCTTCCACAACCACAAACGCATCAAGGAGCGAAGCATGATTTTCCGGAAAACGCTGGCGGCCGCACTGGTCACAACCGCCATGCTCACCCTGGGGGCCGCCTCGGCGCAGACCATCCGCATCGGTAACCAGGGCGATGCCCTGTCCATGGACCCGCATTCGCTCAACGAGTCCTTGCAGCTCAGCGTAACGAACAACGTCTACGAACCCTTGGTGGCGCGCGACCAGAACCTGAAGCTGGTGCCCGGGCTGGCGACGAGCTGGAAACAGACCTCGCCCAGCATCTGGCGTTTCGAACTGCGCAAGGGCGTGAAATTCCACGACGGCGCACCCTTCACGGCCGATGACGTGTTGTTCACCTTCGCGCGCGCTTCGGGCGAAGGCTCGGACATGAAGAGCTACACCAACGACGTGAAGGAAGTCCGCAAGGTCAACGACTTCACGGTCGACATCGAGACCAAGGGACCGTTCCCTATCCTGCCCGACGTGCTGTCGCTGCTGTTCATGATGAACAAGAAGTGGGCCGAGGACAACCAGGCCACGCGACCCGTGGACCGACGAAAGGGTGTTGAGAATGCGGCCTCGTTCCGCGCCAATGGCACCGGCCCGTTCCGCCTGCGCGAGCGCCAGCCGAACGTCAAGACCAGCTTCGTGCGCAATGGCAGCTACTGGGGCAAGATCGAAGGCAACGTGGTCAACGTGGAGTACACGCCGATCGGCAACGACTCCACCCGCGTGGCGGCGTTGCTCTCGGGCCAGGTGGACGTGATCGAGCCGGTCCCGCTGCAGGACGTGGCGCGCATCAACGCCAGCGGCAAGAGCAAGGTGATGCAGGGTCCCGAACTGCGCACCATCTTCCTGGGCATGGACCAGAAGCGCGACGAGCTGCTGTACTCCAGCGTCAAGGGCAAGAACCCCTTCAAGGACAAGCGCGTGCGCCAGGCCTTCTACCAGGCCATCGACATCAACGGCATCCAGCGCACCGTGATGCGCGGCGCCTCCAAGCCCATGGCGCTGATGGTGGGTCCCGGCATCAATGGCTTCGACAACGCCATGAACAACCGCCTGCCGTACGACCCCGACGCCGCCAAGAAGTTGCTGGCCGATGCCGGCTACCCCAACGGCTTTGAAGTGGCCTTGAACTGCCCCAACGATCGCTACGTGAACGACGGCGCGATCTGCCAGGCGGTCGCCGCCAACCTCGCGCGCATCGGGGTGAAGATCAACCTGCAGGCCGAAACCAAGGGCACCTACTTCCCCAAGATCCTGCGCCGCGACACCAGCTTCTTCATGCTGGGCTGGACCCCGGGCACCTACGACGCGCACAACGCCCTGAATGCCCTGATGCGCTGCGTGGACGACAAGGGCAGCGGCCAGTTCAACCTGGGCGCCTACTGCAACCCCAAGGTCGACGAGCTGACGGTGCAGATCCAGTCGGAGACCGACAAGGCCAAGCGCGATGCCCTGATCAAGGAGGCCTTCAAGCTGCACTCGGACGACATCGGCCACCTGCCGCTGCACCAACAGGCCTTGGCCTGGGGCGTGGCCAACAACGTGGAGCTGGTCCAGCTGGCCGACAACTTCATGCCGTTCCGTTTCATGTCGGTGAAACCGGCGAAATAAGCCGGCCCTCGCCACCACGAGGCCCCGGCCTTGTGGTGGCGTCGCACCCAACCAGGTTCCCCACGTGATCAGCCTCATCAAAAGAGGGCTCGACAGCGATGTCGGCCACAGCTTCCGCACCTCGCCGACCGCCATCGTCGCGGCGGTGATCGCTTTCATCTGCGTGTTCTGCGCGGTCTTCGCGCCGTGGGTGGCTCCGCACAACCCTTTTGACCTTGCGACGCTCGAACTCACGAATGCCCGGCTGCCGCCAGCCTGGCACCCCGATGGATCCAGCAACTTCCTGCTCGGGACGGACGACCAGGGCCGCGACATCCTCTCGGCATTGATGTACGGCGCGCGCATCTCGCTCGCGGTGGGTCTGGCCTCGGTGCTGCTCTCCGTGGTGATCGGCGTCACTTTCGGCCTGCTGGCCGGCTTCCTCGGCGGTTGGGTGGACGGCTTCCTCATGCGCCTGTGCGACGTGATGCTGTCCTTCCCGCCCATCCTCATCGCCTTGCTGATCGCCGGCGTGGGCCGGGCCCTGTTCCCCAATGCGCACGAGACGCTGGCCTTTGGCGTGCTGATCATCTCGATCACGCTCACCGGCTGGGTGCAGTACGCGCGCACGGTGCGGGGTTCCACGCTGGTGGAGCGCAACAAGGAGTACGTGCAGGCCGCGCGCGTGACCGGCGTGGCCCCGCTGCACATCATGCGCAGCCATGTGCTGCCCAACGTCATGGGCCCGGTGCTGGTGCTGGCCACCATCCAGGTGGCCACGGCCATCATCACCGAGGCCACGTTGTCTTTCCTGGGCGTGGGCGCTCCGCCCACCTCACCGTCGCTGGGCACGCTGATCCGCGTGGGCAACGACTACCTGTTCTCCGGCGAATGGTGGATCACCATTTTTCCGGGCGCCATGCTGGTGCTGATCGCACTCAGCGTGAACCTGCTGGGCGACTGGCTGCGCGACGCACTCAACCCCCGCCTGCGCTGAGACCAAGATGAGCCTTCTCCAAGTCAAGAACCTGGTCGTCGAATTCCCCGGCCGCCGCGGCACGCTGCGCGCGCTGGACGACGTTTCCTTCGACATCGCCCCGGGCGAGATCCTCGGCGTGGTGGGTGAGTCCGGCGCGGGCAAGTCGCTCACGGGCGCCTCCATCATCGGCCTGCTGGAGCCACCGGGCCGTGTCGCCTCGGGCGAGATCCTGCTGCATGGCCGTCGCATCGACAACCTGCCGCACGACCAGATGCGCAAGGTGCGGGGCCGCCAGATCGGCGCGATCTTCCAGGACCCGTTGACCTCGCTCAACCCCCTGTATTCCGTGGGCCGCCAGCTCATCGAGACCATCACCACGCACCTGCCGGTGAGCCAGGCCGAGGCGCGCAGGCGCGCGATCGACCTGCTCAAGGACACCGGCATCCCGGCCGCCGAGCAGCGCATCGACCACTTCCCGCACCAGTTCTCCGGTGGCATGCGCCAGCGCGTCGTGATCGCTCTGGCACTCGCGGCCGAGCCGCAACTCATCGTGGCCGACGAACCCACCACCGCGCTCGATGTCTCGATCCAGGCTCAGATCATCACGCTGCTCAAGACCATCTGCAAACAGCGTGGGGCGGCGGTGATGCTGATCACGCACGACATGGGCGTGATCGCCGAGACCTGCGACCGCGTGGCCGTGATGTACGCCGGACGCGTCGCCGAGATCGGCCCGGTGCACGAGGTCATCAACCACCCGGCGCATCCTTACACCGCCGGCCTGATGGCCTGCATTCCCGACATGAGCCAGGACCGCGAGCGCCTGCACCAGATCGACGGCGCGATGCCGCGGCTCAACGCCATTCCCTCCGGCTGTGCCTACAACCCGCGGTGCGAGAAGGTGTTCGACCGCTGCCACGTCGACCGGCCTGATCTGCTGCCGGCCGGAGCCACCCGGGCGGCCTGCTGGCTGCACGCGCAAGCAGGAGCCCTGGCATGAGCGCCGACATGATCGAAAAAGCGGTGCTGGCCGCGCAAAACCGCGGTGCTTCAAGCAGTGCCGAGGTACCTGCCGCCGCCCCCGAGGCGCCGCTGGTGCGTGCGACCGACCTGGCCAAGACCTTCGACGTGTCCGCGCCCTGGCTCAACCGCGTGATCGAGCGCCAGCCGCGCCAGCTGTTGCGCGCCGTGGACGGCGTGTCCTTCGACATTCCACGGGGCCAGACGCTGGCCCTGGTGGGCGAGTCGGGCTGCGGCAAGAGCACAGTGGCGCGCCTGCTCGTGGGCTTGTACGAGCCGACCCGGGGTGGCTTCGAGTTCGACGGCCAGGACGCACACGCTGCGTTCAAGACGCCGGAAGGCCGCAAGCTGCGCCGCCGGATCCAGATGATCTTCCAGGACCCGTACGCGAGCCTGAACCCACGCTGGCGCGTGGAGGACATCATTGCCGAGCCGCTGCGCGAGCACGAGATCGAGACCGAGCCGGTGGCTTTGCGCGCACGGGTGGATGAGTTGTTGAAGTCGGTGGGCCTGTCGCCGCTGGATCGCGTGAAGTACCCGCACCAGTTCTCGGGCGGGCAGCGCCAGCGCATTTCCATCGCGCGGGCCCTGGCCACGCAGCCGGAGTTTCTGGTGTGCGATGAGCCCACCTCGGCGCTGGACGTGAGCGTGCAGGCGCAGGTGCTCAACATCATGAAGGACCTGCAGCGCGAGCGCGGGCTGACCTACCTCTTCATCAGCCACAACCTGGCGGTGGTGCGCCACGTGAGCGATCATGTGGGGGTGATGTACCTGGGGCGGCTGGTGGAGCTGGCGCCCAAGCACACGCTGTTCGACCGGCCGCGCCATCCCTACACGCGCATGCTGCTCGATGCGATCCCGAAGATGCACGACACCGGCAAGGCGCGCACACCGGTCTCGGGTGAGGTGCCCAACCCGCTGAACCCGCCCAGTGGGTGTGCTTTCAATCCGCGTTGTCCGCATGCCAACGACCGCTGCCGCAGCGAGCGCCCGAATCTGCTGGGCCTTGGGGGCATTCGCATCGCCTGCCATGCGGTGGAAGAGGGGCGGATCTAGTTTCACGCCACCGGATGGGCGTTGGCGCGGACGGTGGGTGCTCCCCTCCGCGAATGTCCTCCGGCCCGGCTTCGCCGGGCCTCCTCCTTTACTTCGCTGCGGGAAGCACCCACCGTCCTGGGGCGTTTCTGGCGCGCACGGTCACGTGTACCTCTTGCTTCGGAGGTTGTTCTTCATTTCCTTGAGCAGGGGCTGGAGCTTGGTGCCGCCGATGCGCAGCGCCAGGCAGGTGGCCACGATGTCGATCACCATCAGGTGCATCAGGCGCGAGGTCATCGGGCTGTAGCGGTCGTAGCCTTCCGGGTGGTCGGCCGAGAGGTGGATGTGGCCACTCTGCGCCAGCGGCGAGCCGCTGGTGGTGATCACGATCACGGTGGCGCCGTGCTTGCGCGCGATGTCGGCCGCGTCCATCAGGTCGCGCGTGCGGCCGGAGTTGGAGATGATCACCACGCAGTCGCCCGGCCCGAGCAGGGACGCACTCATCACTTGCATGTGGCCGTCGCTGTAGGCGATGGCATTGATGCCCAGGCGGAAGAACTTGTGTTGCGCGTCCTGCGCGACGATGCCCGAGTTGCCCGCGCCATAGAACTCGATGCGGCCGCGGTTCTTGTAGGTGGCCACCAGGGCGTCCACCGCCTTTTCGATCGCGTGGCTGGAGGCGTCGTTGCGGTACTTCAGGAAGGCCGCCACCGTGTTGTCGATCACCTTGACCAGCACGTCGCTGGTCTTGTCGTCCACGTCCACGCTGCGGTGGATGAACGGCACACCTTCGCTCACCGTGCCGGCGAGCTTGAGCTTGAAGTCCGACAGGCCGTCGTAACCCATGCTGCGGCAGAACCGCACCACCGTGGGTTTGCTCACGTGAGCGCGCTCGGCGAGTTCGGTCACGGGCAGGCTGGCGAAGGTGCGCGGGTCCAGCAGCACGAGCTTGGCCACACGTTGCTCGGCAGGCGCCAGCGAGGGCAGGGAGGCTTTGATCCGGTCGAGCATGTTGGGGTTGGTTACATTGAGGGGCGATGCAGTGAAATTTTATTACATCGCCTGGCCGATAATCCGCTCATGAACCAACTTGACGCTCTCAAGCAACTCACCACGGTCGTGGCCGACACGGGCGACTTCAATCAGATTGCAGCCTACGCCCCGCAGGACGCCACGACGAATCCGTCGCTCATCCTGAAGGCGGTCCAGAAGCCCGAGTACGCCCATCTGCTCAAGGACGCTGTCGCGAAGCACGGCGCCCAGGGGTTGGATGAGGTGATGAACCGCTTGCTGGTGGCCTTTGGTGGCGAGATCCTGCGCCTGATCCCGGGCCGGGTCTCGACCGAGGTGGATGCCCGGCTGAGCTTCGACACCGAGGCCACCGTGACCCGCGCGCGCCGCATCATCGAGCTCTACCAGGGTGACGGCGTGCATGTGGACCGTGTGCTGATCAAGATCGCTTCCACCTGGGAAGGCATTCAGGCCGCCGCGCGGTTGGAGCGCGAAGGCATCCACACCAATCTGACGCTGCTGTTCTCGTTCGCCCAGGCAGTGGCCTGTGGCCAGGCCAAGGTGCAGCTGATCTCGCCCTTCGTGGGCCGCATCTACGACTGGTACAAGAAGAGCGCGGGCGCCGGCTGGGACGAGGCCGCAATGGCCGGTGCCAACGACCCGGGCGTGCGTTCGGTGCGCAGCATCTACGAGTTCTACAAGAAGCACGGCTTCGCCACCGAGGTGATGGGCGCGAGCTTCCGCAACGTGGGTCAGATCACGGCGCTGGCGGGTTGCGACCTGCTCACCATCAGCCCCGAGCTGCTGGCCCAGCTGGCCGCCAGCGATGCGCCCTTGAGCCGGGCACTGGACGCCAGCGCCGCCCAGTCGTTGGACATCCCCTTCGTGACCCACGACGAAGCCAGCTTCCGCTTCGCCCTGAACGAGGATGCGATGGCGACCGAGAAACTGGCCGAAGGCATCCGGGCGTTCGTGGCGGACACGATCAAGCTCGAAGCCTTGATGAAGTAGCTCGAGCCGAGCACAAAAACAAAAAGCCCCGCGAGAAATCGCGGGGCTTTTTGTTTTGGGATCCCTGTCAGAACACCAGGAGGCATTCCGACGCAGCATGAGGGTGCAGGGCAAGGCGCAGACGCGCTGACAGTGGCATCGCCACGGCAAGCGGCTGCAACGCCGCCATGCGCCCTCAGGCAAGGAGCAATTACATGCCCATGCCGCCCATGTCGCCCATGCCACCCATGCCGCCACCCGGCATCGCAGGTGCGTCGTCCTTCGGGGACTCGGCGACCATGGCTTCGGTCGTCAGCATCAGGCTGGACACCGATGCGGCGTTCTGCAGCGCGGTGCGGGTGACCTTCGTCGGGTCCAGAATGCCCATCTCGATCATGTCGCCGTAGGTGTCGTTGGCGGCGTTGAAGCCGTAGTTGCCCTTGCCGGCCAGGATGGCGTTGACCACCACCGACGGTTCGCCACCGGCGTTGGCCACGATTTCGCGCAGGGGCGCTTCGATGGCCTTGAGCACCAGCTTGATGCCGGCGTCCTGGTCAGCGTTGTCACCCTTGATGGTGCCAGCGGCTTGGCGGGCGCGCAGCAGGGCCACGCCACCACCGGCCACGATGCCTTCTTCCACGGCAGCGCGGGTGGCGTGCAGGGCGTCTTCCACGCGGGCCTTCTTTTCCTTCATCTCGACTTCGGTGGCGGCACCGACCTTGATGACGGCCACGCCGCCGGCCAGCTTGGCCACGCGCTCTTGCAGCTTCTCGCGGTCGTAGTCGCTGGTGGCTTCTTCGATCTGCACGCGCACTTGCTTGACGCGGGCTTCGATGTCAGCGGCAGCGCCGGCGCCATCGATGATGGTGGTGTTTTCCTTGCCGATTTCCACGCGCTTGGCTTGGCCCAGGTCGGCCAGGGTCACCTTCTCGAGCGTCAGGCCCACTTCTTCAGCGATCACCTTGCCGCCGGTCAGGATGGCGATGTCTTCCAGCATGGCCTTGCGGCGGTCGCCGAAGCCAGGGGCCTTCACAGCCACGACCTTCAGGATGCCGCGGATGGTGTTGACCACCAGCGTCGCCAGGGCTTCGCCTTCGACGTCTTCGGCAATGATCAGCAGCGGACGGCCAGCCTTGGCGACTTGCTCCAGCGTGGGCAGCAGGTCACGGATGTTGGAAACCTTCTTGTCGTACAGCAGCACGAAGGGGTTGTCCAACAGCGCCGATTGCTTCTCGGGGTTGTTGATGAAGTAGGGCGACAGGTAGCCGCGGTCGAACTGCATGCCTTCGACGACGTCGAGTTCGTTCTGCAGCGACTTGCCGTCTTCCACGGTGATCACGCCTTCCTTGCCGACCTTGTCCATGGCATTGGCGATGATCTCGCCGATGCTGGAGTCGCTGTTGGCGGAGATGGAACCGACCTGGGCGATTTCCTTGCTGGTGGTGGTGGCCTTGGAGGCCTTCTTCAGCTCAGCGATCAGGGCTTCCACGGCCTTGTCGATGCCGCGCTTGAGGTCCATCGGGTTCATGCCGGCGGCCACGTACTTCATGCCTTCGCGCACGATGGCCTGGGCCAGCACGGTGGCGGTGGTGGTGCCGTCACCGGCGTTGTCGGACGTCTTGGAAGCAACTTCCTTGACCATCTGCGCGCCCATGTTCTGGAGCTTGTCCTTGAGTTCGATTTCCTTGGCCACGGACACACCGTCCTTGGTCACGGTGGGGGCGCCGAAGGAGCGCTCGAGCACCACGTTGCGGCCCTTGGGGCCCAGGGTGACCTTGACCGCGTTGGCCAGGATGTTCACGCCTTCAACCATGCGTGCGCGGGCTTCGCCGCCGAAAATGACGTCTTTTGCTGCCATGTTGTTTCTCCGGAAAAATTGAGGTGTTCAGTTACTTGGACTCGACGACCGCGAACAGGTCGTCTTCCTTCATGACCAGCAGCTCGTCGCCAGCGACCTTGACGGTCTGGCCGCTGTACTTGCCGAACAGAACGCGGTCACCGACCTTGACGTTCATGGCGGACAGTTCGCCTTTGTCGTTTTTCTTGCCGGGACCGACCGCCAGGACTTCGCCCTGATCGGGCTTTTCGGCGGCGGCGTCGGGGATGACGATGCCGGAGGCGGTCTTGGTTTCGCTGTCAATGCGCTTGACGATCACGCGATCGGCGAGAGGACGAAGGTTCATTGCATCTCCTGGGTATGGAACAGATGGGTTTGTTCAGAACGGCGGTGCCAGCCCGGACGGGCCAGCGGATACCGCTGATCGACATGGCGTCGGGTGTTAGCACTCAACGCCAGCGAGTGCTAATCATAAGGGCGCCGGAACCCCATTTCAAGATCGAAGGGGTTTATTTCTGGTGCGATGGGTGCGGAACGTCATCGATCTTTCTACTTTGGGTCGTTTATCTTTCTACTTTGACGTTGCTCCCACATTGTGAGAAATTGTGGGTTTGAGCGGTGCTCCAGATCGACTAAGGTTTCAGCTGAAACCGGCCGAGTAGCCGGCTGGGAGCGATTGTTGCCGGTCAACCTAGTGACGCAAACAACCGCAGTCGGCCAGAAGCTGGCGTTGACGCGCGGCAGATTTACGGCATGCCGACACCGATGCCTCAGGCTAGTTCGCCGGTATGTATCTGTTGCGGGCGTTGCGCAGGACTTGCTGCGAAGCCCTCCCTGCCGATCGCAGCTGTAAGCCTCAACAGTCTCACGTGCATCGTTGAGATGATCAGACCATCCTGCCCGTCGGTGTCGGGATCCCGGTTTGCCCGAAGGTCACCGCATTGACCAGTCATAAACATTTCGTTACTATTGTCTGAGGGGTAGGACAAAGACGAAATGGCACTGAACCAATTCCAACTGCAGGGGCAACCCCTGCTCAATTCGCAAGCATATAGCGCACGGCAGCACGCTGCATTTCTCGACCTCAGTCACCTCTATAAGGAGTTCACCGAAGGACTACAGGTCCTCCTGACTGAGGAAGGCGTGGATCTTTACTGCGGCACGCACTGCAACGAGTACTTGCAGTTCTACCGACGTATCGACGCGAACTCGCTCAACCAGCTGTTCTTGTTCAAGCCCGACTCAAGTCAGGGCTCAGCCGCTCGCGGCGTTCGTTTCGTCTAGGGGTGACATGGCTCTGTATCAATGCCTCCTGCTGGGTGCACCGACTGACGCGCAAGCCGTGGCCTTCACGAAGACCTTCGATGACTGTCTGGGACTTTTCGGACTGCAGCCAGGCCGTGACTACATCATTGATCGCGGCCTCACGGCGGACTTCAGCGATGTTACGGCGACCGTGGCTGTCTTTTTCGGCGCCGACGGTGCCGACTATCCGGAGGCCAACCGGCTGACGCGGCTGGGCGTGCCGGTGGTGCCCATGGTCAGCGCGGCCTCGCGCGTAAACGCCGAGCTACCGGCTGCGCTTCGGGGCATCAACGCGCTGATCCACGACCCTGTCGATATCGCCTTGCGCCGTGTCGTAACGGCGGCGCTGCAGTGCCTGGGCCTGCTGCCAGCGCAGCGCCGCGTCTTCGTCAGCTACCGCCGCGACGAGTCGGCTGAC
The DNA here is from genome assembly GCF_042466645.1 of Hydrogenophaga sp. ANAO-22. Taxonomy (NCBI): domain Bacteria; kingdom Pseudomonadati; phylum Pseudomonadota; class Betaproteobacteria; order Burkholderiales; family Comamonadaceae; genus Hydrogenophaga; species Hydrogenophaga sp. ANAO-22. Next base: position 1,922,996 of record NZ_CP159956.1, on the reverse strand, counting down.
GTCGCCTTGCAGCTCTATGAGGCACTGTCAGCGCGTCATTTCGACGTGTTCCTGGACACACACTCGGTTTCGGTAGCTGCTGACTTCCAGGCGGCGCTGTGGCATCGACTATGCGACTCGGATGTGCTGGTCATGCTCGACACGCCGGGCTACTTCTCCAGTCGGTGGACCACGGCCGAATGGGGGCGAGCGATTGCCAAGCACATCTCAATGCTGCAGCTGGTGTGGCCTCGCCACACGCCCGTGCGTGAATCGCATTTGGCGACTTCTAAGAAACTGACCGATGCAGACTTCAGTGGTTTACGCCTCACGGCAGCCATGGTCAGCGACGTGGCGCTCGAGCTGGAGCGCGTGCGAAGCGTCAGCGTTGCGCTGCGGCACTCCAACATGGTCGGGACTCTGCGCACTGCGGTCGAGGACCTGGGCGGCAGCGTCGAAGGCGTTGGACAGAAGCGTTCGGTCATTTTGAAGCTGCCGTCTGGCAACCCTCTTGTCGTCTACCCCGTAGTGGGCGTGCCGACGTCTCTGGACGTCCACGACTGCATCGACCTGAGCGACTCACGTGCTGCGGCGGTGGTGTACGACCACCTTGGCATCAGCGATGAATGGCGACGTCATTTGGACTGGCTCGCTTCGCGTGTCGATGCCGTCAAGTGGCTGCGAAGCCGCGAGGCGGACTGGCAGTTGGCCGACATTGAGTTGTAACCGTGGGCGCGATCTTTCTTTCCGCCAGCGTGCCGACGCGTGCGCCCTACGCTGCGGATTGCCGCCCCCAGGAGATCCAGGCTGCCATCAATGCGCTGGCGCAGGTGGTGCTGGGTCGCAAGAAGCTCGTGTGGGGAGGGCATCCCGCCATCACGCCTCTGCTGTGGTCGGCCGCCCAGGCGGTGGGCGTCGAATACACCGTGGCGGTGGAGCTCTTCCAATCTCGCCTGTTCCAGGAAGTGCTTCCCGCGGAGAACAAGCACTTCGCTAACGTGACCTTGGTCGATGCAGACGGGACGGACGTTGAGAAGAGCCTTCTCGCAATGCGCCAGGCTATGCTGACGTCGACGGAGTTTGAGGCGGCGGTGTTCATTGGTGGGATGCACGGCATCCTCGACGAGTACGAGTTGTTCACCAGGCATTGGCCCAACGCCAAATGCATCCCCGTTGTACAGACCGGTGGCGCGACAGTGGTGCTCGCCGCCGATCTGCAATACGAGCCCCCGATGATCTGGCGCCGCTGGATTTCGTGGCGCTTCTATATCGCGGGCTAGGCATCCGACCCAGCCAAAAGCGAGAAACCCAAGTAGCCCAAGGAGGAGACCATGGCGCGAGTTCCAGTGTTCTATAGCTTTCACTTCGACAACGATGTCATGCGGGTTCAGCAGATTCGCCAGATGGGCATGATCGACGGCGACGAGCCAGTCTCGAAGAACGAGTGGGAGACGGTCAAGCGTAGCGGCTCGGGAGCCATTGAAGGCTGGATTGACAACAACATGAAGTACAAGCGCTGCGTGGTTGTGCTGATCGGAACTGATACCTACGCGCGGCCTTGGGTGCAGCACGAGATCAAGAAGGCTTGGGCGGAGAACCGCGGCCTGCTCGGAATCCACATCCACAACCTGCGTTGCCCGAACCGCGGCACCTGCGCTAAGGGCTCCAACCCTTTCGATCAATACACTTTCCGCGACGGCAGCACCTTCGTACAGCCACCAGTCTACGATCCGCCGGCACACGACGCCTACAACTACATCAAGAACAACCTAGCGGCCTGGGTCGAAGACGCCATCGCTCGACGCCGATAGACCAGTGACAGCGAGCGCGATGCCCGAGACACCCAACAAACATAAGCACCTCGAGTTCATCCAGGCTTCCATCAACCGGATGTCGGGCAACCTGTTCCTACTCAAGGGCTGGAGTATTACGTTGATCGCGGCGCTCTTCGCGCTGGCCGCCAAGGACACTAACAAGGCTTACATCCTGATTGCCTACTTCCCGCTCTTCATCTTCTGGACGCTGGACGGCTACTTCCTGAGCATGGAGCGGTGCTTCCGGTCGCTGTACGAGCACGTTCGACAGCTCAAGGAAGAGGACATCGACTTCTCCATGGACACCGGCCCGTGGCAGAAGGATGAGCGTAACTCCTGGATGTCCGCGATGAGCTCGCGCACACTGATCGTCTACTACGCCGGCCTGGCCGTTGTAATGATCGTGCTGTCCTTCTTCATACGCTAGTCCTTTCCACCAAGCTCAGCCGCACGCCTTCTAACTTCAGGGAGAAAAAAAATGGCGCGACGCTGCTTCTTCAGCTTCGACTACCAGGATGTCGCCGACTTCCGAGCGAACGTCGTGCGCAATCACAACGCCTTCAAGGACGACAACGGCGGCTTCTTCGATGCATCGATCTGGGAGGAGGCCAGGACGAAGGGCGACGCAGCGCTCAAGAAGCTCATCGACAGTGCCCTAGAGAACACCACAGCGACGGCGGTGCTCATCGGTTCTGGCACCCATTCAAGGCGTTGGGTCCAGTACGAGATCATGAAGAGCATTGAGCGCGGCAACCGCCTCATTGGAATCCATATCAACGGTATCCGCGATCGCGCTGGTAATTCACCGCCGCTGGGGCATGACCCCTTCGACCACCTTGCGCTGCAGATTAGCGCCGACGGCGTCATCGGCACCCCCATTGTCTGGAACGGCACCGACTGGGTTGCGTATGACGACATTGGTGCGCTCACGTTTACGCCGCGTCCGGAGAGCGAAAGAGGAAAAGCTTTCAAGCTCTTGCATTGGTGGAAGACCTATGACTGGGTGACGGACGACGGCTACAACAACTTCGAAAGCTGGATCGCCTAAATGTCTCTCTTCATTGAAGCGAACCTGCGCCAGCGCGCACGGGCCGGTATCCCGTTCAACAAGTCGGCGACCCACGTCCTTTCAGAACGTGTGCAGGCGAATGTCCGGGTCAGCCAGTTCGACATCTTCCTGTCGCACAGCTTCAACGATCAAGAGTTGATCTTAGGGATCATGATGTCGCTTGAGGACATGGGCTACAAGGTCTACGTTGACTGGGTTCACGACGGCCAGTTGAGTCGAGACAGGGTTACCTCGGAAACAGCTACGGTGCTACGGTTACGAATGAAAATGAGCAAGAGCCTGTTTTACGCCACGACCATCAACAGCAGCGCGTCAAAATGGATGCCATGGGAGCTCGGCTACATGGACGGGCACAACGGCAAAGCGGCGATTCTTCCAGTCGCCCAGCAGAGCACCACGTCGTACTCCGGCCAGGAATACCTGGGTGTCTATCCGTATGTCCAGAAGGACTTGGTCCGAAATACCTCGTCCGAACGACTCTGGATCCACCGAAATCCCAGTACCTATGTCCTCTTCGACGACTGGCTGAAGGGAATCGAGCCATTTCAGCGCTGACCGGGAGTCGCAGAGTTTCGGCGGTTCAACGGGCGCTTTGCGCTGCCGAGATACAACGCGTTGGTCTGCAGTTCGAAATAGTATTTGACAACACCGTCAAATCTGACGATGCTTCAGCCCGATGCGATATCCGGGCGGCAAAGGCAAGACATACCAGCACATCATCAACCTGATGCCAGTGCACCGTGTCTACATTGAGACGCATCTTGGCGGGGGTGCGGTGATGCGCCACAAGCTAGCCGCTGCGCACAACTTTGGCATCGACGCCGACGCCAGAGTCATTGAGGCGTGGTCGGCCGAGTCGCTTCCTGATGTGGAGGTTGCTTGCACTCGCGCGGAAGAGTTCCTGGCGAGCTATCCGTTCCAGGGTGACGAGTTGGTCTATGCTGACCCGCCGTACCACCCAACGACCCGGCGCCAAAAACGTGTCTATCGACTGGACTATTCCGAAGAGGACCACGAGCGTCTGGCGGCTCTTCTTCGGGAGCTTCCTTGTATGGTCATCTTGTCGGGGTATGCCAACCCTGTCTACGAACGGGTACTAGGTGACTGGCGGACCCGGAAATTCCAGGCGAAGACCCACACTGACGTCCGAACAGAGACCCTGTGGTTCAACTTCGAGCCACCCAGGGCGCTGCACGACAGCCGTTACGTCGGGGCCGACTTCCGCGAGCGCCAGACCATCCGACGGCGCATGGACCGGTTGCAAGAACGTATCGCGCGCATGGACGCGATCGAACGAACTGCCTTCATGCATTGGTTGCACGAGGCATACCCCATCACCGGGAGGAGTCCCTCGCCATGATCCAGACCGCTGCAATTCTGACCCGCACGGGCTCTATCCAGGTGGAGCTGCCGAGCGCAGACGCTGAGGTGACAGATGGGGTGCGATGGGGCTCTGTCGTTGCGTTTCCAACACCGGCCTACTGGGCGTACCAAGTCGTGGCGCGCCGCCTCGTTGGCACGCCAGCTGGATATCGGTTGGGTCGCACGCTGGCCGAAGAGGTGGCCGCGTGCCTATTAGGTGGTTACGGAATTCCTGCAACCGTAGGACTGGCCGCTTACGAGCGCATGCGGGAGCGCGGCGCTCTCTCCGGCGCTCTTGTGACAGAGAAAGAACTCGAGGCGCTGCTGAGGGAGCCACTAGAGGTTGGGGGCAGATCTATCCACTATCGGTTTGCTGCTCAAAAGGCACGTTACCTTGCAGCCGCTCTGCCACTTGCGCATGCCGCGCCCAAGTTCGAGGTGGGCAAGCAGCTACGCGACTGGCTTTTGGCTATCCCAGGGATTGGTCATAAGACCGCGTCTTGGATAGCTCGGAACTGGCTGGACGCGGACGACGTTGCCATCCTTGATATTCATATCATGCGCGTAGGTCAAGTCATCGGGCTGTTCCCGAAGAAGCTGACCGTCGAGCGGCACTATTCCGAACTGGAAGAGCGCTTTCTGCGACTCAGCACCTCGCTGGATGTGCGCGCGTCGGAGCTTGACGCTGTCATCTGGTGGGAGATGGCGTCCTCGCCCTTGACAGTGCGGCACCTGATTGAGCACCTTCGCGGCGGTACCGAGGACGAGGAGCGGGCGAGAACCCGGAAGCCAGTTCAGACTGAACTGGCGCTCTTGCGGTAGAGGTGCTACTGCGCGCAGCGCGTTGGGGCGCGACTGCATTCAGATGCGACCCGAATACTCGGGGCCCATTTCCTCGTATGTCTGCATGTACTTATTGCATCCGCGGCAGCTTCCGCACGCGATGTTGGCCTTGTGGCAGCTGTGCGACCAAGCGAGCAGACCCGGCGGAACACCGGCCAAGCGGATAAGTTCAGCGGTAGACAACTCGATTGCAGGGGCGACGACTCGAAGGTGTCCTTCCTGATAAGCCATGAGCCCGTCCATCTTTTGGACGAATTCGGGCGTTCCATCGAGATGGCTCTCGCCATCCGAACATACGGTGCCGATGTAGAGCCTATGCATGCCTCGCGAGATGGCTCGCATGCTCGCCAAAGTGATCAAAAGCTGATTGCGATACGGCCACCAGTCTGAGGTCTGCGCTGCAGCGTCAGGAGGCGTGCCAGCCATATCGCCAGAACCGAGCGAGCTACAGTCGACCGCGACGATCTCGTGGCGAATGCCCAGTTCCTTGCACACTTGGGCTGAGGCGAGCTTTTCGGCTTCGGCAGCCTTCTGCCCGTAGTCGAGGGTGATGGCGAGCTCCGGCCGCTTCCACCAGGCGATGGCGAGCGAGTCCATGCCACCTGACAAGAGCAGGGCGTCTTTCAAAGCTTCACCGCTTCCCAAAGCGTCGAGTACAGCGCGGTGGTGTAGTCGGTACAAATCGTGCAGTCCGACCCCTCCATCATCTTCAGATGCTCAGAGTGTTGTCGCTCGCTGTAGACGACGACTGGCTTGCCCAACGCTCGTGCGTAGCCGATCTCGTAGACCGTGCCCGCATCCAGGCCGTCGGTGATAGCAAACACGATGTCAGACTCCACGATGGCGGCCAGGTCCTTGGCGACCACATCGTCTGCTGAGCCAAGGCCGACATCGTGATACGGGGAGAACACCTTTAGCCCCAGATCCTGCAGATTGGCCTGAGCCTGTTCAACCATCCAGATCTGCATGAGGTCGAAGAATGGCCCTGCCAGGTAGACTTGGGGCTGCCTTCCTGCCAGGTATTCGACCGAGAGCGCCACTGGCGAAAACGAACACGCCGAGAGATTCTCCTTGGTCGCAAAGCCTCGGGTCTCGCAGTAGTAGGCGGTCGCACGGGACGCAACGTCTGCTGCCTCTGCAGGACTCAGGCCGTCATGCATCCAGGCGTTTGCGAAATGCGCGACGAAGCAGTCGCCGGAGCCGATCTTCCAGACTCGATTAGTACGGTACGCTGGAACTTGAGCCGTCCCGGCGGCCGTCCAGACAAACGCGCCGCGGGGCCCCATCTTGATGACCACTACCTCGGCGTTTTCTTGGCGTGCCAAGATTGAGGCGATGCTCTCGGGGGACGCTCCAGGCATGCTGGTTAGTTGGGTCGCTTCCCAAGAGTTCAGGACAAGGGCGAGATGGGCGGCTTTTGAGCCGTTGGCTCTGAAGGGCGTAGCTCCTCGGGAGTTCTGAGGATCGTAGACCGCCCAGTTGGCGTTGACTACAGCATCCCCCTCAAGCATCCCGAAGCGCAGGACCTTCTGCTGAGTGACGCGGATGGGGGCGTGAGGCACCTCGGGAACGCCGACGACCTCTGGCACAGCCATGTCGTGGAGATACTTGAAGGAGACCTCGCCCTTGACTGGCGTCGACGCGATTTCGAAGCAATCCAACCACGCGGCTTTCTCGCTGATGACCCCGAGCGTCGCCTCTACGGTGTACGAGTGAAGGACGACAGGACTTCCGGTGGTCGCGATCGCCAACGCAGCGCGCCCAGCGGATCCGAAGACGTCGTACCACCTAGGATGAACGCAGTACTCGCGGTAGACACCGCCGACGACATGGATGGTCATCAGGCGTGCTCGACTCGTACCCGGATCTGCCCTCCGTTTACGCTTAGAACAATGGCCTTGAAATCGTGTCCCTGCTCGATACAGTTGCGAAGCTGCGTCGCCTCAGGGCCGGTGAGACCGCCGGCAGGCTGGCCTTGGTTAAGAACTTGGACAACAACTTGCCCCCTCATCGACACCACTGCGATGAGCAGCACGTCGCCGGGATTCAAGGTTGCTACTACAGGAGCCTGCGGACTACTGATCTGAGATTCGAATCTCAGGGTATCGCACGGCGAACTGTAGCCTGGACCGCCGCCGCTGGAACCACCCCCACCACTTCCAGACATACCTCTCCCCCTTAGTTGTTCGTATGATCGAGCAGGCTAACCAGATTTTCAGCCGCGCGCAAGGCTGGAGTTGCGTGCTCACCTGAAAGAATTAGCTAACCTCATGAGTTGTGGCGTCGAGTGTGCTATCTGTTTCGCTGTGCCGCGCCGTTCGGCACGTTATCAAATCTGCATGAATAATGGGACACCTCCTGAAAGCAAGCCGAATGACCCGCATCGTTACCTCCGACGAGTTCGTCACGCTCATTCTCGCCACGCTAACGCTGCGGAACACGAGCACTCATCTGCGTGACGCTGAGCTTGATCAGAGCTTTCAAGACGCGTACGAGGATCTCGCGCTGCAAGAGACGGCGCTTGAGGTGAGTTCGAACTTCACCTTCTTCACCGATCCTTTGCACGGAAACTCAACCAAGCTTCGTCGGGCCATAGTCTGGGCTCGCGACCGCGGTTTCTTGGAGCCCAAACAAGGTAGAGGCGGCATCAAGTATTTGGTCAAGATGTCACCAGATCTGGCAAATCGATTTTTGGCTAGTTCATCGATTGCCCCTGCCTTCCTAGATCGGGTCGTGGCTGAACGCTTCCCAGTACGCTCGAGCGACCAAGCCGTCGCCTGACATGACCGAAACTTTGGCGCTCGATGCCCTCAAGGAGCTCATCGAAGAATTGGCGAAACAGCAGCTTGAGGCCTACACGGCGACCCTACGTGACTTTCAGGTGTTGAGGGGGAAGGACGTAAACGATGCGTTGTGGGGAACCGTCTCGTTTACTCGGATGGAGGTGGCGCTTCTCGACTCGCCGCTCTTCCAGCGCCTCCGCTACATTCGTCAGCGTGGTGCGGCCCACTGGGTCTATCCCGGAGCAGTTCACACGCGCTTCGAGCATCTACTCGGAGCGATGGATTTGGTCCAGTCGATGGCAGCAGCTTTCAATCAAGCTGCCAAGTCTTCATTCGCGGAATTGACGCCCCTTCCATATTCAGTGGAGGAGACGCCCATTCCGATTCAGGAGTCGACCGTGCAGGTGCTTCGCTTAGCGATGATGCTGCGCGAGGCTGCTCAGGTGGCGTTTTCGCAAGTTTCGGAAGGCGCGCTTTCGGAATTGCCCGCCTTCGCCACTCTCCCGAAGGAATTTTCTGAAGCGATACGCCATAAGACAGGCATCGCCGGTGAGGATGTGTCACTCGCACAGATGGTCGGATATTTCCTGGCTGGTTCGCCGGCCGTTCGTACGCTGCTGGAACTGCTTCTTGACCGCGAAGCCTCGGCGCTAGCCAAGTTCAAAGAGCGGGCTGCGGACAACGTTGACGAATGGGTGCGACGTGTCTCGTTTGCCATCATTGGCCGCAGGATTGACGATCGGCTCCCTCTCGTTCATGAGCTCGTCACCGGCCCGTTCGATGCCGAACGCCTTGATGCGCTCATTCGTGATGCACGCTTTGCTGGCTTGCCCACGTTGCTGGACGAACAGAGATTGCTGCAGAAGTTGGCGGTAAAAAGGATGCCGCTTGAAGAGATGCCCGACGCGATTCTTACCGCCATTTTCGACGGCGGCGCGAAGGACCAAACCTGGCTCTTCGGCGTAAAAGCATCGGCAGCTGCGGTGTTGGACGAACTGCAGCTAGCGCGCATGCTTGCAACGTCCAAGGTTTATCAGCATCCGAAGGTACTCGCTGTTGAGCAGATGCTGAGATCGGCGATCGGTTCATTGGTCGCCGCAGCTGGCGCAACTGCTGTTCTCCGCCTGCTTTTCTCATTGTCGGACGATGCGTTTGTTGGAATGAGCGCAAACGGCTTAGCCCAAGAACTAGGGGTGGAAGCCGAAGCCGATGAGGGGCGACGGATGCAGCAAGTGGTCGCGGCGGCAGACCTGCTGGCGGCGCTCCGTGAGCGGCGTCTCTGGGTACGAGCATTCCAGTTTCCTGAATGGAGCTCCGCGCTCGACATGGGCCGCGACACGACCCTAGAGTTGGAGTTGATGCGTAGTGAGCTGAGACATGTTGAGCGGGGTCCCGTCTTGATGGCCCAGGTGCGTGACGAGGCTCATCGAATTTTGGATCTTCTCGGCGCGCACGGACTGGGGCGTTTTTCGCTCGACTCTCTCGTGTCTGCGCGTTCGCTTGAGTCGACGTCGAGTGAAACCGAAGTCGGGCGTGCGTACATCATCCGGTCGTCGCAGAAGTCCTATCAGTTCTCAGAGTTGCTATCTGCGCGAGGGAGCTGGCTCGATCACTACAACGCGGGGCAGCCGCGTGATCACATCTTCTGTCCGCCTGAGATCGCGGACGCTGTTTTTGTAGCTTTCGAGCGAGTAGTCCGGACGCTTTATGGCGTCAAGCTGCCCGAGAGTTCCATCGAGGCGAGCAAGCGAAAGTCGAAGAATGTGGACGACCTCAAGCGGAAGCTTTGGTCTCACGGCTATTGGAACGGAACCCCGTACGACATCAGGCCTGTACCCTCGCGTCTGAATCGCGCAGACGTTGGTGTACAACTGAAGTCCTTTTATGACCTACGTACCAAGTATTTGATGCCGGCAGGGGAAGAAAATGTGCGACGCGCGAGGGCTGTAGCGGTCGATACGTATGAATGGCTGCGACAGTTCGACGATGACAACCACGTGACCTGCGCGATGCGATTGCTAGCGAGCATCGAGATGATTGATCGTGATGACCTCTACCAAGCGCTCGTGAGGTTCTTACAGGAGCACGCCGAATTCAAGAATGCTTGGGTTGCCCCCTTTGGCTCCGCCAAGGATAGTGGCAGCGTTCAGGCGTATTTTGCTGAGGATGTGCATTCACGGGGGCTCATATCAAACTTGGGAAGCTTAGAAGACTATGCCGCCAACGGCGGTGGGCGTCCGATCATCTTCGTGGACGATATTGTTGGGTCAGGTGGCCAGGCGTGCGACATCCTCGCCAGGTGGTTTGATCGAGACGACCTTGGTCGTGACCTTGGCGAGAAGCGCGAGAAGCTTCCAGACGAGCAGGCTGCAGCGCTGCTCTCTGTCCCGGTCGCCTTCCTTTTTGTTGCTGGATGGCGGGTGGGTCTTGATGCGATACGAGAGATTTGTCCCAAGCTGCATCTGAACGCCAAAGTGTTCGCATTGTTTGAGGATGACGAACTTCGGTTTGCTAGTGATGCCTTGCAGAATGAGCACGCCATAACACCTGCGGCTGCCACCGCGTTCCTTGAACGCTGTTCCGATATAGGTCGACAGTTGGTTATGTCAGAACCGCGTGACGAACCGCTTGAGGCGGAAAAGGTCGAGCAACGGACGCTCGGATATGGCAATCGAGGGATGTTGTTGGTGACCCCGTTCAACACACCCACGCAGACACTCACCGCGCTTTGGATGGATGGGCAGGTGGACGGGCAGCCTTGGAAACCACTCTTTCCTCGCCGCAAGAAGACTTGACGTCCTATCGCTCGGCGCTAACACGTCGGCTGTGAGCAGCTCGAGTCGGCGCTAGGCACGTGCCCCAACAAAGGCTGCGCCAACACCTACCAGCGGCGCACCTGGGACCAGTCGGCTCGCCCAAGGCTCGCCGGTCACGCCCAAGGGTGAAAAATTCATTGATAGCGCTTCCGCCGCCAAGGCGAACATCCCGAGCAAGACGCCGGCATCGCGCCACACCAGGCTGGAGGCTCCTTCGTACTTCGACTCCGTCATACCCGGCTCGGCAACGAAGAGCAGCAAGGTGGCACTCGGTGCGTCAATGACCTCATGCATGGTCGCGCGCAGTGCCACCACGTCCAGCGAGGCGTCAAGCTGGCGCAAGCCGTGCTTGCTTGAGTCATACCGATAGAGCGAAGCGTTTCCGGGGCGATGCAGAACAACATGCACCGGGTGGATTGCCCCAGCCGACGGGACCGGTCGGTATGTCTGAGGGAACGATAGCGGGCCGCCAAGTGTGGCCCTGACCCTGCAAGTGAGCTGCATGAGCGAGGCTAGCTGCTCGTCTGCCAGAGGTGCAAAGAAATACCGCGTGCGCCTTGCCTCAACGACCGTCGCAAAGGGCAGCGTGTGCGGTGCAGGAGCATCAGGCAGCGGTAGCAGAGGCGACTCGGCCCAAACAACAGGCGTGTACTGCCGAGGGCTAGGCCTCGGGCGAGGATTCTTGAGGTCCTGCCATTCCATCATTCAGATCCTCTAGAACTTTGAAGTATTTGTTGCACCCGCGACAGTTGCCGCAAGGAACGTCGGACTTGTGACAACTATGCGCCCACGCCAGTTCGGTGTCGGGAACTCTGGAGAGACGTATGAGTTCAAGCGTGCTCAGCTCGATAGCCGGGGCAGAGACGGTCATGCCGCCTTCCTGCAGCGCGAGCAACGCACTCAACGCCCCGACGAACTCCGGCGTTCCGTCTCGATGGAAGCCGTCCGATAGGACTGAGCCGATAAGCAACTGCTGCACGCCAAGGCTTATAGCTTTCATCGCGGCAAAGGTCGCGAGCATTTGGTTGCGGTATGGCCACCAGTCGCTGGCTGGTGCATGCTCATTCTCGCTGAGTCCTGCCATGTCCCCGGAGCCGAGTGATCTGCAGTCGACCTTGACGACATGGTGTTCTATGTCAAGCCGCCGGGCAACCGCAGTCGCGGCGGCTATCTCTGCGCGGGCTGGAAGCTGGCCGTAGTCGATGGTGATGGCTACCTCGGGTCGCTTCCACCATGCGATCGCTATCGAGTCCATGCCGCCCGACAGGAGCAATGCCGTTCTCATAGTGCCATCGCCGTCCACAAAGCGCGGTAGATCGAGCTCACATAGTCTTTGCAGAGCACGCAGCTTGAGCCCTCGAGCATCTTGAGATCCTCGCTTGACTCATTCTCGCAATAGACTACCACCGGCTTTCCTTGAGCGCGCGCGTAGCCGACCTCGTAGATGGTGCCGGAGTCCATGCCGTCGGCGACCGCATAGACCAAGTCTGAATTGTGGATTCCCTCCAAGTCAAGCTGGACAACGTCGTCGGCGCTGCCATACCCGACGTCATGGAACGGTGAAAACACCTCGAGTCCAAACATTCGCAGATTTTCGCGGACCTGTTCGACGAGCCAGAGCTGTCCGAGCGTGAAGATCGGGCTGGCCAGATAGATGCGAGGTTGCCTGCCTGCCATCCAGCGCGCGGACGCTCGGATAGGCATTGCCGGAAAGACATCGAGCGTGGATTGCTCGGGAAATCCGCGACCATCGCAATACACCGCCGTTGCCAACGAGGCGCGATACGCACTGTCGGTGGCGCTATGGCCATGCGCCGCCCAGTTCAGCGCGAAATGGGCTGCAAAAACGTCCCCTGAGCCGATCTTCCAGACGGTCTCCGTCTCGAAGGCAGGTACTTCCGTCCAGTCGTCCCCATCGAGTACAAGCGCACCGAGCGGGCCGCGCTTGACGATGACGCCGGTAGCCTTGTGCAGGGCACGCGTTGCCTCCGCCAGCTTGAGGGCGGTGGCACCTTCAGCGAGCCCGGTGATCGCGAGCGCTTCACGCTCGTTGAGCACGATAAACAACTCGTCGGCGGATGAGCCGTTGGCGCCGAATGGCTCTGGCGTCAGTCGCCCTTGCGGGTCATATACGACGCGCTTTCCGTGAACTACAGCGTCACCCTCAAGCATGCCGAAACGCAAGACGGTCTCCGCTCGCACGACGACGGAGGCGTAGGTCGATTGCGGCACTTCAACCTCGGGGCGTTGAAGCGCGTGCGTGTAGCGGAACGAGCAGGTGGCGGGCACGGCCACTGCGACAAGGCGAGTACCCTCCAGCGCGCAGCGTGCCTCGAGAACCTGCGCTGTGCGCGCGTCCGCGTAGCAGTGGAGAGTGACCTTGCTGGGGCCTGCCATTGCAGCTATGGCCGAGGCAGCGCGCCCGGCCGATCCGAATACCTCGTGCCACGCGGGGCGCAGGCACCATTCTTCGTAGGCACCGCCCACCACGTCAATTCGTGGTGTTTGTGTCATTGCCGAACAGCGGTCACTCGCACGCGAACGAGCGCGTCGCGTTTGCCTGTGACGCGGGCCTGGTACTGCGTGCCGCTCTCAATGCACTCTCGGAGTCGGCTGATTGCTGGGGAGGCAAGACCACCCGCGAGTTGACCGAGAAACACCAGTTCGACTACTCTTTCACCAGCCTCGGTCGAGCCCAGTCTGACGTCGAGCATGTCTCCGGTACTGAGACCCTGGATGACTAGTAGCTTTGGTGACGCGAGCAGGGTGTCGATGACTAGAGACTCGCAGCTGCCGCCAGGGGATATCGGTCCGCCCGTACCGTCAAATCCAGACATCTGTTCTCCAGGTTCTCCAATGCGTGCCTTGGGCAGATGCTTCCGTGCCCGGCTATCTGTGATTATGGGCCTTGGGCCATTCGGGCTACCCAGCGTCGACTGGCATCACCTCGGCGCCATCTTGAATAGCGAGTTGACTATCAAGATTTGAGATAAGATACCGCGTTAGCTCAGTACGTGTCGAGTGCGAAGAGGTGCATATGACGTTGTCATCACACGGAGGGAGGCGACTAGGCGCCGGCCGTCCGAAGATCGCCGACGAGCAGCTGACCGTCCGCGTCACCAGTGCTGCGTCTGAGTCTGTAAAGGCACTCGGGCAGGCTCACGGGGTCGCCGCTGGAGTTCGTTACGCGATCGACCTAGCCGCATCGGTAACAGTGCCAGGCCAAACCGTTAGCGAGGTGTGCGTCTCTTTCCAGCCGCTGGCCGACTCTAAGGCGACAACAGTTGAAGAGGCCCTCGAGGAGATTTTTCAATGGCTCCACTCGTGCGGGCATGTGCTGTCCGTCTACAAATGCGGTCGCGAAGCGTTGACTGTCAGGGCGCGGATGCCACTTGGGAATAGTTTCTCTCTCTGGTTGTCGGTGCCGGCGCGGAGGCTCAAGGCCCCCACGCCGAAGGAATACCAAGCGGATCTGCGGAAGATTAAAGAGTTCTTGGTCGCGCGAGGTTTTCAGTTCTGCTGGGCTGAGTGAACCCGGTGCGAAGCGGGACGACAGTGACGGCGTCAGCGCCTCACCCATACACGCTCCGTCAAAAGTCGAGACGCCGCGAGTCATTCGTCGGCCGAGGCTGGCGATGATGACGCTGTCACAAAAGCGTTAGTTGCGACAGTTGAGGGTTGACCCCGCTCCATCGGGTTTTTTGCTTTTGGCGTAGCACGTCGCAGAGGATGGACTGGGCTAGGTTCCGATCGGCTGGAGGCTCTTGACCTGACATGCAGTCGGCAAGCAGCTGAATGACGACGCTGGGGCGCCGCACGCGGAGATTGATGTCCTCGGTTTGACCAATCCTCCGCGCAAATTGATCGGCCTTCGACAAGATCGCCCGGGCCTTCCTCAGTGGTGTTCGGGCGCGTGGTTCGTTCGAAAGGCTCGATTCCTCATACCCTGCCGCCGTTGCCAGAGCGTAAATGACGCGCATGCCACCGTTCAAGCTCAGTGGCCAGACAAGTCGCATGAGCGGGGTCGAGTCTTCGGGTGCGTCATCGCAATTGGAGGATTTTTGATGGACCGCATCGGCGGCATTGCGATCCCCAGCGATTTTTCGATCCAGCCAGGAGGAGAACTGCACTTCCAGCGGCGTAGCAAGTATTGGAGTCTCACGGGGTTCCAGATCCATATGACAGCTGCATCGGTGAGTCGCTGGTCTGTTCCAGGAGATGGTGCGCGTGCAGCAGTCGCATCTATCGGCCAGCAGGACCTGATGCTTTGCGCAGGCAACAGCCAAGGCGAAGTCCCAAGCAGAGTGGCAGTGGCGGTTGGCCTGAAAGCACAGCAAGCAGACCCGCGGATAGCTGCGGTTCAAAAAATAGCTACGACCCAGTACTTGGCCTGCATAGGTGCACGCCGCACCTCCACGCCCAATCGTGGTCCAGCCCAGCGCATGTTCAAGACGCTCCGTGCTCGCGCCAAACCACTGGCGCAAGAGCGGTGCATCCGCAGCATCCAGAGTCGAAAAGCGGCTTTTCCCCAGCCAGGATTTGAGTTGCGGCAAGCCATTGAGGTGGTTCTCCCCTGCCATCCGAAGGGCGTAGCCTTGCCCGGATTCGGCCGGCCGAACGTCGTCATGGAAGGGAAACTCAAGTTCTGCAGGGACGAACAGTGAATTGACGCCGCTGTCGCTCGGCTTCTGCTTTTCTCGCGGGCGCTTCATATGCCGTCCTCACGGATGCGGGCGTTGGACGGGTCCAAGCCCAATATGCGAAGCCGGTGTAGCTCCTCCCGCACGATGAGAAGCGCTTGTGCCAGACGCGAACGATCTTGCGGTCTCAAGCCGTCACTCCATCTCCCTCGGCTACCCGCGCGCGCCGCAGCCGGGTCATCGGTCGTGAAATTGTTGCCGGTCAAGTGGAGTGGGAACTGTGCAGGCGTGGGCTTTCGATGAACGCAAAGATCAAACCAGACAGGCGGTTCGTAGCGTGACCCTGGACCCAAGTTCGCTGCTTCTTCCAGCGATTTGGCATAGCTTTCAAAGGCCAGTTCAAGTTGGTTCTCGTCCTTCAGGTAGGCCTGACGGAGCTGAGCGATGACGTGGTTCAGCGCGCTGTCGAGCGTGTCGTTTTCGAGAGCGTGGTCTGCGGAATCCCCTCCCGTCAGAGACATGCCACATGTCGCGCAAGTAGCGAGGTCAAGCACGCCTGGTGAGCGCCCTGATCCGACGAGCAATGCACGCTGCACAGTCAGCGGGCTTGAGCACCATCCACATACCTCGTCGAGTCGAGTTCCGTGAATGGAGCAATGTGTGATTCCCTGTAGGCGCCACTCCCACCGCAGGTAGGGCGTGATATCGCCGGCCATGCAATCGGAGCACCAACAGTAGCTGGGCCTCCTTCCGCTTTGGCGGAAGTGGCCCGCGTTGGGCAGACGCGAACGAAGCACACCCAGTCCATACCGCGCTTCTCCACAGGTGTCACCGGCAACGTCAGAAAGCGTCAGTAGTCGACCCCATTCGCTGTCTGATACGCATCCGTCCCAGTCTGCGCCGCTGGGACGGATGCTCGTGATCAGGCTCAAGCGCTCCAAAGAGTATTGATGTGCGCCGCTGAGGCGTTGTACCCACGATGCTGGGCTTTCACCCTGAAAGGATGCTGGCGCTGCGAGCAGGCATGGTTTGGTGGGGGATGGGAAGGCATCCATAGTCAAACCATGCCGCTGTACTACACGCTGCGAAACGGATTTCGCCGGTCTGGACCGCTTCCGCTTGCGTCTTCGAATGCCTTTGAGAGGTCGTCAACGGACACGACAGGAATCTCGCGATCTGCCGCATACATGCAGGCGTACACAAGCAATCGCTTCAGAGACCGGAGATTTCCACGCGTTGCTTGATGGAGAGACTTGGCCAGTGGGCCCCTCAAGATCCCGAGATCGACCTCGGAAACGTTCTCAGAGAATGAGACAAGGAGTTGTCGCCAGGCATCGTCCAAGCCAAACGGCGCCAGCACGTGCGTCGCGGACGCACGGCTGGTGAACTGTGGATTGATCGAATTCAAGCGTTCGAGTGCCCTGGTCCCCGCGCCGATGATGGGGAGGTTGTATCGGTCCATCCTGACCTTGATCCAGTCGGTCACGGCGCGTGCCGTGATGTCGCGATTTCCCTCGCAGACATGCTGCAGTTCGTCCAGAAGAAGGGCGTGCGGCCGTTTTCGCTCCAGGCCTTTGTCAATCATCTGGTTCATGTTGTCCAAGTTGGGGCGACTGGGCAGCATGGGATACCCGAGGGCCAGCATCATGGCCGCTGCCATCTTGTGGGTATCGACGGCACTGTCCAGGCTAACCTCCAAATAGGAGGTCTCCTTGGCAAGCCCTGCGGCCCGCAGCATGTGCGACTTGATGGTCTGCAGCAGCAGCGTTTTCCCCATGCCCGGCTCAGCCTGGATCAGAATCCCGCTCGGCATCCTGAGTTTCTGCATGGTGTAAATCAGATCGATGCAACTCTCAAGTGCTTGACGGAACGCGGGGTATTCAATCACCAGCGATAAGACCGCTTGGCCGGTGCGCAATGCCGAAGGAGATCGGCGACCTTTGAAGTCATCGAGGTTCATGCGTACTCCTCGTCGACAGAATAGGCCTTAAAGGGCATCACCTGCGGGAGGTTGTTCAGGATGGCTGGACTGGCCTCGGGAACCGCTTGAGGCGCATTGCCCATTGAGCTTTGATCTCTGACCACGCTGGCCGACGTCAATCCCTGCGCACGAATCAGGTCCGCGTCTTTGCGCGTTTTGATGCCGCGCTTGATGGCCAGATTCCATCGATCATTGAGATCTCGCTGGGCAATCAAAAGCACCTCCTCAGCGTTGACCCGCGTAAGTCGTGCACCGGCCTCCTTGCGGATCAGTTCGTGCTGCAAAAGCGACAGACCGTTGCCGTATTCGAAGTGGGGCCGCTGCAGTTGGACTTGGATCCATTGCTGCGCCTTGGGAAGATGGACGTGCATCCATCCCAAGTTGTCTGGGTCGAAGCGAATTTCTGTCCGGAAGGTTTCCCCGTGGCCGCGGCGATAGTCTTGGAGCTCTGGTGAGTTGTATCGCATGTAGTGGAAGAAGATGCCGTCGCCGCCGATGACACGCTCGGTGGAAATGCCCGCTGCCAGCTCCAAGTGGGATAGGTCCGTGGGAAGTAGGGAGGGCGGGCTTGACGCACGGCCTTCCTCCCACAGGTCCACAGGGCGTACCAGCGTCTTGGGGTGGATCTGAAACGGATGAACCTTGGCGGCCCAGATCAGCAGGCAGGAACACAGGTCGTCGAAGAGAATCGCTGCAGTCTTCGCCGGATCCGAACGCTGCGCGTTCTTCATGGGTGCGAAGACCTTGCCCTGAAGGGGAAGAATCCTGTTGAATTCCATCATCACGCGTTCAATGGATGCTTTCAGCCACGGCTGCCTGACCGGGTTGTAGATCAGGTCGCATCTCAGATTCCATGCGATGCGACGAAAGCTTCGAGAGTGGAACTCCAGCCCGTTGTCGACGACGAAGCATTCTGGAACGCCCATGGCGCTCCAGAATTGATCAATCTCGGGAATGCCCGAGATCAGATCACCCTTGGGCAAGATGGAGCACTTGATCGCCTTTGTCACCGTTCCGCAGGAAGGCCCGTAAAAGCTTATGTACAAGCCGAGGACGTAGCCGGAGAATCGGTCCATCACCACAGTGATCCACGGGCGGCCTAAAGGCACACCTGACAGTGGGTCCAGCACCCAGATGTCCAAGAGCGTGTGATCGATCTCGACTCGCTCCAGAATCCGCGTGCTTTGATCCCCTTTCAAGCTGAAGCGCCACTTGTTGCGTGCGTATGCGATGCCAAAGCGTTTCATGTCCCGGACGTACTCAGGAATCTCTTGAATGCGCCGTGCGACGGTCTTTTCTGATGGAGCGGTCAGCTTCGAACCGTCGCGCCGATTGACGTGCTCAATCTCCTGGCGAACTTGATCGTGCGTTGCCTTGATCGACTTCCCCCGCAACTGAAGGAAGTGTTTGGAGATGATCGCTTCCATGATTAACTCGGCTGCTCGCGTGAGGCGTTTGGCCCTCTTGGCTAGTGGGCGCAAGTCGCATAGCACGTACGGGTTCGCGCCACCATGCCGGTACCGTTTCAGCCAGTTCATCAGTGTCCACGCCGTGGGGGTACGCAAGTTGCTGACAAGCGTGAGTACTTCGGCGTCGACGCCGATGTTGGGGTCGACGCCATTCCTGTCGACCCTGGCGATCACCGCGTTCAGCTGCCTGATGCTTCCTGGTGAAGCGCGGTCGCGAATGGCCGCCTTGATGTACACCATGCGAAACGCGATCAACGCATCCTGCAGGGGCGTCATCACACTGGGCAATTTCAGCGCGACAGTTTCATCAAGTGCCAGTTGAGAGGTCTGCTGGACCGGGTGAACCAGTTTGACGTCACCGGCAAGAATCTCGTTGTACAGCTTGGAGACCTGGAATGTCCTGACCTCGAAAGTGTCGAGAAACTTGAACTGGACTTTGCCCTCCTCCAAGGCACGTTCAAACTCGAACGTGCGCAAGCCCCTACTCAAGACCAAGCCACGTGCAAAAGAAAGCATGGCAGTCCTCCTTGGTTGAGTTGCGAGAAACGGTTTCGGCGGGTGAAAGGCTGATCCCGGATGGCACCTTGAGCTGGTGGCGTGCGACCAGATTCCAGATGGTTTCCTCTGAGACTCCATGCTCGAGGAGGTCTGTCACGCTGGCGCTTCCCTGGAAGTGGTCTTCCAGGATCTGGCGGCACTGGAGGGCTTGAGCCTCGTCAAGGAAGAGCCTGCCGTACCGCATCAGCAGCAGCGCTCTGGAGCTCAGCCCATGCGCGTCGATTTGCTCGTCTGAGACGACAAGAAATTGGAAGCCCATGATTGCGAGGGCATGTCTCGCTGCATGGTGGAGAGTCTGGTTCTCTTTGATGAAAACCTCCGGCTTCACTTCCACCACGACCTTGTCGCCGTTGCCGAAGGTGACCAAAAAGTCCGGGGTGTACATTTTGGTTTTCTCCGGGTCCAGCCAGACCTCGAAGGGCTGGTGGGCGACGTCGACAACGACTGGGCAGCTGAGCGCCACCATGATGAACCGCTTCTCCAAGTGCGATTCGTGCTCGACCTCGTGGTCCAGCAACCAACTGGCATTGACAATGCCGACCTCGCGGTGGGGTGCGCGAGTTACAACTTTCCGTGTCATGTTTCTCTCCGGTGGGATGAGCGCATTCACGATTCATCGTGGATTCGCTAGGCGTGACTTGACGTCGCCACCGACCGGAGAGATACTTTGCCTAAGGGACCAAACCTAGGTATCGGTAACTCCGAAGCCGGCAGCGCCAGTCACTCGAAAGGGTGGTTGGCGTTTTGTTTTTGGGCTAGGTGTTTTCCTCCATGGAATATGAAGAATTGATGGCGCTCGGCGTTTTGAGCCCGAGTTCTATCGCGATCCTGTGAGACTCGCCCCTGGAGGCTTTCGACCGTCCGCTGAGCACGGCGTAGACCAAGTCCTGCCGAAACTGATGCGCCCGCGCCCAATCAGCAATGCTCCTTCCGCTGAGAAAGAACTCAGCGCGTGCTTTCTGAAGCATGAATGGATTGATCTGCACAATCAAATGCTATCAATTTTGTTCAAAAGTGAAAAGAAATTTGTATCCGATCTCGTGAGGAGATCATTCAACATGCATGCGTGGTGTTGATAAGTCTTTGATTTTTAATAAATTTATCAGTGATTTACCGCTTGTCTGATACTTTGATTTTGAGAACGATGCGATAAACTAACTTTGCGCGATGATATTTCTGCAAATTAAAATGCGTCAAAAAAACTGACGCATAGCTTTGTCAAGGCAATTGAAAATGGTTAAGAAGTTTGACCGACGACCTGAAGATCTCGGGGGGATGGGAGAGAGCTATTTCCGCTTGATGGCAAAGGATGCCGGGTTAGTGGCGAACGCGTCGACGGACGACAAAGCCGGTTGGGATTTTGAAGTAGAAGTCCCAAGCCCGATTGTTGTGGACTACACATCCCAATCCAAGCCGGTTTTTCGAGTTCAAGTCAAGGCCACGATGAGCGCTGCCTTGAATATTTCGATGACTTTCAGTAGCGCGTTGAGCTTGATCCAGTTCGCTGGCCCTGCGTTTATTCTGCTATACCGATTCGGAAATGGCCCCATCCCAGCGGACGCATATCTGTTCCACATCGATCAAGCAAGGGCGATGGATATCCTTAAATCATTGAGGGAGAGAGAAGTCGCCGAACAGGGTTTCAAGGTGAACAAGGCCAAGACGACTATCAGATTTGAGGACACTCTGCGATTGGCGTCTGCCGACGGCGCAACACTGCGAAGACATTTGGAAATGCCACTGGGTGGCTCTTTCCTGGATTATTTAGAGCGGAAGACCAAATGGCTGCGCGGGATCGAAACGGACAGTGTGCTTAGGAGATTCGACGTTCAACTTGAAGATGATGAGGCGATTCAAGCGATGGCCAATTGCTTCTTGGGATTTGAGGGCGAGTTTGGCGTGAACTTGATCGAATACTCCGCCCCTATGGGGATTCCTGATCGAGAGTTGATCCATTCCAATGAATTCCTTCCTACCACCATAAAGCCTAATGAGAAGGGGCTTACTCGGGGTGTAATTCGTGTTCGCACCTCGGAGTACGGAAAAAGCTACGAATTCAAGACGACATTGTTTTCTGTACCGAAGCACCTCCCAAAGAAGTACGCGGCCATGCGCATGAAGACGGCATTGTTCGATCTTATATTTCGACTGGAATCAGGAGGCATTCAATTTCTGGGTTTCAACCTGATGGATGACAAGTTACGCGCCTCAGTAGTCGAATTGCGGAATTTCATCGCATATTTAGCCGAA
The DNA here is from genome assembly GCF_042466645.1 of Hydrogenophaga sp. ANAO-22. Taxonomy (NCBI): domain Bacteria; kingdom Pseudomonadati; phylum Pseudomonadota; class Betaproteobacteria; order Burkholderiales; family Comamonadaceae; genus Hydrogenophaga; species Hydrogenophaga sp. ANAO-22. The sequence continues at coordinate 1,901,432 of NZ_CP159956.1, read as the reverse complement.
ATACGCGAAAGCGATCGTACGATTTTTGATGTTGTGCCTGACGGTGAGAGGGAACCATTGCGGTTGGAACTCCGGACCATGGCGCCTTCTGTTTTTGAGGGTTTTGATCAGATTTATACCGCTATGGAGGCGGTGTACCTGAAATTGGCATCGCTCGGACTCACCAATGAATTGATTCGTCCTGCGGACATTTTTGAGAAACCTGCTCAGTTTTCATTCCTTGCACATGTCGGCCAAGACTACGAATCGCCGTTGTCGCTGGAATTTCAAGCAAACGAGGAGAGCAAAGTGGACGCCAACGTCACGATCTTCTGTTCGCCGATCGATTTGAGTGGAATGACTGTTCTTTGCTTTGGCGCATTCTTCGGGTCTATCGAGATCCTGCCTGGCCAAAAACTCCTAGGAAAATTTTCTAGGTCTGAGTACCTTGGCGAGATCATCGTCCGTTCTGATCAGGATGTTGATGCTGCTCGAAAAAGCCAAAGCGAAAAGTATGAAGAAGCCCTTTGGAAACGCGGTTTCACGGCCCTTTGAGCCGCTCTTTTTTCATTAAAAAATGATCCGACGGTAGTAGAGCTCCTGATCCAGGATTTTTCTATATTTTGTGAGAAGGATTCGTCAGTAAAGGCGGATCAAACTTGGATGAAAAATCCCAAGTAGGTGGATCACTTTTCAATGAAAAACTGGTCCCGTGTTGTCTTCCATTGAAAACTGACCCAGTTAGAGCTGCAATTTCCATTTAAAGCTGACCCACGTAAGAACCCTATCCTGCTGCTTTTGACAGCAGGAGATTTCAGGAGTGATAGACGTGGCGACACTGAGTGTCATAAGACGCTGGGCATTGCGCGAGCAGATGTCCATTCGCGAGATCTCCAGGCGCACAGGCCTGGCTCGCAACACCGTTAAGAAGTACCTGCGGGCGGGCGATGAAGAACCCCGCTACGCCAGGCGTGCGAGCTCCAGCAAGCTCGATCCCTACGCCGACAAACTCTCAACCTGGCTATCGATCGAGGCAACAAAGTCGCGCAAACAGCGGCGCACTTTGCTGCAGCTCCACACAGACCTGGTGGCTTTGGGCTATGAAGGCTCCTACGGGCGCGTGGCGGCCTTCCACCGCAAGTGGCTGGCGGAACGGCAGGAAGCGCAGCGCACGGCCGGCCGCGGAACCTTTGTACCGCTGGTCTTTGGACCGGGCGAAGCGTTCCAGTTTGACTGGAGTGAAGACTGGGCTGTCATCGACGGGGAGCGAACCAAGCTCCAGGTGGCGCACGTCAAGCTCAGCCATAGCCGGGCTTTCAGCGTCCGTGCCTACCTGCTGCAGACGCACGAGATGCTGTTCGACGCGCACAACCACGCGTTCGTGATGTTCGGAGGCGTGCCCAAGCGCGGCATCTACGACAACATGAAGACGGCTGTGGACAAAGTCCGAAGCGGCAAAGACCGCGACGTCAATGCCCGTTTCAATGCGATGGTGAGCCACTACCTCTTCGAGGCCGAGTTCTGCAACCCGGCATCCGGCTGGGAGAAGGGCCAGGTTGAGAAGAATGTCCGGGACGCACGACACCGTCTCTGGCAGCCAGTCCCGGCCTTCCCTTCCTTGGCTGAGCTCAACGTGTGGTTGGAGTCCCGATGCAAGGCACTCTGGAACGAGATTGCGCACGGCCAGTTGCCGGGAACTGTGGCGGACGTCTGGGCTCAGGAGAAACCCTACCTGATGCCACCACCACCTGCGTTCGACGGCTTCGTGGAGCACACCAAACGTGTTTCCCCGACTTGCCTGGTCACGTTCGAGCGCACCCGCTACAGCGTTCCGGCATCCTTTGCCAACCGGCCGGTCAGCCTCAGGGTGTATGCCGACCAGCTGGTGGTTGTCGCGGAGGGCCAGATCATTTGCGAGCACAAGAGGATCATCGACCGGCGTCACGACAGCACAGGGCAAACCATCTACGACTGGCGGCACTACCTCGCTGTGCTGCAGAGAAAGCCGGGGGCGCTTCGGAACGGCGCACCCTTTGCAGAGCTGCCGACGTCATTTAAACGACTCCAGGCGTTGCTGCTCAAGAAGCCAGGAGGTGACCGGGAGATGGTGGAGATCCTGGCCCTGGTCCTGCACCACGACGAACAAGCTGTCCTGGCAGCGGTCGAGACGGCTCTGGAAGTGGGTGTGGCCACGAAAACCCACATATTGAACGTTCTGCACCGCCTCGTGGACGGGAAGACTGCCGTCGCTGAAGTCAAGGCGCCCCAGGCGTTGAAGCTCTCGACGGAACCTCAGGCGAACGTCCAGCGGTACGACTCTTTGCGCAAGGCCCGGTTCAACGAGGAGGTTCGCCATGGGACATGATCCCGCAACGACTTCCATCGTGGCTCTGCTCAAAAGCCTCAAGATGCATGGCATGGCTCATGCGGTTGCAGAGCTCGGTGACCAAGGGGCTCCCGCCTTCGAAGCAGCTCAACCTATTCTGGCGAAACTGCTCAAGGCAGAAACCGCTGAGCGGGAAGTCCGTTCGATGGCGTATCAGATGAAGCTCGCCCGGTTCCCTGCCTACCGAGATCTTGCCGGGTTTGACTTCGCGCAGAGCGAAGTGAACGAGGCCATGGTGCGGCAGCTCCACAGAGGTGACTTCCTTGACAAGGCCTACAACGCCGTCTTTGTTGGTGGACCTGGAACCGGAAAGACCCACCTGGCAACGGCCATCGGCGTCCAGGCCATCGAGAACCAACACCGCCGCGTTCGCTTCCTCTCGACCATTGAATTGGTCAATGCGTTGGAGGTCGAGAAGTCGAATGGAAGCACTGGGCAACTGGCAAATCGACTGATGCATGTCGACCTGGTCATCCTGGACGAGCTGGGTTACCTGCCCTTCAGCGAGTCAGGAGGTGCCTTACTGTTCCACCTGCTGTCCAAGCTCTACGAAAGAACCAGCGTCGTGATCACCACGAACTTGAGCTTCGGGGAATGGTCCAGCGTCTTTGGTGATGCGAAGATGACGACTGCGCTCCTGGATCGGTTGACTCACCGATGCCATATCCTGGAGACCGGAAACGACAGCTATCGGTTCAAAAACAGTTCTGCAAGTCCCAAGTCTGAAAAGGAGAAAACGAAGCACTTATCCACACCGTGAGCTACTTTGCTCACAAAGCGGGTGGGTCAGTATTCGATGGAAATCTCGGGTCAAAGATCGGTGGAATTCAACAGGGTAAAGCGGCACGACGGTCAAGCCTCCGCCGGAACTTCGGCGAAGGCTGCGGCGACATCCTTGACCTTGGCAACGCGGCCTGCGGCCAGGGCCTGCAGCGGCGTATCACCACCTAGGGAACCCTTGCGCGTTAGGAAGAATTGCAGCTTGGCGCCACCTGGCAGATCGCCGAGTACCTTGGTCACCGCTTCCAGGTGCCTGCGGTCATAGGTCGGGTCGCAGTAGAACGCCGGGAAGTAACGCTCCGCCTTGTATGTGAGATAAAAGACACGGTGGCTTTCGGCGGCCTTCCACACAGCTTGGCGGCTGGCCCATCCCATCAAGTCCTTGAATTCAGTGGGCGGCACCAGCTGCCCCTTATTGACCATGGTTTCGGTGGTGTCCAGAACCCACGCAGCACTTGCGCCATCCTTCTTTGCAGCAGGTTTACCCGCAGCGGATGCTTGGGTCCGGGCAGATGCCGAGGGAGCCTCGCCTGCCGCCGCCTGCAAGACTTTGACGGTTTTTTCCAACTCGACCAGCAGTACTCTCAGTTCCGGGCGGTACTTCGGCGTCACGCTCTTGCCGCCGCTCATAGGCAACTTGAAGATGCGCACGGCAATCCTGTTGACCTCGCGGACGTTGTCGACAAACGCCGAAATATCGACCTGTTTCTTTGCGAGAGTCCGGGCTCTGGTGGTGGACATGGGTAGCTCCTTTTCCGGCTTCCAATGTATCGATGTTTGTCAGCCGTGTCATCCATGTCAACCACGTCGCCAGCCACTAGCTTGGTAGCCTAGGGGGAAAGATGATGGTTTCCCTGCCATCGAATATGCCCGCTTCGGAGGACGGATGACCTAAAATCCACTCCAAGGCACCCGCCGTACTTGCACGCGAGTAGAAACAGGTATTTCTTCATCGTCATATATCTCCCTTCAGGGCCTCGCCGTCGGGGACTTAAACGTGTGCGTCTGACCCGATTCGGCAAGGTTGACCGAAGGAAGACTCATGACTTTGAAAGAGCTTGCGCACGCCGCGCAGCAAACCCTCCAAGACCACACGGGCCGCGCCATAAAGCGCAGCCACGTGCACGAACTGCTTGCCGCTGCATTCGGCTACAGATCCTGGGCGGCACTTCTTTCCGAATCGTTGTTGGCCGACAGTGGCATCGGAATACTGCCATCGGGCACGCAGGCCAAAGTGGTAGGGCGAGCACTTCAGCTTCAGTATGACCAGCGTTTGGCTGAAGCAATAGCTCGTGACATCCTGCAGTTCACGGAGGAGCATCAGCTTTCGTACATCTCTTGGTCCGACGTCAGTGACGTGTTGATGCCCAAGATCCGCGCTAGCCACCATGACGACTCCGACGAGGAGGACGACGGTGAGCGCACCGATGAATCTGCGCCTGCGGCGAACTTGACAAGCTACACAGCGGATCAACTCAAGCGCTCACCGATGCTGTTGCACAGTTTGGAGCTGGCCGCAGAATCCTCCAAACCTCAGGCTGATTTCCTGTTGGCCGCTCTGTACCGATGCAAGTGTCCGAACCCGTACCTTTACGAAGAGTCTCGACGAGGCCGCGTGCTCAACGCCGTGGAACGAGGTTGGGTCGAAGAATATTTGAGGTTGGAGCCGGAATACCGCAAGTACGAGGCACACCTCAAAGCGGCCGCGCTAGGAGGTGTGCGAGCTGCGGCACTTGAATACGGCACAGTCTTCCAAAACAGCGAGTTTCATGAGCTCGCCGAACGGCTTACCGGCGCGGTCGATGCGCTTCAAATGTCACGCGTCGCCGCGACACCGAAAGCGCGCGCTCAGTGGCTTCATACAGCCGCCGAACAAGGCTCAAGATCAGCTTTGGAGGAGCTAGCCAATCGAGGTGACGCATGGGCGGAGGAGCAGGTGGCCCAATGGGAGAGTGACTACTGGCTGCGTTCTGCCGCAGAGCGTGCGCTCAGTGCCGGGGACGCGCAACGCGCGTGGACCTGGCAATACCTGGCGCTCGAGCGTGGGCTCGATCTCACCCTTTCAACGCTGGCGGCACGCCACGACGGAGGGCAACTGGATGGTAAGCGCGCGGCCATCCCACCCTTGAAGGGATCGGTCTAAGCGGCAACGATGGTGTCCACCAAGCGAAATAGGTGGACACCATGAATGAAGCCAAGAAGAAGACTCGCCGGCGGTACGACGCCGAGCTCAAGCAGCAGATCCTTGCCGAGTGCGCCAAGCCAGGCGCTTCGGTGGCCAGCATTGCCCTGTCGCACGGCATCAACGCCAATGTCGTGCACAAGTGGCGCCGCGAAGCGGGTGGCGCGCTGCCTGCACTCCAGGCTCCCGCATTCGTTCCAGTGCCGCTGCCGCCAGCGGCATGTTCACCAAGGCCTGCACTTGCACCAGACATCCGCGTCGAGCTGCGCCGTGGCGCCACCAGCGTCTCGGTGACCTGGCCCTTGGATGCGGCCGATCAGTGCGCCGTGTGGATGCGAGAGCTGATCAAGTGATCCGGGTTGATGCGCTGTGGCTTGCCACCGAGCCGCTGGACATGCGAGCAGGCACCGAGACGGCGCTGGCCCGCGTGGTGTCGGTCTTCGGCGCAGCGCGCCCGCACCACGCCTACCTGTTCGCCAATCGGCGCGCCAACCGCATGAAGGTGCTGGTGCACGACGGCATCGGTGTGTGGCTGGCAGCGCGTCGCCTGAACAGCGGCAAGTTCGTCTGGCCGCGTGATGCGGCCAGCACCGCCTCGCTTAGCCGCGCCCAGTTCGATGCGCTGGTGCTGGGCCTGCCCTGGCAGCGCCTGGCTGACGGCGGTGTCATCACCGTGGTCTGACTCTGAAGCGCTGACCGGCGCTTGCCAATTGGGGCATGCGCCAATGGTGCGCACATTCCAGTGCTGGCACAGTGGATGCCCATGGTGGTCGAGCCTCAATCCCTGCAGAGCCTGAGCGCAGAAGAGCTGCGTGAGCTGACCACGCGCCTCATGACGCAGCTGCGCCACCAGAGCGCGTTGCTGGACAAACTCACGCACGAGAACGCGCTCTTGAAGCGCATGAAATTCGCCGCCCAGTCCGAACGCTTCAACCCCGAGCAGAAGAGCCTGCTCGAAGACGAGATCGAGGCCGATCTGGCGGCCGTGGCCACGGAGATCGATGCGCTGCAGGAAGCGCAGGCACCCGCCAAGGTTGAAGAGAAGAAGGTTCCCAAGCGCGCGCCGCTGCCAGCCAACCTGCCGCGGCGCGAGATCCGCCACGAGCCCGACTCGACCACCTGTGCCTGCGGTTGCCAGATGAAGCGCGTGGGCGAGGACGTGGCCGAGAAGCTGGACTATGTGCCTGGCGTCTTCAGCGTCGAGCGCCACATCCGTGGCAAGTGGGCTTGTGCGAAGTGCGAGACGCTCACCCAAGTCCCCGTCGATCCGCACATCATCGACAAGGGCATCCCCACCACCGGGCTGCTGGCGCAGGTGCTGGTGGCCAAGTACGCGGATCACCTTCCGCTGTACCGCCAGGAAGCGATCTTTGGTCGAGCTGGTCTCGCGATCCCGCGTTCCACGCTCGCTCAGTGGGTGGGCGCCTGTGGCGTGCAGTTGCAGCCACTGGTGGATGCCATGAGAAACGAGCTGCTGCAGCACCGCGTGCTGCATGCCGATGAGACGCCGGTGTCCATGCTCAAGCCGGGCAACGGAAAGACGCACCGGGCCTACCTCTGGGCCTATGCCACGGGTGCCTTCGAGAACACCAAGGTGGTCGTCTACGACTTCTGCGAATCACGCTCGGGCGAACACGCCCGGCGCTTCCTGGGTGACTGGAGAGGCAGCCTCACCTGTGACGACTTCAGCGGCTACAAGGCCTTGATCGCCAGTGGGGTGACCGAGGTCGGCTGCCTGGCGCACGCGCGGCGCAAGTTCTTCGATCTGCACGCGGCCAATCAAAGCCAGATCGCCGAGTTCGCGCTGCAGCAGTTCGCGCGGGTCTACGAGATCGAGCGCGAGGTCAAGGCGCTCAGTGCCGAGCAGCGCCAAGCCATCCGGCAACTACAAACGAAGCCGCTGCTCGATGCCTTGCACCAGTGGATGCTGCTGCAACGTCAGAAGGTGCCTGAGGGAACAGCTAGCGCCAAGGCGCTGGACTACAGTTTGCGGCGCTGGGAGGCACTGACCCGGTTCGCGGATGACGGGCAACTGCCCGTGGACAACAACTGGATCGAGAACCAGATCCGGCCCATTGCCATTGGCCGTAACAACTGGCTCTTCGCTGGCAGCCTGCGCGCTGGCCAGCGGGCGGCAGCCGTCATGAGCCTGATCCAGTCAGCGCGAATGAATGGCCACGACCCGTATGCCTACCTGCGCGATGTGATGGCACGCCTGCCTATGCAGCGCGCCAGCCAGATCGGCGAGCTGCTGCCACATCGCTGGCAGCCAGCCTGACAAAGCAATCTCAAAAACACGACCGCGCCATGCGGTCAAGATGGGATGGCCGCGCGCTTACACTGGATGGGCAGTTCTACGACAGCGACTTCGGTGGCGCGATGTATGTCGCCGGCGATGAGGGTCTTGTGCTTCCGAACCTAGGCGGTGCGGACCTTGAAAGCGCGAAAGCCAGCGCCAGGGAGATTCTCGCCCGTTGGAAATAACGAGAGTCGCAGTATCGGGTGCCAATGCCTGAAGCGGTGTCTTGCAGCGCGAGGTTCGTTGCGACGCAATTCGGTCCGACGGACCCGATACATTTCGCTGTACAGGACTAAGGTCGTACTGCCAGACCCCGCTGAACTCGATTGTTAGATTTCTGATGGGACAGAGCCAAGCAAGAATTCTTTTCTGAGCCATAACCATGAACAACAAGCCTCCTCGACTGGCAACACTCCGCTTCCAACGTGCCTACCGTCTCACAAGTGACGCGCTGCATACCCTCTGCTGTGAGTCCGGAGGTTTGAAGGATCGGCTTCAGAAAATAGACCTAGAGTTCTTCTCCCTTAGCAAGAACGAGTTGCCCGACATTGAGGCACTTCGGTCAAGTTTCGGTGAGCTTCACCGGTTGGTGACATGCAAAGAGCCGCGCTATCCGCATGAGGGAAGAATTGCGGCAACGCTGGATCAGTTGCATCACACCAAGTTGAAAGCCATTTCTGAACTGATCTGGAATATTCACATGGCGTTTTTGTCGTTCATGCAAAACGATGACACTGAAGTGCCCCAGAACTTGTAGTCATGGTCCTGACTCCCTATGGATTTCACCCGAGTTCACTTCGATCGCGTCAATGAAGCCGCGTCGGGCGCCGGTTCTCATCGGCCCACTCGCTCAGGAACCGCAGGATCAACCGCCGCAGCTCGCGCGCGTTCAGCCGCGCGCCCTCGTACATTGAGCGGGGCGCCAGAGGTAGGACGCCCAGAGGCATGCGCCACTCCCTGGCGATGTCGTCCGTGATCCCCTGCACCAGGGCCACCATGTCCTCGGGTCGCGGCTCCGGCATGTAGAGCACGGTGAACCGCGACAGCAGAGGTGCCGGCAGTGATTTCAGGCTGTTGGCCGTTGCCCAGAATGACAGACGACTGAAGTCGCAGGTGGTCTGCAGAAAGGTGTCGTACCACCGCGATGCCGTCTCCGGCTCCAGCATGCCCAGCAACACCGAGGTCGCTGGGGCGCTGGTCAGATTGCTGGTTCCCACCTTGTCGATTTCATCCAGGAGAACCATTCCACTGGCGGTTCGGTGCTGCAGCATGTGACGCAGCAAGGGCGTTGGCTCGCCGCCGGCCCAGCCTCGCGTGGTGCCGGTCAACAACCTGCTGTCAGTGTGCCCACCCAGGGCCATAGGCAGGTAGGGCAGATTCAGCGTCTCAGCCAGACGCCGCACAAAGCGGGTCTTGCCCGCGCCAGAGTGTCCAACGATCACGACGGGCGAGAGGCACAGCTCGCGCACGCCGAAGAGGGAGCGTGCACGCATCATGCTGCCGAGTTCATCGACGACGTTGGTTGCCCAGGGAAACTCCTGCGACAGTGCCATCAGCACCGCCTCGACCTCGCTTGGCGCGAGCATCGCCGCAATCGGCTGTGGCACCAGCAGCGGGTAGAACATGCGCAAGGTCTGCGCATCTTCGCGGCTGGCGGAAGGTGGGATGGGGCCATGGACCACCTGCAGCAACCCTGCATCGGCTGACGCGGGGGCCACCATCTGGGGATCGTTCGAGGCGCTGGGCGGCGAGTCGGGTGCAGACGCATCGACGAATGCACGACCGCTGACGTGTAGGGCCACCAGGCGTTGAAGGCTTCCGTCCCAGAAACACTCATGGTCTTCCGCCTCGGGCAGCGCCTCAAGCCGCTTGGCCACCACCGTCCAAAGGCCTTGCCCAACCCCCAGGAAATACTCCTTGCGGCTTTCGGCCTGGCGCAAGGCTTGGTACTGCGATTCCAGCACCGACAGCAACGCGATGGCACGCAGGGTTGCCAGGCAATCCCTGGCAGGCCATGTCTGAAGAAAAGCGTCTCGATGCGCGTTCAAGGCGGAGTCGACGCAACTGATCAATGAGGAGGCGGCCTTGGCGGGCAATTGCAGGGGTCGATCGGACTCTTCCACCTTGGCATCGGCGCGGATGAGCCTGATGAATGAGACCCCCTCTGAAAGCGGAAGGCGGGCCTGCCAAACGCCCCATGGAAGCGTCAGACCCGCATGGGCAATCTCGGCCATCGCCCTTGCTTCATGGAGCGTTGCGCTGTCGACGGTTCGAGACACCGTTGTCAGCCACTCAAGCCGGAAGGCCTCGGCACTCTCGTTGTCCAGGAGTAGATCGCCAAGCGTCTCCAGAACCTCAACAGCGAGGTCGGCTCGCTCCTGCGTGAAGTCGGGTGCGTCCAGCGCGCGCCTGACCAGTCGATGGAATGCGTGAAAGGTCTTGGGTGTGTCGTCTACCCGCGCGGCAATGCGCAGCAGGGGATGCGCGAACTCATTCACGCAGAGGGCCTTTGAGGGAAAGCCGCCCTTAGAGCGGCCCTTGTTTGCAGCAACCATGATCATCTCCATAGATGGTGTAACGGTTGCGGTGCAAGTCCGGCAAGGTGCTGGACGGTCGGAGAGCAACCTCCGATAGAACACCGAGTGTGGCGTTCTGAGATGAAGGTTACTACGCGTTTTTCGGCTTCGCAAGTGCCTTTGAATGGTCGCAAAAACAGACAAATTGCACTGCGTTTTTACGACTGAATAATTGGATGTTCAGTGGCGTGATTTCAGCAAAATTGGAAGTTAAGTGGCTCGCGAGTTGAATGTCCAACTGCAGTGGGCTGCTCAGTTTCTATTGATATCAACTAGTTGCGAAGGGTGCCAGTGCAAAGTTCAGTGGCGTTCTGCAATGGGTCTGGCCACCGGATCGCCGGGCGCTGGTCAGACACAAACACTTACGATGCCGGCATGGACTGCATCTTCTCCTTCCACGGGCCGGCCCGGCGTCTCCTTCTTCGCTTTCTGACGGCGCTGGTCACCCTCCTGGGTCTTTGGTCTCACCCGGGTTCTGCCCAGGCGGCTCCTCCTGCGTCCGACGTCACCCTGCAAGCGCACTTCTGGGTCGATGCCTCGGGTCAGGCCTCCCTCGATGACGCCATGCGCCGACCGGTGGGGGACTTCCAGCCCATGGGCCACTACCGGTCCTTTGACCTGGCGGCTGCCGCCTTGTGGTTGCGGCTGGACTTGCCGCCCCTGGACGCCAGCCGGCGTTGGTACCTCGCCCTGAGTGCGGCGGCCTTCACCAACCGGGCGACGCTCCATGCCACCGGACCCGAGGGAGCGTGGACGGTGCAGCAAGCGGGCGATCATTTGCCGGTGTCGCAATGGAGCCATCCCGACCAGACACCGGTGTTTGCCTTGCCGGCCGGGTCAACGGGCCCGGTCTGGCTGCGCCTGGAAAACCGGCCGGCACCGCTGAGCCCGCGCCTGCTGCTGCTGGAGGAAGACACACTGCAGGAAACGCGCTACTGGACTTTTCTGATGATCGGGGGCTACCTCGGTTTCGGCCTGCTGGTGTTGTTCTGGGGCTGGGTGCACGCGCGCCTGTATGGCGACCGCGCCTTCATCGCCTACTGCTGTTATGTCGCGAGCATGTTGGGCTTTCAGGCGGCCTTCACCGGTGTGGGCGGGGTGTTTTTCTGGCGCGACTGGGCGTGGTGGAACGACGCTGCGCCGGCGGTGTTCATGCTGTGGCTCACCGCGGCGGGCATCTGGTTCGTGCGCGAGGCCTGTGCGGTGTCGCGCCACCACCGGCAGGTGGACCTTTTCGTGAAGGCCTGGTCGTGGTTCGGGCTGCTGTTTCCCGTGGTCTACCTGCTGCTGCAGAACCGCTTTGCCTTCGTCGTGCTCAACCTGTACGGCCTGTTGTCGGTGGTGTTGAGCTTCGCGCTGTGCATCTGGGCCTGGCGCCTGGGTGAAAAGTACGGGGGCTGGCTGGCGCTGGGGTTCCTGCCGGTGCATCTGAGCTACCCGTTTCCCGCGCTGCGCGCGGCCGGCGTGTTGCCGGACAGCTGGGTCACGCAATACGCCGTGCTCATCGGCTCGGCCATCGAGATCCCGCTCCTGCTCTACATCCTGCATCGGCGTGCCAAGGAGTTCAACGAGAACCATGCCCGCCTGCGTGCGATCGAGAGCACGGACCCCTTGACCGGGTTGACCATCGAGCCCGTGCTTCATCTGCGTTTGCGCGACGCCATGCGCCGCTCCAGGCGCTATGGGCACCAGAGTGGCCTCTTGATGGTGGAGCTGCTCAACCATGCGGACATCGTCTCCCGCCATGGCCGGGAGGTGGCCGAGCGCGCACTGGTGGTGGCCGCATCGCGGCTGTCGCACGTGGTGCGCGACGTGGACACGGTCTGCCGTGTGGCCAATGCGCGTTTTGCGGTGCTGGTCGAAGGGCCGCTGCAGCCCGACGACCTGATGCTGCTGGCACAACACATCGTGGCCAAAGGGCTGGAGCAGGTGCCTTCCTTGCCGGCGGGCCTGTCGCTGCGCTTTCGCCTGGCCTCCCTGTCGCTGCCTGGCGAAGCGAGGGATGCGGACGACGCGAGCCTGCTCGATCGGCTCCGCGCCGCGCTGGACCAGATGGCCGACGATCCGCGCAAGGTGGTGCTGCACCTGCCGGCGGGCTCACCGGTACCCACACCGTCCTGAGTGTTGTCTTGAGCCTGTAGTCTCTCGCGTTCACCTTTGTTGTTTCCCCAACCCCGTTCCAGGAGAGGATTTGCCATGAGTGGATTTCAGATCGGCGTGATCGTCGGCAGCCTGCGCCGCGACTCCTTCAACCGCCGGCTGGCGACGGCCCTCGCCCAGCTTGCCTCCAAGGAGTTCACGTTCAAGCAGCTCGAGATCGGTGACCTGCCGCTGTACAACCAGGACGACGACGCGAACCAGGCCACCCCGGTGAAACGGCTCAAGGCCGAGATCGCGGCGTCGCAAGGCCTGCTGTTCGTGACCCCCGAGTACAACCGCTCCCTGCCCGGGGTGTTGAAAAACGCCATCGACCATGCCTCGCGCCCCTACGGCCAGAGTGCCTGGGCCGGCAAACCCGCCGGGGTGATCGGCGTGTCGGTTGGCGCGATCGGCACGGCGCTCGCACAGCAGCACCTGCGCAACATCCTCGCCTACCTCGACGTGCCCACGCTGGGCCAGCCCGAGGCGTTCATCCAGTCCAAGGAAGGCCTGTTCGACAAGGACGGGGGCATCGGCGCCGACAGCCGCGAATTCCTTCAGAAATGGGTGTCCATCTACGAAGCCTGGGTTCGCCGGCACGCGGGCTGACGCCCGCGCGGCTCAGAAGTGGGCCAGGTAGCCGCCGTCCACGACCAGCACCTGGCCCGTGACGTAGCTGGCGGCGGGTGAGGCCAGGAACACCGCCGCGCCACCGATCTCCTCGGGCCGGCCCCAGCGGCCCAGCGAACTGCGCCGATCAAGCCAGGCGGCCACGGAAGCGTCCTCCACCATGGCGGTGTTGGCGTCGGTGGCGAAATAGCCCGGGGCGATCGCGTTGACGTTGATGCCTTGCGGGCCGAGTTCGGCCGCGAGCGCGCGCGTGAGGGCGTCGAGCGCGCCTTTGCTGGTGGTGTAGGCCGCGTCGCCGGCGCGGGCGATCGGCCCGGCGATGGAGGTGACGTTGATGATGCGGCCAGCGCCCTGGGCGCGCATGGGCCGCGCCACCTCGCGGCAGAGGTGCCAGGCCGAGACGAGGTTGGCTTCCAGCAGTTCCCGCAGGGCCTGGGCGGGCAATTCGTCCAGGGGCTGGCGCCGGCGTTGGCCCACGTTGTTGATCAGGATGTCGATCCGGCCACTCTCGGCCAGCAGGTGGGCCACGGCCGCCGTGGCAGCGGCCTCGTCGCACACATCGAAGGGCAGCGCGTGCGCGGTGCCACCAGCGGCTTGGCCGCCTTCGCGCACCCGGTCCACCGCTTCACGCAGGCTGGTGGCATCGCGGCCGTTGAGCCAGACGGTGGCGCCATGGGCAGCCAGCGCCTCGGCCATGCACAGGCCCAGGCCACGGGTCGCACCCGTGACCAGGGCGACGCGGCCTGACAGGGAGAACAGGGAAGAGGGAATCGGTGCGGTGGTGGGGCTCACCGCGCGATTATCGGCCGGCCTTCGGCCTCAGGCCGGCAGCTCGGCCAGGGACGACTCGGGAAAAGCCATCTCCGGCTCCATGCCGTCAAACGGCAAGGTGAAGTAGAAAGTGCAGCCGTCGCCGGGTGCGGTTTCGGACCAGATGCGCCCACCATGGCGCTCGATGATGCGCTGCGACAGCGCCAGGCCCGTGCCGGTCCCTTCGAAGTCCATCGAATGGTGCTGGCGCTGGAACATCACGAACAGGTTGTGCGCCTTTTCCAGGTCAAAGCCCACGCCGTTGTCGGCGATGTAGAAGGTGCGTCCCCCCACCGGGCTGACCTTCCAGCCCACCTCGATGCGGGCCAGGTCGCGGGGACGGGTGTATTTCACGGAGTTGCCCAGCAGGTTGCCCAGGGCCTGGGCCAGCAGCATGGCATCGCCCCGCACGACGGGCAGGTCGTTCTCGATCACCCACTCGATGCGCCGGTCCGGGTTTTCCTGCTTCAGGTGCGCGATCACGCCTTCCACGAGCTGGGCGATCGGCACCGGCTGGGTGTCGATGGCCACACGGCCCAGGCGGGCGTACTCCAGCAGGCCTTCGATCATCAGGCTCATGCGCTTGGACGCCTTGGCGATCGAATTCTGGTACTGCAGGGCCAGCGTGTCGGCGGAGTCGCCCATCTGTTCCTGCAGCAGGCTGACAAAGCTGGCGATGTGGCGCAGCGGCGCGCGCAGGTCGTGCGAGACCATGTGCGAGAACACGTCCAGGTCCTTGTTGGCCGCCACGAGCTGCTGCGTGCGCTCGGCGACGCGCTTTTCCAGCTCTCGGTTGAGGTCGTTCATCACGTCCTCCAGGCTCTTGGCGGCGGTCATGTCGCGCGTGATGCTGGAGAGGCCCTGCAGCTCGCCGGCTTCGTTGCGCAGCGCGGTGAGCACGGTGTGCGCCCAGAAGCGCGAGCCGTCCTCGCGCAGGCGCCAGCCTCGGGTTTCCCATTGGCCGTGGGCCTTGGCCAGGCGCAACACCTGGCCGGGGTCGACCTCGTCCTCGCCCGCGTTGTCGCTGGACAGCAGCGCCTCATAGGAGCGGCCCATGATCTGCGAGCGGGTATGGCCATGCAGGCGCTGGGCGCTCTCGGTCCATTCGGTGATGCCGCCGTTTTCGTCGACGAAGTAGATGCAGTAGTCCTGGATCGCATCCACCATCAGGCGGTAGCGCTGCTCGCTGGCAAACAGCTCGGCCGAACGCGAGCGCACGCGCTCTTCCAGATCCTGGTTGGCATGCAGCACGAACTCTTCCGTGCGGCGGCGTTCCGTGATGTCGTGCAGCTCGATGAAGATGCCCTCGACGGTGCCATTCTGGAAGTCGGGGATGTAGTGGATCTCGAAGTAGTTGGTCGAGCCGTCGGCGGCTGTGCGCGCGGCTTCGAAGGTCTGAGTCTGGCCGGAGAGGGCCTGCGCCACGCGCGGCAGGATGTCGGGCAGGATGTCGGGCCGCACCACCTGGCTCAGCGGCGAACCCACCATGTCGCTCGGCAGTTTGCCGTAGCGCGCGGCGTGGGCCTGGTTGGCGAAACGGCAGATCAGGTTCTTGTCGTAGTAGGCCAGCCGTGCGGGAATGCGGTCGGTGATGCTGCGCAGCAGGCTGTCCTGGGCGGAGGCGATCTGGGCCGCATCGAGCGGCGTGACCACACCGCTGCCGTGCAGGAAATGGCCCTCGGCATCAAACACCGGCGTCGAGGCGAGGCGGGCGCGAAACAGGCTGCCGTCGACGCGCAACCAGTCCAGATCGACCGGTTCGCTCTGCCCGCTCTGGCGCAGGGCTTCCACGTGGGTGGTCAGTGCGTCGCGCGAGCGCGGAGCGACCAGTTCATTCAGGGGCATGCCCGGCGCGCCATGGCCCAGCCAACCCAGCAGGGCCTGGTTGAGATGGACGCAACGCTGCGCGTCGTCAAAAGTGAGCAGGCCGCAAGGCGCCTGGTCAACGAGGGAACGGGCGCTGTCCAGGGCGGACTGGAGGTCTTGCGTGCGCAGGGCCACCAGCCGTTCGAGCTGTTGCTCTGGCGTTTCCATCCCGTCTGGGCAGATAGAGTTGTCCATGGTTCAAGGCTCCCGGGTCGTTGCAGTGCAAGCCAGAAAGGTGGCTTGTACTCCCATATCGGACACCGCCGCAGAAAATTCAAATTGTTACGACCGGTGGTTTTCCCTGTTGTCCGAAAAAAGTACGAAAAAAAGCCCCGGGGCTTTCGCTCCGGGGCTTGGGCGGTCGATTTGGTGACTATTTACAGCCCGGCGGCCTTGCGCAGCGCGGCCGCCTTGTCGGTGCGTTCCCAGGCGAACTCGGGCTCTTCGCGGCCGAAGTGGCCATAGGCCGCCGTCTTGGTGTAAATGGGGCGCAGCAGGTCGAGCATCTGGATGATGCCCTTGGGGCGCAGGTCGAAGTGTTCCTGCACCAGCGCGGCGATCTTCTCGTCCGGGATCACGCCCGTGCCTTCGGTGTAGACGGTAACGTTCATCGGGCGGGCCACGCCGATGGCGTAGGCCACCTGGATCTGGCACTGCTTGGCCAGGCCGGCGGCCACGATGTTCTTGGCCACGTAACGGGCGGCGTAGGCGGCCGAACGGTCGACCTTCGAGGGGTCCTTGCCCGAGAACGCGCCGCCGCCGTGCGGGCAGGCGCCGCCGTAGGTGTCGACGATGATCTTGCGACCGGTCAGGCCGCAGTCACCCTGCGGGCCGCCGATGACGAAGCGGCCGGTCGGGTTGATCAGGTACTTGGTGTCCTTGAGCCACTCCTTGGGCAGCACGGGCTTGATGATCTCTTCGATGATGGCTTCGTTGAAAGACGCCTTCATCTTGGTGGGCGACTCGCTCTGGTCGGGCGAATGCTGGGTCGAGAGCACCACGGTGTCGATGCTGTGCGGCTTGCCGTCGACGTAGCGCATGGTCACCTGGCTCTTGGCGTCGGGACGCAGGAAAGGCAGGCGGCCGTCCTTGCGCAGCTGGGCCTGGCGCTCCACGAGGCGGTGGGCGTAGTAGATCGGCGCGGGCATCAGCTCGGGCGTCTCGTCGCAGGCGTAGCCGAACATCAGGCCCTGGTCGCCGGCGCCGGTGTTCAGGTGGTCGTCAGAGGCGTGGTCCACGCCCTGGGCGATGTCGTTGGACTGCTTGTCGTAGCAGACCATGACCGCGCAGCCCTTGTAATCGATGCCGTACTCGGTGTTGTCGTAGCCGATCCGCTTGAGCGTGTCACGCGCGACCTGGATGTAGTCGACGTGCGCGTTGGTGGTGATTTCACCCGCCAGCACCACCAGGCCGGTGTTGCACAGGGTCTCGGCGGCCACGCGGCTGCGCGGATCCTGGGCAAAGATCGCGTCGAGGATCGCGTCGGAAATCTGGTCGGCGACCTTGTCGGGGTGGCCTTCGGAGACGGATTCGGAGGTGAAAAGGAAATCGCTCGCCATGTATAAACTCCACGTTGGTTGACCGGCGTTGCCGGTCTGTCAGAGTTCGGCGAACGCTTTAGCGGAATTTGTGAATCGCCCCGCAATTAGTTCCATAACTCGGCGATGGCGGCATTCTAGATCAAGTCCGTGCAGCCACCCTGTCCTTCCCCTCTCCTGTGACCCTGCTGATCCATGGCCTTTTTCGCGTCCTGAGCTGGATGCCGCTGTCCGTGCTGCATGCGATGGGCTGGCTGCTGGGCTGGCTGAGTTTTGTGCTCTCTGGCCGGTATCGACGTCGCCTGTTTGCGCATGCTGCCCAGGCGGGCTACCCCCGCCAGGTGGCGCTGGCCACGGTCGGCGAGTCGGGCAAGCTGGTGGCCGAGCTGCCCCGTCTGTGGCTGGGTCGGCCTGTGCCGGTGGTCTGGGTGGGCGCCGAGCACATCGAATGCACGCATCAACAGGGCACCGGGGTGCTGTTCCTGACGCCCCACCTGGGCTGTTTCGAGATCACGGCCCAGGCGTACGCACAGCGCTTCGGCGCGGTGCATCCCATGACGGTGCTGTTCCGCCCGGCGCGCCAGCCCTGGCTGCGCGATCTCGTGGCCGGTGCGCGCCAGCGCCCCGGCCTGTTCGCCGCGCCCACCACCCTGGCCGGTGTGAAGCAGCTCATCAAGGCGCTCAAGGCGGGGCAGGCGGTCGGCCTGCTGCCGGACCAGGTGCCGCCTGAAGGGCAGGGTGTGTGGGCGCCGTTCTTCGGTCGTGACGCGTACACCATGACGCTGTCGGGCCGCCTGGCCCAGTCCGGCCGCGTGCAGATCCTGTTGAGCTGGGGGGAGCGCCTGAGCTGGGGCCGGGGCTACCGCGTGCACGTGCGCCCGTTCGAGCCGCTCAACGGAGGGCCGCTGTCGGACGACCCGCTGGAGGCCGCGGCACAGATCAACCGCGCCATGGAGGCGCTGGTGCGAGAATGCCCGGCCCAGTACCTCTGGTCCTACAACCGCTACAAGTCGCCGAGCCGGTTGACACCGCCGTCGCCCTGATGTCTTCCTTGCCGCCCACCTCCGACGCTCCGCTGCCCCCCGGCAACCTTGGCAACCGCCTGGGGGTTGCCTTCATGCGCGTGCTGGCCGCATTGCCGCTCTCCTGGGTGCGTGGCATGGGCTGGTTGCTGGGGCAGGTGCTGCACCTGGCGGCGGTGCGGCGCCGGCGCATCGCGCGCATCAATTGGGCCCTGTGCTTTCCGGAGAGCAGCGAGGCCGAGCGCGACCGCGCGGTGCGCCAGCATTTCGTGTACTTTGCACAAGCCTGGCTGGACCGAAGCTGGCTGTGGGAGGCGCCCCTGGCCACGGTGCGTCGGCGCCTGACACTCACGGGCGATCTGCAGGCCCTGGCCGGGAACGAGCCCACCGTGATCTTCGCCCCGCATTTCGTGGGCATGGACGCGGGCTGGATCGGGCTCACGGCCCATCTGGAGCGGCGTTTCTGCGGGCTGTACGCCGAGCAGCTCAACGCCGACGTGGACCGCTGGATGGCGCAAGGCCGCCAGCGTTTCGGCAACCCCCATGTCGTGGGCAAGCGCCAGGGCATCAAGCCCCTGGTCGCGGCCATGCGCCAGGGCCTGCCGCTGTACCTGTTGCCCGACATGGACCACGGCATGCGCGACGCGGCGTTCGTGCCCTTCTTCGGCGTGCAGACCGCCACGCTCATGTCGCTGTCCCGGTTGGCCCGCCTGGGGCGTGCCTGCGTGGTGCCGGTGGTGAGCCGCCTCACGCGCGAAGGCTATGAAGTGAAGGTGATGTCACCCTGGCCCGACTACCCGACAGCGGATCCCGAAGCCGACACGGCGGTCATGAACCGCTACCTGGAGGGTTACATCCGCCAGGCGCCGGCGCAGTACTACTGGGTGCACAAGCGCTTCAAGACCCGCCCGGGCAATGAGCGTTCTTTCTACGCCGATCTCTGAACCGGTTCAGGTGTTCAGAAAGCTGCCGATCAAGGCGGCTATGCGCGCAGGCTGCTCGTGCACGATCCAGTGCGTGGCGCCGGGGACGCGCTCGATGCGCAGGTCTGGCACATACCCGTCCAGCCCTTCCAGCAGGGCTTCGGGCAGGGCGGTGTCGTTCAGTCCCCAGATCACCAGGGTCGGCCGCGTCACCATGGCCTTTTCGCGCGGCACCTGCACGGCCGTTGCCCCAGGGTCGTCGGGCGTCGGTGGGCGCAGGGGCGACGCGGCGTAGTACGCGCAAGGGCCCGTCAGCCCCTGGCGCCACACCGCGCGGTAGCGATCGCGCGTGGGTTCGTCGAGCCAGGCCATTGGCCCGCTGTCGGCCGCCATGTGGGTGAAGAAGGGCCAGAGGCGGGCGAAGTCGTTCTCGGCCAGCAGCGCGGGCGCGTCGGGCCGGATCAGGAAATTCATGTAGGCGCTGGCCGCCTGTTGCGCGGGCGACTGGGCCAGTTCGCGCTGGAAGGTGGCGGGGTGCGGCGCGTTGACGATGACCAGTTGCCGAAGCAAGCCAGGCCGCTGCGCGGCGAGGCCCCAGGCCAGCGCGCCGCCCCAGTCGTGCGCGATCAGGCCGGCCAGTTGACCTGGCGTGGGGCTGTCGGCGGTGATGGCCGTGGCCAGTGCGCCCAGGTCTTGCAGCAGGGGCTTGGCGCGGTAGGCCGATGTGTCGGTGGGGGCGCTCGACTGCTCGAAGCCGCGCAGGTTGGGCGCCACGCAGCGGTAGCCGCCGTGTTCGGGCTGGGCGAAGTGCAGCAGCAGCTCGTCCCACACGAACGCCGCTTCCGGGAAGCCGTGAAGGAACAGCAGGACCGGACGGCCGGGCTCGCCGGCGGCGCGGCAACTCAGCGTGATGCCGTGGGGCAGGGCTTGTTGGAAGGTCTGGATCATGCGGGCTCTCCTCGAGCCCGCACGGTTCAGTCCAGCGCGGGCGGCTCGTCGTCGGGAACGGGGCCGGCCGCTTGGGCTGGCGCGTTGGCGCCATGGGTCCATTGCCAGAGCAGCAGCGCCACCTCGTCCAGCCCCTTTTTCTTCAGGGCCGAGAAGAGTCTCGCCTCGCCACCGCCCGACTGCAGTCGCGCAATCGACAGCGCCTTTTGCGCTTCGGCGTGGTTGAGCTTGTCGGCCTTGGTGAGCAGCACCAGGAACTTCAGGCCTTCCTCGACCCGAGGCCGGATCACCTCCAGCAGGATCTCGTCGAGCTCGGTCAGGCCCAGGCGCGGGTCGATCAACAACACCACGCCCTTGAGGTTTTCGCGCGTGAGCAAATAGTTGCCCATGACGCGCTGCCAGCGCAGCTTGGCTTCGCGCGGCACGGCGGCATAGCCATAGCCCGGCAGGTCGGCCAGCACCGCGTCGGTCACGCCCTGTTTGCCGAGCGAGAACAGGTTGATGCTTTGCGTGCGGCCCGGCGTCTTGGAGGCGAAGGCCAGGCGCTTCTGCTGCGTCAGCGTGTTGATGCAGGTGGACTTGCCCGCGTTGGAGCGCCCGACGAAGGCGATCTCGGGCACCTCCAGCGGCGGCAGGTGTTCGAGTTGCGGGGCGGTGGTGAGAAAGCGGGCGGTGTGCAGCCAGCCGTGCGCGATCTTGGGATCGGGCTTGAGGGGATCGATGGTTTTTCCAGCTCGGGGTATCGGGGCTTTGAGGCCCGGGGCGTCGTGCGACGGCGAAGCGGTCTGGGGGGCTGGAGTGGGGCGGTGGGTCATTTGGGGGTTTTCCCGGTGGGACATTGTAAAATCGATTGGCTTTGTCCAGACAAACCGAGAATTCCCACAAACCGAACCCGTCGCAACCGACGCCCGCCCCGTCATGAAATTGCCTGTTTCCTTCCTTTGCGCCGCTGCTGCCGCAGCCCTGTCGTTCAGCGCCCAGGCGCAATCGGCCAAGCCCGATCTGGCCAAGGGCAGCGCCATGTACGGTCAGGTCTGCGTGGCCTGCCACGCGGCGGACGGCAACTCGACCACGCCGGCCAACCCGAAGCTGGCGCAACAGCACCCCGAGTACCTCGTCAAGCAGCTGCAGGAATACAAATCGGGCAAGCGCGACAACGCCATCATGAAGGGCTTCGCTTCGGCCCTGTCCGATGCCGACATGCGCAATATCGCCTACTGGCTGGCCGATCAGAAGGCCAAGGGCGGCGCCGCCACCGACAAGGATCTGGTGCGTCTGGGTGAACGCATCTACCGCGGCGGCATCGCCGAC
Source organism: Hydrogenophaga sp. ANAO-22 (assembly GCF_042466645.1). Lineage (NCBI taxonomy): Bacteria > Pseudomonadati > Pseudomonadota > Betaproteobacteria > Burkholderiales > Comamonadaceae > Hydrogenophaga > Hydrogenophaga sp. ANAO-22. The sequence goes on along the minus strand of NZ_CP159956.1, from coordinate 1,880,043 downwards.
CGCCAGATCGCCGCCTGCGCCGGCTGCCACAGCCCCAACGGCGCCGGCATTCCCGCGCAGTACCCGCGCCTGTCGGGCCAGCAGGCGGAGTACACCGCCACGCAGCTCAAGCACTTCCGCGACGGCACCCGCAAGAACAACGCGCAGATGGCTGGTGTGGCCGCCAAGATGAACGACCGCGAAATCCAGGCGGTGTCGGACTACATCGCCGGCCTGCGCTGATCGACTTTCGAGGGGCGCAAGCCCCTCGTGCCTGGCCGGGATATAAGCCAACAATAATATTTGCCGGCACAATGCCATAAACCCCGCCGGGCGTTGAACCGCCAGCCAAAAAACACATCACATCAGGGCGCGTTCCGGGACTTCCGGGGCCGCCCTTTTTTGCTGCACCGTTCTGCCCCCATTCCTCCATGACCGTCTCCACCCAAGGCCTGCAAATTCGGACCGGCTCGCGCATCGCCAGCGAGCTGGTGGAGTTGCTGTCGTCGATGCGGTTTGCCATTTCGCTGCTCACCGTGATCTGCATCGCATCGGTGATCGGCACGGTGGTCAAACAGCACGAACCCTTCATCAACTACGTCAACCAGTTCGGGCCTTTCTGGGCCGACGTGTTTGCCAGCGCGAACCTGTACTCGGTCTACAGCGCGTGGTGGTTCCTGTTGATCCTGGCGTTCCTGGTCGTCAGCACCAGCCTGTGCATCGCCCGCAACACGCCCAAGATCTTTGCCGATCTCAAGGCCTACAAGGAAAACATCCGCGAGCAGAGCCTCAAGGCTTTTCCGCACCGCGCCGAGGGTGAGTTGGGCGAGACGCCCGAAGCCGCGGCGAACCGCATCGGTCAAGCCTTACTGGGCTCGGGCTGGAAGGTCAAGCTGCAGTCGCGCAGCACCGCGGCAGGCACCGGCTGGATGGTGGCGGCCAAGGCTGGCGCGGCCAACAAGATTGGCTACCTCGCGGCGCACAGCGCCATCGTGCTGGTGTGCATCGGCGGCTTGCTCGATGGCGATCTGATGGTGCGCGCACAGACCTGGTTCAACGGCAAGACGCCCTTCATGGGTGGCGGCTTGATCGCCGATGTGCCGGCCCAGCACCGGCTCTCGGCCAGCAATCCCACCTTCCGCGGCAACCTGCTGGTGACGGAGGGCACGACGGCGGGCACGGCCATTCTCGCGCAGCCCCAGGGTGTGCTGCTGCAGGATCTGCCGTTCTCGGTCGAACTCAAGAAGTTCATCGTCGAGTACTACGACACCGGCATGCCCAAGCTGTTCGCCAGCGAGATCGTGATCCACGACAACGAGACCGGCGAAAGCAAGGAAGCGCGGGTGGAGGTGAACCACCCCGCCAGCCACCGTGGCATCAACATCTACCAGTCCAGCTTCGATGACGGCGGTTCGCGCGTGAAGCTGCAGGCCGTGCCACTGAACGGGCCCACGCGGCCGTTCGAGATCGAGGGCACCATCGGCAGCTCGACCGCGCTGAGCAATGGCGACGACAAGCTCACGCTGGAGTACACCGGCCTGCGCGTGATCAACGTGGAGAACTTCGCCACCAGCAACGCCGCCGACGGCGTCGATGTGCGCAAGGTGGATCTGCGGGGCTCGATCGAGAGCCGCCTGGGCTCGGGCCACAAGACAGCGACCGAGAAGACGCTGCGCAACGTGGGGCCGAGCGTGTCTTACAAGCTGCGCGATGCGGCAGGTCAGGCGGTGGAGTACCACAACTACATGCTGCCGGTGGAGATCGACGGCGCGCGCGTGTACCTGCTGGGCCTGCGCGAGACGCCGGCCGAGCCGTTCCGCTACCTGCGCATTCCCGTGGACGACAAGGATGGCCTCGACGGTTTCGTGCGACTGCGCGCCGCCTTGGGCGACCCGCAGTTGCGCGATCTGGCGGTGCGCCGTTACGCGGCTTCGGCGGTGGAAGACGGCCGCCCCGAGCTGGCCGAAGCCTTGGCCGCCTCGGCCACGCGCGCCCTGGGCCTGTTTGCCGGCGCCGAGTCGGTGAACGCGTCCGGCGTGCAACCGGTGGTGGCCAACGGCACCGCAGACAAGCCCATTCGCGGAGGCCTGCAGGCCGTCTCGGCCTTCCTTGAAAACAACGTGCCGGCCGCCGAACGCGAGCGAGCGAGCGATGTGCTGGTGCGCATCCTCAACGGCACGCTGTTCGAGCTGATGCAGATCAGCCGCGAGCGCGCCGGCCTGCCGCCGCTGGAGCGCAGCGAGGCCACGCAGCAGTTCATGTCGCAGTCGGTGATCAGCCTGAGCGACACCTTCTTCTACCCCGCGCCCATGACCTTCCAGCTCAAGGACTTCACGCACGTGCAGGCCAGCGTGTTCCAGGTCGCGCGCGCACCGGGCCAGAACATCGTCTACCTGGGCTGCCTGTTGCTCATTCTGGGCGTTTTTGCCATGCTCTACGTCCGCGAGCGCCGCCTATGGGTCTGGCTCTCGCCCTCGGGTGAGCAATCCTCGCAGGCCCGCATGGCGCTGTCGTCGAACCGCAAGACGATGGACGCCGACCGTGAATTCGAGCTGTTGAAGACCCAATTGTTGAAGGTGCATCCATGAATACCGTCGCCGCCACGCAGACCATCGAACTGAAGAAGGGTCACCACGGGCAGGGCCTGGAACCCGGTTACTTCGCGCGCCGCAATGTCTGGGACTGGCTGTTCGCCGTGTTCGTGATCGCGGGGGCTGCCTGGGCCTTCACACGCTACAACGCGGCCATGGACGGCTACGAAAAGGCCATCCTCGTGGGCACCGTGCCTTGCATGATCTGGCTGGGCTGGTTCTGGCGCCCGCTGCGCGCGCTCACCGTCGTGGTGGCGGCCACGGCGCTGCTCGCGATCTGGCTGTACCAGACGCCCGCCGGCACGGCCGACCTCGCGCGGGCCGACCAGGTCTTCCTGCTGAAGTACTTCATCTCCAGCCAATCCGCCATCCTGTGGATGAGCGTGCTGTTCTTCATGAGCACCGCGTTCTACTGGGTCGGCATGTTCAAGCGCGCGGGCGACACCTTTGAACTGCTGGGTTCGCGCATGGCCTGGGTGGCGGTGGCGCTGGCCCTGATCGGCACCATGGTGCGCTGGTACGAGAGCCATCAGATCGGCCCCGACATCGGGCACATCCCGGTCAGCAACCTGTACGAAGTGTTCGTGCTGTTCTGCTGGATGACGACGGCTTTCTATCTCTATTACGAAGACCAGTACAAGACGCGTCGCATGGGTGCGTTCGCGATGCTGGTGGTCAGCGCCGCGGTGGGCTTCCTGCTCTGGTACACCCTGGTGCGCGAGGCGCATGCCATCCAGCCGCTGGTGCCCGCCCTCAAGAGCTGGTGGATGAAGCTGCATGTGCCGGCCAACTTCATCGGCTACGGCACCTTCGCGATTGCCGCGATGCTGGCCTTTGCCTACCTGATCAAGCAGAGTGCCACCGAAAGCCGCTGGTACAAGCTCGCGCCGCTGTGGCTGCTGGGCGTGGTGCTGTGTTTCGAGCCCATCGTGTTCCGGCAGTCGGCGGCGGAAAACGGCAGCAGCTACTGGTTCGTGTACTTCGGCGTTTCGGCGCTGATCGTGGGCACCATCCTGTTTGGCCGCCGCCGCATTGCCGAGCGCTTGCCCAGCTTCGAGGTGCTCGACGACGTGATGTACAAGGCCATCGCGGTGGGCTTTGCGTTCTTCACCATCGCCACCGTGCTGGGCGCCCTGTGGGCGGCCGAGGCCTGGGGTGGCTACTGGAGCTGGGACCCGAAGGAAACCTGGGCGCTGATCGTCTGGTTGAACTACGCCGCCTGGCTGCACATGCGGCTCATCAAGGGCCTGCGTGGCACGGTCTCGGCCTGGTGGGCGCTGGTGGGCCTGGCGATCACGACCTTCGCTTTCATCGGCGTGAACATGTTCCTCTCCGGCCTGCACAGCTACGGCGAACTCTGACGCGGGTGAGCCAGGTTCCGGTGCGCGCGGTGCGCTGGAACTTTGTGAGAGCCGGTTCGGTCCTAAGATCGACGAACCCGCGACGCGGCATCTTCCGCCGTCGGGTGTCTTCAGCAAGGATGGTTCCATGCTTATTCGCACGCGCGACAACGGTTTCGAGCACCCCCTCTCCAGCGAGATCACGCCGCCGGCGGCCTACCAGAACCGGCGCCAATGGCTGCTGACCGCGGCGGCGATGGGCGGCATGGCTTCCTGGGCTGCGCGCGATGCCTGGGCGCAGGCCGCTTCGGTCACGCCCAAACCCGGCAAGCTCGCTGCCTTGCCCGGCAAGCGCTCCGCCGTAGACGGTGCGATGACGATGGAGGCACTCACCTCCTACGACGACGTCAGCTCCTACAACAACTTCTACGAGTTCGGCACCGACAAGTCCGACCCCGTGGCCCAGGCCAAAACCCTCAAGCCCCGGCCCTGGACGGTGGCCGTTGAAGGTCTGGTGAACAAGCCCGGCACCTTCGACCTGGACGCCCTGCTCAAGCTCAGCCCGATGGAGGAGCGCATCTACCGGCTGCGCTGCGTCGAGGGCTGGTCCATGGTGATTCCCTGGGTGGGCTACTCGCTGAGCGAACTCATCAAGCAGGTGCAGCCTCAGGGCAGCGCCAAGTACGTCGAATTCGTGACGCTGGCCGACCCCAAACAGATGCCCGGCCTGCGCTCCAACGTGCTGGGCTGGCCTTATGTGGAGGGCCTGCGGTTGGACGAGGCCATGCACCCGCTGACGCTGCTGGCCTTCGGCATGTACGGCGAGGTGCTGCCCAACCAGAACGGTGCGCCGCTGCGCCTGGTGGTGCCCTGGAAGTACGGCTTCAAGAGCGGGAAGTCGCTGGTGAAGATCCGTTTCACTGACAAGGAACCGCGCACGGCGTGGAACGTGGCCGCGCCGCAGGAGTACGGCTTCTACTCGAACGTCAACCCCGAGGTCTCGCACCCGCGCTGGAGCCAGGCCACGGAGCGCCGCATCGGCGAGGGAGGTGGCCTGTTTGCCAAGCGCCGACAGACGCAGATGTTCAACGGTTACGCGCCCCAGGTCGGCCAGCTCTACGCCGGCATGGATCTTCGCAAGCTGTATTGATCGGCATGCAGCGCCGCCCGCCCGCCGGAGGGCCGGTCAACCGCGTGATCAGCCACGGCGCTGCCAAGCCGGTGGCGTTCGTGCTGGCCAGCTTGCCCTTTGTCTGGCTGGTGTTCGCGGCCTTTGCCGATCGGCTGGGGGCCAACCCGGCCGAAGCCCTGATCCGCTCGCTGGGCGATTGGACCCTGCGTTTCCTGGTGCTGGTGCTGGCGATCACGCCCCTGCGCGTGAGCCTGGGCTGGTCCGCGTTGCTGCGCCTGCGGCGCATGGTGGGGCTGTTCGTGTTCTTCTACGCCTGCATGCACCTGCTGGCCTATGCCTGGTTCGACATGGAATTTGATGTGGTGGGCATCGCGGCCGACGTGGCCAAGCGCCCGTTCATCCTGGTGGGCTTCCTCTCCTGGCTGTTGCTGCTGCCGCTGGCGGCCACTTCGTTCAACCGCGCCATCCGCACGCTGGGGGCGCGGCGCTGGCAACTGCTGCACCGCGCGGTGTATGTGATCGCGGGCCTGGCGGTGCTGCATTTTTTCTGGATGCGCGCCGGCAAGAACGACTTTGCGGAGGTGGCCGTGTACGCCGCGATCCTGGGCAGCCTGCTGGCCTGGCGCCTGTGGCGCCGGCTCAAAAGCTGAGCCTGTTCAGGCCTGCTTGCCGCGCCAGCGCTCCACCAGCGCGATGACCTCGCCCATGATGCCGCGGCGGAAGGCCAGCACGCACACCACGAAGATGAAGCCGATCACCATGGTGACCGACTCGCCCAGGCCGTTGAACCAGTCGATGCCGGTCACACCCGCCAGAAAATGGCCGATCTCGCCGAGCTTGTTCTCCAGCGCAATCACCACGGTGGCGCCCACCAGCGGGCCGGAGAGGGTGCCCAGGCCGCCCACCAGCGTCATCAGCACCACCGAGCCGGACATGGTCCAGTGCACGTCGGTGAGTGTGGCAAAGCCCATGGCCAGGGTCTTGAGCGAACCTGCCAGGCCGGACAGCGCGGCCGACAACACGAACACCAGCAGCTTGAAACGCTGCGTGTCGTAGCCCAGCGAGATGGCGCGCGGCTCGTTTTCCTTGATCGCCTTGAGGATCTGGCCGAAAGGGGAGTGCACGATGCGCATGATGAGCAGGAACGCCGCCACCGTGATCAGCAAGGTGAAGTAGTACATGGTCATGTCGTTGCCGAGCTCGATGAAGCCCAGCAGCCGGCCGCGCGGCACACCTTGCAGACCATCCTCGCCCCCCGTGAAGGGCATCTGCAGGCAGAAGAAGAACAGCATCTGCGCCAGCGCCAGGGTGATCATGGTGAAGTAGATGCCCTGGCGGCGGATCGCGAGCGACCCCACCAGCCAGCCCAGCACCGCGCCCGCCAGGGTGCCGATCACCAGACCCAGCTCGGGCGGCACGCCCCAGACCTTCAGCGCGTGGCCGGTGACGTAGGCCGAGCCGCCCAGAAAGGCGGCGTGGCCGAACGACAGGAGGCCCGTGTAGCCCAGCAGCAGGTTGAAGGCAGAGGCAAAAAGCGCGAAGCACAGCAGCTTCATCACCAGCACCGGGTAGATGCCGATGAAGGGAACGGCCAGCAGCACCAGCAGCAGCAAGCCGTAGAGGATGTTCTTGGAGGTCGTGTTCATGCGGCTGGCTTCACTTTTCCTTGCCGAACAGGCCGGCCGGCCGGATCAGCAGCACGATGGCCATGATGACGAAGACCACGGTGGACGAGGCCTCGGGGTAGAAGACCTTGGTCAGTCCTTCGATGACGCCCAGGCCCAGGCCGGTGAGGATGGTGCCGAGAATGGAGCCCATGCCTCCGATCACCACCACGGCAAAGACGATGATGATGAGGTTCTGCCCCATGAGCGGGGACACCTGCATGATGGGCGCGGCCAGCACGCCGGCCAGGCCCGCCAGCGCCACGCCAAAGCCGTAGGTCAGCGTGACCATCAGCGGCACGTTGATGCCGAAGGCTTCCACCAGCCGGGGGTTCTCGGTGCCCGCGCGCAGGTAGGCGCCTAGTTTGGTCTTTTCGATCACGTACCAGGTGGCGAAACACACCACGAGCGAGGCCAGCACCACGAAGCCGCGGTAGTTCGGCATCACCATGAAGCCCAGGTTGGTGGCGCCCGAGATGGGAGCGCTGTAAGGCAGGCCCGAGACCCCATAGGCCGAGCGAAGCACGCCCTCCAGCATCAGCGTGAGGCCCAGCGTGAGCAGCAGGCCGTAGAGGTGGTCCAGGCGGTAGATCCAGCGCAGGAAAAGCCGTTCGATGACGATGCCCACCACGCCCACGGCCAGCGGGGCGAGCACGATCATCACCCAGAAGTTCAGCTCAAGGTAGTTCATGCCCATCCAGGTCAGCACCGCGCCCAGCATGAACAGCGCGCCGTGCGCGAAGTTGATGACGTTGAGCAGGCCGAAGATGACCGCCAGCCCCAGGCTCAGGATGGCGTAGAACGAGCCGTTGACCAGGCCCAGCAACAACTGGCCCAGCAGGGCGGACAAAGGTATTCCGAAGAAGTCCATCGGCAGGGCGTGGGTTGGGGGTGGGGGAAGTCAGGCCGTGTGGACAGGGACACCCGCGGGCCGCGGCCCGCGGGTGTCCCGCTCAGATCACTTCCAGAGCTTGCACTTGGAGTCGGCCTTGGTCGTGAAGACCGAATCGCCCGGCAGCGTGGCGGCCACCTTCATGTAGTCCCACGGCTTGGTGGACTCGGCGGGCTTCTTCACCTCCAGCAGGTACATGTCGTGCACGTAGCGGCCATCGGGGCGGATGTTGCCCTTGCCGAAGAAGTCGTTGATCGGCATCTTCTTGAGCTGTTCCATCACCTTGTCGCTGTCGGTGGTCTTGGCCGCCGTCACCGCTTTCAGGTAGGTGGTGGTGGCAGAGTAGTTGGCGGCCTGGATGCTCGTCGGCATGCGCTTGGCCTTGTCGAAGAACTTCTTGGCGAACGCACGGCTCGCATCGTCCTTGTCCCAGTACCAGCTGTCGGTCAGGTACATGCCCTGCGTGTCTTTCAGGCCCAGGCTGTGCACGTCGGTGATGAACATCAGCAGGCCCGCCAGCTTCATCGTCTTGGTGATGCCGAATTCGCTCGCGGCCTTGATCGAGGCGATGGTGTCGCCGCCCGCGTTGGCCAGGCCGAGGATCTTGGCGCCCGAGCTCTGGGCCTGCAGCAGGAAGGAGGAGAAGTCCGAGGTGTTGAGCGGCGCGCGCACCGCACCCTTCACGGCACCGCCGGCCGCCTTCACGACGTTGCCGGTGTCGGTTTCCAGCGCGTGGCCGAAGGCGTAGTCGGCCGTCAGGAAGAACCAGTCCTTGCCGCCCTGCTTGACGATCGCACTGCCGGTGCCCTTGGCCAGGGCCACGGTGTCGTAGGCGTAGTGCACGGTGTAGGGAGAGCAGGCGTCGTTGGTGAGCGCGGACGAGCCCGCGCCGTTGACGATGTACAGCTTCTTCTTCTCTTCGGCCACCTTGGCCGTGGCCAGGGCGGTGCCGGAGTTGGTGCCGCCGATCATGACGTCCAGGCCCTGCGTGTCGATCCATTCGCGGGCCTTGGAGGCCGCGATGTCGGCCTTGTTCTGGTGATCGGCGCTCAGCAGCTCGATGGGCTTGCCCAGCACCTTGCCACCGAAGTCGTCGATGGCCATCTGGATCGCCATGGCGCCGTTCTTGCCGTCCACGTCGGAGTACAGGCTCGACATGTCGGTGGTGAAGCCGATGCGCACTTTGTCCTGTGCGTGGGCGGCGGTGAACAGCCCCGCGGCACCCAGTGCCAGGGTGAGCAGTTTGACGGTGTGTTTCATGCTGTCAGTCTCCGTTGAGGTGGCGGTTGGGGGAAAACGGTGATCGGTGATCGGGGTGAGGGCGCTCAGACGCCCAGCAGCTCGTGAAGAACGGGCATCTTTTCGGTCAGCTGGGAGGCGTTGAAGTGCTCGACCATGCGGCCGTGCTCCATCACGTAGAAGCGGTCGGCCAGCGGGGCGGCGAAGCGGAAGTTCTGCTCGACCATGACCACGGTGTAGCCCTTGCTCTTGAGCATCTTGATCATGCGGGCCAGGGCTTGCACGATCACGGGAGCGAGGCCTTCGGAGATTTCGTCAAGCAACAGCAAGTGGGCGCCGGTGCGCAGGATGCGGGCCACGGCCAGCATCTGCTGCTCTCCGCCGGACAGGCGCGTGCCCTGGCTGTGGCGGCGCTCGGCCAGGTTGGGAAACATCTCATAGATGTCGTCCACCGACATGCCCTTGCCCGAGCCTTTGAGCGTGGGGGGCAGCAGGAGGTTTTCCTCGCACGAGAGACTGGCGAAGATGCCGCGTTCCTCGGGGCAGTAACCGATGCCGTGGCGCGCGATGCGGTGGGTGGGCAGGTGGATGAGTTCCTGTCCGTTGCTCTGGATGGAGCCCTTGCGCGAGCCGGTGAGGCCCAGGATGGCGCGCAGCGTGGAGGTGCGCCCCGCGCCGTTGCGCCCGAGCAGGGTGACGACCTCGCCCGGTTGCACGACCATGTCCACGCCATGCAGCACATGCGATTCGCCGTACCAGGCCTGCAGGTTCTTGATCTCGAGCGCCGGTGTGGTCATTCAGTGCGCTCCCTGGAGCTGGCCGTCGGTGGTGCCCATGTAGGCCTCCATCACGGCAGGATTGCCCGAGACCTGGGCGTACGAGCCCTCGGCCAGCACGGCCCCGCGTTGCAACACCGTGATCGTGTCGGCGATGTTCGAGACCACGCCCATGTTGTGCTCCACCATCAGGATGGTGCGGCCGGTCGCCACCTTCTTGATGAGCTGGGTCACGCGGTCCACGTCTTCGTGACCCATGCCCTGGGTGGGTTCGTCCAGCAGCATCAACTCGGGCTCCATGGCCAGCGTGGTGGCGATCTCGAGCGCGCGTTTGCGGCCGTAGGGCAGGTTGACCGTGGTCTCGCGCGCGAAATCCTGCAGGCCCACTTCGGTCAGCAGATGAAGGGCCCGCTCGTTGAGCTGGTTGAGAGAACGTTCGCTCTTCCAGAAGTGATAGGCCGTGCCCAGCTGGCGCTGCAGGCCGACGCGCACGTTCTCGAGCACGCTCAGGTGAGGAAACACCGCCGAGATCTGGAAGGAGCGGATGATGCCGCGGCGCGCGATCTGCGCCGGCTGCTCACGCGTGATGTCCTGGCCGTTGAACAGGATCTGGCCTTGCGTTGGCTCCAGGAACTTGGTCAGCAGGTTGAAGCACGTGGTTTTGCCGGCGCCATTGGGTCCGATCAATGCATGAATCGCCCCGCGCTGGACGCGCAGATTGACGTCGTTGACCGCGGTGAAACCCTTGAAGGACTTGGTGAGCTGGCGAGTTTCCAGAATGGTGTCGCTGGTCTTGTCGTGCATGGGTTGGGGGCGCTTCCAGAAGGCCGTCGGGCCATGTTGCTGTGCACAATGTCGACGGATTCTGGAGGACTCGATCTGCACGGCCTATAGGTGCAAACACCGAGGGGGGTATGGCGGCCCGCTGCACCATGAGCGGGCACGCGGCTTGGCGCCGCGTGCATTCATGCAAGGGTGTCGCGCTCGAGACGGCGCGAGAGGTCAGAGCAGGCGCTCGAGCCGTGTCTGGTCGGCCAGGGATTCGCGCGCGCGGATCAGGTGCGCGTGTGCACCATCCACCAGTACCTCCGCCGCGCGGCCCCGCGTGTTGTAGTTGCTGGCCATGCTCATGCAGTACGCGCCCGCCGACAGCACGGCCAGCAAGTCACCCGCCTGCACCGCGAGCGCGCGGTCGCGGCCGATCCAGTCGCCGCTCTCGCACACAGGGCCCACCACGTCCCAGGTCGGTGCGTCTTCTGAGGCGCGCGGTGCGACCGGCACGATGCGGTGAAACGCCTGGTACATCGCCGGGCGCGGCAGATCGTTCATGGCCGCGTCCACGATGAGGAAGTTCTTCTGCTCGCCGGGCTTGAGGTACAGCACCTCGGTGAGGCACACGCCGGCATTGCCCACCAGCGAGCGGCCGGGCTCGATGCAGATCTGGCGGTCGCCGAAACCCCGCGCGTCCAGGCGTTGCAGCAGGGCGCGCCAGAGCACATCGGCTTCCGGTGGGTTGTCACCCTGGTAGTCGATGCCCAGGCCACCGCCGAAGTCGATGTGTTCGATCGGCACGCCGGCCGTTTCGATCTGTTCCACGAGGTCGAGCACGCGGTCCATGGCGTCGAGGTAGGGGCCGGTCTGCGTGATCTGGGAGCCAATGTGGCAGTCGATGCCGACCACGCGCAGGCCATCGCACGCGGCGGCGTGCTGGTAGGTTGACAACACGTCCTCGTGCGCGATGCCGAACTTGTTGCCCTTGAGGCCGGTGGAAATGTAAGGGTGAGTCTGTGCGTCCACGTTGGGATTGACACGGATGCTCACCGGTGCGCGCAGGCCCATGCCGCGGGCCACCTCATCGAGCACGTCGAGCTCGGCGCGGCTTTCCACGTTGAAACAACCGATGCCCACGGAGAGCGCCTGACGCATCTCGGCGCGCGTCTTGCCCACACCGGAAAAGATGACCTTGGCCGGATCGATGCCCACCGCCAGGGCGCGTTCGAGTTCGCCGCCCGAGACGATGTCCAGCCCGCAGCCCGCGGCCACCAGGGTCTGCAGGATCGCCAGCGATGAATTGGCTTTCATGGCGTAGCAGATCAGGTGCCGACGCCCGGCCAGACCACGCTGGTACGCGGCCAGCGCCTGCAGCATGGCGGCGCGGCTGTACACGAACAGCGGCGTGCCATGCTCGCGGGCCAGCGCGGCCAGAGACACGCCTTCGACCATGAGTTGCTGGTCCTGGTAGGTGACGAAGGGCGGCAACGGGGTGGCGGGCAGGCCGGCGAGTGTGGTCATGCGAGCGGTGCGAAGCGAAGAGGGTGGCGGATCAACGCTGCGCGGGGGTGGCGGGCGTCTCGGCAGGAGCCGTTGGAGCGGGGGAGGATGACTTCTTGGGCGCGGGCGCGTTGGGATCGGGCAGGTACAGGGGGCCCTTTTGGCCACAGGCTGCGAGCACCAAGGCGCTCACGGCGATGGCCATGCCACGCGAGGGGCCGATGGCCCGACCTAGAATGCGTTTCAAACCAAACATCGACGCATTGTAATGACCGACACCGAGTACCAGGACCGCGCAGAAGCGCTGCTTCGGGCGATTGAACTGGCCTGCGACCGCATCAACGACGAGACCGATGCCGACGTCGACAACCAGCGGGTGGGCGGCATGATCACCCTGACCTTCGCCAACGGCAGTCAGATCATCATCAACCTGCAGAAGCCGCTGCACGAAGTGTGGATGGCTGCGCGTGCCGGTGGATTCCACTACAAGCACGACGGCCGAGCCTGGATGGACACCAAGGGGCAGGGCGAGTTCTTTGCCCACCTCTCGCGTTGCGCCTCGGAGCAGGCCGGGCAGTCGCTGGGCTTCAGTTCCTGAAGAGGTCCAGGATGCTGCGGCGCTCTTCGGTGGGCCCTGCAGGGGGCTTGATGATAGGGACGCCGTTGGCATCCAGCTCGGGTGGCGCCCCGGTGGCTCCCGGCAGGGGATCTTGCAATCCCAGGCTGTGCACACCACGTCCTGGGCCGAACTCCTCGTAGTACCACTCGCCGCCGACGTTGATCACGCCGGAGGGCGCTGTGTAAGAGGCGACGGGAACGCCCTTGAGGGCTTCCGTCATGAAGGAGATCCAGATCGGCAGGCTCAGGCCGCCGCCGGTTTCGCGGCTGCCGAGGTTGCGCGGGGAGTCGTAGCCCACCCAGGCCGCAGCCACCAGCGTGGGCTGGTAGCCGACGAACCAGGCATCCACCGAATCGTTGGTGGTGCCGGTCTTGCCGTACAGGTCGGTCCGCTTCAGGGTGGCCTGCGCCCGCGCGGCCGTGCCGGACCGGGTGATCTCCTGCAGCAGGCTGTTCATGATGAAGGCATTGCGAGGCTCGATCGCGCGTTGCTCTTCGGTGGGGCTCACTTCCGGCGCTTCGTACAGCAGCTTGCCCTTGTGGTCGCTCACCCGCAGGATGAGGGTGGGTGCAATGCGGTAGCCACCATTGGCAAACACGGCGTAGCCGGTGGCCATCTGCATCGGGGTGACCGAGCCCGCGCCCAGCGCCATCGTGAGGTAAGGGGGGTGTTTGTCGGCATCGAAGCCGAAACGCGACACCCACTGCTGCGCACTCTGCGTGCCGACCAGCTGCAGCACGCGAATGGACACCATGTTCTTCGACTTGGCCAGCGCGCGCCGCACCGACATGGGGCCTTCGAACTGACCGTCGTAGTTCTTCGGTTCCCATGGCTTGCCGCCGGTTTCACCCGCAGAGTAGAAGAGCGGCGCGTCGTTGACCACCGTCATCGGCGTCACGCCCTTTTCCAGTGCTGCGGAGTAGATGAAAGGCTTGAAGCTCGAACCGGGCTGGCGCCAGGCCTGCGTGACATGGTTGAACTTGCTCTTCTGGAAGTCGAACCCGCCGACCAGGGCAATCACCTTGCCGGAACGAGGGTCCAGCGCCACGAAGGCCGACTCGACCTCCGGCAGCTGCGTGATGCGCCAGACCTTGGGGGCTGTCTGCACGACGCGGATCACCGCGCCCGGCCGGATCTTGACGTTCGGGCCCGCTTTGTCGGACAGGCCCGATTGCACGGGCTTGAGGCCTTCACCGGTGATTTCGAACGGCTCGCCATCCTGGCGCACGGCCACCACGCGCTTGGCATTGGCCTCCAGCACGACCGCCGACAGCAAGTCATCGTTGTCCGGGCGATCCGTCAGCGCCTCGTCGATGGCGTCGTCGCGCGCCGCCTTGTCTTCCGGCAAGTCGATGAACAACTCCGGCCCCCGGTAGAACTGGCGCCGCTCGTAGTCCAGTACCCCCTGGCGCACGGCGCGGTAGGCCGCGAGTTGTTCGTTCGCCTTGATGGTGGTCGTCACGACCAAGCCTCGCGTATAGGCTTCCTCTCCATATTGAGAGACGATGGACTGGCGCACCATCTCGGCCACGAACTCGGCATGAGGCCGGTTCGAGGGGTTCAATGCCCGCAGCTTGAGCTGCTCGGCCTTCGCCACTTCGGCTTCTTCGGGGGTGATGAAGCCGTTTTCCACCATCCGGTCGATGATGTGCAGTTGGCGCGCGCGCGCGCGGCGCGGGTTCTTGACGGGGTTGTAGGCGGAAGGCGCCTGGGGCAGACCGGCGAGCATGGCCGCTTCCGCAATGGTCACATCCTTCAGGGATTTGCCAAAGTAGATCTGCGACGCGGCGGAAAAACCGTAGGCCCGCTGTCCCAGGAAGATCTGATTCATATAAATCTCGAGGATCTGCTCCTTGGTCAGCATGTGCTCCAGCTTGAACGTCAGGAGCACCTCGTAGATCTTGCGGGTGTAGCTCTTCTCGGCGGACAGGTACACGTTGCGCGCCACCTGCATGGTGATGGTGGACGCCCCCTGGCTCTTGGCCTGCCGCAGATTGGCGAGGGCTGCGCGAAGCATGCCACGGTAGTCGACGCCGTTGTGTTCGAAGAAGCGAGCGTCTTCGATGGCCAGCACCGCGTGCTTCATGACCGCGGGGATCTCATTGATGGTGAGCAGGTTGCGCCGCTCTTCACCAAACTCGCCGATCAACGAGCCATCGGACGAGATCACACGCAAAGGCAGCTTGGGTCGGTAGTCGGCCAAGCCGGCCACCTCGGGCAGATTGGGATAGGCCACCGCGAGCGCGATGCCCACGGCCATCAACACGCACGCAACACCCGCCACCGCCAGTCCGGCCAGACCCACCACCAAGCGACCGGCCCAGATGAGTGCGGTTCGCCCAGTCAATACTGATGCGTCAGAGGGGCGAGGCGAAGAAGTGTCGTTCTTGGGCATGCAGTCGTTCAGAGCCGGAGCCCGTGATTATAAAAATCGGATGGCGAGCTCAGATGGGCTCGGCAAGCATATTGTGAGTTGTTGTGTATTTCCCGGCCAAATGGCCGATGAAGCGGTAAACACCGGGTCCAGGATGCGTATGCTTTTGACAACGTTTCAGTTTGTCTCAAAGGCAAAAAATCTTTGCTGGACAAGGGGCTTACTGCTAGCATTCAAGTGAATTATTAAGTTTGGCGACGCCTGTCGCCATCATTTTTGGGGGCCACCTTGATCTCATTGGGGTCGTTATTCAGCCGGGAACCGGCGCCCTTGTTGGGCATCGATGTCAGCTCATCCAGCGTCAAATTGGTGGAGCTGAGCCGCAACCGTTCGGGCGACCTGGTGCTGGAGCGTTGCGCCATGGAGCCCCTGGAGCGAGGCTGGATCACCGACGGCAACATCGAGAAATTCGATGAGGTGGCCGAAGCGGTGCGTCGTGTCGTCCGCAAGAGCGGCAGCAAGACCAAGAATGTGGCGCTTGCCTTGCCAGCGTCGGCCGTGATCACCAAGAAGATCATTCTGCCAGGCGGCCTTTCCGACAAGGAACTTGAAGCCCAGGTCGAATCGGAAGCCAATCAATACATTCCCTTTTCGCTTGACGAGGTCAGCCTCGATTTCTGCGTCATCGGCCCGAGCGCCAATTCCGTGGGCGATGTGGAGGTGCTGATCGCCGCGTCGCGCAAGGAGAAGGTCTCGGACCGGCAGGGTCTGGCCGAGGCGGCCGGGCTCAAGCCGGTCGTGATGGACGTGGAGTCCTACGCTTCCCGGATGGCCGCAGGCCGCGTGATTGAAACCCTGCCCAACCAGGGCGTGGACTCACTGGTGGCTCTGTTCGAGGTGGGCGCATTGACCACCAGCATGCAGGTGATGCGCAACGATGACGTGCTGTACGAACGCGATCAGGCCTTTGGCGGCGCTCAGCTGACGCAACTGATCGTGCGCCAGTACGGCTTTTCGTCGGATGAAGCCGAGGCCAAGAAGCGCTCGGGTGACTTGCCCGACGACTACCGCTCCGCGGTGCTCGATCCCTTCATCGAAAGCATGGCGCAGGAAGTCGGCCGTGCCCTCCAGTTCTTTTTCACCAGCACGCCGTACAACAAGGTGGACCACATTCTCCTCGCTGGCGGCAGCGCGGCGTTGCCGGGTCTGACCGAGGCCGTGACTCACCAGACGTCGTTCGCCTGCATGGTGATCAATCCTTTTGACGCCATGGAAATGGCGGCTTCCGTTCAGGCGCGCAAGATGTCCCGCGAGGCGCCGTCGTACCTGACCTCTACCGGCCTGGCGCTGCGGAGGTTCTACCAATGATCCTCATCAACCTGTTGCCTCACCGTGAGGCGACCCGCAAGCGGCAAAAGGACCAGTTCTTCACGCAGTTGGGCTTGTCCGCGCTGTTGGGCGGGGTGATCTGCGGGGCGGTTTTTACCTGGTACCAGGGGCAGATTTCGGCGCAACAGGATCGAAATGCCTTTCTCCAGGGTGAAATCACGAAGCTGGATACCGAGATCAAGGACATCGCCAATCTGCAGCGCGAAATCGCCTCCTTGCGCGCCCGCCAGACGGCGGTGGAGAACCTGCAGGGTGACCGCAATCTGCCCGTGCACTTGCTGGATGAGCTGGTCGCGCAACTGCCCGATGGGGTCTACCTCACCAGCATGAAGCAGGAAAACCAGAGCGTGCTGCTGGTGGGCGTGGCCCAGTCGCAAGAGCGCGTCTCCGATCTGCTGCGCAACCTGTCGAACAACAGCCCCTGGTTGGTGCGACCGGATCTGGTGGAAATCGTCGCGGCTAGACCCGCGGCCGGAGGCCGAGATCAGCGCCGCGTCTCGAATTTCACCATCCGTGTTTCGCTGAAGCGTCCTTCCGCGCCTCCGGCCCCCGCCGCGCCAGCTGCGCAGCGCAAAGTCTGAACAAGGGTCCGCGCAACATGGCCAGAACGCCCAAGATCGCTGTGGATTTCAAGGGAATCCAGGACAAGCTCAAAGCCCAGTTCACCGGACTGGACCCCAACGACCCCTCGCAATGGCCGGGTCTGCCTCGCAACCTGTTGTTTGTGGCTGTGTGCGCGGCGGTGGTCGCCGCGCTGTGGTTTGCCTGGCTCAAGAACTCGGATGAAGAGTTGATTGCCGAAAAGGCGCGCGAAGTGCAATTGCGCGAAGACTATCGCAAGAAGCTCGTGCAAGCCGTCAATCTGGATGCCCTGCGCAAACAGCTTGAACAAGTGCAGCAGTACGTGACGCAGCTTGAAAAGCAGCTGCCCAGCAAGGCCGAGATGGACGCGCTGCTGTCGGACATCAACCAGGCCGGTCTGGGCCGAAGTCTGCAGTTCGAACTCTTTCGCCCGGGCCAGGTGAGTGTGAAAGAGTACTACGCGGAATTGCCGATCTCGGTGCGCGTGACTGGGACTTACCACGACATTGGATTGTTCGCGGCCGACATCGCGAACCTCTCCCGCATCGTCACCCTCAACAACTTGACCTTGACGCCTATCAGAGACCGCGAAGGGGTTCTGACGCTGGATTGCACGGCCAAGACTTTCCGTTACCTCGACCAGCAAGAGATCGCAGCGCAGCAAAAGGCTGTCGCACCAAAGGGAGCCAAGCCGTGACGCACCGCCGATGGATCCCAACGGTCGTTGCTGTGTTGCTCGCGTCGACACTGGCCGCATGTACTTCGTCCGGGCAGGATGAACTCCAGGTCTGGATGCAGACCGAGCGCAACTCGATCAAGCCCTCTGTCCAGCCCATTCCAGAGCCCACCAAGTTCGTTCCGCAGGCCTACCTGGGTGAACGCCAGATGCAGCCGTTCAGCGAAGAGAAGCTGGCGAGCGTGCTGCGCGGCAGCCAATCAGCGCCCGTGGTCAACGCGGCGCTTCTCGAGCCCGAACTGAACCGCCGCAAACAACCCCTCGAAGCCCATCCGCTGGACGCGATGGCCATGGTGGGCAGCCTCAACCGCGACGGAAAACTGGTGGCGCTGGTCAAGGTGGACAGCCTGCTGTACCAGGTCAGGCCCGGCAACTACCTGGGGCAGAACTTCGGACGCGTCACGCGCATCACCGAGACCGAGGTGGTGATGCGCGAGATCGTGCAGGATTCGGCGGGGGAATGGATCGAGCGCGCTGCGGCGCTGCAATTACAAGAGGGTGCTTCTAAATGAACAAGCCAAACAGGGCAACGGGATTCGCAGCATTGGGGCGAGGAGTGCTCAGGGGGGCCGTGCTCGCCTGTATGACGTTGACCACCGTGTGGGCGCAGGCTCAAAACGCGATCCAATCGATCACGGGGGGCATTCAAGGGGGCGTGGAGGTCATCCGCATCAACACCACCCAGCCTTTGGCGGCCTTGCCCACGGGGTTCACCATTCAGGCGCCCGCGCGCATCGCTCTGGACTTCCCCGGCGTGGCCAACGCCATCGGGCGCAATGCGGTGGACATCAATGAAGGCAACCTTCGCTCGGCCAACGTGGTGCAGGCGGGTGATCGCACCCGCGTGGTCATCAACCTGAAGCAGTCGGCCGCCTATGAGGCCAGGATTGAAGGCAAGACCCTGCTGGTGGTGTTGGAGCGTGCTCAACCGGTGACTGCCGCGACGGCGCCACCTTCGGCCTTTGCCGAAAACCGCAACCGCGACGTGGCCGCCTTGCGGGACATCGACTTCCGCCGTGGTGTTGGCAATGCGGGCCGTGTGGTGGTCGAACTGGCCAACAACCAGGTTGGTGTGGACATTCGCCAGCAGGGACAGAACCTGGTCGTCGAATTTCTCAAGACCTCGCTGCCCGAAGGCTTGCGCCGCCGCCTGGACGTCAGCGATTTCGGCACACCGATTCAAAGCGTGACCACCTCGCAGGCGGGTGACCGCGTGCGCATGGTGGTGACCCCGACGGGCAACTGGGAGCATTCGGCGTACCAGAGCGACAACCAGTTCGTGCTGGAAGTGCGTGAACAGAAGATCGATTCTTCCAAGCTGACACAGGGCCCGGGTTACAACGGCGAGAAGCTGTCGCTCAACTTCCAGAACATCGAGGTTCGTTCGCTGCTGCAAGTCATCGCGGACTTCACCAACTTCAACATCGTGACCTCCGATTCGGTCACCGGCGCGGTCACGCTGCGACTCAAGGACGTGCCTTGGGATCAGGCGCTGGACATCATCCTGCAGGCCAAAGGTCTGGGCATGCGCAAGTCCGGCAATGTGCTGTGGATCGCGCCCAAGGATGAGATCGCGGCCCGCGAGAAGCAGGAGCTGGAGTCCAAGGTGTCGATCGAAAGCCTGGAGACCCTGAGGACGCAAGGCTTCCAGATGAACTACGCCAAGGCGGCCGACATCGCCGCGCAACTCACGGCGGGTGGCAGCAGCGCTTCCTCCGGGAGCGGGGCGGCCGGCGCGCGCATCCTGTCCGATCGCGGCAGTGTGATTTCCGAGCCCCGGACCAACCAGCTCTTCGTGACCGACATCGCGTCGCGCCTTGAGCAGGTGCAGGAGCTGATCCGCAAGCTCGACATCCCGATCCGTCAGGTGATGATCGAGGCGCGCATCGTGGAAGCCGATGACACTTTTGGCAAATCCCTGGGCGTGCGGCTGGGTGGCGGTGTTCGCGGCTTTGGTGTGGGCTCGGCCAACGGCAGCCCGATTCAGGGCAACTTCGGTTCGAACTACGGCGCCGCGTCGTCGCTCGGGGGCCCTACGCTGACGTCGGCGCCCTTCGTCAACCTGCCCGCCAATCCCAGCAACGCGCAGGCGGCCTCTTTTGCGCTGTCGTTGTTCAACCCGAGTGCGTCCCGCTTCCTGAGCCTTGAAATTTCGGCGCTCGAATCGGATGGCAAGGGTCGCATCGTGTCGAGCCCGCGTGTGGTCACCGCCGATCAGGTCAAGGCCTTGATCGAACAGGGCACGGAATTCCCCTACCAGACGGCAACCTCCAGCGGTGCCACGGCGATTGCGTTCCGCAAGGCCAACTTGAAGCTGGAAGTGACGCCGCAGATCACGCCCGAGGGCAACATCATTCTCGACCTCGACATCAACAAGGACAGCCGTGGTGAGTCGACGCCGGACGGTATCGCGATCAACACCAAACACGTGCAGACGCAGGTGCTGGTGGAGAACGGCGGAACGGTGGTGATCGGTGGCATCTTCGAGCAGACCGAACGCGATGAAGTCAACAAGGTGCCCCTGCTGGGCGACTTGCCCGCCGTGGGCAACCTGTTCAAGTCGCGCAACCGCGTCGCGAACAAGTCCGAACTCCTGATCTTCATCACACCACGTGTATTGGGGCGCGCGGCAATCAATTGAGCGTTTCATCGAGCTATCTGATCGGCTTGCCGGGATCCGGCAAGTCGACGGTCGGGCGGCAACTGGCCCGACGCCTCGCTCTCCCCTTCTTCGATTCCGACCACGTGATCGAGCAGCGTCTGGGTTGTTCGATCCGGGAGTTTTTCGAACGGGAGGGCGAAGCGCGTTTTCGCGACCTCGAAGCCTCTGTCATCGATGAGTTGACGCAAGGACCGGTCGCTGTCGTGTCGACCGGCGGTGGGTCGGTCTTGCGGCCCGAAAACCGCGAGCACCTGCACGAGCGTGGCAAGGTCTTCTACCTGAAATCCACACCGGAAGAGGTGTACCGCCGACTGCGGTACGACCGCAACCGGCCCTTGCTGCAGGTGGAAGACCCGTTGCAGCGCATTCGCGACCTGTTCGACGTGCGCGATCCCCTCTACCGTCAGACCGCGCATTTCGTCATCGAGACCGGTCGCCCTTCGGTGGCCACGCTGGTCAACATGATCGTGATGCAGCTGGAGCTCGATGGGTCGGTGGCGCCCGCTTCCACGCCCCCACCAGTCCCCGGCGCGCCTTAGCGCTTTCCAGACCTTCGGGACGGACACCGAATAAACTCGGTGTCCATGACTTCAACGCACACGGCCCCGCGCACCCAACGGGTGGACATCGATCTCGGCGATCGCAGCTATGGCATCGTCATTGGTGCCGGCCTGCTGGACGCGCCCGAGAGCTATGCCGATCTTCCCAGTGCCGCCAGCGCCATGATCGTCACGAACCAGACGGTGGGGCCTTTGTACCGGGACCGCCTGGCCGACTCTCTGGCGCCGCGCTACAAGGCGATTCACACCGTGGTGCTGCCCGATGGCGAGGCGTACAAGACCTGGGAATCGCTCAACCTCATTTTTGACGCCTTGTTGTCCAACGGTTGCGACCGCAAGACCGTGCTCTTTGCGCTGGGCGGTGGTGTGGTCGGCGACATGACGGGATTCGCTGCCGCGAGCTACATGCGTGGCGTCCCGTTCGTGCAGGTGCCAACCACCTTGCTCGCGCAGGTGGATTCGTCCGTGGGGGCAAGACGGCCATCAACCACCCCTTGGGCAAAAACATGATCGGGGCCTTTTACCAGCCTCAGCGTGTGCTGTGCGACCTCGACGTGCTCAAGACCTTGCCCGAGCGGGAGCTCAGCGCGGGGTTGGCCGAGGTCATCAAGTACGGACCGATCGCCGACATGGCTTTCCAGGATTGGATCGAAAGCAACATGGACGCTCTCATGGCGCGCGACGCCGACGCGCTTGCTTTCGCCGTGCGCCGCAGTTGCGAGATCAAGGCCTGGGTGGTGGGCCAGGACGAACGCGAGTCGGGCATGCGCGCGATTCTGAATTTTGGCCACACCTTCGGGCACGCCATCGAAGCGGGCATGGGTTATGGGGCTTGGTTGCATGGCGAAGCGGTGGGTTGCGGCATGGTCATGGCCGTGCGCCTGTCGGCGGCCCTGGGTCTGGTGGACGCCGCTTTTGTCGAGCGCCTGACCGCATTGGTGCGGCGCGCGGGCTTGCCCACGGTGGCGCCGGTGCTGGACGCCCAGGACAATGTGGGCCGTTATCTGGAGCTGATGCGGGTGGACAAGAAGTCCGAAGGTGGGGCCATCAAGTTCGTGGTGATCGATGCCCCGGGCCACGCCAGCATGCGCAGCGCCCCCGACGCGGTGGTGGCTCAGGTGATCGAAGCCAGTTGCCGGGCCTGATGGCCGTGCCGACCACCCCCTTGCCCACCGGGCTGGCGGATTTCGCCAGCGATCCGGCGCTCAGTCGGGGACGTCGCCATCCTGAGCCCGAAGCGCCGACCCGCACCGCGTTCCAACGCGACCGAGACCGTGTGATCCATTCGACCGCGTTCAGGCGGCTGGTCTACAAGACCCAGGTGTTCCTGAACCACGAAGGCGACCTGTTCCGCACGCGCCTGACCCATTCGCTGGAGGTCGCTCAGCTGGGTCGGAGCATCGCGCGCTCGCTGCGCCTCAACGAAGACCTTGTCGAGGCCATTGCCCTGGCCCACGATCTGGGCCACACGCCCTTTGGCCATGCCGGGCAGGATGCCCTCGCCGCGTGCCTCAAGGCCGCGTCCGTGCAAGCTGTGCCCGGTGATACCGACAGCTGGGGGTTCGAACACAACCTCCAGAGTCTGCGCGTGGTCGATGAACTGGAAGAGCGCTACCCCGCCTTCGACGGTTTGAACCTTTGCTTCGAGACCCGCGAAGGCATTCTCAAACACTGCTCCCGGGCCAATGCCCAGCGGCTGGAGCAACAGGAGCCGGGCGGCGTGGCATCGCGGTTCCTGCAGGGGGGATCGCCCTCGCTGGAGGCGCAGTTGTGCAACCTGGCCGACGAGATCGCCTACAACGCGCACGACATCGACGACGGTGTGCGCTCGGGCTTGTTGACCCTGGACCAGATGGCCGGCGTGGAGCTGTTCGAGCACTACCGCCGCACGGCCTTGAAGGCGCATCCGCAGCTGCAGGGGCGCCGCCTGTTGTTCGAGTCCATCCGTCTCATGCTCAGCGACCAGGTCTATGACGTGATCGACACCACGCGCGCGCGGCTCTCGACAGCGCAGGTTCACAGCGTGGACGCGGTGCGCGCGGGTCCGCCGCTGGTGGCTTTCTCCGACGGCATGAGGGAACGCTCGCAAGTGTTGAAAAGTTTCCTGTTTCGCAATCTCTACCGCCATCCGCAGGTGATGGAGACCACCGATCGCGCTCGCCGCGTGGTCAGTGACTTGTTCGATCGCTACATGAACGCGCCTGGCGAATTGCCCGAGGCGCATGGGCGCAAACAACACCTGGCCAGGGCGGTGGCCGACTACATCGCTGGCATGACAGACCGGTTTGCCATCCGTGAGCACGAGCGCCTTTGTGGCGCCGTGCTGTTCCCATGACGGCGTCTCCCGGCCTCGCTTCCCGGCCGTTGGCGGCCCTGGTGGTCGCCGTGGGCGTCACCTGCGCCTTGCACGTGGGCAAACTGCCGGTGGCCATTCCGGTGTTGCGCGAGAGCCTGGGATTGAGCCTGGTGCAAGCCGGGTTCCTGCTGTCGCTGGTGCAGCTGGCGGGCATGACGCTGGGCCTGGTGGTGGGGCTGATGGCGGATCGGCTGGGTCCTCGCCGCGTCATGCTGGCCGGCTTGCTGTTGCTGGCCACGGGGAGTGCGCTGGGTGCGCTGGCCCCCAACGTCCATGTGTTGCTGGCCACGCGGGTGATCGAGGGCATGGGCTTCCTCTCGGCCGTGTTGCCGGCGCCGGGCCTGCTGCGGCAGCGTGTGCACCATGCGCCCACGCTGTCCCGCTCGCTCGGCTGGTGGGGTGCGTACATGCCCCTGGGCACTTCGCTGGCCCTGCTGCTCGGCGTGCCCTTGCTCTCCGCCGTCGGTTGGCGCTGGGCCTGGTTGTTGTTGGCGTTGCTTTCCCTGTTGGCGGCGGTCGGACTGGCGAAATGGGTGACCCCGGACGCACAAGCGCAGTCCGCATCCAGCGCCACGGCCCTGGGCCCACGGCTTCGACGGACCCTGCGGGCGCCCGGCCCCTGGCTGATGGCGCTGGCCTTCTTCCTGTATTCGGGCCAATGGCTGGCCGTGGTCGGTTTCCTGCCGACGATCTACCACCAGGCCGGGTACACCGGCGCCACGGTGGCCGTGCTCAGCGCCCTGGCCGCGGGCATCAACATGGTCGGCAACATTGGCGGGGGCTGGTGGCTCGCCAGGGGCGCGCGCCCAGGTGTGGTGCTGGCGCTGGCCTATGTCGCGATGGGTGTGGGGGCCTGGGTGGCCTTTGGCGCCGAGGGCCACCCGGTGGCGCAGTACCTCGCGGTGTTGGTCTTCTCCGGGGTGGGTGGGCTGATTCCCGGGACGCTGTTTGGCTTGGCGGTCAAACTCGCTCCCGACAACGAGACGGTGTCCACCACGGTGGGCTGGATGCAGCAGTTCTCTGCCATGGGTCAATTTCTCGGGCCGCCGCTGGTGGCCTGGGTGGCCACCCTGGTCGGTGGCTGGCAATGGACCTGGACCGTGACAGGCGCTTCCTCCTTGCTCGGTGTGCTGCTGGCGGGGCGGCTGCAGGCCGCGTGGCGCGCCCGACCATAATCGGGGTCGGATTCCCTTCGGAGCCGCTTCGCGGCGACGCCCACCTGACCGCACCATGGCCCGCCTTCCCCGCCTGACCGTCGCCGGTTACCCGCACCATGTGATCCAGCGCGGCAACAACCGCCAGGACATCGTGCGCAGCGACGCCGACCGCGAGTTCCTGCTGGAGCTGCTGGGCGACAACGCGCGCAAGCACCAGGTGGCACTCAACGCCTATGTGCTGATGGACAACCATTTCCATCTGCTGCTCACGCCCGAAACGGCGGAGGGTGTTCCGCTCCTGATGCAGGCGGTGGGGCGGCGCTACGTGCGTTACTTCAACGACCTGCACCACCGCACTGGCACGTTGTGGGAAGGGCGCTACAAATCCACGCTGGTTCAGACCGAACGCTACCTGCTGGCTTGCATGGTCTATCTGGACTTGAACCCCGTGCGCGCTGGCCTGGTGGTGGACCCGAAAAACCATCCCTGGTCAAGCCATCGCCACTACATCGGGCAGACGCCGGACCGGCGGATCACACCGCCCGCCGTGTATTGGGGGCTGGGCAACACCCCCTTCGCCCGCGAAGCGGCGTACACCGAGTTGGTGCATGCGGGGCAATCGGTGGCCCAGCAGGGCGCCATCACCGACGCCACGCTGCACGGCTGGGCGCTCGGGGATGCGGACTTTGCCGCGGAGTTGCAAAAACGCACCCCGCGCCGGATTGCGCGCGGCCGCCCGGGCCGTCCCGCGTCCACCTCCTCCAAGGAAACCTGACGCAAGGCTCCGGAGGCCTGAACGGCGTCATCAAAGTGTTTTTAATCTGTCCCCAATAAAACGTCGATCAAATTTGTCGGGATTTAAATGGAATCTGACCCCATTTAATCTGCTTGGCATTGTTGTTGCAATGCAATAAGCTCGCAGTCCCGTTTTTGCATTCACGCCCACGAACCGAGAAGGAAGCGCCATGACCACGGCAGCCGAACAACAGCACCTCCAGCAACACGGTCTGTACGACCCTTCCCACGAGCACGACGCTTGCGGTGTGGGTTTCGTGGCCCACATCAAGGGCGAGAAGAGCCACGCCATCGTGAAGCAGGGTCTGAAGATCCTGGAGAACCTGGATCACCGGGGTGCGGTCGGCGCCGACAAGCTCATGGGCGACGGGGCAGGGCTGTTGATCCAGCTGCCCGACGCGCTGTACCGCGAGGAGATGGCGGCCCAGGGCGTGGTGCTGCCGCCGGCGGGGGAGTACGGCGTGGGCATGATCTTCATGCCCAAGGAGCACGCCAGCCGCCTGGCTTGCGAGCAGGAGATGGAGCGTGCGATCGCCGCCGAAGGCCAGGTGCTGCTGGGTTGGCGCGACGTGCCGGTCAACCGCGACATGCCCATGTCGCCCACGGTGCGCGAGAAGGAGCCGATCATCCGCCAGGTCTTCATCGGCCGCGGCAACGACGTGATCGTGCAGGACGCGCTGGAGCGCAAGCTGTACGTGATCCGCAAGACGGCCAGCGCCAACATCCAGCGCCTCAAGCTGACCCACAGCAAAGAGTATTACGTGGTCAGCATGAGCAGCCGCACGGTGGTCTACAAGGGCCTGCTGCTGGCCGATCAGGTGGGCACCTACTTCCGTGATCTGGAAGACGAACGCTGCGTTTCGGCCCTGGGTCTGGTGCACCAGCGTTTCTCGACCAACACCTTCCCCGAATGGCCGCTCGCCCACCCGTACCGCTATGTCGCGCACAACGGCGAGATCAACACCGTCAAGGGCAACTACAACTGGATGAAGGCGCGCGAGGGTGTGATGTCCTCGCCGGTGCTGGGGGCCGACCTGCAGAAGCTGTACCCGATCAGCTTCGCCAGCCAGTCCGACACCGCCACCTTCGACAACTGCCTCGAGCTGCTCACCATGGCGGGTTACCCGCTGGCCCAGGCCGTGATGATGATGATTCCCGAGCCCTGGGAGCAGCACACCACCATGGACGGCCGCCGCAAGGCCTTCTACGAGTACCACGCCGCGATGATGGAGCCCTGGGACGGCCCGGCCTCCATCGTGTTCACCGACGGCCGCCAGATCGGCGCCACGCTGGACCGCAACGGCCTGCGCCCGTCGCGCTACTGCATCACCGACGACGACTTCGTGATCATGGGCTCCGAGTCGGGCGTGCTGCCCGTGCCGGAAAACAAGATCGTGCGCAAGTGGCGACTGCAGCCCGGCAAGATGTTCCTGATCGACCTGGAACAGGGCCGCATGATCGATGACGAGGAGCTCAAGGCCAACCTCGCCAACAGCAAGCCCTACAAGCAGTGGATCGACAACCTGCGCATCCGCCTCGATGACGTGGAAACGCCGGTGGCCGGCGAGTCCGCGCAAGAGCAGCGCATCACCGCCACCGAGCCGCAGTCCGCGGGTGTCGAGCGCGTGGCGCCCGAGCTGCTGGACCGCCAGCAGGCCTTCGGCTACACGCAGGAAGACATCAAGTTCCTGATGAGCCCGATGGCCGCCAACGGCGAAGAGGGCATCGGCTCCATGGGCAACGACAGCCCGCTGGCCGTGCTCTCCGACAAGAACAAGCCGCTCTACAACTACTTCAAGCAGTTGTTCGCGCAGGTGACCAACCCGCCGATCGACCCGATCCGCGAAGCGATCGTGATGTCGCTGGTGTCCTTCATCGGCCCCAAGCCCAACCTGCTGGACATCAACCAGGTCAACCCGCCGATGCGCCTCGAGGTGAGCCAGCCGGTGCTCGACTTCGCCGACATGGCCAAGCTGCGCGACATCGATGCCGTGACGCAGGGCAAGTTCCGCAGCCACACGCTGGACATCACCTACCCCGCGGCCTGGGGCCGCGAAGGCGTGGAAGCCAAGCTGGCCTCGCTGTGCGCGAGCGCGGTGGACGCGATCAAGGGTGGCAAGAACATCCTGATCATCAGCGACCGCGCCGTCAGCGCCACGCAGATCGCCATTCCCGCGCTGCTGGCACTGTCCGCGATCCACCAGCACCTGGTGCGTGAAGGCCTGCGCACCACCGCCGGCCTGGTGGTCGAAACCGGCACGGCGCGCGAAGTGCACCACTTCGCCGTGCTCGCCGGCTACGGCGCCGAGGCCGTGCACCCTTACCTGGCCATGGAAACCCTGGCCGCGATCAGCCAGGGCCTGCCGGGCGACCTGAGCGCCGAGAAGGCGATCTACAACTACGTCAAGGCGATCGGCAAGGGCCTGTCCAAGATCATGTCCAAGATGGGCGTGTCGACCTACATGTCCTACTGTGGCGCGCAGCTGTTCGAGGCGATCGGCCTCAACAGCGAGACCGTGGACAAGTATTTCACCGGCACCGCCAGCCGCGTGGGTGGCATCGGCGTGTTCGAGATCGCCGAAGAAGGCATTCGCATGCACAAGGCCGCCTTCGGCGACGACCCGGTGCTGGCCACGATGCTGGAGACCGGCGGCGAATACGCCTGGCGCGCCCGGGGCGAAGAGCACATGTGGACCCCCGACGCCATCGCCAAGCTGCAGCACAGCACGCGAGCGAACAACTGGAACACGTACAAGGAGTACGCGCAGCTCATCAACGACCAGAGCCGTCGCCACATGACGCTGCGCGGCCTGTTCGAGTTCAAGATCAACCCCAGCACCGCGATCTCGATCGACGAGGTCGAGCCGGCGGCGGAGATCGTCAAGCGCTTCGCCACCGGCGCCATGTCGCTGGGCTCCATCTCGACCGAGGCCCACGCGACGCTGGCCGTGGCCATGAACCGCATCGGCGGCAAGAGCAACACCGGTGAAGGTGGCGAGGACGCCCTGCGTTACCGCAACGAGCTCAAGGGCATCCCGATCAAGCAGGGCCAGACCATGTCGGACCTGCTGGGCAAGGACACCTTCGAGGTGGACTACGAGCTGCAGGCGGGCGACTCCATGCGCTCCAAGATCAAGCAGGTGGCCTCGGGCCGCTTCGGCGTCACGGCCGAGTACCTCAACAGCGCCGATCAGATCCAGATCAAGATGGCGCAGGGCGCCAAGCCCGGCGAGGGCGGCCAGCTGCCCGGTGGCAAGGTGAGCGACTACATCGGCAAGCTGCGCCACAGCGTGCCGGGCGTGGGCCTGATTTCGCCGCCGCCGCACCACGACATCTACTCCATCGAGGACCTGGCGCAGCTGATCCACGACCTGAAGAACGTCGCGCCGCACTCCAGCATCAGCGTCAAGCTGGTGTCCGAGATCGGCGTGGGCACCATCGCCGCGGGCGTGGCCAAGTGCAAGGCCGACCACGTGGTGATCGCGGGCCACGACGGCGGCACGGGCGCCTCGCCCTGGTCGTCCATCAAGCACGCTGGCAGCCCCTGGGAAATCGGTCTGGCCGAAACGCAGCAGACGCTGGTGCTCAACCGCCTGCGCAGCCGCATCCGCGTGCAGGCCGACGGCCAGATGAAAACCGGCCGCGACGTGGTGATCGGTGCCCTGCTCGGCGCCGACGAATTCGGCTTCGCCACCGCGCCGCTGGTGGTCGAGGGCTGCATCATGATGCGCAAGTGCCACCTCAACACCTGCCCGGTGGGCGTGGCCACGCAGGACCCGGTGCTGCGCAAGAAGTTCAGCGGCAAGCCCGAGCACGTGGTGAACTACTTCTTCTTCATCGCGGAAGAGGCGCGCCAGATCATGGCGCAGCTGGGCATCCGCAAGTTCGACGATCTGATCGGCCGCGCCGACCTGCTGGACATGAAGCAGGGCATCGAACACTGGAAGGCGCGGGGCCTGGACTTCGGCCGCCTGCTGGCGCAGCCGATCGTGCCGGCCGACGTGCCGCGTTTCCACACCCAGCAGCAGGAGCACGGGCTGGAGAAGTCGCTCGACAACATCCTGATCCAGAAGTCGCGCGCGGCGATCGACAAGGGCGAGCGCGTGCAGTTCATCGAGGTGGCGCGCAACGTCAACCGCTCGGTGGGCGCGATGCTCTCGGGCGCCGTGACGAAGGTGCACCCCGAAGGCCTGCCGGACGACACCATCCGCATCCAGCTCGAAGGCACGGGCGGCCAGTCGTTCGGCGCCTTCCTCACGCGCGGCATCACGCTGTACCTGATCGGCGACGCCAACGACTACACCGGCAAGGGCCTCTCCGGCGGCCGCGTGGTGGTGCGTCCCAGCATCGACTTCCGCGGCGAAGCCATGCGCAACATCATCGTGGGCAACACCGTGATGTACGGCGCCACCACCGGTGAAGCCTTCTTCAGCGGCGTGGCCGGCGAGCGGTTCGCGGTGCGCCTGTCGGGCGCCACCGCGGTGGTGGAAGGCACGGGCGACCACGGTTGTGAATACATGACCGGCGGCACCGTGGTGGTGCTGGGCAAGACCGGCCGCAACTTCGCCGCCGGCATGAGCGGCGGCATTGCCTACGTGTACGACGAGGACGGCGACTTCGCCAAGCGCTGCAACACGGCCATGGTCAGCCTGGAAAAGGTGCTGTCCGCCACCGAGCAGGAAGCCACGCTGGACCGCGCCATCTGGCACCGCGACCTGAGCGACGAAGCGCAGCTCAAGAAGCTGCTGGAGGAGCACAACCGCTGGACCGGCAGCAAACGCGCGCGCGAACTGCTCGACACCTGGGCGCAGTCGCGCGGCAAGTTCGTGAAGGTGTTCCCGAACGAATACAAGCGCGCCCTGGGCGAGATCCACGCCCGCAAGGCCGCCGCCGTCGTCACCACCAAGGCCCAGACCACGGCGAAAACAGCCACGGCGCCCGCCAAGTAAGCCCGCCGCACGCACGAACACGAAGGAATCGCATCATGGGAAAAGTCACCGGCTTCATGGAATACGAGCGTCTGGAAGAGGGCTACAAGCCCGTGCCCGAGCGCCTGAAGCACTACAAGGAATTTGTCGTCGGCCTCAATGAGCCGCAATCCAAGGTCCAGGCCGCGCGTTGCATGGACTGCGGCACGCCGTTCTGCAACAGCGGCTGCCCGGTCAACAACATCATTCCGGACTTCAACGACCTCGTGTACCAGGGTGATTGGCAGAACGCCATCACCGTGCTGCACAGCACCAACAACTTCCCCGAGTTCACCGGCCGCATCTGCCCCGCGCCCTGCGAGGCCGCCTGCACGCTGAACGTGAACGACGATGCCGTGGGCATCAAGTCGATCGAGCACGCCATCATCGACCGCGCCTGGGCCGAAGGCTGGGTGCAGCCGCAGCCGCCGCGCCACAAGACCGGCAAGAAGATCGCCGTGGTGGGTTCGGGCCCGGCCGGCATGGCCGCGGCACAACAGCTCGCGCGCGCCGGCCACGACGTGAGCCTGTTCGAGAAGAACGACCGCGTCGGTGGCCTGCTGCGCTACGGCATTCCCGACTTCAAGATGGAGAAGAGCCACATTGACCTGCGCGTCAAGCAGATGGAAGCCGAAGGCGTGGTGTTCCGCACCGGCGTCATGGTCGGCACCCTGCCCAAGGGCAGCAAGGTCACGAACTGGGCCAAGGAAACCGTCACGCCCGAGCAACTGCAGAAGGACTTCGATGCCGTGCTGCTGACCGGCGGCTCCGAGCAGAGCCGTGACCTGCCTGTGCCCGGCCGTGATCTCGACGGCATCCATTTCGCGATGGAGTTCCTGCCGCAGCAGAACAAGGTCAACGCCGGCGACAAGCTCAAGGGCCAGCTGCGCGCCGACGGCAAGCACGTCATCGTGATCGGCGGCGGCGACACCGGCAGCGACTGCGTGGGCACCAGCAACCGCCACGGCGCGGTCAGCGTCACGCAGTTCGAGGTGATGCCGCAGCCGCCGGAAGAAGAGAACAAGCCCCTGGTGTGGCCCTACTGGCCGCTCAAGCTGCGCACCAGCTCCAGCCACGAGGAAGGCTGCGTGCGCGAGTTCGCCATCTCCACCAAGGAATTCATCGGCGAAAAAGGCAAGGTCACCGGCCTCACGACCGTGCACGTCGAGATGAAGGACGGCAAGCTGGTCGAGATCCCCGGCACGGAAAAGACCTACAAGGCCGACATGGTGCTGCTCGCCATGGGCTTCGTGAACCCGGTCGCCACCATCCTGGACGGCTTCGGTGTCGAGAAGGACGCGCGCGGCAACGCCAAGGCCAGCACCGACTTCACGGGTGGCTACGCGACCAACGTGCCCAAGGTGTTCGCCGCTGGCGACATGCGCCGTGGCCAGAGTCTGGTGGTGTGGGCGATCCGCGAAGGCCGCCAGGCCGCGCGCGCGGTGGACGAATTCCTGATGGGCTTCTCCGACCTGCCTCGCTGACATTAATCGAAACAAAACGGCGTCGAGGGTTTACCCCTGAATCCCGTATCATCCAAAAACCGGGCGCTGAACTGCCCGGTTTTTGTTTGATGCCCACCGACTCCACCCTCCCTCTGGTCGAACTGCGCAACCTGACCTTCGGTTACGGCGAGCGCGCCATCCTCGACAACATCTCGCTGACCGTGCCGCGTGGCAAGGTCACGGCGCTCATGGGTGCGTCCGGCGGCGGCAAGACCACGGTGCTGAAGTTGATCGGTGGTCAGATCCGCGGCCAGTCCGGCCAGACCCTGTTCGACGGGCAGGACGTCACCACCATGGGTCCGAAGGCGCTGTACGAAGCGCGTCGGCGCATGGGCATGCTGTTCCAGTTCGGCGCCTTGTTCACCGACATGAGCGTGTTCGACAACGTGGCCTTTCCGTTGCGCGAGCACACGCAACTGCCCGAAGCCATGGTGCGCGACATCGTGTTGATGAAGCTCAACGCGGTCGGCCTGCGCGGTGCACGCGACCTCATGCCCAGCGAGCTCTCCGGCGGCATGGCCCGGCGCGTGGCGCTGGCGCGCGCGATCGCGCTGGACCCCGAACTCGTGATGTACGACGAGCCCTTCGCCGGCCTGGACCCGATTTCGCTCGGCACCGCCGCGCGCCTGATCCGCCAACTCAACGATGCGATGGGTCTGACCAGCGTCGTGGTCTCGCACGACCTCGACGAAACCTTCCACATCGCCGACCAGGTGATCGTGCTGGCCAACGGCAAGATCGCCGCCCAGGGCACGCCCGAGGAAGTGCGGCACAGCCAGGACCCGCTGGTGCACCAGTTCGTCAACGCCCTGCCCGACGGGCCGGTGCGTTTCCACCACCCGGGCCCGGAACTCCTGGAAGATTTCGGCCCCACCCGACGGGGAGCACGCCCATGAATGCCCTGCATCCCGCCCGCGTGGGCCGTGCGGTGCGCCTGCAACTCGCCGGCATCGGCCATGGCACCCGCCTGTTCGGGCGCCTGGTGTGGCTGATGGGCGCCGCGCTGCGCCGGCCCTCGCTGGTGCGAGACCAGATCCATTTCCTGGGCAACCACTCACTGGCCATCATCAGCGTCTCCGGCCTGTTCGTCGGCTTCGTGCTCAGCCTGCAGGGTTACTACACGCTGCAGCGCTACGGCGCCACCGAGGCGCTGGGCCTGCTGGTGGCGCTCTCGCTCATGCGCGAGCTCGGTCCGGTGGTCACGGCCCTGCTGTTCGCGGGCCGTGCCGGCACCTCGCTCACGGCCGAGATCGGCCTCATGAAGGCCGGCGAGCAGCTCAGCGCCATGGAAATGATGGCCGTGGACCCGGTGCGCCGCGTGCTGGCGCCGCGTTTCGTGGCCGGCGTCATCACCATGCCCCTGCTCGCCGCGGTGTTCAGCGCTGTGGGCATCGTGGGCGGCTGGGTGGTGGGCGTGCTGCTCATCGGCCTGGACGGCGGCGCCTTCTGGAGCCAGATGCAAGGCGGGGTGGACGTCTGGGCCGATGTGGGCAACGGAATCATCAAGAGCGTGGTGTTCGGCTTCGCCGTCACCTTCGTGGCCCTGCTGCAGGGCTTCGATGCGCATCCCACGCCCGAAGGGGTTTCTCGCGCCACCACCCGCACGGTGGTGGTGGCTTCGCTGAGCGTGCTGGCGCTGGACTTCGTCCTCACCGCCATGATGTTCAGCATCTGATTGGAGTGGACGGACATGCAAACTTCCAAAAATGACGTCTGGGTGGGGCTGTTCGTGCTGATCGGCGCGGCCGCCATCCTGTTTCTCGCGCTGCAGTCGGCCAACCTGCTCAGCCTGAATTTCGAGAAGACCTACCACGTGGTCGGCCGCTTCGACAACATCGGCGGCCTCAAGCCCAAGGCGGCCGTGCGCAGCGCCGGCGTGCTGGTCGGTCGTGTCGAGTCCATCACCTTCGACGACAAGACCTTCCAGGCCAACATCCGGCTGGAGTTGCAATCGCGCTACGCCTTCCCCAAGGACAGCTCGCTCAAGATCCTCACCAGTGGCCTGCTCGGCGAGCAATACATCGGCATCGAGCCGGGTGGCGACGAGCGCAACTTCGCCGACGGCGACGTGGTGACCCAGACGCAATCGGCCATCGTCCTGGAGAACCTGATCAGCCAGTTTCTCTTCAGCCGCGCCGCCGATGGCAGCAACGACAAGGAAGCCGAAACGGCGAAATAGCGCTGTGGGGGCTTTGCAACGCCCCTCACGAAGGCATTCCAGGGGCGCCGAAAATGCAGGCTGTTCGCAAAAACAACAGCCGGGTGCACAACCCAGGGGAACCCACAACATGACACACCTTCACAGCCCCATCGGGGCGGTCAGCAAAGGCGCCACGCTGGCGCTGACGTTTTCAGTGATCGCGGGCTGCGCCACGGGCCCGGACGCCAACCCGCGCGATCCGCTCGAACCGTTCAACCGTGGCGTCTACCAGTTCAACGATGCCGTGGACACGGCGGTGCTCAAGCCCGTCGCCACCGCCTACCAGAAGGTCACGCCCAGCCCGGTGCGCACCGGCGTGGGCAACTTCTTCGGCAACCTGGGCGACCTCTGGTCCTCGGTGAATGCAGGCCTGCAACTGCGCCCGCGCGAGGCGACCGAAAACCTCATGCGTTTCAGCGTGAACACGGTGTTCGGCCTGGCCGGCTTGCTCGACATCGCCAGTGAAATGGGCATCCCCCGCACGCGCCTGGATTTTGGCCAGACGATGGGTCGCTGGGGCGCGCCGTCGGGCCCTTACCTGGTGCTGCCGCTCCTGGGGCCCTCGTCGGTGCGCGACGGCACGGGCGTGATCGTGGACGTGGTCGGCGACCCCGTGACGGGTGTGGACCATGTGCCCACGCGCAACTCCCTGATGGCGCTGCGCGTGGTCGACACCCGCGCCGGGCTGCTGCGCGCCGGCACCCTGCTGGACGACGCCGCACTGGACAAATACAGCTTCATGCGCGATTTCTACCTCAACCGCCGGCAAAACCAGATCGAAGACCTGATCGACAAGGGCATCGGGCTGGGCGACGGTGAGCAGTGAGGACGGCCACACGGATACGAATCGCAACGATTGAGGGGGAACCGCTTCACAATCCGGGCCCTCGGATGAACTACGCTGCGGTGTCTGCAGCAAGGCCGCCTGGCCTCGAAAGGAACCACATGATGAAACGCCGCTCCTGGCTCGCCGCCCTGTTGATGTCTGCCGCGGCGGGTGTTGTCTCGCTTCCCGCGCTCGCTCAGGACGAGGCGCCGGACGCCATGGTCAAGCGCCTGTCCGCCGAGGTGCTGGCCACCATCAAGGCCGACCCGGCCATCCAGGCGGGTGACGTGAATCGCATCATCGCGCTGGTGGACAGCAAGATCATGCCCAACGTGAATTTCTCGCGCATGACCGCTTCGGTGGTGGGCCGCTACTGGCGCCAGGCCACGCCCGAGCAGCAGAAGCAGCTGCAGGACGAGTTCAAGACCCTGCTGGTGCGCACCTATTCGGGTGCGTTGGGCGAGGTCCGGGACCAGACCCTGAGCTTCCGCCCGATGCGCTCCAAGCCCGAGGACACCGAGGTGGTGGTGCGTTCCGAGGTGCGCGGCAAGGGCGATCCGATCCAGCTCGACTACCGCATGGAGAAGACGCCCACCGGCTGGAAGATCTATGACCTGAACGTGCTGGGCGTCTGGCTGGTCGAAACCTACCGCACCCAGTTTGCCCAGGAAATCGGCAGCAAGGGCATCGACGGCCTGATCGCTTCGCTGGCGCAGCGCAACAAGAGCGGTGCGGCCCCCAAGGCCAGCTGACGCCATGCCTACCACGCTTGAATTGCCCGAGCGGCTGACTTTGGCCGAGGCGGACCAGACCCTGGCGCGCCTCGGCGGTGAGCTGGCCGGCCAGTCGGAGGCCACGGTGGTGGTCAACGCCCGCCCGTTGCAGGTGTTCGACTCCTCGGCGCTGTCGGTGCTGCTGGAGTTGCGCCGCCGCTTGTTGACCCAGGGCAAGGCCTTGCAGGTCAGCGGCTGGCCCCGGCGGCTGGAAGACCTCGCCTCGCTCTACGGCGTGCACGAACTGCTCGCGGCCTGAGGCGCGGCCAAGCGACCCCGCGCCAGCGCGGCGGGAGGGGCGCGCATAAAATACCCGGTTCACCGGCGGGCGCCAGATGTCCTGCCCCGTGGCCGGTGACCCATGGGTCCCGCCCGCGCATGCCAGCCGTCTCCTTCCAGCACGTTTCCAAGACCTACTCGACCCCGCGCGGTGACCTGCACGCGCTGCAATCGGTGTCCTTCGACATCGAACCCGGCGAGTTCTTCGGCCTGCTCGGCCCCAACGGTGCGGGCAAGACCACCCTCATCAGCGTGCTCGCGGGCCTGGCGCGCGCCACCTCGGGTCGCGTGCTGGTGCATGGCGCCGACGTGCAGGCCGACTACGCCACCGCCCGCCGCCAGCTCGGCGTGGTGCCGCAGGAACTGGTGTTCGACCCCTTCTTCAACGTGCGCGAGGCCTTGCGCATCCAGTCCGGCTACTTCGGCATCCAGCGCAACGACGCCTGGATCGACGAACTGCTCGAAGGCCTGGGCCTGGCCGACAAGGCCACGGCCAACATGCGCCAGCTCTCGGGCGGCATGAAGCGCCGCGTGCTGATCGCGCAGGCGCTGGTGCACAAGCCGCCGGTGATCGTGCTCGACGAGCCCACCGCTGGCGTGGACGTGGAGTTGCGCCAGACCCTTTGGCAGTTCGTCTCGGACCTCAACAAGCGCCTGGGCAGCACGGTGCTGCTGACCACGCACTACCTGGAAGAGGCCGAGGCCCTGTGCGGCCGCATCGCCATGCTCAAGCAGGGCAGGGTGGTGGCGCTCGAATCCACCTCCGCGCTGCTGGCGCGTGCGGCCTCCAACGTGCTGCGCTTCAAGACCGACGCGGCCCTGCCGATCGACCTCGCCGTGCAAGCCCGCATCACCGGCCGCGTGGTGCAGCTGCCGGCCAACGACGCGCTGGCGGTCGAGCGCATCCTGGCGCGCCTGCGCGAGGTGGGCGTCTCGCCCGAGGACATCGAGATCCGCAAGGCCGATCTGGAAGACGTGTTCCTGGACCTCACTGGTGCGCAACCGCGCGCCAGCTCGCCCGCGGAGGTCGCAGCATGACCGGCTGGCAAACCCTGTTCTACAAGGAAGTGCTGCGCTTCTGGAAGGTCGGCTTCCAGACCGTGGCCGCGCCCGTCATCACGGCCATCCTGTACCTCATGATCTTTGGCCACGTGCTCGAAGACCGGGTGCAGGTCTACGACTCGGTGAGCTACACCGCCTTCCTGCTGCCCGGCCTGGTGATGATGAGCGTGCTGCAGAACGCCTTTGCCAACAGCTCGTCCTCGCTGATCCAGAGCAAGATCATGGGCAACCTGGTGTTCCTGCTGCTCACGCCGCTGTCGCACCGCGCCTGGTTCGTGGCCTACGTGGGCTCGTCCATCGTGCGCGGCCTGGCCGTGGGCCTGGGCGTGATGCTGGTCACCTGGTGGTTCGCGCAGCCCTCGATGGTGGCGCCGCTGTGGATCCTGGCCTTCGGCTTCATGGGCGCGGCGCTGCTGGGCACGCTGGGGCTGATCGCCGGGCTCTGGGCCGAGAAATTCGACCAGATGGCCGCGTTCCAGAACTTCATCATCATGCCCATGACCTTCCTGTCGGGCGTGTTCTACTCCATCCATTCCCTGCCCGCTTTCTGGCAGCGCGTGAGCCACCTCAACCCGTTCTTCTACATGATCGACGGCTTCCGCTATGGCTTCTTCGGGGTGAGCGACGTGTCGCCCTGGATCAGCCTGGCCCTGGTAGGCAGCGCGCTGGCCGTGGTGAGCGCGATCGCGCTGCACCTGCTCAAGACCGGCTACAAGATCCGGCACTGACGAAACCCCATGACCGCTGAAGAACTGCAATCCCTCATCGCCGCCGGCCTGCCCTGCGAGCATCTCGAAGTCACTGGTGACGGCCGCCATTGGGCGGCGGTGATCGTCTCGCCCGCGTTCGAGGGCCAGCGGCTGATCAAGCGCCACCAGGCCGTCTACGGCACGCTGGGCGGACGCATCCAGACCGACGAGGTGCATGCCCTGTCGATGAAGACCTTCACGCCCGCCGAATGGGCCACACAACCCCGTAACTGACGCGCCCCATGGACAAACTGCGAATCAACGGCGGCCGCACCCTGCAGGGTGAGGTGACCATCTCCGGCGCCAAGAACGCCGCGCTGCCCGAACTGTGCGCCGCGCTGCTCACCTCCGAGCCGGTGACGCTGAACAACCTGCCGCGTCTGCAGGATGTGGTCACCATGCGCAAGCTGCTCGACAACATGGGTGTGCAGACGCAGACCCGGGCCGATCGCAGCGGCATCACGCTGCAGGCGGCCGATCCGATCCAGGCCGAGGCGCCGTACGAGCTGGTCAAGACCATGCGCGCATCGGTGCTGGTGCTCGGGCCGCTGCTGGCGCGCTTCGGCCACGCGCGCGTGTCGCTGCCGGGCGGCTGCGCCATCGGCTCGCGGCCGGTGGACCAGCACATCAAGGGCATGCAGGCCATGGGCGCAGAGATCGTGGTCGAGCACGGCTACATGGTTGCCAGGCTGCCCACGGGCAAGACGCGCCTGCACGGCGCGCGCATCGCCACCGACATGGTGACCGTCACCGGCACCGAAAACTTCCTCATGGCGGCGGCGCTCGCCGAGGGCGAGACGGTGCTGGAGAACGCCGCGCAGGAGCCCGAGATCGGCGACCTGGCCGAGATGCTGATCGCCATGGGCGCGAAGATCGAAGGCCACGGCACCAGCCGCATTCATGTGCAAGGCGTGGACCGTTTGCACGGCTGCACGCACCAGGTCGTGGCCGACCGCATCGAGACCGGCACCTTCCTGTGCGCCGTGGCTGCGGCGGGCGGTGACGTGGTGCTGCGCCACGGCCGCGCCGACCACCTCGACGCCGTGATTGACAAACTGCATGAGGCGGGTGCCCAGATCGATGCCGGCAAGGACGCGCGTGGCGACTTCATCCGCGTGCGCGCCTCCGGCCGTCTGAAGGCGCAGAGCTTCCGCACCACCGAGTACCCGGGCTTCCCGACCGACATGCAGGCCCAGTTCATGACGCTCAACTGCATCGCCGACGGCGCGAGCAAGGTGACCGAGACCATCTTCGAAAACCGATTCATGCACGTCAACGAGCTGGTGCGGCTGGGCGCGCGCATCCAGACGGACGGCAAGGTGGCGATCATCGAGGGCATTCCTCGCCTGTCGGGCGCCACCGTGATGGCCACCGACCTGCGCGCTTCGGCCAGCCTGGTGATCGCCGGCCTCGTGGCCGACGGTGAAACCATCGTCGACCGCATCTACCACCTGGACCGCGGTTACGACCAGATGGAAGCCAAACTGCGCGGCATCGGCGCGGACATCGAACGCATCAAATGATCACTCTCGCCCTCTCCAAAGGCCGCATCTTCGACGAGACCCTGCCGCTGCTCAAGGCCGCGGGCATCGAGGTGCTGGAAGACCCCGAGAAGTCGCGCAAGCTCATCCTGCCGACCAGCAACCCCGAGGTGCGCGTGGTGCTGGTGCGTGCGACCGATGTGCCCACCTATGTGGAATATGGCGGTGCCGACATCGGCGTGACCGGCAAGGACACGCTGATCGAACACGGTGGACAGGGCCTGTACCAGCCGCTGGACCTCCACATCTCGCGCTGCCGCGTGAGCGTGGCGGTGCGCGCCGACTTCGACTACGCCTCGGCCGTGCGCCAGGGCTCGCGCCTGAAGGTCGCCACCAAATACACCGCCATCGCGCGCGAGTTCTTCGCGGGCAAGGGCGTGCACGTGGACCTGATCAAGCTCTACGGCAGCATGGAGCTGGCGCCGCTGACCGGCCTGGCCGACGCCATCGTCGACCTGGTCTCCACCGGCAACACGCTCAAGGCCAACCACCTGGTCGAGGTCGAACGCATCATGGACATCAGCGCTCGCCTGGTGGTCAACCAGGCCTCGCTCAAGCTCAAGCAGGCGGCCA
The DNA here is from genome assembly GCF_042466645.1 of Hydrogenophaga sp. ANAO-22. NCBI lineage: Bacteria > Pseudomonadati > Pseudomonadota > Betaproteobacteria > Burkholderiales > Comamonadaceae > Hydrogenophaga > Hydrogenophaga sp. ANAO-22. Next base: position 1,840,454 of record NZ_CP159956.1, on the reverse strand, counting down.
TCCGCCCCATCATCGACGCCTTCGCGCAAGCCATCGAAAAGGACCCCGTCTCCTCATGAGCCTCTCCGCCCGCCCAGCCCGCCTGTCCACCACCGCCGCGGATTTCGAGGCGCAGTTCGCGGCCCGCCTGCATTGGTCGGCCGAGACCGACGGGGCGATCGAGCAGCGCGTGGCCGACATCCTGGCCGATGTGCGCGAGCGCGGCGATGCGGCGGTGCTGGAATACACGGCGCGCTTCGACGGCCTGACGGCGGACGGCATGGCCGATCTGGAGTTGACGCAAGCCGACTTCAAGGCCGCGTTCGATGGCCTGCCTGCGGCCCAGCGCGAGGCCCTGCAGGCCGCCACGCGCCGCGTGCGCAGCTACCACGAAGCGCAGAAGAAGGCCGGCGGCGAAAGCTGGAGCTACCGAGACGAAGACGGCACCTTGCTGGGCCAGAAAGTGACGCCGCTGGACCGCGTGGGCATCTACGTGCCCGGCGGCAAGGCGGCCTACCCGTCCAGCCTGATCATGAACGCCGTGCCCGCGCACGTGGCCGGCGTGCAGGAAATCATCATGGTGGTGCCCACGCCGGTGCGCGGCAGTGTGGCCACCGGCGGCAGTGGTTCGGGCACCTCGGCGCGCGGCGAGCGCAACGACCTGGTGCTCGCGGCGGCCTGCGTGGCCGGCGTCACCCGCGCCTTCACCATCGGCGGCGCGCAGGCCGTGGCCGCGCTGGCCTACGGCACCGCCACCGTGCCCAAGGTCGACAAGATCACCGGCCCCGGCAACGCCTACGTGGCCAGCGCCAAGAAGCGCGTGTTCGGCACCGTGGGCATCGACATGATCGCCGGCCCGAGCGAAATCCTGGTGCTGGCCGACGGCAGCACGCCAGCCGAATGGGTGGCGATGGACCTCTTCAGCCAGGCCGAGCACGACGAGTTGGCCCAGAGCATCCTGCTGTGCCCGGACGCTGCCTACATCGACGCGGTGCAGCGCGAGATCGACCGCCTGCTGCCGGGCATGCCGCGCGCGGCCATCATTGCCAAGAGCCTGAACGACCGGGGAGCGCTGATCCACACCCGCGACATGGAAGAGGCCTGCGCAATCAGCAACCGCATCGCGCCCGAGCACCTGGAGGTGTCCAGCAGCGAGCCGCACCGCTGGGAGCCGCTGCTGCGGCACGCGGGTGCCATCTTCCTCGGCGCGTACACCAGCGAAAGCCTGGGCGACTACTGCGCCGGCCCCAACCACGTGCTGCCCACCAGCGGCACCGCGCGTTTTTCCTCGCCTTTGGGCGTGTACGACTTCCAGAAACGCAGCAGCCTGATCGAGGTGAGCCAGGCTGGCGCGCAGAGCTTGGGCGCCATCGCGGCCGAAATGGCCTATGGCGAGGGCCTGCAGGCGCATGCGCGCGCGGCCGAAATGCGGCTCAAGGACGTGCCGCCGATGCGGGGTGCCTCATGAGCCAGAACCCTTTGAACACGATCCGCCAGGACGTGCAGTCCATGCACGCCTACGCCATCCAGGACTCGACCGGCATGGTCAAGCTCGATGCGATGGAGAACCCGTTCGCCCTGCCGCCCGCCCTGCAGGCGGAGCTGGGCGCGCGCCTGGGCGCGGTGGCCATCCACCGATACCCCGGCACCCGCATCGACGAGCTCAAGCAGGCGCTGGCCCGCCATATCGACCTGCCTGCGGGCTGCGGCCTGATGCTGGGCAATGGCTCGGATGAACTGATTTCGCTGCTGGCCATGGGCTGCGACCTGCCGGGCGCCACCATCCTGGCCCCCCTGCCGGGTTTCGTCATGTACGCCATGAGCGCCCAGCTGCAGGGGTTGAAATTCGTCGGCGTGCCGCTCACGGCCGATTTCGAGCTGGACGAGCCGGCCATGCTGGCCGCGATGCGCGAGCACAAGCCGGCCATCACCTACATCGCCTACCCCAACAACCCCACCGCCAATCTCTGGAACGCGGACACCATCCGCCGCCTGATCGCCGAGGCGGCCGGTTTCGGTGGCCTGGTGGTGATGGACGAGGCCTACCAGCCGTTCTCCAGCCACAGCTGGCTGGACGAGATCCGCGCCCAGCCGGCGGCCCATGCGCACGTGCTGCTTATGCGCACCCTCTCCAAGTTCGGCCTGGCCGGCGTGCGCATCGGCTACATGGTGGGTGCGCAGGCGCTGGTGCACGAGATCGACAAACTGCGCCCGCCGTACAACGTGAGTGTGCTCAACGCCGAGTGCGCCCTGTTCGCGCTGGAGCACGCCGAAGTATTCGCCGACCAGGCCTCGCAGATCCGCGAACAGCGCACTTTGCTGATCGACGCGCTGGCGGCCATGCCGGGCGTCACACCCTTCCCGAGCGAGGCCAACATGGTGCTGGTGCGTGTGCCCGATGCACAACGCTGCTTCGATGCGCTCAAGGTCCAGGGAATTCTGGTGAAGAATGTTTCTAGAATGCATCCTTTGCTGACCCATTGTCTGCGCCTGACGGTGGGTACACCGTCGGAAAACGCCCAGCTGATCCGAGCCCTCCAGACCGCCCTATGACCCAGACGCCTCCCGCCCCCGCCGTGTCCGACCGCGTGGCCCAAGTGCAACGCAACACCTCGGAGACGCAGATCGGCGTGCGCATCAACCTCGACGGCACGGGACAGGCCAGCCTGTCCACCGGCATCGGTTTCTTCGATCACATGCTGGACCAGATCGCCCGCCACGGGTTGATCGACCTTGATGTGCAGGCCAAGGGCGACCTGCATATCGACGGCCACCACACGGTGGAAGACGTGGGTATCACGCTGGGCCAGGCCTTTGCGCAGGCCGTGGGCGACAAGAAAGGCATCCGCCGCTACGGTCACGCCTACGTGCCGCTGGACGAGGCCCTGTCGCGCGTCGTGATCGATTTCTCGGGCCGCCCGGGCCTGCACATGCGCGTGCCGTTCAAGAGCGGCATGGTCGGCGGCTTCGACACGCAGCTCGCCTTCGAGTTCTTCCAGGGCTTTGTCAACCACGCCGGCGTGACCCTGCACATCGACAACCTGCACGGCGAAAACGCCCACCACCAGGCCGAAACCGTGTTCAAGGCTTTCGCCCGCGCACTGCGCATGGCCCTGGAGCGCGACCCGCGCATGGGCGACGTGATTCCCTCGACCAAGGGCTCGCTCTGAGTTCTTCACCCCGATGAAACGCAAGACGGTCGCCGTGGTGGACTACGGCAGCGGGAACCTGCGCTCGGTATCGCAGGCGGTGCAACACGTGGCGCGCGCGCAGGACGTGGAGGTGCGCGTCACCGCCCAGGCCCAGGAGGTGCTGGACGCCGACCGCGTGGTGCTGCCTGGCCAGGGCCACATGGGCGATTGCATGCGTGAGCTTGCCGCCTCCGGCCTGCTGGACGCCGTGCTGCACGCCGCCGCCCACAAACCGCTGTTCGGCGTCTGCGTCGGCATGCAGATGTTGCTGGACCGCAGCGAGGAAGGGCCGACCGATGGCCTGGGCCTGATCCCCGGCGAAGTCGTGCGTTTCCAGCTGGAAGGGCGTTTGCAGGCCGATGGCAGCCGCTTCAAGGTGCCCCAGATGGGGTGGAACCCCGTGTTCCACGAACTGGGCCGGGGCCCGGCCCACCCGCTGTGGTCGGGCATCGCGGACGGCGCCTATTTCTATTTCGTGCACAGCTTCTACGCCCGGCCTGCCCAGGCGGTGCACAGTGTGGGTGAAGCGGACTACGGCGGGCGCTTTGCGGCGGCCATTGCCCGCGATAATATTTTTGCCACCCAGTTTCACCCGGAAAAAAGCGCCGATCAGGGGCTGGCGCTCTACCGCAATTTCCTGTCCTGGAATCCCTGAGTCCATCCGCCCTTCACCCACACCATCATGCTGCTGATTCCTGCCATTGATCTGAAAGACGGCCAGTGCGTTCGCCTCAAACAGGGCGACATGGACCAATCCACGGTGTTCGGCGAAGACCCGGCGGCCATCGCCCGCAGCTGGGTCAACAAGGGTGCGCGCCGCGTGCACCTGGTGGACCTCAACGGTGCCTTTGCCGGCAAGCCCAAGAACGAGCAGGCGATCCGCGCCATCCTCAAGGAGGTGGGTTCGGAAGTGGACGTGCAGCTGGGTGGAGGCATCCGCGACCTCGACACCATCGAGCGTTACCTGGACGCCGGCCTGCGCTACGTGATCATCGGCACGGCGGCGGTGAAGAACCCGGGCTTCCTGCAAGACGCCTGCACGGCGTTCGGCGGCCACATCATCGTGGGCCTGGACGCCAAGGACGGCAAGGTCGCCACCGATGGCTGGAGCAAGCTCACCGGCCACGAGGTGGTGGACCTGGGCAAGAAGTTCGAGGACTACGGCGTCGAAGGCATCATCTACACCGACATCGGCCGCGACGGCATGCTCTCGGGCATCAACATCGAGGCCACCGTCAAGCTGGCACAGGCGCTGTCGATTCCCGTGATCGCCTCGGGCGGCCTGTCCAATCTGGAAGACATCCGCGCGCTGTGTGCCGTGGAAGACGAAGGCGTCGAAGGCGTGATCTGTGGCCGCTCGATCTACAGCGGCGACCTTGACTTCGAGGCCGCGCAGCAGCTGGCTGACGACCTGAACGGATAACGCAGCCCATGCTTGCCAAGCGCATCATTCCCTGCCTGGACGTCACCGGCGGCCGCGTCGTCAAGGGCGTCAACTTCGTGGAATTGCGCGATGCGGGCGACCCGGTGGAAATCGCCGCCCGCTACAACGAGCAGGGTGCCGACGAACTCACTTTCCTGGACATCACCGCCACCTCCGATGGCCGGGACCTGATCCTGCACATCATTGAGGCCGTCGCTTCGCAGGTCTTCATTCCGCTCACGGTGGGTGGTGGCGTGCGCACGGTGGAAGACGTCCGCCGCCTGCTCAATGCCGGCGCCGACAAGACCAGCTTCAACTCGGCTGCGATCGCCAACCCGCAGGTGATCCGCGACGCGTCGGACAAGTACGGTGCGCAGTGCATCGTGGTCGCGATCGACGCCAAGCGCCGCCAGGGCGACGACCTGGCCCAGCGCGGCGAAGGCTGGGACGTCTACAGCCACGGTGGGCGCAAGAACACCGGCCTGGACGCCGTGGCCTGGGCCTCTCAAATGGCCGACTTCGGTGCCGGCGAGATCCTGCTCACCAGCATGGACCGCGATGGCACCAAGTCCGGCTTCGATCTGGCGCTGACCCGTGCGGTGGCCGACGCGGTGAGCGTGCCGGTGATCGCTTCGGGGGGCGTGGGCAACCTCGACCACCTGGCCGATGGCGTGCAACAGGGTGGGGCGGACGCCGTGCTGGCCGCCAGCATCTTCCACTACGGCGAGTTCACCGTGGCGCAGGCCAAGGCGCGCATGGCCGAACGCGGCATCCCGGTTCGGCGCTGAGCCTCCTTTTCAGAGGTGGTCGCCGCCTCGCGGGGGGAATTGCCGCTCCAGCCGGTCTTCCAGCTCGCCGACGCTCGCGCTCAGGCCGTTGCCTGTCTGCTCGATCACCTGAGTCAAGGCGACCTGGACCTGGTCCAGTTTCGCGCGCACCTGGTCCGACAGCGCCTGCTCGCGCGACACGCTGGCTTGTGATTCGGTCTGCAGGTACTGCCGCAGCTCGGTAAAGCGCGAAGCTTCGGCCTTGTCGGCCAGCAGGCGCTGGTCGGCCGCCTCGCGGGTGATGCGGCGCACCTCCATCAGGTGCAGCGTCTGGTAGTACACCAGCGCGGCCAGAAACACCACGAGCACCAGGGCCAGCATGCCCAGCAACACCAGGCCCATGGGCGCTTGCACCTGGGTGAAACCGAAATTGAGCGCGGTGGGTTGCAGGATCTGTTCGAAGTTCAGGGCCACGAAGCCCGCGATGAACAGGATGAAGAGGACCAGGAGCAGGGTGCGGAGTTTCATGGTGTTCCTTGTCATGGTTGGGCACGGGGCGGTGTGCCTCGGACCGGTGTCTGGACCATCCTAACGGCATTCCGGCCGCCAGGGGCGTCAAGCCCGGGCCCCATGGTAGATTCCTGCCATGAACTGGCTCGATGAAGTGAAGTGGGACGCGCAAGGCCTGGTGCCTGTGATCGCGCAGGAAGCCGCCTCGGGCGACGTGTTGATGTTCGCCTGGATGAACCGCGAGGCGCTGCAGAAGACGGCCGAACTGGGCCGTGCGGTCTATTACAGCCGCTCACGCGAACGGCTGTGGTTCAAGGGGGAGGAGTCGGGCCACGTGCAGACCGTGCACGACATCCGCATGGACTGCGACAACGACGTGGTGCTGCTCAAGGTCACGCAGCTGGGGCACGAACCCGGCATTGCCTGCCACACCGGCCGCCACAGCTGCTTCTTCCAGCGCTTCGAGGGCGGCCAGTGGCACGCCGTCGAGCCCGTGCTCAAAGACCCCGAATCGATCTACAAGTGAACCGACATGTCCACCACCGATGACCTGGCGCGCCTGGCCGCCGTGATCGAAAGCCGCAAACCGGCCAACGGGGGCGATCCCGAAAAAAGCTACGTGGCCCGCCTGTTGCACAAGGGGCCCGACACCTTCCTGAAAAAGATCGGCGAAGAGGCCACCGAGGCGGTGATGGCGGCCAAGGACGCCGACCATGGCGGCGACCCCCAGAAGCTGGTCAACGAAATCGCCGACCTTTGGTTCCACAGCATGATCGCGCTGGCGCACTACCACCTGAGCCCGGCCGACGTGGTGGCCGAACTGGTGCGCCGCGAGGGCCTGAGCGGCCTGGAGGAAAAGGCGATGCGCAAAGTGCTGCAGCGAGAGGCTGCAGCCGGTCCGGAAGCTGGCTGAAAGGAGCTTGTGATGAGCGACATCATTGACGTCAAGGCGGTCGACAGCGAGAAGGCCCAGTCTCTCAAGACGGTGGGCTGGGTCAGCTACCTCTTGCACCTGATCGTGGCCGTGGCGGCGGTGTTGCCCGGCGCGCAGGCCAGCCCGGTGTTGCTCATCATCGCTTTGATCGTCGACCTCGTGAAAAAAAGCGATGCCGAGGGCACCTGGCAAGCGAGCCATTTCTCCTGGCGCATCCGCACCGTGATCTGGGCCGCCGTGCTGTACCTGGTGACCCTGCCGCTGTGGCTGCTGTTCCTGGCGCCCGGCTGGATTGCCTGGTGCCTGATCTCCATCTGGTTCCTCTACCGCATCGTCAAGGGCATGGTGCGCATGAACGCCAGCCAGGCCATGCCCGACTAACACCTCCGATCCCATGAGCGCTCACGACCCGAATTGCATCTTTTGCAAGATCATTGCCGGCCAGATCCCGTCGAAAAAGGTCTACGAAGACGAAGACATTTACGTCTTTCACGACATCCACCCCTGGGCGCCGGTGCATTTCCTCATGGTGCCGAAGGCGCACATCCCCTCCATGGCCCAGTTGGGCCCTGAGCACGAGCGGCTGATGGGCCGCATCATGACCCTGGCCCCACGCCTGGCGCTGGAGCAGGGTTGCAATCCATACCCCGAAGGCGGATTTCGCATCGTGTGCAACAACGGTGGGGAAGGCGGGCAGGAGGTGCACCACCTTCACGTGCACGTGATGGGTGGTCCCCGGCCCTGGTTGCGTGGATAAGTGCCGTCCGGCGGGCCCTGGTATTGCGCCGCGAGGGCGGCTGAACTCCCACCGGGGCTTAGAATCCCACGCATAGCGGCTCTCGCTTCCCTATTTCCCTATCTGGAGTAACTCATGGGTTCGTTTTCCATCTGGCACTGGTTGATCGTGCTGCTGATCGTGGTGATGGTGTTCGGCACCAAGAAGCTCAAGAACATCGGGTCCGATCTGGGCGGTGCGGTCAAGGGCTTCAAGGACGGCATCAAGGAGGGCGGCCAGACTCCCGCCGACAACGCGGCGGCAGCCCCCGCAGGGCAGGTGACGCAGGACACCCGCACCGACAAGAACACGATCGACGTCGAAGCCAAGCACAAAAGCTGATGCTCCTGCTGCCCGCGGTGGGTTTGAATACCCTAGGCAGCACCGTTTCCGGGCGGACCTCCCGCCCAACATTGCCCGCAGGATGGCCGACACATGATTGATCTGGGCATTTCCAAGCTCGCCCTCATCGGGGCGGTGGCGTTGATCGTCATCGGCCCCGAAAAGCTGCCTCGCGTCGCCCGCACGGTGGGCGCCCTGCTGGGCAAGGCGCAGCGCTACGTGTCCGACGTCAAGGCCGAGGTCAGCCGCTCCATGGAGCTCGAAGAGCTCAAGAAGATGAAGGACTCGGTGACCGAGGCGGCGCGCGACGTGGAGGCCTCGGTGCAGAGCGGTGCCAACGATTTCGAGAGATCGTGGTCGGACGCGACCGCTGGCCTGGATGGCACGTCCACCACCTATGGTTCCAACGGCTCACTCGAAACCCCACCGGTTTACAAACACCCCAAGAAGAACTGGCGCCTGAAGCAGAAGGCGATGCCCCAGTGGTTCAAGGCCCGCACCGGCGTGCGCACCCGCACCCAGTCGGGTGCGGCCCGCGTGGCCCGGTTCCGGCCCCGCTCCTCTTCCGCTCCCCGTTGATGTCCGATCCCAAAGATTCCACCGACGAACTCGCCGGTTCCGAGCAGCCGTTTGTCCAGCACCTGATGGAGCTGCGCGACCGGCTTCTGTACGGCATCATCGGCTTGGCCATTTGCATGGCCCTGTTGGCCGTCTGGCCCGGCCCCAGCGGTCTGATCGACCTGATCGCGGTGCCGATCCGGGCCCACATGCCGCCCGACGCCAAGCTGATCGCCGTGGGCGTGTTCTCGCCCTTCTTCGTGCCGATCAAGGTGCTGGCCATGGCGGCGCTGCTGCTGTCCCTGCCCTGGTGGATGTACCAGGTGTGGGCCTTCGTGGCGCCCGGCCTGTACAGCCACGAGAAGCGCTTCGCCGTGCCCCTGATCGTGCTGGGCAGCTTGCTGGCTTACATCGGCATCGCGTTCGTGCAGTTCTTCGTGCTGGACAAGATGTTCGGCTTCATCCAGAAGTTCACGCCGGCGAGCGTGGCCGCCACGCCCGATATCGCCTCATACGTGGAGGCCATTCTGTCGCTGTACCTCGCCTTTGGCCTGGCTTTCCAGGTGCCCATCGTCGTGGTGCTGCTGGTCAAGATGAACATGGTGACGGTGCAGAAGCTCAAGGAGTTCCGGGGCTACTTCATCGTCGTGGCCTTCGTCATCGCGGCCGTCGTGACGCCGCCGGACGTGATCTCCCAGCTGGCGCTGGCCGTGCCCATGTGCCTGCTCTACGAGCTGGGCATCTGGGGCGCGCAGTGGTTCATCAAGGCGTCGGCCAAGACCGACGAAGAAGCCAAGGAAGAAGAAAAGCCGGCGGCTTGATCGATCCCGCGCTTCAGCGTGGGGTGGCCTGCTGACGCGGCAGGTTGCGCCGGCCCGGTGTGACCTCGATCTTCGTCTTGCCCTCGCGCCGCACCACATCGAGCGACGCGGGCGTGCCCGGCGACAGGTTGGCCACGGCCGACAGCAACTGCGCGACGTTGTTCACCGAGCGGCCGGCCACGGCGGTGATCACATCGCCTGGACGAATGCCGGCCTGGGCGGCGGGCCCGTTCTGCAGCACGCCGCTGATGATGACGCCCGTGCCCGGCTGCATGCCGAAGTTCTCGGCGAGTTCGGGGCTCAGGTCCTGGGGCTCCACGCCGATCCAGCCGCGCGTGACCTGTCCGTCCTTCACGATGGCTTCCATCACGCTGCGCGCGGTGGAGGTGGGGATGGCAAAGCCGATGCCCATCGAGCCGCCGGAGCGTGAGTAGATCGCGGTGTTGATGCCCATCAGCTGACCGCTCACGTCCACCAGTGCGCCGCCCGAATTGCCCGGGTTGATGGCGGCATCGGTCTGGATGAAGTTCTCGAAGGTGTTGATGCCCAGCTGGGTGCGGCCAAGCGCGCTGACGATGCCGCTGGTGACGGTCTGGCCCACGCCAAACGGGTTGCCGATGGCCAGCACCTGGTCGCCGATTTCCAGCGCATCGGAGTTGCCCAGGGTGATCACGGGCAAGTCGGTCAGGTTGATCTTCAGGATCGCCAGATCGGTTTCCGGGTCGGTGCCGATCACCTCCGCCACGGCCTTGCGGCCGTCGTTGAGGATGACCTCGATCTCGTCGGCTTCTTCGATGACGTGGTTGTTGGTGAGCACGTAGCCGGCAGGACTGACGATCACGCCCGATCCCAGGCCACTTTGCTGCTGCGAGGGGGCCTGGTCGCCAAAGAAAAACCGGAACCAGGGATCCGCGCTTTGCGGGTTGTGGGCTGGCGCCTTGCTGGTGTTGATGCTCACCACGGCCGGCGATGCGGTGCGGGCGGCGGCGCGAAAGCTCCCGGTGCCCTCGACCGTCGCTACCGGCGTGCCCGATGGGGCTTCGAACACGGGCACCACGGCGGTCTGGCGGCCCAGCCATTGGGGCTGCAAGGTGCCCACCACGAACAACGCCGCCACGAGCACAGTGACGGTTTGGGCGAACAGGAGCCAGAGTCGTTTCATGGGGATGTCGAGCGGGTTGAGAAGGGGCGCGGCCTCGGCCGCGTCCGCCGATATTGTCCCGCATATGGGCGTGAACGGTGACGGCTTCAAGACGCGGGCGACCCGGTCGATGGGGGAGGGGGTGTCAGAATGGAGGGCTACGCCTTGCCTCACGCCGACTGCCCATGCCCGATCCGCGCACCGATCACCCTGCCGTTCCCCGCGCCGCCCTGACCAATGCCCTGGACACGCTGTTGCAGCCAACCCAGTTCAAGGACTATGGGCCGAATGGGTTGCAGGTTGAGGGCCGGGCCGAGGTGCACAAGCTGGTGAGCGGGGTGACCGCCAGCCGGGCGCTGATCGAGGCCGCCGTGAAGGAGGGCGCCGATGCCATCCTGGTGCACCACGGCCTGTTCTGGCGCGGGCAGGACGGTCGCGTGACCGGCTGGATGAAGCAGCGTCTGGCGCTGCTGCTCGCGCACGACATCAATTTGCTGGCCTACCACCTGCCGCTGGATGCGCACCCCGAGCTGGGCAACAACGCGCAGCTTGCTCGCCAACTGGGGGTGGCCGTGTACGCCGACGCGCGCGGCCGCTTCGGCGAGCAGGCCCTGGGCTTCATGGGCGAGCGCCGCAGCGAGTCGGCCGCCGCGCTGGCCGATCATGTGGCCCGGTGTCTGGGCCGCGCAGTGACCTTGGTCGCCGAGCCCGATCGTCAGGTGCGCCATGTGGCGCTGTGCACGGGCGGCGCGCAGGGCTACTTCGAGGCGGCCATCGCGGCCGGTGCGGACGTGTTCATCACCGGCGAGATTTCCGAGCCGCAGGCGCACTATGCCCGCGAATGTGGCGTCGCCTACATCGCCTGCGGCCACCACGCGTCCGAGCGCTATGGCGCGCCTGCCGTCGGTGCCCATGTGGCCGCGCAGCTGGGGCTGGCGCACGTGTTCATCGACATCGACAACCCCGCCTGAGGCGCCACATGCCGCCGTTCCCACCCCCTCCGCTGATTCTGAGCATGGGCGATCCCGCGGGCATCGGGCCCGAGATCATCGCCAAGGCGTTTCGTGAACGGCCGGTGCTGCAGCGCCAGGTGGTGGTGGCCGGCGACGTGGCGACGATGCACCAGGCCTTGCGCGCCACGGCGGCGGAGCGGGGCTCGGCCGCCGAAGCGCTGATGCTGGCCGAAATCGAGGCGTTGTCGGACCTTGGCGCGGTGCCTCCGGGCTGCATGGCGGTGGTGCAGGCGTGTTCGCTGGCCCGACCGGTGCCCATGGGGCGCGTGAATGCCGAGGCCGGGCTGGCGGCAGCCGACTGCATTCGGTGGGCCGCACAGGCGACCCTGTCGGGACGAGCCCGAGCCCTGGTGACCGCGCCCATCCACAAGGAAGCGCTGGCGGCGGCCGGTGTCGACCACCCGGGTCACACCGAGTTGCTGCAGGCGCTCGCGGCGACGCACGCCGGCGTGCCGATCTCTGCGCTGCCGGTTCGCATGATGCTCAGCTGCCCCGGGTTGAGCACCGTGCTGGTGAGCATTCATGTGTCCTTGCAGCAGGCGCTGCAAGCCGTGACGCAGGCCCAGGTGCTGCAGACCATCCGCATCACCGACGCGCATTTCCGGCGAACCGGGCTGGCCGCGCCACGCATCGCGGTGGCCGGGCTGAACCCGCACGCTGGGGAGGGGGGATTGTTCGGTCGGGAAGAAATCGAGACCATTGCGCCGGCGGTGGCACAGGCGCAACAGGAAGGTATGCAGGCCAGCGGGCCGCACGCACCCGACACGGTGTTCATGCGCGCCCGCCAGGGGGCTTTTGACGTGGTGGTGGCGATGTACCACGACCAGGGACTCATTCCCGTCAAGCTGCTGGGTCTGGAGCACGGCGTGAACACCACGCTGGGCCTGCCTTTCGTGCGCACCAGCCCCGACCACGGCACGGCGTTCGACATCGCCGGCACCGGCCAGGCCAGTGCCACCAGCCTGCTGGCGGCCATCGACGCGGCCCTGACAGCCACGGGCGTCTGAGGCATGAAAAACGCCGCAGTCCCGTGAGGGGTGCGGCGTGGTCGGAAGCGGCTGACGCTTACTTGCGCAGGCTGTCGCGGATCTCGCGCAGCAGGGCGATGTCTTCGGGCGTTGCGGGCGGCTCGGCCGGGGCGGCGGGCGCTTCGCGCTTGAGGCGGTTGATCTGCTTGACCATGATGAAGATGATGAACGCCATGATGGTGAAGTTCAGCGCCACCGTGATGAAGTTGCCGTAGGCCAGGGTCGGCACGCCGGCCGCTTTCAGGCCGGCCAGCGTCGCGGGCGTGCCCTCGGGCACTTTGCCGAGCGCGAGGTACAGGTTGGTGAAATCCAGGCTGCCGAAGATGGCGCCCACAATGGGCATGATCACATCGTCGACCATGGAGGTGACGATCTTGCCGAAGGCCCCGCCGATGATCACGCCCACGGCGAGGTCGATCACGTTGCCCTTGACGGCAAATTCCTTGAACTCTTGCAACATGCCCATGAGGTCCTCCGGTTGGCGAGTGATTGAAATGGATGGCGGAAAGTCGAGAGGCATTCTCACACAGTCGTGCGTGGCGTCCGCTGGTATCGAGCCCTCCCGGGCAATAGCCAAGTCCCACACCCCGACAAGCGGTAAAGCCCCTTGACTGCTCCAGTACAATGCCGGGTTGTCCCTAGTGTCCCGTCTCGACCCCATTGAAAGATCCCCATGAGTGAAGCAACCGCCGGTGCGACTGTCGATCGCAGCCGCAGAACCTGGCTGATCACCTCCTGCGCCATGGGTGGTGCTGGTGCAGCCGCCGTCGCCGTTCCCTTCGTGAGCACCTTCCAGCCATCCGAACGGGCCAAGGCCGCGGGCGCCGCCGTGGAAGTGGACATCTCCGGCATCCAGCCGGGGGAAAAGATCGTTGTCGAATGGCGCGGCAAGCCGGTGTGGATCCTGCGCCGCACGCCCGAGCAGCTCGCCGCGCTCGAGGCCATCGAAGGGCAACTGGCCGATCCGAACTCGGACCGCACGGCCTACCCGACGCCGGCCTACGCCAAGAACCGCCACCGTTCCATCAAGCCCGAATTCCTCGTGACCGTGGGCATTTGCACCCACCTCGGTTGTTCCCCCGGCGACAAGCTCACCCCCGGCCCGCAGCCTTCGCTGCCGGACGACTGGAAGGGCGGCTTCCTGTGCGCCTGCCACGGCTCTACCTTCGACGTGGCCGGCCGCGTGTTCAAGAACAAGCCGGCGCCCGACAACCTGGAAGTGCCGCCGCACTACTACCTGTCCGACACCACCTTGCTGGTGGGTGAAGAGAAGCAGGCCTGAGCGGCACTGACAGACAACGGATCACAGAGGCATCCCCATGGCTGAATTCAAAGAAATTTCCCCCGACGCGCCGATCGGTCAGAAAGCGCTGAACTGGATCGACAACCGGTTCCCGGCATCCAAGCTGTACAAGGAACACCTCTCCGAGTACTACGCGCCCAAGAACTTCAACTTCTGGTACTTCTTCGGCTCGCTGGCCCTGCTGGTGCTCGTGATCCAGATCGTCACCGGCATCTTCCTGGTGATGCACTACAAGCCCGACGCCAACCTGGCTTTCGCGTCGGTCGAGTACATCATGCGCGATGTGCCCTGGGGCTGGCTGATCCGCTACATGCACTCCACCGGCGCCTCGGCGTTCTTCGTGGTGGTGTACCTGCACATGTTCCGCGGCCTCATCTACGGCAGCTACCGCAAGCCGCGCGAGCTGGTCTGGGTGTTCGGCTGCGCGATCTTCCTGTGCCTGATGGCCGAGGCTTTCATGGGCTACCTGCTGCCCTGGGGCCAGATGTCCTACTGGGGCGCCCAGGTGATCGTCAACCTGTTCTCCGCCATTCCCTTCGTCGGTCCCGACCTGGCGCTGCTGATCCGCGGCGACTTCGTGGTGGGCGACGCCACGCTGAACCGCTTCTTCAGCTTCCACGTGATCGCTGTGCCGTTGGTGCTGCTGGGTCTGGTGGTCGCTCACCTGATCGCCCTGCACGAAGTGGGCTCCAACAACCCCGACGGTGTGGAGATCAAGGCCACCAAGGACGCATCGGGCAAGCCGCTGGACGGCATCCCGTTCCACCCGTACTACACCGTGCACGACATCCTGGGCGTCTCGGTCTTCCTGATGGTGTTCTCGGCGATCATCTTCTTCGCCCCCGAGTTTGGCGGCTACTTCCTCGAGTACAACAACTTCATCCCGGCCGACCCGCTTGTGACGCCCCTGCACATCGCGCCGGTCTGGTACTTCACGCCGTTCTACTCGATGCTGCGTGCCATCACCACCGAAATGATGTACGCCCTGGTGGCCATCGTCGTCATCGCGGCGGTCCTGGGTGCGCTCAAGGCCAAGGTGTCCGGCGCGATCAAGGGTGGCATCGTGATCGCCGCACTGGTGCTGGTGGCGCTGATGCTGTCCATCGATGCCAAGTTCTGGGGCGTGGTCGCCATGGGCGGCGCCGTCATCATCCTGTTCTTCCTGCCCTGGCTTGATCACAGCCCGGTCAAGTCCATCCGCTACCGCCCGAACTGGAACATCTGGCTGTACACGGTGTTCGTGATCAACTTCCTGATCCTCGGTTATCTCGGGGTGCAACCGCCGTCGCCCATTGGCGAGCGGGTGTCCCAGTTGGGTACGCTGTTCTACTTCGGCTTCTTCCTGCTGATGCCCTGGTGGAGCCGCATCGGCGAATTCAAGCCGGTGCCCCAGCGCGTCACGTTCCAGCCCCACTGAACCCACAGAGCCAATCCGGAGAGTCAAGCAAATGAAAAAAATCCTCTTGGGCTTCATGCTGGCCCTGGGCTTGTCGGGCGCGGCGCTGGCCGCCGGTGGAAACTTCCCGCTGGACAAGGCGCCTCAGCGCACCAACGACATGGCCGCCCTGCAGAATGGCGCCAAACTGTTCGTCAACTACTGCCTGAGCTGCCACTCGGCGGCGTTCATGCGCTACAACCGCCTGCGCGACATCGGCCTGAACGACAAGCAGATCGCTGAGAACCTGACCTTCACGACCGACAAGATCGGTGACACGATGAAGGCCGCCATCGATCCGAAGCAGGCCAAGCAGTTCTTCGGCGTGAACCCGCCCGACCTCAGCCTGATCGCCCGTTCGCGCTCCAGCAGCGCGGGCACCGGTGCCGACTACGTCTACACCCTGCTGCGCACCTACTACCGCGACGACACCAAGCCGACCGGCTGGAACAACCTGGTGTTCCCGAACATCGGCATGCCCCACCCGCTGTGGGAGCTGCAAGGCGAGCGCCGTCCGGTGCACGAGAAGGTGATGAGCCACGGCCACGAGGTGGACCGCGTCAAAGGCTGGGAGCAGGTCAAACCCGGCACCCTGAGCGATGCGCGCTACGAAGAAAACGTTGGCGACCTGGTGGCCTATCTGCAGTGGATGGCCGAGCCTTCCCAGAACTCCCGCGTGCGCATCGGCGTGTGGGTGATGCTGTTCCTGGCGGCTTTCACCATCGTGGCCTGGCGCTTGAATGCGGCCTTCTGGAAAGACGTCAAATAATCCGATCCGGCTGGGGCGGTCTCATGGGAGGCCGGCCCGACCGTTCCACAGTGGTTTGCAATGCCCGACGGGCATGTTCGCAAGCCACTGTTTTTTGCTTTAAGGAGACTCCCACATGATGGTCTTGTATTCGGGCACCACCTGCCCTTACTCCCACCGCTGCCGTTTCGTGCTGTTTGAAAAAGGCATGGATTTCGAGATCCGGGACGTCGACCTGTACAACAAGCCTGAAGACATCAGCGTGATGAACCCGTATGGCCAAGTGCCTATCCTGGTCGAACGCGATCTCATCCTGTACGAATCGAACATCATCAACGAGTACATCGACGAACGCTTCCCGCATCCCCAGCTGATGCCCGGCGACCCGGTGGACCGCGCGCGCGTGCGCCTGTTCCTGCTGAACTTCGAGAAAGAGTTGTTCACGCACGTGTCCATGCTCGAATCGCGCAGCACCAAGGGCAACGAGAAAGCGCTGGAGAAGGCCCGTTCGCACATCCGCGATCGCCTGACCCAGCTCGCACCGGTGTTCCTGAAGAACAAGTTCATGCTGGGTGACAATTTCTCCATGCTGGACGTGGCCATCGCCCCCTGCTGTGGCGCCTGGATTTCTACGGCATCGAACTCAGCAAGAACGCCGCTCCCCTGCTCAAGTACGCCGAGCGCATCTTCTCGCGCCCGGCCTACATCGAGGCGCTCACGCCATCCGAAAAGGTGATGCGCAAATAAACGGCACGCGGTCCCGCAGGGGACCAGGCCAGAAACTTCATGAGCGCCTTCGAACCGGAAATCCCCTCCACGCGGCCGTACCTGATCCGTGCCCTGCACGAATGGTGTGCCGACAATGGGTTCTCGCCCTACATCGCCGTCCAGGTCGATGCGTCGGTGCGGGTGCCCATGGAGTTCGTGAAGAACGGTGAGATCGTGCTCAACGTGAGCATGGAAGCCACCAGCTCGCTCAAGCTGGGCAATGAATTCATCGAGTTCAAGGCCCGGTTCGGCGGGGTGGCGCGCGAGATCATTGTGCCGATCAGCCATGTGATCGCCATTTATGCGCGCGAGAACGGCCAAGGCATGGCCTTTCCAGCGCCGCCCGCGGCGGCCGTATCCTCCGGGCCCGCCGTGGACGCCGCTGTGGTGCCCGATGCACCTTCGGGCGTGGAAGAGGCCTCCGACGGTCCTGCCCGTGGTCCGCTGCGGTCCGTTCCCAGCGATGGCGCGCCCGCGTCGGGTGATCTGCCCGATCCACCGGCAGGCCCTGGTCGGCCGGGCGGCAGGCCCCAGCTCAAGCGCGTCAAGTAGAATTTTTCGTTCAACCCGCCGCTTTAGCTCAGTTGGTAGAGCAATCGCCTTGTAAGCGATAGGTCGTCTGTTCGAGTCAGACAAGCGGCACCAGGCACCGCCCGCGCAGGCTCAGGGCGCGCTCATCGTCCCGGCGTTTGGACTTTGATGCGGATTGCGTTAACCTGCGCACCCCTTTGGGTCAAAGCCAGTTGCAGCGAAGGCAGCAAATGGCGCAGTTTGGTCGATGCGGCGGAACTGGCAACCAGCAGGCACCACTCCTGATCTTGCAAGGGGCCGGCCAGCACATGCGGACGCAAGCTGGCGGGGATCAGGTGTTGCACCTGATCCAGGCACCAACGGGACTCCCGGATGCGCTCCTGCAGCGCGGCGAGCGTGGGCGCAGCTCCCACGGCCTGCTCCAGGCTGAGCATGGTGTTGTGGGATCGGGGGGCGGTAGACATGCGATGAAGGTGGCCTAGTTGAATCTGGGTGGCCTGGAAAGGTAGAGCAGTGCACATCATTATCACGGACGCCTGGCTGGCCAAGAGTCGCGCCATGCACCTCAGTGGACTCAAGCTCGTCGGTGTCGGCGTGCTCGCGTCGGTGCTGCTGATGCTGGGGGCGATCACCACGTACCACTGGGTGTTTCTGGAGGGGGTGCGCCAGGGCTGGCCCGGGTTTGCGCCGGTGGCGCGTCTGGTGCACCAGGACGAAGCGAATACCCAGAACGCCTACATGCGCGCCAACCTCGACGCCATGGCCCGCAAGCTGGGCGAAATGCAGGCGCGCATGGTGCAGATCGACTCGCTGGGTGAACGGGTCGCAGGCCTGGCGGGCCTGAGCCCGGCGGAGTTCAAGCCCAAGCCAGGTGCCGGCGGCGCGCTGGTGGGGGCCGTGACCTGAGCATGGACGAATTGATGGGTGCGCTGGAGCGGATCGACCAGACGAGCGGTTCGCGGGTGGACTGGTTGACGGTGGTGGAGTCGCGCCTGTTCGACCAGAAGATCCAGCGCACGATGGTGCCGACCGAGCAACCGGTGGCGGGCGTGCAGGTGGGGTCGCCGTTTGGCTTTCGCATCGACCCCATCACCGGGCGCTCCGCCCTGCACACGGGCCTGGATTTCCCGTCCGATCCGGGCACCCCCATCCTGGCCGCCGCGGGCGGGATGGTGGTGGTGCAGGAATACCACCCTGCCTACGGCAACATGGTGGAAGTGGACCATGGCAACGACCTCATCACCCGCTATGCCCACGCCTCGAAGGTGCTGGTCAAGAAGGGCGATATCGTGAAGCGGGGCCAGAAGATCGCGGAAGTGGGCTCCACGGGACGCTCCACCGGGCCGCATCTGCACTTCGAAGTCTGGGTCTCGGGCGTGCCCCAGGATCCGCAGCGTTTCCTGGCCGCGGGCGAAAACATGGCCGTGGCCAAGGCCACAGGGCCCGGCCCCCGCAGGCCCTGAGCGCGGGGCAGGTGCGGCGGGTAAAATGCGCGCTTTGCTCTTGAAAGCCCTGCGTCCGTCGGCACATCACGGGTAGTTTCCCGTCGTTTGCTCTCCCGGGTTCGCGAGAGCCCTCCTACCTCCAATTGCCTGCCCGGAATCCACAGGGTGTCCGGCGCAGGCCCGCACGTATGGCCACAAACTTCCTCACCAAAATCTTTGGTAGCCGCAATGACCGTCTTCTGAAGACCTATCGCAAGACGGTGGAGCGCATCAATGGACTGGAGTCGAAGTTCGAGCAGCTCAGCGACGACGAGCTGAAGGCTCAGACAGAGGCGTTCAAGCAACGCATCGCCCAGGGCGAAGCCTTGGAGGCCTTGTTGCCCGAGGCGTTTGCCGTGGTGCGCGAGGCCAGCAAGCGCGTCATGAAGATGCGCCACTTCGACGTGCAACTGATGGGGGGCCTGGCGCTGCACCACGGCAAGGTGGCCGAGATGCGCACCGGCGAAGGCAAGACGCTGACCGCCACGCTGCCGGTCTACCTCAACGCACTGACCGGCAAGGGTGTTCACGTCGTCACCGTCAACGACTACCTGGCCAGCCGCGATGCCCAGTGGATGGGCCGGCTGTACAACTTCCTCGGCCTGACCGTGGGCATCAACCTGCCTCAGGCGCCGCGCGAGGACAAGCAGGCCGCCTACCGCGCCGACATCACCTACGGCACCAACAACGAATACGGCTTCGACTACCTGCGCGACAACATGGTCTACGAGGCCGCCGACCGCGTGCAACGGGGCCTGAACTACGCGATCGTGGACGAGGTGGATTCCATCCTGATCGACGAGGCCCGCACACCCCTGATCATCAGTGGCCAGGCCGAAGACCAGACCCAGGTCTACCTGGCGATCAAGCAGCTGGTGCCCCACCTGGTGCGACAGGAGGGCGAGGCCGATCCGCGCACGGGCGAAGGGGTGATCAAACCCGGCGACTTCACCGTGGACGAGAAGGCACATTCCATTCACATGACCGAGCAGGGCCATGAGAATGCCGAGCGCCTGCTGAGTCAGGCCGGCCTGTTGCCCGAAGGGGCTTCGCTGTACGACCCCGCCAACATCGCGCTGCTGCACCACCTGGTGACCTCGCTGAAGGCGCACCACCTCTACCACCGCGATCAGCACTATGTGAACCAGAACGGCGAGATCGTCATCGTCGACGAGTTCACGGGCCGCCTGATGTCGGGCCGCCGCTGGAGCGACGGCCTGCACCAGGCCGTGGAAGCAAAGGAAGGCGTGGCCATCCAGCCGGAGAACCAGACGCTGGCGTCCATCACCTTCCAGAACTATTTCCGTCTCTACAGCAAACTCTCGGGCATGACCGGTACGGCCGACACCGAGGCCTACGAATTCCAGGAGATCTATGGCCTGGAGACGGTGGTGATCCCGCCCAACCGGCCGAGCAAGCGCAACGACCAGCTGGACCGGGTCTACAAGACCACCAAGGAAAAGTACGTCGCGGCGATCGAGGACATCCGCGAGTGCCACGAGCGCGGCCAGCCGGTGCTGGTGGGCACTTCGTCGATCGAGAACTCCGAGATCATCGCCAGCCTGCTGCAGGCCGAAAAGCTGCCGCACGAGGTGC
Source organism: Hydrogenophaga sp. ANAO-22 (assembly GCF_042466645.1). NCBI lineage: Bacteria > Pseudomonadati > Pseudomonadota > Betaproteobacteria > Burkholderiales > Comamonadaceae > Hydrogenophaga > Hydrogenophaga sp. ANAO-22. Next base: position 1,820,107 of record NZ_CP159956.1, on the reverse strand, counting down.
TCAACGCCAAGCAGCACGCCCGTGAGGCCGACATCATCATCCAGGCCGGCCGGCCTGGCGCGATCACCATCGCCACCAACATGGCCGGTCGTGGTACCGACATCGTGCTCGGCGGCAACCTCGAGAAGATGGTCGATGCGGTGCAGAACGACGAGTCACTCGACGACGCGACCAAGGCGGCCCGCATCGAGACGATCCGCCAGCAATGGCAACAGGACCACGAGAAGGTCAAGGCGCTGGGCGGTCTGCGCATCATCGCGACCGAGCGCCACGAATCGCGCCGCATCGACAACCAGCTGCGCGGCCGTTCGGGCCGCCAGGGCGACCCTGGCTCCTCGCGTTTCTATCTGAGCCTGGACGACTCGCTCATGCGCATCTTCGCGGGCGACCGCGTGCGCGCGATCATGGACCGCCTGAAGATGCCCGAGGGCGAGGCGATCGAAGCCGGCATCGTCACACGCAGCATCGAGAGCGCGCAGCGCAAGGTCGAGGCGCGCAACTTCGACATCCGCAAGCAGCTGCTGGAGTACGACGACGTTTCCAACGACCAGCGCAAGGTGATCTACCAGCAGCGCAACGACATTCTGGACGCCACCTCGCTGCGCGCGCAGATCGACGCCTTGCGTGAAGGCTGCTTCACCGACCTGGTGCACCAGTATGTGCCCGAGGGCAGTGTGGAAGAGCAATGGGACCTGCCCACGCTCGAGCGTGTGCTGCGCGAGGAGTGGGCCGTGGAAGCGCCCGTGTCCAGCTGGGTGGCCGATGCGGAAGCCATCGATGTCGAGGAAATCGTCGAGCGCGTGCAGGCGGCGGCCAAGACGGTCTTCGAGGGCAAGGTAGCGCTGGTGGGCGAGGAGAACTTCACCCAGTTCGAGCGCGTCGTGCTCCTTCAGACCATCGACAGCCAATGGCGCGAACACCTCTCGGCGCTGGACTACCTGCGCCAGGGCATCCACCTGCGCGGCTATGCGCAGAAGCAGCCGAAACAGGAGTACAAGCGCGAGGCTTTCATGCTGTTCGGCCAACTGCTCGACAGCGTCAAGAACGACGTCACCCGCGTGCTCATGAACGTGCGCGTGCAATCGGCCGAACAGATGGCCGAGGCGGCCGAGCGGCTGGAAGAGCGCGCCGAGCAGATTGCCAACGTGACCTACACCGCCCCGACCGAAACGGGCGAGGCCGAGACCATCGCCGATGCGGCCATTGCCGCGGCCGCGCGCCCTGCGGGCGACGTGCCGCGCGTGGGGCGCAACGATCCCTGCCCCTGTGGCAGTGGCAAGAAATACAAACACTGCCACGGCAAGCTGGACTGACGGTGGCGTGAGGGCGGCCCCCCAGGGTGCCCGCCGTCGCGCGGCCGTTGGACATCACGGTACATCCACGGAGTTCACATGCCTGTTCAACTCAACGCCCCCTTGGCCACCGATCTGCTGCCCGTCGCGGGTGTGCGCATCGGTGTGGCGCAGGCGGGCATCCGCAAGGCCAACCGCAAGGACCTCACGGTGTTTCTGCTCGATGAAGGCTGCGCCGTGGGCGCGGTGTTCACGCAGAACCGCTACGCGGCCGCACCGGTCCAGGTGTGCCGGGACCACCTGGCTTCCGGGCAGTCGATCCGCGCGCTGGTGATCAACACCGGAAACGCGAACGCCGGCACCGGTGAACCGGGCCTGGCCAACGCACGCCAGACCTGCACCGCGCTGGCGCGCTCGCTCGGTCTGCACCACGAACAGGTGCTGCCGTTCTCGACGGGCGTGATCATGGAGCCGCTGCCGCTGGACCGTCTGCTGGCCGGCCTGCCGCTGGCGCTGGCCGACGCGGCACAGCCTCAGACCGAGGGCGGCGCGCAATGGCTCTCCGCGGCTCAGGGCATCATGACCACCGACACCTTGCCCAAGGCCTTCAGCCAGCGCTTCGAGCTGGACGGGCGGACCCTCAGCGCCACCGGCATTGCCAAGGGCGCGGGCATGATCCGGCCCAATATGGCCACCATGCTGGGTTTCCTGGCCACTGACGCCGCCGTCGCGCCCGCGCTGATGAATGCGCTGGCGCGCCGCCTGGCCGATGCTTCCTTCAACCGCGTCACCGTGGACGGCGACACCAGCACCAACGACTCCTTTGTCGTGGTGGCCACCGGGCGGGCGGGCAACACCCCCATCACCGATCTGGAGAGCCCCGCAGGGCGTGCGCTGCTGGCGGCACTTACCCCGGTGGCGCGGCAGTTGGCGCATGCCATCGTGCGCGACGGCGAAGGCGCCACCAAGTTCATCACCGTGCAGGTGGACGGTGGCCGCGACGCCTCGGAATGTCTGCTGGCCGCGTACGCGGTCGCTCACTCCCCCCTGGTGAAGACGGCGTTTTTCGCCAGCGACCCGAACCTGGGCCGCATTCTGGCAGCGGTGGGCTACGCGGGCATTCACGACCTGGATGTCAACGGCATCGATCTGCACCTTGGTGACGTGCATGTGGTCAGCGCCGGTGGGCGCCACCCGGCCTACAAGGAAGAAGACGGCCAGCGTGTCATGAAGCAAGCCGAGATCCTGGTGCGAATCGGGCTGGGCCGGGGCACGGCGAGCGAGACCGTGTGGACCTGCGACTTCAGCCACGAGTACGTGACCATCAACGCCGACTACCGGTCATGAACGAGCACTTCGAACGCCTGCTGCAGCGCGCCGAGCAGCTCATCACCCGGATCGAGGCGGTGCTGCCGCAGCCCATGTCGGCGCCCGACTGGGCCGCCGCCGTGGCCTGGCGTTACCGCAAGCGCAGCAGCGGCCATGGCGTGCTGGAGCCGGTGCGACACGTGGGTGCGATGCGCCTGGACGATCTGCAGGAGATCGACGGGCAGAAGGAAAAAATCCAGCGCAACACCCTGCAGTTTGTGCAGGGCCTGCCTGCCAACAACGTGTTGTTGACCGGTGCGCGCGGTACCGGCAAGTCCTCGCTGGTGCGCGCCTGCCTCAACGAATACGCGCCGCAAGGCCTGCGGCTGATCGAGGTGGACAAGTCCGACCTGGTGGATTTGCCCGACATCGTCGAAGTGGTGGCTGAGCGGCCCGAGCGTTTCATCGTGTTCTGCGACGACCTCAGTTTCGAGGATGGCGAGCCAGGCTACAAGGCGCTCAAGTCCATCCTGGATGGCTCGGTTTCGGCCGCGAGCCCCAACGTGCTGATCTACGCCACCAGCAACCGCCGCCACCTGCTGCCCGAGTACATGAAGGAAAACCTCACCTACACGCACACGGCGGATGGCGAGGTGCACCCGGGCGAGGTGGTGGAGGAAAAGATTTCCCTGTCGGAGCGCTTCGGCCTCTGGGTGAGCTTCTACCCGTTCAGCCAGGACGAGTACCTCACCATCGTCGCGCAGTGGCTCAGCTCGATGGGTGTGCCTGCTGCCGACATTGCGGCGGCGCGGCCCTTGGCACTGGTCTGGGCACTGGAGCGCGGTTCGCGCAGCGGTCGGGTGGCCTACCAGTTCGCGCGCGACTATGCGGGCACCCACGCCATCCAGGCATGAGCGCGCCGGTGCTGGTGGTCGATGCCGACCAGGACGCGCCGCGTCCTGCCGATCGGCCCGTGGTGGACGTGGCCGTTGGCGTGCTGATCGCGCCGGATGGTGCTTTCCTGCTGACATCCCGTCCACTGGGCAAGGTGTATGCCGGGTACTGGGAGTTTCCGGGCGGCAAGCTGGAGGCGGGTGAAACCGTGGAGCAGGCGCTGCGGCGCGAACTCCAGGAAGAGATCGGCCTGACCATCGGCACCGCGCACATCTGGAAAGTGTCGATGGTGGACTACCCGCATGGACTGGTGCGGCTGCATTTCTGCAAGGTGCGCGACTGGACCGGTGAGCTGCAGATGCGCGAAGGCCAGCAGTTTGGCTGGCAAACCCTGCCGGTGTCGTGTGCCCCTGTGCTGGCCGGTACCGTGCCCGTGCTGGAATGGCTGGCGGCCGAACAGACGGTTTGAGGTCGTTCTGCTGAACCGCTGGAGGCGGTTTCAGCTTTGTTCGAAGCCGGGGTCGCTCTGACCTTCCTTTTCCGGCAGGCCGAATTCCTCGTTCGCCCAGGCACCCAGGTCCATCTGCTTGCAGCGCTCGCTGCAGAACGGTCGGTACGCGTTGCTCGGCGCGTAGATGCTGGGCCCGCCGCAATTCGGGCAGCGGACGGTTCTGACGGGTGTGTGGGTGGCTTTGTCGCTCACGGCCGACCTCAGGCGCACAGGGTCAGTTCAAACGCGGCGTCCTCCTGCGCTGGATGCAGGCGGTCGTCTTCGCCGTGGCGCATCAGGCGCACCGACAGCATCAGCCGGTTGCCGCTGATTTCGGGGATGAGTCCCGTGGACGGGTCGATGCGCAAGCGCAGCAGCTGGAAGCTGCGGCCCTGCGGCAGGGTCAGCTGGAACTGGCCACCCGGCGCGACCACCTTCTGGGCCGAACCCGATTCGCGCAGCATCTTGAGCAATTGCACGATGGACTCGGCCAAGGGTGCCAGCGGTACCGACCAGCGATGCAGATCGGCCCGGCGTTCCTCCGCGCTCCGGTGCTGCCAGTGGTAGTAGCCGGGCAGATCAAACTCGCAGGTGCCGCCTGGAATGCCGATGCGGCTGCGGATGCTCATCAGCCAGTCGTTCTCAGTCAGGGCCTGGCCGGTCTTGCCGGTCATTTCGCTCAGTTGCGTGAAGCAGTCTTCCAGCTTCTGGATGACCTCTTCCAGGGCCTGCTCCGCGATCATCGGATTGCCGCGAAAACCGATGAGTTGCTGCTTGTGCCGGTCCAGGTCCTTGAGCACATCCGACTTCATGTCGGCCCGGGCCGCCACGTCCATGATCTCGAAGATGGTCTGGATCGCATAGTGGTGGTCCAGCGGGTGGCTGCGGGGCACCAGTTCCACCATGCGACGAAACAGCTGTTCAAGCCGCAGGTAGGTGCGAATGCGTTCGTTGAAGGGGTAGTCGTACAGGATCACGGCAGCGGGGCGGTCGCGGGACGGAGCGGCGGGTGGGGGTTCATCATAGCCCGAACCGCTTGGCCAGGGCCTCAGCGGCGCGCTCCAGCAGGGCCAGGTCGTCGGCGTCGTTGAAGACCACGAGGTCGGCCGCGGCCAGGCGCAAGGCACGCGGGCTCTGGTTGCGCATCACGGCTTCGGTGGTGGTGGCGTCCCATCCACTGCGAGCGTTCACGCGGCGGATCTGCGTGGTGGGCGAGCAGTCGACCACCAGCACGCGGTCCAGCTGAGGCCGCCAGCGTGGGGACTCGACGAGCAGAGGCACATCGAACACCAGACAGGCAGAGGCCGATGCCTGGGCCTGGCGCTGGATTTCCGCGCCCACCAGCGGATGGATGATGTGCTCCAACGTGTGGCGGGCTTCGGGGTGTGCGAACACGTGATCGCGCATGCGCTGCCGGTCGAGGGCGCCATCTGGAGCCAGGAATGCCGGGCCAAAGGTGTGTGCGATGGCGGGCATCGCGGCGCCGCCGGCTTCGGTGCTGCGGCGGGAGATGGCGTCGGCATCGATCACTCCGGCGCCACGGGCCTGCAGCAGGCGCGCCAGCGTGCTCTTGCCACTGCCAATGCCACCGGTGAGTCCCAGCCGCACGGGCGGCCTGTGAGGCGTCTGGCTCACAGGCCGATGGCGGCCAGAATGGCCGAAGGGCCAAAGACCATCGAGGTCAAGCCGGCCAATGCCAGGAAGGGGCCGAAAGGCACATAGCCTCCCTCGCGCAGGTTGCCTTTGAGTTTGATGGCGATGCCCACCACGGCACCGATCACCGAGGCCATCAAGATCACCGGGATCAACGCTTGCCAGCCGAACCACGCGCCGAAGGCGGCGAAGAGCTTGAAGTCACCGTAGCCCATGCCTTCCTTGCCCGTGATCAGCTTGAAGGCCCAGTACACCAGCCAGAGCGACAGGTAGCCAGCCACGGCCCCCCAGAGAGCGTCCGGGAGCGCGGTGTCTGTCAGTCGCAGACCTGCTGCGCACAGGCCGGCCCACAGCAAGGGAAGGGTGATGTCGTCGGGCAGCAGCGTGGTGTCCCAGTCGATGCACGCGAGTGCCAGCACCGCCGCGGAGAAGCCGCACCAAGCCAGGGCCTCCCAGCCCAGCCCCCATTGCCACCCACACCAGGCGAACAAGACCGCGGCCGTCAACTCCACCGCCGGATAGCGTGCGCTGATCGGCGCGTTGCACTGGCTGCATTGGCCGCGCAATGCGAGGTAGCTGAACACCGGGATGTTCTCGAACCAGCGAATCTGATGTCCGCAATGCGGGCAGCGCGAGCGCGGCACCATCAGGTTGAATGTTTCAGCTTCTGGTGAGGCCGCTGCCGGATTCTCTTCCGTGTTCTGGAGATCCGCGCATTCGGCCGCCCAGCGCAGTTCCATCATCTTGGGCAGGCGGTGAATCACCACATTGAGAAAGCTGCCCACCAACAAGCCGAGCAAGCCCAGCAGCGCCGCGCCCGGCACGCCCGCTTCCGCCAGCATCAAACCACCTGGCCCAGCTTGAAGATGGGAAGGTACATCGACACCACGATACCGCCAATGACGGTCCCCAGCACGACGATGATGATGGGCTCCATCAGGCTGGAGATGCCCGCCACCATGTCGTCGACCTCGGCTTCATAGAAGTCGGCGGCCTTGCCCAGCATGTGGTCGATGGAGCCCGACTCCTCACCGATGGCGCACATCTGCAGCACCATGGATGGGAAGATGTTGGCATTGGTCATGGCGTTGGTCAGGCTGGTGCCGGTCGACACCTCCTGCTGGATCCGTTCGGTGGCGATGGCGTAGACCGAGTTGCCCGATGCACCGCCCACCGAGTCCAGCGCTTCCACCAGGGGCACGCCCGCCGCGAACATCGTCGCCAGCGTGCGCGTCCAGCGGGCGATGACCGATTTTTCGATCAATGGGCCAAAGATCGGCAGCTTGAGCAGCAGGCGGTCCATGAACCGCTGCACCTTCTCATTGCGCCGCCAAGCCTGCATGAAAAAGTAGAAGCCGCCACCGAGGACGCCAAAGATCAACCACCAGTACTCGGTGAAGAACTCGCTTATCGCGATCACGAACAGGGTCGGCGCGGGCAGATCGGCGCCGAAGGAGGAGAACACCTCCTTGAACGAGGGGATCACGAAGATCATGATGATGGTCACCACCACGAAGGCCACGATGATCACGGCGATCGGGTACATCAGCGCCGACTTGATCTTGGACTTGAGCGCCTCGGTCTTCTCCATGTAAGTGGCCAGGCGGTCCAGCAACTCCTCCAGAATACCGGCGGCTTCACCGGCTTCCACGAGGTTGCAGTACAGGCTGTCAAAGTACAGCGGGTGTTTGCGAAACGCCGAACTCAGCGAGGTGCCGGTTTCCACATCGGTGCGGATATCGTTGAGCAGCTTGGTGACGCTGGGGTTGGCGTTGCCCCGGCCGACGATGTCGAACGCCTGGAGCAGGGGCACACCGGCTTTCATCATGGTGGCCAGCTGGCGCGTGAAGATGGCAATGTCCTTGGGCTTGATGCGCTTGCCCGAACTCATGCGGCGCTTCTTGACCTTGCCGGGCACGATGCCCTGGCGCCGCAGCGCAGCCAACACCTGGTTTTCTCCCGCGGCCCGTGTTTCTCCACGCACGGTCTTGCCGTTGCGGTCTTTGCCCTCCCACTCGAAGACGGCGTCCTTGACGTTCTTGGATACTGCGGTTGCCATGGTGTCCCTCTATCCCTCTGAGCCTTGTGTCTGGAACTGCATCACTCGTTGGTCACGCTGAGCACTTCTTCCAGCGAAGTCATGCCCAGCTTCACCTTGAGCAGACCCGATTCGCGCAGCGTGCGAACGCCCTCCTTGCCGGCCTGCTGGGCAATGTCGAGCGCGCTGCCACCACGCAGGATGATGCGTTGGATTTCTTCCGAAATGGGCATCACCTGGTAGATGCCGACGCGGCCCTTGTAGCCGTTGTTGCAGGCCGAGCACCCCACGGGCTTGTAGGGCGTCCAGGTGCCATCAAGGTCTTCCGGCTTGAATCCGGCGTCCACCAGGGCCTTGCGCGGTACGTCCAGCGGCGCCTTGCAGGTGGCGCACAGGCGGCGGGCCAGCCGCTGGGCGGTGATCAGGATCACGCTGGAGGCGATGTTGAACGTGGGAATGCCCATGTTCATCATCCGCGTCAGTGTGGTCGGCGCGTCGTTCGTGTGCAGGGTGGACAGCACCATGTGACCGGTTTGTGCGGCCTTGATCGAGATGTCCGCCGTTTCGAGATCGCGAATCTCACCCACCATGATCACGTCGGGATCCTGGCGCAGAAATGCCTTGAGGGCCGCCGCGAAGGTCAGGCCCGCCTTCTCGTTGACGTTGACCTGATTGACACCCGGCAGGTTGATTTCCGACGGATCTTCCGCCGTGGAAATGTTGATGCCTGGCTTGTTCAGGATGTTCAGGCAGGTGTACAGCGACACAGTTTTCCCCGACCCCGTGGGGCCGGTGACCAACACCATGCCGTATGGCCGGCTGATCGCGTTCAACAGCCGCTCTTTTTCCTCGGGTTCGTAGCCCAGGGCATCGATGCCGACCTTGGCGCTGCTCGGGTCCAGAATACGGATCACGATCTTCTCGCCGAACAAGGTGGGCAGGGTGCTGACCCGAAAGTCGATCACGCGGTCCGGTCCGATCTTGAGTTTCATGCGCCCGTCCTGGGGCACACGCTTCTCCGAGATGTCCATGCGGGAGATCACCTTGATCCGCGACGCCAGCTTGTCCTTGATCACGATCGGCGGCGACGCAATTTCACGCAGTTCGCCGTCCACCCGAAAACGGACCCGGTAGTTGTGCTCGTAAGGCTCAAAGTGCAAGTCGGATGCCCGCATGTTGAATGCGTCGATCAGCATCTTGTGCAGGAACTTGACCACGGGCGCGTCGTCGACTTCCGACGCCTTGTCGGTCACGTCGCTCACGCTCGTCTCGGTGGCCGCCTCGTCGAACTCGAACTCGCCACCGATGATGTTGTCCATCGTGTCGTTGACGCTGGTGGTCTGGGTCTCCACCAGTTTGCTGAGCTTGTCGTACTCGGCAATCACCCAGTCCACGCCCATCTGGGTCGCGAACTTGATCTTCTCGGCGGCCTGTTGGTCGGCTGGATCGGCCGTGGCCACCATCAAGCGGTTGTTGCGTTTGCTCAGGACGACGATGCGGTAGTCGCTGCAGATCTTGGGATCGAGCAGGCCGGCGGGCAGGCGTTGCACGTCGATCGCGTCCAGATCGAGCAGTGGCGCGGCAAAAGCCACCGACATGGTGTGGGCCAGATCCGAAGCGGACACAGCCCCTGAGCCGGTCAGTTCTGCGATGAAGCTGGAGCGGCCGCTTTGTGCTTTGCGATAAAGATCTTCAGCCGCCTTCTGGCCAAGCTTCCCCGCAGACACGAGCGCGCGGCCCAGGCCTGGCAAGGCCATGGACGGGGTCTCCTGGGGGACGGTTTCGACGGACGCCATAGATTTCTATTTATCGTAAATCAAGGACTTGCCCGCCATTATTGAGGCAACTTGTGTCGGAAATGCGGATTCCCCCGCTGGCCGTTGTATCGAGGACGCGAAATCCGACCGGCCGGTCGTTGGCTCGGTCTGAACGGCAATGTCTGAAAGGGGGAAACTGGTCGGGGTGAGAGGATTCGAACCTCCGGCCTCTACGTCCCGAACGTGCTGGCAGCGTGATGTGCGGCTATTTAGGTGTTCCTCCGCCAGTATAGCGTCTAAGTGAATCAATGACTTAGCGCTCTTGACCTGCAGACTTCGCCCGGTTTCGCGTGCCTTCACGAAGGTACCGTAGCCACTGTTTACCCACTGGATTTGCACCGACGCTGAGTTGTTGGCGGGTCGCGGAGCGCTGTGCTGAAGGATAGGGATGAGGCCAGCAGTCGCAGCCGCTGCGGCGGCTAAGCGAACGACAACCAGGCACGTCGCCTGACGCGCATGTCGCGCTTGTGTGGTCGCTGGCTCCGTGGGGCGTGGCCACAGAATCGACCTTGTCGGCGAGGTGCGCGATGGCATGTTCGAAAACAGGCCCTGATGGGCCGAGATTTCGCAACAGGTGTGGACCTTGCCGAAATCATGGTGCTGGATGCGACCTATACGGTAAATCAGCAACTCATCGTCGAGCAAGATGGACCGCCACGCTCCGTTCACCCCCCTGGCCAAAGAGGATGTCGCCGACATCTTCGGCGTAACCACCCGCACCATCGAAAACTGGATTGAGGACGAAGGCATGCCAGCACCGGCATGTATCGGCAACAGGGTGTTCTGGCATCCCGACGTGTTCTACGCATGGCTTGACCACCGCCTACGCATCCCGAAGTCCGACACGCGCAGCGCGCGCCCTGTCGATGCCAAGCCCAAGCGGCGGATCGCCACCGGGGCTGCGCACGATCAGTTGCGCCACCAGAACGCCAAACGACTTGCAGCCATCGAAGCGGGGACGCCTCTTTGAGCCTACGCAGGGCTGCTGCCGGCTCATAAATTCACTCTGGTATAGCCAGAAAATTTGCTTTGGTATTCCCCTGCATTGCTGAGCGAAGGGGGTGCCAGAGCTCGGATGTAGCGAGGCTGCACCCGCAGCCAGCGGCCCGTCCTCAGGTCCCTGCAAGACATCTTTGGGCGGCCGAAATCTTCAGGCAGAAGGCAGTCCGTTCGGGTTGCAGTGGGTTGACCTCGCTTGTACTCCCTTACACTGGCTTTTTCGACTGCTATTCAGCCTTATTGCCATGAACACCGCGACCGACAGCGTCATGACCGTGAAGGAAGTCGCTGACTACCTCCGCGTGAACCAGCGCACCGTCTACCGGCTGGCCGTGGATCGGAAGCTTCCCGGGTTCAAGGTCGGGACGACTTGGCGCTTCAAGCGCATGGACATCGACCGTTGGATCGACGCTCAAGCGGGTGCGGGCCAGCCCGAGCATGAGGCAGAGGGTCGTCAGACCGGCGGAAAGAAGAAGGGCTCATGAAGCTGGTGAAAAACAGCGGCTCTGACCGCGTGATCGACCTGCTGCTGCCGCACTTGATGCCTGGCAGCCGGCTGGGCTGCGTCACGCCGTCGTTCTCGCTGCACGCATTCGCCGAGCTTCGCGAGGCCTTGAGTAGGCTGGGGCAGGTGCAACTCGTCTTGCCTGCCGACAACAGCCCGCTGGAGCTTCTTGGCGGCGAGGGCGACCGCGCCCAGCGCAATCGCCTGCAGGCTCGATGGTTGGCCAGCCAGTGCGCGCAGTGGCTGGCGCAAAAGGCCGAGGTGCGTCGCGCCCATGGTCGAGTTCCTCAAGGTGCCGCTGTCCTGACGGGTACCAGCGATGAGCCCGCACAGGTGGTTCTGGGCTCGTTCGCTCTCAGTTCTGAGGGCCTTGGCTTGGCCCCGGGTAATCCGCTGAGCCTGATTCAGGCCTCGGAGTCGCCCGAAGAGGCTCGGAACCTGGCGCGCTGGTTCGACCAGCAATGGAGTGCGCTCAGGCAGCAGCCTGATGGCGCGCAGAGCCTGATCGAAGACCTGAAAAGCATGGCGGCGCATCGTGCGCCCTTCGAGGTGTACGCGCTGATCCTGCATCACCTGCTGGGCAACCGTGATGAGGCCCTGGACGAGGATCGTATCGTCAAGGCGGCCACCGGCATCCGCAACACCGTCATCTGGAAGAAGCTCTTCAAGTTCCAGCGCGATGGCGTCGTGGGCGCTATCGACAAGTTGGCTCGCTTCGGCGGCTGCATCATCGCCGACTCTGTGGGCCTGGGCAAAACCTTCGAGGCCCTGGCCATCATCAAGTACCACGAGCTTCGCAATGACCGCGTGCTGGTCCTGGCACCCAAGCGCCTACGCGATAACTGGACACTCTACAAAGTCAACGACCGTCGCAATGTTTTGGCCGCCGACCGGCTGAACTACGACGTCCTGAACCACACCGACCTGTCGCGCGACGCGGGCCAGTCCGGCGACATCGACTTGGCCCACGTGAACTGGGGCAACTACGACCTGGTCGTGATCGACGAGTCACACAACTTCCGCAACAAGAAGTCCCCCAAGCAAGGCTCCGAAACCCGTTACCACCGGCTGATGCGCAAGATCATCCGCGAGGGGGTCAAGACCCGAGTGCTGATGCTCTCAGCCACCCCGGTCAACAACCGGCTGTCCGATCTGCGCAACCAGATCGCCTTTGCGACCGAGGGCGATGACACGGCGCTGCAGGACCATGGCATCGACAGCATCGAGCAGACCACCCGCAAGGCGCAGATTCAGTTCAACCGCTGGCTGGACTTGCCCGAAGAAGAGCGCAACCCCGGCCGTCTGGTCGAGATGCTGGGCTTCGACTACTTCACGCTGCTGGATCACCTGACCATCGCCCGCTCACGCCGCCACGTCGAGCGCTACTACGGCACCGAGGAAACCGGGCGCTTCCCGGAGCGACGCCCGCCCATCAACATCAAGGCCGATGTCGACACCGCCGGGCAATTTCGGGCCATTCGTGACATCAACAACGAGATTCGGCGCCTGAACCTAGCTTGCTATGCGCCCATGCGCTACGTCCTGCCCCACAAGGCGGAGGCCTACGACGCCAAGTACAGCACCGAAATCCGTGGCGGCGAGAGCGTCTTCCGGCAAGCCGACCGAGAAGAGAGCCTGATCCATCTGCTGCGCGTCAATGTGTTGAAGCGGATGGAGAGCGCGGTGTCGTCGTTCGCGCTGACCATCGAGCGGCAGCTCAAGGACGTGGAGGCCACGCTGGCCCGCATTGACGACCATGCCACAGATGCCAGTGAGGTCGAGGAGCTGGACATCGCCTGTTGTCTTCCATTGAAAACTGACCCAGTTAGAGCTGCAATTTCCATTTAAAGCTGACCCACGTAAGAACCCTATCCTGCTGCTTTTGACAGCAGGAGATTTCAGGAGTGATAGACGTGGCGACACTGAGTGTCATAAGACGCTGGGCATTGCGCGAGCAGATGTCCATTCGCGAGATCTCCAGGCGCACAGGCCTGGCTCGCAACACCGTTAAGAAGTACCTGCGGGCGGGCGATGAAGAACCCCGCTACGCCAGGCGTGCGAGCTCCAGCAAGCTCGATCCCTACGCCGACAAACTCTCAACCTGGCTATCGATCGAGGCAACAAAGTCGCGCAAACAGCGGCGCACTTTGCTGCAGCTCCACACATCCCAAGTCTGAAAAGGAGAAAACGAAGCACTTATCCACACCGTGAGCTACTTTGCTCACAAAGCGGGTGGGTCAGTATTCGATGGAAATCTCGGGTCAAAGATCGGTGGAATTCAACAACGCTTGGCCAGCCCGGTGGGCGTCAGGTGGGTGTAGCGCAGCAGCATGCGAGGGTCGCGGTGACTGCTGAACGCCTGCAGGTCCAGCAGCGAGAAGCCACCCGGCGTCTGGCTGCCGGCCTCCGCGACGCGAGAGATGGCTTCGTGCCGCAAATCGTGAATGCGCAGGCGCTCACTGCCAACCGTCTCGATGCCGGACACCTCGCACATACGCAGCCAAGCCTTGCGCAGGTAGTCCGCAGGGATCGGGAACACGTACTCGCCTGTTTGCGGCAGTTCCCGAAGCAGCTCCACGAGGTCGGCCCGCAGAGGTAGCGTGCGAGACCGGCCATTCTTGGTTTCGGGCAGGAATGCGGTCTGGTTGTCCAGGCTCAGTTGATTCCATTTGAGCTTGAGCGTTTCGCTCCGGCGCGCGCCGGTCATCAGTTGAAACTGGATGAAGGTCCCGAACATCGGCACGTGCCTGGCGCCATCCGAGACGATCTGCCGGGCCTCCCTCAGCGCCTTCAGCCTTTGGTACTTAGTGCCAGAATCCTGCTCTGAAAAGAGTTGATCGCCCAGGGCTCGCTCGGACCACAAGCGGTCCTCTTCCCAGGCGGCCTCCATGAGTCGCACCTCTTCGTCCTCGCGCAGACGGCGATCACGCTCGTTGAAATACTTGGGGCGCTCCAGGCCGGACATGGGGTCCATATGAACGTGAATGCGCCATGCGGACATCGCGGCATTGCACACGGCCCGGAACACGTCGAGCTCCCGGTCAACGGTGGCGGGCTCGACGCATTGCAGGCGTTCGTCCATGTACTCGCGAAAGTCCTCTGGCCCAAGGGCGGCAAAGCTCTTCTTGATGAAGACCGCTGCCTCGGAGGGCTGCGACATGCGCCGACCTGTGGGCTTCGAGACGCGGAGGTTGCGATCCTGCGGGTTGGGATGCGCCGCGTGGAGGGCGGCCAGGTCCTGCCTCTCGTAGCCGGCGTCCTCAAGCCACATGTTGATTTGGTACCCGATGACCGAGAAGCCCTTCTTGCGTGGCGCTTCTTCCTTGAGGTATCGGATGAGCAGGTCGGCGAAGCTGGTCTGGTGCGCTTCGGTGTAGTCGACGAAGAGTCCGGTGTACTGATCGGCCTCGATGCGCTTTTGAATCGCCTCGGCTTCGGCGGCGGAGTTGGCGGTGAAGCCCTTTCGCTTGCCGTTGACGTAGTAGCGCACCATGTAGGCCTCATCCAGGAGGGACACGAGTGGCTTGAGCTGCTGGTCATGCAGGTCCGCGCAGTAGCGTTGCGCGGCTTCGGCGTGGTTGTGGGCGAAGAGACGGGTCAGGTCGTCGCGGTTCTTGACTTTGACCTGGATGCGGGAGCGGTTCTCGATGTGAGCCATGGTTGGAGTTCCAAAGGTTGTAGGAACTCCGTATAGGCAAACCAAGGCAGCATGATTCGCTCATTTTCGTGAGCATCAACCTGCCATCGCCACTGTTTAACCACTTGTGGCGCTTTTTGCAGACCAAGCGACCTGAGAAGGTGTTGATTTGCAAGGCAATTTTTGGTCGGGGTGAGAGGATTCGAACCTCCGGCCTCTACGTCCCGAACGTAGCGCTCTACCAGGCTAAGCTACACCCCGATGGACCGAAAGTGGTCGATCGTCTGAAGGCCGTTGGCCTTCCGTGGCTGCTCAAGATCGACGCTCAAGCAGGCCAGCCGCCAATTGTAGCAAAGCCGCGCTGTAGGCATTGACCGGCAGTTGCTTGGCGGCCTCGATCGCCCGTTGGGCCTCCGCGTGCGCACTGACCCGAGCCGCATCCAGGGCACCCGTTTGAAGAATGATGTCCCTGATGGCATCGAGGTGAGCCACGTCGCCCTGTTCGATGGCCTGACGCAGCAGCGCCTTCTGCGCCTCGGAGCCGGAACGCAGGGCGCAAATGATGGGCAGGGTGACCTTGCCTTCGCGCAGGTCATCCCCCAGGTTCTTGCCCAGTTCATCGGCACTGCCCTCGTAGTCGAGCACGTCATCGATCACCTGGAAGGCGGTGCCCAGGGCCTGCCCGTACTCCGCGCACAGGGCCTCGGTATGGGCATCCGCGCCCGCCAGGATGGGCGCCAAGCGGGCGCTGGCTTCGAACAGCTTGGCCGTTTTGGAGCGGATCACGCGCAGGTACGCGGCCTCGTCGATGGTGGCGTCGTGCATGTTCATGAGTTGAAGCACTTCGCCTTCGGCGATCACGTTGGTGGCGTCGGACAACACCTGCATCACGCGCATGTCGTTGATGTCCACCATCATCTGAAAGGCGCGGGAGTAAAGAAAGTCACCCACCAGCACACTGGCGGCATTGCCAAACCGCTCGTTGGCTGTCTCGCGCCCCCGGCGCAAGGTGGACTCGTCCACCACGTCGTCGTGCAGCAGGGTCGCGGTGTGAATGAACTCCACCACGGCCGCCAAAGTGTGGCGCTGGGGGTTCTGGCTGTTGATCGCGCCGCTGACCAGCAGCAGCAAGGCCGGGCGCAAGCGCTTGCCGCCCGCCGAGATGATGTACTGAGCAACTTCCCGGACCAGCGGTACCTCGGTGGTCAGGCGTTCGCTGATGACTTGGTC
Organism: Hydrogenophaga sp. ANAO-22; assembly: GCF_042466645.1. NCBI lineage: Bacteria > Pseudomonadati > Pseudomonadota > Betaproteobacteria > Burkholderiales > Comamonadaceae > Hydrogenophaga > Hydrogenophaga sp. ANAO-22. The sequence goes on along the minus strand of NZ_CP159956.1, from coordinate 1,804,244 downwards.
CACCCGCTGCATGTCGGGCTGGATCAGCTCCAAGGGGCTGGCGGGGGAATTGATGGGGGTGGTCAAGGTGGAAACGCGGGATCGGTAGGGGGTGTCGGGCCGGGTTGGGATTATAGGAACGGTGCCCCAGGCCCTCTGAAAACGGCCGCGCCAGGGAGCCACGAGGGCGGTGGCATGCCAGCCGCTTGCCGGTTTTCCGGGCACATGCTAAAATCTAAGGCTCGGTGGAATTGGGTCCGCCGGGCTTCCATTCGTGGAATTTTTAAAGAGGTTCATATGTACGCGGTCATAAAAACCGGTGGCAAACAGTATCGTGTTGCTGCTGGCGAAAAAATTAAAGTAGAACAGATTGCTGCGGATGTGGGCCAAGAGATCGTGTTTGACCAGGTACTCGCTGTCGGCAACGGCACCGATATCAAGGTTGGCACTCCCTTGGTTTCCGGCGCAACGGTCACGGTCACGGTGTTGGCCCACGGCAGGCACGACAAGGTCAGCATCTTCAAGATGCGCCGTCGCAAGCACTACCAGAAGCGCCAAGGGCACCGTCAGAATTTCACCGAACTGCAGATTGCTTCGATCGCAGCCTGAGGAGTAAGTCAACATGGCACAGAAAAAAGGCGGCGGCTCAACGCGAAACGGGCGCGATTCCAAGCCCAAGATGCTCGGCGTGAAGGCGTTTGGAGGCGAGCTGGTCAGTGCTGGCTCGATCATCGTGCGTCAGCGCGGTACCAAGTTCCACCCCGGCATGAACGTGGGCGTGGGCAAGGACCACACCATTTTTGCAACGGTCGATGGCCACGTGAGCTTCGCCATCAAAGGCGCGCTGAACCGTCAGGTTGTCAGCATCACCCCCGTCTGAGCGGGCGTGCTCCGGTGCTGCAAGATTGAGAAATCGGTGCAGTGCGATGAGGCACATGTGATACGTTGAATGCAAAAGGCCCGCCCGTGCGGGCTTTTTGTTTGGCCCTTCTCTAGCAGTTCCTTCCTGGAAAGCATGTCATGAAATTTGTGGACGAAGCCACGATCGATGTCGCTGCGGGCGATGGCGGCAATGGCTGCGCATCTTTCCGGCATGAAAAATACAAAGAGTTCGGGGGGCCGGATGGAGGCGACGGTGGCCGTGGTGGCCATGTATACGCCGTGGCGGACGCCAGCCTGAACACCTTGGTGGATTTCCGGTTCACCCGCCGCTTCGAAGCGCATCGCGGCGAACACGGCAAGGGTTCGGACATGTTTGGCGTCAAGGGCGACGACATCGTGCTCAAGATGCCGGTGGGCACCATCATTGCGGATGCGGAGACCGGCGAAGTGCTGTTCGAGTTGCTGCAGCCCGGTGAACAGGTGACGATCGCCAAGGGGGGCGATGGTGGCTTCGGCAACATGCACTACAAGAGTTCGACCAACCGGGCGCCGCGCCAGAAGACGCCCGGCTGGCCGGGGGAAAAGCGCAGTCTGAAGCTGGAGCTCAAGGTGCTGGCCGACGTCGGCCTGCTGGGCATGCCCAACGCGGGCAAGTCGACCTTGATCGCGGCCATTTCCAACGCACGCCCCAAGATCGCCGACTACCCGTTCACCACCCTGCATCCCAACCTGGGCGTGGTCCGCGTCGGGCCGGAGAAGAGCTTCGTGGTGGCCGATGTACCCGGGCTGATCGAAGGGGCGTCGGAGGGCGCTGGCCTGGGGCACCAGTTCCTGCGGCACCTGCAACGCACGCGCCTGCTGCTGCACATGCTGGATGTGGCGCCCTTCGATGAAGGGGTCGATCCTGTCGCGCAGGCCAAGGCCATCGTGGCGGAGTTGAAGAAATTCGACCAGAAACTGTACGAGAAACCTCGCTGGCTTGTGCTCAACAAGCTGGACATGGTGCCCACCGAGGAGCGGGAGGCCCGGGTCAAGGACATCGTGAAGCGCCTGAAATACAAGGGGCCCGTCTTCGAAATTTCAGCGCTCACCCGCGAAGGTTGCGAACTGCTGGTGCAGAAGATCTACCAGCACATCGCACAGGTGCATCAGTCGATGCAGGCGCCGGTGGATGTGGATCCCCGCTTCGTGAATGGTCCTGACACTCACTGACTCCGAGCCCACTTGCCCATGGACATCGCCTCAACCTCTTCGCCTGTTGATTCAATGAATGTGCATGGCATGGCCCCGGCGGCCGTGTTCAAGACCGCTCGCCGCATCGTGGTCAAGGTAGGTTCCAGCCTGGTGACCAACGAGGGCCGCGGCCTTGACGAGGAAGCCATCGGGCAATGGAGTCAGCAATTGGCTGCCTTGGTGCAGCAGGGGCGTGAGGTCATCATGGTCAGCAGCGGCGCGGTGGCCGAAGGCATGAAACGCCTGGGCTGGACCGTGCGGCCCAAGGAGATCAACGAACTTCAAGCTGCTGCGGCCGTGGGGCAGATGGGCCTGGTGCAGATGTACGAGAGCAAGCTGCGCGGTTGTGGCGTCGGCAGCGCGCAAGTGCTGTTGACGCACGCCGACCTCGCGGACCGTGAACGTTATCTCAATGCCCGCTCGACCCTGTTGACATTGCTCCAGCTGGGCGTGGTGCCGGTGATCAACGAGAACGACACCGTCGTCAACGACGAAATCAAGTTTGGCGACAACGACACACTGGGCGCGCTCGTGGCCAATCTGGTGGAGGCCGACGTGCTCGTGATCCTGACCGACCAGAAGGGCTTGTACACGGCCGATCCCCGGCGCGATCCTTCCGCTCAGTTTGTTCACGTGGCCCGCGCTGGCGATGCACGCCTGGAAGCCATGGCGGGCGGCGCGGGCAGTGGCATTGGCAAGGGCGGCATGATCACCAAGATACTGGCCGCCAAACGCGCCGCCGGTTCCGGGGCCTCCACGGTCATCGCCTGGGGCCGCGAGCCCGACGTGCTGTTGCGACTGACGGCGGGTGAAGCCATCGGCACCTGCCTCGTGGCCCAGACGCCCAAGCACCAGGCGCGCAAGCGCTGGATTTCCGATCATTTGCAGTTGCGTGGCGCCGTCGTGGTGGACGATGGCGCGGTCGGCAAGATCGTGGGTGAAGGCAAGAGTCTGCTGCCTATCGGCATGACGGGCGTCGACGGCGAGTTCTCCCGAGGGGATGTGATCGCGGTGCGCGATGCGCGCGGGGCCGAAGTGGCGCGCGGATTGGCCAACTACGCGAGCAGCGAGGCCCGGCTCATCTGCCGCAAGTCATCGCAGGACTTCGAGCGTTTGCTGGGTTACGTGGCTGAACCCGAAATGATCCACCGCGACAACCTCGTCCTGGCGCGCGGCTAAGGCCAGCGCCCCCGGCCCGCTCAGCGCGTTTCCGGGCGGCCGTGTTTGAGGGTGTGCAGGATTTTCTGCGGGCTGCCGTTGATGGTGCGGCCTTCGCAGATGCCCGCCCGTGCCAGCAACATGGCAGGGCGGGTGGGTCCGGAGAACGACAGCTCTTGCCATGCTTCCTTGGCGTTGACGTTCCAGCTGGACGCGTTGTTGTTCCAGCGCCCGTAGGTCTTGACTTCGGCCGTCTGGCAACGAAGGCCCTGGTACAGCACATTGAGCGCCCCGCTGGAGCTGCGGGCGACCAGCACGTACCGCACCACACCGTCCTCGCCCACGCTCAAGGTCTTGGGGTCGATGCCATAGTTCAATGCCGTACCGGCTGAGACGTCGAAGGCCAGCAATTGGTCCGTGCTGAAAGTGGGCGGCGGCTTCACCGCCGCTTCCTGCCATGCAGGGGCGTCGGGGTCGTCTCGCAATTGGGCCTGCAACGCAGGGCTGAAACCCAGAAACGAAATCAGGGCCGCTGCGACGGACAGGCATCGCAGCAACCGGTGGCGGGCAGAAGTCATTTGTGTTCGATGTGGGCAGAGCGGGAGCCGCTCTGCGGGTCGGGATCAAAACTGGCGCCCGGGGGCAACTCCAGACCCGGCGGTGGGGCCGACAGGGACGAGGATTCGGGACTTTCGTCGTGGCGGTGGCGGGAGCCACCGCGCAGGTAGCGGTTGCGGGTGTCGTTCTTGGGCAGGTAGCGCGAGAGTTCGGTGAGCGCCATTTCGTAGACGCCTCGTTTGAACTCCACGACCACGTCGAGCGGCACCCAGTAGTCGTGCCAGCGCCAGGCGTCGAACTCCGGATGGCTGGTCGCGCGCAGGTTCAGATTCCAGTCCTGCGCCACGAGGCGCAGCAGGTACCAGATCTGTTTCTGTCCCTTGTAGTGGCCGCGTGCATCGCGGCGGATGAAGCGGTCCGGCACTTCGTAGCGCAACCAGTCGCGCGTGCGGGCGACGATGTTCACGTGCTCGGGCATGAGCCCGACTTCCTCGTGCAACTCGCGGTACATCGCCTGCTCAGGTGTCTCGCCTCTGTCGATGCCACCTTGCGGAAACTGCCAGGAGTGTGAGCGGATGCGCTTGCCCCAGAACACCTGGTTTCGCTGGTTGAGCAGAATGATGCCGACATTGGGCCTGAAGCCTTCTCTGTCAAGCATAATCAATCCCAAATTTTTAAACTGTGTTCATTATGCATCGCGGCATGCAAGTTGCGAAGTGATCACACACCTGTTGCATCTCCGGGCGCAGGTGGGCCGTCCAGATTGCCGGATGCGCCGTTCTCCGGTTCCCCTTCCGATGTACCGCAAACTGCCTTCTGGCAGAACCCAGCTCGCCCATGAAAGCCTCCCAGTTCCTGATTTCCACCCTCAAGGAAGCCCCGGCCGACGCGGAAGTCGTCAGCCACCAACTGATGACGCGCGCCGGCATGATCAAGAAGCTCGGCGCTGGCATCTACAGCTACATGCCCATGGGCTTGCGCGTGATCCACAAGGTGGAGGCCATCGTGCGCGAAGAAATGAACCGGGCAGGTTCGGTGGAGCTCACCATGCCGGTGATCCAGCCGGCGGAGTTCTGGCAGGAAACCGGGCGCTTTGACAAGATGGGGGCCGAGCTGCTGCGCATCAAGGACCGGCACGACCGCGATTTCGTGGTGCAACCCACCAGTGAGGAAGTGGTCACTGACATTGCACGCCAGGATTTCCGGAGCTACAAGCAGCTGCCCAAAAACCTGTACCAGATCCAGACCAAGTTCCGTGATGAGCGGCGCCCGCGTTTCGGCCTCATGCGGGGCCGCGAATTCATCATGAAAGACGCCTACAGCTTCGACCGGGACGAGTCGACAGCCAAGCTGAGCTACCAGGTGATGGCCGCGGCCTACCGGCGCATCTTCGACCGGTTCGGCCTGCGCTACCGTGCCGTGGCGGCCGACAGCGGTGCCATCGGCGGCGATCTGAGCGAGGAATTCCAGGTGATCGCCGCGACCGGGGAAGACGCGATCGTCTACTGCCCGGCGAGCGACTACGCCGCCAACATGGAAAAGGCCGAGGCGCTGGCGCCGGCTGGACCACGCCCCGCGGCAGCCAACCCCATGGTCAAGACGCCCACGCCCGGCAAGGCCACCTGCGCCGACGTGGCCACGCTGCTGGGCGTGCCTCTGGCCACCACGGTGAAATCGCTGGTGTTGGCCACCGACGAACTCGACGAAGCGGGCGAGGTCGCCAAGAGCCGGGTCTGGCTGTTGCTGCTGCGCGGCGACCACGACATGAACGAAGTCAAGGTGGCCAAGGTGCCGGGGCTCAACGCCGGCTTCCGGTTCGCCACCGGCGCCGAGATCGATGCGCACTTCGGCTGCAAGCCAGGTTACCTGGGCCCGATCGGCCTGAAGAAGCCGGTGAATCTCGTGGTCGACCGCGAGGTGGCCGTGTTGGCGGACTGGATCTGCGGGGCCAACGAGCCGGACTTCCACATGACCGGTGTGAACTGGGGCCGCGACCTGCCCGAGCCGACCCTGGTGGCGGACCTGCGCAACGTGGTCGAAGGCGATGCCTCGCCCGACGGCCTGGGCGTGCTGGCGATCGAGCGCGGTATCGAGGTCGGCCACGTGTTCTACCTGGGCACGAAGTACAGCAAGGCCATGAACGCCACCTTCCTGGGCGAGGACGGCAAGCCCGCGCATTTCGAGATGGGCTGCTACGGCATCGGCATCACGCGCCTGCCGGCCGCGGCGATCGAGCAGAACCACGACGAGCGCGGCATCATCTGGCCCGACGCGCTGGCGCCGTTCACGGTGGTGGTCTGCCCCATCGGCATGGACCGCAGCCCGGAGGTGAAGGCCGCCGCCGAACAGCTGTACAGCGAGCTGCTGGCGGCTGGCGTGGATGTGATCCTGGACGACCGGGGCGAGCGCCCCGGCGCCATGTTCGCGGACTGGGAGCTCATCGGTGTGCCGCACCGCGTCACCATCGGCGACAGGGGTCTCAAGGCCGGGCAGGTCGAATACCAGCACCGCCGCGATGCCGCCGCCACCCAGGTGGCGTTGGGCGAGGTGGTGGCGCTCCTGAAGGGCAAGCTGGGCGCATGAAGCCGCTGGTCTGGTCGCGCCGCGACTGCCTGCTGGCTGCCGGCGCGCTGGGCCTGGGCTCTCTGTCCCCGGTCGCGCACGCCGGTGGCCAACTGGAAGAGCCCCTGGCCGATTCGGTGCGCGGTGCCTTGAGCGCTGCGATCGCCAACAGCGCGCCGCCCGTGCCCGAGTTCACCGACCTGGAAAAACGCCTGGCCTATCTGCGCTGGCTGGGCGCTTCCAGCGACCGGCTGCAGCGCCGCAAGCCGGACTTCCAGACCCGCATCGAGTTCCTGCAGACCCTCTGGTACGAAACCCGGCGCGCGGGGCTGGACACCACCCTGGTGCTGGGGCTGGTGCAGGTCGAGAGCGCGTTCCGCAAGTTCGCCATCTCACGCGTGGGCGCTCGGGGCTACATGCAGATCATGCCGTTCTGGTCGCGCCTGATCGGCGACGGCGATGCCAGCCGGCTCTTCAACATGCAGACCAACCTGCGGTTTGGCTGCGTGATCCTGCGCCACTACCTGGACCGCGAACGTGGCGACACCTTCCTGGCGCTCGGCCGCTACAACGGCAGCCGGGGCCGCGCCGAGTACCCGAACGCGGTCTACGCCGCGGCCAGGAACTGGGCCCACCCGGACGCCTGAGCGCGCCAGGCCGTTTACTGAAGGAAGCCGATGCGGCCTTTGCCCGCGCCCGCGCGAGGCAGATCTTCGGGCTCGATGCGGTAGCGGTTGTCCAGCCGCGCATTGCCAAAGCCGGTGACGAGCGCGCGGCGCATCTCCCGCGGCGCGAGCGTCGCCAGCAGATCCAGCACGTCGTTGGCCGGCTCGGGGCCAAAACGCTGGCCCCAGTCGTGCTCCCCCAGAATGCCCCGGTAGAGGTGGGCCGCGATCTTGCGCGCGGCCTCGGGCGAGGGCGGCGCGATCTCGTACACGTTCATGCGGTTCATGATGGGCTCGGGGATGCCGCGCTCGTGGTTCGCCGTGGTGACCCAGATCACCTGGCTGGCGTCGATCGGCACTTCCGCGAACTCGTCGACGAAGCTCTGCGCCGTGTCGTGTTCCAGCAGGCTGTAGAGCGCACCCAGCGGGTCGTACTGCGCGTCCGCAGCCGCCTTGTCGATCTCGTCCACCACAATCACGGGGTTCGCGTACTGCCCATCCACCAGGGCCTCGAACACCTTGCCGGGCTTGGCGCCTTTCCATTGCGAGGACGAGCCCGAGAGAAGCCAGCCGGCCGTCATGGAGCTCATGGGCACCAGGCTCATGCTCGTGCCGAGCAGGTCGGCGAGCTGGCGCGCGAAATGGGTCTTTCCGACCCCGGGCGGGCCCAGCAGCAGGATGGGTGTGACTTCCAGGCTGTCGCGGCTGTCCTGGCTCAGCGCCACGTGGCGCTTCACATCGTCGAGCACCTCACCAAAATTGGGCAGCAGGTCGTAGAGCGGTGCCATGTCGGGCACGCCCGAGGGCTTGACCGCGAAGCGCTGGGGGCCGCGCTCCAGCATGCGTTGCCAGGTGTTGCGAAGGCTTTCGTAGTCACGTTCGTTGCCGCTGGCCTGCAGGTGGGCCAGCTTGCGCTCGACGTCGTCGGCGCTGAACACGCTGCGCATCTGGGCGATGGGCAGACCGAGGGAGGGTGAAGCGACCAGGCTGCGAGAGCTCATGCGATTCTCCTTGAGGTTCGGTGGCGATTTCATTCAAGCACACAACATGCCCGACCTCAATGCAGAAATGCCCGGCAAAGTCACCGCATTCCGAAAGATGGGCACGAGGTGTGCGAAATCGCGCACCAGAAACAACAAGGCCACCCGAAGGTGGCCCTGGCTGGCGCACGAGAGGAGCACGGGATCAGGCGTCGCCGTTGATGACCTGTTGCAGTTCGCCGGACTGGTACATCTCCATCATGATGTCCGAGCCGCCGATGAATTCGCCCTTGACGTAGAGCTGCGGGATGGTGGGCCAGTTGCTGTATTCCTTGATGCCCTGGCGGATGCCGTCGTCCTCGAGCACGTTGACGGTGGTCAGCGTTTTCGTCTCGACGCCACAGGCCTTGAGGATCTGGATCGCACGGCCGGAGAAGCCGCACATGGGGAAGCTCGCGTTGCCCTTCATGAACAACACGATGTCGTGGGATTTGACCAGCTGGTCGATTCGGGTTTGCGCGTCGCTCATGGCTGAAAGTCCTTCTGCGGAAGGGTCTGGAGAGACCCGGAAACGGCTCACATTATCGCCGCTGCGGCCACTGGCCGCCGCTGCAGCGCTCAATGCCCGGGAGGTCGGCGCGGCTGCCGACCTGTGTGAAGCCGGCCGCCTGGAGCAGGCTGCGCACCGCGCCGGCCTGGTCGTGCCCATGCTCGAGCAGCAGCCAGCCCCCCGGGTTCAGGGCGGCGGGCGCGGTGGACACCAAGGCCCGGATGTCGTCCAGGCCGTCGGGGCCGGCGGTCAGCGCCGAGCCGGGCTCGTGGCCGAGCGCCGCCAGATGGGCGTCGCCTTCGGCGATGTAGGGCGGGTTGCTGGCGATCAGGTCGAAGTGCTGTGCCGGCACCGCGGTGAGCCAGTGCCCGAGGTGGAAATCCACCGCCAGGCCCAGCCGATCGGCGTTCGCACGGGCGACGGCCAGCGCATCGGGGCTGGCGTCCGTGGCCGAGACCACGGCGCCCGGGCGCTGGGCCTTGAGGGCCAGTGCGATGGCGCCGCTGCCGGTGCCCAGGTCGAGCACGCGGGCGGCTGCCGGCAGCGCATCCAGCACATCCAGTGCCCAGCTCACCAGGGTTTCGGTGTCGGGCCGTGGCACGAGCACGCGCGGGTCCACCTGGAGCGTGAGGCCGAAGAATTCCTGGTCGCCGCGCAGGTAGGCCATGGGCTCGCCGTGCCGGCGGCGTTGCACCAGGGCCGCGAGGCGGGCGGCCGCCTCGGCGTCCATCGCGTCGCCGTCGTGCGCCAGCAGCCAGGCGCGGTCGTGGGGGCTGCGCTGCAGGGCCAGCAGCAGCAGCATCTGCGCGTCGATCCGGTCCAGGCCGTCGCGTTGCAGGTGCGTCAGGGCTTCGCGAAGCGTGGTGGTCATGCGCCGTTGCGTTGTTCGAGCTCGGCCAGCAGCTCGGTGCCGCGCGCGACCTGCAGGGCGTGGATCACCTCGTCCAGATCACCTTCCATCACCTGCAGCACCTTGTACAGCGTGAGGTTGATGCGGTGGTCGGTCAGGCGGCCCTGCGGGAAGTTGTAGGTGCGGATGCGGTCGCTGCGGTCGCCGCTGCCGATCAGGCCCTTGCGCGTGGCGGCCTCGGCAGCTGCGCGCTCGCTGCGGTCTTTTTCCTGCAGGCGCGCCGTGAGCACCTGCAGCGCCTTGGCCTTGTTGCTGTGCTGCGATCGGCCGTCCTGGCATTCGGCGGTGATGCCGGTGGGCAGGTGGGTCACGCGCACGGCGGAGTCGGTCTTGTTGATGTGCTGGCCGCCCGCGCCACTGGCGCGGAAGGTGTCGATGCGCAACTCGCTCGGGTTGAGCTGCACCGCCTGGGTCTCGTCGGGCTCGGGCATCACGGCCACGGTGGCCGCGCTGGTGTGGATGCGGCCCTGGGTTTCGGTGGCGGGCACGCGCTGCACCCGGTGGCCGCCGGATTCGAAGCGCAGCCGCCCGTAGGCCCCGGGGCCCGCGATGCGCAGCACCACTTCCTTGTAGCCGCCGAGCTCGCTGGGCGACTCACTCACCGTCTCCACCTGCCAGCGCTGCTTTTCGGCGTAGCGCGTGTACAAGCGGGCCAGGTCACCGGCAAACAGCGCCGACTCGTCGCCGCCGGTGCCGGCGCGGATCTCGACGAAGGCGTTGCGCTCGTCGTCTGGGTCTTTGGGCAGCAGGAGTTGCTGCAAATCGGTGTCCAGTTGCGCCAGGTCGGCCTCGGCACTCTGGATTTCCTCCTGCGCCATCTCGGCCATGTCGGGGTCGTCGAGCATTTCCCGCGCCGTCGCCAGGTCGGTCTCGCGTTGGAGATAGCGGTTGAACACCTCGACCACCGTGGAGGCCTCGGCGTGTTCGCGGCTCAGCGCGCGGAAGCGGTCCATCTGGTCGACGACGTCGGGCGCGGACAGCAGCGCATCGAGCTCGTGCAGTCGGGCTCGCTGGCGCAGCAGGGTGTCTCGGACGAAGGGTTTCATGGTGGAGCACGGAGGCTCGGCACGCCGGCACGGGCGCGGGCCCGCAACGCCGTGCGCGGGCCGGGTCAGCTAGTTTTGCGCGTTGCGCGGGGGTTTGAGCGGTTCGTCGCGCAGGAACAGCCGCGAAACGGTCTGCGCGGTGGCGGCACGTGTGGCGCTGTCGCCGGTGTGCAGTTCGGCCAGGGTGCCGTGCAGCATCTTCTGCGTCAGGCCGCGCGAGAGCGCTTCCAGCACGGCCTCCACCGGCTCGCCCTTGGCCAGCAGGCGGCGGGCGCGGGCCATTTCCACGGCGCGCCATTCGTCGGCCTGGGCGTTGATCTGCTGGATCAGCGGCACCACGCCGTGGGCCGGGTCGCGCTGCTCCATCCAGTGCATGAAGCTGAGCACACCCGCGTCGATGATGGCCTCGGCCTGCGCCACGGCAGCCAGGCGGTGGTCCTTGCCGGTCTGCACCACGGTGGCGAGGTCGTCCACGGTGTAGAGGTAGACGTCGGGCAGGGCTTTGACCTCGGCCTCGATGTCGCGCGGCACCGCCAGATCGACCATGAACATGGGGCGGTGGCGGCGCTTCTTGAGCGCGCGTTCCACGGCGCCCAGGCCGATGATGGGCAGCGTGCTCGCGGTACAGCTGATGACGGCGTCGAACTCGTGCAGGCGGTCGGGCACGTCGGCCAGCCGCATCACCTGCGCGCCGAAGCGGCTGGCGAGCTTCTCGCCGCGCTCCAGCGTGCGGTTGGCGATGGCCATGCCCTTGGGCGTCTTGGCCGCGAAGTGGGTGGCGGCCAGTTCGATCATCTCGCCCGCGCCGACGAACAGCACCTTGATGTCGCGCAGGTCTTCGAACAGCTGCGACGCCAGGCGCACCGCGGCGGCGGTCATGCTGATGGAGTGGGCGCCGATCTCGGTGGAACTGCGCACTTCCTTGGCCACGGCGAACGAGCGCTGGAACAGCTGGTGCAGGGTGGTGCCCAGGGCGCCCGCGTCGCTGGCGGCGCGCACCGCGTCCTTCATCTGGCCGAGGATCTGGGCTTCGCCCAGCACCATGCTGTCCAGGCCGCTGGCGACGCGGAAGGCATGGCGCGCGGCCTGGTCGTCGCGCAGGATGTAGGCGTGGTCGCGCAGCACCTGGCCGCTCACGCCGCCGGTCTGCGCCAGCCAGTCCAGGGTGGGATCGACCGCCGACTGGTCGCCCGCGCCGTACAGCTCGGTGCGGTTGCAGGTGGACAGCAGCGTGGCCTCGGGCTGGCGCGCCAGGCTCTGGCGGTAGCCGTGCAAAGTGGGCTGGATCTGGTCGAGCGCAAACGCAAAACGGCCCCGCAGATCGAGCGGAGCCGTGTTGTGGTTGATGCCGAGGGCCCAGACAGACATGGGGTGATTATAAAATTGAACCCTTATGCACGCCGTCGCCCGCTTCGAATGACGCCTTTGGCCTTCCTCGGGCACATCGCCGGCTTCATCGCTCCCGCCGTTTTCATTGCCCTGGTCCTGTGGACGGTGCCCCGTTTTCGCCGGGCCGGCCGTGCGGCGCAGGGCGCCGGCCTGGAAGCCTTCATGCTGGTCGTGGCCGGTGTGGTGGTGTTGCTGGCGGGGCTGGTGTTCTTTGGCCGTGACGGCAAGATGGCCACCTACGCCGCCCTGGTGTTCGTGCAGGGCTCGCTGGCCTGGTGGCTGCACCGCAAGCGCTGAGCGCTTCGCCTCAGCGCCCGGGCGCAAACAGGTCGATGCGGTCGGTGATGATGCCGTCCAAACCCAGGTCCAGCAGCCGTTGCGCGGCCCATTCGTCGTTCACGGTGTAGGCCAGGGTGCGCAGGCCGCTTTCCCGGGCCTGGGCCACAGTGCTGGTGTCCCACAGCGCGTGGTTGCACACGGCCGCCACGCACCCCAAAGATTGCGCCATGTTTCGCCAGCCTTCCCGCAGGGTGTCGAGCAGCAGCCCGCGCGGCAGGTGGGGGGCGCTTTCCCGTGCGCCCTGCAGCGCGTCGGGCTGGAACGAGGTGAGGAAGGGCGCGCGCTCGGCGTCGCTGGCCCAGAGCCGCGCGGCCGCTTTCGCCACGGCGCGCCCCGTGGCCAGCTCCTTGCCGGGTGTGGGTTTGATCTCGATGTTGAGCCAATGGCCCTGCGCCTGGCAGTGGCGGGCCACGGCCTCCAGGGTGGCCAGGGGCTCGCCCGCGAACGCGCGCGAGTGCCAGCCACCGGCATCGAGCTGGCTCAGCTCGCCCCAGGGGCGCTCACCGGCCACGCCGCTGCCGTTCGTGGTGCGCTCCAGGGTGGCGTCGTGCAGCAGGAAGACCACGCCATCGGCGCTGAGCTTGGCGTCGCATTCGTACATGCGGTAGCCGTGCGAGGCTCCCAGGCGGAAGGCGGCGAGGGTGTTTTCGGGCGCCAGTTTGCCGGCGCCGCGGTGGGCAACCCAGCGCGGGTAGGGCCAGTGGCCCGGCTGCTCTCTCCCACTCATTGCCGCTGGCCGGTCTCGGCGTTGAACCAGTGCAGGCGGTCTTCGCGCGGCTGGGCATGGATGGTGCTGCCGATGGCCGGGGCGCCCTGGTCCTCGTGGGTGCGGATGATCAGCATTTCGTCGCCCAGGCGGGCGTGCACCAGGCGCTCGGCGCCCAGCAGTTCCACGGTTTCCACCTGCAGCGGCCAGCCGGTGTCGCCCACGTCCAGGTGCTCGGGGCGGATGCCCAGGATGCTGCCGGGGCGCCCCCCGGGGGCGTGCTTCAGCAGGTTCATGGGCGGCGAGCCGATGAAGCTGGCGACAAAGGTCGTGGCCGGGCGCGAGTACACCTCTTCCGGCGTGCCGAACTGCTCCATCTTGCCGGCGTTCATCACGATCATGCGTTCGGCCAGCGTCATGGCTTCGACCTGGTCGTGTGTGACGAAAAGCGAGGTGATGCCCAGTTCGCGGTGCAGCTTCTGGATTTCCAGCCGGGTCTGGGCGCGCAGCTTGGCGTCCAGGTTGGAGAGCGGCTCGTCGAACAGGAAGACCTGTGGCTGGCGCACGATGGCGCGGCCCATGGCCACGCGCTGGCGCTGGCCGCCCGAGAGCTCGCGTGGCCTGCGGGTGAGCAGGTGGCCGAGTTCCAGGATGCCGGCGGCCTTGTCCACGCGCTGCTTGATCTCGTCGATCGGCACCTTCTTGATCTTCAGGCCGTAGGCCATGTTGTCGAACACGGTCATGTGCGGGTAGAGCGCGTAGTTCTGGAACACCATCGCGATGTCGCGTTCGGCCGGCTCCAGCTGGTTGACCACGCGGTCGCCGATCCAGATCTCGCCGCCGCTGATCTCTTCGAGCCCGGCCACCATGCGCAGCAGGGTGGACTTGCCGCAGCCGGAGGGTCCGACGATGACGATGAACTCACCGTCGTTGATCTCGGCGTTCACGCCGTGGATGACCTGCAGTTCGGTCTTGCCGGTGCGGTAGCGTTTGACGACGTTGCGCAGGGAAATGGAAGCCATGGAAATCCTGTTGTTGTTCGATGGGGGTGCTGCGGCGCGGCGAGGGGCTTACTTTTCGGTGTCCACCAGGCCCTTGACGAACCATTTCTGCATGAGCATGACCACGATGGCCGGCGGCAGCATGGCCAGGATGGCGGTGGCCATGACCACGTTCCACTCGATGTAGACCTCGCCGAAGATCAGGCGCTTGATGCCCATCACGATGGGGTACATCTTCTCGTCGGTGGTCACGAGCAGCGGCCAGAGGTACTGGTTCCAGCCGTAGATGAACTGGATCACGAACAGCGCCGCGATCGAGGTCTTGGACAGCGGCAGCAGCACGTCCTTGAAAAAGCGCATGGGCCCGGCGCCGTCCATGCGCGCCGCTTCCACAAGTTCGTCGGGCACGGTCAGGAAGAACTGCCGGAACAGGAAAGTGGCCGTGGCCGAGGCGATCAGCGGCACCGTGAGGCCCGACATGGTGTTGAGCATGCCCAGGTTGGACACCACCTCGTAGGTGGGACCGATGCGCACCTCCACCGGCAGCATCAGCGTGACGAACACCATCCAGAACACGATGTTCTTGGCCGGGAAGCGGAAGTAGACGATGGCAAAGGCCGAGAGCAGCGAGATCGCGATCTTTCCGATGGCGATGATCAAGGCGCTGGCCAGGCTGATCATCATCATCGGGCCGGCCGCGCCGATGCTGGCGCCGGCCTCGGTCTTGCCACCGAACAGCGCGAGCTTGTAGGTTTCGATGAAGTTGTTGCCCGGCAGCAGCGAGATCGGGTTGCTGCCCAGGATCTGCGCGGCGGTCTGCGTGGAGCCGATGAAGGTCACGTAGATCGGGAAGAACACCACCAGCACGCCGATCGCCAGGATCAGGTGCGAGAAGAAGTCGAGGATCGGGTTTTTCTGGACCATCAGTAGTTCACCTTCTTCTCGACAAACTTGAACTGGATCACGGTCAGCGCGACGACGATCACCATCAGCACGACCGACTGGGCTGCCGAGCCGTTGATGTCCAGCGCCTTGAAACCGTCGTAGTAGACCTTGTAGACCAGGATGGAGGTGTCCTTGCCCGGGCCGCCGTGCGTGGCAGCGTCCACGATCGCGAAGGTGTCGAAGAAGGCGTAGACGATGTTGATCACGAGCAGGAAGAAGGTGGTCGGCGACAGCAGCGGGAAGACGATGCTCCAGAAGCGTTTCCAGGGCGTGGCGCCGTCGATGGTCGCCGCCTCGATCAGCGAGTGCGGGATGGACTGCAAGCCCGCCAGGAAGAACAGGAAGTTGTAGGAGATCTGCTTCCACACGGCCGCCATCACGATCAGCGCCATGGCGTGGTCGCCATTGAGCACGTGGTCCCAATGGAAACCCATTTCGCGCAGCGCGTAGGCGATCACGCCATAAGGCGAGGCGAACATCATCAGCCAGAGCACGCCGGCCACCACGGGGGCGACGGCGTAAGGCCAGATCAGCAAGGTTTTGTAGATGGCGGCGCCGCGCACCACCCGGTTGGCCATCACGGCCAGCACGAGCGCGATGCTCAGGCCCAGCACCGCGACCAGTGCCGAGAACACGGCCGTGGTCTTGAACGACTCCAGGTAGCTCGGGTCCGCGAACAGGCGCGCGAAGTTCTCCAGGCCCACGAACTCGCTCGACGAGCCGAACGCGTCTTCCAGCAGCAGGCTCTGATAGAGCGCCTGGCCGGCGGGCCAGAAGAAGAACACCAGGATGACCGCCATCTGCGGCGCGATCAGCACCCAGGGCAACCACGCCGATTTGAAGAGAACCCGTTTTTCCATGAGGTGCTACAAAAAGAATGGCTGCCCGGTCCCGTTCAGAGGATGTGGACAGCCATTTTGGCCCAGAAAAGGCGGTGCTTCACACCGCCCGCATGGCATCAGCGTGCATTGGCTTTCTGGAAGCGCTCCAGCTGTTCGTTGCCGCGCTTGACGGCCGCATCGAGGGCTTCCTTGGGCTGCTTGCTGCCCTTCCAGACGCCTTCGAGTTCCTCGTCGATGATGGTGCGGATCTGCACGAAGTTGCCCAGGCGCACGCCGCGCGACTTGTCGGTGGTCTTGCGGATCATCTGCGTGACGGACACGTCGGTACCGGGGTTCTTCTTGTAGAAGCCGGACTTGTCGGTCTGCTCGAACGAGGCCTTGGTGACCGGCAGGTAGCCGGTGCGCTGGTGGCTCTTGGCCGCCACGTCGGGCTGGGAGAGGTAGCTGAAGAACGAGGCGATGGCCTTGTACTCTTCGGGCTTCTTGCCCGACATGGCCCACAGGCTGGCGCCACCGATCACGGTGTTCTGCGGCGCGCCCTGCACGTCCGGGTAGTAGGGCAGGGTGCCGATGCCGTAAGCGAACTTGCCATTGCGTGTCACGCTGCCGTACAGGGCCGACGAGGCGGTGGCCATGGCGCATTCACCCGACACGAAGGTGGCGTCGGCCGCGTTGTTGCGGCCCTTGTAGATGAACAGGCCGCTCTTGGCCATGTTGGCCAGGTTCTCGATGTGGCGCACGTGCAGCGGGCTGTTGAAGACCAGGCGCGTGTCCAGGCCGCCGAAGCCGTTGTTCTTGGTGGCGTACAGGGTGTTGTGCCAGGCCGAGAAGCTCTCCAGCTGGGTCCAGCTGATCCAGCTGGTGGTGAACGGGCACTTGTGACCGGAGGCCTTGAGCGACGCGGCGGCCAGGGCCACTTCGGGCCAGGTGGTCGGCGGCTTCTCGGGGTCAAGGCCGGCGGCCTTGAACGCGTCCTTGTTGTAGTGGAACACCGGGGTGGA
This sequence comes from Hydrogenophaga sp. ANAO-22, assembly GCF_042466645.1. Lineage (NCBI taxonomy): Bacteria > Pseudomonadati > Pseudomonadota > Betaproteobacteria > Burkholderiales > Comamonadaceae > Hydrogenophaga > Hydrogenophaga sp. ANAO-22. The sequence goes on along the minus strand of NZ_CP159956.1, from coordinate 1,787,498 downwards.
GCTGTTGAAGGGGAAGCTCAGCATCTGGCCGTTGGGCGCGGTGTAGTAACCCGCGACGGCAGGCACGTAGGCGCCCGGGTCGAACGGCAGGCCCGACTGTTTCATGATCTCGCCGACCGGCTTGATCGCGCCCTTGGAGGCCATCATGGTCGCGGTGCCGACTTCGAACACCTGCAGGATGTGCGGGGCGTTGCCGGCACGGAAGGCCGCGATCGCGGCCGTCATCGATTCGTCGTAGCTGCCCTTGAACGTGGGCACCACCTTGTACTGCGTCTGGCTGGCATTGAATTCCTTGGCCAGGTCATTGACCCATTCACCCAGGGCGCCGCCCATGGAATGCCACCACTGGACCTCGGTCTGGGCGTGAACGGGGCCGCTCATGAGCGCGGCGAGCGCCAGGGCGCCGGTCAAGGGAAGAAAACGCTTGTGCATGGGTGTTGCTCCTTGGGATGGATGGTCGGAAACCGGTGGGGGTAGGGTAGGGCTCCGATATGTCAAAACGATTGCACATGCGTTTCCCAGGTGTGACAACAGGGGTTTCCACAGGGGGGGTGGGTGAATGTTGCGCTGCGGTACCATCTTGGGTTCTTTACTGTCATGCTGGCGACTGCCACACACATGAACGCACCCACACCGCTTTCGTTGCTCGCCACCGCCACCGACGATGCGCCACGTTTGCGCGAGATTCCCTACAACTACACCTCCTTCTCGGATCGTGAAATTGTGCTGCGCCTGCTTGGCGAGCGCGCCTGGGGCCTGCTGGACGAACTGAGGGGTGAGCGCCGCACGGGCCGCTCCGCCCGCATGCTGTACGAGGTGTTGGGTGACATCTGGGTGGTGCAGCGCAACCCCTACCTGCAGGACGACCTGCTCGACAGCCCCAAGCGCCGCCAGCAGCTGGTGGACGCCCTGCACCACCGGCTGGCCGAGGTGCAGAAACGCCGCACGCCACAGGACGACGCGGTGCGCGATGGCCTGGTGGCCGAGTTGCTCACGGCGGCCCGCGCCGCGGTTGATCAGTTCTCCCGCTCGTTCCAGGACATGGCCGCGCTGCGCCAGCGCGCCACCAAGGCGCTGCGCCGGCTGACGGCCAAGGACAACATCAAGTTCGATGGCCTGTCGCGCGTCTCGCACGTGACCGACGCGACCGACTGGCGCGTGGAATACCCCTTCGTGGTGCTCACGCCCGACACCGAAGCCGAAATGGCCTTGCTGGTCAAGGGCTGCTACGAGCTCGGCCTGACCATCATCCCGCGAGGCGGTGGCACCGGCTACACGGGCGGCGCGATTCCACTGACCTGGAAGAGCGCGGTGATCAACACCGAGAAGCTCGAGGCCATGACCGAAGTGGAGTGGGTGAAGGCGCCCGGGCACGACAAGCCGTTGCCCACCATCTGGACCGAAGCCGGCGTCGTGACCCAGCGCGTGTCCGACGCCGCCGACCGCGCGGGCCACGTGTTCGCGGTGGACCCGACCTCGGCCGAGGCCTCGTGCATCGGCGGCAACATCGCCATGAACGCGGGCGGCAAGAAGGCCGTGCTGTGGGGCACGGCGCTGGACAACCTGGTGTCGTGGCGCATGGTCACGCCGCAGGCCCAGTGGCTGGAAGTCACCCGGCTGGACCACAACCTGGGCAAGATCCACGACGCCGAGGTCGCCACCTTCGGGCTGCAGTACTTCGAGGCCGACGGCAAGACCCCGGTTCGCAGCGAGCAGCTGGTGATCCCGGGCAAGACCTTCCGCAAGGAAGGCCTGGGCAAGGACGTGACCGACAAGTTCCTCAGCGGCCTGCCGGGCATCCAGAAGGAGGGCTGCGATGGCCTGATCACCAGCGCGCGCTGGGTGGTGCACCGCATGCCCGACCACGTGCGCACGGTCTGCCTGGAATTCTTCGGCAATCCCAAGGACTGCGTGCCGTCCATCGTGGACATCAAGGACTTCATGTTCGCCGAGATGAAGCGCCCGGGCGGCGCCATCCTGGCCGGCCTGGAGCACCTCGACGACCGTTACCTCAAGGCCGTGGGCTACGCCACCAAGAGCAAGCGCGGCACCCTGCCCAAGATGGTTCTGATCGGCGACATCGTGGGCGACGACGCCGATGCCGTGGCGCGCGCCACCAGCGAAGTGATCCGCATGGCGAATTCGCGCAGCGGCGAGGGCTTCGTGGCCATCAGCGCCGAGGCGCGCAAGAAGTTCTGGCTGGACCGCAAGCGCACGGCGGCCATCAGCCGGCACACCAACGCCTTCAAGATCAACGAAGACGTGGTGATCCCGCTGCCGCGCATGGGCGAGTACACCGAAGGCATCGAACGCATCAACATCGAGCTGTCGCTGCGCAACAAGATCAAGCTGGCCGACGCGCTCGAAGCCTTCTTCGCCAAGGGCAACCTGCCGCTGGGCAAGACCGACGACGCCAGCGACATCCCCAGCGCGGAACTGCTGGAAGACCGCGTGCAGCAGGCCCTGGCCCTGGTGCGCGAAGTGCGCGCGCTCTGGGCGGGCTGGCTGAGCGACGTGGACGCGCTCTTCCCGCAGCTGCAGGACCACCGCCTGCGCGCGAGCTGGAAGACGCAGATCCGCGCGCCGCTGCAGGCCATCTTCACCGGCGCGGCGTTCGGCCCCTTGCTGGCCGAATGCACCGCCATCCACCAGCGCGTGCTCAAGGGCCGCGTGTGGGTGGCGCTGCACATGCACGCGGGCGACGGCAACGTGCACACCAACATCCCGGTCAACAGCGACGACTACGAAATGCTGCAGACCGCGCACGAGGCCGTGGCGCGCATCATGGTGCTCGCGCGCCAGCTCGACGGCGTGATCTCGGGCGAACACGGCATCGGCATCACCAAGCTGGAATTCCTGACCGACGAGGAGCTGCAACCCTTCGCGGACTACAAGCAACGCGTCGACCCCGAGGGCCGCTTCAACAAGGGCAAGCTGCTGCGCCAGGGTCCGGTGGGCGACGCCAGCCTGCGCAGCGCCGACCTGTCCAACGCCTACACGCCCAGCTTCGGCCTGATGGGGCACGAATCGATCATCATGCAGCGCAGCGAGATCGGCGCCATCGCCGACAGCGTCAAGGACTGCCTGCGCTGCGGCAAGTGCAAGCCGGTGTGCGCCACGCACGTGCCACGCGCCAACCTGCTCTATTCGCCACGCAACAAGATCCTGGCCACCTCGCTGCTGGTCGAGGCCTTCCTGTACGAAGAGCAGACCCGCCGCGGCATCAGCATCAAGCACTGGGAAGAGTTCGAGGACGTGGCCGACCACTGCACGGTGTGCCACAAGTGCCTGAGCCCCTGCCCGGTCAAGATCGACTTCGGCGACGTGACCATGAACATGCGCAACCTGCTGCGCAAGATGGGCCAGAAGAGCTTCCGGCCCGGCAACGCGGCGGCCATGTTCTTCCTGAACGCGACCAACCCCGAGACCATCAAGTTCGTGCGCGGCGCCATGGTGGGCGCGGGCTTCAAGGCCCAGCGCCTGGCCAACGACCTGCTCCAGCGCCTCGCGCGCAAGCAGACCGGCGCGCCCCCAGCCACCCTGGGCCCCGCGCCGATCAAGGAGCAGGTGATCCACTTCATCAACAAGAAGATGCCGGGGGGCCTGCCCAAGAAGACCGCCCGCGCCTTGCTCGACATCGAAGACAAGGACTACGTGCCCATCATCCGCAACCCCTCGGCCACCACGGCCGAGACGGAGGCGGTGTTCTACTTCCCGGGCTGTGGTTCGGAGCGGCTGTTCTCGCAGGTGGGACTGGCCACACAGGCCATGCTCTGGCATGCCGGCGTGCAGACGGTGTTGCCCCCGGGCTACCTGTGCTGTGGGTACCCGCAGCGCGGCAGCGGCCAGTTCGACAAGGCCGAGAAGATGATCACCGACAACCGGGTGCTGTTCCACCGGGTCGCCAACACGCTCAACTACCTGGACATCAAGACCGTGGTGGTGAGCTGCGGCACCTGCTACGACCAGCTGCAGGGTTACGAGTTCGACCAGATCTTCCCGGGCTGCCGCATCATCGACATCCACGAATACCTGCTGGAAAAGGGCATCACCTTGCCGGCCGGGCAGGGCGGTTACCTGTACCACGACCCCTGCCACACGCCGATGAAGCTGCAGGACCCGATGAAGACGGTCAAGGCGCTGGTGGGTGACAACGTGGTGGAGAGCAAGCGTTGCTGCGGCGAATCGGGCACGTTGGGCGTGACCCGGCCCGACATTTCCACCCAGGTCCGCTTCCGCAAGGAAGAGGAAATCCAGAAGGGCGAAGCCGCCCTGCGCGCTGCCGGCACCGTGGGCGCGAACGACAACGTCAAGATCCTCACCTCGTGTCCGAGCTGCCTGCAAGGCCTGAGCCGCTATGGCGACGACCTCAAGTCCGGCCTGCTGGAAGCCGATTACATCGTGGTGGAGATGGCGCGCCAGATCCTGGGCGAAGAATGGCTGCCCGAGTACGTGGCCAAGGCCAACGAAGGCGGCATCGAGCGCGTGCTCGTCTGACCCGCCCGACAACGGAGACTTTCATGGCCGGCCTCGACAAGAACACCCCCTCGCCGCAGTCGATCACCCTGCACCAGCAGTCGCGGGTGCTGGAAATCGGCTTTTCCGACGGCAGCGAGTTCAAGATCCCGTTCGAGCTGATGCGGGTCTATTCCCCTTCGGCCGAGGTGCAAGGCCATGGCAAGGGCCAGGAGGTGCTGCAGACCGGCAAGCGCGAGGTCGGCGTCGTGGCGCTGGAGCCGGTCGGCAACTACGCGGTGCAGCCCACCTTCTCCGACGGCCACAGCTCGGGCATCTTCTCCTGGGACTACCTGTATTTTCTGGGTTCGAAGCAGGCCGACCTGTGGGCCGAGTACCTGGAACGTCTGCAGGCCGCCGGCGTGGAGCGCGACGCCCCCATGCCGGACAAGGGCGGCCACGCCTGCGGCAGCCACTGAAGCGAGGAAATTCCACCATGGCCTCCACCCATTTCGGTTTCAAGACCGTCGACGAAGGCGAGAAGGCGCAGCGCGTGCGCAGCGTGTTCGACTCGGTCGCGCCCAAGTACGACGTGATGAACGACCTCATGTCGGCCGGGCTGCACCGCCTCTGGAAGCGCTACACCATCACCGTGGCCAACCCGCAGCCGGGCCAGCAGGTGCTCGACATCGCCGGTGGCACCGGCGACCTCTCGCTGGCGTTTGCCCGCAAGGTGGGCCCCTCCGGCCGCGTGGTGCACACCGACATCAACGAAGCCATGCTGCGCGAGGGCCGCTCGCGCCTGCTGGACCTGGGCGTGGTGCTGCCCACCATGGTGTGCGACGCCGAGAAACTGCCGTTCGCCAGCGAGTCGTTCGATTTTGTTTCGGTGGCTTTCGGCCTGCGCAACATGACGCACAAGGAACTTGCACTGGCCGAAATGCATCGGACCCTCAAGCCGGGGGGCAAATTGCTGGTGCTGGAGTTTTCCCGGGTGGCGAAACCGCTCGAGAAGGCTTATGACTGGTATTCGTTCAATGTGCTGCCCAAGTTGGGCAAGCTGGTGGCCAACGACGAGAGCAGCTACCGCTACCTCGCGGAGTCCATCCGCATGCACCCGGGGCAGGAAGAGTTGCGGCAGATGATGCGCACGGCCGGATTCGGCCATGTGGACGTGCACAACCTCAGCGCCGGGGTGGTGGCGTTGCACATGGGCATCAAGTGTTGAATGGGTTTTTCAGGTTTTCTGTTGTTTGAAGGAGGCAAAAGCATGAACAAGTTGTGGTCGGTGTTGCTGGTGTTCGCGATGGCGCTGGGCACCCAGGATGTGTGGGCCAAGCGCATGGGCGGTGGCGCGTCGTTCGGCAAGCAGTCGGGCAACGTGACGCAGCGCAGCAGCGCGCCGCCGTCCCAGCAGGCCGCGCCGCAGCAGGCGCCTGCCCAGAACGCGGCGGCGGCCCGTCCGGCCACCGCCAATCCGGCCGCCGCCGCGGCAGCGCCCAAGCGCCCCTGGGGCGCCATGCTCGGAGGCCTGGCCGCCGGTCTGGGCCTGGCCTGGCTGGCCTCTTCCCTGGGCCTGGGCGAAGCCTTTGGCCAGATCCTGCTGTTCGCCCTGCTGGCGATGGTGGTCATGGCGGTGATCGGCATGGTGATGCGCCGCCGCGCGCCTGCGGCGGCTGCTCCGGGTGGCATGGCCTACCAGGGCGCCGGCCCGGCCGGCCAGTCGCAGTACGACCCGGCCACGCCGCGCAGCTACAGCCCGCAGAACGTCGGCAACGACGCCTCCGCCCGGCCCTGGGAGCGCAGCGGCCCGGCCGCGCTGGACCATTCCCACCGCCCCGTCGGCGGTTCCATGATCGGTTCGGCGCTCGGCGGCAGCCAGAGCTGGGGCGTACCCGCCGGTTTTGATGCCGAGGGCTTCCTCAAGGCCTCCAAAGCCAACTTCGTGAGCCTGCAGGATGCCTGGGACCGTTCCGACATCCCCGCGCTGCGCGCGATGATGACCGACGACATGCTCCAGCAGATCCGCGGCCAGCTGGCCGAGCGCGAGCAGGCCCGGAGTGGCGCCAACAAGACCGAGGTCGTCATGCTGGACGCGCAGTTGCTCGGCATCGAGGAACTGCAGGGCGAGTACATGGCCAGTGTCGAATTCTCCGGTCTCATCCGCGAGGAAGCGTCCGCCGGTCCCAACCCGTTCCGCGAAGTCTGGAACATCACCCGCCCGAAGAACGGCCCGGGTGGCTGGCTGGTGGCGGGCGTGCAAGCGCTGCAGTGACACGTCGCAGGGGCTGCCTCGCCAGCCCGGCTGATGCACGCTGACGCTGTGCCTCGCGCTTTATCCGTCAAAATCGGGTGGTCATGAAAAATGAACCACCCGATTCTTCTTCCGGGGCCGGTGCGGCCGCCGCCCCCTTGAACTTCCTGCAATCGCTGCTCGGCGCGATCCGCCCGCCCGAATGGGTGGTGGACGAATTGCAGAACCGCGTGGTGCTGTTCCTCAACCACGTGCTGATGCAGGAAAAAGCGGCCCAGGACCGCCTGCGCCGCCAGAAGGGCAAGCCCGTGCGCATCCAGTGGGGCGATTTCCACCTCACGCTCGCACCCAGCGCCGCCGGCCTGCTGGAGCGCTGTGCGCCCGATGCGACGCCCGAATTGAGTGTCACGCTCACCCAGCGCTCGCCGTTGGCGTTGGCCCAGAGCGTGCTGGCCGGTCAGAAACCGGGCGTGGACATCCAGGGCGACGTGCAACTCGCCGCCGAGGTGGCCTGGTTGGTGGACAACGTGCGCTGGGACGTGGAGGAAGACCTCTCCCGCATCGTCGGTGACGCCACCGCCCACACGCTGGCGCGCTTCGCCCAGTCGGCGGCCCAGGCCGTCAAGGCCTTCGTGGAGCGCCTGCCAGCCGGCCGTGCGCCGCGCGCGGCCGCCGGTGGCGATGCGTCGGTGCCTCCGCGCGCCGACGGAACCGCGGCATGAGCCGGCTCTTCCGCGGCGCCTTCATCGTCTGGGTGGTGTTGCGCTACGGCCTGGACGAGCTGGTGCTCTCCAGCTTCGAGCGCCCGGCCATCCGCCTGCTCACCCGCATCGTCTCCATCGGCCGCAACCTGGACGCGCCGCGCGGCGCCCGCCTGCGCGAGGCCCTGGAGCGCCTGGGCCCGATCTTCGTGAAGTTCGGCCAGGTGCTGTCGACGCGGCGCGACCTGCTGCCGCCCGACATCGCCGACGAACTCGCGCGCCTGCAGGACCGGGTGCCGCCGTTTCCCAGCGAAGTTGCGGTCGCCAGCATCGAGCGCGCCTTCGGCAAGCCCCTCTCCTCGGTCTTCTCGCACTTTGAACAGGTGCCGGTGGCCAGCGCCTCCGTGGCGCAGGTGCATTTCGCCACCCTGCTGGACGGCCGCCACGGTGGGCGGGAGGTCGCGGTGAAGGTGCTGCGTCCGAACATGCGCCCGGTGATCGACAAGGACCTCAGCCTCATGCGCATGATGGCCGGCTGGGTCGAGCGGCTGTCGGCCGACGGCAAGCGCCTCAAGCCGCGCGAGGTGGTCGCCGAGTTCGACAAATACCTGCACGACGAGCTGGATCTGCTGCGCGAAGCCGCCAACGCAGCCCAGCTGCGCCGCAACATGCAGGGGCTGGACCTGGTGCTGATCCCGGAAATGCTCTGGGACTACTGCCACACCGAGGTGATGGTGATGGAGCGCATGCACGGCACCCCCATCAACCGGGTCGAGGAGCTGCGGGCCCTGGGCGTGGACATTCCCAAGCTCGCGCGCGACGGTGTCACCATCTTCTTCACCCAGGTGTTCCGCGACGGCTTCTTCCACGCCGACATGCACCCGGGCAACATCCAGGTCAGCACCGCCCCGGCCACCTTCGGGCGCTACATCTCGCTCGATTTCGGCATCGTGGGCACGCTCACCGAGTTCGACAAGGAATACCTGGCGCAGAACTTCACCGCCTTCTTCCGGCGCGACTACAAGCGCGTGGCCGAGCTGCACATCGAATCGGGCTGGGTGCCCGCCGAAACGCGGGTGGACGAGCTCGAATCGGCCATCCGCGCGGTGTGCGAACCCTATTTCGACCGTCCGCTGAAGGAAATCTCGCTCGGCATGGTGCTGATGCGGCTGTTTCAGACCTCGCGCCGCTTCCACGTGGAAATCCAGCCCCAGCTCGTGCTGCTGCAGAAAACCCTGCTCAACATCGAGGGCCTCGGGCGCCAGCTCGACCCCGAACTCGACCTCTGGAGCACGGCCAAGCCGTTCCTGGAGAAATGGATGGTGGAGCAGGTCGGCCCGCAGAAGCTGCTGCAGCAACTCAAGGCCGAGGCGCCGCAGTACGCCAAGCTGCTGCCGGCCCTGCCGCGCCTGCTGCACGACTACCTGCAGCACAAGCCACACGAACTGCGGCGCGAACTCGACACCCTGGTGGCCGAGCAGCGCCGCACCAACCGCCTGCTGCAGAGCATCATCTACGGTGGTGTTGGCTTCGTGCTGGGCCTGATCGTCATGCAGGTGCTGGTGCGGGTCCGGCTCTGGTAGGTGGGGGCCGCCGGGCGCCGACGCCCGGCGCACGCGGGACACACCCTCAATTTATAATGACAGGTTTTGTTCCACGTCCCGCACGGGAACGTCCGGCGCCCTCCGGGGTCCGATTCCCCGAGGCGCTCCAGCCCTCATTCCGGTCCACGCCATGCCTATCTATGCCTACAAGTGCGAGTCCTGCGGCCATGCCAAGGACGTGCTGCAGAAAATCTCCGACGATCCGCTCACTGTCTGCCCGGCCTGCGGCCAGGCCAGCTTCAAGAAGCAACTGACGGCGGCCGGTTTCCAGCTCAAGGGCTCGGGTTGGTACGTGACCGACTTCCGCGAAGGCAACAAGCCTGCCACCACGACCGCGCCCGCCACGGCCGGCGACGCCGCGGCCCCCGCGCCGGCCAAGGCCGATGCCTCCGCCGCCCCGGCGCCGGCCGCCGCGCCCGCGCCGGCAACGGCGCCCGCCAGCCCGCCCGCGTCCTCCACCTGAGCCTGTCCTGATGCCTTCCTTGCGCAAATGGCTGCTCTCGGGCCTGCTGGTCCTGGTGCCCCTGATCATCACCCTCTGGGTGCTGGAGTGGGTGGTGAGCACGCTCGACCAGACCTTGCGCATCCTGCCCACGAGCTGGCAGCCCGATCAGCTGCTGGGGGTGCACATCCCGGGCCTGGGCGTGCTGTTCGCCCTGGTCGTCGTGCTGTCCATCGGCGCGCTGGCTTCCAACATCATCGGCAACAAGCTGGTGAGCTGGTGGCACGCCATGCTGCACCGCATCCCGGTGGTGCGCTCCATCTATTCGGGCGTCAAGCAGGTCTCCGACACGCTGTTCTCCGAAAAGGGCAATGCCTTTCGCAAGGCCATGCTGGTGCAATGGCCGCACGAAGGCATGTGGACCATCGCCTTCCTCACCGGCTCCCCCGCGGGCGACGTCCTGACCCACCTCCAGTCCATGCCCGGCGGCGCCGAGCACGATGAGTTCTTCAGCGTGTACGTGCCCACCACGCCCAACCCCACCGGTGGCTACTTCGTGATGGTGCGCAAAAGCGCCTGCGTGGAGCTGCAGATGAGCGTGGACGAAGCGCTCACCTACGTCGTCTCCATGGGTGTGATCGTGCCCGGCGGGCCGAAGAACCCGCACTTCAAGGTGGCCGCCGATGGCGCCATCACCGAAGCCTCCTGAATGTTCTCCCGCGGGCCTGTCCGCGAACCTGTTGAAAGAAGAGTCGAAATGGCGATGCGTACCCACTATTGCGGTCTGGTGACCGAAGCCCAACTGGGCCAAACCGTTCAGCTGTGCGGCTGGGTCAACCGCCGCCGCGACCACGGTGGCGTGATCTTCATCGACCTGCGTGACCGCGAAGGCTATGTGCAGGTGGTCTGCGACCCCGATCGCGCCGAAATGTTCAAGACCGCCGAGGACGTGCGCAACGAGTTCTGCGTGCAGGTCACCGGCGTGGTGCGCGCGCGCCCCGCGGGCACCACCAACGACAAGCTCAAGAGCGGCCAGATCGAGGTGCTGTGCCACGAACTGAAGGTGCTCAACGCCTCGGTGACGCCGCCGTTCCAGCTCGACGACGAGAACCTGTCGGAGACCACGCGCCTCACGCACCGCGTGCTCGACCTGCGCCGCCCCTACATGCAGAACAACCTGATGCTGCGCTACCGCGTGGCCATGGAAGTGCGCAAGTTCCTCGACGCCAACGGCTTCATCGACATCGAAACCCCGATGCTGACCAAGAGCACGCCCGAAGGCGCGCGCGACTACCTCGTGCCCAGCCGCGTGCACGACGGCCACTTCTTCGCGCTGCCGCAATCGCCCCAGCTGTTCAAGCAGCTGCTGATGGTGGCCGGCTTCGACCGCTACTACCAGATCACCAAGTGCTTCCGCGACGAAGACCTGCGTGCCGACCGCCAGCCCGAGTTCACCCAGATCGATATCGAAACCTCGTTCCTGACCGAGGAAGACATCCGTGACATGTTCCAGGGCATGATCAAGACGGTGTTCCAGAACACGCTGGGCGTGGACCTGGGCGAGTTCCCCATCATGGCCTACAGCGAAGCCATGCATCGCTTCGGCTCCGACAAGCCCGACCTGCGCGTGAAGCTGGAGTTCACCGAACTCACCGACGTGATGGGCGACGTGGACTTCAAGGTCTTCTCGGCACCCGCCACCATGAAGGGTGGTCGCGTCGTCGCCCTGTGCGTGCGCGGCGGCGCCGACATGAGTCGCAGCGAGATCGACGCCTACACCGAGTTCGTGAAGATCTACGGCGCCAAGGGCCTGGCCTGGATCAAGGTCAACGACGCCGCCCAGGGCCGCGATGGCCTGCAGAGCCCGATCGTGAAGAACCTGCACGACAAGGCCGTGGCCGACATCCTCTCGCGCACCGGCGCGCAGAACGGCGACATCATCTTCTTCGGCGCCGACAAGGCCAAGGTGGTCAACGACGCCATCGGCGCGCTGCGCCTGAAGATCGGTCACAGCGAACTGGGCAAGAAGAACGGCCTGTTCGAAGACCGCTGGGCACCCATGTGGGTGGTGGACTTCCCGATGTTCGAGCACGACGAGGAAGCCGACCGCTGGACCGCGGTGCACCACCCCTTCACCGCGCCGAAGGATGGCCACGAGGACTGGATGGTGACCGCGCCCGAGAAGTGCATCGCCAAGGGCTACGACATGGTGCTCAACGGCTGGGAGATCGGCGGCGGTTCCGTCCGCATCCACACCGCGGCCGTGCAGCAGAAGGTGTTCGACGCGCTCAAGATCACGCCCGAGGAAGCCCAGCTCAAGTTCGGCTTCCTGCTGGACGCGCTGCAGTACGGCGCGCCGCCCCACGGCGGCCTGGCCTTCGGTCTGGACCGCATCGTCACCCTCATGACCGGTGCCGAGTCCATCCGCGACGTGATCGCCTTCCCCAAGACCCAGCGCGCCCAGTGCCTGCTGACCCAGGCCCCCAGCCCGGTGGACGAGAAGCAACTGCGCGAGCTGCACATCCGTCTGCGCAACGTGGACCTGGCGAAATCCGCCTGACGAGCCTGTCTGTAGGACACCTCCGAAAGGGGCGCCGAGTGCGCCCCTTTTTCTTGTATCAATGCGCTGATTGCAGTGATCTGCCTTCAAACATCGCCATTCCTTCGGGGTAACATGGCCTTTTGAAAAGGAGTCCCTCATGCCCAAGATTCGTACGACCGCCCTCGATGGGAAGGACAAGCTCGTGGCCGACCTCCAGCGCGTGATCACCGACGCCGAAGAACTGATGCAGGCCACGGCCCACCAGACCGAAGGCAAGGTGGTGGAACTGCGCGACCGCATCAACGAGAACCTGCGCGAGGCTCGCCACAAGTTGGCGGATGCCGAGGAGGCCATCAAGGAAAAGACGTTGGAGATGGCCCGCGCCACCGACGACTACGTGCACGAAAACCCCTGGTCCGCGATCGGCGCCGCCGCCGGTGTGGGCCTGCTGGTCGGCCTGCTCATCAGCCGCCGCTGATCGGGGCCGCCCGCGCCATGGCCACGCCGCAGCGTTTTTCGTCGTCTCTCCGGGGACTGGCCTCCACGGTCCTGGAACTGGTGCAGATCCGGCTGGAGCTGTTCAGCATCGAAGCCCAGGAAGAGGTGCTGCGTGTCGGCGCGCTGCTGGTCTATGGCGCCGTGGCCGTGGCCTTTCTCAGCCTGGGCGTGGTGCTGCTGGCGCTGCTGATCACCGTGGCCCTTTGGGACACCCACCGCCTGTTGGCGCTGGGCATCTTCACCGGGCTGTTCCTCGTCACCGGCGGCGTGGCCGCCTGGCTGGCGCGGGAGCGCGTGCGATCCGGCACCTACCTGTTCTCGGCCAGCGTCGAAGAACTCCGGCAGGACCGTGAGGGTCTGCGCGCCGCCAAGGAGGACGCTTGAACCCGCGTGCGGTCGTGCTGGCGATGCGGCGGGAGCGGCTGGTGCTGCGCTCGCAGCAGCTTCGCCGGCAGATCACCACCGAGTTGCAGGCGGTGCAGCCCGCGCTGACCTGGGTGGACCGCCTGCAGGACGCCCTGCTGTGGTTGCGCGGCAACCCCTTGATCGCCACCGCCGGCAGCCTGCTGCTGGCCGTGTGGCGCCCGCGCCGTGCGGCCAGCTTCGGCATGCGGCTGTGGTCGGCCTGGAAGTTCGTGCAGGGCCTTCGCGGGGTCGGCGTGAAATCGCCGTCCCGACGGCGCTGAACCCACCTGTTCGTCCCGTGAAGATTCCGCAATCGGTGCTGGTGGTGATTCACACCCCGGCGCTGGAGGTGTTGCTGATCGAGCGCGCCGATGCGCCCGGTTTCTGGCAATCGGTCACCGGCTCCAAGGACACCGAGGCCGAGGGCTTCGAGGCCACCGCGGTGCGTGAGGTGCAGGAAGAGACCGGCCTCGATGCCCATGCGCCCGGCCACGTGCTGAGCGACTGGGGGCTGGAAAACGTGTACGAGATCTACCCGCAGTGGCGGCACCGCTACGCGCCGGGCGTCACGCACAACACCGAGCACCTGTTCGGCCTGTGCATTCCCCACGCGGTGCCGGTGCGGCTGAGCCCACGCGAACACCGCAGCCAGGTGTGGCTGCCCTGGGCGCAGGCTGCCGAACGCTGCTTCTCGCCATCCAACGCCGAAGCGATCGCCTGGCTGCCCCGCCTTGGTGGCATGATTTGCCCATGAGCATCGTCAGGATCGCGACCTACAACATCCACAAGGGTGTGCAAGGCCTCGGGCCAGGGCGCCGGCTGGAGATCCACAACATCGCCCACGCGGTGGAGCAGTTCGACGCCGACATCGTGTGCCTGCAGGAGGTGCGGCGCCACAACCGCAAGCTCGAAAAACACTTCACCCGCTGGCCCGAGCTCGATCAGGCGGGTTACCTCTCCCCCGAAGGCTACGAATCGGTTTACCGGACCAACGCGATCACGCGCCACGGCGAACACGGCAACGCGCTGCTCTCGCGCTGGCCGGTGATCGACACCAAGCACTCCGACGTGTCGGACCACCGTTTCGAGCAGCGCGGCCTGCTGCACGTGCAGCTGCTGGTCGAGGGCGTCGATGTGCACGTGGTGGTGGTGCACCTGGGGCTGATCCATGCCAGCCGCGAGCGCCAGGTGCAGCGCCTGGGCGAATACATCGCCACCGCCGTGCCGCCGAGCGCGCCGCTGGTGGTGGCGGGCGACTTCAACGACTGGGGCGCGCAGCTGCTGCGGCCCATGGCGGCCCTGGATCTGCGCACTTTCGAGGGCATCCGCCTGGCCACATACCCGTCGCGCCTGCCGCTGCTGCACCTGGACCGCATCTTCGCGCGCGGCCTGCGGCCGGTCTCGGCCCACGTGCCGCACGGCCGGGTGTGGTCGCGCATGTCGGACCACCTGCCCTTGATCGCCGAGCTCGAACTGTGAGCGCGGCACCCCTTCGTTCCGCGAGCGCGCGGCACGCGCCCATGCGAAGGGGCCATCAGCTGCTGTTGTTGCAGGGCGGCGTGGAGTTCTTCCCCGCCCTGGTCGAAGCGATGGACGCGGCGCGCATGGTGGTGCACCTGGAGACCTACATCTTCGAGTTCGCCGGCTCGGCCTTGGGCGTGGCCGAGGCCCTGGAGCGCGCGGCGCGGCGCGGCGTGGTGGTGCGCCTGCTCATCGACGGCGTGGGCACGCCCGTGGTGCCCCGGGAGTGGCAGCGCCGTTTCGCCGAGGCCGGCGTGGTGATGCGCATCTACGCCCCGCTGGGCCGGCTCGGCCTGCTGGTGCCGCGCAACTGGCGTCGCCTGCACCGCAAGCTCTGCGTGGTCGACGGCGTGGTGGGTTTCTGCGGCGGCATCAACATCATCGACGACCAGGACGACGTGGCGCTCGGCCGCCTGACCGCGCCCCGGCTGGACTTCGCGCTGCGCGTGGCCGGCCCGCTGGTGGAGGACATGGTCGACACCATGGAACAGCTCTGGTGGCGCACCCTGGCCGCGCGGCGCGTGCGCCAGCGCGAGTTCAAGGCCGCGTGGGACGCGCTGCGGGCCTCGCGCCCGGTGGGTGATTTCTCCCGCCTGCTGCAGAAGATCGAAGCTCTGGCCGAGGCCCAGGAGGACGCCAGGGTGGAAGGCCCTTACGGCGAATCCGCGCCTTCGCCGCTGGGGGTGGACGGCGCGCGCGCCACGCTGCTGCTGCGCGACAACGTGACCCACCGGCACGACATCGAGCGCGCCTACCTCAAAGCCATCGGCGAGGCGCGCCAGGAGGTGGTGATCGCCAACGCCTATTTCATTCCCGGGCGCAAGCTGCGCCGCGCGCTCACGATGGCCGCCGCGCGCGGCGTGCGCGTGCGCCTGCTGCTGCAGGGGCGCTACGAGCATTTCCTGCAGTACCGCGCGGCGCGCCCGGTGTACCAGCGGCTGGTGGACGCGGGCATCGAGATCCACGAGTACGCGCCCAGCGCGCTGCACGCCAAGGTGGCGGTGGTGGACCGGCGCTGGTCCACCGTGGGTTCCACCAACCTTGATCCGCTGTCCATGCTGCTGGCGCGCGAGGCCAACGTGATGACCAACGACCGCCGCTTCTCCGGCCTGCTGCACAGCTACCTCGATGGTCTGGTGCAGCACACCGGCCAGTTGCTCGACACGGGCGCCCTGAACCGGCGCCCCTGGGTGCAGCGGCAGCTCGACCGCGTCGCCTTCGCTGTCATGCGGATCACCTTGTTCGTGACGGGCCACCGCTACTAGAACCCGCCACATGCCCGACGACCTGATCGTCCAGCGCCCCGAAGGGCTGTACTGCCCGCCGGGCGACTTCTACATCGACCCCTGGCGCCGCGTGGAGCGCGCCGTCATCACCCACGCCCATGCCGACCACGCGCGCACCGGCCACGCGCACTACCTGGCCACCGCGGTGTCCGAAGGCCTGCTGCGCGCGCGGCTGGGGGCTGACATCCACCTTCAAGGGCTTGCCTACGGCGAGACGGTGGAGCGCCACGGCGTGCGCATCTCACTGCACCCGGCCGGCCACGTGCTGGGTTCGGCGCAGGTGAGGGTGGAGCACCAGGGGCGCGTGTGGGTGGCCAGCGGCGACTACCGCACCACGCCGGCCGGCGCCGTGCCCGACCGCACCTGCGCGCCCTTCGAACCGGTGCGCTGCGACGTCTTCATCACCGAGTCCACCTTCGGCCTGCCGATCTACCGCTGGCGCTCCGATGCCGAGCTGTTCGGCGAGATCAACCGCTGGTGGCAGGACAACGCCGAGACCGGCCGCGCCAGCGTGCTCTCCTGCTACAGCCTGGGCAAGGCGCAGCGCATCCTGGCCGGGGTGGACGCGTCCATCGGTCCCATCGTGTGCCATGGCGCGGTCGAACCGCTGAACCGCGCCTACCGCGCCGCCGGCGTTGCGCTGCCCGACACGCTGCAGGTGAGCGACGTGAGCGACCCCGCCACCTTCCGCCGCGCGCTGGTGCTGTGCCCCGGCTCCGCCCTGGGCACGCCCTGGATCAAGCGCTTCGGCGATTTCTCCGACGCCTTCGCCAGTGGCTGGATGCAGGTGCGCGGCTGGCGGCGGCGCGGTGGCCTGGACCGCGGCTTCGTGCTCAGCGACCACGCCGACTGGCCCGGCCTGCTCAGCGCCATCGGCGCCAGCGGGGCCGAGCGGGTCATCGTCACGCACGGCAGCGTGCCGGTGCTGGTGCGTTACCTGCAGGAGCAGGGCCTGCAGGCCGAGAGCTTCGACACCGAGTACGGCGACGAGACCGAGGCCGCCGGCGCATGAAACGCTTCGCGGCCCTGTTCGACGAGTTGGACGCGACCACCGCGACCAACGCCAAGGTCGCCGCGTTGCGCCGTTACCTGGCCGAGGTGGACGACGCCGACGCGGCCTGGGCGGTGTACTTCCTGGCCGGCGGGAAGCCGCGCCAGCTCATCAAGACGGCGCAATTGCGCGCGCAGGCGATCGCCGCCTCGGGCCTGCCGGAGTGGTTGTTCGAGGCCAGCTACCAGGCGGTGGGCGATCTGGCCGAGACCATCGCGCTGGTGTTGCCCCTGCCGCCACAGGCCGAAGGCATGCAGACCCGGTTGAGCGAGTGGATGGAAGAGCGGCTGCTGCCCCTGCGCGGGCAAGGGGACGAGGCCGTGGCCATGGCCCTGGGCGCCTGGTGGCGCGAGCTCGATGCCGCGGGGCGTTTCCTGCTCGTCAAGCTGGTGGGTGGAGGCTTTCGCGTCGGCGTGAGCAAGCTGCTGGTGCAGCGCGCGATCGCCGCGCACGCCGGGCTGGACGCCAAGCTGGTGGCCGCGCGCATGATGGGCTTCACCGACAGCAAACGCTCGCCCACGCCCGCGCTGTACCGCGCGCTGGTGGCGCCGGCCGAGCCGGCAGGCGAGGCGCGGGGCGGCCGCGACCCGAGCCAGCCCTATCCGTTCTTCCTGGCGAGTCCGTTGAGCGCGGAGGCGGACGGCGATCTCCTGGCCATGGAGATCGCGAGCGCGGGCACGGCCCAGACCATGGAGGCCCGCCTGGGCCCCGCGAGCGACTGGCTGGCCGAGTGGAAGTTCGACGGCATCCGGGGCCAGATCGTCAAACGCGCCGGGCAGGTGTGGGTGTGGTCGCGCGGTGAGGAACTGATGAGCGAGCGCTTCCCCGAGCTGCAGGCGCTCGCGCAGCGCTGGCCGGACGGCACCGTGCTGGACGGCGAAATCCTGGTGTGGGACGACGGCGACCCGGCCACGCCCCGGCTGCCCGGCAGCGAAAGACCGGGCGGCCCCGCACCCTTCGCCCTGCTGCAGCAGCGCATCGGCCGCAAGACCCTGGGCCCCAAGGTGCTGGCCGAGGCGCCGGTCGGCTTCATGGCCTACGACCTGCTCGAGGCCGGCCACGATGACCTGCGCCAGGTGCCGCAGCACGAACGCCGCCTGCGCCTGGAGGCCCTGGCCGCCACGCTCGACGCCACGCCCGGCCCGCGCCTGTGGCTCTCGCCCCGGGTCCCGGGCGGGGACTGGGCCACGCTGGCCCGCTGGCGCGCGCAGGCGCGGACGCTCGACGTGGAAGGCCTGATGCTCAAGCACCGCGACAGCGCCTACGGCACCGGCCGGCAGAAACGCGGCGATGGCCCGGGTCTGCTGGCGTGGTGGAAATGGAAGATCGATCCGCTGACGATCGATGGCGTGCTGATCTACGCCCAGGCCGGCCACGGCCGCCGCGCCTCGGTCTACACCGACTACACCTTCGCGGTGTGGAACCGTCCCCCGGTGGACGCCGCCGAGGCGCAGGCGGTGGTCGAGGCGATCGCGCAGCGCCGCCCGGCAGATCCCGATGGCCTGCAGCTGGTGGCCTTCACCAAGGCCTATTCGGGCCTGACCGACGAGGAGTTCAAGGCGGTCGATGCGGTGATCCGCCAGAACACGCTGGAGAAGTTCGGCCCGGTGCGCAGCGTGCGGCCCACGCTGGTGTTCGAGCTGGCGTTCGAGGGCATCGCACGCAGTGCGCGCCACAAGAGCGGCGTGGCGCTGCGCTTTCCGCGCATGCAGCGCATCCGCGACGACAAGCCGCTGCACGAGGCCAACACCCTGCAGGACCTCGAGCAACTGCTGGCCTGCAAGGCCGGCTGAGGCCCGGCGCCCAATGCCCCCAGGCCGGGTACCCCCGGGAGGTCCGGTGTTAGCATGCCCCAATGCTGACGAAAACCGCATCCGACATGACCCCCGCAGCCCCCCTGACGACGACCACGGCGTGCCCGTTTCCGTCAAGATCCGCGAGCGCGTGAAGGCCGCGCGCCAGCGTTTCCACTCCAACGACAACATCGCCGAGTTCATCCAGCCCGGCGAGCTGGAGAAGCTGCTCGACGAAGTGACCGAGAAGATGCAGGGCGTGCTCGATGCCATGGTCATCGACACCGAGAACGACCACAACACCGGCGACACCGCGCGCCGCGTGGCCAAGATGTACCTCAAGGAAGTGTTCAACGGCCGTTACGTGAAGGCCCCGAGCATCACCGAGTTCCCCAACGCCGAGCACCTCAACGAGCTGATGATCGTCGGCCCGATCACCGTGCGCAGCGCCTGCAGCCACCACTTCTGCCCGGTCATCGGCAAGATCTGGATCGGCGTGATGCCCAACGAGCACACCAACGTGATCGGCCTGTCCAAGTACGCGCGCCTGGCCGAGTGGATCATGGGCCGCCCGCAGATCCAGGAAGAGGCCGTGGTGCAGCTGGCCGACCTGATCCAGGAAAAGACCCAGCCCGACGGCCTGGCGCTGGTGATGGAAGCCAGCCACTACTGCATGGCCTGGCGCGGCGTGAAGGACATGAACAGCAAGATGATCAACTCGGTCATGCGCGGCGTGTTCCTCAAGGACCCCAACCTGCGCCGCGAATTCCTCGCCCTCATCCCCCGTCAATCCTGAGGCCCATCATGCTGGTACGCCTGCTCTACGTCAGCCGCGCTGTCGACAAGGACTGCGCCAAAGCCATCGAATCCATCCTGGAGTCGTCGCGCTCGCACAACCTGGGCAACGGCATCACCGGTGTGCTCTGCTACGGCGGCGGCGTGTTCCTGCAGGCCATCGAGGGCGGCCGCAACGCGGTGAACGGCCTCTACAGCCACATCGTGGCCGACCCGCGCCACACCGAGGTGGTGCTGCTGCACTACGAAGAGATCACCGAGCGCCGCTTCGGTGGCTGGACCATGGGCCAGGTCAACCTCTCCAAGCTCAACACCTCCATCGTGCTGAAGTACTCCGAACGCCCCGAGTTCGATCCTTACGCCGTCTCGGGCCGGGTGTCGCTGGCCCTTTTGGAAGAGTTGATGGCCACCGCCAGCATCATTGGTCGGGCTTGATCCGCTCCTGGGGTCTGAAGCCGCAGCCAGCCCGCTGGGCGCTGCGGCTTTCGCTTGTTTGAAACCACCCACATGTCGCTGAACGCGTTCTGTCTCATCGTGCTGGCCGGCCTGATCCACGCCGGCTGGAACATCGTCGCCAAGAAGGCCGCGGGCGACGCGCGCTTCGCCTTCTTCAACGCCTTTCTCATGATGCTGGTCTGGGCGCCGCTGGGCTGGTGGCTGGGCCGCGAGGAGGTGCCGCGCTGGGGCGCGACCGAATGGGGTTTCGTGGTCGCCAGCGGCGTGCTGCACGTCTTCTACTACGTGATCCTGTTGCGCGGCTACCGCAAGGCGGATCTCACCGTGGTCTACCCGATGGCGCGCGGCTCGGGGCCGCTGCTGTCTTCGCTGGTGGCCATCGTGTTTCTGGGCGAGCGCATTTCGGCGCTGGGCGCCCTGGGCATCGCGGGGGTGGTGGGCGGTGTGTTCCTGATCGCCGGTGGCCCCGGCCTGCTGCGCGCCGCGCACGATCCGGTGGCACGCCGCCGCGTGCACAAGGGCATGGTCTACGGCGTGCTCACGGGCGTGTTCATCGCGGCCTACACGGTGGTGGACGGTTACGCGGTCAAGGTGCTGCTGATGTCGCCCATCCTGATCGACTACATGGGCAATTTCGTGCGCCTGGGCCTTCTCGCGCCCGCCGTGCTGCGCGACCTGCCCACCGCCCGGCAGCTGTGGCATGTGCAGTGGCGCTACGCGCTGCTGGTGGCCGTGGTCAGCCCCATCGCCTATGTGCTGGTGCTCTACGCCATGCGCGAGGCGCCGCTGTCGCATGTGGCGCCAGCGCGCGAGGTGTCCATGTTGTTCGCGGCGCTGATCGGCGGCCACCTGTTGGGCGAAGGCGACCGCGCGGCGCGCATCCTCGGCGCCCTGTGCATCGCGGCCGGCGTGACCGCGCTGGCCCTGGGTTGAAATGGGCAGTGTGAGCGACACGGCAGCCTTCCAGCTGCTGGGCTGCGACTTCAGCAGCGCACCGAGCCGGCGCAAACCCATCACGCTGGCCGTGGGCCGCGCCGACCGGGGCCGCGTGGTGCTCGAGGGCGTGGAGCACTTCGAGACGCTCGACGCCTGGAGCCAGCGCCTGGCGGCACCGGGCCGGTGGGTGGGCGGCTTCGACCTGCCGTTCGGCCTGCCGCGCGAACTGGTCACCACCCTGGGCTGGCCGACCGACTGGGCGGCCTGCATGGCGCACTACGAGGGCCTGAGCCGAGAGGCGATCCGCGAGGCCTTCGCCGCCTTCTGCGATGCGCGGCCGGTGGGCGGCAAGTTCGCGCACCGCGCCACCGACGGGCCGGCCGGTTCCAGCCCGAGCATGAAATGGGTCAACCCGCCGGTGGCCTTCATGCTGCACGCCGGCGTGCCGCGCCTGATCGCCGCCGGCGTCACGCTGCCGGGCTTGTCCGAGGGCGACGGCCGCCGCGTGGGGCTGGAGGCCTACCCGGGCCTGCTCGCGCGAAGCGTGCTGGGCACCGTCTCGTACAAGAGCGACGACAAGGCCAGGCAGACGCCCGAGCGCCTGATCGCGCGCAAGACGCTGATCAACGCGCTGGAGAACGGCCAGGCCCCGCTGCTGCAGGCCGTGGGCCTGCGCCTGCGGCTCACGCACGCCCAGCGCGACGCGCTGGCCGACGACGCCAGCGGCGACCGGCTGGACGCCGTGCTCTGCCTGCTGCAGGCGGCCTGGGCCGAGCAGCAGCACCGCGCCGGCCTGCCGCGTTGGGGCCTGCCGGTGTTCGACCCGCTCGAAGGCTGGATCGTCACGGCCTGACGGGTTGGTACCCGTGCGACAGCGCGGGATTTCGGCACTGCCTAGAATTCGTCGGGTCCGGCCCCGTGCCGGACACAAGCGTTCTCAGGGCGGGGTGAAACTCCCCACCGGCGGTGATGGCGGCGTGGCGACACGACCGCACGAGTGCCGCGAGCGCCCAGGCGCCGGTTCGTCCGGCGCGTGGGGTCAGCAGACCCGGTGAGATCCCGGGACCGACGGTAAGAAGCGGGTCTGACCGACCCGCTTGACAGTCCGGATGAAAGAGAGCGCGAGCCAGGCACCCCCGTGCGCGCCCGCGCGTCGGTGGCGCGTGCGCTTGTGCGCCCTGATTTGTTGGCCCCTCCTTTTTCCGAGGACACCATGAATCAGACCGAGTCTTCCCGCCACCTCCACCTGCCCGCGGGCCTGCGCTTCGCGTTCGTCGAGGCGTCCTGGCACGCCGACATCGTGCACCAGGCGCGCGATGCCTTCTTCGCCGAAATGGCGCAAGGCGGCTTCGGCGCTGACGCCATCGACGTGTTCGACGTGCCCGGCGCCTTCGAGATCCCGCTGCATGCCCAGCGCCTGGCCCGTTCCGGCCGCTACGCCGCCGTCGTCGGCAGCGCGCTGGTGGTCGATGGGGGCATCTACCGCCACGACTTCGTCTCGCAGACGGTGGTGCAGGCGCTCATGGACGTGCAGCTCGACACCGGCGTGCCGATGATCTCGGCCGTGCTCACGCCACACCACTTCCACGAGCACGCCGAGCACCGCAAGTACTTCCTGCGGCACTTCGCCGTCAAGGGCACCGAGGCCGCGCAGGCCTGCCTGCAGACCGTGGCCGGTCTGCGCCGCCTGGACGCGCTGCTGAGCCCGACCGCCGCCGCCTGACGGCCGGCGCCTTGAGCGCGCGGTGGCGATGGGGTACAACCGCCGTTCACCATGTCGCTGCAACGCCTGCCTTCGCCCGCCCTGCGCCCTTTCGTGGCGCAGCTGTGGGCGAGCGAGGACCCGGGCGAGGCGCGCTGCGCCACGCCGTGGCGCGAGCACGCCTTGCCCAGCGGGGCGATGCACCTCGTCATCCGGCTGTCCGATCACCCGCTGCGCATCGCCGATGCCGGCAGCGGCGACCGCGCGCAGACGGTGGCCCCGTCGCTGGTGGGCGGGATGCGCTCGAGGTTCTACCTGCGGGAGTTGCTCGCGCCGTCCTGCTCCGTGGGCGCGGTGCTGCGCCCCGGTGCGGCCGAATGCCTCTTCGGTGGCGTGACCGCCGACGAGCTGGCCGAACGCCACACCCCGCTGGACGCGCTGTGGGGCGCTGAGGCGCATCGGCTGCGCGAGCGGTTGCTGGCACTGCGCTCGCCGCAGGATCGATTGACCCTGTTCGAGGCCGCGCTCGCGGCGCGCCTGCCGCGTGTGCAGGGCCTGCATCCCGCGGTGGCTGGCGCGCTGGCGCAGTTCCGGGGTGGGGCGTCGGTGGCGGCCGCCGTGAAGGACAGCGGTTTCAGCCACCGCCGCTTCCTGCAGCTGTTCCGCCAGGGCGTGGGCCTGGCGCCCAAGACCTACCTGCGCGTGCTGCGTTTCCAGCGCGTGCTGCCGGTCCTGCGCTCGGACCCCGCGCTGTCCCTGGCGGCGCTGGCGGCGGACCTCGGCTACAGCGACCAGTCGCATTTCAACCGCGAGTTCCTGGCCTTCAGCGGTGTCACGCCGCTGGCGTACCGTCAGCGCATGGGGACCGACATCCACCACCTGCCGATGGGCGGTGGCTGAGGTCAATTTTTTTCTATACGCCCGCGCGGTGCCTGGGGAAGATGCGAACCCTGTCCATTCCTGTCCACCGAGGTGAAACCATGAAGATCGAAGAAGTGTTCGCCTACCTTTGCGTGTCCGACGCGAAGGCCGCCATCGCGTTCTACCGCAACGCCTTCGGCGCCACCGAGAAATTCCGCCTCACCGAGCCCAGCGGCCGCGTCGGCCACGCCGAGATGGCCTTTGGCCCGATGACCGTCATGCTCAGCGACGAGTACCCGGAATACGGCATTCGCTCCGCCTCGGCGATCGGTGCCACCCCGGTGTCCATCCACCTGCACGTGGACGACGCCGACCGCATGATCGAGCAGGCCCTGAAAGTCGGGGCCACGCTCGAGCGCGAGGCGCAGGACGCGTTCTACGGCGAACGCTCCGGCGTCGTGCGCGACCCCTTTGGCCACCGCTGGCTGATCGGCCACCACATCGAAGACGTGACCACGGACGAGATGCAGCGCCGCTACACGGCGCTGATGGCATCCGGCAATCCCGGCGAGGGTTGAGGACATCCGCGGCCGGGCCTCGACGCCGGCCCGCGCAGGCACCATGCACGGGTTTCATCCATCCGAAGCCCTTCATGCACCTGCTGTCGCACCTGGCCGTTTCCTGCTCCCTGATCCTGGCCTCTGTCGGCCTGTTCGCGGGTTGCGCCGCCGTTCGCGCCGGTGAGGCCGAGCGCCCACCGGCCTCGGCCCAGCGGGGCGACGACGGGCGGTTCCGCAATCCGCCCGACCCGAGCAACCGCCTCACCGAAGGCAGCTGGAAAATCTGGAGCCGCTTCCTGTTCGAGACCCCGGTGGGCGCCGCCCCGCTGGACCCGATCGCGGTGCGCCGCCTGGACCGGGCCACGCTCGACGCGCTGGACCCGGCGGCCAACCACATCGTGCGCCTGGGCCATTCGTCGCACCTGCTCAAGCTGTAGGGCCGCTACTGGCTGATCGATCCGGTGTTCAGCGAACGCGCGTCTCCGGTGCAGTGGCTCGGCCCGAAGCGCTTCCACGCGCCGCCGCTGTCGCTGGACGAGTTGCCGCCCGTCGATGGCTTGATCCTCTCGCACGACCACTACGACCACCTGGATCAAGCCACCATCGAGGCGCTGCGCGAGCGCGTGCAGGGCATGGGCGTGGACCCCCGGCGCGTGCAGGAGTTCGACTGGTGGCAGGGCGCCCGCCACGCGGGCGTGCAGCTCACCGCCACGCCGGCCCACCACTTCTCGGGGCGCACACTGTGGGACCGCAACAGCACGCTGTGGGCCTCGTGGTTCATCCAGAGTGGCCAGGAGCGCATCTTCTTCAGCGGCGACTCGGGTTATTTCGCGGGTTTCAAGGCGATTGCCGAGCGCCTGGGCCCCATCGACATCGCCCCGCTGGAAAACGGGGCCTACGACAGCCACTGGCCGTCCGCCCACATGTCGCCCGAGGAGACCGTGCAGGCCTTCAAGGACCTGCGGGCGAAGCAGCTGTACCTGGTGCACAACAGCACCTTCAACCTGGGTTTCCACACCTGGCACGACCCCATGGACCGCGTGGCCGACATCGCCGAGCGGGAAGGCCTGCCCCTGGCCACGCCGGAGATCGGCGAGGTGTTGACGCTGGGCCGCCCGCGCCAGAACCAGCGCTGGTGGAAAGACCTGCGCTGACGCGCCCGCCCCCAGGGGGCGCCCGAGCGGGTAAGCTGTCCTCCGTGTTTCAGGAGGACTCCCATGTACCCTTGGCTCTTTCTGTGGGCGCCGCAGCTGCAGCTGCCCTTCAGCGGCGATGTGGCGCAGCGCATCGAACCCCGCACCCAGTGGTTCTTTGACGGCATCGACACCGCGTCGGGCGATCCGGTGATCGAGCGCAAGGCCTTCGAGGTGGCGACCTATGGGCGCCAGCTCGGGCTGATCACCGAACTGCTGCTCGACATGGCCGCGCAGACGCCGCCGCGCACCCGGGCTGGCCGCGAGGCGCGCCAGCGGTTGCAGAAGATCCAGGCCGAAATCGAGCGCATCAAAGCCGAAGACGCGGCGGCCCAGGTGGAGATGGTCGAGGCCGGCCTGCGGCGCCTCAAGGCCCGCCACCGACCCGAGTACGAAGCCCTGCGCGCGCGCCTGCAGCAAGCCCTGGCCGCGCCCGAGGCGGCACCGTGAACCTGACCGACATGGGTGCCCTGCCACTCACCCTGCTGGCCTCGCTGGGCGTCGCCATCGTGCTGCTGGTGATCCGCGTGCTCGTGATGCAGCGGGTGCAGCAGCGGCGCCAGCGCGAGAACCGCCAGGAAACCGAGCGCCTGAAATCGCTGGTGGCGGCGTACCGCGCGCTGGCGGGGTCGTTCTCGCCGGCCACGGTCGAGCACGCGACGCAGATGGAGGAAACGCTGGCCGAGATCGTGCTGTTCGGCTCGCTGCCTCAGGTCGAATTGGCCGCGGCCTGCGCCACCGCGCTCAAGCGCGGCGAATCGCCGGACTTCCAGCCCCTGGTGGAAGCCCTGCGGTCCGACCTGCGCCGCCAGTTGGGGCTCGAACCCATTCCGATCACCCTGCTGTTGCCGACCTCGGGGCCGGGGCGCGCCGCGCCGCGCGGGCGGGGGGATGGTGAAGGCGGTGGCGGCGGTGCCGGGGGGCGAGGCGGCGCGGGAGGTGGTGGAGGGGGCGGCGGCGGAGGGGCCGCGGCGGGCGGGCTGGGCGCGGGCCTGATCGCCGGGGAAGTCCTCCACAACTGAGCCGAGGCGTGCTCTGCGGGCCCGCACTTGGTGCATCATGGGCGCTTGCGCTGCGCCGCCGACACTCGGGTCGGCCGGCGGAAGCACAAGCCTTCGAGGAAATCCCCATGAACGCAGCCAAGCTGGTCGGTATCGTGCTCATCGTCGCCGGTGTGCTCGGCCTGGTGTATGGCAGCTTCAGCTACACCAAGGACACGGAAGCCGTGAAGCTGGGGCCGTTGGAGCTGTCGGTGAAGCAGAAGGAAACCGTCAACGTGCCGGTGTGGGCCGGTGTCGGCGCCATCGTGGTCGGCGCGGTGCTGCTGGTGCTGGGCGGCAAGAAGGGTTGAGGCGGGCGTTTTTCTGCGCTGCCCTGGCGCTGGCGAGCGCCGGGGCGCTGCACGCGGCGGCGGATGAGCCGACGGTGTACGCCGCCCGGGTCAGCCGCGTGTTCGATGGCGACACGCTGTGGGTCAAGCCGCTGGACGGTGGCCGTTACCGCAAGCTGCGCCTCGATGGCATCGACGCGCCCGAGATCTGCCAGGCCGGCGGCACGGCCTCGCGCGATGCGCTGGCCCGGCGGGTGTTGAACCAGGTGGTGGCGGTCAGCGTGCGCCATCACGACGACTACGGCCGTGGGCTGGCCAGACTCACGCACCAGGACGACGACATCGCCGCCTGGATGGTGGCGCAAGGCCAGGCCTGGTCCTACCGCTGGCGCCGCAGCCTGGGGCCTTTCCAGGCCGAAGAGGCGCGTGCCAGGCAGGGCCGCAAGGGTCTGTTCGCCGATGCCTCGGCCGAGTTGCCACGCGAGTTCCGCCAGCGCCATGGGCCTTGCCCGCGGCCCGATTGACGAAAGGCTTCAGTGGGCCTGGCCGCAGACCGCGCATTGCGGGTTCTGCGGCAGCGAGATCGGCGTGAAGGCCAGGTCTCGCCCATCGATCATCAGCAGCTTGCCCGTGAGGCGCGAGCCCAGGCCGGTCAGCAGCTTGAGCGCTTCGGCCGCCTGCATGGTGCCCACGATGCCCACCAGCGGCGCGAACACGCCCATGGTGGCGCACAGGGCCTCCTCCACACCGGCGTCCTCGGGGAACACGCAGGCGTAACACGGGTTGCCCGGGGTGCGGGGATCGAACACGCTGAGCTGGCCATCCATGCGAATCGCCGCGCCCGACACCAGCGGCTTGCGGTGGTTCACGCAGGCGCGGTTGATGGCGTGGCGGGTGGCGAAGTTGTCGGTGCAGTCCAGCACCACGTCGGCCTGCGACACCAGCTGGTCCAGCAGCGCCGCATCGGCCCGCTGGGTGACGGTGGTGACGCGCACGTCCGGGTTGATGGCGGTGATCGCCTCGCGCGCCGATTCGGCCTTGCGGTGGCCCACACGCGCGAGGTTGTGCGCGATCTGCCGCTGCAGGTTGGTCTCGTCCACCGTGTCGTGGTCCACCAGCGTGATGTGGCCGACACCGGCACTGCCCAGGTAGAGCGCCACCGGAGAGCCCAGGCCGCCCGCGCCGATCACCAGCGCGTGCGAAGCCAGCAGGGCTTCCTGGCCTTCGACCCCGAGTTCGTTGAGCAGGATGTGGCGCGAGTAGCGCAGGAGCTGGGCGTCGTCCAAGGGTCTTGCCGCAGGCGGTCACCGCCCGCGGCATCCATCAGTTTTCTTTTTTCTCTTCGGTGCGCACCGACAGCGTCTTGCTGATCAGCACCGGCTGGCCCTTGAGCTGGTTGAGCGCCTGCGTCAGCTGGAAGTCCTTGTCGGTACCGAACTCGGGCACGAGACGCTGGTTCGGGTTCTTCTTGGCTTCCTCTTCCAGGCGCTTGCGCGCGGCTTCGCGGGCCTCGTCGCGCTGCTGCTCGGCGGCGCGCTGGGCGTCGGTCATGCCCTGGTCGCCCTTGACGGCTTCGGTGCCGTTGTTCAGGTGCTTCTGCAGATCGGCTTCGCGCGTGCGCAGCGCGGCGAACACGTTGCCCTCGGGCGTTTCATCGACCATCACGTCGGGCACGATGCCCTTGGCCTGGATGGAGTTGCCCGACGGCGTGTAGTAGCGCGCCGTGGTGAGCTTGAGGCCCGTGTCGGGGCCCAGTGGACGCACCGTCTGCACCGAGCCCTTGCCGAAGGTCTGGCTGCCCAGGATGGTGGCGCGCTTGTGGTCCTGCAGGGCGCCGGCCACGATCTCGCTGGCCGAAGCCGAGCCTTCGTTGACCAGCACCACCAGCGGCACGCGCTTGAGCGCACCCTGCGTGTTGTCGGTCAGGCGCTTGATGGGGTCGGTGCCGCCGCGGCGCAGGTAGTGCTGCGGAATGGCCTTGTAGGTGAACTTGCTGTCCTCGAGCTGGCCGTTGGTGGAGACCACGGTCACGTTGTCGGGCAGGAAGGCGGCGGACAGGGCGACGGCCGCGTCGAGCAGGCCGCCCGGGTCGTTGCGCAGGTCAAGCACGATGCCCTTGAGGTTGGGGTCCGCCTTGTAGATGTCTTCCATCTTGCGGGCGAAGTCCTCGATCGTGCGCTCCTGGAACTGCGACACGCGCACCCATGCGTAGCCGGGTTCGACCACGCGCGACTTCACGCTCTGCGTCTTGATTTCCTCGCGCGTGATCGTCACGGGGAAACTGCGGTTCTCGTCCTTGCGGTAGATGTTGAGCAGCACCTTGGTGCGCGGCTCGCCACGCATGAGCTTGACGGCGTCGTTGATGCTCAGGCCCTTGACCTGGGTGTCGTCGATCTTGGTGATCAGGTCGCCGGTCTTGAGGCCGGCGCGGAAGGCGGGGGAGTCCTCGATGGGCGAGACCACCTTGACCAGGCCGTCCTCCATCGTGATTTCAATGCCCACGCCGACGAAGCGCCCGCTGGTGCCTTCGCGGAATTCCTTGAACGACTTCTTGTCGAAGTACTGCGAATGCGGGTCCAGACTCGCGACCATGCCCGAAATGGCTTCGGAGATGAGCTTCTTCTCGTCCACCGGTTCCACATAGTCGCTCTTGACCATGCCGAAGACGGCGGCGAGCTGCTGCAGCTCTTCCAGCGGCAGCGGGGCCAGCGCACCGCGCGCAACCGCCTGCAACTGCACCGTGGTCAGCGCGCCGGCGACCACGCCAATGGCCACCCAGCCTGCAATCTTCAGCTTGTGACTCACCTGTTTTGCCATCGAAATACCCCAGTAAAAAAGCCCGTGCAGGGCCTGCGGGACCCTCTCGGGTCAATATACACCTTGGAGCATGGCGAGATGCTTCGGTTCCCGGGGCTCCACAGTGGTATTCCCCGGGTTGTCGTGACGGATCGCCGGTTTCAGGCCTTGCCCTGCGCGGCCACCGCCGCCGCGGCCTTCGCCGCCGCCTCGGCATCGCCCAGGTAGAAATGCCGGATCGGTTTCAGATCCGCGTCGAGTTCGTACACCAGTGGAATGCCGTTCGGGATGTTCACGCCCACGATGTCGTTGTCGGAAATGCCATCGAGGTACTTCACCAGGGCGCGGATGCTGTTGCCATGCGCCGCCACCACCACCCGTTTGCCGGCCTTGATCGCCGGCGCCATGGCTTCGTTCCAGAAGGGCAAGACACGTGCCACCGTGTCCTTGAGGCACTCGGTGAGCGGGATTTCTTCGGGCTTGAGGCGGTCGTAGCGCCGGTCGCCGCGCTCGCTGCGCGGGTCCGTGGCCTCCAGGGCCGGCGGCGGCGTGTCGTAGCTGCGCCGCCAGACCAGCACCTGCTCGTCGCCGTACTTTTTGGCCATGTCGGCCTTGTTCAGGCCCTGCAATGCACCATAGTGGCGCTCGTTGAGGCGCCAGCTGTGCACCACCGGCAACCAGGTGCGGTCCATCTCGTCCAACGCGTGCCACAGGGTGCGCGTGGCGCGCTTGAGCACGCTGGTGTAGGCCAGATCGAAGTCGTAACCCTCGGCCTTGAGCAGACGGCCGGCGTTCTTGGCCTGCTCCAGGCCGGTGGCGGTGAGGTCCACGTCGGTCCAGCCGGTGAAGCGGTTTTCCAGGTTCCAGGTGGATTCGCCATGGCGAATCAGGACGAGTTTGTACATGGGCAGGGCGTGCGTTGAAGAGCGGAAATGGGGACGGACGGGGGGATCACAAGCCGGGCCAACCGGCCTGTCGGGTGACGTGCCACCGGGATGTGGCCGGCGCGGCACAGCCAAGCATTCTAAAATCCCGGGCTTACTCGAAAGGTGTATCTGTGAGTTTCTTCATCGAAAACTGGGTTCTGATTGCCGTGGCCATCACGTCGGGGGCCTTCCTGCTCTGGCCGCTGGCCTCTGCCGGCGGTCGCGCGGGGTCCCTCAACACGACCGAGGCCGTGCAGCTCATGAACCGCGACAAGGCGGTGGTGGTGGACGTGCGCGACGCCGATGGTTTTGCGTCGGGCCACGTGATCGGCGCGAAAAACCTGCCTCTGGCCGACCTGGAGGCCAAGCTGCCCACCACGGTCAAGAACAAGGCGCTGCCGCTGATCTTCGTGTGCGCCAATGGCGCGAGCGCGAACAAGGGCGTGGCCATCGCCAAGAAGCTGGGTTACGAGAACGCGCATGCCCTGACCGGTGGCATGGGTGCCTGGCGCACCGCCAACCTGCCCGTGGAAAAAGCCTGATCATCTGGGCTTGTTTTTCATCGGGTTCGACAGGATTTCCGCATGGCCAAGGTCAAGATGTTCACCAGCGCGTACTGCCCGTATTGCAGCCGGGCCCGGGCCCTGCTCGACCGGCGGGGCGTGTCCGACCTGGAAGAGGTGTACGTGGACGGCAAGCCCGAACTGCGCGCCCAGATGACCCAGCTCACCGGGCGCACCAGCGTGCCGCAGATCTTCATCGGGGACACCCATGTGGGCGGTTGCGACGACCTGCACGCGCTCGATGGGCGCGGCGGCCTGGTGCCGATGCTGCAGGCCTGAGTCACAAAGCCGCCTTGCCGGGCTGACATAATCCCGGCCAGTGCCCGCCGCAGGGACTTCGATCCCCGGCGGGTTTGTTTTTTCCTCCCCGAATCTTTCGAGACACCACCATGGCAGAAAACCAGGACCCCATCTTCCAGATCCAGCGCGTCTACCTCAAGGAAGCGTCCCTGGAACAACCCAATTCCCCGGCCATCCTGCTGGAGCAGGAGCAGCCCACGGTGGACATCCAGCTCGGCGTGGAAGCCAGCCCGGTGGCCGATGGCGTGTACGAGGTCTGCGTCACCGCCACGGTGACCACCAAGATCAAGGACAAGACCGTGTTCCTGGTCGAGGCCAAACAAGCCGGCATCTTCGAGATCCGCAACCTGCCGCAGGACCAGATGGGCCCGATCATGGGCATCGCCTGCCCGCAGATCGTCTACCCCTACCTGCGCAGCAACGTGGCCGATATCGTCCAGCGCGGCGGTTTCCCGCCGGTGCACCTGGCCGAGATCAACTTCCAGGCCATGTACGAGCAGCAGCAGGCGCAAGCCGCCGACGACGCACCGCGCATCGTCACGCAGTAAGTCCTCTCGCCGGGACCCATGAACATCGTCGTGCTCGGAGCGGGCGCCTGGGGCACCGCCCTGGCCGTCGGCGCGGCCGCCCAGGGCGGCGAGTTCCGCCAGGTGACGCTGTGGGCGCGCGATGCGCAGCAGGCCGATGACATGCGCGCGCAGCGCGAGAACCGGCGCTACCTGCCGGGCGTGGCCCTGCCGCCCTCGGTGGGCATCGATGCCGGTCCGCTGGACGCGTCCTCGAAGGCCTTGGCCGAGGCCGACCTGCTGATCATCGGCACGCCCATGTCGGGCCTGCGCGGCATGTTGCAGGTGCTGGCATCGCATCCCGCGCCCGTGGCCTGGCTCTGCAAGGGTTTCGAGGCACCGCGCGAGGGCCACCATGGCCTGCTGGGCCATGAGGTGCGCGCCCAGGTGGCGCCACGGCTCAAGGCCGGGGTGCTCAGCGGCCCGAGCTTCGCGCAGGAAGTGGCGCGGGGCCAACCGACCGCCTTGGTGGCCGCGAGCGAACACGCCAGCGTGCGCGACATGCTGGTGGCCGCGTTCCACAGCCCCACGCTGCGCGTGTACGCCAACGAGGACATCGTGGGCGTGGAGGTGGGCGGCGCGGTGAAGAACCTGCTGGCCATCGCCACCGGCCTGTGCGATGGCCTGGACCTGGGCCTGAACGCGCGCGCCGCGCTGATCACGCGTGGCCTGGCCGAAATGACGCGCCTGGGGTTGGCCCTCGGCGCGCGCGCCGAGACCTTCATGGGCCTGTCGGGCCTGGGTGATCTGGTGCTCACCGCCACCGGCGATCTCTCGCGCAACCGCCGTGTCGGCCAGCTGCTGGCGCAGGGCATGAGCCTTCAGCAGGCGGTGGACTCGCTGGGCCACGTGGCCGAGGGCGTGTACAGCGCCCGCACCGCGGTGCAGCGCGCGCGCCTGCTCGGCGTGGACATGCCGATCAGCGAGGGCGTGGTGGCCTTGATCGAAGGCCGGCTCAAGCCAGCGCAGGCCGTGGCCGCGCTCATGGGGCGCGACCCGAAAGAAGAAGGCCTCTAGGCCGCCGCTGACGCGCAGCCTTCGGGCTTGAGCACGCGCTCGGTCGAGGCCGGATGCCGCGCCAGCGCCGCCGCCGGCCGGCGTGGGCGACGCACCAGTTCACCGCCGCAATTGGGGCAGGTGTGGTTCAGCCGGGTGTCGGCGCAGTCGCTGCAGAACGTGCATTCGAAGGTGCAGATGCGCGCCTCGGTGCTTTCGTTGGGCAGGTCCCGGTTGCAGCATTCGCAATTGGGGCGCAGTTGCAGCATGGCGGACCTCCGGGAACTCAGATTTCGAAGTTGTCGATCAGGCGCGTCTTGCCCAGGCGCGCGGCGCCCAGCACCACCAGCGGGTCGCCGGCTTGCGGCGCCTGCAGGTCGGCGCGGCGGCGCACGGTGAGGTAGTCGGGCTGCCAGCCGCGCGCGGCCAGGGCCTTCATGGCGCGTTCTTCCAGCCCCGGCAGGTGCCGCGCCAGGCCATCGGCGGCGGCCAGGGCGTCGCGCCCCAGCGCCCGCAAGGCCAGCGAGAGCTGCACTGCCTCGGCGCGTTCGGTCTCGCTCAGGTAACCATTGCGCGAACTCAGCGCCAGGCCATCGGCCGCGCGCTGCGTGGGCACGCTCACGATGGTCACCGGCAGGGCGAACTGCTGCGCCATGCGGCGGATCACCATCTGCTGCTGGTAGTCCTTCTGGCCGAAGACCGCGTGGCGCGGGCCTTTGCCCTCGGTCAGCACGCACTGGAACAGCTTCATCACCACGGTGCAGACCCCGGTGAAGAAGCCGGGCCGGAAATGGCCTTCGAGGATGTCGGCCAGCTCGGCGGGCGGCTGCACCTTGAAGCCCTGGGGCTCGGGGTACAGCTCCTTTTCCGACGGGGCGAACACCACGTCGCAGCCTTCGGCGGCGAGCTTGTCGCAATCGGTCTGCAGGGTGCGGGGGTAGGTGTCGAAGTCCTCGTGCGGCGCGAACTGCAGGCGGTTGACGAAGATGCTGGCCACGGTCACGTCGCCCAGGGGTTTGGCGGCGCGCACCAGATCCAGGTGGCCGTCGTGCAGGTTGCCCATGGTGGGCACGAGGGCAGGCGCGTTGAAGGGCCGCAGCGTGGCGCGCAACTCTTCGATGGTGTGAACGAGTTTCATGGGTGGATCGTTGATTTACCAGGCGTGCAGGCTGTCGTCGGGGAAGCTGCCGTCCTTCACCGCGGCCACGTAGGCGGCCATGGCGTCGCGCACGCTGCTGGCGCCTTCCATGAAGTTGCGCACGAACTTCGGGTTCTTGCCCAGGTTGACACCGAGCATGTCGTGCATCACCAGCACCTGGCCGGCCGTGCCCTTGCCCGCGCCGATGCCGATGGTGTGGCAGTGCGGCAGCTGGCCGGTGATCTCGGCCGACAGCGCGGCCGGCACCATCTCGAGCACCAGCATGGTGG
Source organism: Hydrogenophaga sp. ANAO-22 (assembly GCF_042466645.1). Classification (NCBI taxonomy): domain Bacteria; kingdom Pseudomonadati; phylum Pseudomonadota; class Betaproteobacteria; order Burkholderiales; family Comamonadaceae; genus Hydrogenophaga; species Hydrogenophaga sp. ANAO-22. The sequence continues at coordinate 1,753,538 of NZ_CP159956.1, read as the reverse complement.
CGCCGGCGTCCTGCAGCTCCAGCGCGTGGCGCTTGAGCGTGAGCGCGGCCGCGTCGCCACGGCCCTGCACGCGGTAGCCGCCCAGGGCGTGCACGGTCTGCGGGGTCAGGCCCAGGTGGGCGCACACGGGGATGCCGCGCTCCACCAGGAACCGCACGGTCTCGGCCGTCCAGCCGCCGCCTTCGAGTTTGATCATGTGGGCGCCGGCGTGCACCAGTTGCGCCGCGCTGCGCATGGCCTGTTCCTTGGACTCGTGGTAGCTGCCGAACGGCAGGTCGCCGAGCAGCCAGGCCGTGCCCTGCACGCGGCGCAGGCCGCGCGCCACGCTCTCCACGTGGTAGGCCATGGTCTCCAGCGTCACGCCCGCCGTGCTGGCCAGGCCCTGGCACACCATGCCCAGCGAATCACCGACCAGGATGCATTCCACGCCGGCGGCGTCGGCCACGGCGGCGAAGGTCGCGTCGTAGGCGGTGAGCATGGTGATCTTCTCGCCCCGCTCGCGCAGCTCGTTCAACCGGGGTAGGCTCACCGGCTTGCGCTGGGGCAGGGGCGAGGCCGCGGGCAGGGTGCCGTAGGGGGTGGCCATGGGCGTGGGGTTTGTGGGGGTGCTCATCTGGAAATCCCGCAGGGGTTGGGGGTGGGTGAGAATCGGGCACTATAGACCAAACCGCTATGCTTGCGCCCCATGAAACACCTCTCTGAATTCACCCAGGCCGACGTGCAGGAGCTGGCCCGGCGCGACGTGGCGCTGGCGCTGGCCGAAGACGTGGGTGCGGGTGACCTGACTGCCGCGCTGGTGGACGCGCAGCGCCCCGCGCAGGCGCGCATTCTGGCGCGCGAAGCGGCCGTGATCTGCGGCACGCCCTGGGTGGAGGCCGCCGTGCACGCGCTCGACCCCCAGGCCACGCTGACCTGGCACGTGGGCGAAGGCCAGCGCTGCGCCGCCGACCAGACCGTGCTCGCCATCGAGGGGCGTGCGCAGGCGCTGCTCACGGCCGAGCGCACCGCGCTCAACTTCCTGCAGCTGCTCTCGGCCGTGGCCACCAAGACCGCCACCTTCGTCGACACCGTGGCGGGCACGCGCGCGCAGATCGTGGACACGCGCAAGACCCTGCCGGGCCTGCGCCTGGCCCAGAAGTACGCGGTGAAGACCGGCGGCGGCGTGAACCACCGCATCGGCCTGTACGACGCGGTGCTGATCAAGGAAAACCACATCGCCGCGGCCGGTGGTGTGGCCCAGGTGCTGCAGCGCGTGCGCGAGACCGCGCCCGAGGCGCGTTTCGTCGAGATCGAGGTCGAGACCCTGGCCCAGCTCGAAGAGGCCCTGGCTTGCGGCGCCACCATGGTGCTGCTCGACAACATGGACATCCCCACGCTCCACGCGGCGGTGCGGCTCAACGCCGGCCGCGCGATTCTTGAAATCTCCGGTGGCGTGAACCTGGACACCGTGCGGGCCCTTGCAGAAACCGGGGTCGACCGCATCTCTGTCGGCGCCCTCACCAAGGACGTCAAGGCCACCGACTTTTCCATGCGCTTCCAGACGCTCTGAGGCGCCGGAACCCCGAGACACAACGACCCCATGAACACCGCAGACCCTTCCGTCATCGACGTGGAATACGAACAGCCGGCCTGCCCCACGCAGCATGCCTGGGCGCGCGTGCCGGTCGAGCCCGGCCCGAAGCAGCGCGCCGCGCTCAAGGAGCGCATCCGCCAGCTGCTGAAGGAGCGCAACGCGGTCATGGTGTCGCACTACTACGTGCACCCCGACCTGCAGGACCTCGCCATCGAGACCGGCGGCATCGTGAGCGATTCGCTGGAGATGGCGCGCTTCGGCCGCGACCACGCGGCCACCACGCTGGTGGTCTCGGGCGTGCGCTTCATGGGCGAGACCGCCAAGATCCTGAGCCCCGAAAAGACCGTGCTCATGCCCGACCTCGATGCGAACTGCTCGCTCGACCTGGGTTGCCCGATCGACGAGTTCAATGCCTTCTGCGACGCCCACCCTGATCGCACCGTGGTGGTCTACGCCAACACCAGCGCGGCCGTGAAGGCGCGCTCGGACTGGCTGGTCACCTCCAGCTGCGCGCTCGACATCGTGCAGGCGCTCAAGGAGAAGGGCCACAAGATCCTGTGGGCGCCCGACAAGCACCTGGGTGCCTACATCCAGCGCGAGACCGGCGCCGACATGGTGATGTGGACCGGCTCGTGCATCGTGCACGACGAGTTCAAGGCCTTTGAGCTCGAGGCGCTCAAGAAGGAGCACCCCAGGGCCAAGGTGCTGGTGCACCCGGAAAGCCCGGCCGACGTGATCGCGCTGGCCGATGCCGTGGGTTCGACCTCGGCCATCCTGAAGGCCGCGCGCACGCTGGACGCGCCCGAGTTCATCGTCGCGACCGACAACGGCATGATGCACATGCTGCGCCAGCAGAACCCGGGCAAGGTGTTCATCGAGGCGCCCACGGCCGGCAACAGCGCCACCTGCAAGAGCTGCGCGCACTGCCCCTGGATGGCGATGAACGGCCTGGCGGGCGTGGCGCAGATCCTGGAAAAAGGCCTCAACGAGATCCACGTCGACCCGGCGCTGATCCCGCTGGCGCGCCGGCCGATCGACCGCATGCTGGCCTTCACCGGTGCGCAGCGCAACGGTCAGAACCCCGGCGCGCTCATCCCGAACATCGGCGCGGCCTGAACCCGGTTTATCGGCTCGGGGGAACGAGGATCGTCGGTTTCGCCTCGGGCAGCAGCCCGGGGTAGTCGCGGCTGAAATGCAGGCCGCGGCTCTCGTGCCGCAACAGGGCGGACTTCACGATCAGGTCGGCCACCTGCACCAGGTTGCGCAGCTCCAGCAGGTCGCGTGTGACGTGGAACTGCGAGTAGAACTCCTGGATCTCGCGCTGCAGCAGCGCGATGCGGTGCGCCGCGCGTTCCAGCCGCTTGTTGGTGCGCACGATGCCGACGTAGTCCCACATGAAGCGGCGCAGTTCGTCCCAGTTGTGCGAGATCACGACCTGCTCGTCGGCGTCGGTCACGCGGCTGTCGTCCCACAGCGGCGCGGCCGGCGCGGCGGGTGCCGCCGGGGCGTTGCGGATCGCGTTGACCGCCCCTTGCGCGAACACCATGCATTCCACCAGCGAGTTGCTGGCCAGGCGGTTGGCGCCGTGCAGGCCGGTGCAGGTGGTTTCGCCCACCGCGTACAGGCCGGCGATGTCGGTGTGGCCGGCCAGGTCGGTCACCACGCCGCCGCAGGTGTAGTGCGCGGCCGGCACCACGGGAATCGGCTCGCGCGTGATGTCGATGCCCAGCTCGGCGCAGCGCGCGAGGATGTTGGGGAAATGCTCGTGCAGGAACTCGGGCGGCTGGTGCGAGATGTCCAGGTGCACGCAGTCCAGCCCGTGCTTTTTCATCTCGAAGTCGATCGCGCGCGCCACCACGTCGCGGGGCGCCAGTTCGGCGCGCGGGTCGTGGTCGGGCATGAAGCGGTGGCTGCCCAGGTGGGGCGGCAGCTTGAGGTGGCCGCCCTCGCCGCGCACCGCCTCGGTGATGAGGAAGCTCTTGGCGTGCGGGTGGTACAGGCAGGTCGGGTGGAACTGGATGAATTCCATGTTGCCCACCTGGCAGCCGGCGCGCCAGGCCGCGGCGATGCCGTCGCCGGTCGCGGTGTCGGGGTTGGTGGTGTAGAGGTAGACCTTGCCCGCGCCGCCCGTGGCCAGCACCGTATGGGTGGCACTGAAGGTCAGGACTTCGTCGCGCTCGGTGTCGAGCACATAGGCGCCGAAGCAGCGCGGCTGGCCATCGGTGCACGGGTGTTTGCGGTCGGTGATGAGGTCGACCAGCATGTGGTGCTCGAACAGCCGGATCTCGGGCGTGGCGCGCACGCGCTCGATGAGCGTGGCCTGCACGGCCGCGCCGGTGGCGTCGGCCGCGTGCACGATGCGGCGGTGGCTGTGGCCGCCCTCGCGGGTCAGGTGCAGTTCACCGCCTTCCAGCGAGAACGGCACGCCGAGTTCCTGCAGCCAGGCGATGGCGGCCGGGGCGTTCTCCACCGTGAACTGCGTGGCTTCCAGGTCGCAAAGGCCGGCGCCGGCCACCAGGGTGTCTTCCACGTGCGAGGCCACGCTGTCGCCCTCGGCCAGCACGGCGGCAATGCCGCCTTGCGCCCAGTTGCTCGAGCCGTCGCTGAGCGCGCGCTTGGTGATCACCGCCACGCGGTGGGTCTTGGCCAGGTGCAGCGCGGCGGTGAGACCGGCCAGGCCGCTGCCGATGATGAGGACGTCGAAGCGGTGTTGGTCGGTCATGCAGGGGTGTAGGCGAGACGGACGTAGATGGGGGCGAAGGCCTCGGCCTGGGTCAGCTCGATCAGCGTTTCCTTGGCGAGTTCGAGCATGGCGATGAAGGTGACCACCAGCACCGGCGAGCCTTGCGAGGGATCGAACAGTTCGCCGAACTCGACGAACTTGCGGCCCTGCAGGTGGCGCAGCACGATGCTCATGTGCTCGCGCACCGAGAGTTCCTCGCGGCTGATTTTGTGGTGCTGCACGAGCTTGGCGCGCTTGAGGATGTCGCGCCAGGCGCTTTGCAGGTCGATCGCGTTCACGTCCGGGAAGCGCGGCGCCAGGGCCTGTTCCACATAGACCTGGGCGCGCAGGAAATCGCGGCCGTACTGCGGGCTGTCGGCCAGGCGGTGCGCGGCCAGTTTCATCTGCTCGTACTCGAGCAGGCGGCGCACCAGCTCGGCGCGCGGGTCTTCCGGTTCCTCACCTTCGGCCGTCTTCTTGGGCGGCAGCAGCATGCGCGACTTGATCTCGATCAGCATGGCCGCCATCAGCAGGTACTCGGCCGCCAGCTCCAGGTTGCTGGCGCGGATCTCATCGACGTAGGTGAGGTACTGGCGGGTCACCGCCGCCATCGGGATGTCGAGGATGTTGAAGTTTTGCTTGCGGATCAGGTAGAGCAGCAGGTCCAGCGGGCCCTCGAAGGCCTCCAGGAAGATCTGCAGCGCGTCCGGCGGGATGTACAGGTCGCGCGGCATGGCGAACAGCGGTTCGCCGTAGAGCCGCGCCAGCGCCACGTGGTCCACCACCGATGGCAGGACATCGTCCAGGCCCTGAGGGGCCTCGTTGAGCGTGTGCGGATCGCTCATGCAGGAGGCCGATCAGGCGTGGTCGGAGCCGGTCTGGTAGACGTAGGGTTGCTGGGGCACGCGGGCGGCCTCGGCCTTGGCCTGGAATTCGCGGTCGATCTGCTTGTCCCAGAGCAGGGCGCGCCCCTGGCGCTGCGACTGCTCCAGCCCCGGCTTGCCGGCCTTGAGCTGTTCGATGAACTGCGTCGTGTCGGATTGGTAGTCGGGGCGGCGGAAGATGGACATGGTGGGCTCGGTGGTGCGCGGAGGGAAAGAGGCCGATTTTACCGGGCCGCCCCGGGGCCTCACTGGAAGGTGTTCAGCCGCCCCGCGAAGCCCGAGCGTTCGATCAGCGAACGCGGCTGGGCGTGCAGGCCCACCATGCCCAGGTGGCCGCCGCGCTTGTGCACCGCCTTGTGCAGCTGTTCGAGCGCGTCCAGCCCGGTGGTGTCGAGCGAGATCATGTGGCTGGCGTCCAGCATCACGTTGATCGGCGTGGGGGAGCGCTCCACGTCCGCGACGATGGGGTCGATCTTGGCCACGGCGCCGAAGAACAGCGAGCCGTAGAGCTTGTAGGTGGCCTGCTGCTCGGTGCGCGCCACCGGCTCGGCGCGGAAGATCTCGCTCTGGCGGCGCACGAACAGCACCACCGCCAGCACCAGACCGAGCTCGACCGCCACCGTGAGGTCGAAGACGATGGTGACGAAGAAGGTGGACAGCAGCATCAACCGGTAGTGGTTGCTGAACTGCCTCAGGCGCCCGAACTCGCGCCACTCGCCCATGTTCCAGGCCACGAACAGCAGCACACCGGCCAGCACCGCCAGCGGGATGTGGTACGCCAGGGGCGCGGCCACCAGCACCACGGCGGCCAGCGTGAGCGCGTGCACCATGCCGGCCACCGGCGAGGCGGCGCCCGAGCGGATGTTGGTCACGGTGCGCGCGATGGTGCCGGTGGCGGGCATGCCGCCGAAGAAGGGCACCACGGCGTTGGCGACGCCTTGCGCCATCAGCTCCTGGTTGGGGTCGTGCTTGGGCGCGTCGCTCAGCTGGTCGGCCACGCGCGCGCACAGCAGCGATTCGATGGCGCCCAGCAGCGCGATGGTCAGCGTGGGCGTGACCAGCAGGCGCACCGTCTCCCACGAGAAGTCGGGCAGCTCGAAGGCCGGCGTGCCGCGCGGGATGCCGCCAAAGCGCGTGCCGATGGTCTCCACCGGCAGGCTCAGGGCCCAGGCCAGCAGCGTGAGCGTGACCAGGGCCACCACCGGGCCGGGCAGGCGCGAGGTGGCCTTGAGCGCGCTCACCCGGTCCAGCTTCTCGATCTGGCGGCGGAACTGGAAGTCCACCGCCCACAGGCGCGGCCAGACGAACAGGCCCAGCACGCACAGGCCGCCGAGCGCGAAGGCGAAGGGGTTGAAGCTGTCGAGGTGCTGCGCCAGGGCCTTCATCTGGCCGAAAAAGCTGCCCGGCATCTTCGCGATGTCCAGCCCGAGCAGGTCGCGCACCTGCGACAGCGCGATCAGCACCGCGATGCCGTTGGTGAAGCCGATCACGACACTCACCGGCACGTAGCGCACCAGCGTGCCGAGCCGGAAGAGGCCCAGCAGGAACAGCAGCACGCCCGCGCTGGCGGTGGCGATCAGCAGGTTGGCCACGCCGTAGCGCTCGACGATGCCGTAGACGATGACGATGAAGGCGCCGGCCGGGCCGCCGATCTGCATCGAGGTGCCGCCCAGGGCCGAGATCAGGAAGCCCGCGATGATCGCGGTCCACAGACCGGCCTCGGGCTTGAGGCCGCTGGCGATCGCGAAGGCCATGGCCAGCGGCAGCGCCACGATGCCCACCGTGGCACCCGCACCCACGTCGCGCGCGAGCTTGTCGCGGTTGTAGCCTTGCAGGTCTTTCAGCAGGCGGGGGCGGAACGGCGCCAGGGGCGGCAGGCCTTGGAACATGGGGCGATGTTACCTTTGGCTACGGTTCGTGCCGCCCGCCAAGCTTGAGCCATGGGGTCGGGCATTAGACTGGCCTTTTGATCTGGACAAGGACCGACATGCGAACAGCGGCGATGGGCAAGACGTGGCGTGGCGCGCTGGCGCTGCTGGGCGGGCTCGGCCTGGCGGGCCTGCTGGCGGCCTGCGACCCGCAGAACATCAGCGAGCTGGAAGAGGGCGTGTCCACCGAGGCCGACGTGCGCGAACGCTTCGGCGCGCCCGAGGCGGTGTGGGAAGGCGAGGACGGCGCGCAGATCTACGAGTACAACCGCCAGCCCGCGGGCCACACCAACTACATGATCACCATCGGCCCGGACGGCAAGATGGCCTCGCTGCGCCAGGTGCTCAACCCGCGCACCTTTGCCCAGGTGCAGCCCGGCATGCCCATGGAGGCGGTGCGCCGCATGCTGGGCAAGCCCATGAAGATCACCACCTACGCGCTCAAGCGCGAGACGCACTACGACTGGCGCTACTTCGAAAGCCCGAACGTGGGCGAGTCCCAGGTGTTCACCGTGGTGTTCGACGCCGACCTCAAGGTGGTGCGCACGATGTCGGTGCGCGACCCGGACCTGGACAAGAACCGCTGAACGGCGGCGTCAGGCGGCTGCCCGCAGCCGCTGCCAGTCGTCCAGTGCCGGGCGCATCACCAGCAGCAGGAGCATCAGCGCCAGCGGCAGGGTGCTGATGAAACCCAGGTGCTTGAAGCCCAGCGCGCCGGCCAGCCCGCCGAAGAAGAAGCAGGCGATCAGCTGGCCGTGCACGCGCAGCCGGCCGCGGTGGGCCCGCACCGGCGCGGCGCCCGGTTGCCGGTTCACGTAGAGCAGCTTGCCCAGCTCGATGCCCAGGTCCGTCACCAGGCCGGTGACGTGGGTGGTGCGGATGGTCGCGCGCGAGATCTTGGTGATCACCGCGTTCTGCAGGCCCATGATGAAACACAGCAGCACCACGGTGAGCGGCAGGAAGACCGGCGTCATGAAACCCATGGCGGCACCGAACAGGCCGAACACCAGCAGCGCGGCGGCCTCCAGCACCAGGGGCAGGCCGTAGGCGCTGCGCAGTTCGCGGCGCAGGCCCCAGTTCACCAGCCAGGCCGTGGTCATGGCCCCGAGCAGGAAGGCCAGCACCGAGCCCAGGCCGGCCAGGGCCAGCGTGAGTTCGCCCAGCACCAGGTGGTCGGCCACCGACGACACGATGCCCGTCATGTGCGAGGTGTACTGGCCCACGGCCAGCAAACCGCCCGCGTTGGCCGCCCCGGCCACGAAGGCCAGCACCGAGCCGAGCTTCAGATCGGTCTGCGGCGTGCGCTGCAGACTGGTGAAGCCCCGGATCGGTTTGAACACGGGCGGGCCGCCGTTCAGCGCACCCGCATGCCCGGCGTGGCGCCCGGCCAGGGGTTGAGCACGTGGATGCCGGGCTCGGCGTTCTCGTCGGCGTGGCTGGCGGCCAGCACCATGCCTTCGCTGACGCCGAACTTCATCTTGCGCGGCGCGAGGTTGGCCACCACCACGGTGAGCTTGCCCACCAGGTCTTCGGGCGCGTAGGCGCTGGCGATGCCGCTGAACACGTTGCGCGTGCGACCCTCGCCCACGTCGAGCGTGAGGCGCAGCAGCTTGCTCGAACCTTCCACCGCCTCGCAGTTCACGATCTGCGCGATGCGCAGGTCGATCTTGGCGAAGTCGTCGATGGTGATCGTGTCGGCGATCGGTTCGCCCCCCGGCACCGCGGCGGCCTGCGCGGGCGCCGGTGGCGGCTCGAACAGGGCATCGAGCTGCTTCACGTCCACGCGCTGCATCAGGTGCTGGTAGGCCTTGATCGCGTGTCCCTTGCCGAGCAGGCGCGTGGTGTGGGCGAACTGCAGCGGCGCGGCCTGCAGGAAGTCCTCCACCTGCGCGGCGAGCGCGGGCAGCACCGGCTTGAGGTAGAGCGTGAGCAGGCGGAAGGCCTCGATGCAGGTGGTGCACACGTCGTGCAGGCGGCCGTCCATGCCCTCCTGCTTGGCGAGTTCCCAGGGTTTGTTCTGGTCCACATAGGCATTCACGCGGTCGGCCAGCAGCATGATCTCGCGCAGCGCCTTGCCGTACTCGCGCTCGGCGTAGAGCTCGGCGACGCTGGGCGCGGCGCTCTGCAGGTGGTCGAGCAGCGCGTCGCCGTCGGCCGAGACCTCACCCAGGCGGCCCTCGAAGCGCTTTGCGATGAAGCCGGCCGCGCGCGAGGCGATGTTGATGTACTTGCCCACCAGGTCGCTGTTGACGCGCAGCATGAAGTCCTCGGGGTTGAAGTCCAGGTCTTCGTTGCGGCTGCTCAGCTTGGCGGCCAGGTAGTAGCGCAGCCATTCGGGGTTCATGCCCAGCTGCAGGTACTTCAGCGGGTCCAGGCCGGTGCCCCGGCTCTTGCTCATCTTCTCGCCGTTGTTGATGGTGAGGAAGCCGTGCACGAACACCGCGTTGGGCACCTTGCGGCCGCTGAACTTCAGCATCGCGGGCCAGAACAGGGTGTGGAAGGTGATGATGTCCTTGCCGATGAAGTGGTACTGCTCGGTGCTCGGGTCGGCCATGAAGGCATCGAAGTCGCGGCCGGTCTTGTCGAACAGGTTCTTCAGCGAGGCCAGGTAGCCCACCGGCGCGTCCAGCCACACGTAGAAGTACTTGCCCGGGGCGTCCGGGATCTCGATGCCGAAGTAGGGCGCGTCGCGGCTGATGTCCCAGTCGCCCATCTTGGGCTTGCCGTCCTCGCCGGGTTCGATCCACTCGCTGATCTTGTTGAGCACCTCGGGCTGCACCGCGCCGCTCTGGGTCCACTGGTCAAGAAAGGCCAGGCAGCGCGGGTCGGAGAGCTTGAAGAAGAAGTGCTCCGACTGCTTGAGCACCGGCTTGGCGCCCGAGAGGGCCGAGTAGGGGTTGATCAGGTCGGTCGGGCTGTAGACCTTGCTGCAGACCTCGCAGTTGTCGCCGTACTGGTCCTTGGCGTGGCAGTTCGGGCACTCGCCCTTGATGAAGCGGTCGGGCAGGAACATGTTCTTCTCGGGGTCGAAGAACTGCTCGATGGTGCGCGTCTCGATCAGGCCGTTGGCCTTGAGCGCGCGGTACACGTCCTGGGCCAGCGCGTGGTTTTCCGGGCCGTCGGTGCTGTGCCAGTTGTCGAAGCCGATGTGGAAGCCGTCCAGATACGGCTTGCGGCCGGCGGCGATGTCGGCCACGAACTGCTGCGGGGTTTTGCCGGCCTTGTCGGCGGCGATCATGATGGGGGCGCCGTGCGCGTCGTCGGCGCAGACGAAGTTCACCTCGTGGCCCTGCATGCGCTGGAAACGCACCCAGATGTCGGCCTGGATGTACTCCATGATGTGGCCGATGTGGAAATGGCCGTTGGCATAGGGCAGGGCGGTGGTGACGAACAGGCGTCGCTGGCTCATGGGAAGGGCTTTCTGTCGGGGAACCGGCCATTTTACGGGCCGATGCCCTCATGGCGCCTGTGTGTATGCCCTTGACCCGGGGGTCACGTTAGACTTCCCCACGCTCCCGCACCCCTCACAACACCGATACCCCACCCCCCCTCTCAGGAGACCGTTTCCCATGGCCGTTGATTCCCAGGCACTGCTGACCGCGCTGCAAGCCGTTGTCGATCCGAACACCGGCAAGGATTTTGTCTCCACCAAGGCGGTGAAGAACCTGCAGGTGGCCGAGGGCGATGTCTCGTTCGAGGTGGAGATGGGCTACCCGGCCAAGAGCCAGCTGCCGTCGCTGCGCCGCGCGCTGATCGCGGCAGCCAAGAGCGTGCCCGGCGTGGACAACGTCTCGGTCAACATGGGCACCAGGATCGTCGCGCACGCCGTGCAGCGCGGTGTGCAGCTCATGCCCAACGTGAAGAACATCATCGCCGTGGCCTCGGGCAAGGGCGGCGTGGGCAAGAGCACCACCGCCGTCAACCTCGCGCTGGCGCTGGCCGCCGAGGGCGCGAAGGTCGGCATCCTGGACGCCGACATCTACGGCCCCAGCCAGCCCATGATGATGGGCGTGGAAGGCCGGCCCGAGAGCTCGGACGGCAAGACCATGGACCCGCTGGAAAACTACGGCGTGCAGGTGATCTCCATCGGCTTCCTGATCGACCGCGACGAAGCCATGATCTGGCGCGGCCCCATGGCCACGCAGGCGCTGGAACAGCTGCTGCGCCAGACCAACTGGAGCGACCTCGACTACCTCATCGTCGACATGCCGCCGGGCACCGGCGACATCCAGCTCACGCTGAGCCAGCGCGTGCCGCTCACCGGCGCGGTGATCGTGACCACGCCGCAGGACATCGCGCTGCTCGACGCGCGCAAGGGCATCAAGATGTTCGAGAAGGTGGGCGTGCCCATCCTGGGCATCGTGGAGAACATGGCGGTGCACGTGTGCGAGAAGTGCGGCCACGTGGAGCACATCTTCGGCGCCGACGGCGGCAAGAAGATGGCGGCCGAATACGGCATGGACTACCTGGGCGCGCTGCCGCTGAACATGAGCATCCGCGTGCAGGCCGACAGCGGCATGCCCACGGTGGTGGCGGACCCCGAGGGCGAGATCGCCAACCTCTACAAGGGCGTGGCGCGGCAGGTGGCGATCAAGATCGCGGCCAAGTCTAAGGACTTCTCCAGCAAGTTCCCTTCGATCAAGATTTCGAAGGACACCTGAAGCCTTCCTGCCGTCAGTAGTGGTAGCGCAACTGGGCCAGTTGCAGCGCATCGCCTTCGATGCGGTACACCATGCGGTGCTCGTCCGTGATGCGCCGGGACCAGAAACCCGACAGCGCGTGCTTGAGCGGCTCGGGCTTGCCCACACCGGCAAAGGGTTCTCGCATCACCTCGCGGATCAGCTTGTTGATGCGCTCGACCATTTTGCGGTCTTGCTTTTGCCAGTACAGGTAGTCTTCCCAGGCTTCGTCCGAGAACACCAGCCTCACTCGGCCAGCCCCCGCTCGCTTCCCTTCCCGGCGGCCAGCTGGGATACGGACGACAGCAGGCGCCGTGCGTTGGTGGGGTTGCGCAGCAGGTAGGCGGTTTCTTCCAGCGCCTTGTAGTCTTCCAGCGAGAGCATCACCACCGAGCGTTCCCCACCCCGGGTGATGATCAGGGGCTCATGGTCTTCGCACACCTGGTCCATGGTGGTGGCCAGGTTGGCTCGGGCAGCGCTGTAGGTGATGGTGTTCATGCGTACTCCTTTTGGTACTTGTACGCATTATTGTACGCCTCTGTTGTCCGGCCTGCTTGGCCAGGTCGTCAGGTCCCTGTCTCCCGCTCCCGCAGCCGGAAGCGCTGGATCTTGCCCGTGGCGGTCTTCGGCAGTTCCGGCAGGAACTCGATGAAGCGCGGGTACTTGTAGGGCGCGAGCTTTTCCTTCACGAAGGCCTGCAGTTCGGCTTCGGTGGCCTGAGCGCCGGCCTTGAGCACCACGAAGGCCTTGGTCTTGGTCAGGCCGTCGGCGTCGGTCTTGCCGATCACGGCGGCTTCGAGCACGGCGGGGTGCTGCACCAGCGTGGCCTCCACCTCGAACGGGCTCACGTAGATGCCGCTGACCTTGAGCATGTCGTCGTTGCGGCCCGCGTAGGTGCAGTAGCCGTCCACGTCGCGCGTGTACTTGTCGCCGGCCTTGGTCCAGCCGCCCTGGAAGGTGTCGCGGCTCTTGCCGCGGTTGTTCCAGTACATCAGCGCGGCGCTCGGGCCCTTGATGTAGAGGTCGCCGATCTCGCCGTCGGCCACGGGCTGGCCGTCCTCGCCACGCAGTTCGATCTGGTAGCCCGGCACGGGTTTGCCGGTGGTGCCGTAGCGCACGTCGCCAGGGCGGTTGGAGAGGAACACGTGCAGCATCTCGGTGGAGCCGATGCCGTCGATGATCTCGACGCCGAAGTGGTTCGTCCAGCGCTGGCCGATGTCCTGCGGCAGGGCCTCGCCGGCCGAGGAGCACAGGCGCAGCGCCACCTCGCTCTTCTTCGGCAGGTCGGCGGCGGCGAGCATGCCGCCGTAGCCGGTGGGCGCGCCGTAGAACACCGTGGGCTGCTGGTCCTTGAAGCGCTTGAAGCAGGCCTGCGGCGTCGGGCGCTCGGCCATCAGCACCACGCTGGCGCCCACGGTGAGCGGGAAGCTCAGCGCGTTGCCCAGGCCGTAGGCGAAGAACAGCTTGGCGGCGGAGAACACCACGTCGTTCTCGCGCAGCGCCAGCACGCCCTTGCCATACAGCTCGGCGGTCCAGTACAGGTTGGCCTGGGTGTGCACCGTGCCCTTGGGCGCGCCGGTGGAGCCCGAGGAATACAGCCAGAACGCGGGCTCGTCGCCGTGTGTGTCGGCGGCCTGCGCCGCCGGTGCGTGGCTGCCCACCAGGGTGGTGAAGTGGTGCACGCCCTCGGGCAGGGCGCCCGTGGCGCGCGAGGCGATGACGTGTTTCACCTCGTGGCCGCCCTGGGCACTCAGGTGGTCCAGCGCGGTCTGCAGCGTGGGTAGCAGCGCGGCCGACACCAGCGCGGCCTGGGCGCGGCTGTTGGCCATCATGTACGCGTAGTCCTGCGCGGTCAGCAGGGTGTTCACCGCCACCGGCACCACGCCCGCGTGCAGCGCGCCGAGGAAGGCCACCACCCAGTCGCTGCTGTCGTGCATGAGCAGCAGCACGCGCTCTTCGCGGCGCAGGCCCAGCGCGCTGAGCGCGGCGGAAAACCGCCGCACCTGGTCGCCGAGTTCGCCGTAGCTCAGCTGGCCCTGGTCGTCGATCAGGGCGATCTTGGCCGCGCGGCCGCTGTTGAGGTCCAGCAGGTGGCGCGCGAAGTTGAAGCGCTCGGGGGGCGGCGCGACGGTGGTGTCCATGGGGTTGTCTCCTCTGCGGTTCGCGGGGTTCGGGCTCAATACTTCAAGGCTACCGCCGAGGCGGCCAGGGCGTCCAGCGCGGCGCTGCTGGCCTGCACCGCGCTGCGTCGGTGGTAGAAGCCGAGCGCGCGCAGGCCGCCGAGTTCTTCACCGCCACCGGCGCGGCCCGGGCCGCCGTGCAGCGACATGGGCATCACGTTGCCGTGGCCGGTCTGGCTGGCCGCCACGTCGGGCGAGATGGCGTGCACGCGGCCGTGGGCCGAGCCCAGCTCCAGCGCGGCGCTGGCGGTGAAGGCCGGGTCGGCGCTGTAGACCGAACACACCAGCGAACCCTCGCCGCGGCGGATGAGTTCGTAGGCCTGTTCGATGCCGTCGTAGGCCATCAGCGTGGCCACCGGGCCGAACACCTCGACCTCGTGCAGCACCTTCGCCTTCGCGGGTTCGCGCGAGCCCAGCAGCGTGGGCGCCACACACGCCGCCACTGCCGCATCGGCGTCCACCAGGGCGGCGCTGCTGCCGTCGAACAACACCTCGGCTTCGCTGCGCAGCCTGGCGATGCCTTCGAGCACGCTGGCCTTCTGCTCCTGGCTCACCAGCGAGCCCATGCGCACGCTCTCGCTGCGCGGGTTGCCCACGCTGGTCTTGGTGAGCTTGGCGCCGATGGCCTGGGCGGCCGCGTCGTACAGCGCGCGCGGCACGAACACACGGCGGATCGCGGTGCACTTCTGACCGGCCTTCACCGTCATCTCGCGCACCACCTCGCTCACCAGCAGGTTGAAGGCCTCGCTGTCGGCCGTGGCGGCCGGGTCGAGCAGGGCGCTGTTGAGGCTGTCGGCTTCGATGTTGCAACGCACCGAGCGTTCGGCCACGGCCGGGTGGCTGCGGATGATGCGCGCCGTGTCGGCCGAGCCGGTGAACGAGACCACGTCGAAGGGCTGCAGCTGGTCCATGAGGCCGGCGGAGGAGCCGCAGACCACCGAGAGCGCGCCCGGCGGCAGGAGGTTCGCGTCGATCACGTCCTTGACCATGCGCTGGGTCAACCACGCGGTGGCCGTGGCGGGCTTGATGATCACCGGCACGCCCGAGAGCAGGGCGGGCGCGGCTTTCTCCCACAGGCCCCAGCTCGGGAAGTTGAAGGCGTTGATGAACAGCGCCACGCCCTGCGTGGGCTGCAGCACGTGCTGGGTCTGGAACACCGGGTCCTTGCCCATGCGGATGCGCTCGCCGTCGAGCAGCGCGCGCGCGCCGCCCAGGGCTTCGCCCTGCTTGGCATAGAAGCCCAGCGTGAAGATGCCGCCGTCGATGTCCACTGCCGAGTCCTTGGTGGTGGTGCCCGAGTTGGCGGTGGCGATCTCGTAGTAGGCGTCGCGGTTGGCCTGCAGCACCTTGACGATGGCCGCCAGCAGCCCGGCGCGTTCCCCGTAGCTCAGGGCGCGCAAAGCCTGGCCGCCCTGTTCGCGGGCGAACCGGAAACCGGCGGCGAGGTCCAGCCCGGCGCTGCTCACTCGGGCGAGTTCGGTGCCCAGCACCGGGTCGAACAAAGGCGTGCCCGCGTCGCTGCCGGTCTGCCATTGGCCGCCGAGGAAGTTGGGGAGCAGGGAAGAGGGGGTCATGGTGGTTGTCTCGGTGGGTGATGGCGGACCCCGGGGCACTGGCCGCGGGGGAGAATGGCGCTATAAATGCACTATCTTGCGTTTTGCGGATTGTGCATTAAAGTGCATGTTTTGCCGAATGGCAAGCCCCCAGAGGGTTTTTCCCGCCCAACCGATCCACAGAAAGGTCAGCCCACCATGGACATCGACGCGACCGGCGTGATGGCCGCCAGCGAGGCCAAGCAGCCCGGCGCCGAAGAAGAGCGCCACCCGTTTCTGGTGGCGCTGGGCGAGCGCGTGCGCACCCTGCGCTCGCGCCGGGGCATGACGCGCAAGGCGGTGGCGATCGCGGCCGATGTGTCTGAGCGGCACCTGGCCAACCTCGAATACGGCACCGGCAACGCGTCCATCCTGGTGCTGCTGCAGGTGGCGCAGGCGCTGCAATGTTCGTTGGCCGAGTTGTTGGGTGATGTGAGCACAAGCTCACCTGAATGGCTGCTGATCCGCGAGTTGCTGGAAAAACGCAACGAAGCCGACCTGCGCCGGGTCCGCATCGCCATCGGCAGCCTGCTGGGCGGTGGCGCGGCCAGTGGCGGCGACCCCGGGCGCAAGGCGCGCATCGCCCTTATCGGCCTGCGTGGTGCGGGCAAGTCCACCCTGGGCCAACGCCTGGCCGACGACCTGGGTTTTGCCTTCATCGAGCTCAGCCGCGAAATCGAGAAATTCGCCGGCTGCAGCATCAATGAGATCCACTCCCTCTACGGCACGCCGGCCTACCGCCGCTACGAGCGCCGCGCGCTGGAAGAGGCGATCCAGATCTACCCCGAGGTGGTGATCGCCACCCCCGGTGGCCTGGTGTCCGACGCGGCCAACTTCAACCTGCTGCTGTCCCACTGCACCACGGTCTGGCTGCAGGCCGACCCGGCCGACCACATGGGCCGCGTGGCGGCCCAGGGCGACCTGCGGCCCATGGCCGCGAGCCGCGAGGCCATGGAAGACCTCAAGCGCATCCTGGCCGGGCGTTCGGCCTTCTATTCCAAGGCCGACATGGCCTTCGACACCAGCGCCTACAACCTGGAAGACGCTTTCCACGCGCTGCGGGCCCAGGTGCGCAAGGCGATCGGGCTTGAAGAAAAACATGCATGAAAGTGCATTGACGTTTTTGACTTTGTGAATTATTATTCACATCACCAGGTTCGGACCGGCGTTTGAGTGCAGGTCTTCGGGCCTGATCCCGCCGCAGTCCCCTGCGGACCGCCATCGACCTCAGACACCTGCCCGGAGACACCCCATGAGCGCCACCGCCACGCCCCCCGCCGTCGACTACCGCACCGACCCCAGCCAGTACCGCCACTGGAAGCTGTCGTTTGAAGGCGATGTCGCCACCCTGGCCGTCGACATCAACGAAGACGCCGGCATCCGCCCCGGCTACAAGCTCAAGCTCAACAGCTACGACCTGGGCGTGGACATCGAGCTGCACGACGCGCTCAACCGCGTGCGCTTCGAACACCCCGAAGTGCGCACCGTGGTCGTCACCAGCGGCAAGGACCGCGTGTTCTGCTCCGGCGCCAACATCTTCATGCTCGGCCTCTCCAGCCACGCCTGGAAGGTGAACTTCTGCAAGTTCACCAACGAGACCCGCAACGGCATCGAAGACTCCTCCCAATACAGCGGCCTGAAGTTCGTCGCCGCGCTCAACGGCGCCTGCGCCGGCGGCGGCTACGAGCTGGCCCTGGCCTGCGACGAGATCGTGCTGGTGGACGACCGCTCCTCCGCCGTGTCCCTGCCCGAAGTGCCGCTGCTCGGCGTGCTGCCCGGCACCGGCGGCCTGACCCGCGTGACCGACAAGCGCCACGTGCGCCACGACCTGGCCGACATCTTCTGCACCACCAGCGAAGGCGTGCGCGGTCAGAAGGCCGTGGACTGGCGCCTGGTCGATTCCATCGCCAAGCCGCAGCAGTTCGCCGCCCACGTGAAAGAGCGCGCCGCCGCGCTGGCCGCGAAGAGCGACCGCCCGGCCGCCGGCAAGGGCGTGGCCCTGACCCGCGTCGAGCGCACCGACAGCGCCGACGGCATCAGCTACCAATATGTGAACGTGGCGATCGACCGCGCCAAGCGCAACGTCACCCTCACCGTGAAGGCGCCCACCGGCGCGCAGCCGAAGGACGTCGCCGGCATCGAGGCCGCGGGCGCGGCCTGGTGGCCGCTGCAGATGGCGCGCGAACTCGACGACGCCATCCTCTGCCTGCGCACCAACGAACTCGACATCGGCACCTGGCTGCTCAAGACCGAAGGCGACGCCGCCGCCGTGCTCGCCAGCGACGCGCTGATGCTCGCGAACAAGGACCACTGGCTGGTGCGCGAGACCCTGGGCCTGATGCGCCGCACCTTCGCCCGCCTGGACGTGTCCTCGCGCAGCCTGTTCGCGCTGATCGAGTCCGGCTCCTGCTTCGCCGGCTCGCTGGCCGAGCTGGCCTTCTGCGCCGACCGCGCCTACATGCTGGCCCTGCCCGACGACGCCGATGCCGCGCCCAAGCTGCAGCTGGGCGAGTTCAACTTCGGCTTCCTGCCCATGGTCAACGAGCAGTCGCGCCTGCAGCGCCGCTTCTACGAAGAAACGGCCCCGATGGAAGCCGCGCGCGGCGCCATCGGCCAGGCGCTGGACGCCGACGCCGCCCTGGCCCTGGGCCTGGTGACGGCCGCGCCCGACGACATCGACTGGGCCGACGAAGTGCGCATGGCGCTCGAAGAGCGCGCCTCCATGTCGCCCGACGCGCTCACCGGCCTGGAAGCCAACCTGCGTTTCGCGCAGAAGGAAAACATGGCCACCCGCATCTTCGGCCGCCTCACCGCCTGGCAGAACTGGATCTTCATCCGCCCCAACGCCGTCGGCGAAAAGGGCGCGCTCAAGGTCTACGGCAAGGGCGACAAGGCCGCCTTCGACTTCAACCGAGTTTGAGAGACACCCCCTGCGCCGCGCTGCGCGCGTCTTCCCCCTGAAGGGGGACGGCGCGAGTGGCCCGGCAAAGCCGGTTCCACCGCACCCCTGACCTTCGTCCTCGTCACTCCACTGTTCCCCACCCGCAGGAGATTTGCATGTCCAGCATCAACTACAGCGAAAAGATCCCCAACAACGTCAACCTCAGCGAAGACCGCACGCTGCAGCGCGCGCTCGAAGGCTGGCAGCCCAACTTCATCAACTGGTGGGACGACGTGGGCCCCGAGGGTTCGACCAACCACGAGGTCTACCTGCGCACCGCGGTCAGCGTGGACCCACAGGGCTGGGCCCAGTTCGGCCATGTGAAGATGCGCGACTACCGTTGGGGCATCTTCCTGAACCCGGGCGACGCCGAGCGCAAGGTGCACTTCGGTGACCACCTGGGTGAAAAAGCCTGGCAGGACGTGCCCGGCGAACACCGCGCCAACCTGCGCCGCATCATCGTCACGCAAGGCGACACCGAGCCCGCGTCGGTCGAGCAGCAGCGCCACCTGGGCCTGACCGCGCCCAGCATGTACGACCTGCGCAACCTGTTCCAGATCAACGTGGAAGAGGGCCGCCACCTGTGGGCCATGGTCTACCTGCTGCACAAGCACTTCGGCCGCGACGGCCGCGAAGAGGCCGAGGCGCTGTTGCAGCGCACCTCGGGCAGCCAGGACAACCCGCGCATCCTGGGCGCGTTCAACGAGAAGACGCCCGACTGGCTGGCCTTCTTCATGTTCACCTACTTCACCGACCGCGACGGCAAGTTCCAGCTGTCGGCCCTGGCCGAATCCGCGTTCGACCCGCTGGCCCGCACGACCAAGTTCATGCTGACCGAAGAAGCCCACCACATGTTCGTGGGCGAGAGCGGCGTCTCGCGCGTGCTCACGCGCACCGCGCAGGTGATGAACGAGCTCAAGACCGACGACGCGCAGAAGGTGCGTGCCGCCGGCGCCATCGACCTGGGCACCATCCAGCGTTACCTCAACTTCCACTACTCGGTGACCATCGACCTGTTCGGCGCCGACCAGTCGAGCAACGCCGCCATCTTCTACAGCTCGGGCCTCAAGGGCCGCTACGAAGAAGGCAAGCGCACGGACGACCACGTGCTCAAGGGCCAGACCTACAAGGTGCTCGAAGTGAAGGACGGCCAGCTCGTCGAGAAAGACGTGCCCATGCTCAACGCGCTCAACGAAGTGCTGCGCGACGACTTCATCGCCGACTCCGTGGCCGGCGTGAACCGCTGGAACAAGGTGCTGGAAAAGGCCGGCATCCCCACGCGCCTGACCGTGCCGCACAAGGCCTTCAACCGCCAGATCGGCGCGCTCGCGGGCATCAAGATGTCGCCCGACGGCCGCGTGGTGAGCGAGGCCGAATGGGCCGCGAAGAAGAGCGAATGGCTGCCGACGCCGGAAGACTTCGCCTTCGTCGCCTCGCTCATGGGCCGCGTGGTCGACCCTGGCAAGTTCGCCGGCTGGATCGCACCGCCGGTGATGGGCATCAACCGCCAGCCGGTTGACTTCGAATACGTCCGGTTTGGTTGAACCTCTGCGCGCCGCACCCGCGGCGCGCCCCTCTCTCCTACACTGTCTCGACCGCATGGAGACACCATCATGAACGCTGTTGCCGAAGCCGCTGTCATCAAGCAGCACCTGATCGACCCCGAGATCTGCATCCGCTGCAACACCTGCGAAGCGATCTGCCCGGTGCAGGCGATCACGCACGACAACCTCAACTACGTGGTCGACGCGTCCAAGTGCAACCTGTGCATGGACTGCATCTCGCCGTGCCCCACGGGCTCGATCGACAACTGGCGCATGATGCCGCGCGTGCGGGCCTACACGACCGCCGAGCAGCTCACCTGGGAATCGCTGCCGGCCGAGCTGCCGCCCGAAGAGCTCGAAGGCCTGGCCGATGCCGAGGCCGACGTGTCCGTGGCCGCGCCGCCCGCCGCCGCGCCCGCGGTGGCGAAAGACCCCAGCGGTGAGGAGGCCTTCAACTCGTCGGCCTTCGGCGCGACGCTGCCGCCCTGGTCGGCCGCGCACGCCTACAGCAACCTCTACGGTCCCAAGACCGCGCAGAAGACCGTGACCGCCACCGTGGTGGGCAATGTGCGCGTGACCGAGGTCGGCAAGACCGCCGGCAGCGATTACGACACCCACCACATCGTGCTCGACTTTGGCGCCATGCCTTTCCCGGTGCTGGAAGGCCAGAGCATCGGCGTCGTGCCGCCGGGCGTGGACGAGATCGGCCGCCGTCACCACGCGCGCCAGTACTCCATCGCCAGCCCGCGCAACGGCGAGCGCCCGGGGTACAACAACCTGTCGCTCACCATCAAGCGCGTGCTCGAAGACCACGACGGCGAACCGGTGCGTGGCGTGGCGAGCAATTACATGTGCGACCTCAAGGTGGGCGACAAGGTGGAGGTGATCGGGCCGTTCGGCACCAGCTTCCTCATGCCCAACCACCCGCGCTCGAACATCGTGATGATCTGCACCGGCACCGGCAGCGCGCCCATGCGCGCCATGACCGAGTGGCGCCGGCGCCTGCGCGCCTCGGGCAAGTTCGAAGGCGGCAAACTGCTGCTGTTCTTCGGCGCGCGCACGCAGGAAGAGCTGCCGTACTTCGGCCCGCTGCAGAGCCTGCCCAAGGATTTCATCGACACCAACTTCGCGTTCAGCCGCACGCCCGGTCAGCCCAAGCGCTACGTGCAGGACGTGATGCGCGAGCGCGCGGCCGACCTGGCCGTGCTGCTGCAGGACCCGAACACGTATTTCTATGTGTGCGGCCTCAAGAGCATGGAAGAGGGCGTGGTGCTCGCGTTGCGCGATGTGGCGCAGGGCGCAGGCCTGAATTGGGAAACGATCGGCGGCGCGTTGAAGCGCGAAGGGCGCCTGCACCTCGAGACGTACTGAGGTTGCGTTTCGCATTGGCGTGGCGGCGGTCGGTGGCGACCGGGTGGCCCGCCTCCGCGAATGTCCTCCGGCGGCTGGTGCCGCCTCCCCCTTGACTTCGCTGCGGCGGGCCACCCGGTCACCACCGACCTTCGGGCTGGCGTTGCACTCAGGGTTTCCCCGCGCATGTCACACCGTGGGGCGGGGAGAAACGCCCGAAGGGGCACTTCTCCCAGGGGTATGGCTTACAGTCGGTCTCCGTATGCAGATCGAACATATGTCGTCCCCCACCCGCAGCCGACCCGCCATCGAGGTCGATGTGGTGATGCGGCGCGAGCCGGTGAGTGGGCCCATGAGCCGCTGGCAGGCCTGGCGCTGGGTGCTGGCCGACGTGATGGTGCACAGCGATCCCGACGAGACCGGCCCGGCACCCGAGCACGAAAGCCACGAGCCGCAGGCGGTCGAACCCGTGGACACCCAGGGCGTCGACGCGCAGGCCACGCACTGGCTGTTTCCGCGTTTTCGCGTCGAGCTGTTCCGCGACGACGCCGAGGGTTATTTCCTCAACCTCAACAGCCCGAACCCCTGCTTCTGGGTGTTCTGGCGCGCCGACGAAGCGCGCCTGCTCGACGGCGAGCCCATGGCCGTGCCGCAGATCGTCACGCTGAGTTACCACGATGCCGGCCGCTGGCTCGACGCGCAGGAGCGCGTGGACCAGGTCGCCGCGCCCGACGAGGTGGTGGGCTGGCTGCGCGCTTTCGTGGACACCACCTACCAGCCCGAACCCAAGCGCCGCAAGCGGCCCGACAGCTTCAAGCCGCTGACCGACCGTTTCGGCCAGCCCGTGCGCATCAGCACCAGCAAGCTGCGCGGCGGTGGGCCGCCCGGAGAGTGAGCATGGCCGCCGAAGACGACAGCAGCAATTTCTTCTCGCGCTGGTCGCGCCGCAAGGTGCAGGTGCGCAGCGGCGAGCCCCTGCCGCCCGAGCCGCCCGTGGCCCCGGCCGCGGCCGCGGTGGTGGCGCCGCCGATGCCTGAGCTGGTGACCGCGCCCGCCGAAACACCTGCCGAGCCGCCACCCGCGCTCACGCTGGACGACGTGGCCCGCCTCACGCCCGAATCGGACTACTCGGCCTTCGTTGCGCGCGACGTGCCTGCCGACGTGCGCAACGCCGCCGTGAAGAAGCTGTTCACCGACCCGCACTACAACGTGATGGACGGCCTGGACATCTACATCGACGACTACTCCCAGCCCAGCCCCATCACGGCCGCCGAGATGGCCAAGATGGTGGGCGCGCAGTTCCTCAAGCTGGTGGACGACCCCAACGAGCCCAAGCCCGCCGCTGCCGCCCCGGCCACCGATACACCACCTGACACAACGGCCGCCCAACAGGCCGAAGCCAACGACGCCGTCGACGACGCCCCTGTCGCCGCCGACCCCCGCGAGCCCACTGCTGCCGCCCACGACGCGGCGCCCCACGATGACCACGCTGATCTGCAATTGCAACCAGACGATGTCCCTGAACCCCCAGGTTCTGGGCAACGCGCTGGATGAAGACCTGAGCCTGCACACCACGCTGTGCCGCCGCGAAGCGCCCGCCTTCCAGAAGGCCTGTCGCAGCAAGGACGAGCTCGTGGTGGCCTGCACGCAGGAAAGCCGGCTCTTCACCGAACTCTCGGAACAGACCGAGGGCGCGGTGCCGCTGGACGTGCGGCCGATCCATTTCGTGAACATCCGCGAGACCGGCGGCTGGGGCCGCGAAGGCGCGCAGGCCATGCCGAAGATGGCCGCGCTGCTGGCGGCGGCGCGCCTGCCCGATCCCGAGCCGGTGCCCACCGTCACCTACAACAGCGCGGGGCGCCTGCTGATCATCGGCCCGCTGGACGACAGCGAGCGCATCGCCGGCCTGGTGGGCGACGTGCTCGAGGTCAGCCTCCTGGCCACGGGCGGGCAGGGTATGCAGGCGCGGCGTTACCCCGTGATCGCGGGCGCGCTGGAGCAGGTGCAAGGCTGGCTGGGCGCGTTCGACGTGCAATGGCGCAGCGACAACCCGATCGACCTCGACCTCTGCACGCGCTGCAACGCCTGCGTGGCGTCCTGCCCGGAAGGCGCCATCGGCCTGGACTACCAGATCGACCTGGCCAAGTGCCAGGACCACCGCGCCTGCGTGAAGGCCTGCGAAGCGGTGGGCGCGATCAACTTCCAGCGCGAGCCGCAGACCCACAGCGAGCGCTTCGACACCGTGCTCGACCTGCGCGACGCACCCGCCTTCACCCAGCACGCGCACCCGCAGGGCTACTTCCACCTGCGCGGCGGCCTGCAGGCCGAGGCCGCCATGGCCACCGTCGTGCAACTGCGTGACCTGGTCGGCGAGTTCGAGAAACCCAAGTTCTTCACCTACAAGCAGAAGCTGTGCGCGCACGGCCGCAACGAAACCGTGGGCTGCAACGCCTGCGTGGAGATCTGCTCGGCCCTGGCGATCCACAGCGAGATCAAGCGCAACCAGATCGTCGTCAACCCCAACCTCTGCGTGGGCTGCGGCGCCTGCACCACGGTGTGCCCCACCGGCGCGCTGTCGTACGCCTACCCGCGAGCGAGCGAGCAGGGCGTGAAGCTGCGCACCCTGCTGGCCACCTACGCCAAGGCCGGCGGCAAAGACGCCGCCCTGCTGTTGCACAGCGAGGAAGCGGGCGGCGCGCTCATCGGTGAACTCGGGCGCGCGGCCTCGCTGGACAAGAAGGCCGTGCGCGGCGTGCCCGCGCGCGCGATCCCGGTGCCGCTGTGGCACACCGCCTCCATCGGGCTGGACGTGTGGCTCTCCGCCTTCGCCTATGGCGCCTCGCAGGTCTGGGTGCTGATGACCGGCGACGAAGCGCCGCAGTACCGCGACGCGGTGCGCGCGCAGATGAACGTGGCGCAGGCCATCGTGAGCGGCCTGGGCTACAGCGGCCGTCATTTCCGCCTGATCGAAGCGAAGGACGTGAAGGCGCTGGACGCCGAGCTCGGCGACGCACCGGCACAGACCGTGAAGCGCCGCGGAACCTTCGCCATCCAGGCCGAGAAGCGCGCCACCGTAGAGCTCGCGCTCGACCACCTGATGCAGGACAGCGCGGCCCAGCGCGTGCCCGCGGAGGCCATCGCGCTGCCCGGCGCGTCCTTGCTGGGTTCGATCGAGGTCAACAAGGACAGCTGCACGCTGTGCCTGAGTTGCGTGAGCGCCTGCCCGGCCAGCGCCTTGCAGGACAACACCGAGCGCCCGCAGCTGCGCTTCATCGAAAAGAACTGCGTGCAGTGCGGCCTGTGCGCCAGCACCTGCCCGGAGGACGCGATCACGCTGCAACCGCGCCTGTTGCTGGGGGAGCAGCGCAAGCAGTTGCGTGTGCTCAACGAGGCCCAGCCCTACCACTGCATCCGCTGCGCCAAGCCGTTTGGCACGCTCAAGGGCATCGAGGTGATGCTGGCCAAGCTCTCGGGCCACGCCATGTTCCAGGGCGAGGCCCTGGAGCGCCTGAAGATGTGCGGCGACTGCCGCGTGGTGGACCTGTATTCCAACCCGGGCGAGACCCGGATTCACGATGTCTGACATGAACAACGCCATTCCCGTCTCGTCGTCTTCCGCGCTGGACGAAGAAACCGCCCGTGCCGAGGTGTACGGCCTGCTGGCCGCGCTGTACTACGCGCCGCCGCCGGCGGAGCTGATGGCGCAGTTGCGCGTGGCGGTGACTGAGGCGCCGGCGGCCGGCGGCTTCCTGGAAGAGCCGTGGCGCGAGGTGGTGGCGGCCGCGCGTGCCTTAAGCGATGAGACGGTGGCGGCGGAATACGACGCGCTGTTCGGTGGTGTGGGCAAGCCGGATGTGTTCGTGTTCGGTTCGCATTACCTCAGCGGCTTCCTGAACGAAAAGCCGTTGGCGGCCTTGCGCAACGATCTGGCGGCGCTGGGTCTGGCGCGCGACGAGACGATGCCGGAGACGGAGGACCACATCGCTTACCTCTGTGAAGTGATGCGTTATCTGATCGCGGGTGACGAGGTGGAGGTGGCCAACCTCACGCAACAGCAGAAGTTCTTCACCACGCATCTGCAGCCCTGGGTTTTGCAGATGTGCGATGCGATTGCTGGGCATCCCAAGGCTTCTTTTTATGCGGCCTTGGCTGGGTTCACACGGGCCTTTGTCAATGTCGAGGCGCAGGGCTTCGATATGTTGGCCTGATCAAAAGCTGGCACACCCATGGTGGTGTGCCGACCTGTCTCGCAGGACGGTGGCGATGCCCGAATGCGCAGGCCCCCATTCGCGGTTGCCACAGAGCATGAGCGCCAACCGAGGTGTTGACGAAGGGATGCGAGCGAGCCCGGGCGGCCGCCCGCGAGCAGGGCCGGAGCAGGCGGGTGTCGCCATCGGCCTGACGCGAGGTTCAGCCGAGAAATCCAGGAACGCCTCAGAGCCCCCCAGGCCGCCCATCCCGGGTAGGCGCAGCCTCAGGCGCATGAGGCTCCGTCAACAAAGCCACGCAAAAAGAAGCACCGGAACCAGCAGAGAGGTTCTCGGCCGTGATGTGCCCCCCATAGCGCTCCACCAAGCCCTGACTGATCCACAACCCCAGCCCATTCCCATCGTTCTTCGTCGTGAAGAAGGGCCGGAACAGCCGCTCGAGAACCTCCGAAGAAAGACCCGGGCCACTGTCCTGCACCCACAAACGCACACCCCCACGCCCCGCCTCATCCACCCAATCCCGTGTCAAAAGCCGCAACACCCCACCCTGCGGCATCGCCTGAATCGCGTTGATCAACAAATTGATCACCACCTGCTGCAACTCCTGCCGGTTGCACCCCGCGCGCCGCGCCGCCTGCAGATCCCGCTCCACGCGAATGTGCGTCTGCGCCAACAGATGCCCCACCAGCACCAGACAGTCTTCCATCGTCCGGTTGATGTCCAGCGTCTCCACATACCCCGCGTACTCCGTCGGCCGCGCGTACTGCAACAACTGCGTCACGATGATGCGCATGCGCTCCACCTGCTCGTCCAGCAACTTCAGCTCCGACGCCACCGGCCGGCTCGCCGCCCCCAGCGTCTCGCGCATCAGATCCAGATTGCCCTGCATCACCGCGATCGGGTTGTTGATCTCGTGCGCGATGCTCGCCGTCAGCTGACCGATCGCCGCCAGCTTCTCGCTCTTCACCAGCTGCTGCTGCGCCAGCTGCAACGACGCATTGCTCGCCTCCAGCTCCGCCGTGCGCTCCGCCACCTTGTGGTCCAGCTCCTCGCCCCAGCGCTGCAAGGCCGCCGTCTTGTCGTCGATCACGTCCAGCAACTCGTCCAGATGGCCCGCCAGCGCGCCCAGCTCGTCGCGCGCCGAAATCTCGCCCACGCGCGCGCCCGACTGGCCTTCCTCCACCAGCTGCATCGTGCGGTTCATGCGCTGCACCGGCTGGAAAATGCTGCGCGCCCAGCGCAGCGAGAACCAGGCCGAGAGCGCCATCACGCCCAGGAAGATCAGGCCCATCACCCCCAGCATCGCGTAGCGCACCAGCCGGAACGGCGCCTCCAGGTACCCCACGTACAACATGCCGATGCGCTGGTCGTGCGCGTCCAGCAAGGGTTCGTAGGCCGAGACGTACCAGTCGTTCACCACGAAGGCGCGGTCCAGCCAGGTCTGGCCCCGGCCCAGCACCGCGTCGCGCACCGTCTGCGACACGCGTGTGCCGATCGCGCGCTGGTCCTGGAACAGGCGCACGTTGGTGGTGATGCGCACATCGTCCATGAACAGCGTGGCCGTGCCCTGGCTGCCGAACGGCAAGGAGCCTTCGGGGTACACGATGCGGTTGATGTGGTCGATGAAATCCAGGTTCTGGTTCAGCAGCAGGCCGCCCGCGAGCAAGGCGATCGTCTGGCCCGCCGCGTCGCGCACCGGGTGCGTGGCCAGCATCACCATGGCGCGGTGCTCGGCCTCGCGCGTGTCGGGCGCGGCGTTGCGCGTGGCCACCAGCGAAATGCGCAGGCGCGGCGAGAGGTGCGGCGCCAGGGCCTCCAGCTCTTCCGGCTCCAGCACCAGCAGCCGCGCGCGCGCGGCCGAGCGGCCGTTGTCGCTCACCGAACCACCGAGCGCGGGGGGCATGAGCGGGATCGGCGCGCTCGCATCCGCGTTGCTCAGCCCGGTGGGCACCGCGCGCGCCAGCGGCTGGCCTTGCGGCGTGTAGAGCAGCAGGAAGTCCAACCCGAGCCGCTCGCGGGCCAACGCCAGTTGCTCGCTCACGTCGCGCCGGTCCGTGGGTTTCGCGGGCCGCAGCGCGGTGTAGAGCGCCTGTGAGCCGGCCACGCCCTGTGTGCCCGAGCCGACCTCGCTGAGCACCTGCTCGAAGTAACCGTGCGCCACCGCCAGGTCGCTGCGCACCTTGGTGATCAGCAGCCGGTCGTAGGCCACGTTGCCCCACAGGGCCAGCGCCAGCACCAGCATCGGGAACGCCAGCAGCAGCGGCAGCAGCGCCATCGCCAGCAGCTTGTTGCGGACCGAGCCGGCCAGCCAGCGGGGGGCGCGCCAGAGACTCATGTGCGGGCCCAGGGCGGTCTGTCCCAGAGATGCCGCGGAACCGGCTGTGCCGGGCCGCTGGCATCGCCCCCTTGAGGGGGTCGCGCGAAGCGCGGCGGGGGTGTTGTCACGCGCTGCCCCACTCGGCCACACGCCGTTCCAGCGTGCGGCGCGAGACCCCCAGCAATTGGGCCGCGCGCGTCTTGTCGCCCTGCACCGAGTCGAGCACCGAGAGGATGTGCATCTTCTCCAGCGTGTGCAGGTCGGTGGGTGTGGCGCTGCTGGCCTCGGGGCGGCGGGTCTGGCCGGGGTAGAGCGCCGACACGTTGAGGCTGCCCAGGATCAGCGAGCGCTCGATCAGGTTGCGCAGTTCGCGCACGTTGCCCGGCCAGTCGTACTGGCGCAGGAAGTCCATCTCGGGTTCGCTGATGGCCAGGGGTTCCACGCCCAGCGAGGGCGCGAGCTGGGCGATGAAGTGGGCGACCAGTTCGGCGATGTCGTCCTTGTGCTCGCGCAGCGGCGGCAGCGTGAGGTCCACCACCTGCAGTCGGAAGTAGAGGTCCTTGCGGAAGCGGCCGGCCGCCACCTCTTCGCTGAGCTGGCGGTTGGTGGCGGCGACGATGCGCAGGTTCAGCGGCACCAGCTGTTCGCTGCCCACCGGGCGGATGTTGAGGTCTTCGATCGCGCGCAGCAGCGTGGCCTGGATGGACAGCGGCAGCTCGGCGATCTCGTCGAGGAACAGCGTGCCGCCCTGCGCGTAGTGGAACAGGCCGTCGCGCGCGCGCGTGGCGCCGCTGAACGCGCCCTTGGCGTGGCCGAACAGCTCGCTCTCGATCAGCTCGGGCGAGACCGCCGCGCAGTTGACCGGCACGAAGGGGCCGCCCGCGCGGCTGCTGAGCGCGTGCAGCTCGCGCGCCACCAGCTCCTTGCCGGTGCCCGACTCGCCCTGCAGCAGCACGGTGCTGTTGACCGGGGCCACGCGCGCGATCGACTCGCGCAAATGCTGCATGGCCGGCGAGGCACCGACCAGCGCCGCGCGCCCGGGCGCGCTGGTGACGACCGCGCGGCGCAGCACGAAGTTCTCGCGCCGCAGGCGCGAGCGCTCGTAGCAGTGCTTCACCGCGTTGAGGATCTGCGGCACGCGGAACGGCTTGAGGATGAAGTCCGACGCGCCCGCGCGCAGCGCTTCGATGGCGGTGTCCAGGTCGGCGAAGGCGGTGATCAGGATCACCTCGCCGGTGAAGCCCTGTTCGCGCAACTCCTTGAGCCAGACCACGCCGCTCTTGCCGGGCAGCGAGATGTCGAGGATCACCAGGTCCACGTGGTGGCCGCGCAGCCACTGCGCGCCGTCCTCGGCGCTGGAGGCGCTCATCACGAAGTGGCAGCGCGGTGCCAGCGTCTTGACGAGGAAGTTGAGCATGCCCTGTTCGTCGTCGACGATCAGGATCGACCAGTCGGGCCAACCCTCCAGGGTTCTTTCGGGCGAGGGGGGAAGAAAGGGGGTGTCCACCCCGAAGGATTCTACGGAGTAAGCCTACGAAATCACTGGGGTATTGGCGCATTTCCGACCTTGCGCGCGGGAGGGCGGTCGCGACAATTTGTCGCATCGACGATGGACAGTTTGACGGTCCACGCCAGCGCGTAATGGATTCGTTCCATGGGTTATCCCTAGGCGGTGAAGCGCATCGCCCCGCAAGCCCCCGGGGGCCCGTGCGAGGCGCGGTCCACGCCGGCACCATGGCACGGTTCTGGCTATGAATTCGGAAGCGCGGCAGCATGCTGCGCTGCGACATGCGGCGATGAGAACCGCTCGCATTTCACTCGGAGGGCGGCCTTATGGACGGCTTGCATAGGGGGTGGGGGGCGGTTAGATTCGACGTATGCAAAAGGTCCGCATGTTGTGATGCGGGACCGATACCCCACAGGAGACATGCATGAACAAGTCCCCACGATCCACGCCCGAAGAAGGCCGTCCGAACCTGAAGCGCCGCACCTTGTTTGCCGGCGCGTCCACCGTGGGCGCCCTGGCCGCCGCGGCCACCCTGTTGCCCCGCGTGGCGCCCGAAGAGGCGGCCGCCGTCGCCGAGCCCAAGCCGGCGCCGACCAAGGGCGGTGGTTACTCGCTGAGCGATCACGTCAAGCAGTACTACCAGACCACCCGCATCTGAGCGAACAGGAGCGCCTCCCATGTTGCTGACCAAAAAATCCCCGTCGGGTGCGCACGCTTCGCGCGCATCCTCCTCCACGTCCTCGGGCTTCGTGCACCGCCTGCAGCGCGGCCTGTCGACAGCCCTGCCCACCATGGACCGCCGCGCCTTCCTGCGCCGCTCGGGCCTGGGTGTGGGCGTCGGCCTGGCCGCGAGCCAGCTCACGCTGGTGAAGAAGGCCGAGGCCGCTTCGGGCAAGTCGTCCATCGACGGCTCCGGCAAGATCGAGGTCAAGCGCACCGTCTGCACGCACTGCTCGGTGGGCTGCGCGACCGACGCCATCGTGGAGAACGGCGTCTGGGTGCGCCAGGAACCGGTGTTCGACTCCCCCATCAACCTCGGCGCGCACTGCGCCAAGGGCGCGTCGCTGCGCGAGCACGGCCACGGCGAGTACCGCCTGCGTTACCCGATGAAGCTGGTGAACGGCAAGTACCAGCGCATCAGCTGGGACACCGCGCTCAACGAGATCACCGCGAAGATGAAGGAACTGCGCGAGGCCAGCGGCCCCGACTCGGTGTACTTCATCGGCTCCTCCAAGCACAGCAACGAACAGGCGTACCTCATGCGCAAGTTCGTGAGCTTCTGGGGCACCAACAACTGCGACCACCAGGCGCGCATCTGCCACTCCACCACGGTGGCTGGCGTGGCGAATACCTGGGGTTATGGCGCCATGACCAACTCGTACAACGACATGCAGAACAGCAAGTGCGCGTTGTACATCGGCTCCAACGCCGCCGAGGCGCACCCCGTCTCCATGCTGCACATGCTGCACGCCAAGGAAACCGGCTGCAAGATGATCGTGGTGGACCCGCGCTTCACCCGCACCGCGGCCAAGGCCGACGAGTACGTGCGCATCCGCTCCGGCACCGACATCCCCTTCCTCTTCGGCGTGCTGTACCACGTCTTCAAGAACGGCTGGGAAGACAAGCAGTACATCAACGACCGCGTCTACGGCATGGAAGCCGTCAAGGCCGACGTGATGGCGAAGTGGACGCCGGCGGCCGTGGAAGAGGCCTGCGGCGTCAAGGAAGAGCAGATGTTCAAGGTGGCCAAGATGCTGGCCGAAGCCAAGCCGGCCACCATCGTCTGGTGCATGGGCCAGACGCAGCACACCATCGGCAACGCCATGGTGCGCGCCTCGTGCATCCTGCAGCTGGCGCTGGGCAACGTGGGCAAGAGCGGTGGCGGCACCAACATCTTCCGCGGCCACGACAACGTGCAGGGCGCGACCGACGTCGGCCCCAACCCCGACTCGCTGCCCGGCTACTACGGCCTGGCCGCCGGCTCGTGGAAGCACTTCGCCAACACCTGGGGCGTGGACTACGAGTGGATCAAGAAACAGTACGCCGACGGCACGATGGAGAAGCCCGGCATCACGGTCTCGCGCTGGATCGACGGCGTGCTCGAGAACAACGAGCTGATCGACCAGGGCCCGAACCTGCGCGGCGTGTTCTATTGGGGCCATGCGCCCAACTCGCAGACCCGTGGTCTGGAGATGAAGCGCGCGATGGACAAGCTGGACCTGCTGGTGGTGGTGGATCCGTACCCCTCGGCCACCGCGTCGATGGCGGCCATGCCTGGCAAGCCCGAAGACCTCAACCCCAACCGCGCGGTGTATCTGCTGCCGGCGGCCACGCAGTTCGAGACCAGCGGTTCCTGCACCGCGTCCAACCGCTCGCTGCAGTGGCGCGAGAAGGTCATCGACCCGCTGTGGGAGAGCCGCAGCGACCACATGATCATGCACCAGTTCGCTGAAAAACTCGGCTTCGCCACCGAGCTCAGCAAGAACTACAAGATGCAGAAGATCAAGGGCCTGGACGAGCCCATGCCCGAAGACATCCTGCGCGAGATCAACAAGTCGGTCTGGACCATCGGCTACACCGGCCAGAGCCCCGAGCGCCTCAAGGCCCACATGCGCAACATGAACGCCTTCGACGTGAAGACGCTCAAGGCCAAGGGCAAGGTGGTGGACAAGGAAACCGGCTACGACATGACCGGCGACTACTTCGGCCTGCCCTGGCCCTGCTACGGCACGCCGCAGATCAAGCACCCCGGCTCGCCCAACCTGTACGACACCTCCAAGCACGTGATGGACGGCGGCGGCAACTTCCGCGCCAACTTCGGTGTGGAGCGCGAGGGCAAGTCCCTGCTGGCCGAAGACGGTTCCTACTCGGTCGGTTCGGAGATCACCACCGGCTACCCCGAGTTCGACCACGTGCTGCTCAAGAAGCTGGGCTGGTGGGCCGACCTCAGCGAGGCCGAGCAGAAGGCCGCCGAGGGCAAGAACTGGAAGACCGACCCGACCGGCGCCATCATCCGCGTGGCCATGGCCCACGGCTGCCACCCATTCGGCAATGCCAAGGCGCGCGCCGTGGTGTGGAACTTCCCCGACGCCGTGCCGCAGCACCGCGAGCCGATCTATGGCACGCGCCCGGACCTGATCGCCAAGTACCCCAGCCACGACGACCAGAAGACCCGCTGGCGCCTGCCCATCCTCTACAAGTCGCTCCAGCAGAAGAACGTGGACGACAAGATGCACGAGAAATTCCCGCTCATCATGACCTCGGGCCGCCTGGTCGAGTACGAGGGCGGTGGCGAGGAAACGCGGTCCAACCCCTGGCTGGCCGAACTGCAGCAGGAGATGTTCGTCGAGATCAACCCGAAGGCGGCGGCCGAGCGTGGTGTGCGCAACGGCGAGCGCGTGTGGGTCAACACCCCGACCGGCGCGCGCCTGAACGTGCAGGCGCTGGTGACCGAGCGCGTGGGGCCCGACACGGTGTGGCTGCCGTTCCACTTCTCGGGCCGCTGGCAGGGCGTGGACATGAAGCCCTACTACCCCGACGGCGCCTTCCCCGTGGTGCGCGGCGAGGCCGTCAACACCGGCACGACCTACGGTTACGACATCGTCACGATGATGCAGGAAACCAAGACCACGATCTGCAACGTCGAAAAAGCATAAGACCAGGAGCACCACATGGCACGAATGAAATTCATCTGTGACGCCGAACGCTGCATCGAATGCAACGGCTGCGTCACCGCCTGCAAGAACGAGCACGAGGTGCCCTGGGGCGTGAACCGCCGCCGCGTGGTCACGCTCAACGACGGCATTCCGGGCGAGAAGTCGATCTCGGTGGCCTGCATGCACTGCAGCGACGCGCCCTGCATGGCGGTCTGCCCGGTCAACTGCTTCTACCGCACCGACGAGGGCGTGGTGCTGCACGACAAGGACGTCTGCATCGGCTGCGGCTACTGCTCCTACGCCTGCCCGTTCGGCGCACCGCAGTTCCCTTCGCAGGGCACCTTCGGCGTGCGCGGCAAGATGGACAAGTGCACCTTCTGCGCCGGCGGCCCCGAGGCCCACGGCAGCCAGAGCGAGTTCGAGAAGTACGGCCGCAACCGCCTGGCCGAAGGCAAGCTGCCGGCCTGCGCCGAGATGTGCTCGACCAAGGCCTTGCTCGCCGGTGACGGCGACGTGGTGGCCGACATCTTCCGCAACCGTGTGCTGCAGCGGGGCAAGGGCGCCGAAGTCTGGGGCTGGGGCACCGCCTACGGCACCGCACAGGGGACCAAGTCATGATGCGCCGCTTCGCACTCACCACCACCGTGGCCGCCGCCTTGCTCGCGCTCACCGCCTGCGGCGAGAAACCGCAGGAAATGAACGCGGCCGGCGTCAAGCAGGACAGCGCGCCGTACCAAGGCGTGGGCAGCAGCCAGTACGCCAACACCGACTGGAAGGCGGGCGACAAGACCAGCTGGGAACAGCAGCTCAAGACGCGCGCGCAGTACGGCCAGAACGACTACACCCGCATGGGCGGCAACAAACCCTGAGGCCCCCACCATGTACAGCCTCCTGACTCAAGGCCTGCGCCCCCTGGCGTCGCCCAAGGTGTGGTGCATGGCGCTGCTGACGCTGAGCGCGGCCTGGGCCAATGCCCAGACGCTCAAGGTGGAGCCACCGCAGGAAGACCCGGCGCCCGCCGGCGCGGCCGCACCGGCCAGTGGCCAGATGGGTGGCATCAAGGGCGCCAACATCTTCGAGATCGCACCCGACGCGAACAAGGACCCGAAGTACCCGGAGCAGACCAACGCCGAACGCGGCAAGGTGCAGCCCGGCAACAACGCGCCGATGTGGCGCGACGTGGGCAAGGGCGTGACCGGCTATTCCAGCCTGCCGTACCCCGAGGCCGGCAACCTGATCCAGCCGTTCGTGAACTACCCCGGCGCGCGCCTCACCAACGCAGGCGAAGCCTGGCGGCAGGTGCGCAACCAGTGGATCATTCCGTATGGCGGTTCGGTGCTGCTCATCGTCGCGGTGGCCATCGCGCTGTTCTATTTCGCCAAGGGCGCGATTCCCGTGCACGGCCAGCCCACCGGCCGCGTGATCGAGCGCTTCACCTACTTCGAGCGCGCGGCGCACTGGGTCAACGCCATCGCCTTCGTGGCGCTGGCGGTCTCCGGCATCATCATGGCCTTCGGCAAGTTCTTCCTGCTGCCCATCCTCGGCAGCACGCTGTTCGGCTGGCTGACCTACGCGCTCAAGAACCTGCACAACTTCGCCGGGCCGCTGTTTGCGGTGTCGCTGGTGGTGGTGATCCTCACCTTCATCAAGGACAACCTGCCGGCCAAGGAAGACATCACCTGGCTGCTCAAGGGCGGTGGCCTGTTCAGCGGCCAGGAAGTGCCTTCGCACCGCTTCAACGCGGGCGAAAAAGTGGTGTTCTGGGCCGGTGTGTTCTTCTTCGGCCTGATCGTGGTCGGCTCGGGCCTGTTCCTGGACAAGCTGCTGCCTTCGGTGGACTACACGCGCGGCAACATGCAGATCGCGCACATGATCCACGCCAGCGCCGCGGTGCTGATGATGGCGCTGTTCATGGGCCACATCTACCTCGGCACGATCGGCATGAAGGGCGCCTACAAGGCCATGAAGACCGGCTACGTGGACGAGACCTGGGCCAGGGAACACCACGAGCTCTGGTACGACGACGTCAAGGCCGGCAAGATCCCCGCGCAGCGCACGGCGGGCCCGGTGGACGCGGCCAGCGCGGCCGAGGCCTCGCGCGCCGTCAAGGCTTGAACACAACAAGACAACGAGGACATTCCCATGAAACGCAGCCTCCTGTGCCTGACCCTGCTGCTGGCCGCCACGGCCCACGCCAAGCTGCCGGCGCCCCCGCCACCGACGGAAGAAGCCAAGGCCAAGGCCGCCGAAGCGGCGGCCAAGACGGCCTGGGCCGCCAAGGTCGACGGCTACAAGCTGTGTGCCTCCATGGACAAGGCCGCCGCCAACTACTTCAAGACCGCGGCGGCCACCGGCAAGAGCGTGCCCCCGGCGACGGCCAACGCCCCGGCCTGCACCGACCCGGGCCCCTTCGCCTATGTGGCGCCGAAACCGGTCGAGGCCGCCGGAGCCCACTCGCCACCGGAAACCGCCAAGTCGCCACCCAGCACGAACACCCCGGCTGCGGTGACCACGCCCGCCAAGAAATAAGCCTCCCTGCTGCCTTGCCATGGGCCGCACCTCCGGGTGGCGGCCCTTTTCATGCGGTAGTCTTCGCCCATGTCCCTGTTGCCCCAACTGACCCAGGCGCGCGCGCCGCTCACCCGTGACGTCGAGGTCATGAACGAGCAGGGTGTGCGAGAAACCATCGCCATCCCCGCCGAGCGCGATCTCACCGTCTATGTGGACAAGCGCGAGCTGGTCACGCTCATGACGCTGGGCGCGCAGCCCGAATGGCTGGTGCTGGGCTACCTGCTCAACCAGCGGCTCATCGCCTCGGTGGACGAGATCGAGTCCATCACCGTCGACTGGGACGTGAACGCCGCCTCGGTGAAGACGCGGCACGGCATCGACCGCATCGAGGAGCGCACGTCCAAGCGCGTGGTGACCACGGGTTGCGGCCAGGGCAGCGTGTTCGGCAACCTGATGGACGAGATCGACAACATCCGCCTGCCCGATGAGGCCGGGCTCACGCAGTCGCAGCTCTACGCCATCGTCAACGCGATCCGGCTCAAGGAGAGCACCTACAAGTCGGCCGGCTCGGTGCACGCCTGCGCCCTGTTTTACGGGCAGGACCTGCAGCTGTTCGTGGAAGACGTGGGTCGCCACAACGCGGTGGACACGATCGCCGGCTGGATGGCACTTCAATCCCATGCCCCCACCGGTGAAAAGATCTTCTACACCACCGGCCGCCTCACCAGCGAGATGGTGATCAAGTCGGCCCAGATGGGCGTGGCGGTGGTGGTCTCGCGCAGCGGCATCACGCAGATGGGGCTGGACGTGGCCTTGCGCGTGGGCCTGTGTGCCATCGGCCGCGCGACGAACCAGCGCTTCCTGTGCTACGCCAACCCCCAGCGGCTGGTGCTGGATGCGGTGCCGCCGGCCGCGCCCGTGGCCCGCGAGCGCATCGCCCCTGCCTCCTGAAGCGGCAGCGCCCGCGTGTTCAGGCATAAACTCGGATCACCCCCTCCGAGAGACCCCCCATGAGCCGAGACGTCCACGTCATTGACCACCCCCTGGTGCAGCACAAGCTCACCCTCATGCGCCGCAAGGACACCAGCACCAAGAGCTTTCGCGAGCTGGTGCACGAGCTGAGCGCCTTGCTGGCCTACGAGATCACGCGCGACATGCCGATGCAGGAGATCGAGATCGAGACCCCGCTGGAGAAGATGACCTCGCGCGTCATCGACGGCAAGAAGGTGGTGCTGGCCTCCATCCTGCGCGCCGGCAACGGCTTCCTCGACGGCATGCTGCAGGTGATCCCGGGCGCGCGCGTCGGCCACATCGGCCTGTACCGCGACCCCGCCACGCTCAAGGCGGTGGAGTACTACTTCAAGATGCCGCACGACATGCACGAGCGCGACGTGATCGTGCTCGACCCCATGCTCGCCACCGGCAACTCCGCCGTGAGCGCGGTGGACCGGCTCAAGAAGACGAAGCCGCGCTCGATCCGCTTCGTCTGCCTGGTGACCTGCCCCGAGGGCCTCAAGACCTTCCACGACGCCCACCCCGATGTGCCGGTCTACACCCCGGCGGTGGACCGGGGCCTGAACGAACACGGCTACATCGTGCCGGGCCTGGGCGACGCGGGCGACCGAATCTTTGGGACGAAGTGAACCAGTCGGGCCGCGCGCGCTCGAACCCCGCACCATGACACCGCCCACCCCCTCCTTGCCCATCCGCTTCTGGACCCTGGGCTGGTCCTCCCTGGTCCGCGACTGGCGCGCTGGCGAGCTGCGCCTGCTGATGCTCGCCGTCACCCTCGCGGTGGCCGCGCTCACGGCGGTGGGTTTCTTCGCCGACCGCTTGCAGGGCGGCCTCACGCGCGACGCCAGCGCGCTGCTCGGCGGCGACGCGGTGATCAGCAGCGACCACGTGCCGCCGCCCTCGTTCGAGGCCCGCGCGCGCGAACTGGGCCTGACCACCACGCAGACGCTGGGCTTTCCCACCATGGGCCGCGCGCGAGAGGAAGAAGGCGGCGCCGCGCGCCTGGTG
Organism: Hydrogenophaga sp. ANAO-22; assembly: GCF_042466645.1. Classification (NCBI taxonomy): domain Bacteria; kingdom Pseudomonadati; phylum Pseudomonadota; class Betaproteobacteria; order Burkholderiales; family Comamonadaceae; genus Hydrogenophaga; species Hydrogenophaga sp. ANAO-22. The sequence goes on along the minus strand of NZ_CP159956.1, from coordinate 1,715,924 downwards.
GCGCTCAAGGCCGTGGGTGAGGGCTACCCGCTGCGCGGCAGCCTGCGCGTGGCCGACGCCCAGGGCGGGCCCGACAGCGCCACCCGCGAGATCCCTGCGCCTGGCACCGTGTGGGTCGACGAAGCCCTGCTGGCGGCGCTCGACCTGAAGATGGGCCAGGCGCTGCTGCTGGGCGACTCCACGTTCACCATCGCGCGCCTCATCGTGGTCGAACCCGACCGGGGTGGCGGCTTCATGAGCTTCGCGCCGCGCGTCATGCTCAACGCGGCCGACCTGCCCGCCACCGGCCTGGTGCAGCCCGCCAGCCGCCTGACCTACCGCCTGGCCGTGATCGGCAACGAGGCCCGCGTGGCCGATTTCAGCCAATGGGCCACGAAGGCGATGGAGCAGCCCGACGTGCGCGGCATGCGGCTGGAGTCGCTCGAAGGCGGCCGGCCCGAGATGCAGCAGACGCTGGGGCGCGCCGAAAAATTCCTCAACCTCGTGGCCCTGCTGGCCGCGCTGCTGTGCGCCGTGGCCGTGGCGATCGCCGCGCGCGGCTTCGCCCAGCGCCACCTGGACGACTGCGCCATGTTGCGCGTGCTCGGCCTCTCGCAAGGCACCATGGCGCGCGCCTACACGCTCGAATTCGCGCTCATCGGCCTGTTCGCCAGCGCCCTGGGCGTGGCCATCGGCTACGCGGTGCACCACGCCTTCGTGCTGCTGCTGGCCGGGCTGGTCGAAGCCAGCCTGCCCGCGCCCAGCATCGCGCCGGTGCTGCTCGGCCTGGGCATGGGCCTCACGCTCATGATGGCCTTTGGCCTGCCGCCGGTGCTGCAGCTGGCCCAGGTGCCGCCGCTGCGCGTGATCCGCCGCGACGTGGGCCAGCTCAAGCCCGCCACCCTGGCCGTCCTGGGCCTGGGCGTGGCCGGTTTTGCCGCGCTGCTGCTCGCGGCCAGCCGCGACCTGCTGCTCGGCGCCATCGCCGTGGGCGGCTTCGCGGGCGCGGTGCTGCTGTTCGCCGCCGCCAGCTATGCAGCGGTGCGAGTGCTGCGCGCCAGCGTGAACGAAGCCACCGCGCCGCGTGCGCTCGTCATGGCCACGCGCCAGCTCTCGGCGCGCCCGGCCTATGCCGTGGTGCAGATCAGTGCGCTCGCCGTCGGCCTGCTGGCCCTGGTGCTGCTGGTGCTGCTGCGCACCGACCTCATCTCCAGCTGGCGCAACGCCACGCCGCCCGACGCGCCCAACCGCTTCGTCATCAACGTGCAGCCCGACCAGGGCGAGGCGTTCCAGCAGGCGCTGCGGCAGGCCGGGGTGCAGCGCTACGACTGGTACCCCATGATCCGGGGCCGGCTGGTCACCATCAACGGCAAGGCCGTGGTGCCCGAAGACTTCACCGAAGACCGCGCGCAGCGCCTGGTGGACCGCGAGTTCAACCTCTCCAACTCCGCCACCGTGCCCGAGCACAACCCCGTGATCGCCGGCCGCTGGACCGACAACGAGCCCGATGCGCTGAGCGTGGAAGAAGGCCTGGCCGAAGAACTCGGCCTCAAGCTCGGCGACCGCCTGGGCTTCGACATCGCGGGCCAGGTGACCGAAGGCCGCATCACCAGCCTGCGCAAGGTGGACTGGGGCTCGATGCGGGTGAACTTCTTCGTGGTGTTCCCGGTGGCCCAGGTGCCCGACGTGCCGCTGAGCTACATCAGCGCGTTCCGCGCGCCCGAGCCCACGAACGGTTTCGACAACGGGCTGGTGCGCCAGTTTCCCAACATCACCAACGTCGACATGAGCCAGACCATCGCGCAGGTGCAGCGCGTGTTGGGCCAGGTCATCAGCGCGGTGGAATTCCTGTTCGCCTTCACGCTCGCGGCCGGTCTGGTGGTGCTGCTCTCGGCCGTCACGGCCACGCGCGGCGAGCGCGAGCGCGAGTTCGCCATCCTGCGCGCCGTGGGCGCGGGCTCGAAGCTGCTGCGCCAGGTGCAGCGCATCGAGCTGCTCGGCGTGGGCCTGCTGGCGGGCTTCCTGGCCTCGGCCGTGGCGGTCGCGGTGGGCTGGGCGCTGGCGCGCTTCGTGTTCCAGTTCTCGTGGACGGCTTCGCCCTGGGTGCCGCTGGGCGGCGCCGTCGCGGGCGCCTTGCTGGCACTGCTGGCGGGCTGGTGGGGGCTGCGCAGCGTGCTGCGCACGCCGGTGGTGGAAACCTTGCGCAAGGCAGCAGTCTGAACAACGGCATGAGCGATCTCATTCAACCCCAGGAACCCATGCAGCACGCCACGCCCTTCGACTGGATCGGTGGCGAGGGCCAGGTGCGCGCACTCGTCGACCGCTTCTACGACCTCATGGACATCGAGCCGCGTTACCGCGAACTGCGCGCCGCGCACGGCAACTCGCTGGACAGCGCGCGCCAGAAACTGTTCTGGTTCCTCTGCGGCTGGCTCGGCGGCCCGCAGCACTACACCGAGCAGTTCGGCCACCCGCGGCTGCGCATGCGGCACATGCCGTTCGCCATCGGCATCATCGAGCGCGACCAGTGGCTGGCCTGCATGGACCAAGCCATGGGCGAGACCGGCGTGGACGCGCCGCTGCGCGAGCGGCTCAAGACCAGCTTCTTCCAGACCGCGGACTGGATGCGCAACTCGCCGGGCTAGCGCCTCAACCCGCAGCGGCGGCCAGCTGCGGGATGTCCTCGTGCAGGCACAGGTAGTTGCCTTCGGTGTCCTTGAACCACGCGGCCTTCTCGGCGCCGAGCACGCACACGTGGTCCACGGTCTTGAAGTCCGGGAAGTCGTAGTCCTCGAACACCACGCCGGCCTGCTTCAGCTTCGCGATGGTGGCCGCGATGTCCGCCACCTGGAAGCTGATCGCAGTGTGCTCGGCCTTGGTGCCTTCGGGCTTGGGGAACAGCGCCAGGGTGCTGCCGCCCACCCGGTACACGAATTTGCCATCCGGTCGGGAGCCGCCGGGCACCAGCCCGAGCCCTCCTTCGTAGAACTTGCGGGCCCGCGCCATGTCGACGACGGGGAGCATGGTGGTCACTGCAGCGTTGGCCAGCATATGCGGTCCTTTCCAACAGCGGGCATGCAGTATGGACCTGCGTCAGCCCGAGCGCAACAGCACCACCAGCGCGCCGGCCCCGCCCTCGGCCGGGCGCGCCTGCACGAAGGCGATCACCTCCTTCTTCTGCACCAGCCAGCGCAGCACGCGGTTCTTCAGCACCGGGGTGCGCCCGGGTGAGCCCAGGCCCTTGCCGTGCACCACGCGCACGCAGCGAAGGCCGGCCAGGTGGGCCTCGCGGATGAAGCGGCCCAGGGCCTCGCGGGCTTCGTCGGTGCGCAGGCCGTGCAGGTCGATCTGGCGCTGGATGCTCCAGCGGCCCTCGCGCAGCTTGCGCACGATCTCCGGCCCCAGGCCCGGGCGGCGGTAGCTCAGGAGCTCGTCGGTGTGCAGCAGGGTCTCGACGTCGAACTCGTCCGACAGCGCCTCGCGCATCACCGAGGCTTCGTCGCGCTGGCGCTGCAGGGGCACCGGGTCCACCGGCACCGGGCGCGGCTCGATGCGGCCCCGATGGGGCATGCGTTGCACCGGGCCCACCGCGAGTTCGAACAGCCGGTGTTCGCGCTCGTGGCGCAGCGCGGCGAGCCGCTCGGCCTCGCGCCGCTGGGCCTCGGCCGCCGCGCGTTCGGCCATGGCCCGCTTGAACGCCTTCAACTCGGCCAGCGTGTGGACTTTCATGGCCGGAATTGTCGCCCGGCCAGACCGCCGCTGCCCGGCGCGGGGTTTACATCAGGCCCTCCTGGGCCATGGAAACGGCGTGCTCCCGCGTGACCACGAAATGGTCCAGCACGCGCACATCCACGAGGGCCAGGGCGGTGAGCACGGTGCGGGTCAGTTCGATGTCGGCCAGCGAGGGCTCGGCGTTGCCGCTGGGGTGGTTGTGCGCCAGCACCACGGCCGAGGCGTGGTGGTGCAGGGCGCGCACCACGATCTCGCGCGGGTAGACGGTCGCCTGGGAGAGCGTGCCCCGGAACATGTCTTCCATCGCGATCAGGCGGTTCTGGCTGTCCAGGAACATCACGGCGAACACTTCATGGGGCCGTGCGCCCAGCTGCAGCTGAAGGTATTCCCGCGCGGCTTTGGGGCTCTCGAAGACGGGTCGTTTCTCCAGCTTCTCGGTCAGCGCGCGGCGCGCGATCTCCAGCACCGCGACCACTTCCGCGCGTTTGGCGGGCCCCAGCCCCTTGATCTGCTTGAGGGAGTCGGCGCCGGCGTCCAGCAGGCCTCTGATGCCGCCAAAACGGCTCAGCAGTTCATGGGCCAGCTGCAGCACGTCCTTGCCGGTGATGCCGGTGCGCAGCAGCAGGGCGAGCAACTCGACATCGCTCAGCGCGGTGGGGCCTCGGGCGAGCAGTTTTTCGCGGGGGCGTGATTCGCGCGGCCAGTGCTTGACGCCATTGATTGACAGGCCATTCATGGGCGGTCCTTCCTGATTGGGTGGGGTTTTTACAATAGGGGCTGTGTCGGCCCCCAGCCGCCTTTTTCGCATACTTTTTACTGACATACTCCCCCACCTATGCCCCAAGTCCAAGAAGGTTCCTTCCTGACCCTGCACTACCGCATGTCCGGGCCGCAGGGACAGGTGATCATTGACACCTTCGAAGGCAAGCCCGCCACGCTCAGCCTGGGCGCGGGCGAACTCTCGCCCGCGATCGAGCAGCGCCTGATCGGGCTGGAGGAGGGCACGCGCACGGTGATCGAACTCGCGGCGGGCGAGGCTTTCGGCGATCGCCAGGCGGACATGGTGCAGTGGGTGGCGCGCAAGCTGCTCAACGAGCTGGGCGACCCGCACGAGCAGTACGCCGCGGGCGACGTGGTGCAGTTCCCCACGCCCGACGGCCTGGGCAGCTACGCCGGCGCGGCCGTCCAGGTGCGCGAGGACGGCGCGGTGCTGTTCGACTTCAACCACCCGCTGGCGGGCCAGCCGGTGCGCTTCGAAGTGCAACTGATCGGGGTGCTGTGATGGGCGATTCACCCGAAATCATCATGGCCGAGCCGCGCGGCTTCTGCGCCGGGGTGGACCGCGCGATCGAGATCGTCGAGCGCGCGCTGGCCAAGTTCGGTCGGCCGATCTACGTGCGCCACGAGATCGTGCACAACACCTATGTGGTCAACGACCTTAAGTCCAAGGGCGCGATCTTCATCGAGGAACTCTCCGACGTGCCGCCCGGTGCCACGCTGGTGTTCTCGGCGCACGGCGTGAGCAAGGCGATCCAGGAGGAAGCCCGGCAGCGCGGCTTCCAGATCTTCGACGCCACCTGCCCCCTGGTGACCAAGGTGCACGTGGAGGTGGCCAAGCTGCACCGCGAGGGCTACGAGTTCATCATGATCGGCCACAAGGGCCACCCCGAGGTGGAAGGCACCATGGGCCAGCTCGACAGCGGCATCCACCTCGTGGAAGACGTGGCCGACGTGGCCCGCGCCGCGCCCGCGCAGACCGAGAAGCTCGCCGTGGTCACGCAGACCACGCTGTCGGTGGACGATGCGGCGGAGATCCTCGACGCCGTGAAGGCGCGCTTTCCGAGCGTGCGCGAACCCAAGCAGCAGGACATCTGCTACGCCACGCAGAACCGGCAGGACGCGGTCAAGCTGCTGAGCCCGCAGGTGGACATCGTGATCGTGGTGGGCAGCCCCACCAGCTCCAACAGCAACCGCCTGCGCGAGCTGGCGGTGAAGCTGGGCACGCCCAGCCACATGGTGGACAGCGCCGACGAGATCCAGGCCGAGTGGTTCGAAGGCAAAAGCCGCGTGGGCCTGACGGCGGGGGCCTCGGCGCCCGAGATCCTGGTGCGCCAGGTGATCGAGCGCATCAAGGCGCTGGGCGCGATCTCGGTGCGCACGATGGACGGCCTGACCGAGACCATCAAGTTCCCGCTGCCCAAGGGCCTGAAGATCGACGGCGAAGACACCAAGCCGCTGGAACACCTGCGCTGAGGCGCGCCCGCCGCGCCCGGCCGGGGCGCAAAACTACAATCGCCGCATGCTAGACATCGTTCAACTGAGAAAAGACCTCGACGGGGTCGTGGCGCGCCTGCAGACCCGCAAGCAGCCGCAGCCCTACCTGGATGTGCCCGCCTACCAGGCGCTGGAGTCCGAGCGCAAGGCGCTGCAGACGCGCACCGAGGACTTGCAGAGCCAGCGCAACACGCTGTCCAAGCAGATCGGCATGCTCAAGGGCAAGGGCCAGCACGCCGAGGCCGACGCGGCCATGGCCCAGGTGGCGGCGTTCAAGGCCGAGCTGGAAGCCTCGGCCGCGCGGCTGGAGGTGATCCAGGCCGAGCTGCAGGACCTGCTGCTGGCCGTGCCCAACCTGCCGCACGAGAGCGTGCCGGTGGGCGAGGACGAAAACGGCAACGTGGAGCTGCGCCGCTGGGGCACGCCGCGCGCGTTCGACTTCGAGCTGCGCGACCACGTCGACATTGGCGAAAAACTCGGGCTGGACTTCGAGACCGGCACCAAGCTCGCGGGCTCGCGCTTCACCTTCATGCGCGGCCCGATCGCCCGCCTGCACCGCGCGCTCGCGCAGTTCATGCTGGACGTGCAGACGCAGGAGCACGGCTACACCGAGTGCTACACGCCCTACATCGTCAACGCCGAGACGCTGCTCGGCACCGGGCAGCTGCCCAAGTTCGAGGGCGACATGTTCGCCGTGAAGAAGGGTGGCCAGGAAGGCGAGGAAGTGCCGGACACGCAGGCGCTCTACCTCATCTCCACCAGTGAAATCACGCTGACCAACACCGTGCGCGACACGGTGCTGGCCGAAGCCGAGCTGCCGATCCGCCTGACCGCGCACACGCCGTGCTTCCGCTCCGAGGCGGGCAGCGCCGGGCGCGACACGCGCGGCATGATCCGCCAGCACCAGTTCGACAAGGTCGAGATGGTGCAGATCGTGCACCCCGAGAAGAGCTACGAGGCGCTGGACGCGATGACCGGCCACGCCGAGGCCGTGCTGCAGAAGCTGGGCCTGCCCTACCGCGTGATCGTGCTGTGCACCGGCGACATGGGCTTCGGCTCGACCCGCACGCACGACCTGGAGGTGTGGGTGCCCGCGCAGGGCACCTACCGCGAGATCAGCTCGGTCTCCAACTGCGAGGCCTTCCAGGCGCGGCGCCTGCAGGCGCGCTTCAAGAACGCGCAGGGCAAGAACGAACTCGTGCACACGCTCAACGGCTCGGGCCTGGCGGTGGGCCGCACGCTGGTGGCGGTGCTGGAGAACTTCCAGAACGCCGACGGCAGCGTGACCGTGCCCGAGGCGCTGCGGCCTTACCTGGGCGGTCTGGAGCGGCTCACGCCCCGGTGACCGGACACCCGGTGGGCGCTGGCCGCTCCCCGGATGTCGAAAGCGCCCTGGCCCGTTCGTCGTGAGGGTGGGGCGCCCCTGTTGGCGGCGGCCCCTTTGCACCAGAAAGGCAACGCCATGGCCAAGCTCGTGTTCGGCATGAACCAGTCCCTCGACGGCTACGTCGACCACACGGGTTTCGCGCCCGGCCCCGTGCTCTTTCGCCATTTCATCGAGCAGGCCCAGGGGCAGACGGGCAGCGTCTATGGTCGCGTGATGTACGAGATCATGCGCTACTGGGACGACGAGCATCCGGAATGGGACGCCGAGGAACGCGCCTTCGCGGCGGCGTGGCGCCGGCAGCCGAAGTGGGTGGTCTCGCGCACCCTGAAGTCGGTCGGCCCCAATGCGACGCTGGTGGGGGATGACCTCGAGGGCGCGATCCGCGCGCTGAAGGCCGGGCACGACGGCGAGATCGAGGTGGCCGGCCCGAACCTGGCCAAGCGCCTCACCGAGCTGGGCCTGATCGACGAGTACCGGATCTACCTGCACCCCGTGGTGCTGGGCCAGGGCCAGCCCTATTTCGCCGGGCCCCGGCCGCCGCTGCGGCTGGTGAGCCACGAGCCGATGGGCGAGGACGTGCTTCGGTTGACCTACGTGCCGGCCTGAGGCCTCTTGCGAGGGCGGCTTGCGTCAGCGCGGCTGGCGCATGAGGTGCCGCGCCACCGCGTCGAAGGCCGGCAGCGTGGTCGGGTCGTTGGCGGCATTGCTCGCCACCGGGTGCGAGGCGTAGCGCACGATCACCACGCCGGCCTGCGGGTTCACGTAGATGCGCTGGCCGTGCACGCCGCGCGCCATGAAGGCGCTGTCGGGCTGGTGGGTGACCCACCACATGTTGCGGTAGCTCCAGCCGGGCAGCAGGCTGTAGCCGGCCTGGGCGAAGGCCTCGCGGCTGCCGCCGCGCCGGATGTCGTCCACCACGGCCTTGGGGATGATCTGCTGGCCGTTGAAGCGGCCGTTCTGGCGCAGCATCTCGCCAAACCGCGCGAGGTCGCGCAGGCCGGTGTTGAGGCCGCCGCCGGCGAAGGGGGTGCCGGTGGCGTCCACGGTCAGGTAGGCGTCCTGCTCCGCGCCCAGCCGGCTCCAGATGCGCTCGGACAGCAGCTCGGCCACATTGCGCCCGGTGACGCGCGCGATGACCCAGCCCAGGGCATCGGAGTTGACGGTCTTGTAGCCGAAGGCCGCGCCGTGCCGGCCTTCGGGCTGCACGGTCTGCAAGTACTCGTAATAGCTGCGCGGGCCGGAGTAGTCCTTCGGCTTGGGCAGCGGGTTGCCGGCTTGCGAGAAGGCCCAGACTTCCGCGTTGGGGTCGGCATAGTCTTCGCTGTACTTGAGGCCCGTGGTCATGTCGAGCACCTGCCGCACAGTGGCGTTGCCGAAGGCCGAGCGCGCCAGCTCGGGCACGTAGTCCGCGACCCGCTTGTCCGCGTCCAGCCGGCCTTCGGCCACCAGCATCGCGCCCAGCGTGCCGGTGACGGATTTGGTCACCGACATGGCGCCGTGCTGCCCCTGCGCGTTCAGCACCCCGAAGTAGCGCTCGTAGACGACGCGGCCCTGGTGCAGCACCAGGATGCCGTCGGTGTAGTTGGCGGCCAGCGATTCGGCCCAGCTCATGGTGGCCGCGCCGCCCAGGGGGGTGAAGCGCACGGCGTCGATGTCCTGTCGCAGCGCGCGCGGCAGCGGCGTGGGCGCGCCCACGCCACGCGAGACGTTCACCGTGGGCATGAGCTGGCGGAAGTTCGACACGCTCCAGCGCATCGCGGGAAACTGGAAGTAGCTCCCATCGTCGAAGCGCAGTTGCCGCTCCGGTGGGGGCGGGGAGCCCACCATCCAGCCCAGCTTGGCGGGGTCGCTGGCCGCGGCGTCCGGCGGCGGGGTCTGGGCGAAGGCGGTGGTGGCGGTGACCACGCCGAGCGCGAGCGCGAACGGCAGCAGGGTGGATTTCATGGCAGGTGGCTCCCCAGGTGGGCGCGTGTCAACAGTTCTCTCAGATCGGACAGCCCGACCGGCTTCTGCAGGCGCGCGTCGAAGCCGGCGAAATCGGCGCGGCCGGCTTTCTCGTCTTCGGTGCCGTAACCCGTGACGGCGGCGGCGAAGAGGGTGTCGCCACCGGGCAGGGCACGCAGTTCCTGCAGGACCTGCGCGCCATTCCTGCCGGGCATGCCGATGTCGAGAAACGCCATGCGGGGGCCGTCCTGCCGGGCGGCTTCGAGCGCGGCCTTGCCGTCGTAGGCGGTGCGCACGCGGCAACCGAGCATGCGCAGGAGGTCCGCGAGGCTGTCGGCCGCGTCGCGGTTGTCGTCCACGACCAGGAGCCAGGGCGTTTCCTGCTGGCTTGCCTGCGCATCCATGGACGCGCCGGGCAACTCGAAATGAAAGACGCTGCCCTGGCCCGGCCCGGGGCTGGTCGCGGCGATCGTGCCACCGTGCATCTCCACGATGGAGCGCGCCAGCGCCAGCCCGATGCCCAGGCCGGACTGCCGCGACGCGGCAACGCCGTCGCCCTGGGAGAACAGGGCGAAGATCTCGTGGATGGCCGTGGCCGAGATGCCCTCGCCGTTGTCGGCCACCTCCACCCGCAGTCGGGCGGCGTTCACGCGCGCGCTCAGCTTGATGGTGCCGCCGATGGGCGTGAACTTGGAGGCATTGCCCAGCAGGTTCTGCAGCACCTGGGCGAGGCGGATTTCATCCGCGTTCACCCAGAGGCTGGCGGCGGGGATGTCGACGTCGAAGGCCTGGCCCCGCGCGTCCATCGAAGGCCGCGCCACATCGATGGCCCGGGCCACCACCTGGTTGAAGGACACGCGCTCGGGCTTGATGCGGATCTTGCCGCTGGTCAGGCGCCCGGCGTCCAGCAGGTCGTCGATCAGCCGCGTGAGGTGGGTCAACTGCCGGTCGATCATGTCGCGGCTGGTGCGCAGCGTGGGGCTGGGCGAGGCTTCCAGCTGCAGAATCGACACCGCGTTGCGGATGGGCGCGAGCGGGTTGCGCAGCTCGTGGGCCAGCATGGCGAGGAACTCGTTCATGCGCTTCAGGGAATGCTCCAGCTCGCGCAGCTTGCTGCGCTCGCTCATGTCGCGCGTGACCTTGGCGAAGCCCAGCAGGGAGCCGTCCGCGCCGTGGATGGGCGTGACGATGATGTTGGCCCAGAAGGTCGAGCCGTCCTTGCGCACGCGCCAGCCTTCGTCTTCGGTCCGGCCGTGGGCCAGGGCGTCCTTGAGTTCCTGCACGGGGCGGCCCGCCTGGACGTCCTCCTGCCGGAAGAACATGCCGTAGTGCTTGCCGATCACCTCGCTGGCCGCGTAGCCCTTGATGTCCTCGGCCCCGCCGTTCCAGCTCTGGATGATGCCGTCGGGGTCGAGCATGTAGATGGCGTAGTCGCGCACGCCTTCGATCAGCAGGCGGAACCGCTCCTCGCTTTGCCGCAGGGCCTCTTCGTGGGCGCGCCGCTCGGTGAGGTCGCGCGTGACCTTGCCGAAGCCGGTGAGCGTGCCGTGCGCATCGCGCATCGGGGTGATGACCACGTTGGCCCAGAACGGCGTGCCGTCCTTGCGGACGCGCCAGCCTTCTTCCTCGTACTTGCCGACCGCCGCGGCCTGCCGCAGCTCGTGGTCGGGCCATTTCCGGGCGCGCGCCGGCTCCGGGTAGAACATCGAGAAGTGCCGGCCGATCACCTCGTCGGCGCGGTAGCCCTTGATGCGTTCGGCCCCCGCGTTCCACGACATCACGTGGCCCGCCGGGTCGAGCATGAAGATGCCGTAGTCCTGGACGGCCTCCACCAGCAACTGGAAGCGGTCGGCGGTGGACGGTTCGCGCGTGTCGGGGGCAGTCACTGAGGTGCGCTCCAGGGGGTGGGAGGGTGGGCGGCGGCGGCCCCCAGTCTACGCCGCGACGGCGGCGCGGCTGTGTGGGTTGGCGCACGGACCCCACGAGGGGGAATTGCCCCGGCTTTCCCCGTCTGTTCGCGGTCTTGCGGATTCGTCGGCGTGGGAAATTCACCGTCCTGACAGGTCGCCTGGCTTCGCCCGCCTTCGGGCAGCGCCAGGCATTCACTTCCACTGGACGAAGAAAGAAGCCGCCGCGTGTCTCATCCCCACTCCCTTTCCACGAGTTCCCCTCTTGCCACCATGAGCCTGCGCACCAAGCTGCTGCTGCTGGTCATCGGGGTGGTGCTGGTCGGATTTGCCGTCACCGTGATTTCGCTGACCCGCCAGGCCGGCCAGCTGCAGGAAAGCACCGCCCTCCTGTACGCCGAGGAGCTGGCGAGCCGCAACGCGGCGCAGGTGGAGTCCGAGCTCAACGCCACCATGACGGCGGCGCGCACGCTGGCCCAGGCGCTGGGCGGCCTGAAGGCCACCGGGCAGGCCGACCGCATCGAGGCCGATGCGCTGATCCGCAACGTGCTGGAGGGTTCGCCCCAGTTCCTCGGGGTCTGGGTGGCCTGGGAGCCCAACGCGTTCGACGGCCGCGATGCCGAGTACGTGGACAAGCCGGGCCACGACGCCACGGGCCGCTACATCCCCTACTGGAACCGGGGTTCTGGCTCGCCGATGGTGGAGCCGCTGGTGGACTATGACAAGCCCGGCCCGGGCGACTATTTCCAGCTGCCCAAGCGCACCGGCAAGGAAACGCTGATCGAGCCCTACAAGTACACGGTCGCGGGCAAGGAAGTTCTGATCACGACCACCTCGGTGCCCATCGTGGTCAATGGCCAGTTCGTGGGCGTGGCGGGCATCGACCTGCCGCTGTCCAGCCTGCAGGAGAAGGTGCAGGCGATCCGCATCTACGACACCGGTTACGCCAGCCTGCTGTCGAACGGCGCCCTGTACGTCGGCGACCGCGACCGCGCCCAGGTGGGGCAGGCGCTGACCAAGCCGGCCGAGCTGGAAGCCATGCGCACTGCGCTGAGCGAGAACCGGCCGCAGCGCGTGCGCTACCTGCACGAGGGACTGAACACCGAGGTGACCAGTGTCTACGTGCCGATCCGCGTGGGCCGGGACCACTCGTCGTGGGCCTTCGCGGCCACCGTGCCGCAGGACCGCATCCTCGCCGAGGTGCGCCAGCTCAACCTCACCGCGGCCTTGCTGGGCGCGGTGTCGATCGTGGTGGTGTCGCTGGGCCTGCTCTGGGCCCTGCAGCGCCTCGTGCTGCGCCCGCTGGGCGGTGAACCGGCCGAAGCGGTGGCGGTGAGTGCGCGCGTGGCCCGGGGCGACCTGGGCCAGCCCGTGCCCGTGCGGGCCGGCGACACCCAGAGCCTGATGGCCCAGCTGGCCATCATGCAGAAGGACCTGGCCAGTGTGGTCGGTCGCGTGCGACGCGGTGCCGAGGCCGTGGCCACGGCCAGCGCGGAGATTTCCCAGGGCAACCAGGACCTGTCCAGCCGCACCGAGAACCAGGCCAGTGCGCTGGAGGAAACCGCCGCTTCCATGGAGCAGCTGGGCACCGCCGTGGGCCAGAACTCGGGCCATGCGCGTGAGGCCGACCAGCTGGCGCGTTCGGCCACCACGCTGGCCGAGCAGGGCGGCGCGGCTGTGCAGCGCGTGGTGGACACCATGCAGGACATCGACGCCGGTTCGCGCAAGATCGCCGACATCATCGGCGTCATCGACGGCATCGCCTTCCAGACCAACATCCTGGCGCTCAATGCGGCCGTCGAGGCGGCGCGCGCCGGTGAACAGGGCCGGGGCTTCGCGGTCGTGGCCGGCGAGGTGCGCAGCCTGGCCACGCGCTCGGCCCAGGCCGCGCGCGAGATCAAGGCCTTGATCGGCACCAGCGTGGAGAGCGTGGGCAACGGCACGGTGCTCGTGAACGAGGCCGGCCAGACCATGCAGGAGCTGATTGCATCCATCCAGAAGGTCTCGCGCCTCATGTCGGACATCAGCACCGCCAGCGGCGAACAGAGCGCGGGCGTGAGCCAGGTCGGCGAAGCGGTGGTGCAGCTGGACCAGACCACGCAGCAGAACGCCGCGCTGGTGGAGGAAATGTCCGCCGCCGCCAGCAGCCTGCGCCAGCAGGCGGACGAGCTGGTGAAGACGGTGTCCGTGTTCCAGCTCGGGGCCTCGACCCACGGCTGAACCTCGGTGGCGGCCCGGCGACGGAGCGCCGCCTTTTTCGCCTTATCCGTGCGCGGCGTGGCCCGAGGCCATGTCCCACACTTTTTGCGCGATGGGGTTCTTCTGCTCTTCGATGATGTGGGCCATCAGGCCGACGGTGCGCCCGATCATGGTGAGCGCCTTGCCGAGTTCGGGCGTGAGGCCCATGTCGAGCACGATGGCGCCCTTGGCGCCGGTGGCGTTGAGCGGGATCTTGCGGCCCGACTGGCGAGCCGCCGCCGCCGCGAGTTCCACCGCGAAGCGCGAGTACACGCCGTAGTAGCCGCACTCGCGGGCGATCTCGAACATCCGCTCGCAGCGCGGATCGCCGTCCACATGAATCGGGTGGCCCACGCCTGGGATCTTGCGCTTGGCGGCCTTGTTGGCCCGCACGCATTCTTCGGCGCACGCACGCAGCTCTTCGTCGGTGTAGCTGTCCTTCGGGGGCAGCGCGTCGCGCAGGAAGCGCGCGCTGTACTCGATGACGCCCAGGAAGCGGCTGCCCGCGCCCAGTAGGCCCGCGGCCAGCGCGCCCTGCATGGCCTCGGGGGCGCCGTGCAGTGTGAGGCGCGAGGACAGCGCGCTGGGCGTGAGGCCGTGGTCGGTGGCGCTGATGAGGAACAGGTTGAGCATGCGCTTGAGCGGCGGGCTGGGGAACTCGCCGAGCAGCTCCAGCGCCAGCACGTCGATGAAGTCGCGGTTGAACAGGTCGTTGACCAGGTCATGGCCCCGCACCAGGATGGAATGGGCGTCGCCTCCGCCGATCTGGCTGTCGAACATGGTTGTTTTTCCTTTGCTTGATGTGTCAGGGTGGCCGGTGCGTCACTCGATCACGGCATCCAGGGCGACCACGCCCTGACCGTCGTCGAGCACGACCAGTGGATTCACTTCCAGGGATTGCACGCCGTCGCCCAGCGCGAGGAACAGCGCGGCCGTGCGCTGCATGGCGTCCAGCAGCGCGGCGCGGTCGCGCGCGGGCAGGCCGCGGTGGCTGGCGAGCCGCCGGGCGATGCGCGTCTTGTCGAGCGCGCGCTCCAGCACAGCACGGCCCGCCGGCAGGTGGCAGCGGGCCACATCGGCCTCGACCTCCACCCACACGCCGCCCGCGCCCACGCTCAGCACCGGGCCGAAGACCGCATCGCGGTGGATACCGACCAGCATTTCCACGCCGTCCGTCACCATCTCCGAGACCAGCACACCCCGGATGGCGTGCGCCGGCACCAGGTGCCGCCGCGCGTTGGCGAGGATGCGGTCGAAGGCCTCCCGCACCTGTTCTGCGTCGCGCAGGTGCAGGGCCACGCCGCCGATCTCGCTCTTGTGCAGCACCCCGTCGGCCACCAGCTTGAGCGCCACCGGAAAGCCGATGCGGCACGCCTGCGCGGCGGCTTCCGCGGCGGTGGTGGCCTGCGCCTCCTGCGGCGAGCGCACACCGTGTTGCGCGAGCAGTGCCTTGGCCTGGGTCTCGTTGCAGGGCAGCGGCACGGTCGAGGAGGACGGGTTCGCCACCACGGCCTCGGGTTCGTCGGTGGTGCCGAGCTGCTGCGCGTATCCGCTGCAGCGTCGCAGGGCCAATGTGGCGTTGCGCAGGCTGTAGATCGGCGCGAAACCTTCCCGCACCAGCAGCTCGTGCGCCGGGCCGCGCCGGCTGCTCATCCAGACCGGCACGAAGGCCTTGCTGCCGGTGCGGGCCACTTCCAGCATGTTGCGCACAATGCCTTCGGTGCTGGCCGCGTAGTTGGAGGTGATGGGGTACAGCACCACGTCCACGCCGGGGTCGGCGAACAGCGGCGTGAGGCAGCGCCGCGCCAGTTCGGGGTCCACCAGCGCCTTGGTGGTCAGGTCCACCGGGTTGGTCAGCGCGGCGTAGGAGGGCGCGTGCTTCGCCATCTCGGCCACGGTGGTGTCGGCCAGCGTGGCCATGGCCAGGCCGGCTTCGCCGACCTTGTCGGCCGACAGCACACCCGCGCCGCCCGACGACGAGTACACGCAGACCCGCTCCAGGCTGCGCACGCCCACGCGCGAGATCAGGCTGGCCACGTCGAGCAACTCGTCCAGGTCTTCGACGCGGATCACGCCGTACTGCGAGAACACCGCGTCGTTGACCACGTCTTCACCGGCCAGCGAGGCGGTGTGCGACTGGGCGGCCTTCTTGCCGAAGTCCGAGCGGCCGATCTTCAGCGCGACCAGGGGCTTGCCGGCGCGTTGCGCGGCCTGGGCCGCGGCCACGAAGCGCGCACCGTCCTTGATGCCCTCCATCACGGTGCAGATCAGGTCGGTGCCGGGGTCCTGCGCCAGCCAGTGGATGAAGTCGGCGCTGTCCAGATCGACCTCGTTGCCGGTGGAGAACCAGCGCGAGAAGCGCACGCCGCGCTCGTCGCCTTGCATCAGCGAGCGGCCCAGGCCGCCGCCCTGCGTCACCAGGCCGATGCGCGAGAGCGCGCCGCTGCGGCCGTCGTTGCGGAATTCGGTCGAGAAGGTCAGTCCCAGGCGCGGGGCCAGCAGGGTCATGCCCGCGCAGTTGGGGCCGTAGATGCGCATGCCGGTGCGCTCGGCCAGCGCCCGCATCTCGGCCTCGACCGAGCGGCCCGCCTCGCCCAGCTCGGCAAAGCCGCCGGTGAACACGATGGCGTAGCGCACGCCTCGGGCCGCGCAGGCGTTCAGCGTGGCGATGGCCGATTCGGCCGGCACCAGCAGCAGGGCCACGTCGATGCCCTGGGCCGGCACCTCGCCGACGCTGCGGTGCAACGGCCGGCCCATCAGCTCGCCGCCCTTGGGGTTGACGAGGTGGACCTCGCCGCTGAAATCCGAGTGCTCCAGCAGGTTGAGCACGGTGGTGTGGCCCAGCGTGCCGGGGCTGGTGGAGGCGCCCACGACCATCACCGAACGCGGCTGCGTCAGGCCCGCGAGGTCGTCGAAGCGCACGGCGCCGTCAGGATGGCACGCGTTCATGCCGCCTCCGTTCTGCATTTCATCAGCGTGGTCCATTCGCTGTCCACCACGACCTCGCCGCGCTGGTTCTTCACGGTGCGGTGCATCGCCACGCGGCCCGTGCCCGGGCGCTTTTTCGAGAGCGTCTTCTCGCCGATGCGCAGCTCCACGTGCAGGGTGTCGCCCATGAAGACGGGCTGGCGCCACTGGCAGCGCAGCTCGGTCAGCGCCAGGCGGGCGCCGTCCATCAGCCGGTACACCGGCATGCGGGTGGTCAGGCCCGAGGCGATGGCCAGGGTCAGCAAGCCGTGCGCGGCGCGCTGACCGAAGGGGTGCTCGGCGGCGAACACCGCGTCGGTGTGCAGCGCGTTGTAGTCGCCCGAGAGGCCCGCGAACTGCACCACGTCGGCCTCGGTCACGGTGCGGCGCGGGCTCTCCCAGGCCTGGCCGGGCTGCAGGTCGTCGAAGTACAGGCGCCGGCCCAGGTGTTCGTCCAGGTCGAAGGGCGGGTTCATGCGTAGCGCCCTCCGGTGACGTGCACGGTCTCGCCGGTGGTGAAGCCGGCTAGCCGCGAGGCCAGGAAGGCCACGGTGGCGGCCACGTCGGCCGGGTCGCCCAGGCGGGCCACCGGGGTGTTGGACTTGGCGCGTTCGGTCAGCTCGGCGTAGTCGGGCCGCTGCTGCATGCGCGGCGTGGAGATCACGCCCGGTGCGACGGCGTTGGCGGTGATGCCGAACTTGCCCGACTCCAGCGCCAGCGAGCGCGTGAACCCGATCAGGCCGGCCTTGGCCGCCGAGTAGTTGGTCTGCCCCGGGTTGCCCAGGTGCGCGCGCGAGGCGATGTTGACGATGCGGCCGTGGCGCTGCGCCATCATCAGCGGCAGCACGGCGCGCGAGCAATGGAAGGCGCCGAGCAGGGTCACGTCGAGCACCGCGTGCCAGTCTTCCTCGCGCATGCGGGTGAGGTAGCTGTCGCGCGCGAAGCCCGCGTTGTTGACCAGCACGTCCACCTTCTGCCAGCGCTCGATGGCCTTCTGCACGGCGAGGCCCACCTCGTCCTTGCTGGTCACGTCGGCGCGCACGCCCAGCGCCTGGCCGCCCAGGGCGGTCAGCTCTTCGCAGGCGGCGTCAATCGCGTCCTGGTTGGTGTCGCACACGACGACATTGCAACCTTCCTGCACGAAGCGCCGGGCCATGGCCAGGCCCAGCGTGCCCGCACCGCCCGTGATGAAGGCGGTGCCATCTTTCAGTCCGAGATCCATGATCGGTCATTCCATTCAAAGCAAGGTCAGTCGATCTGCAGCTTGGCGGTTTCCACCAGGGTCTTGGCTTCGGCGCGTTCCTTTTCCCAGAACTTCGCGAAGACCTCGGGCGTGCTGCCCACCAGCGGCGTGTAGATGCGCGCGAAGCGCTCGCGCACCTCGGGCGATTCCAGCGTCTCGCGCAGCGCCTTGGAGAACTTGTCGACGATGGGCTTGGGCGTGCCCGCGGGCATGACGACGGCTTGCCAGGTGGTGACCTTGAAGCCGGGGACGCCGGCCTCTTCCACGGTGGGAATTTCGGGCATGTCGGCCGCGCGCTTGCCCCCGCTGACGGCCAGGGCCCGCAGCGAGCCGTCCTGGATGAACGGGGCGGTGGTGGAGCGGCTGTCCACCATGAAGGTCAGGCGCCCGGCGAGCAGGTCCTGGATGGCCGGCGCGCTGCCCTTGTAGGGCACGTGGGTCATGGGCGCGTTCAGGGCCAGGGCCAGCGAGGCGCCGGCGATGTGCATGGAACTGCCGTGGCCGGCCGAGCCGTAGGACATCGTGGCACCCGTCTGCTTGATGCCCTGCAGCAGCTCCTGCATGGTGCGGTACGGCGAGGACTTGGGCACGACCACTACCAGGGGCGAGTCGGTGAGCTGCGTCACGGGCACGAAGGCCTTGCCCGGGTCGATCTTCACGCCCTTGTAGAGGTAGGTGTTGACCGCCAGCGGGCCCACGTTGGCCCACAGCGCGGTGTAGCCGTCGGGCGCGGCGGTGGCCACGGCCTGGTTGGCGATGTTGCCGTTCGCGCCGGGCTTGTAGTCCGGCACCACGGGCTGGCCCAGGCGGCGGGCGAGTTCCTCCTGCACCATCTTGAAGGCGATGTCCGATGCGCCGCCGGGCGCGAAGCCGATCACCATGCGGATGGGCTTGTCGGGCCATTCGGCCAGGGCGCTGCCCGCGAGCGTGCACGCCGCGAGGCCGAAAACGATTTTCTTGCTGAGTTTCATGGTGGTCTCCTGGGTTGAAAGGGTTTACACGCTCATGTCGTACTTGACGTTCTTGAGCTGGGTGTTTTCGTAGATCGCTTCGAGCCCGCGCTCCTTGCCGATGCCGGACTGCTTGTAGCCGCCGAAGGGCGCATCGAACGAGGTGCGCACGCCGGTGTTGATCGCGACGCTGCCGCTCTGCAGGCCGTGCGCAATGCGCAGGGCGCGGCCGCCATCGCGCGTGAACAGCACGGCGGCCAGGCCGTAGCGCGAGTCGTTGGCGATGTCCAGCGCCTGGGCTTCGTCGCGGAAGCCGATGACCGACTGCACCGGGCCGAAGATCTCGTCCTGCGCGGACTGCATGCGGTTGTGCGAGTTCAGCAGCAGCGTGGGCCGCACGAAGAAGCCGGCGGCCGTCGTGGCGTCCAGCGCCATCTGCCCGGACGCGGCGGGCAGGGCGCCTTCGCGGCCGGCGATTTCGATGTACTGCTCGACGCGCTGCTTCTGCGCCGCGCTGACCAGCGGCCCCATCTCGGTGGCCGGGTCCGTGGGTGAGCCCACGCGCACGGTCGCGAGCCGCTGCTGCAGGCGTTGAATGAATTCGTCGCGGATGCCGTCCTGCACCAGCAGGCGGGTGCAGGAAATGCACACCTGGCCCGAGTTCTTGATGAGGTCGCCCGCGGCCACGGCCACGGCCTTCTCCATCGGCGCGTCGTCGAACACGACGAGGGGCGACTTGCCGCCCAGCTCCAGGGTCACGCGCTTGACGTCGCCCGCAGCGGCGGCCTGGATGCGCGCGCCCGTCACGGTGCCGCCGGTGAACGACACGCGCGAGACCAGCGGGTGCGTCACCAGCCGCTGGCCCACGGTGGCGCCGGGGCCGTTGACCACGTTCACCACGCCCGGGGGAAAGCCGGCTTCCTCGAACAGCCGTGCCAGCGCCATGGTGGACAGCGGCGTCACCTCCGAGGGTTTGAGGATCACCGTGTTGCCCGCGGCCAATGCCGGCCCGAGCTTGTTGACGGTGAGGGTCATCGGGTAGTTCCACGGCATGACCAGGGCGCACACGCCCAGGGGCTCGCGCAGGGTGAAGTTGAGCACGTCGGGCTGGCCCACCGGAATGGTCTCGCCGCGCACGGCCGGGATGATGCCGGCGAAGTACGCCAGCGAGGCGGGCATGGCCTTGAGCGAATCCAGCGAGTGCGTGATGGGCTTGCCCACGTTGAGGGTTTCGAGCCAGGCGATCTTTTCGCGGTCGCGCTCGAACAGATCGGCCAGGCGCCGCAGCAGCCGGCCGCGCTCGGCGGGGGTGGTCTTGCGCCAGTGTTGTTGATACGCCTCGTGCGCGGCCATCACGGCCGCATCCACGTCGGCCTCGGTGGCTTCGTGCACCTGGGCCAGCACCTGACCCGTGGCGGGGTTCAGGGTGTCGAAGGTGCGGCCTTGCGCCCCCGCGGTCCAGCGCTCGCCGATGAGCAGTTCGTAGGGCCGGGTGTCGACAACGTTCATGGGGAAACTCCTGGGTGGGCCATCTGCAGGTACAGCGACCGGATGTCTTCGTGCGCCAGCGGGCGCGGGTTCAGGGGTGTGGAGGCGCTTTGCCGCGCCTGGGTCGCGAGCAGGTCGGCCTCCTGCACCGACAGGTGCAGATCGGTGAAGCGCGTGGCGATGCCGCCCAGCCGGGCCAAGGCTTCCACCGCTTCGATCAGGGCCAGCGCGTCGCGCGGCTCGTCGCCGGTGTTCGAGATGCCCAGCGTGCGCGCCGCGTCCGCGTAGGGGCGGGCGTGCGTCTGCACCGTGTGGCGCGCCACCACGCTGAACACCGGGGCCAGCACTTCCGCGTGCGTGAGGTGCACCCGCGCTTCGAGCGGCGTGCACATGCCGTGCACCGCGTCCACCTTGTTCAGGCCAATGGCCACGCCCGCGAGGTAGGCGCCCATCTGCATGTCGGCGCGGGCCTGCAGGCTGTCGGGGTCGCGCAGCACGGCGGGCAGCGCGGGCAGGCAGATGCGCAGCGCGTGCAGGGCCAGGGCCTTGCCGACCGGGGACGGGTCGGTGTTGACCCAGGTGCCCAGCGCGTGCAGCACCGCGTCGAAGCCGCCGTGCGCCGTGGGGCGGGGTGGCAGGCCCAGCGTCAGCGAAGGCTGCAAGGCCACGATCGCGGGGCGGGTGCGCAGCGAGCGGTACAGGTGCTTGCGGCCGTCGTCGCCCTGGATCAGGGCGGCCGAGCTGCTTTCGCTGCCGGTGCCCGAGGTGGTGGGCACCGCCAGCAGCAGGGCGTCCTGGGGCGTGGCAGGGGCGTCCAGCCAGGCCCGGCCCTGCGGCGCCTGCAGATCTTCCACGTCCAGGTGGCCGGCCAGGCCGGCCAGCACCACCTTGGCCACGTCGATCGCGCTGCCGCCGCCCACGGCGACGAGGCTGGCGCAGCCCAGGCGCCGCGCCATCTGCAGCGCCTCGCGCACCTGGGTCAGCGAGGGGTTGGGCACCACGCCGTCGTACACCTGCCACGACAGCCCGGGCACGGTGGCGAGCGCGGCTTGCACGGCGGGGCCGACGGCGCGCCACACCACGGGGTCGGTGATGACCAGGGGCTGGCGCAGGCGCGGTCCCGCGGCCACAACGGCGCGCGCCAGCGCATCGGCGCCCCAATGGCTGTCGCCCGGCCAGGAGACGCCACCGCCGGCCGCCGGGGCGGTGGGGGACTGCAGGGGGTTGATTTTGTCCGTCATTGTCTTTATAATTTGCATAGCGAATTAACAACTCGCTAAGTGAATTGATCATACGAAAGGCGGCATCCCCATGTCAAGCACCGACACGTCCGCCCGCTCTGCGGGCGACCCTCCGGAGGCGGTCGAACCCGACCGCCAGTTCGTCACGGCGCTCGCGCGCGGGCTGGAGGTGCTGCGCTGTTTCGACGCCGAGCGGCGCATGCTGGGCACCACGGAAATCGCCCACCTGACCGGGCTGGCGCAACCCACCGTCTGGCGGCTGTGCCACACCCTGCAGAAGACGGGCTTCCTGAGCCCGGTGCCGGGCAAGGACAAGCTGCAGCTGGGCGCGGCGGTGATCGCGCTGGGCGCGGCCGCGCTGGCCGGGCAGGAGGCGCTGGAGGTCATCCGGCCCCAGCTGCAGTCGCTGGCCGACCGCTACCAGGTGGCCGTGGCCCTGGGGCGCCGGGACGGCGACAGCATCGTCTACCTGCTGCGCTGCCAGGGCAATTCGCCGCTGCTGATGAACCTGCGCGTGGGCTCGCGCATCCCGCTGTTCCACAGCGCGATCGGCTGGGCCTACCTCGCGTCCTGCACGCCCGAAGAGCGCGCGCGGTTGCTGGCCGAGGCCGGCGAGGCGGCCGCCGATCCGGCGGAGCAGCAGGCGCTGGCGCAGGCCATCGCGCTGTACCCGGAGCGCGGCTTCACGTACCACGAGCGCCCCCGGCACCAGATCAACACCGTGGCGTCGGCCATCGAACTGCCGGCCGGTGAACGTTATGTGATCAGCTGCGGCGGCCCGGCGACGCTGCTGCCGCAGCCGCTGATGCTGGGCGAGGTGGGGCCGCTGCTGCGCCAGCTGGCGCTGGAGCTGCATCCGATCCTGCTGATGGGGCGGCACGTATGAGCGCGGGCGTCACGATTCCGGACCGTCTTCCCACGCGCATCACCGAGCTGCTGGGCATCCGCTGGCCCTTGCTGCTGGGCGGGATGATGTGGCTGTCGGACGCGCGCCTGGTCGCTGCCATGGTGCGCGCTGGTGGCATGGGCTTCATCACCGCGCGCAGCTCGCGCACCGACGAGGCGTTCCGCCAGGCGCTGCGCGACTGCAGGGAATGGACCCAGGGCCAGCCCTTCGGTGTGAACCTCACGCTCTCGCGCCGCGTGGCGCAGAACGACGTGATGCTCACGCGCCTGCGCATCGCGCTCGAAGAGGGCGTGCGGATCTTCGAGACGGCGGGGCTGCCGCCCACGCCGCTGCTGCCCGAGATCAAGGCCGCAGGCGCGGTGGTCGTCCACAAATGCGCCCACGTGCGCCACGCGGTGGCGGCGCAAAACATGGGGGTGGACGCGGTCACGCTGGTGGGCATGGAAGAGGGCGGCCACCCGGGCAACAACCAGCTGCCCACCTTCCTGAATGGCGCGTATGCGCTGGAGCGGCTGCAGGTGCCGCTGGCGCTGGGCGGTGGCATTGGCCACGGCCGGCAGATCGCCGCCGCGCTGGCCCTGGGGGCGGACGCGGTGGTGATGGGCAGCGTCTTCACCCCGGCGGTGGAGACGCCCGCGCACGAGGCCTACAAGCAGCGCGTGGTGAATACCGACGAGCACGGCACCCGTGCCGTGCTCGGCAGCCTGGGCGACACCTGGCGCATCATCGACAACGACAACGCGCGCAAGGTGGCCGCGCTGGAGCAGACGGGGGCGAACAGCTACGCGGCGTTCGGCGAACTGATCAGCGGCGAACGCACGCAAACCCTGGCCTACCAGGCCGGCCAGCACGAAGAAGGCATGCTCTCCATGGGGCCCGCCGTGGGCTTCGCGCGCGCGATCGAGCCTGTGGCCAGCATCGTGCAGCGGCTGCAAAGGGAGTGCGTGCAGGCCTGTGGCCGATTCCAGCGCCTGCAGGTGTCGGCCTAAGCGCGCTCAGGCCCGACGCGCATCCCCGCCTGCCAGGCGCGGACCTGGTTGACGACGAAGTCGATCAGGGTCCGTGTGGCCAGGGTCTGGAAGCGGTTCGGCATGCGCAGCAGAAACAGGCGCGTGCCGAACACGCTCAGCCGCCAGTCGTGAAGCGCCGTGACCACGCGGCCCTCGGCGACATCCTGGTCGATGACGTAGTCGGGCACCAGCCCCACGCCCAGGCCGGCCAGGATGGCTTCGCGCAGGAACTGGAAATTCTCCGAGGCCAGGGTGGGGCGCTGGCTCAGCTCGCGCCGTTCCTCGTCGCGGTAGGCCGAGATCCGCAGCTCGCGGCCGGAGACGGCGGAGGTGATCAAGGGCACGCGCGCCAGGTCTTCCAGGGTGCTGGGCATGGCATGCAGGCGCGCGTGCTCGACCGAGGCGCAGACGGCGTAGCGCACCGCCGCCAGTTCCGTCGCCACCAGCTGCTGCGGCGGCTCGGACATCACCCGCACCGCCACGTCCACCTCCTCGTGCAGCAGGTCGTCGACGCGGTTGTCGAACAGCAGCTCCAGCGCGATGTCGGGGTACCGGCGCTTGAACTCGATCAGCCAGCCCGACATCACCAGGTGCCCGAAGCCGGTGGGCACGCTCAGGCGCACCGAGCCGTGCAGCGACCGCCCGAAGGTCGTCACCGACTCGCGCGCCGCCATCAATTCGTCGCGCACCACCTTGCCGTGCCGGTACAGCCGCTCGCCGACCTCGGTCAGCTCCACGCGCCGGCTGGTCCGCCGCATGAGCTGCTGGCCGAGCGATTTCTCCAGCTGCGCCAGGTGGTAGCTGATGTTGGCCCGGCTCATCTTCAGCTGGCGGGCGGCCAAGCTGAGGTTGCCGGCCTCGACGATGCCCACGAAGAGCACGAGCGCGTTGGAGTCCATGGGGTTGAATGTCAAAATGTACTTGACGTATTGTTCATGTTTTTTGTGATTGTCAAGCGGCATCGATGGGTCAACAATCCGGCTCCCCCACAGGAGATGCCCCATGTCGCTGGACCCCGAAACCTTTCAATTGCTCAAGGAGAGCGTGCACCGCTTTGTTCGCGACCGGTTGATGCCCGCGGAAGACGAGGTGGAGGCGCGCGACGAGGTGCCGGCCGACATCGTGGCCGACATGAAGGAGCTGGGGCTGTTCGGCATCTCGATCCCCGAGGCATTCGGCGGCATCGGGCTGAGCATGACGCAGGAGTGCGAAGTCGCCCACGAGCTGGGGCACACCGCGCTGGCGTTCCGCTCGGTGGTGGGCACCAACATCGGCATCGGCTCGCAGGGCATCCTGATGGATGGCACGCCGGCGCAGAAGGCCGAGTACCTGCCCCGCATCGCCAGCGGCGAGCTGATCGTGTCCTTTGCGCTCACCGAGCCTGATGCCGGCTCGGACGCGGCCTCCCTCAAGACCCAGGGCGTGCGCGACGGCAGCGACTACCTGCTCAGCGGCACGAAGCGGTTCATCACCAACGCCCCGCGCGCCGGTGCCTTCACCCTGATGGCGCGCACCGAAGGTGCGGGCGCGGGCGGCATCACGGCGTTCATCGTCCCCGCGGGGCTGCCGGGGCTCTCACTGGGCCCGACCGACAGGAAGATGGGGCAGCGCGGCACCAAGACCTGCGACGTGTATCTGGATCAGGTGCGGGTGCCCGCCGGGAACATCATCGGCGGCGAGCCCGGCAAGGGCTTCAAGACCGCGATGAAGGTGCTGGACCGGGGCCGCCTGCACATCTCGGCGCTGGCCTGCGGCATGGCCAGCCGCATCCTGCGCGAGAGCATTGCCTACGCGCAGCAGCGAAAGCAGTTCGGGCAGCGCATTGGCGACTTCCAGCTGGTGCAGGCCATGCTGGCCGACAGCCAGGCCGAGCTGCAGGCGGGCTGGGCGCTGGTGCAGGCGGTGGCGGCGCGCTACGACGCCAAGCCCTTCGGCGCGCCCGACGCCGAGGTGAGCATGCAAGCCTCGTGCGCCAAGATGTTCACCACCGAGATGGTGGGCCGCGTGGCCGATCGTGGCGTGCAGATCCACGGTGGCTCGGGCTACATCAACGACTACAAGGTCGAGCGCTTCTACCGCGACGTGCGCCTGCTGCGGCTCTACGAGGGAACGACCCAGATCCAGCAGGTGGTCATCGGCAAGCACCTGA
The DNA here is from genome assembly GCF_042466645.1 of Hydrogenophaga sp. ANAO-22. Classification (NCBI taxonomy): domain Bacteria; kingdom Pseudomonadati; phylum Pseudomonadota; class Betaproteobacteria; order Burkholderiales; family Comamonadaceae; genus Hydrogenophaga; species Hydrogenophaga sp. ANAO-22. The sequence goes on along the minus strand of NZ_CP159956.1, from coordinate 1,690,508 downwards.
TGAAGGCGGCCTGAGCACGGCGGTGCCCGACACACGCCCGTGGGGTGTCTAGGGGCTCTGCCGCACCAGCGAGAGAAGCCGATTGAAGTTGTCCATGTCGTCGTCGCTTTTCCATCGGTTGATGAACCGCGCGACCACCTGGAGGTTTCCCTCCTCGTAGTGCCCGTTGGCGTCCTTGCGATCCAGCGACGGTGACAGCTCCTTGTCCTGGAAGGTCAGATCAAGAGGCAGTTGGGAGATGGCGCACACCGGGTTCCTCAACAACCCTTCCAGGTGCGCTTGAAAATGCTCGCTGGAAGCGAACCGCACCTCCTTGTGCTTCGAGACCCTGACGGTTTCCGAACCACTCGCCGCCGCAGCCTGGTGCGCCATCGCCAGCATGTGCACGATGGCGGCCCTGCGCCGCCATTTTTCCTCCTGGCTCCCGGGCGTCGCCTCGCCTGGCTCGGCGCCCGTTGCGGCGTTGATCTGCCATTGGGGCCCAGGCCGATCCGCTTCAAGCGCCAGCCTCTCCAGAAACACGCTGGCACCCGACAGCGTGAAGCCCAGCATGTAGGCGTTGATTCTCCTGTCGAAAATCCGGGGCCGGGCGGGCTCGTTTTCAAGCAGGGCTTTCTGATGGTCCAACCAGGCGCGTGCGTCCGCGTGCTTCTCAAGGTCATTGCCGGTCATCGCCAGCGGATCGACAGCGATTTCAACCTCGTTGGCGCCAAGGCAATCGTTCCTGTAGAGGGACAGAACCCATTTGCCCTTCAAGGGATGGGAGACGACGTAGATGCCATCCTTGAGGATCCTGTGTTGGGGATCGGATCGAATCTTCCACGGCCCCCCGGGCGGCGCAACGATCTCGCCGCATTGTCGAAACGCTTCGTCGCTGATGGTCACGGTTTTACCTCCAGAGCTATAGGTGCTGCATGGTTTCGCAAGCTGGCTTCCGTTCATGGCCCGTCACTGCCTGCGATGAGCGACCCGCTTCTCGCAGAAACCTGCTGGATCTGCTGCCGCAGCCAACGCCGCAAGGGGTCGGCGTCGGTGCGTTCGTGCCAGATCTGTTTCACCTCCACCCGGGGCAGGTCGATCGGCAGCGGGTGGATCTGCAGATCGGGGTCGCGTTGCGCGGCCTCTTCGGCCACCGAGCGCAGGCAGGTCAGCAGAAAGGCCGAGTCCCGGACCAGGCGGGTCGGGGCCAGGAAGCTGGAGAGGCCCGCCGCGATGCGGCGGCGCAGGCCCCGCGCCTCCAGGGCGCGGTCGACCCGCCCATGCAGATCGCCAGTGAGCGTGGTCAGCAGGTGTTCGCAGGCCAGGAATTGTTCGAGCCCCAACGCACCTCCGTTCAAGTGGGGGTTGTGGCGCGAGGCCAGCACCACGAAGTCTTCGCTGAACAGGCGCTGCTGGCGCAGCGTGTCGGGCAGCTCGTCGTAGAAGCCCGCGATGGCGAGGTCGCAGCTGCCTTTTTCCAGTTCCTCGCGAGGCAGCTGGCCTCGCGTGTTGTGCGTGATCAGGATGACCCCGGGCGCCTGCGCGCGCAGCCGGGGCAACAGCCCGGGCAGCAGGGACTGTTCGAGGTAGTCGGTGGTGAAGAGGTGCAGCCGCTCGTTGCGCGAGAGGAAGTTGCTGCCTTCGCTGCGGTGGTAGAAGGCCTCGATGTCGCCCACCAGCGCCTGCACCTGCGGCGCCAGCTCATGCGCCCGGGGCGTCGGCGTCAGGCCACGCGGGGCGCGCACGAAGAGCGGGTCGCCCATCTCGTGGCGCAGCTTGGCCAGCTTGTGGCTCAGCGCGGGCTGGCTCAGCGCCAGGCGTTCGGCCGCGCGCGAGGCGTTGCGCTCCTGGTAGACCACGTGGAAGACCCGCAGCAGGTTCAGGTCCTTGTTGTCGATATTCATTTATTGAATTCCAAAGATCGAATCTTTCGACTTTTCGAATCATAGAAGCGTCCCGATCATCGTGTCCAACCCATTTCAACCACGGCCTGCGGGCCTCGAAAGGATGCGCGATGAAGAAGATATTGATGGTGCTGACCTCCCACGACCGGCTGGGCGACACCGGGCACAAGACCGGTTTCTGGCTGGAGGAGTTCGCCGCCCCGTACTACCGGTTCAAGGACGCGGGCGCGCAGGTCACGCTGGCCTCGCCTCTGGGCGGGCCGCCGCCGATCGACCCCAAGAGCCACGAAGCCGATGCCCAGACCGAAGCGACACGCCGCTTCAACGCCGACGCGCAGGCCCAGGCCGCCCTGGCCCGCACCCTGCCTCTGGGCGACGTGAACGCGCAGGACTTCGACGCGGTGTTCTACCCCGGTGGCCACGGGCCGCTGTGGGACCTGGCGGAAGACACCCGGTCCATCGCGTTGATCGAACGCTTCCTGGCGCAGGACAAACCGGTGGCGGCGGTGTGCCACGCACCCGCCGTGCTGCGCCATGTGAAGGACGCGCAAGGGCAGCCGCTGGTGCGCGGCCGCCAGGTCACCGGCTTCAGCAACAGCGAGGAATCGGTGGCCCAGCTCACCGACGTGGTGCCCTTCTCGCTGGAGGACATGTTGACTGGCCACGGCGGCCTCTACACCCGCGGGGCCGACTGGCAGAGCCACGTGGTGGTGTCCGGCCGGCTGATCACGGGGCAGAACCCGGCATCTTCCGAAGCGACCGCCGAGGCCTTGCTCGCGCAGCTCGGAGCGCGCTCATGAGCCGCGCCGCGTTCGCGCTGGCGGCGCTGCTGGCCTTTTCCTGGGCGGCCCAGGCCGCCGATCTGCTGCCGCTGGAACGCTGGCGCAGCTACCAGGGGGTGAGCTGGGAGGCTGCCGCACCCGGGCAGGCGGCCGTGCCGTTCGCGCAATCGGTGAACGCGCCCATCGCCGGCCTGCATTTCGACGCCCGGGGCGGCGCCTACGTGAGCACGCCCCGCCTGCTCTCGCCCGCCGCGCCGGCCACCCTGAGCCGGCTCGACACCACGGCCGACGGTGGCCCCGCGAGGCTGACCGCCTTTCCTTCCACGCAGGGCAACGATGTGAAGGCGCCGCCCCACCTGGCCTTGCGCAACGTGCTCGGCTTCCATGTGGACCGGCGCAACGGCTGGCTCTGGGCGCTGGACATGGGCTTCGTGGCGGGCGAGGCCGAAGCGCCCGCCGGGGCCCAGAAGGTGATGGTGTTCGAACTGGCCTCGGGCAAGCTCTTGAAGACCATTGCGCTGGACGGCGTGGCCGATCGGGCGGGCAGCTTCCTCAACGACATCGCGGTCGACGAACGCCGGCGCGTGGCCTATGTGTCCGACAGCGGCTTTCGCAGCGCGCCGCGCAACCAGGTGGGTCTGATCGTGGTGGACCACGCCAGCGGCACGGCCCGGCGTGTGCTGGACGGGCACGCCAGCCTGCAGATCGAGCCGGGCGTCAAGGTGGTGTCCGGCGGCAGCGAGGTCTGGCCCGGCAACCCCTTGCTGATCGGCGTCAACGGCATCGCGCTCTCGCCCGATGGACAGACGCTGTACTGGACGGTGACGACCGGCACGCAGGCCTGGGCGGTCCCGACCGCCGTGTTGCGCCGGGCGGGCGCCAGCGACGCGCAGATCGCGCGCGAGGTCCGAAGCCTGGGCGTGGTCGGCGGCAACACCGACGGCATCGTCACCGACCCGGTGGGCGACCTCTACATCACCGACGTGACGCGAGGCGGCATCGTGCGCTACAGCCCCTCAACGCGCGCGCTGGCGCTGATCGCCGCGAACGGCGCGGTGCGCTGGCCCGACACGCCGGCCTGGCACCCGGGCGGTGACCTGGTCTTCACCGCCAGCGCACTCAACCAGCACTTCGACGGCCAGGTCAAGGCCGGGGAGGAGCGCTACGAGCTGTGGCGGCTGCGGCCGCGCGGCCAGAAGGCCACGCGCCACTGACGATCCCTCGCGCCGCCTTCCGACGCCACGCTGTCTCCTGCGCTGAGCCGCAGGAGACAGCGTGGCCTTGTCGCGCCCGTGCATCCCGCCCTTTTCTGCTACATTCCGGACAGGATATATGATGTAAAAAGTAAGGTGCGGAGATGGCTGAACTGGGCCGAGTGGAAAAGCAGAACCTGTCCCAACGCGTGTACGTTGAGATTCGCAATGCCTTGATGAACGGGCAATACGCGCCCGGTTCGAGGCTGCGCATCGCCGAACTCGCCGAGGTGCTGGGCACCAGCATCACACCGGTGCGCGAGGCCATCTTCCGCCTGGCGAGCGAGCAGGCGCTGGACGTGACCGCCGCCACCTCGATCGCGGTTCCCGAGCTGGACTTGGCCACCGTGCGCGAGATCCAGCTCATGCGGGGCCTGCTCGAAGGCGCGGCCGCCGCCCAGGCCGCGCGGCAGATCACGCGCAAGGAAATCGAGCACCTGGAGAAGATCCAGGACCAGTTCATCAAGGCCTCGGCCACCAACCCGAAGGACGCCGCCCGGCGCAACCGCGACTTCCATTTCGAGTTGATGGCCGCCGCCCGGCTGCCCAGCCTGTCCGCGGTCGTCGAGACCCTGTGGGTGCGGATGGGGCCGCTGCTGAACACCTTCCACGCCAAGGTGCCCCGGCGCAACATCTTCAACAGCGGCCACCCGCACTACAAGGTGCTCGAAGGCCTGAAGGCCCGCAACCCCGAGATGGCGTCCAAGGCCATCCAGGAAGACATCCAGTGGGGTGAGCGGGTGTTGACCGAGTGGATGAGCGGGCGCTCGGTCGAAGAGATCTACGCCTAGGCGTTCAGCCGGCCTGGCCGGTCGTGAACTCGACCAGCAGCCGGATCTGCGTCGTGACCATGTGCACGCCCTTGTGGATGCGCTGGCCGTTCTCCGACGCTCGCTGCAGCAAGGGGGTGATGTCGGGCTGCATCACGACCTCGGCCACCACCGTGTCCTGGCGCAAGGTGGTCGGGTCGAACGGCAGCGGGTCTTCCGGGTGCAGGCCCAGCGAGGTGCCGTTGACGGCGATGTCGTAGCCTTCCACGCGCGCTGGATTGAGTTCGACCACCAGGTCCGGGAAATGGCGCGAGAGCTGCTGCCCCAGTTCGCGCGCCTTGTCCACCGAGCGGTTCCGGATGCCGATGCGGCCCACCTGCGACCCGGCCAGCTCGAACGCGATGGCGGTCGCCACGCCGCCGGCGCCCGCGAGCAGCACCGAGCGGCCGGCCAGCGGGATGCCCCGCTCCAGCAGGCCCTGCACGAAACCCTGGCCGTCGTACATGCGGCCCGACAGCGTGCCATCGGCGTTCTTGCGCACCGCGTTGCACACGCCCATCACCTCGGCCAGGCCCTCCAGCGTGTCGCAGTGCCGGCAGACCTCGTGCTTGTGCGGGATGGTGATGACGAAACCGGGAATGTTCTCGATGCGGCGGATGGCCTCGATGGCCGCGGGCAGGTCCGCGGGCGAGACCTTCCACGGCACCATCACGGCGTTGATGCCGTGCTCGCTGCAGTGCTGGTTGAAGAAGCCGGGCGTGCGCACGTGCTCGCTCGGGTAGGCCAGCAGGGGCACCACGGCGGTTCGGCCGTTGACGGCGGGGGTCGGTGGAGGGTTCACGCTCATGGGCTCCGGTGCGGGTTCAGGCGATGCCGAATCCGCCGTCCACGGGCATCACGATGCCGGTGACGTAGGCGGCCTCGGCCGACAGCAGGAAGCTCACCACGCGGGCCACGTCCGCCGGCTGGCCCCAGCGCCCGAGCGGAATGCGGCCCAGGATCGCCGCGCTGCGCTCGGGATTGTGGATGGCGCCGGAGGCCAGTCGCGTGTCGATCCAGCCCGGCGCGATCGCGTTGACCCGCACACCGTCGGCGGCGAAGGCCACCGCGTGCGAGCGGGTGAGGGAGGTCACGCCGCCCTTGCTGGCCGAGTACGCCGGGTTGCGGGCCGAACCGAACTGGCTCCACATGGAGGCCACGTTCACCACCGCGCCGCGCGCCGCCTTGAGGCCGGGCAAGGCGGCGAGCGTCAGCCGGTTGACTGCGTTGAGGTTGATCGCCACCACCTTGTCGAAGCCGTCGGGCGTGAGTTCCTTCTGCTCGTGCAGGATGATGCCCGCCGCATTGACCAGTCCGTCGACGTGCGGGAGCCGCTCGAACAGGGCCGCGATCGCGGCGCTGTCGGTCACGTCCAGGCGGGTGAATTCGAGCTGGTCGGGCAGCGTGGGCTCGGTGTCCAGGCCGGCGCACACCACGCGCCAGCCCTTGGCTTGCAGCTCCTGGGCGCAGGCCAGCCCGATCCCCGTGCCGCCACCCGTCACCACCGCCACCTTTTGCCTTTGATTCATGAAAACGTCTCCTTGTTGATGGAAGACGCATGATATATCATGCATCCAAAATCGGACAACCCTTTTTTGGAGACAGCATGAAACATCTGAAGGACCCCGGCCTCTTTGTTCAGCAGTGCCTGATCGATGGCCACTGGCAGCCCGCCTTGAACGGCCAGGCGCGCGAGGTGATGAACCCCGCCACCGGCGAGCGGGTGGGCACGGTGCCCAACATGGGCGAGGGGGAAACGCGCCTGGCCGTGCAGGCGGCGGCCCACGCCTTCCCGGCCTGGGCCGCGCGCAGCGCCAAGGAGCGCGCCACGCTGCTGCGCCGCTGGTACGAGCTGATGATGGAGGCGCAGGACGACCTGGCGCGCATCATGACGATCGAACAAGGCAAGCCGCTGGCCGAGTCGCGCGGCGAGATCGCCTACGGCGCGAGCTTCATCGAATGGTTCGCCGAGCAGGGGCGGCGCAACAACGGCGACGTGATTCCCGCGCCGCAGCCCGACAAGCGCATCGTGGTGCTGCGCCAGCCCATCGGCGTGTGCGCGGCGATCACGCCCTGGAACTTCCCCAACGCGATGCTCACGCGCAAGCTTGCGCCCGCGCTGGCCGCGGGTTGCACCATGGTGGTCAAGCCGGCCACCCAGACCCCGTTCTCGGCCCTGGCCATCGCGGTGCTGGCCGAGCGCGCCGGCATTCCCCGGGGCGTGATCAACGTGGTGACGGGGGATGCCGGCGCGATCGCGAAGGAGCTCACCGGCAACCCGGTGGTGCGCAAGCTGAGCTTCACCGGCTCCACCGAGATCGGGCGCGTGCTCATGCGGCAATGCGCGGAGCACATCAAGAAGGTCTCGCTGGAACTGGGCGGCAACGCCCCCTTCATCGTGTTCGACGACGCGAACCTGGACGCGGCGGTGCAGGGCGCGATGATCGCCAAGTTCCGCAACAACGGCCAGACCTGCGTGTGCGCGAACCGCCTCTATGTGCAGCGCGCGGTGTACGACGAGTTCGCTGTCAAGCTCGCGGCCAGCGTGCAGGCGATGAAGCTGGGCAACGGCCTCGACGCGGGCGTGGTGGTCGGCCCCCTGATCGACGGCAAGGCCCTGGCCAAGGTGGAGGAGCACATCGACGACGCCCTTGGCCAGGGGGCCACCGTGATCGCTGGCGGGCGCCGGCTCGAGGGCAATTTCTTCGAACCCACGGTCATGACCGGTGTGACGCAGCAGATGCTGGTCGCGCGCGAGGAAACCTTCGGCCCGCTGGCGGCCTTGATCCCCTTCGACAGCGAGGACGAGGTGATCCGCATGGCCAACGACACCGAGTACGGCCTGGCCTCCTACGTGTACACGCGCGACCTCTCGCGCAGCTGGCGCGTGTCGGAGCGGCTGGAGTACGGCATGGTGGGCGTGAACACCGGCCTGATCTCCACCGCCGAGGCGCCGTTCGGCGGCGTCAAGCAGTCGGGCCTGGGCCGCGAGGGCTCGCAGTACGGCATGGACGACTACACCGAGCTGAAATATGTCTGCGTCGGTCTCGACTGAACGCGACCCTGAACCTCAGGACGGGCGCTGGCACTGGACCATGCCGGTGCGCGTGCGCTGGACGGATCTGGACGCGCTGGGCCATGTCCACCACCTCGTGTACCTGAGGTGGTGCGAGGACGCGCGCAACGAGCACGCCGAGGCCATCGGTCTGCCGCTGCCGGGCACGGGGGCCCGCTCCCAGGTCGTGGTGGCGATGGCCTGTGATTTCCGCCAACCGGTCGGCCGCGGGGCCGAGCCTTCGGTGTGCCTGCGCGTGACGCGCGTGGGCCGCACCAGCCTGGAAGCGCGGTTCGGCATCCAGGTCGACGGGGTGGCGCATTTCGCGGCGCGCGTCACCACCGTGATGTGCGAAGACCGCACGGGGCAGGCGTCGCCCTGGACACCGGCCGAGCGGGAGCGGCTGCTCGCCGGGCCGGTGCCTGCCTGAGCGCGTTCAGCCCAGGCGCGCGGCCTCCACCTGGCGGATGGCGCCGGCGATGCGCTCGGCGCTGAGGGCGGTCGGGAAGTTGCGCACATGCGGCGCGGTCATGGTCTGGCGCGCGATGGTCTCGATCTCGTCCTGGCTGGCCGCGCGCCCCAGGCCCAATTCGTTCAGGTCCTGCGGCAGGCCGATGCGCCGGTAGAAGCCGCGCAGCTCCGCCATGAAGGCCGCGTCGCGCTCTTCCAGCGTGAGCTGCACCAGCAGGCCGTAGGCGACCTGCAGGCCGTGCAAGGTGCTCGCGGTGCCGGCGATCGCGGACAGGCCGCGCGTCATCGCATGCGACACCGAGAGTCCGCCGTTCTCGAAGCACAGCCCGCTGAGCAGCACCGTGGCCTCGACCAGCGATTCGAGATGCGCATCGGTGGTGGCGCGCCGCACGGCCTCGATGGCCGGCTCGGCGTGCTCGCGCACGCTGCGGTAGCTGAGGTCGGCCAGCACCAGCGCCGCCTGCGTGCCCAGGCCGCCGTAGATGTTCAGGCCACCGGCGGCGGCGCAGCGCTCGACCTCGAACTTCTTCGAGAGCGCGTCGCCGATGCCCGCGAGCAGCAGCTTGACCGGCGCGGCCGCGATCAGCGCGGTGTCGACCACCACGGCCGCGGGGTTGTGCGCCAGGTGCTCCACCGACAGCAGGCGGTGGTGTTCGTCGTACAGCACAAAGATCTTGCTGGTGGGCGCGTCGTTGGACGCCACCGTGGGCACGGTCACGACCTGCGCACCCAAGGCCCGGGCCACGGCCTTGCCCACGTCGATGCCCTTGCCACCACCGGCCGCGATCACCACGCCGGGCTTCGCCGCGCCGAGCTGGTCCGTGAGGCGCTGCACCTCGGCGGGCGTGATGTCGCCGGAGAACTCGCCGGTGCTCAGCGCCACCCCCGAGGCCTGGCAAGAAGCCGCCACGCGAGCGCCCACCAGGTCGAGCACGAAGCGGTCGGCAATCAGCACGGCCGACGGCGCGAGCAGGGCGGCCTGCGCGCCCAGTTGATCGAGGGCGCCCGGGCCCTGCAGGTAGCGCAGCGGGCCGCCAAAAACGCGCAGCAGGGAAGGGGTGGCGGGGGAAGTGGACATCTTGTCTCCTGGGTGGAAAAGGGTTCTTGAACACGGCGGACCGGGCACCCGCATCCGGGAAAACCCGCAGCATGATGCACGTTGCATCATATATCATGCGTCCGATCGAAGGCGAAAGCAAGGTGCTGTCGGACGGGCCCGGCACCGTCGCCTTCGATGCCCGGCCGGTGCGCTGGACCGCTGGCCGACCCATTCCTCAATCTGGAGACGAGACCATGAAGACCATCCCAACCCATCGGCGCCAGGCGCTGATCCGCCTGGGCGCCGCCTGCCTGTTCGGGCTGAGCGCGGCGGCGTTCGCACAGCCCAAGGAGATCAAGATCGGTTTCGTGCTGCCCCTCTCGGGCGGCACCGCGACCATCGGCAACCAGACCAAGGTCGGCGCCGAGATCGCCATCGAGCAGATCAACGCCGCGGGCGGCATCAAGTCCCTGGGTGGCGCCAAGCTGGTCGCGATCTTCGCGGACAGCCAGTCCAAGCCCGATGTCGGCGTGGCCGAAACCGAGCGCCTGATCACGCGCGAGCAGGTGTCGGTGATGGTGGGCGCGTACAACAGCGCGGTCACCTTCCCGGCCACCGAAGTGGCCGAGCGCTACAAGACGCCCTGGCTGGTCACGGGCTCGGTGAAGGACGAGATCACCGAGCGCGGCTTTCGCTACGTCTTCCGCCCGAACAACAAGGCGATCTACGACGCGCGCGAGCAGATGGACGCGATCGACCTGCTGGCCAAGGAAACCGGCAACAAGCCGCAGACCATCGGCCTGTTCTACGAAGGCACCGACTGGGGCCGCTCGCACACCGCCAACATCAAGAAGATGGCGCTGGAGCGCGGCTACAAGATTTCACTCGACGAGTCCTACCCGCCCAACCAGTCCGACTTCTCCGCGCAGCTGCTGAAGATCCGCGCGAGCAAGCCCGATGCGCTGATCGTCGTGGCCTACACGCCCGACCACATCCTGTTCACGCGCCAGTTCGCGGAGAACCGCCTCAACGTGCCCTATGGCATCCACTCCGTCGGTGGCGGCGCGGAAGACCCCTCGTTCTACAAGTCGGTCAACCCCAAGGCCTACGACCTGATGTTCGTGCAGGACGATTTCCAGGTGGACATCATGCAGGCCATCAAGGACCCGAACGCGCTGGACGCCGACAAGAAGTTCCAGACCCGCATGGGCTACGGCCTGAACGCCTACGGCGCGCAGGGCGTGTCCAACGCCTACATCCTGCGCGACGTGCTGGAGCGCGCCGCCTCGACCGACCGGGAAAAGATCCGCGATGCCCTGGCCGCGACCGACATCAAGAGCGGGCCCGCGCTGATCACGGGCTACAGCCGCGTGGTCTTTGACGACAAGGGCCAGAACCCGCACGCCCACGGCGCCATCACCCAGAACATCGGTGGCGAGCGCCGCACGGTGTGGCCGGCGACCAACCGGCTGGCCGGCACCAAACCGGTCTGGCCGCTGCCCGACTGGTCCAAGCGCTGATCCGGTCCACGGCTTCAACCCGGGCGCCCGCCGCCCCGCGCGGCGGGCGCCCTCATCACGGAAACCGGTATGGATCCCCTCATCTTTTTCTACGCGCTCATCAACGGGCTGCTGCAGGGCGCCATCTATGGCGGCATCGCCCTGGGCCTGAGCCTGATCTTCGGCGTGCTGCGCGTCATCAACTTCGCGCACGGCTCGTTCCTCATGGTGGCCATGTACGCGGCCTACACGCTGTGGTCCACCTTCGGCCTGCACCCCTACGTGGCGGCGCTGGTGACCATGCCCTTGCTGTTCGGCTTCGGCTACTTCACGCAGAGCGTCATCATCTCGCCGCTGTTCAAACGCGAGTCGTCGCTGGTGGTGGAACCGCTGGGCGCGCTGCTGCTGACCACGGGCGTCTACCTGGTCATGGACAACCTGGTGCTGATGACCTACGGCCCGGACGTGCGCTCGGTGAGCGTGGACTTCGCCGGTGGCACCTTCGAGGTCGCGGGCCTGCCGATCAGCATCCCGCGCTTCGTCGGCTTCGTCGCCGCCATCGCCGTGGCCGGGGGCCTCTGGTGGGGGCTCAAGCACACCGACGTGGGCCGCTCCATCCGCGCCACCGCGCAGAACCGCGACGCGGCCGCCATGAGCGGCGTGAACGTCTACCGCGTCTACAACCAGACCTTCGGCCTGGGCGCCGCGATCCTGGGCCTGTTCGGTGCCTTGCTGGTGCCCTTCCTGTCGATCACGCCCACCGTGGGGCTGATGTTCGGCGTCAAGTCGTTCCTGGTGGTGGTGCTCGGTGGCATCGGCTCGATCCCGGGCTCCATCGTGGGTGGGTTGCTGCTCGGTGTCTTCGAGTCGCTGATCTCGCAGTTTGTCACCGCCACCTCGGCCGCGATGTTCTCCTTCCTCATCTTCATCGTGGTGCTGCTGGTCCGTCCCAACGGCCTGCTGGGCCGCAAGGCGTGAGGGCGTGGCCATGTCAAGAATGAACGCCTTTTCCAACTCCCCCTCCACGCTGATCCTGGGCCTGCCCATGATCGCGATCGCGGCCGTGCTGCCGCTGTTCGTGAGCGACTCGTACACGCTGCACTCCCTGACCATGATCCTGTACTTCGCGTACATGGCCACGGCCTGGAACTTCGTGTGCGGCTACGTCGGGCAGCTCTCGCTCGGGCATGCCGTGTTCGCGGGCCTGGCCGGTTATGTGACGGTGCTGCTGTTCACGCTGCTTGGCCTCTCGCCCTGGCTGGGCATGCTGGCCGGCGGTGCGTTCGCGGCCCTGCTGTCGCTGGCCATCGGCTACCCCACGTTCAAGCTCAAGGGCCCGTACTTCACGCTCACCACGATCGCGTTCGCCGAGATCGTGCGCATCTGGTTCGAGAACACCGACGATTTCCTGGGCATCCCGCTCAAGGGCGCGCAGGGCCTCGTGGTGCCGCCGAGCGAACTCGGTGGCCTGGTCTACCAGTTCGAAGGCAAGGTGCCGTACTACTACATCGCCCTGGTGATGCTGGTGCTGGTGCTGCTCGCCACCATCGTGCTCGAGCGCTCGCGCCTGGGTTATTACCTCAAGGCGATCCGGGGCGACCACAACGGCGCCGAGGCCCTGGGCGTCAACCCCACGCGGTGCTCGCTGATCGCGCTCGCGGCCAGCGCCTTCATGACCGGCCTGGGCGGCGCCTTCTACGCCCAGTTCTTCCGCTACATCAACCCGGAACGCAACATGGGCATCGAGTTCTCGATCGACGTGGCGCTGATGGCCATCGTGGGCGGGCAGGGCACGGTGCTCGGCCCCATGCTGGGCGCCCTGGTGCTGCACCCGATCGCGGAGTTCTCGCGCACTTACCTCGGCGGCACCTTCCTCGGCCTGCACCTGGTCATCTACGGCGTGATCCTGATCGTCGCGGTGCTGTACTTCCCCAAGGGCATCATCGCGCCGATCGATCGCTGGCTGAAACAACGCCTCCAGCAAGGAGGGACGAAAAAATGAGCGATTCGACAACGGCGCTGCTGCAAGTGCAGGGCCTGAGCAAACGTTTCGGCGGCCTGAAAGCCGTGAACGAGGTGTCGTTCGACCTTCGGCAAGGCGAGATCCTCGGGCTGCTCGGTCCCAACGGCGCGGGCAAGACCACGGCCTTCAACCTGATCGCCGGTTTCCACCGCGCCGACCAGGGCCGCATCCTGTTCGAAGGCCGCGATGTGCTGGGCATGGCGCCCAGCGACATCTGCCGCGCGGGCATCGCGCGCACCTTCCAGCTCTCGCGGCCCTTCGGCGGGCTCTCGGCGGTGGAGAACGTGATGGTCGGCGCCTTCGCGCGCCTGGAGTCCACCGCCAAGGCGCGCGCGCTGGCGATGGAGCTGCTGGACTTCCTCAACCTCGGCGACCGCTGCAACGCCGACGCGAACGACCTCACCGCCTTCGACAAACGCAAGATCGAACTCGGCCGCGCGCTGGCCACGCAGCCGCGCCTGCTGCTGATGGACGAGGTGGTGGCCGGCGCCACGCCCAGCGAGGCGGCCGAGATGGTGGCCCTGGTGCGCAAGGTGCGCGACCGAGGCATCACGGTGCTGATCGTGGAGCATGTGATGAAGGTGATCATGGGTCTGTCGGACCGCGTGATCGTGATGGACCAGGGCTGCCTGATCGCCAATGGCGAACCGCAGAAGGTGGTGAAGGATCCGCGCGTTCTGACCGCGTATTTTGGAGAAGGCTATGTCGGCACCGATGTTTAGCGTGAAAGACCTCTGGGCCGGCTACGGCGAGCAGCAGGTGCTGCGGGGCATCCACCTCGACCTGCACCCCGGCACCATCACCGCCCTGATCGGCGCCAACGGCGCGGGCAAGACGACCTTCCTGCGCACGGTCTCGGGCCTGGTGAAAACCACCAAGGGCTCGGCGGTGCTGGAAGGCTGCTCGCTCACCGGCCTGCCGCCGCACCGCATCGTGGACCAGGGCTTCGTGCAGTCGCCCGAAGGCAAGCAGCTCTTTCCCGAGATGACGGTGATGGAGAACCTGATGGTGGGGGCGTCCACACCCCGGGCGCGCGCGCGCCGCTCGAAGACGATGGACGAGATCTTCGCGCTGTTCCCCATCCTCGATGAGCGCCGCCATCAGCTGGCCGGCACCCTGTCGGGCGGGCAGCAGCAGATGGTCGCCGTGGGCCGCGCGCTGATGGCGCTGCCGCGCGTGCTCGCGCTCGACGAACCATCGCTCGGGCTCGCGCCCATCATGGTGGACCGCCTGTTCGAAGGCATCCGCAAGATCCGCAACAGCGAACTCGCGGTGCTGGTCATCGAGCAGAACGTGCAGATGGTGCTCAACATGGCCGACCACGGCTTCGTGATCGAGAACGGCACCATCGCCATGCGCGGCACCGGCCGCGAGCTGCTGCACAACCCGCAGCTGAGGGCCAGCTACCTCGGCATCTGAACACCGGGCCCGCCGACCCGGCAGGGCCCGATCCCCTTCCCGCACCACGCCTGTTTCAAAGATATATGGTGCATCAATTCGCAACGAAAGGAACCCCCTCATGCCGCAGCCCAGTCCCGTCCGCCGAGCGGACGCTCCCGATTTCACCCCCACCGCCGAAGAGATCGCCCGCCTGCGGGAGAAGGCCCGCTTCGTGCGGCTGGAGACGATCCGGCTGATCGAGATCGCCAAGGTCGGCCACTACACCTCGGTCTTCTCCGCCGCCGAGATCTTCGCCTCGCTGTACTACGACGTGATGTCGCTGCGCCATGGCGAGCCCGCCTGGCCCGACCGCGACCGCTTCCTGATGGGCAAGGGCCATGCCGCCGTGGGGCAGTTCCCCATCCTCGCGGAGTGGGGCTTCATCCGCCCGGAAGAGCTGGACGGCTACACCCGCCTGGGCAGCGCGCTGGGCGACCACCCCGACATGACCAAGGTGCCCGGCATCGACTTCAGCTCGGGCTCGATCGGCCACGCGCTCTCCGGCGGCTGCGGCATGGCGCTGGGTGGGCGCATGTCCCAGCGCGACTTTCACGTCTTCGTGATGCTGGGCGATGGCGAGATGCAGGAAGGGCAGGTGTGGGAGGCCGCGCTGTTCGCGGCCCACAACAAGCTCTCGCGGCTGGTCGCCATCGTGGACCGCAACGGCTACCAGCTCGACGGCAAGGTGGACGAGGTGATGGGCGTCGAGTCCCTGGCCGAGAAGTGGCGCGCGTTCGGCTGGGAGGTGCACGAGGTGGACGGCCACAGCGTGCGCGACCTCACCGCGCTGCTGCGGCGCCTCAAGGCCGACACGGGCCGCGACAAGCCCGCCTGCGTGATCGCCAGGACCATCAAGGGCAAAGGCGTTTCCTACATGGAAACCGAACCCGGCTGGCACCTGGGCTACCTGGCGCCGGCCGACGCGCAGCGCGCCATCGAAGAAATCATGAGCAAGGAGATCTGAACCATGAACCCCCAACCCCTTTCCCCCGACTCCTGGCAGTACCGCGCCCTGAACCAGATCACCCCGGGCCTGAACCATTTTTCGGACGCGCTGATCGAACTGGCCGAGCAGGGCCACCCCGTGATGGCCGGCTCGGCCGACCTGCAGTACTCCAACGGCCTCAACAAGTTCGCCAAGGCCTACCCCGATCGTTATGTGCAGTTCGGCATCTCCGAACAGAACATGGTGACGGCCGCCGCCGGCCTGGCGACCACGGGCCAGATCCCCTTCGTCGCCACCTTCGCGTCCTTCCTGGGTCTGCTGTGCTGCGAGCAGATCCGCATGGACGTGGCCTACAGCAAGCTGCCGGTGCGGCTGGTGGGCCACCACACCGGCATCTCGCTCGGCTTCTACGGCACCTCCCACCACGCGACGGAGGACATCGGCACCATGCGCTCCATCGCGGGGCTCACGGTGATCTCGCCCGCCGACGGTCCGCAACTCGCGAGCGCGATCAAGGCCTCGATCGGCTGGCCCGAGCCGATCTACTTCCGCATCGGTCGCGGCCGTGAGCCCGACGTGTACGAGAAGAACACACCGTTCGAGATCGGCAAGGCCATCGAGCACAGCCGGGGCACCGACCTCACCCTCATCGCCTGCGGCATGGCCGTGAAAGGCGCGCTCGAGGCCGCGGCCGCGCTGGGCCGCACGGGCTTCTCGGTGGGCGTGATCGACATGGCCACCATCAAGCCGCTGGACCGCGACGCGGTGCTGCAGGCGGCGGCGCGTTCGCGCCTGCTCATGACGGTGGAAGAGCACAACGTGCTCGGTGGCCTGGGCGCCGCCGTGGCCGAGGTGCTGGCCGACGAAGGCGCGGGCGTGCGCCTGGTGCGCCACGGCATCCACGACGAGTACAGCCTGATCGCCCCGCCCACCCACCTGTACGCGCACTACCGGCTCGACGGCCCCGGCATCGAGGCCGTGGCGCGCGAAGCCATGCAGGGCAAGCGCGCGGCGGCCCGGCCCGCGCCGGCGCTGGCCTTGGCGGCGGGAGGCGCGCGATGAGCGCCGTGTCCGCGACGATGCGCTTCATCGACCACGGCCAGGGCGGCGGCCCCGAGGTGCTCGTGCCGCGCACCGGCCCCACGCCGGTGCCGGCGGCCGGCGAGGTGCTGGTGCGCGTGGCCTATGCGGGCGTCAACCGCCCCGAAGCCCTGCAGCGGCGCGGGCTCTACGCGCCGCCGCCCGGTGCCTCCCCCATCCTGGGCCTGGAGGTGTCGGGCGAGGTCGTGGCACTGGGTGCGGGTGTGACGCGCTGGTCGGTGGGCGACCCGGTGTGCGCGCTGACCAATGGCGGTGCGTACGCCGACTGCGTGGTGGTGCCCGAGGGCCAGGCGCTGCCCGTGCCCGAGGGCATTTCGATGCGGCAGGCCGCCGCCTTGCCGGAGAACTTCTTTACTGTCTGGGCCAACGTCTTTCAGCGCGGCGGTCTGCGCGCCGGGGAAAGCCTGCTGGTGCATGGCGGCTCATCGGGCATCGGCCTGACGGCGATCCAGCTGGCCAAGGCCTTCGGCGCGCGCGTGCTGTGCACGGTCGGTAGCGCCGAGAAGGCGGCGGCCTGCAAGGCCGCAGGGGCCGACATCGCCATCAACTACCGCGAGCAGGACTTCGTGGACGTGGCGCTGAAGGCGACCGAGGGCGCCGGTGTGAACATGGTGCTCGACATGGTCGGTGGCTCCTACGTCGAGCGCAACCTGCGGGCCCTGGCCGTCGAAGGGCGGCTGGTGCAGATCTCGTTCCTGGAATCGTCCCGGCCCGAGCTCGACTGGACACCGCTGATGGCCAAGCGCATCACCTTCACCGGCTCCACCTTGCGCCCGCGCAGCCTGGCGGACAAGACCCGGATCGGCCGGGAGCTGGTGGAGCAGGTGTGGCCCTTGTTGAGCGCGAAGCGCGTGGCGCCCGTGATCCATCAGGTGTTCCCGCTGGATCAGGCCTCCCTGGCGCATGCGCTGATGGAGTCCTCCGAGCACATCGGGAAGATCCTGCTGGAGGTCTAGGCCCGCCCGCGGCTCATCGAGGGCCGACCAGCTCCGACTCCACGCGCATGTCCAGCACATAGGCATAACGCGAGGCGTCGGCCGGCGGGTTCTGGATCGTGTAGCGCTTGACACGCAGCACGTTGCGCGTGCCCGCCTGGTGCGTGAAGCCCTCGATGTTGCCGTAGAAGTGGCCCCATTCGCCGGTGCCGGTCTTGAGGCCGGCGCTGTTGTACTTCACCTCGCGCACCTGCATGCACTGCGCATTGCGCACCACGCCGTGGCTGCAGGGCTGGAGCTGGGGGCCCACTTCCAGGAACAGGGTTTCGCCCGCGCCGCCGTAACGCGTGGCGTCGGTGGGCTTGCCCACCAGGTGCCAGCGGCTGCCGTCGTTGAACTGCAGCAGCACGCGCGGCGGGTTGGCGTCCTGGGCCAGGTGCACGCGGGTGGCGCGGCTGATCTGCGTGGCCACGGCCTGTTCCAGCTGCATCAGCTGGCGGTCGGGGCAGGCCATCATCGTGCTCACCGGGCGCGAGATCGTGATGTCGATGCCGTTGAGCTGGTAGCCCGCGCCGATGCCGTTGCAAAGCCTGTCCACGACCACGCGCTGGTCGCCCGGCTTGTCGCCCGGGACAAAGCTCAGGCGCACGACGCGCTGGGGCGCGAGCGCGGTGAATGCGGGCAGTGCGCGGCCGCTCGGGTCGTCCGCCTTCTCCAGCTCCCAGTGGAAGGCCTGCAGCGTTTTGTTGAGAGACGAATCGTTCATGGCGTTGGCCGACGGGGGGGTGGAGGTGGCGCAGGCCGTCAGGCCCAGCAGGGTGGCTGCGGTGAGGGCGATGAATGTCCAGCGTTTCATATGGAGGTTTCCTTTCTGTGGTCCGCCAGGACAGCATGGCGGATGTGTTTGTTTCATGCAAGCTCTCCTACATATTGAGGATTGACAGCCGTCCGGGTGCCGCCGAGGATGGTCGGCGGTGTCCTTCCCCCAACCATACAGGAGCATCATGGCCGCCTACTTTCATCTCAAGCCTTCGGGCACGCAGTGGATGTTCAACCTCGTGGCGGGCAACCACGAAATCATCTTGACCAGCGAGCGCTACACCGCCAAACAGAGCGCGCAGGGTGGCATTGCGTCGGTCCAGGCGAATGCGCCGGTCGATGCCCGCTACGCGCGCCTGAACGACGCCGCGGGAAAGCCTTATTTCGTGCTGAAGGCGGCCAATGGGGAGCCGCTTGGAAAAAGCGAGACCTACTCATCGGCGGCCGCGCGGGACCAGGGGATCGAGGCGGTGAAGGCCGCGGCGCCGGGCGCACCAACCAAGGCGTGAAGGTCTCAGCGCGACGTGCTGGTGTAGATGCGGTTGCGCCCTTCCAGGCAGTACGTCTGCGCGTGAAAGATCGGCCGGTTCTGTGCGTAGTGCACCCGGTCGAGCAGCACGTAGAGCTGCGGCTGGCGGTTGCCGCGGTCCCAGCCGATGGCACTGGAGTGGACCGCGTGGTATTCCACCTCGGTGCGGTCCGTGCGCACGCCCAGGCGCGCGAAGATGTCCACGAACGACATCGAGAACAAGGTCTCGTCGAGCACCTCGGGGAACAGGCTGTCGACGTAGCGGTCGTAGCCATAGCTCAGCAGTTCGTCGTCGCTGTAGATCGCGCGCTCGGTGTAGAGCACGCGCGCGCCGGCGGGCAGTTCCAGCTTGTGGGTTTCCTCGGGCGTGCCGGCGCGGCGTTCCAGCCTGTGCAGCACGATGCGCGGCGTGCGGCCCTGGCCCCTGATCGACTCGGTGAGAGACTCGAAGTGGCCCATGCCCATGGACGCGGGCGGCGGCGGGGGTGGGCTCACGATGGTGCCCACGCCGCGCTGGATGCGCAGCAGGCCCTCCGTCACCAGGCGGCTGATGGCCTCGCGGATGGTGTTTCTCGACACCGCATACGTGCCGGCCAGCGCGGTCTCGGCCGGGATGGCCTGGCCCGGCGACCATTCGCCGGCCGACAGGCGCCGGCGCAGGTCCTGCGCCAGCCGGTCGGGCAGGGTCAGGACGTCAGCTCGGCCCATGACTTGCGCTCGCCGGCGAAGTTCCTGTAGACCTGCTCGCCGGCCACGATGGGCTCGAAGCGCGGCACCTCGCCAGCCGGCGCGAAGTCGCGCGGGTCGATCACCTGGTGGTAGTTCGGGTGGATGAACAGCGGGATCGAATAGCGCTCGCGGCCCGAGCGGTTGATCACGCGGTGCAGCGCCGACTTCAACCGGCCATTGCTCCAGCGCGTGAGCAGCTTGGCGACGTTGAGCACGATGGCCTCTTCGTCGGGCACCACGGGCAGCCAGTCCTTGTCCGGGCCGAGCACTTCGAGGCCTCCGTTCATGTCCTGGATCAGCAGCGTGATCAGGCCCTGGTCTTCGTGCGCGCGCACGCCTTCGTCGGCGATGTGCTGCACCACTTCCTGCGGCGGGTAGTGGACCACGCGCATGTTGGAGTAGGTGTTGCGCGACACGTTGGCGAAGAAGTCCGCCGGCGCGCCCAGGTGCAGCGCAAACGCCTGCAGCACCGATTCGCCGACCCGGAACATGTCGTGGTAGCAGGTCTCGAGGCGCTCGCGGAAACCGGGCACGTCGGGCCAGGGCGTGGCCGCGTAGAACGGCAGCGGCAGCAGGGCCGGGTCGATCGGCGGGATCGGATGGCCCATGCTGAAGGCCTCCTGTCCGCTGGGCTTCTGGCCTGGCTTCGCGTTGTCGAACATCGGCTGGAAGCCGCGGTTGGTCTTGCGCTCCTGGTACGGCGCCTTGGCTTCCTCGCTCTGGCCGAAGAAGGCTTCGGCGGCCCGGAAGGTCTCGGCGATGACCGCGGGCGACACGCCGTGGCCCACCAGTTTCATGAAACCATAGGTCTCGGCGGCGCGGCCCATGTCGTGGGCGATGGCCTGGCGCGCGGCCGGGTCGTCGCCGAAGAGCGGCGAGATGTCGATGGTCGGGATCGCGTGCGGGGCGGTGGTGGTGCTCATGGGTGCTCTCTCAGTTGGCCTTGATGCCCGGGTTGAACGCGTTGGTCATCATCTCGGTGACGGGGGCCACCGACTTGATCTGGTCGTATTCCTTGTAGAAGGCCATGGTGTCCTCCCACACCTTGGGGTCCATCCACAGCAGGCCGCGCGCGCGCGTGTCGGCGCTCTGGTTCAGCGGGTTCTGCACCTTCATGCGCCAGGCGAGCTTGTCGGCGCGCTCGATCTGCTGCGGGTAGGCATCGACCAGCTGCACCGCCTCGGCCGGGTGGTCGATGGTGAACTTCAGGCCCCTGGCCACGGCGCGCACCACCTTGCGCACGGTTTCGGGCTTTTCCTTGATCATCTTGCCGCTCGTGAAGAGCGTGTCGCCGTAGGAGGCCACGCCGTGTTTCGAGAAGCGCAGCACCTTCCAGGTCTTGCCCTTCAGGTGCGCGGGCGCGTCGGCCTTGGCGGCTTCCAGTTCGACCTGGTAGGTCTGGTTGTGCAGATGGCCCGTGAAGTAGTCGACCTTGCCGACCAGCAAGGGCTCGGCGTTGGCCAGCACGGTCTCGACCTTGACCTTCGACAGATCGAGGTTGTTGCGTTTGGCCAGGGCCTTCAGGAACATCTCACCATCGGCCTGGATGCCCACGCGCTTGCCTTCGAGGTCCTTCGGCGCGGGATCCGGGTCGCCGGGGTTGCCCAGGCCGATGTACACGTAGGGCAGCTCCTGGATCAGCGCGCCGATGGCCACCACATCCACCGGCGACGGCGCCAGGCGCGCCGACATGATGAACGAATGGGCCATGACCCCGAACTGGGCCTGGCCCACGCCCACCGTGGGGATGGGGTTCTTGCCCGGGCCGCCGTCGATGAAGCTGACCTTGATGCCTTCTTCCGCGAAGTAGCCCTTGGCGTCGGCCACCATGAGTGCCGCGTACTGTCCGTTGCGCAGCCACGAGAGCGCGATCCGGATATCTTCGGTCGGGGCCTGCGCGGCGGCGCCGCTCCAGGCGGTCAGGCCCATGGCCAGGGCGGCGGCGAGGCGGATGAAGGGGGCGCGCATGGTGGGGCTCCTTGAAGATCGGAAAAGACGGGCGGAAAAGAAATGGCCTGGGAGGATGCGGATCACTTGCCGCCGGTGCGGCTGCGCTCGCTCCAGTTGATGCGCGCGCCGATCACCTGGACCAGCATGTAGATCGCGTAGGACAGCACGGCGGCCAGCAGCGCCACCGCATACACCTGGTCGCCGCGGTACTGGGCCATGGCGCGGTTGATCACGTAGCCCAGGCCTTCGGAGGAAATCATCCATTCGGCGGCCACCGCGACGATGATGCTGCCGCTGCCGGTGATCTCCTGTGCGGCGAGGATGTAAGGGACGGAATACGGCAGCCGCACCTTGAGGAACACCTTCCACGGACTCACGTCGAGGATGCGCATGCGGTCCAGCACCACGGGGTCGACCGCCGCCAGGCCGCGCAGGGTGTTCACCAGCACGGGGAAGAAGCCGGCGATGGTGACGATCGCCACCTTGGTCCACAGGCCGTCGCCCACCGCGAGCACCAGCACCGAGGCCAGCGCCACATAGGGCACGTTGCGGATGGTGATGGCCGCCGGCATCAGCAGGCGGTTGAACATCGGCAGCGAGGTGAACAGCACCGCCAGGCCGATGCCGACCAGGTTGGCGAACAGGAAACCGATCGCCGCCGCGCGCAGCGTGACCATCAGGTGCTGCGTCACGAACGAGGTTTCCTGGGTCAGCACCGCGAGCACCTGCGTGGGGCGCGGAATCACGAACTCCGGCAGCCCCGAGAACGCGATGGCCAGGTACCACAGGCCGAGGATGGAGATCACGGGCAAGGCGATGCGCGAAGCGATCGTCAGCGCGCGCAGCGCCGCGGTGCGCGCGGCAGCGGCTGGCGGCACCGGCGCGACGGCGGGCGGGGTCACGCTGGTGGTGTTCATGCGGCGGCCCTCCATTGGCCGAACAGCAGGCCGCGGATGCGGTCGGTGAGGTCCACGAATTGCGGATCGGTGCGGAAGGCCGCCGTGCGCGGGCGCGGCGAGGGCACGCGGATGTCGGCCAGGATGCGGCCGGGCGCTGGCGAAAACACGATCACGCGATCGGCCAGCAGCACCGCTTCATCGACGTGGTGGGTGACGAACAGCACGGTTTTGGGGCGCGTGGCGAGCTCGGTGCCGAGCCACAGGCCCAACTCTTCACGCTTCATTTCGTCCAGCGCGGAGAAGGGCTCGTCCATCAGCAGCACCTCGGGGTCGTGCGCGATGGCCGACGCGAAATTCACGCGCTGCAGCATGCCGCCCGAGAGGTGGTGCGGCATCTTCTCTTCGTGTCCCGCCAGGCCGAAGTCGCGCAGCAGGCCGCGCGCGGGCAGGCCGGCGCGACCGGTCACCTTCTGGGTGAACTCGACGTCCTCGATGGCGCGCTTCCACGGCAGCACCGCGGGCCGCTGCGACACCAGGCCCAGTTGGCGCTGGCGCCGCACGGTGGCGGGCGGCAGGCCGCCGATCCGCACCGAACCGCTGCTGGGCTGGTCCAGGTCCGCCACCAGGCGCAACAGCGTGGTCTTGCCACAGCCCGATGGCCCGACCAGGGCGATGAACTCGCCGGCCGCGATGTCGAGGTCGACCGATTCGAGCGCCACGGTGGGACCGAAGCGGCGTGAAACGTTTCTGAGTTGAATGTCTGCGGACATGATGTCTGGACGTCCCCAAAAGTGGGCGGGTTGTTGGACGTCCAATGTCCAAAGCGAGATCCATGCCACGGAATTGCGGATGACCTGGCGCGAAAAAAAAGAGGCCCGCATCGCGCGGGCCTCTTCTTTGTGTATGGCGTCCCGATACTTGTCCGCCCGTCAGGACCGGCGGGCGTGGGCCATCTTATCGGCCCCATGTGACAGCCCTGTGGCAGGCCGGCCTTCGATCCCGCAGGCCGGGCCTTCTGTCAGGCCGCGGCGGGGACCAGGGCCGGCAGGGCGGCCGTGCGGCGGCGGCGCGCCACGGCACCGCCGACGAGGCCCAGGCCGGCCAGCAGCAGGGCATAGGCTTCGGGTTCGGGCACCGGGGTCACGAGCGAGCTGAAACCGGGGCTGCCGACATCGCCGACCGTCGAGGTCCACGAGCCATCGGCGTCACCGACGGAGGACAGCACCCAGCCGTGGATGTTGTTCTGGCCGAGTTCGGCGAAGCTGCCCGGGCGGGCGGCGTTGAAGCGCGGGCGCACGCCACCGATGGTGTTGTCGCCATAGGTCAGGCGGTCCACCAGGTTGAGCTGCGCGTCGTAGATGTTGACTTCGTCCGCGCGCGCGAAGTTGGGCGCCATGAAGCCGATCACCTTGACCGAGCTGTCCAGGTTCCAGCGGGTGCGGAACAGGTCGGGGTCGATCTCGGTGATGATGACCGACTCGCCCGCGCGCACGACGCCGAACTCCGACAGGTTGAAGGTCAGGCTGGTGCGGCTGTCGTCGTCGTAGCTCCAGCCGGTGAAGTCCACATCGGTGACACCGGTGTTGGTGAGCTCGATGTACTCGCCTTTTTCGTCGCTCACCGCGCTCTGGTACGAGAACTCGGTGATGAAGACGCTGGCGTGCGCCGGCGCGGCGACGACCAGGGCGCTGCCCGCGAGCAGGGTGGCGGCGAGCATGCGGTGAAGGGTGGACATTTTTTTCATGGAAGAACCTCGTTCAGGGTTGGCGTGGTGGACGGAAAACGGGAGCGGTGATCAGGCGGTGGTGGCGACGCGGTTGCGGCGGCGCGCCATGAAGCCGGCCAGGCCCAGGCCGGCGAGCAACATGCCGTAGGTCTCGGGCTCGGGCACCAGGGCGGCGGGCGTGAAGACGAACACCGACGGTTGTTCCTGGGTGATGTAGATCACGCCGTTCTCGTCGATGGTCACGCCCTCGGCGGTGCCGCTGAGGAACTTGAGGTCGATGAAGCCCAGCACCTCGCCGGTGCGGGTGATCTCGAACAGCCGGCGCGATTCCTGGCTGATGACGAGCAGGTGGTCGTCGATGCCGGTGCCGGAGAGGCCGGGCACGGTGGAGAGCACCTGGATGTCGGCCAGGTCGAGCGGGCGAACCGAGCCGGTCCAGTCGGGCTGCGCGAACACCATGTTGGCCGGGTTGAACAGCGCGCCGTGGCTGCCCGTGCCGGTGTTGAAGTCGATGTTCGCTTGCAGGATCGCCAGCGGGTTCTTTTCCTTGACGGCGATGAAGCTGCCGTTGCGCGGATCGAAGCTCACGCCTTCCAGGCCTTCGTTGTTGCTGTAGCTGCCGAGCGAGTAGGCCGGCAGGCTCGCGCTGCGCGTGGCGGTGGTGTTGGCTGTGTAGTCCACGCGGAACAGGCTCTGCGTGCGCTCTTCGCCCAGCACGAACTGGCCGTTGCCCACATAGGTCAGGGCTTCGGTGTCGTCGAAGCCGCTGAGCTTCATCGAGCCCAGCACCTCGCCGGTGCGCGTGACTTCCACGATGGCCTCGCCTTCGTCGCCGACGACGAACAGGGTGCCGGTGTCCCAGTTGTAGGTGATGGCCGAAGCCTCCGAGACCATGCCGGCCTGGCCGGGCAGGCGGAACTGCTGGGTGAGCGTGTAGCCCCCGAGGTTGAGCGAGGGCGTGGTCTGGGCGTGCGCCGAGACCGTGAGGCCTGCGCACAGCGCAAGCAGAAGGGAGGGGAACTTCATGGTGTCTCTTTCGTCTTGGGCGGCTCGACGCGAGTCCGCTTGCGGCGGAATTCTGGGCACCGAGCATTGCGGGCCTGTTGCCGGTTGACGCATTTTTCGGGCCTGGCCGTGCGCCGTTCGGACCATGCGGGCGCTTCGCCTTCGCCGTGGTGATGTCGAGCGCGGTTGCTGCGCTTCGGGCCGAACTTGATGAGCCGTTCGGCTCAGTAAAGCCGCGGCCCGCGGTTGCATTTCCGTGACGCACGCTCTGCATCATCTGACGCAGTCCGGCGCTGCGGTTGCATCCCACCGCGCGCCATCCAACGTGCTGCAAAGCCCACCACCAACCAGGTCCTGAAGATGAAGCCCACCCTTGTTCCGCGCTGCCCATCCGTTCAACGCCGCCTGCCCGCCTGCCTCATGGCGCTGGGCCTGCTCACGGCCCCGTCCGTGTGGGCCGACACCGTGGCGCAGAGCCTGCCGTTCCAGCAGAACTGGTCCAACGCGGGCCTGATCACCGCGGCCGACAACTGGTCGGGCGTGCCCGGCATCGTGGGCTACCGCGGTGACGACCTCGTGACCTCCACCGGCGCGAACCCGCAGACCGTGCTGGGCGTCGGCTCGCAGGTGGTCAACGTGCTGGCCAACCAGACCAACCCCAACACGCTCACCAACGGCGGCGTGGCCGAGTTCGAGATCGCCAACCCCGTGGTCGCGCTCAACGGCTCGGGCACCGCCGACGCGCCCAACCTCGTCATCCACCTCAACACCACCGGCCAGCAGGACATCCGCGTGGCCTACACGCTGCGTGACCTCGACGGCTCCAGCGACGACGCGGTGCAGCCGTTCGCCCTGCAATATCGCGTGGGCAACACCGGCAACTTCATCAACGTGCCGGCCGGCTTCGTCGCCGATGCCACCACCGGCCCGAACCTCGCCACCGCCACCTTCCCGGTGTCGGTGGTGCTGCCGGCCGCCGCCAACAACCAGGCCCAGCTGCAGGTGCGCATCATCACCACCAACGCGGTGGGCAACGACGAGTGGGTCGGCATCGACGACATCGCCATCACCGGCACGCCGGTGGGCGGCACCATCAACCAGCCGATCGCCACCGCCTGCCCGGCCGGCAGCGCGTTCGACCAGGGCGTGGGCGGCACGCTGGCCCTGAGCGCCACCGACAGCGACAGTGTGGTCAACGGCCTCACGCTGGGCAACGGCACGCCCGCCGGCATCTCGCTCGACGGCTTCCAGCCCGCCGTCGCCGACGGCGGCACGGCCACCGCGTCGCTGGTGGTCGCCGGCTCGCTGGCCGCGGGCAGCTACCCGGTGCAAGTCACCTTCTCCAACAACGAACTGCAGACCGCGCTGTGCAACCTCACGGTGACGGTCAACGGCAGCCTCACCATTCCGCAGGTGCAGGGCAGCGGCGCGCAGAGCCCGCTGGTGGGCCAGGCGGCCACGGTGCGCGGCGTGGTCACGCTGGTCACCAACAACGGCTTCTTCCTGCAGGACCAGGTGGGCGACGGCGATGCCAGCACCTCCGACGGCCTCTTCGTCTTCACCAGCAGCACCCCGGGCGCCAACGTGGTGGCGGGCAACGAACTCAGCGTGACCGGCACCGTCACCGAGTACCGCACCGGCACCGGCGCGCAGGCCGTGGCGCGCCCGCTCACGCAGCTCACCACGCCCACGATCGCGCTGCTGTCCACCGGCCACACCGTGGCGCCCACCGTGATCACGCTGCCCGAAGTGGCCGAGGGTGAACTCGAGCGCTACGAAGGCATGCTGGTGCACATCGCCACGCCGCTGACCGCCTCGCAGAACTTCTTCCAGGGCCGCTACGGCCAGGTCACCCTCTCCGCCGAGGGCCGCCTCGAGAAGCCGACCAACCGCCACCCCGCCGGCTCGGTGGAAGCGCTGGCGATGGAAGACGAGAACGCGCGCCGCCGCATCCTGCTCGACGACGGCCTGTCGATCCAGAACCCGGACCCCACGCCGTACCTCGGCGCCGACACCACCCTGCGCGCCGGCGACGTGCTGCCCTCGGGCGTGACCGGCGTCATCGACTACGGCCTGGCCACCAACCTCACCGACGGCATCAGCGACTACAAGATCCACCCGACCGAACCGGTGGTCTTCAGCCGCGAGAACGCCCGCCCGGGCACGCCCGCGCCCGTGGGCGGCAACGTGCGCGTGGGTGCCTTCAACGTGCTGAACTACTTCACCACCATCGACCAGGCCGGCGCGAGCTGCTTCCCCGGCGGCGGCCGTTCCGACTGCCGTGGCGCCGACAGCGCGGCCGAATTCACCCGCCAGCGCGACAAGATCGTGAAGGCCATCGTCGGCCTCAACGCCGACGTGGTGGGCCTGATGGAGATCGAGAACAACGGCAACACCGCCGTGCAGAACCTGGTGAGCGGCCTCAACGCCGTGGCTGGCGCCAACACCTACGCCACCATCGCCATGCCCACCGGTGGCAGCGGCACCGATGCGATCCGCGTCGCCATGATCTACAAGCCCGGCAAGCTCTCGCCGGTGGGCCAGGCCCGCAGCGACACCAATAGCGTGCACAACCGCCCGCCGCTGGCGCAGACCTTCGCCGCCGCCAACGGCGAGCGCTTCTCGGTGGTCGTCAACCACTTCAAGTCCAAGGGCAGCTGCCCGAGCGGCTCGGGTGCCGACGCCGATGCGGGCGACGGCCAGGGCTGCTGGAACGCCACCCGCGTCGACCAGGCGCAGGCCCTGCTCGGTTTCATCTCGCAGATCCAGTCCACCTCGGGCTCGAACGACGTGATGGTGGTGGGCGACATCAACGCCTACGGCAAGGAAGACCCGATCCTCGAACTGACGAACAACGGCCTGGTCGACGAGATCGCGCGCTTCAACGCCTTCGGCTACTCCTACGTGTTCGACGGCGAAGCCGGCTACCTGGACCACGGCCTGGCCACGGCCAGCCTGAGCGCCAAGGTGACGGGCGCCATCCACTGGCGCATCAACGCCGACGAGCCCTCGGTGATCGACTACAACACCGAGTTCAAGCTCACCGACTACTACACCAACACGGTGTACCGCTCCTCCGACCACGACCCGGTGCTGGTGGGCCTGGCCCTGCGCAAGGCCGTCAACGGCACGGCCTCGCGCGACACCCTGGTCGGCACGGCCGGCGATGACGTGATCACCGGCGGCCCCGGCGCCGACGTGCTCACCGGCGGCGCGGGTGCCGACGTGTTCGTCTACACCGACCTGCGCGATGCCGGCGACCGCGTCACCGACTTCGCGCCCGGCACCGACCGCATCGACCTCACCGCGCTGCTGCAGTCCATCGGCTACACGGGCGGCAACGCCATCGCCGACGGCGTGGTGCGCCTGGTCGACAGCGCCGCCGGCCTGGTGGTCCAGATCGACGCCGACGGCCACGCCGGCCCGCTCGCCGCACGGCCCCTGCTCACCCTCAGCGGTGTGAACGCCGCCCAGATCGTGGCCGCCCGCGACCTCGGCCTGTGACGCCGGCCTCTTTCACCGACATCCCTTTCAATCCGGAGCCTCTTCTCATGAACGCATCCCAACAACGTTTTCGCCGCACGGCCTGTGCCTTCGCCGCGTCCCTCGTCCTGTGCGGCGGCTCGGTCTGGGCCGAGGGCCTGACGGTCCTGCACCTGGGCGACCAGGAATCGTGGCTGCTCTCCGCGCAGGGCAACCTGCGCGACGACGCCAGCCAGGCCATCTCGTTCTACGGCGGCGTGGACCGCCTGGCCACCGTGGTCGCCAACCGCAAGGCGGCGGCGTTGTCCGCCGGCCGCAGCGTGATCACGCTCAACGCCGGTGACTCCTTCCTGCCCGGCCCGCGCCTGACCGCCAGCTTCGCCAATCTCGCCAGCGCCCACGCCGACGGCGGCCAGGACTTCTACGACGCCATCGCCAACCGCCTGATCGGCGTGGACGCCACCACCTTCGGCAACCACGAGTTCGACCTGGACAACACCGGCCCGGTGGCCGCGCGCTTCGCCGAGGTCTCGGGCACCACCTACCTGTCGGTGAACCTGGACTTCTCCGCCACCCCCCAGTTCGCCAACCTGCAGGCGCTGGGCAAGGTGGCCGCCTCCAAGATCCTCACCACCGCCGGTGGCAAGAAGGTCGGCGTGATCGGTGTCACCACGCCGCTGCTGCCCTCCATCTCTTCGCCGCCCGCCGGCATCATGAAGAACTGGAGCGCCGCCAACAGCGAACTGCAGAACCTGCAGGCCCTGCTGCCCCTGGTGCAGGCCGAAATCGACGACCTGCGCAACAACCAGGGCGTGACGGCCATCGTCGTCATGAGCCACCTGCAGAACTCGCAGAACGAGCTCAACGTGATGGTGCCCGCCCTGCGTGGTGTGGATCTGGTGATCTCCGGCGGCGGCCACGAGCTCATGACCGACCCGGACGACCTGCTCATCAACGGCGGCGTGTCGCCCACCTACAGCACGCACCCGGTGTACGCCACCGACGCGCAGAACAAGGCCGTGCCCCTGGTCACCGGCCACTTCGGCAACCGCTACGTGGGTGAGGTGAACCTCACGCTGGACGACACCACCGGTGCCGTCACCCGCATCGACGGCACCCGCATGGTCCGCGTGAGCGGCGCCGCCGCCGACGCCGACCGCGTCACCGGCAACAGCGCCATCGCGGCGGCCGTGGTCGCCCCGGTGTCCACCTACATCCAGGCGCTCAACGCCCAGATCATCGGCACCACCGCCGTGCCGCTCAACGGCCCGACGCACGTGGCCTGCCCGGCCGCGCCCTGCGACTACACCGAAGGCGTGCGCAACGCCGACACCGGCCTGGGCAACCTCGTGGCCGACGCCATGCGCTTCGCCGGCAAGGCCGAGGTGGGCATCCAGAACGGCGGCGGCATCCGCACCAGCATCGCCGGCCCCGGCAACGTGACCACCGGCGACACCTTCAACGTGCTGCCCTTCACCAACCTGGTGAAACGCGCGCCCGCGATGAACGCCGCGCAGCTCAAGGACCTGCTGGAGCACTCGGTGGCCGCCTCCACGGCCAACGGCGTGCCGCAAGGCCGCTTCGCCCAGGTCTCGGGCATCCAGGTGGTCTACGACACCCTGCGCACCGCGCGCGGCACGGTGCTGAACTCGGGCGACCGCATCCGCCGCATCACGCTCGACGACGGCACCGTGCTGGTCGACAACGGCGCCGTGGTCTCGCCGCGCATCTTCTCGTTCGCCACCATCGACTTCACCGCCAACGGCGGCGACGGCTTCCCCTTCGCGGCCAATGCCGTGGTGTTCGAGAACAACGTCAACACCATCACCTACCAGGAAGCGCTGGCCAGCTTCATCCGCACGCCCAAGGCCGAAGGCGGCCTGCAGCGCCTCAACGCCGCCGACGGCGACGAGATCACCGCCAACGTGTACGGCGAGGAAAACGCCTTCGACCGGGGCGGCCGCCTGATCGACGCGGCCGTGGCCCGCACCGTGGCCGGCGTGACGCGCAACGGCACCAGCGGGCGCGACACGCTCGTGGGCACCGCGGGCGACGACCTGATCATCGGCGGCGCCGGTGCCGACACCCTCACCGGTGGCGCGGGCCTGGACACCTTCCGCTACACCAGCGCGCGCGATGCCGGCGACACCATCACCGACTTCACGCCCTACGTGGACAAGCTCGACCTCAACCCCCTGCTGGCCAGCCTCGGCGTGGTGGGCAACGGCGTGGCCAGCGGCCACGTGAGCCTCGTCGACACCCTCGGTGGTGTGCACGTGATGCTCGACACCGATGGCGCCAGCGGCCCCATCGCCCCGCGCCCCCTGGTCACGCTCAAGGGCCTGACCGCCGCCCAGTTCGCCCCGGGCCGCGACCTCGTGCCCGCACCCGCTCCCTGATTCCCCTGACGATCTTCTTCACCCGAAAGGTTTCCCATGAAAGCAATCCGCACCTTCGTCGCCGCCGCCTGCCTGTGCGCTGCCGGCATCGCGCCTGCCCTGGCCCAGGGCACCACGTTCCAGAACGGCACGTTCGACGCCAACGCCACGGCGGGCTGGCAGTCCTACGGCGACGTGCTCGCCGCCAACGAGCGCCTGCGCCTGACCACGGCCTCGCTGTACGACGACGACATCCCCGGCCAGAACGGCTTCAACAACCAGTCCGGCGTGGCCGCCGTCGATTTCTTCGCCTCGCCCGACCTGGCCGGCATCCCGGTCTCCGCGTTCGACCTGGGCGGCTACGCCTACGAAGGTTCCGCCGTGCGCCAGGACTTCACGGCCAACGCCGGCGACCTGCTGACGGTCACCTTCAACTGGGCCTTCCTGTCCACCGACACCGTCAACCCGGACTTCGGCTTCGTGGCCCTGAACGACTCGGTGTTCAAGTTCGTCGACACCACCAGCTCGGTGCTCAACGGCGTGTTCCTCGGCACCTTCGCCGACAGCAGCAACGTCAACTGGAGCTGGTACCAGTCCACCTACACCTACCAGGCCAACAGCAGCGGCACCGTGTCGCTGGCCCTGGGCGTGGTGGACGTGGGCGACGTGCTGAACACCTCCGAACTGCGCATCGACAACGTGGTCGTGAGCGCCGTGCCGGAACCCGAGACCTACGCGATGCTGCTGGCCGGCCTGGGCCTCCTGGGGGGTTACGCCCGCCGCCGCAACAAGCAGCAACCGCAGGCGGCCCAGGCCTGAGCCCGGGCCACCGACCGCCTCAAACCGCCTGAGCCGCCGCCATCTTGCGAGCCCGACGCCGAGCCCCGACCATGACCACGCCCAGCCCTGACAGCAGCATGGCCAGCGTTTCGGGCTCGGGCACGGCCGCGATCGTGACGCGCACCACCATGTCGTCGAAGTCGTTGTCGGCGTACGAGTCGTTGAAGAGCAGCAGCGCGCTCTGGCGGTCGGCCGAGAGCATCACGCCGACGTTGGCGCTGCCGTTGCCCCACAGCGCGCCCAGGCCGTTGCTGAGGAAGCCGAAGTCGAGCGCGCCGCCGGCGTCGATCGCGCTGCTGAAGCTGCTGCCGAGCTGGGCGATGCCGTTGAGCTGGTTGCTGAGCTGCCCCAGGCCGGCGACGAAGGCGTTGTTGTACGCGGCCTCGAAGCCCACCAGCGTGTACGTGACCGTGGCCGCCTGCGAGAGCAGCAGCGGCGCGCCGCGCCACAGCGCGGAGAGGTCGAACTCGGCGGCGTACGTGGCCGCGCTGCCCAGCCACTCGGGGTTGAACGTGCCGGCCGCGTGCGTCAGGTCGACGAAGCTGCCGCCGGTCTGGTCGAGGTCGGCCGCGCTGGCGATGCCGGTGGCGGCCACGAGGCCGAGGGCCAGGCACGCGGCCCGGGTGAGAGATGCGAGACGTTTCATGAGGATCACCTTTCGTCGGCCGCCCCTGTCGGCGCGCCGATGCCTATGGACGAAAGACTGGACCGTGATGGAAAAGTAACACCAGCCTGGGTATCTTCTGCCACGCCTGCCAGCCACGAACCCGGATTCTGCGGTCGGGGTTGGTGCTGTGTTCTTTTCAACCGCGTTGGACAGGGGTGTCGGCATGATCCGAATGGATGGTTTGGGGCGATCTGTGGCCTGTGCGGCCCTGCTCGCCGGTTTGTGGGGCGCGCCCGCGGCGCTGGCGCTCACGGGCGGCGCGGGCCCGCAGGAGATGGCGGCCGATGCGCCGTGGTCCGGCGTGCTCAGCCTGGACAGCGGGGGCCGGCTCTACAGCGGTGTGCTCATCGGGCCCGAGCACGTGCTCACGGCGGTGCACGCGGTGAACATCGCCGAGCCCGGCCGCATGAGTTTTCGCAGCGCGCTGGGCGGCGGCTTCGTGGCCACGGGCACCGAGGTGCATGTGAACCCGGCCTACACCGGCACCACCACGGGCAACGCGCCCGGCGACCCGTCGGTGCACGCCGACCTGGCGATCGTGCGCCTGAGCCGCCCCGCGCCCAAGGCGCTGCAGGTGCCGCGGATCTTCACCGGCGCTCTGCTGGGCCGCGTGATCACGCTGGTGAGCCACGGCGGCAGCACCACCCTGGTCACCACCGGCGAGAACCGGGTCGATGCGGTGTTCGCCGATGTCACCGGGCGGCCCGCCACCTACCTGTTCGACTTCGACGGGCCAACCCTGGAGAGCAACCGCATCGGCCCGCCCGTGCCGGCCAACGGCACCCTGGGCGCGCGGCGCGAGGCCACCCTGGTCAACGGTGATTCGGGCAGCGCCGCCTTCGTGCAGGTCGACGGCCAGTGGTGGCTGGCGGGCCTCAACAGCTTCGAGATCAACTTCGCCGCCGGCCCCCGCGCGCGCGGTGCCCACGGCACGGGCGCGGGCGGCATCGTGCTGTCCGAGCACCTGGGCTGGATGCGCGAGGTGCTGGCCGCGCCGCCCAAGCCCGCGGCGGCCTCAGGCGCGAAGGCCGCCCGCTGAAGGCGGCGGCGCGGCGCGCCAGCCGAACGCCTCGATGAGCTGGCGCCCCCAGCCCTGCTCGGTGGGCAGCGGGGGCAGCGGCCGCGAGAAGAAGCCGGGCGCCTGGGTGCGCCGCAGCATCTCGCGCATGCCCTCGGTGAAGCCGGCCGGGCCACCGTCGGTGACCACCACCCAGGGTGTGTCGCGCAGCAGCTCGACCACGCCCGAGTCGCGGTGCAGCACCACGCCCTGCATGCGGTAGAGCGCTTCGATGGCGGGCAGCCCATAACCCTGCAGCGCGGGCATCAGGAACACGTGCGAGCGCCGGTACAGCGCGGCGAGCTGCTCGTCGTCCACGAAGCCATGGAAGAACACGCGGTCGTCCAGCCCCAGCCGGTGGCTGAGGGCCGCGAGCTCCGCCGCCTGCGGGCCGCTGCCCGCCACGTGCAGGCGGAACGGCGGCTCGCCCCGGGGCTCGCGCAGGATGGCCGCGAGGCCGTGCAGCATCCAGTCGATGCGCTTGCTGGTCTGCAGGCGGCACACGCTGAGCAGCTCGATCGGCGCCATGGGCCGCGTGGGCGCCTGCGTCAGCGGCTGCTGGCCGAAACCGCCGAGGTGGAACACCTGGGCCTCGCGGCCGTAGAGCGCCCGCATCTCGTCGCTCAGCGCCTGGGTGTTGGTGGCGAAAGCGCGCGCGCCCCGCACGCCCCGGCGGGTGCCCCAGTGCCGCAGGCTCAGCAGCTCGCGCGCGCGGTGTGAGGGCGCGGCTTGCAGCAGGCGGTAGGTGTCGGGGATGCGCAGGTGGTAGGCCACGGGGCCCATGAACCCGGCCAGCCCCGCGTGCAGGGCCGACTGGATGCTGAACAGCACCGGCACCGGGTCGCCGCGCTGCCGCAGGCGCAGCAGGGCTCGGCGCAGCGCCAGGGCGCGGTGCAGGCCCCCTTGCGGCGGCCGCAGCGCGTGCACGCTCAGCGGCAGTCGCGCGTGCCGGGCCAGGTCGATCCGGTCGTGGTAACACAGCACGCTGTGCGCCAGGCCTTGCGCGTGCAGGCCTTCGGACAGCGAGAGGATCACGCGCTCCTCGCCGCCGAACTCGACGAACTCCGGCTGGAAGATCACGATGTCGCCGGCCGCCGGGAAGCTGGCGGCGTTCACCAGGGTACCTTCGCCCTGCGGGCTGCGGTGCGAGCTTGCTTGGGGGCGGCCCGGCGCTGCGCTCATGCTCTTTCCGGGGCCGGGCCGCGCGAAGCCTGCATGCGGTTCACCAGCGACTGCAGCACCGCGTCGCGCGCGAGGTGCCGCAGCGCGTGCTCGCGCGCGCGCTCGCCCAGCGCCTGCCGTTGTTCCGGGTGGTCGAGCAGGCCGATC
Source organism: Hydrogenophaga sp. ANAO-22 (assembly GCF_042466645.1). Lineage (NCBI taxonomy): Bacteria > Pseudomonadati > Pseudomonadota > Betaproteobacteria > Burkholderiales > Comamonadaceae > Hydrogenophaga > Hydrogenophaga sp. ANAO-22. The sequence continues at coordinate 1,655,861 of NZ_CP159956.1, read as the reverse complement.
AGCGCCATCGCCAGCGCGCCCGCGTCGCCGGGCGGCACCACGCGGCCGCAGCGCAGCACCACGTCGGCCAGCTCCGTGTCGGTGCGGCAGGTGGCCAGCACGGGCCGGCCGCTGGCCAGCATGCCGGTCAGCTTGGAGGGCAGCACCAGGTCTTCGGCCTCCTGGCTCTGGGGCAGCAGGTGCACGTCGGCCAGGCCCAGCAGTTCGTTCAGGCGCTCCAGCGGTTGCAAGGGCAGCAGGCGCAGGTTGGGCAGGCTGCTCGCGGCCTGTTCCAGCTCGGCCTGCATCGGGCCGTTGCCGCACACCACGAACACGAGGTCGCTTCGGTGGGCCAGCAGGCGCGCGGCCTGCGGGATCACCATCAGGCCCTGCTTGGCGCCCAGGGTGCCCGAGAACAGCGCCACGTGGGTGCCGGGCGCCAGGCCGAGTTCGGCCCGGTAGGGGCTGGGGCCGTTCAGGGGGCGGATGCGCGCCACGTCGGCCCAGTTGATGAAGAGGTGCGTGCGCTCTTCGGGCACGCCCTTGCGCTTGAGGTGCTGCAGCATGCGCCCCGAGATGGTGGAGACCACATCGAAGCGGCGCAGCAGCCACGATTCGAGCGCGCGCACCGTGCGGCCCAGGCGCTCGCCGCGCAGCAGGCCCATCTGCAGGGCCACGTCCACCTCGAAGTCCTGCACGTGCAGCCAGGCCTGGGCGCCGCTCAGGCGCGCGGTGAGCCAGCCGCCGGGCGCGCACACCAGCGCGGGCGCCACGGTGAGCACCACGTCGGGCCGCCAGGCCACCTGGCGCAGCATCACTGGCAGCGAGGACAGCGCGAAGGTGCACAGGTGCAGCACACGCTTGAGGCCGCCGGGGTGCCGGGGCACCCACAGCGGCGCGCGCCACACGCGCACGCCGCGCCAGATGTCGTGCCGCCAGGGCGGCCAGCGGAAGGCCCGGTCCACCTGCCAGGCCGGGTAGTAGGGCGGGGCGGCCACCACGCGCACCTCGTGGCCCTGGGCGGCCAGCCACTCGGCCATCTCGCCCGAGTACTTGCCCACGCCGATCACCTCGGGCGCGAAGTTGGCGCTGTGGATCAGGATCTTCATGGCCGCTCGGACGCCGCCGAGGCGCGCTGTCCCTGTTCGGCTTCCTTCACCTTGAGCACGATCAGGTACTCGTAGATGGTCTGCAGCAGGGCGTAGCGGATGCCGGCCACGCCGTCGAGCACGCCGCGCCGCCAGACCAGCATGTAGGCCAGCTTGATCAGCGGGCGCGCCGGCAGGCGGTAGAAGATCGCCTTCTGGTGCACGCGGCGCTCGTTGAAGTCGGCGCCGAACAGCGCGGTGCGCCAGGACGGCTGCGGCACCGACCTCGACAGGATCAGCTGGGCTTCCATGCGCGAGTAGGTGTTGTGTTTGTCGAGCCAGTGGTCCAGCCCTTTGGAAAACGGGTAGTGGTCGAACGGCTGGGCCAGGTCGGCGATGGGGCCGTCCACCACCAGCACCTCGTTGATCTCGCGCTCGTAGCGCGCGCGCTCAGGGCGCAGCAGCCGCACGTAGAAGGGCGAGATCTGCGAGCGGCGCAGCCAGGTGCCCCACCAGATGTCGCGCCGGCGCATGCGCGCCGCGGCCACGTCCACGTGCGTCCCGGCGCCTTGCACGAAGGCCTCGATCTCCCGGGCCAGCGCGGGCGGCACGCGCTCGTCGGCGTCGAGCACCAGCAGCCAGGGGTGGCGGAACGGCAGGCGCAGGCCGGCGTTGCGCTGGCTCGCGTAACCGTCGAAGGCGCGCTCCGTCACCTGGGCGCCGGCCTCGCGCGCGATCTCGCGCGTGCGGTCGGTGCTCAGCGAGTCCAGCACATGCACGTCGTCGCTCCAGGCCACGCTGGCCAGGCAGCCCGGCAGGTCCTGCTGTTCGTTGCGGGTGAGGATGAGCACGGACACCGGGGTCACGGCAGGCTCCTGGGCTGGCGGCCGCGCTTGCGCGTGGCCGGGTGGCCGGTCCAGACCGTCCAGGGCTCCTGGATGTCCTTGATCACCACCGCGCGCGCGCCGACCACGCAGCCGCGCGCCACCCGCACGCCCGGGCCGATGAAGGCGTCGGCGCAGATCCACACCTGGTCCTCCAGCACCACCGGCCGTGCCACCAGCTGGAAGTTGGACGAATCGATGTCGTGCGAACCGCCACAGAGGTGCGCGCCCTGCGAGATCACGCAGCCGTCGCCGATCTCCATCGGCGCCATGTTGTAGAGCGTCACGCCGTCGGCCACGCCCACGCGGTTGCCGATGCGCAGCTGCCAAGGCGCCCAGATGCGCACGTTGGCGTACACGTTCACGTCGGTCCCGAGCCTGGCGCCGAAGAGGCGCAGCAGCGCGCGGCGCCAGGCGTGCGCGGGCCGGGGGCTCGGGCGGAAGACGAGCAGCCACACCACCCCCCACAGCGCGCGCGCCGCGCGGTTGCCCAGCGAGAACGAGGGCTGCGTGAAGGGGTCGTTGTCCTGCAGGATCACGGTCCGTTCTCCGGCTTCTTGCGCAGCACGAAACGCCACTTGTCGCCGAGCAGTTCTTCCTCGCTGTAGTCGTCGAGTTCCTCGATCACGTCCTCGGTCAGGAAGGCCGCGCCATGGCCGGCCTGCAGGTTGTGCACCGCCTCGACGCGGAAGTGGCGTTCGAACAGGTGCTGGTAGTCCGCCAGGCGCATCTCGTTGAGGAAGCAGTCGGCCTGGAAGCGCCGCTGGCGCAGGTGCTCCCAGGGTTCGGAGCGGCGCTCCATGCCGCTGCCCAGGGTGTGCGCGTACCACTCCACCAGGTGGCCGCCGCCGATGCCGGTGAAGACGGCGGGCGCGATGAGGGCCACGCCGTCGGGCGTGAGCGCGCGCGCCATGCTGGCGCACACGGCGTCCAGCGCGTCCCGCGGGATGTGTTCGAACACGTCCTCGGAGCAGAAAAAGTCGACGGACGAGGGCGCGAGGCTGGCCGTGGCGATGTCGCCGACCAGGAAGCGCTCGGGCTGGATGCGCAGGCGCGCGCCGCGCTGCGCCAGCGCGCGGTCCAGCGCGCGGCGCTCGTGCGCATCGAAGACCTTGGCGCGCACCGTGCTCTTGATGAAGCGCTGCCAGCCGTTGGTCCTGAGCACGCGCAGCAGTTCGGGGACGGAGCCGCTGAGCAGCGGCGCGTCCAGGTCGATGCCCCGGGCGTTGAGGCCCAGCGAGGTCAGCGCGAGCAGCCGCAGCGGTCGCGCGCCGTAACCCACCTCGAAGATGGCCGCGTCGCGGAACAGCCAGCCGCTGAGCGATTCGTAGGCCGTGCGGTAGCCGTCGAGTTCCGCCATGAGTTCGGCCATGTCGTCGCCCCGGCCTTGCAGGCCCTGCAGGCGCATCCGCAGGAACTGCAGGTTTTCCCAGAGCCAGTCGCCGGCCGTGGCGATGTGGCCGACCGAGTTCGTCTTGACCAGGCTCATGGCTGTTTCTCGCGGGCGTGTTGGCGGATGACCTGCAGCAGGCTGTCGGCCATGGCTTCGACGGTGAAGCTCTTCTTGAACAGCCGGCTGGCCGCCAGGGACATGCGCTGGCGGTCCGCCGGGTGCAGCGCGAGCCAGCGTTCGAGCAGGGCGCGCGTGCCGTCCACCGTGTCCTCGGCCACCAGGCCGGCGCCCGCGTCCTGCACCTCGCGCCAGATGTTGACCTTGTCGGAGATCAGGACCGGCAGGCCGCAGCCCAGGGCCTCGGCCACCGCGATGCCGAAGTTCTCCTGGTGCGAGGGCAGCACGAAGGCCTCGGCCGCGTGGAACGCGCCCCACTTCTCATCGCCCTGCAGCATGCCCACCCAGTGGACGCGGTGGTCCACGCCGCGCAGCGCGGCCTGGGCGCGCAGCGCGGCCATCCAGCCGGTCTGGTCGGGGCCGGCCATCACCAGGTGCAGGTCGAGCGCCTGCTCGGCGACATCGGCGAAGGCGTCGATCAGCAGGTCGCAGCCCTTCTTCTCCTGGATGCGCCCGAGGAACAGCAGCACGCGGTTGCCCCACAGCGCGGGGTGGGCATCGAGGAAGCGCACGGCCAGGGCCGCGCCGTCGGCCGGCGGCGTGCGCGTGCCGAACGAGACCACCTGCTCGCGCGCCTTGTAGAGCCGGAAGGACTCGCGCGCCAGCAGGCGCTCGTCCTCGCAGGTGAAGAGCACGGCGGCCGCGTCGCGCAGCACGCGGTATTCGGCCCAGGGCCAGTACAGCCACTTCTTGAAATGCTTGAGCGGGTAGGTGCGCTTGAACCAGGGGTCCAGCATGCCGTGGGTGAACACGGCGTAGGGCTGGCCGGTGCGCGCGAGCACGCGCCAGGTGGCGAAGCTGTGGTACTGCCAGAGGCCGTTGACGATCACGAAGTCGTAACCCCGCGCGTGCTGGTCGAGCCAGGACACCATGCGGCCGTTGAGGCCGTAGTTGCCCCGGCTCGGGCCGAGCGCGTGCACCTTCTGCGTCAGCTGGCCGAGCCAGCTCGACGCGGGGTCGTCCAGGGTCACGAGTTCGGTCTCGCAGCCGAGTTCGGCCATGCGGTGCGCGACGTTGCGCACGCCCTCGATCGGGCCGCCGCGGGCCGGGTCGGCGGAGTGGATGACTTGCAGGATTTTCATGCGGGGGTCCTGGCCATGTCGGCGTTGAGGCTCACCTGCTGGCCGGCGAGCACCTGCCCGTAGACCTGCAGGTACTGGCCGATGGCGCGGTCGGCGTCGAAACGCCGGGCCCAGGCCATGCAGGTTTGCGCGCGGGCCTGCGCGTCGGCGGGGGTTTCGTTGATCACGGCCTCGATCAGGCGCGCGCCCTCGGCGGCCCAGGCCTGTTCGTCCTCGCCGTGGCGCAGCCGGCGCAGGTAGAAGGTGTGCGGGCCGCCGATCTCGTTCATCGGCGTGTCGTCGGTGGTGAACACCGGGCAGCCGCAGGCCTGCGCCTCCACGATGGGCCAGCCGAAGCCCTCGGCCAGGCTGGGGAACAGGAAGGCGCGCGACACCGAGTAGGCGGCCTGCAGCAGCGCGTGGTCGATGCCGTAGAGGAAATGCACCGTGCCCTGGGTGGGCACCTCGCGCAGCACGGCCTGCACCGCCTCGGTCTGCGGCACGCCCACCAGCCACAGCGGCAGCGGGTGGCGCTGGGCGCGGGCGTAGTGCGCGTAGAGGCGCAGCACGCCGGCCACGTTCTTGTACCACTGGCCACCGCTCACGTGCAGCAGCAGGCCGCCGGGCGCCACGGGCATGCCCGCGCCGCGCAGCTGCACCCGGGCCTGCGCCGCCGGGATGCGCGCGAAGCGCTGGTTCAGGCCGTTGTAGACCACCTCGCACGAGAGCGGATCGACGCCGCCCACGCGCCGCAGGTCCTCGCGCGTGCGCTGCGAGATGCAGATGAAATGGCGCGCCTGCTGGAAACCCCGGCGGATGTAGCGCTGGTAGACCCGCCCGCTCAGGCCGGTGCGGTTTTCGGGGATCTCGCCCAGGGCCGAGCGCAGGGCCAGCAGGTCGTGCACGTGCACCACCAGCGGCCGGCCGCGCAGCAGCGGCACCCAGGGGCCGAGCGCCTGGTCGGTCATCACGAACAGCGTGTCCTCGGGCACCCGCGCCAGCTGCCGCCGCACCCAGAGCGGGAACAGCAGGTACTGGTCGACGTAGCCGGCCCATTTCGACAGCGGCCCGCGCACCCAGCGGCGCACGCGGGCCGGGGGCGACCACACCTGGACCTCGTGCCCGCGCGCCGTGTAGGCGTGGCGCAGCATCTGCGCGAAGCGGGGCATGCTTTGCGAGGCCAGGAAAGCCGGGTGGGTGAACAGGACGATGCGCATGGTCTAGGGCCGCAGGGGGAAACCGTGCGCGGTCGGCGTGGCGCGCGGGTCGGGCCGGGCGCCGCCCTGGAACACCAGGCCCAGGCAGCGCACGAAGGTGGTGATGACGACAAAGAAGAACACCTGCTGCGGCAGTTCGCGGAACACCAGCGAGACCCAGGCGTGCAGGGCGTCGGCGGTGAGCCCGTACTGGAAGATCTTCCAGATCGACAACATGCCCACGGTGCTGAGCAGCACCTGGCCGGAGCGCTGCCGGTACGACAGCAGGTCGAGCAGGGCGAACACCCCCAGGCAGGCGAAGAAGTACACCACCGCGAAGCCGATGCCCAGCAGCGCCAGGCCCTGGGCCAGCATGGAGCCGGTGCGGTAGCCGCCCAGCGGGCCGCCCTGGCTCAGGTGGCTCAGGTAGTCGCCCATCGAGAACTCGAGGTCGCGCTTGTTCACGTCCACCCCCAGCGCCTTGAGCGCCGGGTTGGGCAGGATGGACCACATCAGGTCGACCGAGGTCTGCGCCAGGCGGGCGGTGTCGCTCTGCGAGAAGCGCGAGACGAAGTACAGCGAGTTGTCGTGGAACTTGGTCTCCATCAGCCGCGCCAGCAGCGGGTTCTCGAAGTAGTACTCGTCGTACTTGTCCAGGGTGGCGGCGTCGCGCTGCATGCGCTCCTGCTGCGCCAGCAGCTCGGGGCGCTGGAAGTAGTAGAGCGTTTCCTTGACCATGTCCACGGCGGACACGCCGCCGCGCACCTTGCGCGCCACCACCATCGCGGTGGCCAGGTCGGTCATGGGAATGGCCACCGCGCCCAGCACCAGGCCGAGCAGGCCCAGCTGCAGGCAGCGCTTGCCCGACACCGGCTTCTGGCTGCGCAGGGCGGTGAGCAGGGCGAACAGCGCGATGGTGACGAAGCCCGACAGCATGATGCTGCGCACATTGGCCGCCAGCCCCAGCAGGATCACCAGGCTGCCGAAGCCCAGCAGGTGCAGGTACTGCCGGCGCGGGCGGCAGTAGGCGGGGCCGACCTGGATCAGGTACATGGGGATCAGGAACGGCGCCCAGGTCAGGAAGCGCATGCCGTCGAGCACCTTGCGGAAGGTGCCTTCGCTGCCGCCGCTGATGAGGAAGGCGAACAGGCCCACATAACCCATGAGCCACAGCGCGCTGGTGGGCGGCGCCTCGTACAGGCCGAGCTTGCCGAGCAGCTGGCGGATGAGCGAGGGCGAGGCCACCAGCGGGGCCGTCACCGGCGACGGCGGCGGGGCCGGGTGCAGGAACCAGCGGTAGAGCATGTGCGCCAGCAGGGCGATCGCCTGGAAGCCCGCCAGCGTGACGAAGGTTTCCAGGGGCTGGCGCAGGTTCTGCGCCAGCGAGGTGCCGAACACGGTCTGGCCCAGCAGCGCGCCCATCTGCGTGGTCACGCAGAAGCCGAAGAGCGCGAAGGTGGAGAGGGGGTGGGTGTGCAGGGCCGGCGTCCACAGCAGGTACAGCAGCATCGCGATCGACGAGGCGAACACGATGCAGGCCGAGCCGATGTTGACGGTCGAGAAATCGATCACCATCTGCGCCGCCAGCGCCAGGGTGGCCAGGGCCATCAGGCTCAGCAGGATGAAGCGGGCGTTGCTCATGCCGCCACCAGCTGCTGGTAGAGGCCGAGCGCGCGCTGGCCGTAGTCGCGCCAGCCGCCCAGGCGCTGCACGCGCTCGATGCAGGCCGCGGCCATGCGCTCGCGCAGGCCGGTTTCGTCCACGAGCCGCTGCAGGCGATCGGCCAGCGCCGCCGCGTTGCGGATCGGGACGATGAAACCTTCCTGCCCGTCGTCGAACAGGTCGCGCGCGCCGGTGTTCTCGCTGGCGATCACGGGACAGCCGCAGGCCATGGCCTGGGCGAGCACCATGCCGAAGCCGTCCTGCACGCTGGGCAGCACCAGGGCGTGGCTGCGGCTCATGAGGTGCCTGAGCTCGGTCTGCGGCACGTGGCCCAGCACCTCGATGCCGGGCGACCACAGGCCCTTGGCGCTCAGGTGCGCGATCAGCTGGGGCGAAGGCGTGCCCGCGATCTTCAGCGACTTGGCCGGGTGCTTGAGCGCGCGGTAGGCCTGCAGCAGGTAGGGCACGCCCTTCTGCAGGCTCATGCCGCCGACGAAGAGCAGGTCGAAGCGCCGCGCGTCGGGCTCGCCCGAGCGCGCGAAGCGCGCCAGATCGACGCCATAGGGCAGGCGCCGCACCTTCTGGGGCGGCACGCCCTGGCGGATGAACGATTGCCACGCGAAGGCCGAGGGGACGGTGATGCAGTCGGCCTGCGCGTACTCGGCCTCCTCGCGCTCCAGGTTGCGCGGATCGACGCCTTCGAAGGGCAGGCCCCACTCGTGGTGTTCCTCGCGCAACAGCGCATCCTGCACGCGGATGTGGGCCGAGCCCCGGTCGCACACGTAGCGCCCGCCCTGGCGCTGCTGGCGCCGGCCCGCCGCGAGCGAGCTGCCCGACAGGCCCACGTACACGTCGCAGGCGGGCAGCGCGGCGGCGGCCCACGCGGTGAAGGTGGTGGCCACCAGGTGTTCCTGCGCCCGCGTCCAGCGGCGCGGCAGGCGGTGCTGCCACGGGTTGGCCATGTAGGGCGCCATGAACCAGGGGAAGGTGCGGATCAGCGAGGCGGGCAGTTGCTCGTGGCGCAGCTTGAAGCGCGGGTAGCCGGTGAGGATGCCGGCCAGCGCGCCCTGCGCGTGCAGCTCGCGCGCCAGGTCGAAGGTGTGGAACTTGCCCGGCACCGAGAGCGCGACCTTCATGGCGCCACCCCCTGGCCGCGCGGCGCGGCGGCGGGGGCCTCGATCGCGCCCCAGGCCAGCCGCAGGCAGATGCCCGTCAGCAGGGCCTCGCTGGCCAGCATGGCCGTGGCCGCCCCGGTGAGGCCCATCGGTTCGTTCAGCAGCCAGACCAGGGCCACGCACAGCGCGCTGGCCAGCAGCGACCAGACGGCCAGCGGGCCGTGCCGGTTGATGGACATGAGCAGCACGCGCGGCACATGGCACAGGCCGGCCACCGCCGCGTAGGCCATGAGCAGGCCGAACACCCAGGGCTCGAAGCCGATCTCGCCATGCGTCCAGGCGCGCAGCAGCCAGGGCGCGAGCGCGAACAGCGCGGCGCTCAGCAGCAGCGATGGCGCCACGCCCCACCAGGTGCTGCGCCCCACCAGCTGCCGCAGGCTGGCCAGCGCGCCCTGGCCGAACAGGCGCGCGAACTCGGGCCACAGCGCGTGGCTCAGGATCGCCGTGGCCTGCACCGCGGTGCGCGCCAGCGTGCGGTAGGTGTTGAGCACCGCCACGGCCACCGGGCCGAGCAGGGCGCCCACCAGCAGGGTCACCCCCTGCAGGCTCAGGGCGTTGGCGAGCGGAAAGGCCATGAACGCGGCGGCCGGCCGGACCATCTGGCGCACCACGGCCGGCGCCGCGTCGGCCAGGCCCCAGGCCAGGCCGTGCGAGCCGTGGCGCGCGACCTGCATCGACAGCAGTGTGCCGGCGATGCGGCACAACAGGCCGCCCAGGGCCACGGCGGTGAAGCTGCCCGAGAGCAGCAGGCCCAGCATCCAGCCCGCCCATTCGGCCAGGCGCGTGGCGTTGCCCAGCAAGGCGCCCTGCGCGTAGCGGTGGGTGGCCTTGAAGAGCTGTTCCGAGAGGCCGCCCAGGAAGGAGACCAGCACGCCGGCCACCAGGGCCATCAGGGCCAGGCGCTGGTCGGCGGTGGCGTCCGCCGGCCACGCGGACCACCAGATGCCGGGCAGCACCAGCAGCGCCAGCGCGCCGCAGACACAGAGCACGAAACCTTGCGCGCTCTGGAACACGCGGTTGGCCAGGGCAGCGTTGCCCGCGCCCATGGCCATGGTCATGCGGTTGCCGGCGGCGGTCACCATGCCCACGTCGGCCATCGACAGGTAGGCCGGCAGGGCGCTGATCATGAGCCAGACGCCGTAGGTGCGCGTGTCCCACACCGCGAGAAACAGGGGCAGCGAGGCGAGCTGGGTGCCGATGGTGATGGCCATGCCCACCGAGTTGGCGCCCATGCCGGCGACCACGCGCTGGCGCAAGGCGCGGTTCACGCCGTGGGCTCCAGCACCGCGGGTGCTTCGATCTGGTCGACGGCCGTCAGCAGGGTGCGCATCAGCGCGTCGTTGCGGTGGGGGCTCAGCAGGTGGCGCCAATGCCCCGCGCTGGCCACGCGCTGGCGCCGGTGCTCGTCGGCCAGCGCCTCGCGGCACACCGCGGCGCATTCTTCCGCGCCCGACCAGAACAGGGCTTCCTGGCCTTCGATGTACATGGCTGTGTGCTCGGGCGTGCGCTCGGCGCACAGCAGGCCGCCCAGCGCCGGGATCTCCACCGAGCGGGTGGTGTGCAGGTCGCGGTTTTCGCGCGAGAGCAGCCCCAGGTTCACCTGCGCGCACTGGATCGCCTTGGCGTAGTGGTCGCCGCCGATGGCGCCGCCGGCCCAGTGCGGCTGGAGTTCGGCCCATTCGGGCGCCTTGTGCCAGTTCGGGCCGCGGATGGTCAGCGGCACGCCCAGGCGGATGAGTTCGAGCAGGAAGGGGCCGCGCTCGGGAAACCAGGTGCCCAGGAACAGCACCTGCGAGTGCCAGGTCTGCCGGTCCGCCTCGCTCAAGGGGCGGGGTGCGTGGCTCACCTCGTCCGCGCAGTGGTGCACGCGCAGCACGCGCCGCGCGCCCAGGGCCTTCACCTCGGGCACATTGGTCTCGCGCAGCACCGCCACCAGGTCGTAGTGCGGCACGGCCTGCCGGTACGCTGCGAAGCGGGCGCCGTCGCGCGCGCCGGTGGGGTCGTCGTTGTTGTAGTTGATGACGTGGCGGGCGTGCCGGCGCAGCAGCGCGATCACCGCCGGGGTGATCCATTCGCCGCAGTCCACGTGGCACAGGTGGTAGCGCTTGAAGCCCAGGCGCGCCTGCAGCGCGCGCTGCGCCCAGGGCGAGAACCAGTGGCCCCCCATGCGCCAGGTCCAGCGGTCCACCCAGACCGTGGCGGGCAGCAGCTCGCGCGGGTCGATGTGGTCGACCATGCAACCGATGCGGCGCAGCGCGTTGGCGCGGTCCAGGCAGGTCCCGCTCTTCTGGCCCAGGTAGAGCACGGAGGGCATGGGGGTGTGCATGGCCGGTGGGCGCGATCAGGCCGCGCGCGCCACGGCGCGCGCGAAATCGGCGCTGGCCAGGGCGCGGCGCAGGCCCTGCTCCAGCGGCACGCTGGCCGTGAAGCCCAGCGCCTGCAGGCGCGAGACGTCCATCAGCTTGCGCGGCGTGCCGTCGGGCCGGCTGGTGTCGTACACCACGTCGCCCTGGTAGCCCACCACCTGCTGGATGGTCTGGGCCAGTTCGCGGATGCTCAGGTCGTGGCCGACGCCGATGTTGATGAGCGGGGGCTCGAAGCGGCCGGTGGCGGCCTCGTCGCTGCCCAGCAGCGACAGGAAGCGCGCCTCGGGCAGCTTCATCAGGAACAGGCAGGCGGCGGCCATGTCGTCGCTGTACATGAACTCGCGCCGCGGCGTGCCGCTGCCCCAGACCGTGACCTGGGGCGCGCCGCGCCCGCGCGCCTCGTGGAACTTGCGCAGCAGCGCCGGGATGACGTGGCTGGTGTCGAGGTCGTAGTTGTCGCCGATGCCGTACAGGTTGGTCGGCATCGCGGCCAGGAAGCGCGTGCCGTGCTGGCGGTTGTGGCTCCAGCACATCTCGATGCCCGCGATCTTGGCCAGCGCGTAGGGCCGGTTGGTGGCCTCCAGCGGGCCGCTGAGCAGGTCGGTCTCCTTCATCGGCTGCGGCGCCAGGCGCGGGTAGATGCAGCTCGACCCGAGGAACAGCAGGCGCTGCACGCCGGCGCGCCAGGCCTCGTGGATCACGTGGGTCTGGATCAGCAGGTTGTCGCGGATGAAGTCGGCCGGGTACTGCTGGTTGGCCAGGATGCCGCCCACGCGGGCGGCCGCGAGGAAGACGTACTCGGGTTTTTCGCGCGCGAAGAAGTCGGCGGTGGCCGCCGCGTCCGTCAGGTCCAGCTCGGCGTGCGTGCGCAGCAGCAGGCGGTGGTAGCCGGCCGCGCGCAGCTGGCGCACGATGGCCGAGCCCACCAGGCCCCCGTGGCCCGCGACGTAGATGCGTGCATCGTGGCGCATGGGGTGCTCACTCCTGGTATTCGAAGGCGGGGAAGCCGGCCAGCTTGACCATGGCATCGCGCCGCGCCAGGCGGTAGTCGGCCTGCACCATCTCGCTCACCAGCTGGGGCAGGGTCGTCTTCGGCGTCCAGCCCAGGCGCGTGCGCGCCTTGCTGGCGTCGCCCAGCAGCGTCTCCACCTCGGTGGGCCGGTAGTAGCGCGGGTCCACGCGCACCACCACATCGCCCACCGAACAGCGCAGGTCGGGCCGCTGCACCGACGCGACCACACCGGCCTCGTCGCTGCCCTCGCCCACCCAGTCGAGCGTGAAGCCCAGTTCCCGCGCGGCCATCTCCACGAACTGGCGCACGCTGTACTGCACGCCGGTGGCGATGACGAAGTCCTCGGGCTGCTCCTGCTGCAGCATCAGCCACTGCATCTCGACGTAGTCGCGCGCGTGGCCCCAGTCGCGCAGCGCGCTCAGGTTGCCCAGGTGCAGGCAGCGCTGCAGGCCCAGCGCGATGCGCGAGACCGCGCGCGTGATCTTGCGCGTGACGAAGGTCTCGCCGCGCATCGGGCTCTCGTGGTTGAACAGGATGCCGTTGCAGGCGTACATGCCGTAGGCCTCGCGGTAGTTCACCGTGATCCAGTAGGCGTAGAGCTTGGCCACCGCGTAGGGGCTGCGCGGGTAGAAGGGCGTGGTCTCCTTCTGCGGCGTTTCCTGCACCAGGCCGTAGAGCTCGCTGGTGGAGGCCTGGTAGAAGCGGCAGTGTTTCTCCATGCCGAGCAGGCGCACCGCCTCGAGCAGGCGCAGCGTGCCGACGGCATCGATGTCGGCGGTGTACTCGGGGCTCTCGAAGCTCACCGCCACGTGGCTCATGGCGCCCAGGTTGTAGATCTCGTCGGGGCGCACCTGCCCGACGATGCGGATCAGGTTGCTGCTGTCGGCCAGGTCGCCGTAGTGCAGCACCAGGCGGCGGCCGGACTCGTGCGGGTCCTGGTAGAGGTGGTCGATGCGGTCGGTGTTGAACGACGAGGCGCGGCGCTTGATGCCGTGCACCTCGTAGCCCTTCTGGAGCAGCAGTTCGGCGAGGTAGGCGCCGTCCTGTCCGGTGATGCCCGTGATGAGCGCGATTTTTTTCTTCATGGTGCGGGCGGGGTGGAGGCGGTGGTGGTGGCGCTGTCGACGCCGGAGAAACGGGCGCGGTGTTCGGCGGGCAGGGCGGCCACCAGGTCGGCCGCGAAGCGGGCCTGCTGGCGGTGGGCGCGCGCGCTGTCGCGGTCGATGGAGGAGACCCGCACCAGCATGCCGTCGGGCACGCGGCCGCCCAGGCCGTAGCGCATCTCGGTCAGCTTCTTGTCGATGCCGGTGGTGGTGACGTGGTCGCCCACCACGGTCCAGTAGGTCACGGGCTCGTAGCGGTTGCCCAGATGCGTCTCCAGGCGGGTGGCCGCGATGGCGCGGCCGTGCAGCTGGAGTGGCACGCGCTCGATGCGCTCCAGCTTGAAGCCCTGCGCCGGGTAGCACACCTCGGGCTTGTGCAGCTGCAGGTTGTCGCTCTGGTCGTTGCCGTAGGCGATCGACAGCATGATGCGGTAACCGTCGGCGTGGATGTAGTTGCGCGTGAGCGTCTGGGTGTAGATGGCCTCGATGGTGGCCTGCTGCTCGGGGTCGATGATCTGCACCGCCACGTTGGGCTGCTCGCGCCAGCCGTTGAATTCGGTCGGCACCATCGTGGCCAGGTCGATGGTGGGCCGCTCGTCGGCCAGGCGGGCGGTGGGGCGCATGGCGTAGGCGAGCGCGGCCGAGGCCAGCATCAGCGCCATCAGCAAGAGGTTCTTGAAGGGGAAGACCATGGCGTCAGGCTTTCTGCAGGCTGGTGGCGGGCCGCTGGCGCAGGCGCTCCACCCACTGGAGCGCGCTGTCGAAGGCGATGATCATCAGCAGGGCGCTGAGGAACAGCACCATGCCGGCGAAGCCGTGCAGGAAACCCTGGCCGGCCTCGTTGCCGAAGTGGTAGGTGATCAGGCTGAGCGCCATCACGCGGATCACGTTGGCGGTGAACGAGATCGGCACGATCAGGATGGCCAGGCCGACGTTGCGGAACAGCGAATCGCGCCGCACCAGGTTCAGGTACAGCAGGCCCAGGGCTTCGAGCGTGAGCAGCGTCTGCAGGCCGGCGCAGGCGTCGGCCACCAGCAGCATGTACTGGCCGATCTGCAGGATCACGCCGTTGCGGCCGATCGGGTAGCCCAGCGCGTAGAGCACGTTCTCGGCCACGTAGGAGACCATCATCTTCATCGGCATGGTCACGATGTCCACCACCTGCGAGGGCAGCGGCACCATGAACAGCATGAAGAAGAAGGCGAACCACTGGGCCTTGAGGCCGGACGCGCCGTGCGTGAGCAGCACCACGCCGGCCAGCAGCCAGATCACCGAGCCGACCTCGAGAATGCCCATGCCCTGCGAGCGGCCCAGCGCGTAGCCGGCCAGCGCGAACAGCACCAGCGGCCAGCCCCAGGCGCTGCCCTGGCTGCCCATCGAGGCGGCTTCCATCGCACCCCAGTTGCGGTGCAGCAGCCACAGCGAGATCGCCAGCACGATGGGACCGTGGAACTGATTGTCCTGGGCCCAGATCCCAGTGAAGAGGTCGTAGAGGGTGGGCACGTAGAGCACCGCCAGCCCGACCATAATCGGCAGCCAGGGCAGAAGGCGCGTCACCATCGGCGCGGCGCCCGTATCAATCGAAGGTGTGGTGGTGCTCATGGGTTTTTCACTTCGGCGCGTGCAGCGCGTGGCGCGTTGGCTGGCCGTGGCGCTGACACTGGCGGTGCCGCTGGCCTTGTGGATCGGTGGCGCCCAGCCCTTCGCGGTGGGCCTGGTGCCGGCCCCATGGGACAAGCTCGCCCACATGGCGGTCTACGCCGTGCTGTCGTGCGCGATCGGCTTCGCCAGCGGCCGCCGCGGGGTGTCGGCGATGGTCATTGGTTTCACGGGCGCGCTGCTCGTGGGCGCGCTCGACGAGGCCAGCCAGATGCGCCTGCCCGGGCGCAGCGCCGACATCGACGACCTGGTGGCCGACGCGGTGGGCGCGGCGCTGGGCACCACGGTGCTCGCGGTGCGCATTCGCCTGCGGGAGTGGGTGGCGTCGCATACGGCTCAGTAATGGTTCAGCACCGAGCCCACCAGGGCCACGCCGGTGTCCTGCAGGCGGCGCGAGAGATCGCCCAGGCCGCCGAGCGGGCTGCGGTGGCGGCGCGCGACCAGCAGGGCCGCGCCGGTGCGCGCGGCGATGATCTCCGCGTCGGCGAAGCGCTCGCTGGCGGGCGTGTCGATCAGCACCACGTCGTGGTTCTGGCTCACCTGCTGCAGCAGCGCGCCGAAGCTGGGCATGCCCACCAGCTCCTGCGGGTTCGGTGGCGCGGCGCCGGCCGGCAGCACGCGCAGGCCGGGCAGGCCCGGCACCGACTCGATCACCTCCAGCCCGGCGCGCCCGGCCAGGATGCCGGCCAGGCCCGCGCTGTGGCCGGTGGTGTGGAACATCCTGGCCTGGTGCGGCTCGCGCAGGTTGGCGTCGATCAGCAGCGTGCGCTGGCCCTGCTGCGAGAACACCACCGCCAGGTTGGCCGCGATGAAGCTGCGGCCATCGCGCGGGCGCTGGCTCACCACGGTGAGCAGGCGGCGGCGGCGGTCGTCGTTGAACCAGCGCAGCATGAGCTGGCCGCGCAGCGCGCGCATTTCTTCCGAGGCGCGTGAGAAGGGCTTGAACGCCGTGACCAGCTCGCGGCTGAGCGGCGCGTCCTCGTCCTGCAGGTAGCCGTAGTTGAACTGGGTCGAGAGCGCGGCGTCGAGGTCGGCGCGGTCGAGCAGCTTGAGCGCGATGGCGGCTTCGCCGAAAGGTTCGTCGTGGCTGGCCTGGCGGGCGACCACGCGCACCACGTCGGCCGGCAGCAGCAGGCCGCGCGCGACCAGGATGTCGCCGATGGCGCCCTGCGGCTTGAAATCCAGCGGGGCGTTCATGCGCGGGCTCCGGCAGTGGGTTTCATCATGCCGCCGGCCGGACCGATGCTGCCCAGCGGCACCACGTCGCGCAGGGCGCGCAGGTCGTCGGCCGAGCGCACCCGGCGGTTGGCGAATTCGAGCGCCAGGGCCAGCATCACGCCGAGCAGGCCGCCGAGGAACATGGCGATCGCGATGTTGAGCTTGACGCGTGGGCCCGAGGGGAAGGTGGGCGCGATCGCCGGGTTGAGCACCGCGATGTTGGTCTGGCTGGTCTGGCTCTCGATGCTGCTCTGCGAGGCGCGCAGGCTCACCGACTCGAACACGCGCTGGGCCGACTCGATGTCGCGCCGCAGCACCGCGATCTGGTCGCGCTGCTTGTTGAGTTCGAGCACGCGGTCCTTCTGCTGGTTCAGGGCCGCCTGCAGCTGGGCCTCGCGCTGGCGGTTCACCTGGTAGGTGGTGGTGATGGCGCTGGTGATCTGGCGCGTCTCGGCATCGAGCTGGGCCTTGAGCGTGGCGAGCTCCGATTCGTAGCGAAGCGTCTGCGGGTGGTTCCTGCCCAGGTTCACGCCGGTTTCGGTCAGGCGCGCCTCGAGGCGGGCGATGTCGCCCTTGAGGCCGTTGACCAGCGGGCTCTGCATGACCTCGGCCACGGTGTCGGCATCGCTGCGCTGGCGCTTGCTCTGGCTGTCGGTGGTGGCGGCCTGGATGGAGGTGAGCTGGCTGCTGGTCTCGTTGAGCTTGGCGGTCTCGAAGTCCACGCGCTCGTCGGTGGAGGTGATGCCGTTGACCTGCTGGAAGTCCGACAAGGCCTTCTGCGCGGCTTCGAGCCGCTCGCGCGCCGAGCGGGTCTGGGCGTCGAAGAAACCCGCGTAGCTGCGCGCCGGGTCCACGCGCAGTTCCAGGTTGACCTCCACATAGGCGCGCGCGAAGGCGTTGGCCACCAGCGCCGCGAAGTTGGGGTCGGCGCCCATGTACTCGATGCTGATCACGTTGCTCTCGCGCGAGGGCTTCACGTCCAGGTTGCGCTGCAGCAGCGCCGAGAGCCAGTCGGTGATCTGGCCCCGGCCTTCGGTGGCTTCACGCCATTGCGATTGCACCGCCGCGCTGCTGTCCAGCCGCAGCGCGCTGACCACGCGCTTGGCGACGCGATCGCTCTTGATGATGTCCACCTGCGTGGCCATGTAGCCGGGCGCCATCAGGCCCGCCAGGGTCTGGCCGCTCACCGGGTCGGGCGACTTCACGTCCAGCACCACGGCGGCGGAGGCGGTGTACTGCTTGTCGGCCATCAGCGTCACGGTGGCGACGGCCGCCACCACGAGCACGAAAGTGAGGAAGACCACGAGCCAGCGCGCGCGCAGCACGGTCAGAAGTTGTTGGGGCGTCATGGGGTTCGCTCAGAACAGGCTCTCGCGCACGTAGAGCACGTCGTTGGACCGGACCGGGTCGTTCATCTCGGGCGCCAGGGTCTGCACGCTGCCGTCGTCCTGCTGGCGGTGCAGTTCCAGGCGGCTGCGCGAGCCCCGCGCGGTCGGGCCACCGGCCTGCGCCAGCGCCTGCATCACCGTCATGCCGCGTTCGATGCGGAACGAGCCCGGCCGCTGGGCCTCGCCGTACACGTAGAACACCGGGGCCCGGTGCACGTAGATCACGTCGCCGCTGCCCAGAACGATGTCGTCCGCGCGGTTCTCGCGCAGGAACAGCGAGGGCAGGTCGATGGTCTTGCGAAAGGCCTGGCCGTCGCGCTGACCGGTGACGATGACCACGTCGTCGCCGCCGGGCGTGGTGCCGCCGGCGTTGGCGAGCATGTCGCTCAGGCGGGTGCCGGCGGTCTCCAGCGGGAAGCGGCCGGGCCGGCCGACCTGGCCGAGCACCGAGACCTGGCTGCCGCGGATCTGCGTGAGCAGCAGCGTGACCTGCGGGTTCTGCAGGAAGCCGCCGCTCTGCAGCGCATCGGCGATCTTCTTCTCGGCCGCGCTCACCGACAGGCCGCCCAGGCGCACCGCGCCGATGAGGGGGAAAGAGATCGTGCCGCTCTCGGTGATGCGCGTCTCCAGCGCGAGGTCCGGGTTCTGGAACACCTGGACGCGCACCGTGTCGCCCGCGGCCAGCGGGTAGTCGACCGGGCCGGTCTGGGCCTGCGCCGTGGCGCCGAAGCAGGCGGCCACGGTCAGCAGGCAGGCACTGAGCAGCGCGCGCGTGCTCACTTCAGACCTTGCAGGCCGCGTTCGATGGCGCCCTGGTCTTCACCGGCCGCGGGCGCCACCTTGTCGTCGGCGGCCAGCGGCGTGGTGAGCGCCGGGCCGTTCGCGGCGGCCGCGTCGGGCTTGTCGGCGCCCGGGGTGGCGCGGGCGGGCGCTTCGAAGCCGCCGAGGTAGGTGACGGTGGTGGCTTCGCGCAGGCGCTTGAGTTCGCTGTTCACGAGTTCGGTGGAGCGGCGGTTGCCCAGGAACTTCTCGATGCCCGGCGTGGCCGCGGTCTCACCCACCGGGATCTGCTGCGACGAGGCCACGCGCAGGAAGGTGGCGGCGTCGCCGTTCTTCACCACCAGGCTCTGGCCGTCCTTGAGCGCGTGCAGGCGCGGCAGCAGCTCCAGCGGCACCTGCTCGGCCGTGCGGGTGGCGCTGCCACCGCCGAACTGCACGTTGCGCGCGCGCAGCATGCTGGCCACCTCGTCGATGGGCCGGGCCTGCGTGGCCATGCTGGTCAGGTCTTTCAACACCTCGGTGGCCACCGGCACGCGGATTTCCTGCAGGTTGAACACGCGGCGTTCCGAGAACAGGGCCGGGTGGGTGTCGTAGTAGCCCTTCACTTCTTCGGGCGTGGGCTTGGGCATCGCGCCGGTGAGCTGCTGCAGGTAGGCGCGCGCCAGCACCTCGCGGCGCGCGGCCTCGAGCTGGGCCACCACGTCGGGCGAGCGGTGCAGCTTGTTCTCGGTGGCCTGGTCCACCGCCAGCTGCTGGTCGATCAGGCGTTCGAGCACCTGCTGGCTGGCCGCCTGCACGGCTTCCTTGGAGGCGTTGGCCATCGGCGTGCGGGCGAGCACCTGGTTGATCTGGTGCACGGAGATCTCGTTGGAGCCGACCTTGGCGGCCACCTGCGTGGCCTGCGTGCCTTCGTCCTTGGCGCCGCACGCGCTCAAGGCCAGCGTGAGCAGAACAGCCAGCGCGGTCAGGCGGGGCGCGGTGGGGGAGGGGAATCTGCGGGTGGTCATGGCCAGGGCCTTGAAGAAAAGGGGTTGGGCGCGCGAACGGCGCCGGGTGGTGAGGCTTGCTTACTTGTAGGCAACGGGCTGGCCGGCGGGGTCGCGCACCTCGGCCCAGCGGGCCTCGATCGAATCGACCACCGCCTTGGGCAGCGAGGCGTAGCCCAGCGAGGTCACCATCGGCGCGCCCTGCGTGAGGCCCCAGTGGAAGAAGCGCAGGGCCTGCGCCGCGTGGGCCACGTTGTCGGGGCGGGCGTACATCAGCACGAAGGTCGCGCCGGTGATGGGCCAGGCCTCGGGCGAGGGCTGGTGCGTGAGCATGTGCGAGTGCGAGGTCTTCCAGTCCACGCCCTGGCTCGCGGCCTGGAAGGCCTCGGTGCCCGGGGCCACGTAGGCGCCCGCGGCGTTCTGCACCAGCGCGTGCGTCATGCGGGCCTGCTTCACGTAGGCGTATTCCACGTAGCCGATCGAGTTCGGCATGCGCGAGACCAGCGCGGCCACGCCGATGTTGCCGCGCCCGCCGTTGCCGACCGGCCAGCTCACCGACGTGCCCTCGCCCACGCGCGACTTCCAGTCGGCGCTGACCTTGCTCAGGTAGTTGGTGAAGATGAAGGTGGTGCCCGAACCGTCGGAGCGGAAGATCGGCGAGATGGCCGTGTCCGGCAGCGGCAGCTGCGGGTTGAGCGCCTGGATCGCCGGGTCGCTCCAGCGCGTGACCTTGCCCATGTAGATGTCGCTGAGCAGCGCGCCGGTGAGCCGCAGTTGGCCCGGTGCGATGCCGCGCAGGTTGACCACCGGCACCACGCCACCGATCAGGGTGGGGAACTGGATCTGTCCCTTGCGCGCGAGTTCGTCGTCCTTCAGCGGCGCGTCGGTGGCGCCGAAGTCGACCGTGCGCGCATCGATCTGGCGGATGCCGCCGCTGGAGCCGATGGGCTGGTAGTTGACGCGCGCGCCCTGGGCCGTCTTGTAGGCCTCGGCCCATTGTGAATAGGCGGGTGCCGGAAAGGTGGCGCCCGCGCCGGTGATCTCCTGGGCGTGGACGGCCATCCAGGGCACCGTCGCGAGAACGGTGGTCGCGAAAATCCGCTTGAAGTTGGCGTGGATGCTCATGAAACGCGAAGTGGGTGGCCTGAAGAAATCGCGAGTCTATGGACCAAGTACGTCAGATCTGTGACCGCTTCGGCGCGTTTCGATGACGCCATCGAAGCCGCGCCTGGAGCGACACGGGACTGCAATCAAAACGTCACCACACGCTTCTACGATCCGTGCTTTTCCACGATCGATCGACCATGGCTGCTCAAATTCTGATCGTCGAAGATGAGCCGCCCATCCAGGAGCTCATCTCGGTCAACCTCACGCGGGCCGGGCATGTGGTGCGCTGCGCATCGGACGCCGAACAGGCGCGCGAGATGCTGTTGCGCTGGCTGCCCGACCTGGTGTTGCTCGACTGGATGCTGCCCGGCATGTCGGGCATGGAGTTCACGCGGCTGCTGCGCTCGGAGGCGCGCACGCGCGACATTCCCATCATCATCCTGTCGGCCCGCATCGAGGAGCGCGACAAGATCGCGGGCCTGGAAGTGGGCGCGGACGACTACATCACCAAGCCCTTCTCGGCGCGCGAGCTGATCGCGCGCATCGCCGTCATCCTGCGCCGCCGCGTGCCGCAGGTCACGGCCGATGTGGTGCGCCTCTCGGGCCTGGTGCTCGATCCCTCGGCCAAGACCGTGGTGGCCGCCGGCATCCCGCTGTCGCTGGGCAGCACCGAGTTCCGCCTGCTGCACTTTCTCGTCACCCACACCGACCGGGTCTACAGCCGTTCGCAGCTGCTCGACCACGTGTGGGGGTCCGACTTCGAGGGCGACGACCGCACGGTGGACGTGCACATCAGCCGCCTGCGCAACGCGCTGCTGCCGGCCGGTCTGGACTCGCTGATCCGCACGGTGCGCGGCAGCGGCTACAGCCTGTCGGTGTCGCCTTGAGACAAGTCGGTCACATGTCCGCTTTGCAACACGGCCCCCACCTTCGCATGGTCCGTTCGGATCAAAAGCATGGCGAAGGCCGGTGGCAACCGGGCCGAATGTCTCGATGTAACCCGCGCTTCACAGAAGCTTCCTAACCTAGGTTTCAACCCGGGCCTGCACAAGGCCCTCACCGTCGCGGAGCGTGTCGTCATGTTGTCCCTCGTTGTTCCCGGCCCGCGGCACTCGCGCGGCTTCACCTTGCTGGAGCTGCTGGTGGTGATGGTCATCATCGGCCTGCTCGCCGGCTTCGTGGGCCCGCGCTTCTTCGCGCAGATCGGCAAGTCCGAGGTGAAGACCGCGCGCGCCCAGATCGATGCGCTGGGCAAGGCGCTCGACCAGTTCCGGCTCGACGTGGGCCGCTACCCGACCAGCGAAGAAGGCCTGGCCGCGCTCAACGAGCGCCCGGGCGCGGACACGCGCTGGAGCGGCCCCTACCTGAAGAAGGGTGTGCCGCCCGATCCCTGGGGCACGCCCTATGTCTACCGCGCGCCAGGTGAACACGGGGAGTACGACCTGCTCTCGCTGGGCAACGACCGCCAGCCCGGTGGCAGCGGCGAAGCCGAAGACATCGTGAGCTGGTGAGCGGCGTCCCATGCGCTACCTCGTGAAGTCGCTGCAGCCCGACCTGTCGATGGCCGTGAGCGCCATCGACGCGGCCACGGCGGACGACGCGCGCCGCCAGGTGCACGCGCTGGGCCATTCGGTGGTGTCGGTCTCGCGCGAGCGCGGCTGGTCGCGCGGTGCCGCGCGCGGCGCTTCTGCCGCTTTCCCGCTGCTGCTGTTCAGCCAGGAGCTGCTCTCGCTGCTGAGCTCGGGCGTGAGCATCGTCGAGGCGGTGGAGACCCTGGCCGAGAAAGAGTCGCGCGCGCCGGTGCGCGCCGTGCTGCAACAGATTCTGCTCAGCCTGCGCGAGGGCCAGACCTTCTCGGGCGCGCTGCAGGCGCTGCCGCAGAACTTTCCCCCGCTGTACGTGGCCACCGTGCGCGCCAGCGAGCGCACCAGCAACCTGGGCGAGGCGCTGGGCCGCTACATCGCCTACGCCACGCAGCTGGAGACGCTGCGCGGCAAGCTGGTGAGCGCGGCCATCTACCCGGCCATGCTGATCGGCGTGAGCAGCCTGGTGATCCTGTTCCTGATGGGCTATGTGGTGCCGCGCTTCGCGCACATCTATGAAGACATGGGCGACCAGCTGCCCCTCATGTCGCGGCTGATGCTGCAGTGGGGCCAGGCGGTCGAACAATATTGGCCGGTGCTGCTGGGCCTGCTGGTGGCGCTGGGCGTGGCGCTGACGTCGGGCGGCGGCCGCTGGCTGGCGCAGCGCATCGCGGGGCAGCTCTGGCGCATCCCCGCCGTGGGCGAGCGCATGCGCGTGTTCCAGCTCGCGCGCCTGTACCGCACGCTGGGCATGCTGCTGCGCGGCGGCATCGCCATCGTGCCCGCGCTGGAGATGGTGGGCGGCCTGCTCTCGCCCGCGCTGCAACCGCGCCTGCGGGCCGCCACCGGCCGCATCCGCGAAGGCCAGCCGATGTCGCACGCCTTCGAGGCCCAGGGCCTGAGCACGGCGGTCTCGCTGCGCATGCTGCGCGTGGGCGAGCGCACCGGCAACATGGGCGAGATGATGGAGCGCGCCGCCGCCTTCCACGACGAGGAACTCGCGCGCTGGGCGGAGTGGGCCACGCGCCTGCTGGGTCCCGCGCTCATGCTGATCATGGGCCTGGTGATCGGCGCCATCGTGGTGCTGATGTATCTGCCGATCTTCCAGCTGGCGGAGAGCGTGCAATGAACGCGCCGCACGAGTTGCCGAACTGGCTGCCCAAGCCCTATGCCGCGGCCGAGCTGCAGGGCGCGCGCCAGGCCGCGCGCACCCCAGGCCCTGGCCTGGCCGACTGGCTGGACGCGCAGGACCTCGCGCTGGGCGACCCGCTGGCCCGCCTGGGCCTGAGCGCGCAGGTCGCCGTGCTGGGCATGGACGAGCTGCACGCGCTGCGACCCGCGTTCGAGCGCCTGCCCTACGGTGAAGCCCTGCAGCGCGAATGCCTGCTGATGCACGGCGACGGTGGCGCGGACCTGTGCCTGGTGATCGCCAACCCCTTCGACACCGACCTGCTGGCCTGGGCCGAGGAGCGCGTGCGCCAGCCCTTGCAGCTGCGGCTGGCGCACCGCGCCGACATCGAGGCCTACCTCGCGCGCCACGAGGACGGCCTGCGCGCCATGGACAGCCTGGTGCCGATGCAGCAGGCCGCGGTGGCCGGCGAGGGCCTGGAGGACATCTCGCTG
Organism: Hydrogenophaga sp. ANAO-22; assembly: GCF_042466645.1. NCBI lineage: Bacteria > Pseudomonadati > Pseudomonadota > Betaproteobacteria > Burkholderiales > Comamonadaceae > Hydrogenophaga > Hydrogenophaga sp. ANAO-22. Next base: position 1,632,421 of record NZ_CP159956.1, on the reverse strand, counting down.
CGCAGCATCAGCGAGGACAGCAGCCCGGTGGTGCGCCTGGTCAACTCCACGCTGTACGACGCGCTCAAGGCCGGCGCCAGCGACATCCACCTGGAGACGGCGGGTGGCGGCATCACCATCAAGTACCGCATCGACGGCGTGCTCGCCAGCGTGGGCGGCATCCACGGCAGCGAAAACGCCGAGCAGGTGATCTCGCGCATCAAGGTGATGGCCGAACTCGACATCGCCGAGCGCCGCGTGCCGCAGGACGGCCGCTTCAAGGTCGCCGCGCTGGGCCGCGCGATCGACATCCGCGTCTCCATCATGCCCAGCATCCACGGCGAGGACGCGGTGCTGCGGGTGCTCGACAAGGAGCGCCTGTCCGACCAGGTCACCGGCCTGCGGCTGGAGGCCCTGGGCTTCGACGCCGAGACCATGCGCTCGCTGCGCGCGCTCTGCCAGGAGCCCTACGGCATGCTGCTGGCCACCGGCCCCACCGGCAGCGGCAAGACCACCACGCTGTACGCGGCCATCAACGAGATCAACCACGGGCACGACAAGATCGTGACCATCGAGGACCCGGTGGAGTACCAGCTGGCCGCCGTGCTGCAGATCCCGGTCAACGAGAAGAAGGGCCTGACCTTCGCGCGCGGCCTGCGCTCCATCCTGCGGCACGACCCCGACAAGATCATGGTGGGCGAGATCCGCGACGGCGAGACCGCGCAGATCGCGGTGCAGGCCGCGCTCACCGGTCACCTGGTGCTCACCACGGTGCACGCCAACAACGTGTTCGACGTGCTCGGGCGCTTCACCCACATGGGCGTGGACCCCTACAGCCTGGTGGCCGCGCTCAACGGCATCGTGGCCCAGCGCCTGGTGCGCGTGAACTGCCCGGACTGCGCGGTGGACGATGTGCCCACGCCCGAGCTGCTGGCCGACAGCGGACTGAGCGACCTGAGCGGCTTCCACTTCCGCGCCGGGCGCGGCTGCGCCAGCTGCCGGGGCACCGGCTTCAAGGGCCGCAAGGCGGTGGCCGAGGTGCTGCTGCTCGACGACGAGCTGCGCGAGATGATCGTCACGCGCGAGCCGGTGCGGCGCATCAAGGAAGTGGCGCACCAGAAGGGCACGCGCGTGCTGCGCGACGTCGGCCTGGACCTGGTGCGCCGGGGGGAAAGCACCTTGCAGGAGCTCAACCGTGTGGTTCGCTGAACGTCCCTTGCTGCAGGTCGCCCTGCTCGAAGACCGCCTGGTGGTCGATGGCCCGCGCCGCGACGGCGGCGCCGGCACGGACCCCAAACCCCTGCCGCTGGCCGGCGCCGGCGCGGACGAACCGCTGTGGCGGCCCGCCATGGCGCGGCTGGCCGGCTGGCTGCGCGAGGAAAGCCTGCCGCGCGCGCGCCTGCACATCCACCTGAGCAGCCGCTTCGTGCGCTGGCAGCTGCTGGAGTGGCAGCCGCAGCTGACCCAGTCGCAGGAGCTGGAGGCCTATGTGCGCCTGCGCTTTCGCGCCACCTTCGGCGCGGCGGCCGACGGCTGGCGCGTGATGCACGCCGAGCCCATGCCGGGCCGCGCGGTGCCGGCCTGCGCCATCGACGAGGCCCTGGTCGCCGAATTGCAGGCGCTGCGGTCCATCGGCGACGCGCGCGTGGTGCGCATCGCCCCGTACTTCTCGGCCGCCTTCGACCGCTGGTGCGCGCGCCTGGGCCGCCAGACCGCCTGGTTCGGCGCCGCCGAGCCGGGCAGCTTCACGCTGGGCCTGTTGCACAAGGGCGCCTGGCGCGGCCTGCGCTCGATGCGGCATCCCGACGCGGCCGATGGCGGCTGGCGCGGCGTGCTGCCCGCCATGCAGGCGCAGATCGCGCTGGCCAGCGGGCTGGCGCTGCCGCAGGACACGCCGGTGTTCCTCGCGGGCTGCGGCGCCATCCCCGGTCGGCGCGATGCGCCGGGCCTGGTCTGGCTCGCGCCCGAAGGCCGGCACGAACCCGCACAAGGCCTGGCGCGCATGGCCTGGGGAATCTGAAATGAAACACCCCCGCAGCGCTTCGCGCTACCCCCTGAAGGGGGCGACACCAGAGGCCCGGCAAAGCCGGTTCCTCGGTGTCTCTCGACGGCGCTGCTTCATGCGGCACGGGTGTCGCATCGATGGAATGGATGGCTGACATGCAAAGGCTGCGCATCGACTTTCTCAACCGCCGGCCACCCGCTTCGCTGCTGGGTTGGGCGCTCACGCTGGTGGGGGTGGCCAGCATGGCCGTGGCCGCGCTGGACTACGGCCAGGCGCGCGACGAACTGCAGTCCACGCTGGACCACGCCGAGCGCCAGGCGCGCGGCAGCAAGCAGCGCGCGCGAAGCGGCGCGGCGCCGGCCGTGGCGCCTGAACTGGTGCGCGCCAGCGCGCGCGCCGATGCGGCGCTCACACAACCCTGGGGCCGCCTGCTGCGCGAACTCGAAACCGTGGCCGACACCCGCGTGGCCCTGCTCGGCGTGGAAGCGCAGGGCGCGGCGCGCACCCTGCGCATCACCGCCGAGGCCGCCAACATGGCCGACGCGGTGGACTACGTCGAGCGCCTGCGCCAGTCCGCGCTGACGAAATCGGCGGTGCTCGGCTCGCACGAGTGGCGCAACGCGGAGGGCGTGGAGGTGATCCGCTTCTCGGTGGACATGGCCTGGGGAGCGCCTTCGTGAGCCCCAACCTCATGGCGCATTTGCGCTTCGCCCTGCGGCGCCACGGCTGGCCCGCGCCGCTGGGTGGGCTGCTGGTGCTGCTGGCCGTGGTGCTGGCGCACTGGGGCGCCGACGGCGCGCGCGCGCAGGCCGAGGCGCTGCGCGCGTCGCTGGCCAGCGAGCGCGAGCGCGTGGCGCGCCAGCCCGACCCGGCGGCCGACCAGGCCAGCCGGCTCGAAGGCCTGCAGCGGCAGCTGCCCGATGCCGCCGCCGCGCTGGAAGCGGTGCAGTTCATCCACCGCAGCGCGGCCGAACACGGCGTGACGCTGGCCACCGGCGAGTACCGCCTGGTGCGCGAGGGCGGCGCGCGCCTGCAGCGTTACCAGATCACGCTGCCGGCCGATGGCGACTACCCGGCCCTGCGCGCGTGGCTGGCCGAGGTGCTCAACCGCCTGCCCTCGATCGCGCTCGACGACCTCAGCCTCTCGCGCGGTGCCACCGGCGAGCAGCGCGTCGAGGCGCGGGTGCGCTGGTCTTTCTACCTGAGGACGCCGTGATGGCCCTCTCGCGATCGACAGGCCTGCTGCTCGGCCTGGCCTTCACGCTGGCCGCGACCTGGTACGCGGCCGGCATCGAGGCGCCCGAAGACGACCTGCTGGCCGAGGCCACCGCGCCGCAGCGCCCGGCGCGCGCGCCGGTGGCCACGCCCAAGGCCGATCCCCTCGGCGCCGAAGCGCCGGCCGATGGCGCGCCGCGCATGGAGGCCGCTGCCGGCAACCTGTTCGCGGTCCGCAGCTGGCGCCCGCCCGCGCCCCCGCCGCCCGTCGAGGTGCAGGCGCCGCCGCCCAGCGCGCCGCCGCTGCCCTACCGCTACGTCGGCCGCATGGAGGAAGGCGGCGCCGTCGTGGTCTTCCTGGCCGAGGGCGCGGCCGACGCGCGGCCGCGCCTGGTGCGCCAGGGCGACCAATGGCCCAACTACCGCGTCGACGAGATCACCCCGCAGGGCATGCGCCTGACCTACCTGCCGCTCAATGAAACGCAGCGCCTGCTGTTTGGAAGCCCGAATTGAACCTCTTGCCCCTCTCCAGCCGCTTCGCGGCCGTCCTGGTGCTGGCCGTGAGCGCCGGTTGCGCCACGCACCCCGCCATCCGCGAGAGCGAAGCCCTGATGGCCGCCGGCCGGCTCGACGAAAGCGTGACCCGCCTCGAAGAGGGCCTGCGCGAATCGGGCAACCACAACGAGCTGCGCACCACCTACTTCCGCCAGCGCGACCGCGTCTCGGCGCAGCTGGGCGCGCAGGCCGAGGCCGAGCGCCTGGCCGGCCGGCTCGATGAGGCGCAGGCGCTGTACCAGCGCGCGCAGAAGATCGACCCCAACAACCCGCGCCTGCGCGACGGCCTGATCGCGCTGGAGAACGAGCGCCGCGTCGCCGCGCGCATGGTCGAGGCGCGCGCCCTGCTGGCCAAACGCGACAACGCGGGCGCCGAGAAGGTGCTGCGCGAGGTGCTGTCGCTCGCGCCGACCCAGGTCGAGGCCCGCCGCGCGCTCGAGCGCGTGCGCGCCGAGGCGCCGCGCCCCGACGAGCCGCCGCAGGCCCTGGCCGCCGCGCTGAGCAAACCCATCACGCTCGATTTCCGCGAGGTGCAGATCAAGCAGGTGTTCGACGTGATCGCGCGCACCTCGGGCGTGAACTTCGTGTTCGACAAGGACGTGCGCTCGGACGCGCGCGTCACCATCTTCGTGCGCAACGCCAGCGTGGAGGAGGTGATCGGCCTGGTGCTCACCACCAACCAGCTCGAGCGCAAGCTGCTCAACGAGAACACGCTGATGATCTACCCCAACACGCCGGCCAAGGCGCGCGACTACAAGGAGCTGGTCACGCGCAGCTTCTTCCTCGCCAACGCGGACGTGAAGCAGGCGCAGGCCATGGTGCGCACCATCGTGAAGACGCGCGACATCTTCATCGACGAGAAGCTCAACCTGATGATCATCAAGGACACCGCCGAGGCGGTGCGCCTGGCCGAGCGTCTGCTGTCCTCGCTGGACATGGCCGAGCCCGAGGTGATGCTGGACGTGGAGGTGCTGGAGGTCACGCGCAGCCGCCTGCAGGAGCTGGGCCTGCGCTTCCCCGACCAGATCGGCTACGGCCGGCTGCAGCCCGACGTCGCCACCACCATCGTCAACAACGGCGTGACGCAGAGCAACACCGCGCTGGGCGGCCGGCTCGCCGAAGGGTATGTGGACCTGCGCAACCGCAGCGGCCTGACCTCCTTCGTGGCCAACCCCGCCATCACGCTCAACCTGCGCAGCGAGGCCGGCGACGGCAACACCCTGGCCAACCCGCGCATCCGCGTGAAGAACCGCGAGAAGGCCAAGATCCACATCGGCGACAAGCTGCCGGTGTTCACCACCACCTCCACCGCCAACGTGGGTGTGTCGTCCTCGGTGTCCTACCTCGACGTGGGCCTCAAGCTCGACGTGGAGCCCAACGTCTACCTCGACGACGAGGTCGGCATCAAGGTGCAGCTGGAGGTGAGCTCGGTGATCCGCGAGGTGACCGGCCCGTCGAACTCGCTGGCCTACCAGATCGGCACGCGCAGCGCGGGCACGGTGCTGCGCCTGCGCGATGGCGAGACGCAGGTGCTCGCCGGCCTGATCAACGACGAGGAGCGCAGCAGCGCCAACCGCCTGCCCGGCCTGGGCGACATCCCGGCCATCGGTCGCCTGTTCTCCAGCACGCGCGACAACAACAGCAAGACCGAGATCGTGCTGCTGATCACGCCGCGCATCGTGCGCAACGTGGCGCGGCCCGACAGCAACGCCTTCAACGAACCCGCCGGCTCCGAAGCCAGCGTGGGCGCGCCGCCGCTGCAGTTGAAGAGCACCGCGCCGCGCACGCTCTCGCTCAGCGGGGGCGCCGCGCCGCGCGCGGCCGCGGCGCCGCCGTCGACTCCGCGCCCGGCCGATACGCCCGCCCCCACTGCCGCCGATGCGCCGGCCACGGCCGACGAAGCGCCCGCCGAGCCGCGCGATCCGCCCAGCGCGGCGCCCGCGCCCGCGCCGGGTTCGCCCGCCGCGCCACCGGCGGCGCCCAGCGCGCCGTCCTCCGTCATCCTCACGCCCGTCGCGCCGCTGGCGCCCGAGCGCCCCACCGGCCAGTCCCCATGATCCGCCGGGCCCGGGGCTTCACGCTCATCGAACTGGTGGTCACCGTGGCCATCGTCGCCATCCTGGCGTCGGTCGCGGTGCCCCTGGTGGAGCTGAATGTGCAGCGGGCCAGGGAGCACGAATTGCGCAGCGCGCTGCGGCAGATCCGGGGCGCGCTCGACGCCCACAAGCGCGCGGTGGAAGAGGGCCGCGTGGAGGCGCGCGTGGGCGGCAGTGGCTACCCGGCCTCGCTCGACGACCTGGTGAAGGGCGTGCCCGATGCGAAGAGTCCCACGCCCGCGCGCATCCTGTTCCTGCGCCGCCTGCCGCGCGATCCGTTCTCGCCCGACCGAGAAGCGAGCGCCGCTGAGACCTGGGGCCAACGCGCCTACAACAGCCCGCCCGACGCGCCCGCCCCGGGCAACGACGTGTACGACGTCTACTCGCGCTCGGGTCGCATCGGCCTCAACGGCCAACCGTACCGGGAGTGGTGATGCGAGCCCGTGGTTTCACCCTCATCGAACTCATGGTGGTCATGGCCATCATCGCCACGCTGCTGACCCTCGTGACGCCGCGTTATTTCGCGCACCTGGACCGCGCGCGAGAGACCGCGCTGCGCGAGACGCTCGCCGTCACGCGCGACGCGATCGACAAGTTTCACGCCGACAACGACCGCTACCCCGCCACGCTCGCCGAGCTGGTGGACAAGCGGTACCTGCGCGGCCTGCCCACCGATCCCATCACCCAGAGCAACGACGGCTGGACGCTGGTGCCGCCTCCGACGCGGCCCGGCGAAGAGACCGTGGGGGTGACGGGCGGGGTGTGGGACATCCGCAGTGGCGCCATCGAGGAGGGAAAGACGTATGAACAATGGTGAGCGCGCGAGCGCGCGCAGGGGCCGCCAACGGGGCTTCGGTTATCTCATGGTGCTGTTCGCGCTGGCGGCCATGGGCCTCACGCTGGCCGGCGCGGGCGAGGTGTGGCACACCGCCGCGCGGCGCGACAAGGAGGCCGAGCTGCTGTTCGTGGGACAGCAGTTCCGCCTCGCGCTCGCCTCGTACCGCGACCGCAGCCCGGTGGGCTCGCCCACCGCGCCGGCCACGCTGGACGAGCTGCTGCAGGACCGGCGCTTCCCCATGCCGGTGCGGCACCTGCGGCGGGTCTGGCGCGACCCGCTGACCAACGACACGGCCTGGGCGCTGGTGAAGGCCGGGGACCGCATCGTGGGCATCCACAGCCGCTCGACGGCCGAGCCCTTGCGCACCGCCTTCGAGTCGCGCGACGCGGCGTTCGCCGGCAAGGCTTCGTACAACCAGTGGGTGTTCGAGGCCGGTGGCGCGAGCGCGCCCACGGCCGCGCCCCAGGCCGGGGAGGGCGCGACATGAGCCCGACCAAGTCGTTTGTCCGCCTCAACGCGAGCGACCTCGAGCACCTGCTCATGACCATCGAGCGCGCGCTCGAGGTGCAGACGCGCTCGCAGTTCTTCCTCTGGGCGCAGGGCGCGCTGCAGGGCTTCATCGCGCACCAGGCCCTGTGGTGCGCGCACGGCGACGTGGAGCGCATGCGCCTGCGCGTGGAATCGTTCTCCAGCGGCGTGACCAGCGCGCGCGTGGAGGCCCAGGTCACCGACCCGACCGACGGCCTGCTGCCGCGCCTGGTGGACGACTGGCTGCGCGGGGGGCGCGTGCCGCGCCTGCTCAGCTGCCAGGGCGGCGACCAGGTGGGGCGGCGGCAGCTCATCAGCGACCTGAGGAACTGCGGCTTCGAGCACGTGGCCGTGCACGGCGTGCGCGAGGTGCAGGGCGAGTACGGCAGCTTCTTCGTCTTCGCCGGGCTGGACCATGTGCCCAACGAGCGCGATGCCTACCTGCTGGAGCTGCTCATGCCCCACCTGCACCTGGCCTTGCACCGCATGCGCCTGCGCGAGAGCGGGCAGGGCAGCGCCGAGATGCAGCCCGCCACGCTGTTGTCCAAGCGCGAGATCCAGGTGCTGCACTGGGTGAAGAACGGCAAGACCAACCAGGAGATCGGGCTGATCCTGGGCATCAGCCCGCCCACGGTGAAGAACCACCTGCAGAAGATCATGCGCAAGCTCAATGTGAACAACCGAGCGCAGGCCGTGGGCAAGAGCGCCACGCTGCGGCTGATCGCGCACACCGACACGGTGTGAGCCGATCCGGGTGAAGGGGTGTGTGACGGATTTCACTACCTGAACGGACTATTCAGAGCCAGGAACCGCACCCATGAGGTGCAACGTTGGATTTTTAAAGTCTTCCCTGTTCAACCCAGTCTTTGGCGTTGACCAGCGCGAAAAGTTCCTTGTCTTCCGTTCCCCGTTCCTTCACCTACAGATTGGACTCACACATGAAACTCAAACTGATTGCATTGGTGGCCCTGCTGGGCGCCGCAGCCGGTTCCGCCCAGGCCGCCATCGCCGACGCCACCTCCGGCAATGGCGAACTGGTCCTCAACCTGCGTTACTACAACGGCTCACCCACCACCGGCAACAACGACTACTCCGCGCTGTTCGACCTGGGCGCCGTGATGTCGTCCTTCGCCGACAACCGCAACACCGCCGGCTTCACGCAGAGCTTCTCGCTGACCGACCCGAACTACGGTGGCGTGTACGACTCGTTCCTGAGCGCCGTCGGCGCCGCGGGCGCGGCCGCCATCGAGTTCAGCGTCATCGCGCTCAACAACGTCGGCACCGCCCTGGGCAATGCCAGCTACCTCACGACCTCGGTGCTCAACACCGTGAACGTGACGCCCGGTGCGCTCAACGCGTTCCAGAACCTGAACCCCTACATCCTCGCCAACAACACCCGCGGCACGCACGCCACCGAAGCCAACGGCGCCAGCTGGGCCAGTTCCGCCGACATCGCTTCATCGCCCAGCGCCTACTACGGTGCCGTGCCCGCCGCCAACGGCGACAACTGGGTCGGCCAGGGTCCCGATTCGACGGCCCGCCTGAACGTGGCCCAGAACTTCTTCTACCTCGCCGGCGACGGCACCCGCGCCGCCTTCGGCGTGGACATCGACGGCAACGGCGTGATCGCCGGTGAAGAGTTCGGCAAGTGGACCTTCGACGTGGCCACCGCCACGCTGACCTTCGCCAACCCCGTGCCGGAACCCGAGACCTACGCGATGCTGCTCGCCGGCCTGGGCCTGATGGCTGGCGTGGCCCGCCGCCGCAGCCGCCGCCAGGCCTGATCGGCCTGCCCGGGTCCGCCGCTTCGCGCGGGCCCGGTTCTCCCGCTTGCATTCCCCGTTCCTCTTTCCCAACCTCCATCGGAATCCACCATGAAACTCGGCAAACTCGCTCTTGCCTGCGCCGCCCTGTGCGCCGCACCCGCTTTCGCCCTCACGCCGGCCCAGGTCGAAGCCTCCGGCAACCTCAAGGAAGTCTGGATCACCGGCGCCTCCGCCGTGCTGAACAACGCCTTCCAGGGCTTCGCCACCCTGTGCTCGGGCGCCACCTACCGCAACGCCGCTGGCGTGGTGGTGACCAACCCCGGCACGATGAACCTGTCGGTCTACCTGCAGAACACCGGCGCCAGTGCCCTGGCGCCGGGCCAGGGCGCCGGCAACAACGTGGCCTACGCCTGCACCGTGAACACCGTGGACGGCCGTGCCGGTGCCTTCGAAGGCGCTGACGTGGTGGTCTACCACACCGTCGAAGGCGGTTCCTTCAACGCCTACACCCCGTCCCTGCGCGCCTTCGGCGACACCAACGCCGAAATCCCCGCCACGCTGACCCGCACCACCGACCTGCGCCAGCTCGACAATGGCAGCAACTGCGCCGTCGCCGCGCCGGCCACCGCCTCGCTGACCATCTCCGGCCAGGCCAACAGCGTGCGCCGCTACACCAACTGCGCCCGCACCACCGTGACCCTGGCCACGCCCACCGTGGCCGCCTCGGTCAACGTCGCGGGCGACGTCGCACCGAAGCAGTCCTCGGGCGGCTTCTCGGACACCGAGTACAAGATCAACCAGACCCTGCTGAACATCGCCACCTCGGTCGATGAATTGGGCACGACCTACCGAACCAACGTGGCACAGGCCTTCGGCGTCGGCGTGAGCAAGAAGCTCTACCGCCAGCTGCAGAAGAGCCAGGGCCTGATCAACACCGTGGCCGACGACGGCGAGCTGTGCGACACCATGGTGCCAGGCGCCTGCCAGCCTTCGATCTCCACCGCCCAGTACGCCTCGATCGCCGCGGTGAATACCGGCGGCACGATCAACGGCGCGTTCTTCGGTGGCTCGTCCGCCGACACCGTGCAGCTGCTGCGCCGTGCGCAAACCTCGGGCACGCAATCGGCCTCCACGATCCAGTTCCTGAACAACCCCTGCGGCGTGGCCGAAAACACCGGCTTCTACGTGCCCCTGCGCCGTGCCGACGTGTACAGCGGCAACACCCCGCTGACCAAGCTGCTGGTCGAAGAGCACAGCTCCAGCGGCAACGTTTCGGGTGGCCTGGTCACCGCCGCCAACAACAGCTACGCCCTGGGCGTGCTGTCGATGGAAAACGCGCGCGATGCCAACGGCAACTGGGCCTATGTCCGCCTCAACGGCGCTTCGCCCAACGCGCAGGTCGGCCTCAACGGTGTGGAAACCGAAGACCTGAACAACCGCGTCAACGCGGTGCGTGGCACCTACCCGATGTGGTTCGAGCTCGAAGGCTTCGTGCCCTACGAGCAGTCGGGCGGCGACGGCGATGCCTACATCTCCAGCGTGATCGCTTCCCTGGGCAACCCGGAAATCACCAACCTGCGCGGCCTGTTCATCACCGGCGCCGCCGGCGTGCCGGCCAACGGCGCCAACGTGTCGGAATTCACCCGCAACGCGCTGTCCTGCCAGCCCGCCCTGAAGCCCTGACCGGTCTCAGCGCACTCCTTCGGCCGCCCTGCCGGGCGGGCCGATGTCGGCGAAACGCGGCCTGCCGCGTTTCGCCCTTTTCTGTTGGAAGAGTTCCGATTCGATGAAACCGATCCGCCTCCTGCTGCTGGCCGCCGGCCTGGTCCTGTCGACTGCGCACGCGCAGGACGCGCGCTTCGATGTGTTCGAGTACCGCGTCGAGGGCGCCACGCTGCTGCCCGCCATCGCCGTCGAGCGCGCGGTCTATGGCCACATGGGCGAGCAGAAGACGCTGGCCGACGTGGAGAAGGCGCGCGAGGCGCTGGAGAAGGCCTACCACGGCGCGGGCTACCTCACGGTGCTGGTGAGCATTCCTCAGCAGCGCGTGAACGAAGGTGTGGTGCGCCTGCAGGTCACCGAAGCACCGGTGGACCGCCTGCGCGTGACCGAGTCGCGCTACCACAGCCTGGGCGCCATCAAGGCGGCCGCGCCGCAGCTGGCCGAGGGCAACGTGCCCAACTTCCAGGACGTGCAGGCCGAGCTCACCGCGCTCAACCGCAGCCCCGACCGGCGCGTGACGCCGGTGCTGCGCCCGGGCAAGACGCCCGGCACCGTGGAGGTGGACCTCAAGGTGCAGGACCGCCTGCCGTTCCACGGCAACCTCGAACTCAACGACCGTTACAGCCCTGACACGACACGGACACGCGCGAGCGCCAGCCTGCGCTGGGACAACCTCTGGGGCCGCCAGCACAGCATCGGCCTGACCGTGCAGACCGCCCCGCAGGACCCCGGCGAGAGCCAGGTGTTCTCGCTCAACTACACCTGGCCGCTGGCCAACGGGGGCTTTCTGGCGTTCTACGGCATCCGCTCCGATTCCGACGTCTCCGCGGTGGGCACGCTCAACGTGGTGGGCCGTGGCGACATCGTGGGCGCGCGCTACATCCGCCCGCTGCCGGGCAACGAGAGCTTCTTCCACAGCGCCAGCTTCGGCATCGACCACAAGGACTTCGATCAGTCGGTCAAGCTCATCGGCAGCGGCGGCTTCAACACGCCGATCGCCTACACCCCGTTCACCCTCGGCTGGGACGGCACCTGGCTGGGCGGGCAGCGCACCACGCGCGCGGGCATCTCGTTCAACTTCCACGTCAACGGCCTGGGCGGCAGCGAACAGGAGTTCGCCGACAAGCGCTACCAGGGCCGCCCGTCCTACGTCTACCTGCGCGGCAACGCCTCGCAGGAGCGCACGCTGGCGGGCGACTGGGGCTTCGACTGGCGCGGCAGCTGGCAGCTCTCGGGCCAGCCCCTGATCTCCAACGAGCAGTTCGCCATCGGTGGCCTGGACACCGTGCGCGGCTACTACGAATCGGCCGCGCTGGGCGAGCAGGGCGTGGCGCTGAGCCTGGAAGGCCGCACGCCCAACTTCGCCGCGCGCCTGGGCACGGACAGCGTGAGCGAGCTGCGCGCGCTCGCCTTCGTCGACGCCGGCCACGTGCGCGTGGTCGACCCCATCACCGAGACCAGCCGCTACACCCTCGCCAGCGTGGGCCTGGGCCTGCGCGTGCGCGGCGCCAGCGGCCTGCAGGGCGCGCTGTGGTGGGCCTACCCGCTCAAGGCCGTGGGCACCACCGCCCGCGGCGACCACCGATTGCATTTCAGCCTCACCTACGAGTGGTGAGCCTTTTTCCGAGGACCGTCCCATGAACCGCCAACGCCACCGCATCGTCTTCAGCCGCCACCTGGGCACCCTCGTCGCCGTGGCCGAATGCGCGCGCGCGCAGGGCAAGGCCGCCAGCGGCGCGCGCGCCGCCGGCACCCTGGCCGCCGCGCTGCTGATCGCCGCGCCGCTGGGCGCGCAGCAGCTGCCCGTGCCCAGCGCGGGCGGGGCGCTGCCGGCCTTCGTCACCGCCGGGCAGGCGGCCTACCAGGCCATCGCCAACCAGGCCTTCGTGAACCAGGTCGGCAACAAGGCCATCCTGAACTGGAAGAGCTTCAACGTCGGCGCGGGCCACAGCGTGCAGTTCCGCCAGGTGCAGGACCTGGCGAGCAACCAGCTGGTGCCGGGCGCCAGCTTCACCACGCTCAACCGCATCTGGGACATCAACCCCAGCGTGATCGCGGGCGCCATCGGCCAGGCCGCCGGCCAGAAGGCCAACATCATCCTGGTCAACAGCAACGGCATCGCCTTCATGGGCGGCTCGCAGGTGAACCTCAACAGTTTCACCGCCAGCACGCTGAACATGGCGGACCAGTTCGTCGACAACCTGCTCACGAGCAACACGCTCACGCCCCAGTTCCAGCTCGCGCTGGACGGCGGCGAGGCGCGCGGCTTCGTCAAGGTGTTCGAGGGCGCGCGCATCAGCGCGGGCCAGTTCGGCCGCGTGATGCTGATCGCGCCCACAGTGGTGAACCGGGGCAGCGTGAGCGCGCCGGACGGCCAGGTGGTCATGGCCGCCGCCAGCAAGCTCTACCTGCGCTCGGCCTCGGGCGTGGACAGCAACGTGAGCGGCCTGCTGGTCGAGGTGGACAGCCCGGCCGCGCTCAACGGCTACGAGCAGGCCAACACCAGCGTGAAGAACGGCGAGATCGACGGCCAGGCGGTGGCGCTGGTCAACCCGGCGGACGACCTGCTCGGCCACGTGACCAACCTGGGCAGCCTCTCGGCCGATCGCGGCAACGTGACCATGATCGGCTATGCGGTCAACCAGAAGGGCCTGGCCTCCGCCTCCAGCTCGGTGGTGCAGAACGGCTCGGTCTACCTGCTGGCGCGCGACCGCGCGGTGAGCAGCAGCGAACCCACGCGCGGCGGGCGCGTGGTGATCGGCGCGGGCAGCCGGACCGAGGTCCGCATCGACACCGAGAGCGGCGCCACCGCGCAGGACGGCGAGAACGGCGACCGGCTGGAGAAGCCTTCGGTGGTGAAAGTCGTGGGCCAGGACGTGCGGCTGGAAAGCGGCTCGCGCATCGTCGCGCCCTCGGGCACGGTCGACATCACGGCGCAGGACAACCCGGGCGCGGTTGGCGCCAACGACCCCTTCACCCGGCCCGGGTCGTCCTACGTCTCCAACACCGCGCGGCTGCACATCGCCGAGGGCGCGGTCATCGACGTCTCGGGCCTGCAGGGCGTGGCGGTGGACGTGGCGCGCAACAGCGTGGCCGTGGAGCTGCGCGGCGACGAACTCAAGGATTCGCCGGTGAACCGCAACGGCCCCCTGCGCGGCCAGACGGTGTACATGGACGTGGAGCGCGCGCTGGCCCTGGCCGAAGGCGGCCTGGACACGCTGGTGGCCAAGGACAGCCTGGAGAGCTACGCGGCGCGCCTGCAGCGTGGCGCGGCCGAACGCGCCACCAGCGGCGGCACGGTGAACCTGCGCTCGCAGGGCGAGACCATCGTGGAGAGCGGTGCCACCATCGACGTCTCTGGCGGCAGCGTGGACTACCGGCCCGGCATGGTGAAGCAGTCGGTGCTGATCTCCAACGGCAAGCTGGTCGACGCGACCGAGGCCACGGCGGGCACGCGCTACGACGGCGATGCCTCGCGCTTCCGGGTGGAGCACGACCGCTGGAACCGCACCGACGTGATCGAGACCGGCGCGGCCCAGCGCCACGACGCGGGCTATGTGCAGGGCAAGGACGCCGGGCGCGTGAACGTGGTCGGCATGAAGGCCACCGTGATGCAGGGCGACGTGGTCGGGCGCACCGTGCAGGGCACGCTGCAGCAGGCCAGCGGCAGCGCGCCGGCCGGCGCCACGCTGCGCCTGGGCAGCAACGCGGTGGGCGACGACTTCAAGCTCAACCAGCGCGTGCTGATCGAGCGCGGCCTCGCGGGCCTGCAGACCGGTTTCGGCTTTGGCGATGTGTTGGGTCAGCCCTTCAACGAGACGCTGGTGATCGACCCGCGCCTGCTCGGCAAGGACCGCGTGGCCCGGCTCGAGGTCTTCGGCAACAACGAGGTCGTGATCCGCAGCGACCTGGCGATGGAGCCCGGCGGCTCGCTGTCGGTGACCGGCCAGCGCGTGCAGGTGGACGCCAACCTGAGCGCGCGGGGCGGGCGCATCGAACTCAATGCCGCCAACAACGTGGTCAACACCGGCGCGCCGGCCCCCCGGCTGGACGTGGCGGCCGGCCGCACGATCGACGTGAGTGGTGGCTTCACCCACCTCAATCCCCGCCTCGCGCAGGCCAACGCCCCCACCGTGCCGGTGAACGGCGGCCAGATCGTGATGGACTCGGACGGCGTGCTCTCGCTGGGCGCGGGCAGCGTGCTGCGCGCCGACGGCGGCGCGCGCATCGACGCGAAAGGCAAGACCACCTTGGGCGATGGCGGCGCCATCGAACTCTCGGGCGCGACCGGGCTGTCGCTCGGCGGTGAGCTCAGCGCGCTCGGTGGCGACAAGGGCGGCCGCCTGACCCTGGGCGCACCGGCGGTGGTGGTGGGCGGTTCGGGCGCGGGCCTGCCCGCCGATGCCACCCACCTCGCGGCGGATTTCTTCTCGCAGGGCGGTTTCGAGCAGGTCAACGTGCGCGGCGACCGCTCGGTGGACATCGTGGCGGGCACCGTGTTGCAACCCCTGCTCACCACCCACGCGCTGGCCCCCGATGCGGGTACCGCCTCGACCGGCGCCCCGCTCGCGCAGGTGCTGCAGAACGAGGTGCGCCCGCCGCTGGAACGCCGCGCGGTCAACCTCGCGTTCAGCGCGCCGGCCACGCTCGACGGCACGGCCGGCACGGTCACGCTGGGCGAGGGCGCGCGCATCCTGGCCGAGCCGGGCGCGACCGTGTCGTTCAGCGCGCGCGCCCAGGTGCAGCTGCTGGGCGAGGTGCAGGCCCAGGGCGGCACCATCAGCGCCAGCGTGAACCGCGCCGCCGCCGACCCGTTCCGCGCCGACGCGGCGGTCTGGCTGGGCGGGCACGCGCGGCTGGACGCCAGCGGCGTGGTGCGCACCGAGGTCGACGACCAGGGCCTGGTGCGCGCGCAGGTGAAGGACGGCGGCACGGTGCAGCTGCAGGGCACCAACGCCTACGTGGTCGCCCAGGCCGGCTCGGTGATCGACGTCAGCGGCAGCGCCGCCACCCGCGTGGACCACGCCGGTGCGGCCGAAGGCCTGGGGCAGTCGGTTTCGGCCAGCGCCGGCACGCTGCGCGTGGGCACCACCGAAGGTGCCTTGCTCGATGGCACGGTGCACGCCCAGGCGCGCGCGGCCGACGCGCGCGGCGCGGACTTCGTGTTCGCCCTCACGGCCACCGACGCCACCGCGCGCGCGGCCGCCGGTGCGCCGCTCACGCCGCGCCAGCTCACGCTCGAGCAGACCCTGGCCCCACAGAGCGCGGGCCTGGCCCCCGGCGCGGCGCTGGACAACGCGCACAACGGCAACGTGCGCCTCTCGGCCACGGCCCTGCGCGAGGCCGGCTTCGACGCGATCGACCTGAGCAGCGCCGACCGCATCGCGCTGGCCGACGGCGCGCAGCTGCAGGCCGCGGCCGGCGCGCGCGAGCTGCGCTTCGTGCGCCTGGACTCGGCTCAGCTGCAGGCGCAGGGCGCGGGCGCCCAGGTGCGGGCGCACGAGGTGCTGCTCTCGAACAGCCCGAACGCCACCGTCGCCGCGCCCAGCGGCGGGCCGGCCACGCTGGACGTGCAGGCCGAACTGCTGCGCGTGCAAGGCCGCGTGACCGTGGCCGGTGCCGACCAGGTGCGGCTCACCGGGCGGCAGGAGATCCGGCTGGAAGGCGCGTCGTCGTCGCAGCGCCAGGGTTCGCTCACCGTCGGTGGGAACCTGGAGCTGCACGCCGGCGTGGTCGCGCCGGGCACCGATGCGCAATTCACCATCGACGTGCCCCAGGGCGACGTGCGCATTCATGCGGTGGGTGTGGAGCCTTCCATGCCGCTGTCGGCCCAGGGCAGCCTCACGGTGAAGGCGGGCGTCATCACGCAGGCAGGTCGCGTGTGGGCACCGATGGGCGCCATCGACCTGCAGGCGAGCGGTGCGCTCGAACTGCAATCGGGCAGCCTGACCTCGGTCCACGCCGAAGGCCTCGTGCCTTACGGCCGCATCGAGAACGGCCGAACCTGGGTGTATGGCGCGGGACAGGGCCGCCGCATCGACCATCTCGACGGCAAGCGCATCCGCACCGAGGGCGCGAGCGTGGACGTGCAGGCTGGCGCGCGCGTGGACCTGCGCGGCGGCGGCGACCTGCAGGCCGACGAGTTCACCGTCGGCCCCGGGGGCTCGCTCGACTTCCTGGCGCAGGACGGCGTGTACGCCGTGCTGCCCGCCCAAGCGGCCGGTTTCGCGCCGGGCGACGCCGCGCTGGACGGCCGCCTGGAGCGCTCCGGCGCGATCGAACTGCGCGGCGTGCCCGGCCTGGCCGATGGCCGTTATGTGCTGCTGCCGGGCCGCTACGCCTTGCTGCCCGGGGCCTTCGCCGTGCGGCTCAGCGACAGCGCCGCCGCGCTGCTGCCCTCGCAGGCCCACACGCGCGCCGACGGCGTGCGCGTGGCGGCCGGCTTCGTCACCGACACGCGCGCGCAGGCGCCCACGCCGGGCCAGTGGAGCGCGGTGGAGGTGTTCTCCGCCGAGCAGGTGCGCGACCGCGCCGAGTACACCGTGACGCGCGCGGCCGACTTCTTCGGCGCCGGCGCCGTGCAGGCCGCCGACGCGGGGCGCCTCTCGATGGTCACGCAGGGCACGGGCGCCGACGCGCTGCGCCTGCAGGGCCAGTTCCTCACCGCCGCGGCGAGCGGCGGGCGCGGTGCGGCGGTGGACCTCTCGGCCGACCGCATCGAGGTGGTGGGCGCGGGCCTCGCGCCCGCCACCAGCGGCGCCACCGTGATCGCCGCGCAGGACCTCAACGCGCTGGGCGCGGCCAGCATTCTCATCGGCGGCGAGCGCAGAACCGAGGGCGACAAGGATGTGATCACGGTGGGCGCCCGCGAGGTCACGCTCACCAACAACGAGGCCTCGGCGCTGCGCGCGTCCGAAGTGATCCTGGCCGGGTCGGAGCGCGTGGAACTGGCCGAGGGCAGCCGCCTGCAGGCGCAGGGCCCGGCGGGCTCGGGCCGTGCCTTCAGCGTGGCCGGCAACGGGGCGCTGGTGCGTGCCGGCGTGGACGCCGTGGCCTACGAGCGCACCGGCGCGCCGGACCGCAGCACCGGCACCATCGTGGGCGCGGCCAGCAGCCGCATCGACGCGCCGGCCATCGTCCTCGACGCCACGGCCGACAACCGCTTCCAGGGTGAACTCGGCTTCGGCGGCGCCACCGGCGGGCGGCTGGAGATCGGCGCCTCGCGCATCAGCCTGGGCGAGGTGCCCACGGGCACCGGCGGCGTGGTCTACGACAACGCGGACCTCGCGCGCTTCGACACGCTGGACGCGCTGGCGCTGCGCAGCTACTCGTCGATCGACCTGTATGGCGACACGCAGCTCGGCGCCCAGGGCGCCGACGGCAAGGCCACGCTGGGCCGGCTGGACCTGCGCGCCGCCGCGATCTCGGGGCGCGACAACGCCCAGGCCACGGTGCGCGCCGGCACGGTGAGCTTCGCCAACGCGGCGGGCGCCACGGCCACGCCGGCGAGCACCGCCCCGGGCAGCGCGCTCACGGTGCACGCCGAGCGCCTGGAGCTGGGCGAAGGCGCCAAACGCATCGACGGCTTCGACACCGTGGCGCTGAACGCGGGCACACTGGCTGGTGTGGGCACGGGCTCGCTGACCGTGGCGGCCAGCACCACCACGGTGGCCACCGGCGCGCTCGTGGGCACCGAGGCGTCGAACCAGACCCTCAACGCCAGCGGTCGCCTGGCCGTCGCCCGCCTGGCCGGCGCGGACGCGGCGGCGGCGGCGGCGGCTTCCGCGCTCGGTTCGCGCTGGCAGCTCGAAGGCGAGTCGCTGGACTTCGGCGCGCGCGCCGTGCTGCCTTCGGGCGAACTCGGCCTCACCTCGCGCAGCGGCGAGCTGCGCGTGGGGGCGACTGCCGAGATCGACGCGGGCGGTCGCCAGGTGAGCTACTTCGACGCCCAGCGCGCCACCGACGGTGGCCGGGTGAGCCTGCGGTCGCAGGGCAGCGGCGGCATCGTGGTCGAGCAGGGCGCGCGCATCGGCGTGTCGGCGGTGGCCGGTGGCGGCGCGGGTCGCATCGAGATCCGCACCCCTGGTGGCACGCTCGACCTCGCCGCCGGCAGCCTGCAAGGCCAGGCCGGCCCGGGCGGTGGCGAGGGCGCGCGCATCTCGGTGGACGTGGGCCGCGTGGCCGATTTCTCCGCGCTCGCGGCGGCGGTGGGGCAGGGCGGTTTCACGCAGGAACAGGCCTACCGCGTGCGCACGGGCGATCTTGAGTTGCAGAGCGGGCAGACCGTGCGCGCGCAAGAGATCGCGATCGCCGCCGACGGCGGCGACATCCGCGTGGCCGGCGCGCTGGACGCCAGCGGCGCGAAAGGCGGGCGCGTGAGCGTGCAGGCCCAGGGCGACCTCACGCTGGCCAGCGGCGCGCGGATCTCGGTGCGGGCCACGGACGCGGCGCAAAACGGCGGCACGGTCGAACTCGGCTCGAGCGACGGTGTGCTGGACCTGCAGCAGGGCTCGACCATCGCGGCGCAGGGCGCGCGCGGCGGCGAGGTGCAACTGCGCGCGCGCCGCACGGGCTCGGGCGCCAGCGAGGACGTGGCCGTCACGCAAGTGGCCTCCACCTTCGACGGTGTGGACCAGATCCGCCTGGAGGCGGTCAAGGTCCACGAGAACATCAACCGCCTGACGGCGACCGGCAACGTGGCGGGCGAACTCTCGCTGGCCACGGTGAACGCCGACCTGAACAACTTCGCGGCGCGCCACGGCGCGATCGAATCGCGGCTGGGCCAGGCGGCCGATGCGCGCTTCCAGGTGGTCTCGGGCGTGGAGGTGCGCTCGCAGGGCGACCTCACGCTGGCGAACGACTGGAACCTGGACGGCAGCCACGCGGGCGGCCAGCCCGGCGTGCTCACGCTGCGCGCGGCGGGCAACGTGAAGCTGGACAACCACCTCTCCGACGGCTTCAGCACCGCCACGCCGTGCGCCACCCCCACCTGCGCCGCCACCTCGCCGGTGCCGGCCACGCTGCGCGGCCAGGATTCGTGGAACCTCAACGTGACCGCCGGCGCCGACCTCGGCGCCGTGAGCCGCCACGCCACCGTGGACGGCACGGGCGACGTGACCCTGGCCGCCGGCAAGCTGCTGCGCACCGGCACCGGCGACATCCGCGTGCACGCGGGCCGCGACGTGGTGCTCGCCAGCGCCGAGTCCGCCATCTACACCGCCGGCAAGCTGGCCACGCCGGTGGCCGGCTTCGCCGTGCCGGCCAACGCGCAGTTCAGCGAGCAGGGCGGCGACGTGGTGATCGAAGCGGGGCGAGACATCCAGTCGCTTGCGCGTTCACAGCAGCTCTACAGCAACTGGCTGTTCCGCCAGGGCCAGACCAATACCACCGGCGACAGCTACACCACGGCGCCGGGCTGGTGGGTCCGCTTCGACCGCTTCCAGCAGGGCGTGGCCGCGCTCGGCGGCGGCGACGTGACGCTGCGCGCGGGCAACGACGTGCGCAACCTCTCGGCCAGCGCGCCCACGCAGGCGCGCTCGACCGGCACCACGCCGGCGACCAACCGCCTGGTGGTCACCGGCGGGGGGCGGTGCGGGTCGAGGCGGGCGGCGACATCCAGGGCGGCCAGTACCAGGCCGACCGGGGCGCGCTGCGGCTGGACGCGGGCGGCAACATCGAGGCTGGCGAACGCGTCACCGTGGGCACGGGCTCGCGCGCGCTCTTCCCCATCCTCGCGATGGGCGACACGCAGGCCAAGGTCACGGCGCGCGGCGACGTGGGCATCCACGCGGTGATCAACCCGCACCTGGTGGTGCAGTCCTCCGGCAACGGCACCGGGGTGAACGTGGGCAACTCCGCCAGCCCGCAGTGGAGCCTGTTCTCCACCTACAGCGACGGCGCGGCCCTGCAGATGGGCAGCCTCACCGGCGATGTGGTGTTCCACAACCGGCCCGGGGGTTCCAGCGAGCTGGCGTCGCTGACCACCACCAACCAGACCTACCGCGCGCCGCTCAACTTCTCCATCAGCGCGGCGAACTACAACGCGGCCATCGCCCTGGGCGTGCTGCCGCCCAGCCTGGAAATCACCGCGCCGCAGGGCCGCGCGGTGGTCGACGGCGTGAGCTCGACCCTGCAGCCCTCGGCGGCGGGGCAGCTCGCGCTGCTGGCGCGCGACGAGGTGAACGTGGCCGCGAGCCTGAACCTCGGCGACATGGCGCCGCTGCCCGATGCGCTGCACCCCGTCACGCGCAGCAGCGCCTTCGCCACCACCACGGCCACCGCGCACGCCCCCGTGCCGGTGCACCAGGGCTCGGACAGCCCGGCGCTGCTGCACGCCAGCGAGGGCGACGTGGTCGGCCAGTCCGGCCGG
The DNA here is from genome assembly GCF_042466645.1 of Hydrogenophaga sp. ANAO-22. Taxonomy (NCBI): domain Bacteria; kingdom Pseudomonadati; phylum Pseudomonadota; class Betaproteobacteria; order Burkholderiales; family Comamonadaceae; genus Hydrogenophaga; species Hydrogenophaga sp. ANAO-22. The sequence continues at coordinate 1,611,348 of NZ_CP159956.1, read as the reverse complement.
CTCAACCTCGCGAGCGCCAAGCCGGTGTCGGTGAAGGCCGGGCGCGACGTGCGCAACCTGGGCCTGTCGATCCAGCACAACGACGCGGACGACGTGTCGGTGGTGCAGGCCGGGCGCGACGTGGTGTTCAGCTCCACCGGCACCTCGCGCACGCCAGGCTCCTACGTGTGGGTGGCCGGCCCGGGCCGGCTCGAAGTGCGCGCCGGGCGCGACGTGGACCTGGGCACCTCGGCCGGCATCGTGAGCCGGGGCAACCTCGACAACCCGGCCCTGCCCTCGCAGGGCGCGGACCTGCACATCTACGCCGGCATCGGCGATGCGGCCTGGAAAGAGACCGACGTGATCGGCCGCCTGCTCACGCAACTGGGCCGCGCGCCCGGCGACCTGGGCGCGCTGTGGGCCGCGCGCTGGCTCACCGGCAACCCGGGTCTGGACGCCGCGAACGCCGCCGATGCCGTGCGCGCCCTGCAGGCGCAGCCAGCCGACGCGCAGCGCGAGCGCGTGCGCACGATGGTCTACGCCGCGCTGCGCGAAACCGGGCGCGACTACAACCAGCGAGAGAGTGCCTTCGCCGGCGACTACAGCCGGGGCTATGCCGTGCTCGATCTGGCCTTTCCCGGCATGGCCGAGCGCACGCCGCAGGGCGGCTTCGCGCGCTACCAGGGCTCGCTCAACCTGTTCGCCAGCCGCCTCCTCACCGAGGCCGGCGGCGACGTGGAGTTCATGGTGCCCGGCGGCGACGTGGTGGTGGGCCTGGCCAACACGCCGGCCGATCTGCTGGCCACGCAGAAGCCCGGCTCGGGCATCGGCCTGACCGACAGCGGTGTGCTCGGCGTCGCGGTGATCGGCGAAGGCAGCGTGCGCGGCTTCGCGCGCGGCGACATGCTGGTCAACCAGTCGCGCATCCTCACCGTCGGCGGGGGCGACGTGATGCTCTGGTCCAGCGAGGGCGACATCGACGCCGGCAAGGGCAAGAAGACCGCCTCGGTGGTGCCGCCGCCGCTGATCCTGATCGACGCCCAGGGCAACGTGACGCAGGTGCTGCAGGGCGCGGCCACGGGCTCGGGCATCGGCGCGCTGTCCACCGGCGGCGCGCGCGCGGGCGACGTGGACCTGGTCGCGCCCAAGGGCACGGTCAACGCCGGCGACGCCGGCATCCGCGCCGGCAACCTCAACATCGCCGCGCAGGTGGTGCTGGGCGCCGACAACATCTCGGCGAGCGGCACGAGCACCGGCACACCGGTGGCCGACACCAGCGCCGTGACGGCGGCGTCCTCCGGCGCCACCTCGGGCGGCGACGACGCCTCGCGCGTGGTCGAGGCGCTCAACCAGGCCGCGGCCGATTCGGCCAAGGCGGCGCAGGAACTGGCCGCGGCGCTGCGCCCGTCGGTGGTGCGCGTGGACGTGCTGGGCTTCGGCAACGAATAGTCCGAATGGATGGTTCTTCCCTTCTGTAACACCCGCGCCACCGTTCCTTCTTACCTTTCTGTGCTGGCCCCGCTCTCGCGTGGGCCGGCCTTTTGATGCCCTTCCCATGAAACGTTTCCTCACCCTCGCTGTCTGCCTGCTGATGCTGCCCCTCTCCGCCCAGGCGTGGTGGGACGAGGCCTGGACCATCCGCAAGAAGATCACCCTGGACACCCAGGCCGCCGGCATCGCCACCGAGGCCACGGGCGTGCCGGTGCTGGTGCGCCTGTCCACCGGCAACTTCGATTTCCTCGCGGCGAACGAGAACGCGTCCGACCTGCGCTTCGTGGCCGAGGACGAGAAGACCGTGCTGCCGCACCACATCGAGCGCTTCGACAGCACCAACGAACTCGCCTTCGTGTGGGTGCAGGTGCCGCGCCTGGCCGGGAGCAACGCGGCGCAGCACATCTGGCTGTACTACGGCAACGAAGCCGCGCAGCCGGTGGCGGCCACCGGCCTCTACGACGCCTCGCAGTGGGCCGTGTACCACCTGGGCGAGGCCAGCGGCCTGCCGCAGGACAGCGCGGGCGCGGGCCACCACGTGCTCGGCGGCACCTCGACGCCGGTGCCCGGCGGCCTGATCGGCGGCGCCGCACGGCTCAACGGCGACGGCGGCCTGCAGGCCGGCGACGCCACGCTGCAGGCGGCCACCGGCTTCACCTTCTCGGCCTGGATCAAACCCGAGCGCGCCGACGGCGAGCTGCTGGCCTTCGGCGGCCTCACGCTCTCGCTGCGCGGCGGCGTGCCGGTGCTCGGCGTGGCGGCGGCCACCGCCCCCGGCGGCGCGCCGCTGGCCCTGGGCGCGTGGCGCCACATCGCGGTGAGCGCGGGCAGCAACACCGTGCTCTACATCGACGGCAAGGTCGCCACCAGCCTGCCGGCCGCCTTCGCGCCCGCCGGGGCGCTGCGCATCGGCGGCGGCCTGGTCGGCGAGATCGACGAGGCCCAGGTGTCCACCGTGCAGCGCACCGAGGCCTGGATCGCCACGCAGGCCGATTCGCAGGGCCAGGCGGGCCGCCTGGTGCGCATGGGCCAGGAAGAGACCACCGACACCAGCGGCGAGACCGGCTACTTCGTGGCCACCATGAACAACCTGACCGTCGACGGCTGGGTGGTCACCATCATCTGCGTGCTGATGCTGTTCGTGGCGATCTACGTGATCGCGGCCAAGGCGCTGCTGCTCTCGCGCGTGGAAAAAAGCAACCCGCGCTTCGGCGAAGCCTTCGACCGGCTCAGCGCCAGCCTGCGCTCGCTCGACGCCGGCGCGCAGGAGCACGCCCGCCAGCTCGACACCCTGACCGCCCCCGCCGAGCAGTTCCACCACTCGCCGCTGCACCGCATCTACCAGGTGGGCGCGCGCGAGCTGAAGTCGCGTTTCCACCTGGGCGACCCCAAGGCGCCGGTGGTGGAGCACGACGGCGTGACCGCGCCCTCGGTGAGCGAACGCGCCATGCTGGCCGTGCGCGCCGCGCTCGACGCCCAGATGACGCGCGAGCGCCAGCGGCTGGACCGCGGCATGGTGCTGCTGACGATCGCGATCTCGGGCGGCCCCTTCCTCGGCCTGCTGGGCACCGTGGTCGGCGTGATGATCACCTTCGCGGCCATCGCCGCCGCGGGCGACGTGAACGTGAACGCCATCGCGCCCGGCATCGCGGCCGCGCTGGTGGCCACCGTGGCCGGCCTGGGCGTCGCGATCCCCGCGCTGTTTGGCTACAACTACCTGCAGACCAAGATCAAGGCCCTGTCCAACGACATGACGGTTTTCGTGGACGAGTTCGTCACGAAGATGGCCGAGACCTACGGAGACTGAGGCCATGGCACAGGTTCAGGACGATGGCGCCGTCTACGACGACATCAACATCACCCCGATGCTCGACCTGGCCTATGTGCTGCTGGTCATCTTCATCCTCATGACCACGGCTTCGGTGCAGGGCATCAAGGTCAACCTGCCCCGGGCCAGCAACACGCCCAGCCTGGCCAAGCCGGCCACGCGCGCCATCACCATCACCGAGACCGGCGCGCTCTACCTCGATGCCTACCCCATGGCCACCATCGCCGACCTGGAGGCGCGCCTGCTGCAGTTCAAGGCCGCCACGCCGGAGTTTCCGATCGTGGTCAAGGGCGACTCCGCCGTGCAGTACGCGAAGGTGGTCGAGGTGCTCGACCTGCTGGGTCGGCTCGACCTGAACCAGATCGGCCTGGTCACGCAGCGCTCGGCGAAATGAAGACCCCCCCGCCGCGCTTCGCGCGTCCCCCCCGAGGGGCGGCACTGGCGGCCCGGCAAAGCCGGTTCCGCGGTGCCTCTGGTTTGAAACCCCTCGCGCCGGGCCACGCGCATGAACCCGCGCCTGTTCCGTGTCGTGGCCGTCGGGCTGCTGCTGGCCTTGCTGATCGCGCTCGGCGTGTGGCTCTACAAGCTGTTCAGCGAACCCACCGAGCCCACGAAGAAGCGCGCGGTGCAGCAGATCGAGCTGCTCAAGCCACCGCCGCCGCCGCCACCGCCCAAGACACCGCCGCCCCCACCGCCACCGCCGCAGGAGCAGCAGAAGATCGACGTGCCCAAGCCGGACGCGGCGCCCGAGCAAGCCGCTCCCGCGCCGCCGGCCGGCCCGACCTCGTCCTTGCCCGACAACGGCACTGGCGGCGCCTTCGGCCTGCCGCCGGGGGACGGCAGCCTGCGCATCGGGCCTGTGGGGGGCAGCGGCGGCGGCAACCGATTCGCCTGGTACGGCGCGCTCGTGAAGGAGCGCATCACCGACGCCGTGCTCAAGGACAAGAAGCTGCGCGAGGCCACCGACTACCAGCGCGTGGTCAACGTGTGGGTCGACCCCAGCGGCCTGATCACGCGCGTCGAGCTGGTGGGCGCGAGCCCGGCGCCCGAGCTGGACGAGGCGCTGCGACTGGCCCTGCGCAGCCTGGCGCCGGTGCGCGAGGGCGCGCCCGGCGACATGCCCCAACCGATCCGGCTGCGCATCTCCGCGCGCTCCTGACGACCCCAACCCCTTTCCTGCCGAGACACCCCATGAAATCACCCCTGCACCACGCGATGCGCCAGGTCTCCCTGGCGGCCCTGATGGCCGTCGGCCTGGCCGCCACCGCCCATGCCGACGAACGCGAAGACCTGGAGACGCTCAAGCAGACTACGCTCAACCTGATCCAGGCGCTGGTGGACCAGGGCGTGCTGCCGGCCGCCAAGGCCGATGCGCTCGTGAAGCAGGCCGAGGCCAAGGCCCGCGCGGCCGTGGCCGAAGCGAAGAAGACCGAACAGTCCACCGTGCGCGTGCAGTTCGTGCCCGAATCGGTGCGCAAGCAGATCGCCGACGAGGTGCGCGAAGAGGTGGTGGCCCAGGCCAAGATGGAGCGCTGGGGCGACGTGAACGCGGTGCCCGAGTGGGTGGACCGCTTCCGCTTCGAGGGCGATGTGCGGCTGGGCTACCAGCGCGACATGTTCGACGAGGGCAACGCGCCCGAGATCTTCCACCAGGTGGACGGCCAGAACGTGAGCAACACGCTGGAAGACCGCGACCGCACCCGCCTGCGCGCGCGCCTGGGCGTGAGCGCGCGCGTGACGCAGGACCTCACGGCCTCGCTGCGCCTGACCACCGGCAGCAGCAGCGACCCGGTGTCGACCAACCAGACCCTGGGCAACTACGGCAGCAAGTACAACTTCGCGCTCGACCGCGCCTTCCTGCGCGCCCGCTCGCCCGACTTCCTGCCCTGGCTCACCACCACGGCCGGCCGCATCCCCAACCCCTTCTTCAGCACCGACCTGGTGTGGGACGACGACCTCGCCTTCGACGGCATCGCGCTGCAGTTCGAAGACCCCGCGGCCGCCACGCGCACCTGGCGCCCCTTCGGCACCGTGGGCTGGTTCCCGCTGCAGGACAACGAGAAGTCGGCCAGCAACCAGGCGCGCAACAAGTCGCTGCTGGCCGCGCAGGTGGGCGTGGAGTGGGTGCCCAGCAACGACCTGCGCGCCAAGCTCGGCCTGGCGATGTACGACTACCGCAACGTCAGCGGCGTGCGCAACGCCTTCAACAGCAACACCCAGGACGCGACCCAGCCCGCCTTCCGCCAGAAGGGCAACTCGCTGTTCAACCTGTCCAACCCCGCGAACCTGAGCGGCCCCTTCGGCCTGGCGGCGGACTACCGCGTGCTCAACCTCACCGGCACGGTGGACTACAACCTGTTCAACCCGGTGCACCTGATCCTGAGCGCCGACTACGTGCGCAACATCGGCTTCAACCCGTCGCGCGCGCAGGCCCGCTCGGGCCGGCTGCTGCGCGAGGAGGACACCGGCTACATGGTGCGCGCGGCCGTGGGCATGCCCAACATGCTGCTCAAGGGCGACTGGCAGCTTTCGCTGGCCTACCGCTACCTCGAGGCCGACGCCGTGCTCGACGCCTTCACCGACTCCGACTTCCACCTCGGCGGAACCAACAACAAGGGCTTCATCGTCGGCGCGCAGTACGGCCTGAGCCGCAACACCTGGCTCAGCGCGCGCTGGCTCTCCAGCCGCGAGATCAGCGGCCTGCCGCTGTCCATCAACACCCTCCAGCTGTACTTCAATGCGAAGTTCTGAGGACGCTCGCCGCCTGGCGTGGTGCACCACGCTGGCCCTGGCCGCCGGCCTGGGGGCCTGCGCGCAGCACGACCCGCGGCAGCTGGCGCTGCGCGACCGCATCGAGCAGGGCGCGCTCACGCCCGAGGACAGCGAGCGTTTTTTCACCGGCGAGCGCGAGCACCAGGCGGTGGTCAGCGCGCGGCGGGACGTGCCGCCCCGGCTCGCCAGCGCGCTGGACCGCGATCTCGCGCAGGCGGTGGCGAGCGGCGAGGTGGAGCGCGCGCGCCAGCTGATCAAGGACGGTGCGCAGGTCAACGCGGTGGACGCCGGCGGCCAGACCGCGCTGCTGATCGCCGCGCGCGCCGGCGACCTGGAAATGGCCCGGCTGCTGCTGCGCTCGGCGGCCGACCCCAATGGCCGGGGCGGCCCCTTCACCCCGCTGGGCGCGGCCGCGCTGCACGGGCACGCCCCGCTGGTGCGCCTGCTGCTGCGCGCGGGGGCCGAGGTGGATGCCGTGGGCCTGAACGGCCAGACGCCCCTGATGAACGCCATCAAGCTCGACCGCCTCGACGCGGCGGCCCTGCTGCTCCAGGCCGGTGCCGACACCCGCACGGCCGACCGCAGCGGGGACGACCCGCTGGTCGCCGCGATCCACGAAGACCGGCCGCGCATGCTGGATCTGCTGCTGGCCCACGGCGCGGACCCCAACCGGGCCGACGCCAACGGCCTCACGCCGCTCTACTGGGCGCGCCAGCTCCAGCGCGATGCCCTGGCGCAGCGCCTGCTGGCGGTCGGCGCGCGCGAGGACCAGCAACGGCAGACCCTGCGGGCCAGCCGTCCCTACCCGAAGGAGGATTTCTGATGCGCAAAGCCACATGCCGGGGCCTGATCCTCGCGCTGCTGATGGTGGGTGTGGGTGGCGTGGCCACCGCTCAGGACGACAAGCGCGCCACGCGCGAGCGCGAGGCCCTGCGCCGCGCCCAGCAGCAGGCCCAGAAGGCCACCCAGGACCTGGGCGCGCTGCAGGAAAAATTCAACGCCGCCGAAAAGGAGCGCGAGCAGCTGGCCGGTGAGGTGGACGGCGCGCAGAACCGCGCGCGCAACGAGGCCGCGCGCGGCCAGCGCCTGCAGCGTGAGCTGCAGGCCGTGACCGGCGAGCGCGAGGCGCTGCGCACCGAGAAGGCCACGCTGGAGCAGCGCTTGCAGGCGAGCACGGCGCGCGGCGCCCAGCTCGAACGCGACCTCGCCGCCGCGCAGCAGCGCGGCCAGCAGCTGGACGCGCAGGGCGCGACCCAGCGCGAGCAGATCACCGCCTGCGAAACCCGCAACAGCGGGCTCTACGCCACCGGCCGCTCGCTGATCGAGCAGTGCCGCGACCGCAGCGAGAACGACAGCGTGCTGCGCCTGGAGCCGTTCACCGGCATCCACCGCGTGGGCATCGAGAACATGCTGGAGTCGCACCGCGACCAGCTCGACGAACACCGAACCCCGCCGGCGGCCGCCGCCGGCCGTTGAAGGAGCAGCGCCGCATGGCCAAGGGAACGATGCTGGCGGTGCTGATCACCGCCGCCGTGCTGGCCGGCTGTGCCTCGCGGCCGCTGGACGACAGCGATGCCGAGGCCGAGGCCGTGCCGGCGTCGGCCTGGGCGCGGCAGATGCACTGGGCGGGCGCCGACGGCCGGGCCACCTGGATGCACCTGCGCTACGGCAGCCAGACGCCCACGCACTACAGCCCCACCTTGCACGAAGGGCGTGCCGCGCTGCTGGCGCGCAGCGACGCGGGCAACAGCACGCTGCGCATGAAGCTCGCGCCGCAGGACGTGGGCGCGGCGCGCTGGCTCTCGTTCTCCTGGTTCGTGCCCGCGCTCAACGAGCAGGCGGACCTGCGCGACGCGGACATCGACGACGCGGTGGTGCGCGTGATCCTCGCCTTCGATGGCGACCGCAGCCGCATGGCGCCGCGCGACCACATGCTGTCGGAGATCGCGCAACTCGTCTCGGGCGAGCCCTTGCCCTTCGCGACCCTGATGTACGTGTGGGACCACCGCTACCCGGTGGGCAGCGTGATCCCCAACCCGCACACGCAGCGCATCCGCAAGCTGGTGCTGGAATCCGGCCCGCAGCGCCTCAACCAGTGGGTGGACGTGGAGCGCGACATCGAGGCGGACTACCGCCTGGTGTTCGGCGAGGCGCCGGGCCGCCTCACGGCCATCGGGGTCATGAGCGACTCCAACAACACCGGTGAAAAAGTGCAGGCCTGGTTCGGCCCGCTGAGCCTGTCGGCCGAGCCGCGCCACGGCCTGCCGCTGCGCTCGGCGGAGGTGGACCGCTCGATCGAGGGCCGGGACCTCCGTTGAACCGGCTCAGGCCTTGGCTTGGGCGAGTTCCGCGGCCTGCACCGACACGTCCAGCAGGCGGGCCTTGCTGCTGTAGTGGCGGTCCAGGCGCCACTCGTTGAGGATCTCGATCGCCAGTTCGAAGCGCGGGTAGTTCATCGCGTACAGCTGACCGAGGGGAAACGCCTGGTCGGATTCCAGCGCGATCACGAGCGCGGACAGCGTCTTCGAATCGCTGTTGTCCGGGTTGGCTTGTATCAGCTTGCGGGCTTTCTTGACGGCGAGCATGGTGGGGTCCTTTGCGAGGGTGGGAGGCGGTTCAGGCGGAGGGGGAAGCTCGATTCATGCCAGCGCAACGGACGCAAAAAACGCGCCCGGTGCCGCGATAAAAAGGCACCTGCATGAACCGTCATGTAACCGACATTTTTCTGACACAGTCCATGCCTTTCGAGCGCCCATTCACTGCGAGGTGCGCAGGCTCAGGCCGACCAGCGCCTGTGTGCTGGAGAACGCCAGGCCGGGGCGGTTGCCGCGCCGCTGGGTGTGCTGCAGCGAGGTGTTGAGCGAGAGGTTGCGGCTCACCGCCCAGCGCAGGCCCAGGCTGGCCTCCTGCGTGGCTTCGCGCGTGGGGTCGGGCGTCCGGCCCGGGGGTGGGCCGAGGAAGCGGCGGCGCGTTTCGCCCAGGCTGGCCTGCAGCGTGGTGCGCGCGGCGATCTGCCACACGTGGCCGAGCTGCAGCTTGTCGGTGCGCACGTGGCTGGCGTTGAGCGACTGGTAGCTCGACACGTCGGACGACCACTGCAGGGTCCACAGGGTCTTGGCCGTGGCCGACCAGCGCAGCGAGAGCGCGGCGTTGGTGCCGTCGTAGTCGCGCAGCGCCAGGCGTTCGTGCCGGCGCTGCAGGTGGACGAGGTTGAGCTCGACGGTGGTCTTGGCGCTGGCCAGCCAGCGCACGTCGAGCACCTGCTCGTCCTGGTCGAACTCGGTGTCGCGCAGCAGCACCGGCGGCCCCAGGCCGGCCAGGGTGCTGCCGCTGCCCTTGCGCAGCCGCCAGGTGACGGAGCTGCCGGAGCTCGCGTCGTAGCGCAGCCCGGCCTCGGCCGAGCGCAGCACATAACTTTCTTCACCGAGCAGGGGCTGCTCGTTCTGGTTGCGCGTGCGCAGCACGCCCGCGACCAGGCGCCAGGCGCCGTCGATCTCGTACACCGCGTCGAAGGCCTCGTGCCGCTGGGTGCGCTGGTTGCCGCTGGTGAGCACGCTGGCGTCGTCGAAGCTGTTGACGCTCTCGTCCTGCTCGGCGCGCAGGCTGCCGCGCAGGCGCGGCGTGAGGGCCCAGCGCCAGGCCAGGTCGTAGTTGGTGGCCAGCAGGTCGAGCCGCTGGTGGGTGCGGTAGCGATAGTCGACCAGGCTCACGTCGAGCTCGATGCGCTGCAGGCTGTGCGTCTTGGCGTAGCGCAGGCCGAGCGAGCTGATGTCCATGGTCTCCCCGGCGCTGGGCCGGCCCAGCACCGCCTGTGGCCGCACGCCGTCGGGCAGGCGGAACAGGTTGTCGTCGTGCCGCAGCGTGTACGAGGCGGAGAGGTCCAGGCCGTCGGTGTCCTGGGCCAGGGTGGCGCCGGCGGATCCGAGGGCGAGCAAGGCGGTCGCCCAACGGGCGAGGCAGGCAAGGCGAACCATGTCGGTCAATACGCCTGCTGGTCTTTGAACACCAGGCGGATCGTCTTGAGCACGATCAGCAGGTCCAGCTTGAGCGACCAGTTGCGCAGGTAGTCCAGGTCGTACTCGATGCGGCCTTCCATCTTCTCCAGCGTGTCGGTTTCGCCGCGGTAGCCGTTGACCTGGGCCCAGCCGGTGATGCCGGGCTTGACCTTGTGCCGCACCATGTAGCCCTTGATGAGCTTGCGGTACAGCTCGTTGTGCGCCACCGCGTGCGGGCGCGGCCCCACGATGCTCATGCGGCCCTGCAGCACGTTGATGAACTGCGGCAGTTCGTCCAGCGAGGTCTTGCGCAGAAAGGCGCCCAGCGGCGTGATGCGCTTGTCGTCGCGGCGCGCCTGCTGGATGTTCGGGCCGTCCTCGGCCACGGTCATCGAGCGGAACTTGTAGACCACGATCTCTTCGCCTTCCTGCCCGTAGCGGCGCTGCTTGAAGATCACCGGGCCCGGCGAGCCGAGCTTGACGGCCAGCGCGATCGCCAGCATGACCGGGGCCAGGCCCAGCAGGATGAGCGAGGCCAGCACGGTGTCGCTGCCGCGCTTGAGCAGGCCGTTGAGGCCCTGGAACGGCGTGTCGCAGACCGAGATCACCGGCATGCCGCACAGCAGCGTGGGCTTGCTCTGGATCAGATCGGTCACGAACATGTCGGGCACGAAGTAGATGGAGGCGGTGGTGTCCTTGAGGTCGTCCAGGATCTTCAGGATGCGCGGCTGCGAGGCCATGGGCAGCGAGATGTAGATCAGGCTGATGCGCTGGCCGTGGATCACCTCGGCCAGGTGCTCGAAGCGGCCGAGCAGGGTGAACGGGGCATCGGTCTGCAGGCGCTCGCGGCTGCGGTCGTCCACGAAGCCGACCACGTCGATGTTGTTGAAGACGGCGGCCTTCAGGCTGTGGGCCAGGGCCAGGCCCTGGTGGTTCATGCCGACGACGAGGGCGCGGTCGGGCGGGCCCTGCAGGCGCACCAGGGCGGGCGCGGCGCGGCGCAGCAACAGCCAGGCGAGGGTGTCCACCACCGGCACCGCCACGGCCCAGGCCATGAGCAGGTCCGGCGGGTAGGCGCGCAGGTAGCCGGTGACCAAGCCCGCGGCCAGCAGCAGGCCCAGGGTGGCGCCCCAGCTCAGCAGCACGTCGATCACCAGCGCGCGGGCGGAGACGGTGAGGCGCGCCGGGCCGGGGAAGGTGAGGGCGAACACCACCAGGCCCAGGATGAAGTACTCCGGGTGGATACCGCCATCCATCGCGCGGGCCAGCGCCCAGAGGCAGGCCACGCCCACCAGCGGGCTGAGCGAAATTTCCAGCGCATGCAGCAGGCCGCCCCGGCTGGAGGCGCTCGGGTGGCTGCGTGGGAGGGTGGTGGGCGAAAGGCCCTGGGCGGTCGTCTGGGTCAAGGGAGTTCCCCCGGTGCAACGGGCTGTCGCCAGGGGCGGAACGCGCCGATGGCAGGGGCCAGTCTGCCGGCCGTATGTGACACCTTGAATGCACGATGAAGACAGGCGCGGGACAACCGGCAACGGTGGAATCGCGCTGTCACGCGCGCCACATGCAAGCCCCCTACATTCGCGCTTTTTCTTCCAGGTCTCCACCATGCCTTCCATTTCCGTCGTTCCTGTCGTTCTCTCGGGCGGCTCCGGCAGCCGCCTCTGGCCCCTCTCGCGCGACCAGCACCCCAAGCAGCTGCTGGCCCTGGCCGGGGCCGATTCGCTGCTGCAGGCCACGCTGCGCCGCGTGGCCGAGCTGCCGGGCCTGGGCGTGGCGCGGCCGCTGGTGGTGTGTGGGGAGGCGTACCGCTTCGTGATCGCCGAGCAGCTGCGGCAGATCGGCTGTGAGGGACAGATCGTGCTGGAGCCCGTGGGCCGCAACACGGCACCGGCCATGGCGGTGGCCGCGCACGCGGCGGGCAGCGAGGGCGACGATCCGCTGATGCTGGTGATGCCGGCCGACCACATGATCCCCGACGCTGCCGCCTTCGGCCGCGCCGTGGCAGCCGCCGCGCCGCTGGCCATGGCCGGAGCGATGGTGACCTTCGGCGTGGCGCCCACCACGCCCGAGACCGGCTACGGCTACATCCAGCGTGGGCCGGCGTTCGCGCTCGCCGCCGACGGCACCACCGTCTGGTCGATCGCCCGCTTTCTGGAGAAGCCCGACGAAGAGACCGCCGAGCGCCTGGTGCGCGAGGGCGAGTGCCTGTGGAACGCGGGCCTCTTCATGGTGCGCGCCTCGGTCTGGCTGCAGGCGCTGCGCCACTGCCGGCCCGACATCGCCACCGCGGTCGCCACCACCTGGGAGGCGCGCCGCACCGACAGCGACTTCGTGCGCCTGCCGATGGCGGCGTTCGCGGCCTGCCCGAGCGACTCGATCGACTACGCGGTCATGGAGCGCCTGGTCGCGGGTGGCGCGCGCGACCCGGCGCTGCCCCACGGCGTGGTCGTGCCGCTGGCGGCAGGGTGGTCCGACGTGGGCGCGTGGAATTCGGTCTGGCAATGCCTGCCCAAGGACGAGGCGGGCAATGCGGTGCAGGGCGATGTGGTGTTGCGCGATGCGCGCAACACGCTGGTGATGGCCGAGCGCCGCCTGGTGGCCTGCTGCGGCGTGGACGACCTGGTGGTGGTGGAGACCGCCGACGCGGTGCTGGTGGTCCACAAGGACCGGGCGCAGGAGGTCAAGCAGATCGTGGAGCAGCTGCGGCGCGAGGGCCGCGCCGCAGCGACGGCCCACCGCAAGATCCACCGCCCCTGGGGCTGGTACGACAGCGTGGACGCGGGCGCGCGCTTCCAGGTCAAGCGCATCCTGGTCAAGCCGGGCGCGGCGCTCTCGCTGCAGATGCACCACCACCGCGCCGAGCACTGGATCGTCGTCAAGGGCACGGCGCAGGTGACCTGCGACGACCGCCAGTTCCTGCTCACGGAAAACGAGTCCACCTTCATCCCGCTGGGCAAGATCCATCGGCTGGAGAACCCGGGCCGCTTCGATCTGGAAATGATCGAGGTGCAGTCGGGCTCCTACCTCGGTGAAGACGACATCGTGCGCTTCGACGACGTGTACGGCCGCGTGCCGGCGGCCGCGCCGCTCATGCGCTGAGGGGGTGCAAGGGTCCGTTCGGACCATTTTTCTTTGCGGCGCCGACATCAAACGCAGCCCATCGTCCAGCGCGATGTCACCGCGGGTTCATGGCCTCGCGGGATGCTGGGGACTCCCGTTTTCCCCACCACTCCCACGAGGAACTTCCATGTCAGACCAGTCCAACGGCCATCCCGATCTTTCCCGCCGCAGCATGCTGCTGGGCGGCAGTGCCGCGGCCATCACCGCCGCGTTCACCGGCCCCATCACCGCGATGGCCAACACCATCGACCAGGGCTACAACGCCAGCTGCTCGCCGGCCGACGCCTCCGCGCTCGTCACCAGCCCCTACGGCCCGACCGCACCGGTGAACGACATGGTCACCGGCCTGCCCCTGATCGAACTGCCCGCCGGCTTCAGCTACAAGAGCTACGGCTGGCGCGGCGACGTCATGAGCGACGGCCTGCCCACCCCGGGCAACCACGACGGCATGGGCGTGGTCGTCTCGCGCCGCGTGGGCCGCAGCAACGAAATCATCCTGGTGCGCAACCACGAGCAGAGCACCTCCACCAACGCCGCGAACATCATCGGCGGCAGCCGCTCCAACGTCGCCAAGTACGACACCGGCCTGACCGGCAGCGACTACCAGATCGGTGGCAACACCAACCTCGTGTTCCGCGACGGCAACTGGGCCGAGAGCTACGCCACGTTCGGCGGCATCTACCGCCCGTGCGCTGGCGGCGCGTCGTCCTGGGGCAGCTGGCTGAGCAACGAAGAGATCGGCAGCAACGCCATCAGCAGCGAAGGCAAGAAACACGGCTACATCTTCGAGATCCCGGCCGACACCAGCCTGAACGCCGCCAACGTCAACCCCATCCGCGACATGGGCCGCATGGCGCACGAAGCCAGCGCGCTGGACCCCGACACCGGCTACTGGTACCTGACCGAAGACGCGGGCAACGCCAACACGCTGTACCGCTTCCTGCCGAACAACATCAACGGCGGCCTGGGCTCGCTGCACGAAGGCGGCCGCCTGCAAGGCCTGGCCGTGCGCGGCCGCCCCGGCGCCGACCTGCGCTTCCCCACGCTGTGCCAGGAATTCCAGTGCGACTGGGTCGAGATCGCCGATCCCGATGCCGACCGCGCGTCCATGAGCACCTCGGTGGGCACCGTCACCGGCAGCGGCCCGTTCCGTGGCGCCTACGCCAACGGCGGCGCGATCTTCGGCGCCAACGAAGGTTGCTGGGTCGCCAACGGCGTGGTGTTCTTCACCGACAAGGCCACCAGCTCGGCCACCTCGTCCCTGCCGGCGCGCGCGGGCGTGATCTGGGCGCTGGACCTGTCCACCCTGGTGCTCAAGGCCATCTTCGTGAGCCGCGACCGCGTGGTCGGCAACTCGCCCGACAACATCTGCGTGAGCCCGCGCGGTGGCCTGCTGTTCAACGAAGACGGCGGCAACAGCAGCCCGACCAGCCAGCCGATCCCCTCGCAGGACCTGAAGGTGCTCACGCCCGCCGGCAACAGCTACATCTTCGCCCGCAACAACTACAACTTCACGCGCGCCCAGCTCGACGCCGTCGGCAAGACCGGCGCCACCACCGGCAACCAGCGCAACACCGAATGGGCCGGCAGCGTGTTCAGCCCCGACGGCCGCGTGCTGTTCGTGAACATCTACACCGGCGTCACGCTGGCCATCACCGGCCCTTGGACCAAGGGCAGCCTTTGAACCCCCGCACCCCGCAACAGGACCACACCATGAAAAAACCACTTCTCTCCCTCGCCGCCGCCGCCGCCCTGCTGGCCGCCATGCCCGCCCACGCCATCAGCTTCAACGGCGTGATGGGGGGTGATTCGGAGTTCCGGGACTTCAGCACCGACGGCCTGCTGTCGTTCGACATCGACTTCTCGTCGCTGGCGCCCATGACCCTGAACTACACCATCGACGCGGCCGACCTGATCGGCGGCAGCCTCTCGTTCAACGCCCTGCTGGCCAACTTCCTGGGCAACGCCGGCTTCGAAGGCCTGTCGTTCAGCCTGAGCACCGGCACCTTCGGCAACCTGGGCACGGTCACGCCGCAGTTCGGCGCCGTCAGCGCGATCAACTTCAACGGCAGCAACGCCAGCGTGAACTTCTCGCAGCCCGAGTTCCTGGACGTGGCCATCGGCAACTCGCTGAACAACGGCGGCGTGAACTGGTCCATCAACGGCCTCAACGCCGGCGACAGCCTGAGCATCACCGTGGCCGCCGTGCCGGAACCCGAAACCTATGCCCTGCTGCTCAGCGGCCTGGGCATGGTCGGCTGGCTGTCGCGCCGCCGCCGCCCGCAAGCCGTCGCCGCCTGATGGGTTGATCCTCCGGGCTCGCACGGTTCACGGCTGTGGGCCGTTGCGGGTTCCCGGGGGAACTGTGGCCGGGCGGGGGCCCGCGCCCCACGCTCACCAGTTCAACGCGGACGTTCGGACCGGGGCGTCCCAGAGAGCCTTCAATTCGCTATCGAGCACGGTGAGCGTCAGCGAGGCGCCTGCCATTTCGAGTGCGGTCGTGTAGTTGCCCACCAGAAAGCGCACGGGCTTGAACCCCAGCCACGTGAGCTGGGCTTCGGCCCGGTGTTGGAGCAGGTACAACTCCAGCAGCGGCGTGCCGCCAAAGCCATTCACGTGCAGCAGCACTTCGGCACCTGGCCGCGGTTTCAAGTCGCTCAAGATCGCGCCGACCAGCTCGTCGACGATGGCATCGGCGCGCTGCAGCTTCTCGCGCCGCCGGCCCGGTTCGCCGTGGATGCCCACGCCGATCTCCATCTCGTCATCCGCCATCTCGAATGTCGCCCGTCCGGCCGCCGGCACGGCGCAACTGGTCAAGGCCACGCCCATGGACGCCGTGGCCCGGTTGACCCGGTCGCCAAGCGCCTTGCATTGAGCGAGATCGGCTCCAGCCTCGGCCGCCGCGCCGACCATCTTCTCGACCATCACGGTGCCGGCCACACCGCGGCGTCCGGTGGTGTGGGTCGAGCGCTCGACGGCCACGTCGTCCTGGACCAGCACGGTCGCGTTCGGGATCTCCAGCATCTCGCTGGCGATTTCGAAGTTCATGACGTCGCCGGCGTAGTTCTTGACGATGAACAGCACGCCGTGCCCCATGTCGACCTCGGCTGCCGCCGCGAGCATCTGGTCGGGCGTCGGCGAGGTGAACACCTGGCCCGGGCACGCTGCGTCCAGCATGCCGCGTCCGACGAAGCCCAGGTGCAAGGGTTCGTGGCCGGAGCCACCACCGGAAATGAGGGCCACTTTGGGTCGAGGCGGCGGCCCCGAACGCCGCACGAAGCAGGGGTCGGGGTGCAGCTCGATCACGTCCGCATGCGCCGAGACCATACCGGCCAGCGCGTCGCGAAGGAGGCCGTCGGCATCATTGAGAAATTTCTTCATGGCTCCATCAACCTTGCTGGGCGAGCACCACCGCGGTGACCGCCGCGAGGACGACCTCGCAGGTCTTGCAACCGGGGTCGACGTGACCGAGTGCACGCTCTCCCAGGAACGAGGCGCGCCCTTTGGTGGCGATCATGTCGCGCGTCGCGAGCATGTTTTCTCTGGCTTCCGCGTTGATCCGTTCACACAGGTCCTTCAGAGGAATCGAGCCCTCGGCCTGCTGGAGCAGGAAGCGTGAGACGGGGATCAACACATCGAGCATCGTCTTCTCGCCGACGTCGGCCTTGCCGCGCAGCTGGATGGATTCGACACCCGCGGCGAACGCGTGAGCCATTTGCTTGCGGTCCAGCGGGCCGGCGTCGGCCAGCGCTTTGCCCATCGCGACGAAGAATCCCGAGATCAAGGGGCCGGATGCGCCCCCGATCGTCGACAGAAGCTTCATGCCGATGGCGCCGAACGCCGCCCCGGCGGGCCTGGACTCGAGGTCCGCGCGCATGACCATCAGCACATCGCAGCCGCGTCGCACGTTGAGATAGTGGTCGCCATCACCGATGGCGCGATCGAGCGACTCGATGTTCGACTCATTGGCCAGAATCGCGGCGTGCACAGCGCCGATGCTGGCGGAAATCATGGAGTTTTTCATGGGGAGGCCTCGCCGCCATGGGCGGCGGGTGGATGTGGTCTGAGGGATCGCCGGGCGGTTAGTTGATGGCGCTGGCGTAGAAGCTCTTCTCCATGCTCGCCATGTCCACCGCCTGCAGTTCGGGCGACAGCGGGTATTGGTCGGCGTCGGCATGCACTTTGGCTTTGTCGAACCTGTTCGCATCGGCAATGAAGTCGTTGAGCACGTACTTCTTCGCGTCGATCTCGATCGACGACTGGCCGATCCGTTTGAGGAGTTTGAAGAAGTTGTCCCAGGCGGCAATGTCGTGCTCGCCCCAGCCCTTGCGCAGGGTCAGGTCGCTCTTGAAGGTGCGGTGGATCTGCAGCAGGCTCTCGGTGCCGTAACGAGGGCCGTAGTTCCGAAGCGTTTGGGGCAAGGCCTTGAAGACCATCTGCGCCGCGGCGCGGGGGTTCCGGTCAGCGAACTCGGAGCCCATCGCCCAGCCCCGGAGGTACTTCTGCAGGACCGCTTTGCGGTCCGGGTCCTGGATGTCCGCTCGGCGCACGACGAGTGAATTGGAGGGGAGCTTGGATCCCCGCATCCCGAGCCAGTAGTCGAACTTGAGGCCCTTGGCCTCAAGGTCGGCGCGCAGCCCTTCCCAGGCCAGGCAGGCGTCGCCTTGACCGCTTTGCAGCGCCTTCGTCCAGGTCGGCCAGCCGGCCTCGATGTACTTGATGCTCCTGGGGTCCACCCCGGCATCGGCGAACATGGGGTCCGCGATCGACTGCCATGCCGCGGACCCCAGCAGCACCGTCTTGCCCGCGAGCTGCTTGAGGTCCCTGACGCCCTCGCCCTTGCGGAAGGCGATGTTGAACAGGTCCCGCGCGCCGCTGCCGTAGATCGACACCAGGTCCATCTTGTTGTTGACGGCGAAGGACAACACGCCCGGTGAGGGGAAACCGATGTCGGCCTGGTTGACGGCCAGGAACTTCACCACCGCCGTGCCGTCCGAGGGCCCGGGCTCCATCTTGGTCTGCACCCCCAGATCGCCGAAGTAGTCCATCTCCCTGGCCACCCAGTACGGGTAGTCGTCCATCACCTCGATGGTGCCGCGCGGGGAAATCCAGGTGTGCGTTCCCCTGTAGGGCGCCGCGTGGGCGATGCCCGCCGGCAGCAGGGCCCCGCCCAGGACCGTGGCGGTCACCACGCCGGTGGAACTGACCTGCAGGAAGTGCCGGCGCGTCAAGCCTGGCGACGCGATGGAATGGTTCATGGATGCTCCTTCGTCGTTGTGCGCCGCAAGCGGGCGCGGGTGGGCGGCTGGCCCCAAGGCCGGGCCGTTCGTGGCAAGAATCGGGTTCAGCTTTCCCAGCCGGCGAGGCGCTTGCCGAGCCAGAAGAAGAGCAGGTAGATCAGGATGCCCAGCAAGGCCAGGATCAGGATGCAGGCGAAGAACTCGGGCATTCGGATGACCGAGGAGTAGGTCGTCAGACGGCTGCCCAGACCGAAACCGCCGCCGGCCATCTCGGCACCCACGGCCGTGATGAGGCCGAAGATCGCACCCATCATCAGCCCGACGAGGACCATCGGCATGGCCATCGGGATGCGTATCTTGGTGAAGATCTGCAGCGTGGAGGCGCCGTACGAACGGGCCAGGGCGATCTTGCCCAGATCCACCCGGCGAAACCCCGTGGCCGCGTTGATCATCACCATCGGCCCGCAAGCCAGGGCCACCGCGACGATGCGGGGCGCATAGCCGAAGCCGAAGTTCAGAATCAGGAGTGGCACCAGCGCGAGCATGGGCGTGGTGACCAGCAGCAGGATGTACGGCGTGATGATTTTTTCCGCGAACGGAAACTGCGTGATCAGCGCCGCCAGCATCAGGCCGATGCTGGCGCCGATGGCGTAGCCCGACAACAGCTCGACCAGCGTGTGGCCGGCGTGCGTGGCGATGACCGGCACTTCGTCCGAGAAAAACACCGCGATGATCGAAGAGGGTGTGGGCATGATGAAGGCCGGAACCTCGAACATCCTCAGCAGCAGTTCCGCCCCGCCGACCATGAGCACCGCCACCGCGATGACCGCCACCATCTCCTGCGTCGACTGAATGCCGACACCGCTCAGTCCTCCGGACATGCCAGCCTGGCCCGCGGCCTTCGGCTGGCCAAACTCGGGGATGCGATCGCCCAGTGCCTTGTCGGTCATTGCGTCGCTCCCGCTTGCGCCGTCCTGGGGGATGCCGGCTGATGTTGGATTTCGGCCTTGATCGTGTTGACCACGTCGAAGAACTCGCGCGTTTCCATGATGTCCAGTGCGCGCGGGCGCGGGAAGTCGATCGTGAAGGTCTTGGCCAACCGGCCCGGCCTGGCGCTCATCACGTGGACCTTGTCGGACAGGAAGACGGCCTCGGGGATGCTGTGGGTGATGAAGACGATGGTCTTTCGTGTCTCGAGCCAGATTTCCTCGACCAGCATGTTCATCTCGTCGCGGGTGAAGGCGTCCAGCGCGCCGAACGGTTCGTCCATCAGCAACACCGAGGGGTCGAACGACAAGGCACGCACGATAGAGGCGCGCTGCTGCATGCCGCCGGAGAGTTCGCGCGGCATCTTCGAACCGAAGGCCCCCAGACCGACACGTTCCATCAAGTCGGTGAGCCTCTGGCGGTCGGCCTGCTTGCCGCTGATCTCGAACGGGAACTCCAGATTTTTCTGGATGGACCGCCAGGGCAGCAGGTTGGCGTCCTGGAAGATCATCCCGATGTTCGGGTTGGGGCCATGGATCGGCACACCGTCCAGGCGGATCTCGCCGCTGGTGAGATCGTGCAGGCCCGCCATCGACCACAACAAGGTGGACTTGCCGCAGCCCGATGGACCGACCAGCGAAACGAACTCGTGGTGGCCGACGTGCAAGGAGACGTTGTCGAGTGCGTGAACCCGTCCGGTCCTGGTCTCGTAGTGCTTGGTCGCTCGGTCGATGACGAGCTTGATCGGCGATGGGTGGTTCATGGAATTTTGGGAGTGGGTGTCGAGACGGAGGGGGTCAAGCCGGGAAGTCCAGCAGCTCGCGCAGGTGCTTGTCCACCTGCGCCGTGTAGGCGGGATCGAATCCGTTCAATGCCATGTGTCCCTCCACGGCCTCGATGACCCTGAACGCCGAACGAGGGATCAGGCGCTGCTCGGCCTCACAGTCGCGTGGCGGGAAGAACATGTCGTGGCTGATCGGCATCACGCAGCACCGGGCCGTGATCCGGCCCAGTGCCTTGGCCAGATCACCGGCCGTGTGGCGCGACACATCACCCCGCTGCCACTTCCACGCCATGCACAGCAGGTTGTTGGCGTCCATCGGGGCGAAGTAGGCGCGCATGACGCCGTTGATGAAATCGCGCTCGGAGGACATGCCCAACAGCGACTGCCAGCGCTTCTTTTCGTAGAACTCGGTGCTCCAGCCCATGACGGCGAAGATTCCCGCCATGCGGTTCAAGCCGTCGCGCACATCCTCGCCGCGCTCGTACCAGCCCTTGTTCCAGTGCGGGTCGGAGGTCAGCGCTTCGATGAGCGTCTCGGTGAACATGAAGTCGTGGAAGGTGTTGCGGGCCGTGGCGGCGACCACGGCGGCCCGCTTGACCTGGTCGGGGTACCGCACCGCCCATTCATAGACCTGTTGGCCCCCCATGGAGCCGCCAAAGACCAAGGCCAGCTCCGTGATGCCGAACGCGTCCTTCAGCAGCCGCCGCTGCGCCTGCACGTCATCGCCGATGCGCACCCTCGGGAAGCGCGCCATCGACTGGGCGCCGGGCGTGTTGTGCGGCGAGCTCGACAAGCCGCTGCCGATCTGATCGACGATGACGATGAAGTATTTGGCGGGGTCGAGCGCGCGGCCCGGGCCGACGTACACGTCCTCCATCACTTTGCCCGTGCCCGAAAACCAGGTCGTCACCAGCACGGCGTTGTCGCGGGCGGCATTCAGCTTCCCGTGGGTGCGGTAGGCCAGCTTGCAGCCGCGCAGGGTTTCGCCTTCTTCCAGGATCAGATCCCCCATGTCGCGGAGCGTGTAGGTCCCCTGATGCATGGGGAATAGAAGTCGTTGTCGATCACACCGAGGGCCTTTCGAGAGAGTGGGGGGTCTGCATGGGCTGGAATCGTCTTCGGATCGGGCCCGTCTGAACATTGCGAAAAATCGCGTAGGGAAACCCCGCTACGCCGCGCGCGCGGCCGCGGCGCACACTTTCACCATGAGTCCCGATCAACCCGCGCCAGGCCAGACTGGGTTTCCGTCGTACCCCGAGGTGGTTCAGTCGACGCTGGTTCGTTTGCGCGACGGTCTTTTCGGTTCGGCCGGTCGCATCCGCTGGCGCCCAGCCCGGGATCTGGCCGCGCACATGCTGCTGTTCGTGGATGACGCCCAACGCTGTTCGGCCATTGCCGTGGAGTGGATTCGCGGCGATCTCGGCTGCTCACGGGTGGACACGGGCCTGGGCGCGCCCGGCAACGCGACGTACGTGCCGGGTTACGCGGAGTCGCGGGACCCGGACGCCGAGGTGCCGACGTACGCCGGTGCGCAGGTCAACAACATGGCAGGCGCGATGCAGCTGATGTGGAAGACCGAGCACCCGATCGTCTTCAGGGACGTCGCCGCGGACGGCCGCTTCGACGTCCGGCTTCACGACATGCTGGTGAACGCCGGGACCACCTCCAAAATGGCCGCGCCGGTGGGCCATCGTGGTCGTCCCATCGGTTTGATCTGTGCCAATTGGGTGGGTCGCTCCATCCCCAACAGTTCGGCGCTGCACGAGCACTTCGAGTCCGTGGTCGGTGATGTGCTTGGGCCGATTCTGCTGGCCTCGTGCGAACTGGCGGCGATGCGCGCCGCGGCTGAGCGGGCGGAGTCGGGAGCGGGCGGCGCTGCGGCGGGCGGCGAGGGCCAGGGCCTTGTCTTGCTCACGCCGGCCGAGCTCAAGGTCGCCTGGCTGGCGGCCTCTGGTTTGCCGTACAAGCTGATCGCCGACCGCTTGAACAAGTCGTTTTCGACCGTCGATCACCAGATGCGCAGCATTCGGCACAAACTGAAAGTGCGAACCTACGCCGAACTGGCGGCGGTGCTGGCGAACTCAGGCGGACCCAGCTCGAAAAACGAGCTGCTCTAGGTCGGCCCTGCGCGCGCCGACGATCGCCGGTGACTCAGGGCTCGCGCGGGCAACCGCTGCCGGGCCTGCCGTCCAGGTGGGGCATCAGCACCGGCGCCATGGAGCGCAGGATCTGCACCGGCAGGCCGGAGGTGAAGCGGTAGCCGGCCGCGTCCGGTCCGATCACGTAGGCGGTCACGCTGCCGAAGTGCCGTGGTCCCAGGTAGAACACGAAGGTGGCCGTGCGGTTCAGGGCCACCCCACCGCGCCGGTTCACCACCACGCGGTTGTCGCCGGTGCCGGTCTTGCCTCCGGGCGACAGGTCTTCTCCCGAAGCCGACTGAAAACTGCCCGAGAGCCGGCGGGCGGTGCCGGCTTCCACCACTTCCGACAAGGCTTTCTTCAAGGCCTGGGCCACCTCGGGCGCCATGACGCGTTCACCTTCCGTCGGCGTGGGCCGCAGCGCGGTTTCCCACGGTGTGCCTTGCGCGAAACGCAGGTCGGCGATGCGCAGCGTGGACCGGCGCACCCCGCCGTTGACGATGATGCCCATCAGCTCGGCCAGGGCGGCGGGCCGGTCCCCGGAGCTGCCCAGGGCCGTGGCCAGCGACGGCACCAGATGACCGAAGGGGTAACCCAGCCGGGTCCAGCGGCGGTGGATTTCCAGGAAGGCTTCCACCTCCAGCATGGTGTGGATGCGGGCATCCTGCGCGTCCTTCGCGCGCGTGCGGAACAGCCAGCGGTAGACCGCCTGGCGCTCGGCGGCGCTGGCGGCGACCGCCTCGTCCAGCGTGGCCCGGGGGTGTTGCCGGCGGTAGGCCACCAGCCAGAGTTCCAGCGGGTGCACGCGGGCCACGTAGCCCCGGTCCGGCAGGTCGAGGGCGTCGAGCGCGAAGCGCTCGTACAGTTGCGCCACGCGGGGCGCCTCGGGCGCCTTGTCGCCCAGGCGGGCCGAGAGGAAGGCGCCCAGGGCTTCGGGCGATGCCGTGGGCTCCAGGTAGCGGAACACCGCGGTCAGCCGGTCGGCGCCTGGGCGCAGGCCGTCGAGCAGCATGTCGCTCAGCTCGGTCGGGGTGCGGTTGTCGGTCTTGCGCCAGAAGCGGCGCAGGAAGGCCTGGCCTTCGCGGTCGGCGAACAGGGCCAGGTAGGTGTCGCGGCGCGGATCGAGGTGGTCCTCCAGCAGCCGCGCGGTGTCGCCGGGCCCCTGGTACATGGTGTGGCGCACGATCTCGCGCAGCAGGCGCACGAAGGGCAGGTTGATGGAGGCCTGCATGGCCTCGCGCAGGCTGGGTTGTCGCGCGTCGTCCTTCTTGTTGAAGTTGTTGAAGCTGTGCAGGCCGCCGCCGGTGAAGAACTGCTCGTGCGGGCTGGCGGAGAAGCGCCGGTCCATCGCCGCTTCCAGCATCGCGCTCAGGCCGTGGTCGTTCGGGCCCGACAGGTAGTCCACCGCCCAGCGGCTCAGGCTGTCCTGCGGGCTGACCTCGGTGGCTTTCAGCGCGGCGGGTTCCAGCGGCGCGAGCCGGGCGTGCAGTTCGGCGACCAGCTCCAGGTAGGTCGCCAGCACCCGCAGCTTGGCGGTGGAGCCCAGCTCCAGCTTGCTGCCTTCGTTGATGTCCAGCGGCTGCTGCGTCGTGTCGGTCTGCACCCGCACGAGGTTGCCCTGCGGCGTGCTTTCCAGCAGGGTGAAGCTGTAACGCACCTCGCCCAGGGTGTCGGGCTGCAGCAGGCGCTCGCCCATCAGCTCCTGCGAGCGGGCGAAGGCCGGCTCGGTCAGGCGCCCGAGGTAGGTGCTGACCGCGTCCTGCAGCTGGCCGTTCAGCGTGGTGCTGGCCTGGGCGTCGAGCCGGTCCAGGCTGTAGAGCGAGGTGCCGAGCAGGCCGGCCAGCCGGGTGCGCACGGTGGTCGTGCCCTTGCTCGCCGCGGCCGGCAGCAGCGGCGGGTTCTTGGTCATGTCGCGGAACACCAGCTTCTGTCGCAGGGCGGCGTCGCGCCAGGCGGCGTCGATGATGCCGGCCTCGGTCAGCAGGCGCAGGTGGGCGTCGGTGGCGCGGTCGAGTTCCTGGCGGCCCTGCGCGAGGTACCACGAGGGCCGGCGGTGGGCGATCATCAGCGCCACCGCCTGGCGCAGGACGCGGCCGCGGGCCGCGCCGTCGCCAGGGGCCGAGAGCGCGGCCATGGCGCGATCGAAGTCGGTGCCGAACCACACCCACAGGCCGTCGCCCAGGCCATGCACCTCGCCATGGCGGGGCGCCGCCGACAGCGGCACCGTGTTGAGGTAGTCCAGCACGAGCTGGCGGCGCACCGGCAGCGTGTCGGTGCCTTGCTGGTAGGCCCGCACCGAGGCCGAGGCCATCTGCCGCAGTTTCTCGCGCGCGTCGTGCGTGATGCCGCCGGGCGAATGGCGGTACTTCTCGATCTGCGTGGCCAGCGTGCTGCCACCGTGGGCGTCGATGTCGGGATCGATGTGGCTGCCCAGCTGCGCGAGCACCGCGCGCGTGAAGCGCAGCCAGTCCACCGCCGGGTTCATCTGCGGGCGCCCGGGGTCGAGCAGGTCGCGGTTCTCGATGAAGAGCAGGGCCTGCACCACCACCGCGGGCACGCTCTCGAAGCTCTCGAAGCGCCGGTAGGGGTAACGGAAGGCGTGCAGCGATTCCCGGCTGCAGTCGAACACGGTCAGGCCGGTGTGGGTCTTCTCCGCGTAGGGGGCGAACCAGCCGCGCTCCAGGTGGGTTCGCAGGGCATCGTCCTGGCGCGACTGCTCCGCGATCTCGAAGCCGCGCTCCTGCAGGCGGGTGGTGAAGGCCGGAAGGCTGGTGTAACCCATGCGTTCGTCGAACGGGCCGTGGGTGGGAAACCGGATGAGTTCGGCCGGACCAGGGGCGACGTGGGAATTCAGGGTGGCCGCATAGCCGTGCAGTTCCCGCGCCTGCCAGTGCGAGGTCTGCATCTCCCGGCGCAGCAGCAGCGCGGCCACCGCGCACAGGATCAGGAGGACCAGCAGGAGCACCCGCCACCGCAGGCGAAAGCCGGGTGGGCGCTGGTACCCGGGTGGGTCACCGGCGTGGGCCGTGTTGGGCGCTGCCTCCATCTGTGGTTCGACCATGCTGTGTTCCATTGGCTTCAAAGCCCCTGTGCAGATCCTGTGCGTGTGTGGACCGTGCCCAGGGTCATCTTGCACCTGCGCGGGTGCGTTGTTGGGCAGACCGGACCGGCGGCGATGCCACCGCGACGGGGACGGGTGCGGTGTGATGGCTGTCACGCCTGCGGGGTGCGGTGCGCTCGGCGGCGACCTGGCGGACCAGTCGCCAGGCCAGCTCCGCCGGGGGGGTCAAGGTCCGGTGGGCGCGGCGCACCAGCGCGATGTGCCGGTCGATGCGGGGCAGCAGCGGGCGCATCACCAGGCCCTGCAGCCCCGCGGGCGGCAAGGCCAGCATGGGCACGACCGAGATGCCCAGGCCGGCGTCCAGCATGCGGAAGATGGTGGTGACGTGGCCCACTTCCTGCGCCACGGAGGCCTCCACGCCGTGCAGGCGCAAGGCCTCGTCGATCAGGCCCCGGCTGCCGGAGGCGTGGTCCAGCAGCACCAGCGATTCGCCGGCCAGATCCGCCCATTTCGCGCCTCGGCGCCGGGCCAGGCGGTGCGAAGGCGGGCAGACGAGGCAGAAGGGCTCGGACAGGATGGTCTCGGCCTGCAGGTCGTCGCGCGCGCCGGTGTCGATCACCACGCCGAAGTCCACCTCACCCGCCAGCACGCTGGCCAGGGCATCGTGCTGGATGCGATCCAGCAGCAGCAGGTCCAGCCCCGGGTGTTCGCTGCGGCAGCGCGCGATGCATTCGGGCAGCAGGTTGGCCGACAAGGTCGGGCTGCTGGCCACGCGAACCCGGCCATGGCGCTGCGTGGCCTGGCCTCGTGACTCCTGCAGCACGGCATCCAGGTCTTCCAGCACGCGTTCGAGCTGCACGGCCAGGCTGCGGCCGGCATCGGTCAGCACCACCTCGCGCGTGGTGCGGTCGAGCAGCTTGAGCCCGAGGTGCTGTTCCAGTTCGGTCACGCAGCGGCTGACCGCGGGTTGGGACAGGCCGATGTGGGTGCCCGCCCGCGTGAAGCTGCCCTGCGAGGCGACGGCCTTGAAGACCCGCAACTGCCGCAAGCTGACATTCATTTGATATTGGTATCAATGGATCCGATAAATTCATTTTACTGTCGTCGGCGGCTGCGGTTCAATGGCCGTCCCACCGATTGACACGCGCGACGCCGCGCGCTCCTGCCATGGCCCGTTCCCGGCTGCTGCCCGACAACTTCACGCTGTACCTCGTTGCGACCGTCGTTCTGGCCAGCCTGTTGCCGGCCCGAGGCGGGTTCACCCAGGCGCTGAGCTGGGCCACCACGGTGGCGGTGAGCCTGCTCTTCTTTCTGCACGGAGCGAAGCTCTCGCGAGCGGCCATCTGGGCGGGCATCGGGCACTGGCGCCTGCAGCTGATGGTGGTGTCCACCACCTTCGTGCTGTTTCCCTTGCTCGGCTGGGCGCTGGCACCGCTGCTGCGGCCGCTGGTGACGCCCAGCCTCTACATGGGCATCCTGTACCTGTGCGCGCTGCCCGCCACGGTCCAGTCGGCGATCGCGTTCGCCTCCATGGCGCGAGGCAACATTCCCGCGGCCGTCTGCAGCGCCTCGGCCTCGACCTTGCTGGGCGTGGTTCTCACGCCCCTCGTGCTCGGTCTGCTGCTGACGCACAACGCCGCCATGGGCGATCCCCTGCAGGCCGTGGGCCGCATCAGCGTGCAACTCCTGCTGCCCTTCATTGCCGGCCATCTGATGCGGCCCTGGGTGTCGGGTTTCCTGCAGCGCCGCGCCTCCATCATGAAAGTGGTGGACCAGGGCTCCATCCTGCTGGTGGTGTACGCGGCGTTCAGCCACGCCGTCATCGCCGGGCTGTGGTCGCAACTGCCGCTGACGGCCCTGCTGGGCCTGCTGGCCGTGTGCGCGGTGCTGCTGGCGCTGGTGCTCACGCTCACGGTCTGGGGCAGCCGCCGGCTGGGCTTCTCGAAGGAAGACGAGATCGCCATCGTCTTCTGCGGATCGACCAAGAGCCTGATCAGCGGCGTGCCCATGGCCAACGTGCTGTTTGCCGCGCCCGTGGCGGGCGCGATCGTGTTGCCGCTGATGGTGTTTCACCAGATGCAGCTGATGGTGTGCGGGGTGATGGCGCAGCGGTATGCGCGCCGCCAAGGCGATCAGGCCACGGCGGTCGAGGGTGCCCAACCCTCCCTTTGAACAGATCAGCCGGTTCCATGTCCGAGCAGGCGGCGCACTTCCTTCAGCTGGTCCACAAGACGCCGCGTGCCGATTGGTAGCGCGCCTCAGGGGTTCAACTCAGGGGGGGATAACCACACCGCTGCGGCCACAGGTTGTCGAACGCATGGACCGATGCGCTTGCGTAGAGGCCCGCCTGGGTGAACGGCTCGTTGCGCTGCCAGCGCATCGCTTCCTCGCGACTCTTGAAGTCGATGGCCAGCAGGCTGCCGACCATGGCCGCACCCTCGTCACTTGTCAGGGGGCCTGCAAATGCGATGCGATCGGCCACCTGGGCCAGGTACGCCTTGTGCGATGGCCGCATCGCCTCACGAAGCGCCGCTGCGCCGGGCCGATCCAGCAAGTGAAAAACAAAAATCATGATCGCCTTCTGCTTGTGGACCGCCGTCTTCTTTATCCGCCGTACCGGGATTCGATGTTCGACCAGCGATCGAACCCGACGATCGTCTTGTACTCCTCGAACCCAACGCCGGTGCCCACCAGCTTCAGCTCGCCGCTGCGGATGTCGGCAAGGCTTTCCTGCATGACGCGCACGCTGCGCATCAAGAGCGAAATGCCGTAGATGACGATGCGGAACCCGAGATCTTCCAGTTCCTGCGGGCGCAGGATTGGCGTGCGCCCCCCTTCGAGCATGTTGGCCATCAGGGGCACGCCTGCCAGGCGTCGGCCAATGAGCGCGAGTTCTTCCACCGACTCAGGGGCTTCGATGAACAGGCCGTCGGCACCCGCCTGGGCGTAGCGTTCTCCGCGTCGCAAGGCCTCGTCCATGCCGTAGACCTCGCGGGCATCGGTGCGGGCAATGATGAAGGTGCGGGGGTCGCGGCGTTGCTCCGCGGCGGCGCGGATGCGGCGCTCCATTTCCTCGCAGGGCAGGAGTTCCTTGCCGGCGATGTGGCCACACCGCTTGGGAGAGACCTGGTCTTCAAAGAACAGGGCCTGGGCGCCCATCTTCTCGTAGGTGTGCACCGCATGAACCACGTTCTTGACGTCGCCGTAGCCGTTGTCGACATCCACCAGCACGGGCAGATCGGACACCGCGAGGATGTCGCGCACGCCCGCGCCGATTTCCCCCAGCGTGGCCAGGCCGATGTCGGGCAGGCCGAATCGAGCGCCGACCAGGGGGAAACCGCCAATGAAGTAGGCTTTGAAGCCGGCCTGCTGGATGAGCAGGGCGGAGATCGCATCGTGGGCTCCGGGGAGCACCAGCGGGCGTTCGCTGGCGACCAGATCGCGGAAGTGGAGGGGCATGGACGTGCTTGGTGTGGTCATGGCTTGAGCGTTGCCTTCTTTTTCACTGTTCAATCTTGATGTTGCCCGTGGTGATGACCTTGGCCCATCGGCTGCCATCATCCCGAACGAGCTTCTCCAGGTCCTGCGGCGTGCCGCCCAAAGCCTCGGCGCCCTGGCGTTCAAACTGGGCTCGAAGATCGGGGTCGCGCAGCGCCGCGTTGATGTGGCGATTGAGCTCCGCCACGATCTTCGGGGGATTCCCGCCGGCCCCATGAGCGCGAACCACGTCGTGCCGTCGAAACCCGCGAATCCCGCCTCACGCATCGTCGGCAGATCGGGGGCCAACGGCGATCGTTCCGGGCTGCCGATGGCCAAGGCCTTGATCTTGCCGGCCTGCGCCTGGGGCAGGGCCCAGACGATGCTGTCGAAGGTGAAGTCGATCTGTCCGCTGTTGAGCTCGGGCAGGGCTTGAATGCCCGTTTTGTAGGGAATGTGCCGAGCGCGGATGCCCGCGCGCTGGACAAAGTCCGCCGCGATGAGGTGCGTGACGGTGCCACTCCCGCTGGAGGAGTAGGTCAGTCCGCCTTCGCGGGAGGCCGCCAGCTGCGCCAGATCCTTGACGGTGGTCACCTTGAGCGCAGGACTGACCATGAGCACGTTGGGCGCCGAAGCGATGCGCGCGATCGCGGTGAAGTCCTTGATCGCGTCGTAGGGCAGCGGGCGCAGATGGGGCAGCACCGCATGGGTGCTGCTTGTCGCCAGCAGGAACGTGGTGCCATCGGGTGCGGCCTTGGACACGGCCTGTGCGCCGATGGCGCCGGCCGCGCCCGCGCGGTTTTCAATGACGACGGTCTGTCCAACGAGCCCACCCAGCTTCTCTGCCAGGATGCGGGCGAGCGCATCGGTGCTGCCGCCCGCGCCGAACGGCACCACGATGCGAATGGGTCGATCGGGCCAATCGGCGGCCTGCGCGTGGCCACCCAGCAGCGCGCACAGCGCGGCTGCGCAGAACACGGTGGCCAGGCTGCGCCTGCCTTTCGCCGCCGCTGGCGATGGAGGGTGGGTCTTGCGGTTCATGGCTGTTTGTCTCCAGGATAGGTGTTGGTCTGATATTCATGCGCACCATGAATAGACCTTCTTCAGAAGGTGCAACCAATGTAAATATTTCGGAGAACGGGGTCCAATGATGCTTTTCCATCTTCGTCAATGAATGGAATGCATAATGGATTCATGGACCTTCGACGGCTCGATCTCAACCTGTTGGTGGTATTCGATGCGGTGCTCAGCGAACGCAGCGTCTCGCGCGCGGCGGACCGCCTGGCATTGACCCAACCGGCGGTGAGCCATGCGCTGACGCGTTTGCGCCAGGCCTGCGGCGACCAGATCGTTGTCCGGCGCGGGCACGCCATGGTGCCCACGCCCAAGGCGGTGGCCTTGCAGCAGGAGGTCCGGGCGATTCTGGTGCGGGCTCAGCGGGTGTTTGCGATGTCCAGCGCATTCGATCCCGCGCGATCCCGGCGGCACTATCAGATCGGTTGCTCGGACCACGCCGCCGTGGCGATCCTCGAACCTGTGCTTGGCCGCATCCTTGCGCAGGCGCCTTTCGTGCGCATTCAACTGACGCACGTGGGGCGAACGCACGCGGCGGACATGATCCGATCCGGGGCGCTGGATCTGGCATTGGGTGTGCTCAACAGCGCCGACGATGCCATCGCCGTGAAGACCCTGAGGGAGGTTCCCTATGTCTGCGTCGCGCGCGCGGGCCATCCCGCCTTCAAGCGCCGACTCACCTTGGATCGGTATCTGGCGGCGGAGCACTTGCAGGTGCTGGTGCAGCCCGGGTCCTTCGGGGTCATCGACCAGACGCTGAGCCGCTTGGGGCAGGAGCGGAACATTCGACTCGTCGCCGCTCATTTCGAGGCGGCACTGCGCCTGCTCCCATCGACCGACTTGATCCTGACCGTCCCGAAAGACCTCGTCGCACGGCAGGAAGCGCGTTGGTCCCTGCAGGCCGTGCCATTCGCCTTGGAGCCCTTCCGGCATCAGATCGCGATGGGCCGGTCGTTCGCCGATGATCCGGGCACATCCTGGTTGATCGACATGCTGTCTGCCTGAGTTCTTCGGGCTCGCTGCGCCGATCCGCCTTTCAACCGCTGCTGTCGGCCTGCTGGTCGAGCGGTCGTGCGGTCACCGCGCCCACCAGCGGCGGGGCCTCGCGCGACACGCCATGGGTGACCTGCTTGGCGAGCTGCTCGGCGATTCGGTGCCGTGAAGAGAACGTGTCGCCTTTTCGGGGCCGGTACCAGACCGTGATCCAGTTCAGCGAACCCAGAATGCCCTTGGAGGCCAGCGAGGGCTCCACGGCCGCAAGACTTCCGGCCGCGATGCCTTCCCGCAGCACGTTCTCGAACAGGTGCTCGTAGGCATCGCGCATCGCAACGACTTCCTTCAGCGCCTCCCTCTCCGAAGCGCTGGTCGTGGTGGACTGGTGAAGCTCCACGCCCTGGACGGTGACCCGCTGGTAGTGCAAGTGCTCCATCATCACCATCGCATGCCGATAGGACATGCTTTGCAGCTTCTGGACAGGGTCCAGCGACTGGTCCTGCACCACCGGCAACTGCGCGCGCAGGTTCAGCACCATCGCACGTTTGTGCACGGCGAAGAACAGGTCGGCCTTGCTGCGGTAGTGGTAGTAGACGCTGCCCTTCGTGGCACCGATCTGGGCCGCGATGACATCGATGGACGCGGCCGCAAATCCGAAGTTCGTGAAGGCCCTCGCCGCCGCATCGAGAAGGGCCAGTTGCGTCGTCGGCATCGACTCGTAGTCGGTATCCACCCAACCCATGATGTTGTCCGGAAGTTCCACGAAATGCCCTCTCTCCACGCGCGCAGGATCGTCGATCCTACTACGGGTGCGGACGGCGTCAGGCCTGGTCGAACGGGTCGGCATCGGGCTCCAGCGTCGTGCTTCCCAAAGGGGGTGTCCCCTTGCGAATGCTCCCTGGCGTGTCGGAGAGCTTGATCGGAATGCCGGGACCGACATAGTCGGGCTGGCGAACCACCATCTGCCGGTACTGGGCGTGCTCGGAGGTCGCAACGCTGGCGATGTCCAGAATCGGGGCGGCCGGCACACCGTCCGCCAGCAACCGCTTGCCGAACTCGTCACCATCCACCCTGGAAAAAGCCCGGGACAACGCCACTTCGAGCGCCTCGCGGTTCTCGACCCGCAGCTTGTTCGTTGCGAAACGCGGGTCCGTGGGCAGGTGGGGCGTTTGCAGATGCGTGCACAGCTTCGCGAACAGCCGGTCGTTCGCCACGGCGATGAACAGTGGGTAGGAGGCCGTCTTGTACACGTTGTAGGGCACGATATTGGCGTGCCGGTTGCCCGTAGGGCCCGGCACCTTGCCCGAATGGAGGTAGTTGCTCAGGAAGGGATGCGCCACCGACACCGCGCAGTCGTAGAGACTGACGTCCGCCATCTGGCCCCGGCCCGTCCGGGCGCGGGCCTGCAGGGCCAGCAAGACCGCCATTGCCGCATTCATGCCGGTGGTGAGGTCGACGACGGGCACGCCGATGCGCACCGGCTCAGCGCCCTGATCGCCATTGATCGAGAGCAGCCCCGCCATCGCCTGCACGGCGGCGTCGTAGCCTGGCAGCCCGCCGTAGGGTCCGGTATCGCCGAAGCCCGTGATGCGGCAGTGGATCAGGCGCGGGTAGCGCTCGGTGAACCATTGGACGTTGGGAATGCCCCAGGATTGCAGCGTGCTGAGCTTGAAGTTCTCGAGCAGGACGTCGGCTGTCTCCAACATGGCGTAGAGGCGATCACGTTCCTCCGCCTTTCCCAGGTCCAGCACGACGCTGCGCTTGTTGCGGTTGACGGCGTTGAAGTAGGCCGAGTGCCCGTTGACAAAGGGAGGGCCGAAACCGCGGCACTCGTCGCCTTCCGGACTCTCGATCTTGAGCACGTCCGCGCCGTGGTCCCCCAGGATCTGCCCCGCAAAAGGGCCGGCGAGCACGCGCGCCGCATCGACCACCTTCAGTCCCGCCAGCGCGCCCAACCCGGGTTGCGAAGTGTTCTCGGTGTGTGTCGTCATTCCTGGATGCTCCAGCGCAGCTCGTGCCCGCCATGGATTTCCTGGTGCGCGAAACCCAGGGAGAGCCGGCGGTTGTGGGCTTGCAAGGCCCCTTCGAAAAGGCCATTCCAGGCGAGGTCCAGGCCGGGGTCCCACTCGGCCACCCCTTCGCGGAATGCCCAGCCTTGCTGCCTTACCTCCCAGCCACCGCCGGTGCGGGTCAGATCGGCGCTGTCACCGTGAGCGAGCGCGATGGACTGGAGGAAGCGGCCAAAGCCAGCGGCGTCCGTCCCGAAGTCCTCGCCGAGCCGGCGCGAGGTCGCGTGGTAGAACTGCATGCCGATCATCTTGGCCGCCAATCGAAGGCGCGAAGAGGCCTCGTCGGGTCCCCACAAGGCGAGCGCGGTGGGGAACGCGGAGCGCACGTACTCCATCGCGTAGTTGCGATGCGCTTTGTCCAGGCGTTCTTGGGGCCAGGTCTGGGTCGGCAGCTTCGGCGCCTTCTGGGGATCGAAGTCCGGTGCATCCTCGTGCCGGGCGAAGCGCAGCCGCTCGTGCGGCGCCAGGTCGCGGTCGTACTCGAAGTAGTAGCCCTCGAGGCCCGATTGGCCATCGACCGTCTGTTTGGTGCACACGAAACCCAGGCGCGGGTTGTTCAACATGGTGCCGTTCTGGGCGTGCCAGCCCAGGAGCATCGCCCTGGAGACTTCGGGCGGAATGCCGCACAGCGCGGTGTCCGCCCAGATCCACCGCGGCGCGGCGTACCGGATCCAGGCCTTGCGTTCGGTCTCGGGCATGAACTCCACGGAGACGCCGCCGATGTGGTTCGAGAGGTAGTGGTACTGCGCGGCAGCGACGGCGGGCGGCAGCTGGTCGATGCCGAGCTTCTTCAGCCCTGGCAGAAACCGCTCACGCCGTTGGCGGCAGAAAATCTCATGGACCAGCTCCTCCGCTTTGGCCGTGCCAAGTCGAGACACGGCGAAAAGCACGATGCCCGTGAAGTAGGCGTGATAGAGCTCAGCGACGGCGCGCCATGCACCGGACTGCTCTGTGATGGAAGGGTCGTGCGGCATCTTCGAGGTGGATTTCATCGTTGCGTCAGGAATGGGAAGCCGAGGCCTCGCGCTTGATCGCCCGGGCGATCACCAGCCGTTGGATCTCCGAGGTGCCCTCGTAGATTTCCGTGATTCGCTGGTCACGATAGCAGCGCTCGACCACATTCGGCTTCACGTAGCCTCGACCGGCCAGCACGGACATCGACGTGTCGCAGATCTCGTGGGAAGCCTCCGTGGAGAAGAGCTTGGCCATGGCGCCGAGCGCACTGACGTCCTTGCCCGCGTCGTAGGCCTTCGCGGCTTCGAAAACCATCATGCGCGCGGCAGAGAAGCTTGTCGCCGCGTCGGCCATCATGAAACCAACGCCCTGGTGGTCGATGATCGACTTGCCGAAGGTCTTGCGCGACGCCGCGAACTCGGCGGCCGCCCGGTAGCTGCACAGGGCGATGCCGAGCGCCTGCGCCGCGACGACGATCCGTCCGACATTGAGTGTGGACAGCGCGAGCTTCAATCCTTGCCCTTCCTCGCCGACCATGCTCTCTTGCGGCACCCAGACGTCCACCTTCAGGTTTGTCGTCGTTGTGCCGCGAATGCCCATCTTGTCTTCGTAGAAGTCGACGACCGCGCCCGCCGTTGACCGGGGCACCCAGAACGCCGTGATGTTGTTCCGCGCACCTTCTTCGCCCGTGCGGGCAAACACGATGAAGTGCGTCGAGTGCCCACCATTCCCGAGCCAGCACTTTTCACCCCGGATGCGCCAGCCGTCACCTTCCCGGACGGCCGTGGTCGCGACCGCCGCCGCGTCCGATCCGGCGCCACGCTCGCTCAACGCGAAGTTGACCGCCTCCCCCTTGCGGGCCAGCCCCCGAGCAATGCCTGCTTCTGCGTTTCGTTGCCGCCAAGGAGCACCGGGAAGGCGCCAAGAGACAGCGCCGCCATGATCGCCGCGGTCGATCCGCAGCCCGCACCAATGGCCTCCACCACGGCGACCAGCGACACGAGAGACGCGCCACCACCGCCGTAGGCCTTCGGCAGAAACATGCCCGAGATGCCGGACTCCCGCAGCGGGTCCAGGTGCTCGATCGGATAGCGCTGCTCGCGATCGATGGCGTCGGCGGCCGGCGCGAAGTGCTTCGCGGTGAGTTCCTGCGCGAGACCCTGCCAACGCAGCGACTCATCCTCCAGCGGCATTTCCCATAAGACCGACATCTGTTTCTCCGTGTTTTGAGGCGCCGTGCGCCGATGAATACTGATTGGTATCTTACGGCTTCATCGATTGCTGTGCAATGATTCTCTTTAGAAATGTACCTATTGCCAAACTCACAAGATACTTGTTAGTATGTTAAAAAACATACGCAGGATGTCATGACTGGACCATTGCTTGGAATTCGAGTGCTGGACGCGACCGCGGCCCTTTCAGGGCCGGTCGCGACACAAATCCTGGGTGACATGGGGGCCGATGTCATCAAGGTGGAGTCGCCTGACGGCGACACCATCCGCGGCATGGGCCCCGCCCGCCATGACGGCATGGGGGCGATGTTCCTGCACACGAACCGCAGCAAGCGCAGCATCGTTCTCGACCTGAAGGAGGGCGCCGCACGGGAGGCGTTTGTTCGCCTGGCGGGCACTTGCGACATCGTCGTGTGCAACACGCGACCGAAGGCCATGGCCCGCCTGGGCCTGGACTACGCGAACCTCAGCAAGGAAAGGCCTGGCCTCGTCTACGTGAGCATCGTGGGCTACGGGGCCGGTGGGCCCGATTCCGACAAGCCCGCCTATGACGACCTGATCCAGGCCGTTGCAGGCATACCCTCGCTCCACGCGCCTGGCGAGCCGCCGCGCTACGCGCCGATCGCCGTCGCGGACAGGGTGACCGGCATCTGCGCCGCCAACGCCGCGCTGGGTGCCATGGTGCACAAGCTGCGCACAGGTCAGGGCCAATGTGTCGAAGTCCCCATGTTCGAGACCATCGCAGCGCTCGTCCTCGCCGACCACATGGCAGGACTGACGTTCGAGCCCTCTCTGGGCCCGCCCATCTTCCAGCGGTACGTGTCCATCCGGCGGCCGTTCCCGACCACCGACGGCTCCCTCTGCCTCATGGTCCTGACGGACAAGCAGTGGCGCACCTTCTTCCACACCGCCGGCCAGCCCGAGGTGATGGACGACGAGCGCTTCACGACGGTGGCAAGCCGCACCCGGCATCTCGAGGCGCTCTACGACATCGTTGCCTCACTGCTCAAGCAGCGACCCACGGACGAGTGGATCGCCCTGCTGCAGGAGGCCGACATCCCGGTGGCCAAGCTGGAGACGGTGCAGTCCCTCATGTCGCATGCGCATTTGATCAAGACGGGGTTCTTCCAGGAACTGCAGCACCCCAGCGAGGGCGCCATCCGGACGGTCGCAAAGACCAGCAACTGGTCTCTCACGCCAACGGGACCGACCAGGCCGACGCCGAGGCTGGGCGAACACACGCGCGAAATCCTCGCGGAATGCGGTTATTCGCCGCAGCAGGCAGACCAGCTCATCGCTGCCGGCGCAGCCCGGGAGGCCCGATGAAAGCCGTCGTGTGCCGTGAGTATGGCGGCCTCGATGCCGCCAGGCTGGAGGAGGTGCCTTCGCCAACGATCCGGCCGGGATGCGTGCGCATCCGGGTGGAAGCCTGCAGCGCGAGCTTCGCGAGCCTCCTGGTCATGGAGGGCAAGCACCAGAACAAGGCGCCCTTGCCACTGATTCCCGGCACCGAACTGGCCGGCGTGATCACCGAAGTGGGCGAAGGCGCATCGCGATTTGCCATCGGCGACCGGGTCATCGCGGGGGTTCAGTCCGGAGCCTATGCCCAGGAAGTGATTGCGCCCGAAGAGACGGTGTTCGCCCTGCCTGACGGGGTGGGCTTCGACACGGGCGCGCAGATCCCCACGATCTACGGCACCGCGTTCGGTGCGTTGGCCTGGCGGGCGAAGGTCGAGCCTGGTGAAGTGGTGCTGGTTCATGGTGCCGGCGGCGGGAGTGGCCTGGCGGCCATCGAGGTCGCCAAGGCGTTGGGGGCGCGCGTGATTGCCACGGCAGGTTCGGAAGAGAAGGCGGCGATCGCGCGGGCCCATGGTGCGGATCTCGCCATCAACTACCGGACAGACAACTGGCGGGAGGCTGTCCTCGCGGCCACCCATGCCCGCGGCGCAGACGTCATCTACGACCCGGTCGGAGGCGAGACGTTCGACATCTCGCTGCGATGCATCGCACCCGACGGGCGCATCATTCCCATGGGATTTGCCAGCGGCACCATCCCGACCATCCCGGCCAACATCGTGCTGGTCAAGAACATCACCATCATCGGGGTGTACTGGGGCTACTACTTCGGCTGGGGCAAGCACCCGGTGCCGGCCACCAACGACACCAGGCTGCGGCGCACCTACGCCCAACTGTTCGCGTGGGTCCTGGAGCAGAAGCTGCGCCCCCGTGCGCACGCAGTCCTTCCTCTCGCCAATTTTCGCGAGGCCCTCGAAATGATTGCCTCTCGCGAGGTCATCGGCCGCGTCCTGATGCGGCCACAGCAAGAGACTGCGCCGTCAGCCTCGTAAACCACCTGAACCCAGAAGGAGACACCATGTTGATTCGCCGAGCCTTGTGCGCCATTCCGCTGCTTGCCCTCATCGGGGCCGCGCACGCGCAAGACAAGTACCCGTCCCGCCCGATCATGCTGGTCTCGCCCTATGCCGCCGGCGGGGCGACAGAGACCTTCGCACGCCTGCTGAGCGAGGATTTCTCGGCCATCATCGGGCAGCCCCTGGTCATCGAACAGAGAGCGGGCGCCGCCGGAACGATCGGTGCGCGCTACGTCGCGACCAGCAAACCGGATGGGTACACGCTTCTCGCGAACACGTCACAGCACGTGATGTACGAGGGCATGTACCGGAAGCTGCCCTTCGATGCCATGAAGGACTTCAAGCCCGTCGGCATCCTGGGCTCGTCGCCGATCCTGGTCGTCGTGGCCGAAGCGTCCCCGTACAAGAGCTTCAAGGACGTGCTCGAAGCGGCCAAGACGAAGGACATCACCTACGCATCTGGCGCGCTGGGCTCCTTGCCGCACCTCACGGGTGAGCGCGTCGCGAGCCTGGCCAAGATCAAGATGACCCATGTCCCGTTCTCGGGCAACGCGCCGGCGGTGACCAGCACGCTCGGTGGACACGTCGACATGATGTACTCCACCGCTCCCAGCGTCATCACGCAGATCAAGGGCGGCAAGATGCGGGCCTTGGCGGTCTCGACCAAGGAGCGCATGCCCGAACTGCCGAACGTGCCCACCATCGCCGAGTCCGGCATGGCCGGCTTCGACGTCACGGCCTGGTATGCGGTGTGGGCACCGAAAGACACGCCCAACGACGTGGTGCGGACCCTCAATGAAACGCTGCGCGCTGCCGCTGCGAAGCCTGGGGCCCGCAAGCGCATGGCCGACGCGAGCGTGACGCCCAGCAACCTGACCGCCGAGCAGTTCGCGGCCTTCGCGGAGCGCGAGCGCCAGGTTTGGCTGCCCGTGATGAAGGCCGCCGGCCTGGAGCCTGAGAACTGACATGGCCGACGGTGGCGTTGAGGTCCGCGTCGACGGACATGTGGCCTGGGTAACGATCAACCGGCCGCAGCGGATGAATGCGTTGGCCAAGGCCACGTTCGCCCAGCTCGCGGAGGCTTCGCTCATGCTGGACGACGATCCGCAGGTTCGGGTCGTCGTCTACACCGGCGCCGGTGAGCGCGCGTTCTCCGCGGGCGTGGACCTGAAGGAGCTGGATGCCGCCGGCCGCATGGCCCATCCCATGGGCGGACGCGAGCGAAACCTCAATGAGCT
Organism: Hydrogenophaga sp. ANAO-22; assembly: GCF_042466645.1. Taxonomy (NCBI): domain Bacteria; kingdom Pseudomonadati; phylum Pseudomonadota; class Betaproteobacteria; order Burkholderiales; family Comamonadaceae; genus Hydrogenophaga; species Hydrogenophaga sp. ANAO-22. The sequence goes on along the minus strand of NZ_CP159956.1, from coordinate 1,572,547 downwards.
TGTGCTGGAGATGTCCAAGCCCACCATCGCCGCCATCAACGGCGTCGCCGCCGGCGGCGGGTGCGAACTCGCGCTCGCTTGCGACATCCGGATCGCGGCGCAAGGCGCAAGAATGGGCCTGCCGGAAGCCAAGGTGGGGATGGGGGCCAACTTCGGTAGTGTGGTCCTGCCCTTGCTGGTCCCGCGGGGTATCGCCCTGGAACTGTTGTACACCGGGCAACTGGTCGACATGGAGGTGGCGCAGCGGATCGGCCTGGTGAACCACGTGGTGCCTCAGGCCGAGCTCATCGAGCGGAGCCGTGCGCTGGCAACCCAGATCGCGGACAACGCTCCGTTGACGGTGCAGCGCATGAAGGCCGTCAGCTTCAAGAGCATCGGACTGCCGGCCTCGGCCGCCTTGCGCTTGAACGTGGGCCCGAATCCGTACATCTCTGAAGATCGGCTCGAAGGCAACCGCGCCTTTGTGGAAAAGCGCAAGCCCAGATTCCGGGGCCGCTAAGGCCGCGCCTGTTTCGTAGGGAGTCTGAACGGGTCGCGACCCCTCGAGCGTCATCAAGGGGTGGCGGAGGACCTAGAAAGCAGCGAACCCTTCTCACGGAAGTTGGTGAGCGTTAACCATTGAATTTCTGCAGGCGTTTAAAAAATGCGCTCGCCGCCTCAGCGCCCCCCAGTGGCCCTACGGGTTGCTCTAAGGGACGTTGTGGCTTGCAGTGGCCGTGCGACGAGAGGCTCGACCTTGATCGCACGAAGCTGATGTGGCGGCAGGTCCAGGCGTCTTCGGCAACGTGCCTTTCGAGACGCTGTGGCTCATTGGACTTGCGCCAGTCTGCGAAGCTTTTCCAGCCATGGCGATCCGCCTCCTTGGTTCTGTGAGGTTGGCCCTCAGTCAGGGCCAATGATCTGGGGCGCGCAGCCGCCCGCTCCGGTTCCCTGCGTCACGCAAGGGAACCGGAGGGGGAAGCCGCAACTACGCGCCTCACCTTGGAAACTGGCGGTACGGGCGACCTCAGCGACCTCGAGAACTCCTTTGAGCGTAGTTGACAAAGCTAACGAGAGATGGGTTCAAGTTGCGGAACTGCGTCTTGCCCAGAATGATTTTCCGGCAGATCGGCGTTCGCGAGGCCGGCGCATCAGCAAGTACACCGCGGGGATCACAAACATGGACAGCAAGGGGGCGGTGATCATGCCGCCGACCATGGGCGCGGCAATGCGTTGCATGACCTCGGAGCCGGTTCCCGTCCCCCACATGATGGGAAACAAACCGCCCAGAATGACGGCCACGGTCATCGCCTTGGGACGCACTCGCAGCACCGCGCCTTCCCGAATCGCATCGAGCAGGTCGGCCGCCGTGGTCTTGCCCTGGTCGAGTCGGTCGCTCCAGGCGGATTTCAGGTACAGCAGCATGATCACGCCGAACTCGGCGGACACCCCGGCCAAGGCGATGAACCCGACGGCGCCGGCCACCGACAGGTTGTAGCCCAAAAGGTACAGCAGCCAGATGCCGCCCACCAGCGCAAACGGCAGCGTGGCCATGATCAGCAAAGCCTCGTCAAAGCGTTTGAACGTCAGGTAGAGCAGCACGAAGATGGTCAGCAGCGTGAACGGCACCACCACCTTGAGCTTGGCCGTGGCGCGCTCCAGAAACTCGAACTGGCCGGACCAGGAGACCGAATAACCTGGCGGCAGCTGGACCTTGTCCGCGACGGCTTTCTGCATGTCCTGCACGGCCGAGCGCAGATCACGTCCGCGAATGTCTACATAGACCAAGCCCGACAGGCGGGCGTTTTCGCTGCGCAGCATGGGTGGACCGTCGGTGATGCGGATGTCGGCCACGTCCGACAGCAGCAGGCGCGAGCCGCGTTCTGTCACAAAGGGCAGGCTGCGCAGCTTCTCCAGCGAATCCCGGATCTCGCGCGGGTAGCGCATGTTGATCGGGAAGCGCTGCAGGCCTTCCACCGTCTCACCAATGTTCTCGCCACCCACGGCCGCGCTGATGACCGACTGCACGTCGGCCACGTTGAGGCCAAAGCGCGATGCCGCATCCCGCTTGATATTGACGTCCACATAGCGCCCCCCGGTCAGGCGCTCGGCCAGCACGCTCGTGACGCCAGGAACACCCTTGAGGGCCCGCTCGATCTCGCCAGTCAGTCGGTCTATCGTGACCAGGTCGGCACCCGCCACCTTGACCCCCACCGGGCTCTTGATGCCGGTGGCCAGCATGTCGATGCGGTTGCGGATGGGCGGCACCCAAATGTTGGACAGGCCGGGCACCTTGACGATGCGGTCCAGTTCTTCCACCAGCTTGTCCTGCGTCATGCCGGCGCGCCACTGTTCGCGTGGCTTGAACTGAATGGTGGTTTCAAACATCTCCATCGGTGCCGGGTCGGTTGCCGTCTCGGCGCGGCCGGCTTTGCCATACACGCTGGCGACCTCGGGCACGGTCTTGATCAACCGATCGGTCTGCTGCAGCAACTCGCTGGCCTTGCCAGCCGACAGACCTGGCAGCGCGGACGGCATGTAGAGCAGATCACCTTCGTCCAGCCGCGGCATGAACTCGCCGCCGATGTGCCGCAGCGGCCAGAGGCTGATGAGCAGGACCATGCCGGCGGCCAGCAGCGTGATCTTGGGTGCGCGCAGTACCACCTCCAACGTCGGCCGGTAGACAGCGATCAGCATGCGGTTCAACGGATTGGACTTCTCATCGGGAATCCGGCCCCGGATCAGGTAACCCATCAGCACAGGAATCAAGGTCACCGACAACCCGGCCGCCGCCGCCATGGCGTAGGTCTTGGTGAACGCCAGCGGCGAGAACAGCCTTCCTTCCTGGGCTTCCAGCGTGAACACCGGGATGAACGACAAGGTGATGATCAGCAGCGAGAAGAACAGCGCCGGCCCGACTTCGGCCGCCGCGTCGCCGATGACCCGCCAGCGCGCTTCCCCTTTCAGTGTTTCGCCCGGATGATCTTGCCCCCAATGCTCCAGGTGTTTGTGGGCGTTCTCGATCATCACCACGGCGGCGTCTACCATGGCGCCGATGGCAATCGCAATGCCGCCCAGCGACATGATATTGGCGTTGACGCCCTGGTAGTGCATCACGATGAAGGCGGCCAGGATGCCCAGTGGCAACGAAACGATGGCCACAAACGCCGAGCGCAGGTGGAACAGGAAGATGAAGCACACCACGGCGACGACCAGGAACTCCTCCAGCAGCTTGTGTATGAGGTTGTCCACGGCACGTTCGATCAGTCCCGAGCGGTCGTAGACCGGGACGATTTCAACGCCCCTGGGCAAGCTGGCCTGCAGGGTCTGGATCTTCGCCTTGACGGCGCCAATGGTCTCCAGCGCGTTCTTGCCGGAACGCATGATGATCACGCCACCGGTGGCCTCACCTTCACCGTCCAGCTCGCCGATGCCGCGGCGCATCTCCGGGCCGATCTGGACACGTGCCACGTCTCCCAGGCGCACGGAGATGCCGGCAGGCGTGGTCGTCAACGGCACCGAACGGAAATCCTCCAGGCTCTGCAGGTAGCCCGAAGCCCGCACCATGTATTCGGCCTCCCCGAGTTCCAGCACCGAGCCACCGGCTTCCTGGTTGGCCTTCTGGATGGCGTCGGCCACCTTGGTATGCGCAATCGCATAGGCCGCCAGCTTGTCCGGGTCCAACACGATCTGATACTGCCGCACCATGCCACCGACCGATGCGACCTCGGCCACGTTGGGCACGGTCTTGAGCTCGTACTTCAGGAACCAGTCCTGCAGGGCACGCAGCTGCCCGACGTCCTGAGTGCCGCTGCGGTCGATCAGGGCGTACTGGTAAATCCAGCCCACTCCGGTGGCGTCCGGCCCCAGCGAGGCCTTGGCCGCCGCCGGCAGACGCGACTGGACCTGGTTGAGGTACTCCAGCACGCGGGAGCGCGCCCAGTAGAGGTCGGTCCCGTCCTCGAACAGCACATAGACGTAGGAGTCGCCAAAGAAGGAATAGCCGCGCACCGTCTTCGCCCCCGGCACCGAGAGCATGGTCGTGGTCAGCGGATAGGTGACCTGGTTTTCGACAAGGCGCGGTGCCTGGCCGGGATAGGTGGTGCGGATGATGACCTGCACATCCGACAGATCAGGCAAGGCGTCCAGCGGCGTTCTCATCACCGAGTACACGCCCCAGGCCGCGATCATCAGCGTGGCCAGCAGCACCAGAAAACGGTTGCCGATGGACCAGCGTATCAGGCGGGCGATCACCGCGGAACTCCCGATGCCGGGGTAACGGGTGCCAAGGGCTGAATGGAGGTCAGGGTCGGCTCGCCGTCCTGGGGCATCACGAACTCGAACTGGACCCGGTCGCCCTTGACCACGTTGCTCGGCATGCCGCTGGCAGGTGCTTTGAATTCCATGGTCATGGCGCCCATACCGGCCGTAGGGAGCGGGCCATGGGCCAGCAGCGCGCTGTGCTGGTCGATGGCGATCACCTGTGCTTCGCCGGGGTGCCGGGCCAGCGGCGGCGGAGCGGCCTCGCTGTTGAGCCGGGCCTCCACGCCCTTGAGGCTGGCCTCCGAGTCAATCAGGAACTGCGAGGACACCACCACACGCTGGCCAGCCTGCAGGCCGCGTCTGATTTCCGTCTGCCCGCCGCTTTCAATGCCGGCCTCGACATCGACGGGCCGGAAGCGGCCGTTGTCCTCGGCCAGCATCACGACGGTGCGTTTACCGGTCTGGATGACCGCTTCGGTGGGGACTAGCAAGGCCTTCTCCGCCCGCATGTCCATGAACTGCATGGTCACGAACATGCCCGGCACCAGGCGCGAGCCCGGGTTGGCCAGCTCCAGCCGGGCCTTGAGCGTGCGCGTCGCCGCATTGACGTCCGGCAAGAGGGCTTGCACCTTGCCATCGAAGACCGTGCCGGGCATGGCCGGACTGCGGGCTTGCACCTTGGCACCCGGGCGCAGCAGCGCCGCCTGGCTCTCGGGCACCTCGGCGTTGGCCCAGACTGTGGACAGCCCATTGATGCGGAACAGGGTCATCCCCGCCGACACCGCCATGCCCTCACGTGCCACCAGTTCCACCACCACGCCACCCAATGGCGCCGTGACCGTGGTGTGGGCCTGCGTCTTGCCGCTGGCCTCCACCCGCTGGATCTGCTGCTCGCTCATGCCCGCCTGGCGCATGCGCTGGCGCGCGCCATCGACCAACGATCCCAAGTCGTTGCCCTGCATGCGCTTGAGCGCCAAAAACTCTTCTTGAGCGGCCACCCAATCCGGAACATACAGGTCCAGCACAGGCTGCCCATTGGTCACAGGGTCCAGCGTGGCGCGCACATGCAGACGCTCGACGTAGCCGGTCGCCCGGGCTTGCACGGTGGCCTGGTTGCGCTCGTTGAAAGCAATGTTGCCGACCGCGGAGACCTGAGGCGACAGCGTGCCCTCGGTGACGGCTGCGGTGCGCACCCCCAGGCTCTGCTGAATCCGCGGGCTGACGGTGACCTTGCTTTGGTCGGCATCGCTATCCGCATAGACCGGCACCAGCATCATGTCCATGAAAGGCGACTTGGCCGGCTTGTCGAACTTGTTGCCCGGCACCATCGGGTCGTGGTAGTAGAGGATCTTGCGGCCAGTGACCAGGTCGGTATCGCCCGCCTTGAGGCCTGCGCTGATGTGGCGGCGTGTGGCTTCTTCGCCTTCGGCGATGCTTTGGGGTCCGGCTGTGGGCGCGGTCGCTGGGGTCGACGCTGATGCACTCTGTGAGGTGGTGGCAGTCATGCTGCCGTTTCTCATGCCCAGGGCGTACAGGCCATAGCCTGCGGCGCCCAGCACGCCGGCAGCGATCAGCCCGGCAACGAGGTGTTTCTTGTTCATGGCAGCTCCCTGGCTTGAACCGGCATGCTGTGTTCGGCGGGGACGAGGAAGTTGAGCTGGGCCCAGGCGCGCGCGGCTTCCATTTCCAGCGTCAGGGCCTGCGCACGGATGTCGATCTCATCGCGGCGCGCGGCCAGCGCGCTGGTCAGGTCGCTCTTGCCGATGCGGTAGCTGGTCAGTGCCGCCTCGGTGCGCTGACGCGCTGTCGGGATCAGCTCATTGCGGTACCGGGCGACCCGGTCCTTCCCGGTTTGCCAGTCGTTGAGCCAGCCGCGCACCTCGGCTTCATGGTTGCGCAGCGTGTCTTCGTAACGGGCCTTGGCTTCGTCGACCATGGCCAGCTTGGCGGCCAGTTCGCGGTCTTGGCGGTTCCTCTGATTCCATTGAAGGGGGATCGATACGCCGATCGAGACCATGTTGGCGTACGCCGGGCCACGCTGGGCGTAGCTGGCCTCGACGCTCCAGTCGGCTTGTTTGTTGGCTTGGGCCAGCCGGGCATCGGTTTGCGCGGCATCGACCTCTGCGCTCACGACCAGCAGCTCCGGGTGTTGCTTGAGGTGCTCGCTTGAAACTCCGCTCGGGAAAGGATGGCTCTGCCAAGGCGGCGAACCGGAAAGCGGTCGCTCCGCATCGGGAGCGCCCACCCAGCGGGCCAGCATCAGGCTGGCGTTGCGCGACTGGCGGTCGATCTGGCTGAGCCGGTCCTCCAGCTGAATCACGGCGCTGCGGGCAGCGAACACATCGGCCTGACTGCCCCGCGCGGTGCGAAAGGCGCTATCGGCAGACTGCATCTGCAGCCGGGATTCGTCGACCTGTTGCTGAACCAGCTCGCGCATGGCCTGGGTGTAATACCGGTCCAGCCAGGCCAGTGATGTGTCGCGTTGCAGTTTGGCCAGTGTCAACTGGCGCTGTGCCTGCACTCGTTGCGCGTCGCGTTCAAAGCGCTCCGAGCGCAACTGACGCTTTTCGGACCGGGTGATTTCCTGCATGACGCCGATGCGGCGCATGGTCATGAAGTCGCGCGTCAGGCTGCCGCGGTCCGAGCCATTGGCAGGCAGGTTGTCGATGCCGAATTTGAGCACCGGATCGGGGAGCTGGCCGGCCGCCACCGCCTGTTCGCGGGCAGAGGCGGTCAGCGCACCTTGGGCAACCAATTGTTGGGACCGATCGACGGCAATGCGCTGCGCATCAATCAAGGACAAAGGGCCAGCGGCCCACGCCGCAGACGCCATGGCCACCATCAAGGCTGGCGCGGCAGTCCGATAAATCGGAAGGGGAATCAACATAAAACCTCCAGAGCACGAAGAACGACCTGTCGATGCACGGGAAATGCATCAGACAGGACCTAAGTGGTCTGAGAGGTCAGAGGCGGAAGCAGCAGTTCCGGATAGCTACAGGGGGCGCGGTGGTGCGCTGCAGATGAGGCGCCTGTAGCGGCGCTTCAGAAAACACGGGGATGGCCACATGCAAGCTGAAATTGGCTGGCAACGTGCCGATGGCCACCGGCGACGGCAACTCATACTTGTCGGCGGACTGCTGCCCAGCTTGGCAATGTGCATGGCACAGACTGGGCTGCCCGTCGTCCATGGTGAGCGGCATGGACTCCGCGCAGGGCATACCCGCTTCGGCCATCGCGGCCGCTTCAGCGATTTTTGCTTCGGAACCGGGACAGACGTAGCTCGCCACAGCCAACTGCATGAACAGCAGGCTGATCAGTGCAAAGAGCACGGTGATCAGGCGGTGGCGACGGTTTCGGGTCACGATTTAAGTTTACTGGAGGTGCAGAGCGGGTGAAAGTTCCATGCGAGCACAACGCGTGGTCTTGTTCGTGGCGACTTTTGGCATTCCTTCTCGGTTGCCCGTCAGTGCGGACGCGGAAACCGCAAGCAAAACTGCGTTTTCCCGGCTGTCGATGTGACCGATACGCTTCCACCGTGAGCCAGCATGATGGCTTTCGTGATGGCCAGGCCAAGTCCTGCACCATCCGATGAAGGGTGCGCGCGCGACTTGTCAACCCGGTAGAACCGATCAAACAGCCGGGGCAGATCGGACGCGTCAATGACGTCGCCGGTGTTCGTCACGCACAGGCTGCAATCCTGCTCCGAAGAGCGGATGGTGAGTTCGATATCGGTGCGGGGGTGCGCATGGCGCAGCGCGTTGGACAGCAGGTTGCCGATGGCCCGCCGGATCATCAGGCGGTCGCCAGATACCGCGCCCGACCCCAGGACCCGCAGACGAATCTCTTTGTCCTCGGCAACCGCATCGTAGAAATCCAGCAGGCTGGCCACCTCGTCTTCCAGCGCGACCTTCTCTCGATTCGGGAGCTGAATGCCGTGATCGGTCTTCGCGAGAAACAGCATGTCTGACACCATGCGAGCCAGGCGCTGGAGCTCCTCGGCATTGGAGGCGAGGATGTCTCGGTAGGTGTCGGGATCGCGACGTTGCGAGAGGGACACCTGGGTCTGGGTCAACAAGTTGCTGATGGGTGTACGCAGTTCATGTGCGAGGTCGCTTGAGAACTCCATCAGCTTCGCAAAATCCAACTCCAGCCGCTCAAGCATCGTGTTGAGGCTGTTGGCCAGTTCCGCCATCTCTACCGGCACCGCCTCGATCGGCATCCGCTCGTCGAGCTTGTGGGCGGTCACCTTCAGTGCTCGATCCTTCATGATCCGCAGCGGCGCCAGACCGCCGCGAGCAGCCCACCAACCCAGCAAGCCACTGAGCAGGGTGGCGATCACCACGTATATCGCCAGCTGCTGGCGCAATACCTGCATGAAATGGTTGTGGTGTAGTGTGTCCAGGGCGAGCGTCAAGCGGATGCGCTTCCCTGAACTTCCAGCTCCGCCAGTCACCTGGGCTGCCGACAGCTCTGTGCTCATTCCGCGCAACTGTCGTTCGCCGTCGGCCCAATCCATGGGCTGACCCATGGCGCTTTGGGCGGCCAGTTCGGGTGGAAAAGAGATGCTGCTTGGTCCAAACAGTTGTTCATCGCCAAGCGTGATTGCGATAAACAAGCCATGGTGGCTGTCCAGCAGCTCATTGAGCTTGTCGGTCAGCTCGGCGGCATCTGGCGTCTCATCGACGATCTTCTGGATCAAATGCACCTTGTCCTGCAGGTAGTGACGGTCTAGATCGACGAAGTGCAGATGGGTGGACCACGCAACCAGCAGCCCCAGACCGAGTAGAACCGAGGCGGAAACCAGGGTGTGCAGAACGGTGAGACGGGCGGTGAGGGTCAAGCGCCGGATCATCAGGATGACTCCGGTACTTCCAGCACGTAACCCATGCCCCGCACCGTCTGCAGCAGACGGTATTCAAATCCGTCGTCCACCTTGGCACGCAGTCGGCGCATGGCCACCTCGATGACGTTGGTGTCGCTGTCGAAATTGACGTCCCACACCTGAGAGGCGATCAACGAGCGAGGCAGCACCTCACCCTTGCGGCGCATCAGCAACTCCAGCAAACCGAACTCCTTGGCGGTCAGGTCGATGCGCTTGCCCGCGCGGGTCACCCGGCGGCGCAGCAAGTCCAGCTCCAGATCGGCGACTTGCAAGGTGGTCGGCTCCATGCCAGAGCGCCCCCTACGCAGGATGGTGCGCACCCTCGCCAGAAGCTCGGAGAATGAGAACGGCTTGACCAGATAGTCATCCGCGCCCAGTTCCAGTCCCCTGACGCGGTCATCCACATGATCTTTGGCCGTCAGGAACAACACCGGTATCTGGCGGCCTTGGTCGCGCAGACCCTTGAGGATCTCCCATCCGCTCATACCGGGCAGCATGACGTCCAGGATGACGAGGTCGTGGTCGCCCTCCAGGGCCTGGTGCAGTCCATCCACCCCATTGACGAGCCATTCAACGGCGTAACCGGCCTCGCGCAGCCCCAGACGGAGGTAGTCACCGGTCTTGGGTTCGTCTTCAACGATCAGAATTTTCACATGCACTCCTGGCCGGCATTTTCGCTGCGAGCGGCTGCCATGAACCGAGCCTGACAACTTTGTAATGTGCTCGAAAGGTTCGCGACGGGGGGGGCTTTGCAAACTGCATGCAGCTTGAAACGGCTGAACAGGAGCAAATAAGTGATTCATCGACGCAATTCCTTCCCAGCACTGCGGGCCATCGCTCTGAGTGTGTTGGTCATTCCTTTGGGGGTGTCTGCCCAGCTCGCTCCGGCACCCACCGAAAAGAACTGGCGTGAGGCCAACGACGCCGTTGGGCAATTCAAACGTGGCCATGCGGACATTCTCAAATGGGAAAAAGAAAACGCGCCCGCAGCGCAAAACCAGGTGGAGCCTGCCGCCAGTCTGAGCTTGATGTCGTCAGAAGAGGCTGTGCGCCAAGCCTGGCGGGCGCACCGTGAACTGATCAAGCCGATGAACCGGATCGGTGAAGCGAACGTGGACCTGCTTGCCAAGGGCCGATGGGTCGAACTGGATCCAACGCTTCAGCGCAGGGTAGACGATCTGGACGAACTGATGGAAGTCGCCGCGCAGGGTCGCAAGGCGTGGCTTCAAGCCGTCGCCGCCCGCCAGGTCCTCAAGCAACACCGTAGCGCTAAGGATGCCGCCGAGGCCGGTAACGAATTGGGTCGCCGGATGGTGAGCGTGGGCAACTGGAGCAAGCTCCAGCAGGCTCAGGTTCAGCTGGCGCAGTCTTCCGCTCAGATGAATGTGCGACGAGCACAGTACGCGGCCACACAGGCGGAGGCCTCCCTCATCAGGACACTGGGGCTCACGGGAATGCACACCGCTGTCGCCCTCCCAGACCAATTGCCAGACCTACCGGCCCAAGCCCTGTCGCTACAGTTTTTAGATGGGCGGGCCACGGCCATTGCGGCACAACTGCCGCGTGCAGAGGGCATGAAAAACGGGGCCAACGTCCGACAGGCGCGCCAGGCCTATCTGTCCAGCCACGTCTTGGCCGTGAGCGCACGTGAGGAAGTGCTGAAGGTGCGCGAGTTCATCACCGAGGAAACCATTCTTCATTACAACGGAATGCTCAAGAGCGTCTGGGACTTGTTGGGTGAGGTTTCCAGTCAGTCGCAAGCGGTGGCCAGCGCTATCGAAGCGCAACGCGACTTCTGGATCGCCGAGACCGACCTGCAGTGGGTCCTTCAAGGTGGAGCTCCTGACAGCTTTGTCTCTCTGGGCGGTGGCAGCGGTGAGCCCGTGTCCGCTGCCGGTCACTGAACGCAATGAAAGCACGGAAAGAAAATTAGCATGAGCCTCCTCAATTCACGTCGTCAATTCTTCGCAGGTGCCGCAGCTTCGGTGGCTGGGCTGGCGGTTGCGCGATCTGCCATGGCCGCCTTGCCCGAACCGGTCTACGCGACCTCTGTGGACACCGCGCCTCCGTTGATGCCGACCACAGGCCGACCCTACAACCCGGTGGTGACGCTCAATGGATGGACCTTGCCCTGGAAGATGAACAACGGTGTCAAGGAATTCCACCTGGTGGCCGAACCTGTGGTGCGCGAAGTCTCGCCTGGATTCAAGGTCAACATGTGGGGCTACAACGGCCAGAGCCCGGGCCCGACGATTGAAGTGGTCGAAGGCGACCGGGTGCGCATCTTCGTCACCAACAAGCTTCCCGAGCACACCACCATTCATTGGCATGGCCAGCGTCTGCCCAACGGCATGGACGGCGTGGGTGGTCTCAACCAGCCCGCCATCCCCGTGGGAAAAACCTTCGTTTATGAGTTCGAAGCGCGCCGTCCGGGCACATTCATGTACCACCCCCACGCGGACGAAATGGTCCAGATGGCCATGGGCATGATGGGCATGTGGGTCACCCACCCCAAGGCCAAGCACCCGCACATCAGCGAGGTGGATCGAGACTTCTGCTTCCTTCTCAACGCCTTTGACGTCGAGCCCGGCAGCAAGACGCCCAAAACCGCCACGATGACCGACTTCAACATCTGGTGCATGAACAGTCGGGTGTTCCCGGCCATTGACACGCTCAACGTGCGTCTGAACGACCGTGTCCGGATTCGGGTGGGCAACCTGACCATGACCAACCACCCCATTCACCTACATGGGCACGAGTTTCTGGTGACGGGCACTGACGGTGGACCGACGCCACCGAGCACACGCTGGTACGAGGTGACGACCGACGTGGCCGTGGGGCAGATGCGCCAGATTGAACTGATCGCCGATGAGGAGGGCGACTGGGCTATGCATTGCCACAAGAGCCACCACACCATGAACGCCATGGGCCACGACGTGCCAACCATGATCGGCGTGGACCACCGAGGGATGATCAACAAGATCCAGAAAGTGGTGCCTGACTACATGCTGATGGGCGAGCGCGGCATGGCCGACATGGGCGAAATGCAAATGCCCATACCCGACAACACCGCCCCCATGATGACCGGCACAGGCCAGTTTGGGCCGCTGGAGATGGGTGGCATGTTCACGGTGTTCAAGGTGCGCAAGGATCAGAAGCCCGGCGACTACAAGGATCCGGGGCACTACAAGTTCCCCGAGGGCACCGTCGCGCGCGAATGGACAGGTGGCCCGTTGCCCGCTGTCAGGCCGAAGGCCAGTGCAGACACAGCGCCTGCCAGGGCGACGGCGGTCAAACCCAGTGGCGCGGCCATGAAGCACTGAGCAGAATTGTTATCTCCCCACCCCCTCAACTCCACCAGCCGATAGGAACCTTCATCATGCGTATCACCCAAACCCTGTTCGTGGCCGCTATTCTTGCTGCCTCCACCGCTTCATTCGCTCATGGCGATGAAAAGCACGCCAAAGGGACTGCTCCCATGAAAATGGAGCAAAAGGAATGGGGTATTGGCGGCCTCTCGAATGCTGTCAAGCGCACCGTGGAGATCCGCATGACGGACAACATGCGCTTTACGCCCGACCTCGTTGAAGTCAAGCAAGGCGAAACGATCAAGTTTGTTCACGTCAACAACGGCAAGGTAATGCACGAATTCGTCTTGGGAACCAAGAAGGAGCTCGATGAGCATTCCGCGTTGATGAAGAAGTTTCCTGGTATGGAGCACGATGAACCCTACATGGCCCACGTGGCGGCAGGCAAGAAGGGGGAGATCATCTGGAACTTCAACAAGGTCGGTGAGTTTGACTTCGCCTGTTTGCTTCCTGGCCACTACGAGGCAGGCATGGTTGGCAAGATCAAGGTCGTTGCCAATTAGACCTTCACGACATCTCGATCAAGGAACGACATCATGAACACATACACCCAAAACGTGGCGCAACTTCTTGCCGCTGCTGCGCTTTCACTGTCTTTGCCGTCGATGGCACAGATGACAATGGACCACAGCAAGATGGGCATGGATCAAGCCAGAACGGGTACGGCGGCTACACCAAGTCTGACTGACGGCGAGGTACGCAAGATCGACAAAGAAAACGGCAAGATCACGATCAAGCATGGCGAAATCAAGCACATGGACATGCCCCCCATGACCATGGTCTTCAACGCCAAGGACAAGGCCATGCTGGACAAGATTCAGGTGGGCCAGAAGATCCAGTTCATCGTTATTCAGGACGCCGGAAAGATGGTCGTCACGGACATTCAGCCCGGCAAATGAGCTGACGAGCGCACTCAAAGGCACCTCACGTGAAGGGCTCGGTTTCTAAGACCGGGTCCTGTGCTTTTTTGATCTCCAGTGTTCCTCGTATGCATTGGTAGCATCGGATGTCATCCTGGCCGACTTCTTCTGAGGGAAGTTGTTTTCGATCGTGAGGTGAGGTCCTCATCCATCACGAGTATTTCTATAGGCCCGATCACCAGGAGATACAAATGACAGCTACAACTCAGCCGCAAAAGGCCACGCTCTACCGCATGGTCATGGACAAGCACGTGTGCCCCTATGGATTGAAGGCAAAGGATCTTCTGCGCCGCAAAGGATTCAAGGTGGAAGACAACTGGCTGACCACCGAGGAGCAAACCGACAACTTCAAATCGGAGCATGGCGTGAAAACCACGCCACAAATCTTCATTGATGGAGTTCGGGTCGGCGGATACGACGACCTCCGCCGCCGCTTTGGTCTGACTGTCGCAGACCCGAAGGCCACGACCTATCGGCCTGTGCTCGCGCTCTTCTGCATGACGGCGCTGATGGCCCTCGCGGTGAGCTACGCCGTTTTCGAAAATCCTTTCACAAGCCGAGCAGCGGAGTGGTTTGTTGCCTTCAGCATGGCTGCGCTGGCGCTGCTCAAGCTTCAGAACGTCGAGAGCTTCGCGACGATGTTCCTGAACTACGACTTGTTGGCCCGGCGGTGGGTACCCTACTCGTACATCTATCCGTTCGCCGAAGGTCTGGCAGGGGTCATGATGATCGCGGGTGCCCTGAATTGGTTTTCGATCCCGGTGGCTCTATTCATCGGAACCGTGGGGGCCGTTTCCGTCGTCAAGGCTGTGTACATCGATCGCCGCGATTTGAAGTGCGCATGCGTTGGCGGCGCCAGCAATGTGCCGCTGGGCTTCGTATCACTCACCGAAAATCTTCTGATGATCGGCATGGGTGTCTGGATGGCCTTGTCAACGTCAAGCCACGCAGCAGCCCCGTGAGCTCTTACGCCTCCTGACTTTGTGCTGACCAAGATGTAATGGATTCGAAAGCTGCAGGTCATGGGTCCCTCGATACATTGAGCTCGTACGCTGTACCACATTGATTCAGTCGAACGATGTGATTTTTGTTCTCAAAGGAGATCTCCATGAATCGCAAGCTCAGCATCCTCATCCTCTCCATCGCCGCCATGGCGCCCGTTTTCGCAATGGACGCCGCCCAGTCCGAGGCCAAGCAAGTCATTTCGCTGCAGGGCGGCGAGAAGCTCTACGTTTTCAAGGACGGCCTGATGGCGAAGGAAGGCAAGTTCGGTGGCGTGGTTCACCTCAGCAAGGGTGAAGTTGTCCAGACGGCCGATGGGAAAAGCATCACCACGATGGGCAATGAAGTTGCGCGCCTGCATGTATTGCTGAACAAGGGCCACAGCAATTGAGGCAGGGCCAACTTAGCTAGAGCACCCAAGGCTTCGCTGCATTCGAACCAGGACTCCAAGACCTTCTCGTCATTGCTCGTGAGAGGGTCTTTTCTGTGGAGTATCTGCTCTTTGGGTGCTTTTCCTGGATCGCCGCGTTGCGTAACCAAAGTGCATCGCCGATCACCAGTGCCGCGGTGGTGTTGGGGGGTGCGGACGAAAACTTGGACTACCAGGAGGTAGTTCATGTGTTCCTACTGACGTGCCTCCGAAAAATCTGCACAGGTCAAAACTAGAGGTGCTGTCGCTTTCCAAGGCCTCGAGAGGGGCAAGGGGAAGCGATGAAGAAGTCCCGATTCAGCGAAGAGCAGATCGCATATGCGCTGCGAATGTCCGACGGCGGTACGCCAGTGGTAGACGTGTGCCGCCAGATCGGCATCTCAGAGGCCACGTTCTGCACCTGGAAAAAGAAGTACGGGGAGCTGGGCGTGAGCGAGCTGCGCAAGCTCAGACAGCGTAGCCTGTGGAGGCAGGAACGTTGCAAGGTCAGCGTGCACCGCTCGTGCCGACTGGCGCTGCTGCAGCGTTCGAGCTGGTACGCCAAGAGCGCGGCGCGCGATCAGAGCCTCCTGCGTCAGCGCATTCGAGACCTCGCGATGAGTAGGCCCCGGTTTGGCTATCGGCGTGTCCTGGTGATGCTCAAACGCGAGGGCTGGGAGGTGGGAGAAAAGCGCGTGTACCGGTTGTATCGCCTGGAAGGCCTGCAGTTGCGTATGAAGGTCAAGCGCCGCAAGCGCATCGCGTTGCCGCGCGGCAAACCGCAGCCTGCAACCGGGCCAAACCAGCACTGGAGCATGGACTTTGTGCACGACCAGACACAAGATGGACGACTACAACCACCACCGTCCACACGGCTCACTCGGCAACCTGACCTCGAGCGAGTTCGTCAACAGCAGGTCAGTTCAACCCCAGGAAGCGGTCAGACTCTAGTTGTTAACTGCCCGGTCTAAGGGGGCACGTCAGTACCCCGGAACATGGGCCGTCGAGAGAAACTGAGAGAGCAAACGGCCAGAACCGGAGGAGGAGCCGCCTGAGAATCTGCCCAGAGAGAAAGCGACTGTTGCGAAACCCGCATGAAACGGGGCTTTGCACCAGAAAAAAAGCCTCAGTGAAACTGAGGCTCCAGACTTGCTGGCGGAGAGGGTGGGATTCGAACCCACGGTACGTTGAAAACGTACACGGGATTTCGAGTCCCGCGCATTCGACCACTCTGCCACCTCTCCGTGTTCGAAGCCTCGGATTCTAGCAGGCTGCGGAGCGGGGTTTGCCGCAGGTGGTTCGGGCAGGCCGGGTGAGACAATGCGCCATCGCTTGTCCGCTGGTCCTTCATGCTCGTCGATACCCAACCCGCCACCTACCAGCATGTGCCCGCTTCGCCCGAAGTGCGCGACCACTGGGTCAATTCCCAACTCATCGGGGTCCTGATGGACAACATGGGGCCCTCGCTGCTGGCGGGGGTGCTCTCCCTGCCGGTGCTGGTCTACCTCATGGCCGGCCAGGCGAACACCATCGCGCTGGCGGTGTGGGCAAGCTTGACGCTCGTCATGCTGGTGATGCGCTACCGCCTGATCGGCATCTACCGGCTGCGCCACGACAGCCTGGAAGGCCCGCAGCGCATGAATTTCGTGGAGCGCTACCAGTGGTCCTGGACGGCCATGGCGCTGCTCTGGGGTGGCCCGGTGTTGCTGAGCTACCAGCAATCGACCCAGGCCACCCAGTTCGTGTGCGGGCTGGTCGTGCTGGGCCAGGGCCTGCTCACCCTGACGGCCTTCAGCGCCTACCTGCCGGTGTTCCGCCAGTACGCCAACGCCCTGATCTTCTCGGTGTTCGTCGGGCTGGCCTGGAACACCTTGTGGATGCTGCACAAGCCCGAAGCGGTGCAGATCGGCCTGGTGCTGATGGCGCTGCTGTTCGTCTTCTGGGGCTTGCTGATCATGGCGGGCCGGCGCCTGCACGAGGTGCACCGCTCCAGCTTCGAGCTGCAGTTCTCCAATCAGGAGCTGATCGATTCGCTGACGCTGCAGACCCGCGCCTCGCTGCGGGCGGTGGCGACCAAGAACCGCTTCCTTGCTTCGGCAGCGCACGACCTGCGCCAGCCGGTGCACGCGCTCAGCCTGTACGCCGACTGGCTTGCCACCGAGCCGGAGATGGCGCGCGACATCGCGCCGCGCATCCTGCAGTCCACACGGGCGATCAATGAGCTGTTCGACTCCCTGTTCGACCTGACCCGCATCGACGCCGGCAACTACAAGGTGCGCCTGCAGCACGTGGACGTGAAAAAACTGTTTGCCGACCTGTCGCTGCAGTTCGAGCCGGTGGCGGTGGGCAAGTCGCTGCGCCTGCGCACGCACACCCGGCCCTGCACGATCTGGTCCGACCCGGTGGTGCTGCGCCGCATCCTGGGCAACCTGGTGTCCAACGCCTTGCGCCACACGCAGCACGGCGGCGTGCTGCTCGGGCTGCGCCACCGCGAGGACATGCTGGTGTTCGAGGTGTGGGACACGGGGGTGGGTATCGCCCGCGAGCACCAGCAGGCGATCTTCCAGGAGTTCTTCCGGGTGTCGCAGCACCAGGGCACCGAGGACAGCCTGGGCCTGGGCCTGACCATTGTCTCCAAGCTCACCTCGCTGATGGGCTACCAGCTCGCCTTGAACTCGGTGGCCAACCGGGGCAGCGTGTTCCGCGTGATGCTGCCCGACTTCACCCAGCGCGAGCCGCTGGAGGCGCACCCGACGGCCTCGGGCGTCAACTCCGGTTTCTGAAGGGGTGCCTCGCCGCCCGGTTGGGGCGGGCCAGGAGGGTGGTCAGAGGTCGAGCAGGCCGGCGGTGCGGGCCAGGTGGCTCGCCTGCGAACGGCTCTTCACGTTGAGGCGGCGGAACAGCCGCCACAGGTGCACCTTGACGGTGTGTTCGCTGATCTGCAGCTGTTCGGCGATGTCGCGGTTGCTCAGGCCCCGGTCGAGCATGACCAGCAGCTGCTTCTGGCGCTTGGAGAGCTTGTCGGGGATGGTGGGCGCGTTTTCGTCTTCCACCTCATCGGCCAGGAACTCGCGCAGCACCTTGGCGATCTGGGCGGCACCGGCGGACTTTTCCACGTAGGCATCGGCGCCGGCTTCCCGGGCCAGGTCTTCGTAGTCGGAGGAGGGCGAGGCCGAGAGCACGATCAGGGACGTGTCGGGCAGCATCTGGCGCACCTCTCGCACGCCCGAGACGCCGTTGGTGTCGGGCAGCTTCAGGTCGAGGCAGACCAGCTCGGGCTCGCCATGCTCGGCGATGGCCTTGCTCACGGCCGCCAGACGTTCAAGTTCAACGACCTGCGTGGAAGCACGCAGGCGTCGCAACAGCATGACGACGGCTTCGCGCATCAGCGGGTGGTCGTCGATAACAAAAATACTCATGTCTGGCGGGCCGGTAATAACGGAGGTCGAGTTGACAGCATATCGAGAATGCACGTGTTTGGCGATAGCCAATAACGGGCCAATGCAGTCGTTCTTTTTACTTTTGGAACCCAACACCCGGGGGTATTTGAGCCGAGGGGCTCAACGCCGCCGGGGGATCGAGGTCAGAAGAACACGTTCTCGGGGTGCACTGCAAGCCCCGATTGTGTATCAAAGCTTGAACAGGGGTGACACAGGGCGGACACTTATGCCTTGTCGGGGCCGAAATGGGCCAGGGCCTGGGCCAGTGCCGCGGGGTCGGCCTGGGTGGTCAATTGCGCCTGCAACCCGTCGAGGGCCTGGCTGCCTTGCTGCTGAAGGCGCGCGATGGCGCCGGCGGCTTCCTTGCCCGAAGCGAATCCCGTGCTCTGCAGCAGCAGCTGCCCGCCGGCGTCGACCAGCTTGAAATAGAACAGGCCATCGCTTTCGCGGTACTGCTTGAAGGCCGGCGCGGCCGCCTTGGCGGCTTTGGTGGTGGTGGCCGACACCGCGCTGTCGAGCCGGCGCAGGCCGACGGCCTCGCGCAGCCGGGCGGTGAAGGGCGTGGCGATGGCGCGGGCCTTGTCGGCGCCGGCCTTGAGGGTTTTTTCGATGCGCGCCGGGTCCTGGATGAGCTGGTCGTAGACCTCGCGCAGCGGCGCGATCTCGCGATCCAGGCGCTCGAACAGAGTCTGCTTGGCGTCGCCCCAGGCGATGCCCTCGGCGAAAGCCTGGGCCAGCGCGGTGGTTTCGTCGGCCGAGGCGAAGGCCTGGTAGAGCTGGAACAGCGCCGAGCCTTCGGTGGACTTGGGTTCGCCGGGCGCGCGCGAGTCGGTCACGATGCCCATGATGAGCTTGCGCAGCTGTTCGCGCGGCACGAACAGCGGAATCGTGTTGTCGTAGCTCTTGCTCATCTTGCGGCCGTCCAGGCCGGGCAGCAGGGCCACATGGTCCTCGGTCACCGCTTCGGGCAGCGTGAAGTGCTCTCCATAGAGGTGGTTGAAGCTGGACGCCATGTCGCGCGCCATCTCGATGTGCTGGATCTGGTCGCGGCCCACCGGCACCTGGTGCGCGTTGAACATCAGGATGTCGGCCGCCATCAGCACCGGGTACATGAAGAGGCCGGCGGTCACGCCCGCGTCGGGGTCTTCCCCGGCGGCGTTGTTCTTGTCGACCGAGGCCTTGTAGGCATGGGCGCGGTTGAGGATGCCCTTGCCGGTCACGCAGGTGAGCAGCCAGGTGAGTTCGGGGATCTCGGGGATGTCGGACTGGCGGTAGAAGGTCACCTTCTCCGGGTCGAGCCCGCAGGCCAGCCAGGTGGCGGCGATCTCCAGCGTGGAGCGCTGCACGCGGGCGGGCTCACCCACCTTGATGAGCGCGTGGTAGTCGGCCAGGAAGTAGAAGCTCTCCACCTCGGCCAGGCGGCTGGCGCGCACGGTCGGGCGGATGGCGCCGACGTAGTTGCCCAGATGAGGGGTGCCGGAGGTGGTGATGCCGGTGAGGACGCGGTGGGTTTTCATGGCGGGATCAGAACAGCAGCATGCGAAGGGGGGAGAGCAGCACCTGGATGGCGCTCTGCGTGAGCGACATGAGGGGGAGCAGCCAGAAGGTGCCGACCACGCCGGTGATGACCAGGGCCATCACGATGAAGAAGCCCCAGGGCTCGACGCGGGAGACGAGGGCGGCCTGTTTCCAGGGCAGCAGGCCGACGAGGATGCGGCCGCCGTCCAGCGGCGGCAGCGGGAACAGGTTGAAGGCGTACATGACGAGGTTGACCTTCAGGCCGGCCTCGCACATCTTGAGGAAGAAGGGCTCCTCCACGCCGGTGGCCACCAGCACATAGAACAGCACGATCCAGGCGATGGCCTGGATCAGGTTGGCGCCCGGGCCGGCCAGAGCGACCCAGATCATGTCGCGCTTGGGGTTGCGCAGGCGGCCGAAATTCACCGGCACCGGCTTGGCGTAACCGAACAGGAAGGCGCCGGAGGTGGCGAAGTACAGCAGCAGCGGCATTGCGATGGTGCCGATCGGGTCGATGTGGCTCAGCGGGTTGAGCGTGATGCGCCCCATCATCTCGGCGGTGTTGTCGCCGTAGTGCCGGGCCACGTAACCGTGCGCCGCCTCGTGC
This sequence comes from Hydrogenophaga sp. ANAO-22, assembly GCF_042466645.1. NCBI lineage: Bacteria > Pseudomonadati > Pseudomonadota > Betaproteobacteria > Burkholderiales > Comamonadaceae > Hydrogenophaga > Hydrogenophaga sp. ANAO-22. Next base: position 1,552,159 of record NZ_CP159956.1, on the reverse strand, counting down.
AGGGTGATGGCGAACAGCACCGGGATGGCGTAGAGAGCGACGGTTTGAACGATCTGGGCGAAATCCATGGTGGGGCGCGGCGGGCAAACGGGTATTGTCCCAGACTGGGCGGGCCGCCCGGTGGGGACGGCTCAGAGGCCGAGGCGGGCCAGGGCGCCCTGGCCGGTGCGCACCACCTCGGGTTCGCCGCCGGTGCCCATGGGCGTGAGATCGACCACCGTGGTGGGCGCCAGCGCGCAGGCGCCCGCGTCGATCACGCCGGCCAGGTCGTGTTCGAGCCGGTCGCGGATGTCCTGCGCGTCGTTGAGCGGGTCGGTTTCGTCGGGCAGGATCAGCGTGGTGGCCAGCAGCGGGGCGTTGTGCAGGTCCAGCAGGGCCTGCAGGGTCTTGTGCTCGGGCACGCGCAGGCCGATGGTCTTGCGCGAGGGGTGGCTCACGCGGCGCGGCACCTCCTTGCTGGCTTCGAGGATGAAGGTGTAGGGGCCGGGCGTGGCGAGCTTGAGCAGGCGGTACTGCCGGTTGTCCACCTTGGCGTAGCTCGCGAGCTCGCTCAGGTCGCGGCAGAGCAGGGTGAGGTGGTGCTTGTCGTCCACCTGGCGGATGCGGCGCAGGCGGTCGGCCGCGGCCTTGTCGTCGAGGTGGCAGACCAGGGCGTAGCTCGAATCGGTGGGCACCGCGAGCACGCCGCCGCGCTCGAGCAGTTGCACCGCCTGCTTGAGCAGGCGCGGCTGCGGGTTCTCGGGGTGGACTTCGAAATACTGGGACATGCCGACATTGTGACCCGCTCGGCGCGATCGACGCACACCAGGGGAGACAGTAGAAATTGCCGCAAAGGCGGTGTGCGGCGCGGCCTGCTCCCTTGGCCGTCCTCTGTCGGGGCAGCGGGCGCGCCATTTGCCCTGGGACGTGCATGGCGGCCAACACCACCTCCTCCTCCAACCTGCTGCAGCGGTACAAAGCCAAGCGCAATTTCGCGCGCACACCGGAGCCACCGGGCGAGGTCGGCCGCACGGCCAAGGCGCTGGGCTTCGTGGTCCAGAAACACTGGGCCAGCCGGCTGCATTACGACTTCCGCATCGAACTGGATGGCGTGATGAAGAGCTGGGCCGTGCCCAAGGGCCCCAGCCTGGACCCCGTGGACAAGCGCATGGCGGTGGAGGTGGAAGACCATCCCCTGGCCTACGCCGCCTTCGAAGGCACGATTCCGCCCAGGCAGTACGGGGCGGGCAAGGTCATCGTCTGGGACAAGGGGGTGTGGGCGCCCGAGGGCGACCCCCACGCCGGGCTGCGCAGCGGCAACCTGAAGTTCGAGTTGCTGGGCCACAAGCTGCGTGGGCGCTGGGCCCTGGTGCGCATGAAGACGCGCGACGAGAAAAAGCCCGCCTGGCTGCTGATCAAGGAGCGCGACGCCTTTGCCCGGTCCGCGGACGAGTTCAGCGTGGTCGACGCCGCGCCGGACAGCGTGGCCTCGCAAGGCATGCCATCGAAGGACACGGCCGACTGGCCGCCCGAAGCCGTGCCTGCCGCGCTGCCGGCCACCCTGTCGCCGCAGCTCGCCACGCGCTCGGAAAGCCCACCCGCCGCCGAGGCGGACTGGCTCTACGAAATCAAGTTCGATGGGTACCGCATGCTGGCGCGCGTCGACGGCACCGAGGTGAAGCTGTTCACCCGCAATGGCCACGACTGGACGCACCGCCTGCGGCCGCTGCACCAGGCGCTGCAGGACAGGCACCTGCCGCCGGGTTGGTACGACGGCGAGATCGTCGTGTTCGGCGACAGTGGCCTGCCCGACTTCGGCGCGCTGCAACGGTCGCTGGAGAACGAGCGCACCTCGGCCGTCGTGTTCTACCTGTTCGACCTGCCCTACGTGGGCGGCCACGATCTGCGGGCCGCGCCGCTGGTGGCGCGCCGCGCGGTGCTGGAGCGCCTGCTGCGCGACCACCCCGGCGGTGATGCGGTGCGCTTCAGCGCGGTGTTCGAGGAGTCCGCCGCCAGCGTGTTGACGTCGGCTTGCCGGCTCGGCCTGGAGGGCGTGATCGCCAAGCGCAAGGACGCCCCGTATCGGTCCACGCGCGGCACCGACTGGCTCAAGCTCAAGTGCGGGCAGCGCCAGGAGTTCGTGATCGGCGGTTTCACCGAGGGCAAGGGCTCGCGCACCGGCTTTGGCGCCCTGCTGCTGGGCCTGCACGAGGCGGACGGCTCGCTGCGGCATGTGGGCAACGTGGGCACCGGCTTCGACACCGGCACACTGTCCAGCCTGCACCGAAAGCTCAAAGCCCTGGAGCGGCGGACCAGCCCGTTCGCCCAGGCGACACTGGCGGGCCGGCCCCACTGGGTCACGCCCTCATTGGTGGCCGAGGTGGCCTTCTCGGACTGGACACACGCGGGCCACATCCGCCATGCGGTGTTCGTGGGGCTGCGTGAAGACAAGGCCGCAACAGCGGTGGAACGGGAGGTGGACGTGCCCAAGCCGAACGACTCGCCCGCGCCGGTGCGCAAACCGGGCAACCCGCCCGTGCCGGCGCAGAAGCCGCCCGCGCCTTCATCGGTGCGCGTGACCCACCCCGAGCGCGTGATCGACGCGAGCACCGGCGTGTCCAAGCTCGATCTGGTCACGTTCTACGCCACCGTGGGGCCGCTGATGATCGAGCACCTGCGGCAGCGGCCGGTGGCCCTGATGCGCGCGCCTTCGGGCATCGAGGGCGAGCTGTTCTTCCAGAAGCATGTGCCGCCGTCGATGAAGATGGCCGGCGTGGTGCAGCTCGATCCCGCGCTGGACCCGGGCCACGACCCTTGGGTGGCGGTGGCCACGCGGCGCGGGCTGCTCTCGGCGGCGCAATGGAACGTGGTCGAGTTCCACACCCAGAACGCGTTCGCGCGCACCTTCGAGAAGCCCAACCGCATCGTGTTCGACCTCGACCCCGGGGAAGGCGTGGCCTGGGCGCAGGTGCAGGAAGCGGCGCAGCTCACGCATTCGCTGCTGGACCACCTGGGCCTGGTGGGCTTTCTCAAGACCAGCGGTGGCAAGGGCCTGCACGTGGTCGTGCCGGTGCGCCAGCAGCACGACTGGGACAGCGTGAAAGGGTTCGCGCAGGCCGTGGTGCGGCACATGAGCGAGACCATTCCGCAGCGCTTCGTGGCCAAGAGCGGGCCTAGGAACCGGGTTGGCAAGGTCTTCGTCGACTACCTGCGCAACGGGCGCGGGGCGACCACCGTCAGCGCCTGGTCGGCGCGCGCGCGCCCGGGCATGGGCGTGTCCGTGCCGCTGGACTGGAGCGAGCTGCCGGCCTTGCGCGGCAGCGACCACTGGCACGTGCGCAACATCGCCGAGCGCCTGCCCATCGGCAACCGGCCCTGGAACGGCTATGCGCGGTCCGCGCGCTCGCTCACGCCGGCCATGAAGCTGCTGGGGTACCCGCCATGAGCCCGCGCGTGATCTGGAAAGGCGCCATCAGCTTCGGTCTGGTGCACGTGCCGGTGGCGCTGTACCCCGCCTCGCAGGACAGCGGCATCGACTTCGACTGGCTGGACCGGCGCTCCATGGACCCGGTGGGCTACCAGCGCATCAACAAGCGCACGGGCAAGCCGATCAAGGGCGACGACATCGTCAAGGGCGTCCAGCAGGACGATGGCGAGTACGTGATCGTGAGCGACGAGCAGATCAAGGCCGCCTACCCCGTGTCCACGCAGACCATCGAGATCGAGACCTTCGTGCAGGCGGCCGAGATCCCGTTCCTGCTGCTGGAGAAGCCGTACTACCTGGAACCCATCGGCAAGGGCGAGAAGGTCTATGCCCTGTTGCGCGAGGCCATGGCCCTGGCTGGCGTGATCGGCATTGCGCGCGTGGTGATGCACACCAAGGAACACCTGGCCGCGCTGATTCCCATGGGGCCTGCGCTGGTGCTCAACACCATCCGCTGGGCCAGCGAGATCCGGCCGGTGGAGGACCTGAAACTCCCGGCGGCCGGCAAGTCGGCCGCGGGCGTGAAGGCGGCCGAACTCAAGATGGCCACGCAGCTCATCAGCGACATGACCGGTCCCTGGGACCCGGAGGCCTATGAGAACCGGTTTGTCAGCGCGGTGCAGGCCCTGGTGCGGCAGAAGGTGAAGGCCGGCGACACCAAGACCGTGACGCCGCTGGAAGACGCGACCGAAGCGGCGGCACCGTCGAACGTGGTCGATCTCACCGAATTGCTGGCGCGCAGCCTGGCCGGTCGCAAGGGCGGCACCCCCAAGGCCGCCACGGCGAAGAAAACCGCCCCGGCCCGCCGGCGGGCCTGAATCACTCGGGTGGGTGGGCGTCGGCCGGCAGGCGCCGGTCGCGCGCGGTGAGCCAGCTTGCGGTGGCGCCGCACAGCACGATCAGCGCGATGCCGATCAACTCCCAGCGGCCTGGCACGTGGCCGAACACCAGCCAGCCGCAGAACATGGCGAAGCCGATCTGGCCGTAGAGGTAGGGCGTGAGCGTGGAGGCCGGCGTGCGCTGGAACGCCAGGATCAGCAGGAAGTGGCCGACCGTGCCCATGAGCCCGATCAGACACAGGATGGCGAAGGTGGCCATGTCGGGAATCGTCTGCCAGACCACCGGCAACACCAGGCTGGAGACCAGCGCACCGACCCAGCCGGTGTAGAAGTGCATGGTCATCGGGTCTTCGGTGCGCGCCATCTTGCTGGTGAGGATCTGGAACCAGGCGTAGGTGAACACCATCACCAGGGGCAGCAGGCTGGCCCAGCCGATCACGTCGCCACCGGGCTGCACCACCAGCAGCGCGCCGGCAAAGCCGCCCACCACCAGCAACCAGCGCAGCGGCGGCACGCGCTCGCGCAGGAACAGGGCCGCCAGCAGCGTGACCACCAGCGGCGTGATCATGACGATGGCGGTGAACTCGCCCACCGGCATGTACTGCAGGGCGACGAAGGACAGCGCGCTCACCGTCAGCAGCAGCGCGCCGCGCAGCAGCTGGAAGCGCGGGTGCTCGGTGCGCACCAGGCCGCGGCCGCGCACCGGCAGCATGACGGCGGTGACGAGCACCGCATGGAACACGTAGCGGAACCACACGGCCATCAGCACCGGCACGAAGGCGCCGACGTACTTCACCGAGGTGTCGAGCACCGCGAAGCAGGCCGTGGCCAGGATCAGGAAACCGATGCCCAGCGCGGCCTGCGCGGGCGTGTGGCGCGGAGGCTGCGCCATCACTGCAGGATGCGCGACTGCAGCAAGGCCCATACGGGCGTGACGCTGCCCGGCAGGTCGGGCAACTGGCCCAGGTCGGTGTGGCTTTCTTCGGGACTGTGGAAGTCGCTGCCGCGCGACGCGGCCAGGCCGAACTCCTGGCAGAACCCGGCGTACTTGACGTAGTCGGCCTGCCCGTGGGCGCCGGTCATCACTTCCACGCCCTGGCCGCCATGGGACTTGAATTCGGTGAACAGCGCGAACTCTTCGTTGGGCGTGAGCTTGTAGCGCCCCGGGTGGGCGATCACCGCCACACCACCGGACTGCGTGATCCAGCCCACCGCGTCACCCAGCGCCGCCCAGCGGTGCGGCACGTAGCCGGGCTTGCCTTCGGTGATGTACTTGCGGAACACCTCGTTGGTCTCCTTGCACACGCCGATTTCCACCAGGTAGCGCGCGAAATGCGAGCGCGAGATCAGCTCCGGGTTGCCCACGTACTTCAAGGCGCCTTCGTACACGCCCTTGATGCCCACGCGGGCCAGGTCGTCGCTCATTTCGCGCGCGCGCTGTTCGCGGCCGCCGCGCGTGGCGCGCAGGCCGGCCAGCAGCGCCGGGTGCTGGTGGTCCATGCCCAGGCCGACGATGTGCACGGTGATGCCGGCGAAGGTGACCGAGATCTCCGTGCCCGTGAGGTAGGGCAGGCCGGCCTCGCGAGCCGCGGCGATGGCGCGGTCCTGGCCGCCCAGTTCGTCGTGGTCGGTCAGCGCCCACAGTTCGACGCCGTTGGCCTTGGCGCGCTGGGCGAGCACCTCGGGCGTGAGGGTGCCGTCCGAGATCACGGAGTGGCAGTGCAGGTCGGCGTTGAGCAAAGGGTTCACCCGTTCATTTTAGGTGGGGGTGCCATGGCCCTGTGCGCCCAGGGGTTCAGCCCGTGTTCCGCAGGCCGGCGGCGATGCCGTTGATCGAGATGTGGATGCCCCGGCGCACGCGTTCGTCGCGATCGGCCTGGTTCTCGCCCGCCCGGTAGCGGCGCACCAGCTCCACCTGCAGGTGGTGCAGCGGGTCGATGTAGGGAAAACGGTGGCGCATGGAGCGCTGCAGCGCGGCGTTGTTCACCAGCCGCTGCTTTTCGCCGGTGATGAGCGCCAGCGCGTCGGCCGTGCGCCGCCATTCGGCCTCGATGGCCTTGAACACGTGGTTGCGCAGGCGCTTGTCGGGCATCAGTTCGGCGTAGCGCGAGGCCAGGGCGAGGTCGCTCTTGGCCAGCACCATGTCCATGTTGGAGAGCAGGGTGCTGAAGAAAGGCCACTGCTTGACCATCTTCTGCAGCAGCGCCTTCTGCGCGGCCACGCCCTTGGGGCCGTCCTGGTGCAGGAAGGCGTGCACCGCCGAGCCGAAGCCGTACCAGCCCGGCAGGGTGAGGCGGCACTGGCCCCAGCTGAAGCCCCAGGGGATCGCGCGCAGGTCCTCGATCTTCTGCGTGGCCTTGCGCGAGGCCGGGCGCGAGCCGATGTTGAGTTCGGCGATCTCGCGGATCGGGGTGGCGGCGAAGAAGTACTCGGCGAAGCGCGGGGTGTCGTAGACCAGCGCGCGGTAGGCCGCCATGCTCTGGCGCGAGAGTTCGTCGGCCGCAGCCAGGAAAGCGGCGGGCGCGTTGCGCGTGGGCTTGAGCAGCGTGGCTTCCAGCGTGGCGGCCACCAGGGTTTCGAGGTTGCGCCGGCCGATCTCGGGGTTGGCGTACTTGGAGCCGATCACCTCGCCCTGTTCGGTCAGGCGGATCTGGCCTCGCACCGTGCCCGGGGGCTGCGCCAGGATGGCCTGGTAGCTCGGGCCACCGCCGCGGCCCACGGTGCCGCCCCTGCCATGGAACATGCGCAGCTGGATCGGTTTCTCGGCGCCCTTGTTGAGGGTGTCGAACAGCTCGACCAGCGCGATCTCGGCCCGGTACAGCTCCCAGTTGCTGGTGAAGATGCCGCCGTCCTTGTTGCTGTCGGAGTAGCCGAGCATGATGTCCTGCTCGCTGTAGCCGTCGCCCGCGCCGCGCTGCACCATGGCGCGCACGCCGGGCAGGGCGAGGTACTCGCGCATGATGGGCGCGGCGTTGCGCAGGTCTTCGATGGTCTCGAACAGCGGCACCACGATCAGGTCGCACACCGCGTCGTCGGCCAGTGTGCCTCGCATCAGGCCGGCTTCCTTCTGCAGCAGCAACACCTCGAGCAGGTCGCTCACCGTTTCGGTGTGGCTGATGATGGCGTGGCGGATGGCTTGCGCGCCGAAGCGCTCGCGCCCGCTGCGCGCGGTGTCGAAGATCGCCAGTTCGCCCAGCGTGTGGGCCGAGTAGGCGACGCCGGGCACGCGCAGGGGTCGCGCGTCGTTCAGCTGGCGCAGCAAGACGGCGCGTTTGCCCGCTTCGTCGAGCTTCGAGTAATGGGGCTCGATGCGCGCGGCCGCGAGCAGCTCGGCCACGACTTCCTCGTGCTTGTCCGAGCTTTGTCGCAGGTCCACGGTGGCGAGGTGAAAACCGAACACCTGCACCGCGCGCATCAGCGGCAGCAGGCGCGCGCGCGCCAGGGCCTCGCCGTGGTGGGCCTTGAGCGAAGCCTCGATGGTGCGCAGGTCGTCCAGCAGTTCGGCGGCGCTGGCGTAGGGGTCTTGCGGCGCGATGGCGTGGCGCGCCGCTTCGCCGCCGGTGAGCCTCCCGAGCGTGGCCGCGAGGCGCGCGTACATGCCGGTGAGCGCGCGGCGGTAGGGCTCGTCCTGGCGGTGGGCGTTGGTGTCGGGCGAGCGCTCGGCCAGGGCCTGCATGGCCGGGTTCACGCTGTTGAGCATGGCCGAGACCGACAGCTCCGCGCCCAGGTGGTGCAGCTGCGTGAGGTGGTGGCGCAACACCATGTCGGCCTGGCTGTGCAGCGCGAGCTCCAGGGTCTGCGCGGTCACGTTGGGGTTGCCGTCGCGGTCGCCGCCGATCCACTGGCCCATGCGCAGGAAGGGGGCGATGGGCGGCGCGGCGTTGCCGCTGTCGCCCAGGCCTTCTTCCAGTTCGCGGTAGAGGCGGGGGATCTGCGTGAGGAAGGTCGCTTCGTAGTAGCTCAGCGAGTTCTCGATCTCGTCGGCCACGGTGAGTTTGGTGAAGCGCAGCAGGCGCGTCTGCCAGAGCTGCGTGACGCGCGCGCGGATCTGCGCCTCGATGTCGGCGCGTTCGCGCGGCAGGCGCTGAGGTTCGTCGCGCTCGCCGAGCAGGCGCGCGATGGCGCGTTCGGCGTCCAGGATGCTCTTGCGTTGCACCTCGGTGGGGTGGGCGGTGAGCACGGGCGAAATGTGGGCGCTGGCCAACGTCTGCACCACCTCGGCGGGCGCGATGCCGGCCTTGTGCAGGCGCTGCAGCGTGCGCGCGAGGCTGCCTTCCTGCAGGTTGCCGGCGCGCTCGTGCACCGCGCGGCGGCGGATGTGGTGGCGGTCTTCGGCCAGGTTGGCCAGGTGGCTGAAATAGGTGAAGGCGCGGATCACGCTCACGGCCTGGTCACCGGTCAGGCCCTTGAGCAGCTTCTTCAGCGCCTTGTCCGCCGATTCATCCGCATGACGGCGGAACGCCACTGAAAGTTGGCGGATCTGCTCGATCAGGTCGAACGCGGCCTGGCCCTCCTGCTCGCGGATCACGTCGCCCAGGATGCGGCCGAGCAGCCGGATGTCGTCGATGAGCGGCTGGTCCTTGTCGGCCCGTCCGGCGCCCTGGTTGGTGGTGGTTTTGTGGGCGGGGCGGGCGGGCTTTCGCGTCATGGTGGGTGGTGGGTTGGGGTGGACGGGCGCTCGACGGAACAGGGCATGCTAGCATCCAAAATCACCGCTTCCGTTACCAGCCGGGTACCAAAATCGCCCGCGACGTCCGGCCTTCCCGGACCCTCCTTCCCGACCCATGTCCCCATCTTCTTCCGCTGCTCTGGCCATCACCATCGCCACCCGTGAAAGCCGCCTCGCCCTGTGGCAGGCCGAACACGTCAAGGCCTTGCTCGGAGGCCTGGGCCACCGCGTCACGCTGCTGGGCATGACCACCCTGGGCGACCAGATCCTGGACCGCAGCCTGTCCAAGGTGGGCGGCAAGGGCCTGTTCGTGAAGGAACTCGAGCTCGCGCTGGAAGACGGCCGCGCCGACATCGCCGTGCACTCGCTGAAGGACGTGCCGATGGAGCTGCCGCCCGGCTTCGCGCTGGCCTGCGTGATGGAGCGCGAAGACCCGCGCGACGCCTGGGTCTCGCCGCACTGCGCGGGGCTGGCCGACCTGCCGGCCAATGGCGTGGTGGGCACCTCCAGCCTGCGCCGCCTGGTGCTGCTGCGCGCGGCGCTGGACCAGCTGGGCCGGGACGATGTGCGCATCGAACCCTTGCGCGGCAACCTCGACACGCGCCTGCGCAAGCTCGATGAAGGCAGGTACCACGCCATCGTGCTCGCCGCCGCCGGCCTCAAGCGCCTGGGGCTGGAGGCGCGCATCCGCCACATCTTCGACCCGATCGATTCCTTGCCGGCGGCCGGGCAGGGCGCCTTGGGCATCGAGGTGCGCGCCGACCGCGCCGACCTGATCGCCGCGCTGGCGCCGCTGGTGCACCAACCCACCTGGCTGCGCGTGGCCGCCGAACGCACGGTCTCGCGCGCCATGGGTGGCAGCTGCTCCATGCCGCTGGCCGCCTACGCCGACTGGGGCCGCGAAGGCGCGCTGCGGCTCGACGCGGCCTGGGGCGACCCCGAGGGGCAGGCACCGCTGGTGCGCGTCGGCACCCAAGCGGCCGTGACCACACTGGACGAGGCCGAGGCGCTGGGCCAGCAGGTGGCCCAGGCGCTGCGCGCGGCCGGTGCCGCGCCACCGGCCGCGGAGACTTGAGGCCTTGGTGGACACCGCCGCCCACCCGCCTGGCACCCGGCGCCGGCTGGAACGGCTCATCGTCACGCGGCCGGCGCCCGAGGCCCTGGCCTGGGTGGATGCCCTGCGCGCCGAAGGCTGGCCAGCCCAGGCCCTGCCCCTGATTGAAATTGCGCCACCCGCCGCCGAGGCCGACCAGGCCACGCTGCACCACTGGCGCGCGCACTGGACGCGGGCCGATGCCATCCTGTTCGTGAGCGGCGCGGCGGTGAGCCATTTCTTCGAGGGCGGGGTCGCACCCGCCAGCCAACCGCCGCACACCCGCTTCTGGGCCCCTGGGCCGGGCACGGCGCGCCTGCTCGAGCAGGCCATCGAACCGCTGGGCCTGGGTGCGGCCCACATCGATGCACCGCCTCCCGACGCCGCGCAGTTCGACTCCGAGCATTTGTGGCCGGTGGTCTCGTCCCAGGTCGGCCCGGGGCGGCAGGTGCTGATCGTGCGCGGCACCTCGGCCCAGGGAACCTCGGAGGCCGGGGTGGCCGGCACCGGCCGCGACTGGCTGATCCGCCAATGCACCACCGCCGGTGCGCAGGTGCAGGGATGTGTGGCGTATGCGCGACGCGCGCCCGTGCTTTCAGCCACCGACCGCGCCGTGATCGATGCGGCGGCCACGGCGCACAGCGTGTGGCTGTTCAGCAGCTCCGAAGCCCTGCTGCCGCTGCAGAACCTGCGGCCAGCCCCGGTGTGGGCGCCGGCGAGCGCGCTGGTCACGCACCCGCGCATCGCCGCTGCGGCCGCTCAGGCAGGGTTCGGCCAGATCTGTCAGACCCGTCCTGCATTGGCCGATGTGGTGCGCGCTCTAGAATCGGGCTGGACCCGACCATGAGCGCCGACACACCCGACCCCACTCCCCCCGTTGCCGCGCCGGCGCCCGCCGCCGTTGCGCCTCCCCCGGCGCCCGTGGCCGCTCCGCGGCGTTCGGGCCAGGTCTTTCAGTGGCTGGCCCTGCTGATCGCCGCGCTGGCGCTGGTGATGACGGGCCTGCTCTGGCAGAAGCTCGGCTTCACCCAGCAGGAACTGGCCCGCCGCAGCCAGGACACCATCGCGCAGGCCGTGGAGGCGCGCACGCTGGCGGCCCAGGCCGAAGCCCTCACGCAGGAACTGCAGGCCCGCCTGGCCGTGGCCGAGGTGCGGCTGTCGGAAGTGACCCTGCAGCGCAGCCAGCTCGAAGAGCTCATGCTCTCGCTCTCCCGCTCGCGCGACGACAACCTGGTGCAGGACCTGGAATCCGCGCTGCGCCTGGCGCAGCAACAGGCCCAGCTCACCGGCACCGCCCAACCGCTCATCTCGGCCCTGCAGGCCGCCGACCAGCGCATCGCGCGCGCCGCGCAGCCGCGCCTGAACCCGGTGCAGCGCGCCATCGGCCGCGACATCCAGCGCATCCAGGGGGCTTCCCTGGCCGACATCCCCGCGCTCACGCTGCAGCTCGATGAGCTCGCGCGGCAGGTGGACGACTGGCCGCTGCTCAACCAGGTGGGCCAGCCGGTGGCCGCGCCGTTGAGCAAGGGCAAGGCCGGGCGAAAGGCCGCCCCCGAACCCGTGGCGGTGAAGGACGCCGCGCCCGAGACCGCTGCCGTGCCCGACGCGGCGGCCGAACCGGACACCACCGGCTGGAGCCGCGTGTCGGGTTGGTGGAGCGGCCTGTGGACGCGCATCTGGACCGATGTCACCCGCAACGGCCGCGAGCTGGTGCGCGTGAGCCGCATCGACCGGCCCGAAGCCGTGCTTCTCGCGCCCGACCAGGCCCTGTTCATGCGCGAGAACCTCAAGCTCAAGCTGCTCAATGCGCGCCTGGGCCTGCTGGCCCGTCACATGCAGGCCAGCCAGGCCGATCTGATGGCCGTGGAAGCCGCGCTCGCGCGTTACTTCGACACCAACTCGCCCCGCGTGACCACCGCCCAGGCCACGCTGGCGCGCCTGCGCAAGGACCTGGTGGACAGCGACCTGCCGCGGCCCGAAGAAACCCTGACGGCCCTGACCGCCGCGGCAGGGGGGCGCTGATGGCCGCCCGTTTTGGTGGTGCCATGCGCAGCGTGTTCTGGCTGCTCGGCCTCGCGGCGCTGGCCGTGGCGCTCGCGCTGCTGGTGGGGCACAACGAGGCCACGCTCACCCTGTTCTGGCCGCCCTACCGTTTCGATGTCTCCTTCAACTTCGTCGTCTTCTGCCTGATCGGCGGCTTCGTGCTGCTGTACGCCGCGCTGCGCGCGTTCTCGATGTTGCGCGACCTGCCCGCGCAGGCCCAGCGCTGGCGCAGCCAGCAGATCGAGCGCGCCGTGGTCGGGTCGGTGATGGACGCGCTGTCGCACCAGCTGGCGGGTCGCTTCGTGCGCGCGCAGTCGGCGGCCCAGCAGGCGGTGGACCAGCTCAAGGGCGTGCCGGCCGGGCAATGGCCCCGCCGCGACCAGCTTCAGTTGCTCGCCCACCTGCTGCTGGCCGAGAGCGCGCAATCGCTGCAGAACCGCGAGCGCCGCGACGAGAACCTGCAGGCCGCCCTCAGCCCCAAGCTGGCCAAAAGCGCGCCGGAAGCCCACGAAGGTGCGCTGCTGCGCGCGGTGCGCTGGGCGGTGGAAGACCATGACGCCGACGCCGCGCGTGCGCGCCTGGCCGAGCTGCCGCAAGGCGCGAGCCGGCGCATCCAGGCGCTGCGCCTGAAGCTGCGCATCGCCCGCCTGGGCGGTGAGACCGGCGAGGCGCTGGAGACCGCGCGCGTGCTGGCCAAGCACCGCGCGTTTTCGCCCGAGGCCTCCCGCAGCATCGTGCGCGGCCTGGCGCTCGATGCCCTGCGCGAAGCGCACGACATGGCGCAGCTGGACGCGTTCTGGAACGGCCTGGACGCCACCGAGCGCGCCATGCCCGAAGTGGCCCTGGCCGCCGCGCGCCGCGCCAACCAATTGACCGGCCCCGCTACCAGCGAGCAGGACCGCGAGCTGGTCCACGCCCGCGTGCGCGCCTGGCTCGAACCCCTGTGGCCCGAGTTCGGGGCGCTGGACGTGGCGCAGCAGCGCCAGCTCGTGCTGGCGCTGGAACCCGGCCTGGGTGAGCTCGACGCCGCCGGGCTGGCCCGGCTGGAGCAGTTGCAGCGCCAGTGGCCGCAGAACGGCTTCCTGCAGTACCTCGCGGGTCAGGCCTGCATGCGTCGCCAGCTCTGGGGCAAGGCCGCGCAGATGCTGAGCCAGTCCAGCCACAGCCTGGACGACCCCGCCCTGCTGCGCCGCACCTGGCGTGGCCTGGCGCAACTGGCCGAGGAGCGGGGCGATGAAACGGCCGCGCAAGCTGCGTGGAAGCGGGCCGCGCTGCTGGACTGAGTCGAACCGAACCCAGGGGATGTGCCAGGACATCCCCAAAGAAAAAGCCGATCGGAACCCGATCGGCTTTTTCTTTGGGGCCTGCCGCCACGCCCGAAGGCGGGCGGCGGTGGCGAGAACTCAGGGGTTCTCGAACGGCAGCTTCATGTCGCGCAGGTCCTTGCGCGTTTCCACCAGCACCAGCGGACCTTCGTCCAGCACCACGGGCGGCTTGGGTTCGCGCGGCACATGGATGGGCTTGGGTTCGGCCGCGATGGCGGCCTGAACCTGGGCCACCTTCTCCGCGTTGGAGTTCACCCATTCCAGGCCACTGGCCTGCGCCACCTGGTCGAGGGATTCGACGGACAGCGTGAACGGCTGCACCTTGGGCAGGCCTCGGGTGCCAGGCGCTTCGACCGCGCGCGGTGCGGCGGCGGCCACGGGGGCTGCTGCGCGCGGCGCGCGAGGTGCTTCCGGCACCACGGCGGGCGCGGGTGCCGCCACTTCGGCCGCAGGTGCGGCCACCGGGGCCGGTGCCACCACTTCGGCAGGCGCCACAGCGACGGGTTCGGCCGCCGGCGCTTCGGTGGTTTCCGCGTTCACGGCAGGCGGCGTGGCCATGCTGAAGTAGCTGCGCACGGGGGCTTCGTAGGCCGAGGCATCGGGCGAGTCGTTCACCGCTGCGCTGCGCTCGGCAGGTGCCACGGTCTCGGCGGCGGCCGGAGCCTCTTCACCTTCGACCACGCCTTCGCGGGGGCCGCGTTCGCGGCGGTCGCGGCCATAACGGTCGCGGCTGCGGCGTTCGCGGTTGCCGCGTGGCGCGCCGTTCTCGGCGTCGCCCTCGCGCGGGGCTTGAGCTTCGCTCACGCCTTCGGCGACGGTGGCCGGCTGTTCACCTTCCACGGCGTCGGGACGGGGCGTTGCCTCGGCACCTTCGGCACCCGGCTGGCGGCGGCGGTTGTCACCGCGGGGGCGGCGATCGCGGTCGCGCTCACGGCGCTGCTGGCCTTCGGCCGCTTCGGGCGTGTCGCTCGGCGCGGCGTCCAGCGGCAGGGCGTTGTTGACGTTGCCGCCTTCGGCCGCCACAGGGGCTTCCCGGCGGCCACCTTCGCGGCGGTTGCCTTGGCGTCCTTCTCCACCGCGCCCTTCGTTGCGGTTCTCGTTGCGGCCTTCACCACGGTTCTCGTTGCGACCTTCGCCGCGGCCTTCACCGCGACGGCCTTCGCCACGCGCCTGTTCGTTGCGACCTTCCACGCGGCCGCCCTCGGCGCGCGCCTCGACCGCACGGCCTTCGCCACCGCGGCCACTGTTGCGGCCACCGCCTTCGCGGCCTTCGCGCGAACCACGGCCTTCGGCGCCACCACGGCCACCGCGGCTGCGGCCGTCACGGCCACCTTCGCGGCGACCGCCGTCGGCACGTTCCTCGCGGGCACCGCCCTTGGCGGCCGGTGCGGCCACGGCAGGGGTTGCCGCCGGCTTGGCCGGTGTGGGCTCGGCGCCGAACAGGCTCTTGAGCCAGCCGAAGAATCCCTTCTCGGCCGGTGCCGGTGCGGCCGGCACGGCCTTGGCGGCCACGGGCGCTGCCACCGGGGCGGCGGCGGGGGGCGGCGTTTCGGGGCGCGGTGCGGCCACGGGCGCGGGACCGTCGGGCAGCACGCCCTTGATCACCGGTTCCTGCTTGTTGGTGCGTTCCTGGCTGCGGCGCGTGAAGCTGGCGACGTCGTCCACTTCATCGGCCAGCTTGTAGCTCGCGTCCAGGTTGTCCAGGCGCGGGTCGTCGTGCTTGAGGCGCTCGAGCTTGTAGTTGGGCGTGTCGAGCGACTTGTTGGGCACCAGCAGCACGCTGATGCGCTGCTTGAGTTCGATCTTGGTGATCTCGGTGCGCTTTTCGTTCAGCAGGAAACTGGCCACTTCGACCGGCACCTGCACCAGCACGGCGGCCGTGCTGTCCTTGAGCGACTCTTCCTGGATGATGCGCAGGATCTGCAGCGCCGAGCTCTCGGTGTCGCGGATGTGGCCGGAACCACCGCAGCGCGGGCAGGGGATGGAGGCGCCTTCGTTGAGCGCGGGCTTGAGGCGCTGGCGGCTCATTTCGAGCAGACCGAACTTGCTGATGGCGCCGAACTGCACGCGGGCGCGGTCCTGGCGCAGCGCGTCGCGCAGGCGGTTTTCCACTTCGCGGCGGTTCTTCGACTCTTCCATGTCGATGAAGTCGATCACCACCAGACCACCCAGGTCGCGCAGGCGCGCCTGGCGGGCCACTTCGTCGGCGGCTTCCAGGTTGGTGCGGGTCGCGGTTTCCTCGATGTCGCCGCCCTTGATGGCGCGGGCCGAGTTCACGTCCACCGCCACCAGCGCTTCGGTCTGGTCGATCACGATGGCGCCGCCAGAAGGCAGGTTCACCGTGCGGCTGTACGCGGTTTCGATCTGGTGCTCGATCTGGAAGCGCGAGAACAGCGGCGCGTCGTCGCGGTAGCGCTTCACACGGTGCCCGTGCTCGGGCATCACGTGGCTCATGAACTGGTGAGCCTGTTCGAAGATGTCGTCGGTGTCGATCAGGATCTCACCGATGTCGCTGTTGAAGTAGTCGCGGATCGCGCGGATCACCAGGCTCGATTCCTGGTAGATCAGGAAGGCGCCCTTGCCACCCTTGGTCGCGCCGTCGATGGCGTTCCAGAGCTTGAGCAGGTAGTTCAGGTCCCACTGCAGTTCGGCGGCGTCGCGGCCGATGCCGGCGGTGCGCGCGATGATGCTCATGCCATTGGGGTACTCGAGCTGGTCCAGCGCCTGCTTGAGTTCCTGGCGGTCTTCGCCTTCGATGCGGCGGCTCACGCCACCGCCACGCGGGTTGTTGGGCATCAGCACCACGTAGCGGCCGGCCAGGCTCACGAAGGTGGTGAGGGCGGCGCCCTTGTTGCCGCGTTCTTCCTTTTCCACCTGGACCAGCAGTTCCTGGCCTTCGCGGATCACGTCGTTGATGCGGGCCTGGTTGACCGGCACGCCGGCGGCGAAATACTGGCGCGAGATTTCCTTGAAAGGCAGGAAGCCGTGGCGTTCTTCGCCGTAGTCGACGAAGCAGGCTTCGAGCGACGGCTCCACGCGGGTGACCACCGCTTTGTAGATGTTGCCCTTGCGCTGTTCGCGCCCTTCGATTTCGATTTCGTAGTCGAGCAATTTCTGCCCGTCCACGATCGCCAGGCGGCGCTCTTCGGCCTGCGTGGCGTTGATCAGCATGCGTTTCATGATGCGTTCCTTCGTTCAAACACAAGGACGCAGGGGCCACCGGCCCATGCGCCAACCTGCCGTGAACCAGCGGAAGCGCGAACGAGGGGAGGAATTGCCGGAGAGCCGTTGACCCGCGGTTCGGGGAAGGCGTTCAACACAGGCGGGCACCAGGGTGCCGCGTCGAACCGCCAGGTCAGGGCGTAGGCGCGTGGAGGTGGGTGAACAGGGAAGAAGGCTCGATGGCTGTCATTGACATGGATCTGGCCGGTGTCTCTCTGGCTTCACTTCGTCCTCACCCAGCCACGTGTTGCGGGCTGGGTGATTGGGGGTATTCCGTATTCGGGTTCGTGTTCTTCAGCGGATTCGCCCGCGGCTTCGACCGGCCCGCCGCCGTGCCAGGATTCGCATGGGAATGCATCGGGCAACGGCGCCAGACCCGGGTGCTGCGGGTGGCAACCCACCCGCGGCGGACGCCTTGCCTTGCAAGCTGCGGTCCCTTGCCTTGGGTGACTGCCTTAAACTCAAGGTAAATCAATCACTTACGGCACACGACGGGTGTGACGCATTATAGTCAGCTCCCCGCCATTCGTGGTGGCCTTATTCACACCCATGCTCAGCAACCCGAATTCGGGGGAAATCCGACACATCACGGTTGACGAAGAGTCGGCGGGGCAGCGGTTGGACAACTTCCTCATCCGCATCCTCAAAGGGGTGCCCAAATCGCACATCTACCGCATCATCCGCTCGGGCGAGGTGCGCCGGAACAAGGGCCGGGTGTCGGCCGACGACCGCGTCGCCCTTGGCGATGTGTTGCGCATTCCGCCGATCCGGCTGTCCGAACGCGCCGAAGAGAAGGCGGCCCATCCGGCGCCGGCGCGCGAATTCCCGGTCGTGTTCGAGGACGAGGCCTTTCTGGCGATTGACAAGCCCGCCGGCGTTGCGGTGCATGGTGGCAGCGGCGTGAGTTTCGGCGTGATCGAACAAATGCGCCAGGCTCGGCCGCAGGCCCGATTGCTCGAATTGGTGCATCGCCTGGACCGGGAAACCAGCGGTCTGTTGCTGATTGCCAAGAAAAAGAGCGCGCTCAAGGCATTGCAGGACCAATTTCGCGAACGCGAAACCGGAAAAACCTATCTGGCGATGGTCAAAGGCGTCTGGCCCGCCCGCCTGAAGGTGCTGGACCAGCCTTTGCACAAATACCTATTACCTGATGGCGAACGGCGTGTGAGGGTGACGACAGCCGACGATTCGGACGGCATGCGCTCGGTCACGCTGGTGAAGGTGGCGCAGCGCGTGCCCGCGCCACCAGGCCTGGAGGCGGTCGTTCCCGAAGGCTTCAGCCTGTTGGAGGTCACCATCAAGACCGGCCGCACCCATCAGATTCGCGTGCATTTGTCCAGCGCCGGCCATCCGATTGCGGGTGACGATAAATACGGCGATTTCGAACTCAATCGGCAATTGGCACGGATTGGTTTGAAACGCATGTTCCTGCACGCCTGGCGTTTGAGGTTGACACATCCTGTCACCAAATCCGCGTTGGAACTGCAGGCCGAATTGCCGCCGGAGCTATATAAATGGCGATCCCCCGGAATAGAATGATGGTCTGCGTCGTTGGCAGACATCCGGTTCCGGATGGATCAAACATTACCTAAAAAGGACGATTTCAATGGCAAGTTATTCCGAACTCATGGCGCAAGCCCAGAACCTGATGGCACAGGCCGAGCAGGCGCGCAAGGACGAGCTCTCCGCGGTCATCGCCGACATCAAGGCGAAGATGAAGCAATTCGGCATCACTACCGCCGATCTGGGCAGCACTTCGGCGACCAAGAAGACCGGCAAATCCAAATCGGCCGCACCGGCCAAGTACAAAGGCCCGAACGGTGAACTCTGGGCAGGTGGCCCGGGCCGCAAGCCCGAATGGGTTCGCGCCGTGCTGGCATCGGGCAAGAGTCTGGACAGCTACCTGATCTGATCCACTCCCCTGCCTCCTTGCACACGGCCCGCCTCTGGCGGGCTTTGTCTTTGGTACCCTCGAAAGCATGTTTCGAATACTTGTCGTCTGCATGGGCAACATCTGCCGCTCGCCCATGGCGTCCAGCGTGCTGCACGCCGCCATCGCGCGCCGCCAGCTGGCGCAGCGGGTGGAGGTGGATTCCGCCGGCACCTATGCCGGCCACCAGGGGGAAAAGCCCGACCGCCGGGCGATCACCCTGGCGATGGCGCGCGGTTACCCGCAGATCGAGCGCGAGCGCGCCCGCCGCGTGCGCGATGAGGACTACAGGAACTTCGACCTGATCCTCGCCATGGACGCGGACAACCTGGAGAACCTGCGCTTCAAGTGCCCGCCCGAGCACCAGCACAAGCTGCACCTGTTCCTGGAGTACGCGGGTGTGGAAGGCCGGCGCGAAGTGCCCGACCCGTACTACGGCAATGCCCAGGGCTTCGAGGTGGTGCTGGGGCTGTGCGAGCAGGGCAGCGAGGGCGTGCTCGCACGGGTGCTGAGCACGCTGGACTGAGGCGGCTTCAGGCCTGGTGGTACTCGCGGTACCAGCGCACGAAGCGTTCGATGCCGTCCTTCAGGGGCGTGGAGGGCGCGAAGCCCACCCAGCGGTGCAGGGCCTCGGTGCTGGCGTAGGTCGCCGGCACGTCGCCGTCCTGCATGGGCAGGAATTCCTTGATCGCCTCGCGCCCCAGCGCCTGTTCGATGCAGCCGATGAAGTCCATCAGCGGCACCGGGTCGTGGTTGCCGATGTTGAAGATGCGGTAGGGCGGTCCACCCGCGTTCTCGGGCGTGGCCGGTTTGTCGAGCACGCGCAGCACGCCTTCGACGATGTCGTCGATGTAGGTGAAGTCGCGCTTCATCTTCCCGTGGTTGAAGACCTGGATCGGCCGGCCTTCGAGCACCGCGCGGGTGAAGCTGAAGTAGGCCATGTCGGGCCGGCCCCAGGGCCCGTACACCGTGAAGAAACGCAGGCCGGTGGTGGGTAGCCCATAGAGGTGGCTGTAGGTGTGGGCCATCAGCTCGTTGGCCTTCTTGGTGGCCGCGTACAGGCTCACCGGGTGGTCGACGGCGTCGGTTTCCTCGAACGGCATCTTGGTGTTGCCCCCATACACGCTGGAGCTGGACGCGTAGACCAGGTGGCCCGGCTTCTGCGCGCGGCAGCCTTCCAGGATGTGGCCGAAGCCGGTGAGGTTGCTGTCGAGGTAGGCGTTGGGGTGCGTGATCGAGTAGCGCACACCGGCCTGGGCCGCCAGGTGCACCACGGCGTCGAAGCGGTGGCTGGCGAACAGCCGGGCCATGGCCTCGCGGTCGGCCACATCGACCTGTTCGAAGGCGAAACCCGGGTGTTTCTGCAGCGGCTCCAGGCGGGCGCGCTTGAGCGCGACGGCGTAGTAGTCGTTGAGGTTGTCGATGCCGAGCACCGTGTCGCCGCGCGCCAGCAGGCGCTGGGCGGTGTGCATGCCGATGAAGCCGGCCGCGCCAGTCAGGAGGATGTGCATGGCGGTATGTTAGCCGCCAGCCTGCCTCAGTCTTTCTGCCAGATCACCCGTTTTCCGGACGTTTCCCACGTTTCGTAGTGCCGCGCGTACAGGTCTTCGATGCGGTTGCGCTTGACCTTGAAGGTGGGCGTGATGATGTCGTTGTCCACCGTCCAGGCGGTGGTGACGACCACGATGCACTGCAGCTGCTCGTGCGGGTCCAGCGTGGCGTTGATGCCTTTGAGGTGGCTGGCCAGCGAGGTTTCGAGCTCGGTGCGCGCGGCGGCGTCGTTCGCCACGCGCGCGGCCGCGTCCGCGTTGAGCATCACGATGCCCAGGGGCTGGCCCAGGTTGGCGCCGGTCACCACGCAGGCTTCCACGGCCTCGTGCATCACCAGCTTGTCCTCGATCGGCGCGGGCGCCACGTACTTGCCCTTGCCGGTCTTGAACAGGTCTTTCACACGGCCGGTGATGCGCAGCAGGCCCTGTTTGTCGATCGTGCCCTTGTCGCCGGTCTTGAGCCAGCCGTCTTCGGTGAAGGCCTCGTGGCTCTTCTCGGGCTCCTTGTAGTAACCCTGCATCAGCGCCTGGCTGCGCATCTGCACCTCGCCGGTCTCGGGGTCGAGGCGGTGCTGCACGCCGGCGTAGGTGGGGCCCACGGTGCCCTGCTGGTTCTTGCCCGGCTCGGTGATGTGCGAGAGCGCGAGGTTCTCGGTCATGCCGTAGCCCTCGTTGATGTTCAGGCCGAGCTGGCTGTACCACTGCAGCAGGGCCATGGGCATGGGCGCGGCGCCACCGGCGGCGAACTTGCACTGGTCCAGGCCCAGGGCCTTCATCACCTTGCGGCGCACGATGCCACCCAGGATGGGGATGCCCAGGAGCCGGTTGAGCTTGGCCGGCGGCATCTTCGCGTGGATGCCCTGCTGGAACTTGACCCACAGGCGTGGCACCGAGAAGAAGATGGTGGGCCGCGCGCGCTGCAGGTCGGCGGCGAAGGTGTCGAGCGACTCGGCGAAGTACACGTGCATGCCGGTGCGCAGCCAGCCGTGTTCGACCAGCATGCGCTCGACCACATGGGCCAGCGGCAGGTAGGACAGCATGCGGTCTTCGCCCGAGAGCGGGATGCGCTTGACGCCGGAGTCGATGGCCCAGGCGAAGTTGCCGAAGCTGTGCATCACGCCCTTGGGCATGCCGGTGGTGCCCGAAGTGTAGATCAGGGTCGCGAGTTCGTCGGCGCCGCGCGTGGGCTCACCCTGCAGCGGCTGGTGGCGGCCGCAGATCGCGTCCCAGCCTTCGTAGGCCTGGATCGCGTCCAGCGGCGAGAGCGCGTAGCTGATGCAGGGCAGGCCGGCGGGCACGCCGGGCTTCATGCCTTCCCAGCCATCGAGCTTGCCAATGAAACAGGCCTTGGCCTCGCTGTGGGTGAGGATCTGGCGCACCGTCTCGGCCGCGAGCGTGGGGTAGAGCGGCACCGACACGTGGCCGGCCATCCAGATGGCGAGGTCGCTCATCATCCACCAGGCGCAGTTCTTCGAGAGGATCGCGACCTTGGAGCCCGGCGCCCAGCCTTGCGATTGCAGGTGGGTGGCCATGCGCCGCACCTGGTCGCCGATCTCGGCCCAGGTGAATTCCTGCACCGCGCCCGCGCCCATGGGCTGTGTGAGCGCAACGCGGTTGGGATCGGTCTTTTCCCAGTGGTACAGGCGTTGCAGGGCGAGCAGCTCGGGCGCGACTTGGGTCATGTGACGTGTCTCCGTTGTTGTGTGTGCGAAGGGGGAATCTACCAAGCCCCCCGCACGCTGTTTAGAGGGTTTCACCTGTTCGGAGCCGCTTCGCGGTCCAGGGTTCACTCGGTGAAGTCCACCGAGAGGGCGGGCAGGGGTTCGGTGAAACGCGCCGACCAGCGCTCGCCGGGCCGCACCGCCCAGGCGTCGGTCCAGGTGCCGGTGGTGACCACGTCGCCGGGCCGCAGATCGGGCGCGCCGGGGCAGGCGCGCAGGGTGTCGACAAAGTGCTTGAGCGCGCGCAAGGGGCTGTCGAGCACGTTGCTGCCCTGGCCCAGTTCGACCGGCTCTTCGTTCTTGAGCAGCGTGACACCGGCGTTGGCCAGCAGCGCATCGAGTTCGGCGGCGTTCCTCGCGAGCCCGCTCAAGGCCACGCGCGGGCCCACGAGCAAATGCGCGTGCAGCGCGCCGTCGGCCACGGTGTCGGCCGGCAGGAACTTCCAGTCGAGCAGGTGCGACTGCACGATCTCGAAGCCCGGTGCGATCCAGTCGAGGGCGTCGAACAGATCGTCCAGTGTGGCGTTCGCCGCCGGCGTGGCCTTCAGGCCGAACACGGTCTCGGGCTCCAGGCGGGGCTGGCAGCTGCGCTCGAGCGACACACGGCCTTCGCCCTCGCAGAACGTCAGCGTGGTGTCCCACACCGTGCCCCAGATCGGCGCGAACACGTTGTAGCGTGCCCAGATCGTGCGGTTGGTGAAGCCCACCTTGTAGCCGCGCGGCTGCTCGCCGCGCGCCAGGCGCAGGTCGCGCACCGCCAGGGCCTGTGCGTAGGCGGCGTCCAGATCGAAGCCGGTTTGCGCGCTGAGCGGGGCGGGCCAGAGGCGGCCCTGGTCCAGGTGGTCGAGCAGGGTCTGCGGGTTCATGGGCCCATCATAGTCAGGCGCTGGTGTCGGCGCGCCCGAACAGGCGGTGCACCTGGGCGCGGATCCACTGGTGCGCCGGGTCCTGCGCGGTGCTGGCGTGCCAGACCAGGCGCACCTCGTAGCTGGGCGCGGCCGCGCGCGGCAGCTCCCACACGCGCAGGTCGTGGCGTTGGCCGAGGTTGGCGGCGTACATCTGCGGCACGATGGTCAGCAGGTCGGTGTTGAGCGCCAGCTCGGGCAGGGCGCCGAAGTGCCGCGCGCGCAGCACGATGCGCTCGGAGAGCTTCATGCGCACGAGCATCTTTTCGACGCTGCCGTGGAAGGTGGCGGTGGGTGAGGCCACGACCAGCGATGCCTCGGACAACTGACGCGCGCTCAGCGTGCGCCCCGCCGGCCCCGAGGCGGGGCGCCAGCTCGAGGAGGTCAGCGCCACGTAGTGCTCGCGAAACAGCAGCTCGGCGCGCACGCCGCGGTGGCGCGGCTGCAGGATGCCGATGGCGAAGTCGATGTCGCGCGATTCGAGCGCGGCCGGCACGTCCTCCGCCGCCACCGACACATTGGTCACGTGCGCCTGCGGCGCCTGCTGGCGCAGGGCCGCCGCCAGCGGCGGCAGGAACATCATCTCGCCCAGGTCCGACAGCGAGAGGCGCCAGCGCATCTCGCTGCGCGCGGGGTCGAAGTCGTCGCGCACGCTCACCAGGGCTTCGAGCATCTGCAACTGCGCCTGCACCTCGGGTGCCACGCGCTCGCACAGGCGCGTGGGCTGCAGGCCGCTGGGCGAGCGCACGAACAGGTCGTCCTTGAAGTAGTCGCGCAGGCGCGCCAGGGCGTTGCTGGTGGCGGGCTGGGAGAGCGCGAGCGCCTTGCCGGCCGCCGTCACCGAACCGGTGCGGTGGATCGCGCCGAGCACGCGCAGCAGGTTGAGATCGAGTTGGCGGAAGTTCATGGCGAGCCTCTCAGGGTTGGCCCTGATTATCCATGCCGTGAATACACCACATCAGATCAATCCATTTGTCAGATGGGGATGAGGCGCCTACATTGCCGGGCATAACGACAGGAGACCCACGGTTGGAACGTTCATTCCACAGCGAAATCGAGGCCCTCAAGCTGGGCCACGGCGAGACCTTCCACGGCGAAGGCATTCTGGCGGTGACCAAGGCACTGCTGCAGTCCGGCGTCACCTACGTCGGCGGCTACCAGGGTTCACCCATCTCCCATCTGCTCGATGTGATGGTGCAGGCCAAGCCCTACATGGACGAACTCGGCGTGCACGTCGAGGCCTGCACGAACGAGAGTTCGGCGGCCGCGATGCTGGCCGCGTCCATCATGTACCCGGTGCGCGGCGCGGTCACCTGGAAATCGGTGGTCGGCACCAACGTCGCGTCCGACGCGCTGTCCAACCTGGCCTCGCCGGGGGTGATGGGCGGCGCGCTGATCGTGGTGGGCGAGGACTACGGCGAAGGCGCCAGCGTCATCCAGGAGCGCACGCACGCCTTCGCGATGAAGTCCGCGCTCTGGCTCATGGACCCGCGGCCCAACCTGCCGACCATCGTGCGCATGGTCGAGAAGGGCTTCGAACTCTCCGAGGCCTCGAACACGCCGGTGATGATGGAGCTGCGCATCCGTGCCTGCCACGTGCAGGGCAGCTTCGTGGCCAGCGACAACATCGCGCCCGCCATCTCCAGCCGCCTGCTGCAACAGGAGGCGGCCTCGTTCAGCTACGACCGCCTCTCGCACCCGCCGTCCACCTTTCGCCATGAGAAGCACAAGTACGAAGTGCGCATGCCGGCGGCGCGCAAGTTCATCGAGGAAGCGGGCCTGAACGAGCACTTCGACGGGCGCCACGGCGAGGTGGGCCTGATCGTGCAGGGTGGGCTCTACAACACCACCATGCGCGCGCTGCAGCAGGCCGGCCTGGCCAATGGCACGGGCGAGAGCGACATTCCGATGCTGGTGCTCAACGTGGTGTACCCGCTGGTGCCCGAGCAGATCGCCGCCTTCTGCGCCGGCAAGCGCTCGGTGCTGGTGATCGAGGAGGGCCAGCCCGAGTTCATCGAGCAGGACATCGCCACGCAGCTGCGCCGTGCCGACCTGCAGACGCGCCTGCACGGCAAGGACCTGCTGCCCATGGGCGGCGAGTACACGGCCGAGATCCTGCTGAAAGGCCTCACGGCTTTCGTGGGCGAGCACCTGCCCACGCTGGACACCACCGCGGCGACCACCTTCGGCACCGAGCTGGCCGAAGTGCGCGAGCGCGCGCTGGCCGAACTCGGCGGCGGCGTGCCCGCGCGCCCGCCCAATTTCTGCACCGGTTGCCCGGAGCGCCCGGTGTTCGCCGCGCTCAAGCTGGTCGAGCGCGAGGTGGGCAAGCTGCACATCTCCACCGACATCGGCTGCCATTCCTTCGCCACCTTCGAACCGTTCTCGTTCGGCAACTCCATCCTCGGCTACGGCATGAGCATGGCGTCCAGCGCGGCGGTGAAGAACTTCTCGGCCAAGCGGCCGATCGCCATCATGGGCGACGGGGGGTTCTGGCACAACGGCCTGCTCTCGGGCGTGAGCTCGACCCTGCTCAACCAGGGCGACGGCGTGCTGGTGATCATGAAGAACGGCTACACCTCGGCCACCGGCACGCAGGAGACCATGTCCACGCCGGCCTCCGAAGCCAAGCGCGTGGCCGAGGGCTCCAGCGCCACGGCCGACGAGATGACGATCGAGAACACGCTGCAGGGCATGGGCGTGAAGTGGGTCAAGACGGTGCATAACTACCGCGTCTCCAAGGTGCGCGATGTGTTGAAGGAGGCGGTGAATTCGCCCTTCAAGGGCCTCAAGGTGGTGATCGCCGAAGGCGAGTGCCAGCTTGAACGCCAGCGCCGCCTCAAGCCGATCCGCGCGCGCCGCCTCAAGGAAGGCCTGCGCAGCGTGCGCACGCGCTACGGCGTGGACGAGGACACCTGCACCGGCGACCACTCCTGCATCCGCCTCTCGGGCTGCCCCACGCTCACCGTCAAGCCCACGAACGATCCGCTGCGGCGCGAACCCGTGGCGCACGTCACCAACGGCTGCGTGGGCTGCGGCCTGTGCGGCGAGGTGGCCGACGCCGCCGTGTTGTGCCCCTCGTTCCACAAGATCGAGATCGTCACGCACCCCAGCTGGTGGGACCGCCTCACCGACCGCTTCAACCGCTTCTTCATCGGCCTGCTGCAGCCGGCCTGAGCCATGACCCCACAAGACAACTCCTACGGCATCCTGATCGCCGCGCTCGGCGGCGAAGGCGGCGGTGTGCTGGCCGACTGGCTGGTGCAGTGCGCGCGCCGCCACGGTCTGCCGGTGCAGGCCACCTCGGTGCCCGGCGTGGCGCAGCGCACCGGCGCCACCAGCTACTACATCGAGCTGCTGCGCGAACCCGCGAGCGGGTCGGCCCATCCCGTGTTCGGCCTCACACCGGTGGCCGGCCGCGTGGACGTGCTGGTGGCCAGCGAGCTGCTGGAAGCCGCGCGCATGGTCGAACGCGGCTTCGTGACCGGCCGCACCACGCTGATCGCGTCCACGCACCGCGTCTACACCACGGTGGAGAAGATGCACATGGCCGACGGCCGGCAGGACCCGCAGCGCCTGGCCGATGCCGCGCGCGCGCTGGCGCGCCATGCGGTGCTGTTCGACATGGAAGCCGTGACCGTGAAGACCGGCACCGTGGTCTCCGCCGTGATGTTCGGCGCGCTCGCCGGCGCCGGTGTGCTGCCCTGGCCGCGCAGCGTGTGCGAGGACGTGATCCGCGAATCCGGCAAGGGCGTGCAGGCCAGCCTGGCCGGTTTTGCCGCCGCGTTCGACGAGGCCGCGCAACCTTCGATTCCCGCCGCCGAGGTGTCGAAGGACGCGCTGCAGGTGCTGGCCGATGCCCAGCTGCTGTCTGTGTTGCAGGGCGAGTGGATGGTGCGCCTGCAGACCTGGCCGCCCGCCGTGCAGTTGCTCGCCGCGCACGGCGCGCTGCGCTGCCGCGACTACCAGAACGACCGCTATGCCCAGACCTTCTTCGACCACGTGCAAGGCCTGGTGGACGCGACGCCACCGGCCGCCAGCGAGGCGCTGGAAGAGGCGGTGCGCCACCTCGCGCTGTGGATGTGCTTCGAGGACGTGATCCGCGTCGCCGACCTCAAGACGCGGCGCAGCCGCTACGCGCGCGTGGCGAGCGAAGCCCAGGCCAAGCCGGGCGACATCGTGCGCGTCACCGAGCACTTCAAGCCCGGTGTCGATGAAGTGGCGGCGGTGCTGCCGCGCGCACTGGGGCAGTGGCTGGTGGCGCTGGCCACGAAGCGCGGCTGGATGGGCAAGGCCCACGTCGGCCTGCACATCCGCTCCACCAGCCTCTGGGGCTACCTCATGCTGCGCAGCCTGGCCTGGCTGCGCCCGCTGCGGCCGCGTTCGCTGCGCTATGCGCAGGAGCACGAAACGCTGGGCGCGTGGCTCGCCGCCATGCGCCAGGTGCTGGGGCAGTCGCCCGCGCTGGCGCTGGTGCTCGCGGGCCTGCCGCAGGTGCTCAAGGGCTATGGCGACACGCAGGTGCGCGGCCGCGAGAACTACGCGCGCCTGTGGGCCCTGCATGTGGCGCCGGTGCTCGGCGGCACCGCCGACGCCGAGCAGGTCGCCCCCCGTTTGCGCGAGGCCCTGCGGAGCACGCTCGCCGATCCCGAAGGCAAGCTCAACCAGGCGCACCGCGCCGCGCCGGGCCCCAAGGCGCAGCCCGTGTTCTGGGCCGCGAAGGCCCCACCCCGGGAAACCACGGTCACCCCTCGCGCATGAATGCCTGCACCATGCGACCTTTCTTGAAAAACCTCAACAACCAGGAGACAAAGATGAAAAACCCGATCCAGACTTCCTTGCGCGCTGTTGCCATGGCAACCCTTCTGCTGGGCGCGGCCATCGCACAGGCGCAGGACAAGGCGGTCGAGCTGAAGTTCGCGCACTGGCTGCCGGCCTCGCACCCGCTGGCCAAGCTCGGTTTCGAGCCCTGGGCCAAGTCGGTGGAAGCGGCGTCCAAGGGCTCGATCAAGGTCGCCCTGTTCCCGGCGCAGCAGCTCGGCAAGGCCGCCGACCACTACGACATGGCGCGCGACGGCATCGCCGAGATGACCTGGGTGAACCCGGGTTACCAGGCCGGCCGCTTCCCCATGATCGCCGCCGGTGAACTGCCCTTCCTGATCGGCAAGCCCGGCCCCGGCTCGGCCGCGCTGGACCAGTGGTACCGCTCCTACGCCGCCACCGAAATGAAGGACGTGAAGTTCTGCTTCGCGCACGTGCACATCGGCACCTTCCACGCCAAGAAGCCGATTACCGAACCCGGCCAGTTGAAGGGCATGAAGATCCGCTCGGCCAACGGCACCGTGGCCCAGACCATGACGCTGCTGGGCGCGACCAACGTGCAAGTCTCGGCCCCCGAGTCGCGCGACGCGCTCGACAAGGGCGTGGCCGATGCCATCACCTTCCCCTGGAACTCCATCGTGTCCTTCGGCATCGACAAGGCCGTCAAGTTCCACAGCGACATGCGCTTCTACGCCTCCGACTTCGTGTGGGTGCTCAACAAGCCCTGGTACGACAAGCTGGCGGCGGGCCAGAAGAAGGTCATCGACGACCACTGCAACAACGAATGGGCCGGCAAGGTCGGCGGCGCCTGGGGCGATGAGGAAGACTCGGGCCAGGCCAAGCTGGAAAAGACGCCGGGCCACACCATCGTGAAGATCTCGCCCGCGCAGCTCGACGTGTGGAAGAAGGCGGTTGATCCCGTGTACGCCCAGTGGGTGAAGGCCGCCGACGCTGCCGGCAACAAGGGCCAGGCCGCGCTGGATGACCTGCGCAAGGAACTGGCCAACCGCAAAGCCGGCAGCTGATGAAGCGCCTGTTCTCGGCCATCGAGACGGTGGCCGCGCTGTTCCTGCTACTGATCGCGCTGCTGACGGCCGGCAACGTGCTGCTGCGTTACGCGTTCAGCATGCAGATCCCCGACTGGTTCGACGGCACGCAGATGCTGCAGGGCATCGCGATGTTCTGGGGCATCGCCCTGGCCACCTACTACGGCACCCACATCGGGGTCGACATCGTGTGGGAGCACCTGAGCCCCAAGGGGCAGCGCCGCATGGACCTGCTGGCCACCGCCCTGAGCGCCGCCTTCCTCGTGCCCCTGGCATGGATGGTGTGGGTCAAGGTGGGCGGCACCGGCAGCCAGGGCACCATGGACCTGCGGCTGCCGCTGCAGTGGTTCTACAGCGTGGCGGCCGTGGGCGCCAGCGTGGCGGGGGTGCTGGCGCTGGTGCGCCTGCTGCACCTGTGGCAAGGCCGCGCGGCCAGCCCCGAGCCGGTGGACGACGACGTGCCAGGAGCGGCCCATGGATCGTGATCTGGTGGCCCTGCTGGGCTTCGTGGGCATGTTCGCCCTCATGGCCGTGCGCGTGCCGATCGGCATCGCCATGGGCATCGCCGGCGTGGGCGGTTTCGCGCTGCTCTCGGGCACCACGCCCGCGCTCAACCTGTTGGCCAACGTGCCGCTGTCGGTGCTCACCGACTACAACCTCATCGTGATCCCGATGTTCATCCTGATGGGGGCTTTCGCCTCGCATTCGGGCATGAGCACCGAGCTGTTCAAGGCGGGGCGGGCCTGGCTGGGCCATCGGCGCGGCGGCCTGGCGCTGGCATCCATCGCGGCCTGCGGCGGCTTCTCGGCCATCAACGGGTCGTCGGTCGCCACCGCGGCCACCATGACGCAGGTGGCCCTGCCCGAGATGCGCCGCGCGGGTTACCACCCGGGCTTCTCGGCCGGGCTGATCGCGGCCGGTGGCACGCTGGGCATCATGATCCCGCCCTCGGTGATCATGGTGCTCTACGGCATCATGACCGAGACCGACATCACCAAGCTGTTCGCGGCCGGCATCATCCCCGGCTTCATGGCGATCGGGTTCTACAGCGTGGTGGTGGCCATCGTGGCGCGCCTGCGGCCCGACACCATGCCCCGCGGCGAACGCCTGGGCTGGGGCGAGCGCTTCGCCTCGCTGCGCCCGCTCTGGGCGGTGGTGGTGCTGTTCGTGTTCGTGCTGGGTGGCATCTACGGTGGCATCTTCACCGTGCAGGAAGCGGCCGGCGTGGGCGCGATCGGCACGCTGGCCATCGGCATGCTGCGCGGGCGCCTGGGCTGGAAACAGATCAAGGCCGCCCTCATCGGTGCGCTGCGCGTGTCCTCGGCCATCATGATGATCGTGGTCGGCGCCTACCTGTTCGGCTACTTCCTCACCATCACCCAGTTCACGCAGAACGCGGTGGAGTTCCTGGTGCACCTGCCGGTGGGGCCGTATGGCGTGCTCGCGCTCATCATGGTGGGCTACCTGATCCTCGGTGCGGTGATGGACGAGCTCGCGATGATCCTGCTGACCGTGCCCATCGTGTTCCCCGCGATGATGCAGCTGGGTTTCGACCCGGTGTGGTTCGGCGTGATCGTGGTGATGGCGGTGACCTTCGGCATGATCTGCCCGCCCGTGGGCATGAACGTGTTCGTGATCAACTCCATCGCGCGCGATGTGCCGCTGGGCGCGATCTACAAGGGGACCATGCCCTTCATCGCGGTGGACGTGGCGCGCCTGCTGATCCTGTGCGCGTTCCCGGCCCTGTCGCTGTGGCTGCCGGGGTTCATTGAATAGTGGCATGGCGCCCGTGTGGCGCTATGCTGCCGTTCATGAACACCCCTTTCCTCGAAACCCTTGAAGCGGTGAGCGGCGGCGACGCCGCTGCCCAGCCCGCTGCCTCCATCATCGTGCTGCACGGCCTGGGCGCCGACGGCAACGACTTCGTGCCGATCGCGCGCGAGCTCGACCTGCGCGCGCTCGGCCCGGTGCGCTTCGTGTTCCCCAGCGCCCCGGTGCTGCCGGTCACGCTCAACGGCGGCTACCGCATGCGCGCCTGGTACGACATCCACCCGCCCAGCGCGAACCCGGCCGTGCCGCGCCTCGAAGACGAGGCCGGCCTGCGCGCCGCGCAAGGCCTGGTGCAGGGCCTGATCGACCGCGAGGTCACGCGTGGCGTGCCGGCCCACCGCATCGTGCTCATGGGTTTCTCGCAAGGCTGCGCGATGACGCTCATGACCGGCCTGCGCGCGCCGCAGCGCCTGGCCGGGCTGGTGGGGCTCTCAGGCTACCTGCCGATCGCCGAAACCACCGCCGCCGAGCGCGGTGAGGCCAACCGCGACACACCCATCTTCCTCGCGCACGGCGAAGACGACCCCATGGTCACCATCGACCGCGCCATCGCTTCGCGCGACGAGCTGCAGCGCCTGGGGTATGCGGTGGAATGGCACAGCTACCCGATGGAACACACCGTGAGCACGCAGGAGGTGGACGACCTCAACGTGTGGTTGTTGAAGGTCCTGGCCGACGCATGAGCGTGCCGGCCAGGCGCGCCATGTCGCGCCCGTAGAGGATCAGCGCCAGCGCCAGGCCGATCACCGGCATCGCGACGAACACCCAGCCGGTGAGCCGCTCGCCGCCCAGCCACACGCCCACGCACAGCGCCACCACGGGGTTCACGAAGGAGTAGCTGCCCGCCAGCGCCGCCGTGGTGTTCTTCAACAGCCAGAGGTAGGCGTTGAGCGTGACCATGGTGCCCATGACCACCAGGTACAGCCAGGCCAGCACCGAGGCCAGCGACACCTGTTGCCAGGCCACGGTGCGCGCGCCAGGCTCCCACAGCGCGGCCACCCCCAGCCCGAGCAGGCCACCCAGCAGCCACTGCGCGGCCGAGGCCATGGCTGGCGGCGGCAGGGCCAGGCGGCGCGAGGCGTAGGAACCGAGGCTCCAGGCCAGGGGCGCGCCGAAGGCGCACAGCGAGCCCATCAACGTGGTCGAAAAATCGCCCTCCAGCGCCAGCAGCAGCGCGCCGC
Source organism: Hydrogenophaga sp. ANAO-22 (assembly GCF_042466645.1). Classification (NCBI taxonomy): domain Bacteria; kingdom Pseudomonadati; phylum Pseudomonadota; class Betaproteobacteria; order Burkholderiales; family Comamonadaceae; genus Hydrogenophaga; species Hydrogenophaga sp. ANAO-22. The sequence goes on along the minus strand of NZ_CP159956.1, from coordinate 1,520,521 downwards.
TGGCGCCCAGCGCGAGGCCGATCCAGCTGGTCAGCGGCACGCGCTCGCCGCCCCAGCGCGTCCACAGCGCGAGCCACATCGGCATGGTGGTCACCACGGTGGCCATCAGGCCCGAGCCGATGCCGGCCTTCTGCGCCAGCACCACCAGCGCCATGGCGGCGAAAGCCATCAGGCCGCCGATGAGGGCGCTCGCGCGCCACTGCGCCGCCGTCGGCCAGGCTTGGCCCTGCCAGCGCGCGATGCCGAGCATCAACACACCCGCGAGCACGAAGCGCGCGCCGTTCATGAGCACGGGCGGCAGGGACTGCATGGCCACGTCGAGTGCGAAGTAGGTCGTGCCCCAGACCAGGTAGACGATCAGCAGGGCGCCACCCAGGCGCAGGGTCTGGCGGTCCAGGCGATTCAGGTTGAAAATGGCAGGCATCGCGAGTTGATTGGCGGAAATTATTCGGCAGATCGCTTCATGACTGTATTTTGATCACAATATCGGCCGTATGCAAGCAAATATCAATATCGACGACACGGACGCCAGAATTCTTACGGTTCTGAGCGCCGACAGCCGGCGTTCCTACGCCGAGGTGGCGGCCGAGGTGGGTCTGTCCACGGCGGCCGTGCACGAGCGCGTGAAGAAGATGGCCGAGCGCGGTGTGATCGAACGCTTCGCCTTGCGCGTGGACCCGGACCGCGTGGGCTTGCGCTTCACCGCCTTCGTGGCGATCCGCAACGACGGCGGCGCGCACTGCCGCGACGTGGCGCCGCGCCTGCGCGAGCTGCCCGAGGTGCTGGAGCTGCACAGCGTGGCCGGCGAACACGACTTCCTGGCCAAGATCCGCACCACCCACGCGCGCGCGCTGGAAGAGGTGCTCTACAAGATCAAGGCCATTCCCGGCGTGGCGCGCACCACCAGCACCGTGGTGCTCAACACCGAGTTCGAAGACCGCCCGCTGCAGCTGCCCGCCGACCGCGAAGCCTGAGGCGGCTCAGGGCGTCTCGCGCAGCCAGTAGCCGGGCCGCGCGTAGACCTTCTTGAGGTGGTCGATGAAGAAGCGCACCTTGGCCGGCAGGTGCCGCTGCTGCGGGTAGACGGCCAGGATGTCGTAGGCGGGCAGCGCGAACTCATCGAGCACCGTGACCAGCTCGCCGCGCTGCAGCTGCGCCTGGATCTCCCAGGTGGAGCGCCAGCCCAGGCCCATGCCCTCGCTGACCCAGCGGTGCAGCAGTTCGCCGTCGTTGCAGTCCAGGTTGCCTTCCACGCGCACCGTCACCGTGCGATCGCCCTGCTGGAAGTACCATCCGCGCTGCTGGCCGCCCTGCAGGTTGAAGGCCAGGCAGTTGTGTTCCTTCAGGTCGTCCAGCGTGCGCGGCTTGCCGTGCTTGCGGAAGTAGGCCGGCGTGCCGCAGACCACGCGCTGGTTGGTGGCCAGGTGCACGGCGACGAAGTTGGGGTCGATCGCGCCGCCGATGCGCAGGCCCAGGTCGTAGCCCTCGCGCACCAGGTCCACCACGCGGTCGGTGAGGTTGAACGAGAGCTTGACCTCGGGGTTGGCCTTGAGGAAGGCGCTGGCGTGCGGCGCCACGTGCAGGCGCCCGAAGGCCGCCGGGGCCGACACCACGAGGTGGCCGCTGGCGCGGTGCTTCTGCGCCGACACCGTGGCCTCGGCCGCGGACCACTGCGCCAGCAGCGTGCGGCACTCGTCCAGAAAACCCGCGCCCTGCTCGGTGAGCGCCAGGCGCCGGGTGGAGCGGTGGATCAGCTGCGTGCCCAGGCGGCGCTCCAGCGCGTCGATGCGCCGGCCCATCATCACCGGCGTGATGCCCGCGTGCAACGCGGCGGCGGCCAGGCTGCCGTGCTCCATCGCCATCACGAAGGCCTCGATTTCCTTGAAGCGGTCCATGGCGGCATGTTAACGCCGCCGGCGCTTCATTGCATACCTGGAGTATCGAATCGGCGTACCGCCGCTGCCATTCCCAAGAGGAAGGGTTCTCCCTAGCATCGAACCCAGTCCCTCAACCCTGGTAAGGAATCGCATCATGGCCCGAATGACCGCGGCGCAAGCCGCCATCTGTGTGCTGGAGAAGGAAGGCATCTCGCAGGCCTTCGGTGTGCCCGGCGCCGCCATCAACCCGTTCTACGCCGCCATGCGCCAGCGCGGCAGCATCAGCCACATCCTGGCGCGGCACGTGGAAGCCGCCTCGCACATGGCCGAGGGCTACACCCGGGCGCGCGCCGGCAACATCGGTCTGTGCATCGGCACCAGCGGCCCGGCCGGCACCGACATGATCACCGGCCTGTACTCGGCGCAGGCCGACAGCATCCCCATCCTCTGCGTCACCGGCCAGGCGCCGCGCGCCCGGCTGTACAAGGAAGACTTCCAGGCGGTGGACATCGAGAGCATCGCCAAGCCGGTCACCAAGTGGGCCGTGACGGTGCGCGAGCCCGCGCTGGTGCCGCGCGTGTTCCAGCAGGCCTTCCACCTCATGCGCTCGGGCCGCCCGGGGCCGGTGCTGATCGATCTGCCGTTCGACGTGCAGATGGCCGAGATCGAGTTCGACCCCGACACCTACGAGCCGCTGCCGGTCTACAAGCCCGCCGCGAACCGCCGGCAGATCGAGAAGGCGCTGGACATGCTGGCGGCGTCCACCAAGCCGCTCATCGTGGCCGGCGGCGGCATCATCAACGCCGACGCGGCCGACCTGCTGGTGGAGTTCGCCGAACTCACCGGCGTGCCGGTGATCCCCACCCTCATGGGCTGGGGCACGATCCCCGACGACCACCCGCTCATGGCCGGCATGGTGGGCCTGCAGACCAGCCACCGCTACGGCAACGCCACCATGCTGGCGAGCGACTTCGTGCTCGGCATCGGCAACCGCTGGGCCAACCGCCATACCGGTTCGGTGGAGACCTACACCAAGGGCCGGAAGTTCGTGCATGTGGACATCGAGCCCACGCAGATCGGCCGCGTGTTCGATCCCGACTACGGCATCGTCTCTGACGCCAAGGCCGCGCTGCAGCTGTTCGTGGACGTGGCGCGCGAGCGCAAGGCCGCCGGCCACTGGCCGAGTTACGCCAACTGGGCCGGCCGCTGCGCCGAGCGCAAGCGCCTCATGCTGCGCCAGACGCACTTCGAGCAGATCCCGATGAAGCCGCACCGCGTCTACGAAGAGATGAACCAGGTGTTCGGCCGCGACACGGTGTACGTGAGCACCATCGGCCTGTCGCAGATCGCGGGCGCGCAGTTCCTGCACGTCTACGGCCCGCGCCAGTGGATCAACTGCGGCCAGGCCGGCCCGCTGGGCTGGACCATGCCGGCCGCGCTCGGCGTGGTGGCCTCCGACCCGACGAAGAACGTGGTCGCGCTCTCGGGCGACTACGACTTCCAGTTCCTGATCGAGGAACTCGCGGTGGGCGCGCAGTTCCGCCTGCCCTACGTGCACGTGCTGGTGAACAACTCCTACCTCGGCCTGATCCGCCAGAGCCAGCGCGGCTTCGACATGGACTACTGCGTGCAGCTGGCCTTCGACAACCAGAACCTGGACGAGGGCGCGGGCGAGCTGCGCGGCTACGGGGTGGACCACGTCGCCGTGGTCGAGGGCCTGGGCTGCAAGGCCCTGCGCGTGACCGACCCCGAGAAGCTGCAGGGCGCCTTGCGCGAAGCGCAGCAACTCGCCGCGTTGCACCGCGTGCCGGTGGTGGTGGAATGCATACTGGAACGCGTCACCAACATCGCCATGGGCACCGAGATCGACAAGATCAACGAATTCGAGGCCATCGACTGCCGCGCCCCGCAGGGCCTGGAGACGGTGGGCCTGCTGGACTGAACCCGAGAACAGAGACAAGGACACCTCCCATGCCGACCTTTGCCGCCAACCTCTCCATGCTCTGGAACGAGCTGCCCTTTCTTGACCGCTTCGCCGCCGCCGCGCGCGCGGGCTTCAAGTCGGTGGAGTTCCTGTTCCCCTACGACTTCCAGCCCGACGAGATCAAGCAGCGCCTGACCGAGCACCAGCTGCAACTGGTGCTGCACAACATGCCGGCGGGCGACTGGGCCGCCGGCGAACGCGGCAAGGCCTGCTGGCCCGGCCACGAGGACGAGTTCCGCGCCAACGTGGCGCGCGCCCTGCAGTACGCCACCGCGCTGGGCGCCCCGAACCTGCACTGCATGGCCGGGATTCCCCCGAAGGGCACGGGCACCGCGCAGGCGCAGGCCACGCTGGTGAGCAACCTGCGCTTCGCCGCCGAGGCCGCGAAGCAGCAAGGGGTGCGCCTGCTGCTCGAACCCATCAACCATTTCGACATCCCCGGCTTCCTCGTGAACCGCCCGCGCCAGGCGATCGCCCTGATGGACGAGGTCGGCTCGGACAACCTCTTCCTGCAGTACGACATCTACCACGCGCAGCGCATGGAGGGCGAGCTCACCAGCACCATCAAGGACCTGCTGCCGCGCATCGCCCACATGCAGCTGGCCGACACGCCCGGCCGCCACGAGCCGGGCACCGGCGAAATCAACTACCGCTACCTGTTCGACGCCATCGACGACCTGGGCTACACCGGCCAGATCGGTTGTGAATACAAGCCACGCGACCCCGGCCCCGGCGGCACGGACAAAGGCCTCTCGTGGGTGGCCGCGCACGGCCAGACGCTCGAACTGCAAGGAGAACCGGCATGACCAAGGACGGACTCAAGGTCGGCTTCGTCGGCCTGGGCATCATGGGCGCGCCCATGGCCCTCAACCTGCTCAAGGCCGGGCATGCGCTGTTCGTGGCCAGCCGCGGCAAGATCCCGGCGGCCTTCGCGGAAGCCGGCGCCACCGTGTGCACCAACGCCACCGAGGTGGCGCGGCGCGCCGACATCGTGATCACCATGGTGCCCGACACGCCGCATGTGGACGACGTGCTGTTCGGCGAGACCGGCCTGGCCAAGGGCCTGAGTGCGGGCAAGCTGGTGATCGACATGAGCTCCATCAGCCCCATGGCCACCAAGGAATTCGCCAGAAAGATCAACGCGCTGGGCTGCGACTACCTGGACGCGCCGGTCAGCGGCGGCGAAGTGGGCGCCAAGGCCGCGAGCCTGACCATCATGGTCGGCGGCCCGCAGGCCGCGTTCGACCGCGCCCAGCCGCTGTTCGCCGCCATGGGCAAGAACATCACCCTGGTGGGCGGCAACGGCGACGGCCAGACCACCAAGGTGGCCAACCAGATCATCGTGGCGCTCAACATCGAGGCCGTGGCCGAGGCCCTGCTGTTCGCCAGCAAGGCCGGTGCCGACCCGGCCAAGGTGCGCCAGGCCCTCATGGGCGGCTTCGCGGCCAGCCGCATCCTCGAGGTGCATGGCGAGCGCATGGTCAAGCGCACCTTCAACCCGGGCTTTCGCATCGAGCTGCACCAGAAGGACCTGAACCTCGCGCTGCAGGGCGCGAAGGAACTCGGCCTGAGCCTGCCGCACACCGCGAGCGCGGCCCAGCTGATGCAGAGCTGCGCCGCCCACGGCATGGCCGGGCTGGACCACTCGGCCCTGTGCCGCAGCCTGGAGCTGATGGCGAAGCACGAGATCGCCCCCGAACCGGCGGCCTGAGGTCAGGCGTCCGGGGCGGCGCCGGGGTCGATCAATTCGACCGAGCGCAGCACGTGGCGCCACTCGGGGTGGTCGGGAGAGGCCGCCCAGTGGCGCATCGCGTCGAGGAACAGCGCGATGAAGCTGCGCGCCGCGGGCGCGGGTGTTTCCTGCGCGCGGCGCACCACGCCCACCAGGTGGGAGCGGAAGCGCTCGCGCAAGGGCAGGGCCACCAGGCGGTCGCGCAGGCTGGCGGTTTCCACCAGCGGCCAGGGGCAGAAACTGAGCATGTCGGTCTGCTGCACCAGCGTGAGCATGAGCGAGGCCGAGTGCGCCAGGTGGATGCGCTGGCGCGGCGGCTCGATACCGTGCTGCCCGAACAGGTTGTCCAGGATCATCGCGCGCTCGATCGGCGCGAAGTTGAGGATCCAGTCGTCCTCGAGCAGCTCGGCCAGCGAGCGCGCGGCGCTGCGCGGGTGGCCCAGGCGCGCCACCACCGTCATGTCGTAGCTGAACAGGGGCATGGCCTGCAGGCCCTGCATCGCGTCGTCGGGGGCGATGCGCCCGATCATGAGGTCCAGGCTGCCTTCGCGCAGCTTGGGGTAGGCCAGGGCGGACAGGCCGTCGAAGAATTCGAGCTGCACGTGCGGCAGGGCCGCCCGGAAGGCGGGCACCACGCGCGCGAGCAGCGTCTGCGCGACCCAGGGCGTCACACCCACCGACAGCCGCTGCGTGGCGCCCGAGTCGCGGTGGCGCGCCAGCGCCTCCTCGGCCTCGCGCAGCTGGGCCGTCACGCGCTGGGCGTGGACCAGCAGCTCCTGGCCCGCCGGCGTGAGGGCGATGCCGTGGCCATGCCGCGTGAGCAGCGCGATCTCGGCGTGCGTCTCCAGCTCGCGCAGCCCCTGCGTCACCGTGGCTTGGCTCAGCCCCAGCGAGCGCGCCGCCGCGCGGATGCTGCCTTCGGCGGCCACCGTCGCGAGGTAGCGGAGCTGGTGCACTTTCATATGACGGCATTATGTCCACGACAGGCAGCGGCGAGCGTCGAGCAGTTTGACCTGTCTACCCCTCGCGGGGGGCGGTTCATAGACTCGCCGGCATGAACTTCTGCATCGACAACGCTGCCGCCATTCACCAAGTGCTGCCCGCCGTGCGCGAGACCGCCGCCGAGATGGTGGCCCTGCGACACCAGATCCACGCCCACCCCGAACTCGCCTACGAAGAGTTCGCCACCAGCGACCTGGTGGCCGCCCGCCTGGCCGAGTGGGGCTACGAGGTGCACCGGGGCCTGGCCGGCACCGGTGTGGTGGGCACGCTGCGCCGGGGGCAGGGCACGCGCCGCCTGGGCATCCGCGCCGACATGGACGCGCTGCCCATCCAGGAAACCACGGGGCTGCCCTACGCGAGCACCGTGGCCGGCAAGATGCACGCCTGCGGCCACGACGGCCACACCGCCATCCTGCTCGCCGCCGCGCGCTGCCTGGCGCAGGAAGGGGGCTTCGACGGCACGCTGAACCTGATCTTCCAGCCGGCCGAAGAAGGCCTGGGCGGCGCCCGCCGCATGGTCGAAGAAGGCCTGTTCGAGCGTTTCCCGTGCGACGCGGTGTACGCGCTGCACAACATGCCGGGCTTTCCCGTCGGCCAGTTCGGTTTCAAGGAAGGGCCGTTCATGGCCTCGTCCGATTCGGTCATGGTGACGGTGCACGGCCAGGGCGGGCACGGTTCCTCGCCGCACCTCGCGGCCGACCCGGTGGTGGCCGCCGCCCACATCATCGTGGCGCTGCAGACCATCGTCTCGCGCAACGTGGACCCGCGCGAGATGGCGGTGATCTCCGTGGGGGCCATCCACGGCGGCGACGCGCCCAACGTGATCCCCGGCAGCGTGCAGATGCGCCTGACGGTGCGCGCCTACCGCCCCGAGATTCGCGCCATGCTGCGCGAGCGCATCACCGCGCTCGTGCAGGCGCAGGCCGCCACGCTGGGCGTGCGCGCCGAGGTGGACTACCACTGGCGCTACCCCGCGCTGGTCAACCACGTGGAGAGCACGCGCTTCGCGCGCGAGGTCGCGCGCGACTGGCTGGGCGACGAGGGCCTGCTGCCCGAGCTGCAACCGCTCACCGGCAGCGAAGACTTCTCGTTCATGCTGGAGCACTGCCCGGGCAGCTACCTCATCGTCGGCAACGGCGTGGGCGAGCACCACGGCAGCGGCGGCTGCATGGTGCACAACCCCGGCTACGACTTCAACGACGCCATGCTGCCCATCGCCGCGAGCTACTGGGTGCAGCTGGCGCGCCGTTTCCTGGCGCCCGCGAGCTGAGCGGCGCCGCATCTCCTGTCCCGCAACCCACCAAGGCACCGCCACCATGTCCCACCCGCTCCTCTCGTTCTCCCGGCGCGCGGCCATCGCCGCCCTCGGTGCCACCGCCCTCGTCGGTGTGGCTTCCCCGGCCCTGGCCCAGGGCACTTACCCCACCAAGCCGATCCGCATCGTGGTGGGTTACGCGCCGGGTGGTTCGGTGGACATGGCCGCGCGCGTGGTCGCCGACGTGCTCACCGCCAAGCTCGGCACCACGGTGGTGGTGGAGAACGTCTCGGGCGCGGCCGGCATCGTCGCGGCGCAGCGCGTGGTCAACAGCCCGGCCGACGGCTACACCCTGCTGGCCGGTTCGAGCAACGAGATGGCCGCCACCGGCCTGGTGAACCCGGCGCAGAAGTACGACCCGATCAAGGACCTCACGCCCATCGGCCTCATCGCCACGGCGCCGGTGCTGCTGGTGGCCGGATCCGGGATGCCGGTGAAGAACCTTGATGAGTTCATCGCGCTGGTCAAGCGCAACCCCGGCAAGTACAGCTACGGCAGCTCGGGCGTGGGCTCGACGCTGCACTTCGCGGGCGAACTCGTGAAGCAGCGCGCCGGCCTGTTCATCACGCACATTCCCTACCGCGGCACCAGCGCGCTCACCAGCGATCTGGCCGGCGGCACGCTGGACTTCGCCATCGTCTCGCCCACCGCCGCGGCCCCTTTCCTTCAGGGTGGGCGCATCACCGCGCTGGGCATCACCTCGGCGCAGCGCTTTCCCACCTTGCCGCAGGTGCCCGCGCTGGGCGAGCACCCGCAGCTCAAGGGCTACGACCTGGTGGGCTGGTTCGCGCTCGCCGCGCCGCGCGGACTGCCGCCGGAGATCGCGCAGCGCCTCTCGGCCGCGCTCAAGGCGGGGCTGGCGGAGCCGGGTTTCCGCCAGCGCCTGGAAGCGGGCGGCGCCATTCCGCCGGCCGGCAACGAAGACCTGGCGCAGATCATGCGCGCCGACCTCCAGAAGTACGCGGGCCTGGTGAAATTCGCGAACATGCGCGAGTGAGTCGGGGGTGGGTTTCGGGTGTTACCAGTCTGTAACCCGATGTACCCTGGGGTCGCTAGACTTCCCCCTCATGAACGAGCCGACCACCCCACCCAGTCTGAACGACCCCCGCGCCCTGCTGCGCCACTTGTACGACGTGGCGGTGCAGCGCGCGCTGCCTTTGCACAACACGGCCGCGAGCCTGCCGAAACCGCCCAAAGGCCGCACCCTGGTGCTGGGCGCGGGCAAGGCCGGCGGGGCCATGGCGCAGGCGGTGGAAGCCCTGTGGCCGGCCGACGCGCCGCTCTCGGGCCTGGTCGTCACGCGCTACCACCACACACCGCCCCGGCCTGAAGGCCTGCCGCAGCGCATCGAGGTGGTGGAGGCTTCCCACCCGGTGCCCGACGCGGCCGGGCTCGACGCCGCCCAGCGCATCCTGAAACTCGCCGATGGCCTCACGGCCGACGACCTGGTGCTGTGCCTGATCTCCGGCGGCGGCTCGGCCCTGCTCACGCTGCCTTGCGAAGGCCTCACGCTGGAAGACAAGCAGCGCATCAACCGCCAGTTGCTGGAGAGCGGCGCGCACATCGGCGAAATGAACACCGTGCGCAAGCACCTCTCGGCCATCAAGGGCGGGCGCCTGGCGGCGGCCTGCGCGCCCGCGCGCGTGGTCACGCTCACCATCAGCGACGTGCCCGGCGACGACGTCAGCGTGATCGCCAGCGGCCCCACCGTGGCCGATGCCTCCACCTGCGCCGAGGCGCTGGACATCCTGCGCCGCTACGGCATCGAGGTGCCGCCGGCGGTGCGCGCGCAGCTGGAAAGCGGCGCGCTCGAAACCCCCAAACCCGGCGACACCCGCCTGCAGGGCCACGCGGTGGAACTCATCGCCACCCCGCAGCAAAGCCTGGAAGCCGCCGCCGAGGCGGCGCGTGCCCTGGGCCTGAACGTGGTGATCCTCAGCGACGAGATCGAAGGCGAGTCGCGCGAGGTGGGCAAGGTGCACGGCGCGATGGCGCGCTCCACCGCGCTGGGCCGCAGCAGCTTCCAGACGCCCTGCGTGATCCTCAGCGGCGGCGAAACCACCGTCACCGTGCGCCCACGCGCGCCCGGCCAGGCCAAGGGCCGGGGCGGGCGGGCCGGCGAGTTCTGCCTGGGCCTGGCGCAGGCCCTGGGCGGGCAGGCCGGCGTGTGGGCCCTGGCGGCCGATACCGACGGCATCGACGGGGTAGAGGACAATGCGGGTGCGCTGGTGACGCCCGACACCCTGGCCCGAGCCAGCGAAAAGGGCCTCAAGCTCACCGACCACCTGGCCCGCAACGACGCCTACGGCTTCTTCGAGCCGATCGGCGACCTGGTGATCACCGGGCCCACGCACACCAACGTGAACGACTTCCGGGCCGTGCTGGTGGTGTGAGACCGGCGCGTTCCGCCCGGCGGTGAACCACCGCCGGCGGAGCCCCTACAACCCGCTTGATGTCGATCGCGCCCGAAAGGGCGCCCTAGGAAAGTCTTTTGCGCAGCCATTTCAACCGTTCCGCCCTGGTGCGTCAGCTCGCCGGGTGGTTGCCCGTGTCGGCGGATGTGCCGCGCCAGGACATGGCCGAGCGCCTGGGCGAGTGGTTGAACGTGGCCGACGCCATCGCCCTGCATTCGGCCCACCAGACCCTGCCCTCGGTCACGGCCCGGCGCGCCGCCGTCAAGAACAACGCCGCCGATGCGCAGGCCGAGCTGCAGCGCCTGCGCGCCACGCTCAGCCAGTCCATCACCACGCCACCCCAACCGCCGGTGGACGCCAGCGACGCCGAATTCGCCCCCACCACCAGCGCTGCCTCGACCAGCAGCGCCGCATGGAGATGGGGATCGACGCGCTGCGCGGCCACCTGCGCCAGACCCTGGCCGCCACCTCGCCCCGCCTGGCGCAGCTCGCCGCGCTGGACGCCACGCTGGACCAGATGCTGGGCGGGCGCGAGCAGCGACTGCTCGCCGGCCTGCCGGCCTTCCTCAAGGCGCGGTTCGAACACCAGCGCCAGACCCACCCCGACACCTGGCCCCCCCTGTTCGAGCAGGACCTCCAGCAGGCCTTGCTGGCCGAGCTCGACCTGCGGCTGCAGCCGGTGCTGGGCATGATCGAAGCGCTGGCCCAGGCGCCCGCGAAGCCGCATTGAATTGAATCCATGAACAGCCCTTCCCTGAACCGTTTGTTTTTCACCGCCGCCTTCGTCCTGGGCCTGCTGGCCATCGCCTGGGTGGGCGCGGGTTTTGTCGGCTCCAGCCTTTTCGCGCTGGCCATGACCGCGGTCATCGGCGCGGTCTACCTGCTGGGCGCGCAGGAGATCCGGCGCTACCGGCAGACCACCGCCTCGCTCGCCGAGGCGCTGGCCAACGTGCCGCAACCGCTCGCCACCCTGGGCGAATGGCTCGCGCGCGTGCCGCCCGGCCTGCAGAACGCCGTGCGCCAGCGCATCGAAGGCGAGCGCGGCGCGCTGCCCGGCCTGGCGCTCACGCCCTACTTGATCGGCCTGCTCGTGATGCTGGGCATGCTGGGCACCTTCCTCGGCATGGTGGTCACCTTCAAGGGTGTGGTGTTCACGCTCGAAGGCTCGGCCGACCTGCAGGCCATCCGCTCGGCGCTGGCCGCGCCCATCAAGGGCCTGGGCCTGGCCTTCGGCACCTCGGTGGTCGGCGTGGCCACCTCGGCCATGCTGGGCCTGATGTCGGCCATCGCCCGGCGCGAGCGCGCCGACGTGGCGCGCCAGCTCGAAGCCCACACCGCCACCGTGTTCCGCCCGTTCTCGCTGGCCCACCAGCGCCAGGCCACCTTCGACGCCCTGCAGCAGCAGGCCGGTGCGCTGCCCGCCGTGGTGAACCAGTTGCAGGCGCTCATGGCGCAGCTCGAACGCCGCAGCCAGCAGATGGACGAGCAGCTGCTGGCGCGGCAGACCCAGTTCCACCAGGCGGCGAGCGAGGCCTACCAGGGCCTGGCGACATCCGTGGAGCGGTCGCTCAAGGACAGCGTGAGCGCCAGCGCCCAGGCCGCCGGTGAGAGCCTGCGGCCCGTGGTGGACAGCGCCAAGGGCACCATCGCGCTGATGGCGCAGATCGAGCAGCGCGGCCAGCAACTGGACGAACAGCTGCTGGCGCGGCAGACGCAGTTTCACCGGGAGGCCAGCGAGGCCTACCAGGGCCTGGCGAACTCGGTCGAGAAGACGCTCAAGGACAGCCTGAGCGCCAGCGCCCGCGCGGCCGGCGAGAGCCTGCAGCCGGTGGTGGAAAACGCCATGGGCGCGCTCGCGCGGGAATCGACGCAACTGCACGAGCGCGTGAGCGCGGCGGTGCAGGCGCAGATGAACCAGCTCTCCGAGCGCTTCGGCGCCACTGCGGGCACCGTGGCCGACGGCTGGACGGCGGCCCTGCAGCAGCACGCCCACACCAGCGAGCAGCAGGCGCAGGGCCTGGACCGCGCGCTCACCGCCTTCACCACCAGCTTCGAACAGCGTTGCGCTGCGCTGATCACCGGCGTGCAGGAAACCGTGAGCCGCTCGCACGCCGAGCAGACCACGGCCGACCAGCAGCAGCACGCCGCGTGGGCGCAGACCTTGCAGACCCTGGCGGCCACACTGCAAAACGAATGGCGACAGCTCGGCGCGCAGACCCTGGCCCAGCAACAGACCGTGGCGCAGACGCTGGAACAGACCGCGACCCTCTGGCGCGACGAACTCGCCAGCCTGCGCCGCGAAGAAGCCGCGCGCGACCAGGCCAGCGCGCAGCGCGTGGGCGAGCTGCAGGCTTCGCTGAACGACCAGGTGGCGACCCACCTCGCGACGCTGGGCACCGCGCTCGAAGCGCCGATGGCGCGCCTGCTGGACACCGCCGCCGAGGCGCCCAAGGCCGCGGCCGAGGTGATCGCCCAGCTGCGCCAGGAGATGAGCCAGCTCACCGCGCGCGACAACACGGCGCTGCAGGAACGCGCCGCGCTCATGCACAACATCGACGCGCTGCTGCAGTCCGTGCAGCAGGCCACGGGCGAACAGCGCGCCGCCGTCGAATCGCTCGTCACCTCCGCCGGCGCGGTGCTCGACCAGGTGGGGCGCCAGTTCGCCGACACCGTGGGCGTGCAGGCCGTGCGCGCCGAAGAGGTGGCCGCGCAGGTCAACGGCAGTGCGATCGAACTCGCCGCCCTGGGCGAGGCCTTCGGCCACGGCGTGCAGCTCTTCAGCACCACCAACGAGAAGCTGATCGAGAACCTGCAGCGCATCGAAAGCGCCGTCACGCAGTCCATGGCGCGCAGCGACGAACAGCTGGCCTACTACGTGGCGCAGGCGCGCGAGGTGATCGACCTCAGCATCAGCTCGCAGCAAGGCATCGTCGAAGACCTGCGCCGCCTGCGCGAGCCGCGGCCCGCCGAGAAGAAGGCCGCGTGATGATCGGCCTGGACGACCGCCACATCGAGGACGAGGACGGCACCGACCACACCGCGCCGGTGTGGGCCGTGTTCGGCGATCTCATGTCCGGCCTGGTGGGCGCCTTCGTGCTCATCCTGGTCGGCGTGCTCGTGGTGCAGATGGACCTGGTGGCCAGCCTGCAGGCCGAGGTGCAGAAGCGCCAGCAGGAAGAGCAGCGCCGCATGGCCCTGGAAAAAGCCCTGGCCATTCCGCTGCAGAACGGCCGCGTGACGCTGGACAACGGCCGCATCGGCATCAGCGGCAGCGTGCTGTTCGCGCTCAACTCCGACGAGCTGCGCCCCGAAGGCCGGCAGATCCTGCAGAGCCTGGTGCCGCCGCTGCAGGTCTACCTGGGCGAGCGCGACGAGATGCTGATGGTCAGCGGCTTCACCGACGACCGCCCGGTGCAGGCCACCAACCAGCGCTTCGCCGACAACCTCGAACTCTCGGCCCAGCGCGCGCTCACCGTCACGCGCGCGCTGATCCAGGAAGGCATGCCGCCGCAGCGCGTGTTCAGCGCGGCCTTCGGCGCCGAGCAGCCCGTGGCCTCCAACGGCAGCGAGAAGGGCCGCGCGCTCAACCGCCGCGTGGAGATGGCGCCCGTGCCCAAGACGGCCCCGGCGCCCACCCCGAAGCCCTGAGATGAGCCACGACGCCGACGCCGTGCACGCCCATTACCTGGCCGCCCTGGCGCGCCGCCTGGAGGCCGCGCCCGAGGCCGTGCAACGCCTGCTGCGCGCGAAGCTGCCGGTGGTGGCGCCCGCCGAAGAGCTTGCCCAGGACACGGTGGCGCCCGCCGCACCGCCCCGGCGCCCGCGCGCGCCACCGCCCAAGCCGCTCACCCCGCTGGGCCGGCTCCACCAGCACATCGCCACCGCCACGCAGGCGCCGGGCACCGCCGCGGGCCGCCCCGAACTGCGCAGCGCGCAGGCGTTTCGCGAAACCTGGTCGCGCCTGTGCGCCGAGGACGAGGTGGTTCAGGCCGTGCAGCGCGGCCCCGAAAACGCCGGCCCGCTCAACTCGCACATGCTGGTGTTGCGCACCCTGGGCCTGCTGCGCGAAATCTCGCCGGACTACCTGCGCCGCTTCATGGCGCACGCCGACACCCTGCTGTGGCTGGAGCAGGCGAGCGCCCAGCTCAAGCAGCCGGCCGGCAAGCCCAAGGCGGCGCGGCAGAAGAAATGAACGCCATGACCCACCCCGTGCCCGCCGGGATCGCCGAACAACTCACCGCCACCCGCGCCGTGCTGGAGCGCCACCTCGGCGACACACTGGAGGCGATCCACCTGTTCGGCTCGGCCCTGGACGGTGGACTGCAAATCTTCAGCGACGTGGACCTGATGGTCACGGTGAGCGCGCCCCTGGCCGAGCCGGTGCGTCGTGCGCTGATGGTGGATCTGCTGTCCGTCTCCGCGCCACCCGGCACCGAGGGGCCGCTGCGCGCGCTCGAAGTCACGGTGCTCGCGCGCGGCGACGTGGTGCCCTGGCGGCATCCCGCGCGGCGCGAAATGCAGTTCGGCGAATGGCTGCGCGACGACCTGTTGGCCGGCACCACCGAGCCCGCCATGGAGGACCACGACCTGGCGATCCTGCTGAGCAAGCTGCGGCAACACAGCGTCGCGCTGATGGGGCCGCCTGCGGCCGAGCTGTTCGAGCCCGTGCCGCCCGCCGATTTCGCGCAGGCGCTGCTCGACACCGTGGCGCAGTGGAACGAGGCGCCCGACTGGGTGGGCGACGAACGCAACGTGGTGCTCGCCCTGGTGCGCATCTGGTTCAGCGCGGTCACCGGCGGGATAGCCTCCAAGGACGCCGCCGCCACTTGGGCGCTCGAGCGCCTGCCCGAAAGGCATCGGCCTGTCCTGGCCAAGGCGCGCTCGGCCTACCTGGGCCACGCGCGAGACGATCTGGCCGAACACGCGGAAGGCGTGGCGGCGTTCGTGCGGCATGCCCGGGCCGAGATCGAGCGCGTGGGCTCGACGGATTGAGCCTACGCCCACTGTGCCGATCAAATCCGCCTATATTTTTCACCCATGAACCTGCCCGCATCGCCCATTGCCGGGGTCGCCAGCCCGACCTCGATCGACAAGAAAAAGATCAAATTCCTGCTGCTGGAGGGCGTGCACCCCTCTGCGGTGGAGGTGCTGCGTGCCGCTGGCTACAGCCAGATCGAGAGCCTGCCCGGCGCGCTGCCCGAGGACGAGCTCAAGCACCGGATCGCCGACGTGCATTTCCTGGGCATCCGTTCCCGCACCCAGCTGAGCGCCGAGGTGCTGGCCCATGCCCAGCGGTTGGCGGCGGTGGGGTGCTTCTGCATCGGCACCAACCAGGTCGACCTGAGCGCGGCCAGCGCGCGGGGCGTGGCGGTGTTCAATGCGCCGTTCTCCAACACCCGGTCGGTGGCCGAGCTGGTGCTGGCCGAGGCGATTCTGCTGATGCGCGGCATCCCCGAGAAAAACGCGGTGTCCCACCGGGGTGGCTGGCTCAAATCGGCCAGCCATTCCTACGAGATCCGGGGCAAGACGCTGGGCATCGTAGGGTATGGCTCCATTGGCGCGCAGTTGTCGGTGCTGGCGGAAGCGCTGGGCATGCAGGTGGTGTTTTTCGATGTGGTCACCAAGCTGCCGATGGGCAACGCGCGCCAGGTGCCGAGCCTGGCCGATGTGTTGAGGCAGGCCGACGTGGTGAGCCTGCACGTGCCGGAAACCGCCGCGACGCAATGGATGATCGGTGCGGCCGAGCTGGCCCTGATGAAAGCCGAGGCGGTGCTGATCAATGCGGCGCGCGGCCAGGTGGTGGTGATCGAGGCCCTGGCCGAAGCCATTCGGCAGAAGCGCCTGCTGGGTGCGGCGATCGATGTGTTTCCCCAGGAGCCCCGCAGCAACGACGACCTCTTCGAGTCGCCGTTGCGGGGTCTGGACAACGTGATCCTGACGCCGCACATCGGCGGCTCGACGAAGGAAGCGCAGGAAAGCATCGGCGTGGAGGTGGCGGCCAAGCTGGTGAAGTACAGCGACAACGGCACCACGACCTCGTCGGTCAACTTCCCCGAGGTGGCGCTGCCGGCCCACCCCGGGCATCACCGACTGCTGCATGTGCACCAGAACGTGCCGGGCGTCATGTCCCGCATCAACCAGGTGTTCTCCGACAACCACATCAACATTGCCGGGCAGTTCCTGCAGACCCGGGGCGAGGTGGGCTATGTCGTGATCGATGTCGATGCGGCTTATTCGGACATCGCGCTGGCCCGACTGCTCGATGTGCCGGGCACGCTGCGTTGCCGCGTGCTGTTCTGATACTGGCCCGGCGCCTGGCCCACATGGCGGCTGAAGGCGGTGCTGAAGCTGCTGGCCGAGCTGTAGCCCACGCGCTCGGCCACCTCGACCAACGCCATGCCGGGGCGGCGCAGCAGGTCCTTGGCCAGCGCCATGCGCCAGGCCAGCAGGTATTCCATGGGGCGCAGACCGACGGCGCGTGAGAAGCGGTCGAAGAAGGCCGAGCGCGACAGCGCCGCCTGCCGGGCGAGTTCGTCCACCGTCCAGGCGCGCGCGGGCTCGCCGTGCAGGAGGCGCATCGCCGCCGCCAGCCGCGCATCGGCCAGGCCACGCAGCAAGCCGGGTGGGGCGCCTTCGCCGGTGGTGGAGCGCAGCGCCTCGATCAGCAGCACCTCCACCAGCCGGCCCAGCACCAGCTCGCGGCCGGCGCGCTGCTCGGTGGACTCCTCGCGCACCAGCCGCACCAGCACCGAGAGCCGCTCGATGCCGCGCACGTGCAGCAGGGCGGGCAGCAGCGAGACCAGCAGGGCCGCGTCGGGCGAGCCAAAGGCGAAGTAACCGCCGAGCATGCGCACGTCCGGCGGGCCGTCGGGCCGGCCGTGGCGCAGGTCGCCTTCCACGCCGGCCGCCTGCAGGGCGTCGATCGCCACCGGCACCACCGGCTCGAAACCCGAGAGCGTGAAGCCCGGCGTGGCCGGCATCAACACGAAATCGCCCGCTTCCAGGGTGATGGGTTCCTGGCCCTGGACGGCGAGCAGGCAGCGGCCCTCGAGCAGGGTGCAGAAGCTGGGCTGCCCGAAGGCCGAGTAGCGCACGCCCCAGGCGCCGGCGCCGCTGATCACTTTCGAGAACACCGCGCGGGGCCGCAGCAAGGCGATGACGTCGGCAAGGGGATCCACCATGATTGGACTTTGGCGAATGATTGATGGACTTTTGATTGTATTAAGTCCGGCTTTGTCGCGATATCGTGGCGACCTTCTCCACTTCATTTGCAAGGACCTCTCCATGAAAACCGTTCTGATCACCGGCTGCTCGTCTGGCTACGGCCTCGAAACCGCGCGCCACTTTCTCGCCCAGGGCTGGCACGTGGTGGCCACCATGCGCACGCCGCGCTGGGACCTGCTGCCAGCCTCGGAGCGCCTGACCGTCCTGCCGCTGGACGTGACCGACCCGGCCAGCATCGCCAGCGCCCTGCAGGCCGCCGGCCCCATCGACGTGCTGGTGAACAACGCCGGCCTGGGCCTGTTCGGGGCCTTCGAGGCCACGCCCCTGGCCACGGTGCGCGAGATCTTCGAGGCCAACACCTTCGGCACCATGGCGATGACGCAGGCGGTGCTGCCGCAGTTCCGCGAACGCCGCGCCGGGCGGGTGGTCAACGTCACCTCCAGCGCCACGCTCGCGCCCATGCCGCTGGTGGCGGCCTACACCGCGAGCAAGACCGCCATCGAAGGCTTCACCGCCTCGCTTGCGCACGAGCTGCAGGCCTTCAACGTGCGCGTGAAACTGGTCGAGCCGGGTTACGCGCCCACCACGCGCTTCACCGAGAACGGCGCGCAGCGCATGCAGGGGCTGATCCCCGAGGCCTACGCGCCCTATGCGCAGAGTGTCTTCGCCACCCTGGGCTCGGCCTCGGCCTTCACGGTGGAGTCGGACGTGGCCGAGGCCGTGTGGCTGGCCGCGAACGACGCCTCACCCCGGCTGCATTACCCGGCGGGCGCGGACGCGGTGGCGCTGGCCCGGCAGGCCGCCTGACGCGCGCCCGGTGCGGCTCACTCCGCCTCGATGCCGGCGGCCTTGATGACGCGGCCCCACATGTCGGTCTCGCTGGCCTGGAACTTCACCAGCTCGGCGGGCGTGGTGGGAAACACCTCGCCGCCGCTGCCGGCGAAGAACTGGCGCACCGCCGGGCTTTCGATGGCCTTGTGCAGCAGCTCGTTGAGGCGTGCCACCACCGGCGCCGGGGTGCCGGCCGGTGCGTAGGCCGCGAACCAGTAGCCCATGTCGTAGCCCTTCACGCCCGCTTCGGCGATGGTGAGCACGTCGGGCAGCGACGCCATGCGCCTGGCCGAGGTGACGCCCAGCGCACGCACCTTGCCGGTGGTGATCTGCGGCATGCCGGTCGAGGCGTCGGTGAACATCATGGTGATCTGCCCGCCGAGCAGATCGGTGATGCCCATGGGGTTGCTGCGGTAGGGCACGTGCAGGATGTTGACGTTGGCCATCTGCTGGAACAGCTCGCCCGCCACGCGGCTGGACGAACTGCCGCTGCCGAAGGACAGCTTGCCCGGCGCCTGCTTCGCGGCGGCCAGCACGTCGGCCACGCTCTTGTAGGGCGCGTCCGCGCGCACGATCATGATCTGGCCGCCCTTGCCGATGCCGGTGATGGCGGCGAAGTCCTTCACCGGGTCGTAGGAGAGCTTCTTGTACAGGTGCTGGTTGGCCGCGTGCGTGGTGTTGGTGGTGATGAGCACGGTGTGGCCGTCCTTGGGCGCATTGGCCGCGGCCTGGGCCGCGATCATGCCGCTGGCGCCGGCCTTGTTGTCCACCACCACCGGCTGCCCGGTCTGCTCGCTGACCGATTGGCCCAGCGCGCGCGCCAGGATGTCGGTGGCGCTGCCGGCGGCGAAGGGCACGATGAAGGTGATGGGCTTGGTGGTGAGCGAAGCCTGGGCGAAGGCGGCCGGCAGGGCCAGCACCGAGGCGAGCGCGACCACGGCGTGGCGGCGGGTGAAGGGGCTGTTGTTCATGTCTGTCTCCTGGGGTGGATGGTGAAGGAAGAAGCGCCTCAGCCCGAGGGGCCGTGCAGTTGGGAAACCAGGTGGGCGGGAACCTCGAGTTCGAGCGCCAGCAGGTGGAAGGACAGGGCCTTGCCGTGGCTGTCCAGGTTCAGGGCGTCGTTGACACCGCCGTCGAGCACGTCGTCCAGCACGAAGTTCATCGCGTGCAGCTGGGGCAGCAGGTGGCGCACCACCTGGCTGGGCTGGCGGTGCCGGAAATGCGCGGCGACGCGCTCGGCGGTGATCTGCGCCACGATCAAGGGGTAAAGCGCCTCGCTCCAGGCGATCACGCTGATGTTGGACCGGTTGCCCTTGTCGCCGGTGCGGCCGTGGGCGGCGCGCCAGAGGGGCACGGTGAGGAAGGGCGTGCTCATGCGCCGTCTCCTTCGTCCAGCAGGCGAAAGCCGGTGGGCACCAGCGCGCGGTCCATGGGGCAGGAGGCGGTGCCCAGGGTGGGGCGCAGCGCGGTGCGCACGCCACCACCACCCGCCGGGCCGCAGGTGTAGAGCGCCGTCACCTCGCGCATCAGCCGCTGCGCCATGGCCTTGTCCGCGTGGCGCGTGGCCACGCGCAAGCGCACGTCGGTGGCCGAGCCGGGATCGGTGTGCTGCAGCCAGCGGCCCTGGTCGTCGGCCAGCACGCTGGCCACGCCGATCAGGTCGATGCGCAGCGGGCCCAGCCCGTTCAGGCGCTGGGTGAGCACCTCGGCGGCGAGCCTGGCGCGCTGCTCCGCGCGCACGCCGGCGTAGGAGATCTCGCCCTCGGCCAGCCAGCCGCTCTCGAAGCACACGTTCACCTTCAGCGTGTCGGGCCGCCCATGGCCGCGCACGCCGCTGAGCCGCACCCGGTCCCGGCCCACCTGCTCGACGCGGGCCTCGGTGATGTCGGCCACCACATCGGGCGTGAGGTAGGCGCGCGGGTCGTGCACCTCGTAGAGCAGCTGTTCCTTGACGGTGTGCCCGTCCACCCTGCCACCGGTGCCCTCGGGTTTGAAGACCGTGCAGCTGCCGTCCTGCGCGATCGCCGCAATGGGGTAGCCCACCCGCGCCAGATCCGGCACGTCCTTCACGCCGGGGTCGGCGTAATAACCGCCCGTGACCTGCGCGCCGCACTCCAGCAGGTGGCCGGCCATGGTGGCGCCCGCGATCCGGTCCCAATCGTCCAGGGCCCAGCCATGGTGGGCCAGCGCCGGTCCGAGCACCAGCGACGGGTCGGCGACGCGGCCGGTCACCACCACGTCGGCGCCCGCGCGCAGCGCATCGGCGATGGGCTGCGCGCCGATGTAGGCGTTGGCGCTGATGACGGCGCGGCCCGCCAGCTGCGCCGCCAGGTCGGCCGACATCAGCGTGTCCGCCACGCGGTGGGCCACGTCGTCGCCGTGCACCACCGCCACGCGGGGTTCGCGCAGGCCCAGGGAGCGCGCGATGGCCTGGATGCGCCGGCCCGCGCCGAGCGGGTTGGCCGCGCCGAAGTTGCTCACGATGGGAATGCGGTGCGCCAGGCAGCGCGCGAGCACGGGCCGCACCAGCTCGTCCAGCATGGGCTCGAAGCCACCGTCCGGGTCCTGCAGCCGCGCCAGTTGCGCCAGCGCCAGCGTGCGCTCGGCCAGGGTTTCGAAGATCAGGCAGGCCGGGCCGCCGGTCTGGATGAGCGCATCGACCACCGGTCCGGCGGCGTCGGTGCGGTCGCCAGAGAAGCCGGCGGCCGAGCCCACGTGAATCACCGTTGTGTTTGCCATGCCGCGCACTGTAGGCGCCGGGAACTCATGCTGTGAAACTCAAACTTCAGATATATTGATCTGAAATGCAGATCAATCTGTCCACCCGCGAACTGCGCGCCTTCGTGGCGCTGGCCGAGCAGCGCAACTTCACCCGCGCGGCCTCGCTGTGCCACCTGTCCCAGCCCGCGTTCTCCGCGCTCATCCAGTCGCTGGAAGCCAACCTGGGTGGCCGCCTGTTCGAGCGCACCACGCGCCACGTCGAGCTCACCGCCGAGGGCGAGGCCTTTCTGGACGCCGCGTTGCGACTGCTCAAGGACGCCGACACCGCCATCGAAGGGGTGCGCGACCACGTGGCGCGGCGCCGGGGCCGGGTGGCGATCGCCATCCTGCCCTCGCTCGCGGCCGGCTGGTTGCCGCCCCTGCTCGCGCGCTTCCACCAGGCCCACCCCGGCATCGAACTCGATGTGGCCGACGTGCTGTCCGACGAATGCCTGGAGCGGGTGCGCGCCGGCCGGGCGGACTTCGCCCTGGCCTCATCGCGCACCGACGCGGCCGAGCTGCACACCGAGCGCTTCTGCTCGGACGATTTCCATGTGGTGTTTCCCGAGGGCCACGCGCTCGCGGCCGGTGCGGGCGCGGTGCGCCTGGCCGAGCTGCATGCCTTCCCGATGGTGCAGCTGGCCCGTTCCAGCAGCGTGCGCCAGTACGTCGAGGCCGCGATCTACCCGCACCGCATGCGCACGGTGATGGAGCTGGAGCAGCTCAGCACCGTGGCCGGCATGGTGCGCGCGGGCCTGGGCATCACCATCGTGCCCTCGCTCACGCTGTTCCACTTCGAGCAGCCCGGGTTGGGCGCGCGCCAGATCAAGTCGGCCGGGCTGAAGCGGCAGGTGTTCCTGGTGCGCCGCGCGGACCGTGCGTTGTCCTCGGCGGCGCAGGGGCTTCACAGCCTGCTGATGAAGCACCGGCCGTCGTGAGGGCGAGCGCAGACAGGCCCCGCCACGGTGGAGGGGCGCGGTTTTCTCTCAATCGTGTCCGCGCTGTGGTTGCCGCTTCAACAGTCTGAATGCGGTACGAGCGGATTGGTCCTCAAACTTGGGGATTCCAATTCCGCAGTCGCCGCCCTAAGCTGCCCTCCATCATCTCGCTGCAAAACGAGATCATCAGAGGAGGTGCGCGATGGTTGTGGATCGCCGGTCATTGCTCGGGTCCCTGGTGGGTGGTTTGCTTGCCTCGACAGCGTCGCGCGCGTTGAGCTTCAAGCCACCGAGTTGCCAGGCGCACAAGTCTTCAGACAGACTGGTGGTGGACGTGCATTGCCATATTCTGAATGTGAGGGATGTCGACAGGGATGCGTTCGTCAAACGCAGAATTCTGGAGCTGGACGAAAACCGATCCATTGGCGCCTTGGTGGTCAGTGCATTTGCCCAACTGGGGTATGCCAGCGCTTACCTGAACACCCACACCATGGCCAGTGAACTTGAGTTCATCGCCAGAAACCAGAAGACCTGGCTCCGCCAACCCGAAGCCTTTTGTCTTCCAGGACCGACGGATCGCACCAAGGTGTTTGGCACCGAGTACGAGTTTTCTTCGCCGAGTGGAGGTGCCAAACCGTTGGCGGGAATGATGAATGGTCGGCTGGCCAACACGGTCCGGATGATGCATGAGTACCCAACGGTCGATCTGTTCACCCCATCCATGGTGGACTTCTACGAAGGTGCTGAAAACTGGTACTCGGAAAACGACACGATGTCGGTGGTCTACGAAAGAATCAGTCAGGCCACCTTCGGCAGGATCTTGCCCATGGTGTCCTTTCATCCGCAACGCCAGGCAGACCTGCAACATCGCGAGGAAAGACTGACGCCATTGGGCCTGGTGAAGAAGTCGATCAAGGACAGGAACTTTGTTGGCGTGAAGCTGCATCCCTCGGTGGGTTATGGGCCCGGTGGGAATGCCAAGCTGGCTTGTCCCAACTCGAAGCGGAACCGAAGCGTCCAGGTCGATCAATACCGCAAGCGGTACGGCGATCGTCTGGACAGGGCGCTGTGGGAGCTGTTCGAGTACTGCGCAGACAACGAGGTGCCCATCCTGACGCATGGAAGTCCTGGCATACCAGCCTATGCGGCGTGCATGAAGCCTGAAGGGGTGGCGCCCGAGGAGTGGCTATACGCCCCCTTGCAGTGGGCCGCCGTGCTGGAGCAGATGAAACGCCGGAATCCCGCCAAACCATTGCGCATCTGCCTGGGACATTTCGGCGGTGCATTTTCCAGTCACAGCTATTGGCATCCCTGGATGAACAACTTGCTTCAGGCCATGTCCGATCATCCTTCGCTCTATGCCGACCTCTCGATCCAGTCTGGTCTGTTCGACAGCGATTCGGGCCGCCGCAAGGCATTGCGGTCCCAGTTCACCAAGCTGTATGAGGACAACAAAGTGTTGTCGCAACAAAGCATTTACGGTTCCGATTGGCACATGGCCGAGGTAGCAACGATCGGGCCGGCGTACTTGACGGACTTGATGGAGCTGGTTCCGGCGTCCAGCCGGAACAGGGTGTTCGGCCTGAATGCCGCGGAGTTTCTGGGACTCCAGAAGGGGCGTGCGAACAGGGCGCGCATTCAAGACTACATGCGCTGGCTGGAAAAGAAAGGCCGCATGCCTGAGGGATACCAGCCCGCGTGGATGAGCAAAGTGGATGCCTTGACTTGAGTCTTCGCGTTGGCTTCGCCGTGCGGGTGAGGCGTTTGCTTTTTCAACCCAGCTCCGCCAGCCCCGGGTTGAACACCACTTCCCACAGGTGCCCGTCCGGGTCCTGGAAGTGGCCGGCGTAGCCGCCGTAGAAGGTCTCTTGCGCGGGCTTGACGATGCGCGCGCCGGCTTCGGTGGCCTGCCGCATCACGGCGTCCACTTCCTCGCGCGAGTCCACGTTGTGGCCCAGCGAGAGTTCCAGCGCGCTCGACGCCTGCGCGGTGGGCGAGAGCAGCGGCAGGCCGGTGTCGGCCGCCAGGCTGCGGCGCGGCCAGAGCGCGAGCTTCAGGCCGTTCTGCAGATTGAAGAAGGCCACGGCACCGTGCTCGAACTCGGTGCCGATGATGCCCTTGGTGGCCAGGCCCAGGCCATCGCGGTAGAAGGCCACTGCGCGCTCGAGGTTGTCCACGCCGAGGGTGATGACGCTGATGCCGGGCTTCATGGGCGGGGCTCCGTCAGCGGCGCAGCTTGTAGCCGGTGCGGAACACCCACCAGATGAAACCCAGGCACAGCGCCATGAACACCAGCGTCATGCCTGTGCTCACGGCGATGTGCACATCGGCCACCCCGTAGAAGGCCCAGCGGAAGCCGCTGATGAGGTAGACCACCGGGTTGACCAGCGAGACCGTCTGCCACAGCGGCGGCAGCATGCTGATGGAATAGAACGCGCCGCCCAGAAAGGTCAGCGGCGTCACCACCAGCAGCGGGATCACCTGCAACTTCTGGAAGTTGTCGGCCCACAGGCCGATGATGAACCCGAACAGGCTGAAGGTGACAGCGGTGAGCAGCAGGAAGCCGAGCATCCACACCGGGTGCGCGATGTGGTACGGCACGAACACGCGCGCCGTGAGCAGGATCAGCAGGCCCAGCATCACGGACTTGGTGGCCGCCGCGCCCACGTACCCCAGCAGCACCTCGATCCACGACACCGGCGCGGACAGCAATTCGTAGATGGTGCCCGACCACTTGGGCATGTAGATGCCGAACGAGGCGTTGGAGATGCTCTCGCTCAGCAGCGAGAGCATGACCAGGCCAGGGATGATGAAGGCGCCGTAGGTGACGCCGTCGATGTCGCCCATGCGCGAGCCGATGGCCGTGCCGAAGACGATGAAATACAGCGAGGTGGTGAGCACCGGCGCGAGGATGCTCTGCGTGATGGTGCGGAAGGTACGCGCCATCTCGAAGCGGTAGATGGCCTTGATGCCGTGGATGTTCAGGCTCATGCGCGGGCCTCCTGTTTCTTGTGGACGAGGCTCACGAAGATGTCTTCGAGCGAGCTTTCGCTGGACTGCAGGTCCTTGAAGTCGATGCCCTGCGCGTGCAGCGTGCGCAGCAGTTCGGCGATGCCGGTTTCGTCCTTCTGGGTGTCGAAGGTGTAGGTGAGCGTGTGGCCGGCGCCGGAGAGTTCGAGCGGCCAGCGCGCGAGCGCCTCGGGCACGCGCTCCAGCGGGTGCTGCAGCGTGAGCACCAACTGCTTCTTGCCGAGCTTGCGCATGAGCACGTCCTTGTCTTCCACCACGATGAGTTCGCCCTGGTTGATGACGCCGATGCGGTCGGCCATGTCCTCGGCTTCCTCGATGTAGTGCGTGGTCAGGATGATGGTGGTGCCACGGTCGCGCAGCTCGCGCACCATGCGCCACATGTCGTGCCGCAGCTCCACGTCCACGCCCGCGCTGGGCTCGTCGAGGAACAGGATCTTGGGCTCGTGCGACAGCGCCTTGGCGATCAGCACGCGCCGCTTCATGCCACCCGAGAGCGTGAGGATCTTGTTGTCCTTCTTGTCCCAGAGCGAGAGATCGCGCAGCACCTTCTCGATGTAGACCGGGTCGGGCGCCTTGCCGAACAGGCCCCGGCTGAAGCTCACCGTGGCCCAGACGGATTCGAAGGCGTCGGTGTGCAGTTCCTGCGGCACCAGGCCGATGGCGGCGCGCGCCGCGCGGTAGTCGCGCACGGTGTCGTGCCCATCGGCGATCACCACGCCTTCGCTCGCATTCGCGATGCCGCAGACGATGCTGATGAGCGTGGTCTTGCCCGCGCCGTTGGGGCCGAGCAGGGCGAAGATCTCGCCCCGGCGGATGTCGAGATCGACGCGCTTGAGTGCCTGGAAACCGCCCGCGTAGGTCTTGCTCACGCCGCGCACGGACACGATGGGGTCGGCGGTGTTCACCGCCTGGGAAGAAAGGGACATGGAGCCTCCTGAAGCGCCACACTCTAGCACTGTTTTTGTGTACAGTGGTCGTTCCATGCCGAACGTCCACATTCCGATTCAGGCCATCAAGGGCCGGGGCATCAGCCACCAGCAGCCGCACCGCTTCCTGCGCGACGAGCGCCAGGCGTTCGACGACGGCTGGGGCGCGCTGGACGAGGCCGCACTCGCGCGGGGCGAGGTGCCGCCCCCGGCCACCCAGGTGACCTGGGAAAACTGCAAGAGCGCGATCACCAGGAACGACTCACCCGACGTGGGCTTCATGCTCGGCCTCAACCCCTACCGGGGCTGCGAGCACGGCTGCGTGTACTGCTACGCGCGGCCCACGCACAGCTACCTCAACCTCTCGCCGGGCCTGGACTTCGAGACCAAGATCATCGCCAAGCGCAACCTCGCCGAGGTGCTGCGGCGCGAACTCGCCAGCCCGCGCCACGTGCCCGGCCTGCTGGCCATCGGCACCGTGACCGACGCCTACCAACCCATCGAACGCGAACTCAGGCTCACCCGGGCCGCGCTCGA
Source organism: Hydrogenophaga sp. ANAO-22 (assembly GCF_042466645.1). NCBI lineage: Bacteria > Pseudomonadati > Pseudomonadota > Betaproteobacteria > Burkholderiales > Comamonadaceae > Hydrogenophaga > Hydrogenophaga sp. ANAO-22. The sequence goes on along the minus strand of NZ_CP159956.1, from coordinate 1,493,951 downwards.
GGTGCTGGCGCAGGCGAAACACCCACTGGCCATCGTCACCAAGGGCAGCGGCGTGGAGCGCGACATCGACATCCTCGCGCCCCTGGCCGCGCAAGGCCTGGCGGCGGTCTACGTGACCATCACCTCGCTCGACGGCAAGCTCGCCCGTGCGCTGGAGCCGCGCGCGGCCGCGCCGCACCGGCGCCTGCGCATCCTGCGCACGCTGGCCGACGCGGGCATTCCGGTGGGCGTGAGCGTGGCGCCGCAGATCCCCTTCATCACCGACGACATGGAGCAGGTGCTCGAAGCCGCGTGGGACGCCGGCGCGCGCCGCGCCTTCTACACCGTGCTGCGCCTGCCTTGGGAGCTGAGCCCGATGTTCCGCCAGTGGCTGGACCTGCACTACCCGGACCGCGCCCTGCGCGTGATGGCGCGCGTGCAGGAAATGCGCGGCGGCAAGGACTACGACGCGGACTTCGCGCAGCGCATGCGCGGCAGCGGCATCTGGGCCGACCTGATCCGCCAGCGCTTCGACAAGACCTGCGCGCGCCTGGGTTTCAACACCGAGCGCGAGCCGCTGGACACCTCGCAGTTCAAGCCGCAGGCGCTGCGGGCGCAGCAGGAACTGTTCTAGCGGGGCACGGCGCGCTTCGGCGCTTGAGGCGCTGAAGTGTTGTGGTCTTCCGACACCACAGCACCCTCTGCCGAGCTTCCCGCGGCGGGTGTCCATTCGCGCGTCGGTATGGGGCGATGAATTCGATCATCGAACTGCGGAGTTGGCGGAATGGGTTGCGGTTTTGGTGGGGTGATCACATTGGGGCCATTCGTCAATCCAGTGAAGTCCGACCTTGGATGAATCGTTGAGGGTGGCCGAGCATGCGTCGCCATCTCAACGAGAACATTCAGGAGGACTGCCATGACCCCATCGACCCCCCGGCGTGGGCTGACGATCCGAAGCGCGGCGATTCCCGAGGTGAACGGGGCTCCCTTGCTGGAGCCCCTGAAGCTCGAAGGCGAAGAGGGCATCAACGCGCTGTTCGAGTACCGGCTGGTGCTGCAGAGCCCGGAGGGCGGTGCTGGGAATCATCTCGACCTCAACCGCTTCATCGGCCGCGAGCTGACCTGCTGCCTCGAACTCGAAGGCCAGGGCAGCTTCGTGCCCGGGGTGCCCGGGGGCGCCGGCGTGAACCAGGGCGCAGGGGTGCGGGAGATCTCGGGCCTGATCACCGAAGCCCGGTACATCGGCGAGTCCGGGCGCCACGCCTTGGTGGAGTTCACCCTTCGGCCCTGGCTGCACCTGGCCACGCTGAGCACCGACTGCAAGGTCTTCCAGGACCAGAGCCCGGTGGAGATCATCGAGGCGGTGCTGGGGGAGTACCCGTTCGCGGCGGACAAGCGCCTGATCGAGCGCTACCCGCGGCGCGACTACACGGTGCAGTACAACGAGAGCGACTACGAATTCGTCAGCCGCCTGATGCAGGAATGGGGCATCAACCACCACTTCGAGCACAGCGCCGGGGTGCACCGGCTGATCTGGAGCGACCACAACGGCGCGTTCCAGGCGGTGCAGCCCGGGCAGGAGCCCGGAGCCAGCCCCTACCACCGCATCCCGTACCACCCGCTGGGCCACAAGATCGACCGGGAGTACATCCACGGCTTCAGCCCGGTGCAGCGCCTGACCAGCGGGCGCTACGCCAGCCGGGACTTCGACTACACGCGCCCCGGGGCGCTGCTCGAGGTCAACGCCCAGGGGCCCAGGCAGACCGGGCACGCGAACCAGGAGGTGTACCTGTGGCGGGGAGATCGAGCCGCCGCGCACGGCCAGCCCGGGATCACCGGCAGCGACCACAGCCAAGGTCGCACTCAAGATGCTTGAATGCGGCATGGCCCAAGGCCATGGGCAGGCCGCATTTGAACTGGGGGTGATGACCAACGGCGATAACAAAAGCGAAGGTGAAGATTACGGTCGAGCCTTGGAGGCGCTTCACAGCGCGGTCAAGTTTGGCAGTGCAAATGCGGCCGACTCCCTCTCGGTCAAGTTCAGCGCAGGTCAACCCATTGTGGGCAATGCGGTCGACAACATCCGCGCCGAACGTTACGGTGCGCTGGGCGATGCCCTCGCCCGCAACCCCGACCTGCGTTTCCCCAACCTCGACAAGGTGTTGCCCCTGCCTCCGGCCCAGCTGCCGCAGTGGGACGGCCATCCCCAGAGCCTGATCGATGCGGCCAAAGGCGTGCGCCTCGCGCCCCAGCCCTGGCGAGGGAGGGCCGCTCTCGCAGATCCCGCTCATCCTCTGCATCCCATCGCCGAGGAATTGCTCGTTCCTCCTCCCGAGATCGAATGAACGTGCGGGCGCGTGCGCTGGTCGGTTTTCAGCCCGGGAGCAACTCCGGCGCCGCCGCCAGATACTCCGTGGCGCGGCGCTTGGCGCGGATGTCGTCGTACACGCGCTGCGCCTGGGCCGGCGTCATCTTCAGCGCGACCGCGAGTTCTTCGGCCGAGCGGCCGTGTTCCAGCGCCCACAGCGCGATGTCCATCTGCGCGTACGGCAGCGCGAAGTAGAACTCGTCCTGGCCTTGCGGCAGGGTGTAGGTGTCGGTCGTGGGCACGGCGTTGCAGATCGCGTCGGGCAGGCCGAGGTGGCGCGCCATGGCGTAGACCTGGGTCTTGTAGAGGTGCGCGATGGGTTTGAGATCGGCCGAGCCGTCGCCGTTCTTCACGAAGAAGCCCTGGTCGTATTCCAGCCGGTTGGGCGTGCCCACCACGGCGTAGTTGAGCCGGTCGGCGTGGTAGTAGTCCATGGTCTTGCGCACGCGCTGCTTGAAGTTCGTGGCGGCCACGATTTGCAGGTACTCGCGCAGCGGCAGGCGCACGCTTTGCTGTTCACCGTCGGGCGATTGCACGACGAGTTTGAAGAAGTTGATGCCGCCTTCCACACCGCCGGCGATCACGATCTTGTTCTTCCAGCCTTCGCCGTACGCGGGCACCACGCGGCGGATGGCTTCGTCGCGCTGCTGGTAGCAGCCCAGGGCTTCGAGCGCGGGCGCGATGTCGTGCACCTGGTATTCGATGCCCAGGTGCTCGGCCAACTGGCGGCCGCGCTCGGTGCTGAAGCCGCTGGAGTCGCGCTCGGGCAGCAGCAGGCCGAACACCTTTTTGGCGCCCAGCGCGCGCACCGACAGCGCGGCGCACACCGAACTGTCGATGCCGCCGCTGATGGCCACCACCAGGCCGCGCCGGCGCAGCTTCTGCGTGAGCACCTGCGGAATCCATTGCGAGATGCGCTGGAGTTCGGCCTCGCAGTCCAGCGCCAGGGACTCGGGGCCCAGGGGCACGGCGCTCATCAGGCCGCCCCTTGCTGTTTGCGCTGCACGAAGGCCTCGATGGCGTTCAGCGAATCGAGGTTCTCCGGCACCATCTCGTCGTCGCCGATCTTGAAGCCGTAGGTCTCTTCCAGGTGCGCCACCAGCTCCAGGAAGCCTGTGGAGTCCAGCACCTGGTGCTCGAGGAAGGAGTCGTCGTCGCCGGGCGAGACGGCGCCTGCGCCGAGCAGGAAGTTCTCTTCGATGTAGCGCCGCACGTCGGCTTTGATGGTGCTCATGGATGGGGTTCCGTTGGGGGTTGCAAGGTTGAAAGAAGAAAACGTCAGGCCAGGTCGCGCCGCCGCAGCTTGCCGGACTCGGTGAGCGGCAGCTCGTCGACGAAGGCCACGGTCTTGGGCGCCATCCAGCTCTCCAGCCGGGCCAGGCAGTGGCGGACGATCTCGCGTTCGCTCAGCGTCGCGCCCTCGCGCAGGCGCACGAAGGCTTTCACGGCCAGGCCCAGGCGCTCGTCGGGCGTGCTGGTGACGGCGGCTTCGCGCACGCCGGGCAGTTCGCAGATGGCGTGTTCCACCTCCAGCGGGTAGACCTTCTCGCCGCGCGACTTGAACATGTCGTCGGTGCGGCCCACGCAGTAGAGCCAGCCGTCGGCGTCGCTGCGGAAGACGTCGCCGGTGCGCAGGGTGTTCTCGCCCGGGCGCGGGCCGGGCGAGAGGCGGTTGGGCTGGCCGGCGGGCGCGTTCCAGTAGCCCGCGCTCACGTGCGCGCCGCAGACCACCAGTTCGCCGGTGCTGCCATGGGGCAGGCGCTGGCCGCTCTCGTCTTCCAGCCAGTGTTCCTGGTGCGGGATGCCGCGCCCCACGCTCTCGGGCCGGGTGTCCACTTCCTCGTGCGGCAGGTAGCTCGCGCGCATGCATTCGGTGAGGCCGTACATCAGCAGCAGCCGCGCGTGCGGCAGGCGCTCGCGCAGCTGCGCGGTGTGCGCGGCGGGCAGGGCGGCGGCGGCGTTGGTGATGAGGCGCAGCGCGCTCAGGTTGTGCGCGCTCAGGTCCAGCGCGAGCAGGCTGGCCCACAGCGTGGGCACGCCGGGGAACACGGTGACGCGCTGCGCGGCGAGCCGCTGCAGCAAGCGCATGGGGAAGGCGGCGGTGTTCTCCAGCACCAGCGTGGCGCCGATGCCCAGGCCCATGAGCACGTGGTACAGGCCGTAGCTGAAGGTGGGCGGCAGGGCCAGGCCGATCACGTCGTCGTGCGCCAGGTGCAGGTAGGCCTGCACCGCGCGCCAGGCCGCGAGCATGTTGGCGTGGCTGAGCATCACGCCCTTGGGCACGCCGGTGGTGCCCGAGGTGTAGATGAGCGCGGCGAGGTCGCCCGGATTGGCGGGCCCGGCATGGGCCGTGGCCGTGGTGGTGGGCTGCGGCCAGGGCTGGGCGTTCGTGTCGCCCTGGGCCCACACCAGGGGTGCCTGGGGCGTGTCGGCCAAGGCCGCTGCCCACGCCGTGGCCAGCGAGGCCTGGGTGAGCAGGGCGCGCGCGCCGGTGTCGGCCAGCACGTGGGCGAGCTTGGCGGCCTTGGTCTGCGGCCCCAGCGGCACCACCACGGCGCCCAGGCGCCAGACCGCGTGCAGGCCGGCCACGTAGTCCACGCCGCTGTCGAGCAGCAGCACCACGCGGTCGCCCAGGCCGATGCCGGCGGCGTGCAGCGCATTGGCGACGCCGTTCACGCGCTCGTTGAGTTCGCGGTAACTGACGTCGCGGTCGGCGACGATCACGGCGGTCTTGTCGGGCACTTCGAGGCAGCGCGCATCGAAGGCGCTGTGCACGAAGGGGCCGGGCAGGAAGGCGAGTGCGCTCATGCCAGCTCCAGCGCCGGGGTGGCGGGCCGCACGAACTGCCCGTGCAGCAGCATGGTGGAGAGCACGCCCACGAAGGCCATGTTGTCGGCGAAGCCGATGGCGCGGCCGGCCGCGCACTTGGCGCTCAGGCGGGCCACGGCGGGCGCGTCGAACAGGCCGGCGTCGCGCACGCTGGCCTCGCTCAGCAGCTCGGCCACCCAGGGCAGGGGTTTACCGGCCTCGAAGAAGCTGGCGCTGTCGGGTGAGCGGTAGGGCTGCTTGGTGCGGCGGCCGATCTGCGGCGGCAGCTCGTGCGCGAAGGCCTTGCGCAGCAGCAGCTTCTCGCACAGGCCGCGCATCTTCAGGCGCGGCGGCAGACGGCTGGCGAAGGCGATCACGCGCGGGTCGAGGAAGGGGTAGCGCCCTTCGATCGACGCGGCCATGGCCATGCGGTCGCCCTGCGCGGCGAGCAGGTAGCCGCTCATGAGGGTGTGCGCTTCCACGTACTGGTCGCGCGCCATGGGCAGCCACTGGCTGAAGCGCTCGGACAGGCGCGCGCGCAGCTGGGCGGCCGGGTCGTGCCGCGCCAGGGCCTGCTGCTGTTCGGGCGTGAAGAAGGCCCAGGCGCGCCGCGTGGTGGACAGGCGGGTCTGGTGCGCGAAGGTCGCGTCGTCGCCGGGCACGGTGCTGTCGGTGAAGAAGCGTTGCGACATCGCGTTGGAGCCGCCGGGCGAGCGCGCGAGCCAGGGGTAGAGCCGCTCGACCACGCGGGCGCGGCGCGGCGAGTCGGGCAGTTGCGCGACGAAGCGGCGGATCTTGGCTTCCTTGAACAGGTCGTAGCCGCCGAAGACCTCGTCCGCGCCTTCGCCGGTGAGCACCACCTTGTAGCCGGCAGCGCGCACGCTGTCGGCCAGGCGCAGCATGGGCGTGGGGGCGGTGCGCACCAGCGGGGTCTCGGCGTGCCACACGGTGCGCGCGAATTCGGCGGCGATGTGGTGCCGGCCGCAGCCGATGGACGAGTGCTGCGTGTTCAGGTGCCGCACCATGGCCTGCTGGTGTTCGCTTTCGTCGAACTCGGCGTCGTCGAAGGTGAGCGAGAAGCTGCGCAGCGGCGTGTCGGTGTGGCGGCGGATGATGGTGGTGAGGATGGACGAGTCCAGCCCGCCGCTGAGGTAGGCGCCCACCGGCACGTCGGCGCGCAGCTGCAGGCGCACCGCGTCCACCAGCAGGGCGTGCAGTTCGTCGGCCAGCGCGTCTTCGTCCACCGGCGCGAAGGGGTCGGTGACGGGGAAGTCCCAGTCCCACCAGCGCGTGAGCGTTTCGCCCTGCGCGTCCACCACCAGGCAGTGGCCGGGCGGCAGGCAGTGGATGCCTTCGAAGGCCGAGCGCGGCGCGAGCGGCGCCCACCAGCCGAAGCTGGCGGCCAGGCCGGCGGGGTCCAGCCCGCGCGGCACCTCAGGCAGCGCGAACAGGGCCTTGGCTTCGGAGGCGAAGGCCAGCCGCGGGCCCACGCGCGTCCAGAACAGCGGGCGGATGCCCACGCCGTCGCGCGCCAGCAGCAGGCGCTGGCGCGGGCCGTCCCACAGGCCGAGGGCGAACTGCCCGTTCAGGCGCGAGAGAAAGGCATCGCCCCAGGCCTGGTAGGCGTGCAGCAGCACCTCGGTGTCGGAGTCGGTGGCGAAGCGGTGGCCGGCCTGGCGCAGCTCTTCGCGCAGCTCGATGTAGTTGAAGATCTCGCCGTTGAAGACCAGCTGCACGCGGCCGTCCGCGCTGCCCATGGGCTGGGCGCCGCCTTCGGGGTCGATGATGGCGAGCCGCGCATGGGCCAGGCCGATCGGGCCTTCGACCCAGGTGCCCCGGCCGTCCGGGCCGCGGTGGCCCAGCGTGCCGATCATGGCGTCCAGTTCGGCCCGCGCGGGCGGGCGCCGGGGGCTGAAGAGGCCTGCGATGCCGCACATGTTCAGGCCCTCGCAGCGCGGTGTGGCGGGTCAGAGCGCATCGCTGTCGTCGCTCGCGTCGGTCAGGCCCCAGCGGGCCTTGGCCAGGCGCCTGGCCAGGGCCGGGTCGCGCGACTGCACGCCGCACAGGCGGCCTTCGTCGTCGCGCGAGGGCAGGAAGCCGGCGCGCGCGGCCACGCGTTGCGTGGCGCTGTCCTGCAGGTTCAGCCGCACGCAGCTGCAGCGCCGGGCGGCGGCTTCGCGCACCGCGTCGTGCAGCAGGCCCATCAGGGTGGCGTCGTTGTCGTGGTGCCAGTCGATCACGTGCAACTCGGGCCGGCCCTTGTCGTCGGTTTCCATCGCCCAGGCGATCAGGCCCACCACCTTGCCTTCGCGGCGCGCCACGCGCACCACGAGCGACCGCCGGGGGTTGCCCAGCAGCCGTTGCTGCAGGTAGCTGCTGTCGCGGCGCAGGTGCACGCTGGCCGGATCGAGGGTGTCGGGCACGGCCAGTGCCGGGTCGAGCTGGGTGGTGTTTTCCAGCGTGAGGCCGCGCGGCCGGTGGCGGCGCAGCGCGAGCCGGCGCAGGGCCAGGCCGCCGTTGGCCACGCGCATGGCCAGGGGCAGGCCGGCCACGGCCGGCCAGCGGCGGCGCACGAAGGGCGCGAGGTCCAGCGGGTGGGTGAAGGTCAGGCGCGAGGGCAGCGGCTCGAACATGCGGCGCACGATGCCGGCCGAGTTCTGGTTGGCGCCCACCGCGAGGGTGAAGTCGTACCGCGCGAGCATGGCCTGGTTGAGCCAGATGCCCAGGCCCGACTCCTGCGTCTCGGGGCGCACCAGCAGGTCCATCACCTGGGCGCCCGCGTGCAGCTGGCCGTCGTGCTCGACGCGCAGTTCCTCCACGCCGATGATGGCCAGCAGCCGGCCCTTGGCGCGCAGGCACCACAGGTCGCCAAAGCCGCCGCTGGCGCGCCCGAGCCGGTAGCGCCAGCGCAGGTAGGTGTCGTCGTCCCAGCCGCCGTTGAGGTGCTCGCGGCGCAGCGCGATCACCTCGGGCAGGTCGGCGAGCAGGGCCGGGTTCAGGCCGAGCTGCAGCGCCGTGGCGTCCAGCCCCAGGCTGCGCGCCACCAGCCGGCCGAGCTTCTCGTGCTCGGGCAGGCGGGGCGCGGGCGCCACGGAGCGCCGCACATCAGGCGTTTTCACTCAGCACCCCGTGCACCTTGAGGAAGGCCAGCACATCGCCGATGCGGGTCATCTCGCGCGAGACCTCGGCCGTGAGCTCGATGCCGAAGCGCTCGTCGAGTTCGGCCATGAGCATGAGCGCACCCATGGAATCCCAGTCGTCGATGGCGTCGCGCTGCAGGTCGGCGTGCATGTCTTCCACGGGCAGGTTGAAACACTCGGCGAGCATGGCGAGGGCATCGCTCACGGACACCTGGGTCTTGGATTTCTCACTCATCGGTGGCACCTCGATTCAATGACAGGCCTTCACCGTCGTCGTGCAGCAGCACGGCGCGGTCGTCGATCTGGATCATGGCCGATCCCCATGACAGTCCGACGCCATAGCCCAGCAGCATCCAGTGCAGCCGCTGCCCCGGCGCGGGCGGGGTGAGCCGGCGCGTCATGGCCACGGCCACCGAGGGGCCGCCGCAGTTGCCGCTGTCCTCGATGGACATCGGCACCCGGTCGTCCGGCAGTCCGCTCTTCTTCATCAGGTGTTTCATGATGAAGCGGTTGGACTGGTGGAACACGAAGGCGTCCACGTCGGCCACGGTCTTGCCCGCGAAGGCCAGCGTCTCGGCGATCAGCGGGGGCACGCGCTTGATGGTGAAGTTGAAGATGGCCGCGCCGTCCATTTCCAGGAAGTGGTGGCGCGGGTTGGCCGGCTCGCGGTCGCGAAAGGCGCCGCCGCGCAGGATCAGCCCGTTGGCGCCGCTGCCATCGGTGTGCAGCACGAACTGGCCGCCGGCCCCGGGCGTGTCGTCGAGCTCCAGCGCGGTGGCCGAGCCGGCGTCGCTGAACAGCAGCACGGTGGCCTGGTCTTCGGGGCTCACGAAGCGGCTGGGCGTTTCGCCGTGCAGCATCAGCACGCGCTGGTGGCCCCCGGCGCGCAGCATGGCGGCCGCGATGTACAGGCCATAGGGATAGCCGGAGCAGCCCAGGCCGACGTCGAACGCGGCGCAGGTGTCGGGCAGGCCCAGGCGCTGCTGCAGCAGGCAGCTGGTGGAGGGCAGGAAATGGTCGGGCGTCTGGGTGACGAAGATCAGCGCGCTCACGCTCTCGGGCGCCCAGCCCAGGCGTTCCATCAGCCGCGTGGCGGCGCGGTGGCACAGGTCGGCCGAGGTGATGGACGGGTCCACCACGCGGCGTTCGCGCACGCCGGCCATGGCCACGACCTTGCGCACGTCCTCCGGCGGGAAGCCCAGGGCCGGGTCGAGGTTGTCCACGACCATCGGAGGCAGGCACGTGCTGATGCCTGCGATGCGGAAACCGCCGATGTTCGATTGACTCACTCGACTTCCCTCTTTGATTCGGTCGCGTCCCCTGGGCGCTGAGGCGGGGCGCTGGTTTGGTACCCCGACCAGTATACGGAAGGGCCCCGGGCCGAGGCGCCGCCAGGGCCCGGGGCCGGTCAAATGTCACAAAAGGCGGGCCAGCGCGTCCTCCCGCCAGTGGTGCAGGGCGGTGTAGAAGCCTTCCCAGACGCAGCCGTTGCAGCCGCGCCCGCAGCAGGTGTCGGGCTCGGGCGGCGGCGGGCGCAGGGCGCTGTCCAGGTCCATGCCCCGGCGCTGCGCCAGGCCGCGCAGGTGGGCGACGAGCGCCTGCGCGGTGGGCAGGTCGGCCAGCGGCACGCCGGCCGGGTCGTGCCGCGTGAAGCGTGCTTGCTCGCGCCCCTCGAACGTGCCCACCTCCGCGAACATCGCCGCCGGCCGCACCCACAGGCCCCAGCCGCCGTAGAGCGCGCGGTACAGGGTCATGCCCTGCAGGGTTTCGCTGCAGCGCACGGTGTCCAGCACCTCGTACCAGCCGCCCTTGTAGTGGCGGTAGAGGCCGGGCGGCGTGGGGTTCAACGGGGGCAGGTCGTCGTCGGTCATGGCGGGGAGTTTAGGCGCCGGCCTTGACGGGGATCGAGGACACGGGCACGTAGAACTCGCCGCCCGCGGCCTTGAACTCGGCCGACTTGCCGGCCATGCCCTGTTCGGCGTAGTCGCGCACGTCCTGCGTGATCTTCATCGAGCAGAACTTCGGCCCGCACATGCTGCAGAAGTGGGCTTCCTTGCTGCTGTCCTTGGGCAGGGTCTCGTCGTGGAAGTCGCGCGCGGTGTCCGGGTCCAGGCCGAGGTTGAACTGGTCGTGCCAGCGGAACTCGAAGCGCGCCTTGCTCATGGCGTCGTCGCGCGCGCGGGCGCCGGGGTGGCCTTTGGCGATGTCGGCCGCGTGCGCGGCGATCTTGTAGGCGATCAGGCCCTGCTTCACGTCGTCGCGGTCGGGCAGGCCCAGGTGCTCCTTGGGCGTCACGTAGCAGAGCATGGCCGTGCCCATCCAGCCGATCATGGCCGCGCCGATGGCCGAGGCGATGTGGTCGTAGCCGGGCGCGATGTCGATGGTGAGCGGGCCCAGGGTGTAGAACGGGGCCTCGTGGCAGTGCTTGAGCTGCTCGTGCATGTTGGCCTGGATCAGGTGCATCGGCACATGGCCCGGGCCTTCGATCATGGTCTGCACGTCGTGCTTCCACGCGGTCTGCGTGAGTTCGCCCAGGGTCTTCAATTCGGCGAACTGGGCCTCGTCGTTGGCGTCGGCCGCGCTGCCGGGGCGCAGGCCGTCGCCGAGCGAGAAGCTCACGTCGTAGGCCTTCATGATTTCGCAGATCTCGTCGAAGTGCGTGTAGAGAAAGCTCTCCTGGTGGTGCGTGATGCACCACTTGGCCATGATGGAGCCGCCGCGCGAGACGATGCCGGTGCGGCGGTTCGCGGTGAGGTGGATGAAGGGCAGGCGCACGCCGGCGTGGATGGTGAAGTAGTCCACGCCCTGTTCGGCCTGCTCGATCAGCGTGTCGCGGTAGATCGCCCAGCTCAGGTCCTCGGCCACGCCGCCCACCTTCTCCAGCGCCTGGTAGATCGGCACCGTGCCGATGGGCACGGGCGAGTTGCGCACGATCCAGTCGCGCGTGGTGTGGATGTTGCGGCCGGTGGAGAGGTCCATCACGTTGTCCGCGCCCCAGCGGATCGCCCACACCAGCTTGTCCACTTCCTCCTCGATGCTGGAGGTGACGGCCGAGTTGCCGATGTTGGCGTTGACCTTGACCAGGAAGTTGCGGCCGATCGCCATCGGTTCCACCTCGGGGTGGTTGATGTTGGCCGGGATGATGGCGCGGCCGCGCGCCACCTCGTCGCGCACGAACTCGGGCGTGATGATCTCGGGGATGCGCGCGCCCATGGGGTTGCCGCGCAGGCGCGCCTCGCGCGCCGCATCGCCCAGGTACTCGGCCATCCATTCGCGCTTGCCGTTCTCGCGCACGGCCACGTATTCCATTTCGGGCGTGACGATGCCGCGGCGCGCGTAGTGCATCTGCGTCACGTTCGAGCCGGTGCGCGCGCGGCGCGGCGTGCGCTGCAGGCCGATGGCGGAGGCGCGCAAGGCCTCGATGCGCTCGGCATCGCGCGCTTCGTGTTTCACACCATCGTCCAGCGCCTGGCGCGCGCGGCCCTCATAGGTTTCGGTGTCGCCGCGCGCGGCGATCCACGCGCCGCGCACCTCGGGCAGGCCGCGCGTCACGTCGATCGCGGCCGTCGGTTCCGAGTAAGGGCCCGAGGTGTCGTACACCACGACGCGCTCGCCGTTGGTGAGCGCGATCTCGCGCATGGGCACGCTCACGCCGGGCAGCTGGCCGGGCACGTGGATCTTGCGGGAAGCGGGAAAGGGTTCGCGGCTGAGCGCGAGCGAGGCGGTGGGGATCTTGTCGGGGGCGTTCATGGTGGCGGTCTCCGGTTCCGGTGGATGGGCATGGATGAGTGCTCCGGAGGACCGCCCCAGTGACCGCGTGCGCGGGCGCCGCCCTTCCGCCGGGGGAAGGGCTATGCCCGCATGCCGCCGTGGGGCATGCGCTCTTCTTTCGCCGGTACTAACCGGATCAAGTTCACGGGTTCGGCTGGTCAGCCGTCTCAGCGCCGGACCCTTTCGAGTCCGTGCACCCCGGAGCAGAGGGGAGTGTACGCGGACACGCTTTGTCACAAGAAGACGACAGAACAGCGATAGATTGCCCGGCAAGATCGATTCCTCAGAAAGGCAGGATGAGCACATGGACAAATCAATGATGAAGGGACTGGTCGTCGGCGGTCTCGCCACGGTCGTCATCGGCGCCAGCGGCGTCACCGGCTACCAGACGCTGATGAAACCCAAAGTCGCCGAGGTTGTCGAGGTGAAGGAAGTCATGGCCACCGTGGTCACGCCGCGCGAACGCTGCGAGGACGTGGCGGTGCAGCGGCAGGCCCCCGTGAAGGACCAGCACCGCATCGCCGGCACGGTGATCGGCGGCGTGGCCGGCGGCCTGCTGGGCAGCACCATCGGCGGCGGCAACGGCAAGACGCTGGCGACCGTGGCCGGCGCGGCGGCTGGTGGCTACGCCGGCAACCAGGTGCAGAAGAACATGCAGCAGAAGGACACGGTCGCTTCGGTGGAGCGGCGCTGCAAGACGATCAACGAAAAGACGCAGAAGCTCAGCGGCTACCAGGTGACCTACCGCCTGGACGGCAAGGACGGCACGGTGCGCACCTCGTTCAAGCCCGGCGCGACGCTGCCGGTGAAGGACGGCCAGGTGGTGATCACGCCGCCGCCCGACGCGAAGTCGTGAAGGCGGCGCGGCGCAGTTGCAAGAAAATGCAACGGCGCCGAGCGGGCCCTCAGATCAGGATGTCGAACAGGTTGGAGAAGGTGTCCGTCCACGGCCGGAAGCCCGGCCGGGGCTGCAGCACCTGAGCCCCCTGCAGACTCGGCGGCAGGTTCGCCGCCTGCGCCGGGTTGACGAACACCACCCACGAGGAGCGCCGGCAGAACGGGTCGCCATGGCCCGACGGCAATTCCAGCAGCAGCGCCACCTTGCCCATGTGCAACGCGGCCGAGGCCATCACCGGGCGCAGGTCCAGGTAGGTGTTGGTGATGTGCACCGCGAGCAGCCCGTCCGGCCGCAGGTGGCGCAGGTAGGCGTCAAAGGCCTCGAGCGTGAGCAGGTGGGTGGGAATCGAGTCGCCTGAAAACGCGTCCATGGCCAGCAGGTCGAAGGCCTGCGGGGGCTCGCCCTCCAGCATCAGCCGGCCGTCGCCCAGCACCGGCAGGGTGCGCGCCGCGCTGTCGGCCAGAAACGTGAAATGCCGCCGCGCCAGGTCCAGCACCTGGTCGTTGATCTCGTACAGGCGCATCTCGTCGCCGGCGCGGCCGTACACCGCGAGCGTGCCCGCGCCCAGGCCCACCACGCCCAGCTTGCGCGGCCGGTCGGTGGGCAGGCTCAACAGCGCGCGGCCGATGCCGGTGCGCTCGCAGTAGTAGGCCGTGGCGCGCCTGGGGTGGTTCAGGTACTGCTCGCCGTGCGTGATGCTGCCGTGCACCATCTTGCGCACCGGGCCCAGGCCGTCCTCGTCCACGCTCTCGTCGATGCGCGTCTGGCTGTAGAAGTTGCGCACCACCTCGGTGTAGCCCCGCACATCGTCCAGCGAGAGGCTGGCCAAGCGCGCGCCATAGACCAGCAGGGCCAGCAGCAGGGCGGCGCGCCAGCGGCCGCGCAGCCCGGGCCAGAGCACCCGCACCATCAGCAGCGCGCACAGGAACAGGCCCAGCGGCAACTCGAAGTAGGCGTTGAAGGCCACCGGCGCGAGCAGGCCCACGAACAGGCCGCCGAGCGCGCCGCCCACCGAGAGCATCAGGTAGAACAGCGTGAGGTGGCGCAGCGGCGGGCGCCGCCGCACCAGCTCGCCGTGGCAGACCATGCAGAACACGAACACCGCCGCGCACAGCAGGGCCACCAGCACCGGCACGTCCAGGCCCTGGTTCATCGCGACATCGAGGGCCACGAAGGCCAGCGGCAGGAGACCCAGGAAGAGCGGGCGCACGTAGTAGCGCGGCGCGTCGAAACACAGGATGAAGCTCAGCAGGTAGAGCGCCAGCGGCAGCACCCAGAGAAAGGGCACGGGTGCCACGTCCTGCGTGAGGTGGCGCGTGATGGCCAGCAGCAGCATCGAGGCGGTGGCCGCCAGGCCGACCCACAGCAGGCACTCGCGCCAGCCGGGGCGGGGCGCGTCTTCGAGCGGTGCGGCGTGGGCGGTGGCGCTGTTCTGGCGCCGCACCGTGTAACCCGCCGTGGCCACGCAGACCAGCACGAACAGCGCATAACCGGCCGACCAGACCCAGGCCTGCGGTGTCACCGCCAGCGCCGGCTCGACCAGCACCGGGTAGGACAGCAGCGCCAGCATGGACGCCAGGTTGGACAGCGCGTACAGGCGGTAGGGCTGCGCGCCCCGGGCCACGAAGGCGCGCGCGTACCAGGCCTGCATCAGCGGGCCGGTGGTGGACAGCAGCAGGTAGGGCACGCCCACGGTGGTGGCCAATACGGCGAGCACGCTCCAGGTCGGGTGCGCCTGGGCGTCGAGCTTCCAGGAAGGGTCGGCCACCACCGGCAGGGTGGCCAGGCTGAGCAGCAGCAGCGCACCGTGCACCCAGGGCTGGCGCCGGGGGCTGAGCTTCTCGTGCACCAGGTGCACATAGGCGTACCCCAGCAGCAGCTCCACCTGGAAGAACACCATGCACAGCGTCCAGACCGAGGACGAGCCGCCGAACCATGGCAGGATCATCTTGGCCACGATGGGCTGGATCTGGAACAGCAGGAAAGCGGACAGGAAAACCGTGGCTGCGAACAGAGGCATGGTGAGGGGTCCTGAGCGACGCGATGCCGGAGTATGGCCGCTGTGCCCCGAACGGACCGCTCAGGACGCCGCTGGATGCTGCCGCCGGCCTTCGGCGATGAAGGCCTCGACCTCGTCGTCGAACTGCCGCAGCTGACGCACCACGACCTTGCGCAGCAGGTCCAGTTCGCTCACGGTGAGGGGGTCGTCGGAGCGGGCGGGCACCGCCATGAACAGCGAGCAGCGCAGCGCGGGGCGCCGGATGCGGTGCAGGCGCACGGTCTTGTCGCCGATGCAGGAGTGCACGCCGCTGAGCGGGATGACCGAGCAGCCATGGCCGTTGCGCACCAGGTCCAGAATGGCCGTGAGGTTGGCGATCTCGTGCACGACCTGGGCGGTCTTGCCCAGCCGGGCCAGCGCGGCCGAGAGCGTGACGTGGATGGCATTGCCCTCGCCCGCGGTGATCAGGGGCAGGCGCGCGATGTCGGCCAGCGGGACCGAGCTGCCGGGCTCGGTGCCGCCGGCCATGGCCTGGGCCGTCACGAGGTACAGGTCTTCCTCGGCGATCGGTGTGAGCAGCACCTTGTCGGTGGGGGCGGTGTTGTAGACCACCGCGCAATCCAGCTTGCCCGCGGCGACCAGGTCCATCAGGTTGGCCGAGAGGCCGTCCACCGAGCGCATCGCAACTTCGGGGATGTCGTTCTGAAAGGCTTCCACCAGCGGGACCACGATGGTGCGCGCCAGGCTGGGCGGCAGGCCCACGGCCAGGCTCAGGCGGGCCGCCTTGCCGTCGCCCCGCACCACGCGCGGAATCTGCGCCACCTGCTGCAGCACCAGGTGGGCCTGCTCCAGCAGCCGCCGCCCGGCGGGCGTGAGGTCCAGGCCCCGGCCGGTGCGGCGAAACAGCGCCACCTGGAGTTCGGCTTCCAGCATCGCGAGCTGCCGGCTGAGCGCGGCCTGCGTCAGGCCCAGGCCGTGGGCCGCCGCCGTGAGGCTGCCCACCTCGGCCACCTTGCAGAAATTCTGGAGTTGTTTGACGTCCATGCGAGCCATGAAAAAAAGTGATGTCCGGTTTCGGTGAATCTACCATTCAAACGCGCGAGACATAGAACTAGATTAACTCTGTTAGCAGAAATACTTGTATCTGATTTCAGGAGTTGACCGCCATGAACGAGCTCGCGAAGCCCATCACCCTCCACGCCAGACCCCGGGGTGCCGACCGCCACCAGTACCTCACCCAGACCAACGCCGGCACCCCCGCCGGCGAGTTGCTGCGCCGCTACTGGCAGCCGGTGGCGCTGGTGGCGTCCCTGCCGGCCGGCGCGCCGCCGCAACCGATCCGCATCATGGGCGAAGACCTCGTGCTCTTTCGCGACGACCAGGACCGCGTGGGCCTGATCGACCGCAAGTGCGCGCACCGCTGCACCGACCTCGCGCTGGGTCGCATCGAGGACGGGGGCATCCGCTGCCCGTATCACGGCTGGTTGTTCGACGTGGCGGGCCGCTGCCTGGATCAGCCTGCGGAGGCCTCGGCCACGGCCAGGCACCGCATCCAGATGAAGTCCTATCCGCTGCACCAGGCCGCGGGCGCGTTCTGGGCCTACATGGGGCCCGGAGAGCCCCCGCTGTTCCCGAACTACCCGGCGCTGCAGGGCGGCGCGGCGCATTGCTACACCACGCGCTGGCTCGGGGAGTGCAACTGGCTGCAGGCCAGCGAAGGCAACATCGACCCGGTCCACACCTCGTACCTGCACCAGCTGGAGCTGGCGGACGAACAGATGAAGGCGCGCTGGGGCGTGTTCGCCAACCAGGCGCGCCCCGAGCTGTCGATCGAGGACACGCGCTTTGGTGTTCGCCTGTACACGCGCCGACAGATCGAAGGCACGGACCGCTGCTCCCTGCGCATCACCAACTTCGTGATGCCCAACGCCTGCGCGGTGGGCGGCTTCGAGGGTTACCTCGGTGAAGGCGGCCTCACCATGCTGTGGGACGTGCCGATCGACGACGAGCGCCACTGGCGCTGGGAGTTCATCTTCCACCGCAGTGGGTCGCTGGACACGGCGGCGCTGGAAAAGCAGTACCAGGCGGAGAAGGAGGAGGGCGACCGCATGTGGCGGCGCAAGGACGGCCTGTACGCGCAGAACCGGGAGGCGATGAAGCGCGAGGAGTACCTGGGCCTGGGCCAGTGCTTCTCGGTGCACGACATCGCCATCACCCAGTCGCAGGGCGTCGTCCACCAGCAAAGGGACGAGCACCTGTCGTCGTCCGACATCGCCATCGTGCGCGCGCGCCGCATGCTCGACGAAGCCGTGGACACCGTGCAGGCCGGAGGCGACCCCCGCGGCGTGGTGCGGCAGGCGCAGGAGAACGACTTCCGGGACATGGTGGTGGTCACCGGCGAGCTGCCGAACGCGATGCCCAAGGAAGCGTATTGCGCCCGCTACGCGGTCGATGCCACGCTGTTCGCGCCCCAGACCGCCGGTTCGCACGCCGGTGCGGCGGCATGAGCGCGCTCATCGCGGCCGAGCGGCAGGCACCGGCTCGCCAGGGGCTGGAGATCATCCGCGTGCGCGTGCGCTCGGCCCGGCGCGTGGCGCTGGACGTGCGCGAGCTCACGCTCGAGGCGCTCGACGGCGGTGAACTGCCGGCTTACACGCCCGGTGCGCACATCGACCTGCATCTGAAGCCCGGCCTGGTGCGCCAGTATTCGCTGTGTGGCGATGGCGGGGACCGCGCGAGCTACACGGTGGCGGTCAAGCTCGAGGCCGCCTCGCGGGGCGGTTCGCGCTTCCTGCACGAGGCCGTGGCCATCGGCACCGTGCTCGACATCGGCACGCCCCGCAACCATTTCCCGCTGCTGACGGACGCGGCGCACAGCGTGCTGGTCGCCGGCGGCATCGGCATCACGCCGCTGTTGAGCATGGCGCGCCACCTGCAGGCCGGTGGCAAGCCGTTCGAGCTGCTGCATTTCGTGCGCGCCGCGGAGCACGCGGCCTACCGGGAGCTGCTGGCGTCCGATCCTTTTTCGGCCCACTGCCGGCTCTGGTGCGGCCTGCCACCCGAGGCGGTGCGCGAGCAGCTGGAACGCGCGCTGTCCAGGCCGCCTGCGGGCGCCCACCTCTATCTGTGCGGACCGGCCGGTTTCATGGACACGGTGCTCGCGGTGGCGGCGCGCCACTGGCCGCCCGGCCAGGTGCACCTGGAGCATTTCGCCGCGCCCACCACCGCCTCGGAGGCCGCCGACAGCGCGTTCGAGGTCCGCCTCGCGCGCGGTGCCCGCACGGTGACCGTGCCGGCGCACATGACCATCGTGGACGCGCTGCGCGAGCAGGGCGTGGCCGTCGAGACCGCGTGCGAACAAGGCATCTGCGGCACCTGCGTCACCCCCGTGCTGGAGGGCGAGGTCGACCACCGCGACGGCTTCCTGACCGACACCGAAAAAGCGCAAGGCGACTGCATCGCGCTTTGCGTCTCGCGCGCGCGCGGCCCGTTTCTCACCCTGGACCTCTGAGTCCAACCCTTTCCCCACAACGAGGAGACACCCCATGAAAACCAGCCTCACCCTGGCGGCCCTGCTGGGCGCGCTGACCGGCGCCCACGCGCAAGCACCCACGCCCGGCGGCGTGCAGCTCTACGGGGTGCTCGACACCGGCGTGGAGCACCTCAGCAACGTGGGTGCGTCCGGCGCCAGCGTGACCCGCATGCCCTCGCTCAGTGGTGGGCAGCTGCCCTCGCGCTGGGGGCTGCGCGGCAACGAGGAACTGGGCGGCGGCCTCAAGGCGGTGTTCACGCTCGAGTCCGGCTTCGGCGTGGACAACGGCACGGCCCTGCAGGGCGGGCGGGCTTTCGGCCGCCAGGCCTTCGTGGGCCTCTCCGCGCCCTGGGGCACGCTGACCCTGGGGCGCCACTGGACCATGAGCTTCCATTCGATGCTCGACGCCGACGTGGTGGGCCCGGCGGTGTTCGGCTCGGCCGCGCTGGACCCTTACCTGCCCAACGCCCGCACCGACAACGCGATCGCCTACCGGGGCAGCTTCGGCGCGCTCACGGTCGGTGCCACCTATTCGCTGGGGCGCGATGCCCTGGCGCCGGCCAACTGCGCGGGCGAGAACACGGCGCGCGAGTGCCGCGCCTGGTCGGCCATGGTGAAGTACGACGCACCCCGCTGGGGTGTGGCGCTGGCGCACGACCTGCAGAAGGGGGGCGCCGCGGGCAACTTCTTCGGGCAGCCTCCCGGCACGCTGCCGGCCGCCGGCAACCAGGACCGCCGCACCCTTCTCACCGGCTACGCCAGGCTGGGCAGCGCGAAGATCGGCGCCGGCTGGATCCAGCGCCGGCTGCGGGCCTCGCCGACCCCGCTGTCCACCGACCTCGTGTTCGTCGGCGCCAACGTACCCCTGTCCGGCGCCTGGAGCGTGGACGCGCAGGTGCTGCAGCTGCGCGACGAGCGGCCCGACGCGAACGCCCGCATGCTCGTGCTGCGCGGCAACTACGCGCTGAGCCGGCGCACCTCGGCCTATGCGTTGTTGGGCCGGGTGTCCAACGACCGCCTGGCGGCCTATTCGATTTCCGCGGGCGAGCTGGCCAGCGCCGCGCCGCTGGCCGGGCGCGGTCAGACCGGTTTCATGCTGGGCATGCGCCACAGCTTCTGAAACCCACGGCACGTTTTCATCGAACCCCGAACGAGAAGATCCCCATGAACGAGATGCACACCAACCGACGGCGCTTCATCGCGGGCCTTGCCGCGACCACCCTTCCTGTCCACCACGCGCGGGCCTCGGACCGGCTGCCCGGCGTCGTGAAGCTGCTGGCGGGCTTTCCCGCGGGCGGCGCGATCGACGTGGTGGCCCGGCGCATCGCCGAGTTCGTCCGCGGCGTGGCCGCCGACACCGCGGTGGTGGAGAACAAGGCCGGTGCCGGCGGGCGCATCGCCATCGACACCCTGCGCCACGGCCCGGCCGATGGCAGCCAGTGGCTGGTGACGCCGGGGTCGATGATCGTCATCTACCCCCACGTGTACACCCGGCTCAGCTACGACCCGGTCAAGGACCTGGTGCCGGTGGCCCAGATCGCCACCGTGCCGCTGGCGCTGGCGGTGGGGCCGGCCGTGCCCGCGCAGGTCGGCGATGTGAAGGCCTTCGTGGCCTGGCTCAGGGCCAACCCCACGGCCCTGAACGTGGGTTCGCCGGCCGCGGGCAACATCACCCATTTCCTGACCTACCTGCTGCAGAAGTCGTCGGGCCTCCCGCTGCAGCACGTGCCCTACCGGGGCTCGGCGCCGGCCATCGCCGACCTGCTGGGTGGCCAGATCCCCGCGGTCATCAACCCCATCACCGACATGCTGCCGCACCTGAGCGGGGGCAAGCTGCGCGTGCTGGGGGTGACGGCCCGCGAGCGCAGCGGCTTCGTGCCGGAGGTGCCCACCTTCCTGGAGCAGGGCATGCCCGAGGTGCTGGGTTCCGAATGGATCGGCATGTTCGCCAGGCCCGGCACCCCGGCGCCGCACATCGACCGCATGTCCACCGTCGTGCGCGCCGCCTTGCGCACGCCGGCCGTGAAGGAGAGCTTCGCCAGGCTGGCGCTGGTGCCCGCCGAGCTGGACGGCGCCGCGCTGGCCACGAAGATCCGCAGCGAGCTCGCGGGCTGGCGCGAGGTCTCGCGCACCTTCGGGTTCCGGCTGGACGAGTGACCCCGCGGACGCCGCGATCTACACTGCGTCGAGCGGCGATCCTCCCTGCGGGCAGGGGGGCGCCGTCCGCAGGAGCGCTGGCATGAACAGTTTTGGCAAACGGGCGCAGGGCGAGCGCCTGGAGCGCATGCGCGCTTCGCCCCTGTGGGACGGCACGGGCTTTCGCAACCTGCACCCGGTGCTGCCCGGGCTGCGCGACCCCACCGTGCCCCGGCCCACGCTCAAGGAGTTCCTGAGCGCGGGCGACCGGCGACTGCCCGGCGTGGCACTGCCCTCGCTGGACCCGCGCGAGCGCTGGGGCCGCCCGGCCCAGAGCGGCCTGCGCGCCACCTGGCTGGGGCATTCCACGGTGCTGATCGAGATCGACGGCCACCGCGTGCTGACCGACCCGGTGTGGGGCACGCGCGCCTCGCCGTTCCGCCTGCTCGGCCCCAAGCGTTTCCAGCCCGTGCCGCTGCGGCTGCGCGAGATGCCCGAGGTGGACGTGGTGGTGATCTCGCACGACCACTACGACCACCTGGACTACCCCACCATCCGCGCGCTCGCGCGGCACAGCCGCGTGCCCTTCGTCACCTCGCTGGGCGTGGGCGCGCACCTGCAGGCCTGGGGCGTGGCGGCCGAGCGCATCACCGAGCTGGACTGGTGGGACAGCCACCGCGTGCCCGGCACCGGCATCACGATCACGGCGGCGCCTTCGCAGCACTTCTCCGGCCGCAGCTTCAAGGACCGCAACGCCACGCTGTGGTCGTCGATGGTGATCGCCAGCGAGCGGCACCGCGTCTTCTTCAGCGGCGACACCGGCCTGACCACGGAGTACGCCACCATCCGCGAGCGCCTCGGGCCGTTCGATCTGGTGATGCTGGAGGTGGGTGCCTTCCACCCGGCCTGGGGCGACATCCACCTGGGGCCGGCCAACGCCCTGAAGGCGCACGCGCTGCTGGGTGGCGGGGCCCTGCTGCCGGTGCACTGGGGCACCTTCAGCCTGGCCATGCACGCCTGGGACGAACCGGTGGAGACCTTGCTGGCCTTGGCGCAAGGGCAGGGCACGCCCTTGCTCATGCCCCGGCTGGGTGAGGCGGTGGAGCCGGCCGCGCTCGAGGTGGTGACGCCCTGGTGGCGCTCGCTGGACGCCGGCCACGAAGCCCCGAAGGCGCCCGATGGTCCAGCGGCCCTGCAGCGCGACCTGCCCTGGCCCCTGGATTGAATGAAGAAAGACCTTGCATGAACACCACCGTTGCCGGCCCCGATGGCCAACCTCGCTGCCGCTGGTGCGCCGCCGCGCCCGAGTTCTTCGCGTACCACGACCGGGAGTGGGGCTTCCCCGTCGACGACGACCGCCGGCTGTTCGAGAAGCTGTGCCTGGAGAGTTTCCAGTCCGGCCTGAGCTGGCGCACCATCCTCGCCAAGCGCGAGAACTTCCGCGCCGCCTTCCACGGTTTCGACTTTCACCGCGTCGCCCGCTTCACGGCCCGGGACGTGGAGCGCCTGCTGGGCGACGAGGGCATCGTGCGACACCGCGGCAAGATCGAGGCGGTCATCAACAACGCGCGGCGCGCGCAGGAGATGGTGAAGGCCGAAGGCTCGCTGGCGGCGTTCTTCTGGCGCTACGAACCCGACGAGGCGGACCTGGGCGCGCCACAGACCGTGTCCACGTCGGACGCCTCCGTGCGCCTGTCGAAAGACCTGAAGAAACTCGGCTGGGCCTTCGTCGGCCCGACCACGGTGTTCGCCTTCATGCAGGCCATGGGTCTGATCAACGACCACGCCGAGGCCTGCGTGATGCGCGCGCAGGCCTCGCAGGCGCGCCTGCGCTTCAAGCGGCCGCGTTAGGCCTCAGAGCGGGTCGGCCAGCAGCTTGGAGAGCGCCGCGATGTTGGCCGCGCTGGGCACCTGGGGCTTCATCTCGTCCTCTTCGGCCGTGGCGTTTTCGTGCGCCTGGATCGCGTTGACCATGGCGTACTGGTTCTCCCACGACAGGGTCTTGCCCTCGGGGCAGAGATCGCGCACGGTGCCGAACCAGTAGTAGCCATCCTTGCCGCCGAACAGCGCGTCGATGCCGCCGGCATCGCCCGGCTTGAGGCCATGCGCGGCCAGGATGAGCTTGAGCTTGTGGTGCGAAACGGAATACTGCATGGGGTAAGCGCGGGGTGAGGGGTCGGCGATTGTACTGAAGGCCCGCCGCCCGCGCTGCCCCTCAGGCGATGCCGCAGGCCAGCAGGTAGCGCGGTTCGTTTTCCAGCACGTGGCCGCGCAGCAGGGCGCAGGCCTTCGTGGCGTCGTGGTCTTCCACCGCGTCCACCAGCACCTGGTGGCTGGAGACCGCGTTGGTGATGGGCGAGCGGTGGCGCAGCGCGGTGAGCTGGTAACGCAGCAGCTCGTAGCTGGCGCGCAGGTAATGGTTGTCGCAGCTCTCGAAGAAGGCCTGGTGAAAGCTCATGTCGATGCGGGCGAGCGCGGGCAGGTCCTTCGCGCGCTCGGCGGTCTTCATTTCCTTCACGCACTGCGCCATGCGCTGCAGCAGCTCGCGCGGATGGGACTGCATGGCCTCGCGCAGCGCCTCGGTCTCCACCATCGCGCGGAACTGCAGCAGATGCGACAGCTCCTGCGGCGAGAGCGTGAAGACGAAGGTGCCGCGCTGCGGGTGGATCTCCACCAGGCCCTCGCTCTTGAGCCGCAGCAAGGCCTCGCGCACCGGCGTCTTGCTCACGCCCATGCGCTGGGCCAGCTGGGCTTCCGACACCTGTTCGCCGAGCTTGAGGTCGCCTTTGACGATGGCCTCGCGCAGCCGCTCGGCGACCACGTCGGTGAGCAGTCGGGGGCGTTGCAGTTCCAGGGCGGTGTTCATGGGTTGGTCGGTCTCGTGTGGCGAGGAGTATAGGGTTATTGCTGATTTAACATCTGAGATATCAGATACCATGGCGGCCGACACGTCAAGCTGAGCAACCCGGAGACATTCACGTGAGTTCCCCGCCTTCCCCATCTTTCCCCGCGCACCCGCTGGCGCGCGCCTTTCTCGCCGCCAACCGCTGGGTGCTCATCGTGCTGTTGGGGGTGATGGCCGCGCTGGTGATCGGCAACGTGTTCGCGCGTTATGCCTTCAGCCACTCCTTCACCTGGGTCGAAGAGGCCACGCGCTACATGATGATCTGGGCCGCCTTCATCGGCGCCGGCCCCGCGCTGCGCGTGGGCGGCCACATCGCCATCGACACGCTGCAGGCCTCGGTGCCGCTGCCCATGGCGCGGCTGCTGCGCGTGCTCATCGTGGCCATCGTCGCGGCCACACTGCTGACGCTGGTCTGGCTGGGCATCGAGTACGTGGAGTTCGCCTGGTACCAGGAATCGCCGGTGCTGGGCTGGTCGCTGGGCAAGGTGTACCTCGCGCTGCCGCTGGGCGCGGCGCTGATGCTGGTGCACCTGGCGATGGTGGCGCGGCAGTGGATCGTGCTGGGCGAGTGGGACCGGGTCGAAGGCTTCGACCCGCAGGCCCTGTGAACCCGGAGGGCCTGCGATGACGACGGTTCTCGGTCTGGTCTTTCTGGCGCTGATGGTGATCGGCGCACCCATTGCCTTCGCGATGCTCATCGCCGGTCTGGTGGCGGTCTGGCTCAAGCCCGGCCTGTCCTCGCTGGTGGTGATGCAGAACCTCTTCAGCGGGCTCGACAGCTTCCCGCTGATGGCGATCCCCTTCTTCATCCTCGCCGCCGAGCTCATGACGGGCGGCGCGCTCACCGACGTGCTGCTCAAGTTCGCCGCGCGCCTGGTGGGCATGCGCCGCGGCGGCCTGGGCCACGCCAACATCCTCACGCTCACCTTCTTCTCGGGCATCAGCGGCTCCGCGCTGGCCGACGCGGCGGGCCCGGGCGCCATGCTCATCAAGATGATGCGCAAGGCGGGCTACAAGGATTCGTATGCCGCCGCGCTCACCGCGAGCACCGCCATCGTCGGCCCCATCATCCCGCCCTCGATCATCATGATCGTCTACGCGATGACCGACAACAGCGTGAGCATCACCGGCCTGTTCCTGGCCGGCGTGGTGCCGGGCTTCCTGATCGCGCTCTCGCTGATGGTGGTGAACCACATCGTGAGCGTGCGGCGCGGCTACCGCTCCTCGCCCGAGCTGCTCGACCCGGCACCGCTGCTGCGCCTGTTCTGGCGCGCGCTGCCGGCGCTGATGCTGCCGGTGATCATCCTGGGCGGCATTCACCTGGGCATCTTCACGCCCACCGAGGCATCGGCCGCCGCCGTGCTGTATGCGCTGCTGGTGGGCCGCTTCGTCTACGGCACGCTGCAATGGAACATGCTGCCCGCCATCCTGTTCCGCTCGGCGCTGATGACGGCCTCCATCCTGTTCATCGTCGCCACCTCGGCGGTGTTCGCCTGGGTGCTCACCGTGGGCCAGATCCCGCAGACCATGGCCGCGTGGATCGCCGGCATGGCGCTCTCGCCGATCGAGCTGCTGATCGCCATCAACGTGCTGCTGCTGCTCGTGGGCATCTTCATCGAGCCGCTGCCGGGCGTGATGATCATGGTGCCCATCCTCGGCCCCTTGGCCGAGGCGGCCGGGCTGAACTCCCTGCATTTCGCCATCGTGGTCATCGTGAACCTCACGCTGGGCATGGTCACGCCGCCCGTGGGCGGGCTGCTGTTCGTCACCTCCGCCGTCTCGGGCGTGCGCATGGGCCCCATGGTGCGCGAGATGGTGCCCATGCTGGTCGCGCTGTTCGGCGTGCTGATGCTGCTCACTTTCGTTCCCGCGTTTTCCACCTGGTTGCCCGGCGTGCTCGGCTACCAACACTGACCCTCAGAACCACCCTAGAAGGAGACTTCCCGTGAAGATTCATCGCAAGCACTTCCTGGCGGCCGTGGCCGCCGCCTCCCTGCTGGCGCTCGGCGCCGGCCCCGCGTTCGCGCAGAAGGTGCTGAAGTACACGCATTACCAGCCGGCCGGCAACGACCAGCCCAAGCACGCCGCCGCGCTCGCGTTCAAGGACCACGTGGAAAAAGCCACCAACGGCTCGCTCAAGGTCGAGCTGTACCCTGCCGGCCAGCTGGGCCCGGCGCAGCAGGTCATGGAAGGCCTGCGCCTGGGCACGGTCGAACTCGCCGTGGTGCACGACGGCGGCATCCCCGGCGTCTACAAGACCTTCAACATCTTCGGCCTGCCCTTCCTGTTCAACGACCATGCGCACGCCTACGCCGTGCTCGACGGCAAGTTCGGCCAGGAGCTGGCCGAGGACATGCGCAAGCGCACCGGCATCCGCCTCATGGCCTACGCCGACAACGGCATCCGCCACTTCACCAACAGCAAGCGCGCCATCAAGACCCCCGAGGACATGAAGGGCCTGAAGATCCGCGTGCAGCCCAGCCCGGTGTTCGTGAAGCTGGTCGAGTCGCTGGGCGCGAGCCCCACCGCGATCGACTGGGGCGAACTGCCCGCCGCGCTCGCGCAGGGCACGGCCGACGGCCAGGAAAACGGTGTCACCAACATCATGGCCGCCAGCCTGTTCCAGCACCAGAAACACATCACGCTGGACGGCCACGTCTACAGCCTGCACGCCTACATGGTCAGCGAGCGCTTCTTCAACGGCCTGAGCGCCACTGAGAAGAAGGCCGTGACCGAGGGCGTGGACATCGCCAAGAAGATCCACCGCGACATGACGCGCGCGCAGGACCTTTCGGCCAAGAAGGTGCTGAGCGAGAAGGGCATGACGGTGACCGAACTCAGCCCGGCCGAGATCGACCGCTTCCGCAAGGTGGCCCAGCCGCCGGTGCGCGCCTACCTCGAAGCCGAGGTGAGCAAGGAGTGGACCGAGAAGCTGCTGCAAGCCGCTGCCGCCAAGTGAGCGACGGGGTGACGCAAGACCGCCTGGTGGTGGCCCTGGACGACGGCTACGCCGCCTACGACCAGGAAGAGGCCCTGCTGGGCGCCGAGGGCGCGCGCTTCGAGGTGCGCCCCTGCCGCCGCGACGAAGACGCGGCGGCGGCCTCGGTGGTGGACGCCGACGTGGTGCTGGTGCGCGAGTCGCCGGTGTCGCGCCGGGTGATCGACGCCATGACCCGCTGCCGCGCGGTGATCCGCTACGGCATCGGTGTGGACAACATCGACCAGGCCGCCGCGCGCGAGCGCGGGATCATGGTGGCCAACGTGCCGGACTACGGCACCGACGAGGTCAGCTCGCAGGCCGTGGCGCTGGCGCTGGCGGTCTCGCGCCGCATCGGCCTGCACGACGCCGAGGTGCGCGCGGGCCGCTGGTCCACCGGCGTCCTGCAGCCCATGTTCCGGCTGCGCGGGCGCACGCTGGGCCTGGTGGGCTTCGGCCGCATCGCGCGCATGACGCTGGAGAAACTCGCGGGTTTCGGTTTCGGCCGCGTGCTGGTGCACGACCCCAAGACCGACATGCCCCCGGGCGTGGAACGCACCGACCTCGACACCTTGTTCGCCGAGGCCGACGTGATCTCGCTGCACGCGCCGCTGAACGCGCACACGAAACACATGGTGGACGCGCGGCGCATCGCGCTCATGCGGCCCACCGCCCTCCTGG
Source organism: Hydrogenophaga sp. ANAO-22 (assembly GCF_042466645.1). NCBI lineage: Bacteria > Pseudomonadati > Pseudomonadota > Betaproteobacteria > Burkholderiales > Comamonadaceae > Hydrogenophaga > Hydrogenophaga sp. ANAO-22. The sequence continues at coordinate 1,466,757 of NZ_CP159956.1, read as the reverse complement.
TGAACACGGCGCGCGGCGGCCTGGTGGACACGCAGGCGCTGTACGAGGCCTTGCGCGAGCGCCGCATCCTGGGCGCGGGGCTGGACGTGTTCGAGCAGGAACCCCCGGGCGCGCACCCGCTGTTCGGCCTGGACAACGTGGTGGTGACCAACCACATGGGCTGGTACAGCGAAGAGGCCATGCGCGAGCTGCAGCTCAAGACGGCGCAGGAGGCGGTGCGCGTCCTGCGCGGAGAACAGCCCTTGCACTGGCTCAACCGCTGGTGATTTTTTGATGGAACGGAGAAACGATGAACAAGGAATTGAAGGAGCTGGTCGACGGCTTCAACCAGGTGGCCGTGGCCTCGGTGGCCGACGCGGTGGACAAGGTCTGCGGCCAGCGCGGCTACATGGACACGCCCATCAAGCCGCGCATCAACGACAAGCGCCTCTGCGGCCCGGCCGCCACCGTGCTCGAATCGGCGACCGATGAGTTCGTGCCGCCCCAGCACGCGCTGGACCTGATCGACGAAGCCGAACCGGGCAGCGTGATCGTGATCTCCATCGACGGCGGCCAGCCCGACGTGGCGGTGTGGGGCGGCCTCATGACGGCCGGTGCCGTGGCCAACGGCCATGCGGGTGCGGTGCTCGATGGCGGCGTGCGCGACCTCACCGAGATCCGGCGCGACTACGGCTTCCCGGTGTACGCCCGCGACGTGAGCCCCGGCACCACGCTCGGCCGCTTCCGCACGGTGGCCTCGCAGGTGCCGGTGCGCGTGGGCGGCATCGTGGTGCACCCGGGCGACATCGTGGTGGGCGACGTGGACGGCGTGGTCGTGGTGCCGCGCGCGCGGGCCGCCGAGGTGCTGGCCGCCTCGCGCGAGATCGACGAACGCGAACTGGAGCAGGCCAAGCTCATCATGGCCGAGAAGTCGCTGCGCAAGGGGCTGGCCAAATATGGCCGCATCTGAGGCGCCGCGCCGCGCCGGGGCCGCGCAGATCGTGGCCTTCGGCGAGGCCATGGTCGAGTTCAACCAGACCGGGGAGAACGGCGGGCGCAGCTACCTGCAGGGCTTCGGCGGCGACACCTCCAACTTCGCCATCGCCGCCGCCCGCCAGGGCGCGCGCGTGGCCTACGTGAGCGCGCTCGGCGACGACCCCTACGGCGCCCTGCTGCGCCGCCTGTGGGACGAGGAGGGCGTGGACCACAGCCACGTGCTCAGCGACCCGGCGGCCTTCAGCGCCATCTACTTCGTCACCCACAACGACCAGGGCCACCACTTCAGCTTCTTCCGCAGCGGCTCGGCCGCGAGCCGGCTCACGCCGGCCACGCTGCCGCGCGCGCCGATCACGACGGCACGCGTGCTGCACCTCTCGGGCATCTCGCTGGCGATTTCGCCGAGCGCCTGCGACGCCGGTTACGCCGCCATCGAATGCGCGCGCGCCGCCGGGGCCTGGGTGTCGTTCGACACCAACCTGCGGCTCAAGCTGTGGTCGGTCGAGCGCGCGCGCGCCGTCATGACGGACGTGATCGGCCTGAGCGACATCTGCCTGCCGAGCTACGACGACGTGGTCGCCATCACCGGCCTGCGCGAGCCCGACGCGCTGGTGGACCACTGCCTGCGCCTGGGCGCGAAGACGGTGGCGCTCAAGATGGGCGAGCAGGGCGCGATCGTGGCCACGGCCAGCGAACGCCACCGCATCGCGCCCGCGCGCTGCCAGCCGGTGGACGCCACCGGCGCGGGCGATGCCTTCGGTGGGGCTTTCGTGGCGCGCCTGGTGGCCGGTGATGACCTGCCCACCGCCGGGCGCTACGCCGCCACGGTGGCCGCGCTCTCCACCGAGGGTTATGGCGCGGTGGCGCCGATTCCGCACGCCGCGCGCGTGCGCGAGGTGCTCGCGGCCGACCGGCCCTGAGCGCCGCTCAGTCCAGCAGCGAACGCACCACCGACTCGCGCGTGCGCAGGCGCGTGGTGCGCTGGAAGAACAGGCTGTTGGGCACGCGCAGGTAGGAGGGCTCCGCGCCCTCGGCGGTGTCTTCGCGCAGCGTGGTGTAGATCAGGTTGATGTCCATCACCTCGCCGGCCAGGCCGGGCTTGTCGCCGCCTTCGAGCAGCTCGATGCGGTCGCGCAGGCCGAACGGGCGCGAGGTGAAGATCAGCACCGCGCAGAAGATGTTGGAGAGCACGCTCCAGGCCGCGAAGAAGGCGATGGCGCCCACGGCGGCGAAGCCGGTGAAGGCGGTCCAGATCACCATGCCGGAGACGCCCACGCGGTCCAGCACCAGCAGCAGGGCGGCGCCGAACAGCAGGAAGGTGACCACGCGCCGGCCCCCGATCACCAGCTCCAGGGGCAGCCGCTTGTCCTCCCCCACGCGGGTGATGAGGCGGTGCAGCAGCGAGCGCAGCAGCAGCGCCACGAAGACGATCAGCGCCATCTGCAGCGCGATGGTGATGACGTCGATGAAGGGGTGGGCGTAGGCGGGGAGAAAGTCTTTCATGGGGCGGTGGCGGCGGGGGCCACCGAGGCGCCCTGGATGTGGTGCTGGTTCAAGGCGGCGGCCACGAAGCCCGACGACTTCATGTCTTCCACGAAATCGTGCAGGTAACGCGCCGCGTCGGCGCCGCGGTCCTTGGGCAGGCCCATGGCCTGCTGGATCACCATGAAGCGGCCGGGCAGCAGCCGCAGGCCGGGGTGGCGCCGCTGGTCGTGCTCCAGCTGTTGCCGCACGCCGGCGGCCACGTCCAGCCCCTGGCGCACGAACTCGTCGACCACGGCCTGCGAGCTGGCCACCCGCACGATCTCGGCCTGCCGCAGCTCGCGCGAGAGAAACAGGTCGTAGGCACTGCCCTTGCCCACGGTCACCCGCGTGCCCGGCAGGTCCACCTCGTGGTTGCTCTGCAGGGGGGATTCTTGGCGCACCAGGTAGCTGCCTTCGATCAGCACGTAGGGCGCGGTGAAGGCGATGCCCTCGCCGCGCAGCGGGTCGATGGCGAAGAAGCCGACGTCGGCCGCGCCGTTCCTCACCGCCTCGACCGATTGGCCGGCCGTGTCGAACACCACCAGCTCGATCCCGACGCCGAGCCGCTGCGCCAGGCGCTGCGCGAGGTCCACCGAGACGCCGAACGGCTGCCCGGTGGCGGGGTTGCGGTTGGCGAGGATGGGGTTGCCCAGGTTGATGGAGGCGCGCAGGCGGCCGGTGGGCGCGAAGGTATGGGATGGGGGGAGGGGAGCGGTCATGGCGATGAGGGGGAAGGCGGGTGAACGTCCATGGCTTGTCGCGTGGCTTCGGGCCCGCGGCAAAGGATGACCATGGTAACGGCCCTCCCGGGTCACCGGGATGGCGTCAGGGGACGGCGGCTCGATGTGGCGGCCGGGATGCCGGTCGCGCACGATGGCCTGGACGAAGGCCGTGGCGTCGTGGCCGACGACCAGCCCCGGGTCCGCCTGCCCCGACGGCAGGGTCGGGGACACGCCCGCCGCTTCGAGCAGCGCGCGGGAAGCGGGCATGGCCAGGATGGCCTTGCCGCTGCGGTGCTGGTCGCGGATGAAGTCCAGCGTGTGGGTGTCGCGCGCGAGGGCCTGCACGCCTTCGTCGCCGTCGGGCAGGGCCAGCGCGTCGAACAGGAAGCCGGGTTCGTTCTGCAGCGAAGCCTCCGCGTCGACGAACACCCCGTCCACGGTCTTCACCGGGCCGATCCGGGGTGCCACGAAACAGGGCTGGGCGCCGAGGGCCAGCAAGGTGGCGTGCAGACCCACGGCGCTTTTGCCGACGATGCCGTGCGCGACCAAGATGGCCACCTTGCGGGCCCGGATCGAGGGATCGCCGGCCAGCACGGCGTGTTGGAGGGAGGGCGGGAGCTGAGCCATACCCGCCAGCCGGGCAAATGGCGTGCCTGGGAGAATCGCCCTGCCGCGCCGGTCATCTTGTAGAGTTGCAGACGTTTTTTCCGCAGGAGACGGCATGGCCACCAGCAAGAAGGCAACATCGGGCGCGATCCGGTCGGGCGTGGGCGGCTGGACCTACGAGCCCTGGCGCGACAACTTCTACCCCAAAGGCCTGGCGCAGAGCAAGGAGCTGGCCTACGCCAGCACGCAGCTGACCGCGATCGAGGTCAACGGCACCTACTACAGCACCTTCAAGCCGCCCACCTTCGCCAAATGGCGCGACGAGACACCCGAGGGCTTCGTGTTCTCGCTGAAGGCCAACCGCTTCACCACCAACCGCCGGGTGCTGGCCGAGGCCGGCGAGTCCATCGAACGTTTCGTGGGCAGCGGCCTGAGCGAACTCGGCCCCAAGCTCGGGCCGCTGGTCTGGCAGTTCGCGCCCACCAAGCAGTTCGACCCGGTGGACTTCGAGGCCTTCCTGAAGCTGCTGCCGCGCGAGGTCGACGGCCTGCCGCTGCGCCACGCGCTGGACGTGCGGCACGCGAGCTTCCTGGACCCGGCCTACCTCGCGCTCGCGCGCAAGCACCGCTGCGCCACGGTGTTCACCGATTCCGACGACTACCCCTCGTTCGCCGACCTGACCGGCGACTTTGTCTACGCGCGCCTGATGCGCACCGACCCGAAGGTGAAGACCGGTTACGCCCCCAAGGCGCTGGACCGCTGGGCCGAGGCCGCGAGGACCTGGGCCGCCGGCGGTGAGCCGGCCGACGTGCCGCGGGTCGACGGCGCCGGCCCGAAGGCCAAGGCGCGGGACGTGTTCATGTACTTCATCAGCGGCGCCAAGGAACGCGCCCCGGCGGCCGCGATGGCGCTGATCGAGCGCCTCGGCTAACGCTCCAGCCGCACCCAGCGCGCGTTCTGCTGGTGGCTGTTCAGCACGGCCTCGATGAAGGCCATGCCGTCCAGCCCGTCCAGCAGGCCGGGCATGTTGGTGCTTGCTTCGCCGCGCCAGGCGCGCGCGAAATCGCGGTACAGCTCGGCGAAGGCCTCGAAGTAACCCTCCGGGTGGCCGGCCGGAATGCGGTTGGCGGCGATCTGCGGCGCCATGCCCCGGCGCAGTTGCCGCACCGGGCCCCCCAGCGGGGCGAAGTTCAGGAATTCGGGCTGCTCCTGGTCGAAATGCAGCGAGGCGCGCGTGCCGTAGACGCGCAGGCGCAGGGCGTTGCAGGCGCCGCTGGCGACCTGGCTGGCCCACAGCATGCCGCGCGCGCCGCCGTCGAAGCGCAGCATGGTCTGCACGTGGTCGTCCAGCGTGCGGCCGGGCACGAAGCTCGTGAGTTCGGCCGACAGCTCCTGCACGTTCAGGCCGCTCACGTAGCGCGCCAGCTGGTAGGCGTGGGTGCCGATGTCGCCCAGCGCGCCGGCCGGGCCGGCGCGGCTCGGGTCGGCGCGCCACTCGGCCTGCTTGTTGCCCTGGTGTTCCACCGGTTCGCCCAGCCAGTCCTGCGCGTACTCCACCTGCACGATGCGCAGCTCGCCGAGTTCGCCGGCGGCCACCATCTCGCGCGCCTGGCGCACCATGGGGTAGCCCGCGTAGGTGTGGGTGAGCAGGAACAGCAGGCCGCGCTCGCGCACCGACTGCGCGAGCGCCTGGGCCTCGACCAGCGAGGTGGCCAGCGGCTTGTCGCAGATGACGTGGATGCCTTGCTCCACGAAGGCGCGCGCCACCGGCACGTGCAGGTGGTTGGGCGTGACGATGGCCACGGCGTCGATGCCGTCCTCGCGCCGCGCCTCGGCCTGCGCCATGGCGGTGTAGTCGGCGTAGCTGCGCTCGGGCGCGATGTGCAACCGGGCCGCGCTGGCGTGCGCGCGTTCGGCGGTGGACGAGAGCGCGCCGGCCACCAGCTCGAACTGGTCGTCCAGCCGCGCGGCGATGCGGTGGGCCGCGCCGATGAAGCTGCCGTCGCCACCGCCCACCATGCCCAGGCGGATGCGCCGCGCCGCGCGCCCGTCGTTCGTGCTCATGCCGCGCCCCGGTTCAGGCCGAGCAGGGCGGCGAGCGTGGCGGTGTCGCCCGCGCTCGCGGCGAAGTCGTCGAAGGCGCGGTCGGCCACGCGGATGAGGTGCTCGCGGATGAAGGCCGCGCCTTCGCGCGCGCCGTCTTCCGGGTGCTTGAGGCAGCACTCCCACTCCAGCACGGCCCAGCCCGCGTAGTCGTGTTGCGCCATCTTGGAGAAGATGCCCTTGAAGTCCACCTGGCCGTCGCCGAGCGAGCGGAAGCGGCCCGCGCGGTCGATCCAGCTGGAGAAGCCGCCGTACACGCCCTGCTTGCCGTTGGGGCGGAACTCGGCGTCCTTCACGTGGAAGGCGCGGATGCGCTCGTGGTAGTGGTCGATGAAGGCCAGGTAGTCGAGCTGCTGCAGCACGAAGTGGCTGGGGTCGTAGAGGATGTTCGCGCGCGGGTGCTGGCCCACGGCGTCGAGAAAACGCTCGAAGGTGATGCCGTCGTGCAGGTCTTCGCCGGGGTGCAGTTCGTAGCAGACGTCCACGCCGGCTTCATCGAAGGCGTCGAGCACCGGGCGCCAGCGCTTCGCGAGTTCGGCGAACGCGGCTTCCACCAGGCCGGGCGGGCGTTGCGGCCAGGGGTAGAGGTAGGGCCAGGCCAGCGCGCCCGAGAAGCTGGCGTGGGCTTTCAGGCCCAGGCGCCGCGAGGCCTTCGCGGCCAGCAGCAGCTGCTCGTGCGCCCAGGCCGTGCGCGCCGTGGGGTTGCCGCGCACCTGGGGGGCGGCGAAGGCGTCGAACTGCAGGTCGTAGGCGGGGTGCACGCACAGCAGCTGGCCCTGCAGGTGGGTCGAGAGCTCGGGGATCTGCAGGCCGTGCGCGGCGAGCCGGCCCTTCACCTCGTCGCAATAGGTGTCGCTGGTCGCGGCGCGTTCGAGGTCGAAGATCGCCGCGTCGCTGGTGGGGATCTGCACCCCCCGGTAGCCCAGCGAGGCGGCCCAGCCGGCCAGGCCGTCGAGCGTGTCGAACGGCGCGGCCGTGCCGATGAACTGGGCCAGGAAGATCCCGGGTCCCTGGATGGTTTTCATGGGGTCCTCCTGGCGCGCGGACTCAGAACGGCGAGTCGGGGAAGTAGAAGTCTTTCGCGTTGGCCTTGGTGATCAGCACCGATGGCACGATGGTCGAGGGCGGCAGCTTCTCGCCCTTCTTGCGCGCCAGCGCGGTCATCTTGATGGCGTCGTAGAGGAACTTGGGCGAGTACGACACGTTGGCCTGGATCAGCGGGTTGCTGCCGTCCATCAGCGTCTTGACCATGGCCTTGGCACCGGCGCCGCCGAAGACGATCTTGATGTCCTTGCGCTTGGCCTGTTCGATCGCGCGCAGCACGCCGAAGGCCATGTCGTCGTCGGCCGCCCACACGGCGTCGATCTCCTTGAAGCGCGTGAGGTAGTCCTGCATCACCTTGAACGCGTCGTCGCGGTTCCAGTTGCCGTGCTTGGCGTCCAGCACCTTGATGCCGGGGTGGTTCTTCATCACCGCGTTGAAGGCGTCCATGCGCTCGTTGTCGATGGTGGTGGGGATGCCGCGCAGCGCCACGATGTTGCCCTTGCCGTTGAGCGCCTTGGCCAGGTACTCGGCCGGCACCTTGCCGAAGGCGGTGTTGTCGCCCGAGACGTAGGCGTCCTGCGCGCTGGTGTCGGTGAGGCCGCGGTCCACCACCGTCACGTACACGCCCTTGGCCTTGACCTGCTGCACCGGGCGCGTGAGCGCGGCGGATTCGAAGGGCAGGATCACCAGCGAGTCGATCTTGGTCGCGGTGACCAGGTCCTGCAGCTGGTTGGCCTGCTCGGGCGCGCCGCTGGCGGTCTTGATCGTGACCTTGATGTTGGGGTCCTTCTCCAGCTCTTTCTTGGCTTCGTTGGCCCAGTACACCAGGCCGGCGGCGAAGCTGTGGGTGGCGGCCGGGATGGCCACGCCCAGGTTCACCTTGTTCTGGGCCTGCGCCAGCAGCGGGCTGGCCACGCCCAGCGCGGCCAGGGCGGCCAGCGCGAGCAGACGGGAACGGTACTTCATGCTTGTCTCCTTGATGTGTTGATGACAGGGAAAGAAAGAAGGCATGGCGTGCCTTCAGGGACGCCGCCGCTGCATGAATGCGACGGCGATGATCACGAAACCCTGCACCGCCGCGTTGAGGTACACGCTGATGATGCTGGTGAGGTTGAGGATGTTGCTGATGACCGAGAGCAGGATGGCGCCGATCACGGTGCCGCCGATGCTGCCGGCGCCACCGCGCAGCGCGGTGCCGCCCACGATCACGGCGGCGATGGCTTCGAGCTCCCACAGCAGGCCGGTGGTGGGCGAGGCCGAGCCCAGGCGCGGCACGTAGAGCAGGGTGGCGATGCCCACGCACACGCCGAGCAGGGTGTAGGTGAGCACCTTGATGCGGTCCACGTCCACCGCGGCGTAGCGCGCCACCTGCTCGTTGGAGCCGATGGCCTGCACGTAGCGGCCGAAGGCGGTGCGGTTGAGCAGCAGGGCACCGGCCAGGGCCACCAGCGCGAAGATCCACACCGGGATGGGCACGCCCAGCAGGCTGCCGTAGTACACCGGGCCGTAGGCGTCGGCCAGCGCGTTGTCGAGCGCGAGCGCGCCGCCGTCGGCGAAGTAGGTGAGGTAGGCGCGGAAGATGCCCAGCGTGCCCAGCGTGACGATGAAGGGCTCGATGCGCCCGCGCGTGATGAGCAGGCCGTGCGCCAGGCCGAACAGCGCGCCCAGCAGCACGGCGGCGGCCATGCCCACCATCACCACCGCCACCGGCGGCCAGCCCAGGGGGGCGATCCTGTTCATGAGCAGGATCACCACGCCCGCGATCAGCGCGGCCATGGAACCCACCGAGAGGTCGATGCCGCCCGAGATGATCACGAAGCACATGCCCACGGCGATGATGCCGATGAAGGCGGTGCGCGTGAGCACGTTCATGGCGTTGTCCACCGTGGCGAACTCGCGGTTGAGCAGCGTGCCGGCGATGCACAGCAGCACCAGGCCGAGCAGCGGGCCCAGGGTGGGCAGGCGCCAGGCGCGGCCGGCGGCCGGGGGCGGTGCCGGGGTGGCGTCAGTGCGTTCCTGTGGCATGGGCGATGAGCTCCTGTTCGTTGAGGTCGGCGGCCGACAGCGTGGCCTGCAGGCGGCCCGAGCGCATCACCGCGACGCGGTGGCACAGGCCGATGAGTTCCATGAGCTCGGACGAGATCACGACCACCGCGCGGCCGCTGGCGGCCAGGCGCTGGATGAGGGCGTAGATGTCGCGCTTGGCGCCGATGTCCACGCCGCGCGTGGGCTCGTCGAGCACCACCACGCGCGGGTCCGGGTGCAGCACCTTGGCCAGCGCCAGCTTCTGCTGGTTGCCGCCCGAGAGCGAGCCGGCCGGCACATCGAGCGAGCCGGTGCGGATGCCGAAGTCGCGCACCGCCTGCGCCAGCGCGGCGACTTCGCTCGCGGGCTGCAGCCAGGGGCGGGCGTGCTTCTGCAGCGCCATCAGCGTGAGGTTCTCGCGCAGGCCGAAGCGCACGTGCAGGCCCCGGCCCTTGCGGTCTTCGCTCAGGTAGGTGAGGCCGGCGTCGGCCGCTTCGCGCGGCGAGCGCGGCAGCAGCTCGCGCCCGGCCACCTGCACCGCCTGCGCGCTGCGCTCGCGCAGGCCCAGCAGGCCTTCGAAGAGTTCGGTGCGCCCCGCGCCCACCAGGCCGGCGAAGCCGAACACCTCGCCCGCGCGCACCTCGAAGCTCACGTCCTGCGCCCAGCCGGGCACGCTCAGGGCGCGCACCGAGAGCAGCACCGGCGCGTCGGCCGGCACCTCGGTGCGCGGCGGGTAGAGGTCGGCGAGTTCGCGGCCCACCATCAGGTTCGCCATCTGCGCGCGCGTGAGCGTGGCCGTGGCCTGCTGCGCCACCAGGCGGCCGTCGCGCATCACGACCACCTCTTCGGTGATGCGTTCCACCTCGTCGAGCTTGTGCGAGATGAAGACGATGGTCACGCCTTCGGCCTGCAGGCGCGCGACCAGGCCGAACAGCCGGCCGGTCTCGCCCGGCGTGAGCGTGGCGGTGGGCTCGTCCATGATGAGCACGCGCGCGTGGCGCGACAGCGCCTTGGCGATCTCCACCAGCTGGCGCTCGGCCACGATGAGGTCGCGCACGCGGGTGTCGGGGTGCACCTTGCTCAGACCCACGTCGTCGAGCACGCGGCGTGCGGTGGCGCGCATGGCCCCGTCGTCGAGCCAGAGGCCGCGCCGCTTTTTCTCGTGGCCCAGGAAGATGTTCTGCGCCACCGTGAGGTCTTCGGCCAGGTTGAACTCCTGGTGGATCAGCACGATGCCTTCGGCCTCGGCCGCGCGCGGGCCGTCGAAGCGCACCGCGCGGCCGTTCACCTGCAGCGTGCCTTCGCTGGGCGGCTCGTAGCCCGCGAGGATCTTCATGAGGGTGGACTTGCCCGCGCCGTTCTCGCCCAGCAGGCCGTAGACGCGGCCGGGCTCGAAGGCCAGGTCCACGCCGTGCAGCACCTGCACCGGGCCGAAGCGCTTGACGATGCCGCGCAGCTCGACGCGCACGCCAGCGGCCGCCATCACGCCAGCTCCATCTGCCGCAGGCTTTCCTGCATGGCCAGCACGCCCGCGCCGATGAGCCCGGCGCGTTCGCCCAGCGGCGTGTACTGAATCTCCAGGTGCCGCGTGGAGAGCGCGAGCGAGCGGTGGTACACACTCTGGCGCACGGCAGCCAGGAACAGCGGCCCCACGCGCGTGACGCCGCCGCCGATGAACACGTGCGAGGGGTTGAAGAAGTTCACCACCGAGGCGAGCATCTGCCCCACCAGCGCGCCCGAGCGCTGCACCACCTGGTTGGCCGCCATGTCGCCCGCGCGGCTGGCCTCGGCCACGTCCTGCAGGCGCAGCGGGCCGCGCTCGGCCAGCATGCGCGCGAGCAGCGGGCTCTGGCCGGCCTGGGCCGCCTCGGTGGCCATGCGCGCGATCGCGGGCCCGGCGGCCAGCGTCTCCACGCAACCGAGGTTGCCGCAGTGGCAGCGCGGGCCGTCGGGCACCACGCAGATGTGACCCACGTCGCCGGCCGAGCCGTTGGCGCCTCGGTAGACCTGGCCCTGGCAGACGATGCCGCAGCCCACGCCGGTGCCCACCTTCACCACCAGGAAGTTGGGCAGGCTGCGCTGCATGCGCCAGAGCTCGCCCAGCGCCATCACGTTCACGTCGTTGTCCACGAAGACGGGCGCGCTGAAGTCGGCGGCCAGGTCGTCGCGGATGGAGTAGCCGTCCCACAGCGGCATCAGCGGCGGGCTCACGAGCTGGCCGCTGTCGAAGTCCACCGGGCCGGGCAGGCCGATGCCGATGCCGATCACCTGGCGCGGCGCCACGCCGCAGCGCGCCAGCAGCTCGTGCATGAGCACGCGGATGCGCGAGAGCACCGGGCCGGGGCCGTCGTGCACGTCGGCCGGTTCGCTGTGGTGGGCCATCACGGCCAGGTCGGGGCTGAGGATGCCCACCTCCAGCCCGGTGGCGCCCACGGCCACGCCGATGAGCACGCCCAGGCTGCGGCTCAGGCGCAGGGTGTCGGCGCGGCGCCCGCCGGTGGGCACCTGCTCGCCGGTCTGCTCCAGCAGGCCTTGTTCGAGCAGCTCGGCCACCGCCGCGTTGGCGCGGGTCTTGGAGAACGAGGCCGCGGCGGCCAGGGCGTCGCGCGAGATGCCGCTGGCCCAGAACACATGGTCCAGCACGGTGCGCTCACCGGTTTTCAGGCCTTTCCAGTTCAAGATGCGTGTCTCCGTTGGTGTGCCGTCGTCGGGCGCGGCACTGGAGACGCATGCTATGCGGTCGAATTCGACCCGACAAGATCAAATTTCGACCCAAATCGGGTCAATTGACAAACCAAGGGGCTGCACAGCGCACTCAGGCAGGCCCGGGCATGTGCCTGGGTGGCCTCCCGAGGAGGTCTTTGCAGAAAGAACCCTGGCCGATGAATGTCCATCCGAACGGGCCCGTGCCCATCGATGTTTTGCGAAATGGTGTCGCGGAGCGCTTTGACCAGCTGATTGACGAGGCGTACTTTCCTCCCCAATGGCCGCGGCTGTGGCAGGAAGTGGGCTTGTTTCTGATGGACCAACTGCAGCCGGTGAACCACCACCTGATCCAAGAGCTCAAGCAGCTCCACGACCGGGCACGGGACGGGGAGCGGGGTTACGGCAGGGCCGATCCGGTCTTTCTCGACCAGGTGGTGACTGCGCTGACGCAACTGGAGGCGCACCTGAGGCTCAGTCCATTCACGCTCGACCACGCCCATCTCGGGGCGCAAATCGAGGACCTGCTGGACCGGGTCACGGCCCGGGTGGAGCACGGCCACATCTGGCTGGATGCGATCGCGATCGGCCTGGCGAACTTCCTGGGCTATATCGCTGGCACCTGTTTGCAGACCTGGATCGAGCGGAGCTTTTGCGAAGGGGGCGGTGAACTCTCCTATGGAAAACGGGTGAGCGCTGAGCTGGCCAACCGCACAGCGCAACATGCCGTGCGGTTTTTGCTGCGGGACATCGCCATTCCCGCCGTCAAACAGCTTTGCGGCTGGAAGACGCTGCAGGTGTCTCAGAACAACAACCTGTGGTTCTTTCTCGCGGTCCTTGTTGTGGTTTCCGCTTGTGACCAGTCCGGTGTCTGGCTTCTCAAGCAGCTGCCGCCGGTGAAGACAACAGGGCATTTGCAATGGCCTGATGCTTTTGACAACAGCGTCCAGACGTCGATCTTCTCCGCGACGGACGTCATGGCCTGGGTGCTGATCGGTTATTTCGCCCAGCTTGGGTTCAAAGGTTGGTATCAGAAGGAGCGTGCGCCCTTCAAGGACCTGCACTTCAAAGCGCTCATCCACACGGTGCAAGCGATCACCGAGGGGCTCTTTCTTTCCGCCTGGAAAAACGCACAGGAAGGCCTGAACCCCAACAACCTGTGCCTGCCTGGGACTGCTTCGGCCCGTGTGCGCCGCTACCACGGTGACATGAGCCGCCTGAAGGACCTGGATCACCGGGACTATGTCAACGTCATGCGCTTGAACAGCACGCACGTGATCTATCCGGCTTTTTCGGACAATACCGACCATCCGCTGCTGGATCGGGCGCTGCTGGAACGGCCACCTGAGTACCACCAGTTTGTGGCTTTGTTTGATTCCCTTGAACTGGGCGTGCATGGGGGGATCACTGCGCTGAGGGGGGGCTTCAACCGCAACCCGACACGACCCCAGCCTCCCAGGGCCCAGCAACCACAGCCTCAAATCGTGGACTTCGCCAATGCCCGAGTCAACCCGGAACCTCGTGGCGGGGGCGACGAGAACCCCGATCACGTCCAAGGTGTGGATCCTGAGGACGACGCCAACATCGATGAGGAAGTCCTCCCAGGGGACGATCCCCTGGCCTTTCCGCTCACGGAAATCGAACGCAAGTTGAGGCAGTACGTGCTGCCACACCATCCACCACGCCACCGTGGGCATTCCGGCCACCCCAGACCGCTAGGCCAGGCTTAGCTGCCCACCGCCCGCAGCACTTCTTCCGCCGTCGCTGGCGCGTTCATCGCCCCGGGCCGGCCGCCGGCCTGGGCGACCGCGTCGCGCAGCGCCTCGAACACGCTGATCGCCAGCATGAAGGGCGGCTCGCCCACGGCCTTGCTGCCGTGCACGTTGTCCTCGCGGTTGGCCTCGGGCCAGAGTTCGACCTTGAAGTGCGCGGGGATGTCGCCGGTGGCCGGGATCTTGTAGGTGCTGGGCGCGTGGGTCTGCAGGTAGCCCTTGTCGTTCCAGACCAATTGCTCGGTGGTGAGCCAGCCCATGCCCTGCACGAAGCCGCCTTCGATCTGGCCGATGTCGATCGCCGGGTTGATGCTGTGGCCCACGTCGTGCAGGATGTCCACCTTGAGCACGCGGCTCTCGCCGGTGAGCGTGTCGATCGCCACTTCGGTGACCGCCGCGCCGTAGGCGAAGTAGTAGAAGGGCCGGCCGGTGAGGGTGGTCTTGTCATAGTGGATCTTGGGCGTGCGGTAGAAGCCGTCGCTCCAGAGCTGGATGCGGTTGGCGTAGGCCGCGTGCACCACCTCCTCGAAGCTGCGCGTGGTCTTGGGCGTGATCACCTGGCCGCCTTCGAAGCGCACCGCGCCCGCGCCGCAGCCGTCCAGCCCGGCGACGAAGGCCGCGAGGTTGTCGCGCACGTGGCGCGCGGCGAACTGCGCGGCGCGGCCGTTGAGGTCGGTGCCGCTGGAGGCGGCGGTGGCGCTGGCGTTGGGCACCTTGCTGGTGTCGGAGGCGGTGGAGAGCACGCGCTCGAAGGGCACGCCCAGCTCGTCGGCCACGATGGCGGCGACCTTGGTGTTGAGTCCCTGGCCCATCTCGGTGCCGCCGTGGTTCACCTGCACGCTGCCGTCGGTGTAAACGTGCACCAGCGCGCCGGCCTGGTTGAACAGCGTGGCGGTGAAGCTGATGCCGAACTTCACCGGCGTGAGCGAAATGCCTTTCTTGATGACCGGGCTGTCCGCGTTCCAGGCCGCGATCTGGCCGCGCCGCTCACGGTAGCGGCTGGTCTGCGCCAGCGTGGTCATGAGCGGTTCGAGGATGTTGTCCTCCACCGCCATCTGGTAGTGCGTGACGTTGCGGCTCTCGATGCCGTAGAGGTTGCGCAGGCGCACGTCCAGCGGGTCCCTGCCGAGCGCTTGCGCGATGTCGCTGAGGATGCGCTCGATCACGATCACGCCCTGCGGGCCGCCGAAGCCGCGGAAGGCGGTGTGGCTCTGGGTGTTGGTCTTGCAGCGGTAGCTGGAGATCGTCACGTCTTCCAGGAAGTAGGCGTTGTCGGCGTGGAAGATCGCGCGGTCGGCCACGGGGCCGGAGAGGTCGGCGCTGAAGCCGCAGTTGGCCAGCATCTCCAGGTCGAGCCCGCTGAGCAGGCCGGTGTCGTCAAAGCCCACACGGTAGTGGTAGGCGAAGGGGTGGCGCTTGCCGGTGACCATGAAGTCGTCGTCGCGGTCCAGCCGCAGCTTGACCGGGCGCTGCAGCTTGCGCGAGGCCACGGCGGCCCACACCGCGAGGTGGCCTGCCTGCGTTTCCTTGCCGCCGAAGCCGCCACCCATGCGCCGGCATTCCACCGTCACCGCGTGGTTGTCGATGCCCAGCGCGTGCGACACCCAGTGCTGCACCTCGCCCGGGTGCTGGGTGCTGGAGTAGACCCACCACTGGTTCTGTTCCAGCGGCAGCACGTAGGCGATCTGGCCTTCCAGGTAGAAGTGTTCCTGGCCGCCGACCTCGAACGTGCCTTCGAGCTGGTGGGGCGCGCGCGCGAGGGCGGCGGCCGCGTCGCCGCGCTTCACGTGCACCGGCGGCAGCACGTAGCTGGACTGGGCGTGGGCCTGGTGCACCGAGAGCACGGCGGGCAGGGGATCGATGTCGAGCTTGACCAGGCGCGCGGCGCGGCGCGCGGTCATCACGTCGTCGGCCACGACCACGGCCACCACCTGGCCGGTGAATTGCACCGTCTCGCTGGCGAACACGGGCTCGTCGTGCGCGAAGGCGGCCAGCGTGGGGTCGCCGGGGATGTCGCTGGCGCCGAAGACGCCGCGCACGCCGGGCACGGCCAGGGCGGCCGAGGCGTCCACGCCGCGCAGCCGGCCGTGGGGCACGGGGGAGCAGACCGGGGCGGCGTGCAGCGTGCCGCGCACCTCGGGGATGTCGTCGATGTAGGTGGCGCCGCCGGCCACCTGGGCGCGCGCGCTTTCATGGAAGCGCGAGACACCGGCGGCGCGCGGGCTCGCGGGCGGCACGGGGGTCGCGGGGCGGGCTTCGGCCACATCCTCGGGCGGGGCGACGGCGTCCGCGCGGGACGAGATCACCACCGGCGCGGGTGTGTTGGGGTTGTTGGGGTCGCGTGCGTTCATGCCAGTGCCTCCAGCGTTGCCGCGTTGAGGTTTTCCAGGTTGATGTGCTGCAGGCCCTGGCTCTCCAGCCAGAAGCGCTGCAGCAGGTTGCCCAGCACGGCCTGTCGGTAGGCGGCGCTGGCGCGCATGTCGGAGATGGGCTGGAACTCGGCGCGCAGGGCGGCCACGGCGGCTTTCACCGCATCGGGCGTCCAGGGCTGGCCGCGCAGGGCGGCTTCGGTCTGGCGCGCGCGCGCCGGCGTGGCGGCCACACCACCCGCGCCGATGGAGACCTGCGCCACCACGCCGTCGGTCACCGTCATCTGGATCGCGAGGCAGACGGCGGAGATGTCGTCGTCGAAGCGCTTGCTGATCTTGTAGGCCTTGAAGGTTTCCCCGGCCGTGGGGCGGGGCACCTTGATCCAGGCCAGCAGTTCGTCGGGCCGCATCACGTTGGTGCGGTAGCCGGTGTAGAGGTCTTCCAGCCGCAGTTCGCGGTGGGCGATGGCGCCGCGTTTCGGATCCCAGCGCATCAGCACCACGCTGGCGCCCAGGCCGATCAGCAGCGGCATGGAGTCGCCGATGGGCGAGCCGTTGGCCACGTTGCCGCCCAGCGTGCCCGAGTTGCGCACCGGCAGGCCGGCGAAGCGCTGGGCGAAGGTCTGGAGCTGGGGGCGGTCTTTCACCAGGGCGGCGTAGGCGTCGGTGAGCGTCACGGCCGCGCCGATGGCGATGTGGTGGGGATAGTCTTCCACCCGGCGCAGCTCGCGCACGGCGGTCACGTCCAGCACCTGCGCGAAGCGCTTGTGCATCTTGGTGACCCACAGGCCGACGTCGGTGCAGCCCGCGACCACCTGGGCCCGGGGGTGGGCGGCGCGCTGCCGCAGCAGCTCGGTCAGTCGGGTCGGGCGCAGGTAGGTGCTGCCGTCTTCCTGGTTCTTCCTGAGCGACTGGAGCGCCGCCACGGTGGCGGCCTCGTTCACGCCACAGCCCTGGGGCAGCGGCAGGCCGCCCATCTGCTGCGCGGCGTCCAGGATGGGCCGGTAGCCGGTGCAGCGGCAGAGGTTGCCGGAGAGGTCGGCCTGGGCCTGGGCGCGGTCGATGCCCTGGCCGCCCTGGGTGTTCTGGTACATGCCGAACAGGCTCATGACGAAACCCGGGGTGCAGAAACCGCACTGGCTGCCGTGGCACTGCACCATGGCTTCCTGCGCCGGGTGCAGCTCGCCTTCTTCATTGGCCAGGTCCTCCACGGTCCAGACCGCCAGGCCGTTCACCGAGTGCGCCAGCCGGATGCAGCTGTTGATGGCCTTGTATTCCAGTTTCCCGTCCACCGCCTCGCCCAGCACCACGGTGCAGGCGCCGCAGTCGCCTTCGCCGCAGCCCTCCTTGGTGCCGGTGCAGTGCAGGTCTTCGCGCAGCACCTCCAGCAAGGTGCGGTCGGGGGCCACGTGGCGCAGCGTCACGGGCTGGCCGCGGCGCAGGAAGGTCAGGGTTTGTGCGGATATTTCGGTGCTCATGCGTGCCAGCATAGCGCTGCCCCCTTGGCACAACATATGCTCGGCCATATGTCCAAAATGCCCAAAACACCATTCAGTCGCATATGACAAGGGTATGAAATACATGTCCATGTTCGACAAGATTGACCTGCACCTGATTCGCGTGCTCCACACCGTGCTCACCGAGCGCAGCGTGTCGCGCGCGGCGCTGCGCCTGGGCATGTACCAGCCGGCGGTGAGTGCGGCGCTCAAACGCCTGCGCGAAATGGCCGGCGACCCCCTTCTGGTGCGCTCGGGTTCGGGCATGGTGCCCACGGTGGCGGGCTTGCGCATGATCGAGCCGGCGGCCGACATCCTGCGCAGCGCCGAGGTGCTGTTCTCCGACGCGCGCAGCTTCGAGCCCGCCACCGCGCGCCACAGCTTCAGCATCGCCGCCAGCGACTACATGGACCCGCTGTTCCTGCCGCAGCTGGTGACCCAGATCAAGAGCCAGGCGCCGAACTGCCCGATCGACATCCACCCGCTCTCGCGCGACTCCGACTACCGCAACCACCTGGCCCAGGGCGACGTGGATGTGGTGATCGGCAACTGGACGCAGCCGCCCGACGACCTGCACCTGGGCCGCCTGTTCGGCGACGAGGTGGTCTGCCTGGTCTCCCAGCAGCACCCGGCGGCGCGCCGGGGCTGGGACGTGGAGGCCTGGCTGGGCGCCGAGCACATCGCGCCCACGCCCACCCACCCCGGCGCGCGCGGTTTCGTGGACGAGCACCTGGCCACCCTGGGTCTGGTGCGCAACATCACCGCCCGCTGCCCGCATTTCGGGCTGATCCCGGCCATGGTCGCCGGCAGCCTGCTGGTGCTGACCACCGGGCGCCAGTACTGCGACCGTTTCACCGGCGTGCTGCCGGTGAAGGTGCTGCCCAGCCCGGTGGAGTTCCCGCGAATGATGTACTACCAGCTCTGGCACGAGCGCACCCACGCCTCCAAGGCCGGGCGCTGGCTGCGCGAGCAGGTCAAGAGCGTGGCCGCCTCGCTGAAGCGGCCCGACGCCGAGAGCTGACCCCACAAGACCACGAAGGAGACCCATGACCACGACACGACTGCAACTCAGCGGCATCACCAAGCGATATCCGGGCGTGGTGGCCAACAGCGGCGTCTCGCTCACCGTGCAGCCCGGCGAGGTGCACGCCGTGCTGGGCGAGAACGGCGCCGGCAAGTCCACGCTGATGAAGATCATCTACGGCTCGGTGAAACCCGACGAGGGCACGGTGATGTTCAACGGCCGGCCGGTGCACATCCGCAACCCGCAGGAGGCGCGCGCCCTGGGCATCAGCATGGTGTTCCAGCACTTCAGCCTGTTCGACACGCTCACCGTGGCCGAGAACGTCTGGCTCGGCCTGGACAAGTCGCTCACGCTGCCCGAGGTGAGCGCGAGCATCACCGCCAAGGCCACCGAGTACGGGCTGGACATCGACCCCTCGCGCCCGGTGCACACGCTTTCTGTGGGCGAGATGCAGCGGGTGGAGATCATCCGCGCGCTGCTGACCAACCCGCAGCTGCTGATCCTGGACGAGCCGACCTCGGTGCTCACCCCGCAGGCGGTGGAAAAGCTCTTCGTGGTGCTGCGCAAGCTCGCGGCCGAGGGCTGCAGCATCCTCTACATCAGCCACAAGCTGCACGAGATTCGCGAGCTGTGCACCGCCTGCACGGTGCTGCGCGGCGGCCAGGTCACGGGCGTGTGCGACCCGCGCCAGGAAAGCAACGCCTCGCTCTCGCGCCTGATGATCGGCGCCGAACCGCCCGCGCTGGAGGTGCGCGAGCTGCACGCCGGGGCGGCGGTGCTGGAGGTGAACGGCCTCACGCTGCAGAGCGACGACCCGTTCGGCACGCACCTCAATGGCATCGCGCTCACGGTGCGCGCGGGCGAGGTGGTGGGCATCGCGGGCGTCTCGGGCAACGGCCAGAGCGAGCTGCTCTACGCGCTCTCGGGCGAGGACCGCCGCGCTCCGGCCGGCAGCATCCGCCTGGGTGGGCAGGACGTGTCGCACGCCGGCCCGGGCCGGCGGCGCGCCCAGGGCCAGCACTTCGTGCCCGAGGAGCGCCTGGGCCGGGGCGCCGTGCCCACGCTCTCGCTGTCGCACAACCTGCTGCTCTCGCGCAAGGACGCGCTGGGCTCGGGCGGCTGGATCCGCGTGGGCGCGCTCAAGGCGCAGGCGGCCGACATCATCGCGCGCTACAAGGTCAAGGCCAATGGGCCGGACGCGGCGGCCAAGTCGCTCTCGGGCGGCAACCTGCAGAAGTTCATCGTCGGCCGCGAGATCGAGGCCAAGCCCAAGCTGTTGATCGTGAGCCAGCCCACCTGGGGCGTGGACGTGGGCGCGTCCGCGCAGATCCGCGGCGAGATCCTCAAGCTGCGCGATGCGGGCTGCGCGGTGCTGGTGGTGAGCGAGGAGCTCGACGAGCTGTTCGAGATCAGCGACCGCCTGCACGTGATCGCCAAGGGGCGCCTGTCGCCCAGCCTGGACCGGGCCGAAGCCACCATCGAGCGCATCGGCGAATGGATGTCCGGGCTCTGGGACACCGCCCCCACCCACCACAAGAAAGAGGAGACCGCCCATGCTGCGGCTTGAAGTCCGTCCCCAACCCTCGGCGCGCTGGGGCTACGCCTCGCCGCTGCTGGCTCTGCTGATCACCGTGGTGATCGGCGTCATCCTGTTCGCCGTGCTGGGCAAGGACCCGGTGCGCGGCCTGCAGGTCTTCTTCTGGGAGCCGATCAAGAGCACCTACGCGCTGTCCGAACTCATGGTGAAGGCCACGCCGCTGCTGATCATTGCCCTGGGGCTGGCGGTGTGTTTCCGCTCCAACGTGTGGAACATCGGCGCCGAGGGGCAGTACATCATCGGCGCCATCTTCGCGGCCGGCGTGGCGCTCACCGCCGACAAGAGCACCGGCGCGTGGATCGTGCCCGCCGTGCTGGTGGCCGGCGTGCTGGGCGGCATGTTCTGGGCCGGCATCACCGCGCTGCTGCGCGACCGCTTCAACGCCAATGAGATCCTCGTGAGCCTGATGCTGGTCTATGTGGCGGTGCAGGTGCTCAACTTCCTGGTCTATGGCCCTTGGAAGGACCCCATGGGCTACAACTTCCCGCAGACCAAGACCTTTGAGTCGGTCACGCAGATCCCGCGCCTCATGAGCGGTTCGCGCGTGACCATCGGCCTGCTGATCGCGCTGGCCGGCGTGGCGGCGGTGTGGGTCTTCCTGTTTCGCACCTACGCGGGCTATGCCCAGCTCGTGGGCGGCCTGGCGCCCGCGGCGGCGCGCTACGCGGGCTTTTCCTCGCGCAAGGCGCTGTGGATCGCGCTGCTGACCTCGGGTGGCGCGGCCGGCCTGGCCGGCGCGCTGGAGGTGGCCGGCCCGATCGGCCAGCTCACGCCCTATGTGCCGGCGGGCTACGGCTTCGCGGCCATCATCGTCGCCTTCGTGGGGCGGCTGCACCCGGTGGGCATCGTGTTCTCGGCCATTCTCATGAGCATGTTCTACATCGGCGGCGAACTCGCGCAGTCGCGCCTGGGTCTGCCCAAGTCGATCACCGGGGTGTTCCAGGGCCTGCTGCTGTTCGCGCTGCTGGCCTGCGACACCTTGATCGCCTACCGCCTCGTCTGGAAAAAGTGAGCAAGACATGGAATCCATCGCACTCCTGATCGCCGCCTCGCTCAACGCGGGCACCGTGCTGGCCATTGCCTCGCTGGGCCTGCTCATCAACGAAAAAGCCGGCATCGTCAACCTCGGCGCCGAGGGCATGATGCTGTGCGCCGCGCTGGCCGGCTTCGCCACCGTGGTTCACACCGGCAGCACCACGCTGGGCTTCGCGGCCGGCATGGCAGCCGGGGCCCTGCTCGCGGCCATCTTCGGCGGCCTCGTGATCTGGCTCAACACCAACCAGTACGCCACGGGCCTCGCGCTCAGCCTGTTCGGCGCGGGCTTCTCGGCCTTCGCCGGCACCCGTTACGTGCAGGAAAAACTGCCCGAGCAGACCCGCCACGCGATCCCGCTGCTGGGCGACATCCCGCTGATCGGCCCCGCGCTGTTCCGCCACCACCCCATGGTCTATATCTGTGTGGCGCTGGTGATCGGCCTGATCTGGTTCCTGTACCGCACGCGCGCCGGCCTGGTGCTGCGCAGCGTGGGCGAGAGCCCCGAGTCCTCGCACGCGCTGGGCTACCCGGTGCGCCGCATCCGCCTGGTGGCGGTGATGGCCGGGGGCGCGCTCTGCGGCCTGGCCGGTGCCTATGTGTCCACCGTCTACACACCGCTGTGGGTGGAGGGCATGATCGCCGGCAAGGGCTGGATCGCGCTGGCGCTGACCACCTTCGCCACCTGGCGGCCGGCCCGCGTGCTGCTGGGGGCCTACCTGTTCGGTGGCGTGACCATGCTGCAGTTCCACCTGCAAGGCATCGGCGTCAACGTGCCCAGCCAGTTCCTGACCATGATGCCCTACATCGCCACCATCGTCGTGCTGGTCCTGATCTCGCGCAACCCGACGTGGATCCGCATCAACATGCCGTCCTCGATCGGAAAACCCTTTTACCCGGGCGCATAATCTTTTCTGTTTTTTGCATAGTTTCCGCTCCACCCTTTCCCAACAAAGAGGTTATCCATGACAGACCTGAGCAAACGTTCCCTGATGAAGGTTGCCGCGCTGACCGCGCTGACCAGCGCCGTCCTGATCGGCTGCGGCAAGAAGGAAGAGGCCGCCGCGCCCGCCGCGCCCGCACCCGCTGCGGCCGAGGCACCGAAGGCCGCACCGCTGAAGATCGCGTTTGCCTACGTCGGCCCGGTGGGCGACGGCGGCTGGACCTTTGCGCACGACAACGGCCGCAAGGCGCTGGAGAAGGAATTCGGCGACAAGATCGTGACCAGCTTCGTCGAGAACGTGCCCGAGAGCGCCGACGCCGAGCGCGTGATCCGCGACCTGGCCGGCCAGGGCAACAAGCTGGTGTTCGGCACCACCTTCGGCTACATGGAGCCCATGCTCAAGATCGCGCCCGATTTCAAGGACGTGAAGTTCGAGCACGCCACCGGCTACAAGACCGCCGAGAACCTGCGCACCTACGACAGCCGCACCTACGAAGGCGCGTACATGGCCGGCGTGATCGCGGGCAGCATGACCAAGTCCAACACCCTGGGTGTGGTGGCGTCCATCCCAATCCCCGAGGTGATCCGCAACATCAACAGCTTCACGCTGGGCGCGCAATCGGTGAACCCCAAGGTCAAGACCAAGGTGGTCTGGGTCAACGGCTGGTTCGACCCACCGAAGGAAACCGAAGCCGCGACCTCGCTGATCAACGGCGGCGCCGACATCCTGTTCCAGAACACCGATTCGTCGGCCGTGCTGCAGACCGCCGAGAAGCTGGGCAAGCGCGCCTTCGGCTGGGACTCCGACATGACCGCCTACGGCCCCAAGGCCCACCTGGGTTCGGCCGTGATCAACTGGGCGCCGTACTACATCAAGGCCACCAAGGACGTGCTGGAAGGCACCTGGTCCACCGGCGGCGTGTGGTGGGGCGTGAAGGAGGGCGCGATCGACATGGTCTCCGTCGCCGAAGACGTGCCGGCCGAAGTCAAGGCCAAGCTCGACACCGTGCGCGCCGGCCTGAAGGACGGCAGCTTCTCGATCTGGAAGGGCCCGATCCTGGGTTCGGACGGCAAGGAAGTGCTGGCCAAGGACACGGTCGCCGACGACAAGTTCCTCGGTGGCATCAAGTTCTACGTGAAGGGCGTTGAAGGCAAAGTGCCGAATTGACCCACCCCTGCCGCGCTTCGCGCGACCCCCTCGAGGGGGCGGCGCGTGCGGGCCGGCAGAGCCGGACCCGCCGTGCCCTGGAAAAAGAAAGCCGCCTCCGGGCGGCTTTCTCGTTGGAGTGAACCCACGATGATCGAACCACAACTCTGGCACCCCGTGATCGCCTCGCACCAGGTGCGCGACCAGCCCGTGGCCTGTTCGCTGCTCGGGCAGGCGCTGGTGCTCTGGCGCGAGCAGGCGCACGACACCCACCGCGTGCATGCCTGGGCCGACCGCTGCCCGCACCGGGGCGCCCGGCTCTCGCTGGGCCGGGTGCTGATCGGCCTGCACGGCACCCGCCTGGAGTGCCCGTACCACGGCTGGCAATTCGGCGGCGAGGGCCGCTGCCAGCACGTGCCCGCCGCGCCCGACTTCGTGCCGCCGGCCAGCCACTGCGCCACCCCGTTCGAGGCGCGCGAGCAGCACGGCCTGGTGTGGGTGCGGCTGCAGCCACCGTCCCAGACCCTCGCCGCGCCGTTGGCCGACCCGCCCGCGTTCGCGCCGGGCGACGACCCGGCCTGGCGCACCGTGCTGTGTGGTGCTTACGAACTCAACACCAGCGCGCCGCGCCTGGTGGAGAACTTCCTCGACCTGAGCCATTTCGGTTTCGTGCACGAAGGCTGGCTGGGCGAACGCGGCCACGCGCAGGTGCAGACCGGCGCGGTGGAAGAGGGCGAGGCCGGTCTGGTGGTGCGCGACGCCCGGGCCTGGCAGCCGCGCGCCTACGCCGGGGCGGACGCGGGCGCCTGGATCGCCTACCGCTACGACGTGCCGCACCCCTTCGCCGCCATCCTGCGCAAGGACGCCACCGAGGGCGACCCGGTGAGCAATGCGATCGCGCTCTTCATCCGGCCCGATGGCCACGAACTCTGCACGGCCTGGTTCGTGATGGCCACGCGCGGCGATGCCTCGACCGACCAGGAACTGGTCGCCTTCCAGGACGCGGTGTTCGCGCAGGACCGCCCGGTGGTGGAATCGCAGTCACCGCGCGCGCTGCCGGTGGGCCGCACCACCCCCGTGACCGAGGTGCACGGCCCGGCCGACCGCGTCTCCAGCGCCTACCGCCGCTACCTGAAACGCCTGGACATCGCACTGGGCACCTGCTGACCGAAGGACCTGACATGACCATGACCCCCGCCCAACTCGCCGCCGCCATCCCCAAGGCCGAGCTGCACATGCACATCGAGGGTTCGCTGGAGCCCGAGCTGATCTTCGCGCTGGCCCAGCGCAACGGCCTGAGCCTGCCCTACACCAGCGTGGACGCGCTGCGCGAGGCCTACGCCTTCACCAACCTGCAGAGTTTCCTGGACATCTACTACGCCGGCGCCAGCGTGCTGCTGCACGAGGCCGACTTCCACGACATGGCCTGGGCCTACTTCCTGCGCGCCAAGGCCGACAACGTGGCGCACGCCGAGCTCTTCTTCGACCCCCAGACCCACACCGCGCGCGGCGTGCCCATGGCCACGGTGATCCAGGGCCTGGCCAGCGCCTGCGCTCGCGCCCAGGCCGAGCTGGGCGTGAGCGCGGCGCTGATCCTGTGCTTCCTGCGCCACCTGAGCGAGGAAGACGCCTTCCAGACGCTGGAAGCCGCCTTGCCTTACCGCCAGCACTTCATCGGCGTGGGCCTGGATTCGAGCGAGGTCGGCCACCCGCCGTCCAAGTTCTCGCGCGTCTTCGCGCGCTGCCGCGAGCTGGGCTTCCATGTGGTGGCGCACGCGGGCGAAGAGGGCCCGCCGGCCTACATCTGGGAAGCACTGAACGACCTGAAGACCGAGCGCATCGACCACGGCGTGCGCTCGCTGGAAGACCCGGCCCTGGTCGCCGAACTGGCGCGGCGGCGCATCCCGCTCACGGTGTGCCCACTCTCCAACCTCAAGCTCTGCGTGGTGAACGACCTGAAGGACCACCCGATGAAGCGCCTGCTCGACGCCGGCCTGTGCGCCACCGTCAACTCCGACGACCCGGCCTACTTCGGCGGCTACATGAACGCCAACTTCGTGCAGACCGTGCAGGCGCTGGACCTCACGCGCGAAGACGTCGTCACTCTCGCGCGCAACAGCTTCGAGGCCAGCTTCGTGAGCGCGGCGCGGCGTGCGGAACTCATGGCCTTGCTGGACGGCGCGGTCGCTGGCTGAACGGGCCGTGCCATGACCCAACCGAGGTTTCTGGTCGTGACCATGCCCTCGCCAATGAAGAGGGCGGCGTTGAAGAGCGCGCTCGAGATCTCGGGGCTGAAGGCCCGACTGGATGGCGCGATGTTCGATCCGGCGAACTGGCACCAGTCGCTGCAGCATCAGTTACTGGGCGCCATCCGCCCGAGCGACCCACTGGATCCGCCCGATCCAGTGGACCATCGACGAGCTCTTCCTGGTCGAAGGACACCGGGTGGGCGACCACGATGAGCACTACCGCTGCGACGTGATCGGAAGCTGGCTGCTGCAGCCCGCCCGGCAGCTGGATCTGTTTGATGGCCCCGGGCCCGGGTAAAATCACGCCCCAGCGAGCCCGGTGCTTCCCCGGCTCGCTTTTTCATTCACGGAAGCCATGTAGAGGACCACCATGTACAAAAACCTCGTGGCCCGGTGCGCGTGCGCACTGGCGGCTGCCAGCTTTTTATTTCCCTTTTCCACCACCGCCCAGGCACAGACGCCGCCGCTCAAGGCCGCGTTCGTCTACGTGACGCCGCTGACCGAAGCCGGCTGGGTGCGCCAGCACGAGCAGGCCCGGCTCGCCGTGCAGGCCGCCCTGGGCAACAAGGTCGAGACACGCTACGTGGAGAACGTGGCCGAAGGCGCCGACGCCGAGCGCGTGATCCGCGATCTGGCGCAGCAGGGCCACCGCATCATCTTCACGCCCAGCTTCGGCTACATGGAGCCCACGCTCAAGGTGGCGCGAGAGTTCCCGGACGTGAAGTTCGAGTCCATCACCGGCTACAAGACCGCGCCCAACGTCGCCACCGCCAACGCGCGCTACTACGAGGGCCGCTACCTGGCCGGGGTGGCCGCGGGCCGCATGGCCACGCAGGCGGGCTACATCGCCGGTTTCCCGATCCCCGAGGTGATCCAGGGCGTCAACGCCTTCACCTTGGGCATGCGCTCGGTCAACCCGCGCGCCACCGTCAAGGTGGTGTGGCTGGGTGAGTGGTTCAACCCGCCGCGCGAGCGCGACGCGGCCATGACGCTGATGAACCAGGGCGCCGAGGTGCTGGCCTTCCACACCGGCTCCACCGCCGTGATGGTGGCCGCGCAGGAGCGCGGCAGGCTCGCCGTGGCCTACCACTCCGACATGCGCCGCTTCGGACCCGATGCGCAGATCGCCGCCGTGACCCACCTTTGGGGCGACTACTACACCCGCCGCGTGCAGGCCGTGCTGGACGGCACCTGGCAGAGCGCGAGCGTCTGGGGTGGGGTGAAGGAGGGCATGATCCGCGTCGACAGCTTCGGCAGCAAGGTGCCGGCCAAGGTGCGCGACGAGGTGCAGGCGCGCCAGGCCGACATGGCCGCGGGCAAGCTCGCGGTGTTCGCGGCGCGCAAGACCGTCGTGCGCGACAACCAGGGCAAGACCGTCATCGAAGCCGGCAAGGCGCTCGACGACGGGCAGATCCTGGGCATGAACTGGCTGGTCGAAGGCGTGCAGGGCTCGGTCGAGCGCTGAACCCGCGCGGGCCCACCGCCGGCGCGGCGGTATGGGCCTTATCGGCGGCGCGATATGCCCGGGCGAGCCCCAGGCGTTAAGCTGCGCGGCATGAACGCCTACCGTGCCGCCCTCCTGCGTTTCGACGACCAACAACGCCCTGTCTACGACGCCGATGGCCTGCTGGTCGTCGGCCCCGACGCGCAGGGTCGGCGCGTGGTGCGCGCCGCGGGCGACCACGCCGCGCTGATCGGCAACTTTCCCGGCGTGTCGGTGGAAGACCTGAGCGGAAAACTGATCGCGCCGGGCTTCATCGACATGCACGTGCACTACCCGCAGACGGACGTGATCGGCGCGCCCGCGGCCGGCTTGCTGCCCTGGCTGGAGAACTACACCTTCCCGCACGAGTCGCGCTTTCACGAGCCGGAGCACGCGCGCGAGGTAGCGGCCTTCTTCCTGGACGAGCTGGCGCGCAACGGTGTGACCACCGCGCTCACCTTCGCGACCTCGCACCCGGCCTCGGTCGACGCGATGTTCGAGGCCGCGCGCTCGCGCGGCCTGCGCTTCATCACCGGCAAGGTGCTGCAGGACCGCCACAGCCCCGATGGCGTGCGCGACCAGACCGAACAGAGCCTGATCGACACCGAGGCGCTGATCCAGCGCTGGCACGGCGTGGACCGCCTCGGCTACGCGATCACGCCGCGCTTCGCCCCCACCAGCACGCCCGAACAGCTGCGCGGCGCGGGCGAACTGGCGGCGAAGCACGGTGACGTGTGGGTCCAGTCGCATGTGGCGGAAAACCTCGACGAGGTGCGCTGGGCGGCCGAGCTGTTCCCGAAGTCGCGCAGCTACCTGGGCGTGTATGGCGACTTTGGCCTGCTGCGGCAGCGCGCGGTGTACGCCCACTGCATCCACCTCGACCAGGCCGACCGCGCGCTGATGGCCGCCACCGGCACCACCGCCGCCGTGAGCCCGACCAGCAACCAGTTCCTGGGCAGCGGCTTCTTCGACTACCTCGCCGCCGACGCGGCGGGCATGGGCTACGGCCTGGCGAGCGACGTGGGCGGTGGCACCAGCTTCTCGCCGTTCCGCACCATGCTCGCGGCCTACTGCGTGGGCCGTGAGGGCCAGACCAAGCAGGGCCTGAGCCTCACCCCGGGGCAGCTGTGGTGGCAGCACACGGCGGGTGCGGCGCGCGCGCTGGGGCTTGAAGGCGTGGTGGGCAACCTGCGCCCCGGCCACGAGGCGGATTTCGTGGTGCTCGACCCGCAGGCCACACCCCTGCTGGCGCGCAAGACCTCGCAGGCGGACAGCCTGGACGAGCTGCTGTTCGCGCTGATCGTGCTGGGGGACGATCGGGTGGTGGCGCGCACGGTGATCGCTGGCGGCTGATCTCGATCACGGCTTGGGCGTGTCGTTTTTGCGCTTATTTCTCGACCTAGGGAATGTCCCAGTCTGCGGGCTTCAATGATCTGAATTTGGAAACGAAGCGACGTTATTCGGGATTCAAGTGCGCTTTGTTCGGGGCCGCCCATTGCCCGAGGGGGGGCTGGGCTGTTGTGGTGAACAGAACGCCCCCTTAGCATCGCCCTGCCAAATTTTTGGGAGGTGCGATTTGAGCTCACTGGCCGCTGGTTTGTTCGCGAGGTACCGCTCGCATCACGACATGAACAGGTCGTTCCTGGTGTAGATGGGGGCTCTGGGGAGCCTGGCCTTCCCGCTCTTCTATCTGCTGCGTTTCACGGGGCAACTCCCGCCGCGCTACGACGATCTGGCGCTCAGGGCCATCGCCGCTCTGTTGTGCCTGGCACTGGCGTTGCGCCCGTGGTGGCCCGAGAGGGCCAGGCCGTTCTACCTCGCGCATGCCTACTTCACGTCGGTCTACTGCCTGGCGTTTCTGCTGACGTTCACGACCCTGAAGAATCAGGGCGACAGTTTTTCTTTCGTGAACATGGTGATCGGTGCGGTGTGTGTCATTCTGGTCGCCGATTGGCGCAATGCCGTGGTGATGCTGGTCGCCGGATACGCCCTTGGGGCGCTCGCGTTCTGGGCGTCACAACCCGGCATCGCGTTCACGCCGGACGTCTGGATCTGGCTGCCCGCGCCGACGCTGCTGTTCGTGGCCGGTGCCTTGTCCCATTTCGAAAGAAGGCAGGCCGAGCTGGCGCGCCATCGCCTGTACATGAGCTTCGCGGGTTCCATCGCGCACGAGATGCGCGGGCCCATGCAGAAGATCCAGGGTGTCTTCGACACCCTGGAGCGCGACTTCCTGCGCCTGGGGTCATCCCAGTCCTCGGTGTCCCACACGCGCGAGCAGGTCATGGCGATGGTGCGTGTGATGAACGAGGGCCGCAACGCGATCAAGCTGGGTCTGCAGTCGATCACGGTGACGCTGCAGCAGCTCAAGAGCAGGGCCTTCGATGCCTCGGGTTTCACCTGGCTCTCGGCGGCGGTTTGCACCGAGCGCGCGGTGAGCGATTTCGGCTACGAGAGCGAGGCGCAGCGCGAGCGGGTGCGCCTGGCGGAGGTGGCCGACTTCACGTTCAAGGGCGATGAAACCCTCCTGACGCTGATCCTGTTCAACCTCATCAAGAACGCGCTGTATTACCTGCCGGCCTGTCCCGACGTCATGGTGACGGTGACTGTGGATGCGCAGCGCATCACGGTGCGCGATACAGGGCCGGGCATCGCACCGGAAAAGATGGAGCACCTGTTCGAGGACTTCCAGACCTCCGGCAAGGCCGATGGCACGGGTTTGGGGTTGGCGTTTTGCCGGCGCGCCATGCGCGCCTTCGGCGGGGAGATCACCTGCGCATCGCGTTTGGGCGAGTTCACGGCGTTCACGCTGTCGTTTCCCGCGGTGGCGCTGGCGGAGGCCCGGGCCCATGCCGAAGAAGCCATGCGGCATGCCGCGCGGCTGCTGCGCGGCGCCCGCGTGCTGCTGGTGGACGACGATCCGATCCGGCGCCGCGCCACCCTGGCCCAACTCCTGGCCCTGGTGGGCAGCAGCAGCATCGACGAGGCCGGCAACGGCGCCCAGGCGCTGGACCTGCTTCGCCTGGCCTCGGACGTGCCCTATGACCTCGTCGTGATGGACCTCCACATGCCGGTGCTCGATGGTTGTGAGACCGTGCGCCAGATCCGCCTGGGGGCCGCCGCCGGGCATGAACAGGTGCCGGTGCTGGCACACAGTGTCCAGCCGGCGACCGAGGCCCGCGCGCAAGCCCGCGAAGCGGGCATGGACGGGTTCCTGAGCGCGCCTTGCAGCCTGCCCGAGATGGCCGGCGCGATCGTGAGTCTGCTCAAGGACCAGCCCTTGCGCCACAGTGCCAAGGACCCGGCGCCTTTCATGGGCAGCTCCGTGTTGCTGGCGGAGGACAACGCCGTGAACCGCGCCATCGTCAAAGGCTACCTGAAGGACATGGGGTTGGAGGTGGTGGAGGCGCAGCAGGGGCAGGACGTCCTGCAGTTCCTCAAGGCGGGCGTGCGGCCGGCCGTGATCCTGATGGACGTGGAGATGCCCGTGCTCGGCGGCATGGAGACGACGCGGCAGCTGCGCGCGATGGCCGACGGGGTGCGCAACATTCCCGTGGTCGCGCTCACCGGGCATGCCTCGCCGGAGCACAGGCAGGCCGCTCGGGACGCGGGCATGGACGGCTTTCTCACCAAGCCCGTGAACGTGGTGGCCTTGCGCGGGGAGCTGGCCCGCCTGATTGGCGAGCGTCCGGTGGGTGAGGCCCAGGCGGCGGGCGCATCGCGGTCTCCCGCGCGCCTGGCGGGGGCGACCATCGATGGGCCCTTGCTGGATGACGAACGTGTCGAGCAGCTCAAGAGCATGAACATCATGGTGAACCTGCTGCCCGATGGTCTGGCCCAGGCCCGGCGGCACATCGCCAATCTGGAGGATGCCGTGCGGCGCAACGACCTGAAAAGCGCACGCCAGGCGCTGCATTCGCTGGCCGGCCTGAGTGGCGAGATGGGGGCTCACGCCATGTCCGAGACCGCGAAGCAGCATTCGCGCGTGGTCGAGAGCAACGCTTGGCCGTTCGAGCCGAACTGGCTGGCGCGGTTCAACACGCTCTTCCTCGAATCCGAACAGGCCTTGCTCACGAGCTTTGCCCTGCGCAAGGCCTCACCGTCCTAGCCCGTTGAAGCGGCGACGCGGGTTCAGTTGTAGGTCAGTGCCCGCGCCTTGCCCCAGAACACGCGGTACATGTAGATGGTGTAGATGATGATCACCGGCAGCGTGATGGCCACGCCGATGAAGATGACGGTGAGCGAGCCGGTGGATACGGCGGCCTGCCACACGTTCATGCGGCCGATCACGATGTCGGGGAAGATGCTGTACGCCAGGCCGAAGAAGGCCAGCACGAAGATCAGCACGGTGGCCGCGAACACCACCCAGCCGTAACCCGCCTTCACCACATTGGGGCGCGTGACCACCCAGCGCACCGCGAAGAAGGCGATCGCGCAGCTCAGGGGGATCGGCATCAGGCCGAACACCTCGGGCACGCTGAACCACTTCGCCACCACGCCGGGGTTCACCAGCGGCGTGGCCACCGAGATCGCGACCAGCGCAACACCCATGGGCCACAGCACGCGGGCCGCCCAGCGCACCGCGTGGGCCTGCAGCTCGCCTTCGGTCTTCATGATCAGCCAGCCCGCGCCGAGCAGGATGTAGGCCGCCGGCAGCGTGAGCGCGATGCCCAGGCTGAACGCCAGGCCCAGCCAGCCCTTGTCGAAGCCCGTGATGTAGCTGCCCAGCATCCAGCCCTGCGAGGCGCTGGCGAGCAGCGAGCCGACGAAGAAGGCGCGGTTCCAGAACGGCACGTGTTTCGTGGGCGCCTTCACACGGAAGTCGAACGCCACGCCGCGCAGGATCAGGCCGATCAGCATCACGGCCACCGGCAGGTAGAGCGCCTGCAGCACCAGCCCGTGCGCCATCGGAAAGGCCACCAGCAGCACGCCGACACCGAGCACCAGCCAGGTTTCGTTGGCGTCCCAGAATGGGCCGATGCTGGAGATCATGGTGTCCTTCTGCTCCTTGCTCTCGGCCAGGGGCAGCAGCAGGCCCACGCCGAGGTCGTAGCCGTCGAGGATCACGTAGGCCAGCAGGGCCAGGCCCATCACGGCCAGGAAGATCAGCGGGAGCACTTCGGCCCAGGTGGTCGTGTTCATGGGGTGTTCTCCGTTCGTTTGTTCAGACGCCGGCCTTGCCGAGTTCGGCGCCGTGGGGTGCTTCGGGGGCATGTTTGAACGGGTGTTCGGCCATGTACTTGAGCACGCCGACGTAGGTGATGAGCAGCAGGCCGTACACGATGAGGTAGGCCGTGAGCGTGACCGCGATCATGGGCGAGGGGGTGTTGGTGACCACGTCGGCGGTGCGCAGGTGGCCGTAGACGAGGAAGGGCTGGCGGCCGATCTCGGTGACGTACCAGCCCGACAGCGTGGCCAGCCAGCCCGAGAAGGTCATGCCCGCCAGCACGTACAGCGCGGGTTTGGGCAGGTCCAGCGAGCCCTGCGCCTGGCGGCGCCGGCGCCAGAGCATCCAGGCCGAGGCCCAGGCCACGACCAGCATCAGCGTGCCCACGCCGACCATCACGCGAAAGGCCCAGAAGATCGGCGCCACCGGCGGGTGGGCGTTCGGGAATTCGTTGAGGCCCTTGAGTTCGGCGTCGGCATCGTGCGCCAGGATCAGGCTCGCCATCTTGGGAATCTTCACCGCGTAATGCGTGGTGCCGGCGGCCTCGTCGGGAATGCCGAACAGCGTGAGCGGCGCGCTCTTCTCGGTGTGCCAGATGCCCTCGAGCGCCGCGATCTTGGCGGGCTGGTGCTCCAGCGTGTTCAGCCCGTGCATGTCGCCGGCCAGGAACTGCAGCGGCATGGCCACCGAGGCGGCGATGATGGCCGTGCGCAAGGCCTTGTGCGTGCCGCCGGTGGCGCTGCCCTTGATGAGCTGCCAGGCGCAGAGGCCGGCGATGAGGAACGAGGCCGTGAGCGCCGAGGCCAGCAGCTTGTGCGCCAGGCGGTAGGGGAAGGAGGGGTTGAACACCACGGCGAACCAGTCGACCGCGACGAACTTGCCGTCCACGATCTCGAAACCCGCGGGTGTCTGCATCCACGAGTTCAGGCTCAGGATCCAGAACGCCGACATGGTGGTGCCGAAGGCCACCAGGAAGGTGGCGGCCAGGTGCACGCGTTCGCTCACGCGGCCCCGGCCGAACAGCATGATGCCCAGGAAGCTGGCCTCCAGGAAGAAGGCGGTCAGCACCTCGTAGCCCAGCAGCGGTCCCGCGATGTTGCCGGCCCGTTCCATGAAGCCGGGCCAGTTGGTGCCGAACTGGAAGCTCATCACGATGCCGGAGACCACGCCGAGCGCGAAGCTCAGCGCGAACACCTTGGTCCAGAAGTAGTAGGCCTCTTCCCACGCCGGGTCGCGCGTCTTGATGTGGCGGATGCGGAAGTACAGCAGGAACCAGCCCATCGCGATCGTGATGGTCGGGAACAGGATGTGAAAGCTGATGTTCGCCGCGAACTGGATGCGCGAGAGGAGCAGGGCGTCCATGGGGGTTCTCCGTGGGGTTCTTGTCTGGTGGGGGTCAGGCCGCGTCGGGCAATTTCTCCGGGCGCGCGCTGCGGCCCGCCGCCTTGCCCGTGAGGCGGTCCTTGAGTTCGAGCACGCGCGTGACGGTCGCGCCCATGCCCATCAGCTGCATCGCGGTTTCCGGGGCCAGCTTCTGCACGTCGTCGAACCAGGTCATGAGGCGGTCAATCAGGTCGTGCATCTCGCGCATGCGGGCCTGAGCGTGGCGCTCGGCGTCGGTCTTGGGCGTTTCCAGCAGCGCGGTGCGCAGCATGGACAGGGTGGGCTCCACTTCGCGGCGGCGGCGCTCCTCGGCCAGCACGCGGAAGATTTCCCACACATCGGCCGGCGCCTCGAAGTACTCGCGCCGGTCGCCCGGCTGGTGGCGCAGGCGCACCAGCCGCCAGGCCTGCAGCTCCTTGAGGCCCATGCTCACGTTCGAGCGCGAGAACTCCAGCGTCTCGGCGATCTCGTCGGCGTTGAGCGCGTTGGGTGAAATGAAGAGCAGGGCGTAGATCTGCCCCACGGTGCGGTTGATGCCCCAGCGGCTGCCCATTTCCCCGAAGTGGGCAACGAACTCGCGGTTGAGGGGCGGGAGGTGGTCTTGCAGTGGCATGCCCGGAAATGTAGCTGGTTCGGCCTGAGTTTTCAGTAATTACTGAAATTCCGGTAATTTCCTGGGGGCTCTCGGTGGTCAGAGGCCGGTGAGCGCGCCACCTACAATCGCGCCCCATGAGCATCAAAAGCGACAAATGGATCCGCCGCATGGCCGAACAACACGGCCTGATCGAACCGTTCGAGCCCAACCAGGTGCGGGCGGTGGATGGCAAGAAGGTGATCAGCTACGGCACATCGAGCTACGGCTACGACATCCGTTGCGCGCCGGAATTCAAGGTGTTCACCAACATCCACAGCACGGTGGTGGACCCGAAGAACTTCGACGAGAACAGCTTCGTGGACATCAACAAGGACGTCTGCGTGATCCCGCCCAACAGCTTCGCGCTGGCGCGCACGATGGAGTACTTCCGCATCCCGCGCAACGTGCTCACCATCTGCCTGGGCAAGAGCACGTATGCGCGCTGCGGCATCATCGTCAACGTCACGCCCTTCGAGCCCGAGTGGGAAGGTTATGTGACGCTGGAGTTCAGCAACACCACGCCGCTGCCGGCCAAGATCTACGCGGGCGAGGGTTGCGCCCAGGTGCTGTTCTTCGAAAGTGACGAGGTCTGCGAGACCTCCTACAAGGACCGGGGCGGCAAGTACCAGGGCCAGGTCGGCGTGACCCTGCCCAAAGCTTGACGGTTCGCGCGCCTTGACCCAGGTCAAGGCGGCCGGGCAACCCGGCCGATAGCATGCCGGGCATGTCACGCAACCCGCCCGGCTTCTCTTCTCCCGACCCCGTCCCCGCTGGCCTGCCCCTGCCGCACCGCAAGGTGATCCGGGGCTGGCTCGCCCCGCTCGTCGAGCGGCGCACCGCGCGCGCCATCGCACTGCTGGTGTTCGACTGGGTGGTCTTCGCCGCGCTCATGGCCGGCACCGTGTGGTTCGCTGCCGTGTGGGCCAAGCTGCTGTGCGGCCTGGCGGCGGGCTTCATGATCGGGCGGCTGTTCATCATCGGCCACGACGCCTGCCACCAGAGCTACACGCCGCACCGGGGGCTGAACCGCGTGCTGGGCCGCATCGCCATGCTGCCCTCGCTCACGCCCTACAGCCTGTGGGAAGTGGGGCACAACGTGGTGCACCACGGCTACACCAACCTCAAGGGCGTGGACTTCGTGTGGGCGCCGCTCACGCGCGAGGAGTTCGCCGCGCTCTCGCCGATGCGCCGCGCCCTGGAGCGCGCGTACCGCAGCGGCTTCGGCCCGGCGCTGTACTACCTGGTGGAGATGTGGTGGCACCGCATGTTCTTCCCGCGCAAGACCTACATGGGCACGCGGCGCGCCGAGTTCGTGTGGGACGGCGTGTTCGTCAGCGCCTGCGCGCTGGCCTGGATCGGCGGCCTGGTGGCCGCCGCCTCGGCCACCGGCCAGTCGGTGGGGCTGCTGCTGGCCATGGGCTTTGCCGTGCCCTTCCTGTTCTGGAACGCCATGATCGGTTTCGTGGTCTACGTGCACCACACGCACACGGCGGTGCAGTGGCACGACGACAAGGCCGCCTGGGGCCGCGCCGCGCCCTTTGTCTCGACCACGGTGCACCTCACCTTTCCGCTGCGCATCGGCGCGATGCTGCACCACATCATGGAGCACACCGCGCACCATGTGGACATGAGCATCCCGCTCTACCAGCTCGAAGACGTGCAGCGCCTGCTGGAGGACGCGCTGCCGGGCCGCATCATCGTGCAGCGCTTCTCGTGGCGCTGGTACTTCGACACCGCGCGCCGCTGCAAGCTCTACGACTTCGGCCGGCGCTGCTGGACCGACTTCCAGGGCCGCCCGACCAGCGCCTGCGCACCTGCTGTCGCCTGAGCCCGGCGGGGCCACGCCCGCTTCATAATGGGATACCCGCACCCGTACCGAGGTCGCCGAGGAGCCATGCCATGAAGTGGGAAAACAACCGCCAGTCCGATCAGATCGAAGACCGCCGCGCCGACCCCGGCGGGGGTGGGCTTGGTGGCCTGGGTGGCGGCCGGCGCGTGGGTGGGCGCGGCATCGGCCTGGGCACCATTGCCGTCGCGCTGGTCGCGGGCTGGATCTTCGGCATCAACCCCATGACCATTCTCGGCGTGCTCGGCGGCGTGGGCGATGGCGCACCCACCGCCCAGGTGGAGACCACCCAGGGCCCGACCCAGGCGCCCACCGACGACATGGGCAAGTTCGTGGCCGCCGTGCTCGGCGGCACGGAAGACGTGTGGGGCCAGGTGTTCCAGCAGGCCGGCGCGCAGTACCAGAAACCGCGCCTCGTGCTGTTCCGGGGCGCCACGCCCACGGCCTGCGGCACCGGCCAGTCGGCCATGGGCCCGTTCTACTGCCCGGGCGATCAGAAGGTCTACATCGACCTGAGCTTCTACGACACCCTGCGCCGCCAGCTCGGCGCGCCGGGCGACTTTGCCCAGGCCTATGTGATCGCGCACGAGGTCGGTCACCACGTGCAGAACCTCATGGGCATCACCGACCAGATGGAGCAGGCGCGCCGGCGCGTGGGCGAGCGCGAGTACAACGCACTGTCGGTGCGGCTGGAGCTGCAGGCCGATTGTTTTGCCGGCATCTGGGCCCACCACAACCACAAGAACAAGGCCATCCTGGAGCCGGGCGACGTGGAGGAGGCGCTGAACGCCGCCGCCGCGATCGGCGACGACGCCTTGCAGCGCAAAAGCCAGGGGCAGGTGGTGCCCGACAGTTTCACCCACGGCACCAGCGCACAGCGCCAGCGCTGGTTCAACACGGGGCTGCAAAGCGGCAGCGTGCAGTCCTGCGACACCTTCAAAGCGGGCAGCGTCTGAGGCCTGGCGGAGGCCGCCGGCCGGGATTTGGGCGAAAAACGGTCAAAGTGCGACAATACGTGGCTAACTTTGAAGCCAATGACCCAATCCTTCTCCGAACTCTCCCTCTCGCCCGCCATTGAGCGAGCCGTGGCCGAAATGGGCTACGCGACCATGACGCCGATCCAGGCGCAGGCGATTCCGGTGGTGCTGCAAGGCCGTGACGTGATGGGCGCCGCCCAGACCGGCACCGGCAAGACCGCCGCGTTCACGCTGCCGCTGCTGCAGCGCATGCTCAAGCACGAGAACGCCTCAACCTCGCCCGCGCGCCACCCGGTGCGCGCCCTGGTGCTGCTGCCCACGCGCGAGCTGGCCGACCAGGTGGCCGAGCAGGTCAAGCTGTACGCCAAGTACACCAACCTGCGCAGCACAGTGGTGTTCGGCGGCATGGACATGAAGCCGCAGACGGCCGAGCTCAAGAAGGGCGTCGAGGTGCTGGTGGCCACGCCCGGGCGCCTGCTGGACCATATCGAGGCCAAGAACTGCGTGCTCAACCAGGTCGAGTATGTGGTGCTCGACGAGGCCGACCGCATGCTGGACATCGGTTTCCTGCCCGACCTGCAGCGCATCCTGAGCTACCTGCCCAAGCAGCGCACCACGCTGCTGTTCTCGGCCACCTTCTCGCCCGAGATCAAGCGCCTGGCCAACAGCTACCTGCAGGACCCGGTGACCATCGAGGTGGCGCGCTCCAACGCCACGGCGTCCACCGTGGAGCAGCACTTCTACCGCGTGGAAGACGACGACAAGCGCGGCATCCTCAAGCAGATCCTGCGCGAGCGCGGCCTCAAGCAGGCCTTCGTGTTCGTCAACAGCAAGCTCGGTTGCGCGCGCCTGGCGCGTTCGCTGGAGCGCGAAGGCCTCAACACCACGGCCCTGCACGGCGACAAGAGCCAGGACGAGCGCCTCAAGGCCCTGGAAGCCTTCAAGACCGGCGCGGTGGACCTGCTGGTCTGCACCGACGTGGCCGCGCGCGGCCTGGACATCAAGGACGTGCCGGCGGTGTTCAACTTCGACATCCCGTTCAACGCCGAGGACTACGTGCACCGCATCGGCCGCACCGGCCGTGCGGGCGCTTCGGGCCTGGCGGTGTCGTTCGTGAGCGGGCGCGACACGCGCCTCATGGGCGACCTGGAAAAGCTGCTGGGCAAGAAGCTCGAACTCGAAGCGCTGGAGTTCGAAGCCGACCGCCGCCCGGCGGGCCGCTTCAACGACGGCCAGCGCGCCTGGCAGCAGCCCGAAGGGCAGGACGCCGAGCGCCGCGAGAGCCGGGCCATCCGCGAGAGCCGCGAGAGCCGCACCCCGCGCGAAGCGCGAGGCGCCTCCGATTCGCGCCCGACCCGCGCACCGCGCGCGCCGGCCGATCCGCTGTTCGACAAGCCCTACGAACCCAGCGCCGCGAGCGACGCCACGCCCTCGTGGGAAGTGTCGCAGCGCGCCGCCGCGCGCACGGCCTCGCCCAACATCAAGACGCGCCGCAAGGTGCCGGCCTTGTTCAAGAGCGCCCCCGCACCGGCGCCGGCTCAGGAAAGCTGAGGGCGAAGCCCTTGCCTGAGCCTGCCAGGCGGCTTTCGCCGCCGCTCCTTCAGCGCTTGCCGGGCTTGCTGGCCTGCTCGCAGCGCACCGAGATCCGCTCCACCTCGCCCGGCACCTCCGTGATGCGGGCCGCGGTGAGGCAACCGCCCCACACACAACCCGTGTCCAGCGCCTGCAGGTCGTGGCGCTGCACCGCGCCCAGCGTGGACCAGTGGCCGAACGCGATCGGCACGCCTTCGGTGCGCCGGCCCGGCACGTCGAACCAGGGCATGAAGCCCTCGGGCGCCGCGCCCGCGCTGTCCTTGGTGTCGAACTCCATCACGCCCTGCGCGGTGCAGAAGCGCAGCCGCGTGAAGGCATTGACGATCACGCGCAGGCGCGCGGCGCCGCGCAGCGAGTCGCTCCACAGCGGTGGTTCGTTGCCATACATCTCCTGCAGGAAGCCGGTCCAGTCGGCGCTGCGCAGCACGGCCTGCAGCTCGCCGGCCAGCGCCAGCGTGCCGGCCACGTCCCATTGCGGCAGCACGCCCGCGTGCACCATCAGCCAGCCGTGTTCGAACAGCGCCATGGGCCGCGCGCGCAG
The DNA here is from genome assembly GCF_042466645.1 of Hydrogenophaga sp. ANAO-22. Taxonomy (NCBI): domain Bacteria; kingdom Pseudomonadati; phylum Pseudomonadota; class Betaproteobacteria; order Burkholderiales; family Comamonadaceae; genus Hydrogenophaga; species Hydrogenophaga sp. ANAO-22. The sequence continues at coordinate 1,427,805 of NZ_CP159956.1, read as the reverse complement.
CCAGTCGAGCAAGGCCTCGCGGTCGGGCGCGGCGAGGATGTCGCCCACCGTGTCGCTGCGGTGCGGCTTGCGCACGCCGTGCGCCGTGGCCAGCAGGTGCAGGTCGTGGTTGCCGAGCAGGCAGTGCGCCGCGCCGTCGAGCGCGATCAGCCGGCGCAGCACGGCCAGCGAGGCCGGCCCGCGGTTGACGAGGTCGCCCAGCAGGTACAGCGTGTCGCGGCTGGGTGAGAAACCGATGTCGTCGAGCAGGCGGCCGAGCGCCGCGTCGCAGCCCTGCACATCCCCGATCATGTAAAGTGCCATTGGCCGATTATGGACACCCTCCTCATTGTTTTTCTGACGCTGCTCAACGGGGCGTTCGCCATGTCCGAGCTGGCCCTGGCATCCAGCCGCAAGGCGCGGCTCACGGCCATGGCCGAGGCCGGCGACAAGGGCTCGGTCACCGCGCTCCAGCTGCTGGACAATCCCACGCAATTCCTCTCCTCGGTGCAGGTCGGCATCACCTCCATCGGCATGCTCAACGGCATCGTGGGGGAAGCCGCGTTCAGCGACGACCTGGGCCGCCAGCTCGTGGCATGGGGCCTGACGGAAGCCACGGCCAGCGTGATGGCCACCGCGATCGTGGTGGTGGTCATCACCTTCATCACCATCGTGTTCGGCGAGCTGGTGCCCAAGCGCATCGGCCAGCTCTACCCCGAGGCCGTCGCGCGCTGGGTCTCGCGCCCCATGGCCTTCGTGGCCCAGGCCGCCAAGCCCTTCGTGTGGCTGCTCACGCACACCACGCAGTGGGTGCTCAAGCTGCTGCGCATTGACACCAATGCCGTGCAGCACGTGACCGAAGAGGAAATCAACGCCAGCCTGGAGGAGGGCGTGGACGCCGGCATCATCGAGGAACACGAGCACCAGATGGTGCGCAACGTGTTCCTGCTCGACGACCGCCAGCTCACCTCCATCATGGTGCCGCACTCGGAGATCGAATGGCTCGACGCCGAGGACCGCATCGACGCGGCCGTGCAGAAGGCCTGGACCACCGGCCATTCCTGGTACCCGGTGTGCCGTGGCGGGCTGGACGACGTGGTTGGTGTGATCCACCTGCCGCGCATGCTCGCGCTGCAATCCGAAGGCCACAACGAACCCTTGATGCAGCACGTGCTGCCGGCCGTGTTCGTGCCCGAGACACTCAGCGGCATGGAGCTGCTGGAGCAGTTCCGCGAGCGCGCGACGCGCATGGTGTTCGTGGTCGATGAATACGGCGTGGTGCAGGGCCTGCTCACGCCGCTGGACATGCTGGAGGCCATCACCGGCGAGCTGTCGCCGCGCACCGCGGTGGACGCCTGGGCGACGCAGCGCGAGGACGGCGCCTGGCTGGTGGACGGCGCGATGCCCGTGACCGAGCTGAAGTCGCGCCTGGCGATCGACGAGCTGCCCGACGAGGACAAGGGGCGCTACAACACCGTGGCCGGCCTCATGCAGACCGTGGCGGGCGACCTGCTGGGCCGGCGCGAGCACGTGGACTGCGCGGGCTGGCGCTTCGAGGTGCTGGTGCTCGATGGGCGCCGCATCGACCAGGTGCTGATCACGCGCCTGCCCGAGCCCGAGTCGGCAGAGGCGGTCGAGGCCGACGGCTGAGCCGCGCGCTCACAAGCCCCACCACGGGGGCAGCCAGCGCCGCACCTCCGGACGGCCGAAGCGCTCGTCCATCAGCACCACCACGCCTTCATCGTCCGGTCCGCGGATGACGCGGCCGGCCGCCTGCACCACCTTCTGCAGGCCGGGGAACAGGTAGGCGTAGTCGTAGCCCTGGCCGAAACGCGCCTGCAGCCGCGCGCGCAGTTGTTCGGTCACCGGGTTGAGCTGCGGCAGGCCCAGGGTGGCGATGAAGGCGCCGATGAGGCGCTGCCCGGGCAGGTCGATGCCTTCACCGAACGCACCACCCAGCACCGCGAAGCCGATGCCCTGGCTGTCTTCGGTGAAGCGCGCGACGAAGGCCTCGCGCTCGGGTTCGCCCATGCCGCGCGACTGCGCCCACACCGGCAGCGCCGGGTTCGTGGCCTGCAGGCGCTGCAGCGCCTGCTGCAGGTAGTCGAAGCTGCTGAAGAAGGCGAGGTAGTTGCCGGGCCGTTGGGCGTACTGGTCGGCCATGACCTCGACCAATTGGTCGAGCGAGGCGGCGCGGTCGGCGTAGCGGGTGGAGAGGTTCGGCGTCACGCGCACCTGCAGCTGCGAGGCATCGAAGGGCGAGGGCACGGCCAGGCGAGCGGTGTCTTGCGGCAGGCCCAGCAGGTCGCTCACGTAGGTCATGGGGCTGAGCGTGGCCGAGAACAGCGTGGCGCTGTGCGCGGCCTGCCAGCGCGGCTGCAGCAGCGGGCCGGGGTCGAGGTTGCGGATGTTCAGCACCGGCTGGCGCGCGCGGCCGGCCGCGCGCGGCGCGGGCGTGAGGTCCACCAGCGAGTGCTGGTCGAACACCTCGGCCACGCGCAGGAAGCGCTGCACCTCGAACAGCCAGTCCTGCAGACCGGCCGCGTTCGCGCCCTCGGGTTCGAGCGCGAGGTGGTCCGACAGCGCCGCGCTGTGGCGTTGCAAGGCCTCGATGAACGCACCCGGCAGTTCGGGCAGCACCGTGTGGTCCTGCGTCTGCAGGCGCGCCAGCGCGCTCCAGGGGCGCTGCAACCGGTCCATGGTTTTCTTCAGCGCGGCCGGTGCGCCCTTGCGCACGGCCTGGAAGGCGGCGGGGCGCAGCTCGGCGCTGTACATGAGCCGCGCGCGCTCGATCAGGTTGTGCGCCTCGTCCACCAGCAGGCCCACGCGCAGTCCGTCGCCCAACGTGAGCGACCAGGCGTGCGCGCTGAGGTCGAAGAAGTGGTTGAAGTCGCCCACCACCACGTCGCTCCAGCGCAGCAGGTCCTGGCCCAGGTAATACGGGCAGACCTCGTGGCGCAGGGCGATCTCGCGCAGCGCGGCCTTGTCGAGCCAGCCCGCCTGCGCGGCGGCCTCGCGCGCGGCCGGCAGGCGGTCGTAGAAGCCGCGCGCGAGTGGGCAGGACTCGCCGTGGCAGGCCTTGTCCGGGTGCTCGCAGGCCTTGTCGCGCGCCACCAGTTCGAGCACGCGCAGTGGCTGGGCCTTCATGCGCTGCAGGGCGTGCAGCGCGAGCTGGCGCCCGGGTGTCTTGGCGGTCAGGTAGAAAAGCTTGTGCGTGCCCTGGGCGGGCGCGGCGCGCAGGGCCGCGAACAGCGTGGCCATGGTCTTGCCAATGCCGGTGGGCGCCTGCGCGAGCAGGTGGCGCCCGGCGCCGTGGCAGCGGTAGACGGCGGCGGCCAGCTCGCGCTGCCCGGGCCGGAAGCCCTCGAACGGAAAGGCCAGCGCGCGCAGCGCCGCGTCGCGCGCGGCGCGGTGCGCCAGCTCGGCGCGCGCCCAGCCCGCGTAGCGCGCGCAAAGCGTTTCGAAGAAAGCCTTGAGCTCCACCGCGCTGTGCCACACGGGCAGCACCGTCTCCTGCCCGGTGTCGATGTTGAAATAGACCAGCGCGAGTTCGATGCGCTCCAGCGCATGCTGTTCGCACAGCATCCAGCCGTAGACCCGCGCCTGCGCCCAGTGCAGTTCGCGGTGGTTGTCGGGGATGCGCGCGGCATCGCCCCGGTGCGTCTTGATCTCCTCCAGGCGCGGCACCGCCGGGTCGAAGCCGTCGGCCCGGCCCTGCACCCGCAGCTCGCCGCAGCGGGCGCTCAGCGGCACCTCGCGCTGGTAGCCCGCCGCGCGCCGCGTGGTGACGGTGGTGTGGCCGGCGATGCCGTCCTGCGCGCTGGGCGAGGGCGTGAAGCGCAGGTCCAGGTCGCCCGCCTTGGCCGCGAAGGCGCACAGCACGCGCACCGCCACCGAGGCGGTGGTCGTGTCGATGGACGGTGGGTTGGCCGACATGATTCGCCATGGTACTGGATATATAGTCAGTGGATGTCTGCGATCGCCACCGCCCTGACGCGGCGCCACCACCAGCGCCTGCGCGAGATCTACCGCTCGGCCGGCTGGCCCTGCCACGACATGCTGGAGGTGGAGCTGCTCGCCGCCGGCCTGCTGGAGCGCCGGCCTTCGCCCGAGGGGTTCGAGAGCCTGCGCGTGACCGAGGCCGGCATCCAGCGGCTGGCCGAGGTGTTCAGCCAGAACAAGGCCGCGCGCACGCCGCACGAGGCCCTGGTGGAGCGCGTGGCCACGGCGATGGCGCAGGCCGGGCGGCTCAGCTGGCGCGGCCTGATGCTGCGCGTGCCGCTGCCGCGCGCGCTGCTGGGCGGTGAGCCCGCTGCGGACACCGGCGGCCCGCTGCAGGCCTGCGCCTTCGAGAGCGAGGCCGTCGCCGCCCCTGCGCCCGAGCACGGCTGGTGTATGGCCTCTCCGGACGTGTTCTCGGTGCGGCACACCACCGTGGAGGCCTACCTGGAGCCCGTGGTGCATGAGATCAAGGTGAGCCGCGCCGACCTGCTGGGCGACCTGCGCAAACCCGCCAAGCGCGCCGCCTACCTGGGCCTGGCCAGCGCCTGCTGGTACGTGCTGGGGCAGGACGCCAGGGGCCGCCCCATCGCCGCGCCCGACGAGGTGCCGCCCGAGTGCGGCGTGATGCAGCTCGAAGGCGAGCGCCTGGTGATGGCGCGCGAGGCGCCGCGCCGCGCGGTCGAACGCCTGCCCTTCCACGTGTGGATGGCGCTGGCGCGCAGTGGGCCGGCCGTGCGGCCGGAGGACGACGCGCAGTCGCTGCTGTGACCCGATCGGTGAAATCCCACTGGCGCGGCAGGGCCACTCTGGCGATGATGTGTGCCTGTGCTGTTTCTCGGAGACCACGATGAAAACCCTGAACGACCACCTGAGCCAGTACGCGGCCTACCACCGCGACCGCCGCAACATCGTCACGCACTTCATCGGCATTCCCATGATCGTGCTCTCGGTCGTGGTGCTGCTGGCGCGCCCGGCCTTCGACGTGGCGGGCCTGCCCCTGTCCCCGGCCACGCTGGCGGTGATCGCCGCCACGCTCTACTACCTGCGGCTGGACCTGCGCTTCGGCGTGGTGATGGGCCTGCTGCTCGCGGCCTGCCTCGCGGTGGCGCAGGCCACGGCGGGCCTGTCCACCGGCGCCTGGGCCACCTTCGGCGTGGGCCTGTTCGTGGTGGGCTGGGTGATCCAGTTCGTCGGCCACATCTACGAAGGCCGCAAGCCGGCCTTTGTCGACGACGTCATGGGGCTCATCATCGGCCCGCTGTTCGTGGTGGCCGAACTCGCCTTCCTGATGGGCCTGCGCCGCGAGGTGGAGGCGGTGGTCGAGTCGCGCGCGGGCCCGGTGCACGGCGGCCGCGAGCTCGCCAAGTGATCCGGCCCGAGTCGCCCGGCGACGTCGAAGCCATCCACGCGCTGACGGCGGCCGCTTTCCAGCGCGCGCCGCACACCAGCCACACCGAGCACCTCATCGTCGATGCCCTGCGCGCCGCGGGGCAGCTCGCCGTGTCGCTGGTCGAAGAGCGGCAGGGCGCCGTGGTGGGCCATGTGGCGGTGTCGCCGGTGACGGTATCGGACGGCACACGGCACTGGTTCGGCCTGGGCCCGATCTCGGTGCTGCCCGGTTACCAGGGGCTGGGCGTGGGCAGCGGGCTCATGCGCGCGGCCCTGCAGCGCCTGCGCGATCAGGGCGCGGGCGGCTGCGTGCTGCTGGGTGAGCCGGCCTTCTACGGCCGCTTCGGTTTTCGCGCCGTGCCCAACCTGCTGCTGCCGGGTGTGCCGCCCGAGTATTTCCAGGCCCTGGCCTTCAACGGGCGGGTGCCGCACGGCGAGGTGAGCTACCACGAGGCCTTCGACGTGCGGCCGCCGGAAGCCGAAAACCACACGCGCTGACGGGCTGATCGGCGCGCGGTGGCACCGAGGTTGTTTTCATGTAACTATTCAAGTTACATGAAAATCGACAGCAAACTCTCGTCCATCCTCCACCTGCTGCTGCACATGGCGCAGAGCGAGCGGCCCATGACCTCCGAGGCCCTGGCCGCCTGCCTGCAGGGCAGCAGCCCGGTGGTGGTGCGCCGCACGCTCGCCGGCCTGCGCGAGGCCGGCTTCGTGAGCTCCGAACGGGGCCACGGCGGCGGCTGGGTGCTGGCCTGCAACCTCAAGACCGTGACCCTGCGCGACGTGTATGACGCGGTCGGCGCACCCACGGTGTTCGCCATCGGCCACCGCTCGGACAACCCCGAGTGCCTGGTGGAGCAGGCGGTCAACGAGGCGCTGTCGGGCGCGTTGCAGGAGGCCCAGGCCCTGCTGGTGCAGCGACTGGGCCGCGTGACGCTGGCCGACCTCGCGGCCGATTTCAACCGCCGTTTCGACGCCCACCCCCATGCCAGGAGCCACCATGCCCACCACCACCTCCCCGAATGACGCCATCGTGATCGGCGGCAGCTACGCCGGCCTGTCCGCCGCCCTGCAGCTCGCGCGGGCGCGCCGCCGCGTGCTCGTGATCGACGCCGGCCTGCGCCGCAACCGCTTCGCCAGCGCCTCGCACGGCTTCCTGGGCCAGGACGGCCGCGCGCCCGGCGACATCGCCGCCGAGGGCCGGGCCCAGCTGCTCGCCTACCCCAACGTGCGCTGGCTGGACGGCACCGTCGCGCGCGCCGAGACGCAGGGCGAGGGTTTTGGCGTGGCGCTCGACGGTGGCCACACCGAGCAGGCCCGCACGCTGGTGATCGCCACCGGCGTGGTGGACGAGCTGCCGGCCATCGAAGGCCTGGCCGAGCGTTGGGGCCGGGGCGTCTTCCACTGCCCGTACTGCCACGGCTACGAGCTCGACAACGGGCGCATCGGCGTGCTGGCGGTCAGCGAGATGTCCATGCACCACGCGCTGATGCTGCCGGACTGGGGCTCGACCACGCTGTTCCTCAACGAGGCCTTCGTGCCCGACGAGGCGCAGCGCGCCGCGCTGGCCGCGCGCGGTGTCACGGTGGAAGCCGGCGCGGTGGCGCGCCTGGTGGACACCGCCACGGTGGAGCTGCGCGATGGCCGCCGCTTCGCCCTGGATGGTCTGTTCACCATGGCGCGCACGCACATCGCCAGCCCCGTGGCGGCTCAGCTGGGCTGCGCCATGGACGAAGGCCCCACAGGCGCCTTCATCCGCACCGACGCGATGCAGGGCACCAGCGTGCCCGGCGTGTTCGCCTGCGGCGATGCCGCGCGCGCGGCCGGCAATGTGGCGATCTCGGTGGGCGCGGGCGCCATGGCCGGGGCCAGCGCGCACCGCGCCCTGATGTTCGGCTGATCGTTTAGCGCGCCGGTTGCAGGCGCGTCACGCGGACCTGCACGAAGACTTCTTCGGTGGCCGCGTAGTCCCACTGCTCGACGGCGCAGGCGCGCTCGGCCGCGTGCCAGCGCACCAGGTTCACCGAGTTGGGTGCGCCAGGCCGCACGCGGTGCGACACGGCGGTGCCGGCCTGCACCGCCCACATCGGCCGCGCCAGGCCGGGCAGGGGCATCACGTAGGGCAGGTGGATGTGGCCGCCCATCACGAGGTCGGCACCCGCGGCGGCCCAGGCGTCCTGCGCGGCGGTGTGGCCGATCAGGCGGTCCGGCTCGTCCTGCGGGCGCTGCACATCGATCGGCTGGTGCACCACCACCACGCGCAACTGGGCCGGTGTGGCCTCGGCCAGCCGCGCCGCCACGCGCGCGACCTGCGCCGCCGACACCTCGCCGTTCTTGTGCCGGTGCGCGCGCGTGGTGTTCACGGCCAGCACCATCAGCCCGGCGGAACTGAACTGCGGTTCGAGCTCGTCGCCGAAGGCCGCGCGGTGGCCCGCGTAGGGCCGCACCAGCCGGGCCCAGCCGTTGAACAGCGGGATGTCGTGGTTGCCCGGGATCACCAGCCGGGGCGCGCCCAGCTGGTCCATGAAGCGGCGCGCGGCCTCGAACTGGGGGGCGCGGGCGCGCTGGGTGATGTCGCCCGAGAGCACCACGAGGTCCGGCCCCAACCGCTGGGCCAGCTGCACCAGGGCCTGCACCACCGGCGCCCGCTCGGTGCCGAAGTGGGGGTCCGAGACCTGCAGGATCGCGCTCAAGCGGGGGCCTCGCGGTCGGCGGGTGCCGGTTTGAGCAGGAACAGGGGCACCGGCAGCACGCGCACATCCAGCGGCGCCTTCATGCGCAGGACTTCCCCATCGACCGCGACCTTCAGGCGCCGCGCACCCGCCACCGACGGCGCGCGCACCACCATCTGCTGGAACTCGAAGTGCTCGATGTCGTCGGCCTCGCCAAGCGTGCCCATGGCGCCTTGCCACATCAGGCGCAGCAGGGCCCAGGTGCCGATGGGCTTGAGCATCACCGCCGTGACGCGGCCGTTGTCGCGCGCGCCATCGGGGCGCTGGCCTTGCACCACGCCCACCTGCTCCAGCTGCAGGCGGTTGTTGCCCACGAACAGGGTGAGGGTCTTCACCTCGCGCTGCGCGCCGTCCAGGCCGATGCGCAGTTTCAGCCGCCGCTGCGCGCGAAACAGGGTGGCGAAGGCCGCCCAGATCGCCACCCACTGGCTGCGCCCGAAACGGTTCTTCCAGACCTCGCGGTCCTCCAGCAGGTCGGGGTACAGGCCCAGGCTCGCGTTGACCAGGAACAGGTGCTCGTTGACGGCGGCCACCTGCACCGGCTCGGGCCGCGCGCCCAGCAGTTGCGCCATGGCATCGGCCACGTCGGTGGCGATGCCGTGCGTGCGCGCGAAATAGTTGAAGGTGCCGCGCGGGATCACGCCCAGGGCGCAGCCGGCGGCGTGGGCGGCCTGGGCCACGGTGTTGATGGTGCCGTCGCCACCCACGGCCACGATGGCCGTGTTCGTGTCGCGCGCCTGCCGCGCCAGCTCGGCCGTGCGGCGCGGCAGGTCGGCCGGTTCGCACACGTGCAGCTGGCCCGGCCGGCCCGAAGCGCGCAGCGCGGCTTCGATGGTTGCGCGCGTGCCGTCGCCGTCCTGGCTGCCGGAGCGGCTGTTGATGACGAAGTGCAGCGTCGAGGCCGGGTCGAAAGGGGGGCTTCAGGCATGGGCGGCCAGGAAATGGGTTCGAACCAGTGTAGCGGCGCTGGTTGAAAACCCCATGGCACAAGCCGGTCCGGCTGGCGATGATGGTGGGCATGAACGCCCCTTTGCCCAGTAGCCCCGCCGCCCAGTTGTTCGACCGCGTGAAGGCCGCGCTCAGCGGTGAACACCGCCAGCGCCTGCCCGGCAACTGGTCGCCCGTGGCGCGCTACCTCGACCCCGCGCGCCACCAGCGCGAACTCGCCGCCCTGCGCCGGTTGCCGCAGGCCGTGGCCGACGCCGCCGCGCTGCAGGCGAGCGGGGACTGGCTGGCGCGTTCGGTGCATGGCGTGCCGGTGCTGCTCACCCGCCATGCCGACGGGCAGCTGCGCGCCTTCATCAACGTGTGCCGCCACCGGGGCGCGGCGCTGGTGCCCGAGGGCGCCTGTGGCCAGGGGCGCGAGCGCTTCGTGTGCCCGTACCACAGCTGGACCTACGGCAACGATGGCGCCTGCGTCGGCCGCCCGCACGACCGCGACTTTCCCCACGCGCCCAAGGCCAGCTCCGGCCTGGTCGAGCTGCCCTGCGCGCAGCGCTTCGGCCTGGTCTGGGTGGTGGCGACGGCCTTGCCCGCGTTCGACTGGGCGGCGTACTTCGGCCCGCTGGGCGAAGAGATCGACGGCCTGGGCTTCGACGCCGCCGCGCGCGTGCAGCGCCACCGCCATTTCACCCAGGCCTCGAACTGGAAGCTGGTGCTCGACGCCAACCTGGAGAGTTACCACTTCGCCTACGCCCACCGCGAGACCATCGCCTACCTGTTCCACGACAACGTGGTGGTGCACGACCAAGTGGGCGACCACCAGCGCATCGTGCTGCCCAAGCGCAGCTTCGAGGAACTGAGCGAGCCGCCGGCCACGCTGGAAGGCTTCGCGAAGACGATCAACACCATCTACTTCCTGTTCCCCTCCACCCTGCTGCTCTGGGAGGGCGACCATATCAACGCCTTCGCGCTCTCGCCCACCGACGCCGCCACCACGCAGGTCGACGGCTGGCTCATCGCGCCGCGCCAGCACCTGGCCACCCGCAGCGACAGCTACTGGCAGCGCAACTTCGACATGTTCTGGACCGCGATCGACGAGGACTTCGCGCTCGCCGCCAGCATGCAGCGCGGCCTGGACAGCGGGGCGAACCAGGCCCTGTGCTTCGGCGAGAACGAGTTCGCCTGCGAGGCCTTCCATGGCTCGGTGCAGCGCATGGCGGGCGATGGCACGTAGAGTGGGGTGTCACAAACGCGGGGGCTTGCCCGTCTAGGCTGTCATGAACGATCCCACCACCACCTTCAACCGCCTGCGCCCCCGGCTGCAGGGCATCGCCTACCGCATGCTGGGCTCGCCGGCCGAAGCCGAAGAGGTGGTGCAGGACGCCTGGCTGCGCTGGCACGAGGCCGCGCACGCCGACCTGGACAGCAGCGAGGCCTGGCTGGTGACCGTGACCACGCGCCTGGCGATCGACCGCCTGCGCAGCGCCAAGGTGCAGCGCGAGCACTACATCGGCACCTGGCTGCCCGAGCCGTTGCTGGCCGATGCGCCGGTGACGCCCGAACAGCTGCTGGAGCGCGCCGACGACGTGTCGGTGGCTTTTCTCGCCATGCTGGAGCGGCTGGCGCCCGAGGCGCGCGCGGCCTTCCTGATGCGCGAGGTGTTCGACGCCGACTACGGCGAGGTGGCCGAGGCCCTGGGCAAGACCGAGAGCGCCTGCCGCCAGATCGTGCACCGCGCCAAGGCGCAGCTGCAGGACGACCGGCCACGCCACATCGTGCCGCGCGAGGCCCAGCTGCGCCTGCTGCGCGGCTTTGCCGATGCGGCCGCCACCGGGCAGTTCGACCGGCTGCAGTCGCTGCTGGCCGAGGACGCGCAACTGATCGGCGACGGCGGCGGCAAGGTGCCCAGCTTTGGCGTGCCGCTGGTGGGCGGGCGGCGCATCGCGCAGCTCTACTACGCCACGCACCGGCGCTTCGGCGAGGACGTGCGCTTCGAGGTCGTGGTCCTCAACGGGCAGTGGGGCCTGCTGCGCTTCATCCAGGGCGGGCTGGAGTCGGCGCAATCGTTCGTGACCGACGGCGAGCGCATCCTGCGCCTGCACGTGCAGCGCAACCCCGACAAGCTCGCGCGCATCGCCGCCGCGCTCGGCCGCGAGCTGGCTGTCACAAACCCGGGGCCCTGAGCGTCTTCATGGGTGTGTTTCCCAACCACCCTTGAAAGACGAACCATGAACGCAGCAAGACTTCCCTGGACCGAGATCGCCCCCAAGGCCTACCAGGCCATGGCCGCCGTCGGCGCCACCACCGCCGGTTCCTCGCTCGGCCCCATCCTGATCGAGCTCGTGAAGACGCGCGTCTCGCAGCTCAACGGCTGCGCCTTCTGCGTGGACATGCACGTGCGCGACCTGCGCAAGCACGGCGAACGCTGGCAGCGCATCAACAGCCTCGTGACCTGGCGCGAGACCGGCCTGTACAGCGAGCGCGAGCGCGCCGCGCTGAACTGGGCCGAGTCCCTGACCCGGCTGGTGGACCACCACGGCAGCCGCGACGCCGATTTCGAGCAACTGCAAACCCAGCTCAGCGACCAGGAAATCGTCGAGCTGTGCTGGACCGTCGCGCAGATCAACGCCTGGAACCGCATGGCCGTGGGCATGCACGCCCCCGTGGCCGAGAAGGAGATCGCATGAACATCGTGGTCATCGGAGGCAGCGGCCTCATCGGCAGACAACTCGCCACCCTGCTGCGGCAGGCCGGCCACGCGGTGACGGCGGCCTCGCCCTCGTCGGGTGTCAACGCCGTCACCGGCGAAGGCCTGAGCGAGGCCCTGGCCGGCGCGCAGGTGGTGGTGGACGTGAGCAACTCACCCTCCTTCGAGGACGAGGCGGTGATGCACTTCTTCCGCGCCTCCACCCGCAACCTGCTCGACGCCAGCGCGCGCGCGGGCGTGGCCCATCACGTGGCCCTGTCGGTGGTGGGCTCCGAGCGGGTGCCCGCGAGCGGTTACTTCCGCGCCAAGGTGGCGCAGGAAGCGCTGATCCAGGAAGGGCGGGTGCCTTACACCCTCGTGCGTGCCACGCAGTTCCACGAGTTCCTGATGTCGATCGCCCACGTGGCCACCGAAGGCCAGACCGTGCGCCTGCCCTCGGCGCCGCTGCAGCCCATCGCGGCGAGCGACGTGGCCGAGGCGCTGGCGGACGTGGCGGTGCAGGCCCCGCTCAACGGCACCTGCGAAGTGGCGGGGCCCGAAGCCGTGCCGCTGGACCAGCTCATCCGCCAGCTGTTCCAGGCGCGCCAGGACCCGCGGGAGGTGGTGTCGGACCCCGGGGCCACGTATTTCGGTTCGCCGCTGGAGGGCAACGCCCTCATCCCCGGCCCCAATGCGCGCATCGGCAAGGTCTCCCTGGCGCAGTGGCTGGCCTCATAGCAGGATCTGGTTGTCGGGCGTGGGCGGGGGCGGCAGATCGCTCTCGCCCAGCAGGCTGCGCAGTTCGCGCTCGATGCCCTGGCACAGGTGGGCCATGGGCACGTCGTTGGCGCCGCCTTCGAACGGGTTCTCGGTGCTTTCACCCACCTGGTCCAGCGAGAGGTACATCCAGGCCACCAGCACGCTGAAGGGCACCGAGAGCCAGACCATGTGGCCGGCGAGCAGGCCGCTCACGCTGTCGTTGAGGCGGTCGAACTCGCGCACCAGGCAGAAGGGCAGCAGGGCCGCGAAGCACCAGACGAACAAGGTGTTGATGGTGGCGTACTGGCGCGGGTAGGGGAAGTTCTTGAGGCGCTCGACGCGGCTTTGCTGGTCCAGCAGTTCCTTGATGGTCTTCTGCAGCTCGGTGTGGTGCAGCACCGCGAGTTCCTGGCGTGCATACAGCTCGCGCAGGGTTTCGCTCTGCAGGTTGAGCAGCAGCAGGCCCTTGTGGCCCGTGCTCGCCACGCGCAGCCGCTCGGTTTCGCCGAGCAGGGGCGCCAGCTCGGTGTCCAGCGGGGTGTCGTGCTCGGGCACGCGGAAATGCCAGGCGCGGTATTCGGCGTTGGCGCGGCTGTTCGCAGATTCCCACACGCGCCCCTGCCGCAGCTGGTGGCGCAGCACCGTGAGCCAGGCCAAGTGGCGGTGGATGAGCAGCTGCGACGAACCGCCGGTGGTCGGAAACATCCGGCAGATCAGGCCCCAGTAGCGGCTCGTGCCGACGATGGAGGACCAGACCTGCTGCGCCTCCACCGTGCGCTGGTAGGTCTGGGCGTTCTTGAAGCCCACGATGAAGGAGGTGGCCGTGCCCAGCAGCACCGCGACCGACCAGGGCGCGGCGATCCAGGTCAGCCCGAAGACCTGGTACAGCGTGGCCGGCACGGCGGCCAGCACCAGCAGGATGTAGGTCTTGCGGCGCGTCCAGGCGAGGAACTCGGCGAGGGTGTACGACTTGGCGATTTTCATGGTGGGTGGAGCGAGGGGGTGGAGGGGCTTGACGCAGACAAGACGTTCGGCCCCGTCGCCTTGTGACAGCGCCGCGTGTACGCTCTCGCCCATGCACCTGATCCAGACCCTCGATGCGGGCGTGCTCGAACTGCGCCTGAACCGGCCCGAACGCCTCAATGCCCTCACGCTCGCGCTCGCGCGCGACCTGCTGGCGGCGGTGCAGGCCGGCGTGGCCGACCCGGCGGTGCGGGTCATCCTGCTCAGCGGCGAAGGCCGCGCCTTCTGCGCCGGCAAGGACCGCGACGACCCGCCCACCCCCGCCTTCGTCGAGACCCTGCAGGCCCTGGCCTCGCTGCTCGTGCGCTGCCCCCAACCGGTGGTGACGGCGGTGCAGGGCTGGGTGGTGGGCGCGGGCGTCGAGCTCATGCTCAACGGCGACCTCAGCGTGGCCGCGCGCGGTGCACGCTTCGCGCTGCCTGAGGTGCAGGTGGGTCTGTTCGGCACCGGCGGCGTGGCCGCGCTGCTGCCGCGCCTGGTCGGGTTGCAGAAGGCCAAAGGCCTGCTGATGCTGGGGCAGGAGCTGGGCGCCGTGGACGCCGAGCGCTGGGGCCTGGTGTGGCAGGTGGTGGAGGACGGCGCGTTGCAGGTCCAGGCGCGCGAGCTGGCGCAACGGCTCGCGCGCAGCAGCCCGGCGCTGCTGGCCGAGGTCAAGCAACTGGTGCACCGCGAGCAGCTGGGCGACTTCGACGCGTCGCTGGCGCGCGAGACCGCCGTGCACCAGCGCCTGAACCCCTTGGCGGACGCGGTCACCGGCCCCGGCGGCCAGCGGACCTGAGGCCGGCTCTGCACAATGCCGGGCATGACCACCCCGGCACCCGAACCCCGCTTCTTCCAGCCCGTTCCCCTCGACAAGGCCTACCGCCTCATCAACCACGGCCCCACCGTGCTGGTGTCCTCGGCCCACGCGGGCGAGGTCAACGTGATGTCGGCCGCCTGGGCCTGCGCGCTGGATTTTTCACCGCCCAAGGTGACGGTGGTGATCGACAAGGCCACGCGCACGCGCGCATTGGTGGAGGGCAGCGGCACTTTTGCGCTGTGCGTGCCGTCGGCCGGCCTGGCCGCGCTCACGCTCGGCGTGGGCACCGACAGCGCACTCACCGTGCCGGACAAGCTCGCGCGCCACGGGGTGAAGACCTTCCACGCCCCCGGCCACGAGGCCCTGCCGCTGGTGGAGGGCTGCGTGGCTTGGCTGGTGTGCCGGCTGATGCCCGAACCGCACAACCAGGCCGCCTACGACCTCTTCATCGGCGAGGTGGTGGGCGCCTGGGCGGACGATCGGGTGTTCCGCGCGGGGCGCTGGCATTTCGATGGCGCGCCCGATCACCTGCGCACCCTGCACTACGTGGCCGGGGGGCAGTTCTACGCGACGGGCGCCTCGCTGCAGGTGGGCGGCGGCGGCTGAGGCCCGCAGGCCTTCGCCTCAGTAGTGCGGCGGCAGTTCGTCGCGCAGGTTGCGCACGGCCGGCGCGGCCTGGGGATCCCCCTGCTGGCGCAGGCGGCCGACCTCGCGCAGCAGCAGGTCGATCTGCTCCTGCTGGCGCGCCACCAGCTGGTTGAGCGTGTCGAGCAGGTCGTCGGCGTAGCTGGCCTTGATTTCCAGTTCGGTCAGGCGCTGTTCGGTGTCGGCGCCGGGGGCGTGCGGGGTCGGTGTCATCCCCCTATTGGACGACAAGACGGCCTCGGCCGTGGCGCAAAAGCCACTGTGTGTCATCGCACAGACGCTGGAAAGCGGGTGAGCCAACCTTGAAGGCAACCCAGCGCCTTGTGCGCACCCTGCCTGGAGGAGCCCCATGTCCGATGTCCACCCGTTCACCGAAACGCCTGCCTCGACCTGGTTCAACGACACGGTGGTGCAACTGCCCGCGGCGCCGCAGCCCGATGGCGTGCCACCGTGCCACTGGATGACGACCGCCGCGGCCTTTGCCGACACCGGCGGCCTGATCAGCGGCGACGAACTGGCCACGCGCATCCGGGAGCACTGCCTGCTGGACACGAGCCTGCGCGTGAGCGAACCGGTGTCGCTCGTGGCGCGCTGGATCGTGTCGCGGGCGGTGGTGTCCATCGACAGCCCGTGGGGCCACCTGCTGCCCATGTTCCAGTTCGATCTGCCGCGCGCTTCGCTGCAACCCGGGGTGGCCGTCGTGCTGGCGGAACTGCGCGGTGTGCTGGAAGGTGCGGAGCTGGCGCTGTGGTTCGTGACCCCCAACGAATGGCTGCACGGCGAGCGGCCCGCCGTGGCCATGCAGACCACGCTGCAGGCCGTGCGGCACGCCGCCCGCGCCGACCGCTACGTGGCGCTGGGCGGCTGAGCCCGGGCCTTCCAAGGCCCTGACCGCATTTGGTGTCCGCGTGCGGCCGGTATGTGCCCCCTGCATGTCGGTGCGTGCCTTGGTTCAGACCCCCGCGCATGGCCTGCGGCATTCTCGGTTGTCCTCGCGCACCACCGCGCACGGGACCATCTACCAGGGGAATTCCATGGCCGACCTCTACCTGCCCACCGCCGCACCGATGAAGCGCTTTCGGGCGGCGCCGCCACCCGCCGCGAGCGAGCCGCACCGATGGATGTCGATTGCCGCGGCGTTCGCCGACACGGGGGGACTGGTCAGCGGCGACGAGTTGGCCGACCTGATCCGGCAGCAGGCGCTGCGCGACGCCCGGCTGCAGATCTCCCAGCCGGTGTCGCTGGTGGCGCGCTGGATCGTCTCGGGCATGGCCGTTGCCATGGACAGTCCCTGGGGCATCGTGCTGCCTCTGTTCCAGGTCGATCTGGAGCGCGCCATCCTGCACCCGGAGGTGCCCATGGTGTGCGCGGAGCTGGGGGGTGTGCTGCAGGGCCCGGAACTCGCGCTCTGGTTCGTGACCCCCAACGAGTGGCTCGAAGGCGAACGGCCCGCGCTGGCCCTGCGGACCCGGCTGACGGAAGTCCGGCGCGCCGCCCGCCATGTGGCGGACAGCGCCTGACGCGACCCGCACTCAGAGGCGCGGTTCGCCGTTCTCGTTGACCAGGATGGTGCGCCCCGGCGGCGAGGTCATCTGCACCTGGTGCTGCACGCCGCGGAAGGTGTAGCTCACGTCCCAGTACTCGGGCGCGCCCTCGCTGTTCACGTTGGTGCAGCGCTGCACGTCCTGCGTCTGCGGGTTGTTGCGGCCCACGTTGGAGCCCACCGCCGCGCCCGCCACCGCGCCACCCACGGTGGCGATGTCGCGCCCGGAACCGCCGCCGATCTGGTGGCCCAGGATGCCGCCGATGACGCCGCCGACGATCGCGCCCGGCACGCTGCGCCGGCGCTCGACTTCCTCGCGCTCGATCCAGCAGCGCTGCCCACCGCCGTAGATGGCGCGCGAGGCGCTCACCGGCACCTCGTACAGGGTTTCCGAATCGCGGCGCCGGTAGTCGCGCGCCACCGGCTGGCCCGGGGCGGGCGCCTGGTACACCGGTGAGGGGTAGGCCTGGGAACTCACGGGCGGGCGGGAGCCGCAGCCGGCGAGGCCCAGCACAGCCACCGCCGCCAGCAGGGCATGGCGGTGTGAAACAGGGAGGGGGGTGTGAAAGAGGTTCATGGTCGCTCCTTGTGGGATGGCAGGTTCATGCGTTCCAATGTGCCCCTCGCCCTGGGGCGGGTCTGTGCGCCAGGACACCGACGTGGAGGCGGCCCTGGGCTCACTGGAAAACGGCCCGTGTGCTAAAACGGAACGCACCATGAACGACGCCCGAGTGATCGCCGTCCACCGGAGCCGCCTGCACCACTTCTCCAAGGAGCGGGTGCATGCGATCACCCTGCTCGAGGGCCTGGGCGTGCAGGGCGATGCGCACTGCGGGGCGACGGTTCAGCACCTCTCGCGCGTGGCGCGCGATCCCAGCCAGCCCAACCTGCGCCAGGTGCACCTGCTGCAGGCCGAGCTGTTTGTCGCCCTGGCCCACCAGGGGCACACGGTGCATCCCGGCGATCTGGGCGAGAACATCACCACCGAAGGCATCGATCTGCTGGAGCTGTCCACCGGCACCGAACTGCAGCTGGGGGCCGAGGCGCGGGTGCGCATCACGGGCCTGCGCAACCCCTGCGTGCAGATCGAGCGTTTCCAGCCCGGCCTGCTGGCCGCGGTGCTG
Source organism: Hydrogenophaga sp. ANAO-22 (assembly GCF_042466645.1). Classification (NCBI taxonomy): domain Bacteria; kingdom Pseudomonadati; phylum Pseudomonadota; class Betaproteobacteria; order Burkholderiales; family Comamonadaceae; genus Hydrogenophaga; species Hydrogenophaga sp. ANAO-22. Next base: position 1,410,179 of record NZ_CP159956.1, on the reverse strand, counting down.
GGCCACACGGCCGATGGGGAACTGGTGCGCAAGGCGGGGGTGATGGCGGTGGTGCTGCACGGCGGCGTGGTCTCCGCGCAGGACCGCATTCGGGTGCTGCGGGCCACCGTCCCGCACGTGCCGCTTCGGCCGGTCTAGTTCAGGCGTCTGTGTCGCGCGCCAGCGCGGCCGTCCATTCGGCCACCGCCGCGTCCAGATCGGGCGCGGCCATGAGGGCGCGCACCACGCCCACCGAGCGCACGTTGGCGTTCAGAACCTCGGGCAGGTTGTGCAGGTCGATGCCGCCGATCGCCATGTGCGTGACGCCGCGCAGCAGGGGCGCGTAGGCGCGCAGGCGGCCCGTGCCCTGAGGCGCGGTGGCCATCTGCTTGAGCGTGGTGGGAAACACCGCGCCCATGGCGATGTAGCTGGGGTTGTGGCGGTCGGCGATCAGCATCTCGGCGTAGCCGTGCGTGCTCAGACCCAGGCGCAGGCCGGCGCGGCGGATGGCGGCCAGGTCTTCAGGGGCCATGGCCTGCAGGTCTTCCTGGCCCAGGTGAACGCCATAAGCGCCGGCCTCGATGGCTTCTTGCCAGTGGTCGTTGACGAACAGTAGCGCGCCCGTGCCCTGCACGCCGGCCACGGCGGCGCGGATCTCGGCGCGGATGGCCTGCGCGTCGCCGGACTTGAAGCGCAGCTGCACCGTGGGCACGCCCGCGCGCGCCATGCGCACCGTCCAGTCCGCATCGGGCATCACGGCGTAGAGACCGAGCTCGGGCGGGCAGGCCGCGAAGGCGTGCTCGCGCGGGAAGGGCGCCATGTCGAAATCGGCCGGTTCGTCGGGCCAGTGGGCGGCATCGAAGCGGCCGGTGCGCCGCGTGCGGGTGGACCAGGCGCGCGCCACGCAGACGGCGTCGATGTCGATGAAGCCGAGTTCGTGCGCGGCCTGCAGCGCGGCGACGAACACCGGGTCGTCGGAGGCGGGCGCGGGCGGCACGGCATGCGGGGCCAGGGGCAGGGCCAGCGTGGCGCGGTGGGCGTCCACGATGGCCTGGACCATCGCTTCGGTGGAGGTGATCGTGGTGCTCATGCGAAACCTCCGTGCGGCGCACTGCGGTGCGAGCTTGTTTGGGAGCGGCCCTGCGCTGCGCTCATGAACCGTGGTGCCAGAAAGGGGTGCCCATCACGGGCGTGCTCGGCTGCGCGCTGGCTTGCGGCTGCATGGCGCCCGAGCGGTGGGCGGCGCGGCCGGCGCGCACGGCGTCGGCGAAGGCACCGGCCATGTCCACCGGCGACTGCGCGAGCGCCACGGCGGTGTTGAGCAGCACGGCGTCGAAGCCCCACTCCATCACGGTGCAGGCGTGCGAGGGCAGGCCCAGGCCGGCGTCCACGATCAGCGGCACGCTCAGGCGCTCGCGCAGCAGGCGCATGGCGTAAGGGTTGACGGGGCCCTGGCCGGTGCCGATGGGCGCGGCCCAGGGCATCACGGCCTGGCAGCCCACGTCCACCAGGCGCTGGCACAGCACCAGGTCTTCGGTGCAGTAGGGCAGCACCTTGAAGCCGTCGTTGATCAGCTGGCGCGCGCAGTCCACCAGGTTGAGCGTGTCGGGCTGCAGGCTGTAGTCGTCGCCGATGAGTTCGAGCTTGATCCAGGGCGTGTTGAAGACCTCGCGCGCCATCTGCGCGGTGGTGATCACCTCCTGCGTGGTGTGGCAGCCGGCGGTGTTGGGCAGCACCGGCACGGCCAGTTCCTGCAGCAGCTTCCAGAACGCCGCGCCGGCCTCGGGCTGCGCGGCGCCCTGGCGCCGCAGCGAGGCGGTGAGCATGGCGGGCCGCGAGCGCTTCACGGCGGCTTCCAGCGTGGCGGGCGAGGGGTAGCGCGAAGTGCCCAGCAGCAGGCGGCCGGCGAAGGTCTCGCCGTAGAGCACCAGCGGGTCTTCCTGGGCGAGCGGTGGGGTGTTCATGTCCATGGCGGGTCTCTCCTCAGCCCCCGGTGATGGGGGCGATGATTTCGATGCGGTCACCGTCGTTCAGCCGGTGCTGGGCGTAACCGGTGCGGGGCACGAACTGCAGGTTGACGGCGGCGGCGAACACGGCCGGCGGCTCCCAGACGAGCAGCGCGTCGGCCAGCGTGGCGCCTTCGGGCAGTTCGCGGGTTTCCTGGTTGATGATCACATTCATGCGAGGTTCCGTTCGTTCAGCGGATGACCGCCAGGCCGAGGGCATCGGCCAGCGGTGAGTGGCCCTGGTCCACCACTTCGAGCGCCGCGTCCAGCACGGCCGGCGCGATCATGAAGCCATGGCGGTACAGGCCGTTGATCGCCATTCTGCGCGGCCCGGTGAGGCGCAGCGCGGGCAGGTTGTCGGGCAGGGTGGGGCGCAACTGCACGCCCAGTTCGACGATGCGCGCTTCGCCGAAGCCCGGGTGCACGGTGTAGGCCGCGCTCAGCAGCTCCAGCGTGGAGCGCACGCTGGCGGGCGAGAGGTCGTCGGACTCGATCTCGGTCGCGCCGATCACGAACAGGCCGTCCTGCTTGGGCGCGATGTACAGCGGGTAGCGCGGGTGCACCAGGCGCGTGGGGCGCGCCAGGCTCACGCCCGGTGCATGGATGCGCGCGACCTCGCCGCGCACGCCGCGCAAGGCGGGCCATTGCGGCTGGGCGCCCAGGCCCCGGCAGTCGAACAGCCAGGCATCGGGTCCCGGGTCCACCTCATCGGGCGCGCGCGCCGTGTGCCAGCGCACCGTGACGCCCAGCACCTGCATCTGGTGCGCGAGCGCGGTGAGCAGTTCGCGGTTGTCGAGCTGGCCTTCGTCGGGCAGGTACAGGCCTTGCGCGAAGCGGTGGGCCAGGGCCGGCTCCAGCGCGGTGAGGGCCGTGCCGTCCATGCGCTGCGCCTGCGGCAGCGAGGGCAGGGCGGCGCTGGTGCGCGCGAGCTGGCCCGCGAAGCGCTCGGCCTCGGCCGCGTCCTGCCGGTGCCAGAGCACCAGCGTGCCGCTCTGCTGGAAGAACACGGGCTGTTCGAGCATGGCCAGCAGCTGCGGCCAGCGCGCGAGCGCGTGCTGGCCCATGCGCACCACGTTGAGCTCGGTGACGGCCGATTCGGCCAGCGGCGCGAGCATGGCGGCGGCCACGCGCGCGGCGGCGTGCGCGGCCTCCGGCCCGCCGGCGTCGATCACCTCGACGCGGTGCCCGCGCTGCGCGAGCGCGCAGGCCAGCAGCCGGCCCATGAGGCCGGCGCCGAGCACCACCGCGTCGGGTTTGTTGGGGGAAAGATTCATGAGGGGCTTTCGGCGCTGCCACAATGCGCGCCATGAGCAACGAAGCGCAACGTTACACCCGCGTCCTCTCCATCGCCGGCTCCGACAGCGGCGGGGGCGCCGGCATCCAGGCCGACCTCAAGACCTTCGCGGCCCTGGGCTGCTACGGCATGACGGCCATCACCGCGCTGACCGCGCAGAACACGCTGGGCGTGAGCGGCATCCACGGCGTGCCGCCCGAGATGCTCAAGGCGCAGCTGAGCGCGGTGCTCGAGGACATCGGGGTGGACGCGGTGAAGATCGGCATGCTGCACGCGCCCGACATCGTGCGCACCGTGGCCTGGGCGCTGCGGCACTACGAGGTGAAGCAGGTGGTGCTCGACCCGGTGATGGTGGCCACCAGCGGCGACCGCCTGATCGCGCCCGACACGGTGCAGGTGCTGGTGGACGAGCTGTTCCCGCTGGCCACGGTGGTCACGCCCAACCTGGACGAGGCCGCGCTGTTGCTGGGCCGGCCGATTGCCCATGCGGATGAACTCGAAACCGCCGCGCGCGATCTGCTCGCGCTGGGGGCCAAGGCGGTGCTGCTCAAGGGCGGTCACCTGCCGGGCGACGAGGTCGCCGACCTGCTGGTGAGCGGCGACGGGCCCGCACAGCGCCTGGCCTCGCCGCGCATCGCGAGCCGCAACACGCACGGCACCGGTTGCACGCTGTCGTCGGCCGTCGCGGCCTACCTCGCGCTCGGCAACCCGCTGGACCAGGCGGTGGCGAAGGCGCGCAGCTACATCCTGCAGGCCATCGCCATGGGCGCCAATGTGTACACCGGTGCCGGCCACGGGCCGCTCAACCACGGCCACGCGCCGCTCGCGCTGCACAAGCGGCCCCGGGGCTGAGGGGAAGCGGCGCGGCGGCATGAGGTTCAGGCCCGTGCCGGGCTGAGCCCGCCGGCATTGCGCGGCCGCGAGAGCGCGGCGAGCACGAAGGTCAGCGCCAGCGTGGGCAGGGCCGCCCCGAGCTGCGGCGCGAACTTCGCGAGCAGGTGGTAGCAGGCGATGCCCAGCACCCACAGCGCGGCGGCGCTCCAGTCCACCGTGCGCGCCGGGCCCGTGGCCACGCCGGTGCCCAGGCGGCCCAGGATCACGCCGTAGAGCGGCACGAACACCGAGCTGAGCAGCAGCAGGAAGGGCTCCAGCGTGTGCATGGGCAGCAGCAGCGCCAGGCCGGTGCAGACCACGGCGAAGCCCAGGCCGGCGGCGCGGATGCTCCAGCGCGGGCGCAGGCTGTGCACCGAGACCGCGCCCGAGTGCGCGTCGCCGTAGGCGTTGTCCATTTCGTCGAGCAGGATCAGGCCCAGGGCGATCAGACCGCCCTGCGCGAGCAGCAGCGCGCCCACGAGGTTGGTGCCCGGCTCCACCGTGCTGACCACCAGCACACCCAGCGCGTAGCACCAGATGTTGGCCAGCGCATAACCCAGCCAGGTGCCGCCCAGCGTGGTGGCCGTGCGCTTGCCGTGGCGCGCGTAGTCGGCCACCAGGGGCAGCCAGGACACCGGCATCGCGATCACCAGGTCCATGGCGGAGAACAGGCCCATGCCACCGGCGCCGGGCCGGTTCCAGAAGCCGTCGAAGCCCTGCGCCTGCAGGCGCGTGCCGAACTGCCAGGTGAGCCAGGCCAGCGAGGCGATCACCAGCGGCAGGCCGAAGCGGCTCACGAAGCGGCGCACCAGCGTGAGCATGGAGCCGGCCATGAGCGCGGTGAGCACGCCGCCCCACAGCAGGGTGGCCAGCAGCTTGCCGCCGGTGCCGTCGAGCAGGCCGCCGGGCTCGGCGCCCAATGCCTGCTTCAGGATGGCGACCGTGCCTTCCTGCATGATGACCAGTTCGAAGGTGGTCCAGCCGACGAGTTGCGCGATGTTGAGCAGCACCGGCAGGCGCGCGAAGGCGCTGCCGTAGGTGGCGTGCATCAGGCCGGCGCTGGACAGGCCGGTCTGGCAGCCCAGGCGCGCCGTCCAGGCCAGCAGGCCGGCGCCGATCAGCGAGCCCAGCACGATGGCGATGACCGCGTCGCGCGTGCCCACGGCGGGCACGAGGTAGGCGCCGATCTGCATCACCAGCAGGCCGGTGCCCAGGCTGAACCAGAGGGCGGCGTGTTCGTGGAAGTGGAAGACCCGGTTGCCTTGCGGCACGGGGGTCAGGGCCTGGTTGGCCGGGGACGGGTTCATCGACATGGAAACGCTCCAAGCAGTGTTGAAGCAGGTGGGCTGGGCCGGATGCCCTGCGGCGCGGTGCGGCGGCGGTATCCGGCCTGCTTCCCTGCGCGAGGATTACCTCAATCAGGTTCGAAGGGACTTTCTCAGTCGCGGCTTGTCAGTCGCAACACCCCTAGCAGCAGCACCCTTTTGACGGGGTGCGGCTGTGATTGTAGGTTTTTCCTCGGGGAAGGCGTCCAGCATCGCCTGGAGCATGGTCGCCGCCCCTGCTTGCGTCGGCTCTTCAAGGTCTAGCTTCGCGATTAGGCCCTCGATCACGGCGCGTGTCGTGTCTAGCCCTGCAATCTCCGCGATCTGCACCCTCTTCTCGATGGTGCATGGCCTGGTGCCACGTTTCATGTCCGAAATGTGTTGGTCCGTCTCGCCGATCAATGCGGCAAGCGCTCGCTGGCTCCCTACGATCTTGGCTGCGGTTTCGATAGCGAACTTCAATGGCATAGATTCCCTTTTGTTTGGGTAATTACTCGAAAAAATGGGTAACATCAGATACCCAATTTTTTGGGTTGATTTTTACACCATTAGGAGCCCGCAATGCACCCTGTTGTTCGTCAATCCGCATGCATCGGTGGCAACGTGTCACCGTCATGGGTAGTCCGCTTCGCGGCGGCTACTCTTCCCCGCCAGTTGTCCGTGAGGCGCGATTCATTGATGCCGTCTCTCACGGCGTTCTTGATCACGATGTACAGGACGTACATGGTGATCAAGAAGCTGATCGTCGATGCGATCGCGCCCAGGACGATCATCTGGAAAACCTCTCGCCGCATGGCGATCTCGAATTGCATCCACTGTTCCATGGTGGTTCCTCCTGGCCAGCATTCTGACGCGCTCACTCCGGCGCAAGTCTGCGATGCGGAGTACCGCGCGGCGAGGCGGTCTTTTCGTCCCCGCCCGTCACAAGAATCGGCCCCGCGACCTTTGCGGGCTCCCCGGGCTGTGAAGGCGGGTGGGGGCACCCCTAACGAGCGGGCCTGGCAAGAAATCGCCCTGCATCTGGCTGACCGCGTGGTGAATCCATGAGGCACGTTCTCGCGTGGCTCCGGCAGTTGATTTGCCGCAAGTGCGGCCATCAGGCCTATGTGTCGTCTGCTCGTTGTTCCAAGTGCGGCGGTCGGATGGGCGAGCCATGACTCCCGAAGACCTCGGCGCCGGCTTCCTCGCCTTCTGCCTCCTGGCGGTGGCTATCTCGTGCCTTCAGTACGTCGCGTGTTCGGCTGTCGGGGGTTGCGTTTGAGCCTTGCCCAAGTGCTTGCGCGCAGGTACTTGGGCAGCGCTCTTGCTGCTCCCATCGAGGAAACCACCATGCAATCCACCATCCACGTGTTCAAGCTCGACGAGGTCAAAAAGGGCACGTCCCGCAAGACCGGCAACCCGTACGAAATTCACACGGCGCAGACGGCCCTGATCGACGCGGCCGGCAACGTTGACACTGTCGGTGTGCTCGACATCCCGCCCGATCTGCGCGGCAAGGTCAGCCCGGGTCGCTACACCGCGACCTTCGCCATGAAAACCAATTTTCAGAACGGCCGTATCGAAGCTGCACTTGTCGGCCTTCTGCCCCTGGTCGATCCCAAGATCAAGGCGGCGCAGTAATGGAACCCGTGATCGTCCAGTGCTCGTCGGCCTGCACGGTCACGCTTCAGCTCGAACAAGTCTCCCCGTTCAATCTGACCGCCGCGGACGGGGCGATCTTGTCAGGTCTCGTCGTCAGCTTGTGGCTTACCGGCTTCGGTATCCGCGCGCTGATTCGAGTCCTGTCCGGCAACCAGGCGGTTTGACTCTCTGAAAGGAATGGAAATGAAACCCTTCAACGCAATCAAGCGCTACGGCGCGAAAGTGGCTCCCAAGGTCGGCGCTGCGGTGCTGCTCGGCTCCGTCATGGTGTCCAACGCCCTGGCCGCGCTCGATCCGGCCATCGAGGCCGAGGTGGCGGCCAACAAGACCGACGTGAAGGATATGGGTGCGCTGGTCTTCGGCGTGTTCCTGGCGGTGGTGTTCTTCAACTGGATTCGTCGCGTGACGAAGTGATGGTGTGAGTCCATCCTGTGGGGGCGCGTGCGCTCCCATGGAATGGGTTCACAGGAGCAAGGCGGTGGAAGCGGACGTGTACGGCATCTATCTCGTGGTTGGTGTGTTGGGGGCGGTATGGCTTTTCTTAAACGCCTGATTGCCCTTGTGCTCCTGGCGCTGTGCGGCTTCAATGCTCATGCGTCCTTTCCCGCCACCGAGTCGACGCGCTACAGCTGTGGGGGTCAGCCCGGGCATGGTGGTTGGCACGCGACCACGACTGCAGCCGTTGCCGCCTGGGTGGCGACTTACAACCCCGGGGCTGTTGGGCCTCCTTACGGTTGGAGTGGTGGCAACTGCACCGCTATCCTCCAGTGGAACGGTGCAACGGCTACCATCCTTGCGTACTCTCAGCCTGTGCGCACGTGCCCTGCGAATTCCACGCTGTCAGGCACGGTCTGCAACTGCAATAGTGGCTATGTTGAGAACGGCGCGTCATGCGTCGTTCAGCAGACCCCGGAAGAGCAACACTGCGCCAGCATCAACGGCTCGCCGGTGAAAGCCTCGTGGACCACGACAAACCCGTCGCTGTCCACGCGCACCATTTGCATGAGCAATGCCGGCTACTCGTGCACTGCTACGGTGGAGGGGGATATCTGCGGCGCGAGCGGCTCGGGCGGGTCGTACGTGTGCCATGGCTCGGGTGTCAGCGGTGGCTCTGGTGGTGGCACAACGTGCACACCTTCTCCGGAACCCGATGCGCCCCCTCCGGTGGGCGCACCGGATACGAACTGGCCTGATGCTCCGCCGCCTGGCATGTGTCCCGGCACCATCAACGGCGTGGCAGTGAACGTGCCGTGTTCGAGCACCACCAGCGGCACCACGACCACAAACACCACGAACGACGGCGCGGGCACCACGACGCAAAAGAGCGAGAGCAAGGCCACGACGTGTAACGCTGCTGGCAGCTGTACCACGACGACGACCACGACCACCACGGTCAACGGCGGCACGCCCACGACCAGCACCAGCACCACCACGCAAGGCAAGGGCCAGTTCTGTGCCGGCAATCCGGGCTCGAAGGAATGCGGCGCTGGGGATGGTTCCAGCTTCGGCGGCAGTTGCCAAGCCTCGTTCCAGTGCACTGGCGATGCCGTGCAATGCGCGACAGCCAAAGCGGTCAATGACCAGCTGTGCGAGTTCAAAGAGGTGTTCGACATGGACCCCGCGATCAAGGCCTATGCCGAGGGTGTCATGGCTGGCACGGAAGACCCGAACCCGCGCGACAACCCTACGGTGGTCAACCTGGGCACCTTCGACCAGTCCAACCCGCTGTCGTCCGCATGCCCGGCCGACATCCCTGTGAATTTGCGTTTTTTCTCCACGGTCATTCCGCTGAGTGAGCACTGCGGCTCGCTGCAGATGCTCGGCAACATGCTGGTGATTTTCAGCCTGCTCGGTGCGACTATTTTTGTTTTGAGAGGGGGTAGCTGATGGCTCTGCCAATCGCCGCTGCAGGGACGATTGTTGGCTGGATCGTTGCTGGCATCGCCAGTAGCGTGGTGGGTACGATCGTCAAGACGCTCATCACGCTGGGGGTGGGGTATGTGACCTACACCGGGCTGTCTGCGCTGCTGGATCTGAACTACGACCAGATCATGACGTTGATCAACACGCTGCCACCGACGACGGTGTCCATCCTCGGTGTGTTGAAGGTCGGCGTTTGCCTGAAGATTTGGTTTAGCGCCTTCGCCATGAAGGTCGCGCTGTGGGGCATCAACAATGACTCGCTGACGAAGATGCGCGTCACTGCAGGGACCGGCACATGATCACGCTGACCTCTGGCCTGCCTGGTGCAGGTAAGACACTGCTGACCATCGCCGACGTGGAGGCGCTGCGCAAGAAGGAAAACCGCGAGGTCTACTACCACGGCATCAAGGAGCTTACGCTGCCGTGGAAGCTTCTCGATGACCCCACGAAGTGGTACGAGTGCCCCCCGGGGTCGATCATCGTGATCGACGAGGCTCAGTACCATTTCCCTCTGCGTGGCAATGGGCAAGTGCCGCCTGAGCATGTCGCGCGCACGGCCACGCACCGGCACAACGGCCACGATATCTTTCTGATCACGCAGCACCCGGGCAAGCTCGATGCGGCCGTGCGCAAGGACATCGAGGTGCACCGGCACATCATGCGCAAGTTCGGCTCGCGCACCGTCACTGTCCACCAGTGGCAGGGGGTGCGTGAGAACTGCGACAAGACCCGCAAGGACAGCGTGTCCACCACGCGGCGTTATCCGAAGGAAGTGTTCGGCTGGTACAAGTCCGCCGAGGTGCACACCCACAAGCTCAATATCCCGCCGAAGATTTTGCTGGCCGTGGCGTTTATGGCCATCGTCGCGGTGGCCTGGTTCATTTTCTTGAATCGCCTGTCTGCTGGCGAGGCTTTCGGCGGTACGGGCAAGCCTGCGGCTGCAACGTCGAAGCCCGGTTCGGCCACCGGGGGCACCCCCGGTGCGCCAGGCAAGGGCGGACAAGGGCAGCAGGCCCCGAAAACCGCCCTGGAGTACGTGCAGGAGCGCGTGCCAAGGGTGGAGGGCCTGGAGCACACAGCGCCCGTCTACGACGCTCTGACGGCCCCCAAGACGGTCCCGCTGCCTGCAGCGTGCGTCCAGTGGACCGGCAAGGGCTGTAAGTGCTTCACGCAGACCGGCACGCCCTACCGCACCAGCGAACAGATCTGCCTGCAGATCGTGCGGCATGGGATCTTCCTCGACTTCGAAACGGCCGCTGGCCAGCCAGGCGCACCAGGCGCTGCAGCTGCTCCGGTGAAGACCAGTGTTCCCGCGTCCTAGAAGAGCGCCACGATGGCGCGACGGACGGCCTGCGCCAGCTGGGCAGCGGCGCGCTTGGCGGCTTTCCACCATGCTGGCGCGGCTGGCTTCACGGGTGCTTCGTGCTTGGTTGCGTTCATGAGCCATGTCCACCAGGCGGCGCGCTGTTCGTCCGTCGCATCGGGCACGCCAGCGAGGTCCATCTCCATCTGGCGGAGTTGCGCGTCGGGGTGCTTCAGGAAGTTGCTGGCGATCATGGCGGCTGCTTTCGTTGATACCTTCAGCAGCGCTTCCTCGCTCCCCGCCTTGGGGCGGGGCGGGGGGTGGGGTTGTTGGCGAGCAAAGAAAAATCCGGCCGCAGCCGGAACCCCGAAAAAAAGACACCCCCGTTACGCCCCTCGCACGCCGACGGGGTTAACGGGGGTGTCTTCGGGGTTCTGGTGAGGACCGGATTTTTCAGGGTGCAGGTGTCGCGCCCGCAACGGGCATGCCATAGCGCAGCGGCAAGTGAAACGACTGGCGTGACTGGTGCAGCGGCACCGGGGACACGGCCAAACATTCATCCGAGCGGTGGCCCCGTGTTCATCTCTGTCTGCGCAAGGCGCGGAGCGGCCGACCGCCCACGGCGGCGGCGCGAAGCGCCGCTAGATTTATCAATAGGGCATATCTCGACGGTTGAAGGAGCCGCAGGCCTGAAACCTTGAACCCTCGGCCCGTAGGGCCAAAAAAGTGACCCCGGCATTGGCTGGAACCAATCCGGGGTCGTGACAGCAACGAATCAGAACTTCGTGCCATGAGCAATTATGCGGTTATCGGCAACGATGGCAAGCCCGCCCCTCGGGGGAACTATGTCGTCAAGAATGGTTTGCACTGTGAGGTGTTTGAGTCCGGCTGGAACTACAAGGTGTGGGAGAGCAAGCGCACTGGTCAGCTCGAACACAAGCTCTGGCCTCGGCTGGTGTACCGCCCCATGGGTGATCCTGATGATCCCGCTGATGCCGACGTGTGGGCTGACAAGCCCTTCGAATGGCATGCGCCGGTTATTTGGACCATGCAGGATCAAGAGGCGCTCGATCGCAAGCGGCTTCTGGCCCTTGAAAAGAGTGCCCGACGCGCTAAGCAGCAGTGCACCCACAAGATCAAGCATGCGGGGTTTCAGTCGCTGCTCACGTGCACGTACGGCGAGAACATGCAGGACTTTGACCGCATGCGCCGTGACTGGGCCGCGTTCATGCGCAAGGTGTCACCCCACATCCCTGATTTCGCGTGTGTGTTCGCCTTCGAGCGCCAGAAGCGCGGTGCGTGGCATACCCATGCGGCCATTCGCAAGCTGCCTGTGTTCCTTTGGGTTCCTGAGGGCCGAGGTAAGCACGCACGAAAGGTCATGGTGCGGTCGTGGGATTACTTGCGGCGGTGCTGGCGTGCCATCGTGGGCGCGGGCAACATCGATGTCGATGGCCATCGCAAGCGGGGTCGCTTCATTGAGCGCGGTCGACGTGCTGATGAGTCGTTGTGTCGCCTGGCGGGCTACGTCTCGAAGTACCTCACAAAGGACCACGCTGAGGGGCCTGAGGGCCGCAACCGCTGGGGGTCAACGCAGGGCCTCAAGCCACCTAGACCACGTGTGCTCTCGCTCCCTCCAATGTCGCTGATCGATGCGATGGATCTGGCTTTCCATGTGCCTGAGGGGCATCGGGTTGCGCGCCATTGCGTGTGGGGATTTGGCAAGTTCTGGTGCCTGTACACCGAGCCCGGTGGGCCTGAGTAGGGCGGCTATCGTTCCGCACTTTTCAGGGATAAAAATGGCTCTCTATGGTTACGCTCGCGTCTCTTCGCGGGATCAGGAAACACACCTCCAAATTGATGCGCTGCAGGCGCATGGGGTCGTTGTCATCTATCAGGAAAAGACAAGCTCCGTTGGCGCACGGCCTGAGCTACACAAGTTGCTCGCAGTGCTGCGGCGCGGTGATGTGTTGGTGGTGTACAAGATGGATCGTGTCGCGCGGTCTCTCAAGGATCTGCTGAATATTCTTGATCGTGTTCAACAGGCAGGCGCTGCGGTTCGCTCGCTTACTGAGCCGCTGGATACGAGCGGGCCTATCGGGTTATTCATGGTCCAGGTGCTGGGCGCAGTGGCCCAGCTCGAGCGTTCAATGATTCGTGAGCGTGCTGTGGCGGGGCAGGTTGCTGCGCGCCTACGCGGTGTGACATGGGGTGGCCGCCCTCTCGTCATTACCGACGAGGATCTAGAGTTGATCAACGCGGAATACCACCTTGGTGAGTCGACGTGGCGGGAGATTGCCTCTCGGTGGGGACTTACGGTGAAGCAGGTTCATCGTGCAAACGCTAGGCGTAAAAAAAGGGCCGATGGCCCTGTTCTTCCCCCTGTGCTCGGTCCCTATATCGAGGCGGCTTCTAAGTCGTCTCATTGAGGTTCAAAGGGACTCTCTCAGTCGCACCCGGGCGGAAAACCCGGGGCAACACCCCTAGCGGATGCGCCGGCAACGGCGCGGAACGAAGTATACGGCTCAGGCCCCGATCGCCTGGGGAACCCACTGCATGACCTGGTCGAGCGCCACCTGGGGCGTGTCCAGGTGGCCGCCCGAAACCTCCAGCAACTGGGTCTTCGGGTTCGCCGGCAGCTTGTCGACGTAGTAGGCGCGCACGCGGGTGAACAAGGGGTCCTTCTCCCCGACCGCGGTGAGCGCGGGCAGGCCCGGCGGCAGCTTCGGTGCGGTCACGCCCATGTCGGCGTCCGACTCGGGGTCGAAGTACGAGAGGAAGTTCTTCGCCGTGGTGATGACGGGTTGTTGCCGGCCCTGGTTGATGTCCATGAAGCGCTGGCTTTCATCGCCTTTGCCGGCGGCCACGAGCTCCCGTGCGGTCTGGATGCTGTCGCGCACCGCCGTGAGGCTGGGCAGGGTGAAGTAGCCCTGCGGCACGTGGCCCGGAGCCAGCAGCACCAGCGCGTGCGCGGTGCCGCCGCGCGCGGCATGGCTCATGGCGGCCGGCACGCCCATGCTGTGGCCCATGAGCACGATGCGCGTGGCGCCCTGGTCCTGCAGGGCCTTCACGTGCTGGGCGATCTCGGCCATGGCGCCGTCCCAGTGGCCTTGCAGGTAGCGGTTGCGCGACCAGGGCATGTCGGGCAGCGAGACGAGCCAGCCCCGCTTTTCCATCGCCGTCTTCACGGGCCCGTATTGAGGGCTGGCCGGGCCGCCCGGGTTCTTTCCGTGCAGCATCAGCACCCCGATGCGCTCGGCCGCCAGGGCGGGCCGCGCGAACAGGGGCAGCAGGGCGAGCGAAGCGAAGGAACGGCGTTTCATGGAACTCCTCGACAGACAACAGGCAAGAAAAAGCCCCGCGAGCGGGGCTTTCACGGGGCGGAGGATCAGGCCAGCGAATCGGCCCAGATGTTGCGCGCCCAGGCCATGGCGTACTGCCCTTCGAGCTCGCTTGCCGCACTGGACAGGCCGCCCGAGCCGGGCACCGTCAGCATGGTCTTCTGCGCCGCGTCGTACTTGTGCACGCTGGCCACGTGCACCACGTCGGTGGCGGTGACGAAGCTGTAGCAGGTGTTGGCGTAGATCGGCAGCGAGGGCGCTTCCTTGCCCTGCAGCAGCGAGACCACGGCGGCCGCGCAGGTCTTGCCGTGCTGGTTGGCCATGTGGCCCGACTTGGGCATGCCCGGCGCGATCTGGATCGCGTCGCCCAGCACGTGGATGTTCTTCGCGGCCTTCGATTCGAAGGTCAGGAAGTCCACCTCGCACCAGCGCGCGTTGGCGGTGGCCAGGCCGGTCTTCACCGCGATCTCGCCCGCGCGCTGCGTGGGCAGCACGTTGGCCACGCCGGCCTTGAAGTCGTCGTTGAACTCGAACTTCAGCGTGTTGGTGGCGGCGTCCACGTCCACCAGCTTGTGCTTGGGGCGGTACTCGATCAGGCCCTTGTAGTGCTCGTCCCAGGCCTTCATGAACAGGCCCTTCTTCGAGGTGATGTCGTCGTTGGCATCGAAGATCACGACCTTGCTCTTGGGCTTGGCCTTCTTGAAGTAGCTCGCCACCATGCAGGCGCGCTCATACGGGCCGGGCGGGCAGCGGTAGGGCGCCAGCGGGATGGACAGCGCGTACACGCCGCCATCGGGCATCGCCTCGAGCTGCCGGCGCAGCGCCAGCGTCTGCGGGCCGGCCTTCCAGGCGTGCAGCACCTTGTCGGTGGCGCCGGGTTTGGCCATGCCGGGCAGGGTGTCCCACATGAAGTCGATGCCGGGCGAGAGGATCAGGCGGTCGTAGGGCAGTTCGCCACCGCTGGCCAGCTTGACCGTGCGCTTGGCCGGGTCGATGCTGGCCACCATGTCGCGCACCACCTTCACGCCGTGGCGCTTGCTCAGGTTGTCGTACGGCGTGGTGATGTCGGCCATGGTCTTGTGGCCACCAAGCACCAGGTTGGAGATCGGGCAGGAGACGAAGGCCGCGTTGGGCTCGACCAGGGTCACGTCGATGGAGTGGTCGGAGAACAGGCGCACGTACTTGGCGGCGGTGGCGCCACCGTAGCCGCCACCGACCACGACGACCTTGGCGCCGCTGCCGGTGGTGGCGCAGCCATTCAGGAGACCCAGGCCGGCGACGGCCGAACCGGCCCCCAGCGTTTGAACGAATTGACGGCGTTTCATGGTGGGGCTCCTTATTTCTTCTGGGCGGCGAAATAACCGGCGATGTCGGCCAGCTGCTCATCGGTGTAGCCCTTGGCGAGCTGGTGCATGATGGTCGCGGGCCGCTTGCCGGCCTTGAAGTCCAGCAGTTTCTGCAGCAGGTCGTCCTTGCCCTGGCCGGCCAGCGAGATGGCACCGGGCTGCGCGCGGCCATCGGTGCCGTGGCAGTTGGCGCAGGCCGCGGCCCACACCTTGATCTGATTGACCTGGGCCTGAGCCCCCATGGCGGCGGCGCAGAGCACGCCCGCCGCCAGCCATTTCATCGTTTTCACCATCGTGGTCTCCTGTGGGGTGTCGAAACGTAAGTGCATCCAAAAATGTAGCAGACAGGCCTTGCGGCGCCTAACTATCCGTAAGTACGCATATTTCGATGGTTCATGCTAGCAGCGGGGCAGGGACGTGCTCACGGTGTTAACCCTCAGCGGTACGGGTTTATACTAATCCGAATATCAGCAATCACTCATATAGTCCCTCATCCCAGGCGACAGGCCATCGCCCACCCCACAAGGAATCCCACCGTGTCAACAGACCTGAGTGACGTCATCGGGCGCGTTCTGCCCGCCCCGGAAAACCACCTGAGCACCGAGAAGCTGGAGCAGGCGCGCAAGGCGCGCCGCAGCTTCATGGGCAAGGCCCTCGCCATGGGCGCGGGCGCCGTGACCAGCGCCGCCGCCTCCACGCGCGCCCTGGCCGCCGAAGGCGAAGACGCCATCCTCAAGCTGCCCGCGCACAGCACCGGCCTGGGCCAGCCCGTGGCCACGCTGGGCTACGGCCTGCCCAGCAAGTGGGAAGGCAACCTGCAGCGCCGCCAGAGCCCGGGCCTCACGCGCGTGCCCCAGGCCTCGGTGAGCTTCACGCCGCTGCAAGGCCTGTTCGGCATCATCACGCCCAGCGGCCTGCACTTCGAGCGCCACCACCAGGGCTGGTGGGACATCGATCCCTCCAAGCACCGCCTGATGGTCAACGGCCTGGTCAAGCGCGAGCGCGTCTTCACCATGGACGACCTGATGCGCCTGCCCAGCGTCTCGCGCATCCACTTCATCGAGTGCGGCGCCAACTCCGCGCCGGAGTGGGGCAACGTGGCGCTGCCCTCGGTGCAGTACACGCACGGCATGGTGAGCTGTTCCGAATTCACCGGTGTGCTGCTCTCCACGCTGCTGGAGATGTGCGGCTACGACAAGAAGAACGGCAAGTACGTGCTGGCCGAAGGCGCCGACGGCTCGTCGATGACGCGCACCATCGACATCGACCGCGCGATGGACGACTGCCTCGTGGCCTGGGCCATGAACGGCGAGATGCTGCGCCCCGAGAACGGCTACCCGCTGCGCCTGGTGGTGCCGGGCATCCAGGGCGTGAGCTGGGTGAAGTACCTGCGCCGCCTCGAGGTGGGGGACCAGAAGTGGGCCACCAAGGACGAGGCGGTGCACTACATCGACCACATGCCCGACGGCACGCACCGGCAGTACACCGGCATCCAGGAGTGCAAGAGCGTGATCACCACGCCCTCGGGCAGCCAGACGCTGCTGGACAAGGGTTACTACAACATCACCGGCCTGGCCTGGTCGGGCCGCGGCGCCGTCAAGCGTGTGGACGTGAGCACCGACGGCGGGCGCAACTGGCGCACCGCGCGGCTGGAAGGTCCGCTGTTGCCCAAGGCGCTGACGCGTTTCAACATCGACTGGGTGTGGGACGGCAAGCCCGCCGTGCTGCAGAGCCGCGCGATCGACAGCACGGGTTATGTGCAGCCCAAGATCAACCAGCTGCGCGCCGTGCGCGGCACGCGCTCGATCTACCACCAGAACGCCATCCAGTCATGGCGGGTCGCCGAAAACGGCGAAGTCTCCAACGTCCAGGTGTATTGATATGACGACCCCCCGCCGCGCTTCGCGCGACCCCCTCAAGGGGGCAACACCTGCGGCCCGGCAAAGCCGGTTCCGCGGTATTTCTGGAACTTTCCTCGCTGCGCTCGTCATCGGGTTCTCCGGCCCTGCCGTGGCACAGGGCAAGCCCTGGCACGAGCTGGGCCGCGATGCGACCAAGGCCGAGGTGAAGGCCTGGGACATCGATGTGCGCCCCGACTTCAAGGGCCTGCCCAAGGGCGCCGGCAGCGTCGCGCTGGGCGAGCAGGTGTGGGAGGCGCAGTGCGCGTCCTGCCACGGCAGCTTCGGCGAATCGAACGAGGTGTTCACCCCCATCGTGGGTGGCACCACCAAGGCCGACATCGAGCGCGGCCGCGTGAAGAACCTCGAACCCGGCAGCATCTTCCCGCAGAAGACCACCATGATGAAGGTGGCCACGCTCTCCACGCTGTGGGACTACATCAACCGCGCCATGCCCTGGAACGCGCCCAAGACGCTCAAGACCGACGAGGTCTACGCCGTCACGGCCTACCTGCTGAGCCTGGCCGAGGTGGTGCCGGCCGATTTCACGCTGAACGACCAGAACATCGCCGAGGTGCAGAAGCGCATGCCCAACCGCAACGGCATGGTGTTCCATGAACCGCTGTGGAAGCTCGAAGGCAAGGGCGACGTGAAGAACGTGGCCTGCATGAAGGACTGCCCGGTGGAGTCGACCATCCGCTCCTCGCTGCCCGACTTCGCGCGCGATGCGCATGGCAACATCCAGGAGCAGAACCGCGTGATCGGCCCGGTGCGCGGCGCCGACACCACCAAGCCGCCGCCCAAGGGGCCGGTGGGCAGCGGGCCGGCGCCCGCCGCCGTGGTGGTCGCGGCCGCCCCGGCGGTGAAAGACCCCAAGGCCCTGCTCGGCGCCAACAGCTGCACCGCCTGCCACGGCATGACCAACAAGATCGTGGGCCCGGGCTTCACCGAGATTCTGGCCAAGCACAAGGGCAAGGCCGACCTCGAGGCCTACCTGATGGGCAAGATCCAGGGCGGCAGTTCGGGCGTGTATGGCGCGGTGCCGATGCCGCCGCAGCCTCAGCTCAGCGAAGCCGACGCGCGCTCGATCGCGCAATGGATCGTCAACGGCGCGAAGTGAGGGGCCATTGGCCGTCGCAGGGGCTGGCCTTCGGGAGCGAAGGTATGCTTCTTAATATTTGCATTTACTCGTAAACCCCATTCCCCCCACGACAAGGAGACCGTACGCTATGTCCATGAAATCGATCCTGCTGTGCCTGGCAGCATCCGGCGCGCTTTGGAGCGCGGGTGCCCACGCCCAGGACGCCGCTGCCGCCAAGGCGCTGGCGACCAAGAGCGCCTGCATGGCCTGCCACGCGGTGGACAAGAAGCTGGTGGGCCCGGCCTTCAAGGACGTGGCCGCCAAGCACAAGGGACAGGCGGGTGCGCTCGACGCCGTGGCGGCGCGCATCAAGTCGGGTGGTTCGGGGGCCTACGGCCCGGTGCCGATGCCCCCACAACCGAATCTGAAGGACGACGAGCTCAAACTGCTTGCCGGCTGGATCCTTGCTGGGGCCCCCCAGTAAACTCACCGCGTTTTTTCATTCTCACCAGGAGCTCCCCATGAACAACTCACGCCGAGTCGCCCTCAAGACCACCGGGGCCTTCGCCACGCTCGTGTCGCTGGGTCTCATCACCCAAAGCCAGGCCCAGGCCGCCGTGGACCGCGCCGGCTTCGAAGTGAAGACCCTGGCCGAGGCGCTCAAGGCCGTGGGCGGCACGCCCGCCAACAGCGACCAGGTCACCGTGGTCGCACCGGACATCGCCGAAAACGGCGCCGTGGTGCCCGTGGGCGCCACCAGCAAGCTGCCCAACACCACCGAGATCTACCTGATCGTCGAGAAGAACCCGATGCCGCTGTCGGCCGGTTTCATCATCCCCGCCGGCACCGCCGCCGACGTGCAGACCCGCCTGAAGATGGGCCAGAGCAGCAACGTGATCGCCGTGGTCAAGGCCGATGGCAAGCTCTACTCGGCCACCAAGGAAACCAAGGTCACGCTGGGTGGTTGCGGCGGCTGATCGCCCCCCCGAACCCCACGTTTCCCCTCGCAACCCATTCACAGATACCCCAGGAGTCCATCATGGCCGATCCGATGCGCATCCGCGCCGCTCTCGCCGGTGACGAAACCACCGTTCGCATCCTCATGTCCCACGTCATGGAGCCCGGCACGCGGCGCGACGCGGCGGGTGCCCTCATCCCCGCCCACTTCATCAAGGAAGTGGAAGCCACGCACAACGGCAAGGTCGTGCTGAGCTCGCTGTTCACCGGCTCGGTGGCGCAGAACCCCTTCCTGTCCTTCAAGTTCAAGGGCGCCGCCAAGGGCGACAAGGTCACGGTGAAGTGGGTCGACACCAAGGGCGACACGCGCACCGACGAAGCCGTCATCGCATAACACCCCCGCCGCGCTTCGCGCGACCCCCTCCAGGGGGCGTCACCAGCGGCCCGGCGGAGCCGGTTCCGCGGTGACTCTGGAAGTGTCGCCCCACCGCCTTTTTTGATAACAACGAGGAGACTCCCCATGAAATTCCAGCTTGCTTCAGCCGCGCTGGTGCTCGGTGGCCTGATGGCTGCTGGCGCCGTGCACGCCCAGGATGCGACCGCCGAAGGCATCGCGAAATACCGGGAAATGCTGCAGGACGGCAACCCCGCCGAACTGTTCGAGATGAAGGGGGAAGAACTCTGGAAACAGAAACGGGGCCCGAAGAACGCGTCGCTGGAGCAGTGCGACCTGGGCAAGGGCCCCGGTGTCATCAAGGGCGCCTTCGTCGAGATGCCGCGCTTCTTCAAGGACACCGGCCGCGTGCAGGACCTGGAGACCCGCCTGATCACCTGCATGGAAACCCTGCAGGGCTTCAACGGTGCCGAGATCGCCAAGACGCCGTTCGGCCGCGGCGAGATGGCGAACCTGACGGCCCTGGCCACCTACGTGGCGACCGCCTCCAAGGGCATGCGCTTCAACCTGCCGCAATCGCACGCGCAGGAAAAGCTGATGTACGAAGCCGGCAAGCGCATGTTCTTCACGCGCGGCGGCACGCACGACTTCTCGTGCGCCTCCTGCCACGGTGAGAGCGACAAGCGCATCCGCCTGCAGGACCTGCCCAACCTCACCAAGAACCCGGGCGACGGCATCGGCTTCGCCGCCTGGCCGGCCTACCGCGTGTCCAACTCGCAGATGTGGGGCATGCAACTGCGCCTGAACGACTGTTTCCGCCAGCAGCGCTTCCCCGAGCCCAAGTTCGGCAGCGACGCCACCATTGCACTCGGTGTCTACATGGGCGTGAACGCCAAGACCGCCGAGTCCATCGTGCCCGCCATCAAGCGCTGAACCGGAGACACCGACCATGAACAAAGCCATTGCATTCGCCCTGCTGCCCGTGGCGGCCCTCGCGCTCTCCGCGTGCACCGTGTCGCCTTCGGCCGCCGAGTACGACAAGGCCGCGGCCGACATCATCAAGAACTCCTTCCAGGACCGCGGCATCGCCAAGGTGGACCGCCTGGTGCAGGACGACGCCAACCGCGAGTGCGCGGCCGCCGACGTGGCGGGCAAGACCATCGACCCGGCCGTCGCCAAGGCCATCGAAGCGGCCAACATGAAGACCGTGAAGTGGCCCAGCGACGGCAAGTTCCTCGGCGACTGGAAAGAGGGCGAGAAGATCGCCCAGAGCGGCCGGGGCATGACCTGGACCGACAAGGCCGGCGACGCCAACGGCGGCAACTGCTACAACTGCCACCAGATCAGCAAGGAAGAGATCTCCTTCGGCACCCTGGGCCCGAGCCTGTACAACTACGGCAAGCTGCGCGGTGTCACCGACCCGAACAGCGCCGGTGGCAAGGCCATCGTGGAGTACACCTGGGGCAAGCTCTGGAACTCGCGCGCCTACAACGCCTGCTCGCAGATGCCGCGCGTGGGCCACATGGCCATCCTCAACGAGAAGCAGCTCAAGGACGTGATGGCCCTGCTGCTGGACCCGGCCTCGCCCGTCAACAAGTAGAGCGATCGGCCCCGGCTGCGCACCGCAGCCGGGGCCCTTCAAAAAAATTTCGCTCAAATATCAGTCATCAGTTATCAATCAAGGACAGAGATGAGTTTCAGTCGCCGTGAATTCATGCAGGTGCTCGCCGTGGCCAGTGCCACCGGCATGGCCCTGAACCACCGCGACGTGCTGGCCGCCGCGCCCGGCGCGGGTGAAAAGCTGTACGACGTGCCGACCTTCGGCAACGTGAGCTTCCTGCACTTCACCGACTGCCATGCCCAGCTGCAGCCGATCTACTTCCGCGAGCCCAACGTCAACCTCGGCGTGGCCGAGGCCGTGGGCCGCGCGCCGCACATCGTCGGCGAGAAGCTGCTCAAGCACTTCAACATCAAGCCGGGCACCGCGAGCGCGCACGCGTTCTCGTACCTCAATTTCAGCCAGGCCGCGAAGACCTACGGCAAGGTGGGCGGCTTCGCGCACATGGCCACGCTGATCAAGCAGCTGCGCGCCAGCCGTCCGCACGCGCTGCTGCTCGACGGCGGCGACACCTGGCAGGGCTCGGCCACCTCGCTGTGGACCAACGGCCAGGACATGGTCGACGCCTGCAAGCTGCTGGGCGTGAACATGATGACACCCCACTGGGAGTTCACCTTCGGCGCCAAGCGCGTGCAGGAGATCGTGGAAAAGGACTTCAAGGGGAACATGGAATTCCTCGCGCAGAACGTCAAGACCACCGACTTCGAAGACCTGGTGTTCAAGCCCTACGCGCTGCGCGAGATGAACGGCGTGCAGGTGGCCGTGATCGGCCAGGCCTTCCCCTACACCCCCATCGCCAACCCGCGCTACATGGTGCCCGACTGGACCTTCGGCATCCAGGACGAGCACATGCAGAAGATGGTGGACGAGGCGCGCGGCAAAGGCGCGCAGGTCGTCGTGGTGCTCTCGCACAACGGCATGGACGTGGACATCAAGATGGCCTCGCGCGTGCGCGGCATCGACGCCATCCTCGGCGGCCACACGCACGACGGCATGCCCGCGCCCACCATCGTGAAGAACGGTGGCGGCCAGACCCTGGTGACCAACGCCGGCTCCAACAGCAAGTTCGTCGGCGTGCTCGACTTCGACGTGCGCGCCGGCAAGGTGCAGGACTTCCGCTACAAGCTGATGCCGGTGTTCTCCAACCTGCTGTCGGCCGACGCCGAGATGCAGGCCTACATCGACAAGGTGCGCGCGCCCTACAAGGACAAGCTCGACGAGAAACTCGCCGTCACCGAAGAGCTGCTGTACCGCCGCGGCAACTTCAACGGCTCGTGGGACCAGGTCATCTGCGACGCGCTGATGCAGAACAAGGGTGCCGACATGGCCTTCTCGCCGGGCGTGCGCTGGGGCACCTCGCTGCTGCCGGGCGACACCATCACCTACGAGCGCATGATGGACCAGATGGCCATGACCTACCCGGCCACCACGCTCAACGAGTTCACCGGCGAGCAGATCAAGACCATCCTCGAAGACGTGGCCGACAACATCTTCAACCCCGACCCCTACTACCAGCAGGGCGGCGACATGGTGCGCGTGGGCGGCATGCAGTACACCGTCTCGCCCAAGGCCGCGATGGGCCAGCGCATCAACAACATGATGCTCAAGGGCAAGCCGATCGAAGCCGACAAGACCTACAAGGTCGCGGGCTGGGCCTCGGTGCAGGAAGGCGCCAAGGGCGAGCCGATCTGGGACGTGGTCTCGGGCTACCTGCGCGACAAGAAGGTCATCAAGGGCGTGAAGATCAACACCCCGCGCATCGTCGGCATGGACGGCAACCCCGGCCAGGCCGCGTAAGCCGACACGACGCACCGCAAGGCAAAAAGCCCTCCGGCCGAAATCGACCGGAGGGCATGAAACCTTGGAAAAGGCAGGAAGTAACGCGAAAGCGGGAAATCAGAAGTCGTGGCGCACGCCGACCGAGTACATGCGGCGGTCGGTGGTGGTGACACCAGCGCCGTTCTCCACGTCGCCGTCGAGGTAGGCGCCGTACACGCGGGTGCGCTTGGACAGCGCGTAGGTCACGCCAGCGGACAGCGCGGAACCCTTGGCGGTCGTGGCGCCTGCGGTGTTCTCGGCCTTGCTGTAGGCGTAGCCCACCGAGAAGTCCAGGTTGCCCACGGGCACGTTCACGCCGATGGCGTAGCCATTGGCCTTGGCGCCGTTCTTGATTTCAGCGCGGTTGTAGCCGGCCGAGAGGCGGGCCACGCCGAAGTTGTACGCGCCACCGACGGTGGTGTACTCGCGGTTGTTGGCCTTCTGCTCCTGGTAGCCCACACCCACGTCCAGGTTGCCGGCGCGGTAGCGCAGGTTGAACGCGGTGGTGTCGGCCTTCACGGTCGAGTCTTCGTCCAGACCGTAGCTGGCGCCGAGGCTGAAGCCGCCGAAGGAGGGCGATTCGTAGCGCAGCTGGTTGCTGGCGCGGCTCGAGTAGTCGGCCACACCGGCGGTGTAGGCGATCTTGGTCGGGCTGAATTCCGAGTCCCAGAGGTTGCTGCTGATGCTCAGGTCGCGGATGTCGTCGAACGAGGTGTCGTGACGGCCGAGCTTGAGCGTGCCGAAGCCGCCGCTCAGGCCGACGATGGACATGCGGTCGAACGCGCTGCCGGCGGCTTGCGTGCCGGCGCTGCTGTCAAAGCCTTGCTCCAGACCGAAGATGGCCTTGAGGCCGCCGCCCAGGTCTTCGCTGCCGCGCACGCCCCAGCGGGTGGAGGTCAGGTTGCCGCTGAACATCTGCGTGCTGCTCACGCCGTTGACCTTGTTGGAACCGACCGAGGTGTCGATGCGGCCGTACAGCGTGACGTTGGACTGCGCCAGGGCGGCGCCCGTGGTGGCCAGAACGGCCAGAGCGACGAGGCTCTTCTTCATGTGGATGCTCCGATGAAATTGCACGGGGGACCCGTGGAGGTCCCCTTGCTCCCTGCACCATGCAGGAAGTCCTTCGTATTTCATCGAAGCGCGGCGAAAACTCTGTGACATCGGCCGCCCGCAAGAGGGTTTGCCCCGAGATACAACACATGGCCCTGCGATGTGCCAGGGCTGTCATCACCGCGCCATAAAAAGAGCAGCAACTAGAATGACCTGCACCATGACACACGACATCATCGTTCTCGGCGCGGGCATGGTCGGCGTGGGCTGCGCGCTGCACCTGCAGGCCCGGGGCCAGTCCGTCGCCTTGCTCGATCGCCGCGCGCCCGGGCTCGAGACGTCCTACGGCAACGCCGGCATCATCCAGCGCGAAGCCATCGCACCCTATGCCTTGCCGCGCGACCTCGGCTTCCTCTTGTCGGGCGCCACCAACCAGCGCGTCGACGTGCGTTACCACGCCAGCGATGCCGCGCGCATGCTGGGCCCGCTGTGGTCCTACTACCGCCACTCGGCACCCGGCCCCTACCAGCGGATTTCGCGCGAGTACGAGACCCTGATCGCGCTCTCGCTGGACACGCA
The DNA here is from genome assembly GCF_042466645.1 of Hydrogenophaga sp. ANAO-22. Lineage (NCBI taxonomy): Bacteria > Pseudomonadati > Pseudomonadota > Betaproteobacteria > Burkholderiales > Comamonadaceae > Hydrogenophaga > Hydrogenophaga sp. ANAO-22. Next base: position 1,385,753 of record NZ_CP159956.1, on the reverse strand, counting down.
CGCACCGCTGATGCGCGACGCGGGCGCCGAGGATCTCGTGGCGGGGCAGGGCTACCTCATGCTCTACCGCAGCGAGCGCGAACTGCACGAATTCTTCGAGGTGGCCGACGAGCGCGCCCAGGCCGGCGTGCACCACCTCAAGCTCACGGGCGCGGACGTGGCGCGCGAAGAGCCCGCGCTGGTGGGCGAGTTCGCCGGGGCCGTGCGCTGGACCGACCCCGTGGCCATCCGCAGCCCGGGCGATCTGGTGCAGGCCTATGCGCGTCTGTTCGAACAACGCGGTGGCGCGGTGCACCTGGGCGACGCCCTGGGCCTGCGCCAAAGCGGCTCGGGCGGGTGGCAGGTGGACACGGCCGACGGGCGCACACTCTCGGCGCCGCAGGTGGTGGTGGCGCTGGGCCCGTGGACCCTGCAGCTGACCTCGCGCTTTGGCTACACGGCGCCCATGATCCCCAAGCGCGGCTACCACATGCACTACGCGCGCCTGCCGGGCCAGACCCTGAACAGCACCGTCATCGATGCCGAATACGGTTACGTGGTCGCGCCCATGAAGGACGGCCTGCGCCTGACCACCGGCGCCGAACTCGCGAACGCCGATGCGCCGCGCACACCCACGCAGATCGATGCCGCCGAAGCGATCGCGCGCCAGAGCTTCCCGCTCGGCGAGCGCGTGGACCCCGAACCCTGGATGGGCACGCGCCCCTGCATGCCCGACATGAAACCCGCCTTCGGCCCCGTGCCCTCGGTGCCCGGCCTGTGGTGCGCCTTCGGCCATGGGCACCAGGGCTTCACGCTGGGGCCGGTGACGGGGGAACTGCTGGCGGCGATGATGACCGGCGCCACGCCGCGCGTGGATGTGCGGCCGTTTTCGCCGGCCCGGTTCGGCTAACCGTTCGCGCCTTCAGCGCGCGACCGCCTGCGCGCACTCCACCACCACGCGGCGCAGCCACTCGTTGGCGGGCGCGTGCTGCGTGCGCGGGTGCCACAGCATGCGCACATCGAACAGCGGCAGCTCCAGCGGGATGTCGAACATGTCGATGCGCGCCATCTGCGTCATGCGCCGGGCCAGGCGCACCGGCACGCAGGCCACCATGTCGGAGGTCTCCAGCACGAAGGGCAGGGCCAGGAAGCTGGGCTTGATCATGTGCACGTTGCGGCTCACGCCATGGGGGCACAAGGCGGCGTCGATCTGCACGTTGTAGATCTGCGCGAGGTCGGGCTCGATGGTCACATGGGGCAGCGCGCAGAAGGCCGCCACATCCAGCGACGCCGTGATCGCGGGGTGCTCGCGCGCGCAGATGGTGACGAAGCGGTCGGCGAACAGGTTGCGGCCCTTGAGGTAGTCGGGCGCGTCGGGGAAGTAGGTGATGGCCAGGTCCAGCTCGCCCGCCGCCATCATTTCGCCGAAGTGTTTGGGGTTGGTCTGCAGCACGTGGATCTTCACGCCGGGCGCCTCCTCGCGCAGCCGGCGCATGACCGAAGGCATCACCAGCAGGTCGATGTAGTCGATGACGATCAGTCGGAAGGTGTGCTGCGCCGTGGCGGGGTCGAACGGCGTGGCGGGCTCGAGCACGCGCTCCATCGCGGCCAGCGCTTCCTGCACCCGGGGCAGCAGGGCCATGGCGCGTTCGGTGGGCACCAGGCCGGTGCCCGCGCGCATCAGCAACTCGTCCTGGAACAGGTCGCGCAATTTGGCCAGCGACGCGCTCATGGACGACTGGCCCACCTCCAGCCGTTCGGCCGCGCGGGTGACATGGCGTTCCCGCATCAGGGCGTCGAACGCGAGCAGCAGAGGGAGATCGAGGGTCGGCAGCTTCATGGCCAGGGATGGTGCCTGCATTCGCCTGACCGGGTGCGCTCAGGGGCCTAGGGGAAAACCCATGGCCTTCATCGCGGGGGCCGATCGGCGCCATCGGTTTGCGCGATTGCAGCATGCGCGGCCGCACTTTCATACTTCGCCGCGTGTCCCACCCCCAACCGAGAGAGACCCCATGGCACTTCCCCAGATCCGAGTTACGCGCGAAGAGATGCGCAAACGCGTGGCCTACTTCAAGGACTTGAAAGGCTTCGACGGCGGCCTGCCCGACAGCCAGTACCCCAGCGCCATCCGCAAGCTGTACAACGCCGTCGGCTTCCAGCCGCCCAAGGGCAAGGGCGGCCAGGACGTGGTCTCGCCGCTGGGCGCCGAGGCGGCGGCGAACGCGGCCATCCCCATCAGCGAGGGCTTCAACCTGGGCTTCTGCGAAGCCCGGCCCGGCCACGGTCCGATGATGCACAACCACGACACCAACGAAACCTTCATGCCCCTCACCGGCACCTGGCGCTGCTCCTGGGAACTGGATGGCCGTGAAGAGTATTTCGACGTCGGCCCCTGGGACGTCATGTCGTTCCCGCCCGGCGTCAACCGCCGCTTCGAGAACATCACCCACCACGAGCCCGAGCAATCGCATTTCCTGCTGGTCGTCGTCAGCGGCGACGCCCCCGAGGCGGACTTCTCCGAGCAGGCCAAGTCCACCTTGCGCGAAGCGGGGCTCTACGCGTGAGCCTGGATTTCGCCGCACCGGCCGGCCTGGAGGCGTTCACCCAGGCCTGGCCCCTGAACGCCTTCACCGACCCGCAAGGGCACCGCTGGGGCTTTCGCGACAACCGGCGCGACGCGCCGCCCCTGGTGCTCTTGCCCGGCGCCCTGGGCAACGGCGACGTGGCCTGGCGCATCGCGCAAGCCCTGGACGCCGAGGCCCGCGTGCTGACGGTGCACTACCCCAGCGGCCTGGAACCCGACGCGCTGGCCGATGGCCTCCTGGCCCTGATCGACCACCTCGCGCTCGGCCCCGTGGCGGTCTGGGGCTCCTCGTATGGCGCGTGGTGGGCCCAGGCCTTCGCCCAACGCCACCCCGGCGCGCTGCGCGCGCTGTGGCTGGGCAACACCTTCGTCGACGGGGCCGACGTGGCCGCGTCCCCGCTGTTCGCGCCCGACTGGCTGACCGCGGCCAGTGGTGAGGATGTGGTCGCGCGCTGGCGCGACGGCACCCTGGCCCGCCCCGACAGCGAATTGCGCCAGCTGCAGCTGCACATGCTCCAGCACGGCCTGCCGGCGGAAGACTTCCGCCAGCGGCTGCTGAAGGTGGCGCTGTCAACGCCCCTGCCCGCACCGCCGACGCCCACGAAGACCGTGCTCTGCGACTGCGAGGACGACGCCATCATCACGCCCGCCGTGCGCGAACGGGTGCGCCGGCGTTACCCCCATGCCCATCGCGTGGTGCTGTCTGCCGGGGGGCACTATCCCCATGTGCAGCAGATCGACGCCTTGCTTCCCCATCTGCGGTCCTGGCTCGCCTGAGCCCCGCCGCCCCATGCCCCCGAACCAGGAAACCCCCATGAGCCCCCAACTCCCCGCAGGCCCGAACCGCCGCCACATCCTCTCCGGCCTCGGCGCCGCCGCCCTGATCGGCGTCGCCCCTCGGCTGCACGCCCAGGGCAAGTGGCCCGAGAAGCCGATCCGCGTGGTCGTGCCCTTCGCCGCCGGCGTCTCGCCCGACGTCGTGGCCCGCATCCTGAGCGAGCCGCTGTCCCGCGCACTGGGGCAACCCGTCGTCATCGACAACCGCGCGGGCGCGGCCGGCATCATCGGCGCCGACGTGGCGTCCAAGAGCCCGGCCGATGGCTACACCCTGTTCATGACGGTCAACTCCATCATGGGCATTAACCCCAACGTCTACGCCAAGCTGCCCTACGACACCTTCCGCGACTTCGCCCCCGTGACCCAGGTGGCGCTGGTGCCCTATGTGCTCATCACCGGCCCCAACCAGCCCTTCAAGACCTTGCAGGACCTGCTGGCCCAGGCCAAGGCGAAACCCGGTGGCGTGGAGTACGGCTCGCTGGGCGTGGGCTCGGGCCCGCACGTGGTGATGGAGATGATGAACAACATGGCGCAGGTGAGCATGGTCCACATCCCCTACAAGGGCAGCCCGCTGCCCGACGTGATGGCGGGCCAGGTGCCGCTGGCGTTCGAGCCGGCCACCACGGCCGTGCCGCTGGTGCGCTCGGGCAAGGTGCGCGCGCTGGCTGTCACCAGCCCCAAGCGCAGCTCGGCCCTGCCCGAGGTGCCCGCCGTGAGCGAGGTGCTGCCGGGCTACGACGGCGATGGCTGGCAGGGCTTCTACGTGCCCGCGGGCACGCCCAAGGACATCATCGGCCGCCTCAACACCGAGCTGGTGAAGATCCTGCACACGCCCGATGTGCAGAAGAAGCTCGAAGGCCTGGGGCTCGTCGCCATGGGCACTTCCGTGGAGGCGTTCGCCAAGGTCTCGCGCGCCGAATACGACAAGTGGGGCAAGATCGCCAAGGCCAACAACATCCGCGTGGAGTGAGGCCGCCCGGCCGGCCGGCTCAGTCGTCGCCGGTGGCCAGCAGCGAGCGCCAGATCAGCGCGCCCAGCGCGGCGCCCACGATCGGCGCGACCCAGAACAGCCAGAGCTGGTCCAGCGCGATGGCCGGGCCGAACAGCGCCGGGCCGGTGCTGCGCGCCGGGTTGACCGAGGTGTTGGTCACCGGGATCGAGATCAGGTGGATCAGGGTCAGGCACAGGCCGATGGCCAGGCCGCCGAAGCCGGCGGCCGCGCGTTTCGCGGTGGCGCCGAGGATGACGAGCAGGAACACGGCGGTGAGCACGACCTCGGTGATCAGCGCCGCCGTGAGGCCGTAGCCGCCGGGCGAATGTTGGCCATAGCCGTTGGTGGCGAAGCCGCCCACACTGGCGCCCGGCTTGCCCGTGGCGATGAGGTACAACACGCCGGCCGCCACCACGGCGCCCAGCACCTGGGCGATCACATAACCGGGCAGCTCGGCCGCGCGGAAGCGGCCCCCGAGCGCCAGGCCCACCGAGACCGCCGGATTGAAGTGGCCGCCGGAGATCGGCCCGAAGGCGTAGGCGCCGGTCAGCACCGTGAGGCCGAAAGCCAGCGAGACGCCGGTGAAGCCGATGCCGAGCTGCGGAAAGGCCGCCGCCAGCACCGCACTGCCGCAGCCGCCCAAGGTCAGCCAGAAGGTCCCCAGAAATTCGGCAGACCACTTCTTCAGATTGCTGTGTTCCATGCTGTCTCCAAGTCGGGTTGTTCGGCCTGTTGCCACAGGGCGTGGGCGGATTCTAGGTCGACTCCGACGGGCGCGCGCACGGCCGCGCCGCCCCAAAGAAAAAGCCCGCCATGGATTTCATGGCGGGCTTTCAGCGTTTGTTGGTGCCGGAGAGATGAATCGAACACCCGACCTTCTCATTACGAATGAGCTGCTCTACCGACTGAGCTACACCGGCAACGCCTAAGATTATAGCCCGATGTGGATCAGGCTTCCCGGTGGTAGGCGGTGACGCGCTCGACCTCGTTCTTCGAGCCCAGGATCACGCTGACGCGCTCGTGCAGCTTGCCGGGCACGATGTCCAGGATGCGCTCGCGGCCGTTGGTGGCGGCGCCGCCGGCCTGTTCGATCAGCCAGCTCATGGGGTTGGCCTCGTACATCAGGCGCAGCTTGCCGGGCTTGTTCGGTTCGCGCTTGTCCCAGGGGTACATGAAGATGCCGCCGCGCGTGAGGATGCGGTGCACGTCGGCCACCATGCTGGCGATCCAGCGCATGTTGAAGTCCTTGCCGCGCGGGCCTTCCTGGCCGGCGAGGCACTCGTCCACGTAGCGCTTCACCGGGGTGTCCCAGTGGCGCATGTTGCTCATGTTGATCGCGAATTCCTTGGTGTCGGCCGGGATCTTCACGTTTTCCTGGGTCAGCACGAAAGAGCCCTGCTCGCGGTCGAGCGTGAACATGGCCACGCCGTCGCCCACCGTGAGCACCAGCGTGGTCTGCGGGCCGTACACGCAGTAGCCGGCGGCCACCTGGTGGGCGCCGCTCTGCAGGAAGTCCTCCTCGCTCACGCCGGCGCTGCCGTCGGGCTTCCTGAGCACGCTGAAGATGGTGCCGATGCTGACGTTCACGTCGATGTTGCTGGAGCCGTCCAGGGGATCGAACAGCAGCAGGTACTCGCCCTGCGGGTAGCGGTTGGGCACCACGTAGATGCTGTCCATTTCCTCGCTGGCCATGGCCGCGAGGTGGCCGCCCCATTCGTTGGCTTCGATCAGCACCTCGTTGGCGATGATGTCCAGCTTCTTCTGGACCTCGCCCTGCACGTTCTCGGTGGTCGCCGCGCCGAGCACGCCGCCGAGGTCGCCCTTGTTCACGGCCTGGCTGATGCTCTTGCAGGCGCGCGCCACCACTTCGAGCAGCAGGCGCAGCTGGGAGGGAATCAGGCCGTCGACGCGCTGTTGTTCGACGAGGTAGCGGGTGAGGGAAATGCGTTGGGTCATGTCGGTTTTCCGTTTCAGTCGGCGAGGGCTCGGGTGACGACCTCGCGCACGTCGTTGCTCAGGTCGGGCTTGGCGGCCACGCGGGCGATGGCTTCGCGCGCCGCGCCGCGGTAGGGCTCGGCGAGTTTTTTCCAGCGGTCGAGCGCGCGCGCCAGGCGGGCGGCCACTTGCGGGTTGAAGGCGTCGAGTTCGGCCACGCGCTCGCTCCAGAACAGGTAGCCCGCCGCGTCGGCGCGGTGGAAGGCGCCCGGGTTGGCGCTGCAGTAGCTGAAGATCACGCTGCGCGCGCGGTTGGGGTTCTTGAGGTTGAAGTCCGGGTGCGCCATGAGCTTGCGCACCGCCGGCAGCACGTTGCCCGCGCGGTCGGGCGCGCCGGCCTGCAGGGCGAACCACTTGTCGAGCACCAGGGCCTCGTCGCGGAACAGGGCGTGGAAGCGGGCCAGCGCGTCGCGGGCGAGCGCGTGTTCGCTCACCACCAGGGCCGACAGCGCGTTGAAGCGGTCGGTCATGTTGCCGGCGTCCTTGAAGTGCTGGTAGGCCTTGCCCGGCCAGACGGCGTCGCCTTGGTGGCGCGCGGCCAGGCACAACATGGTGAGCGACAGGCCCGCGAGCGCGCGGCGGCCGGTGCTCACCGGGTCGGGGTGGTAGGCGCCGTTGTCCTTGTGGTGCTCGAAGGCCCAGGCCCAGTCGTCCTGCAGGGCGGTGGCGAGCTGTTCGCGCATGGCTTCGCGCACCGCGTGCACGCGCTGCGGGTCCACCTCGGCCAGTTGTTCGGCGATGTAGGTTTCGCTCGGCAGCGTGAGCACCAGCTCCTTGAAGGCGGCGTCCAGGTGCTGGTGGCGCAGCACATCGCGCATGGCGCCGAGGAAGGCGCCGTCCAGCGGCGCATCGGGGGCGGGGCCTTCGGCCAGGATGGCCATGAGCGCGCGGCGCAGGGCCAGGCGCTGGCCGGCTTCCCAGCGGTTGAACGGGTCGGGGTCGGCCGCGAGCAGGGTGAGCAGCTGCGCGTCGGTGTAGTGGCATTCCAGCACCACGGGCGCCGAGAAGCCGCGCAGCAGCGAGGGCACGGGCGCGCTGTCGAGGTTCACGAAGGTGAAGCTCTCGCTGGCCTGGGTGAGCACGAAGGTGCGGCTGCCGGCCTCGGGCTGCGTCCAGTGCGCCAGTTGCAGCGGCAACTGCTGGCCTTCGGGGCTGAGCAGGCCGAGCGAGACCGGGATCACGAACGGCTCCTTGGCGGCCTGGCCCGGCGTGGGCATGCAGCTTTGCGACAGCGTGAGCGTGTAGCTGCGCGCGGCGGCGTCGTACACGCCTTCGGCGCGCACGTGCGGCGTGCCGGCCTGGCTGTACCAGCGCTTGAACTGCGGCAGCAGGCGGTGCAGGTCGCTCTCGGGGTTGGCGTCGGCGATGGCCTGGGCGAAGTCGTCGCAGGTGACGGCCTGGCCGTCGTGCCGCTCGAAGTACAGCTTCATGCCCCTGGCGAAGCCTTCGCGGCCGACCAGGGTCTGCATCATGCGCACGACCTCGGCGCCTTTTTCGTAGACGGTGACGGTGTAGAAGTTGTTGATCTCGGCGTAGCTGTCGGGCCGCACCGGGTGGGCCATGGGGCCGGCGTCCTCGGGGAATTGCGCGGTGCGCAGCACGCGCACGTCCTCGATGCGCTTGACCGCGCGCGCCGAGGGCTCGGCGCACAGGTCCATGCTGAATTCCTGGTCGCGGAAGACGGTGAGGCCTTCCTTGAGGCTGAGCTGGAACCAGTCGCGGCAGGTGACGCGATTGCCGGTCCAGTTGTGGAAGTACTCGTGGCCCACCACCGATTCGATGTTGGCGAAATCGGTGTCGGTGGCCGTGGCGGCGTTGGCCAGCACGTACTTGGTGTTGAAGATGTTGAGGCCCTTGTTCTCCATCGCGCCCATGTTGAAGTCGCTGGTGGCGACGATCATGAAACGCTCGAGGTCGAGCGGCAGGCCGAAGCGGGCCTCGTCCCAGGCCACGCTGGCGATCAGCGAGTTCATCGCGTGCTCGGTCTTGTCCATGTCGCCTGGGCGCACATAGACCTGCAGCAGGTGCTTGCCGCCGCTGCGCGAGGTGATGCGCTGCTCGCGCGCCACCAGCTGGCCGGCGACCAGGGCGAACAGGTAACACGGCTTCTTGTGCGGATCGACCCACTTCGCGAAGTGGCGGCCATCGGGCAGGCTGCCTTCCTCCACCAGGTTGCCGTTGGACAGCAGCACCGGGTACTTCGCCTTGTCGGCGCGCAAGGTGACGGTGTAGCTGGCCATCACGTCCGGGCGGTCCAGGAAGTAGGTGATGCGGCGGAAGCCCTCGGCCTCGCATTGCGTGAAGAAGGTGCCCTGGCTCACGTACAGGCCCATGAGCTGCGTGTTCTTCTCGGGCACGCAGATCGTGAAGATCTCCAGGTCGAAGGGCTCGTGGCCTTCGGGCAGGCTCTCCAGCACGAGCTGGGTGCCTTCGATCTTGAAGGAGCAGCCCGCGCCGTTGACCAGCACGCGCGCGACGCTGAGGTCTTCCCCATCCAGGCGCAAAGCCTGCGCCGGCACGTCCGGGTTGCGGCGCAGGCGCATCTTGTTGAGCACGCGGGTCTTGGCCGGGTCCAGGTCGAAGCCGAGATCGACGGTGTCGATCCAGTAGGCCGGGGCGGCGTAGTCCTCGCGGCGCACCACGGTGGTGGGGCCTTCACGCAATGAGCTCATGGATCAAACTCCCTGTTTGAGTGATGCTTCGATGAAGGGGTCGAGGTCGCCGTCCAGCACCTTCTGCGTGGCGGAAATCTCGACGTTGGTGCGCAGGTCCTTGATGCGGCTGTTGTCCAGCACGTACGAGCGGATCTGGTGGCCCCAGCCCACGTCGGTCTTGGTGTCTTCGAGCTTCTGCTGCTCTTCCTGGCGTTTGCGAAGTTCGTGGTCGTACAGGCGTGAGCGCAGGCGCTTCCACGCCACGTCGCGGTTGCTGTGCTGGCTGCGGCCGTCCTGGCACTGCACCACGATGCCGGTGGGGATGTGCGTGAGGCGCACGGCCGAATCGGTCTTGTTGATGTGCTGGCCGCCCGCGCCCGAGGCTCGGAAGGTGTCGGTGCGCACGTCGGCCGGGTTGATGTCGATCTCGATCGAGTCGTCCACTTCGGGGTAGACGAAGATGGACGCGAACGAGGTGTGGCGCCCGCCCGAGGAGTCGAACGGGCTCTTGCGCACCAGGCGGTGCACGCCGGTCTCGGTGCGCAGCAGGCCGAAGGCGTACTCGCCCTCCACCTTGATGGTCGCGCTCTTGATGCCGGCGGTGTCGCCCTCGGTCTCGTCCTCGATGGTGGTCTTGAAGCCCTTGCGCTCGGCGTAGCGCAGGTACTGGCGCAGCAGCATGCTGGCCCAGTCGCAGGCTTCGGTGCCGCCGGCGCCGGCCTGGATGTCCACGAAACAGTTCAGCGGATCGGCCGGGTTGTTGAACATGCGGCGGAATTCGAGCTTCTCCACCTCGGCCGCCACCTTGGCGGCTTCGCCTTCGATGGTGACCAGGCCGGCGGTGTCGCCGTCCTCGCTCGACATCTCGAACAGCTCGGTGTTGTCGGCCAGTTCGCCGGTGAGGCGGTCCAGCACCAGCACCACGTCTTCCAGGGATTTTTTCTCGCGGCCCAGGTCCTGGGCACGCTTGGGGTCGTTCCAGACCGTCGGGTCTTCGAGCGCGGACTCGACTTCCTTCAGCTTCGATGCCTTGGCATCGTAGTCAAAGATACCTCCGGAGCTCGACCACCCGGGTGGTCAGGTCTTCGAGCTGGCTTCGGATGGCGTTGCTGCGTTCGGCTTCCATGGGACTGTTTCCTGCTGTCTGTGTACAAAGACGGCGATTTTCTCACGGGCCGGCCCTGGGCCGCGGGCGCTGTCCGATGTCAGAAGCGCCACTTCGCCCCGACCATGAAGGCCGCGGTGCCCAGGATCTGGACTTCGAGGGCGGACCGGGGCGAGAGCTGGTAGCCCACCGCCGGGATGATGGCGGGCGAAAACCCGCCCACGTTCATGGGGACCTTGTCCTTGTACTGGCCCACGTAGCCGTACAGGATGCCGGCCGTCACCGACACATACACCTTGGGCTGGCTGGGCAGCAGGCCGGGCCAGGCCTTGCCCACGAAGGCGTAGGCCGAGGGCTGGCCGAAGGAGTTGCGGAACAGGCTGATGCCGCAGGTGCGGTCGTTGGGCAGCAGGCGGCTCAGGCTGAAGGCGAACACCGGCTTGTGCTCCGGATCGTGCGACCAGTGGTGCGTGTAGGGCGAGAAAAAGCCCTCGTAGCGGGGTTCGGTCGCACCTTCGGCCACGGGATCGTTGATGCCGGGGCACAGCGTCCAGTCGATGGCCAGGGCCGGCGAGGACAGCGCCGCCAGCAGGGCGAAGGTGGCCAGGGGGCGTGAAAGAGCGGGGCGGGTAGGGGTCGTGGGCAAGCTGAAAACCATAGGTCACAAGTATGCACGCCACCCGCGTTGCGACTGCAACAATCCGTACATCAGCCTGGGGCCTGGAGGAAATCCTCGATCAGGCCGGCCAGTGCTTCGGGCTGGTCGTGGTGCATCATGTGCCCGGCGTCGGGCACCTCGGCGCTGCGCAGCCGGGGCACGGCCTGGATGCGCTCGTGGTACTGGGCCAGGGTGAAGGCGCCCTTCCACCACAGGCCCAGGCTGTCGTCGCTGGCGGTCACCGAGAGCACGGGCGCGCTGATGCGGCGGTACAGTTCCAGCGCCTCGTCGAGCCGGTACAGGTTCGCGCCGACCACCTTGTGGGCCGCGTCGCCCAGGATCTCCCAGCCGCCCTCGGCGTTCGGCGCGGCCCATTGGCGCGCCAGCCAGTCGGCCTTGTCGCGCGGCAGGCGCGGGTTGGTCTTCATGAGGCGCTGCGCCACGCCGTCGACCGAGCCGTAGGCCTTGAGGCCGTTCTCGCCCCGGTGCAGGGCCTTGACCTCATCGATCCACTGCGCATAGCGCCCCGGCGCCTGCGCGGGCCGCGTCTCGGGCATGCCGAAGCCTTCGAGGTTGACGAGGCGGCGGATGCGCTGGGGCCGCACGCCGCTGTAGATCATGGCCACGTTGCCGCCCATGCTGTGGCCCACGAGGTCCACCGCGCGCTCGCCGGCATAGTGGTCGAGCAGGATGTCGAGGTCGGCGAGGTAGTCGGGGAACCAGTAGTTGTCGGGCGCGGGGCCGTCCGCCTTGGAGAGGCCGAAGCCGCGCCAGTCGGGCGCGATGATCCAGCGATCGCCGCGCATCGCGTCCACCACGAACTGCCAGGAGGCGGACACGTCCATCCAGCCATGCACGAGCACCAGCGGGGCCTGCGTGGCATCGGGCTGGCCCCATTGGCGCACGTGGTAGTTCAGGTGGCGCACCGGGACGAACTCGGTGCGGGAAGGTTTCCGGGCTTGGTACATTCGATCGATCATAGAGAACGAGACGGAGACCGGCCATGCGATCGAGTCAAGCCAGAGACAAGTCCCCCCAGTCCGCGAAAGACCTCTACGACCACCTGCACCGGCGCTTCGGGTGGCAGGTGCCGGCGCATTTCAACATCGCCGAGGTCTGCATGCGGCGCTGGGCCGAGCGGCCCGCCACCGCCTTGCGCACGGCGGTGATCGCCAGCGCGCCGGGCCGCGAGCCGCGCCACCACCGATATGCCGAACTCATGGACCAGGCCAACCGCCTGTCCAACGCCCTGGCCGCGCTGGGCGTGCAGCGCGGCGACCGCGTGGCCATCGTGCTGCCGCAGCGCTTCGAGACCGCCGTGGCCTACATGGCGGTGCTGCAGCTGGGCGCGGTGGGCATGCCGCTGTCGCAGCTGTTCGGCCCCGACGCGCTGGAGTACCGCCTGCACGACAGCGAGGCCGTGGTGGCGATCTGCGACCAGCCTTCGCTGCCCGCGCTGCTGGGCGTGCGCGAGCGCTGCCCCTTGCTGCGCGCGGTGATCGGGCTCGATGGCGACGGCACACCCGCTGGCATGCGCGCCGACCTGGACTGGACCGAGCTGCTCGCGCAGGAGCCCACGGACTTCGTGCCCGTGAACACCTATGCCGACGAAGCCGCGGTGCTGATCTACACCAGCGGCACCACGGGCAACCCCAAGGGCGCCTTGATTCCGCACCGCGCGCTGATCGGCAACCTGAGCGGTTTCGTGTGCAGCCAGAACTGGTTTGGCTTCGACCCGTTCGATGCCTCGGTGGTGTCGAAAGCGGTGTTCTGGTCGCCGGCCGACTGGGCCTGGACCGGTGGCCTGATGGACGCGCTGTTGCCCACGCTGTACTTCGGCCGGCCCATCGTGGGCCACAACGGCCGCTTCTCCCCCGAGCTGGCGTTCGAGCTGATGCAGCGGCATGGGGTGACGCACAGCTTCCTGTTTCCCACGGCGCTGAAGGCGATGATGAAGGCGGTGCCGGTGGTGCGGCCGCGTTACCGTTTGAAGCTGCAGGCGCTGATGAGCGCGGGCGAGGCGGTGGGGGACGCGGTGTTCGCGTGGTGCCGCGATCAGCTGGGGGTGACGGTGAACGAGATGTTCGGCCAGACCGAGATCAATTACATCGTGGGCAATTGCGCGCCGTTGTGGCCGGCGAAGCCGGGCAGCATGGGCAAGGCTTATCCGGGGCACCGGGTGGCGGTGCTGGACGATGAGGGCCGGGAATGCCCGGTGGGGGTGCCGGGGGATGTGGCGGTGCACCGGCGGGATGGGCATGGCGATCCGGATCCGGTGTTTTTTCTGGGGTACTGGAAGAACGAGGGGGCGACGCGCGCGAAGTACACGGGCGATCCGGCGGACAGCTGGTGCCGCACGGGCGATCTGGCGACACGCGATGCCGAGGGTTATCTCTGGTACCAGGGGCGGGCGGACGATGTGTTCAAGGCGGCGGGGTACCGCATCGGGCCGAGCGAGATCGAGAACTGTCTGGTGAAGCACGCTTCGGTGGCGAATGCGGCGGTGGTGCCGAAACCGGATGCCGAGCGGGGGGCTTTGGTGAAGGCTTTTGTGGTGCTGGCCCCGGGGTGCGCCGGGGACGATGCGCTGGTGAAGGCGCTTCAGCTGCATGTGAAGGGGATGTTGGCGCCCTACGAGTACCCCAAGGAGATCGAGTTCATCGATGCTTTGCCCATGACGACGACGGGCAAGGTGCAGCGGCGGGTTTTGCGGGTGTTGGAGGAGGAGCGGGCGCGTTCGTCTCTCTAGCCTGCTTTGGCGCGGGGCCGCTGGTGCGGGTGGCCGTTCTCCGGCGCTGCTCGCGGGCGGCTGCCCGGGCGCTCGCACATCCCTTCGTCAACACCGGGTGGGCGCACGACCTCTGTGGCAACCGCGAATGGGCGCCTGCGCCCGGCCACCCGCACCATCGACCCAGTGGCATGGTTGGCATTCAAGTGGTTGAATTCAAGTTTCACTTGAATGGCGTTCCATTCCCTCCCTCTCGACGGATGGTGGGGTTCGCGGGCGCAGGCGCCCATTCGCGGTTGCCACAGAGCCTGAGTGAGGGGGTGGAGTTGACGAGGTAGCGGTGGCGAACCCGGGCAGTCGTCCGCGAGCAGCGCCGGAGAACGCGGACCACGCCATCCGGCAGCGCGAGGTCCAGGCCAGAAACCCAGGCAAGAAAAACACTAAGCCACAGGCCGCCGAGACCGAGACTGATCCCGGGCCACCTCGATGAACTCCAGCACCTCCGCCCGAGGCTGGGACCCCCGCCGCCACACCAAGCCCACATCGACCGTAGGCACAGCGTCGCGCAAGGTCCGCACCTCCACATGCTCCGCGTCCAGCGTCCAAGGCCGGTACAGAAAGTCCGGCAACACCGCGAGCCCGGCCCCCACCCCCACCAAGGAGCGCACCGCCTCCAGAGACGACGTGCGCAACACCGTGCGCGGCTTCAGCTGATGGCGCGCCCACACGCTGCGCATCAACAACTCGATCCGGTCCGCCTGCAGCACCACCAGATCATGCTGCACACACTCCGCCAACCCCACCTCCGCCTGCGACGCCAGCGGGTGGTCCGCCGCCATCCACACCCGGTTCGGTGAACGCGTCAGCGTCTCCGCCACCAAAGCCTGCGGCTCACCCAGCGCATTGCTCACCATGATCGCGATGTCCAGCTCGCCGTTGATCAACAGGTGCTCCAGAAAGGGCGGCGCATCCTCCACCACCTGCAGATCCACCCCCGGACACGTGCGCCGAAACCGCGCGAACACCTCCGACAGGTAGTAACCCGCCACCAGACTCGTTACCCCGATCGTGAGCGAACCGGCCAAGGGCGTCGCCCCCTGGTGCACACCCCGCGTGGCGTCCGCCACCGCGCCGATCACCCGCCGCGCCTTCACCAGAAAGCGGTGCCCCTCCGGCGTCAGCCGCATCCCCTTGGGGCTGCGCTCGAACAACACCAGGCCCAGACCGTCCTCCAGCTCCAGCACGCTCTTGGTGATCGCCGACTGCGCGATGTTCAGCATGCGCGAGGCCGCGGCCACGGAGTCCGATTCCGCCACCGCCAGGAAGTAGCGGAACTGCTTGAGCGTGATGTGCCGGTTCATGCTGGTGCGCACCACGCCAGGGAACTGCTGCCCTGTTGCGGTGCAAAAAAGATATGGGTAAACCCTCGCTCTCTATTTTCGAGATAGCTTACCGCAGCAATATTGAATTTTGAAAGCCGGGCCGGCCTTCCTACGATGCGCTGCAGTCGGCCCGCCGGGCGGTGGGCTGCGTTTCTGAAACCGCTATCAACCCATAGGTGATCGATCCATGAAACTCGCACAACGCCCTCTCGCCCGCACCGTCGCGGGTCTGCTGACGACGGCCCTCACCCTGGCCACCCTGGCCCCCGCCGCGCAGGCGCAATCGGCCCTCAAGAAACTGGGCAAAGGCGAAGGCCAGGTCGACATCGTGGCCTGGGCGGGCTACATCGAACGCGGCCAGACCGACAAGAACTTCGACTGGGTCACCGACTTCGAGAAGAAGACCAGTTGCAAGGTCAACGTGAAGACCGCCGGCACGTCCGACGAAATGGTCGCGCTCATGAACGAAGGCGGCTTCGACCTCGTCACCGCCTCGGGCGACGCCTCCATGCGCCTCATCGCCGGCAAGAAGGTGCAGCCCGTCAACGTGGACCTGATCCCCAGCTACAAGACC
Organism: Hydrogenophaga sp. ANAO-22; assembly: GCF_042466645.1. Taxonomy (NCBI): domain Bacteria; kingdom Pseudomonadati; phylum Pseudomonadota; class Betaproteobacteria; order Burkholderiales; family Comamonadaceae; genus Hydrogenophaga; species Hydrogenophaga sp. ANAO-22. The sequence goes on along the minus strand of NZ_CP159956.1, from coordinate 1,370,266 downwards.
GTGGACCCGCGCCTGCAGAAGGCGCCCTGGCACTACGTGAACAACACGCACTACGGCACGCCCTACCAGTGGGGCTGGAACGTGCTCATGTACAACACCACCGTCTTCAAGGACAAGCCGCCCACCAGCTGGAACGTGGTGTTCGAGGAAACCACGCTGCCCGATGGCAAGAGCAACAAGGGCCGCGTGCAGGCCTTCGACGGCCCGATCTACATCGCCGACGCCGCGCTCTACCTGATGAAGAAGAACCCGGCCCTGGGCATCAAGGACCCGTACGAACTCAACGAGGCGCAGTACAAGGCCGCGCTGGACCTGCTGCGCGGCCAGCGCAAGCTGGTGGGCAAGTACTGGCACGACGCCTTCGTGCAGATCGACGACTTCACCAACGAAGGCGTGGTGGCTTCCAGCAGCTGGCAGTTCATGGCCAACATCCTCAAGAGCAAGAACCGCCCGGTCGCCACCGTGGTGCCGGTCGAAGGCGCCACCGGCTGGGCCGACACCACCATGTTGCACGCCGACGCCAAGCACCCCAACTGCGCCTACATGTGGATGGAGCACTCGCTCAACACCAAGCTGCAGGGCGACCTCTCGGCCTGGTTCGGCTCGGTGCCCTCGGTGCCGGCGGCCTGCAAGGGCAACAAGCTGCTGGGCGACCAGGGCTGCGCCAACCAGGGCTACAACAGCTTCGACAAGATCTCGTTCTGGAAGACGCCCACGAGCAAGTGCACGACGCAGAACAACAACTGCGTGCCGTACCACAAGTGGGTGTCGGACTATATAGCCGTTCTCGGCGGCCGCTGAAGCGGCCTTCGAGACGGCACACCCCCGCGGCGCTTCGCGCCACCCCCTCAAGGGGGCGATGCCTGAGGCCCGGCAAAGCCGGTTCCTCGGCATCTCTGGATGAAGCGTCACCTCTCTCTCGCCGCATCTTCTGAATCTATTTCATGACCGTCGCTGTCACCCTGGAAGCTGTCTCGTGCGTGTTCGGTTCCGGCGCGCAGGCCGTGCGCGCGGTCGACCGCGTGGACCTCACCATCGAAGGCGGGGAGTTCTTCACCTTGCTCGGGCCTTCGGGCTCGGGCAAGACGACCTGCCTGCGCATGATCGGCGGCTTCACGCTGCCGACCTCGGGCCGCATCCTCATCGGCGGGCAGGACGTGTCGCACCTGCCGCCGTACGCGCGGCCGGTGAACACGGTGTTCCAGGACTACGCGCTGTTCCCGCACATGAACATCCGCGACAACGTGGCCTACGGCCTGATGGTGCAGGGCGTTGACAAGTCGGCGCGGCACGCGCGTGCCGAGCAGATGCTGGACCTGGTGCGGCTCTCGGGCGTGGGCGAGCGCCGCCCGGGCCAGCTCTCGGGTGGCCAGCGCCAGCGCGTGGCGCTGGCGCGCGCGCTGATCAACCAGCCACAGGTGCTGCTGCTCGACGAACCGCTGGGCGCGCTCGACCTCAAGCTGCGCGAGCAGATGCAGACCGAGCTGAAAGCCCTGCAGCGGCAGCTGGGCATCACCTTTCTCTTCATCACGCACGACCAGCACGAGGCGCTGTCCATGAGCGACCGCATCGGCGTGTTCAGCAACGGCCGGCTGGAGCAGGTGGGTGCACCGCAGGCCATCTACAACCGCCCGGCCACGCGCTTCGTGGCCGAGTTCGTGGGCGCGGCCAATGTGTTCGACGGCGCGCGGGCGCGCGAGATCGCGGGCGTGGACAGCGTCATGCTGCGGCCCGAGCGCATCCGCCTGGGCACCTCGCCGCAGGCGCGCCTGAGCGGCGCGGTGATCGATGCGCAGTACTTCGGCTCGTTCTCGCGCGTGCGGGTGGACTGGGGCGGCGAGGCCGTGTCGGTGGACCTCAACCCCGAGCTGCATCCCGAGCTGCCCACGCCGGGCGACACGGTGCACCTGCACTGGCAGGCCGATGCGGTGCACCCGTTGCAGCCAGGCGCGGCGCCATGAGCCTGGCCTTGTCCGCCTCCCCACCGCCGATGCCGCGCGGCGGCGCGCTGCGCCGGCTCTCGGACCTGCTCTACACCCGCCGCGGCCTGCTGATGGCCGCGCTGCTCGGGCCGCCGCTGCTGTGGTTCGGCGTGATCTACCTGGGCTCGCTGTTCGCGCTGCTGGCCAACAGCTTCTTCGCGCTCGACGAATTCTCCGGCGTGGTGGACCGCACGCGCTTCACGCTGCAGAATTTCCGCGAGATGACCGACCCCGCCAACGTGGACGTGGTGCTGCGCACCGTGGCCATGGCGGTCAGCGTCACGCTGGCCTGCGGGCTCATCGCCTTTCCCATCGCCTACTACATGGCGCGCTATGCGCGCGGCCCGCAGAAGGCGCTGCTCTACATCGCGGTGATGCTGCCGCTGTGGTCCAGCTACCTGGTGCGGCTCTATGCGTGGAAGCTGCTGCTGGCCAAGGAGGGCGCGATCTCCTGGGTGCTGGCCGAGGTGCACATGACCTGGCTGCTCGATCTGGTGCTGTCCACACCCGGCATCGGCGGCAACTCGCTCTCGTTTTCGCGCCTGGGCACCTTCATCGTCTTCGTCTACATGTGGCTGCCTTTCATGATCCTGCCGATCCAGGCCGCCATCGAGCGCATCCCGGGCTCGCTGCTCGAAGCCTCCAGCGACCTCGGCGCGCGCGGCGGCACCACCTTCTGGAAGGTGATCTTTCCGCTCGCCATGCCGGGCATCGCGGCGGGCTCCATCTTCACCTTCTCGCTCACGCTGGGCGACTACATCATTCCGCAGGTGATCGGCGACTCCACGCTGTTCATCGGCCAGGTGGTGTACCGGCAGCAGGGTGTGGCGGGCAATGTGCCTTTCGCGGCCGCGTTCTCGCTGGTGCCCATCGTGGTGATCGGCGTCTACCTGTGGATCGCCAAACGCCTGGGGGCTTTCGATGCGCTCTGACCCGTCCCGCGCCGGCTGGGGCCTGAAGGCCGCGACCTGGGCCGGCGTGCTGTTCCTGCACATCCCGCTCGCGCTCATCATCCTCTACGCCTTCAGCGCCGAGGACAAGAGCTACGTGTTCCCGCCGCCGGGCCTCACCACGCAATGGTTCGCCGCGGCCTGGGCGCGAGAGGACGTGTGGGCCGCCATCGGCCTGTCGTTCCGCGTCGCGCTGATCGCCACCGCGCTGGCCATGGTGCTGGGCACGCTGGCGGCGGCCGGCCTGGCGCGCACGCGCTTCTTCGGCCGCGACGCGATCTCGCTGCTGCTGATTCTGCCGATCGCGCTGCCCGGCATCATCACCGGCATCGCGCTGCGTACGGCGTACCACACCATGGAGATCCCGTTCAGCTTCTGGACCATCGTGGTCGGTCACGCCACCTTCTGCGTGGTGGTGGTCTACAACAACGCGGTGGCGCGGCTGCGGCGCACCAGCCCTTCGCTGATCGAGGCCTCGATGGACCTGGGCGCGGACAGCTTCCAGACGATCCGCTATGTGATCCTGCCGCAGCTCGGCTCGGCCCTGCTGGCCGGTGGCCTGCTGGCGTTCGCGCTGAGCTTCGACGAGGTCATCGTCACCACCTTCACCGCCGGGCAGCAGACCACGCTGCCGATCTGGATGCTGCAGGAGCTGATCCGCCCGCGCCAGCGGCCGGTCACCAACGTGGTGGCGGTGGTCATCATCGCGCTCACCTTCATCCCCATCCTGGCCGCGTACTACCTCACGCGCGCCGACGAACAACCGAACGGGCGCTGAGCCCGAACCCCTTCCACCCCGACGGAGACCACCATGGGCAAGACCCCCGATTTCCAAGTCCCGATGTCGACCGAGCTGTACATCGACGGCCAGTTCGTGGCCGGCGAGGGCGAGCGCGAGCGCGTGCTGAACCCGGCCACGGGCGAGGTCATCGCGCAGGTGCCCGAGGCCTCGTACGAACAGATCCACAAGGCGGTGCTGGGGGCCAGCCGCGCGTTCGACAGCTGGAGCGAGACCACGCCCATGGAGCGCTCGCGCCTGCTGCTCAAGGTGGCCGATGCCATCGAGCAGCGCGCCGAGCAGTTCGCTCGGCTGGAGTCGCTCAACTGCGGCAAGCCGTATCTGCGCGCGCTGGAGGACGAGATCCCGGCCATCGTCGACTGCTTCCGCTTCTTCGCGGGCGCCGCGCGCTGCATGACGGGTTCGGTGGCCGGCGAGTACCTGCCGGGCCACACCAGCATGATCCGGCGCGACCCGGTGGGCGTGGTCGGTTCGATCGCGCCCTGGAACTACCCGCTGATGATGGCCGCGTGGAAATGCGCGCCCGCGCTCGCGGCCGGCAACACCGTGGTGCTCAAACCCAGCGAGCAGACGCCGCTGACCACGCTGATGCTCGCGCGCGTGGTGGCCGAGATATTGCCCAAGGGGGTGTTCAACGTGGTCTGCGGGCGCGGCCCCAGCGTGGGCCAGCCGCTGGTGGAGCACCCGCTGGTGCGCATGGTCTCGCTCACCGGCGACGTGTCCACCGGCCGCAAGATCCTGCAGGCCGCCACCGGCACGCTCAAGCGCACGCACCTGGAGCTGGGCGGCAAGGCGCCGGTGCTGGTGTTCGACGACGCCGACATCGACGCGGTGGTGGAGGGCATCCGCACCTTCGGTTACTACAACGCGGGGCAGGACTGCACGGCGGCCTGCCGGCTCTACGCGGGCGCCAAGGTGTACGACCGCCTGGTGGCCGACCTCAGCAGCGCGGTCAAGACCATCCAGATGGGCACGCAGGACGAGGCGGGCGTGGAACTGGGCCCGCTGATCACCGACCGCCAGCGCGACCGTGTGGCGAGCTTCGTGGAGCGCGCGCAGATGCTGGGCCACATGGAAGTCACCGCCGGCGGCAAGATGCGCTCGGGCAGCGGTTTCTTCTACGAACCCACGGTGATCGCGGGGGCGCGGCAGGACGACGAGATCGTGCGCCGCGAGGTGTTCGGGCCGGTGGTGTCGGTGACGCGCTTCACCGACCCCGAGGAGGCCGTGACCTGGGCCAACGATTCGGAGTACGGCCTGGCTTCATCGGTGTGGACGCAGGACGTGTCGCGCGCGCTGCGCGTGGCGCGCAAGCTGCAGTACGGCTGCACCTGGATCAACACCCACTTCATGCTGGCCAACGAGATGCCGCATGGCGGCATGAAGGCCAGTGGCTATGGCAAGGACATGTCGATGTACGCGCTGGAGGACTACACGGTCGCACGCCACGTGATGGCGAAACTTTGAAGCACCCCCTGCCGCGCTTCGCGCGACCCCCCTTGAAGGGGGGCGACACCAGAGGCCCGGCAAAGCCGGTTCCTCGGTGTCACTGGTTGGGCTGCCTCGCTCCGACTTAGCGCGCTGCGGTTTGTGCGGGCTCGGCCACGTAGATTTCGACGCGGCGGTTGGCGGCGCGGCCTTGGGGCGTGGCGTTGTCGGCGACTGGCTGGCGCGAGCCCTGGCCATCGGTGGCGATGCGGCTGGCGGCGACGCCGCGTGAGACCAGGTAGTCGCGCGTGGCGTTGGCGCGGTCGAACGACAGCGGGTTGTTCACGGCGTCGCTGCCGGTGCTGTCGGTGTGGCCCACGATGGCCACGGCGGTCACCGGGTTGGCATTGAGCGTGCCGGCGAACTGGCCCAGCACGCGCTGCAGCGTGGGGCTCACGGTGGAGCGGCCGGTGGCGAAACCGGCGTCGGCCGGCACGTCGAGCTTGAGGCGGTTGTCGGTGGTCTGGCTCACCCCGATGCCGGTGCCCGCCGTGGCGGCCTCCATCTGCTTCTTCTGCTCCTGCATCTTGTTGGACCAGACGTAGCCACCCACCGCGCCCGCGCCGGCACCGAGCACGGCGCCCGTGGCCGCGCCCTTGGAGCCGCCCGTGGCCGCGCCGAGCAGGGCGCCCGCGACGGCACCGATGCCGGCGCCTTTGGCGGTGCCGCTTTGCGTTTCACTCATGTTGGCGCAACCGGCCAGGGCGAGCGCCGCGGCCAGTGTGGTGACCGTCAGGCCTCGGGTCAGATGGATGTTGAAGTTGGACATGGTTTTTCTCCACTGCTTGGTTGAAGGTCGATTGAGACGTGCAAGGCACCCTAAACTTATACCCCTACGGGTTTCAGCCGAAACCTTCCGCAGTTCCTATTTACAAATACTTGCATGAAGAACGTACCACTGGGCACCAGCGCGCTGCGCGTGCCCCCGATCTGCCTGGGCACCATGACGTTTGGCGAGCAGGTGGACGAAGCCACCGCGCACCGCATCCTGGATCGCGCGCTGGAGCGTGAGATCAGCTTCCTCGACGCGGCCGAGATGTACTCGGTGCCGGCGCGCGCCGACACCAGCGGCTCCACCGAAACCATCCTGGGCAACTGGTTCGCCAAGCGGCCGGGCGCGCGCGACAAGCTGGTGCTGGCCACCAAGGTGGCCGGACCGGCGCGTGGCATGCCCTGGCTGCGCCCGGAGATGAGCAAGGCCGGCATCATCGAAGCCTGCGAAGCCAGCCTGCGCCGCCTGCAGACCGAGGTGATCGACCTCTACCAGATCCACTGGCCCGCGCGCAACGTGCCGGCCTTTGGCGCGATCTATTTCGACCCGGCCAAGGACAAGCCGGCGCCTTCGGTGCTCGAGCAGCTCGAAGCCCTGGCCGAGCTGGTGAAGGCCGGCAAGGTCAAGGCCATCGGCCTGTCCAACGAGACCCCCTATGGCGTGCACGAGTTCGTGCGCCTGGCCGAGCAGCACGGCCTGCCGCGCGTGGCCACGGTGCAGAACCCGTACTGCCTGATCAACCGCAGCTACGAGAACGGGCTCGACGAAACCTGCCACCGGCTGGATGTGTCGCTGCTGGCGTATTCGCCGCTGGGCTTTGGCCTGCTGAGCGGCAAGTACGACGAGACCGGCCTGGTGGGCAACGCGGGCCGCATGGCGATCTACGAATCGATGCGCAAGCAGCGCTGGGGCCGGCCCGAAGCGCTGGACACCGCGCGCCGCTACAACGCGCTGGCGCGCGAACACGGCCTCACGCCTTCGCAACTCGCGCTGGCCTTCTGCTACACCAACCGGCGCGTGGCCAGCACCATCATCGGTGTGACGACGCTGGCCCAGCTCGACGAGTGCCTGGACGCCTGGGACACGAAGCTCTCGCCGGAGCTGCTGGCGGCGATCGATGCGATCCGCTGGGAGAGCCGCGACCCCGCGCAGTGATCGGAACACCCCCGCCGCGCTTCGCGCGACCCCCTCAAGGGGGCGATGCCAGTGGCCCGGCAAAGCCGGTTCCACGGCATCTTTGGCCGAAGCCACTGCGGACCTGAAAATCCTCCATGGCAAAAAAATCGCACGTGAGTGAAACGCCCGCCACCGCCTGGCTCAAGGCGCATGGCGTGGTGTTCACCGAGCACCCCTACGAGTACCTGGAGCACGGTGGCGCGCAGCACAGCGCGCAGGTGCTCGGGTTCGACCCCTTCGCCGTGGTGAAGACGCTGATCATGCAGGACGAGGCGGCCAGGCCGCTGGCGGTGCTGATGCACGGCAACCGCACCGTTTCCACCAAGAACCTGGCGCGGCAGATCGGCGCCAAGTCGGTCGAGCCTTGCAAGCCCGAGGTCGCCAACCGGCACAGCGGTTACTTCGTGGGCGGCACCTCGCCGTTCGGCCTCAAGCGCGACATGCCGGTGTGGGTGGAGGCCACGGTGCTGACCTTGCCGAAGATCTGGATCAACGGCGGGCGCCGGGGTTTTCTCGTCGGCATCGATCCGGCGGTGCTCGCCGGTCCCCTGGGCGCCAAGCCGGTGAACTGCGCGCTGGCAGAATAGCCGCCCAGACACGGCTTCGCGCGCAGACGCGGTGGCCCCACGAGAACGAGGAGCTTGCTTCATGACCTACCCCTTGCTGGCCACGCTGGCCGCCTACCTGATCGGCTCGCTGTCCTTCGCCGTGCTGGTGAGCCGCCTCATGGGGCTGAACGACCCGCGCACCTACGGCAGCAAGAACCCGGGCGCCACCAACGTGCTGCGCTCGGGCAACAAGGCGGCGGCTGTCATCACCCTGCTGCTCGATGCCTTCAAGGGCTGGCTGCCCGTGATGGCGGTGAAGTGGTGGGGCGAGGCCTATGGCCTGGGCGACGGCACGGTGGCGCTGGTGGGCCTGGCGGCCTTCCTGGGCCACCTGTACCCGGTGTTCTTCCGCTTCCAGGGCGGCAAGGGCGTGGCCACGGCCGCGGGCGTGATCCTCGCGTTCCAGCCCTGGCTGGGGCTGGCGGCGCTCGCGACCTGGCTGATCATCGCCATCTTCTTCCGCTATTCGTCGCTCGCCTCCATCGTCACGGCGGTCTTCGCGCCGGCCTACTTCCTGCTCGGCAACCGGGTGGCCTGGGACGCACCGGGCGTGCAGGTGCTGAGCCTGGCCGTCATGGGCCTGCTGCTGGTGTGGCGGCATTCGGAAAACATCAACCGCCTGCTGGCCGGCACCGAAAGCAAACTGGGAGCGAAGAAGAAATGAGCGATCTGCACAAGGACATCACCCGCATCGGCATGGCCGCGCGCTACAGCGAGGCCGCGGTGTTCAACGGCGTGGTCTACCTCGCGGGCATGGTGCCCGAGCGCGGCGACACCGACATCGCGGGCCAGACGCATGACGTGCTGGAGCAGGTGCAGCAGCGCCTGCTCGAAGCGGGCAGCGACAAGTCGCGCATCCTGCGCGCGCAGATCTACCTCACGGACATCCGCGACATCGCGGCCATGAACGAGGTGTGGGACGCCTGGGTGGTGCCGGGCACCGCGCCGCCGCGCGCCACGGTGCAGGCCGCGCTGGCCAACCCGGCCTGGCGCATCGAGATCGTGGTGACGGCCGCACAAACACAGACCGCTTGATCCAGAAACACCGCGGAACCGGCTTTGCCGGGCCGCAGGTGTTGCCCCCTTGAGGGGGTGACGCGAAGCGCCGCGGGGGTGACGCTCTAATAGCGCCGCTCCAGCGTCAGCTGGTCGTTGTGGCGCTGCATCTGAAAGCGCGTGAGAAAGCTGTTGCCCAGCAGCACATAGGTCATGGGTTGCGGCAGCACGATGGCCGCGACGCTGTACACCTGGGCGTCGCCCACGCGCACCGAGTCCAGTTGCACCTGATGGCCCACGACGCGGCCATTGGCGGTGGCCACACCCACTTTGCGGCCCTTGCTGTAGTCCAGCTGGATGCGTTTGGCATCGGACTCGCTGAGGATCACCGTGGTCGCGCCGGTGTCCACCATGAACTGCACGGTGCGCCCGTTGATCTGGCCGGTGGGCATGAAGTGGCCCTGGGCGTCGGCGGTGAGCACGATGCGCTGGGCACCACCGCCATCCTGGCCCGATGAAGACCGGCCCAGGCTGACCGGCGCATCGCCCACCCGCAGGGTCAGGCGCTGGCCGTTGATGTCGAACACGGCCGCCTCGCCCTGCAGGCTCAGCAGCTTCACACCTTGCTGGATCTGGCCGGGGCTCATGAAACGCGGCGCGGCGCCATCGATGTTCACCAGCGCCTTGCCACCGGCCACACCCGAGAGTGCGACCTGCTGGGACAGGGCGGGCAGCGCCAGAAGAAGACCCGCCACGAGCGCCGAGGCCTTGGGCCAGAGGCGCCGCGGAACCGGCTTTGCCGGGCCGCCAGCGCCGCCCCCCTGGAGGAGGGTGACGCCGAAGGCGGCGCAGGGGGTGTTCACTTAATCTCTGAAATTGTTGAAGGACAGCGGCAGGTCCTTGAGCTCGCCGCGGATCAGCGCCATGGCGGCCTGCAGGTCGTCGCGCTTGGCCCCGGTCACGCGCACCGCATCGCCCTGGATCGCGCCCTGCACCTTGAGCTTGCTGCCCTTGATGACCTGCTGGATCTTCTTGCCGTCTTCGGTGCTGATGCCGTTGCGCACCTTGACGACCTGCTTGACCTTGTCGCCGCCGGCTTTTTCGACCTTGCCGACGTCGAGGAAACGCGCGTCCACGCCGCGCTTGGTGAGCTTGCCGCGCAGCACGTCGTCGATCTGCTGCAGCTGAAACTCGGCGTCGCCGTGCAGGATGATTTCTTTCTCTTTTTCCTTGAGCTCGATGGCGGCACCGGTGCCCTTGAAATCGAAGCGCGTGCCGATCTCGCGCGTCACCTGGTCCACCGCGTTTTTCACTTCGACGAAATCGGCTTCGAGTACGGTGTCAAAAGAAGGCATGGCTGATGAATCCTGAGGGTGGGTGAGACAATCCGGGGATGGTAGTCGAGAACAACGTGGCGCTCCAGCCATACAACAGTTTTGGCATCGTGGCGCGCGCGCTGCGGCTGGCCCGCGTGCGCGACGAAGCGGCGCTGCGCGCGCTCATGGCGGGTGCCGATTGGCCCGCGCTCACGCGCGAGGCGCCGCCCTTCGTGCTGGGCGGCGGCAGCAACCTGGTGGTGACGGGCGACATCAAGCCGCTGGTGCTCAAGGTGGAGATCCGCGGGCGCCGGCTGGTGGAGGAGTCGGCCCGGGGCTGGCTGGTGGAGGCGGGCGCGGGCGAGAACTGGCACGAGACCGTGGCCTGGACGCTGGCGCAGGGCTGGCCGGGGCTGGAGAACCTGGCCCTGATTCCGGGTTGTGTGGGTGCGTCGCCGGTGCAGAACATCGGGGCCTATGGCGTGGAGCTGCAGGACCGTTTTCATGAGCTGGACGCGATCGACCTGCAGACCGGGCAGAGTTTCACCCTGAACGCCGCGCAGTGCGGTTTCGGTTACCGGGACTCGGTGTTCAAGCACACGCCGGCGGGCGAGAAGGGCCTGGGCCTGGCGGGGCGCGCGCTGATCACGCGGGTGCGTTTCTGGCTGCCCAAGCCCTGGAAGCCGGTGCTGGGCTATGCGGACCTGGAGCGCCGGATGGCCGAGACCGGCATGTCCCATCCCGACGCGCAGCAGATCTTCGACTGGATCTGCGCGATCCGGCGCGCGAAGCTGCCGGACCCGGCGGTGATCGGCAACGCGGGCAGTTTCTTCAAGAACCCGACGGTGAGCGTGGAGCAGTGCGCGGACATCATCGCGCGCGACCCGAAGGTGGTGCACTACCCGATGGCCGACGGCAGCATCAAGCTGGCAGCGGGTTGGCTGATCGACGCCTGTGGCTGGAAGGGCCGGGGCGTGGGGAATGCCGGGGTCTACGAGAAGCAGGCGCTGGTGCTGGTGAACCGGGGTGGGGCGACCGGGGGGGAGGTGATGACCCTGGCGAAGGCCATCCAGACCAGTGTGTATGAGCGGTTCGGGATCTTGCTGGAGCCTGAGCCTGTCGTGGTCTGAGGTTTCTCGCCTGCGCTTCTTCGGGTCCGCCGTCGCCGGGTGGTCGGCTCCGCGAATGTCCCCCGGCGGCTGGTGCCGCCTCCTCCTTTACTTCGCTGCGCCAACCACCCGACGTCGTCGGACCTGCCAGCCGATAGGCACGCCAACAAGAGGGAAAAGCGCAAGCGCCAGCATCTCCCCGGGTCGGGGTGCTCCGGCGTTCTGCGCAGCGGGGTAAAGGAGGAGGCGGCACCAGCCGCCGGGGGACACCCGCGGAGCAGAGCGCCGGAGCGCCCCGACCCCGCGAGGTCACTGAAAGAAAGACGTTATTCGCCTTCGAGCTTCAGCATCTGGGAACCCTCACCCAGAGACAGAAGACCGCTCTTGGCATAGATGCCCAGCTTGGCCCGCGTGTCGGTGATGTCGAGATTGCGCATGGTCAGCTGGCCGATGCGGTCCAGCGGCGAGAACGGCGCGTCCTCCACCTTCTCCATGCTCAGCCGCTCCGGCGCGTACGTGAGGTTCGCGCTCTCGGTGTTCAGGATCGAATAGTCGTTGCCCCGGCGCAGCTCCACCGTCACCTCGCCCGTGATCGCACGCGCCACCCAGCGCTGCGCCGTCTCGCGCAACATGATGGCCTGCGGATCGAACCAGCGGCCCTGGTACAGCAACCGGCCCAGGCGCAGACCGTTGATGCGGTACTGCTCGATCGTGTCCTCGTTGTGGATGCCCGTCACCAGACGCTCATAGGCGATGAACAGCAGCGCCAGGCCCGGGGCCTCGTAAATGCCACGGCTCTTGGCCTCGATGATGCGGTTCTCGATCTGATCGCTCATGCCCAGGCCATGGCGCCCGCCGATCTGATTGGCCTTCAGGATCAGGTCCACCGGGCTCGCAAACGTCTCGCCATTGAGCGCCACCGGCTGGCCCTCTTCGAAACGCACCGTCACCTCCTCGGCCTTCACCGCGCAGTCCTCGCGCCAGAACGGCACGCCCATGATCGGGTTGACGATGCGGATGCCGCTGTTGAGGTGCTCCAGGTCCTTGGCCTCGTGCGTGGCGCCCAGCATGTTGCTGTCGGTGCTGTAGGCCTTCTCGGCACTCATCTTGTAGCCGAAGCCATTGGCCGTCATGAACGCGCTCATCTCGGCGCGGCCGCCCAGCTCGTCGATGAACAGCTGGTCCAGCCAGGGCTTGTAGATCTTCAGGCTCGGATTGGTCAGCAGGCCATAGCGGTAGAAGCGCTCGATGTCGTTGCCCTTGAAGGTCGAGCCGTCGCCCCAGATGTGGACGTCGTCCTCCTTCATCGCGGCCACCAGCATGGTGCCCGTGACCGCGCGGCCCAGCGGCGTGGTGTTGAAGTAGGTCACGCCGGCCGTGCTGATGTGGAAGGCGCCGCACTGCAGCGCGGCAATGCCTTCGTGCGCCAGCTGCGTGCGGCAGTCGATCAGGCGCGCCTTCTCGGCGCCGTAGGCCAGGGCCTTGCGCGGGATCTCGTCGTAGTCCGGCTCGTCGGGCTGGCCCAGGTTGGCGGTGTAGGCGTAGGGGATCGCGCCCTTCTGCTTCATCCACAGCAGCGCGGCGGAGGTGTCCAGGCCGCCGGAGAAGGCGATGCCGACTTTCTGTTGGGTGGGGAGGTTCTGAAGAATGGTGGCCATGGCGTTCGTTCTTTCGGCGGCGAGGGTCGATCAGCCGAAATGGCAGATGTAGTGGTAGGGCTCGGTCACGCGGATCTGGAAGCTGCTGTTGCCCGGCACGTTGAATTTCTCGCCAGGGCCCGACTTCTTCCACTCCGTGGTGCCCGCCAGCAGGTACTCGCAGCCGCCGGCCACGCATTCCATGATCTCGGGCGCGCCGGTGTTGAAGGTGAGGGTGGCGGGCAGCACCACGCCGACCGACTTTTTCGTGCCATCGGCCAGGGTGATGCCGTGGCTGACGCACTTGCCGTCGAAGTACACGTTGGCCTGGGTGTTGACGGTCACGCCGTCGAATTGGGTGGTGCTCATGGTGTTGGAGGGGGAGTAAAGCGAAGACGAAAGGCGAAACCGCGATTTTAGGCCGCGGGCCGGGGCGCGCCGCGCCGGCTCAGAGGCGCTGCTGCCAGGCGGTGGCGTCGAAGCCCACGGTGATGGCACCGTCGGCCCACTGCACGACCGGGCGCTTGATCACGCTCGGGTTCGCCAGCGCCACGGCGCGGGCGCTCGCGGCGTCTTTCACGCCGGTGCGAGTGGCCTCGTCGAGCTGGCGCCAGGTGGTGCCCTTGCGATTGATCACGGTGTCCCAGCCGGCGGCGGCCAGCCAGCGGTCGAGCGCGGCCTCGGGCACGCCCTGTTTCTTGAAATCGTGGAAGTGGTGCTCGACGCCGTGTTCCGCCAGCCAGGTGCGGGCCTTCTTGACGGTGTCGCAGTTGGGGATGCCATGAACGGTGATCATGGCCCGCATTGTCCGCCATGTCCCCGCGGCCCCGGGTTCGGGACGGCGATGGGACAATCCTGCCCATGCTTGACATTCCCGTGCCCGATCACCCCACCACCCTGGCCGACTGGCTGGCCCATGCCGAACGCCTGCACCCGGTCACCATCGACATGGGGCTGGACCGCGTGCAGCGCGTGGCCCAGCGCATGGGGCTGGCGCTGGACTGCCCGGTGATCACGGTCGCCGGCACCAACGGCAAGGGTTCCACCTGCGCGATGCTGGAGGCCGTCTACACGCAGTCGGGCTACCGCACCGGCGTCTACACCTCGCCCCACCTGGTGCATTTCGAGGAACGCTGCCGCGTCGCGGGCGAGGCGGTGGCCGCCAGCGACCTGGTGCCGGCCTTCGCCGAGGTGGAGGTGGCCCGCAAGGGCCAGGCCGGCGACGAGGGCGGCGAGATCAGCCTGAGCTATTTCGAAATCACCACGCTCGCCATCCTGCGCACGCTCTCGCGCAGCGGGCTGGACGTGGCGATTCTCGAGGTGGGCCTGGGCGGCCGGCTGGACGCGGTGAACATCATCGACGCCGATTGCGCGGTCATCACGAGCATCGCCCTCGACCACATGGCCCTGCTGGGCAACGACCGCGAGGCCATCGGATTCGAGAAGGCCGGCATCATGCGCACCGGCCGCCCGGTGGTGGTGAGCGACCCGGTGCCGCCGCAGAGCATCCTGGACCGCGCGCTGGAGATCGGCGCCGAGCTCTGGCGCCTGGGCAAGGACTTCCATTTCGCGGGCGACCAGCAGCAATGGGGCTGGGCCATGCACCCCTCGCACGGCGGGCGGCGCTACGCCGGCCTGGCCTACCCGGCGCTGCGCGGCGCGAACCAGCTGGTCAACGCCTCGGGCGTGCTGGCGGCGGTGGAGGCCCTGCGCGGGCGGCTGCCGGTGACGGCGCAGGCGGTGCGCAACGGCCTGGCCCTGGTGGAGCTGCCCGGGCGCTTCCAGATCGTGCCGGGCACGCCCACCCTGGTGCTGGACGTGGCGCACAACCCGCATTCGGTGGCCGCGCTCGCGGCCAACCTCGACGCCATGGGCTTCTACCCCACCACGCACGCCGTGTTCGGCGCCATGGCCGACAAGGACCTGGGCGCCATGCTGGACCGCATCGCGCCGCTGATCGACCGCTGGCACCTCACCAACCTGCCCCTGCCGCGCGCCAGTTCGGCCACGGCCCTGGCCGAACAGCTGGAGGCCCATCCCCAGTGCAAGGGCCGGGTGGCGGGAAGGCACACCGACCCCATGGACGCCCTGCGGGCCGCGGTGTCCGCCGCGGACCCCGCTGATAGAATCGTGGTCTTCGGATCGTTCTACACCGTGGGTGGCGTATTGCAGGACGGCGTGCCCCGAATGTCGGCGAAACACCTGTCCGCCTAGCCTTTTATCGCCACGGTCCCCCCGATGTTCAAATCCCGTTCAGGTTCCCAGGGCAACGCCTCGACCCCCCCGCCGCAGAGCATCGAGGCCGTGCGCCGCCGCGCCCGCCACCGCCTGATCGGCGCCAGCGTGCTCGTGCTGCTGGGCGTGGTCGGCTTCCCGCTGCTGTTCGACACGCAGCCACGCCCGATTCCCGTCGACATTCCCATCGAGATCCCGGCCAAGGGCACGCCCGCGCCGGTCGCCAAGCCCGCCGCCGCCAAGCCGCCTGCCGCCGCCGCCAGCGCACCGCTGACGGTGCGTGAGGGCCTGGGTGCCCGCGAGGAAGTGGTCGAAGCCGCACCCAAACCCGCCCCAGCGCCCACACCGGCGCCTGCGCCCGTGGCCGCCGCGCCGGCACCTGCACCTGCACCCGCCAAGCCCGCCACCCCGTCGCCCGCCGAGGCCGACCGGGCCCGCGCGCTGCTCGAAGGCAAGCCGGCCGCCGCGCCCGCCAGCGCCGCCGCCAAACCGGCCGCTGGCGCCGAGCGCCTCGTGGTGCAGGTGGGCGCGTTTTCGGAAGAGGCCGGCGCGCGCGCCGTGCGCCAGAAACTGGAAGGTGCGGGTCTCAAGACCTACACGCACGTCGCCCAGACGCCCGATGGCAAGCGCATCCGGGTGCGTGTGGGCCCGTTCGAGAACCGCGCGGACGCCGAGAAGGCCGCCGCCCGTGTGAAGGCCCTGGGCCTGACCGCCGCCGTCCTGACGCTGTGACGTCGGGTGGGGTGACGCGCTGATGGCCTTGACCGACTGGGTGCTGCTCACGGTGTTGCTGCTGTCGGTGCTGCTGGGGTTGTGGCGCGGTCTGGTGTACGAGGTGTTGTCGGTGGCAGGCTGGGTGGCGGCCTTTGTGCTCGCCCAGGCCTTCGCCGACGAGGCCGGGGCCTGGTTGCCGATGGACGGCCTGTCGCCGCCGATGCGGGTGGCGGTCGGTTTTGTCCTGGTGTTCGTGGTGGTGGCTTTCGCCGCCGGCCTGGGGGCCTGGCTGGTGCAGAAATTGGTGGCCTCGGTCGGCCTGCGACCGGTGGACCGGGTGCTCGGAGGCGCGTTCGGCCTCTTGCGCGGTGGGGTGATCCTGCTGGCGGTGGCGCTCGTGGTGAGCATGACGCAGATGGAGGGGGCCGCGTGGTGGCGTGAGTCGGCCACCGCTTCCGTGCTGTCGGCCTCGCTGCACGAGATCAAGCCCTTGTTGCCCGAGGCCGTGGCCCGATATATCCGTTAGTTTTCCTGAGGATTCAATCATGTGTGGAATCGTGGGCGTGGTCAGCAAGACGCCAGTCAATCAGCTCATCTACGACGCGCTGTTGCTGTTGCAACACCGGGGCCAAGATGCCGCCGGCATCGTGACCCAGCAGGGCCGCAAGTTCTTCATGCACAAGGCCAAGGGCATGGTGCGCGACATCTTCCGCACCCGCAACATGCGCGCCTTGCCCGGCCTGTGCGGCCTGGGCCAGGTGCGTTACCCCACCGCGGGCAATGCCTTCAGCGAGGAGGAGGCGCAGCCCTTCTACGTGAACGCGCCCTTCGGCCTGGTGCTGGTGCACAACGGCAACCTGACCAACGCCAAGGCGCTGGCGCAGGAGCTGTTCCAGACCGACCACCGCCACGTCAACACCGAGAGCGACTCCGAGGTGCTGCTCAACGTGCTGGCGCACGAGCTGGAGAAGGTCACGCGCGGCATCACCCTCAAGCCGGCCGACGTGTTCGCCGCCGTGCGCGGCGTGCACCGGCGCGTGAAGGGCTCCTACGCCGTGGTGGCGCTGATCGCCGGCCACGGCCTGCTGGCCTTCCGCGATCCTCATGGCATCCGCCCGCTGTGCCTGGGCCGCAACAAGGACGGCGGCGTGATGGTGGCCAGCGAGTCCGTCACGCTGGAGGGCAACGGCTTCGAGTTCGAGCGCGACCTGCAGCCCGGTGAAGCGGTGTTCGTCGACCTCGAAGGCCAGATGCAGTTCGAGCAGTGCGCCGACAAGGTCAGCCACAACCCCTGCATCTTCGAATTCGTCTACCTGGCCCGGCCCGACTCGGTGATGGACGGCATCTCGGTCTACCAGGCGCGCCTGAACCTGGGCGTGACGCTGGCCAAGCGCGTGGTCTCCACCGTGCCGCCGAACGAGATCGATGTGGTGATCCCGATTCCCGAATCCTCGCGCCCGAGCGCCATGGAGCTGGCCCAGCTGCTGGGCCTGCCGTACCGCGAAGGCTTCGTGAAGAACCGCTACGTGGGCCGCACCTTCATCATGCCGGGGCAGGGCGTGCGCAAGAAATCGGTGCGCCAGAAACTCAATGTGATCGGCAGCGAATTCAAGGGCCGCAACGTGCTGCTGGTGGACGACTCCATCGTGCGCGGCACCACCAGCCGCGAGATCGTGCAGATGGCGCGCGACGCCGGCGCACGCAAGGTCTACCTGGCCAGCGCCGCGCCGCCCGTGCGCTACCCCAACGTCTACGGCATCGACATGCCCACGCCCGACGAACTCGTGGCCCATGGCCGCACCGTCGACGAGGTGCGCGAGATCATCGGCTGCGACGCGCTGATCTACCAGGACGTGGACGCGATGAAGCAGGCCATCGGCTCGCTCAATCCCAAGCTCGACGGCTTCGACGCCTCGTGCTTCGACGGCGTGTACGTCACCGGCGACATCACGCCGGCCGACATCGCCCGCCTCAACGCCGGCCGCGACCAGAGCGAAGAGGGCGAGGAAGACACCTCGCGCCTCGCCTTGCCCAATGCCCAGGTCGTCTGACACCCCATCTTCATGAACGCCAAGAAACCTGACCTGCACCGCGACACGCTCGCCGTGCGCGAAGCCGTCGAACGCAGCCCGTACGGCGAGAACTCCGAGGCCCTGTACCTCACCAGCGGCTACGTGCAACCCAGCGCGGAAGCCGCCGCGCGCCGCTTCGCCGGCGACGAGGACGGCTTCACCTACGGCCGCTACGGCAACCCCACGGTGGCCAGCTTCGAGCAGCGCCTGGCCGCGCTCGAAGGCGCCGAGGCCTGCATCTCCACCGCCTCGGGCATGTCGGCCATCCTCATGATGTGCCTGGGTCTGCTCAAGGCCGGCGACCACGTGGTGTGCTCGCACTCCATGTTCGGCTCCACCATCAAGCTCATCGGCTCAGACCTCGCCAAGTTCGGTGTCGAATCCAGCTTCGTGTCGCAGACCGACGTCGCGGCCTGGAAGGCGGCCGTCAAGCCCAACACGCGCCTGCTGTTCGCCGAGACGCCGACCAACCCGCTCACCGAGGTCTGCGACATCCGCGCGCTGGCCGACATCGCCCACGCCGCCGGCGCGCTGCTGTGCGTGGACAACTGTTTCGCCACGCCGGCCCTGCAGCGCCCCATGGCGCTGGGCGCCGACATCGTCATGCACTCGGGCACCAAGTACCTCGACGGCCAGGGCCGCGTGATGGCCGGCGCCCTGTGCGCCAGCCAGGAACTGGTGACCAAGACCTTTCTGCCGGTGCTCAAGAGCTCGGGCATGACGCTGGCGCCCTTCAATGCCTGGGTCGTGCTCAAGGGCCTGGAGACGCTGGACATCCGCATGCGCGCCCAGTCGGCCAACGCCCTGGCGCTGGCGCAGTGGCTGGAGGCCCACCCGTCGGTGGCCCGCGTGTACTACCCCGGGCTGGCCAGCCACCCGCAGCACGCGCTGGCGATGGCGCAGCAGTCGGGCTGTGGCGGTGCCGTGCTGTCCTTCGAGGTGAAGGGCGCCGACCCCGAGCAGGCCCGCGCGCGCGCCTTCCACGTGCTCGATTCGCTGCAGGTGATGTCGCTCTCCACCAACCTTGGCGACACCAAGACCCTGGTGGCCCACCCGGCCAGCACCTCGCACGGCCGCCTGACCGAAGCGCAGCGCCAGACGGCGGGCGTGGTGCAAGGCCTGATCCGCGTGGCGGTGGGGCTGGAGCACCTGGGCGATATCCAGGCCGATCTTGACCGTGGTCTTTCTTCCTTCTGACATGTCCGCACCCATTCGCACCCGCTTCGCCCCGTCGCCCACCGGCTTCATCCACCTGGGCAACATCCGCTCCGCGCTCTACCCCTGGGCGTTCGCGCGCTCCACCGGCGGCGCCTTCATCCTGCGCATCGAAGACACCGACCTCGAGCGCTCCTCGCAAGCCGCGGTGGACGTGATCATCGAAGGCATGAAGTGGCTCGGCCTGGACCACGACGAAGGGCCGTTCTATCAGATGCAGCGCATGGACCGCTACAAGACGGTGCTCGCCGAGATGGTGGCCGGCGGCCTGGTGTACCCCTGCTACATGAGCGTGGCCGAGCTCGATGCGCTGCGCGAGAAGCAGATGGCCGCGAAAGAGAAGCCGCGCTACGACGGCACCTGGCGGCCCGAGCCCGGCAAGACCCTGCCGCCCGTGCCCGAAGGCGTGAAACCCGTGTTGCGCTTCAAGAACCCGCAGGGCGGCGTGGTGGCCTGGGACGACAAGGTCAAGGGCCGCATCGAGATCGCCAACGACGAACTCGACGACCTCGTGATCGCGCGGCCCGACGGCACGCCCACCTACAACTTCTGCGTGGTGGTGGACGACATCGACATGGCCATCAGCCACGTGATCCGCGGCGACGACCACGTGAACAACACGCCGCGCCAGATCAACATCTTCCGCGCGCTCGGCAAGGAGCCGCCGGTGTACGCCCACCTGCCCACCGTGCTCAACGAGCAGGGCGAGAAGATGAGCAAGCGCAACGGCGCCAAGCCCGTCACGCAGTACCGCGACGAAGGCTACCTGCCCGACGCCATGGTGAACTACCTCGCGCGCCTGGGCTGGAGCCACGGCGACGACGAGATCTTCAGCCGCGCGCAGTTCCTCGAATGGTTCAACCTCGACCACCTGGGCCGCAGCGCCGCGCAGTTCGACGAAGCCAAGCTCAAGTGGGTCAACGCGCAGCACCTCAAGGCCATGGCCGACGACGCGCTCGCGCCGCTGGTGGCCGCGCACCTGCAGCAGCAGGGCATCACGACGGACGTGCGCCTGCCGCGCATCTGCGGCCTGTTCAAGGACCGCTGCGACACCACCGTGGTGCTGGCCCAGTGGGCCAAGGCTTTCTACGCCGACATCACGCCCAACGCCGACGAGCGCGCGCAACACATCACCGACGCCGTGCGGCCCGTGCTGGCCACGCTGGCGGAGAAGCTCGCGGCCTGTGCCTGGGACAAGGCCAGCCTCTCGGCGGCCATCAAGGAAGTGCTCGCCGCGCACGGCCTGAAGATGCCGCAACTGGCCATGCCGGTGCGCGTGCTGGTGATGGGCACGGCCCAGACGCCGTCGCTCGATGCGGTGCTCGAACTGCAAAATCGTGACGTTGTTCTGCACCGTTTGCAGAACGCCTGAAAAAATCGCCTATAATTTGAGGCTTGCTGAAATGCACTGAGCGACAAGTCGCAAAGGGCGGTCAGCAAACCCTGTGGGGGTATAGCTCAGCTGGGAGAGCGCTTGCATGGCATGCAAGAGGTCAGCGGTTCGATCCCGCTTACCTCCACCAAGGATTGAAGTCGCGAAGAGGTTTTCATCGCGGCATCGGCAGAAAAAACAAGCTCTGTCGCTGCTACAATGGAAAGCTCTTTGAGTCCAGGTTATGACCCTATCGTCTAGAGGCCTAGGACATCACCCTTTCACGGTGAGTACCGGGGTTCGAATCCCCGTAGGGTCGCCAAACAAGCCGCAAGGCAAGTAGGCAACAAGTGGTTGGCACTTGGTTCGCAAGAACGAACGCCATCTACCAGGAGTGGTAGTTCAGTTGGTTAGAATACCGGCCTGTCACGCCGGGGGTCGCGGGTTCGAGCCCCGTCCACTCCGCCAAAAATCCCAAGCGGGGCAATCACTTAACGGTGGTTGCCCCGTTTGTCTTTTGGAATTTGGAATCGTTTTTGGAATACGGTTGATGCAGCTGCCGCTTGCAGCGCGAGCGCGGCTTCGCAGTCCTTCTGTCAATGAGGCGTGACCAAGTGTCCTAGCGAACTCGCATCCTCATGAGCATCTTGCGATGGTGAGGTCAACAGACCGATCATTGGCCACCTGCGTCTGAACGAGTCCACGGCAGGCACGTCGCCCACTCGATTCTTTGAGCGCGGGCTTGGCGGTCTTTACGACGACATGCGCGCGGGCTCGCCTCGCAACATTGACGAGGAGTGTGTGGCAAGCTGATCAAGACGATGCTGCACGCCAAGCCGGTCGACGGTGCGACGCATTGAAGCGTGCGCTTGGTGACGACGAGCAGGCATCTTCGAAAGCAGCGTTCGGTGCCACTTTCCAATTGTTTGGTTGCAGTCCCACAGGTGCGAGCGCTCCAAGCTCACCACCGCCCGGTTATTGTGAAAAGTCTGAGCGACATGCTTGGCTTGTCCGGAGGCCGCATTGAAACACGCATTTCAGCCTAATCTATGGCTACTGGCGCAATCGGGTCGAATGCTTCATCACATTGATTCACTGATAAGCTGGCCTGCAATCGAAGGGCGGTGCAGCAATGGACGGTGACCCCGTACGCCGACAAGTTGCGGTCATGTCTTCGTCAAGACTTTGCCAAGCGTGTGACAAGTAGGCGTCAACAACGTCTCCGGCATCGCGTCATCGTCAACTGTGTGTCCAGATTTCACGAGTGATGGACGTGGCGGCACTGCGCGTCGTAGACGCTGGGCATTGCGTGAGCAGATGTTCATCCGCGAGATCTCCGGGCGTACAAGCCTGGCTCGCAACGTCGTTGAGAGTTGCCCGCGGCGGGCGATGAAGAACCCCATATCGCCACGCGTGCGAGCGGCAGAAGGCTCGATCCCTTCGCTGACCATCTTTCAGTCTAACTATCGATCGAGGCAACTAAGTTGCGCAATCAGCGCTGCACTTTGCTGCAGTTCCATGCCGACGAGTGTCTTGACGAGCTGACGCGCGCAAGGCGGACATGGGGGCGGTGGCCGCCTACTGCGAGGGTACTCACTTAGATGCTCCTGCACTGCGCGCTCGGATCTAGGGTGAATACTTGTTTGACTTCTTGCTTGTGGCTCACTTCTCTCAGAGAGTTGTTCCTGCTAGAACCCTGGGTCGGTTCACTGACAAGTCGCCGTCATACCTTCGTCAAGACTTTGTCTAGCGCGCGACAAGAAGTCGTCAATAGCATTGCCGACATCTCGTCCTCGTCAACTCTTTGTCAAGACTTCGTCGAGCGCTTGAGGCACCGCGAGTGCAACGCGCCTAATGACGGATGCCGTACCCGAGCGATCTCGGCGGACGGAGATTTGTCCGAATAGGTGCCCAGATGCTTAGTGCAGCCGGGCGGGAATACGCTGAACCTGATCACACACAGAGTCAACGGCGCTGCCAATGCGGCCTGTAGTTTCACTCCCTACGATCTCAGCTAGATCGGGGAGAACAGCAACCCGCCCAGAGCGATGACATTCACATCTGACTACGGACTCTCAGGATCCGATGAGGGAGTGTCGATGTACTCAAACAGATCACCGACGCCCACACTGAAGTAGCGGCATAGCGTCTCGACGGCTTCCAGATCAATCCTAGTTGCTGTTTCTTGATAGAGCAGTGTGATGGTATTGCGGTGCAAGCCGGTGTCCCTTGCGACGTCGCTGATCTTGAGCTTTCGCTCCCCCATCAGTCGGGATAGGTGGCACTTGATCACTGCATGCTCCAAGACGATTTTTCACTCAGGATGACAAAAAACTCTTGACGGTGACATTAGATCGTTTAAAATGTCATTTGGAACGACAAAAAATTGTCCCGGGAAAGATTTTGTCGTTCTGATTGTCTCATCGACCGTATGGAGTGAACCGTGACATCAACAACCTACCCAAGCGCGTACCTCTCAGATCCCAATGGCGAGTTCACCAACGTCTGCGGTGAACTGCTCGACCCGTTCTCTGTGATCCGGGTGATCGCGCACATCAGCGCCGCACAACCGTTCGGATCGATTGCATCTCCAGTCGACCAGCGATTCATGGATATCGTCACGCAGCTCGGCGTCGGACGCAGCGGCACGATGGACGTCTCCGGTTGCATGTCCCTGGCACGCCTGGGCGCTGGTGACCAGACCGTACTTCTGCCATCGGTGCATGGCACCCGCTGGATTCCACAGCCGGGCGTCTACGAGCTCGAGCTGATGAAGCACGCGATGCCCAATGTACCGTCCGATGTGTTGGTGCTCCAGCAGTTTGGCAAGACACATCCGCAGCCAGCTGCCACGCCCTGGGTGCTGCGCCATCTGGGATTGCACGAGTCGGTGGAACTGGACCTGCACTGCGTGTTGGCCAGTCTCAAGCCGGTGCACCAGGCACTCCTGGTGGCCGCGATCAGCCGTCCGGACATTGAACGTGCGCTGCATGCATCGACCGCGCCGCCCGCGTTGTCTTTAGCGTTGCCAGGACGCAGCCATGCTCTGCGGACGGGCATCCTTGCTGCCATGCGATTGAACGACTTCGAACTTGATCGGGACGAAGCCTCGTTGGTGCGCCTGGCTGCCGTGCTCGCCGATCTTGGCGCGCTGAACCTGCCTAACAAGCCACTTTCCATGGTGTCCGACGCCGCATCGCGCCTTACGCAAGGGGAGATGAGCAGGCGCGCCCATCCGTCCACCGTGCAAATGCTTGCAGCGCTTCTTGATCGCCTGGAAAAGCTGGAGCCGGAAGATGCCCAGCGGCTGCGCGCGCTGTGGAGCGGAGAGGGCGAGAAAGAGTTCCGCCTGGGCAGCCGCTTCGGCCCGTTGTCCAAGAATCCGGTGGATCCTCATGTGGCGCGACTGGGCCGGGCGTTTGGAGACGCGCTGGGTCTCGCCCGAGACAAATATGGGATTCAGATGAATTCAGCGATTTCCGCACGCGGGGAAAGCGGCCATGCGCCAGACGCTGGCCTCGGTGGTGTCGATGGGGTCGACGTCAACGCCGCTCCCGCACTTGCAGGGGACCCGTCGTCGCCACCCACACATCAACCTGCTGGCGCGCCTGCTGCAGTGGTTCCCGCTGGCGGTGATGGCGTCTCCTCTGGCAGGGTGGATGGCCGGCAACGCCGTCTCCCTCTATTCCCGTGGAGCGAGTCTGACGAAGAACGGGAGTTCGCCCAGTGGGAAGGTGTCGACGATCCGAACGAACGGTTCATGCCGAGCGATGGAGTAGATGTGCTGGCGGTTGGGGACACCGAGGACATTCCCTCCAGTGGCATCCCTGCGGCGATCCCTGATTCACGTGCCGACGATCCGGGGCAGGCGGATTGCTCCATGGCGCTTTCAGTCGATCGACCTTCTGATCGTTGGCCTCGTCCCAGCCTGGAATGGGCCGCTGGCATGCTCGATGGCGACGGGTGCATTGCCATCGTGATGCAACCGTTTCCGAACCGCAGGTCGATCTTCCGCCTGATCGTGTCCATTTCTCAGAACTGCCTTCAGACGCTAGAGCATTTCCAGCGCTGTGTGAGCGTGCCCAGTGTGATCTACGCGGTGCGCCGCCAGATTGGACACAACAAGCAGGTTTACACCCTCAACTTCACAGGACCCAATGCTATGCGGCTGGTGAAGCTGCTCAACGACTACTTGGTGCGCAAGCGGCAGGAAGCGGTCGTGGCCCTGTCCTTCTGCGAGAACGGACAGATCAGCCGGCGCTTCGGTCGCCATGGTGTTCCCCCTGATATTGAGAGCATCCGTGTGGCGCACTACAAGAAGCTGCGGGCTCTCAAATGAAGAGGATCCGCGTGCGCATTCATCCCGCTACCGAAAGCACCGAGCTTAGGGTGGAAGTGCTCGAGAGCATTCAGCCGGTCACTTCGACGCCTGGCGCCTGTCCAACTTCATCTTCCAGTCCAGATGTTTCCGGTGACCCTGGCAGCCCCGGCCGCGTTCAGTTCGTGGCCGACGGCCAGTTCGTGGAGCAGTCGTCCGCAGAACGCTACGCCGACCGCAAACTCTTGCTGATCACACAGAATCTCAAGGATCAGCTCGACGCCGAGACCGTGCGAGAAGCTGAACGCAAAGAGCGCGAAAAGAAGGAGGACGAGAAAGCCCAGACAGAGGCCGCCTTCGCCGAGGGAACGCCGCGCAAGGTCGGGTCGGACCAGAAGGCGAAGGGTGAAGCCCGACGTATGCGACGCAAGGGACTTCCCATCCGCAATGCGGACCCGCACGCCTTCCACAAGCAAGTCGAAACCTTGCCCGTCAAGAGGAAGTTACGCGTCTACGACCCCGAGGCCTTGGAAAAGCTGCGCGAGAGCAAACAGATCAGCGACGCCGATGTGCGAAAGCGCAACGCGGCCATCTTCAAAGACCTGGAGCCCAAAGGCGCTTGGCGGCGGGTTGAAACTCCCCGCAACCTCGATGCGGTGCTGGCCCTGGAGCAGACCCACCCCCACTTCTCGGAAGTGATCCGGTTTGTGGCCGATCGGCTGGCGTTGGCCAAAGTCAGCCGCCGCCCGGTGGGCATCCCGCCCATGTTGCTCGCTGGACCTCCCGGTGTGGGCAAGACCCACTTCTGCGAGACGCTGGCCAAAGTCCTGGGTGTACCGGTTCGGCGCCACCCGATGGACCAAGCCGAGACCTCATCG
This sequence comes from Hydrogenophaga sp. ANAO-22, assembly GCF_042466645.1. Classification (NCBI taxonomy): domain Bacteria; kingdom Pseudomonadati; phylum Pseudomonadota; class Betaproteobacteria; order Burkholderiales; family Comamonadaceae; genus Hydrogenophaga; species Hydrogenophaga sp. ANAO-22. The sequence continues at coordinate 1,344,629 of NZ_CP159956.1, read as the reverse complement.
GCCTTGCTTGGCTCGGAGGTGACCTGGGGCAATACGCGCGTGGGGCTGGTGTTTGAGATGCTGGCACAGGGAGATTACGCCAACCCGGTGGTGATCCTCGATGAGCTGGACAAGGCGACAGGCTTTAGTCGATCCGCCGATCCCACCGCGGTGCTGCACAGCCTGCTGGAGCCGGTGAGCGCAAGCCGGGTGAGGGACCAGAGTGTGGAGGTAGAGCTTGATGCCAGCCTCATCACTTGGATCGCCACCAGCAACTACCCCTGGCTGATCGCTCCGACCTTGAGGTCTCGTATGCGGGCGTTCCACATCTGCATGCCCGATGCCGAGCAAGCCATCCGGGTGGCGCATGCGGTGGTCGCGGCTGCCACCGAGGACGCCGGGGTGCGTATGGGCCGGGCGCCTGACAAGGCCTTTGTCCTGGCGCTGGCGCACTTGAGCGCCCGGGAGATCTACCAGCTCACCGGCTCAGCGATCGCGCAGGCCGTGAGACAGGGAAGGGCGGTAGTTTCGACCAAGGACCTGCCAGCCGAGGTGCTGGGCGATGACTCTGGACGCGAACCAACGAAGCACGTGCACTGAGAACACTTGCTTTGAAGACAATGATGACATCCACTTCCACTATTCAACCCACTCCCATGAAGCCGCTGATCACCATCTTCCTGGACTTTGATGGGGTGCTGCACCCGCAGGGCGGCACCACGGACCGGCTTTTTGAGAAGGCGGGTCTGCTGCAGATCTGTCTTCAGCAGGTAGACCACGTCGAAGTGGTGATCTCCAGTTCCTGGGCGGAGCACTACCCGCTGGAGAGGATGAGGGACTTCTTCGAAGAGCAGCCAGACCTGTATCGGCTCATCGTGGGTTGCACGCTTCAGAAGGGCAATCCCAAAGTCGACTTTGGCGCCATGCCGCTACGCGAATCGCAGTGCCGCAACTGGTTGATTGCCAACCAGCGGGAGCCGCACCGATGGTTGGCTATCGACGACGATCCGCTGAACTTCAAAGCGCGAGAGCTTGTGGTGTTCACGGACCCCAAGCAAGGTTTCAGGACGCGAGATGCCGAACGCGTGCTGGAACTGACTGGACACTTGCGGAGTAAGAACCTTGCATGAAGAGCTAATTGGCTTCTGCCCTTCTTTGCCAGAGGTCCAGCTTGATCACTGCCTTGAATCGTCCCGTGCGAAAAACAAGCAGGCGCTGTTGCCGCTGATTGCGGTGCGCAGGCAGTTGCAAAGGATTGGTCCGTGCACTGCCATGGACAGGTGAGGCGCTCGGTCGCTGTTGTCAAATAGGCCGATGAGTCATCCCATCCTTCAGATAGTCACTTCTCGGGCGGCGTCAACACTTGCAGATTTCCCGGGCGGTGGGTTGTATCTGGTATTGGACGCAGATTCCGGTGCATGATTTCAGGTAAAGGTTATGCAAATAATCTTAACCTAAGCTCCCCAAATTGTTGTCGAATGAATATGGGGCGTTCATGGAACGCGCAAATGTTGTGCGATTGATCTTGGATGCGTACGGGTGCACGGTAGCTGCCGACAATGTGATGCTCGGCGTCGAGATAGCATGGCGCGTCGAACTACAGCACCTCGTGCAAGAAGTCCATGACCAGCGTGCCAAGTGTGCATCTCTCACGTGCCCCGTTTGGACCTCTCACTTTCGAAGGGTGCCCAGGTGTCGACGGCTGGCATGCCGTTTCTGATGAATGGGCTGGATGTACGAGCACCTCATGGGGTGTAGCGTAGCCAGCGGTCGCGTTTCTGCTCAGTCCGACGCGAGTGCGCGCTGAGAGCGCACCACGTGAATTGGGCGCGGGCAGTGGCCTGTGCGTTTTTTGGCGCTCGGTGGGTAGCTTGAGCCGCCGGGTGCGCAATCTCGACCATATCAATCCAGATGCTGCCCCGCGACGCAGGTGATGGGGAGGCCCGGTGCTTCGAGGACCTCCCGGCTTCATGCAGACCTTCCAGTGCGGCTTGCTAGTAATAGTTGGTGATCCGCGTTTTATAAATGAAGAATAAAATGATTTGGCTTACTTGGCTTAAGTGCCCGGCAGGCGCACAATGGACCCACCCGCGGTGACAGGGCCACCGCCAGGCACGGGCGCGTCACACCCGCCCAAGCCCACCCGCCTGCACCAGCCCTAAAGGACCCTTCCATGGAGTACCAGCAGTTCCTCATCTCCCTGCCCAACCATGAGGCAGATCGGGCCGCTGCGGCCGCCCGCATCGCGGCGCACCGGCAGCAAATCGCGCGCGAGACGGCAGAAGCGGTCAGCGGCGTGTTCGAAAGCGCGTTGAAAAAGACGCACGCTCACACCTTCGTGATGGTTTCCCGTCACACCCTGGCCGAGCTCGGGGTGCTGCACAAGATCGGGCGACACCTCATCGGCGCATCGCTGCCCAAGGTCTCAGACCATTACGAAGCAGCCGTAACCCTATTAGCGCAGCAGCACGATAAGGTGCTTCAAAGTGACCTGTATGGTGCTGTGTTCCAGGGGAATGTCTTCTATGGCGGCTCGCGCCACGACCCACTTTCTCAACTCCCCCTGGCTCTGGAAGTGGAGGATCTGTCGTTCGCTGACGACGACACGCCCCGTGCTGAGAACCAGCAGCGTTTCGTCCACCTGGCCACGTTCAAGCGGCTTCATGCGTTGCTGGGCGAACTGGTGCAGCAGGACAAAACCTCGCCAGATGTCATTGCCCCTGCAGACAATCCCAATGAGCTGCTCGACGCGAAGACCTTTGCGCAGCGCATGGGCGCCACAGACCAGACGGTCTACAACCGCGAGAAGGCGGGCCTCATCATCTCGGTGCTGCCTCCCAAAAGGATGAGGAAACGCGGCTTCCCCAGTTTCCAGCTCAGCCCACGGCTTAATCAGGAGTTGCACCAGCTCGCGATAGCCATGTACCGCTCCCACGGGCAGGACATGACGTTCTACTGGCACTTCCTGCGCACGCGCCACCAGGATTTGGGCGGCAGCACGGGCGTGGAGTTTCTGCTCAACCGGATTTCTGATCCGAGCCTGCTCGATCTGGAACAGAGCGAGCGTCAGGCCATTTTCCTCGCGCTGGCCGAGGAGGACATGCTCAGGGCCAGTGCGTGAGCTGGCACACGCAGGCGACGGGGATGGAGATCCCGACCCGTTTCGGGCCGCTCCCAGGCTTTGCCTTGCCAGCCGACGCCAGGCTGTACCGCATCTACCGCCACGTTGATGCGGACTGGTCCGTGGCGCCGGAGCCTCACCGCAAGGGCAGGGTGGACCCACCACTGCCTGACAGTTCTGCCTATGGCCTGCTGTACCTGGCGGACTCCCTGGTGACGGCGGGGTTCGAGGCGCGAATTCTGCGACCGACCAAGGATGCAGATGGTCTCAACGACATCTCAATAGAGCCTGAGCTGATGGATCCAGTTACCGGCCGGGCCCTCAAACCCCCACCCATGACGGCGGTGCACACGACCAAGCAGCCAATCGTGTTCGTCGATCTCGAATCGCCGGATATCGCCAGGGCCGCCGCGATAGCGATTGGCCGCCCAGTGCCTCGCATCGAAAAATGGCGAAAACTCACTTTGTGGGTCCATGATCAACTGATCGTGACGGGCGACGGCAATTCGATCTTGCCACTGGTGGGCGTGACCTACATATCCAATCTTCCGGACTGCACTGGCAGAAACTTCGTGGTGTTCGAAGGGCGCCGGGACGCTCACATCCACCGGGGTGTTCCGCCCGAATCCCAAACGCCCTTGGATGTACCCGGGCTGCAGGCGCTTTGGGAAAACGCCTGAGAGCGCATCCCGCCTCACCTTGACATGATTTGGCAGGCTGCTACCTTTGGACGATGGTGGCCCAACTCATGCTCTGAGCCACTTCACTCAATTTCCGCACTCTTAAAGTGAAAGCGACTGCGATGCCGAAAAGTTCCCGACTTACCAACCGCGACCACGCCAACATGGACGCATTTCTGAGTCATGTGCTGGATGACTTCAAAGCAGGCGATCTTTCCAAGAAGGATCTGACGCTTGGGCTCGTGCACGTCATTTCTGCCATCGACTGTGGGAACGTCGATGAGGCACGCACCTGGTTAGAACAGGGCCGAAAATTGATCCGGCAAGGCAGCTGAGGGAGCGCAACGCTGCTCTGGCGCCTTACGTCCAGCCACTCGCACGAAAACTCTTCGGATTTAGCTTTTCGGTCGCGACATTCAAAAAAGGAAGACTCGTGGAATCTGAACTGACTCCTTCGCCATTGCGAGTCATTGATCGTGATCAGCTGCGCAAAGAGTTCGCGGCCATCGAGGCGAGGCGGGCTGTCCTCACCGATCAAGGGCAAAAGCTGATGGCCCGCATTCGGCCAAGTTCCAAGTACCACGGGCAGGGTAAAGAGGGTGCCTTGTTCGCCGTCTGCATCGGCCCAATTGGGGACTACTGCGTGTTTGGCGGACCTGGTGGTCAATATCGCCTGTCGGATGTCGACCTGTTTGCCGTCTTTGACGAGAACAGGCCTCCGACTCAGATCACATTCGAGCCCTGAATTGCAACCTCCCGGTGGCCAGACAGTCCCTGGGCAGTAGGAACGTCTGCGTCGAAGCGACTGTTGCTCGCATCATACGCTGTACAGCGTATAAACGCATTTGGGGATATCATATTCTCAAATGCCATTATACGCTGTACAGCGTATAAACCCACGTTGAACATGCATCATCCTGAGCGACGACTTGCCGAGAAGCTCCTTGCCGAGTTCACGGCCGTGCTGCGCGATCGACTCAATATCGATGGCATCGAGGCCGAGCATGAGCCAAGTTTCGGTACCGGCGCAGCAGACCTGGTCTTGAGCATCCCCGTTGATGGTGTGAGAGTCAAAGTGGTGGTTGAGGTCAAAAAGAACGCGTTCCCCCGCGACATCGAGTGGGCACGTGTGCAACTGGAAGGGCTGGCGAGAGAGGACAGCACCATTGATCAAAAGATGGTCTGGGCCGAGTCGCTGAGCGAAGGAGCACGAAAGTCCCTGGAGGACTTGGGCATTGGCTACTTCGACAGCAGTGGAAGCATCAGTCTTCGGCTGCGCAACCACCACATCCTCATCGACAGGCCCCCGATCAGGCCCCTTTGGCGTGAGGTTGGCACCATCTTCACGCCTGAGCGAGCGAGAGTGCTGCATGCCCTGCTGCTGGGGTGGGATAGCTGGCGCACCGGCGTCGAGCTGGCAGAGGTCTCCGGTGCGAGCCCCAACACCGTCTCCATCCTCCTGCGTGAGCTGGAGAAGCGCGGCATGGTGCAAAGTGAAGGAAGCGGTCGCAGCGTTCGTCGCCAGTTGGTCCAGCCTGATGCTCTTCTTGATGCGTGGGCCAACCAATGGGCGGAGGGCAAGCGGCGCAAGACGCGATGGTTCGCTTTCGCCCAGAATCCAGCGAACTTGGCCTCACGTTTAGCTGTGAGAATGCTCGACGATGAGGATGAATGGGCCTTCACTGGCCAGTATGCAGCAAACTGTGTCACGCCTCTGCTAACGGCTGTAAACGGTGTCGACATCATCGTCCCCGTGGGTATGGCCGAGGCCTTCGCTGAAGATCTTGAGCTGAAACGAGCCGAGAAGGGGTTCAACGTCACCTTCCACGAATGCGAAGACTTCGCCTTGCAGCATCGAATCCCGCTGCCCGATCGGCCGGGTTGGTTTGCCAGTCCCGTGATCCAGTACCTGGAGCTGGCCAACGAAGGTGGGCGCAGCAAGGAGCTGGCCAATGAGCTGAAGAACAATCGGATCGCGAAAGGCAGGGACCATGGCTGATATCAAACCGGCGACCGCCGCGGGCTACTCGCGTGATGTCACTGACGCCTGTGAGCAGGCGCTGGTCACTGTGCTGTAGTGCATGGGCACCCTCAAAGATACCGTGCGCTTGGTTGGCGGCTTGGTGCCGAGGTATCTCACCCCTGAGCAACCCCCAGAGATTCCGGCGCATGCTGGAACGTCCGATCTCGATCTGGTCATCGACTTGGCCGTCATCGCTGCTGGCGAAGACTACGCACCAATTTCGATACGCCTCAAGGAACGGGGTTTCGAGAAGATGAAGCTGGAGAACGGTAGAGTTTCATCGTGGCAGTGGGTGGCCACGACACGGGACCAGCTTCCCGTGCGCGTGGAATTTTTGTGTGATGCAGCCGAGGATGAGGTTCGAGGCCTCAAGTCATTGGGGGCGGAGTCAATCTCTGTCATGGCCATGCCGCACATGTCGATCGCTCAGGCCCAGTACGAGACGAAGGAAGTAAAAGCGGAGCTCCTCGACGGCAAGGGCCTGGCCGTGGAGCGCGTGCACTACGCGAATCACCTTGCCTTTGTGGTGCTCAAGGCAATTGCCTTTGATCAGCGTGGAGCGAACAAGGATGTGGGCGACCTGATTCACGTGCTGCAGTACGGCCCGGAGTTAGATGATGCTGCTCGCGCCTTTGCAAAAGCATATGTCCAGGGTACACACCGGGCCTCGCTAGAAAAGGCCTTGGATTGTCTGCGCCGAGGATTCTGCAGTCATGCAGATACCGATGGACATTTGATGAAGGGCTCGGTCGCGTACGGGGCGTTTCACCAACCAGATGACGCAGATGCTCGCGTGGAACTTCAGCGGCAAGCCAGTGCGCTGGTTTCACAGTACCTTGAGCTTATCGACCACGCGCTTCACAAGCACTGATCCCGGCGTCGACAACGAGACAGGAGAACTGGATGATGACATCCACGGTGTATGAGATCGATGTGCCCGGCCTCGCCGTTGCCGTGTCGAACTGCTTGCCAGACGAGTCTCACAAGGCGTTGCTTCAATGCTTGCGGAGCTTTGAGCAGCTTTCAAGCGCCAAGCTGGTAACTTCACGCGGTGGTGATGGCAGTCATTACCTTGCACGTCGAAAAGTGTTGACGCGCGACGGAGTACTGGTGAGCGACGACCACAAGGAATGGGTCGCGGAGCTGCTGCTGCTGGATGGCGGTGATGCCGGCAAAACCTACAAGCGGCTTCGGGACCAAGGCTTTCTCTTGAGCAAATGCGAACTCACAACGCTGTACCTCGTGCAGGACAAGCGAACGGAGAACCAAGCTGAATTCATCCAAGTATCGGTCAGGCAGGAGGACGAGTTCATAGACGCTCGCGCTTTCGACAAATACTCCTGGTCCGTACCGACGACATTGCAGGATCTGTTCCATGAACTGGAAGGGGACACGCTTCCAGCTGAGGAACGACGACGGATTAGCCCTCCCGCATACCGGTTGGACGCGGTCGTCGATGTCGATGCATTCGTTACGGAGACAGAGAAGATCGAAGCAGGGCAGCGGGACAAGGTGCGTGGCATCATCTACACACTATCCGATGCATCCCCGGATTGGGCGAGTGCGCCTACGAGCGCAACGCATGACGAGCTGTTCCCGGGCTGGGATAGCCAGCCGCACAAGTCTCGGCGCTTGTTCAATGACTGGGAGTCGTCGAGTGCCGGCCGTAGCGGAGCAAGGCTGTGCGATCACTGGGTCGTGCAGCTTTCCGATTGGACCGATCCCAAGAGCGGCGCGCGCTACCTAAGTCTCGTGCCGATGTGGACCTTCGCTCAGAAGCTCGCAGAAGTGGATCCGAACAAGGGCGACACCTACGCGCACTTCGGCAAGTTGCAGACGCTGGATCGACGAGTCAAAGTGCCTTTTGGCTGGTATTTCTACATGCTGCACGGCAATCGCGTGCACGACGGCTCAGCGAAACGTGTGCTTGCGGACGCTGAATCAGGCCTGATCGTTCTTTCCGAACATGACTATCGAGTGCTGAAGGCTTGGCGTCAGCATCCCTACGGTTTCTAGGTACTTGGCTCAACCCGACTGGCATGGCCACGTGAGCGTGTATGTGCAGCCTCAAGCTTCCATCGACACCCAAGTCGACGTACGCGCATGTTCGGCGAAGGACCTCTTCGTCGGCCCCTTCTTTTGCTTGCGAGTCCAGATCTCGCCGGAAGGCAATTTGTAGGTTGCTCCAACTCTCGGCCTAGCACCAATGCTGTCAAGGTCCAACGGGGATTTCTTGGCTACCCGCAGCTGGGAACCTGATTTGGTGAAGACCTCCGCCAGGGTCTCTTCGGCTTCTGCCGCCCTCATCATCATGAGCAGATGAACGACAGCGTCTTTCTTGGTTTTTCCCATTCGGGGTAGCTTCTCGGCGAGGAAGTTCATTGTCGACTCAAACTCTTTGGTCGACAGCTCACGAGCTTGAGCGAAAAGTGCTTCGGCACGTTCGCGAAGCTCTGCTGAGCTCACATTTGAAGAATCAATCTGGGTCACTGTAGATGAGGGCTGTTGGGTAGCGAATGCAGAACGAGTGAAGCACGTAGGTTATCTCACTCGCGACTTGGAGTTCTGCCGCTTTCTGCCGCTTCGCCTAGTCAGGACAAGCGGTTTGCATCTGCAGGAAACCACTGACGGATGTCAGCCCAAGCTCTTGAGTCTTGCTCGATCATGACACTGACCATAGCGAACTGCCGTGTGTCTGCGTACGGAACTGGGATCGCTTGACCGGGGACGAGTTGGCACAGTAGATCATCGACATCTACGTTGAAATGCGTTCGACAGACTGCAGGCCGGTGGTTTCTGATGCTGCAGGTGCTGTCCTTGAGGAACGTGCATGGCGCGTCGTAACCCATCGTGGATAGCTCGTTATGATCCTGCAAGGGTAGGGGAGAGCGGTCGATTGCTTTACCAATCGCGCGTGCTTCGGTCGCGGAAATCTTGATCGGAATGTGGCAGCAATGACTGCAACCGGCGCGGCAGGCTGCGACCGGTTCTATAGCCGCTGCAAAGACATCAGCTGCTCTATGCAGCCACAACACTTTCTTCGGCTTGGTCGATGCCTGGACGGATGCGTTCAGGAGTCTCGTGACGTCATCTCTGGCTCGTCCTGAGACTTTTCCCATGGCGGCTTCGGCGGTTGCAGCGACGCCGGCAAGCCGATCGTTGACTTCGTCTGGAAAGTCCTCGCTTGCGTTGAGAGCCACACCCTCCACAAAAGACCGCAGCGCATCAGCGATGCGGGCTTCAAGAGTGCCTTCGCCATCAACGATCGGAGAGGGTAGGGTGTCCATCTTCATCCCCCGATCTTTTCACGATTCGTTTGACTTCCCAGTGGCACAGAGTGTCGGTACGAGCAAGGGCCGGTTGTAGGGAGTGGGCTGATTTTATGTGGCAATTTTCTACCCAGGTTGCAAGTATCGCGAACTCGTCTCCCTCGGCCGCAAGGTACCGCACGGCATACTTAACTGCAAGCGCACAGGATGAGGAACGCGTCGATGTCCGGCAGGCGCATTTGGCGCCATGACTTGCCCGAGACAGCCAAGTGTTCGAGCAGCTTGCCGATGTGGTCGAGCTTCTTGTGGACGGTGACCTCTGGGTTGCCCCGGTGCTGATCGAGGTGCGTGGCATAGTCGCGCAAGACGGTCAAGACGGGAGGTACACGGCGCTTGCTCGGCTTCCACGGCGGAAGCTGTGCCCATGACCTCATAAACGCGCCGCAGCGCGCGAAGCGATGAGCTTGTGTTCCCGAGATCGCCTGATTCGCTCCCGCGAGACTTTGCGCACCAAGCCTTGAAGCGCTTGGCCCCCTCGTAGGTAAGCTCGTCAACCTCACGTAGACCGAGTTGGACGCAGTACCGGCGGAATCTCCTGATCCGTCTCAGGTACTGGCCCGCGCTGGCCTCGCTGATGCTGCGATCGGCATGCCACGCGCGCACGATAGCTCGCACCCGTGGCGGGCATTCGAGGCATGTCTGCTGGACCGATGAGGTGGCCATGCAGCGGAATACGCTGGCCGTCGCAGATTGGATGTGCCGTTCTTATGTAGCGCCACGGACCGCACCACACCGCGTCGCTCCTGTGATCGCAGGTCGCAACTCCACATAAAACGACGCTCCAGATAATGCGCTTTATGCGGAGCTCCGCATAAAGCGCACGCGCGGCGCAAGTTCTTCGATCTGCACGCCGCCAATCAGAGCCAGATCTCCGAATTCGCTCTGCAGCAGTTCGCGCGGAACTACGAGATCGAGCGCGAGGTCAAGGAGCTTGCGAGGGATCAGCGCCAAGCCATCCGGCAACAACAAACGAAGCCACTGCTTGATGCCTTGTACCAGTGGGTGGTGCTGCAACGCCAGAAAGTGCCCGAGGGCTCGGCAAGTGCCAAGGCGCTGGACTACAGCCTGCGGCGGTGGGATGCGTTGACCCGGTTCGCGGGTGACGGGCAACTGCCCGTGGACAACAACTGAATCGAGAACCAGATCCGCCCCATTACGATTGGCAGCGACAACTGGCTCTTCGCAGGCAGCCTGCGCGCGGGCCAGCGGGCGGCGGCCGTCATGAGTCTGATCCAGTCTGCGCGCATGAACGTGCATGACCCCTACGCCTACCTGCGCGATGTGATGGCACGCCTGCCCATGCAGCGCGCAAGCCAGATCGGCGAGCTGCGGCCGCACCGCTGGCAGCTGGCCTGACAGCGCATACCCAGAAACACGACCGCGCCCAGCGGTCAAGATGGGATGGCCGCGCGCTTACGCTGCGCCAGCGGTATGCGGTCAATAAACCGCGCCCTACTCATCGACGCGGATGAAGTGCAAGGATTGGACTACGAGCTTGGGAGCGCGATGTTCCAGGGCAGTAGCGCCTCGTAGTCGTCGGCCGTCTGCGCCAGCGGCAGCTTCTTGAACAGGGCGAGGAGGTAGCGATACGGCTCGACGTTGTTGGCCTTCGCAGTCTCGATGAGCGAGTAGAGATTCGCGCTGGCGTTCGCACCGCCAACGGTGTCAGCAAACAGCCATGATCGGCGACCAACTACAAACGGCCGGATGGCGTTTTCTACCGGGTTGGAGTCCAGAGGCCAAGTCCCGTTGTTCAGGAAGCGGATGAGCTTGGGCCACTGGTTGTGCAGGTAGTGCAGCGCCTCGCCCAACAGGCTTGAGGGCGCGACGGCATGTAGGTGTGCGAGCAGCAACTGTTCGATCTGCTTGACCACTGCGGCGCTGTAGCGCTGGCGCAGCCGCATACGGCGCTGCGGCGCCCACCCCGTGGCCAGCGCCTCCGCGCGATACAGCTTGCCGATGAGTTTGATGATTCGTGTGGCCAACTGGCCCGGCGACCGGGCGGCTTTCGGGATCGCCTCCTCGGCCTTGATGAGTGGTCGGCGTGCGTGAACCCAGCATCCAAGATGCGTCAACCCCTGGTCCTGGGCGATGCCGTCGTAGACCTGATACCCGTCGGTCACGAGCGTGGCGCCGCGCCGGATGCCGGCATAGAGCTTCTGCGCGTGCACGGCGCCGCGCCCCGGTGCATAGGCGAACAGCCGCACCGGTGGACCGGTGCCGTTCATTTGCGCCCACATGTAGCTCTTGGTTTGAGCCTTGCGTCCGGGCTCCTTGAGAACCTGGACCGTGGTCTCGTCCCCGTAGATCAAGTCCGAGTCGAGCAGGTGGTCGCGCAGCAGGTTGATGACAGGCTGCACTGCCAGGCCAATGCGCACGACGCCAGAGGCCAGGGTGTTGCTCACGATGTCGCCGCCGAAGCGGCGCAGCAGAGCGGCCGTGCGATATAGCGGCATGCCGAACTGGTACTTGCCCGTGATGACCCAGGCCTGCGCCTCTTCGGTGAGGAGGCCTCGCGGGATGATGCGAGCCGGTGTCGGCGCGACCTTCAGGCTCAGGTCGCAGCAAGGACATGCGTACTTGATGCGGTGGTGCTGCAGAACGCGCACCTGCTCGGGGATGACGTGCATCTGCTCGCTGACCTCGGCGCCGATCTCCACCAACGCGTGGCCGTCGTGCGCGCAGACGCGCTCGGACTCAGGCAGCTCGTGGCGAACGATGTCACGCGGCAGAGCGGGGTCCAGCGGCTTGCGTCCGCGCTTCTTGCGCTGGTGGCCAGAGACCAGTGTCGAGTCTTCATCATCGATTTCGGCCGGCCGTGTTTGCGCGGTCGGCGCGAGCGCCTCAGCCTCGTTGAGGAACAGGTCCTTCTGGTCGGTGCCACGGGCCTCGCTCTTGGCGGCGAACAACTGGCGCTGCAACGCTCGCAGGCGTTCCAGTGCCAGGTCTCGCTCGGTGGTGGCCATTCGAAGCGCACCGGCCAGCGCATCGCGCTCAGCAATGAGCGCAGCGAGTTCTTCAGCGGTGATGGTGGCAAGCGACGACACGTCAGCTTGGATTGGAAGGCCCTATCAATCGTTCCTTCAACCCACGCTGGCGTAGCGCAGATGGGGGTGGCGTTGCACCACTGCAATGTCGATGCCCTCCAGCAGCCAATGCAACTGCTCGGCTGTCAGCGTGGGAACCGCGTCGACCGAGGGCCAGATGAACCGGTCCTTCTCCAGACGCTTGAGCAACAGCCAGAAGCCGTTGCGCTCCCAGCCCAGGATCTTCACGCGGTCGCGTCGGCGGTTGCTGAACACGTACGCGCATGAGGCGAACGGATCGAGCTCCAGGGTCTGTTCGACCAGCACCGCCAGGCCGTTGATGCTCAACCGGAAGTCCACCGGCTCGCGGTGCAGGTAGACCTTCAGTCCTTCGTCGAAGCGGAACACCGCAGCCTCCCCAGCGCCTGGATCAGTTCGTCGATGTTGCGCAGCTCGACGCAGCGAAGGTCGATCGCCACACCATTGGGCAAGCGTGCTGCACGTCCATCACAACGGCGTTCGGCAATGCCGGTGGCAATGAGACCGCGACGAATGCCGCGGCCGCTGGCACCACGTTGGTAACGGCTTTGCGCGCTGGACCGCCGTGGACATGCTCGCGAAGCCAGCGGCTCACCTGATTGGCATTGACGCCGCACTCGCGTGCGAGGCGCGACACCGAGGCGCCAGGCTGCCGACATAGTGCCACCAGCTCCGACTTCGCCGCTTCGTCGTACACGCTGCGTCCGTCTCTCTTATGCCCCACCACCAACCGGCGTTTGAGGTCTTCCAAATCGTCTGTCATTTACGTTCCCGCGTTCATCTATGTGGGAACGTAGGCTGTCAGGTCGCAGCCCGCGGATCAAGAACGTGGTTCATTGGCGCATACCGCCAGCGCATTGGCGTCGTGCACCTTTACCGCAGACGCTCGCGCCGGACGAGGTCAATCGGTGGCTGGGTGCCTTCGCGGTGGATTTACCGTCGCACATGCGCTGTTACGCCCTCGTGCGCTGCGTCGTCGACCTCGGGCTGCGCAGTAGCGAGGCGATCACGCTGGAACTCGACGACATCGACTGGGTAGCCGGCACCGTTCGCATCAGCAAAAGCAAATCGCGACGCGCCGATGTACTACCTCTGCCGCACCTTACCAGCGCTGCCATTGCTGACTACATGCGATCGGAACGACCCCAGACTACGAGCCACCGGGTCTTCGTTCGGCACGTTGCGCCCGTGATGAAACAGTGGCCGCCGAGGTCGTCAAGCATGCCGTGCGCCAGCCGTATCGTCGCGCCGGGTTGCCGTACACTGGGGGCATTCCCGGCACACGACTGGTCAGTCGGCTTCTCAACGCCGGCGGCACGCTCAACGAGGTCGCCGATGTGCTTCGCCATCGAGAGCTCCAAACCTCACTCATCTATGCCAAAGTCGACTTCGGTCGGCTGGGCGCAGTGGCCATACCTTGCGTTAAAGCTCGGGTTCATCAAGCACGTATCCCATGCCACGCACCGTTCTCAACAACTTTGCGTCGAACTCATCATCGATTTTTGACCTTAGCCGGCCCACTGCCACTACTATCACGTTGCTCTCGCAGTCGAAGTTAATGTCCCACATGAGCGAAGCAATCAAGGACCGAGGCAATACTTCACCACGACGTCGCATAAACAGCTCGAGAAGCCCGAACTCCTTAGTGGTCAAATCCAGCAAACGACCGGACCTCGACGCCCTTCTACGCACCAGGTCCAACTGCAAGTCAGCTACTTGAAGTATGGTGGATTCTTGGGACTGGGCACCTCTGCGGAGAACAGTCTTGATGCGTGCCAAGAGCTCCGAAAACGAAAATGGCTTCGCTAGGTAGTCATCCGCGCCCAACTCGAGACCTTTTACGCGGTCCTCAATGCTGTCTCTGGCAGTTAAGTACAGCACGGGCAGTTGAGGCTTTTTTCGCCTCAAAGAGCGAAGCACCGACCAGCCATCAATTCCTGGCAAGTTCACATCCAACAGAACGAGATCGTAGTCACCCTCAGTAGCTTCAATCAAACCGTCGATGCCATCACGCATCAATTCAGTGTAGTAGCCGGCCTCTCTCAAACCCTGCTTCAGGTACTCGCCCGATTGGACTTCATCTTCCACTATGAGTATCTTCATATTGCAGCTGTCTCCATGGGCGACAGTTTGGCAGTTGAGGAACGGCAATCGCGGAGATGACGAACATGTAATTCAGCTGACACTCCGCCAGGTGCTGACGACGATGCAATTGCCCTCACGTAAGCGGCCGGCCATCCCACCTTGGCTAGGCATCGGTGTGGGATGCCGCTAGATTGGCTATCGGAGGTTCAGGATGCGCCGGGCACCGCTGAGCACTATCAGCGCAATGACTGCGCCAATCACGAGGTCAGGGTACGAGGAGCCCGTCCAAGCGACCAAAACACCAGCGACTATCACCCCCGCGTTTGCGATCACATCATTCGCAGAAAAAATGTAGCTTGCCGTCATGTGGGCGCCCCGATCCCGCTTCTTGGCGATCAGCACCAGGCAGGTGACGTTGGCGATCAATGCGACCAGCCCGATACTCATCATGAGCATGGACGCCGGCTCACTTCCCACAACTGCCCGCCGAACGACCTCCAAAAGCGCGCCAAGCGCAAGCACGACTTGCAACCAACCAGCGATGTGCGCTGCCTTCATCTTCAAGGCGGCGGCGCGGCCCACCGCATAGAGCGCCAGTCCGTAGACCGCCGCATCGGCGAACATGTCAAGCGAGTCCGCTATGAGACCTGTGGACTGGGCGATCAGGCCAACGATCAACTCAAAGACAAACATCGCACCGTTGATAGCGAGCAGCAGCTTTAAGGTCCGAGCCTCAGAGGCATTCCCCTCTGCGTCTGGGGCCGTAGACTCGTCGCTTTGCACGCTGTCCAACACTTGCGCGCCGAGGTTGAGAGGGATGAGACGGCCCAGCAGCTCTTGCGTACTTCCCCCATGCTGCACGGTGAGTACACGGTCCTTCAGATCGAAGTCCAGTGCCGCAACAGCCGACGCATCGGCCAGCGCCATCCGAATGAGATTCTCCTCCGACGGGCAATCCATCTTCGGCACGGAGAAACGCGTCTTCCACTGCCCGCCTTCGGTGCGCCTCTCGCTTGTCAGCAGAACCGCACCCAAGTTCAGGGGCGTCAGCTTCTGGGCGATCCTGGCGGGCTCGCCCGAGTGCACCACCCGGAGCTGCCGATGGGCCAGATCGAAGGTCATCGGCCCAACCCCGGTCAGACCACCCAGCGCCATGCGAATGAGGTTCTCCTCGGAGGGGCAGTCCATTCCCGGAACTGAAAATGTGCTCTCCACGGAAGCAATGGCGCTTGGGGCCTCGTCGACCGTCTGCGAATTGCAACTGCTCGAGCAGCTACTGCTTTGACATGTACTCATGTCCCGTATTAGAAACCCTCAAGTAGCTGTAGAGTCAAGCGGTAGGTAGGCAAATATGAAAATCGGTGAACTATCGTCATTGGCAGGGTGCTCCGTTCCCGCGGTGCGCTTTTATGAAGCAGAGGGCCTTCTGCAGGCGCCCCTGCGGGCCGCCAACAACTATCGGCAATATGGCCAACAGCATGTCGACAGGTTGGCCTTCATCGTTCGGTGCCGCTCGCTGGACATGTCGCACGACGATATCCGGGCTCTGCTGCAGTTGCAGGACGACCCCGCCATGTCCTGCGACGAGGTCAATGCCTTGCTAGACGATCAAATGCGCTTGGTAGAGCAGCGAATCGCCGAGTTGCAGGCGCTGCGCAAGCAACTGCGTGCCATCCGCAGTACCTGTGCGGGAGGGGTATGCGTTGGCGATTGCGGTGCACTTGAATCGCTGCGCAGCGCCACTGGGGCAAGCTGGCCAACCGTTCGCTGAGCGGAGCCTCAAATAACGACATTCAGCTCGGTGCGAACCAACGATGCGGTAGCAACTCGTGAACCAGGCTAACCCGTTGCGTCGGCAAGCGAGCCAAAACGTCCTTGAGATACGCATAGGGATCATGCCCATTGAGTCGTGCTGACTGGATGAGCGTCATGACGGCTGCTGCCCTCTGACCAGCTCGTAGGCTGCCCGCAAAGAGCCAGTTGTTGCGGCCAATGGCAATCGGCCGAATCTGGTTCTCGATCCAGTTGTTGTCCACGGGCAGCTGTCCGTCATCGACGAACCGGGTCAAAGCCTCCCAGCGCCGCAAGCTGTAGTCCAGCGCTTTGGCGCTTGCCGAGCCTTCCGGCACCTTCTGGCGTTGCAGCACCATCCACTGGTGCAAGGCATCAAGCAGCGGCTTCGTTTGTTGTTGCCGGATGGTTTGGCGCTGATCGGTCGCAATCTCCTTGACCTCACGCTCGATCTCGTAGACCCGCGCGAACTGCTGCAGCGCGACCTCGGCGATCTGGCTTTGGTTCGCCGCGTGCAAATCGAAGAACTTGCGCCGCGCGTGCGCCAGGCAGCCGACCTCGGTCACACCACTTGCGATCAAGGCCTTGTAGCCGCTGAAGTCGTCACAGGTGAGGCTGCCTCTCCAGTCGCCCAGGAAGCGCCGGGCGTGTTCGCCCGAGCGCGATTCGCAGAAGTCGTAGACGACCGCCTTGATGTTCTCGAAGGCGCCCGTGGCATAGGCCCATAGGTACGCCCGGTGCGCCTTGCCGTTGCCCGGCTTGAGCATGGACACCGGCGTCTCGTCGGCATGCAGCACGCGGCGCTGCAGCAGCTCTGTCCTCATGGCGTCAACCAGTGGCTGCAACTGCACGCCACACGAGCCCACCCATTGCGCCAGCGTGGAGCGGGGGATGGCTAGGCCGGCGCGGCCGAAGATCGCTTCCTGGCGGTACAGCGGCAGGTGGTCGGCGTACTTGGCCACCAGCACTTGCGCCAGTAGCCCAGTGGTAGGGATGCCTTTGTCGATGATGTGAGGATCGACAGGCACCTGGTGAATCGTCTCGCACTGGGCACAGGCCCACTTGCCCCGGATGTGGCGCTCCACCGTGAACACGCCGGGCGCGTAGTCCAGCTTCTCGGCCACGTCCTCGCCGATGCGCTTCATCTGGCAACCGCAGGCGCAGGTGGTGGACTCGGGCTCGTGGCGGATCTCGCGCCGCGACAGGTTGGCCGGCAGGGGTGCGCGTTTGGGGACTTGCTTGTCTTGGCGGCCTGCCACTGGCGGCGTGGCCTGCTCGATCTCATCGGCCACCGCCTGCAGGTCCTCATCCAGCGATTCATCGAGCAGGCTCTTCTGCTCGGCGCTGAAGCGCTCCGACTGTGCGGCGAACTTCATGCGCTTGAGCAGTGCGTTCTCGTGCGTGAGCTTGTCGATCTGCGCCTGCTTGAAGACCGCCTCTTGGCCCTGGCGTGCGATCACGCCGTCTCGCTCGGCCAGCTCACCCATCAACGACAGCAGGGCCGCTCGCATCTGCTGCGGCTCCAGGGTGTCAAGGTGGTCTGCGGTGATCACGGGAGAAGATGATGCGGCTAACATCACATTCGCGCATCGGTGCAAGCGCTGATTGCCTGGCCAACGACCGGAGCACTCAAAGTACAGTGATGACTCCAGCCTCGCCGACGTTCTTCCAGGGCAGGCCCAGCACGAGCGCATCGAACTGCGTTCGGCTGAGTGTGGCGGTGGTGGCGGCATCGCGCGGCCAGACGAACTTGCCGCTATTCAGGCGCCGGGCCGCCAGCCAGACACCGATGCCGTCGTGCACCAGCACCTTCATGCGGTTGGCTCGTCGATTGGCGAACAGATAGGCGTGGTGTGGGCGCGCTGCGCCAAAGACAGCCACTACCCGGGCGAGCGCCGTCTCGGTGCCTGCTCGCATGTCCAGCGGCTCGGTGGAGAGCCACAGCGCATCAATGCGGATCATCGGAGCCAGTCGCGCAGCCACGCTGCACATGACGCTGCATCTTCCAGGGGCCAGTTCACGGTGACTACGCTGGCGCTGCGCCGAACATCAACGCGAATCGCACGCGACACGGGCGGCGAGCTGGTCTCGGTTGCTGGGAGCTGTTCAACTGGTGGAGGCAGATTCAGCGCAACGAACTCATTCCGGGGCGCTGGCAACAGGGAGTCTGCTTGCTCGCGCATCCAGCGATGAACGATGTTGGCGTTGATTCCGTGTGCAAGCGCTACGCCGGCCACTGACGCGCCGGAGACCTGGCATTCGGCCACGATCTGGCCTTTAAGTTCCGGGGAGTAGTAGTGCCGCTTGGGGCGCTGGGCGATCGTGTCGTTCGCCATAGTGTGCGTGATGTTCATCGTGCACACGATGCCTCGACACTGGGTCTATCTCAAGATGGGATTGCCGGACGCTTACGCCCTCACGGTCTGGAGCGCGAGAGGTTGTCGCAATAAGGCCAGCCGTACAGACGAGCCTCTGCTGTTGATGTTCGGGCTCCATCGATACGAACTCATAGCCTTGGCAAGTGCCAAGGCTATGAGCGACACGTTATGTCGGTTGGTGCGAAGAGGGAGGCAAAACGGGAGAAGCCGATTCGTCGTCAGCCTCTTCATCTTCTTCTCGTCGATAAACAAGCCGATATAGGACCGGCAACACCAGCAACGTCAGTGCTGTTGATGACAAGATGCCTCCAATCACCACAGTTGCCAGGGGGCGCTGCACCTCTGCACCCGTGCCGGTTGCGATCGCCATGGGAACGAAGCCAAGCGAAGCCACCAAGGCTGTCATCAGCACTGGACGAAGTCGCGTCAACGCGCCTTCGAAAATCGCGTCATCCAGTGTCGCACCACCCTCTCTGAGATTTCGGATAAATGAAATCATGACCAGCCCGTTCAGCACGGCCACGCCAGACAACGCAATAAACCCGACAGCAGCTGAGATAGATAGGGGAATATCCCTCAGCCAAAGCGCGAGGATCCCGCCCGTAAGCGCAAAGGGGATTCCGGTGAACACGATGAGGCCGTCTCGCACGTTGCCGAACATGGCGAACAGCAATACGAACACCAGGAGAAGCGCTACCGGGACCACGATCTGCAAGCGCTTTGTCGCGGATTGAAGATTCTCAAACTGTCCACCCCACGTGGTCCAGTATCCCGTCGGAATGACCACCTTCTCCTTCAGAGCGGCTCCGGCTTCCTCCACGAAGGAGCCCAAGTCGCGCCCACGCACATTGGTGCTTACGACGATTCTCCGCTTTCCATCTTCTCGGCTGACTTGGTTTGGTCCTGGTGCCAAATCAAGTGTCGCCAACTCTGAAAGAGGGATAAAGCTCACACGAGTGCTTCCGTCCGCCTGTGTGGCCGCTGGGAGCGTTACCGGGAGACGACGGATCGATTCCAGGTCCCCTCGCATCCTCTCGGGCAGGCGTACAACGATGTCGAATCGGCGATCTCCCTCAAAGAGGGTTCCAGCATTACGACCACCAATGGCAGTAGCAATGGTGTCTTGGATGTCTCCCACGTTGACGCCATAACGTGCCGCCTTGCTTCTGTCAATGTTGATGGAGAGCATGGGCAGGCCGGTGGTTTGCTCGACGTTCACCTCGCTCGCCCCATTGATAGAACCAAGAACCTCGGCGATTTCCTGGGCCGTTTTGTTCAGCACATCCATGTCGTCGCCAAACACTTTGACAGCCACGTCCGCGCGCACACCGGAGATCAACTCGTTGAAACGAAGTTGAATCGGCTGTGAGAACTCGTAGTTGTTGCCCGGGATTTTGCTCACCCTCTCTTGGACAGCTTCAACGAGCTCTCGACGCGTCCGCTTAGGACTTGGCCATTGGTCCTCAGGCTTCAACATCACATATGCGTCGGAGATGTTCGGCGGCATAAGATCTGACGCGATTTCGGCGGTACCTGTGCGGGCAAACACACGCTCAACTTCAGGAAACTCTGCCACCAAAGTGCGCTCAATTTGCTGCTGCATCTGGACAGACTGAGACAAACTGGTGCCTGGAATTCGCAGCGCCTGGATAGCGAAGTCACCCTCGTTAAGGCTGGGTATGAACTCACTGCCCAAGCGAGTTGCCAAAAGCCCCGACAACAGAACGGCCACAGCTGCAGCGGTCAGAACAACGGCCCTCGCGCCCATGGCACGTTTGAGCAGTGGGTGGTAGGCGCGACGAGCCCAACCCATGAGACGATTTTCCTTTTCGCCGACGTTGTTGCCGATAAACATGGCGACAGCTGCAGGGATAAACGTGATTGAGAGAATCATGGCACCCAACAGTGCGATTACGACTGTCAGAGCCATCGGATGGAACATCTTGCCTTCCACGCCTGTAAGGGCGAAGATGGGTAGATAGACGACCATGATGATGAGCTGGCCGTAGAGCAGTGGCCTTCGAGCCTCCTGAGATGCGGCAAAAACTTCATGGAATCGCTCCGCCTTTGTCAATGGGCGTCCATGGCGCTCTTGGGCATGTGCCAGGCGACGAATGCAGTTTTCCACAATCACCACGGCGCCGTCGACGATGATGCCGAAGTCAAGCGCCCCCAGACTCATCAGGTTGGCACTCACCTTCTGATTCACCATCCCGGTGAAGGTGAAGAGCATCGAGAGGGGAATGACCAGCGCAGTCAGCAACGCCGCTCGGATGTTGCCCAGGAAAAGGAACAACACCGCGATGACGAGCACGGCACCTTCAAACAGGTTCTTCTTGACCGTAGAGATTGCCTTGTCCACTAGAACTGTTCGGTCATATACAGTAATCGCGTGTACGCCCTCTGGAAGATTCTGATTTATCTCCTCCATCTTCTTCGCAACAGCTTGGGCGACCGTTCGACTGTTCTCGCCCAAGAGCATGAACACCGTGCCTAGCACGACTTCGCGACCGTTATCCGTAGCTGCGCCGGTTCTCAAGTCCTGACCAATATCGACCTCCGCAACGTCGCGGATTCGAACCGGAGTTCCACTGTTGTTCGCCAAGACGACATTGCGGAGATCCTCAAGGCTGCCGACTTGGCCTGGAGCCCGAATCAGATACTGCTCGCCACGCCTCTCGATGTAGCCGGCGCCCACGTTGGCGTTGTTACGCTCAAGAGCTTGAACGACATCAGGCAACGTCAACCCGTAGGCCAACAAACGCTCCGGTATCGGAGCAACCTGGAACTGTCTCTCAAAACCGCCGATAGAGTTAATCTCAGTCACACCCGGCACATTGCGGAGTTGCGGTTTGATGATCCAGTCCTGAATCACACGAAGGTCGGTCGGCGTATACGGTTTGCCGTCCGCATTCTTCGCTCCTTCTTCAGCCTCCACCGTCCAGAGGAAGATTTCACCCAAGCCGCTAGATATTGGCCCCACAGCTGGATGGACCCCCTCTGGCAGAGAGCTGACCGCACCCTGCATTCTCTCGTTCACCAACTGGCGCGCGAAGTAGATGTCGGTGCCGTCCTTAAAGACAACGGTGACCTGAGATATGCCATAGCGCGAGATGGACCGTGTTTGTTGAAGGCCAGGCAGCCCGGCCATGACGGTCTCAATCGGGAACGTGACGCGCTGCTCTGTCTCAAGAGGCGAGTAGCCAGGTGCGGCCGTGTTGATTTGCACTTGGACATTGGTAATGTCCGGCACGGCGTCAATGGACAACCGTTGGAAGTTGTACACGCCGAGCCCAACCATTCCGAGCACGGCCAACATAACCAGCCATCGTTGTTCGATGGCGAAGCGGATGATGCGTTCAAACATAGTGAGCGGCCTTTAGTGCGCGTGCGTCGCCGAGCTCTTGCCCTGCTCAGACTTGACGACGAAGCTGCCGTCTGCGGCATAGGACTCACCTGCCTTCAGGCCATCCAGAATCTCAACCCGCTGACCATCAGTGCGTCCGACACGCACAGCTTTCGCGACAAAGCCGCCTTCAACCTTGGTGAAGACCGAAGTCTTGTCTTCCACGGTTTGAAGCGCGTTTGCATCGACTGTTATCGCCGATGCCTTGTCATTGTCATTCGTAAGCACCTCGACGGTTACGAAGAGCCCAGGCCGCCAAGCGCCCTTCGGGTTGCTCAGTTCAACACGAGCAGGTGCCGTTCGAGTTTGAGCACCAATCAGCGAGCCAACAAACGCAATCTTTCCGTCCGCAACAACATCTGCGGCGTCAGCTTTTACTCGTACACGCTCCCCGACTCGAACCTTGGAAAGGTCACTTGCACCCACGCTCATCTCAGCCCACACCGTTGAAAGGTCGGACAAGGTGAACACGTTTGCGTCCTCGCGTACGGCCTCGCCGATAGCGATGTGCTTTTCCACGACCATCGCATCGAACGGCGCCCGCAGCTCAACTCGACCTAGAGCACCGGAACCTGCTGATGCTCCAAGTGTCCGCAACTTCTGAGTGGCATTTGCCACTGCAATCTCTGCCTCACGCAAGGCTTGTCGGGCTTGCAGGACATCCTGTTCCGGCGAAATCTTCTGCTGCCAAAGTGTGTTTTCGCGTTCGTACGTCGTCTGTGCAAGTTCACGACGCTTCGTCGCTGCTTGGAGCTCAGACCTAACCTCCGAAACGGCAGAACTTGAAATGACCGCCAAGATTTGGCCGCGAGACACCTTCTGCCCGAGATTTGCGCTCACACTCTCAACGACCCCCGCTGCTCGCGGAACGATGTGCGCGGTTCGGTCCTCGTTAAATCGAATCTCTCCAGGGAGCTGCAGCGTGGTACGAATCACAGCAGCACCACTTTCCTTAATCACGATACCGGCTGCCTTCACCTGCTCGTCCGTCAAAGCCACCTTTTCCTCATCCTCCTTGTGTGCCTCTTCGCTTGCGCCGGACGGTGACTTGCTCTGTTCAGCAGAGGTGCCGGAACCAGTTTCCTTGGCTCCTGCTTTGCTAGCACCGCCTTCGACCTGTGAGCTTTCTTCCTCATGGCCATGGCCATCGCTTTCGCCGTGGCTCTCTCCGCCTCGCAGGATTAGGGCTCCTCCGACTGCGCCCAGCACCAGGATGATGGCGATGATGATGAGCTGCTTTTTCTCAGGTCTTGCATTCATAGGTGATTTGGTGGCCATGGCAGATTCAGTTGAGAGTGTTGTTTCCAAGGAGCCGAGCGACATCTGCTGCCGCTCGATGAGATTCGCCTAGCGAGCGCAGGTACTGGGACCGAGCCTGTAGCAAAGTCCGTTGTGCATCGAGAACGTCGAGGTATTCGAACTTTCCGAGCTCAAAACCTTGCGCGGCGGCGTTGAAGGCGAGCTGTGCACTGGGAAGGATTTCCGCACTGACGGCGGCCACCTCTTGTGAGGCGATTTCCATTCGCTGCCTTGCAATCGCGAGATCCGCTCGCAACCGCAACTCAAGTGCCCTCGCGTCATCTTCCGACTTGTCCCTCAGTCGGAGCGACTGGATGATGTTTCCGCGATTGGTGTCGAACACGGGCAGTGGAATCGAAACTCCAACGATGGCCGTCGAGCGACCGTCCTGCTGAGAACGCTGCATGCCGAGGCTTACGGCTATGTCTGGCTTCCTCTTTGCCTGTTCAAGGTCCGCAAGTGCTGACAGTCGGCTGGTCTCAAGTCGAGCTTGTCGCATAGTCGGTGAGTTCTCCACGCGAGCCTGCAGAACGTCGATTGGGGGGAGGGTCGGAAGAAGCAAAGCGTTTCCGTCCAACGTGTCGAAAGGCACCCCACCAGCCAGCAGCGCACGCAACTCTTGAAGCTGCGCTGCCAGCTCACCCTGCGCCTGGACAAGCTCGAGACGTACGTTAGCCTCGGCGACCTTCGAGCGCGTCTCCTCCAGAGGAGACACCTTCCCAGCCTGGACGCGCTTGGACGCAGCCTGGCTGCCAGCGCGAGCGATGTTCAGAGACTCTTGCGCCAACCTCACACGCTCCTGCGATAGAAGCGCAGATAGAAATGCGGCCGTGACGTCTGCCTTCAATTGAGCCTCAGTCGCCTCGCTCTTAACGCGAATTACTTCCAGTGCGCGCTCCGCCGCAGCAACTCTCGCTGAGCGTTTTCCTCCAAGCTCCAAAGGCTGGCTCAAGGTAACTGTTGTGCTACGCATACCGGAGCGGAGGTCTTCCACTTCCAGGTCAAGCGACGGGTTTTGATAGACCCCCGCCTGCGTGAGCGCGCCTTGAGCAGCATCTATCTCACGTCTGGCAGCGGATAGCGTAGGGCTGTTTTCGATTGCGGCCTGCAGTGCCGCACCCAAAGTCAGCGGCTGACTTGCTTGCGTGGGGGACGCTAATCCTACTGATGGGGCACTAATGGGAGCGACTTGCTGCGCGTTCGCTCCAAATCCAACGAGCAGCGCAAGCCCCAGGGCAAGCGACATGGGTTTCCTGGTCATTTGGCATCTCCCGTTGACCTAAATATCAATGAACGAATCGAGGCAGCACGGCAGTGCTCTGCCATTTTCACAAGCGAGTGACGCAAAGACGTGGTGGCCATCAGATGGAATCTCGGTCCTGATGCTCAATTGGCTTAAAGCTGCTCAAGCGGTGGGGTACCGCCTCTTCGGAGCAAGTTTTATTCGACAAGCTCAGCCTTGAAATGGTCTGAGCACGGCGCTTGGCCAAGAGGATCTGTTACCGGCGATAAAGCTGGTTTCTAGCCACGTAAACGCGGTAGTCCTTGGCAACGAAACCCGACGGAGCAAACTGCTTCAGGTTCCAAGACCGACCATCAAGGCCGTTGAAGGTCCAAGCAAACGTCTTCCCGCCTGCTCCCTGAAACAAGATGGTTTCGCCATATGTGACACTGGCGGACTTGGTGGACATCACATCTACCACGCGTGCGTTCTTTGCTTCCACAGCAAGTTGTCCATAAGGGGACTCGCCACTACGAAGCGTGTCTGCCGAAGCAGCAGATGTCAGAAGAGCAGACGATGCAAGGGTTAACGCCGTAAGCACGGCTTGAAGTGTTTTCATCGGGGCCTTAGAGTCGGTCGGAAAGGAGCCAAAGTTCTCTTTTTGGCACTGACAGAACTGTAGAACTGCCATCTCCACAGTTCGAAAACCGGTAAATGACAAATCAGTCATATTGGGTGTGCAGTGGCGACAGAAGAGCTCGAGACTCCTCAGGTGCCGCTATGAAACTGCTACCCCAAGATGCAATCACAGAGGCATGTGAGCAGGCCTCCTCTTCCTCTTGACGGCCTTGCTAGCTGCTAGCTATTGCTCTCTTTGAGCAGCGGCAACTGGCTCATGCTCTGATTCCCCAGTGGCTTGCAAGCTAGTCAAAGATTGGATGTCAAGTGCAGCAAAGCTCACACGACAGCAGTCGCGGCGGATTGACCGAATACCCATGGTCCACCCAGTTATGCGCGTCGCTTCTGCACCCAGAACTGATACATCCCAACAAAGGTTTGGGGATTTTCTGTTTCGAATTGGTGCCACATTCCCAGGTCGTGAACAGAATCATCATCAGGAAACCGTGCTTGGAATTTTCGAAGCACCTCTGGCTCAACATGCAAGCCTACGAGGTCGAGCGACAGCTCATTCAGCAGCGCATCTATAGCGAGTAAGTTTGTGCGGTGCTCTTGCGCATGGAATAGCAAGTCGCGACATGCACTCAAGCCGTAGAAGTCGCCGAACGCGGTGAGGTGACTCAGCGCCTCCGGACAATTTGCCCCCATGATTGCCGCGCGACAGTCTCGAATACCTTGTGGAGTAGCGGGATAGCCACGATGAGCGATGAATTGCCGCGCGGCGACTACCGGAGCGCGCGCAGCTTCGCTGTACAGGCCGAGCAACATGAGTCCGCCTGGTCGTAGCACTTGGAGTAGTGCTCGCCATCCAGCCGCTGGGTCAACCAAATGATGCAGCACACCCACGGACTCGATGAGGTCGAAGTGCCGGTTGAGCGACGATAGTTGCAGAACGTCGGCTTGGGCGTACTCGACGTTACATTGACCGAGCTCATGAGACTTGCGCATCGCATAGGCGAGGCTGCTTGCACTCAAATCAATCGCAAGCACTCGCGAGTCGCTATATGCACTTGCGCTCTCAGCTGAGTGACGACCGCTTCCGCATCCCGCAATAAGAACGTCGACAGTACCGACTCTGCCAATTGGTTGAAAACGCGCGTGCGGAATCTGCATGCGCAGCCGGTCTTCCAGCGCGAGTGGGGCGGGAAACAAGGAGGAGCGGACCCAGCGCGGGTAAGGGTTCTCTTCGTACTGTTGCTGAACCCTGCTCGACGAGTCTTGGTCTATCGCTGTTATCTTTGGAAGGACGGAGCGCCAATTGAGCTCCTGCCTCACTTCATCAATTTGCTGACGTATCACCGAACGCAGCGAATCAGACCAGGCATGTTCCCTCAGAGCGTTTACAAATGGCAGATTGCACAGAGGTAGATAGCTAGCAAGCGCGAGCATGACTTGTGGCAACGGCATTCGACCCGATTCGATAGCGAGACTCGCACGCTTCAGTAGCTCTTCGACCTTCTCGCTTTCTTCTGGGTGCACGAGCCAAGAGTATTCGTTCACAAAGCACTGCTGTGCTAGGGCGGAACGCAAGCTCAGCAGCTCATCATCTTCCACATCGAACCTCAGAGCGTCATCCAGAAGCGTCTCGCGGACCGCTGTCAACAAGCGCTCGAGCTCGACATCGCAAATCGTCGCGCTCTCAAGCAACGCAAGAAGAAGTCTGTTTTCGCACCAGTCGGCAAGCAATCTCTCTCGCCCAACTCCTTTCGACAATGCTTCTTGGAATCCTGCTTCGCACTTTAGGAAGGCGATGGCGGCGGGCGCGAGCTCTTCAGGCCGGCGCCAGGCTTCAGCGATTGCGCGCGTGAGCAGGGGGCGCAAGTGGCTCACGCCTGGCGAGACGCGTAGGCGCTGCAAGCACTCGGCGAGGCCAATCTTCACTTCTGTCGCCTCACGAATGGCCAGTGCCTCCTGGTAGCTGGACAAGGCCTGAAGCGGCTGACCCAAGCGGTTAAGCACAACGCCCAGGTTGCAATGTGCTTCGACGAATCCAGACGCAGAGGCGATTGCTTGACGGTAGTGCGAGGCAGCCTGCTCATGCTGGGCTTGCCTCATATGAATAAGCCCGAGGTAGTAGTGCGCTTCAGGAAACTGCGGGCGCGCCAGTGCAGCTTTCCGGAAGAGATCCAGAGCATCCCAGAAATTTCCGCTTTCACAAGCCAAGACGCCCAGCAAGTACAGCGCATCCGGCTGCGTCGCATCTGAACGAAGAACTGTTCGACACAGATTCGCCGCCTCGGTTGCTTGGCCCGACTCGAAGAAGCTCCATGCCACGTTAAGCGCATCGACTGGGCTGGTCGCTTCACCCGCCGCCAACGGGGTCGAACTACGCGTCATGCAGCAATGCTTGTACTTCTTCCCGCTGTAGCATGGACATGGCTCGTTACGCCCAACTGCGCTCACAGCTCCCCTCTACATAAGAAGACTGGCGTCATGAATTAGTCGTCCGCAGCCATTAGCGGAAAGACAACCTCACCCTTGAACCAACGTTCCTCGCAGGTTGGGTCAGTAAGCGCCATGAGTAGCGCCTCGCTCAGCTCGTGGATGGAGAGGGGACTCTTGGCCTTTGAATAGGCCTCTCGAACGCCACTGACGAGCGCCAATGACTTCAGCGCCAACTCGCCGTCCTCTAGCGCGCTGATTCCTGGTCGCTTGCACTCCTCAACATCTAAGGACAGGTACTTCCTGCAAGTCGACGGTCTGTCTTTGTAGAAGGAGCAACGGTCGTCATTCAGCAATGGGCAGTTCATCCAGTGCTGCGCTCTAGGGACTCCTTGTGACCTTTGAACATGAAGACGAAGCCGTTCAGTCACCAGGTTTAGTTGGTCGCCTGGCAGCGCCCGCAGCCTTCGAGCCAGAACAAACACCTCGGGCGGGAAGACCTCAATGCGGAAGTTGCAGCAATGCGAGCACCCCGGTTTGCAGTCGAAGCGCACATCGGGTCTTGCTTGGACCCTTGTCACCAGTTCGTCTATCTGTCGATGCAAGTTGTGAATCGCATGGATGGCGAACGTCTTGTTTTTGTTTGCCGAAAGCATCTGGCGGTAAGTCTTCTGCTGCCTTTCGGCGATGGCTCTGACTTCGGCTTGACGCTCCTGGGAAAGAAACTCCACGGATAGTTGTCCTGGGAATGAGGGCGCGGCCTCTAACCGCATTCGAGAACAAAGCCATCGACCTGGCATCACAGTGGACATGGGCCGAGTGATCGTCTGCAGACTTGGCGGTCCGTCGGATCGCTACGCGGTTGCCAGCGGGAGCCGTCATCTGTTGGACTTAATTTAGAGAGCGCACCGACACAAACCGACATCCGAGCGATGACAAATGCGTCACTTTTTGCTTATGTGTCGGAAGAGCAAAGTCGCGTTCAGCCTAGCTCTGACCGGAGGAATCGGTTCGTGCCAGCAGTGGGCGCCCGGGTTGAACTGAGAAGCAGCCAAACATGCAATGGGGAGTTGCACGAGGGCAGTTGCTTTCAAGTTGCTGAATTGCGCTTGAAGCGCCAAATTCACTAGCGTTTCAATGAATGCCCCGAAGTTTTCTCTTGGTGAAACGCTATGCCATAGCAAGCTGTCTACGTCGAGTCCCGTGCCCTCATTGCCTGCAATTGAGGGTGGGGGTCAAAAGCTCCGACTCGGCTTTTATCTGTTCATCACCACTTGAAAGCTCACTCATGAAAACAATCATCTCCCCCAAGACCCTGGCCGTCCTCACATTGGCAGCGCTTCCCATGCTCGCCAGCGCCCAACTGAGCGCGAACGTCAGTCTCGTCACCAACTACAAGACTCGCGGCCAAGACCAGGATGTGCGAGAAGGACAGCTGCGGCCTGCGCTGCAAGGCGGTTTCGACTACTCCCACGCAAGCGGCTTCTATGCTGGAAACTGGAACTCGACCGTCAACTTCCAGACGAGTGCCACGGGCCCGACCGCGAATCTGGAAAGCGATCTCTACGCTGGCTACATCTTTGCAACCGGCGAGCTCAGCTGGGACGCCGGTGTTCTGCGCTATCACTACACGGGCGCAAGCGCTGTAAACACAACTGAGCTGTACCTCGGTGTGGGTTGGGGTCCTCTGAGCGCCAAGTACTACCATACCGTATCTGACGACTACTTCAACGCTGCGGGCTCCGCGCTCGGGTCGGGTTTGAAGGGCAAAGGCACTGGGTATCTGAACGTGGCTTACGCTCAAGAGATCCATCCCAAGTGGACCTTGAAGGCATCGCTGGGCTACACCTCGTACAGCAGCGACATTACCCTGCCCAACTATGTCGACTACAGCGTTGGCGCTGTCTATGACCTTGGCGATGGCTTCTCAGTGTCAGGCGCCATGGTCGGTGCAACCAAGAAGAACTCATTCCTCGGAAAGGCAGATGGAAAATCTGTGAACGCAAACACGCTGGTCATGATGTTCACGAAGAAGATGTAACTTTCAGGAGTTGATTGCGCGTTAGTAGGCCGCAACCAAACCTTAACGGAATCCCCAACGAAAAAAGGCCCAAGAACCGCAAAGCACTTGGGCCAATTCCACGGGGAGCACTTTATACGCCGCAGCACAGACACCACATCCGTGCTGCGGCTCTTTTTGTCAGAACGAGTGACGCACGCCGATGGAGTATCCGGTTGCGCTGTCGCCGGCGACGATGAGCGGAGACGCCAGGGAAGACGAGGAGACTGCGAAGCCGCGATTCGCGTTGCTGTCGTTGCTCACTCGTGCGAGCAGGCCGTAGACCACAGTGCGCTTGGACAGCTTGTGGATGTAGCCGAGACCCAACTTCGAGGAATCGGCCTCGACCTGGTTGCGGGTGCTGAAGCGTGTATAGCCGACACGGAACTCACCCGCCTGTCCGACGGGGGCCGACGCGCCCAAGGTATACGCATTGACACCGCGCCCGGCGCCACGTTCGGTCGCAATCAGCACCATCGGCTTCACGAATCCGAGGTCGTACGAAGCGCCCAAGTTGACCGCTTTGTAGGTCACTTCCTGGATAGCAGTGCCACCCTTCAACTGTGCATAGCCCAACGCGATGTCGAGCGGGTTCGATTGATATCCCACGCGTGCGGAGACGAAATTGCCTCGGCTGTTGTTCGGCTCGCTGCTGGCTCGCTCGCCGAAGCCGTATTGCACCTGGCCGTGGAAGCCACCCATCTTGGGCGTCAGATACGAGACGATATTGCTTGCGCGCTTGGAGTGGCTACCCTCTTGCGTGCCAGCGGCGACCGTTGCGTTGCCGAGCATGTTGTTAGCGCCGTTTCCAGCCACTCCAATGTCGCCGAACGGGTCAAAGGTCTCTACGTTCAGATAGGACGCGAGCTTGTCCCGGCCAAGTCGAACCTCGCCAAACCCGCCAATCAAGCCAACAGTGGAGCGACGGTCAAAGCGAAATGTTGTACCGCCGTTGTCAACGGCAACGCTGCCTTCAAGCCAGAAGCTGGCCTTGAGACCTCCGCCGAGGTCTTCCAGTCCACGAAAACCCAGACGGCTGCTAGATTGTTCACCACTGGAGAGTCCCGTGACGCTCACGCTGTCGCTGGACAGTCGTGTCACAGATGCGTCGACAACACCGAAGAGAGTGGTGCTGCTTTGCGCAGACGCCCCTGCTGTGGTCGCGAGAATCGAAAGGGCGATGAGAGAGTGTTTCATGTCGTCTATTGCTGTGCAGTTGAGTTGGACCGTGTTCCGATGCGACCTACATCGCAAGGACTCGGTGGAACGACAACCCAAGTCGGGCTGACGCAAATGATTAGACCGACGCAATGTGACAAAACGAGGACGAAAACACCTCTGGCGAGCTCTGCACCATGGATAAAAATTATCTAACGTGAATGTGACTTGAACATGACTTTTGCGATATGTTTTCGGTGCGCGTGTCAGCCGTTCAAGAATCAAGCGTTCACGAGCTTCTTCGCACACCTTCTGCGAGCAAAGTTCAGCTCTTTTCTCTTCAACTCAGTCGTATAGAGCGACCATCACGTCATGTCTGAAAAGCTTCGCCTCGACCTCCCTGTTCTTCTGCCGAGCATTCCTGGCGAAGCAGATGCCTGCGTTGAGCGGCTGCAACAGTTGCTTCGCAATCGGCCAGGCGTTGACGAAGTGCATGTGCGGCCTGGCGCAGCAGAAAAGCCACCGCAGCTATGCATTCACTATGACCCCGACCAGCTGTCGTTAACGCGTATTCGTGAAGTTGCGAAAGCAGCAGGCGCAGAAATCTCTAGCCGCTTCGGCCACCTGCAGTGGCAACTTGACGGGGTTAACCATCAAAGGAAGGCCGGGTCCGTGGCCGACCGTCTGCAGAAGATTGAGGGGGTTCTTGAAGCTAACACCAATGCTTCAGGGCTCCTGCACATCGAGTTCGACCGCGAGAAGACTTCGGAAGAAGCAATACGTGCCGAACTCTCAAGCCTTGGAACGAATCCGCGCGAGGCGGAGGAAGACCATAGCGCGCATAGCCACGACCACGGTGACCACAAACATGCTTCCGGCGGCCACGAAGGGCACCAGCATGGTGGCGTGTTCGGCGCGAACAGCGAAATGATCTTCGCGCTGATCTGCGGAGCGCTGCTCGGTGCGGGAGCCGCCACGGAGAAGCTAATCACGGGCGTGCCATCCTGGCTTCCACTTGCTTGTTACGTCGCTGCGTACTTCTTTGGCGGCTTCTATACGTTGCGAGAAGCCATCGATAACCTTCGACGTAAGCGATTCGAGATTGACACCCTGATGTTGGTCGCAGCTGCCGGCGCAGCTGCTCTCGGGTCATGGGCAGAGGGCGCGCTTCTTCTGTTTCTGTTCAGCCTGGGCCACGCACTTGAAAGCTATGCCATGGGTCGGGCAAAGCGCGCCATTGAGGCACTGGCAGAACTAGCGCCAGACACGGCCACCGTTCGCCGCGATGGGCAGACATCTGAGATTGCGGTGGAAGAACTCGTGGTCGGTGACGTCGTTTTGGTGAGGCCAAATGAGCGCCTTCCCGCCGATGGATTTATTCTGGTTGGCACAACAAGCATCAACCAGGCGCCTGTCACTGGCGAGAGCATGCCTGTCGACAAGCGGCCGGTCGATGATGCGGCCCTCGCTCGCTCGAGACCCGATGCCATCGAAGCAGCCTCTCGCGTTTTCTCGGGCACCATCAACGGGGCACATGCCATCGAAATTGAGGTGACGCGACGCTCCACCGATTCGACCCTGGCCCGAGTGGTCAAGATGGTCAGCGAAGCAGAGACGCGCAAGTCTCCAACGCAGCGATTCACGGACCAGTTCGAACGCATTTTTGTGCCCGCTGTTCTGTTGCTGGCGTTCCTACTCTTGTTTGCTTGGGTAGTCGTGGACGAGCCGTTCCGCGATAGCTTTTATCGCGCCATGGCGGTTCTTGTGGCTGCCAGCCCGTGTGCCTTGGCCATTGCGACGCCCAGCGCGGTTCTTTCAGGTATTGCTCGCGCAGCACGAGGCGGCGTTCTGATAAAGGGTGGCGCTCCTCTTGAAGAGCTCGGCTCCCTCAACGCAATGGCATTTGACAAGACCGGCACACTGACAGAAGGCCGACCGCGAATCACCGATGTGGTGACAGCGGAAGGTGTCACCGATACGGAACTGCTCGCTGTAGCGGTTGCAGTCGAGTCCTTGAGCGACCACCCGCTTGCTGCTGCGATAGCGAAGGATGGTCGTGAACGCTTGGGGCAGCAACCCATCCCAAACGCAAGCAATCTCGAGAACTTGATTGGACGCGGGGTGACTGCCACTGTGGGCGGGGAGACAGTCTGGATTGGCAAGGCAGAACTCTTTGGAAGCGATGGCATTGCCCCCCTGGGTGCTTCGGCCGCGTCAGCAATTGAAAGTCTGCGTGAAGCAGGCCGCACATCTATGGTTGTGCGCAAGGGTGAGCGAGATCTCGGCGCCATCGGACTTCTTGATACCCCACGCGAAGGCGCACGTGATGCACTGAAGCAGCTTCGAGAGCTCGGCATCACCCGCATGATTATGATTTCCGGGGACCACAAGAAGGTGGCAGAAGCAGTTGCCAGTGAGGTAGGTCTCGATGAGGCCTGGGGTGACTTAATGCCCGAGGACAAGGTCGAAGCGATTCGCAAGCTTCGCGAGGAAACGAAGGTGGCAATGGTGGGTGATGGCGTCAATGACGCGCCCGCTATGGCCAACGCGACGGTCGGCATCGCCATGGGTGCTGCAGGCTCAGATGTGGCGCTGGAGACAGCTGACGTGGCGCTAATGGCCGACGACTTGAGAAACCTTCCTTTCGCCGTAGGCTTAAGCCGTCACACGCGCTCGGTGATTCGTCAGAACGTCTTCGTGAGTCTTGGGATCGTGGCGGTTTTGGTCCCCGCGACCATCATGGGTCTTGGCATTGGAGCAGCCGTTGCCGTTCATGAGGGTTCGACGCTCTTGGTCGTCTTCAACGCACTGCGCCTTCTGGCATACAAGGGCGGCGACAAAAAGTAAAACGGGCCACACACCATACGGGTGTAGCCCGTGTACTCCAAGCGCCTGTCGTGGCAATCCCCGTCCCGGCAGCGCGGAGTCGCCTACTACGAGCGATGAAGGCTCAGCTGCGATACAGCGGATTACGACTCACGAAGACTCGGAACTGCTTGTCGGAGAAGCCGGCCGGGGCAATCTTGGCAAGGTCCCAGGAACGACCACCAACACCATTGAACGTCCAGGTGAACTGGTTGCCTCCATTGCCGCGAAAGACGACTGTCTCACCATAGGAGACGTTCGCGTAGCTGGACGCACTCAGGTCGATGACACGTGCCGATGCCGTGGAAGGAGCGGGTTGGCCAATCAGCGCCTGCTCTTTGCTGGAAATGTCTGCAGCGGAAGCGCTGGCCAGGGTGGCTGCAATGGAGACCGCGAAGGCAGCTTGTCGGAAGGTATGGATTTTGGACATGTAGGACCTCATAAGTGATTTAGAAAGCCTCTCGTGTGAGGCAGCAGCTGCCGTTTCGGCACTGAGAAACACTGTATGAGTTGGTCCTCAACAACATGAAGTCATCAAAATGACAAATTTGTCATATTCGAAGTAAGCGCGCGGCCATCCCACCCTTGAAGGGATCGGTCTAAGCGGCAACGATGGTGTCCACCAAGCGAAATAGGTGGACACCATGAATGAAGCCAAGAAGAAGACTCGCCGGCGGTACGACGCCGAGCTCAAGCAGCAGATCCTTGCCGAGTGCGCCAAGCCAGGCGCTTCGGTGGCCAGCATTGCCCTGTCGCACGGCATCAACGCCAATGTCGTGCACAAGTGGCGCCGCGAAGCGGGTGGCGCGCTGCCTGCACTCCAGGCTCCCGCATTCGTTCCAGTGCCGCTGCCGCCAGCGGCATGTTCACCAAGGCCTGCACTTGCACCAGACATCCGCGTCGAGCTGCGCCGTGGCGCCACCAGCGTCTCGGTGACCTGGCCCTTGGATGCGGCCGATCAGTGCGCCGTGTGGATGCGAGAGCTGATCAAGTGATCCGGGTTGATGCGCTGTGGCTTGCCACCGAGCCGCTGGACATGCGAGCAGGCACCGAGACGGCGCTGGCCCGCGTGGTGTCGGTCTTCGGCGCAGCGCGCCCGCACCACGCCTACCTGTTCGCCAATCGGCGCGCCAACCGCATGAAGGTGCTGGTGCACGACGGCATCGGTGTGTGGCTGGCAGCGCGTCGCCTGAACAGCGGCAAGTTCGTCTGGCCGCGTGATGCGGCCAGCACCGCCTCGCTTAGCCGCGCCCAGTTCGATGCGCTGGTGCTGGGCCTGCCCTGGCAGCGCCTGGCTGACGGCGGTGTCATCACCGTGGTCTGACTCTGAAGCGCTGACCGGCGCTTGCCAATTGGGGCATGCGCCAATGGTGCGCACATTCCAGTGCTGGCACAGTGGATGCCCATGGTGGTCGAGCCTCAATCCCTGCAGAGCCTGAGCGCAGAAGAGCTGCGTGAGCTGACCACGCGCCTCATGACGCAGCTGCGCCACCAGAGCGCGTTGCTGGACAAACTCACGCACGAGAACGCGCTCTTGAAGCGCATGAAATTCGCCGCCCAGTCCGAACGCTTCAACCCCGAGCAGAAGAGCCTGCTCGAAGACGAGATCGAGGCCGATCTGGCGGCCGTGGCCACGGAGATCGATGCGCTGCAGGAAGCGCAGGCACCCGCCAAGGTTGAAGAGAAGAAGGTTCCCAAGCGCGCGCCGCTGCCAGCCAACCTGCCGCGGCGCGAGATCCGCCACGAGCCCGACTCGACCACCTGTGCCTGCGGTTGCCAGATGAAGCGCGTGGGCGAGGACGTGGCCGAGAAGCTGGACTATGTGCCTGGCGTCTTCAGCGTCGAGCGCCACATCCGTGGCAAGTGGGCTTGTGCGAAGTGCGAGACGCTCACCCAAGTCCCCGTCGATCCGCACATCATCGACAAGGGCATCCCCACCACCGGGCTGCTGGCGCAGGTGCTGGTGGCCAAGTACGCGGATCACCTTCCGCTGTACCGCCAGGAAGCGATCTTTGGTCGAGCTGGTCTCGCGATCCCGCGTTCCACGCTCGCTCAGTGGGTGGGCGCCTGTGGCGTGCAGTTGCAGCCACTGGTGGATGCCATGAGAAACGAGCTGCTGCAGCACCGCGTGCTGCATGCCGATGAGACGCCGGTGTCCATGCTCAAGCCGGGCAACGGAAAGACGCACCGGGCCTACCTCTGGGCCTATGCCACGGGTGCCTTCGAGAACACCAAGGTGGTCGTCTACGACTTCTGCGAATCACGCTCGGGCGAACACGCCCGGCGCTTCCTGGGTGACTGGAGAGGCAGCCTCACCTGTGACGACTTCAGCGGCTACAAGGCCTTGATCGCCAGTGGGGTGACCGAGGTCGGCTGCCTGGCGCACGCGCGGCGCAAGTTCTTCGATCTGCACGCGGCCAATCAAAGCCAGATCGCCGAGTTCGCGCTGCAGCAGTTCGCGCGGGTCTACGAGATCGAGCGCGAGGTCAAGGCGCTCAGTGCCGAGCAGCGCCAAGCCATCCGGCAACTACAAACGAAGCCGCTGCTCGATGCCTTGCACCAGTGGATGCTGCTGCAACGTCAGAAGGTGCCTGAGGGAACAGCTAGCGCCAAGGCGCTGGACTACAGTTTGCGGCGCTGGGAGGCACTGACCCGGTTCGCGGATGACGGGCAACTGCCCGTGGACAACAACTGGATCGAGAACCAGATCCGGCCCATTGCCATTGGCCGTAACAACTGGCTCTTCGCTGGCAGCCTGCGCGCTGGCCAGCGGGCGGCAGCCGTCATGAGCCTGATCCAGTCAGCGCGAATGAATGGCCACGACCCGTATGCCTACCTGCGCGATGTGATGGCACGCCTGCCTATGCAGCGCGCCAGCCAGATCGGCGAGCTGCTGCCACATCGCTGGCAGCCAGCCTGACAAAGCAATCTCAAAAACACGACCGCGCCATGCGGTCAAGATGGGATGGCCGCGCGCTTACTATTCGAAAGCTATGCTGAAGCGTGAGTGCGCGGCCGACTGCCTGCCCAGCAAAGGCGCTCGTTAAATTGCCCGCACTGATGTGGCAGAGGGGTTGTCGACCTACTTATTGAACCGCTTCAGACGGATGCCCACGCTGGTCATTCCGTTGCTCGATGTAGCCATGGTCGTGCCGCCATGCATACGCGCAATGGCCGCAACAATTGAGAGACCGAGGCCGTGATTCTTGCTAGCTCCGCTGCGTGATGCGTCGGCTCGAAAGAACCGGTCAAACATCCTAGAGAGGGTATGGGTGTCAACCGGGGCTCCGCGATTTTCGACAAGAACCATCACCTGCTCGAAAGCATCGGGTTCAATGCTCACCACTATGCTCGTGCCCTTTGTGGCGTAGCGAGTGGCATTGCTAACCAGGTTGGAGAACGCGCGCTGCAACAGCTGCAGGTCGAACTCGCCATCAACGTCGCCCTTCACCTCGAGGGTTAGTCCAGCATCATCGAGGGTAGCTTCGTGGTACTCGGCAACGCGCCGTACGACTGCCGCGAGGCTTGGAGTTGATGTGCGACGCGCAGCCGCCCCCCTGTCTGCTTGTGAGAGAAACAGCATGTCGTGCACTATTCCAGCGATGCGCTGCAGATCCTCCAGATTCGAACCGAGCAACTCACGCATCTCGTCCAGACTCTTGGATGAGTTCATCGCCAGTTCAGCACCGCTCATCAACGTCGTCAGCGGTGTCAACAACTCGTGGGCGACGTCAGCGTTGAAGCCCTCCATTTGTTCGTAAGACTGGTCGAGACGGGCCAACAAATCGTTGAATTGCGCAATCAACGGAGCGAGCTCGTCGGGCTGTCGTGAACCATCCAGTCGGATGTGCAGCGTCCCTGCTGTAAGCACTTTCACCTGTGCCGAGAGCTCGCGCAAAGGCCGCAATCCAAGCCACACCAGGAGAAATCCGCCGGAGGAAATCAACAGTACTCCTCCCACTGCCGCCCCAAAGAGAATCCAGGCGATGCGTCGCAACACCAGCGAATCGCCACCTACATCCAGCGACAACTCCGTGCGAAGCATTTGCTGACCAGGCCTCGGGGAGTCGAGGTTGAACTGAATCGTTCGTCGGGCATGCCCCGACGGTGGCAGCAGTTTCTGGTGAAAAATTGCTCCATCTGTCTGTGCTACAGAAAGCCCAAGTTGGGGATGGCCAACCATGAAGTCGTCGAGCTCATGCTTGAGCTTGACTTCATTGCCGTTGCGCGCGGCCTCGGAGGCAAGATATGTCAGCAGCGCCCGCTTCTGGTCCAACTCCTCAAGCTGCCGCGCCTTAAACGCGTAGTGTGTGGCTCCGTACACCGTTGCACACACGATTAGCAGCCCACCCAAGCTTTGCCACGCAAGCCAGGCCGACAGCCGTCGTCCTAGCGAATTTGCGCTATTCCGATTCATTCTTGTCGGGGTTCCAGGATGTAGCCAACGCCGCGAACCGTGTGAATCAACGGGCTGTCAAACGGCACATCCACTTTGGTGCGCAAGCGTCGGACTGCAGCGTCCACCACATTTGTGTTGCTGTGGAAGTTCATGTCCCACACTTGCGAGGCAATTTCGGTTCTCGAAAGTACTTGGCCCTGTCGTCGCAGGAGCAAGGAAAGAAGGCTGAACTCTTGAGATGTCAGGAGAATCCTTTGCCCTCGGCGAGACACCTTGCGACCGACCAGGTCAACCTCTAGGTCAGCCACACTAAGCACCGTGGGCTGCTCAGCTCCCGCTCCAGTCTGTTCTCGTCTCAGCAATGCCTGAACCCGGGCAACGAGTTCAGAAAACGCAAACGGCTTGACCATGTAGTCATCTGCACCTGTGTTCAGGCCGCGCACTCGGTCTTCTACCTTTATTCTCGCAGTCAGCATCAAGACCCTCGTGCGCTTGGTCTGACGCAACGCGGCCAACAAGCCAAGCCCGTCGATGCCGGGAAGCATGCCGTCTAGCACGATAAGGTCGTAGTCGGACTCCATTGCGAGATGCAAGCCATCGATGCCATTGTGAGCAAGGTCCACCACGAAACCAGCTTCCTGGAGGCCTTTCCGAAGGTACTCCGCTAGTTTCACTTCATCCTCAATCACCAACAACTTCATGTGCCTCGAGTCCAAAAAACGGTGGTCGTGGGTAGCGTGCTCCGCGATTGCTTGGTAGAGGCCTGCTGGTGCGGCTCCTTAACACCGCTCTTCAAGAGGCACCTCCACCTGAAGTGGCCAAGAGCGAGCGCTGTTGGAGAGAAGGTCGATTCGCGCATCGATGTCATGTCTTCGCGCCAGACGCGAGAGGCAAAACCACCTGGCTCTTGCGGGCCGACGCCTTCAGATGAGACATGAGGAAGTGTACCGAAGCGGGCGTCACGTGACACCTGTGCTGGCAAACGCCCAATGGACTTCACGTCACTGTTCAACATGGCGATGCTATTCTTTTGTGGAATCCCACACGCGGCTTTTGGCTGTGGGCCAAAAGACAAAGGGCCTCGCATCCCTTGACGGAACCCGAGGCCTCTTTCTGCGTAAGCTAACTCTCGGGCAGCGAGGCTGCCGAGAGCAAGAGTAGCTTAGAAGTTGTGGCGAATACCCACGGCAACGGAGCTGAAATCGACACCAGCAGTGCCGGTCATATAGGTCGCGTTGGTGCTGTTGTTCACGCGGGTGTAGTAACCATAGACCTTCGTGCGCTTGCTCAGGTTGTAGTTGTAGCCAAGTGTGTATTGCGTGGCGTCGCTGTCGGCGATGTTTTCGTATTCGCCCGCACGGCCCACGTTCACGTGAAACTCCGATGCGCCGACGCTGTAGGCCGCGGCCAAGCGCAGATTGTTGCGCGTTCCAGCTCCGGTAGCCAGCAGCTGGTTTGCGTCCTTGTTGCGCTGATAGTAGCCACCAACGGTAAATTGACCGAAGGAGTACAAAGCACGCAAGGAGAACTGCTTGTTGCTGTCAATGGCGCTGTAGCCTGCGCCAAGGTCCAGTGCGCCCATGGCGTAGTTGGCAGCAAAGTCATAGCCGTTCTTGCCGCCGGTACCGGGTGCTTGCTCATGCAGCACAACAGAACCTTCCGCAGTGAAGCCACCGATGTTGGGGGTGCGGTAGGCAATCTTGTTGCCAGTGCCAGGACCGCCGAACCACACCGGGTCGTAGTACAGGGCGTCAGACGAGGACCCCGTGTCGTGGTTGTGCATGCTGACATAGTCGGCAGACGCGTAGTACGAGGCCGGGAAGAAGTTGCCCAGGCGAACGGTACCGAATCCGCCCGAAAGGTTTACTTCGCTGTGGCGACCGAAAAGCGCACCACTGCCGACGCCGGTGTCCGACTGGAAACCGCTTTCCAGCTGGAAGCCAGCGGTCAGACCACCGCCGAGATCCTCAACACCCTTGAAGCCAAAGCGGGAGTTGTTGTTGGCCATAACCGTGGTCTTCACGCCACCCATATCTTGGCGTTCCACCGTGGTATTCACACGGCCGTACAGCGTCACGCTGCTTTGGGCAAAGGCGGCAGTGGACCCGAGGAGGGCGAGCACGGCCAGTGCCAAACGATTCGTCTTGTTCATGAGATTTCCTTTACGCTGATAGCTCTGTTCAGAGACTAGTTTGAGGGGACGAATCGCACCTCGCATGTTGGCCAAAATGTCTTTGAAGACAAACAACCAGAAATGATGGCTGTCTGACCAAGCACATGACGACGGTGCGTACCCGTGACTATGCTCACGTCTACGCATGAACGCTCCCCCTGCGGCTGGTTTCGGAAATTTCGCTAGTGATTTGCCTGAAAACATGCAAAATCCGTTGCTCTCGTCGCACGCACCAACCCAGCCCATCCTTCGGGCGTTGTGTTTTTCCGTCACTACGTACGGGAAGTCAAATTCGTGAAAATAACAATTTGGTGACGACATCGTCATCAGAGCGAAAGCTCGTGGAAACCAGCATCTCGATAGATTCCTCGACAGGTTTCAATCGAAGTTCTGGAAAACATGCGGCGTCAAGACGTTCAACTGCTGGCCCTTGCGAGACAAGGCGACTTGGATGCGTTATGCGAGGTTGGGCAACGCTACTTGCAGGGTGTGCAGGGCTTTCCACAGTACACCGACCTAGGCCTCAAATACCTATCCCACCCAGCGCTTTCCGCTTCAGAGCGCTCCGCCAGAATCATTGCGGAAAGCCTTTCGTTGAGCGACCTCGTCCGACGCGACCTCGTCCCAATGCTGGTTGCCGCAGCAAGTGCAGGTTCGTCAGCTGCTTGCCTCAAGCTCGGGGTATGGCGTGGTTTGATGCAACTGAACGAAGAGCTTGCTCTTGAGCTGTGGGAGCGAGCTGAAGCCTTGGGGAGTGCGACAGCCTCAGACGCTCTAAGTGCTTACAAGAGCTCCGA
Organism: Hydrogenophaga sp. ANAO-22; assembly: GCF_042466645.1. Lineage (NCBI taxonomy): Bacteria > Pseudomonadati > Pseudomonadota > Betaproteobacteria > Burkholderiales > Comamonadaceae > Hydrogenophaga > Hydrogenophaga sp. ANAO-22. The sequence continues at coordinate 1,303,740 of NZ_CP159956.1, read as the reverse complement.
GGAAAGCCGTCTCTTGTCGGCCTTGAAAACTCTTGTCGAGGAGCCCGACGTCGCGGCCGAAGGCACTGTTGAACACGCGCTCTCCGAGGCCACACAATCTGCAAACTCTGCACTCGTCATTCGACTGCTCAAGTTCGCAATTGCGCTGCCTTTGGAGCGAGGCTCAGAGCTGTGCGATGCCGTTTGCGGCGCCCTTGTCTTCCTGCAAAGCGTTCAGGTGTCTCTTCCCGAACTTGACAGTACGACGCTACATGCCATTCTGGAGGACTGTGTCGCCCGAAGGAACGCCGAGGCAGCGTTGCTTTTGGGTCGCGCATTTTGCGGCATAGACACCGCATTTGCGCGCTCCGAGAGTCTTGTGCCAAGGCGAAATCTTCGAGGGGGTACCGCGCTACTACTTCGTGCGGCGGACGCAGGTCTGAGTGAGGCCTGGCTGCTCCTTTACCGAGTTCACTCCGACGGCCACGGCTCCGTGGCAAATCCTCAGGCAGCGCTCTTCTTTCTCGAGAAAGCTGCAGCCAGTGGCAACGCCAATGCGCAACGGCAGCTCGGCGCCATGATTCTCAAATCAGCTGCAGGAATCGCAGAGCAGGAACTTGGGCTTCACTGGATGTCTCAAGCTGCAGCCCAAGATGACGCCATTGCGAAAAGCCTGCTGCAGTCGTTCGTTCTTCCCGTGCAAGGAACCGACGACGACGCTCTACATGTCATTGAGGAACTGGAAAAAATCGACCCTTGGGTCGCACATCGTTTGCGCGTCTCGAGGCATTTTGGATTGACCAAAGCAGAAGCGACGTGCGTAGACGTTGTGTCCGGCGTAAGGTCTTGGGGACTGGTTGTATCAAGCGGAGCTGCAGACCGCAACCAGAGAAACAGGTTTGGCCGGGCCATACCGGCGCTAAAGGGTCAATTTGTCGACTGCTTACGAGAGTCTGCCGAGTTCTTCCGACTCGCAGGTGAGGGCCCCATGCTGTCCAACGCCGAGCAGCGACAGCGGTCGCAGAAGCTTCGATACCGACTTGACCGCAGCGGGGTGGATGAATCCATGTTTTTCGCACAAGTCCCTACATCGACTCTCACTTCACTGCGACAGGGATCAAGCTGGGCGCAAGGGGTACGACACACCTTGCGAACCGCTGTTGCCGACTGAACGCGCTGTCCTGACAAAAAAGTAATGCTCAGGCAGCGCTTTCGTCACGGCCATCTAGTTAGCTTAGACGGGTACGCAGGTACTCCGAAGCAATCGTGCTGTTCGGACAATCAAAGAAGGAACACGTATGAAAACGAAACTTGCCCTCGCGGCTCTTGCTCTTGCTCTTGCCTCTACCTCCGTCTTCGCCGGACACGCCGCCGTCGAAGCTGCCAAGGAAATCATCCCACTCAAGGACGGAGGCAATCTCTATATCTTTCCTGACGGAAAGATGGGCAAGGAGAGCCGGGTAGGTACCTCCGTGTATTTGAAGAAGGGCGAAGTTCTGGAGGCCGCAAATGGTCGCTCAATCCCTGTCACGAGCAACGAAGTGGCCCGCATGGACTATCTTCTGAGCAAAGACCACAGCAACAACTGAATCGAGTTCACCTAGTGCGACGGGGACACCACCTTCTCAAACTCGAGGACAAAGGTGTTGGCCCCTGCTAGGGAGCTCAGCTTGACTTGACCGTGGTGGGCTCTCATGATGGCTTTGGTGATGGCAAGGCCTAGGCCAAGACCTCCCGCATCTTTTACGCTCGGCGAAGAGAGTCGTACAAAGCGGTCAAACAGCGATGCTTGAGAGGCAACGGGAATCTCCTCTCCTCTGTTGGTAATCGCCAGACTGACTTTGCCTTCAGCTGTGTTGATGCTGATTTCGATGGTGGATGCGGGTTGCGCATACTTCACAGCATTTGACAGAAGATTGCTGATTGCTCGACGAATCATCAGACGGTCACCATGGACCCGAGCGGAGCCCCTGACTGCAAAGTTCAGCGCCTTTTCGCTTGCCGTAACGTCATAGAAATCAACCAACGATTGAGACTCTACATCGAGCTTGACGAGTTGAACCGATGGCAGAGCGTGCATGTTCTCCGTTCGCGCCAGGAAGAGCATGTCAGAGATGGTTCGCGCTTGGTCTTGCAGTTCTTCCGATATCGTCTCAATCGTGCTCCGATACTCGTCACTGGTTCGTGATTGAGCCAATGTGACTTGGGCGACGGTCAGAAGGTTGCTGACTGGCGTTCGCATCTCATGCGCCAGATTTGCCGAGAACGCGCTCAAGCGGTCAAAGTCGCTTTGGAGGCGATCCAACAAGCCATTCAGTGAGTTAGCAAGTTCGCGCATCTCCTTTGGCCAGCTCTGTGCCGAGATGCGCTCCGATAGCCTATTGGCGTTTATTTGCTCGGCTCTTGCTCTCATCGTGGTAAGCGGCTGTAGGCCGCCTCGGCTCGCTAGCCAGCCTAGCATCGCGCCTACTATTACCGCGAAGCACACATACCCCAAAGTCTTCATGGACAACACGTCAAGAAAGTCTGTGTGCTGGCGCGTGTCCACTGCGGCAATCACAGTGAGCTTCTTTGATACGTCCCCGCCCAGACTGACCTCAAAGCGCTTGGCATGAAAGCTGTGAGCTGTTCTTCGCCAGTCTTTGGCCTCCCCGGCACCGGAGAACTCTTCTGCAAGGCCTGCTGGCAATTGCAAATCTCGATGTTCAAATAGGTCGCCAGTGTCGCTGAGAACCTTGACGTAGAGCCCAGCATGCCCGGGCATGCTTGTCGCAAGCCACCCCCTCAGCTCATCCTCCGACCGGCTGTTTCGCGCCGCTTCTGCGACGAGCTGAACTTTGCCCTGCAACAGCAGCTCGTCCAGCTCATGGAACCGGCTGCTTGTTTCTCGAAAGACCAGCCACGAGAATCCTGCCAGGACTACCGTCAGCACGCAGGCGAAGAGAATCGTCAATCGGGCAGTTAACGACATAGCTCTCAAACACCCTCAGGGCTCTGGTTCGTCGAGCACGTAGCCCATGCCACGCACTGTTCTAAGCAGCTTGGCATCGAACGCGTCATCGATCTTTGACCGCAGTCGCCCGACCGCGACGACAATGACATTGCTCTCACTGTCGAAGTTGATGTCCCACATCAGCGAAGCTATCAAGGTGCGTGGGAGAACCTCCCCTCGGCGCCGCATGAAGAGCTCGAGTAGTCCGAATTCCTTCGCGGTCAGGTCAAGGCGGCGACCCGCCCTGCTAGCCCTTCGTCGCACGAGGTCTAGCTGTAAATCGGCCACCTGGAGCGTTGTGGGCTCCTGCGACTGGGTACCTCTGCGCAGCACCGTCTTTATGCGCGCGAGAAGCTCGGAGAACGAAAAAGGCTTGATAAGGTAGTCATCTGCTCCCAATTCAAGGCCTTTGACGCGGTCTTCAATACTGTCTCTAGCCGTGAGGTACAGAACCGGCAGATGAGGCTTCTTTCTCCTCAATGAGCGAAGCACCGACCATCCGTCAATTCCAGGCAAATTCACATCCAGCAGCACCAGATCGTAGTCACCCTCCGTAGCTTCGTGCAAACCGTCAACACCATCCCGCATCAACTCGGTGTAGTACCCCGCTTCTCTCAGACCTTGCTTGAGGTACTCGCCCGTTTGGGCTTCGTCTTCCACGATAAGAATTTTCATACGGCGACCGTCTCTAAGGGTCAGCAGTTTGGCACGTGAAGTTCTTCGATCTGGAATGTGACGAACATGTAATTCGGCTGACAGAGGACTGTTGCACTCCGGGGCTAAATGGCATCCTTTCGACAAGGAGTCCAGCCCGGACCCGTAGGGTGTTGCGCTTTAGACGATAAAGCCCCTGTAGGTGTTGATTCATCAGCACAACTGAGCCAGTGATCACGTCGAATATTGAGCCACTGGTTTGATGGACTTTCTGGCTATTCGGTTGTGGATAAGTCTATAGGGTCTGCTGTTTTTCGATCTCCTTTCTGAGTTTTGGTGCGTTGCTTGGGTGGTGCCGCGCCAGCGGCACTGGAGTGCTTGAATCGCCAGCTCTCATTGCCCGTCTCCACGATGTGGCAGTGGTGCGTGAGACGGTCGAGCAAAGCGGTGGTCATCTTGGCGTCGCCAAAGACGCTGCTCCATTCCGAGAAGGTGAGGTTGGTGGTGATCACCACGCTTGTTCGCTCGTACAGCTTGGAGAGCAGGTGGAACAGCATGGCACCACCCGACTGCGTGAACGGCAAGTAGCCCAGTTCATCCAGGATCACCAGATCGACGTACATCAGACGGTGCGCCAGTTGACCGGTCTTGTTCTGCGCCTTCTCCAACTCCAGGGCATTGACCAGCTCCACGGTGGAGAAGAAGCGCACCCGCTTGCCATGCATGCGGATGGCCTCGATCCCTAGGCTCGTGGCCAGATGCGTCTTTCCTGTGCCGGGGCCACCGACCAGCACCACGTTGTGCGCCGACTCCAGGAAACGAAGTGTGTGCAGTTGCCGCACTAGCGCTTCATCGAGTTGCGCGTGGGCAAAGTCAAAGCCGGCAAGATCGCGGTGGGAGGGGAATCGCGCCACGCGCATCTGGTAGGCCATGGAGCGCACCTCGCGCTGCGCGGTCTCGGCCTTGATGAGCTGGTGCAACACAGCTTCATGATCGAGCGACTTCATGCGGGCGGTGCCCAGCACCTCAGGCCAGGCACTGGCCATGCCGTGCAGGCCCAACGCCTTGAGGGCATCAATGACGTCATGCATGGCCGGACTCCGATGTTGCCTCGGGGTGGGCGTGGCGTAGTGCGTCGTAGCGCTGCAGGTTGGCCAGTGGCGGGGTGTTGAGCGTGAGCAGGGTGGCCACCGGCGACTCAGGGGTGCGCTGCTCCTTCAGGCGTGAGAGCACGTTGAGCACGTGCTCGGCACTCACCCGGCCGGACTGTAGCGCCAGCTCCACGGCCACCAGCACGGCCTCCAGCCCGTGCAGGCTCACCCCCATGAGCACCTGCGCCATCACCCTGTCGCCCCCGTTGTGGCGCAGCAGCTGGCGCTGCAGCTCCTGCAGCGGCTCGGGCATGGTCTTGAAGGGCGCGCCGTTGCGCAGCGCGCCTGGCTTGCGTTCGATGAGCGCGATGTAGTGCATCCAGTCGTAGAGCGTTTGATCGCGCTCGAAACTGCGCGCCAGGTGCACCTGGCGCCCGTCAGGCCCGACTATCAGCAGGCTATCCGGGTAGGCCCTCAGGCTGACCACCGCGTGAATCCATTCACACGGCACGCTGTAGCGGTTGCGCTGGAAGTGGATCAGCGACGTGGCTGATACCCGCACCGGCTGCTCCACATAGCCATCAAAGGCACGCGGGTTGGGCATGAGGCGAGCACGTTCGTCCTGCCAGACGTCGGCCAGCGTGAGCTGCGCCCATTCGGGGTGGGTCATCTCACTCCAGGCCTTCACACACGCCTGTTCCAGCCAGTTGTTGAGCTCGCTCAGCGTCCCCCAACGCCGCTCACTGGCTTCGCGCCAGATGTCCTTGCGTCGATCCTGCACGTTCTTCTCCACAACCCCCTTCTCCCAGCCGGCGGCGCGGTTGCAGAACTCCGGCTCGAACAGGTAGTGCCCGGTCATGGCCTCGAAACGCGCATTGACGCTGCGCTGCTTGCCCTGGCCGACCTTGTCCACAGCGGTCTTCATGTTGTCGTAAATGCCCCGCCGGGGCACGCCACCGAAGAGAGCAAAGGCGCGGGCATGCGCATCGAACAGCATCTCGTGCGCTTGGCTGTAGTACGCCACCAGGCAGAAGGCGCGGCTGGCAGCCAGCTTGGTGTGTGCCACCTCCAGGCGCCGGCGCAGCCCGCCAATGAAGAGGTACTCGCAGCTCCAGTCGAACTGGAACGCCTCTCCCAGCTCGAAACTCAGCGGCACAAACCCCGCGCCGCGTGCCGCGTTGCCTTGCTCTTGCTGCCAGCGCTTGGCAAAGGTGTACACCGGCCCTCGGCTGCCGCCATACCCCTGCGCGCGCAGCGCTTCAAACATCGCCTTGATCCCGCGCCGCTCGCGTTTGCTGCGGTGGCTATCGGCCTTGAGCCACTGGCTCAACTGCTCCCTGTAAGGGTCCAGAATGCTCGCCCCCGCCACCCGCTGCGGGTACCGGGGCTCGGCCATCTGACCCTCTTTGAGCCACTTGGTGGCTGTGTTGCGCGAGATGCCCAGCCGCCGGCTGGCCTCGCGCACTGACACGTCCTGCCTCAGCACGAGGCGGCGCAACTTGCTCAATGTGCTCACGTTGATCACTCCTGCTCCCCCGTGCTGAAAAATTCAGCAGGATAGAGCCGCAACGTGGCTCAAATTTCAACGTGAATGCGTCCCAAATTGGCCCAGTTTTGGAAATGAATCAACAGTAGAGTGCCGTACGCTTCGACAGGTCGTGCACATAGCCGATTGCCAGACGACTGCTGTCGTCGCCGTCTGCATAGCCAGAGCCCACTGGACCACCCGAGCGATTGGCGCGTGTGTAGCCAACGCGGATGGTGCCGGTGGCAACAGGAACGCTGGCGCCGATGGAGATGTCCTGCGTCTTGCGGCCACCCCAGGTCTTCACGTCATACAGCGTGTGCAACGTTGCAAAACCAAACATGTAGTTGAACTTGACGTTGTAGTGTTTGAAGTCAGAAGGCGTTCCGACATCGGTGACACCGTATGCCACACCAACGTCCATCGCCGAGTTCTTGTATCCGAGCCCACCGCCCGTATAGCGGTTGCCCGCAATTCCTTCGCTTGGTGCGACTTGAATCTGGCCATACACGCCACCCATAGCGGGCAGCAGGTAGCTAATTGCATTGTCCGCACGGAGAACCGTGCTGGCCACGCTGCCCAGGTTCGAGCCAGCTCCATAGAGGAAGATGCCGCGTGAGCCAATACCCACGATTCCAAATTCGTCGCCCAGGCCGTTCATGAAAGTGGGGGTGTAGTCGCGACCCAGTCGGACTTCACCGAATCCACCGCTCAGACTCACCGTCGAACGGCGGCCAAAGAACTTTGCGGGGTCCGCTGTACCCGTGTCCACGGCGAACTGTGATTCGAGGTGGAAGCTGGCTCTCAGACCGCCACCGAGGTCCTCCACGCCGCGCAGACCCCAGCGACTGGTCATGTTGTCGCCAGAAGCAAGTTGAGTTTGCGATCCGGCAGATCCGTTCTTCACCGAACGCACCGCAGCGTCGACAACGCCAAACAGCGTCACAGAAGATTGGGCGCTTGCGACAGTAGACATGGCTGCCAGCGCAGCGAGCGTCAGCATTTTCCTGTTCATATTGATTGCTCCTAGTTTAGGTTTGGTACGCACCTCCAACTGCTCTCGTCGCAGCCACTGGCTGCAAGAAAACTTGGTGCGATACGTAGGCTATGGGCACAAAAGGAATGAAGCATGTCGGCCCCGAGTTGCAGAAAAAATCGCAAGTGATTTCTCCTACAGGAGGCGCCATCTGTATGCTGGCGTCCACGGGCTCGCCGCACTCGCGCTCATCACAGCCAAGAAATCTATGCACGAGATTGCAGTGCTCTAGCCCTAACAAAAGTCAAGGCGGCACACGTTCTAGAGGCAGAGAGTTCTGTGGCGGACCGGAGCAATTAGCTGTGTGCAGCTCACGCTAAAGGCTCGCGCATGAAAGAGAAGCGCCTTAGGCATCGCGTCGGAGAACGGGCGCGAACCCCTGAGGAGAACAATGGCCGGTACGCCCGAGGCGCTTCAGGTTGTACTACTTATAGTCAATGCGGTCCATGAGTGACGCCCAGTGCGCCATATCGTGCTTTGCGAACAACGCCTGAAGCTCCCCGCAGAGTCAGCGTACCCGCGAGACATCTCCATCTCGGCTCAGCGATGCCATTGACGTTGATATGCCCATTGGGCGTATCGAGCATGCGCTTGTGCGGTCTCCACCAGTCCTGGGTCGCCTTCTGGCAAATCACTCAACACCCCTTTGGCGTAGCGCATGACCCTGGCCGGACGGTCTGGCTGCAAAACTGCCAGGCGGTCGCCCTCCATGTATGCCTGAATCTTGTCGAACTGCAGAATGGCTCGACCCACTCGCGCGCGTTGAGCTGGGTCACTCATATCCCGGCCCATCCAGGGACTCTCCCCGCTCAGACCCATCAACGATACCAGGGTAGGTGCAAGGTCTATCTGACTTGCGATGGACGCGATGCGTTCCGGCGAGCGAATCGCGCCTCCAAGAATGAGACCTGGGATGTGAAAGCGTTCGACTGGTATCACGGATGGTCCATACACTCTAGAGTTGTGGTCAGCCACCACGAGGAAAAGTGTGTTTTGCCAGTACTCAGAAGACTTGGCCTTCTCGAAGAAGCGTCCAAGTGCATGGTCCGCATACTTCACAGCGTTGTTGACCGTGCTTCTTGGTTCCTCATACAAGTCGAAGTTGCCGTCCGGAAACTCGAATGGCGAGTGATTTGAGGAGCTGAGCACCAGACCGAAGAATGGCTTGTCCTTAGGCTGCTGAGTAAATTGCCGGTGAGCGAGTTCGAAAAGGTCACCATCGGATGCGCCCCAAGTACCTATGAACGCGCTCTTCGGCATGTCCTTTTGCTCTACTACACGGTCAAAGCCGTTGCCCATGAAGTAGCTTCGCATATTGTCAAAATGCGACTCGCCACCGTAGAAGAACGTCGACGTGTAGCCATGCGGCTTCAAGAATCCGGCGAGGGTAAAGAAGTCACGTTGGGACTTTGCCAACTTCACGGTGCTTACCGCAGCCGTCGGTGGGAAGCCAGCCACCACTGCTTCAATCCCCCGCACTGAGCGAGTTCCTGTTGCGTAAAGGTTTTCAAACCAAATGCCCTCATCCGCTAGGCGGTCAAGGTTGGGAGTGAGGGGAAGACCTCCAAGCCTCCCCACGAACTCGCCACCGAGGCTCTCCTCCAGGATAAGCACAAGGTTTAGCGGCCGCTCTCGCGGCTGCAAGCTCGCTATCTGATGGCGCAACGGCACCGAAGGGTCTCGAAATGCAGTCGAGGGAAGGCCTGTTTCACGGCGAACGATTTCTATGACCTTTGACTCGGGAATCTCCGCGTACGTGATGCCACCTTCTTCAGCCTTTCTTGACTGATAAATCGCATAGCTGACTGTGTAGAGGGAGCTCAGTGGAAGCTCGTTGACCAGGTGGTCGGTCGTCACTGCAGCACTCGCCGGGTTGGCCGCTCGGTGGCCAAGGGCTCCCCGAGCGCTTACCGCCAACACTGCAAAGAGCAGGACCGAGAGCAACGGCGCTTGCCATAGGCGCAGCTGAGCGGAGGCACGTATGGGTTTGCTCATCCGCCAGTAAACCAATGCCAGAAGGGGGAGAAGGACTGCGGTGAAAAGCAGATGTGGCCAATAGTCCTTTAACAGCGTGCCACCCACTTCCTTTCCATAGGCGAGGTACTCGACAAAGAGGTAGTTGGGGCGGCTGTCGTACTGACCAATGAAGGCTGGTGTGGCCAGTTCCATGAAAGCCACCAGCAGCACCGCCACTCCGCCGTAGTAGCGCAGGAAGGCCGACCACCAAACACGGCTGCCGCGATACAGCGCCATCCAAGGTGTTGCAGTTGCGGGAAAAACCCAAACCATGCCAACAAGAACTAGGTCGAATCTAAGTCCCTCAAGCAGGAGGTGCCTCCACGCGTCAGCCTCCGAAATCCGACTCGCCTGCCAGAAAGACATGGCGAAACGGGATACCCACAGCAAGGCCAGCATGCATGCCATGGGAATGAGTAATGGTCGTAACACGACCATGAGGCGTTGCAAAGTTGAATGTGCTTCCAACTCGCGATGGCTCGTCAGAGCACTCCCAAGCCGGCGGCTAGAAGCGGCACTTGTCTTCAATTTTGATTGAAATTTCTTCGAATTCCAAAGCGGCATGCTGGTCTCATCGCATAGTCGGACTCTGCGACGCCTTCAAGCTCAACACCTTCCACCGTAGCCACGGAAGTACAAATGAGGTGGTTAAGAACAATGTCGTGTTCGCAGGGGGGAGGCGACGTAGAGCAAACGAGCACTCAGGCGAGTCATCTCGCGCAAGCCAATCCCGTTCTTCAACGGACGTGGTACCTCCTGGCGTCACCGCTCGAAGGTGCGCAACGTCGCAAGAGGAATCTATTGAGAGCCTAGTTTCTAGATGCTTGCGTCTTGGTTAAAATGAAGTCACCTTATCGTTAGAAATCTGCACTTGAATCGCGCAGTAGTCAGCGCCACGTGCGTCTCAACAGAGCTCTTTATGACGTAAAGGTATGAGCTCCAACGGAATAGCGATGCTCAGACCAACATGACGCGGGTCACGTAACAGCCTCCTGACTCATCCGTAATGAGCAAGCCACGGTTTGGAAACCACCTCACAGATAAATTTTCTCGTGCATGGTCACAGGTGTCCGCAATGGTGCGACATGAGAAAGGGAGACCATCTAACTCCACGGGAAAGAATGCGACGACAAGACGTACAGCTTCTGGCACTTGCGAAACAAGGCGATCGCAATGCTCTTTGCGAACTAGGGCAACGCTACTTGCTGGGCACTGATGGGTTCTCGAAGTACATTGACCTCGGACTCAAGTACCTTTCACATCCCTCTTTAGCGGACTCTGGGCTGTCGGCAAGAATCATCGCTGACGCGCTGCCGCTGAGCGAACTGGTCCGACGGGGTCTTGTCGTTGTGCTTACATCAGCAGCAAACGGTGGTGCAACTTCCGCGCGTCTCAAACTAGGCTTTTGGCGCGCGTTGACACATAGAGAGGTGGATTCCTTTTACCGTCTTTGGGCCCAAGCGAGCGCAGACGGATGCCAACATGCAGCAGCAGCAATGAACGCGCTATCGGGCGGCAAAGAAGACTCAATGAAGGTCGCCATGTCCACACTTGCCTCTCTCCCTGAGATAGACGCTAGTGGAACGATGGCTCAAGCACTGTCGTCGGCTGTAAGGAATGGCGACCTGGATGTTGCTGCTCGTGTCATGGAATACGCGGTTTCAATGGAAGTGGAACAAACCCCGGAACTCTGTGATGCTGTGTGCATTGCGCTGGTCGCAACCCAAAACCAGCGCATGACGTTGCCGCAGATGGATAGTGGTCGACTGCAGTCGATGCTGGAAGACTGCGTGAAGCGGGGAAACTCATCTGCCGCCTTGGTCTTGGGTCGCGCCCTTTGCGGCATTGATTCGGTGTTTGCGTGGTCTGCAAGTTTGACTCCAAAGCGAAACGTCCGGGGCGGAACAGCCCTTCTCTTTCGCGCTGCAGATGCGGGGATAAAGGAGGCATGGTTGCTCCTCTATCGCGTACACGCGTATGGCCAGGGGTCTGTTGCCAACCCACAAGCTGCCAGATTCTTCCTGGAGAAGGCTGCTTCAAGTGGGGACCCCTGCGCGCAACGTCAACTGGGAGCATCAATATTGAAATCGGCGCTGGACATCGAGGCGTTTGAGGCTGGCATGCATTGGATGACGCTGGCAGCGAGCCAAGGTGACGCGATTGCACGGAATCTCTTGGGCACGTTCGTGCTTCCAATTCGCGGAGAAAGGAAAAGAGCCTTCGAGGCGATAGACATAATCGCTCGTCTGGATCCTGGCGTAGCTCATCGTCTCCGCATTGCAAGAGACTTTGGACTGACTCGAACGGAGGCCATATGCGTTGACATTGCCTCAGGCTCGAGGCCATGGGGATTCGTCGTCTCTAAGGATGCTGCTGATGAGAGACTACGCTCTCGCTTCAGCCGCGCGATTCCGGCTCTTGAATCTAGGTTTTTAGACCATCTGCGCGAGGCTGCTGAGTTTTTTGGACACACGGGTGAAAGCGGCTCGGTCACGCGGGGAGAACGTCGACTGAGAGAGCACCGGCTCAAGTACGTCCTTGAACTCTGCGACTTAGACGAGTCACTTTTCTTCGCGCAGGTGCCTACCGCCACGATCGCAACACTTCGGCAGGGTGCGAGTTGGGCGCACAGCGTCAAAAAAACGCTACGCACTGCTTTGGCCAAATAGGTAGGGGATGTATTGAACCTCGCAGATGGCTGCGCTCCAGGAGTTCGATCGCGTTCGGATTGACAGCACCGGCCGCATGACTCCCCGCGCTGTACGCACGGAAGCGGCCTGCACCGAGCTGGTTCAGGATGGCTTCGGCCATGATGCTGCGCGCCGAGTTGCCGGTGCAGATGAACAAGACGTTGTAGATGGGTTTCAGCATGGGAGTCTTTCCGCGTGGATGTTCAGGGGCAGTCGGTACAAACGACCTGATTGACTTCGCAGGGCTGCCCTTCGCAGCAATGCGCGGTGAGAAAACCCAGCAATCCGTTCATCTGCGGAATGCTGGCGCGGTAGATCAGGTGACGGCCATCTCGCTCGCTGCCGGCCAAGCCGGCATGCACCAGCTCCTTGAGGTGGAACGAGAGCGTGGTGGGAGAGCATCCCAGCGCCTCGGCCATCTGGCCGGGCGAGACCCCTTGAGGTCCGGCCACCACCAGCAGGCGGAAGATGCGCAGGCGCGTTTCCTGCGCGAGCGCTCCGAGGGCGCGCACGACGTCGGCTTCATCCATGATTCAGTCTTTCGTTCTTTGCAAGGACATCAACCTGCTTCCTTACGGGGAGTAACAGGGTGAGCAGCCAGCAGATCACCAGCATCACGGCAGAGCCCGTCAACGCGTACAGCAGGCCCCCCCACTGGTACAGCAATCCGGACATGAGCGTGCCCATGAAACGCCCCAGCGCGTTGGCGGCGTAGTAGAAGCCCACGTCCTCGGCGGCCTTTTCCGAACCGGCGTACGCCAGGATCAGGTAGGAGTGCACCGACGAGTTGACGGCGAAGGCGAAGCCGAACAGGCCCAGGCCACCGACCACCACCCACTCCAGGTTCGGCACCTGCAGGTAGACCGCCACGGCGATGCCGATGGGCACCAGCGCCAGCAAGGCCGACCACAGGCGCGCGGCAGGCACTTCGGCACTCAGGCCATCGGCGCTGCGGCGCACCAGTTGCGGCGCGAGCGCCTGCACCATGCCGTAGCCGATCGTCCAGGCGGCGAGAAAGCCGCCCACCATGGTGAAGGTCCAACCCTGTGAATACAGGAACACCGGCACGCCCACCACGAACCACACGTCGCGTGCACCGAACAGCACGACGCGCGCCGCAGCCAGGGCGTTGATGCCCGCGTTCTTCGCGAACAACTCTTTTGCTGACTTGGACGCCTTGCTCTTGCCCATCATGGCAGGCAACGAACTGATCACACCGATCAGCACGAGCGCAAGCAGGCCCGCCATGCACCACAGTGACGCCTGAAATCCGAGGGCCTCCAGCAGCAGGCCACCCAAGAAGAAGCCCACGCCCTTCATTGCGTTCTTGCTGCCCGTGAACCACGCCACCCACTTGAACAGCTGGCTCGAACCCTGCTCTTTGGCTTGCGAGGCCGTGACCTTGATCGCCGACTTGCTCGCGGTCTTGGTCAAATCCTTCGCCACACCGCAAATGCCTTGGGCCAGAACCACCCAGGCCACCGACATGGCGGCGGTCCACGCCGGATCGAGCATCGAGAGCAGCGTGAATCCGATAATCTGCGTGACCAGGCCCACGGTGAGCATGCGCGTGATCCCGTAGCGCGTGGCAAGCCAGCCGCCGATCAGATTGGCCAGCACGCCCGCCGCTTCATACAGCAGGAAGAGGAACGCGAGCGCGAACGGCGAATAGCCGAGCTTGTAGAAGTGCAGCAGCACCAGCATGCGCAACGCGCCGTCGGTGAGCGTGAAACCCCAGTAAGCGGCGGTGACGATGGCGTAGTTGCGGGCGGCGTGTTGCTGCATGTCAGATACCCACGTCGCGCATGTGGCAGGCTAGGTCGACCATGCGACAGGCGTAGCCCATCTCGTTGTCGTACCAGGCGTAGACCTTGAGCAGCGTGCCGTCGGTCACCATCGTGGAGAGGGCATCCACGATGGAGCTGCGCGTGTCGCGCGCGTAGTCGGCACTGACCAAAGGCCGCGTCTCATAACCCAGGATGCCCGCCAGCGAGCCTTTTGCCGCGTTGGCGAACAGCGCGTTCACCTCCTCGGCCGTGGTCTCGCGCTTGAGTTCGAACACGCAGTCCGTGAGCGACGCGTTGAGCGCAGGCACGCGCACCGCGTGGCCGTTGAGCTTGCCCTTGAGTTCGGGGTAGATCAACGCGATCGCGGTGGCGCTGCCGGTGGTCGTGGGCGCCAGGCTCATCAGCGCGCTGCGGGCGCGGCGCAGGTCCTTGTGCGGCGCGTCCACCACCAGGTTGGTGTTGGTCGGGTTGTGCAGCGTGGTGATCTGGCCGTGGCGGATGCCGATCGACTCGTGCACCACCTGCACCACGGGTGCGAGGCAGTTGGTGGTGCACGACGCGGCGGTCACGATGCGGTCGCGCGCGGGTTCGTACTGCGTGTGGTTCACGCCCACGACGATGTTGAGCACGCCGCCCACCTTCACGGGCGCGGCCACGATCACGCGTTTTGCGCCGCGGTCCAGATGGCCCTGGATCGTTTCGGGCGTGAGGAATTTTCCGGTGCACTCCAGCACCAGGTCCACGCCCAGATCGCCCCAGGGAATTTCTGCCGCCGTGCCGTGGGCGCTGAACGACATTTGCTGCCCATCGACGCGGATGGCGTGTTCGCTCTCGGCGGCGATGTCGGCCCGCCATTTGCCCTGCACGCTGTCGAACGCCAGCAGGTGCGCGGTGGCTGCGGCCCCGCCCTTGAGCTCGTTGAGGTGCACCACCTCCAGCCGGTTGCCTGCCCGTGGATCGTCGTTTTGGCGCTCTGCGGCCCCCATGGCGGCGCGCAGCGCCAGTCGCCCGATGCGGCCCATGCCGTTGATGCCAACCTTCATGTGGTTCTCCGTTGGAAATTAAATCAATCATTCAATAATAATGGAATTATCGCAGAGATATGCGTCAGTGTCGTGAAGAGCGTGATCTAGTACTACGTAAGGTCGACTGCAACGCATCACCAAAAATCGCGCAGGACGGGCTAGACGCTCACCGAACCTGAGTGACCCCTAGGCCTAGCGAACCGAGAGAAAGCCCGTTCACACATCTTGACCTTCCCATGGTGTCAAGGCTCATCCTTTCCTCAACTCACAGCAATGCCTCTCGCGACAATTTGGCGGAAGATGGTGATCAGGGCCACGGGGTTTCGTAACTTCCAAGAAGGGAAAGACATGGACACACAAGCACAACACAACCATGCGGACCACCACCACGGCGCGTCCAAAACGCCTCACCCGGCAACCGGACTGAAAGATCCGGTGTGCGGGATGGCCGTCACCGAGAAGTCGCCACACCACCTCGAGCACGCGGGGCGACCGTACTATTTCTGCAGTGCGAAGTGCCAGACCCGGTTTGCAGCCGAACCCGAGCGGTTTGTTAAAAACGCGGCGGAGCGTCACGCAGCCCCAACGCCCGCTCCGCAGGGCAAGCCCGGCACGGTCTACACCTGTCCCATGCACCCGGAGATCCGGCAGGACCACCCCGGCAACTGCCCCAAATGCGGCATGTCGCTGGAGCCGCTCATGCCCGAACTCGAGGCCGACGAGAACCCCGAGCTGGCGGACTTCCAGCGTCGCTTTTGGTGGACTTTGCCCCTCACGGTGGTGGTCACCGTGCTGGCGATGTTCGGCCACAACCTCGGCTGGTTCGACATGGCCACACAGAGCTGGATCGAACTGGTGTTGACCGTGCCGATCGTGCTGTGGGCCGGCTGGCCGTTCTTCGTGCGCGGCGCGCAGTCGGTGATGAACCGCAGCCCCAACATGTGGACGCTGATCGCGCTGGGCACCGGCGCGGCGTTCGTCTACAGCGTGGTGGCCACGGTGGCGCCGCAGGTGTTCCCCGACTCCTTTGTGTCGATGGGACGCGTCGCGGTCTACTTCGAGGCGGCGGCGGTGATCATCTCGCTGACCCTGCTGGGCCAGCTGCTGGAACTCAAGGCGCGGTCACAGACCTCGGCCGCCATCCGCGCGCTGCTGGGCCTGGCGCCCAAGACCGCGCGGCGCATCACGGCCCAAGGGCAGGAGGAAGACGTGCCGCTGGCCCACGTGCACGTGGGCGACCTGCTGCGCGTGCGCCCCGGCGAGAAGGTGCCCACCGACGGCATAGTGGTCGAGGGCCGCAGCTCGGTCGATGAATCCATGCTCACCGGCGAGCCCTTGCCGGTGAGCAAGCAGGCCGGCGACAAACTGATCGGCGCCACGCTCAACACCAGCGGTGCCCTGGTGATGCGCTCCGAGCACGTGGGCTCGGACACCGTGCTCTCGCAGATCGTGCAGATGGTCGCCCTGGCTCAGCGCTCGCGCGCGCCCATGCAGCGCATGGCGGACCAGGTGGCGGGCTACTTCGTGATGGGCGTCGTGGCGGCGGCGCTGCTCACCTTCTTCGGCTGGGGCCTGTTCGGGCCGGAGCCGAGCTGGGTCTATGCCCTCATCAATGCGGTGGCCGTGCTCATCATTGCCTGCCCCTGTGCGCTGGGCCTGGCCACGCCCATGTCCATCATGGTGGCGACCGGGCGCGGCGCCACCCACGGGGTGCTGTTCCGCGACGCCGCGGCCATCGAGAACCTGCGCAAGGTGGACACGCTGATCGTCGACAAGACAGGCACCCTCACGGAAGGCCGCCCGAGCTTCGAACGCGCCGTGGGCCATGGCGGCTTCTCCGAGGATGAGGTGCTGCGCCTCGCCGCCAGCCTGGACCAGGGCAGCGAACACCCGCTGGCCCACGCCATCGTGGCCGCCGCGAAGGAAGAGGGCCTGGCACTGGACAAGCCCGAGCAGTTCGACTCCGAGTCCGGCATCGGCGTGCGGGGCGTGGTGAATGGCAAGGGCCTGGCCCTGGGCAACACCGCGCTGATGCAACAGGTGGGGGTGGACGTCTCGCCCCTGGCCGCCGAGGCCGAAGCGCTGCGAGCCCAGGGTGCCAGCGTCATGCACCTGGCGGTGGACCAGGCATTGGCCGGTCTGTTGGCCGTGTCGGACCCAGTCAAAGCCACCACTGCGGATGCGCTGAAGTCACTGAGCCGCGCGAACATTCGCGTGATCATGGCCACAGGCGATGGCCTGACCACCGCGCGCGCGGTCGGCCAGCGCTTGGGCATCGATGAGATCCACGGCGAAGTGAAACCCGCCGACAAGCTCCAGCTGGTGGAGCAACTCCAGGCGCAAGGCCGCGTGGTGGCCATGGCTGGCGACGGCATCAACGACGCGCCGGCCCTGGCCCGCGCCGATGTGGGCATCGCCATGGGCACGGGCACCGACGTGGCGATGAACAGCGCCCAGCTCACCCTGGTCAAAGGCGACCTGCGCGGCATCGCCACGGCCCGCGCGCTCTCGGTCGCGACCGTGGCCAACATGAAGCAGAACCTGGCGTTCGCCTTCCTCTACAACGCCCTGGGCATTCCGCTGGCCGCAGGCCTGCTGTACCCGTTCACGGGCTGGTTGCTGTCGCCCATGATCGCCGCGCTGGCCATGAGCCTGAGCTCTGCGTCGGTGATCGGCAACGCCTTGCGCCTACGCGGTGCAGCGATCCGGGAAGAATGACGTTGGTCCGCAAGGTCAACACACCGCCGATGTCTTCGGCATACCTCGGAAGCTCCTAGCACTTGATGTCGCTAAAGAAAGCTACCCCCATGCTGCAAGGCCTAAAGTTGAGGTTGGCTCAAAACCAACGATGCGCAGTCACTCCAAATTCGCGGACTGACAGGAGCAGCGGCCGGAATTCATTGACAAACCACTCGGGCCGCCTGAAGGACTCACGAAGGTGGACGTCATCCCCGCCGGGCGATACCATGCCCTCGGGGATAGGTGCCAGCCATTGCGCACGCTGAATCGGACATACTGACACGCTGCATGCAGTTGTAGTAGTGAACGGACGAATATCCGCCGATGCCATGGCCCCCTGGTGAGAGGACCTCACGACGATGCCCGCGATTGAGGAGAAGAATCAAATGAAGAAGCCTAAGTGGAACGAGGTGCCTTCGCGCGATGCAGTCGCAGGTAAGGGCGGAGTTGCATTGCCGGAGGGGTTCCGACGTGTGATGGAGGAGAGAAAGCACAGCGGCTGCTTGTGTGTCGTCTCTCGTGTCGCCCAAGACGCCGAAGGTGTTGTGACATACGTTGAGTGGGGCATCATCGACAAGTGGCTCTGCGATTGGCTCGCAGGTCCGGAGGTCGCCGACGTAGGCAACGTCCTGCAGGCCGTAGAAGACGGTGGCCGGGTGTCGACGTTGTTTGCCACGCCGACAGGGTTCGCCCAAGGACCCAATGTTGTCGTCGATCGCACGCGCCAGTTCGCATTGGAGAGTGGAGGCCCCGCGGAGTGGAACGTGCACATGCTCGCAAGGCTTCAGCTGGCTCGCCACCTTCATTGATGAGGCGACCATCCGGGGTTCGTACAACCAACAACCGGGCAGTCACCTCAGGAGGATGACCTAGCGACGGGCGCACGCATCCAGCAAAGGGAAACTAGGAAACTCAGACTGCTTGTGAGACGCTGGCTTCAAGCTGTTGCCTCTTTGAAAGTGAAGGATAGGTGTGGGAATTTCGTAGGCCGCAGCCTTGTTCCACCCCCTTCACCGGCTACCTGCTATCACCCATGTTCGCCGTGTTGACGATGAGTATGAGGTCAGCATCGGTCTTCAAGAACGGTTGACGAAGGCTCAGGCATCCAACTGAAAAGAGCTTCTCGCCATTGCTGGCAAGAAGCTCTTGGACGACGGTCTCGAAATCAGAGAAAACTGGACCGCAAGAGTGCAAGTGGCCCAGCTTTAATTCTGGTGGCCTTTGTTCAGCAGGACGTGCAGACGCGCGACTTCGTTGCCCGTCGTTGTGATGCTTTTGCCGTCGGCCGTCTGGACGACTTCACCCTTGCTGAGGTGAAGCACACGTCCAAACTTGCTTTCCTTGGCCATCAAGCCGTCCTTGAAGACATAAAGCTTTTCGCCGTTTTGCAATGCAATGACTTGCTTGGCCTCGGACTGGGCTGCGTCCATGGCGAATGCAGGGGCCAGTGCGGCCAGTGAAAGGACGAGGATGCTGAGCTTGCGAATCATGGAGGTCTCCTTTGAGAACAAAAATCACATCAGTTCAACTGAATCGATGTGGTACAGCGTACGGACTCAATGTAGTGATATGCCCCTGACCCACAGCTTGCGAGTGCATTACATCTTGGCCAGCGCAAAGTCAGGAGGCGACGAAGAGATTCAGCCGCACACAATCTGGCACTGAGTTTCGCCCACACCGTACCGTGTCATCAGCAGGTCACTCTCAGCCTCTGATCTCGGCATTGCCCCGAGATACAGCCTGCTGGAGCCTACACGGTCATAGCGGCGCTTGATAATAGAAGGCCATCCACAGGCCCATACCGATCATCAAAAGGTTTTCGGTGAGTGACACGAAGCCCAGCGGAACATTGCTGGCACCGCCGACGCAGGCGCACTTCAACTCGCGTCGGTCAATGTAGACGGCCTTGATAACGGAGACGGCGCCAACTGTTCCAATAAAGAGGGCCACTGGGATCGACAACCAGTTCAACGCACCCGCGATCATCAAGACCCCGGCCAGGCCCTCCGCGAACGGATAGATATAGGAATACGGCACCCATCGCCGAGCCAACAAGTCGTAGTTCAGGAACATCGTCGCGAAGCTCTCGACGTTCTGAAGCTTGAGCAGTGCCAACGCAGCCATGCTGAAGGCAACAAACCACTCCGCTGCTCGGATCGTGAAGGGGCTATCGAAAACCGCGTAGCTCACCGCGAGGGCCATCAACGCCGTCATACAGAAGAGCGTGAGGACTGGGCGGTAGGTCGTGGCCTTCGGGTCTGCGACAGTCATCCCAAAGTGGCGGCGAAGGTCGTCGTATCCGCCGACCCGTTTCCCTTCAATGAAAGCCTGCGGCGTGGTTTTCACGCCATGCTTGGCTTTGAAGGTTTCTGTCGCCTGCTCAGTGGTCAGCCACTTGTCTTCCACCTCGAACCCTTTGCGGTGCAGAAGATCCTTCGCCTTCAGGCCATAGGGGCACACGTGCTTGTCCATGACCATGCGGTAGAGCGTTGCTCTTTGCGGCTGAGTTGCAGGTGTCATTTGCGTCTCCAGGTGATAGGGCCTACGGACAGGCTCATTGTTGGACGAAGCCTCGCTCATGGTCGCAGAAAACTTCTCTCACGATGTCGCATCACATGGCATCTCAAGCCACACCACATGCGAGGGCGTCCCTAGAACCAAAAATAGTACAGGGCTAGGTTGCAAAACCGAGCCCTGTACGAGAGATGGCGTTGAGTGTGCGTGTCAGCTCACTTGCCTGGCTGGATGTCGGTCACGACCATCTTTCCGGCGTCCTGGATGACGATGAACTGGATCTTCTCGCCCACCTGAACCTTGTCCAGCATGGCTTTGTCCTTTGCGTTGAAGACCATGGTCATCGGGGGCATGTCCATGTGCTTGATTTCGCCATGCTTGATCGTGATCTTGCCGTTTTCCTTGTCAATCTTGCGAACTTCGCCGTCGGTCAGCCCCGGTGCGGCCGCCGCGCCTGTCGTGGCTTGAGCCATGCCCATCTTGCTGTGATCCATGGTCATCTGTGCCATGGCGGGCAAAGACAGTGAAAGCGCTGCAGCGGCGAGAAGCTGCGCCACCGTTTGGGAGTATCTGCTCATGATGTCCTTCCTTGATAGAGATGTCCCGAGGGACTACTTGGCAACGACCTTGATCTTGCCCACCATGCCGGCCTCGTAGTGGCCAGGCAGCAGGCAGGCGAAGTCAAACTCGCCGACCTTGTTGAAGCTCCAGATGATCTCCCCTTTTTTGCCTGCTGCCACGTGGGCCATGTAGGGCTCATCGTGCTCCATACCGGGGAATTTCTTCATCATTGCGGCGTGCTCATCGAGCTCCTTTTTCGTTCCCAGAACAAACTCGTGCATCACCTTGCCATTGTTGACATGCACGAACTTGATCGTTTCACCTTGCTTGACCTCGATGAAATCGGGTGTGAAGCGCATGTTGTCCGTCATGCCGATCTCCACGGTGCGTTTGACAGCATTCGGCTGTCCGGCGATGCCCCATGCTTTTTGCTCCATTTTCACAGGAGCATTTCCTTTGGGGTGCTTTTCATCGCCGTGGGCGAAGGAGGCGGTTGAGGCGGCAAGAATTGCGGCCACGATAAAAGTTTGAGTGATGCGCATGACAGAGGTTCCTATCGGTTGGTTGGGTTGATGGAGGGAGTAGAAAAATTTGATCAGTGCTTCGTGGCAGCCCCATTGGCGGGCGCCGTGTCTGCACTTTCCGGTCCATGGGCTTGACCAGTTCGCGGTGTGCCCGCCAAGCTTGGCGCATAGGGTCTTTTGAGCACATCAAGCTCAGACCAGAGGCCGCCTGTTCCGGACGTTGCACATTGGGTGCGGTTTCTCTTTCCCATTTGAGAATTTCTGCATGTCCACGTTTGACCTGCCCCACGGCGTCGTTGGCTTCACGCCAATTCTTCTCGGCGGGTGCCGGTGCTATCCGGGCAGACTCGAACAAGGGGAGGGCCAGCGCACCCATCGCAATGGCTCGCAGTACCGAGGGGGGATAAAGTCGATGAATCACTGATCCTTTTCAACCGGTTCACGCTGCACGCAGTTTGCAAGAGGCCCCCCGTCGCAAACCTTTCTGTCACATTACATAGTTGTCAGGTACGGTTCCGTACAGCCGCTGGAAGCGAAAATGTTGAATCGGAGTGCACATGAAAATTCTGATTGTCGAAGACGAACCCAAAACTGGCGACTACCTCCGCCTGGGGTTGCGCGAGGCCGGCCACGCCGTTGAATGGCTCACTAATGGGGTTGACGGGCTGCACCATGCTCTGGAGGGCGATCACGACCTCGTCATCCTGGACGTCATGCTTCCCGGAATTGACGGCTGGAAAATTCTCAAGGGTCTGCGTGCGCAGGGCCGCGAGATGCCGGTGTTGTTGCTGACCGCCAAGGATTATGTCGATGACCGCGTCAAGGGGCTGGATCTGGGTGCGGATGACTATCTGGTCAAGCCGTTTTCGTTCTCCGAGCTTCTGGCTCGAGTGCGCACCCTTCTGCGCCGGGGGCGCTCTGGAATGGAACCGACCTCCCTGCAGGTCGCGGATCTGAAGCTGGACTTGCTGCGCCGCC
Organism: Hydrogenophaga sp. ANAO-22; assembly: GCF_042466645.1. NCBI lineage: Bacteria > Pseudomonadati > Pseudomonadota > Betaproteobacteria > Burkholderiales > Comamonadaceae > Hydrogenophaga > Hydrogenophaga sp. ANAO-22. The sequence continues at coordinate 1,281,629 of NZ_CP159956.1, read as the reverse complement.
GGGCTATTCGCGCAGGTAAGCGCATCGACTTGACCGCCAAGGAGTTCGGTTTGCTGGAGTTATTGATGCGCCGAGCCGGTGAAGTGTTGCCTCGCTCGTTGATTGCTTCTCATGTATGGGACGTCAACTTCGACAGCGACACCAACGTCATCGAGGTGGCCATGCGCCGTCTGCGTTCCAAGGTGGACGATGGGTTCGAATACCGCCTGTTGCGGACTGTGCGAGGCATGGGCTACGTATTGGAAGGGCCGGAGTCCCTCTGATGATCCGGCGCTTGACCCTCACAGCACGCCTGACTCTTCTGTACACCCTGGTTTCCGCCTCGGTTCTCCTGGGTCTGGGGGTCATGGTGGCCTGGTCCACCCACGTTCACTTCATCGACCTCGACCGCCACTACCTTGAGGACAAGGTGCACCTGGTTCAGAAGATGGTGGAAGAGACGCCCGATGCAGCGAAGCTCTCCACGAAGCTCGATGAGCTGCTGGACAGCCACCATGGCCTAGTTATCGCGATCACGCGTGGTAACGAGCGCATGTATGGACCGGACACCAATACCTTCCCAAGCCATCTTGCTGTTCAAAGTGCCCATGGCCGGCCGATCGACTGGACCGATGGGAAGCGTCAACTGCGCGGCATCAGCAAAGAGCTACCTTTGGCCTATGTGCTTGGTGCCGTTGGAAACCCAGGTGATCGCATTCGATTGACACTGGCGCTGGACACGCAGCACCACGCCCATTTCATGCAGGTGCTGCGCCAGCAGTTGGCGGTCTACGCGATGGTCGCCACCCTGCTCAGCGGATTGCTGGGTTGGTGGGCTGCTCGCCGCGGTCTGGCCCCCCTGCGGATCATGAAGGAGCGAGCGCTAAAGGTGACCGCCCATAAACTTGACCAGCGGATGCCGATCGAGGCGGTGCCTGTGGAGATGGAAGAACTGGCCAACAGTCTCAACACGATGCTGGAGCGACTGGAACTGGATTTTTCAAAGCTCATGGACTTCTCAAGCGACCTCGCGCATGAACTGCGCACCCCCATCACCAACTTGATGACCCAGACCCAGGTATCTCTCTCGCAACGCCGTGATCCGGATACCTATCGCGACATCCTAGCCTCCAATGCCGAGGAGCTCCAGCGCCTTTCGCGCATGGTGTCCGATATGCTGTTTCTCGCGAAGACAGACCATGGCATCCAACTCCCGAATCGAGAAAATGTCGAGCTGGAAGCCGAGGTGGCCAGCCTGCTGGATTTCTACGATGCGATCGCCGAAGAAAAAGAGGTTCGTCTGCGGGTAGTTGGAACGGGCACAGTGGCGGGAGACCGACTGATGATCAGGCAGGCCATCAGCAACCTGCTTTCAAACGCACTGCGGCATGCTCATCCGCGCTCTGATGTCGAACTCATCCTTCACCACCAAGACGATAGCACCGCCTTGTGTGTGACCAACACGGGTGACCCTATTGAAGCCGTCGATCTGCCCCGGCTGTTTGATCGCTTCTATCGGGTAGATAAGTCGCGCACTCATCTTTCATCGGACGGCGCTGGCTTGGGATTGGCCATTACCAAGGCCATCATGCTTGCTCATGGCGGCGGCGTATCGGTCACCTCGACAGTAGAAAATACGACGTTTTGTCTGCGGTTTCCGCGTCAACGCTGAGGGTCGTTCTCCCTTCTCCCCTAGCGCTTCCTATTTGAAGGCACCCATCGCTCACTTCTGTTTGGCGAGCCACTTGTCGAACTGTGCAATCTCTTTCTTTTGCGCCGCGATGATTTGCTTGGCCATGGCTTTCATTTCTGGAGACTTGCCATGCTTGAGCTCCATCTCGGCCATGTTCAAGGCTTGCTGGTGGTGAATTTTCATCATCATTGCGAAGTCTTTGTCGGTGTTGCCGGTCATCGGCATCTTCTGCATTTCCTCCATGCCCATCATCATGGAAGCTTTCATGTCTGCAGCACCAACTCCACCTTTGTGCATGTCCCCCATGGGCGTGCTCACAGAAGGACTCGTTGCCGGTGTGGTTTGGGCTTGTACAGAAGCCGACAAACCACCGAGAGCGGTCAACGAGGCGAAGCACAACGCGTGCAAAGGAACAAGCTTGATGCATTTCATCGCGATCTCCTGAGATTGTGTGAGACTGATCATTGCCAACGCGACGCTGCCTGACTGTGCGGCAGCGCACAGTGAATTGGTCGCAACGAGGCATCTCAGACCGGACGGCAAGCGACATTGGCGCGGCCAAACGCAGTCAATGGTCGCGGTGCGAGCCGTGCTGATCTTGGCAGGTGGGCTGAAGTAGGAGGTGGAAACCCCGTTCACCCATTGGCGAGATCCATTCAAACGTCTGAGTCGTGAATCGTTTTCGGACGCAGGGCCGGCAAGGTGACCAGCAGCATTGCAGAGGGCCGCTGCGAGGTCACGGCATCAGCCGCCCCGTCCAGGCCACCGGGGATGGTGGTCATCCACCACATAGGGATGCGCGCGTCGCAGGCCCTTCTCTGCGGGCACCCCGTCGTGCAGGTGCGCGTTCCCTGCGGGCAGATTTGCATGTTCGTGCTCGATCATATCGGGGTCATGTGCGGGCCAGATGCGCAGCGCCAACAGCACCGCCATCAGCGCGGCCAAACCCAGGCCGGCATAAGTCAGCGGTATGCCCAGTCGCGCGCCCAACCACCCGGCGAGTGGGTAAAAGATCAGCCAGCATGCGTGCGAGAGCGCGAACTGGGCGGCAAAAAGCGCCGGTCGATCCTCCGGCTGGGCCGAGCGCCGCAGGAGGCGGCCCGAGGGCGTCTGGGCGGTTGAATAGCCCAACCCAAGCACAAACCACAGCATCAGCGTCCCAGTGAATGAAGCCACCTGAGTGCCCACCCCCAGGCCCACAACCAGTAGGGCCGCACCGGCGAGCATGGCCACTCGATCGGACAGCCTGTCCAACAGGCGCGGCAGGCCCAGCGCTGCCACCATCGAGCCGGCCCCAAAGAGAGCCAGCGCCAGTGCCACCGATGTCTGCGTGAGGCCCATGTCGGCCTGGACGATAACCACCGTGTTGACGAACACCATGGAGCCGGCCGCAGCCACCACTGCATTGATGGCCAACAGTCCTCGCAAACGGGGCGTCGCCAGAAAGATCCGCAGCCCGCGTGTGGTGCGGTCATAGATGCTACGGCGCTCGAGCGCGAGATTCTTCGGCAACGCCACCGAGAACACCAAGGCGGCAGAGGCCAGGAAGCCCACAACCGTTCCAGCAAACAGGTCGTGAAAGTCGATGACCGTTAGCAGCGCAGCGGCCAACATCGGACTGACCAGGCTCTCCATGTCGTACGCCAACCTGGAGAGTGACAAAGCCTTGGTGTAGTCCTTCTCCGCTAGCAAGACGTCAGGGATGGTCGCTTGAAAGGTGGGTGTGAAAGCTGCCGAGGCGGACTGCAGCACGAAGATCAGCACATACACCTGCCAGATCTGGGTGACAAAGGGCAGCAACAGGGCGACTGCCGCGCGCACCAGATTCAGAGACACCAGCACAGCGCGGCGCGGAAAGCTGTTCACAAAAGCGGCCGCCACCGGTGCCACGCCCACGTACGCCGCCATCTTGATGGCCAATGCCGTGCCCAGCACGACGCCGGCGTCATCGCCAGCCAAGTCGAATGCCAGAAGACCCAGCGCCACGGTGGCCAGCCCGGTGCCCAGCAGGGCAATCACCTGAGCGGCGAACAGCTGCCGATAGGTGCGATGACCCAGGATGTCGAGCATGCCAGTGGCCTCGGTTATCCGAAAAGGATGAGTGCGATGGCGCGCACTACAGGTAGCGCGTGATTTCCCTGAACTCTTCCATCGAGTGACGTTGACCCCGCGGCAGCGGCCCCACCATATCTTCCAGGCAATGGTCCAGGTGGTCCTGGATCAGCGTCTTCTTGGCCTGCTGGACTGCCTTCTCCACGGCCTGCAGCTGCTGGGCGATGTCCAGGCAGGTGCGCCCTTGTTCGATCATTTCAACGATGCTGGCGAGATGCCCGTTGGCCCTCTTCAACCGCTTGATGATGGCGGGATGCGAAGCGTGCGTGTGATGTTCCGTCATGATGAATCCTATGCCCCTGGGGGGGATACTATAATCCCGATTCACCGACTCTTGGTCCCGCCTCAATCTGCATGACGCATCGCGAAACTGCCCTGCCCACAAGGACGTGCCTGCCGCTTGCCGTGTGGTGGCTCGTGGCGATGGCGCTTGTGCTCGGCGCCGTGCTGTCACCGGTGGGCACCTTGAACTCCCACGGCCTGGCTGAGATCACTTCGGTTCAACACGGCACTCATTGCGACGTGGCCGGGGCCTGCGAACATTTACACGAGCACGCGGCTGACGACATGGCCACAGACGTTGTGCACCACTCCGCCAGCGCCGAGCATGCGCAACACAGCGCAGACCACGCGCACGACAAGGCATATGTGCTGCGTGGCGCTCTGAACCTCCCCATGCCCCGACCCACCCACTGGCAGGCCATCGCCGCACCCAGGGTCGAGAGGATGGTGCCATCACGGCTTGACCGGCCTCCGATGGCGCAGACCCACGCCTGACATTCAGTCGCTGCCGAGTGCAGCCATCTTGTTTTCAGACCATCGGAGTCTTCATGCACAGCTTTCTTCACGAAAGGCTGCCACGTTCGCCCTGGGCGATCTGGCAAACCAGCCTGTTACTTCTATCTGCTTTCATTCTTTCGCTGCTCCTCGGTACCTCCGAGGCGCTGGCCCATGCGGTCACCGAGGGCGACAAGGGCTACATCCAGGAAATCTCGGGCGTCAACCTGTTGCCGTTCGTGTACCTGGGTGCCAAGCACATGATGACGGGGTACGACCACATCCTGTTCCTGTTCGGAGTGATTTTCTTCCTCTACAGGATCAAGCACATCGGCATCTACGTGAGCCTGTTTGCGCTGGGTCACTCCACCACCATGATCCTGGGCGTTTACTTCAACGTCGGGATCAACAGCTACCTGATCGACGCCATCATCGGTCTGTCCGTGGTCTACAAGGCCTTGGACAACATCGGTGCTTTCCAGCGTTGGTTGGGGTTCCAGCCCAACACCAAGATCGCCACCCTGGTGTTTGGCCTGTTCCACGGCTTCGGTCTGTCCACCAAGATCCTGGAGTACGAGATCTCGGCCGATGGACTGGTGCCCAACCTGCTCGCCTTCAACGTGGGCGTGGAAATCGGGCAGCTGCTGGCTCTGGCTGTCATCCTGATCGGCATGAGCTACTGGCGTCGCACGCCCAGTTTCGTTCGCAATGCCTACACCGCCAACGTCGCCATGATGAGCGCCGGCTTCATTCTTGTTGGCATGCAGCTCACTGGCTACTTCGTGTCCTGAACACCCAAGGAATCTGAACCATGTACAACAGTGAAACACCTTTGCGCGCTGAGCTGCCTTCCTCCAAGCAGTTGTTGCGCTCCACCGTTCTGGCTGCGGTCTCGGCCGTCGTCCTTCTTGTGGCCGTCGTGCTGCCGTCTGAGTACGGCATTGATCCCACGGGTGTGGGCCGCGTTCTGCGCCTGACCGAAATGGGCGAGATCAAGACCCAGTTGGCGGCGGAAGCCGCAGCCGACACAGCGGCCGCATCTGGCAATTCCGTGGTGACATCGGCCCAAGCGCAGCAACCCCAGCCGGGCGCCCGCAGTGCGCCGACGCAGGCCGTCACTACTGACGCAAAGCCTGCCGTTCAAGAGGCCCCGTGGCGCGATGAAATGACTGTCACCCTGACCCCAGGCGAAGGCACGGAGATCAAGATGCGCATGAGCGAAGGCGCGAAGGCCGAGTACACCTGGGTGGTACAGGGAGGTCGGGTCAACTTTGACACCCACGGTGATGGTGGCGGAAAAAACATCAGCTATGAGAAGGGGCGCGACGTGCCTGCGGATGACGGGCAGCTTGTGGCGGCATTCACCGGCAACCACGGCTGGTACTGGCGCAACCGCGGCAAAGCCGACGTGAAGCTTGTATTGCGCACCCGCGGCGAATACACCGACATCAAACGCGCCATGTGAGAACAGGGGCGCCTCATTCAACCAGTGCGGCGCCCCGCCATTCAAACTAAACACCTTCCTGGATCATGCTGAAAACGCCACGCTCCCTTGTCAGAACCCTTTTGGTCACCTGCCTGTTGTCTGCACTGGCAGCATGAGAAAACACCCATTGCCGCCACCTTCATGGGGAACTGATTCCTTGAACAACCCACCCCCGACCATGAAAACCGATGACCTTTCCCCCTGGCAGCACCATCACGTCTTCGACCAGAGCAACCCGATGGCCGAGCGCGGGACCCGCGCCGTGATGTTGATTACCGCCGTGGCGATGGTGGTCGAGATCGTGGCGGGCTGGTGGTTCAACTCGATGGCGCTGCTTGCGGACGGCTGGCACATGAGCTCACACACCGTGGCCATTGGTGTGAGTGCCTTCGCCTATGCAGCAGCCCGTCGATATGCACGCGACCCCCGCTTTGCTTTCGGCACCTGGAAAATCGAAGTGCTCGGCGGCTTTGCCAGCGCCATTTTCTTGCTGGGGGTGGCCGTCTTCATGGTGGTGGCTTCCATGGAGCGGATGTTTTCACCCCAGCCTATCCAGTATCAGGAGGCCATCGCCGTGGCGGTGCTGGGGTTGATCGTCAATGTGGTGTGCGCGGTGATCCTGGGAAAGGCCCACCATCATGGGCACGGCCATGATGATCACCATGGCCACGGCGGTGGTCACGCCCATGAAGCCAGCACGGACCTCAACCTCAAATCGGCCTACCTGCATGTGATCGCAGACGCCACCACGTCCGTGCTGGCCATTGTGGCTCTGGTGGGTGGCTGGGTGTATGGCTGGTCGTGGCTGGACCCGGTGATGGGTATCGTGGGTGCCGTGCTGGTGGCCTACTGGGCCAAAGGGTTGATGGCCGAAACCAGCCGTGTGCTGCTAGATCGGGAAATGGACCATCCCGTGGTGGACGAGATTCGCGAAGCCATTGAAGGTGGGTCAGCTGAATACGTGACACGCCTTACCGATCTGCACGTGTGGCGTGTGGGGAAACAGGCATTTGCCTGTGCGCTCAGTGTTGTGACAGATGACCGTGACCTCTCCCCCAACAATTGCGCGAGCGAGTGGGCGTTCACGAAGAAATCGTTCACGCAACAATCGAGATTCACTACAGCGCCGAAAAACGGGTCGCGGCTCCTCATGGCATTTGAAAGCTACCCTACCAGGGGTGTCTCAACATAGAATCCCGTTCATGCGCCGTCTGTTAGCCCTCGTTCTGTGTCTGCTGATCCCCTTGCAGGGATTCGCTGCGCCGCAGACAGAGGAAACGCCGTGCCCGATGCAAGCCATGATGGCGACGCAGCCGGACGCTGGCGACGCGGTGGACGTCACCGCCCAGACGGATGGAATGCCCGACTGCTGCAACGACCTCGCCACCTTCGAACACACCGGCCAGGCCTGCAAGACCGGTCAGGCCTGCACGGCACCCACCGTCTGGATGCCGCCGATCGGCGTGCCGCGGTTCGAGTCCCCTGCTGGCGCGGCTCCGCCGACGCCGATCCTGCGCGTACGAGCCACCGGCGCGCCCGCCAGTCTCTGGCGTCCTCCCTCCCTGATCTGACCTCCCCACACAGCGCAGACCGCCCCGACCCGGGCGGTCCCTGCCATCGCGCGTTGACCGGGCTGCTGCCCGCGCGCGCTCGCTCCGGAGCTCAGACATGGAACAACACCTTCTCCCGACAACCCGCGCGCGGGCCCCGTGGCACGCGCTGGCCGCCGCCATCGCCTGGCTGGCCATCGCGACAACGCCCGCCGCAGCGAACCCGTCCGAACCGCTGAGCCTGGGCGCGGCGGTGCGCTCGGCGCTGGAACATTCGCGCGGCCTGCAGGCCTCCGATGCCGCCGCGGCAGGCGCTCGCGACATGGCCGTCGCAGCAGCACAGCGGCCCGACCCGGTGCTGCGCCTCTCGCTGGACAACCTGCCCGTGAACGGGCCGGATCGCTTCAACACCACGCGCGACTTCATGACCATGCGCTCGGTCGCGCTCATGCAGGCGCTGCCCAACGCGGACAAGCGCCGCGCCCGCGGTGAGCGCTTCGAACGCGAGGCCGATGCGGCGCTCAGCGAACGCGCGCAGCGCGCCACCCTGCTGCAAACCGAGGTGGCCCAAGCCTGGCTGGAGCGCCGCATGCAGGAGCAGCGTTTGTTGTTGCTACAGGCGCAGATCACCGAAGCGCGTGTGCTGGTGCAGACCACCGAGGCCGCCCTGCGCGGTGGGCGTGGCTCCACGGCCGATGCGCTGAGCGCGCGCGAGGCATTGGCTCAGTTGGAGCAAGGCTTGATCGGCGCACAGGCCGAGCGCGCCAACGCTCGCCTCACGCTGGCACGCTTCACCGGCGGCCCGCCCGACCACCCGCTCGCCGATCCCCCATCATGGCAACGCAGCACGGCCACGATCGGTCAAATGGACCTCTTGCCCGATCTTGCCGCGCTGCAGGCCCGCGAAGCCGTGGCCCGGGCCGAGGCCGAGGTAGCCCGCCAAGAACTCAGGCCCGACTGGAGCGCCGAGGTCATGTTCAGCCAGCGCGGCTCGCAGTTCTCCAACATGGTGTCGATCGGTATCTCCGTCCCGCTGCAGTGGGACAAGCCTCAGCGCCAGCAGCGCGAACTGGCTGCGCGCCTGGCCCGTGTGACCGAACTGGAGGCCGAGCGCGAAGAGAAGACCCGCGAGCGAGCGCTGCAAGTGCAGCGCTGGCAGCAGGACTGGCGCGCGGGGCGGGATCGACTGGCCTACCTGGATGCACAGCGTCAGCCGCTGGCCACGCAGCGTGTTGACGCTGCACTGGCCGCATACCGAGGCGGTCGCGAAGGCCTGGGCGCCGTGCTGCAGGCGCGCCGCGACGCGCTGAACCTTGCCCTGGAACGCCTGGCCCTGGAGCGCGACACCGCGGGCCTGTGGGCGCAACTCGAATACCTGCTCCCCGACACCACGACTGGAGTGAAGCCATGAACAAGACAAGATCCCTCATCGCACTGGCCACTGTGGCCGCTCTCTCTGGCGTGGGCGCTGGCGCCTGGTGGCTGGGCATGAAGCAAGGCAGGGGCGACACCACTTCGGTCACCGCGCAACCGGCAGCAAGCACCAGCGCCCTCGACGACCCGTCGCAGTGGACCATCCCGCAAGGCGAAGAGGCCACGCGCCGGCATATCCGGGATGCACTCAAGGCCGGCGATGTGGACCCGGCAACGGGTCGGCGCATCCTGAATTACCACGACCCCATGGTGCCGGGCAAGAACTTCGACGCACCCGCCAAGTCGCCCTTCATGGACATGATGCTGGTGCCACGCTACGCCGGTAGCGACGCGGCCGACGCCAGCAGCGTCACGGTGAGCCCGCGCATCCAGCAGAACCTGGGCCTGCGCACAGCGCCGGTGGTCGAAGGCTCACTGGTGTCGGAAGTGACCGCAGTGGGCAATGTGGCCTGGAACGAGCGCGAGCAAGTGGAGTTGAGTTCACGCGCCATGGGCTTCGTCGAGAAGCTGCATGTGAAAGCCGCGCTCGACCGCGTGGCCGCCGGTGCGCCACTCGCCGAACTCTACGTGCCCGACTGGGTGTCCGCGCAGGAGGAGTACTTGGCGCTGGCCCGCCTGAGCGGCCCGGGCACTGAGGCGCTGCAGGATGCCGCGCGGCAGCGCATGCGCCAGGCCGGCATGCCAACCGCCCACATCGAGCGTGTGGTGATTTCAGGCAGGGTGCAGTCGCGCTTCACACTCACCGCGCCCATCGCCGGCATCGTGAGTGAACTCCTGGTGCGCGAGGGTGCCACGGTGATGCCAGGAGCCCTGCTGATGCGCCTGCAGGGCACCCGCACGGTGTGGGCCGAGGGGGCGGTGCCCGAGAGCCAGGCCGCGCTGCTGCAACCGGGCGCCCGTGTGCGCACCACCAGCACCGGCGCGCCGGGGCAGACCTTTGAAGGCCGGGTGCAGGCGCTGCTGCCTGCGGTGGATGCGGTCACGCGCACCATTCGCGCAAGGGTCGAGTTGGCCAACCCGCAGGGCCGGCTGGTGCCGGGCATGCTGGTGAGCATGCGGCTGGCCCTGCCGAAGGCTGCAGCGAGCTTGCTGGTACCCAGCGATGCGGTGATCCACACAGGGCGGCGCAGCGTGGTGATGGTGGCTGAGGAAGGGGGACGCTTTCGCCCGGTGGAGGTGACCGCGGGCCTGGAGGTTGGGGGCAGACCGAGATCAGCGCAGGCCTGCAGATGGGGCAGCGCGTGGTGCTCTCGGGTCAGTTCCTGATCGACTCCGAGGCCAGCCTGCGCGGACTGGAAGCCCAGCTCAATCAGGAACTCACGCCGACGTCTACGTCCAGGCAACAGCGCTACACCACCGAAGCGGTGATCGATGCGCTCAGCGGCGACACGGTCACGCTCACTCACCCACCGATCCCGGCGCTGAAGTGGCCGCAGATGCAGATGGGCTTTCAGTTACCGCCGCGCTCGGAACAACCACGCGATCTCAAAGCAGGCGACCGGCTGCAGATCGAGTTTGAAATGCAGGACGGCCAGGTGCCGCGCATCACCAGCCTGCAACGTGTGGCGCCGGAGGCGGGCAAATGATCGCGCGCCTGATCCACTGGAGCATTGCCAACCGCTTCCTCGTGCTGCTGGCCACGCTGATGCTGAGTGCCTGGGGTCTGGTGGCGATGCAGCGCACGCCGCTGGACGCCTTGCCCGATCTGTCCGACACGCAGGTGATCATCCGTACCACCTGGCCCGGCCAGGCGCCACAGATCGTGGAGAACCAGGTCACCTACCCGCTCACCACCACCATGCTCTCGGTGCCCGGCACAAAGGCGGTGCGTGGTTTCTCGATGTTCGGCGACAGCTTCGTCTATGTGCTGTTCGACGACAACGTGGACCTGTACTGGGCACGTTCGCGCGTGCTGGAGTACCTGAACCAGGTGCAGGCGCGCCTGCCCGCCACGGCCAGGACCTCGCTCGGGCCCGACGCCACCGGCGTGGGCTGGATCTACCAGTACGCGCTGGTGGACAGAACCGGCCAGCAGGACGTGGCGCAACTGCGCGCGCTGCAGGACTGGTTCCTGCGCTTCGAGCTCAAGACCGTGCCCGACGTGGCCGAGGTGGCCAGCGTGGGCGGCATGGTCAAGCAGTACCAGATCGTGCTCGACCCCGACCGATTGGCAAGCTACGGCATCACGCAGAAGATGGTGGGCGAAGCGGTGGGCCGCGCCAATCAGGAGGCCGGCGGCTCGGTGCTGGAACTCGGCGAGGCCGAGTACGCGGTGCGCGCCAGCGGTTACCTGAAAACGCTGGACGACTTCCGCGCCATTCCGCTCACGACCACGCCGGCCGGCGTGTCGGTGCGGCTGGGCGACGTGGCGCGCGTGCAGACCGGACCCGAGATGCGGCGCGGCATCGGCGAGCTCAATGGCGAGGGTGAGGCCGTGGGGGGTGTGGTGGTGATGCGCTCGGGCAAGAACGCGCTGCGGACCATCGAGGCGGTGAAGGCCAAGCTGGCCGAGTTGCAGCGCAGCCTGCCGGCGGGCGTGGAGATCGTGCCGGTGTACGACCGTTCCGGCCTGATCGAACGCGCGGTGAAAAACCTGGGCGTGAAACTGGTGGAGGAGTTCATCGTGGTCGCGCTGGTCTGCGTGGCGTTCCTATTCCACTTTCGCAGCGCGCTGGTGGCCAGCGTGTCGCTGCCACTGGGCGTGCTCATTGCGTTCGGGGTGATGCAGCAGCAGGGTATCAACGCCAACGTGATGTCGCTCGGCGGCATCGCCATTGCCATCGGCGCCATGGTGGACGCGGCCATCGTGATGATCGAGAACGCGCACAAGCACCTGGAGCGCTGGGCGCATCAGCACCCCGGCGAAACGCTGCGCGGCGACGCGCACTGGAAGGTGATCGCCACCGCCGCGGCCGAGGTCGGCCCGGCGCTGTTTTTCTCGCTGCTGATCATCACGCTGAGTTTCATCCCGGTGTTCACGCTGGAGGCGCAGGAAGGCCGGCTGTTCGCGCCGCTGGCCTTCACCAAGACCTATGCCATGGCGGCCTCCGCCGGCCTTGCGGTTACGTTGATCCCCGTGCTCATGGGCTACCTGATCCGCGGGCGCATCCCGGCGGAAACCGCCAACCCGCTGAACCGCGCGCTGATCGCGCTGTACCGACCGGTGCTCGACGCCGTGCTGAAGGCGCCTCGGCTCACACTGGTGGTCGCCGCGCTGGTGCTGGTGGCCAGCCTGTGGCCGCTGCAGCACATCGGCAGCGAGTTCATGCCGCCGCTGGACGAGGGCGACCTGCTCTACATGCCCACCGCGCTGCCCGGGCTCTCGGCGTCCAAGGCGGCCGAGTTGCTGCAGCAGACCGACCGCCTCATCAAGACCGTGCCCGAGGTGCAGAGCGTGTACGGCAAGGCCGGGCGCGCAGACACCGCCACCGACCCCGCGCCACTGGAGATGTTCGAGACCACGATCCAGTTCAAGCCGCGCGAGCAGTGGCGTGCGGGCCTCACGCCCGAGGCGCTGGTGGAAGAACTCGACCGCACCGTGCGCGTGCCGGGCCTCTCCAACATCTGGGTGCCGCCGATCCGCAACCGCATCGACATGCTGGCCACCGGCATCAAGAGCCCGGTGGGCGTGAAGGTGGCCGGGGCCGACCTCGCCACCATCGACCGCCTGACCCGCCAGATCGAGCAGGCGGTGAAGGACGTGCCCGGCGTGAGCAGCGCGCTGGCCGAGCGGCTCACCGGCGGGCGCTACATCGACGTGGACATCCGCCGCGCCGACGCCGCGCGCTACGGCCTGAACATCGCCGACGTGCAGGAGATCGTGGCCGGCAGCGTGGGCGGCATGAACATCGGCGAGACGGTGGAGGGCCTGCAGCGTTTCCCAATCAACCTGCGCTACCCGCGCGAGTTGCGCGACTCGCTGCCCAAGCTGCGCGCCTTGCCCATCGTGACGCCCACCGGCCAGCGCCTGGTGTTGTCGGACGTGGCCGATCTGCGCATTAGCGACGGCCCGCCCATGCTGCGCAGCGAGAACGCGCGCCTGGCCGGCTTCGTGTACGTGGACATCCGCGGCCGCGACCTGCGGGGCGCGGTGCTCGACATGCAGCGCGCCGTGGCCACTGCGGTGGAGTTGCCAGCGGGGTATTCGGTGTCGTGGTCTGGGCAGTTCGAGTTCCTGGAGCGCGCCACCGCCAAGCTGCAGCTGGTAGTGCCGTTCACGCTGCTCATCATCTTCGTGCTGCTCTATTTGATCTTTCGCCGGTTCGATGAGGCGCTGCTGATCATGGCCACGCTGCCGTTTGCGCTGGTGGGTGGCGTGTGGTTGCTGTGGCTGCTCGGGCACCACCTGTCAGTGGCCAGTGCGGTGGGCTTCATCGCGCTGGCCGGTGTGGCGGCCGAGTTCGGCGTGATCATGCTGCTCTACCTCAAGCACGCCTGGCGGGACCGCCTGGACGCCGGGCTGGACGGCGACGCCTCGCTGCTGGACGCGATCCGGGAAGGCGCGGTGCTTCGCGTGCGGCCCAAGGCCATGACGGTGGCCACCATCGTGGCCGGGCTGCTGCCGCTGTTCTGGGGCCTGGGCACCGGCAGCGAGGTGATGCAGCGCATCGCCGCGCCCATGGTGGGCGGCATGATCAGTGCGCCGCTGCTTTCGCTGTTTGTGGTGCCGGTGGCCTACCGGCTGATGCGGAAGCCGCGTTGACGCTGTCTCGGATTGGCCGTACCGCTGCTTACAACCGTGCCAGCCGCAAACCGCTTCGGAGGCCGACAGCAGGGGCACGCTGTCCTTGCCTCTTGAGCATCCTCCGCGCGTGCACTAGCGGCGGTCCCCGTCTGAATGCGCAGCACTTCTTCGGAGCTTTCACTGAATCTGCGCGTGCGATTGGGCGCTTCATGTCGTTCTCGCCCTGATTTTCGTCGCCGCATTGGCCGCCACACGTCAACAAAGCGCGATTGGCGACATACAGTTCATCGCATCCATGATCCTGCACCACTCCGGCGCCATCCTGATGTGTCGTGAAGCCCGCATCCAGGACGTGGAGCTTATTAAACTGTGTGAGGAAATTGCAAGTGCTCAGCGAAAGGAGATTGAGCAGATGAATGCAATCCAGGCTCGGCTGGAGTTAAGGGCGCAAAACTCGTAGTTTGCTCCTGATCAACATCAGTTCGTCGTGCACGCAATCAATGTGGTGTGCCTACATGCCGTGGTACGGACGGCTGTTCTGGCGGCTGTGCACCGCCGCTGATCGCATCAGTTCTCGCTTGGCACATCCCAAAGCGAAGGGACAGGGGCAGTCTTCGATTGGTACCTCCAACATGCTTCTACCTCGCGCCTGGATAGTGACTTGGCCAAGGTGTCGGAGTCGACAAAACGCAGATAAACGCTTGGTAAGCTGGTTCCCCCATGGGCTCGTCAGCTCTAAGCCTTTCCGCATTGGTTCCAGAGGGTGCGATGGAATGCCGGTTAACTTTCGGCTGCTAACCCGGTTTTCTGCATCGAGATTGAGATCACCCCGAGTAGCCGTCCAGCATCGAGACGCGGGATGAACGGGTGTTCGATCTGGCGGCGGTGCTCGCCGGCGGCACCACCGAGTTGATCTACACCTACGGCTTTTGGCGACGGCTGGCGCCACCGGATCCATGTCGAGGACGGCCTTGGAGCCCGGCGCGAAGAACACTCGCCCGCTTTGCATAGCCGGAGCCAACGCCTGTCCTCCTGAAGATGTGGGCGGGCCACCGGGCTTCAGCGACTTCTTGCAGGCTATCGTCGACCCAATGCATCCTGAGCACTTGGCAATGTGGGAGTGGAACGGCGGATTCTTCGATCCCGCTGGCTTCGACTTCAATGCCGTGAACGCCGCGATGCAAAAGCTGCGCCTGTAGGGCGTCCGTCAAGATAGGATGACCGGACGTTTACAGCAGATGAACCAGTAGCCGCCGACGACGTCAGGCGTCCCGTGCGCCAAGCGTATCGTCGCGCCTGGTACCGTACAGGTCAATTGCACTGCATCCCGAGATGCTTGGGGTATCGGGTGTCTAAGAGCCAGGCCGCCCTTTGCCGTGCCCAGGAAAGTTCGGACATGCTCGCTCACACGGCTTTCGCATAAGTCATAGACCACCGACTTAGTGTTCTCGAAGGCGCCGTAGGCCCAGAGGTAGGCTCGATGTGTTTTGCCGTTGCCGGGCTTGGCAGTGGTGGCGGCCTCACGTGGCCATACGAACTTGCCACTGTTCACGTGCCGCGCTGCCAGCCAAGAGTGGGATGGGAGGACGGTTAACCCGCCCGCCACCTTCGGGCACTTGCTCCCGCCCCGGTGGGCCATACGCGCTACTTACGAAGCTGCCGCAAGACATCGACAGGGCGTGAATCCGGCAAAACGGTACTTCAGTGGCTTCCATGCACAGAGGGTTTCTTGATCTTCACAACGGTATCCGTTGAGGGCTTTTCCTTGCGAGGCATCGACTGTCCTCCCTCGGCCTTGAAGCGGGCTGGTTCGGCCATCGGACCAGTAAATTCATAAGCCATCGTGCCTTCGGGGTGCTTGTACCAGCCGGGGTTCTTGTAGTCCCCCGGCTTTTGGTCCCGGCGAACTTTCACGACGCTGAACATGCCGCCCATCTCGACCGATCCATAGGGGCCGTCTCCCGTCATCATAGGGATCGTGTTGTCTGGAATAGGCATTTCCATTTCGGTCATATCCGCCATGCCGCGCTCTCCCATCACCATGTAATCGGGAATGAGATTGTTGATCTTCTTTGCCACCCCACGGTGATCCACGCCAATCATGGTGGGAATGTCATGACCCATTGCGTTCATGGTGTGGTGGCTCTTATGGCAATGGAAGGCCCAGTCGCCTTCCTCATCCGCCAAGAACTCGATCTGACGCATCTGACCGACTGCCACGTCCGCGGTGACCTCATAAAGCCGTGTACTCTTCGGCGTGGGACCTCCATCGGTACCAGTCACGATAAACTCGTGGCCGTGCAGATGCATTGGGTGATTGGTCATCGTCAGGTTGCCTATCCGAATGCGGACCTTGTCGTTTAGACGTACGTTTAGAGAGTCAATGCCGGGGAAGATGCGACTGTTCCAACTCCACAAATTGAAGTCGAGCATCGTCATGATTTTCGGCGTGTAACTTCCAGGATCGATGTCGTAGGCGTTGAGAAGGAAGCAAAAATCGCGATTCACCTCGTCAATCAGCGGGTTTTTCGTCTTGGGATGCGTAATCCAAAAGCCCATCATTCCCATGGCCATTTGAGTCATTTCATCCGCATGGGGGTGATACATAAATGTGCCGGGGCGGCGCGCCACGAATTCGTAGACGAAAGTCTTTCCGGGCTGAATGGGGGGCTGGTTCAACCCCACCACCCCATCCATTCCATTGGGGAGTCGTTGCCCATGCCAATGAATACTGGTGTGTTCAGACAACTTGTTGGTCACAAACACCCGAACGCGATCACCCTCGACAACCTCGATGGTGGGGCCGGGGCTCTGGCCGTTGTATCCCCAAAGGTGGGCTTTGAAGCCAGGAGCCATTTCTCGCACCACGGGCTCAGCCACTAAGTGAAACTCCTTAACGCCTTGGTTCATCCGCCAAGGCATCGTCCAGCCGTTGAGGGTAACCACCGGGTTGTAGGGGCGACCCGAATTGGGCACCAAGGGGGCCATGGTGTCGGGACTGGTTTGAAAGACAGGTTCAGGCAGCGCCGCCATCGCCACACGGCTCACGCTCGCAGCGGCCACGGCTCCTCCGGCAATACTAGCAACGCGGAAAAAATCTCTTCTCGAGGTCATTTTGGCTTCCTTTGGGATCAATGAGCTGCGCCAGATTCAGTGGCGACTCCAGCATTGCCGCCCGAGGCTCCAGCGCTTGTAGGCTTGCCGATGAGGGAGGCTTGGAGTGCAGCGTTCGCTTGCCAGAACTGCTGCTCGGCGTTTAGGGCCGCCATGACGGAGTTCACTTGATCGCGAGAGTCGGCCAGCAACTCGAAGACACTAATAAGCATTCCGTTGTAACGAAACTGATTTTCTTCTGAGATGGTTTTCCTAAGCGGGATCACCTCATCGCGGTAGTGCCGAGCGACGTCGTAAGCGGTTCGGTAGGCGGAATAGCTTTCTCGAACACTTGATCCAGCCGCGCGAGCCGTCGCCTCCAAGCGGTTAGCAGCGGCCAACGTTTGTGCATTCATCGAGTCGCGCCGCATGCCTCCCCAATCAAAAATCGGCAACTCTAAGCTAATTTCAAAACCGCGACGTGTCTGCTTGGAATTGTCTGCCCTGTCAAAAACGGAATCTCTTCGAATTCCTAACTCAATGTCTGTGAACGTCGACACAGTGTTCCAGCCTTGCGCACGGGCGGCAGCGTCATATTCCGCCTTAGCGATCTGAAGGTCCAATCGAGCTTGGGACGCTTGACGGCCCGCTGCCTGAGGAGACAAAGGCTCTTTGGGCAATATAGGCAAACGCTCTGGCAGCTTAAGCATCACTGCTTGGTCGTCATCCAGGCCCAGCAACCTGATCAACTCTTCACGAGCTGCTGTGGACTGGTGCTGAGCAACGGCTAATTGGTTCGCCGTATCCGCATAGAAGGCTTGCTGGCGTGCTCGGTCCAGCTTATTAAAATTGCCGACTGCTTGCAGCCTCTTGGCCAATTCGGCACTGGCTTGGGCACTAGCAAAGACTTGCTGGGTGTACGAGAAAGTCTGCTGGGCCGCGACAGCACGCACCCAGGTTTGGCGAACTTGAGTGACTTGATCGACCACATCGCTGCTCAGGCGTAGTTGGGCCTGCTTGATGCGCCCTTCTGCAATGCCTTTGCGCGCAGGCAACATCAATAAGTCCAGCAGGCCTAAGGACAGGAGTCGCCCAATTTCGGTTTCGTCTCCCAAGCGCATACGCTCGAGGCTGAGAATTGGATTGGCAATGCGGCCGGTCTGGGCTGCCATGGATGCATCAGCCCAACTTTGAGCCACCATGGCCTGCATTGACGGACTATTAACGAGCGCAAGCTGAACGGCGTCTTTCTGCTCCAGAGGCTTACTCAGCAGATCCAAAGCACGTCTGCGCAAGCCATCACGTTCGCCTTGGTCACGGGCAAGTGTGAGCTGGCCATCCGTAAAACTGTTTGCCGTCGCATTGGCACTAGACAGGCTTTGTTCCAGATTCACACTGGCGCAACCCGACAACACCACAACAGCAGCTGCAGCGATCGCGACTTTCGTATGGCGCATTCGTAAGAGGCGGATCATTTCTTGCCTCCATGAGGAGCATCATGTCCTGGAGCAGGCTGATCAGATTGGGTCGCAGGCTCCGCTTGGCGTATCTCCTTGGCGTAGGCACGCCATCCCCCAATCTCCCCCACCTTGTCATTGGCTTCCTTCCAAGATTGAACAGATTGCTCCTTGTAGGGCTCGTATTCCGACAAAGCCGACCTGTAAGCAAGCTTGTAATCCGTCTTGATGGTTTCCGGCTCTGGAGCCTGCGCTAATGCGAGAGACGGAACGAAAAATACAGTCGCTAGGAAGCAGCGTACCTGGTTTTTAGCGAGCAGATGAATTTTCATATTTCTCCGCGATTTTTAAGAAGATAGGTTTCCCAAGTTCACTGGCGAATAGTCAATTGCCGCTTTTCGCGAAATGGCCCAGCACGGAAAGGCTCTGCAGCTCTAACCCTGCGGTTCGCCAAAGCCGTATCGCTGCTCGCAGTCAAATCATTTACGAGATTGGATGTCCGTTACGACCATCTTGCCTGCTTCTTGGATGACGATGAACTGAATTTTTTCACCCACCTGAACCTTGTCCAACATTGCCTTTTCCTTGGCTGTGAAAACCATGGTCATTGCGGGCATATCCAGGTGCTTAATTTCTCCATGTTTGATCGTAATCTTCCCGCCTTCTTTATCAATCTTGCGGATTTCACCGTCCGTCAAGCCAGGACTGGCTGCCGTTCCCATCTTTCCTTGGTCCATGCCCGATTTATTTTGCACCATCGTCATTTGCGCCGGTACGGGACCAGCAGCTGCTAGTGAAGGCGAGACCGCTGATGCTGACTTGTTGGTCACACTAATTTGACCCTTCATCCCCGCCTCGTAGTGCCCCGGGTGAAGGCAGGCGAAATCAACGACTCCACCCTTGGTGAAACGCCAGATGACCTCACCTGTTTTTCCCGGCTTTAAGGAAATTTTGTTAGCTTCTTCATGCTCCATGCCCGGATTTTTTTTCATCACCTCGTAGTGCTCTTTTAATTCCTTTTCCGTGCCCAGGCTGAATTCGTGCGGTACCTTGCCAGAATTTGTGACGACAAAGCGGATCGTTTCTCCCTTCTTGACGGCTACCAGGGAGGGAGTGAAACGCATGCTATCTGCGGCATCGACTTGAATGGTCCGTGAGACTTTGCCAGCAACACCAGCTTCGCCAATGGGCGATTCATCGTGTCCGCCGCCGTGTATGCCCGCCGCAGTAGCAGACGAGGCGGCAAGAAGAGTCGCCGCGAACCAAAGACCTGAGCGCTTGGTGAAGGAGGCTTGTGCGAATGTCATTTGAACTCCTGGCAATTAAGGTAAAGAGGTGAACGGAAAGTTTAAACAAGTGCTTCAGCCCAATATGGGCACTGACGCCGCCAAGAAAAATGCAACGCCTCAAGTCGACTAAGGTTACCTAATGGACTGTTCTGTCTTTTGGACTTCCTATTCGCTATGGTCGAAGTATGTATAAGCCTGCCTGACGCGAGCCCGTCTGCTTCCTTACAAAGGTGTCAGGTTCGGTTGCAACCAGCCGCTGGCAGTGGAAATCACGCTAGGGAGCGTCTGCACGACCCTGGTGCCCCTGGCCCGATGTGAGACAGTGACGGCATGAAACAAGTGAGCCTGGGCGAGAGCGGATTCGAGCGCAAAACCAAGAGGACGCGCAAGCGCGAGTTCCTCGACGAGATGAACCTGGTGGTGCCGTGGGTTGAGCTGATTGCACCGCACGCGCCAGCGCGCGGCGCCAAAGGGGAGCGCCCGCCGTTTGCCGTCGAGACCATGCTGCACATTCACTTCGTCCAGCAGTTGTTCAACCTCTCGGGCCCGTCCATGGAAGAGGCTGCACGACATGGCGCTGTTTCGTGAATTCGTGGGCCTGGATGCCGGGGCAGACAACCTGCCCGACGAGAGCGCCATCCTGCGGTTCCGTCATCTGCTCGTCGCCCACAACCTGAGCTTGCAGATTCTGGCCACCGTCAACGCCACGCTGGCCGCCGAGGGGCTCCTTCTGAAGAGCGGCACGGTGGTTGATGCCACCTTGATCGCAGCACCGAGTTCGACCAAGAACAGCAGTGGCGGGCGCGACCCCGAGATGCACCAGACCAAGAAGGGCAACCAGTGACACTCGGGATGAAGGCGCGCATTGGGGTCGATGCGGACTCGGGCCTGGTGCACACGGTGGTGGGTACAGCGGCCAACGTCAACGACGTGACGCAGCCGCACGCACTGGTGCATGGAGAAGAAACGGACGTCTATGACGACGCTGGTTACCTGGGCGTGGGCAAGCGCGAAGAGACCCAAGACATCGCCGTCAACTGGCACGTGGCCATGCGACCGGGCAAGCGCAAGGTGCTGGACAAGAGCACGCCGATGGGCGCGATCATGGACCAGTTGGGGTCCAAAACCCCTCTTCCGCATGCCCATAAATAAGCCTCGATAAGATATAGTTATCGCGAGTCGTCGCTGCGTTCAAAATGAGGATTGGTCGGACTCGCGCGCGAAGGTAAATCTCTTTACGCACTTGAGCTACCGCAGCGCACTGCCGCACATGCCCTCCGGGATTGAGCTCGATGCGAACGCTATTGCTCTCCATTTGGAGGCCGTCGAAACACTGGACGAAGCACTCGAAGCTCTTCGGAGCAACGAATAGCGCCGTCGCGTTCGTGACTGGATCCGGTGACTGGATCCGGTGACTGGATCCGGAAAATTTAGCCAAGTCGACTGTCCCGTAACCCTATGATCTATCGAGGGCTTCTGTCTTTGCGATGGCAAAAGCATCGCTGTCCTTCGAGAGGCAAGCATAGCGTCCACACAGCGACGTGCATGGAATTCCCTACCAACCGCAGCCACAGAATGTGAATGCAATATGCGTGTAGCCTCGACCCGCTTTCGACTGAGCTGGCATGACGGCTATCGGCCGATACTGGGTGAAAACGTGTGCGCACACCGTTTTCACGGGCGGCAAAACCATTTCCCATGGTCTCGATCGTGGATGCTGACGCGATCTGAAAGGTCGACTTTCTACTTGATTCAGGCGTTTTCAAACAGCCTCGGCCCGTTGCTGGCCTTCGGGGTAGTAGCTAACATGATCCACTCGGACACGCTTGCGCAACTGACTATTTCCTCAAGACTGAGTGAAGCTGGTCAGCTTTGAAGTATTTGTTGTTGGCCTGGCGCGCCTTCAACGGCAACCGTAACAGGAAGTCGTCTGCGTCAAGTAGCCCCTTGAGGACGCCCTACAAGGACCTTGACGCACAGCCGCGCAACACCGTGTCCATAAGTGCGCGGGGGGCGTTCCTCAGGAGGAAGCTATGGCGTCGGGATGGGGCGAGGAGATATTCGGCACGGTCCTGGGCGGTTTGCCGGCCGTCAACAAACTGGTTCCTCGCCGCTTTCGGCAGCGTGCCATCGCACGCTTAAACGACGTCAACCCTTTTGCGTCAATCGCGGCCAACGAAGACCTGCTGCGCGCACTGCGCCTGGCTTGGATTGAGGCGGCGCTGCAGATCGACTGTTCGGTGGTGCAAACCTGCGCAACGCCCGAATGGGCCTCGCAAAGTCGAGACATTCAGCGCTTCTCGACCGTTTTGATCACTGGTCTGCGTGCGCTGCGTGCTGAGGCCTTCGACCGCGATGTTCACCCGGGACATGCTCCCATGGACCGGCACCTGCGGGAACTCGTCGTCGACTTGCCCGCGACGATGACGGGGAACCGTGCGGCCGCTGGTGAAGCTATGACAGAGTCATTTCGCGAGAATGTAGCGGCGGTATCCGGTTGGCCGATACACGAGGTGCCGAGCCTGCACGAGCAGATCGCCCGCCAGGGCCTTCCTGTGCCAGGGGCCAGCAGTCGGCGCACCTTCGGCGACTTGGTGTATGCCGTTTTTGCCGAGACGATTAAGAGTCCAGATCGCTATCCAGAGGCGAGCCAAGCCTTTGTGATCGCCATCGGGGGCTTCGGGGTAGAGCTTGGACAGCAGTGCCTTGAGCTGCTGCGTGGCCAAGATGCGCGGCTCGACCGCTTGCTCGATTCGCTAGGCGGCACCTCAATCGAAGGTGGGCTCGCTGCTTGGCTTGGGCGCGTCGATGCTGAGTGGACTGCGCGCTGGCAAGTCCTGAGTGATCAGGTCTCGGTTGTTGACGCGAAGATCGATCTCCAGACAGGCATGCTCGACCGGATGCAAGAGCAACTGGCCCAACTGGTGGCTGCCATTGAAGCCAAAGGGCAGATTGGTAGCGGGCCAGGCCAACTCGCTCACAACACTGTGCTTTCCCTGGCCAAGCGCTTGCGCCCAGATGACCTGATCGAGTTTGATCGCGCGGTGCAAGAGCTAGATGCCGCGGTGAGCGTCGCTCTGGAGCTTATCGCGAAAGGGCACTCGTCGTACTACCAGGATCTGTTCGTTGACGAAGTGCTCGTCCGTGTTCGCCAGTCGATCGAGGAAGGTCAGCTCGAGCAAGGTGCACAGTCGATCGACCAGGCTCTTGCGGAACTGGACCGGCGCGAGGCGGGCGAGCGTGAAGCTGCGCGGCGCCGACGTGTGCAGTTGCTCGAGGCATCCGTGAGCCAGGCGATGCTACTGCGCCAGCCGCAGCGCGTGGCCGATGCGGTGGAGAGGCTGGTTGGAATCCATCATCCGGTGTGCGCCGCGGCGAGTGAGCTCTTCAAAAATAGGCTCAGAGCGTACTGCGCAGAAGGCGAGGAGCGCGGCCTGCGCTTGCCCCTGGAGGTGGCGGAAGCGTTGGCACGCAGGCGCCTAGCGGTGGCCGGGAGTCGCGAGGAGCGCGGTGAGGCGTTGGTCTGGCTTGGCACTGCGTTGGCGGTCTTAGGAAAGCGAGAGCCCGGCACTGAACGGCTGCTGCAGGCGGCGCAAGCGTTTCGGGCCGCGTCGCAGGAGTGCATGCGCGAGCGTGTGCCGCTGGAGTGGGCGACGACGCAGAACAACCTTGCCAACGTGCTGAGTGACCTTGGTCGGCGCGAAAGCGGTACCGAGCGACTCGAGGAGGCGGTGCAGGCGTATTTGGCCGCATTGCAGGAGTGCACTCGCGAGCGAGCGCCACGGGACTGGGCGATGACGCAAAATAACCTGGGTACCGCGCTCAAGACCCTCGGTGAGCGCGATGTCGGCACCGAACGGCTGCAGCAGGCGGTGCAAGCGTACCAGGCAGCGCTACAGGAACGCACTCGCGAGTGCGTGCCGCTGGAGTGGGCGATGACGCAGCACAACCTCGGTACCGCGCTAAAGACGCTTGGTGAGCGCGATGGCGGCACCGAACGGCTGCAACAGGCGGTGCAGGCGTATCAGGCTGCGCTGCAGGAGCGCACCCGCGAGCGCGTACCGATGCACTGGGCGATGACGCAGATGAGCCTGGGCAATGCGCTCAAGTCCCTTGGTGAGCGCGAAGGCGGTATCGTACGGCTGCAGCAGGCAGTACAGGCGTATCTGGCCGCGCTACAGGAGTACACGCGCGAGCGCGTACCGCTGGAGTGGGCGATGACGCAGAACAATCTGGGCAGTGTGCTCACAACCCTCGGCGAGCGCGAAAATGGAACCGAGCGCCTTGAGCAGGCGGTGCAAGCGTGCGAGGCGGCGCTGCGGGAGCGCACGCGGGAGCGCGCTCCGCTCGCGTGGGCGATGACGCAGAACAACTTGGGCAATGCGCTCAAGTCCCTTGGTGAGCGCGAAGGTGGCATCGAACGGCTCCAGCAGGCGGTGCAGACGTACCTGGCCGCGCTACAGGAATACACGCGTGAGCGCGCACCGATGCACTGGGCAATGACGCAGAACAATCTGGGCGATGCCCTCACCACCCTTGGCGAGCGCGAAAACGACCCCGAGCGGCTGCACCAGGCGGTGCGGGCGTACGAGGCCGCGTTGACGGTCATCACGCGTGAGACCGCGCCGTATCACCTCGAGATCGTTCAGCGTAGCCTCGCAAAATGCCGGCGCCTGATCAACAAACGATGAGGTGGCGAAGCTTGTCAAACTGGAGGTAGCTGCCGCAAGCCGCCAACGATCGATCAGTGGCGGTTTCTGGAAGGGGCGTGTGGAATTTGCGTGCTCGCACAAGCGGCGCCGTAGCCACTGGCGTGGATTGGCGGCAGCGTTGCTGGGATTGCCTTCTGAAAGTGCTTCAAATCGCATGAACCAGCCAGCCCCGGTGGCTTGCGAATTTCGATTTTTTGATAGTCCACGATTTAGCATTATGTGAATATTCTTAGCGCCAAGAGGAGTGAATCAGCAGGCGAACATCCTGGTCCTGTTTCCGCAAACGGACGACCTATTCCTGACCCGGCGCATCGCGGATATCGGCGCCGAGCTCTTGCAGGCCATGGTTCACCAGCGCTACGAGCTGCGCCACGCCATCGTCATAACCCCCGGCCGAGTGGTGCGGAACCGGGGCAAGCATCTGGGCGACGCCACCATGGCCACCACCATCGCGCGTGCCCAGTAGCTTTTTGGCGTTCAGGTCGACGCGTTAGCCTGAAACGCCCGCGACCTCCCGCGATCCCAATCAGGTAGGTGTTGTGGCCTTAGCTATGGCGGCGCGCTTTCCCAGTTTCATGGCGGTCTGGATCCGAAGAAGAGCTCCTGCACGGGGCTGCGCCTTGCCGGTCTCCCACTTCCAAACTGATAGCGTAGATGCCTCCACCAACCGGCCCATTTCACTTTGTGTGATTCGCAGGGTCTTGCGGAAGTCTGCAAATGCCTCGTGGTTAAAAGAGCCCAGCGCCCCCACAGGCGAGCGGGTAGCGGGCTTGGTCGGTGGGGGAACTGATGGCAACACTACCGCCGCTGTCTTGTGGGTCACGCGCTCGGCACGAAACAAGCGGCCTTGCAATGACTTTACGTCGCGCTTGAGGGCTGCAATGTCTGACCGCTGGGTCGTACAAGTCTTGCGCAAAGCGTCGAGCTCGGCCTTGAGCTCCTTGCGTGCTACTCGGGCGATCTCTCTTTTGAGGTTTTCTGCGAAGGTCGTCATGGTTGCATCGTACGGCCTAACGAGATCGCCCGCAAAACCGGCGTTGTACATCGCAGGCGACTGATACGCCTTATACCTTGTGTGCACTGATCTACCGCGACGGTGATCAATTTTGGCTGCAGCGAGGGAGGGTAGGCCGCGCCTAACAGTGCAGATTGCTGCGGGACTTTTACGGGAGTCAGATCTCAAGCAGGTCGAAAAACACCCCAAAAAGCCGAAGAGTCCCGCTGACACCTATATGAATGTAAGCGCGCGGCCATCCCACCCTTGAAGGGATCGGTCTAAGCGGCAACGATGGTGTCCACCAAGCGAAATAGGTGGACACCATGAATGAAGCCAAGAAGAAGACTCGCCGGCGGTACGACGCCGAGCTCAAGCAGCAGATCCTTGCCGAGTGCGCCAAGCCAGGCGCTTCGGTGGCCAGCATTGCCCTGTCGCACGGCATCAACGCCAATGTCGTGCACAAGTGGCGCCGCGAAGCGGGTGGCGCGCTGCCTGCACTCCAGGCTCCCGCATTCGTTCCAGTGCCGCTGCCGCCAGCGGCATGTTCACCAAGGCCTGCACTTGCACCAGACATCCGCGTCGAGCTGCGCCGTGGCGCCACCAGCGTCTCGGTGACCTGGCCCTTGGATGCGGCCGATCAGTGCGCCGTGTGGATGCGAGAGCTGATCAAGTGATCCGGGTTGATGCGCTGTGGCTTGCCACCGAGCCGCTGGACATGCGAGCAGGCACCGAGACGGCGCTGGCCCGCGTGGTGTCGGTCTTCGGCGCAGCGCGCCCGCACCACGCCTACCTGTTCGCCAATCGGCGCGCCAACCGCATGAAGGTGCTGGTGCACGACGGCATCGGTGTGTGGCTGGCAGCGCGTCGCCTGAACAGCGGCAAGTTCGTCTGGCCGCGTGATGCGGCCAGCACCGCCTCGCTTAGCCGCGCCCAGTTCGATGCGCTGGTGCTGGGCCTGCCCTGGCAGCGCCTGGCTGACGGCGGTGTCATCACCGTGGTCTGACTCTGAAGCGCTGACCGGCGCTTGCCAATTGGGGCATGCGCCAATGGTGCGCACATTCCAGTGCTGGCACAGTGGATGCCCATGGTGGTCGAGCCTCAATCCCTGCAGAGCCTGAGCGCAGAAGAGCTGCGTGAGCTGACCACGCGCCTCATGACGCAGCTGCGCCACCAGAGCGCGTTGCTGGACAAACTCACGCACGAGAACGCGCTCTTGAAGCGCATGAAATTCGCCGCCCAGTCCGAACGCTTCAACCCCGAGCAGAAGAGCCTGCTCGAAGACGAGATCGAGGCCGATCTGGCGGCCGTGGCCACGGAGATCGATGCGCTGCAGGAAGCGCAGGCACCCGCCAAGGTTGAAGAGAAGAAGGTTCCCAAGCGCGCGCCGCTGCCAGCCAACCTGCCGCGGCGCGAGATCCGCCACGAGCCCGACTCGACCACCTGTGCCTGCGGTTGCCAGATGAAGCGCGTGGGCGAGGACGTGGCCGAGAAGCTGGACTATGTGCCTGGCGTCTTCAGCGTCGAGCGCCACATCCGTGGCAAGTGGGCTTGTGCGAAGTGCGAGACGCTCACCCAAGTCCCCGTCGATCCGCACATCATCGACAAGGGCATCCCCACCACCGGGCTGCTGGCGCAGGTGCTGGTGGCCAAGTACGCGGATCACCTTCCGCTGTACCGCCAGGAAGCGATCTTTGGTCGAGCTGGTCTCGCGATCCCGCGTTCCACGCTCGCTCAGTGGGTGGGCGCCTGTGGCGTGCAGTTGCAGCCACTGGTGGATGCCATGAGAAACGAGCTGCTGCAGCACCGCGTGCTGCATGCCGATGAGACGCCGGTGTCCATGCTCAAGCCGGGCAACGGAAAGACGCACCGGGCCTACCTCTGGGCCTATGCCACGGGTGCCTTCGAGAACACCAAGGTGGTCGTCTACGACTTCTGCGAATCACGCTCGGGCGAACACGCCCGGCGCTTCCTGGGTGACTGGAGAGGCAGCCTCACCTGTGACGACTTCAGCGGCTACAAGGCCTTGATCGCCAGTGGGGTGACCGAGGTCGGCTGCCTGGCGCACGCGCGGCGCAAGTTCTTCGATCTGCACGCGGCCAATCAAAGCCAGATCGCCGAGTTCGCGCTGCAGCAGTTCGCGCGGGTCTACGAGATCGAGCGCGAGGTCAAGGCGCTCAGTGCCGAGCAGCGCCAAGCCATCCGGCAACTACAAACGAAGCCGCTGCTCGATGCCTTGCACCAGTGGATGCTGCTGCAACGTCAGAAGGTGCCTGAGGGAACAGCTAGCGCCAAGGCGCTGGACTACAGTTTGCGGCGCTGGGAGGCACTGACCCGGTTCGCGGATGACGGGCAACTGCCCGTGGACAACAACTGGATCGAGAACCAGATCCGGCCCATTGCCATTGGCCGTAACAACTGGCTCTTCGCTGGCAGCCTGCGCGCTGGCCAGCGGGCGGCAGCCGTCATGAGCCTGATCCAGTCAGCGCGAATGAATGGCCACGACCCGTATGCCTACCTGCGCGATGTGATGGCACGCCTGCCTATGCAGCGCGCCAGCCAGATCGGCGAGCTGCTGCCACATCGCTGGCAGCCAGCCTGACAAAGCAATCTCAAAAACACGACCGCGCCATGCGGTCAAGATGGGATGGCCGCGCGCTTACATATGAATCACTAACTTACAGCGGAATTTCTGACTACAAACCAAGCTATTGCCTAGTGCGGTTCAGCGTTCCTCGGCGACCGGTGAAGGAGGTTTTTTCGCCGCAGAGTGCTTCCTGAATCAGATGGAGGAGGGAAAAGCGAGGCTTCGATCTCTTCGTACTCCTTCGCGGCGCTGTTTAGGATTTCGGACATATCGGACGCGAGTCTTCGAAACGTCTCAGGCCAGCCTTCGAGGGGCTGAAGGTAGGTGTCGGTTTCGTGCGGTTCCTTGAAGATTTCACGCGGCGTATTGAGGCCGACTAACACACGCTCGGTCAATTCAGTAAACAGCGCGCTCACTTCCTGCTGAATGATCAAGGCGCTAGGGATGACTACGCTCTTGTAGTCACCTTCTGCGCGTTCGACGATTCGTGTCTCAAGGAAGTCGATGAAGCTTTCAACCGCGATGCGCACTGTCGGAGCCCAGGCTACCTCACGTGTTCTTTGTCCGACTACTCGATGCTTGTTGAGTTCGTTCATCAGCCGCTTCACGAGTGACAAACAGTCCGGTCGGCTCAAGTCTCGCAACCAACCATTGTTTTTGGCATATCGAACCATCAATGCCATCTCGTGCACGGGCGGTGTCGATGCATTTGGCCCATCGGTAGTCCATCTCCACCACGCTTGACGCATTGCTGAAAGCGAGCGTGCCCGCCCGTCTTTGCCAGCCGCTTCCTGTGAGAGGCGCGCGAGCATAAGGCTCAAGTCTCCACGGGTTGCTCCGTCACGCGTGTATGAAGAGTTGCGCTCCATTTCCTTAAAGATTCCGATCATTGCCGTGCGTTCCGCGGCAAGCCAGCTCACTGTTCTAGCCATAAATGTCCTTTGTATAACGTTAATTTTTTAAATTAAAACTTAAAACTTGTGGCGATCCATGGTCGTCAGTATGCTATTTCACATAGAGAAGATCAAGTGAACATCTATGCGACACTCAAGATATGCAACGGCAGATTATGGTTTATGTAACGTTAAATCAGGGCTTTTTGTCGATCAGGCCGGATACGACCACGTCGGCGCGCTCATGTCCCGAGAAGAGCTCGGTGCCCTCACAGGCACGCTGCAACCAAAGCGCATGTGCGCTTGGCTCGAGGCGCGAGGTTGGGTTTATGAGCCGCCTGCACGCCGTGGCGACATCCCGAAAGTTTTGCGCGCGTATCGCGACGCGCGGTTATCCGGCATTCAGCCAGAGCGCAAGAGGAAGGCCAATTACTCGTTCATGACGGCGGGTCTGCTGTGATTCGCCGCAGGGACCGACCAGATGGCCTGCCATTCCGCGTCTATGAGAGGCGAGGCAAGCTTCGTTACTCCATTGGCTACAAGAATCCGAATGGCAGCTGGGAATTCCGGTTGCACTGCGACATTGCCGACAAGGCGCGCATCCACGACCTGCGCAGTGAGGCGATCAGCCGGTGTGCGGCTATTCGCCTCGGAAAGCCTTCAGACGATAGCTTTCAGGCGCTGTGCGACGCATGGTTCACGTGGCAAGAGAGACTTCCGACGCTGGCCGCCCAGAAGCGGGCAGAGAGCACGCTCAAGGAGAACAAGCGAGAAGCCGCCATGCTGTGCAAGGCCTGGGGAGCGTGGCGCGTCGCTGACATTAAGAAGGGTGAGGCGTATGACTACCTAGATGCGTGCTTGCTTGCTCGCGACAAGCAAGGGAAGCCTCGTCCACGCGCCGAAAAAGGAAACAAGGAAATTGCGCTAGGCCGTGTCATCTTCGAATACGCCGTGCGCACGCGACGCATCGAGGCGAATCCGTTCGCCAATGTGGAGAAACTGGCAACCCAGAAGGGCGATAGGTATGTGACCGATAGCGAGCTTGGTCTCGCGGTCGAGGTCGGCCGGCGCATGGGTGGCCCTCAGCACATCGTCGCGTTGGCGCTTAAGACGGCGTTTCTCTGTGTCCGGCGTTCGGTCGAGGTACGCGGGTTGACGCGCCCTCAGATTCGAGAAGACGGCATCGAGTGGCAAGCCGCGAAAAGGCAGCGCGGCGAGGCGATGAAAGTGGGTGTCATCGAATGGAGCCCGGAACTCAAGTCCACCATGGACGAAGCGCTTGCCATCGAGCGCCGTGAAGTTGCTGGCACCTGGTA
Source organism: Hydrogenophaga sp. ANAO-22 (assembly GCF_042466645.1). Classification (NCBI taxonomy): domain Bacteria; kingdom Pseudomonadati; phylum Pseudomonadota; class Betaproteobacteria; order Burkholderiales; family Comamonadaceae; genus Hydrogenophaga; species Hydrogenophaga sp. ANAO-22. Next base: position 1,251,573 of record NZ_CP159956.1, on the reverse strand, counting down.
CGTCTTCGGAAACTTGAGCGGGCAGCAATACACAAAAGGCGGCTGGAAGGCGACCCTTGCGAAGCTCATGGCCGAGTGCATGAAGGAGGCTGAGAAGCGCAAGGTCGCGTTCACGAAGTTCTCTCTGCAGGACTGCCGCCCCAAAGGCGTCAGTGACAAGATGGCTCGAGGTGACCGCGATGTGGTCGACGCGACCATGCACAGCAGCGAGCGAATGGTGCGCCAGGTCTACGACAGGCGGCGCGTGCGTATTGCCAAGCCGGCAGGTTGAGCGGGGAGGGCGCGAAGTGTTGGACAACATTGCTACACACGCGGCCGCAAGGTCGAAGCCTGGCCCCAAGGGCAGGGTGTTGGAGCCCTACGCCAGAGAGGTCCTGATCATGACCCGCGAGGGCAAATCCATGCAGGACATCGTGAACTGGCTCGCCGAGCCTCCGAGAGGGGTGACGATCACTCGCCAGGCTGTTCACCTGTGGGTGAAGGCTCGCATCGAAAAATTGAAAAAGTTGAATGCCGTCTTCGCGAACACGGGGTTCGGTGGACCGTTTCAGGAGAGCAATGTTAACCAGGCCGCACGGCCGTCGGAGAGGAAACAAGGTCTCGACCCTCCCCGCCCGTTGTCGAACCAACTGGTGCACGAGCCGAAGTCTGCAATCGAGACCACGATCAAAAAAAGGACTGACGTCCGCGAGTTCATGACCGAAGTATCTGTATCCGAACGCAGCCAGAACCCGACGATGTCCTAGTCACAAATGGCTAGCGCAAATGCAATCACCCTAACCTCCGAGACCAACATGATCATCAAAGACAAATTCTCAGTCATCGTCATTAACAAAGCCGGGAAGGTCGGTAAGTCCACCATCTCCAAGCACCTTGTCGCTCCACTTCTTGGTGCGGACTGGATTCAGGTCGAAACCTTCAATGACTCCGGGCAGGGAGCAAAGGCAAAGGTCGCAGGTCGAAAGTTCGAGTTCGTCGCCGAGGCCGTGGTCGGTGCGACTAAGAGCCTCTGCATTGACGTTGGCAACTCAAACTACCAGGCGGTCATGAAAGAGCTTCGGGCGATTGGCGCCATCGCTGGTCGGATCCATTGCTGGGTTATCCCTTGCACCGACAGCGCCGGGGTCATGAACGACTCGCTTTCCACGATTGTTGACCTCATCGACAACCTCGGTGTTGACCCCGCTCGAATCGTGGTGTTGCCCAACAATATCGAGTCTCCCGAAGACGGACTCGACAGCTTTAAAAAGCTGGATCTTGCTTCGAAAAAGATTGGTTTTCACTTCTGTCGCGTTGCCATCCCGCAGGAGCCAAAGTTCGACGTCTTCAACGCAGACGATCGTTCTGTGATTCAACTCGCCGCCGATGACACCGACTACGATGCGGCGTTTGCGGTCGAGACCGATGGCGATCAACGCTATCGGCTTACGCAAGCTTTCCTCTTGCGCGAGCGTGCTCGCCGGCTCGCTGAGCAGTTTAAGCAGGTTTGGGCCTCGTCGCCCTTGGCAAGTCTGTCTGCGGCTTGAAGCGCGAGGTGTGCATGGTAGAACCGAACGATTTATACAAAGGGGTCCGCCCATCCGACCTCCGATACGACAACGTTCATATCCTCGCCGAGTACATCGCTCGCGCCCAACGCTTTGCTGATAGTGCAACGCGAATCGAGGCATCGGCAGAGCGACTGGTGAAAGAAAGTTGCGAGGCGAGAGAGGAAGGGCTGAGAAGTCTTCAGTCCCTCCTGCATCAGCAGAAGTCAGCCTTTCAGGCCATCAACGCCGAGTTGAGGGCGACTGCCGAGCACCTTGCCGGCGGGTTGACGAGCGCCATTCTTGCGATTCATTCTGCGGGTGAACGAAACCTCTTGCGGGCAGACGAAACCGCTAAGAGGATCTATGAGAATTTGGCAGATCGCGCCGAAGGATTGAATCAATCTGCAAATCGGCTCGAAAAGGGTGCGATGAAGGCCGAAGCAAGCCGCGGCCAGGCACTGGATGAAATCGAGCGGCTGCAGGCCTTTCGGTCGGAGCTGGAGCGATTCGAACGGGAGTCACTTGCCCGCATCGGCGAGGCCAGAGTCGAACTCTACAAGGGGGTGGGGTTGTGGGATCGCATCTGTTTCGTCCTATTCCCGCCTGTTCCAGTCGTGCGTGCAACGAGGCCACCCCATCGACTTCCCAGCCGAGAATAGACATGGACGTTGTGCAGCATGCTTTGCTCATCCAAGAAGCGACGAGCGAGCTGCTCAGAATGCACCGACGCAGAGTAGCGGAACGCACGGTACTTCCCAGTGCCAGCCCTGATCAGCGTCTCGTTGCGCTGAATCGCTATAGCGATGAGGAGCTTCTGCCTCGTGCGAAGAGGGCGAGTCCTTCGACCGTGGCACGTATGGAGACGCGAGCGGCCGCAGTCTTCGCCGAAGCACAGACCGTGAATGTGAGTGTCTGGGATCTCGTTGAGGAGAGGTCTGGAAACTACAACTCGTGGTACACGTTCAAGGCTGGCGTGCAGCGCTATCTCGAAGACGAAACTTCCGCGACGAAGTCGAAGCTGGAATTTTGGCAACGTGATGTCAAGGCAAGGAGCCATTCGAAAACCTTCGAACGAGCAGGGGTTAAATTGGTGTCGAGGCTCGACGCCCTCTCCGTGGCGCTGCGGGAGGTGCCACCCGAAGCCCCAGAGCGGTTCAAGTCAGACGGCAAGGCCAAGCGGTATGCGAAGAAGAGCAAGTCCTTCAGCATTCGAACTGCCAAAGATGATTGGCGCGAGCGTGTTGCAGGTGCAATGGTCGGGGACCTCAGGTTGCTCTTCCTACTTCAATGTGTGACAGGATGTCGCCCACAGGAGCTTGAAAACGGCGTCCAGGTCAGACTACGGCGTGACGGCACGATGGTGGCGCGCGTCAAAGGGGCAAAGTGCGATGAATACGTGGGACAGCCCTCTCGCTGCTTGAGGCTTCCTGCGGCAGACGGCGTCACCCTGATGTTGGCGCGCATGCTGAAAGTAGGCCACACGCTCGACTCGCGCAAGTGCAACCTTGGTCTGGTGAACACCTATGCCAAGCGTGTTGCTAGAGCCTGCGCGAGGGCATTTCCTGAAAGGAAGGAGCGCGGGAGGCTATCTCCCTATAGCGCTCGTCATCAGTTCAAGGCCGACTTGGTCGCTGCGGGATGGAGCAGGGTCGAAGTCGCCATGGCCATGGGGCATTCGACTACGCGCTCCGGCACAGCTTACGGTCAAGGTGGCCGTGGAGGAGGCGGCGGTGTGAGGCCCATTGCGATCAAGGCGATGCGGCCTGTGAAGTTGAGGGGCGAGTATCCGCAGGCAAGAAGTGGCCCCGCAGCCACCGCGGCCAATACACAAAGTGGCACGCCGCATAGGAAAAATCTAAGGATGTGAACGCATTGCCAACGCTGTTGTCTTCCACTGAAAACTGACCCAGTTAGAGCATCAATTTCCATTGAAAGCTGACCCACGTGAGAACCCTATCCTGCTGCTTTTAGCAGCAGGAGATTTCAGGAGTGATAGACGTGGCGACACTGAGTGTCATAAGACGCTGGGCACTGCGCGAGCAGATGTCCATCCGCGAGATCTCCAGGCGTACAGGCCTGGCTCGCAACACCGTTAAGAAGTACCTGCGGGCGGGCGATGAAGAGCCCCGTTACGCCAAGCGTGCGAGCTCCAGCAAGCTCGATCCTTACGCTGAAAAACTCTCCACCTGGCTGTCGATCGAGGCAACAAAGTCGCGCAAACAGCGGCGCACTTTGCTGCAGCTCCACACAGCTATCGGTTCAAAAACAGCTCTGCGAGCCCTAGATCTGAAAAGGAGAAAACGAAGCACTTATCCACACCGTGAGCTACTTTGCTCACAAAGCGGGTGGGTCAGTATTCGATGGAAATCTCGGGTCAGAGATCAGTGGAATTCAACAGCCAATGTTCTGGACGTACTTGATCCGGCACGGCGACATGGCCAGGCCAGTCCTCTGAACCAATGCGAGCACGTCTGGGCATGTGGGCCCTCGGCTGAAACCGCTGCAGGCGGATTTACAAGAGTAGTTGAAATGCTGATTGCGTTACAACATCTCTTGTCGGAAATCCGATCTGTAACCTATCCAGGCTGTTGAGTTTGCCCGTGCCGCGGCATCGTCGATGAGTTACAACTTCTGTTGTGTGAGCGCAGATGGCGTGAGAGTGCAAGGCTCCGTGAATTTGTCGTGAGCTTTGGTCGCCTCCTCCCTCTGCACAGGCCATCCGCGTTCGGTGACAAAGAGATGATTCAGAAACTGATGGCGTTCAGCGGGGGACTCACGGGCCGGATGACGACCTTGCTGGCCCAGGCGGCTGAGTTGGCGATCCGAGAGAGGACCGAATCCATCAGCCTCGAACTGCTCGATCGGGCGGCAAGGGCAGGGGTCTTCAAGCTGCCTGCAGAGGAAGAGCCTGATGAGGCCGATGCATGAGCGAATCGAGTACAGCCACGGCCTGGTGACACATTGAAAGGGTCATCGTGCCAATTGAAAGATAAAAAGTGACAGATTGAAGGGAAACCGACACTTCTCACGTGCGGATGTTTGCTGGATGATCTGCAACTGGAGCGTCGAAGACAGATTTATGTCACTTATCTTGACTATCGTCGAGCCTGGCAGTCAGGCAACACCGCATGCAGCGCCGAATGCTGAGGAAATGTCTAGAGTTTGGATGCATTCACGCGTTCAGCGCCACCACCTGCGGAAGTCTTTCACGGAGGAGGCTGATTCACTGAATTGGGCAGGTCGCTTGGCGTTGAAAGCCGCAACCCCTTCCTTCCCGTCGCGCGTGCTCACATGGAACATGGCAAGCGATTCGACCTTGTGGGCATGCAGGGGGTGCGGTAGGCCGGAATTGCGGTACAGCATCTGGCGTATCAGGGCGGTAGATGCGGCCGAGCGTTCATTCGCCAAAGTCCGCGCTAGCTCATAAGCCCGCGGAAGCAACTTGTCCGCTTGCAGCACTTCTTCAACCAAACCGTCGCGAAGGGCGGTTTCCGCATTCAAGATCTCGGCAGAGTAAGTCCATTTCAGCGCTTTCGCCAGCCCAACGATCTTTGGCAGAAACCAACTCGAGCAGGCATCTGGGACGATGCCGATCTTCCCGAAGACGAAGCCGAAGCGCGCGTTTTCGGAAGCGAGCCGGATATCCATCGCAAGCGTCAACGTCGCACCTACGCCAATGGCGGCGCCGTTGACCGCGGCAATCACTGGCTTAGAGCATTCGAAGATCGCCAGTGTGACTCGCCCGCCAGTGTCGCGCACGCCGCTTACGATATCTGGATCTTCTAAACGCTCGTCCATATCTTCCATTGTCGGCTCAAGCGACTCGTTGAGTCCGAATGCATTGCCACTTTCTCCGAGGTCCATACCCGCGCAGAATGCACGCCCCGCACCGGTGACCACGATGACTCGCACCGTGTCGTCTTCGCTGGCCCTGTTGAATGCGTGCACAAGTTCATCGGCCATCAACACCGTGAAAGCGTTCAATCGGGCGGGTCGGTTCAGCGTCAGCGTGAGGATGGCGTCGGAAATACTCCAAGACAGCGTCTCATAGTTCACTCGGTACCCCGGTAAAAGTCAGGATCGCGTTTCAGCTCGAAGGCGCGAACACCTTCACCAAACGATGGTGTGTCGAGTAGAACGCGCTGATGTAGTCGCTCATATTCCATCTGCGAGGCCAAGTCCTGCGTTTGGGCGGCCTCGTAAGCGTGGCGTACTTCCCTGCAGACGCCAGGAGGAGACTTCGACAATCGTGCGGCGACAGCCATTGCTTCGTCGAGCAGTTCCGCGTCTGGAACACTTCGCCAGATCATTCCCCATCGCACCGCCTCCTCGGCGTGAATTCGGTCGCCAAGCATCGTCACTGCCTGCGCCCGCGCCCATCCGACCAATCGCGGCAGTTTCCAAGTGGCGCCGAGATCCGGCAGCAACCCCAGCCTGGGTGAGAAGGTTAGAACGAAGGAAGCTGACGTGGCGGCAATCACAATGTCGGCAGCTAGTGCAATGCTCACTCCTGCGCCCGCGCTGACCCCATTGACTGCGGCCACCGTGGGGATCGGAAGAGCGTGAAAAGCTGCGATGACCGGGTTGAAGTACTCGGCCATTAAGTGAGCTTGCCGAACCCCGAGAGTTTCATCGGGCAAGCCAGGTACTCCGTCGATATCCAGCTGCCAACCCGCGCAGAATCCACGTCCGGCGCCCGTAATGACGAGCGCACGCACAGTCGGATCGGTGGCGATGGCCTGCAGCTGTGCGAGCAGCGCTTTGATCGACTCTAAGCTAAGGCTGTTGAGGGAAGCGGGGCGGTTTAGCGTCAGCAGACCGACGCCGTTGTTGGCTGTGAGTGTTATGTCGTGGATGCTCATGGGCGTGAATCGGAGGCCTAGGCGAAGGAGGGATTGGGTTTGCGTCTTGTTCGTTGCGCGTGGCTACGCTAACCGCCAGTCGTACGCCCTCAGCTTCGGTATCGTGGATCTCATTGGGTATGAAAGCATGTGCGGCGCGCCGCTCCGCATACAAGGGCGACGTTGTCGAGATGGCGCTGGGCGCCGCATCTCTGGACGTTCCGGATCATCGGGTGGCTGGCGGTCAAAGACCTCATCTCCTCCAATTTCCTGAATGCGTTTGCTGGTCAAGCCATCAATCTTCATTCGTTGCAGTCTCGACATAAGACAGGAATTCGCATGCGCTAAGAAGTTGAGTCAACGGTGAAATCACCTATCTTTGCGATCTTCTTGGCGTCTGCTTGGCTGACCATCGTTGTCGCGCGCGCCAGGCTTACTCGGCACTCGTCCACCATCCGGTTGATCAACTCGCCGCAACTAGGTATGTCATCAATGAGGCCGATGCACAGGCCCGCCCAGACCAAGCCGTCATCCAACCGTCCCGTCTCTAGCGCCTGCCGTCCGCGGGCGCCGGAGACCAGATGTCTGATTTCTTCAAATTCAGTGCCACCGGGGCGGCGCTCAAGCGCAATAACTTCTTTGGCGATGCTGTTGTCGTATACGCGCGCTGTATTGCGCAAGGTTCGAAAGATGAGGGCGGTGTCCTGTTCACTGGCGCGGGTCATCGCGAGCTTCACCTCTTCATGCAGCGGTGCCTCTCGGGTCAGCATGAAGCGGGTGCCCATGTTGATGCCCTCGGCACCGAGCGCCATTGCGGCAGCCATACCGCGCCCGTCGGCGATGCCACCCGACGCGATCACGGGGATCGTGAGCTGCGACACGGCCGCGGGGATCAGGACGAGTCCCGGGATGTCGTCTTCGCCGGGGTGACCGGCGCATTCAAAGCCGTCGATGCTCACGGCAGCCACGCCGCGCTTCTGGGCGCTGAGCGCGTGACGTACCGACGTGCATTTGTGGATGATCTTCAGGCCGCTGGCCTGGAACAATGCGGTGATCTCGGCAGGATGGTTGCCGGCGGTCTCGACGATCTCGACGCCGCTGTCGATGATCGCTCGCGCATAGTCTAGGTAGCGCGGGGGAGAGGCTGACGGAAGGATCGTGAGGTTGACGGCGAATGGCGCCTCGGTCATGGACCGGCAGCGCTCGATCTCTTCCCTAAGTGCATTGGGTGACGGCTGGGTCAGTGCCGTGAGCGTGCCGAGACCTCCTGCGTTCGAAACCGCAGATGCCAAGGCGGCGCGCCCCACCCACATCATTCCTCCCTGGAGAATGGGGTACCGGATGTCGAGAAGTTCAGTGATACGGGTTTTCATGGTGTTAGCTGATCGTGCTCTTGCGACTGGAGGTGCTTATGGGTCGATGGGCAGACCTAATCAAAAACAATGACGCTTCGAGCAACTTCACCCCGCTTGAGTGCCGAAAGTGCATCGTTGATGTCGTGCAGCTCGATTCGCTGTGAAATCAAATCGTCAAGGTTAAGTCTGCCTTGCATATAAAGCTCGACGAGATGGGGGACATCTACTGGCGTTTTTGCGGACCCCAAGAGCGATCCTCTAAGTTGCTTTTCCGCCAGTAACTCGATGCCATCGAGAGAAATTCGATCGAAGTTTCCGAACAAACCGAGCACGGTGACTATGCCTCCGGGTGCTGACATGCGCCAACATTGCTCGACGGTCAACGACAGCCCAACGCATTCAAACGCATAGTCGACGCCGCCCGAGGTGAGTTCCTTCACCACAGCAACAACATCGTTGGCACCCGCATCCACCACATGGGTGGCACCAAATTTTTGTGCCAATTTCAGTTTGTGTGGCAATTTGTCCACGGCGACGATTTGAGTTGCACCAGCGATCTTGGCGCCATTGATAGCAGCTAATCCGATAGCGCCGCAGCCGACCACGGCCACCGTTGAACCGGGCGTGACTCCTGCGGTGCGGAATACGGCGGAAGCACCGGTTAGAACTGCACACCCTATCAAGGCGGCACGGTCCAAGGGCATATCGCGCCGAATCTTTATTACGGCACTTCGATGGATCAAAATTTCTTCCGCGAACCCAGACAGGTTGTAGACCTGGCTGATACGCTGGCCGACGCGCGTCAGGCGGTTTGCTTTTCCCGGTGGCTGCTTCACATCAGTGTCTTGGCATAAGACCAACCTCCCCTTGATGCATTGGGGGCACGTACCACAAAATGACGAAAGCGTGCCGACCACGTGATCTCCACGTTGCAGGTCGGTCACCCCTGAGCCGACTTGTTCAACGATTCCTGAAACCTCATGGCCCAGGACTGCCGGCAGTGGTAGATCGGGTCGAAGCCCTTCATACAGATGAAGATCGGAGTGACAGACTCCCACGGCTGCGGTTCGCACTCGTACCTCGTAAGGACCGGGGTCGCCAAGTTTTACGTCGGCGACAATGAGCGGTGAGTTAAACTTTTCCAGAATAGCGGCCTTCATGAGGTAACTCCTGGTGCAGTCAGCCCGCTATCCCGTTGGCTTTGGCGGCTTCTCTCATCCATCGCAGATCGTCCCTGATGAGTGCTTTGAAATCCTCCGAAGAACTGCTCAATTTTGATTCGTGGGCCGTTGCGTGCAATTGCTCGACCACATTCTTCGATTGGGTGGCGGCGGTCAGCGCTTCAAAAAGTTGAGTGACTACGTTCGGAGCTGTACCTGCCGGGGCAACCCATCCGCCCCAATAAGCCAAGGGTGGGACCTGTACTCCGGTCTCCGCGAATGTGGGCACATCTGGCAGTTCATTCCAACGTTCTTTTTCGAGAATGGCCAGCGTTTTTAGCTTGGTGGAAAAGTTTTTCGAAAAAATTGCTGGCCCTATCATGACATCCACTTCGCCTGACATCAATGCTCTGACTGCATCGGGCCCGCCCTTGTAGGGGACTGCCAATCCCTTGAATCCGGCAGCCCTCTCGATTTGTGCCATCTTCAAATGTTCAATGCTTCCATGTCCAAACGTGGAGTAGGTCAATTTTCCCGGATTTCCTTGCGCATAAGAAAATAGACTTTGCAAAGAACTAAATCGAGAGTCGCCTCTAACAAGAATGACGATGGGCGTCTTGATTGTTGCAATAATAGGGCTTGTTTGATTTTCAATATCAAATTGTTTCTGCGATGCCTGCATGGCCAAGTAGCCGTTGTGCAGATACATCAGAGTTCGCCCATCTGGCGGCGCCGTTGTGAGTGCCTGAACGGAAATAGCTAGTTGACCGCCAGGTCTATTTTCAACAACAACAGATTGTTGCAACGCATTGCTAAGGCCGACTGACGTTGCGCGAGCAACTGCATCCGCAGATCCACCCGGAGGATGACCCACAATCAATTTCACCAAGCCACGGGTTGAATCGCTTTTGGCGGGTGTAGGCAAAATCAGAGCTGCTGCGGCAATGGACGCGGCGTGCAAAATGCTCCGCCGACTGCGGATGCTGTCTGTAATTTTCAACATACCTTTGCTCCTTCGAAAATAGTTTCGGATTTGAGGGGAGTCGCTCGCACGGGAAAGCTTGAATCAAGTGATGTAATCTGCGGGAAAACGGCGAGAGCCTTGGCTTCGGTTCTTTCTGGGTAGGAGGGCTCGAAGCTGGCCTTTCAGGCCGTTTCGGCCGCTGCGCCCAGCGACAAAACTGCCAGGCGCTCGAGCTGGTGGTCGGTGCTGCCATACAACGTGGTGGATACGGCCAAGCGCTTCACAAACGGCGCCAGCGCGCATTCGTCCGTCATTCCAATCGCGCCGTGCAGCTGCACCGACTCTTCCCACACCAGCTTCGCGGCCCGCGAGACGCGGGCCTTGGCGGCCGCGCTGTAGCGCGTCGCATCGGCCGGGCGCGATTGCGCATCGGCGGCCGCACGCGTCAGGGCGCGTGCTTCCTCAATTTCCACGTAGAGGTTGACCAAGCGGTGCTGCACCACTTGGTTGGTGGCGATCGGACGGCCGAATTGGATGCGGGTGCGCAGGTAGTCGAGCGTGAGTTCGAAAGCGCGCTGCATCGTTCCGATGGTCTCGGCACAATGTACAAGGGCGGCACGGTCCTGGGCGCGTCGCAGCCAGCGGTTTAGCTCGATAACTGGTGCTGTCGCAACAAGCGCTAACGCGGGCGTGTCCTGCAAGTAGAGCTCAACCGCGCGCCGGCCATCGTACAGCGTGCGAGCCGTGGCCTGCAGCCCCGTCGCTTGAGCGTCGACCAGGAACAAGCCCGCCATCATGCCGTCGTCGAGACGGGCTGACAGCAGGTACGCATCGACACCGCAGCCCCCTGGCACCATAGACTTCCGCCCCTGAATGGTGAAGCCCGCCGCGGCTTCATTTGCCCGCGCATCGACGATGCAGGGGTCGAAACCGCAGCCTGGCTCCCAAGGCGCGAAGGCCAGTCGCAATGAACCGTCGGCAAGACCGGGCAGCCAGCGCGCGCGCAGCGCCGGAGAGGCGGTATCGGCCAACAGCTGCGCTGCCGACACGGCGCACGCCCCGTAGGGCTCCACCACGCAGCCGCGGCCCAGTTCTTCGGCGACCCCGCAGGTGTCGGCTAGCGAGCCGCCGAGACCTCCGTCGTCTTCGCTCAAGGGCAGCGCCAGCCAGCCCAGATCGGCGAACTCGCGCCAGCGTTCCGGATCGCAGCCGTCGGGATGGCTCTCGGATGCGCGCCGCATAGCATCACCGTAGCCGCGTTCGACATAGCGCCGCACGCTGTCGACCAACTGCTGTCTTTCTTCTTCGAGAATCGCTGTGTTCATAGTCCGAGCACCTGCTTGGCAAGGATGTTGTGCTGAATTTCGCTCGAACCGCCGGCGATTGTGTAACCGCGCGAGAGGAACCGACGCGACGACGCGGTGCCTGCGATACCGCTCGCAGTTCCCGCAAGCGGGTCGACCGGCAGGGTGTCGATGCCCAGCGTGTCCACGGTCAGCGCCTCCCAGTCCTGAATCAGCCGGCTGCCGCTCATCTTCAACATCGATACCTCAGCGCCGATCGGATGGCCGGCCTGCGCTCGCGCGATAAAGCGAGCGGCATTTGCCTCAAGCGCCAGCAGCCGGCACTCGAGCTCGGCGAAGCGCTGCCTGAACCAAGGCCGGTCGGCCATGCGGACGCCGTGCTCGGTGCGCAAGAGGCCGGCTTGGCGGGCTCGAGCCATGCGGCGCTTGTTCTCGCCAATGCGGGCGAGCTTCAGGCGCTCAAACTCGAGCAGCGATTTGGCGATGCCCCAGCCGCGATTCGGTTCACCAACCAGGTTCTCCGCGGGCACCACGACCTCGTCGAGGAACACCTCGTTGAAGACAACCCAGCCATGGATACCGACGATCGGGCGTACCGTGATACCGGGGGACTTCATGTCAATCAACAGAAAGGAGATGCCGTCTTGCGGTCGTGTCTCCGCGGCGCTGCGCACCAGGCAGAACATCCAGTCGGCGTACTGCGCGTAAGTGGTCCATATCTTGGAGCCGCTGACCACGTAGTCATCGCCGCGGCGCACTGCGCGCGTGGCGAGAGCGGCGAGATCGGAGCCCGCATTTGGCTCCGAATAACCTTGGCACCACCATTGCCGACCGCTTGCGATCGCGGGAAGAAAGCGCCCGCGCTGCGCCTCGCTGCCGAAGCGGATCAGCACCGGCCCGATCATGTCGAAAGTGACCTGGTTGAGTTCGGGTGCGTCGTGGAGGCACATCTCCTCGTCGAATGCGAGCTGCTGCGGCACGCTCCAGCCCCGGCCACCCGAGGCCAGCGGCCAATGTGGCACGAGCAGGCCGTGGGCGGCGAGAATGTCGTGCCAGGCCAAAGTTCGATCGTGCGAGAGCGGCTGGCCGCACTTCACCGCATCGCGGATGTCCGGTGGCAGATGGGCGCGCACGAAGCTACGCACTTGCTGCCGAAAGAGGTCTAGATTGTCGGTGTCCATCATGAGGTGGTGTTGTCGAGAAACGCGGCTTGGGCCGGACGGTCCCAATCAAACAGGGGCGGCTGACCAGCCACGAATCGCGCCACCGACTCGGCGTGGTAGGTCGTGGCCATGCACACCGCCTGAGCAGATGACTCTAGTGCCGCGAGCTTGTGATAGTCGGTGTCGAAGCTCTGGTTCAAGAGTTTTCGGGTTAGCGCCAGTGCTTCACGCGGGCCCTTTGCCAATCGGGCGGCGAATGCGCGCGCTTGCGGCAGTAGCGCATCAGGCTCGTGAACCGAATGAACCAGGCCGATCGCTGCAGCTTCGGCAACGCCCAGCCGCCGCGCTGTCAACATGAGCTCCTTGGCACGCGCAAGTCCAATCCAGCGGGGTAGGCTGTGGAAAGCGCCGAAGTCCGGCAGGCAGCCGACCTTCGCGAACGACATGCAGAAGCTCGCCCGTGTCGACGCGACGATGAGGTCGGCCTGAAGTGCCAGACAAAACCCGGCACCGTACGCTGGCCCATCGACGGCGGCCAAGACTGGTATGTCGAGTTCGCGCAAACGCACCAGCCAAGCGTGAGCCGCCTCAATCCGACGACGGGTGGCGTCGGGCGAGTTGAACTCGGGGTCGTCACTCGCGAGTCGCTCCTGCATGGCCCGAATGTCGCCGCCAGCGCAGAAACTACCGTCTGAGCCGGTGAGGATCAGAACGCGAGCCTGGCGCTGTTCCCGCACGACGTCAATCATGTCCGCGTAATCGCGCCGAAGCGCTTCTGACATCGCGTTGCGCGCCGTGCCGTTGTTGTGAGAAAACTCTGCAACGCCTTCGTGCCAAGTCAACTGCGATTGCCTGAATTGGATGGTTTCCATCTTGTGTACGAAACTGCTTCAGTTCTTTAGCGAGATATTCAGTTGACGAGTGAGTCTTGTGAGCTTCTCACGTTGCCCGAGCAGGAAGGTCGCGGCCTCCGCTGCAGTGGTGGGCTCGGCTTCGATGCCCATGGCCAGCAGCCGCTCCTTGACGTCAGGCAAAGACAACACCTCCCTCACATGACGGTTCAGCGTTTCCAGCACCGGACCTGGCGTCGCAGGTGCTGCCACGAGCATGAACCACACGGTGAGACCTTCGATGTCCGGCGTGAGCCCTGCCTCGGCGCCTGTGGGCACGTTCGGCTGCGAACTGAAGCGGCGCGGTTCGGAAACAGCCAGCAGACGCACGCTGCCACGCTCGACCATGCCTCTCACTGAGGCGTAGTCAAGCATGGCGAAGTCGATTTCGCCAACGCCGAGGGCGACGGCGGTTGGTGCGTTTCCCTTGTAGACGACCTGTACAGGAGAGATGCCGATAGAGCCTGCCAAGGCCACCGCCGAAATGTGCGGATTGCTGCCAATTCCACCATGGCCCAGCACCATCTTGTCGTTGTTCGCCTTGGCGTATCGAATGAATTCGGCTACGTTGCTGACAGGCAGGCTGCTGCGCACTGCGAGAAAAGACGGTGCCCTGCCCAGCATGCTGATCGGAGCGAAGTCTTTCCCCGGCAAGAAGGAGTAGTTGTCCAGCACGAGGGGGAACGCTGCGGCGACCGCATTGGCGATTCCAAGGGTGTGTCCGTCAGGCGCTGCCTTGATCGCTGCGTCCATGGCAACGCGGGTAACGGCCCCGGGTTTGTTTTCCACGATGAAAGGCTGGCCCAGTCGTTCGGACAACCGCTGGCCAATCAGGCGCGCCACCGTGTCGGTGCTGGCGCCTGCCTGCTGGCCGACGATGAGCCGAACCGGTCGCTCCGGAAAGCCCTGCGCTCCAACCGCGCCCACAGTAGACGCCATCAGCGCGAGCAGCAGCATGCGAGCGAATGGCCGGCGGTGGGCGAACAAATGAGTGGTCGAGTGCGCGATCATGTTGTATCTCCAATAGTCGTGGTAAGTTTCGCTAGGCCTTTTAGGCTGGTCATGCCACCGGTGAGGCGTCGCTAGACGACGCCCGCAGCCCTGAGCGCCGCCAGCTCTTGACCTGTGATTCCGAGATCGCTGTACACGTCCTCGTTGTGGCGCCCCAATGCCATGGCGGTCGAGGTCACATGACAAGGGTCGCGGGTGAACCGGGGAACCACGTCCTGCATGCGAACGTGACCGAAATCCTCATCGGGCACCCGCCGCAGGAATTCCCTGGCCTGAACTTGAGGGTCGGCGAAGATCTGGTCCACCGAATAGATGGGGGCCACGGTGCCGTGGGCGGCATGGAAGGCCGACAGGATGTGTTCCAGGGTGTGCGCAGCGAACCATTCCGCAAAGATGGCGTTCACCTTCTCAGCGTTCTGAACGCGGTCGGGATTGCGGCGAAAGTCTTGATGCTCAAGCAGTTCAGGTCGTCCGATCGCTCTGCAGTTGTTCGCGAACAAGGCATCGGTGCTTCCCGCCAGCGTTACCCAGTGGGCGTCCGCCGTGCGGAAAACGCCGGCCGGTGACGAGTATTGATTGACGTTGCCCGACCGCTCGTGAACTTCGCCCAACTGGTCATACCGAATCGCCAACACTTCAAGCAGTTTCAACACCGATTCGGTCAGCGACAAATCAATCTCTTCGCCCGGCGCCTGTGGGTCGTTGGCCCGCTTCCACAGTGCGGCGAGGATTCCCACCGCGCCAAACAGGCCGCCGATGGAATCACCGATGGGGTAGCCCGCATGCATGGGTTCTTTGTTCGCCTCTCCGCTGATGTAGGCGAGACCGCCCATTGCCTCAAAAATCCGGGCGAAGCCAGGACGTTGACGATATGGTCCGGTCTGACCGAAGCCCGTGACCCTCAGGATCACCAGTCGCGGTTGGATCGACCACAGCGTGTCGCGGTCGAGCCCCCAAGTGTCCAGAGTGCCCGGGCGGAAGTTCTCCACCAACACATCGAACTTCGGCAGCAGTCGCCTGAAAACGGCCACGCCTTCCGGTTTGCGCAAATCCAATGTGATGAACTTCTTGTTGCGATTGATCACCTTCCACCACAAAGGCTTACCCTCTTTGAACGGCGGAAACGCCCGCGCGCCGTCGCCAGCGGGCAACTCCAGCTTGACGACATCCGCGCCGTAGTCAGCCAGCAGCGAGGCCGCGGATGGGCCCGCGATGATCGTGGCGATGTCGAGGACCCGCAGCCCCTTGAGCGGACCATCACTCATTGCGTTGCCCGTGCATTCGACGAACAGGCTACGGTGTTGCCCCTCGTCGTGAACGTACGAGCCGAGGCGGGGAGAGCCGCCATATGGTGTCGATGGAGGTGCGCGTTCCGAAGCATTCTCTAGGTCCTTTGTGTCTGAACTGGAATGAAGGAACTCTAAGTTGCATCCCAGGTGCGCACTGGAACTGTGTTGCTATGTTAAATTGATGCCGATTATTGAGGAGATTCCATGGCATTCATCGAGGAGCCGCGTCATCAGATGTATGCGACGAGTCTTGCGAATGGCATGTCTGTTCTTGCTGCTTTCACTGCTGCGGAGCCGGCCTTGAGCAATGCCGCGCTGGCAAAAAAGACAGGGCTGTCCCGAAGCACGATCACGCGCCTGACATACACATTGACTGAACTGAGGTTGCTGCGGTTCGATACGGAAGTGCAGCAGTACCGCATTGGTTCGGCGGCTTTGTCCGTGGCCTACCCGTTCCTGGCGAGGCTAAAGATCCAGCACGTCGCTTTGCCACTCATGCAGGCGTTTGCGCATCAACAGAACGTTTCGGTATCCCTGGGAATGCGCAGCCGCGACAGCATGATCTACGTTGAAAACTACCGCGCCTTCGAAGGACTTGAGTTTCGCCCCGACGTCGGTGCCACACTTCCACTGTTGAGAACAGCGATGGGTCGTGCCTGGCTTTCGGCCCAGCCCCGTGCGACGCACGCGCAAGCGTTGCGTGAACTCAAACGGCTACAACCGCGCGACTGGAAGCGCTACCGCCCTGCGTTGCAAGAGGCCCTGGCAAGCTGCGCATCGCGCGGCTTCTGCATTTCCCATGGCGACCTCCACGAGAGCATTCATGCTGTTGCCGTGCCACTCCGCACGAGGGTCGATGGAGAATCCGTTGTACTCAACTGCGGAATTCCCGCAACCATTTTGAAGCCCGGGCTGCTGGAGCGGCGTATCGGTCCAGGGCTCCTCGCTCTCGGACACCGGATTGACGCCGCAATGGATGCGTTGCTCGCGGAAAGTCAAAACAGTGACGAACAAACTTAAAGACAAGCAATTCGCCACTACTCTGGCGCGCGGTGTCGAGTTGCTCCAGTGCTTCGGCTCTGGCGATGGAAGCATGGGGAACGGGGACCTCGTCGCATTGACTGGGATCGATAAGGCGACTGTCGCAAGGCTTACATTCACGCTCACGCGTCTGGGGTACTTACACCATGATCGGAAGCGGCGAAAATACCGCCTTGGCCCCGCAACGCTGACGCTGAGCTATTCTTTGTTGGCAAGCATGACGGTGCGACAGCTAGCCCGCCCCTTTATGCGTCAGTTGGCCCTTGAGGTCGGCGGTATGGTTGGCATTGGCATTCGACAAGGCGCGGACATGCTATATGTGGATGCGATGCGTGGCATCGACGGACCACCTCCAGTGATAGATCGTGGCATGGCGATTCCACTGCTGACAAGTGCAATGGGCAACGCTTGGTTGGCATCAGCCACTCCGACGGAGCGCGCAGAAGCAGTCAATGTGCTGCGAGTGAAGTATCCATCAACGTACGCAACTGACGGTCACAGAATCGAAAGCGCCCTGCGAGAATTTCGCAGCAGGGGATATTGCTCGAGCGAAGGGCACTTGAGGAAGAGTCGACTTTCCGTCGCCGTACCCTTGCACCGGATATCTGTCGGTGCGGAGATCGTGGTCTTCAATTGCGCTGTATTGTCCGATGTAGATTCAAAGGAGCAGCGAGTACAACTCCACCGCTCGCTTGGTGAGAAATTGCTTGAAATGCTGGGCGCGATTGAAAGGGCGGCTGGGATAAGCCGGCTATGAGGAGCAATCAGGTTGGTGTGATTTTCAAGACTCTGACTACTTGTCGACAGCAGTTGAATTGTGATCGAGTGAATAGGAAAGGGGGCTACTTCGCCGCCAGCAAGGTGTGGCCATCGGGCGTACTGCTCTTCACGGCCATGAAGCCGATGTTGCTGGCCGCACCGGACGAGACTCGACGACCACGGGCTATTTCCAACGCACGGCCAAGTAGTCGGCAAGAATCAGAGCAAACCCATCAACGGCCCCGCCCGCAGGGGCCGGAACGACGATCCGAACGGGCTTGGTGGGAAGGTCGGGTTGTGCGCTCAGCGGGCTTACCAGCAGCAGGGCGAACGCACCAACATCAGGATTGAAAACTTTTTCTTCATTGAATTCTCTTCAAATTTCTCGCAGGGGAACGGACAACCGGTTGAGTGGGCGGGGCGTTTCAATCGGCCTTGATGCCGGAGGCATTGACCAGCCGGCGCCAAGCGTCGACCTCCGCGCGGATCACGTCGGTCGTGGCGCTCGGGCCGCGGAACATAGTGGTGCCGCCGTTGGTCTGCACTGTCTTCACAAACGCCGGGTTGGCGGCCACGCGCTCGAGTTCCTGCGCAAGGCGCTGCAAGATGGGCGCCGGCGTTCGTGCCGGCGCCAGCAAAGCGAACCAGGACGAGCCTTTCAGTTCCCCCATTCCCGCCTCCGCTGTCGTCGGCACGTTGGGCAGCGCGGGACTGCGTTTGTCTGCGGTTGTGGCAAGACCCACCAGCTTGCCCGCCTGGATGTAAGGCACGGCGACGCCAATGGACAGCGCCATCATGTCGACGCGTCCGCCGATCAGGTCTGCCATCGCTTGAGGCTGCCCCCGATAGGGAATGTGCACCATGAACACGCCTGCCTGCCGCTTGTAGGACTCGCCGATCAGATGAAGCAGGCTGCCGTTGCCCGAGGAGGCGTAGCTGAGTTGGCCCGGCCGACTTTTGGCCAGCGCCGAGAACTCCCTCAGGGTGCGCACACCCAGAGTGGCTGGCACCGCGATCACACTTGGGACATCGGCGATGGTGGCAACCGGCGCAAAGTCGGCGATCGGGTCGAATGGCAGTTTGCCCATGGCCGGCAAGATGGCGTGGCCGACGGTGGCCAGCACCAGGGTCAGGCCATCGGGCGCCGACTTGTCAACCAGATCGGTTCCTAACGCGCCGCCCGCGCCGGGGCGGTTGTCCACTAGCACCGGCTGCCCCAGGCGGGCCGACAAGAGCTCGGCCAAATCGCGGCCGATAATGTCGACGATGCCCCCGGCGGGAAAGGGCACGATGAGCCGCACAGGTTTCTGCGGGTATGCGTCCTGGGCGAGTGCGCTGACCGAGGTGATGGCGAGCGCTGCCGCGAGGCACTTGAGGATTCGACGTCTCATGCTTGTCTCCTTAATATCTTTCGGTTGATTCAAAGTTCAGTCGGCGGGTGCCGGTGTGAAGAGCGGTGCGAGCGCACCATCGAACTCGCGAAACTTCGCCACCACCGGGTCGCCGATGCGCACGCCAGCGGTGGCGTGTGCCAGCATGCGAAAGCCTTCGGCGCAGTCGATCAAGGCAACGGTGTAGGGAAGCGCCGCGCGCAGACTGTCGGTCGGTGCGCGCAGGACCGTGGTGACGGCGTACACCGTGCCTCGACCTGAGGCCGTTTTCGTCTCAGGCCCGTCAGCGCCGCAATGGGGGCACATGGGCCGTGCAAAGTACCAGCGCTGGCCGCAAGCGTGGCATTGCTGGTAGACCACGGCCGGTGCGCCGAGCGTCCAATCGGCGTCGGTCCGGCTGCTCTGGAGCTTGGTCATTGCGCGGCCTCCAGCACCATGGACACGTGCGAGGACATGATGCCGCCGTCACCGTGCAGCAGTGCTCGCCGTGCTCGAGCCACCTGTCGTTCGCCAGCATTGCCGCTCAGCTGCAAATGGGTTTCCACCAGATGGCCGAGCGAACCGGCGGCGCCGCAGTGACCGTAAGAGAGCAGTCCGCCGTGGGTGTTCAGGGGCAGTGGGCCGCCACGATCAAAGCGGCCTGCGCGCGCGTCTTCCGCGGCCTTGCCGGGTGCGCACACGCCGATCTGTTCCAGCAACACGGCTAGCGTGACCGTGAAGCTGTCGTAGATGCCGAGGTAGTCGATGTGAGCGAGCCCTGTGCCGGCTGCAGCGAGCGCTCGATGGGCAGACTCGCGCGCGCCGCTGCGAATCAGATCTTGCGCGGCGGTGGCGTGCTGGTGCATATGCGCCTGACCGCAGCCTGCAATGCGGGTGGGGTGGGCGCCCGAGGGCCGCCGGCTGACGATGACGGCCGCGCCCCCGTCGGAGATGGGCGAGCAGTCCAGCAGTTTCAAGGGTGTGGCGATCGGCTTGGAGGCCATCACCGTCTGCACCGTCAGTGCTTCTTTCAGGTGGGCGTGAGGATGGCACATGGCGTGCCGCCGCATCAGCACCGCGAATTCCGCCAGGTCTTCTTCGGCGAGGCCGTATTCATGCAGGTAGCGCGAGGCGAGCAGCGCATAGTAGGCCGGTACGTTCAAGCCCAGTGGCACCTCATAACGAGGGTGGCCCACCTGCGCCAGGCTCTGCACCGTGCTATCGCGCGTTTGCCCTGTAAGGCGGTTCTCACCCGCGATCACCAGGATGTGATCGACCACCCCCTGCTCCACCAGCGCATTGGCCAGCATGACCATGGCCAGACCCGTGGCACCCCCGTGCTGCACGCCATGCGCATAGTGCGGCTGCACCCCGAAGTGTTCGGCGAACACCGTAGCCAGCATCAAATGCGGGTGAGTGGTGCTGTGACCGCACACCACGCCGCCGATGTCGCTCCGCTCAAGTTCCGCCTGCTGAAGGGCGAGCGTGGCGGCCTGGCTCATCAGATCAACAGAGTCCAGGCCTTCGTGGCGGCCGAAGGGCGTGGCGGCGGCGGCTCGTATCCAGGCCACGCTCAGGCCTCCGGTGCCGACAGGGGCACTACGAGCGCATCGACCGCCATACCGCCGTGCGGCAGCGCGATGAAGGGGTTGATCTCGATCGAAGCGACGTGCCCCACATTGGCCACGATCAGATGCGACAGCCGCACCAGCGCGTCGGCCAGGGCCTGCTGATCCACCGGAGGCTGTCCACGCACGCCGTCCAGGACGGCAGCCGAACGGATCTCGCGGACCATGCGATAGGCTTCTGCACGGTCCAGCGGTGCGCGCCGGAAGCTCACATCCTTAAGCACTTCCACATGGATGCCACCGAGCCCGAACATGACCACTGGGCCGAACACCGGGTCCACCAGGCCGCCCAAGATGCATTCCACGCCGCCCTGGATCATGGGTGCCACCAGCACGCCGTCGATGGTTGCATCGGGGCGGGCCTGGCGCACGCGCTGCAGGATGTTCTCAAACGCGTTTTTCACCTCTTCTGCCTCGCGCAGGCGCAGGGCCACGCGGCCGGCGTCGGACTTGTGCGGGATGTCGTCGGACAGCACCTTCAGCACCACCGGAAATCCCATGGCAGTGGCAGCGTCGGCCGCCTGCCGGGCATCGCACGCGGTGGCGTGCGGCACCACCGGGATGCCGGCCTTTGCGACCAACGCCAGCGCCTGCCGTTCGGAGCGGTCCATTGGGGTCGCCAGGGGCATTGAAGCAGGTCGTTCGTGGGTGGGCGCAGACCGATCGAAGACCTCGCGCAGCCCAGCGAGTGCCGCCAAGGCGCGCACCGCGCGCGTGGGTTCCTCGAAGGCCATGCAGCCGATACCATCGAGGAAGCGGCGATTCTCGTCGTCGAACACGCTCACCACCGCCACCGGCAGTTCGGGGTGACGCTCGCGCACGGTGGACCAAGTGCCGGTGATGAAGCTGCGGTGCTGCGGCGTGATGCCGGTCACGGCCTGGAACGCAACGACGCTGTCATAAGTGCCGGAGTTGACCACTTCGTCCACCACGTCGGGAAAGATCGAGTGGTCGTCGAGTACCTTGCCGGTGAGGTCGATGGGCCCCGACGCGGAGCCATGGGGCACGCGCTCGAGAATCCGCTGCTGCAGCGGTTCCGGCAGCGTGGGCACCTCCATGTGGAAGCGCTCCGCGGCGTCTGCCAGTGAGACGGCGGCGCCGCCCGACATGCTCAGGATGCCGAGTCGACGTGAGCGCGGCAACGGGGAGACCGAGCAGGCGTACGCCACGTCGAACATCTCGTCGACATCGCGAGCGCGGTACGCGCCATGCTGGCGGAAAACGGCATCAAAAATCTCGTCGGCGCCCGCGAGAGCCGCGGTGTGGGAGGCGGCCGTCGCCCCGCCCATGGCCGACGTGCCCGACTTGCACACAATCACGGGCTTGCGGTGAAGGCGCGCCAGCTCGAGCGCGGCGGCCAGGCGTTCGCCGTCGCGCGCACCTTCCATGTAGCAGGCGATGACCTTGGTCTGTTCATCCTCGGCCAAATAGCGGATGCACTCCGCCAAGTCCACGTCGGCCTCGTTGCCAGTGGAGGCGAACAGGCTGATGCCGATGCCGCGTTCGCGTGCACGCACCAGCGCGAACACACCGAAGGCACCGCTGCCGCTGACCACGGCCACGTTGCCGGGCTTGAGCGCACCAGAATGCAGTAGGGGACTGAACGTGGCGTAAGCGCCAGTGTTCACGTTCATCATGCCCAGACAGTTGGGCCCGAGCACGC
Source organism: Hydrogenophaga sp. ANAO-22 (assembly GCF_042466645.1). Classification (NCBI taxonomy): domain Bacteria; kingdom Pseudomonadati; phylum Pseudomonadota; class Betaproteobacteria; order Burkholderiales; family Comamonadaceae; genus Hydrogenophaga; species Hydrogenophaga sp. ANAO-22. Next base: position 1,229,606 of record NZ_CP159956.1, on the reverse strand, counting down.
GCATGCCGTGCTGTTGTGCCACGGCCTGCAAGCGCTCCTGTTCGCGCGCACCTTCCGCGCCCAGCTCGGCGAAGCCCGAGGCGAACAGCACGGCGGCGCGCACGCCGGCGCGTCCGCAATCGTCCAAAGCTTTGACGGTGGCCGAGGCGGGTAGCGAAAGAATGGCTAGGTCCACTGGCTGGCCGACGGCTGCGATGTTTTCGTAAGCGCGCAGGCCCTGGATCTCAGCGCTGGTCGGGTTGACCGGGAAGATCCGGCCCTGATAGCCGAACTCGCGCAGAAAGCGCACCGGCAAACCAGCGACCTTCTCCGGATTGCTGGAAGCGCCGATGACCGCGATGGAGCGGGGGGCGAACAGAGCATCTAGCCCTGCGTTCGTGGGATGTGTCATGGATACAACCTGGAGAAGTTTTGTGGTTCAAGGGCCGTGCACGGCTCGGTAACCCGCGGGCAATGACGCCGCGACAGGGGCGGTGTTGACAACCTCGTCCGCCATGCGCAGCACACCAGCGGCGGGGTCAATCTCGACCAGCGCGCCCGAGGACACGTCCTTAGTGATGTCGCTGTCGAAACCGGCCAGCAGGCAGATCCCCGCCAGCGCGGCCCCTTGCGCCATGATGGGATTGGCGCGGTTGAGCACAATCGCCAGCGGCAGCATGCGCCGGGCCTTCATTTCATGCAGCATCCAGGCGGTGGCGACACCGCCTTTGGCGCAGTCCAGGATCAGGATGCGGTTGACATACGACTGGCCATACAGCTTGTGCGAGGCACGAGAGAAAACACCTTCGAGCCGATCGAGGTCGTAGCGTGCGGAAAAGCCGTCGCTGGCCACCAGCGCCAAGCCACTCACCGGCGCCGACCCCAAGGTGTGACGGGCGCGGAATTCGCGTTGTGTCATTGCAGTTCTCCCGAGATGGCGGCCTGTACGCATTGCTCCATGGAGGCCAGCCGTGGCTGGTAGCCATAACCCCCAGGATGTTGACCAGCTTGGCGCTGTTGCTCGCCAGCCGCCGCCAGCCACGCGCCTCGGCCATCTCGCGGGCGTAGGACTGGTAGAAGCACATGCCCTGCAGCACGGTGCCGCCGGCCGATTCAATGGCCTGCGTGTAGCCGAAGCGGTCGGCATCGGGCTTGACCTGTGGGCTGGTGGTGACCAGCAAAGGAATGCGGAACGACTGGCCCTTGGCCAGCGCCGCCAGTTTGCGCAGCTCGTACAGGCTCAGTTGCGGTGCGGAGAACACCACCACATCCACGCTGGTATCGCCGTCGGCATAACCACGGCGGAACGCCACCAGCTCGCTCTCGTCCACAGTGTGGATGTCGCTCAGGCGTTGACCGCCGACGCTGGCCAACGTGGGGGCTTCGGGCGTCATGCCAACGACGTGGAACAGCGCAATCGAGCCGAAGCTCGCCATGGCCGCACCGAAGTGCTTGATCTCGTCGGATCCCGCTGCGCCCTCCAGGCCTTCGACCACAGGCACCTGGTCGTAGCTGCCCGTCTTGCGTCCGATCACCGCCCCCAGGGCACCCCATTCGTCCAGCGTTCGCGGCGTGTGCGTGACGCGAAAGCGGATGGTGGCCTGCCGCTTCTCGTCCAGATGAAAGCCATAGCGCGGCGTGCGGCCGGTCAACGCAGCGGAGAGCGCGGACGGCCCCCCTTCGTAGTTGGAACGCGCACCGAAAACCGAGTTGGCATAGATGACCACACCCGTGTCGCCATAAGCAACATGCTCGCCGCGCGTGGCCGGCAGCACGGTCTGGTAGTTGATGCAGGTGTCGGTCATCGCCACGCCCAGGCGTATGAAGGCGTCGATGGCGCGGCGTTCCAGTTCGACCATCCAGTCGGCCTGCCCCAGTTCCTGGGCATGCGCGAAGTCGGTGCCGCGCGGGTCGGTGATCGTGGGAATGCGCACCACGCCGCCCGCATCGGCCAACTGCTCCAGCCATTGCACGCCGGCCTGGCCCAGGCTCTCGGTGTCGGCCATGATGTGGGCCTGCGTCACGGGAACCATGTCCTGCGCGCCAAAGAACCGGCCCACGGCGAGTTGGTGTTCCATGGCCAGGCGCAGTGTCGCCCCGTGCTCCCCATGGAGCATGGCCTTCTCTTCGTCATTGAGTGTCATTGCATTGCGTTTCTGATAGGGCCGCCTGTGCGGCCGGGGCCAACGCGAGCGTCGCGCTCGCACTGGCGATGCGCTCGCCATCCGCGGCGAGCAGGTTCGCTTCGAGGAACCAGAGGCTGGCGCCCTTGCGGGCCACGCGGGCCGTGGCCTGCACACGTCCAGTCTGGACACCGCGCAGGTACTGCACCGCCAGGTTGGCAGTGGCCGCACCCCTACGTGCCAGGTGCTGCGCCAGGTGGGCCATCGCCACATCCAGCGCGGTGGCGATCACGCCACCCTGCAGCAAGCCACGCGGGTTGCACAGGTCCTCACGCACGTCGAACGCCACGGTGCAGGTCTCGTCGACATATCCGACCTCGAAGCCGAAGAAGCGGGCCAGGAAGAAGTGGCCGAGTTCCTGCGAGTGCGTGTCAACGGCCACATCGAAAGCCGCGCGCGCAGCCGCCACGTCGATGCGGCGGCCGGTGCGAATCGGCGTGGGCTCAAACACGGCGGGCCTGCCCGGTCCAGTAGCGATCGCGCACGGCGCGGCGCATCACCTTGCCGACCGAACTGCGCGGAAGTTCGTCCATGAAGTCCACGGTCTTGGGCGTCTTGACGGCCCCGAGACGGGCACGGCAGTTGGCGATCAACTCCTCCGCGCTGACGTGCTGACCGGTCTTGAGCTCCACCACGGCTTTCACGGCTTCGCCCCACTTCTCGTCGGGCACGCCGACCACGGCGCAGTCCTGCACGGCAGGATGGGCGAGGATGACCTGCTCGACCTCCAGCGGAAACACGTTGAAGCCGCCGCTGATGATCATTTCCTTCTTGCGGTCGCAGATGTACAAGTAACCGTCCTCGTCCTCGTAGGCGAGGTCACCGGTGTGGTGCCAGCCGAAGCGCGACACCTCGGCGCTGGCTTCGGGGTTCTTGTAGTAACCGCGCATGACGATGCCACCCTGCACCACGATCTCGCCGATCTCGCCACGTGGTACGAAATTGCCGTCATCGTCCATCAGCGCCACGCGCGTGAAGGGGTCGGGACGGCCGCAACTGAGCAGCCGCTTCTCATCAATGTTCCCGTCCCGATCCAGGTGTTCCTCCGGGCCCAGGTAGGTGATGCCTGCTGGTGCTTCGGTCTGGCCGTAGGCCTGTGTCATCACCTTGCCGAACAGGCCAATGGCCTCGGCCAGCTTGGCCGCCGACATGGGTGCAGCGCCGTAGACGAAGTACCGCAGCGAGCTGTAGTCGTACCGGCGCGCATCGGGATGCGAGAGCAGGGAATACACCGCCGTGGGCGGGAGGTACAACCACGACACGCGGTGGCGCTGGATGGCCTGCATGACCGCGTCGGCATCGAACTTGGGCAGGATGACCAGGGTGCCGCCCAGACCCATGTTGACGAAGGCGAACACCGACGCCGCGTGCGACAGCGGCGCGGCCGCCAGGTAGATCGGCGGTTCGTCGAAGTGCATGCGCGCCATGTAGTTCGACAGCGTCACCTCGAAGTTTCGATTGGTGTTCATCACACCCTTGGGCCGCCCCGTGGTGCCGCCGGTGCCGCGCAGCATGCACATGCCGTCCGGATCCCAGGGCAATGCAACAGGGTCGGAATTTTGCTGCGACATCCAGGTCTGCATGTCGGGGTGCTCACCGTCGACGCCGTCGATGCAGATGAAGTGCTTCACACAAGGCACCGTGGCCTTCACCTGGCGCGCGAAAGCGGCGAACTCCTTTTGATAGAACAACACGTGGACATCGAAGTGCCCCAGCACATAGAGGTGATCCTCTTCGGCGTTGCCGGTGTTCAACGGCACCCAGCTGCCGCGCGCCTTGAGAATGCCCAACAAGGCCATGAACGCCAGAGGGTGGTTGCGGCTGATCACGGCGCAGGGCGTCTCGCGCCCAACGCCGCTGCCCGCAAGGCCATGGGCGATGCGCAGCACAAGAGGGTCAAGCTCAGCATAGGTCCAGGCGCGGTCCTCGTAGACGATGCCCTTGCGCTGCGGAAAGTTGCGGACGTTCTTGTCGAAAAAATCGATCAGGTTCATGCGTGTGGTGCCTCTGTATTTTTCTTGTTCAAGCTGGGCAGAATGGTTTGCTCCAGCCACGTGGTGGTGACGTCGCCAGCGGCGAAGTCGGGGTGTTCCATCACCTGGATCTGCAAGGGAATCGTGGTGGTAATGCCGGTCACACGGAAGGCGCGCAGGTAGGCCAACATCTGCGCGATGGCGTACTCGCGTGTGGGACCGTGTGCGATCACCTTGGCCACCATCGAGTCGTAGAACGGCGGCACGAGGTAGCCTGGGTACACGTGGGTATCCAACCGCACCCACGGGTGGTCCGGTGGAAGCCACTCGCGCACCCGCCCAGGCGAAGGCCGAAAGCCATCGTGCGGGTCCTCGGCGTTGACACGGCATTCGATGGCATGACCGTCCATGCGAATGTCCTCTTGTACAAAGGAAAGCGGCAAGCCCATGGCAATGCGGATCTGCTCGCGAACGATGTCGATGCCGGTGACGGCTTCCGTGACGGGATGCTCCACCTGCACGCGGGTGTTCATCTCCAGGAAATAGAACGCGCCACTCGCCTTGTCAAAAACGAATTCCACCGTGCCGGCGTTGCGGTAGCCCACCGCGAGCGTCAGGTCGACCGCCGCCTTGGCCATGGCCTGGCGCATATCGGCCGAGAGCACAGGCGACGGCGACTCTTCCACGAGTTTTTGGTGGCGGCGCTGCACGCTGCAATCGCGTTCGAACAGATGGCAGCAGCGGCCGAAGGCGTCGGCGATCACCTGGATTTCAATGTGGCGTGCGTCCTGGATGTACTTCTCCAGGTAAACCGTGCCATCGCCAAAGGCGGCGAGCGCCTCGGCCTGCGCACTCGCGAAGGCGGCCTCCGCGTCCTGCGGCCTGTGCAGCAGCCGCATGCCACGCCCTCCGCCGCCAGCCGATGCCTTGATCAGCACCGGATAGCCGATCTCGCCGGCGCAGGTCAGCAGCTCGGCCACGTTGCCAATGCGTTCTCGACCCGGCAGTACCGGTACACCTGCGGCACGCGCTGCAACGATGGCGTTGATCTTGTTGCCCATGCGCTCGATGGCATCCGCGTCGGGGCCGACGAACACCAGACCCTGTTCGGCGCACAGGCGCTGGAAGCTGGCGCGTTCCGAGAGGAAGCCATAGCCCGGGTGGATCGCATCGCACCCCGTGCCCTTGGCGGCTGCCACCAGCGCGTTGGCATTGAGGTAGCTCTCCGCCGAGGGCGCTGGGCCCACGCAGATGGCGCGATCGGCCACCCGCGCAGCCCGCTTTGCACCACCAGGCGCAGTTCGGGGTCATCTCGGTTTTTTGGGAATCGTCGACAAAATATCAAAACGGGCCGAAACCAGCACGACGGGTTCAACCTACCTCCAGTGACAATCTAATTCAGCAGACTGGAGGCGGGGTTCTTGGAAAGCCCGTCCCGGCGCTGGTAGCCAAGCACTACGGCAACCGACTGGTGGCCTGCCATGGCCATCGTGTCAGCGATCTAGACGTTTTGCGCGGCGGCTTCAGTCACGAAGCCCGACCGCAACGAATGAGCAGAACACGCCCCTCCACCCCCGCCAATACACACCGCGCCTGAACGATGTCGCGCACGGAAGCTGCCGACAGCGGACCACCCAGGTGGCCGCCCTTGAGCACCCGACGGAAGAGGGCGCCCTCGCGGATCCCGCTTATGAATAGCCAATCTTCCAGGGCGGCACCAGCGGCACCGAGCACCGGCTTGTGGTTCTCGGGCCGATCGACTTGTGACTAGCGCTAGTCAACTTGCAGCGGCCGCATCATTGTGATGTTCTACGTGGTTGGGTTTCTTTGCTCAAGGCAGTAACGGAGCATTCGCGGGAATCTCGCCTCAGAGATTTGAGCTCTTCAAGAGGTACTGTGAATCGCCCCGGGATTGAAGCAACCGTACCTCTAGTTTTGAAAGTCCGGAATTCGGGGGAGACGTCACTCGACGCTATCCGAACAACGTGGAGGCTGGATCTGTGGACTTGACAACGTGTCCAGGGGCTGTGGTGGATCGGTGAGGGCCGAAGGTCTGACAAGACTCGGCAGGCCAGAGCGTCAACCGGGCTGCAATCCGCGGCGCCGCATCATGTCGGCGCTCATGGCCCGCAGGACATCGGGCGACAGGCTTGTCTGCGCGGCCGGGTACACCAGACCGTCCTCCTCGCTCAGATGGCGGTCGTACAGGCGAGTGAAGCCAATGAGCGTGGCCTCTTCGGGTGGGCTGAAGTGGGTCCAGCCGAGCGGGGGCGCTTGCGTCACAGAAGCCAGCGCGGCCCGGGCCTCCACCCAGACCGCCTCCATGTCGCGGTGGTCCTGCTGCAGGCGCTGCACCACCCGACGCAGCATGGCATCGTCGCCCGCCAGCAAGGGCGGGAACACATGCAATTCCTCGTCTTCGTGGTGCAGCGGCGCGGCCAGGTCGAAATACCGCATCACGTCGCGCGCGGCGCTGGCCACGCTCTCGTCCCAGCCATTCACCAGCACATGCTGCTGCAGCTTGGCCAGCAGGGCCAGCATGCGCTCGACGCGTTCGTGGCAGGCGCCCAGCATCTCGAACGGCGCCTCGAAACCCGCTGCGGGAGCGCGGTGCCCAGGCAGCATGATGGCGGTGAGCGGGACCGAGCTGACCATCTCAGCCCAGGGCCACGGCGTGGCCTTTTGGGTCGAACGGGATGAAGGCGGACAGCTGGCCGTGGCGGATCGCCTCCACCATGTCCTGCAGCGGCTGTTCGGCATCGGCACTCTCAGGCTGGCGGCCCGGCGTGCCGGCGAGTGCGGCGGCAAACACCATGCCCCAGGGCTGGCCAAAGGCTGCGGCTTCGCGCACCAACTGGTCGAACGAGTGGAGCTCGTCCAAGCCCTTGTCCACGCACATCTGCGGCACCAGCGCACCGCCCTCGCCGCGCTCGAATTCGAGGCGCTGGGCCGGCGTGGCGTCGTCGGGCAGCTCGACGCCGGCAAACACGAACAGCAGGCGTTGCGGCAGAGGTTGGCTGCGCGCGGCGCTCAGCAGGTCGTCGAAGGTTTGAATGTTCACAGGCTCTCCAGATTCAGTTGGCGTGGGATGTCGGCGCGGGGCCGAGCGTGCTGCAGTAATCGGCCACGGTCGGGCGCACGCGCGAGGGCCGGCGCGCGGCCACCGTGCCCACACTCAGGAAACACAGGGCGTGTTCGCCGGCGCTCAAACCGAAGCGCTGGCGCAGGGCCTGGGAGCCCAGCGCCTTGCCGCTGGTGAGCGCCGAGCCATAACCCATGGCGGTGGCCATGAGCAGCATGTTCTGCACCGCGCAGCCGGCCGAGAAGATGCGCTCGGCGAGGTCCACCGCGGGGTCGCCGCATTGCCCGTCCACCACCACCAGCAACAGCAATGGCGCGCGGTGCGCCTTCTCGCGCGCCTGGTCCAGCTGCTCTGGGGTGGCGCTGGCGTCGCGCTCGCGCAGCGCCTGGGCGAACACCTCGGCCAGCGACGCACGCTCGACACGCGGCACGATAACGAAGCGCCAGGGCAGCAGCTGCCCGTGGTCGGGCGCGGCGGCGGCCGCTCCCAGCAAGACCTGCAGCTGGTCCGCATCGGGTCCGGGCGCCAGCAAGCGTTTGGGCAGCACGGTCCGGCGCGCGTGGATCAGGTCGGCGGCGGCGCGAGCGCACTGGAGTTCCACCATCTCAGCCTCGCAGGCGAGGTGGGGCGGTCGGGAGAGCAGTGTGGTGTTCATCCGCAAACCCCCAGGTGGCCGCACTGCGTGCAGTAGTCGCAGCCGTCCTTGCGGATCACTGCGTGCGCGCCGCACTCACCGCACTTCTTGCCCGGCATCATGCCGGGCGTGGCTTGCACCACCACTGGTGAGGGCTGTCCCGACAAGGGGGTGACCCCGGCGCGCTGCGCAATCAGTGTCTGCACCGCGTAGGCGATAGCCGCCACCACCGAGTCGTGCCACATCGGCACATGCGTGCCGTCGGCCTTCTGGTGCGTGCCCATTCGCACGGGTCCGCGGTCCCACACCACCTTGCGCATGTCGCGCAAGGCGCGCTCCAGAAAGCCGCCGCGCGCGGCCAGCGAGAGCAGCCGCATGCTGGACGACACCCACTGCTGCGACTCACCGCTCTGCCCCACGGGCATGAAGAACTCGATCGCGCGCTCGACCGTGCCCGCTCCGTCGGCCGTGGGCACCGGCAGGAACGACACCAGCAGGTACAGCGTCTGATGGCCTTCCTGCGTCCAGTACTCGATCTTGTCGGCCACCGCCGAGAGCGCACCCGGCGGCCGGTTCTCGATCACGCTGCGCATCGGGTCCACGGTGGCCACGCTCGCGATCGTTTCCGGCGTGGGTCCGGTGTCGAGCACCGAGCCCAGGATGGCGTTGGGCCGGTAGGTCGCCAGGCCCTTGAGCTGCGCGCGCCAGGCCTGCTGGTACAAGCCCTTGAAGTCTTCGTAGGGGTAGTCGGCCGGCACGTTCACCGTTTTGGAAATGGCCGTGTCCACGAAAGGCTGCACCGCTTCCATCATGGCCAGGTGGTCGGCCGCGGGCATGGCCAGCGCGCTCACGAAATACGCGGGCAGGTGCGCCATGTCGCCACCGAGCTCGCGGTAGAGCCGCCAAGCGTGGTCTTCCACCGCGTAGTCGGTCGTGCTGCCGTCGGCCTCGCGCTTCTTGCGCCGGTACATCCACGAAAACGGTGGCTCGATGCCGTTGGACGCGTTGTCGGCGAAGGCCAGACTGACCGTGCCGGTGGGTGCGATGGAGAGCAGGTGGCTGTTGCGGATGCCGTGCGCGCGGATCGCCGCACGCAGCGCCTCGGGCAGGCGGCTGGCGAAGGTGCCTTCGGCCAGGTACCCGTCGGCGTCGAATTTCGGGAACGCGCCCTTCTCCTTCGCCAACGCCACCGAGGCGGTGTAGGCCGCGTCGCGCATGCGCTCGGCAATCTGCGCGGCCAGGGCGCGCCCCTCGGCGCGGTCGTAGCGCACGCACAGCATGGCCAGCGCATTGCCCATGCCGGTGAACCCCACGCCGATGCGCCGCTTGGCCGCCGACTCGGCGCGCTGCTGAGGCAACGGCCAGTAGGTCACGTCCAGCACGTTGTCGAGCGCCCGCACCTGCAGGGCCACGGCGCGCTCGAAGGCCTCGAAGTCGAAACTGGGCAAGTCACCGAAGCCGAAGGGGTGGCGCACGAAGCGGGGCAGGATCACCGGCCCGAGGTCGCAGCAGCCGTAGGGCGGCAGTGGCTGCTCGCCGCAAGGGTTCGTCGCCTCGATCGACTCGCAGTAACGCAGGTTGTTGTCCTGCTGGATGTGGTCGAGAAACAGGATGCCGGGTTCGGCGAAGTCGTAGGTGGAGCGCATCACCGTGTCCCACAGCTCGCGCGCGGGCAGGCTGCGGTAGACCCACAGGCCGTCGGTGCGCTGGTGGGCGCCCTGGGCCAGCAGCGCCGCGCCGGGTCGGGCGCGGTGCACCAGTTCCCAGGGTTGGTCGTCGGCCAGCGCGCGCATGAAGGCGTCGCTCACGCCCACCGACACGTTGAAGTTGTTCCAGCGCCCGGGTGTGCGTTTGGCGGTGATGAACTCGATCACGTCGGGGTGGTCGATGCGCAGCACGCCCATCTGCGCGCCGCGCCGCGCGCCCGCGCTCTCCACCGTGGCACAGGACTGGTCAAACACGTTGATGTAGCTGCACGGGCCCGAGGCGATGGACGCCATGGTCTTGACCTCGGCGCCGCGCGGGCGGATGCGCGAGAAGTCGTAGCCCACGCCACCGCCGCGCCGCATGGTCTCGGCGGCTTCGCGCAGGGCTTCGTAGATGCCGGCGTAACCGCCGTCGTCCAGGCCCTGGATGCAGTCACCCACGGGTTGCACGAAGCAGTTGATCAGCGTGGCCTGGATCTCCGTGCCGGCCGCGCTCATGATGCGACCCGCCCCGATGGCGCCGGCCTGCAGGTTGTCGAAGAAGCGCTGCTCCCACAGGGCGCGGTCGGCCTCGGGCTCCACCGAGGCCAGGGCGCGCGCCACGCGGCGGTAGATGTCCTGCTCGCTGGTCTCGCCGTCCTTGAGGTACTTCTCTCTCAGCACATCCAGCGTGATGGGTTGCTGGCCGATCGCGGTGCTGGCCGATTTCAGAGCGTCGCGTTTCATGTTCGGGTGTTCCTTCATTAAATCAACGCAGGTCGGATACCGTCGCGCAGGCCGCAATGGGCCAGGCAGTCAAACGCCATGTTGCACTTTTTCTTCACATGTGCAACCGCCTTCAGTCGCGGCTCCAGGCACAGGTATTTGTCCAGCCAGGGGGTCGTACTGCGCGCGCGGGCAGGCCGGCCACGAACCACCGGCAGCAGCTCGCGCCCGCGCAGTCGCCAGGTGCGAAGGCCGCCATGCAGAGCCAGGGCCTGGAGTTCGGCCGCCAGCGTGTCGGCGGCTTCAGCAACTGATGACTTGCCCATCGTGTTCCACATAAGGTTGGTACGGCCCGGTGCCGCAGTTGGAGGCAAATGAGGCCGCGACGAAATCACCTTGCTGAGCATCAAACACATGCACTTCTCCGTCTTCGATCACGTAGTGCCAGCCGTGCAAGGTAAGCCGACCGGCCTCGACCTCGCGCCGCACCATGGGGTAGCCCATGAGGCGTTCGAGCTGCAGCACCACCGCACGCTGCTCGGTACGGCGCATGGATTCGGCACAGGGCTGCACCGGCAGCAGGGCCTCGTCAACCAGCTTGAGCCACGCGGTGAGCGCCACGGCCTCGGCAGGCGCGCCTTCGTAGGCGGTTCGGATGGCACCGCAGTGGCTGTGCCCGCAGACCACGATGCGCTCCACGTGCAGGCTGAGAACGGCGAACTCGATCGCGGCCATCGTTCCATGGAGTCCGTGCGATTGGTCATGCGGCGGAACGAGCGCGCCCACGTTGCGCACGATGAAGAGCTCACCCGGGCCGGCGCCGGTGAGCAGGTAGGGCACGAGGCGTGAATCGGAGCAGCCAATGAACAGCGTTTTGGGGTGTTGGCCCGCAGCCACCAGGTCCTGAAAACGCTGCTGATGCCGCGGAAAGTAGTCGGAGCGGAAATGCCGCAGGCGCAACAGCAGCTCGTCCGCTGAGGCGCCTGCGGCCGGTTCGCTCATTGCACCAGGGGCGTGTCGGCCCCCTCCAGCTCCACGCCCTCCACCTGGGCCTGGCCCACCAGCAGTTGCATGTACTGCCGCAGCGCCGTGGCCTGCGACTGCAGGGCCAGGCGCGCGCCAATCTGCGCCTGCAGCTCGGCGAACTCGGGCAGACGCCCTTCCTGGCGCTCCAGCACCTCGACGATGTGCAGGCCGAAGCGGCTGTGCACCAGGCGGGGGTGCAGGCCCAGGGCCTGGATGGCGTCGTTCTGCAGGAACAGCGCCTTGGCCAGTTCGGGCGCGCAGTCCTGCGGAGTGATCCAGCCGAGGTCGCCGCCCTGGGCGCTCGACGGGCAGTTGGAGAGTTCGGTCGCGAGCTGCGCGAAACGATCCATCGAGACGCCCTGGCGCGAGAGCTCCAGCAGCGCCGCTTCGGCGCGCTGAGCCAGCGCGTTCACCGGCACACCCGGCGTGACCGCGAACAGGATGTGACGCACGTGCAGCGCCTGGCCAACCACGAAGCGCGGCTTGTGGGCTTCGTAGTGGCGCCGGCATTCGTCAATTCCCGGCTCGGGCGAGTGCACCTCGGCTTCGAGCAGGGCCTCTATCGCGCTGCGTGTGTCGCCGTCGGGCCCGGGCGCATTCAGGCCGGTGAAATGCGGCAGCAGGCCGGCGCGCACCGCCTGCTGGCGCAGCAGTTCGGTGCAGGCGCGCTCGCGCAGGGTCTGCGCGTCCAGCACCTCACCGGCTTCGTGCAAGGCGATGCCGTTGACGCTGGCGATCGCTGCCGGGGCCGCAGCGGCCTCAGGGCCTTTGCAGGCGCAGGCGCTGCTGCCGCAGCCGGTGGAGGGCGATGGGGAAAGGTCCTGGGTCATGGGGGGCTCCGGTGGGTTTGGGGTGAATCAGCGGGGCTGGTTCGGGTGCGCCGGATTGGTCGGGTTCGCCGGCACGCCCAGGCGGCGGCTGCGCACCACCTGGTAGGGCCGCACCAGGTAGGCCACGCTGGCAAAGCCGCTCCACACATGCACCAGGCGCGAGAACGGGAACAACAGGAAGATCGTCATGCCCAGCACCAGGTGCACCTTGTAAGGCCAGTCCATGTTGACCAGGGCCGACGCGTCGGGGCGGAAGGTGACGATGCGCTGCGCCCACTCGGCCAGCACCAGCATGGCGCTGCCGTCGGCGTGTGAATACGAGTACGGCAGCGTGATCAGGCCAAGCGTGAGCTGCACCCACAGGATGACAAGGATGGCGATGTCGGTGCGGTGGCTGGTGAGGCGGATGCGCGGGTCGAAGATGCGCCGGTGCAGCAGCATCGACAGACCCACGAAGCAGATCACGCCGGCGGTGCCGCCTGCGTAGATGGCCAGCCGCTGCTTGACCGCAGCATCCAGAAAGCCTTGGTAGAAAAAGTGCGGCGTGAGCAGGCCCACGGCGTGGCCGAAGAACAGGAACAGGATGCCGATGTGGAACAGGTTGCTGCCCCAGCGCAGCTGGCCCTTGCGCAGCAGCTGGGACGAATCGCTTTTCCAGGTGTACTGGTCGCGGTCGAAGCGGGCCAGGCTGCCCATGAGGAAGACGGCGAGGCAGATGTAGGGATAGACGCCGAAAAGGAAGTGGTGCAGCGAGGTCATGCCTGTGCTCCTGGTGGGGGGGATGGGTGGCGGCCGGTGGCCGCCTTCACGATGCGGATCGGTTGCGGCTGGCCGGGTTTGGCCTGACCTTCTGTGGAGCAGCCGCCGAACACCGCGGGTTCGGCCCAGCTCTCGTCGATGCCGGGGTCGGCCGCGACCGGCACCGGCTCGGCTTTCTCGCCGGCGATTTCGAGCACGGCGGCCAGCACGCTGGCATACGGGCTCTGGCGCTTGAGCAGCGCGCTGAAGATCGAGCGCACGATGTGCGCGCTCTCGCCGAGGAACTCGCGCGCCACAGTGGCGGGCTGGGTGGAGGCGAACTCCAGCAGCACGCTCAGGTGGTCGGGCAACTCGGCCGGGCCGAAGAAAAGGCCCGCCTTTTCGTAGGTCTGGATCAGGTCGATCATGGCCGGGCCACGGTCGCGCGAGTCACCCAGAACGTGCTCGAACAGGTGCAGCGCGGTGCTGCGCCCGCGGTCGAACAGCTCGACGTAGTCGGCTTCGACCTCCAGCGCCGGCTGCTGGCTCAGGCGCACCAGCAGCGCATCGAGCTCGACCAGCCGCGTCGGCGGCAAGGCGGCCTCGGCACGCAGCGCATCGCGCAGTTCACCAGCGTGCTCGCGCAGATCGGCGGTGGGGTAACGCAGCAGGTGGGCGAGCACACGCAGGGTGTGAACGGCGGGCTTTTGAGTGTTGGAAAACAGGCCCACGTCAGACCCCCGCCTTGATCGGGATGGTGCGCTTCTTCTCGCTGCCGAACAGGCTGGTCTCGGTCTGCCCCTCCGAGCAGCCGTTGCCGAAGCTGAAGCCGCAGCCGCCCTTGATGTTGAAGGTGTTCTCGGCGTATTCGCGGTGGGTGGTGGGAATCACGAAACGGTCCTCGTAGTTGGCGATCGCCATGGTCTGGTACATGTCCTCGACCTCGCGCACGCTGAGCTGGACCTGGTCGAGCACGTCCTGGTTGATCACGCCATCCACGTGTTTGGCGCGCTGGTAGCTGCGCAGGGCCAGCATGCGTTCGAGCGCGCGCACCACGGGGATCGTGTCGCCGGCGGTCAGCAGGTTGGCGAGGTACTTCACCGGGATGCGCAGCTGGCTCACGTCCGGAATTTCCCCGTTGTCGCCCAGGTGCCCGGCGTTGGCCGCAGCGGTGATGGGCGAGAGCGGCGGCACGTACCAGACCATGGGCAGCGTGCGGTACTCCGGGTGCAGCGGCAGCGCCACCTTCCAGTCCACCGCCATCTTGTAGACCGGGCTGTGGCGCGCGGCCTCCAGCCAGTTGTCGGGGATGCCGTCGGCGCGCGCCTGCGCGATCACCGCAGGGTCGTGCGGGTCCAGGAAGAGATCGATCTGGGCCTTGTAGAGGTCCATCTCGTTGGGCACACTGGCGGCTTCCTGAATGCGGTCGGCGTCGTACAGCAGCACGCCCAGGTAACGGATGCGGCCCACGCAGGTTTCGCTGCACACGGTGGGCTGGCCGGCCTCGATGCGCGGATAGCAGAAGATGCACTTCTCGGCCTTGCCGCTTTTCCAGTTGTAGTAGATCTTCTTGTAGGGGCAGCCGCTCACGCACATGCGCCAGCCGCGGCACTTGTCCTGGTCGATCAGCACGATGCCGTCTTCCTCGCGCTTGTAGATCGAGCCCGAGGGGCACGAGGCCACGCACGCCGGGTTGAGGCAGTGCTCGCACAGGCGCGGCAGGTACATCATGAAGGTGTTCTCGAACTCCCCCACCATGGCTTTCTGCGCGGCCTCGAAGCCATTGAAGTTGGCGTCCTTGCTGCGCTTGGAAAATTCGCCACCGAGGATCTCCTCCCAGTTCGGGCCCCACTCGATCTTCTCCATGCGCTTGCCGGTGATCAGGCTGCGCGGTCGGGCGGTGGGCGTGTGCTTCATCTCCGGCGCCGACTGCAGGTGGTCGTAGTCGAAGGTGAAGGGTTCGTAGTAGTCGTCGATCTCCGGCAGGTGCGGGTTGGCGAAGATCTTCATCAACAGCTGCCACTTGCCGCCTTGCTTGGGCACGATGGAGCCGTCGGCGCGGCGGGTCCAGCCGCCCTGCCACTTCTCCTGGTTCTCCCACTCCTTGGGGTAGCCGATGCCGGGCTTGGTCTCGACGTTGTTGAACCAGGCGTATTCCACCCCGGGACGGTTGGTCCAGACGTTCTTGCAGGTGACCGAGCAAGTGTGGCAACCGATGCACTTGTCCAGGTTGAGCACCATGCCGATCTGTGCGCGTATTTTCATGATTCAGGCTCCTTCGGGTCGGCGGGTGTTCAGGGGTTCTCGCCCTGGGACTGGTAGGCACGAATGAGGTGGTCGTCGGCCGGTGTGTCGAGCCAGTCCACCTTGTGCATCTTGCGCACCACGACGAACTCGTCGCGGTTGGTGCCGATCGTTCCGTAGTAGTTGAAGCCGTAGCTGAGCTGCGCGTAGCCACCAATCATGTGGGTCGGCTTGAGCACGATGCGCGTGACCGAGTTGTGGATGCCGCCGCGCACGCCGGTGATCTCCGAGCCCGGGGTGTTGATGATCTTTTCCTGCGAGTGGTACATCATCACCATGCCCGGGTTGACGCGCTGGCTGACCACCGCGCGCGCGGCCACCGCGCCGTTGATGTTGAACAGCTCGACCCAGTCGTTGTCCTCGATGCCGGCGCTTTTCGCGTCGTCTTCGCTCAGCCAGACCACGGTGCCGCCCCGGTTGAGGGTGAGCATCATCAGGTTGTCGCTGTAGGTCGAGTGGATGCCCCACTTCTGGTGCGGCGTGATGAAGTTCAGCTGGATCTCTTTGTTGCCGTTGGGCTTGATGTTGTGGATGCCCTCGGTGGTCTTCAGGTCCACCGGCGGGCGGTAGCTGCCCAGGCCTTCGCCGAAGGCGATCATCCAGGGGTGGTCCTGGTAGAACTGCTGGCGGCCAGTGAGGGTGCGCCATGGAATGAGTTCGTGCACGTTGGTGTAGCCGGCGTTGTAGCTGACCGTCTCGCTCTCGATGCCGCTCCAGGTCGGGCTGCTGATGATCTTGCGCGGCTGCGCCTGGATGTCGCGGAAGCGGATCTTCTCGTCCTCGCGGTAGAGCGCCAGGTGGGTGTGGTCGCGCCCGGTCTGCTTGCCCAGCGCTTCCCAGGCCTTCACCGCCACGTGGCCGTTGGTCTCTGGCGCGAGCTGCAGGATCACCTCACAGGCGTCTATGTCGGTCACGATCTTCGGCATGCCCTGGGTCACGCCCTCGTCGAGCGTGGTGCCGTTGAGCTGGCCGAGCTGCTCCACTTCGGTGCCGGTCTTCCAGCCAATGCCCTTGCCGCCGTTGCCCAGCTTGTCCATCAGCGGGCCGAGCGCGGTGAAGCGTTTGAACACGTTGGGGTAGTCGCGCTCGACCACGGTGATCTGCGGAGCGGTCTTGCCGGGGATGAGTTCGCAGTGGCCTTTGCGCCATTCCTTCACGTCAAACGGCTGCGCGAGTTCGCCGGGGGTGTCGTGCATGATGGGCGTGAGTACCACCTCCTTTTCAACGCCCAGGTGGCCCACGCAGACTTCGCTGAAGGCCTGCGCAAAACCTTTGTAGATCTCCCAGTCGCTGCGGCTCTGCCACACCGGGTCCACCGCCGCGGACAACGGGTGGATGAAGGGATGCATGTCGCTGGTGTTGAGGTCGTTCTTCTCATACCAGCTCGCGGTGGGCAGCACGATGTCCGAATACAGGCAGGTGGCGCTCATGCGGAAGTCGAGCGTGACCAGCAGATCGAGCTTGCCCTGAGGCGCGTTTTCGTGCCACACCACTTCTTCAGGTCTGGCTTCGTCCCGTCCCAGGTCCTTGCCCTGCACGCCGTTTTCGGTGCCCAGCAGGTGCTTGCAGAAATACTCGTGGCCCTTGCCACTGGAGCCCAGCAGGTTGCTGCGCCACACGAACATGTTGCGCGGCCAGTTCTGCGGCGCGTCCGGGTCTTCGCAGCTCATGGCCAGCGTGCCGTCTTTCAGCGCACGCACCACGTAGTCCCTGGGATCGAGCCCGGCGGCGGTGGCGTCCTTCACCACCTGCAGCGGGTTGGTCTTGAGCTGGGGCGCACTGGGCAGCCAGCCCATGCGCTCGGCGCGCACGTTGAAGTCGATCATGCTGCCGCCGAAAGCGGCCTTGTCGGCCAGCGGGCTGACGACCTCTTCCATGCCGAGCTTCTCGTAGCGCCACTGGTCGGTGTGCGCGTAGAAGAAGCTGGTGCTGTTCATCTGCCGCGGAGGGCGTGCCCAGTCGGTGGCAAAGGCCAGCGGCACCCAGCCCGTTTGCGGGCGCAGCTTTTCCTGGCCCACGTAGTGCGCCCAGCCGCCACCGCTCTGGCCGATGCAGCCGCACATCATCAGCAGGTTGATCACGCCGCGGTAGTTCATGTCGGCGTGGTACCAGTGGTTCATGGCCGCACCGATGATCACCATCGACTTGCCGTGCGTCTTGTCGGCGTTGTCGGCGAACTGCTGCGCCACGGTGATGACCTGGTCACGCGGCACGCCAGTGATGCTCTCCTGCCAGGCCGGGGTGTAGGCGGCGTTGTCGTCGAAGTCCTTCGCGCCACTGCCCAACCCGCGGTCGATGCCGTACTGCGCGACCTGCAGGTCGAACACGGTGGCCACCATGGCGTGGCGCTCTTCGCCGGCCTTGCCCAAGCGCAGGCGCACGGCCGGCACGCGGGCGTGGTTGATGGCGCCGTTCTGCGCGTTGGCGGTGAAGTGCGGCGCGGCGTTGCCCCCGAAATAGGGGAAGGCCACGTCCACCACCTGGGTGTCCTGCTCGCCGTCCTCGATCACCGAGAGCTTGAGCTTCACCTCGGTGTCGCTGCGCGCCTCCTTGGCTTCCAGGTTCCACTTGCCTTCGTCGCTGCGCCCGGCCTCGCCCCAGCGGAAGCCGATCGAGCCGTTGGGCAGCACGGCCTTGCCACCGGTGTCGAAGGCCACGGTCTTCCACTCGGGGTTGTTCTTCTGGCCGAGCTGGCCATTGAAGTCGCTGGCGCGCAGGTAGCGGTCGGGCACCAGGGTGGTCGTGCCGTCGGCCAGCGTGTGCTCCTTGAGCATGACCAGCAGCGGCAGGTCGGTGTAGCGGCGCGCGTAGTCGTCGAAGTAGCTGCTGCGCGGCTTGCCGCCGTCGGGGAAATAGAAATTCTTGAGCACCACGTGGCCCATGGCCATGGCGAGCGCGGCGTCGGTGCCCTGCTTGGGGTGCAGCCAGAGGTCGGAGAGCTTGGCCACCTCGGAGTAGTCGGGTGTCACGGCCACGGTCTTGGCGCCTTTGTAGCGCACCTCGGTGAAGAAGTGGGCGTCGGGCGTGCGCGTCTGCGGCACGTTGGAGCCCCAGGCGATGATGAACGAGCTGTTGTACCAGTCAGCCGATTCGGGCACGTCGGTCTGCTCACCCCAGACCTGCGGGCTGGCCGGTGGCAGGTCGCAGTACCAGTCGTAGAAGCTCATGCACACGCCGCCGATGAGCGAGAGGTAACGCGAGCCGGCGGCGTAGCTCACCATGCTCATGGCCGGGATCGGGCTGAAGCCGATGATGCGGTCGGGTCCGTGCTGCTTGATGGTGTAGACGTTGGCCGCGGCGATCAGCTGGTTGACCTCGTCCCAGGTGCTGCGCACGAAGCCACCCATGCCGCGCACCTGCTGGTAGTCACGACGCGCTTCGGGGTTCTCGACGATGGAGGCCCAGGCGGCTACCGGATCTTTCGCCACAGCGAGCGCGGCGCGCCAGCGCTCCAGCAGGCGCCCGCGCACCATGGGGTACTTCACGCGGTTGGCGCTGTAGAGGTACCAGCTGTAGGAGGCGCCGCGCGCGCAGCCACGCGGCTCGTGGTTGGGCATGTCCCAGCGTGTGCGCGGGTAGTCGGTCTGCTGGGTTTCCCAGGTGACGATGCCGCCCTTGACGTAGATCTTCCACGAGCACGAACCGGTGCAGTTCACGCCGTGGGTGCTGCGCACGATCTTGTCGTGCGCCCAGCGATTTCGGTAGGCGTCTTCCCAGGTGCGGTCTTCGCCAGTGGTCTGGCCGTGGTTGCCCGAGAAGGACTCCCTGGGCAGGCTGAAATGGGTGAGGCGGTCGAGGAAATGGCTCATCTTTCTGTTCTCCGTGAGGGTGCGTGGTCGGTTCTTCAGGGGTTCTTCACGTAGGCGCCGGGACGCAGGTAGAACCACCAGTTGAGGATCAAGCAGAGCGCGTAGAAGAGCGCGAAGCCATACATCGCGTACTGCGGTGTGCCTGCCTTGATCTGGTCGCCGATCACGATGGGCGCGACGAAGGCGCCGTAGGCGGCGACGGCGGAGGTCCAGCCCAGCACCGGGCCGGCCTGCTGCCGGTCGAAGATCACACCGATGGTGCGGAAGGTCGATCCATTGCCCACACCGCTGGCGAAGAACAGCACGATGAACAGGCCGAGGAAGGCCGGGAAGTACTGCTCGGGCGTGGCCGAGGCGTAGGCCATCATCATCACGTAGCCCACGGCGATCGAAGCGACCACCATCACCGCCGAGATGGCCTGCGTGACGATGGAGCCGCCGACCTTGTCGGAGATCCAGCCGCCAACGGGCCTCACAGCGGCGCCAACGAATGGGCCGATCCACGCGTAGGCCAGCACGGTGGGTGCGTTCGGGTTGTTCAGCGTGTGCTGCATCACGCCGTTGGCATCGGGCACGTGGCTAATGCCGAAGATCACCTTCATGGCCAGCGGCAACGCCATCGAGAAACCGATGAAGGAGCCGAAGGTGACGATGTAGAGCGCGGTCAGCGACCATGTGTGCTTGTCCTTGAAGATCGCGAACTGCCGGGCAACGTTTTCCTTCATCGGACCGAAGGCAGCGAGCTTCATGATCAGCAGCGCGCTCACCACGTCCAGCGGAATCGCCACCCACATGCTGATAAGGCCCAGACCCGTGGGCTTGGGCAGGTAGAGGTACAAGCCGAGAATCGAGGGGATGAAGGCCAGCGTGTACAGCCAGGTGATCTTGGCGAACGCAACCACAGGGTGCCCGGTGTCAGGCGACACCGTCTTCAGGTTGTTCATGCCGAACCAGCACAGGATGGACAGCGGCACCAGCGAGAGCAGCCAGGCGAATCCCGCGTTCTGGATCCAGGTCGGTGTGCCTGCGGCAATCCTTCCGAAGATCCAGCCACTGTCCTTGGCCAGCACCATGGGTTCACCGCCCAGGCTGCCGAAGATCGACAGCGTCATCACGAGCGGAATGACGATCTGCATGGTCGTCACGCCGAAGTTACCCAGGCCCGCGTTCAAACCCAGCGCCGTGCCCTGCAGGCGCTTGGGAAAGAAGCCGCTGATGTTGGACATGGAGCTGGCGAAATTGCCGCCCCCCACGCCCGACCAGAGTGCCATCAGCTGGAACGACCACAGCGGCCACTCGGGGTGCTGCAGCACGATGCCGGTGCCGATGGCGGGCGCCAGCAACATGGCCGTGGTGAGAAAGACGGTGTTGCGCCCACCGGCCAGACGGATCAGGAAGGAGGCCGGGATGCGCATGGTCGCGCCGGCAATGCCAGCGATCGCGGTCAGCGTGAACAACTCGGCCTGGGTGAACGGGAAGCCCAGATTCATCATCTGTACGGTGATGATTCCCCACATGCCCCAGACCGCGAAGCCGCACAGCAGCGCGGGCACTGAGATCCAGAGGTTGCGGTAGGCGATCTTTTTGCCGGTGGAGGCCCAGAACTGTTCGTCCTCGGGGCGCCAGTCGGTGATGTCTGCACCGGTTTTTTGTGTGTTGTTCATGGTGTTGACCGACGTTGCGTCAGTTCTGAAGGGAAAAAGGTTTGGCGTTGGCGCCCATGACTTCGGTCTGGCGCACCTCGGTCCAGTACATCCAGATGAGCGACACCCAGACCACGCCGTACATCAACATGAAGGCGCTCGAGCGGATGCCGGTGAGGTCCATCAACATGCCGAACAGAATGGGCAGAACGAAACCGCCAAGTCCACCAGCCAGGCCCACGATGCCGCTGATGGCGCCGATGTTTTTCGGGTAGTCGTCGCTGATGTACTTGAAGACGCTGGCCTTGCCGAATGCCCAGGCAATGCCCAGGATGAACATCAGTCCGGTGAAGAGGTAGACGTTGAGGCCGATGTGGAAGGTCTTCGGGCCGTCCACCGTGGCCACGGTGAAGTCGGTCTGCGGGTATGAGAGCAGGAACAGGCAGATCCAGCTCACCCACAGCACCCACCAGGTGACCTTGTGCGCGCCGAACTTGTCCGACATCACGCCGCCCACCGCGCGCAGCACGCCACCCGGCAGCGAGAAGCAGGCCGCCAGCAGCGCGGCCACCCGGATGTCCAGACCGAACTCGCCCACGTAGTACTGCACCATCCACAGCGAGAGCGCCACGTAGCCACCGAAGACGATGCTGTAGTACTGGCAGTACTTGATTACCTTGGGGTCTTTCAGCGCCTTGAGCTGGTCCATGAAGGACACGTTGCTCGGCACCAGGTGGTCGGGATTGCTGTAGGTGAAGAGCCAGAACAGCACCACCGTGCCCAGCATGATGGCCGCGTACACCTGCGGCACCATGGTCCAGCCGAAGGCCACCAGCAGCACCGGCGCGACGAACTTGTTGACCGCCGCGCCCGAGTTGCCCGCGCCGTACACGCCCATGGCCATGCCCTGGCGGTGCTTGGGGAACCAGCGCGCCACATAGGGCGTGCCGACCGAAAACGAACCGCCGGCTAGGCCGACGAACAGGCCGATGGTGAGGAAGTGCCAGTAGGCGGTGGCGTAGCTCATGAGCAAGATGGCCGGCACGGTGGTGGCCATGAGCAGGGCCATCACGATGCGGCCACCGTAGCGGTCGGTCCAGATGCCCAGCGGCACACGCACCAGCGAGCCCGTGAGCACCGGCGTGGCCATGAGCAGGCCGAACTGGGTGGAGTTGAGGTCGAGCGCCTTCTTGATCGGGATGCCGATGACGCCAAACATCATCCAGACCATGAAGCACACGGTGAAGGCCAGTGTGCTGACGAGCAGCACCGACCAGGCTTTTTTTTCGTTGTTCAGTTCAGAGGCCATGATGTCTTTCTCCACGCGGGGCATGGCAAGACTGTCGGCGCTGGGCGCGCGGGTGGCTATCCGCCTCCCGGGTGGCCGGGGCGGCTCTGAAGAACGATGGCGGGGGGACGCGGCGCGTCCGGAAGAACTACAGCGGTCTGTTTGTGGCCGTCAGTTGATCTGAATCAATGCGCCAGCGCGATGGAGACCCACACGCTGGCGTCTTTCACCGCGAGTGAACTATGAAGCGTGTCGGGCGGCAAACACGGCCGCCTGCACACGCGAGGTGAGGTTGAGTTTTCGCAGGATGTGCTGCACGTGGATCTTGACCGTGGTCTCGGCGATGTCGAGCTGGCGGGCGATGAGTTTGTTGCTGTCGCCGCGCGCGATCAGGTGCAGGATTTCGAGCTCCCGCACCGACAGCGACGCGAGCTCGGCGTCGGCCGTGGCCACCGTCGCACCGCCCCCTTCGCCGTTGCCGTTGACGGTTGGCTGCGCACGCAGGGCCGACACCAGCTTGGTCGTCATCTCGGGGCTGACCACCGACTCGCCCTCCATCACCTTGACGATGGCCTCGCACAGGTGGTGCGACTCCACGGTCTTGAGCAGGTAACCGTCGGCGCCGGCCTTGAGCGCGGCCACCAGGTCGGCCTCGTTCTCGCTCACGGTGAGCATGAGCACGCGGCTGCCCGGTGCAGCCTCGCGCAGCGCGGGGATGGCGTCCACGCCCAGTACACCGGGCAGGTGGTTGTCGAGCAGGATCACATCGGGCCGCTGGCGCGCCACGCAGCGCAGCGCCTCGCCCACATCGCCCGCCTCGCCGATCACCTCGAAGCGCAGGTCCTGCGCGAGCAGGGCCATGAGCCCGCGGCGGAACAGGGAGTGGTCGTCCACGACGAGCAACTGGATCGGGCGGGCAGGTGTGTCGGTCATGAAAGCCTGTGTTCGGTGACGGGTGCGCCGCTGGGCCTGGCCGTCACCGGGTGGGGAGGCAGGGTCAGGGTGACGGCGGTGCCCTGGCCGGGGTCGGAGCTCACGTCGACCCGCGCGCCGATGAGGGCAGCGCGCTCGCGCATGATTTTCAGGCCCACGTGGGAATCGTCGGATGCGTCCAGCGCGTCGAAGCCCGCACCGTCGTCGCACACCCGGAAACGCCAGTGCGCGCCCTTGAACACGTCGAGCTGCACATGGCCGGCCCCGGCGTGCTTGCGCACGTTGGACAGCGACTCCTGCAACACATGCAGCACCTGCACCTGCACATCGGCCGGCAGCGGAAGGCCGTGGCCCTCTACGTGCAGCTTCGCCGGCAGGCCAGTCTGGTGCTGGAACTTCTGCAGCGTCTCCTGCAGCGCGCGCTCGATGTCGTCGGTGTTGGTGCGGGTACGAAAGTGCACCAGCAGTTCGCGCACGTCGTTGATGCTTTCGCGCAGACCTTCGTCGAGTTCGTCGAGCGTGCTCATCACGCGCGCGTCCTGCCCCTTGCCCGCCGCGGTGCGCAGCAGCTGCACCTGGATCTTGAGGAAGGCCAGCGACTGAGCAATGGAGTCGTGCAACTCGCGAGCGATCAACGCGCGCTCTTCGCCCACCGCCGCCTCACGCTCCAGCGCCGACGCGCGCAGGCTCTCCAGCGCGTTGGCCAGGTGGCTGGCCAGCGCGTCGAGCAGCTCGGTCTCGCCCGTGCTCAGGCTGGCCTGCGAGCGGTAGAACAGGTCGATCTCGCCGAGCAGGCGGTTTTGCAGCCGCACCGGCACGCTCACCAGTGTCTCGAAGCCGGCGCGGGCGCAGTGGCGCACGCTGGCCTCATCGTGACTGTGGATCGGAATGACGCGTGTCCTCGCATCGGGCTGCAGGCTGCCGCAGGCACACGCCCCTGCCAGCAAGCTGCGCTCTTCTTCCACCAGCTCCTGCGGAAAGCAGTCGGAGGCCAGCATCAGGTAACGCTGACTGGCTTCGTCGCTCCAGCGCACCGCCACCGCGTCGGCCTTGACCACCGCACGCACCCGCTGGGCAAAACCGCGAGAGAGTTCCTCGATGCTACCGGCCTGGGCCATGAAGGCACTCACTTCGTACAAGGTGGCCAGCCTCGCACGCTGCGCCTCGATGTGACGCGTCTTGGTCTCGACCTGACTCTCCAGCCCGGCGTACATCGACTGCAGCGTGGACGCCATGCGATTGAAGCCCCCCGCCACCTGCCCGAACTCGTCGAGCGTGTCGACCTCCACGCGCGCCTTGAAGTCGCCCGACTCCAGCCGCCGCAGGCCCTGGCGCAGGTGGGCCAGCGGGTTGATGACGTACATGTAGCCGGTGTAGAGCATCACCACCGCACCCACGATGGCCAGCGCCATCATGAGGAACTGGAACAGGTTGAGGATGGCGGTGAAGGCCGAGAGCTGGTGTTCGATGGCGAGAACCAGTGCATCGATGGCCTCGACGAAGGTATCGGCTGCGGCCAGGACCTGTGCCGGCTCGGGCGGGGTGTCCTGCAACCACAGCGGGCGCTGCTTCTGCCATAGCGCCTCCACCGTGGCGAACTCGCGGGCCACCGCTTCGTCCCTCGGCACGAAGAGCGGCCGGCTGGCATCGCCCCGGCGCAACAGGGCCAAGCTCTGGTCGAACCGCTGCACCAGCGCCGCCACCTCAGCCGGAGCCCGCTGGGCCTGCGCCACGCTGGTGAGCCGCCAGGTCTGCATGCGCATGCGGCCGGCCTCGTTTACCGCCGCGGCGCCGCCTTCAAGCTGCCACGTCACCCACAGCGTGAGACCGATGGAGGCAAGCGCGACGAGCAGCAACCCGGCGCCGATGCGCACGAGTTTGGTCGACAGCGAAGCGGTGGATACCATGGCCACAGGTTAGCGGCTTTCGCCGCCGGCAGATACCCGCGTGCGACGGGCTGCGACCTCGGGCGGGCGTGGCAGGCCAGGCAGAAAGTGCACCCGTTGGCTGTGCGCACCCGGCATGGGCGCGATCAGATCCGCCAGCGTCACGCCGTCCAGCACCTCCAGGTAGCGGTCCATGGCCTCGCGCAGCGCCGTCTTGAGACGGCAGTGGCCGTCGAGGCGGCAAGTGTTGTGCTCGGCGTCGAAACACTCCACCAGCGTGAAGTCGCTCTCGGTCTGGCGCACCACCTCGCCCAGCACGATGCTGCGCGCCGGCTTGAGCAGGCGAAGGCCACCACCGCGCCCGCGCGTGGTCTCCAGCAGGCCCAGGCCGGAGAGCGTCATCACGATCTTGGTGAGGTGGCTGCGCGAGATGCCATGGGCTTCGGCGATTTCACCCACGGTGGCGCGCTGCTCGCGCTGTTCGCTGGCGGCGCAGTACATCAGCACGCGCAGGCTGTAGTCGGTCCATTGGGTCAATCGCATCGCGCATCCTCCTCATGACCGATGTCCGTGCGGACGGTCTGAATATTCATATTGCGTGCATTTTATGCGCTAATATATTCGTATCGAATGAACATTAAAGGACCAGCGCCATGAACACCGCTTTCACCCCTGCCGCCACCCTTGAGCGTGCCAGCCAGCCTATCGGCCAGATCGCCGTGGCCCTGCCCGGCTCCACCGCCGTCTTCCGCCGCCTCAAGCTCGACTTCTGCTGCGGCGGCCAGATCGCCCTGCAACAGGCCTGCGACAACAAAGGTCTCGACGTGGACGCGGTGCTGGCCGAGCTCGCCCGGCTGGACCGCCCGGACGCGCCGGTCGTGCCGCGAACCCCGGCCGATATGATCGACCACATCCTCACGCGTTATCACGCGGTGCACCGCGAACAGCTGCCCGAGCTGATCCGCATGGCGCGCCGGGTGGAGGCGGTGCACCGCGAGCACCCCGATGTGCCCAAGGATCTCGCCGAGCACCTGGAAGCCATCGAGACCGAGATGCTGGAACACATGGCCAAGGAAGAAAACATCCTGTTCCCGATGCTCAAGGCCGGCGGGCGCGGCATGGCTGTGCACCCCATCGGCGTGATGCGCGAGGAGCACACCAGCCATGGCGAACAGCTGGAGCGCCTGATGGCCCTGACGCACGACGCCACGCCGCCCCAGGGCGCGTGCAACACCTGGCGTGCGCTGTACGCGGGCATTGACCAGTTCGCCGACGACCTGATCGCCCACATTCACCTCGAGAACAACCAGCTGTTCCCGCAATTTGAACCCGCGCGGTCGAGCTGCTGCTGAGCCCTTGCCGACCATGCGCTCTGCATCAGCGGCCGTGCCATCGCCCCAAGGGTGGCCTTGGCTTCGACTTGGCTTCCGCCCGTTCTACCTGGGTGCCGCTGCATACGGCATGCTGGCGATCCCGCTGTGGATCGCTGTCCTGTTGGGCCAGGTGTCCTTGAAGCTGACGATCTCTCCAGTGCTCTGGCACGCCCATGAAATGCTGTTCGGCTTCACTGTGGCCGTGATCGCGGGCTTTTTGCTGACGGCCGGGAAAGCGTGGACCGGCCTGGACACGCCACGAGGCGCTGTGCTGGCAGCGCTTGCGGGGCTCTGGCTGGCAGCCCGGCTTGCAGCCGTCTTTGCTCCGTATGGGGTCTATGCGGTGTTGGACCTGCTGCTGTTGCCACTGGTGGCGGCCATCCTCATCTCGGTTCTCCTGCGCGCGGGCAGCCGGCGCAACGTGCCATTGGGCGTCATTCTCTTGTTGCTGGCTCTGGCCAACGCCGCGTTTCACGGGGCGGTGAGCGGGCTGATCGACATCGAACCGGTCCGCGCCCTGCATGCGGGGCTGGCGTTGATCGTGATGATCGAGTGCGTGATCGCCGGGCGGGTGATCCCGGCGTTCACCCAGTCGGCGTTGCCCGGCGTGAGATTGAAGGTTCCTCCCATGCTGGAGCAGGCCACACTCGGCACCACGGCCATTGCGCTGGCCGTGTGGGTGCTGGGCCCGGCCCATGTCTTCAGCGCCGCGGTGCTCGGTGCAGCCGCATTGCTGCATGTCCTTCGCCTGCTGCGCTGGAAACCGATGCGCACCCGCTCGCGCCCCATCCTGTGGGTGCTGCACCTCGCGTATGCGTGGTTGCCCATCGGCCTCGCGTTGCTCGCACTGGCCCAACTCGGCGTGTTGGGCGTCTCGTCCGGCATCCACGCCCTGGCGGTGGGTGCCACTGGCGGGCTCATCATCGGCATGATCACCCGCACCGCACGCGGCCATACCGGGCGCCCACTGAAGGCCTCGAGGCTTGAGACAGCCGCCTATGCGTTGGTGGCCTGCGCTGCCGTCCTGAGGGTTCTGCTGCCGCTGCTGGCGCCGCAGCATCTTGTCATCTGGCTGGTGGCCGCAGCCGCAGCGTGGGGCATTGCGTTTGCCCTGTATCTGTATGTTTACTCGCCCTGGCTGGTCTCGACCCGCCTCGACGGCAAGGACGGCTGAGCAGATGGCCAGGCTCGCCCCACCGGCTGCATCTGCCGTGGCACATCCTGATGGGGCGCATCCATGACCTTTGTCGTCACCGAAGCCTGCATACGCTGCAAGTACACCGACTGCGTGGATGTGTGCCCGGTGGACGCCTTTAGAGAAGGGCCCAACTTCCTCGCCATCGACCCCGACGACTGCATCGACTGCGCCGTGTGCGTCCCGGAATGTCCGGTCAGCGCCATTTATGCCGAAGAGGATGTGCCGAGCGATCAGTTGCACTTCACGGCTTTGAACGCCGAGCTGGCGCGCGAATGGAAGCCCATCGTGCGCACCAGGCTGCCGCTGCCAGACGCCGAAGCGTGGAGCCAGGTCACATCGAAGTTGTCGGAGCTCAAGCGCTGAGAAACACAACGGGTGTTCGCGCCATGCGCGAAGGCGCCACCACGGAATGAACCCCATGCACACCTTCAAGATCTACCGCTACGACCCGGATGTCGACGCCAGGCCGTACATGCAAACGATTGAGCTTGAGGTCAACCCAGGGGACCGCATGCTGCTCGATGTGCTTGTGCGCCTCAAGGCCGTGGACCCGAGCCTGTCTTTTCGGCGCTCCTGCCGCGAAGGCATCTGCGGCTCCGATGCCATGAACATCAATGGCAAGAACGGGCTGGCTTGCGTCACCAACATGAAAACGCTGAACCGCGTGGTGACGCTCAAACCCTTGCCCGGCTTGCCGGTCATTCGCGACCTGATCGTCGACATGACCGAATTTTTCAAGCAGTACCACTCGATCAAGCCCTACCTCATCAACCCGGCTTCGCCCCCGGAGCGGGAACGCCTGCAGTCGACCGAGGAGCGGGAAGATCTCAATGGGCTGTACGAATGCATCCTGTGTGCCTGCTGCTCATCGGCCTGCCCGAGCTTCTGGTGGAACCCGGACAAATACGTCGGACCGGCCGGACTGTTGCAGGCCTACCGCTTCCTTGTCGACAGCCGCGACTCGGCCACCGCCGAGCGGCTGGACCACCTCAACGATCCGTTCCGGCTGTTTCGCTGCCGCGACATCCTCAACTGCGTGGACGTGTGCCCCAAAGGACTGCACCCTGCGGGGGCCATCAGCAAGATCAAGGAGATGATGGTGCGGC
Source organism: Hydrogenophaga sp. ANAO-22 (assembly GCF_042466645.1). Classification (NCBI taxonomy): domain Bacteria; kingdom Pseudomonadati; phylum Pseudomonadota; class Betaproteobacteria; order Burkholderiales; family Comamonadaceae; genus Hydrogenophaga; species Hydrogenophaga sp. ANAO-22. The sequence continues at coordinate 1,201,210 of NZ_CP159956.1, read as the reverse complement.
GCATTGTTTAAGAGCACCGAGTCGAAGGCTTCTAGCCCCACAGGCCGATCGTGCTGGGGGCGGCACCGGCGATGAGGGAAGGGCCGATGACGATACGCACGGTGCGGTCAATAGCGCCGACGTTCGTGGTCATGGTGATTCTCCAGAAGTGGTGGTCGGATGGGCAGGGATCAAGGAACTCGGTCAGAGTGCGTTCAGGGGGCTTCAGATAGGCTGCGCTGTTGTCCTCTTCCGGGTCAACGAGGGCGCCGTCGCGGAGCCCGCTCACCGACAACCATTCTTCCAGTGAGGCCACAGCGGCACCGAGCACGGGCTTGTATGCCGATGATCAAGACCCCCTCCCAGTGACCGGGTACAGCATGATCTTCCACCTCCGCAGGACGGCTGGAGATCATCACCTCTTCACTGACATGTGCCCACGCTTTGGGCTGGGACCTGGCCCGTGGCGTGCGCAAAGCACGCCCTGTGCGCAGATAGCTGACCAGCTCGCGCTTGAGGGCGCCTCGACCCAGGATGTAGAGCGTCTGATAGATGGCTTCGTGTGAGATGCGCATGGACGGATCATCCTGGAAGTCGACCTGCAGTCGGATTGCGATCTGTTCTGGCGACCATCCATTGACCCACTTGCTATCACCACGATGGGGCTTGTTACGCCCGATATATGGAGCTTGCCGAGGTCCCGCAATCCCGCTGCATTGAGCATCGGATATTGCACTCAAGACGGTCTTGGACGTATTGGCGCAGACGCTGGTCCTTCACGAGCTTGGCCGGCTTGGGCCTTGTCGCGGCTAACTCTGACTTGCACTGTGCGACCGACGTCCGGTACTCGAGCTTCCTACTGCGCGTTGCAGCATCGTGGGTCAGTTCGCGTGAGACCGTCGAGGGACTTCTCCCGATGATTCGAGCGATCTCCCTTACCCCAGCGTCTTGGGCTCGCAGAAGTGCGATCTCTTCACGCTCGGCGAATGAAAGATACCTTCCAGATATGGGGCTTGAAAGAAACAAGGGCATGCCGCCACGATGACGGAACCAGGGGGAACCAGCCAGCTGGGAGACCCCTACGGCCTCCGCGGCCTTCTCGCTCGTGATCCCGGTGGCGATTTGCTTCCAGAACTGCCGCTCGATCTCACGTCGAAGCCACGGCGCCCCAGGAGATCGCATCGCGTCTCTCCCTGTCAATTGCTTCATCCATCCTGCGGGTCGTCCCATAGACACCTCTTGGTTGAAGGTTGGTCGAACGACAGGGTGGCCAAGGCCGCGAGCCCTCCTGCCCCGGCGCAGAAAACGCCGCCGCTCAGGTGCGTGTTTCGAATGGATCAGGTGTTATATGGCGCCTCCTCGGGACGACGACCCGCCGTCAACAGCAGCTCGTTGGGACCCGTCCCAACCTGCCTGCGTGGTGAATGCCTGCAACCGATCCCGCATCTCGTCCCAGGCTGCTTCGGCCGACGCCGCGTCAAGATGACCGAGGAGCTGCAAGAGGGGGCTCGCCGAGCTGCGAACGAAGGCGAGATAGTGATCAACCGACGGCAGGTGGAACACCGCATCGAACGCCATTGTCGCGACGCTCTGGAACCCCGCTGATTTGAAGAGTGCGTCGATCCGGCCCGGCTGCCCCAGGCTGAGCAGACCCCCGGGTAAAAATGGGTCGCGCGCCGGCAGGCCGGCGTGCTTGAGAGCCGTCGACATGAGGATGGTGAGGCAGGGATTCTTTTCTGGGCGAGAGAACACCATCGTGCACACGCCACCGCCGGGGCGCAGCGCGCGATGAATCTCGCGCAGTCCCCGCAGCGGGTCGGGAAAGAACATCAGACCGAGTCGGCATACCGCGACATCGAAGGAAGCCTCGGTGACGCCCAGATCTTCGCCATCGGCCACCCGGGTCTCGACATGGCCGAAGCCGGCGTTGACTGCGTTCACCTGAGCCAGCGCGACGATCGCCGGCGAAAGATCGGTGGCGAGCACGTGGCCCTGTGGGCCTACCTGCGCCGCGATGTCAAGGGCCTGGTCGCCCGCTCCGGCCGCGACGTCGAGCACGCGTGAGCCCACAGTCACCCCGGCCATGCGGCACATGGCGTCGGTCGGCTTGCGCAGCCATGCGCGGATGTCCGTCGTGTGTGCGTTCCAGCCCGCAGCGGCCGTGTCCCACTGGATGCGCATGCCCGCCTTGAAGGCCTGTCCGTCGGTGATTGATGGGTTCATGTCGTCGGCCTAGGCTCAAAGGCTTTGCGGCGTAAGGCGCAAAACTGCACAATGGGGCCGCAATGGCGCATACCCCCCACAGCTTCGACTGGGACGATCTCAAGCATCTGCTTGCCGTCGCGCGCCACGGCAGCACGCTGGCAGCCGGCCGTGCGTTGGGCGTCGACCAATCGACGGTGCAACGGCGGCTCGTCGAGCTCGAACGGCGCATCGGGCAAGCGCTGGTGCAGCGCGAGCCGAGCGGGTATCGACTGACCGAGTTCGGGCAGGCGCTGCTGCCGTACGCTGAGCGCGTCGAGCACGCCGTGACGGCGTTCGAACAGCACATCGCGACCGCTACCGCCGACATTGCGGGCGTCATCCGCGTGACCTGTCCCGAACCCATCGTCTTTCGGATCACGCAATCGACGTTGCTGGAACGGTTTCACGCCCTTCACCCGGCGCTGCAAGTGCATTTCGTCATGAGCGACAAATACATCGACCTGATGAGAGGCGAAGTCGACGTGGCCCTTCGTTCCGGTGACACCGATGACGGCGAGCTCGTCGGACGAAAGATCGGCGATTCGATCTGGGCGATCTACGCCAGCCGGGCGTACATCGAGCGCCACGGTCGACCGGAAAGACTCGAAGATCTGGCGCAACACGCGCTGGTCGGGTTCGATGACACGATGGCCAAACACCGTATCGCAGCGTGGCTGCACAAGGTCGCACCGAACGCCACCTTGGTCGCGCGCAGCAACAGCGTGTTGGGCTTGGTCTACTCCGCCAAAGCGGGGGTCGGCGTGGCGCCCCTGCCCATCGCCCTGGGCGACGCCGAACCGGATCTCGTTCGAGTCATCGAGCCTGTCGCGGAACTCACCCGCATCTGGCGCGTTCTGACGACGCCGGAATTGCGGCGCACGCCGCGTGTGTCCGCGTTCTTCGACTTCATCGTCAGCGAAATAGAGACGCTTCGCCCGATCATCACTGGCTGATGGAAACGACCTTCACTCGCACCACCGACCAGGTTTCATTCCCCGCCGCAAGGACCTTTAGCCAGTGCCTACTCAAACCCGATTGCAAGTCCCCCTCGAGCGTTTCATTCTTGCGCCCGCGCCTGACTCAGAAGCAGGATCTTCACGTTTGTCCCGACTCCCTGCCGGTCTGGGCGCGCCGAGAAGGGCAATGCGAGGACTACGCAACTACTTCGATATGCTAAACATCATCGCAGAAGGTTGATGAACCGCTGTTTTTTTGTAGGCTGAAGCAAAAGGGATCAGCCCGCCACGCTCAGCGACTCCAGCGGCCCGAAGAACTCGTAGCGCAACTGCGCTTCGGGGATCCCCAACGCGCGGCCGCTGGCGTAGACCGATTTCATGAAAGGCTTGGGGCCGAGAAAGTACAGGTCAACATCCCGGTCGGCCGGCAGCTGTTCGGCCAGCAGCGCTTCGGTCACGAAACCCATCGCATGCGGCTGGTCGGTCTCGCGCGGTTCGTCATACACGTAGAAGGGCTGCACATTGCCGTGTGCCGCAGCGAGACTCTCGACACGCTCACGGAAAGCGTGAATGCCACCGTGTCTCGCCGCGTGAATGAAGTGGATGGGTCGACCGCTGGCGGCGCTGGCCTCCAGCATGCTCATGGCCGGCGTGATACCGACACCCCCCGTGACCAGCACCAGCGGCCGGCGTGCTTGCGTGTCCAGCAGGAAATCACCGCACGGCGCCTGGGCCTGCACCTCCATGCCCACCTGCAGGTGGTCGTGCAGCCAGTTGGACGCGTGGCCGCCGGCCTCGCGCTTGACGCTGATGCGGTACCAGGGTTTGCCCGGCGCATCCGACAGCGAGTAGTTGCGCCGCACGGCCTGGCCGTCGATCTCGAGCACGAGCGTGAGGTACTGCCCCGGCGTGAACGCGAGCAGGGCCTGACCGTCCACGGGCTCCAGGTAGAACGAGGTGATCAGTTCACTCTCCACCACTTTGCGCGACAGGCGCAGCGTGCGCGTGCCGCGCCACCCGCCTTCGCGCGCCGCGTTGGCGGCATACACCTGCTCCTCGGCGTCGATCAGCAACTGCGCCAGTGCGCCGTAGGCTTCGCCCCAGGCGGCGAGGATATCGTCGCTGGCCACCTCACCCAGCACCTCGCGGATCGCCTTCAACAGGCAGGCGCCCACGATGGGGTAGTGCTCGGGCAGCACGCCAAGGGCGGCGTGCTTCTGCACGATGCGCGGCAGCGCCGGCGCGATGGCGTCGAGGTTGTCGATGTGCGTGGCGTAGGCCAGCACCGCACCGGCCAGCGCGCGCGCCTGGCTGCCTTGGGCCTGGTGGGCCTCGTTGAAGAAGGCCTTGACCTCGGGGTGGTCGCGAAACATCAGCGCATAGAAGTGCCGGGTGATGGCCTCGCCCTGCTGCTTGAGCAGCGGCACGGTGGCTTTGACGAGGGCAATGGTCTGGGCGGAGAACTGGGGCATGAGGGCGCAACGGTTGAATGAAGAGGCCTATGGCTATTCAACAAACGTGCCATATGAATGGTGCCAGCAAGTACTTGATCTGCAAAGAGGTTTTTTTGATCGTGGTTAAATTGACCACCGTTCAATGATGTCTTTTTGACCACGCGTTGTCCTCATGACCACACCAGCCGCCGCCGCCGACAGGCACTTCAAATCGCTGCTGGCCGCGGTGCGCGGCCTGGTGGCCTGCGACGCGGCGGTGCTGCTGCGCCTGCATGACGACGCCTTGATGCCGGTGGCCGTGGACGGCCTCACCGAAGAGGCCATGGGTCGCCGCTTCCCCGTTGCGGCCCATCCGCGCCTCGCGCAGTTGCTGGGCAGCTCGCAGAGCTTGCGCTTTGCCGCGGACTGCGGCTTGCCCGATCCCTACGACGGCCTGGTGGCCGGGCAGCGCGAACTGCTGGCCGTGCACGACTGCATGGGCGCACCGCTGCGCCACGCCGGCAAGCTGTGGGGGTTGGTGACGCTGGATGCGCTGAATTCACACGCCTTCGACGCCGTGGCCCCGCCGCAGCTGCAGGCGGTGGTGGCGTTGCTGGAAGCCGGCATCGAAGCCAGCGAGGCCTTGCACGCGGCCCACGCGCGCGCCGCGCACGAGCAGGCGCTGGCACGCGAGCGCCGCGCTGGCGTGGCCGCACCGCGCGAACTCCTGGGCAAGAGCGCGGCGATGCAGCAGCTCAAGCGCGAGATCGACACCGTGGCCGCGTCCGACCTCACGGTGCTGATCCTCGGTGAGACCGGCGTGGGCAAGGAACTGGTGGCGCAGCGGCTGCACCTGCGTTCCTCGCGCGCCGAGCAGGCGCTGGTGCAGATCAATTGCGCCGCGCTGCCCGAGGGCCTGGCCGACAGCGAACTGTTCGGCCACAAGAAAGGCGCGTTCACCAGCGCGGTGCAAGACCGCGTGGGCAAGTTCGAACTGGCCGATGGTGGCACGCTGTTCCTGGACGAGGTGGGTGAGCTCTCGCTCCCGGTGCAGGCCAAGCTGCTGCGCGTGTTGCAAAGCGGCGAGCTGCAGCGCCCCGGCAGCGACAAGCAGTTGCGCGTGGACGTGCGCGTGCTGGCGGCCACCAACCGCGACTTGCGCGGCGAAGTGGCGGCCGGGCGTTTCCGCGCCGACCTGTACCACCGCCTCTCGGTCTATCCGCTGCAGGTGCCGCCGCTGCGCGAACGGGGCCGCGATGTGCTGACCCTGGCAGGCAGTTTCCTGGAAGAGAACCAGCACCGCCTGGGCGCGCGCAACCTGCGCCTGACGCCCGAAGCCAACGCGGCGCTGCTCGCGCACGGGTGGCCTGGCAACGTGCGCGAACTCGAACACCTGCTCAGTCGCGCAGCGCTGCGTGCCTTCTCGGAGCAGGGGCGCAGTGGACGCTGGATCGGTATTGAGTCTCGGCATCTGGCGCTTCAGGTCACCGGCGCGTCGGTCGGGCCGACAGGGGTCGAAGAAGGCTTGGCCCCTGCCTCGGGGGGCCTGCGCGCCGCCACCGAGGCATTCCAGCGCCGCTGGATGAAGGCGGCGATCGCGCGCCACCAGGGCTCGCTGGCACGCGCGGCCGAGGAGGCCGGCATGGACCGCAGCAATTTCCACCGCCTGGCCCGGCGCATGAGGTTGATCTCCACGGAAGAGAAACCGTCCAGCGCTCAGCCTGGACGCCAGTGACCACGCTGCACCAGCGCGTTTGCGATCACTGAAGCAATCGGTGCACAACCAACGCGCCGCTGAAAGCCGACGATGCACTGCCGCGATCAGTTAAGAGGCTTGATTCCCTTGGTCGCCAACCAGTCAACGTCCGAGCATTTGCAGAAGCTGCAGGCGGGACAACTGCTCTATGCGCGGTGGTGAGCCACACAGCCTGCACGCGCTGGAAGATGCCTGCGTGCTAGTCACCATCGTGCAGGGGACATGATGGACGACGCATGCGTGTTGCGCGCAGGAGGTCGGCATGAACTGCGGCTTGCAATTGGCACCGCACTTGCTCGCACCTGAACGTTTTCTGCCGAGCCCTTGCCATCGTGATGCTGGCCAAAGCAATGTCTACGTCGCCTGGTGACGCAGCGAGCAAGCGGGGTTCACCGCAGCAGGCGCCAGCCCATTGTTTGACGCGCTTTGAAACGCTCTTTAAGATCGATACAGCGCGCATCTTCAGGAACGATCACTTGCAGTCCTTTCGGGTCGTGATTTTCCTTCCAAGTGGATCCCGGCTCCGCGCTGCAGAAAGCGAGTAGCGATGACATGTGATTCGAGGGCCTATGGGCCCCAGATCCGCGTGGCGCAAAAGTTGCGACCGGTCTGCAAGCAGCTCACGTGGAGCCACTGATGGACAGCGCCATCCTCAGCCTGCTGGGCGCATTCCTCCTGTCGATCATCGGCCTGTTCATCTTCATCTGGTCCATGCGAAGCGGACTGCTGGTGGAGAATTCGAAAGCGGCTTCTGTCATCTTTGCACGCGGCGAGATCGGCAAAGTGGACGACCCGGCGCTGGGCGATGCAGCGCGAGAGTCGATGCAGGCGGCGGCCACGCAATCGGGCATCGAACCGCACGCCGCCGACCCCGATGAAATGCACGCCCGCCTGGAGGCCGATACCTCTACCGCGTTTCCGGTGTTCATGTTCATCGCGTTCGCATGCGCCTGGTTGCTGCTCGGCTCCGTCGCTGGCTTGGTGTCTTCCATCAAGCTGCACGAGCCCGACTGGCTGGTCAGCGAGGCCTGGATGACCTTCGGACGCCTGCGCAGCGTCCACCTCAATGCGGTGCTCTACGGGTGGATCACCAACGCGGCGCTGGGCATGATTCTCTGGTTGCTGCCCCGGCTGCTGCGAACGCGCCTGCTCGGCGGGATCTGGGCCATGCTTGGCGGGGCGCTCATCAACACCGGAATTGCCGGTGGCGTGGGTGCCATCGCGGTGGGATGGACCGATGGCATGGAGTATCTGGAGATCCCGTGGCAGATCGGCATCTTTATCTTTCTCGGCTTCGCTCTCGTCATCCTGCCGGTGCTGTTCACGCTGGTCAACCGCAAGGTAGAGCACATGTACGTGAGCGTCTGGTACATGGTGGCGGCGTTGTTGTGGATCGCGTTGCTCTACCTGGTTGGCAAGATGCCTGGCGTACACACCGGTGTCCAGCAGGCGACCACCAACTGGTGGTACGGCCACAACGTGCTGGGCCTGTGGTTCACGCCGGTCAGCGTGGGCGCCATCTACTACTTCCTGCCCAAGATCATCGGCCGCCCGGTGCGCTCCTACAACGTGTCCATTCTCGGCTTCTGGACGCTGGCCTTTTTTTACGGCCAGGTGGGTGGGCATCATCTGGTGGGAGGCCCGGTCCCTGGATGGCTGGTCACGCTGTCGATCGTGCAAAGCATGATGATGATCATTCCGGTGATCGCCTTCACCATCAACATGGCTTTGACGATGCAGGGGCGCATGCATCTGGCGCGCTATTCACCGACGCTGCGCTTCATGATGTTCGGCGGCCTCATGTACATGCTCTCCTCGCTCCAGGGATCGTTCGAGGCCTTGCGCAGCGTCAACCAGATCACCCATTTCACGCACTTCACCGTGGCGCATGCGCATCTGGGTGCCTACGCCTTCGTCACCATGGTGTTGTTCGGCGCCATCTATTTCATGATGCCTCGGGTGCTGAACTGGGAGTGGCCGTACCCGCGCCTGATCAGCTTGCATTTCTGGTTGGCGGCGATCGGTGCCTCCATCTACTTCGTTGGACTGTCGATCGGCGGTTGGCTGCAAGGCTTGGCCATGCTCGATGCCGCGCGGCCCTTCATGGACTCCGTCACGCTGACCTACCCCTATCTGAAATGGCGCAGTGTCGGAGGCGCTTTGATGGTCGCCAGCCACGTTGTGTTCGTCGGCCACTTCCTGGCGATGGCCTTGCGCTTCGGCCCCACGCGCGCGGGTGCGGCGCTCTTCTGGCAGCAGGGCCAGCAGGAGCTCTCGCATGGAAAATGAGATCAAGCTGGCGGCCGGTGCCATGGTGTCTCTGGCCGTGGCAACGGCCGCCTTGGTCGTCATGCCCTACATCGAGGTTCGCGACATTCCCAAGCCGCCCGCCCTCAAGGAATACACCACCGCTCAGTTGCGTGGGCGGGCGGTGTACATCGCCAACGGCTGCGTCTATTGCCACAGCCAGCAACCACGCACGCGCAGCTTCGGGCCCGACTTCGAGCGCGGATGGGGGCGCGCATCGGTGCCGGGCGATTATTTCTACGACAAGCCCCATCTGCTGGGCAGCATGCGCACGGGCCCGGACCTGCTGAACATCGGCGCGCGCCAGCCCAGCAAGGACTGGCATCTGGGCCACCTCTACCAGCCGCGCGCCTATTCGCCGGGTTCGAACATGCCGTCGTACCCGTACTTGTTCGACATCAAGGAGGCGGCCGACGACGGTGAGGAGGTTCTGGCCCTGCCGCCGGGGTATGCCCCCAAGGGCCGCGTGGTCGTGCCCAAGCCCGAGGCCCTGGATCTGGTGCGGTATCTGCAGGCGCTGAATCGCACCTACCCCATCCTGCCTCCACCACCACCTGCACCTTCACCGGAGGGCGATGCCCAGGTGCCGCCGAAGGTCGCGCCGGCCGCCGGCTCCTGAGCACAGGCGGGAACTGAGCATGTCAAACGAAACCGACCCCCATCGACCACCGCAGGAGCGCGAAAACGCCGAGCCGGACGAAGTGCGTCGACCGATGCCACTGGTGGTCGCAGCGGTCGCCGTCGGCATGGTGCTGTTCGGAGCGGCCTATATTTTGCTGTCAGACCCGTTTGGCACGTCAGGGCTCGGCGACCGCCGAACGGTCGCCGAGCTGTCCGGCCCCGCGCCTGCCGCTGGCGGCGCCCAACCTGACGGCAAGCAGCTCTACACCGCGAACTGCGTGGCCTGCCATCAGGCCACCGGCAAAGGGCTGCCCGGCGTTTTCCCACCGCTCGATGGATCGGAATGGGTTGTCGGCGATCCGCGCCTGGTGGCCAACATCCTGCTGCATGGCGTCACCGGCGAGATGGAGGTCGCCGGTGCGGTCTACAAGGGTGCGATGCCTGCATTCAATCAACTGGGCGATCCGGAGTTGGCAGCGCTCGCAAGCTACATCCGCGGCAATTGGTCGAACAAGGCCGAGCCGATCCAGCCGGAACTGTTCGACCAGGAGCGCAAGGGGAATCCCCGCACAGCACCGTTTGCAGGTGGCGCGGAATTGAAAGCCCTGACCGCCAAGACCTCCTGAGCCGGCAAGGTCCATCCCGTGCGTGATGACTGGCGGTTCACCATGACACGCACAACGATCGCCAGCGTCTTGTTCGCGCTGCTGTCGTATGCGGCCGCGCATTGGCTGACGCTCGACTTCAGGGTCTGGACCGCCGAAGGCGCACGCCGCCTGGAGGTCGCGACGCGTCCCCTGGCGGCCCTTCCTGTCGCGATGGAAGGTCCCGGCCTGGAGCGGCAGACGCTGGCGCAAATCTTTTCACACGAGGGCGCCGTGACCCTCGTCGACTTCATGTACACGCGCTGCGTCAGCGTGTGCGCGGCCTTGGGAAGTACCTTCCAGCAGATGCAATCGACCATCGCCGAGAGCGAACGCTCGCCGCTGGCCTCGAAGGTGCGACTGCTTTCGATCACCTTCGATCCCGAACACGACGACGTTGCTGTGCTCGCGGCTTATGCGACCGGATTGAAGGCCAACCCGCGCATCTGGCGCTTCGCCCGGGTTGCCCATCCCGCCAACGCGTCGGTGGGCCAGCGCCTGCTCGATCACTACCAGGTCACGGTGATTGCCGACGATCTCGGTGGCTTCGAACACAATGCCGCGCTGCTGGTGGTCGATCCGGCAGGTCGCCTGGTGCGAATGTTCGACCATGACGAATGGGAGACGGCGCTGGCGTTCTCTCGCGCGCTCGCCGACGGGAGCGCGCCGTGACGCAGCCACGCAAGGCGACCCACTTTCAGTTCGCCATGGGCATCGCGCTGCTGGCCTTGCTGATGGCGCCCCCGCTGCGGCCGGCCCTGGAGTCCAGCATGAGCTTGCACATGCTCGTGCAATATCCGGCCGTGATGCTGGCGGGTGCGCTGCTGGGCGCGTCGTTGCCGTCGAAGCTGGCCACGCGTTTGTCCGAATGGAACGTCCTGGGCATTGCCGGTCTCGGCGCCTGCGCCTTGTTCCTCGCGGTGCTGATGATCCCGCGCGTGCTCGACCTGGCGTTGGTCGACTTGCGAGTCGAAGGTGCCAAGGTCGCAGCCTTGCTGTTTGCCGGCGCCGTGCTGCGGCCCTCCTGGCGCGCGGCGGGGCTGGTGGTTCAGGCCTTTTTTCTGGGCAGTGTCGTACCGATGACGGTCGTCATCGCGACCCTGTACCAGGATTCCCCGATCCGGCTGTGCAACGCATACCGGATCGACGATCAGGAGCAACTGGCCAGCGGCCTGCTTTGGCTCTGCGGTGTGCTGGTCGTCGGATGGTTTGTACATGTGGCACGCCGTTTGCGGATACTGGCTTCTTGATTTCGACATGCTGGCGCAGGATTGGCCACCGCTTTCACGACCCAGATGCAAGCAATATCTGAGGCAGCGATCGGGCACATCGGTGGAGGATCGCAGGGTCAGTGACGCGCTTGGCTCTGTTGGCGTCCTGGCTTCACCAACGCTGGTGCATTGCCCAAAAAACTGAGCACGACCTGCAGCGCCGGTGGCATCGCCAAATGAACACCAGGTTACCGAAGGTGCACCGGGCGGCCTTGGCGAACAGCTGAAGTACGCGCGGGTTCGCACCATCCAGTTCATGAATACCATTGCCCACGATGATCTCGCGCTCAAAGTGCCGGCCCTTAAAAAGGTCCTCCATGCTTTGAACCTTCTTCGCCGACAGGCCAGGCAATGTGCGCGAACTGGAGCGTGTGATCAGTCGCGCGGCGTTGAAGGCGGTGAGCCGCGGCGCGGACCGCAAAGACATCGTCACGCTGGAGGCTGACATGCTCGACCTCGATGCCTTGGAGATGCCCGCTAGCAGGGCCGCGCTTTCAGATCAGGTCCCCGGTGCAATGGTGATCGTGTCGCGCTTGGATTCGATGCACGAGGTCATCGAGGCCAGCCAGCGCCAAGCGTTGGCGCTGCATCAGGACAACTGGGTGGCAGCCGCGCGCCAGCTGGAACTGGATCCCCGCAACCTGCACAAGCTGGCGCGTCGGTTGGGACTCAAGGCGTAGGGTGAAGTCGACGCGCTGTTCGTATTGTTGCGTGTCTTGATCGAGCGGTTAGTGAAGTCATCGGCCCGTTCGCACCGCGACGAATGACGGTGTCCTCTCTGAGGTGACTCGCCGAATGGAATTCGGTCTGAGGACTGCCAAGCCCTTGCGAAAGGGGACATCCTAGGTCTTTCAGTGTTCACGCAGCGGAGGAGTTTGAGAGGCCAAAAACTGCCCATGGAGCGCGAGCTGAAAGTTGGTCTCACGGACCTCTGGCCGAAGTCGCCATTCACGAACAACATCCTGGGCCGCCATGCGGTCGATCACGTTCATCCGATCGGCGATCACAGCGTAGATCCCGATGGCCGCTTCCTTGGGTGAGAGACCATTTTTCGTCACCAGATCGACAACCTCGTTTCGAAATTGCGGATTCAGAGCAGTCGTTTGTATACCGAGCTCGCGCAGAGCGGTGTTCAGGGCGATGCGAAACAAGAGCTTCTTGAACATTCAGTGATTCGAGCATCAAGACTCCAACGCCTAGGGATGGTCGAGTCCAGGTCATCTGATAACCTGCACTGAACCACTGGCATCCCATCCGATCCTGGTGCAGTTGCCGTGTCGTCCGCGCTGAAAGGAAAGTCCCTTCCCGCCCGGGCTGCGTCCTGGCTATTCCTCCCGGATCACGGCACCGCGCAGCCGCAGCGCGTTGCCGATCACCGAAGCCGAGCTGAGGCTCATGGCCAGCGCAGCGATCATGGGTGACAGCAGCCAGCCGGTGAACGGGTACAGCAAGCCCGCGGCCAGCGGAATGCCCAGGGCGTTGTAGACGAAGGCGAACGCCAGGTTCTGCTTCATGTTCGCCACCGTCGCCACCGAGAGCCCGCGGGCCGTGGCAATGCCGCGCAGGTCGCCTTTGACCAGGGTGAGCTGGGCGCTGTTCATGGCCACGTCGGTGCCCGTGCCCATGGCAATGCCCACGTCGGCGCGCGCCAGCGCTGGCGCGTCGTTGATGCCATCCCCCGCCATCGCCACCACGCGGCCTTCTGCCTGGAGTTTCTCCACGAGTTTGAGTTTGTCGGCTGGTTTCACTTCGCCGTGAATCTCATCAATGCCCAGGCGCTGGCCGACGGAGCGTGCGGTGGTCAGGCCGTCGCCGGTGGCCATGATCACGCGGATGTTCGCCTGGCGCAGCGACGCCAGCGCAGCGGCCGTGGTGGCTTTGACCGGATCGGACACGGCCAGCAGACCGGCCAGTGCCTTGTCCACCGCGAGGTACATGACGCTGGCACCCTGCGCGCGCAGCGCTTCGGCCTCGGTGGCCAGGGGCGCTACGTCCACCCCCAGCTGTTGCATGAGCGCCGTGTTGCCCAAGGCCAGGGGCTTGCCGCTCACGACACCCTTGACCCCGATGCCGGACTCGGAGTCGAACTGCTCGGGCTTGTCGAGCGCGAGCCCCTGTTGCTTCGCTGCGGTCACGATGGCGGCGGCCAGCGGGTGTTCGCTGCCCTGGTCCAGACTGGCGGCGAGGCGCAAGACCTCATCTTCGGGGACGTTCCCGTGCCCGATGGCACGTTCGAAGGTGGGGCGCCCTTCGGTCAGCGTGCCGGTCTTGTCGACGATCAGCGTGTCGACCTTGCGCAGGTTTTCGATGGCGGCGGCGTCGCGGAACAGTACGCCGTTGGTGGCGCCACGCCCGGTCGCCACCATGATGGACATGGGCGTGGCCAGGCCCAGGGCACAGGGGCACGCTATGATCAACACGGCCACCGCATTGATGAGGGCATAGACCCAGCTCGGCTCGGGCCCGAACAAGCCCCAGCCGAAGAAGGTGAGCAGCGCCACCGCCACGACACCCACGACAAAGTAGCCCGCCACCTGGTCGGCCATGCGCTGCATGGGCGCACGCGAGCGCTGTGCCATGGCGACCATCTGCACGATCTGCGAAAGCACGGTGTCCGAGCCGACGTGCTCGGAGCGCATCACCAATGCTCCGCTGGTGTTGAGCGTGGCGCCGATCAGCTTGTCACCGACCCGCTTGGTCACCGGCAGCGGCTCGCCCGTGAGCATCGATTCGTCGAGTGCGCTGCTGCCCTCGACCACGGTGCCGTCGGTCGGCACCTTCTCGCCGGGGCGCACACGCAGCAGGTCGCCCACGTGCACATGGGCCAGCGGCACGTCTTCTTCCTGGCCGTCGGCCGCGATGCGCCGCGCGGTCTTGGGTGCCAGACCCAGCAATGAGCGGATCGCGGCCGAGGTTTGGGACCGTGCCTTGAGTTCCAGCAGTTGACCCAACAAGGTCAGCGAGATGATCACCGCCGCCGCTTCGAAGTACACCGACACCCGCCCCATCGACACAAAGGAGTCGGGGAACACCTGCGGCGCCACCGTGGCCACCACGCTGTACACAAACGCCGAACCGGTGCCCAGGCTGATGAGCGTCCACATGTTGGGGCTGCGGTTCACGATCGATTGCGCGCCGCGCACAAAGAATGGCCAGCCGGCCCACAGCACGATCGGCACGGTCAGCACCAGCTCGATCCAGCTCTGTGTGGCCATGTCGAACCAGCCGAGGTTGTGGCCGAACATCGCCAGCACGGTGACCACCACCGTGAGCGGCAAGGTCCACCAGAAGCGCCGTTGGAAGTCCACCAGCTCGGGGTTCTCGTCGGCATCCAGGTCGGGCATGACCGGCTCCAGCGACATGCCGCATTTGGGGCAGTTGCCGGGGTGGTCTTGGCGGATCTCCGGGTGCATGGGGCAGGTGTAGACCGTGCCGGGCTTGCCCTGCGGCGCGGGTGTTGGGACAGCATGACTCCCCGTCTCGGCGTGAACAAACCGGGCAGGTTCGGCGGCAAACCGGGCCTGGCACTTCGAACTGCAGAAATAGTAGGGTCGCCCCGCGTGCTCCAGGTGGTGCGGCGACTGCTCGGTGACCGCCATCCCGCACACGGGGTCTTTCAGCCCGGTCGCAGGATGAAGTGGTTTCGACGCGCGGCCGTGATGGCCCGCGTGGTCGTGGTGATTTTGAGTGTGCATGGGTTCCTTTCCGTTCAATCATCTCCGCAGGAATACCAGTGTGAACCTTGCTGCCATGGCAAGATCAAGCATTCTCAGTGTCGCCTTCCTTGCCCCGGCGAACGGCGGGGAACCTGAAAATTGATCGCCAACCAGTGGCGGGCGATTGCACAGATGCCACTCACCAGTACCCCGGCACCGTCACCACATGCTGCCGATGACAGCAGGAACGCCCCCGGAAAAGGTCTGGCACGGCCAGCTATTCGCGCCCGTCGCCGTTGTTGCCGTCACTGTCGACTAGCCGCAGTTCACCAGTTTGCTGCTGCCGAAGGTGCTCTTGTCGAGAGCCGGCGACATTCATGGCGCGGGCTCAGCGCTCTATCCTGGACAGCGGATGGCTGGGCGGATAGGTGGGTGTGATGGGCTTGGACGCGCCGACGATGACGCACATCAGCGCCTCCTCGTCGCCAATGTTGACCACGCCGCGGTACACGCCCACCGGCCAGGAGATCAGGTCGCGCTCACCAGCTTCGGCTTCCCAGGCCTCGCCGTCCAATTCGGCGATCAGCTTCACGCGACCGCGCAACACGAAAAACACCTCTTCCACATCAGTGTGGATGTGCAACGGGCCTTCAGCGCCCACCGGCAGGATCATGGTTGAAAAGGTGAAATGCTCGGCCTGCACCGTGTCGGCGTCATCGGCAACGCCAGTGGCACCGGTGCCCACATAGCGCATCTGCGCTCGGCGGTATTTGGGGTCCAGGTCGGCTTGGAACTTCAGCGCTTCCCAGTCATAGCGTCGAGTGGCTCGGGTGGCCATGCGGCTCTTCATCCATTGGGCCAAGTTCATATCGGCGGGTGGCCGAATGGCTGGGCGTTGGGCGGCAGCGGTGTTCATATCGGTTTCCTTTTTCAATGTCAGTTTGGATGCGTTCAATGCTGAAATCGATTCATTCGTGAATCGATGTGTCGTTTATGAATCCCAAAACAATTGGAGCCAAAAAGCTGCTGAACCCCCTTGATGCAGGTCAATGGGTGGTGGGGGGCGGAGTCGCCGTATACGGCCGTTCATCACATCTTGACCCTTGGGGTGCTGTCAATCACTGACTGCGTCGACTTCGTCGGTCACCGAACACGAACCCCGCTGGCTTCCGATTGCATGTCCGGCCGCGCCCGCGTCGAACGCTTCTGGGGCATCATGGAAGACATCATCGGTCCCGTGGTCGGGGAGAACCCGACGGGCGTCGAGCGGCTCTGGCGTTGACGCCCGCGTCGTCATCGCAACCTGGCTCAGAACTCCTTCTCAGGAGCTTTCGATCGACCGATAGCGGGCCACCGCCATGACCGGCAAAGACCAGGCACGCGGCAGCCCATAACCATGGGTCGTGGAAGAGCTGATCGAGTGGCGCGTGTGTCATGGAAACCCCCATTCCCTGGCGCCAGATTCCTGCGAACATGCACCGTCCCATTCCCCCTCGAAAAAAGGAATCGCGAGATGACAAATTCAGTCAACAAAACGCCTCTTGCATCCACCACAGGCGCTGGCGCCCCCGCGGTCAGCGACCGCAATTCGCTGACCATTGGTGCGGATGGCCCGATCGTCCTGCATGACGTGCATTTCCTTGAGCAGATGGCGCACTTCAACCGCGAGAAGGTGCCCGAGCGCCAACCGCATGCCAAAGGCGCTGGTGCCTTCGGCGTGTTCGAGACCACCGCGGACGTTTCCAGGTACACCAAGGCGGCGTTGTTCCAGAAAGGCGCGTCCACCGAGATGCTGGCGCGCTTCTCCACCGTGGCCGGCGAGTCGGGCAGCCCCGACACCTGGCGCGACGTGCGCGGCTTCTCGCTGAAGTTCTACACCACCGAAGGCAACTACGACCTGGTGGGTAACAACACCCCGGTGTTCTTCGTGCGCGACCCGATGAAGTTTCCGCACTTCATCCGCAGCCAGAAGCGCCTGCCCGACTCCGGCCTGCGCGACAACCACATGCAGTGGGACTTCTGGACCAACAACCCGGAAACCGCCCACCAGGTGACCTACCTGATGGGCGAGCGTGGCCTGCCGCGCAGCTGGCGCGAGATGAACGGCTACGGTTCCCACACCTACATGTGGATCAACGCGGCCGGCGAGAAATTCTGGGTCAAGTACCACTTCCACACCCAGCAGGGCATGGCGTTCTTCAACAACGCCGAAGCCGCCGCCATGGCCGGTAGCGATGCCGACTTCCACCGTCGGGACCTGTTCGACGCCATCGCCGCCGGCAAGCATCCGCGCTGGGTGATGTCGGTCCAGGTGATGCCGTATGCCGATGCGAAGAAGTACCGCATCAACCCGTTCGACCTGACCAAGACCTGGTCGCACAAGGACTACCCGCTGATCCAGGTCGGCACCATGACGCTGAACCGCAACCCCGAGAACTTCTTCGCCCAGATCGAGCAGGCCGCGTTCTCCCCAGGCAACACCGTACCCGGCATTGGCCTGTCGCCCGACAAGATGCTGCTGGGCCGCGCGTTCGCCTACGCCGATGCCCAGCGCAACCGTATCGGCACCAACTTCCACCAGTTGCCCGTCAACCAGCCCAAGGTGCCGGTGAACAGCTACATGTTCGATGGTCAGATGACCTACCACCACAGTGGTGCTGCGCCGGTGTACGTGCCCAACAGCGGTGGCCGGCCCTGGGCCGACCAGACCGGCAAGGCTGATGATGGCTGGGAGGCCGACGGCGAGATGGTACGCAGCGCCTACACCCTGCGCGCGGACGACGACGACTTCACCCAGCCCGGCATCCTGATGCGCGAGGTGTTCAACGATGCGCAGCGCCAGGCGCTGGTGGACCAGGTCGTTGGCAGTCTGCTGGGCGGGGTGCGCAGCCCCGTGCTCGAACGCGCTTTCGACTACTGGAAAAGTGTGGACGTCGACGTCGGCAAACGCATTGAGCAGAAGGTGCGCACCGGCAGTACCGGCAAGCCCGCGGAAGGGATGGGAGAAGGTTGAGGCGCTGCGGCGCTTCGTCTTCGGCGAACTGCACGTGCGGGCGGCTGGAACGTCGCGCGTGCAGCGCCGAGAACGCTGCCGCAGAGCAAGATGACGCCCTGATGGTGCGCGTGGGCGCGCGTCCGACCAGCTAGTGTCTTGAGTTCGGTGGAGCACCCGTTCCGTGACATCAAGCGCCAGTTCGGGCATGTGAAGGTGCGCTATCGGGGGCTTGCCAAGAACACGGCGCAGTTGCACACGCTGTTCGCGCTCTCCAATCTGTGGATGGTGCGCCGAACGCTCTTGAAGGAGGCCCGGGGATAGGTGCGCCCCACGGGGCCCGCAATGGGCCGCAAATCGGCCCTCGAACACCCCGGATCGGCGTTCAGATGCCGCCATCTGAAACCTCGTGCATCAGCCCTCGTCGCGACGGGGATTGTGCAGACCTTCCCTAGGGCGTTCGACAATGTAGGGCGAGCATGGGCCAACGTGAACCGCACTGCGGTTACATCAGTTTCAACCTCAGTTTTAAGGTGTGGGTGGCCAGCGTCGTCCACCCACACCGGCCTCGGTCAACCTTGCAACGGTATTCCCGGTACGAAGAGGTTGCCAAGCGAAAAGGAATTGGACGGCCGTGGCCGATGTCGCGATCATGTGCAGCGGTGCAAGAAGCACCGTGCACCGCTCGAATGCGCGTGTACCTTCGGCCAGAACTACAACCAGAGTGGGAAAAAATGCGCAGCAAGTTTGACTGGGACATCGACCCTGAGGCCGACGCACATTCTGGTCGCGTGAACAGCCGACCCGAGCACATACGGGCCGCTGTCGACGGCATGTTGAAGCGCTTGCGGACCGACTACATCGATCCGCTATGCCAGTACCGCGTCGATCCAGATGTGCCCATCGAGGATGTTGCTGGAACGGTGAAGGATCTCATCCAGCAGGCCAAGACCCGCCGAACCCTGCAAGTGCCTTCATTTGGCGTCACTTGCGCTCAGTCCAAAGGGGACAAATGGTGGACTATTGTCTCTTGGCGGGGCGTAACTTCAAGGTGGTGCTAGGTTGAAAAGTCACACCCGGGTACTGCTGCATCTTGTGGACAGAAGACAGGGTCTATTCCTCTTCAGGATCGATCGGCCGTGCGCCAAAGAGATTGATCCGACGCGGGCTGTTGCTTGACTCGGCTGGCGATGGGAAGTACGAGGCTTCAAAGTTCTCGTACTCCTTCGCTGCACTGTTCAGGATGTCAGACATATTCGACGCAAGTTTTCGAAACGTGTCAGGCCAGCCTTCAAACGGCTGAAGGAAGGAGTCCGTCTCGTGCGGATCCTTGAATAGTTCACGTGGTGTATCGAGACTGATAAGCACCCGCTCGATTACTTCCGTGAGCATCGTTTCTACCTCTTCCTGAACCATCATTGGGTCAGGAAAGATGACGGCCTCTCCATCCCCATCCGCGTGCTGAGAAATCCGCGCTTCGAGGAAGTCGGCGAAGCCCTCAACCGCGATGCGCACCGTCGGTCCCCATGCGACTTCTCGCAACCGATATTGTGACGCTCGCTTCTTGTTCAGCTCCTCCATCAGCCTGCTGACGAGCGACAAGCAGTCAGGCTGCTTCAACTGCTGTAGCCAGCCGTGGTTCTTGGCGTGGCGAACCATCAATGCTAAGTCCTGCATGGGCGGCGTCGCTGCTTGAGGCCCATCGGTGGTCCACCTCCACCACGCTTGGCGCATTGCCTGTAGTGACCGTGGGCGCCCACCTGTGCCGGCCGCAACGCGCGAAAGTTGCATAAGCAGCATGCCCAAGTCGCCGTGGGTTTCGCCGCCGCCTGCGTACGGAGAGTTGCGCTCCATTTCAGCAAGGATCTCGATCATTGCAGGACGTTGTTCGGCTAGCCAGCTGGTTGTTCTTCCCATTGATGCTCCTGTTGGTTGTAACAAATACGATATAACGAATAGAATTGACTGCTTTGTGATGCGTGGCGAAGAGTTATGCTCTCTGGTATCAAGTCTAGCAGTTAAACTTTAGATGAATCGCCGCTCAGGATATTTCCAGGTCGCTCTTGCAGATAACAAATACTATTCGTTATCTGATGGCGAAGCCGCTCCACGCCCTTTTGACGATCTCATGTCTCGCGAGGAGCTCAGCGCCCTCACTGGCACGATGCAACCCAAGCGCATGAGCGTGTGGCTCGAGTCACGCGGGTGGGTGCATGAACCGCCTGCACGCCGTGGCGATATCCCGAAAGTTCTGCGCGCGTATCGGGACGCGCGGTTGTCCGGCATTCAGCCTGAGCGCACGAAGAAAGCCAACTACTCGTTCATGACGGCGGGGTCGTTGTGATCCGCCGCAGGGACCGGCCCGACGGATTGCCATTCCGCGTCTATGAACGACGGGGCAAGCTCCGCTACTCCATTGGCTACAAGAATCCGAACGGCAGCTGGGAGTTCCGGTTGCAGTGCGACATTGCCGACAAAGCGCGCATCCTCGACCTGCGTAGTGAAGCAACCAGCCGTTCTGCAACCCTGCGGCTCGGCAAGCCTTCGGACGATAGCTTCCAGGCGCTATGCGACACATGGTTCGTATGGCAGGAGCGACTTCCTGCACTAGCCGTCCAGAAGCGAGCGGACAGCACGCTCAAGGAGAACAGGCGCGAAGCGGCCATGCTGTGCAAGGCCTGGGGAGCGTGGCGCGTCGTCGACATCAAAAAAGGCGATGCATACGACTACCTCGATGCCTGCCTCCTCGCTCGGGACAAGCATGGTCAGCCTCGTCCTCGCGCGGAAAAGGGAAACAAGGAAATTGCGCTGGGTCGCGTCATCTTCGAGTTCGCCGTGCGCACGCGACGCATTGAGGCGAACCCGTTCGCCAGCGTCGAGAAGCTGGCAACACAGAAAACCGACCGTTATGTGACCGACGGCGAACTCGCCCTCGCGGTCGAGGTCGGAAGGCGCATGGGTGGCCCTCAGCACATCGTCGCGTTGGCGCTCAAGACTGCGTTTCTCTGCGTGCGGCGCTCGGTCGAGGTACGCGGGTTGACACGCCAGCAAATTCGCGAAGACGGCATCGAGTGGCAGGCTGCGAAGCGGCAGCGCGGTGAGGCAATGAAGGTTGGCCTCATTGAATGGAGCCCGGCGCTCAGGGTAACCATCGACGAAGCGCTCGCCACTAAACGCCGTGAACTTGCGGGCGACTGGTATGTGTTCGGAAATATGAGCGGCGAGCGGTACACAAAGGGAGGCTGGAAGGCGACCCTCGCAAAGCTCATGGCCGAGTGCATGAAGGAGGCCGGGGACCGCAAGGTCGCGTTCACGAAGTTCTCCCTTCAGGACTGCCGCCCCAAAGGTGTCAGCGACAAGATGGCTCGAGGCGACCGCGATGTGGTCGACGCGACTATGCACAGCAGCGAGCGAATGGTGCGGCAGGTCTACGACCGGCGACGCGTGCGTATCGCCAAGCCGGCTGGCTGATTGGGAGGACGCGAAGTGTCGAACATCAATTCTGCGCACCCGGCAGGAGGGTCGAAGCCAGGCCCGAAGGGCAGGGTGCTGGAGCCCTACGCCAGGGAAGTCCTGCTCATGACCCGCGAGGGTCAGTCCATGCAGGACATCGTGAACTGGCTCGCCGAGCCTCCGAGAAGGGTGGCGATCACTCGCCAGGCTGTTCATCTCTGGGTGAAGGCGCGAATCAAGAAGTTGGTGAAGTTAAACGCCGTCTTCGCGGACACCGGGGTCGGCGGACCCTTCCAACAGAGTGATGTGGTCCCGATCTCCTTGTCGTCTGAGCGGATGTGTGTGTTGAATTCCACTGATCTCTGACCCGAGATTTCCATCGAATACTGACCCACCCGCTTTGTGAGCAAAGTAGCTCACGGTGTGGATAAGTGCTTCGTTTTCTCCTTTTCAGATCTAGGGTGTGTGGAGCTGCAGCAAAGTGCGCCGCTGTTTGCGCGACTTTGTTGCCTCGATCGACAGCCAGGTGGAGAGTTTTTCAGCGTAAGGATCGAGCTTGCTGGAGCTCGCACGCTTGGCGTAACGGGGCTCTTCATCGCCCGCCCGCAGGTACTTCTTAACGGTGTTGCGAGCCAGGCCTGTACGCCTGGAGATCTCGCGGATGGACATCTGCTCGCGCAGTGCCCAGCGTCTTATGACACTCAGTGTCGCCACGTCTATCACTCCTGAAATCTCCTGCTGCTAAAAGCAGCAGGATAGGGTTCTCACGTGGGTCAGCTTTCAATGGAAATTGATGCTCTAACTGGGTCAGTTTTCAGTGGAAGACAACACCGAAATGCATGGTCACAAGCGATTCACGATGGCCACCGACATCCAAGTTTATTTCTGTGATCCTCAGAGTCCTTGGCAACGCGGCAGCAACGAGAACACCAATGGGCTCCTCAGGCAGTACATGCCGAAGGGCATAGATCTCTCGGGTTTCTCACAGCTTCAGCTCAACGCAATCGCGAGACAATTGAATGAGAGGCCACGCAAGACACTTGGCTTCCGCACCCCCGCTGAAATGTTCAGCGAATCTGTTGCATCGACCGGTTGAATCCGCCACTCATAGCCGCCTTTGCTAGGGTAGCCGCAAGAGGCCATGCCCTCCCAGGATGGGTGCAGAAGCGCCACTCGGCTTGCGGATAGGTCCCTTGACGTGTCTCACAAGATCAAGCTGCTTGACATCGATCAATGCTCCGCAGCGCATGCGCGGACACAGTTGAGGCACATTGCGCCATCGGTTTTTTTGGAATAGTCCTTGCAGAACCCGCGTCATTCCTGCACCGAATTTCCAGTTTTTGGAACAGAAATCATGTCCGAGGCCGCATGAATGCTCAGTTCATCCTCCGGCCTGTCACGCCGGGGGTCGCGGGTTCGAGCCCCGTCCACTCCGCCAAATAAATCAATGGGTTACGTGAGAAATCGCGTAGCCCATTTTGGTTTCTGGCACCCGATGTTCCGGCGCTGTCCTTCAAGCGGAGGACAGACGGCCGAATGACCCTCGTCTAGATTGGCATCCATCCACGATGGAAGCCAACGACATGTTCATTCGAAACTGCTGGTACGTCGCCGCCTGGGCGCACGAGATCCCCGAACAAGGCCTGTTTTCCCGCGTCATTCTGGGCGAGCCGCTGCTCCTGTACCGCCTGGCCAATGGCGAGACCGTCGCGTTGGAAGACCGGTGCTGTCACCGCCTCGCACCACTTTCCGCCGGTCGGCGCGAGGGCGACTGCGTGCGCTGTGGTTACCACGGGCTGAAGTTCTCGCCCGACGGCGCCTGCGTCGAAGCGCCAGGCCTCGACCGCATCCCCATCAAGGCGAAGGTGCGCAGTTACCCCGTTGCCGTGCGGAACCGGTGGGTGTTCGTCTGGATGGGCGATCCGGGTCTCGCGGACACCTCGCTGCTGCCGGACAACTTCTCCTGCGACCACCCCGAGTGGCACTACCAGCCGGGCTATCTGCACTATGAGACGCCCTACATGCTCATCTGCGACAACCTGCTGGACTTTTCGCACCTGTCGTACGTGCACGAGAACACCCTGGGAGGCTCCACGCGGATCGCCCAGTCGAAACCCGAAGTGGAGCGCGTGCCGCAGGGCATCCGGGTCACGCGCCACGTGCCGGACGTGCCGCCCTCCGCGTACTGGCGCTCGTTCCACGAGTTCGAAGGCAACGTCGACCGCTGGTTCATCTACGATTTCCTGCTGCCCGGCACCCTCATCATGGACTCCGGCGGGCGCCCGACGGGCCAGGCCGAGGGCGACATGGCGGGCGCGGTGCGGCTGCACAGCTGCCAGACGCTGACCCCCGAGACGGCAAGCTCCACCCACTACTTCTTCCAGCAGGCCTACCACGCGCCCGCGCCCATTCCCGGGACCACGGCCACCATCTTCCAGGGACTGCTCGCCGCCTTCGAGGAAGACCGCTCGATCATCACGGCCCAGTACCGGAACCTGCTTCTCGATCCCGCCGCGCCCATGCTGCCCATGGCGATGGACCACGCGCTGGTGCAGTTTCGCCGCCTCGTGGACAGCGAGCTGGCGAAGGAGCGCGAGCGCGCGCCCGCTCGCCCGGCGGTCGTCGCGGCCTAGAACAGAACAACACCCCCATCCAGGAGACAACCCCATGATCCGTCGAACCACCCTTCGCCTGTTGGCGCTCGTCGGCGCCGCCGCGCTGCCTTTCGCGGTGCTCGCTCAAGCGCCCGCCGCGTTCCCGAACAAGCCCATCCGCATCGTGGCCTCCGCGGCCGCCGGCGGCGCGACGGACTTTGTCGCCAGAACCGTTGGTGAGCGCTTGTCCAAGCAACTCGGCCAACCGGTCATCGTGGACAACAAGGCGGGGGCTAACGGTGCCCTGGGCGCTTCCGAGGTGGCGCGCGCCGCGCCGGACGGGTACACGCTGCTGGTGACCCTGGGCGACACCCTGATCAACAACGTGGCGATGTACAAGACGCTGTCGTACGACCCGTTCAAGGATTTCAGCTACATCACGCAAGCCGTTCGCAGCCCGGCGGTGATTTCCGCGAATGCGGACCTCCCCGTCAAGACCATGGCCGACTTCAGGCGCTACGCGGCCGAGCAGCGCGGCAAGCTGACCTATGGCTCGTGGGGGCCCGGTGGCCTGGGCCATCTGGCGGGTGAACAGCTCAATCGCATCATCGGTGCCGAAATGGTCCATGTGCCGCAGCGCGGCGAGGCGCCGGTGATGGCCGATCTGCTGTCGAAAACCGTCAGCGTGGGCCTGACCTCGGCCGGGCTGGCCAAGCAGCACGTGCTGGCGAGCAAGGTGACCGCATTGGCCATCATGGGCAAAGAGCGGTCGCCGGCCCTGCCGCAAGTCCCGACCATGCGGGAGCAAGGTTTCGACGACCCCTTGTTCGATGCGGCCGTCTACATCGCCTTCGTCGCGCCGGCCAGGACGCCCGAACCCGTGGTGAAGAAACTCGCGGACGAGATCCGGAAGATTCTGGCGGACCCCGAAGTCGGCCGGTTGATGAACGAGCGGGGCCTGGACATCATGAACAGCACCCCCAGGGAGTTCGAGGCCAGCCACCGCGCGGAAGCCGAGGTGATCCTCAAGCGCATCAAGGACTTCGGGCTGGTGGCGCAGTAAGCAGACGGCGCCGGGCAGGTCGACCCGCGGCCGCGCGGCAGCCGACCGGGTAAGCCCTATTGGTGCCCTCTCGGCGAGGTTTCAAACTGGCTGCGCCATGCGCTCCACTTGGAATGTCCTCACGCCACCGCCCGGCCACCACGTGGACGCGGCGGCCATGAACCTGCTGCTCGATGTGCCGACGAGCACCGCACCCGGGCGCGGCTTGCTGAACTTCATCAACGCGCACGTGGAGGTGGACTACCTCTCCCTGGTCGAGTACTCGGGGGCCGTGCCCTCGCAGGTGGATGGATGCACGCACGGGGACCACCTGCCCAACATCACGGCCGAGTGCTTTGCCCGCTACAAGCGGCAGTACAGCCAGCTGGACGAGGTGACCCACCTGGCGGGCCGGGTCCAGCAGGATGTGCATCCCTCGCCGGACGTGACCGTGGTGCACTATGGCCTGGAGGACATTCCGGACATCTGCTGGCGGCAGGAGATTTTTGAACATTCGAAACTCACGGGCCGGTTGAGCTTCCTGTACGCGCCGGTCGCCCGCACCGCGTTTGCCATCAACCTCTACCGCGATGTGTCCTGCGGGCCTTTTGCACCGATGGAGATCGACCGCCTGACCGCCATCGCACCCATTCTTCGCAAGGTGCACCTCAACGCCTTGCATGTCCGGCGGCAGCGCCTGCACGCGCAGGCGCGCAAGGCCCTGGTCGAGCAGAACCTGCTGGAGCGGGCACCCCGGTTGTCCGGGCGCGAGCGCGAGGTCTGCGTGGGCATCGTGGACGGTCTCAGTGTGGACGCCATCGCCGCGGACATGGGCGTGGCCCCGTCCACGGTCCAGACCCTGCGCAAACGCGCCTACATCAAGCTGGGCATCGAGGCGCGCAGCGAGTTGCTGCTGCTGTCGAACTGACAGGACATCGACCGATCGCGTTGCCTGGACCCCTGACCAGGCGGGCGTGCCTTGGTCAGAGGCACCAGGGCCTGGGCGATGTATTCAAACCCCAGTAGAAGCGCCTCTGGCTCGGCGTCAGTGCGCCTGGGTGTACAGGACGAGGGCATGGGTCTGGTTCAGCTCCCGCGGGTTGTTGGCCAGCAGCCTTTGCACGCCCATGGCGGCATCGGCCAGCATGGGCAGGTCGTTGGCGGCGATGCCCACCTCGCGCAGCCGCTGCGGCATCGGGGCTTGCGCCACGTGCCCGGCCATGGTGGCGATGAAGGCCTCGGCCGCTTCAGCATCGCCGGCCCCGTGCAACGCCGGGTTCAGTGCCCGCGCGAGTTCGGCGTAGCGCGCGCGCGCCGCGGGCAGGTTGAAGCGCAGCACGGGCACCATGACCAGGGCGTTGGCCAGGCCGTGGGGCACGTGGAAGTGGCTGCCCAGCGGGTGGGCGAGGGCGTGGATCGCGGCCACCGGCGCGTTGGCGAAGGCCATGCCGGCCAGCATCGAGCCCAGCAGCATGCCTTCGCGCGCTTCGATGTCGTCGCCCTGGGCGATCACGCGCCCGAGATGGCGGTCGAGCAGCTGGAGCGCGCGCACCGCCAGCGCGTCGGAGATCGGGTTCTTCAGGTGGCGGGTGGTGTAGGCCTCGATGGCGTGCACCATCGCATCCACGCCGGTCATGGCGGTGGGCGCGGGCGGCAGGGCCAGGGTCAGCTGGGCGTCCAGCACGGCGACATCGGGGTACAGCAGCGAGCTGATGACGCCGCGTTTCTGGTGGTCCGGCGTGGAGACCACCGAGGTGGGCGTGGCCTCGGAACCGGTGCCGGCGGTGGTCGGCACCTGGATCAGCGGCAGGCGCGGGCCGGTCGCGCGCTGCGGCCCGTAGATGTCGGCCAGCGGCTGGGGGCTGGCCGCGAGCAGCGCGACCAGCTTGGCGGTGTCCACCGAGCTGCCGCCGCCCAGGCCGATGACGCAGTCGGCCCCGGCGGCACGCGCCGCGTCCACCGCCGCGAGCACCACGTGCTCGGGCGGGTCGGCCTCCACCTTGTCGTGCACCGTCACGCGCAGCCCGGCCTTGCGCAGCGCGGCCACCGGGGCGTCGATCAGGCCTGCGCGCACCAGGCCGGCGTCGGTGACGACGAAGGCATGCCGGCGTCCTTGCAGCAGCGGTGCGAGTCGCAGGGCCGCGCCGCGCTCGCAGACGATGCGGGGTGGGGTTTCGAATTGGAAGCTGGGCATGGAGCGGGAAATGAAAGGCGAAGCAAGGCCCCTCGCCGTCGATCGGGCGATGTCGTTCACAGACGAGGGGGAGGGGCGCGGCGCGCCCGGGCGGTCAGTTGATGGAGATCTTGGTGCGCGTGATCAGCTCACCGTAGGTCTTGTGGTCCTTGCGCAGCACGTTGCCGAGCTCGGCCGGGGTGGTGGTGACGCTCTCGAAACCCATGGCCTGCACGCGCTCGATGGAGGCGGGCTTCTTCAGGCTCTTGTTGATCTCGGCGTTCAGGCGGCGGATCACGTCGTCCGGCGTGCCGGCGGGGGCGAAGACACCGTGCCAGCCGCTGATCTTCTCCAGCTCGGGCAGGCCCACTTCGCGGAAGGTGGGCACGTCGGGCAGGGCGGCCGCGCGCTTGGGGCCGATCACGGCCAGCGCCTTGAGCTTGCCGGCCTTCACATGGATGGCGCTGCCCGAGTCGAAGGTGAAGTCCACCACGCCGGCCAGCAGGTCCTGGATCGAAGGCGCCAAGCCCTTGTAGGCGAGGTGCTCGGCCTGGGTGTCGGTCTCCAGGTTCAGCAGGGCGCCCGCCACGTGCGGGAAGGAGCCGTTGCCGGTGGAGGAGTAGTTCAGCTTGCCGGGGCTGGCCTTCATCTTTTCGACCAGGCCCTTGACGTCGCTCACGCCCACCTTGGGGTGGGCCAGCAGGGCCATGTTGAGGCCGGCCGTCATGGCGACGGGCGCGAAGTCCTTGATCGGGTCGAACGGCACCTTGTCCATGACGTAGGGGCCCAGCGTCAGCGTGCTGGAGGCCAGCATCAGCAGCGTGTGGCCGTCGGCCGGCGCGCGGCGCACGAACTCGGCGGCGATGTTGCCGTTGGCGCCCGCGCGGTTGTCGATCACCACCGGCTGTCCCAGGGCCTCGCCCATGTCCTTGGCCACCATGCGCGCGATGGCGTCGATGGTGCCGCCGGCCGGCACCGAAACCACGATGGTCACGGGTTTGGAGGGGAAGGACTGGGCCGCGGCGAAGGGGGCAAAGGCCGAAACGATCAGGGCGGGGAGCAGTTGTCGGATCACGGGGGACTACCTCGGTTCTTGGGGGAATGGGTGAAGGGGATGAGGGAAATTCTAGGGAGGCACCCGGGAGCGCAAGGCACTTTCTTGTTAACCTCTGGTTGACGATTTCGCCCTTGACCACCACCCACGTTTCGCCTTCCCATGCCTGTGTCCTCGCTGCTCAACGGCCGCCATTTCCAGATCTTCACCGCGGTGATGCGCAGCCGGGGGCTGGGCGAGGCCGCGCTCAAGCTGGGCATTTCCAAGGCCGCTGTCAGCAAGACCCTGGGCCTGCTGGAGCGCGAGACCGGCGTCGAGCTGTTCACGCGCCAGGGTGGCCGGCTGGAGCCCACCGCCGCGGCCCGCCGCCTGCTGCCGCGCGCCGAGCAGGCGGCCAACCACCTGGCCTGGGCGCTGGCCGAAGCCGCCACGCTGGACCAGGCCTCGAACCGCACGGTGACGGTGGCGGCGCACGCGCCCCCTTTGATCGCCATCCTGCCCGGCGCGATCCAGCGCTTCAAGCTCAGCCACCCCGAGGTCAAGGTGCGGGTGCGGGTGGAGGGTCCGCCGGAGGTGCTGCGGCTGGTCGCCCACCACGAGGTCGACCTGGGCGTCACCAACCCGCCCGCGCCCAACACCATCAGCGCCGTGGAACTGTGCGAGCGCCGCACCATCTCCGAGGACTTGCTGGTGGTGGCCATGCACCGGCGCCACCCCCTGGTGGCCAAGGCCCTGGTGCGGCCGCAGGACCTGGTGGACGCCGAGGTGATCGCGCTGCCGGAGGAGTCGCCCACCTCGATCCTGGTGCGCGCCACGCTGCAGGAAGCCGGCGTGCTGGTGGGGCAGGGCACGATCGCCAGCACCTCCATGGGGGTGTGCGCGCTGGTGCAGCAGAACGTGGGCATCGGGCTGATCAACCCCATGCTGCTGTCCACCGGCATCTTCCCGGACATCGTGACGCGGCCCTTCCGGCCGCGCATCGAGCTCGGGACGGAGATCTACCGCTCGGCGATCCGCCCCCTCAGCGACGAGGCGCAGGTGCTGGCCGGCTACCTCGAGGAAGTGGCGCTGGCGCTGCCCGGCTCGCCCTCGGCGGGCAAGGCCCTCCCACGCGCATCGGCCGCGAAGTGACCGCGCGCCCTCAGGCCGCGCGCTCCAGCCAGCCCAGCCGCACCAGCCCGGTGGACAGGGCGGTGCCGCAGACGATGACCACGCCGCAGCCGATCATCCAGGGCGTGATGACCTCGTTGAGGAAGACCGAGCCGTAGACCAGCGCGAACACCGGCACCAGGAAGGTCACGGTCAGCGCGCGGCTCGGGCCGGCCTTCTCGATCAGGTGGAAAAAAATGATGTAGGCGATGGCCGTGCACAGCAGGGCCACGGCCGCGACCGCGCCCCAGGCGGTGCTGCTCACCGGCTGGCTGGGCCACAGCAAGGCGGTGGGAATGGCCAGGCCCAGGGCCGCGCCGATCTGGCTGCCGGTGGCGGTGGCCAGCGGGTGGGCGCCCGTGAGGTAGCGCTTGGTGAAGCTCGCGGCGATGCCGTAGAACAGGGTGGCGAGCAGGCAGGCCCCCATGGCGATCAGCGTGCTGGCCACGGGGCCGTCGCTCACCACGCCGGCCGCGCTGAAGCCGGACTTGCCGATCACCAGCAGCGTGACGCCGGCGAAGCCGATCGCCAGGCCCAGCATGCGCGAGCCGCCTGGCCGGTCCTTGAGCCAGAGCCAGGCCACCAGCGCGCCCGACAGCGGCACGGTGGCATTGAGGATGGAGGTCAGGCCGGTGGGGATGTGCAGCACGGCGTAGGCGAACAGGGCGAAGGGGATGCCGGAGTTGAGCAGGCCGACGAACAGGATGGGCCGGGCGCGCGAGCGGAAGTCGGCCCACACGCCCTTGATGAAGAACACCGGCAGCAGGAAGAGGGCGGCGAGCGCGACGCGCAGGCCGGCCGTGGGCAGGGCGCCGAACTCGGCGCCGCCCAGGCGCATGAACAGGAAGGAGGCGCCCCACAGGGCGGCCAGCAGCAGGAATTCCAGGACGAGGGTGGGGCTCATGGCGTCAAAGTATGCATGGCGTCCCGGGTGTCCCGGCACGCGATTGATGCCGGATGGGGCATGGATTGATGAGTGGAACGGCACAATGCCGTTCGTCGCGCCGCCTCACACCAAGGTGGCACCTTCGAGCGAGAGCAGGGCGGTCTTGCGATCCAGCCCACCCGCGTAGCCGGTGAGCGAGCCGTCGGAGCCCAGCACGCGGTGGCAGGGCACCACCACGCTCATCGGGTTGCGGCCGACCGCCGCCCCCAGCGCGCGCACCGCGGCCGGTTTGCCGATGGCCGCGCTCAGGCGCCCGTAGCTGGTGGTGGCGCCGGGCGCGATGCCCAACAAGGCCTGCCACACCTGCTGCTGGAAGGGCGTGCCCATGCTCAGGTCCAGCGGCAGCTCGAAGTGCTGGCGTTGCCCGGCGAAATACTGCGTGAGCTGCTCGATGGCCTGGCGCAGCA
Organism: Hydrogenophaga sp. ANAO-22; assembly: GCF_042466645.1. Lineage (NCBI taxonomy): Bacteria > Pseudomonadati > Pseudomonadota > Betaproteobacteria > Burkholderiales > Comamonadaceae > Hydrogenophaga > Hydrogenophaga sp. ANAO-22. The sequence continues at coordinate 1,170,533 of NZ_CP159956.1, read as the reverse complement.
CCGGGTGGTCGGGGTCGTGGCGCCAGGCCGAGCGGTCCGGGCCGTGGCGCTGCCCGTCGAACCAGACGCCACTCAGGCCGCGCGGCGTGGCCGCCAGCGTCATGGCGCCCATCGGGCCTTGCCAGGTGGTGAAGACGGTGAGGGGATCGTGTTTCATGCGGAGGCTCCTGTGGATGAGACGACGTGGCCTGCCGACCAGGCGCGCACGACGGCGTAGCTGCGCCAGGGTTTCCAGGCGAGGGAGGCGGCTTCGGCCTCGCGGGCCGGGTGTTTGTTTTCGCGCACGCCCATGACCTTGTGCAGTGCCACGTCACCCGCGGGGAAGGCGTCCGGCCAGCGCAGGGCGCGCATGGCGATGTACTGCGCGGTCCAGTCGCCGATGCCCGGCATGGCCTTGAGGGCGGTGAGGGTGGCGGGCACGTCGGCGCTGCCGTTGAGCACCAGGCCCTGCTCGGCCACGCCGCGCGCCAGCGCCACGATGGCGGCCTGGCGCTGCCGCACGATGCCGAGTTCTCCCAGGCCGTCGCCTTCGGCCTGGGCCAATGCGGCGGGCGTGGGGAACAGGCGGGAGAGGCCGGCGTGCGGCGTCTCGATGGGCTCGCCGAAGCGGTTCACCAGCCGCTGCGCGAGCGTGCGCGCGGCCGCCACGGTGATCTGCTGGCCCAGCACCGCGCGCACCGCGAGTTCGAAGCCGTCGAGCGCGCCCGGCACCCGCAGGCCATCGCCGGCCGGGAACGCGCCGTGCAGCACGGCGTTGATGGCGGTCGGGTCGGCGTCCAGGTCGAGCGCGGCGCGCAGGCGGTGAATCACCTGGGGCAAGACCTCGCGCAGGTCGTCGCTCACGCGCAGTTCGAGCTGGCTGCGGGCCTCGTCGAAGCCGGCCACCAGCCAGCCCGTGTGGGTGCGCCCGCCCAGCTCCATGCGCAGGGTCTGACCCAGTCGCAGGCCCTGTTCGTCGATGAAGGCCACGCCGTCGATCAGGCGCTGGCGGAAGAAGCCCAGCGTGGCCGCCACGTCGTACGGCGGCCGATAGCCCAGCCGCACCGCGGTGCCCTGGCCGGTGTCGCGGGTGGCGGTTTCGCGCCGCAGCTGCGTGGGGTTGAGCCGGTAGTGCTCGAGAAAGGCCGCGTTGAAGCGCCGCACGCTGGCAAAACCGCTGGCCAGGGCGATCTGCGTGACCGGCAGGTCGGTGTCGGCCAGCAGCTGTTTGGCCGTGAGCAGCTTGCGCGTGAGCAAGTATTGCAGCGGCGAGACGCCCAGGCGTTCCTCGAAGACGCGCCGCAGGTGGCGGTCGCTCACGCCCAGCCGCGCCGCCAGGCGCTCGCCCATCGCGCCGCCGTCGTCGTCCTGCCAGTGCTGGGGGTCGTCCAGCCACAGCGTGGCCTGCTGCACCAGGATGGTGGAGGCGTCTTCCGTCGACCAGTGCCGCTCGCGCGGCGCCAGCTCGGGCCGGCAGCGCAGGCAGGGCCGGAAGCCCGCCTGTTCGGCTTGCGCGGCGTGCGCGAAGAAACGGCAGTTCTCGCGCCGGGGCGTGCGCACGCGGCACACCGGCCGGCAATAGATGCCGGTGGAGGTGACGGCGGTGAAGAACTGGCCGTCGAAGCGCGCGTCGTGCGAGCACAGCGCGCGGTAGCAGGCGTCTTCGTCGATGCGGTCTGAGCGGTTCATGGCTGTCATGGTAGGCCGTTCGGACGGGGTTGACTGGCCGTTTCCGGACATGTGCCTCCGGCATGATGGGTACCCCCCTCCTACAATGCCCGTTTTGCCCGTCACGAGGAAAAACTCCATGCAAGTTGCCGCGTCCATCTTCAAGGCCTACGACATCCGGGGCGTCACCCCCACCGCGTTGAACGAAGGCGTGGCCGAGGCATTGGGCCTGGCCTTCGGCACCCGGGCCCTGGAACTGGGCGAAAAGACCGTGGCCGTGGGCCGCGACGGCCGCCTGAGCGGCCCGGCCCTGTCCGCCGCGCTGATCCGGGGGCTGGTGGCCGCCGGGATCGATGTCATCGACATCGGTCTGGCGACCACGCCCATGCTGTACTTCGCCGCCGCCACGCTGTGCACCAGCGGCATCCAGGTCACGGGCAGCCACAACCCCAGGGACTACAACGGTTTCAAGATGGTGCTGGCCGGCCGCGCGATCTACGGCGAGGACATCCAGGCCCTGCGCAAGACCATGGAAGCCGAGACGCACCGGCGCGCCGAGGGTGGGCGCGTGCGCCTGATCAACGTGCAGGCCGCGTACCAGGCCCGCATCGTGTCCGACGCCAAGCTCGCGCGCCCCATGAAGCTGGTGGTGGACTGCGGCAACGGCGTGGCCGGCGCCTCGGCCCCGGCGATCTTCCGCGCGCTGGGCTGCGAGGTGATCGAACTCTTCAGCGAGGTGGATGGCAACTTCCCCAACCACCACCCGGACCCGAGCAAGCCCGAGAACCTGCAGGACGTGATCCGCACCCTGCGCGAGACCGACGCCGAACTCGGCCTGGCCTTCGACGGCGACGGCGACCGCCTGGGCATCGTCACCAAGGACGGCCAGACCATCTACCCCGACCGCCAGATGATCCTGTTCGCGCAGGACGTGCTCTCGCGCGTGCCCGGTGGCGACATCGTGTTCGATGTGAAGTGCTCACAGCGCCTGGCCCCGGCGATCGAGGCGGCCGGCGGCGTGGCCCACATCTACAAGACCGGCCACTCGCTGATCAAGGCGCGCATGAAGGAGCTGGACAGCCCGCTGGGCGGCGAGATGAGCGGCCACATCTTCTTCAAGGAGCGCTGGTTCGGTTTCGACGACGGCACCTACGCCGGCGCGCGCCTGCTGGAAATCCTCAGCCGCAGCCCCGACGCGAGCGCCGTGCTCAACGCCCTGCCCACCAGCCACAGCACGCCCGAGCTCAATGTGGCCTGCGCCGAAGGCGAGCCGCACGCGGTGGTGGACAAGCTGGTCGCGCTGGCGAAGTTCGACGCGCCGGCCAAACTCTCCACCATCGACGGCGTGCGCGTGGACTGGCCCGACGGCTTCGGTCTGATCCGCGCCTCCAACACCACGCCGGTGCTGGTGCTGCGCTTCGAAGGTCAGACCACCGAGGCGCTGCACCGCATCGAGGCGACCATGCTGGCGCTGCTGAAGCAGGCCAAGCCCGATGCCGTGGTCGGCGCCAGCGCGCATTAGATGAACACCCCTGCAGCGCTTCGCGCTACCCCCTCAAGGGGGCGATGCCTGCGGCCCGGCAGAGCCGGTTCCGAGGCATCCTGGGTTGGCGCTTCTTCATTCGACGTTTTTCTGCCTCCGTATGCATTCTGATGATCTGTTGAACGAGGTCACGGTGGTCCTGGTCACGTACCACAGCGCTCATTGCCTGGACGCGCTGGATGCGTTGCTCGCGCACTGCCCGCACGTGGTGATCTCGGACAACGGCAGCACCGACGACACGCCCGCGCTGGCGCGCGCGCGCTGGCCGCAGGCCACCGTGCTCGAGCACGGCCGCAATCTGGGCTTCGGTGCCGCGAACAACCGCGCGCTCGCTGCCACGCGCACGCCGCTGGCCTTGCTGGTCAACCCCGATTGCGAAGTCACGCCCGAGGGCCTGCGCGAGCTGGTGCGGGTGGCCAATGGCATGCCCGAGGCCGCCATCGTGGCGCCGCAGCTCGAAGGCGCGCCCGGGCGGCCCGATGTGAACTACCGCTGGCCGAGCACCGCCTGGTCCTCGCGCGGGCCCGGCGCCGAAGGCCCTGCCTGCGTGGGTTTCGTGGTCGGCGCGGCCATGTTGTTCCGGCTCTCGCGTTTCGAGGGCGTGGGCTTCTTCGACGAGCGCTTCTTCCTGTACTACGAGGACGACGACCTCTGCCTGCGGCTGTTCCAGCGGCAGCGGCCCATCGTCGTGTGGCCGGCCGTGGCCGCCGTGCACCGCGCGCGCGGCTCGGTCAAGGGCAAGACGCCCTGGAAGAGCGAGTACCTGCGCGGTTACCACCACGCCCAGTCCAAGCTGATCTACACCGCCAAGCACCGTTCGCACGCGAAGGCGCGGCGCCAGCGCTGGTCGGTGCTGCTGGGCACCACGGTGGCCCTGCCGTTGCGCGCGATCGCCTGGTCGCCGCGCCTGCTCGCGCGCATGGCCGGGCGCTGGATGGGCCTGGTGCGCTGGAGGCTGCGTGACTGAGGCCCCCGCCCGACAGCCGACGCTGGGCGTGGCCGTGCTCACGCTCAACGAAGCGCAACGCATCGAAGCCTGCCTGCGCAGCGCCGCTTTTGCCGACCAGATCGTGGTGATCGACAGCGGCAGCACCGACGACACCCGCGAACGCGCCGAGCGCCTGGGGGCGGCGGTCCACCTGCACGGGGACTGGCGGGGCTTCGCCATGCAACGCACCCGCGCCCTGGAGCACCTGAACACGGACTACGTGTTCTTCCTCGACGCCGACGAGGAGATCTCGCCCGCGCTGCGGGCCGAGATCGAGCGGGCGGTGTCGTCGGACGAAGATGCCGTCTGGCGCGTCTGGTGGGATGAAGTGGCCTTCGGCCGCGCGCTCACGCGCATGAAGCCCAGGGGCGGTATCCAGCGGCTGTTCCGCCGCGCCACCCTGGAGCGCTTCGAGGGCGTGGTGCACGAAGCACCGGTGCTGCGCCAGGCCGTGCCGGTGCGCGAGTTTCGCGCGCGCCTGTTGCACCATTCGCGCCCCACGGTGTATGGCAGCCTGCGCAAGCTCGCGCAGTATGTGCAACTCGGTGCCACCAAACGCAGCGCGCAGGGCAAGAAGGGCGGCGTGTGGCGGGGCCTCGTCATGGGCGGCCTGGTGTTCCTGCGCGTGTACATCTTCCAGCGCGCTTTCCTGTGCGGTGGTCCGGGCTTTCTCTACAGCCAGTTCATCGCGCTCGAGACCTTCTTCCGCTACGCGGCCCTGCGCTACGACGCGCCACAGCCCGACGACCTGGCCCGGCGCTAGCCGAAGCGCATGCTCAGCTTGAGCCGGTAGTACGGCAGCCGGTCGGCCCAGCCGAGATCGAGCTGCGGCCTGGCACGGTCGGGGTTGCGCAGCGCGGGCTGGATCAGGTGCCGGTCGAACAGGCCCATCACCACGTCCCGGTTGTAGAGCGCGGAATACCGGTCCCAGTGGTGTCGCTTGAGGTCTTGCGGGTCCAGCTTCTCGATGATGTCGACCAGCGAGCGCGCATCGGTGTAGCAGAAGCCCGAGTCGCCCAGCACGTCGATGTGGTGCCGGTGCTTGCTGCGCGCATAGGTGATCACGGGCTTGTTGCGGATCGAGAACTCGCCACAGGCCAGCCCGAAGGACTCGCCCTGCAGGCGGGCGTGCAGCATGGCGTCGCAGGTGTTGATGAAACGCGTCTTGTAAACCATGTCGCTGCTGCCCGGCAGGAAGAGGGCGCGCGGGTGGTCCACGAAGGGCGCGATGTTGAGGAAGGCGAACCAGGTGTCGGGCGAGCGCGCCAGCACCTGGCGCACCGCCTCGATCGCGCTGGGCACGTCGAAGCTGTTGGCGCCACCGTGGCAGCCCAGCACCTTGGCCTGGGGCGGGATGCCCAGTTCGCCGCGGAGGTCCTCGTTCACATCGGGCAGCTCCACGATGTGCGGCACGCTGGGGATCTTGCCGTTCGCGCAATGCCGGCTCAACCATTCGGAGATGAAGGCGTAGGAGGCGCCATGGGCCCGCGCGGGGTTGGTCGGGAAGACCGCGTGCACCATGGTGGGCACCGTGCGCGACCACACGCCGTCGTTCTTGCCGGCCTTGATGGCGTACAGCAGGTCCGCGTGGTGGCGGCCGAGCAGGGCATCGAGTTCGTCGATCCGGCGGTAGCCCAGCACCTCGAAGCGCGCGCTGAACTTGGCCAGGGCCTCGGCGCTGTTGTGCGGGCTGTCGGCGTTGTAGACCACTAGGCTGCGGTGGCCCAGCACCGTCTCGTTGTGAAGCGCGTAGTCGTACAGCGCGACCTCGGTGCCCCGGATCGACAGCTGATTGGAGTGAAAGGCGATGGTCTTCGTCATGGGGCCGCCCGCTCCCGTTGGCGCATCGGGATGGCGGCCATCAGCAGCGCCGACATCAGGATGAAGAAATGGTTTTCCGTCGAGAGCCAGAACGAACTGTGCGTCGTGTTCGCCACCAGCAGCACCGCCACAAAGCCCATCATCAGCGCCCGGCGCGGCGTGTCTTCGCGCCAGGCCTGCCGTGCGATGGCGAACACGAACCACAGGAACAGGACCAGGCCGATCAGGCCTTGTTCGAACAGGAAGAAGGCGAACTGGTTGTGCGGGTGCACGCAGACCACGGCGCACCACGCAGGATCGGTGAAATGCGCAGGCGACAGCACCGGGTAGGACGCGGTGCCGTGGCCGAGCACAGGCTGCTCCAGCGCGCTCTGCAGCGCGAAGCGGTTCATCTCCATGCGGGCGCCTGCGGACGTGACAGGCACCGTGATGCTGCTGTCCCGGGCTTCGAGCCAGGCCTCGTTGACGCGCGACCGCAGCTGGGTCGACGTGGTGAAGGTGATGGCCATCACGGCGACCAGGGCCAGCGCCGCGATGGCCAGCCGGCGCCGGTGCAGGCCGACGGCGAAGACCGCGAACACCGCCAGGGCCAGCAGCAGGGCCAAGTAGCCGGTGCGGCCCGACGACAGGAACAGCACGCTGAACGCCGCCAGCGCGGCCACCAGGGCGGCGAGCACGGCCCGGGCCCGCGTCGGCGCATGCATGGCCTGGTGCAGGGCCATCACCGTGAAGAACGACATCAGGATGCCTTGCGCGATGCGGTCCTTGAAGACGGTGTGGTCCTCGCCGAAGCCCTGGTTGTGCGTGCGCGTCCAGGAAAAATCGAACCAGACATTGAGCCAGGTGACCACCAGCGTGAACAGCATGGCCAGCGCGAAGGCCTGCCCGCAGCGGCGGCGCGTGGCCGGGTCGTTGAGCAGACCGATGAAGACCGGTACCCACAACAGCTTGCTGTACTTGCCCAGGGCCGTGCCGATGAGCGGCCCCTCGGCTGGCGACCACAGGGCCGCGAGCGCGATCCAGGCGAACAGCGCCAGCGCCGGCGCCGCCAGGGGGTTGCTCAGCGCCTGGCGGGTGTCGCGCAGGGAATGGCCCCAGACGCAGCCGAGCAGCCAGAACACCAGGGTGAGCAGCAGCGCCACATTGGCGAGCGCGACCGACATCGGGAACGCGAAGAAGACCAGGATGAGCGAAGCCTTGGCGCCCCGCTGAAGGAAGGTGGACGGGGGGGTCATGGGGGAGCGGGGAGGTCCTGGTAGCCCGCCATCAGCGGGGCCCAGTCGGCTTCGGTCCAGTGGTAAGGGGCGACGCGGGTGGCTTCCTTGCGCAGCGAGCGCCGCAGACGCTCCAGGTTGCGCGGCTTCCAGTCGCCGCCCGTGCGAACCCCGCATTTGTCGAAATCCACGATCCAGGCCTGGCCGGCCGGGTCGAGCAGCAGATTGTGGGCGTTCAGGTCGGCATGGAACACCTGCCGCTCATGCAGTTGCCGGATCGCGCGGCCCAGGGCCTGCCATTCGGCTGGCGCGAGCGGCCTTTGCTGGAGCCGTTGCACCACGTTCGCGCTGCCCGGGATGAGGCCGACGAGGATGTCGGCCTCGTAGAACAGACCGGCGCGGGGCCAGTGGCTCGCGGCCACCGGCTCGGGCACCGGCAGTTGCCAGGAGCGCATCAGGCGCAGCAGGGTGAATTCGCGCATGGCGCGGCTGTCGTGCGGCGCGGCGCGCCAGAAACGGTCGTGGCTCAGGCGGGCCATCAGGCCGCCGCGCCGGTAGTGGCGCAGCACATAGCCTTGCCCGCCCTCGTGGACCAGCAGCGCCTGGCCGCGCCCGCTGCCGGTGGCCAGGGCGGTGCCGCCCACGTGGGCGATCGGGTCGAAGGTGCGCGCGCAGACCTGGCTCAGGTGGTGCGGATCGAACCAGGCGGTGCGGCCTGCGTCCACCGAGGCCCGCACGCGCGAGACGTTGCCGGTGTGCGCGGGCCGCCACAGCGGCCGCACCACGGCCAGCGTGCGCGCCGAGGCGCCCTGGTTGCGGGCGATCAGCTCGCGCGCGGCGTGGGCGCGGCGTTGCCAGGTCTCGGGTTGCATCAGCCAGCGCTGCACCGCCGCCGCGAGTTCGCGCGCGTCGCGCACGCGCTCGCCGGCGCCGCTGCGCGCGATCTCCTCGAACAGCGGCGCCGCGTTGTGGACGTGAGGGCCGAACAGCACCGGCTGGCCGACCGACATGGGCTCCAGCGGGTTGTGCCCGCCCACGGGCGCCAGCGTGCCGCCCACGAAACACAGCGAGGCGTGCTGGTACCAGTGCATGAGTTCGCCCATGGCGTCGATCAGCAGCACCTGCGTGCCTGGTGACACCGCCTGCCCGCTGCTGCGCCGCACGAAGCTCAGGCCGCTGTGCTGGACGTGGGCCGCGACCTCGTCGAAGCGCTGGGGATGGCGCGGCACCAGCACCAGCAGCCAGCTCGGGTTGACGGGCGAGAGCTCGCTCCAGATCGCCAGCCAGGCGGCCTCGTCGCCTTCGTGCGTGCTGCCCGCCACCAGCAGCGTGCGCCCCTGCAGTTCGGGCGCCAGCGCCACGCGCGCGGCGGGCACGGCGACATCGAATTTCAGGTTGCCGGTGTCGTGCAGGCGCGGCTCGGGCACGCCCAGCCCGCGCAGGCGCTCGGCGCTGGTGGTGTCGGCGGCCGCCACCGTGAGCTGTGGCCAGACGGGCCGCATCAGGCCCGGCCATCGCCGGTAGGTGCGCGCCGAGCCTTCGGAGAGGCGCGCGTTGACGAGCGCAACCGGGATCGCGTTGGCCCGGCATTGCTGCAGCCATTCGGGCCAGAGCTCGCGCTCCACGAGGATCAGCAGCCGGGGCTGCAGCCGGTTCAGGAAGCGGGCGACGGCACCGGGCGTGTCGATGGGCGCGTAGACGTGGCGGATCTGGTCGCCCCAGTGCGTCTGCAGCGCGCGCGCACCGGTGGGGGTCTGGGTGCTGACGACCACGGCGTGCGCCGGCCATTCTTCGAGCAGGGCGTGCAGCAGCGGTTGCATGGCCTGCACCTCGCCCACCGAGGCGGCGTGGATCCAGATGCAGCCGAGCTGCTCGGGGTCGATGGGAATGAAGCCGAGGCGCTGCCGCAGGTTCTGGCGGTAGCCGGGCTCACGCCGGCCACGCCACCACAACCAGCCCAGCAGGGGAGCGGCCAGGGCGCGGCTGAGCAGTCGGTACGCCCGATGGGGCAGCGAAACCGGGCTGCTCAGCGCCAATGGTCGGCGACCCATTGGGCGGGCAACACGCGCCGGTACCACTTGCCGCTCACGCCGGCAATGACATCGGGTGGGTTGGGCTTGCCATGGAACACGATGATCTTGGCGCCGGGCGGGATGGTGGGCGGCGAGAACCAGCCCAGGATGCCCGGGCGCATGCAGTGGCGCTTGAAGCTGCGGCACCAGGCCTCGGGCCAGTAGCTGACCTTGCCCTGCCGGTTGAGGTAGCCGGTGATGTACTCCTGCTCGTTGCGCACGTCCGCGATCGACTCCGGGTAGCCGTTCTTCAGGTGCTCCAGGGCGTCGGTGTGGGCGCCGATGGTGTAGAGGTAACACGAGGTGTTGCCCGTGCCGTCCTTCTTGTCCCATTCCTTGATGACGATGAAGGTGCCGGGCTGGTCGAAGAACTCGTCCAGGCTGTCGACGATGACGATGTCCAGGTCGAGGAACAGCGTCTGGCCGGTGAGGTCGTAGAGCGGATCGGCGAAGCTCGTGAGCTTGAGCCAGCCGTGGCCGAAGCTCCAGGGCTTGCGCTGGTCGAATTCGTCGAAACCCACGGCGGGGATGGGCTTGACCTCGACGGCGGGGTTGATGCCTTCACCGTCGTCGGTCAGGCAGACGAAACGGAAGGGCCGGTGCAGGTGCCGCGACACCATGCTGTGAAGTTTGTTGACGTACTCGGGGCCGTACTTCTTGCCCCATTTGATGCACAACACGTTGACGGTCTGCATGGCTTCCTCTTCTGCGGGTGTTGGCTGGCTGACGCCAACTTGGCGGTCGAGTGTAGCGGAGCTCACTTCGCGAGCAGGGAATCGATGGGCAGCAGGTCTTCGGGCAGCAGGGCGCCGCTGGCCTGGCGCAGGCGCAGGCTGCTCAGCAGCACGTTGTAGCGCGCCTGGGCCAGGTCGCGCTTGGTCTGGAACAGCTGGCTCTGCGCGTTGAGCACGTCGATGTTGATGCGCACGCCCACCTGGTAGCCCAGGCGGTTGGCGTCCAGCGCGCTCTGGCTGGAAGCTTCGGCGGCCTGCAGCGCGCGCACCTGGCCCTGGCCCGAGACCACGCCCAGGTAGGCGCTGCGCGTGGACAGGTCCACCCCCCGGCGCGCGGCTTCGAGGTCGGAGCGCGCCTTTTCTTCCAGCGCCAGGGTTTCCTTGACCCGGTTCTGGACCGCGAAGCCGGCGAACAGCGGCAGGTTGAACTGCACGCCCACGCTGGCGGTGTTGGTGCGCACGTTGCCAGGAATCGGCAGGGTGGTCATGGGGCCGCGCGCCACCTGGTACTGGCCGACCAGGTCCAGCGTGGGCTTGTGCCCGGCTTCGGCCTTGCTGGTTTCGAGCTGGGCGATCTCCAGGTTGCGCGTGGCCTGCAGGATGGTCGGGTGCGTGCCGGGGTTGCGGTCCACCCAGGCCTGCGGGTCGGCCGGCACCACCTCGGGCAGGGTCACGGGCGCGGCCAGCGGGCGCGGCTCCACCGAGGGGCGGCCCACCAGCTGGTCGAGCGCGAGCTTCTTCACGCGCAGGTCGTTCTCGGCCGCGATTTCGCGCGCCAGCACCAGGTCGTACTGGGCCTGCGCCTCGCGCGAGTCGGTGATGGTGGTGGTGCCGACCTCGAAGTTGCGCTTGGCCGCGGCCAGCTGCTCTGCCACGGCGGTCTTCTGCGCCTGCACGAAGGCCAGCGTGTCCTGCGCCGCGAGCACGTCGAAGTAGGCCTGCGAGGTGCGCACGATGAGGTCCTGCTCGGCCAGGGTGAGGCGGGCCTTGGCGATGTCGACGCTGAGCTCGGCCTGATCGTTGGTGATCCGGTTGGCCGGGCGGTACAGCGGCTGGCTGGCCGAGAGCGTGGCGCTCTGGTTGTTGCTGTTGCCGTCGAGCGCGCCGTAGTTGCTCACCTCGCGCCGCGCCCAGCTCGCCGCGGCAGCCAGGCCGGCTTGCGGCAGCAGGCCGGCGCGGGCCTGCGCGGCCTGGGCCAGGGACGCGTCGTATTGCGAGCGCGCGGCCAGGTAGGTGGCGTCGAACCCGCGCGCGGCCTCGTACAGCTGCACCAGGCTCTGGGCCTGCGCGCCGGTGGCGAGCGCGCCCAGCACCAGCATGACCGCCCGCGGAAACAGCAGGTGGTGGGCAGACGACTTGCGAGCGGACGAAGCGGCTTTCATGCGGTGTTCCTTGGAGCGGGACGGAGGTGCTGAGAGACTCGTGAGAGAGGCAGCCCCCCAGGGGCATCCAGGGTCCGGCTTTGCCGGCCCGAGATGCCGTCCCCCCTCGAAGCGCCGAAGGCGCGCCACGGAGGGGGGAAGCCGCGAAGCGGTGCAGGGGGGAGTTTCATTTCAGTAGACGGGCACGCTGGGGTCGCGCTGCTGCGACCAGGCGTGGATGCCGCCGTCGATGTTCACGACGTGGGTGAAACCATTGCCTTCGAGGAACTGCACCACCTGCGCGCTGCGGCCGCCGTGGTGGCACAGCACGGCGATGGGCTGGTGCCGGTCGAGTTCGAGCAGGCGCGCCGGCACCGTGCGCATGGGCATGGCGCGCAGCTCGAAGCCCTCGGGCTTCACGGAAGCGGTCTGCAGTTCCCAGGGTTCGCGCACGTCCAGCACGACGGGCAGGGCAGCCTGCGGTGCGGCGGGGTCGGCGGCCTGCTTCAGCCAGTCGGGCAGTTGGGCGGGGGTGATCGAGTTCATGGCGGCGTCCGTGGGCGGGGGAAGGTTTCCGGGCTCAGAAGCGGAAACGCGAGGGTTCCGGGAAGTGGCGCAGGCGCGGGGCCACGGTGTCCCAGGGCTGGGCGGTCTGGAAGGCGGCTTCGCCGGTGCGGGTGACGATGGTCGCGCGCATCATGGGCTCGAAGCCGACGATCGCGGCCAGGCGCCCGCCCGGGGCCAGCAGGTCCAGCAGCGCCGAGGGGATCTCGGCGACCGAGCCGCTGAGCACGATGGCGTCGAACGGCGCGCCATCCGCGCAGGCCGCAAAACCCTTGGCGGCGGCATCGGCGCAGCGCACCTCGGCGTTGGTGATGCCGGCCTTCTGCAGGTTCTCGCGCGCCAGGCGGGCCAGCGCCTCGTCGATCTCGATGCTGACCACGCGCTGCGCGAGGCTGGCCAGCAGGGCCGCCATGTGGCCGCTGCCGGTGCCGACTTCGAGCACCTTGTCGGTGGGCTTGAGCGCGAGGTCCTGCAGCAGGCGCGCCTCGACCTTGGGCGCGAGCATCGCCTGGCCGTCCACCGCGGGGTGGTTCAGCGGCAGTTCCATGTCGGCGAAGGCCAGCGACTGGTGCGCGGCGGGCACGAACTGCTCGCGGTGCACGCGGTCCAGCAGGGCGAGCACCCGGGCGTCGAGCACCTCCCAGGGGCGGATCTGCTGCTCGATCATGTTGAAACGGGCCTGGCTCAGGCTGAGGGCGGGGGCGGTGGAAGTGGTCATGGCATCGACTCGCAGGAACGGTGTTTCTAGAGGGGGCGGCGGGAACCGCGAGATTTTAAGGAGTGGGACCTTCGGGGACGGGGTGGGGTATCGCCAGGCCGAGCCGGCGGCGGAACCAGTTGCCGAGGTCGTCCATGTAGCAATAGACCACCGGCACCACCACCAGGGTGAGCAGGGAGGAGGTGATGACGCCACCGATGACGGCCTGGCCCATGGGCGCGCGCTGTTCCGAGCCTTCGGTGAGCGCGAACGCCAGCGGCACCATGCCGAACACCATGGCCAGCGTGGTCATCAGGATGGGGCGCAGCCGCACGCGCGCGGCCAGCAGCAGCGCGGACTCGCGGTCCATCGGCGGCTCACCCGTGCGGCCTTCGCGCGCGCGGATCGCGAAATCGACCAGCAGGATCGCGTTCTTGGTGACCAGGCCCATCAGCAGCACGATGCCGATGACCGAGAACATGCTCATGCTGGAGCCGAACATGAGCAGGGTCAGCACCACGCCGATGAGGGTGAGCGGCAGCGAGGTCATGAGCGCCAGCGGCTGCAGGAAGCTCTGGAACTGGCTGGCCAGGATCATGTAGATGAAGATGATGGCCAGGGCCAGCGCCGAGAGCGCGTAGCCGAAGGACTCTTGCATGTTCTTGGTGGAGCCGCCGAACTCGTATCGGTAGCCGGGCGGGAAGGCGATGGTGTCGAGCACCTGGCGGATCTCGGTGGAGACCTCGCCCGGCGAGCGCCCGTAGACGTTGGCGTTGATCGAGACCTCGCGGTTGAGGTTGCGGCGGTTGATCTGGTTCGGGCCGGTGGCGTCCACCACGTCGGCCACCTGGCCCAGGCGCACCACGCGCGCCGTGCCGTCGCTGTCGGTGCCGACCATGAAAGGCAGTTGCTCCAGGTCGCTCGCGCGCTCGCGCCCGCTGGGCGCCAGGCGCACGTTCACGTCGTAGCTCTGGCCGTCGGCGGCGCGCCAGTTGCCCACCGTGGTGCCGGCCACCAGGGTGCGCAGGCTGGCGCCCACCGTGGCCACGCTCACGCCCACGTCGGAGGCCAGGTCGCGCTTCATCTTCACGTCCACCGTGGGTTTGTTGGGCTTCACGCTGGCGTCCAGGTCGACCAGGCCGACGATGGGGCGGATGCGCTCCATCACGGTCTGCGTCAGGCGCTCCAGCTCGGCCAGGTCGTCGCCCTGCAGCGAGAACTCCACCTGCTTGTTGCCGCCCACGGCGTCGAGCAGGCCGACGTGCGTCACGGTGATGCCGGGCACGCCGCGCAGCCGCTCGCGCAGGCGCGCCGACATCTCGAGCGCGCTCAGCGTGCGCTCGTGGCGATCGGTCAGGCGCACGTAGATGCTGGCGTACATGGTGCCCTGCGCGTTGCCGGTGTTCAGCGTGGACAGCGTGTACTTCACCTCGGGGAACTCGCGCAGGATGCCCTCGACCTCGCGCGTCTTGGCCTCCGTGGCCTCGAGCGAGGAGCCCACCGGCGTGTGAAAGCTCAGCGAGGTTTCGGAGAAGTCGGCCGTGGGCACGAACTCGGTGCCCAGCAGCGGCACGATGAACAGGCTGCCGACGAAGGTGGCCAGGGCCAGGCCCAGCGTGGCGAGCTTGTGCTTGAGCGACCAGCGCAGCGTGCCCTGGTAGGTGTGGCTCAGGTCGTCCTGGAAGCGGTCGAACCAGCCGGTCACGCGGCCGATGGTGCGGTCGTAGAAGGTCTTCGGGCCGCTGGCGGCGTGGCCGTGTTTCTCGATCTCGGGGTCGTGCCAGACCGAGGACAACATCGGGTCGAGCGTGAAGCTCACGAACATGGAGATCAGCACGGCCGCCACCATGGTGATGCCGAACTCGTGGAAGAACTTGCCGATGATGCCGCCCATGAAGCCGATGGGCAGGAACACCGCGACGATGGACAGCGTGGTGGCCAGCACCGCCAGGCCGATCTCCTGCGTGCCGTCCATGGCCGCGTCGAACGGGCGCTTGCCCATCTGCACATGGCGCACGATGTTCTCGCGCACCACGATGGCGTCGTCGATCAACAGACCCACCGAGAGCGTGAGCGCCATCAGCGTGATCATGTTGATGGTGAACCCGAACAGGTTCATGAAGAAGAAGGTGCCGATCAGCGCGATCGGCAGCGTGAGGCCGGTGATGACGGTCGAGCGCCAGGAGTTCAGGAACAGGAACACGATCAGCACGGTGAGCACCGCGCCTTCGATCAGCGTGCGGCGCACGTTCTCGACCGAGACGCGGATCGGCCGCGAGCCGTCGGCGATCTGCTCCAGCCGCACGCCGGGCGGCAGCTCGGCGCCGAGCGAGGCCACGGCGGCTTTCAGGCCGTCGGTCACCGCGATGGTGTTCTCGTCCTGCGCCTTCTGCACCTGCAGCAGCAGGGTGCGCTGGCCGTTGTAGAGCGCCAGGCTCTCCACTTCCTGCGTGCCGTCGCTCACGCGCGCCACCTGCCCCAGGCGCACGGCCTGGCCGCCGCGGCGCGCGACGATGATGTGCTCGAAGTCCTGCGGGTTCTGCAGCCGCGAGAGCACCTGCACCACGCGCTCGGCCTCGCCGGTCTTGAGCGTGCCCACCGGCAGGTCCTGGTTCTCGTTGCGCACGGCGGCGTTGACCTGCTCGGTGGTCACGCCCAGCGCTTCCATGGCCGAGGGGTCGAGGTCGATGTTGACGGCGCGCCGCGTGGCGCCCACCAGCGTGACCGAGCCCACGCCGCGCACGTTCTCCAGCCGCTTCTTGAAGACCTGCTCGGCCCAGGTGGTGAGCTCGACCGCGCTCGGTGTCTTGCCGTCCACGGCCTGCGGGATCACGGCCACCGACCAGATCGAGCGGCTGGCCGGGTCGAAGCGCAGCACGCGCGGCTCTTCCACCTCGTCGCGGAACACCGGGCGCAGGATGGCGATCTTCTCGCGCACGTCCTCGGCCGCCTTGCGCCCGTCCACCGTCAGCTGGAACTCGATGATGACGAGGGACTGGCCTTCATAGCTGCGCGAGGTCAGGGTGTTGACGCCGGCGATCGCGTTGACCGCCTCCTCGACCTTCTTGGTGACCTCGGACTCGACGATCTCGGGCGAGGCGCCCGGGTAGGCCACCTGCACCACGACCACCGGGAAATCGATGTTGGGGAACTGGTCCACCTGCAGCCGCTGGAACGAGAACAGGCCCAGCACCACGAAGGCGATCATCACCATGGTGGCGAAGACCGGGTTGCGCAGCGAGACCTGGGTGAACCACATGGTGCGGCGCGCTCAGTGGGTGGCCAGGCGAACGGCCGTGCCTTCGCGGATGGCGCCGGCCTGGGCGCTGAGCACCGGCTCGCCGGCCTGCAGGCCCTTGACCTCTCGCATGGGCTCGCTGCCGCGCAGGCCGGTGGCGCCGCCGTCCAGCACCACGTGGGCGATCTTGCTCTCGCGCACCACCTGCACATAGGGCTGGGGCTTGTCGTTGCGCACCGAGGACAGCGGCACCGCCAGCGCGTTGACCGCGCCGGTGACGATCTGGCCCTGCGCGAACAGGCCCTGGCGCATGCCTTCGGCGGCCGGCACGCGCAGGTACACCAGCACGCTGCGGCTGCCCGCCTGCACGCTGGGGTTGATGCGCGAGACCGTGGCCCGCACCGGTTCGGCCAGGCCTTCGACCCGAAGGTTCGCCGTCTGGCCCACCTTGACCGACACCGCGTCGGCCGGGGTGATGGCGGCTTCCATTTCGAAGGCCGAGAGGTCCACCACGTCGAACACGCGCGTGTCCACGCCCACGCGTTCGCCGTTCTGCACCAGGCGGGCCGAGATCTGGCCGGTCAGGGGCGAGCGCAGCGTGGTGTCGGCCAGGGCCTTCTTCGCGATGTCCAGCGCGGCCAATGCGGCCTGGTGCGTGGCTTCGGCGCCGGCCAGGTTGGCGCTGGCCGTCTCCAGCGCGGTGGCCGAGATGAAGCCCTGGCGCACCAGGGCCTGGTTGTTGTCCAGCGTGCGCCGTGCGATCGCCACCTGCGACTGGGCCGACTCGGCCTGCCGCGTGGCCTGGCGCACGCGCGCGTCGGCCTCGGTGCTGTCGATGCGCGCCACCACCTCACCGGCCTTCACCGCGTCGCCTTCGCGCTTGCTCAAGCCCTGGATCTCGCCAGCGGTGCGCGCCTTGATGGCGGCGGTCTGCAAGGCCTGCACCGAGCCCGAGAGGCCCACCGTCTGCGTCAGCTCCAGCGCCTGCACGGCCACCACGTCGCGCGCGGAGAGCGTGTACACCGGCGCGGTCTTGAGCGCCTCGGCGGCCGCGCGGGCGGTTTCGCCCTGGGTCTTGCGCTTGTCCAGCGCGCGCACCAGGCCCAGGCCGACACCCAGCACCAGCACGGCCAGCAGCAGCCATTTGATCCAGGTGGAGCGCGAGCGGGGAGCGTTCATGGTGGCGTGAAGGTCAGGGCGTGGGGCTGGGCGCGAGCATGCCGTGCAGCAGCAGGTCCACCTGGTTGTCGATGAAGCCGATCGGGTCCAGCGTCTCGTTCGAGGCGCAGCAGGGCGCCATGGAATGTTTCCACATCAGCACGAAGATCATCGGCGCGATCAGGCTGTAGATGGCGTAGTCCATGGACAGCGGGCGGAACTCGCCGCGGTCGATGCCGCGCTGCAGGATGCGCCGGATCAGTTCGTGGCCGGGCTCGATCACCTCCTTCTGGTAGAAGGCCGCGATCTCGGGGAACATGCCGGCCTCGCTCATCACCAGCTTGGTGATGCCGGAAGCCGGGGTCATGCCCACGCGCTCCCACCAGGTGTGCAGGCAGTAGCGCACCAGCTCGGCGCTGTCGCCCTCGAAGTGGTCGAGTTCCTCGTTCCACTCGGGAAAGCGCCCCGCCAGGTTCTCGCGCACCACGGCCTTGAACAGCTCTTCCTTGCTCGGGAAGTACAGGAACAGGGTGCCCTTGGACACGCCGGCCAGCGCGGCGACTTCTTCCACCCGGGTGGCGGCGAAGCCCTTTTCAACAAACAGGCGCAGCGCCGCGTCCAGCAATTCGCCCGGGCGCGCCTCCTTGCGCCGGGCGCGTCGCTGGCGCGGTTCGGCGTCGGATTCGGGGGAGGTCAGGGGCGTGGGGGCAGACATGGGGTTTTAATGACCGGTGGGTTAGTAATATACCCCACCCCCCATATCCGATCATGTTGCCAGCTCAACCGGAAGGCCCGCTTCCTGCGGGCATGGCGCTCAGGAAAACGCCTGGATGCCAGTGATCGCGCGGCCCAGGATGAGGGCGTGGATGTCGTGCGTGCCCTCGTAGGTGTTGACCACCTCCAGGTTCACCAGGTGGCGCGCCACGCCGAACTCGTCGCTGATGCCGTTGCCGCCCATCATGTCGCGCGCCAGGCGGGCGATGTCCAGCGCCTTGCCGCAGCTGTTGCGCTTGAGGATGGAGGTGATCTCGACGGCGGCCGTGCCCTCGTCCTTCATGCGGCCCAGGCGCAGGCAGCCCTGCAGGCCCAGGCTGATCTCGGTCAGCATGTCGGCCAGTTTTTTCTGGATCAGCTGGTTGGCCGCGAGCGGGCGACCGAACTGCTGGCGGTCCAGCACGTACTGGCGGGCGCGGAAGTAGCAGTCTTCCGCCGCGCCCAGCGCGCCCCAGGCGATGCCGTAGCGCGCGCTGTTGAGGCAGGTGAACGGGCCTTTCAAGCCACGCACCTCGGGGAAGGCGTTCTCTTCGGGGCAGAACACCTCGTCCAGCACGATCTCGCCGGTGATGGAGGCGCGCAGGCCCACCTTGCTGTGGATGGCCGGGGCGCTCAGGCCCTTCATGCCCTTGTCCAGGATGAAGCCGCGGATCGCCCCTTCGTCGTCCTTGGCCCAGACCACGAACACGTCGGCGATCGGCGAGTTGGTGATCCACATCTTGGCGCCGGAGAGGCTGTAGCCGCCGGCCACCTTCTTGGCGCGCGTGACCATGCTGCCGGGGTCGGAGCCGTGGTTGGGTTCGGTCAGGCCGAAGCAGCCGATCCACTCGCCGGTGGCGAGCTTGGGCAGGTACTTCTGCTTCTGCGCCTCGGAGCCGAATTCGTTGATCGGCACCATCACCAGCGAACTCTGCACGCTCATCATGGAGCGGTAGCCCGAGTCCACGCGCTCCACTTCGCGCGCCACCAGGCCGTAGCAGACGTAGTTCAGGCCGCTGCCGCCGTAGGCCTCGGGGATGGTCGGGCCCAGCAGACCGAGAGAACCCATCTCGCGGAAGATGGCCGCGTCGGTCTTTTCGTGGCGGAAGGCCTCGGTCACGCGCGGCAGCAGCTTTTCCTGGCAGTAGCTGTGGGCGGCGTCGCGCACCTGGCGCTCGTCGTCGCTCAGTTGCTGGTCGAGCTGGAACGGGTCTTCCCAGCTGAAGCGGGCTTTGGGGGTGCTCATGCTTGTCTCCGGTGTTCGGGTGGCGAAGCGGCGATTGTCGACGGCTGATGAATATCTGTCTAATATCGTTGGTGTATTCATCCATATAAATTTCAGATTCATGGAATTCCGCCACCTGCGCTATTTCCTCGTGCTGGCCGAAGAGCTGCACTTCGGCCGCGCGGCCCAGCGCCTGGCCATCACGCAACCGCCGCTCTCGCTCAACATCCAGCAGCTGGAGGCCTCGGTCGGGGCGCAGCTGTTCACGCGCAACAGCCGCGGCGTGCAGCTCACGGCCGCGGGCCAGGCCTTCGTGCCGGCCGCGCGCGCCTTGCTCGACCAGGCGGGCCAGGCCGCGCGCGAGGCGCGCGAGGTGGCCCAGGGCCTGGTGGGCAGCCTGCAGATCGGGTTCGCCGGCACGGTGCTGTACCGGGGGCTGCCGCAGATCCTGCAGGGGTTCGCGGCGCGCCATCCGCGCCTGCGGCTGGTGCTGCGCGAGCTGAGTTCGAGCGACCAGCTGATCGACCTCATGCACGAGCGGCTGGACCTGGGCTTCGTGCACACCACGCGCGTGCCGGCGAGCTTCTCGCAGATCCT
The DNA here is from genome assembly GCF_042466645.1 of Hydrogenophaga sp. ANAO-22. Classification (NCBI taxonomy): domain Bacteria; kingdom Pseudomonadati; phylum Pseudomonadota; class Betaproteobacteria; order Burkholderiales; family Comamonadaceae; genus Hydrogenophaga; species Hydrogenophaga sp. ANAO-22. The sequence continues at coordinate 1,150,921 of NZ_CP159956.1, read as the reverse complement.
GGTGTCGAGCCAGCCCTTCGTGGCCTGCCTGCCGGTGGGGCACGCGCTGGCGCGCCGGCGCCGCCTGCCGCTGGTCCAGCTGCAGGGCGAGCCGTTCGCGGTGGTGTCGCGCGCGGTTTCGCCCGACTACCACGAGCGCATCCTGGGCCTGTGCGCGGACGCGGGCTTCTCGCCCGAGATCCGCTACGAACTGCGGCACTGGCTCAGCGTGGTGTCGCTGGTTTCACAAGGCCTGGGCGTGGCGCTGGTGCCCGCCGCGCTGCAGCAGGCCGCCCTGCCCGGCGCGGTGTTCGTGCCGCTGGATGTGCAGACCCCGCCGTATGAAACGCACTGTCTCTGGAAGACCGACCGCGATCAGGCGGCGCTGGCGGCATTCCTCGACGCGGTGCGGGCCTTTGCCCAACCATTACAGTGAGGCGTCAACCCATGGAGAACACGATGAGCGACAAACAGGTGCTGGTGCTGGGCGGTGGCTGCTTCTGGTGCACCGAGTCCGTCTACAAGGAAGTGACCGGGGTGACCGATGTCGAGTCGGGCTACAGCAACGGCCAGGTCGAGCGGCCGAGCTACGAGATGGTGTGCACCGGCACCACCGGCCACAACGAGGTGGTGCGGCTCGAATACGACCCCACGCAGGTGACCACGCGCGAGATCCTGGAGATCTTCTTCGTGATCCACGACCCGACCACGCTCAACCGCCAGGGCAACGACGTGGGCACGCAGTACCGCAGCGGCATCTACTTCACCACGGCCGAGCAGCAGCGGGTGGCGCAGGCGCTGATCGACGAGCTCACCCAGGACAACGCCTTCGGCAAGTCCATCGTCACCGAGCTCAAGCCCCTGCTGAACTACTGGCCGGCCGAGGCCTACCACCAGGACTTCTTCGAGCGCAACCCGCACCAGGGCTATTGCATGGCGGTGGCCGCGCCCAAGGTGGCGAAATTCCGCAAGACCTTCGCCCGCCTGGCGAAGTAGGTCTTGCGGGGCCGATCACTTCGGCAGCAGCACCTTGTCCACGACGTGGATCACGCCGTTGGACTGGTACACGTCGGCGATGGTCACGGTGGCCACGCCGCCTTTTTCATCCGTCACCGTGACCTTGCCGCCGGCCGACTTGGCCACCAGCGTGCCGCCGGCCACGGTCTTGATCGAGGCCATGCCCTTGCCGTCTGCGATCATCTTGCCGATGGCCGCGGCGTCCCATTTGCCGGGCACCACGTGGTAGGTCAGGATGCCGGTGAGCATGCCCTTGTTCTCGGGCTTGAGCAGGGTGTCCACGGTGCCGGCGGGCAGCGCGGCGAAGGCGGCGTTGGTGGGCGCGAACACGGTGAACGGGCCGGGCGACTTGAGCGTGTCCACCAGGCCGGCGGCCTTCACGGCGGCCACCAGCGTGGTGTGGTCCTTGGAGTTGACCGCGTTGTCGATGATGTCCTTGCTGGCCAGCATGGGCGCGCCGCCGACCATGACTTGCGCGAAGGCGCCGAGGGATGCGGTGCCGATGGCCAGGGCCAGAACGGTCTTGCTGAGGGTCTGCGTGATCATGGAATCTCCTTGGGTTGAAGCCGGAACTGCGGCTGAAGGAGATACGCAGCGCGACCCCGCACTGGATTCAAAAAAGACCCGGCGATGGGATCAGGCCGGTTTCGCGCGGCCCCACCGGGCCTGCAGCAGCGGCCAGCAGACGATCACCGCCAGGCCCAGCAGCACCAGCGCGGCCGCGCCGAGCTTCCAGCCGGGCAGCGACTCGCCCAGGGACAGGGCCGAGGCGCCCATGCCGAACACCGGGATCAGCAGCGCCAGCGGTGTGACCGTGGCCGCCGGGTGGCGCGCCAACAGCCAGTTCCACACGCCGTAGCCGAACAGCGTATTGCCCACCGCCTGCCACAGCACGCTGGCCCACACCAGCCCGTCCGCGTGTTGCAGGCTGCTCGCGATGGCCTGCGGGCCTTCGACGAACCACGACAGCGCGAACAGCGGCGGCACCGCGAACACGCTGCTCCAGACCATGAAGTGCAGCATGTTCACCGGCCCGAGCGACTTCACCACCAGGTTGGCGAGCGACCAGAAGAAGGCCGCGCTCAGCACCAGGCCCATGCCCAGCAGGGTGACCGAGGCGTCGAGGTTGGCCGCGATCACGCCCAGGCCGGCCAGCGCCAGCAGCAGGCCCGCGACCTGGAAGCCGCGCACGCGCTCGCCCATGATCCACAGCGACAGGCCGATGGTGAAGAACACCTGCAGCTGCACCACCAGCGACGCCAGGCCCGGCGAGATGCTGCTGCGGATCGCCAGGAACAGCAGGCCGAACTGGCCCACGCCCAACAACACGCCGAAGGCGGCGATCTTGCGCCAGGGCGCGGTCGGTCGCGGGATGAACAGCAGCCAGGGCAGGGCCGAGAGCGCGAAGCGCAGCGTGGCGAACAGGAAGGGCGGCAGACCGTCCAGGCCCCAGCGGATCACCACGAAGTTCGTGCCCCAGACGAACACCACCGAGAGGGCGAGGAGCAGGTGGGTGATGGGCACGGCGTGGTGTGAAGCGGGGAGACCGGCAGTGTAGCCAGCGGCCCGCCACCTGCCTGCGCGCTCAGTGCAATGCCCGTGTGCGGTAGAGGAGTAACAGGGCCACGGGCGCGCCGACCAGGCCGATCACCGCGTTGAGGTGGAACACGTGGCGGCTCCAGGGCAGGTGCAGCACCAGGTCGGCCGCCAGGCCCAGCACCGCGCCCACCAGACCGGCGGCCGGCAGCAGCACGCGGTGGTCGGCGCTGCGCATCAGGGCGCGCGCCACCTGCGCGGCCACCAGGCCGAGAAAAGCCACCGGGCCGCAGAAGGCCGTCACCAGCCCGCTCAGCCACGCGGTGGCGAGCAGCGCGCCGCGCTTGACCAGGGTCACGCGCATGCCCATGGACGCGGCATAACGCTCGCCCAGCAGCAGGCCGTTGAGCGGCTTCACCAGCAGGCCGCCCGCGAGCAGGCCGACCAGCACGCCCGGCACGAGGATCTGCAGCTGCTGGCGCGTGGCGCCGGCAAAGCTCGCGTCGTCCCAGGCCTTGAAGGCGCGCGCCTGGGTCTCGTCGATGAAGTGCATCGACACGCTGATGAGGCCGATGGCGAGGTAACCCAGCATCAGACCGATGATGAGCAGCGTGATGGTGCCGACCCGGCGCGACAGGCCGGCCAGCAGCGCGAGCACCGCCACCGAGCCGGCCACCGAGGCCAGCGCCAGGCCGATGTCGCCGGTGAGGCCGAAGCGCAGCAACAGCGCGTTGCCGGCCACGCCCGCGACCGTCACCAGCAGGGCGCTGCCCAGCCGCGCGCCGTGCACGATGCCGAGCACGAAGGGGTCGGCCAGCGGGTTGCGGAACAGGGTCTGCAGGAGCAGGCCGGCCACCCCGAGCGCCGCGCCGGAGCACAGCGCGTTGAGCGCGCGCGGCAGGCGAAAGCCCAGCACGATGTCGCGCCACACCGGATGGGCGGTGCCGCCGGACAACACGTCGAAGACCGCGGCCAGAGGGATGGCGACCGAGCCGAGCGAGAGTTCGGCCACGAACAAGGCCAGCATCAGCAGGGTCATCGCCGCGAATCTGGCGGGGGTGAGCGGGGTGGTGGTCATGGCAGTCGGCGCAGGAAAGGGGTGTCGGTCACGAGGGGCGGCAGGGTCAGGCCCGGGTGCAGCGCCCGGATGGCTTCGGCCAGCTGCACATGGGGCCGGGTCATGCCCTGGTCCTGGAAGGGGTAGGCCCAGGCGCCGGTGTAGCCCTGGTCCCAGGCGAACACGCGGCCTTCGCGCGCGGCGCGGAACCAGCCGTGCAAGGGGTTGGCGTCGACCAGGGTGGCCGCGCTGGCCTGGCCGCCCAGCGTGCCGAGCCAGACCGGCGCATCGGCCGCTCGCGCGTAGACCTTCTCGAAGCGTTCGAACACCAGGCTGCTGCTGCGCGCGTCGTCCGCGAGCGCAAAGCGCCCGCCGGCGTCGTGGATCAGCCGGGCGCGCTGGTTGCGCCCGCCGAAGGTCTCGATGGTGTCGCGGCCGGCGGCGAATCCGGCCATCACCAGGGGGCGGTCGGGCGCCGTGGCCGCCACGTCAGCCAACTGCAGGTACTGGGTCTCGATGCGGTCGAACCGCGCGTTGGCCAGGGCCTCTCGGTTGGTGAGCAGGGCCAGCAGCTTGAGCCATTCGGCGCGGCCCAGCGGGTGGGTCTCGTGGTGGTCGGCCTGCGCGATCGCGCGCACACCCAGCTCCCACAGGCGCGGGTGCATGTTGCCCTGCGGGTAGGCGGAGTAGAAGCTCAGGTACACATCGGCCTGCACCGCCATCACCGATTCGATGGAGGCGTGGCCGTAGCCCCACATGTCGTGCACCAGGCCTTGCGCGATGCGCTCGCGCACCGCCGGCACGGTGGCGCTGCGCGTGTTTTCGGCCCCGTACAGCCGGTCCACCAGGCCCAGCTCGTCGAGCGCGCCCAGCATGGCGGCGTTGCCGGTGACCAGCCTCTGTATCGGCACTTGAATCACCTGCTCGTGCGGCCCGTGCGCGGGCACCGGTGTGCCGCACTGCACCAGCAGGTAGTCCAGCGTTTCGCCGGTGCCCACGCTGGGCGTGAAGCGCACGCGTTTGTAGTGCGGACCGTAGCTCACCTGCAGCTGCACCGAGTGGGTGAAGGCGGTCTTGTGCGGAAAGAGATCCGCGCCCGGGCGGTGCTCGGCCACGCAGGCGGCGTCGAGGTTGTCGCTCAGGCCGTCCACGCCCACCACCACCGAGGGCCAGGCGGCGCGCGGCGGCGGTGCGATCTGCATGCAGCCGCACAACAGCAGCAGCGGTATCAGCTGCAGGCGCCTCATGCTTGGCCGCCGAGCGCGTCCACCAGGGCGCCCAGGCTGGTGAAGGGCCTCGGCGCTTCGCCGTGCTGGCTCAGGGTGTAGACGCCGTGTGCCACCACGTGCACGGTCTGCGCGGCCTCGGGGTCGTGCGCGCAGCCCGCACGCTGCAGCGCGCGCCGCGCCCAGGCCGCCGCCATGCCCTCGCCTTCGAGGCGGATGCCGCGTGCCGCGCTGCGGCCCACGCGCAGCTCGGCACGCTCCAGGTCGAAGGCCAGGCCCTCGGCGGCGAAGCTGGCGGCCAGGGTGCCGTCCAGGGCGAGGTCTTCGGGCGCGCCGGCGTGCAGGCGGCGCTGGCCGTCGATCAGCCAGAGCGCATCGGCATGGCGCAGCGCGAGTTCGAGGTCGTGCGTGGACAGCAGCACGGCCAGGTCCTGCTCGCGCGCCAGCGCCAGCAGCAGGTGCATGGTCTCGATGCGGCGCGGCAGGTCGAGAAAGGCGGTCGCTTCGTCCAGCACCAGCACGCGCGGCTGCTGCGCCAGCGCGCGGGCGATCAGCACCTTCTGGCGTTCACCGTCCGACATCTCGGCGACCAGCCGGTGTGCCAGCGCCAGCGCGCCGGCCTGTTGCAGCGCGGCCCGCACGGCGGCGTGGTCGGCCGCGCCGAGCCGACCGCCCCAGCCCAGGTGCGGATAGCGCCCCAGGCAGGCCAGGTCGTGGCCGGTCATCTGCGCGACGTCGACGCGCTCGGTGAGCACCACGGCGAGCCGGCGCGCGCGCTCGGTCGCCGTGATGCGGTTCAGCACCACCCCACCGAGCCGGACCTCGCCGGCGACGGCGGGCTGCATGCCGCACAGGGTGCGGATCAGGGTCGACTTGCCGGCGCCGTTGGCGCCGATCAGGCAGACGAAGCGGCCTGCGGGCAGCGCGAGGTCCAGCGGGCCGAGCAGGGCCTGGCCGCCGTGGCCGACCGTCAGGCCATGGGTGCTCAGGCCCATCAGAGCGCCATGGCGAAGCTGGCGAGCACGGTGCGCGGTGCGCCCGGGTAGGTCGGCACGAAAGCGCCGCCCGAGTCGTAGTAGCGCTTGTTCCCCAGGTTCTGCAGCGCGAGCTGCAGCTTGTAGCGCTGGCCGGCGCCGAAGCGGTAGGCCACATTGGCGTCCCAGCGCACGTAGGAGGGCAGCACGAAGCTGTTGGCGGTGTTGGCCTGGCGCTCGCCCACGTAGATCGCGCCCAGGCCCGCGCTCAGCCCGCTGGCGCGGCCGCTGAAATCGAAGGTGGTCCACAGGCTGGCGCTGCGGCGCGGCGCATTCGCCAGCAGGGTGCCCACCAGGGTGGGGTCGCTGTCGCGGCTGATCTGCGCCTTCAGCTCGGTGACGCTCGCCAGCAGGCGCCAGCGCGGCGTGATGCTGAACGGCACGTCCAGCTCCCAGCCCTGGCTGCGCTGCTCGCCGACCTGCAGCACGTGGTCGAAGTCGGTGGGGTCCGACACCAGGCCATTGCGGCGGTGGATGTCGAACACCGCCAGCGTGGGCTCCAGGCGACCGTCGAGCAGGCTGAATTTGGCACCAACTTCCAGCTGCGTGCCGCGCGACGGCGCGGGCAGGCTGCCGTTGCGCAGCATGCCGCTGAAGGGCTCGGTGAGGAACGACTTCGACCCACTCGCGTACAGCGACACCGCGTCGCTCGGCGTCCAGGTCACGCCCAGGCGCGGCGAGAGCGCGTCGTCGCTGCGCGCCAGCGTGTCCGAGACCGGCAGGTAGTCGGCGCGCGCGAAGGTGCGCGAGCGGTCGTAACGCAGGCCGAACAGCACGCGCCACTGGGCGCCGAGCTGCAGCTCGTCCTGCGCGTACAGCCCCACGTTGCGGCTGCGGTAGTTCGACGCGTCATAGGGCACAAGCGGGCCGACCACGGTGGTGCCGTGCACCGGGTGGTAGAGGTCGATCGGCAGGTTGGTCGGGAAACCGAAGGGGCCGACGTTGGCGTCGGCGCGGAAGTCCCAGGTGTCTCGATTGGCGTCGGCGCCCAACAGCACGCGGTGGCGCACGCCACCGGTCTCGAAGCGGCGCGAAACCTCGGCCAGGACCGAGAGGTCGGTCTGGTCGTCAATGCTGCGCTGCTGGCGGCGGTTGACCTGCGGGTTGGGGGTGCCGGCGCCGGTGATGGGGCTGAAGCCGAAGGGGTACCAGAGCGCGTCGGTCTTGGCCGAGGAGGCCTGCAGGCCCGCGTGCAGCTGCCAGCCGCTGTCCAGGCGGTGGTCGAGCACCAGCGAGGCCAGCGCGCTGTCATTTTTCAGCCGCGTGTCGGCTTCGGCGTAATTGGTGTGGATGGGCACGCCGAGGAACAGCGGGCTGTTGCCGAAGCCGCGGTCGAAGGCGCCGCGCTTGCGGCCGAGTTCGAGTTCGGCGGTCAGCGTGGTGTGCGGCGCGAGCCGCCAGCGGAACACCGGCGAGACGAACTGCGTTTCGGCGCCGACGAAGTCGCGAAAACTCTGGTTGTCCTGCCACGAGCCGGTGAGCCGGTAGCTCAGCGTCTCGCTGATCGGGCCGGTGCTGTCGACGGTGGCGCGGTAGAAGCGGTCGCTGCCGGCGGTCAGCTCGTGGCGTGTGCGCGCGGTGTCCTGCGGCTGCTTGGTCACCAGGTTGACCACGCCGCCGGGTTCGAAGCGGCCGTACAGCGCCGAGGCCGGCCCCTTGAGCACCTCGATCTGTTCGATGTTGACCAGCTCGTCCACCGGGGCGAACACGCTGCGGCGAAAGCCGTTCTTGAGGTTGGCGGAAGTGGCGAAGCCGCGCAGGCGGAAGCGGTCGTTGCTGCCGCCCCAGCCCACCTGCGGCGTCAGGCCCGGCACGGTGCGCACGGCTTCGCCGAAGCTGGTGACGCCACGGTCTTCCATCAGCTCGCGCGTGACGGTCTGGATGGAGAAGGGCGTCTCCTTCACCGTGGTGTCGCTCTTGTTGGCCGTGGGCGCGACGATGGCGCGGTAGGCGCGCTCGCGCGTGTCGCTGATGGTGACGGTCTCCAGCGTGGGCACGGGCTCGGTCTGGGCCCAGGCGGCCATCGAGACGCTGGCCATCGCGCAGGGGAGAAGGCGGAAAGCGGTAGGAAACATGCGGTGCTCGGCTTGCTCGTGAAAGGGATGCTCCTCACTGCCCGCGCACGGCGGTGGTGAGGGCGCGGGTGTTGAAGCGCATCAGCTCGATGTAGCTCGGCGCCGCGCCGCCGGGCGCGGAGAGCGAATCGGAATAGAGCGCGCCCGAGGGTTTGACGCCGGTCTCGCGCGCGATCTGCTCGATCAGGCGCGGGTCCGAGATGCTCTCGACGAACAGGGCCTTGATCTGGTCCTGGCGGATCTGGCGCACCAGCTGCGCCACGCCCTTGGCCGAGGCCTCGCTCTCGGTGCTCACGCCCTGCGGCGCGAGAAAGCGCACCTGGTGGTCGCGCGCGTAGTAGCCAAAGGCGTCGTGCGAGGTGATCACCTTGCGCTGCGCCACCGGGATCGGCGCCCAGGCCGCGCGGATCTCGGCCTCGAGCTCGTTGAGCCTGACCTCGTAGGCGCGGGCATTGCGGTTGTAGAGGTCGCAGCTGGCGGCGTCGGCCTGGCACAGGGCCTTGGCGATGTTGCGCGCGTACACCTTCACGTTGGCCACGCTCTGCCAGGCGTGCGGGTCGGTCTCGCCATGGCCGTGGTCATGGCCCTTCTTGCGCTCGCCGTGGTCGTGGTCCGGCTCGCTCCTGAGCGGCGGGATGCCCTGGCTGACGGTCACCGGCCGACCCTTGTAGGCCGAGGTTTTGAGCAGGCGGCCCAGCCAACCCTCGAAGCCCAGGCCGTTGGCGAACACCACCTGCGCCTGGCCGACCAGGCGCGCATGGGCTGGCGTGGGCTGGAACACGTGGGCGTCGGCGCCCGGCCCGACCAGCACGTCGACCGCCACGCGGTCGCCGCCGACCTCTTTCACGATGTCGCCCAGGATGCTGAAGCTGGCGACCGCGCGCAGCGGCGCCTGCGCGTGCAGCGGCGGGGTGAGTGCGGCCAGGCCCAGTGCCAGCGCGGCGAGGGTGGTGAGGCGGCGGGGCAGGAAGGCGGTGGTGTGTGTCATGAGCGGGTCCTTGGTTTCAGGCTTTGAGGTGGGAAAGGGCAGGGCGCCGCTGGCGCAGCAGGCCGTGCGGCGCGAACAGCATCGAGAGCAGGTACATCGCGCCCAGGCTGAGCACGATCACCGGGCTGGTGGGCCAGTCGGCGTGGTACGAGACCAGCAGGCCGCTGGCGCTGGCGAACAGGGCGAAGGCCACGGCGCAGGCCAGCAGCGGCACGAGGCGGCGCACCCAGAAACGCGCGGTGGCGGCGGGCAGCACCATCATTCCGACCGCCATCAGCGTGCCCAGGGCATGGAAGCCGGCCACCAGGTTGATCACCAGCAGCGCCAGAAAACCGAAATGCGCCACCGCGCTCCAGCGGCTGGTGCCGCGCAGGAAACCCGGGTCCAGGCACTCCAGCACCAGCGGGCGGTACAGCACGCGCAAGGCCAGCAGCGTCACGAGTGCAATGCCGCCCAGCAGCGCCAGCGCGGCGTCGTCCAGCGCGAGCACGGTGCCGAACAGCACGTGCAGCAGGTCCACGCTGTTGCCACGCGTCGAGACGATCAGCACGCCCAGCGCGAGCGAGAGCAGGTAGAAGGCGGCCAGGCTGGTGTCTTCGCGCAGCACGGTGTGGCGCGCGACCAGGCCGGAGCCGACGGCGACCGCCAGGCCGGCCGCGATGCCGCCCACCGTCATGGCCCCAGCGACAGGCCGGCCACCAGGTAACCCAGCGCGGCACCGGGCAGGATCGCGTGGGCCATGGCATCGCCGGTCAGGCTCATGCGGCGCAGCATCAGGAACACACCGACCGGTGCGGCGCTCACCGACAGCAGCACGCAGCCCAGCAGCGCGCGCTGCATGAAGCCGAATTCCAGGAACGGGTCGAGCCACAGCGCGCTGCTCATGCCGGCACCCCGTGGGCGGTGGCGCCGCAGGCCTCGGCGCCGTCGTCGAACGGCTCCTGCAGCCGCAGGGCGTGGGCCCAGTGGTCGGCGGTCAGCACCTCGGCCGTTGGGCCCCAGGCCACGGGCTCGCGGGCCAGCAGCAGGGTGTGCGGAAAGTGCTCGCGCACCTGGGCCAGGTCGTGCAGCACCGCGATCACCGTCTTGCCCTGCGCATGCCAGCGGTGCAGCAGGACGAGCAGGTCGCGGGTGGTGCGCTGGTCGATCGCGGCGAAGGGCTCGTCGAGCAGCACCACCGGGGCGTCCTGCAGGATCAGGCGCGCGAACAGGGCGCGCTGCAGCTGGCCGCCGGAGAGCGTGTCGATCGCGCGCCGCTCGAAACCCAGCAGGCCGACCGCCGCCAGCGCCTCGTGGCAGGCGCGGCGGTGCGCGGCGCTGTGTCGCCCGAGCGCGCCCACCTCGTGCCACAGGCCGAGCAGGACCAGCTCCTGCACCGAGATCGGAAAACTGCGGTCGATCCCGCTGTGTTGCGGCAGGCAGGCCACGCGCTGGAGCGTGCCCAGGCCGTCGATGCGCCCGCCGAGCGGTGGGAGCTGCCCGGCCAGTGCCTTCAGCAGGGTCGATTTGCCCGCGCCGTTGGGGCCGACCACCGCCACCAGCGCACCCGGTGGCAGCGTGAGCGAGAGGTGGTGCACGGCCGGATGGTGCTCGTAGCCCAGCGTGAGGTCGTGCAGCACGATGGCCGATGGGGCGGAAGCTTGAAGGTCGGGCACGGGAGGATTGCAGCTAAGATACTGCAACTGAATTGCGATAGTGCATATGTTAACGCAACATAGTTGCATTTATGGAGGCCCAAGCCATGTCGCCACGCCAGACCAAAGAACCGGTGGCTGTGCCACCTCACATCCAGACCCGGCTGGAAGCCGCCGGCCTGCGCCGCACGCTGGCCACGCGCGCCGTGCTCGGCCTGTTCCTCGCGCAGCCGCACGGCGGGCTCACCCATGCGCAGGCGCTGAACGCGCTCACCGCGCGCGGGCTGGACATCAACCGCGTCACGCTCTACCGCCTGCTGGATCGCCTGGCCGCCTGCGGCGTGCTGCAACGCCAGACCGACGATCAGGCCCGCACCTGGCGCTTCAGCCTGGCGCCACTGGATCCGAACCCCGAGGAGGGCACGCCGCCGCGCTTCGAATGCGACGCCTGCCACCGGCAATTTCCGATGGCCGACGTGAGCGAGCTGGCCCGCGACCTGTTGCGCAGCCTCGCGCGCCAGGGCCACCGGGGCGAGCAGGTGGCGGTGCACGGCACCTGCGCGGACTGCCTGGAGCCCGCCGCGTGATCGAGTCCCGGGGGCTGCAATACGCCCACGCGGGCCAGGCGCCGCTGCGCATGGCCGATGTGTCGGTGGCGCAGGGCGGCACCCTGCTGCTGCGCGGGCCCTCGGGCAGCGGCAAGTCCACCTGGCTGGCGCTGGCCGCCGGCCTGCTCACGCCCGGCGCGGGCGAGATCGTGGTGGCCGGTCAGTCGGTGGGCGCCCTGCGCGGTGCGGCCCGCGATGCCTGGCGCGCGCGCCACATCGGTTTTCTGCCGCAGCAGCTGCACCTGAGCGACGCGCTCACGGTCGCCGACAACCTCGCGCTCGCGCACTTCGCCGCCGGCCTGCCCGTGGACCGCGCCGCCGTGGCCGAGGTGCTGGCGGCGCTGGACCTCGGCACGCTGGCGAACCGCCGACCCACCCAGCTCTCGGGCGGGCAGGCCCAGCGCGTGGCCCTGGCGCGCGCCGTGCTGCTGCGCCCGCGCATGATCCTGGCCGATGAGCCGACCGCGAGCCTGGACGACGACGCCTGCATGACGGCGCTCTCGCTGCTGCGCCGCAGCGCGAAGGCGCTGGACGCCACGCTCGTGATCGCCACCCACGACGCCCGCGTGCGCGACGCGCTGCCGCACGCGCAGGTGCTCGCCTTCGTGGCAACCCGCCCGGAGCGCGTGGCATGAACGTGTTGTCCCTTTCCTGGCGCTACCTCTGGTCGCGCCCGCTGGCCACGGCGCTCAACCTCTTGCTGCTCGCGCTGGGTCTGGCCTCCATGGCCTTCGTGCTGATCGCGCGCGACCAGGTGGACCGCGCCTTCGAACGCGACCTCGCCGGCATCGACGCGGTGGTGGGCGCCAAGGGCAGCCCGATGCAGCTCATCCTCGCGGGCGTGTTCCACCTGGACGTGCCGCCCGGCAACATCCCGCTGGCCGAGGCCCGCCAGCTCGCGGAACACCCGCAGGTGGCGCAGCTCATCCCGCTGAGCCTGGGCGACAACCTGGGCGGCTTCCGCATCGTGGGCACCACGCACGACTACCCGGCCCATTACGGTGCCCGGCTCGCGCAGGGCGCGCTCTGGCAGGCGCCGCTGGAGGCCGTGCTGGGCGCACAGGTCGCCGCGCGCACGGGCCTGCAGGTGGGCCAGGCCTTCGAAGGCGCGCACGGCCTGGGCGTGGGTGGCAGCTCGCATGGCGAGACGCCGTACACCGTCACCGGCGTGCTCGCGCCCTGCGGCTGCGTGCTCGACCGGCTGGTGCTCACCGCCACCGAATCGGTCTGGCGCGTGCACGACGACATGCACGCCGGCGCGAACATGGACGAGGCCGAGCGCGCCGAGCTGGCCGAGGCGCTGGCGGCCGAGCGCGAGATCACGCTGGCCCTGATCCGCTACCGCACGCCGCTGGCGGCGGTGAGCCTGCCGCGCTTCATCAACGAAACCACTTCGCTGCAGGCCGCGGCGCCGGCGGTGGAGATCACGCGCCTGCTGAGCATGGTCGGTGTGGGCACGCAGGTGCTGCGCGGGCTGGCGGCCGTGCTTCTGGGCGTGGCCGGGCTGTCGGTGTTCATCGCGCTCTGGAGCGCGGTGCGCGAGCGCCGCGCCGACCTGGCGATGCTGCGCATGCTGGGCGCGCCGCCCCGGCGCGTGGCCGCGCTGCTGCTGTGCGAGGCGCTGTGGCTCGCGTTGCTGGCGTGCGCGCTGGGCCTGCTGGCCGCGCACGCGCTCACGGCCCTCATGGGCGAGATGTTGATGGCCCGGCATTCGCTGGCCATCACCGGTTGGCAATGGGTGTCGGGCGAAGCCTGGGTGCCCGTGCTGGCCTTGGGGGTGGCGGTGGTGGCGGCGCTCCTGCCGGCCCTCCACGCCTACCGTGTCGATGTCACTCAACTCCTGAATTCGAGGTAAATCATGAAGAAAACCCTGTTCCTGTTCGCCGCCGCCCTGCTGTCCACCGCCGCGCTGGCCCAGCATTCCGACAAAGAGACCAAGGAAGACATCGCCCGCCACCGCGCCATGGCCGTGGCGCACGAAGGCGCGGCCAAGTGCCTGGAGGCCGGCAAGGGCGAAAAAGTCTGCATGCAGGAACTCGCGGTGGCCTGCAAGGGTCTGGCCCTGGGAAAATACTGCGGCATGCGCCACGCGCACTGACGGCCTGAACCCAACCGAGACGATTCCCCATGCGCCACCTGTTCCAAGCCTCCCGTTTCGCCGCGCTGCTCGTGATGGGCGGGGCCGTGCTGGTCGGTGCCGGGGCCCAGACCCTGAGCTCGCCGGTGCCGCCCGGCAGCCCCTCGAGCCAGGCCTCGGGCCTGCCGCACGGGCAGGGCGCGGGGGTGCACAGCCCGCTCAGCCCGTTCGCGCCCCTGCCCAGGCGCGGCGACGTGGTCGCCTGGTCGACGCTGACCGACATCACCACCAAGGTGGAGAACAAGCGCATCGTGCCGGTGTACCCGGCGCCGGTGGCCGAGCTGAACCAGAAGAAGCTGCGGCTGCAGGGCTTCATGATGCCGCTGGAGCCGGGCGAGAGCCAGCGCCACTTCCTGCTCGCCTCGGTGCCGCTGACCTGCGGTTTCTGCACGCCGGGCGGACCCGAGAGCATGGTCGAGGTGCGCACCGCCAAGCCGGTGAAGTACAAGCTGGAGGCGGTGGTCGTCGAGGGCACCTTCCACGTGCTGCAGAACGACCCCTACGGCCTGTACTACCGCATCACCGGCGCCGTCGGCGTCGAATGACGCGCACGCCTGGCGATACCATCGCCGGGTGAACATCGCCAGCCACCCCGTCGTCGCCTCCCTCACCCCGGTCTTCATCCTGATCGGCCTCGGCTACCTGGCCGGGCGCCTGCAATGGATCCGCGATGCCGCGGTCAAGGACCTGTCCAACCTGGTCTTCCTGCTGCTCATCCCGGCCCTGCTGTTCCGCACCATGAGTTCGGTGCATTTCGAGGAACTCGACCTGCGGCCGATCGGCGCCTACTTCCTGGCCGCGCTGTCGCTGCTGGCGGTGTCCATCGCGTGGCGGGGCTTCAACCGGGGCAGCGTGGTGCTGGCCCTGGCCGGCACCTTCTCCAACATGGTGATGCTGGGCATCACGCTGGTGGAGCTGGCCTACGGCAAGAGCGCGCAGGTCACGGTGCTCACGCTGGTGTCGGTGCATGCGCTGATCCTGCTGACCACCGGTTCCATCGTGCTCGAACTCGCGGTGGCGCGCGAAGCCCGCGCGGGTGGCCAGCGCGCGCCGCACGTGCTGGCCACGGCGTGGTCGGCCTTCAAGGGCGCGCTCATCCACCCGATTCCCCTGCCCATCCTGTGCGGCCTGCTGTTCGCGCAGAGCGGCCTCACGCTGCCCACGGTGGTGGACCGGCCGTTGCAATTGCTGGGCAGCGCCTTCGGCCCGATCGCGCTGGTGCTGGTGGGCGTGACCCTGGCGCGCACACCCATGGCCGGCCACCTGCGCCAGGCCCTGTGGGTCAGCGTGTCCAAGAACCTGGTGCTGCCGCTGCTGGTGGGCCTGTGCGCCTGGGGCATGGGCATCACCGGCATGCCGCTGACCGTGATGGTGGTGGCCGCGGCCCTGCCGGTGGGGGCGAACGTGTTCCTGTTCGCCCAGCGCTACGAGGTGGCGCAGGAAGTCACCACCGCGGCCATGGGCCTGTCCACCGTGCTCGCGCTGTTCACGCTCAGCCTGGTGATGACCGCCATGGCCTGGCTCAACTGAGCGCCGGGTGCTCGCTCACTGGCTGATCTTGCGGCCCTCTTCGACCTGGTACTCGAAGTAGCGCTGGAAGCCGAAGGCCAGGCTGCCCATCAGCGCGACAGTGCCCATCAGCAGCGCGGCCACGAGGGCGCCGATGGTCAGCCAGTTGGTACCGCCCGAGACGGCGTCCGCCGGCAGCTGGGGGTTGAACTGGCGGTTCCACTTCTCGCGGTCGGTCAAGGCATAGACGATGGCCATCAGGCAGCTGGCGGAGATGGTCGCGCCCAGCAGCGGGATCAGCACCCACGAGAGCTTGTCGTCCTGCCCGTAGAGCAGCACACGGTCCACGCCCCACAGGCCCAGCGCCGCCGGGATCGGGTGCAGCCAGCCCACCCAGTCACCCAGGCCGCGCAGGTAGAAACGGTGCAGGCCGAGCATGCCGCCCAGCAGCGCCAGCCAGACCGCCAGCGTCTTGTTCTTGCGCATCATCGTCATGCGCCCTCGTTCGGCGGCGTGCTGTCACCGGCACCCAGGGTCTTCTGCATCAGCACGATGTCGAGCCAGCGGCCGAATTTCCAGCCGCACGCCTGCACCACGCCCACGGGCTCGAAGCCCAGCGCCTTGTGCACACCGATGGAGCCGGCGTTGGCCGAATCGCCGATCACGGCCATCACCTTGCGCGTGCCGGCGCGTTCCAGCGCGGCCAGCAGCTCGGCGAGCAGCGCGCGGCCCAGGCCCTGGCGGTGGGCCGCCGGGTCCATGTAGATCGAGTCCTCGACCGAAAAGCGGTAGGCCGGGCGCGGCTTGAACCAGTTGCCGTAGGCGTAGCCCAGCACCTGGCCGCCTTCTTCGGCGACCAGCCAGGGCAGGCCCTTGCCCAGCACGTCGGCGCGGCGCGCCGTCATCTCGGCCAGGGTGGGCGGGGTGGTTTCGAAAGTGCCGGTGCCGTGCAGCACGTGGTGGCCGTAAATGCGGGTGATCGCGTCGAGGTCTTCGTCGCGGCTGGGGCGGATCAGGGGCATGGGTAGGGTGGGTCGCTCGGGAAGGGGGCTGGCAAAACCAGCGAACGGGCTATAATCGCGGGTT
The DNA here is from genome assembly GCF_042466645.1 of Hydrogenophaga sp. ANAO-22. NCBI lineage: Bacteria > Pseudomonadati > Pseudomonadota > Betaproteobacteria > Burkholderiales > Comamonadaceae > Hydrogenophaga > Hydrogenophaga sp. ANAO-22. The sequence goes on along the minus strand of NZ_CP159956.1, from coordinate 1,135,035 downwards.
TCGTGGCGTTTCGCTGGCCGGGTGGTCAGTCGTGTGTCTCAAGCGCTGCAAATAAAGCGGGTCGCAAGATCCAGTGAAGTACCGATCCTGGTACCTCTCCACCCGAAGGATAAATCATGGTCGTCATTCGACTCTCCCGCGGCGGCGCAAAAGCCCGTCCGTTCTACAACATCGTGGTTGCCGACAAGCGCAATCGCCGCGATGGCCGCTTCATCGAGCGCATCGGTTTCTACAACCCCCTGGCCCGCGGTGGTGAAGAGCCCCTGCGCATCGCCCTGGACCGCCTGACCTACTGGACCGGCGTTGGCGCCACCCCGTCGGACACCGTGGCGCGCCTGGTCAAGCAGAACGCCGCCAAGGCCGCGGCCTGATCCTGCCCGCAGCAAGGTGAGCCACCCCGCGTCCGGCGCCTTCAAGGCGTTGCCCCTGCCCGACGACGCCGTCGAGCTGGGGCGCATACAGGACGCGTGGGGCATCAAGGGCTGGGTCCGCATCCTGCCCCACAGCGCCGACACCTCGGCGCTGATCGCTTCCTCTTCCTGGTTCCTGCAGCCGCCCGAAGCCCGCTTCGCGCGAGGCTTCTCGGCGTTCACGGGCTGCGTGGGCGTGGGCGTGGCGGAAGTCAAACCCCACACCGACGGCCTGGTCGCCCAGCTGGACGGCGTGGACGACCGCAATGCGGCCGAGGCCCTCAAGGGCGTGCGCATCTACCTGCCGCGCAGCGCCTTCCCGGCGACCCCCGAAGGTGAGTACTACTGGGTCGACCTGATCGGCCTGGACGTGTTCAACCGCGAAGGCGTGCACCTGGGCGTGGTGCGCGACCTCATGCCCACCGGGCCTACCTCGGTGCTGGTGCTCGAACACACCGAGACGGTGGACGGCACCGAGCAGACCGCCGAGCGCATGATTCCTTTCGTGGCGGCCTACATCGACGACGTCGACAAGGCGCAGCGCCGTATCACCGCCGACTGGCAGCCGGATTACTAGGCCCCCACGCTCCGCCGCTGCGCGGGTCACTGCCCCCCGAGGGGGTTGATCCGGCTTGGGGCGGCCCGGCGCCGGATCGTTGACGCTCACAATACCGCCATGCGCTTCGACGTCATCACGCTTTTCCCGGAGCTGTTCGCGCCTTTCCTGCAGCACGGCATCAACCGCCGCGCCTTCGAGTCCGGCCAGGTGGCCGTGCACCTGTGGAACCCGCGCGATTTCGCCGAAGGCAACTACCGCCGGGTCGACGACCGCCCGTTTGGCGGCGGCCCGGGCATGGTCATGATGGCCGAACCCCTGTGGCAATGCCTGCAGGCCATCCGCACCGCGCGCGCGGAGGCCGACGATGCCCGCGCCCCGGTGGTCCTTTTTTCCCCGATCGGCGAGGCGCTGAACCACGCGGGCGTCGAGGACTGGTCGCGCAGCCAGGGCGCGGTGCTGGTGTGTGGCCGCTACGAAGGCATCGACCAGCGCTTCATCGACACCTGCGTGGACCGGCAGATCAGCCTGGGCGACTTCGTGCTCTCGGGTGGCGAGATCGCGGCCATGGCCCTGCTGGACGCCGTGGCGCGCCTGCAGCCCGGCGTGCTGACCGACGAGGGCAGCCACCAGCAGGACAGCTTCAACCCGGCGCTCGACGGCCTGCTGGACAGCCCGCACCACACCCGCCCCGAGGTCTGGCAGGGCCCGCGGGGGCCGATGGCGGTGCCGGAGGTGCTGTTGGGCGGCCACCACGAGCGCATCGCCCGCCACCGGCGCGAGCAAAGCCTGCTGCTCACGGCCAGCCGCCGGCCCGATCTGCTGGCCCGTGCCCGGGCGCAGGGATTGCTCGACGCGGCGGACCAGGCTTTCCTCCGCGCTCAGGGATTGCTATAATCCAAGGCTTTTCGATCCTCTGACCGGCCGCCGCGACCGGGCCACCCCGCAAACCCGCAAGGGTCTGGACAGGGGCCCTGCCGGATTCGCGGCCTTTAGTGCAGCGCGGCCATGACCGACAAAACAGGAAATCATGAACCTCATCCAAACCCTTGAGCAAGAAGAAATTGCTCGCCTTGGCAAAGTCATTCCCCCGTTCGCCCCTGGCGACACCGTGATCGTCAGCGTGAACGTGATCGAAGGCACCCGCAAGCGCGTGCAGGCCTACGAAGGCGTGGTGGTGGCCCGCCGCAACCGTGGCCTGAACTCCAGCTTCATCGTTCGCAAGATCTCCAACGGCGAAGGCGTCGAGCGCACCTTCCCGCTGTACAGCCCGCTGATCGCCAAGATCGAAGTCAAGCGCCGCGGTGCCGTGCGCCGTGCCAAGCTGTACTACCTGCGCGAGCGCAGCGGCAAGTCGGCCCGCATCAAGGAAAAGCTGGGCGCGTAAAGCGCATCGGGCCTGGCCCGGTCGCCTGCACCCTCCCAAAAAAAGCCGCTCCCCGGAGCGGCTTTTTTGCGTCTGGCCTATGCTTGCCTTCACATGACCCACGTTCTGCCCGCTTTTGATCCGCGCCTGGTGCCCATCGTCGCGGACGAGGCCGACGAGATGCTGCGCCCCGCGCAGGCGCAGCGCCTCACGCCCACCGGCCTGCGCGAACTCTTCGCCCGCCCGCCGGTGTGGACGCCCGAACTGCACCGCGAGCGCAAGTTCGTCGACCGCGCGCCCGCCGAGGCGGCGGTGCTGCTGCCGCTGGTGATGCGCGACGAACTCACGCTCATCCTGACCCAGCGCACGGCCCACCTGTCCACCCACTCGGGCCAGATCGCCCTGCCGGGCGGCAAGCTCGACCCCGAGGACGCCGACGCCACCGCCGCCGCCCTGCGCGAGGCGCAGGAAGAGATCGGCCTGGCGCCGGATCGGGTGGAGGTGCTGGGCACGCTGCCGGTGTACGTCACCGGCACGTCCTTCATCGTCACGCCGGTCGTGGGGCTGGTGCGGCCGGGTTTCGAGCTGGTGCCCAACCCGGACGAGGTGGACGACGTGTTCGAGGTGCCGCTGGCCTACCTCATGAACCCCTTGCACCACCGGCGCCACGCGCTGGCCTTCGAGGGCGTGGTGCGCGAGTGGTACTCCATGCCCTACCTGGACGGTGACCGCGAGCGCTTCATCTGGGGCGCCACCGCCGGCATGCTGCGCAACTTCTACCGCATGCTCAGCGCCTAGGCCCGTGCGGCGCTCTGTGGCGCGCGCCCCTCACGCCACTATGATGGCGCCATGAGTTTTTTCGCCATCCTCATTGCCCTGCTGCTGGAACAGGCGCGCCCGCTCGCCTTTGACAACCCCGTTCACGCCGGTCTGCGGAGCTGGGCGCGCACCGTGCGCCGCAACCTCGATGCCGGCCAGTCCTCCCATGGCTGGGTCGCCTGGGCTCTGGCGGTGGGCGTGCCGGCGGCCATCGCAGGGCTGGTGTACTGGGGCCTGGGGCAATTCAGCTCCGTGCTGGCTTTCGTGTGGACCATCGGCATTCTTTACGTCACGCTGGGCTTTCGCCAGTTCAGCCACCACTTCAGCGAAATCCGGCAGGCGCTCGATGTGGGCGACGACGCCAGCGCGCGCGAGAAGCTGGCCCGCTGGCTGCGTGTGGACGCCTCCAGCCTGCCGCGCACCGAGCTGTTGCGCCAGGTGATCGAGCACTCGGTGCTGGCCGCCCACCGCCACGTGTTCGGCGTGCTGGTGTGTTTCGTGGTGTTCTGGGCCATCGGCCTGGGCCCCTCGGGCGCGGTGTTCTACCGCCTGGCCGAGTACCTCTCGCGCAACTGGCGCGCCCGCCCGGACGGCACGCCCAGCCCGGCGCTGCAGCACGCCGCCGCGACCGCCTGGCGCTGGGTCGACCACGTGCCGGCGCGCTTGACGGCGCTGGGCTTCGCCGTGGTGGGCAACTTCGAGGAGGCCGTGGCCAGCTGGCGCGGTGATGCCGAGCGCTTTGCCCCGGGCAGCGACGGTGTGGTGCTGGCCGCCACCTCGGGCGCCATCAACGTGCGGCTGACCCCGCAACTCGATCCGCTCACGATCGAAGACGACGAGGTGGTGGGCGACCCCGCCGCCCGGCCGGATCCGCAACTGGCCCACCTGAGCAGCGTGGTGGGGCTGGTGTGGCGCGCGGTGGTGCTCTGGATGCTGCTGCTCGCGCTGCTCACGCTCGCTGGCCTGTAGCCGGAGAGCGGTCAATCCATCCAGAACACCGTGGAACTGGCTTCGCCAGGCCACAGGTGTTGCCCCCTGGGGGGTGACGCGCCGAAGGCGCGGCGCGGGGGGAGCCTATCAATACCGGCGCTTGTCGGACAGTTCGGCGAACAGCTCGCCGTAGAGGCGGTAGCGGTTCTCGCTGATCGCCAGCGGATCGTCGGCCGGCTGGTCCGGCTCCCCGGTCTGCACGTGTTCCAACACCCCGCAACCCGGCTCGTGCAGGTGCGTGCAGTTGTAGAAGCGGCAATGGCCCAGCGTGGCGTTCAGGTCGGGCATGAGGTGGGCCAGCTGCATGGGCTCGATGTGGTTCAGGCCGAATTCCTGGAATCCCGGTGAATCGATCAGCGCGGTGCGGCGTTCCGCGTCCACCCAGTACCAGGTGGTGCTGGTCGTGGTGTGTTTGCCCGAGTTGAGCGCCCGCGAAATCTCGCCTGTCAGCGCGCGCGCCTCGGGCACCAGCCGGTTCACCAGCGTGCTCTTGCCCACGCCCGAGGGGCCCAGCACCAGGGTGCGCTTGTTCGCCAGCCGCTGCTGCAGGGCATCGAGGCCGGCTTCCGAGCCCTCGGCCGATTTCAGGCGCAGCGGCAATACCGCGCAGCCCATGCGCCGGTAGGGCTCCAGGCGGGCCCAGGCGCGGTCGAAGGCGGGCTGCAGGTCGCTCTTGTTGAGCACGATCAGCACGTCGATGCCTTCGGCCTGTGCCGCGATCAGGGCCCGGGTCAGCTGGCTCTCGGAAAACTCCGGATCGGCCGCCACCAGCACCAGCACCTGGTCGAGGTTGGCGGCAAACGACTTGGTGCGCATCTCGTCCTGCCGGTAGAACAGGTTGCGCCGCTCGTCCACGCGCTCGATGCTGCCTTCGTCGCCGGTGACCTGCCATTGCACCTGGTCGCCCACGACCACGGCGTTTTTCTTGCCGCGCGGGTGGCAGATGCGGCGTTCGCCGTCGAGGCTTTCCACGAGGCAGTGGCGCCCGTGGGCGGCCACCACCAGACCAGGTTGCAGATCGGCCATCAGGCCCTCTGCAGGGCGTCCACCGCGGCGGCGCAGTGGATGTCGCTGACCGAGATGCCGTTCACGTCGTGCGTGTTGAAGCGCACCGTGCAGCGGCCGTAGCTGACGGCCAGGTCAGGGTGGTGGTCTTCGCGGTGCGCGATCCAGGCCAGGGCGTTCACGAAGGCCATGGTCTCGTGGAAATTGGCGAAGCTGTAGGTTTTCTCCAGCGCGCCGTCGATCAGCTTCCAGCCCTGAGCGGCATCGCCGTTGAGCTGGGTGAGCTGGGTCACGATTTCGGTGGCGGAGAGGGCGCGGCGGTTCTGGTGGATCGGGTTCATGGGTCGGGTTCGCGTCAGGCGGTTTGCAGGCGGGAGAGGCGTTCGCTCGCCGGCGGGTGGGAATAGTAGAAGCGCGCGTACAGAGGGTCGGGCGTGAGCGTGCTCGCATTGTCCTTGTAGAGCTTGAGCAGCGCGCTGGCCAGGTCGGGGCCGCTGGTGTGGGCCACGGCATACGCATCGGCCTCGAACTCGTGCTGGCGCGAGAGCTGCGCCATCAGCGGCGAGAGGAAGAAGGTGAACAGCGGCACCACCATCATGAACAGCAGCAGGGCCAGCGCGTCGTTGGGCGTGTCCATCGACGGCGTCACGCCCAGACCGCTGAAGAACCAGGCCTGGCTCGATACCCAGCCCAGCAGCGCGAAGCCCGCCAGGCTCAGCGCGAACATCAGCACGATGCGCTTGAGGATGTGGCGGCGCTTGTAGTGGCCGAGTTCGTGCGCGAGCACGGCGTCGATCTCGTCGGGGTTCAACTGCTTGAGCAAGGTGTCGAAGAACACCACGCGCTTGGCCGCGCCGAAGCCGGTGAAGTAGGCGTTGGCGTGGGCGCTGCGCTTGCTGCCGTCCATCACGAACAGGCCTTTGGCGGCGAAGCCGCAGCGCTGCATGAGCGCGTTCACGCGCGCCTTGAGCGTTTCGTCCGACAGCGGTTCGAACTTGTTGAACAGCGGCGCGATGAGGGTGGGGTAGAGCACCAGCGCGAGCAGGTTGAAGGCCATCCAGACGCCCCAGGCCCAGAGCCACCAGGTCGGGCCGGCCGCGCCCATGAGCCAGAGCACCAGCGCGGCGATCGGCAGGCCGATCAGCGCGCCCACCAGCGTGCCCTTGACCAGGTCGCCCAGCCAGAGCGACATCGTCATCTTGTTGAAGCCGAAGCGTTCCTCGATGCGGAAGGTGGCGTACCAGCCCAGGGGCAGGGTGATGAGACCGCCGATCAGCACGAAGGCCGCGAGCAGCGCCAGCTGTTGCAGCATGCCGCCGCCCAGCGCGTCCAGCAGCCGCTGGTTGAGCCAGTCCAGGCCGCCCAGCAGCGTCCAGCCCAGCAGCAGCGCGGCCTCGATGGCGGTCTCCAGCAGGCCGAAGCGTGCCTTGGTGATGGTGTAGTCGGCCGCCTTCTGGTGCGCGGCCACCGAGATCGTGTCGCTGAAGGCCGCGGGCACGGCGTGGCGGTGCCGCGCCACATGGCGGATCTGCCGGCTGGCGAGCACGGTGCGCACCAGCAGGCCCAGCAGCAGCAGGGCGCAGAAAACGGCGGTGAAAGCGAAGGAAGCGGTGTCCATGGGGCCGAGTCTATCGAAGACGGCCCTTTGCGCGCGCCGTGGGGCCGGCGGCCCCGGGCGGCGGATCGGCGAGAATGCCGGCCATGACTTCTGCCTCCACCGCCCCGGCGGGCACCGCCGCCGACACCCCCACCCTCGCCAAGAGCGACCAGAACCTGGTCTGGATCGACTGCGAGATGAGCGGGCTCGACCCCGAGAAAGAGCGCCTGCTGGAAATCGCGGTGGTCATCACCGGTCCGCAGCTCACGCCGCGCATCGAAGGGCCGGTGATCGTGGTGCACCAGAGCGACGCCGTGCTCAACGCCATGGACGCCTGGAACAAGGGCACGCACGGCCGCAGCGGCCTGATCGACAAGGTCAAGGCCAGCACGGTGAGCGAGGAAGAGGCCGAGGCCACCCTGCTGGCCTTCATCGCCCAGTACGTGCCCAAGAACGGCTCGCCGATGTGCGGCAACACCATCAGCCAGGACCGCCGCTTCATGGTGAAGTACATGCCCAAGCTGGAGGCCTACTTCCACTACCGCTGCCTGGACGTGAGCACGCTCAAGGAACTGGCCCGCCGCTGGCGGCCCGAGGTGTACGAATCGTTCAAGAAGCACCAGAAGCACACCGCGCTGGCCGACGTGCACGAGTCCATCGACGAACTCGAGCACTACCGCACCCACTTCCTGCGCTGAACGCGCGCCCCGCGGCTTGCACCGGCGCCCCGCGCGCCGGCCTTGGGGTGTGCGGCCACATGTCAAAATTGTGACGTTCACATGAGATTCGCATGACAAAAAAATCCCGTTACCGCTTCGTTTCGAAGCACCAGGAGGTGCTCCAGCTGGGCGCCGCGGTGCTGTTCCTCCTCCTGGTCGGGCTGTACGCCTCGCTCACCGGTGCATCCACCGCAGGCCTGGCGACTTCGGCGATGTGGCTGCTGATCGTGGCGGCGGCGGTGGGGGCCTACATGGCCATGAACATCGGCGCCAACGACGTGGCCAACAACATGGGCCCGGCGGTGGGCTCGGGTGCCATGACCATGGGCTGGGCCATCGTCGTGGCCGCCGTCTTCGAGGCCCTGGGCGCCATCGTGGCCGGTGGCGACGTGGTCGGCACCATCAAGGGCGGCATCATCGATCCCAATGCCATCTCGGACCCGGCGCTGTTCGCGTGGGTGATGTTCTCCGCACTGCTGGCCGGCGCGCTCTGGCTCAACCTCGCCACGGCCGTGGGGGCCCCCGTGTCCACCACGCACTCCATCATCGGCGCGGTCATGGGCGCCGGCATCGCCGCCGGCGGCTGGGGCCTGGTCAATTGGGAAACCATCGTCCAGATCGTGATCAGCTGGGTGATCTCGCCCCTGGCCGGCGGTGCGATGGCCGCCGCCTTCCTGTACATCATCAAGCGCAGCGTGACCTACCGCAGCGACATGATCGACGCCGCCAGCCGCGTGGTGCCCATCCTGATCGCCGCCATGGTCTGGGCCTACACCACCTACATGCTGCTCAAGGGCCTGGGCCAGATGGTGCAGGTCGGGGTCCCGACGGCCATGGGCGCGGGGGTGGTGCTGGCCGTGGTCGTGTGGGCACTGATCCGCAAGCCCATCGCCAGGCACGCCCGGCGGCAGGAGAACAGCAAGAACGGTGTCAACCGCCTGTTCACGTGGCCGCTGGTCTGTTCGGCCGCGCTGCTGAGCTTCGCCCACGGCGCCAACGATGTGGCCAACGCCATCGGCCCGCTGGCCGCGATCTACGAAGCCGTGAAAGACGGCGCCATCGCCACCAAGGCCGGCACGCCGCTGTGGATCATGGTGCTGGGCGCGCTCGGCCTGGCGGTGGGGCTGGCGCTGTACGGCGCGCGGCTCATCCGCACCGTGGGCAAGGAAATCACCGAGCTGGACAACATGCGCGCGTACGCCATCGCGATGTCCGCCACGCTCACGGTGATCGTCGCCTCGCAGCTGGGCATGCCGGTGTCGACGACGCACATCTCCATCGGCGCGGTGTTCGGCGTCGGCTTCCTGCGCGAACTGCTCAAGGTGAACTACGCGAAGATGGAACGTGTGGTGCGCTCAGGCCACCAGGGTGCCGACCGCGACGTGGTCGAGGCCTACCTGAGCCGCTTCGAGGCCGCCGAGGTGAGCGAGAAGAAGCGCATGCTGGCGGACATGAAGCGGCTTGCCAAGCAGCGGGAGCTGGCGCAACCGGAAGATGCGGTGTTCGCCAAGAAGGAACAGAAGGCGTTCAAGAAGGCCTACAAGAAGGAAATCGTCAAGCGCTCCGTGGTCATGCGCATCGTGGCGGCCTGGATCGTCACCGTGCCGGCCACCGCCGTGCTGGCGGCGCTGCTGTTCTACGTGGTGCGCGCGGTGCTCAACTGAGTGAGCGCGAATGTAAAGACTTGGGGTTTTCCCGAATCCATGCCATAATCAGCGGCTTCGCAGGCAACTGCGATGATTTGTGCATCTGCCTCACACACCAGGCCCCCCGCAACCGCAGGATGGGGCCTTCGCTCCCGGTGTCACGCTTCTCTCTGTGACCCATGGCGCGTCGATCGTTTGATGGTTGATGTTTTGTAACCACGAACGGATCCGACGCCCCGGAGCTGCCACCTTTTCAAGGTAGGCCGTCCCTTTAGCGTTTGCATTCGATCAATTGCGCCCTCTGGCGCATGGACGAACATGAGCGACTCTTTTGAAGCCCGCGGCGATTTCTCGCCCGAAATCCTCTCTGCCGACACCGAGGCAGACATCTCCACCCCTGTGGCCGTCGAGGCCGCAGAGGCCACCGAGCCCGCCGGCCCCAACGGCTTCGAGCTGCTGGGCCTGGCGCCCGAGCTGGTGCAAGCCTGTGCCGACCTCGGCTACGTGCAGCCCACCACGGTGCAGAACAACGTGATCCCCAAGGCCATGATGGCCGAAGGCGAACAGCGTTTTGCCGACATGATGGTCTCCAGCCAGACCGGCAGCGGCAAGACCGCCGCCTTCCTGCTGCCCGTGCTGCACACCCTGCTGCAGCAACGTGCCGCCGCCGATGCCCAGGAGCGCGCCGACCGCGAACGCGCCGTGGCCGAAGCCCTGGCCCGTGGCGAAGCGCCGCCCAAGGCGCCCAAGCGCAAGGACCCCACCAGCCCGCGCAACTTCAAGGCCGCCACCCCCGGCGCCCTGATCCTGTGCCCCACGCGCGAACTCGCGCAGCAGGTGGCCAACGACGCCATCGACCTCGTGCGCCACTGCCGTGGCCTGCGCATCGCCAACGTGGTGGGCGGCATGCCCTACCAGTTGCAGATCGCCCGCCTGCAGAACGCCGACCTCGTGGTCGCCACGCCCGGCCGTCTGCTGGATCTGCAGCGCTCGCAGCAGCTCAAGCTCGACCAGGTGCAGTTCCTCGTCGTCGACGAAGCCGACCGCATGCTCGACCTGGGCTTCTCCGACGACCTCGCCGAAGTCAACGAACTCACCAGCCAGCGCCGCCAGACCATGATGTTCAGCGCGACCTTCGCGCCGCGCATCCAGCAGCTCGCCATGCGCGTGATGCACGAAAACGGCAAGCACGTGCAGAAGGTGCAGATCGACACCCCGCAAGAGCAGCACGCCAACATCAAGCAGGTGCTGTTCTGGGCCGACCACGCCGACCACAAGCGCAAGCTGCTCGACCACTGGCTGCGCGACACCACCATCAACCAGGCGGTGGTGTTCTGCAGCACGCAGATCGAATGCGACGGCCTCGCCAACGACTTGCAGCAAGCCGGCTTCGCCGCTGTCGCGCTGCACGGCGCGCTGAACCAGGGCATGCGCAACCGCCGCCTGATGGCTCTGCGCAACGGCCAGGTGCAGATCCTGGTGGCCACCGACGTCGCCGCGCGCGGCATCGACGTGCCCACCATCACCCACGTCTTCAACTTCGGCCTGCCGATGAAGGCCGAGGACTACACGCACCGCATCGGCCGCACCGGCCGTGCCGGCCGCGACGGCCTGGCCGTCACCTTCGCCGAGTTCCGCGACCGCCGCAAGATCGGCGACATCGAGGCCTACACGCGCCAGCGCATCAACGTCGAGACCGTGCCCGGCCTGGAGCCGCGCCAGCGCGCGCCGCAACCCGAGTTCGGTGGCCGTGGCCGTCCGGGCGCCGGCCGTGGTGATCGCTTCGGTGGTGGTGATCGCAACTATGCCGACCGCAGCAACTTCAACGCCCGTGGCCCCGCACCGCGCGGCCCGCGTTTCGAAGGCCGTCCGGAAGGCCGCTTCGACGCGCCCCGCGTTGACCACAGCCGCCCGGAAACGCGTTTCGACCCGCGCTTCGAAGGCCGTGCCGAACCGCAGCCGCGCCACGAGAACCGCTTCGACCACCGGGGTGAAAACCGCTTCGAGAACCGTGGCGATCAAGGCGGCTACCGCAACGACACGCGCCCGGCCAGCCGGGGCTTCGGTGACCGGGGTGCCGCCCCTTCGCGCGCTGGTGGCAAGCCCGGTGGCTTCTCCAGCTTCGGCCGCAGTGACAAGGGCGGTGAATCGCGCGGTGGCTTCAGCGACCGTGGCAACGCCGAGCGCGGCGCCATGCGCGGCGACTTCGCCCCACGCCGCAACGAAGGCGGCCCGGCCCGCCCGATGGCGCGCCGCGCACCGCGCTGATCGATCTGGTCACGCATGAAAAAGCCAGGCCTTCGGGCCTGGCTTTTTTTTTGCACGGGCGACGGCGTCAGGCCGGCACAGGTTGTGCGTCCAGCGATGGCGCGTGGCGGGCGATCGCCATCACCACGCCGGCGAGCCGGCGTTGGCGGATCTGATCGTGCAGGTCGTGCAGACCGAAATTCGCGACCCGTGTCTCCAGCCGCGCCAGGGCGTCGCGCGCGACATCCGGGTGGTCCTGCAGGTAGGCTTCCAGCGCTTCGGGCGCGCTGTCGGACATCGCGTTGCGCGCCATGCACAACACGGCGAGCACGTCCGCCGCATCGGGCGACGACGCCAGCAGCGCGACGAACGCCTGAGGCGCCGCGAGCGCGCCCAGCAGCACGTCGCCCACCTCGCTGCAATGGTGGAGGCCGAGGCTGGCCAGGGCGAGGAGCGGGGCCGCTTGCCCGGCTTCGAGCAGGCCCTGCGCGAGCATCGACGCCTTCTCGACGTCCTCGGTGCATGCCGCGATGAGCGAGGGCAGGGGGACGACCCCTCTGTGCAAAAGGCGCTCGAACTCGACCGGCGACAAGGTCTTGGCCGCCTCCGCCACGCGCTGGCAGGCGTCCTCGATGTCGCGCTCCAGTTGCTGCACGATGGCCTCGTTGTCCTCGGTGATCTGCCTCACCGTCAAGACCGCCAGTTGCGCCAACGCCCGCGCCGGGATCAGGGGAACGCCCAGCGACGCGGTGCCGATCGTCAGCGAGAACGCCAGACCCATCGGAGAGGCGTGCCCGCTGGTGGTCGCCTGGTAGATGTCTTTCCCGAGCGTGGCGGCCCACACCGCCGTGGCCCCGAGCATCGTGGCGCTCCCTGTGGCGAACACACCGGCGAGAAGCCAGTAACCACAGTGCGAGAGCGAGCTGGGCAGGCGCGAGTGGATGAAGTCGTTCCTGGCCCGGATGGCACGGGCCGCCTGATCTTCCAGGTCCTGCAGCGAGGGCACGGTGTCCTGCGGCTGAAGGGCGATCGGGTCAAGTGAGTGGTGTGAGATGTGCAAAGGGTGAAAAGCGTTCATGCACCCTAGTGCCCACCGTGCCGTGCCGGTTCAGCGCGGCGCGCCCGCCGCGAGCCAGGCGCGCCAGCCGCCGAAGGCGGTGATGTCGGTCGCGCCCTGGATGCCCTGGCCCTCGCAGATGAAGCCCGGCACCTCGCTGCCATCGGCCAGCTTCACCTTGCCGATGCCCAGCGGTGCGGGGATGCCGGCCACGAAGCTGCCGAAGAGGGCCGCCGGCACCTCCCACACCTCCATCGCGATCGCCGCGCCGCCCTCGGCCACCCGCACCATGCCGGGCCGCTGCACCGGTCCACCGGCCAAGGCGTAGAAGCGGTACTCGGGCGCGGAGACGGGGCTGTCCACCAGCCGCGCGCCACGCGATGTGAGCTGGTGGTTCAACGGCAGGCCCGAGAGGTGCGCACCGCACACCGCCACGCGCACCGTGCCCGAGCCGGCCGCGCCCACCTCGCCGCCCGGCAGGCCCACGCAGGCCGGCGTGGCCGACACGTCGGTGCCCGTCGCGCCCAACGAACCACCGAGCGCGCGGTGAAAACGATCGGCCAGGCGCAGCAGCGCCAGGTCCTTGTGCGCGGGCGCGCCCAGCGTCACGCCCCAGGGCAGGCCTTTCGCGTCACCGCTGGCCAGCACGCCGGCCGGCACGGCCACGGCGCATTGGTCCAGCAGGTTCACGAAGTTGGTGTAGCGGCCCAGGTTGGCGTTGAGGCGGATCGGGTCGGCCTGCATCTCGGCGATGCGGTAGACCGTGCCGGCCGTGGGCGTGAGCAGGCAGTCCACCTCGTTCCACACGCGGTCGCACACGCGGCGCAGCGCCTTGAGCTTGTAGGCGCCCGCGAAGGCCTCGGCGGCGGTCTTGCCGCGACCCCCTTCGATGATGCTGCGCACCGGCGGGAACACCGCCTCGGGCTGCGCGTCGATGAAGCCCTGGATGGCGACGTAGCGCTCGGCCACCCAGGGGCCTTCGTAGAGCAGCTTGGCCACGGCCAGGAAGGGCGTGAGGTCGATGGTGACGGCCGTGCCGCCGAGCGATTCGAGGCGCTTGACCGCGTCGGCGAACAGCGCGGCCGCCGCCTCGTTGCCGAAGAAGTCCAGGTCCTCGTGGCGCGGCACGCCGAAGCGGAACGGTCCGGCCGAGAAGTCCACCCCCAGTGGCTGCGCGGGCCGGCTGTAGGCATCGGCCTCGTCGAACGCCGCCGCCACGCCCAGCACGGCCTGCGCGTCGCCGGCCGTGAGCGCGAGGATGGAGGGCGTCTCCACCGAGCGGCAGGCCGGCAGCACACCCCAGGCCGAGAGCAGGCCCAGCGTGGGCTTGAGGCCGATCAGCCCGTTGAACGACGCCGGCACGCGGCCCGAACCGGCGGTGTCGGTGCCCAGCGCGAACGTCACATGCCCCTTGGCCACGGCCACGCCCGAGCCCGAGCTGGAGCCACCCGAGATGAAGGCGGGGTGGTGCGGGTTCTGGCACGCGCCGTACGGCGAGCGCGTGCCGTTCAGGCCGGTGGCGAACTGGTCCAGGTTGGTCTTGCCCACCGGCACCGCGCCGGCCGCGATCAGCTGGCGCACCACGAAGGCGCTGTCCTGCGGCGTGTAGGCGAATTCGGGGCAGGCGGCGGTGGTGGGCACGTGCGCGAGGTCGATGTTGTCCTTGATCGCGAAGGGCACGCCGTACAGCGGCAGGCTGGCCGGGTCCACGCCGTCCAGGCGCGCGCGGTAGGGCTCGACCTCGGCCTCGCTCAGCACGTGGATGTAGGCGTGGTGCGTGTCGGCCACGCTGCGGCGCAAGGCTTCGGCGATCACCTCGCGCGCGGTCGCGGTGCCTTCGCGATAGGCGGCCTGCAGGCTGGCGAGATCGAAGGACAGTGAGCTCAGGGACATGAAATCTCCTTGGAATTCGTGAAAAGGTCTATACGCAACGCATGAAACAACGCCGACCAGAGGCACCGGGGGCCCGGCTTTGCCGGCCCCAGGTGCCGTCCCCCTCGAAGCGCCGAAGGCGCGCCACGGAGGGGGGAAGCCGCGCAGCGGCGCAGGGGGTGTTTCATCTCAGGCCGCGGCTTCGTCAATGAGCACCAGCACGTTCTGCCCCGCGGCCACCGCGCCGCCCTGGGCGCACATGAGGCTGTGGACGGTTGCGTCCGCGGGCGCGAGCAGGTTGAACTCCATCTTCATGGACTCGATGACCAGCAGCACATCGCCGGCGCGCACCTGCTGGCCCACGCTCACGGCCACCTTCCACACGTTGCCGGGCACGCTGGTGGCCAGCGCGCGGCCGCCCTCGGGCAGGTCGATCTCGACCTCCACGCCGGCAGCCGCCACATCGGCCTCGCTCGCGCAGTCCACCTGGCCGGCGGCGGCCCAGCGCTCGCGCTCGGCCTCGAACGCGGCCTGCTGCCTTGCCTTGAACGCGCCCACGGCGGCGTCGTTCTCGGCGAGGAACCGCCGGTAGTCCTTCAGGCTGAACGTGCCGTCTTCCGTGCGCAGCGCGTAACCGCCGTGCGGGAAGCGCGCGCGGATGTCCTTCAGCGCGTCCTCGCTCACCGGCTCGAAGCGGATCTGGTCGAAGAAGCGCAGCAGCCAGGGCTGCTCGAACGGCGTGCCCGGCGTGCCGTGCCGCCAGCGGTTCCACATCTGCAGCGTGCGGCCCACGAACTGGTAGCCGCCGGGGCCTTCCATGCCGTACACGCAGAGGTAGGCGCCGCCGATGCCCACGGCGTTCTCCGGCGTCCAGGTGCGCGCGGGGTTGTACTTGGTGGTCACCAGCCGGTGGCGCGGGTCCAGCGGCGTGGCCACCGGCGCGCCCAGGTACACGTCGCCCAGGCCCAGCACGAGGTAGCGCGCGTCGAACACGACCTGGAACACGTCCTCGATCGAGTCCAGCCCGTTGATGCGGCGGATGAACTCGATGTTGCTCGGGCACCAGGGCGCGTCCGGCCGCACCGATTGCATGTACTTCTCGATCGCGAGCTTCGTCTGCGGGTCGTCCCACGAGAGCGGCAGCACGACGGTGCGCGAGGGCACCACCATCTCGTCCACCGGCGGCAGCGCGTCGTCCACCTCGGCGATCACGCGCAGCAGTTCTTCGCGCGGCAGGCGAGCAGGGTCGAAGTGGACCTGCAGCGAACGGATGCCCGGGGTGAGGTCGATCACGCCGTCCAGGTGCTTGCGCTTCAGGCCTTCCAGCAGGGCCTGCACGCGCATGCGCAGTTCCAGATCCAGCTTGAGCGGGCCGAACTCGATCAGCACATAGCGGTCGCCCGCCTGCCGCACCATGCGGCGCGGGCGCTCGCCCTCGGCCGCGCGGTCGTCCAGGATGGGGCTGGCCGGCGAGCCCGCGCGCCGGTGAAAACGCACCGTGTCACCCGGCCGCAGCTGGCCCAGTTTCCACAGCTCGTCGTGCAGCACCACGGCCGGGCAGACGAAGCCGCCCAGGCTCGGGCCGTCGGGCCCGAGGATCACCGGCATGTCGCCGGTGAAGTCGATCGCGCCGATGGCGTAGGCGTTGTCGTGGATGTTCGACGGGTGCAGCCCGGCCTCGCCGCCGTCGCTGCGCGCCCACTGGGGCTTGGGGCCGATCAGGCGCACGCCGGTGCGGCTGCTGTTGTGGTGCACCTTCCAGTCGGTGCCGAAGAACATCGTGATGTCATCGGGCGTGAAGAAGTCGGGTGCGCCGTGCGGGCCGTAGAGCACGTCGATGTCCCAGTGGTTCGTGTACTCGGGCTCGTAGACGTAGTCGCTCATGGTTTGTGCCTCGACCGAGGCCGGTGCATCCGCCAGGTGCAGCACATCGCCCGTGCGCAGGTGCCGCCCCGCGTGGCCGCCGAACTGGCCCAGCGTGAAGGTGCTGCGGCTGCCCAGGTACAGCGGCACGTCCAGCCCGCCGGCCACGGCCAGCGCGAGCCGCACGCCGGTCTCGCAGCGGCCCACGGCCAGCGTGGCGCCCGCCGGCACGGCCAGGGACTGCCACATGGCCACGGGCTGGCCGTTGAGCGTCAGCTTGGCGGGCGCGCCCGTCACCGCCACCACGGTCGCCACGTTGAAGCGCAGCGTGGGCCCGGCCAGCGTGATCTCCAGCGCCGCCGCATCGCTGGCGTTGCCCACCAGCTGGTTGGCCATGCGGTGCGCGTGCGCGTCCATCGGCCCGCTCGGCGGCACGCCCACGGCCCAGTAACCCTGGCGGCCCGGCCAGTCCTGCACCGAGGTCTGCACGCCGGGCTCCAGCACGTCGATGGTGCGCGGCTTGAAGTCGAAGGTGGAGAGAAAGCGCGTCACCTGCCGGCCTTCGCGGAACACCGGGTCGCGCACCACCTGGCGCAGGTAGCCCAGGTTGGTTTCAATGCCGGCCAGGCGCGTGGCGTCCAGTGCGTCTTCCAGCTGCTGCAGGGCCTGCTCGCGCGTGTCAGCGGTCACGATCAGCTTGGCCAGCATGGGGTCGTACCAGGCGGGCACCTCGGTGCCGCGCTCGACCCAGCTGTCCACCCGCGCGCGCGGCGGGAACACCACGTCGGTCAACAGGCCTGCGCTCGGCTGGAAATTCTTCGCCGGATCTTCGGCGTACAACCGCACCTGGATGGACGCGCCGCGCGGCACCGGCTGCAGCGTGGCCAGCGGCGGCAGGTCGCCCGCCGCGAGCTGCAGCATCCAGGCCACCAGGTCCACGCCGCAGACCTGCTCGGTCACGCCGTGCTCCACCTGCAGGCGCGTGTTCACCTCCAGGAAATAGAAGGCGCCGCTGGCCGCGTCGTACACAAATTCAACGGTGCCCGCAGACCGGTAGTTCACCGCCTGCGCCAGCCGCACGGCGGTGGCGTGCAGCTCGGTGCGCTGCGCGTCGCTCAAGCCCGGCGCCGGGGTTTCCTCGATCACTTTCTGGTTGCGCCGCTGCACCGAACAGTCGCGCTCGCCCAGGGCGATCACGCCGCCCGCGCCGTCGCCGAACACCTGCACCTCGATGTGGCGCGCCTGCTCCACGTACTTTTCCAGGAACAGGCCCGCGTCCTTGAAGTTCGCCTGCGCCAGCCGCCCCACGGACTCGAACGCGTCGCGCAGCTCGGCATCGCTCCCCACCAGCCGCATGCCGATGCCGCCGCCGCCGGCCGTGCTCTTGAGCATCACCGGGTAACCGATGCGCGCGGCCTCGGCCATGGCCTGCGCCAGGTCGAGCAGCAAGCCCGAGCCCGGCAGCAGCGGCACGCCGCGCGCCTGCGCCAGATCGCGCGCCGTGTGCTTCAGGCCGAAGGCGCGCATCTGCTGCGGCGCCGGGCCGATGAAGGCGATGCCCGCCGCCTCGCAGGCCTCGGCGAACGCCGGGTTCTCCGACAGGAAGCCGTAGCCCGGGTGGATGGCCTGCGCGCCGCAGTCTTTCGCGATCTGCAGGATGCGGTCCGCGCGCAAATAACTCTCGGCCGCCGGGGCCGGGCCCAGCAGCCAGGCCTCGTCGGCCTCGCGCACGTGGCGGGCCTGGGCGTCGGCCTCGGAATACACGGCCACGCTGCGCACGCCCAGGGTTTTCAGCGTGCGGATGATGCGGCAGGCAATCGCGCCGCGGTTGGCAATCAGGACCTTGCTGAACATGAGGGGTCTCCGGATGCAGGCCGTCCTGCAAAGCTGTCTTGGCGCCCCGGGCCGTCCCGGGGCGATGGGGTTCAGAAGGCGGTCTCAGTCCCAGACCAGCAGCTGGATCGGCGTCGGGTTGTAGGCGTTGCAGGGGTTGTTGAGCTGCGGGCAGTTGCTGATCAGTACCCACACGTCCATCTCGGCGCGCATCTCCACGTACTTGCCGGGGCCGGACACACCGTCCTCGAAACTCAGCGCGCCCTCGGCCGTCACCGGCACGTTCATGAAGAAGTTGATGTTGGGCACCAGGTCGCGCTTGCCCAGGCCCACGTCGGCGTGCTGCAGGGCGATCAGGTAGTTGTCGCGGCAGCTGTGCATGTACTTCTTCTGCAGTGCGTAGCGCACCGTGTTGCTCTCGGCCGCGCAGGCGCCGCCCAGCGTGTCGTGCCGGCCGCAGGTGTCGGCCACGATGGTGAGCATGGGGTTGCCGTCGTTGCTGCGGATCACCGAGCCGGTGGTGAGGTAGATGCCGCCCTGGCGCTGCATGGTGTCGGTGGCGCTGTAGTGCTCGGCCGGGTCGTGCCGGTTGTAGAACAGCACGTCGGCGGCCTGGTTGCCTTCCAGGTCCACGATGCGCAGCGTCTGCCCGCGCTTCACCTCGAACAGGATGGGCTCGCCCGCCGGGTGGCGCTGGTTCAGCACGGCGTGCGCGGGGTTCAGCGCGCTTTCTTGAAGTCGAATCGCGGTGGCGGTGTTCATGGTCATCGTCTCCCTCACAGGTACAGCAGGTCGGTGTTGTGCAGGGCGCGCGCGTTCTCGGGGCGCAAGGCGCGGCACACGTCGTCGGCCGGCGCGGCGCCGCAGCGCCAGGCCACCAGGCCGACCTTCTTCGGCGCGTAGGTGGGCGCCGGGTCCAGCCCGTGCGGCGCGGTGCTGATGGCGGCGATCACGTCCATGTCGAAACGCAGCTCCACGAAGTCGCCGGCCTTCGCGTGGTCCGGCGCGAAGGCGAAGCGGCCCTGCGCGTCCACGCCCACCTTGCTGAACAGGTTCACCGGCGCGATCAGGTCGCGCTTGGAAAGGCCGTGCTTGCCGATCTCGATCAGCAGCCCGTCCTTGCCCGAGCGGTGCATGGCGTTGCGGTGCGATTCGTAGCGCTGCTCGCCGTACTTCTGCCGCATCAGCTCGCTGTCCAGCAGCGCGCCCAGCGGGTCGTGCCAGCCCAGGCTGTCGGCCGTGAAGCTGGCCATGCTGCGGCCCATGTCGCTCATCAGCACATGGCCGCGCGAGTAGTGCGCGGTGTGCTGCGCCTTGAGCGAGTCGGGCATGTTGTAGCGCTCCAGTTTTTCCAGCGCGCTGTAGAGCACCAGGCTCACGTTCGCGCCGGCTTCCAGCGCCACGAAGCGGATCGCGCTGCCGCGCGGCATGCGCCAGCCCCAGTGGCTGCCACCGGGCACGATCTCGCTCCACATCAGCTGGCGGGTGTCCACCCCCGCGAGCGCGGGGGCGGGAAAGCCTTGCCAGAACGCGGGGGCGTCCACCGGGTGGTCGTTGAGGGTGTGGTTCAAGTGTGGGTCTCCCATCGGTTCAGGCGGTGTGACCGGTCATGCGCTGGAGCTGCTCCAGGTCGGTCTTCATGCCGGAGGTCTCGCGGATGCGGTCCAGGATGTCGCGCTTGAGGCGCACGAACTCGGGGGCGTGCTTCAGGTCCTGCGTGCGCTGGTCGCCGAAGGGCACCTCGTAGATGGTGTCGATGCGCCCCGGGCGCGGCGCCATCAGCACCACGCGAGCGCCCAGGTACAGGGCCTCTTCCACGTCGTGCGTCACGAACACGATGGTGGCTTTCTCCAGCTTGTGCACGTAGCGGATCAGGTCGTGCATCACCTCGCGCGTCTGCGCGTCCAGCGCGCCGAAGGGTTCGTCCATCAGCACGATGTCGGGCCGGCCCATCAGCGCGCGCGCGATCGCCACGCGCTGCTGCATGCCGCCCGAGAGCTGGTTGGGCCAGGCGTGGCCCATCGCCTCCAGGCCCATCAGGCGCAACAGCGCGTCGGCCCGGCCGTCGGCCGCCTCCACGTCCGACGAGGTGCGGCCCTCGGTGTGCGCCTGCAGCTGGCGGCAGAACTTGATGTTCTGGCACACCGTCATCCAGGGGTACAGGCTGTAGTGCTGGAACACCATGGCGCGGTCGATGCCGGGGCCGGTCACGGCCTGGCCGTCCACCAGCAGGTCGCCGCTGCTCTGCACCTCCAGCCCGCCGATGGTGCGCAGCAGGGTGGACTTGCCGCAGCCCGAGGCGCCCACGAAGGTGACGAACTCGTTGGCGCGGATGTCCAGGTTGATGCCTTCGAGCGCGTTCACCGGCGCGCCGTCGAAGCGCTTGAACACATCGCGGATCGCGATCTTGGGCACGGGGTGGGTGTGGGGGTGTGGGGTGCTCATCGCATCAGCCCTTCAGGTAAAGCCAGGGGAAGGCGCGGCGGTGCGCGAGGCGAAAGAGCTGGTCCGTCACCAGGCCGATGAGGCCGATGACGATGATCCCGGCGAAGATCGTGTCCGTCTGCAGGAAGCGCTGCGCGCGCAGGATCGCGTAGCCCAGGCCCGAGTTCGCGGCCACCAGCTCGGCCACCACCAGGTAGGTCCAGGCCCAGCCCATGGTGATGCGCAGCGTGTCCAGCAGGGCCGGCTTGGCGCTGGGGAAGATCACCTTCTCGATCAGCTCCGAGCGGTTCGCGCCCATGGTCTGCGCGGCCTCCACCTGCGCGGCCGGCACGCGGCGCACGTCCTCGGCCACCATCAGCACCATCTGGAAGAAGGTGCCGATGAAGATGATGGCGATCTTGGAGCCCTCGCCAATGCCCACCCACAGCATCACCAGCGGAATGAAGGCCACCGCCGGCATGTAGCGGATGAAATCCGTCAGCGGCTCCAGCAGCGCCTGAACCGCGCGGTACGAGCCGATGAACAGACCCAGCGGCAGCGCGATCACCGCCGAGAGCAGAAAGCCCGTGACCACGCGGTAGACGCTGATGCCCATGTCATCGAGCAGGCCGGTCTCGGTGAGCCAGGTCCAGGTCTTGGTCAGCACCTGCAGCGGGGCGGGGAGGAACACCGGGTCCAGCCCGCCGAAGGCCGCCAGCCCGGCCCAAAGCACCAAAGGGGTGAACAGACCGATGAGCGCAAGCACCCAATAGGTGCGCCGGGCGATGGGCGCGCGCACCGTCCAGAGGCTGTGGGCGCGGCGGCGCCGGGCGCCGGCTTGCGGCGCGCGGATCTCGATGGCGGGTGGCGAGGAAGACATGCAGGCTCCTGAACGGGGGACACAAAAGCGGAGAGGCGTCGTGCTTGCGCTTCGTTGCGCGCAGCAGCGTCTCCCGGGCTTTTGTCCCTCCGTGGAGCCACACGATCGTGGCCGACCGCTCTCGGACCAGACAGCGCCGCGTGTCTGTCTTTCAGTTGGTGGTCAACTGCGCGGCGCCCGGAACCCTAGCGGTCTTCTAGGCTGGCGTGTGCGGTGCAGGGCACAGCGCCTCTCTGGCTCAGGTGTTAGCAACTGCTGTGCCAGCCGCCGATCGACGTTTCAGCCCCAGGCCACCGGAGATCCTGTGTCAGTCGTCCGACCCTGAGGCGTCCTCCACATAGGCCTGCAGCGACGCGACGGTGTCCGTGAGCCCGTTCATGAACAGCACCAGCTCGTGGTTGAGCGCGTACAGCATCGCGCCCGCTTCCAGTTGCGCGGCCGGAATGCCCGAGGTGTCGCGCATGCGTTTGAGGCCTTCGGGCATGAGGATGCGTTCGGTGCGTTGGTAAAGCGGCATCAGCTGGCGCAGCTGGCCGATCTGGGTCGATGCCCTTTGGGTGAGCACGCGAACCCGGTGCGACGCGTCGTGGGAAAAGGTGAGGGAAGCGCTGCGCTTGCGCGGCGCGCGAAAATCCATTGGAGATTTTTTGGCTTTGGTGACCATGTCGGCCTCCCGGTCGTGTGTTTGACACACCGCCGCCCCCTCTCTTGTGGAGTTGGGGCAGCGGCCCGAACAGGTTGACGTGCCAGTCCCACGCCGCGCGAAGCCGGCGGGCCTTGTAGCGAGGGAAGCGGAACGTCAACTCCGATCACGCGGTTTTGGCGTGAGCGGGGCAGTATAGCCACGCGGTTCTGCCGCCACGGCGCATGAGCCCCTGCATTTCCCATGCGCGCAGCCGGTGCGTACACTCGCACACCCCACCACCACCCGGCAGCAGCCCCAGCCATGAGCGATTGGAAAACCCAGCAGATGATCAAGGCCTCCGGCTGGCCGCTCGCGCCCGAGCTGCTGTTGGCGCCCGATGCCGACTTCAACGCCCGGCTGGAAGGTGGCCTTGTGCCCCTGCACTGGGCCTGCTCGGAAGGCAAGGCCGGGCTGGTGAAACACATGCTGGAGCGCGGTGCCGATGTGCTGGACGCGGCGGACGGCGAGGTGAGCGTGGCGGGGCGCACGCCGCTGTACATGGCCATCCACTCGGGCAACTTCCAGACCGTGATGCTGGTGATCGATCGGCTCAAGGCGCTGGGCGCGCCGCCGGCCGACGAGGCGCTGAAGAAGCGGCTTGCGAGCGTGTTCAACAAGAGCCATGCGGATGCGAAGAACCGCCTGGCTCAGACGCTGAAGGACTGGGACCGGATCGCGAAGAAGAGCTAACCCGGACCCTTGGCTTGCTCCTCAAGGATTGCTGGCACCGAGGATCGCAGTTTTCGATTGCGTGCGTGTGTGCTGTGTCTTGTCACACGGCAGTGTCTGTGGTTTGAAGTCCTGCGCTTGCTTGAATTGCTCGTGTGCGAGGCGTTCGTAGATTTCCCTCCCTCCATTCGGGCCTTGTGCGGCCTGCTTGAGCATCGGCTCCAGGCGGTGCACGTATTGACGTCCGAGTTCTCGGTAGGCGGCGTAGATGCTGTTGGATGAGTTCGCGGTGGCCAGAACGGTGCTGTGCTGAGGGAATCGCTGGCAGTCTCCCAGCTTGCCTTCCCAGTTGCTGATGAAGAACAGAGCCGAATCGCAGTTCAACATCCGCTGGCTCGCAACGGCAGCCGTCACCCTTTCGGAGGGCAGGATGCAGTCTCTCATCTGGACGCGCGTTTCATTTCCGGAGTTCTGGACGTGCCAGACTTGCTGAGCCCGCACATGGGCTACGTTGATGGCAGGCTTCACGATGAACAGCCTGGCGTCGGGCTGGCCGTTTTGGGTTGTCGTATCGAGGTTGTCGCAGGAGGCCCCTCCCTCCTCCATCTTCTGCTTTCGAACGCAGCCCACGAGCACAGGGAAATCAAACGGCCAGTGGTGCACGCCGTAGCCCTTTGGGGGATCGGCCGTTCGCAGGGTGTCGCAGTGACTGGAAAACCCAGGCAGGCCAGGTAGGTACAAATGCTTCGCGAACCGGCCACCGGTCTCCGAGTTGCTGCCAGGCAAGTGCGAGAGGCGTCGGCGCAATTCGCAGACGTCGGCAAAGTTGCCGAGCTCGTCCTGGGCCGCATCGGAGATCACGATGTTGCGCGCGCCGCGCTTGAGCAGCGCATTGGCACCGAGGTTTTCGCCATTCCCGCCATCGATCAGACGGATGAAGACGGACCCGACGCGCTCCTTGTCTTCCTCGGGCTGCCCTCCGTGCAGGATGTGTTTGGAGATGGGCGCATCGAAGAAGGGGAAGGGCATCGTTGTATGCAATGTTCTTCGGGCATCGGTCACGTTGTAGTTGGAGATGTCGATGCCCCAGTCAACGTTGCCCAGGCGCATGCCTATCCCCAACAGGCCGCGCATGACGGATGACGAGCCCACGGCATTCTGGTTGGGGTCCAGGAAAGCCGCTGCGGCGCCCACGGCATCGAGCACCGTCAATTTGTGAAGCGAGGGCGACGCCGACACGTAGCCATAGCGACCAGACCCATGACTCACTGCCGTCATCTCAAAGATGTCGCTGCTGCTGGTGTTCGGGGGCGAGATGTTCCACCAGCCAAAGAAGCTGCGCTGCTGTGGTGCCACGGCGTTGATGATCCAGAAGGGGACTCGACGCTGGGGGTCGGTTCTGGCGCTTCGGTAAATTTCCTGGAGTTCCTCAAAGGTCAGTGGGACGGGGGCGGGATGCCCTGGGCCGCGCGTGCAATCCAGCGCAAACCCTGTTGTCGGGGAATCGCATTCGAACTGCATGTAGCCTTCCTTGTAGGGAATTTCCCCCAGACTGGAAGGGCGCCTCACCGTGGCTCCATATGCCAGGCCGATGCCCGTGCGATAGGTTTGTGCTGCGGGTGACGTGGGAATGCCCCAGTCAAAGACGATGGTGGAGAGGTAGCTGGGAATGGCCGTCAGCAAGGTGGATACGACCATGGCTCCAGAAAGGCCGATGTCCCCTGTCGTGCTTTCGATGGAGCAGTTGCCCGGGTTCAGCATGTCCTGCTGGCAACGGACGAACCCCTGATAGTGGTTGGGTGGTGGTGGCTTGTCTTTCGTGCCACGCGTCACCAGTTCATACCGGCTGCAGGCTCCCGCATCCTCGATGCGTGCTTTAAGGGGGCCGTCGCCTCGTAGTCGTCTTCGTTTTGAGGCTTGCCCGACGTGGTCGGGCCAGGAAGTCGCACGCAGTCGCGGTAGAGCTCCTTGGAGTTGACTGCGCTCAGGCTGTCCTTTCGCAGGTGCGGAAAGATCTTGTGGGTGTAGTAGAAATAGGCCGCATAACCGCCGCCGGACACTGTGCTGATGTACGACGCACTGTCGAGCTGATCGATGTCGGCGAGGCCGGCGAGAACGCCCGAGCCAAAGGCCGCCGCCTTGCTGCCACCACCCGAGAGTGCGATGCCTAGGTTCGCACTGTCCGGGGTGGCATTCACGTAGGGCAGTTCGAGCGCGGTTCGCAGCCGGGCTTCCCGCAGGGTGCGGGCCAGTGATTCGCGCTCCTCAGGTGTCAGCGTGGCGGTCGATGGGTCCTGTTGGATCGCCGGTGGGCTTGAGGCATCTCGCACGGCTGGCACGCTTTCGCTTCCAGATAGGGGTGTGCGTTGGCGCTCCTTGGTCTGAGCCGCCGTGTCGGTCACGCAAACCCAGCTGTCGTCGAACTGCGGTGGACCCACGGGGGCCTGCAGCCTTCGGGCGGCCTCGGCCAGATGCTCGTCCGTGCAGCCCTTCAGCGGGAATGCGATGCCCCGGGATTCGCGGGTGGTGGGGGCATGGGTGCCGCATCCGCTGATGAGCACAACAAGGCCCCACAGGATCGCTGAGGTGACACTTCTGACCATGGTTGATCAGGCGACGGCGCCTGCCCGTAGTTCGAGACAACCAAAGTGTGAAGAGGCGGCCCACCCGGCGCAATAGGTTGGAAGGGGTCTCGTCTACCCCATATTGAGGACGTTTCGGGGTTCACCACGCCACCGAGATGTACTTGGTCTCCATGTACTCGTGCATGCCCTCAGCCGCCCCTTCGCGGCCCAGGCCGCTCTGCTTCACGCCGCCGAACGGCGCGGCCGGGTCGGAGACCAAGCCCCGGTTCACCGCCACCATGCCGAACTCCAGGCGCTCGGCGAGCTTGAGGCCTTGCGCGAGGTCGGCGCTGTAGAGGTAGGCGGTGAGGCCGTACTCGGTGTCGTTGGCGTGTTTCACCATGGCTTCCACGCCGCCCTTCACACGCACGATGGGCGCGACCGGGCCGAACACTTCCTCTTTCAGGATGCGCGCGTCCAGCGGCACGTCGCCCAGCACCGTGGGTTCGTAGAAGTGGCCGGGGCCGGGCACCTTCTTGCCGCCGCACAGGATCTTGGCGCCGCGCGAGACGGCGTCCTGCACGAGCTCGTCCACCTTCTTGCGGGTGGGTTCGTCCACCAGGCTGCCGACCTGGTTGTTTTCGTCCAGCCCATGGCCGATGCGCAGGGCCTGCATGCGTTTGACGAATTCGGCGGTGAAGGCGTCGCAGACCGCATCGCCCGCGTAGAAGCGGTTGGCGGCGGTGCAGGCTTCGCCCATGTTGCGCATCTTGGCGATCATGGCGCCGTCCACCGCGTCTTTCACGTTGGCGCCGTCGAGCACCAGGAAGGGCGCGTTGCCGCCGAGCTCCATCGGTGTCTTGAGCACCTGGTCGGCCGCGGCCTTGATGAGTTTCTGGCCCACCTCGGTGGAGCCGGTGAACGAGACCAGGCGCACGCGCGGGTCGTGCAGCCACATGTCCACCAGCGCGCCCGACTTGGTGGTGGGCACGATGTTGACCACGCCCTTGGGCACACCGGCTTCGGCCAGCAAATCGGCCAGCGCGAGCATGCTCAGCGGCGTCATGCCGGCGGGTTTGACGAGCACGGTGCAGCCGGCGGCGAGCGCGGGCGCGATCTTGCGTGTGCCCATGGCGGCGGGGAAGTTCCACGGCGTCACCAGCACCACCACGCCGATGGGCTGGTGCTGCACGAGGATGCGGTAACCGCCGGCGGGTGCGTGGCTCACGCTGCCCAGGTTGCGGCAGGCTTCTTCGGAGTACCAGCGGAAGAACTCGGCCGCGTAGCGCACCTCGGCGCGGCTGTCGGCCAGGGGCTTGCCGTTTTCCAGGGTGATGATCTTCGCCAGGGGTTCGAGGCGTTCGATCATCAGCGCATGCACCTTGCGCAGCACCTCGGCGCGGGTGCGCGGGGGCGTGGCGCTCCAGTCCGGCAGGGCGGCCGCGGCGGCGTGGGTGGCGGCCTGGCCGTCGTTCAGGTCGCCGTCGGCCACCTGGGCGATCACCTCACCGGTAGCGGGGTCCACCACGTCGAAGCTGCGGCCGCTGTGGGGGGTGCGCCATTCGCCGTCGATGTAGAGCTGCGTGGGGCAGGGGGGAAGCTGGTGCATGCGCGTCTCCTTGAAAAGGCCGGTCAGCTCACCGTGGCCACCGGGTGGCGGCCGGTGAAGAAGTCGCCGTTGGGCAGGTCCGTCGGCGTGATGCCCGATTTGACCAGAGCCTGGCGCAGGCTGTTCATGGTGCCTTCGTTGATGCGCATGGTGGGCTGGCGCAGCGGGCCGCCGTTGAAGCCATTGAGCCAGCCTTCGTATTTCCACAGCATGCGGTTGAGGAACTGTGCCTGGGCCGAATAGGCATTGGCGGCGGCGCGGGCTTTGCGCGCCGGGTTGATCTGCCAGTACAGCGCGGTGGCCTCGTCGTACTTGTGTTCCTGCATCAGCTTGAAGATGCGCGGGATCATGCCGCCGTAGTACTCGGTGTCGCTGGTGCCGATGAACTGGATGGGCACGAGCTGGCCGAGCGCGAGCGCGAACTGCTCCAGCGGCATGGTGACCACCACTTCCTTGCTGAACAGCCGGTAGGCCTCCACCCAGCCCATGATGCTGGGCATGCCGCCCTCGGCCTTGAGCGCGCAGATGTTGGGGCAGTCGTCGAGCAGGCGGCGGATGAGGGCGGCGTCGATGTCCGACGGGTGCACGCGGTCAAAGCCCCAGTGCGGCACCTGGAACAGCATCACGCCCAGGCTGGTGGCGTCGCAGAAGGCTTTGGTGTAGTCGTAGATGTCCTGCGAGGTGGCGGCGTAGAAGTTGGCCGGGTACGAGAGCAGGATGAGCGCGGCGCCCTGGCGCTCGGCGATCTTCGCGGCTTCGATGTTTTCCTCCAGCGTGTTGAAGCTGGCGTGGTGGATGAGCTGGAGCTTGCCCTTGGCCTCGTCGTTCGACCACTGGAAGAACTGCTCGTACTCGGCCAGGCTCATCGCCACTTCGGAGACCAGCAGCGTGCCCGAGAAGCCGAGCGCGATCTCGTGGCGGATGTCGTGCCGGATGCCTTGTTCGTTCAGGCCCTTGAGGTCGGCGGTGAAGGAGGGGATGACCACGTTGGCCACGCCCTTGAGGTGTGCGTGGGCCCATTCGCGTGCTTCGTGTCGTTGGTAGAGTGCCATGTCGGTGTCGGTCCTGGTTGGGGTTGTTTACTGTTTGTAGGAAAACTGGATGGGCAGCGTCATGGCCAGGCCGGCGGCGATGGCGCGTTCGCAGATGAGTTCGGCGGCCACGATGTCCTGCAGCGCGGAGCCGACGGACTTGAACATGGGCAGGCGCGCCCCGGGTTCGATCTCGCCGCGCACCAGCGCGTTGAGCGAGCGCATCTTGTGCTCGAAGGCGATGCCGGCGGCGGTGGCGGCGCGCATGTCGCCGGACTCGTGGATCACCTCGTCGGGCATGTCGCTCACGATGAGGTCGCATCGTTCGATCACGCTCACGTCGATCTCGCGCTGCACCGGCAGCGTGGAACCCACCGAGACCAGCAGCATGCCGGGCTGAAGCGCGTCGGCGTGCAGGATGGGCGATTCGTCGTGCGAGCGCGCGGCCGCGATGGCCACGCTGGCGCCGTCCAGCGCCTCGGCCGGCGTGGCGGCGGTTTCGCAGCGGATGCCGAGCGCGGCGGAGAAGTCGCTCGCGAATTTCTCGCGGTTGGCCGGCGTGGGGCTGTACACGCGCAGGCTTTCCACCGGGCGCAGCGAGGCCATGGCCTGCACGTGCGAGCGCGCTTCGGCACCGCTGCCCAGCACGCCCAGGCGCATCGGCGCCTTGGGGGCGAGCGCGTCCACGAACAGGGCGGAGGTGGCGGCGGTGCGAAAGGCGGTGATCTTGTTCGCGTCGATCAGCGCGCGGATTTCACCGGTGTCCTGTTCGGCCAGCGAGATGAGGTAGTTCATGCCCTTGTTGCGCCCCCGGCCGAACACCTTGGCGCCCATGAAGCGCTGGCCCGGCGGCACGGCCGCCAGCGCGCGCAGCGAGGCGTCCGGCCCCTTGGCGAAGGTGCGCGGCGGGCTGGTGCGCTCGTCGTAAGGCTGGGCGTAGGCCGCGCGCAGCGCGGGGATGAGCGCGTCCCAGGTCATGAGCCGTTCAATGGCCTCCGTGCCGATGAACACCGGGTTCGTGGGGGTCATCGGGCCTTCCCTTGCGCTTCGCTCTGGGCAATGCGCCGCGTGATGACGGCGATGGCTTTCACGTAGCCCGACCAGAAGCTGGCGAACTCGCTGCCCGCCACGTACTTCACCGCGCCGCCGGTCTGCGTGACCATCTGCTTGAACTCGGCGTCCTGCGCGGCAGCCTCGACGGCCTGGCGCAGCTTGCGCTCCACCGCCTCGGGCGTGCCGGCGGGGATGAACACCGCCGTGCCGGCCACGGTGTCGAAGTTGACGCCCTGGTCTTTCATGCGCGGCAGGCCGGCGGGTTCGGTCCAGGGCTCGTCACCGGCGGTGGCGAGGTAGCGCAGCCGGCCCGCTTTCACCTGGGTGGCGGTGAGCGCGCGCGAGAGCAGGGCGAAGTCCACCTCGTTGGCGATCAGCGCGTTGAGCAGTGGCCCGCCGCCCTGGTAGGGAATGTGGCGGGCGTCGATGCCGGCGGTGTCCACGAAGGCTTCGGAGCGCACATGCACCTCGCCAAAGAAACCGGTGGAGCCGAAGGTGAGCGCGTTGGGCCTGGCCTTGGCGGTGGCGATCAGCTCGCGAAAGCTCTTGTAGGGGCTGGCCTCGGGCACGACCATGGCCACCGGCTCCGCGCTGAGCAACGCCACGGGCGTGAGCTGGTCGAGGGTGAACGGGGGCTTCTGCTTGTTGACCACGGCCTGCTCGGGCAGGCTGGCCACGCTCAGCAGCGAGAGCAGCACGGTGTGGCCGTCGGCCGGCGCGTTGGCCACCTGGCTCACGCCGATGGCACCGCCCGCGCCGGCCTTGTTCACCACCAGCACGGTCTGCCTGAGCGCGCGCTGCAGGGCGGGCTGCAGGGCGCGCGCCATGTTGTCCGCCGTGCCGCCGGGCGGGAAGGGCACGATGAGGCTGATCGGCCGATCGGGGTACTCCGCGTGGGCGGGGCTTGCCGCCACGAACGAGGCGGCCGCGAGGACGGCCGCGAGAACCTGGGTCTTCATGCTGCTGGTCTCCTGGTTTTGAGGGAAAGGCTGCTCACCAATTGGTTCAAATTGGTTTCTTATGATCTGCTTTGGTTCAACTTTAGACGAGGTCATGCGCCGCAAAGATCGGGGATTACCCGAGGTTTCAGGCCAAAATGCGCCCCATTGGTTCAAACCAATTGAAGCCAATCTAGAATGCGCGCCATGACCAACACCGCCACCTTGCAGATCAAGACGGATTCCATGGAGTCCCTGCGCATGGAGCTGCTCAAGGGCTTGCAGAGCGGCAGCTGGCCGCCCGGCAGCCGCCTGCCCACCGAGCGCGACCTGTGCGCCACCTTCGGCGTGAGCCGCTCGGGGCTGCGGCGTGTGCTGGCCGAGTTGCGCGAACAAGGCCTGATCACGCAGAAGGTGGGCAGCGGCACCTACGTGGCGGAAAAACCCAGCGGCGCCACCGGCAAGGCCGACGGCGCCACCGGCACCGGGCGTTTCCTCGCCGTGCCGTCGGTGAGCCCGGCCGAGCTGATGGACGCCCGGCTGCTGCTCGAGCCCATGCTGGTGGACCTCATCGTGAACAACGCCAACACCGCCGACTTCGAGCGGCTGGAGGATTGCTGCGCGCGCGCCGAGGCCGCGCAGACGCTGGACGAATTCGAAAAGCTCGACAGCGAGTTGCACGAGCAACTGGCCCTGGCCACGCAGAACGCGCTGTTCATCAGCGTGTTCCGCCTGATGGCCGAGATCCGTGAAAGCGGCGAGTGGGGCTTTCTGAAGCAGAAGGTGCTGACCGCCGAGCGCCGCGCCGTGCTGCAGAAGGAGCACCGTCAGATCGTGGCGGCGCTGCGCCGGCGCGACGTGGACACCGCGCGCCGCGCGATCTTCGACCACCTGGCGCAGGCGCGGCTGAATCTGCTCTGGCGCATCTGATCCGCTCGCCTTCGAACCTTCCGCCATGCGGGGCCACTGAAAAATCGGCCGCTCACGTCGCAGCGGTTTGCCCGCCGAGGGCGTCCCTCGGTCCGACCCCATCCCGCATGATCTCCTCGCTCCCCATCCGCTCGCCTTCCACGCCGTTCGATTCGACACCCCTCAAGTTGTCTCAGATGAACCGCACCGCGTTCGTGGTGAATGACAACGGCGCCTTGCTGCAAGCATTTCGCTCCGCCGATTGGGCGACCCAATGGGCCGCCTTGTGCTTCATGGAGCATTTCAACGTGCTCAACGCGCCCACCGGCATTCGCCAGGCGGCGCAGAACGACCCCTTGCTGGCCGGTGCGCTGGAGGATTTGCCCTCCTTGAACCTGTCTTGCCGCTACGTCTCCAACGTGCTGTGCAGCCAGCACGTGGTGCCGGATGCGTTTGGCAGGGCGTTCAGACGGGCCCTGCTCGCCGCCCTGAGCGCCGATACCGACGATCGGCTGAGGTTTTGTCTGACGGTGCTGTCCGCGGGCGGTCTTTCCGTTGAGATGAAGGAGGCCGCCTTCGGGGCTTTGTACAGCCTGTCGTTGGACGAGGAGGGCCAAGCGCGGGTGGCCGCGTGCGCCCCGGAAGAAGGGGTGAAAAAGAAGTTGCTCCAGAGTTTCGAAGCGGCGCGCATTTCCTATCTGAACCTGAACAGCCTGGGGTCCGATCCGACACCGCCGAGCGAGGTGACCCCATTGAGCATCTCGCCGATGAGCCACAGCGGCACGGTCTGGAGCTTTGGCCAGCCCCACAACGGACAGCCCATCACGCCGATCAGCCAGGCGGGGCACAACGGCAATTCCTTTCACATTTCACTGCTCGCCATGCACGACTCCAGCATCGGCCCCAGCGAGATCGCCGAAGAAGAGAAAAAGAGCGCGTCGCCCCGGTTTGGACCGCTGTAGGGCATCGGAAACCGCTGCGCCGTGAAAGCAATGGGGCTGGTGGCAGAATCCAGCCTCTTTGCCGGCGCATGGTTCCCGCGGGCCCCGCCCTCTTTTTTTCCCCCTCCCTCTCCATGACATCTTCGCCACCCGGCACGCTGGGCATCGACTTCGGCACGTCCAACTCCGCCGTCTCCTGGGCCGCGTCCGGCGGCGCCTCGCGCCTGCTGCCGCTGGAGGGCGAGGCCACGAACCTGCCCACGGCGGTGTTCTTCAATGTGGAAGACCGCCACACGCACTTCGGCCGCGATGCCGTGGCGCAGTACCTCAGCGGCACCGAAGGGCGCCTGCTGCGCTCGCTCAAGAGCCTGCTCGGCAGCCCGCTGCTGAACGAATCCACGGAGGTGAACCACCAGCAGGTGAGCTTCCAGCAGATCGTGGAGATCTTCCTGGCCGAGCTGCGCGAGCGCGCCGCGCGCACGCTGGGCCACGAACCCACGCGCGTGGTGATGGGCCGGCCGGTGCACTTCGTGGACGACGATCCCGCGCGCGACGCGTTGGCCCAGCAGTCGCTGCACGAGGCGGCGCTGGCCGTGGGCTTCGAGGCCGTGTCGTTCCAGTTCGAGCCGATCGCCGCCGCGCTGGACCACGAGCGCCGCCTCGAGCGCGAGAGCCTGGTGCTGGTGGTGGACGTGGGCGGGGGCACGTCGGACTTCACCGTGGTGCGCCTGGGCCCGCAGCGCATGGCGCGGGCCGACCGCGGCGGCGACGTGCTGGCCACGGCGGGCGTGCACATCGGCGGCACGGACTTCGACCAGCGCCTGAGCCTGGCGCGCGTGATGCCGCTGCTGGGCTACCGGCACCACGGGCCGCAGGGCCGGGAAGTGCCCAACCGCGTGTTCATGGACCTGTCCACCTGGCATCTGATCCAGTGGCTGTACCTGCCGCGCGCGCTCAGCCAGGCGCAGGGGCTGCGCGTGAACTACACCGACGTGCGTCTGCACGAGCGCCTGATGCGCGTGCTGCGGCAGCGCGATGGGCACCGCATCGCGCACGAGGTGGAGCAGGCCAAGATCCGCTGCTCGCTGCAGGACGCGCCGACCACGGTGGACCTGTCGGGCGTGGAGCCGGGCCTGGCTGCCGAACTCGCGCCGAGCGACATGGCAGGGCATCTGGACGCGCTGCTGGCGCGCGCGGTGCAATGCGCGCGCGAATGCGTGCGGCGCGCCGGGCTGGGCGATGCCTCGCTGGACGCGATCTACCTCACGGGTGGTTCGTCGGCCCTGCGGCCTTTCCAGCTCGCGCTGCAGGCCGAGTTCGCCGGGGTGCCGCTGGTGGAGGGCGACCTGTTCGGCGGCGTGGCCTCGGGGCTGGTGTACTCGCGGGTGTGAGCACCCGTGCGGGCGCTGCGCGAATACCACCGACGGCGCCCCCTTGTCTAGTTGGTGGATTTCCTATGGCGGCCCGATGGCCTGAACAGGAAGATGCGCGCTGACAAGAAGTTGTC
Organism: Hydrogenophaga sp. ANAO-22; assembly: GCF_042466645.1. NCBI lineage: Bacteria > Pseudomonadati > Pseudomonadota > Betaproteobacteria > Burkholderiales > Comamonadaceae > Hydrogenophaga > Hydrogenophaga sp. ANAO-22. Next base: position 1,101,845 of record NZ_CP159956.1, on the reverse strand, counting down.
ACGCATTCATCGACGCCGACTGCCAGTGCTGCCAGTCAGGTGTTGGGCAAGAAAGCCCGAACCGGTTTGAACACCGGTTCGGGCTTTTTTTTGTTCTGCTCGTTCGCATGGGTTCCGGACAGGCCATGGCCTGCATCCGCTGGCGGAGCCCTGCGCGTGTCTGGCACGAAGGCGTGGATGTGACCGGCTGCTTGTCAGCCACCCCGGGGGTGGCAGGTTCTCAATCCGTCCATACCAACGCTAGGAGACAAGGCCATGAGTGAGATGAATCGTCGCGACATCGTGAAGACCGGTGGGTCCATGCTGATTCTGGGCGCCGCAGGCGGCCTGCCTGCCATCGCATCCGCGCAGGAGACCGTGAAACTCGGTCTGTTGCATTCGCTCTCGGGCACGATCGCGATTGCCGAAGCCTCCCTGGTGGACGCCGAGAAGATGGCCATCGACGAAATCAACGCCGCCGGCGGCGTGCTCGGTCGCAAGATCGAGGTCGTGGTCGAGGACGGCGCCAGCGAGAACTCGGTGTTCGCCGAGAAGGCCCGCAAGCTGCTGGAGCGCGACAAGGTCGCGGCCATCATCGGCTGCTACACCTCCGCCTCGCGCAAGGCCATCCTGCCGGCGCTCGGCCGCGCCAAGGGCCTGCTCTACTACCCGACCTACTACGAAGGCCAGGAGCAGGACAAGCAGGTGTTCTACCCCTCGCAGGAAGCCACCCAGTCGGTGATCGCCGCCGTCGAGTGGATGGCGCGCGAGAAGGGCAAGAGCTTCTTCCTGGTGGGCTCGGACTACATCTACCCCCGCACCTGCAACAAGATCGCCAAGCCCACCATCACCAAGGCCGGTGGCAAGGTGCTGGGCGAGGAGTACGCGCCCCTGGGCCACACCGAGTTCTCGTCCATCATCAACAAGATCAAGGCCGCCAAGCCCGACTGCATCTACAGCACGGTGGTCGGTGGCTCCAACGTGGCCTTCTACAAGCAGCTGCGCGCCGCGGGCCTCGACGGCTCCAAGCAGACGCTGCTCTCCACCGTGGTGTCGGAGAACGAGGTCGAGGGCATCGGCAAGGACAACGCCGCCGGCTACTACGCCTGCATGGGTTACTTCCAGAGCATCAAGTCGCCCGCGAACGAGAAGTTCGTGAAGGCCTTCAAGGCCAAGTACGGCCAGGAGCGCGTCATCGGCGACCCGATGCAGGTGGCCTACAACAGCGTGTACCTCTGGAAGATGGCGGTGGAGAAGGCCAAGTCCTTCGACGTGGACAAGGTCATCGCCGCCTCCGGCGGCATCGAGCTGGAAGCGCCCGAGGGCACGGTGCGCATGCACGCGACCAACCACCACGTGTGGAAAAAGGTGCGCGTGGGCCGCGCGCGCGCCGACGGCCAGTTCGACATCGTGTGGGAAACGCCGTCCCTGATCGAGCCCAACCCGTTCCCCAAGATTTGACATCGCGGGGCAGGAGGCCGGCCGGTCGCCCGCGTGGGCGGCCGGTCGATTCCAACGATTCAGGAGTCGGTCAATGGGTTTCGACATTGCGGTGATGCAGGTGTTCAACGGCGTGAGCCTGTTCAGCATCCTGCTGCTGATGGCCATCGGTCTGGCCATCGTGTTCGGTCTGATGGGCGTGATCAACATGGCCCACGGTGAGTTGATGGCGCTGGGCGCCTACATGACCTACCTCGCGGCGCGCGGCTTCGAGCACTGGGCGCCCGATTGGATGGGCATCTACCTGTTCGCGGCCATCCCGTTCGCGTTCTGCGTGACGTTCGCCTTTGGCTACGTGCTCGAACGCGGCTTCATCCGCTTCTTCTACAACCGCCCGCTGGACACGCTGCTGGCCACCTGGGGGCTGAGCCTCATCCTGCAGCAGACCTACCGCACCGTGTTCGGCGCGCAGGAGGTCAGCGTGCCCTTGCCCGTGTGGCTGGCGGGCGCCTGGGAGCCCACCGAGGGCATCCAGCTGCCGATCAACCGCATCTTCATCGTCGGCCTGACGATCGCCGTGGCCGTGGGCGTGTACCTGCTGCTGTACCGCACGCGCTGGGGCCTGAAGGTGCGCGCTGTCACGCAGAACCGCGCCATCGCCGGTGCCGTCGGCATCGACACCCACCGCGTGGACGCGCTCACCTTCGCGCTGGGCTCGGGCCTGGCGGGCATCGCCGGTTGCGTGTTCACCATGATCGGCTCGACCAACCCGGGCACAGGCCAGCTCTACATCGTCGACTCCTTCATCGTGGTCGTCTTCGGCGGCGTGCAGAGCCTGATCGGCACGGCGCTCTCGGCCCTGTCCATCGCGCAGGGCCAGACCTGGCTCGAGTTCCTGATGAGCGGCTCCATGGCCAAGGCCACCATCCTGCTGCTGGTGATCCTGGTTCTGTACTTCCGTCCCAACGGCCTGTTCGCCGTGCGTTCCAGGAGCTGAGCATGTCATCCCAGACGCACCGACTCGACTTCGCCAGCGCCGTCGCGCTGATCGCCCTGCTGGCCATCGCGCTGCCCCTGCTGCTCGACCCGTTCCGCCTCAACCTCATCGGCAAGTACCTGGCGCTGGCCTTCGTCGCCATCGGCATCGTGCTCACCTGGGGCTATGGCGGCATCCTCAGCCTGGGGCAGGGCGTGTTCTTCGGCCTGGGGGGCTACCTGATGGCCATGTTCCTCAAGCTGGAGGCCTCGGCCCCCGAGCTGCCCGACTTCATGGTGTGGAGCAGCGTGGAGACCTTGCCGGTCTGGTGGACGCCGTTCCGCTCGCTGGGCTGGACCGTGCTGGGCATCTTCGTCCTGCCGGCGGTGATCGCCTACCTGTTCTCGTTCGCCATCTTCCGCCGCCGGGTCAGCGGGGTGTATTTCGCGATCGTCACGCTGTCCCTGGCGCTCACCCTCACGGTGGTGGTGGTCGGGCAGCAGGGCGACACCGGCGGCGCCAACGGCATCACCGATTTCAAGACGCTGCTGGGCATGGACATCCTGAGCGACGAGTCGCTTCGGATTCTGTACTTCGTCGAGGTGGCCTTCCTGGCCGTGGCCATGCTGCTGGCGCTCACGCTGGTGCGCACGCGCTTCGGCAAGATCCTGATCGCCATCCGCGACCGCGAGGACCGGGTGCGCTTCAGCGGCTACGACACCGCGCACATGAAGGCCTTCGTCTTCGCCTGCGGCGCGGTGCTGGCCTCGGTGGGCGGCGCGTTCTTCACGCTGCAGGTCGGCCTGATCTCGCCCAGCGTCATCGGCGTGGTGGCCTCGGTCGAGATGGTCATCTACGCCGCGGTGGGCGGGCGCCTGTCCATCCCCGGGGCCGTGGTGGGCGCGCTGCTCATCGGTTTTCTCAAGTCCTACCTGTCGGAGACCTTCCCCGAGGCCTGGCTGTACTTCCTGGGCGGGGTGTTCATCCTCGTGGTGTGGGTCATGCCCAACGGCCTGGCGGGCCTGAAGGACCAGTGGCAGGCCCGCCGCGGCGGTGCGAGGAGCGCGGGATGAGCGCCCAACTTGCCATGCACATTCCCACCCACGCCCTGTCTTCCATGACCCCCTCTCAAACCCGCGACCACGTGCTGCAGGTCGAGAACCTCACCGTCTCCTTCGATGGCTTCAAGGCCGTGAACGACCTGAGCCTGGCGGTGGAGCGCAACGAGCTGCGCGTCATCATCGGCCCCAACGGCGCGGGCAAGACCACGCTGCTCGACATGATCTGCGGCAAGACCCGGCCCACCGCCGGCCGCGTGCTGTTCGAAGGGCGGGACCTCACCCGCCTGAGCGAACACCAGATCGTGCGCCTCGGCGTGGGCCGCAAGTTCCAGACACCCTCGGTCTACGAAGACCTCACGGTCTTCGAGAACCTGGAGATCTCCCTGCCCCGCATGCATGGCCTGTTCCAGTCCCTCACGTTCCGGCGCAGCGGCGCCATCGTGGAACGCGTGAAGGCCATGGCCGAGCAGGTCTTCCTGATCGATCGCCTGGGCCACCGCGCCGGCCTGCTCAGCCACGGCCAGAAGCAGTGGCTGGAAATCGGCATGTTGCTGATGCAGGAGCCCACCCTGTTGCTGCTGGACGAACCGGTGGCCGGCATGAGCCCGCGCGAACGCGAGCAGACCGGTGACCTGCTCAGCCGCATCGCCAGCGGCCGCTCGGTGGTGGTGATCGAGCACGACATGGACTTCGTCAAGCGCATCGCCCACCGCGTCACGGTGCTGCACCAGGGCCGGCTGCTGAGCGAAGGCAGCGCCGCCCAGGTGCAGGCCGACCCCCGCGTCATCGACGTCTATCTCGGCCACTGAGGAGGCACCCCATGTTCGACATCTCCCGGCTGAACGTGTGCTACGGCGAATCGCACGTGATCCACGACATCTCGTTCCAGGTGCAGGCGCGCGAGTCGGTGGCCATCATGGGGCGCAACGGCATGGGCAAGACCACCCTGCTCAAGTCCCTCATCGGCCTGTTGCCCACGCGCTCGGGCGACATCCAGCTCGATGGCCGCGCCCTCCAGGGCCTGCCCAGCCACCGCCGCGTGCAGCACGGCCTGGCCTTCGTGCCCCAGGGACGCATGGTGTTTCCCTTCCTCACGGTGGAGCAGAACATCCTCTCGGGCGCCGAGCATTCGGGCCACCGCGAGGTGCCCGACTACATCCACCGCTTCTTCCCGGTGCTCAAGGAGATGAAGCACCGCAAGGCGGGCAACCTCTCGGGCGGCCAGCAGCAGATGCTCGCCATCGCGCGCGCGCTCATCTCCGAGCCCAAGGTGCTGATCCTCGATGAGCCCACCGAAGGCATCCAGCCTTCCATCATCAAGGAGCTGGCCCAGACCCTCAACGTGCTCCGGCGGGAACGCGGCTTTGCCGTCGTCGTGTCGGAGCAGGTGCTCAGTTTTGCCCTCGATCTCGCCGACCGGTTCCTGGTCATCGACCGAGGGCGCATCGTGCACGAAGAAGCCCGTGCCAATCTGGATCAGGAAAAGGTCAAGTCCTTCCTGACCGTCTGACGTCAACCCCCCAAGGAGTCTTTCATGCGACATGGTGACATTTCCAGCAGCAACGATTGCGTCGGCGTGGCCGTCGTCAACTACAAGATGCCCAGCCTGCACACCAAGGCCGAGGTGCTGGCCAACGCCCGCAAGATCGGCGACATGCTGGTGGGCATGAAGAAAGGCCTGCCGGGCATGGACCTGGTGATCTTCCCGGAGTACTCCACCCACGGGATCATGTACGACGCCAAGGAGATGTACGAAACCGCCTCCACGATTCCCGGTGCCGAGACGGAGATCTTCGCCGACGCCTGTCGCCGTGCCAACGTCTGGGGCGTCTTCTCGCTCACCGGCGAGCGCCACGAGGAGCACCCCAACAAGGCGCCCTACAACACGCTCATCCTGATGAACAACAAGGGCGAGATCGTGCAGAAGTACCGCAAGATCATGCCGTGGGTGCCCATCGAGGGCTGGTACCCGGGCGACTGCACCTACGTGAGCGAAGGCCCCAAGGGCATGAAGATGAGCCTGATCATCTGCGACGACGGCAACTACCCCGAGATCTGGCGCGACTGCGCGATGAAGGGCGCCGAACTCATCATCCGCTGCCAGGGCTACATGTACCCGGCGAAGGAACAGCAGATCATGGTGGCCAAGACCATGGCCTTCATGAACAACTCGTACGTGGCCGTGGCCAACGCCACCGGTTTCGACGGCGTGTACTCCTACTTCGGCCACTCCGCCGTGATCGGCTTCGACGGCCGCACGCTGGGCGAATGCGGCGAAGAGGAAATGGGCATCCAGTACGCCGAGCTGTCCAAGAGCCTGATCCGCGACGCGCGCAAGAACGGCCAGTCGCAGAACCATCTGTTCAAGCTCGTGCACCGCGGCTACACCGGCCTCATCAACTCGGGCGACGGGGACAAGGGCGTGGCCGCCTGTCCGTACAACTTCTACGCCAAGTGGGTCAACGACCCCGAGGCCACGCGCGAGATGGTCGAGTCGTTCACGCGCACCACCGTCGGCACCGCCGAGTGCCCGATGGACGGCATTCCGAACGAAGAGACGAAACACCGCTGAGCCCGCCACCCCCAACCGCGCCTTGTTCCGCACCGGAGGACCCCGTTCCATGCAGTCACCCCTGGACGACCATCTCATCCGCTCCGAACCGTTCTACCAGCCTTCGGGCGAGGAGATCGAATGCTACGAGCGGGCGTACCGGCACCGCCTGCCGCTGATGCTCAAGGGGCCCACCGGTTGCGGCAAGACGCGCTTCGTCGAGTACATGGCCTGGAAGCTGCAGCGCCCCCTGGTCACCCTGGCCTGCAACGAGGACATGACCGCCTCCGACCTGGTCGGGCGCTACCTGCTCGACGCCCAGGGCACCGCCTGGCACGACGGGCCGCTGACCCTCGCGGTGCGCCATGGCGGCATCTGCTACCTCGACGAGGTGGTGGAAGCCCGCCAGGACACCACGGTGGTCATCCACCCGCTCACCGATGCGCGGCGCATCCTGCCGCTGGACAAGAAGGGCGAGGTCATCCAGGCCCACCCGGACTTCCAGCTGGTGGTCTCCTACAACCCGGGCTACCAGAGCAGCGCGAAGGACATGAAAGCCTCCACCCGGCAGCGCTTCGCGGCCCTGGAATTCGACTACCCCGACACCGAGACCGAGGTCGCCATCGTCGCGCAGGAAGCAGGCATCGACGCCGCGCTGGCCCGCCAGCTCGTCACCATCGCGCAGTGCACGCGCGCGCTCAAGCAGCGCGGGCTGGACGAAGGCGCCTCCACCCGGGTGCTCATCTACGCGGGCGTGCTGGTGCGCGACGGACTCACCCCCACGCAGAGCTGCGAGATGACCCTGGTGCGCGCGCTGACGGACGACCCCGACATGGCGCAGGCCATCCGCGATTTCGTGAAGGCGCAATTCGGATGAAGAGCGACCTGCCGGCGCACGTGCTCCCACCGGATGTCGACGCGATCGACGGCCTGCTGCCCTCGCTGGCCTGGCTCGGTTCGGGCCTGCTGGGCGGGCCGCTGTCGGTGGCCGAGGCCAGCGCCGGCCCTCGCGCGCGCCGCACCATCCTCACGCGCGAGCAGGTGCTGCTCAGCCGACAGGCGCTGGAGGACGCGGCCGCGCCGGCCGGCGGGCTCTACCGCGCCAGCGTGGCCCACGCCGTGGCGCACTTGCTGTACTCGCCGCTGCGGCAGCCCGCCCGCCTGCTCAAGCCCATGAGCCAGGCCGTGGTGTCCGCCGTCGAGGACGCGCGCGTGGAACGGCTGCTGGCCCGGCGCTACCCCGGTGTGAGCGGCTGGTTCCTCGATCACCTCGCCCCCGTGCCCGAGGCCGGGAACTTCAGCTTCGAAGCGCTGCTGGCCCGCATGGACCGCGCGCTGGCCGACCCGGGTTACGCGGACGACAACCACTGGGTGAACAAGGCCCGCCGGCTGTTCGAGGAAACGCAGACCCGCCACGGCCTGGGCGACGCCCCGGCGTTCCGCGCGATCGCCTCCATCCTGGCGAACGACCTGGGGCAGATGCGGGTGCGTTTCGATCCCCAGCACCACGTCGTGCCGTCGCCCTACCGCGACGACCACAGCATCCTGTGGCAGCACGACGACAACGAGCAGGACGAACAGCAGGCCATTGCCGCGCCCCGCTCGGCCCCGGCGCGCGCGCCCGCACCGCCCCCACAGGCCAGCGACGGGACGCAGCCCGCGCGCGAACCGGCCGAGGTGGAGCTGAGCCGCACCCTGCACGCCGAATGGCATCACCGGCTGGCGCTGTGGCGACGGGACTGGTGCACCGTGATCGAGAAGCTGCCGGCCCTGGCGCCCACCGCGCTCGCCCGCGCGCAGCCCGCCTTGTCCCACAGCTTCAGCCCGGTGTCGCTGCACCGCGTGCGCCGCCTCAGCCGCCGCCAGCGCCTGCGCCGGCAGTGGGAGGGCGAAGACATCGACCTCAACGCCGCCATCGAGGTGCTGGTGGACCGCCGCCTCGACCTGCAACCCGAGCCTCGGCTGTTCATGCGCCCGGGCCGCGAGGCGGGCACCTCCCGCATCCTGGTGCTGCTCGATTTGTCCGAGTCCACCAACGACCCCTCGGGCGCGCGCGGCGCCTCGCTGCTGGACATCGAAAAGCAGGCCGCCTTCCTGTTGGCCGAAGCCACGGTGCACACGCAGGACCGCGTGGCCATCCATGGCTTCAACTCCAACACGCGGGCCGAGGTGAGCTACTACCGCCTGCTCGAATGGGACGACCCGCTCGACGGCGCCGCCCGCGACCGCCTGGCATCGGTGCCCGCCCGCCACTCGACCCGCCTGGGCGCGGCCTTGCGCCAGGCCACGGCCCATCTGCAAACCCAGCCCGGGCGCCATCGCGGCCTGCTGGTCGTCACCGATGGCGCGCCCTCGGACGTGGACGTGTTCGAACCCGACTACCTGGTGGAGGACGCGCGCATGGCGGTGCAGCAGGCGCACCGAGCCGGCATCCGCACTTTCTGCCTGGCGGTCGATGCCGCGGCCGACCATTACGTGCGCCGGATTTTCGGCTGGCGCGACCATGGGATCGCGGCCGATCCGAGCCACCTTCCGGTACAGTTGCAGAGAGCCTATGTGAGGCTGGCCGCCGGATGACGGCCGCACCGCCTGGCACCCATCCCCTGCTGTTCACGGCCTTGCCCATGCCCCTGAAGACCCCCGTTCGTCCCCACGTCGCGACGCCGACCGCATCCAGGGTGTGCCATGGTTGACCGCGATCCCGTGCGCGTCGGCGTGCTGTTCTCCTCGACCGGTGTCACCTCCACCATCGGCCTGTCGCAGTTGCATGGCGCCTTGCTGGCCATCGACGAAATCAACGATGCCGGGGGCATCAACGGCCGCGAGCTGGTGCCGGTGCACTACGACGCTCAGTCCAACCCGCAGCGCTACGCCCAGCTGGCCGAACAGCTGATCCTGCAGGACAAGGTCAACGTCATCTTCGGCTGCTACATGTCCAGCAGCCGCAAGGCCGTGATCCCCGTCATCGAAAAGTGGAACAAGCTGCTGTTCTATCCCACGCTGTACGAGGGCTTCGAGTACTCGGCCAACGTCATCTACACCGGCGCTGCGCCGAACCAGAACAGCGTGCAGCTGGCCGAATTCATGACGGCCAATTTCGGTGCGCGCGTCTACCTCATCGGCTCCGACTACATCTATCCCTACGAGTCCAACCGCATCATGGGCGAGCTGGTGATGCAGCGCCAGGGCAGCGAGAAGCTGGCCGAACGCTATGTGGCGCTGGACGCCACCGAGAAGGACTTCGCGGACATCATGGACGACATCCGCCACAAGCGGCCCGACTTCATCTTCTCCACCGTGGTCGGGGACTCCACCGCCGCCCTGTACCGCGCCTATGCCGATGCCGGCTTCGATCCGAAGACCATGCCCATCGGCAGCCTCACGACCTCCGAAGCGGAAATCTCGCAGATGGAGAAAGGCCTGGCCACCGGGCACTACACCTCGGCGCCTTACTTCCAGTCGATCGAATCCGCCGCCAACCAGCGCTGCCTGCAAAGCCTGCGCCGCCGCCTGGGCGAGAGCTGCGTGCCCAACCTGTGCTGGGAGGCCTCGTACTTCCAGATGCACATCTTCGCCAATGCCATGCGCCAGTCGCGCAGCGACGACATCGCCGAGCTCATGCCGCACGTGCTGGGCAGCGAGTTCGACGCGCCGCAGGGCCGCGTGCGCATCGACCCCAACAACCACCACACCTGCCTGTACCCGCGCATCGGCCGCGTGAACGCCGAGAGCCAGTTCACCATCGTCCGCCAGGCGAGAAGGTCGGTGTACCCCGATCCCTACCTCGTCACCCACTCGCTGGGCGACTGGGCCGCCCGCCTGGACACCCTGGAGTCTTGATGGTCGACCGCGCGGAGCCTCCACGCGCGCTGCGGGCCACGCCCCAGCAGCTCAAGGAACTTCGCACGCTGACCGTGGCGGTCATCCACCCGGACGACTCGGACGGCCGCCAGCTCACGCAACAGCTGCAACGCATCGGCTGCAAGGTGCAGGCCTTCTGGCCGCCCGTGCAGTCCATCGGCAAGGATGTGGACGTGGTGTTTCTCGCGGTGCGCCCCGAGATCCTCAACCTCAACATGGACTGGGCCCACGCCGAGGACGCACCGACCGTGATCGCGGTGGTCAACTACGAGAACCCGACCATCGTGGAGGTGGTGCTGGGCCTCGAAGCGAAAGCCGTGCTGCCCTCGCCGGTGCGCTCGTTCGGCCTGCTCTCCGCGCTGGTGCTGGCCCGCGAGAGCCACAAGGTGAACCGCGCGCTGGCGCGGCGCCTCAAGAAGGTGGAGGCCAAACTGCTCGGCGTGCGGCACATCGCCGATGCCAAGGCCATCCTGATGAAGAGCCACCACGTCTCGGAAACCGAGGCCTACGACCTGATCCGCGACCAGGCCATGGCCAAGCGGACCACGACCGAAGAGGTGGCGATGGCGATCGTGGAGGCCCACGAGCTGTTGTCCGTGTCGCTGCCGCCTCGCCATCCCCGATCGGAATAGGCCCTCACGGCGCGTGCCACTCCAGCACGCGCCAGCGTGGTGGCAGTCCTTCACAGGCCAGGGTCGCTTCGGCGTCGCCCGCGCGGCCCAAGGTGCAGGGCCGGGCCTGGCCTTCGAGCGCCGGCCGCGTGGCGCGCTCCACCGCCCACACGCCCTCGCCCCAGGTGCCGAACGTGATCTGGAAGTCCAGCAGCGCCTCGGCCTCGTCCGCATGGCGTTGCACCACCTGGGTCAGGGTGTCGTCGGGCGCGGTGTCGGCGGGCCAGGCGGCTTCGCGCGGCCGCAGGTGCATGAGGTAGCGCCCACTGACCAGCAGGCGTTCGGCGCTGGGTTCGCCGGCCGCGTCCAGTGCGGCCAGCGCGATGCGCCGCCCCACCGAGCCGGGCAGGCGCTCCCACACCTCGAGGTAGCTGCCGTGGATGCCGGTCTCGATCACGCGCTCCGGGGTCTCGAACACCATGTGGCCCGCGTCGGGCGTGCTGCGCGGGGGCTGGAAGTCGATGCTGCGTTGCCAGGTGCAGACCTCGGGCCGCGCCGGGTCGGGCCGCGTGATGGTGGTGGTGCCGGCAAAGCCCTGCTGTTGCGCGCGGCCGGCGGGCGTGGCGCGCTCGGCATCGGCGGGCACGCGCAGGTCGCCGTGCCACAGGCCGGTCTGCAGCCAGTGCACCCAGCTGGTGGTGTCGCGGCCCTTGGGCGTTTCAAGCAGGGTGCGTTGCCACACGCCGTGGTAGCGGTCGGGGATGGTCGGTGGGCTCATGGAGATCTCAGGCGCCGGTGAAGGCTTGCACCCAGGTGGTGACGCGGTCGCGCGCGGGCGGGCCGTCGGCGAGTTCGGCCACCACCTCGGCGGTGCTGCGCACACGGCCGAAGATGCCGCCTTCCACGTCGATCATGGCCAGCGCGGGCGCCTGCAGCGCGGGGTTGCTGGCGGCGGTGGCGTCGCCCACGGTGGTGCAGGCAAAGCCGCGGTCCACCGCCTCGCGCAGCGTGGAGTGCACGCAGACCTCGGTGGTCACGCCGCAGAGGATGAGCCGGTCCACGCCGTGCGCGGCGAGCAGTTGCGTCAGGCGCGTCTGGTGGAAGGCGCCGTAGCCGGGTTTGTCGACCACGAACTCGCCCGGGGCCGGTTGGAGCGCGTCCACGAAATCGTGGCCCTGTTCGCCGCGAACCAGCAGCCGGCCCAGCGGGCCCTGGCTGCCGATGGCCGCGCCCGCGGCGGTGCTGCGCGCGAGCTTGGCGGGCGGGCAGTCGCTCAGGTCGGGCAGGTGGCCCTCGCGCGTGTGCACCACCAGCAGGCCCTTGGCGCGCGCGGCGGCCAGCAGTCGCTGGATGTTCGCGATCGGTTCGCGCAGGCGCTGCACGTCCATGCCGGCGGTGTCGGCATAGCCCCCCGGGCTGCAGAAGTCGCGTTGCATGTCGATCACGATGAGCGCGGTGGTGCTCATGGCGCGGGCCTTTCGAAGCCGGTGCGCACGGCCTCGGCCATGCGGCGGGCCACTTCGTCGGCGAGCAGCTTGCCTTTGACCGCGTCCGAGCCTTTGGCGGACGAGAGCACGCCGGAAGCGGGCACCCAGTCGGTGCGCGGCGGGTACATCTCGTAGGGCGGGAAGTCGGCCGGGCCGTCGTCGGGCAGCAGGTCCATGCGCACGAGGTTGGGGTGGTAGTGCAACATCATCGAGGTCTCCAGCACGGCGGCGTGTTCCAGCGCGAAGCCGGGGAAGCCATCGGGGAACACATCGCCCAGGGTGTCGGGCGTCATGAAGTCCCAGTACTCCAGGCGCATCACCTGCAGCTTCGCGCCGGGGCCGAGGTCGCGCAGGCCCAGGTCGATGCCCTCGATCAGGAACCACTGGTTCTCGTAATGGCCGTTGACGATGACGAGTTTCGTGAGGCCGTGGCGCGCGAACTCGCGCACCGCGTCGCGCACCTGGCCGATGAGGGTGGCCGCGTCCACGCTGGTGGTGCCGCAGAAGTGCTGGCCGCCGCCGCACTTGGGCTGCGACTTGTAGCCATACGAGAGCGTGGGCGCGACCAGGCCGCCCACGAGCGCGGCGGTGTCGGCGGCGACGGCGCTGGAGAGCAGGCCGTCGGTGCCCAGGGGCAGGTGCGGGCCGTGCTGTTCGAGCGCGCCCACGGGCAGCAGCACGGGCGGCTGGTCTTGCGTCACGCGGGCCTGGTAGTCCACCCACGAGAGCTGGTTCATCCACACGGTGTCGGTCATCGGTTCATCCTCCTGTCGGGGCGGTTTGGGGTCGGGGGTCGGTTGGGCGGGTGTCCAGGGCTTCCACCAGCGCGGCCACGGCAATGAGCGTGCCGCCGGCCCAGCCCATGGGCGTGAGCGTCTCGCCGCCGAACCAGAGCGCGGTGAGCACGGCCACCACCAGTTCGGCCAGCAGGATCACGCCGGCGCGGCTGCTTTCCAGGTGCGTCACGCCGAACTGCCAGGTGGCGGTGGCCAGCAGCAGCCACACGAAGCCGTAGGCCAGCACCGCGAGCCACACGCCGGCGGGCAGGGCGGGCAGGCCCTGGCCCAGCGCGGCGGTGACCGCCAGCGAGATGGCGCCGCAACCGACGAAGACCGCGAAGGTCTTGCTCTGCAGGGGCACGCCTTGCGCGGCGCGCGCGAGCAGGTTGTTGCCCGCGAAGGCCAGGCCGGCGGAGAGCGCGAGCCCATCGGACAGCGAGAGCGAGAGGTCCACCGCCCCCGGGCCGCCCAGCACCAGCCACAGGCCCACGATGGCCGCGACCACGGCGGCCCAGCGCGTGGGCGGGATGCGCTCCTTCAGGAACAGCCAGCCGCCCAGCACCGACCACACCGGCGAGAGGTAGAACAGGAACATCACGCGCACCACGTCGCCCACCATGAGGGCGTTGACGAAGGAGGTGTTGGCCCAGCCGCCCACCAGCGCCAGCGCGAGCAGCCAGCCCCCGTGCGCGCGCCAGGCCGCGCGCTCGCGCCAGATGAAGACCAGCGCGCACAGGCCCACCGCGCCGTAGGAGACCAGCGAGACCACCGGCCCGCTCAGGCCCTGCGCGATGAACCACTTGAGCGGCATCCACGACAGGCCCCAGAGCGAGGCCGAGAACAGCAGCACGCCGGTGGCGAGGCGGTCGGACGGCGCCGTCATGTCACAACCTTCGTGCTGCGCACTGCGGTGCGAGCTGGCTTGGGGCGGCCCGGCGCTGCGCTCATGGCATCACCGATCCGCCGTTGGGCCCCAGCACCTGGCCGCAGTAGAAGCGCGAGAGGTCGCTGGCGAGGAACAGCGCGGTGGCCGCGATCTCCTCGGGCTCGGCCACGCGGTGCTGCGGGATCGCGAGTTCCTTCTCGATCCATTCCGGGCTCATGTGGGCCAGCGAGACCATGGCGGTGTTCACCGGGCCGGGCGCGATGGCGTTGACGCGGACGCCCTGCGGCGCGAACTCGCGCGCCAGCGAGCGCGTGAGCCCGATCACGCCGGCCTTGGCCGCGCAGTAGGGCGCGTACCGTTCGCGGCCCAGGATGCCCAGGTCGGACGCGAGGTTGACGATGGCGCCGCTGCCCCGCGCCACCATGCCCGGCAGCACGGCGCGCGAGGTGAGGAAGACGGATTTGAGGTCGACGCCGAGCATCCGGTCCCAGTCGGCTTCGGTGGTGTCGAGAAAGGGCTTCTCCTGGATGATGCCGGCGTTGTTGACCAGGATGTGGACTTCGCCCGCTTCGGCCGCGAGGCGCTGCACCGCGTCGGCGCGGCTGACGTCGGCGTCGATCGCGAGCGCCTCGCCGCCGTCGCGTTGAATCGCCTGCACCACGGCCAGTGCGGCCTCGGCCTGCCCAAGGTGGTTGACCACCACGCGCGCGCCGGCCTGCGCGAACAGGATCGCGATGGCGCGACCGATGCCGGTGGCCGCGCCGGTGACCAGCGCGCTCCGGCCCTGAAGGGAGAGCGCGTGTTTCATGCCATCACCTCGCCGTGGCTGGCCACCAGGCACTGCCCGGTGAGCGGGGCCGCGCCGTCGCTGGCGAGGAAGAGAAACACGCCGGCGAGGTCGTCGGGCGTGAGCATCACGGGCCGGGCCTGTTTCGAGAGGATCTCGCGCTCCACCTCGGCCTCGCTGCGGCCCTGTTCCCGCGCCATGGCGGTGAGCGAGCGTAGCGCGGCGGCCGTGCGCACCCAGCCCGGGCAGACCGCGTTGACGCGGATGCCGCGCGGGCCGAGTTCCAGCGCGAGCGAGCGCGTGAGGCCGACCACCGCGTGTTTGCTCGCCGCATACGCGGAGAAACCGGCCACGCCGATGCGGCCCCAGATCGAGCTCTGGTTGATCACGCTCGCGCCACGGGGCAGCAAGGGCAGCAGGGCCTGCGTGAGCCGCACCATGGAGCCCACGTTGTTGTCCAGCAGCGCGGACCAGCGCGCCATGGCCTCGGGCGAGGTGTCGGCCAGCGGCGTGGGGTACTCGGTGCCGGCGTTGTTCACCAGCACGTCCAGCGTGCCCCAGCGCTCGCGCACCTGGGTGGCGATGCGCGCGATCTGTGCCGGGTCGCCCAGGTCGCACACGGCGGCGCTGGCGTCGAGCTCGGCGCTGAGCGCGGGCAGGGCCGTGTCGGCCCGGTCGAGCAGCATGAGCCGCGCGCCCTGCGCGGCGAAGGCCCGCGCCAGCGCGCTGCCGATGCCGCCGGCCGCGCCGGTGACGAGCACGGTCTTGCCTTCCAGGCCGTAGCGGACAGCGGCCATGTCAAACAGCCGTCAGGAACGACACACCGACGGCACCGAGGAAGCCATCGGCGCGGCCCGGCGTGCCCGGTGGCTGCACCGCGCCGTAGTTGCTGGCCAGCACGCGCTTGACACGGTTGAGGTGGAAGCTGCGCAGCAGCTCGCGCACCGTGACCACCTGCGCGTAATCGGTCGGGTACAGCTCGCGGTGGAAGGCCGGCAGGCGGTACCAGGGCGCGGTGGGGCGCTCGTGGTGGGCGTTGTGGAAGCCGAAGTTCAGCCACACCAGGTTGAGCCATTTCGCGTCCAGGCTCACCACGTCGCTGAAGGTGTTGGCCTGCTCGTAGGCGCGGTCGCGAACCTTGTCCTTGGGGATGGGCGTGTCGTCGAGGATGGGGTAGGCGTCGTAGGTGTGCTGGAAACAGTCGGCGAAGCGCAGCACGGTGACGAAGATCAGGTAGGCCAGGGCGTACAGCACCAGCGCCTTGAGCGACCACCAGCCCAGCGCCACCCAGGCGGCGATGCGCACCAGCGCGATGCCGATGACGCGGCCGCGCGCGGCTTTTTTCTTCTCGCCCATGAAGGGCATGGCGATCACGAAGCCGCGCATGACGAACTCCACCGCCGGGATGTACGCCCACTCCAGCGCGAGCACCGTGCGGCGGATGACGTGGCGCGCGCGCAGGAAGGCCTGGGCGTCGAAGGTGATCACGTCGGCGCGCTCCACGTGGTGGCGCATGTGCTTGCGGCGCAGGTCGGCGAAGCTGGCGAAGCAGCTGCCGTTGATCCAGCTCATGAGCGTGCCCCAGCGCTCGTTGGCCTGTGGCGTCTTGAAGATCGCGTAGTGCGCGAACTCGTGGATGAAGTAGGCCGACCACACCAAGGTCTGCGCCACCAGCAGCACGCCCAGCGCGTTGAGCCAGCCGCTGGCCTGGCCGAGCAGGACGATGCCTGCGGGCCAGCCCAGCAGCGTGAAGGCGAGGGCGGCCACGTTGGGCCACACGCCGTCCTCATAGCGGAACACCGATGTCATGGCGGCTTACTTCGCGACCAGGGCCTTGACGAGGCCGGCGTCGAACGTGGCTTCGGTGGCGGGGATCGTGGTGATCTGGCCCTTGGCCTTGAGCAGCTGGGCGATGATGTCGCCGCTGGCGTAGTACGAGGTCGTTTCCTTCGCGGGCAGGAAGGCCTTGGGCATCTCGGCCAGCGGGATGTTGTAGACGCCGGTGAGCTGTTCCTTCACCTCGGCGGCGGACACGCCCATGAACTTGCCGATGATCTTGTGCGCCTCGGCCGGCTTGGCCTTCATGTAGGCCATGCCGTCCAGGTAGGCCTTCATGATGCCGGTGATCTCGGCCGGCTTGGCCTTGATGACCTTGTCGTCGAACACCAGCACGTCGGCGATCAGGCCCGGCGCGTTCTTCGAGGAGAACACCACCTTGAACTTCTTGCCGCCGCCCTGGCCGAGGATCTGCGACAGGCTGGGCTCGTAGGTCACGCCGATGGGCAGCTGGCCCGAGGCCATGGCGGCCGGCACGGCTTCGGGCGTCATGCTCACCGGGGTGATGTCCTTCTCGCTCAGGTTCACCGTCTTGAGCGCGTAGGAGAGCAGGAAGTCGCTCGGCGAGAGCGGGTTGTAGCCGATCTTCTTGCCTTTGAAGTCGGCCACCTTGGTGATGCTGCCGTCGGCCACGATGGCGTCGCCGCCGTTGGAGTAGTCGATGGGCATGACCACCTTCATGGCGCGGCCCGCCGCCACCTGGCCCACCACCTGGTCGTAGGTCAGCATGCCGCCGTCCACCGCGCCCGAGGCGATGGCCGCCGGGATCAGCGCCGGGTCGTTGAAGACCTGCAGCGAGACCTTGAGGTTGTATTTCTTGTAGAGGTCCAGCGCTTCGGCCACGTAGAACGGGCCGTAGCCGATCCACACCACGGTGGCGATCTTCATCGGGGCGGGTGCCTGCGCGAAGGCGCCGGCGGTGGCCAGCGACAGGGCCAGGCCCAGGGCGGGCTTGAGGAAGTGGTGGCGCCGGGAGGGGGATGCAGGGAGGGCGGTGCTGTTCATCAGAGGACTCCATGGGTTGGTGGGACGCGCAGGAAGAACCGATCTGTGATCGTTCTCCCGGGCTTTTGTCCCTCCGTGGAGCCTGCGATGAGGCCGGCACACTCTCGGACCAGACACCACGAGCCATCTCGTGGTCGGAACCCTAGTGCACCTGAGTGCCGAGCTGTCTCGGGGCGGACCCCAGATCGCTCTTCTTGCGCTTGGGGTGTCAGCAGAAAGCGTGCCAGCGGTTTGCGTGGGGTTCGGCCCGGGCGGTGCACCAAAACGAGGGCGAACCGGTGGCGGCCGGTGCATTCGGCGCCGCAGCGCCGCCCCGGCTTGGTGCGAAGCGGTGGCCGCCTGCGCGCGAATGCGCGTTTGTCTGACAGAGGGCGGCGCGGTGCCCTGCCTAGCATGGCTCATGCAGGTACTCACCGTGAACATCCACAAGGGCTACGACGTTTTCAACACCCGTTCCGTGCTGCACGGGCTGCGGGAGGCGGTGCGCGCCATGGGCAGCGACATCGTCTTTCTGCAGGAGGTGAAAGGCGGCAACGGGTCCAGCGCCGCGCAGTACGAGTTCCTGGCCGACGAGATCTGGCCGCAGCACGCCTACGGCCGCAACGCCGTGGCCGAGGGGCTGGACCACGGCAACGCGGTGATGTCGCGCTTTCCGGTGCTGCACAGCGAGAACCACGACCTGTCGATCAACGGTTTCGAGCCGCGCGGCATGCTGCACTGTGTGCTCGATGTGCCGGGCCTGGGGCCCGACATGCACGTGATGTGCGCGCACCTGGGGCTGCGCGAATCGCACCGGCGCCAGCAGCTGGGCATGATCTGCGACATCGTGAGCCGCTATGTGCCGCCGGACTCGCCGCTGGTGGTGGCCGGCGACTTCAACGACTGGCGCCTGCGCGCCGACGGGCTGCTGGCGCCCAGCGGCCTGCGCGAGGTGTTCCGCCACGCGCATGGCCAGCACGCGCGCAGCTTCCCGTCGGGCTTTCCGCTGCTGCGGCTGGACCGCATCTACGTGCGTGGGGTGGCACGCGCCTTGCCCGTTCCCATGCCGCGGCGTCCCTGGGCGCGGCTGTCCGACCACGCACCGCTGGCCGCTGAAATCCACCTGGAGACCGCGCCATGAACTCGCATTGGGTGCCCGGCAACCGGATCACGCTGCTGGAGAACGGCGAAGGCTACTACCCGCCCGTGTTCGAGGCGATCGCCAACGCCGAAAAGGAAGTGCTGCTGGAGACCTTCATCCTGTTCGATGACAAGGTGGGCCGCCAGCTGCACGAGGCGCTCCTCAGCGCCGCGCGGCGCGGGGCGCAGGTGCACGTGCTGGTGGACGGCTGGGGCTCGCCGGACCTGCCGGCCTCGTTCACGCAGCCGCTGCTCGAGGCCGGGGTGCACTTGCGCGCGTTCGAACCGGTGCAGCGCGTGCTGGGCGCGCGCGTCAACCTGCTGCGCCGCATGCACCACAAGATCGTGGTGGTGGACGGCAGGATCGCCTTCGTCGGCGGCATCAACTACTCCATCGACCATCTGATGGAGTTCGGCGAACTCTCCAAGCAGGACTACGCGGTGCAGATCGAAGGCCCGCTGGTGGGCCAGATCCAGGCCTTCTGCCGCGCCAACGTCGAGTCGCCCCAGCCCGCGCGGGGGCAATGGCTGCGGCGCTGGCGCTCGAGCCTGCGCCGCAAAGGCGTGGCCGAGGTGACGGGCGAAGGCGCGCTCGCCGCTTTCGTCACGCGCGACAACAACGAACACCGCAGCGACATCGAACGCCACTACCGCGCGGCGATCCGCAGCGCGCGCCACCGCATCCTGATCGCCAACGCCTATTTCTTCCCCGGTTACCGCTTCCTGCGCGACCTGCGCCGCGCGGCCCGGCGCGGGGTGCAGGTGGATCTCTTCCTGCAGGGCCGTCCCGACATGCTGTGGGTCAAGCGCGCGAGCGAGCTGCTGTACCGCCACCTGATGCGCGCGGGCATCAACATCTACGAGTACAACGAGCGCCCGCTGCACGGCAAGGTGGCGGTGGTGGACAACCTCTGGGCCACTGTGGGTTCCAGCAACCTCGACCCCACCAGCCTGAGCCTGAACCTGGAGGCCAACGTGATCGTGCGCGACGAGGCCTTCGCGCGCCACCTCTGTGGGCGCATCGACGAGCTGCTGCAGACCTGCTGCCAGCGCGTGGAGCTGCCCACGCCGAGCCGGCTGCGGTCGGCCTGGATCGCGGTGCGCAGCATGGTGGTGTTCCACGCGTTGAGGCGCTTCCCGGACTGGACCCGGCAGACCACGGCGCGCGAGCCGCGCGTGGTGGCCATGACCGTCGACCCGGACCCTTCATGAGCGCAGCGCAGGGCCGCCCCCAGGCAAGCTCACACCGCAGTCCGAAGGACGAAGGTGCTTCAGTGAACCCTGCACGGCAGCGCCTCTGGCGGTGGACGAAACGGATCGCGCCGTGGGCCCTGGCCGCGCTGGTGCTGGCCCTGGTGGCGCAGCAGGCCCGCGCGGTGGACTGGCCGCAGGTGTGGGTGTCGCTGCGGCAGCTCTCGGCGGGGCGGCTGGCGATGGCGGCCGGCCTCGCGGCGCTGAGCTATGGGGTCTACGCCGGCTTCGATCTGGTGGGGCGCCACCTGACGCGGCACGGCCTGTCGGTGCCGCGCACGCTGGGCACGGCGGCCATCAGCTACGCCTTCAACCTCAACTTCGGCGCGCTGGTGGGCGGCTTCGCGATGCGGCTGCGCCTGTACACGCGCTGGGGCGTGGCTGCGGCCACGGTGGCCAAGGTGATCGCGCTGAGCATGACGACCAACTGGCTGGGCTACCTGTGGGTGAGCGGCGGTGTGTTGCTGTGGTCACCGCCCACGTTGCCGGGTGGGTGGGCGCCGGGCGACACCGTGCTGCGCGCCCTCGGCGCGGCGATGGTGGCGCTGGCGTCGGCCTACCTGGTGCTGTGCGCGGTCTCGCGCCCCCGCACGCTGAAGTGGCGCGAGCACGAACTGGCGCTGCCCGGCGGCCGCCTGGCCCTGGTGCAGGCGCTGGCCGGCGGCGCGAGCTGGCTGCTGATGGGCACCATCGTGTGGGTGCTGTTCGAGGGGCGGGTTGATTTCGCCCTCGTGCTGGGTGCGCTGCTGATGGCCGCCGTGGCCGGCGTGATCACGCACGTGCCGGCCGGCCTGGGGGTGCTGGAGGCGGTGTTCGTGGCCACGCTGGGCGGCGTGTTGCCCGCCACCGAGGTGCTCGCGGTGGTGCTGGCCTACCGGGCGGCCTACTACCTGCTGCCGCTCGCCCTGGCGCTGCCGGCCTACGCCTGGAGCGAGGCCGCGGCGCGGCGCGGCGGCGCCGCCGCCCGGGGCCGCCAGGGCGTCAAGGACTCAGGCCCGGCCCTTCGACGGAGCGGCCGACCGACGTGAGGCTGCTGTGATCGGCCACCGGTGCCCGCGCCGGGGCCGTGGGGCCGAACCAACGGCGCAAGGGCGCCGGGCCGGCCAGGGAATGGGCATCGAGCAGCAGGGCGTGGGCCATGGCCGCCTGGCAGACGTCGTCGAGTTCGCTCGCGAACGCCGCATCGAGCACGAGCAGCTGCGCCGCATCGATCACGTCGCCGCTGTGCCAGCCCGAGCCGCCGTCGATCGCCACGCTGGACCACACGCCGTCCACGGTGCTGTGCGCTGGCAGGGGCTGGCTGCCGTCCGCCTGGTACAGCCAGGCGCCGGCCCGCATGAGTTCGGCGCAGCTCGCGCGCCAGGGCCAGGCGTGGGGCGCGCCGCCGTGCTGCAGCAGCACCGACACATTGACGCCCCGGCCGGCCGCGCCGGCGATGGCCTGCACCAGCCGGCGCGAGGGCGCGCGCCGCGCCAGGGCGATGAAGACGCTGAAGCGCGCCGTTTCCACGGCACCGATGAGCGGGCAGCCGGCGGCCGGGGCGGGCTGCGCCGATCCCGCGCGCGTGGCGATGCCCATGCGCTGGCGCCCCGCGAGCGCGATGGGCGGAAAGTGCTGCGGCGGTGGCGCGGGCAGGCGGGGTTCGGCGGTCCTCCAGCCGTCCAGGAAGAGCCGCTGCACGCGCTGGACGATGGGGCCGCGCACGCGCAGGTGCGGGCCCTGAGCCCCCGCGCCGGTGGATGGCGAACCCGGGCCGCACCAGGCTGTGCGGCCATCCACCACCGCCAGCTGCCGCTGCATGGACTGGAAGCGCTGCGCCACCCAGCCGCTGAGGCCGCCGGGCCGTTCGAGGATGCGCACGGTGGCGCCGGCCCGGCGCAGCGGGCCCAGCTCGGCTTCCTGGCGCGGGTTGGCGGCCAGCACCTGCACGCGCACGCCCTGACGGCACAGCGCCACCAGCCGATGGAGCAGGCCGTCCTGCGGTTCGCCCACCTCGAGCAGGGCGGCGTCCAGGTTGATGTGGTCGCGCGCGCCGATCAGCGTCTCCACCAGCGCGGCGCGCGCCGCCCTCGCATCGCCGAGCACCTCGGCGTGGTTGCCGCCGAGCAGGGGTTCGCCCAGGCGGCGCACCAGTTCGTGGGCATGGGCCACGTGCGCGGGGACGGGTGGGGCGGGGAAGGACAGGCTCATGGTGGCGTGGGCTTGGGGTGGCGACCTGCGCCTGGGGCAAACAGCGTGCCCGGCGCCGGCGCGCGCGTCGCGGCACCCACAGCGGGAACGCGTTTTGCCCAACCAGCCGTGGATGCCGAGGGCCGGCGAACGGCGCCCGCATCCGTTTCATGCATCCGATCATTGAAAGGACACACCCATGGCACAACAGGACAACCGGAACCGCCAGCGGGGCGGTTACCAGCAAGAGGCTTTCAGCTCGCAAAACCGCCAGCAAGGCGGCGGGTACGAGTCGCCGCGCCAACCGCAGGGCGACCACGGTTGGGGTCGCGATGACGCCTGGCAGGGCGGCAGCGACTGGCGCCGTGAACAACAACGCGACCTTGGCAGTTTCCGCGATGAGGACACGTCGTACGGCCAGGGCGGCTACGGTCGGCGCGACCAGGACGACCGCTACGGCCACGGCGGCTCCGGCCCATACCGCGGTGACGCGCCTCGGTACGGCCAGTACGGACTGCGCGACAACGACGACGACCGCTATGGCCAGCACGGCGGGTCCGGCCGGGAGCAGCGCGAGCGATTCAACCAGCCCAGCGGCCTGGACCGCGACTACCGGGGTGCCGGTTACGCCGGCCCCGGGGGGTACGGCGGTGGCATGGGCAGCAGCTACAGCGGCTCGCAGTCCGGCTACAGCGGTCGAGGCGACCCGCAGGAGCAGCAGTTCGACCCGGACTACAGCCAATGGCGCCGTGAGCAGATGCGCGCACTGGACGACGACTACAACCAGTGGCGCCAGGACCGCTTCAAGAAGTTCTCCGACGAGTTCTCCACCTGGCGTTCCAGCCGCCAGCAGACCGCCGGCACGGGCAAGAACGAGAGCGGGTCACCGCCGTCGGGCAAGCAGAACAAGGACAACAGCTGACGCCGCTGGCGCCTGAAGCCGGGAGAGGCCCGCGAGCGCCTCGCCCGGCTTTTTTCAGATCGCGTCCACGCTGCCGGTGACGGGCAGGACCACGCCCGTGATGTAGCCCGAGCAGCAGGGCGAGGCCAGAAAGACGTAGGCCGGCGAAAGCTCCTCGGGCTGGGCGGCGCGCTGGAAGTCGGTCTTTTCGCCGAAATCCTTCACTTTCCCGGCCGGCTGATCGCGCGGGTTGAGCGGGGTCCAGACCGGGCCGGGCGCGACGGCGTTGACCCGGATGCCGCGCGGCAGCAGGTTGCTCGCCAGCGATTTGGTGAAGGCGTGGATGGCCCCTTTGGTGGCGGCGTAGTCCAGCAGGTGGGCGCTGCCGCGCAGGCCGGTGACCGAACCGGTGTTGATGATGCAGGCGCCTTCCTTCAGGTGGGGCAGGGCGGCGCGTGTCATGCGGAAGTAGCCGCCCAGGTTGGTGTCCCAGGTTTCCTTCAGCCGCTCGTCGTCGATGTCCTCGATGGATTCGGCGTGCTTCTGGAACGCCGCGTTGTTCACCAGGATGTCCAGCCTGCCGAAAGCCTTCACGGTTTCGTTCACCGCTGCCTCGCACCAGGCTGGGTCCTTCACGTCGCCCTGCAGCACCAGGCATTGCCGGCCTTCGGCCTCCACATGGCGCCGGGTTTCCTCGGCGTCTTCCGAGGACGAGAGGTAGGCGATCGCCACGTCGGCGCCCTCGCGCGCGAAAAGCACCGCCACCGCCCGGCCGATGCCGGAGTCGCCGCCGGTGATCAGCGCCGCCTGTCCCTGCAGCTTCTGGCTGCCCAAATAGTCGGGCGCCAGGAACCGAGGCCGCAATTCCAGATCAGACTCCTGGTCGTCCGCATCGAGGTGCTGTTCGGGCATTTTCGTGGGCTGGGCCCGCGCACCGGTCTGGGGCGGGCGTTTCTTCGCAGCGGGGGCGCGTTTCTTGCGCTGGTCGCGGCGGTCCTGCTCTGCATGGATGGATGCCTGTTTTTCGAGTGTGCGGCTGCTGGCCATGGGCGTGCTCCCGGTGGGGGTTGAAAGGGCTCGGCGAATCCTTGCGGGGCAGGGCGCGTGCCAACGGACCGCCGGGAAGCGGTATCGGCCGGCGGAAGAATCTGCCGCAAACGGGTTTGACGTTTTTGCGGTTTTTCTCGGAACCGGGCTTTTTTGGAGCGCTTCGAGTGCGTTTACATTCCAGACATGTTTGCATGCGCACAATGGCATGTTGCGACCGCAACTGCCGCTTGCCCCGCCGCGTCTCCACCCCACAGCCCGCCCCGACTTCCATGCCATTGACCTTCGCTGCATCCGATGAGCCACGCCGGGTGCCCCCCGTCGCCCTGTCCGCCACCGCTCCCTCTCCGGTTCGACAGCGTCCCGGCGCACGGCGCTGGACCTTGGCCCTGGTGGGGGCGGCGGTGCTCGCGCTGGCCGCCTGCGGTGACAAGAAGGCGCCCGCCGCCGCCCCGGCCGCCCCCAGCGTCGGCTACCTGACGGTGGTGGTGCAGGCCCAGGGGCTGAGCACCGAGCTGGCCGGCCGCACCCGGGCCTCGCAGAGCGCGGAAGTGCGGCCCCAGGTCTCGGGCATCCTGCAGAAGCGGCTGTTCACCGAGGGCTCGGTGGTCAAGGCCGGGCAGCCGCTGTACCAGATCGACGCGCGCACGCTGGAAGCCACCGTCAAGAGCGCCGAGGCGGCCCTGGCCAAGTCGCGCGCCTCCGCGCAGACCGCGCGCACCAACGCCGAGCGCAACGCCGAGCTGGTGAAGATCGACGCCATCAGCCGCCAGGTGTTCGACGAAAGCCAGGCCCAGGTGGCCCAGTCGGCCGCCGACGTGGCCGTGGCCCAGGCGGCGCTGGAAAACGCCCGCATCAACCTGCAGTACAGCCGCATCGTGGCCCCATCGGCGGCCAGATCGACCTCTCCGCGGTGCTGCCCGGTTCGCTGGTCACCGCCAACCAGGCCCAGGCGCTGACCACCATCAGCCAGCTCGACCCCATTCATGTGGACATCACGCAGTCCAGCTCGGAGCTGCTCGAGCTGCGGCGCCAGTGGCAGGCCGGCACCTTCGGCAAGGTCGAGGCCGGCGGCGCCCCGGTGCGCCTGGCGCTGGAAGACGGCAGCCGCTACCCGCACGCGGGCAAGCTGCAGTTCACCGGCGCCACCGTGAGCCAGACCACCGGCGCCATCACCCTGCGCGCGGTGTTCCCCAACCCCGACCGCCTGCTGATGCCCGGCATGTACGTGCGCGCGCGCCTGTCCACCGGCGAGGCCAGCGACGCCATCGTGCTGCCGCAGCAGGCGGTGCAGCGCGACCCGGCCGGCAAGCCCAGCGTGCAGCTGCTCAACGCCGACAACAAGATCGAGAAGCGGCCGATCCGGCTGGGCCAGGCCCTGGGCGCCCAGTGGCTGGTGCTCGAAGGCCTGAAGGCGGGCGACCGCGTGATGGTCGAGGGCTTCCAGAAGGCCCGCGTCGGCCAGACCGTGACGCCGCTGGCGATGCGCGTGGAAGGCAACCGCGTGGTGGAGGACAAGCCCACCGCGTCCACCGGGCAGGGCGGACCCGCCGGGCAGGGCGGCCAGGCGGGCCAGCTCCCGGCGGCTTCCGCCCCACCCAAGCCCTGAGCGCGACCCACGGGCCACCCCCGACCGGGTGAGCCCGGCCCCCTTCGAGCAAACCGGACTCCACACGCAGCACCATGGCCCACTTCTTCATTCACCGTCCCGTTTTCGCCTGGGTGCTGTCCATCGTGGTCATGCTCGCGGGGTTCATGTCCATCTTCACCCTGCCGCTGGAGCAGTACCCCGACATCGCGCCCCCGCGCGTCTCGATCAACACCATCTACACCGGCGCCTCGGCCGAGACCGTGGCCGACTCCGTCACCCAGGTGATCGAGCAGCAGCTCAAGGGCATCGACAACGTGCTCTACATGAGCTCGACCAGCGACTCCGCCGGCCGCTCGCGCACGCAGCTGACCTTCGCCCCCGGCACCGACATCGACGTGGCCCAGGTGCAGGTGCAGAACAAGCTGCAGACGGCCATGAACCGGCTGCCCGAGGCGGTGAAGAGCCGGGGCGTGTTCGTGAACAAGGGCGGTCAGGACAACCTGATGACCTACGTCTTCACCTCGCCCGACCCCACGGTCACGCAGGTGGCGATCGGTGACTACATCACCAGCAACGTGGTCGACGTGATCTCGCGCATCGACGGCGTGGGCGACGTGAGCGTGTTCGGCACCAGCTACGCCATGCGCATCTGGATGGACCCGGGCAAGCTGGAGCAGTTCGCGCTGATGCCCTCGGACATCGTCTCGGCGCTGAACTCGCAGAACGCCCAGGTCTCCGCCGGTCAGCTCGGCGCGCTGCCCGCGGTGAAGGACCAGATGCTCAACGCCACCATCACGGCGCGCACCAAGCTCAAGACGGTGGACGAATTCCGCGGCATCGTGCTCAAGGCCGCCGCCGACGGTTCGCTCGTCACCGTGGGCGACGTCGCCCGCGTCGAGCTGGACGCCGACAACCTGACGGTGAAGTCCCGCCTGAACAACCAGCCCGGCGCCGGCCTGGGCATCGTGCTGGCCGACGGCGCCAACGCCATGGCCGTGGCCACGGCGGTCAACGCCAAGATGGCCGAACTCGCGCCCTTCTTCCCCGACGGCATCACCGGCGTCATCAGCTCCGACACCACGCCCTATGTGCGCGCCTCCATCAAGGAAGTGGCCGTCACCCTGGCCGAGGCCATGGTGCTGGTGGTGATCGTGATGTTCATCTTCCTGCAGAACCTGCGCGCCACGCTGATCCCCGCCATCGCCGTGCCGGTGGTGCTGCTGGGCACCTTCGGCGTGCTCTCGGTGCTCGGGTACTCCATCAACATGCTCACCATGTTCGCCATGGTGCTGGCCATCGGCCTGCTGGTGGACGATGCGATCGTGGTGGTGGAAAACGTCGAGCGCGTGATGCACCAGGAGGGTCTGCCCGCGAAGGAGGCCACCATCAAGTCCATGGCCGAGATCACACCCGCGCTGGTGGGCATCGGCCTCACACTCTCGGCGGTGTTCATCCCCATGGCCTTCTTCTCGGGCTCGGTGGGCGTGATCTACCGGCAGTTCTCGGTCGCCATCGTCTCGGCCATGGCGTTCTCGGTGCTGGTGGCGCTCTCGCTCACGCCGGCCCTGTGCGCCACCATCCTCAAACCCACCGAGCACCTGCACGAGGGCGCGCCCGCTCGCAAAGGCATGCTGGGCTGGGTGGACCGCTTCTTCCGCTGGTTCAACGCCGGCTTCGACCGCAACTCCACCCGCTACCAGGGCGCGGTGCGCCAGCTGCTGCTGCGCAGCAAGCGCGTGATGCTGCTGTTCGCGCTGCTCGTCTGCGGCGTGGTGTTCCTGTTCCAGAAGCTGCCCACCTCCTTCCTGCCGGTGGAAGACCAGGGCTTCATCACCGCCAGCGTGACGCTGCCGGCCGGCTCGTCGGACGCGCAGCTCGAAACCGTGCTGCAGGACATCACCCGCTACTTCAACGCCCAGCCCGACGTGCTGCGCGTCAACTCGCTGGCGGGCAACAGCGGCAACCAGAGTTCGGGCACCATCTTCGTGCGCCTCAAACCCTGGGACGAGCGCCCCAACCCCGAGCAGAGCGCCGAAGCCATCTCGCGCAAGGCCACGCGCGACCTCTCGCGCATCCGCGCCGCTCGCATCTTCGTCTCCATGCCACCGGCCGTGCGCGGCCTGGGCTCGGACGCCGGCGTGAACTTCATGCTCAAGGACATCAACGGCCTGGGCAACGAGGCGCTGCGGGCGGCCAAGGACCGCGTGGTCGAGCTGGCCGGCCAGCACCCCTCGCTGACCAACATGCGCACCACCGACTTCGACGTGACCTCCGAACTCAAGGTGGTGATCGACGACCGCAAGGCCGCCGCGCTGGGCCTGTCCACCAACGACATCAACAACGTGCTCTCCAGCGCCGTCGGCGGCTCCTACGTCAACGACTTCGTGCACAACGGCCGCGTCAAGCGCGTCTACGTGCAGGGCGACGCGCCCTACCGCATGCTGCCGCAAGACATCGGCAAGTGGACGGTTCGCAACCGCAACGGCGAGATGGTGCCGCTGGCGGCCTTCACCTCCACCACCTGGACCAGCAGCGCGCCCCAGCTGCTGCGCTACAACGGCTCGCCGGCCATGGAGATGATCGCCAACACGGCGCCCGGCGTGAGCTCGGGCGATGCGATGCGCGCGGTCGAGTCCATCATGGCCGAGATGCCGGTGGGCATCGGCTACGAATGGACGGGTGCGTCCCTGCAGGAGCGCCAGTCGGGCGCGCAGGCGCCGCTGCTGTACGCCATCTCCATCCTGTTCGTGTTCCTGTGCTTGGCCGCGCTCTATGAAAGCTGGAGCGTGCCGTTCTCGGTCATCCTCGCGGTGCCGTTGGGCATCGTCGGTGCCTTGCTGGCCACGTACTTCCGGGGCATGTCCAACGACGTGTACTTCCAGGTGGGGCTGTTGACCACCGTGGGGCTGGCGTCCAAGAACGCCATCCTGATCGTGGAGTTCGCGGTGCAGCTGCAGGACCAGGGCCGCAGCATCTTCGACGCCACGCTGGAGGCGGTGCGCCGGCGCCTGCGCCCCATCCTGATGACCTCGCTGGCCTTCGGCTTCGGCGTGCTGCCGCTCGCGCTGGGCACCGGCCCGGGCGCGGCCAGCCGCCAGGCCATCGGCACCGCCGTGCTCGGTGGCACCGTGCTGTCCACCTCGCTGGGCCTGTTCTTCGTGCCCGTGTTCTTCCTGCTGGTGCGCAGCTGGGTGCAGCGCAGGCGCGCGAAGGCCGCCGCCGCCGTGCCGCCCCTGGCCACGCCCGCGCTGTCGCACCAAGGAGGAGAGGCGTGATGCATCCCATGACGACCCCCCCCTTCCAGCGGGCCGCCACCGTCGGCGCCTTGCTCCTGTTGCTGGCCGGTTGCGCCGTGCAACCCCCGGCCAAGCCCGACGTGCAAGGCGTGGTCGCCCCCACGCTGGGCCAGCCGCTGGCCGTGGTGGACGCCAGCGCCGCCGCCGTGCAGACCTCGCAGCGCCTGGCCTGGGTGCAGCACCCGGGCCTGCGCCAGTCGATCGCGCAGGCGCTCACCCACAACCGCGACCTGCGCGTGGCCCTGTCCAACATCGAGCGCGCCCGCGCGCAGTACGGCATCACCAGCGCGGCCCAGCTGCCCACCGTGGCCGCCACCGCGCAGGGCAGCCGCAGCCGCACCGCGGCCGACCTCGCCAGCAATGGCCAGTCCACCACCTCCACGCAGTACACCGCGCAGCTCGCCATCACCAGCTTCGAACTCGATTTCTGGGGCCGCGTGCGCAACCTCAACGAAGCGGCGCTGCAGCAGTTCCTGCAGTCGGAGGAAAACCAGCGCAACGTGCGCATCACGCTGGTGGCCGACGTCACCAACGCCTGGCTCAACCTGGCCGCCAACGAAGCCCGCCTGACCCTGGCGCGCGACACCCTGGCCGGCCGCGAAAAGGCCTACCAGCTCACCGAGCGCATCCACCAGCTGGGGGGCACCTCGGGCCTGGTGCTGGCGCAGAACCGCATCACCGTGGAAACCGCGCGCGGCGACGTGGCCGCCTTCACGGCCCAGGTCGCCAAGGACCGCAACGCCCTCGAAGCCCTGGTGGGCAGCGGCCTGAGC
Source organism: Hydrogenophaga sp. ANAO-22 (assembly GCF_042466645.1). Taxonomy (NCBI): domain Bacteria; kingdom Pseudomonadati; phylum Pseudomonadota; class Betaproteobacteria; order Burkholderiales; family Comamonadaceae; genus Hydrogenophaga; species Hydrogenophaga sp. ANAO-22. The sequence goes on along the minus strand of NZ_CP159956.1, from coordinate 1,072,439 downwards.
CGCGAATGGCTGCCCACCGCCGAGACCCTGCGCGCCGAGCCGGCGGCCGCGCCCGCCGCGCTGATGGCGCTGCCGGCCGAATTGCCGTCGTCCTTGCTGCTCGAGCGCCCCGACGTGCGCGCCTCCGAATACAACCTGCAGGCCTTGTCGGCCAACGTGGCGGCGGCGCGCGCCGCGCTGTTCCCCACCATCAGCCTGAGCACCAGCATCGGCACCGGCAGCCGCGAGCTGGACAACCTGTTCGGCAGCGGCAACAACACCTGGAGCTTCGTGCCGCAGATCCGCTGGCCCATCTTCGACGGCGGCGCCGCGCGCGCCTCGGTCGACGTGGCCCAGGCCAACCGCGACATCGCGGTGGCCCAGTACGAAAAAGCCATCCAGACCGCGTTTCGCGAAGCCTCGGACGCGCTGGCCGAACGCGCGCAATGGGAGGCCCGCCTGGCGGCGCAGCAGGCCGTGGTGGACGCCAACGCGCGCGCCTTCGAACTCTCCGAAGCGCGCTTCACCTCGGGCGTGGACAACTACCTCACCGTGCTCGACGCGCAACGCGGCCTGTACGCCGCGCAGCAGGCCTTGATCGCCTTGCGGCAGTCCGAACAGGCCAACCGCGTGGCACTGTGGAAGGTGCTGGGCGGCAACCTCGCGCCGGCGTCCTGAGGCGGACGGCAGGGCCTTGGGTCTGCCGCGCACGCAGGCCCAAGGGTTTTGTGTGTCAAATCATTGTTAATCGGCTTGCGCCGGCCGCCGCTGCTGCTTATCTTCTCGAGCCTCTCGACTCGCCTCCAAGCAGCATGAAAAACAGCAACCTGAAAAAATGGTCCGCCGAGTTCCTCGGCACGTTCTTGCTCACGTTCGGCGGCTGCGGCAGCGCGGTGCTGGCGGCGGCCTTTCCTCAGCTGGGCATCGGCTTCACCGGCGTCTCGCTGGCTTTCGGCCTCACGGTGCTGACCGGCGCCTACGCCTTCGGGCCCATCTCCGGCGGCCACTTCAATCCGGCGGTCTCGCTGGGCCTCGCACTGGGTGGCCGCTTCCGCGCGGCCGAGTTGCCGGGCTACGTGGTCTCGCAGGTGCTGGGCGCCGTGGCCGCGGCCGGCGTGTTGTACCTCATCGCCACCGGCAAGCCGGGCTTTGAAGTGGGCGGTTTCGCGACCAATGGCTTTGGCGAGCACTCGCCCGGCGGCTACGACATGACGGCCGCGCTGCTGACCGAAGTGGTGCTCACCGCCGTGTTCCTGCTCGTCATCCTCGGCGCCACCGCGAAACGCGCGGCCGCCGGCTTCGGCGGCCTGGCCATCGGCCTGTGCCTGACCCTGATCCACCTGATCTCGATCCCGGTGACCAACACCTCGGTCAACCCGGCGCGCAGCACCGGCCCGGCGCTGTTCGGCCCGTCCATCGCGCTGGATCAACTCTGGCTGTTCTGGCTGGCGCCCCTGGTCGGTGCGGCGATCGGTGCGCTGATCTGGCGCGCTCTGCTGGCCGACGGCGACGAAGGCTGAGCCTTCTTCCTCTTGCGGCGCGACAGCAGGCGCAGCAGCGCGCTTTCGGTGGTGCCGCCGGCTTTCTCTTCTTTCCTCGCCGGGCCGTCGAGCACGGCCTGCAGCACCGCCGGGTGGATGTAGAAGCGGCGGCACACCGCCTGCGTGTTGCCGATCTGCCGGGCGACCTGGCGCACCACTTCGACCACGGTGGCGCGCGTGGGCGCCACCGCGTCCCCGGGCACCGATGGCGTCACCCCGGCGGTCAGTTCCAGCGCGAGCACGCTGGCGTGCCAGGTGCGGAAATCCTTGGCCGTGAAGCCGTGGCCGCTGACGCGGCGCAGGTATTGGTTGACGTGTTGTGAGCGCACCGGTCGGCGCCGCCCGGCGTCGTCGATGTACTGGAACAGGTGCTGCCCGGGCAACTCCTGGCAGCGCTGCACGATGCGGGCGGTGGCCGGGTCGGTGAGCCGCGCGGTCTGCTCCACGCCGCTCTTGCCCCGGAAGCGGATCTCCAGGCTGGCCGCGCGCGTGCGCACATGCCGGTCGCGCAGCGTGGTCAGGCCGAACGAACCGTTCTCCGTCGCGTAGGCCTCATTGCCCACGCGCAGCGCGGTGCGGTCCAGCAAGCGCACGATGGCGGCCACCACGGTGTCCTGCGTCAGTTCGCGGCTGCGCAGGTCGCGCGTCACCGCGCGGCGGATGCGCGGCAGGGTGCGGCCGAACTCGCGCATGCGGTCGAACTTCTGCTGCTCGCGCCGCGCCTGCCACTCGGCGTGGTAGCGGTATTGCTTGCGGCCCCGCGCATCGCGCCCCGTGGCCTGCAGGTGGCCGCGCGCGCTGGGGCAGATCCACACCTCGGTGTAGGCGGGCGGAATCGCCAGGCGCTTGATGCGGTCCAGCTGCGCGGCGTCGCGGATCGCGCGCCCGGTGGCGCTCACATAGGCAAAGCCCTTGCCTCGGCGCACGCGGGTCCAGCCGGGGGTGTCGTCCTGCGCATAGGTGAGTGGGGCGGGCATGCCGCCAGTGTCCGCGCCCCGCGCGCGGCGCGTGTCGGCGCCGTCCGTATGGTGTGTAGGAAGGGGCCGTCAGCCCCGGCCCACGAAAGGCATCTGGCTGGCCATCACCGTCATGTTGAGCACGTTGGTGGACAGCGGCAGGCCCGCCATGTAGCGCACGGCCTCGGCCACGTGCGCCACGTCCATCATGGGTTCGGTGGCCATGGTGCCGTTGGCCTGGCGCACGCCCTGCGTCATGCGGGCCGAGAGCTCGGTCAGCGCGTTGCCGATGTCGATCTGGCTGCACACGATGTTGTAGGGCCGGCCGTCCAGCGCGATGGTCTTGGTCAGGCCCAGCACCGCGTGCTTGCTCGCCGTGTAGGGGCAGCTGAACGGGCGGGGCGCGTGGGCCGAGATCGAGCCGTTGTTGATGATGCGCCCACCCTGCGGGGTCTGCCGGCGCATCAGGCCGAAGGCGGCGCGCGCGCAGAGGTAGACGCCGGTCACGTTGGTGTCGATCACGTCCTTCCAGCGCTCGACCGGCAGCTCGTCCATGGGCACGGCCGGGGCGTTCACGCCCGCGTTGTTGAACAGCACGTCGAGCCGCCCATAGCGCTGTTCGATCTGATCGAACAGCGCCTGCACGCTGTGCTCGTCCCGCACGTCGGCGGGGATGGCGACCGCGTTGGGCCCACCCGCTTGCGCCACCGCCGCCAGCGGCTCGGGGCGGCGCCCGGTGAGCACGACGTGGTAACCGTCCTTCAACAAGCCGAGCGCCACGGCGCGGCCGATGCCGCTGCCCGCGCCGGTGACCAGGGCGATCTTGGAAGTTGTCTCTGAAGCCATGCGAATCCTTGGGGGGTGGAGGTGGAGGGGGCGAAGGCCATGTTAATCGGCGGTCCGGGCGCTCCATCACCCGGGCTCCGGGAAAACCCCGGTGCTTATGCCAACCAGCGGATATATAACAACAATGTTGGTATATCTCGATATCGGGTGTATCGACACGCGTCGAACCGGAACACGGCATCACAAACAGGAGACAAGTCATGAATCGAACACTCGCATCGCGTGTGCGCCTGGTCACGCTGGCGGCGGGCTGCCTGCTGGGCGGCGCGTCCGCTCTGGCGCAGGACGCCTTCCGCATCGCAGGCATCGTGCCGCTCAGCGGCGCCTGGGGCATCGTGGGAGAGAACATGCGCCGAGGCGCCACCATCGCCTTCGAGGAGCGCAACAACCGCGTGCTGGGCAAGCCCATCGAGGCGGTGTGGGAAGACACCGAGACGTCCACCCAGGTGGCGGTACAGAAGACCACGCGCGTCCTGGCGCGCGACACGCACACCCTGTTCGGCGAGGTGAGTTCGGGCTCCACGCTGGCGATCATGAAACTCACCGAGCAGCGCAAGGTGCCGCAGATCATCACGCTCTCGGCGGACGACCGCATCACCGGTGCCGACAAGACGCGCTACGCATTCCGCACCTCCAACACCGTGGCCATGGAGAACCGCATGATCGGCGAGTTCGCCAAGCGCCAGGGCGTGAAGAAGGTCTACGGCATCGTGTCGGACTACCAGGTGGGCCGCGACATGTGGGCCGCGCTCAAGGCCGACATGGAGAGCAAGGGCATCGCGATCGCGGGCATCGACTTCACGCCGATCGGCACCAAGGACTACGCGATCCTGCTGGACAAGGCGATGAAGTCCGGCGCCGACGGGCTGGCGCTCATCGTGGTGGGCGGCGACACCGTGACCTCGCTCAAGCAGGGCGGCGACGTGGGCCTGGCGAGCAAGATGAAGGTGATGGGCACCATGCTGATGGACGAAACACAGGGCCAGTCGGTCGGCGCCGGCGGTGCGCTCGGTGTGCATTCCACGCTGCGTTACCACTTCACCCAGGACACGCCGCGCAACAAGCGCTTCGTGGCCGCCTACCGCGCGAAGTACGGCGAGCTGCCCAGCCAGTACGCGGGCGAGGCCTACGACGGCATGAGCTGGTGGCTCGACGTGGTCGAGAGCACCGGCGTGTGGGACAAGGAAAAGTGGGTCGACGCGTTCAGGAACAGCGTGCGCAACGACTCGGTGGAGGGCGCCAAGCGCATGCGCGCCTGCGACAACCAGGCCGAGCAGGTGGGCCTGTTCGGCACCGCCATCGCCGGTGGCGCGGGCCAGCCACCCGTCACGATGAAGGTCACCGAAACCTTCACCGCGCAGGACCTCTTCAAGCCCTGCCAGTGAGCGGGCCCGCACCGGCGAGCGAGCAACCTCCATGTCCACCTTCGTCATCGGTCTGAGCATCGGCATGCTGCTGTTCCTGCTGGCCGCGGGGCTGACGCTGATCTTCGGCATGCTGCGCATCATCAACTTCGCGCACGGCGCGCTCTACATGCTGGGGGCCTACCTGGCGTTCCAGATCGCGTGGTGGGCCGGTTTCTGGTGGGCCATCGCCCTGGTGCCGGTGCTGCTGGCGCTGGTGGGGGTGCTGATCGAGCGGCTCACGCTGCGGCCCATCTACTCGGCGCCGCACGAGTTCCAGCTGCTTATCACCTTCGGGCTCATTCTGGTGCTGGAAGAAGTGGTGCGCGCCACCTGGGGGCTGAGCGGCAAGAGCATCGCGGTGCCACCGTGGTTGTCGGGCAGCGTCGCGCTGTTCGACACGGACGTCTCGCGCTACCGCCTGTTCGTCATCGCCGTCGGCGCGGCCACCATGGCCGTGCTGCTGCTGGGCATCGAGCGCTCGCGCATCGGGCTGGTGATCCGTTCGTGCAGCACGCACCCCTTGATGGCCGCCACCCTGGGGGTGCGTGTGGACCGCGTGCGCACGGCGGTGTTCGCCGTGGGCGCGGCGCTCGCCGGTCTGGGCGGCGCCATGGCCGGGCCGATGCTGCCGATCCAGCTGCAGATGGGCGGCACCATCATCCTGGACTGTTTCATCGTGGTCATCATCGGTGGCCTGGGCAACATCCGCGGCGCCATGGTGGGCGCGCTGCTGATCGGCATGACCCGCGCCTTTGGCCAGCAATACCTGCCCGACTGGATCGACACGCTGACCTACGCCGTGCTCATCGCCACGCTGCTGCTGCGGCCGCAGGGCCTTTTCAGCAAGAAGGAGCGACTCGCATGAGCCGTATCGAACGCCTGGACATCCGGCTGTGCCTGCTGGCCATGGCCATCCTCGTGGCACTGCGCATCGGCACGCGCGACGAGGGCATTCTTTTCGTCGCCTGCCTGGTCATGGTGTGGTCCATCTTCGCGCTGGCTTACGACCTGGTGTTCGGCACCACGGGCATCCTCTCCTTCGGTCACGCCGCCTACTTCGGCATGGGCGCCTACGGCATGGCCTGGGCGCAGATGCACGGCGGCCTGCCGTTCAGCCTGGGGCTGGTGGCCGCCGCGCTGCTGGGCGCGGCCTGCGCCTGGGTCGTGAGCCTGATCGGCAGCCGCATCACCGGCCTGTTCTTCTCGCTGCTCACGCTGATGCTGGCCGAGCTCATGTCCATCCTCATGCTCACGCGCCTGCGTGGTCTCTCCGGCGGGGTGGACGGCCTGCCCGGCGTGGCGCGGCCGGCCTGGGGCGAGATCGACTTCTTCCACAACGCCAACTTCTTCTGGGTCGTGTACGTGGTGTTCGTGGCCGTGGTGCTGGCTTGCTGGGTGCTGCGCCGTTCGCCGCTGGGGCAGGCCTGGCAGGCGGTGCGGCAGAACCCGGTGCGCGCCGAGCAGCTCGGTTTTGGCGTGCGGCCGCTGCGCCAGTCCGCCATGGCCGTCTCCGGTGCGCTCTCGGGCGTCGCCGGCGGCCTGCTGGCCTCGTTGATGATGTACACCGGCCCGCAGATGTTGAACTGGAAAACCTCGGGCGACGTTCTCATCATGACACTGCTCGGTGGCAGCGGCACGCTGCTCGGCCCCATCGTCGGCGTGGCGTTCTTCGAGGTGCTGCGCGAAGTGCTCGCGGCCTATTCCGACTACTGGTACGGCCTGGTGGGCCTGGTGTTCATCCTGTGCACGCTCTTTCTGCGCAAGGGGCTGGCCGGTACCGCATTGCACTGGTGGAGCCAACGATGAACACCCCCACCCAGGCGCCGGCCATCGCGTGTTCGGGCATCACGGTCGAGTTCGACGGCTTCGTCGCCCTCAACAACGTGGCGCTGGACGTGCCCACGGGCAAGACCGTGGGCCTCATCGGCCCCAACGGCGCGGGCAAGACCACGCTGCTCAACGCCATCAGTGGCCGCGCGCCGCTCAAGTCCGGCCGCATCGAACTCTGGGGCGATGAGATCACGCGCCTCTCGGTCGCCGCGCGCACGCGCCGGGGCCTGGGGCGCAGCTTCCAGATCATCAACATCTTCCAGGAGATGACCACCTTCGAGAACCTGCGCGTGGCCGCGCAGCCGCCGCGTTTTCGCCTGCAGCCCTTCTGGCGGCCGGTGGACCGGTGGGGCGAGCTGGGCGAGCGGGCGCGCGAGGTCGCGTCCGTCGTCGGCCTGACCGATGTGCTGGACCGGCCTGTGGCCACGCTCAGCCATGGCCGCCAGCGCGCGGTGGAACTCGGCCTGGCGCTCATGGCCGACCCGCGCGTGCTGCTGCTGGACGAGCCGCTGGCCGGTGTGGGGCACCACGAGATCGCCGCCACGCTGGAGCTGATCGAACGCGTGCGCGAGCACCGCACCGTGCTGCTGGTGGAACACAACATGGACGTGGTCATGAAGCTGTCCGACGAGATCGTCGTGATGATGGGTGGCGAGGTGCTCATGCGAGGCACGCCCGCCGAAGTGCGCGCCGACCCGCGCGTGAAGCGCGCCTACCTGGGCGACGACAACCGCCAGGAGGTGGCCCATGCTTGAGTTGAAGAACGCCGACGTGTTCTACGGCAAGGCGCAGGCCTTGCACGGCGTCTCCATCGCCTGCGCGCCCAACGAAGTGCTCGCGCTGGTGGGCCGCAATGGCGCGGGCAAGTCCACCACGCTGCGCGCGATGATGGGGCAGATTCCCCTGCGGCAGGGGCAGCGCGAGCTCGATGGCCAGGACATCACGGGCCTGTCGCTGCCCGATTCGAGCCGGCGCGGCATCGCGCTCGTGCCCGACAGCCGGGACATCATCAGCGGCCTGAGCGCCGAGGAAAACCTCTTGCTCGCCAGCCTGAGCCATCCGCCCGGGCATTGGACCATCGAGCGCGTGTACGCCCTGTTTCCGCGCCTGCGCGAACGGCGGCTGGCGCAGGGCACGTCGCTGTCCGGCGGCGAGCAGCAGATGCTGGCCATCGGCCGCGCGCTGCTCACCAACCCGCGTTACCTGCTGCTGGACGAACCCACCGAAGGCCTCGCGCCCGTCATCATCGAGCAGATCGTGGCGGCCATCGAGTTCGTGAGCCTCGCCGGTGTGTCGGTGCTGCTGGTGGAGCAGAACTTCCGCGTGCCCCGGCGCGTCGCGCAACGCTTCTGCCTGCTCGACAGCGGGCGCGTGGTGTGGAGCGGCGGCCGCGACCAGATCGACGACCGGCTGGAGGCCATGCTTTCCGGCCTGCAACACGAGATCCCCGCATGAACCTGCCGAACACCGCGCGCGCCGCCCCGCTGGCCGCCGACGATCCCCGCTCGCAGAACCCGCAGCTCGAAGACCTGGTGAACTTCGTCGGCTACCGGCCCCACGCCCTGCTCACCATGGCGCGCAAGCCCGGCGTGCTGCCGGCGGTGCTGGGCCTGGTGCAGACCACGCTGCGCGGCGATGGGTTGATCGAGCCCGGCCTGCGCTTTCTGCTGGGGGCCGAAGCCTGCCGGGGCGCGCGCTGCGCCTACAGCGCCGTGCATGTGGTGCACGCCGCGCAGCACGCGGGCGTGGGCTGGGCGGCCTTGGCCGCCTTGCCCGAGTACCTCGACAGCGCGCACTTCGGCGAACGCGAACGCGCGGCCCTGCGCATCGCCAGCGCGGGCGCCACGCTGCCCGTGGGCGATGCCAGCCAGGCGTTCGACGAGGCGCGCCGGCACTTCGCCGAGGAGGAGCTGATCGAGATCGTCTCCATCGTGGCCCTGTTCGGCTGGTTCAACCGCTGGAACAGCCTGATGCGGACCACCCTCGAACCCGAGCCCGCCCAGGCGCTGCATCATGTAGGCTGGTTGCAACAACTGTGGAAGGAAACCCACCCGTGAGCCTGGCCGATACCGCCCCCAAGACCCGCCGGACCCGCCCACCCAAAGCGGCCCCCGACACGCAGGCCCAGGCGCCGGGGCTGGACGCCGAGCGCGCCGCGATGCGCACGCTGGAACTGGTGTTCTTCGTGCACCTGCAGATGGCCGACATCGCCGACCAGGTGCTGATGGACCACGGCCTGGGCCGTCCCCACCACCGCGTGCTCCACTTCGCGGGACGCACGCCCGGCATCACCGTGGGCTCGTTGATGTCGCTGCTGCGCATCAGCAACCAGGCCCTCTCGCGCACCACCAACCAGCTCACCACCATGGGGCTGCTGGAACAGCGCTACAGCACCGAAGACCGCCGCGTGCGCCAGAACTACCTCACCGCCGACGGGCAGGCCTTGCTCGGTCTGCTCACGCAGCGGCAGATCGCGCTGATCGGGCAGGCGCAGGCGCGGCTCTCCAAGGCGGAGATCGAAGGCATGTGGAACGGCCTCTCCGTCATGGTGCGGCCGGAAGACATGGCCTGGGTCACCACGCATCCCTTCGACCTCCCGACACCATCCTGATCCACCCCCGACACCACCGAACATGTACAGCGAGATCCACAACCCCCGACGCTGGCTGCTGAGCGCCGCGCTCAAGGAACGGGCCACCCGGTCACCCGATGCCCCCTGGCTCACCGACAGCGAGGGCGCGAGCCTCAGCTTCGGGCAGGCGCACACCCACAGCCTGCGCGCGGCCGGCTTCTTCGAGCGCCTGGGCGTGCGGCGCGCCGACCGCGTCGGCGTGTTCATGTTCAACGGCTGCGACTTCGCCACCGCATGGATGGGGCTGGCCCACCTGGCCGCCACCACCGTGTTCCTCAACACCGAGCTGCGCGCCACGTTCCTGCGGCACCAGCTCGTCGACTCCGCGCTGGGTTGCGTGGTGGTCGATGCCGAGCTGCTCGGCGCGCTCGCCGACATCGCCGACGAGGTGCCCGACCTGCGCACCGTCATCGTGGTGGGCGGGCCGTCCAGCGCCAGGCTGCCCGAGCGCTGGCAGGTGCTCGTCTGGCCGGACTGGGCCCAGCAGCCCGACTGGGACGGCCCCGGCCCCGCGCCCGAAGACATCGCCTGCATCATGTACACCTCGGGCACCAGCGGACCGAGCAAGGGCGTGCTCATGCCCCACGCGCATTGCGCGCTCTACGGCATCGGCACGATCCAGTGCGTGGAACTCACGGCGCAGGACCGCTACTACGTCAGCCTGCCGCTGTTCCACGCCAACGGCCTGCTCATGCAGCTGGGCGCCACGTTGCTGGCCGGCATCCCCGCCTTCGTGCGCCGCCGCTTCAGCGCCAGCGCCTGGCTGGCCGACGTGCGCGAACACGGGGCCACCGTGACCAACCTGCTGGGCGCCACCGCCGGTTTCATCATCCACCAGCCGCCCTCGGCGCAGGACCGCGAGCACTCGCTGCGCGCCGTGCTCACCGCCCCGAACCTGGCCCAGCACGAGGCCGCCTTCCGCGAGCGCTTCGGCGTGAAAGACATCGTCTCGGGCTTCGGCATGACCGAGGTCAACATCCCCATCTGGGGCCGCATCGGCCGCTCCGTGCCCGGTGCGGCGGGTTGGACGCATGAACAGCACTTCGAGGTGCGCATCGCCGATCCCGAGACCGACGAGGCCCTGCCGCCAGGCCAGATGGGCGAGATCCTCGTGCGCCCCAAGGTGCCCTTCGGCTTCATGGCCGGCTACTTCAACGCCCCGGCCAAGACCGTGGAGGCCTGGCGCAACCTCTGGTTCCACACCGGCGACGCCGGCACCATGCGGGAAGACGGCCTGGTCACCTTCGTGGACCGCATCAAGGACTGCATCCGCCGGCGCGGCGAGAACATCTCGGCCACCGAAGTGGAAGAGGTCGTGGCCGCGCTGCCGGGCATCGAGGAAGTGGCCGCCTACGCCGTGCCCTCGGACGTGCCGGGTGGCGAAGACGAGGTCATGCTCGCGCTCGTGCCCAAGGCGGGCGCCACGCTGGACGGTGCGGAGATCCTGCGCATCGCCAGCGGGCAGCTGCCGCGCTTTGCCAAGCCGCGCTTTGTCAAGTTCGTGGATGCCCTGCCCAAGACCGCCACCGGCAAGGTGCAGCGCGCGGTGCTGCGCAAGCAGGGCATCGAGGGCGCGCTGGACGTGCAACAGGGCTGAGGCACTCTCTCTCCCTCAAGGCGCGTGGCCCGCGCGCGTGGGGGCGGGCGTGGACGGCAGCTGGCTCAAGATCAGCAGCGTGATCACCGAGGTGGCCGCCATCACACCGAGCAGGGCGGTGAAGCCGGCCTGCTTGACCACCGGGCCGATGAGCCACACCGCCAGCGAACTCGCGCCCAGCGACACCGCCAGGCGCATGCCCGAGACGCGGGAGCGCAGGCTGTCGTCGACGAAGCGCACGATCATCGCGTCGGTGAACGGGATGGCGCCGAAAATCGTCGCCATGAAGAGGAACTGCACGGCGTAGAAGGCCCAGCCGTCCAGCACCATCGACAAGCCCAGCAGCACGGCCTGCGCCGCGATGATGCTCACGTACAGCGACTTGAGTGCCACCCGGTCGATCAGGTGTCCCACGAGCAACTGCGTGAACGAGGCCACCGCGTAGATCGCGGCGAGCAGCAGGCCGATCTGCGCCGGGTCCTGAAGAAGGGCCTGCAGGCGATCGCTCAGCAGCTCGTGGTTGCTGTTGGTCGAGAAGTTGAACAACAGGCTGCCGCTGGTGGCGGCGATGGTCATCACCAGGAAGAGCCTGGCCATGGACACATCGGCCGGTGCCACGGTGGTGGCGGACTTCTTCTTCGCGGGCGCGGCCTGTTCGCGCGTGGCGAGCAGCGCGAAGGCCAGGCCGAACAGCAGGCACAGGGCGCCCGGCACCGCGAACGCCATGCGCCAGCCGAAGTACTTCACCAGGAAGCCGGTGGCGACCGCCGCCACCGCCACGCCCAGGTTGCCCACCAGGCCGTTGATGCCGATGGTCCAGCCCGGCCGCGGCGCGCCCTGAACCAGCATGGGAATGCCCACCGGGTGGTAGATCGACGCGAAACAGCCCAGCAGCGCCAGCGCCAGCGCCATCTGCAACGGCGTCTGCGTCGCGCTCACCAGCAGGGCCGCACCACCCATGCCGAAGAAGAACACCAGCATCATGCGGCGGCGGCCCCACTGGTCGCCCAGCTTGCCCGAGGGCAGCGAGCCCACGCCGAAGAAAAAGAAGGCCGCCACGCTGTACGGCATCAGGTCCTCCCAGCGCGCCACGCCGAACTCGTGCGCGATCGTCGTCACGGCGGTAGCGAAAATCAGCAGGAACATGTGGTCGATCGCGTGACCGATGTTCAGCAGCCACTGCGTGGCCATGGAGTTTCGGGAGGGGCTGGAGGCGAGGGCGGGGTGCGTAGGCATACGGGAATGAAATGAAGGTCCGGCAGAGGATCCGGCGGGAAGGGCCTGTCAGAATTGTGGTGGAGGCGGCAACGCCTGTCTCGCGCTGAATGACCAACAACCATCTCAAAAGCGACATGGCCATCTCACCCCGGCCCCCGGCCCTTTCCGACGTGCTGGACGCGATCGACGCGCAGAGCTCACCCATCTTCGCGCGCTCGACCGACTACCCCTCGGGCTGGCACATCGAACCGCACGCGCACGCCAAGCACCAGCTGATCTATGCCGTGCGCGGCGTCATGGTGGTGCAGGCGGAGGCCGGCCGCTGGGTGGTGCCGCCCACGCGCGCGATCTGGATGCAAAGGGGCATGACGCACGAGATCCGCTGCGTCGGCGAGGTGCACATGCGCAGCCTCATGGTGGCACCGAAGGCCGCGCCCCGGCTGATGGACAGGACGCAGGCCGTCGCCATCTCGCCCCTGCTGCGCGAGCTGATCCGCGCCGCCATGGACGTGCCGCAACCCTACGCGCCAGGCACGCGCGACGGCCGCCTGATGCGCCTCATCCTCGACGAGCTGCGGGCCCTGCCGGTGCTGCCCCTGTACCTGCAGATGCCCACCGACCCCCGGCTGCTGCAGATCGCCGCGGTGCTGCAACGCCGGCCGGACGACCCCTCCACCATGGCCGACTGGGCACGGCGCCTGGCCATCGACGTGAAGACCATCCAGCGGCTCTTCATCAAGGACACCGGCATGACCTTCGCCCAGTGGCGACAGCAGGCGCGGCTGCTGCGCGCGCTGGAGCGGTTGGCCGTCGGCGAGAAGGTCATCGACGTGGCGCTCGCGCTCGGCTACGAGAGCCCGAGCGCCTTCGCGGCCATGTTCCGCAAGCACTTCGGGCAGACACCGAGCCAGTTTTTTCTGGAAGCCTGAACAGCGACGCGATGACGGAACCAGGCGGCCAGAGGAGGGTGGTGGAGACGAGGAGGATCGAACTCCCGACCTTCGCATTGCGAACGCGACGCTCTCCCAGCTGAGCTACGTCCCCAGAGGCCGAAATGGTAGCAAGAACGCTCAGTTCATGCCATTGCGGCGAGCCAATTCGACGAACAGCGCGGCGTGGTCCATGTCGGCCAGGCCGTGGTTCCCGGCCTGGGCGTAGAGCTGCTCGAACAGGCCGGTGATCGGCGCCTCGAAACCGATCTCGCCGGCCGTGGCGAGTGCGTTGCGCATGTCCTTCAACTGCACCGCGATCGCGGCGCGCTTGGTGAAGTCGCGCTCCACCATGCGCTGGCCGTGCACCTGCAGGATGCGGCTGTCGGCGAAGCCGCCGCTGATGGCCTGCTTGACCTTGCCCATGTCGGCGCCGCCCTTCTCGCACAGCAGCAGGGCCTCGGCCACCGCGCCGATGGTGATGCCCACGATCATCTGGTTGGCCAGTTTGGCGAGCTGGCCCGCGCCGTGCGGCCCCACGTGCACAGCCTTGCCCAGCAGTTCGAACGCCGGCAGCGCGCGCTCGAAGTCGGCCGCCTCGCCGCCGGCCATGATGGCCAGCGTGCCCTGCTCGGCGCCGACCGTGCCGCCCGACACCGGCGCATCGAGGTGGCGCACGCCCTGGCTGGCGAGCCGCGCCGCGTGCTCGCGCGCCTGGCGCGGCTGGATGGACGACATGTCCACCACCAGCGTGCCGGGCCGCAGGCCGGCGGTGGTGCCTTGCTGGAACAGCACGTCCTCCACCACGCCGCCGTGTTCGAGCAGGGCGATCACGAGGTCGGCCTGGGCCACGGCCTCGGCGGGCGTGTCGGCCACGCTGGCGCCGAAGGGCTGGAGCCGCTCGGCCTTGGCGCGCGAGCGGTTCCACACACTGACCTGGCAGCCGGCTTCGCAGAGGCGGCGCGCCATGGGAAAGCCCATCATGCCGATGCCGAGCACGGCGATGCGGGTGGGCAGGGGTGGGGTGCTGGTGGTGTCGGTGTTCACGTGCGGGTCTGGGGATGGGGATGAAAGGGTGCCGGCAGGATACGTGCCCGGCATGGCAATGGGTCACATCCTTGGCAAAAACCCCATGACACAATGCGCGCGATGAAGACCACAGCCCCCTACGACGCCGAATGGCTCGAGCGCGAGTACAACAACCGGGCCCGGGTGCCGGAACACCCGATGCATTTCGAGCGCTGGGCGCGCGACTCGGCGGTGGCCCGTGAAGGCGGTCGTGCCTTGATCGATGTGAGCTACGGCCATGGGGCGGGCGAGACGCTGGACATTTTCCCCGCGCCTCGCCAGGCCGGCAAACCGCCGGCGCCGGTGCTGGTGTTCATCCACGGGGGCTGGTGGCGCAGCCTGGACAAGTCCGACCACTCTTTCATCGCGCCGCCGTTCGTGCAGCGCGGGGCCTGTGTGGTGGTGCCGAACTACGCGCTGTGCCCGGCGGTGACGATTCCCGAGATCACCTTGCAGATGGTGCGTGCGCTGGCCTGGGTGCACCGCCACATCGGGGCGCATGGTGGGGACCCGCACCGCATCACGGTGGTGGGGCATTCGGCCGGTGCGCATCTCGCGGCGATGATGCTGGCGTGCGACTGGTCGCTGGTGGGGGACGACCTGCCGCTGGCTTTGGTGAAGAACGCGCTGGGCATGTCGGGTCTGTACGACCTGGAGCCGGTGATGCACACGCCGTCGGTGCAGGCGTCTTTGCGGTTGTCGGCGGAGCAGGTGGCCAAGGCCAGTCCGTCGCGTCTGCCTGCGCCGTTGGTGCGCGAAGGGCGGGGGGAGTTGACGGCCATGGTGGGGGCGCTGGAGAGCAGCGAGTTTCTGCGCCACAACCGCTTGATCCAGTCCGCCTGGGGTGAGCGGGTGGTGCCGGTGTGTGAGGCGCTTCCGGGCCTCAACCACTTCAGCATCGTGGATGCCTTGGCCGATCCTCGGCAGCGGTTGCATCAGGCGGTGCGGTCGCTTCTCTCGGTCTGAGTTTTTCTCTCTCCGGCTGCAGCGGTCCTCGGCGAGCGGGGTGGCCGGCTCCGCTCATGTC
Source organism: Hydrogenophaga sp. ANAO-22 (assembly GCF_042466645.1). Lineage (NCBI taxonomy): Bacteria > Pseudomonadati > Pseudomonadota > Betaproteobacteria > Burkholderiales > Comamonadaceae > Hydrogenophaga > Hydrogenophaga sp. ANAO-22. The sequence continues at coordinate 1,057,410 of NZ_CP159956.1, read as the reverse complement.
CCCCGAACCGGCTGCGCCGGTTCTCCTCCTTTACTTCGCTGCGCCGGCCACCCCGCTCGCCGAGGACCTCGTGGTACTCGGTCTGCCGGTGGCATGCCTACGTTGCTTCAGCTCAGGAGTGCTGGGCGTTCTGCGCAGCGGGGTAAAGGAGGAGGCGGCACCAGCCGCCGGGGGACACCCGCGGAGCAGAGCGCCCGGCGCTCCTGGGCCCGCGAAAGCCGTGGCGAGCAACGCCACGAAAGAAATCACATCAGCAGGTGCTCACCCGCGTTGTCCCCACCCAGGATCACGTAGTTGACCTTGCGGACATCCATCAGCTTGGTACCGCCGGCGTAGCTGATCGAGCTCTGCACGTCCTGCTCCATCTCCACCAGCGTGTCCGCCAGCGAGCCCTTGATCGGCTCCAGGATGCGCTTGCCCTCCACGTGCTTGTACTCGCCCTTGTTGAAATCGCTGGCCGAGCCGTAGTACTCCTTGTAGCGCACCCCGTCCTCTTCCACCGTCAGACCCGGCGACTCCTCATGACCCGCGAACAGCGAACCGATCATCACCATCGAGGCGCCAAAACGGATGCTCTTGGCAATGTCGCCATGGCTGCGGATACCACCGTCGGCAATGATCGGCTTGGTCGCCACGCGCGCGCACCACTTCAGCGCCGACAACTGCCAGCCACCCGTGCCAAAACCCGTCTTCAGCTTGGTGATGCACACCTTGCCCGGACCCACGCCCACCTTGGTCGCGTCCGCGCCCCAGTTCTCCAGATCGATCACCGCCTCCGGCGTCGCCACGTTGCCCGCGATCACGAAGGACGCCGGCAGCTTCTCCTTCAAATAACGGATCATGTTCTTCACGCTGTCGGCATGGCCGTGCGCGATGTCGATCGTGATGTACTCCGGCACCAGGCCTTCGGCCACCAGCCGGTCCACCGTCGCGTAGTCGGGCGCCTTCACGCCCAGCGAAATCGAAGCGAACACGCCCTCGGCGCGCATGTCGCGCACGAACTGCACGTTGTCCAGGTCGAACCGGTGCATCACGTAGAAGTAACCGTTCTTCGCCAGCCAGGTGCAGATCGGCACGTCCACCACCGTCTTCATGTTGGCTGGCACCACCGGCAGGCGGAACTTGCGCCCGCCCAGCTCCACGCCGGCGTCGCATTCCGAACGGCTCTCCACGCGGCACTTGCGCGGCAAAAGCAGGACGTTGTCGTAGTCGAAGATTTCCATTTTGAAACCAAGCTCCAGAAAGCTGTTGTTGAACAGGTGAGCGCTTGGTCTGGCCGGTTTCTCTGGCATCGAGCCAAAAAAAACCGGGCGCAAGAAGCTTGGGCCCGGTGCCCGATTGTAGACGCCCCGGAGAACCCGGGTCGGCCCGCCGGTGAAGCCCTTTTGTTATGAGGTGTATACGGATGCCGGTATGGCCCGCCGAAGGGCGGGCCGCTTCCTACAATCGACCCATGCTGTTCGAAGACCCCGTCGCCCCCTCCGCCTCCCCGCTGCTCGCGGGCCTCAATGCCGAGCAGTCGGCCGCCGTGCTGCTGCCAGCCGAGCACGCGCTCATCCTGGCGGGGGCGGGGTCGGGCAAGACGCGGGTGCTCACCACCCGCATCGCCTGGCTGCTGCAGAGTGGCCAGGTCTCGCCCGGCGGCATCCTGGCGGTGACCTTCACCAACAAGGCCGCCAAGGAAATGATGACGCGCCTCTCGGCCATGCTGCCCATCAACGTGCGCGGCATGTGGATCGGCACCTTCCACGGTCTGTGCAACCGCTTCCTGCGCGCCCACCACAAGCTGGCCAACCTGCCGGCCACCTTCCAGATCCTGGACACGCAGGACCAGCTCTCGGCCATCAAGCGGCTGTGCAAGCAGTTCAACGTGGACGACGAGCGCTACCCCCCGAAGCAGATCCAGTACTTCATCAGCGGCTGCAAGGAAGACGGACAGCGCCCGCGCGACGTGCCCGCGCGCGACGAGGAAACGCGCAAGAAGATCGAGCTGTACGCGCTCTACGAAGAGCAGTGCCAGCGCGAGGGCGTGGTGGACTTCGGCGAGCTCATGCTGCGCAGCTACGAGGTGCTGCGCGACAACGACCCGGTGCGCGAGCACTACCAGCGGCGCTTCCGCCACATCCTGATCGACGAGTTCCAGGACACCAACCGCCTGCAGTACGCCTGGATCAAGATGTTCAGCGCGCCGCCGCTCGAAGGCCTTACCTCCCCGGGCAACGCGGTGTTCGCCGTGGGCGACGACGACCAGAGCATCTACGCCTTCCGCGGTGCGCGCGTGGGCAACATGGCCGACTTCGTGCGCGAGTTCAATGTGCGCCACCAGATCAAGCTGGAGCAGAACTACCGCAGCGTGAGCAACATCCTGGACTCGGCCAACCAGCTCATCAGCCACAACACCCACCGCCTGGGCAAGAACCTGCGCACCGACGCGGGCGCGGGCGAGCCGGTGCGCGTGTTCGAGGCCACCAGCGATTTCGCCGAGGCGCAGTGGATGGTGGACGAGATGAAGCAGCTCGCGCGCGAAGGCATGCCGCGCAGCGAGATGGCCGTGCTCTACCGCAGCAACGCGCAAAGCCGCGTGGTGGAGACCGCCTTGTTCAACGCCGCCGTGCCGTACCGCGTGTACGGCGGCCTGCGCTTCTTCGAGCGCGCCGAAATCAAGCACGCGCTGGCCTACCTGCGGTTGCTGGAGAACGCTCACGACGACACCAGCTTCCTGCGCGTGGTCAATTTCCCGCCGCGCGGCATCGGCGCGCGCAGCATCGAACAACTGCAGGATGTGGCGCGCAGCTCGGGCTGTTCATTGCACGACGCGGTGAGTGCCGTCACCGGCCGTGCCGGCGTGGCCGTGAGCGCCTTCGTGGCCAAGCTGGACGTGATGCGCGAGCAGACCGAAGGGCGCACGCTGCGCGAGATCATCGAGCTGGTGCTGGCCCACAGCGGCCTGATCGAGCACTACCGGGGCGAGCGCGAAGGGCAGGACCGGGTGGAAAACCTGGAGGAACTGGTGAACGCGGCCGAGAGCTTCGTGAGCATCGAAGGCTTCGGCCGCGATGCCGTGGCCCTGCCGGTGGACGAGCTGGGCAAGCCCCTCACGCAGAGCCCGGTGAGCCAGGGGCTGGACCCGAACCTGCCGGTGGTGGACGAACCCCTGGCGCCCGACGCCGAGACCGGCGAGACGCTCAGCCCGCTCGCGGCCTTCCTCACGCACGCCGCGCTGGAGTCTGGCGATAACCAGGCCCAGGCCGGGCAGGACGCGGTGCAGCTCATGACGGTGCACGCGGCCAAGGGCCTGGAGTTCGACTGCGTGTTCATCACCGGCATGGAAGAGGGCCTGTTCCCGCACGAGAACTCCATGAGCGACCGCGACGGCCTGGAGGAAGAGCGCCGCCTGATGTACGTGGCGATCACGCGCGCGCGCAAGCGCCTGTACCTCAGCCATTCGCAGACGCGCATGCTGCACGGCCAGACGCGCTACAACCTCAAGAGCCGCTTCTTCGACGAGCTGCCCGAGGAGTGCCTCAAGTGGCTCACGCCGCCGCAGCCGGCCTGGTCCGCGCCCATGGGCGGCGGTGGTGGTGGGGGGCAGTGGCAGAACGGGCGGCGCGGTTTCGGCGGCGCACCGGCCGCGCTCCAGCCTTCGTGGTCACCGGGCTTCAAGGAGCGCGGCGATCCCAAGGGCCTGGGCCAGACCGCGCCCGAGCCCGACCGGGGCACCGAAATCCGCGCCGGCCTGGCCGTGTTCCACAACAAGTTCGGCGAGGGCAAGGTGCTGGCGGTGGAGGGCGCGGGCGACGACGCGCGCGCGCAGGTGAACTTCACGCGCCACGGCACGAAGTGGCTGGCCCTCAGCGTGGCCAAGCTCACCCCGATCGCTTGAATGCTTTCGCGCGGAGCCGGCGCGTGACCGGCATCGCTTGACGTGACTCCGTGCAGGGACACCGAGGGTCCGGCTCCGCCGGCCCTAGGTGTCGCCCCCTTTCAAGGGGGGAGGCGCCGAAGGCGACGCAGGGGGTCAGCTCCCGATGACCCCGCCGTCGTTCTTCGTGATCACGATGGTGGCGGAACGCGGGCGCTTGCCCGCGCCGTAGCCCGCGCTCGAAGGCCATTGGCTTTCGTACTTCGTGGGGTCGTTCACGTCGGCCATCTTGGTGTTCTCGCCCGCGTGCTGGATGTTCACGAAGATCGCGCGGCCGTCGGGCGTTTCGGTGATGCCGGTGATCTCCGCGCCCTTGGGGCCGACCAGGAAACGCTTGAGCGTGGCCGGGGTCTGCGCCTTTCCCACGTGCGTGGTCACTTGGCGGTCGCCATGGCTCAGGGTCTTGCGCGCGCCGTCGCCGCGCTGACCGGGCAGGGCGGCGAGCAGCATGCAGTTGGTCTTGTCGGTGTAGGCGCCGTCGTCGGTCTGGATCCAGCACACGCCCGTGGCCTTGCTGAACACCAGGCCGTCGGGCGAAGAGAGGTCGTTCTCGTCGCTCAGGTTGGAGAGGTTGATGGTCGACTTGTCGGCGTCCGCTTCGGCGGCGAAGAGGTAGATGTCCCACTGGAAGGCCGCGTCCGCCGGGGCCTTCTCGGCCAGGCGCACGATGTGGCCGTTCACATTGCCCTTCTGTTCCTTGCCGGCTTTCAGGTCGGTGTAGGCGCGCGGGTTCGCGGCATCGGCCGTGGCCGGGGTGCGGTTGCTGTTGTTGGTGAGGGTGATGTAGACCTCGCCGTTCTTCGGGTTCACGCCGACCCACTCGGGGCGGTCCATCTTGGTGGCGCCCACGGCGTCGGCCGCGAGGCGGGTGAAGACGGCCACGTCGGCCTCGTTCTTGAACTCGAAGTAGGAGCTGCCGGCGATCACCGGGTTGTCCATCGAGAGCTCCAGCCATTCGCCACTGCCGTCGTCCTTGAAGCGCGCCACGAACAGCGTGCCCTTGTCGAGGTACTTGTCGCCGGCGGCCAGGCGGTTGGCGGGCTTGGCATCGGCGGGGTCCCACCTGGCGGCCGAGACGAATTTGTAGATGTACTCGCCGCGCGAGTCGTCGCCCATGTAGGCCACCACCGGCTGGCCGGCGCTCACGCGCGCGAAGGTCGCGTTCTCGTGGCCCAGGCGGCCCAGCGCGGTGCGCTTGCGCAGCACGCTGGCCGGGTTGTAGGGGTCGAGTTCGACGATGTAGCCGAAGGTGTTCATCTCGTTGCGGAAGTCGTCCTTGGCGCTGGCGCCCACGGCACCGTTGTTCCAGCGCGTGTAGGTGTCGCTGGCGCCGCCGCTTTCCCAGCCGTGGCGGCTGGCCGCGCCGGCCTTGCGGCCGTAGCGGTTGAGGGCCTGGACCTGCTTGTCCTTCTTGCGCGCGTCGTCGTCCTTGGCGTCGCGGAAGAAGTAGCCGAACCAGTTCTCTTCGCCCGAGATGTAGGTGCCCCAGGGCGTGCGGCCGGTGCCGCAGTTGTTGAGCGTGCCGCGCGCCTGCGTGCCGTCGGTGCTGAAGCGGGTCACCAGGTGTTCGCTGCCGCGCGCCGGGCCGTGGATGGCCACGGGCGTCAGGGTGGTCACGCGGCGGTTGAAGGTCGAGGCCTGCTTCGTGGCCCAGGCCTTGCCGTCGGTCTGCACCTCGACCACGGACAGGCCGTGGATCATGAGTTCCTTGTCGATCTCGGCCGCCGGGCGGGGCAGGGTGGACGTGCCGCCGTTGGCGTGGATGAAGAAGGAGCTGAGCTTCTCGTCGGTGGTGGCTTCGTGGTTCATGGCCAGCAGGCCGCGCGAGGCGAAGCTGTCCGAGGGCTGGCCGGCCGCGTCCAGGCCGAACCATTCGATGCCGTCGTGGTGGTCACCGGCGCGCTGGCCGAAGTCGGCGTCGGTGCCGTCGTTTTTGAACGCGGGCGTGGCTGCGGTGAGCGGGTCGCCCAGCGCGTAGATGACGCGCGCGGTGTAGCCCGGGGGCACGGTCACCTGGTCCGCCATGGTCTTGGCCACGGGGGTGAAGCCCAGGCTGTGCACCGGCGAGGCAGGGCCTGCGGTGGCGCAGCCGCTCAGGGCCGCCGCGCCGCCCAGGGCGGCGGTGCCCGCTGTGCCCACGCCGCCACGCAGCAGGCTGCGGCGGCTCAGGCGGGCCTGCAGCACGCTGTCGAAGGCGGGGTTGCTGCTGGTGTTGGCGTCTTCGTCGTTGAAGTGGTCGTGGGACATGGTGATTCTGATGGGGTGGGGGGTACCGGCGCATCATGTGCAAGACGTGTGAAAATTCCGTGACAGCCATGAACACGACCACCCCCATCACCCTCTTTCACAACCCCGCCTGCGGGACTTCGCGCAACACGCTCGCCCTGATTCGCGAGCGCGGCCTGGAGCCGCAGGTCATCGAGTACCTCAAGACCCCGCCCAGCCGCGAGACCTTGAAGCAGCTCGCGGCGGGCACGGGCGGTTCGGTGCGCACCATCGTGCGCACCAAGGCCGCGCCTTACGAAGAACTCGGTCTGGCCGATCCGAAATGGAGCGACGAGCAGTTGCTCGACTTCATGGAGCAGCATCCCATCCTGCTCAACCGGCCCATCGTGGTCACGCCGCTGGGCACGCGCGTGTGCCGCCCGGCCGAGACGGTGCTGGAGATCCTGCCGCCGGCCTGATCAGCCCGCAGCCGCCGCGCGCCGCAGCAGGGCTTCGCCCATGCGGATGCGGTGGCCCGTGTCCACGCCCTCGCACAGGGCGAAGCCCGGTGGCGTGAACACCAGGATGGTCGAACCGTGTTCGAACCAGCCCATCTCCTCGCCCTTGTCGTAACGCGTGTCGCAGGGCAGCTCGTGCGGCCCCCGGTATTGCGCGTTGAGCGCCACCTCCACCGCGCGCAGCCGCATGCTGGCCACCAGGATGGCGGCCACCGGCACCAGCAGCAGGGGGGTGCCGTCGGTGAGGCGCGCGTGCAGCGCGGCGCGCTCGTTCTTGCAGAACAGGCGCTCGATGCGTTGGAGCGCGATGGGGTTCACGTTCCAGGTGTCGCCGCTGTGGTAGGTCACGTGCTCCAGCGCCAGCGCGGCGGGCGCGTGGAAGCGGTGGTACATGCTGGAGGTGAGTCGCAAGGTGACATAGCTGCCGCCGCGCAGCGTGTCGATCATGGCGCGCGCGCGCGGATCGGGGCCCAGCAGGTCGGTGAGCGGGTATGGGAAACCCTTGGCCTGGAACACCTGGGCGCCCGGGTCGTCGCCGATGCGCCCGCAGGCGCCGACGATGGCGTCGCAGGGGCTGGCCAGCACCTCGGGGCGCGGGTCGACCGGCCGCAGGCCGGGCTTGAGTTCGCGCACGAAGCAGTCGTGCAGGCTGTGGAACGAGGTCTTCTTCGCCTCGCTCAGGTCGATGTCGGTGAAGGTGCGCCACACCGCCATGGAAGCGTCGCGCACCCAGGGGTGGCGGATGCGGCTGAACCAGCCCATGAAGCGCGTGAGCGCCGCGCGCGGCACGCGGTTGGTGAGCAGGAAGTTGATGTCTTCGTTGAGCGCGAGGCGCTGCAGCTGTCTTGAAAGATTCATATGTGCGTCATGTGGGAGACCTACAAACGACACACATCAACCGCCCTGGAGCGCTTGCCGCATGTCCTACCTTCCTTACGCCTTGCCCCTGGGTTCGCTGGTGCTGGCCCTGCCATACCTGCGGCAGCGCCTGCAGCTTTCGCGGGCCAAACACCGCTCGCTGGCCGGCCATTCGCGCATGGCCAAGCGCCTGGCGACCTGGTTGCCCGGCTACGCCTACGACGAGGCGCGTTTCTTCGATTGCGATGGCGCGCCGGGCGACATCGCGAAGCTGCGCCGCGCCTCGTTCGACACGCTCGCCGCCGGCTTCGCCCAGCGCTACGAGAAAAGCCTGGCGCTGAGCGCCGAAGCGCGCGAAGGCCTGGCCGACCTGCAGTTCACCGGCAGCTACCGCGTGCCCTTCCAGTTCAGCCCCATCGTGCGCGAGCGGCTCAAGGTGGGCGCCTTCGTGCAGTCCGCCGAGGGCAGCCACGTGACCGACCTGGACGGCAACCGCTTCATCGACCTCACCGGCTCCTATGGCGTCAACGTGTTCGGCGTGGACTTCTACAAGGCCTGCATGGCCGAGGGCGCGCGCATTGGCGAGTCGCTGGGCCCGGTTCTCGGCGCCTACCACCCCTGCGTGGCGGACAACATCGCGCGCCTGAAGGCGATCTCGGGCCAGGACCAGGTGTCGTTCCACATGTCGGGCACCGAGGCGGTGATGCAGGCCGTGCGGCTGGCTCGCTACCACACGCGGCGAAAGAACCTGGTGCGCTTCTGTGGCGCGTACCACGGCTGGTGGGAAGACGTGCAGCCTGGCCCCGGCAACCCGATGCCGCCGCGCGAGACCTACACCCTGAAGGACATGGACGAGAAAAGCCTGCAGGTGCTGCGCACGCGGCGCGACATCGCCTGCGTGCTGGTCAACCCGCTGCAGGCCCTGCACCCGAACCGCAACGCGCCCGGCGACTCCACCCTGGTGGACGGCAGCCGCAGCGCGGGCTACGACCGCGCGGCCTACACCGCGTGGCTGAAACAATTGCGCGAGGTCTGCACCGAGCGCGGCATCGTGCTGATCTTCGACGAGGTCTTCCTGGGCTTTCGCCTCGCGCCCGGTGGCGCGCAGGACTACTTCGGTGTGCGCGCCGACCTCGTCACCTACGGCAAGACGCTGGCCGGGGGCTACCCCGTGGGCGTGGTCTGCGGCCGGGCCGATCTGATGAAGCGCTTCCGGCCCGAGCGCCCGGCCGACGTGTGCTTCGCGCGCGGCACCTTCAACGCGCACCCCTACGTGATGGGCGGCATGAACGCCTTCCTGCGCCGCCTGCAGACGCCGGAGATCCAGGCCTTGTACGAGGACCAGGACACGAAGTGGGACGCGCGCGCGAAGCGCTTCAACGACACGATGGCCGCCGAGGGTTTCCCGGTGCGCGCGGCGAACCTGCAGAGCATCTGGACGCTCACCTACACCGAACCCGGTCGTTACCACTGGATGCTCCAGTACTTCCTGCGCTGGCATGGGCTGGCCTTGAGCTGGGTGGGCACGGGGCGGCTGATCTTCGGTTTGAACCTGCACGACGGCGACTTCGAGGAGGTGCTGCGGCGCTTCGTGGCCGGCGCGCGGGACATGCAGACCCAGGGTTGGTGGTGGCGCGCGCCGGAACTGACGCACAAGGCGATCCGGCGCCAGGTGCTGCGCGAGATGTGGCAGCACCTGGGGCGCTGAGGGCTCAGCTGCGCTGGGCGATGCCGGGATCGATCAGCTGGCCGCGCATCAGGTACAGCGGCGCCTTGTAATACAGCTTGATGTCGTGGAACGGGTCGGTGAGGATCTTGGTCATCCACACCAGGCCGGTCTTGACGTCGGCGATGAAGAACAGGTGCACGGTGCGGAACAGCAGGCCGCCCACGCCCAGCGCGAGCCACAGCGCGCCCACCTGGCGGATGAACGACATGCCGTCCGTGTGCGGCTCGAACAGGCCGAACACGCCGGGGGCGGCCCACACCAGCAGCGGCGTGCCGGCCCACAGGGCCATCAGCACCACCTTGCGGCGCAGGTTGTAGCCGACCTTGATCTCTTCCTTGTGTTCGTGCGTGGCCTGGTTCACGTGGTCGTAGCCCTTGGGCTCGAAGAAGAAATGGCCGGCCTGGCGGCTGGTCATGGACACGAGCCAGGCGATCAGCGCCGACAGCACGGGGTCGGTCCACAGCAGGGCATAGGCCACCACGAAGCTCATGGCGCTGATGAAGTGCAGCGTCTGGTTGATGCGGCTGTGGTGGTAGTAGCGGTGGTCGTCCCAGCGCTGGACTTCAAGGGTCTTGAAAAAATCGTTCACGGTGGCTCCAGAGGGTTGCTAGGGGTGGCGTCAAACGCCTGTCATGTTGGTTCGCGCGTGTGAAAACCCGGTGACAGCCGCGCGCTGTCATCAGACTGTTGCAATGCCCCGGGAAGATGGCCGCATGACCGAAGTGCACTCAGATCAGATCCTGGTGGAGGAATACCCGGCCAGCAGCCCCTCGATGCGCCTGTCGGTGGTGACCGAGACCTGGCCGCCCGAAATCAATGGCGTCTCGCTCACGCTCTCGAAGCTGGTGCAGGGCCTGTGCGCGCGCAACCACCAGGTGCAGCTGATCCGGCCGCGCCAGACGCGGGCGGACGAGGCGCTGCAGCACACCGGTTTCGAGGAATTGCTGATGCGCGGCATGCCGATCCCGCGTTACCCCGAGCTCAAGCTCGGCCTGCCGGGCAAGCGCGCGCTGATCCAGGCCTGGACGCTCAAGCGGCCCGACCTGGTGCACATCGCCACCGAAGGGCCGCTGGGCTGGTCGGCGCTGCAGGCCGCGCGCCGCCTGCGCCTGCCGGTCACGTCCGACTTCCGCACCAACTTCCATGCCTACAGCCAGCACTACGGCGTGGGCTGGCTGCGCAAGCCCATCGTGGCCTACCTGCGCAAGTTCCACAACCTCACGCGGCTCACCATGGTGCCCACCCAGGCGCTGCGCGCCGAACTCATGGCAGGGGGCTTCAACAACGTGCAGGTGGTCGCGCGCGGCGTGGACACGCAGCTGTTCCGGCCCGACCGCCGCAGCGAGGCGTTGCGCGCGCAATGGGGCGCCACCGCCAACAGCCTGGTGCTGCTGGTCGTGGGGCGCCTGGCCGCCGAGAAGAACCTGGACATGGTGCTGCGCGCCTTCGAGGCGATGCAGGCGGCCCACCCCGATGTGAAGCTGGTGTTCGTGGGCGACGGGCCTTTGCGCGAGAGCCTGCGCCAGCGCTGTCCGCAGGCGGTGTTCGCGGGCATGCGGCGGCACGAGGAACTGGCCACGTACTACGCCTCGGCCGATCTCTTCCTGTTCCCCAGCGTCACCGAGACCTTCGGCAACGTGACCATCGAGGCTCTGGCCAGCGGGCTGCCCGTGCTGGCCTTCGACACCGCGGCCGCGGCCGACTGGGTGCGGCACGAGGCCAACGGCTGGCTGGTGCCGCTGGGCGACGACGAGGCCTACCCGGCCCTGGCCGCCGGCCTGGCGCGCGATCCCGCGCGCCTGGCGCAGGCCAGCACGCTCGCCTGCGCCCAGGTGGCGCAGCTCGACTGGCAGCAGATCGCGCTGCAGGTGGAGGCGCTGTTCCTGCAGACGCTGGGCACGCCGGCGAGCCCGGTGGTCGCCGCGCGCGGCCACACCTTGCCCGCCGTGTGAAGGCTTGATGACAACGCGTTTGCCGAAGCGCGTTGCTCGGTCATTGCGACAGTCACGGAAGGGTCATGTGGGACACACACACTGCGGATGCATTTTTTTGTAACCCCGGAGCGACCATGTCCCACCACGATCCCGAAGAAAACCTCAACGACTCCCCGAACGAACACTTCCAGCAGGTGCTGGAACGCGCCACGCTGTCCCGCCGCAACCTGATCCGCGGTGGCGTGGGCCTGGCCGCCGTCTCGTCCATTCCCTTCCTGGCCGCGTGTGGTGGCGGCAGCGATGCGCCCGCTCCGGCCCCCGCACCCGCTCCGGCCCCGGGCCTGGGCTTCACGGCCATCGACAAGAGCCTGCTCGACGACGTGATCCTGCCCGCCGGCTACACCTACAAGGTGGTGCACGCCACCGGTGACCGCCTGGTCTCCAGCATCCCGGCCTACACCAACCTCGGTACCGAGACCGACGAATGGACCATGCGCGTGGGCGACCACCACGACGGCATGGACCTGTTCTACGTCAATGGCAGCGGCAACTACTCGGCCACGGAGACCACGCGCGCGCTGCTCGTGATGAACCACGAGAGCTCGGCCGATGCGCACTTTTTCCACCCCAGCGGCCAGACCTCGGGCGGCGTGGCGGGCAAGAAGTTCAGCCAGTTCGACAGCTGGGACCTGGGCGTGCGGCCCGAGCTGGAAGTGCTCAAGGAAATCAACCACCACGGCGTGTCGGTGGTGGAAGTGGGCAAGAACGGCGCCGGCCAGTGGGAATACAAGCTGGACTCGCTCTACAACCGCCGCGTCACCGGCCAGTCGCTCATGCGCATCGACGGCCCGGCCGCGCACCTGGCGGCCATCAAGAGCTTCATGGTGACGGCCTACGACACCACCGGCGCCACCTCGCGCGGCACGCTGAACAACTGCGGCCACGGCAAGACGCCGTGGGGCACCTACCTGGCTTGCGAAGAAAACTGGGCTGCCTACTTCTTCATGCCCGGTGGCTCGGTGGACGTGGACGCCAAGACCAAGGCCTCGCGCCTGCGTTATGGCGTGATGCGCGCGCCCAATGCCGGCGCCACCGCCGGCTCGCAAGGCTGGTCCAACACCGCCACGGCCGCCACCGACAACCGCTTCGGCCGCTGGGACGTGTCGGCACCCGGCGCCACCGCCGCGCAGGACTTCCGCAACGAGCCCAACACCTTTGGCTACATCGTCGAGATCGACCCGCTGACCAGCGGCACGCCCGCCAAGCGCGTGGCCCTGGGCCGCTTCGCGCACGAGGCCGCGGTCTGCGGCATTCCGGTGGTCGGCCAGCCGCTGGCCTTCTACATGGGCTGCGATTCGCGCAACGAGTACATCTACAAGTTCGTCTCCGCCGCCGTGTGGCGCGCCTCCGACGTGGGCGGTGGCATGGCCGCCGGTGACCGCTACCTCAACGAAGGCAAGCTGTACGTCGCGAAGTTCAACGACAACGGCAGCGGCGAGTGGATCGAGCTCAACATCGCCAACCCGCTGATCAGCGGCTACGCCACCTACGTCTTCGCCAACCAGGCCGACGTGCTGATCAACGCGCGCCACGCCGCCGACGCCGTCGGCGCCACCAAGATGGACCGCCCGGAGTGGGGCGCGGTGAACCCGGCCAATGGCGAGATCTACTTCACCATGACCAACAGCAACGCGGCCAGCCGCCCGGTGACCGGCACCAACGGCGCCAACCCGCGTTCGTACGCCGACAACGACGGCCGCGCACAGACCGGCAACCCCAACGGCCACATCGTGCGCTTCAAGGAAACCGCCGGCGCGTCCTCGGCCACCTCCTTCAAGTGGGACATCTTCCTGTTCGGCGCGGAAGCCGATGCGGGCGCGAACATCAACCTCTCGGGCCTGACCGCGAAGAACGACTTCTCGTCGCCCGACGGCCTGTGGTTCAGCAAGGCCACCGGCATCTGCTGGATCCAGACCGACGACGGCGCCTACACCGACCAGAGCAACTGCATGCTGCTGGCCGCGATTCCGGGCGCGGTGGGCGATGGCAGTGCGATCACGGTGAACAACAGCCTGGGCGGTGTCAACGGCACGCAGAACACCTTCATTGGCGCCGCGCTGGGTGAGGCCAAGCTGCGCCGCTTCATGGTCTCGCCCAAGGGCGCCGAAGTCACGGGCATCACCGAGTCGGCCGACGGCCGCGCGATCTTCGTGAACATCCAGCACCCGGGCGAGAACACGCCCGCGCTGGGCGCCGGTCCGTTCGCCTTCCAGAGCCAGTGGCCGGGCAACTCGCCCAGCGCGCCTTACGGCCCGCTGGGCCGCCCGCGTTCGGCCACCATCGTCATCACCCGCACCGACGGCGGCGTGATCGGCCAGTGACGCCTTCGGGCGACTGAAGAAAAAAGCCCGGCTCTGCCGGGCTTTTTTTGTGCGTCAGCGGCGAGCCAGCCACGCCTCCAGCGGCCATCGCCGGTGGCCGCTGAGCCGGGCCGCCGCCAGGGCCGGCAGCCACAGGCCCAGGCAGCCCAGCACGGTCTGCAGCGTCGTGGGCGCCAGCGCCCAGCCCGCGCCCGAGAGCAGCACCAGGCAAAGGGCGCTGTGCCCCACATACAGCGTGAGGGTGCGCTGCCCGAGCGGGGCGAGCCACCCGCACCAGCGCGCCCGGCCGCCATCGGACGCCAGGACCACGACCGCGAGGTAGCAGGCGGCCACGGGCAGCGCGATCAGGTCGCCGAGCGCCTCGATCCAGGGGTTGATGTCCGTCGCCGCGTCGTGCGCCGCCCAGGCCCAGCCATAGGCGATGCTCAGCACGAGCAAGGGCGGGCCCGCCAGCCGCAGCCCGCGCCGCCACAGCGGCCGCCATCGGCGGTGGGTCAGCAGCCGCAGGCGCGCCGCGGCCACCCCGCCCACCATGCACAGGTACATCACCGGCCCGCCGACGATCAGGGCCACGATCTGGACCACCGCGTAGAAGCCGGCGTTGAGCTGGAAGAAGGCCCAGGCGCCCTGGACGGTCGAGAGCGAGGGCGTGTCCGCCCGGGCCGGGCTGTCGGCGGCCACCAGGATGAACCCCAGCAACACCAGCTTGGCCAGCACCGCCCAGCCCAGTGCGCGCCAGAGGTGGCGGCGGAACGCGCCCCAGGGCAGGTGCAGGCGGCGCAGCAACGGCCGGCCGACCAGGGCGTAGAGCGTGAGGATGTCGCCGAAGTAGAGGAACGCGCCGTGGAAGATGCCCAGCTGCAGCAGGCGGCGCTGGCGCCGCTGGCCGCGCTGCAGCGCTTCGGCCCTGGGGCGGCCTCGGGCGGCGAGCCAGAGCGCCATGCCGAAGACGAAGGCCAGCGTGGTGTAGCCCTTGCCGTGCAGCAGGGCGGCCACGAGTCCCTGGGTCACCGAGGACCAGGCGCTGTCGGGCGGGGTGCGAAAGCCCAGGGTCGGTCCCCAGGGCGCGGAGGCGTAGCCGATGGCATTGACCACCAGCACCGAGATCAGGGCGAGGGCGCGCAGGGCGTCCGGCAGGGTCTCGCGCGGGTGTTGGAGGCGGGGCGGGGCCATGGCTCAGGCCCCGTCGACCGGCATCTGCGTGCCGGTCTTGAGCCGGCCCATGGTGACCAGGGTCTTGAATCGCTTCACGTTGTGGTTCTCGAAGAAGAGTTCGCGCGTGAGCTCGGTGTAGTGGCCCATGTCGCGAACCGCGAAGATCAGCACGAAATCGCATTCACCGGCGACGTAGTAACACTGCTGGATGAAGGGGCAGCGCAGGAAGGCCTGTTTCATGGCGTCCAGCAGGTCCATGCGCTCGTTCTCCACCTGCACCTCCACCACGATGGTGAGCGGGTAGCCCAGGGCCTCGGGCCGCACCTGCGCGGCAAAACGCTCGATCACGCCCTGCTCGGTCAGGCGCTTGATGCGGCGGTTCACCGCGGCGGCGGACAGGTGCACGCGCGCGCCCAGCTCGGCCTGCGGCATCCGGCAGTCTTCCTGAAGCAGGGCGATGAGTTGGCGGTCGAAGGCGTCCAGCGGGGCGGGGGCGGTCATGGCGGTGCGTCCAGCTTGCAATAACGTTGCGTTGAAGCTGCGAATTATCGAATCTGAATGCGTTGGATGGAAATAAAATTTCGTGTTCCAGCCGATACCGCTTTGTCCCGATGACCTCCTCCTCCAGCCCCGCCGACACGGCGTCCGGCGTCGCCTATTCCCTCACCGCCTCGGTCCTGTTCGCGCTGATGTACTTCCACGCCACGCTGCTCGCGCCGCTGGGCGGTGCCGGCATCTACGGTTGGCGCATCCTGCTGACCTCGCCCTTCCTGGGCGCCTTCATCCTGCTGTCGCGGCGAGGCGCGGAGATCACCGAGCTCTGGCAACGCCTGCGCGAGCGCCCGGTGCTCTGGCTGGCCATGCTGCTGTCGTCCGCGCTGCTGGGCGTGCAGCTGTGGCTGTTCATGTGGGCGCCCATCAACGGCCATGGGCTGGACGTGTCGCTGGGCTATTTCCTGCTGCCGCTGACCCTGGTGCTCACCGGTCGCGTGTGTTTCGGCGAGCGCATCACGCGCTGGCAGCTGGTGGCCTGCGCGCTGGCCGCGCTGGGGGTGGTGAACGAGCTGCTGTACGCGCCCCGGGTGTCCTGGCCGGCCTTCGTGGTGGCGCTGGGCTACCCCTGCTATTTCGCGCTGCGGCGCGTGCTGCGCACCAACCACCTGGGCGGCATGTGGTTCGACATGGTGCTGAGCCTGCCGGTGGGGCTGTGGTTCATCGCCGCGCCGCTGCCCGAGGGCGCAGGCGCGCTGCGGCACCCGGTGCTGGGCATCCTCGTGCTGGGCGTGCTCAGCGCGGTGGCGCTGGCCTTCATGATCACGGCCAACCAGCGCCTCAAGCTGGGCCTGTTCGGCCTGCTGAGCTATGTGGAGCCGGCGCTGCTGGTGGTGGTGTCGCTGCTGCTGGGCGAGCGCATCGCGCAGAGCCAGTGGCTCACCTACGGCGCCATCTGGGCCGCGATCGGGCTGCTGGCCTGCGAAGGCCTGCTGAGCCTGCGCGCCCTCAGGCCGCAGGCCCTTCCTCGGTGACGAAGCTGTCGCGCACGGTGAACCAGATCGAGGTGTGGAACATGGCCGCGAGCAGCAGCACCATGGGGTAGATCACCAGGTTGAGCAGGGCGGTGCCGCCCAGCAGCACGGCCAGCAGGTTCATCACCACGCCGGCCATCATGATCACGGCCATCCAGCCCAGGCCGTAGAGCAGCATGGCGCCCTTGTTGGCCCAGCAGGCCATCAAGCTGAAGAACAGGCTCTTGAGCGGCGTCACCTTGTGCCAGTGCACCAGCGCGGGCGCGTGCCAGAAGGCCATGACCACGGGCACGTACAGCACCAGCGCGGCCCACAGGCCCGGGTTGTTGAACATGGCGCGCACCCGCTCGGGCGTGACCTCGCCATCGGGCAACTCCACCACCGGTGCCACCTCGGGCGCGAACAGCGCGCCCACGCCGAACACCAGCATCAGGGCGGCGGCGTACATCGCGCCCAGGATGAGCATGGACCGGGTGTTCGCCGGCCCGGCGCGAAAGGCCATCACCATGGTGGTCGGCATCGGGAAGCGGCCCTGCTGGGCCTCGCGGCTGGCGGCCATGAGGCCCAGCGTGGCCGCCGGCACCAGCGCGAGCGAGAGCAGGGTGCCGATGACCGGCACCAGCGACAGCACCGAGACCGTGGCCATGAACATGAAGAACAGGCCCGCCATCGCCAGCGGCTGGCGGAAGAAGGTCTGCGCCCCGAGCTTGACCCATTGGAAGCCGGTGCGGGCGGGAACGATGTGGAGTTTCATGCAGGGGGCAGGCTCAGGCGGACTGCAGCGCGTCGTCGCGCACCAGGGCCGCCAGGGCAGGGGTGTCGCGCACCCGGGCGCGCAGCACGCGCTCGAAGTGGCCGGGGTCGTGGGGCTGCAGCAGCGCCGCTTCGCGCGGCAGGTGCAGGTCCCACAGGCGGGAGATCCAGAAGCGCAGGGCGCCCGCGCGCAGCAGCGCGGGCAGCAGGCTGCGCTCGGCCGCCGTGAGGGTGCGCACCGCCTGGTAGGCCGCGAGCAGGGCGAGCGAGCGCGGCGTGTCCAGCGAGCCGTCGTGGTCCTCGTCGTGCAGCACGCACCAGTCGTTGAGGCAGACGGCGATGTCGAACAGGAAGGTGTCGCAGCCGGCGAAATAGAAGTCGAAGATGCCGGTGAGCACACCGTCCTCGAACAGGGCGTTGTCGCGGAACAGGTCGGCGTGCACCGGGCCGCGCGGCAGGGCCGCGTAGGCGGGGCCCTGGGCCACGTGGTTCTGGTAGGCCAGTTCCGAGCGCAGCAGATCGGCCTGGCTGGGGGTGAGGAAGGGCAGCACCACCGGCGCCGTCTCGTTCCACCAGGGCAGGCCACGCAGGTTGGGCTGGCTCATGGAGAACTCGCGCCCGGCCAGGTGCATGCGCGCGAGCATGGCGCCCACCGCCTCGCATTGCGCCACGCCGGGGGCCAGATCGCTCTTGCCGCGCAGCCTGGCCACCACGGCGGCCGGCTTGCCCTGCACCTTGAGCAGGATCTCGCCCTGGGCGTTGGCCGCCGGCGCGGGCACCGGAATGCCGCGCTCGGCGAGGAACTTCATGAGGTGCAGGTAGAACGGCAACTGCTCGAAGCCCAGGCGCTCGAACACGGTGAACACATGCTCCAGCGTGGCGCCGTCGCGCTCGCTGGTCACGAAATAGTTGGTGTTTTCAATGCCGCCCTGGATGCCCTTGAGGTCCGTGAGGTCGCCCAGTTGGAGGGTGTGCAGGAGGGCAGCGGCTTCGTCGAACGCGACTTCGGTGTAAACGGCCATGTGGCGGGAACGCTCAGAAATTCAGGATGCGCCAGCTGCTGCGCCCGGCGCTGCCGGTGCGCTTGCCGCTGTCGCCCGCGCCGGTCTGGCCGTTGTCGGGCTGGATCTGGTAGGCCGGGGCGCCGTTCTTGGGCTGCACCTCGATGCTCTGCGTCTGGCCGCCCACGCGCAGCTCGTCGATCCGGGTGAGTTTGTCCTCGTGCGTGATGCGCTCGATGTTGTCGCGCGGCGAGGCGGGCTCGCGCGGGGTTTCCGCCGGGGCCACCTGGGCCAGGGCAGGCAGGGCAATGCACAGGCCGGCCACGAGGGCGGCAAGGGGATGGCGGTGGATCGGGTTCATGCGGCATTGTAGGCAAGCCGGGCCGGGTGCGCTGCTGACAGGGGGAAGCCGGTTACCGCCGGATACGGGCCGCGGACCGGCGGGGCAGGGCGCGATCTCCGCCACAATCGCCCCATGCCTGACGCCCAAACCCCCGACACCCCCACCGGCCAGAAGACCCTGCTGCTGGTCGACGGCTCCAGCTACCTGTACCGCGCGTTCTTCGCCGGCGGTGAGGCCATGAGCACCACCTTGCCCGATGGCACGGTCCTGAAAACCGGCGCCATCCGCATCATGATCAACATGATGCAGAAGCTGCGCAAGGACGTGCGCGCCGACTACGCCGCCTGCGTTTTCGACGCCAAGGGCCCGACCTTCCGCGACGCGCTGTACCCCGAGTACAAGGCCAACCGCTCGCCCATGCCCGACGACCTGCGCGCGCAGATCGCCCCGATCCACGAGGTGGTGAAGCTGCTGGGCTGGAAAGTGCTGGACGTGCCGGGCGTGGAGGCCGACGACGTGATCGGCACGCTGGCCCACGTGGCCGCGCAGCAGGGCATCGACTGCATCATCTCCAGCGGCGACAAGGACCTGAGCCAGCTGGTCAACGAGCACATCACCGTGATCGACACCATGAACGACCGCCGGCGCGACGTGGCCGGCGTGACCGCGGAGTTCGGCGTGCCGCCCAGCCTGATGCTGGACTACCAGACGCTGGTGGGGGACCAGGTGGACAACGTGCCGGGCGTGCCCAAGGTCGGCCCCAAGACCGCCGTGAAATGGCTGATGGAATACGGCTCGCTGGAGGCGCTGGTGGCGCGCGCGGGCGAGATCAAGGGCGCGGCGGGCGAGAACCTGCGCAACGCGCTCGAGTGGCTGCCCAAGGGGCGGGAACTGCTCACCATCAAGACCGACTGCGATCTCCAGGACCACATCGAGGGCCTGCCCTCGCTGGAGGCCATCACGATCAACGGGCAGGACAGCGAGGCGCTCAAGGCGTTCGGCGAGACCTACGGCTTCAAGGGCCTGGTCAAGTCGCTGTCGCAGCACGATGTGCCACCGGAGCTGATCGAAAAGAGCCAGGCGAAGGCCAAGGCCAAAGGCCCGGCGGACGAGGGCTCGCCCGGCCTGTTCGACGAGCCCGACCTGAGCGGCAGCGCCGAGCGCACCACCAACCTGCGCTACGACACCATCCTCACCTGGGCGCTGTTCGACAGCTGGCTGCAGCGCGTGCTGGCGGCCGAGCTGGTGGCGCTGGACACCGAGACCACCTCGCTCGACGAGATGCGCGCCGAGATCGTGGGCATCAGCTTCAGCGTGACGCCGGGCGAGGCCGCCTACATCCCGCTGCGTCACGCCGGGCCCGACGCGCCCGAGCAGTTGCCGTTCGACGAGGTGCTGGCCAAGCTCAAACCCTGGCTGGAAGACCCGGCGAAGCACAAGCTCGGCCAGCACGTGAAGTACGACCGCCACGTGTTCGCCAACCACGGCATCGAGGTGCGGGGCTATGTGCACGACACCATGCTGCAGAGCTACGTGCTGGAGGTGCACAAGCCGCACGGCCTGGCCAGCCTGGCCGAGCGCCACCTGGGCCGCCAGGGCATCAACTACGAAGACCTGTGCGGCAAGGGCGCGCACCAGATCCCGTTCGCGCAGGTGGACGTGGCCAAGGCCGCCGAGTACTCGTGCGAGGACAGCGACCAGACGCTGGACGTGCACCGGGTGCTGTGGCCGCAGCTGCAGGCGGACGAAAAGCTCCGGTTCATCTACGAACTCGAGATCGCCAGCAGCGAGGCGCTGTACCGCATCGAGCGCAACGGCGTGCTGATCGATGCACCCACGCTGGCCGCGCAAAGCAACGAGCTGGGCCAGCGCATCGTGGCGCTGGAGCAGGAGGCCTACGCCATCGCCGGCCAGCCCTTCAACCTGGGCAGCCCCAAGCAGCTCGGCGAGATCTTCTTCGACAAGCTCGGCCTGCCCGTCATCAAGAAGACCGCGACCGGCGCACGCAGCACCGACGAGGAGGTGCTGGAGAAACTCGCCGAGGACTACCCGCTGCCGGCCAAGATCCTGGAGCACCGCAGCCTGTCCAAGCTCAAGGGCACCTACACCGACAAGCTGGCCCAGATGGCGCTGCCGCGCACCGGGCGCGTGCACACGCACTATGCCCAGGCCGTGGCGGTGACCGGGCGGCTCTCCAGCAACGACCCCAACCTGCAGAACATCCCGATCCGCACGCCCGAAGGCCGGCGCGTGCGCGAGGCTTTCGTGGCGCCCGCGGGCAGCGTGATCGCCAGCGCCGACTACTCGCAGATCGAGCTGCGCATCATGGCCCACATCAGCGGCGACGAAGCCCTGCTGCGCGCCTTCCACGAAGGGCTGGACGTGCACCGCGCGACCGCCGCCGAGGTGTTCGGCGTGGAGACGGCGCAGGTCAGCAGCGAGCAGCGCCGCTACGCCAAGGTGATCAACTTCGGCCTGATCTATGGCATGGGCTCGTTCGGTCTGGCCAAGGCCTTGGGCATCGACAACACGGCGGCCAAGAACTACATCACGCGCTACTTCGAGCGTTTCGAGGGGGTGCGGCGCTACATGGACGAAACGCGCCAGCGGGCCAAGGACGTGGGGTACATCGAGACGGTGTTCGGCCGGCGCCTGGTGCTGCCCGACATCAAGAACGCCAAGGGTGCGAAGCTGTCGGCGCTGGAGCGGCAGGCCATCAACGCCCCCATGCAGGGCACGGCGGCCGACCTGATCAAGCTCAGCATGGTGGCGGTGCAGGCCGCGCTGGACGGGCAGCGCCGGGGCACGAAGATGATCATGCAGGTGCACGACGAACTGGTGTTCGAGGTGCCCGAGGGCGAGGTCGACTGGTTGAAGACAGAGATCCCGCACCTGATGGCCGGCGTGGCCGCGCTCAAGGTGCCCCTCCTGGCCGAGGTCGGCGTCGGCCCCAACTGGGACAAGGCCCATTGAGCGCCCACGCAGGTTGAACTTCGGGCGCGCCCCGAAGTCAGGTAGTTTTTCAACCCCCGAAGAAGGAGACACGACGATGCTCGAAGAACAACACGTGCAGGACCTCGACGCCTTGCTGCCCGGCCAGTCCACCGAACACGGTGCCACCCGCCGGACCGCCCTGAAAGCCGCGCTCGGCGTGGGCTATGCGGCCTCCGCGCTGCCACTGATGGCGCAGACGGCGATCAAGACGCCCACCGATGGCCTGACCGTGGGCGAGGTGACGATCGACGTCAACGGCTTCAAGATGCCCGCCTACCGCGCCGCCCCGGCCGGCAAGACCGGCCTGCCGGTGGTGCTGGTGCTGTCCGAGATCTTTGGCGTGCACGAGTACATCGCCGACACCGCCAACCGCTTTGCCCGGGCCGGTTACCTGGCCATCGCGCCCGAGCTGTTCGTGCGCCAGGGCGATGCCCAGGGCTACGGCGAAATGGCCAAGCTCATCTCGGAGGTGATCTCCAAGGTGCCCGATGCGCAGGTGCTGGGCGACCTGGATGCCACCGTGAAGTGGGCCGCCGCCAATGGCGGAGACGCGGGCAAGGTGGGCATCACCGGTTTCTGCTGGGGTGGGCGCCAGGTCTGGCTGTACACCGCGCACAACCCGGCCGTGAAGGCCGGCGTGGCCTGGTACGGCCGCCTGGTGGGCGATGCGACCCCGCTCAACCCGAAACAGCCCGTGGACGTGGCGGCCAGGCTCAATGGCCCCGTGCTGGGCCTGTACGGCGGCGCGGACACCGGCATCCCCCTTGACACGGTTGATAAGATGAAAACCGCCCTGGCGGCCGGCAACGCGGCGGCCAAGGCATCGACCTTCGTGGTGTATCCGGACGCACCGCACGCCTTTCACGCCGACTACCGGCCGAGTTTCCGCAAGGAAGCGGCGGAAGACGGGTGGAAGCGGGCGCTGGCCTGGTTCAAGCAGCACGGCGTGGCCTGATCGGGCCACCCTCCGTTCAACGAAGGCCGCCCTGGGGCGGCCTTTTTTCGTGGTGACAAGCAAATGACCCTGTTGGCAATCCTCATCGGCACCGTGGCAGCGGGCGTGGGCAGCGTCTGGCTGGCGGCCCTGCTGAGCATGGCCATGCTGGCGCGCTACACCCAGCACATGCTCAGCCTGGCGGCGGGGGCGCTGATGGCCACGGCCTTCATGCACCTGCTGCCCGAGGCCTTCGAGAGCGAGGCCGGCGCGCACGAGCTGTTCGCGATGCTGCTGGGCGGTCTGGTGTTCTTCTTCCTGCTCGACAAGGCCGAGCTGTGGCACCACGGGCACGAGCACAGCCAGGAAGAGGAAGCCCTGCTCGACCACGAACCTCAGGACCACCACGCGCACCACCCTGGCCACAGCCATCACCACCACGGTCACGACCACGGGCCCCGCTCGGGCGGTTGGACGGTGCTGGCCGGCGACAGCGTGCACGCCTTCGGCGACGGCATCCTGATCGCCTCGGCCTTCATGGCCGACATGCGCCTGGGCGTGGTGGCCGCGCTCGCGGTGCTGGCCCACGAGGTGCCGCACCACATGGGCGATCTGGTGGTGCTGCGCCACACCTCGCGCAACTCGCGCGCCGCGCTGGTCAAGGTCTCGCTGGCGGGCACGGTCACCGCGCTGGGCGGCCTGCTGGGTTATTTCCTGCTCACGCAGCTGCAGGACTACCTGCCGTATTTCCTGGTCGCCGCATCCAGCAGCTTCGTCTATGTCGCCCTGGCCGACCTGATCCCGCAACTGCAGAAGCGGCTGAGCCTGCCGGCCACGGTGGCGCAGATCGCGTGGTTGCTGGTGGGGATCGCGCTGGTGACCGTGGTGAGCGGCTTGGCGCACTAGACAGACTGGCCGGCTTTAGCCGGCGACGCTGTCCCCGAACGAGAAGCAGAAGCGCGCTCCTGCACCCGGCTGCCCTTCGCCGGTGATGTGGCCGCCATGGCGCTCGATGATGCGCCGCACCGTGGCCAGGCCGATGCCCGTGCCCTCGAACTCGCTGGGCATGTGCAGGCGCTGGAAAGGCTTGAACAGCTTGTCGGCATAGGCCATGTCGAAGCCCACGCCGTTGTCCCGCACATAGAACATCCGGGGTTCGCCACCCACCGGTGGCAGCAGGCCCCACTCGATCACCGAGCGTTCCTTCGTGCGGCTGTACTTGAGCGCGTTGGCCAGCAGGTTTTCCAGCACGATGCGCGCCAGGCGCGGGTCACAATGCGCGCGCAGATCGGCCGTGATGCGCTGCTCGATCACACGCTCGGGTTGCTTGAGCTGCTCCTGCGCCAGGATGCCTTGCACCATGGCGCTGAGGTCCACGGTCTGCCGCGTCAGCACGCCCTGGCTCACGCGCGCCAGGGCCAGCAGGTCGTCGATCAATGAGCCCATGCGCTGGGTGGAACTGAGCACCCGGTCGAGCAGCTGGCGCTCGTCGGCGCTCAGGCGCGGCCCCACTTCCTCCTCCAGCAGGCGGGTGAAGCCGTCGATCGCGCGCAGCGGTGACTTGAGGTCGTGCGACACGGAGTACGCGAACGAATCGAGCTCGGCGTTGAGCTGCTGCAGGTCGGCGGTGCGCTCGCGCACGCGGTGCTCCAGCGTCTCGTTGAGGCGCTGGATCTCGCGGTCGCGGCGCAGGCGCACCAGCTCCGAATTGGCCCGGCCGGCGAAGATGGCGATCAGGGCCTGCGTGTCCGGGCGCAGTTCCACCGGCTGGCGCCAGAGCGCGAAGATCACGCCGATGGCGGTGCCGTCGGCATCGCGCAGGGCCTTGCCCAGGTAGGCCTGGCAGCCCGACTCGATGAGGCTGGTGGCCTGAGGGAACTGCTGCGCCAGGCCGTCCGTGCAGATGAGCATGTCCTGCTGGAGCAGGGAGCGCGCGCAGGGCGTGCCTTCGATGGAGAAGGTGAAGTTGGGCCGGGCCTGCCCGTCCTGGCGGATCGCCAGGCTGCGCACGCGGCCGTCGTCGCGGCATTCGCCCACCACCACCATGTCCGAGCCGATGGCCTCGCAGAGGTGGCGCGTGAGCGCGCTGAAGAAGGCTTCGCCGGTCTCGGCGGCCACGCCGCGCGCCACGTTGAGCAGCAGCGCCTCGCGCTCCTTCTCGGCGGTGATGCTGACGGTGCAGGCCAGGATGCAGGGCTCGCCGTCGATGTCCAGCAGCTCGGCCCAGATCCGGGTGTCCACCAGCGAGCCGTCCTTGTGGCGCATGCGGGTTTCGTAGCCGTCGATGTGGCCTTCGCACAGCAGCTGTTCGACGAAGGCTTCCCGGTCCTTGGGGGTCAGCCAGGCGCCGATCTCCACCGAGGTCTTGCCCCTGATCTCTTCCGGCAGCAGGCCCTGCGCGCGGTCCTGCGCGCGGTTGACCTCGATGATGGCGCCGTCCGAGAGGCGCGAGATCGTCATGTTCAGCGGGCTGAAATGGAAGGCCTTGGCGAAGCGCTCCTCGGAGCGGCGCAGCCGCTCCATGACCTCGTTCTGGGCGCTCACATCGCTGATGGTGGTGATGACCAGCTTGTCTTCGCGGTCGTCGCCCATCTCGCTGGAGACCAGGCCTTCGAAGGTGCTGCCGTCCGCGCGCTGGCCGCGCGCGGGGTACTGTTCGGCGCGCCGCGCGGCGAACAGGGCGGCCAGGTACGTCTCCCGCTGTTCGGGGTCCGCCCACAGGAAGCTGTCGGGTCGGCCCAGGGCCTGGTCGCGGGTGTAGCCGTAGCAGCGCTCGAAAGCGGGGTTGACGTCCAGGATCATCCCGGAACGGGCCGACTGCGCGATCATGGGGCTGGGACTGGTGCGGAAGATGCGGGCGAAACGCTCCAGGTTGAGGTCGCGCTGGTGCTCGGTTTTCTTGCGCAGCTCCAGCTCGGCCTTCTGCCGGTCGAACGCCTCACGCAACTGGCGCCCGCTGTGGTAGACCATCACGCCCACCACGATCACGGTGGCCGAGTGCGTGATCCACACGCGCAGGCCGACTTCGAAATAGGGCGTCGCGCTGAACCAGCCATTGACCTCGGCGAGCGTCAGCACACCGAGCGCGCCCACGCTCGCCGCGACCGTGGCAATGAGCGCGGTGCGCCCGAGGAAGGTGCCTGCGCCGGCCACCGCCGCGACGAACAGGAAGCCCACCGCCGTGCGCACCGAGCCGTAGGTGACCACCGAGAGCACGGCCGTGGCCAGCGTGCCCATCACGATCAGGGGAGCCACGTAGTGAATGCGGTCCCAGCGCACCAGGGCATAGGCCACACCCGACACCAGGACCAGGCAGGCCGCGATCCAGGCTTCGCGCTGCCCCGGGCTGGCGAACATCAGGTCGATCACCAGCACGATCAGCGCGGCGATGCCGGTCAGCAGCGCCAGCAGCTCCAGCACCCGCTTGCGCTGACCGTCCGGCGCGGGGGCTGGTCCGTCGGTTCCAGAAGGCGGGAGGAGGTCGGAGGCATGGGAATCGGTCGGCAGGCGCCCGCTGTCAGCCCTGCGCCGTGGGCAGGCCCGGCGTGTTGCACCACTCGCTCCAGCTGCCCGGGTAGAGCTTCGCGCGGCCCAGGCCGGCGATTTCCATGGCCAGCAGGTTGGGCACGGCGCTCACGCCGCTGCCGCAGTGGTGCACCACGGTGGCGGGGTCGCGGCCGGCGAGCAGGCGGTCGAACTCGGCGCGCAGTTCGGCCGCGGGCTTGAAGCGGCCGTCCGGCGCCGCGTTGTCACCGAAAGGGCGGTTGAGCGCGCCGGGGATGTGGCCGGCCACCGGATCCAGCGGCTCGGTCTCGCCGCGGAAGCGCGCACCGGCGCGGGCGTCGATCAGGGTCATGGCGGGGCGCCCGAGCGCGCCGGCGATGTCCGCCGTGCTCACGGTTTGCACCAGCGGCTCGCGCAGTTCGAAGACCGCTGGCTTCGGAGGGTTCGCGGGACCGCTTTCCACCGCGCCGCCGGCCGCCTTCCAGGCCGCCAGCCCGCCGTCCAGCACGGCCACGGCCTCGTGGCCGCACCACTTGAGCATCCACCACAGGCGACCGCTGGTGGTGATGGCCTGGCGGTCCAGCACCACCACCTGCTGGCTGTTGTCCAGGCCCAACTGGCCCAGGCGGGCGGCGAAGGTGGCGCGCGAGGGCAGCGGGTGGCGCCCGCCGCTGGCGCGCTCGGGGCCGGACTTGTCGCTCAGGTGGTGCTCCAGGTGCACGTGCACCGAGCCCGGGAGGTGCTCGGCCTCGAACTGGGCCAGGCCTGCCTCGGGCTTCATCAGCTCGTAACTGCAGTCAAAGATGCGCAACGGGGCGCCATGGGCAATGAGTTGCTGGAGTTCGGGGGCGGAGATCAGGGTCGTGTGCATGCGCGCATTGTGGGGCAGATGCCCCTCAGTGTTCTTCCGCGGGTGCATTCGGCACGGTGCGGGTGCGCAGCACGGTGGCGGTGATGCCGCTGACGATGATCAGCGCCATGCCCAGCCAGCCCATCAGCGGCAGCTGGTCGCCGAAGAAGACGATGCCGTAGATGCCGGCGATCACGATGCCCGAGTACTGCAGGTTGGCCACCACCATGGTCGCGCCGCGCGAGTAGGCGCGCGTCATGCAGAGCTGGCCGAACAGCGCCAGCAGGCCGATGGGCAGCAGCCACAAGGCGCTGGGCCAATGCCAGGGGCTCACGCCCGAGAACAGCATGCCGACCCCGCCGGCGAGCACGGCGCCGATCGAGAAGTAGAAGACGGTGCGGCTCTCGGGCTCTCCGGCGCGCGAGAGCGCTGCCACCTGCAGGTAGGCGAAGGCCGCGAAGATGCCCGAGAGCAGGCCCACCAGCGCGCCCACGACCTGGTGGTCGGCCAGCGTGGGGCGCAGCATCATGGCCACGCCGCCAAAGCCCATGAGCACGGTGAGGAACAAGGGGCCCTGCTCGCGGATGGGGGCGTTGCGCCCCTGCATGAGCAGGGCACCACCGAGCAGGAAGGTGGCGATCCACACGCTGCTCATGTAGTTCAGCGTCATGGCCGTGGCCAGAGGCAGGGCGGCGATGGCGAAGAACCAGGCGGTGAGCGAGATCGTGCCGACGATGCTGCGCCAGACATGCATCATGGGCATGCTGGTGCGCAGCGACACGCCGTTCACGCGCGTCATCGCGATCAGGAAGATCGCACCCACCACGCCGCGGTAGAAGACGATCTCGAAACTGTTGAAGTGGCTGGACGCGAACTTGATGCACACGCCCATGGAGGCGAAGAACAGCGAGGCGAGCAGCATCCACAGGGCCTGCATGGATCAGGCTCCTGTGGGCGAAGGGCACATGCCGGTGCCGATGGCGTCAGCCCGGGATGGCGCCCGCCATGTGGCGGCGGTACCACTCGTGGAAGTGCTGCATGCCGTCTTCCATCGGACTCTGATAAGGGCCGACCTCGTTGTCGCCACGCGCGAGCAGGGCCTTGCGCCCCGCGTCCATGCGCTCGGCAATCTCGTCGTCCTCGATGCAGGTCTCCATGTACGCCGCGCGCTGCGCCTCGACGAACTCGCGCTCGAAGGCCGCGATTTCCTCTGGGTAGTAGAACTCGACCATGTTGAGGGTCTTGTCCACGCTGACGGGATGCAGGGTCGAGACCGTGAGCACGTGCGGGTACCACTCCACCATGATGTGCGGGTAGTAGGTGAGCCAGATCGCGCCGTGGTCGGGCATCTGCCCCTGGCGGTAGTTCATCAGCTGCTCGTGCCAGCGCTGGTAGACCGGGCTGCCAGCCTTGCCCAGCAGGTTGGCCGGGCCCACGGTCTGCACCGAGTACTCAGGCTTGAACTCCCAGCGCAGGTCTTCGCAGGTGACGAAACCACCCAGGCCCGGGTGGAAGGGGGCGACGTGGTAGTCCTCCAGATAGACCTCGATGAAGGTCTTCCAGTTGTAGTTGCACTCGTGCAGCTCCACGTGGTCGAGCACCATGCCCTCGAAGTCGAGCGCGGCGCGCGGCCCCATGTTCGCCAGGTCGGCCTGCACGTCGCGGCCGTTGTCCTCGAACAGCAAACCGTTCCACTCGCGCAGCGGGTAGTTGTTGAGGTTCAGACAGGGGTCCTGCTCGAAGTGCGGCGCGCCGAGCAGGCGCCCGGCCTGTTCACCGTGCGTGCCGCTGTAGGTCCAGCGGTGCAGAGGGCAGACGATGTTGCCGCCGGCGCTGCCGCTGCGGGTCTCGCCGAGGTTGCCCCGGCCCTTGAGCATGACGGCCTGGCGGTGGCGGCACACGTTGGACACCAGCTCCACCCCTTTGTTGGTGCGCACCAGGGCGCGACCACCGGCCTCATGCGGCAGCGCGTGGTAGTCCCCCACATCGGGAACCGCGAGTTGGTGCCCCACATACCGGGGCCCGCGCTGGAAGAGCGTTTCCTTTTCGCGCTGGAACAGCGCCTCGCTGAAGTAGCTGGAAACCGGAAGTTGGCTTGCGGCCTGCTGCAGTTGAAGACTTAAATCAGACATGGTGGTCCTGACCTAGAGACTCCCCCTATGAAGGGGCAGGGTAAGCGCTGTGCTCGTCAGACGAATTCGCGCGGGATGGGTGGGGTGGTGCGTCCCTCCGGACAGGGGCTGTCCGTAGTGAAGAGGTGTGGAGAAAAAAAGAGAGCGGATTGTACCCCGGGGGGGAATATCCCTGCCGGGCATAAAATGCCGGTTTCACCAGGCCATCTTCAGCACCCCAAGGCCGGGCCCATGCAGCCCGCCCCACCGCGCGGCGAAGCAAGTACCGCGGTTTGCGAAGGGCCTCAGCCCACAGAATCCATGCCCACACCTTCTCCCTCCCGCGCCCCCCGTGCGGCCCCTTCTCCCAATGCGCCCGCCAGCTACGAGGCGGCGCTGGAAGAACTGGAGCAACTGGTGGCCCAGCTCGATGCCGGACAACTGCCGCTGGACCAGTTGCTGACCCGTTACCAGCGGGGCGCGGAGTTGCTCGCGTTCTGCCGCTCGCGGCTGGATGACGTGGAAAACCAGATCAAGGTGCTCGAAGGCGGCACGCTCAAGCCCTGGGACGCGCCGTGAACGCCGTGCTCTCCGATACCCACGATTTCGTGGCCTGGCGCCAGGCGCAACAGGACGCGGTGGAACGCGCGTTGGAGCGCTGGGTGTCCGCCGACGCGCCCGCCGGGCTGGGCGACGCCATGCGCTACGCCGTGCTCGATGGCGGCAAGCGCCTGCGCCCGTTGCTGGTGCTGGCCACCTGCGAAGCGGTGGGCGGCCACGCGGCGGCGGCGATGCGCGCGGCCTGCGCGGTCGAACTCATCCACGCCTACTCGCTGGTGCACGACGACATGCCTTGCATGGACAACGACGTGCTGCGGCGGGGCAAACCCACGGTGCACGTGCAGTTCGGCCAGGCCCAGGCCCTGCTGGCGGGCGACGCGCTGCAGGCCCTGGCCTTCGAACTGCTGGTGCCGGGCGACGGCAGCCTGAGCGATGGCATGAGCGCGCGCCTGTGCCGCCTGCTGGCGCTCGCGGCCGGGGCCGACGGCATGGCCGGCGGGCAGGCCGTGGACCTCGCCAGTGTGGGCGTGGCACTCGACCAGCCCGCGCTCGAAGCCATGCACCGCCGCAAGACCGGCGCCCTGCTGCAGGCCAGCGTGACCATGGGCGCGGCCACCGGCACGCCCTCGCCCCAGGCCCTGGCCCTGCTCGCCGAGTACGGCGCCTGCGTGGGCCTGGCCTTCCAGGTGGTGGACGACATCCTCGACGTCACCGCCGACTCGGCCACGCTGGGCAAGACCGCCGGCAAGGACGCCGCGGCCGACAAACCCACTTTCGTCTCCCTGATGGGACTGGACCAGGCACAGGCCTATGCCGACCGCGTGCTGGCCCAGGCCCACGACACCTTGCGCCGCTCCGGCCTCGACCACACCACCACCCTGCACGCCCTGGCCGACTGGGTGGGGCGGCGTGCGTCCTGAGGCCCGAAACAAGGCCGATCCACCATGACCCAAGCGCCCCCGCCCATGAATTCCCTGTTGTCGACCATCGAATCCCCCGCCGATGTGCGCCAACTCGCGCGCACGCAACTCTCGCCGCTGGCTGATGAACTGCGCGCCTTCCTGTTGCAGAGCGTGGCGCGCACGGGCGGTCACCTCAGTTCCAACCTCGGCACGGTGGAACTCACAGTGGCATTGCATTACGTCTTCAACACCCCCGATGACCGCCTGGTCTGGGACGTGGGCCACCAGACCTATCCGCACAAGATCCTGACCGGCCGGCGCGACCGCATGGCCACGCTGCGCCAGTTCGGCGGCATCAGCGGTTTCCCGCGCCGCGACGAGAGCGAGTACGACACCTTCGGCACCGCGCACTCGTCCACCAGCATCTCGGCCGCGCTGGGCATGGCGCTGGCCTCCAAGATCAAGGGCGAGCCGCGCAAGTCCATCGCCATCATCGGTGACGGCGCCATGACCGCGGGCATGGCCTTCGAGGCGCTGAACAACGCCGGTGTGGCCGAAGGCCGCCTGCTGGTGGTGCTCAACGACAACGACATGTCGATCTCCCCGCCCGTGGGGGCGCTCAACCGCTACCTGGCCCAGCTCATGAGCGGGCAGTTCTACGCCGCCGCGAAAAACGTGGGCAAGCAGGTGCTCAAGGGGGCGCCGCCCCTGTTCGAACTCGCCAAGCGCTTCGAGGAGCACGCCAAGGGCATGGTGGTGCCGGCCACGCTGTTCGAGAAGTTCGGCTTCAACTACATCGGTCCGATCGATGGCCACGACCTCGAATCGCTGATCCCCACGCTGGAGAACATCCGCCACCTGCTCGACACCGACAGCGGCCCGCAGTTCCTGCACGTGGTCACCAAGAAGGGCCAGGGCTACAAGCTCGCCGAGGCGGATCCTGTGGCCTACCACGGCCCGGGCACGTTTGATCCCGCGGTGGGCATCACCAAGCCCGCCACACCGTCCAAGACCACCTTCACCCAGGTCTTCGGCCAATGGCTGTGCGACATGGCCGAGGCCGATCCGCGCCTGGTCGGCATCACGCCGGCCATGCGCGAAGGCTCGGGCATGGTCGAGTTCGAGCGCCGCTTCCCCGCGCGCTACTTCGATGTCGGCATCGCCGAACAGCACGCCGTGACCTTCGCCGCCGGCCTGGCCTGCGAGGGGCTCAAGCCGGTGGTGGCGATCTACTCCACCTTCCTGCAGCGCGCCTACGACCAGCTCATCCACGACGTGGCGCTGCAGAACCTGCCGGTGGTGTTCGCGCTGGACCGCGCCGGCCTCGTCGGTGCCGACGGCGCGACGCACGCGGGCGCCTACGACATCGCCTACCTGCGCTGCATCCCCAACATGGCCGTGGCCTGCCCGGCCGACGAGGCCGAGTGCCGCCAGCTGCTGAGCACCGCGTTCGCGCAGAACCAGCCTGTGGCGGTGCGTTACCCGCGCGGTGCCGGTGCGGGTGTGGCCCAGCCCGCCGGGCTCGAAGGCCTGCCCTTTGGCCGTGGCGAGTTGCGCCGCAAAGGCCGGCGCGTGGCGATCCTGGCGTTCGGCACCTTGCTGCAGCCCGCACTGGCCGCGGGCGAGAAGCTGGGCGCCAGCGTGGCCAACATGCGCTGGGTCAAGCCGCTCGATGTGGAACTGCTGCGCGAGCTGGCCTCGTCGCACGATGCCTTGGTCACAGTCGAGGAAGGCAGTGTGATGGGTGGCGCTGGCAGCGCTGTGCTGGAGGCCTTGCAGTCAGAGGGCTTCGCACTGCCCGTGCTGCAACTGGGCCTGCCGGACACTTTCGTCGACCACGGCGATCCGGCTCGGCTGCTGGCCGGTCTGGGGCTGGATGGACCGGGCATCGAACGCGCCATCCGCACGCGTTTTGGCGATCTGCTCGCGCCCGTGGTGAAAGCGGTCGGCTGAACTGCGGCGCCGGAGCGTGGAAAACGGGTTTACCCTGCACGCAGACCCTTTGATGCAAAAAAGGCGTCCCCTACAATCAGCCGCTCCATACCACCCACACGCAGCTGCGGTACTTCGCTCGCTGCGTGTTTCTTTATCCATCGATAAATGGGGTGTGGGGTCTATGTTCACAAGAAATGGGAATCCGGATGGGTGCACTTCTCAACTTCTCTCGGGCCATCGATCGGCTCAATACCTGGATTGGCCGATACGCGATCTGGCTGATCATGGGTTCCACGGTCATCAGCGCCGCCAACGCACTTGTGCGCTACACCTTCAACACCAGCTCCAACGCCTTCCTCGAGATCCAGTGGTATCTCTTTGCCTGGTCGTTCCTCATCGCGGCGGGTTTCACCTTGCTCAACCGAGAGCACGTGCGCATCGATGTCATCAACAGCCGCCTGCCCAAGAAGGCTCAGATGTGGATCGACATCCTGGGCTTTGCTTTCTTTCTCACGCCGGTGTGTCTGCTGGTGCTGTACTACGGTGTTCCGATCCTGATGGAGAAGTACGCATCGGGCGAAATGTCGGGCAATCCCGGTGGTCTGATCCGCTGGCCGGTGTGGTTGGCGATCCCGGCAGGCTTCATCCTTCTGATGCTGCAGGGCTGGTCCGAACTCATCAAGCGCGTGGCCTTCATCACCGGTCGCGGCCCCGACCCGACCATCAAGGCCGGCGAGAAGTCCGCCGAGGAAGAGCTGGCTGAGATTCTGAGTCAGCGCGAGTCCGCCAAGGACAAGCCAGTCTCCGAGTAACCGGCCAAGGAATCGACGATGGAATTCATTGCGGCGAACTTCGCTCCGATCATGTTTGCGGGGCTCATCATCTTTCTGCTGCTGGGCTTTCCAGTGGCCTTCAGCCTGGGTGCCTGCGGCCTGGCCTTCGGCATCGTCGGCATCGAGATGGGCGTGTTCCCGTCTTCGGTGCTGGCCTGGCTGCCGCAGCGCCTGATCGGCATCATGGCCAACGACACCTTGCTGGCGGTGCCTTTCTTCACGCTCATGGGCCTGATCCTGGAGCGCAGCGGCATGGCCGAGGACCTGCTCGACACCGTCGGCCAGGTCTTCGGACCGATGCGCGGCGGCCTGGCGCTGGCGGTGGTCTTTGTCGGCGCGATGCTGGCGGCCACCACGGGCGTGGTGGCCGCGTCGGTCATTTCGATGGGCCTCATTTCTCTGCCCATCATGCTGCGCTATGGCTACGACCGCCAGTTTTCCAGTGGCGTGATCGCGGCCTCGGGCACGCTGGCGCAGATCATCCCGCCCTCGCTGGTGCTCATCATCATGGCCGACCAGCTGGGCCGCAGCGTCGGTGACATGTACAAGGGGGCCTTCATCCCGGCCTTCATGCTGGTCGGCTGCTACGTGCTCTACATCACCTGCCTGGCCATCTTCAAGCCCGCCAGCGTGCCCGCGCTGCCGACCGAGGCGCGCATCTACCGCGAGGCCGACGGCAGCGGTGGTTACCAGTCGCTGCTGGTGCTGATGGTGATCTCGTTCATGGTCTCCATCGTGCTGGCGCGCTACATGCCCGAAGTCCATACGTGGTGGCTGGGCCGCGAGGTGACCTCCGTGCCCACCGACGAGAAGATCGTCGTGGCCATGGCTGGCGGTGCCTTCGTGGCGCTCGTGATGGCCCTGGCCAACAAGTACGCGAAGCTGGGCCTGCTCTCGCGCCTGGCCGAGCGGGTGACCTTCGTGCTGATCCCTCCGCTGCTGCTGATCTTCCTGGTGCTCGGCACCATCTTCCTGGGCATCGCCACCCCTACCGAGGGCGGCGCCATGGGGGCGATGGGCGCCATCATCATGGCCCTGATGCGCAAGCGGCTGGACATGAAGCTGCTCAAACAGGCCCTGGCCACGACCACCAAGCTCGGCAGCTTCGTGATGTTCATCCTGATCGGCGCCACGATCTTCGGCCTGGTGTTCCAGGCGGCCGATGGTCCGATCTGGGTGGAGCATCTGCTGGCTGACCTGCCGGGCGGCCCGGTGGGCTTCCTGATCGTGGTCAACATCCTGATCTTTTTTCTGGCCTTCTTCCTCGACTATTTCGAACTCTCGTTCATCGTGGTGCCGCTGCTCGCGCCTGTGGCCGACAAGCTGGGCATCGACCTGATCTGGTTCGGCGTGCTGCTGGCGGTGAACATGCAGACCTCGTTCATGCACCCGCCGTTCGGTTTCGCGCTGTTCTTCCTGCGCTCGGTGGCGCCCGACAAGCCCTATGTGGACCGCGTGACGAACAAGGTCATGGCTCCGGTCACCACCATGCAGATCTACAAAGGGGCGATTCCCTTCCTGATCATCCAGCTGTTCATGGTGGGCATGCTGATCGCTTTCCCCGGTCTGGTCACAGGCAACCTCGACAAGGTTGGCGACTACGACCTCAAGGAAGTGGGCGAGCAGATGAGAGAGGGTCTCGACCCCGGCTCGGAGGGCGGTTACGGCGGCGGTGCGGGTTATGGTGCGGACGAGCAGACCGCACCGTCGGAAGGCAGTGAGGAACTGTCCCCAGCGAAGCCAGACGCGGCCGGCGAAGCGAGCCCCGATGCAAAGGCCGCACCGGAAGACGATCCCATGAAGGCCATGCAGGAGGCCATTGGCCGCAAGTGATGCCTCTCCCTGGTCGGCCTGTTCCGTGACGAAGCGCGGGCTGTCGAGGGAAAACCCTCGGCGGCCTTGCCCTTGAGACACGGCAGATATCAATAGAATCAAAACACCTTTCTTCATCCCGGTGTGTGCCACGCAAGAGGCTGCGCCTTTCTTTCAAGCTTTCATCAAGCAATCCTGGAGCAATCTCAATGGATCGTCGTTCTATCGTGAAGAGTGCCGGCCTGGCCGGTGTGCTGGCCGCTGGTGTGGCACCGGCCGTGCATGCGCAAGCTGCGGTGCGCTGGCGCCTGGCTTCGAGCTTCCCGCGTTCGCTGGACACCATCTTCGGCAGTGCCGAGAAGCTGTCGCAGACCGTCAAGGCACTGTCGGGCGGCAAGTTCGAGATCTCCGTTCACCCAGCGGGCGAGTTGATGCCTGCGTTCGGCGTCGTGGACGCGCTTCAGGGCGACAACATCGACATGGCCCAGACGGCCGCCTATTACTTCACCGGCAAGGACCCTGTTTTCGCCTTCAGCTGCGCGGTGCCCTTCGGCCTGACCGCCCGGCAGAACACTGCGTGGAAGCAGCATGGCAATGGCGGCAAGCTGCTCGATGAATTCTTCGCCCAGTACAACTTCCGCACCGCCAGCGCCGGCAACACGGGCACGCAGATGGGCGGCTGGTACCGCAAGGAGATCAAGACCGCCGCCGACCTCAAGGGCCTGAAGATGCGCATGGGCGGCGGCGTGTTCGGCGAGGGCATGGCCAAGCTGGGCGTGGTGTCGCAGAACCTGCCAGCCGGTGAGGTTTACCAGGCGCTGGAAAAGGGCACGCTGGACGCGGCCGAATTTGTCGGTCCGCACGACGACGCCAAACTCGGCTTTCACAAGGTGGCTCCGTTCTACTACTACCCGGGCTGGTGGGAAGGCGGCGCCGATCTGGAGTTCTTCATCAACCTGAAGAAGTTCAACGCCCTGTCGGATGAAAACAAGGCCATCCTGAACGCCGCCATGGCCGTGGCTGCGACCGACATGACCGCCAAGTACGATGCCGTGAACCCGATCGCATTGAAGAAGCTGGTGGCCGAGAAGACCCAGCTCAAGGCGTTCCCCAAGGCGGTGATCGATGCCGGCTTCAAGGCCTGCATGGAAGTGTTCGCCGAGCACGAAGCCAAGTCGCCCACCTTCAAGAAGATCCACCAGGACATGCGCACCTTCCAGCGCGATCAGATTCTGTGGAACCGTTTCTCGGAGTTCCCGTTCAACCAGTACATGGCTGGCGTGAAGATCTGATCTTGAAAGCCGCACCTGCGGTCCGGCTCGACCGGGTCCATGGTGCATCTGGGCAGGGGCCCGCTGCGTGCAGCGGGCCTTTTCGTTCCCACTGACACTGTCTCGGTTTTTATGAAACTTGATGTCCGCATCCTGGACCCGCGTTTGGTCAGCCAGATGCCTTCCTACGCCACGCCCGGCAGTGCCGGCCTCGATCTGCGGGCCTGCCTCGACGCGCCCCTGGTGCTGGCGCCCAACGCGTGGCAACTGGTGCCGACCGGCCTGGCGATCCACCTGGCCGACCCCGGCTACGCCGCCATGATCCTGCCGCGCTCCGGCCTGGGCCACAAACACGGCATCGTGCTGGGCAACCTGGTTGGCCTGATCGACAGCGACTACCAGGGCCAGCTCATGGTGAGCGCCTGGAACCGCAGTGACGTGGCCTTCACCATCGAGCCCATGGAGCGCATTGCGCAGATGGTGATCGTGCCCGTGGTGCAGGCCGAGTTCAACGTGGTGAACGACTTCGCCACCGCGAGCGAGCGCGGTGCCGGTGGTTACGGTTCCACGGGCAGAGGATAAAAGACCGTCGTCGCGCGAGGCCGTCTGATCAAGAGGTGCCGCGGAGCCGGCTTTGCCGGGCCGCTGGCACCGCCCCTTGAGGGGGACGCGCGCAGCGCGGCGGGGGTGTTGCCTGATCAGTGGAGGGTGTGCGGGCCGGGCGGCGTGAGGCCCGGGCCCTGCAGTTCGTCGGGCGCGTCCACCTGCATGCGGAAGAAGCCGGTGCCCAGCGTGCCCTGGCCGACCTCGTTTTCCTGCGCCTCGCGCACCGCATGCACCTTCAGGCTGATGCGCAAGGCGATGCCGGCCAGGGGGTGGTTGCCGTCCAGCACCACGTGCTCGGGGTAGATGTCGCTGATGAAATACAGGCGGTCCTTGGGGGCCGAGGGGTTGCAGCCCGGGGGCAGGCCCTCGAAACCCATGCCTTCTTCGATCTCGTCGGGCAGCAGGTGGCGGGGTTCGAGGAACAGCAGGCGGTCGTCGTAGTCGCCGAAGGCGTCGGCCGGCTCCAGGTGCAGGTCGATCGTGTCGCCCGCCGAGTGGTTCAGCAGGGCTTCCTCGATCTTGGCCAACAGGTCGTTGCCGCCCACGAGGAACTCCACCGGCTCATCGAGCACGTCGAGTTCTTCGCCCAGCGTGTCCTTGAGGGTCCAGGTCAGCGCGACCACGCATTGTTGGTTGATTTTCATCCGACAATTGTCCCATGCTCCATGCTTCCCCATCCAGCCCCCCCTCTTTGTCCGCCCCCGCGCCGGACCTGCCCTGCGACCTGCTCGGCGGCCTCAGCCCGGCGCAGTTCATGCGCCGGCACTGGCAGAAAAAGCCGCTGCTGATCCGCAACGCCATCCCGGGTTTCACGCCCTTGTTGAGCCGGCAACAGCTGTTCGACATGGCGGCCGACGAGGCGGTGGAGTCGCGCCTGATCGTGCGCAAGCCCCAGGGCTGGACGCTCAGGCAAGGCCCCTTGACCCGCCAACAGCTGCCGCCGCTGCGGCAAGCCGGCTGGACCTTGCTGGTGCAGGGCGTCGACCAGCACCTGGACGCCGCGCACGAGTTGCTCCAGCGCTTCCGTTTCGTGCCCGATGCGCGCCTGGACGATCTGATGATCTCCTGGGCCAGCGACGCCGGCGGCGTGGGCCCGCACTTCGACAGCTACGACGTGTTCCTGCTGCAGGCCACCGGGCAGCGGCGCTGGCGCATCGGCCGGCAGAAGGATTTGTCTCTGCAGCCCGACGTGCCGCTCAAGATCCTCAGCCATTTCGAGCCCGAGGAAGAGCATGTGCTCAACCCGGGCGACATGCTGTACCTGCCGCCGCGCTGGGCGCACGACGGGGATGCGGTGGGCGGGGACTGCAGCACCTACTCCATCGGTTTTCGCGCGCCGCAGCGCGGCGGCCTGGCGGGTGAACTGCTGCAGCGCATGGCCGATGAGCTGGACGACGACACCCTCTTTCGTGACCCGGGGCAGCCCGCCACCGCGACCCCGGCGGCCATGCCCGCCGCGCTCGAAGCCTTCGCGGTGGACGCTTTGCAGCGCCTGCTGGCGGAACGCCAGTCGCTGGCCTGCGCGCTGGGCGAGGTCATGACCGAGCCCAAGCCGCGCATCTGGTTCGACGAACCCGAGGGGGACTGGGCGCCGGGTGC
The DNA here is from genome assembly GCF_042466645.1 of Hydrogenophaga sp. ANAO-22. NCBI lineage: Bacteria > Pseudomonadati > Pseudomonadota > Betaproteobacteria > Burkholderiales > Comamonadaceae > Hydrogenophaga > Hydrogenophaga sp. ANAO-22. The sequence goes on along the minus strand of NZ_CP159956.1, from coordinate 1,019,173 downwards.
CTTGCGGCTGGACCGGCGCACGCGCATGATGTACGACGAACGCCACATCTTCATCAACGGCGAGAGTTTTCGTGCCGGTGGTGCCGATGCCCGACTCATGCGCGCGCTGGCCGACCAGCGCGCGCTGGACCAGCGGCAGGTGGTCCGCGCGAGCGAAGGTGCGCAAGCCCTGCTGCAGGACTGGTTCGACGCCGGCTGGCTGCACCGCATCGAACCCGCTTGAGGCGCTGTGGGCGCCTCGTCAGGAGACCCGCATGACCGATCCCCTGGATGCTTCGATCGCCGCGCTGCCCGAAGGCCGACTCTCCGGCCGCGTGGCCTTCATCGACCTGATCCGGCAGGCCTTCGCCACGGCGGCGCAGGAGGGCTGGCCGCGCATGGTCCTGTGCGACGCGGACTTCGCCGACTGGCCGCTGGGCGAACGCGATGTGGTGGCTTCGCTCAATGCGTGGTCGCAACGCGGCCGTTCGCTGCACCTGCTGGCGCGCGACTACAGCGTGTTGCGGCAGATGCACCCACGTTTCGTGCAGTGGCGCAGCACCTGGGGGCACCTGGTGGAGGCGCAGGCCTGTGCCAGTGCCTCGGTGGGCGAACTGCCCAGCGTGTTGTGGTCACCGGCCTGGACGCTGCAGCGGCTGGACCCCCTGCGATGCACCATGGTGGTGAGCCGCAGCGCGGAGCGCCGCGTGGCCCTGCAGGAGCAGCTGCAGGAGTGGGCGCTCAAGAGCACGCCCGCTTTCCCGGCGTCCACACTGGGGCTGTGAGCAAAGGTAAAAACAACCCCTCTCGCTTCTTGCACCAGGACGGGGCGGTATCATCCGCGCGGCAGGGGAGGGTTGTCACGTCAACCCACTCCGCTGGATGGCCTCCCGTCACACAACACCCAGGGTGCGTGGAACCTTTCCGAACCGGTCGTTCGACCGCCTGTCTTTCTCATCCATTGGAACTGTCATCATGAAAAAAACCATCCTGCTCGCCAGCCTGTTGGCCGCCATCGCCTTGACCGCCTGCGGCAAGAAGGAAGAGGCACCGGTCGCCGCACCGGCACCGGCCGCTGAACCCGCTCCGGCCGCTGCTGCGCCTTCCATGGCCGGCGCTGCCGAATCCGCCAAGGAAGCCGGCGCTTCCGCCGTCGATGCCGCCAAGGAAGCCACCGCTGCCACCGTGGACGCTGCGAAGGAAGCCGGTGCCGCCACCGCCGACGCCGCCAAGGCCGCAGGCGCTGCCACCGCGGACGCCGCCAAGGAAGTGGCCGACAAGGCCAAGGAAGCCGCCGCCGATGCCAAGGCCGCTGTGAAGTGACCCAGCCCTGAGGGGCAGGCCCGCGCTGCGGGCCGGTCAAAGAAAAAGCCGCCCTCGGGCGGCTTTTTTTCTTGGTGCGTGGCGTTCTTACTTGAGGTCTTCGGCCAGCAGTTTGGCAATGCGCTGCGCGGACGCCGAGCTGTCCGGCCGACCCTGGCTGTCGAGCACCGCGACGGTGGTCTGGTTCTCGACGCTCTTGACCGACACGCGGAAGCGCTCGGTCGAGGCCTCGGTCTTCGAAGCGCCGAACATCTTGGCGAAGAAACCTGGCTCCTTGGCGTTGACCACAGGTTCGACATAGCGCACGAAGTAGAGGCCCTGGCTGCGGTCGCGGTCTTCCACGGTGAAGCCCGTGCGATCGAGCGACAGGCCGACACGGCGCCACGCGCGGTCGAAGTTGTCGTCGAACTGCACCACGGGCGCGTTGTTCACCATGGCGACACGCGCCGCGGCCTGCACCGGCGCGCTGGCGGTCACGGCCCGAGATTGCGCCTCGCTCACGCCGAGCTTGACCATCAGGCGGCGCAGGAACTCGGTTTCCAGTTCCACGTCGGCCGGGCGCGGCTGCCACACGGTCTGGTCTTTTTCCTTGGTGGAATAGACCTCCACCATGCCGCGGTGGCTGATGTAGATCTCGGTGCCGCCGTTGGCGGTGCGTTCGAAGCGGGTGCGGAAACGGTCGCGTTCGCCGGTGGAGTAGAGGTTCTCGAACACCTTGCCGATGGTTGAGCGGATGAAGTCCTGCGGCAGCTTGGCGCGGTTCTCGGCCCAATCGGTTTCCATGATGCCCAGGCCTTCCTGGTCGATGTCGAGCAGGAAACCGTTTTCCTGCCAGAAATCGCGCACCGGGCTCCAGAGCTTGTCGGCCGGGCGGCTCACCACGAGCCAGCGCTGGTTGCCCGCGCGCTCGATGCGCACGTCGCCCACGCTCACGGCGGCGGTGCTGGCGGCCGTGGCCTGCGCGGGTTGGGCGGTTTCATAGCCGCTGGCAGTGACCACCGAGCCGGGCACGTTGTAGCGCGAATCCCGGGTGAGCTGGCTCAGGTCGGGCGGCACGTCCAGGGTGCTGCCGCGCTTGGCGCTCTTGTAGTCGATCTTGTCTTCCTGCAGCATCGAGCAGCCCGAGACCACGAGGGCGGCGGCGGCCAGGAGGCCCAGGCGGGTCAGGATGCGCGGGGTCGAGGACAGGGTTCGGTTGGACATGAATGGGGCTCGGTAGGAACGAAAGGGGTCAGGAAATGAGGCCGGCCTGCTTCAGCGCGCCTTCGACCACGGGCGCCAGGGAGCGCGTCATGGGGGTCATCGGCAGGCGCATGGCTTCGTTGCACAGGCCCATGCGGGCCATGGCCCACTTGAGCGGGATCGGGTTGGCTTCCACGAACAGGTTCTTGTGCACCGGCATGAGCTGGAGCTGGATCGCCATGGCGCGCTTGACGTCGCCCGCGATCGCGGCCACGCACAACTCGTGCATCAGGCGCGGGGCGATGTTGGCGGTGACGCTGATGTTGCCCTGGCCACCACACAGCATGAGGGCCACGGCGGTCGGGTCGTCGCCCGAGTAGATCGAGAAACCCTTGGGCACGTCGCGGATCAGCCACTGCGCGCGCTCGATGTTGCCGGTGGCTTCCTTGATGCCGACGATGCCGGGCACCTGCGCCAGGCGCAGCACGGTGTCGTGCGCCATGTCGGCCACGGTGCGGCCGGGCACGTTGTAGAGCACGGTGGGCAGGTCGCCCACGGCTTCGGCGATCGCCTTGAAATGCTGGTACTGGCCCTCTTGCGTGGGCTTGTTGTAGTAGGGCACGACCTGCAGCTGGCAGTCGGCGCCCACGCTCTGGGCGAAGCGCGCGAGCTCGATGGCCTCGGCGGTGGAGTTGGCGCCGCAGCCGGCCATGATGGGCACGCGCTTGGCGCCGTGCGTCTTGGCCTGCTCGACCGAGACGCGGATGATCTCGCAGTGTTCCTCGACGTTGACCGTGGGCGATTCGCCCGTGGTGCCGACCACGCCGATGCAGTCCGTGCCCTCGGTGATGTGCCAGTCGATCAGTTTGCGCAGCGTGGGGTAGTCGACGCTGCCGTCTTCATGCATGGGCGTGACCAGGGCCACGATGCTGCCGGTGATGGGGTTCATAGGCTAAAGGCTCAAATGGAGGCGTCCACCCTGCATCGCCCCGGTGGGGCGGGCAGCGCGCGCGAATCTTGCATTCTACCCAGTGGCATCCAGCGGATACCTGGGGGGCGGCACGGGGGTCCCGGGCCGTTTTCGCACCGCCGCCAGGCGCTGGACAAAGCGCTCGGGGCGGTCGCAGAAACCATCTTCATAGGCCACCACGTGCAGACCCTGGCTGGCCTGCAAAAGTTCGCCCGGTTGCAGCAGAAAGTCGGGCCGCGAGGGCTTGCCCACGCTCTCGTTGCCGGCCGCGAAGGTCTCGTACAGCAGCAGGCCGCCTTCGGCCACGCTGTCCACGATGCGGGGCAGCAGGGCGCGCCAGAGGTAGTTGGTGACGACCACCGCGTCGAAACGCTCGCCGTCGAACGGCCAGGGCCCGTTCTCGATGTCGGCCAGCACGGCGCGGCCCAGGGGCTGCACGGCGGCGATGGCCTCGGGCGAGCGGTCCACGCCGGTGACGGGGTGGCCCCGCTGGGCGAACCAGCGCAGGTGGCGACCCTGGCCGCAGGCCACGTCGAGCACCGAACCGCCGGTGGGCACCAGGTGCGACCAGCGCCGCACCCACGCCGAAGGCGCCTCGGAGCCATGCATCAGAAGCAGCTCCAGATCTGGTCGGCCAGGTTCACAAGGAACTCGGGCCGGTGGTAGAGCGCGAACGTCGCCAGCAGGGCCGCGCCAGCCGCGGCCCAGGCCAGGGCGCGCACGGCCACAGGCTTCACGCCGCGGCTCCCACGCGCTGCGGGGCGCGCGCGATCGGGCCTTCGCGCACCGGCAGGTTCACCAGCCCGGCGAACACGCCCAGCGCGATCGCGAGGTACCAGACGATGTCGTAGCTGCCGGTCCTGTCGTACAGCACGCCGCCCAGCCACACGCCCAGGAAGCTGCCGATCTGATGGCTGAAGAAGATGAAGCCGCCCAGCATGGACATGTGGGCCACACCGAAGATCTGCGCCACCACCGCGTTGGTGGGCGGAATGGTGGAGAGCCAGAGCAGGCCCATGACGGCGGAGAACACGTAGACGCTCATGGGCGAGAGCGGCGCGATCAGGAACACGGCGATCACCGCGGCGCGCGCGAAGTAGATGAAGGCCAGGATGTGGCGCTTGGCCAGGCGCTGGCCCAGCGCGCCAGCGGCATAGGTGCCGATCACGTTGAACAGGCCGATCAGCGCCAGCGCGTAGCTCGCCACCTGGGGCGACAGGCCGTGGTCCTTGAGGTAGCTGGGCATGTGCACGCCGATGAACACCACCTGGAAACCGCAGACGAAATAGCCGGCCATCAGCAGCTGGAAGCTGCGGTAGCGGAAGGCCTCGCGCAAGGCCTGGCCAATGGTCTGTTCGCGGTGCACCGGTGCGCCGCCCGCGAAGCCCGGTTCGCGCAGGCCCAGGGCCAGCGGCATCACCAGCAGCACGGCGCCCGCGAGGAACAGCAGGGCCTGTTGCCAGCCGAAGCTGCTGATCAGCCAGCCTTCCACCGGCACCATCAGGAACTGGCCGAACGACCCGGCCGCGGCGGCCACGCCCATGGCCCAGGAGCGCTTCTCGGCCGGAATCTGCCGGCCGATCACGCCGTAGATCACCGCGTACGTGGTGCCGGCCTGGGCCGCGCCGATCAGCACGCCGGTGGTGAGCGCGAAACCCAGAGAGGAGGTGCTCAGCGCCATCCCGGCCAGACCCAGGGCATAGGCCACCGCACCGCCGATCAGCACGCGGAAGGCGCCGAAACGGTCGGCGGCCATGCCGGCGAAGATGCCGAAGATCCCCCAGGACAGGTTCTGGATCGCCAGGGCGAACGAGAACGTCTCGCGGGACCAGCCCTGCGCCTGGGTGATGGGCTGCAGCCACAGGCCGAAGCCGTGGCGGATGCCCATGGACAGGGTGACGATCAGGGCGCCGCAGGCCAGCACCTGCAGGGCAGAGAGGCGGGGCGGGGTCGGGAGGGTGGGGGTCGAGGGCATTCGGGAACTGTAGCGAAGATGGATGGGCCTTGCCTGTCACGGGCATGCCGCGAAGGCTTGATATTTTCCCGCGCCACTGATGAATCGCGCGCATCGCTGGTCGGCCTGAAGCCGAAAGTCTGTATTTGCATACAGTCTTCGGGGCATACAATCCGCCCCCATGGCGACCCAAACACCCAACGAATACTCCGAAGGCTCGATCCGCGTCCTCAAGGGGCTGGAACCGGTCAAGCAGCGGCCGGGCATGTACACCCGCACCGACAACCCGCTGCACATCATCCAGGAAGTGCTGGATAACGCGGCCGACGAGGCCCTGGCCGGGCACGGCAAGAAGATCAAGGTCACGCTGCACGCCGATCATTCGGTCAGCGTGGAAGACGACGGCCGGGGCATCCCGTTCGGCCTGCACCCCGAAGAAAAGGCCCCGGTGGTCGAACTCGTGTTCACCCGCCTGCACGCGGGCGGCAAGTTCGACAAGGGCAAGGGCGGCGCCTACAGCTTCTCCGGCGGCCTGCACGGCGTGGGCGTGAGCGTGACCAACGCGCTCTCCACCCGGCTGGAAGTGACCAGTTTCCGCGAGGGCCAGGTGGCCAAACTGGCGTTCTCCGCTGGCGACGTGATCGAACCGCTGGTGATCTCGCCCAAGGGCGCAGACGACCGCAAGCAGGGCACCACGGTGCGCGCCTGGCCCGACGCCAAGTACTTCGAAGCCGCCACCCTGCCCATGGCCGAGCTCACCCACCTGCTGCGCAGCAAGGCGGTGCTGATGCCGGGCGTGAGCGTGACGCTGGTGAACGAAAAGACCAAGGACACCCAGACCTGGCTCTACAAGGGCGGCCTGCGCGACTACCTGCAGCAGACGCTCACCGGCGAGCCGGTCATTCCCCTGTTCGAAGGCGAAGGTTTTGCCGACAGCGGGCACGACAGCTTCGCCGAAGGCGAGGGCGCGGCCTGGTGCGTGGCCTTCACCGAAGACGGCCAGCCGGTGCGCGAGAGCTACGTGAACCTGATCCCCACCAGCGCCGGCGGCACGCACGAAAGCGGCCTGCGCGACGGCCTGTTCCAGGCGGTCAAGGGCTTCATCGAACTGCACGCGCTGCTGCCCAAGGGCGTGAAGCTGCTGCCCGAAGACGTGTTCGCGCGCGCCAGCTATGTGCTCTCGGCCAAGGTGCTCGACCCCCAGTTCCAGGGCCAGATCAAGGAGCGCCTGAACTCGCGCGACGCCGTGCGCCTGGTCGGCAGCTTCGTGCGCCCCGCGCTCGAACTCTGGCTCAACCAGCACGTGGACTACGGCAAGAAGCTCGCCGAGCTGGCCATCAAGGCCGCGCAGTCGCGGCAGAAGGCCGGCCAGAAGGTCGAAAAACGCAAGGGTTCGGGCGTGGCCGTGCTGCCCGGCAAGCTCACCGACTGCGAGAGCAAGGACCTCGCGCACAACGAGGTGTTCCTGGTCGAGGGCGACTCGGCCGGCGGCAGCGCCAAGATGGGCCGCGACAAGGAAAGTCAGGCCGTGCTGCCGCTGCGCGGCAAGGTGCTCAACACCTGGGAGGTCGAGCGCGACCGCCTGTTCGCCAACACCGAAATCCACGACATCGCGGTCGCCATCGGCGTGGACCCGCACGGCCCGAACGACACGCCCGACCTCAGCGGCCTGCGCTACGGCAAGGTCTGCATCCTGTCCGACGCCGACGTCGACGGCTCGCACATCCAGGTGCTGCTGCTCACGCTGTTCTTCCGCCACTTCCCCAAACTCATCGAGGCCGGCCACGTGTACGTGGCGCGCCCGCCGCTGTTCCGCGTGGACATCCCCGCGCGCGGCAAGAAGCCGGCGGCCAAGCAGTACGCGCTGGACGAAGGCGAGCTGCACGCCATCCTCGACAAGACCGCCAAGGACGGCGTGGCGCCCGAGAAGTGCCAGATCAGCCGCTTCAAAGGCCTGGGCGAAATGAGCGCCGAGCAGCTGTGGGACACCACCCTCAACCCCGATACGCGCCGCCTCATGCCGGTCGTGCTCGGCGCGATCGACTTCGCCGGCACCGAAGCGCTCATCACCAAGCTCATGGGCAAGGGCGAAGCCGCCTCGCGCCGCGAGCTGATGGAGTTGCATGGCGACTCGGTCGAAATCGATATCTAGTTGAACTCCCCCCGCGCCGCTTCGCGTCACCCATCAGGGGCGACACTGGCAGACCGGCAGAGCCGGATCTGCGGTGTCCTTGACCGAATCGCCGCCTTGAACGAAGAACTGATTTGCCATGACTGAAACTCCTGAACTGCCGCTGTCCGCGCCGGACGACGACGGCATGAACCTCGCGAACTACGCGCAGCGCGCCTACCTCGAATACGCGCTTTCGGTCGTGAAAGGCCGCGCCCTGCCCGACGTGTGCGACGGCCAGAAACCGGTGCAGCGCCGCATTCTCTACAGCATGGACCGCATGGGGCTGGGCTTCAGCGGGCCCAACCGCAACACGGCCGCGCGCCCGGTGAAAAGCGCGCGCGTGGTCGGCGACGTGCTGGGCCGCTTCCACCCGCACGGCGACCAGGCCGCCTACGACGCGCTGGTGCGCATGGCGCAGGACTTCGCGCAGCGCTATCCGCTGATCGACGGCCAGGGCAACTTCGGCTCGCGCGACGGCGACGGTGCCGCGGCCATGCGTTACACCGAAGCGCGCCTGGCGAAGATCACCACCCTGCTGCTCGACGAGATCGACGAGGGCACGGTGGACTTCGTGCCCAACTACGACGGCTCCACCGTCGAGCCCAAGCAGCTGCCCGCGCGCCTGCCGTTCAACCTGCTCAACGGCGCCAGCGGCATCGCCGTGGGCCTGGCCACCGAGATCCCCAGCCACAACCTGCGCGAGGTGGCCGACGCCTGCGTGGCGCTGGTGAAGAACCCCAAGCTGGCCGACGACGAGCTGTTCGCGCTGCTGCCCGGGCCTGACTACCCCGGTGGCGGCCAGATCATCAGCCCGGCCGGCGACATCGCCGATGCCTACCGCACCGGCCGCGGCAGCCTCAAGGTGCGCGCGCGCTGGAAGATCGAAGACCTCGCGCGCGGTCAGTGGCAGCTCGTGGTGACCGAGCTGCCGCCGGGCGTGAGCACGCAGCGCGTGCTCGAAGAGATCGAGGAGCTCACCAACCCCAAGGTGAAGGCCGGCAAGAAGGCGCTGACGCAGGAACAGACGCAGCTCAAGGCCAGCATCCTCATGGTGCTCGACGGCGTGCGCGACGAGTCGAGCAAGGACGCGCCCGTGCGCCTGCTGTTCGAGCCCAAGAGCAGCCGCATCGAGCAGCAGGAACTCATCACCGCGCTGCTGGCCCACACCAGCCTGGAAACCTCGGCGCCGATCAACCTCACCATGGTCGGGCTCGACGGCCGGCCGACGCAGAAGTCGCTGCGGCAGATGCTCACCGAGTGGATCGAATTCCGCCAGGGCACCATCACCCGGCGCTCGCAGCACCGCCTCACCAAGGTGCTGGACCGCATCCACATCCTCGAAGGTCGGCAGCTGGTGCTGCTCAACATCGACGAGGTGATCCGCATCATCCGCCACAGCGACGAGCCCAAGGCCGCGCTGATCGAGCGCTTCAAGCTCAGCGACCGCCAGGCCGAGGACATCCTGGAAATCCGGCTGCGCCAGCTGGCGCGGCTCGAAGCCATCAAGATCGAGCAGGAACTCAAGGAGCTGCGCGAAGAGCAGGGCAAGCTCGAAGACATTCTGGGCAACCCCGGCAGCCTCAAGCGCCTGATGATCAAGGAGATCGAGGCCGACGCCAAGACCTTCGCCGACGAGCGCCGCACGCTGATCCAGGCCGAGAAGAAGGCCGTGGCCGAGATCAAGGTGGTGGACGAGCCGGTGACGGTGGTGATCTCCAGCAAGGGCTGGGTGCGAGCGCGCACCGGCCACGGCCACGAGGCCGGCAGCTTCGCGTTCAAGGCCGGCGACGGCCTGTACGGCACCTTCGAGTGCCGCACGGTGGACACGCTCATCACCTTCGGCAGCAACGGGCGCGTGTACTCGGTGCCCGTGGCCAGCCTGCCGGGCGCGCGCGGCGACGGCCAGCCCATCACCACGCTGATCGAACTCGAAAGCGGCACGCAACCGCTGCACTACTTCGCCGGCCCGGCCAATGCGGCGCTGCTGCTCAGCAGCAGTGGCGGCTATGGTTTCCTGGCCACGGTGGAGAACATGGTGTCGCGCCAGCGCGGCGGCAAGACCTTCCTCAACCTCGGCGAAGGCGAAACGCCGTGCGCGCCGTCGCACGCGGCTTTCGCCTCCGGCGGCGTGCCGCTGGTGCCGGCCACGCACGTGTGCTGCGCCTCCACCGGCGGGCGCATCCTCACCTTCGAGATCGGCGAACTCAAGCTGATGGAGAAGGGCGGTCGCGGCCTGATGCTGATCGACCTCGAAGCCAAGGACACCCTGGCCGGCGCCGCCGCCTACACCCGCAGCGTGAAGATCGAAGGCATCGGGCGCGGCGGCAAGGAGCGCGAGGAAACGCTGGAGATCCGCAGCCTCAACAACGCGCGCGCCGCGCGGGCCCGCAAGGGCAAGGCGGCCGACCTGGGCTTCAAGCCCAGCCGCATCACGCGGGTGGAGTAAAGCGGCCATGGCGCGCTCGCCCACCCTGGCCGAGCTGCGCCGCTATGCGATCGCGCGCAGCCTGTTCAAACCCCTGACGCTGCCGGCCGCCATCCGCCGGCTCGGGTTCGTGCAGGCCGATCCCATGCGCGCGCCGGCGCGCGCGCAGGACCTCATCCTCTACCAGCGGGTGCGCGACTACCGCGCCGGCGACCTGGAGCGCCGCTACGAGCGGCTGGGCGTGGAGGAGGACGCGTTCGTCAACTACGGCTTCGTGCCGCGCGAGATGCTGGCGCTGCTGCACCCGCGCACGCCGCGCCGGCCCTGGGACGCGGCCACCACGGACCGCGCGCGCGAGCTGCTGGCCTTCGTGCAGGAGCGTGGCGTGGTCCACCCGCGCGAGGTGGGCGAGGCCTTCGTGCACCATGGCCGCGTGGCCGGCTACTGGGGCGGTGAACTCAATGCCAGCACCCGGCTGCTCGACGACATGCACCACCACGGCTGGTTGCGCGTGCGCCGCCGCGAATCGGGCACGCGGGTGTACGAGGCGATGCGGCACACCGAGCAGGACGACAGCCCCGCGGCGCGTCTGGCGCGGGCCCAGGCCTTGGTCGATGTCATCGTGGCGCTGTACGCACCCATTCCGGCACCCAGCCTCGGCTACCTGGTCACCTTGCTGCGCTACGGCGCCAATCACCTGTCGGCCGAGGCACGCACCGTGGTGAAGACCGCGCGCGAACGCTATGGCCATGCCGTGATCGACGGCACCACCTGGTTCTGGCCGGCCGATGAAAACCCCGCTTCGCGCCGCCACCAGCCCGATGAAGGGGTGCGGCTGCTTGCGCCGTTCGACCCTGTGGTGTGGGACCGGCGGCGCTTCGAGATGCTGTGGGACTGGGCGTACCGCTTCGAAGCCTATGTGCCAGCGCCCAAGCGCACCATGGGCCACTACGCCCTGCCGGTGCTGTGGGGCGAACGCATGGTGGGCTGGGCCAACCTGCGCCTGGAGCGCGGGCAGCTTCGGCACGAACTGGGTTTTGCCGAGGCGCGCCCCCGCGATGCCGTTTTCCGGCGCGCGCTGGACGAGGAACTGGAACGGTTCGAGCGCTTCCTGGCGCCCGCCGGATCTGAATGAAATGACGCAGGTGAGCTGACGATGGACAACAGCGAATGGACGGGAATCGTGATCGCCGCGGTGATGGCGGCGCTGGCCTTTGGCGTCGCGCGCTTCGCCACGCGGTATTTTGCGAAGCGCCGTGCCGGCCAGGCCGAGGCGGTCCCGCAAACTGCCCAGAGCCGCCAGGTGCGGCGCGCCAACGAACGCAAGAAGAAGTAACCGGGCTGGAGTGGGGGAGCCCGTCCAGAGACACCCAGGGTCCGGCTCTGCCGGCCCAAGGTGTCGCCCCCCTTCACGGGGGAGCGCCGAAGGCGCGCGGGGGGTCACTTCAACTCTGCGATCAGCTCGATTTCCACGCAGGCGCCCAGGGGCAGCTGCGCCACGCCGAAGGCGCTGCGCGCGTGCGCGCCGGCCGCCGAGCCGAACACCTCGCCGATCAGCTCGCTGCAGCCGTTGGTGACCAGGTGCTGCTCGGTGTAGGTGGCGGTGGAGTTGACCAGGCTGAGCACCTTCACGATGCGCTTGACGCCATTGAGGTCCGTGCCAGCGGCCTGACAGGCGGCGGCGAGCGTGCCCATCAGATCGATGGCCACGGCGCGCGCCGCGGGCTTGGCTTCGTCGGTGGTCATGGTCAGGCCGAGTTGGCCGACCCAGGGCTTGCCGTCCTGCTTCGCGATGTGGCCGCTCAGGAAGATCAGCTTGCCGGTCTGCACGAAGGGCACATAGGCCGCGGCGGGCACCGCCACGGGCGGCAGGGTGATGCCGAGTTGGGCCAGCTTGTCGTAAATGCTCATGGAACGCTCCTGAAGAATGAGCGGTCCATTCTATCGACGGGTTCAGGCGTCTTCGGCCGTCTGGAGTTGTTCCAGCTCGTCGGGCGGGGCCACCGTCACGGCCACCGCCAGCGTGTGGCGCGCGCCGCTCTGGATCACGCCGCGCATGGGCGAGACGTCCGCGAAATCGCGCCCGATCGCCAGGGTCACGTAGTCCTCGCCCGGGCTGCCCCAGCCGCAGCGGTTGTTGGTGGGATCGAAGTCGAACCATGCGCCAGTGGGCGCGGCCTCAAGGACGTCGGCCGAGGCGGGCAGGGGCACGTACACCGAGACCCAGGCGTGCGAGGCATCGGCGCCGATCAGGCGCGGCTTGCCCGGCGGCGGGCGCGTGAGCAGATAACCGCTGACGTAGCGCGCGGGCAGGCCGAGCGAGCGCAGGCAGCCCAGCATGATGTGGGCGAAGTCCTGGCACACGCCCTTGCCTTGCGCCAGGGCGTCGAGCGCGGGGGTGTTCACCTCGGTGCTGTGGGTCTCGTAGCTCAGTTCGTTGTGGATGCGCTCCATCAGCGCGCGCGCCGCTTCCAGGGCCGGCAGGCCGGGCTTGAAGGCCGGGCGGGCGAAGGCGGCGAAGGCGTCGTCGCGCGGCACGTAGGGCGAGGCGAAGAGGAACTCGCTGGCCGCGTCGAACGGTGCCTGGGCGCGGTAGCGGAAATGCTCGCGCACGCGCTCCCAGTTCATGCCGCGCCAGGGCGGGCCTTCGGGCAGGGGCTCGGGCGCGTGTGTCTCGACCAGGCTGTCGGCCTCCACGGTCAACATGCTGTGGATGGATTGCAGCGAGAAGAAGGTGCGCGGGTTGCCGAACACGTCGGTGGTCTCGCTGCGCGCGGCCGGCTCGGGGTCGATGCGCAGCTCGTGCGAGCGCACGCGCTGCGAGGCCGTGTCCACCGGCCGCAGGTGCACCATGTGCTGCGCCATGTCGATGGCGCCGTGGTAGCGGTAGCGGGTGCGGTGCAGGATGCGCAGCAGCATGTCAGGCCCCAAGCGATTGGTTGCGCTGGTCCGCGTGGCTGAAGTGCAGGCGCGTGATCTCGTCGGAGAGGTCGATCGCCGCGATCTCGCAGCCGTCGAGCAAGGCGGCCAGGTCGCTCCAGACGCGCTGGCCGTCCGGGCTGCGCTGCCAGTTGCTCAGGTCGGGCAGCACCCAGGTGTTGGGGTCGGGCAGGCCGCGCGCGAGCACCGCGTCCTGCGGCGTGGCGCTGTGCGAGAGCTTGGCCAGGCGGGAGCGCAGCGTGTGCACCACCCAGGCCAGCGAGCGCGGGTTGTCGCGGTCCATCACCAGCAGGTCGATCAGCGCCACCATGTCGCGCCGCTGCTGGTATTGCGCGTGGAAGGTGATGGTGCTGTCGAACAGCGCGACCACGGCCTCGAAGCCGGCCTGGTCGTGCACGCAGCCGTGTTCGAGCGCGAGCGACAGCGCGCGCGCCAGCGTGATGAGCCGTTCGATGTGGCGGCCCATGGAGAGCAGGCGCCAGCCGTCGTCGCGCACCATGCGGTCGGTCTGTGAGCCGGTGATGGCCGCGAGCAGCTCGCTGGCGTTCTGCAGCGCCGCGATGGCTTCGGCGGTGGCGTACTCGGCGTCGGTGGACAAGGCGGCGCAGTCGCGCGCGAAACTGGCCTCGGTGCGCTCGATCAGGTTCCAGTGCTCCTGCGACAGGCGCTCGCGCACCTGCGCGGCCGCCGCCTTGAGCGCGCGCAGGTTGAAGCCCACGCTGAACGACTGCGCGGCCAGCGCGTCGCCGGGCGCGGGCGAGAGCGCGGCGATGAGGCTGCGCGAGAACACGCGCGCCGAGAGCGAGGCGGTGGGCACGTCGGGCAGCACCAGGGCGTTCTCGCGCGCCATGCTGGTCAGCCAGGCCATCAGCGCGCGCGAGTTCGGCTCTTCACCGCCCAGGTGGCTGAGCACGATCTGCGCGAGCCGCACGCTGTTTTCGGCGCGCTCGGTGTAGCGGCCGAGCCAGAACAGGTTTTCGGCGGCGCGGCTGGTCACGGGGCGCTTCTGCTGCGCCAGCGTGAGCGTGCTCGGCGCGGATTGCAGCAGGCTGGTGTGGTCCACCGGGCCGTCGGTGAGCACCCAGCAGTCGGCGCTGCTGCCGCCGCGCTGCATGGCGGCGATGAGCTGGCCGCGCGGTGCCAGGCGCACCATGCCGCCGGGCAGCACGCGCCAGGACTTCGGGCCGTCGGCCAGCGCGAACACGCGCAGCATGGCCGAGCGGGGCATCAGCCGCTCGCCGCTCCAGGTCGGCGTCTGCGACAGCGGCAGCCAGGACTGCACGGTGTAGTCGTCGGCATGGCGGGCCATGCGGCCCGACCACTCGTCGAGCTCGCGCGCGCTCAGGCTCTGGCCCATCACGGTGTCCAGTCCGGAGCGCGGGTAGGTGGGCTTGATCACGCTGTCGCGCAGCAGCGGCAGCACCTCGCGCAGCGCGGCGTCTTCACCGCACCACCAGGTGGCCAGCGAAGGCAGGCTCAGTTCCTCGCCCAGCAGGTGGCGGCTGATGGCGGGCAGGAAGCCCAGCAGCGCGCTCGATTCCAGCGGGGCCGAGCCCGGCGCGTTGGCCAGCAGCAGGTTGCCCGCGCGCAGCACCTGCAGCAGGCCGGGCACGCCCAGGCGCGAATCGGAGCGCAGCTCCAGCGGGTCCAGCCACTCGTCGTCCAGCCGCTTGATGAGCGCGTGCACCGGCTCCAGGCCGCTGAGCGTCTTGAGGAACAGGCGCTGGTCGCGCACCGTGAGGTCGTTGCCTTCCACCAGCGTGAGGCCGAGGTAGCGCGCGAGGTAGGCGTGTTCGAAGTAGGTCTCGTTGTAGGGGCCGGGCGTGAGCAGGGCGATGCGCGCGTTCTCGCCCTCGGGCGCCATGCGCTTGATGCCGTCCATGAGGGCGCGGTAGCTCGCGGCCAGGCGCTGCACCTTCATGCCGGCGAAGGCCTTGGGGAACTGGCGCCCGATGGCGATGCGGTTTTCCAGCAGGTAGCCCAGGCCCGAGGGCGCCTGGGTGCGCTGGCCGACCACCCACCAGCGGCCGTCGGGCCCCTGCGCGAGGTCGAAGCCCACGATGTGCAGCCAGGTGTCGCCCGGCGGGCGCACGCCCTGCATGGAGCGCAGGTACCCCGGGTGGCCCTGCACCAGCGCGGCCGGCAGCAGCGCGCGCTTGAGCAGTTCGCGCTCGCCGTACAGGTCGGCCATCATGGCGTTGAGCAATCGCGTGCGCTGCAGCACGCCGGCCTCGATCTGCGCCCAGTCCTGCGGGCCGATGAGCTTGGGGAAGAGGTCGAGCGACCAGGGGCGTTCGAGCCCGGTGGAGGCGTCGGCGTAGACGTTGTAGGTCACGCCGTTGTCGCGGATCTGGCGCTCGAGGTTTTCGGCGCGGCGGTTGAGGTCGCTGAAGCCGTCGGCACCGATGTGTTCGAAGAAGCTGGCCCAGGGGCGCGACAGCGCCGAGGCCTCGGGGTCGCCGCCGGCGCGCAGCTCGTCTCGGTGGCCCGCATCCGCCGGCACGGACAGGGAGAGCGCCCAGGCCCCCGGGGTGTCCGGGCGCAACTGGGCAAAGAGGGATTCGGTGGGGTCGGGATTCACGGGCTTAGAGTATGCCCGCTGGGGTATCGGCGGGCCGGGGGGACGTGAATCGCCGTGTGGCATCCTTCAAACAGGTTCTGGCAGGCCCGGGCCGCGTGTTCAGGTCCGCAGGTCGAGCGTGAACGGGAACTCGCGGCTGTGCTGGGCCGGCGTCACGTCCATGCGGCCGGGCGTGTGCCCCATCTGGAAGAAGCGCGACAGCCGGCGGCTCTCGGCCTCGTAGGCGTTGATGGGGAATGTGTCGTAGTTGCGCCCGCCCGGGTGGGCGACGTGGTATTGGCAGCCGCCCATGGATCGCTTGAGCCAGGTGTCGACGATGTCGAAGGTCAGCGGCGCGTGCGCGGCGATCGAGGGGTGCAGCGCCGAGGGCGGGCTCCAGGCCTTGTAGCGCACACCGGCCACGTACTCGCCCGCGGTGCCGGTGCTCTGCAGGGGCAGGGCGCGGCCGTTGCAGGTGATCACGTGGCGGCTGTCGTTGAAGCCGCTCACGCGCACCTCCACGCGCTCCAGCGAGGAGTCCACGTAGCGCACGGTGCCGCCGACCGCGCCTTCTTCGCCCATCACGTGCCAGGGCTCCAGCGCACTGCGGATGGTGAGCTCGATGCCGCGCGCGGCGACCTCGCCCACCAGCGGGAAACGGAACTCGAAGTGCGGCTCGAACCACGCCATGTCGAAGGGGTAGCCGGCGTCGGCCATGTCGGTGAGCACGTCCTCGAAGTCCATGCGCACGAAGGTGGGCAGCAGGCAGCGGTCGTGCAGTTCGGTGCCCCAGCGGGTGAGGCGGCCCTGCCAGGGCTGCTTCCAGAAGCGCGCGATCATGGCGCGCAGCAGCAGCTGCTGCGCGATGCTCATGCGCGCGTGTGGCGGCATCTCGAAGGCGCGCAGCTCCAGCAGGCCCAGGCGCCCGGTGGGGCCATCGGGCGAGTAGAGCTTGTCGATGCAGAACTCGCTGCGGTGCGTGTTGCCGGTGACGTCGATCAGGATGTTGCGCAGCGTGCGGTCCACCATCCACGGCGGCATGAAGGCGTCGCCCCCACGCTCCCCCGCTGCGCGTGGTCCGCTGCCCCCCGAGGGGGCTGCCCCGCCTTGGGGCGGCCCGGCGGCGGGGCGGCCTTGCCGCACTTGGCGCTCGATTTCCTTGAGCGCGATCTCCAGTTCGTAGAGCTGGTCGTTGCGCGCCTCGTCCACGCGCGGCGCCTGGCTGGTCGGGCCGATGAACAGGCCGCTGAACAGGTAGGACAGCGAGGGGTGGTTGTGCCAGTAGGCCAGCAGGCTGCCCAGCAGCTCGGGCCGGCGCAGGAAGGGCGAGTCCGCCGGCGTGGCGCCGCCGAGCACGAAGTGGTTGCCGCCGCCGGTGCCGGTGTGGCGGCCATCGGTCATGAACTTCTCGGCGCACAGGCGCGTCTGGTGCGCGGCCTCGTAGAGGAATTCGGTGTGCTCCACCAGCTCGCCCCAGTTGTGCGCGGGGTGGATGTTGACCTCGATCACGCCCGGGTCGGGCGTGACCTGCAGCATCTTCAGGCGCGGGTCGCGCGGCGGCGGGTAGCCTTCGAGCACGATGCTCATGCCCAGCTTCTCGGCCGTGGCTTCCACGGCGGCGAGCAGGTCGAGGTAGTCCTCCAGCAGCGCCATGGGCGGCATGAAGATGTAGAGGTGCTGGTTCTTGCCGCCGCCGGCCTTCTCGGCCTTGGGGCCGTTGGCGCGGTGCGGGTCGCGCGCTTCCACGCACAGCGCGGTGCGCGTGAGCCAGGCGGCCGATTCGGCGCGCTGCGGAAAGCGCGCGGCCAAGGCCTGCGCGGGCGCCGCGCCAGGGCCGGGCTGGCCCGGGCGCAGGCCTTCCACGGTTTCGGCATCCGGGTCGAAGTCCATGCCTTGCATGGAGACCGTGCCGCCTTCGGCGAAGCCGCCACCCACCTGGTGCGGTGACACCTGGTGCTTCACGGCCGCGCCACGCGGCAGGGGGTCGCGCGCGGAGTGCGGGTCCTGTTCGATGTGGTACGGGTAGTCGCCGGCCGAGACCCAGGGCAGCGAGTCCAGCGGCAGGCGGTAGCCCATGGGCGAGTCGCCCGGGATGAGGTACATGCGCTCGTCGCGGAAGAACCAGGGCCCGGTGGACCACACCGTGCCCGAGATGCGCGGGTAGCCGCTCTTGCCGTTGTTGGACAGCGCGCCGTTGCGGCCCGAGGCCTGCAGCGGCAGCACGTAGCCCACGGTGGCGTCCAGCCCCTGGCCGAAGACGCGGCGCAGGCGGGCGCGTTCGAGCTCGTCGTCGAGCTTGCTGTCGAACGGGTCCACGTTCACCGGCAGGCGGCGCTCGCGCCAGAGGTAGTACCAGGTGTCCTCGTAGCCCGGGGTGATGTACTGGGTGGACAGGCCGAGCTTGCGCGCCAGCGCCTGCGTGAAGCGGCGCGCGTCGTCGCTGGTGCAGCGCGCTTCGTCGCGCTCGTCGGCCAGCAGGGCCGGGTTGTGCCAGAGCGTCTCGCCATCGGCGCGCCAGAACATCGACAGCGCCCAGCGCGGCAATTGCTCGCCCGGGTACCACTTGCCCTGGCCCATGTGCACGAAGCCGCCCGCGCCGTACTCGGCACGCAGGCGCCCCAGCAGCTCGGTGGCGTAACCGCGCTTGGTGGGGCCCAGCGCGTCGGTGTTCCACTCGGCGGCGTCGCGGTCGCTGGTGGCCACGTAGGTGGGCTCCCCGCCCATGGTCAGGCGCACGTCGTGCTGTTCCAGGTCGGCGTCCACCTTTTCGCCCAGGGCCAGCACGCCGGCCCATTGTTCGTCGGTGTAGGGGCGGGTGACGCGCGGCGACTCGTAGACCCGCGTCACGCTCATGTGGTGGCTGAATTCCACCTCGCACTTGTCCACGCCACCTTCCACCGGCGCCGCGCTCGAGGGCTGCGGCGTGCAGGCCAGCGGCACATGGCCTTCGCCCGCGAGCAGGCCCGAGGTCGGGTCCAGCCCGATCCAGCCCGCGCCAGGCAGGAAGACCTCGCACCAGGCGTGCAGGTCGGTGAAGTCTTTCTCGGGGCCATTGGGGCCGTCGACCGACTTCACGTCGGACGTGAGCTGGATCAGGTAGCCCGAGACGAAGCGCGCGGCCAGGCCCATGTGGCGCAGGATCTGCACCAGCAGCCAGCCGCTGTCGCGGCACGAGCCGCTCTTGAGCTTGAGCGTGTCCTCGGGCGTCTGCACGCCGGGCTCCATGCGGATGGTGTAGGCGATGTCGCGCTGCAGTCGCTGGTTGATCTCGACCAGGAAGTCGATCGTGCGGCGCTCGCTGCGGTCCACCTCGGCCACGTAGGCCTTGAGCAGCGGCGTGAGCGGCGCGGTGGCCAGGTACGGAGCCAGTTCCTGCTTCTGCGCCTCGTCGTACTTGAACGGGAAGTTCTCGGCCGAAGGCTCCAGGAAGAAATCGAACGGGTTGTAGACCGCCATTTCCACCACCAGGTCGATCGTGACCTTGAACTCGGTGGTGGGCTCGGGGAACACCAGGCGCGCCTGGTAGTTGGCGAACGGGTCCTGCTGCCAGTTGATGAAATGCTCGCCGGGTTCGATGCGCTGCGAATACGAGAGCACCTTGGTGCGGCTGTGCGGCGCGGGCCGCAGCCGGACCACCTGAGGCCCCAGCTTGACCAGGCGGTCGTACCGATAATGGGTGATGTGGCTCAGGGCAACATGGATGGCCATACGAGAGACTTTCCTGGGAGGGGAACAACAATGGATCCGCGAGCCACCAACCGGCCGACGCGGCTTGCAGCCATGCTAGCAAGTCTTGCGCCACGGCCACATGACATTTCCACCAAGCGGTGCCGCCCGGTCTGATCGTGCGCCATTCCGGCTTCGGGGCGCTGCTGGGCTGGGTGCTGGGCGTGGCGCTGCAATTGCAGCAGCCCGCGCTGTGGTCCCTGGAGGTCTACGGCGCTTTGCTGCTGGCCGGTGTGCTGGGCCTGGGGGCCTTGCGGCTGACCCGGCGTGCCGCCCCTGCGCTGCTGCTGGCGTGGGCGGCGGGCGCGCTCATCGGTGTCGGTGCCACCGGCGCCCGCGCCGTGCATTTCGCGGCCGACGCGCTCGACCCGGCCCTGCAAGGCATCGACATCGAGGCGACCGGGCGCATCGCCTCCCTGCCGCAGCGAAGCGCGCAGGGTGAGCGCTTCGAGTTCGTGGTGGAGTCGGCCGCGCGCGGCGGCCAGGCGGTGGCGCTGCCTCCGCGCCTGCAACTGGGCTGGTACCTGCGGCCCGATGAGGCCGGCGGGGCCGGCCCCGGCCTGCGCGCGGGCGACCGCTGGCGTTTCACGGTGCGCCTGCGCAGCCCGCACGGCAACGCCAACCCGCACGGCTTCGACCGCGAACGCTGGCTCTGGGAGCAGGGCATCCAGGCCACCGGTTATGTGCGCAGCGGCCCGCGCGACCCGGCGCCCCAGCGGCTGGGCGCCACACCCTGGCACCCGCTGGACCGCTTGCGCCAGGGCGTGGCCGAGCGCATCGAGGCCCGCGTGCACGAAGACCCGCGCAGCGCGGGCGTGCTGGCCGCGCTGGTGGTGGGCGACCAGTCCGCCATCGACCGCAGCGACTGGGACCTCTTCCGCACCACAGGCGTCGCTCATTTGATGAGCATTTCAGGATTGCACGTGACGCTGTTCGCCTGGCTGGCCACGGCGCTGGTGGGCGCGCTCTGGCGGCGCCTGGCGCTGCGCTGGCCCAAGGCCTTGCTGGCGCTGCCCACGCCCTGGGCGGCGGGCCTGGGTGGCGTGGCGCTGGCCACGGCGTACGCGCTGTTCTCGGGCTGGGGCGTGCCGGCGCAGCGCACCGTGCTCATGCTGGCCGTGGTGGTCGGTCTGCGCCTGTCGGTGCGACAGTGGCCCTGGCCGCATGTGTGGCTGCTGGCCATGGCGGTGGTGCTGCTGCTCGACCCCTGGGCCTTGATGCAGGCCGGCTTCTGGCTCAGCTTCGTGGCGGTGGGCATCCTGTTCGCCACCGACCCGGGCCGGCGCTCGCCCGCGCCCGAGGGCTCCTGGCCGCAGCGCGCGGCGCGGGCCTTCCTGGCCTTGCTGCGCGAGCAGGGCGTGGTGACGGTGGCGCTCGCGCCGCTCACCCTGCTGCTGTTCGGCCAGTTCTCGGTGGTGGGGCTGGTGGCCAACCTCGCCGCCATTCCCTGGGTGACCCTGCTGGTCACGCCGCTGGCCTTGCTCGGTGTGTTCGCGCCGCCCTTGTGGGATGGGGCCGCCTGGGCGGTGCAGGCCTTGTCGCTCGCCTTGCAGTGGCTGGCCCAGTGGCCGGGCGCGGCCCTGTTCCGGCCCGTGGCGCCGTGGCCGCTGGCCCTGGCGGCGGTGCTGGGCGGTGTGTTGCTCGTGTTGCGCCTGCCCTGGGTGGTGCGGCTCTCGGGCCTGATGCTGCTCTGGCCGGCCTTGCTCTACGCGCCGCCGCGCCCAGCGCCGGGCCAGTTCGAATTGATCGCGCTGGACGTGGGGCAGGGCAGCGCGGTGCTGCTGCGCACCGCCGGCCACAGCCTGCTCTACGACACCGGCCCGCGCTATGGGCCGCAGCCCGACGCCGCCGACGCCGGCGACCGTGTGGTGCTGCCGCTGTTGCGCGCGCTCGGCGAGCGGCTCGACACGGTCGTGGTCAGTCACAGCGACAGCGACCATTCCGGTGGCGCGCCCTCGGTGCAGGCGGCGCAGCCGCAGGCGCGCTGGCTCTCGTCCTACGACAGCGACGCCGCGCGCCGCTGCGTGGCGGGCCAGCGCTGGCGGTGGGACGGTGTGGATTTCGAGGTGCTGCACCCGCAACCCGATGACTACGACGAGACCGGCCGGGGGCGGCTCTCCAGCAACGCCATGTCCTGCGTGCTGCTCGTGTCCAACGGCGCGCAGAGCGCCTGGCTGGGCGGCGACATCGATGCCGCACGCGAGGTGCGCCTGGCGCTCGCGCGGCCCGAGCAACGCGCGACCGTGATGCTCGCGCCCCACCACGGCAGCCAGACCTCCAGCAGCCCGGTGCTGCTCAACACCCTGCGCCCGAGCCTGGTGATGGTGCAGTCGGGCTACCGCAACCGCTTCAACCACCCCGCGCCGGTGGTGCTGGAGCGCTATGCCCAGCGCGGCATTCCCTGGGTGAACTCACCCGGGTGTGGCGCGGCGACCTGGCGCAGCGCCGAGCCCGACCGCGTGGTGTGCCAGCGCGAGGTCGGTCGCCGGTACTGGCACCATCCTGGCAAGCAGGAAAATGATCAATCTAACGATCATAATCATTAAAATGATCAATTAAACGATCAAAACGGTTTGCTGAGTCAAGCGAAAAATGATAAATTGAATTATCAAAATCATCAGAAAGCTCAACATGACGAGCATTGTTCAAGACGTTGAGGGCGCACGCAAGGCCGCATCGCTGACGCAAGAGGAACTGGCGCAGCGCGCCGGCGTCAGCCGCATGACCGTGTCGCGCATCGAGGCAGGCATGGATCCCAGGCTGTCCACGCTGCAGGAACTGGCCCGCGCCATGGGCATGGAGCTGATGCTGGTGCCGCGCGCGCTGCGCGCCGAGGTGGAGGGCTTCCTGCGCTCGGGTGGGCGCGTGCTCGGGCAGCCCGCGGGGGCGGGTGCGCCGAAGTCGCTGGTGGACCTGCTGGACACACCGGCCTGAAAGGGGCCGGCCGTGAGCACCTTCATCCGTTACTTGCGCCTGTCCCTGCACACGCCGGCGGGGGAGAAGCAGCCCATCGGCTACCTCTCGCAGTACGGCGACATCCTGCGCATGTCCTTCGACGAGCCGTACGTGAACGACCCGCGCCGGCCCACGCTGTCCATGAGCCTGCGCGGGGTGGACGACGCGGCCACCCGGCAGATCTTGAGCGCCACGCGCGACGAGCGCCTGGTGCGCAACGACGGCCGCTGGCCGGTCTTCTTCCAGAACCTCTTGCCCGAAGGCCACAACCGCGAACGCCTGGCCGCGCAAAGAGGCTGCACCACCGAGGACGAATTCGAACTGCTGGCCGCCGCCGGGCACGACCTGATGGGCGCGCTGGAAGTCGAGCCCGTGCCCGCCGACGAAGACATCCCGCAGGTGGTTCGCCACTGGCACGCGGCGCTGGGGCTCGACGTGCTGGAGCCGGGCTTTGTCGAGCTGCCGGTCGAGGACGCCGCGTCCCTGCCCGGGATGGTGACGAAGTTCTCCGCGGTGCAGGAGGGACGGCGCTACGTCGTCAAGCGGCATGGCGTGGCGGGCAGCCACATCCTGAAGCTGCCGACCACCCGCCACCCCGAACTCGTCGAGAACGAGTACACCGGCTACCGGCTGTGTGCCGCGCTGGGGCTGGACTGCGCTCGCGCGAGCATCATCACGCGGGATCAGGCGCAGTTGCCCGAGCCGGTCGATTTTCCGCACATCCTGGCGGTCGAGCGCTTCGACCGTCGGCACGGCCTGCGCGTGCACATGGAAGAGTTCGCGCAGGTGATGGGCTATGCCCCGAGGCAGAAGTACGGCAGGGGCATCGAGCGGGACTACGGCCAGATGCTGCGCCTGCTCAACCAGTATTCGGTGCAGCCCGCGCGCGACACACGCGAATTCCTCGGCCGCTTCCTGGCTTTCATCCTCATGGGCAACACCGACGCGCACCTCAAGAACTGGGCGCTGCTGTACCCCGATGGCATCGAGCCTCAACTGGCCCCCTTGTACGACCCGGTCTGCGTGAGCGCCTTCTTCACCGGCATGCCGCCGGCGGACTACGGCATCAACCGCGCCATCGACGCCAGGCTGCGCGCGTTCACCTGGGCGCAGCTCGAATCGCTGCTGGAGAGTGCCGGCCTGCTGCGCAGGTCGGTGGTGTTGCGGCACTGCAAGGCGCTGGTGCAGGCCGCGCAGGCGGATTGGCCGGCCTTGCTCGCGGATGCGCCGAAAAATGTGCGCGAGGAGGTCACCGCGCGCCTGCGCGGCGGTGTGGCCCTGACGGCCTGAACCTGTTCAGCCGGCCTGCACGAACTGCTGGCGCGCGCTGCGGCCTTCCTGGCTGTCGCGGCAGACCAGGGCCTGGTCGGCGTCCATGTAGATGCTGGGGTGGTGCAGCGCGGTGGCGCAGGCATTGACCGATTCCTTGGTCATGCGCAGCAGGGCCGCCGGCGTTTCGGCGGTCTTGCGGGCCAGCGCCTGGGCATCTTCGACCGCGCGGCCGGGCTCGCTGATCACGTCCACCAGGCCCCAGTCGAGCGCCTGCGCGGCGCCCAGCTTCTCGCCCAGCAGGATGGCGCGCTTGGCGCGCGCCGCGCCGAGCAGGCTGGTCAGGCGCGGGATCGCGCCCCAGCCCATGTTGAGGCCAACCTTGACTTCGGGCAGGTAGAACGCGGCCTGGCTGGACGCCACGCGCCAGTCGCACGCCAGGGTGAGCGCGGCCGCGCCGCCCACCACCATGCCTTCGATGGCCGCGATGGTGAGCTGCGGCAGGCTTTCCCATGCGCGGCACAGGCGCGCGCCGCGCTGCGCCATGTCGCGCCGCTGCAGCAGGGCCTGGTCGTCCTCGTTCCACTTGGCCGGGTCCTTCAGGTCGATGCCGGCCGAGAAGATGTCGGCGGCACCGGTGAGCACGACCACCTGGATGTCCAGGGCGTCGCCGAGGTCGCGCGCGACCTGGGTGAGGGCCAGCAGCGTGTCCTGGTTGATGGCGTTGCGGTTCACGCCGCGGTCGAAGCGCACCAGGGCCACCGGCCCTTCGACGGTCACCGTCACACTCTGGCCATACGTGGGTTTCAAATCGGACTCCTTGGGGATCATGGGGCGGTCTGGTGGCGTCCCTGCACACGCGTGAGGCGGGACATGTAGCGAAAGCCGAACGGCGGGTAGTAGCTCACCGCCACTTCGAGCAGCTTGCCGGCCGGGTTGCGAAAGCGCCGCACCATCAGCAGGGCGGGATCGCTCTTGGTGTAGCCCAGGCGCTTGGCGATGGCGGCGGGGAAGGTGGCGGCCGAGATCTCCATGTCGATGGTCTCCACCGTTTCGTCGCACAGGCGTTCGAACAGCGGGTACACGCCGCCGGGTTGCTGGCCGATGTGCTCGACCACGGCCTGGTACTCCCGGCGGATGTAGATGTCGGTCCAGGAGATTGGCCGGTCGGTGCCAGGCACGCAGCGGAAGGTGGAGACCTTGAGCCAGTCCGCCGGCACGCCTTCGAGCCGCAGCTCGGTGGGGTGCGCGCTCAGCTCGGTGGTGACGCGGTGCACGCTCAGCGCCGTGGTCTCCAGGTACTGGGTGAGCTGCTCGGTGTTCTCCAGCGCCAGGCCGAACTGCGGCTGGGTGTGCTGGCGCACGACGGTGGTGCCCGTGCGCGGCTTGCGCACCACCAGGCCGAGGTCGGAGAGGCGGCGCGTGGCCTCGCGCACGGTGTGCCGGCTGACGCCGAAGCGCGCGCACAGCTCGTTCTCGGTCGGCAGGTTGCTGCCCACCGGGTAGTCCCCGTTCTTGATCATGCGCAGCAACTCGTCGCTGAGGCTCTTGTGCAGCGTGGTGCGGCGGGGAGGGCTGGGGGTTTCCGGCATCAGAGGTCCAGACGTTGGAGGGCGGCAAGGGTCTCGACGTTGAAGGTGGCCGGCTGCTCGCTGTGGGGGAAATGCCCCACGCGGGGCCACTCGAGGTACACCGTCGGAATGCCGCGCGCCTGCAGGGCGGCGTCCACATTCCGCGCGGATTCGGGGGCACGGACCAGTCTTCGGCACCTTCAACGATCACGCAGGGGCACTGTAGCTGGTCCAGCAGGGTTTCCATGCGGAAACCGCCAAAGGCGCGGATGTCGGCGAAGGCCACCTCGGGGATGCAGCGCCGCGCGTCCATGACGATCTCCTCGGCGCGCGCGGCGTCGGTGCCGCTGCCCATGAGGGTGCGGAAGCTCACCTCGAACCAGTCGCCCGGGTTGATGCGCGCCATGTCGAGGATGGCCGGGTTGTAGCCGGAGCTCTTGACCACGTTGACCGAGGCGCCGTCGACGAACACGAGGCCGCGCACGCGCTGCGGCGCCAGCGCCGCGGCAGCGGCCACGACACCGCCGCCCATGGAATGGCCCATGAGCACCGGGCGGTCCAGGCCGAGCGCGTCGATCACCTGCAGCACATGGCGCGCGTTGCTCGGGCTGTCGGTGTGCGGGCCGCCGGCGGGCATGCCGCTCTTGCCGTGGCCCGGCAGGTCCAGCGCGTACACCGCGTAGTGCTGGCCGAAGAAGTCGAGGTTGTGTTGCCAGGACAGGCTGTCCTGGCTGGCGCCATGCACCATCACGAGGGGCGTGCGCCCGTCCGTGGGGTCGCCCGCGTGGTCGTAGTAGGCGCGCAGGCCGTCGGCCGTGGTCACGTAGGGCATGTCATTCGCTCCTGGGCGCGCACAGGCGCAAGACGGCGTGGATCAGCAGCCAGTTCTGCACGCAGGCGCGCAGGTCGCCTTCGACGCTGAGGCGGTGCTGGCGCACCAGGCGGTTGAAGGGGAAGCCGCTGGCCAGGGCCTGCAGGGCCGATTCGTCGCCCACGAAAGTGAAGGGCGCCTCGCCGGCCTGGCCCGCTTCGATGGTGTCCGGCGTCACCGCGATCCAGGCGCGCTGGCCCGTCTCGCTGTGGCGAAAACCGATTCTCAGATGGGCCAGCGTGCGGTGGCGCGCGACGAAATCGTCCGCCTGCGCGCGCCGGGCCAGGGCCGGCAGGTAGCCTTCGTCCAACAGGCTGGAAGGGGCCGTTGTCATGCGTCGAATCCTTGTCTCAACTTGAACTTCTGGACCTTGCCGGACGAGGAGTGCGGCAGGCTGTCCACCAGAAAAATCCGCTTGGGCACCTTGAAGCCCGAGAGGCTTTCGCGGCAGTGCGTGCGCAGCGCCTCGGTGTCCGGCTGGCGGCCTTCGATCGGCACCACGGCAGCCACCAGTTCTTCGCCCCAGCGTTCGTGCGGCACGCCGAAGGCGGCGGCCTCGCGCACATCGGGGTGGCCGACCAGGCAATTCTCCACTTCCTGCGCCGCCACGTTCTCGCCCCCGGTCTTGATCATGTCCTTGCTGCGGCCCATGAAGTAGGCGAAGCCTTCGTCGTCGAAGCGGAAGAGGTCGCCGGTGTGCAGCCAGCCGTCGGCGTCCAGCGTGGCGGCGGTCAGCTCGGGCTGGTTCCAGTAGCCCTTGAAGACGGTGGGCCCCTTCACCTGCAGCTCGCCGGGGCCGCGCTGGTCCGCCAGCACCTGGCCGGTCTCGTCCACCAGGCGGTGCGCCACGTGGCGCCAGAGGTAGCCGATGGAGCCCGGGTGGTCCAGGATCTCGTGCGTGTAGCGGTTCTTGATGGTGGTGACGCAGCTCTCCGTCATGCCGAAGCCCCAGCCGAACTCGGCGTTGGGAAACACCTGGCGGATCAGCTTCTGGCGCCATTCGCCCAGCGGCGCCGCGGCGGTCTGCACGTAGCGCACCGAGGGCAGGCGCAGCTGCGCGAAGCCGGGGTGGTCGGTCAGGCCGACCCACATCGCCGAGAGCAGGAACACGTGCGTGGGCAGGTTCTGCTGCAAGGCCTCCACCACGCTCTGCGCATCGAAGCGCGGCACCAGGTGCAGGCTGCCGCCGGCGTACAGGATGGGGCCGTTGATGACACCGAAGCCGCCGATGTGGAACAGCGGCGTGGCCATGAGCGAGCGCGACTGTGCGTCGATGCCGAGTTCCATGATGTAGTTCATCGCGTTCCACACCAGGTTGCCATGGGTCAGCATCGCGCCCTTGGGCGTGGAGGTGGTGCCCGAGGTGTACATGATGATCGCGACGTCGCCGTCCTCGACGCAGCCGGTGCGCCAGGCCACCGGGTCGGCGGTCGCCGGCACGTCGGCCAGGTCGCTGGCCAGGTGGTCGAGGCAGACCGGCAGCTGGTCCGGCGCGAGGTGCCGCGGCAGCTCCGCGATCAGGGGCGAGAACTCCGCGTCGTGCACCAGCACGCGGGGCGTGCAGTCGCTGATGAGAAACGCCAGCTCGGCGGCGCTGTAGCGCGTGTTCACCGGCACCAGGCTGAAGCCGCCCACGGCGGTGGCGTGCATCAGCGCGAGGTAGTCGATGGCGTTGTGCATGAGCACGGCGACGCGGTCGCCCCGGCGCACGCCCAGGCCCTGCAGGTGGGCGGTCAGCGCCCGGGCGCGGGCACAGAGGGCGGCGAAGTCCATGGCCGTGTGGCTGTCCGACAGCGCCGTGCTGCGCGGGCTGCGCAGCGCGTGGAACATGGCCGTTTGGTAGATGTTGGGCATGGGGCAATCAGGCGGGGGCGTGGCCACCGAGGTAGGCGGCGGTGACGTGGGGGTTGTTCATGATCTCGTCGCTCGGGCCGTCGAGCACCAGCCGGCCGGTCTCCAGCACCAGCGCATGCTGCGAGAGCTTGAGCGCCAGGCGGGCGTTCTGCTCCACCAGCACGATGGTGGTGCCGTCCTGGCTGATGCGGCGGATCGCGCGGGCGACTTCGAGCGTGACGTTGGGCGCCAGGCCGAGCGATGGCTCGTCCAGCAGCAGCAGGCGCGGGCGCGACATCAGCGCGCGGCCGATGGCGCACATCTGCTGCTCGCCGCCCGAGAGGTGCCGGCCCTGGCTGTGCTGCCGCTCGGCCAGGCGGGGAAAGTAGCCGTAGACCTTTTGAATGTCCTCGCGGATCGCCTGCCGGTCGCGCCGCAGGTAGGCGCCCATCAGCAGGTTCTCGTAGGTGCTCAGCTCGGGGAACAGGCGCCGGCCCTCGGGCGAGAGCGCCAGGCCCTTCGCGATGCGCTGGTCGGTGGGCAGCGCGGTGATGTCCTGGCCGTCCAGGTGGAAGCTGCCGGCCTGCAGCGGCACCAGGCCGCACAGCGCCTTCATCAGGGTGGACTTGCCCGCGCCGTTGGCGCCGACGATGGCGCACACGCTGCCGGGGCGCACGGAGAACGACACGTCGCGCAGGGCCGCGATCGGTCCGTAGGCGACGGAGATGTTTCTGGCTTCAAGCATTTTCGAGATCCGCGCCCAGGTAGGCGTCAATGACTTGCGGGTTGTCGCGCACGGTGGCCGCCGGGCCGCTGGCCAGCAGGCGGCCGTTGACCAGCACGACGAGGTGGGAGCACAGGCGCATCACCATGTTCATGTCGTGCTCCACCAGCACGATGGACACGCCCGCGCCGTGGTGCACGCGCTCGATCAGCGCGCTCATGGCATCGGTTTCCACCGCATTGAGGCCGGCCGCCGGCTCGTCCATCAGCAGCATCGAGGGCTGCGTGGTCAGCGCCATGCCCACGCCCAGGATCTTCTGCTGGCCGTAGGCGAGCGCGCCGGCGTCGTCGCTGGCGAGGCTTTCCATGCCGATCATGGCCAGGGCCTGCTCGGCCTGCGCCAGCGCCTGGCGCCGCCCCTGGCGCACCGTGGCCGGTCGCACCAGCGACCAGGGCGAGGGCAGTTGGCGAAACAGCGCCGCGCGGTACAGGTTGTCCAGCACGCTCAGACCCGGAAACACGTGGGTCATCTGGAACGTGCGGCCCAGGCCCTGGCGCGCGATGGCGGGGGCGGACAGGCGCTCGATGCGCTCGCCCCGGAACACCACCTCGCCCGCGCTGGCGCGCGTGGTGCCGGTGATGAGGTTGAACATCGTGGTCTTGCCCGCGCCGTTGGGGCCGATCAGCCCGGTGATGCCGTCGCCGCCGGCCTCGAACGACACGCCGTCCACCGCGCGGATGCCGCCGAAGGCGCGCGACAGGTTCCTGACTTGAAGCACCGCGCTCATGGCTGGGCCTTTCCGGCGCGCAGGCGCCCGATCCATGTGGCCCACAGGCCCGCCAGGCCTTTGGGCATGAAGCACAGCAGGGCCATCAGCACGATGCCGTAGATGAAGCGCTGGTACTGCTGCAGGTCGCGCAGCAGCTCGGGCAGCGGGATCAGCAGGAAGCCGCCCACCACCACGCCCGCGAGGGCGCCCACGCCGCCGAGCACGTTGATGATCACCGCGTTCACGGCGGTCCAGAAGCCGAACGAGTCGGGCGAGATGTAGCCCTGGTAGTGCGCGAACAGGCTGCCGGCCCAGCCGGCCATGGCCGCGCTGAGCACGAACACGGCGATGCGAAAGCGCAGCGCCTCGAAGCCGCTGGCGGTGACCAGGGCTTCGTCCTGGTGCAGCGAGGCGGTGATCACGCCGAGCTCGCGCCGGTACATGGCCTGCAGCGAGAAGTAGCTCGCCAGGGCCAGCGTGGTGGCCAGCAGGTAGCTGCCGTAGCGGTCCAGCGTGTGGCCGAGCAGCTGGGCCGGCGGGATCTGGCCGAAGCCGTTGTTGCCACCGAAGATGTCCACGAACTCGACGAAACACAGCACCACCACCTCGCCGAAGGCAAAGGTCAACAAGGCGAAGTGCACGCCCTTGATGCGCATGAAGAGCGGCGCGGTCACCAGGGCGATCAGCGCCGAGGCCAGGCCCGCCAGCACGAAGGCGGACACGAAGCCCAGGCCCGCATCGCGGGTGAGGATGGCCGACACGTAGGCGCCGATGCCGAACAGCGCGCCGTGCGCGAGCGAGAGTTGCCCGATGCGCAGCATCAGGTTCATGCTCATGGCCAGCGTGGCGTACATCGCCACCATGACGCCGACGTGCAGCGCGAAGCGCGATTCGCCCAGCGCCAGCGGCCAGGCCAGCAGGGTGGCGGCCACCAGCAGTTCGGCCACGCGCACGCCCACGGGGCGGCGCACCAGGGTGAGGTCGTTTCTCATCGGGATCTCCCCATCAGGCCGGCCGGGCGCACGGTCAACACCGCCATGACGATGAGGAACGAGAGCATCGTGGCGACGGTCGAGTTGTAGAAGGTGGAGGCGATCGCCTCGGTGAAGCTCAGGATCAGCGCCGCGATGACGGCACCGGGCAGACTGCCCAGGCCGCCGAGCACGACGATGATGAAGGCCTTCACCACCACGAGTTCACCCATGTGCGGGTGGATGGTGTAGACCGGTGCCATGAGGGCGCCCGCCAGGCCCGCCAGCAGGCAGCTGAGCGCGAAGGTGAGCGCCGTCATGCGCCAGGAGCGCACGCCCTGCAGGCGCGCGACCTCGCTGTCCTGCGCCACGGCGCGGATGGTGATGCCCACCCGCGTCTTCTCGATCAGCACGTAGAACGCGGCCAGGGCGAGCAGGGTGACGCCCACCACGTACAGCTGGTCCAGCGCGAGAAACACCGAGCCGATCTGCAGTGCGCCTTCCACCGGGCGACCGACCGACAGGTCGTCGACCGTGAACACCAGCGAAATCGCCGCCTGCAGCGTGATGGCCAGGGCGAGCGACATGATCATGCCGCCCATCTCGTCGCCGGTGAAACGCCGGAACAGCACGCGCTCCAGCACGAAACCGGCCAGACCGACGAGCAGGGCGCCGGCGATCAGCGCCGAGCCGTACGGCCAGCCGAGCAGGCCGTAGAGCACGTACATGGCGTAGGCGCCAAGCATGTAGAACTCGCCGTGGGCGAAGTTCACGACGCGCATGATGCCGAACACCAGCGTGAAGCCCAGCGCGATGAGCGCGTAGACGAACGCCGACATCAGCGCAATGATGGATATCTGTATCGCGATTTGCATGGGAAGAGCGGGCTCGAGGCCCGCGGCTGGCGCCGCAGGCGGGCGCGTTCAGCAGGGAAGAAGGAGGGGCTCGCGCCCCGGCGGCGCCACCCCGCGGTGGCGGCTGCGCGGGGCGCGCGGGCTCAGCGGGCGTCGAACTTGGTGACGACCTTGCCCTTGCCGTTTTCGATCACGCCCAGGTAGGCCGGCGTGGCGATCTGGTGGTCGATGCCGTAGGTGTCCTTGCCACCCCAGACGATCTTGCCCTGGATGCCGTCGTACGACTTGGTGGCTTCGATGGCCTTCACCACGGCGTCGGTGTCGGTGGTGGTGCCCGCCTTCTGGATCGCGCCGAACAGCAGCTTGGCCGCGTCGTAGAAATAGAAGGCGAAGTCGTCCATGGCGTTGGGGTGGTACTTCGCGTAGGCCTTGCTCAGCTTGGCGTAGGCGTCGCTGGCCGGGTCGGCCGAGAAATACACCAGGGTGCCTTCGGCGTTGTCCGCACCGGCGGACTTCACGGTTTCGGCCACGTTGTTGCCGCCGAACTTGGTGAACGGGCCCTTGTAGCCCATTTCGCGCGCCTGGCGGATGACCAGGCCGGCCTGGGCCGGCGGCACCACGTCGAGCTCGATCAGGTCGACGCGCTTGGCCAGGATGCCCGCCAGGATGGTGCGGAAGTCGTTCTGCGAGCGCTCGAAGAACTTGGCGTCGGCGATCTCGTAGCCCGCGGCTTCATAGGCCCTCTTCTTGCCCTTCTGCGTGCTCCAGCCAGTGGCGTCGTTGGGCGAGATCACGGCCACGCGCTTGATCGCGGGGCGGTTCTGCTTGAGCCAGCCGATCAGCTGCGCGTCGTATTCGTTGGTGGTGGGCAGCACGCGGAACATGTAGCGCGTCTCGGCGTTCAGGGCCTCGGTGGTGTAGGTGTTGGAGAGCAGCACCACCTTGCTCTTTTCGGTGATCGGCTTGATCGCCAGCAGGGAGGCCGAGCCGATCGGGCCGATGATGAACTGCACCTTGTCCTGGTCGATCAGGCGGTTCACCGCCGTCACGGCGTCGGCCGCCTTGTAGTGGTCGTCGTAGGACACGATCTCGACCTTGTAGGTCTTGCCCGCCACCTTCAGGCCGCCGCTGGCGTTGATCTCCTCGGTGGCCACGCGCACACCGCCGTCGATGGCCAGGCCCCACGGCGCGCCCGGGCCGGTCATGCCGCCCAGCACACCGATCTTCAGCGTTTCCTGCGCGTGGCTGGCAGCGGCCAGGGCGGCGATGCCCAGACCCAGAACGGCCTTCTTGATGAACCCACTCATGCTTATCGTCTCCAGGTAATGGTCCGTACAGACCGAGTTAATTGAACGAACAATTGAATTTATGGTCCGTACAATACAGGATCGTCGGCAGGCGCGCAAGCACCCCGCTGGCACCGGCGGGAAGGGTTGGGGTCTTGCGCCGGCTCCGGGAAGACACTGAGGGGATTTCGCGCGGCGGGGCGGCGAGGCGGCCAAAACCTGGCCCAGTCCTTGCTATGCTGTGCTCAGGAGAAAAAGCCCATGAGCAGACCGATGTTTGACGAAATGAACGCCTCGCCCAGCGAGGTCCGGGCCCACTATCAGAACTACGCGCGCTGGCTGGCCCAACAGCCTGAAGACGTGATGGCGGCCCGGCGCGAAGAGGCCGAAATGATCTTCCGCCGCGTGGGCATCACCTTCGCGGTGTACGGCGCCAAGGACGAGGACGGCTCCGGCACCGAGCGCCTCATCCCCTTCGACCTTATTCCGCGCATCATTCCCGCCCACGAATGGCGCAGCATGGAGGAGGGCCTGGTGCAGCGCGTGACCGCGCTCAACCGCTTCATCCACGACGTCTACCACGGCCAGGAAATCATCAAGGCCGGCATCGTGCCGGCCGACCAGATCTTCCAGAACGCGCAGTTCCGCCCCGAGATGATGGGCGTGGACGTGCCGCACCAGATCTACTCGCACATCTCGGGCATCGACATCGTGCGCGCCCCGAATGCCGAAGGTGTGGGCGAGTACTACGTGCTCGAAGACAACCTGCGCGTGCCCAGCGGCGTGAGCTACATGCTCGAAGACCGCAAGATGATGATGCGGCTGTTCCCCGAACTCTTCGGCGAGAACCGCGTGGCCCCGGTCGCCCATTACCCCGACCTGCTGCTGGAAACGCTGCGCGCGAGCAGCCCGGCCACCACGGCCGAGCCCACGGTGGTGGTGCTCACCCCCGGCATGTACAACAGCGCGTACTTCGAACACGCCTTCCTCGCGCAGCAGATGGGCATCGAGCTGGTCGAGGGGCAGGACCTGTTCGTCAAGGACAACTTCGTCTACATGCGCACCACGCGTGGCCCCAAGCGCGTGGACGTGATCTACCGCCGCGTGGACGACGACTTCCTCGACCCCTCGGTGTTCCGCCCCACCTCCACGCTGGGCTGCGAAGGCCTGCTGGGCGTGTACCGCAGCGGCAACGTCGCCATCTGCAACGCCGTGGGCACCGGCGTGGCGGACGACAAGTCCATCTACCCCTACGTGCCCAAGATGATCGAGTTCTACCTCGGGCAGAAACCCATCCTCAACAACGTGCCCACCTTCATGGGGCGCGAGCCCGAGGACCTCAAGTACATGATGGCCAACATGAAGGACCTCGTGGTGAAAGAGGTGCACGGCGCGGGCGGCTACGGCATGCTGGTCGGGCCCGCGTCCACCAAGGCCGAGATCGAGGACTTCCGCAAGGCCGTGGCGGCCAACCCGGGCGGCTACATCGCGCAGCCCACGCTCTCGCTCTCCACCTGCCCCACCTATGTGCAGAGCGGCGTGGCGCCGCGCCACATCGACCTGCGCCCCTTCGTGCTCAGCGGCAAGGAAGTGCAGATGGTGCCCGGTGGCCTCACCCGCGTGGCGCTCAAGGAGGGCTCGCTGGTCGTCAACTCCTCGCAGGGCGGCGGCACCAAGGACACCTGGATTCTTGAAGACTGAGGGACACACCATGCTTTCGCGCACCGCCGACCACCTTTTCTGGATGTCCCGCTACACCGAGCGCGCGGAGAACACCGCCCGCATGCTGGACGTGAACTACCAGACCTCGCTGCTGCCGCAGTCCGCCGCCGTGGCGCAGGTGGGCTGGGAAGGGCTGCTCGCCATCAGCGAGCTGCTGCACCCCTACACGCAGAAGTACGGCAAGGAAATCACGCCACGCAACGTGCTCGACTTCATGGTGCGCGACGAGTCCAACCCGTCGAGCATCTACACCTGTCTGAAGGCCGCGCGCGAGAACGCGCGGGCCGTGCGCGGAGCCCTCACCACCGAATTCTGGGAAACGCAGAACCAGACCTGGCTGGAACTCACGCGCATGCTCAAGGGCAAGAACTTCGAGCGCGACCCGGGTGAATTCTTCGAGTGGGTCAAGTTCCGCTCGCACCTCTCGCGCGGTGTGGCCATCGGCACCATGCTGCAGGACGAGGCCTTCCACTTCTACCGCATGGGCACCTTCCT
Organism: Hydrogenophaga sp. ANAO-22; assembly: GCF_042466645.1. Lineage (NCBI taxonomy): Bacteria > Pseudomonadati > Pseudomonadota > Betaproteobacteria > Burkholderiales > Comamonadaceae > Hydrogenophaga > Hydrogenophaga sp. ANAO-22. The sequence continues at coordinate 984,621 of NZ_CP159956.1, read as the reverse complement.
GGAGCGCGCGGACAACACCGCCCGCCTGCTGGACGTGAAGTTCCACGCGGTGCACAGCGACTTCTTCGGCGCCGCCAGCGAGCTCGATCAGGAGTACGACTTCTACCACTGGAGCGCCATCCTGCGCAGCGTGAGCGGCTTCGAGGTCTACCGCAAGGTGTACCGCGATGTGATCACGCCCGAGCGCGTGGCCGAGCTGCTGATCCTGCGCGCCGACATGCCACGCAGCCTGGCCGCCAGCCTCAACGAGGTGGTGAACAACCTCAGCGTGGTGTCCAACGACCACAGCGGCGAAACCCTGCGCCGCGCGGGCAAGCTCAAGGCCGATCTGCAGTACGCCCGCATCGACGAGATCCTCTCCACCGGCCTGCACGCCTTCCTCACGCAGTTCCTGGACCGCGTGAACGAGCTGGGTGGGCGCATCAGCCAGGACTTCTTGGTGCCTTCGCACTGAGCGTCTGCACCATCTGCTCGAACAGCGCGTCCACCGCGGGCAGGTGGCGCGAGGCCTGGCTGCGGTAGAGCGCCACGTCCATGAAGTCCAGGGCCGGCAGGCCCTGTTTTTCGCCCAGGATGGCCAGGTGGGCCGGCGCGCTGCAGCGCGTGAGCACCGCCAGGGCGAGCCCACTTTCCACCGCCGCGAGCTGACCGGCCAGGCTGGAGCTGTTGTAGACCACGCGGTAGGCGCGCCGCTGCGCGTGGAGCGCGGCGATCACCGCGCGCCTCGCCTGGCTGGTCGCTTCGTAGACCGCGATCGGCAGGGGGTCGCGGCGCCACACCTCGAACTGCGGCGCGCCCACCCACACCAGCGGTTCCTGGAACAGCAGCGTGCCGCGCGTGGACTTGTCGCGCGAAATCAGCGCCAGATCGATCTCGCCGCGCTGCACCTTGGGAATGAGCGAGGTCGACTGTTCGCAGTCCAGTTCGATTTCCACGCCCGCGTGCCGCGCGGCGTAGCTGCGCAGCACGGGTGAGAGGTAGCTCACGGCGTAGTCGTCGGGCACGCCCAGGCGCACGCGGCCGCTGAGCACCGGCCCATGCACGGCCTCCAGCGTTTCGGCGTGCAGGGCCAGCATGCGCCGCGCGTAACCCAGCAACTCGGTGCCGGTGGGCGTGAGTTCGAGGTGGCGCGGCCCGCGCAGCAGCACCGCGCGGCCCACCGCGTCTTCCAGCTTGCGGATCTGCATGCTCACCGCCGGCTGGGAGCGGTGCACCAGCGGCGCGGCGGCCGAGAGCGAGCCGCCGTCCACCACCGCCACGAAGGCGCGCAGCCAGTCCAGTTGCAGGTCGGTGTGGGTCATGGCGGTCGGCTCCAATATTCGATTGTCGAATGCATTGGATTCTATTTATCCGCTGTACAGATGGGGCGCGTCCGCCGACCATCGGCGCATGAACTCCACGGCTTCCTTGTCTTCGTCTCTCGGCGCCCACCCTCACGCCGCCGCGCGCGAACGCTCGGGCATGTGGCTCATGGTGGCCGGTGGTTTGATGCTCGGCACGCTGGGCATCTTTCTCGAAGAGGCGGGCCAGAGCCCGCTCACGGCCGTGTGGTTCCGCTGCGCCTTTGGCCTGCTGGCGCTCACGGCCTGGTTCGCGCTCACCCGGCGCTGGCGGGAACTCCGGCTCAGCGGTGCGGCGCGCCTGGCGGCGGTGAGCGCTGGGGTGCTCGCGGTGGTCAACTGGATCCTGTTCTTCGAGGCCATCGAGCGCACCTCCATCGGCGTGGCCACCGTGGTGGTGCACGTGCAGCCCTTTCTGGTGATGGCGTTCGGTGCCCTGTGGTGGAAGGAGCGCATCACGCGCGCGCAAGGCATCGCCACCTTCGCCTGCCTGATCGGCCTGGCGCTGGCCTCGGGCTGGGTCGACGGCGCGCTCACGGGCGCGGGCTGGTCGTCCAGCTACCTCTGGGGCATCGGCCTGGCGCTGCTCAACTCGGTGGGCTATGCCGCCCTCACGCTGATCGCCAACCGGGCGCGCGGCGTCACGCCACTGGCCCTGGCCTGGTGGCAGTGCGCCGTGGGCGCGGTGGTGCTGGTGTGGTGGCCCTTCGTGCACGGCTGGCCGCCGGCGGGGCCGGCCTGGGCCTGGCTCGCGGGGCTGGGCGCCATCCACACCGGCCTGGCCTACGTGGTGCTGTATGCCGGCGTGGCGCGCCTCAGCGCCGGGCGCGTGGCCGTGCTGCAGTTCGTCTACCCGGCCTCGGCCGTGGCGGTGGAATGGGCCGTGTACGGCCGGGCCCTGAGCCCCAGCCAGCTGGCTGGCGTGCTCATGATGCTGGTGGCCCTGGTGGTGGTGGGCACGCAACGGGCGGCGCGCCAGGCCTGAACCGTTGCGCGGAAAACCGCGCCATCGACTGCAAAAGTCACGCTCGCCACCGGCCCCCTGTCAGGCAAAAGGCCAAAAACGCCTATCCTGACTGTCAGGCCGGTCCAGGCCTTATCTCCCCGGGCCGGCCGTGATGCCAACGACGGAGGATGAATGGCCAGCGATCTGGATACGGTGAGGGTGCTTCGCGCCCTGTTCAACGACATGCCCAAGGCACCCCAGGGGCTCTCCCACGAGGAGACCATGGCCTGGGTGCAGCGGTCGATGGCCGACTTCGAGGGTGGCGACATGGCCTACATGATCGAACACATCACGCGAAGCTCCATGCTCGACATCGTGCTGCGCCTGCGCGAGGACGGTTACCTCAAGAACGACGCCGCCTTCACCGAGACCGTGGACCTGATCTCCACGCCCGACGGCCGCAAGACCTTCATGGACCGCTGTATCCAGGCGCAGAAGAGCGCCGATGCCACCTCGCGCCTTATCCACCGCGCCAAGCGTTCGTGGTCCGATCCCTTGCCCCTGTTCAGCTCGGACCCCGGCATGCTGGAGCGTTTCGTGCGTGGCGAACTCTCAGGCCCTGGCCCGCTGTTCGCCGAATACAAGGCACGCGAAGACGTGCAGGAGATCGGCGTGTTCGCGCAGGCCCCCGACGGTATCCACGAGTTTTCCTGGGGCTTCGTGGTGGAAGACCAGGGCGCCTGGATCTTCTACATCGCCGATGTCTGGCGCAAAGGCACCGTGGGCAGCTTCGACCGTTTCCTCAGCGCCTGGCAGCAGTCCACCAGCGCCGCGTCCACCGAAAAACTGCCGCCGGTGCCCATGGGCCTGCTCATGGAAGACGGCATCAACACCTTCAGCAGCATGACGCTGCAGGCCGCCGGCCCCATGAGCAACCCGGCCCTGCGCCGCTGGGTGGGTGAGGTGTTCATCGACCGCATGCTGCCCACCATGGCCGCGCGCGTGGTGGATGCGCAGTACGACTTTCCGCTGGTGAGCGCGCACGCGCACTGATGAAGACCGGCGCCGCCGATGGCGGCGATGAGCCCAGGGCCCGCATTGGCGGGTCTCCATGAAGATCAGAAAGATCTCCAACCTGCGGAACGTGATCTCTTCGGCAAGATGGGGGTGAAAGGGCGGGCGGTCTTCGAACAGATGCGAATCGCAAGCCAAAGGCGATGGCCTCTGGTGGCGCGGGCTAGGTGCGCTTCGCGGAGCCCGGCGGCACCATGCCCCGGCGTTCAATGGGCGTGGAGAAAACGATGGACGTCCGGGTCTCGCCGTAGCCGTTGATCGTTCCGATGAAACGCTCCAGATCCGCCAGGCCGGTGGCGACCACAGTCAGCAGGTAGGAGTCGGCACCCGCGACGTGATGACACTCCAGTACTTCGGGTGCCTGGCGCAGCCGTTCCAGCAGCGGCTTCTTGCCGGGCTGCGTGGCCGTGATCCCGATGATGGCCTTGACGGGGTAGCCCGCCTTCGACGCATCCAGTTCGACCGAAAACCTTTGCACGAGCCCCATGTCTTGCAGCCGCTTGAGCCGCTCGGCCGTGGCCGCCACCGACAGGCCCGTGGCCTCCGCGAGGGCCTTCAAGGGCGCTCGCGCATCGAGCTGCAGGGCGCGCAGCAGGCGCCAGGCCATGTCGTCCAGTTCGTGGGATGGAATTCTTGCCATGAGCGGATACTGCCAGAAAATCAGTGACAGATGCTTCAATAAGCAAGAATAATGCGCTGTACCTGTGGCGATCTGCATCGGATGATCTGGTCCCGTTTCAACCAGACCCATTGGCCAGATGCTCGACATCCAGAACTACATCAGTTTCATCGCCGCCATCCTTGTGTTCCAGGCCGTTCCAGGTGCTGGAACGATTGCCATCCTCGATGCCACGGCCCGCGACGGGCGACGCTCGGGCTTGGCCGCTGTCCTGGGCACGCTGCTGGGGGATTTTCTGTTCATGGTCGCCGCGGTGGCGGGGCTCGCTGCCGTCATGCAGGCCCATCCCTGGCTCTTCCGGGGATTGCAGTGGTTCGGCGTGGCCTACCTCGGCTGGTTGGCTGTGCAGCTGATCCGCAGCCGGCCGGGCGAGGGTGCATCGGCGCGCGCCCACGCCCAGGCGCCGCTGATGCACTTTCGCCGTGCCTTCCTGGTCAGCCTGACCAATCCCAAGGTCATCCTGTTCTTCGTCGCGTTCTTTCCGCTTTTCCTGAAACCGCAGGCGTCCACCGCGACCCTGGTCGTGATGATGGTGCACGTCACCTTGCTCAGCCTGCTCTACCAGGCCGCATTGGTGCTGATCGGCAACGTCGTGGCGGTGCGTTTCGCGGCAGTCCCTGGTGGCCGGCGAACCGCGACCCGGCTCGCTGGCCTGGTCCTGATCGCTCTGGCCATCCGGCTCGCCCTGGACATGACCTGAGTTCCCTGCGTGGCGATGGCCGGCTCAGAAGCTGTGCCGCACGCCGAACGCCACACCACTTTGTGAGCCACCGGGCACCGGCGCGCCGCCCGGCTGCCCGCCGCTGACCGACAGCGCCAGCGTGCCCTTGTTCTGGATGTGCCCGGCCGTTGCATAGACCGCCGTGCGCCGTGAGAAGCTGTAGGTGGCGCGCACGGCGGCGAGGGTGGCCCGGTTCAGCGAGTCCTTGTAACGCAGGCTGAAGACCTCGCCGTCCACGAGCAAGGCCGGCGTGACCTGGTACGCCGCGCCGAGGTACCACAGATCGCTTTTGCCTTGGGTGGCGCTGGCGCCGTTGGCGCGGCGGACCAGGCCCCCGGCGAGCTTGAGGCCACCCAGTTTGACGTAACCGTTGGCGGAGGTGCGCCGGTCCGTCATGGCGCTGGAGTTGAGGCCGGCGAAGGCGCCGGTGCCGCCGCGCAACTCGTCCACCGCGAGCGCGGTGCCCCAGGTGGCGGTGTCGTACTTCACCAGGGCCGACCATTCCCGGCAGGCCTTGCTGTCGTTCGGGTTTTCGCCGGCGCAGTTGGTGCCGGCCGGGCTGGGACCGGCGTTCACCGCGTCCCGGCCGAGGCTGTAGCTGGCACCCAGCGTGAGGCCGGAGAAGCTGCCGCGGTAGGTGATGGCGTTGTCCGCGCGGGCGTTGGGGATGTAGCTGTCCAGCGAGCCCGAGCTGTAGAGGTTGGGGCCGAGGATGTCCGACTCCAGGATGGAATAGAACAGCATGGTGTATTGCCGGCCCAGGGACACCGTGCCCCATGGGCCCGAGAGCCCGACGAAGGCCTGGCGCCCGAAGGCGCGGCCGCCCTGGTTGGCCACACCGGTGTCGGGCGAGAACCCTGTTTCCAGCGTGAAGACCGCCTTGAGTCCCTGGCCCAGGTCTTCGGTGCCGCGAAAGCCGAGGCGGCTGGGCGCGCTGCCGGTCAGGGATGGCACGCGGGTCAGGCCGCCACCGCTGGGGGTCGCTTTCGTGACGTGTTCCACCGAGGCGTCGATGACGCCGTAGATCGACACCGTGCTCTGCGCGCTCACGGCGCCGCTCGCCAACAGGCAGGCACACGCGCTCAAACCGGCAAGAAAGGGGGGCTTTTTCATGGGGACTCCATTTTTTGGGCGAAGGGATGCCCGGGGGACCCGAGGGGTCCCCGGACAGAGGGGGAACGGAAGAGGAGGAGCGGGTCAGGCCACGCTGGCGAGGCGCTGCGCGACCTGTTCCTGGGCGCGCTTTTCCATCAGGCGGCGGACCCGGACGATGCCGATGTCGTGCTGGTACAGCGTTTCCTGCGAGCGGGCGGACCGGGTCAGGTTCTCGATCACCTTGCGGTCCTGCTCGAGCACGTCCCAGTGCAGGCCTTCGAGCCGGTTGCGGTAGAGGAAGCGCCAGACGTGCCGGTTGAACCCGGAGGCCTTGCGGATGCGCCAGAAATAGACCTGGCAATGGGTCTCGTCGACCGGGGTGACGAAGCCCACGATGATGAACTGGCCACCCCCATGCTGCTTGCTGTACGGCACGGCCAGGCGCATCCACATCAGGCCCGACTCGCCGAACTCGACCCAGTCGAAGTTCACGCCGCGCTGGCCCACCTTTTCGACGATCAGGCCGGTGGCCGTCGGCCGCACCGTCATTTCGGCCTGCCGGTCGCCCTCGGCCATGGAATGGGACTGCGAGTGCAGGTAGGTGCCGTGCATGGGGTCCATGACGTTGTCGATCGCGTAACGGTGGTTGCACCTCCAGTTCTGCATGCAGAGGAAGCCGGAGTAGTCCTCGGCGGTCATCTCTTCGGGCAGTTCGAACGGGGCTGGCGCGTCCAGGCTGCCATCGCCGAACCAGAGGAAGATCGCGCCGTGGGCTTCCACCACAGGGTAGGACTTCAGGCAGGTCCGCCCGGTGAGCACGCAGTTCTGCATGGCCGGCACATCGACCACCTTGCCCTGGCCGTCCACCTCCACGCCGTGGTACCAGCAGGCCACCCGGTCGCCGAGGTTCCAGCCCAGCGACAGCCGCGCGCCGCGGTGCGGGCAGCGGTCTTCCACCGCGCGGACCTGGCCCTCGTCGTCGCGCCACAGCACGATCTCTTCGGACAGGCGGGTGATCCCGATGGGCGTGCCCGCCAGGCGGTAGCTCGGCAGCACCGGGTACCAGTAGTTCAACAGGCCGCGCTCCACGCGCTGCGCGGCGTCGGTTTTCAAAGTCGCTTCGTCCATGTTCCTGGGGTGTTGGGGGTGTTCATTCATCGGCGGTGAAGCCGGAGGCCTTGACGACCGGCGCCCAGCGCTCGATGTCGGTCTTGACGAGGGAGGCGAGCGCCGCGGGCTTGAGCGTGAGCGGCTCCATCGAGAGCTTGTCCAGGCTCGCGATGTACTCGCTGGAGTTCACGACGCTGGTGATCCGGGTGTGCCATTGCTCCACCAGGGCCTGGGGCAGGCGAGGGGGCGCGAACACGCCCAGCCAGGTGTCGGCCTGCACATTCGGATAACCCAGCTCCACCATGCACGGTGTCTCGGGCAGGTAGCGCGAGCGCTTGGCGCCGAAGGTCGCGATGGGCCGCAGGCCACCCGAGGCCTTGAAGGGCAGGGCTTCGCCCACGGCGTTGAAGCTCGCGGCCACATGCCCACCCACCAGCGCCTGCAGCGCGGGCGCGCTGCCCCTGAAGGGCACGTGGGTCATCTGCACCCCCGTGGCCTGGCTGAACATCACGCCCAGCAGGTGCAACACCCCACCGGGGCCCGACGAGGCGTAGTCGGCCTTGTCCGGGTGGGCTTGCATCCATTTCACGAGCTCGGGCACGGTGTTGACGTTCGACGGCACCATGGGTCCCACGCTGAGCACCAGCTCCGAGCGCGCGCAGGCGGCCACGGCCGTGAAGTCCTGCAGCGGCTGGTAGGCCAGCTTCTTGTAGATGTGCGGAAAGATCGTGAGGGGAAAGTCGGGCGTGAGCAGCAAGGCGCTGCCGTCGGCCGGCGCGCGCTTGATGTGCTCCAGCGCCAGGCGGCCGGCCACGCCCGCCTTGTTGTCGACGACCACGGGCTCGGGGGTGTGCGCGCGCAGCTGGCTCGCCATCAGGCGCGCCAGCAGGTCAATGCCTCCCCCCGCGGGGAAGCCGACGATGAGCTGCGTGGGGCGGGCCGATTGCGCGAAGGCGCCGGCGGGAGCGGCCAGGGCCATGCCGGCCAGCATCAGCTCGCGCCGGGTGATGTCGTGGGATTTCATGAGGTGTTCCTTCGGATCGATGGGGGTCAGACCGCCAGGCGTTCGAGCACGGCGCACAAGGTCTCGGGCGTCCATGCGCTGCCATCGGGTTGCAGCAGGTTTCTCGCGTTGAGCGCTTCGGCGAAAGCCTCGGGCGAGTGGCCGTCGTCGGCGTAGATCTGCACGATGGCCGCGGCCAGGGCCTGTTCCTCCTCAGACGGTTCGCTGGGACGGCTTTGCCATCGCAGGTTGTCCTCTTCGCCCGGTTGAAAGATCAGGCCGTTCCCGGCGTCCTTGGACCGCGTGGCGGTTCTGGCGCTGAGGAGATGGGGATTGAAGGTGATCGCAACGACAGACATGTGGGGGGACATTCAGCAGAGGGTTGAAGTTCTTTTAATTCCTACAAATAGGAATTGAGCGGATGCTAAGACCCTGGCGGAACGCCTGTCAACCCGAAATGACAATCCCTACATGCAGTGTGGATATTTCCTTTTCATGGGAATTAATGCCGCCGGCCTTCGATGCGGGGCGTGCCGCGCGCGAAGTGTTCCTAGAATGGCGTGATGAAGGACAACGACACCCCCACGCCCCGTCGACGGCGCAAGGAGCCGCGCCGCACGGCGGGCCGGCCCGCTTCCAGCAGCGGCGTGGGCAAGGAGAAGATCGTCGAAGCGGCGCTCGCGCTGTTGCGCCACAAGGCGCCGGAGGCGCTGACGGTGGTGGAGGTGGCCAGTGCCGCGAAGGTGGACCCGGCGCTGATCCGCTATTACTTCGGCACGAAGAAGGGCCTGCTGCGGGCCGCGGCGGTGGGCCTGCTGGACGACATCCAGGAACGCAGTCGGCTCGTGCTGGACGAGCCGGGGCCCTTGCGCCACCGCATCCGCACGCGCCTGCAGATGCTGATCGATTCACTGCAGCGCAACCCGCAGTTCATGAATCTGGTGCTCAAGGAGATCTACTCCGATGAAGAGGCCCAGATGGAGGTGGGGGACCTCAACACGGTGGCGAAACGGGGGCTGGCGTTGACGCAGTTCGTGCTCAACCCCATCCCTGGCGACAAGCCGGCGCGCGAACTGGACGCGCGCTACCTGCACGTCGCCATTCTGGGCATGTGCACCTTCTTCATGGATGCCCAGCCCATGCTCGCGGTGCTCTTCAAGGAGCGGCCGGGCAGCGATGCCCTGGTGCGGGGCTACATCGAGTTCGCCACCGAGTTGCTGGCGCAGGGCATCGAGGAGGCTAGTCCGTCAGCGAGCGCCGGTAAGTCTCGGGCAGGAAGAGCGTGACGCACAGCACCACGACGGACACCGCGGCCAGGTAGGCGGCCGGGGCCAGTTTGGACTGCGTGGCCAGCACCAGGTAGGTGCCGACAAAGGGCGCGGTGCCGCCGAAGAGGGTGTACGCCAGGTTGTAGCTGATGGCCGATGCGCTGAAGCGCGTCTTGGTCGGGAACAGCTCGAGCAGCGTGATGCCCAGCGGGCCGGCGAACGAGCCCATGCCGATGGCCAGCAGCGATTGCGCGAGCGCCGCGTGGAACAGCGTGCCTTCGCCGGCCAGCATGTAGGCCGGGACGCAGACGATGGCGTTGAACAGCAGGCTGACCACCATCACCGGTTTGCGCCCCACCTTGTCCGACACGAAGCCGCTCGCGATCATCGTGAGGAAGGCGACGGTCATGGCGATGCCGTTGGAGATCAGCGAGTCGCTGCGGCTCATGCCCACGGTGACGGTGAGGTAGGACACGAAGTAGCCCGCGAGCGTGTAGAAGGTGAGGCTGGAGAACGCGGCCAGCGCGAAGCTGAAGCCCATGGCCTTCTTCTGGTCGCGGATGGCGTCCGACACTGGCGTGGTCGAGATTTCCTGCTTGGCGCGCGCCACCTCGAAAGCCGGCGATTCATCGACGCGATTGCGGATGTACAGGCCCACCAGCGCGAGCGGGCCGCTGATCAGGAAGGGAATGCGCCAGCCCCAGCTCTCGTACACCTCGCTGCCCAGCAGGCTGGTCACGGCGAGGATGATGAGCGCGGCCGCCACGGGCGGCAGGTTGGCGAAGGCGTAGGTGAAGGCCACGTGCAGGCCGCGGCGCCCCGGTGGCGCGTGTTCGGCCACGAAGGAGTTGGAGCCGATGGTCTCGCCCGACGCCGACAGACCCTGGATCAGGCGCAGCACCACGAGCAGGATGGGCGCCGCGATGCCGATCTGCGCGTAGGTGGGCAGCACGCCGATGCCGACGGTGGCGCCGCCCATCATCAGGATGATGGCGGAGAGCACCGCCTTGCGGCCGAAGCGGTCGCCCAGGCTGCCGAAGATGAAGCCGCCGAGCGGGCGCATGACGAAGCCCACGCCGTACACCGCGAAGGCCGAGAGCAGGGCGGTGGCCGGGTCGGTGGTGGGGAAGAACAGCTTGGCGATGATGGTGGCCGAGTAGGCGTAGATCACGAAGTCGTACCACTCGACGAACTGGCCGAGCGATGCCGAATAGAGCACCTTTTTCTGGGATTGCGGTTGCTGGTTGTTCATGTGTTGTTGTCTCCGGAGGAATTGAGGGCGATCTGGTAGCGGCGGTGTTCGAGGCAGGGCAGGTCCTTGCGCACATCGCGCAGGCGCTCGGGCAGCACGTCGACCGTCACGACGCCCTCGGCGGCCGCGATGCCGCCGATCACCAGGCCCGAGGGGTCGATGCCCATGCTCATGCCCACGGAAGTGGGCGGCGGCTGGCACGAGGCCAGCACGTAGCAGGTGTTCTCGATGGCGCGCGCGCGCAGCAGGGTCTCCCAGTGCAGCTCTTTCAGGCTGCCGGCGATCCAGCCCGCGCCGTAGAGCAGCACGTCGGCGCCCTTGTCCACCGCGATGCGCGAGATTTCGGGGAAGCGCAGGTCGTAGCAGTTGAGGATGGCAAAGCGCACGCCGCCCACGTCGGCCACATACACCTCGTCGTGCGAGGGCAGCAGCTGGCCGTGCCGGTTCTTGTCGGACTCCTTGAAGCTGAACGCATCGTAGAGGTGCAGCTTTTCGTAGCGGCCCTTGAGTTGCCCATCGGCACCCAGGTGCACGAAGGTGTTGCGCGTGCGGTGGCCATCGAGCGGCTCGTACAGGCCGACGAACACGTCGATCGCGTGCGCCTTGGCGCTGGCGCTCACCTCCTCGATGAAGCGGGCCGCCTGTTGCCCGGCGAAAGCGACCAGCTCTTCGCGCGAGGACTCGTAGGCGACCATGCTGGCTTCGGGAAAGCAGATCAGCTGGGCGCCGCCGGCGGCGGCGGTCGCGATGTGGCTGCGTATTGTGCGCAAGTTGCTCTCAATGTCGCGCACGCTCTTGAACTGGGAAACGGAGGCTTTCATGAACTCGTGTGGTGGATCTGGTGGGCGTGAATGCTAGTTTTGGCCCCCGGCCCAGTCCAATACCATTTGATCCCTCATTGATAGAATTTCGGCATCAATGAAGACCTACCCCAGCCTGCGGCGGCTTCAGCAGTTCCGCCACCTCAGCGCCACGCTGAACTTCCGCAAGTCGGCCGAAGCGCTGCGCATCGCGCAGCCCGCGCTCAGCCGTTCCATCAAGTTGCTGGAGGAAGAGCTGGGCTTCCCGCTCTTCGTGCGCACGACGCGGTCGATGGAGCTGACCCCGGCCGCCGCCCATCTGCTCGGGCAGCTCGATGCGGTGTTCGACGGCCTGCACCAGGCCGTGCGCGAATCGCGCCGCCTGGCCGGCAGTTCGAGCAAGCGCAAGCTGCTGATCGGCTACTCGGCCCAGGCCGCCAACAGCGCCATGCCGGAACTGCTGTTCAGCTTTGGCGTGGGTTTCCCCGATGTGGAGCTCAACCTGTTGCAGGCGCCGTCCGAGCGCCTGTTCGCCGAGATCGTCGCGGGCGATCTGGACGCGGCCTTCCTGCTGCTGCCGGCGTCGCTGGCGCCGTCGCCTTCACTGGACCGGGTGCTGGTGGACTCGCAGCCCATCGTGGCCTTGTGCCGCGTGGGTCATCCGCTGGCGCGCAAGCGCAAGCTGCACTTGCAGGACCTGCGGGACGAGGGCCTGATCATCGGATCGCCGGGCCGCTGGGGCACCTTCCGCGAACTGCTGTTTGCGCTGTTCGAGCGCCACGCCTTCAAGCCCCGGGTGGTGTACGAGCCCGACGACACACCGATCCTGCTGGAGTCGGTGGCGCGCAGCACCCACGTGGCGCTCTACGGCGGCGGCATCGTGGGCAAGCTGCCGGCCAGCATCGTGGCGGTTCCGCTGGCGCACGACGACGCCTGCCTGCAGACCCACCTGCTGTGGCGAACGCCGACGGAGGGCGCACTGGCCGAGCTGGTGGACTTCGTGCGCGCCGGCCTCCCCGCCCGCGTCACGGGCTCAGCAGGGCCTTGACCCGGCTGGACAGCCCCGAGATCTCGAAGGGCTTGGTCAACACGGCCATGCCCGGGTCGAGGTGCCCATTGCCGACCGCGGCGTTGTCGGCATAGCCGGTGATGAACAGCACCTTCAGGCCCGTTCGCTGGATGCGGGCCGCGTCGGCCACCTGACGGCCGTTCATGCCCCCGGGCAAGCCGACGTCGGTGATGAGCAGGTCGATGCGCGCCTCGCTGTCCAGAATCTTCATGGCCGCGGGGCCCGTGTCGGCCGTGAGCACGTGGTAACCCGAGTCGGTCAGCACCTCCTCGATCGTGACGCGGATGCCCCATTCGTCCTCGACCACCAGGATGGTTTCGCCATCGCCCGCCTGCATGGGCGCGGGCCGTGGCGCTTCCTCCTCGTCAACACCGGGGCCGAGGTAGCGGGGCAGGTAGAGGCACATCGTCGTGCCCATGCCCACTTCGGAGTACACCCGCACCTGCCCGCCGGACTGGCGCACGAAACCGTAGACCATGGACAAGCCCATGCCGGTTCCCATGCCCAGGGGCTTGGTGGTGTAGAAAGGGTCGAAGATGCGCTCGATGACGTCGGCGGGCATGCCCGTGCCCGTGTCCGTCACGCACAGCGACACGTATTGCCCGCGCGGCAGGCTGCGCTCCCCGGCGGCGCGCTCGTCCAGCCACTTGTTCGCCGTCTCGATGGTCAGACGGCCTCCCTCGGGCATGGCATCGCGCGCATTGATGCAGAGGTTCAGCAGTGAGTTCTCGAGCTGGGACGCATCGGCCTTGGTGAACCACAGGCCGCCGGCGCCGACCACCTCGATGTCGATCAAGGGCCCCATGGTGCGGCGGATCATGTCCTCCATGCCCTGCACCAGTCGGTTGGCGTCGATGGGTTTGGGATCGAGCGTCTGGCGGCGCGAGAACGCCAGCAGCCGGTGGGTAAGCGCGGCGGCGCGGCGGATGGAATCCTCGCTCATGCCGATGTAGCGCTCCAGCCCATCCGTCGTGCCCTGTGTCAGCCGCATCTTCAGGATCTGCAGGCTGTTGCTGATGGTGCCGAGCAGGTTGTTGAAGTCGTGCGCCAGGCCGCCCGTGAGCTGGCCGATGGCCTCCATCTTCTGCGCCTGGCGGAAGTGGGACTCGATCTCCATCAATTCGGCGGTGCGTTGCTCGACCTTCTGCTCCAGTGTCTCGTTCGCCTCCCTGAGGCGGGCTTCACTTTCCTGCAAGGCGATGTGCCCTCGGGCGCGCTCCACCGACACGCGGGTGCGCTGGCCCACTTCGCGGATCAGGGAGAGTTCCTCTGCCTCCCATTCCCGAACCCGGTCGCAGTTCACGAAGAACACGGCGGCCAGCTGACCGTTTTCCATGATGGGCACGTTGACGAACGAGCGCGCGGATTTGGATTCGAGGGCCTCGGCCGCGAAGGCGGTGCGCGCATCGAGGCGCACGTCGGCGATGGCAATGAACTCGCCCAGCTTGAGGCTGTCGATGAAGGCGCCGTAGTCGCGCAGCCGCGTCGTGCCGGCCAGGCTGTCCACGCCGGGCGCGGCCCAGTCGCGATCGACCGTCAGTGTCTCCGTGGCGTTGTCGATGCTGCCGTATCCCACGCGGCTGGCCTTGAGTGCCTCGCCAAGGATTTCGGAGGCCGCGTGCGCGAGCTCCACCGGCGTTGACAGGGCCGCCAAACGATCCCCCAGCACCGTCAGGCAGTCCCGCTTCATTTCGGCCTGCACCCGGTCCGTGACATCGATCCCTTCCACGAAGATCCCGTCGACCTCGCCGGCCTCGTTCCTCAGGGGCTGGAACACGAAGTCGAGATAGCGTGTGTTGACCGGGCCGCCGGGTTCGGCCTGCGCCGCGTACCGGGCGCCCCGCGCCGAATGCGCCTGCCCGCTGGCATACACCTCGTCCAGCAGCTGGAGGTACCCCTGTTCCACCGCGTCGGGCAGCGCCTGCGCCACCGTCTTGCCGATCACGTCGCGGTGGCCCACCAGCTTGAGGTAGTTGGGGTTGACCAATTCGATGACATGCGAGCTTCCCCGCAGCATGGTCATGAACGACGGGGCTTGCTGGAACAGCTGCGCCATCCGCTCCCGTTCGCTGTGCACCTTGCGAAGGGCTTGCACCTTGGCGGTGGTTTCGACCACGATGGCCATCACGCCCACGGGCTGGCCGCTCAGGTCGAGCAGCGGCGAGTAGTCCAGGTTCATCCAGACCTGCTCGGCGCGGTTGTGGCGGTGCAGGATCAACTCCTGGTCTTCGAACCGCAGGTGGCCGCCGGCCAGGCACACCGTCATGACCTGATCGTTGAAGTCCGCCACTTCAGGCCATCCCTTGCGCACCTCCGAGCCCAGCAACTGAGGGTGGCGAAGACCCGAGAAGTGGGAGTAGGCGTCGTTGTAGACCATGAACCCCCGCTCGCCCCAGAGCATGACGATGGGCACCTGGGAACGCAGCATCAAGGCCGTGGCCGCTTTCACGTGGTCGTGCCATTGGTCGATCGGGCCGAGCCCGGTCGATGCCCAGTCGAACCGGGCGATGAGCCGGGCGAGCTCTCCGCCACCGGATAGAAATGGAGGGGGTTCCGGGCTCGCAGCTTCCATGGACGACTCCATTCAAGAACGACGCTGGCCCGGGCCGGGCAGGAGGGGGTGGACGCCGGCACATCGGCCCGCGCGTGCGAACGTCCGGCGAAAGGCATTATGCTGTCGCGCGAGCGGGCCCGTCGGGTCACCACAGGCACAACAGCCATGACAAACCAGGACCTGGACATATTGATCGTCGACGACTCGCGGGATGCCGCGGACTCGTTGACCACGCTGATGACCCTCATGGGGCATCGCGCGAGGGCGGCGTACAGCGGCCAGGAGGCGCTCGAGGTGGTGGGACATTCGCTGCCGCTGTGCGTCATGCTCGACGTGCACATGCCGGACATGGACGGCCTGGAACTGGTCCGTGCGCTGCGCCAGCAATGCGGCGACAACCTGGTGCTCATCGCGGTGACCGGCTCGGACCATGACGACGAGCTGGCGGCCGAAGTGTTTTCGTTGGTGGACTACCACTTCACCAAGCCCGTTTCGGCCGAGGCGCTGGCCAAGGTGCTGCAGGCGTAGCCATTCGCTGGCGGGCCGCGCCCCCGGCCGCGGTGGCATCACGACGGGCTTTCCGTTTTCAGGGCGCCGCGGATGTTCATGCCGGCCAGCCCGATCTGCAGGGCGATGAGCGCGTAGGCGCTCGCATGCCAACCCCAGGCGACCCACAGGGCGTTGCTGGCCAGGAACAGCCAGAAGCCGGCATGGCGCCGCCCGGCGCTGCGCGAGGCCACCAGCCAGGACGCCAGCAGCGTCACCAGCATGGCGGGCCATTGCATGAGGTCGAGCAAATCCATGGTTCTCCGGACGGTTGGTGCGCGTGATGGTGCCTGTCTGCGGCCGATCCGACTGTTCGCCATGGCACACAGCCCCGGGCGGTAAAAAGCGCTGCGGCCAGCGCGGATCCGCAAAATTTGCCGCAAGCGCGCGGGGCCCCATCCCGCCCGGCCCGTGAGCCGCGGGTGGCGGGTGGCGGGTGGCGGGCGCGTCGATTGCTCCGATCCGTGCTGTCGCATCGAGTGAGGTGAGGTACCCATGTTTGCACTGTCGACGCCCTGGTGGGAGTTGCCCGCAAGGGCCGCGATTGTCTATGCGGTGCTGCTGGTCTTGATGCGCCTCTCCGGCAAGCGCACGGTCGGCCAGTTCACGCCGTTCGACCTGCTGGTCGTGATGCTGTTGAGCGAGTCGGTCTCGGCCGGGCTCAGTGGGGGCGAGGAGTCGGTGACCGGCGGGCTGCTCGCGGCCGCGACACTGATCGGCCTCAACGTGGTGGTGGCGGTGGTGATCGCCCGCGGTCCGGGGCTGCAGAGCCTGGCCGAAGGCGCGCCGGTGCTCATCGGGCGGGACGGCCGCTTCTTCGATCAGATCCTGCGACGACAGCACATCCCGAGGCGGGACGTGGAACGGGCCTTGCGCGAGGCCGATTGCGACCTGAAGGACATGAAGTACGCGTTTCTGGAGGCCGATGGAGGCATCAGCGTGTTGAAGGCGTCCTCGGGTGCCGTGAAGGAAGACGACGGCGGATGACACGGAACCGCGGGTGAGCCGCGCCGGCACGCCTGTTGACGCGATGCGGGCACGTGCCTTGCCCAAAGGCCTTGCGTCCGATCCACCGTGGTCGCCGCAATCCTTTTCAACACATGCAGGAGCAACGACATGGCATCGGACAACCAGGACCGGCAAGGTCAACAGCAGGGCCAGCAAGGCCAGAACCAGCAGCAAGGCCAACAGGGCCAACAGGGCCAGAACCAACAGGGCCAGAACCAGGGCCAGCGGCCCGGCCAGCAAGGTGGCCAGAGCAACCCGGCAGGGCAGCGCGAGCAGAGCAACCCCGGCGGCTCCGACCAGCAAGGCCGCAAGGAAGTCAACCCGTCCCAGCAGCAGGACGGCTCCCGTCCCGGTGCCCGCGAGCAGGACGACAACACCCGCCGTCCGGGCGACAACAACGCTTCCTGAGCGCTGACGCAAGGCGCCCACCCTGTCCCATCCGGGGCAAGGTGGGGCTTTGTTTCTTCATCACAACAACATTCCCGTCCCCACACCGACACCAGGAGCCCTCCATGGCCATCACCCGAACCGAAGCAGACGCATGCACCCTGTTGGACACCGACCACAAGGCGGTCAAGAAGTTGTTCAAGACCTACGAAGAGCTTGCCGGCTCCAAAGCGCGCGGCGTCGCACAGAAGAAGCTGGAACTGGCGCACCAGATCTGCCAGGAGCTCACGGTGCACGCCACCGTGGAGGAAGAAATCTTCTACCCCGCGCTGCGGGAAGCCTTGAAAGAGACCGACATCCTGGCCGAAGCCGAGGTGGAGCACGCGGGTGCCAAGGATCTGATCGCCCAGATCGAAGCCATGGAAGAAGCCGACGAGATGTTCGACGCCAAGGTCAAGGTGCTCGGCGAGTACATCGACCACCACGTCAAGGAAGAGCGCAACCAGATCTTTCCCAAGGCGCGGGCCGCGCGCGGGCTGGACCTGGTGGCGATGCGTGAGGAGTTGCAAGCCCGCAAGGACGCCCTGATGGGCATGGAATTGGCCTGACGGTACCGCCTTCCCTTCCCCGCATTTCTGGAGCTCCACCATGGCAAAAAAATCCCCTCCCGTGTCCGCTGGTCCATCGCCCTCGGCGGACAAAGCGGCCCAGACCGAGCAGCTGGCCGAGGGCATGCCGTTCAACGCCAACAAGGCCGGCGAACACGGTTTCGACAACGGGCTGGCGGTGCAGCCCGGGGTCACGGTGGAGCCGCCCTCTCGTCTGCCCACGGGCAGCACCCTGTCGGAGGAGAACCACTCGGACAAGACCGGCAGCGTCGCGGCCGAGGGGATCAACTGGGCCATCGAATCGCTGGACCGGGTGCGCGTGGACTCGTCGGGCCAGGTGCTCACGACCAACCAGGGCGTGCCCATCGCGGACAACCAGAACTCGCTGAAGTACGGCGTGCGCGGTCCAGCGCTGCTGGAAGATTTCATCCTGCGCGAGAAGATCACGCACTTCGACCACGAGCGCATTCCCGAACGCATCGTGCACGCACGCGGTTCGGGCGCGCACGGCTTCTTCGAGTGTTACGACGCGTTGACCGACATCACCAAGGCCGCGCCCTTCAAGGAAGCCGGCAAGGTCACGCCGGTGTTCGTGCGCTTCTCCACCGTGCAGGGCGAGCGAGGGTCCAAGGACACCGCCCGCGACGTGCGCGGCTTCGCGGTGAAGTTCTACACCGACGAAGGCAACTGGGACCTGGTGGGCAACAACATGCCGGTCTTCTTCATCCAGGACGCGATGAAGTTCCCGGACCTGGTGCACGCCGTGAAACCCGAGCCGCACCACCAGATGCCGCAGGCGGCCAGCGCGCACGACACCTTCTGGGACTTCGTGTCCCTGATGCCCGAGTCCACCCACATGCTGATGTGGGCCATGTCCGATCGCGGCATTCCGCGCAGCTACGCCACCATGCAGGGCTTTGGCGTGCACACCTTCCGCATGGTCAATGCCGAAGGCGACTCGGTGTTCGTGAAGTTCCACTGGAACCCGGTCTGCGGCACGCACTCGCTGGTCTGGGACGAGGCCGTCAAGATTTCCGGCGCCGACCCCGACTACCACCGTCGCGACCTGTGGGAACGCATCGAGGCGGGTGCCTTCCCCGAGTGGGAGCTGGGCCTGCAGATCTTCACCGAGGAGCAGGCCGATGGCTTCAGCTTCGACGTGCTGGACCCGACCAAGATCGTGCCCGAGGAGCTGGTGCCGGTGCGCCCGGTGGGCCGCATGGTGCTCAACCGCAACCCCGACAACTTCTTCGCCGAGACCGAGCAGGTGGCCTTCTGCGCGGCGCACATCGTGCCCGGCCTCGACTTCTCGAACGACCCGTTGCTCGCGGGCCGCATCCACTCGTACGTGGACACCCAGATCAGCCGCCTGGGCGGGCCCAACTTCCACGAGATCCCGATCAACTCGCCGCTGGCGCCGGTGCACAACAACCAGCGCGACGGCATGCACCGCCAGGCCATCCACCGCGGGCGGGTGAGCTACGAACCGAATTCACTGGGCGGTGGCTGTCCCTTCCAGGCCGGTGCCGCGCAAGGCTTCGTGTCGGTACCGGCGCGCATCCACGCCAAGGAAGAGCAAGGCAAGGTGCGCGCCAAGCCAGAGAAGTTCGCCGACCACTACACGCAGGCCACGCTGTTCTTCGAAAGCCAGAGCCCGGTCGAGCAGGCCCACATCGCGGCGGCCTTCCGTTTCGAGCTGTCCAAGGTCACGGTGCCCGCGATCCGCGAGCGCATGGTGGCCTCGCTGCGCAACGCCTCGGAGGCGCTGGCCGCGCAGGTGGCCGAAGGCCTGGGCATGGCGCGGCTGCCTGCGCCCATGCCGCGCGCGCTGGACAACCCGCCCAAGCCCGAGGTCAGCCGCTCGCCCCCGCTGTCGCTGCTCGCGCGCCCGGGAGATGGCTCGATCAAGGGCCGCAAGGTGGCGCTGCTGGTGGCCGATGGCGTGAACGGCCAGAGCGCGGTCGACGTGCATGCGATGCTGTTCGCGCAGGGGGCGGCGCCCCGCTTCGTGGCGCCACGCATCGGCCCGGTGAAGACCGCGGACGGTGTCGCCATCGAGGCCGATGCCTCGCTGGAGAACGAACCCGGTTTCCTGTTCGATGCGCTGGTGCTGCCCGACGGGGACGAGGGGGTTCGCGCGCTCTCGCTCGATGGCCACACGATGGAATTCATCAAGGACCAGTACCGGCACTGCAAGGCCATCCTGGTGCTGCCCGCGTCCGTCACGCTGCTGGAAGCGGCGGGCGCGTCCGCCACATTGCCTTCGGGCCAAGCCGATCCGGGCGTGGTGCAGGGTGGCGATGTGGAAACCTTCATCGCGGCCATGGCCAGGCACCGCCATCCCGAGCGCGAGACAGACCCGCCTCGGGTTTGATGAAGCCTCAGCGCTCGCCGACCAGCGCTTTCACCGCCTCGCCCAGCTCGATCACCGCCAGCGCGTAGTAGCTGCTCCAGTTGTAGCGCGTGACCACGTAGAAGTTCTCGGTGCCGGCGATGTAGCTGGACGGCGCGCCGGCGTTCTGCAGCTCCACCAGCGCAAGCTGGCCGGGGTGCTGCAGCGCAGAGCCTTCGAGCACCGCGCCCTTGGCGGTGAAGCTCTGCACGCCGAAGCTGGGCAGGATGTCGGGCGCGAGCAGGGTCTCGAAATCTTCCCTGCTCTGGTTCGGGTCGAAGCGCACCGGGTAGTGCGTGGGCATGCCGGGCTGCCAGCCGAAGGCCTTGAAGTAGTTGGCGACGGAGCCGATGACGTCGGCCTGGCTGTTGAAGAGGTCGACCTTGCCGTCGGCGTCGAAGTCGATCGCGTACTTCACCCAGCTGCTGGGCATGAACTGCGGCCAGCCCATGGCGCCGGCGTAGCTGCCGAGGTACGTCAGCGGGTCGGTGGCGGTGCGCTCGGTGAGGCTGAGGAACTGTTCGAGTTCGCTGCGGAAGAACTCGGTGCGCGCGGCGGCGCGCGGGTGGCTGGCCGGGAAGTCGAAGGCCAGGGTGGTGAGCGCGTCGATGACGCGGAAATTGCCGGTGTGCTGGCCGTACAGCGTCTCCACGCCGATCACGCCGACGATGAGGCTGGCGGGCACGCCGAACTCGGTCTCGGCGCGCGCCAGCGTTTCGCGGTTGGCTTCCCAGAAGCGCTGGCCGGCGCGCAGGCGCACGGGCTCGATGAAGCGCGCGCGGTAGGCGGCCCAGTTCTTGGGCACGCCGCTGGGCGCGGGCTGCATGAGGCGGATGACGGTGGGGATGCGCTGGGCCGCGCCGATTTGCTGGCGCACCCAGGCCGGGTCGAGGTTGCGGCGCTCGGCGAGGTCGGTGGCGAAGGCCATGGCGGCCGCGCTTTGCGCGTAGCTGTAGGCGGGGGCCTTGGCCGGGCTGGCCGGGCGCGCTTTCGCGGGCGACTGGGCCAGGGCGCTGGCGCTCAGGCACAAGGCCAGG
The DNA here is from genome assembly GCF_042466645.1 of Hydrogenophaga sp. ANAO-22. Taxonomy (NCBI): domain Bacteria; kingdom Pseudomonadati; phylum Pseudomonadota; class Betaproteobacteria; order Burkholderiales; family Comamonadaceae; genus Hydrogenophaga; species Hydrogenophaga sp. ANAO-22. The sequence goes on along the minus strand of NZ_CP159956.1, from coordinate 963,732 downwards.
GCGGACGAGGAGAGGAGACAGGCGAGGGCGTTCAACGGGGGTCTTTTCGGGGCCATGCCAGCTGCCGGAATTCGGTTTGCAGCGTGGCGAGGGTGGGAGTGTCGGCGGCGCCCGGGCGGCCGTACCGCTGGGCTTCGAGTTGCAGCAGCCATTGTGCAACGCGCCGCGCCGCGTCCGAGGCGCCCCAGTGCTGTTGCACGCGATGGGCGAGTTCGCGCGGGGGCGTGCGGTCGCTGCTGTCCAGGCCTTGCGCCTTGAGGCGCGCGCGGGCGCGCTGCAGCAGGCGCAGCCAGGGGTCGTGCTGCTGGCGCTCCCACAGTGTCCAGGCCGCGCCGATCAGGCTCACCAGCACCACCACGCCGATCAGCACGTAGGCCAGGTCCGCCCAGCTGGGCGAGCGAAAGCCCAGGTTCTTGAGCAGGTCGAGCTGGCGGCCCTGGGTGTAGTTCAGCACCCACTGGTTCCAGCTGTTGTTCATCGCCTCCCAGGCCGCGCGCAGCTGGGCGGCGATGTTGGGGTTGAGGTTGCGGATGGCGCCGGCGATGGCGCCTTCGGGCGCGCTCAGCCGCTGCAGCGAGCCGACGCGCCCGGGCGCGACCGCCGCGGTGGGGTCCACGCGCACCCAGCCCTGGCCGGCCTGCCAGACCTCGGCCCAGGCGTGGGCGTCGCGCTGGCGCACGGTCCAGTAGCCGTCGACGCTGTTCATCTCGCCGCCCTGGTAGCCGGTGACGATGCGCGCGGGAATGTCGAGCGCGCGCATGAGGATGACGAAGCTGCTGGCGATGTGTTCGCAGAAGCCCTGGCGGCGGTCGAACCAGAATTCGTCGGCGGTGTGCTGGCCGTACACGCCGGGCTCGAGCGTGTAGAGGTAGCCGCCGGTGCGCAGGCGCTCCAGCACCGCCGCCACGAGCCGGGGTGTGGCGTCGGGCCCTCTGCCGTGTTCGCGGCGCAGCTGCTGTGCGAGTTCGAGCGTGCGCGGGTTGTAGCCGGGCGGCAGCGCCACCTGTTCCTGCAGGGCGGGCGTGGGGGCCAGCGGGCCGTGGCGAAACGTGGTGTGGCTCACGGCGCTGAAACGCACCAGGCTGCCCATGGGACGGTCCGTGAGCCATTGCAGTTCGCTGGTCATGCGCACGCGCACGTCGGGCAGTTCGGGCGCCTGCGTGGCGGCTTCCAGCAGGAACAGCCAGGGCCGGCGGTGCGGCTCCATGGTCACTTCGTAGCGCACAGGTTCGCCCGAGACCGTGAGCTCGCTTGCCAAGGCCTGGCGCGCCGGGAATTCGGCGCGCGCGGGGCGCCATTCCACGCCATCGAAGGCGCTGAGCACGGGGCCGCGGAAGTACAGCTGGCTTTGCGGCGGTGGAGATCCCTCGAAGCGCAGGCGCAGGGCGATGCTGTCGTCCAGCACCAGTTCGGCGATCTGGCCCACGCGCATCGTGCTGGACAGGCCGCTGCGTCCCCGGTCGTCGGCGGGCACGCCCCACAAAGGCGAGAGGCGCGGGAACAGCAGGAACAGCACCAGCATGATGGGCGCGCCCAGGGCCGCCATGCCCAAGGCGATGCGCGCGGCCTGCGCCAGCGAGGGCCGCCCCACCGGCATGTGGGCGTTCACCAGCGCGGTGAGCAGGCCCAGCAGCGCGATCAGGATGCCCGCTGCCGTGAGCAGCGACTGCGAGTAGAAGAAGTGCGTGAGCAGCGTGAAGAAGGCCAGGAAGAACACCACGAAGGCGTCGCGCCGCGCGCGCATCTCCAGCGTCTTGAGCGAGAGCAGCACCACGACGAGCGTGACGCCCGCGTCCTGGCCCAGGAGCGTGCGGTGGGTGGCCCAGGTGGCCGCGAGCGTGAGGGCCAGCAGCCCCAGCCGCCAGGGCCAGCCGGGCAGCGGCAGGCCGCGCAGCGCGAGGGTGGCGCGCCACACCAGCACACCCGCCGTGAGCGCGCTGCACCACCAGGGGATGTGGGCGACCTGCATGGCGACCACCCAGCCGACCACGGCGAGCAGGAACAGTGTGTCGCGGGTCTCACGCGGCAGGGCGGAGAGGGTCTTGTTCAGCACAGCGCCAGCGCCTCCAGGCAGCGCGCGCGGTGCGCCGGGCCCTGGTCGGGCGCGATCTCGCGGCCGGGCACGCGCAGGCCGTAGTCCAGCCCCAGGCGGTCGGCCATCAGCACCCAGGCCGTCAGGCGCGAGAGGCGTGCTTCCAGTTCACTGGGGCCGCACTGCGCGTGGTCCAGCCAGAGCTGCTGGCGCTGGGTGGAGAGCGCGTCGCGGCTCACGAGTTCGTCGCGCCCGGCCGCGAAGGCCTGGGCGGCCTTCTTCCACACCACGGCCTTGATGGGGTCGCCCCGGCGGTAGGCGCGCACGCCGTCGAATTCGCCCGTGCTCTGCACGCGCGCGCTGCCCGAACTGCCGGCCTGGGGTTCGCCCGGCGGCAGCGGCGGCGGGTGGCTTTCGGGCTCGGGGTAGACCAGCACGGGGGCGGCCGGGCGCCACACCGTCCACACGCGGAAGGTGCCCAGCGGGAACAGCGTGAGCGCGGTGAGGGCCGGCAGCGCATGCAGGCCGCGCCCGGGCACCGGCCAGGCCACCTGCAGCGTGGTGCTGCCCTGCGCGGGCACGTCCGTCCAGGCCAGGGGGGCGTGCGCCAGGTCGGCGCCGATCACACCCAGGCCCAGGCCGTAGCGGATGCGAGGGCGTTCGCTGGTGAGGCGGATGTCCAGCGCGGCGGCCTGGCCGGCGTGCACCGGGTCGGGTGGGTTCAGGTGCAGGGTGGTGCCGCGCAGGTTGCCGTGGCACACGTGCATGCCCACCACCGCGCTGCCCGCGAGCAGGAAGGTGAGCAGGTAGCCCAGGTTGAGCTGGTAGTTGATGCTGGCCACGAGCAGCAGCAGCAGCGTGAGCGCGAGCATCCAGCCCGCTCGCGTGGGCAGGATATAGACGTTGCGCTGGGTCAGTGTGAGGGTGTCGCGGCGCGGCAGGCGGCTGTGCCACCAGGCCTGGATGCGGGCGCGAACCGGGGGGCGCTTCACGGCAAGGGCACAGCGTCCAGCATGGCCCGGACCTGTTCGACAGGGCCGCGCCCCGCGTCGCGCACGGGCGTGAGGCGGTGAGCCGCCGTCTGCGGCAGGATGGCGGCGATGTCGTCGGGCGCCACGTAGTCGCGCCCGCTCAGGTAGGCCTGGGCCTTGGCCGAGCGCACCACCGCCAGCGCGGCGCGCGGCGACAGCCCTTGGGCGAACCAGCGCCCGCTGCGCGTGGCGGCGACGATGTCCTGCAGGTATTCGAGCACCGGTTCGGCGGTGTGCACCTGGCTCACGGTGTGCTGCAGGCTGGCGAGGTCGGCCGGCGTGAGCGCGGGGGGCAGGCGTTCGAGCATGTCGCGCCGGTCCTGGCCGCGCAGCAGCTCGCGCTCGGCCGCGCGGTCGGGGTAGCCGATCGACAGGCGCATGTGAAAGCGGTCCAGTTGCGATTCGGGCAGGGCGTAGGTGCCGAGCTGGTCGTGTGGGTTCTGCGTGGCGATCACGAAGAAGGGCTCGGGCAGGGCGCGCGTCTCGCCTTCGACCGTGACCTGCTTTTCTTCCATGGCTTCGAGCAGCGCGCTCTGGGTCTTGGGGCTGGCGCGGTTGATCTCGTCGGCCAGCAGCACCTGGGCGAAGACCGGGCCGGGGTGGAATACGAAGTCCTCGCGGCCGCGTTCGTAGATGGACACGCCCACGAGGTCGCTGGGCATCAGGTCGGCGGTGAACTGCACGCGCGAGAACTGCAGGCCGAAGGAGCGCGCCAGCGCGTGCGCCAGGGTGGTCTTGCCGACCCCGGGCACGTCCTCGATCAGCAGGTGCCCGCCGGCCAGCAGGCAGGCCACGCAGTCCGAGACCTGCTGCGATTTGCCCACGATCACCGTGTTAAGCTGGCTCAGCAGCAGTTGGATTCTTGAGTCGGCTTGCATGCCGCGAACCATACCGTAAAACCACCATGAGTCAGGCCACTGGGTATTTCACCCACAAGGAATGCTGGCGACACGAGATGGGCGCCGGGCACCCGGAGTGCCCCGAGCGGCTCGACGCCATCGAAGACCGCCTGCTCATCAGCGGGCTGGACGTGGCGCTGGAGCGGCGCGAGGCCACGCCCGCCGCGATCGCCGACCTCGAACTGGCCCACGGCCGCATGCACCTGGCGTCGCTGCGCGGCCTGAGCGACCAGCTGCGCGACGACATGGCCGCCGGCGGCCCGGACCATGCGCAGGTCGACCCGGACACGTCCATCAACCCCCACAGCTGGGACGCGATCCTGATGGCCGCGGGTGCCGCCATCGACGCGACCGACGCCGTGATCGCCGGTGAGCTGGCCAATGCCTTCTGTGCGGTGCGCCCGCCAGGCCACCACGCCACGCGCAACCAGGCCATGGGGTTCTGCTTCGTGAACAACGTGGCGGTGGCCGCCAAGTACGCGCTGGAACGCCACGGCCTGCAGCGCGTGGCCATCATCGATTTCGACGTGCACCACGGCAACGGCACCGAGGACATCGTGGCGGGCGACGAGCGCATCCTCATGTGCAGTTTCTACCAGCACCCGTTCTACCCGGCTTGCGAGCACTCCACGGCGAGCAACCTCGTCAACCTGCCGGTGCCGGCCTACACCAAGGGCATGGACATCCGCGAGCTGGTGGACATGATGTGGCTGCCCCGGCTGGACGCGCACAAGCCGCAGATGCTCTTCGTGAGCGCCGGCTTCGACGCCCACCGCGAGGACGACATGGCGCAGCTCGGCCTGGTCGAGCAGGACTACGCCTGGATCACCGAGCGCATCAAGGAAGTGGCGCAGCGCCATGCCAAGGGGCGCATCGTGAGCTGCCTGGAAGGCGGCTATGCCCTCAGCGCCCTGGGGCGCAGCGTGGAAGCGCACCTGAGGGTGCTGGCCGGCGTCTGAACTTCTGCGGCGCACGGGCGTCCCATAATGTTCCGATGACCGAGCCCATCCCTTCCCCTTCCTCCGCCGCGGACGCGGTGCTGCTGAGTTCACGCGATGCGCGCGGCGTGCACACGCTCACGCTGAACACCCCGCGCAGTTTCAACGTGCTGTCCGAGGCCATGCTGGCGGCTTTGCAAGCGGCTGTCGACGCGGTGGCTGCCGACCCGCAGGCGCGCCTGGTCGTGATTGCCGCGAACGGCCGGGCTTTCTGCGCCGGGCACGACCTCAAGCAGATGCGCGCCACGCCCGAGCTGGCCTACTACCAGAAGCTGTTCGCGCAGTGCTCGCGCCTGATGCTGGCCATCCGCAAGCTGGAGGTGCCGGTGATCGCGCGCGTGCAGGGCCTGGCGACCGCCGCCGGCTGCCAGCTGGTGGCGCAGTGCGACCTGGCGGTGGCGAGCGACAACGCGAGCTTCGGCGTCAACGGCATCGACGTGGGCCTGTTCTGCGCCACGCCGGGGGTCGCGCTCTCGCGCAACATCCTGCCCAAGCAGGCGATGGAGATGCTGCTCACCGGCGACTTCATCTCGGCCGACGAGGCCAGGGTGCGCGGCCTGGTCAACCGCGTGGTGGCACCCGATGCGCTGGACGCCGAGCTGCAGGCCCTGGTGGAGCGCATCTTGGCCAAACCGCGCGAGGCCCTCGCCATGGGCAAGGCCTTGTTCTACCGCCAGCTGGAGACCGGCCTGGAGTCGGCCTACCAGCTCGCCGGCCAGAGCATGGCCTGCAACATGGCGCACGAGGTGGCGCAGGAGGGCGTGCAGGCCTTCATCGACAAGCGCCCGCCGTCCTGGCGCGCCTGAGCTTCCGACACCCGTTTCCGATCCGACATGAATCCCTCCACCAACCCCAAACCCATCGACGACATCGGCCTGTGGCTGGCCGGCTTCACGCAACCCACGGTGCTGGTCGAACTCGCCGCGCTGGCGATCTGCGTGGCCCTGGCCTGGGGCTTCAGCTGGGCGCTGCGCAACGCCTTGCGCATGCAGGAGGACAAGAGCTCGGTGCTGTTCGGCCGCCGCCTGATCGACGGCGTGATGTTCCCCCTGGCCTTGCTGCTGCTGGGCTACATCGCGCGCGCCATCGTCACCAAGTTCCTGCCCCTGGCGGCGTTCAAGGTGGCCATTCCCGTGCTGGTGTCGCTGGTCGTGATCCGCGTGGGCGTGAAGGTGCTGCAGGCGGCGTTCACCACCGCGCCCTGGGTGCGGGCGCTGGAGCGCACGATTTCCTGGGTGGCCTGGCTGGCCATGGTGCTGTGGGTCAGCGGCCTGTTGCCGGTGGTGCTGGCCGAGCTGGACGACATCACCTGGAAGATTGGCGCGAGCACCCTGAGCCTGCGCACCCTGCTGGAGGGCGCCATCACGGCCGGCGCGGTGATGATCCTCGCGCTGTGGGTCTCCTCCGCGATCGAGTCCCGGCTGCTGCGCAAGGCCACCGGGGGCGACCTGTCGATGCGCAAGGCGGTGAGCAACGCGACGCGCGCGCTGCTGCTGTTCGTGGGATTGATCATCGCCCTGTCGGCCGTGGGCATCGACCTCACCGCGCTCTCGGTGTTCAGCGGCGCCATCGGCGTGGGCGTGGGCTTCGGCCTGCAGAAGCTGGCGTCCAACTACGTGAGCGGTTTCGTGATCCTGGCCGAGCGGCGCCTGCGCATCGGCGACAACGTGAAGGTGGACAGCTTCGAGGGCCGCATCCTCGACATCAACACCCGCTACAGCGTGATCCGCTCGCCGGCCGGGCGCGAGTCCATCGTGCCCAACGAGCTGATGGTCATCAACCGGGTGGAGAACCTTTCGGGGGCGCTCACGCGCGTTTGGCAGACCTCGGTGGTGTCGGTCGCCTACGACAGCGACGTGGACCTCGTGAGCCGCCTGCTGCTGGAGGCGGTGAGCGCGCAGGCCGATGCGCTGAAGGACCCCGCCCCGCAGGCCTCGCTCTCGGCCTTCGGCGCCGATGGCCTGGAGTTCACGGTGGGTTACTGGATCAACTCGGGCGACGGCGCCGAGCAGCTGAAACTGAAATCCCTCATCAACCTGCAGATCCTGCGTTCGCTGCAGCAGAACGGCATCGACATCCCGTCGCCGCAGCGCGTCGTGCACATCAGGGAAATGCCACCGCTCGAAGGCCCGAAGGACTCAGCGGTTCATCAGGCTGGGTAACCACAGCGAGATCGCCGGGAAGGCGATCAGGATGCCCAGGCGCACGATGTCGGCCATGACGAAGGGCCAGACGCCCTGGAAGATCGTCTTGAGCTTGACCAGCGGCAGCAGCGAGTTCATGACGAACAGGTTCATGCCCACCGGCGGGGAGATCATGCCGATCTCCACGATGGTGACGATCAGCACGCCGAACCACACCGGGTCGAAGCCCAGGCCGGTGATCACCGGGAAGAACACCGGGATGGTGAGCAGCACCATCGACAGCTCTTCCATCACCAGGCCGAGCGCGACGTAGATCACCATCATCACCACCACCACCATGATGGGGTTGGGGCTGAACTGCAGCAGGAAGTCGCGCAGGTCGCCCGGCATGCTGGTGAAGTTGACGAAGCTGGTGAAGACCATCGCGCCGATCAGGATGGTGAACAGCATGGCCGTGGTGCGCGTGCTGTCGACCAGGATGTCCATCAGCACGCGCGGCGTGAGCGCGCCACGCAGCAGGGCGAACAGGAAGGCGCCCGAGGCGCCCACGCCCGCGCCTTCGGTGGCGGTGAACACGCCACCGTAGATGCCGCCGATGACCAGCGCGAACAACAGCACCACCGCCCAGATGCTGCGCAGGGCGGCCAGCCGCTGCGCCCAGTTGAAGCGTTCGCCTGGCGGGCCGGCCTGGGGGTCGCGCCAAGTGGTGTAGACCACCGCCGCGCACAGGCAGGCAATGGCCACCAGGCCGGGCAGCACCCCCGCGATGAAGAGCTTGCCGATGTCGGTCTCCGTCATGATCCCGTAGATCACCATGATGGTGGACGGCGGGATCAGGATGCCCAGCGTGCCGCCGGCCGCGATGGAGCCGGTGGCCAGCGTGTCCTTGTAGCCGTGTCGCTTCATCTCGGGGTAGGCCACGCGCGTCATGGTCGCGGCGGTGGCGATGGACGAGCCGCAGATGCAGCTGAAGCCGCCGGAGGCGATGACGCTGGCCATGGCCAGGCCGCCCTTGCGGTGGCCGACGAAGGCGTTGGCGGCGGTGTAGAGCTCGCGCGCCATGCCGGCGCGGGCCACGAGGTTGCCCATCAACACGAACAGCGGGATGACCGAGAGCACGTAGGCGAAGCCGGTCTCGAAGATCACCTGGCTGGTGCTGGCGAAGGCCGGGGACCAGCCGCGCATCAGGCCCAGGCCGGTGATGCCGACGATGGCCATGGCCAGCGCGATGGGGATGCGCAGCAGCGCCAGGGCGAAGACGGCGAGGAAACCCAGGCTGGCTTCGATCATGTCGCGCCCCCGTCGAAGGTGGTGGGTTCGGGGTGGTGGGGCGCGGGCACCGTGACGAACACGAACAGCAGGTGCACCAGGCCGGTGAGGGCCAGCATGGCCGCCATCATCCAGGCCACCGGGGCGATGGAGAGCTGCAGGTGCACCGTGGTGTCGCCGTACTCGGTCAGCCGGTCCGCGCGCGTCGTCATGAGGTAGGCGAGGAAGCCGAAGGTGCCGGCGCAGATCAGGTGGACCACGCGCGCCTGGATGTCGCGCACCCACTCGGGCAGCATGCTGTCGAGCGAGTCGAAGACCACGTGCTCGTTGCGCCACGACACCAGGGGCATGGCACCGAAGATCACGATCACCATGAGGATCTCGGTGAGCTCCAGCCCGCCGGGCACGGAGTGGCTGAAGAAGCGGCGGCCGGTCACGTCCACCAGCGTGAGCCACATGATGGTGAACAGCGCCATGGCGGCCATGAGGCCGGTGGACCAGCGCAGGATGCGTTCCAGCGTCTTGAGCATGAAGGGGCCTGATGTGAAAAAGCCGGCTGGGCAGTGTGCAACAGACTGCCCGGCCGGCCGTGGGAGGTGGTGCGCTGGCTTACTTTACCTTGGCGATTTCGGCGCGGAACTCGGCGAGCACCGCCTTCGGGTCTTTCAGGCCCTTGGCCTGCGCGGCCTCGGCCCACTTGGTCTCCAGGCCCGCCTGCTTGTCCTTCACGGCCTGCACGAAGGCCGCGTCGGCCACGATGCGGGTCACGCCCTGGGTCTTCTGGAGTTCGCGGCTGGCCGCGTCGACGCGGTCCCAGCCCTCGCCGAAGATGCGCGCGGCGGTTTCTCCCGAGATCTTGTCGATCACGGCCTTGTCCTGCGCCGACAGGGCGTTGTACTTGCCCTCGTTCATCATGAAGACGAAGCTGGTGTTGTACAGGCCGCCGGGGAAGGTGGTGGCGTGCTTGACCATGCTGAGCTTGAACGAGGCGACCGACTCGTCGGGGAAGAAGGTGCCGTCCATCACGCCGGTGGACAACATTTCGAACGACTCGGGCGCGGGCTTGAGCGTGGTGTTCCAGCCCATGGCCTTGGAGAGTTCGTTGATGTTGCCGCCGCCGATGCGGAACTTGAGCTTGGCCACGTCGGCCGCGCTGGCCACCGCCTGTCTGGTGGTGAAGATGATGCCGGGCCCGTGCGTGAACACCGCCAGCGTCTTCACACCGCGGTGTTCGCCCAGCGGCGCGAAGTACTTGCTGTAGATGCGCTGGTAGGCCAGCGAGGTGGCGGTGGCGCTGTCGCCCAGGAAGGGGAATTCGGCGACCTGGGTGTTGATGAAGCGCCCGGGCGTGTAGCCGTCCACCGTGTACGAGATGTCGGCCAGGCCGTCGCGCACCGCGTCGAAGGTGCCGGGTGCCGCGGCCACGCCCTTGGGCAGGATGTTGCATTTCATGCGGCCCGCGCTGTCTTTTTCCAGCAGGTCGCACCAGCTCTTCTGCGCCATGCTCAGCGTGTGCGTGGGCGGCACCCAGCTGGAGACGGTGAAGACGGTCTGGGCCGAGGCCACGCCGCCGGCGAGCACGGTGGTGGACAGCACGGCGGTGGCAAGACAGCGAAGTTTCATGGGGTCTCCTGGGCGCGTTCGGGGGTGGCCTGCCTCCCTCGGAGGCGGCGAAATCACTATAGGTCAAGCCCTTGCGCGGCCCCCTCCAGACTTACCCGGATGGCCCTGAGTCGCTGTCGTCGCCTAGTCGTTCGGGGGATTTCCACCGGGTGGGCGGGCTGCAGCCGGGGCCGCGAGGGGGTGGCGTGCAGCGCGTCGCTGCCCAGCGTTTCGAGCAGGCGCGCGCCGGCGGCGAGTTGCTGGTGGGCCGGCAGGCAGCGCAGGTCGCCGAACAGGCGCAGGGCGTTCTCCGGCGGCGTGGCCGCCCGCGTGGCGAGGTACCAGAGGCGGAACACATGGGCCTCATCGCACAGCGGCATCTGGTGGACCAGGTTCATGACCGAGGCGAACAGGTAGTCGGCCGCGCTCTCGGTCGGGGTCTTGCCGCTGCCGGGCGTGCCGTGATCGCTTTGCCAGACGGGGCTGTTGACCAGGCGTTGCAGGCGCCGGGCCCGGCCCAGGCCTCGGTCCACCTGCAGGTTGGCCTCCCAGCTGCGCACGGGGTCGTCCAGCCCCTTGCAGGGCGAGGTGGCGCGCGCCAGTTCCATCGCCAGCGAACGCGCTCGCTCAGGCTCCTGGCAGCTGAACAGCAGGCGCACCGTGCGGCCGAGCATGCGCATGGTGTGGATGAGGGGGTCGGCGGGGAGAGGGGTGGTCATGCTGCTGAACTCGTCACGGGTCAGAACGTGCAGCGCAGCCTCGGGGGGGAACACGGTTTCTCGGGCACCGCGTTGCACAACCGAGGCGGCGCCCGTCTCCAGGGAAACGGTGCGGTCTGTTCGGTCTATCGTGTGGGTGCTCATGTCGTCAAAGGGAAATCGGGGAACGAGACATCAGCGTAGCCTCGACCCGTTTCGCAAACAAACGGTTTAACAGTCGCTTAACAGAGCGACCGTGTAAAGCGTGGAATGCACCCTCCTAGGGCAGGTGGGTGCTGGCGGCGAGCGTGAAATGGAAGGTCGTGCCATGGCCGGGCTGGCTGATGACCTCGATGCGCGCGCCGTGCCGTTCGATCACGGTGCGCACGAACACCAGGCCCAGGCCCACGCCGCGCGTGGCGCTGTGCTCGGGATCGAGCCGGGCGAACTGCTGGAACAGCCGCTGCTGCTGCTCGGGCGTCATGCCCGGGCCCTGGTCGGTGATGGAGACCCGCCATCCCCCTGTGGCCGCGTGCACGGCGCACAGCACCTCGGTGCCTTCGCCGCCGTACTTCACCGCGTTGCCCAGCAGGTTGGCGATGGCCCGGGTGAGCAGGCCGCGGTCGGCTTCGCACAGGGCCGGTGCATCGGGGCGCACCACCAGCAGGTTCACGCGCTGCGCCTGGGCCTGCGGCCAGACCTCGTCCACGGCCTCGTCGAGCAGGTCCACGAGGTCCACGGTGTCCAGGCGGTAGGTGCTGGATTCGGCCCGGGCCAGTTGCACGAACTCCTCGGCCAGGTCCAGGGTGCGGCGCGCATGCCGTTCGATGCGGCCCAGTGTCTCGGGCTGCATGGGCAGTTGGGGATTCATGCGCTGCACTTCCAGCAGCGCGAGGATGGAGGCCTGCGGCGAGCGCATGTCGTGCGAGATGAAGCGCAGGGCCACGTCGCGCTGGCGCTCCGCCTCGCGGATGGGCGTGATGTCGACCAGGCTGGTGATCCAGCTGGTGGTCTGCCCGTCGGTGTTGAAGCAGGGCACGAAGCGCACCAGCAGATCGCGCCCGGCGGCGTCGCGCGCCTCCGCTCCCCAGGGCTGGGTGGCGTGGTGCAGGCGCTCCATGTCGAACACTGGCTGCTGGGTGCCGGCGCGGTGCACGCCGCGCAGCAGCTCGCCAAGGGGGTAGCCCCGCAGCCGCGCCACCTTCTGCCGGCTGAAGTACTGGTAGGCGGCCTGGTTGCCCGCGAGCACGTGGCCGGAGGCGTCGGCGATCAGCGTGGCATCGGGCAGGCTGTTGAGCGTCTCGCTGACGAAGCGGTGCAGGTTGCGCAACTGTTCGGAGGCGTTTTGCAGCGCGTTGATGTGGCGGTCCAGCAGATCGCCCGAACGGGCCGCCGGCAGCATGGTGGGCAGGTCGCGGCGGGTCTCCATGCGCCGGAACTCCTCGAGCAGGTAACCGAGCGCCGCGCGCAGGCGCCGCCACACCCACAGCGGATAGGCCAGCAGCACGCCCAGCAGGGCGGCCGAAGGCGCGAACTGCAGGCCGGCCACGGACGGCGCGAGCGCGGCGGCCACGACGGTGGCGATCAGCAGCGCGGCGCTCGCCAGCAGCGAGGCGGTGGGCGCCAGCAGCAGCACCGCCAGCAGCGCGAGCCCCACCGGCACCACGCTGAACAGCGCGTTCTGCCAGGCATTGGCGCGTTCCAGCCGCTGGTCGAGCAGCAGCGCGTTCATCACGTTGGCCGCGATCTCCACGCCGTCCATCAACTCGGACTGGCCCGAGCGCGGCGTGGCATAGGCGTCGCCCATGCCGGCGGCCACGGCACCCACGAGCACGTACTTGCCCGCGAACTGCTCGGGCGGCACCTGGCCCCGGAGCACGTCGACGTAGGACACGCGCGGGAAACTGCCCGGCGGTCCGGCGAAGGGAATCTGCATCCAGTGGTCGCGCTGCCAGGCATCCGGGCTCTTGGGCGGCGGCGCCCGCTCGCCGGGCAGGGGCTCGGGCAGCGCGAAACCACCCACGCGCAACAAGGCCACGGCGAACTGATCCCACCACTGGGCGCCGTCGCCTTCGCGCAGAAAGGTGCTGCGCACGATGCCGTCGTTGTCGATCTCCAGGTGCACGTGGCCGATGGCCGCCGCCGCCGAGGCGAGCTCGGGTGCCGGGTCGGTGCGGGTCAGCTGACCCGTGCCGTGCCGGTCCATCAGCAACAGGGGCAACACCACCTTGCCATTGCGCGCGATGGCCTCGCCGAGCAGGGCATCGTCCACGGCGTGGTCGCGGCCGGGTTCCACCAGGATGAGGTCCAGCCCCACGGCGCGCGGCCCCGCGGGGGTGATGCGGTCGAGCAGCGCGGCATGGAAGGCGCGGCGCCAGGGCCAGAGGCCGATCTCGCTCAGGCTCTTGTCGTCGATGGCCACGATCACGATGTCGGGCGACACGGCCTGCCGGCTCAGCCGCGTGAGCTGGTCGGTGAGGGCCAGGTCGATGTGTTCCAGGCTGCGCGAGCAACCCAGGGCGACCACGCCGGCCAGCAGGGCCGCCGACAGCAGGCCCCATTCGAGCCAGCGGGTGCGCGGACGGCGCGCGCGCGCCAGCGGCTCCTGCATCTGGGAGGTGGTGGATTCGGTGGGTCGCGTGTCCAAGCGAACGTCAGCGAAGGCCGCGCAGCACCGGCCGGCCTTCGCTGCTGTGGAGCGGCCGGTTGTCCGAGGTCACGACGCGCGCGTGCACGTCCAGGCGCTGCGGTTCGCTCCACGCGCCGGGCAGGCCGTCGGCGTCGATCTGGCGCACCCGCAGGTGGTACGTGCCGGGCGGCGGCATGGGCCGGGTGAACGCCGCCTCGGCGAGCGACTGGTCGTCCAGCAGACGGGCGAAGGCCGCGTCGTGCGCGAGCTGAAGCTGGTGGCGCCAGGGGCCGCCGGGGCTGGTGGTCCAGCTCACCGCGAGCGTATGGGTTCCCGCGCCGCCCAGGGTGGGGGTGGACGGGGTGGGCGGCAGGGCGACGACCTGGAACGGCATCGGTCGGCTGAACGGCCCTTGGTCGCGCTCGCCCTGCGCATCGCGGGCGACCGCCGCCACCCGCCAGACGTAGGCGCCGGGTGCGAGCGGGCGAACGGTGTGCTGGCAGCGGTCGAGGTCGGGCGTTTGCGCCACCAGGTCGGTGAAGCTGGCGTCGCGCGCCACCTCGAAGCGGTAGCCCACGGCCGTGGCGCCTTCGGTGCACAACAGTTCGATGGCGGGGCCGACCACCCGGCTGCCCTGGCGCGGTTCGCGCAGCAAAGGGGCCGTCGGGTGCGCGTTGACGACCAGGCGGCGCACCGCCTCGGTCCCCGGAATGCCCTGGCCATCCATGGCGCGGACCGCGAGCAGGTAGGTCCCGTCGTCCAGCGCCGCGAAACGCGCCACGGGCGAGGGGAAGACGGCGTTGCGCACCACGCGCTCGGCCGCGTCGTCGCTGGCGATGCGCACCTGCCAGGCCGCGGCGCCGGCTTCGCGGGCGAGCGGCAGTTCGATCAGCGAGGCGTCCTCGAGCACGTCGGGCACGCCGGAGAGGTCGGGCGGCGCGAGCAGGGGCGCCACCACCGTTGTGCTGCCCACACGCGCGCCCTGGCCGGCGCGCACCAGGGTGCCTGCCGCATTCGTGGGGGTGGCGCGCGAGCGCACCTGGATGGCGCCTTCGCGCACATCGCCGATCAGGTCTCCGCCGCTGCCCACCGCCACGCCGAAGGTGGTGCCGCGCACGCCGCCCACGGCGCGCGGCGTGCGCACCTCGAAGCGGCTGCGGGGAGAGGCCAGGGGCTTGACCGTGGCATCGACCCGGCCGCGCTCCAGGTCGAGGCCGGACTGCGCATGGCCTGGCGCGGGCGCATGCCGCAGTTCGCGCAGGCGCACCTGCGTGCCGGCCGAGAGGCGCACCACCGAGCCATCGGCCAGGCGCAGGGTCACGAAGCCGTCGTCACCCACCTCGATCTGCGCGCCTTCGCTCACCTGTCCGCCGACCACCAGCGGCGCGGCATGGGCCTGGGACGCCCCCTGGCGCACGCTGGCCTGGCCCGCGACGTGCAGCACATCGGCCACCGCCGGCTCGGGGCGCGCGAGCGCGGCGGGAATCACCAGCTGGCTGCCGGGTCTCAGGCGGCGCGGATGGCTCACCTGGTTGAGGCGCTGCAGTTGCGGCCACTGGCTCGGGTCGTCCAGGTAACGCTGCGCGAGCTCGTACAGGTTGTCGCCCGGCTGCACGGTGTGCACGCGGTCCTGCTGCGCGAGCGCCAGCCCGCTCCAGCAGAGCAGGGCGGCGGGGGCCACCAGGCGCCAGGGCGAACGCAAAGGGGGTTGAGGGGCGGTGCGGGGCATGTTCAATGGGCCAGGGCGGCCGGCACCGGGCCGAGGTCTTCGAGCCGGTACCCGTGGCTGTAAACGGACACCAGCTTGTAGCCCGACTCGGCGCGCAGGCTCAGTTTGCTGCGCACGTGGGACATGTAGACGTCCAGCGAGCGCGACGAGATGTCCGCGTCGATGCCCCAGACGGCCTCGATCAGGTGGGCGCGCGAGAGCAGGCGGCCCATGTTGCGGAACATGAGGAAGGCGAGGTCGAATTCCTTGCTGGTCAGGGTCGAGAGTTCGGTGCCGTCGACACGCACCACGCGGTCCTGCACCAGGAAACGGTAGCGGCCCCAGACCAGCTCCCTCGGTGCCGGGGCGTGGCCGCCCCGTCGCAGCAGCGCCATCAGGCGCGCGCGCAACTCCCCCACGCGGGCGGACTTGACCATGTAGTCGTCGGCGCCGCAGTTCAGGCCTTCGATGATGTCGCGCTCGTCGCTGCGGTTGGTCATCATCAGGATGGGCACCGGTGCCATCGCGGTGTCGCGAATCGCGCGGATCACGTCCAGGCCAGGGATGTCGGGCAGCTCCCAGTCGACGATGAAGAGGTCGAACGTCTCCTTGGGCAGCACGCGCAGCAGCGCGTTGGCATTCTCGAACAGGTGGCAGTCGTGGCCCATGGATGCGACGACCACCCTGACCAGATCCAGCTGCGCGGGATCGTCATCAATGGCGGCAATGCGCATGTGGCTCGGGCAGGTGGTTCAAAGGATTAAAAGAAACAGAATGTATTTGCACGAATATATCGATGGACCTGCGGTGTTGCAGCCGTTTTGACAATCTATTAAGAAATCAAACGGCCATTCCGAGACCGAAGGCACGTGCCGTTTCACTAGGGAGACTTCCATCCAGGGGCAATAGCGCCTACAATGGCAAAAAAGCACGACCGTTCTTTTCTCGGTTTGTGCGTCGCCCGCGAGGGCAGCGCCCATGAGGCGGCAGACCATCCGCATACAATCCTTGAGTTGACGTGCACGTCAATTCGTGACGACATTTTTCCAATCATCAGGAGCAGCCCAATCATGAAGGTCATCGTCCCCGTCAAGCGCGTGGTGGATTACAACGTCAAGGTTCGCGTCAAGAGCGACGGTACTGGCGTGGACATCGCCAACGTCAAGATGAGCATGAACCCGTTTGACGAGATCGCGGTGGAAGAAGCCGTGCGCCTGAAGGAGAAGGGCGTGGTCACCGAGGTGATCGCCGTCTCCTGCGGCGTGACGCAGTGCCAGGAGACCCTGCGCACGGCCATGGCCATCGGCGCGGACCGCGCCATCCTGGTGGAGACCAGCGAAGAACTGCAGCCCCTGGCCGTGGCCAAGCTGCTCAAGGCGCTGGTGGACAAGGAACAGCCCCAGCTCGTGATCCTGGGCAAGCAGGCGATCGACGACGACTGCAACCAGACCGGCCAGATGCTGGCCGCGCTGGCAGGGCTTCCCCAAGCGACTTTCGCCTCCAAGGTCGAAGTGGCCGACGGCAAGGCCAGCGTCACGCGCGAAGTGGACGGCGGCCTGGAGACCCTGTCGATCACGCTGCCGGCCGTCATCACGACCGACCTGCGCCTGAACGAGCCGCGTTACGTGACGCTGCCCAACATCATGAAGGCCAAGAAGAAGCAGCTGGACATCGTCAAACCCGAAGACCTCGGTGTGGACGTGAAGCCGCGCATCAAGACCCTCAAGGTCAGCGAGCCGCCCAAGCGCGGTGCCGGCGTCAAGGTGGCCGATGTGGCCGCCCTGGTGGACAAGCTGAAGAACGAAGCCAAAGTGATCTGAGGACCTGAAAAATGACCGCACTCGTTATTGCCGAACACGACAACGCCTCCATCAAGGGCGCGACCCTCAACACCGTGACCGCCGCCGCCCAGTGCGGGGGTGACGTGCACGTGCTCATCGCCGGCCACAACGCCGGTGAAGCCGCCAAGGCCGCAGCCGCCATCGCTGGCGTGACCAAAGTCATCCACGCCGACGCCCCGGGCTTCGAACACGGCCTGGCCGAGAACGTGGCCGCCCAGGTGCTGGCCCTGGCCGGCAACTACAGCCACATCCTGTTCCCGGCCACCGCCAGCGGCAAGAACGTCGCGCCGCGCGTGGCCGCCACGCTGGACGTGGGCCAGGTCTCCGACATCACCAAGGTCATCAGCGCCGACACCTTCGAACGCCCGATCTACGCCGGCAACGCGATCGCCACCGTGCAGAGCACCGACGCCAAGCACGTGATCACCGTGCGCACCACCGGCTTCGACCCGGCGGCGGCCACCGGTGGCAGCGCCGCCGTGGAAACCGCCACGGCCGCGGCCGATGACGGCAAGAGCAAGTTCCTGGGCAGCGAGATCGCCAAGAGCGACCGCCCCGAACTCACCGCCGCGAAGATCATCGTCTCCGGTGGCCGCGCGCTGGGCTCCGCCGAGAAGTTCAACGAGGTGATGACCCCGTTGGCCGACAAGCTCGGTGCCGCCCTCGGCGCCAGCCGTGCCGCTGTGGACGCGGGTTACGCGCCCAACGACTGGCAGGTGGGCCAGACCGGCAAGATCGTCGCGCCTCAGCTCTACATCGCCGCCGGCATCTCGGGCGCGATCCAGCATTTGGCCGGCATGAAGGACTCCAAGGTGATCGTGGCGATCAACAAGGACCCCGAGGCGCCGATCTTCTCGGTGGCCGACTACGGTCTGGAGGCGGACCTGTTCACCGCCGTGCCCGAGTTGATCAAGGCACTCTGAGCCGCTTGAGAAAGACAAGGGCATCGTTCGCGATGCCCTTGCCGCATCTGCCCCCTGAATTTCCCCCGGAGACAAGACGATGAGCTACACCGCCCCCCTCAAGGACATGCTGTTCGACATCGAGCACCTGGCCCGCATCGACCAGGTGGCGCAGATGCCCGGCTTCGAGGAAGCCGGCCTGGAAACCGCGCAAGCCGTGCTGGAGGAGTGCGCCAAGCTCAACGAAGGCGTGATCGCGCCGCTGAACTTCGAGGGCGACAAGAACCCTTCGTGGTTCAAGGACGGCGTGGTCACCACCACCCCCGGGTTCAAGGACGCCTTCAAGCAGTACGCCGAAGGTGGCTGGCAGGGCCTGCAGCACCCGGTGGACTTCGGCGGCCAGGGCCTGCCCAAGACCATCGGCGCGGCCTGCGGCGAAATCCTCAACAGCGCCAACATGAGTTTCGCGCTGTGCCCGCTGCTGACCGACGGCGCGATCGAAGCCCTGCTCACCGCGGGCTCCGACGAGCTCAAGGCGACCTACCTCGAAAAACTGGTGAGCGGTCAATGGACCGGCACCATGAACCTCACCGAGCCGCAGGCCGGCTCCGATCTCGCTGCCGTGCGCAGCCGCGCCGAGCCGCAGCCCGATGGCAGCTACAAGGTGTTCGGCACCAAGATCTTCATCACCTACGGTGAGCACGACATGGCCGAGAACATCGTGCACCTTGTGCTCGCGCGCGTGACCGGCGCGCCCGAGGGCGTGAAAGGCATCAGCCTGTTCGTGGTGCCCAAGTTCATGGTGAACCCGGACGGCTCCCTGGGCGCGCGCAACGACGTGCATTGCGTGAGCATCGAGCACAAGATGGGCATCAAGGCCAGCCCCACCGCCGTGCTGCAGTACGGCGACCACGGCGGTGCCGTGGGCTACCTCGTGGGCCAGGAAAACCGGGGCCTGGAGTACATGTTCATCATGATGAACGCCGCGCGCTACGCCGTGGGCGTGCAGGGCATCGCGATCGCCGAGCGCGCCTACCAGAAGGCCGTGGGTTACGCGAAGGACCGCGTGCAGAGCCGCCCGGTCGACGGCTCGATGAGCGCGGCCGCGCCCATCATCCACCACCCGGACGTCAAGCGCATGCTCATGACCATGCGCGCCTCCACCGAAGGCTGCCGCGCCATGGCCAGCGTGGCCGCCGCCGCGTACGACGCCGCCCACCACCACCCCGATGCCGAGGTGCGCAAGCAGAACGCGGCCTTCTACGAGTTCCTGGTGCCGCTGGTCAAGGGCTACAGCACCGAGATGAGCCTGGAAGTCACCAGCCTGGGCGTGCAGGTGCACGGCGGCATGGGCTTCATCGAGGAGACGGGTGCGGCGCAGTACTACCGCGACGCCAAGATCCTCACCATCTACGAAGGCACGACCGCCATCCAGGCCAACGACCTCGTGGGCCGCAAGACCGCGCGCGATGGTGGCACCGGCGCCAAGGCCATCGCGGCCCAGATCGAGAAGACCGAGGCCGAACTGGCGACGCGCGGCAGCGCCAACGCCAAGGCCGTGCATGCCCGCCTGAAGGCCGCGCGCGAGGCCTTCGTGGACGTGGTCGAGTTCATCGCCGCCAACACGCGCGCCAACCCCAACGCGGCCTTCGCCGGCAGCGTGCCCTACCTCATGCTCGCGGGCAACCTCGTGGCGGGCTGGCAGATGGCGCGCGCGCTGCTGGTGGCCGAGGACCAACTGGCCCAGGGCAAGGACGCGGCCTTCATGCAGGCCAAGATCACCACCGCGCGCTTCTACGCCGACCACCTCCTCAGCCGCGCCCCGGGCGTGCGCGACAGCATCGTGGACGGCGCCGAGGCCGTGACCGCGCTCGCCATCGAGGCCTTCTGATCGCGGTTTTCGCGCGCCCTGTCGCCGCATCGACAGGGCCTCGCCCCGCGCTGCCCCCAGAATCCTGACGAACCCCAACGGAGACACCATGACAGCACCCGCCCGCAGCCTGCCACCCGTTCTGAAGAACCTGAAGTTCCCGGTGATCGGCTCGCCGCTGTTCATCATCAGCAACCCCAAGCTCGTGATCGCGCAATGCAAGGCCGGCGTGGTGGGCTCCATGCCCGCGCTCAACGCCCGCCCGGCCTCGCAGCTCGACGAATGGCTGGCCGAAATCACCGAGGCCCTGGCCGCGCACGACAAGGCCAACCCCGACAACAAGGCCGCGCCCTTCGCGATCAACCAGATCGTGCACAAGAGCAACGACCGGCTGGAGCACGACATGCAGCTGTGCGCCAAGTACAAGGTGCCGATCGTGATCACCAGCCTGGGCGCGCGCGAGGACGTGAACCAGGCGGTGCACGCCTGGGGTGGCATCGTGCTGCACGACGTGATCAACAACGTGTTCGCGCACAAGGCGATCGACAAGGGCGCCGACGGCCTGATCCCCGTGGCCGCCGGTGCCGGTGGCCATGCCAGCGTGAAGAGCCCGTTCGCGATGGTGCAGGAAATCCGCGCGTGGTTCGGCGGCCCGATCGCGCTCTCGGGCGCCATCGCCTCGGGCGGTGCCATCCTGGCCGCGCAGGCCATGGGCGCCGACCTGGCCTACATCGGCTCGGCCTTCATCGCCACCGAAGAGGCGCGCGCGGTGGACGGCTACAAGGAGATGATCACCGCGTCGGACTCCGACGACATCGTCTACAGCAACTTCTACACCGGCATCCACGGCAACTACCTCAAGGGCAGCATCAAGAACGCCGGCATGGACCCGGACAACCTGCCCCAGAGCGACCCGAGCAAGATGAACTTCGCCACCGGCGAGGGCGCCAACGCGGCCAAGGCCTGGCGCGACATCTGGGGCTGCGGCCAGGGCATCGGCGCGATCCGCGAGGTGCTGCCCGCCGCCGATCTGGTGGCGCGCTTCAAGCGCGAATACGCCGAGGCCAAGGCGCGCATCTGCGCGGGCTGAGCGCTTCAGGCGCGTTCGCGCATCACCAGGGTCTGGATCGCGACGCCGATGGGGCCGTGCACGTCGTAGAGACGTGACAAGGTGGTGCCCACGCCGCCACCGTGGGCCTGGGTTTCCGAGCGCAGCCCGATCCACTCACCTTCGGGTGGGCGGTGCAGGTGCAGGCTGAGGTCGGCGTTCGAGAACAGGTAGCGCTCGGCCGGCAGCACCCAGCTCAGGCCATTGCCGAAATCGGCGGCGGCCGCCGCCCGCATGGCGGGGGAGTTGGGCTGACCCTGCACCAGCGGCACACTCAGGCGAAACCAGGCGGCGGCCGGGCCGGGCTGCGCGGCATCGCCCTGAGCCATGCGGTGGTCCATGGCGGACTGGTAGAACGAGACACCATCCGGCAGGCCAGGAATGCGCAGCCGCTCATGGCATTCGTCGGGCAGCGGGCGCAGCAGCTCCGGTGACCAGCCCGGCAGGCCGGACGGCAACTCGAACGGCTGCCCGCGCACCAGGAGCGCATGGCCCCGGGCCACCAGCACATCGTCAGCGAACAGGTCGATCGTCATGCGCGTGGTGGAGCGACCCGGGTGGGTGTCCAGGCGCGAGGTCAGCGGCGCCACCGGCACCGGCTTGATCAGCTCGATGCTCAGGCGCGAGAGCTGCCAGGCCGGGTCGGGCAGGGCGCTTTCGGCCAGGTGCACCAGCAGGGCACAAGGCGCACCGCCGTGCTGGGCGCGGGCGTCCCAGGGGCCGCGGGCCAGCACGCTGGGCTGCCAGCGGGTGCCGTCCTGTTCGAACACGGCGGTGGGAAGGGCGGCGGCGTCGGGAGAAGGGGCGGCAGGGCTCATGGTGAGCCGATGATAGGTGCGCGGTCCGCGCTGGGCTGTCGCCGCCGTGCAGCGCTCAGGGGGCCTTCGCTCAGGGCCTGGATTCGCCGCGCAGCCAGGCACCGAACGAGTTGAACACCTTGCCGATCTCGCTGCCGAGGTTGGTCTTGTACTGCACCCCGCTGGTGTCCGAGATCTGCGACACCCAGCCGCCGTCGTGCCATTCGGCGTACAGCCAGTCCTCGCCATCGCGCACCAGGCCTTCCGGCGGGGCGGGCGGTTGCGCCACCGGCACGCCCTTGAGCGCCGCGCCCATGTAGTCGATCCAGATCGGCAGCGCGATGCGCCCGCCCGACTCGCCGCCGCCCAGGCTGCGCGGCTTGTCGTAGCCCACCCACACGGCCGCGGCCAGCGAGGGCTGGTAGCCGGCGAACCAGGCGTCCACCGCGTCGTTGGTGGTGCCGGTCTTGCCGTAGATGTCGGGCCGCTTGAGCAGGGCCTGGGCCCGCGCGGCGGTGCCGGCGCGCGCCACGTCGTTGAGCAGGCTGCCGACCACGTAGGCGTTGCGCGCGGGAATGGCACGGGTCTCTTCGGTCAGCGGAGACGCGGGCGGGGCTTCGAACAGCACCTTGCCCTGCGCGTCGGTGATCTTCTCGATCACCACCGGCGCCACCGGCCAGCCGCCGTTGGCCAGGGTGGCGTAGGCCTGGGCCATCTGCAGGGGCGTCGCGCTGCCGGTGCCCAGGGCCAGGGTGAGGTCGTTGGGCTGGCGTGCCACGTCCAGGCCGAAGCGCCCGGTCCATTCGCGCGCGGGTTGGGTGCCGGTGTGCTGCAGCACGCGCACGCTGGCCAGGTTGCTCGAGCGCTTGAGCGCTTCGCGCACCGAGATCGGGCCCAGGTGTTCGCCGCTGGCGTTGTTCGGGCTCCAGCCGTTGGCGGCGGTGAAGGGCAGGTCGTCCACCATCGTGGCCGGCATCACACGCGCTTCGAGCGCGGCGGAGTAGAGCAGGGGCTTCAAGGCCGAGCCCGGCTGGCGCCAGCCCTGCGTGACGTGGTTGAACGGCTGGTTGGTGAAATCGAAGCCCCCCACCAGCGCGCGCACGCGGCCGGTCTGCGGGTCCAGCGCGACGAGCGCGGCCTCGGCCTCGGGCCATTGCGAGATGGCCCACAGCGGGGTCTTCTTGTCCTTGGCCTTGCCGTTGGCGACCACGCGCACGATGGCGCCGCGCGTGACCTTCAGGGGCGCCTTGGCCTTGGCGTCGAGCGCCTTCTGTGCCCAGCGCAGGCCCTCGCCCTGCACGGTGATCCGTTCGCCGCTGGCCAGTTGCACCTCCAGCGCCGTCGGGCTGGCCGAGAGCACGATGCCCACGCGCAGGGTCTCGTCGTCGCGGTGGTCCTTGAGCGCCTCGGCGGCCGCGCGCTCCAGTTCGGCGCCGTTGCCCGAGGGCAGCGACTCGGTGTCTTCCGGGCCGCGCCACGCGCCCCGGCGTTCGAAGGCCAGCACGCCGCGCTGCACGGCGGTGTGCGCGGCGCGCTGGTCGGCCGCGCGCAGCGAGGTCGTCACGCGCAGCCCGCTCGAATAGGCCTCGGTGCCGAAGCGCTCGACCACGGCGCGCCGGGCCATCTCGGCCACGTGGGCCGCGTGCACGCTGCGCGTGCCCGGGGTGCGGATGACCAGCTTCTCGGCGCGCGCGGCGGCGAGCTGCTTGTCGTTGATCGCGTCGACGGCGCGCATGCGCTCGAGCACCACGCGCTGGCGCTGCGTGGCGCGCTCGAAGTTGGCCACCGGGTTGGCGTAGTACGGGTTCTGCGGCAGGCCCGCGAGCATGGCGGTCTCGGCCAGCGAGAGTTTGTCCAGCGGCTTGCCGAAGTAGATCTGCGAGGCGGCGGCGAAGCCATAGGCGCGCTGGCCCAGGAAGATCTCGTTCATGTAGATCTCCAGGATGCGGTCCTTGGAGATCTCGTCTTCCAGCTTGAGGGCCAGCCAGATTTCCTTGGCCTTGCGCTCGGCCGAGAACTCGCGCGTGAGCAGCATGGTGCGCACCAGCTGCTGCGTGATGGTGGAGGCGCCTTGCTTGCGCCCCCCGGTGATCACGGCCAGCACCGCGCGCGCCATGCCTTTGGGGTCCACGCCCGAGTGTTCGCGAAAGCGCGCGTCTTCCACCGCCAGCACGGCCTGCTGCAGCTGCATCGGCATGCGCGAGAGCGGCACGTAGTCGCGCCGCTCGGTGCCGAACTGCGCGATCTCCTCGCCGTCGGCGGTGTAGACCTGCAGCGGCAGCTTGGGCTGGTAGTGGACGATGCGATCCAGCGAGGGCAGGTCGAAGGTCGACGCCGGGACCGGGAATGCCACGATGAGGGCGGCGGAGAACGCCAGGGCGAGAACCGTCCTGCGTGGGGTGAGCTGAAGCATGGGGTGGAATTATCCCGCCCCCGTGTGAAGCCGGCGTGTGGTCAAAGGTCGTGCTCGTAACCAGCTGTGACTGGCTTTCAGGCCATTCCAGTGCCTTGGTTAAGATGGCCCGCTCCATCCGAAAGCCCCCTCTACACCATGCGCAAGCGCATCCTGCTGCTGGAAGACGAACAGGCCATCGCCGACACCTTGCTGTACGCGCTGCAGAGCGAGGGCTTCGAGGTGCGCCACGTGGGGCTGGCGCGCGAGGCGCTGTCGGCCTTCGAACAAGCACCGCCGGACCTCGCCATCCTGGACGTGGGCGTGCCCGATGGCAACGGCTTCGACGTGTGCCGCGCGATCCGCAAGACCAGCGAGCTGCCCATCGTGTTCCTGACCGCGCGCCACGAGGAGATCGACCGCGTGCTGGGCCTGGAGCTGGGGGCCGACGACTATGTGGTCAAACCGTTCTCGCCGCGCGAGGTGTGCGCCCGCGTGCGCGCCATCCTGCGCCGCAGCGCGGGCGGCGGCGCCCCGGCCGCCGTGCCCGCGCCCACCCCGGTGGCCCCGGGCCTGCTCACGCTGGACGAGAAGGCGCAGCGCATCGCCTGCGAGGGCGAACTGCTGGCGCTCACGCGCTACGAGTTCCTGTTGCTCGCCACGCTGTTGCGGCGCCCGCAGCGCATCTTCTCGCGCACCGAGCTCATGGACCTGGTCTGGGGCGGGGCCCCGCACACCTCGGACCGCACGGTGGACGCGCACATCAAGCTGCTGCGCGCCAAGCTGCGCGAGCGCGGCCTGGTGGCGGAGGTGATCCAGACCCACCGCCACATGGGTTACTCGCTGCGGTTGCCCTGAATGCGCATCGGCCTGCGCCTGCTCATTGGGTTCTTCCTGGTGCTGGGCCTGGCGCTGTTCGTGGTGTTGCGCGTGCTGCTGGACGAGGTCAAGCCCGGCACCCGCCTGGCCATGGAGGACAGCCTGATCGACGCGGCCTACACGCTGGCGCAACTGGCCACGCCCGACATGAAGGCCGGCACCATCGCCGAGGGTTTCTTCGCCCGCTCGCTGCAGGGCCTGGACACCGCGCGGCCCGGCGCCAACATCGGGGGCTTTCGCAAAGACCGCATCGACTACCGCATCACCATCACCGATGCCGAAGGCATCGTGCGCTTCGACACGCGGCCCGAGGCCATCGGCCAGGACCACTCGCGCTGGAACGACGTGGTGCGCACGCTGCGCGGCGAGTACGGCGCGCGCTCCAGTCCCGCGAGTCCGGACGACCCCGACAACACGGTGATGCACGTGGCCGCGCCCATCCGCGACGGCGACCGCGTCATCGGTGTGCTCACCGTCTCGCGCCCCAACCAGCGCCTGCAGCCCTACATCGACCGCAGCGAGCAGCGCATCCTGCGCTGGTCCTGGGCGCTGCTGGGCCTGTCCCTGCTGATCGGTCTGCTGTTCAGCTGGTGGATCGCGAGTTCGCTCTCGCGCCTGCGCGGTTATGCGAACGCGGTCTCGCGCGGCGAGCGCGCGCCGCTGCCGGTGCTCGGGCGCCTGAGCGGCAGCACCGAGTTCGCCGACCTGGCGGGCGCGCTGGAGCGCATGCGGCTCAAGCTGGAGGACAAGGCCTATGTGGAGAGCTACGTGCACACGCTCACGCACGAACTCAAGAGCCCGCTGGCCGCGATCCGGGGCGCGGCGGAACTGTTGCAGGAGGACCTTCCCGCGCCCGACCGGCAGCGCTTCGCCGGCAACGTGCAACGGCAGGCCGAGCGCCTGCACCTGCTGGTGGACAAGCTGCTGCAACTGGCCCACGTGGAGCAGATGCAAGGCCTGGGCACGCGCGAGCCGGTGGACCTGAGCGCGCTCACGCGTGAGCTGCTGCAGCGGCTCGAACCACGCCTGCGCCGCAAGTCGCTGCGCGTGCGCGACGAACTCGGGCAGGGCCTGGTGGTGCAGGGCGATGCCTTCCTCATCGGCCAGGCCTTGCAGAACCTGCTGGACAACGCGATCGACTTTTCGCCGCCGCAGGGGGAGCTGTGGCTGCGCCTGCACAAGGACGGTGGCCAGCTGGAGTGGTCGGTGCGCGACCAGGGGCCGGGCATTCCCGACTACGCGCGCGACCGCCTATACGAGCGTTTCTATTCGCTGCCGCGCGGCGAAGGGCAGGACAAGGGCTCGGGCCTGGGCCTGTGCCTGGTCAAGGAGGTGAGCGACCTGCACGGCGGCCAGGTGGTGGTGGAGAACGTGTCCTCGCCCGGCGGCTGCATCGCCCGCTGGCGCCTGCCGGCCTGAGGGTTTCACACTCACTGCACAAAACGCTGCTGCAGCGCACAGCCGCTTCGCACGGCGGGGCCAGACTGGCCGGGTTCTCACCACGGAGCCCGACTTGAACAAATACCCCCTGCTGAGCAAAGTCCTGGTCATCGGCCTGCTGATGCTGCTGCTCTCGATTCCCCTCCTGATGGTGCGCGACCTGATCCAGGAGCGCAGCCAGAACCGCGAGACCGCCACCGAGGAGGTGGCGCGCGCGCACGCCGGTGCGCAGACCCTCACCGGGCCGGTGCTGTACGTGCCCTACACCGAAACCTTCACGCGCACCGTGAGCGTGGGCGAGACCGGCCACACGCGCGAGGAGCGCGTGACGCAGTCGCACGCGGTGATCCGCTTTCCCACGCTGATGGAGACCCGCAGCCACCTCGCGACCGAGACGCGCTGGCGCGGCGTCTTCCCGATCACGGTCTACACCAGCGTGAACCAGAGCAGCGGCCGCTTCGTGTGGACCGAGGTCGAACCGCGCGAGAAGAACGGCCAGATCAGCCTGGGCCAGCCACGCCTGCTCATGGGCGTGAGCGATTTGCGCGGCCTGCTCAACGCGCCCCAGCTCAAGGTCGACGGCCGCGCGCTGGCCGTGGCGCCCGGGCCGGCCGCGCAGCGGCTGCCCCTGCCGCTGGCCGCCTCGCTCGACGTCGCCCAACTGCGGCCCGGCGCGGTGCTGCCGTTCGAACTGCAGCTCGAACTCGCGGGCACGGGCCGCATCGGCTGGGTGCCGCTGGCCGACGAGAACCGCGTGCAGCTGCAATCGAGCTGGCCGCACCCGAGCTTCGACGGCGACTTCCTGCCGCGCACGCGCAGCGTGAGCGCCTCGGGCTTCGAGGCCGCGTGGAGCGTGCCGTCGCTCTCGACCCAGGCGCAGCAGCAGTTCGTGCAGCAGGGCGGCGAGCAGCGGCGCGCGCCCGAGAGCTTTTCCGTCTCGCTCGGCAACCCGGTGGACGTCTACCGCATGACGGAGCGCGCGACCAAGTACGGGATGATGTTCATCGTGCTCACCTTCGCCGCCTTCTTCGTGCTGGAGATGGTGAAGCGCTGGCGCATCCACCCCATGCAGTACCTGATGATCGGCGCCGCGCTGGTGCTGTTCTTCCTGCTGCTGCTGTCGATCGCCGAGCACCTGGACTTCGTCTGGGCCTACCTGGTGGCCAGCGCGGCCTGCATCGGCCTGCTCGCGCATTACCTGCGACACGTGCTGGGCGGATGGGCGCCGGGCCTGCTCATGAGCGGCCTGCTGGTGGCGCTCTACGGTGTGCTCTACGGCATCCTGATCTCGGAGGACAACGCGCTGATGATGGGTTCGCTGCTGCTGTTCGGCGTGCTGGCCGCCATCATGGTCGCGACGCGCAAGGTCGACTGGTACAGCGTGATGGGGGCCTCCACCCCCTCGCAGGCCCCGCCGCCTCAGTAGCCTTCGATGGCGAACAGCGTGCCGCTGGCGGCGCGCTGCCGGATCGCGACCAGGCGCTGGTACTCGGGCGAGTGGTAGAAGGCTTCGAGGTGCGCCATGTCGGGGAATTCGAGGATCACCTGGCGGTTCGGCACGCCGTGGCCTTCGAGCACCTTCACCGCGCCGCCGCGCACCAGGTAACGGCCGCCGTGCGCGGCGATCACGGCGGGCACCTCGCGGCGGTATTCCTCGTAGAGGGCCGGGTCGGTGATGTCGATGTTGCCGTAGAGGTAGGCGGGCATGGGGTCTCCGGGTGGTGTCTTCGACGCGGAGCTTACCGCCATGGCCCGGTGGAAAAAACATTCAATCATTCGGTTGACAGTTGTTCGGGTGGTGTGTATATTCAACTTCATGGTTGAATATGAAGCACCCCAACTCGACGCCGTGTTTCGCGCCCTGGCCGATCCGACCCGGCGTGCCATGCTGGCCGCGCTGTCCTCGCAGCCGCTGCCCGTGGGCGAGCTCGCGGCGCCGTTCGACATCTCGCTGGCCGCGGCATCCAAGCACATCCAGGTGCTCGAACGGGCCGGGTTGATCCAGCGCACCATCACCGGACGCACCCACCTGTGCCAGTTGAACGCCGCACCCATGCACGCGGGGCTCGAGTGGATTCGCCACTACGAGCGGTTCTGGCAGCAGCGCGTCGATGTGCTCGAAGCCTTGCTCAAAGCCGAGGACAAGGTCCGGAAACCGCGGGCACCCCGCAACCCAAGGAGAAAACCATGAAGGACGACGATTACGGCGTGCTCACCGCCCCCGACACAGTGCGCATCGAACGCCTGCTGCCCGGCCCCATCGAGCGGGCGTGGGCCTGGATCACCGAAGAGGACAAGCGCGCCCAGTGGCTGGCCGGCGGTGCGATGGACCTGCAGGTGGGCGGCCGGGTGGCATTGACGTTCCGCCACAAGGAGCTGACGCATGCCGACGACCCCGCGCCACCGAAATACGCGGACATGGCGGCATGCGCGGAACTGCTGGGACAGGTCACGGTGTGCGAGCCGCCGCATCGGTTGGCCCACACCTGGGGCGGGCAGGGCGAGGTTCAGTACGAGCTGCGTGAAGTCGGGGGCGGTGTGCGGCTCGTGATCACGCACCAGCGTTTGCCCAGCCGCGACGATGTGCTGAGCGTGTCGGCCGGGTGGCATGCGCACCTCGATCTGCTGGTCGCGCGCATGCAGGGCCGCGAGGCGCCGCGCTACTGGCAGTTGCACTCGCGGCTCGAGGTCGACTACGCCGATCGTTTCCCGGTTTGATCGGGGTCAGCTGCTGCCGCGGATCAGGGGCTCGAAGCCCAGGTCCAGCGAGGGCTTGGGTGGCAGCTCGCCGCGCATCAGGCTCAGCAGCATCTGCGCGCTGGCCTCGCCGATGGCGCGGCGCGGCGTGCGCACCGTGGTCAGCGGCGGCACCATCTGGTCGCTGCCCGAGAGGTCGTTGAAGCCCGCCACCGCGATGCGCGCGGGCACCTCGATCTTCAGGCGCAGCGCGCACAGCAGGCCGCCCTGGGCCAGGTCGTCGTTGCAGAAGAACACCGCGTCCACCTCGGGGCGGGTGCGCAGCAGGTCTTCGAGCAGTTCACCCCCCAGTTGCATCGACGAGGGCTGCGGGCTCAGCAACTCCAGCTTCGCGTCGTACAGGCCGTGCTGGCGCAGGCAGCGTCGGTAGCCCTCGGCGCGCTGCATGGTGCGCGGGTCCAGCTGCGCGGCCACGAAGGCGATGCGCCGGCGGCCGCGCCGCACCAGGTGCTCGGTGATCGCGTGGCCCGCCTCGACCTGCGAGAAGCCCACGCAGTAGACGCCCGGTGCCTGCGTCAATTCCATCAGGTGCACGCAGGGCACGCCGCTGCCGGCGATGAGCTGGCGCGCGGCCTCGGTGCGGTCGAAGCCGGTGAGCAGCAGGCCGGCCGGCCGGTGCGCCAGGTAGCTGCGCAGCAATTGCTCTTCCTCGCGTGGCTCGTAGTGCGTCACGCCGATCAGGGTCTGGTAGCCGTGTGGCAGCAGGGTGCGGTGCACGGCCTCCAGCACATCGACGAAGAGCGCGTTGGACAGCAGCGGCACCAGCACCGGCACCTGCGTGCTGCGCTGGGAGGCGAGGGCGCGCGCCGCCGGGTCGGGCACATAGCCCAGCTGCTCGGCGGCGAGCTTGACGCGCTCCACCAGCTCGGCCGCCACGCTGCGCTCGCCGCGCAGCGCGCGCGAGGCGGTGATGGGGCTCACGTCGGCCGCGCGGGCCACGTCGCTGAGGGTGGTGCGGCCGCTGTGGCGGCGCTTGCGTTCGGTCGGTTCCAAGGGTTTTCCCGGTGTTGGGGGCGGTGAGGCTGGCGGTAGGATAGCGCTGTCCAAGGCCATGGACACCCGAATTTACCCTGAATCGTGCCACAGGCCGACCAAAGTCCCAGCTACGAAGGCGGGCACGGTCGGACATGAGGACCGGTTTTCTTTTTCACCTTGTTGGGACAGCGCTACCAAATGAATGCATCGCCCCCGAACACCTCCCTCGTCGTCATGGGCGTGGCGGGTTGCGGCAAGTCCAGCCTGGGCCAGTTGTGCGCCCGGACGCTGGGCGTGCCCTTGCTGGAGGGAGACGATTTCCACTCCGCCAGCAACGTCGCCAAGATGCGCGGCGGCATCCCCCTGAGCGACGACGACCGCGCGGCCTGGCTCGACACCCTGGCCGAGCAGCTGCAGGCCCATGCCGAGGGCGTGGTGCTGACCTGTTCGGCCCTCAAGCTGCGCTACCGCGACCGCCTGCGCGCCGCCGTGCCCGGCCTGCGCTTCGTGTTTCTCGAACTCACGCAGGAGCAGGCGCGCGAGCGCGTGGCCGCGCGCCCGGCCCACCTGTTCCCGGTGAGCCTCGTGGCCAGCCAGTTCGCCACGCTGGAAGACCCGCGCCGCGAACCCGGCGTGCTGCCGCTGGACGCCACGCGCCCGCTGGCCGAACTCGGCGAGGCCGTGGTGCACTGGGTGCACGGCAACGCCACCCCCCATTCCCTGGAGCTTCGCTCATGAAACCATCGCAAGTCTTGAAACACGGGGCCGAGGCCCTGCTCGCGCTGTGCCTGGCGGGCATGGTGGTCTGCGTGTTCGCCAACGTGGTGCTGCGCTACGGCTTCGACAGCGGCATCAACGCCACCGAAGAACTCTCGCGCCTGCTGTTCGTGTGGATGGTGTTCCTGGGCGCGACCGCCGCCTACCCGCTGGGCCAGCACATGGCCTTCACCAGCCTGGTCGGCTCGTTGCGCGATCGCCCGCGCGCATTCGCCTTCGCCACGCTGGCCATCCGCGGGCTGGTGCTGCTGGCCTGCGTGCTGCTGGGCCGGGGCGCGTGGCAGCAGGTGGTGGTGGGCATGGACAGCCACTCCGTGGTGCTGGGCTACCCCGTGGCCTTGTTGCCCCTGCCGGCGTTGCTGTGCGCGCTGGCCATCGGCGCCATGGTGCTGGTCGAGATCGTGCGCCGCACGCCGCTCGACCTGGGCCACGCGGTGGACATGGAGTGACACGATGAGCGTTGAAGCATTGGCCTTCGTGGTCTTCATCGCCGGCATGCTGGTGCTCATGGGCATCGGCATGAACATGGCGTTCGCTCTGCTGCTCACCGGGGCCGCCATGGCCTGGGTGATGGACTTCTGGGACACCCAGCTGCTGGCGCAGAACATGGTGGCCGGCATCGACAGCTTCCCGCTGCTGGCCGTGCCCTTCTTCATCCTGGCCGGCGAGCTCATGAACTCCGGCGGCATCAGCAAGCGCATCATCGACATGGCGCAGGCCTGGGTCGGCCACGTGCGCGGCGGGCTGGGGTATGTGGCCATCGGTGCGGCGGTGCTGCTCTCGGCCATGTCGGGCTCGGCGCTGGCCGACGCGGCCGCGATGTCCGCCATCCTGCTGCCCATGATGCGCAAGCACGGCTACCCGGTGGCCTCGTCGGCCGGGCTCATCGCCGCCGGCAGCGTCATCGGGCCGATCATCCCGCCGTCCATGGCCTTCGTGATCTACGGCGTGACCACCAACACCTCGATCTCGGCCCTGTTCATCTCGGGCATCGTGCCCGGCCTGGTGATGGGCGTGGCGCTGGTGGTGGCCTGGCGCGTGGTGCTGCGCAAGATGACGCTGACCAGCTCGCCGCCGGTGCCCATGGCCGAGCGCCTGCGCCTCACGGGCCGCGCGGTCTGGGCGCTGGTGATGCCGGTGATCATCATCGGCGGCATGAAGAGCGGCATCTTCACGCCCACCGAGGCCGCCGTGGTGGCCGCGTTCTACGCGCTGGTGATCGCGCTCTTCGTGCACCGCGAGATGCGCCTGCCCGAGCTGTACAGCGCGCTGGTGCGCGCCGCGAGCACCACCTCGGTGGTGATGTTCCTGTGCGCCGGCGCCGCCGTGGCCAGCTACATGATCACGCTGGCCGACCTGCCGTCCACGCTCACCGGCTGGCTGGGCCCGCTGGTGGAACACCCGCGCGTGCTGATGGTGGTGATGATGCTGGTGCTGGTGGCGATCGGCACCGCGCTGGACCTCACGCCCACCATCCTGATCTTCGCGCCGGTGATGCTGCCCATCGCCGTGAAGGCGGGCATCGACCCGGTGTACTTCGGGCTGATGTTCGTGCTCAACGGCGCCATCGGCCTGGTCACGCCGCCGGTGGGCACCGTGCTCAACGTGGTGGCCGGCGTCGGGCGCCTGCCCATGCACCAGGTCATCAAGGGCGTGAACCCCTTCCTGATCACCTACCTCATCGTTCTCGGCCTGTTCATCGTGTTCCCGCAGATCGTCACCGCGCCCGTGGCCTGGATGCGCTGACCTTGCCACTTCCCCTTCACCCACCCCCAAGGAGACAACCATGACCCTGTTTCGCCGCACCCTGATCGCCGCCACCGCGGCCGCCGCGCTCGCCACCCCCTTCGCCGCCAGCTGGGCGCAGGACATCAAGCCGCGCATCATCCGTTTCGGCTACGGCCTCAACGAAATCTCCAACCAGGGCCGCGCCACCAAGCTGTTCGCCGAAGAAGTGGAAAAAGCCTCGGGCGGCAAGATGAAGATCCGCGCCATCGGCGCCGCCGCGCTGGGCTCGGACGTGCAGATGCAGCAGGCGCTGATCGGTGGCGCGCAGGAAATGATGGTGGGCTCCACCGCCACCCTGGTGGGCATCACCAAGGAAATGGCGATCTGGGACACGCCCTTCCTGTTCGACAACGCCAAGGAAGCCGACGTGGTGCTCGACGGCCCGGTGGGCCAGAAGGTGATGGACAAGCTGCAGGAAAAAGGCCTGGTCGGCCTGGTGTACTGGGAGAACGGTTTCCGCAACCTCACCAACAACAAGCGCGCCGTCACCAAGCTCGAGGACATGGACGGCATCAAGCTGCGCGTGATGCAGAACAACGTGTTCATCGACAGCTTCAAGACCCTGGGCGCCAACGCCGTGCCGCTGCCGTTCTCCGAGCTGTTCACCGCGCTGGAAACCAAGACCGTGGACGGCCAGGAGAACCCGTACAACACCATCCTCTCGAGCAAGTTCTACGAGGTGCAGAAGTACCTCACGGTGACCAACCACGTCTACAGCCCGTGGATCGTGCTGGTGAGCAAGAAGTACTGGGACGGCCTGAGCAAGGACGAGCACAAGGTGCTGCTGGACGCCGCCAGGAAGAGCCGCGACTTCGAGCGCCAGGACACGCGCGCCGAGGCCGACAAGGCGCTGGCCGACCTCAAGGGCAAGGGCATGCAGATCAACCAGCTCTCGCCGGCCGAAGCCAACCGCATGCGCGAAAAACTCGCTGGCGTGAACTCGGGCATCGCCGCCAACGTGGGCGAAGACCTGTGGAAGGAAACGCAGGCCGCCGTCGCCAAGGCGCGCGCCGCGAAGTAAGCCGGGTTCGTCAGCGCGCGGCGGCCGCCGCCGGCCGGGCGAGCAGGCGCTCGGCCCAGCCGTGCATCAGCATGCCCACCAGCATGGCCGCGACGAACACCGCGGCCTTGAACTCGCCCGAGGCCATCGACACGAGCGCGGGGCCCGGGCAGAAACCCGCCAGGCCCCAGCCCGCGCCGAACACCAGGCTGCCCAGCACCAGGCGCCGGTCGATCTGCGTGGCCTTCGGCAGGTGCATGGCGTCGCCGAAGAAACTGGTGGTGCGCCGCTTCGCCAGCGCGAAGGCGAAGACGCCCACCGCGATCGCGCCCGCCATCACGAAGGCCAGCGAGGGGTCCCAGCTGCCGAACAGGTCGAGGAAGCCGAGCACCTTGGCCGGGTCGGCCATGCCCGAGAGCAGCAGGCCCAGGCCGAACAGCAGGCCGACGAGAAATTCGATGATGCGTTGCATGGTGTGGGGTCTCCTCAGAGCAGGTGGCGGACGGCGTAGACGACGGCGAAGCCCGCGGCCATGAAGCACAGCGTGGCCACCAGCGAACGCGGCGACAGGCGCGAGAGCCCGCACACGCCGTGGCCGCTGGTGCAGCCCGAGCCGTAGCGTGTGCCCAGGCCCACCAGCAAGCCTGCGGCCACCAGCAGGCCAGTGCCCGCGTCGATGCGCGGCGCGCGCAGCAGGCCGTCGGGCGCGAGCCAGCCGTAGAGCAGGGGGGCGCTGAAGACCCCGAGCAGGAAGGCGATGCGCCAGCCCGCGTCGCCCGCCCGGGGCGGCAGCAGGCCGCCCAGAATGCCGCTGATGCCGAGCACGCGGCCATTCATGAGGATGAAGGCGGCCGCCGCCAGGCCGATCAGAATGCCCCCGGCCAGCGAGGCCCAGGGCGTGAAGTGGGCCCAATCGATGTTCATGTGGATCTCCGTTGTCGGGCCGAGCATACGGGCGACGCCCTGCCGGTGCCAGGACGTGGTCTTGGTTATATACTGAGAAATATAGCGAAAGCCGGACCCACTTTTTCGGAGCACGCCATGACCGGACCCACCCACGCGCAGCAGGCCTCGCACAGCGCGCCCGTGTTCAATGCCTTGCCAAGCCACCTGGTCTCGCAGGAGGTGCCGGTGCGCGGCGCGCTCAGCCGCCTGCCCGAACTGCGCAGCGCCGTGCGGGTGTGCGAATGGATGGTCGAGCCCGTGGCGGGCGGCACCGAGCTGGCGCTCACCCTGGTGCTGTCGGAGCACGTGAGCCTGTCCTTCGTGCTCGGGGCCCAGGACGCCCAGGACCTGAGCCTCACGCTGGCGCAGAGGGCGCCCGCTGCCGAGGCGCCCTGAGGGCGGCCCGCTTCAGGGCGCGATCAGGCGGGTGAGCTGCTGCAGCTCGGCCGAGGCCGCGGCCAGGGCGATGGCCTCGATGGCGCGGTAGCGCCGCACCAGCTCTTCGCCCACGGGCGTGAGCGAGGTACCGCCCCCCTTGGCCCCGCCGGCTGCCGTGGACACGGCCGGCCCGGTCAGCGAGCGGTTGATCTCGTCCACCAGCAGCCAGGCGCGCCGGTACGACATGTTGAGTTCCCGGCCGGCCGCCGAGATCGAGCCGGTGCGCGCGATGGCTTCGAGCAGGCTCACCTTGCCCGGGCCGATGGCGATGACATCACCGCGCTTGATGCGGAGGCGGAATTGCACCTGGGGTTTCATGGGGGGCGATGCTAACGCAGTGGGGGATCAGGTGAGCGTTTCGAACAGCTCACCCAGCCACTGCGCGAAGGCGCGCACGCGCACGGAGAGCTGGCGGTTCTGCGGGTACAGCACCGACACCGGCAGCGGGGGCGGTGGCAGGTCCACCAGCACCTCGCGCAACTGGCCCGAGGCCAGTTCGTCGGCCACGCGGTAGCGCGGCACCTGCACCAGGCCCAGGCCGGCGATCGCCGCGCCCGCGTAGACGTCGGCCCCCGTCACCGAGACCGGGCCGCTCAGGCTCAGCGTGCGCACTTCGCCGTTCACCGTGAACTCCAGCGGCAGGGCCTGGCCGGTGGCGCTGGAGAGGTAGTTCACCGCGCGGTGGCCGGCCAGGTCGGCCAGGGTCCGAAGCTCGCCGAACTGCGCGAGATAGCTCGCGCTGGCGCAGGTGAGCTGCGGCAGCAGCGCCACCCGGCGCGCCACCAGGGACGAGTCGCGCAGCTGGCCGGCGCGCAGCACGCAGTCCACGCCTTCGCGCACCAGGTCGACCAGGAGGTCGTCCTCGCCGATCTGCAGTTCCAGCTGCGGGTGCCGCGCGAGAAAGGCGGGCAGGGCGGGCACGACGAAGCGGCGCGCCAGCGTGCCCTGCAGGTTCACGCGCAGCAGGCCCTTGGGCACGGCCTGGCGGAACAGGCCGTCGGCTTCTTCGAGGTCGGCCAGCAGGCCCACGCAACGCTGGCGGTAGGCCTCGCCATCGGGCGTGAGCCGCACCGTGCGCGTGGTGCGCTCCAGCAGGCGCACGCCCAGGCGCGCCTCCAGCCGCTGGATCAGGTTGCTCACCGTCGCGCGCGGCAGCTGCAGGTCGTCCGCCGCCTGCGTGAAGCTGCCGCGCTCGGCGATGCGCACGAACACCTGCATTTCCTGGAATCGGTCCATGGGCGGTATTGTTGATGAAATTCGAACGATGTTGCCAATTTCGAGGCAATGATCTTTCGGGGGGAACGATCCATCATCGGGCCATCGTTCAACTTTTCAGGAAAACCCATGAGCTCCAACGCCTCCTCCCCCGTCGCCATCGTCACCGGCGCCTCGCGTGGCATCGGCGCCGAACTGGCCCGCCGGCTGGCCGCCGACGGTTACGCCGTGGTGGTGAACCACGCCCACAGCGCCCCCGAGGCCGAGGCCCTGGTGGCCGAGCTGCGCGCCGGCGGCGCCCGGGCCATCGCGGTGCGGGCCGACGTCTCGAAGGCCGAGGAGGTGCGGGTCCTCTTCGACGTCACCGAGCGCGAACTCGGCCCGGTGGACGTGCTGGTGAACAACGCCGGCGTGCTCAAGACGGTGCCGCTGGCGCAGACCAGCGATGCGCTGTACGAGAGCACCTTCGACACCAACGTGCGCGGCACCTTCAACACCCTGCGCGAGGCCGCCACGCGGCTGAACGAGGGTGGGCGCATCGTCAACTTCTCCAGCACCACGGTGGCGCTGAACCTGCCGGGCTACAGCGTGTACATCGCCTCCAAGGCGGCGGTGGAGTCGCTGACCCAGGTGTTCGCCAAGGAGTTGCGCGGGCGCCGCATCACGGTCAACGCGGTGGCGCCCGGCCCGGTGGCCACCGCGCTGTTCTTCGACGGCAAGACGCCCGAGCAGATCCAGATGCATGCCCAGATGCCGCCGCTGCAGCGGCTGGGCGAGCCGGGCGACATCGCTTCGGTGGTGGGGTTTCTGGTGAGCCCGGCCGGTGGCTGGGTCAATGGTCAGGTGCTGCGCGCCAACGGCGGCTTGGCCTGAAAGGGCGGTTCAGCGGCGCTGGCCGCGCTGGAAGGACTGCAGCTGCGCCTTGGAGACGTTGCCTTCGAAGAGGGGCGTGAGGTCGGAGACGGCCGCCAGGGCGCTGGACTCGTCGCGCTGCAGGCACAGGGCCTGGGCCAGGTCGGCGCGCAGGAACCAGAGGGCCTCGATGCTGGAGGCGTAGCGGATGCGGTGTTCCAGCTGGGGATTGAGTTCGGCGCCTCGCACACCCAGCAGGCGGAGCATCGATTTCTGGATCAGGACCATCGCCCTCGGGTCGGGCGCCTTGGGCGCGGACTCCGAATTCGGCGTGAGGATCGACGTCAGGCTGCTGAGGAAGGTCTTGACTCTTTGCATGCTGGTGGATGCTGTCCGTGTGTGCCGAACCTGATGGAATAGCGCCTGCCCTTTCGGGAACTTTTGCGTTTATACCCGATACGGTATTTTTTGCCGCATTTTTGCGCGACAAAGCACGGTTTGGGCCCGCTTGCGGCCCGTTGCCGCCACCAGGCTCAGCGGGCAGCCTGCTCCATCGCCTTGGCCATGGTCTTGCCCAGCTCCACGCCCCACTGGTCGAAAGCGTTGATGCGCCAGACCGCGGCCTGGGTGAACACCTTGTGTTCGTAGAGCGCGATCAGGGCACCCAGGCGCGCCGGGTCCAGGCGGTCCAGCCAGAGGATGTGGCTCGGGATGTTGCCCTCGAAACTGCGGTGCGGCGCCATGGCCCGGGCATCGGCTTCGCTCATGCCGTCCTTCTGCAGCAGCGACTGCGTGTCGGCCAGCGAGCGCCCGCGCGCCATGGCCTCGGCCTGGGCGCGCAGGTTGAGGTTGACCACCTCGTGGTGCGTCGCGGCCAGGGGCAGGGGCGTGTCTTCGTTCTGCACGCCGATGAAGTCCACCGGCACGGTGTGCCGGCCCTGGTGGATCAGCTGGAAGTAGGCGTGTTGCCCGTCGATGCCCAGCCCGCCCCAGACGATGGGGCCGGTGTCCACCGTGGCGGGCGTGCCGTCGGTGTGCGTGCGCTTGCCGTTGGACTCCATGTCCATCTGCTGCACGAAGGGCGTGAAACGCACCAGGCGCGAGGCGTAGGGCACGATCAGCTGCGTGGGCAGGCCCAGGAAGTTGCGGTTCCAGATCCCGTTCAGGGCCAGCTGCACCGGCAGGTTCTGCGCCAGCGGTGTGGTGCGGAAGTGCTCGTCCATGGCGCGAGCACCGGCCAGGAAGAGGCGGAAATGTTCGGAGCCGATGGCAATCGCCAGCGGCAGGCCCAGCGCCGACCACACGGAGTAGCGCCCGCCCACCCAGTCCCAGAACAGGAAGGTGCGCTCGGCCGGGTAGCCCAGTTTCGCGGCCTGCGCCGGGCTGGCGGTGATGGCCACCAGGTGCTGGCCCAGCGCGTCGGCCGGGCAGCCGTGGTCGCTCAGCCAGCGCCGCGCGCTCGCGGCGTTGGTCAGCGTTTCCTGCGTGGTGAAGGTCTTGCTGGAGACGATGAACAGCGTGCGCGCGGCGTCCAGCCCACGCAACACGCTCCACAGCGCCCAGGCATCGGGGTTGGAGACGTAGTGCACCCGCACGCCCGGGTGGGCCAGGTGCGCCAGCGCGTCGGCCGCCATGCGCGGGCCGAGGTCGGAGCCGCCGATGCCGATGTTCACCACGTCGGTGATGGCTTCGCCGCTGTGCCCGCGCACCGTGCCCGCGCGCAGGGCTTCGGCGAAGTCGCAGACGCGGGCCAGTTCGACCTGCACGGCCTTCTGCACGTCCGCGCCCCAGGGCCCGGTGTGCAGCGGGTCGCCGCGCAGCGCCACGTGCAGCACGGGTCGGCCTTCGGTGGTGTTGATGGGCTCGCCGCGGAACATGGCGTCGCGCTGGGCCGCCACGCCGGCCTGCTCGGCCAGCGCCAGCAGCGCCTGCTGAATGGCGGGCGAGACGCGCTGGCGGCTCGCGTCCAGCGTGATGCCGGCGGCGCGCAGCGCCATGCGCTCGGCGCGGCCGGTGTCGGCGGGCAGCAGCTCGCGCAGGTGGGGCTGCGGTGCCCCGGCCAGGGATTGCAGCCGGGCCCAGGCGGGCAGGGTGGTGGGCAGGGTCATGGGTCGGTGGCGTGCGGTGGCGTCAGACGGCGGTGGCCAGGGTGGTGGCTTCGCGCGCGAGGCGGGCGATGCGTTTCCAGTCGCCCTGGCGCAGAGCGTCCGAGGGCGTGAGCCAGGAGCCGCCGGCCATGGCCACGTTGGGCAGGGCCAGGATCTCGCGCAGGTTCTCGGGGCTCACGCCGCCGGTGGGGCAGAAGCGCACGTCGGGCAGGGGCGCACCCAGCGCCTTGAGCATGCCGATGCCGCCGGCCTGCGCGGCGGGAAACAGCTTCATCAGCGTGAAGCCGTGGTCGCGCGCGCGCATCACCTCGCTGGGCGTCATCACGCCGGGAATGAAGGGCAGCCTGGCCGCCTTCACCGCGTCCACCAGGGCGTCGGAGCAGCCCGGCGACAGGGCGAACTTCGCGCCCGCGTTCACCACCTGGGTCACCTCGGCCGCGCGCGTGACGGTGCCGGCGCCCAGGTGCATCTTGGGCACGGCGCGCGCCACGGCCTCGATGGCGCGCAGCGCGACGCCCGAGCGCAGGGTGATCTCCATCACGTCGATGCCGCCTTCGAGCAGCGCATGCGCCAGCGGCACGGCCTGGGCCTCGTCGCTCAGGACGATGACGGGCACGACACGGGCGGTGAAAGCAGGGCGGGTGAAGCAGGTGGTCGTCATGGTGTCTGGGTTCAGGCGGTGGGGGTTGCAACGGGGGCCACGGGGCGGTTCACCGCCAGCGGGGCGAACAGGGGCGAGGCGCCCGATTCGGCCGCGCCCGCATTTTCGCGGAACAGGCCGAACAGTTCGCGCCCGCTGCCGTGTTCGTTGGCGCTCAGGTCGGGGTGTTTGATGCGGCGGCGGGCCAGGGTGCGGGCATCGACCTCGAGTTCGAGCACGCCGCGCTCGCAGTCGAGCGTGATCCAGTCGCCGTCGCGCACGCGCGCGATCGGGCCGTTGGACAAGGCCTCGGGGCTGAGGTGGATGGCCGCGGGCACCTTGCCCGAGGCGCCGGACATGCGGCCGTCGGTGACCAGCGCCACCTTGAAGCCCTTGTCCTGCAGCACGGCCAGCGGCGGCGTGAGCTTGTGCAGCTCGGGCATGCCGTTGGCGCGCGGGCCCTGATAGCGCACCACGGCGATCAGGTCGCGCTCCAGCTTGCCTTCGTTGAACAGGGTCAGCAGGTCCTGCTGGTCGCTCACCACCACGGCCTGGGCGCGCACCACGCGGTGCTCGGGCTTGACCGCCGAGACCTTCACCACGCTGCGCCCCAGGTTGCCCTGCAGCAGGCGCAGGCCACCGTCGGCGCTGAAGGGCTCGCTCACCGGCCGCAGCACCGAGAGGTCGCCGCTCTGTTCGGGCACCGGGCGCCAGGCGAGCTGGCCGCTGTCGAGCCAGGGCTCGCGCGTGTAGCTGTCCAGGCCCGCGCCCATCACGGTGTTCACGTCGGCATGCAGCAGGCCGGCGGCGAGCAGCTGCTGCATCAGGTAGCCCATGCCGCCGGCCGCGTGGAAGTGGTTCACGTCGGCGCTGCCGTTGGGGTAGACGCGCGCCAGCAGCGGCACCACGTGCGAGAGCTCGGCGAAATCGTCCCAGTCGATCAGCACACCGGCGGCGCGCGCCATGGCCACGAGGTGCAGCGTGTGGTTGGTCGAGCCGCCCGTGGCCAGCAGGCCGACGATGCCGTTGACCAGGGTCTTCTCGGTCACGATGTCGGCCAGGCTCAGCGCGGGTTCGCCGGTGCGGCCGGTGTTGGCCACCGCGCGCTTGACCGCGCCCAGGGTGAGTGCCTCGCGCAGCGGCGTGCCGGGGTTGACGAACGAGGCGCCGGGCAGGTGCAGGCCCATGATCTCCATCAGCATCTGGTTGCTGTTGGCCGTGCCGTAGAAGGTGCAGGTGCCGGGGCTGTGGTAGGCCTGGGCCTCCGATTCGAGCAGCGCGTCGCGGCCCACCAGGCCTTGCGCGTACTGCTGGCGCACCTTGGCCTTGGCGTCGTTCGAGAGGCCCGAGGTCATGGGGCCGGCGGGCACGAACACGGTGCTCAGGTGGCCGAACTGCAGCGCGCCCATGAACAGGCCGGGCACGATCTTGTCGCAGATGCCGAGCATGAGCGCGGCGTCGAACACGTTGTGCGAGAGCGCCACGGCGGTGGAGAGCGCGATCACGTCGCGCGAGAACAGCGAGAGCTCCATGCCGGCCGCGCCCTGCGTGATGCCGTCGCACATGGCGGGCACGCCGCCGGCCACCTGCACCGTGGCGCCCAGGCCGTGCGCGTGGTCGCGGATCTTCTGCGGGTAGGTCTCGTAGGGCTGGTGCGCCGAGAGCATGTCGTTGTACGCGGTGACGATGCCCAGGTGCGGCGCGCGTTCGGCGTGGATCTGGAGCTTGTCGGCCAGGGGCAGCGCGGCCGTGGTGTGGGCCATGTTGGCGCAGCCCATGCCGGTGCGCTGCGTGCCTTTCTTGCGCTGCGCGGTCATGGCGGCGAGGTAGGTCGCGCGCGTGGCGGCGCTGCGCTCGGTGATGCGCTGCGTGACGTGGGCCAGGGTGGGGTGCAGGGGGCGTTCGTGGTGGTGGTCATTTTGGATATCTCGTTCAGGCCAGCCAGACGCTCACGGGCGTGAGGTGCTGGTTGAGCACCAGCGACACCGGCAGGCTTTCGTCGGCGGCGAGCCGGGCCTGCTGGTACACGGCGAGCTTGCTCGCGCCGCTGATGGACAGGGCCAGTTCGCGCGTGGCGAGCAAGGCCGGCAGGGTGAGGGTGAGGCGCGCGTGCGGCGCGCGCGACGCTTCTGCGGGGCGCTGCCAGGTCACCGGGCCGCTGCCGTGCAGCGCGCGGGCCAGGCCGGGCGCGCCCGGAAAGATCGACGCGGTGTGGCCGTCCTCGCCCATGCCGAGCACGGCCAGGTCCATGGGCCAGGGCTGGGTGGCCAGGCGGTGGTTGGCGCCGTCGGCCAGGGCCGCGAGCGCGGCGTCGTCGAGCACGGTGGGCAGGCGGTCGAAGAAGGGCACGAAGCGGGCCGCGGCGGCGGCGCCCTGCAGCAGGTGGGTGCGCACCAGGGCGGTGTTGCTCTCGGGGTGATCGTGCGGCACGCAGCGCTCGTCCACCAGCAGCACGCTCACATGGTCCCATTCCACCGGCTGCTCGCGCAGGCGTTCGAACATCGCCACCGGCGACTTGCCGCCCGAGACCGCGAGCACCGCGTGGCCACGCGCACCGATCGCCTCGCGCAGGCGCTGCGCGGCATGCAGGGCCAGCTGCGCCGCGAGTTCGGCCGCGTTGCTGGCGGGGTGCACCTGCAGCGGGTTGGGTGGGGGGCGGTCGAGCGCGTTCATGGGGTCAGGCTTCTTCCACCCAGGCCGAGCCTTCGCGCGCCATCAGCGCGGACGAGGCGGCAGGCCCCCAGCTGCCGGCGGTGTAGGGGCGGGGCTTCTCGCTCAGGTTGCTCCAGCCGTCGAGGATGGGCTCGACCCAGGTCCAGGCGGCTTCGAGCTCGTCGCGCCGCATGAAGTGCGTCAGGCGGCCCTTGATCACGTCCATGAGCAGGCGCTCGTAGGCTTCGGCGCGGCGCGCGCTGAAGGCCGATTCGAGGTCCAGGTCCAGGCTCACCGGGCGCAGGCGCATGCCGCTGCCCGGTTCCTTGGCCATCATCTGCAGCTGCACGTGTTCCTCGGGTTGCAGGCGGATCATCAGGCGGTTGACCGGCTGGCGCGGTGCGTCGGGGAAGATGGTGTACGGCAGGTCGGCGAACTCGATGACGATCTCCGAGCGGCGCTCGGCCATGCGCTTGCCGGTGCGCAGGAAGATCGGCACGTTGGCCCAGCGCCAGTTGTTGATGTGCGCGCGCAGGGCCACGAAGGTTTCGGTGGTGCTGTCGGCCGGCACGTTGGCCTCCTGCAGGTAGCCCGCGGCCTTGTCGCCGTTGGAGGCGCCGGCGGTGTACTGGCCGCGCACGGTGTCGCGCGCCACGTCGGCCTCGGTCATGGGGCGCAGCGAGCGCAGCACCTTGAGTTTTTCGTCGCGCACGGCATCGGGGTCGAGCGAGACCGGTGGCTCCATGGCCACGATGCACAGCAGCTGCAGGAGGTGGTTCTGCACCATGTCGCGCAGCGCGCCGGTGCCGTCGTAGAAGCCGGCGCGGCTGCCCACGCCGACCGACTCGGCCACCGTGATCTGCACGCTCTTGATGTAGGGGCTGCGCCAGAGCGGCTCGAAGATGGTGTTGCCAAAGCGCAGCACCATCATGTTCTGCACCGTCTCCTTGCCCAGGTAGTGATCGATGCGGAAGGTCTGCCCCTCGCTGAAGTAGCGGCCCACCTCGTCGTTGATGGCGCGCGCCGAGGCCAGGTCGTGGCCCAGCGGCTTTTCCAGCACCACGCGCGAGCGCTCGTCGATCAGGCCGGCGCCGTGCAGGTTGGCGCAGATGCCGGTGAACAGCGTGGGCGCGGTGGCGAGGTAGTACACGCGGTCCGAGCCCGGCTGCAGCGCGCCGGCCAGGGCGGTGAAGTCGGCCGGCTGCGTGGCGTCGAGGCACACATAGCCCAGGCGCGCCACGAAGCCTTGCCAGGCGGTTTCGTCCAGCGTCTCGGGGGCGATGAAGGCGCGCACCTTCTCGTGGATGAAGGCGGTGAAGGTCTCGCGGT
Organism: Hydrogenophaga sp. ANAO-22; assembly: GCF_042466645.1. NCBI lineage: Bacteria > Pseudomonadati > Pseudomonadota > Betaproteobacteria > Burkholderiales > Comamonadaceae > Hydrogenophaga > Hydrogenophaga sp. ANAO-22. The sequence goes on along the minus strand of NZ_CP159956.1, from coordinate 920,017 downwards.
CCCACGGCTGGCGGCCCAGCGCGTGGATGCGCGTGGCCTCGGGCAGGTTGCGGTGCAGGTGCGCCATGTAGAGCGCGGGCAGCAGCTTGCGCACCGAGAGGTCGCCCACGCCGCCGAAGATCACCAGATCGAGCGGCTCGGCAGGGATGGGGGCGGGATTCGTTGTGACCATGGTCTAATTTAGTTACTTGTGATTTTGGATTTTATTGTAATCAAGTTACATGGCAGGTTCTTTTCACCGGCCATGCCCTGACCTTACCGCGATGCCCCGCGCCGTGCACGCGGAAAACGTGTCAGGTGGTGAGCGCGGGCTGCAGGCCCGAGGCGGTGAGGTGCAGCACGCGCTGCGCGCGCGCCGCGGCCGCGCGGGAGTGCGTGACCAGCACCAGCGCCGCGCCGCTCTCGGTGGCCTGCTGCTGCAGCACGTCCATGACCTGGGTGGCGGTGCCGGGGTCGAGGTTGCCGGTGGGCTCGTCGGCCAGCAGCAGGCCGGGGCGGTGCACCAGCGCGCGCGCGATCGCCACGCGCTGCAGCTGGCCACCCGAGAGTTCGGCCGGCAGCCGCGCGCCCAGCCCGCCCAGGCCCACGGCGTCGAGCATCTGCCGCACGCGCGCCGGGTCGGGGCGGCCCAGGAGCAGCAGGGGCAGGCCCACGTTCTGCGCCACGTCCAGGTGCGGCAGCACGTGGAAGGCCTGGAACACGAAGCCCAGGTGCTCGCGCCGCCAGTGCGCGCGCCGGGTCTCGTCGAGCGTGCCGAGGTCCACGCCCTGGTGGGTGATGTGGCCTTCGCTCCAGTCGTCGAGCGCGGCCAGGCAGTTGAGCAGGCTGGACTTGCCCACGCCCGACTCGCCCACGATGGCGACGAACTCGCCCGGCGCCACGCTCAGGCTCACCTGGCTGAACACGGGCGTGCCGCCGTAGCGCTTGCCGAGTTCGTGGACCACCAGGGCCGGCGTGCTCATGCGGCCGGACCCAGCAGGGTTTCGACGGTGTGCAGCACCTGGGCCAGCGCGTCGGGCGCGTCGCAGGCGATCACGCGGCGCTGCGGCATGGAGCGCAGCCAGGTGAGCTGGCGCTTGCCGAGCTGGCGGGTGGCGAAGATGCCGAGGTCGCGCAGCTCGGCGAGCTGTTCGCGCGTGAGCGCGTCGCCGTGGGCCTGCAGCATGTCCCAGGCCTGGCGGTAGCCCACGCAGCGCATGGACGGCAGCTCGGTGGAGAGGTCGCCGCGCGCGCGCAGCGCGCGCACCTCGTCGAGAAAACCGGCGGCGAGCATGTCGTCGAAGCGCTGGGCGATGCGCGCGTGCAGCCAGGCGCGGTCCTGCGGTTCGAGCGAGATCAGGTGCTCGGGCGCGAGCGGGCTGTCCGGGTTGTGGGTGCGGCCGGTCTGGAAGCTGGAGAGGGGTTGGCCCGAGACCTCGTAGACCTCCAGCGCACGCTGGATGCGCTGCGAGTCGTTGGGCGGCAGGCGCGCGGCGGTGATCGGGTCCACGCGCGCGAGTTCGGCGTGCAGCGCGGGCCAGCCCAGTTCGAGCGCGCGCGCTTCGATGCGTTCGCGCACGCGGGCATCGGCCTGGGGCATCTCGTCCAGGCCCACCAGCAGGGCCTTGAAATACAGCATGGTGCCGCCCACCAGCAGCGCGGTGCGGCCGCGCGCGGCGATCTCGTCCACCAGGCGCGTGGTGTCGCGCACGAAGTCGGCGGCGCTGTAGCTCTGCAGCGGGTCGAGGATGTCGATCAGGTGGTGCGGCACCTGGGCGCGTTCGGCCGCGCTGGGCTTGGCGCTGCCGATGTCCATGCCGCGGTAGACCAGGGCCGAGTCGACGCTGATGATTTCCATCGGCCAGCGCAACGCGATGGCCAGCGAGGCCGCGCTCTTGCCACTGGCCGTGGGGCCGGCGAGTGCGATGCAACGGGGAGCGGCTGGCATGGTGAGGGGTGTCAACGGGCCGATGCGCTCACGCGCTGCGGCGCGGTGTGCGCCTCGCCATGGCGCTGCACCAGCGTCCAGGCCACGAGGGCGATGAGCACGCTCCAGAACCACAGGCCATTGGTCAGCGGCAGCACCGAGCCGCGCCCTTCACCGATGCCGGCCAGGCTCACGCCGAGCCAGCCGCCCATGGCGAAGGCCGTGACCATCGACAGGAAACCGCTGAGCGCCGAGGCCGCGCCAGCGGCCTGCGGAAACGGGCCCACCGCGCCGCTCTGGCCGCAGGGCTGGTGCACGCCGTGCGCGAGCATGAAGAGCCAGAACGGCACCAGGATGGCCCAGGTGCTCTGCACGCCCAGCAGCCCCAGGACACCCATGCTGGTGCCGGCGGTGAGCGTGATGACCCCGGCGACGGCCACCGTGCGGCGCAGGCCCAGGCGCGGCAGCAGCTGTCGGCACAGGAAGGTGCCCAGGATGTAGACCAGCGAGATGCTGAACATCACCACGCCATAGGCCGTGGTGGACAGGCCGAGCACGCGGATGAACACGAAGGACGAGGCCGCGAGAAAGGTGAACAGGCCGCCGTAGGACGCGGTGGACAGCAGCGCGAAGGCCCAGAACGTGGGGTGGCGCGCGATCTGCGCCCAGTTGCCGAACAGGGTGCCGGGCGAGAGCGCGCGCGGGTTCTTCTGCGCCAGGGTCTCTTCGAAACGCCAGGCCACGACCAGCAGGGTGATGGCGCCGAACACCGCGAGCGCCATGAGCGAGACGCGCCAGCCGAACAGGTCCGACAGCAGGCCGCCGGTGGGCGACGCGGCGCAGGCGATCACGCCCAGGCCGGTGAGGCCTTTGGACATGACGCGCGCGCCTTCGCTGGGCGCGTACAGGTCGCGCACGATGGCGCGCGCGCACATCACGCCCGCGCCCATGGCCGCGCCCTGCACCGCGCGCCAGACGATGAGCTGTTCCATCGACGGCGCGAAGGTGCTGCCGATCGAGGCCGCGACGAAGGCGCTCATGCCCACCAGCAGCACGGGCCGGCGGCCGTGGCGGTCCGACAGCGGGCCCCACACCAGCTGCGACAGGCCGAAGCACAGCAGCAGCGCGGTGAGCGTGAGCTGGGCCTGCGACATGGGCGCGCCAAAGCCCGAGGTGAGCGCGGGCAGCGCGGGCAGGTAGAGGTCGGTGGCGATCGGCTGCAGGCCCAGCAGCAGCGACAGCACCAGCACGATCAGGCCGGGCGACATGGCGGAAGAAGAGGGCGAAGGAGGCGGGGCGGGCATCCGGTCGAGGGTAGCAGAACACCTTGCGGCGCGTGGCTAGCGGGGTGGCCAGACGCGGGCCGCGATGGCCGGCCAGCGCGGCTCGCTGCGCAGGCCGTGGTTCTCGGTGGCCAGCAGCACCAGCGGCAGGTGTCCGCAGCCCTCGGCGGCGGCGCGCTCCAAGCGGTCCATCGCTTCATCGCGGCGGCCCAGCAGCGCGAGCGCCGCGACGTGGGTGGCCTGCTCGCTCGGGTTGCCCTGCTGGGTACCGGCGATCACGCGCGCGGCCGCGTCGGCCTCGCCACAGCGCGCGAGCACATAGCCCAGCGTGGACGCGGCGAAGACCCACGCGGCCGGGTCGGGCAGCAGCTCGAGGGCCTGGGCGGCCAGAGCGGGCGAGGGCGCCACCAGGGCCTGCACGCCCAGCAGGTGCAAGGCGGCGGCGCGGTGCTCGGGCGCGTTCTCGCGCGTGCGCCGTGCCCGCGCGAGCGCGGCTTCGGGGTCGCCCGCGGTGGCCAGCGCGCGCGCCAGCAGGATGGCCATGTAGACCGAGAACGGGTTCAAGCGCAGGGCCTGCTCCAGCGCCGCCACGGCCTCGCGCGGCCGGTCCGTGGCGAGCAGGTGCCAGCCCCGGTAGTAGTGCGTGGCGGCGTCCAGCGGCGAACTGGCCAGGGCGCGTTCGTGCAGCGCGGCGGCCTCGTCGAAGCGCCAGGCGCAGTCGAGCAGGTGCGCGCTCTCGGCCCACAGGCCGGGCATGTGGGGCGCGCCGTGGGCCACGCGGTCCAGGTGCGCCAGGGCCTCGTCGATGCGCTCGCGCCGCACGGCCAGGCCGCAGCTCACCGTGGCCGCGAGGCACTCGGCCAGCGCGAGCGGCGCCGCGAGGTAGTCCGGCACCTCGTCGATCAGCGCGCGCAGCAGCCGCTCGGCGCGCACGAGCGCCTCGGCGGTGCGCTGCTGCACGAGCTGGCGCGCGTGGGTCAGCGTCTCCACCTGGTGCGGCGCTGCCATGGCGGCGTGCGCCAGCCGACCATGCGCGGGCGACGGGGCCTCGTTGGTGGAGGCGGCCACCTCCAGCCGGTAGCCGCGCCGGTACACCGCGCGCAGGGCCAGGCCGGTGGCCGGCGGCAGGGCCTGGCGCAGCTGCGCGATGCAGCGGGCCAGGCTTTCGTCCGACATCGGCTGGCCGGCCCACACCTGCCGCGCGAACTGCTCCTTGGACACGGTGCGCGGCCATTGCCGCAGCAGCAGGTGCAGCACCGCGCGCTCCTTGGGCGGCAGCGCGAGCGGCCGGCCGTGGTGGCAGACGTCGCCGTCGTCGGCGGCGGTGTAGCCCAGCCCGCCGGGGTGGGTGCCGGTGGGCGCGTCGTTGTCGTCGTCGCGTGCGGGACTGGGCATCAGGTTCTCATCAAGATTGCGCGCCATTGTCCCGGTAACTTGCCCGTGGCGAGACCCCGGTATTCCCGAACCACAACAGGAGACAAGACCCATGCGCCACCGCGTCCGACCGATCACCACCGCCCTCTGCGGCCTGCTGCTGGCCTTGCCCACGGCCTGGGCCCAGGCCCCGCAACTGCCGCCACCCGACAGCGTGCTGCTCGACAAGCTCGGCTACATGGAAGGCTTTCCGCCGGCCCCCGACAAGCTGGTGGACAACGGCAACCGCACCCGCTACCCGCAGATGACCTGGTCGCTGCAGCACGTGCGCGAGTTGCTGCCCACGCGCAACATCCGCCGCGGCCCGGCGGCGGTGGCCCCGCTGCCGCGCCGCGAAAAGAACCTGGACGACTGGGCCTTCGCCGACGAGCAGGGCGGGCGCACCACCATCGCCGAGTGGCAGCGCAACACCTACACCGACGCCCTCATCGTGCTGCACCGCGGCCGGGTGGTGTACGAGCGCTACCGCAACATGAAGCCCGAGACGCCGCACCTGCTGTTCTCCGTCACCAAGAGCTTCACCGGCCTGCTGGCCGCGCAGCTCGCGCACGAAGGCCGCATCGACCCGGCCGCGCGCGTGACGCAGTACGTGCCCGAACTGGCCGGCAGCGCCTGGGACGACATGAGCGTGCGCCAGGTGATGGACATGACCGGCGCGGTGCGCTACCGCGAGGTCTACACCGATCCCACGACCGAGGTGTTCCCCTACCTGTTCTCCAGCGGCATGCTGCCCGCGCCCGCCACCTACACCGGGCCGAAGGACATCTACAGCTTTCTCAAAACCTTGAAGAAGGAGGGCGAGCACGGCGAGGCCTTCGTCTACCGCACCGTGCATTCCGAGGTGCTGGGCTGGATCGTCTCGCGCGCGAGCGGCCAGCACTTCGCCGACCTGCTGAGCGAACGCGTCTGGCAGAAGCTGGGCGCCGAGGAAGACGCGAGCGTGATGATCGACTCGGTGGGCACGCCGCTGCAGGGCTCGGGCATGAGCGCCACGCTGCGCGACCTGGCGCGCTTTGGCGAGATGCTGCGCCGGGGCGGCGAGTTCAACGGCCAGCGCATCCTGGCCAGCGAGGTGATCGCCGACACCGCGCGCGGCGGCGACCGCGAGAAGTTCGCCAAGGCACCGGGCCAGCAGGCGCGCGCGGGCTACAGCTACCGCAACCAGTGGTGGGCGCTGCACAACGCCGATGGCGCCTGGGAGGCGGCCGGCGTGCACAACCAGTTCATCCACATCAACCCCAAGGCCGAGATGGTGGTGGTCAAGCTGTCCTCGCACCCGATCGCGGCGGCGGCGGCCACCATGCCCTTGAACCACAAGGCCTGGGCGGCGCTGGCCCAGGCGGTGCAGCACTGAGCCGGGTCTAGCGCTCGACCACCTTCAGCGCGTCCGCGCTCTCGTCGCGCATGCCGAACAGGCTGGAGAGCGCGGCGCGGTACTGCGCCTGCCCGACCGAGTTGGTGTTGTGGTGAGAGCCGCCTTCGACCAGCACGAAGGCCTTGCGGCCCTTGGCGGCCTCGTACAGCCTGCGGCCCAGCTCGGGCTGGATCAGGCGGTCGTCCCCGCCGTGCACCACGAGCAGCGGCGAGCCGATCTCGGGCACGCGCTTGACGGCCTCGAAGCGCTGCGTGATCAGCAGCGAGATCGGCAGCCAGCCCCATTTGAAGGTGCTGACCACGTCGGGGATGGAGGTGAAGGTGCCTTCGACCACGGTGCCGGCCTCGTCGTCCACCTGGGCCGCGAGTTCGATGGCGATGGCGCCGCCCAGCGAGTGGCCGAAGATGTAACGCGGCCGCCCGGGGTATTTTTTACCGAGCCAGTTCCAGGCCGCGCGCGCGTCTTCGTAGGCGGTGGTCTCGGAGGGCAGCTCGTTCGTGCTCTTGCCGAAACCCCGGTAGTCGATGGCCAGCACCGAGAAACCCAGGTCTTCCATGCGCCGGGCGCGGAAGGCCGAGCCGGTGACGTTGAAGCGCGCGCCGTGCAGGTAGAGCAGCACCGGCGCGTCCTTGCGGCGCTCGAAGTTCTCGTGCGCGGCCCACAGGCCATGCAGCTTCACCGGCTTGCCGGTCTTGGGGGAGTCGAAATCGATCCACACGTCGTCCATGCCCTCGGCGGCGCTGAGGCCGCCGGCCCAGGTGCGGTCGGAGGGCTGGAAGATCCAGAAGCGCTGCTTCTCATCCAGTGTGGCGCACCCGGCCAACAGGGCCAGGGCGGCGAGCAGGGTGACAATGAGGCGCTTCATGGCGGTGATGGATGCACCAGAAGGGGAAAAAGTTCAGGTACTTTCCTCCTTCCGCAGGTTCCATGCCACACCGCCGGGGCACCGCGAAGGCGCCCGCGTGGTTTAGATCACGCCTTGCGCCTGCGGGCAGAGCAGCCAGAGACACCGAGGGTCCGGCTTTGCCGGCCCCAGGTGTCGTCCCCCTTCAGGGGGAAGCCGCGTGAGCGGCGCAGGGGGTGCGCTAAATGACGCCTTGGGCCAGCATCGCGTCGGCCACCTTCACGAAGCCGGCGATGTTCGCGCCGTCCACGTAGCTCACCGTGCCGTCGGCGCGGCGGCCGTGCTGCAGGCAGGCCTCGTGGATGCCGCGCATGATGGTGTGCAGGCGCGCGTCGACCTCGTCGCGCGGCCAGGACAGGCGCATGGCGTTCTGGCTCATCTCCAGGCCGGAAGTGGCCACGCCGCCGGCGTTGCTGGCCTTGCCGGGCGCGTACAACACGCCGGCTTGCTCGAAGCGCTGCACCGCCTCCATGGTGGTGGGCATGTTGGCGCCCTCGGCCACGCAGATCACGCCGTTGCGGATCAGGGTGGCCGCGTCCTCGGCGTTGAGCTCGTTCTGGGTGGCGCAGGGCAGGGCCACGTCCACCGGCACGGCCCAGGGGTTCTTGCCGGGCTCGAAGCGCGTCTTGGTGCGCTCGGCGTAGTCGCTCACGCGGCCGTAGAGGTGGTTCTTCACCTCCATCAGCTCGGCGAGCTTGGCGGGGCTGAAGCCGTCCTCATCGATCACGGTGCCGCTGGAGTCGGAGACCGTGACCACCTTGGCGCCCAGCGCCATGGCCTTTTCGACCGCGTACTGCGCCACGTTGCCCGAGCCGGACACGCTCACGCGCAGGCCCTGGAAGCTCATGCCGCGCTGCTTGAGCATCTCTTCGGCGAAGTACACCGTGCCGTAGCCGGTGGCCTCGGGGCGGATCAGCGAGCCGCCGAAGGACAGGCCCTTGCCGGTGAAGACGCAGTCGGCGCGGTTGCTGAGCTTTTTCATCATGCCGGCCATGAAGCCGACCTCGCGCCCGCCCACGCCGATGTCGCCAGCCGGCACGTCCGTGTCGCTGCCGACGTGGCGGAACAGCTCGCTCACCAGGGCCTGGCAGAAGCGCATCACCTCGCCCGGGCTCTTGCCCTTGGGATCGAAGTCGGAGCCGCCCTTGCCGCCGCCCATGGGCAGCGTGGTCAGCGCGTTCTTGAAGGTCTGCTCGAAGGCCAGGAACTTCAGGATCGACAGGTTCACCGAGGGGTGGAAGCGCATGCCGCCCTTGTAGGGGCCGATGGCCGAGCTGTGCTGGATGCGGTAGCCGCGGTTGACCTGCACGTCACCGTGGTCGTTGACCCAGGAAATGCGGAACATCACCACGCGCTCGGGCTCGACCAGGCGGTCCAGCAGGCCGTGTTCGGCGTACTTGGGGTGGGCGGCAATGAAAGGCCAGAGGCTTTCCATGACCTCCGAGACGGCCTGGTGGAATTCGGGTTGACCGGGGTTCTGGTGCGCGACGTGTTCGAGGAAATGGTGGGCCGAGGTGTATTTCATGTGTCTCATGCTTTAAAAAAGTGCATGAGATTATGCGCAACCTGCATTTCGTGACGCAAAACGCCCTGTTTTGGCGCAACAGACGGTCGGCGTCCCTCTCGTTTACCCGAGGGTCTCGCCTGTTTTTGGTGCAAAAAAGCGGGCGCGAGTCAGCGGCCGCGCAGAAACAGGGCGTCCAGTTCCTTCATGCCCATCTGCCGCCAGGTGGGCCTGCCGTGGTTGCACTGGTCGGAGCGCTCGGTCACTTCCATCTGGCGCAGCAGCGCGTTCATCTCGTCCAGCGTGAGACGCCGGTTGGCGCGCACCGCGCCGTGGCAGGCCATGGTGGCCAGCAGTTCGTTGCGGGCGCGTTGCACCACTGTGCTGGCTTCGTGCTGGCCCAGCTCGGCGAGCACGCTGCGCGCCAGCTCCACCGGGTCGCCCTGCGCCAGCGTGGTCGGCACGGCGCGCACGGCCAGTGTCTTGGGCGAGAGGGCGGTGATTTCCAGGCCCAGCGTGGCCAGCACGTCGGCGCGGTCCTCGGCGGTGGCCACCTCGTCGGGCGTGGCGGAGAAGGTGGCCGGGATCAGCAGCGGCTGGCTGGCCAGCTGCTGCTCGTCGAGCTGCTGCTTGAGCCGCTCGTAGACGATGCGCTCGTGGGCCGCGTGCATGTCCACCACCACGAGGCCGTGCGCGTTCTCGGCAAGGATGTACACGCCCTGCAGCTGCGCGATGGCGCGGCCCAGCGGCCAGTCGCCCTCGGGCAAGGCCTGGGTCGGCGCGGGGTCGGCGCTGCGCGCGGGCGGGGTCCAGGCGTTGGCATTGCTGCTGGCCGTGGTCGGGGGGGCCGCGGCCGGTGCGGTGGCCCACAGGGCCGCCACGTCGCTCACGCGGTGGCCCACCTCGGGCTCGCGCGGCGCGAACGCAAACGGGGCCTGCCGCGCCGGGGGTGTCCAGGCCGGGGCGGCGGGCGCGGCCACCGGCAGGGGGGCCGCATCTGCCGCGCTGTTGCCCGAGCGGGGCACCGCGAGCGCGGCTTCCACCGCATGGTGCACACCCTGGTGCACCTCGCGGCTGTCGCGGAAGCGCACCTCGATCTTGGTGGGGTGCACGTTCACGTCCACGCGCGTGGGGTCGAGCGAGACGAACAGCGCGTACACCGGCTGGCGGTGGCCGTGCAGCACGTCTTCGTAGGCGCTGCGCGCGGCGTGGGTGATGACCTTGTCGCGCACGTAGCGGCCGTTCACATAGGCGAACTGCCAGTCGGCGCGCGAGCGCGCCGCGTCGGGCACGCCGACGAAGCCCCACACGCGCAGGCGCTGCTGGCCGTTCGCCACCAGGACGGGGGGGTCGATGGGCCAGTCCACCGCCACGGCCTGTGCCACGAAGTCCTCGCCGAGCACGTCGGCCAGGCGCTGGCGCAGCGCGGCCATGCCGCTGTCGCCGGCCACCGCGCGCCACTGCGCCACCAGCTTGCCCTCGTGCCAGATGGCGAAGCCCACGTCGGGCCGGGCCAGCGCGTGGCGGCGCACGGCCTCGATGCAGTGGGCGAGTTCGGTCGCGTCGGTCTTGAGGAACTTGCGCCGCGCGGGCGTGGCAAAAAACAGCTCGCGCACTTCCACCGTGGTGCCGGGCGCGCGGGCGGTGGGCTGCAGCTCGCCGCTGCGGCCGTCGAGCAGCCAGCCGTGGGGTTCGTCGGGCGTGTCCACGCGCGTGAGCAGCGAGACCTCCGCGATCGAGCAGATGGCGGCCAGCGCCTCGCCGCGAAAACCCATGGTGCCCACCGACTCGAGGTCGGAGAGGCTGGCGATCTTGCTGGTGGCGTGGCGCTTGAGCGCGTGGGGCAGCTCGCTGCGCAGGATGCCGCAGCCGTTGTCTTCCACGCTGATGAGCCGCACGCCGCCGGCCTGCAGGCGCAGCGTGATCTGCGTCGCGCCCGCGTCCAGCGCGTTGTCCACCAGCTCGCGCACCACCGAGGCGGGCCGCTCGACCACCTCGCCCGCGGCGATCTGGCTGATCAGCTCATCGGGCAGTTCGCGGATGGGGCGGCGGGGGAGGGCGGTGGGGGTGGGAAGGCTTGTCACGGGCAAATTGTAGGCCGCAGGGATAATGCCCCCACCATGGAAATCGTTACCTTCCTCATCGACTTCATCCTGAATGTGGACCAGCACCTTCAGACCTTCGTGCAGAACTACGGGGCCTGGGTCTATGCCCTGCTGTTCCTGATCATCTTCACCGAGACCGGTGTGGTGGTGATGCCCTTCCTGCCCGGGGACTCGCTGCTGTTCGTGGTGGGCGCGCTGTGCGGCGTGGGCCTGATGAGCCTGCCGCTGGCCATGGTGCTGCTGGTCATCGCGGCGGTGCTGGGCGACCAGACCAACTACACCATCGGGCGCTACTTCGGCCCCAAGGTGTTCCAGTGGGAGAACTCGCGCCTGTTCAACCGCAACGCCTTCAACCAGGCGCACGCGTTCTACGAGAAGTACGGCGGCATCACCATCATCCTGGCGCGCTTCATGCCCTTCATCCGCACCTTCGCGCCCTTCGTGGCCGGCGTGGCCGAGATGACGCGCGTCAAGTTCACGGCCTACAACGTGATCGGCGCGCTGATCTGGGTGGTGGGCCTGACCACGGCGGGTTACCTGTTCGGCAACCTGCCCTGGGTGCAGGAGAACCTGAGCATGATCATCTGGGCCCTGATTATCGTGCCCGGCCTGATCGCCATCTTCGGCGCCTGGAAAGCCAGCCGCGAAGCCAAGCGCGCCGGCACCGCCTGAGTACTCCGCCGGAGCGCGCCGCCCACCAGGGGCAACAAGGGTCTGGCTTCGCCGGCCCGAGGTGCCGTCCCCCTCCCAGCCGAAGGCGCCAGAGAGGGGGAAGCCGCGCAGCGGCGCAGGGGGTGTTTTTCTCAGTGCCGAACGCCCAGCAGCAGCCGGGTGGTCTCCAGCTGGCCGAGCACGCCGTTGCTGAACAGCAGGTGGGCCGGTGGCGCCGCGCGGGTCTGTGTGACACCCGCCACGGGCGTGTCGAAGTCCAGCACATCGGACTGCGCGCCGCGCGTGAGGGCGGTGCCCAGCACCGTGGCGTCGCCCACCGCGCTGCCGTCGGTGCTGTTCATCGCGTAGCGGCCATCGCCCGTGCCGGGCAACAGGGTGGCCTGTCTGGCGTAGAGCCGCATGCCCGAGCTGCTGGCATCGGCCGCGCGCAGCAGCACCAGCGGCACCGGGCTGCCGCCGACCAGGCCGGCCACCACGGAGCCGGTGACCGTGCCGCCCGAGGTGGGCGTCGAGGGGCAACCCGCGCCACCGCAGGTGGAGGTGAGCATGAGCTCGTAGGCGTTGCGCACGGCGCTGTACTGCAGGTAGCCCTTGGTGGCCGGTGAGCAGTTGGCCTCGTAGAGCATGAAGCCCGGCGGCGTGCCGGTGGCCTGGCAGGTCTGCCAGGTGCCCGCGTTGCGGATCTTGCCGGTGCCGGCCCAGGTGCTCAGGGTGCCACCCGCGCTGTAGTCGGCGCCCACGGCATTGAAGTCGCCCGCGATGGTGTTGAAGCCACTGCCCGCGGTGGTGTTGACGAAGGTGTCGCGGAACGCCAGCAGGGGCAGATGGCCGCCGCCGCTGGCCGCCGCGATGCCGCCGTGCACCAGGCCGCCGGCGCTGAAGGTGAAGAGCGCGCCGTTTTCGGCGCTGGCGTAGCTGCACTGCCCCTGGGCGATCAGGGTGCCGCTGCGCTGCGTGCCCGGCGCGCGCTGCAGGCTGGCGTCGATGGTGAGGGTGTAGGCCAGCGTGGCCGGGTCCACCTGCAGCGTCAGTTCCTCGCCGCGCGTGTTGCCGCCCTTGTAGCTGGTCAGCGCGCTGGGCAGGTGGCTGCAGGCCAGCGGGTCGCCCACCTCGGTGACGCAGCTGAAATTCACCGCCGCGTCCAGGCTGCCGCTGCCCCGGTATTTCGGGTAGGCCGGGTACTCGCACAGCGGGCGCGTGCGGCCGTAGGTGCCGGCGACCGCGTCGAAGGCGGTGACAGTGGCGGGCGCAAGGCCGCGCTCGACCCAGTTTTCCAGCGCCGCCAGCGAATCCCAGTTGGGGATGAACACGCCCGTGCCGTGGCCCATGCCGGGCACGGTGTAGAAGCGGATGCCCGCGTCGGCGGCGGCCTGCCCCACGGTGGCGAGCACGCGCTGGTGGTAGTCGATGGTGGAGTTCGGGCTGATGACCTCGTCGGCCAGGCCGTGCAGCATGATCAGGCGCCCGCCGCGCGCGAGGAAGGCCGAGAGGTCGGGGTTGGTGGCGTCGGTCTGCGCCGAGGCCGCCTGCACGCGCGCCGTGTACAGGCCGGGGTTCAGCGGGTCGAAGCCGAGCGAGTCGAACGAGGCCACGCGCGTGACGAAGTACTTGGCCCACTGGTCGCCCGTGACGTACATGTTGGCGTCCGCCGAGGTGGCGGGGTTGCCCGGCACCGCCCGCGTGCCGAGGTCGCGCGAGGTGTACGGCCCGGCCACCAGCGCGCCTTCGAGCAGGTTGTAGCCGCCCGCGCGCGTGACGCCATGGGCCAGGGTGTAGGTGGTGAAGTCCAGCGGCGATTCGATGGCGCGCACGGTGTCGAGCTGCGCGTCCGACAGGCAGGTGTTGCCGGTGTCCACGCCCCCGGGGCAGCGCAAGGCGTTGAGCACCTGCGCGTTGAGCAGGCGGCAGCTCTCCACGTTGCTGACGATGCCGTCGGCCGCGCCATCCAGCGTGTCGCAGGCGGTCATGGCGGTGCGCTGCACCAGCAGCGTCTTGGCGACGTTGAGCCAGCCCGCGCCGCCGTTGAGGTAGAGCGCGCGGCCCACGGCCAGGTTGCTCAGGCGCGTGCCGCTGTAGTTGAGCGCGGGTTCGTTCGCGATCACGCCGTGGTAGTCGGCCGGCCAGCGCTGGATGTGCGCCAGCGCGTCGCGCCCGCCGGTGGAGGTGCCGAGAAAGTAGGCCTGCGTCGGTGCGCTGCCGTAGCGCGCGCGCACCAGCTTCATGGCGACATCGTGGGTCTTCTTGAGCGCGAGGCCGCCGTAGTTGGCCAGCGCTTCGTCGTTGGCGGCGAACGAACCGTCGGTGATGCTGCTGCTCTGGTGGCCGCTGTCGTCGCCGAAGGTGGCGTAGCCCAGCGCCAGTGGGGCCGGCTTGTCCGGCGGGCCGAAGCGGATCTGCTCGGTGCCGTCGATCAGGCGGCCGTTGAAGCCGCCGCCGCCGAAGTGGATGGCCTTGCCGTTCCAGTCCGTGGGCAGGTTGACGGCGAAGCCGATGTCGGGCGCGCTCGGGTCGACCGGGCGGATCGCGCCGCGCACCTGGCAGTGGTTGCCCAGGGTGCCACCGGTGAGGTAGGTGGCGGCGGTCACCGAGGCGCCGGTGGTGGGCAGCGACAGGTCGGCCGCCGCGAGCGTGAAGCCGTTGAGCGCGGCGCAGGCGGCCACCGGGTCGATGGGCGGCGCGACCACCGGGGGCGGGCCGCCGCCCGCGTCGTCGTCGTTGTTGCCCGCGGCGCTGTCGGAGCCCCCGCCGCCGCAGGCGGCGAGCAGCAGGCACAGCGCGGTGCCTGCGAGCAGGGCGTGGGGGAGGGGAAGCCTGGGAGGCTGCCCCGGGCGGTGCGAATGGCTCATGTCCGTTGTCTCCGTCGTTGTGGGCCGGCGATGCCTGCTTGGCTCGCTGGTCGGCGGGACGATAGAGACATGGAGGGTGTGCGTCAAATATATGAAATCGACAATATCGATACTTTGAAGATATGAAGTTGACGACCAGAACAGGGCAGTGCCCTGGGGGACGCCCGGGTTTTGCCTGAATTGATGAGTAGGCGTATCATTTTCTTCAAGCGGGGCGTTTCCCGCACGCGAGGAGACATGAACGCACCGCAAACCCTGTCGCGCTGGCGCGAGCCCGGCACCAGCCGGGTGCCCTTCTGGGCCTACACCGACCCCACGCTGTACCAGCGCGAACTCGAGCGCCTCTTCTACGGCCCGCACTGGAGCTACGTGGGCCTGGCGATCGAAATCCCCAACACCGGCGACTACAGGCTGAGCTGGATCGGTGAGCGCCAGGTGATCATGGTGCGCGACCGCGTCGCGCCCAAGGAGCGCGCCACCGACCACGGCATCCGCGTGGTGGAGAACCGCTGCGCGCACCGGGGCGTGCGCTTCTGCCAGTCGCCGATGGACGGCCAGACCGGCAACGCGCGCAGCTTCGTCTGCCCCTACCACCAGTGGACCTACAAGCTCAACGGCGACCTGGCCGGCCTGCCGTTCAAGGACGGGGTGAAGGATGGTGAGTGCGTCAACGGCGGCATGCCGGCCGATTTCGACCTCGGCAAGAACGGCCTGACCAAGCTGCGCGTGGCCGTGCTGCACGGCCTGGTGTTCGCCACCTTCAGCGAAGAGGCCGAACCCTTCGAGCAGTACATCGGTCCGCAGGTCATGCCCTGGCTCGACCGCATCTTCCAAGGCCGCGAACTCAAGCTGCTGGGCTACAACCGCCAGCGCATTCCGGGCAACTGGAAGCTCATGATGGAGAACATCAAGGACCCCTACCACCCGGGCCTGCTGCACACCTGGTTCGTCACCTTCGGCCTGTGGCGCGCCGACCAGAAGAGCCGCATGGTGATGGACGCGCAAGGCCGCCACGCCGTGATGATCTCGCGCCGCAACGACGGCGGCGCGAACAAGACGGTGACCGAAGGCGTGACCAGCTTCAAGGCCGACATGGCCCTCAACGACACGCGCCTGCTCGACGTGGTACCCGAACCCTGGTGGACGGTGGACGACCCGTCCCACCCGGGCGCGACCATCACACCCACGGTGACCATGATCACGCTGTTCCCCAGCCTCATCATCCAGCAGCAGGTGAACTCGCTGTCCACCCGCCACATCGTGCCGCGGGGCGCGGGCGAGTTCGATTTCGTGTGGACGCACTTCGGTTTCACCGACGACACGGAGGAGATGACCCAGCGCCGCCTGCGCCAGGCCAACCTGTTCGGCCCGGCCGGTTTCGTGAGCGCCGACGACGGCGAGGTGATCGAGTTCAGCCAGGACGGCTTCGAACAATGGGGCGAAGAGGGCGCCACGCTGGTGGAACTGGGTGGCCGCGAGGACGACGTGGGTCAGCCGCCCACCGAGCACATGGTCACCGAGACTTTGATCCGTTCGATGTACGCCTACTGGAAGAAAGCGATGGGGGTCTAGTGAAACACCCTCGCCGAGCTTCGCTCGACCCCCTCAAGGGGGCGGTGCTGGCGGCCCGGCAAAGCCGGTTCCGCGGCACCTCTGGTCACCAGTCACCTGTCTCCGAACAAACCTATCCATGAATGCTGTGATTGACACCGATCTGCAGAGCCTGCTGCTGCACCACGCCATCGACCGTTTCAACGCGGCCTATGCGGCCTCGCTCGACGAGCGCCGCTTCGGCGAATGGCCCGAGTGCTTCGTGGAAGACGCGCGCTACAAGGTGCAGGCGCGCGAGAACTTCGACCGCAAGCTCCCGCTGGCGCTGATCGCGCTGGAGAGCCAGGGCATGATGCGCGACCGCATCTACGGCACCAGCCAGACCATCTACCATGGCCCGTACTACACGCGCCACGTGGTGAGCCCGGCGCGCGTGACCCACGCGGGTGCGGGCACGGCGGACGACCCGATCCGCGCCGAAGCGAACTACGCGGTGTTCCGCACCAAGCCCGGCGGTGTGAGCGAGGTGTACCAGGTGGGTCGTTACATCGACGACTTCGTGCGGACCGATGCCGGGCTGAAGCTGAAAAGCCGGCTCTGCGTGTACGACAGCGAGATGGTGCTGAACTCGCTGATTTACCCGGTCTAGATCTGGCGGTTGCGCGCCAGCGGCGGGTTCTTCGAGAAGTACGCGACGATGCCGCGCACGAGCGCGTCGGCCAGGTCGTCCTGGTACTTCGGGTCGTTCAGGCGCTTTTCTTCATCGGGATTGCTGATGAAGGCCGTCTCCACGAGCACGCTGGGGATGTCGGGCGCGCGCAGCACGGCGAAGTTGGCCTGCTCCACCTGGGGCTTGTGCAGCTTGCCGATGCGCTTGACGTGGCCCAGCATGGCCGTGCCGAGTTTCAGGCTGTCGTTGATCTGGGCTGTGGTGCTCATGTCGAGCAGGGCGCGGCGCACATGCGCGTCGGCCGTCTTCGTGTTCAGGCCACCCACCAGATCGGCCGCGTTCTCCTTGTCGGCCATCCACTTCGCGGCCGAGCTGCTGGCGCCGCGCGTGCTCAGCGCGTACACGCTGGCGCCCTGGGGCCGGGGCGTGAGGAAGGCATCGGCGTGGATGCTGATGAACAGGTCGGCCTGCACGCGCTGGGCCTTCTGCACGCGCACCTGCAGCGGCACGAAGAAGTCCTTGTCGCGCGTCATGAAGGCGCGCATGGGGTTGCCGTTGACGCGGGTCTCGTTGATGCGCTCGCGCAGCTTGTGCGCGATCTGCAGCACCACGCGTTTTTCCTGCGTGCCGTTGGGGCCGATGGCACCGGGGTCTTCGCCGCCATGGCCGGGGTCGAGCGCGATGATGATGAGGCGCTCGGTCTTGCCCTTGCCCCCGGGCGGTTGCTTGGCCGGGCTGCCCTTGGGGGTGGCACCGGCCACGGCGGTGTCGTCGCTGCCGCCTGGCGGCTTGGCCGCCGGCAGCGGCGGGCCCTGGTCGGGGTTGGCCGGGGCCTTGGGCCGCTCGCGGCCCGCGATCAGCTCGCCCAGCGGGTCGTCGGCCGGGGTGGCCGGCTTGGTGACTTTGTCGGCTTCCAGGCCCAGCAGGCGCGCGGCGCGTTCGCTGGCCGCGTCCATGTCCTTCATGCGCTGGGCGATCAGTTGCTCCAGCGGGTCGGGCGGGTTGAGCGGGTAGAGGTCGAACACCAGGCGATGCTGGTAGGCCGCCACGGGCTCCAGGTTGAACACCTGCGGCTTGATCGGCTTCTTGAGGTCGATCACCAGGCGCACCACGTTGGGCGCGTTCTGCGCGGCGCGGATGCCGGCGATGTTGGGGTCGTCCGACTTGAGCTTGCCCACCAGCTCGCGCAGGCCAGGCAGCAGGTCGATGCCCTCGATGTCCACCGCCAGCCGGGGCGGGTCGGTCACGAAGAACTGTTTGGCCTGCAGCACGCCGTCGGACTCGATGGTCACGCGCGTGTAGTCCTCGGCCGGCCAGATGCGCACGGCCACCACGCTGGCGCCGCGCGCGATCTGTTGCGCGCCCAGCAGCAGCACCAGCGAGCCGGTGCGCAGCAGGGTGCGGCGGCTGAGGTTGCCGTTCATGCCAAGGCCTCCAGCAGCAGGCGGCCGGTGGCGGTGAGCGCCGTGGCGTGCACGGTGCGCTGGGTGTCCTGGTCCGGGTCGGTGTGGGCTTGCGGTGTGGTCATGTCGTCGGGTTGAATGTCGATCTGGAGATCGACCACCGGCAGAAACTCACCGGCGCGCTCGGGCCATTCCACCAGCTTGAGGCCGGGGCTGGCGAAAAGTTCGCGGAAGCCCGCGTCTTCCCATTCGCGCGGGTCGTTGAAGCGGTAGAAGTCGAAGTGCCAGATCTGCAGCGGCTCGCCCTCGGGCATCACCGCGCAGTCGATCGCACTGTGCGGCTCGACCACCGCGTAGGTGGGGCTCTTGATGCGACCGCGCACGCCCAGCGCGCGCAGCAGGTGGCGCACCAGCGTGGTCTTGCCCGCGCCCAGGTCGCCCTGCAGGGTCAGCGTGGCGTGGGCGATGGCCGGGGTGGTGGCGAGGCGGCGCGCGAAGGCCTGGGTGTCTTCTTCGGTGGCCCACTGGCCCTGCCAGCGTTCGACAGCGGGCACAAGGCTCGCAGAAACCGGTGCGGTTCCTACAATCGGCTTTCCATGAAGTTCGCTTTTGATGCCGCTCAACTCGTCTCGCAGATACAGGCCTGGGGCCGGGAGCTTGCATTTTCCCAAATTGGCGTGGCCGGTGTGGATTTGTCGGCCGCGGAACCGGGTTTGCAGGCCTGGTTGTCGGCTGGATGGCACGGTGACATGGCCTACATGGCCGCGCATGGCATGAAGCGTGCCCGCCCGGCCGAGCTGGTGCCGGGCACGCTGAGCGTGATCACCGCGCGCATGGACTACCTGCCGCGTGGCACGCCCGAGGACTGGCAGGCCCAGGAATTGCAGCGCCTGCAGCGCCCGGGCGAGGCCATCGTGTCGGTCTATGCGCGGGGGCGCGACTACCACAAGGTGCTGCGCAACCGGTTGCAGACCTTGACCGAGCGCATCCAGGCCGCCGCCGGGCCGCTGGGCCACCGCGTGTTCACCGACTCGGCGCCGGTGCTCGAGGCCGAGCTCGCGCAGCGCAGCGGCCAGGGCTGGCGCGGCAAGCACACGCTGCTGTTGCACCGCGAAGCCGGCTCGATGTTCTTCCTGGGCGAGATCTACACCGACCTGCCCCTGCCGCCCACCGAGCCGATCAGCGCGCACTGCGGCGCCTGCAGTGCCTGCATCGACATCTGCCCCACCCAGGCCATCACCGCACCGCACCGGCTGGACGCACGCCGTTGCATCAGTTACCTGACCATCGAACATGCCGGCCCGATTCCCGAGGCCCTGCGCCCCTTGATCGGCAACCGCATCTACGGCTGCGACGACTGCCAGCTGATCTGCCCCTGGAACAAGTTCGCCCGGCGCAGCCCCTTGCCCGACTTCGACGCGCGCGAAGGCCTGAGCGGTGCCACGCTGGTGGAGTTGTTCGCCTGGAGCGAGCCGGAGTTCCTGCGCCGCACCGAGGGCAGTCCCATCCGGCGCATCGGGCACGAGCGCTGGCTGCGCAACATCGCGGTCTCGCTCGGCAACGCGCTGCGCGCCGGGCCCGACGACGGCGTGCGGCGCGCGCTGCAGGCCCGGGCCGAACACCCCAGCGAACTGGTGCGCGAGCACGTGGCCTGGGCGATGACGCAGGGCCGCACCGCCACCCATTGAGCCAGGGGCTCAGGCCTCGCCCACGTTTTCCTCCAGGCGGTCGAGCAGGGCGAGCAAGGTGGTGCGCTCGTGGTCGGTGAGGCCGGCCATCATGGTCTTCTCGAAGCGCACCCGGTGCTGCTGCATCTTGCGCTGCAGGGCCTGGCCTTCGGCGGTCACGCCCACGCGCTGGCTGCGGCCGTCGTCGGGGTCGGGGCGGCTGTGCAGCAGGCCGCGCTCGTGCAGGGCTTTGACGATGCGCGCGATCTGCGCCTTGTCGCGGCCCGAGTGCTGCACCAGGTCGCTCTGCGTGGCGCCGTCGTGGCGCATGAAGTAGCCCAGGCAGCGCGCCTCCATCGGTCCCAGGCCCTCGCCGTCGTGGCGCATGGCCTCCTGCAGGTGGCGCCGCAGGCCGTGCATGAGGCTGTGCAGGCGATCCAGCACCTCGGTGTTCACATTTCTTGTCATCGTGGGTTGTCCATGTTGTTGACAGTGTCATCCAATCAAGGCATGATGGTTGTCATTATCAACCAAGCAGAGCCATGAACACAAGCATTCCCAACCCCCTGGCCGTGGAGCGCGTGCGCCACGAGATCAAGGCGCGCCGCCTGACGGTGCAGCGCATCGAGGCGGTCAGCCCGCACTTCCTTCGCATCCGTTTTTTCAGTGAGGCCCTGCGCGATTTCGTCAGCGCCTCGTTCGACGACCACGCCAAGCTCATGTTGCCGGCGCAGCCCGGCCAGCCGCTGGTGCTGCCCCAGCCCGGTCCCGACGGCCTGGCCCTGCCGCCGGGCGCCGAAAGGCCGGTGATGCGCGACTACACGCCGCGCCAGTTCGACCGCGCCGCCGGCACGCTGGACATCGAGTTCGTGCTGCACGGCGACGGTGTGGCCTCGCGCTGGGCCGAAACGGCCCAGCCGGGCGACGAGGTCGGCCTGGGCGGGCCCCGGGGCTCCTTCGTGGTGCCCACGGGCTTCGACTGGCACCTGCTGGTGGGCGACGAGTCCGCCGTGCCCGCGATCGCGCGGCGCCTGGAGGAGTTGCCCGAGACGGCCCAGGCCATCACCGTGATCGAGACCGGCGATGCGGCCGACCGCCGCGCCTTCAGCAGCCGCGCGCGCCTGCAGACGCACTGGATTCAGACCGGCGCCACCGACGCGCTCGCGCAGGCCGTGGCCGCGTTGAAGCTGCCTGCCGGTGAAGGTTTTGCCTGGGCCGGTGGCGAAGCCGCCAGCATCGCGGGCGTGCGGCAGGCGCTGGTGGACGGGCATGGCCTGGACAAGGGCCGCGTGCGCGCCTCCGCCTACTGGAAGCGCGGTGCCGTCGGCCACCACGAAACGCTGGGCGGCTGAAGACGCTCAGCCCGTGTAGCGCTGGCGCAGCTCGCGCTTGAGCAGCTTGCCGCTGGGGTTCTTGGGCAGGCTGTCGCTGAACACCACGCGCTTCGGGGTCTTGAAGGCCGCCATGTGCTGGTTGCAATGCGCGATCACCTCGGCCTCGGTGAGCGCCTGCCCGGCCTTGACCACGATCACCGCCGTCACGGCTTCCACCCACTTGGGGTCGGGCAGGCCGATCACCGCCACCTCGCTCACGGCCGGCAGGCGGTAGACCATTTCCTCCACCTCGCGGCTGGCCACGTTTTCGCCGCCGGTCTTGATCATGTCCTTCTTGCGGTCCACCACCGTGATGTAGCCTTCCTCGTCGATCACCGCGAGGTCGCCGCTGTGGAACCAGTCGCCGTCGAACGCGCTGCGCGTGCGCTCGGGGTCGTTGAAGTAGCCCAGCATGAGGTGGGGCGAGCGGTGCACGATCTCGCCGACCTCGCCCACGGCCACGTCGCGCATGTCGTCCGTGACCACGCGCGTTTCCACGTTGATCACGGCCTTGCCGCAGGAGCCGGGCTTGCGCAGCTGGTCGTCCGGGCCGAGCATGGTCGCCAGCGGCGCGATCTCGGTCTGGCCGTACAGGTTCCACAGCCGCACCGAAGGCAGGCGCGAGGCCAGTTCCTTGAGCACCTCCACCGGCATGATGGACGCGCCGTAGTAGCCCTTGGCCAGGCTCTGGAGCTTGGCCGCGTCGAACAGCGGCGAGCGCAGCAGCGCGATCCACACCGTGGGTGGCGCGAAGAAGCTGGTGATGCGGTACTTCTCGATCAGCGCGATCAGGTGGTCGGGCACCGGCTTGGCCGTGATCACGTTGCTGCTGCCGATGTAGACCGCCGGGCCGAAGAACACATCGAGCTGCGCGCAGTGGTAGAGCGGCAGCGCGTGCAGGGCGTGGTCGTCTTCGGCGATCTCGGCGTTGATCACGCAGCTCACGTACTGCCACAGCACCGCGTCGTGCGTGAGCATGGCGCCTTTGGGCGTCGACTCGGTGCCGCTGGTGTAGACGATCTGCGCGAGGTCGTGGCTGCCCAGCGTGACCTCGGGCAGCGGGTCGGTGCAGGCCGCGAGTTCGTCGAAGCGGTGCATGCCGACCACCGGCTGGCTCGGGTCTTCCGAGGGCAGCCAGAGGTACTGCTGGACCTGGGTGTCCAGCGCCGCCGCCGCGCGCGCCAGCTCGGCCAGCCCGCTGTCGGTGGCCAGGGTGCGCGCCCCCGCGTGGCGAAGGATGTAAGCCACCTCGTCGGCCTTGAGCATGAAGTTGATCGGCACCATCACCGCGCCCCGGCGGGCCAGCGCGAAGCGCAGCGCGGCAAAGCCGTGCGAGTTGCGCGCCAGCACGGCCACCTTGTCGCCCTGGGCCACACCGATGCGCGCCAGGCCCGCGGCCAGGCGGCTGACCAGGGCGTCGAACTCGGCGTAAGTCCACTGCGTGTCGCCGCAGACGACGGCGGACTTGGTGGGCAGTCGCTGCGCGGTGCGGCGCAGGGCGTCGGCGATGGTCTGGCGGCGGACCACGGGGTGCACGGAAGCGGTCATGGTTGTCTCCTGTCGGCGGAAAGGGCGCCCACGGATTCTGACCGTTGCAGCGGCTGCATGCTGTCACATTTGCCGGTGGCCGCGCCCCCGCTGTGGCGAAGACCCACGGCTATCATGGCCCCATGAATCCCGTGAACGCCGCACACGACACCCTGGGCCGCTGGGGCCGGGGCCTGCGCGCGAACTGGAACGCCTGGTGGCACACCCTGTTCGTGGGCGCGCAGATCCTGGTGCTGGCGCTGTCGCCGGCCAGCTACCGCGCGCCCACGCACCGCCAGGCGGTGCTCGGCAGCCTGTACCGCGCCACCGCGCCCTTGCTCACCTGGTTCCTGGTGCTCTCGGCGCTGGTGAGCCTGGTGCTGATCCGCATCGTGGTGGCCACGGCCTACAGCTACGGCCTGTCTCAGTACGCGCTGGAGGTGCTGGTGCGCACGCTGGTGCTCGAACTCATCCCGCTCTACGTGGCCATGTTCGTGGCGGTGCGTTACGCCATGCCGGGCGCGCAGGAGGTGCGCAAGCAGCTGGCGCTGCAGCAGCGCGAGGGCAGCCTGCCCGAGCGGCAGTCGCTGCTGGCCAACCAGTTGCTGCCGCGCGCGCTGGGCAGCATGTTCTCGGTGCTGCTGCTCGCGGGCCTGAGCTCGGTGGTGGCGCTGGTGCTGACCTACCTCACGGTCTACGGCTTCTCGCCCTGGGGCCTGCCGGGCTACACGCGCGCCGTGGGCGGCGTGTTTTCGCCGGCGGTCACGCTGATCTTCGGCCTCAAGACCGTGTTCTTCAGCCTCGCGGTGGCCGTGGTGCCGCTGGCCGGGGCGGCGCAGGCCGACCGCGACGGCCGCTACAGCCGGCGCAGCGACATGAGCGAGTTCGCCCGCCTGTTCTCGGTCGTGCTGCTGATCGAGGTGGTGTCGCTGGTCGGCAACTACTATTGACACCATGAACCCCACGCCCCCTCCGCCACCGCCGCCCGAGGCCCCGCCGGTGAAGAACCTGGAATTCAAGGCCGGGCTGCTGCTGATGCTCATGGCCGTGCTGCTGGTGGGCTCGGCGGCCTACATCCTGTTCGCGCGCGGCGTGCTCGAACCCACGCAGCGCCTGGTGCTGATCTCCGACGATTCCGAGGGCGTGGTCGTGGGCATGGACATGACCTTCGCCGGCTTCGCCATCGGGCGCGTGGCGCGCATCGAGCTGGCCGACGACGGCAACGCGCGCATCCTCATCGACGTGCCGCGCAAGGACGCGAAATGGCTGCGCACCTCCAGCATCTTCACCATGGAGCGGGGCCTGGTGGGCGGCACGCGCATCCGCGCCTACAGCGGCGTGCTCGAAGACCCCGCCTTGCCCGACGGCGCCGAGCGCACCGTGCTGCGCGGCGACACCGCCGCCGAGATTCCCAAGCTGGCCGCCAGCATGCGCGATGTGCTCGACAACCTCGCCGCGCTCACGGCCAGCGATGGCGCGGTGGCCGGCACCCTGGGTGGCGTGAAAGTGGCCACCGAGCGCCTCCAGGGGCCGCACGGCGGCCTGGGCGTGCTGATGGGCAACGACGAGGACGCGAAGAAGCTCGTCGCCACCATCGACCGCACCAATGCCTTGCTGCTGCGCGCGGACTCGCTGGCCAGGCGGCTGGACAGCCTGGCCGCCAATGCGGACCGCCAGGTGTTCGGCCAGGGCGCCGCGCCCGGCGAGGCCGGCCTGGTGGGCGACGCGCGCGCGACGGTGCAGCAGCTCAACGGCCTGTTGGCCGAGACGCGCACCAGCCTCAAGAAGGTGGACGCGGTGCTGGTGGAGGTGCAGGGCATCGCCGGCAACACGCGCGAGGCCACCAGCGACCTGGGTTACCTGCGCGGTGAGGTCGAGGCCAGTCTGCGCAAGGTGGACTCGATGATCAACGACATCAACCGCAAGTGGCCTTTCTCGAAGGACACAGAAATCAAGCTGCCATGAAGCTGCAAACCATTCTGATGGCGTGCGCCGTGGTGACCCTGACCGGTTGCGGCAGCAAGCCGCCCGTACCCGAATGGCAGTTGAATGCCAAGGACGGCACCGAGCGCGCGGCCGAGGCCTGGTTGCGCGGTGACTCGGCCATCGAGTCGGCGGAGTTCGCGCGCGTGCGGCGTGAACTCACCAGCACCGGCCGGCCCGATCTGCTGGCGCGCGCCGAGCTGCTGCGCTGCGCCACGCGCGTGGCCGCGCTGGTGTTCGAGCCCTGCACCGGTTTCGAGGCGCTCGCGCAGGACGCGGCACCGGCCGAGCAGGCCTACGCGCGCTACCTCGCGGGCACCGCACAGCCGGCCGACGCCGCCCTGCTGCCCGAGGCGCAGCGCGCGCTCCTGAGCGCTGGCTCGCCCGACGCGGCCCTGGCCGCGGTGAAAGACCCCTTGTCGCGGCTGGTGGCCGCTGGCGTGCTGCTGCGCAGCGGCCGCGCCACACCGGCCGTGCTCACGCAGGCGGTGGACACCGCCTCGGCGCAGGGCTGGCGCCGGCCCCTCGGGGCCTGGCTCGGCCTGCAATTGCAACGCGCCCAGGCCGCAGGCGCATCGGAGGAGGCGGCGCGCCTGCAGCGGCGCATCGACCTCGTGTTGGGCACCGCCGCGCGCTGACGCGCGCCTGCGCGGGGCCCGTTCTTCCCCACCAGGAGAGTCCCCATGCAGCAAATGACCTTCACCACCACCATCAAGGCCCCGCGCGAGCTGGTGTGGAACACCATGCTCGACCCGGCCAGCTACCGCGAATGGACGCGCCCCTTCATGGAAGGCTCGTACTACGAAGGCTCGTGGGACGAGGGCTCCACCATCCGCTTTCTCTCGCCCAGCGGCGAAGGCATGGTGGCCACCATCGAGCGCAACCAGTTGCACGAGCTCATCTCGATCCGGCACCTGGGCTTCGTGGCCAACGGCAAAGACGACACCACCAGCGAGGCCGTGACCTCGTGGGCCCCGGCCCACGAGAACTACCGCTTCGAGGCCGTGGGTGGCGGCACGCAGCTCACCATCACGCAGGACATGCTGGAGGACTACGTGCCCATGATGGAGGCCGCCTGGCCCAAGGCGCTGGAGGCCCTGCGCGCCCTGTGCGAGGCCAAGGCCTAGGCCCTCTGGCCTCAGTCCACCTTGCCGATCTTCTGCACCACGGCCGCCATGGCCTTGGCGTCGCTCTGCACGAACTTGTCGAAGTCCGCCGCGTCCTGGAACTGGAACGAGGTGCCGGCGGTGGTCATCACCTGGACCGTCTTCGGGTCCTGCGCGGCCATGCGCGCGGCCTCGCGCAGCTTGTTCACCACCGCGGGCGGCGTGCCGGCCGGCACGAAGATGCCGGCCCACTGCGAGTAGTTGATGGGCACGCCGAGCTCCCGGAAGCTCGGCACATCGGGCAGCAAGGCCAGGCGGCCCTCGCCCCAGTGCGCGAGCGCGCGCAGCTTGCCGGCCTTGATCTGGCCCACCGCGCTGGCGGGGCCGGTGGCCACGGCGTCGACCTGGCCGCTGAGCATGCCCAGGATGGCCGGGCCCGCGCCGGTGTAGGGCACGTGCAGCATGTAGCTGCCGGTGGCCGCCTTGAGCTGTTCCATCGGCACGTGCATGGTGCCGTAGTTGCCCGATGAACCGAAGGTGATGCGGCCCGGGTTGGCCTTGGCGTGCGCGATGAACTCGGCGTACGTCTTCCAGGGGCTGTCGGCGCGCACCACCAGCACCGTGGGGTCGGCCGTCATGCGGGCGATGGGCAGCAGCTGCGAGAGTTCGAACATCGGCGCGCGGCCGAGGATCTTGTCGGCCTCGGGCAGCACCACGATGGAGGACAGCGCCATCAACACGTTGTAGCCATCGGGCGCGGCCTTGGCCACCTGCGCCATGCCGATGCCGCCGCCCGCGCCGGCGCGGTTGACCACCACCACCGACTGGTTGAGGTGGCGCGCCATGGCCTCGGCCACCGGGCGGCCCACCACGTCGGCCACGCCGCCGGGCGGGAAGGGCACGACCATGGTCACGGGTTTGCTGGGGTAGGCGTCCTGCGCCTGGGCCAGGCCCACGGTGGCGGCCAGCGCCAGCGCGAGGCTGCACAGCCGGAGTGCGGTTCGGTTCATTCTTGTCTCCTGTTGTTGTCGGTCGGTGAAAGCGCGGGGGCTCAGACGAAGCGGTTCTGCAGCGTGCCGATGCCGTCGATCTCGATGCGCACCACGTCGCCGCTTTTCAGGAAGGTGGGCGGCGTCATGCCCAGGCCCACGCCGGCCGGTGTGCCGGTGGCGATCACGTCGCCGGGGTAGAGCGTGATGCCGCGCGAGATGGTCTCGATCAGCGTGGGGATGTCGAAGATCAGGTCTTCGGTGCGACCGTCCTGGCGCGGCTCGCCGTTGACCCAGCAGCGCACGCGCGTGTGCTGGCCGTCGAGCTCGTCGGCCGTGACGATCCACGGGCCCATGGGGCAGAAGGTGTCGAAGCTCTTGCCCATGTCCCACTGCTGGTGGCGCATCTGCACGTCGCGCGCGGTCACGTCGTTGACGATGGTGTAGCCGTAGATGTGCTTCATGGCGTCGGCCTTGGCGATGTTCTTGCCGCCGGTGCCGATGACCACGGCCAGCTCGGCCTCGTAGTCGATCTGGGGCGAGATGTCGTCGCCGGGCAGCACCACGTCGGCGCCGTCGGCGATCACGCATTCGGGCACCTTGGTGAAGACGATGGGCCAGACGGCGGGGTTGGCGTTGTTGTTCTTGAACACCGAGCCCTGCAGTTCCTTGGCGTGCTCGTGGTAGTTGCGGCCCACGCACCAGAGGTTGCGGCGGGGCAGGGGCAGCGGGGCGTCGAGCGTCACGTCGGCCAGCTTCAGCGCCGCGCCGGTGGTGGCGGGCAGGGGTTGGCCAGCGGCCGCGGCCTCGATCAGCGGCAGCACGCCGCGCTGGGCATCGGCGGGGTTCAGGGCGAGGGGGGTGACGGTCTGGCCGTCGGCCGAGACGAGGCCGACCTGGCGTTGGCCCTGGTGAACGAAAGTGGCGAGGCGCACGCAAACTCCTTGTTGAAAATCCAGACGAGATACCAAAAAATACCAATTGGTACCAGAGCCATGATGTTAGGCGATGAGAGCGGTTTTGGACCTGGGGAAATCACCTAATTGGTATGGTGTTGCCTGATTGGTCTGTTTTGGTACATTCGTCACCCATGAGCATGTCAACGCCTTTGCGCGAATCGATCCTGGACCAGCTGCGCTCGGGCCATTGGCGGGCCGGTGACCGGCTGCCGACCGAGCGCGAGCTCTCGGAGCGGTTCGGCGTGAGCCGCACCACGGTGCGCAAGGCCTTGCTGGATCTGAAGCAGCAGGGCCTGATCGAGCAGACGGTGGGCAGTGGCACCTATGTGGCCGAGCAGGTGGGTGCGCGCCTGGGGCAGCGGGTGCAGCAGGACTCGTCGCAGCACACGAGCCCGGCGGAGCTGATGGAGGCGCGGCTGGCGATGGAGCCGGCGATCATCGACATGGCGATCCGCAACGCGAACCAGGCGGATTTGCAGCGCATGGAGGCTTGCTGTGTCAACGCGGAGGCGGCCGAGACGCTGGAGGCTTTCGAGCATTGGGACGCGGAGTTGCACCAGGCGATCGCGGACGCGGCGCACAACAGTTTCGTGGCGAATGTGTTCACGCTGATGAAGACGGTGCGGGCGCAGGGGGACTGGGGGCAGCTCAAGAAGAAGAGCGTGACTTCGGAGCGCCGGTTGGCCTATCAGGCCGAGCACCGCGCGATCGTGGGGGCGCTGCGGGATCGGGATGCGGTGCGGGCGCGTGAGTTGACCTTGGCGCATCTGCTGCATGTGCGGCAGAACCTTTTGGGGTACTGAGCCTTTCGCTTTTCTGTCTCGCGGGATCGACCACCCGGGCGCTCTGCTCCGCGGGTGTCCCCCGAACCGGCTTCGCCGGTTCTCCTCCTTTACCCCGCTGCGCAGAACGCCCGGGTGGTCGATCCGAAGCGATGCTGGCGCATCAAACGGTTGTATGCCTGCATGGTGGCAAGGCCCCAGGGGTGGGTGATTGGCGCAGCGAAGTAAAGGAGGAGGCGGCACCAGCCGCCGGGGGACATTCGCGGAGCCGATCGCCCGCCCCTGGGGCCCAGCAGACCAAGGAGGTGAGAAAACTAAGGCACCCCCCCCAACACCCCCAAAGCAAAGGGAAGACTCACGATGCCCAACAAAGTGGACAACGTGACCAACCCCGCCACATAAGGCCCGTTGTAGCCCATGCGCGCCGCCAGCACATAACAACTGGACGCGGTCGGCACCGCGGAGAACATCAGCAACACGGTCGTCTGCGTCGGGTCCAGGCGGAACAGCTTCGCCAGACCAAACGCCAGCAAGGGCATGCCCAGGTGCTTGCAGGCCAGCACCAGCCCGCCCAACAGCTTGGCCGAGGCCAGCATGCCGAACTGCATGCCCGCGCCCGCCGCCAGCAGGCCCAAGGCCAGCGACGCCTGGCCGATGCGGTTCACTGTCGGCTCCAGCCAGAACGGGATCGAGAAGCCCAACAGGTTCGCGACCAGGCCGGAGACCGTGCCGATGATCAGCGGATTGCGCAGCAGCTCGCGCCCAAAACCCTTGTTCGCGTGGCGCGCCATCGGCCAGACCGCGCCCACGTTGAACAGCGGCACACACACACCGATCAGCACCGCGATCATCAGCAGCCCTTGCGGGCCGGCCACCTTGTCGGCCAGGGCCAGGGCAATGAAGGAATTGAAACGGAAACCCACCTGCGCGCTCGCGGCGTGCAGCCGCACGTCCAGCTTCGGTCCCAGCCAGGGCCAGTGCGGCAGCGAATAACTCAGCGCGATGCCCAGCAGACCCATCGTCACGCCCGCCCCCATCAGGCTGGAGGCCGCGCCCAGGTCCAGCGGGCTCTTCACGATCGAGTGGAACAGCAGGACCGGGAACAGGAAGTAGTACACCAGGCTCTCGACCTGCTCCCACACCTTGCGGTTGAGCGCGGTGAAGCGGCAGACGAGGTACCCGCAAAGGATCAGCGAGAAATCGGGGAAGAGAAGCTGGGCGAAATTCACCGCCAGAGCATAGCCGCAGGCCGGTGCCGTTTCCGGGTTAATACGTATGTAGTCTCCCCATGTTCACTTCGGGCCACCCCGTCTAAAGTGCGGGGCTGGTCAGGGTGGACCGGGCGGTTAGCATGGGCGCCATCCTGGAATTTTTCGATGTTTCAACGTCAAGGAGTACACGTCATGGTTTCTCGTCGTCAGATGGTTGCGATCGGTCTGGCCACCGCCTCGGTGGCCGTGGCAGGCAGCGCCTGGGCACAGGCCTACCCCAACAAGATCATCAAGTTGCAAGTGCCCTTCGCACCGGGCGGCACGACGGACATCATCGCGCGTGTCATGTCCGAGTCCCTGGGCAAGGCCCTGGGCCAGAGCATGGTGGTCGAGAACAAGGCCGGTGGCGGTGGTGTGGTCGGTGCCACCGAGCTGGCCCGCACGCCCGCCGACGGCTACATCCTGGGCATGGCCACGGTGTCCACCACCGCCGCCAACCCGGCGATCAACGACAAGATTCCGTACAACACGCTCACGGACTTCACGCCCATCATCAACATCGCCGCCACGCCCAACGTGATCGCGGTGCACCCCAGTTTCCCGGCCAAGGACTACAAGTCCTTCGTCGCCGAACTCAAGAAGAGCCCCGGCAAGTACAGCTACTCCAGCTCGGGCACCGGCGGCATCGGCCATCTGCAGACCGAGCTGTTCAAGAGCCTGACCAACACCTTCATCACGCACATCCCGTACCGCGGCGCGGGCCCGGCGCTCAACGACACCGTGGGCGGCACCGTGCCCATCATCTTCGACAACCTGCCCTCGGCACTGCCCTTCATCAAGTCGGGTCGCCTGGTGGCCATCGTGGTGGCCGCGCCGCAGCGCCTGGCCGTGCTGCCCGACGTGCCGACCTTCAAGGAAGTGGGCCTGGAGCCGGTGAACCGCATGGCCTACTACGGCCTGATCGGGCCGAAGGGCCTGCCGCAGGAGGTGGTGGACAAGGTCTACAACGCGACCAAGCAGGCCCTGACCGACCCGGCCGTGAAGAAGCGCATCGAGGACACCGGCTCGCTGGTCGTGGGCAACACGCCGGCCGAGTTCACCGCGCAGATCAAAGCCGAGTTCGAGGTCTACAAGGAAGTGGTCGCCAAGCAGAAGCTCAAGCTGGAGTGATGGACCAGGCCCTGGCATCGGCCAGCGAAGGCATCGCCGGGGCCTTCATCGACAGTCTCTGGCTGGAGGAAGGCCTCTCGCGCAACACGCTAGACGCCTACCGGCGCGACCTCGTGCTGCTCGGCCAGTGGCTGGCCGGGCGCGGCAAGACCCTGCCCGAGACCAGCGAAGCCGACCTCAACGCTTACTTCAGCGACCGCCACGCCGAAACCCGCGCCACCACCGCCAACCGGCGGCTCACGGTGTTCAAGCGCTATTTCCGCTGGGCGCTGCGCGAGCGTGCCATCCAGGCCGATCCCACGCTGCGCCTGGTGCCGGCGCGCCAGCCGCTGCGCGTGCCCAAGACCATGTCCGAGGCCCAGGTGGAGGCGCTGCTGAACGCGCCCGACGTGGGCACGCCCCTGGGCCTGCGCGACCGCTGCATGCTCGAACTCATCTACGCCAGCGGCCTGCGCGTGAGCGAGCTGGTCACGCTCAAGACCTGGCACGTGGGCATGAACGAGCACGTGCTGCGCATCACCGGCAAGGGCAACAAGGAGCGCCTGGTGCCCTTCGGCCAGCTGGCGGGGCAATGGTTGCAGCGCTACCTGGGCCAGGCGCGCGGCGAGATCCTCCACGGCCAGCAGAGCGAAGACCTGTTCGTCACCTCGCGCGGTTCGCGCGCGGGCGAGGCCATGACGCGCGCGATGTTCTGGCACCTGGTGAAGAAGTACGCGCTGCAGGCCGGCATCACCTCGCCGCTGTCGCCCCACACGCTGCGCCACGCCTTTGCCACCCATTTGCTCAACCACGGCGCCGACCTGCGCGCGGTGCAGATGCTGCTCGGCCACGCCGACATCTCCACCACCACGATCTACACCCATGTGGCCCGCGAGCGCCTCAAGAGCATCGTGGCGCAGCACCACCCACGCGGTTGAAGCTCAGAGCGGCTTGAGCACCAGGCCGATCACCAGGCCGTTGCGTGTCACAGTGATGGGGCCGGGCTGCATGCCCATGGCGTCCACGGCCGCCAGGTCTTTCGCGGTCAGCTCGTGCAGCACCACCTCGCGCAGCGACTGGTCCGCCAGCACGGGCGCGTAGGTGTTGAGCATCTCCACCACCTTGGGCTGCAGGGTGGGGAAGTCGAGCCGGGCCAGCCGCAGCTGGTGAGCGCGCAGGGTGCGGTCGCTGGCTTCGTAGCGCAGGCCGAACTCCACGTCGAAACGGCCCTGGTGTGCCCGGTTGAGCGCCGGGCCGGCGGCCTCCACGGCCATCTCGGCGCGCAGGCGGTTCTGCTCGGGCAGCAGCCGCAGGCGCGGGGTCTGCAGGTCCAGGTTGAGCAGGCCTTGCACCGGGTAGCGGCGGGGGAAGCGCTGCGCCACCGCCTGTTGCATCTGCTCGAGCGAGACCGGGTAGCCCGCCGGCTGCTCGGGCCGGTCTTCGGTGTCGGCCGCCAGGCCCAGGGCCGGGCCGCCGAGCGCCAGGGGAAGGGAGAGAAGAAGGGTTCTGCGTCGCATGGGTACCGGTTCGAGCCCGAGGGGCGCCGCAGGTTCAGGGCAAGTCGTCTCTATTTGTAGAAGGCTTCCACCGTGCCCTTGAGCTGGATCAGCAGCGGGTTGCCCTTGCGATCCAGGGTCTTGCCCGAAGGCACCTTCACCCAGCCGGCGCTGATGCAGTACTCGGTCACGTCGAAGCGTTCCTTGCCGTTGAAGCGGATGCCGATGTCGTGTTCGAACACGGCGGCCACATGGTGCGGGCTGCGCGGGTCGATGGACAGGTGGTCGGGCAGAGGAGGGCGGTTGGGGGTGGAAGCGGTTGCGTCGTTCATGGGGGAGATTGTCGGTCAACCGCCGAGGCCGGCAAAGACGTTCTGCACGTCCTCGTTCGCGTCCAGCGCGGCGAGGAAGGCCTCCACCTCTTCCAGGTGCTCGGCGCTCAGGCTGGCCGGGTCGATCGGGTTCTTCGGCTTGTAGCCCAGCTTGGACGACAGCACCGTGAAGCCCTGCGCCGGCAGGGCTCGGCTCACCAGGTCCAGGTCGGTCGGGTCGGTCAGGAACACCGTCACGCCTTCGTCGTGGCCGGGGTGGAAGTCCTGCGCGCCGGCCTCGATGGCGGCCACTTCGGGGTCGGCGTCCTTGCGGGTGGCTTCGGCTTCGATCATGCCGACGTGGTCGAAGTCCCAGGCCACCGTGCCCGAGCTGCCCAGTTGCCCCTTGCGGAACAGCACCCGCATTTCCGAGGCCGCGCGGTTCACGTTGTCGGTGAGGCATTCCACCATCACCGGCACGCGGTGCGGTGCGAAGCCCTCGTAGACCACGTGTTCGTAGTGCACCGCCTCGCCCGTGAGGCCGGCGCCTTTCTTGATCGCGCGGTCCAGCGTGTCCTTGGGCATGGACACCTTGCGCGCCTGATCCATCACCAGGCGCAACCGCGCGTTGGAGGCCGGGTCGGCGCCGTGTCGGGCGGCGATCACGATGTCCTTGACCAGCTTGCCGAAGAGCCGCCCCTTGGCGTTCGCCGCGAGGTCCTTGTGTTTGGCTTTCCACTGTGCGCCCATGGCGTGTTCCTTTGGTGATGGTGGCGGTAATGGGCGAGCTTAGCGGCTGGCCGATGGGGTTGGGGTGCGTTCGAAGCGGTAGAAAAGGTTGGGTTCGGACAGCACGTAGATCGCGTTGTCGGGGCCGACGGCCAGGCCCTCGGGCTGGGGCACCTTGCGCTGGAGCCCATTAAACCCCCGCCAGAGCGGTAGCATGCTGATGGGCTGACCGTCGGGCGCGTACTCCACCACCAGGGCCGATTCGTCGCTGAGCAGCAGCAGGTGGCCGGTGGGTTCGTGCAGGGTGAGGGACGACAGGTCGCTCATGAACAGCGAGGCCGCGCTGGACGACTTCCATTCGCTGATGTCGATGTTGAAACCGGTGGAGGCATTGAACACGTCCAGCCCGCGGATGACCAGCACGCGCAGGGGCAGCTTTTCCTTCACCACGAACAGGCGGTCCTGTTCGCTGTCCCAGGACACTCCCTCGAAGCTGCTGTTGTGCACGCTGTCGATGCTGATGCCCAGGCTGGACTTGCCGGTGACCGAGACGCGCGAGGTCTGTGGCCCGATCTGCACCCAGTACATGCTGTGGCTGTCCTCGTCGGAGATCACGTAGGTGTCGCCCTGGACGTAGGTGATGCCCTCGGGGTCTTTCGCGCCCTCGAGTTCGATGATGCGCAGCAGCCGCCCGTCGGTCGTGAGCTCGGCGATCTGCGGCGGGCGGTTGATCACCGTGAACAGGGTGCCGGTCTCCGAGTTGAAGGTGAGCCCCGAGGCGTTGCGCGACAGGCCCTCGATGGGAGCGCCTTCCACCGCCACCTGGTAGCCCGGCAGCCAGAGGGAGGAGCCTTCCCATTGCGCCGCGTTGATGGAAGTGCTGAGCCAGTAGTAGCCCAGGGCCAGCACCTTGAAATACCAGATGAACAGGAAACCGATGCCGGCCAGTGCGGTCCAGAGACAGGGTTTGCAGATTTTTACGCGAGCCATCGCACAGAGTTTAGTGGGCGGCCCCGGTAGCATGCCCTCTCCGTTTCACCCTTTCAAGCACAGGAGCGCACCATGGAACTGCACCGAGGCCGCCTGATCGACCACATCCAGCTCGTCGTCAAGGACCTGCCCGCCAGCCAGGCCTTTTACGAAGCCGTTTTCAGGGCGCTGAAGGTGCCGATGAGCGGCAAGGGAGACAACTACTTCTGGGCCGACGAGCTGTTCGTCTCCACCGCCGACAGCGAGGCCGCGGACGGCCAGCTCACCGGCCGGCACCACCTGGCCTTCCAGGCGCAGGACCGGGCCATGGTCGATGCGTTCCACCAGGCCGCGCTGGCCGCCGGAGGCAAGGACCACGGCGCGCCGGGCGAGCGCAAGTACCACCCGGGCTACTACGCGGCTTTCGTCATCGACCCGGACGGCAACAACATCGAGGCCGTGTACCACGGCGAAGCCAAGCGCAGCGCGCCTTCGGTGAAGGTCACGTTCTAGCCATCCGGCGCCTTCAGGGCGCGCTCAGGGCGCCCGGTCGCGCACGTGCACGATGGCCTCGGCGCGGGTGCGCACGCCCAGCTTGTCGAAGATGCTCGACACCTGGTTGCGCACCGTCTTCTCGCGCTTGCTCAGGCGCAACGCGATGGCCGCGTTGTCCAGGCCCAGGGCCACCAGGCGCAGCACCTCGCGCTCGGCGGGTGTGAGCGCCGCGTCTTCAACGCCTTCACCGGTGCCGGCCGGCGCGGTGCCGAGGAAGCCGCGCAGTTCGAGCAGGAAGCCGGCCCACGCCGGTTCGGTGTCCAGCAGCACGTGGTTGTCGCTGTCCAGCGGCACGAAGCGCGCGCCCGGGATCAGCGCCGCCAGCCGCAGCCCTTCGGTGAAGGGCACGCGCGCGTCGCCTCGCGCGTGCAGCACCAGGGTGGGCACCTGCAGCTGGCGCGCCAGCTCGGTCACGTCGACGCGGTGGAAGGCGTCGAGCGTGCGCGCGGCGTTCTCGGGGCTGGCGGTCAGGCGCTCGAGCTCGTTCCACCACTGGTGCTGCGCCGGTGTGCCGCCGGGGATGAACTGGTTGGTGAACACCTGGCGGAAGGCCGCGTTGTCGCGCCCCCAGCCCAGGCGGATCAGGTTGACCAGGGTCTCGGCTTCGAGCCGCTCAGCGTCGCTGGTGGCGCGCAGCAGCGCGCCGCGCGCGTAGGCGCCGTGCAGCACCAGGTGCGAGACCTTGTCGGGGTGGCGCACCGCGTAGGCCACGGCCACGGCACCGCCTTGCGACATGCCGATCAGTGGAAAGCGGCGCAGGCCCAGGCTGTCCACCACGGCTTCGAGGTCGCCCACCCAGGCGTCGAGCGAGAAGTCGGCCACCACGCTGTCGGACAGGCCGCAGCCGCGCTGGTCGTAGCGGATGTAGTGGTGGTCGCGCGCGAGTTCGGCCAGCCAGGGCCGCCACACGGGGCTGTGCAGGTCGTGCTCGACGTGGCTCAGCCAGTGCGCGGCGCGCAGCAGGGGCGGCCCGCTGCCGAGCGAGGCGATGGCGATGCGCGTGCCGTCGGCCGCGGTGCAGAAGCGCAGGCTCTGACGCAGGTTCGGGGGCGGGCGCTCGGCAGCGGGCATGCGCCATTCTCTCGCCGCCTGGGCCGCCTGTCCCAGGCTTCGGCGCCCGCGCCGGCCGAAACGGGACAAGCGCCTCATGCGCCCGCGCGCGCGCCGGGGAATCCTTGCGGTCACGTCGACAGGACGGATGCCCACCGAAAGGACCCCCCATGCAAACCCATGCCGCCACCCTGGACACCTCGCGCTACGCCAAGACCATCGAAGTCTCCAAACGCGTGCGCTGGGACATCGACCGCGACGTGATCCGCGGCCGCCGCTTCGACCTGGCCCACACCTTTTTGCCTGACGGGCTGTCGCTGGCCGACGAGCTGCCTTTCCTGAGCCCGTCCGAGCACCGCTTCCTGAGCCAGGTGCAGGGCCGCACCTACGCCCACATGTTCGGTCTGGTCGAGCGCTTCATCGGCGCGAAGATGCTGGAACAGAGCCGCGACCACTGGCTGGGCGACCAGACCGCGCTGGAAGCCATCGTGCGCTTCACCGACGAGGAGCTGAAGCACCAGGAGCTGTTCCGCCGCATCGAACAGCTCGTGGCCGAGCGCATGCCGGCGGGCTACCGCTTCGACGTGTCGCCCAACGACGTGGCCAGCTTCGTGCTGGGCAAATGCACCTGGGCCGTGCTGGCGCTGACCTGCCACATCGAGCTGTTCTCCCAGGCGCACTACCGCGCCAGCATCGAGGGCGCCACGGACCTTTCGCCGCTGTTCAAGGACGTGTTCCTGTTCCACTGGCGGGAAGAGTCCCAGCACGCCATCATCGACGAGCTGGAGTGGGCGCGCGAAGACGCCCGGCTGAACGAGGCCGAGCGCGATGCGGCGGTGGACGACCTGATCGCGCTGGTCGGCGGCGTGGATGGCATCCTGCAGATGCAGGCCGCTGCCGATGCGGCCTACTTCCTGGAGGTCACCGGCATCGCCGGTGACGGCGATCGCGCCGAGGCGGTGAAGGCCACGGTGCTCAAGGCCTACCGCTGGCAGTACATCGTCTCCGGCGCGCTGGAGCCGCGCTTCCAGAAGCTGCTGGGTGAGCACGTCAATGCGGCGCAGATGGCGCGCATCCAGGCCGCGCTGGCACCGTTGAGTGGTGCGGTGCCGGCGCGCGCAGATGCTCGAAGCCGTGTGCCACAGTGAGGCCAAACGCGGCGCGCCGTCGGTGAGGGTCACGTTTTAGGCGCGTTGCCCATGTGGCGGCGACACTGAATGGCCATCACCGCCAGCTCCGCGCCCAGATCACCGAGTTCGGCGATCAGCCAGCCCAATGCCTCAACGGCGTCCGAGTCCACCGAGCCGTCCTCGATCTGCGGCGCCGACGTGGCCAGCAGATGGCCGATGGCGCCGATGCCCATGTGCAGCGCGCTGGCCATGCATGACGCGTTCTGCCCCGTCGCGGCGACGATCGCCCGGTCCGAGTTGGCGTAGTCGACGTTGCCTTGACCGTCCGTTTGAAGGCAGGGCAACTGGCGAAGCAGATCGCGCATCGGGCGATCGGCTGCGTTGATGTCGGTCCACGTGGTTGTGTGGTCTTCGGGCAGGACAGCTGTCTTTCGCATGTAGGAAAGTTTGGGCCGGCTGGGTTCGCCAGTCCATAGACGTTGAATCTATATCGCCGATCCGTGCCTCGGGGCCTGATGCCCTGATCGCGCCGCTCAGTCCTCCAGCACGCGAACCTTCACACCCTTGCCCTTGATGCGCCCGGCGTTGAGCCGGCTCGCGGCCTGCTGGGCGATGTCGCGGTCCACCGCGACGTAGGTGGACCACTCGTTCACGTTGATCTTGCCTACCTGCTCGCGGGTGTAGCCCAGGTCGGCGGTGAGCGCGCCCAGCACGTCCCCGGGGCGGATCTTCTCCTTGCGCCCGCCCTGGATGTGCAGCGTGACCATGGGCGGCACCAGCGGGTCCTTGCTGGCGGGCTGAAGCTCGCTCAGCGGGTGCCATGAAGATTCGCGGCCTTGCAGGTGTTCGATCTTGCCGACGCTGCCCATCTCGTCGAGGCTGGCGAGGTTTAGGGCCAGGCCGCTTTCGCCCGCGCGGCCGGTGCGGCCGATGCGGTGAATGTGCACCTCGGGGTCGGGTGTCACGTCCACGTTGATCACGGCGGCCAGGCTGGCAATGTCCAGCCCGCGCGCGGCCACGTCGGTGGCCACCAGCACGGAGCAACTGCGGTTGGCGAAGCGCACCAGCACCTGGTCGCGCTCGCGCTGTTCCAGTTCGCCGAACAGCGCCAGCGCGCTGATGCCCTGGGCCTGCAGCACGGCCACGAGGTCGCGGCACTGCGCCTTGGTGTTGCAGAAGGCGAGCGTGCTGGCCGGGCGGAAGTGGAAGAGCAGCTTGCCCACCGCGTCGAGCCGCTCGTTCTCCGTCACCTCGTACCAGCGCTGCTCGATCTGCGCGCCCGCATGTTGGGCTTCTACCTTCACGGTGAGCGGCTCGCGCATGAACTGTGCGCTGAGCTTGGCGATGCCTTCGGGGTAAGTGGCGGAGAACAGCAGGGTCTGGCGCGCCTTGGGGCATTGTTTTGCGACGGTCACGATGTCGTCGAAGAAGCCCATGTCGAGCATGCGGTCGGCTTCGTCCAGCACCAGGGTGTTGAGCGCGTCCAGCTGCAGGCTGCCACGCTCCAGGTGGTCCATGATGCGGCCGGGCGTGCCGACCACGATGTGCGCGCCGTGCTCCAGCGTGGCGAGCTGCCCGCGCAGCGGCACGCCGCCGCAGAGCGTGACGACCTTGATGTTGTCTTCGGCCCGCGCGAGGCGGCGGATTTCGGTGGTCACCTGGTCGGCCAGCTCGCGCGTGGGGCACAGCACCAGGGTCTGCACCGCGAAGCGGCGCGGGTTGAGGTTGGCCAGCAGGGTGAGGGCGAAGGCGGCGGTCTTGCCACTGCCGGTCTTGGCCTGGGCGATGAGGTCCTTGCCGAGCAGGGCGGGTGGCAGGGCGGCGGCCTGGATGGGCGTCATGGCCGTGTAGCCCAGCTGCTCCAGGTTGGCGAGCATGGCGGGGGAGAGCGGCAGGGCGCTGAAGGCGGTCGAGGGTGCGGAAGTCATCCCGAATTATCCGGGATCGCCCCGTAGAATCCGCCGCACCACCGGCCGCACCGGCGCCGGCAGGGAGTGAATCGCATGTTTCTGGAGCAAGGGCGCGCCACCAGCGCCGATTCCCCGGCGGCACCGGGCGCGCCACCGCGTGTCCTGGTGCTGGGGGCCAATGGCTTCATCGGCCGCCATGTGGTGCAGGCCTTGCTCGCCCAGGGCATGGCGGTGGTGGGGGTGCGCCGCGCGGCCCCTGCAACGGGCGCTGGCGAGTCCGGGGGCGTCACCTGGAAGCACCTGCAACTGCACACGCTGCGGGAGCCCGGCGCCTGGCGCGAGCACCTGCAAGGCATGGACGTCGTCATCAACTGCGTGGGCATCCTGCGCCAGCGGGTGGGCGAGCGCTACGAGGACGTGCACCACCTCATGCCCAGGGCGCTGGCCGCGGCGTGCGCGGCCTCGGGCGTGCGCCTGATCCACACCTCCGCGCTGGGTCTGCACGAAGGGGCGAAGAGCCGCTTCCTGTCGAGCAAGCTGCGAGGGGAGCAGGCCATCCAGGCCAGTGGCGCGGACCACTGCATCGTGCGCCCTTCGCTGATCGACGGCCTGGGCGGCTTTGGTGCCAGCTGGCTGCGCATGCTGGCGAGCTGGCCGGTGCATTTCGTGCCGCGTGGCGCAACCGGCCGCATCGCCGCCCTGCAGGCGACCGACCTGGGCGAGGCCTTTGCGGTGCTGGCGCGGCTGCCCACGCTGGCCCAACAGCGCGAGGCCAACCTGGGCGGTGAGCGCCTGTTTGCCTACCGGCACTACCTGCAGGTGTTGCGCGGTGTGGAGCATGCCGAGCAGCCGGTGAAGCCGGCGCTGCAGGTCTTGTTGCCGGACTGGGTGAGCCGTGTGGGCGCGCACCTGTGCGACGTGTTCCGCTTCAGTCCGTTCAGCTACGGCCACTGGATCCTGCTGCAGCGCGACAACATGCCGGTGCCCAACGCGCTGCCGCAGCTGCTGGGTCGCGCGCCCGCACCGGTGACGCATCGGCGCACGGCGCTGCGGGACGACTTCCGCCTGTCCTGAGCGGCTTCAGGGGCCGAGCAGCGCGTCCAGCTCGGGGCGGCTGAACCCGGCCGCCAGCCGCGCCGCGTCGTTGAAGGGCGGCTTCAGGCGCGGCGCCGAATGTTCGCGCGCCAGGCGGCGGTAGTGGCCCAGGGGCTCGATGCCCTGCTGCGCGCACAGCCAGCCGTACCAGCGGTTGCCCACCGCCACGTGGCCGATCTCGTCGCGCAGGATCACGTCGAGGATCTCGACCGCCCGCAGCGCGGCCGGTGTGCCCACCTTGCGCAGGCGCGCCTGCATGGGCGGCGTGGCGTCCAGGCCCCTGGCTTCCAGGGTGCGGGGCACCAGCGCCATGCGGGCGGTCACGTCGCCCTGGGTGCGCACGCACATCTCCCACAGGCTGCCGTGCGCCGCGAATTCACCGTAGTGATGACCCAGGCTTTGAAGGTGGGTCTGCAGCAGGCTGAAATGGATGGCTTCTTCGTGCGCCACGCGCAGCCAGTCGCTGTAGAAGTCGGCCGGCATGCCGGGGAAGCGCCACACCGCGTCGAGCGCGAGGTTGATCGCGTTGAACTCGATGTGGGTCACCGCGTGCAGCAGCATGGCCAGGCCCGGCGGGGTGAAGGGCGAACGCTGGGGCACGTCCACCGGGGGCAGCAGCACGGGCTGCTCAGGGCGGCCGGGCAGGGTGGCGCCCGGGGCTGGCGTGAGGTGTTCGGTGGTGTCCAGCACGGTCTGGCCGGCCTGCCAGGCCTCGAACAGCGCATGGGTGGCCGCCACCTTGAGGCCGGGGTCGGTGAGGCACAGGGCGTTCAAGGCCTGCGCGCGCAGGGAGACCGGGGACGGCGGCGACAGGGGCGCGGGGGCTTGCATCCCTACAATTCTAGGTTTCAGGAACGACGGAGACTTCCCCCATGGCGATTTACGAACTCGATGGCGTCGCACCCCGCATGGCCGAATCGGCCTGGGTGGCCGACAGCGCGCAGGTGATGGGCAACGTGGTGCTGGGCGAGAACAGCAGCGTGTGGTTCGGGGCGGTGCTGCGGGGTGACACCGAGACCATCACGCTCGGCGAAGGCAGCAACATCCAGGACGGCAGCGTGATGCACGCCGACGTGGGCTTCCCGCTGAGCGTGGGCAAGCACGTGACCGTGGGCCACCAGGTGATGCTGCACGGCTGCACCATCGGCGACGAATCGCTCATCGGCATTGGCGCGACGGTGCTCAACGGCGCGAAGATCGGCAGAAACTGCCTGGTGGGCGCGGGTTCGCTGGTCACCGA
Organism: Hydrogenophaga sp. ANAO-22; assembly: GCF_042466645.1. Taxonomy (NCBI): domain Bacteria; kingdom Pseudomonadati; phylum Pseudomonadota; class Betaproteobacteria; order Burkholderiales; family Comamonadaceae; genus Hydrogenophaga; species Hydrogenophaga sp. ANAO-22. The sequence goes on along the minus strand of NZ_CP159956.1, from coordinate 879,133 downwards.
GGGCAAGGAATTCCCCGATGGCAGCATGATCATCGGCAGCCCGGCGAAGGTGGTGAAGTCGCTCACGCCGGAGCAGATCGAGGGCCTGCGCCGCAGCGCCGGGCATTACATCGAGAACGCCGCGCGCTACCGCCAGGGCTTGAAAAAGATCGCCTGACCCCGACCTGTTCCCCTTCGATTTTTTTGATTTGACCCTGAAAGCCTTGCGTGTCCGAACTCCACAAATTCGTCTTTGAAGGCCTGCCGGTGCGCGGCATGCTCGTGCGCCTGACCGACGCATGGCAGGAAATCCTGCAGCGCCACCGCGACGCCGGGGGCTACCCCGCGGCGGTCACCGAGCTGCTGGGCGAGATGACGGCGGCGGCCACGCTGATGCAGGCCAACATCAAGTTCAACGGCGCGCTGATCATGCAGATCATGGGCGACGGGCCGGTGAAGCTGGCCGTGGCCGAGGTGCAGCCCGACCTGAGCCTGCGCGCCACCGCCACCGTGGTGGGCGAGGTGGCGGCCGATGCGCCGCTCTCGCACATGGTCAACGTCACCAACCAGGGCCGCTGCGCCATCACGCTCGACCCCAAGGACCGCCTGCCGGGCCAGCAGCCCTACCAGGGCGTGGTGCCGCTGTTCGGCGACCGGCGCGAGAAGCTCGAAAAGCTCAGCGAGGTGATCGAGCACTACATGCTGCAGAGCGAGCAGCTCGACACGCGCCTGGTGCTCGCGGCCGACGACAAGATGGCCGCCGGCCTGCTGATCCAGCGCCTGCCGCTGCAGGGGGTGGACAACCTCGCGGGCCAGTCGGGCGCGCGCGACGAGGACCAGATCGGCGTGAACGAGGACTACAACCGCATCGCGATCCTGGCTTCCAGCCTCAAGCGCGAGGAGCTGCTGAGCCTGGACGCCGACACCATCCTGCGCCGCCTGTTTTGGGAAGAGGACGTGCGCCGTTTCGAACCGCTCACCGGCGAGCAGGGCCCGCGTTTTGCCTGCACCTGCTCGCGCGAGCGCGTGGGCAGCATGCTGCGCAGCCTGGGGCGCGACGAGGTGGAGTCCATCCTCGCCGAGCAGGGCCAGGTGGAGGTGGGTTGCGAGTTCTGCGGCGCCCAGTACCGCTTCGATCCGGTGGACGCCGCTCAAGTCTTCCTGCAACCGGCCCAGCAAGCGCCGGCCAGCGACCAGAAACATTGACCCCCCCCGCAGCGCTGCGCGCTACCCCCCAGGGGGCAACACCTGCGGCCTGGCAAAGCCAGTTCCGCGGTGTTCTGGCCTGGGAACTCCCCCTCTAAGCGTTGCGTGACAGCAGGCCGGTGAACAGCCGGTGCTCGCAGTCGGGGTCGCTGCAGTTGTCGCATGACCAGGGCCGCAGGCCGTTGGCGAGGGCGGGGTCTTCCTTCACCAGCGGCCGGCCCAGCGCCGTGCCCACGGCGCGCAGGGCTTGTTGCAGGCGCGCGTCGCCTTGCCCGTACACCGTCTGGAAGGCGATGCCCGCGTCTTGCAACTCGCGGCGCAGCAGGCTGTCGGTGGCGTCGCGCACGGCCGGGCTGTCGCGGAACAGGCCGTCGGGCGTCCAGGGCAGGTCCAGGCCCATGAGGAGGGTGAGGTCGCAGGTCCGCTGTGCGGCGAGCGAGGGCGCGAGCAGGGTGTCGTCCTGGAAGTAGAGCGCGCTGTAGGCCGCGACCATCAGGGCCGTGGTGTCGGCGATCACCAGGTCCACACCGGGTGCGTGCTTCGCGCGGTCGATGAGCCGCGTCTGCTCGTCCGCGATGGCGGCCTGCTCGTGGGCGTGGGGGGCACGGCCACGCGCCTCGCACCAGGCGCGCAGGTGCTCGGGCACGCAGACCGCGCGCAGACCGTGGATGTCGTTGAGGTGGCGTTCGAGCGCCTGGGCCAGCGTGGACTTGCCGCTGGATTCGCCGCCGAGCAGCGCGACGCAGACCGCCATCGATCAGCGCTTGTTCTGCGCGATCTGCACGAAGATTTCGTTGGGCTTGACCATGCCCAATTCCTGGCGGGCGAGTTCCTCGACCATGTCCAGGCCCTGCTGCAGGTCGCGCACTTCGCTGAGCAACTGGTCGTTGCGCAACTGGGCCTCGCGGTTGGTCTGCTCCTGCGTGGCCAGGTGCTGCTTCATGCTCGCCACCTGGGTCACGCTGCCCCGCCCGAACCAGAGCTGCGCGTGCACGATGAAGAGCAGCGCGATCAGCAGGGCGGGGATGAAGCGGCGGGCCATGAAGCCGAAGCTTACTTCAGGTTGTAGAAGGCGTCGCGGCCGGGGTACACGGCCACATCACCCAGGTCTTCCTCGATGCGCAGCAGCTGGTTGTACTTGGCCATGCGGTCCGAGCGCGAGAGCGAACCGGTCTTGATCTGACCGGCGTTGGTGCCCACGGCGATGTCGGCGATGGTGCTGTCCTCGGTCTCGCCCGAGCGGTGGCTGATCACGGCGGTGTAGCCGGCGCGCTTGGCCATCTCGATGGCGGCGAAGGTCTCGGTCAGCGTGCCGATCTGGTTGATCTTGATCAGGATCGAGTTGGCGATGTCCTTCTCGATGCCTTCCTTGAGGATCTTGGTGTTGGTGACGAACAGGTCGTCGCCCACCAGCTGCACCTTGGCGCCCAGGCGTTCGGTGAGCACCTTCCAGCCGTCCCAGTCGCCTTCGGCCATGCCGTCTTCGATGCTGATGATGGGGTACTTGTCAACCCAGGTGGCCAGCATGTTGGTCCAGTCCTCGGCGCTGAGCACCAGGCCTTCGGCCTCCAGGTGGTACTTGCCGTCCTTGTAGAACTCGCTCGCGGCGCAGTCCAGGCCCAGGGCGATCTGCTCGCCGGCGGTGTAGCCGGCGTTGCCGATGGCTTCCAGGATCATCTGGATCGCGGCTTCGTGGTTCGCCACGTTGGGGGCAAAGCCGCCTTCGTCGCCCACGGCGATGCTCATGCCCTTGTCGTGGATGATCTTCTTGAGCGCGTGGAACACCTCGGCACCCCAGCGGACAGCCTCGCGGAAGCTCGGCGCGCCCACGGGAATGATCATCAGTTCCTGCAGATCCAGGTTGTTGTTGGCGTGCGCGCCGCCGTTGACCACGTTCATCATGGGCACGGGCATCTGCACCGCGCTCATGCCGCCGAAATAGCGGTACAGCGGCAGGCCGGCCTCTTCGGCGGCGGCGCGGGCCACGGCCATGGAGACGGCCAGCATGGCGTTGGCGCCCAGGCGGCCCTTGTTGTCGGTGCCGTCGAGGTCGATCAGGGTCTTGTCCAGGAAGGCCTGCTCGGAGGCGTCCAGGCCCAGCACGGCTTCGCTGATCTCGGTGTTGATGTTCTCCACCGCCTTGAGCACGCCCTTGCCGAGGTAGCGGCTCTTGTCACCGTCGCGCAGCTCGATGGCTTCGCGGCTGCCGGTGGAGGCGCCCGAGGGCACGGCCGCGCGGCCCATCACGCCGCTTTCCAGCAGCACGTCGCATTCGACGGTGGGGTTGCCGCGGCTGTCCAGGATTTCGCGGCCAACGATGTCAACGATTGCACTCATGGATTCACTACCTTTGGGTCAGAGACAGAAAGAAGAAGAAAGAAGGGGAAATCAGGTGTTGAAACGGTCTTCGAGGAAACCGTTCTTCTTGGTCACGGTGTCGAGCGCGAGCAGGGTTTCCAGCAGCGCCTTCATGTGCTTGAGCGGCACGGCGTTGGGCCCGTCGCTCAGGGCCTTGGCCGGGTCGGGGTGGGTTTCCATGAACAGGCCGGCCACGCCCACGGCGACCGCCGCGCGCGCCAGCACCGGCACCATCTCGCGCTGGCCGCCGCTGCTGGTGCCTTGCCCGCCGGGCAGCTGCACGCTGTGCGTGGCGTCGAACACCACCGGCGCACCGGTCTCGCGCATGATGGCCAGGCCGCGCATGTCGGAGACGAGGTTGTTGTAGCCGAAGCTCGCGCCACGCTCGCAGGCCATGAAGCTGTCTTCGTTGAGGCCGGCTTCCTTGGCGGCCGCGCGCGCCTTGTCGATCACGTTCTTCATGTCGTGCGGCGCGAGGAACTGGCCTTTCTTGATGTTGACCGGCTTGCCGCTCTGCGCCACCGCGCGGATGAAATCGGTCTGGCGGCACAGGAAGGCCGGGGTCTGCAACACGTCGCAGACCTTGGCCGCATCGGCGATGTCGTCCTCGCTGTGCACATCGGTGAGCACCGGCACGCCGAGTTCGCGCTTGACCTTGGCCAGGATCTCCAGGCCCTTGTCGCGGCCCGGGCCGCGGTAGCTGGTGCCGCTGCTGCGGTTGGCCTTGTCGAAGCTGCTCTTGAAGATGAAGGGCACGCCCAGGCTGGCCGTGATCTCCTTGAGCTGGCCCGCCACGTCCATCTGCAACTGCTCGGACTCGATCACGCAGGGCCCGGCAATCAGGAAGAAGGGCCGGTCCAGGCCGATGTCGAAGTCGCAGAGTTTCATGGGGTGCCTCTCCGTGGGGTGCTCAGGCCGCGACCGGGGTTTTGGTGCTCGTCTGGCCCTGGTGGACCAGCGCCGCCTTCACGTAGGCGTTGAACAGCGGGTGGCCGTCCCACGGGGTGGACTTGAACTCGGGGTGGAACTGCACGCCCACGTACCAGGGGTGCACCTTCTGCGGCAGCTCGACCATTTCGGTGAGCTGCTCGCGCTGGGTCAGCGCCGCGATCACCAGGCCGGCCGCGCGCAGCTGGTCCAGGTAGTTCACGTTGGCTTCGTAGCGGTGGCGGTGGCGCTCGGTGACCACCGGGCCGTAGATCTGGTGGGCCAGGGTGTCGGGGGCCACGTCGGAGCTTTGCGAGCCCAGGCGCATGGTGCCGCCCAGGTCGGAGCTGGCGCTGCGCTGCTGGATGCTGCCGTCGGCGTCCTTCCACTCGGTGATCAGGGCGATCACGGGGTGCGGCGTGTCGGGTTCGAACTCGGTGCTGTTGGCGTTCTTGAGGCCGGCGACGTGGCGCGCGTACTCGATGGTGGCGACCTGCATGCCCAGGCAGATTCCGAGGTAGGGCACCTTCTGCTCGCGCGCATAGCGGGCCGCGCAGATCTTGCCTTCGATGCCGCGCTTGCCGAAGCCGCCGGGCACCAGGATGGCGTCGAACGCGCCCAGCGTCTTGGCGACGTTGGCCGGCGAGATGGTTTCCGAATCGATGTAGTCGATCTGCACCTTGGCGTGGTTCTTCATGCCGGCGTGGCGCAGCGCCTCGTTGAGCGACTTGTAGCTGTCCGACAGGTCGACGTACTTGCCGACCATGGCGATCTTCACGATGTGTTTCGGGTGCTCGACCTCGTGCACCAGGTCGTCCCAGCGCTGGAGCTTGGCCGGGGGCGTGTTGATGCGCAGCTTGTCGCAGATCAGGCCGTCCAGGCCCTGCTCGTGCAGCATGCGCGGCACCTTGTAGATGGTGTCCACGTCCCACATGGAGATCACGCCCCATTCGGGCACGTTGGAGAACAGCGAGATCTTGGCGCGCTCGTCGTCGGGAATGCGGCGGTCGGCGCGGCACAGCAGCGCATCGGCCTGGATGCCGATGGCGCGCAGTTCCTTGGCGGTGTGCTGCGTGGGCTTGGTCTTGAGCTCGCCGGCGGCGGCGATCCAGGGCACGTAGCTCAGGTGCACGAAGGCCGAGTTGTTCGGGCCCAGGCGCAGGCTCATCTGGCGCACGGCCTCGAGGAAGGGCAGGGACTCGATGTCGCCCACGGTGCCGCCGATCTCGACGATGGCCACGTCCACCGCGTCGGGCGTGCCGATGCCCGCGCCGCGCTGGATGAACTCCTGGATCTCGTTGGTGACGTGCGGGATCACCTGCACCGTCTTGCCGAGGTAGTCGCCCCGGCGTTCCTTCTCCAGCACCGACTGGTAGATCTTGCCGGTGGTGAAGTTGTTGGTCTTCTTCATGCGCGTTTCGATGAAACGCTCATAGTGGCCCAGATCCAGGTCGGTCTCGGCGCCGTCGTCGGTGACGAAGACCTCGCCGTGCTGGAAGGGGGACATGGTGCCCGGATCCACGTTGATGTACGGGTCGAGCTTGATGAGGGTGACTTTGAGGCCGCGGGACTCGAGGAGAGCGGCCAGTGATGCGGAGGCAATGCCCTTGCCCAGGGAGGACACCACACCGCCGGTGACGAACACAAATTTGGTCATGTCTCGGGCGAGCCGGTTGCTCGCAGGAGGTGGAAATGGCGATTATAAAGGCCGCCCCTTTCCGGGCATTCCATGGGGTCTGTCGGGACAGACCCGAACTGCTACATTGCGCGCATGAACGACCTCGCCGGAAAACACATCGTGCTGGGCCTCTCCGGAGGCATCGCCTGCTACAAGGCGGCCGAACTCTGCCGGGCGCTGGTGAAGGAGGGCGCGACGGTGCAGGTCGTCATGACCGAGGCGGCCGAACAGTTCACCACCGCGGTGACCATGCAGGCGCTGTCGGGCCGGCCGGTGTTCACCTCGCAGTGGGACGCGCGCCCGGGCAACAACATGGCCCACATCAACCTCAGCCGCGAGGCCGACGCCATCATGGTGGCGCCCGCGAGCGCGGACTTCATGGCCAAGCTGGTGCATGGCCGGGCCGACGACCTGCTCAGCCTGATGTGCCTGGCGCGGCCGATCGATCGGGTGCCGCTGATCCTGGCGCCGGCCATGAACCGCGAGATGTGGGCGCACCCGGCGACCCAGCGCAACGTCAAACAGCTGCGTGCCGATGGCGCCACCGTGCTGGACGTGGGCGCGGGCGAGCAGGCCTGTGGCGAAACCGGTGACGGTCGCATGCTCGAGCCCGACGAGTTGCTCTACGACCTCACCCGCTTCTTCCAGCCCAAGCCGCTGGCCGGCCAGCATGTGCTGGTGAGCGCCGGCCCGACTTTCGAAGCCATCGACCCGGTGCGGGGCCTGACCAATCTCTCCAGCGGCAAGATGGGGTTCGCCATCGCGCGCGCGGCCCACGAGGCGGGCGCCCAGGTCACGCTGGTGGCCGGGCCGGTGGGGCTGCCCACGCCGCGCGGCGTGGGGCGGGTGAACGTGAAGTCGGCGCTGAACATGCAGAAGAGCCTGGACCTGCTGGTGCCCGGCGCCACGGTCTTCGTCTCCGCGGCGGCCGTGGCCGACTGGCGCCCCGCGACATCGGCGGAACACAAGATCAAGAAGGACGGCTCGGGCGAGGTGCCCACGCTGTCGTTCGTCGAGAACCCGGACATCCTGGCCGCCATCGCGGCCTCGCCACGCGCGAAGAGCGGCGAGCTTTATTGCGTGGGCTTCGCCGCCGAAAGCCACGATCTGGAAGAGCACGCCCAAGCCAAGCGCAAGCGCAAGGGCGTGCCGCTGCTGGTGGGCAACATCGGCCCGGCCACCTTCGGCCAGGACGACAACGCGCTGCTGCTGGTGGACGAGCGTGGCATGAAGGAATTGCCCCGCGCCTCCAAGCTGGTGCTGGCGCGCCAGCTGGTCGCCGAGATCGCGCGCCGTCTGTCGCCAATGTGACACATCGCCTTCGGGCTCGGCCGCTCAAACGCGGCTTTTGACCGCTTCCGGGCCCGATTGAGCCGCCTCCGCTGGCGCTGTTGCCCGGGCGTGCGAGGCCTTTGGCCTTGTGCGCGCAGCATCAAAGCAAATTCCGGGCCGTCAAATCCCCACTCGAATCGGGGTTGTCGGGTGCACCAGGCCGACGGCCGCGACAAGTTGTCGCGTGGCGGGACAGCCTGTCCCCCGGGTGCGGCCTGTGTTCTCGTCTGCAACATCTGTAAGCGAGTTCATAGGTAATAGCGATCACTGCCCTGAGAAGGGTCTCATGCAAACTGATTTCAGCTCTGCCGGGTAGCAGGCGACATCAGCGACGGGCCCCCACGCCCGCAGGAGACGATCGACATGGACATGAACCGGAGGCATTTCTTCCGGGTCAGTGGAGCGGGGCTGGTAGGTTCCAGCCTGGTGGCCCTGGGCTTCTCGCCCACGGCGGCCCTCGCGGAGACGCGCAGCTTCAAACTGGCCAGAACCACCGAAACCCGCAGCATCTGCCCCTACTGCTCCGTCAGTTGCGGCCTGGTGATGTACACGCTGGGCGACAAGGCCAAGAACGTCAAATCGACCATCGTGCACATCGAGGGCGACCCGGACAACCCGGTCAACCGGGGCACGCTCTGCCCCAAGGGCGCCGGCGTGATGGACATGATCCAGTCCCCCAACCGCGTGCACTACCCGCAGGTGCGCGAAGCCGGCACCGACCAGTGGAAGCGCATCTCCTGGGATGAGGCGCTGACCCGCGTGGCCACGCACATGAAGAAGGACCGCGACGCGAACTTCATCAAGACCAATGCCGCAGGCACCACGGTCAACCGCTGGAACTCCACCGGTTTCCTGATCTCCTCGGCCTCTTCCAACGAATCCGGTTATCTGAGCGTCAAGATTGCTCGCGGTCTGGGGATCGTCACCCTGGACACGCAGGCACGCATCTGACACGCGCCGACGGTGTCCAGTCTGGGCCCGACTTTCGGTCGCGGAGCGATGACGAATTCTTGGACCGATATCAAGAACACGGATCTCGTTCTCATCATGGGCGGCAATGCCGCCGAAGCCCACCCGTGTGGGTTCAAGTGGGTCACCGAAGCTCAGCAGCACCGCAAGGCCAAGCTGATCGTGGTGGATCCCCGGTTCACGCGCAGCGCCGCGGTGGCCGACTACTACGCGCCCATCCGGGTGGGTACCGACATCGCTTTCCTGGCTGGTGTCATCAACTACCTGTTGAGCAACGACAAGATTCACCACGAATACGTCAAGTTCAACACCGACTGCACCTTCCTCACCAAGCCCGGTTACAGCTACGACAACGGCTTCTTCTCCGGCTACAACGAGGACAAGCGCAGCTACGACAAGTCGACCTGGGGCTACCAGATCGGCGAGGACGGCTTCGTCAAGGTGGACGAGACGATGCAGGACCCGTTGTGCGTGTTCCAGCAGATGAAGAAGCACTTTGCGCGCTACACACCGGAGATGGTGAGCAGGATCACCGGCACGCCGCAGGCCCAGTTCCTGAAGGTGGCCGAGATGCTCGCCTCCACGGCGGGGCCCGACAAGGTGATGACCATCTGCTACGCGCTCGGCTGGACCCAGCACAGCGTGGGCTCGCAGAACATCCGCACCATGGCCATGATCCAGCTGCTGCTGGGCAACATGGGCCGCCCGGGTGGGGGGGTGAACGCGCTGCGCGGCCACGCCAACGTGCAGGGCATCACCGACATGAACGCGTATTCGGAAGTGCTCTCGGGTTACCTGAGTGCGCCCACGGACGCGGACACCAACCGGGTGGACTACCTGGCCCGGCGCTCACCCAAGGCGCTGCGGCCCAACCAGATGTCGTTCCCGCAGAACTTCCCGAAATGGCACACCAGCCTGATGAAGTCCTACTACGGGGACGCGGCCAACGCGGAGAACCATTACGCGTACGACTGGATCCCCAAGCGCGACGCGGGCTACGACATCCTGCACATGTTCGAGCTGATGCACCAGGGCAAGATGAACGGCTTCCTCGTGCAGGGTTTCAACCCGATCGCGGCGGTGCCCAACAAGAAGAAGCTCTCGCAGGCCCTGAGCAAGCTCAAGTACCTGGTGGTCATGGACCCGCTGGAGACCGAGACGAGCGAGTTCTGGAAGAACTTCGGACCGCTCAACGACGTCGATCCCGCCAAGATCCAGACCGAGGTGTTCCGCTTCCCGACCAGCTGCTTCGCCGAGGAGACCGGCACCTTCACCAACTCCAGCCGCGTCATCGCCTGGAAGGAGAAGGCCGTCGATCCCCCGGGCGAGGCCAAGGTGGATTCGGAAATCATGGCGCGCCTGTTCATGAAGATCCGCGCGATGTACGCCAAGGACGGCGGCACGATGCCCGAACCCGTGGCCGCGCTGAGCTGGCCCTACCTCAACGCCAACGTGCCGTCGCCCGCCGAGGTGCTGCGCGAGATCAACGGCCGCGCGCTCAAGGACGTGCTCGGCCCGGTCGATCCGAAGAACCCGGACGCGCCCCGGCCGGTGGTGGTGAAGGCAGGCGAGCAGATGCCCAACTTCGCGCTGCTGCAGGACGACGGCTCCACCGCGTGCGGCAACTGGATCTACGCGGGCTGCTGGACGCAGGCGGGCAACATGACCGCGCGCCGCGACACGTCCGACCCCAGCGGCCTGGGCGTGTTCCAGAACTGGGGCTTCGCGTGGCCGGCCAACCGCCGCATCCTCTACAACCGCGCCTCGGCCGACACGGCGGGCAAGCCGTGGGACAGCACGCGCTCCTACCTGCGCTGGAACGGCACGGCCTGGTCGGGGCCCGACATCCCCGACATGCGGCCCAATGCGGCGCCCGAGGAGAACGTGGGCTCGTTCATCATGAACCCCGAGGGGGTGGCCCGCCTGCACGCCATCGGCATGAACGAGGGGCCGTTCCCCGAGCACTACGAGCCGTTCGAGACGCCGGTGGGCGTGAACCTCATGTGCCCGAGCAACCCCAAGGCTGTGAGCAACCCGGCGGCCCGCGTGTTCAAGGGCGATCTCGAAGCCTTCGGCAAGAAGGACGAGTTCCCCTACGCGGCCACCACCTACCGCCTCACGGAGCACCTGCACTACTGGACCAAGCACTCGCGCAGCAATGCCATCGTGCAGCCCGCGCCCTTCGTCGAGATCGGCGAAGCGCTGGCGGCGGAGAAAGGCATCAGGCAAGGCGACATGGTCCGGGTGCGCAGCAACCGGGGCGAGGTCGTGGCAGCCTGCGTGGTCACCAAGCGCATCAAGGCGCTGGACGTCAACGGTCAGAAGGTCCACCACGTGGGCATTCCGATCCACTGGGGCTTCAAGGGCGTGACGCAGAACGGCTACCTGGCCAATGCGCTCACTCCCTTCGTCGGTGATGCGAACTCGCAGACACCGGAGTTCAAGGCGTTCCTCGTCAACATCGAAAAGGTGACCACATGACGCCCCCACGCTCATTCCATTCGCTGCCCCCCAAGGGGGCTTCAGCCTCCTTGAGGCGGCTCTGCGGAGACTGACATGGCCAGCTTGCAATCACTCGACGTGGTGGCCCGCTCGGCCACCACCACGCCCACACCGCAGGTGCGCACATCGGCGCCTGCGCTCGCCAAGCTCATCGACGAGTCCAAGTGCATCGGCTGCAAGGCCTGCCAGGTGGCTTGCATGAACTGGAACGACCTGCGCGACGAGGTTGGCACCAACATCGGCGTCTACGACAACCCCGCCGATCTCACGCCCACGAGCTGGACGGTGATGAAGTTCTTCGAGGTCGAGCCCACCGAAGGCAGCCTCGAATGGCTGATCCGCAAGGACGGCTGCATGCACTGCGAGGACCCCGGGTGCCTGAAGGCCTGCCCTTCGCCGGGCGCGATCGTGAAGTACAGCAACGGCATCGTCGACTTCATCAGCGAGAACTGCATCGGTTGCGGCTACTGCGTCAAGGGTTGCCCCTTCGACGTTCCGCGCATCAGCCAGAAGGACAACAAGGCGTACAAGTGCACCCTGTGTTCCGACCGGGTGGGCGTGGGCCTGGAGCCGGCCTGCGTGAAGACCTGCCCGACCGGCGCCATCAGCTTCGGCACCAAGGACGACATGGTCGCCTACGGCGAGAAGCGCTCGGATGAACTGAAGGAACGCGGCTTCCAGAACGCGGGCCTCTACAACCCGCAGGGTGTGGGCGGTACGCACGTCATGTACGTGATGAAGCACGCCGACCGGCCCGAGCTGGTGGACCTGCCCAAGGACCCGACCATCAGCCCCTTCGTCTCGCTGTGGAAGGGCGTGGCCAAGCCGCTCGCGGTGGCCGCCGTGCTCGGCGCGGCCGTGGCGGGCTTCTTCCACTACATGAAGGTGGGGCCGGTCGAGGAGAAGGACCCCGCCGACGAAGAGAAGGAGGTGGTGAAATGAGCAAGCGACTGATCCAGCGCTACCGGGACGGCGACCGCATGAACCACTGGTTCATCGCGCTCATGTTCTTCCTGGCCGCGCTCTCGGGGCTGGCGTTCTTCCACCCGAGCCTGTTCTTCTTCACCAACCTGTTTGGTGGCGGGCAGTGGACGCGCATCCTGCATCCCTTCCTCGGCCTGTTGATGGTGCTGGGCTTCCTGCTGTTCTTCATCAAGATCTGGCGCGAAAACCTCATCAACGACCACGACCGGGCCTGGATGAAACACGCGGGGCGCATGCTGCAGGGCGACAAGGCCGGCATGCCACCGGTGGGCAAGTACAACGCGGGCCAGAAGTTCGTCTTCTGGGCCATGGCGCTGAGCCTGCTGGTGCTGGTGGTCACGGGCTTCATGTTCTGGCGGCCGTGGTTCGCGCCCTTCTTCAGCATCCCGGTCATGCGCATCGCGGTGCTGCTGCATGCGGTGTCGGCCGTGGTGCTGGTGCTCAGCGTGATCGTGCACGTGTACGCGGCGATCTGGGTCAAGGGCACGGTGCGCGCGATGACGCGCGGCACCGTGACCGAGAACTGGGCGCGCCTGAACCACCCGCTGTGGCATGAGGAAATGACCCACCACAAGGGCCGTTGAGCCCGATACCCCCATCCCGGGCGCTGCTGGTGCCCGGGATGGTTTTTTTGGAGAGATGCCGATGACGAGCAGCGCCACGGTGCGCATCATGTCCCCCGAAGAGATCGCCGCCCGCGGCGGTGGGGAGACACCGACCCTGCGCTTTCCCGAGCGCGCCACCCTGTTCGCCGAGCGCGCCATGCGGCTGCGACAGCTGGCCAGCGGCCATGCGCTGGGCGACTACCTGCGCTTCATGGCCGATCTGGCCCACGAGCAGCACCATGCCCTGCAGGCCATGCCCGCCATGGCGTTGCCCGACGCGGTCACCATCGACCGCGCCGCGCGCGAAGGCGTGCCACCGCTGCCCCTGGCCGACTGGCCGCGCGACCCGGCCTGGCGCGCCACGCTGCGGCGCATCGCCACCGAACTCGCCCAGCGCGCGCCGCCAGGGGCGCGCGACACGCTGAACGCGCTGGCCCAGGCCGACGACGTGTTCCTGGAGCGCCAGGCCGACCTGTTGCTGCATGGCCTGTCGACCGGTCTCGATCTGGGCACGGCCCCGGTGGTGGGCGCCGCGCTGCAGGTGCACTGGACGCACCTGCTGCTCGCCACGCAGGCCGGCCACCAGGGCCAGGGCTCGCCCTTCGGCCGCATCGACGACGAAACCATCTGCCCCTGCTGCGGCGGCCGGCCCACCGCGAGCATCACGCGCACCGCCGGTGAATCGCTCGGTCAGCGGTACCTGCACTGCTCGGTGTGCAACCTCGAATGGCACATGGTGCGCGGCAAGTGCCCGCACTGCCTGAGCAGCAAGTCGCTGTCCTTCCTGGCGCTCGATGTCGCCGATGGCGCAGCGGGAGAAGAGGGCAGCGGCGCCTCGCGCGCCACCTCGGCCAAGGTGCAGGCCGAGACCTGCGACGAGTGCGGCCACTACCTCAAGATCGTGCACACCGACCGCGACCCCTTCGTCGATCCGGTGGCCGACGACCTCGCCAGCCTCACGCTGGACCTGCTGGTCTCCGACACCGGCAAGCAGCGCCATGGCGTGAACTTCATGCTGCTGTTCGGCGAGCCCGAACCGCCCGAGCCCGACCCGCAAGCGGGAGGCGGCTGATGCGCCGGCCCACCGAATCCGTCGTCGACGGTTCCAAGGCCAGCTCCCCGGTTCACCCCAAAGACCTGCCTTCCGTCGACCGCCTGCTGCGGCAGCCGGCCGTGACCGCGCTGCTGGCCGAACATGGCCACACCCGCGTGGCCAGCGAAGCGCGTGGCCTGCTCGACGGGCTGCGCACCCAGGCCCTGGCCGGTTCGCTGCCGGCCGAGGCGGTGGCGCACGACGTGCTGGCCGAAGCGCTCGCGCGCCGCGTGGGCCAGCGCCTGGCACCGCGCATGCGCGCCGTGCTCAACCTCACCGGCACGGTGATCCACACCAACCTGGGCCGCGCGCTGCTGGCCGACAGCGCGCTGCAGCACCTGCTGGCCATGATGGCCAGCCCGAACAACCTGGAGTACAGCCTGGACAGCGGCGGGCGGGGCGACCGCGACAGCATCGTCGAAGAGTTGTTGTGCACGCTCACCGGCGCGCAGGCCGCGACGGTGGTGAACAACAACGCGGCGGCCGTGCTGCTCACCATCGCCGCGATGGCGCGGGGCAGGGAGGTGATCGTCTCGCGCGGCGAACTGGTCGAGATCGGCGGCGCCTTCCGCATGCCCGACGTGATGAGCTCGGCCGGCGCCACGCTGGTCGAGGTCGGCACCACCAACCGCACCCACCCGCACGACTACGAGCGCGCCATCACCGAGCGCACCGCGCTGCTGATGAAGGTGCACACCAGCAACTACGCGGTGCAGGGCTTCACCACGGCGGTGGACGAGGCCGAGCTCGCGGGCATCGCGCGCGCGCGCGGCGTGCCGCTGGCCACCGATCTGGGCTCGGGGTCGCTGGTGGACCTGGCCCAGTGGGGTCTGCCGCGCGAGCCCTTGCCGCAGGAGAAGCTCGCGGCCGGCTGCGACATCGTCACCTTCAGCGGCGACAAGCTGCTCGGTGGCCCGCAGGCCGGCCTGATCGTGGGCAGCCGGGAGGCGGTGGGCCGCATCCGCAAGTTCCCGATGAAGCGCGCCCTGCGCATGAGCAAGCTGCCGCTGGCCGCGCTGGAGGCCACGCTGATGCTCTACCTGCGGCCCGAACGCCTCACGCAGGACCTGCCCACGCTGCGCCTGCTCACCCGGCCGGCCGACGCCATCCGCGCGCTGGCCCACACCCTGTTGTCCGAGGTGGCCTCGGCGGTGGCGCCGCGTTTCGAGGTGGCGGTGCTCGACCTCATGGGCCAGATCGGCTCGGGCTCGCTGCCGGTGGAAAAACTGCCCTCGGCCGGCCTGGCCATCGCGCCGCTGCAGAAGAAGGGCGCGGGCCGCGCGCTCGACGAACTCGCCACCGCCTTGCGCGGCCTGCCGCTGCCGGTGATCGGCCGCGTCGCCGACGACCGCCTGCTGCTCGATCTGCGCTGCCTGGAGGACAGCGCGCCCTTCCTGAGCCAGCTGCCCGACCTGCGCCAGGCGCTGCGCTGATGCCACCACGACACAAGGAGACCCCATGAGCCTGGACCGCCGCACCTTCCTCACCGCCGCCGCGGGCGCCACCGGCAGCCTGCTGGCCGGCTGCGCCACACCCGGCGCCACGGGCAGCGCACCGTCATTGCCCTTCTTCATCGGCCAGCCGCAGCAGATGCTGCTGCCCAAGGGCAAGGCGCCGCGCGTGGTGGTCTGCGGCGGGGGTTGGGGCGGCCTCACCGCGGCCAAGTACCTGCGCCAGCTCGTGCCCTCGGCCGAGGTGGTGCTGCTTGAACGCAACCCGGTGTTCTTCTCCTGCCCGATCAGCAACAAGTGGCTGGTCGACATGGTGGACACCAGCTTCATCACGCACGACTACCTGCGCGTCTCGGAGCAGCACGGCTACCGCTTCATCCAGAGCGAGGTGCTCGAGGTGGACCGCGGTGGCAAGCGCGTGGTCACCACCCTGGGCGCGCTGGACTACGACTACCTCGTGCTCGCCCCCGGCATCCGCTACGACTACGAAGCCTGGTTCGGCAACGACCGCCGCGTGGCCGACGCCACCCGCGCGCGCTTTCCCGCCGCCTACATCAGCAACGCCGAACACTTCGCGCTGAAGAAGGCCCTGCACAGCTTCCAAGGTGGCGACTGGGTCATGACGCTGCCGCCGCCCCCGCAGCGCTGCCCGCCCTCGCCCTATGAGCGCGCCTGCATGGTGGCCTGGTACTTCAAGCACCACAAGATCAAGGGCAAGGTCACCATCCTCGACCACAAGGACGGCGTGCGCCCCATCGGGCCGGGTTTCCGCGCCGCGTTCAACGAGCTCTACAAGGACTTCATCACCTACGTGCCCAACGCGCACGTGCAGGAGATCGACCCTTTCAAGAAGACCATCAAGACCGACGCGGGCGACATGAAGTTCGACCACGCCGTGCTGATGGCGCCGCACCAGGCCGGCGACCTGGCATGGAAGGCCGGCGCCGTGGGCCTGAACTCGCAGGGCAAGCCCACCGGCTGGGCCGAGGTGGACCCGCTCATGCTGCACCTCAAGGGCGACCCGGACGTGTACGTGATCGGCGACGCCGTGGGCTTCGTCTCGCCGCAGTTCGCCTTCTACCCCAAGAGCGCGCACGTCGCGAACAAGCACGGCCACATCGTGGCGGCCTACATCGCCGAGCGCATCGCTGGCCGCGCGCCCAAGGCCGCGCTGCCCGACAATCTCTGCTACATGATGGTCAACGGCGAACCGCGCGAGGCCATCAGCGTGCAGTTCGATTACAAGGTCAACGACAAGGGCGTGATCGAGCAGACCCAGATCGACATCAACCAGCGCAGCGCCGACCTCGTGAAGGAGAACTTCCGCTGGGCCGGCCTGAAGTTCGACGACATGTTCAGCTGAAGCACGCCCGTTTCGCCGCCCGTCCCTCCCACCCCGCACCGAAAGGACCCTTGCCATGATCGCCTTCCTCCACCGCGTCGCCCGTCGGGCGCGCCTGCTGACCGCCTTGGCAGCGCTCTCGCTGCTGTCCGCGGGCGCGCACGCGCAGGCCACGTTCAAGGTCACCACCATCCCGGAAGAAGCCGCCTCGGAGCAGATCCGCAAGTTCGGCCCCATGGTCAAGTACCTGGAGCGCACGCTGGGCACCAAAGTCGAGTTCATTCCGGTGGCCGACTACCCGGCCGCCGTCGAGGCCCTGGTCAACAAGCAGGTCGACATGGTCTGGTTCGGCGGCTTCACCTTCGTGCAGGCCAAGCTGCGCTCGGGCGACAAGATCGTGCCGCTCGTGCAGCGCGAGGAGGACACGCAGTTCCGCTCGGTCTTCATCACGCAGAAGGACTCCGGCATCAAGACCCTGGCCGACCTCAAGGGCAAGCAGGTCAGCTTCGGCTCGGCCTCCAGCACCTCGGGCCACCTGATGCCGCGCAGCTTCCTGCTGGAGGCCGGCATCGAACCCGAGCGCGACTTCAAGCGCGTGGCCTTCTCCGGCGCGCACGACGCGACCATCGCCTCGGTCGTGAGCGGCCGCGTGGACGCCGCCGCGCTGGACATCACGGTCTGGCGCAAGTTCGTGAGCGAGAACAAGGTCGACACCAGCAAGGTCGACGTGTTCTACACCACGCCGCCGTACTTCAACTACAACTACTCCGTGCACGCCGACATGCCGGCCGCCCAGCGTGAGAAGGTCACCCAGGCGCTGCTGGCGCTGAACGCCGACAACCCCGAAGGCAAGGAGGTGCTGGGCCTGGCGCGCGCCACGCGCTTCGTGCCCACCAAGGCCGACAACTACAAGGGCCTGGAGGCCGCCGGACGCAGCGCGGGCTTGATCAAGCAATGACCGGACTGTCCCTCGCGCTCGAGCAGCTCGCCGTGCGCCACCCCGCCGCGAGCGTGGGTGCCGCGCCCGCGCTCGCCGACGTCGATCTGCGCATCGAACCGGGGGAGCAGGTGGTCGTGATCGGCCCCTCGGGCGCGGGCAAGACCACGCTGCTGCACACCCTGGCCTGCGCGTTGCCGCCGGCCAGCGGCCAGCTGCGCGTGGAGGGAAAAGACCCCTGGTCGCTCGGTGCCGGCGATCTTCGTCGCCTGCGCGGCCGGCTCTTCCTGGCGCCCCAGACGCCGCCGCTGCCGCCGCGCCAGCGCGTCGTCACCGCCGTGCTGGCCGCGCGGCTGCCGGCCATGGGCCTGGGCGCCAGCCTCGCGTCGCTGCTCAAGCCGCGCGGCGCGGCCGATGCGCACGCCGCGCTGGAGCGCTTCGACCTGGGCGACAAGCTCTGGGAGCGGGTGGACCGCCTTTCGGGCGGCGAACGCCAGCGCGTGGGCCTGGCGCGCGCGCTGCTGTCGCCCGCGGCGCTGTGGCTGATCGACGAGCCCTTGTCCGCGCTCGACCCCACGCGCGCGGCCCTGGCGCTGCGCGTGATCACGCAGCTCGCGCGCGAACGTGGTGTCACCCTGGTGGCCTCGCTGCACCAGGTCGATCTGGCGCTGGCCAGTTTTCCGCGCGTGCTGGGGCTGCGGGAAGGGCGGCTGGTGTTCGATCTGCCCGCCAGCGAGGTCGGCCCCGATCGGCTCGCGCACCTGTACGCGAGCTTCGAGCACGAGCTGCTGGGCGCGCCCCCGGCCGCCGACGCGGCGGCGGCGGCCGCGCGGCCCGCAACCTCGGTGATGCATTGCTGAGCCCGCCATGACCGCCGACCGCCTGGACCTCCACCACGACCCCGCCTGGCGCGGGCGCGTCTTCTGGATGCTGGCCGCCCTGGCGCTGCTGGCGCCCGCGCTGGTGGCGGTGGAGTTCAAGCCCTGGTTGCTGTTCGAGCCCGACAACCTGCGCATCACGCTGCGCTTCCTGGGCGACTTCCTGCCGCCGGCGATGTCGGCCGAATTTCTTGCCATGGTGGCGCGCGAGACCTGGCGCACCGTGGCCATCGCCTCGGCCGCCATGGTGCTGGCCCTGGTGCTCGCGGTGCCGCTCACGCTGCTGTCGTGTGCGGCGATCTCCGTCTCCGCGCTCAGCGGGCGCATGCACCCGCTGGCCTGGGCCGCGCGGCAGGCGGTGCGTGCCCTGCTGGTGGTGCTGCGCAGCGTGCCCGAGCTGGTGTGGGCGCTGGTGTTCGTGCGCGTGGTCGGGCTGGGCCCGAGCGCGGGGGTGCTCGCCATCGCGCTCACCTACGCCGGCATGCTGGGCAAGGTGTACGGCGAGATCCTGGAGAGCGGCGACCTGCATCCCACGAAATCCCTGCTGCGCAACGGCAGCGGGCGGCTGCAGGCCTTTCTGTACGCACTGCTGCCCGGCAACTCCCGCGAGCTGACCAGCTACACGGTGTACCGCTGGGAGTGCGCGATCCGCTCCTCGGCGGTGCTGGGTTTCGTCGGGGCCGGCGGCCTGGGGCAGCAGCTCGATGCCTCGATGAAGATGTTCAACGGCGGCGAAGTCGCCACCATCCTGCTGGCGTTCATCCTGCTGGTGGCGCTGGCGGATCTGGTCAGCGCGCAGCTGAGAAAGGCCATCGGGTGAGCGCGCTACCCTTGCCACCCCCGCGCCGCTGGAGCGTGCCCCTGCTGCTGCTCGGCATGGCCGCGCTGGCGGTGGCCAGCTTCGCCGAGATCGGCATCGACTGGGGCCGCCTGTTCTCGATGGACGCCGCGCTCAGGATGGGGCGCTTCCTGGGCGAGATGGCGAACCCGGCGATCGAGCCCGCCTTCCTCGCGCGCCTGGGTGTGGCGACGCTGGAGACCCTGGCCATGTCGGCGGTGGGCACCCTGCTGGCGGCCATCTTCGGCCTGCTGCTGGCCTTGCCGGCGAGCCGCACACCCGGCCAGGCGGCGGGCTTCTGGCGCCTGCCCACGCGCGGGCTGCTCAATGTGCTGCGCTCGATTCCCGAACTCGTGTGGGCCGCCTTGCTGCTGATCTCGGCGGGGCTCGGGCCGCTGGCGGGCACGCTGGCGCTGGCCCTGCACACCACCGGCGTGCTCGGCCGGCTGTTCGCCGAGGTGATCGAGAACGCGCCCGACGGCCCGGCCTTCGCCCTGCGCGCGCAGGGCGTGTCGGCTGGTCGCGTGTTCCTCTACGCCACCTTCCCGCAGGCCTTGCCGCAACTGCTCTCGTACACCCTGTACCGCTGGGAGAACAACATCCGCGCCGCAGCGGTGCTGGGCGTGGTGGGTGGTGGCGGCCTGGGCCAGATGCTGTCCTTCCACATGGGCCTGTTCCACATGCGCGAGACCGGCTCCATCCTGATCGCCACCATCGTGCTGGTGGCGCTGGTCGACCTGCTGTCCACCCTGGCCCGAAGGGTGCTCAACCCATGATCATCGGCACCGCAGGCCACATCGACCACGGCAAGACCACGCTGGTGCGCGCGCTCACCGGCGTGGACACCGACCGCCTGCCCGAAGAGAAACAGCGCGGCGTGTCGATCGAACTCGGTTACGCCTTCCTCGATGCCCCGACCGGCGAGCGCATCGGCTTCATCGATGTGCCCGGCCACGAGCGCCTGGTGCACACCATGCTGGCCGGCGCGACCGGCATCGACTTCGCCCTGCTGCTGGTGGCGGCCGACGACGGTGTGATGCCGCAGACGCAGGAGCACCTGGCGGTGCTGTCGCTGCTGGGCATTGCCCGGGGCCTGGTGGCCATCACCAAGTGCGACCGTGCCGACGCCGCGCGCGTGCAGGCCGTGGCGGACGAGGTGCGCGCGTTGCTCGCGCCCACCCCCCTGGCCGGCGCGGCCGTGCTGCCGGTTTCGGCGCACACCGGCCAAGGGCTGGAGGAACTGAAGGCCGCACTGTTCCAGGCCGCCGCCGACACCGGCACGCCCGCGCGCGAGGCCGATGCGTTCCGCCTCGCGGTGGACCGCGCCTTCACGCTCGATGGCGTGGGCACCGTGGTCACCGGCACCGTGCACGCGGGCCAGGTGAGCGTGGGCGACGAATTGCAGCTGGTGCCAGGCAGCCGGCGCGCGCGCGTGCGCAGCCTGCACGCGCAGAACCGCGCGGTCACCACGGCCCACACCGGGCAGCGCTGCGCGGTGGCGCTGGCGGGGGTGGACAAACACGAGGTCGAACGCGGCCAGTGGCTCACCGAGCCCGCGATGGCCATGGCCACCGAGCGCGTGGACGTGCAGCTCACGCTGTGGCACGGCGAGGCGCGCGCGCTGCGCTCGGGCGCCACGGTGCACGCGCACCTGGGTTCGGCCTCGGTGCTGGCGGCGGTCGCGGTGCTCGACCCGCCGGTGCTGGAGCCGGGGCAGAGCGCCCGCGTGCAGCTGGTGCTGAGAAAACCGCTCGGTGCCTGGCACGGCGACCGCGTGGTGCTGCGCGATGCGGCCGCCTCGCGCACGCTCGCGGGCGGCCAGGTGCTCGATCCGGGCGCGCCGGTGCGCTACCGCCGCACGCCGCAGCGCCTGGCCGAACTCGATGCGCTGGCGCTGCCGACCGCGCAGGAGCGCCTGATCGCGCTGCTGGCCGTGGCGCCCCAGGGCCTGGACCTGCGCCGCTTCGCTGCCGCGCAAGGCAGGTCGCTGGGTGAGCTGCCGCCCGATGCGCTGCGCCACGGCGATGCGCACGGCGAGATGGCGCTGGGCGCCACGCAGACCGCGCAGGCCGTCGAGCGCGTGACCCAGGTGCTCACCACCTACCACGCCAGCCACAGCGAAGAACTCGGCCCCGACAGCGCGCGCCTGCGCCGCCTCTCGCTGCCGCGTCTTCCCGAACCCCTGTGGCGGGCCTTGCTCGCGCGCCTGCAGGCCGAGGGGCGGGTGCGGGTGCGCGGGGCTTTCGTGCACCTGCCCGAACACGGCGTGCGGCTCTCCGCCACCGAAGAGCGCCTGGCCCAGAAGGTGGCCACGCCCTTGCTCGCGGCCGGCTTCGAAGGCGCCTGGGTGCGCGACCTCGCGCGCGACAGCGGCGAACCCGAGGCCCTGGTGCGCGTGACGCTGGTGCGCCTGTCGCAGCGTGGCGAGCTGCACCAGGTCGTCAAGGACCTGTACTACCCGCCGGCCACCATGGCGCGACTGGCCGCGCTGGCGCGCGAGGTGGCCGCGGCCCACGGGGGCACGGTGGCGGCGGCGGGCTTTCGCGATGCGACGGGCCTGGGTCGCAAGCGCGCGATCCAGATCCTGGAGCACTTCGACCGCATCGGCCTGCTGCGCCGCGTGGGCGATGTGCACTGGCTGCGCGCGGACAGCCAGCTGTTTTTGTCAGCCGAGGCGGTGGAGGCACCGCTATGATCGGCCAGCTTTTTTTCGCGGAGGGGAAACGACCCTGGTGGGTCGGCCGGGCTTCAAACCCGGTGGGTGGCGCCATGCGTCGCCGGGTGGGTTCGACTCCCATTCCCCTCCGCCATCATGAGGAGGCACCCCCGCCGCGCTTCGCGCGACCCCCTCAAGGGGGCGACGCCTGCGGCCTGGCGGAGCCAGTTCCGCGGCGTCTCTGGTGGTGGGGCGTGCGCGCCGGCAAGGCCTTTGACCATGGATCGTTTTGCGCCTGACTTCCCTGCCGATCTGCTGTACCACGTGGAGCACCAGGTGTGGGCGCGCGTCGACGCGCCGGACCTGGTGACCGTGGGCATCACCGCGCTGGGCATCCGCGTCTCGGGTGAGATCTACATGTGCCGGGCGAGGCCCTTGGGCACGGTGGTGGAGCAGGGCCGGTCCATCGGTGTGGTCGAGCTGGCGAAGTCCATCGTGTCGGTGAGGGCCCCTTTGTCGGGCACGGTGGTCGAGCACAACCCGGTGCTGGCGCAGCAGCCCGAGCGCGTGCACGAGGACCCGTACGGCGCTGGCTGGGTGGCGCGGCTGCGGCCTTCGGCGCTGGAGGTCGAGCGCGCGGCGCTGCTCCCGGGGAGCGCGGTGATTGACGCCATGGCCGCCTACGCTCGGCTCTACAACATCGAGATCGCGCATGGTTGAGTTCCACGAAGCCGAGGGCATCGCCATCCTGCTCTGGGCCGCCGAGCCCGAAGACCCGCAGCGCCTGGCCACACCGTTCTTCCACGCCGCCGCGGCGGCGGCGATGGATGTTCCGGTGGAGATCTACTTCACCGCGCGCAGCGTGCACCTGCTCGTGCCCGGCGTGGCCGAGCAGCTCCGCGCGAGCGAGCGCTTCGACAAGACCGTGCTCGACGCGATGCGCGAAGCGGTCTCGCACGGGGCGCGCCTGCTGGCCTGCACCGACGCGCTGCACGCGCAAGGTCTCGAAGCCAAGGGCCTCATTCCCGAGTGCAGCGGCCACGGTGGCGCGGTGCAGTTCATGGCGCGCGCGGCCGACCTGCGCTGGCGCACCCTGGTCTTCTAAGATTCGACCCATGAACGCCCCACAACCCGATCTCCTGTCCGGCCTGCTCCAGCGCTATTCGGTGGGCACCAAGCACCTGGCCGACCCGGCCCCCACGCTGGACGAGCTGCGGCGCATGACCGACGCCGCGCTGCGCGCGCCCGACCACGCCGGGCTGGTGCCGTTCCGCTTCGCGGCCATCCGGGGCCAGGCGCGCGAGCGCCTGGCCGACCTGTTCGAGCAGGCCGCCGCGCTGGCCGGCAAGAGCGCGGCCGATGCGGCGCGGGACCGCCTGCGCGCGCTGGACGCGCCCCTGCTGGTGGCGGTGATCGCGCGCATCGACCCCGGCCACCCGGTGGCCACGCTGCACGAACAGTGGATGACGGTGGGCGGCGCGCTCACCAACTTGCTGAACGCCGCGCACGCGATGGGCTACGGCGGCAAGATGCTCTCGGGCGGCAAGGTGCGCGCCGCGCCCGTGGTGGCCGCGTTCTGCGAGCCCGGGGAACAGCTGGTGGGCTGGGTGGTGCTGGGCACGCCGCGCAAGCCGGGCACACCCAAGTTCAACAAGCCCGATGCCGCCGATGTGATGCGGGACTGGCCGCCCTTCTGATCAGTCCCACCAGGGCAGCAGTCGTTTCATCGCTGCCACCTCACCGCAGTGGTCGGTCGCATAACCGGGCAGGGCGTTCAGCCGTTCCTGCCAGGCGCGGCTGCGCAGGCGCTGCAGCAGTCGCTGCATGGGTGGCTGCTCCAGTGCGCTCTTGAGGCAGACCAGCAGGTAACGTTCCTCGGTCAGCGGCACGAAGCCCAGGCCCTGCGCGCGCGCCGCGTACTCGGTGCCCAGGCCCACGTCCGCACTGCCGCTGGCCACCGCCTGCGCCACGGCCGCGTGCGAGCTCTCCACGTTGTGGTAACCCACGATGTCCATGGGCAGCAGCGTGGCCTGGGCCAGCAGCTCGTCGAGCAGCAGGCGCGTGCCGGTGCCGATGGCGCGGTTCACGAAGCGCGCCTGCAGGCGCGAGACGTCGGCGATGTCGCGCAGGCGCAGCGGGTTGCCCGGCGCCACCATCAGGCCCTGCGAGCGGCGCGCGAAACCGATGATCTTGTGCAGGCCGGGCTTGAGCAGCGGCCGGTAGGCGCGCGCGCTCAGGCTGCCGGCGGCCGCGAAAGGCTGGGTGTGAAAACCCGCCAGCTCGCAGCGCCCTTCGTTGAGCGCGCGGATCGCGTCCACACTGCCGCAGAAGCGGATGTCCATGTGCAGCGGCGGCGCGGCGTGGCGGCCCTCGGTGGCGGCGCCCGCGTGCTGCTGCAGTTCGGCCAGCGCATGGTCGTGGCTGGCGTACAGCGTGATCACATCGCCCGCGCTGGCGTGCTGGCCTTCCTCGAAAGCCATGGCGAAGGCGCGCTCCAGTTCGGCGCGCAGGTTCTCCATCTGCGGCCCAAGCCGCGCCTGGGCGAGCCGCTCGGCCATCAGCAGGCGCTCGCCGAAGGGCGTGAGGCGCGCGGCCTGCCCGCGTTCCCAGAAGATCAGCTGCTGGCCCAGGCCGGCTTCCCAGTCTTTCAGCTGGCCCCACACATGGCGGTACGACAGCCCCAGCTCGCGCGCCGCGCCCGAGATCGAACCGCTGCTGCGCAGGGCATGCAGCACGTCCATCATGGGGTTGCGCAACAAGGCGGGGTGGGACGAGCGCTCGGGCGTGGGAGGCGTCAGCGTGTAGGAGAGCTCGATCTTGCGCATGGACGCTGAGTGTGCCCGAAACAGGGTGCGAACCTCGTGGGCGGCTGCTTATGTCCATCCGTTCATATCGCGTCATTACGTACTCTCAATTCCAGAGCACCCACGTAAGCTCGATCGAACATATGAACACATTTTCAGACAGCCTGGCCACGGCGCTGCGGCTGATCGTGTCGGGCGACCCGGGTCTGTGGACGGTGGTCATGCGCTCCCTGGCGGTCAGTGCCACGGCCTGCCTGCTGGCTTGCGGGCTGGGCCTGGTGCTGGGCGCCTGGCTCGCGGCGGCGCGCTTCCCCGGCCGGGGCGCGGTGCTCACCGTGCTCAACACCTTCCTGGCCATCCCCTCGGTGGTGGTCGGCCTGGTCATCTACCTGCTGCTCTCGCGCTCGGGGCCGCTGGGTTTTCTGGGCTGGCTGTTCAGCTTCCAGGCCATGGTGCTGGCGCAGACGGTGCTGGTGCTGCCGCTGGTGACCGCGCTCACGCGCCAGGTGGTGGAAGACGCCGACCGCAGCCATGGCGAGCAGCTCGCCTCGCTGGGCGCCGGTGCCGCTTTCCGAAGCCTGCTGCTGGCCTGGGACGAGCGCTACGCGTTGCTCACCGTGCTGCTCACGGCTTTCGGCCGTGCCGTGTCCGAGGTGGGCGCGGTGATGATCGTGGGCGGCAACATCGAGGGCTTCACGCGCGTCATGACCACGGCCATCGCGCTCGAGACCAGCAAGGGCGACCTGCCGCTGGCGCTGGGACTGGGCGTGGTGCTGCTGCTGGTGGTGCTCCTGCTCAACGCCGGGGTGTCGCTGCTGAGCCGCTGGCGCGAGCGCGCCGACGGTGCGGCCAGCGCCGCGCCGCCGCTGGTGGCGGCATGAGCGGCTTGCCCGTGACCGCTCAACGCGCCGTGGTGCCCGCCGCCTGTTTCGAGCTGCGCGGCGTGCAGGTGCACCTGGGCCCGGCCGCGCGCCTGCAAGCCTTGACGGACGTGTTCCTGCGCATCGAAGAGGGCGAGCGCGTGGCGCTGGTCGGCGCCAACGGCAGTGGCAAGAGCACGCTGCTGCGCACCCTGCACGGGCTGCAGCGCCCCAGCGCGGGCGAGCTGCACACGCCCGCGCACCAGCGCGTGGCCATGCTGTTCCAGCGGCCGCACATGCTGCGCATGAGCGCGCGGCGCAACATCCAGCTCGGCCTGTGGCTGCAGGGCGTGCCCGCGCGCCAGACGCGCGCGCTGGCCCTGCAGGCGCTGGAGCGCGTGGAGATGGGGCACCTGGCCGAGCGCAACGGGCGCGCACTCTCCGGCGGCCAGCAGCAGCGCCTGGCCCTGGCGCGGGCCTGGGCGTTGCGCCCGGCCGTGTGGCTGCTCGACGAGCCCACCGCCAGCCTGGACCCGCACGCCAAGCGCGAGGTGGAGGCGCTGATCGCCGAGTTCACCACCGCCGGCCAGCGCGACGTGGCCGGCCAACCCACGGGCAAACCCACCACGCTGGTCTTCAGCAGCCACAACCTCGGCCAGGTCAAACGCCTGGCCAGCCGCGTCGTGTATCTGGAAAAGGGTCGCCTGCTGGCGGACCTGCCCGTGAACGATTTTTTCAACCACGATCTCCTGCGGTCCCTGTGCCCGCAGGCCCATTTGTTTGTCCAAGGAGAAAGCCTGTGAAAACCACCTTCCGCCACCTCACCCTCACCGCCGTGCTGGGCACCGCCGGCCTGCTGGCCAGCGCGGGCGCGCTCGCCCAGAGCATCGTGGTGGCTTCCACCACTTCCACCGAGCAGTCGGGCCTGTTCTCCTTCCTGCTGCCGGAGTTCAAGAAGGCCAGCGGCATCGACGTGAAGGTGGTCGCGCTCGGTACCGGGCAGGCGATCGACATGGCGCGCCGGGGCGATGCCGACGTGCTGTTCGTGCACGACAAGGTGGCCGAAGAGAAGTTCGTCGCCGACGGCTTCTCGGCCAAGCGCCAGGAGGTCATGTACAACGACTTCGTGCTGATCGGCCCCAAGGCCGACCCCGCGAAGACCAAGGGCGACGACATCGTGGCCGCGCTGAAGAAGATCGCCAGCACCAACACCGAGTTCATCTCGCGCGGCGACAAGAGCGGCACGCACGCGGCCGAGCTGCGCTTCTGGAAGATGACCGACACCGACGCCAACAAGGGCAGCGGCTACAAGGAATGCGGCTGCGGCATGGGCCCGGCGCTCAACATCGGCGCCAGCAGCGGGGGCTATGTGCTGTCCGACCGCGGCACCTGGCTCAACTTCAAGAACCGCGCCGACCTCGCGGTGCTGGTGGAGGGCGACAAGCGCCTGTTCAACCAGTACGGCGTGATGCTGGTGAGCGCGGCCAAGCACCCGCAGGTGAAAACGGCCGAAGGCCAGAAGTTCGTGGACTGGGTCACCGGCCCGGCCGGTCAGGCGGCCATCGCCAGCTACAAGATCGGCGGCGAGCAGCTCTTTTTCCCCAACGCGGCGAAGTGAACGGCGGTCTGCCCGTGCAGGTATACGCGGCGGGCAGCCTGCGCGAGGCGCTCACCGAGGTGGCGCGAGCGCAGGGCGGCGCGGTGGCGCTGACCTTCGGCGCCGCCGGTCTCTTGCGCGAGCGCATCGAGCGCGGCGAGCCGGCCCAGGTGTTTGCCTCGGCCGATCTGCGCCAGCCACAGCGCCTGGCCGAACAGGGCGGCTGGACCGCCCCGGTCGTGTTCACCCGCAACAGCCTGTGCGCGCTGGTGGCGCCGTCGGTCCACACCAGCCCGGCCGAACTGCTGGACACCTTGCTCGACCCCGCTGTGCGCGTGGGCACTTCCACGCCGCTTTGCGATCCCTCGGGCGACTACGCGTGGACGCTGTTCGCGCAGGCCGATGCCGTGCATGACGGTGCCCGCGCGCAACTGGAAGCCAAGGCCTTGCAGCTCACGGGCGCGCCCGATTCGCCCAAGGCCCCCGATGGCCGCAGCACCTACGCCTGGGTGATGCAACAGGGCCACGCCGACGTGTTCCTGACCTACCGCACCAACGCCATTGCCGCGCGGGCCGAATGCCCCTCGCTCCAGGTCGTGGCCTTGCCCGAGGCCCTGCACGTGGGGGCCGACTATGGGGTCAGCTGCCGTGAGGATGCCCCACCGCCGGCGCGCGCGTGGTTGAGCGCGCTGCTGTCCGGGCCGGTTCAGCGGATACTGGCCAGCCATGGATTCGAAAAGCCCTGACCTGCCCGCCCCGCGCCGGCGCGATCTGCTGATCGCCGCCGGCCTGGGCGCCTGCCTGCCGGCGGGGGCGCAAGGCACTCGCAGCGTGGTCGACGGCGCGAACCGGCGCGTCAACGTGCCGGCGCGGGTGCAGCGCATCTTCCCGGCCGGGCCGCCAGCGGCCATCTGGCTCTACACGCTGGCACCCGATGCGCTCATCGGGTGGCCGCGCGCCAACCGCGGCCCCGAGCTCGAGTTCCTGCTGCCCGGCATCGGCAACCGGCCCGAGGTGGGGCGGCTCACCGGGCGCGGCAACACCACCAACCTCGAACAGCTGCTGGCGAGCAAGCCCGACCTGATCGTGGACGCCGGCTCCACGCGCCAGACCTTTGTCGAACTCGCCGACCGCGTGCAGGCGCAGACCGGCATTCCCTACGCGCTGCTCGACGGCCGGCTGGAGGCCACGGCGCAGGGCTACACCCTGCTGGGCGAACTCACCGGGCGCACCGAGCGCGCGGCGCGGCTGGCCCGCTACACCGCCGATACCTTGCGCACGGTGCGCGAGCGCGTGGCGCGCGCGACCGCACCACCCCGCGTGTACTACGCGCGCGGCCCCGAGGGGCTGGAGACCGGCCTGGGTGGATCCATCAACGTCGAGATGTTCGAGGCCATGGGCATCCGCCACGTGGCCACCGGCCTGCAGGGGGCCTGGCCACGGTGTCGATCGAACAGGTGCTGGCCTGGGACCCCGAGGTGATCGTCACCATCGACCAGAGCTTCGCGCAGACCGTGCACAACAACCCGCTGTGGCGCGGCGTGAGCGCGGTGAAGAACGGGCGCGTGCACCTCTCGCCCAAGCTGCCCTTCGGCTGGATCGACTTCCCACCCAGCGTGAACCGGCTGCCGGGCCTGTGGTGGCTGGGCAGCAAGGTGTTTCCCGCGCTGTTCCCCGAAGACCTGGGCGCGATCACGCGCGAGTTCTACCAGCTGTTCTACCAGGTCGAGTTGACGCCAGCGCAGGTGCAGCGCGTGCTCGCCGGCCGGGACTGAACATGAAAGGCGGCGGCCTCTGGGCGGGGGCGGTGCTGCTCGCGGGCCTGCTGCTCGCGCTCACGCAGGGCCGCATCGATATCCCGCTCGGCGACCTCGTGCAATGGGCGGCCGCCCTGCTGCAAGGCGCGCCCGCGCCCAACGACCAGGTGCAGACCATCGTGCTGCAGGTGCGTGGGCCGCGCGCGCTCGCCGCCCTCGCGGTGGGGGCGGCGCTGGCGGTGGCGGGCGCGGCTTTCCAGGGCCTGTTCCGCAACCCGCTGGTCTCGCCCGACATCCTGGGCGCCTCGGCCGGCGCGGCGCTCGGCGCGGTGCTGGGCATCTTCTTCTCGTTCGGCGTGTTCGGCATCCAGATGGCCGCGTTCGTGGGCGGCCTGCTCGCGGTGGCGCTGGTGTACGGCGTGGGCTCCACCGTGCGGCACGGCGACCCGGTGCTGGTGCTGCTGCTCGCGGGCATCGTCATCGGTTCGCTGCTGGGCGCGGGCATCGGCCTGGTCAAGGTGCTGGCCGACCCCTACAACCAGCTGCCCGCCATGACCTTCTGGCTGCTCGGCAGCCTGGCCGGCGCCCACGCCAACGACCTGCCTTCGCTGATCGGGCCGGTGGCGCTGGGCACGGTGGTGCTGTTGCTGCTGCGCTGGCGCATGGACGTGATGTCGCTGCCCGAGGAGGAGGCGCGTTCGCTGGGCGCGCGCACCACCGGCCTGCGCCTGCTCATCGTGGCCGCCGCCACGCTGGTCACGGCCGCGAGTGTGGCGGCCGCCGGCATCGTGGGCTGGGTCGGGCTGGTCGTGCCGCACCTGGCGCGCTTTCTGGTCGGGCCTTCGTTCGTGCGCCTGCTGCCCACCTCGGCCGTGCTCGGCGGCGGCCTGCTGCTGCTCATCGACACGCTGGCGCGCACCCTGGCGCCGGTGGAGATCCCGCTGGGCATCCTCACCGCGCTGATCGGTTCACCGTTCTTCATCGTGCTGCTGCGGCGCGCCTCCCGGGGCTGGACATGACGGCGGCCCTGCTGCACGCCGACGGCCTGAGCGTGGGCTACCCGGGCCGCGTGGTGGGCGCGGGCCTGTCGCTGGAGCTGCGCGGCGGCGAGGTGCTCGCGCTGCTCGGCCCCAACGGCTGCGGCAAGACCACGCTGCTCAAGACCGTGCTCGGCCTGCTGCCCGCGCTGGCGGGCTCGGTGCGGCTGCAGGGCCGCGCGCTCGCGGCCTGGCCCTTGGCCGAGCGCGCGCGCGTGGTGGCCTATGTGCCCCAGGGCCAGGCCAGCACCTTCGGTTTCACCGCGCTCGAGATGGTGCTGATGGGCCGCACCGCGCACCTGGGTCTGATCGCGCGGCCAGGCGCGAAAGACCGCGCCATCGCGTTGCAGGCGCTGGAGCGCCTGGGCATCGCGCACCTGGCCGCGCGCTCGGTGCACGAGGTCAGCGGCGGCGAACGCCAGCTGGTGCTGATCGCCCGCGCGCTGGCGCAGCAGCCGCAGGCCGTGCTGCTCGACGAACCCACCGCCAGCCTGGACTTCGGCAACCAGGGCCTGGTGATGCGCGCCATCCGCACGTTGGCGCGCGAAGGCCTGGCGGTGCTGTTCACCACGCACGACCCCAACCAGGCCCTGCGCTGCGCCGACCGCGCGCTGCTGATGCGCGAAGGTCAGGTGCTGGGCGAAGGCGCGGTGGGGCAGGTGATCGAGGCCGAGGGCCTGCGCGCGCTCTACCGCGCGGGGGTGCGCCAGGTGGACGACGCGGGGGGTGGTCTGCCGGTGTTCCTGCCCGAGTTCGAGACCGCTCAGGCCACGAAGCGGTAGCCGATGCCGGTCTCGGTGACCAGGTGGCGCGGCATCGAAGGCTGGGCCTCGATCTTCTTGCGCAGGTTGGCCATGTGCACGCGCACGTAGTGCGAGTCTTCCAGGTGGCCTGGGCCCCACACGGCCTTGAGCAGTTGCGCGTGCGTGATCACGCGGTCGGGCTGCGAGGCCAGGTGCGTGAGCAGCTTGTATTCGATGGGGGTGAGGTGCAGCGCCTCGCCCGCGCGCTCCACCACGCGGCGCACGAGGTCGATGCGCACCTCGCCGAACACGATCTGCGGCGCGCCGCCCGGCGTCTGCTGGTGGTGGCGGCGCAGCTGGGCGCGCACGCGCGCGCCGAGTTCGCCCGCGCCGAAGGGCTTGACGAGGTAGTCGTCCGCGCCCGCGTCGAGCGCGGCGATCTTGCTGGCCTCGGCGCTGCGCGCCGAGAGCACGATGACCGGCATGGCTGACCACTGGCGCAGCTCGCGGATGAGGCCCACGCCGTCGCCATCGGGCAGGCCCAGGTCCAGCACCACCAGATCGGGCCGGCGCGTGCCGGCCTCGATCAGGCCGCGCTGGTAGTTCTCGGCCTCGTGCACGGTGTGGCCCTCGGCCTCCAGCGCCAGGCGCACGAAGCGGCGGATGTGGGCCTCGTCTTCGACGATCAGGATCTGGCTGCCGGCGGTGCTCATGGCGGGGGCGCGTCCTCGGTGTGCGTGCCCAGGTCGGCGGGCGGCGTGCCCCGGGGCAGGGTGATGACGAAGCGGGCGCCCGACACGGCGCCGCCCGACTCGCGGTTGTGACCCTCGATGGTGCCACCATGCGCCTGCACGATGGCGCGGCAGATCGCCAGGCCCAGACCGACGCCGGGCAGGGCGCTCTCGCGCTGGCCGCGTTCGAACTTCTCGAACACGCGCGCCTCGTGTCCCTTGGGCAGACCGGGGCCGTGGTCGTCGAGCAGGATCACCACGCTGTCGCTGCGCTCGCGCGCCGCGATCTGGATGGCGCTGCCCGCCGGCGTGTACTTGGTGGCGTTCTCCAGCAGGTTCACCAGCACGCGCTCGATCAGCACCGTGTCCAGGTGCAGCAGGGGCAGGCCGTCGGGCAGGTCCACGCGGATGTCGCGCCCGGCCAGCAGAGGCCCGCAGGCGGCGAGCGCGCTGCCCACCACCTCTTCCAGCGGCTGCCAGGCGCGGTTGAGCTGCACCGCGCCGGCCTGCAGGCGGGCCATGTCGAGCAGGTTGTTCACCAGGGCGTTCATGCGCTGGGCCGATTGCCGCATCGCGCTGGCGACCTCGCGCTGCGCCTCGCCGAGCGCGGGCGGTGTGAGTTCGAGCGCGTCGGCCAGGCCCACCAGCGAGGCCAGGGGCGTGCGCAGGTCGTGCGAGATCGCCGAGAGCAGCGAGTTGCGCAGCCGCTCCGACTCGATCTGCACCGTGCTGCTCTGCGCCACCTCGATGTAGTGGATGCGCTCGAGCGAGATTGCCAGCAGCGAGGCGCAGGTCTGCAGCAGGCGGCGCTGTTCGATGCCCCAGGGGCGCCCGCCGGGCGGCTCGATCACCAGCACGCCGCGCACGCGCATGGGCGCTTTCAGGGGCAGCACCAGGCAGGCGCTGGCGGGCAGGGTGTCGGTGCCGCGCCCGGCTTCCTCGCCGCGCTCGAAGGCCCATTGCGCCACGGCGGTGTCCACCGGCGCGCTGCCGCCGTCGAGGGCCTGCAGCCGGTCGTGGTCGTCGGCCACCAGCAGCGCCGAGCGCGCGCCGAACTCGCCGGTGAGAAAACGCGCGCCGATCTCGGCCACCTGCGTGGCCAGCAGCGCGGCCGAGAGGTCGCGCGACATGTCGTACAGGCTGCGCACGCGGTGTTCGCGCTGGGTGGCGGCCTCGGCTTGCTGCTTGAGGCCGGCCGTGAGCTGGCCCACCACCAGCGCCACCACCAGCATCACGCCGAAGGTGACGAGGTATTCCACATCGCTCACCGCGAAGTTGTGGAAGGGCGGCACGAACAGGAAGTCGAACAGCCCCACGCCCAGGAAGGCGGCGAGCACGGCCGGCCCGCGGCCCAGCACCAGGGCCACGCCGACCACCACGAGCAGGAACAGCATGACGATGTTGCTGCGCTCCAGCACGTCGCGCAGCGGCATCGCGAGCAGGGCCATGAGCAGGCAGGTGGCGGCGGCGCAGAGGTAGCCGCGCCAGCGGCCTTCGCCGGGTTCGGCGCGCGCGGCGGGCGGGGTGTCGTCGGGCGCCGCGGGCAGGCCGACCTGCACCAGGTCCAGGTCGTCGGCGCGCTCGGCCACCCGCTCGGCCAGGCTGCGCTGCCAGGGCCAGCGGCGCGCGCGGCGGCGGCCGAGCACCAGGCGCGCCAGGTTGTGTTCGCGCGCGTGGCGCACCAGGGCGGTGGCGGCGTCGATGGAGGACAGCGTGGCGGTGCTCGCGCCCAGCGATTCGGCCAGGCGCAGGGTGCGCTGCGTGGCCTCGGCCATCGGGCGCCCCGGGGTCTCCACGTGCACGGCGTGCCAGGGCACGTCGAGCTGGGCGGCCATGCGCGCCGTGCTGCGCACCACCTTCTCGGCGTGTGCGCCCGGCCCCACGCCGGCCAGCAGGGCCTCTCGGTTGGGCCAGACCGGCTTGTCGGCACCGCCGCGCCGGTAGGCGCGCATCTCGTCGTCCACCCGGTCGGCGGTGCGGCGCAGCGCGAGTTCGCGCAGCGCCAGCAGGTTGCCCTTGCGGAAGAAGTTGGCCGCCGCGCGTTCGGCGCGCTGGTCGTCGCCCTGCGGCAGGTAGACCTTGCCGGCCTTGAGGCGCTCCAGCAGTTCGTCGGGCGGCAGGTCGACCACCACCACCTCGTCGGCGTCGTCGAAGAAGTGGTCGGGCACGGTCTCCCAGACGCGGATGCCGGTGATGCCGCTGACGATGTCGTTGAGGCTCTCCAGGTGCTGCACGTTCATGGTCGACCAGACGTCGATGCCGGCCACCAGCAACTCCTCGGCGTCCTGCCAGCGCTTGAGGTGGCGCGTGCCGGCCACGTTGCTGTGGGCCAGCTCGTCGAGCAGCACCAGGGCCTGGCCGGGGTGCTGCGCGCCGAAGGCCAGCGCGGCATCGAGGTCGAACTCGTGCAGCTGGTGGCCCCGGTAGGCCACGGCCTGCAGCGGCAGGCGGGGCAGGCCGCGCGCGAGGGCCTCGGTGTCGGGCCGTCCGTGCGTCTCCACCACGCCGATGGTGACCGGCGTGCCCTGGGCCAGGGCCGCGCGCGCGGCCGAGAGCATGGCGTAGGTCTTGCCCACGCCGGCCGAGGCGCCGAAGAAGATCTTCAGGCTGCCCCGGCGCGCGCGGGCTTCTTCCTGCTGTACCCGCGCAAGCAGGGCATCCGGGTCGGGGCGGGAGGAATCGGGCATGGGGTGGCGGGGCCGGCGCGTCAGGAGGGGTCGCGCGGGTGGCTGCCATTGTCGCCCGAGCGGCGCTTGCGCTGCCGGGGGCGCTGCGCCCCGCGCGCCACCAGCCACCAGGCCAGCAGCAGGGGCAGCACGATGGCCCCGAACGCAAGCACCGGTTCCAGCCAGCCGCCACTCATGGCCGCGGCGCGTCGAGCGCGAGGTTGAGCGCCAGCACGTTCACGCGCGGCTCGCCCAGGAAGCCGAACAGGCTGGTCTCGGTGTGCTGGTCCACCAGCGTGTTCACCTGCTCGGGGGCGAGGCCACGCGAGCGCGCCACCCGCGCCACCTGGTAGCGCGCGCCGGCCAGGCTGATGTGCGGGTCCAGGCCGCTGGCGGAGGCGGTGACCAGGTCCACCGGCACCGGCGCCGTGTTGCCCGGGTCGGCCGCGCGCAAGGCGTCGATGCGGGCCTTCACGGCCTCGGCCAGCGCGGGGTGGTTGGGGCCGAGGTTGGAACCGCTGGAGGCGCCGGCGTTGTAGGCCATCGGCCCGGTGGCCGAGGGGCGGCCCCAGAAGTGCCCGGCCTGGGCGAAGGGCTGGCCGATGAGCTCGGAGCCCACGGCCTGGCCCTGGCGCTCGATCAGGCTGCCGTTGGCCTGGTGGGGGAACACCGCCTGCGCCACGCCGGTGACGAAGAAGGGGTAGAGCAGGCCGGTGACGAGGCTCAGCAGCACGAACAGCACGAGGGCCGGGCGCCACACGGGATCGGATTCGGAAGAGGGCGTTGTGGGGTTCATGACAAATCCTTGGGGGTGTTCAGGCGAAGCCGATGGCCGAGAGCAGCAGGTCGATGGCCTTGATGCCGATGAAGGGCACCACGATGCCGCCCAGGCCGTAGAGGGCCAGGTTGCGGCGCAGCAGCGAGGCCGCGCCGACCGCGCGGTAGCGCACGCCCTTGAGCGCCAGCGGGATGAGCACGATGATGATCAGCGCGTTGAAGATCACCGCCGAGAGGATGGCCGAGTCGGGGCTGGCCAGTTGCATCACATTGAGCGCCGAGAGCTGCGGATAGGTGGTGACGAAGGCCGCGGGCACGATGGCGAAGTACTTGGCGATGTCGTTGGCGATGCTGAAGGTGGTGAGCGAGCCGCGCGTCATCAGCATCTGCTTGCCGGTCTCCACGATCTCGATCAGCTTGGTCGGGTTGCTGTCGAGGTCGACCATGTTGCCGGCCTCCTTGGCGGCCTGCGTGCCGGTGTTCATGGCCACGGCCACGTCGGCCTGGGCCAGCGCGGGCGCGTCGTTGGTGCCGTCGCCGGTCATGGCCACCAGCCGGCCCTGTGCCTGGTGTTCGCGGATCAGCCTGAGCTTGGCCTCGGGCGTGGCCTCGGCCAGGAAGTCGTCCACGCCGGCCTCGGCGGCGATCGCCGCGGCGGTGAGGCGGTTGTCGCCGGTCACCATCACGGTCTGGATGCCCATGCGGCGCAGCTCGGCGAAGCGCTCCTTGATGCCACCCTTGACCACGTCCTTGAGTTCGACCACGCCGAGCACGCGGTCGCGGTCGCTCACCACCAGCGGCGTGCTGCCGCGGCGCGAGACCTCGTCCACCGTGGCCTGCACGTGGGAGGGGAAGGCGCCGCCCAGCGACGCCACGTGCCGGCGGATCGCATCGGCCGCGCCCTTGCGCAGCGTGCGGCCCTGGGGCAGGTCCACCCCGCTCATGC
This sequence comes from Hydrogenophaga sp. ANAO-22, assembly GCF_042466645.1. Lineage (NCBI taxonomy): Bacteria > Pseudomonadati > Pseudomonadota > Betaproteobacteria > Burkholderiales > Comamonadaceae > Hydrogenophaga > Hydrogenophaga sp. ANAO-22. The sequence continues at coordinate 843,480 of NZ_CP159956.1, read as the reverse complement.
GCGTCTGCGCGGTGAAGTGCACGAAGCTCGCGCCCAGGGCCTCCACCTCGCGCTCGCGCAGCTGGAACTTCTGCTTGGCCAGCACCACGATGCTGCGGCCTTCGGGCGTCTCGTCGGCCAGCGAGGCGAGCTGCGCGGCGTCGGCCAGGGCGGCCTCCTGGACGCCGGGCGCCGGCAGGAAGGCGCTGGCCTGGCGGTTGCCCAGCGTGATGGTGCCGGTCTTGTCCAGCAGCAGCACGTCCACGTCGCCGGCGGCTTCCACCGCGCGGCCCGAGGTGGCGATCACGTTGGCCTGCATCAGCCGGCTCATGCCGGCCACGCCGATGGCGCTGAGCAGGCCGGCGATGGTGGTCGGGATCAGGCACACGAGCAGCGCGACCAGCACCACCAGGCTCACCGGCTGCCCCGCGCCACTGGCCTGCACGCTGAAGGACGAGAAGGGCAGCAGCGTGGCGACCACGCCGAGGAACACGATGGTCAGCGCCACCAGCAGGATGGTCAGCGCGATCTCGTTCGGCGTCTTCTGCCGCTTGGCGTTCTCCACCATCGCGATCATGCGGTCCACGAAGGTCTCGCCGGGGTTGACCGAGACGCGCACCACGACCCAGTCGGACAGCACGCGCGTGCCGCCGGTCACGGCCGAGAAGTCGCCACCCGATTCGCGGATGACCGGGGCCGACTCGCCGGTGATGGCGCTCTCGTCCACCGAGGCCACGCCGTCGATCACCTCGCCGTCGGCCGGCACCGTGTCACCGGCCTCGACGAGCACCACGTCGCCCTTGCGCAGCTGGTCGGCCTCGATCGGCAGCCACGCCATGGACGTGCGGGGCACGCGCCGGTCGTACTGCACATGGCGGTCCAGCCGCTTGGCCCAGGTCTGGCGCTTGAGGCCGCGCAGCGCGGCGGCCTGCGCCTTGCTGCGGCCCTCGGCCAGGGCCTCGGCGAAGTTGGCGAACAGCACGGTGAACCACAGCCACAGCGCCACCGCGATGGTGAAGGCCTCGGGCCGGGCGAAGGCGAGCGCGGTGGTGAACGCGCTGCCCGCGTAGACGACGAACATCACGGGGTTGCGGCGCTGCACGCGGGGGTCGAGCTTGCGCACGGCGTCGAGCAGGGCCGGGCGCACCAGCGCCGGGTCGAACAGGGTCAGGGTTGTGCGGGTCATGGTGATGAGGCTTTCAGCGGGCCCACAGCAGCAGGTGGTCGGCCACCGGGCCGAGCGCCAGCGCGGGCACATAGTTCAAGAGGCCGACCAGCAACACGGTGCCGATCAGCAGGGCCACGAACAGCGGGCCGTGGGTGGGCAGGGTGCCGTCGGTGGCGCCGGCGCGCTGCTTGGCGGCGAGCGAGCCGGCCATGGCGAGCACCGGCACGATCACCCCGAAGCGGCCGAACACCATGGCCAGGCCCAGCAGCACGTTGTAGAACGGCGTGTTGGCCGACAGGCCGGCGAAGGCGCTGCCGTTGTTGTTGGCGGCCGAGGTCAGGGCATACAGCACCTCGGTGAAGCCGTGCGCGCCCGGGTCCTGGATGCCCGCGCGCCCGGCGCCGGCCATCACGGCCACGGCGGTGCCCACGAGCACCAGCAGGGGCGTGACCAGGATGGCGATGGACACCATCTTCATCTCGTGCGCCTCGATCTTCTTGCCCAGGTAGGCCGGCGTGCGCCCGATCATCAGACCGGCGATGAACACCGCCATGATGGCGAACACCAGCATGCCGTAGAGGCCCGCGCCGACGCCGCCGAACACCACCTCACCCAGTTGCATGAGCACCAGCGGCACCATGCCGCCCAGGGGCGTGAAGCTGTCGTGCATGGCGTTCACCGCGCCGCAGCTCGCGGCGGTGGTGACCACCGCGAACAGGCTGGAGGCGTGGATGCCGAAGCGCACTTCCTTGCCTTCCATGTTGCCGCCCGACTGCAGCGCGCTGCTGGCCTGGTCGGCGCCGAGCGCGGCGAGCACCGGATTGCCCTGCTGCTCGAACGCGGTGGCCGCGACCACGAAAGCCACGAACAGCAGCGCCATCGCGGCGAGCACGGCCCAGCCCTGGCGCGGATCGCCGACCATGCGGCCGAACACGAAGCACAGCGCCGCCGGGATCAGGAAGATGGCCAGCATCTGCACGAAGTTGGACAGCGCCGTGGGGTTCTCGTACGGGTGCGCGGAGTTGGCGTTGAAGAAGCCGCCGCCGTTGGTGCCCAGCATCTTGATCGCGAGCTGCGAGGCCACCGGCCCCATGGCCAGGGTCTGCGCCGCGCTGCTGTGCGCCTCGGTGAGCGCCGGCTGGCCTTCGGCGCCGGGGGTCGAGGTTTCCCAGGTGACGGTCTCGACCGTCTTCACCTCGGTGTAGGGCGAGAGGTTCTGGATCACGCCCTGGCCCGCGAAGAACACCGCCAGCACCAGCGACAGCGGCAGCAGCACCCACAGCGTGGCGCGCGTCAGGTCCACCCACACGTTGCCGATGGACTGGGCCGAATGGCGCGAGAAGCCGCGCACCAGCGCGACCACCACCACGAGGCCGGTGGCGGCCGACAGGAAGTTCTGCACCGTGAGGCCCAGCATCTGGGTGAGGTAGCTCATGGTGGACTCGCCACCATAGCCCTGCCAGTTGGTGTTGGCCATGAAGCTGATGGCGGTGTTGAAGGCCGAGTCGGGCGTGACCGCGCCGAAGGCCTGCGGGTTGAGCGGCAGCCCGCCCTGCAGGCGCTGCAGCGCGTACACCGCGAGCAGGCCCAGGCCGTTGAACACCAGCAGGCCCAGCGCGTAGCGCAGCCAGCCGGATTCGCGCTCGGGCCGCACGCCGGCCAGGCGCCACAGCGGCGCCTCGATGCGCTGGCCGAGCGCGAAGCGGCCGGCCATCACCGCGTCGATCGCGCGCGCCAGTGGCCAGGCCAGCGCGAGCAGCAGCGCGAGGAACACCGCCAGTTGCAGCCATGCCATCGCGCTCATGAGAAGTCCTCCGGCCGCAGCAGCACGGCCACCAGGTAGATCAGCAGCCCGCCCGAAAGCGCGGCCGCCAGCAGGGTCCAGCCGCTCATAGGAGTACCTCCGCGCGACGCGCTGAGGTGCGAGCTGGCGTGGGGCGGCCCGGCGCGGCGCTCATGCGCGCCCCCCGCCGGTGGGTTGCAGGCGCTGGCAAACCAGTGCCAGGCCCCAGACGAGCAGGCCGCAGGCAGCGGCCAGGCCGAGGTAGATGAAGTCCATGGGGTTCTCCGTTCAAGACAGTCCACCGATGCTAGGAACGGGGGCGTCAAGACGGGCGCAAGACTGCGCGGGCCGGTATCAAGAAAGCATCAAGGCCGGCGGTTGGGCTTGTCGCATTTATGGCCTATGCTGGCGTGGCGCGCCGCCACACTGGCCAGGCGGGCCTTTTTCAACGGAAACAAGGAGAACACCATGGGATTTTTCAGCAACATCCTCGAGAAGCTTGGCATGTCCAAGGCCGCGGAGGCCCCAGTCATCACACCGCCCACCGTGCCCACGGCGCCTGCTGACGCACCGGCACCCGCGCCGGCCGCCGCGCCCGCCGTCGCATCGATCACCATGGTCGACGTGATGGCCTTGATGGAGAAGAAGGCGGCCGCCAACCCGCAGAAGCTGAACTGGAAGACCTCCATCGTCGACCTGCTCAAGCTGCTGGACCTCGACAGCAGCCTCGAGGCGCGCAAGGCGCTCGCCAAGGAGCTGTATTGCCCCGACGAGCTGATGGGCGATTCGGCCAAGATGAACATGTGGCTGCACAAGAACGTGCTGGCCCACATCGCCGCCAACGGCGGCAACGTGCCGAAGGAACTGTTCAGCTGATCCGCTGAACCGGTGCGGCAGAAACGCCCCGCTTGCGGGGCGTTGTCGTTTCAGCATGAAAAAGCCCCGCCGAAGCGAGGCTGCGGAGCCAGGCCCGGGGGGCTTCAGGGCACGATGTTGAGCTGGTACAGCGCGTAGAAGTTGGCGTACTCCCGCCCGACGACGTCGCGGGCCGAGAGGTGCAGGCCGCTGAGGCGCGAACCCTCGGCGAAGGTCGGGCCGCCGTTGAAGCAGTGGTCGTCCGTCACGCTCTGCTGCGAGCAGGCCACGACAGCCTGGCGCGCCGTCGATCGCACCTCGACCGAATCGGTGAAGTTGGCGTTGCTGCCCGTGCGCGGCGAGCGCCCGAACATCGTGATCTGCGTGGGGGGCAACTGGCCCGTGCCCACACTCCAGCCGTTGCCGCCGCCTTCCGAGGAGATGTCGCCGGGGTCGCCGGCGACGAACACGATCTGTCCCGCGTCCTGCACGCCGGCCGGCTCGGTGCCCGACCGGATTTCGGCGATCAGGGCCGGCGTCAGCTGCGCGAGACCCTGCGTGCGGAGTTCGGCGATGGTGAGGGCGCGGGCGCGGTTCTTGTAGTACTGCACCTCGGGCACCGTGGTGTCGTCCTGCGGCGTGGCCGGGTCGTCGACGTTGAGGTAGTAATCGAACCGCCAGCTGCCCTGCGACTTGGCGCTGGCCAGGCTGGCCTCGGTGCGGTCCGGATCGGCGACGAAGAACAGCGTGGGGTCGACGTTGCGCGGATGGGGGCGCGACGTGTTGCCATCCACGTACTCGCTGCGCAAGCGCACGAAGCTGGTGCCGGAGACCACGGGCCCGGGCTTGACCAGCCCCAGGAAACTGGAGTTGCCGCTCGGTTGCAGGGTGAGGACCGAACCGGTCGGCGTGGTCACGACGACGCGGTTGAAGAGCGGACCCTGGTTGCCCGGGCGCTGGCGGTTGGCCACGTCCAGCACGTAGCCGGTGCTGAAGTAGTCGTAGGCTTCCTGGTCCAGGCTGATGAAGTTGCGCCGCTGCTGGTAGGCCGCGACGCGGCCGGGGAAGCGGTACTGGTTGCCGATCAGCCGCAGCTTGCCGTCCACCGTGCTGGTGCGCAGCACGAAGCTGTCGTAGGACTCGCTGCCGTCGGGGCCGGTGCTCTTGTAGCCGACGACGATGTCCTTGTCGGCGTTGTCGCGGGTGAACTCGTAGGTGCCCTGACTGAACACCACGCCGACCGCGTTGGGGTTGAAGAGGCCGGCGAAGGCACCGGTGCTGCTCACCGTGCCGCCGTTGCTCTTGAAGAGTGTGGGGTCACCGTTGTGGAACACGTCGAGGCAGGCGGGCGCCAGCACGGTGCTGGGCGCCGCTGCCCGTGCGTTGGCCGGCAGGGCGTAGCACGCGGTCAGCGCCTGGAGGAACTGGGTGATCTTCGCGGAGGTGCCTTCGGCGATGAGCGTGGTCGGATCGATCGCGGGCAAGGGCGCGACGGTCGTCGTGTTGCTGCTGAAGCTCAGGCTGATGGGTTGCTGGCCATCGGGCACTTCCTGCTTCACCGAGATCTCGATGTTGGTGGTGGTCGAGCTGGCCGGCAGGAAGGTGATGTTGACCGAGTCCAGCAGGCGGTCGTAGCCGGTGCCGTCGGTGCTGAAGGTGCCCGTCAGCGGATTGAAGCCGCTCGTGCTGGTGGCCGTGAGCAACGGCGCCAGGATGGCCTGCACCTCTGTCACGGTGGCGGCCACGGCCTGTGCCGAGATGACCGCATTGCCCGCGGCCAGTTCGCTGGCCAGCTTGCCCGGGTCGCCGGAGGGCGACAGGCGCGAGGCGATGAGCGTGGTGATCGGCGTGATGTTGGCGGTGGTCGCGCTGGCCGAAGCGATCACGCTGACCAGCGTCTGGGTGGCCCCGTTGGCGTCGGTGCGGTTGGCCACCAGCACGAAAGGCGCCACGGCCGCCGCGTCCAGCGTGATGCTGTAGGTGCCGTTCGTGCCGACGGGCTGGCTCTGGCCCACGGTGACGCCGCGGCTGTCGACCACGGTGATGACGGCGCCTGTGAAGGCCGCGCCGGTGGCGGCCACGCCGCTGACGGTGAGGCCCACCGGGGCGGTGACGGTGCCGCCGCCGCCGGCGCCCGAGTTGACGCCGCTGCCGCCGCCGCAGCCCGCCAGTGCCAGCATCAATGCGCCCGCCAGGGCATACCCTCTGTAGTTGTTTCGCATGCAATCTCCATGTGTTCGTGGGACGTGGCCGGGGACTCCTGGACCCAGGCATCGGCATTGGAGGTCTGGCGACGGCAAATTGCATCCCATGAACATGGGGTTCGAGGCGATCCTTCCCCTCGCTGTGTGCCGCTTTGCACGTTCGGCTCCCGCTTTCTGGGTATGCTCGATGCAACCCGCGCACAACCCATCAGTCCAACCCGCGGGATGCTGGAGACCGATCCCGATGTGGCGTGTGCTGATCGTCGAAGACGACCCCGAGATGCGCAGTTTTTTCGAGTCCTGCGTGGCCCGCTCGCCGGCCCTGGCGCTGGCCGGCTGTGTGGGCACGGTGGCGCACGCCAGGGACTGCCTGGCCCGCCCAGGCGAGGGCGTGGACGTGCTGTTGACCGATCTGGGCCTGCCCGACGGTTCCGGTCTGGAGGTCATTCGGCAGGCCCGCCTGACCCACCCTGACTGCGAGACCCTGGTCATCTCCATGTTCGGCGACGAGGACAACGTGCTGGCCAGCATCGAGGCCGGCGCGCTGGGCTACATCCACAAGGACGCGGCCCCCGAAGACATCGCCCAGACCATCCTGGAGATGAAGGCGGGAGGCTCACCGATCTCGCCCATGATCGCCCGCCGCGTGCTGACCAAGTACGCCGCACGCCAGGCCGCCGTGCCGCCCCCCGCCGCCGCGCCGCCCCCGGTCGAACGCCCGCCCTTGTCGCGCCGCGAGCAGGAGGTGCTCGGCCTGATCGCCCGGGGCTTCTCGTACCAGGAGATCGCGAACCTGCAGGGCGTGAGCGTGCACACGGTGCAGGCGCACATCAAGAGCCTTTACAGCAAGCTGGCGGTGCACTCCAAGATGGAGGCGGTGTTCGAAGCCACCCGCATGGGCATGTTGCCGCGGCATGACTGAGGGCATCGGGTGGCGCTGGCTGGTGTGCCTGTGTCTGGCTCTGGGCCTGACGGGATCGCTGCACGCCGACGACGAAGAAGCGCCGCATCGGCCGGCACTGGAGCTGCGCGTGGCGCAGGTAAGCGTGGAGGTGGACGGCCAGACCGAGCAGCGCCAGCTCACCCTGCCTTACCACTGGGACCGCCACAACCCGGGGCGTGCCGGCCGGGCGACCTTCGATCTCAGCTTCACATTGACCGAGGAGCCGCTGGGCCCCTGGGGCATCTACCTGCCCCGGCTGGGCAACGCCTATGAGGTCTGGCTCAACGACATGCTGGTGCAGCACGAGGGCGACATGCAGCAGGGGAACGGGGCGGACTACGCGCAGGTGCCGAGGCTGGTGCCGCTGCCCGCGGGCCTGCTGGAGCGGAACAACACCCTGAAGGTTCGGGTTCGCGCCGATGTGGGGCGCCGTGGCGGGCTCTCCACCGTGTGGATCGGGCCGCGAGAGTCGGTCGCGGCGAAGTACGCCGAGTCCTATCGCTGGCGGGTGACGGGCTCCATGATCGTGGTCGGCTTCAGCCTCATCGTCGGGCTGATCTCACTCTCGCTCTGGGTGACACAGCCCGATCTGTCCAACACGGCCCGCCAGCAGCGCGACCCGCTGTACCTGTACGCCGGTCTGGCTGAACTGTTCTGGGCGGTCCGGGTCGGCGACGCGCTCATCGAGAACCCGGTGCTGCCCTGGCCCTGGTGGGGCGTGGTGCCGGTGGTGGCGCTCGCGGTCTGGAGCTGGAGCATGGGGCTGTTCTGCATGAACGTGGCGCGCTGGGAGAACCGGCCGGCCGGCCGCCTGATGGCCAGCTGGCTGATGGCCCTGATGCTGGCCAGCGGGCCCATGGCGATCTGGGCGCTGGGCTTCGGCCACCCGCTGGCGCTCACGGCGTGGTACGCGGCGCTGGGCCTGACCTTCCTGTTGTTCGGTGCGGTCTTCCTGGGCCAGGCGCTGCGTGGTGCCAGCATGCCTCACCGGGTGGTGGCGCTGGCGGTGCTGCTCAACGTGGCGGTGGGTGCTCGCGATCTCTACGTGTTCCGCATCAACCCGACCTACGCCGACAGCACCCTGATGCGGTACTCGTCGGTGGTGTTCGGCCTGGGGCTGGTCTACATCGTCATCGAGCGGTTCCGTCGGGTCTCGGCCCAGGCGCGCGACCTGCTGAACAACCTGGCCGCGCGGGTGAGTGAGAAGGAGCGGGAGCTTGCCGCGACCTACCAGCGGGTGGAGCAACTGGCCCGCGAGCAGGAGCGCACCGCCGAGCGGACCCGCATCCTGCGCGACATGCACGACGGCGTGGGAGCCCACATCAGCTCGGCGATCCGGCAACTCGAGTCGGGCCGGTCCAGCCAGCAGGAGCTGCTGCAGACGCTGCGCGATTCGCTGGACCAGCTCAAGCTGTCGATCGACGCCATGAACCTGCCGCCGGGCGACGTGACGGCGCTGCTGGCCAACCTGCGCTACCGCCTGGAGCCTCGCCTGCAGGCCAGCGACATCGCGCTTCGCTGGGCGGTGGAACTGATCGAGCCGCTGCAGCGGCTGGACGCCGGCGCGATGCGCCAGCTGCAGTTCATGGTCTTCGAGGCCTTGTCGAACGTGCTGCAGCATGCGCAGGCAACCGAGCTGTGCATCGAAGCCGTCGCGGCCGAGCAGGGTGTGCGCCTGCGCATCGTGGACAACGGCCGAGGGTTCGACGCCACCGTGGCGTGGCGCAAGGGACTGCTGGCGATGCGGGAACGCGCCCGCGCGATCGGCGCGGTGCTCTCGTTGCAGAGTGCGCCGGGACGCACGGTGGTGGAGATCCAGTTGTCCTGACGGTTCGGCGCACGTGCCTCACCCCGCCAGGTTGCGAAAGAAGTAGCGCGCCAGCGCCACCCAGAAGTCGCCCCCGGAGTGCTGTTGCCACAGCAACGAGATGTCGGCGAAGCCCTTGTGGAAGATCATCGCGAGCATGCCCGTGAGGCCCAGGATGCCCACCACCTGCAGGGCGGTCTTGAAGCGGGCGTCGGGGTCTTTGTCGGGCATGCCCTGATTATGGCGGCCCGAGCTGGCGCAGCACCTCGGCCTGAAAGTCCGCGCCTTGTGCCTGCGCCATGAAGGCCGGGATCGAGCCCTCGAAGCGCACCGTGCCCTGGTGCAGCAGCATCAGGCGGTCGGCACCGTGCACTTCCTCGATCAGGTGGGTGGCCCACAGCACGCCCATGCCCCGTGTGCGGCACAGCGTGCGCACGGTGTCGAGCAACTGCTGGCGCGAGGCCGGGTCCAGGCCCACGGTGGCTTCGTCCATCAGCAGCACGCGCGGTTCGTGCAGCAGCGCGCGCACCAGCTCCACCTTGCGCCGCGTGCCGCCCGAGAGGCTGCGCACCACGGCGCGCGCCTGTTCGCCCAGGTCCATGGCATCGAGGTGCGCCGCGATGCGCTCGCGCGCCTGCGCGCGCGGCAGGCCGTGCAGGTCGGTGTGGAACAGCAGGTTGGCCATCACCGACAGGTCGAGGTCGAGGGCGCCCTGCTGGAACACCACGCCCAGCCCGGCCAGCGCGCGGCTGGGGTGGCGGCGCATGTCGTGGCCCAGCACCTCGATGCGGCCCTGGTCGGGCGTGAACAGGCCGGTGAGCAATTGCAGCAGGGTGGACTTGCCTGCGCCGTTGGGGCCGAGCAGCGCGAGCATTTCGCCGGCCTGCAGGCTCACGCCCACGCCCTTGAGCGCGGGTTTGCCGGCGTAGGCCTTGTGCAGGCCATCGGCCTGGAGCAAAGGCGTGTTCATCCGCTCACCCCCGTCGGTTTGGCCAGCAGGTGCATGCGCTGCAGCAGGCGTTTCTCGCGCTCCACCGTGTCGCCCACCGCCTGCCGGTAGTCGCGGGTGTTGAGGTAGTCCAGCGTCTGGTCGTAGCGCGCGAGTTCGCGCAGGTGGCGCTCGCTCTGCATCGCGCGGGCGAAGGCGTCGTGCAGTTTCCGCACCACCGGCTCGGGCGTGCCGCGCGGCGCGGCCAGGCCCCAGGGCGAGGTGTAGACCGAGCGGGGGTAACCGAGTTCGCGCAGCGTGGGCGCGTCGGGCCAGCGCGGGCTGCGCTGCGCGCTGAAGACGGCGAGCAGCCGGACCTTGCCCTGGTCCACCCAGGGCGCGAAGCCGGTGGAGTTCACGCCCGCCATCAGCTGGCCGCTGGCCACCGCGAGCATCTGGTCGGCCGTGCCCCGGTAGGGCACGTGCACATAACGGATGCCGCGCTGCAGCAGGATCTCTTCCATCGCCAGGTGGGCGGTGGTGCCGATGCCGGTGGAGCCCAGGATGAGTTCACCCGGGTGATCGCGCGCCCAGTCGAGCATCTCGGGCAATTGTCTCCAGGGGCTGGCGCTGGGCACCAGCACGCCGAAGGTGGTGCCCGAGACCTGCACGATGGGGCTGAGATCCGTCACCGGGTCCCAGGGCACGGGGTTCATGAGCGCGTGCCGGTACACGGTGATGGGCACCTGGCCGATGGTGTGGCCGTCGGGCTCGGCGGCCTTGAGCAACGGCGCCACCTGCGTGCCGGCCACGCCGGGCCGGTTGATCACCACGATGGGTTGGCCCAGCAAGGGCTCGGCTTCCTCGCACAGGATGCGCAGCGTGAGGTCGGTCGCGCCGCCGGCGGGCCAGGGCACGATGAGCTGCAGGGGGCGGGTGGGCCAGGCCGCCGTGCTGGCCAGCGCCGGGCCCGCCGAGGCCGCCAGCGCCAGGCCCCAGGCCAGCGCGCGGCGGCGTGTCACAGGGCAGTGTTCCTTGCTGGAACAGTCGGGAGGGCCGTGGGGCAGTCGGGTCATGCGGTGCGGGCCTGCGAAGCCGTGTGGTCTCAGGGTTTGTCCGTAGCGATCGGGTCGCCAACGGGGTGTTTGGGGCAGGTCAACGCAATTTCCATTCCCCCGCTGGCGCTGGCATCGAATTTGCGGAACAGGGGCAGCGGCGCCACCCGGGTGACCGCTGTGCCACCCACAAGACCCCTTCAGGAGACACCGACATGACCCGCCCGCTTCGCCTGTTCACCCTCGCCACCCTGCTGGGCTGTGCCACCCTGGCCATGGCCCAGGGCAAGGTGTATGTGTCCAGCGAGAAGGACAACAAGCTCTATGTGTTCGACGCGAAAGGCGAGCGCCTCGCGGCCATCGACGTGTGCAAGCGCCCGCGCCACATGATGTTCAACACCAGCCGCAGCCAGCTCTACGTGTGCTGCGGCGACAGCAACCAGCTCGGCGTGGTGGACACCGCCAGCGGCAAGATGACCGGCACTGTTCCATTGGGGGACAGTCCCGAGATCTTCGACCTCAGCCCCGACGGCAAGACGGTGTACGTGTCGATCGAGGACGAGAACGTGATGGCCGCCTACGACCTGGCGAGCAAAAAGCCCGTGTTCGAGGTGAAGACCGGCGGCGAGCCCGAGGGCGTGCTGGTCACGCCCGACGGCAAGCTCGCCTACGTCACCTCCGAGGTGGCCAACGTCGTGCATGTCATCGACCTGGGCCAGAAGAAGGTGATCAAGAACATCAAGGTGGGCAAGCGACCGCGCCGCTTCGTGCTCGCCGCCGGTGGCGCCGAGCTGTGGGTCAGCAACGAACTCGACGCCACGGTGAGCGTGGTGGACACCAGGGACCACAGCGTCAAGGGCACGGTGAAGTTCGCCGTCAAGGGCATGCGCGAGGCCGACATCACGCCCGTGGGCATGGCGCTGAGTCCGGACGGCAAGACCTTGTGGGTCGGGCTGGGCCGCGCCAACCACGTGGCCGAGGTGGACGTGGCCACGCGCACCGTGGGCCGCCAGGTGCTGGTGGGCAAGCGCGCCTGGGGCCTGACGGTGCACCCCGACGGCCAGACGCTGTACGTGACCAACGGCCTGTCGGACGACATGACCCTGGTGGACACGGTCGGCGCCAAGGCGGTGAAGACGGTGGCCGTGGGCCGCGTGCCGCACAGCGTGATCGTGGCGCCCTGATGCGGAAGGCCATGCTGCTCGCGCTGGCCACCCTGTTCGGCGCGCCATCGGCGGTTCAGGCCGCTGCGGTCAAGCTGACGGTGGCCGTGGTCTCGCTGGCCGACGACCCGCGCTACGCGCCGCGCCGCCTGGAGCGCGCCTACCCCGGCCACCCGCAGGGCCGGGCGGTGCAGGGCGTGCGGCTGGCACTGGAGGACGCGGCGTTCGAGCTGGACGCCGCCGGCATCGAGCTCGTGCTGCGCGAGGTGGTGCTGCCCGATGCGGCGGCGCTGCCCAAGGCCCTGGCCGACCTCAAGGCGGCGAAGGTGCAGCACCTCGTGGCCGACCTGCCGCTGGCCGAATTGAACCAGCTGGTGCAGAGCGCGCCGGCCGCGCTCGGCGGTGCCATGGTGTTCAACACCGGCCTGGACGACGACAGCCTGCGCGCGCAGGGTTGCGCCGCGCACCTGCTGCACACCCTGCCCAGCCGCCACATGGCCAGCGATGCGCTGGCGCAGTACCTGGCCGCGCGCAACTGGCGCAAGGTGCTGCTGCTGCAGGGGCCGGCGCCGGGCGACCGGCTCATGGGCGAGTCCTTCACCCGCGCGGCCAGGCGCTACGGCCTGAAGACCGTGCAGAGCAAACCCTTCAAGCTCAGCGGTGACCCGCGCGAGCGCGATCTGGCCAACACCCGGCTGCTCACCGGCGAGCGCGAGCACGAGGTGGTTGCCGTGATGGACGCCGAGGGCGAGTTCGCGCGCACGCTGCCCTACGCCACGCAGTGGCCGCGCCCGGTGGTCGGTGCCAACGGCCTGGTGGCCAGCGCCTGGCACGCCCAGTGGGAACGCAACGGCGGGCCGCAGCTCTCGCGCCGGTTCCAGAAGCTCACGCAGCGGCCCATGCAGTCGCACGACTGGTCGGCCTGGGTGGCGGGCCGCGCGGTGGCGGCGGTGCTGGTGGACGACCCCAGGGCACCCCTGGCCCAGCAGTTGAAGAAGCTGCGCGGTGGCAGCGTGTTCATCGACGGCTTCAAGGGCCCGCGCCTGTCCTTTCGAGCCTGGGACGGGCAGTTGCGCCAGCCCGTGTTTCTGAGCCACATCGATGGCGTGGTGGGCGTGGCGCCGCTGGACGGCGTGCTGCACCCCAAGGACGTGCTGGACACGCTGGGCGTGGACGAAGCGGAGAGCACATGCCGGCAACGCCCCTGAGTCCCTTGGGCGCACCCTCGCTGCCGCTGCACCTGGCGCGCGCGCTGCGCGCCGTGGTCGGTCGCGAGCTGGGCCGCTTCCTGCGCCAGCCCACGCGCCTGGGCTCGGCGCTGGTGCGGCCGCTGCTGTGGTTCGTGGTGTTCTCGGCCGGCTTCCACAACGTGTTCGGCGTGGCCATCATCCCGCCCTACGAAACCTACATCGAATACCAGGTCTACATGGTGCCGGGCCTGCTGGGCATGGTGGCGCTGTTCAACGGCATGCAGAGCTCGCTCTCCATGGTGTACGACCGCGAGATGGGCGTGATGCGCCTGCTGCTCACCGCGCCGCTGGCGCGCGGCTGGCTGCTGGCCTTTAAGCTGCTGGGCGGCACCGTGCTCTCGGTGCTGCAGATGGCGGTGTTCCTGCTGATCGCGCTGGCCTTCGGTGTCGAGCTGGCCTGGGCGCACCTGCCCGGCCTGTTGCTGGCCATGGCGTGCGCCGCCGCGATGCTGGCCGCGCTGGGGCTCGTGCTCTCGGTGTATGTGAAGCAGCTGGAGAACTTCGCCGGAACCATGAACTTCGTGATCTTCCCGATGTTCTTCATCAGCCCTGCGCTGTACCCGCTGTGGAAGCTGGAGGAGTCGGGTGCCTACTGGCTGCTGAAGATCGCGGAGGTCAACCCCTTCACCCACGCGGTGGAGGCCGTGCGCTTTGCGATGATGGGTCAGTTCAACGCCGTGGCCTGGGCCGTGGTGCTGGCGTGCACCGCCGTGTTCTTCGTGCTCGCGCTCTGGGGCTACGACCCGCAGCGCGGTTTCATCCGGCAGAAAGGCGGGGGCTGAGCATGCTGCGGCGCCGAACCTTGCTCTGGGGCGGTCTGCTCGGCGCGCCGCCGCTGTGGGCTGCCGCCGAAGACCGCACCGGGGGCGACCCGCTGGGCTCCATGCAATGGCCTACGCTGCGCCGGCAGTACCTGCGCGATGCGCCCATGGTGTTTTCCGAGGCGGTGACGGTGCGCGGTCCGGCCTTCGCGGACGACGCGATGAACGTGCCGCTGCTGGTGGACGCGCGCGGCCTGGCCCGCACGGGCGGCGGTGTGGCGCGCATCCTGGTGGTGGTGGACCGCAACCCGGTGCGCGAGGTGCTGGCCTTCGAGCCCTTGCGCGCGCTGCCCATGCTGGCGTTCCGCATCCGCATGGAGCAGGCCTCGCCGGTGCGCGCGATGGTGCAGACGGCGGACGGCCGCTGGCACGTGGGCGGCACCTGGGTGCAGGCGGCCGGTGGAGGCTGCACGGTGCCCGGCGCCACGCGCGCCGATGGCTCGTGGAGCCGCACGCTCAACCAGGTGCAGGCGCGCTTCTTCCCGAATGTGATCGAGGGCAGCCGCCGCCTGCGCGTGCGCGTGATGCACCCGATGGACACCGGCCTGGTCGCGGGCATCCCCGCGTTCTACATCGAGCAGCTGCAGCTGGTGGACAGCGCGGGCCAGGCCTGGTGGCGCCTGGCCCTGCACGAGCCGGTGTCGGAGAACCCGCTGCTCACCTTCGAGCTGCCCCCGCAGCACGCCGGCGGTTTCCGGCTGACCGGGCGCGACAACAACGGCAACCGCATCGACGCCGAGGTGGCCGCGTGACGGCGCGCGGCGCGCGGGCCTGGGCGGCCCTGCTGTTCGCCGCCACGGTCCACGCGCAGCCGCAGCCCGACGTGGCGCGGCTCGACCACGGCCTGCGGCCGCGCCAGGTCGCCGAACACACCTGGGTGATCGAAGGCGCGGTGGCCGACTTCTCGCGCGCCAACGGCTGCAACATCATCAACACCGCCTTCATCGCCACGGGCGAGGGCGTGGTGGTGGTCAACACCGGTCCTTCGCGCGGCTATGGCGAGCAGCAGCGCCGCGCCATCGAACAGCTCACGCGCGAGCCGGTGCGCCACGTGTTCAACCTCAACCTGCACCCGGACTACTTCTTCGGCAACCAGGCCTGGGCCGACCGCCCCACGCAGGCCCTGGCCGGCAGCATCGCAGGCATGAAAGCCGAGGGCGCGGCCTACGCCGACAACCTCTACCGCCTGTGCGGCGACTGGATGACGGGCACCGAGCCCACACCGGCACGCGAAGCCATCGAACCGCGCACGCTGAGCCTGGGCGCACACACGCTGGAGCTGCGGCGCCTGAGCGGCCACACCGGCGACGACCTGGTGCTGATCGACCGCCGCACCGGGGTGCTGTTCGCCGGCGGCCTGGTGTTCGCCGAGCGCGTGCCCACCACGCCGCACGCCGACCCCGCTGCCTGGCTCGCCAGTCTGGACACGCTGGCGCAATGGCTGGCCGCGGGCGAGGTGCGGCAGGTCGTGCCCAGCCACGGCCCGGTGCACAGCGGCCCCGCCGGCGTGGAGCAGACGCGCGACTGGTTGCGCTGGCTCACCGCGCTCATGCAGGACAGCGCCGAGCAGGGCCTGGACCTCAGCGAGCTGTTGCGCACCCCGGTGCCCGCGCGCTTCGCCGGCTGGGCCGCACAGCCGGCCGAACTGCACCGCAGCCTCGCGCAGTGGTACCCGCGGTACGAGCAGCGGGCGCTGTTGCAGCGGTGATTCGTTTCTGAACAGTGTCACAGCCGCGACCCGTTTCGCGGGCCGGACATGGCGCATTTCAGGCCGGAAAAGCGCTCAAAAACGCTGGCATGGATGTTGCCATTTGCAGGTTGTGCAACCCCGAAGGCCCCAGGGCCGGGGTGTTCACGGGCGGCCGGGCATGGTGCTCGGTCGCAGGCATCACACATCCACGAACGAGCAGGAGACACACTGTGAAACGCACCCTACTGAGCCTGATGATTCTGGCCGCCACCGCCCACGTGAGCGCCCAGGGCGTGACCGACGCGATGATCGCCGACGACGCCAAGACCCCCGACAACGTGTTGAGCTGGGGCCTGGGCACCCAGGGGCAGCGCCATTCCACGCTGAGCGGCATCACCGAACGCAACATCAACAAGCTCGTGCCGGTGTGGTCCATGTCGTTCGGCGGCGAGAAGCAGCGCGGCCAGCAGTCGCAGCCGCTGGTGCACAACGGCAAGATGTTCGTGACCGCGTCCTACTCGCGCATCTACGCCGTCAACACCAAGACCGGCGAGAAGCTCTGGAAGTACGAGCACCGCCTGCCCGAAGGCATCATGCCCTGCTGCGACGTGATCAACCGCGGCGCCGCGCTGTACGACAACCTGGTGATCTTCGGCACGCTCGATGCGCAACTGGTCGCGCTCGACCAGAACACCGGCAAGGTGGTGTGGCGCGAGAAGATCGACGACTACGCCGCTGGCTACAGCTACACCGCCGCGCCCCTGATCGCCGAAGGCCTGCTGATGACCGGCGTCTCGGGCGGTGAGTTCGGCGTGGTCGGCCGCGTGGAAGCGCGCGACCCGCGCACCGGCAAGATGGTGTGGACGCGTCCCGTCGTCGAAGGCCACATGGGCTACAAGGACGGCAAGGAAAACGGCATCACCGGCACCACCAACGCCACCTGGCCGGGCGAGACCTGGAAGACCGGTGGCGCGGCCACCTGGCTGGGCGGCACCTACGACGCCAAGACCGGCCTGGCCTACTTCGGTACCGGCAACCCCGGCCCCTGGAACAGCCACGTGCGCAAGGGCGACAACCTGTACTCGGCCTCCACCGTGGCGATCGACGTGAAGACCGGCAAGATCGTCTGGCACTACCAGAGCACGCCCAACGACGGCTGGGACTACGACGGCGTCAACGAATTCGTCACCTTCGACATGGACGGCAAGCGCATGGGCGCCAAGGCCGACCGCAACGGCTTCTTCTACGTGAACGATGCCGCTACCGGCAAGCTGGTCAACGCCTTCCCGTTCGTGAAGAAGGTGACCTGGGCCACCGGCATCGACCTCAAGACCGGCCGCCCCAACTTCGACGACACCAACCGCCCGGGCGACCCGACCGCTGCCGGTGGTGATGGTGCCAAAGGCAAGGCGGTGTTCTCCGCGCCGGGCTTCCTGGGCGGCAAGAACCAGATGCCCATGGCCTACAGCCCCAAGACCGGCCTGTTCTACGTGCCCACCAACGAATGGGGCATGGAGATCTGGAACGAGCCCATCACCTACAAGAAGGGCGCGGCCTTCCTGGGCGCGGGCTTCACCATCAAGCCGCTGTTCGATGACCACATCGGTTCGCTGCGCGCGATCGATCCCAAGACCGGCAAGGTGGCCTGGGAAGTGAAGAACAGCGCGCCGCTCTGGGGCGGTGTGCTGACCGCCGGCGACCTCGTGTTCTGGGGCACGCCCGAGGGCTACCTGAAGGCCGCCGACGCCAAGACCGGGAAGGTGGTGTGGCAGTTCCAGACCGGCTCCGGCGTGGTCGCGCCGCCCATCACCTGGACCGAGGGCGGCGAGCAGTACGTCAGCGTGGTCTCCGGCTGGGGCGGTGCCGTGCCGCTGTGGGGCGGTGAAGTGGCCAAGAAGGTCAACTTCCTCGAACAGGGCGGCTCCGTCTGGACCTTCAAACTCATGAAGTGATGTGGTGTTGGGGGTGGCGCGGCCCCGGCCATGCCACCCCTTTTTTCTCCGGTTCCTTTTTCTTCGGTGCCCGCCATGCGTTACCTCCTGATCCTTCCCACCGTGCTGGCCGGCCTGGCCCAGCACGCCACCGCCGCCGACGTGGCCGCCGTGGAACTCGCCAAGGCCAGCGGCTGCTACAGCTGCCACGCCAACGCCGACAAGGTGGTCGGCCCGGCCTTCAGCACCATCGCCGAAAAATACGCGAGCGAAAAAGACGCCGCGGCCTCGCTCGCGCAGTCGATCCAGAACGGCTCCAAAGGCAAGTGGGGTCGCGTGCCCATGCCGGGCCACCCCAGCCTGAGCGCGGCCGACCTCAAGACGCTCTCGACCTGGGTGCTCACGGTCAAGCCCTGAGCCGGCTCACCCACCTGTCCCGCCATGAGCGCGCAGACCGATCTGTGCCACCCCCGCACCCTGCTGGGTGCGGCCCTCGCCCTGCTGTCCAGCGTGGGCGACGCGCGGTACCGGGCCCATGCCGAGTTCCGGCTGGCCCGCTACGCCCAGGCGCGCGAGCTCTGGGCGGCGCTGGCCGACGAGACGGGCAACGCCGAGGCCTTGTTCATGCTGGGCGTGCTGGCCCAAGAGGGCCTGGGCGAGCCGCGCAACCCGGCCCGGGCCGAGGCGTTCTTCACCCGCGCCGCACAGGCGGGCCACGGCTCAACAGCTGGTAACCAACTCGCGCACCACGCGCCGCCGGTGCGGCTAGCATGAGGGTCTGTTCCCGATGTGGAGACCTGCCATGACCAAGACCCCTCGCGTTCTGCTCCGGTCCTCCTTCATGCTCGCGCTGCTGGCGGTGGGTGCCGCGCTCGCGCAGCCACTGCCTGAGGTACCGTCCCCGACCTCGCCATCGCTCGCTCGGAATTTCGCGACCGAGATCGCCAAGGCCGACCTGGCGCAGGACGGCATCCACCACCCCACCCGACGGCAGCTGGCCAGGGCCACCCACGAGGTGCAGGCCATGCGCGACAGCGGCATGGGCTGGGGCGCGATCGCCAACGACCTCGGCCTGCGCCTGGGCGAGGTGGTGAGCTCGGCCAACCGGGCGCGCCATGCCGAAGACACAAAACACACCAAGCTGGCCGCGGCGGTGTCGATCGATGCCCCGGGCCCGTCCGTGGGCCACGCGCGCGGTGCGAACGGCAGCGGCCCAGGCAAGGGCAACGGCCATGGGGGCGGCCACGGCGGCGGCAAGGGCGGTGGGAATGGTGGCGGCCACGGGGGTGGCAACGGCGGTGGCAAGCGCTGACCTGTCGCCCTAGCGTGCCCACACCGCCGTCAATCGCCCACCCACCAGAAACCCGGGTGGTACCGGTTCCTCGCGCTCGAATTTCACCAGGCCCTGGCCCCGGCAGTACCACTCGCGGCTGGTGAGCGTCACGTCGGTGAAGCCGTTCACCGGGTCGGTGAAGAGGTTGAGCCTGGCCCGGCCCACGACCCGCAGGCAGGGCTTGTGCGTGCCGGTGGGCGTGGTCACCTCGTCGTCCACCGCCTCGATGCGCCAGGCCATCAGCGCGCGGTGGCTGTAGCGCAGTTCGCGCGGGTGTTCGTTGCGGCGCAGGATCAGGTAGGGCACGGTCGGCGTGCTCCATTCGGTGCCCACTTCGTAGGGCGCCTTGAGCACCCACAGCGGCTCCGGGTCGGGCGTGGGTTCGCGGTCGATGTCGGTGCGCGTGGCCACGCGGCGGATGCCTTGTTCGTCGCTGAGCAGGTGGTAGCTCACGCCGGCCGAATGGTGGCGCACCTGCGTGCGCTGGCCGGCCACGGTCTGCGGCGCGGTGACGGTGAGCGTCCATGCCTCGGGAGGCGGCGCTTCGTCGCTCTCCACCGTCACGGCGTAGACCATGCGCTCGCCTTCGACCAGCGGAAACCAGGTGTCGGCGGGCGCGGGCCGGCAAGCGGCCAGCACCAGGGCGGCCAGCGGCAGCGCGGGCAGGAGGGGCCTCATTTTTCCGGCAACTGAGCGCGCGGCAGGTCGCTCAGCTTGATCTGCAACCGGTCGTTGCCGGCCGGGCGCAGCCAGGCGAAGCCGCCCGAGCCCGGCACCGGTTCGGTGCTGCCTATCTGTGTGTTGCCGTCGCGCGCCTTGCGCAGGCCGTCGCCCAGGATGCGGTGCAGGTCCTTCTCGTAGGGCAGGCGGTGCACGCGTGGCATCGCCATCGGCTGGTTGTCCTTCATGGGGTTGACCCAGATGTAGATCGCGCCGGCGTGGCCCCGGCCCGGGCTGGGTTCGTCGAACACCGCCGAAAGCAGCACGAAGCGCGGGGGCAGGGGAGCGTCGCTCGGCCAGCCCGCGATGCCCTGCAGCGTGGCGTGGCTCAGCGCGTAGAAGCCGCTGACCAGCAGCACCGCGCCCAGCTTCACGCCCCAGTGCCAGCGCGTGGCCAGCAGCAGACACAGCAACAGGAAGGCCAGCAGCGCGTACACCAGCACCAGCCACAGCAGTTGGGAAGAGACGGTGGGGATCATCGGAGGCGGTGGTTCAAAGGCCGGTGCGCTGCACGATCGCGAGCGGCCGGGTGTTGAGGTCGGTCACGGTGCCGGCCTCGTCGAGGGTGAAGCGCACCAGCGTGCGCTCGTCGCCCTTGCGCGGGATCTGCTGCGTGCCGGTGTAGACGATCTCCGCCTGCGGGTTCACCTTCACCACCGCCACCGACACGTCCACTGGCTGCTGGTCGCGCGAGTCGTAGTAATGCGCGTTCACCACGTACTCGCCCGGCACCAGGCCGCGCAGCGTGACGATCTCCTGCCGCACCGGGCTGCGGATCTCGCGGCCGTTGACGATCACGCTGTTGTTCTTCGCGCCCCGGTCGTCGCGGTCCAGGTGCAGCATGCCGGCGTCGCGCTGGCGGAACCACAGCGTCTTGCCGCCCGGCTCGTTGACCCAGGCGTCCACGTCGTTGGGGTTGTTGTCGGGCCAGGAGATGGTGACGATGAACTCGGCCTTGGCCGGGATGTCGCCGCTCTTGCGCGCCTTGGGGTTGAAGGCGAGCAGCGCGATGACGAAACAGAAGACGAACGCGATCAGCATGTTGAACAACATGTCGTAGAACGGGTCGGTCTCGGTGTCACGGACCGCTCGGCCGATCGCCATCGCGCGCCTCCGGGGTCGGTGTGGTGGCCAGCGTGTCGGCGATGAGCGCGTCGGCGAACCGGTCCAGCCGCATGAGCTGCAGGCCCAGCAGGATGTTGCCGGTGAGGCCGGTCACGGTGGTCAGCAGCGCGATGCCCAGGCCGCCGGTGAGGTTCTTGAGCAATTGCGTGGACTGGCTCGCGTCGAAGCTCTGCACCTCGCCGAGCTGCAGCGCGAGGATGGAGAAACCGATCACCTTGCCCAGCAGGCCCAGCTTGAGCTGGATGCCATTGAGCCACCAGGCCATTTCGTGTGGGCCGTGCGCGCGTTCGCCCAGCACCTGCAGCCAGACCGTGGGGTCGGCACCGGCCCGCGCGCAGCCGTCGCGGTACTCGGCGCTCCAGGTGTCCAGCGGGTCTTCGCGCGCGGCGTCCAGCCGCAGGCGCTGTTCGCCCAGCACCCAGGCGCGGCGGCCGGCCCAGAGCGAACCGCCGATGAACAGCAGCACGATGACCACGGTCAGGCCCGTGGGGTCGGCGTGCACCAGCCGGTGCCAGGCGCCGGCCTGCCACAGCAGCAGGGCGCCGAAACCCACCAGGCCCATGAAGGCGAGCCACAGCAGGAAGAGACCGTGCGGCGCGTGCTCCAGCGAGAACGGGCCGCGCCGCAGCACCGGCAGGTGGCTGACCACCGCCGCGCCCAGCATGCGGTGGTGGCCGGTGGCGGTGTTCATGCCGGCACCTCGGGGTGCAGGCCGCGCGACTCGGTGTCGCTGCGGAACACGATGGGGATGTGGCGTTGCGTGGGCGCCTGCTTCACCAGCTGCACCACCTGGTCGTGGTGGGGAGACTTGCCGCACACCGGGTCGGCCTGCGCCGCGTCGCCCGTGATCTGGAAGGCCTGGCAGCGGCAGCCGCCGAAGTCCTTGTGGCGCTCGTCGCAGTCGCGGCAGGGCGGCTTCATCCAGCCATCGCCCCGGTAGGCGTTGAAGGCCTGGCTGGTTCGCCAGATGTCGGCCAGCGGCGTGTGCGCCACATTGGGCAGGGCCAGGCCGGGCAGGTTGCGCGCGTTGTGGCAGGGCATGGCCAGGCCGTCGGGCGCGACCGAGAGGAACACCGAGCCCCAGCCGTTCATGCAGGCCTTGGGGCGCTGCTCGAAGTAGTCGGGCACCACGAACAGCAGCCGGCAGCGCGAGCCGATCTGCTCGCGGTAGCGGTTCACCACCGCTTCGGCCTCCACCAGCTGCTCGTGCGTGGGCATGAGGTGGTCGCGGTTGACCCAGGCCCAGCCGTAGTACTGCGTGTTGGCGAGTTCGAGGTATTCCGCGCCCAGGTCCAGCGCCATCTCGATGATCGGGCCCACGTGCGGCAGGTTGTGCCGGTGCAGCACGCAATTCATCACCATCGGCCAGTCGTGCGACTTGATGATGCGCGCGACCTTCTGCTTGAGCTCGAAGGTGCGCGTGTGGCTCAGGAAGTCGTTGAGTTCGCGCGTGCTGTCCTGGAACGAGAGCTGCACGTGGTCGAGGCCGGCGGCCTTCAGGCGCGTGGCGCGCGCGTCGGTCAGGCCCACGCCCGAGGTGATGAGGTTGGTGTAGTAGCCGAGCGCGTGCGCCTCCTGCACCAGCTCTTCGAGGTCGTCGCGCAGCAGCGGCTCACCGCCCGAGAAACCGAGCTGCGCCGCGCCCAGCGCGCGCGCCTGGCGCATCACGTCCACCCACTGCGCGGTGCTCAGCTCCTGCTGGATGCGCGCGTGCTGCGTGGGGTTGTAGCAGAACACGCAGTGCAGCGGGCAGCGGTAGGTGAGCTCGGCCAGCAGCCACAGCGGCGGGCCGGGCGGTTCAATCGATCCAGCCACGGCGGCCTCCTTCTTCGATCAGGTCCTTCACCTGGCGACCAATGCCCTGGATGGAAAACGTGGTCTCCAGCTCCTCCACGATGGCGGCCACGGTGCGTTCACCATCGCAGCGCTTCAGGATCTCGGCCGCGCTCTCGTTGAGCTGCACCATGCCCTCGGGGTAGAGCAGCACCCAGCGCTCCTGCGCGGACTCGTACTGCAGGCGGAAACGCCGCGAGAGCCTGGGATGGGTGGAGATGGCTGTCATGGTCGGCGCAAAGAGATCGTTGGACCAGCACACACCGCGGAACTGGCTTTGCCAGGCCGCTGGTGTGGTCCCCCCTCAGGGGGGAAGCCGCGAAGCGGCGCAGGGGGGGTCTTCATTGGCAGGCCTTCTCAATGGCATCCAGCATGTTCCACAGGATGTCCAGCTTGAACTGCAGGATGTCCAGCGCGCGGTGCTGGGCCTCGCGGGTGTCGAAGTGCTCCAGCGTCACGCGCAGGCCGTGTGCCACGTCGCGCCCGGCCAGGGGGATGCGGTTGCGGAAGTAGGCCAGTCCCTCGGCCTCGATCCAGGGGTAGTGCGTGGGCCAGGTGGCCAGGCGGTCCTTGTGGATCTGGGGCGCGAACATCTCGGTGAGCGAGGAGCACACCGCCTCCTGCCAGGGCGCCCTGGCGGCGAAGTTCACGTAGGCATCGCAGGCGAAACGCACGGCGGGCACCACGCCTTGCAGCGACCACAGGTCTTCGCGCGCGAGGCCCACGGCCTCGCCCAGCCGCGTCCAGGCCTCGATGCCGCCGGCGGCCGAGCCTTCGTGGTCGCCGTGGCCATCGTGGTCGAGGATGCGCTCGATCCACAGCCGGCGGTGCGCGCGGTCGGGCATGTTGGCGAGGATGGCCGCGTCCTTGCGCGGGATGCAGATCTGGTAGTAGAAGCGGTTGGCCACCCAGCAGCGCAGCTCGTCGGGCGTGCAGCCGCCGCTGTTCATGCGCACGTTGAACGGGTGGTGGATGTGGTACGAGCGGCCCTTCTCGCGCAGCTGGGCCTCGAACTCGCCGCGCGTCCAGGCTGGCAGGCCGGTGCGGGGGCGCGGGGTGGTGGCGATGTCCATGGCGTGCCCGCGCTCAGAAGCGGATGTCCATGCCGTCGCGCGCCACCTCGATGCGCCGGCGGGTGAGTTCGTCGCGCTCGGGCGAGTCCTCGATCAGGATGGGGTTGGTGTTGTTGACGTGGATCAGCAGCTTGCGCGTGGTCGCCGGCAGCCGCGCCAGGTGTTCGATCATGCCGCCGGGCCCGCTCTGCGGCAGGTGGCCCATGTCGGCCGCGGCCTTGGGCGACAGGCCCAGCCGCTGCATCTCGTCACCGGTCCAGAAGGTGCCGTCCACCAGCACCACGGCGCAGGTGGCCATGATCGCCAGCAGCTCGGGCGTGACCTCGCCCAGGCCGGGGGCGTAGAACACGCGCGCGCCAGTCGCCGGGTTGCGCAGCACCAGGCCGATGTTGTCGCCCGGGCGCGGGTTGCCGCGGAACGGCGAATACGGTGGCGGCTTGGACGCGAGCGGCACGGCCTGCAGCTCGATGCCCTCCAGCCCGGGCGCGGTGAACGTGCGGCCGTCGGTGGGCACGGGATGGGGCGCCACGCCGCAGTAGTGCGAGAGCAGGCGGGTGATGGGAAAGCCGCTGTCCAGTTCGGACAGCACCTCGGGCGTGGCCAGCAGCGGCAGCGCGCCTGCGCGCTCGCGCAGCATCAGCAGGCCGGTGACGTGGTCGATCTGCGCGTCCATCAGCAACACGGCGGCGATGCCGCTGTCGCGCATCGCGCGCGCGGGCTGCAGTTCCGGCGTGTCGCGGATCTGGCCGAGGATGTCGGGCGAGGCGTTGACCAGCAGCCAGTCCACCTCGTTGGCGCTCACCGCGATCGAGGACTGCGTGCGCGCGTGGGCCATGAGCTTTCTGCGGCGCAGGCCGTCGCAGTTGGGGCAATTGCAGTTCCACTGCGGGAAACCGCCGCCGGCCGAAGAGCCCAGAACCCGGATGCGCATGGTCGATGGAGGAAGGTGAGGGGTCAAAAAAAGCGCACGCGCTGTTCACACGTGCGCTGGCGGATCGATCGATCAGCGGTTGGCGATGTACATCGTGATCTCGAAGCCGAAACGCAGGTCGGTGAAGGCCGGGGTGGTCCATTGCATGGTCGTTCTCCAGAAAGGGTTGGCATGAAACATGTCTGCAAGCCGGATGGCACCATCGCCACACCGGCCGCGACCCTGAACAGCAATATCGATGCCATGCAAAAGCCCCCGAACGCCACCCCCTGGCCAGCACCCCGGCGCCTGCCCGTCGGCGGCCTGCACCGCATGGCCTGGCGCGAGCTCGGCGCGGCGCGCGGCGAGCCCTGGCTGTTGCTGCACGGCGGGCCGGGCGGCGCCTGCCAGCCCGGCATGCTGCGGCCCTTCGACCTGCGCCGCCAGCGCGTGATCGCCCCCGACCAGCGCGGTGCCGGCGCCTCGCGGCCGCGTGGCCGCACGCAGGGCAACCACACCCTCGCGCTGGTGGCCGATCTGGAGCGCTTGCGCGAGCAACTGGGCATTCAACGCTGGTCGGTGCTGGCGGGTTCCTGGGGCACGGTGGTGGCGCTGGCGTATGCGCAGCAACACCCCGCGCGCGTGCAGCGCCTGGTGTTGCGCGGCGCCTTCGCGCTCACGCGCCGCGAGATCGGCGGCCTGCTGTTGCCGTCGGCCAGGCGAGGGCAAACCCTGAGGGCGCCGGCCGCTTTGTGGCCGGTGAGGCCGGGTGACGGTGTGCCGGTGGCGTTGCAACGGCTGAGACAACTGATTCAAAACGGCACACCCGGTGTTGCATCGCTGCGCGCGTGGCGCGGCTGGGGCCTGCGCGAAACCGCCGACGCGGCGCATGGCCTGCGGCGCAGCCTGCGCCACGCGGCGCACACCGGCTCGCCCTGGGCGAACCCGATCCGCCGTGAATGGGCCGGCCTGCAGCGCCAGCAGCGGCGCGCGCTGGCGCGCCTGCCCCAGCCCGGTGTGCGCCGCAGCGACCGCGCGGCCCGGGCCCGGTACCGGGTGCAGGCGCACTACCTGCTGCACCGGGGTTTCATGCGCCCGGGCGGGCTGGACCGCGCGGTGGCGCTGCTCGCGCGCGAGCGCATCCCGGTGGACTGGGTGCATGGGCGATTCGATGCGATCTGCCCACCGGCCAACAGCGCCCGCTGGGCCGCGCAGGGCGGACAGGTGCTGCACACACCGCCGGCCGGTCACCTGGGTGGCGAGCCAGCGATGCTGGCGTGTCTGCGCGCGTGCGTGAGGCGCTCGTTGCCATGAGAGCGTTGGGCGCCTTGCTGTTCGCGCTGTGTGTCTCCGTGAGCGCACAGGGCCGCGACTGCCCGGACGGCGTGCCCTGGCAGACCGTGGCACCGGGCGTGTGGGCCTGGTCGCCGCCGGCGCCGCAGGAGGTGTCACCCGACAACGCCGGCCATGTGGTGCCGACCTCGGTGCTGATCGACGGCGGCGAGGCGTTGTTGGTGGACCCCGGCCCGAGCCATCGGCATGGCGAGCGCGTGCGCGCCTCGCTGGCCTGCCGCTTCGGGGTGCAGGTGCGCTGGATCGTCAACACCCACGCGCACGCCGAGAACGTGCTGGCCAATGGCGCCTGGGCCGACCGCATCGAGACCGGCCGGACCACGGTGCTCGCCACCGAGGGCACGCGCCGGGCGATGGAGCAGCGCTGCCCGGCCTGCCTGCAAAGCCTCATCGAACGTGCCGGCGCGCAGGCCATGGCGGGCACGGCCATCGTGTGGCCCACGCGCGGCCTGATCGAAGGCGAAGTGTTGGCGGTGGGCGCGCAGCGCCTGCGCGTGATGCGCGTGGAGCAGGGCCACACCGACAGCGACCTGGTGCTCTGGCACGCGCAGCAGGGCGTGCTGTGGGCCGGAGGGCTGGTGTACGGCGAGCGCCTGCCCGAACTCGCGCAGGGTCGGGTGGACGCCTGGCTCGACGCGCTGGACCGCCTGCAGGCGCTGCGGCCGCGCCATGTGATCGGCGCGGTGGTGTCCAGCGCGCAGGGCGATTCAGTGCCCGCGGCTCTTTCGGGCACACGCGGCTACCTGCAGGCCTTGCGCGATCAGGTGCTGAGCGCCATGGACCAGGGGCGCCACGCCGGCGAGAGCGCCGCCGTGGGGATGCCCGAATGGAGCGGCTGGGCTGGCCACGCGCAGCGCCAGGACTTCAACGTGCAGCGCGCCTGGCGCGAGCTGGAGCCGTTGTGGATGCAGCACGCGCCGCCGCTGCCGGGCTCAGCCGAGCAGGTCGGGCGGTAGCTGGTCCTTCTTGCGGTAGATGGTGTTGCGCGACACGCCCAGGGCCTTGGCTGCCGCCGACACATTGCCCTTGTGCAGGCGCAGCATCTGCGCCATGGCGCTGAGGGTCACGTCCTGCAGGCGCTGGCCGTCGCCCGGCGCCACCTCGGTCAGCGGCGAGGGCGGCGGCAGCGGCGCACTGCCGGCGGCGGCCGTGCCGAAGGCCTCGGGCAGGGCGGCTTCGGTCGCATCACCGGCCTGGGCGTGTTCCAGCTCGTCGAGGAAGTCGTCGGGCAGGTGCGCCACGTCGATCACCCCGTCGCTGCCCACCATCACGACGGCGGTGCGCAGCAGGTTGTGCAACTGGCGGAAGTTGCCCGGCCACTGGTAGCGCTTGAACAGCGCCATGACGTTGGGCGCGATGCCGATCTGCTGGTCCTGCTCGCACAGCGCCTTGAGGATCTTGTGGACCACCAGCTCGAAGTCGGTGCGCTCGCGCAGCGCCGGCAGGCGCACCACCAGGCCGTTGAGGCGGTAGTAGAGGTCTTCGCGGAAATCGCCGCGCGCGATCATGTCCTTGAGGTTCTTGTGCGTGGCGCTGATCACCGTCACGTCCACCTCCACCTCCTTGCCCGCGCCCAGCGGGCTGACCTTGCGGTCCTGCAGCACGCGCAGCAGGCGGGCCTGCAGGTGCTTGGGCATGTCACCGATCTCGTCGAGGAACAGCGTGCCGCCGTGGGCCTGGAGGATCTTGCCGATGGAGCCCTTCTTGCGCGCACCGGTGAAGGCGCCTTCTTCGTAGCCGAACAGCTCGGACTCGATCAGCGTGTCGGGGATCGAGGCGCAGTTCACCGACACGAAGGGGTGGGCCGAGCGCGTGGAATCGCCATGGATCGCCTGGGCCAGCAGGTCCTTGCCGGTGCCGGTTTCGCCGAGGATCATCACCGGGATGTCGCGCCCCGAGACCCGGCGCAGCTTGTGGATGACCGTCGACACCTGCGGGTCGCCCGTGTCGAGGTACTGCAACGAGGAAAACTGCATCTTGCGGCCGGCAGGCTTGACCGCTTCGGCTGTGGCCGCTGCTGGCGTGCCACCGGCCTCGGGCGCGGTGCCGGTCGGTTTGCCGCCCGACCAGGGGTTGGCGGCCTTGATCTTCACGCGGCACCACACCGACACGCCGTTGTGCATGCACAGCTGCTTGGGCGTGGGCATGGAGCCGCTGAACAGCTCGAACAGGGCCGAGATCGGCAGACCGAAGAGCGAGGAGAAGGTGTGCGCTTTCAGTGCGCTGAACGGCAGCCCGATCTGGAACTGCGCGCTGCGGTTGGCCGAGAGGAAACGCCCCTCGGGCGAAAACACCGCGATGCCTTCCACCAGCGTGCCCAGGAACTCGGAGCGGGTGTGGAAGTGGATGCGGATCGCCTTGGGGAAGATGTCCGCGAACATGTGGTTCTCGATCATCTGCGCCGACATGCGCACCAGCGCCAGCGTGTGCTGGTGGTAGCTGCGGTGGTCGCCTGTCACATCCAGCGCGCCGATGACCTGCCCGTAGGGGTCGAAGATCGGCGAGCAGGAGCAGGTGAGGAACTTGTTGGCGTCCATGTAGTGCTGGCTGCCGTGCACGGTGAGCGCTTCTTCCTCGCTGAGCGCGGTGCCGATCGCGTTCGTGCCCTTGTTCTTTTCGGACCAGTCCATGCCGGGCGTGAGCGCGACCTGCGAGGCTTTTTCCAGGAAGTCGGTGTCACCCAGCGAGTGCAGCACCAGGCCCTTGGCGGAGGTGAGCAGCACCATGCTGTGGGTGTTCACGATCTGGTCGTACAGCGTCTCCATGACCGGGGCGGCGTGCTGGAACAGGAATCGGTTCTCTTCCCGCGCATCGTTGAGCAGACCCACGCCGGGGCTGGAGAAATCGGGCGCGTCCGTGGAGTCGATGCCATAGGCCTGCGACCGGCGGTGAGCCTGGCCGATGGGGTCGGGTGGTGCGTTGCCGTCCGGGCCGGGGGGCGCGGGCGCATCGTGTCTTCCGCCGGGAGGCGTGAAGAGGGCAGCACTCATGTTGTCTCCTGGATCCGGGGGAAATCCCCCCCAGTAGTCGGGCACCCATCGTGGCGGGTGCTCCGGGTCGTCAGACGGGCTGTCGTCTTGGTCGCGCGGGTTCATGCAATTCTCTTCATAACTGTCCCTGTGAGCAACACTGGTTAATCCCGAGATGCAACAGCTTGTCCCGGGTGTCTCGCCACCCGGTTAGCAAGGAGCCCGCCAGCGCGCGTGCCAGGGGTGGCGCGCAAAGTTGACACACAGGACGCCGTCGGGCGCGGCGGCCTGTGACATCCGGTGCGACCGCAGGCGACCCAGTGATTCAAATTGGCACACCTTGCATGGGCCTGACCCGCGCTGCGGGCCATGGCCTGCAACTTGCTGACCCGGTCGGAAAAGACCCCTTCTGAACCGGAGACAACCCATGAAGATTTCGCGTTTTTCTCTTCCGCTGCGCGGCCTGCTCGCGCTGGCTGTCACCTGCGGCGTGGCCGCCGTGATGGCGCATGGCGATGTGACACCGCAGGCGGTGGACACCAGCACCCTGCCGCAGCTCGGCACCAAGTGGCTCGATGCCAACCCCTACAGCAGCGGGCCCGCGAACAAGGAGGCGCTGCGCATCGGCACCTCGGCCTACAACCAGAACTGCGCGCGCTGCCACGGCCTGGAGGCGATCTCCGGCGGCATCTCGCCCGACCTGCGCAAGTTCGACGGCGAATGCTCGGGTTACGCCGACGCGGCGAAGAAGGCCGCGTGCTTCAAGGAGATGGACGACTACTACATGGCCACCGTGCGCCGGGGCCGCGTGCGCGACGGGCGCGTGTACATGCCGCCGTTCGAGGGCACGCTCTCGCAGGAGGCGATCTGGTCCATCAAGACCTACCTCGAAACCCGCCGCGAGCCCTGAAGCGGGAGGCGCGCATGAACACCCTCCGCCATCCCGATCGCCGCCAGGTGCTGGCTGCGCTGCTGGCCGCCGGCGTGCCACTCGCGCACGCGCAGGCCGACCTGAGTGACCTCGAACGCATCCGCGCCAACGGTGCGCTCAAGGTCGCGGTCTACAAGGACAACGCGCCGTTCTCCGACGGCCCGGCCAACGACCTCCACGGCCTGGACGTGTCGATCGCCGCCGCGCTGGCGCGCCAGCTCCAGCTGAGGCTGGCGCTGCTGCCGTTCGACGCGGGCGAGAACATGAACGACGACCTGCGCAACATGGTCTGGCGCGGCCACTACCTGGGCTACGGCCCGGCCGACGTGATGCTGCAGGTGCCGGTGGACCGCTACCTGATGCAGAAGAACCGCCAGGTGATGATTCTCGCGCCCTACATGCGCCAGCAGCTGGTGCTGGCGCACGACACGCGCCGCATCGCCGAGGTGGCCACGCCGGAAGACCTCAAGGGCCTGCCGCTGGCCGCCGAGCGCGGGGCCGGCGCGGCCAGCGCGCTCATGGGCCACGGCGGCGGCCTGCTGCGCGCGCAGGTGGGCATCCACCACAGTGGCGAGCAGGCGGTGCAGGCGGTGGTCGAGGGCAAGGCCGCCGCGGCCTACGTGACGCGCGCGCAGGCCGAGTCGGTGCTCTCAAACACCGATCCGAAGCCGACCCATATCCGCCTGAGCGCGCTCGCGCTCGGTGGTGTGCCCGGGAACGGCTGGCCCGTGGGCATGGCGATCAAGGCCGAAAACAAGGACCTCGGCCTGGCGCTGGAAGGGGCCATGAAATCGATGCGCGACAGCGGCGAGCTGCTGGCCATCTTCCAGAAGCATGGGCTGACACTCACCGCGCCCTGACCGCTTCCTGCGTCATGAAAGCCACTGGTTGCGCGCGCAACCAGTGGCATTTTTCATGGCGCTGGCGTGTGTGTCGCTTTGAGACAGCCGGTTCGCGTGTGCGCGGTTCCGGGACAGTGCGAACCCCGCATGTGTGCTTTCGTGCAGCGCTTCACCGGGCCCAAGCCCATGGCATGGAACTTGAAGAGAGCAGAGGGCCTGAAGACACAGGCCTTGCCATCAACGTCCATCCTGAGGAAGACAACATGCTTTACGCAGCCCCCGGCGCCGCTGGCGCCAAGATCGCCTACAAGACCCAGTACGACAACTTCATCGGCGGTCGCTGGCTCGCACCGGTCAAAGGCCAGTACTTCGATGTGATCACGCCCGTCTCGGGCAAGGTGTACACGCGCGCCGCGCGCTCCACCGCCGAGGACATCGAACTCGCGCTGGACGCCGCGCACGCCGCGGCCGATGCCTGGGGCAAGACCTCGGCGGCCGAGCGCGCCAACGTGCTGCTCAAGATCGCCGACCGCATCGAGCAGAACCTGGAGCTGCTGGCCTACGCCGAGACGGTGGACAACGGCAAGGCGATCCGCGAGACGCTCAACGCCGACCTCCCGCTCACGGTGGACCACTTCCGCTACTTCGCGGGTTGCGTGCGCGCGCAGGAAGGCGCGCTGAGCAACATCGACGAGAACACCGTGGCGTACCACATCCAGGAACCGCTGGGCGTGATCGGCCAGATCATTCCCTGGAACTTCCCCATCCTCATGGCGGCCTGGAAGCTCGCGCCCGCGCTGGGCGCCGGCAACGCCGTGGTGCTCAAGCCCGCCGAGTCCACGCCCATCAGCATCCTGATCCTGGCCGAACTCATCGCCGACCTGCTGCCGCCGGGCGTGCTCAACATCGTCAACGGCTACGGCCGCGAAGCCGGCATGCCGCTGGCCACCAGCAAGCGCATCGCCAAGATCGCCTTCACCGGCTCCACCACCACCGGGCGCGTGATCGCGCAGGCGGCGGCGAACAACCTGATTCCCGCCACGCTGGAACTCGGCGGCAAGTCGCCCAACGTGTTCTTCGCCGACATCATGGACAAGGACGACGCGTTTCTGGACAAGGCGATCGAAGGTCTGGTGCTGTTCGCCTTCAACCAGGGCGAGGTCTGCACCTGCCCCAGCCGCGCGCTGATTCAGGAAAGCATCTACGACAAGTTCATGGAGCGCGTGCTCAAGCGCGTGGCCGCGATCCAGCACGCCAACCCGCTGGACACCGACAGCATGATGGGCGCGCAGGCCAGCAAGGAACAGTTGACCAAGATCCTCTCGTACCTCGACCTGGGCAAGCAGGAAGGTGCCGAGGTGCTGGCCGGCGGCGGGCAGGCGAACCTGGGCGGCGATCTCGAAGGCGGCTACTACGTGCAGCCCACGCTGTTCAAGGGCCACAACAAGATGCGCATCTTCCAGGAAGAGATCTTCGGCCCCGTGCTGGCCGTGACCACCTTCAAGGACGAGGCTGAAGCCCTGGCGATCGCCAACGACACGCTGTACGGCCTGGGGGCCGGTGTGTGGAGCCGCAACGGCAACGTGGCCTACCGCATGGGCCGCGCCATCAAGGCCGGCCGCGTGTGGACCAACTGCTACCACGCCTACCCCGCGCACGCGGCCTTCGGCGGCTACAAGGAATCGGGCATCGGGCGCGAGACGCACAAGATGATGCTGGACCACTACCAGCAGACGAAAAACCTGCTGGTGAGCTATTCCGAAAACAAACTGGGGTTCTTTTAATCCCCCCGCGCCGCGCCCGCGGCGCGTCACCCCCCAGGGGGCAACGCGTGCGGACCGGCCAAGCCGGATCCGCCGCGTTCTGGCTGGGGCACTTCGCTCCGGAAAGACCTCAGGAGATCTCTCATGGTTGAAAGAGTCATCGCCACACCGGCCGCCGTGGAATTGATCGAACGGCTCAAGGCGCAGCATGGCCCCGGCCTCATGTTCCACCAGAGCGGCGGCTGCTGCGACAACAGCGCGGCCAACTGCTACCTGCTGGGCGAGATCACCACCGGCGCGGGTGACGTGTACCTGGGCGACATCGGTGGCTGCCCGTTCTACATCGGCAAGGCGCAGTATGAGTACTGGCGGCACACGCAACTCATCATCGACGTGATCGACGGCCACGGCGGCACCTTCTCGCTCGAAGGCCCGCAAGGCAAGGCCTTCCACACTCGATCCCGGGTGTTCACGGCGCAGGAGATGGCCGAGCTGGACGCGCAGGCCTTGCCCTGAACCGCCGCGAAGGCTAGGACAACCAGTCTTCCGCGTCAGGCCGACGCGGGTCGTGGCTCGGCGGTGGAGGAGGCGGCGGCGCTTCGCTGGCGGCGAGTTGCTCCAGCACGATGGCGCTTTCCTTCATCACCTCTTCGAACAGCAGGCGCACCCTCAGCCGCGCCGCTTTCAATGCGGCGAGCTGCTGGGTGACCCTTTCGCGGTCGGATGGAGAGAGATCGACGGACAGGGCCCGGAACGTTCGCTCGATGTCGGCCAGCTCGGCCTCGGCCTTTTTCCACGCATGGAACTTGGGGGAGGGAATATCCATGCCCCAGCATGCGAGTGAGGCGCGTTGGAGCGGGTAGGAGAACGCCCCATGTCGGCGAAGGAGATGGCCGAACCCCTCAACGATCGCTTTTGTCCTACAGCGCCGGCGCGATGGATTGCCTACGATGTGAGTTTGTGAAAGATGGAGGTGAGCGCGGCATGTCGTTGATCCTCAGCAGCAGGGTGCCGGGCATTGCCGGTGCCGATGCCCAGGTGCTTCGGTGGTGGCGGGCGATGTGCGCGCTGGCGGCGGTGAACGTCGGCCTGTGGCTGGCCGTGTGGCACTTCGCGCCTGTGGCCGGTTTTCACGGGGGGCTGCAGCTCACGCTGTCCGGCGTCTACGTGCTGGTGTGCGCCTACCGCTCGGTGTTCCCACGGGTGGACCTCGAACGGCTGGTGGTGGTGGACACGCGCCTGTCCAACATATTCCTGGGCCGCGCGGCGGCCACGGTGGCCGAGATCTGTTTCGCGATCCAGCTCGGGCTGCTGATCCATCAGCTGGGCGTGCACGCGGGCCTGCCGTGGGTGCAAAGCGCCGCCTGGGTGGTCCCGGTCTTCATGGTGGTGGCACAAGGCTTCTGCTGGCACAGCGTGCTCACGCTCAACCACATCACCCAGGCCGTCGAGTCCCTGCTCTGGGCGGCCGGCTTTTCCTGGATGGCGGTCCTGCTGGGCGTCACCGCCCTCTACAGCACAGGCTGGGTTCACGCGCTGGCGATCTTCGGGATTCTTGGTTGCGTGGCTTTCGTTGTGTACGTGTTGAGCGTGGATGCGCCGATGTACTGGCGCCGGTACCGCCTCGGGCGAGCGAGCGGGCAAACCTACCTGTGCGTGGAGCAGGGCGCGCGCGATGCCTGGCAGCGCCGGGTGTGCAGCGGCAGCTGGACGGCCTGGAAAGCGGATGCGCTCTGGCTCACGCCTTACTTCAGCTTCGGGGTCTGGTTGAGCATCGCCATGGTGTGGGTGCCCGGGCGCTGAGGGGCAGCGGGGTCGGTAAAGTACCTGTCTTTCCATTCCGCTCGACATCTCTATGCGCCAGCCACCGCGTGTTGCTCTTGTGACAGGGTCTACTTCAGGTATTGGAGCCGCGATCGCGCGCCGCCTGTCCAGGGATGGCCATGCCGTCGTTCTGCATTCACGCAGCTCGGTGGATGCCGGCATGGCCATGGCGCGTGAGCTGGGTCTGGCGGCTTATGTGCAAGCCGACCTCGCTGACGATGCAGACCGGGTACGGCTGGTGCAGGAAGCGGTCGCGCAATGGGGGCGCTTGGACGTCGTGGTGAACAACGCGGGCATCAGCCGCGTCGTGCCGCATGCCGACCTGGCGGCTGCCACGCCGGATGTATGGCGCGAGTTGCATGAGGTCAATGTCATCGCGCCGTTTCGCATCGTTGCAGAAGCGCAGGCCGCCCTGCGGGCGTCTGCTGCGGCCGCTGGCATGCCGGCTTGCGTGATCAATGTGAGTTCGCATGCCGGTGTTCGCCCGAAAGGGGCTTCGATCCCCTATGCCGCGACGAAAGCGGCGCTGAACCACGTCACGCGCTTGCTGGCCGTCTCGCTGGCTCCCGACATCCGTGTGAATGCCGTCGCCCCTGGGCTTGTGGATACGCCGTTGACCGCTGACTGGACGCAGGCTCAGCAGTTGTGGCGAGAGCGCGCGCCGATGCGGCGGGCGGCGAGCCCTGAAGACATTGCACAAGCGGTGTCCATGCTCATTGAATCCCACTATTTGACGGGCGAAATTCTGCTTTCTGATGGTGGGTTGAATCTCACGTAGCGCTGAGAAGCCACATTGAGCGGCGGGTGTGAGGACCGTTTCAAGCCTCTTTCACGACCGCCCTACTACAATTGGGCGATCCCTTGAAAGAACCGTCATGGCTGAGGCCATGAAGGGCTTTCATCCTTGCAACCAAATGTGGTGAAGATGAACAAGCCTTTCATTTCCCTGTGCCCTGAGATCACTCGGGCCAACGCGCTGACTCTGATGGACTGGTTGGAGGACGAGTGCGTCACCCGCCACCTGAGCGATTCGCGACATGTCTCCCGGTTCATCGAGCAGGTCATTGGCCGGGTCCAGTTGCCGATCCTGACCCATCTGTTCAACCAGGGCGGCCGGTTCTTCATGGCCTACGACCGGCATGACGTTCCGGTGGGGTTCGTCCGCCTTGTCAAGACGGGCCGGGACTGCGAGATGGTCCTGGTCATCGGCAACCGCGACAACTGGGGCCGCAAGCTCGGCGCCAGCGCGATCGGCGAAGCCATGAAGCTGGCCTTCTTCGACATGCGGGCCGAGAAGCTCATCGCCAAGATTCACGCCGACAACGCGCGTTCGTTGAAGGCCTTCCAGAACTGCGGCTTCCTGCTCGAAAGCCAGACGCCGGCCCTGAAGTCCCTTGCCATGACTTCGGAGAGCTATCTCCGGCGCTTGCGCGAAAACCCTGCAGGTCACCGTGCCGATATCTACATCACCGAGATCGACAAAGCCCGGCTCAGGAGCCTGGTCGAGTGCGAGCCGCCACCGGCTGTTTTTGAACTGGAGCACGAGATCGAGCGGGCCATCGTCGTCGATCCGCGGCGGGTGGCGCGGGATGTTGTCACGATGAACTCCAGGGCCTTGCTGCAGCTGGACGATGAGGAAGTGGAAGTGGCCCTGGTCTATCCGCAGGACGCGGACGGCAGTGACGGAAAGCTGTCGGTGTGTTCCAGCATCGGGACGGCCATCCTGGGCTACAAGGAGGGCGATACCTTCGACTGGCGGATTCCGGACCGCACCTGCCATATCCGGATCGGGAAAGTGCTTTACCAGCCGGAAGCTGCGGGCGATTTCCACTTATAGGGGCCTCAGCCCTTGCGGCCGAGCTTGCGATACACGGTGGCGCGGCTGATGCCCAGCGCTCGGGCCGCTTCCTTCACGTTGCCGCGCGCATCGTCCACCGCCTTGCGGATCATGGCGGTCTCCACGTCCTTGAGCGGCAGGCCGTGGCTGGCGCCGCGTTCGCCACCGGGGTTGAGCTGGGCCAGCACGCTCAGGCGCAGGCCCGACCACAGCGGCACTTCCAGTGGGCCGCGCTGGTGGCGGGCGGCGTCGAACAGGGTTTCCACCGGCACGGCGAAGAGTTCGCTGCAGTGGCCGGGCGCCATGCCGGCGGCCATGCCCAGCATGTCGGCCGCCGGGCGGTTGATCGCCGTGATCTGCCCGTCGGCGTCCACGCAGACGAGGCCGTCGCTGGCGTCGCCCGGCATGCGGCCGGGCCAGCTCAGGCACAGCAGCAGGCGGTGCGGCTGGCTCAGGGTGAGGGCATTCTCGATGCTGCGCGCCGATTGCGTGACGAGGTGCTTGAGCGCGGGCTGTTCGATCACGTTCACGCCGGTGAGGTCCAGCATGCCCACGCACTGGCCGTTGGGCCCCCAGATGGGCGCACCGGCGCAGCTGTAGACGCTGGTGTCGTCGAAGAAGTGTTCGCCCCGGTGCAGCCAGACCGGCTGCAGGTCGGCCAGGGTGGTGCCGATGGCGGTGGTGCCCACGGCGCGTTCGGACAGATCCACGCCGATGCGCGCGATGTTGGCGGCGTGCGGGTCGTGGCGGTCCACCGGGCCGTTGACGTCGATCACCAGGCCGCGCGCGTCGGTGAGGATGGCGAAGTAGCGCGTGTGCGCCATGGCGCGCGAGAGCGACTGGATCACCGGTGCGGCCGCGCGCAGCAGCGGCTGGTTGGCTTCGATGGCGCGCTGCGCAGCACCGCTGGTGACGGTGTCGAAAGTGATGTGCTGGCGCGGTTCGAGCCCGAGGTCCAGGCAGCGCCGCCAGGAGCGTTCGACCCAGGGCGCCAGCAGGGGCGGGCTGAGCGGGGCGCGCGATTCGAGCACCGCCTTGCGCGCCTGCTCGATCAGGGCCAGGCGCTGCAGCTGGGGCATCGAAGGCTGGGGCTGTAGGGTCACGATCGGCAGGGGGTTGGCTGGGCCGAGGCCGGGCTGCGGACAGGTCTTTGCCATTAGAGCAGCGTTTGGCCGCCCGTGCACCCCCCGCCCGGATCGGGTTAACCCGGCCAGCGCCAGGTCCAGCGGTTTTCTCGCACCAGCGCTTCCAGGTCGGCCGGCGTGTCGAGGTCGCGCGTGTAGTGCGGGTTGTCCACCGCCCACAGGCGCACCGCCTCGGGGTGGGCCGCGCGCCACTGGCGCAGGCTGGGTTGCAGGGGCTCGGTCAGCGCGCTGCGCACGCGGGTGTCGAAGATCACCGGGTGGCCGGGCTGGCCGTGCACCATGGGCACCTGCACGTGGATGCCGGGGCCGCGCGCGGTGAAGGCGTCCAGCGCCAGCTGCACGTCGGCGCGGTCGATCAGCGGCTGGTCGGCCAGCAGCACCACGACCTGTTTCACGTCGTGCGCCAGCGCGCGCAGGCCGGCGCGCAGCGACGAGGCGGTGTCGTCTTCGGGCCGGGGGTTGATGACGCACAGCGGCGCCAGCTCGTCGGGCAGCCGGGCCACGTGGGCCTGGATGTCGTGCGCGTGGTGGCCCAGCACCAGCACCAGGTCGTGCCGGGCCGGGCCGCGCAGCGGCTGCAGGTGGGTGAGCAGCCGCTCCAGCAGGGTGCGGCCTTCCAGCTCCAGCAGGCACTTGGCCACACCGCCCATGCGGCGGCCCGCGCCGGCGGCGAGGATGACGAAGCCGGTCTTCACGGTGAAACGAAGCAGGTGGGGGCGGAGGCTTCGGCGGCCGAGAGCGTGTTCTTGGCGTTCGCCACTTCCATGTCGCGCGGCAGCGGCACGCCGTTCTTCACGGCCAGCACCTCGGCCATCACGCTCACCGCGATCTCGGCCGGCGTCTTGCTGCCGATGTAGATACCGATCGGCCCGCGCAGGCGGGCCAGGCTTTCTTCGGTCTGGTCGAAGTGCTCGATCATGCGGGCGTGGCGCGCCTCGTTGTTGCGGCGCGAGCCGATCGCGCCCACGTAGAAGGCCTCGGTCTCCAGCGCTTCGAGCAGCGCCAGGTCGTCCAGCTTGGGGTCGTGCGTGAGGGCGATCACGCAGCTGCGCCGGTCCACGCGGAACTCGCGCACCACGTCGTCGGGCATCTCGGTGACGACGGTCACGCCGGGCACGGCCCAGGCGCTGCGGTATTCCTCGCGCGGGTCGCACACGGTGACCGCGAAGCCGTTGAACAGCGCCATGGTGGCGAGGTACTCGGTGAGCTGGCCGGCGCCGATCAGCAGCATGCGGTACTCGGGGCCGAAGGTGTTGCTCAGCCAGCCGTTCTCGTCGGCCAGCGCCGCGGGTGTGGCGGCCGCGCGCAGTTCCACGCGGCCGGTGGCCAGCTCGGTGCGGCGCTCGACCAGGTGGCCGGCGGTGAGCGTGCCCACCAGCTCGGCCAGGGAGCCGGCGTCGGGGTTGAATTCGAGCACCAGCTCCAGCGTGCCGCCGCAGGGCAGACCGAAGCGGTGGGCCTCGTCGGCGCTCACGCCGTACTTCACGCGCTCGGGCGGCCCGGTGGGGATCTCGTGCGTGATGCCTGGCGGGGCCGTGCTGCCCTGCACCGCGCCATGGGCACGGCTGTAGCGGTAGATCAGGTCGTCCTCGATGCAGCCGCCCGAGACCGAGCCGACCACGGCGCCGGTTTCGCACAGCGCCATGACCGAGCCCACCGGGCGCGGCGACGAACCCCAGGTGCGCACGACGGTGGCCAGCAGGGCGCGCCGGCCTTCGGCGCGCCAGGCCTGCAGCGAGCGCAGGACGGTGACATCCAGATTTTCCAAAGTTATCCCTTCGTGGCCAGGTAGATCACCGCCGCCACGACGACGGCGATGGCGGCCCAGGCCCAGGTCGGCATGCCGCCGCCGGCCTTGGGCATGGGTTGGAGCGCGGTGCCCGCCGATGCGGGGGCAGCAGCGGCGCTCGGGTAGCGGGCCTGCAAGGCCTCATCGAAGCGGCGGAAGAAGTCTTCCGCCAGCGACTTGGCCGCGCCGTCGATCAGGCGCTGGCCGAGCTGTGCGATTTTGCCACCCACGGTGGAGTGCACGGTGTAGCTGAGTTCGCAGCCGGTGGCGGCGGGCGCGAGCTGCACGGCGGCCTCGCCCTTGCCGAAACCGGCCACGCCGCCCTGGGCGTCGAAGCCGATCTTGTACGAGCTGGGCGGGACGATGTCCGAGAGCGTCACGCGCCCGCTGAAGCGCGCGGCCACCGGGCCGATCTTGATGGCGGTGGTCACGGCGTAGATGTTGGGTTCGGTGAGCTCGAATTTTTCGCAGCCCGGGATGCAGGCCTTGAGCATCTCGGGGTCGTTGAGGGCCTCCCAGGCCTGTTGCTGGGTCACGGCGAGCGGCCGGCTTCCTTGCATGTCCACGTTGGTTTCTCCTGTCTGGTCGGGATGATGAATGAAACAGATGACATCAGTAGCGCTGCATCAGCGCGGCCATGGACCGGGCGAGGTCTTCGAGGCGGCTGAGGTTGTGCACGGCCAGCATGCCGTGGGCGTGGCGGTGCAGCACGCTGGCGCCGGTGGCCAGGGGGGCGTAGCCGTCGTAGCGCAGCAGGGGGTTGAGCCAGAGCAGGCGGCGGCTGTGGCGGCCCAGCCAGGTGAGTTCCTGGTCGAGCAGTTCGGGCGCGCCGGTGTCCAGGCCGTCGGTGATGAGCAGCACGACGGTGCGCCGGCCCACGAGGCAGCGGGGGTATTGGGTGCGCAGGCTGGCGAGCGAGGCGCCCAGGCGGGTGCCGCCGGCGAAGTCGTCGATGGCGGCGTTGGCCATCTCCAGCATCTGGTCGGTGTCGCGGTGGCGGAAGGCGGCGCGCAGGTCGGTGAGTTCGGTGCCGAAGGCGAAGGCGGCGCGCGGGGTGCCGCGCGTGGCCTGGTGCAGGAAGGCGAGCAGCAGGCGCGCGTAGCGTTCCATGGAGCCGGAGATGTCGACCAGGATGAGCAGCGGCAGGGGCTGGGGCCGGCGGTTCATGAGGGGCAGTTGCAGCAGTTCGCCGTCGTGTCGGCGGGCCTGTTGCAGGGCGCGTGGCCAGTTGGGGCGGTGGCCGCGGGTGCCGGCGCGTTCGCGGCGCGAGCGCACGGGTGGCAGGGGCAGGGGGATGTCGCGCACGAGTTGTTCGACGAGGCGGAATTCGCTGGCGGAGAGGCCGGCGAAGTCGGCATGGCGCAGGCGCTGTTGGTCGCTGGCGGTCATGGCGGCGTCGAATTTGAGTTCGGTTTCGCCTTGGTTGGGGGTGCGGGCTTTGAGGCCGGCGACGCTGAGGGCTTCCTGCACGCGGGCTTTGCGCCGGACCGGGTGGGCTTTGGCGGCTTTGGGAAGCATCTGGGCGAGGAGTTGTTGGGCGAGTTCGGGGTTGCGGAAGAAGGCGTCGAACATTTCGTTGAAGACGCCGATGTCTTGTTGGCGGCTGACCATCACGGCTTGGAGGGCGGCGCGCAGGTCGTCTCTGCGTTCGACGCCCACGGCTTGTGCGGCGGTGATGGCGAGCACGGCGCGGCTGCTGTCGACCGGCACACCGGCTCGGCGCAGGGCCCTGCCGAAGGCGGTGATGTGGTCGGGGAGTTTCCCGCTTCTCGCGTCGCCCAGGATCACGGCTGTCCTTGTTTTTTTATGCCTTGCACCTCGCGCTGACGGCTGGCGTGGTCCGCGTTCTCCGGCGCTGCTCGCGGGCGACTGCCCGGGT
Organism: Hydrogenophaga sp. ANAO-22; assembly: GCF_042466645.1. NCBI lineage: Bacteria > Pseudomonadati > Pseudomonadota > Betaproteobacteria > Burkholderiales > Comamonadaceae > Hydrogenophaga > Hydrogenophaga sp. ANAO-22. The sequence continues at coordinate 802,577 of NZ_CP159956.1, read as the reverse complement.
CCGCCACCGTCCCTTCGTCAACACCACCTCCGCATTCAACCTCTGTGGCAACCGCGAATCGGCGCCTGCGCCCGCGAACCCCACCATCCGTCGAGAGTGACATGCAGGCGTGCAAAGGGTCTTCTTCTGTGTGGCGTGCCTGGGTGCGGCTGGGGTCGATGGGGTGGGGGTCCGGGCGCAGGCGCCCATTCGCGGTCGCCACAGAGCGGGTGTGCAGACCACGGTGTTGACGCCATGGTCTCTCGAGTGCTCGGGCAGACGCCCGCGAGCAGCGCCGGAGAACGGGCCCACGCCCCAGCGGCCTTGAGGCAACCCACGAAAGCAAGGTCTTCAACACAACATCACACAGGCTCAGGCGCCAACAACTGATCCAGCATCGGCAACAAGGCCGCCACATCCTCCCGCTGCTTGAAGAGAATGCCCGCCGTGTCCTGAATCACCTCAGGGTCCAAAGTCAGCGTATCCAAAGCCACCAGAGCCTTCGCCCACTCCACACTCTCCGCGATCCCGGGACTGCGCTGAAAGGCATTGGCGAACGGCTGGTTGCGCAGACGGGACACAAAACGCGTCACCTGCTCGGTCAATGCCGCACTCGCCTGCGGCACCTGGCTTTTCACGATGGCCAGCTCGCGCTCCCGCTCCGGGTAATCCAGCCACTGGTACAGACAACGCCGCTTCACCGCGTCGTTCAGATCGCGCGTGCGGTTGCTCGTCAGGATGGTCAGCGGCGCCGCCACCGCGCGGATGGTGCCCAGCTCGGGAATGCTCACCTGGTACTCGCCCAGGTACTCCAGCAGAAAAGCCTCGAACGGCTCGTCGGCCCGGTCCACCTCGTCGATCAACAACACCGCGCCCGGCTCCGGCGTCTGCAAGGCCTGCAACAACGGTCGGCGGATCAGGTAACGCGCCTGGTACACCTCGCGCTCGATCTCGTCGGGCGTGGACGTGGCCTGCGCCGCGCGCATGTGCAGCAGCTGCGCCGTGTGGTTCCACTCGTAGAGCGCCTCGCGCTGCTCCATGCCGTCGTAACACTGCAGGCGCAACAAGGGCCGGCCCAGCACCTTCGCCAGCGCCTTGGCCAGCTCGGTCTTGCCCACACCCGGCTCGCCTTCGAGCAACAGCGGGCGCTGCAGGCGCATCGCGAGAAACACGGCGGTGGCCAGCCGCCGGGGAGCGTGGTAGCCCACGCCCTGCAGGGCATGGGTGAGGCCGTCGATGCTGTCGGTGTCGTCGGGCACCCGGCTCATCCGTTGGCGTGACGCACCGCCACCTGCGTCTGCACCGTCACCAGGTGCGCCCGGTAGGCCGCGCTGGCGTGCAGGTCGCCGCTGATGTCGCTGGCGTCGATCTTCACGTCCTTCACCGCGTCGGGCGTGAAGCTCTTGGCCAGCGCAGCCTCCAGCCCGGCGTGGCGGAACACGCCGTTGCCGGTACCGGTGATCGCCACGCGCGGGCCCGAGGGCGTGAGCGCCACGAACACGCCCACCAGCGCGAAGCGCGAGGCCGGCTGGCGGAACTTGGCGTACGCCGCCTTGCTGGGGATGGGGAAACGGATCGCGGTGATGATCTCGCCCGGCTCCAGCGCCGTGGTGTACAGGCCCTGGAAGAAGTCGTCGGCCGCGATCTGGCGCCGGTCCGTCACCACCGTGGCGCCCAGGCCCATCACGGCGCTGGGGTAGCAGGCGGCCGGGTCGTTGTTGGCCACCGAGCCGCCCAGGGTGCCGCGCGCGCGCACCTGGCGGTCGCCGATGCCTTCGGCCAGCGCGGCCAGCCCGGGGATGTGCTTGCGCACGTCGGCGTTGTCGGCCACGTCCTGGTGGCAGGTCATGGCGCCGATGACCAGGGTCTGGCCTTCGACCTTGACGCCGCGCAGCTCGGCCACGCCGCCCAGGTCCACCAGTTGCTCGGGGCGCAGCAGGCGCTGTTTCATGGAAGCGATCAGGGTCTGACCACCGGCCAGGGGTTGCGCGCCCGCGCCGCTGAAGCGCTTGGCATCGGCCAGGGTCTTGGGTTGTTCGAGTGTGAATGCGTACATGGTGTGTCTCCTCCGGTTCAGGCCTTGGCCGATTGGATGGCCGTCCACACGCGGCTGGGGCTCGCGGGCATGTCCAGGTCCTTCACGCCCAGCGGCGCGAGCGCGTCCAGCACGGCGTTGATCACCGCCGGCGGCGAGCCGATGGCACCGGCCTCGCCGCAGCCCTTGGTGCCCAGCGGGTTGGTGGTGCAGGGCGTGGTCACGTGGCCGAGCCGGAAGTCCGGCACGTCGTCGGCGCGCGGCATGGCGTAGTCCATGAACGAACCGGTGACCAGCTGGCCGGTCTCGCGGTCGTACACGCAGTGCTCCAGCAGCGCCTGGCCGATGCCTTGCACCAGGCCGCCGTGCACCTGGCCTTCCACGATCATGGGGTTGATGATGGTGCCGAAGTCGTCCACGGCGGTGAAGCGGTCGATGCGCACCACGCCGGTGTTCGGGTCGATCTCCACCTCGCAGATGTGCGTGCCGGCCGGGAAGGTGAAGTTGGTCGGGTCGTAGAAGGCGGTCTCGTTCAGGCCCGGCTCCAGCTTGTCCAGCGGGTAGTTGTGCGGCACGTACGCGGTGAGCGCGACCTGGCCGAAGGTGACCTTCTTGTCGGTGCCCTTCACGGTGAACTCGCCGTTGGCGAAGTCCACGTCGGCGTCGCCGGTCTCCATGAGGTGGGCCGCGATCTTCTTGGCCTTGGCCTCGATCTTGTCCAGCGCCCGCATGATGGCCGCGCCGCCCACCGAGATGGAGCGCGAGCCGTAGGTGCCCATGCCGAAGGGCACGCGGCCGGTGTCGCCGTGCACGATGTCCACCTGCGAGGGGTCCAGCCCCAGGCGCGAGGCCACGACCTGCGCGAAGGTGGTCTCGTGGCCCTGGCCGTGGCTGTGCGAGCCGGTGAACACCGTCACGCTGCCGGTGGGGTGCACGCGCACCTCGCCGCATTCGAACAGGCCGGCGCGCGCGCCGAGCGCGCCCGCCACGTTCGACGGCGCCAGGCCGCAGGCCTCGATGTAGCTGCTGTAGCCCACGCCGCGCAGCAGGCCCTTGGCCTTGGAGGCGGCCTTGCGCTGTTCGAAGCTGGCCATCTCGGCCAGTTCGTTGGCCTGGGCCATGCAGGCGGGGAAGTCGCCGGTGTCGTACTGCAGCGCCACCGGGGTCTGGTAGGGGAACTCGGTGATGAAGTTGCGGCGGCGGATCTCGTCCTGCGACAGGCCGGTCTCCCACGCGCAGCGGCTCACGATGCGCTCGAGCAGGTAGGTCGCCTCGGGTCGGCCGGCGCCGCGGTAGGCGTCCACCGGCGAGGTGTTGGTGAACCAGGCGTCCACCTCCACGTAGACCTGCGGCGTCTTGTACTGGCCCGCGAGCAGCGTGGCGTACAGGATGGTGGGCACGGCGGTGGAGAAGGTGGAGAGGTAGGCGCCGAGGTTGGCGTCGGTGTGCACGCGGAAGGCGAGGAAGTGGCCGTCCTTGTCCAGCGCCATCTCGGCGTGCGTCACGTGGTCGCGGCCGTGCGCGTCGCTCAGGAAGGCTTCCGAGCGGTCGCAGGTCCACTTGATCGCGCAGTTGAGCTTCTTCGAGGCCCAGGTCAGGCACACGTCTTCGGCGTACAGGAAGATCTTGGCGCCGAAGCCGCCGCCCACGTCGGGCGCGATCACGCGCACCTTGTGCTCGGGCAGGCCGAGCACGAAGGCCGTCATGAGCAGGCGCTCCACGTGCGGGTTCTGGTTGGCCACGTAGAGCGTGTAGTCGTCGCCCGCGCGGTTGTAGCTGGCGATGGCCGCGCGCGGCTCCATCGGGTTGGGCGCGAGGCGGTTGTTGACCAGGTCGATCTTGGTCACGTGCGCGGCGCCGTTGAACGCGGCGTCCACCTGGCCCTTGTCGCCGATGGCCCACTTGTAGCAGTGGTTGTCGGCGGCGGCCTCGTGCAGCGCGGGCGCGCCGGACTTCATGGCGTCGCGCACGTCCACCACGGCGGCCAGCGGCTCGTAGTCCACCTCCACCAGCTCGGCGGCGTTCTTCGCGTTCTCCAGCGTGTCGGCCACCACCATGGCCACGTGATCGCCCACGTAGCGCACCTTGCCGAAGGCCAGGATGGGGTGGGGCGGCTCCTTCATGGGCTGGCCGGCGGTGTCGGTGATGAGCCAGCCGCAGGGCAGGCCGGCGATCTTGTCGCCCGCGACGTCGTTGCCGTCGAGGATGCCGATCACGCCCGGCGCCTTGAGCGCGGCGGACTTGTCGATCTTGCGGATGTTGGCGTGCGCGTGCGGCGAGCGCACGAACACCGCGTGGTGCATGTTGGGCAGCACGATGTCGTCGGTGTACTGGCCGGCGCCGGTGAGGAAGCGGTAGTCCTCCTTGCGCTTGAGCGATTCACCGATGTGGGGGAGTTGGGAGAAGTCGGAAGCACCCATGTCAATGGCTCCAGTGAGGTTTCGATCGAGGGGCGCCGCGGAACTGGCTTTGCCAGGCCGCTGGCGCCGCCCCCTTGAGGGGGTCGCGCGAAGCGCGGCGGGGGTGTGTCACTTCATGGCGGCAGCACCTTGCCGCACGGCCTTGACGATGTTCTGGTAACCGGTGCAGCGGCACAGGTTGCCTTCGAGCAGCTCGCGGATCTCGGTGCCGGTGGCGCCGGGGTTCGACTTGCACAGGCTCACCGAGCTCATCACCATCCCCGGGGTGCAGAAGCCGCACTGCAGGCCGTGGCATTCCTTGAACGCCGCCTGCATCGGGTGCATGGTGCCGTCGGCCGCCGCCAGGCCTTCGATGGTGGTCACCTCGCAGCCGGCGGCCTGGGGCAGCAGCATGTTGCAGGACTTGACCGCGCGCCCGTCGAGCAAGACCGTGCAGGCGCCGCACTGGGCGGTGTCGCAACCCACGTGGGTGCCGGTGAGCCGGAGGTGTTCGCGGATCGCCTGGACCAAGAGCGTGTGGGGCGGCGCGTCGATGGTCACGGCCTTGCCGTTGACCCTGAGTTGAACCTGCATGCTTGTCTCCTTGTTGTGGTGATGGGGCACCAACAAGTTGAGCACGCGGCCCGGGCGGTGATTTGCGGGTTAACCCTGAAATCCCCTGGCCGGCGCCAATCATTCTCAAATTGAGACGCGCGCGGCCCGGGGGCTTGCGCGACCCGGCTCAGAGCTGCGGGCTGGATGAGCGGGGCAGCTCGGCGCGGTAGCGCAGGCGCACCACCGTGTCCTCGACCACCTGCAGGTGCACGCTGGTGCGGCGGTACGACCACTTGCGGTCGATGCCCACGGTCAGGGGGTCCTGGCGGCTCTTGGTGCTGATCTCCAGCCCGTACCTCGACCGCAGCGACACCGTCAGCCGCTGGGCAAGGGCGCGCGCCGCTTCGGGTGAGCCGGCCTGGGCGCGCAGCACGACGCTCTGCAGCCGGTCCTGCTCGAACCCGAACGCCACCTGGAAGTCGGCGCCCACCACGTCATGGGCGGGAATTTCCAGCAGCACGCGGCCGTCTTCGGTGGCCGGGCGCAGCGTGCCCGGGGCCGCCGCCTCGGGAATCAGCGCCACCACCTCCGCCGGCGTGGCGCCGGCGGGCACGCCGCGCCAGAGCGCCTGCGCCGAAGCGCCCAAGCACCACAGGAGCAGGGCCGAGCAGACGAGGAATTTGTTCATGTGGGCGTTGGATGCGGGCGAAGCCGCGGAGTTCGGGTGGTTCGGCACCCGGGCGCGGGGCCCGCCGGTGGCCCGGCAAGAATACCCGGTGGCTACTTGCGCCGAGGGCGGGACAGGTGGGGCTGCACCGCCTGCAACCGCCCGCTGCGCAACTCCACCACCGCCTTGCTCACCGCCAGGGCCGCGTTGCGGGTTTCGTCCTGCACGGCCAGGTCGTCGTCCAGCGTGTCGTGGCTGGTGGCGTAGGGTTCGTAGTAGCCGATGAAGCGGTCCAGCCGCGCCTGCGGGCCGGCGTCGATCAGGCCCATCCAGTCCAGCCAGTCGCACAGCGAGCGGCGCGCGCCCTCGATGCCGGCCACGTCGCCGTGCACCACCACGCCGTAGGCCCGGCCCGCCAGGTGCTGCGGGTAGTCCCAGCCCGCCATTTCCAGCGCCTTGGCCTTCTCGGGCTTCTTGCCGCCGGTGGAGGTCGGGTCGGGGTTGCCGCCGTCGGCGCACACCAGGCGGTCGATCATGAGCTTGAGCGGGCTCGGGCTCTGGTACCAGTAGACCGGTGTGACCAGCAGCACGGCGTGCGCCGCCACCCAGCGTTCGTAGATCTCGGCCATCCAGTCGTGCGTCTGGTTCAGCGCGTGGTTGGGGTAGCAGCTGCAGGGCCAGTGGCACAGCGGCATGGCGGTGGACACGCAGCCCTTGCAGGGGTGGATGTGCAGCGCGTATTCGGAGGTGAGCAGGCTCAGGTCCAGCACGTCGACCTGCATGTGCTGCCGTTCGAGCGCTTCGCGCGCGATCCGGGTGAGCCGGTAGCTTTTGGAGATCTCACCGGGGCAGGTGCCGTCGTTGCGCGCCGAGCCGCAGACCAGCAGCACCCGCGACGGCGTGCTGGGCAAGGACCAACTCGCCTGCGCGGCGTCCAGGCGCGCCTTGGTCGCCACCCACTCGGACGACAGGTCGTGGTCCGGGTCGGCGTAGCCCGGCCCGGCCTTCTGCGTCACGGGCGCCTTGCGGCCTTCCTGGTAGGCATCCCAGGCGATGGCCTCCAGCCGCTCGATGCTCGCGTCCTCGGCGCGGAAGGCGGGGTCGAAGAAGAAGGCGCGAAAGCGCTCGCTGAATGCCGCGCGCTCCAGGGGAGCGGGCGCCTGTCCTTTTCGGATCTGGGTCATGGTGCGGTGGTGTGGGTGGGGTGACCCAATATCGGAGCCACCCGCGGGCGCGTCTGTTCGCCACCGCACCCTGGCTTCAGGCCGGGGCTCGGTGAAAGCGCATCGTCCAGTTGGCCTCCCAGCTGCGGCCGGCGTCGGCCGAGAACGCCTGCTCCCACAGCGGCGAGGCGGTCTGCGTGTCGGTCCAGCGAAAGCGCACGCGGATCGGGCGGCCGTCCAGCACGTCTTCGGCGAAGAAGGTGCCCACGCCGCGGTCGAAGTGGCCCACCACCGGCACGTCCAGCTGGTGGGGCTGGCGGCCGTCCAGCCACCAGATGGACCAGCGGCCGGTGTGCGGGTTGTGGCTGCGCAGCGTGGCCGCGCGGTAGCTGCCGCCGGGCAGGTGCAGCAGGTTGTCGTCCACATTGCCCTGGCCGCCGAGCACGGGCCAGGCGGTGCAGGTGCCGTCGAAGCGCTCCCAGTCGGTGCAGCCGCTCAGGCGCTCGCGCAGGCGGTGGTGTTCCACGCGCCAGTGGCCGTGCAGGAAGTCGAAGTCGTGGTCGCTGGTGTTCATGGGGTGGCTCCTTCAGGCGTGCAAAGCGGAACGGGCGGTGGGGGTGAGGCGGTGGCTCTCGGTGGGGCCGGCCAGCCAGGGGGCGAGCGTGGGCTGCGCGTCGCGCGCCCAGGCGCCGCCGCGCGCGAAGGCGTCGAAGGCCGCGGGGCTGTGAAACAGCGCGAGGCCCACCAGCACCGGCTCGCCCTCGCGCACCGGCAGGCGCGGGAAGTTGTTGGGGCTGGCCTCCGTCACGTACCAGCCGATGCGCCGCGCGCCGCCCTGGCGCAGCACCGGCGAGAGCACCTCGCGGCACAGCGCCAGCAGGTCGCTGCCGGCGGGCGCGCGCAGCGGGAACACGGCCGCGTCCAGCAGGCCGGGCGGTGTGTCGGTGGTGCCGGGCTTGGCGCGTCGGGGGGCTTCGCCGTCGATGCCCGCGCCGGGCCAGGCCGGGCGCAGCAGGAACACGTCGTCCGAATCGACCATGGTGGCGTTCGCCGCGTCGCGGTGCGCCTGCCACACCGGGCCGCCGTAGAACGCGGCCAGGCCCTGGGCGCGGCGCGCCATGTCGGCGAAGCCGCGCAGCCAGACGAAGCGGTTGGCGTCGTCCAGGTCGCGGAACTGGCCGATCACGCGCAGGCCCTGGGCCTCCTGGGTCTCGACGAACTCGCGGTCGAACAATTCGATGAGGGTGTCGCGCCGGCCCGGGTGCAGGGTGTAGCGGCGCAGCTCGACGAGGGGGATTCGGTCATGGCAAAGGCTCCTTGAAAGACGATGTGGTGATGATCCACCCCATAACCTGACACGGTATGTCATGTTTAAATCTCTCGCATGCAAGCCAGCCGACTGCTCTCCATCCTCATGCTGCTGCAGGCGCGGGGCCGCCTGACGGCCGGCGCGCTGGCGCAGGCCCTGGAAGTGTCCGAGCGCACCGTGCTGCGCGACATCGACCAGCTCTCGGCCGCCGGTGTGCCGCTGTGGGGCGAGCGCGGGCGCCAGGGCGGCTTTCAGCTGCGCGAGGGCTGGAGCACCCGGCTCACCGGCATGACCGAGCCCGAAGCCCAGGCGCTGCTGCTCGCCGGCCTGCCCGGGCCGGCCACCGAACTGGGCCTGGGCGCGGCCGCCGCCTCGGCGCGGCTGAAGATGGTGGCCAGCCTGCCGGGCGAGTGGCGCGAGCAGGCTGACCGCGTGGGCCAGCGCCTGCACATCGACCCGGTGGACTGGTACCGCGCGCAGGACGCGCCGAACTTCCTGCGCGAGGTGGCCGACGCCGTCTGGCGCGCGCGCAGCATCGAGGTGCGTTACGAGAGCTGGCGCGGCAAGGCCTGGCGGACGCTGGAGCCGCTGGGCTTGGTGCTCAAGGCGGGCGCGTGGTACCTGGTGGCGCGCGCGGTGGACGCGGCGCCCCCGAACGGCGATGGCGTGCGCACCTACCGGCTGGCGAGCCTGCTGGAACTCAAGCCGGGCGCGGCCTTTCGCCGGCCCAAGACCTTCGACCTCGCGCGCACCTGGCAGGCGTCGGCCGCGCGCTTCGAATCGGAGCTGCGTTCGGTGGAGGTGCGGGCGCGCGCGACGCCGCGCTGCCTGAAGTGGCTGGCGAACGCGCGCGTGCCGTTCAGCGACCCGGTGGGCGACGAGGTGACGATCCGCGTCGAATCGGTGGAGCAGGGCGCGCGGCAGCTGCTCGCCTTCGGCGACGAGATCGAGGTGCTCTCACCGCCCGCGCTGCGCGAGCGCCTGGCGCAGCAGGCGGCGGCGGTGCTGGCGCGCTACCAGGCCCGGGGCCGTGCTCAGTGCTGAAAGACCGCGCCCGAGGTCATCAGCGCATCGATTTCACCGGGCTCGAAGTCCAGCTCGCGCAAGACCGACACCGTGTGCTGCCCCACGTAGGGGGCGGCGGAGGTGGCGTGCGGAGACGCGCCGTTGAAATGGAGCGGCAAGCCCAGCGAAGGCGTTTTTCCGCCGTCGGCATGGTCGACGTCCACCACCATGGAGGTGGCGCGCACCTGCGGATGTTCCAGCGCCTGCCCCACGTCGTTGACCGGGCCCACCGGCACGCCGGCCAGGTCGAAGCGCTGCACCCAGGCCGGCGCGTCGTCGCTGGACAGGGCTTGTGTGATCAGCGCTTCCAGTTCCGCGCGGTGCGCCACCCGGCTGCGGGCATTCTTGAACCGGGGTTCCTGCAGCCATTCGGGGTGCCCGAGGATCTGGGCGATGCGCTCCCAGTTGGCCTGGTTTCCGCCACCCAGGGCGATGGCCCCGGTGCGGCAGCGAAAGGTCTGGTAGGGCGCGATCAGGGGATGGGCCGTCCCCATGGGCTTGGCGATGGTGCCGTCGTTGAAGTAGGCCGCCGCGAACCAGTACATCTGCTGCATGGACGCCTGCAGCAGCGAGGTTTCCACCTTGCAACCCTGGCCGGTCTTCAGCCGCTCGATGTAGGCCGCGAGAATGCCGACGGCCGCGAGAATGCCGGCGTTGATGTCGGCCACCGAGTTGGCGGGCTTGACGATCTGCCCGTCGGGCGTGCCCGTGGCGCTGATCAGGCCTGAAAAGGCCTGCAGCACCAGGTCGAAGCCGCCTTGGTCGCTCAGCGGTCCATGGGGGCCGTAGCCGCTGATGGAGCAGTAGATCAGCTCGGGCTGGATGCGCCGCAGGTCGTCGTAGCCCAGGCCCAGCGCGTCGAGCTTGCCGCGGCGGAAGTTCTCGGTCATGACGTCGCACCGCGCGACCAGGCGGCGGATCACCTCCTGGCCCTGTGGCAGGCGGATGTCCACGGCGACGGAGCGCTTGCCCCGATTGAGCATCAGGAAGCTGGGCGCCAGGCCGGGGTCGCCCGGCCGTGCATAGCCTCGGGAATCGTCCCCGGCGGGGAATTTCTCGATCTTGATGACGTCGGCGCCCATGTCCGCCAGCATGAGCCCGCACACCGGGCCGGCCATGATCTGGGACAGTTCGAGAACGCGCATGCCCTTCAGGGGGCCTTGGGCTTTGGGGGTCATGTCGGTCAGGCGCCCTTGAACACGGGTGGGCGGTTTTCAGCGAAGGCCGACAGGGCCTCCCGGAGATCGCTCGTGCCCAGGCTGTGCAGAAAGGCCTGGGTGGCGGTCGCCTCGTCGTACTCCTGCCGGCCGGTCTCGTTGAGCACCTTCTTCATGGACACCAGCGGAATGGGGGCCATGGCCAGCAGATCGCCGATCCAGCGCTGCAGCTCGGCGTCCAGTTCTTCGGGGGCCACCAAGGTGTCGAGGTAGCCGATCCGCAGCATCTCGGCGGCGTCGATCGTTCGCGAGGTGAGGAACAGCTTCTTCGCGCCGCCCAGCCCCAGCCGGGTGACCCAGCGGCGGATGCCCCGGCCGTAGTAGTGCAGTCCGAGGCGGGCCGCCGGCATGAACATGCGGATGCCTTGCGCGCCGAGGCGGAAGTCGCACGACAGGGCGAGGTCCGTGGACCCGCCATAGACCGGCGCATGCAGCCGGGCGATGGTGACCGCCCGCGCATTTTCGATGTCGTCGCAGAGTTGTTCGAACGGGTTCTCGCCGGCCTTTCCATTGGCGCTGGCGGCCGTGCCCAGCCGCGTCAGATCGAAGCCCGAGCTGAAGCTCTTGCCCTCGCTCTGGAACACGATGACGCGCACCGCGGGCATGCCGTTGAGCTCGCTCAGGTAGCGGGAAATCACGCCCACGTCATCGGGTTCGATGCGGTTGTGCGTGGCGGGCCGGCGCAGGCGGATGGTGGCGACCGCGCCATCCACGTTCAGCTCGGGCGGCTGAGAGGCGAGCGCGGTGGCGGCGGGGGCGGATTCAAGGTGGGTGGACATGAGGGAGGCTTTCAGACAGGGGAGGGGAATGCGGTTCACTCGAACTTCAATTGCTGCACCCGCACCACGCGAGCCCATTTCTCGAAGTCTCTCTTCACCAGCAGCGAGGCTGCGTTGGGGGTGCTGGCCGATATGTCGTTGCCGAAACCGACGAGCTTGTCCTTCACGGCGGGGGTGTTCAGGGTTTCGTTCAGCGCCGCGTTCAAGCGCTCGATCACCGGTTGCGGCGTGCCCTTGGGCAAGGCCATCACGAACCAGCCCTGGGCGTCATAGCCTGGGACACCCTGTTGAGACACGGGCCTGACGCCCGGGAACGACGGCACCTCGCGGTCCGAGGTCACGGCGATGGCGCGCGCCCGGCCGCTCTGCACAATCGGGATGGCGGGCGCGATCGTCGCGAACGACACCTCCACCTGCCCGCCCATCAGGTCGTTGAGGGCGGGGGCCGCACCCCGATAGGGCACGTGGGTCATGAAGGTGCCGGTTTCGGCCTTCAGCAGTTCGGCGGACATCTGGTGGATGCTTCCCAGTCCTGAGGTGGAGAAGCTCAGGGCGCCGGGCTTCTTGCGCGCCAGCTGGATCAGCTCCGGCAGCGTGCGCACGGGAAGCGTGGGGTTCACCAGGATGACCAAGGGCGATTGGGCGACCACGCCCACGTAGGCAAAGCCGGTCACGGGGTCGTAAGGCACCTTGCGCGTGGTCGGGATGATGGTCAGTGGGGCGCTGTCGATGAGGCCCACCGTGTAGCCATCGGGCGCCGCGTTCGCGACGGCCTCGGCCCCGATGGAGCCCGCCGCACCGGGGCGGTAGTCCACGACCATGGGTTGCCCCAGGATTTTTTCCATGACCCCGGCGATTTCGCGCGCGGTGGCGTCCGCCGCGCCGCCCGGGGTGTAACCCAGGATCAGTTTGATGGGTTTGGTCGGCACCCACTGAGGGCCTGCGGCGGACACGGCATGGCCGGGCAAGGCCAAGCCGGCCGCCAGGGTGGCGGCAGCGACCGCTTGTTTTAGAATATTCACTGAACGTCTCCTAATATATTTACGATCGACTTCAGTATATTTAAATGAGCACAACCATGCAAGTGGCCGAGCCCGCGAAAGGCGCGCGCACGTTCGCCGAGCAAGTGCGCCTGGCGATCCTTGAAGACTTGGCGTCGGGCGCACTCCGCCCCGGGGAACCCCTGGACGAAAAGCTGCTGTGCGAGCGCTTCGGTGTGTCCCGCACACCGGTGCGCGAAGCGTTCCTGCAGTTGGTGGCCCAGGGTTTCGCGGTCAACGAAGCCCGAAGCAGCGTCACCATCCCGAAGCTGTCGCTGCAGCGCTTGCGCGACATCCTGGAGCTGATCGCCGAGCTGGAGGCGACCGCCGCCAGGCTGGCCGCCAGAAGGGCGACCGCCGCGGAGCGGCAGGCCATCCTGGCGTCACTGGAGCAGGGACGCCGCATCGCGGCCGATGGCACCGCGCGCACGTACGAGGTCGCGAACGACGGGTTCCATCGCGCCATCTGGTCCGCGTCCCACAACGAACTGCTGGAAGAGCAGGTTCGCCAGATGCGCACCAAAACCGCGGGCTACACCCGCAACCGCTTTGACTCGCCAGGGCGCATGCAACGGTCCGTGGAGGAGCACCAGGCGGTCGCGCTCGCCATCGCGAATGGCGATGAGGCCGCCGCGTGGCAGGCCATGTCCGACCACATCGCGATCGGTGGACGGGACTTCGCCGAATTCGTCAGCGGCATCCCCGCGAGTCTCCTGAGCGTGTGAGGCCTCAGCCCCGCCGCGCCTGGTCGATGGCGGCCACGTCGATCTTCTTCATGGTCATCATCGCGTCGAAGGCGCGTTTGGCCGCCGCGCGGTCGGGGCCGGTGAAGGCCTCGGTGAGCGTGCGCGGCGTGATCTGCCACGACAGGCCCCAGCGGTCCTTGCACCAGCCGCACTCGCTCTCCTGGCCGCCGTTGCCCACGATCGCGTTCCACAGGCGGTCGGTCTCTTCCTGATCGTCGGTGGCGATCTGGAAGGAGAAGGCCTCGTCGTGCTGGAACACCGGGCCGCCGTTGAGCCCGATGCAGGGAATGCCGGCCACGGTGAACTCCACCGTGAGCACATCGCCTTCCTTGCCGGAGGGGTAGTCGCCCGGCGCGCGGTGCACCGCGCCGACCGCGCTGTCGGGAAAGGTCTTGGCGTAGAAGGTCGCGGCGTCCAGGGCGTCGCGGTCGAACCAGAGGCAGATCGTGTTCTTGGGGATCATTCCGGGTCTCCTTGAGCGTTGAGCAAGAGGAACTTGGCACCTTACCGCTTTCGGCGGCTCGCGTTAAGCGCCGCGACCGCGAGCCTGGCGGCGTTAGCATCTTCTGATGACCTCTTTACCTGCTGTAACGGCCTGCCTGGCGTTCACGCTGGCCTGCGTCGCCCATGCCGCCGCGCCGGACGACGCCCTGTTGAGGGGAGGGCAAGGCTATCCGCCCGGTGGTCCCGTTCCGTTGGCATCGCATCTCGTGGCGGACGAGCAGCCCCAGCATCTGCTGAACTCCTTCAGCGGGGCCTTGGAGCAGGCGCTGGCCCATCGCATCGTCAGAAAGGGCGCGCATTCGAGGCCACTCGCCAGCGCGCCCGCGGAAACGGCTTTCGTGTACCAGCACGATGGCCTGCGTCTTGGCGTGAACGACTATCTGGATCGCCAGCGGGTCACGGGCCTCATGGTGATCAAGGACGACACGGTGGTGCTCGAGCGTTACCAGTACGGCCTGGGTCCGGCCACGCGCTTCCTGTCGGCCTCGATGGTCAAGTCCATCGTCGGCGTGCTCATCGGCATCGCGTTGGAGGAAGGACGCATTCGCTCCCTGGACGACCTGGCGCGGGTCTACGTGCCGGCGCTGGCGGGCAACCCCTATGGTGAAACGTCGATCCGCGATCTGCTCCAGATGTCGTCGGGCGTGCGGTTTTCGGAGCAGTACGACGGCCGCGACGACCTGGGCGCCCTCATCGAAGACACCATCGGGCGCCGCTCGCCGGGCGGGGCCGCCGTCTTGTTGCCGCATGTCCAGCGCCGGATCGCGCCGGGCCAGTTGTTCTACTACTCGTCCGCGGACACGCAGGCGCTCGGTCTTGTGCTGCGCGGTGCCACCGGTGTTCCGCCGGCCGACTACCTGAGTGAACGGATCTGGCAGCCCATGGGGGCTCAGGACGATGCGAGCTTCCTGGTCGATGCCGCTGGCCAGGAAGCGGCTTTCGCGTTCCTGCACGCGACGCTTCGGGACTACGGCCGTCTCGGGATGCTGCTGGCCAATGAAGGCCAGGTGGGCGACAGGCAGGTCGTTCCCGCTGCGTGGGTGCGGCAATCGACCGCGGTCGCACAACCCCATGCACAGCCCTTTGTGGCGAGTTCCTACTTTGGCTACGGGAGTCATGTCTGGATCTTTCCAGGTGCACGGCCGCGGTTCGCGCTCATCGGGGTGCGCGGCCAGGTGATCTTCGTGGACCCTGCGCTGCGCCTGGTGCTGGTGCAGACGGCCGTCTGGAAATCCGCGGGCGACCGCGCGGCGCGGGCCGAGCTGCTGGCCTTGTGGCGGGGGGTGGTCGAGCACTACGGGGCCTGGTGAGCAGGCCTGCCTGCCCCCCGGTTTGTGGGCTACCGAACAGACGGCCAGAAGGCGCAGGCGAATACTCCGAACACGAGACATCCGGAGACCCGCATGCCATCCCCGCAACACCACTTCAATCCGCCCCGCAAAAGCGGCCGGACGGGCCGCCAGGCGCGCCAGAGCGAGGCCCTGCGGCGACAGGGCCCCTCCCGCATGGCCCTGGAGCAGCCCGACGACACGCCGCTGGATCAGCGTCTGTCCCACCCGCAGTCGGGCCCCCGCCAGATGGCCTGAAACGCAGCGGAGCGCGCGAGAGGCTGAGCAACCAACGCGTGTGGGCTAGCATCGCGCGCATGCGTTTTTTGGTTGTAGGAACAAGCGGCGCGGGCAAGTCCACCTTCGCCGAGGCCTTGGGCAGGGCAGCACAGTGCCCGCACATCGAACTCGACAGGTTCTATTGGGGCCCAGGTTGGGAAGCCGTGCCGCACGCACAGTTCGAGCGTGCCGTGCTGGCGGCCACCGAAGGAGCGCGCTGGGTGGCCGATGGCAACTACAGCGCCGTGCGCGATGTGCTCTGGCCCCGCGCCACCCAGGTCGTCTGGCTGAACTACAGCCGCTGGACGGTGTTCTCGCGCCTGCTCTGGCGAACGCTCGGCCGCATCATGACGCGCGAAGAACTGTTCCAGGGCAACCGCGAGTCGCTGCGCATGTCGTTCTTCTCGCGCGATTCCGTCCTGCTGTGGTCGTACCGCACCTTCGAGACGAACCGGCGCAAGTACGCCGGCCTTCGTGAGGATCCGCGCTACGCCCACCTCCAGTGGACGGAGATCACCCGGCCCTCCGAGGCCCGGGCGTTCATCGAGCGGCACACGGCCTAGGCCGGGCGCTGGCGTTCGGTGTGCACGATGAACAGGGCCACGAGCAGCGACAGCAGCGAGCTGGCCCACATCACACCGAGCACGGCGAGGTGGGCATTGGACGCGTTGACCACCAGGCCCGCGAGAAACGCGACGATGCCGGCACCGATCACCGTCACCGCAGCGGCCAGGCCCGATGCCGTGCCCGCCAGGTGCGGACGCAGGGACAGGATGCGCGCATTGGCCGCGGGCATGGTCAGGCCGTTGCCCAGGCCCACGAACACACAAGGGCCGAAGAAGGCGAGCGGGTGCGTGAGGCCCGAGGCCAGCAGCACCAGGCCCACCAGCAGGCCCACGGCCGTGAGCAGGCGGCCGACCAGGATCAACCGGGTGGGTGCGTGCCTGGAACTGGTGTGCCCCACGATGTAGCTGCCCAGCATGAAGCCCGCCGGCACCAGGCCCATGTAGGCGCCCAGCGCCGTGCTCGACAAGCCGCCGAGCTGCGCCGCCACCAGGGGTGCGCCGCCGAGGAAGGCGTACAGCGTGCCGATGCCGAAGGCCATGCACAGGGCATAGGCCCAGAACGGCGGCGACCGGCCCAGCTCGCCATAACCCTTGAGCTGCAGGGCGAAGGAGGCGGTGCGGTGGTGGTTGGTCTCCTTCAGGTGGAAGGCCACCAGCCACAGGCCCGCGAGCCCGAGCACGGCGAAGGCGACGAAGTTGGCGCGCCAGCCGAAGGCGCTGTCGAGCAGACCGCCCACAGTGGGCCCGATCATGGGCGCCACGGCCCAGGCCGAGGAGACATAACCGATGCGGCTGGCGGCGCCCCCTTCGTCCGAGGTGTCGCGAATGGCCGCGAGGGACACGGCGTAGCCGGCGATGACGGTGGCCTGGAACATGCGGCACACCAGGAAAGTGGTGATGTCGGTGGCCAGGCTGCAGCCGATGGAGGCGAGGGTGTAGATCGCCAGCGCGGCCAGCGCCACGGGCTTGCGGCCGAGGCGGTCGGACATCGCGCCCGCGATCAGGTGCGCGACGGCGGTGGCGATCGCATAGCCGGCGACGGCGAGGTTGACGAGCGCGAAGTCGGCGCCGAGGTCGCGCGCGATGTTCGGCAGCGAGGGCACGAACATGTTGAGCGGCAGGATCGCCAGCGCCGACAGGGCGATGAGGACGGAGAGGCGCGGGGAGGCCGTGGTCTGCATGGGGGTTGAACGCCTGGGCTGAGGGGACACATCGCCGGAGGCCGTGCGGTTGCGCGACCGTGATCTGCTCGTGCCGGGTTCAACAGGAGTCATGCGCCATCGGGCTGGGTGAGGCCCGTGGCGGGAATCGGGCCGGCTGTGCGCGGCCCATGGTGGCATTCTGCCCGAGCACGGCGTGGCGCGAATCTTCAAGACGCGCGGCGCGCCGGCTGAGACAGTGGCGCGCCATCACCCCTCAACGGAGCAGCGCCATGAACATCCTCGTGAACCGACAGCGGTTTCACATCCCCCCGACTGGCAGGACGAGACCCTGCTTGCCGTGCTGCGCGAACACCTGGGCCTGGTGGGCACCAAGTTCGGCTGCGGCATGGGGCAGTGCGGCGCCTGCACGGTGCTGCTCGATGGCCAGGCGCAGCGCAGCTGCCTGCTGCCGGTGAGCGCGGTGCAGAACCAGGCGGTGGAAACCATCGAAGGGCTGGCGGGGCGGGACGGTGGCCTGCACCCGGTGCAGCAGGCCTGGCTGGACGAGCGCGTGCCGCAGTGCGGCTATTGCCAGGCGGGCCAGATCATGGCCACCGTGGCCCTGCTGCGGCAGAACCCGGCGCCCAGCCCGGCGCGCGTGGACGAGGCGCTGGCGGGCAACCTGTGCCGCTGTGGCACGCAGCAGCGCATCCGCGCGGGCGTGCAGCGCGCGGCGGCCTTGCAGCGGGGGCGGCCGTGAGGCGGCGCGGTTTCCTGCAGGCCGGCGGGGTGTTGAGCGTGGCCTTTCTGGCCGGCTGCGCCCTGCCGGTGATTCCCAAGCGGCCGGTGGCGGGCTACGAGGACGCGCTGGGCTGGGTGCGGCACCGCGAGGGCCGCTACGAGCTGCTGTTGCCGCGCGTGGAGATGGGCCAGAACATCGGCACCGCGCTCAAGCAGGTGGCGTGCGAGGAACTGGGCATCGACTGGGACCAGCTCACGCTGCGCCTGCCGCACACCGGCGAGATGGCGCGCGTGCGGGCCACGGTGGGCAGCGAGTCGGTGAAGGACTTCGCCCTGCCGCTGGCCCAGGCCTGTGCCACGCTGCGCGAGGCGCTGGCGGCCGGCCACACCGAGGGCGAACGCAGGGCCGAGCCTCGGCCCATGGCGCAGTTGCGCGCGTTCCAGCGCGGGGGCCGCCATGTGGGCCGCGCCGTGCCGATCGAACAGGGCCAGGCCATCGTGACGGGCGCGCCGGTCTATGTGGCCGACGTGCGCCTGCCCGGCCTGCTGTTCGGCCGCGTGTTGCGCGCGCCGGTGTCGGCCGAACGCGCCTCCACGCTGGGCTCGATGAACGAGACCGCCGCGCGGGCGGTGAAGGGCTTCGTGGCCCTGGTGCGCGACGAGCGACTGCAGCAGGCGTCGAGCGAGGGCATCGGCATCGTCGCGCGCACGCCGGGGGCGCTGGACCGCATCGAGGCGGCGCTCGATGCGCGCTGGCTGTCCCAGGGCGGTTTCGGGCAGGCCGACATCGACCAGCTGGTGGACGTGGACCGCCGCCTAGCCGACGGTGGATTCAAGTACCGGGTGCACGAGGACGCCATCGACGCGCACGGTGAGTGGGACGTGGACCTGCGCATCGACATCCCATTGGCGGCACACGCGCCGATCCAGCCACGCGCGGCGGTGGCGGCGTTCGATGCCGAGGGCCGGCTGGACCTCTGGGTGGGCTCGCAGGACGTGTACTACCAGCGCGACGTGGTCTGCCAGCGCCTGGGGCTGGACCAAGACCGGGTGCGCGTGCATGGCAGCCGCGTGGGCGGGGCCTTCGGCGGCAAGACGATCTGCACGGTGGAGCTGGAGGCGGCGGTGCTGGCGCAGGCGGTGCGCCAGCCGGTGAAGCTGCAGTGGACGCGCGCGCAGGAGTTTCGCCAGGGTTTTCACCGGCCACCGTCGAGTCACCGCATCCGCGTGCGCCTGCGCGACGGCCGGCTGGACCAGTGGTGGCATGCGTTCGGCAGCAGCCACATCCTGTTCACCAACGCGGGCTTGCCGGTGTGGATGCAGCGCCTGACCGATTTCGTGACCGACGCGGGCGTGGCGCGCGGGGCGCAGCTGCCCTACCGCTGCGCGAGCAAGCGCGCCGAGTTCGCGCTGAGCCGCCTGCCGGTGTTCACCGGGCCCTGGCGCGGCCTGGGCGCAGGGCCGAATGGGCTGGCGATGGAGTCGGCCATCGACGAATGCGCGCGGCAGGCGGGCGTGGACCCGGTGGCGTTTCGCCTGCAGCACGCCGAAGACCCGCGGCTGGCGGGGGTGCTGCGCGCGGTGGACGCACGGGCCGGCGCGTTGCCACCCGCTGCGCCGGGGCTGCGGCGCGGGCGCGGCGTGGCCTGCGGCATCTACAAGCAGGTGAGTTACGTGGCCGTGGTGGCCGAGGTGGAGCTGGACGCGCGCGGTCAGTTGCGCGTGACGCGCCTGGTCTGCGCGCACGACTGCGGCACGGTGATCAACCCCGACCAGGTGCGCGCGCAGTGCGAGGGCAACCTGGTGTGGGGCCTGGGCATGGCGCTGAGCGACCGGCTGACGGCGGTCGATTCGCGCATCGGCCCCGGCAGTTTTGCCGAAGCACCGATACCATCGCTGGACCAGATTCCGCCGCTGGAGGTGGTGCTGGTGGAGGCGGGAGGCGCGCCCGGCGGGGCGGGCGAGACCGCCATCGTGGCAACGGCGGCGGCGATCGCCAACGCGGTGCGCGAGGCCACCGGCGTGCGCATCCAGCGGTTCCCGATCGACACCGGCCTGTTGGCCCAGACGACGACCACATGAACGACTTTGCGTCCGAAGCCATGTTGCGCCTGGTGCGCGCCGGCCTGCAGCGGCAGGGCCTGGCGGCCGACGGCCCGCCGGCCGTGCGCAGCGCGCACGTGCCGCTGGCGGACAAGCGCGCCTGGCTCGACCGGCTGTGGCAGGCCCATGGGCCGGACGTGATCGTGCGGCTGGGCGAGGCGGTGCACGGCATGGACGACGAGCCGCTGCTGCTGGCGCTCTCGCTCGCGCGCGACCCGCCCGACCTGCTGCAGCGCTGGCAGCGCCTGGAGCGCTTCGTGCATTCGCGCCACCGCGTGCGCGTGAGCCAGCCCGAGCCCGGCCTGCTGCGCATGAGGCACGTGTCGCTGGACCCGCTGCGCCTGCCCACGCCGGCCGAAGACCTGCTGGTGTTCGGCTTTCTGGTGGCGCTGTGCGAATACCTGCGCACGCCGGGTGTGCAGGCGCGGCCGGTCGGGCTACCGGTGTGGAGCCGCAGCCAGCGCGCGTGGCGCTCGCCCGTTTGGCCGGACGATGTGTCGAGCTGGGAGTTGCGCTGGCAAGCCCGGCCCGAGAGCCCGCTGCCCGAACCCGGACCCGCGACCCCCGAGGGCTGGGTCGCCCACCTCCAGGCCCGGCTCGCCGCCGACCCGGGGCGGGGCTGGACGGTGGACGCGCTGGCGCGGGAAGCGGCCTCGTCGCCGCGCACGCTGCAGCGCCGCCTGGCGGACCAGGGCCTGAGCTTCACGCAGTTGTTGGCCAAGGCCCGGCTCGCCGGGGCGGCCCGGCTGCTGGCGGCGGACAGCATGCCCACGGCCCAGGTGGGTTATGTGTGCGGCTTCGCCGACCAGGCGCATTTCACCCGGCAGTTCAAGCGGCACACGGCGATGACGCCGGGGCTGTACCGCAGCGAGTTCGCGCCTAGGCTGGGGTGAACCAGATCGCGGCCGTGCGCATGCCCACCCAGGTGAGCAGCAGCGAGCCCATCAGGTGCAGGCCGGCCGTGCCGACGGCGAGCGCGAAGCGGCCGTGCTGCAGCATGGCGATGACTTCGGCCGAGAAGGTGGAGAAGGTGGTCAGCGCGCCGAGAAAACCGGTGATGACCGCGAGCCGCCAGACCGGGTCGATCTGCGTCTGGCTCTGGAAGAACACCACGGCCACGCCCACGATGTAGGCGCCGATCCAGTTGGCCGCCAGCGTGCCCCAGGGCAGGATGGCCGCGCCCTGGTTGAACCACAGGCTCAGGCGCCATCGGGCCAGCGCGCCGAGCACGGCACCGAGGGAGATGGCGATGACGCTGTGCATGGGGGCCGCGCTTCAGCGATGGAGGATCAGAACGGCGGGCCGTCGTCGTCCGCGTCGGCGGTGACGGCCTCGCGCGCGGCGGGTGCCGACGCCGAAGGCTCGCTGTCGGCGGCGGCACCGAAGGCCATCTCGCCGCCCAGGGCCTCGATCAGCTCGGGAATGAGTTTCTGCAGCTCGCCGGTGGACAGGGCCACGTCGGCGTCGAAGCCGTTCTCGCCTTCTTCGGGCCGGCCGTCGAACACACCTTCGAGGAAGTTGATCTTCTTGACCTGCAGCGACTCGGTGAGCGTGAAGCCGATGCGGCCTTCCCAGCTCATGGCCAGGCGGGTGGGCAGCTTGCCTTCGGTGATGTGCTTGCGCACCTCGTCGGTGGCGAGGTTGTGGCGCGTGAATTTCACGGCCGACTTTTCCTCGTCGCCGGACTTGAGCTCGCACTCGCGCTCCACCGCGAAGCCGCCGGGCCATTCGTCGGGCGTGGTGGCCGAGAGCCACTGCGTCATGGCGGTCTGCGGCGTCACGGCGGTCTGCAGCAGGGTGACGGCCAGGCCGTCGAAGGCGCGCACGAGGGCGGTGACGACCTCGTCGAGCTTGCCCTGGCTGCTGGCGTCGGTGACCAGCCAGCCGTTCTTCAGGTCGATCCAGACCCACACCGTCATCTGGCGCGCGAAGGCCTGGGGCAGCAGGGCCAGCAGCGCGTCTTCGCGCAGGGCCTTGGTTTCCTTCTTGCCGGGTTTGCGGCCGGTGGTGGCCTCGATGTGGTCGGCTTCTTCCTGGGCCTTTTTCTTCACGACCGAGCCGGGCACGCCCTTGGTCTCGATCTGCAGTTTCAGGATGCGCTGGCCGGCCACGGACTCCACCAGAGGGCCGTGGGCCTCGCCGCGCGGCTCGATCCAGCCGACGGCCTTGTCCTGCGTGGCACCGCAGGGCACGAAGCGGGCCGCGTCCAGCGCGGTTTCCATGTCTTCCAGCGTCGCCCCCCAGCCGGGCGCGATGCGGTAGATCGTCACATTCTTGAACACGGGGAATACCTTCAAAAAACAAGCCCTGCACCCGGGGTGGGTGCAGGGCCTGCGTATCTTAGAGGATGGCCTTTTGTTACATGCGGGAGGGCAGCCAGCTCACGATCTGCGGGAACCACCAGAGCAGCAGCACCGCCAGGACCATGATGAAGAAATAGGGCAGGCAGACCTTGGCGATCCACGTGATCTCGCGCTTGGTCATGCCTTGCAGCACGAAGAGGTTGAAACCCACGGGCGGGGTGATCTGCGCCATCTCGACCACGATCACCACGAAGATGCCGAACCAGATCAGGTCGATGCCGGCGGCGGTGACCGTGGGCAGGATGACGCCCATGGTGAGCACGATCATCGAGATGCCGTCGAGGAAGCAGCCCAGCACGATGTAGAACACCGCCAGCGCCAGCAGCAGCACCCCCGGCGACAGGTTCAGTCCGGTGACGAATTCGGCCAGGTGGCGCGGCAGGCCGATGTAGCCCATGGACAGGGTGAGGAAAGCAGCGCCCGCGAGGATCAGTGCGATCATGCAATAGAGGCGCGTGGCACCCATCAACGAATCGCGGAATGTCGTCCAGTTCAGGGAACCCTGCGCGGCGGAGAGGATGAGCGAGCCCACCACACCCACGGCAGCCGCTTCCGTTGCGGTGGCGATGCCGGTGTAGATGGTGCCGATCACGCCGCCAATGAGCAGGATCACGGGGATCAGGTGACGGGACTCGCTGAGCTTTTGCCGCAAGCTCATGCGGTCGTCGCTGCGAGGCACTTTGTCGGGGTTGAGCAGCGCCCAGATCATCAGATGGCCGCTGAACAGCGCGGCCAGCATCAGGCCAGGGAGCACGCCCGCCACAAAGAGTTTGGCGATCGACACTTCGGCCGCCACGCCGTAGACGATCATGATGATCGACGGCGGGATCAACAAGCCCAAGGTGCTGGCGCCGCCCAGCGAGCCCACGATTTTCTCCGGGGGGTAGCCGCGTTTGGTGAGCTCGGGGATGCTCATCTTGCCGATGGTGGCGCAGGTGGCAGCCGACGAGCCGGACACCGCCGCGAAGATCGTGCTCCCCAGGATGTTGGTGTGCAGCAGCCGGCCGGGCAGGGCGTTGACCCAGGGTGCCAGGCCGCGAAACATGCTTTCGGAGAGCTTGGTGCGAAAGAGGATTTCGCCCATCCACACGAACAGAGGCAAGGCGGTCAGCGTCCAGCTGCTGGCTGAGCCCCAGATGGTGATGGACATGGCGTCACCTGCCGGGCGCGAGGAGAACAGCTCCATGCCGATCCAGGCCACGCCGGCAAGGGTGAGTCCGATCCAGACACCGCTGCCCAGCAAAGCGAACAGCGAGACGATCAGCAAGGTCGTGACGACGACTTCATTCATGGTGTGTCTCCACGCTGTCGTGCGAGCGCTGGCGGCGAAGCTCGAGCACCCATTCGTCAAGGAAGGCGATCAGCAGCACCGTGGTGCCCAGTCCCATGAGGATCTGCGGAATCCAGAGGGGCGTGGCGTCGCTGGCGGTGGAGATGTCGTGGAAGGCGTGCGACTGCCAGGCCAGCCGCCAGGCGTAGACCGCCAGCAGACCGGAGAGCAGCACCGCCACGGAGAGGGACCACAGCTCCAGGCCGCGCCTCATGCCACCCGTGAGCTTGCCGATGATCAGCGTGACGCGGATGTGTTCGCCGCTCTTGAGCGTGTGGGCCAGTGCCAGGAAGCCGGCGCCGGCCATGGCATAGCCGGCGTAGGCATCGGTGCCCGGAATGTAGAACTGGAACATGCGCCCCAGCATGGACATGAGCACCATGACGAGCACGCCGATCATGAACAGCGCGGCCAGCCATGCCGATCCGGTGTAGAGGGCATCCAGTAGTTTTCGCATCGGAAGGAAATGGGACAGGTGAAAAAAACACTGCCCGGGGGCCGGGCAGTGTTGCGAGGGATTTACTTGCGGTAAGCGTCCAGCATGGCCTGGCCTTCGGGACCGGCCTTCTCCAGCCATTCCTTGACCATGGTTTCGCCCACCTTCTGCATGTCGGCCTTGAGTGCGGCCGAAGGCGCTTCTACCGCCATGCCATTGGCCTTGAGGATGGCCAGGGTGTCGGTGTTGACCTTTTGCGAGGCAGCCCAGCCGCGCGCCTCGGCGTCGGCGCCGGCCTTGAGCACGGCGTCCTGGGTGGGCTTGTCCAGCGCGTCGAAGGCGCGCTTGTTCATGATGATCGCGTTCTTGGGCAACCAGGCCTGCACGTCGTAGTAGTACTTCAGATGTTCGTAGAGCTTGCTGTCCACGCCGGTGGCGCCGGAGGTCATGTTGGACTCGACCACACCGGTGGCCAGTGCCTGGGAGAGCTCTGCGGCCTGCACGGTCACGGGTTGCGCGCCGACCAGTTCGGCGATGCGCGAGGTGGCCGGGCTGTAGGCGCGCCATTTGCTGCCCTTGAGATCAGCGGCGCTGGTCACCGGCTTCTTGCTGTAGATGCCCTGAGGCGGCCAGGCCACGGTGTAGAGCAAGGTCATGCCCTGCTCGGCGAGCTTTTTTTCCAGGATGGGCTTCTGCGCCTTGTAGAGCTTCATGGAATCGGCGTAGCTGGTGGCCAGGAAGGGCAGGCCGTCGGCGCCGAACATCTGCCACTCGTTCTGATAGGCCGCCAGCAGGATCTCGCCGATCTGCGCCTGGCCGCCCTGCACCGCGCGCTTGATCTCGGGCGCCTTGAACAGCGAGGCGCCTGCGTGCACCGTGATCTTGAGTTTGCCGCCGGTGGCCTTGTCCACGTCGTTGGCGAAGGACGTGAGGTTGACGGTGTGGAAGTTGGTGGCGGGGTAGGCCGCCGGCAGGTCCCATTTGGTCTGGGCCAGGGCGGGAAGGCTCATGGCCACGGTGGCAGCGGCCACGGAAAGGCTGAACAGGCGACGTTTCATCTTAGGGCTCCAGGTGGGGGTGGGACACGGATCGAGCAGCGGTTGCGGCTCGAAGGACTCTATCGGCGAGTGAATGAAGTGTGATCGGTACTTTCCCTGAATGTCAATAAATCGTTGGCAAATCGTCAACATAAAGCCTAAACTCCGCCGCACCGAAACGACGCAGACTTTTCGCCATGGCCCGTTCCAAAGCAAGTGCCAAGCCAACGCCGCCGGCTTCGCCCATCGTGTCTTCCGCGCACCTGGTGTCGCCGCGCAGCGCGGAGATGAGCGAGTTCGAGTTCGGCCTGATCGTGGCCGGCAATGCCTTCCACCGCTGGGTGGTGCACTGCATGAGCGCCGCCGGGCTGAAGGACCTCACCGCGCTGGACGTGCTGGTGCTGCACCACGTCTCGCACCGCGCGCGCGACAAGCGCCTGGCCGACATCGCCTTCATCATGAACGTGGAAGACACGCACCTCGTCAACTACTCGCTCAAGAAGCTGCAGAGCCTGGGCATGGTGGAGTCGAGCAAGAACGGCAAGGACGTGACCTACGCGCCCACCGAGGCGGGCAAGGGCTACGTCACGCGCTACCGCGAGATCCGCGAGACCTGCCTGATCGATGCGCTCAAGGCGGACGACGCGCTCAACCACGACATCGGCCAGCTCGCGCGCCTGCTGCGCGTGCTCTCCGGCATCTACGACCAGGCCGCGCGTTCGGCCGCTTCGCTCTGACATTCCCTATGACACCGACGCACATACTTCGCTGGCAGTTCTGGATCGACCGGGGCGGCACCTTCACCGACATCGTGGCCAAGCGGCCCGACGGCACCCTGGTCACGCACAAGCTGCTCTCGGAAAACCCCGAGCAGTACCGCGACGCGGCGGTGGCCGGCATCCGCCACCTGTTGGGGCTGAAGGCCGGCGAGCCGGTGACGCCCGAGCAGGTCGAGTGCGTGAAGATGGGCACCACGGTGGCGACGAACGCGCTGCTGGAACGCAAGGGCGAGCCCACGCTGTTGGTGACCACACGCGGTTTTCGCGATGCGCTGCGCATCGCCTACCAGAACCGACCGCGCCTGTTCGACCGCCGCATCGTGCTGCCCGAGCTGCTGTACACCGAGGTGATCGAGGCGCAGGAGCGCATGGCCGCGCACGGCGAGGTGCTGCAGCCACTGGACGAAGCGGCGTTGCGCGCCGATCTGCAGGCGGCCTTCGCGCGCGGCCTGCGCAGCGTGGCCATCGTGTTCATGCACGGCTACCGGTTCACCGCGCACGAGGCGGCGGCGGAGCGGCTGGCGCGCGAGGTGGGCTTCACGCAGGTGAGCAGCTCGCACGGCACCAGCCCGATGATGAAGTTCGTGAGCCGGGGCGACACCACGGTAGTCGATGCCTACCTCTCGCCCATCCTGCGCCGCTACGTGGAGCAGGTGGCCGCCGAGATGCCGGGCGTGAAGCTGTTCTTCATGCAGTCCTCGGGTGGCCTGACGGACGCCCACGCCTTCCAGGGCAAGGACGCCATCCTTTCCGGCCCGGCCGGTGGCATCGTGGGCATGGCCCGCACGGCGGGCCTGGCGGGCCACGGCAAGGTGATCGGCTTCGACATGGGCGGCACGTCCACCGACGTGTCGCACTACGCGGGCGAGTTCGAGCGCGAGTTCGAGACCCAGGTGGCGGGCGTGCGCATGCGCGCGCCCATGATGAGCATCCACACGGTCGCGGCGGGTGGTGGCTCCATCCTGGCGTTCGACGGTTCGCGCTTTCGCGTCGGCCCGCAGAGCGCGGGCGCCAACCCCGGCCCCGCGAGCTACCGGCGCGGCGGCCCGCTGGCGGTGACCGACGCCAACGTGATGACGGGCAAGATCCAGCCGGCGCACTTTCCCAAGGTGTTCGGCCCCCGGGCCGACGAGGCCTTGAGCCTGGACGCGGTGCAGTCGAAGTTCGCCGAGCTGGCGGCGCGGACCGGGCGGCCCGCCGAAGAGGTGGCCGAGGGCTTCATCCACATCGCGGTGCAGCAGATGGCCAACGCGATCAAGAAGATTTCGGTGGCGCGCGGCTACGACGTGACGCGCTACACCCTACAGTGCTTCGGTGGCGCGGGCGGGCAGCACGCCTGCCTGGTGGCGGATGCACTGGGCATGACGCGCGTCTTCGTGCACCCGCTGGCGGGTGTGCTCAGCGCGTACGGCATGGGGCTGGCCGACCAGAACGTGATCCGCGAGCAGGCGGTGGAACTGCCGCTGGTGGCGGCGTCGCTGCCCACGATCTCGGACGCGCTCGAGACCCTGGCGGCGGCCGCTCGCGCCGAGCTGCAGCGCCAGCAGGTGAACGCGGGCGAATCCACCGTGCACCGGCGCGTGCATGTGCGCTACGAGGGCAGCGACTCGGCCCTGGTCGTGCCCTACGGCGACATGGCCGAGATCGAGGCGGGTTTCGAAGCCGCCTACCGGCAGCGCTTTGCCTTTCTCATGCAGGGCAAGCGCCTCGTGGTGGAGGCGGTGTCGGTGGAGGCCGTGGTCGCGGGCGACGCGCCGCACGAGCCGCGCGTGGAAACGCACGAGCCGCGCGAAGTGCCGAGGCGCGAGACGGTGCGCATGTACTCGGGCGGCCAGTGGCTGGACACCGCGCTGGTGGTGCGCGAGGACCTGCGCCCGGGCGACGTGATTCCCGGGCCCGCGATCATCGCGGAGAAGAACGCGACCACGGTGGTCGAACCCGGCTGGGAGGCGGTGCTCACGGCGCTGGACCACCTGGTGCTGGACCGCCGCGTGCCACGCACGGTGAGCTACGCCGTGGGCACCACGGTGGACCCGGTGCTGCTCGAGGTGTTCAACAACCTGTTCATGAACATCGCCGAGCAGATGGGGCTGCAGCTGCAGAACACCGCGTACTCGGTGAACATCAAGGAGCGGCTGGATTTCTCGTGCGCGCTGTTCGACGCGCAGGGCAACCTCATCGCCAACGCGCCGCACATGCCGGTGCACCTGGGTTCCATGGGCGAGAGCATCAAGACGGTGATCCGCGAGAACACCGGCAAGATGCAGCCGGGCGACGTGTACGTGCTCAACGACCCTTACCACGGTGGCACGCACCTGCCCGACGTGACGGTGATCACACCGGTCTACCTCGGCAGCCAGCCCACGTTCTACGTGGGGTCGCGCGGCCACCACGCCGACATCGGTGGCACCACGCCGGGCTCCATGCCGCCGTTCTCCACGCGCATCGAGGAAGAGGGCGTGCAGATCAACAACGTGAAGCTGGTAGACCGGGGGGTGCTGCGCGAGGCCGAGATGGTGGCCCTGCTGCAGAGTGGTGAATACCCTTCGCGCAACCCGCAGCAGAACATGGCCGACCTCAAGGCGCAGATCGCCGCCAACGAAAAAGGCGTGCAGGAGCTGCGCAAGATGGTCGAGCAGTTCGGCCTGGACGTGGTGCAGGCCTACATGCGCCATGTGCAGGACAACGCGGAGGAGTCGGTGCGCCGTGTGATCACGCGCCTGAAGGACGGCCAGTACACCTTGCCGCTGGACAACGGCGCGCAGATCGAGGTGAGCGTGCGGGTGAACGCGGCCGAGCGCAGCGCCGAGATCGACTTCACCGGCACCTCGCCGCAGCAGCTCAACAACTTCAACGCGCCCACGGCGGTGTGCATGGCGGCGGTGCTGTATGTGTTCCGCTCGCTGGTGGACGACGACATCCCGCTCAACGCGGGCTGCCTCAAACCGCTCAAGGTCGTCATTCCGCCCGGTTCCATGCTCAACCCCAACCCGCCGGCCTCGGTGGTGGCGGGCAATGTGGAGACCTCCAGCTGCATCACCAACGCGCTGTACGGCGCGCTGGGCGTGATGGCGGCCAGCCAGTGCACGATGAACAACTTCACTTTCGGCAACGCGGCGCACCAGTACTACGAGACGATCTCGGGTGGCAGCGGCGCGGGCGACGGCTTTGATGGCACGAGCGTGGTGCAGACCCACATGACCAACTCGCGCCTGACCGACCCCGAGGTGCTGGAGTTCCGTTTTCCGGTGCGGCTGGAGAGTTACGAGATCCGGGCCGGTTCAGGCGGGTCCGGGCGCTGGCACGGCGGCGACGGTGGGGTGCGCCGCGTGCGGTTCCTGGAAGACATGACCGCGAGCATCCTGTCCAACGGCCGCGTGCACCCGGCCTTCGGCATGGCCGGTGGCCAGCCGGGGCAGCTGGGCATCAACCGCGTGGTGCGGGCCGACGGCCGCACCGAGGACCTGGCCCACATCGGGCAGGCCGAGATGAAGGCCGGCGATGTTTTCGAGATCCACACACCGGGTGGCGGGGGATACGGGAAGGCGTAACGAGCGCCAGCCCACGATCCAGGGACACCGCGGGTCCGGCTTTGCCGGCCCCAGGTGTCGCCCCCTGGGGGGTGACGCGCCGCAGGCGCGGCGCGGGGGGAGCCGTCTACAACTCTTCCACGCGCCGGGCCGGGTAGCTGTCCCAGGCCTGGCAGCCCGGGCATTGCCAGAAATGCTGGCGCGCCTCGAAGCCGCAGGCCGCGCAGCGGTAACGGCGCAGCGGCGCGCTGGCGTGTTCCAGCGCCTTCTGCACGCTGGCCTTCGCGGTGGGGCTGGAGAGCGCCTCGCCCGCCATCCACTGGGTGGTGATGACCAGCGAGGGTTCGCGCTCCAGGTGGCTGAGGTAGTGGCCGCGCACCGCCTCGGTGCCGCTGCTCAGGCTGGCCAGGGCTTCCGTGACGTCGATCGCCGGTGCACGCTCGTGGCTGGCCTGCAGCAGCTTCATGGCCTCGGCCTCGCGGCCGGTCTGCCGGGCCAGATCGGCCAGAGCACGGGCCGCCAGCGGCAGGCTTTGTGGTGCGTGCTGGTTCATGCGCACCAGGGCGTCGAACGCGCCCGAGGCGTCGCCGGTGTGCGCCTTCAGGGCCGACAGCGCCATCCAGCCGCGCGCCAGCTGCGGGGCGCGTTGCACGGCCTCGTTCAGCAGTTGCTGGGCCTTGGCGCCGTCGCCCCCGCGCTGGGCGAGGTCGGCCTCTTCGCACAGGTAGTGCGCCAGCCGCGTGGCGAAACTGCCTTGTTCGGCGTCTTCGAGGCGCTGGGCGATCCGCTTGGCCTGGGGCCAGTCGCGCGAGCGTTCGTAGATGCCCAGCAGCGCCAGCAAGGCCTCGCCTTCGAAGGCCGAGCCTTCGAGCTTGTGCAGGGCCGCTTCGGCGCGGTCCAGCAGGCCGGCCTTGAGGAAGTCGAGCGCCAGCGCGTGCTGGGCGCGGTCGCGGTCCTTGCGGTCGATGTCGGCGCGCGAGAGCAGGTGCTCATGCACGCGCACGGCGCGGTCGTAGTCGCCGCGACGGCGGAACAGGTTGCCCAGGGCGAAGTGCAGTTCGGCGGTGTCGGGGTCGCCCTGCACCGCTTCGATGAAGGCGTCGATGGCCTGGTCCTGCTGTTCGTTGAGCAGGTGGTTGAGGCCGCGAAAGTAGGCCTTGGGCGCCTGGCGGCCCTCCATGCGCCACTGGCGCAGGTCGAAGCGCGACGCGGCCCAGCCCAGCGCGAACGCCAGCGGCAGGCCCCAGAGCAGCCAGGTGAAATCAAAGTCCATGCCGGCGGTCGATCGGGTCGGGAGGGAGCAGGGTGGTGTCGCCGTCAAAGGCGGTGCTGTGCAGCGCCGAGGCCGACGCGTGCTGGCGGCGGGTGCGCCGGGCGCGCAGCCACAGCGGCAGCATCACGGCCACGCCGAGGAACACCCCGATCACCAGCGCCACCAGGATCACCAGCACCAGGGGGGCTTGCCAGCTCGCACCGAAGAACAGGTGCAGCGTCACGCTGTCCTGGTTGTTGAGCGCGAAGGCGAACAGCACAAAAAAAATGGCTGCATTGAGCAGCCACATCAGGTATTTCACGTCGTCCCCTTTGTGGTGGGGCGATTGTAGCGAGCAGCCCTGTCTCAGGCCCGCTTCTGGGTTTCGCGGCCCAGAATCTCGGCGGTCTTCTTGTCCACCTCTTCGCGCAGGGCCTTGCCCGGCTTGAAGTGCGGCACCCGTTTCTCCGGAATCATCACGCTCTCACCGGAGCGCGGGTTGCGCCCGATGCGAGGTGAACGCCGGTTGACGGAGAAGCTGCCAAAACCCCGGATCTCGATGCGATGGCCCTTCACCAAGGCTTCGCCCATGGCGTCCAGGATCGCCTTGACGGCGAATTCGGCATCGCGGTGGGTGAGCTGGCCGAAACGGCTGGCCAGAGCTTCAACGAGGTCGCTTCGGGTCATGTCGAATGGAGTGGGGGCGTTGAGGGGACAGCGCCGGGCAAGTGGCCGCCCTTGCGGGCGGGTGGCTCACCCGGCGCCGAACCGGTTTCGCTTCAGTTCTGGTTGTTGTCCAGCTTGGCGCGCAGCAGGGCGCCCAGGCTGGTCGTGCCGGCGTTTTCGCGGGAAGACTGCTGGCTCAGGTTGGCCATGGCTTCCTGCTGGTCGGCGGCGTCCTTGGCCTTGATCGAGAGCTGGATGTTGCGGGTCTTGCGATCCACGTTCACCACCACGGCGTTGACTTCGTCGCCTTCCTTGAGCACGTTGCGCGCATCTTCCACGCGGTCACGGCTGATTTCGCTGGCGCGCAGGTAACCCAGCACGTCTTCGCCCAGATCGATCTCGGCACCCTTGGCATCCACGGTCTTGACCTTGCCGGTCACGATGGAGCCCTTGTCGTTCACCGACACGAAGGTGGTGAACGGGTCGCCGTCGAGCTGCTTGATGCCCAGGGAGATGCGCTCGCGCTCCACGTCGATGGCCAGCACGATCGCTTCGACTTCCTGGCCCTTCTTGTAGTTGCGCACGGCGGCTTCGCCGGGCTCGTTCCAGGACAGGTCGGACAGGTGCACCAGACCGTCGATGCCGGCGGCCAGGCCGACGAACACGCCGAAGTCGGTGATCGATTTGATCGGGCCCTTGACGCGGTCACCGCGCTTGGTCTGTTCGGCGAATTCGTGCCAGGGGTTGGCGCGGCACTGCTTCATGCCCAGCGAGATGCGGCGCTTGTCTTCGTCGATGTCGAGCACCATGACTTCGACTTCGTCGCCCAGCGACACCAGCTTGGACGGGGCCACGTTCTTGTTGGTCCAGTCCATTTCGGAGACGTGCACCAGGCCTTCGATGCCAGGCTCGAGTTCCACGAACGCGCCGTAGTCGGCGATGTTGGTGATCTTGCCGAACATGCGGGTGCCTTGCGGGTAGCGGCGCGAAACGCCCATCCACGGGTCGTCGCCCATCTGCTTGAGGCCCAGCGAGACGCGGTGCTTCTCGGTGTCGAACTTGAGGATCTTGGCGGTGATTTCCTGACCAGCCGTGACCACTTCGCTCGGGTGGCGCACGCGGCGCCATGCCATGTCGGTGATGTGCAGCAGGCCGTCGATGCCGCCGAGGTCCACGAACGCACCGTATTCGGTGATGTTCTTGACCACGCCGTGCACGATGGCGCCTTCCTTCAGGGTGTCCATCAGCTTGGCGCGCTCTTCGCCCATGGAGGCTTCCACCACGGCGCGGCGGCTCAGCACCACGTTGTTGCGCTTGCGGTCGAGCTTGATGACCTTGAATTCCAGGGTCTTGTTTTCGTACGGGGTCAGGTCCTTGGTCGGACGGCTGTCGACCAGCGAGCCCGGCAGGAAGGCGCTGATGCCGTTGACCATGACCTTGAGGCCGCCCTTGACCTTGCTGGAGGTCGTGCCGGTGACGAATTCGCCGGATTCGAGCGCTTTTTCCAGCGACATCCAGGAAGCCAGGCGCTTGGCCTTGTCGCGCGAGAGCAGGGTGTCGCCGAAGCCGTTTTCCACGGAGTCGATGGCGACAGAGACGAAGTCACCGACCTGCACTTCGAGTTCGCCCTGGTCGTTCTTGAATTCGGCCAGAGGCACGTAGGCTTCCGACTTCAGGCCAGCGTTGACCACCACGTGGTTGTGCTCGATGCGCACGACCTCGGCGGTGATGACTTCGCCCGAGCGCATTTCAGCGCGTTTCAGGGACTCTTCAAACAGGGCGGCAAAAGATTCAGACATTGAATTTCCTAAACCACTCAGCGTCGGTGCAACAACCACGGGGAATGCGGCTGGAACGGATGCGACGTGTGGGCGGCGTTGACGTTGCGGTGCGTGACACCGCGGGGTTAAGTGAAAAGAACCTTCGGGCCTGCGGGCTGGGAACGCCCGGCTGTGCCGTCAGGGCCATCAAGAAGCGCGCTCAGTTGCCCGAGAACGCCGTTTTGCCTTGCCACCAGTTCAACACCTGCTGCACCGATTGCTCGATGTCCATGCCGGAGTTGTCCAGTTCCAAGGCGTCTTCGGCGGGCTTGAGAGGGGCGTGCGTGCGGGAGGTGTCCCTCAGATCACGCGCTTTCAGGTCTGCCAAAAGACTGTCGATGTTAGCAGCAATTCCCTTTGAAATCAACTGCTTATGGCGCCGTGCGGCGCGCTGCTCGGCGCTGGCGGTGAGGAACACCTTCAGCGGGGCGTCCGGGAAGATCACCGTGCCCATGTCGCGGCCGTCGGCCACCAGGCCGGGCAACTGGCGAAAGGCGTGTTGCAGGCCCAGCAGGGCCTCCCGCACGGCGGGCACGGACGAGACCCGGGAGGCCGCCATGCCGGCGGTTTCGCTGCGCAGGTCGTCGGTCACGTCCTGGCCCTCGAACAGGGTGCGCAGGCCTTCGAAGCGCACCTGCAGGCCGGCGGCGAGCTCGCCCAGGCGGCGCGCGTGCCCGGGGTCCTTCAGGTCGGGTTCGGCGGTGGACAGGCCGGCTCTTTCAGCCGCCAGCCCGACCAGGCGGTACAACACCCCCGAATCCAGCAGGTGGTACCCGAGCTGTTCGGCCACCTCGGCCGAGAGGGTGCCTTTGCCGGAGGCGGTGGGGCCATCCACGCAGATCACGGGGATGTGCTCCCTGGGCGTGGTGCAGACCTGGAACAGGGTCTCGAAGTAGTCCGGGAAGGTCTTGGCGACGCACTTGGGGTCTTCGATGCGCACCGGCAGCTTCGCCGGGTTGAAGGCGGCGAGCGAAAAACACATGGCGACGCGGTGGTCGTCGTAGGTGTGGATCGACGCCGCACGCCAGTCTTGCGGGCGGGCGGGCGGCGTGATGCGGATGAAATCCTCGCCTTCCTCCACCGTCGCGCCGAGCTTGCGGCATTCCTTGGCCATGGCGGCGATGCGGTCGGTTTCCTTGACGCGCCAGCTGGCGATGTTGCGCAGCGTGGTGGTGCCGTCGGCGTACAGGGCCATGGCCGCCAGCGTCATGGCGGCATCGGGGATGTGGTTGCAGTCCAGGTCGACGGCCGTGAGCGGCCAGGCCCCGCGCTGGATGTGCAGGCGGTTGGCTTCGCCCGAGACCTTGGCGCCCATGAGGCGGGCGGCTTCGACGAAGCGGATATCGCCCTGGATGGACGACAGGCCGACGCCTTCGATGGTGATGCCGTCGGTGCCCGGCGTGGCGGGCGCGAGGGCGCCCAGGGCGATGAAATAGCTGGCTGACGAGGCATCGCCTTCAACCGCGATGCGGCCGGGCGACTGGTAGCGGCTGCCGGCGGGGATGGTGAAGCGCTGCCAGCCGTCGCGCCGCACGGCCACGCCGAAGCGCTCCAGCAGGTTGAGCGTGATCTCGATGTAGGGCCGCGAGATGAGTTCACCCACCACGTCGATGACGATGTCGCGCTCCTGCGCCACCAGGGGCAGGGCGAGCAGAAGGGCGGTGAGGAATTGGCTGGACACGTCGCCACGCACGCGGATGGGCTGGTCCAGCCGCAGGGCGTGCGTCTGACCATCGCCGAGTTTCAATGGGGGATAGCCTTCGTTGGCGAGGCAGGCCACGGGGCAGCCGAGCTGGCGCAGCGCATCGACCAGGTCGCCGATGGGGCGCTCGTGCATGCGCGGGACGCCGCTGAGTTCGAAGGTGCCGCCATGGCGGGTGGCCAGCAGGGCCAGCGAGGCGGTGAGGGGCCGCATCGCGGTGCCGGCGTTGCCCAGGAACAATTTGGCCTGGGGCACCGGCAGGGCGCCGCCCAGGCCATGCACGCGCAGGGCGCCGTCGGGCTGCGGTTCGATGCGGCAGCCCAGCTCGGCCAGGGCCTTGAGCATCACCTGCGTGTCGTCGGAGTCGAGCAGGTCGGCGATGTCGGTGTGGCCCACGCTGAGCGCGGCGAGCAGCAGCACGCGGTTGGAAATGCTCTTGGAGCCGGGCAGGCGCACGGTGCCGCCGGCGCTCGCCAGCGGCGGGATGTCGAGGTGGGAAATGGCAAACATGCGCGAAGGTGAGGAAGCGTCGCCCGGGGCGCCGCTCAGCTGCGGGGCTTGACGGCGGTCATGCGCCAGCGCGCGCGCGCGCTGCTGGCCTGTTCGATCAAGGCTTCGAGGGCGTCGGGGTTGCCGGCATTGATGGCGGTCTCCAGGGCGTGCAGCGCGCGCTGGAAATGGCGCGACTGCGCCAGCAATTCTTCGCGGTTGGACATGAGCACGTCGCGCCACATCGCCGGGTCGCTGGCCGCGATGCGGCTGAAGTCGCGAAAGCCCGGGCCCGCCAGCGAGAGGAAATCCGGCCCATCGGACTGGCCCTGGATGGCGTTCATCAGGGCGAACGCCACCATGTGCGGGAGGTGGCTGACGGCGGCATAGGCCGCATCGTGCGCTTCCGGCGACATCTGCTTGACGTGGCAACCGAGCGCGGTCCAGAGCTGGCTGGCCTTCTCGAGCTGGGCGGTCAGCGTGCGTTCGATCGGGGTGAGGATGACCTGGCGGCCGTGGT
Source organism: Hydrogenophaga sp. ANAO-22 (assembly GCF_042466645.1). Classification (NCBI taxonomy): domain Bacteria; kingdom Pseudomonadati; phylum Pseudomonadota; class Betaproteobacteria; order Burkholderiales; family Comamonadaceae; genus Hydrogenophaga; species Hydrogenophaga sp. ANAO-22. The sequence goes on along the minus strand of NZ_CP159956.1, from coordinate 767,036 downwards.
ACAGGTCCGCGTCGGCGTGCTCGACGCCGGCGACTTCCTTGCCGGCGATCGGGTGCGCGGGAACGAAGACACCGACCTGGTCCTTCAGCACACGGCGCGCGGCGTCGATCACCTCGCGCTTGGTCGAGCCCACGTCCATGATCAGCACGTTGCCGCGCACCAGGTGGCGAATGGCTTTGAAGGTGGCTTCGGTGGCCGAGACCGGCACCGCGAGCAGCACGAGATCGGCGCCCGAGACCGCCAGCAGCGCCGACGGGGCCTCGACGTCGATCACGCCCAGCTGGCGCGCGCGTTCGGTGGTGGAGGGCGACTTGCTGTAGCCCACGACGCGCTTGACCAGCCCGGCGCGCTTGAGCGCCAGCGCGAAGGAGCCGCCCATCATGCCGCAGCCGATCAGTCCCAGTTGTTCAAACATCATTCGCTCACCGGGTATGCGCCCAGCACCTTGTAGAAAGCGCAGAGACCTTTGAGTTCCTCCAGCGCGGCGGCCACGTGCGGCTGCGACGGGTGGCCCGCGATGTCGATGTAGAAGTAGTACTCCCACTGACCCGACTTGGCCGGGCGCGACTCGAAGCGCGTCATGGACACGTCGTTGTTCTTCAGCGGCACCAGCAGGTCGTGCACGGCACCGGGGCGGTTGGGCACCGATACCACCAGGCTGGTGCAATCGCGTCCCGAGGCGGGCGGCATGGCCAGGGTCTGCGGCAGCGAGATCACGGCAAAGCGCGTGCGGTTGTAGGCCTCGTCCTGAATGGCGTGCGCCACGATGTGCAGCCCGAACTGGGCGGCGGCGCGTTCGCTGGCCAGGCCGGCCCAGGCCGGGTTCTCGGCCGCCAGCCGCGCGCCTTCGGCGTTGCTGGAGACCGCGCGGCGCTCAGCGTTCGGCAGGTGTTGCGTGAGCCAGTTCTGGCACTGGGCCAGGGCCTGCGGGTGGGCCATGACGACTTCGATGCCATCCAGGTGATTGACCTGGCGCAGCAGGTTGTGGCGGATCAGCAGGCTGACTTCGCCCACCACGTGCACGGGCGAGCGCAGGAACAGGTCCAGCGAACGCGCCACCACGCCTTCGGTGGAGTTCTCCATGCCCACGACGCCGAACTGCGCCGTGCCGGCCGCGGTGGCGTGGAACACCTCGTCGAAGTTGGCGCAGTAGATCAGGTTGGCCGCACCACCAAAGAATTCGATCGCCGCCTGTTCGCAGAAGGTGCCCTGCGGACCGAGCACGGCCACGCGCTGCGGCGCCTCCAGCGCCAGGCAGGCGGACATGATCTCGCGCCAGATCGAGGCCACGTGCTGGTTCAGCAACGGCCCCTGGTTGGCGCCCTGGATCTTCTCGATGACTTGCGCGACGCGGTCCGGCCGGAAAAAGGGCGAGCCCTCTGCGCGCTTGATGTCGCCGACCTGTTCGGCCACGCGAGCGCGTTGGTTGAGCAGGGCCAGCAACTGCTGGTCCAGCGCGTCGATCTGCACGCGCAGGGTGCCCAGGGCTTCGGACTGTGAGGGAAGGGTCATCGGTTCAGGCCTGTGTTTGTTCGAATTGGCGCATGTAGGCCACCAGGGCGCGCACGCCCTCGATCGGCATGGCGTTGTAGATGCTGGCGCGCATGCCGCCCACGGATTTGTGACCCTTGAGCTGCAGCAGACCGGCCGCCTTGGCGCCTGCGAGGAAGGCCTCGTTGCGTGACTCGTCGTGCAGGAAGAAGGGCACGTTCATGCGGGAACGGCAGTCCTTGGCGACCTTGTTGCTGTAGAAGGTCGACTGGTCGATGAAGCCGTACAGCAACTCGGCCTTGGCGATGTTGCGCGCCTCCATGGCCGCCACGCCGCTCAGGTTGCCTTCGGTCTGGCGCTTGAGCCATTGGAAGGTGAGGCCGGCCATGTAGATGGCGAAGGTCGGCGGCGTGTTGTACATGGAGTGGTTGTCGGCCACGGTCTTGTAGTCGAACGCGCTGGGGCAGGTTTTCAGGGCGTGGCCCAGCAGGTCTTCGCGGACCACCACGAGCGTGAGGCCGGCCGGCCCCAGGTTCTTCTGGGCGCCGCCGAAGGCCAGGCCCACGCGCGACCAGTCCACCGGTCGCGAGGCCACGTGGGAGGAGAAATCGATGGCCAGCGGCACATCGGATCCGAGTGCCTTCAGGTCGGGCAACTCGTGCACTTCCACGCCGTTGATGGTCTCGTTGCTGCACAGGTGCACGTAGCGCGCGCTGCGGTCGAGTTGCCAGGTCGCCGGCGCGGGCAGGGTGGTGTGGTGGTCGGCTTCGTTGCTGGCGGCCACGCGCGCGTCGCAGTAGCGGCGCGCTTCCTTCAGCGACTTCTGGCTCCAGCTGCCGGTGACCACGAAGTTCACCGTTTCGCCGCGCGACAGGTTCAGCGGCACGATGGCGTTTTCGGCCAGACCACCGCCCTGCATGAAGAGGATGCGGAAGTGCTCCGGTACGGCGAGCAGCTCGCGCAGGTCGGCTTCGGCGGCCTTGAGGATGGCGCCGAACTCCTGCCCGCGGTGGCTCATTTCCATCACGCTCATGCCGCTGCCGTGCCAGTCGAGCATTTCGGCCGCGGCCTCCTGCAGCACCTCGGCGGGCATGGCCGCCGGGCCGGCGGAGAAGTTGTAGGGCCGCGCCATCACGGCTCGGTGCCCGCGTCGTCGGCTGCGCCCGCTCCGTTCGTGTCGTCGCCCAGCTCCGGCACGTTGGCGTCGTTCTCCACGATGCGCTGCAGGCCCGAGAGTTCGGAGCCTTCGTCCAGCGCAATCAGCGTCACCCCTTGCGTGGCGCGACCCATTTCGCGGATCTCGGACACGCGGGTGCGCACCAGCACGCCCTTGTCGGTGATGAGCATGATCTCGTCGTCGTTGTGCACCAGCGTGGCCGCCACGACCTTGCCGTTGCGCTCGCTCTGCTGGATCGCGATCATGCCTTTGGTGCCACGCCCGTGGCGGGTGTACTCGGCGATCGGCGTGCGCTTGCCATAGCCGTTGATGGTGGCGGTCAGCACGCTCTGCTCTTCGTCCTCGGCCACCAGCATGGCGATCACGCTCTGCGTGTCTTCGATCAGCATGCCGCGCACGCCGCGCGCGTTGCGGCCCATCGGGCGCACGTCGTTCTCGTCGAAACGCACGGCCTTGCCGCCGTCGCTGAACAGCATCACGTCGTGCTGCCCGTCGGTCAGGGCCGCGCCGATGAGGAAGTCGCCCTCGTCGAGGTCCACGGCGATGATGCCGGCCTTGCGCGGGTTGCTGAACTCATCGAGTGCCGTCTTCTTGACCGTGCCCATGGAGGTGGCCATGAACACATAGCGGTCGGACGGGAAGCTGCGCATCTCGCCGGTCAGCGGCAGCACCACGTTGATCTTCTCGCCTTCCTGCAGCGGGAACATGTTGACGATCGGGCGGCCGCGCGAACCGCGCGAACCGGCCGGCACTTCCCACACCTTGAGCCAGTACAGCCGGCCACGGTTGGAGAAGCACAGGATGTAGTCGTGCGTGTTGGCGATGAAGAGCTGGTCGATCCAGTCGTCTTCCTTGGTGGCGGTGGCCTGCTTGCCGCGACCGCCGCGCTTTTGCGAGCGGTATTCCGACAGCGGCTGGCTCTTGATGTAGCCGCTGTGGCTGAGCGTGACCACCATGTCGGTTGGCGTGATCAGGTCTTCGGTGGCGAGGTCTTGCGCGTTGTGCTCGATCTCGCTGCGGCGCGCGCCCAGCTTGGTCTGGCCGAACTCCTGCTTCACGATGATCAGCTCTTCGCCGATGATGGTCGAGACCCGCTCGGGCTTGGCCAGGATGTCCAGCAGGTCGTCGATCTCGCCCATGACCTCTTTGTACTCGGCCACGATCTTGTCCTGCTCCAGGCCGGTCAGGCGCTGCAGGCGCATCTGCAGGATTTCCTGGGTCTGGGTCTCGGACAGCCGGTACAGGCCGTCTCCACCCATGCCGAACTCGCGTTCCAGGCCGTCGGGCCGGTAGTCGTCGGCGTTGATCACGCCGCCATCGGCGCGCGTGCGGGTGAGCATTTCGCGCACCAGCTGACTGTCCCAGGGGCGCGCCATGAGTTCCGCCTTGGCCACGGGCGGCGTGGGCGACTCGCGGATGATGCGGATGAACTCGTCGATGTTGGCCAGGGCCACGGCGAGGCCTTCGAGCACATGGCCGCGCTCGCGCGCCTTGCGCAGGTTGAACACCGTGCGGCGGGTCACGACCTCGCGGCGGTGCTCCAGGAAGACCTGGACCAGGTCCTTCAGGTTGCACAGGCGCGGCTGGCCATCGACCAGGGCCACCATGTTGATGCCGAAGGTGTCCTGCAGTTGCGTCTGCTTGTACAGGTTGTTGAGCACCACTTCCGGTACTTCGCCGCGCTTGAGTTCGATCACCAGGCGCATGCCCGACTTGTCCGACTCGTCCTGGATGTGGCTGATCCCCTCGATCTTCTTTTCGTGCACCAGTTCGGCAATGCGCTCCTGCAGCGTCTTCTTGTTGACCTGGTAGGGCAGCTCGTCCACGATGATGGCCTGGCGCTGGCCGCGGTCGATGTCCTCGAAATGGCACTTGGCGCGCATCACCACGCGGCCCCGGCCCGTGCGATAGCCGTCCTTGACCCCGTTGATGCCGTAAATGATGCCGGCCGTGGGGAAGTCGGGCGCGGGAATGATCTCCATCAATTCGTCGATGGATGCCTCGGGGCTCTTGAGCAGGTGCAGGCAGGCGTCCACCACCTCGTTGAGGTTGTGCGGCGGGATGTTGGTGGCCATGCCGACCGCGATGCCGGCCGAGCCGTTGACGAGCAGGTTGGGCAGGCGCGACGGGAGCACCAGCGGCTCTTTTTCCGAACCGTCGTAGTTGGGACCGAAATTGACGGTCTCCTTGTCGATGTCCGCCAGCATTTCATGGGCGATTTTCGACAGGCGGATTTCCGTGTAGCGCATGGCAGCCGCGTTGTCGCCGTCGACGGAGCCGAAGTTACCCTGGCCGTCCACGAGCATGTGCCGCAGCGAGAAGTCCTGCGCCATGCGCACGATGGTGTCGTACACCGCGCTGTCGCCGTGCGGATGGTACTTACCGATCACGTCGCCCACGATACGGGCCGATTTCTTGTAAGGGCGGTTCCAGTCGTTGTTGAGCTCGTGCATCGCGAAAAGCACGCGCCGGTGCACCGGCTTGAGACCATCCCGCGCGTCGGGCAGGGCGCGCCCCACGATCACGCTCATGGCGTAATCGAGGTAGCTGCGCCTCATTTCCTCTTCAAGACTGATGGGCAGGGTCTCTTTGGCGAACTGTGTCATGAGCGAGGGAATAGGTGCGTAGATGGACCGGAGGGCAACCTGTGATTTTAGACGGCGCGTTCTCCTACACCTTCTTGGGTCGTTTGTTGTACATCCACAACGAATGACGTGACCTGCTGTATCCGGCGACAACGCCGCATTGGCCGGCGGGCCGGGCATTCCGTGCTTGTGGCACAATAAATTCCAGCGTTTTTAGTGGTGGTCACTTGAAGCGTCGTTCTTGTCACGCAGTCTGTCTGCGGCTTATATAGAGGAAAACCATGAAAAAACTTAACAAAGTGGCAATGCTGTTGGCAACCGCCGCCATGGCAACGGCCGCCGGCGCCCAAACCATCGACAACTGGCGCAATGGCACCAGCGAACTGGTTTGGAAAAACGGCACCAATGAACTCTGCTGGCGCGATGCCAACTGGACGCCCGCCACCGCCGCACAAGGTTGCGACGGCGCGATCGTTCCTGCCGCCGCTCCGGCTCCCGCACCGGCTCCCGCTCCGGCTCCTGCCGCAGCCCCTGCACCCGCACCGGCTCCCGCACCCGCACCGGCTCCCGTGGCGTCCAAGGTGACCTACGCTGCTGACGCCTTCTTCGACTTCGACAAGGCTGTGCTCAAGCCCGAAGGCAAGGCCAAGCTGGACGATCTGGCTGGCAAGGTGTCCGGCATTGCTCTGGAAGTCGTGATCGCTGTGGGTCACACCGACTCCACCGGCGCTGCTGGCTACAACCAGAAGCTGTCCAACCGCCGCGCTGAAGCCGTCAAGGCCTATCTGGTGAGCAAGGGCATCGAAAGCAACCGCATCTACACCGAAGGCAAGGGCCTGACCCAGCCGGTGGCCGACAACGCCACCCGCGAAGGCCGCGCCAAGAACCGCCGCGTGGAAGTCGAAGTGGTCGGCACCCGCAAGAACTGATTTCCTTCAGTTCCGGTCCAAAAACCGCGCTTCGGCGCGGTTTTTTTATTGTGCTGGCGATAATCAACGCATGAATCCGAACGTCAATGCCGATCCGGCCGAGCTGGCCAAATTCTCCGATCTTGCCCATCGCTGGTGGGATCCCGACAGCGAGTTCCGTCCCCTGCATCAGATCAATCCGCTTCGCCTGGGGTGGATCGATGGATTGGCGGGATTGGCGGGCAAACGGGTGCTGGACATTGGCTGCGGCGGAGGCATCCTGTCCGATTCCATGGCGCGCAAAGGTGCCGACGTGACGGGCATCGACCTGTCCGTCAAGGCGCTGCGGGTGGCGCAGTTGCACGCGCTGGAGGCGGGCACCGCCAACGTCAGCTACAAGGAGATCAGCGCGGAGGCCATGGCGCTGGAGCAGCCTGGCGAGTTCGATGTGGTGACCTGCATGGAGATGCTGGAGCACGTGCCCGACCCCGCGTCGGTGGTGCGCGCCTGCGCCACCCTGGTGAAACCCGGAGGCTGGGTGTTTTTCTCGACCCTCAACCGCAACGCCAAGGCCTTCCTGTTCGCGGTGCTCGGGGCGGAGTACCTGCTGCAGCTGTTGCCCAAGGGAACGCACGAGTACGCGAAGTTCATTCGCCCCAGCGAGCTGGCGAGCTATTGCCGGGCCGTGGGCCTGGAGCTCGATCAGACCCGTGGCATGGAATACAACCCCTTGACGCAACGCTATTGGCTCAGCGCCGACACCAGCGTCAACTACCTGTTCGCCACACGCAAACCATGACTGTTTTTCGAGGAGTGCATGCCGTCCTGTTCGACCTGGACGGCACGTTGATCGACAGCGCATCGGATCTTGGGTCGTCTGCCGATGGCATGCGGGTGAGCCGGGGCATGGCCTCGCTGCCGCTGGAGCAATACCGGCCTCATGCGGGCTCCGGGGCCCGGGGCATGCTGCATGTGGCGTTCGGCATCACACCCGAGCACGCGGACTACCCTGCGTTGAAGGAAGAGTTCTTTGGTGCGTACGAAGGCTGCATGACACAACGCACGGCGCCGTTCGACGGCGTGGACGATCTGCTGGCCCGCCTCGTGGACGGTGGGCTTCGCTGGGGCGTGGTCACCAACAAGTCGCAGCGGTTCACGAATCCTCTTTCGCGGGCCATGGCGCTCTTCGAGACCGCTTCTGTCGTGATCAGCGGCGATACCACGCCCCATGCCAAACCGCATCCCGAGCCCTTGCTGGAGGCGGCGCGCCGGTTGCAGCTCTTGCCGAGCCAGTGCATCTACGTGGGCGATGACGAGCGCGACATCCGGGCGGGCAAGGCGGCTGGCATGCCGACGGTGGCTGCTCGGTACGGTTACCTCGGCTATGGTGCCGACGTGGCCAGCTGGGGTGCGGACGCGGAGGTTTCTTCGCCCCTGCAGCTCTTGAAATTGCTGGAACTGCCTTAAACTCTGTCTTCCTGGGGCTGCACTGGTTTCGACGTGGGTTCGGACGCGCAGCAGGGCATGTCGAGGTTCTGTCACCTCGTTAATCCGCAGAAAAAAACCAACTGCAAACGACGAACGTTTCGCACTCGCCGCTTAAACACCGGTGAGCCTCGCAACAGCAGGCCGATGGGCTGGGCAAGGGGGTCGCAAGACCTCCCGGCTGCGAGGTAATTCACATTGGCTGGCTCTGCGTCGGGCACCTTGGCGCAGGGTGAGATTCAAGGATGCTGGCTTCCCGTTTAGCGTGCCACTGCGCGACTCGGGCGGCGAGACCCAAAACAGACGGCTACACATGTAGAACTGCTCGAAGAAGGCTTGCGGACGGGGGTTCGAATCCCCCCAGCTCCACCACCTATTGAAAAGCCCGCCCGGCGCCGTGCCGGGCGGGCTTTTTTTCGGTTCTGCGAAGCGAGCTGCCTTCAGGCGTCCGGCAAAGAGCGTTCGCGCAACCGTCGCTTGCGTTCCCAGCGTGTCTTGAGAATCCACAGCCCGCTGATGAGGACGTAGACGGTGAGCCCGCTCAAGGTGGCGATGATGGCCAGACCCACGGCCAGCGGCTTGCCGGCTGTCCTCAGGTGCTCGACACCACGGGCGATGCGCTGCGACCAGGTTGGCCGCGCTCCCTCGGCCTTCTCTTCAGCCCGCACCCTCTCAAGCGCGGCCATCGCCTCGCTCTCCGTCACGCGAGGTTCGCCCAACACCACCTTGCCGAGGCGGTAGGCGCCGTAGTAGACCGGCCCGAAGGTCACCGGATTCGTCACGAAGGTGCTGGCCACCGCCATCGGCAGGTTCGCCCTGAGGAGCACGGCCGCGGCGGCCGACAGGGGCATTTGCGCGATCGGGACGAGCAGGCCGAAGAAGATGCCCACGGCCACGCCCATGGCGATGCCTTTGCGACTGAAGTGCCACAACCTGGGTTGGTGCAGCACCGGCCCCATCCAGCGCAGCCAGCGGTGGTGGCGCAGTCCGTCCTGTGTGCTGAGCCAGGTCTTGATGCGTTGCTTCATGCGCAAAAGTGAGGGCGCCCACGGCGGGCGGCCTGCCATTCTGGTGTGTCGTGGTCTGAGCCGGGCGAGCGGCGACAATTCCCGCACCATGATGCAATTGCAGGACATTCTTTTTTCTCAGGGCTTTGGCACCCGCCGCATCTGCAGCGGCCTGGTGCAGCAAGGCCTGGTGTCGGTGGGTGAAGACAGCTCTCCGTGTACCGATCCCTCAGCTCTCTTCGAAGAGGAGGGGCTGGTGTTTCGCGTGCAGGGTGAGGTCTGGCACTACCACGCACGCGCCTACCTGCTGCTGCACAAGCCCGCGGGCTACGAGTGCTCGCAGAAGCCCAGCACCTACCCCAGCGTCTACACCCTGTTGCCTGGGCCCTTGCGCCAGCGTGGGGGAGGGGCTGCCGCGGGCGTGCAGGCTGTCGGGCGGCTGGACCAGGACACCACGGGCTTGCTGCTGCTGTCCGACGATGGCAAGTTCATCCACCGCCTGACGTCGCCGCGCCACCACGTGCCCAAGGTGTACGAGGCCCAGGTCAAGCATCCGCTGGATGCGCGGCAGATCGGCCGTTTGCTGGAAGGGGTGGTGCTGGACGACGATCCTCAGCCGGTGAAGGCCGAGGCGTGTGAAGCCGTCAGCGAGCTTCACCTGCGGTTGACCTTGACGGAGGGCAAATACCACCAGGTCAAGCGCATGGTGGCGGCCGTCGGCAACCGGGTGGAAGGCCTGCACCGGTCATCCATCGGCGCTCTGGTGCTGTCGCCTGAGCTCAAGGCGGGTCAGTGGCGGTGGCTCACCGCGGCGGAGGTGCTGGCGCTCACGCAGAAGGCCCCCGGCGCGGCGAGCGCCCAGCAGGCGGCGCGCCAGGCTTAAAGCAGATCGCCCTTGCGGCTGTCCAGCGGCATGAGGAAGGAGTTCTCCTGCCACTGCGAGTTGAAGTCGCTGCGCGGGTCGCCGGTGGTGCTGTTGGGCCAGTTCGACAGCGGGCTGAAATCGCTGTTGCGGTTGCTGCGCTGGCGCGTGAGCGCGGTGCGCAGGTTGGCCTGCGCGGCGATGATGGCGCGCTCTTCCATTTCGCGCTCGCGCATGGAGTGGTTGAGCGAGGACTCGCCCAGGAACTCGGCCCGGATTTCGGCAACCGTGGGCAGGCTGTTGGAGCGCACGACCCAGTAAGGCAGACCGCACTGGGTCAGCAGGGAGTGTTTGAGCGTGCGGGTGCTGCGCGGCAAGCCAGCGCTGCCCGGCACGTCCAGGCAGCCAAGCACGCGCCCATCCGAGCGGCAGACGGTGAAGGTGCAGTACACGCCGCCGAGCAGCTTGTACCAGTCCATGCCTTGCTCCTTGTCGCGCGGCAGGGTGAAGCGCGTGACCGGCAGCTTGATCATGACGTGGTGGTCGTAGAAGGCGCGCGCCAGCCAGTGCCAGACGCGGGCTTCTTCACTGTTGGCCAGCGCGCGGGTGCTCAGCGGCCAATGCTTGGGAATGCGCCGCCGTTCCCGCGCCTGCTTGTCGACCCAGACGCGGTGCAGGAATGCCCCCAGGGCCAGCAGAGCGGGCGCGAGCACGGCAAGCAGCCATGGGTTGTTCCAAGTATTCATGTGTGGCGAAGGGGGTGGCGTCTATTTGTATCAAAGTGTAGAGGTTTGCCGGACCTTCGGTGGGGCTTTGTGGCCTTGTGTGTACGCGTTTCGTGTGAATTTCTTGGGGTTTTGAGGTCGTTTGATACAAATGGCGGTATGGCGCGCCAGGCCGGCGGCGCCCGCGTCCGGCCAACGTTCCATTGTGCCCAACTGCGCGTCGGGCGTGCATCCCCCAGGCGGGGAAATCAGCCCAAGCAGGCCAGAAAATCCGCCACGGCGCGGGTCAAGGCCTCGGGCTGATCGCGGTGGGGGCTGTGGCCGCAATCGGGCAGCTCGATGCGTTGCGCATGCGGCGCCGCCAGCGCGATCTCGTCCAGCTGGGCCAGGGTGCCGTACTCATCGCCCAGGCCTTGCGCCAGCAGCAAAGGGGCGGTGATGGCCCGGCATTCGGCGCGGATGTCGAACTGGCGGAAGGCTGGACTGAGCCAGACGTCGTTCCATTGCCAGAAGGCGTTGTCCACGTCGGCGTGGTAGCGCGAGAGGCGCTGGCGAAGCCCGTCGGGATCGCCTTCGTACAAGGTCTTGGCCTGGGCGATGGCGTTCAGCGCGATGTCTTCGATAAACACGTGGGGCGCCATGGCCACGCAGGCCGCGACCGGGTGCCGGCTGGCGTGCAGCAGGGCGATGGTGGCGCCATCCGAATGGCCTACGAGCACGGGCTCGGGCACGCCCAGGGCTTGCAGCAGCGCGGGCAGAGCCCGCCAGGCTTCGTGGTGCATGTAGTCGGGCTCGTGGCGGCCGATGTGCCAGGACCCCTGCCACCGGGGTTGGCCGCGCACGTCGGCCACGGGGTCGGACTGGCCATAGCCCCGGCGCGAGTACAGCCAGCCCGCGCGGCCTGTGGCGGCGCAAAGCTCGGCGGGCCAGTGCCGGCCGCGCTGCTGCCACATGGCCACGCTGCCCAGGCCTTCATGCAGGAAGACCAGGGGGGCACGTTCCGCCGGCCCCGGAATGTGAGCCACTTCCAGGCCAATGCCCGCGATGTCGATGTGTTTCATGGGACTCGATCCTAGCGTCGCAGCGATCGGCGCGAGGGCCGCCCGCGGGGTGGCCTGACATGGATTGGATGTATTCTTGCCGGCATGTCCTTGCTGTTCGATTCCTTCTGGCGCGCCATCGCCTATTGCATGCATCCGCGGGTGATCGCACTGTCGTTTCTCCCGCTGATCCTGATGGTGGTGCTGTCGTTCGGCCTGGGTTACTTCTTCTGGGAGAACGCCGTGGCCTCGGTGGCGGCGTGGCTGGAGGCGTTCGACCTCATCCAGATATTCCTGGGCTGGCTGGAGCGCCTGGGCCTGGGCTCGCTGCGCACCGTGTTCGCGCCGCTGCTGGTGCTGGTGCTGGCCACCCCCGTCATCGTGCTGTTGTGCCTGTTGCTGGTGGCGATGTTCATGACGCCCGCCATGGTGGAGCTGGTTGGCCAGCGCCGCTTTCCCAGCCTGGAGCGCAAGCACGGTGGGTCTCTGCTGGTGAGCGTGTTGTGGTCGCTCGGCTCCACGCTGCTCGCGGTGCTGGCCTTGATCGTGTCCATGCCGCTGTGGCTGGTGCCACCCCTGGTGCTCATTCTTCCGCCGCTGATCTGGGGCTGGCTCACCTACCGGGTGTTCGCGTTCGACGCGCTGGCCACGCACGCCAGCGGCGACGAGCGCAAGGCCATCCTGCGCGAGCACCGCGGCAGCCTGCTCGTCATGGGCGTGCTCAGCGGCTACCTGGGCGCCGCGCCCAGCCTGCTGTGGGCTTCGGGTGCGATGTTCATTGCACTGGCCCCCTTGCTGGTGCCTGTGGCGATCTGGATCTACACCCTGGTGTTCGCATTCGCTTCGCTCTGGTTCGCCCATTTCTGCCTGACCGTGCTGCAGCGCCAGCGGGCGCAGGCCACGGTGCAGGTGCGGGACGCCGAACCCAGCCCACCGGCCCCATTGACCTTGCCTGCCCAGGAACCAGGGTCCTCATTCAACCAGCCACCCACCCTTTCATGACACCCACCTTCGGCCTGATCATCGTTGGTGACGAGATCCTTTCCGGCAAGCGCAGCGACAAACACCTTCCCAAGATCATCGAGCTGCTGGCGCAGCGCGGCCTGACCCTGTCCTGGGCCAAGCTGGTCGGCGACGATCGCGACCGCATCACCGCGACGCTGAGCGACGCGTTCGCGGGCAGCGACGCCGTGTTCTGCTGCGGCGGCATTGGCGCCACGCCCGATGACCACACGCGCCAGTGCGCCGCCGCCGCGCTGGGCGTGGACCTGGCCCTGCACCCGCAGGCCAAGGAACTGATCGAGTCCCGCATGCGCGACACGGCCGCCGAGCGTGGCGAGGTCTTCGATCCCGAGCGGCCGGACAACGTGCACCGCTACAACATGGGCGTGTTTCCCGTGGGCGCTCGCCTCATCCTCAACCCGTACAACAAGATCCCCGGTTTCAGCTGCGACGGGGCAGGGGGCGGCAGCGTGCATTTCGTGCCCGGCTTTCCCGTCATGGCCTGGCCCATGATCGAAGGCGTGCTCGATACCGAGTACGCGCAATGGCATCGCCAGGGCGCCTGGCAGGAGCGTTCGGTGATCGTGTTCGGCGCCATGGAGGCCACCCTGACCCCGCTCATGGAGCAGATCGAGCAGGCCCATGCCGTGAAGGTCTTCAGCCTGCCCAGCGTGGACCACCCGGAGTACGGCCGGCACATCGAACTGGGGGTGAAGGGAGCCACCGAGGCGGTGGCGCCGGCCTACGCCCAGCTGCTCGCGGGCCTGCATCGGCACGACGCGAAGCTGGGCCCCGAAATGGTGCGAAACTGAATTGCACTAAATTGGTGCAATTGACGAGTGCACCCAATGGGTGCGGTCGGGGGCGGTAACGCCCGACAAGGTGCAACGCGCGGCCTTCCAAGGGCCCAGATGCCTGCCGGCTGACCCTTTGTGGCGCATGGCCTGGGCCATAATTCCCGCTGTCCCGTGAAGCCGGGGGAGCCAGCGCCCGCGCATGACCCACTTTGTGGCACACATTCTGCTTATCAGCAGCGTCGTTTTCAATTTTTCCACTCACCCAGCTACAGGAGTATTTGATGGCCAAGACCGTCGCAGACGTGATGCAAATGGTGAAAGACAACGAAGTGAAGTTCGTTGACTTCCGCTTCACCGACACCCGGGGCAAAGAACAGCACGTCACCGTGCCCGTGTCTCACTTCGACGAAGACAAGTTCAGCTCGGGCCACGCGTTCGACGGTTCTTCGGTGGCTGGCTGGAAGGGCATCGAAGCCTCGGACATGCAGCTCATGCCCGACCCCAATACCGCCAACATCGACCCCTTCTTCGAAGAAACCACGCTGTTCCTGCAGTGCGACGTGATCGAGCCGGGCGACGGCAAGGCCTACGACCGCGATCCGCGTTCCATCGCCAAGCGCGCCGAGGCTTACCTCAAGGCGTCCGGCCTGGGCGACACCGCCTTCTTCGGACCGGAACCCGAATTCTTCATCTTCGACGGTGTGCGCTGGAGCAACGAACCCGGCCGCGTGATGTGCGAGATCGAGGAATACGAAGCCCCCTGGAACAGCGGCGCCAAGCTCGAAGGCGGCAACCGCGGCCACCGTCCCACCGTCAAGGGCGGCTACTTCCCCGTGCCCCCGGTCGACAGCACGCAGGACATGCGCGCCGAAATGTCCCTGATCCTCGAATCGCTGGGCATTCCCGTTGAAGTGTTCCACCACGAAGTGGCGGGCGCTGGCCAGAACGAAATCGGCACCAAGTTCAGCACGCTGGTCGAGCGCGCCGACTGGACGCAGGTGCTCAAGTACGTGGTGTGGAACGTCGCCAACGCCTACGGCAAGACCGCGACCTTCATGCCCAAGCCCTACGCCGGCGACAACGGCTCCGGCATGCACGTTCACCAGTCCATCTGGAAAGACGGCAAGAACCTGTTCGCCGGTGACGGCTACGCTGGTCTGAGCGATTTCGCCCTGTACTACGTCGGCGGCATCATCAAGCACGCCCGCGCGCTCAACGCCATCACCAACCCCGGCACCAACTCCTACAAGCGCCTGGTGCCCGGCTTCGAAGCCCCCGTGAAGCTGGCCTACTCGGCCCGCAACCGTTCTGCCTCGATCCGCATCCCCTACGTGGCGAACCCCAAGGGCCGCCGCATCGAAGCGCGTTTCCCCGATCCTTCGGCCAACCCCTACCTGGCCTTCTCGGCCCTGATGATGGCGGGTCTGGACGGCGTGGAAAACAAGATCCACCCGGGCGAAGCCGCCACCAAGGACCTGTACCACCTGCCGCCCGAAGAGGACAAGCTGGTGCCCACCGTGTGCCACAGCCTCGACCAGGCGCTGGAGTACCTCGACAAGGACCGCAGCTTCCTGACCAAGGGCGGTGTGTTCACCGACTCCATGCTCGACGCCTACATCGAACTCAAGATGGGCGAAGTCACGCGTTTCCGCATGGCGCCGCACCCGGTCGAGTTCGACATGTACTACAGCCTGTGATGGCTTGCCCGGCTCTGCCGGGCTGCCAGGGCCATCCCGAAAGGGGCCATGCAAGTGGCCCCTTTTTTGTTGCTCGGGCGGTCAATCGCCACCGTTCACACGCTGGCACGGCACTTTTGAAACAGTTTTCGGTCATACTGAAAAACGCATATCGGTGCGCCCGCCCATACCCCAAACCGCTTCCTGGAGTTGATGTCACCTTGAATCCGATGCCTTCACTCACGATCCGGTCGCTGGCCGTGGCCACGCTCGCGCTGTGCGTCCTGGAAGCCCATGCCCAGGCGCGCATCTACCGTTGCGGCAACGAATACACGAACGACGCGCAGGTGGCCAAGTCCAAGGGTTGCAGCCCCATGGAGGGCGGCAACATCACCATCATCGAAGGCACCCGGCCCACGCCGCCGCGCGCCACGCCCGCAGCGGCCGCCCCACGCAACGGCAGCGCCAACGAACGCGTCGACTCGGCCGCGCAGCGCGCGCGCGACAGCGATGCGCGCGCCATCCTCGAGGCCGAACTGCGCAAGGCGCAAGAGCGCCTGGCGCTCGCGCGCAAGGAGTACGCCAACGGCGAGCCCGAGAAGCAGGGCATCGAGTCGCGCAACTACCAGCGCTACCTCGACCGCGTGGCCGAACTCAAGGCCGCCGTGGCGCGCGCCGAGAGCGACGTCGCCGGCCTGCAGCGCGAATTGAATCGACTGCCGGGGTCCGCCAACGCCGTCGGTTCTGCCGCAAAATGACCGGCTTGAAAAAGCCCAACTTCCCCTCCCTTCTTCCCACTTTCCCGCGCCGGGCCCCGGCCGACCCGGACGGGTCGGCTGCCGGACGCAAGTCCCCCTCGGTGTCTTCCCGTTTCCAGTCCCTCGACCTGCTGGCCACCCTGGTGGCCGTGGTGGATCAGCACGGGGGCGTGCTCTACGCCAACGCGGCGCTGGAGGATGCGCTGGGCATGTCCCGCCGCAGCATCACGGGCGCGCTGCTGCAGGACTGCTTCACCGAACCCCCGCTGCTGGAAAACGCCTTGCAGGGCGCGAGCGGCAACCAGTTCGCCGCGCTGCGCTACGACGCGTGGCTCAAGCGCCTCAACCACGAAGCCCTGCCGGTGCACGTGGTGGTGGCGCAGACCGACAACCCGGGTGAGGTGATCGTCGAGCTGCTGCCGCTGGAGCAGCAGGCGCGCCAGGAGCGCGAAGAGCGGCTGATCGATCAGGCGCAGGCGAACAAGGAGCTCATCCGCAACCTCGCGCACGAGATCAAGAACCCGCTCGGCGGCATTCGCGGTGCGGCCCAGTTGCTGCAGATGGAGCTGGAGTCCCGCGAGTTGATCGAGTACACCCAGGTCATCGTCCACGAGGCGGATCGGCTGCAGTCGCTGGTGGACCGCCTGCTCGCGCCGCACCGCCGGCCGCACGTGGTGGGCGACGTGAACATCCACGAGGTGTGCGAGCGCGTGCGCTCGCTCATCCTGGCCGAGTTTCCCAAGGGCTTGAAGGTCGTGCGCGACTACGACACCTCCATCCCCGAGTTCCGCGGCGATCGCGAGCAGCTCATCCAGGCCGTGCTCAACATCGCGCACAACGCCGCGCAGGCGCTGAGCGAACGCATCGCGGCGGGCGATGCGCGCATCGTGTTCCGCACGCGCGTGGGCCGACAGGTGACGTTTGGTAAACAGCGCTATCGGCTGGCACTGGAATTGCATGTGATCGACAACGGGCCTGGCGTTCCAGACTCGATCAAGGACCGCATCTTTTTCCCGCTCGTGTCGGGGCGGGATGGCGGCTCCGGCCTGGGGCTCACGCTGGCGCAGACCTTTGTCCAGCAGCACCATGGATTGATCGAGTGTGAGAGCGTGCCGAACGAGACGGACTTCAAGATTCTGATTCCGTTGCCCTAGCCGTCACCGACCGTCGAACGCCGCGCCACAAGAAGGGAAGACAACTCAATGAAGCCGATCTGGATAGTGGACGACGACCAATCGATTCGCTTCGTGCTCGAAAAGGCGCTGCTGCGCGAGAACCTGCCCACGCGCAGTTTCACCAACCCTCAGGACGTGCTCAAGGCCCTGATCGACACGCCCGAACACGAGGGCCCCCAGATCCTGGTGAGCGACATCCGCATGCCCGGCGGTTCGGGGCTGGAGCTGCTGGAGAAGGTCAAGGAAAAGCTGCCCGGCCTGCCGGTCATCATCATGACCGCGTTCTCCGACCTGGACAGTGCCGTCTCGGCCTTCCAGGGGGGGCCTTCGAATACCTGCCCAAGCCCTTCGATCTGCCCAAGGCGGTCGAGCTGATCCGCCGCGCGGTGGACGAAAGCCTGCGCGAGGAAGTGGCCGAGGAGCGCATGAGCGCCGCGCCCGAAATGCTCGGCCAGGCGCCCGCGATGCAGGACGTGTTCCGCGCCATCGGGCGCCTGAGCCAGAGCCAGGTCACGGTGCTGATCACCGGCGAGTCGGGCTCGGGCAAGGAGCTGGTGGCGCGCGCGCTGCACAAGCATTCGCCGCGCGCGGCCGGGCCCTTCGTGGCCATCAACACCGCGGCCATCCCCAAGGACCTGCTGGAGTCGGAACTGTTCGGCCATGAGCGTGGGGCCTTCACCGGCGCGCAGACCATGCGCCGGGGCCGCTTCGAGCAGGCCGATGGCGGCACGCTGTTCCTCGATGAAATCGGCGACATGCCGTTCGACCTGCAGACGCGCCTGCTGCGCGTGCTGTCCGATGGCCACTTCTACCGCGTGGGCGGCCACAGCGCCGTGCGCGCCAACGTGCGCGTGATCGCCGCCACCCACCAGAACCTGGAGCAGCGCGTCAAGGAGGGCGTGTTCCGCGAAGACTTGTTCCACCGCCTCAACGTGATCCGCCTGCGCCTGCCCGCGCTGCGCGAGCGGCGCGAAGACGTGCCCATGCTCACGCGTTTCTTCCTGCAGCAAAGCGCCAAACAGCTCGGCGTGGAGCCCAAGCGCATTTCCGAGGCGGCCCTGAAGCTGCTCGGCGCCTTCGACTTCCCCGGGAATGTGCGCCAGCTGGAAAACGTCTGCCACTGGCTCACGGTGATGGCCCCGGCCCAGGTGATCGAACTCAAGGACCTGCCACCGGAGGTGTTGTCCATGAGCGGTACCGCTCCCGCAGTGGCCCACCCGGCCGCCTCGGAGGCCCCGGTGGTGTCTTCCCTGCCGACCGGCCTCATGGCGCCTGCCGTGCCCGAGCCCGTCTACGCCAGCAGTTCGGCGGCCATCGCCCACGCCGAATCGGCCGTCGCCTCACCCGAGGCGGAGACCGCCCGGGCGGCGCCTCTGGCCTGGGAGAGTGGCCTGCAGGCCGAGGCCCAGGCCTTGCTCGAAGACGGCCGCACCGATGTGTGGGACGTGCTCACGCGCCGCTTCGAAACGCGCCTGATCCAGACCGCGCTGGCCAACACGCGTGGGCGCCGCATCGAGGCCGCGCACAAGCTCGGCATTGGGCGCAACACCATCACCCGCAAGATCCAGGAACTGAACCTCGAGTGAACGGGCTCAGCCCAGCGTGACCACCACCGGTGCGTGGTCGCTGGGCTGCGGGTTCTTGCGCGGCAGGCGGTCGATGTGGCAGGCCGTCACGCGGCCGCGCAGCGCCTCGCTCACCAGAATGTGGTCGATGCGCAGCCCCCGGTTCTTCTGGAAGCCCAGCATGCGGTAATCCCACCACGAGTAGCTTTTCTCCGGCTGCTCGAACAGGCGGTAGGCGTCCGTCAATCCCAGGTCGAGCAAGGCCTGGAAATGCGCGCGCTCTTCCACCGTGTGGTGGATGGTGTCTTTCAGGCCGACGGGGTCGAACGAGTCGCGGTCTTCCGGCGCCACGTTGAAATCACCCAGCAGCACGAGGCGCTGGTGCACCTTCAGTTCTTCCTGCAGCCAGCGGTGCAGCGCCTCCAGCCAGAGCATCTTGTAGGCGAACTTGTCGGTGCCCGGTGCCTGGCCGTTGACGAAATAGCAGTTGACCAGGCGCAGCGGGCCTTCGGGCGTGTCCAGCGTCGCGGCGATCACACGCGACTGGTCGTCGGTGTGCCGGGGGATGTTGCGCACGATGTCGGTGACGGGGTTGCGGCTCAGGATGGCCACGCCGTTGTAGGTCTTCTGGCCGAAGACAGCGGCGTGGTAGCCGGCTTCCTTGAGCGCGTCGTGCGGGAACTTCTCGTCCACGAGTTTGAGTTCCTGCAGGCCCAGCGCGTCGACGGGATTGGCGGCCAGCCAGTCGAGCACCTGGGGCAGGCGCACGGAGAGGGAGTTGATGTTCCAGGTGGCGAGTTTCATGGTGGACCCATCGTGGTGGTTGATCAGCGTGTTGGTGCATGCCGGCCATGCGGCCGGAAGTGCCAAGTATGCGATGAACCACGGTCCGACCGGGCGAGCCCGTCACCCCGGTGCGGGCCGCCGCAGGCGCTTGAGGAAGACCGTCATTTCCTTGACCGACTGGTGGTCGCCTTGCTGTTCGGCCACCACCAGGCCCTGGGTCCAGGCCGCTTCGGCCGCGTCCAGGCGGTCGAGCCGGCGGAGCGCCACACCGAGCAGTTTCCAGGCGGCCGAGTGGCGCGGGTTCTGCGCCGTTGCCTGCGTCAGATGCAGCGCCGCGGCTTCGGCGTCCTCGTCCTTGAGGCAGGCCTGGCCCAGGCCGAAGCGCAGCAGGGCGCTGTCACGGCCCTCGGCCAGCATTTTCTCGAGCCGTTCGCGCATGGCGTCTCCTCATGGGTGGCTGCCCGGTGCGCGCGTGATGTGGCGGGCCAGCAGGGTCGCCAGGGCCGGCGCCAGGGCGAAGCTCGCGAACAGCCAGACCGCGGCGACGCGCGCACCGGCCGGGCCGCCCGGGTCGCTGAGGCCCGCGGCGTTCGCCACCAGACCGGCCACCGCCGCGCCAACGGCCATGCCGTAGAGCTGGATGGTGGTGATGGCGGCCGACGCCATGCCGCCTTCCCCGGGGGCGCGAGGTTCAGCACGCGGTTGAGCAGATGGGGCCAGCCGATGCCCACGCCGGCCCCGGCACCGGCCAGGGGCAGGCCGCAAAGCAGCAGGCGCGCGCCGGGGCTCAGGTCCGCGCCGACCGGTATCACCACCGCCAGGGCCAGCAGGCTGAAGGTGGTCAACAGCGGACCGACGCGCAGCAGCCGGGCGGCAGCGGCACCGCCGCGCCCCGACGACAGCAAGGAGCCCGCGCTCCAGCCGGCCGCCATGGCCGCGGTGAGGTAACCCGCCGCCAGCGGCGTGTAGCCGTGCAGCACCTGCAGGAAGTAGGGCACGTAGATCTCGGTCGTCATGCCCACCAGCAGCAGCGCCACGATGGCGTACACCGAGCCCAGCGGCGAGCCCAGTGCCGTCGCCCCCGAAGGCAGCAGGCGCACCGCCGCCTGGCGGTCCACCGCGACGGCGGCGGCGCCCAGGGCCAGGCCACCGGCCACACCCAGGCCTTGCCACAGCAACTGCGGCGACAGGCTTCCCGCCGCGATCAGCAGCACCGAGCCGGCGAGCAGCCCCACCTGCACCAACGGCACCTCTGGTTTTTGCCCACGGCTCGGTGCGGCGCCGGGCGCGGGGCGCAGCTGCACCATCACCACCAGCGCCTGCAGCAGCGAGATCGGCAGCAGGATCCAGAACGCCCAGCGCCAGTGGCCGGCCTCGGCGAACAGCCCGCCCGCCGCCGGGCCGCACAGCGTGGCGATGCCCCACATGCCGGAGACCAGGGCCACCGCGCGCAACCACAGGGCCGGCTCGAACACCACGCGGATGAGGGCGTAGCTCAGGGCCGCCAGGGTGCCGCCGCCCAGGCCCTGCACGCTGCGGCCGATCAGCATCCCGCCCATGGAGCCGGCGCTGGCGCACACGGCCGAGCCGAGGGCGAACAGGCCCAGCGCCGCGAGGCAGGCACCGCGGGGCCCGAGCGAGGACAGCACGCGCACCGAGAGTGCGGCGCCGATGATGGAGGCCACCACGAACAAGGTGGTGTTCCAGGCGTACCAGTCCAGTCCGCCGATGTCCTGCACCACGGAAGGCAGCACGGTGGTGACGATGTGCACGTTGATGGCGTGCAGGGCCACGCCACCGGTCAGGGCCAGTGCGAGCCAGCCGTTCTTGCCCTTGAGCAGATCGCCCCAGGAAGCCGTTGCAGGTAAAGGGGCGGTCAGGGAAGACATGCGTGATTCTCGACAGTGCGCGGTGGGGCGGTTATTATCCAAGTGATTGTTTGCATATTAGGAGCGCGCCATGGTTTATGCAAGTAAAGACCTGGATATGCCGGGTGCATCACCGACGGCGGATCGCCTTCTGTTCCTCATCAAGTCCAGGGGGCCGACCTCTACCGCCCGGCTGGCGCAGGCGCTGGACCTGACGCCCGAAGCGGCGCGCCAGCAGGTGCAGAAACTGGTCGCGGCGGGCGTGCTCGAGGGCGTGCAGGAAGCTGCGGTCGGCGTGGGTCGGCCCCGGCAGAACTGGGCGCTGACCGAGGCCGGGCATCGCCGTTTTCCCGACACCCATGCGCAGCTGACGGTGCAGTTGATCGGCTCGGTGCGGCAGCTGTTTGGCGAGCAGGGTCTGGAGCGGTTGATCTCGCAACGCGAATCCGATGCCCGCACGCTGTACCGGCAGCGCTGCAACGGCAAGACCATGGCGAAGCGCCTGGAGCAGCTCGCGGTGGTGCGCAGCGAAGAGGGCTACATGGCGCGCGTCGAGCGCGACGGCAAGGACTGGCTGCTGATCGAGGACCACTGCCCGATCTGCGCCGCGGCGCGCAGTTGCCAGGGCTTCTGCCGCTCGGAGCTGCTGCTGTTTCAGGACATCATCGGCGGCGACGGCCGCGTCACGCGCGAGCAGCACGTGCTCGCGGGGGCATCGCGCTGCGTCTACCGCGTCGTGGCCCGGGTGTAGCTGACGAACGCGAAGGGCAGGCCGTTGGAGGCCGTGTGGGTTTCGCGCGCGGTCTCCTGCCATTCGGGGCCGAACACGGGTGCGTGCGCATCGCCCTCGAAATCGCGTGCGATCTCGGTGACCACGGCGGTGTCGGCCAGCGGCAGGGCGGCGGCGTAGATCTGCGCGCCGCCGATCACCCAGGCGTCCGAGCCCGCGGGGCACAGCGACACGGCTTCGGGCAGCGAGTTCGCACGGGCAGCGCCTTCGGCCTGCCAGGCGGCGTCGCGCGTGACGACGATGTTGAGCCGGCCCGGCAGCGGGCGGAATTTGGGTGGCAGCGAATCCCAGGTCTTGCGGCCCATGATCACGGGGTGGCCGAGCGTGGTGCGCTTGAAGTGCGCCATGTCCTCCGGCAGGTGCCAGGGCAGGGCGTTGTCCTTGCCGATCACGCCATTGGCGGCGCGCGCGAAGATGAGGTGCAATCGGGTGGTGGGGTGGGGCATGCGCCTATTGTGCCGCCGGCAGAGCAGGCCGGGCTGGCCAGAGCACACTGGCAATGGCCATCATCACGAAGCCGATGGCGACCCAGTCCTGCCAGTGCGGCACCTCGCCCACGATGAAGGTCGCGCTCAGCGTGCCCACCAGCGGGATCGCCATCACGCTCATGGCGCTCGTGGCCGGCGGCAGGTTGCGCGCCATGCCGAACCAGATCAACTGCGCCACGCCGTAGTTGATGCACACGCCATACAGCAGGCTGATCCACATCGGCACCGAAAAGCCCGCCAGCCGGGGCACCGGTTCCAGCGCGAGGGCCAGCGCCCCCACCACACCGCTGCCCAGCAGCAGCATCCAGACCGTGACCACCATGGGCGAGAGCGTGAGGTGGGCGCGGCGGAACTGCAGCGTGCCCACGCCCCAGCAGAAGGCCGCGCCCAGCATCCACGCGATGCCGGTGGGCCGGCCGCTCAGGCTTTGCAGCTCGTGCCACAGCAGCAGCGCGATGGCGATGCCCGCGCACACCACGGCCGTGCGCACGCGCGGCGTGATGCGCTCGCCGAAGAAGGCCGCGCCGATCAGCACCGTGAAGATCGGCATGGTGAAGCCCAGGATGGCCGCGCGGCCGGAGGCGAGTTCCTGCACCCCGAAGATCGAGAGCGTGTGCCAGCCCAGCACGTTGGGCAGGCCGAGCCAGGCGATGGCGGCCCATTCGGCGCGCGTGGGGCGCATGCGCTCGCCCAGGCGGGCGACGTAGATGAACAGGCCGAGCGCGCCCAGCATCATGGTGCTGGCGCGGAAATACAGCGGCGTGAGCTCCTGCAGCGAGAGCTTCATCATGGGCCAGTTCACGCCCCACATGAGCGTGAGGGCGAGCAGCGCCCAGAGCTGGCGGCGGGTGATCACGCGGTCCGCGGCGGGCGCGGGCTCAGACCGCCACCGGCGCCTTGATGGCGGGGTGGTGCTGGTAGTCGAGGATCTCGAAGTCGTCGAGCTCGTAGTCGAAGATCGATGCGGGGCGGCGCTTGATGCGCAGCGTGGGGTAGGGGTGCGGGGCGCGCGCGAGCTGCGTCTGCACCTGCTCGTGGTGGTTGCTGTAGATGTGGCAGTCGCCGCCGGTCCAGATGAACTCGCCCACTTCCAGGTCGCACTGCTGCGCCAGCATGTGGGTGAGCAGCGCGTAGCTGGCGATGTTGAACGGCACGCCCAGGAAGATGTCGGCGCTGCGCTGGTAGAGCTGGCAGCTCAGCTTGCCGTCGGCCACGTAGAACTGGAAGAACGCGTGGCAGGGCATCAGGGCCATCTTGTCGAGGTCGGCCACGTTCCAGGCGCTCACGATGATGCGGCGCGAGTCGGGGTTGGTCTTGAGCTGTTTGACCACCTCGCTGATCTGGTCGATGTGGCGCCCGTCGGGCGCGGGCCAGTTGCGCCACTGCACGCCGTACACCGGTCCGAGGTCGCCGTCTTCGCGCGCCCACTCGTCCCAGATCGTGCAGCCGCGCTCCTGCAGCCACTTCACGTTGCTGTCCCCGCGCAGGAACCACAGCAGCTCGACGATGATGGCCTTGGTGAACACCTTCTTGGTGGTCACCAGCGGGAAACCTTCGTTGAGATCGAAGCGCATCTGGTGGCCGAACACGCTGGTGGTGCCGGTGCCGGTGCGATCGGTTTTCTGCACGCCCGTGGTGAACACGTGGCGCATGAAATCTTCGTACTGTGAGCGGATGGGGCGGTCGGTCATGGACGGAATTGTGCCTGTTTCGGCTCGGCCCCGAGGCGGCGGCGCGCCGAACCCCTGCGCCATAATGGCCCATCACCCCGACGCCCGATGACGCCCAAGACCCTGTCTGAATCCATCGCCGAGCCCGAAATGATTTTCGAGCTCGCGCCGGTCGGGCTGATGGTGACCCGCCAGCGCATCATCGAGCGCTGCAACCGGGCCATGTCGGAGATGTTCGGTTACCCGGTGAGCGCCCTGGTCGGGCAATCCACCGAGATGCTGTATCCCTCGCACGAGGAGTTCGAGCACATCGGCGAGACCTGGGTGGCCAGCATGCGGCAGAACGGCAACCACCGGGATCAGCGCATCATGCGGCACGCCAACGGGCGCATGTTCTGGTGCGCGGTGTCGGGGCGGTCCTTCACGCCGGAATCGCCCTTCGCGTCGGTGATCTGGGTGTTCGACGACATCAGCGAAGCCCGCCCGGTGAACGCGCCGCTCACCGCGCGCGAACGCGAGATCGCGGCCCGGGTCATCACCGGCCTGACCAGCAAGCAGATCGCCAAGGACCTCAACGTCAGCCACCGCACGGTGGAGGCGCACCGCATGCGGCTGATGCGCAAGCTGGACGTGAACTCCACCGGCGAGCTGATCGCGCGCATCCTGGGCATGCCGCCCTCGCCCTGAGCGGGCGGGAGGCGGGCGCGCTCAGGCGTGCGGCGTGGCGCCGATCAGGATGGCCGCCACGATGCAGGGCTCGGTGCCGCGCACGCTCCACGAATGCATGGTCCCGCGCTGGACCAGGATGTCCCCGGCCTTGAGCAGCGTTTCGCCCGTGTCCAGGATGGCGTAGATCTCGCCCTTGAGCACCACGATGTAGTCGATGGTGCTGGTCTTGTGGCGCATCGGGTCGTCCGAATGGGCATCGGGCGCGTGCCCCGCACCGATGGATTCGAAGGCCTTGGCCGCGTCGGCGCCCTGCCACATGGTGTCAGGCGGGAATTCCACGATGCGCAGGATGCTGCCCACCTGGGGCGGCTCCAGCTTGACCGGGCGCGCGGCGGCGTCCGCCGTGCCGGTGTTGTCGGCCGGGGCGGTGGTGGTCTCCCACAGGTCGGTCAAGGCCACGCCCGGCATGGACGCCATTTCCTTGATGTTGGGCGCGAGGCCATCCATGATGAAGGTCGAGCGACCCTGGGCGTCGTGCCCGGTCACGACGCGGCGAATTCTCCAGGCCATGTGTGTGTCTCCTTGAGGTGGTCTGAGGGGTGCTCAGTGGTTGGCGTGGTTGCAGTTGGGACCGCAGCCGATCACGTTGCCGTGCAGCTTGCGCTGGCGCTCTTCGTAGTGCGCCATCAGGCCGAACAGCTTCACGGTGTCCGGCGGCGAGGTGTCGCCGCTGAACTCCTGGTACAGGTTGTTGACGGTGACGTAGATGCGTTCGGCATCGGTCCACGAGTTGAACTCGCGCAGCGAGATGTCGTCCACCGCCTGTTCGAGCGTCATGCCCTGGTCGTAGCGCTTGCGTGCCTCGGCCTTGACGTATTCCAGGTAGTGCTTGAGCGCGCGCACGCCCGTCTTGTCGGTGATCGGGCCATGGCCAGGCACCACCACGTCCACGTCCCAGCCGAGCATGAGGTCGCAGGCGCGGATCCAGTTGTCCACCGGGCCCGCCCAGACGATGGGGTGACCACCATTGAACAGGATGTCGCCGGTGTAGACGATCTTGTCTTCGGGGATGTAGGCGAGCACGTCGCCCTTGGTGTGGGCGGGGCCCACCTCGACCAGCTTGACGGTTTTGTTGCCGACCTTGAGGTCGATCTCGCCGCTGAAAGTCTTGGTGGGCGGGGTGTAGACGATGCCGCGGAAATCGAACACGCGGCCCATCGCCTTCATGAGGAACTCACCGCCGTCGCCCAGTTCCTTGTAGTTGCGGAAGCGGTCGATCAGGGCCTGGGGCGGGTGCGCGAGCATTTCGTCGGCGCAGGCCTGCGAGACGATGATCTCCGAGTCGGCCACCAGCTGGTTGCCGAAGTAGTGGTCGCCGTTGGCGTGGGTGTTGACCACCTGCGCGATTTCCTTGGCCTCGGGCACCGCGTTGCGCATGGCGTGCAGCATCTCGCGCGTGAGCTTGAGGTCGAACAGGGTGTCCACCAGCAGCGACTCGCCGCTGTCGGTCACCAGGCCGGCGTTGCTCCAGCCCCAGGTGCCGTCGGGCAGCAGCCACGCGTAGTTGCCGTTGCCGATGTCGTGCAGTCCCTTGGTGTATTGCCATTTCATGGGTTGTCTCCTGTGGTTGGGGTGGGGGATGCCGGGTTCAGGGCGTGCGCCAGCGCAGCAGGTGCTGTTCGGCGCGTTGAAGCAGGATGTTGGACACGTAGCCAACCGCGCCGAGCACGATGATCCCGGCGTACAGGTCGGCGCTGCGGAACGAGCGCGCGGCCAGCGTGATGTTCTGGCCCAGGCCGATGGTGCCGGCCAGCATCTCGGCCACCACCGCGAGGATGAGCGAGACCGTCAGCGCCAGCCGCAGGCCGGCGAAGATGTCGGGCAGCGCGTTGGGCAGGGCGATCTTCCAGACCATCTCCAGCCGTGAGAGGTGCAGGATGCGCGCCACCTCCAGCAGCCGGGGCTCGATGGTCTTGAAGCCGTGCACCGTGTTGAGCAGCACCGGCCAGAGCGAGGAGAACGCGATCGCCGTCACGATCATGCGGTCGTTCAGGCCGATCAGCAGCACGAAGACCGGGATCATGGCCGAGGCGGGCAGCGGGCGGATCAGCTCCAGCGTGGGCTCCACATAGGCGCGCAGCCGGGGCGAGAGGCCGATCGCCGCGCCCAGCGCGACGCCCGCGACCGAGGCGGTCACGAAGCCCAGCACCATGCGCCGCAGGGTTTCGCGAAACGCGAGCCAGAAGTCCGCCGTGCCCATCTGGTCCCAGAGCGACTCGAAGCTGCGCAGCGGGGCCGGGAAGAACACCGGCGACACCAGTTCCAGGTGCGCGGCGAGCTGCCACAGGCCGACCAGCGCGGCGAGCACGCCCAGGCTGGCGAACCACATCAGGACACCGTGTTGTCTTTTCATGCCGATTGCTCCGCCCAGTTGCCCATGCGCCCGAACCAGCGCTGCTGCGCGCGCAACAGCGAAGCGTTGAGCGCCCAGCCGATCAGGCCGATCCAGCCGATGAAGGCGAACACGCGGTCGGGCCGCATGCTCTCCTGCGCGACGATGAGCGCGTAGCCCAGCCCCATCGGGTTGGCCGTGATCTCCACCGTCACCGCGACCACCAACGACACTGCGGCTGCCAGCCGCAGGCCGACGAAGATGCGCGGCAGCGCCGCCGGCAGCACGATCTTGGTCACGCGTTCGCGCAGGCTGAAGTTGAGCATGCGCGCCACCTCCAGCAGGCGCGGCTCGATGCCGCGCACCGCGCTTTCGGTGATGATCAGCAGCGGCCAGAAACACGAGAAGGCCACGATGCTGCTCTCCATCTGGAAGCCGTAGCCGTGGATCAGCAACGCCAGGGGAATCAGCGCCACCGAGGGAATGGGCCGCAGCGCCTCGGTGGACACCCGCATCAGCTGCGACAGGTGGCGCGAGAGGCCGAAGGCCACACCGACCAGAATGCCCGCCGTGGCCCCCACGACCAGCCCGCCGACCGCGCCGCCGAAGGTCTCCAGCGCTGCCTTGAACAGGCTGCCGTCGGCGACCACGCCCACCGCCGCGCGGAAGATCGCGACCGGGGACGACAGGCTCTCGGCCTTGAGCAGCCCCGAGCGGGCCGCGAACTCCCAGAAGACCAGGACCGCCGCCGGGAACAGCACCCCCTTGAACACGCGCGCCATGGATGCATTCATCTCAGTGCCCCGGTGGCAGGAGGTTGAACAGGCGGTGGCGGTAGGCCAGGAAGCGCGCGTCCTCCCGCGTGGTGAGCTGGTTGCGCGGCCGCTCCAGCTCGATCGTCAGCGTCTCCGACAGCCGCCCCGGGTGCTTGTCCATGGAGATCACCCGGTCGCCCAGGTAGATCGCCTCCTCCAGGTCGTGGGTGATGAACACCACTGTCACGCCGGCATCGGCGCACAGGCGGGCCACCTCGTCCTGCAGGGTCTGGCGCGTCATCGCGTCGAGCGCGCCGAAAGGCTCGTCCATCAGCAGCACCTGCGGCGCCTGCGCCATGCAGCGCGCGATCTGCAGGCGCTGCTGCATGCCGCCGGAGAGCTGGATCGGGTAGGCGTCGGCCCGCTCGGCCAGTCCCACCCGTTCCAGCATGTCGCGGATGATGGGCGCGCGCTCGTCCTTGGGCACGCGGCGCGCCTCCAGCGCCAGCTCCACGTTGCCGGCCACGGTGCGCCAGGGCAGCAGGGCGCGCCCGTAGTCCTGGAACACCACCGCGAGCTCGGGGTCGGGCCCGTCGATCGCGCGGCCCCGGTACAGCACGCGGCCCTGGGTGGGGCTCAGCAGGCCGCCCATCAGGCGCAGCAGCGTGGTCTTGCCGCAGCCCGAGGCACCGACGATGCAGACGAACTCCTTCTCATGCACCGTGAGCGAGATGTCGTTCAGGATGTTGAGGGAACCCACGGTGAAGTCCAGCCCGGTGATGGACAGGACGGGATCGTTGGCTTGGCTCATGCGGCTCACTTGTAGATCAGCTTCGCCGGGTCGATCGGCTTCTTGAGCATGTCCTGGTCCATCATGATCTTGTTCCAGTTCTGCACCACCTCGGGCGTGATGACCGGGCGGAACTTGGGGTCGGGGAACTTGGCCTGCACTTCGGGCGGGAAGGGGATGTAGACCAGGTTGGCCTTGCGCACCACGCCCGGGTCTTTCAGGGCCATGGCCGAGGCTTCCTCGATGGCGGCACGGAAGGCGGCGACCTGCTTGGGGTTGGCGTCGGCCCACTTGCGGCTGGCGACGTGCCAGCCCGACTGCACTTCACCCTCCAGCGCGGCGATGTAGTAGGCGACCACGCGGCCGGCCTTGGTTTCCTCGGCGCGCGAGAGGAAGGGCTGCACCGCGAGGATGCCGTCGACCTGGCCGTTGCGCAGCACGTCCACCGATTGCGCGAACGCGTTCTCGGTGAAGGTCACCTTCTTGTAGTCACCGCCGTTCTCGGCCATCCATTTGCGGAACAGCACGTGCAGGAAGGCGTTGAGGCCCGGGGTGGACACGCGCTTGCCCTCGAAGTCCTTGGCGGTCTTGATGGGGCTGTCGGGGCGGACCATGATGGCCACGTCTTCCATGCCCTTGGTGTAGTAGCCGCCGCCGGCCAGCACCACCAGGTCCAGGCCTTGCTCGACCGCCTGCATGGTGTTGGGTGCGGTCGGCGTGGCGATCTGCAGGCTGCCGGCCATCAGGGCCGCCGGCGTGGTGGCCGAGTTGGGCACCAGCTTCATCTCCACGTCCAGGCCATGTTTCTTGAAGAGGCCTTCGTTGGCCGCGACAAAGGCGTTGGCGAACGCGGTGGATGCCGAGAAACCGAACACGATCTTCTGGGCCCAGACGGGGGCCGCCGCCGCACTCAGCAGCGTGGCCACCGCCAGGGGGCGCACAAGGGAACGCAGGGTCGCGATAAAGGTGTGCATGGCTTGTCTCCAGATGGTTTTAGGGAAGAACGCGGTCACTGGCTTGCGTGACGGAACACCACACGGTTCTTCAGCACGCCGAGCTTCTGAATCTCCAGCTCGACGACGTCGCCGTGTTTCAGAAACCGGCCCAGTTCCAGTCCGCATCCGCTGCCGACCGTTCCCGAGCCGAAGAACTCGCCTGCGTACAGCGTCTCGTCGCGCGAGGCGTGGACCAGCACGTCCTCGAAACGGTGGTGCATCTCGCCGCTGTTGCCACGCGACCATTCCTCGCCGTTGACGCGAGCGACCATGGTCAGGTCGTAGGGGTTGCCGACCTCGTCGGCCGTGACCAGCCAGGGGCCGAGCACGTTGCCGGTGTCGAAGTCCTTGCCCTTGGTGGGCCCGAGCGTGCCGCCCATCTCGCGCATCTGCTGGTCGCGCGCGCTCACGTCGTTGAAGATCAGGTAGCCGAAGATGTGCGAGCGCGCGTCTTCCTTGCGGATGTTCTTGCCGCTCTTGCCCAGGATGGCGGCGAACTCGAGTTCGTAGTCCAGCATCTGGCAGTACGCGGGGTTGACGATGTCCGCGCCCGTGCCCACCACCGAGAAGCGGTTGCACTTGTAGTAGATCGGCTCCTCGTACCAGATGGGCGGAATCTCCACCTTGGCCGGGTCGCGCTCGCCGTCGGTGGCGCCGAACAGGTGGCGGTTCGCGCGCGCCTGGCGGAAGTGTTTCTCGAAGCACAGGAAGTCGCGCATCTGGCGCGGCTCGGGCAGTGGCGCGGCCAGCTTCACATCGGCCAGCGCGTGGGTGACGGCGGCTTTGTCCAGCAGTTGCCGGGCTTCCTTGAGCGCGGCCTCGCCGCCGTCGATCAGCGCGAGCATGTCGCGCATGGCGGGCGAGGTGGACGACGCGGTGAAGTCCACCAGGCGCTGCTCGCCCGCGAGCATGGCGCCGATGTGGCGTTGGCCGCCGGGCAGATCGAATGTGACCAGTTTCATGGGATGTGTCTCCTGTCGTTGGGGGAATCGCCCAGGTCCCGCAGAGCGGTCTTGAGCACCTTGCCGTAGCTGTTCTTGGGCAATTCGTCGAGCAGCAGGTACTGGCGCGGGCGCTTGAAGCGCGCGATGCTGGCGAGGCAGAGCGCATCGAGCTCGCCGGTGTCCAGCGTGTGGCCGGGGCGTGGCACCACGTAGGCCAGCACCTCCTCGCCCCACTCGCCATGCGGGCGGCCGACCACGGCCACCTCGCGGATGCCGGGATGGCGCAGCAGCACCTCCTCGACCTCGCGCGGGTAGATGTTGGAGCCGCCGCTGATGATCAGGTCCTTGGATCGGTCCTTGAGCGAGAGGAAGCCATCGGCATCGAGTTCGCCGATGTCGCCGGTGTGCAGCCAGCCGTCGCGCAAGGTCTGGGCCGTGGCTGCCGTGTTGCCCCAGTAGCCTGGCATCACCGGGTCGCCGCGCACCAGGATCTCCCCGGTCTCGCCGCAGGGCAGGGCGGTGCCATCCGGTTGCGCGATGCGGATCTCCACGCTGCTCTGCGCCACGCCCACCGAAGCCATGCGCTGCGCATGGCGCGGATGGCCGAGATTGGCCAGGTGTTCGCGCGACAGCGCGGTGATCGCCATCGGGCACTCACCCTGGCCGTAGATCTGCACGAAGCGCGGCCCCATCACGGCGATGGCCTGCTGGATGTCGGCCGCGTACATGGGCCCGCCGCCATAGACGATGGTCTTGATGCCGTCGCCGTCCAGGCCGCGCGCGAGCGCGCTGTCGACCAGGCGCTTGACCATGGTGGGCGCCGCGAACATCGACACATCGCGCAGCTCGCGGGCCAGCGCAAGGATCTCGTCGGGGTCGAAACCGCCGGACTCGGGGATCACATGGCGCGCGCCGGCCAGCACGTGCGGGATGTTGTAGAGGCCGGCACCGTGCGACATGGGCGCCGCGTACAGGCTCGCGTCGCCCGGCCGCACGGTGTCCACATCGGCGAAATAGCAGAGCGTCATCGAGAGGAGGTTGCGGTGCGTCTGCATCACCCCCTTGGGGCGCCCGGTCGTGCCCGAGGTGTAGAACAGCCAGGCGATGTCGTCGGGTGCGCGGTGCACCGGTGCCATCCCATCGCTGGCGAGCAGGGACAGGTACTCGGCACCGTTCACGTCGATGGCGGCGGCCGGGCCGGGCTGCAGGTCCGCGCCCAGATCGGCCGAGGTGAACACGACCCGAGCGCCGCTGTCGGCCAGGATGTACTCGACTTCGCGCGCATGCAGCTTGTGGTTGATCGGCACCACCACCAGCCCGGCGGACCAGGCGCCGTACAGCACCTCCAGGTACTGCGGGCAGTTGTGCAGCAGCAGGGCGACGCGCTCGCCGGGCCGCAGGCCCACGCGCTGCGACAGGCCGGTGCCGAGCGCCCCGGCCCGGCGGGCCAGTTCGCGGTAGTCGCAGCACACGCGCGCACCCAGCAGCACGGCATCCCGGTCGGGGAAGGTTCGGGCCGAACGCACGAGCAGCTGCGCGATGTTCATGAAACTTCGTCTCCTGTGACCATGCCCGGGTGCCGTGGCGCATGGCTTGTGATTCGAAAATTCTAGGAACGCGCCTCTGCGCCTGATAGTCGTAGGACTACCTCATGGGGTTACTACTGATTCGAGCGCGCGCCGCGCGCGCGTGGCCTGCCGGGCCGCCGCTCAGGGGCGCACGGAGGCGATGCCGGGCAAGGCCGGCGACGGCGCCGTGATGCGCTCGTCGAAGGGGTGCTGCTGCAGGGCGAAGATCTGCTGGATGCGCTTGATGTAGCCCTGCGTTTCGGGGAACGGCGGCACGCCGCGGTAGCGCTCCACCGTGCCTTCGCCCGCGTTGTAGGCGGCCAGCACCAGGGGCACGTTGCCCTTGAAGTAGGCCAGCAGCCACTGCAGGTAGGACAGGCCGCCGCGGATGTTCTGCTCGGCGTCGAAAGGCTTGTTCACGCGGAAGCGCGCGGCGGTCTCGGGAATGAGCTGCATCAGGCCCTGGGCATTCTTGTCCGACAGGGCGTGCACGTTGAAATTGGACTCGGCCTTGATCACCGCGAAGGCCAGGCCGGGCTCGATGCCGAACTGCGGCGCGAGCTTGTAGACGATCTTCATGATGCGCTGCTGCTCGGGCGTGTTGACCCAGTCGCGGTAGCGCGTGACCACCGCATCGGCCTCGGCGGTCAGCCGCTCCTGCTCGGCGCGCTGCTGTTCGGCCCGTTCGGCCTGCAGCACGCACTCGGGTTTGTCGGCCGGTGTGTCCAGTCGCTTGAACATCGCCTCGGCCTGGGCGTCGCCCAGCAGGGCCGCGCGCGCGAACCAGTGAGCGGCGTAGCCGTCGTGGCGCGGCGTGCCCCGGCCGTTGGCGTAGAGCCAGCCCAGGTTGTAGGCCGAGACCGCGTCCCCCGCGAGTGCGGCGCGGCAGTAGAGCGCGATCGCGGCGTTGGTGTCGCGCGCCACGCCTTCCCCGTGTTCGTACGCCAGCGCCTGCTCGCGCCAGGCCTGGCGCTGGTTCGCCTCGACCGCGTGCGCCCAACCCGTGGCGGCGAGCGCGCACACGAGCAAGAGGCGGGCGGGACGGCGGAGATTCATGGGTGGGTGAGCACGCGGCCAGGGTTCATGAGGTGGTGAGGGTCGAGCGCCTGCTTGATGGCGCGCATCAGGCCCAGGGCAACCGGGTCCTTGTAGTGGGGCAGGTGGGCGGCCTTGAGGCTGCCCACGCCGTGTTCGGCACTGATCGATCCATCGTAGCGCGCCACCGCATCGAAAACCAGGGTGTTCACGCGCGTTTCCTGCTCATTCAGGAACTTTTTGGCATCTCTGTCGGCCGGCGCCTGCACGTTGTAGTGCAGGTTGCCGTCGCCCAGATGGCCAAAATTCACCAGCCGCACGCCGGGGATCTCGCGCTGCAGCAAGGCGTCGGTCTCGGCGCAGAAGGCGGGAATGCGCGAGACCGGGATGCTGATGTCGTGTTTGATGTTCAGGCCCTCTTCGGCCTGGGCCAGTGGAATGCTCTCGCGGATGTGCCACAGGCCACGCGCCTGCGAGAGGCTCTCGGCCACCACCGCGTCGCTCACCAGGCCTTGCTCGAAGGCGGTTTCGAGCAGGCGCTCGAACTGCCCGCGCGCATGCTCTTCCGATTCGCTGTCGCTGTTCTCCAGCAGCACGCAGTAGGGGCTGTCCGCCCACAGCGGCACCCGCAGGGCGGGAAAGTGCTTGTCCACCAGGCCCAGGGCGAACTGGCCCATCACCTCGAAGCCGGTCAGGCCCGCGCCCAGGTGCTGGTGCGCCAGGCCCAGCAGCGCCACGGCGGCGTCCAGCGTGGGCACGGCGGCCCAGGCGGTGAGCTGCGCGGCGGGCAGCGGGTAGAGCTTGAGCGTGGCGGCCGTGATCACGCCCAGCGTGCCCTCGCTGCCGATGAAGAGGTCGCGCAGGTCGTAGCCGGTGTTGTCCTTGCGCAGGCCGGTGAGGCCGTGCCACACCTCGCCCTGCGCCGTCACCACCTCCAGGCCCAGGCAGAGTTCGCGCGCGTTGCCGTAGCGCACCACCTGTGTGCCGCCCGCGTTGGTGGCCAGGTTGCCGCCGATCGTGCAGCTGCCCTCGGCCGCCAGGCTCAGGGGAAACAGGAAGCCGGCGTTCTCGGCCGCGTCCTGCAGCGACTGCAGCACGCAGCCGGCTTCCACCGTCATCGTGAGGTTGGCGCCGTCGATCGCGCGCACGGCGTTCATGCGCGTGAGACTCAGCACCACCTGGGTGCCGGAATCGTCGGGCACCGAGCCCACCACCAGGCCGGTGTTGCCGCCCTGGGGCACGATGGCCGCCCCGGCCTGGGCGCAGGCGCGCACCACGGCGGCCACCTCGGCGGTGCTGCCCGGGCGCACCACGGCCAGCGCGCGGCCCTGCGCGCGCTTGCGCCAGTCGTTTTCCCAGGCGGAGAGGTCGGCGGCGGGGTCTTCGTGGGTCAGCACCTGGGCCGGCCCCACGGCCGCGCGCAGCGCTTGCAGGAGGGCGGCGCTCATGGTTTGGCCACGCGGGACTCGGCCGCGGCGGTGGAGCTGGCCACATCCGCGGCCACGGCTTCCTTGCCGGCGGCGCGCAGGCGCATGCGCACGTGCAGCGCGCAGGCCGCGAAGAGGGCGATGCACAGCAGCACCTGGAGCCAGGCCAGCCACATCGAGGTGCCCGACTCGCTGGTGGCGCGCACCGCGCCTTCGGTGAAATACAGCCACACCAGCAGGCTGACCCAGCGGTAGGTGTACATGCGGTTCTTCAGCAGACCGGCCAGCGGCACGGTCAGCGGCAGCACCTTGATGGCCCACCAGGAGCCGCCTTCGCGCAGCGGCGCGAGCCACAGTTCCCAGGCCAGGCCGAGCACGATCAGGCCCAGCAGGCTGCCCACGGCGAGCCAGCGGGTGCCGCGCACGGCGGAAGGGGTATCCAGGGCGCTGGAGGGCGAGGGGGATGAGGGCATGGGGGAGGGTGGGAAAGCGGGGGCGGGAGGGCAGGTGGCATGATACCGGGATGACCCTGAAAGAGCGCCTGCGGGCCCTTGAAACCCTGGCGCGCGCGCTGTGGCGCGACGCCCTGAATTTTCCGTGGCGCACCACGGCGCTGACGCTGCGCGAGCGCTTCCGGGAAGACCGGCTGGGCATCACCGCCAGTTCGCTGACCTTCACCACCACCATCTCGCTGGTGCCGCTGTTCACCGTCGCGCTGGCGATCTTCAGCGCCTTCCCGATGTTCGACCGCCTGCAGGTCACCCTGCAGCGCTGGCTGGTGCAGAGCCTGGTGCCGCCCGACATCGCCAAGCAGGTGTTCAGCTACCTCAACCAGTTCGCCAACAAGGCCGGGCAGATGGGCTGGGCCGGCGCGCTGGTGCTGCTGGTGACCGCGCTGGCCCTGATCCTGACCATCGACCGCAAGCTCAACGACATCTGGCGTGTGCGCCAGCCGCGTTCGCTGACCCAGCGCGTGCTGGTGTACTGGGCCGTGCTCACCCTGGGCCCGCTGCTGCTGGCGGGCAGCCTGGCGGCCACCTCCTACGCCGTCACGGCCTCGCGCGGCGTGGTCTCGGGCCTGCCTGGTGGCGTGCGTTTCCTGCTGGATGCCGTGCAGTTCGCGCTGCTCACCGGCGGCCTGGCCGCGCTCTACCGCTACGTGCCCAACACCCGGGTGCGCTGGAGCCATGCGCTTTCGGGCGCCCTGTTCGTGGGCGTGGGGCTGGAGCTGGCCAAGAAGGTGCTGGCCTGGTACCTGGCCCAGGTGCCCACCTACTCGGTGGTCTACGGCACCTTTGCCACCGTGCCCATCCTGCTGGTGTGGTTCTACGTCGCCTGGGTGATCGTGCTGCTGGGGGCGGTGGTCGCCGCCTACCTGCCCAGCCTGCTCTCGGGCATCGCGCGGCGCAGCGACACGCCGGGCTGGAGCTTCCAGCTCGCGCTGGAATTGCTGGAACAGCTGCACACGGCGCGCGACAGCGCGCCCAAGGGCCTGAGCCTGGAGGCCCTGGCCCAGGTGCTGCGGGTGGACGCGCTGCAGCTCGAAGAGCCGGTGGCCGTGATGGTCAAGCTGGACTGGCTGGGCCGGCTCGACGAGGACGGCGAGCGCTACGTGCTGCTGATCGACCCGGCCATGACGCCGGTGGCCCCGCTGGTGGAGCGGCTGCTGCTCGCGCACCAGCCGCACACCGCGCGCTTCTGGTCCGAGAGCCGCTGGATGGACCTCTCGGTGGCGCAGGCCGTCTCGACCACACCGGCCCTGGCCGGCGGTTCGAGCGAGGCCGTGGGGGAGGCTTCGGTCGCGTCGGGGTGACGCCCGCGCTCAATCGACGGCGAACGGCGCGCGCAGAAAGCCGCGAAAGCGTGCTCGGCCGCCGCGCGTGGGCTCCTCGATGAGACGGTAGCCCGGGAAGCGCCGCAGGAAGCGGCCGATGGCGATGCGCCCCTCCAGCCGCGCCAGGCTCAGGCCGGCGCACTGGTGGATGCCGAAGCCGAAGGCCAGGTGCTTGTTGCCTTCGCGCGCCAGGTTCAGCACCTCGGGGTCGGCGAACTGCGCCGGGTCGCGGTTGGCCGCGCCGATGCACAGCGTCACCAGCGTGCCGGCCGGCAGGTCCACGCCGCCGACCTGGGTGTCCTGGATCGCGCGCCGGTTGCCGAGCTGGTTGGACGACTCGAAGCGCAGGAATTCATCGACCGCGCGGCCGAGCACGGTTTCCTCGGCGGCGGCGTCGCCCGCCGTGGCCTGCAAATCGCGCAGCAGGCCGGTACGGGCCTCGGGAAACTCCTGCAGCGAGATCAGGCCGTTGCCGATCAGGTTGGTGGTGGTTTCGTGGCCCGCGTTGAGCAGGAAGATGCAGTTCTGCAGCAGCTCCACCTCGCTGAGCTGCTCGCCGCTGGCCTCGCCCTGGATCAGGCGGGTGAGCACATCGCGCTCCGGGTCGCCCGGGCGCTGGCGGCGCGCGGCCACCAGGCCGCGCAGGTAGGCGGTCATCTCGGTCACGGCCTGGTTGCCGCTGGCCTGCTGCTGGGGCGTGAGCGTGGGTTCCAGCGCGCCCAGGATGGCGAGCGACCAGGCGCGCAGCGGGCCCCGGTCTTCGTGCGGCACGTCCAGCAGGTTGCCGATGATCTCCACCGGGATGGCCGAGGCGAAGTCCTCGATCAGGTCACCCCCGCGGCGCGCGTCCAGCTCGTCGAGCAACTGGTCCACCAGCGCGATGAGGCCCGGCTCCATCTCGGCGATGGCGCGGCGCGTGAGCGCGCCCATGATGAGCCGGCGCACGCGCGTGTGCAGCGGCGGGTCGTTGAACACCAGGCTGGTGGTGTGGTGCTCGAACAGGGCCGAATCCGCGCCGTACTTGGGCGCGAACTCCACATGCTTGTCGGAGCTGAAGGCCTGCGCATCGCGGTACACCGCCATCAGGTCGGCGCAGCGGGTGAGGAACACCGATCCATCGGGCATGCGGCGCACCGGCTGGCTCTCGCGCAGCGCGGCATAGACCGGGTACGGGTTGGCCAGAAAGTCGGCGGGCAGGGCGCGCAGGTCGAAGTGGGCGGCGATCTCCTGCGCGCGCGCAGCGGTCATGGGCGGTGTGATCGGTGGCGTCATGGTTCGCGCATTGTGGCAGCGCGAAAGCATGGACGAAATGGGCTTGCAATCGCGAGGCGGCGGCGTAGCATGGGTCGCGCCCTTGTCCACCTGAGGAGTTGCCATGTTCCAGCGTCCCCTGCGCGGCGTGCTGATCGCTGCGATCCTGCTCTTCGTGCTGGTCGTTGCCCTGCTCGCGGCGCTGCCGCTGCGGCCGGCCTCGGCCCAGTCCAAAAACATCATGGAGGCGCCGGCCTGCCAGTGTTCGGCACCGACGTCCGTGGTGGCGGGCGGCACCCGCCTCGTGCACTGCGTCTGCGGCGGCATGTCCTGCGTGATGAGCGTGCCGCCCAGCAGCGGCAAGGACACCGGCCAGCTGCAGTGCGTCAAATAGCCGGCGCGTCCTTTCCCGCGGCCTCCTGCAGCAGCCAGTCGCGGAAGGTGGCCAGAGGCGGCAGGTGGTTCTTGCCCTC
The DNA here is from genome assembly GCF_042466645.1 of Hydrogenophaga sp. ANAO-22. Classification (NCBI taxonomy): domain Bacteria; kingdom Pseudomonadati; phylum Pseudomonadota; class Betaproteobacteria; order Burkholderiales; family Comamonadaceae; genus Hydrogenophaga; species Hydrogenophaga sp. ANAO-22. Next base: position 729,048 of record NZ_CP159956.1, on the reverse strand, counting down.
GGGGTAGGTGAGGTAGTAGCCGGCCTCGCCCACCATGTCCTTGGAAAAGGGGGCCGCCACGAGCCCTGCGTCGATGTCGTCCTGAACCACGCAACGGGGCACCAGGCCCAGGCCCATGCCTGCCATCACCGCGCGCACGATGGAGGTCACCTGATCGAGCTTGGGGCCTTGCATGAGCGCCGGGTGAGAGACGCCGTGCAGCTCACACCACCGCGGCCAGGCACCCGGTTCGGCGGGATGCTGAAGCAGGGCGTGCAGGGCGATGTCGCGCGGCCTGCGCAGGCGCGACGAGGCCGGCAGGCGCGGCGGGGCAATGACCACGTACTCATGGCCGGCGATGTAGTGGGAGCTTGCTCCAGGCCAGGTGCCGTTGCCATAGAGAAGCGCGCAGTCCAGATCGGGGTCGGGGGATGCGCCTCGGTTGAAGGGCACGAAATTCAGGAATACCTCAGGATGCTGTGCCAGGAACCGGGGCAGGCGGGGGATCAGCCATTTCGCCCCGAATGTCGGGGTGCTCATCACGTTCAGAACACCCCCGCGCCCTCGCAGCGTCATGACGCCCAGCGTCGCCTGCTCCAGTTGTCCGAGTGCCGCATCCACCCCCGGCAGGTAGCGATGCCCCGCAGGAGAAAGGTGAAGGCGCCCTCGGATCCGGTCGAACAGGGCCACCCCCAGCGAGGCCTCCAGCTCCAGGAGCTTCTTGCTCACGGCACCTTGCGTGAGGTGGAGTTCCCTCGCGGCGGCCGAGATGGATCCGTGGCGGGCGGTGGCGGAAAACGCTTGCAGCAAGTGAAGGGCTGGCAGCCTCATGGTATTTCCATAGGGAATGGGTGCATGCGGATTATTCGATTTACCGCCATGGGCCGCAAGAACAGAATTCTTCCAGCACAACGATGGAGACACGACCATGAAGACCCTTCACCGATGGACCCTGGCCATCGCGGCCCTGCTGGGGGCAACCGTCACCGCCATGGCCGATCCGGCCTATCCCAACCGGCCCGTCACCCTGGTGGTGGCGTATCCGGCCGGTGGTTCCACCGACACGGTGGCCCGGAAGTGGGGCGAAGAGCTTGCCAAACAGCTTGGGCAACCGGTGGTGGTCGAGAACATGGGGGGCGCGGGCGGCATGATCGGCGCGAAGCGGGTGGCGCAGGCCGCGCCCGATGGCTACACGCTCTTGCTGGGGGCGGTGAACGAGGTGGTGCTGAGCCCGTTGACCAACCGAAATCCGCCCTACAAGACCGCCAGCTTCAAGACCGTGGGCATCCTGGGCGCCTCTCCGGTCGTGCTGTTGACCGGCAAATCCAAACCGCACCGATCGCTGAAGGACATCGCCCAGGCCAGCGCACCCGGCAAGGCCAGCCTGACGTATGGCACGCCGGGTCGAGGCACCTTTCAGCACATCGTGATGCACTCCCTGGCGTCTCGGCTGAAGTCGGACTTGCTGCACGTTCCCTACAAGGGGGGCGCGCCCTTCATCGCGGACCTCATCGGTGGCCAGATCGACCTGATCCTGCTGCCCACGGTCACGGCGGTGCCGCAGTTGTCGAGCGGCCAGATGCAGGCGGTGGCGGTGTCTTCGTCTTCGAGGATGGACCTGGCTCCGACGGTCCCCACTTTTGCCGAGAGCATGCCCGAACTTCGTGATGTCGATTTCTCGATCTGGGTGGGCCTTTTTGCGCCGCAGGGCACGCCACAGGCGGTGGCCGAGCGCCTCAACCAGGCGCTGCGCGAGGCGCATCGCTCGGAGTCGATCCAGTCGTTCGTTCGCGCCAGCGGCATGGCGGTGCCCGCCGCGGGCCTGGATTTCGCCGGGGCGCAGCGCTTTCTCGATGCCGAGGAGCGCAAGTACCGGGCGATCGTGCCAGGCATGAAGCTGGAAGACTGAGGGAGCCCGTTGCCATGAGCTTCGTCCAGGCCCAGGGTTGCCGCATCTACCATGAGCGCCACGGTCAGGGACCGGCGCTGGTCTTCTGCCATGGCGCGGGGTCCAATGCCGCGACCTGGTGGCAGCAGATTCCTTTTTTCTCGAGCCATTTCACCTGCCTGACCCTGGACTGCCGCGGTTTCGGCCGGTCGCTGGCACGCCCCGACTCCCTGACGTGGGACGCGCTCACCAGGGATCTTCTGGCGGTGCTCGACGCCGAGCGCATCGATCGCGCGGCCCTGGTCTGCCAGTCGTTGAGCGGGGGCGTGGGGCTGCGCCTTGCGCTGGCGCACCCCGATCGCGTGTGGGCCCTGGTCTCGAGCGGTTCGCCGCTGGGCATCGATGCGCCCGAGGTGCTGGCGTGCGTCGAACGTTACCTGGGCACGTCGGACAGCCGGCAGGTCGAGCAACGCGCATTGGCGCCCGCATTCCGCGCGTCGGAGGCGGCCCTGGCCTTCCTGTACCAGCAGATCAACGCCTTCAACCCACTGGTGTCCGGCGACTTGACGGCCGAGCTCAAGCGCCGGCTGCAGGCCTTGAACCACCCGGATGCCCTGATCGGATGCGAGCGCCTCGCAGAAGTCGCCTGCCCCGTGCTCCTGGTCTCGGGGGAGCACGATCCCTTGGTGCCCCCGGAACTCGCCCGGTCGATCGCGGCGCTTTTCCCGAACGCGCGGGCCATCGAGATGAACGCCTGTGGGCATTCGCCGTACTTCGAACGCCCTGCGGAGTTCAATGCGCAGGTGGGCCGCTTTCTGCGGTCGTGCCTGGGTGGGGCGCCAGCCGACCCGGTGGCCGAAACGGGCGCCTGTTCTTAAACCCGGAGGAAATCGCGGATCGCGAACAGCGTGGCGTCGGGTGTTTCGGTCATCTGGTGGTGGCCCACCGGCAGCGTGGCGATGCTCACTGCCTTGCCGGCCGTGCGCGCGGCCTGCACCAGCACCTGGGCGGCCTTCGGGTTGGTCATCTGGTCCAGCCCGCCGAGCACGAACAGCACCGGGCAGCTGACTTGGGCGATGGCAGCTTCACCGCCGGCGTAGCGGTCGCAGGCCACGAAGCCGCGGTGGAACACGTTGACCTTGGCGTTGCTGCGCAGCACGCGCCGGCCCAGCGCCATGCTGGAGCCGTAGACCCAGGTGCCCGGGCCGAGCGCCGAGGGCGGCGCGGCCAGGGTGCTGCGGCTGAACACGTTCACCATGGTGAGCGCCTTCTCCGGCTCGTTGAGCGAGGCTTCGATCAGCGCGGGCGAGACCTTCATGGGGTAGGCCGTGCCCACCAGCACCAGGTGGCTCACGCGCTCCTTCAGGCGCGCGGCCGATTCGAGCGCGATCAGCGAGCCCCAGCTGTGGCCCACCAGCGCGGCCTTCTGCACGCCGGCGGCGTCGAGCAGGGCGGCCACGAAGCCAGCCGCGTCTTCCACCGAGGCGGGCGCTTCGCCCTCGCTCTTGCAGTGGCCGGGCAGGTCCACCGCGAGCACGTTCCAGCCGTGGTGGGCTAGGTAGCGGCTCTGCAGGATCCACACGCTGTGGTCGTTGATCACGCCATGGAGGAACACCACGGTGGGCTTGGCGGCATCAAAAGGCTTGCCGCCGGTGTAGCAGTAGGTGCTGGCGCCGTTGACTTGAAGGTACATGCTCAGGCCCCCGCTTTCTCGGCCGCCTTGAGCGCGCGCTTCAGGTCGTCGATCAGGTCGTCCGGGTCTTCCAGGCCGATGGACAGGCGGATCGTGCCCGGGCCGATGCCGCCGGCGGCCAGCGCCTCGTCGCTCATGCGGAAGTGCGTGGTGCTCGCCGGGTGGATCACCAGCGAGCGGCAGTCGCCCACGTTGGCCAGGTGGCTGAAGATCTTGAGCGCTTCGATGAATGCCTTGCCCTGCGCGCGGCTGCCCTTGATGTCGAAGCTGAACACCGAGCCCGCACCCTTGGCGCCGAAGCGCAGCAGCTTCTCGGCCAGCGCGTGGCTGGGGTGGCTCTCCAGCAGCGGGTGGCCCACGCGGCCCACCAGCGGGTGGCTGGCGAGGAATTGCACCACCTTCTCGGTGTTGCCCATGTGGCGGTCCATGCGCAGCGACAGCGTCTCGATGCCCTGCAGGATCAGCCAGGCGCTGTGCGGGCTCATGCAGGCGCCGAAGTCGCGCAGGCCCTCGCGGCGCGCGCGCAGCAGGAAGGCGCCCACGGTGCTCTCCTCGCTGAACACCATGTTGTGAAAGCCTTCGTAGGCCTCGGTGAGCTCGGGGAATTTGCCCGACTTCTCCCAGTCGAAACTGCCCGCGTCGACCACCACGCCTCCGATCACCGTGCCGTGGCCGCTGAGGAACTTGGTGGCCGAGTGGTAGACGATGTCGGCGCCCAGCTCGAAAGGTTTGACGAGGTAAGGCGTTGTAAGGGTCGAGTCCACCAGCAAGGGCGCGCCGGCCTCGTGCGCGATCTGCGAGACGGTGGGGATGTCCAGCACGTCCAGGCCCGGGTTGCCCACGGTCTCGCCGAAGAAGAGCTTGGTGTTGGGCCGCACGGCGGCGCGCCAGCCGTCGATGTCGCCCGGTTTCACGAAGGTGGTCTCGATGCCGAAGCGGCGCATTGTGTAGTGCAGCAGGTTCTGGCTGCCGCCGTACAGGGCGGTGCTGGCCACGATGTGCGAGCCCGCGCCCATCAGCGTGGCCACGGCCAGGTGCAACGCGGCCTGGCCGCTGGCGGTGGCGATGGCGCCGATGCCACCCTCCAGCGCGGCCATGCGCTGCTCGAAGACGGCGTTGGTCGGGTTGCTGATGCGGCTGTACACGTGGCCCGCGCGCTCCAGGTTGAACAGCGCGGCGGCGTGGTCGCTGGACTCGAAGACGAACGAGGTCGTGAGGTGGATGGGCACGGCGCGCGCGCCGGTGGTGGGGTCGGGGGCGGCGCCCGCGTGCAGCGCGAGCGTGTCGAAGCCGGGGTCAGCGTAGCCGGACATAAGGTCTCCAGTGGTTGCCTGTCGTTGCGGCGGCCGAGGCGCGCGCAGTGGTTTTGATTTGTATTGTGGGCTATATTGTCAGCACCCCAGCCCCATGGGGGACACACCAGAATTGAGGAGCACAGCCATGAAAGTCAGCGATATCCTGCGCGTCAAGGGAGGCACGCTGTACACCGTCCAGCCTCAGGAGACGCTGGAACGCGCGATCGAAACCATGTCGCAGTTCGATATCGGTTCGCTGGCCGTGATCGAGCACGGCGACCTGGTCGGCATGTTGACCTTCCGCGAAGTCATCCACACCTTGGCCAAGAACGGCGGCTCGCTGGGCGGGCGCACCGTGCGCACCGTGATGGACGACCACCCCATGACCTGCACGCCCCAGACCGAACTGGAGCAGGTGCGGCCCATGATGCTGGAGCGCCACACGCGCTACATGCCGGTGATGGACAACAAGATGCTCATGGGCGTGATCAGCTTCTACGACGTGGCCAAGGCCGTGGTCGACAGCCAGAACTTCGAGAACAAGATGCTCAAGGCCTACATCCGCGACTGGCCCGAGGAAGAGTCGAGCAAGAACGAGCCGAATTTCCCCTGAAGCGCCGAGCGCGCTTCAAATGAAAACGCCCCGCATGCCGGGGCGTTTTTCATGGTGCGAACGAACGTTCAGTCCGAGCTGGCGTGGATCATGTCGCGCACGCGGGGATAGATCTGCTGGTTCCAGCGCCGCCCGCTGAACACGCCGTAATGGCCCACGCCGGTCTGCACGTGGTGCGTCTTCATGTAGGGGCGCACGCTGCGGCACAGGTCCTGCGCGGCCACCGTCTGGCCCACCGAGCAGATGTCGTCGCGTTCGCCTTCCACCGTCATCAGCGCGGTGCGGCGGATGGCCGCCGGGTTCACGGTGCGGCCGTTCCAGGTCAGCACGCCGCGCGGCAGGTCGTAGGTCTGGAACACCTTCTCCACCGTCTCCAGGTAGAACTCGGCCGGCAGGTCGTTGACCGCGAGGTACTCCTCGTAGAACGCCTGGATCACGCCGGCCTCTTCGGTGCGGCCGGCCGCCAGGTGGTCGTAGATGTGGCGGAAGGACTGCTTGTGGCGGTCCGGGTTCATGCTCATGAAGGCGGTGAGCTGCACGAAGCCGGGGTAGACACGGCGCATCATGCCGGCGTGCGGGAACGGCACGTGGCTGATCAGGTTTTTCTCGAACCACTCGATGGGCTTGCTGGTGGCGAGCTTGTTCACCTCGGTGGGGTTGACGCGGCAATCCACCGGGCCGGCCATCAGCGTGAGGCTGCGCGGCTGGGCGGGGTTGTCGTCCTCGGCCATGATGGCCGTGGCGGCGAGCGCGGCCACGCAGGGCTGGCACACCGCCACCATGTGGCTGCCCGGGCCCACGGCCTCGGTGAAGCGGATCATGTAGCTGATGTAGTCGTCCAGCGAGAAGGCGCCGTGGCGCAGGGAGACGTCGCGCGCGTTGTGCCAGTCGGTGATGTAGACGTCGTGGTCCTGCAGCAGGGTGCGCGCGGTCTCGCGCAGCAGGGTGGCGAAGTGGCCGGAGAGCGGGGCCACGAGCAGCACCTTGGGCTGGGGCTCGGCGCCTTCCTTGCGAAAGCGCAGCAGGGTGCCGAAGGGCAGGGTGAGCACGGTTTCCTCGGCGACGGGGAATTCGCGTTCACCCACCGTCACGCTGTGGATCTGGTACGGCGGGCGCGTGTGGGTCAGGCGCAGGCGCGAGATCACGTCGCAGGCGGCGGCCAGCTTGCGCATGACGCTGCCCTCGGTTTCGCGCAGCCAGAGCGCGGCGCTCAGGTGCTGCGCGGTCAGGCGCAGGGGCGAGATCAGGTCGGACTGGAGTTGGTAGGCCTGATACAGCATGGTTTCTTTCCTGGGACAACGTGTCGCATCGCAGGCAAGTTGCGGGCCAGCGGGGTGTTGCACCGGCGCGGTGCGTGGTGGGTGCACAGCGATGGCACAGGCCTTGCTCGGTGGATGCCCTCTGAAGGAGCATGTCCATGGCCAAAGCGGTACTCACGATCAGCAGCAAGAACTACGGTGCCTGGGCCTTGCGGGGCTGGTTGATGGCGCGCATGGCGAAGCTGGAGTTCACGGAGAACGTGATTTCGCCGGACGATCCGGCGATGAAGGCCGAGATGTTGTTGCTGTCGGCCTCGATGCGGGTGCCGGCGCTGGAGCACGACGGCATTCATGTGTGGGACACGCTGGCGATTGGCGAGTACCTGAACGAGGTGAAGCCGAAGGCGGGTCTGTTGCCGGCGGACCGGGCGGCGCGGGCGCATTGCCGGGCGATCTGTGGCGAGATGCATTCGGGGTTTTCGGCGATGCGCTCGTCGCTGCCGATGAACATCAAGGCCTCGTTTCCGAATTTCAAGCTGTGGTCGCGCGCGCAGACGGACATCGATCGCATCGAGGCGATCTGGAACGAGTGTCTGGAGACGTATGGCGGGCCTTATCTGTTCGGCGACAAGCCCTGCATGGCGGATGCGATGTTCGCGCCGGTGGTGACGCGTTTCATCACCTACGAGGTGGCGATCAGCCCTGCGTGTGTGGCGTATTGCGACACCATCATGGACTTGCCGGCCATGAAGGAATGGGTGGCGGCTGCGGAGGCCGAACCCGACGACATCGACGAGTTGGACGCCGAGTTTTAAGTTCCTTTCCCGGACCTCGCGGGCTCGGACACCCGGGCGCTCTGCTCCGCGGGTGTCCCCCGAACCGGCTTCGCCGGTTCTCCTCCTTTACCCCGCTGCGCAGAACGCCCGGGTGGTCGATCCGAAGACGCGGTGGCGCACTGCCGTCGGTGTGCCTTCACGGTGGCAAGGCCCCAGGGGTGGGTGATGGGCGGAGCGAAGTAAAGGAGGAGGCGGCACCAGCCGCCGGGGGACATTCGCGGAGCCCATCACCCGCCCCTGGGGCCCCGCAGACCAAGGAGGCGAGGAAAAACTCAAACCCAGGGCGCAGGCTTGGGAATCTCACAAACCGGTTCCACATCGATCGACTTGAAGTCCGCAGGAGACACGATCTCCAGGTACTCCATATCGGGCGAATAGTCGAACAGGAAATGGCGGATCCCAGGCCGCTGGTGCACACAATCGCCGGCCTCCACCAGCGTCTCCTGGTCCTCGTACATGAACCGCGCCCAACCCTTGAGCATGATCACGATCTGGAAATCCGCCTCGTGCCGGTGCCAGCCCGTGCCTTCCTCCGGCGGCAGATTCGCCTTCACCAGATGCGCAATCACCTTGCCATGCGTCGCCTGGGCGATCCCCAGGTCGCGGTACAGGAAAAAATCGCGCAGGCCACCACTCACATAGTCGCCTTCGCCGCCCTTCACGTGGGAAAACAAAGTGGAGGTTCGATCAAGCATGGGACGCTCCTTTCTGGGGATGGACAGCAACCAGCTGCTGCGCCGCAGCACAAAGCACAAAATGTTCCCGTCCCCCAGGCCCGATCGCATGCACCAGACTGGCCCACCGACGCACCAGCGTGCCTCAGGGATAATCACCCACCTATGAGCGGCAACACCTTCGGCACCCTGTTTTGCGTCACCAACTTCGGTGAATCCCACGGCCCGGCCATTGGCTGCGTGATCGACGGCTGCCCGCCGGGCATGGCACTCAGCGAGGCCGACATCCAGGCCGAGCTCGACCGCCGCCGCCCCGGCACCAGCAAATTCGTCACCCAGCGCAACGAACCCGACACCGTCGAAATCCTCAGCGGCGTGTACGAAGGCACGACCACCGGCACCCCCATCGCCCTGCTGATCCGCAACACCGACCAGCGCAGCAAGGACTACGGCAACATCCTGCAGACCTTCCGCCCCGGCCACGCCGACTACACCTACTGGCAGAAATACGGCATCCGCGACCCGCGCGGCGGCGGCCGCAGCTCGGCGCGCCTCACCGCGCCCACCGTGGCCGCCGGCGCGGTCGCCAAAAAGTGGCTCAAGGAACGCTACGGCACCACCTTCCGCGGCCACATGACGCAGGTCGGCGAGCTGGCCATCCCCTTCGAGAGCTGGGACCACGTGCCCCACAACCCCTTCTTCGCCCCGGTGGCCGATGTGTCGGCCATCGAGGCCTACATGAACGAGCTGCGCAAGAGCGGCGACTCCTGCGGCGCGCGCCTGCGCGTCACCGCGCAGGGCATGCCGGTCGGCCTGGGCCAGCCGCTGTACGACCGGCTCGATGCCGACATCGCCTACGCCATGCTCGGCCTCAACGCCGTCAAGGGCGTGGAGATCGGCGCCGGCTTCGCCAGCGTGGCGCACCGCGGCAGCACGCACGGAGACAGCCTCACGCCCGAGGGCTTCAAGGGCAACAACGCCGGCGGCGTGCTCGGCGGCATCAGCACCGGGCAGGACCTCGAAGTGCAGATCGCGATCAAGCCCACCAGCTCCATCCTGATTCCGCGCGAGACCATCGACACGGCCGGCCAGCCCACCGAAATCATCACCAAGGGCCGCCACGACCCCTGCGTGGGCATCCGCGCCACCCCCATCGCCGAGGCCTTGCTGGCCCTGGTGGTGATGGACCACGCGCTGCTGCACCGCGCGCAATGCGGCGACGTGCAATTGCCCACGCCCGACATCGCCGCCCAGGCGCGCGGCTGACCCCACGGCCGCCTGGCCTGCCGTGGTCGAGCGCCGTCAACTCTTCCCTTTCGCGGCTTTGTCCGCGAGCTACTTCGCGCACATCGGGTTCTTCAATCCGTACCTGCCGCTCTGGCTGAAGGAGCTGGGCTTCGGCCTGATCGCCATCAGCGTGCTGACCTCGGTGCAGTCGGCCACGCGCCTGTTCGCGCCCTACCTGTGGGGTTCGCTGAGCGACCGCACCGGCGAGCGCGTGCGCCTGCTGCGCTTTGGCGCCACCACCGCGCTGCTGCTCTCGCTGGGCCTGTGGTTCGACGGCGGGGGCGTGGTGCTGTTCGTGGTGCTGCTGCTCATGTTCAGCCACACCAGCGGCATGATGCCCATGAGCGAGGCCGCGCTCGCCCACCTGGTGAGCCAGAGCGGCGCCTTCGACGCGAAGCGCTACGGCCGCGTGCGCCTGTGGGGCTCGCTGGGCTTCCTGGTCACGGTGGTGGCCGCGGGCCTGTGGTTCGAGCGCTTCGGCCTGGTTCACTTTCCGGCCTGGACGCTGGGCACGCTCGCCGCCGTGGCCGTCAGCGCCTGGCTGCTGCCCGACTTCCGCGAACCTGCCCACGCCACGCAGGCGCCCCAGCCCGGCGTGTGGCCGGTGCTGCGCCAGCCGCCGGTGCGCTGGTTCTTCGCGGCGGTGTTCTTCCACGTGCTCGCGCACATCTTCATCTACGTCTTCTTCTCGCTCTACCTGGATTCGCTGGGCTACAGCAAGACCGTGATCGGCCTGATGTGGGCGCTGTCGGTGGTGATCGAGATCGGCTGGTTCTTCACCCAGGGCCGCTGGCTGCCGCTGCTCTCGCTCTCGGGCTGGCTGGTGCTGGCCGCCGCGCTCATGTCGCTGCGCATGGGCCTGACCGCCGGCTTCGCGCTGGTGTGGCCGGTGCTGCTGCTGGCGCAGGCCCTGCACGCCATCACCTTCGCCGCGCACCACACGGTGTGCATCGCCATGCTGTCCCACCATTTCCCCGGCCGCCTGCGCGGGCGCGGCCAGGCGCTCTACACCGTGGTGGGCTATGGCCTGCCCGGCGTGGTGGGGGGCATCAGCGGCGGCCTGCTCAGCTCGGCTTTCGGGCTGGCCAGCGTGTTCTGGCTGTCGGCCCTGCTGGCGCTGGTGGCCACGGGCTGCGCGCTGCGGGCCCGGGCGCTGAACGCGGCGGTGTCGCCGGGGTGAACCAGAAACCCTCGCATGGATCGTTTATCGAACGAAAGCGTGCGAATATCGAACATGCAGTGCGCGCAAACCCTGGTCATGCCGGAGGTTGACACCTAAAGTGCGGGGTGGCCCTGGCCGCTGGCCTGTTCCGTTTTCTTGATCCCCGGAGTTGTCGACATGAGTGATTTCCTGCTCAACCCACAGGAAGGCCGCGAGCCCCTGCAAGCCTCTTTCAGCGACGCGGCCAACCCGCTGGGCCTGGACGGCATCGAGTTCATCGAATACGCCACCAGCAAGCCGCAGGCGCTGGGCCAGGTGCTGGAGATGATGGGTTTCCGCCCGGTGGCGCGGCACCGTTCGCGCGAGGTGCTGCTGTACCGCCAGGGCGGGCTCAACGTGGTGGTCAACGCCAACCCGGTGGACGCCAAGGGCGCCGGCCACGGCAGCGATGTGCCCTCCATCTCGGCCATGGCGCTGCGCGTGCGCGACGCGCGCGCGGCCTACCACTACGTGCTGGAGCGCGGCGCCTGGTCGGTGCCCACGCACGCCGAGGTGATGGAGCTCAACATCCCGGCCATCCACGGCGCGGGCGGCAGCCGCATCTACTTCGTGGACCGCTACAAGGACTTCTCGATCTACGACGTGGACTTCGTGCCCATTCCCTCGGTGGAGCAGCACCCGCCGGCCACCGCCGGCATCCATTTCTTCGGCGTCGTGCAGTACATCGGCCCCGAGCGCAGCAACGACTGGATCGCGTTCTACGAAGAGCTCTTCGGCACCGAGCTGATCCCCGACGAACAGCGCTTCGGCATCATGCCCAAGGGCACGTTGCTGCGCACCCCGGCGCTCGACCCGTCGCAGCGCTTCATGCTGCAGCTCATCGAGCCCGAGCTGCACGTGGTGGACGCCGACGAGCGCCTGCAGCGAATCGGCCTGGGCGTGCCCGACGTGCTCGAAGCCGTGAAGGCGCTGCGCGCGCTCGGCGTGGAGTTCGTCGAGACCCAGGCCGCGCACACCGAGCAGCGCGGCGCCATCAGCAAGACCTACCTGGGCTCGGTCGTGTTCGAGCTGGTGCACAGTGAGAAGGAGTGAGGCCATGAGCCCGAACCGCGCTTCCATCGAGGCCATCAGCGGCTTCGGCATGGACACCATCACGCTGGCCGGTCCGCTCGAAGCCAAGCTGGCGGCCATGCAGGCCGCCGGCTTCTCGCAGGTGATGCTCAAGGCCAACGACCTGGTCGGCCACCCCGGCGGCCTGGGCGCGGCCGTGCAGGCCGTGAAGGACAGCGGCCTGCGCGGCACCGGCTTCCAGGTGCTGCGCGACTTCGAAGGCCTCTCGGGCCACCTGCACCACTACAAGGTGGACATCGCCAAGGGCATGCTCGAGATGTGCGCCGCGCTGGGCTGCAAGGTGCTGCTGGCCTGCTCGTCCACCTCGGCGCACGCCTCGCAGGACCTGGACCACATCGCGCGCGACCTGCGCAAGCTCGCCATGCTGGCCATTCCCTTTGGCATCCGCATCGCCTACGAAGGCCTGTCCTGGGGCCGCACGGTCAACGAGTTCACCACCGCGTGGGACGTGGTCTGCCGCGCCGACTGCCCCAACCTCGGCCTGGGCATCGACTCGTTCCACATCTTCGCGGCCAAGACCTCGCTGGAAGAGATCGACTACCTCGACCCGGCCAAGATCTTCCTGGTGCAGCTGGCCGACTTCATGTGGCAGGAGACCAAGACCTTCGAGGAGCGCATGGCCACCGCGCGCACCTTCCGCGTGTTCCCCGGCGAGGGCGTGCACAGCGAGCAGCTGGCCGAACTCGTGCTCAAGCTCGACAAGCTGGGCTACGAGGGCGACTACAGCTTCGAGGTGTTCAACGACGACTACCAGCAGATGCCGCTGCCGGTGGTGGCCGAGCGCGCGCGCCGCTCGGCGCTGTGGCTGGCCGAGGACGTGATGCGCCGCTCGATGCCGCTGCCCAACCAGATGCGCCTGAAGACCCTGCAGGCGTGATCAGCCGCGCCGCAGGCGCACGCCGAGCCAGCCGCACAGCGCGATGAGCGCGATGCCGACCACGGTCCAGACATCGGGCGCGTAGCCGAACACCACCCAGCCCGCCAGCGTGGCGAAGGCGATCTGCGCGTACAGGTAGGGCGTGAGGCGCGAGGCCGGCGCGTGGTGGTAGGCCTGGATGAGCAGGTAGTGGCCCACCGAGCCGAACACCCCGAGCAGGCCGGCAAGCGCCCACAGCGTCCAGTCGGCCATCGGCGCCCAGCCCCAGGGCAGCAGCAGCGAGCAGCAGGCCAGGCCGAGCAGGCCGGTGTAGAAGTGCATGGTGCCCGGGTCTTCGGTGCGCACCATGCGGCTGGTGAGGATCTGGTAGGCCGCGTTCACGAGCACCAGCAGCAGGGGCAGCAGCATGGCGCCGTGAAAATCGCTGCCCTTGGGGCGGATCACGACCATCGCGCCGGCCAGGCCCCCGATCACCAGCGCCCAGGTGAGCGCGGACACCGGTTCGCGCAGCATCAGCGCGGCCAGCAGCGTGACCGCCAGCGGCACCAGCATCATGATGGCGGTGAACTCGCCCACCGGCACGTGGCGCAGGGCCAGGTAGGCCACCACGCTGGAGCCCAGCATCAGCACCCCACGGCCGAACTGCCAGCCCGGCGCGCGGGTGTGCAGCAGCGTGCGCCCGCGCTGCGGCCAGAGCAGGGCGGTGGTCATCAGCGTCTGGGTGAGGTAGCGCAGCCAGACCGCCATCACCACCGGCACGGCGGGGCCTACGTACTGGGAGGTGGTGTCCAGCAGCGCGAAGCACAGCGTGGCGCAGACCAGCAGCGCGATGCCCAGCGCGGTGCGTTTCGGGGAGTGGGTGTCGGGGTTCGTCACGCCGGCTCAGTAGCTCAGCCGGGCCACGGAGCGCAACACTTCGGCCGTGGTGGTGGGCAGGCCGAAGAATTCCAGGTAGGCCGGGATCTGCTCGAACAGCATGTCCGAGCCCACCTGCACCGGGCAGCCGCGCGCCCGCGCGGCCGAGAGGAAGGCCGTCATCTCGGTGCGCATCACCACCTCGCCCACGAAGGTGCGCGCCTCCAGGCGCGACACGTCCATCGGCAGCGGGTCACCCTCGTTCATGCCCATGGGCGTGGCGTTGACCACCAGGTCCATGCCCGCCGGGTCGTTGCTGCCGGTGCTCACCTCGATGCCCGGGTAACTGGCCTTCAGGCGCAGGCCCAGGGCGCTGGCCGAGGTGGCGTTCACGTCGTGCAGCGCGATCGCGCCGATGCCCGCGCCGGCCAGCGAGGCCGCGATGGCGCTGCCCACGCCGCCGCTGCCCACCACCAGCACGCGCGCGCCCTGCAGGTTCAGGCCCTTGCGCTGCACGCCGCGCACGAAGCCCGCGCCGTCGAACATGTCGCCCACCAGGCGGCCGTCCTCGGTGCGTTTGACGGCGTTGCACGCACCGGCCACCTTCACCGTGGGCGTGACCTCGTCCATCAGCCCCACCGTGACCACCTTGTGCGGCATGGTGATGAGCGCGCCCCGGATGTTGGTGAGCGTGAAGACCGACTTGAGGAAGGCCGGGTAGTCGGGCGTCTGGCAGCCCATGGGCACCACCACCGCGTTCACCCCCACGTGCTCGAAGTAGGGGTTGTAGATCATCGGCGACTTGAAGGTGTGCGTCGGGTAGCCGATGTGGGCGATCAGCCCGGTGGTGCCGTTGATCATGGTCGTCGCGGGGTGTCCGTCAGGCCTTCTTGGCGCGCGCGTGGTTCACGGCGGAGCGCAGGCCCATCAGGTAGCTTTCCACGCCGAAGCCGGCGATCTGGCCTTGCGCGATCTCGGCCAGCACCGAGTGGTGGCGGAACGTCTCGCGCGCGTGGATGTTGGACATGTGCACTTCGATGATCGGGCAGGGCAGGATGGCCAGCGCGTCGCGGATGCCGTAGCTGTAGTGCGTCCACGCACCGGCGTTGATCATCACCGCGTCCACCTGGTCGAAGTAGGCCTGGTGGATGCGTTCGCACATCGCGCCCTCGAAGTTGGTCTGGAAGGCCTCCACCTCCACGCCCAGTTCCTTGCCCAGCTCGCTCACCTGCTCGTTGATCTGGTCGAGCGTGATGGTGCCGTACTGCTTGGGGTCGCGCTTGCCGAACATGTTGAGGTTGATGCCGTGCAGCATGAGAACTTTCATCGTCGCTCCAGAAGATGGGATGGTTGAAAAAGAAAAGGGGTCAGGCCAGTTCGACGACGCGGCCCGTGGTGGCCGCTTCGCCGATGGCTTCGGTGACGCGCAGATTGTCCAGGCCGTCGCGCGCGCTCACCAGTGGAGAAATTTCGCCGCGCACCACGGCACCGAAATGGTCCATCTGGTGCTGCAGCGGATCGTCGCGCACCAGGCCCACTGTACCCACCTCGAAAGGCTTCCACCACGAGCGGTCTTCGGCGCGCGGGTAGGTTTTGAGCCGCATGGTGGGCACCGAGAGGCTGCCGTCGGTGCCCGCGATCACGTAGCAGTCCTCGTCGGCGTAGCTCGGGTAGGCCTTGTTCTCCTGCGAGGTCTGCTCCCAGCTGCGCGGGCAGGCGGCGGTGTCCGAGAGCATGAAGCTGCCGAGCGCGCCGTTGGTGAAGCGCAGGTTGATGGCCACTGTGTCCTCCACCGCGAAGCCGCGCGTGGCGTGCGACTTGAACGCCTGCACCGCGCCGATGTCGCCGCAGAGCATGCGCAGGTTGTGCACCTCGTGGATCATGTTGAGCAGGATCGGCCCGCCGCCGGGCTCGCGGCGCCAGGGGCTGTCGGCGAAATAGCCCGCGGGTTTGTAGAAGAGGGCGCTGCCCATCACGCTCACCAGCCGGCCCAGCTGGCCCGAGGCCACCACCTGGCGCGCCTTGGCCATGATGGGGCTGTGGGCCCGGTGGTGGCCGATCAGCACGGCCGCGCCGCTGTTCTCCACCGCGTCCACCAGCCGCCGGCCTTCGGCGACCGTGGTGGCGATGGGTTTTTCCACCAGCACCGGCACACCTTCGGCCAGGCATTGCAGGGCCTGGGGCACGTGCAGCGCGTTGGGCGTGGCCAGCACCAGGCCATCGGGCCGGTGCTCGCTGGCCAGCAAGGCCTCGATGGACGGGTAGAGCGGCACGCCCGCCTGCCGCGCCACGGCCTGCGCGGCCGGCGAAGGATCGACCACCGCGCTCAGGGTGCAGCCCGCGCTGGCCTGCGCCACGCCCATGTGGGCCTGGCCGATGTAGCCGGCGCCGGCCACGGCGATGCGGGTCTTGCTCATGACGGAGCGGCGTGCGTTGCGTTTATTTGCCGCGCACCTTGGCCAGCTCGGCCTGCAGACTCTGAACGGTGTCCTGGCCCACGGTCACGGCGAACTTGGCGATCACCGGGCGCAGCTTGTCGCGCAGCTTGTCGGTCTCGGCGGCCGACAGCTCGGTCACCTGCATGCCGCTCTTCTTCATGTTGTCCAGCGCCACCGCCACTTGGCCGCGCGCCTGCTCGCGCTGGTATTTGGCCGATTCCTGCGCCGCGTCGGCCACGATCTTCTTCTGCGCCGCGTCCAGGTTGTCCCAGAACTTCTTGCTGATGATCACCGACTGCGGGTTGTACTGGTGGTTGCTCAGCACCACGTGCTTCTGCACCTCGTAGAACTTGTTGGCGTTGATCACCGTGAGCGGGTTCTCCTGGCCGTCGATCGCCTTCTGCTCCAGCGCGGCGTACACCTCGGGGAAGGGCAGGGGCGTGGGGTTGGCGCCCAGGGCCTTGACCCAGTCCACGTTGATCGGGTTGGGGATCACGCGCAGCTTCAGGCCTTCCAGGTCTTCCAGCTTGGTGATGGGTCGTTTGCTGTTGGTGATGTTGCGAAAACCCAGCTCGTAGTACGCCAGGCCGATCAGGCCTTTTTCCTGCAGCTTGTCGTGCAGCTTCTTGCCGAAGGGGCCGTCGACCACGGCGTCGGCTTCCTTCGAGTTGGCGAACATGAAGGGGAAGTCGTAGATCGCGAATTCCTTGACCTGGCTGGCGAAAATGCCCGAGTTCATCGAGGCCATCTCCAGCGTGCCGCCCTGGATGGCCGACACATTGGCCTGGTCGCTGCCCAGCGTGCCGCCGGGGAAGAGGTTGACCTTCATCTTGCCGCCGGACTTGGCCGCCACCAGCTCGGCGAATTTCTCCATGCCCATCACGATCGGGTGGCCCTTGGGGTTCTGGGTCGCGAACTTGATGGTCTTGTCCTGCGCATGCACGGCGCCGAAGGCGGTCATCGCGAGGGCGGCGACCAGGGTCTTGAGCATCAGGCGTTTCATGGTGTCTCCAAAGAAATGAGGGCAGTGCGCTGGCATCCGGGGAACCTCGGCCCGCGGCGCACCGCGCACAGGCCGGGTGTGGAAAGGGAAGCTCAGTTGCCGATCAGCCAGCGCGCCGGCACCATGACCAGCGAGGGGAACAGCACCAGCAGGAACATCACCGCGAACTGCACCAGCATGAAAGGCATCACGCCGCGCGTCACGTCGTCCATGCGCATGCGGCCCACGCCGGCCACGGTGTTGAGCACGGTGCCCACCGGCGGCGTCACCAGGCCGATGGAGTTGTTGATGATGAACAGCACGCCGAAGTACACCGGGTCGATGCCGGCGGCCTTCACGATGGGCATCAGCACCGGCGTGAGGATCAGGATGGTGGGCGTCATGTCCATCGCCGTGCCCACGGCGATCACCAGCAGCATGATGGCGAACATCAGCAGCGTGGGGTTGTCCAGCAGCGGCTGCAGCAGCGTGACGATCTGGTCCGGCAGTTGCGCCACCGTGATCAGCCAGGCCGAAACCATGGCCGCGGCCACCAGGAACATGATCACCGCCGTCGTCTTGGCCGCGTTCAGGAACACCTCGTAGAGCTGCTTGAGCGTGAGTTCGCGGTAGATCACGCCGGCCACGAAGAGGGCGTACACGGCGGCCACCACGGCCGCTTCGGTCGGCGTGAACACGCCCATGCGCAGGCCCACCAGGATGATCAGCGGCAGCATCAGCGCCCAGCCCGCGCTGCGCATGGCGCCGAGCACCTCACCGGCCGACTTGCGCGGTGGCGGCTCCAGCTTTTCGCGCCGCGTGCTCCACCACCAGGTGGCCCACAGGCCGGCGGCCAGCAGGATGCCGGGGAAGATGCCGGCCAGGAACAGCTTGGAGATCGACACGTTGGCCGCCACGCCGAAGATCACGAAACCGATCGAGGGCGGGATGATGGGGCCGATCACGCCGCAGGCCGCGATCAGGCCGCCGCTGCGCGCCTTGTCGTGGCCGGCCTTCACCATCATCGGCAGCAGCAGGGCCGTCAACGCGGCCGCGTCGGCCACGGCCGAGCCCGAGAGCGCCGACAGCAGGCAGGCCGCGACGATGGTCACGTAACCCAGGCCGCCGCGCACATGGCCCACCAGCGCCATCGCGAAGTTCACGATGCGCTTGGACAGGCCGCCGGTGTTCATGATCTCGCCGGCCAGCATGAAGAAAGGCACGGCCAGCAGGGGGAAGCTGTTGGAACCCTCGATCAGGTTCTGCGCGAGGATCTGCGCATCGAACATGCCCAGGTGCCACATCAGGGCCACGCCGCTGAGCAGCAGCGCGAAGGAAATGGGAATGCCGATGGCCATGGCGGCCAGCAGAGCACCGAGGAAGATGGCGATGGTCATGGCGGTCTTCCTGTGCGTTCAGGCTTGGGGCTTGCCGGGGGGCGGCACGTCTTCGGATTCGCGGATGCCGATCAGCTCGTCCTCGCTCATCCGGCCCGCCAGCAGGCGCCACAGGTTCAGCAGCAGGATGGGCGCGGCCAGCAGGGCGAACACCATGCCGCTGGCATAGAAATACGCCATCGAGGTCTCCATCACCGCGCTGGTGGAGTCCCAGTTGATCTTCACCTGCTCCCACGCGCCCTGGTAGATCAGCCAGCACACGTACAGCATCAGCGCCAGGCTCGCGGCCAGGCACAGCTTGCGGCCCAGCACCGGCAGGCGCGAGATCAGCGAGTCGGTGCCGAGGTGGGCGCGCTCGTTGAGCGCCACCACGGCGCCCAGGAAGGTCATCCACACGAACAGCCAGCGCGACAGCTCTTCGGAGAGGGTGATGCCCGAGTTGAAGCCATAGCGCATCAGCACGTTGCCGAACACCATGACCACCATGAGGGCGAGGAACAGCACCATCAGCCAGGCCAGCAGCCGGCAGTAGGTGTTGATGAGGTTCTGGATCACGCAGGTCTCCTGGGTTTGTTCCGTTCGAGTTGGTAATGTACGAACTGGTTAGTTTTCCACGAATCGGGGATTACCCTAGATCGGCGCACCGGCCGTCGGGTCGTGAAAAACAAGGCCCCAGGAGGGGTGGTGCGTCAGGCGCGCACGTAGCGCAACACCATCTCGGCGATGGCGTCGCGGCGCGCGGCGGCGATCTTCGGGTCGCTCAGGTCGCGCTTGAAGATCAGGCCGAAGGTGTGGCGGTTGGACACATTGAAGAAGGTGAGCGCCGAGATCGAGGCGTGGATGTCGATCGCGTCGAGCCCGGGGCGGAACACGCCCGAGGCCACGCCGCGTTCGTAGAGCCGGCGGATCGCCGAGATCGCCGGCACGTTGAGCTGCTGGATGCTCTGGCTCTGCGCCAGGAACTGGCCCCGGTTCATGTTTTCCGAGATCACCAGCCGGATGTAGTTCTCGTGGCTGGCGTGGTGGTCGAAGGTGAACTCCACCAGCTTGCGCAGCGCGGCCTCGGGTTCGAGGTCTTCCAGGTGCTGCTGGCTCTCGATCTCCCGCATGCGCCGGTACGACTCTTCCAGCACGGCCAGGTACAGGCCCTCCTTGCTCTGGAAGTAGTAATAGATCATGCGCTTGCTGGTCTGCGTGGCGGCCGCGATCTCGTCGATGCGCGCCCCCGCCAGGCCCTTTTCGGCGAACTCCGCCATGGCCACCTCGAGGATGTTGGCCATGGTCCGCTCAGGGTCGTTGGTGCGGGTGGTTTCCTTGGCAGGCGCCACGCTTCGCGCGGCCCGTCGCTTGGAATGTACCGTTTCGTTCATTTGCGCAGTATAGGCCGGAGGGCCCCTGCTGCGGGCGTTTCAGGGCACCGGCGGGTTGCGCCGCAGCGGGTTGAAACCCGTCACCAGGGCCGAAGCCAGCAGCACCAGCGCCCCGCCCACGAAGATGCCCGACGACAGCTCCTCGCCCAGGAACAGGTGGCCCCAGGTCACGCCGAACACCGGGATCAGGAACACCGGGCTCATCGCCGCCACCGGCGTCACGTGGCGGATGATGCGCAGGTGCGCCCAATAGGCCAGGCCCGAGGTGACCACGCCCATCACGAGCACCGCCGCCATGCCCGTGGGCGTGAACGTGGCTTGCGGCCAGGCCCAGAGCGCGCCCGGCAGCACCAGCACCATGGCGCCCGCGTGGATGCCCGCCGCGATCGCCAGCGGCTGCATGCGCGTGGTGGCGCGCTTCATGAGCGGCGTGGAGCAGCCGTAACACGCGGCCGCCAGCACGCAGGCCAGGGCCGCCGCGATCGTGGCCGCGTCAGGCCGCACCGGGCCGAGCCGCACGATCAGGCCCACGCCGATGAAGCCGCACACGCAGCCCAGCAGCTTGCGCGCCGTGAGCGTGTCTTCCTTGAACCAGCTCGAGGCGAGGGTGCCGAACAGCACCGCCGTGGTGTTGAGCAGCGCGCTGTAGCCCGCCGGCAACCGCAGCCCGGCCCAGGCGTACAGCAGAAAGGGCACGGCCACCGACAGCGCGCCGAGCAACAGCAGCTCGCGCCAGTAGCGCCACGGCCACTGCTGCTTCAGGCCCCGCATGATCAGCGCCAGCGTGAGCCCGGCCAGCGCCACGCGGCAACCCGCCAGCACCAGCGGCCCCATTTCGGGCACCGCCACGCGGATGAACAGGAACGACGCGCCCCAGAGCGCCGACAGGCCGACCAGTTGCAGGAAGTGGCGGGATTTCAAACCAGCGGCACGGTGAGCTGCCGCACCACGGGCTGGGTGTCGGGGCGCACGCCGCGCCACCACAGAAACGCTTCGGCCGCCTGCTCCACCAGCATGCCCACGCCATCGGCCAGGCGCTCCACGCCCGCGGCCTTGGCCTGCCGCAGGAAAGGCGTGAGGCCCTTGCCGTAGACCATGTCGTAGGCCAGCGCGCCCGGGGCGAACAGGCCGTCCGGCAGCGGCAGCGCCTCCTGCGAAAGCCCGGTGGACGTGGCGTTGATCACCACGTCGAAACTCTGGCCCAGCAGCGTGTCGTAGCCGCCGGTCTGCAGCGGCACATGGGCCGCGAAATCGTGCCGCAGCGCGTGCGCCTTCTCGGGCGTGCGGTTCGCCACCGACAGCAGCGCCGGCTGCTCCGCCGCGATCGGCAGCAGCGCGCCCCGCGTGGCGCCGCCCGCGCCCAGCAGCAGCACGCGCTTGCCCTGGAGCGGCACGCCCAGGTTGCGCTGCAGGTCGTTCACCAGGCCCACGCCGTCGAAGTTGTCGGCCAGGATGCGATCGCCCTCGAACTTCAGGCAATTCGCCGCGCCCGCCAGCCGCGCGCGCTCGCTCGGCTCCGTGGCGATCTCGAACGCCTGCAGCTTGAACGGCAGGCTCACGTTCAGCCCACGCCCGCCGCTCGCCCGAAAACCCAGCACCGTGTCCGCGAAACCGTCCAGCGGCGTCTCGATGGCGGTGTAGCCCAGGTCCTGCCCCGTGCTGCGGGCGAACTCGGTGTGGATCAGCGGCGATTTGCTGTGGCCAATGGGGTGGCCGAGAACGGCGTAGCGGTCGGTCATAAAGCGGGGAGTGGGGCAGGCCGGGGTTGAGAAAGCAACATTGTGGCGCAAGCCCCTGGGCCGGCCACGGGCTTGGCCCCCGGCCTACCATGGCGGCCATGAACACCACCCCCCTCAAGATCGATTTCGTGTCCGACGTGTCCTGCCCCTGGTGCGCCGTGGGCCTGGGCGCGCTCGAAGAAGCGCTGCAGAAACTGCAGGGCGACGTGTCGGCCGAACTGCACTTCCAGCCCTTCGAGCTCAACCCCAAGATGGGCCCCGAAGGCCAGGACATCGGCGAACACCTCGCCGAAAAATACGGCTCCACGCCCGAGCAGCAGGCGCAGATCCGCAACACCATCCGCGCGCGCGGCGCCGAAGTGGGCTTCGCCTTCAACCCCGAAGGCCGGGGCCGCATCTGGAACACCTTCGACGCCCACCGCCTGCTGCACTGGGCCGGCGAAGAAGGCGCGCCCGGCCAGCAACACGCGCTCAAGAAAGCGCTCATGGCCGCCTGCCACACCCGCAGCGAAGCCATGGGCCACCACGACGTGCTGCTCGGCTGCGTGCGCGAAGCCGGGCTGGACGAAGCGCGGGCCCAAGCCATCCTAGCCAGCGACGAATACGCGCAAGACGTGCGCGAGCGCGAAGCCTTCTACACCAGCCACGGCATCCACTCCGTGCCCGCCGTCATCATCAACGACAAGCACCTCATCTCCGGCGGCCAGCCGGCGGCGGTGTTCGAACAGGCGCTGCGGCAGATCGCGGCCGAGTGAGCCAGGGCTTCAGTACAGCCTGATCGCCACGTCGAAATGCCAGGTGCGGCGGATCTCCACCACGTCGTACTGCCGCGACAGCGCGGGTGAAAACGCCGGGTAATTCGCCAGGCTCTGGATGATGCGCGGGATCGCCTCGTCGATCGCCGCCACGCCGCTGGTGCGCACGAAGGTGACCGACTCCACCGAGCCATCGGCGCGGATCGCCACCGTCACCACCGGGTTGGTGTGCGGCTGCTTCACCGCCTCGCGCACCAGCTCGAAGGTGTTGCTGTTCAGCTGGATCTTGCGCGCCCAGGCCTCGGCGTAGCGCACCAGCTCCTCGTTGTTGTCCACCAGCCCGAACAGGCGGCCCCGGCGCAGCGGGCTCCCCTGCGGGTCGCGCAGCGCCGCCGCATCGGCCGCGTCGCGCCGGGCGCGTTCCTCGTCCAGCTGCCGGCCGATCGCGCGCAGCCGCTCTTCGCGCTTGGCCTCGTGCTCCGCGCGCTCGGCGGCCAGGCGCGCGGCCTCGGTGCGGGCGCCGTCCTGAGCGGCCGCCTGCTGCGCGGCGGCCTGTTGAGCGGCGGCGGCTTGTTGTTGCGCGGCAGCCTGCGCCGCAGCCGCTTGGCGTTCGCCTTCCTGCCGCGCAGCCTCGGCCGCGCGGGCTGCGGCTTCCTGCCGAGCGGCTTCCTGGGCCGCCGCCTGTTGCGCGGCAGCTGCTTGTGCCGCCGCCGCAGCAGCAGCAGCAGCAGCCTGCTGCGCTGCCGCTTGTTGAGCTGCGGCCTGCTGTGCCGCTGCTTGTTGCGCGGCTGCTTGCTGGGCAGCCGCCTGCGCCGCCGCCTGTGCCGCCGCCACTTGCCGTTCGGCATCGAGCCGCGCGGCCTCGGCCCGGGCGGCTTCCTGGCGTGCGGCTTCTTGCGCGGCCAATTGCTGCGCGGCAGCGCGCTGCGCCGCCGCCTGCCGCTCCGCCTCCAGCCGGGCGGCCTCTTGCTGGGCCGCCGCTGCTGCCGCCTGCTGCGCCGCCAACTGGCGTTCGGCCTCCAGTCGCGCTGCCTCCACACGGGCCGCTTCCACCCGAGCGGCTTCCTGCCGAGCTGCCTCCTGCTGGGCCTGGGTCGCTGCCTCGCGCTGGGCTTGGGCTGCAGCAGCCGCCGCCTGCTGCGCCGCCGCGCGTTGGGCCGCCGCCTGCCGCTCGGCCTCCAGGCGCGCGGCCTCGGCCCGCGCCGCTTCCTGGCGGGCGATCTCCTCGCGCCGCTGGGCCTCTTGCTGAGCCGCAGCCTGTTGTTGTTGCTGCTGCGCGGCTTCCCGCTGCGCTGCGGCTTGTCGCTCGGCCGCCTGCCGCGCCGCCTCGGCCCGGGCGCTCTCCTGGCGAGCGGCTTCCTGCCGTGCGGCCTCTTGCTGGGCCACTGCCGCCGCCCGCGCAGCCGCCGCCTGCCGCTCGGCGGCCTCGCGCCTGGCGGCTTCGGCCTGTTGTGCTGCGGCTTCGCGACGCGCGGCCTCTTCGCGGGCCGTGGCCTGGCGCTCGGCCTCCTGGCGTTCCACCTCCAGCCGCGCAATTTCCACGCGCGCCGCTTCGCGCTCGGCTTCCTGCCGGGCCGCTTCCTCCTGGCGCGCAACGGCTTCCGCGCGCTCGGCCTCCAGGCGCGCCATCTCGAAGCGCTTCGCTTCCTGGCGCTCAGCTTCCTGCCGTTGCTGCTGCAGTTGCTGGGCTTCCTGCTCGGCGCGCTCGCGCAAGGCCCGCTCGGCGGCGGCTTGTTCGCGCTGCGCCCGTTGCTCGCGGTCGATCTCCGCCGCGTCGCGCGGCGGTGGCATCGCGGCCTCCATGCTCGGGGGAGTGGGCGCGGCCGCTGCCACCACGGCGGGCGCCGGCACCGGGGCCGGGGGTGGTGATGCCGGAGCCACCGGCGCAGGGGCTGGCGGAGGCGCAGCCGCCACCGGTGCCGCCGCAGCGGGGGTGGGCGCGGGTGGCGTGGGTGCGGCGGCGGCCAGGGTTTCAGGGGCGGGCACGGCCGGTGGCGGTGCCTCGGCCACGGCCGCCGGGGCGGCCGGTTGCGCCACGGCGGGCGCGGGCGTGCTGCTGCGCGCCGGGGCACCGCCCGCCACGGGCTGCCCGCTGGGGGCTTGCGCCTGCGGGGGCGCCACGGGCGCGGGGGTGGCCGGCGTGGGCGCGCCGCCCGGCTGCGCCGGCGCCAGCACCACATGCAGCACCGGCACCTCGGCCCGCCGCTCCTGCCAGGGGAAGCCGAAACCCGGCAAGCCCATGCCCTGGCCGCCAAAGGTCAGGCTCAGCAGCAGGGCGTGAAAGATCAGGGAGAACGTCAGCGCCAGCGTCATGCGCCGGCGTTCGGGGTCCATGCCCGCCCACGGGCCACGGGCGGTGGTTTCCGTGGCCAGCGACGGTCCCGCCGGCATCGGGCGGGAAGAGGGGGGTGGCGCGGACATGAGGCCGATTGTCGTATCCAAACCGGCCGCCCCGGGGCGACGTATCTCACGCTTCCCCCGCCAGCGACACCGGCGAGCCTCTGCGAACCCGCCCGCCTACTGGCTGCGAGGTGTTTTCGGCGGCCAGTAGTGCCGCCCGCGATGGAGCTCGTCGGCGCAGGCGTAGATCGCGTTGATGGAGTCGCCAAGCGTCTTGGCCTGCCGCCGCATCTCGGTCTTGAGCGAGCGCCGCATCGCGTCGATCTGCTCGGGCGGGGCGAAGGTTTCCACCGCGTCCTCCGCGCTTGCGGGCGCCACGGCGGTGTCCAGCGAAATGCTCGCTTCCAGCGTCGTGGACAACTGTGCGAGTTGCTCCATGCTTTGCTCGGCCAGCATGAGGATGTGAGGGGTGAGGGAGGCGATGCGCTCGGATTTGGGCGGCCTGCCCAGTTTGGATTTGGCTGCTGGCTTGGGCGATTTCATGTTCCTCCTGGGTCGGGTGGGCAGAGCTTTCAAGGTGATTCAGAGACGCTTTTGACGTGTGACACTGAAGGACGAAAGGCAGAGCGAGGATGGCAAATCGCCATTTCTTTATCTACGGAGTTTGCTTCTCACATACATGACGCATGCGAGAGACTGGCCGAAGGAAGCGGCGCTTGCTTGGCATTGGTGGCTTGCGTGCGAAGGCTAAACTTCTGCTATCGGCCACAAGCAGACCTACGGCGTTCCAACGAATCGACGACACCCAAAATGCGATGGTTCTTTCTTGGTTTTGTCGTCCTGCTCGCGCTCGCCGGCAACGCCGCGATATTTGAGAGCTACTCCTTGCTGCGAGTAGGAGGAGGGGTTGCGTTCACCCTCTTCATCGCTTCGCTTCTGATCGTTTGGTGGAGCGCTTACTTTGCCGGAGAGCATCGCCGGGGACCGGGCCTGGTGTTCGGGCATGCCCTTCTCACGCTCGCCGGTGGATTTGGTCTGGCCCTTCTAGGCAGCATTGTGATTGCCTCCAACAGCTGTGAGGAACTCATGAGGGAACGGGACCCAAACGGGTTGCGCAATCAAATGCTCGCCTATGTCAGTTCGACTGGCTACTGCAGCGAGGTCGGGTACACAGTTTTGGCGCTCGGCATGTGGTTGTCTTATCCAAGCCTCCGACTTTTTATTGGGCTTGCGAGGAACCTTAGAGCATCGATGGGATGAGCAGTTTGCGAGGCTTGGGATGTCCGCTGTTTGGCCACATTGACTCTTAGCTACCATGACGCACATTGGCCATAAGCAGTCCTTCTCCTAGCGCGCGGCAAGGCCACATCTAGAGGTCGACAATGCATTTGATCCCGATTAAGTTCGATCGAGTCTTTGACATCGTGCAAGATCCGACCGGGAGAGGCTCATATCCCACGCTGTTCAGTTTTGAATCAGCAGGTAAGCGGTACTTCTCTGTGTCCATCAGCGGTGCGCCACGCCTTGAGAATGGCATGGAGGTGATTGCAGCGCTCGCGCACCGTGATGACTGGAAGTCGTTGGAAGGCTGGAAAGATCGGAAAACCGGGGAAATCTATCTTCCCAAGCTCTCAAGCGTCTTAACGCCCATCTTCCGAATTGCACCCCTTATTGTGTTTTGCGTTGCAGGTTATCGACAATATGACAGCTCATGGTTCCTTGCCGCGGCTGTGTTGCTTTCATGTCTATGTCTAGCCCCAATTGTTGGGATCGGTCGGCTCAGGAGAGCACGGGCGGCTTTGGAGAAGGCATAGATACAAACGCTTCGACAGCAACTTGCTTGGACGCTAGCGCCCGCCGACAGGGTCCGTTACGGCCCTGTCCAGCCTCAGCTAGCTAACATGGTGCTTTCGGCCAGAAGCGGACATTGCATTCATGATCAAATTGCCCATTCGCGTTGATGAAAGTGGAGACCTGACGGAGTACTGGTCGGTTGCCGAAGTCGAAGCGAAGCTTGAGCCAATTGATGTCCTAAATGGCGAGTACGTGGTGACAGACGCGGATGGTCGCCCTTTACATCTCGACGTTGTGAGAGAACGGCGCCCATGGTTCTTCGGCCTCTTCAGCGTTGACGTGGAAGTCACAAAGCTATCGCCACCCCAATAGCGGGAATCGGCCAGAAGCGGACGTTCAAATATGAAAAAACTTCACCCGCACGAACTGCCATTGGTCTCGTACCTGTTTGCAGTAGCAAACATAAGCGACGACCCCAGCGAGTTACTTGTGGAACCAATGGCTGACGGCGGAATGGGCAGCCTCGCGATTGACCGCGTGAACACCGCTCTGAGATTTGGCCGCTGCCTCGCCCAGTGCGAGTTCCTTGATGCAGACGGGGTAAAAATCGAGGCTGCGCTGAACTGTGACACCGCAGATAGGCCGATGGAAGTGGACGTATGGAAAGTGAACTTCGCGCCGATTGCTCAGTGGCCTAAGCGAGCCGACATTCGGCCGCTTTCGTCTGAGTCTCTTAAGCCCGAGGCTAGAAATTCCTGATCGGTTGCAATGGGCCCTCAGCTGCCATTGCGGCCGTGAGAGCTGCGCGCCCATGTTTGACGTGGAGACTCCCCCGTCCTTGAACACCTGAATGGTCGGGGGCTGCATCAGGGCGTGCATACAATTCATTACAAGTTGTCCGGAGCGATCGGGCGATGAGATTCAGGGGGAGTCGTTTTGAAGGACTTGTTCAATCGAGTGCGGGGCGTTTGCCTTCTGCGCATCCTCGGCGTGGGCTTGTTGAGTTTGCTCGGGGTGGTCAACGCCCATGCCGTCATCGCGCCTCCGGCCAAGGGCCCGGCGCCCGCGTGGGTCAAGCCCATCCCGCTGGACGAGAACGCCCCCGTGCCGCTGGAGCAAATACGCGGCGGCGTGTACTACCTGTTGGCGGATCGCCAGACCCGCGTTTCCGGCACGGATCGGCAGCTGTTCAGCCGGATTGCCGTCAAGGCGGTGAACGACAAGGGCCTGGAGCATGCGGCCAGTGTCGACATTGATTTCGATCCGGCTTACCAGCGCCTGCGACTGCACACCCTGGCCGTGCACCGGCAAGGGCGGGTCATTTCTCAACTGGCCACGGCGCCGATCCGCACGCTGCAACGTGAGAAAGAGCTGGAGGCCCTGGTCCTCGATGGCCGCCTGACCGTGAGCGTTCTTCTGCAGGATGTGCGGGTGGGCGATGTGGTCGAGTACGCCTACACATTGCAGGGGTCGAGGCCGGAGATGCGAGGCCACCATTCCGGGGCTTTCGACATGCAGTGGCGCGATCCGGTGCACTCGCTGTACACCCGACTGCTGTGGCCCGCCGAGCGCCCGATCCAGTTCAAGAACACCAACGTGGGTGAGCCTGCGACCGAGCGTCTGCAGGGTGGTTTGCGCGAGTTTGAATGGACGGCACGGGCGGTGCCCGGCTTGCATGTGAGTGACGAGGCGCCCGTCTGGTACGACCCCTATCCTTTTGTGCAGTGGAGTTCGTTTCGTGACTGGGGCGAAGTGAGCCGATGGGCGGAGCCGCTGTACGCGGTGCCGAAGCTGCCCGCCGGCGAATTGAGCGCAGAGGTGGATCGCATTCGCCGCACCCATACCGACCCCGGCGACCAAGTGGTGGCGGTGCTTCACTTCGTGCAAAAGAACATCCGGTACATGAGCGTGGTCATGGGCGCAGGCTCCTACACCCCCAGCCCGCCTGGGGTGGTGATGGCCCGTCGCTTTGGGGATTGCAAAGACAAGACCCTGCTCACGCTGACCATGCTGAAGGCGCTGGGCATCGAGGCGCGCGCCGGGCTGGTCAACACCCGCATACACGAAGGTGTGATGCAGCGCATCCCTTCGGCGGCCGCTTTTGACCACGTGCTGGTCCGGGCGCAGGTCAATGGGCAACCGTATTGGATCGATCCGACCGGGTATCCGCAGACCGGCCCGATCCATGCCATTTCCCAACCTTACTTCGGTCATGCGCTCATCATTGACCCGGCAACCCGGGATCTGGAGCCCATGCAGCACGGCGATGCCACGCAGACCAAGCGCAAGATCCGCACGGAGTTTGACGCGACACAGGGCATCGGCAAGACGGCCACCTTGACCATCACCACCGAGTTGACCGGTCTGAGCGCCGAACAGATGCGCAACGATCTGTCTGGCAGCAACCTGGAAGCGGTGCAGCGCGACTACCTGAACTTCTACGGCGGTTATTACCCGGGCATTGTGTCCGCCGGGCCGATGGCTGTGGACGACAACACGCAGACCAATGTCCTGACCGTGATCGAGCGCTACCAGATCGCCGATTTCTGGACCCAGGGTGACAAGCCCGGGATGCTGGAGGCCAGCATTCGGGCGCCAGACATCCGCAGCCATTTGAAGGGACCGCGCGAGCGGATGCGCAACGCGCCGCTGGCGATCGACCATCCGACGGTGATCGAGAACACAACGGTGGTTCGTCTTCCCGAAGACTGGTCGGTTGACCCCGAGCGCACGGTCGTTCGCCATCCGGCTTTCGAGTTCACGGACGAGCTGACCACCACGCCGACCTTGCTCACGCGTGTGAGCCGGTACACCTCGCTGAGCGATCACGTGAGGGCTGAAGACATGGCGGACTACGCGAAGAAGCTGGAGGACGCACGCGACGCGATCGGGCTGGTGCTCACCCACACGCCACCCAGCGCTGCCGCACCGGCAGAGGCCGCCCCGATTGACCTGGAGGGGCTCTGGTGGCCCCTGGCTGCCTATTTCCTGCTCTTGGGCGCGGCCTGCTACTGGATCGTCCGCAAGTTTGGTCAACAGGGGGATGCATCGGTGCCTGTCGACGATCTGGTGTACGCAGGCTTTTGGGTCAGAGTTGGCGCAGCTCTGCTCGACACCCTCCTTCTCGTGCTTGTCACGGTTCCTTTGCTCGTGGCCATCTATGGGTGGGCCTACTTCGATGAAGCCCAGATGGGCATGTTCGCGGGAACCGCAGACATTCTCATATCCTGGGTGGCGCCCATTGTGGCGGTGGTGCTGTTCTGGCTGTACAAGCAAGCCACCCCCGGGAAGATGCTCGTCTCCGTCAAGGTCGTGGACGCCAGGACGGGCGGCAAGCTCTCCGTTGGGCAGTCCATTGGCCGGTATCTGGGTTACTTTGTCGCCACCATTCCGCTCGGGCTCGGGCTGCTGTGGGTGGCGTTCGATGCCAAGAAGCAAGGGTGGCACGACAAGCTGGCCGGAACGGTCGTCATTCGCTCCAGGCGCTGAGGCACGGAGGTTTTGGTCGGGCGATGGCTGGACTGCAGGAATCGGCCAGAAGCGGACATTAAAGTATGGGGGACGCTGTGGGAATTGAAGTCGCTTGGGTGGACGAAACCCACGAGAAGATCTATGTGATCGAGGACCCCGAGGGATGCCTCACGTCGCTTTTCACCTCAGACCTGTCGACCCTCGCGCCGACTTGTCTGCGCTTCGTAGATCCTTGGGGCGACACCATCTTCAATCAATCTCAAATACCGGTGCTGCTCGCTGAGCTGCGCGCGGTTGCCTCAGCCTCAACCCAGCCCGAACTCCGTGCGCACATCGAAAAACTGGTGGGCCTTGTTCAGCAGTCGATCGAGCAGATGCATACGTACATCAAATTCACCGGTGATTGATGAGTGTTGATGGCCGACAGTTCTGGGCCCACTGCAGACATCGCGAAGGCCAATCTACGCGGTGTGCAGGTCACTCTTGGCGGGGCGCCAATACCAGAACAAGGCAACTTCATTGATGAATGGGTTCAGGCCGCTGTAGAGCAAAGCATCGTGGCCGCCAAGCTCGAAGCCACCCTGTTCATAAAGCCGGCACGCCGGCAGGTTCGTGTTCTGCGTCTCCAGCATGACGCCTGCAAGACCCAGTTCGAGGGCACGGGCCTGGGCATGTTGGACCAGGCGCTGACCGATGCCCTGACGGCGGAACGCTGCGCCGACGACAAGATCGTGGATGTAGAGGTATCCATTCCAGTGCGGCCCGCATTGCAGTTCGCCGGCGACTTCGCTTCCTAGCAGAGCGACGTGATGCTCTGCATCTGCAGATGATTCAGACGCTGGGTAGGTCTTGGTGAAGGGCTGGACCGGGATGGCTTCGAGCACGGTGCTGGACGCCGACAAGCTGACTCTGGCCACGTGCTCCACCAAGAAGCTTCGATCCGCCGCACGCCAGCGAGGCGCGTCCGCAGGGGCGATTCGGAGGATTTCCAAAATGAGGCGTTCTTTGGTGACGGATCAGCCGGCGCGCGACTGCACCTCTTTGCGCAGCCGCTCTTCCTGCTCACGCAGTTCGGGTGTCAGCGCGTCGCCAAAATCCTCGGCCGAGAAGATTTGCCGGATCTCGATTTCGGAATCGGTTCGCATGGGGTTGGGGCACTTCTTCACCCATTCGATCGCGTCCTGCAGCGAACTGCAGTTCCAGATCCAGAAGCCGGCGACCAGCTCTTTGGTTTCCGGGAACGGCCCGTCGATCACCCGCCGGTCCTTGCCCGAGA
Source organism: Hydrogenophaga sp. ANAO-22 (assembly GCF_042466645.1). Classification (NCBI taxonomy): domain Bacteria; kingdom Pseudomonadati; phylum Pseudomonadota; class Betaproteobacteria; order Burkholderiales; family Comamonadaceae; genus Hydrogenophaga; species Hydrogenophaga sp. ANAO-22. The sequence goes on along the minus strand of NZ_CP159956.1, from coordinate 697,937 downwards.
ACGCGACCCGGGCGCCGCGAGAACTTGGGTGGAGGCCTTCGCCCGCCTCCATGACGCCGGCCTTGACCAGCTCCTCGTTGAACGCGCCCATCTCGGCGAACTCCTCTTGTGTGGGCATCACACCGGCTTCGCTGTCTTTCGTTGCTTTCACCATCACCATGAATCGCATCTTGATCTCCTTGGGTTGATCGGGGCGGCCATCCGCCCGCCTCAGTACGACGATTAAGGCCGCGCCATTTCGACAGCCTGCGTGAATATGACCCGCGTCACTTTACGCCGCGCGCGGGGTGTCTGAAAATTCCCGCCGGGCTTTTCGGCCATCCGTACTTTCCATCGAAGAAGAGAGAACCTCATGCTGTCCGCCGCTGCGATCACGCGTCTGTCCCTGTCTGGCCTGCTGGCGCTGGCGCCTTGGGCGGTTGGCGCGCAAGTGGCATCGCAGATAGGGGCGGCGCGGGCGGCGGCTCTGGCTGATCAGCCCGACGATGCGGCCGGCCTGCCACCGATGCCGATGGGCGCGGGGGGCATGACGCCGATGCCGCGAAACGTGAAGAAGCTGGGCGATGGTGAACTCAGCTGCGCGCAGATTTATGCGGAAACCCAGGTGCTGGAGAAGACCAGCCAGGAGCGGGGGGCCGAGGCCGAGCAGGCGCAGGCGGCCATGATGGCCAGCCAGAACGAGATGATGAAACAGGCCAGCGGCGGCATGGGTGGCGGTGGCGTGGGTTCGTCGGTGGGCAGCAGCCTGCTCAGCCTGATTCCCGGCGGCGGCCAGATCCAGAGCTTCGCCATGCAGGCCGCTGCCGACGCCCGCCGCGCGAGCATGCAGGACAGCGTGGAAAAAATGATGCAGGTGCAGACGCGCCTGGTGAACGCGGAGCAGGCCCGCGAGCTGGCGCAGGCGCGCAGCGAGCACCTGACCGACTTGTTCCTCAAGAAGGGCTGCAAGCTGTCCGAGGTGAAGTCCGCCGGCGCAGCGCCCTGACGGGCGAAGAGCCTCGACGCTTCGTCAATCCTGTCGGTGCGGCAGCAGCAGCGCGTCCAGCGACCAGCGCCCCGCGCCGCGCCCGAGCAGGTAGAGCAGTGGCACGGCCCAGGTCAGGTGGGTGGGCCAGGCGGCTGGGTACACCAGAAACTGGATCACGGCCGTCATGCCCAACAGCGCGGCGGCCGACAGCCGGGTGGCCAAGCCGAGCACGAGCAGGACGGGGAACAGGTGTTCGGCGCTGGTGGCGAGGTAGGCCGCCCACTCCGGTGGAATCAGGGGCAGCGCGTAGTCTTCCCTGAACAGCAGGAAGGTGGTGTCGGTGAGGCTGAACCAGCCTTCGACCTTGGTGCGGCCGGAGAGCCAGAAGATGCCGGCGATGCCGAGGCGGCTGGCCAGGGCGATGAGGTCGTGCGAGATCCAGCGCTCAAGCCAGAGGCGAATGGTTTCGGTGGCGTGGGTCGTGCGTGCAAGGGTGTTCATGGTGCAACCGCCGTGAAGGCGCCGTGGGTGATGAGCTGGCCCAGGGTGGCGGCGAGGTCCAGGCTGGGTTCGGCCGCCAGGGCACGGGCGGCAGCGTCGGGGATGGGTTGGCCCTGGGCGCAGGCGTCGAGCAGCGCGCAGGCGCCCAGGCCGATCTCGTGGGCCAGCACCGTGCCCTGGGGCCTCGTGAGCAGCGTGTGCTGGCCGTGCCAGTGGGGTGGGTTGGGGTCGGGCAGGGCTTCGCGTGCGGCGCGCCAGAGGCTGAGGGCGGGCCATTCGGTGCAAGGGTGCCAGCGCGTGGCGGGGTGGGGCACGAGCACGCTGTGGGGCAGGGTGGTGGCGTCCAGCGCCGTCAGTGCCGCAGGCGGCAGCGTGGGCGCGTCGGCGGCCGTGTGGCACTGGTTCCACAACGCGTCGAGCCGCGCTACCTCGGGCAGCCAGGGCCATTCACCTGCGGGGAGCGCGCGCGCCAGGTGCTGCGGAAAGCCTTCGCCGTAGCTCGCGAGGCAGCCGGCCTGCGGCGGGTGTTCGCGCGCGTGCGCCAGCGCCACGGCGGCCAGCCAGTCGTCACCGGTCAGCCGGCGCACGGCGGGGTGGAGCGCGAGCAGGCTGTCCACACAGGCTTTGAGCACGGTGTTGCGGTAGACCGCGAAGCCGGGCTGGCGGGCCAGTGGCGATGATGCCGTTTCATCGGTCGACCACAGGTCGTGCCAGAACGCGGTCTGGAAGTCGGCGTGGTTCATGTGGCCACCTCGACGAGCCGGCTCAGTTGGGCATGGGCGCGATCGCGCTCGGCCATCAGCACGTCGAAGGCGGGCAGGTTGCCGTCGCGCTCGATCAGCGTGGGCCTGGGGCCGATGCGTTCGATGAGGTGTTCATGCAGCCGCCACACCGGTTCGGCCACGGGGGCGTCGTGGCCGTCGATGAGCAGGCCTGCGCCGAGCGCCGGGTCTTCGTGGTGGCCGGCGAGGTGGATTTCCATCACGGCGTCGGCCGGCAGGCGGTCCAGCGCGTCCAGCGGGTCGGTGCCGATGTTGTGCGCCGAGACGAAGAGGTTGTTCACGTCCACCAGCAGGCCACAGCCGGTGCGGCGCACCAGCTCCAGCAGGAAGTCGGGCTCGTCCCAGTCGTGGCCTTGCAGGTGCAGGTAGTGGGATGGGTTCTCGATCGCGATGCGGCGCTGCAGGGCGTCCTGCACCCGCTCGATGTTCGAGGCCGTCTGGCGCAGCGCTTCGTGGGTGCGCACGAAGGGCAGCAGGTCGGGCGCGTAGTGGGCCCCCAGCCTGCTCCAGGCGAGGTGTTCGGACACCAGCGCCGGCTGCAGCCGGCGCACCAGTGCCGCCAGCCGCGACAGGTGGCCGCTGTCGGGCGGCTCGTGGCCAGCCAGCGAGAGCGAGACGCCGTGCAGCGCCACCGGGTGGTGCGCGCGCACGGCCTCCAGCCATGCCAGGCGCGGGCCGCCGTCCACCAGGTGGTTTTCGGCATGCACTTCGAACCACAGGCCCGCTGCCCGCGTGCCGCAGGCGGCATCGACGTGCTCGGGCTTGAGGCCGAGACCGGCGCTCAGGTCCATGGGGTGTTCAGCCCTTGACGGGTTGCAGTGCCCCCATGCCGGTGGGCGTCTTGATGCCCACGCAGGTGCCGGCGGGCACATACTTCCAGGCGTTCCCCTGGTAGTCCATCTTGGAGGTGCCCGCACACGTGGTGCCGGGGCCGGCCGCGCAATCGTTCTTGCCGGCCATCGCCACGCCATAGCAGCGTTCCTTGGCGCTGGCGGCGTTCTTGGTGTCGGGCATGTTGGACTGTGCGAGCGCGGCGCCGGTGGTGAGGGCGGCCAGCGTGGCCAGGGTGAGGGTCAGTTGCGAGGTGTTCATGAAGGCTCCTTGGTGTAGGGCCGCGCCAACCAGTTGGTGCGTACCGATGGCTATTTCGTCGCCGCCGCTGCGCTGGTTACAGGCCCGCCGCAGAATCGATCGGTTTTTTTATTTCGGCCTGTCTGTAACCTTTTCGCGCCATGACACGAATAGCTGACGTGACCGCGACAGAACACGAATTGCACGGACTCTTTGTGGCGGGGCTGGACGGCGATGGCGCCGCCTACCACCGTTTCCTGCAGCGCCTGGCGGCGTTGCTGCGCGGCTATTTCCGGCGCCGCCTGCAGCAACTGCCGGACGAGGTGGAAGACCTGGTGCAGGAGACCTTGATGGCCGTGCACGCCCAGCGCCAGACCTACCGCCGGGGCGAGCCGCTGACGGCGTGGGTGCATGCACTGGCCCGCTACAAGCTGGTGGATCTGTGGCGACGGCGCGCCCGCCATGAGGCGTTGAACGATCCCCTGGACGACGAACTGGATGTCTTCGCGCAGTCAGACGGCGAGGCGGGTGAGGCGCGGCGCGACCTGGGTCGCTTGCTCGAGCAGTTGCCCGACCACCAGCGGTTGCCGATCCAGCACACCAAGCTCGATGGCCTGTCGGTCGCCGAGGCGGCCCGGCTCACGGGCATGAGTGAGTCCGCCGTCAAAGTGGGGGTGCACCGGGGCATCAAGGCGCTGGCGCGCCAATGGAAAGGACAAGCATGAAAACCGACGATCTGATGAACCTCCTGGCCACCGGCGCCGCCCCTGTGCCCCGGCATGCGGGTGAGCGCCGTTTTGCGCTCGCGCTGGGTCTGGGGCTGGTGTGTGCGCTGGCCTGGGTGCACCTGGTGTACGGCGTGCGCAGCGACCTGGGCGAGGTCTGGGCCACGCCGGCGTTCGGGGTCAAGCTGGCGATGCCGCTGGCCGTGGCGGTCAGTGGCCTGGTGGTCGTGTTCCTGCTGGGCCACCCGGGCGCGCGCGTGCGCGGCTGGGCGTGGGGGCTGTGGCTGCCCGTGGCGTTGTTGTGGGCCTGGGCGATGCTGGTGCTGGCGCAGGCGGCCCCCGGTACGCGGGCGGCGCTGGTGCTGGGCGAGACCTGGCGCTACTGCGTGTTCAACGTGATGGCCACGGCCTTGCCGGTGGGGGTCGCGCTGTTCTGGGCCCTGCGGGGTCTGGCGCCCACGCGCCCCTTGCTGACGGGCGCCGCGGCGGGTTGGCTGGCGGGCGCGGTGGGTGCCGCGGTGTATGCACTGCATTGCCCCGAGATGCAGGCGCCTTTTCTCGCCGTCTGGTATGTGCTGGGTATGGCGGCGTGCGCGTTGTTGGGCGCGCTGGCCGGGTGGCGTTGGCTGCGCTGGTAGGCCACGAAGGCGGCCGCCGCGATCAAGCCCTTTCCCGTTTGTCCAGCGCCCGCTCGATGAAGTGCCGCTTCACCCGCGTCCTGGGCACCGGGTCGTGCAGGTGGCTGAACCAGGCGCGCACGTCTTCGTCCAGCCCGATGCCGTGCATGTAGTTGTAGATGGCTTTGCGCAGGCCGATGCCCAGCGCGTCGTGGTCCACGCCGGTGGGGTCGATGAAGCCGATGTCGTTCTTGGCGAAGGTCACTTCGGGCAGTGGCACCAGTTCGATGCCATACGCGGCCGGGTCCAGCCCCACGGGGGAGTGCACGGTGCACGAGAAGCGGTGGAAGAAGCCGCTCTGGATGCAGCCGTTCTCGAACAGCTGGCGCACGTATTCGAGCGAGTCCACGGTGTCCTGCACGGTCTGCGTGGGAAAGCCGTACATGAGGTAGGCGTGCACGAGGATGCCCGCGTCTGAAAACCCCTTGGTGACGCGCGCGACCTGTTCGACGGACACGCCCTTTTTCATGAGGGTGAGCAACCGGTCGCTGGCCACTTCGAGCCCGCCGCTCATGGCGATGCAGCCGCTGTCGGCGAGCAGTTGGCAGAGTTCGGGGCTGAAGGTTTTTTCGAAACGGATGTTGCCCCACCATGAGACCGGCAGTTGCCGGCGCAGCAGCTCGTCGGCCAGGGCTTTCAGGGCCTTGGGCGGCGCGGCCTCGTCCACGAAGTGGAAGCCGGTCTGCCCGGTTTCGTTGACGATGGCCTCGATGCGGTCGGCCAGGGTGGCGGCGGACGCGGTTTCGTAGCGGCTGATGTAGTCCAGGCTCACGTCGCAGAAGCTGCACTTCTTCCAGTAGCAGCCGTGGGCCACGGTGAGTTTGTTCCAGCGCCCATCGCTCCACAGCCGGTGCATGGGGTTGAGCATGTCGAGCAGGCTCAGGTAGCGGTCGAGCGGCAGGCCGTCCCAGGTGGGGGTGCCCACGTCTTCGAAGGCCACCTCGGGTTCGCCGAAGTTGATGTACTTCACCGTGGCCGTGCCGGCTTCGCTGGTCTCGCGCACGAAGGTGCGCACCAGGCGCTGCCGGGAGCGCTTGCGGTCCAGGAACTCGAGCAGCGCGAGCAGGGGGCGTTCGCCGGCGTCGAGGGTGACGTAGTCGACGAAGTCGAACAGGCGGGGCTCGGCGAGTTCGCGCAGTTCGGTGTTGACGAAGCCGCCGCCCAGGGCGATGGTGATGTGCGGGTTCTGGCCCTTGATGGTCTGCGCGATGCGCAGCGCGGCGTAGAGCGCGCCGGGGAAGGGCACGGAGAGCAGCACCACGTCGGGCTTGTGCTGGGCCAGGGTGGCGAGGGTGAGGGTGTGCAGCACCTCGTCGACCAGGGTGAAGGGCGCGGCGAGCGCGGCGGCCATGGGCTCGAAGCTGGGCTGGCTGCTGGCGAGGGATTCGGCGTAGCGCACGAAGGCGAAGCGTTCGTCCACGGCGTCGCGCAGCACGTCGGCGAGGTCGTTGAGGTAGAGGGTGGCGATGTGGCGGGCTTTGTCTTGCACGCCGAGGGCGCCGAAGGCCCAGGCCAGGGGGTCGCCGCCTTCTTCGCTGAGGGCGGCGTCCACGTAGACCTCGAGTGCGCTGAAGCGGGGGCCTTCGGGCAGGAGTTCGCGCGCGGCGATGCGGTGGGCGAGGGTGGAGTCGCGGCCTTGCAGGTAGGCGATGACGGGGCCGATGGTGCCGCGGTAGCGGTCGAATTGGTCGAGGAAGGCGTGCACGCTGCCGCTGCGGTCGGCTTCGGGCTGGGCGAGTGCTTTGCCGCGCACGGCTTCGAGGCCGGCGGGGGTGAAGAGTTTGAGGACGAGCGCGAGGGCGAGGTCGGCTTGCACGGCGTCGACGCCGCGCGAGCGGAGGAAGCCGGTGATGTAGGCGGTGGAGGGGTAGGGCGTGTTGAGCTGGGTCATCGGGGGATGAGGCTCAGCACGCGCGGGGCGTGGGTGGTCATGGCTTTTCCGGGCGTGGCGACGATGTTAAGGCTTGGGGCCTCTTTTTCGTTTTGGCGGGGTTTGTTGGGTTCGCTTCCGGCCTGCACCTCGCGGCAGGCCGGTGGCGGGATCCGACTGCTCCGGCCCTGCTCGCGGGCGGCTGCCCGGGTCCGCCACCACCCCTTCGTCAACGCCTTGGCCGGCGCGCAGCCTCTGTGGCAACCGCGAATGGGGGCCTGCGCATTCGGACGCCGCCACCGTCCTGCGAAACAACGCAGGCGCACCACCGTTGGTGTGCCCGACCTCGCCCACCCAGCAGGCGAGGGATCAGGACTTCATCAAGCGTAGTCAGACAGGGGCACGCAGCTGCAGAACAGGTTGCGGTCCCCGTACACGTTGTCCACGCGGCCCACGGGCGGCCAGTATTTGGCGTGGGCCCGGGTGGAGGCGCTGGCGGCGCCCACGTCGCGCGCATAGGGGTGTGGCCAGTCGGCCTTCATGAGGCTGGGTGCCGTGTGCGGCGCGTTCTTGAGCGGGTTGTCGTCCTGCGGCCAGACGCCGTTCTCCACCTGACGGATCTCGTCGCGGATGGCGATCATCGCGTCGATGAAACGGTCCAGCTCGTCCAGCGTTTCGCTTTCGGTGGGTTCCACCATCAGCGTGTTGGCGACCGGGAACGACAGCGTGGGCGCGTGGAAGCCGTAGTCCATCAGGCGCTTGGCCACGTCCTCGGCCATCACGCCGCTGGTGTCCTTCAAGGGCCGCAGGTCCAGGATGCATTCGTGCGCCACGTGGCCGTTGGCACTCGCGTACAGCGTGGGGTAGTGCGGCGCCAGGCGCTTGCTGATGTAGTTGGCCGCGAGGATGGCGGCTTCGGTGGCGTGCTGCAAACCCTCCGCGCCCATCATGCGGATGTACATCCAGCTGATCGGCAGCACGGCCGCGTTGCCCAGCGGCGCGGCGCTGATGGCGCCCACGCCGTTGACCGGCAGACCACCCGCCGCATGGCCGGGCAGGAAGGGCACGAGGTCTTCCACCACGCAGACCGGGCCCACGCCGGGGCCGCCGCCGCCATGAGGAATGCAGAAGGTCTTGTGCAGGTTGAGGTGGCTCACGTCGCCGCCGAATTCACCCGGCGCGGCCACGCCCACCAGGGCGTTCATGTTGGCGCCGTCCACGTAGACGCGCCCGCCGTGCTGGTGCACCAGCGCGCAGAGTTCCTTCACGGTGGTCTCGAACACGCCGTGGGTGCTGGGGTAGGTGATCATCACGGCGGCGAGGTGGGCGCTGTGCTGTTCGCACTTGGCCTGGAGGTCGGCCATGTCCACGTTGCCGTTGTCGTCGCACTTGGTGACGACGACCTGCATGCCCACCATCTGCGCGCTGGCGGGGTTGGTGCCGTGCGCGCTGCTGGGGATGAGGCAGATGTTGCGGTGGCTTTCACCGCGCGAGGCGTGGTAGGCCTGGATCACGAGCAGGCCGGCGTATTCGCCCTGCGAGCCGGCATTGGGCTGCAGGCTGATGCCGGCGTAGCCGGTGGCCTGGCAGAGCCAGGCGCGCAGCTGTTGGTCGAGCAGCTGGTAGCCCTGCAGCTGGTCGGCCGGGGCGAAGGGGTGCATGTTCGCGAACTCCGGCCAGGTGATGGGGATCATCTCGCTGGTGGCGTTGAGCTTCATGGTGCAGGAGCCCAGCGGGATCATGCTGCGGTCCAGCGCGAGGTCCTTGTCGGACAGCGCGCGGATGTAGCGCAGCATGCCGGTTTCGCTGTGGTGGGTGTTGAACACCGGGTGCGTGAGGAAGTCGCTGGTGCGGCGCAGCTCGGTGGGGATGAGCGGCTCCACGCCTTTCTCGAAGGTGTCGAAGGCGGGCAGGGCCTGGCCGTCCTTGGCGAAGACCTTCCAGAGCAGGGCGATGTCGTCGCGGGTGGTGGTTTCGTCGAGCGAGACGATGAGGTAGTCGCCCCAGGCCTTGCGCAGGTTGGCGCCTTGGGCCACGGCGCGGGCCATGAGGGCGTCGGTCTGGTCTTTGGTGTGCAGGGCGAGGGTGTCGAACACACCTTGTTCGCCGTGGTGCGTGTCGCGGTAGCCCAATTGCTCCAGGCCGCTGGCGAGGATGGCGGTGTAGGCGGCCACGCGGTTGGCGATGCGCTTCAAGCCCTGGGGGCCGTGGTACACGGCGTACATGCTCGCGACCACGGCGGGCAGCACCTGCGCGGTGCAGATGTTGCTGGTGGCTTTTTCGCGGCGGATGTGCTGCTCGCGCGTCTGCAGCGCGAGGCGGTAGGCGGGCTGGCCGTGCACGTCCACGCTCACGCCGACCAGGCGGCCGGGCAGGGAGCGCTTGAATTCGTCGCGGCAGGCCATGTAGCCGGCGTGCGGGCCGCCTGCGCCCATGGGCATGCCGAAGCGCTGGGTGGTGCCGACCACGATGTCCGCGCCCATCTCGCCCGGGGGCTTGAGCAGGGTGAGGGCGAGCAGGTCGGCGGCGACGATGAAGGCGGCCTGCTTGCCGTGCACGGTGGCGGCGTCCTTGGTCCAGTCGTGCAGCCAGCCGCTGGAGGCGGGGTACTGGGTGAAGGCGGCGAAGTAGTCGCCGTCCGACAGCATGGCGGCCCATTCCTCGCCCGACATCGCGATCTTCACCGTGAGGCCCAGGGGTTTGGCGCGGGTCTGCACCACTTCGATGATCTGCGGGTGCACGTCGCCCGAGACGATGAAGGTGTTGCCCTTGCTCTTCACCGAGCGTTTGGCCAGGGTCATGGCCTCGGCGGCGGCGGTGGCTTCGTCGAGCATGGAGGCGTTGGCGATGGCCATGCCGGTGAGGTCGCTCACCATGGTCTGGAAGTTGACCAGGGCTTCCATGCGGCCTTGCGAAATCTCGGCCTGGTAGGGCGTGTAGGCGGTGTACCAGGCGGGGTTCTCCAGCACGTTGCGCAGGATCACGCCGGGCGTGAGCGTGCCGTGGTAACCCTGGCCGATGAAGCTCTTGAACACCCTGTTCTTCTGCGCCAGCGCCTTGAGCTCGGCCAGTGCCGCGGCCTCGGTGACGGCCGGTGGCAGCTGCATGCCCTGGCTGCGCGCGATGCTGCGCGGCACGATGCCGTCGATCAGCGCGCGGCGCGAGGCCTCGCCGATGACCGAGAGCATGTGGGTCTCGTCGGCCTGGCCGATGCCGATGTGGCGCGCCACGAATTCGGACGGGTTTTCGAGTTCACCGAGGGGTTTGACAGAGGGCATCAGCATGGAAGGCTCCGGCGGGAGAAGAGGCGGATCAGGCGTTGGCGAAGGTGTTGTAGGCGGTCTCGTCCAGCAGGGCGTCGACCTGGGCCGGGTCGGAGAGCTTCACCTTGAAGAACCAGCCGGCCTTGAGCGGGTCGGTGTTGGCCAGCGACGGGTCGGCGCGCAGGGCTTCGTTGACTTCGGTGACTTCGCCGCTGACGGGCATGTACACGTCGGCCGCGGCCTTCACGGACTCGACCACGCCGGCCACTTCCTTCTGCGCGAAGCTCTTGCCGACTTCGGGCAGGTCGACGAACACCACGTCGCCCAGCGCGTCCTGCGCGTGCACGGTGATGCCGACGGTGGCGATGCCGCCGTCAACGGTGATCCATTCGTGGTCTTCGGTGTACTTGGTGGTCATGGAAAAGCTCCTGAAAAAAGAAACGAAAAAAGTGAGGTCAGCCGCGGAAGTATCGGTTGGGCACGAAGGGCATGGCGCTGACTTCCATGGGCACGGGTTTGCCGCGCACCATGGCCACCACGGGCGTGCCCAGGGCGGCGTGTTCGGGTGTGACGTAGCCGATGGCGATGGGCTTGTTGGCGCTGGGGCCGATGAGGCCGCTGGAGGTCTTGCCGATCACCTCGCCACTGGTGTTCTGCAGTTCGACGTTCTCGCGCACGGGCACCCATTCCTGGGCGATCAGGCCCACGCGCTTGCGGGTCAGTGGTTCGCTGCCGTCGAGTTGCGCGAGCACGCGCGCCGCGCCGGGGAAACCGCCCACGCGCGCGCCGCCGGTGCGGCGCACTTTCTGCATGGCCCAGTTGAGCCCGGCTTCCACCGGGGTGGTGGTGGTGTCGATGTCGTTGCCGTAGAGGCACAGACCGGCTTCGAGGCGCAGCGAGTTGCGCGCGCCCAGGCCGATGGGCATCACTTCAGGCTGGGCCAGCAGGGTGCGCACGAACTGGTCGGCGCGGTCGCCGGGCAGGGAGATCTCGAAGCCGTCTTCGCCGGTGTAGCCGCTGCGGGTGATGAAGAGGTCGGCACCGTGCCACTGGAAGGGCGAGCCGGTCATGAAGATCAGTTTTTCGACGCCGGGCACGAGGCGCTGCAGCACGTCCACCGCCAGCGGGCCCTGCAGCGCGAGCAGCGCGCGGTCGGGCAGGGGGATGACTTCGCAGCGCGAGCCGATGCGCGCCTGGATGTGCGCGATGTCACCAGCCTTGCAGGCGCCGTTGACGATGACGAAGAGGTCGTGCCCGCGGTTGACGAACATCAGGTCGTCGATGATGCCGCCCTCGTCGTTGAGCAGCAGGCCGTAGCGCTGTTTGCCCACGCCGAGGTCGATCACGTCCACCGGCATGAGCGTCTCGAAGGCGGCGGGGGCGTCGGGCCCGACCAGGCGCAGCTGGCCCATGTGCGAGACGTCGAACAGGCCGGCGGCCTTGCGGGTGTGGTGGTGTTCGGCCATGAGGCCGGTGGGGTACTGCACCGGCATGTCGTAGCCGGCGAAGGGCACCATGCGGGCGCCCAGTTCGACATGGAGCTTGTGCAGCGGGGTCTGGAGAAGCGGGGCGGCGGCAGCGGGCACGGCAGAGGCTTTCAGGCAAGGGGGCAGGCCCCGGTGGGGCGAAACACGGTTCATCCGTGCGCTGCCCCACTGTCCGCTTTACCTGAGAGATTCACGCGGGCGATGCCGCGCTTGCTCCTTCGGTGGGCCGCTTCGAGGAACGGCCTCTCTCCAGGGGGGTACACCGGCCTCGCGGCCCGTGTTTGCCAGTCCTTTTGCCTGAGCGTTCAGGGCACCCGGTGTGCGGTGCCGCCTGCGCCTTCGGCGAGCCTTCTCCGGGGACCGGATCGGCTTCTCTCCTGACCCGGCGAGTGTATCGCACGGCGTCCGGCGGGCCGGTGTTTCAGGGCGTTTCCAGGGCCGATTCGGGCAGCAGGCGGGCCAGGCGCTCGCGGATGCCGTCGGCGCGTTCGCTGCCGGCCAGGCGCTCCACGTCGGCCATCATGGCCCGGCTGACGGCCAGCATGTCGCCCACGTCGCGCGCTTCGCGCAGGGCGTCGCGGTAGCGCTGGGCCATGGCCTTGTCGCGCGGGGCGAACATGCGCTCGCTCAGGTCGAACAGGAACATGCGCGCGCTGGCGAGCGAGCGGGGCCCGGAAAAGGCGTCGGCGGAGACGGTGGGCGGGGTGTTGGCCGGCGTGCGGGGCGGCGGTGGCGCTTCGTCCACAAGGTAGCCGCGCGAGATCAGGTCGGCCGCGAGCGTGGGGCCCTGGCCCTCGAACAGGGCGAACAGCTCGGCATCGGGTTTGCGGCCATCGGCCAGCAGCAGCAGGGCGCGCTCGCGCTGCGCGAGTTGGCGTTGCCCGGGTCGCAACTCGGCGCGGCCCTTCTGGGTCTTGTTCAGCATGGCATCTCGGCGTCGTTCACGGAGCCTGCACTGTGGCCAGCCCATGTGACGGCGCGGTGAATACCAGGCATGAAAAAGCCGCCCGCAGGCGGCTTTTCAAGAAAGGGTGATTTCGCTCACATGCCGGCGTAGTTCGGACCGCCGCCGCCTTCGGGCGTGACCCAGACGATGTTCTGCGTCGGGTCCTTGATGTCGCAGGTCTTGCAGTGCACGCAGTTCTGCGCGTTGATCTGCAGGCGGTCGGTGTTGTCGGGGTTCTTCACGAACTCGTACACGCCGGCGGGGCAGTAGCGGGCTTCGGGGCCGGCGTACTTGGCGAGGTTGATCTTCACCGGCACGCTGGCGTCTTTCAGCGTGAGGTGGGCCGGCTGGTGCTCTTCGTGGTTGGTGTTGCTGACGAAGACGCTGCCCAGGCGGTCGAAGGTGAGCTTGCCGTCGGGCTTGGGGTAGACGATCTGCTCGCACTCGGCGGCCGGCTTGAGGTAGAGGTGGTCGGCCTTCTCGCGGTGCAGCGACCACGGCGGGGCCTTGAAGCCCAGGCGGGGCAGCAGCCAGTGTTCGATGCCGACCATGAGGCCGCCGACGATGTTGCCGTACTTGAACCAGGACTTGAAGTTGCGCGAGGCGTCCAGCTCTTCCTTGAGCCAGCTCTTGCCGAAGGCGACCGGGTAGGCCTTGAGTTCGTCGTGCTGGCGGCCGGCCTGCACGGCCTCGAAGGCGGCTTCGGCGCAGAGCATGCCGCTCTTGATGGCGGCGTGGCTGCCCTTGATGCGCGCGCCGTTGAGGTAGCCCGCATCGCAACCGACCAAGGCGCCACCGGGGAAGGCGGTCTGCGGCAGGCTCATGAGGCCACCGGTGGTGATGGCGCGCGCGCCGTAGCTGATGCGCTTGCCGCCTTCGAGGAAGGCGCGGATGCGAGGGTGCGTCTTCCAGCGCTGCATTTCCTCGAACGGGCTGAGCCAGGGGTTGCTGTAGTTCAGGCCGGTGACCAGGCCCAGCGTGACCTTGTTGTCTTCCAGGTGGTACATGAAGCCACCACCGTAGGTGTCGTCCTTCATGGGCCAGCCGGCGGTGTGGATCACCAGGCCGGGCTGGTGCTTGGCGGGGTCGATTTCCCACAGTTCCTTCACGCCGATGGCGTAGGCCTGCGGGTCCTTGCCTTCGTCGAGGTGGAATTGGGCGATCAGGCGCTTGCCCAGGTGGCCGCGCGAGCCTTCGGCGAAGACGGTGTATTTCGCGTGCAGCTCCATGCCGAGCTGGAAGTTGTCGGTCGGCTCGCCGTCCTTGCCCACGCCCAGGTTGCCGGTGGCCACGCCCTTGACGGAGCCGTCGTCGTTGTAGAGCACCTCGGCGGCCGCGAAGCCGGGGAAGATCTCCACGCCGAGGTTTTCGGCCTGCTGGGCCATCCACTTGACCACGTTGCCCAGGCCGACGACGTAGTTGCCTTCGTTGTGGAAGTTGTTGGGGATCAGGAACTTGGGCGTGTCGATGGCGCCTTTTTCGGTCAGCCAGAGCAGCTTGTCGTCGGTGACAGGCTGGTTGAGCGGCGCGCCATCGGCCTTCCAGTTGGGCAGCAGCTCGTTGAGGGCCTTGGGGTCCATCACCGCGCCGCTGAGGATGTGCGCGCCGGGCTCCGAGCCTTTTTCGAGCACGCAGACGTTGATCTCGCCGCCTTTTTCGGCGGCGATCTGCTTGAGCCGGATCGCCGTGGCCAGGCCGCCTGGGCCGCCACCGACCACGACCACGTCGTACTCCATGGCTTCGCGCGGGCCGTAGGTGCTGAGGATTTCTTCGGGGGTCATGTCGAGGGTCTCACTCTGTCGGGCGGGCGCCCGGGGATTTTCATGACGGCAATGCATGGAGTCATGCCGGTGTCGTGGTCGGGACCGATTTTAGTGGCCCAGGGCGCACAATCCTGTCGGATGGGGCCTCGTCGGCCTGGGCGGTGCTCGGATGGCCGCAGAATCCAACCACTTTAGAGGAGGTTCTCTCATGGCATACAGCCTGGACTTGTCGGGCCGCGTGGCCCTGATCACCGGGGCGTCCGGCGGGCTTGGTGAACAGTTCGCCAAGACGCTGGCGCGGGCGGGCGCGGCCGTGGTGCTGGCCAGCCGCCGCACCGACCGCCTGATGGCGCTGCGCGCGCACATCGAGGCCGCCGGTGGCGACGCGCACGTGGTGGCGATGGATGTGACCGACACGGCGTCGATCAAGGCGGCGGTGGCGCACGCCGAGACCGAGGTCGGCGCGATCGACATCCTGGTCAACAACTCGGGCGTGAGCACCACGCAGCGCCTGCAGGACGTGACGGAGGAAGACTACGACTTCGTCTTCGACACCAACACCAAGGGCGCGTTCTTCGTGGCGCAGGAAGTGGGCCGGCGCATGCTGGCGCGCGCCAACGGCGCCGCGCCGGGCACCTACGTGGGCGGGCGCATCGTCAACATCGCGTCCATGGCCGGGCTCAAGGTGCTGCCGCAGATCGGCGTGTACTGCATGAGCAAGGCCGCCGTGGTGCAGATGACCAAGGCGATGGCGATCGAGTGGGGCCGCTTCGGCATCAACGTGAACGCGATCTGCCCGGGCTACATCGACACCGAGCTCAACCACCACCACTGGCAGACCGAGCAGGGCCAGAAGCTCATCAACATGCTGCCGCGCAAGCGCGTCGGCTCACCCGCCGACCTGGACGCGCTGCTGGTCATGCTGTGTTCGAGCGAGAGCCATTTCGTGAACGGTGCGGTCATTGCCGCCGACGACGGTTTCGGGGCCTAGATGACGGCAGCGGTGTTGGGCCGGCCTTCGGGCTGGCCGCCGGGCATGGTGACCGGCATTCTGGCGGGGCTGGGCGCGGGGGCTTTCTGGGGCACGGCCTTTCTTGCGCCCCTGCTCACGCCGGGCTTCAGCTCGATCGATCTCACGGTGGGCCGTTTCCTGGCCTGCGGCCTGTTGTCGGTGCTGCTGCTGGCGTGGGCCGGGCTGCGCGGCGAGGCGCACCTGCCGACCTGGCGCCAGGCGGGCGCCGCGCTGTGGTTGAGCCTGCTGGGTTACACGGGCTACTACCTGCTGCTGGTGCTGGCCATCCAGGCGGCGGGCGCGGCGCTGCCGGTGCTGATCATCGGCACCATCCCGATCTGGATCATGTTGCTGGGCAAGCCGCAGGGCCTGCGCTGGCGCGCGCTGGTGCCGGGGCTGCTGCTGACCCTGGCGGGCCTGGCGCTGATGATGCGGGTGACGGCGCATGGCGGTGGCGAGGCGGGCGGCGGTGCGAACCTCTGGCTCGGCATCTTCTATGCCGTGCTGGCCATGGCCTCGTGGACCGCGTTCGGCCTGCTGAACGCGCGCTGGCTGAGCCGCCATCCGGAGGTGAACTCCACCGTGTGGGCCAACTGGCTGGGCGTGGCGGCGGGCCTGGGCGCGCTGGGCATCTGGGCCGTGGCCGGGACCGAGGTGGACACCCTGGTGCAGCGCCCGGGCTTCGGCATGTTCCTGATCGTCTGCGCGGTCACCGGCATCGGCTCGGCCTGGATCGCCTCGGTGCTCTGGAACATGGCCAGCCGCCGCCTGAGCCCGAGCCTGGCGGGCCAGCTCATCGTGAGCGAGACCGTGTTCGGCCTGATCTACACCTTCGCCTGGAGCGCCCAGTGGCCTGCTGCCCTGCAATGGACGGCCTGCGTGCTGTTCGTGCTTGGCATCCTCGCGTCGATCAAGGCGCACCGCTGACGACCACCCCAACCCCATGAAACTCGACATCCCCGAACAGAAGAAGCGCGTGTTCAGCATGACCATCCCCATCCGCTGGGGCGACATGGACGGCATGAACCACGTGAACAACACGATCTATTTCCGCTATCTGGAGATCATCCGCATCGACTGGATGCACTCCATCGGCTGCCCGCCCGATCCGGGCGGCGAAGGGCCGGTGATCGCCAACGCCTTCTGCAACTTCTACCGGCAGCTCGAATACCCGGGCGATGTGATCGCCACCATGTACGTGAGCGATGTGGGTCGCAGCAGCTTCGAGAGCTGGTGCACGCTCTCGCGCAGCGACGACCCCGACACCGTGTACGCGGCCGGCGGTGCGACCACCGTGTGGGTGAACTTCCCGCTGAAGAAGTCGGCCCCGATTCCCGACTGGCTGCGCGCGCATTTGAGCTGATCGCTGTGTGCGCTGGCGCACACACAAATGCTTGCACACAGGCGGCGCGCGCGTGCCTAGCATGTCCGACATGCGCCACCTCTCTGCGCTCATCGGCGGGGCCCTATCGATGGGTCTGCTGTTGTCGTGCGGCGGCGGTGGTGGTAGTGACGATGACGATGGCTCGCCCGCGCCCGGCAACCCCAGCTTCGTGCCCACGACCGGGCCGGTCGCGGTCACCGAACTCGCGACCAACCTGCCCAGTCCCTGGAGCCTGGCCTTCCTGCCCGATGGCCGCATGCTGATCACGGGGCGCACGGGCAGCCTGCGCCTGTACGCGGCGAACGCGCAGTCGTTCAACCTCATCAGCGGCCTGCCCGCGCTGGACACCGGCGGGCAGGGCGGCCTGCTCGACGTGGTGCTGGACCCGGCCTTCGGCAGCAACCGGCGCATCTATTTCAGCTTCTCGGAAACCGACAGCGGCAACGCGAACAACAATGGCACCGCCGTGGCGCGGGCCGAGCTCGACACGGGCGCGATGGCGCTGGTGAATCTGCAGGTGATCTACCGGCAGTTGCCCAAGGTGGCGAGCAGTGGACACTTCGGTTCGCGCCTCGTGTTCGACCGCGAGGGCCACCTGTTCGTGACGCTGGGCGACCGGCAGAGCAACGACCAGCGTGGGTACGCGCAGGACCTGAGCCGCGGCAACGGCAAGGTGGTGCGCATCACCACCTCGGGCGCGGCGGCGCCGGGCAACCCCGTGCTGGCGGGCGCGCAGGCCGGTATCTGGAGCTACGGCCACCGCAACCCGCAGGGCGCGGCGCTGCACCCGGACACCGGTGAGCTGTGGACCAGCGAACACGGCCCGCAGGGTGGCGACGAGGTCAACCTCACGCAGGCGGGGCGCAACTACGGTTGGCCCATCATCAGCTATGGGCAGGAGTACGGCACGACGCAGCAGGTGGGCGAGGGCACGGCCAAGGCCGGCATGGAGCAACCGGTGGCGTACTGGGAGACCATCGACGGCAGCGCCTGGACCGGCGGACAGAAGTCGTCCATCGCGCCCAGCGGCATGGCCTTCTTCACCGGCACCATTCCCACGAACTGGAACCGCAGCCTGTTCGTGGGCGCGCTGGCCGGCACGGCGCTGTGGCGCCTGCAGCTTGATGGCACGCGGGTGGTCGGGCGCGAGCGCCTGCTGGCCAACCGCAACGAGCGCATCCGCGATGTGCGCCAGGGCCCCGACGGCCGGCTTTACCTGCTCACCGATGGCGGCAGCGGCAAGCTGCTGCGCGTC
This sequence comes from Hydrogenophaga sp. ANAO-22, assembly GCF_042466645.1. Lineage (NCBI taxonomy): Bacteria > Pseudomonadati > Pseudomonadota > Betaproteobacteria > Burkholderiales > Comamonadaceae > Hydrogenophaga > Hydrogenophaga sp. ANAO-22. The sequence goes on along the minus strand of NZ_CP159956.1, from coordinate 680,234 downwards.
GGGGGCTGAAGCCGGCGCGGCGGCTTACTGCTTGTTCTCGCGAGCGTCCTTCTTGTACTCGACATCGTCGGCGTACAGGCGGCCGTCTCTGCGGTCGATGTCCACTTCCACATAGTGGCCCTGGCGCAGATCCTCGAAGCGCTTGTAGTCGTTTTCGTAGTCGGTCTTGTCGGTCACATAGATCACTTCGCTGTTGACGGTGAAGGTCTTCGCGGTGGTGTCGACGGCCGTGATGCGTCCCTTGATGTCTTCTGCGCAGGCCGCGCCTGTGCCCAGGGCGAGGACGGCGGTGAGCAGGAAGGCTCGCTTGACGGATGGTTTGATCGGCATGGAAGCACTCCTTGTGTTGTCGTGTGGCGGTATCGATTGAATCGCGCGCCGACAAAAAGTGCTGTAAGCCTTGTCTGATTTGGCGGCTGTGCCGTTCAGTCCTTCGGCGGCTTGGCCTTGGGCACGCGGCCCATCAGGTAGAACTCCGGGTTGGGCAACATGTTGCTGAAGCTCGCCAGCCGGTTGGACAGGCCGAAGAAGGCGGTGATGGCAGCGATGTCCCAGATGTCCTCGTCGGAGAAGCCGTGGGCGTGCAGGGGGGCGAAGTCGTCGTCGTTGATTTCGTGCGAGCGCTGGCAGACCTTCATGGCGAAGTCCAGCATGGCCTTCTGGCGCGGCGTGATGTCGGCCTTGCGGTAGTTCACCGCGACCTGGTCGGCCACCAGCGGTTTCTTCTCGTGGATGCGCAGGATGGCGCCGTGCGCCACCACGCAGTACAGGCACTGGTTGGCCGCGCTGGTGGTGGTGACGATCATTTCGCGGTCGCCCTTGGTGAGCGAACCTTCTTCCTTGAGCATCAGCGCGTCGTGGTACGCGAAGAAGGCCCGCCACTCGGCGGGCCGGCGTGCGAGCGCCAGGAACACGTTGGGCACGAAGCCCGCCTTTTCCTGCACTTCGAGCACCTTGGCCTTGATGTCCTCGGGCAGGTCGTTGATGTCGGGGGCGGGGTAGCGGCTCATGCGGGTCTCCGGTGTGGTGGAATGTCTGGCCATCGTACCGCCCCCCCCCGCCGAGGGTCAGAAGCGGTAGGCCCCTGTCACCCAGACGCGCGGGTTGCGCTGCTGGCTGTCCGATTGCGAGGGGCCGCCGGCGTGGCGCCAGGCCAGCGTGCCGTCCACCGACCAGTTGCCGTGCTGGGCGCGCACGCCCACGCCGCCGCCGGCGAGGCTGCGGTGGTTGTCGCCCACGGCCCAGGGCCGGCGGTTGAGCGTGCTCTGGCCGGCGTCCCAGAAGGCGTAGGGCACGACCGCGCCCTGGCCGTAGCGCAGCTCCACCTGGCCGAGCACGCCTTCGTCGCCCGCGCCTTCGCCGCGCGGGTAGGCGCGCACGCCGCTGGCACCGCCGAGCACGAAGTCTTCGGAGGAGTCCAGGTTCTTGCCGCTCCATTGCGCCGCGACGCGGGCCGACAGCGTCCAGCCGCCCGGCAGGGCCTGCAGGCGGGTGACGTCGAGGTTGACCTTGTTGAACGAGCCGTGGGTCTTGGCGGTGAGGCGGTCGAGCAGGCGCTGCACGTCGCCCTTGAGCGAGACGCGGCCGTGCGTCCAGCCCAGCGTGCCGTAGGTGATGCCACCGCCGAGCAGCGCGTCGCGCAGGTCGAACTGCACCGCGACCGGCAGCACGTTGCTGGTTTTTTCGTTGCGCATGCCGGTGGCGCGGTATTCGTCCACCATGGTCTTGTGTTGTGCCTGCGCGGTGAGCAGCAGGTTCGCGCGGTTGCTGCGCACCAGCGGGTAGCTCACGCCGAGGCTGGCCACGCGGGCCGTGCCGGAGGCCTGCAGGCTGCTGAACTCGCCGCCGAGGCTGTAGTCGGAGACGGCGTAGCCGACGTCGCCGCGCAGGCCGCTGGTGCCCAGGGCGCGCGAGTAGGCCAGGTTGCCGAAGAACAGGTCTTCGTCGGTGGCCATCACGGCCGCGTTGAGGCGGTCGCCGAAGCCGAACGGGTTGTTCCACGCGCCTTCGACCAGCACGCGGTGCTGGCCCGAGTAGCGGTTGCCGTGGTTGTCGACGGAGACGCGGCCTTCCACGGCCTTGGTGCGTTCGACCTCGACGGCGAGGTCGCCCGTGCCCACGGCCTGGCCGGGGCGCACCACCGGGCGCACGCGGATGCCCGGCAGATCGGACAGCACGAGCACCGAGCGTTCGAGCGCGTCCATGGCAATCACCTCGCCGCTGCGCAGGTCGCCGAGGAAACGCCCGGCTTCGGTGGCCAGGTCGGCGTCCTGCGAGGTGGCGTTCACCTGGCCGTAGCGGCCTTCGATGACTTCGATGGTGAGTTCGCCGTCGGCCATGCGCTGGGCAGGCACGTAGGCGCGGGCGAAGGGGTAGCCCTGCTCGCGGTAGAAGCGCGTGATCTGGTCCGCCAGGCCGCGCAGGCCGGCCAGGGTGTGGCTGCGTCCGATGGCGGGCGCGATGAGGGCCTGCAACCGCGCGGTCTCGATGCGGCTGGCGCCGTTGATGCGGACGGTCCTGAGCGCGACCGCGGGTCCTTCGTCGCGGCCGGCGCTGTCCGCCGGCGGCACGTCGAGCTGAAGGTTCAGCGATTCGGGCAGCACCTGCTGGGGCAGTTGCAGGTCTTGCAGGATGCGGCCGGCGTCGGGGGCCTGTTGGGCGAAGGCGGAAGAGGCGCTGCTCAGGGCAAGCGCGGAGAGGGCCAGCGTGAGCGGCGAGAGGCGAAGGGTCTTGTGCATGGGAGGTGAATCGTTCGTGGATGCCCGCGCCAGGGCCGTTGGGGCCCTGGCGGGAGCGATCAAAAAAAGGAGCCGCGGTGGTGTGCGCGTCAGTGGCCGCCGTTGGGCAGGCGCAGGCCGCTGCCCCTGACGAGGACCTGGGCCGAGGCGCCGCAACCGCTGCCGGTCCAGCCGCTGGCGGCGCAGTCTTCCGGTGCGGCATCCGTCGCGCCGGCGCTCTGGGTACCGGCTCCCGTGGCGGAGTCACCCTCGGCCGCCAGTTGCACCAGTTGCAGGCCGCCGGTCGCATTGGGCGCGGAGGCCGGTTCGCTGACCTGTGGCACATGCACTTGTGCCGGCACGGCCGTGAGGCTGGGGCGCTGGATGCTGTCGGTCACCGAAGCCGGGTTGAAGGGCAGGGTCACCTCGACCTCGGCGTTCTCCGTGCTGTTGACCACGGCGTAGCCCAGCTCGTTGAGCAGCGAGATCCGGATGGCGTGTTTGCCCGGGCCGGCCGCGTCGGTGGTGTAGCGCGGATCGCCGAGCATGGCCTTGGTGTCGCCGTTGAGCAGGCCTTGCACGTCGTAGCCCTCGGCGCCACCGCCATCGAAGCCGTTGACACCGGAGTTGTCCGCTTCGAGCTTGGTCGAACCGTTGGTGCTCACGGTGAGCACGGGTTGTTCGCGGTAGACCGCGTGCACGCCGCTGTCGCCCAGGGCCTTGGTGAAGTTGCTGGTGCTTTCGTCGCTGTTGTAGCGGAAGCGGCCCGAGCCACTGCCCACGGCGCCGGTCACGCCGGTGCTGCCGGCCACGCTGCCGGTGTAGATCACCGCGCGGCCGCCCGCGCCGGTGCCCACGGTCGCGCCCGCGCCCACCGTCACGTTGCCGCCCGTGGCCTGGCCGGCCGACTGGCTGGCGCCGGCGTTGAGCACGATGGCGTTGCTGGCGGTGCTGCTGGTCTGAACGCTCTTGCCGAGCGCGATGTCGCCGCTGACGGTGCTCACGTTCACGAGACCCGTGTTGTGGATGCCGTTGAGGGTGCTGCCGTCGGCCAGCGTGGCGCTGCCGATGGCGAGCGCGCCGCTGTTGACCAGGTGCACGTCCTGCGTGGCGGCCACCAGCGTGCCCACGGTGTTGCCCGCGTTGCCCAGCGTGAACTGGCCGCCGTTGCCGACGAGGGCGAGCGTGCCGGCATCGAGGGTGGCGTTGCCGGCCTGGGTCACGGTGCCGCCATCGGTCTGCAGCGTCACCATGTCGGTGGAGCCCAGCACGGCGTCGAGCCGGATGTTCCCGGTGCCGGCGTCGAGGGCCACGCTGTCCTGCAGGCGGGTGTCGGTCACGACCACGATGTTGCCCTGCATGGCCGCGCCGCCGATGTTGATGGAGGAGAAGCCGTCGGCCAGAGAGGCCAGGGTGGCGGAAGAGACGTTCAGCACGCCGTCGCCCGGCGTGCCCGCGCCGCCGCCGACGTGGATGTCGTGGCCGGGGTTGAGGGTCTCGAAACCGATCTGGCCGGTGCCCGAGACGGTGCCGCCGAAGTTCACCTCGTCGGCCTTGAGCGTGAGCTTGTTATCGGCCGCGTTCATGCCCTGGAGGAAGCTCAGCGAGCTGCCTTCGAGCGTCTTGCCATTGAACAGGGACGTGGTGGAAATGTTGTCCAGCGTCAGCGTCGCGCCCAGCGCCCGGCCGCCGCTGGCATCCCAGCTGCCCGAGACGAAGACGAAGGCGTAGGTGCCGGCGGTCTCCACGGTCGTGCTGGCCGTCTGCCAGCCGGTGGAGGACCAGGCGTTGGCGCCGGTGGCGTTGAGAATCACCTGCGTCTCGCCGGTCTTCACGTTGAGCAGGTAGCCGAACACGTCGTAGGCGTCCGAGCTGCCGGCCGCGTTCCACTGGAAGCTGACCACGTCGCCCTTGGCCAGGGCGATGGTGCTGTCGCTGGTGACGTAGCCGCCGCGCACGATGCAGTAGCCGGTGGCGCACTGCTGGGTGCTGCTGAGTTGCAGGCCCTGGGTGCCGTTGGCACCGTTGTTGGAGACGCCGGAGGTGAAGGTGCCGGAGGAGCTGACGTTTTCGCCGCTGGAGGTGGCGGGGCCGCTCGGGTCGTTCGGCGTGAGGTAGCCGCGCACGGTGGAGCCACCGTTCATGTAGACGCGCTGGTCGTGGATGCTCCAGCCGGTGGTGCCGTTCTCGAAGCCGGCGTTCAGGAACTCGGCCGCGCCCAGCACCACGGGCGAGTCGTACACCTGCTCGCCGAAGGTGCGCACGATGCCGCCGTTGATGTGCGTGGCGCCGGTGGGGGCGGTGGTGACGTACAACGAAGCAAGCGGGTTGGTGCCACCCACCTGGTCACCGAAGACGATGCTGCCCGTACCGGTGTTGGTCAGTGTGAGGCGGCTGGCGTTGCCCGCACCCGCGGTGGCCGAGTCCACGTACTTGGCGAAGTAGATCTCGCCGCCCTGGCTGGCGATGGTGATGTGGCCGTCGAGCTTGACGTCGCCATTGAAGATGAAGCTCAGGTCCGAGGTGGAGCCGATGTTGCCCTGCAGCACCAGCTGGTCCGCGCTGAGGATCAGCGAGCGGCCGCTGCCGCCGGTGTTGGTGTAGTCGCTGGTCCAGGTGATGGTGTCGTCGGCCTGGATGCTGACGTTGGTGCCGCCCGCGAGCGCGGTCTCGATGTCGTCGAGGCCCACGTTGGTGCCGCCGATCGCGCCAGCGCCGGCGGCGATGGTGACGTTGGTGGGGTCGATCAGCCACAGGCCGCCGTTGCCCTTGGGGGCGGCGGCATCGGCCGCGCGGCTCACCGAGAGCGTGGCGCCGCTGGTTTCGATGCGGCCACCGTTGCCGCCTTGCGCGCCGCCGCGAGCCTTGAGCACGCCCGCGACCTCGGTGCGGCCGCCGGCCGCGTGGATGTCGGACCAGGCGACCACGGTCCCGCCGTGGCCGTTCTGCGTGGCGGAAGCGTCGAGCAGGGCGCCCGAAGCCACCACGGTGTGGCGTGCCTGCTTGATGCGGTTGTCCTTGCCTTGCCAACTGCCGCCGACATAGATCTGGCCGCCGCCGGCGGCGCCGGTGGCGTCGATCACCGCGCCGTCGGCGACGGTGACGGTGTCGCCGGTGACGATGGCCTTGCCGGCCTGGCCTTGCGGCGCGGAGACGTCGATGCGGCCCGAGACATGCACGCCGCCCTGTTCGGCGACCAGGCTCACCACGCCGTCGGCGCCGACGCCGAGCGAGCGCGCCTCGATCAGGCCGCTGCTGTTGATCACGGTGGCGGTGAGGCTGTCGATGGCGCGCGCGGTCATGAGCACGGTGCCGCCGTTGGCGTGGATGGCGCCGCCGTTGTCGATCAGCGCGCCCAGCGCGCCGCCGTCGACCTCGACCTGCACCGGGCCGCCCAGGTCGAGCCGCACGGTGCTGCCCGCGGCGAGCACCACGCTGCCGCGTTCGGCCGAGAGTTGGCCGTCGTTCACGATGCGCGCCGCGACCAGCGCGACGTGGCCACCCGAGGCGGCCGAGATCTGGCCCTGGTTCACGATGGCGGCGGCGCTGTCACCGCTGAAGTGGTAGCGGCCCGCGAGGAAGTCTTCGGTGCTGATGCTCAGGGTGGAGGCCACCAGAGAGCCCACGTTCACCTGCGCGGTGGGCGAGAAGAGCACGCCGTTGGGGTTGACCAGGAACACCTGGCCATTGGCGTTCAGCGCGCCCTGGATCACCGACACGTCGGGTCCGAGCACGCGGTTGAGTGCGACCGAGGCCGCGCCGGGTTGCACGAAGTTGACGCTGTGGCCCTGGCCGATGGAGAAGCTGCTCCAGTCGATGGCGAGCTTGTCGCTGGCCTGCTGGATGGTGAGCACGTTGCCGGTCTGCTGCAGGCTGCCCTGGCCGACGGTGACGGTGCCGCCGGTGGGCAGGCCGCCGGCCACGGCGGCCAGGGGCGCGAACAGCAGGGCGCCGGCCACGCGGGAGGCGCCGCGCTTGCCGCGCGCGCTGGCGACCTCGCTCACAACGGTCCAGGCGTTGATGGCGTGGTTCCAGATGGTGGTGTAGATGCGGTTCATGGCGTTGTCTGGTTTTCTTCTTCAGTCGCCCTCGGTTCGAAGACCATGAGAGGGCCGGTGCGGCCCGGACACATTGCATGCCGGGGGACGCCGATGGATACGGATTGCGGACTGTCGAGCAGGCCGCGCGGATGATGGAGCTGTTGCTATAGAAATTGCTCTCGGGGCAGTATCGGCCGGGCCTTGGTGTTCTTGAGGCCCGAAAAGCGGGGGATTGGGGTGCTTGTTCGGTTCGCTGCGCTATCGTTCACACGAACCCTGTTTTTCTTGCCATGGAGCACCTATGCCATCTCATCCCGATTCCGATTCCGATTCCGAATTCGAGCGCGGCCTGGCCACGCGCAGACAGGTCATGGGCGACGCCTTCGTGGACAAGGCCTTCGGTGACATGACGGCCTTCACCGAACCGATGCAGCAGCACATCACCCGCAAGGCCTGGGGGGACGTGTGGCAGCGCGAGGGGCTCGATCTGAAGACCCGCAGCCTCATCACCGTGGCCATGCTCACGGCGCTGGGCAAGCAGCACGAGCTCAAGGGCCATGTGCGCGGCGCGCTGAACAACGGCGCCACGCCCGCCGAGTTGCAGGAGGTGCTGCTGCACGCCGCCGTGTACTGCGGCGTGCCGGCGGCGGTGGAGGCGTTTCGCACGGCGGCCAGCGTGGTGGACGGCGAGAAGGCCTGAGTGCCGATGCGGCGCTACGATCGGGGGTTTCTTCACCATCCCCTACGGAGTTCCGTCATGACCGCTTACCGTCTCTCGCTGGTCCGCCGCGCCCTGTTGGCCGCGGGCCTGGTCTGCTCCCTCGGCCTGGCCCAGGCGCAGTCCACCACCCGCATCCTGGTGGGCTTCCCGCCCGGCGGCGGCACCGACGCCATCGCCCGCATCCTGGGCGAGCGCCTGCAGCAGGACCTGGGCAGCCCGGTGGTGGTGGACAACAAGCCCGGCGCGGGCGGGCAGCTGGCCGCTCAGGCGCTGAAAGCCGCGCCGGCCGACGGCCACACCCTGTTCCTCAGCCACGACCACAGCATCACCATCCTGCCCATGGTGACCAGGAACCCGGGTTACGACTCGGCCAAGGACTTCGTGCCGGTGGCGGGCTTCGCGACCTTCGTCAACGCCTTCGCCGTCTCCAACGGCACGCCCGCGCAATCGTTCAAGGCCTATGTGGATGGCGTGAAAGCGGCGGGTGGCAAGGGCTCGGTGGGCATTCCCGCGCCGGCCTCGGTGCCGCAGTTCCTGGTGCAGGTGATTGCCAAGCAGAACGGCTTGGACCTCGTGGCCGCGCCTTACCGGGGCAGCGCGCCCATGATGTCGGACATGCTGGGCAACCAGATCCCCGCCGGCGTGGCCTCCATTCCCGACTTCATCGAAAACCACAAGGCCGGCAAGCTGCGCGTGGTGGCGGTGATGGGCTCGCAGCGCCAGGCCGCCATGCCCGAGGTGCCCACTTTCTCCGAACTCGGCCTCAAGGGTTTCGAGGACGTGCCGTACTACGGCCTGTTCGCGCCGGCCGGCACGCCCAAGGCCGCGCTGGACCGCATTGCCCAGGCGGTGCAGAAGGCGATCGCCCAGCCCGACGTGCGCGAGAAGCTCACCGCCATGGGCCTCACCGTGGGTTTCATGACCGGCGAACAGCTGGGCGCGCGCGAGCAGGCCTATGGCAAGGTGTGGGCGAAGATCATCCAGGACAGCGGCTTCCAGCCGCAGTGATCTGGCGCCGGATCGGGCTCAGCCCGCCAGCAGGCGCTGCATCAGGTCCGGCGTGCTGTGGGCCTGGTACTTGCGCATGAGCCGCGCGCGGTAGATCTCCACCGTGCGGTGGCTGATGTCCAGCGCCTTGCCGATCTGCTTGCTGGTCAGGCCATCCATGAGAAAGGCCGCCACCTCGCGCTCGCGCGGTGTCAGCTCGGCCTTCACGGTGCGCGTGGAGCTGAGGTCTTCGAAGCTCCAGATGCCGGCGGCGTGCGGCGCGTCGCGGTTCAGCGCGCGGCCGGTCACGTGGCACCAGAAGGTCTCGCCCTGCAACTGCCCGCCCACGCGCTTCATGATGCGGTTGTCCGAATAGGTGCCGCTGCGGCCCAGCAGGGGCGCCATGCGCTCGCCGATGCGCTCGTACTCGTCGGCGCTGGGGTAGAGGATCTGGAAGCTCTGGCCCACGAGCTGCTCGCGCGTGGCGCCGAACATCTCGCACAGCACCTGGTTGCAGTCGACCATGATGCGCTGCCGGGACAGGGCCAGGCCCACGGGGGCGAGGTCGAAGGCGAGGCGGTAGTCGATCTCCATGGCGTATCAGGCTTCGGGTTTGGCTTTACGAAATACTACGTATGTGGTTACGTAGTATCGTAGCGGCTCCCACGGTCCAACCCAGGAGACACCGACGTGAACAAGATTTTCCCGAACGCGGACGCCGCGCTCAAAGGCATCGTGGCCGATGGCCAGTTGCTTGCCGTCGGAGGCTTCGGCCTTTGCGGCATTCCCGAGGCCCTGATCGATGCGCTGCGCGACAGCGGCGCGAAGAACCTCACCGTGATCTCCAACAACGCGGGCGTGGACGGCTTCGGCCTGGGCAAGCTGCTGGAGACGCGCCAGATCAGCAAGATGATCTCGAGCTACGTCGGTGAGAACAAGGAGTTCGAGCGCCAGTACCTGGCCGGTGAACTGCAGCTCGAATTCACGCCGCAGGGCACGCTGGCCGAGAAGCTGCGTGCTGGCGGCGCGGGCATCCCTGCTTTCTTCACCAAAACCGGTGTCGGCACCCTGGTGGCCGAGGGCAAGGAGCTGCGCGAGTTCGACGGCGAGACCTATGTGATGGAGCGCGCGCTGGTGCCCGACGTGGCCTTGGTGAAGGCGCACCGCGCCGACAAGTCCGGCAACCTGCAGTTCCGCCTGACCGCGCGCAACTTCAACCCTGCCGCGGCCATGGCCGGCAAGATCTGCGTGGTCGAGGTGGAAGAAATCGTCGAGACCGGCGCGATCGACCCGGACCAAATCCACCTGCCCGGCATCTACGTGCACCGCATCGTGCACAACGCCAACCCCGAGAAGCGCATCGAGAAGCGCACCATCACCGAGAAAGCTGGAGCCTGACCATGCCCTGGACCCAAGACCAAATGGCCGCCCGCGCGGCGCAAGAACTCGAAGACGGTTTCTACGTGAACCTCGGCATCGGCATCCCGACGCTGGTGGCCAACCACACCGGCACCAAGGAAGTCTGGCTGCAGAGCGAGAACGGCATGCTGGGCATCGGCCCGTTTCCCACCGAAGACCAGGTCGACGCCGACCTGATCAACGCCGGCAAACAGACCGTGACCACGCTCCCGGGCTCCAGCATCTTCGGCAGCCACGACAGCTTCGCGATGATCCGCGGCGGCAAGATCAACCTCTCCATCCTGGGCGCGATGCAGGTCAGCGAGAAGGGCGATCTGGCCAACTGGATGATCCCGGGCAAGATGGTCAAGGGCATGGGGGGCGCGATGGACCTCGTGGCCGGCGTCAAGCGCGTGATCGTGCTGATGGAGCACGTCGCGAAGAAGAAGGACGGCACCGAAGACCTGAAGATCATTCCGTCCTGCACCCTGCCGCTGACCGGCGTGGGCGTGGTCGATCGCATCATCACCGACCTGGGCGTGATGGACGTGACGCCGCAAGGCCTCAAGCTGGTGGAAATGGCCCCGGGCGTCACGCGCGAGTTCATCCAGTCCAAGACCGGCGTCACGCTGGTCTGATACCCCTGGCGGGTATACTCCCGCCTGCACCCGTCATTGGGGAGTAGCCGCTCTGCGCCCTGCAGAGGTCCGCGTCAACACACTTGGCCCCCACGGCCATGGCGCAGACAGCTTCCAGCCTGGCAAGACCTTTGACCACACTGCCTCCGGATGGGCCGGGGATGCCGTGTGGTCTTCTGTCTTTTGCCGGCCCTCGGAGCATTCTCTTGGAAGCATTCCTGATCTCGACGGGCATCGTCGCCCTCGCCGAAATGGGCGACAAGACCCAGTTGTTGTCCCTCGTCCTCGCCGCCCGCTTCAAGCGCCCCTGGCCCATCGTCTGGGGCATCCTGGTGGCCACCCTGCTCAACCACGCCCTGGCGGGCGCTGCCGGCGCCTGGATCATGGCTGCCGTGGGCCCGAACGTGATGCGCTGGGTGCTGGGGGTCTCCTTCATCGCCATGGCCGGGTGGATGCTGATCCCCGACAAACTGGACGACGAAGACGCCGTGCCCAAGCGGCAGATGGGCGTGTTCGTCGCGACGCTGTGGGCCTTCTTCCTGGCCGAGATGGGCGACAAGACGCAGATCGCCACCGTGGCGCTGGGCGCGCAATACGAACCCCTGATCGCGGTGGTGATCGGCACCACCTTCGGCATGATGCTGGCCAACGCGCCGGTGGTGTTCTTCGGCGAGGCGATCACGCGGCGCGTGCCGATCAAGATCGTGCACATCATCGCCGCGCTGATCTTCGCGGTGCTGGGCGTGCTGGCCCTGATGGGCGTGGGCGCGTCGATGACCGGCTGACCGGTCCGGCCGGGGCGCTAGAATGGCGGCCTGCTGCGGGTGTAGTTCAATGGTAGAACGGCAGCTTCCCAAGCTTCATACGAGGGTTCGATTCCCTTCACCCGCTCCACCTCTCGACTCCCCCTTCACCGGCACCATCGCTGCGCGTGCGGCGCCTGTGGCGGCGCGGTTTCATCATGAACGAGCCATCAGCCCACACCGCCCCCCAATGGGAGCCCGCCGCGCGAGCCGAAAGCCTCTCGTGGTCGATCGTGCGGCAGATCCGCGATGCGCTGTTCTCGGGAAAGCTCAAGGCCGGCGAATTCATCGGCAGCGAAATCACCCTGGCTCAGCAGTTCGGCGTGAGCCGGATCGCGGCGCGCGATGCGCTGCGTTCGCTGATCGCCATGGGCGTGGTGGAAGTCCGCATGGGTTCCCGGGGCGGTGCCTGGGTGGCCATGGGCAACTCCGATCGCCTGGTCGATTCGCTGGCCGTTCAGCTCCATCTCATCGGTTTGACCGCGGCGGAGATGCTCGAAGCGCAGAGCATCACGAGCATCGCTTCGGCCGAGCTGGCCGCAGGCCGCGTGACCCCGGAGGATGCCGCGCGGATGGAAGAGGCGGCGCAGGCCACCGAGGCGGCCGCGGGTGACCCGCACGCGTTCACGGAAGCGTCCATGCGGTTCCGCGAGGCCATCGTCAACGCCTCCAAGAACCGCGTCCTCATCGCCCAGTACCGGGCCTTCGGATCGGTGCTCGGCCCCTTGCTCGAAGCCAACACGACCGCGGCGGCCACCCGCCGGATCATCCAGTCCAACGCCCGCCTGCTCCAGGCCATCGTCAATGGGGATGCGGTGGCCGCGGGTGAGCTGATGCGCGAGCGCGAGTCCGGCATCCGGATGCGCATCCTGGGCTCGGATTCGACCGCCACGACCGAGCCGGCGGCTCAAGCCCCGACCCCCTAGCGCCGGGCGCTTTTTCTTCTTTTTTTTGCCAGAACGGGCGCCTCGGGCGCCCGTTCTCTTTGGTGCGCCTGCGCCGGCACCATCGTGAAAACCCTAATGTATATTACAGATATACAGATTACAGTTCGACCCAAGCCGAGGACGCCCATGGGGTGTCCGGCGCCAGAGGTCGAGGTGCCGCGTTGGTCCCGATCGCCCGCAATGCCCACGGAAAAAGACATGCTCATTGATGCACACGCGCACGTGACTGCGCCCGATTCGCTGTATGTGTGGAAGGCCGGATTGCTGTCGCACCGTGGCAACCACGGACGCGGATCTCCGAAGGTGAGTGACGACGAGATGCTGGCCGTCCTCCACACGCCGACCTTCGGCACCAAGTCCCATCTGGAACAGTTGAAAGAGCTCGGCACGGACATGCAGCTGATCTCGCCCCGGCCCTACCAGAGCATGCACAGCGAAAGGCCGGCCAAGCTGGTTCACTGGTACACGGAAGAGGTGAACAGCATGATCGGGCAGCAGGCCCGGTTGGTGCCGGGCACCTTCCGGGGGGTGTGTGGTCTGCCGCAGGCCTGGGGCGAGCCGATCCAGAACTGCCTGCCGGAGCTGGACCGTTGCGTCAAGGAGCTCGGCATGGTGGCGGCGATGGTGAACACCGATCCCAGCGAGGGGCTGGACACCCAGGCGGTGCCGAATCTCGGCAGCGAATACTGGTACCCGCTGTGGGAGCGCCTGGTCGAACTCGACGTGCCCGCCTACCTGCACTCCGCGGGCTTTCGTTCGGAGCGCAACAGCTACTCGGTCCACTTCATCAACGAAGAGACGGTCGCCGTCATGGCGCTGTGCAACTCGCGCGTGTTCAAGGATTTCCCGCGACTGCGCATCGTCGTGTCGCATGGCGGAGGCGCGATGCCGTATCAGGTCGGGCGCTTCCATGCGCCATCGCTGCGGCCGGGTCGGGCACCCGAGCCGTTCCTCGATGCGCTGCGCCGCCTCTACTTCGACACCGTGCTCTATTCGGAAGAGGCCTTGCGCCTGCTGATCAAGACCGTCGGCCCCGAGCGGTGCATCTTCGGCGCCGAGCGCCCTGGCGTCGGCACGGTGAAAGACCCCGCGACCGGGCGCTGGATGGACGACATCCAGCCGCTCATCGAGGGTTTCGACTGGCTCTCCGAAGACGCGAAGCAGGCGATCTTCAGTGGCAACGCGAAGCAGGTCTTCAAGCTGTAGATCCTCTGCGGGAGACACCAGACATGGCAAACATCGTCGGGGGCATTGCGGTCTCCCATGGCCCCCTGTTGTGCACGCCCCCTTCGATCTGGCACCTGCGAGCGGGAGCCGATCAGAAGAATGTGAACCACTGGTATCAGGGCCGGCGTCACAACTACGATGAGCTGCTTGCCGCCCGAGCGCCGGGATTCGGCATGGCCGTGCAGGCAGCCCATCAGGCGCGCGCCTACGCGCAATGCCAGTCGTCACTGGACCAGCTGGCGGACAAGTTCAAGGCGATGAGGGCGGACTGGGTGATCGTCGTGGGCAACGACCAGCGGGAGGTCTTCCATGACGACATGTCACCCGCGTTGCTGGTGTACACCGGCGAGTCGATTCCCAACATTCCCCTGACCCCGGCGCAGCTGGCCAAGCTGCCGCCCGGCATCGCCGAAGCGGAGGTGGGGCACTGTCCACCGGAGGGGGCGGTGTACCCCGGTCATGCGGCCCAGGCGACGCGCATCGTGGCCAGTCTGAGCGACGCGGGTTTCGATGTGGCGACCTCCGCCCGCCTGCCGTCGACCGCCGATGGACAGCACGGCATTCCCCACGCGTTCGGTTTCGTGTACCGGCGCATCCTGAACGATGCGCCGCCGCCGAGCGTGCCCGTCTTTGTCAATGTGGGTGTCGCCCCCAACCAGGTCAGAACGGGGAGGGCGCTCGCCTTCGGCGCGGCATTGGCCCGGGCGGTGCGCGATCTGCCCGATGCCTCGCGTGTGGTGTTCATCGCCTCGGGGGGGCTGAGCCACTTCGTGGTCGACGAATCGCTGGACCAGAAAGTCCTCCAGGCCCTGAGCCCATTCGACGCGGCATCGCTCCAGTCGATCCCGGAGAGCTGGTTCAACGGGAACAGCGGCGAGATCAAGAGCTGGATGGCGGTGGCTGCGGCCATGAACGAAGCGGGGCTGCGCATCGACATGCGGGACTACACGCCGTGCTACCGGACGCCGGCCGGCACCGGCAGCGGCATGGGTTTCGTGGCGTGGTCCTTGTGAGTGTGAAAGAAGGAAACAGACGCAATGAATGAAGAACAGAACCGCAGGCTGACGCAGGTCGGCCGCGGAACGCCCATGGGCGAGGTGCTGCGAAGGCACTGGATGCCGATCGCGGGCGCCTCGGAACTCGATGAGAACCCCATCAAGCCGCTGCGGCTGATGGGCGAGGACCTCGTCCTCTACCGCGACCTGAGCGGCAACCATGGCCTGGTCGAGCGGGCCTGTGCCCACCGCCGCGCCGACCTGTCCTATGGTTTCGTCGAGGCCGACGGCATTCGCTGCAGCTACCACGGCTGGGCCTTCAATGCCTCGGGCAAGTGCGTGAGCCGCCCGTACGAGGACACCGTCAACCCCGAAATCACGAAGCGCGGGCGGATTTGCATCCAGGGCTATCCGGTGAAGGAGAAGGCCGGGCTTCTGTGGGCCTACCTGGGGCCCGCTCCCGCACCGGAGCTGCCCGACTGGGAGCCTTTCAGCTTCGAGAACGGTTTCGTCCAGATCGTGGTGTCCGACGTGCCCTGCAACTGGTTGCAGTGCCAGGAGAACTCCATCGACCCGGTGCACTTCGAATGGATGCACAACAACTGGAGCACCCGCCTGAGCGGGCAGACCGGCCCCTACTCGGCGGAACACAAGGAGGTCGCTTTCGAAGAGTTCGATCACGGACTGGTCTACAAGCGCATCCGCGGCGAGGCCACGAAGGCCGATGCGATGTGGACCGTCGGCCGGGTGTGCCTGTGGCCCAACGCGTTCTTCCTCGGGGACCACTTCGAGTACCGGGTGCCGATCGACGACGAGAACACGCTCAGCATCTCGTGGATCTTCACGCGCCTGCCGCAGGAGGTCGAGTCGTATTCACAGCCCTCGGTGCCAACCTGGCGCAGCCCGGTCAAGGACGACGCCACCGGGCGCTGGGTGACGAGTCACGTGATCAACCAGGACATGGTGGCCTGGGTGGGCCAGGGGGTCATCGCCGACCGGACGAAGGAGACCCTCGGGCTCAGCGACCGCGGCATCGTCATGCTGCGCCGGCGGTTCGAGCAGGACATCGCGGCGGTCGAACGGGGCGAGGATCCGAAAGGCGTCATCCGCGATCCGGCGAAAAACGTCCGGGTTCAGCTGCCCATCGCGGAACGCGAGTTTCTGCTGCGGGGCCTTCCGAGGCAGGTGCTTCTGGCGCACCCCATCTGGCGGCAGCACTACGAAGGGTTCCGCTTTGCCTATGGCCAGCCCGAGTCGGTGCGCCAGGCTTTCCGGGAGGCGGCAGGCCTATGAACACGCTGAGCACCATCCAGAAGGCATGCGTGGCGCGCCTGCGGCGCATCGACGTCTGCGCGCTGTCCGACGCCCTCGACAAGCTGGGTCGCGCGGGCGCCGTCACCGGCATCCCGCAGCGCAGTGGCCAGGGGCGCATCGCCGGGGTCGCTGTCACGATGAAGGTCGGTCCAGGCCAGCCACCCCCGGGTGAGCCACGGCATCTGGGTTGCACCGCCATCGAACTCTCGGGGCCGGACCAGGTGATCGTGGTCGAGCAGCGCTCCGGCATCGAGGCCGGCTGCTGGGGCGGGCTGCTCACGCTGGGCGCCAAGGTGCGCGGCGTCGAGGGCGTCATTGCCGATGGCCCGCTTCGGGACGTGGACGAGGCCATCGCCTACGGCTTCCCGATCTTCAGCCGCAGCCTGACCTGCCTGACGGCCCGGTCGCGCGTCGTCGAGCTGGGCACTCAACTGCCGGTGGCGCTGGGGAATGTCTCGGTGCAGCCGGGTGACTACGTGGTGGCCGATCGCAGTGGTGTGGTCGTCATTGCGGCGGCAAGCATCGAGGAGGTGCTCGACACCGCCGAAACCATCGCGCGGCGCGAGGGCGGCATGGCCAAGGCCCTCCAGGGGGAACCCCGATCAGCCAGGTGATGAATGGCCACTACGAACAGATGCTGGAGAACAAGCGATGAACGACGATCCCCATGTGCAACGCGCGGCCCGGCTGGACACGGCCGCCCTCAGTGACGCCCTCGACAAGCTGGGCATCGTTGGCCAGTGCCATCGCGTCAAGCCGCGAGACCCTTCCTTTCGCATGGCCGGCCGGGCGTGGACCCTGCTGTACGGCCCCGCGGGCAGCCCACCTGGCACCGTCGGAGACTACATCGACGATGTGCCTCCCGGCAGCGTGATCGTTCTGGACAACGGCGGCCGCGACAACGCCACCGTGTGGGGCGACATCCTGACCGAGATTGCGCATCGGCGGGGCATCGCCGGGACCGTGATCGACGGCATCTGCCGCGATGTCGCGCTCTGTCTGGAACTGAACTACCCGGTCTTCTCCAAGGACCACTGGATGCGCACCGGCAAGGACCGTGTGCAGGTCGAGGCCACGGGCGTTCCCGTCAATGTCGGCGATGCCCGCGTGAGCCCGGGTGACATCGTGAAAGGCGACGCGGATGGCGTCGTGATCATTCCGAAGGAGCACGAGGCACGGGTCCTGGACACCGCCGAAGCCATCGACTCGGCCGAGGCGCGCGTGCGCGCGGCGGTGCGGGGTGGCATGCGCCTGGACGAGGCGCGCAAGGCCCATGGGTACCACCAGTTGCAGACGAGGGCATCGTGATGCCCCGGCACGACCCTTCCACCACGACGCGGGACGCGGTCCGGCTGCCGGCGCCCGTCCTCGCGCGAGCGCAGGCCGCATCGTCGGCCACGCTGCACGAGGCCGCGCGAAAGATCGGCGCCCTGCCTTCCCAGATTCAGGCGCTCGCGCCCGGGTTTCGCTGCGCGGGATCGGCCCTCACCGTGCATTCCCCGCCGGGGGACAACCTCTGGCTCCATCGCGCGCTCGAGCGGGTCCAGCCCGGCGATGTGATGGTGGTGTTCACGGGCGGTGCCCACGAGCATGGCTATTGGGGCGAGATCATGGCGACGATGGCCAAGGCCCGAGGCCTGGCCGGCCTGGTGATCGACGGCTGCGTGCGCGATGGCGATCTGCTGCGGGAGATCGGCGTGCCCACGTTCAGCCGCGGTCTCTGCATCCGGGGGACGGGCAAGGATTTCGGCGCCGTCGGCTGGATCAATCACCCGGTTCTGATCGGCGACGTGGTCGTGAACGCCGGCGACCTGATCGTCGGTGATGGCGATGGGGTCGTCGCCATCCCACACCAGATGGCCGGGGCGGTCCTGGACGCGGGGGCGCAACGCGATGCCGAAGAAGCCGAGTTCGTCCAGCGGCTCCAACGAGGAGAGAGCACCTTGTCGATTTACGGATGGCGTTAGGCGCCCGCGCAAGCATAGGCAGATGGACGGTAGAACCAGGAGACAAACCCCATGAACATCCCTCGACTCGACCGACGCACCGCGGTCATCGGCCTGCTGGCCGCCGCCACCACCCCATGGGCGATGGCCCAGGCCGAGACAGCGGGCAACTATCCCGCCAAGACCCTCAAGATGGTCGTGCCCTACAGCCCGGGGTCCGTGACGGACACCCTGGCCCGCATGGTGTCGGAGCGGCTGTCGCAACGCCTGGGACAGCCGGTCATCGTCGAGAACCGCCCCGGTGCGAGCGGACAGATCGGCACCGCGGCGGTGGCCGCCGCCGCGCCGGACGGCTACACCATGATGCTGGCGCCGCCCACGCACATCATCAACTCGGTGCTGCGCAAGATGCCTTACGACCCGATCAAGAACTTCGATCCGGTCATCCAGATCGCCCGCTCGAACCTGGTGCTGGTGGTGAACGCCGCGACACCGGCGAACAACCTGAAGGAGTTGGTGAGCTATCTGAAGGCGCAGGGCGACAACGCCACCTACGCCTCGGCGGGGCAGGCCTCGACCCTGCACCTCTACACCGCCCAGCTGCAACAGGTGCTGGGCACCAGCATGCGGCACGTCCCGAGCAAGGGCGTGCCCGGCGCCGTCATGGACGTGGTTCAGAACAGCGTCACGGTGGTGCTCGCCCCGATGGAGAACGCCGTTCGCCTGATCAAGAGCGGCCACCTCAAGGCGATGGCGCAAACCGGCAAATCGCGCTTCGCCGAGATTCCCGATGTGCCGACGTTTGCCGAGGCCGGCCTCTCCAGCGTTCACAGCGAACTCTGGTACGGCCTCTTTCTGCCTGCGGGCACACCCAAGCCCATCCTGGCGAAGCTGAACAGGGAGGTCGCCGCGGTGCTCGCCATGCCGGAGGTGAAGACCCAGCTCCTCACGGCCGGCACGGAGCCGGTGGGCGGTTCACCCGAGCAACTGGCGGCGCTGTGCCGCAGCGAACTCGCGATGTGGACCGACGTGGTCAAGCGCAACGGCATCAAGGCCGACTGACGCGTGGCGCCTCCGCAGGACGAAGCTCAGAACCCCACCGCCTGCCCGTCGCGCCGCGCATCGCTCGCGGCCACGTAGCCGTCGGCCATGTCGTCGCTCAGGCGCGCGATGAACTGGCCGCTGCCGAAGTCGAGGTAGGTGTCGGCGGTCGGCTCGAAGCGGTGGCCCAGCGCCTTGAGGCCGTCGCGCAGCGCGGGCGCCATGGTGGACTCGAAGTCCACGTCCAGGCCCTTGCCCCATTTCCAGCGCGGTGCGTCGCACGCGGCCTGGGGCTGCTGGCCGTGCACCAGCATGCGCACCAGCGTCTGCACATGGCCTTGCGGCTGCATGTTGGCGCCCATCACGCCAAAGCTCATCACACCCTGGCCCTGGCGCGTGAGGAAGCCCGGGATGATGGTGTGGAAGGGCCGCTTGCCGGGCGCCACCTGGTTGGGGTGGCCGTCCTGCAGCGTGAAGCCGTGGCCCCGGTTCTGCAGGCTGATGCCCCAGCCGGGCACGACCACGCCGCTGCCGAAACCCAGGTAGTTGGACTGGATCAGGCTGACCATGCGGCCTTGCGCATCGGCGGCGGTGAGGTAGACCGTGCCACCGCGCGGCGGGTGGCCCGCGCCGGGGTGAATGGCGCGTTTCGGGTCGATGAGCCTGGCGCGGTCGCGCAGGTAACCCGGGTCCAGCAGGTCGGCGGCGCGCACCTCGGTCATGAAGCGCTCGTCGGCGACCCAGCGGTAGGTGTCGGCGAAGGCCAGTTTGACGGCCTCGATCTGCAGGTGCTGGCCTTCGATGCTGTCGGGCCCGAAGCGGCCGATGTCGAGCTGTTCGAGCATGCCCAGCGCCATGAGCGCGGCGATGCCCTGGCCGTTGGGTGGCAGTTCGTGCACCGTGTGGCCGGCGAAGGCCATCTCGATCGGCTTGACCCATTGCACCTGGTGCGCGGCGAGGTCGCTGGCGCGCAGTTGCGCGCCGTGCTCGCGCGCGAAGGCGTCGATGGCGGCGGCGATCTCGCCCCGGTAGAAGGCCTCGCCGCGCGTCTCGGCGATGCGGCGCAGCGCGCGACCGGCCTCGGCGAAGCCGAAGCGCTCACCGGGCAGCGGCGCACGGCCACGGGGCATGAAGGCCTGCGCGAAACCGGGTTTGTCCTGCAGCAGGGGCACGGCCAGGGCCCATTTGTGCGCGATGACGGGCGCCACCGCGAAGCCGCTTTCGGCCAGCTCGATGGCCGGCGCCATCAGGTCGGCGAAGGGCAGGGCGCCGAAGCGCTCGGACAAGGCGGCCCAGCCGGCCACCGCGCCGGGCACGGTCACGGCGTCGAAGCCGCGCAGCGGGATCTGGCCGTTGTGCTTGTTCTCGAAATAGGCCTTGCTCCAGCCCGCGGGCGCCACGCCCGAGGAGTTCATGCCGTGCAGTTGCTGACCGTCCCAGACGATCGCGAAGTTGTCGCTGCCCAGGCCGTTGGAGATGGGCTCCACCACGGTGAGGGCGGCGGCGGCCGCGATCGCGGCGTCCACCGCGTTGCCGCCCTTGAGCAGCATGCGCAGACCGGCTTGCGCGGCCAGGGGCTGCGAGGTGGCGACCACATTGCGCGCCATGAGCGGGCTGCGGATGGTGGGGTAGGGGTGGCTCCAGTCGAACTGCATGGGGTGGGTGTCTCTCAGGTGGGAATCACTTGAGGATATCGCCGACGCAGAGGTACTTGATTTCGACGTAGTCGTCCATGCCGTGGTGCGAGCCTTCGCGGCCCAGGCCGGATTGCTTCACGCCGCCAAAGGGCACGTGTTCGGTGGCCAGGATGCCGACGTTGATGCCCACCATGCCGTACTCCAGCGCCTCGCTCACGCGGAAGATGCGGCCCACGTCGCGGCTGTAGAAGTAGCTCGCCAGGCCGAACTCGGTGGCGTTGGCCGCGTCGATGGCTTCCTGCTCGGTGTGGAACCTGAACACCGGTGCGAAGGGGCCGAAGGTTTCCTCCTTCGCGCACAGCATGTCGGCCGTCGCGTCGGCGACCACGGTGGGTTCGAAGAACTGGCCGCTGCCCAGGCTGGCGAGGCGCTGGCCACCGGCCACCACGCGCCCACCCTTGGCCACGGCATCGTCCACGTGGCGCTGCACCTTCACGAGAGCCGCTTCCTCGATCAGCGGGCCCTGGCTCACACCCTCGCCAAAGCCGTTGCCGACCTTGGCGGTCTTCACCTTGGCGGCGAACTTGGCCACGAAGGCGTCGTAGACGCCGGCCTGCACGTAGAAGCGGTTGGTGCAGACGCAGGTCTGGCCGGCGTTGCGGTACTTGCTCGCGAAGGCGCCTTCCACCGCGCTGTCGATGTCGGCGTCGTCGAACACGATGAAGGGCGCGTTGCCACCCAGTTCGAGCGACATCTTCTTGACCGTGGGCGCGCACTGCGCCATGAGGATGCGGCCGACCTCGGTGGAGCCGGTGAAGCTGATGTGGCGCACCACGTCGCTCGCGCACAGCACCTTGCCCACGGCGATGGACTGTTCGGCGTCGGCGGTGAGGATGTTGAACACGCCGGCCGGGATGCCGGCGCGGATGGCCAGTTCGGCGGCGGCCAGCGCGGTCAGCGGCGTGAGCTCGGCCGGCTTGATGATCACCGGGCAGCCGGCGGCCAGCGCGGGCGCCACCTTGCGCGTGATCATGGCGAGCGGGAAGTTCCAGGGCGTGATGGCCGCGCACACGCCGATGGGCTGCTTGAGCACCATCAGGCGGCGGTTGTTGTCGAAGGTGGGCAGGGTTTCGCCGTTGACGCGCTTGGCCTCCTCGGCGAACCATTCCACGAAGCTCGCACCATAGGCCACCTCGCCCTTGGCCTCGGCCAGAGGCTTGCCCTGTTCGGCGGTCATGAGGGTGCCCAGGTCGTCCTGGTTCGCCATCAGCAGGTCGTACCACTTGCGCAGGATGTGGCTGCGTTCCTTGGCGGTCTTGGCCTTCCAGGCCGGCCAGGCGGCGTTGGCGGCGGCGATCGCGGCCTCGGCATCTGCGGGGCCCAGGTTGGCCACGTCGGCCAGCTTGTGGCCGGTGGCCGGGTCGTGCACGTCGAAACGGCGGTTGCCGGCAACCCACTGGCCGTTGATCAGGGCGTCGGTCTTGAGCAGGCTCGGGTCCTTGAGCAGGGCCAGGGGGGAGGTCTTCATGTCCATGGGGGTTGTCTCCGTCGATGCGGTGCGCGGGAAGGGGTGATCGGGATTTATTTAACTTGTTAAATGAATCGCCGCCGATTGTGCCGCCGAAAGGCGTTCCAGCATAGCCCCCGGTCTTTTCCGGGGCGGTGCCGCCCGCGACGCGGCGGGCCGATCCACCCGATTTCGCCGCCCGCGCGCCGGGGTCGGCCCGCATGTTGGAAAATAGCGGGTTCCGCGCGCGCGAGCGCTGCCCCGCATTCAACGACGACCACCCACAAGGCCAACATGACCCGCCCCGCCTCCGTTGCCGACATCCGCAAGAGCTTCCTGGACTTTTTCGCTTCCAAGGGCCACACCGTGGTCGCGTCCAGCCCCCTGGTGCCCGGCAACGACCCGACGCTCATGTTCACCAACTCCGGCATGGTGCAGTTCAAGGACGTGTTCCTCGGCACCGACAAGCGCCCCTACGTGCGCGCGGCCTCGGTGCAGGCCTGCCTGCGCGCCGGCGGCAAGCACAACGACCTGGAGAACGTGGGCTACACCGCGCGCCACCACACCTTCTTCGAGATGCTGGGCAACTGGTCGTTCGGCGACTACTTCAAGCGCGAGAGCCTGAAATGGGCCTGGGAGCTGCTGACCGAGGTCTACCAGTTGCCCAAGGAGCGCCTGCTGGCCACGGTGTACGAAGAGGACGACGAGGCCTACGACATCTGGACGAAAGAGATCGGCCTGCCGCCCGAGCGCGTGATCCGCATCGGCGACAACAAGGGTGGCCGCTACAAGTCCGACAACTTCTGGATGATGGCCGACACCGGCCCTTGCGGTCCGTGCAGCGAGATCTTCTACGACCACGGCCCCGAGATCCCCGGCGGCCCTCCAGGCAGCCCCGATGAAGACGGCGACCGCTTCATCGAGATCTGGAACAACGTGTTCATGCAGTTCAACATGGACGAGACCGGCGCCGTCACGCCGCTGCCCGCGCCCTGCGTGGACACCGGCATGGGCCTGGAGCGCCTGGCCGCGATCCTGCAGCACGTGCACAGCAACTACGAGATCGACATCTTCGACGCGCTCATCAAGGCCGCCGCGCGCGAGACGCACATCAGCGACCTGGACAACCCCTCGCTCAAGGTGATCGCCGACCACATCCGCGCCACCGCCTTCCTGGTGAGCGACGGCGTGATCCCCAGCAACGAAGGCCGGGGCTATGTGCAGCGCCGCATCGTGCGCCGCGCCATCCGCCACGGCTACAAGCTGGGCCAGAAGACGCCGTTCTTCCACAAGCTGGTGCCTGACCTGGTGAAGCTGATGGGCGCGGCCTACCCGAACCTGGCGCGCCAGGAGCAGCGCATCACCGAGGTGCTCAAGGCCGAGGAAGAGCGCTTCTACGAAACGCTGGCCAACGGCATGGAAATCCTCGACGCGGCGCTGGCCGGCGGCGAGAAGGTGCTGCCGGGCGACGTGGCCTTCAAGTTGCACGACACCTACGGCTTCCCGCTCGACCTGTCTGCCGACGTCTGCCGCGAGCGCGGCCTGTCGGTGGACGAGGCAGGCTTCCACGCCGCGATGGAAAAGCAGAAGGCCGCAGGCCGCGCGGCCGGCAAGTTCAAGATGGACAAGGCGCTGGACTACACCGGCGCGGGCAACCAGTTCGTGGGCTACGAACAGCTGGAAGCGCCCGGCAAGATCGTCGCGCTCTACTTCGAAGGCACGCCGGTCGCCGCGCTGAACGCCGGCCAGACCGGTGTGGTGGTGCTGGACAACACGCCGTTCTACGCCGAGAGCGGTGGCCAGGTCGGCGACGAGGGCGTCATCACCAGTGGCTCGGCGCGTTTCGCCGTGGGCGATACGCAGAAGATCAAGGCCGACGTGTTCGGCCACCACGGCAGCGTGGAGCAGGGCACGCTCAACGTGGGCGACCATGTGAACGCCCAGGTGAACACGGCGCTGCGCGCCGCCACCGTGCGCAACCACAGCGCCACCCACCTGATGCACAAGGCCTTGCGCGAGGTGCTGGGTGAGCACGTGCAGCAGAAGGGCTCGCTGGTGAACGCCGAGCGCACGCGCTTCGACTTCGCGCACAACGCGCCCGTCACGGACGCGCAGATCCGCCAGATCGAGGCCAAGGTGAACGCCGAGATTCTCGACAACCACGCCACGCAGGCACGCCTGATGGACATCGAGTCGGCGCAGAAGACCGGCGCCATGATGCTGTTCGGCGAGAAGTACGGCGAGACCGTGCGCGTGCTCGACATCGGCAGCAGCCGCGAGCTCTGCGGCGGCACGCACGTGCAGCGCACGGGCGACATCGGCCTCTTCAAGGTGGTGGGCGAGAGCGGCGTGGCCGCGGGCGTGCGCCGCATCGAAGCCATCACTGGCACGAACGCGCTGGCCTACCTGCAGTCGCTGGAAGACACGGTGGCGCAGGCGGCGGGCGTGCTCAAGGCGCCCACGGTCGAGCTGAACGCGCGCATCGGCCAGACGCTGGAGCAGGTCAAGGCGCTGGAGAAGGAAGTGGCCGCGCTCAAGGGCAAGCTGGCTTCGAGCCAGGGCGACGAGCTGGTGGCGCAGGCGGTGAACGTCAAGGGCATCAAGGTGCTGGCTGCCGTGCTCAACGGCGCCGACGCCAAGACCCTGCGCGACACGCTGGACAAGCTCAAGGACAAGCTCAAGACCGCCGCCATCGTGCTGGCCGCCGTGGACGGCGCCAAGGTGCAGCTGGCCGCCGGTGTCACCGCCGACAGCATGGGCAAGGTCAAGGCCGGCGAGCTGGTGAACTTCGTGGCCCAGCAGGTGGGCGGCAAAGGCGGCGGCAAGCCCGACATGGCCATGGCCGGCGGCACCGACGCCAGCGGTCTGCCCAAGGCGCTGCAGTCGGTGCAGGGCTGGGTGGCCGAGCGCCTGTGAGCCGGCCCTAGCCGGGCCAGTCCAGCGTTCTTGCGCTCTGGAAGGCCCTGGCCTGGCCGGTCACCGGGTCGGTGAACGCGATGGCCCGGGCCAGCAGGCGCAGCGGGTGGGCGAAATCCTCGGCTTCGTGTGGCCCGCGCTGCACGCTCGGGTAGAACTGATCGCCCACGATGGGCCGCGCCAGCGCGTTCATGTGCACGCGCAGCTGATGCCGTTTGCCGGTGACGGGCTCCAGGCGGTAGCGCGCCCACGGGCCACGCACCTCCAGCCGATCGATGCGCGTCTCGCTGTTGGGCTCGCCCTCGGTCTCGTTCATGCGGAAGAAGGCATCGTGCGCTTCCTCGATGCGGCTGCGCCGCACCACGGGCCAGGCCTGGGACGCATCGCCTGAGGGGGCGAGCGCTTCGTACACCTTGTGCACCGCGCGGTCGCGGAACAGCGACTGGTAGGCGTCGCGGTCCTGCGGGCGCAGGCTGAACACCACCAGGCCCGCTGTCTCGCGGTCGATGCGGTGGATGGGGCTGAGCGTGTCGATGCCCAGCCGGTTCTTCAGCCGCACCAGCAGGCTTTGCTGCACGTAGCGCCCACCGGGTGTCACCGGCAGGAAATGCGGTTTGTCCGCCACCAGCAGGTGCTCGTCCAGGTGCAGCACGGTTTCCTCGAAAGGCACCACGGGTTCGTGGTCGAGTTCGCGGTAGTAGTAGACCCGCACCCCCGGCGTGAAGGCCGCATCGGGTGGCAGGGCCTGGCCCGCGTCGTCAAGCACCTCGCCGCGCGCGAGCCGTTGGGCCCAGGCCTCGCGGCTGACGGCACTCAGGCGTCCGGCCAGGAAGTCGAGCAGCAGTGGCCAGGGCGCGGCCTTGTCGTAGGGCAGGGCGATGCAGCTGGCGGACACGCCCTGCCGCGAGGGAATCGCCGGGTTCTTCGGGGACGGCCCATGGTGGCCCGTTGCGGATCAGACGCGGCGGAACACCAGGTCCCAGACGCCGTGGCCGAGCTTGAGCCCGCGGTTCTCGAACTTGGTGAGCGGCCGGTAGTCGGGCTTGGGCACGAAGCCGTCGCCACCCGCTTCGGCGGTGTTGCTCAGCAGGGGCTCGGCCTGGAGCACCTCCAGCATCTGCTGGGCGTAGGGCTCCCAGTCGGTGGCGAGGTGCAGGTAGCCGCCGGGCTTGAGGTGGCGCGCGAGGCGGTTCACGAACGGGCCCTGGATCAGGCGGCGCTTGTGGTGGCGGCTCTTGTGCCAGGGATCGGGGAAGAAGATGTGCACGCCATCGAGGCTGGCTTCGCCCAGCATGTGGTCCAGCACCTCCACCGCGTCGTGGCGGAAGATGCGGATGTTCTCCAGACTTTGCTCACCCACGAGCTTGAGCAGGGCGCCCACGCCGGGCTCGTGCACTTCGCAGCAGAGGAAGTTGTCCTGCGGGCGCACGGCGGCGATGTGCGCGGTGGCGCCGCCCATGCCGAAGCCTATCTCCATGATGAGCGGCGCGGCGCGCCCGAAGGCCGCAGCCGCGTCGAACGCGCCCGGGGCGTAGTTCAGCAGGAAGCGGGGGCCGTGCTGTTCGAAGGCTCGAGCCTGGCCCGGGCCCATGCGGCCCGCGCGCAGCACATAGCTCTTCACCTCCCGCATGAAGGTGGTGTCGGCGGGGGCAGGGCGCGGTTGGGCGTGGCGGGGGTCGGTCATCGGGAGCGGTCGGTCGGGGAAGGGGTGGATTTTAGGCGGGCCAGGCCTTCGTCCACGCCGCCAGCAGGTTGGTCACCGTGTCGCGCCCTGGCGTGGGCAGGCCGAGCACTTGGGCGGCCTGCATCAGCGCGGTGGGGGGATCGCTCAGGTCCAGCGCCTGCGCGCCGTTCTGCTTGCTGAGCTTTTCACCGTGGTCGCCGAGCACCAGCGGGGTGTGGCGGTAGGCCGGCGTGGGCAGGCCCAGCGCCTGTTGCAGCAGGATCTGGCGCGCCGTGTTGTCGGCCAGGTCTTCGCCACGCACCACGTGGGTGATGCCTTGCGCCGCGTCGTCCACCACCACGGCGAGCTGGTAGGCCCAGAGGCCGTCGGCGCGCTTGAGCACGAAGTCGCCCACCTCGGTGGCCACGTCCTGCGCCTGCGGGCCGAGCTGGTGATCGGTCCAGCGCACTTCGCTGCGCAGGGGCTGCACGGCGAATCGCCAGGCTCTGGCGGGCTTGCCGCGCAGGCCGCCACGCTCGGGCCGGCAGGTGCCGGGGTAGACGGCGCTGTGGTGGCGCTCGCGCACCACACCCTGGGCCTGCAGCGCGGCCTCGATGTCCTTGCGCGAGCAGGCGCACGGGTAGGCGCGGCCTGCGGCCACCAGCCGGTCCAGCGCCTGCTGGTAATGGGCGCCGCGCTGCGATTGCCAGAGCACGGGCTCGTCGCTGACCAGGCCGCAGGTCTCAAGCTGCCTCAGGATGGTGCCGTCGGCACCGGGCACGCAGCGGGGGGTGTCCACGTCTTCCATGCGCACCAGCCACACGCCGCCGTGGGCGCGGGCGTCGAGCCAGCTGGCGAGCGCGGCCACGAGCGAGCCCGCATGCAGCGGGCCGGTGGGCGAAGGGGCGAAACGTCCTCTGTACATGGCCGCCATGGCCCGCAGACGCGAAAGACTCAGGCGATGGCGAGCGCCATTTCCAGGCCGGAGACGAAGGCGTCTTCGACGCGGTGGCCCAGACACCAGTCGCCGCAGGCGCCGATGCCCAGCGCCTTGTCGAGCAGGTGGCTCTGGCCCAGCGGCGTCTGCGTCTGGGCAAAGCGCCAGCGGTGCGCCACGGCATGGGTGGGCGTGGCGCGGATGCCGGTGATTTCGGCAAAACCCTTGAGCAGCTTGGCCTTGGCGCGCTCGGCGTCGTCTTCCAGGTGCTTGGTGGACCAGGCGGGGCTGGCCTGCACGGTCCAGCGCTCGATGGGGTCGCGCCCGGGCTTGCTGGATTCGCGCGCCAGCCAGCTGATGCGGTGGTGCGTGCTGCGCGCGGCGTTCCACTGCGGGCCGAGGTGCGGCAGGCCGGGCTGCATGGCCTGGGGGTAGGCGACCATCAGCGTCCAGCAGGGCGCCACGTGCACGGGGGTGAGCGCCTTGCGCAGCTCGGGCGCGAGGCCGGAGGCGAGCAGCAGGTCGTGGATTTGCGGGTGCGGCATGGCGAGGACCACGCGGTCGAAGCCGCCCAGCACCTGCTGGCCGCCCTGGGCGTCTTCGGCGCGCAACTGCCATTGTTCGGGATGCAGCGCATCGCGCTCGATGCGGGTCACGCAGGTGTCCAGCAGCGTGCGGGCCAGCAGGCCGCCGTGCAGCTCGGGGTGCGCCAGGGGCTGCGCCCAGAGGTTGACCAGGGCGCTCATGCCGGGCGAGGCCACGAAATGCGGTTCGGTGGGGGGCGGCGCGCTGGCCAGCACGCGGCCCAGTTCGTCGAGCACGCGCACGGTGCTGGCGCTCCAGGGGCGCACGACGGCGGTGGCGTTGCTGCGCAGCGCGGTCTCGAAACGCGCGTCGCGCACGGTGAAGTACTGGGCGCCGTGGTCGAAACCGCCGAACTCGGTGCGCCGCGTGGCCATGCGGCCACCGAACTCACGGCTTCTCTCGAGCAGGGTGACGCGGTGACCCGCCTGCACCAGCGTGCGCGCGCACACCACCCCCGCCATGCCACCGCCGACCACGGCGAAGTGCAGAGGCGTGGCCGCCGCGCCGCGGGCCTTGGAGCGGGTGTTCTTCGTGGCTGGGGCTGCGCGTGGGCTTCTGGTGTTCGTCATGTCTCTTGGCGCGTTGGGTGATGGGTGTGTGGCTGACTGTATCAGTTGCTTCATCGTTCGCGCCGCTTTCCCATGGATCAGATCTGATGGTGGTTGTTCAGCAGCGCGCCGCGCGTCTTGGGATGCTGCAGGCGGTCCAGCCACCACCGCAGCGCGCGGCCGGTGTCGCCCGCGCTGCGGGGCTGGCGCCAGGCGTAGGAGACGCGCAGCGTGCGGTTGGGCCGCTGCACGGTTTTCACCACCAGGCGCCCGGCGTTGATGAAAGGCTGTGCGAGGGACAGCGGCAGGAAACCTCCTCCGAGGCCGCGCAACTGCGCTTCGAGCTTGTGCTGCATGGTCGGCACGGTGAGCACATCCTGCCCCGGCAGCAGGTTGTGCGTGACACCGCGCCCGCGCTGCGTGCTGTCGGCCACGGCCACGGCGCGGTGTTCGCGCAGTTCCTCGTCGCACAGGCTGTGGGTGGCGCCGGCCAGGGCGTGGTGCGGTGCGACCGCGTAGACGAAGCTCAGCGTGCCCATGGGCGCGGACTGGAATTCGGTGAGCGCCATTTCGCTGGGCACCCCCAGGGCGAGGTCGGCCTGGCCGCTTTGCAAGGCTTCCACCGTGCCCGAGAGCGTTTCGGCCCGCAGCTTGAGCCGGGTGGGCGCCCCCTCGGCGTAGAAGGCCTCGCAGAGTTCGAACAGGGTGGCGCGCGCGATGATGGCGTCGGCCGCGATGGTGAGTTGCGGTTCCCAACCCGTGGCCACGCGCTTGACGCGCTGGGCCACGGCGTCGAGTTCGCTCAGCAGGTACTGCCCGGAACGCAGCAGCTCCGCCCCGGCGGGGGTGAGCACGGCGCGGCGCGCGCTGCGGTCGAACAGCAGCACGTCCAGCGCGTCCTCGATCTGGCGGATGCGGTAGGTCAGGGCGCTGGGCACCATGCCGAGTTCGCGCGCGGCGGCCGCCATGCTGCCCAGGCGGGCGACGGCATCGAGCAGGCCGAGGTTTTCAGGAGAGAGGGCGGCCCGGGGGCTGGAAGTGGCCATGGCAGTGACTCTGATCGTTCAAATGATTTGAATGATGCCATCAAAACCGTGCAGTCACAAAGGGGGCTGGTCCGCTCAGAATTCACCCCATGCCAGCCATTCGGGCCGGCCCCACGGAAGATGGAAAGGAATACACCATGCTTCAGATTCGACGCTCCGATGCCCGCGGCTATGCCGACCACGGCTGGCTCAAGAGCCACCACTCGTTCTCTTTCGCCGAGTACTTCGACCCCGCCTGGATGGGCTGGGGCAACCTGCGCGTGATCAACGAAGACCGCATTGCCCCGGGCACCGGTTTTGGCACGCACGGCCACCGCGACATGGAAATCATCAGCTACGTGCTGCAGGGCAACCTGGCACACAAGGACAGCATGGGCAACGTCAAGGGCATTCCGCCCGGCGACGTGCAGCGCATGAGCGCGGGCAGCGGCGTGCGCCACAGCGAGTTCAACCACGCACCCGACGCCACCACGCATTTCCTGCAGATCTGGATCGAGCCCAATGTGACGGGCATCGAGCCGGGCTATGAGCAGAAGGGGTTTGCCGAGGCCGAGAAGCGTGGTCAACTTCGCCTGGTGGCATCCCCCGACGGGGCCGAAGGCTCGGTGACCATTCATGCCGACGCGGCCATGTACGCCGGCCTGCTCGATGGCCAGGAAGCCGCCGAGCTGGCGCTGGACCCGGCCCGCAAGGCCTATGTGCACCTGGTGCGTGGCGCGCTCGACGTGAACGGCCAACACCTCAAGGCGGGGGACGCTGCCGTGCTGGCCGGCGAAAGCCGCCTGCAGCTCTCGAACGGCGATGATGCCGAGGTGCTTGTGTTCGATCTTGCTCCCTGAACGTTTTTTTCCATCCTTTCAACTTCCATTTTTTCAAGGACTCACCATGAACGCTCTGCAAAACCCCCTGGCCCTGATCGGCCGCATCCTGCTGGCCATTCTTTTCGTGCCGGCCGGCTTTGGCAAGATCGCCGGATTTGCCGGCACGGTCGGCTACGCCACGGCCATGGGCCTGCCTGCGCCGCAAGTGGGCGTGGCCATCGCCCTGGTGATCGAGCTGTTCGGTGGCCTGGCGCTGCTGATCGGCTACCGCACCCGCATTGCCGCCATTGCCCTGGCCGTGTTCACGCTGGTGGCCAGCTTCTTCTTCCACGCCTACTGGGCCGTGCCGGCCGAGCAGCAGATGATGCAGCAGCTGTTGTTCTTCAAGAACATCGCCATCACCGGTGGCCTGCTCGCCTTCGCCGCCTTCGGCGCCGGTGCCTTCAGCCTCGACGCGCGCCGCCCGGCCGCCTGAGCTTCATTGGTTTTCTCCTTCGCGGCGCCTGGGCGCCGCTTTTTTTTCAGGAACACAAGATGTCCAAAGTTGTCGTGGTCTACCACTCCGGTTACGGTCACACCCAGCGCATGGCGCAAGCGGTCGCCCAGGGCGCCGACGCCGAACTGCTCGCCATCGACGCCGACGGCAACCTGCCCGACGGTGGCTGGGACGTCCTCGATGCGGCCGATGCCATCATCATGGGCTCGCCCACCTACATGGGCAGCGTGAGCTGGCAGTTCAAGAAGTTCGCGGACGCCTCCAGCAAGCCCTGGTTCGCCCAGAAATGGAAGGACAAGATCGCCGCTGGCTTCACCAACAGCGCCGGCATGAACGGCGACAAGCTCGCCACGCTGAACACGATGTTCACCCTGGCCATGCAGCACGGCATGATCTGGGTCAGCCAAGGCCTGATGCCCAGCAACACCAAGGGCGCCCAGCGCAACGACGTGAACTACCTCGTGAGCTACAGCGGCGCGATCGCCCAGTCGCCGTCCGATGCCGGTGCGCAGGACATGCTGCCGGGCGACCTGGAAACCGCGCGCCTTTTCGGCGAGCGCGTGGCCAGCGTGGCCGCGCGATTCACGGGCTGAGGCGGTAGCACGCGCCGAACCGGCGAGCGTGCCGCTGTCCAGAGGCATCCAGGGTCCGGCTCCGTCGGCCCGAGATGCCGTGCCCCTCCCAGCGCCGAAGGCGCGCCAGAGAGGGGGAAGCCGCGTCAGCGGCGCAAGGGGGGCGTACCATCCAGCTCCATGAAGTTCCTCAGCATCATCCCCTGGGCCGACTGGCTGGCCCTGGTCTGCTTTCTGGCCCTGTGGGTCGGCTACGCCTGGTTCGCCCGCGAATGGGGCCGCAAGATGGGCTCGCTGCTCCACACCACCAACCGCTACCGCGGCTACTGGATGACGCAGACCACGGCGCGCGACCCGCGCATGCTCGACGGCCTCATCACCCAGGCCTTGTCGGCCACGCCCACGTTTTTCTCATCCACCTCGATCCTGGTCATCGGCGGTCTGTTCGCCTTGCTCGGCACGACCGACAAGGCGACGGAGTTGATGAGCGAGATCCCGTTCGCCCAGACCACTTCGCTGATCGTCTTCGAGTTCAAGATCCTGGTGATGGTGGCGATCTTCGTCTACGCGTTTTTCCGCTTTTCCTGGTGCATGCGGCAATACACCTTCGTGGCGCTGGTGATCGGCGCCATGCCGCCGGCCGAGGACTTCGAGGCCGGCAAGCACGACCGCCGGGCTTTCGCGGACCGCGCCGCAGCCATGGTGGGCGCCGCGGCCGACACCTTCAACGACGGCCTGCGCGCTTATTACTTTTCGTTCGCTGCGCTCGCCTGGTTCATCTCTCCGGTGGCGATGGTGGTCGCCACGCTGGCCGTGGTGGCCATTCTTTACAGCCGGGAATTCCGCTCCGAGGTGCTGAGCATCCTCAAGGACGAAATGCCACCGCCCACTTGAGAGGAAGAAGGCCCTGCGCCTTCTAAAATGGGCCGATGTTCACCCATCTGCGCCTGCACACCGAATTCTCCGTCGTCGACGGCACCAACCGCATCGATGACGTGGTGGCCGCGGCGGCTGCCGACGGCCAGCCCGCGCTGGCCATCACCGATCTCAGCAACCTGTTCGGCGCCGTCAAGTTCTACAAGGAAGCCCGCGGCGCGGGCGTCAAGCCCATCATCGGCGCCGAGGTGCTGCTGCAGGGCTTCACCGAAGAAACGCCCGGTGCCATGCCGGGCAGCCAGCAGGCGCCGGTGCCGCGCGCGCTGCTGCTGGTGCAGGACAAACAGGGTTACCTGAACCTCAGCGAGCTGCTCGCCCGCGCCTGGACGCGCAACGATGGCCGGGGCCAGGCGCTGGTGCAGCGCGACTGGCTGCAGGAATGCAACGCGGGCTTGATCCTGATCTCGGGCGCGCAGGCCGGCCCGGTGGGCCAGGCGCTGATGCAGGGCGATGCGCAGCGCGCGGCCGATGTGGCGCTGCAGCTCTCCAGCGTCTTCACGCACCGTTTCTACATCGAGCTGCAGCGCGCCGGGCGCGTGGACGATGAACGCCACGTGGCGCAGGCCGTGCAACTGGCCGCGCGCCTGCACCTGCCGGTGGTGGCCACGCACCCGGTGCAGTTTCTCGAGCCTGACGACTACGAGGCGCACGAGGCCCGCGTCTGCATCGCCGAGGGCGAGATCCTGGGCAACAACCGGCGCGTGCGCCGCTTCACGCGCGAGCAGTATTTCAAGAGCACGGCGCAGATGCAGGCGCTGTTCGCCGACATCCCGTCCGCGCTGGCGAACTCGGTGGAGATCGCCAAGCGCTGCAACCTCACGCTCGTGCTGGGCAAGCCGCAGCTGCCCAACTTCCCCACACCGCTGATCGATGGCGTGCCGATGCCGATGGCCGACTTCTTCCGGCAGTCATCGTTCGAAGGCCTGGAAGAGCGCCTGGCGCACCTGTACCCCGACACCGCCAAGCGCGACGCCGAGCGCCCGCGCTACGTGGAGCGCCTCGAGTTCGAGATCAACACCATCCTGAACATGGGGTTCCCGGGCTACTTCCTGATCGTGGGTGACTTCATCAACTGGGCCAAGAACAATGGCTGCCCGGTGGGACCGGGCCGGGGCTCGGGCGCCGGCTCGCTGGTGGCCTACGCGCTGAAGATCACCGACCTCGACCCGCTGCAATACAACCTGCTGTTCGAGCGCTTCCTGAACCCGGAGCGGGTGTCCATGCCCGACTTCGACATCGACTTCTGCCAGACCAACCGCGATCGCGTGATCGACTACGTGAAGGACAAGTACGGCAAGGAAGCGGTGAGCCAGATCGCCACCTTCGGCACGCTGGCGGCGCGCGCGGCCATCCGCGACGTGGGCCGCGTGCTCGACTTCTCCTACGGCTTCTGCGACGGCATCTCCAAGCTGATCCCGAACAAGCCGGGCATGTCGGTCACGCTGCAGTACCCGCCGGCGCAGAAGAAGGAAGGCGACAAGAACAACTACGCGATCGAGATGGAGCCGGTGCTGGCCGATCGCATCCAGAAGGAAGACGACGTCAAGACCCTGATCGAGCTGGCGCAGAAGCTCGAAGGCATGACGCGCAACATCGGCATGCACGCCGGGGGCGTGCTCATCGCGCCGGGCAAGCTCACCGACTTCTGCCCGCTGTACGCGCAGCCCGGCAGCGAATCGGCGGTGAGCCAGTACGACAAGGACGACGTGGAGGCCATCGGCCTGGTGAAGTTCGACTTCTTGGGACTGGCCACGCTGACCATCCTGGAGATCGCGCGCGAGCTCATCATGAAGCGCCACCCGGGGCAGGAGAACTTCCGTTTCGAGGACGTGCCGCTGAATGACGCGCGCGTGTACGCGCTGTTCTCGCGCGGTCAGACCGAAGCCGTGTTCCAGTTTGAAAGCCGCGGCATGCAGGGCATGCTGAAGGACGCCAAGCCCTCGCGCCTGGAAGACCTGATCGCGCTCAACGCGCTGTACCGCCCGGGCCCGATGGACCTGATTCCCAGCTTCGTGAACCGCAAGCACGGCAAGGAGACCATCGAGTACCCGCACCCGCTGGTGGCCGAGATGCTGTCGGAGACCTACGGCATCATGGTCTACCAGGAACAGGTGATGCAGACCGCGCAGATCCTGGGCGGCTACTCCCTCGGTGGCGCCGACATGTTGCGCCGTGCGATGGGCAAGAAGAAGGCCGAGGAGATGGCCGAGCACCGGGAGATCTTCCGCGCCGGTGCGGCGAAGAACGACATCTCGCAAGAGAAGGCCGACGAGGTCTTCGACCTGATGGAGAAGTTCGCGGGCTACGGCTTCAACAAGTCGCACGCCGCCGCCTATTCGCTGCTCGCGTACCACACCGGCTGGCTCAAGGTGCACTACACAGCCGAGTTCTTCTGCGCCAACATGACGGTGGAAATGGACGACACCGACAAGCTCAAGGTGCTGTTCGAAGACGCGCAGAAGATGGGCATCAGCTTCGAGGCGCCGGACGTGAACCGGGGCTTCCACCGCTTTGAGCCGATCACCAACAAATCCATCCGCTACGGCCTGGGCGCCATCAAGGGCACGGGCCAGCAGGCGATCGAGGCCATCGTGGCCGCGCGTGAAGGCCGGGGCGAAGGGCCACGCGGCGATGAGAAGGGCCCGTTCAAGAGCCTGTTCGACTTCTGCGTGCGGGTGGACCGCACGCGCCTGAACAAGCGCACGGTGGAAGCGCTGATCAAGGCCGGCGCCTTCGATTCGCTGAACCTCAACCGAGCCGAGATGCTCGCCTCGGTGGACCGCGCCTTCGAATTCGCCGCCGCCACCCTGGCCAACGCCAACCAGGGCGGGCTGTTCGACATGATGGGCGACGACGACCACGGTTCGAGCACGCAGGAGCCCGACCTCGTGGCCACCATGCCCTGGGGCGTGAAGGAGCGGCTCACGCTGGAGAAGACCGCGATGGGCTTCTACTTCTCGGGCCACCTGTTCGACGAGGTGCAGCGCGAGGTGCGCCGCTTCGCGCGCACGCCGCTGGGGGATGTGGTGGAGAGCCGCGACCCGGTGATCCTCGCCGGCATCGTGACCGACTTCCGCGTGATCAACGGCCAGCGAGGCAAGCTCGCGCTGTTCAAGCTGGACGACAAGACCGGGGTGTTCGAGACCAGCGCGGACGAGAACCTCATCAACCAGCATCGCAACCTGCTCAAGGACGACGAGCTCATCATCGTGCAGGCGGTGGCGCAGCCCGACCGTTTCTCAGGCGGTGTGCGGCTGAAGATCCAGCAGATCTGGGACCTGGCGGCGGCGCGCTGCCGCTTCGGCAAGTACCTGCGCGTGGCGGTGAACGGCACGGCGCCATCGATCGCCGAGCTGGTGCGCGAATTCCCGCCCAAGCGCGAGATCACCGAGCAGGGCGAGCTGGTGCGCGGCCTGCCGGTGCGGCTGGCCTTGCTGCGCGAGGGCGCGCAGTGCGAGCTGCAGCTGGACGATCGGGCGCTGTTCTTCCCCACGGACGCCGCGCTGGCGAGCTGGATGGCCCAGGCGCACGAGCAGCGCGCCGAGATAGTTTTTGATTAGAGGACACCCACTGCGCCGCTGCGCGGCTTCCCCTGAAGGGGGACAACGCCTGAGGCCCGGCAAAGCCGGTTCCTCGGCGTTTCTGGAAACCTCTCCGGCGAGCGTGCTTGATCCAGGAGTGCCACGGAACCGGCTTTGCCGGGCCGTAGGCGCTGTCCCCTGGGGGGAAGCCGCGCAGCGGCGCAGGGGGCTTAGTCCAGGGGTCGAAGCCCGATCACCAGCGGCGACGGCACGGTGCCGTTGGTGTCCTTGGGCAGGGTCGCGGTGCGGTCGATGGCGCGCAGCACCGCCTCGTCCCAGTCCGGGTTGCCGCTGCTCTTGACGAGCCGGCGCGAAACGATGCTGCCATCGGGCGAGGTGCGCACCTCGACCTCGGCGCGCGGGTTGCCCGGTGCCACGTCGGTGAACACCACGTTGGGCTTGATACGCGCGGCCACGCGCCCGGCGTAGCCCGGTGTCGGACCGCTGGACTGCTGGGCCGTGCCGGTGCTCTGCGGCCCGCCGCTGGCGCCGGCCTGGCCCATCATGCGTTTGATCTGGTCTTCGCGGATCTGCGCCAGGCGTTTTTCCTCGGCGGCTTCCTTGCGTTCCTGTTCGCGCTTCTCGGCCGCCAGTTTCTGCTGGCGCTCCTTCTCGGCGGCGGCTTTGTCCGCTGCGGCCTTTTTCTCGGCGGCCGCCTTTTCCGCGGCCTTCGCGGCGGCGACTTTCTTCGCCTCTTCCTCACGCTCCTTCTTTTCCGCCTCGGCCTTCTTCTTGGCCTGCGCGGTGGCGATCTCGGCCTGGGTCGGGCCCGGGGGCGGCGGTGCGGGGGTCGGCGCGGGTGCCGGTTTCGGGGCCGGTGCCGGCGTGGGCGCCGGGGTGGGCGCGGGCGGGGGTGGCGGCGGTTCCACCGCGCGCGGCGCGGCCTGCTGCGGGGTGCGGGACCAGAGTTCGGCCTCCACGGTGACCGGCTCGCCGTCGTTCTGCCACTGCACGCCCAGGGTCAGGGCGATCACGAGCAGGCCATGGGCAACCAGGGCCAGCCCCATGGGGCCGAGCCAGCGCCCATTCCGGGGCGGGGCGAGGTCGAGGTGGTCGGCGGTCGATTGCATGGGGAGTGGACGGGGCTCAGCGCGAGGTTTGCACGGAGAGGCCGACGCGCGCAATGCCCGCGCGCTGCAAGGTATCCATCACGCGAACAACGGCTTCGTACTTGACGTTCTTGTCGGCGCTGATCACCACCGGCACGCCGCCTTCGGGCGGGCTGCCCCGGCTGGCCTGCAGCTGCTGCACGCGCGCGACCAATTGGCCCATGGAGACCGGTTGCGGTTCGGCGCTGGAGGAGCCTTCGCGCACCTTGATCTGCTCATCCTTGTCGATCACCACGGCCACGAAGCGGTCGGGCTGGCGCCCCGCCTGGCCCACGCTGGGCAGGGCGATCTGGCTCGGCGTGATCAGCGGCGCGGTGACCATGAAGATGATCAGCAGCACCAGCATCACGTCGATGAAGGGCACCATGTTGATCTCGTTGATGGTGCGGCGGCCCCGGCCGCGGGAGGAGACGGCTGGCATGTCAGTGTCCCGACGGCGTCTGGGTGTGCACGCCGAGGTTGCGCTGCAGGATGTTGGAGAACTCTTCCATGAAGGTCTCCATGGCGTTGGCCACGCGGTCGATGTCGTGCGAGAAGCGGTTGTAGAACACCACCGCCGGGATGGCGGCGAACAGGCCGATGGCGGTGGCCACCAGGGCTTCGGCGATGCCGGGGGCCACCGTGGCCAGGGTCACCTGGGCCAGCGCGGCCAGGCCGGTGAAGGCGTGCATGATGCCCCAGACGGTGCCGAACAGGCCCACATAGGGCGAGACCGAGCCGACCGAGCCGAGGAAGGAGAGGTTGGTTTCCAGGGCGTCGAGCTCGCGCTGGAAGCTGGCCCGCATGGCGCGCCGCGCGCCGTCGAGCAGGGCGCCGCTGTCGGTGATGCGGCGCTCGCGCAGCTTCTGGTACTCGCGCATGCCGCTGGCGAAGATGCGTTCCATCGGCCCACCGTGCTTGGCGTTCTGGGCGGCGGAGGCATACAGGTCGTTGAGGTTGGTGCCCGACCAGAATTCGCGTTCGAAGTCTTCGTTGTAGCTGCGCACGCGCCTCAGGGCGAACACCTTGCGGAAGATGGCGGCCCAGCTCACCACGGAAACCACCACCAGCAGCGCCACGACGGCCTGGACCACCCAGCTCGCGTTGAGCATCAATTGAACGATGGAGAGATCTTGGGTCATGGGTGTTCGGATGCGGTAGGTGGGAAAAAAGTTTCGGTAGGCGGCCGCTCAGGCCGGGCCTTGCAGCGCGCTCGCCACCTGGGCCGGGATGCGCTGGGGGCGCAGGCTTTGGGCATCGACCCAGCCGATCCGGATCGTGCCCTCGCACAGCAGCAGGG
Organism: Hydrogenophaga sp. ANAO-22; assembly: GCF_042466645.1. Taxonomy (NCBI): domain Bacteria; kingdom Pseudomonadati; phylum Pseudomonadota; class Betaproteobacteria; order Burkholderiales; family Comamonadaceae; genus Hydrogenophaga; species Hydrogenophaga sp. ANAO-22. Next base: position 641,827 of record NZ_CP159956.1, on the reverse strand, counting down.
GGGCCTCGCCAGCCAGCGGGGGCTGCAGGAGCGCGCGCTGCTCGATTGTCAGGGAGGCCCGGCCCGCTTCCCGCACGCGGGCTGTAACCAGAAGCAAATCATCCAGGCGGGCCGGGCGGTGGTACTGCACCTGGGTTTCGCTCACGACGAACATGCCGCCGACTTCGTCGCGCAAGGCCTGCTGTCCCAGGCCCAGGTGGCGCAGCCACTCGGTGCGCGCGCGCTCGAAGAACTTGAGGTAGTTGGCGTAGAAGACGATGCCGCCCGCGTCGGTGTCTTCCCAGTACACGCGCACCGGCCAGGTGAATGGCGCCCCCACGCTCCCCGCTGCGCGTGGTTCGCTGCCCCCCGTGGGGGCTGCCCCCGCCTTGGGGCGGCCCGGCGGCGGGGTCGGCGCCGTGGTGGGGGGCGCGCTCACAGGGCTTGCTCCAGGCGGGCCACGGCTTCCTGGAGCTGGGCCATTGAGTTGGCGGTGGAGAAGCGCAGGTAGCGGCCAGGCTCGGCCTGGCCGAAATCGCGCCCCGGTGTGGTGGCGAGCTGGCAGCGCTTCATGAGTTCGAACGCCAGCGCCCAGCTGCCGCCCTCGTCGGGCCGTGTGCCCTGCGGCGCGATGCCCCAGCGCTCGCACAGGCCGCGCACGTCGGCCCAGGCGTAGAAGGCACCGTCGGGCATCACGGGCACGTTCAGACCCAGGCGGTTGAGTCCGGGGATGAAAAAGTCGCGCCGGGCCTTGAAGGCGGCGCGGCGGCGCTCGTACTCGGCCAGGCTGTCGGGCTCGAAGCAGGCCAGCGCGGCGTGTTGCGCGATGGTGCTGGCGCAGATGAACAGGTTCTGCGCCAGGCGCTCCACCGCCGGAACGAGGGCGGGCGGCAGCACCAGCCAGCCCAGGCGCCACCCGGTCATGTTGAAGTACTTCGAGAAGCTGTTGATGCTGATGACCTCGTCGCCGAGGCCATCGGGCAGGCCCAGCGCGCTGTGGCCGTACTCGTCTTCGAAGCTCAGGCCGAGGTAGATCTCGTCCACCAGGGTGATGCCACCGCGGCCTCGCACGAAGCGCGCGATGCGTTCGAGCTCTTCGCGGGCGATGCTGGTGCCCGTGGGGTTGGAGGGCGAGGCCAGCAGGACACCGCGCGTGGCGGGGCCCCAGGCGGCTTCGACCTGTTCGGCGCTGAGCTGGAAGCGCTGTTCGGGGCCGGAGGGGATCAGCACCGCGCGGCCTTCGGCGGCCTGCACGAACTGCCGGTTGCACGGGTAGCTCGGGTCGGGCATCAGCACTTCGTCGCCGGCTTCGATGAGCGCCAGGCAGGCCAGCTGCAGCGCGGCCGAGGCGCCGGCGGTGATCACGATGCGGGCCGGGTCGATGCGCAGGCCGAAGCGCGAGGCGTACCAGCCGCTGATGGCTTCACGCAACGGAGGCAGGCCCGTGGCCTGCGTGTACTGGCTGCGGCCGGCATGGATGGCGCGTTCGGCGGCGGCGGTGACCAGCGGCGGTGCGGTGAAGTCGGGTTCGCCGATGTTGAGGTAGATCATCGACCGGTCGCTGGCGCCGGCCTGGGCCGCCATGGCGGAGGCGGCCTTGGCCAGCTCCATCACGTAGAACGGTTCGACGCGCTGCGCGCGCTGGGCAATCCTCATGGAGCGGGCTTGCGCGCGGCCGGCGCCGGTGATGCGGCCACTTCCGCGGGGCGCAGCTGCGAGGCCAGCTGGTGCATCACACCATTGACGTATTTGTGGCCGTCGGTGCCGCCGAAGGACTTCGCCAGTTCGATGCACTCGTTGAGCACCACGCGCCAGGGCACGTCCAGGCAGTGCTGGAATTCGTAGGCGCCGATCCAGAGCACGCCGTGTTCGATCGGCGAGAGTTCCGCCAGCGGGCGGTCCAGGCGCGGCGTGATCAGCGCGTCCAGCGCCGTGGCCTCGGCGATGCAGCCGTGCAGCAGGGCATCGAAGTGCACGCTGTCGGCCTTGTGGAAGCCGGCCAGGTCGCGCGTGAAGGTGTCGATGTCGATGGCGGCGTTGCGGCCCACCAGGTATTGGTAGATCCCCTGCAGCGCGAATTCGCGGGCGCGGGTGCGGGCGGACTTGTCGGCCGCCTTGCGCGCGGTGCCGCCGCTCTTGGCGGTGGCCGGGGTGGGGGTGTCAGCGGACATGGTGTTCAACCGATCTCTTGCAGCAGGTGCGCCATTTCCACCGCCACGCGGGCCGCATCGCGGCCCTTGTCGGTCTGGCGGGCCACGGCCTGGTCCAGGTTTTCGGTGGTCAGGATGGCGTTGGCGATGGGGATCTGGTAGTCCAGCGAGAGGCGCGTGACACCGGCGCCCGATTCGTTGGCCACCAGTTCGAAGTGGTAGGTCTCGCCGCGGATGATGCAGCCCAGGGCGATCAGCGCGTCGAAGTCGTCGCGCTCGGCCATGGCCTGCAGGGCCACCGGCACTTCCAGCGCGCCGGGCACCTTCACGTGGGCGATGTTCTTGTCCTGCACGCCCAGGGCGAGCAGCTCGGCCAGGCAGGCGTTGAACAAGGCGTCGGTGATGGATTCGTTGAAGCGGGCCTGGACGATGCCGATGCTGAGTTTTCTGCCGTCGAGCACGCTGGGGGTGCCTTTGTCTGCGCCGAACATGTGGGGGTCCGTTTCTTGGGATGGAGGAGGGAAGGGGAAAAAGGGATCAGCCGTTGCGGCTGAGGTAGCCGGTGATCTCGAGGCCGTAGCCGGTCATGCTGGGCATGCGGCGTGGGTTGCCCATGAGTTGCATGCGGTGCACGCCGCAGTCGCGCAGGATCTGCGCGCCCACGCCGTAGGTGCGCAGGTCCATGCGACCGCGCTCGGGCGCCTGGGCGGACCGCGCCGTGCCTTCGAACTGGGCCAGCAGCTGGCTGGCGGTTTCACCGCAATTGAGCAGCACGGCCACGCCCGCGCCGGCCTGGGCGATGTGGCGCAGGCTGGCTTCCAGGCTCCAGGAGTGCATGGAGCGGCCGACTTCCAGCGCATCCAGCACCGACAGCGGTTCGTGCACGCGCACGGCCACGCTGTCTTCGGGCTTCCACTCGCCCATGACCAGGGCCAGGTGCAGGGCGCCGCTGGGCTGGTCGCTGAAGGCCGTGACCTGGAATTCGCCGAAGGCGGTGTTCATGCTGCGCGTGCCCAGCTTCTTCACCAGGCATTCGGTGCGGCTGCGGTGTTCGATCAGGTCGGCGATGGTGCCGATCTTCAGGCCATGCTCGGCGGCGAAGACCTGCAGGTCGGGCAGGCGCGCCATGGTGCCGTCGTCCTTCATGATTTCGCAGATCACCGACGCGGGGCTGCAACCGGCCATGGCGGCGAGGTCGCAACCCGCTTCGGTGTGGCCGGCGCGCATGAGCACGCCGCCTTCGACCGCCTGCAGGGGAAAGATGTGGCCGGGCTGAACCAGATCGCCGGCCTGCGCGTCGGGCGCCACGGCGGCCTGCACGGTGCGCGCGCGGTCGGCGGCCGAAATGCCGGTGGTGACGCCTTCGGCGGCTTCGATGGAGATGGTGAAGGCCGTGCCCATCTTGGTGCCGTTGCGCGGCACCATGGGCGGCAGGCGCAGGCGCTCGCAGCGCTCGCGCGTGAGGGTCAGGCAGATCAGGCCGCGGCCGAAGCGGGCCATGAAGTTGATCGCTTCGGGCGTGACGTGGTCGGCGGCCAGCACCAGATCACCTTCGTTTTCGCGGTCTTCTTCGTCGACCAGGATGACGATGCGCCCGGCGCGCATGTCGGCGACGATGTCCTCGACCGGCGAGATGGCCACCGGGGCCAGGGTTTCAGGGGCGTTCATGCGGGTTCCTTGGTGGGGTGCGTGCCGGCGCTGAGCATGCGCTCGACATAGCGCGCGACAGTATCGATTTCGAGATTGACCGTGCTTGCCTCGGCCAGCTCGCCCAATGAAGTGTTGTCCACCGTGTGGGGGATGAGGTTGATGCTGAATTCGCAACCTGCGGCGCTGTCGGCCACCTCGTTGACGGTGAGGCTGACGCCGTTGACCGTGATCGAGCCCTTGTAGGCGAGGTATTTGCCGAGTTCGGTGGGCGCCATCACGCGCAGCTCCCAGCTTTCGCCCACCCGGGCGAAGCGGGTGACCGTGCCCACGCCGTCCACATGGCCCGCGACGATGTGCCCACCCAGCCGGTCATGGGCGCGCAGCGCCTTCTCCAGATTGATGCGACGGCCCGTTTGCGCCAGGCCGGTGGTGCGGGCCAGCGATTCGGCGGAAATGTCGATCGTGAAGCGGTGCCGGGGCAGGTCCAGCGAGGTGACGGTCATGCAGGCGCCGTTGAGGGCGATGCTGTCGCCCAGACCGACGTCGTCGAGGTAGCCAGGCGGCGCCTCCAGGGTGAGTCGCTTGCCATGGTCCAAAGAGCTGCCCAGGTCGTGGAGGGCGGCGATGCGCCCCACGCCGGTGATGATGCCGGTAAACATCCCGCTATTTTCGCAGGGTTTCGGAAACCGGGCCTGGAGCCCTCTTTGGAGGGCTCTGGCGCTAGCGGTTCCAGCAGGTCTGAGCCGACAAGGGAGCCGTCACGAGCGCCGTGGCGGACTGGGTTCTCAGCCCCGCCTCGCTGAGTTCGAAAACGCCGCATTCGTCCGCGCTTTGCGCGGCGCGCGGGGTGGCTTGCAGCACAAAGGCGCTGGCGTTCAGCGTTTTGAAGCCGACCGTGTACCGATCGCCTTCCACCGCCAGCACGCCGGCGGGAATGGCCGCCCGTGCGGGGTAGGTGCCCTGCGCGGTGGCCGAGCGCTCCAGCCATTGGGCGGCTTGCAGCAGGGCGGCCCGGGCGTGGGCCCGGTGAGTTCGCTGCACATGCGAGGTGTATTGCGGCAATGCGATGGTGGCGAGCACGGCGACGATCGCCAGCACGATCATGATTTCGATCAGCGTGAAAGCCCGCTGCGCCAGCGGCCGCCGCACGCCTGGGGAAGGCCGCGTGCTCATTCGAATTCCCGCCAGTCCGCGCGCCGGCCCGCGACCTTGCCTGCTGTCAAGGTCAGCTTCCTGATGCACGTCGCTTTGGCGGGATCGCAGGTCGGGTCGCCCGACGCGTTGGAGAGCGACAGCAGGTTGAGATCACCACCGGATGTGTGGATGCTGGCGAATTCACCGCTGCCAAAGCGCACGCGCGAGGCATTGACCATGGACATGGACGCGTCGGTGCTGGCGAATGCCGGCGCTTTGCCAGGCTGCCCCGTGATCATGTTGAGGACGGTGATCGCACCGCCTTCCTGGGCCTGTTCGAACGCGCAGGTTTCTTCGTTGCTGCCCTGCGCAGGGACGGTGGTGGTCACGATCACCTTCTGACCCTCGAACGGTTGCGCGTGTACACCAGGCTGCCCATGGCGGCGATCACCACCATGAGGCCGACGGCCAGCGCGATCATGAGCTCGACCAGGCTCACGCCCGACTGGCGTGATGTCGTCATGGCCGGACGAAGATCAGGTGGCAGGTGAAGGTGTCAGGGCAAAGCTCGCCCGTCACGCCGACGCCCGGTTGATCTGCCGCACCTCGCACAGCGACGGCCTGGCGGAAGAGAGCGGCCTCTTCTTTGCCGGCCTGGGCCTCGTTTTTGGCCTTGACTTCCGTCCACCTCACCAGAATGCCCAACTGGGTGGCGTCCTTCGTGGAAGCAAACACCCGTCCGTCGCCCGCGGGCAGGACGCGGGCCAGGTCTTTCTTCCACTGCATCAGATCGAAGGTGGCGAGTGGTGTTCCTCCGCACGGTGTGGAGGAACAGTCGGTCCCGGCGGCGGGTGGTGGGCCCCAGGTGGTCACATACGGGTTGACCAGGGCTGGCCTGTGCCGGAGGTCCGCGTTGGCCTGGATGCGGTCCTGCAGGTCTTCGGCGGCTTGGATGGCCACCGCCCGTTGGTTGGTGGTGCGGGCCGTGGTCAGGGCGCGCGTCTGAACCGCCGCCATGCCCATGACGCCCAGGGCCAGCACGAGCAGGGCCACCAGCGCTTCGATCAGGCTGGTGCCACGTTGGCGGTGGTGCGGTCTCCCCATCATTTGCCTTCATCGGGGCAGGTTTTTGCACCCTTGACCGTGCGCAGGCGCGTGCCCGTGGAGAAGCAGATCAGCTGGCCACTCAGATCGTCCATGCCTGCGGGGAAGGCCGCGAAACGCTGGCCTATGGCGGTGACCTGGCCGTACCGGTTGATGGTGATGTACTGCGGGCTGCCGCCGCCCTTCGCCTTGACGAGGCGGATGCCGGTGGGAAGCGCAACGGACTGCAGCTCGGCCTCGGCCGGGTCCGGCAGTTGATTGCCATTGAGATCGACGAACACGCGCCACCCACAATCCCAATCGGCGGTGGTGGGCAAGACCACGTCGCACGAGGTTTGGCGCTGGATCAAGATGTCTTGGCCCAGGCGCATGGCGTCCACCCGGGCCAGCTGGACCGACGCCATGAATTCGTCCACGGCCGCATTCACGCGGTACTGGCGGGCGATACCGGCAAACGACGGAATGGCGATCGATGCCAGGACCGCCAGCACCGCGATCACCACCAGCAGTTCGATCAGGGAGACGCCCAGAGGCCTATTCGGTCCAGCGATGAAGAGATGCCGAGCTTTTTGCATGGCGGCACTCTATCAGCCAAAAATACAACTAAAGAACCATATTGATGAGCGGCAGTATCCAGTAGATAGTTGCTTTGTATGACTTTTTGTATCTTCGTGGTGATCGATCAGGTCGCAGAGGGCAGGAGGAAGGCATCGCGGCCTTGCACCCGTGCCAGGATGCGCAGATCGGCGCCCACCAGATCCACCGACACATAGCGGAGCAGGGGGCCTTCCGTCAGCTGCTGCAGCGGTCCGAAGTCGGCCAGGCTGGCGCCACGCCCAAGCAGTTGAGGCGCCTGGTAGAGCAGCATCTCGTCGACCAGGCCCTCGCGCACGAACGACCCATTGAGCTTGTGCCCGGCCTCGATGTGCAGCTCATTCACTTCGCGCCGGGCCAGATCGGTGAGCATGCCGGGCAGATCCACCTTGCCGTTGGCACCCGGCATGTGGACCAGGGCCGCGCCCAAGCGCCGCAAGGCGCTTTCCTTGTCGGCGTCGCGGATGGCGTGATAGATCCAGATCTGACGTGCCTGGCCGTTGGCGGGCGTCTGGAAGAGGCGCGCGGCCGGTGGTGTCTGCAGGCGGCTGTCGATCACCACCAGGTGCGGTTGGCGAGGGGTGTCCACGAGGCGGACGTCCAGCAGGGGATCGTCCTCCAGCACCGTGCCGATGCCCGTGAGCACCGCGCAGGCGCGGGCGCGCCAGGCATGGCCGTCCGCGCGCGCGGCCTCGCCCGTGATCCATTGGCTGGCACCGTTGTCCAACGCGGTGATGCCGTCAAGCGACGCCGCGGCCTTCATGCGCACCCACGGTGTGCGACGGATCATGCGGCTGAAGAATCCGATGTTGAGTTCGCGAGCCGCTCTGGCGGCATCGTGGTCGTCTGGCAGCAGTTCGACCAGAATGCCAGCCGCACGCAGGCGGTCCATCCCACGGCCAGACACCTGGGGGTTCGGATCCCCCGTGGAGACCACGACCTTGCCGACGTGCGCGGCGATCAATGCGTCGCAGCAGGGTGGAGTGCGTCCGTGGTGGGAACAGGGCTCCAGCGTGACGTAGACGGTGGCACCGGCCACCGACTCGCCGCGCGCCTGTGCATCGCGCAAGGCCATCACCTCGGCATGGGGGCCGCCCACGGGCTGGGTGTGCCCAACCCCGATTTCACGGCCATCAGGCGTGGTGATGACGCAGCCGACGCGGGGGTTGGGGTTGCTGGAGCGTATGGCCTGTCCAGCGAGGGCCAGGGCTTGATCGAGCGGATGCTTGGAGGCGGGCGCAGTCATGCGCCGAGCTTATCAGCGGTTCCAGCACTCCTGCGCGGTCAAGGGCGCGGGCACGGCCGCCGTGACCACCTGGGTTCGCACGCCGGCGTGGGTCATCTGGAAGATCGCGCATGGGTCGGTGGCTTGCGCACCATTGGGTGTGGCCCGCAAGGTGAAAGTCCCGGCGGTCAGCACAGGAAGCGTGATCGCATAGCGGCCACCTTCCACTTGCAGCACGCCGGCGGGAATGGCGGCTGCAGCTGGGTAGCTGCCTTGCGCGGTCGCTGCACGTTCCAGCCACTGGGCTGTCTGTAGCAGTGCGGCTCGCGCGTTGGCCCGGTGTGTTCGCTGCACGTACTGGTTGTAGCTGGGGAACGCGATGGCAGAAAGAATGCCGATGACGCCGACCACGATCATCACCTCGATCAGCGTGAAGCCCAATGTCCGCGAGCGAGCGTGACGGTGTTTCATGAAGTCGTTTCCCTTGTTCATTGAGGAGGTTATCGGGCTTCTCGCCAGTCGGCCCGGGCGCCAGGGTACCGTCCCGTGGTCAAGGTCTTGTTCACCATGCAAGTCTGGGTGGTCGGATTGCAGGCGGTACCACCACCACCACCACCACCACCGCCACCGCCACCGCCACCTCCGCCACCTGATCCACCACTGTTGATGAACGAGATGAGCTCCAGGTTGCCGTCGGACTTGTTGATGCTGATGTACTCGCCACTGCCAAAGCGCGTGCGGCTGGCTTTGGCCATGTTCATCGACGTGTCCGTGGTGGAGAACACGGGGGTCGCGGAGGGGGAGCCCGAGATCATGTTGAAGACGTTGATCAGGTTGTCTTCGGTCACGGCGTCGAAGTCGCAGGTTTCTCCGGAAACCCCCGTTTTCGGTGCGGTCGAGGAAATGATCACTTTCTGGCCCTCGAAGAGTTGGGGGTTGGCCAGCACCCTTTCGCGAGAAAGTGGGAGATCCATGTACCAGCCGCGCTTGGCGGTGTTGTCGGCTCGGGAATAGGCCACGCTGTTCTCGGAGGTGTTGTAGTAGTCCGTGGCGGCCTCGCTGCCGCTGGCCGTGCTGGTGACTGCGCCCAGCACGGTCTGCTGCACCAGCGCCGACCGCCCCGTGGTGATGTTGCCGCTGTCCGCGGCGGTCAGCACGCCATCGGGGAACGAATACGTGCCCTTGTCCCAGACGGAGTAGATGGTCTGGGTGGCGGTGCTGGTGCGGTCCGCATCCTGGAGGTTCCGGCCTGTCCCGAACAGCACTTGAACCCCACCCAGGGGATGCGACATCCAGAGCGGGGCAGTGGTGATGGGTTGCCGCGTGGACGAACCGTCCTGCGCCACGTAGAGGGGGACGCAGTTCGTGGCGTTCTTGCAGGTCGTGGTGCCTCCCGACCAGTTGCTCACGCCCCACTGTGAAGCGGTGGTCTGCGTCAGGTTGAATTTCCAAAGGTTGCCTTGCAGATCACCCGCATAAGCGACGTCCATCGTGCCATCGCCGTTGACATCCACCAAGCGAGGAGCGGAGAGGCCGTTGGATTGTCCGGTTGTGGAATTTGCGACGATTTTCAGCAACTCCTTGCTGCCATCCAGGTACTGGATCAACAGCACGGGGCGTTCGTTGGTGCTGTTGACCCCGTTGCCCATGACCGCGGCCCATCGCCCATTGTTGAGCTTGACGATTTGCTCTGAGCGCGCGCCTGTGACGGGGTCCACCACGGGGACGGCGTAGATGTGGCCCACATCGGCGTCGGCGCCATCCGTCTTGTCCATCACCACGCCCGTCGCCGTGAACGTGGATGGATTGCTCGCGAACGCCACGGGGTTGGTCACATCCAGCACGAAGTAGCCCTTGCCGCCGCCGCCCAGGCCGCCGATCAGCATGGTCTTCCAGGTGGGCGTGGCGCCGTTGCCGGTGCCGCTGCTGCTGGTGTCCACATCTCCCGTGAAGGGATGTCCATCGACATAGAACCTGTGGCCGTAGTTCGTGAGGGTGTAGTTGCGCAGGTTGGCATAGACCCCCAGGGGCACATACGCCATGAGCTCCTGGCCGGTCGCGGCATTGAAGGCGTGCAGCATGCCGTCATTGGCGCCCACGTACAGCACCGCCGTGCGGTTGGCATAGGTGGTGCGGAAGGCGGCATGTCCCGCGTGCTCGACCGACATGCGCAGGGGCCGGCCCGTGTGCCAGATGTTGGAGTTGACGATGTCGCCCAGGCGGGAATCGCGTCGCCGCAGGGAGCCGCCGTTCTGCACCTCTTGCGTGCGATCACCCCGCAGGTAGTTCACCCGGTTCGTTCCCACGGTGACGGAATCGCCGCCGCGGATCGCGGTTTTCTGGGCATCCGAGAGATTGGCGAACAGGAACGGAGTGCCTTCGGTAGTGTTGCTGGTCAGCACCAGCCGGTTCGTGACGTTGAAGGTGGCCGCGTCGAGCAGGCTGGCGACGGTCCAGCTGGGCGTTGAATTCACCACATTGGTGTTCGCGGCGATCGTGTACGCCCCCAGGTCACCACTCCAGCGCTCGGAGTTGAATTCCGCGAGATAGGCGAAGCCATCCGTGCGCAAACGGCTGGAACTGCTGGCGATGCTGACCATCGGGTTGGCCGTCTGCGTCAGGATGTCGTCCAGAATGCCTTGAAAGGCGGAGACCAGTGCCGCGGCATTGGGGGCGGGCACGAAACGGCCGCGGCTGTTGAGGGCGGCGTGCCAGAGTTCCACTTTCCGTTCGTTGTCCCGCACGCCATAGTTTGTGCTTCCATCGCAGGCTTGATTACTGCCGGCGCCGCAGAACGGCGATGGCCAGTTGGTGGTGCCGCGGATCAGTGGGCTCAGGCCAGCGAAGGTGTCGCCGCTGAAAGTGGGGGCGCCCGTCCAGGTGGCGGCATCGTTGAAGCCGATGGTGTAGTTCACCATGTGTTGCCAGGTAGCCGGGTTGTTGCGCGGGTTCCAGTAGGAGTCCAGGGAGGCGGGCGTGGCGGTGGTGCCAAAGTTCTCGGCGGGCAACTGATCCTTGGGGCTCTTTCTCACGTTGTTCGCGAGATCTGGCTGAAGGTCTCGTGACCAATAGTAGAACGCCAGGTCCGAGAGCGTGCTCAGGTTCGCATTGCCCCAACTGTCCCTGTAGAGCCGCGTCTGCTCGGACGTGGTCGAGTACTGCGTACCATCGGGCAGGGTGTGATCGGTGTTGTCGGCGTTGCCACCACGGGTGATGCGCTGGCCGTTCGATCCCGACGTGTCCACCTGATTGGTGGTGGTGGTGGCGGCACTGTTCCATCCGCCATCGGACATGAAGATGTGGAACGATTTCCGGCACGAGAGCAGCGGCGTTTCCTGCGTTCCGGGGTTGGCCGCCCAGGGGCTGTTGATGCCGAGATCGGTGCGACTCAGGTACTTGCCCGCCTCGTCGATCATCAAGTGGGATGGGGTGCCGCCGCTGGGCGTCAGCGAGCCCACCCAAGTCATGAAGTTGGTGCGGTGCGTGCCCATCAGCGGGCGCATGCCGTTCAGGTTGCCACAGTCCGAGCTGTTGTTGGGAATGCTGCGGCAGCGGTTCATGGATTGCCAGGCCAGGCGGATCCGGTCGTCCGGCACGTTGGTTTCCGCAAAGGTCTGCTGCAAGGCAGATTTCAGGGTCGCGATGCCTGTCGCGCCCATGCTGCCGGAATCGTCGACCGACACGATGATGTTGGGCGAAGGTTCACGGCCGGCGCCGGGCGGGGATTGGGTCAGATTGAGCTGGGCGGCACTCAGGGGACCGTGCAGACATGCCAGCGCCACGGCAGTGCAGGAGAACCAAGGTGGGGGACGCAGCGTCATGGTGACCTCACTGAAAATCATTTGATCTGGTTTTGTGGCCGGGGCACGAAGATGGAACGCAACCAGACCCGCGTGCCGGGCTTCATGCCCTGGGCAAAAGCCGTGATGCGGTACACGAAGGGGTGCTTCATGTCCGGGATGGGTACGTTGCCTGCGGCCGTGATGACACCAGCCCCTGGCGTGTACCTGAATACCTCCACCCAATACCACGCACGCGGCGCAACGACCGGAGCCACACCGGGGCGCGACCACGACAGCAGGGGGTTGCCTGCGGCGGCCGGGTCGGCGCCCGTGAACTCCCCGTACCGCGCGGCCACGGAGGCATTGCCGACCGTGGCGGTCATTGCGGCCAGATTGGTGGTCCAGTTGGCTGCGTTCAGGGTCGTCACCGTGGCCGGGAGGCAAATGCCCTGGAGGCAGCCGTTGGCGCCAGTGGCCAGGCGTGGTTGAAGCAGATCCAGATCGTCGTCGTCCTGAGGGAAATAGGGCTGGTTGCCCGCAAAGTTGCGGCATCCGAGAAAACCCGCCGTGATGTTGCAGGGCGTGACGTTGTCGATCCGCAGCCCCCGGATGTCGCGCTCCGCATCGCGGACCAGCGCTTCAGCCGCGGCGAATGCCCGCTGGTAGTCGCTCTCGCCGCCCACCAAGCGCTCATTGAGCCAGCCCAGGCGCGTGCTGCTCAGCACCACGATGGTTCCGAGCAGCAGCATCACCATCACCACGATGAGCGAGATGCCCCGCTGCGGGTGTTGCCGCGATGGAGACGAATGGTGTTTCATATGCCTTGATTGCGGACCTTGAAGACGCGGAAAAAGACACGGCGGATGCGCCCGTCGTTGACGACGTTTTCCCCATTGCATCCCGTCATGTCCGCGCCCGGGTTGTTGCTCATTTCACCCACAAGGCGCAGGCACACCTGAACGGTTTCCACCTGCTCCCAAGGCGCGGGAACCATGACATTGATCGCCGCTGCCGTCCGGTACTGGAAGCTGTCATCGGTGATCCTGAAACCATACAGAACCTGAAAATCCTCCACGCCCTGGAGCAGCGCGAAAGGGGTGGCCGAGCCGGAACCCAGGCAGCGCAGTTCGTTGCCGACCACCGAGAAGGTGCTGGAGATGTTGTTGGCCACCAGCGTCGGCGCACCCAGGCAATCCATGCTTTGCAGCACGGGATCTGTGTCGTAGCTGACCTGCAAGGTGTCGGGCGCGTTGTCGGCTCCTTCGGTGCCTTGCAGCACCAGCGGCGCACCGGTGTTGGGGTTCGCGCCAAAGCCCAGGTAGGCATCGTTGAACGCCACGTTGGTATCGCCTACCGTGGGGTTGATGATGCGGCGCGCACCACTCTGGCGGATGTGGTGACCCAGCGTGCGGAATGCGTTGGACGCATCCTGCTGCAGTCGCGAACTGTCGCCCACCGCGATGGTTGACGTGCGGGTATACACCAGGCTGCCGATGGCGGCCACCACCACCAGCAAGCCAATGCTGATGCCGATCAGCAGTTCCATCAAGCTGACGCCCGATTGGCGACCGCGTGCACGACACGAAGGGGGACGGGGTGAAACAGCCATGCCGTGTTTCCTCATGGCCGGATGTAGACCAAGTGGCAGATAAGCCCTGCCGGACAGGCGACGCCCGCCACACCCGTCCCCACCGCATTGGCGGCGTCGCGGATGGCAACGGCATCGGTGAACAAGGTGGCCTGGGCGCCAGCCGCTTCCCCCTGGTTCTTCGCCTGAGTCTCGGTCCAGCCGATCAGGATGCCAAACTGGGTGGCGTCTGTGTTGGACCGAAACACCCGGGCGTCGCCACCCGGCAGCACCCGGGCCAGAGAGGCTTTCCATTGGACGAGGTCGAAGGCCGCCAGCTGGGCGCCATTGCAGCCGGCGGCGAAACAGTTAACCGGCGCAGCCGCGAGTGCGCCCCATGCCGCCAGATAGGGGCTGACGGCGGGGGGATTGATCCGGAGGGCCGAGTTGGCTTGCATGCGATCCAGCAGATCGTCCGCCATCTGCAGTGCGAGGGCGCGGGAGTTCGTGGTGCGGGACTCGACCAGCGTTCGGGTCTGGATGCCCGCCATGCCCATGATGCCGAGGGCGAGCACCAGAAGGGCGACCAGGGCTTCGATCAAGCTGACGCCGCGTTGGGAGGATGCCTTGTTGTTCATCGTGCGAATTGCATGGTTCGGCCGTCGTCAGGGGCAGGCGGAGGCGTTCTTGACCGTGCGCAAGCGGGTGCCCGCCGTGAAGCAGATCAACTGGCCATTGGCCGCCGCCATGCCCGTCGGGAAAACCTCGAACCGCTGATCCACCTGCGTGACCTGACCAAACCGGTTGATCACGATGAATTCGGGGTTGGTGTTGTTGCCTTTTCGGACCGTGACATTGGGTGTCAAGGACACCTCCTGGGTGGGGGTTTCCGCTCCGTTCATGGCGTTGTTGCCGTCGAGGTCGGCGAACACTTGCCAGCCGCAACTCCAGTCCTGGTTGTTCGCCAGGGCCAGGCCACAGCCCGTGATGCGACGGATGACCACGGGCGTGCCCAGCCGAATGGCCTCTTCCCGGGCAAGTGTCACGGAAGAGGTGAATGTTTCTCGCACCGAGTCCACCCGGAATCGGCGAAACATGTCGGTGAAGCTGGGTGCTGCAAGGCCCGCCAGAATGGCGATGAGCGCGACCACGACCATCAACTCGATGATCGTGAAGCCGCCTTCCGCCCGCAGGGGGGCAGGCGTGGCTCTCTGGGGCGCCGCAGCAATGTACATATGCTTACTCTATCGATGGAAGTCGCAGAGTCCGGGCTGGGCCGACCGGGCTAGTGAATGGCCCGACGGGCGGAACGGGGGTATTTCTGCCCCGTGAGGTCGGGCACTTTCAGCGCCGGACTTCGTCCACCAGAGCCCTGAATTCGTCGATATCCTCGAAGCTCCGGTACACGCTGGCGAAGCGGATGTAAGCCACCTTGTCGAGCTTCTTCAGTTCCCGCATCACCATCTCGCCCAGTCGGGCGGCGGGCACTTCGCGGGCACCCAGGTTCAGCAGCTTTTCCTCGATGCGCTCGATGGCCGCGTCGACCTGTTCGGTGCTGACCGGCCGCTTGCGCAGGGCCAGCGCGAACGAGGCCCGCAACTTGGCCGGCACGTAGTCCACCCGGCGGCCGTCCTTCTTGACGACGGCCGGGAAGCTCACTTCCGGCCGTTCGTAGGTGGTGAACCGCTTCTCGCAGTGGCCACACTGGCGGCGGCGTCGGATGAAATCCGCGTCTTCCGAGACGCGGGTTTCGACCACCTGGGTTTCAAGATGGCCGCAGAACGGGCATTTCATGCGGAGGGCACTCCCGTTGTACGGCCTGAGAACATCACTTGTAGACCGGGAAGCGGGCGGTCAGGGCGTTGACCTTGGCGCGCACGGCATCGATGTTGGCCGGGTCGCGTGGATTGTCGAGCACGTCGGCAATCAGGTTGGCGGTCAGCCGCGCTTCGTCGTCCTTGAAGCCGCGGGTGGTCATCGCCGGCGTGCCAATGCGCACGCCGCTGGTGACCATGGGCTTTTCCGGGTCGTTGGGGATCGCGTTCTTGTTGATCGTCATGTGCGCGCTGCCCAGCACCGCTTCGGCTTCCTTGCCGGTGATGCCCTTGGCACGCAGATCGACCAGCATCACGTGGCTCTCGGTGCGGCCGCTGACGATGCGCAGGCCGCGCGAAGTCAGTGTTTCGGCGACGATGCTGGCATTTGTCAGCACTTGTTGTTGGTAGGCGGTGAAATCGGGTGAAAGCGCTTCCTTGAACGCTACGGCCTTGGCCGCGATCACGTGCATCAGCGGACCACCCTGCAGGCCCGGGAAGATCGCGCTGTTGAGGGCCTTTTCGTGTTGGGCCTTCATCAGGATGATGCCGCCGCGGGGGCCGCGCAGGCTCTTGTGGGTGGTGGAGGTCACCACGTCGGCGTGGGGCACCGGGTTGGGGTAGACACCCGCGGCGATCAGGCCGGCGTAGTGGGCCATGTCCACCATGAAGATGGCGCCGACGTCCTTGGCCACCTTGGCGAAGCGCTCGAAGTCGATGCGCAGGCTGTAGGCCGAGGCGCCCGCGATGATCAGCTTGGGCTTGGTCTCGTGCGCCTTGCGCTCCATGGCGTCGTAATCGATCTCTTCCTTGTCGTTGAGACCGTAGGACACCACGTTGAACCACTTGCCGCTCATGTTGAGTGCCATGCCATGGGTGAGGTGGCCGCCTTCGGCCAGACTCATGCCCATGATGGTGTCGCCGGGCTTGAGGAAGGCCAGAAAGACGGCTTCGTTGGCGGAGGCGCCGCAGTGCGGCTGCACGTTGGCGGCTTCGGCACCGAAGAGCTGTTTGACGCGGTCGAGTGCGAGCTGCTCGGCCACGTCCACGTACTCGCAGCCACCGTAGTAGCGCTTGCCGGGATAGCCCTCGGCGTACTTGTTCGTGAGTTGCGTGCCTTGTGCGGCCATCACGGCCGGCGAGGCGTAGTTCTCGCTGGCGATCAGCTCAATGTGGTGTTCCTGGCGGGCGTTCTCGGCCTGGATGGCGGCAAACAGCTCGGGGTCGGTTTGCTGGATGAGGATGTTGCGGTCGTACATGGCAGTCCTTCAAGACGTGGAACCTTGCGCGGTGACAAGGGCTGCCCAGGCGAACGGCTGAACACCCGAACCCCTTGAGGTCGGGCGGCACGCTTCCCAGTGGTTGTCCCTGAAGACGATCACAGATCGGGCAGGGGGGCCACGTCAGCGGCAGCCGCCGACAGAGATGTGTCGGGGCGCGCGCCTATCGCCAGTTGCGTACCCGGCTAGTTTAGCCGAGGCCGAGAGGCCGGTTGGCGAGGTCAGGAACGGGTGAGCGGCGCGCCAGGGGGGAGGGCGTTCGGCGCGGCCGGGCCCTCGGCCTCGATTTCGGCTGCCGGGGCGGCCACCGGGGCCGGGGCAGCGGGTGCCACCACCGTGGTCGGGCGTGCCTGGGGCACATAGCGCTGCATCGGCTTGCCCAGCGCCACGCTCTGGATCCGCATGTGCTCGGCCATCACCTTGTCGATGTACCAACTGCCGTCCGTGGTGACCGCACCGACGTACAGGCGCAAACCACCTTCGACCGAGCCGGCGCGCTTGACCGCGTCCTGCAACACGCGCGCGCCCACACGAAGATTGG
Source organism: Hydrogenophaga sp. ANAO-22 (assembly GCF_042466645.1). Taxonomy (NCBI): domain Bacteria; kingdom Pseudomonadati; phylum Pseudomonadota; class Betaproteobacteria; order Burkholderiales; family Comamonadaceae; genus Hydrogenophaga; species Hydrogenophaga sp. ANAO-22. Next base: position 625,007 of record NZ_CP159956.1, on the reverse strand, counting down.
ACACCGGGTCGAATGCGGCCAATTGTCCGCCGAAGTCGTTGTACTTGTCGGTGTGAACGCGGGTCAGCACCTGCATCAGGCCCTGAGCGCCCACTGGGCTCTGCGCAAACGGGTTGAAGCGGGACTCGATCGCCATCACGGCCAGGATCAGCGTGGGATCGAGCTTGGCCTTTTCCCCCACCTCGAAGGCCTCCGCCACCAGCACGCTCAGGGGTTCCGGCGCCACGCGGTACTTGCGGCTGAGCCAGTAGGTCACATTGGCCTGCTGCTTGGGCAGGTCGCCGGGCTGAGCGGCTGTCACGCGGTCGATCGCGGTGGGCTCGGCGGCGTACACGGCGTCGGCGCTGGCGGCTTCCTGGCGCTCCAGCAGCCAGCCGAGCAGTTGCTCTTCTGCGCTGGCGCGCAGATCTGCACGGGCACTCAGGGTGATCAGTGCCACGGCCGCCAGGGTGCCCAGCAGGGCCAGGCTGTTGTGGGTGATGTCGAAGAAGCCCTGGTAGGCGTCGCCAACAGCGGTTTTGAAGGATGCCACGGCACCTGAGGTGCTCTTGGGTGGCGTTGCGTCTTGCGCGGTCATGTCATCGCTCCTTTCTGCGCCGGCCTCGCTCGTGGGAGCTGGGTCGACTGGATTGGTCGCCATCGACGGCCCGATCCAGAGGGTGGAGCGGTCGAGTTAGCCTGGGTGGCAGCGGTTCGGGTTTACCCTTCGGCGGGCAAAGCTGGCGCATCCTATGGGCTTATTAATATCGAGTCAATGTTTATGAATCGATTTAAGCCTACTTTTTGGTATAAACAAGTGTGAGTAAACGTAAGCAAAAGGGCTTTGCTAGCGGGAAGCCTTGAGCCTGCAAGGCTTGCGGGTGGATGTCGCGTCGACGACCGTTTGTCGGGCAGTGACCACCTTTCATGTTCCAAAACGTGATTTTGGGGTCGTCAAATGGTCGTTTCGGGCGCGATTGAAAATCTGCATGGAGAACGGGCCATGCGGCCTTGATCCGGGGCGGCAAGGGGAGTAACCTGCAGTGGCCTGTCTGAAGACTGGCATCAGCTGACGACGCGGCGAACCGCAAGTCAGCTTCCAACGGGAGCAATCTGTTGCTTCCAGGCTGGAGAGACATCCAACTCCCTCCGCCAAAACCGACGGCATGAGCATCTAGCCCGCCGTCAACCCCGGCAGGCCCCGCTTGCCGGGGTTTCTTGTTTCTGGGGGACTCTATATAGGTGTGCGCTGCTGCATCCCTTCAGTTCGACGACACTCGTGGATCCGTTGGTTAGCGAACGCACGAATGAACAGCTTTTTTTCCCAGTGGTCCCAAGGTCGGTGGGCTCGGCGCCTGATGCTGGGCCTGCTGGGGCTCCTGCTGCTCTGGCTGGTGACCTGGCTGGGCATGCCGCCCTTGCTGAAATGGCAATTGGCCAAGCAGGCCACGGCCGCGCTGGGACGCCAGGTGACGGTGGAACGGGTTGATTTCCGGCCGTGGTCGCTGGAAGTCGCCATCGAGGGCTTGCGCGTGGCCGATGCCACAGGCGAGGGCGAGCAGTTCACGCTGGATCGCCTCTATGCCAACGCCGAGCTGCAGTCGCTGTTTCGGCTCGCGCCAGTGCTCGACGCCCTTGTGCTGGAGCATCCCAAGCTGAAGCTGCGCCACCTGGGCGAAGGCCGGTACGACGTGGACGACGTGCTGCAGCGCTTGCGCCCGAAAGACGATGAACCCCCGTCCGACCCGGCGCAGTTCGCCCTGTTCAACATCAACCTGTCCGGGGGCGAACTGACGTTCGTCGACGACAGCGTGGGCGTTACGCACCAGCTGAGCGGCTTGTCGGTGGGCGTGCCCTTCCTGAGCAACCTGCCGTCCCGACGGGATGTGGTGACCCAGCCCAAGCTGGCTTTCGTGCTGAATGGGAGCGCTTTCGATTCGAGTGCCAGCACCACGCCGTTCGCCCAGACCCGGGACACCGATGCCAGCGTGGACATTCCCACCCTGGATCTCGCGCCTTACCTGCCCTACTGGCCGGCGACTTGGCCCGTCAAGCCCGAAGCCGGTGTGCTCCAGCTCGCGCTCAAGCTGGCGTTCGAACAGCAGGACACGCCGCGCCTTTCCCTCTCCGGCACGGTAGCCCTGTCGGATCTGCGCGTCGTTGAGCGAACCGGGCCGTCCACCACGGTCGAACTGCTGGCCTGGGAACGCCTGGGCGTGACGCTCAATCGGGTGGAGCCGCTGGCGGGGCAAGTGGATCTGGCTGCCATTGACTGGAAGTCGCCCACGGTGTCGATCTCGCGCGATGCGGCTGGGTTGCTCAACTTGCAACGTGTGGCGCAAGCCTGGGCCGACCAGTCCCGACGTGCCGCATCTCCTCCCACCCCTGCGCCCGTGGCACCGGGTGCATCCACCGCGCCCGCCTCGCCGTGGAAAATGAGCGTGGCGCGCCTGAACCTGGAAGGCGGGACCGTGCGATGGCGCGATGCCGGCACCAAACCGGCCGCCCAACTGGCGCTGGAGGCCCTGAGCGTGCAGGCCCAGGCGCTGAGTTGGCCGATGCAGGCGCCGGTGCCCTTCGAGGTGTCCGCGCGCCTGGGCCAGACGCCGCTGTCGCTCAAGGGCACGGCCACCGATGCCGAGGCCAAGGCGCAGGTCTCGGTGGGCGAACTGCCCTTGTCGACGTTCGCGCCATACGCCGCCGGCGTGCTGACGCACGAACTCGACGGGCGGCTCGCCGCCGACCTCGATGTGGAATGGCGGGCGGCCAAGGCCGATCAGCCCATGGGGCTGCTGGTCAACGCGTCCCGGCTCGAGCTGGGCGAGGTGCGCCTGGGGACGGCTCGTCAGCCACAGGCCAGCCTGCGCCGCCTCCAGGTGCAGGACGCGCGCGTGGATCTGGCCAGCAGCACGGTGGCCGTGGGCAAGGTCGTGCTCGACCGGCCACAGGTGCGCGCGCAGCGCGACAAGGCGGGGCGCTGGATGGTGGATGGCTGGATGAAGGCATCGGAGGCGCCCGCTGCAACACCCCCGTCGAAACCGGCCGAGCCCTCCCCGTGGCAGCTGACGCTGGCCGACGTGCAGATCGATGCGGGCGCCGTCGCGCTCGAAGACCTCGCGCTGGCGCGCCCGGTCAGGCTCGACCTCAGTCAGATCAAGATGCAGGTCAAGAACCTGCAGCCCATGGCCCGCAGCCAGCCCGACATGCCGGTCTCGCTGCAGCTGCGCATGGGCGCGGCGCGAGGCAACCGCGCCGAGCCCGGCCGGCTCGCCCTCGACGGCGCGCTGCGCCTGCCCGGCAAGGGCGAGCGCGACGCCGACAGCCTGCGCACCCAGCTGAAGGTGCAGGCGGACAAGCTGCCGCTGCATGCCCTGGAGCCATACTTCGGCGACCGCCTGAACCTGGACCTGCTGCGCGCGGACACCAGCTACCGTGGCACGGTCGAGGCGGCATTGCCCCCGGCGGGTTTGCGGTTGACGGTCGCCGGCAACGTGGGGCTGGACGATTTCGCCGCCAACACGCTGTCGCCCGCCGAAGAGTTGCTGGCCTGGAAGTCCCTGCAGGTGCGGGGTCTGCGGCTCGCCATGGCGCCCGGGCAGGTCACCCGGGTGGCGGTACAGGAGACCGTGCTCAGCGACTACTTTGCCCGCGTGATCATCGACGAGGCGGGGCGCATCAACCTGCAAGGCCTCGTGAAACACGATGAGGCGGCGCCCGCGCCCATGGGCGCCGCCGCGCCGGCGGCCACAGCTCCGCCACCGCCACCGCCACCGCCACCGCCGCCGCCGCCTCCTGCAAACGCGAGCGCCGTGCCCGACCCGGACATCCGTTTCGGACCGATCAGTCTGGTCAATGGCCGCGTGCTGTTCTCTGACCGTTTCATCAAGCCCAACTATTCCGCCAACCTCAGTGAACTCACCGGCAGCCTGAGCGCTTTCGCCAGCGTGCCGCCGGGCGGCGCGCCACAGATGGCCGACCTGACATTGCGCGGGCGCGCCGAGGGCACGGCGGCGCTGGAGATCGATGGCAAGCTCAACCCGCTGGCCCAGCCGCTGGCACTCGACATCCGCGCGCTGGTGCGCAACCTGGAGTTGCCGCCGCTGTCGCCTTACACCGTGAAGTACGCCGGCTATGGCATCGAGCGCGGCAAGCTCAGCATGGACGTGGCCTACAAGATCGAGCCCAACGGCCAGCTGACGGCCAGCAACCAGATCATCCTCAACCAGCTCAGTTTCGGCGACCGCGTGGCCGGGAGCGAGGCCCCGAACCTGCCGGTGAAGCTGGCCGTGGCCTTGCTGGCCGACCGCAACGGGGTGATCGACATCAACCTGCCGGTCAGCGGCTCGCTCAACGACCCGCAGTTCAAGCTGGCGCCCCTCATCTTCCGGCTCATCTTCAACCTGATCGGCAAGGCCATCACCTCACCGTTCTCCCTGATCGCGGGGGCCTTCGGCGGGGGCGGGGAGGAAATGAGCCAGGTGGTCTTCACACCGGGCAGCAAGGCGCTGGACGGTGAGGCCCGGCAGCGGCTGGACGCTGCGGCCAAGGCCCTGGCCGATCGGCCGACCCTGCAGATCACCGTGGTGGGGCATGGCGACCTGGAGGCCGAGCGCAGCGGTTACCAGCGTGCCCGGCTGGACGAGCGCGTGTTGGCCGAGAAACGCCGCCAACTGGCGCGGGATGGCACCGCCATCAGCGACACGCTTGTGGTGACGCCCGCCGAGTACCCGGCCCTGCTCAAGGAGGTGTACCGGCGGACCGACATCCCGAAACCCCGCAACCTGGTCGGCCTGGCCAAGGACATCCCGCAAGCCGAGATGGAAGCCTTGCTGCTGGCGTCCATACCGGTCACATCGGATGCCATCCGCGAACTCGCGGTGGCGCGCGGCGTGGTCGTCAAGGACTACCTTGCAGGCCGGCAGTTGCCGGAAGACCGCATGTTCCTGGGCGCGCCCCAACTGGGCCGCCAGGGTGAGAAGTGGCGCCCGCAGGCCGAACTCAAGCTGGCGCCGCGCTGAGCATTCCGCGCGCGCGCGCCGGGGGAGGCGGGCACGCGCCAACTGCGGCGACAATACGCCTTGGTCGCGCCGTCGTGGTGCCGACAACCGAATCGATTGAGCCCCCCACTTCATGTCGCTGTTTTCCCTGCGCAAAGCCCCGTCTTCGTCCAACGCTTCCGAGTCTGCCGTGAACACGCCCACCTCCCCCAAGCCGGCCAGCCCCAACGCCGCCCACCCCCTGGATGCCGTCACCGGTGGTGCGTTCTCCGCGCCGACGTCGGGTGAGCGCGCTGCGCGCATCCGCGACTGGCTGGCCACCGGTCCCGCGCTCGAGCAGATGAACGAAGTGTTCAAGGAGCTCTCGCACCGCGACCGCGGAGCGGCCAAGCCCTTGAAGGAAAAGCTCGACGAACTCAAGCGCCAGAAGTCGCAGGAACAGATGTCTGTGGAGTGGGCGCAGAAGGCCCAGGGCCTGATCGACCAGCCGCGCCTGAACCTGGCCGACGCACTGGCCTGGCAACGCGATGCGGCACGCGCAGGCGCACCGCTGTCGCGCGAGCCGCTGGCCACCTTGCGCCAGGCGCTGGCCGAGCGTGTCAAGGCCATCGAAGACCTGCAGCACCGGGTGCAGGTCGAACGTGAGGCCGCCGTGCTGATCGCGCAGCGCATCGAGGTGCTGTCCACCAAGCCCTGGCGCGACGCCCAGCAGATTGCCGAGACGCTGCGCACCGATGTGGCCCAGTGGCAGCAGCAGGCGAGCGCCTTGGCGCAAGACCCCCAATGGCCCAGCGTGGATGTGAAGTTCCCGCCCATGCTCGACGCCTCGCGCCAGCAGCTGCAACTCGTGTGGGATGCCTTCGAAGCCGCACTGACCCAGACCGTCGCGGCCGATGCCAACCCCCAGGCGCCATTGCCCGCCGTGCCCGTGTGGGCCGACGAGCTGCGCGCCGCGCGGGGCCAGGACGTGAGCGCCCCGGCCGACAAGGCACCGCAGGACACGCAGGCCCAGCAGGAAAAACGCGCCCGCGTGGCGGCCGAACTCGAACAGGCGCTGAGCGTGCTCGAGCGCGAGCTCGCCGAAGGGCACGGCAAGGCCACGCCCAAGGCGGCGGCCGACGTGCGCGGCCTGCTCAAGAGCCATGGCCGGCTGGTCCCGGCCGCGCTCGATGCGCGCGCCCAGGCTGCTTTGGGGCAGGCCGGTGAACTCGAAGGCTGGCAGCGCTGGCGCGCCGACCAGCTGCGCGAAGAACTCGTGGCCAAGGCAGAGGCCTTGCTGCAAGCCCCCGAGGGTCAACGCCTGGGCGGGCGCAAGATGCAGGAAACCCTGCGCAGCCTGCGCGACCAGTGGAAGACCACCGACCAGGGCGGCCAACCCAACCATGCGCTGTGGAAGCGCTTCGATGAAGCCTGTACCGAGGCGCACAAGGTGGTCGAGACCTGGCTGGCGCAGGTGCGGCAGCAGAGCGAGGCGCACAAGGCGCAGCGCCTGGCCATCATCGAAGAACTCAAGGCGTGGACGCTGGCGCACGCCGACAGCAGCGACTGGAAAGCCCAGGTGCGTGAACTGCATGCGTTCTCCGAGCGCTGGCGCGAAGCCGGCCACCTGAGCGAGAAGGCGTTTGCCGACATCCAGCCGGTCTGGAAAGACGCCATGCACAAGGCGCACGAGCGCCTGGAGACGGCGCAGGCCGAGAGCACCGCGCGGCGCAAGGCGCTGATCGAAGAAGCCACCGCGCTGGGCGCGGCGCCCATGCTGCGCATCGATGCGGTCAAGGCCCTGCAGCAACGTTGGCAGGCCGAAGCCCATGCCGTGCCGCTGGAGCGCAAGCACGAACAGAAACTGTGGGAAGCCTTCCGCCAGCCGATCGACGAAGCCTTCGCCCGCAAGAGCACCGAGCGTGAGAAGGCCGCCACGGCCCTGAGCGCACACGACCAGCGCGTGCTTGACGCCTCGCGCGCGCTGGAAGCGGCGAGCGCCAGTGGCGACGCGCAGCGCATCCGCGCGGCCATGAACGAGCTGGAAGCGGCCCTGGCGGGTCAGGCCCCTGCGCCTGCGCCAGCACCTGTGGCCGCGCCGGCAGCCGTCGAGCCAGCCGCATCCGCTGCCGAAGCGGCGCCTGCCGATGCCGCAGAGGAGGCCTCCGCCACCGAGGAGGCCGAGGCCTCGGCGCCGACGGCACCTGCACCTGCACCTGCCAAACCCGCCGCGCCGCCGAAGAAGCTGGTGGCGGTGCGGGGCGACGACCGACCTGGTATGAAGAAGGCCGAGCCGGCCGGCCGCGATGGCCGCCGCGGCGATCGCCCGGAGGGGCGGCGCGACGGTGCACCGGGTCGCCCCGATGCGCGCGGTGGACGCGATGCCCGTGGACCGGGCGCACCGTCCTGGCGCGAAGAGCGCGAGCCGCGCGGCCCACGGCTGGGCGATGCGGCGTTCCGCGCGCAGCGCCAGGCGATCGAGGCGGCTCAGTCCAGCCTGCGCAAGCTCGCGGCGCAGGCCCACGGCGAGGTGCTCACGCAGCTCATGACGGCCTGGCAGCAGCGCGATGCCGAGCAACTGCCCACCGCGCAGGCCTTGGGCCCGCGGGTGAGCACGGCCCAGCGCGGTGCGTGGGCGTCGGCGGTGTCCAAGCCGGCGGCCCCCTTGCCGGGTGAAACCTTGCTGCGCCTGGAAATGGCCGCCGAGGTGCCCACGCCGGCCGAGCACCTGAGCGATCGCCGCATGTTGCAACTGCAATTGCTCACGCGCCGCCACGCTGCCGCACCGGTCGACACCTGGGCGGAGGATGTGGCCGCCGTGCTGGGCTCGAGCTTCGATGCCACGGCAGAGCGCCGCCTGCAGAACGTGCTGAAGGCGCTGCTCAAGCGTTGAGCGTCAACGCCCCGGGCGGAAGAAGCCGTCGTACAGCGGCATCAGCTCGGGGAACTCGGTCTCGAAACGTGGCCGGTTGACGAAGTAGGCCTCGCAGGTCACGGCGAAGAACTCGGCCGCGTCCTTCGCGGCGTAGTCGTCCAGCCAGGGCGGCTCGCCGCCGAAGCGCTCGGCCATGGCCACCGCTTCGCGAAAACGCTCGAAGCTGTCCCGCATGGTGCGTTGCCAGATCGCGCGCGCCTCGCTGCGCTGGCGCGCACCCAGGAAGCCCGAGGGCAGGGGCGGGGCCCCGTCGGGCGCTTCGCCCATCTGCATGTCGTGCATGTCCATCTTGTGCACGAACTCGTGGATCACCACGTTGTGCCCCTGTTGCGCGCGCTCGCCCGCGTGGGCGACGTCCTCCCAGCTGAGCATGAGGGGGCCCCGGTCCATGGCTTCGCCGGCCAGGACCTCGTCGTAATGGTGCACCACGCCCGCGCCATCGGTGGTCTTGCGCCGCGCCACCACGGCGCCGGGTTGCACGACGATGCCGACGAAGTCGCCGTACCAGTCCAGGAGCTTGAGCGGGTCGCGCACCGGTTCGCCTGACACGCCATGCATGTGGAGCAGCGGCAGGCAGGCTTGCGCCGCGATGGCCAGCGCCATGGTGTCCGTCACGGCCAGGCCGTTGGCGCCGTGGAACTCCTTCTCCATCAGGAAGTGCGTGCAGAGCAGGCGAAGGCGCTGCAGCTCGGGCCCATCGAGTGCCGCCAGAAAGGGGTGGTGCGCCACGGTCTGGCGCCAGAGGGCATCCGGGATGGGGGTGGGGCGGCGCAGCGCGCGGGGCAGCCAGCGTTGGAGCAGGTGAATCATGGAGGAGGAGGGCGGCGGCGGCTCAGGGTCGCAAGGGCCGGCGGTGCAGGCCCTTTGCGTCCAGCCGCAACACCTCGGCGCGGGCGGGCCTCGCGCTCAGCTCCCAGTCGCTGAGCACGACGCGTTGAAGGCCGTCACCCAGGTCGTGGGTCGCGGGCCGGTGCGTGTGGCCATGGATCAGCGTGTGGGCCTCGGCGTGCCGCAGCCAGGCCTTGGCGGCCTGGGTGTCCACGTCGGCCCAGAGGCTGGGGTCGTTGCCGGTGCTGCGCTTGCGCGCCTCGCTCTGGGCGCGCAGCTCGCGCGCGATCGCTTCGCGTTGGGCCAGGGGTTGTGCCAGAAAGCGGTGTTGCCAGGCCGGCTCGCGCACCTGGGCACGAAAGCGCATGTAGTCGGTGTCGGCCAGGCACAGGGCATCGCCATGGCTGAGCAGCCAGCGCTGGTCCAGAAAGACCAGCACGGTGGGATCGCTCAGGCCTTGCATGCCGCAGGCGTCGAGTCCGGCCGGTCCCAGGAGGAAGTCGCGGTTGCCTGGCATGAAGTAGACCGGTGCGTGCGCGCTGTAGGCCTGCAAGGCCTCGGCACAGGCGCGCCAGAACGCGTGATCGGCCGACGGGGAGGTGTGGGTGGAGAGCACGTCGTCGCCGACCCACACCTCGAACAGATCGCCCAGGATGAACAGCGCGTCGGCGCGCTCGTGCGCGGGGCGGCGCAGGTAGGCGGCCCACGCCTCGAAGGTCTCGGGCTCACCGGCCTGCAGATGCAGGTCTGAAATGACATCGACCGCTTGCCAGTTCGCGGGAGCGATGCATTCGGCGAAGCGGTCGACGGGTTGGACGGTCATGCGGTGCAGGGGCGTTGCCACCCCTGGCGATCAGAGCGCGACGGCCTTTTCGATCACGACGTCATCCTTGGGCACGTCGTCGTGGAAGCCCTTGCGGCCGGTGGGCGTGCCCTCGATCTTCTTCACGATCTCGCTGCCCGAGACCACCTTGCCGAAGACGGCGTAGCCCCAGCCCTGCGCGCTGGGCGCGGTGTGGTTCAGGAAGCCATTGTTCGACACGTTGATGAAGAACTGCGCGGTGGCCGAGTGCGGGTCGCTGGTGCGCGCCATGGCCACGGTGTAGGTGTCGTTCTTCAGGCCATTGTTGGCCTCGTTGGAAATGGGGGCGTCGGTGGGCTTCTGGGTCATGCCGGGTTCGAAGCCGCCGCCTTGCACCATGAAGCCGGGGATGACGCGGTGGAACACGGTGTTGTTGTAGTGGCCCTTGTTCACATAGGCCAGGAAGTTGCTGGTGGACAGAGGTGCTTTTTCAGCGTCGAGTTCCAGCGTGACGACGCCGTATCCGGCAATGTGCAGTTCGACTTGGGGGTTGGCCATGGTCATTTCTCCAGGGTGGCTTTGAGGATGGTGATGGGGGTTTTGGGCACGTTCTGGTGCATGCCCTGGTCGCCGACGGGCACGGCGCGGATCTTGTCCACGACATCCAGCCCCGCCACGACCTTGCCGAAGACGGTGTAACCGTAGCCGTCGGGGCTGGGGGCGTTCAGGTTCGGGTTGTTCACGGTGTTGATGAAGAACTGTGATGTGGCCGAATTGGGGTTGGAGGTGCGTGCCATCGCGATGGCACCGCGGTCGTTCTTCAGGCCGTTGGTGGCTTCCAGCGGAATCGGCGCCTTGGTGGGCTTTTGCTGCAGGTCGGGCGTGAAGCCGCCGCCCTGGATCATGAAGTTGCTCATCACGCGGTGGAACACCGTGCCGTCGTAGTGCTGGTCGCGCACATACTGCAGGAAGTTCTCCACCGTCTTGGGGGCCTTGTCGGGGTACAGCTCGACCACGATGTCGCCCTGGGACGTGGCCAGTTTCACGCGCGGCGCGGCGGTGGCCTGGGCCTGGGCGGCCAGAGGCAGCAGGGCGGCGCCGGCCGCCAGGGCCGTGAGCCAGAGGGCCGCGCGTCGGCGCAGGGGCAAAGAGGACAGTGTCATCAGATCGTTCCTTCAAAAAAGATGGTCCAGCGGTCTTGCTCGCGCACCCAGTACTGGCGCTTGGTCACTCCCCGGCTCTGGCCTGCGGCCACTTCACCGAAGGTGACGACCATGGTGTCGTCCTGGTCGCGCCAGCGCAGCACCGACAGGTCTTTCATCTGCAGCTCGCGCGAGCCATTGGCCCGCAGCTCGCTTTCGACGCGGGGCCACCATTGGGCCAGATCGCGGCCCTGGTTCATGAACCGGTCGGAATAAAACGTTTTGAGTTCGGCGAGGTGGCCCGCACTGCGGGTCTGCCGCCAGGCTTCCAGCACGGCTTCGAACTGCGTCCGCTCGCTGGCCAGGGTTTCGGGCTGCACCCATTGCAGCGAGGGCGCGATCACCACCGGCGTGGTGCGGATCTGCACCGTGCCCAGCAGGCGCTGCAGGTCGGGGTTGGACAGCACCACGCAGCCGTCGGACGCTTGCGGCGCGCGCACGAACTGCTCGGTGGGCGTGCCGTGCAGCCAGATGCCGCTGCCGGTCTTGCCGCGCTGCACATCGAGCGCATTGGGGTAGTTGATCGGCAAGGCACCCACGCCATACAGGTCGGGCAGGTCCGCCGGGTTGAGGGTGCTGGTGATGTAGTAGACGCCCAGGGGGGTGCGCTTGTCGCCCTCCGCGGTCTTCTCGATGCCCGAGAGGCCGACCGAGATGTAGAAATCGCCCAGCAGCTTCAGGCGCGGCGCGCGATCGGCTTCGCTGGCGCTGCCACGGGCTGGGTTCAGGTTTTCGAACAGGTAGAGGCGGGAGCGCGAGGCGTCGATCGCGATCGCGTGGCGGCTCTGGGGGGCGAGGGTGAGGAACTGCGTTGGCACGGCCCCTTCGGGCGGGCGCTCGGTCAGCGCCAGCAGCCGGCGGCGCGACTCCTCGCGCAGGGCGGTGAGCTGTGTCGACGCGGCCAAGGCCTGCGTGTCGGGCACGTCGCCGAGCCGGCGCACCGGGCGGGTCTGCTGGCTGAGAAGGTCGCCGTGCACAAGGTGGGCCAGCTGGAAATTGGGGTGGTCGCGCACCAGGCTCTCGGCCTGTTTCAGGGCCTCCCGGTGTTGCGCGTTCCCGATGAGCTGGTAGATCTCGATCAGACGGGCCTCGGCCCGGCCCATCATGGGCTTGACGTGCTGGAGCTGTTCACCTGTGAGGCTCACGGGCGTCAGACCCGAGGGGGCGGACTGGCTGTTCCCTGGACCGCATCCTGCACGCGGGTGAGGGCGCTGTTGATCAGTGAGACGGCAGGGGCCTCGCTGACCGGCTCGGCGACGGTGTTGGCGTCGGCCGCCTGGCGCTTGTGCAGCGACAGAGCGAGCAGGGCGGCCACCGCCACGGCCGTGGCGACCACGAGCGTGCGATGTCTCGGTGTCACGCGTTGAGCGTTGTTTGGCCCCGGCCCCAGCAGCTCGGTCGTGAGGCTGGCATGGCCCCGTTGCGCGAACCGCCGACTGACCATCAAGAGCCCGTGGATTCCCGAACGATCAGCCAGCGGTTGCCGCTTTTGACCAGATCCAGCGTCTTGCGGCTGGTGACGTTCAGGTTGTCGGAGGTGTAGTCCTGGCGAAAGCGCGCCGAAGCGCGGTCGCCGTTGACCGTGACGTTGAGGTCGTTGATGCCGACGCCGATGCGCGAGCGGGGTTCGATGCGCGAGCGGCGCTCGGCCTCCCAGGCGGCGCGCGACTGGCCGCCCGGCGGCGTGAACGCCGGGCCGTAGGCACCCAGGTAGGCGGACACGTTCTTCGAGGACCAAGCCTTGGCCCAGGCGGCCACAGCCGCTTCCACGTCAACCTGGGCATCGGCGGCGGCCGGGGCGGGCGCTGCCGGAGCGGCGGGCGCCGCAGGGGCCGGTGCAGCCGCGACGGGAGGCTTCGCGGCGGGAGGTGTGGCCACCGGAGCCGATGGAGCCGGTGCGGCCGTCGGGGGCGCGGCGGCGACGGAGGTGGCCGGGCGGGCACCGCGCGGATCGGCCGCGAACAGGTTGCGGATCAGGCTCAGCTTGGGTGCGACAGCGGGGTTGTTCGAATCGAGTTGCAGCGCCTTGCTGTAGGCCTGGCTGGCCAGCTTGGCGTAGACGTCGCCCAGGTTTTCGTGGGCGGTGGCGTAGCTCGGGTTGGTGCGGATCGCCATTTCGAGCGCGGCGCGGGCCTTGTCGAACTGGCTCTGGCCGGCGTACAGCACAGCCAGGTTGTTGTAGGGCTCGGGCAGCTCCGGGTAGTCTTCCGTGAGCTTGGCGAAGGTGGCAATTGCATCCGTCGACTTGCCGCTCTCGGTCTGGATCACACCCTTGAGGAAACGCATCTGCGGATCGCGTGGCTTGCCCACCAGGTATTGGTCCACCTTGACCAGGGCTTCGTTGAGCTGGCCGGCACGCACCAGCCGGTTGACCTCGGCATAGTCGTCGCCTTGCGCCCAGGCCAGCGAGGTGCCGAGGCTGGCGGCGGTCAGGGCCACGAGGGCCAGTTGGCGCAGTCGCATGGAAAAACCGTTTCTGGTGATGATGGGGGAGGATGGGCCGCTGCAGTGGGGGTGTGATGGAACGTGGCGAGACATGGCACCTCGAAAACAAACCTGGGCTCCCTCTCATGAAGGGGCCAGTGACACGTTGATCGAATGCCCGGCGGCGTGCTGTGGAGTGTCACCGGGCTGGATATACTGACACCGATGGATTGTATCTGAGGGGTCCCGTTCCGACGGTTGCGCCAGACCGCATGGAACGCCGACGGGCCCGCTCTTCGGATGGTGCCACGCACGGCCTGTGGAAGCCCCGTTTTTCACCCTCCGGCTGCCATCCGGAATTCCGTTCCCGTTCCCGTTCCATGACCCTGAAAATCTACAACACCTTGTCGCGCCGACTGGAGGACTTCCAGCCCATTGAGCCTGGGCACGTGCGCATGTACGTCTGCGGCATGACGATCTACGACCTGTGCCACATCGGCCATGCCCGCATGATGATGGCCTTCGATGTGGTGCAACGCTGGCTCAAGGTCAGCGGCCTGCGCGTCACCTACGTGCGCAACATCACCGACATCGACGACAAGATCATCAAGCGCGCGCTCGAGCGCGGCATCACGCTGCGCGCGTTGACCGACGAGATGACCGCCGCCATGCACCAGGACATCGGCGCACTGGGCATTGAACCCCCCAGCCTCGAACCCCGGGCCACCGAGTACGTGCCTCAGATGCTGTCGTTGATCGAGACCCTGCGCGGCAAGGGCCTGGCGTACCAGGCCGACAACGGTGATGTGAACTACGCGGTGCGCAAGTTCCCTGGCTACGGCAAGCTCTCCGGCAAATCGCTCGACGACCTGCGCGCGGGCGAGCGCGTGGCGGTGGACAGCGACAAGAACGACCCGCTGGACTTCGTGCTCTGGAAATCGGCCAAGCCCGACGAGCCGGCGGAAGCCAAGTGGAACAGCGCCTACGGCGCGGGCCGGCCGGGCTGGCACATCGAGTGCTCGGCCATGAGCTGCAGCACCCTGGGCGAGACCTTCGACATCCACGGCGGTGGTGCCGACCTGCAGTTCCCGCACCACGAAAACGAGATCGCGCAGAGCGAAGGCGCCACCGGCAAACCGCTGGCGCGCTTCTGGGTGCACAACGGCTTCGTGCGGGTCGACAACGAGAAGATGTCCAAGAGCCTGGGCAACTTCTTCACCATCCGCGAGGTGCTGGCGAAGTACGACCCCGAGACCGTGCGCTTCTTCATCCTGCGGGCGCACTACCGCAGCGCGTTGAACTACAGCGATGCCCACCTGGACGACGCCCGGGGTGCACTCAAGCGCCTGTACACCGCGCTGTCGCACGTGCCACCGGCGGCTTCGACGCAGATCGACTGGTCCCAAGCGCACGCTCAGCGCTTCCGCGCGGCCATGGACGAAGACTTCGGCACGCCCGAGGCCGTTGCCGTGTTGTTCGAACTGGCGGGTGAAGTCAACCGGAGCAAGGACGCGGCATTGGCCGGGCTGCTGCGCGCCCTGGGCGGCGCGCTGGGCCTGCTGCAGGCCGACCCGGCCACCTACCTGCAGGGCGGTGGGGCCGAAGGCGGGCTGGACGAGGCGGCCATTCTGGACCTCATCGCCCAACGCAGCGCGGCCAAGCAGGCCAAGGATTTCGCTGGGGCCGATCGCATCCGGCAGCAGCTGCTGGACCAGGGCATCGTGCTCAAGGACAGCCCCACGGGCACCACCTGGGAGCGCAACTGATGGCCACCACCGTCCTGCCCGAGCTCAACACGGAGGCGCCCGGCTATTGGGTGGATGCCTGTCGCCATCTCATGAAGCGCGACCGGGTGATGAAGAAGCTGATCCCCCAGCATGGGGGTGCCTGCCTGCAGTCGCGCGGGGATGCCTTCGTCACGCTGGCGCGCAGCATCGTCGGCCAGCAGATCTCGGTGAAGGCGGCCCAGTCGGTCTGGGACCGTTTCGAGCAATTGCCCCGGAAGATGGTGCCCGCCCAGGTGCTCAAGCTGAAGGTGGACGACATGCGCGCGGCCGGCCTGTCGGCCCGCAAGGTCGAGTACCTGGTGGACCTGGCCCTGCACTTCGCCAACGACCAGGTCCACGTCAGCCAATGGGCCGACATGGACGACGAGGCCATCATTGCCGAGCTGGTGGCCATTCGTGGCATTGGCCGATGGACGGCCGAGATGTTCCTGATCTTCCACCTGATGCGGCCCAACGTACTACCCCTGGACGACCTTGGTTTGCAGAATGGCATCAGCCTGGCGTATTTTTCGGGTGAACCGGTCAGCCGCAGCGAGATCCGGGAGGTGGCGAACTCCTGGGCACCGTTCTGCAGCGTGGCAACTTGGTATATTTGGCGGTCGCTCGATCCGCTGCCGGTCAGTTACTGAGCGCACCGGTTTCGCCGGGACGTCGTGGCAAACAAGACCAAAGGAGCACACCTTGGCCAAAAAGAATTTTCTCGATTTCGAGCAACCGATTGCCGAGCTCGAAACCAAGATCGAAGAACTGCGTTATGTGCAGACCGAATCCGCGGTGGACATCTCCGAAGAGATTGAACAGCTGGCTGGCAAGAGCCTGCAGCTCACCAAGGACATCTACAGCAGCCTCACGCCGTGGCAGATCACCAAGATCGCCCGCCACGCCGACCGCCCCTATACGCTGGACTACGTGCGCGAGATCTTCACGCACTTCCAGGAGTTGCATGGCGATCGGCACTTCTCGGACGACCTGAGCATCGTGGGTGGTCTGGCGCGCTTCAACGGCCAGCCCTGCATGGTGCTGGGCCACCAGAAGGGGCGTGACACGAAAGAGCGCGGCCTGCGCAACTTCGGCATGACCAAGCCCGAAGGCTATCGCAAGGCCCTGCGCCTCATGAAGCTGGCCGAGAAGTTCAAGCTGCCGGTCTTCACCTTCGTGGACACGCCCGGCGCCTACCCCGGCATCGATGCCGAAGAGCGCGGCCAGTCCGAAGCGATCGGCCGCAACATCTTCGAGATGGCGCAGCTGGAGGTGCCCATCATCTCCACCATCATTGGTGAAGGCGGTTCGGGCGGCGCGCTGGCCATTTCGGTGGCCGACCAGGTGCTCATGCTGCAGTACTCGGTGTACTCGGTCATCAGCCCCGAAGGTTGCGCCTCCATCCTCTGGAAGACCAGCGACCGCGCCAGCGATGCCGCCGATGCCCTGGGCATCACCGCGCACCGCCTCAAGGCGCTGGGCCTGGTGGACAAGATCGTCAACGAGCCCGTGGGTGGCGCGCACCGCGACCACAAGCAGATGGCCGCCTTCCTCAAGCGCGCCCTGGGCGACGCCTGGCGCCAGGTGACGGACCTCAAGGCCAAGGAGTTGCTCGATCGGCGCTACGCGCGCCTCAACAGCTACGGCCGCTTCACCGACACCAAGGCCGAGAGCAAGGACAAGCGCTGAGGTGAATGCCTCGCCAACCCCGGCCAACCCCTGCGATCGGGCGTTGGCCGCGTGGTGCGAGCGCTGGGGCTTCCTGCAGCCAGCCGGGCCCATGGCGGTGGCCTTCAGTGCCGGTGCCGATTCCACGGCCTTGTTGCTTGCGGCGCATCGGCGTTGGGCGGGCCAGGTGATCGCCTTGCATGTGAATCACGGCTTGCAGGCGGCGGCCGACTCCTTTCAGAACCACGCCCAGGCGTTCTGCGCTCTGCACGGCATCGTGTTGCGCGCCGAGCGTGTGCAGGCGGTGCATGCGCCGGGCGACAGCCCGGAAGACGCCGCCCGCCAAGCCCGTTACACCGCCCTGGCGCGCATGGCCGAAGAGGCCGGTGCAGCCTTTGTGCTGCTGGGCCAGCACGCGGACGATCAGGCCGAAACCGTCCTGCTCGCGCTCAGCCGGGGTGCGGGCCTGCCGGGGCTGGCCGCCATGGCCGAGCGCTTCGAGCGCCATGGTCAGATGTTTGGCCGGCCCTTGCTCGACGTGCCGTCCACCGCCTTGCGCGCCTGGCTGGCGTCCGCTGGTCACGCCTTTGTGGACGATCCCAGCAACGCCGACCAGCGCTTCACGCGCAACCGCATCCGTGCGCTGCTGATGCCCGCGTGGGAGGCCTGTTTTCCCGGCTTTCGGCCCATGCTCGCGCGCAGCGCGGCCCACGCCGCCCAGGGGCAGCGGCTGCTCGACGACCTGGCCCGCATCGATCTCGCGCAGGTGGGCACGCCTCCCGCGATCGCGAGGCTGCAGTCGCTGTCGCGCGATCGCCAAGCCAACGTGCTTCGCCACTGGTTGCGCGCCGAAGCGAACGTGGCGGCCAGCGCGGCCCAACTGGACGAGCTGCTCGATCAGATCGCGGCCTGCACCACGCGCGGCCACCGCATCCGCCTCAAGGTGGCCAGCGGCTTGGTCACTCGCGAGGGTGGGGATCTGCGTTTCGTGGCGCCGATATAATTCCCGGTTGCCCTGAACGGCCCTTTGGGGCCTGGCATGCCGCGTGGAACACCGGTTGCGCGGCCGCAATCAACCCAATCCAATCCCTCCCGATGGCCTTGATAGTTCACAAGTACGGCGGCACCTCCATGGGGTCGACCGAGCGCATCCGCAATGTGGCCCGACGCGTCGCCAAATGGCACCGTGCCGGCCACCAGCTCGTCGTGGTGCCCAGCGCCATGAGCGGTGAAACCAACCGCCTGCTCGGCTTGGCCAAGGAGCTGGCCCCGGGCAAGACCGACAGCGCCTACAACCGCGAACTCGACATGCTCGCCGCCACCGGCGAGCAGGCCTCGTCGGCCCTGCTGGCGATCGCGCTGCAGGCCGAGGGCATAGGCTCGGTGAGCTACGCCGGCTGGCAGGTGCCGATCAAGACCAACAGCTCCTTCACCAAGGCGCGCATCGAATCGATCGACGACGCGCGCATCCGCGCCGACCTGGCCGCCAGCAAGGTGGTCATCGTCACCGGTTTCCAGGGCGTGGACCCCGACGGCCACATCACCACGCTGGGCCGTGGCGGCAGCGACACCTCTGCCGTGGCCGTGGCCGCGGCGCTCAAGGCGGCCGAGTGCCTGATCTACACCGACGTGGACGGCGTGTACACGACCGACCCGCGCGTGGTGCCCGAAGCACGCCGTCTTCAGCGCGTGAGCTTCGAGGAAATGCTGGAGATGGCCAGCATGGGCAGCAAGGTGCTGCAGATCCGTTCGGTGGAATTCGCCGGCAAGTACAAGGTGCCCCTGCGCGTGCTCTCCAGCTTCACGCCCTGGGACATCGACCTGAATGAAGAAGCCGCCTCCGGCACCCTGATCACTTTTGAGGAAGACGAAGACATGGAACAAGCCGTCGTTTCCGGCATTGCCTTCAACCGCGACGAAGCCAAGATTTCGGTGCTCGGCGTGCCCGACACCCCCGGCATCGCCTACCAGATCCTGGGTGCGGTGGCCGATGCCAACATCGAGGTCGATGTGATCATCCAGAACCTGAGCAAGGACGGCAAGACCGATTTCAGCTTCACGGTGCACCGCAACGAATTCCAGAAGACGCTGGACCTGCTCAAGACCAAGGTCGTGCCCGCGCTGGGTGCGGCCGAGGTGGTGGGCGATGCACGCATTTGCAAGGTGAGCATCGTCGGCATCGGCATGCGCAGCCACGTCGGCGTGGCCAGCCGCATGTTCAAGTGCCTGAGCGTGGAGGGCATCAACATCCAGATGATCTCCACCTCCGAGATCAAGACCTCGGTGGTCATCGACGAGAAATACATGGAGCTGGCCGTGCGTTCGCTGCACCGCGAGTTCGATCTCGACCAGACCGCCGACACCATCACCGGTTGAACCCTCCACCAGAGGGAAATGCCTCCCGAGTTGAGGCATAATACGCAGCTTCCGGAGCGATGACCGAGTGGCCGAAGGTGCTCCCCTGCTAAGGGAGTATGGGGTGTAGAGCCTCATCGAGGGTTCGAATCCCTCTCGCTCCGCCAGTTATGCCAGGCGCCCCAGACGCGGGCTTCTGAACACCAAGCCCCACCGCCCATGGCCGTGGGGCTTTTTCACGTCCCGCCGCGTGGCGGCCGTGGCCGTTTTGATCGTCAAGGAGCCGCGATGAACGCTTCCCTCGCGCCCGCCCAGCAGATGCAGCTGGCGGTGCACTACCACTCGCAAGGCCTGCTGGACGCGGCCCGTTCACTGTACGAAGGCGTGCTCAAGCAGTTCCCGACCGAATTCGCGGTGCTGTACCACCTGGGCCTGCTGGAGTCGCAGGCCGGCCATCCTGAACGCGCAGCGGGCTATTTCGGCCGTGCGGTGCAGTCCTCGCCGCAGAATGCCGATGCGCTGAACAACCTGGCGTTCACGCTGCAGCAGCTGGGCCGCGACACCGAGGCGCTGGCCACGTATGAGCAGGCACGGGCGCTGCTGCCCGACGACGCGGACATCGCGATCAACCTCGGCCTGCTGCACAAGAAGCTGCAGCAGTTGCCCGAGGCCTTGGCCTGCCTCGAACGGGGCTTGCAGGCCCATCCGGCGCACACCGCGCTGCTGTGCAACCAGGGCAATGTGTTGCAGCGCCTGGGGCGCCAGCCGGAGGCGCTGAGCAGCTACGAGCGGGCGCTGGCGGTCGAGCCCGACAACCCCGTGGTGCTGTGCAACCTCAGCAACGCGCTCAACGAACTGGCCCGGTACGACGAGGCCCTGGCCCGCGCCGAGCGCGCCACCGAGGCGCACCCGAAACACGCCCAGGCCTGGGTGGAGCGCGGCAATGCGCTCAAGCAACTGGGCCGCATCCCCGAGGCCGTGGCCAGTTGCGAGAAGGCCATCGCGCTGGATCCGGCCATGGTCCAGGCGCACACCAACCTGGCGGCCACGGTGCTCAGCGACAGCGTGGACACGCCCCGCGTCATCGCCGCCGG
The DNA here is from genome assembly GCF_042466645.1 of Hydrogenophaga sp. ANAO-22. Lineage (NCBI taxonomy): Bacteria > Pseudomonadati > Pseudomonadota > Betaproteobacteria > Burkholderiales > Comamonadaceae > Hydrogenophaga > Hydrogenophaga sp. ANAO-22. The sequence continues at coordinate 604,978 of NZ_CP159956.1, read as the reverse complement.
CCGCAGGAGCCTCGAGGTGTTCCTGCAGAGCGTGTACCGCGCGCCGGCCTTGCGGCACGCGGGTCTGGCGCTCAGTGCTTTCCGGCTCAAGCACGATGTGCAGCAGGCGCAGTGGCTGCAGGCGCACGGCCACGCCGTGCCTGGCCTGGCGCCGTTTCTCAAGACCGGCAGCGCGCTGCTGCAACAGGCGAAAGATTGGCCGCCCGGCGGCACGCTGCGAGCCTCGGCCAAGGAGCTGTCGAGCCTGCAGGAGTTTCTGGCCACGCCCTGGCTGCATGCCATGCCCGATGCCATGCCCGACGTGCTCAACCCGGAGAACGACTGGCTCGCGCTGGAAGAGGCCTACCTTGCGGGCACGCCCGAAATCCTGACCATCGACCACTTCCTGTCCGAGCCGGCGCTCAAGGCCTTTCAGGACTTTGCCCACGCCTCGCGCGTGTGGCACGGCGAGTACGCCAACAGCTACCTGGGGGCCTTCGCCAACCGGGGCTTCAACAGCCCGCTGCACCTGCAGCTCGCGCGCGAGCTCAAGCAGCGCATGCCGCGTGTGTTCAAGGACTACCTGCTGACCCAGCTCTGGGGTTTCAAGTACGAGCCGGCCGTGACGCGTGGCATCAACGTGCACGCCGACTTCGCCAAGGTCAACCTGAACTTCTGGATCGCACCGAGCGAACACAACCTCGATCCCGAGAGCGGTGGCCTCAAGGTCTACGACGTGCCGGCGCCGGCCGACTGGACCTTCGAGCAGTACAACGCAGACAGTGCCCGCATCTACGAGTTCCTGGCGCAACACACGGCGGGTTGCGTGACGGTGCCGCACCGCTGCAACCGCGCGGTGCTGTTCAACTCGGCGCTGTTCCACGAGACCGACACCATCCGCTTCGTGGACCGCTACGAAGCCCGGCGGGTCAACATGACCTACCTGTTCGGCCAGCAGTTGCGATAGCAAGCAAGGCCTGACCGACAATCGAGGCATGACGTCCTCCGCCCATTCTCCCGCGGCCCTGAGCCGCGCCGCCTTCGCCACCCTGTTGCTCATCGCGTTCATGATGGGCGCCAACCACGTCGCCGCGCGGCTCGCGTTCGACCACGGCGTGAGCGTGGCCACGGCCGTGGCCTTCCGCAGCAGCGTGACGGCGCTGGTGGTCGCGGCCATCCTGCTGGTCTACCGCGTGCCCATGCGCCTTCAGGCGCGGCATCGCAAGGCATTGCCCGCGATCGGTCTGCTGGTGGGTGTGCAAAGCCTGTGCCTGTACGCCGCCGTGGCGCGCCTGCCCGTGGCGCTGGCGCTGCTCGCGTTCAACACCTACCCCTTGTGGACGGCGCTCTGGGCGCGCCTGGTCTACGGCCAGCGGCCGCAGCCGCGCGTGCTGAAGGCCATGCCGGTGATGCTCCTTGGTCTGGCGCTCGCGCTCGACGTGTTCGGGGCGGCATCGGGCCTGGGCGCTTCGGGCCATTGGGCGCAGATCGGTGTGGGCGTGGCGTTCGCGCTGGCCGCGGCCGCCACCTTCGGCATGGCGCTGGTGTTGACGCAGCACGAAACCAGTGAACTCGATGGCCGGCTGCGCACGGCCACCACCATGGCCATCGTCGCCGTGATGGCGATGATCGCGGCCACCGCGCAGGGCGGCCTGTCCCTGCCCACCGCGCCCACGGGCTGGTGGGGCCTGCTGGGCCTGACCTTTCTCTACGGCACCGCTTTCACCATCATGTTCACCGTGCTGCCCAAGCTCGGGGTGGTGGGCAATTCGGCCATCATGAACATCGAACCCATCTTCGCGCTGGTGCTGGCCTGGGCGATCCTGGGCCAGTCCATCGCCGCCGTGCAGGTGGTGGGCGGCCTAGTGGTGGTGGCCACGGTGATGTGGCTGGGCCTGCGCAAGGCCTAGGCCTTATTCCCCGTCGTCGAGCGACGCGCTCCAGCGCTCGTTCCATTCCCCTCGCGGCGGCGCGTCGCGCAGGTCCTCGATCTGGCGCCGGTCGCGTTTGGTGGGGCGGCCCATCGGCAGGCTGTGGGCCGGCTCGGGCGCTAGGCGCCGCTGCTCGGCGGCCTGGCTGCGCTGCAGGAGCGAGGCCGCGGTTTCTTCGTAGAGCAGGGCGGCCACCGGCGCGGGGCCGCGAACGCCGCTCAGGCCCTTCACGACCACGGTGCGCGTGTCCGGCCCGATGCGCAGCTCCAGGGTGTCGCCCGGTTTCACGTCGCGCGAGGGTTTGACCGGCAGGCCGTTGAGCCGCACATGGCCTTTGTCGATGGCTTCGCTGCTCAGGCTTCGGGTCTTGTAGAAGCGCGCGGCCCAGAGCCATTTGTCCAGGCGGACCTTGCCGGTGGCGTCGTCGGTGTCGGGTTTCATGAGTGGCTGGCAGGTGTGGCCAGGGGCAGGCGCACGATCGCTTCCAGCCCGATGACCTGGCCCTGGTGGGTGCGGTTGTTGAGTTCGATGCGGCCGTCCAGGGACAGCACGATTTCCCGGCAGATCGCCAGGCCCAGGCCGGAGCCCGACACGCCGGGCGCATGCTGCTGGTCGGTGACGAAGGGCTGGAACAGGCGTTCGCGCAGCGCGGGCGAGATGCCCGGTCCCTCGTCGCGCACGGTGAGCGCCGCGGTTTGCAGGTCCACCACCAGCACCACCGACAGGCTGGAGCCCACGGGTGTGTTCTTGATCGCGTTGTGCAGCAGGTTGCGGCTGAGTTCGCGCAAGGCCCATTCGTGTGCCTGCACCGGCGCGGCCTGGGTGTCGATCGAGAAGTCGATCGAACGCTCCGCAATCAGCGCCGAGAGGTCCAGCGCCACCGCGCGCACCACCTGGGACCAGTCGATCACCGGCGGCTTGCCATCCTGGCGCAACTGCTCCACCTTGGCCAGCGCCAGCATCTGGTTGGCCAGCTCCGTGGCGCGCTCGACCGTGTGGCCGATCTCCTCCAGCGCCTGCTGGGGCGGGACGTCGCCGCGCCGCGCCGACTGCACCTGGGTTTTGAGCACCGCCAGTGGCGTGCGCAACTGGTGCGAGGTGTCGCGAACGAAGCGCTTCTGGTGTTCCAGCAGGTGCGAGAGCCGTTGCATGTGCTGGTTGGTGGCGTCCAGCAGCGGCAGCAGCTCGCGCGGCGCGCCTTCGGTGGACAGCGGCGAGAGGTCGTTCTCGCTGCGCATGCCCAGCGCCTGGCTGAGCGCGCGCACCGGGCGCGTGGCGCGCTGCACCACGAAGACCACCACGAGCGCGATCACCACCACCAGCGCGGCCTGCCGCCACAGCGTGTCGAGCAGGATCTGCCGTGCCAGCGTCTCGCGCAGCTCCAGCGTTTCCGCCACCTGGATGGTGGCCATGCCCTGCTCGTACACACCGGACACTGGTTGCAGCAGCACCGCCATGCGCACCGGCACGCCGCGGTATTCGTCGTCGTAGAAGTTGACCAGGGCGGCGTAGAGGTTCTTCTGCGGGATGTCGCGGCGCCAGTCGGGCATGTCGCGAAAGCCCGAGACCATCTCGCCCTTGAGGCCGCTCACGCGGTAGAAGATGCGGCTGCGGTTGTCGGCCTCGAAGGCTTCGAGCGCCGAGTAGAGCAGGGTGGATTCGACCCGCACCTCGTCGCCCGCGCCGGTCACCCGCAGCTGTTCGCCGAGCGACTTCGCGGTGGCCAGCAGGGTGCGGTCGTAGGCGGTGTCGGCGGCGTCGAGGGCCTGCCGGTACAGCACGACGGTGTTGATGATCACGAACGCGAACACCGGCAGCAGGATGCCCATGAGCAGCGTGCGGCGCAGCGACACCGCGCGCGGGCGTGGGGTCTCGGTGGTGGGGCTCACGCCGTGGCCTTCAGCAGATAACCCAGGCCGCGAAGCGTGACCAGTTGCGCGCCGGTGTGGGCGATCTTCTTGCGCAGGCGGTAGGCCACCACCTCGATGGCCTCCGGCTGCACCTGGCTCTCGCCCGGGAACACCAGCTCGAACAGCCGCTCCTTGGCGATGGCATGGCCCGGCTTGCCCAGCAGGGCTTGCAGCAGCGCCAGTTCGCGCGGGGCGAGCTCCATCGGCCGGCCATCGAAGTAGACCGCGCCGCTGTCCTTCTCCACGTGCATGCCGCACCAAACCGGCCCGCGCGCGGCCTGGTCGGCGTTGCTGGAGCGCCGCACCAGGGCCCGCACGCGGGCTTCGAGTTCGTCGAGGTCGAAGGGCTTGGGCATGTAGTCGTCGGCGCCCGTGTTCAGGCCGAGGATGCGGTCGCCCACCGTGCCGCGCGCGGTCAGCACGATCACCGGGGTGCTCAGGCCGGCGGCGCGCGCCTGGCTCAACACCTCCAGCCCGTCCACGCCCGGCAGGCTCAGGTCGAGCAGCACCGCGTCGGGCAGGCTGGCCTGCCACAGCGCCAGGGCACGGGCGCCGTCTTCGCAACCCAGCACCTGCATGCCGCGCCGCTCGAAGCTGCGCCGCAAGGTGGTCTGCATCGTGGCGTTGTCTTCGATCAGGAGCAGCTTCATGGCCTCCGATTATGGGCGTGGGGTGAACGCCCGCCGGTCCGCGTCCGCGCCCGGCCTAGGGTTTGTCCCGATCGGTTGGACAGCGAACTGACAGCCGCCAAAACGAGCATGGCCTCTCCCGTTCACTTCTGAAAGTCATCATGAAAAAACATGCCATCGCCTTGGCGGCACTGGGTCTGGTCAGCGGTTACGCGAGCGCGCAGTCGTCCGTGACGCTGTACGGTGTGGTGGACGTGGCGCTTGAGCGCGTCAAGGGCGCCACCTCGGTCACGCGCGTGACCTCGGGGCAGCAGCAGGGTTCGCGCTGGGGCCTGCGCGGCACGGAGGACCTGGGCGGCGGGCTCAAGGCCACCTTCCTGCTGGAGTCCGGCTTCAACGCCGACGTGGGCACGCTCGGCCAGGGTGGCCGGCTGTTCGGGCGCCAGGGCTATGTGGGTCTGGGCGGCAACTGGGGCACGGTGCGCCTGGGCCGCCAGTACACGCCGATGGACGACATCGCCAGCATCATCGGCACCAAGGTCTACGACGTGGTGAGCGTGGTGCCCATCATCGGCAACGGGGACTACAACCGTGTGGACAACGCCGTCACCTACGTGTCGCCCACCGTGGCCAGCACCGTGTTCCAGCTGCAGTACAGCCTGGGTGAGGAGCGCGCCAGCAACAACGCCAGCGCGGACTTCGGCAAACAGGTCAGCGCGCACGCGCTCTATGCGCAAGGCCCCTGGACGCTGGGCCTGTCGCTGATGCAGGTGGCCGATGCCGACGGCGTGCTGGCCGGCAAGCAGGGCAAGGACGCGCTGCTGTTCGTGGGGGCGTACGACTTCGGCCCGGTCAAGCTCACCGGCTACTACGACGTGGAAGACAAGGCCGTGGAGAAGCTCAAGCTGTTCGGCCTGGCGGCGGCCTTCAAGTTCGGCGAGACCACGGTGTCGGTGGGCGCGGCGCAGGCCAAGAACGTCAACGGCTCGGCCGCCGCGGCCAGCGACGACGCGAAGATCTACACCCTGCAGGCCACCCACAACCTGTCCAAGCGCACGGCGCTCTATGGCCACCTTACCGCCGTCTCCAACGACACGGCGGCGGCGCTCGGCTTCAACAGCCCGGTGGCCGGTTCGAGCTCCAACGGCATCCAGGTGGGCATTCGCCACCGCTTCTGAGCCCGCGCGGCGCCGGTCTGTCTCCTAGGGTTTCCCCCAATCAGAAGGACAGCGAACTGACAGCGTGCGGGCAGAAGATACGCACATCGGTTCAGCCATTCCCTAGGAGACAAGCCATGCGTCGCGACACCTTCCTCAAATCCCTTGCGGCCCTCGCCGCCGCCGGCGCGCTGCCCAACGCCGCGTGGGCCAGTGCCAACATCAAGATGATGATCCCCGCCAACCCCGGCGGTGGCTGGGACGGCACCGGCCGCGCGCTGGGCGACGCCATGCGCGATGCCGGCGTGGCCGCCTCGGTGACCTACGAGAACAAGGGCGGTGCGGCCGGTGCCATCGGCCTGGCCCAGTTCTACAACGCGAGCAAGGGCGACCCGAACGCGCTGATGGTCATGGGCGCCGTCATGCTCGGCGGCATCATCACCGGCAAGCCGCCGGTGTCCATCACGCAGCTCACGCCCATTGCGCGCCTGAGTACCGAGTACAACGTGTTCGTGCTGCCTTCCAACTCGCCGTTCAAGACCATGAAGGACGTGGTCGAGCAGCTCAAGAAGGACCCGGGCAGCATCAAGTGGGGCGGCGGTTCGCGCGGCGCCACCGAGCACATCGCCGCGGCGCAGATCGCGCAGCTGGTGGGCGTGCCCGCATCCAAGATCAACTACGTGCCGTTCCGGGGCGGTGGCGAAGCCACGGCCGCCATCCTGGGTGGCAACGTCACCGTGGGTGGCAGCGGCTACAGCGAATTCCAGCAGTACATCGAGAGCGGCAAGATGCGCGCCATCGCCATCACCTCGGCCCAGCGCGTCAAGGGCATCGATGTGCCCACGCTGAAAGAGCAGGGCATCGACGTGGAGATCGGCAACTGGCGCGGCGTCTACGGCGCGGCCGGCATCACCCAGGCCCAGCGCGACGCGCTCACCGCCATGATCGTCAAGGCCACGCAGAGCAAGTCGTGGGCGGCCGCCGTCGAGAAAAACAACTGGACGCCCGCGCTGCTGACCGGCAAGGCTTTCGACGAGTTCGTCGACAAGGACTTCTCCTCCTTGCGCGCGACCATGGTGCGTGCCGGCATGGTCTGAGCCTGCCTTCTCGGTGCGCTCCCGCCGGGAGCGCCATGCCCTCACCCTGGTGTGTTCGCGCGCCAGGGTGATTCGTTTTGATAAGGACCCGTCATGAACCCCACTCCCCAGGCCGCCGCCGCGCCCGACCACCGCCCCGGCCAACTGGCCATGGGCATCGGCGCACTGATCGTGGCCGCCGTGCTTGCCTATGGCGCGGCAGCGATTCCTTCCGACGCGGGTTACGCCGGCGTCGGCCCCGACTTTCTGCCCTGGGTGGTGAGCGCGGCGCTCGCCATCTGCGGCGTGATGCTCATCTGGGAAGTGCGCACCGGCGGCTACCGGCACATGGAAGAGCCTTCGGGCGCGGCGCGCGGCGACTGGCGCGCGCTGGCCTGGGTCTCGGCCGGCGTGCTGCTCAACGCGGCACTCATCACCACCATCGGTTTCATCCTGAGCTGTGCGCTGTGCTTCGCGCTGGCCGTGCGCGGTCTGCGCGCCAGCGAGGGCAAGCCCATCGGCGATCTGCGCCAGACCGTGAAGGACGCGGTCACCGGCATCGTCATCGCGGCGCCCGTGTACTGGCTGTTCACCAAGCTGCTGGCCGTGAACCTGCCCGGCGTCACCGCCAGCGGCTGGATCTGAATCGGAAGGCGGAACCGACATGATGGACACCCTCAACCAACTGCTCGCGGGCTTCGCCACCGCCGGCACCCCCATCAACCTGCTGTGGGCCTTCGCGGGCTGTGCCCTGGGCACCGCCATCGGCGTGCTGCCCGGCCTGGGCCCGGCCGTGACGGTCGCCATGCTGCTGCCCATCACCGGCCAGGTCGAACCCACGGCCTCCATGATCTTCTTCGCCGGCATCTACTACGGCGCCATGTACGGGGGCTCCACCACCTCCATCCTGCTCAACACGCCGGGCGAGACCGGCACCATGGTCACCGCGCTCGAAGGCTTCAAGATGGCCAAGAGCGGGCGCGCGGGCGCGGCCCTGGCCACCGCCGCCATCGGCTCCTTCGTGGCCGGCACCATCGCCACCATCCTGGTGACGCTGTTTGCGCCCATGCTGGCCGAATTCGCCGTGAAGCTCGGCCCGCCCGAGTATTTCTGCCTGATGCTGCTGGCCTTCACGACCGTGAGCGCGGTGCTCGGCCAGAGCACCTTGCGCGGCCTCACCGCGCTGTTCTTCGGTCTGGCGCTGGGCCTCATCGGCATCGACCAGATCACCGCGCAGGTGCGCTACACCGGCGGCATCCTGGAGTTCATGGACGGCATCGAGGTGGTGCTGGTCGCCGTAGGCCTGTTCGCCGTGGCCGAAGCGCTCTACAACGCGCTCTACGAAGGCCGCAGCGAAGCCAGCATGAACAAGATGAACAAGGCCCACATGACGCGCAGCGAATGGCGCCGCTCCTGGCCCGCCTGGCTGCGCGGCACCGCCATCGGTTTCCCCTTCGGCACCATCCCCGCCGGCGGCACCGAAATCCCCACCTTCCTGAGCTACGCCACCGAGCGCAAACTGGCCGCACCCGAGCACAAGGCCGACTTCGGCACCGTCGGCGCCATCGAAGGCGTGGCAGGGCCCGAGGCCGCGAACAACGCGGCCGTCACCGGCACGCTGGTGCCGCTGCTCACGCTGGGCATTCCGACCTCGGTGACCGCCGCCATCCTGCTGAGCGCGCTGCAGAACTACGGCATCAACGCCGGCCCGCAGCTGTTCCAGACCTCGTCCGCGCTCGTGTGGGCGCTGATTGCCTCGCTCTACATCGGCAACGTCATGCTGCTGGTGCTCAACCTGCCCATGGTGGGCCTGTGGGTCAAGCTGCTGAAGATTCCGCGCCCGCAGCTCTACGCCGGCATCCTGATCTTCGCCACCGTGGGCGTGTACGGCATGCGCCAGAGCGCGTTCGACCTTTTCCTCATGTACGGCCTGGGCCTGCTCGGTGTGGTGATGCGCCGCTACGACTTCCCCACCGCACCCGTGATCGTGGGCCTCATCCTCGGCCCGATGGCCGAAGCGCAGATGCGCAACGCCCTGTCCATCGGGGAAGGCAGCTTCATGGTGTTCCTGCAGCGCCCCATGTCGGCCACGCTGCTGGCCGTGGTGCTCGTGGTGCTGGTGTTGCCGCGCCTGTTGGCACGGCTCAAAGGGCCTGCGGGGGCCTAGCCTCGATCCGAAACCGTCCCTCGGCTAGGGGGAATCCCTGGCCTGGAAGGCCTGGGTTGTCACCTGCATACAACGCGGCAAGCACCCAGTTTCCCGGCAGGCCCACCACGATTCCTGCCCGCGCAGGAGTCAGGTGCAGGTATCTGGAATGAAAAGCCGGATGGCGGCAACGAAGCGCGTCCGGACCTGAGGTCAAAGTCCTCCCGAGTCGTCAAGCCTGTCAGCCTTGACAGGCGTTGGACGCCGCTTTTCCCCCAAGACAGCATGGCCGCCCATGAAAAGCGTGGGGCGGCGAGCCCGTCTTCGCCCGTTGAGTCATGCCAACTTCGTGAGGTTCGGGTTTCTGCAATGAACACTTCCAGATCTGTTGAACAGGCGCATCAAGAATTGAAAGACGCCTGTCTCGCCTTCATTCGTGGGCGGCCGTGGGACTCGGTCACTTGCCATGCGGTCATCCTGAACAAGATGGCCCGAATCAGCATCTATCTGGTTCACGAGAACCAGATCGAAAGAAAAAGGCTCGCAGCGACTGGGGCTTTCACGGCACCCGAAGACGCCGTGCTGTTCCTGCGCGACGATCTTTTGAGCACCACCGGGGAGCGCATGTGGGGCCTGACCTTCACGCTGTATCCCGACGGCAGGTTCAACATCGAGTTCGACTGCCACCAGCCCAAGGGCCACGAAGCCGCATCCACGCCAGGCGAAGCCTTGTCTGTCGCCGAGAGACTGCCTCAGGCCTGGGACAGGATGGCCGCGGCGCTGTCCGCTCACCAATCCTTCGAAGACCAATGGCTCGTCACCGCCATGACCTGGCTGGAGCAGCAGACGACGAAGCACCGCCAGGCATGGGGCCTGGGCAGCGAAACCCAATGGCACCTCGACATGGACGAAGGCTGGTTGCGCTGGAGTTTCGCCGACGGCCGCGTGATGCAGGCCGCCGCGCAGGTGGTGGGGGTCTACTGCACGAAGGAGAGCCGCTTCACCTGGGGTTGGGAGCACCCTTCGGTGCCCGACGCCTTGCAACGGGCCGCACAGCAGGTGCGCACCCTCGGCTTTGATCGGTGGGTCACGCGCGTCGTGAACTGCTCGCAGGATGAGGCCTGGCAATTCGCCGCCATGGCCGCGCAGCACGACGGGGCCGCCGGGGCCTACCGGGGCGACAACGATGGGACGTGGATGTACCTGAGTTTCGATGAGCCCAGGGCCGTGACGCTGTGATGCCTCAGGTGGCGTGACCTCAGATGGTGCCCGTTCGCTCGGACGGGGACCACTCGCCCCCGAAGAGCATCCTCTCCAGGCAGTGGCTGGCCTGCGGCACGTCATGGGTCTGGACCAGCAAGAAAACGGCGTCTCGATCCGGTCGCGAGACACCGAGTTGCTCCAGCAGACCGTGCAGCCATGCCGCGTCATCCTGCTGAATCCGTTCGATCAGGCAATGGATGGCGTAGCAGGGGTTTTCCGCCGCCATCTTCAGCTTGGCGGCCGTCCATCCCTCCGAGCGGGCAGAGCGGTTCAGGGTCTCGACGAACGCGGGGGAATGGAAGTCGACGCGCCAGGCCGTCTCTCGCCGGTTCAGTTCGCGGGTCGAGAAAAACGATCGGATGCCTCGGTACACCCGGTAGCCGGCATAGGCCAGGCCTGTGGCGATGGCGATGAACGCCAGCGGGGGAAAGAGGAATGCCAAGGCGCTGAAGAGGGTGGCTGCGATGCCGGTGATGGTTTCTATCCTTGCCTTGGTCCGCTTGTCTCGGGCTTGTTGCAGCGCGTCCTTGCGTTGGCTGCGGGCGTGTCGGATCACATGGGCTTGCAGCGATGTCGGGCTGGCGGCGGGTGAGCCGCTTTCGATCAAGCGCAGCGCGCGCTTGGCCTGTTCGACCAGCTTGCTCGACGAATGCCATTTGAAGATGCCCGCCAAGGCTTGAAACGCCGAGCCCACGATGCCGACGATGCTGGCGGCCAACGAGAGCCACGCACTGGCCTTGAAGGCCAGCTTCAGGGCGGAAAACAGGCGCGATGTCCACGACACGACGGTGTAGCGAACCACATCCACGATCTGCTCCGGCGCGTGCCGCATGGCCGTCTCCAGCTGCACCTTGGAGGCGCGCGCCTGCCAGGCCTTCTTGGCGGCGTCGCACAGTCGCCGCGCCTGAGAGGGATGTGCCTCTGAATGCGCCCACCGGCGGTGGGCCTCGTCCAGCGCCAGTTGGCCCTGTGCGAATGCGGCGTGGGTCGCCTGTCGGTGCGACAAAGCCTGGCAGGTGTTGGACAGGTTTTTGATCGCCGCGCCCGTTTCGATGGCACCGCCCGCACCCTGGAGGGCCTGGAAGGCGCCCAGCGCTTCCACGGGAAAACCATCCCCGATCGGTGCGCTGTTCTCGTGCCCGGTTTTTTCCAGGGGCGCCTTGCTCAACCCCGAGGCCACGCCTTGCGGCGCACGGGTGAGGTAGGCCATGCCGCACACGGCATCGAGTTGGGAGTGCAGCCGTCGGGCTGTCACCGCCCCCTCCAGGTGCCCAGGGTCCGTGGACGCCAGTGGGGTGTCCCTGAACACCCACACGTCCGCGTGCGCGTGGCCGTGGTGGCGTGGGCTGCCCGTCGGCCCATTCATTTCGCCATGGGGAGAGGGCGGGCGGGTCGGAAAACCAAGGACAGAGGAAAGAACCATGTGCGTCATCGCGGCGAATCGTAGTTCTTACTTATTACTCTTCAATGACAGTGCAGGCGCGGAGAAGTGCAGGGTTACCATCCCGCCATGACCCGGGACAACCGCCTGCCGCGTGACGCGCAAAGCATCCTCGAACTCGCCGCGAGGTCGATGTTCGATCTGTTCGCCAACGCCAGCGAGGGCATGATGCTGGTGGACCGCGACGCGCGCGTGGTCTGGATCAACGACCAGTACCGCCGCTTCCTGCCCGCGCTGGGCTTCGAGCGCGAGGAAGACTTCGTCGGCCACCCGGTCTCGCGCGTGGTACAGAACACGCAGATGCACCAGGTGCTGGCCACCGGCAAGCCCATCCTCATCGACCTGCTGACCAACCGCGCCGGCACCTTCGTGGTGAGCCGCATCCCGCTGCGCGACGACGCGGGCGAGGTGATCGGGGTGCTGGGCATCGTGCTGTTCGATCACCCCGAGACCACGCTGCAACCCCTCATCAGCAAGTTCGCGCGGCTGGAGCAGGACCTGAGCGAAGCCCGGCGCGAACTCGCGAGCCAGCGCCGCAGCAAGTACACCTTCGCCAGCTTCGTGGGCAGCAGCGCCGCCGCGCTGGAGGTCAAGCGCCAGGCCCGGCGTGCCGCGCAGTCGGCCAGCCCGGTGCTGTTGCTGGGCGAGACCGGCACCGGCAAGGAGTTGCTCGCGCACGCCATCCACGCGGCCTCGCCGCGCGCGGGCCGCTCGTTCGTGAGCGTGAACATGGCGGCCGTGCCCGACACGCTGCTCGAAGCCGAGTTCTTCGGCGTGGCCCCCGGGGCCTACACCGGCGCCGACAAGAAAGGGCGCGACGGCAAGTTCAAGCTGGCCGATGGCGGCACGCTGTTCCTGGACGAACTCGGCGACATGCCGATGTCGGTTCAGGTCAAGCTGCTGCGCGCGCTGCAGGAAGGCGAGATCGAGCCGCTGGGTTCGAACAAGCTGGTGCGCTTCGACGTGCGCGTGGTCGCCGCCACCTCGCGCGACCTGCAGCAGATGGTGCGCGAAGGCAGCTTCAGGGAAGACCTCTACTACCGCCTCAACGTGTTGCCCATCCGCGTGCCGCCGCTGCGCGAGCGGCAGGACGACATCGCGCTGCTGATCGAGGCCCTGTGCGAAGACATCGCCGCGCGTGGCGGCGGCGCGCAGCTGGAGCTGACCGCCGACGCCCAGGCCCTGCTGGCCGCGCAGCCCTGGCGCGGCAACATCCGTGAACTGCGCAACGTGCTGGAACAGCTTGCGCTGCGCAGCGACTCGCACCACATCGCCGCCGCGCAGGTGGGGGCGGTGCTACAGGAAGCCGGCCTGCCCGCCCTTGCGCCGGCGGCCACGTTGCCGAAGGCCGTCGCGCGTGCGATGGAAGAGGGCGACGAACTGCGCCCGCTGCCCGAGCAGATCGCCGAGCTGGAGCAGCGCGCGATCGCGCAGGCCCTGGCCCGCACCGGTGGGAACCGCACCGCAGCCGCGAAGCTGCTCGGCATCTCGCGCGCCAGTCTGTACGACCGTTTGGCGGCCTTGGGCGATGCGTCTGAAATTCAGACGATTGTCTGAATTTCAGACAATTTCACGATTCGGGATTGTCTGAAATCTGGACAATCGCAAGAGCGTTCTAAACAAAACCCTTTGAAATCAAAGGCCTGTACCGCTGGCACGAAGTCTGCGATAAGGAAGGCACGGCGCACCGCGCTGTCACGATCCTTCCAACCAGGAGACAAGACATGACTCACACCACCCGCCGCCTGGCGGTCATCGCGCTCGCCTGCTCCGCGGCGCTCGGCACCTCGCTCGTTTCGGCCCAGGCCAACAAGGGCGAGATCCGCATCGCCCACATCCACAGCAAGACCGGCCCGCTCGAGGCCTATGCCAAGCAGACCCAGGCCGGCCTGATGATGGGCCTGAGCTACGCCACCGGCGGCACCATGATGGTGGGTGGCAAGAAGATCGTCGTGATCGAGAAGGACGATCAGGGCAAGCCCGATGTGGGCAAGAGCCTGCTGGCCGCCGCCTACGCCGACGACAAGGTGGATCTGGCCATCGGCCCGACCGCTTCGCCCGTGGCCCTGGCCATGCTGCCCGTGGCCGAGGAGTACAAGAAGATCCTGCTGGTCGAGCCCGCCGTGGCCGACTCGATCACCGGCGACAAGTGGAACAAGTACATCTTCCGCACCGGCCGCAACAGCAGCCAGGACGCCGCCGCCAACGCCGTGGCGCTGGACCAGCCGGGCAACGTGATCGCCATGCTGGCCAACGACAACGCCTTCGGCCGCGACGGCGTGAAGGCCGCCAAGGACTTCACCAAGAAGGCCAAGATCGTTCACGAGGAATACCTGCCCGTGGGCACGACGGACTTCACCGCCGGCCTGCTGCGCATCGTCGACAAGCTCAAGGACCAGCCGGGCACCAAGTACATCTCGGTGGGCTGGTCGGGCGCGCCCACGCCCTTCGGCAAGATCGCCGAGATGGAGCTGGACAAGCGCTACGGCATCAAGCTCGCCACCGGCGGCAACATCCTGCCCGCGATGGTGGCCTACAAGCAGTTCCCGGGCATGGAGGGCGCGCTGTACTACTACTTCGGCATCCCCAAGAACCCGGTGAACGACGCGATGGTGGCCGAGCACTACAAGCAGTTCAAGACGCCGCCGGACTTCTTCACCGCCGGTGGTTTCTCGGCCGCGATGGCCGTGGTGACCGCGCTGAAGAAGACCAACGGCGACACCAAGACCGACACGCTCATCAAGACCATGGAAGGCATGAGCTTCGACACGCCCAAGGGCACGATGACCTTCCGCAAGGAAGACCACCAGGCCATGCAGAGCATGTACCACTTCAAGATCAAGGCCGATCCGGCGTTTGCCTGGGGTGTGCCCGAGCTGGTGCGCGAGATCAAACCCGGGGACCTTGCCATTCCTATTCGGAATGGCCGGTAACCCCCTGCGCCGCTGACGCGGCTTCCCCCTTGAAAAGGGGGACAACACCTGCGGCCCGGCAAAGCCGGTTCCGCGGTGTTTCTGGAAGTTCGCCGCACTTGCGGCTCACGGCATACCGCTGCCTTCTGCGGAGAGTCCCTTCATGCTTGAAACCCAAGACCTCACGGTCCGCTTCGGCGGGCACGTGGCGGTGAATGCCGTCTCGTGCGCGTTCGCGCCGGGCACGCTCACCGCCATCGTCGGCCCCAACGGCGCGGGCAAGACGACCTACTTCAACCTCATCTCGGGCCAGATCAGGGCCAGCGCGGGCCGTGTGCGGCTCGGTGGCAAGGACATCTCGGCGCTGGGCGCGCCGGCGCGCGCGCAGGCCGGGCTGGGCCGGGCGTTCCAGCTGACCAACCTGTTCCCCAACCTCACGGTGCAGGAGAACGTGCGGCTGGCGGTGCAGGCGAGGGCGGGCGCGGGGCTGAACCTGTGGCGCATCTGGAGCGACCGGCGCGACCTGCTGCAGCGCGCCGACGAGGTGCTGGAAACCGTGGCGCTGGCCGACAAGCGCGACGCGCTCGCCTCCAGCCTGCCGCACGGCGACCAGCGCAAGCTGGAGGTCGGCATCCTCATGGCGCTGGAGCCGCAGGTCTTCATGTTCGATGAACCCACGGCCGGCATGAGCGTGGACGAGGTGCCCGTGATCCTGAACCTCATCCGCAAGCTCAAGGAAGACAAGCGCAAGACCATCTTGCTGGTCGAGCACAAGATGGACGTGGTGCGCGAACTCTCGGACCGCATCATCGTGCTGCACAACGGAGAGCTCGTGGCCGATGGCGAACCCGCCACCGTGATCGCCTCGCCCGTGGTGCAGCAGGCCTACCTTGGCATCAACCCCGAAGAAGAGGTGAGCGCATGAGTCAGGACCTGTTGACGCTGAAAGGGGTTCACACCCACATCGGCGCGTACCACATCCTCCACGGCGTGGACCTCGCCGTGCCGGCCAACCAGCTCACCATGCTGCTGGGCCGCAACGGCGCGGGCAAGACCACCACGCTGCGCACCATCATGGGCCTGTGGCACGCCAGCCAGGGCACGGTGACGCTCGACGGCCAGGACATCACCCAGCGCCCCACGCCCGACATCGCGCGCAGCGGCGTGGCCTACGTGCCCGAGAGCATGGGCATCTTCGCGGACCTCTCGGTGCGCGAGAACATGCTGCTGGCCGCGCGCGGCGCGCGCAGCCTGGACGACATCGACACCAACCGCCTCGAATGGATCTTCGGCCTGTTCCCGGCCATGAAGAAATTCTGGCTGCACCCGGCCGGCAAGTTGAGCGGCGGGCAGAAGCAGATGCTCGCCGTCTCGCGCGCCATCGTCGAGCCGCGCAAGCTGCTGCTGATCGACGAGCCCAGCAAAGGCCTGGCGCCCGCGATCATCCAGAACATGATCGCGGCCTTCCGCGAACTCAAGGCCGCCAAGACCACCATCCTGCTCGTCGAGCAGAACTTCAACTTCGCGCGCCAGCTCGGCGACACCGTGGCTGTGATGGACGACGGCCGCGTCGTGCACAGCGGCTCCATGGCCGAACTCGCGGCCGACGAATCGCTGCAATCCAAGCTGCTGGGCCTGTCCCTCGGAGCACACCAATGAAACTCAACGCCGACTTCGACTGGAAGCCGCTGGCCCTGGTGCCCGCGCTGGCGCTGCTCGCGCTGCCCGCCGTGGGCAGCCCGTCCACCTGGATCACGCTCACCGTGGCCGGCCTGGCCATGGGCATGATCGTCTTCATCATCGCCTCGGGCCTCACGCTGGTCTTCGGCCTCATGGACGTGCTCAACTTCGGTCACGGCGTGTTCATCGCGCTGGGCGCCTTCGTGGCCACCACCGTGCTGGCCAGCATGGGCAGCTACACCACGGCCAACAGCCTCTGGCTCAACCTCGTGGCCTTGCTGCCCGCCATGCTGGTGGCGATGGCCGTGGCCGGCGCGCTGGGCTGGGTGTTCGAGCGGCTCATCATCCGCCCGGTGTACGGCATGCACCTCAAGCAGATCCTCATCACCATGGGCGGCATGATCATCGGCGAGGAAATGATCAAGGTCATCTGGGGCCCGGAGCAGATCGCGCTGCCACTGCCCGAGAGCCTGCGCGGCTCCTTCATCTTCGGCGATGCCGCGGTGGAGAAGTACCGCCTGCTCGCCGTGCTGGTGGGCGCGGCCGTGTTCGCGGCGATGGTGTGGACGCTCAACCGCACCAAGGTCGGCCTGCTGGTGCGCGCCGGTGTGCAGGACCGCGAGATGGTCGAGTCCCTCGGCTACCGCATCCGGCAGCTCTTCATCGGCGTGTTCGTGGTGGGCAGTGCGCTCGCCGGCCTGGGCGGCGTGATGTGGGGCCTGTACCAGCAGACCGTGCTGCCGCAGATGGGCGCGCAGGTCAACGTGCTGATCTTCATCGTCATCATCATCGGCGGCCTGGGCTCCACGCTGGGCGCGCTCATCGGCGCGCTGCTGGTGGGGCTGATGGCCAACTACACCGGCTTCCTGGCACCCAAGGTCGCGCTGTTCTCCAACATCGCGCTCATGGTCGCCATCCTGCTGTGGCGGCCCCAGGGCGTGTACCCGGTCACGAACCGATAAGAAGGAGCCGAAGCATGTTGTCCCGTCTCCTCTCCAACGACCTGCCGCGCAGCCGCTGGCTGGTCGCCTTGCTGATCGTGCTCTTCCTGGGCCTGGCCTTCGCGCCCTTCCTGTTCCCGGGCGTGAAAGCGCTCAACGTGGCCGCCAAGGTGCTGATCTTCGTGGCGCTGGTGGCCAGCTTCGACCTGCTGCTGGGCTACACCGGCATCGTGAGCTTCGCGCACACCATGTTCTTCGGCATCGGTGCCTACGGCGTGGCCATCGCGCTCAACGCGGCGGAGTCACCGTCCTGGGGCGCCATTGCACTGGGCGTGCTCTGCGCGCTGCTGGTCTCGCTGGTGCTCTCGCTGCTCATCGGCCTGTTCTCGCTGCGGGTGCGCGCGATCTTCTTCGCCATGATCACGCTCGCGGTGGCCTCGGCCTTTCTCACGCTGGCCTCGCAGCTGTCGGATTTCACCGGTGGTGAAGACGGCCTGACCTTCCGCGTGCCCGAGCTGCTCTCGCCCGGCTTCACGCTGACCGAAGAGCCGCTGCAGACGCCGCTGGGCGAGGTCGATCTCAACGGCCGGCTGATCACCTATTACCTGATCTTCCTGGCCGTCACCGCGATCTTCCTCACCATCCTGCGCATCGTGAACTCGCCCTTCGGCCGCGTGCTGCAGGCCATCCGCGAGAACGACTTCCGTGCCGAGGCCCTGGGCTACCGCACCGTCGTCTACCGCACGTTGTCCAACGTGCTCTCCGCCTCCTTCGCCACGCTCGCGGGCTGCCTGCTCGCGCTCTGGCTGCGCTACAACGGGCCGGACACCTCGCTCTCGTTCGAGATCATGCTGGACATCCTGCTCATCGTCGTCATCGGCGGCATGGGCACGCTCTACGGCGCCTTCATCGGCAGCGTGCTCTTCGTGGTGGCGCAAAGTTACCTGCAGGACCTGCTGCGCATGGCCGGCAGCGCCACCGAAGGCCTGCCGCTGTTGCCCGCGCTGCTCACGCCCGACCGCTGGCTGCTCTGGCTGGGTGTGCTCTTCGTCCTGTCGGTGTATTACTTCCCCACGGGCATCGTGGGCAAGCTGCGAGAGCGGGCCTCGCTCGCGCGCCTGAAAGGAGGCCGGCCATGAACACCGCCACCACCCTCGCGCCCGCGGCCACCACCGTGACCCCGCGCTCGCGCTACCTCACCTGCGCAGGCCGCGAGATCCACTTCATGGACTGGGAGCCCGAGACGCCCAATGGTCAGACGGTGGTCGCCTGGCACGGCCTGGCCCGCACCGGACGCGACATGGACCCGCTGGCCGCGCACCTCAGCGCGCAAGGCTGGCGCGTGATCTGCCCCGACACGATCGGGCGCGGCCTCTCGGAATGGAGCCCCGAGCCCGAAGCCGAGTACTGCCTGGACTTCTATTCGCGCATCGCCACCGCGTTGGTGGACCAGCTCGTCATCAAACGCTTCCATTGGGTGGGCACCTCCATGGGCGGCGCCATCGGCATGGTGTGCGCCGCCGGCCCGCTGCACGGGCGCATCGAGCGGTTGGTGCTCAACGACATCGGCCCCAAGCTGGCCGACGCGGCGGTGCAGCGCATCCGCAGCTACGCGGGCAACCCGGCCGCGTTCCACACCATGAGCGAGCTGGAACAGTACTTCCGCACCGTCTACAAGCCGTACGGCTACCTGAGCGACGCGCAGTGGCGCCTGCTCACCGAAAGCTCGGCGCGCCGACTGGCCAATGGCCGCGTGACGCCGCACTACGACCCGGCCATGGTGATGCAGTTCAGCCACCACCCCGCGGACTACGACCTCTGGCCCACCTACGACCGCATCGACGTGCCCGTGCTGTGCCTGCGCGGCGCGGAGTCGGACCTGCTGCTGGCCGACACGGCCGAGGCCATGCGCGACCGCGGGCCGCGCGCGCTGGTGGTGACGATTGCCGGCTGCGGGCACGCGCCCGCGCTCAACGTGCCCGAGCAGTTCGAGCTGGTGCAGCGGTTTCTTGCGGGGCACTGAGCCCGCGAGCTTCTCAGCCGCGGTCCGCGTGCGCCCAGCCGGGCACGTTCACGAAGTAGCGCAAGGCCTTGCCCTGGCCCCGGGTGAACAGCAAACCCTCGTTCACCAGGTGCGCCATGTCCCGCGTGGCCGTGGCCTTGGATGCGCCGGTCATCTTGGTGTACTTCTCCGCATTCAGGCCGCCGAGGAAGCCACCATCGCCGTCGTCCAGCAAGCGCTGCACCACCTTGCGCTGCCGCGCGTTCAACACCACGGCGGCGTGCTGAGACCAGAAGCGCGATTTCTCCAGGGCGATCTGGATCAGCGAGCCGGTGTGCTCGCAGGCATGCCGGTACTGCTGCACGAACCACAGCACCCACCCGGACACATCCGTGCCGCCATGCTGGGCGTTTTGCAGAGCCTCGTAGTAGCCTTTGCGTTCCGCGAGCAACTGGTGCGACAGGCTCACGAGCCGTTGCGGTGCGGCTGCATCCTGTGCCAGCGCGAGGTCGATGATGGCGCGGCCGACGCGCCCATTGCCGTCTTCAAACGGGTGGATGGACTCGAACCACAGGTGGGCCATCGCGGCGCGCGCAATGCCATCCAGTGGAGGTCGTGCTTTGCGGTCGGGCCGGGTGTGCTCGAACCAGTCGAGGAACGCCCGCATCTGCGCGTCCACCTGCGCGGAGGGCGGGGCGATGTAGTGCACCACCTCGCGGCCGGGCCGGCCGCTCACGATCTGCATCGGGTCCGCATGGTTGCGGTATTGGCCGACGCGGATGCGCTGCAAGCCGCTGACGCCCATGGGAAACAGGGCCACATGCCAGCGGCACAGGCGTGCCTTGCTCAAGGCTTTGCCAAAGTGCTGTGTGGCGTCCTCCATCACGTCCACCAAGCCATCCACCTGCCGGCTCACCGGCGCCGAGGCGTCCACGTCCAGGCCCATGTGGCGCAGCACGGAAGAACGCACCGAGTCCGGATTCAACTGTTCGCCCTCGATGGCGGCGGTGGCAACGGCTTCCTGAACCCAGAGCTCGCGCAGTGTGGGGGCTGTGGCGTCCAGCCCCACGGCCGCGCACTGGCCCATCAGTTCTCCCTGGCTCTGTCGCGCCTGGAGCAGAGCGGCCGTCACCTCAGGTGCGGCCGCCGTCAAGTTGGGCCAGTCAGGGGACTGCCAGATCAAGTTTGAGGAAGGGGCTGCGGTGTGTGCCATGAGCCGCATTTTAAGCAAATACGGCTCAAATAATGAGCCGTATCTGTCAAAATACGGCTCGGAAGAGCGCTCAGCCACTCATCGAACGATCCCATGCGCCTTCATCACGGCTTCCTCGTCCCCCGTGATCCAGCCAAACACCGTGGCCGTGTCGCCTTCCCGGCGGACGAGGTACGCGTTGGTGAAGTCGATGGTCTTCTTCTCGTTGTCGATGGCATAGGTCGCCGTCCAGTCCACGCGCGCCAGGGCGTGAAGATCGTCGATGCCGGAGATGTCCAGGCGCTGGAGCTTCATGCCGCTCATGCCGATCTGCCGGTAGCGCTCGAAGCCGTCGGCCATCACCCGCTTCAACTGGTCGTCGTTCTGCCCCGTGACCACGCCCGACGGGGCCGCCGCGATGAATGCCTTGGCGTAGAGATTCGCGACCGCCACGAGGTCTGAATCACCGCTGAGGGATCGGTTGAACTCGCGCTCATAGCGCTGGAACAATTCATTCACCAACGATTCCATGGATGGAGATCCGGTCTGGTGGGTCATGGGCACCTCGCTGCAGGGAGAAAAAGGGCATCGCACCCGATCGATGGGGTTCAACTACCATGGCGGCTGTCGTTTGGCCGTGAACCTTGGAGTGGCGTGATGCGTCTCGAGTTCGGCATTTTCCTTCTCCACCCATGAGCCGCCTTCGCGAAGCCGGGCGCCGCATTCGGCACGCCGCGCTGAACACACCAGGGTTGCGCGTGATCCTGCTGGCCATCCGCAATTACGTCCTGCACCAGAGCGCCAACCAGGCCGGCAGCCTCGCGTTCTCGTCGGTGCTGGCCATGTTTCCGCTCCTGATCCTGTTGTCCGCTTCGGCCGGTTACCTGGGCAAGCCTGGCGACGCGGCGGCGCTGGTGGGCCGCGTGGTGGGGTACACGCCGCAAGTGGTGCGCGACGTGATGCAGCCGGTCATCGAGCAGGTGCTGGCCCAGCGCAACCAGGCCTTGCTGGCCGTGGGCGTGCTGGTGACGCTGTGGACCGCCTCGTCGGGCATGCAGGCGATCCGCTCGGCGCTGAACCGCGCCTATGGCATCGAGCGCGGGCTGCCGTTCTGGAAGGCGCGCATCAAGGTCACGCTGTTCACGGTGGTGGTGGGTTCGGGCGTGCTGCTGGCTTTCAGTTCGGTGGTGGTGATGCCGTATGTGTGGCTGCTGTTGGCCGAGAACGTGGGCGTGGGGCGGGAGACCTTGTGGGCGCGCAACAGCGTGCGCTATGGCTCGGCGTTCCTGGTGCTGGTGATGTTGTATGCCTTGATGTACGGCTGGCTGCCGGACATTCGCCAGCGGCTCTACACCGTGATCCCAGGTGCCGTGGTGGGGGCCGCCCTCTGGGTGGGGGCGGCCGCCAGCCTGTCGTACACCTTGCGCACCGCGGGCAAGCTGGCCTTGCTCTACGGCAGCTTCGCGGGCGTGGTGGCCACGCTGGTGTTTCTGTACATCAGCGCCACCACGCTGATCTTCGGTGCCGAAATCAACGGGGTGTTGCGCGGCTCGGTGGAGCCAGACGGCAAGACCGCGCCGCCTTAGCGGATGCGTCGGCCCAACGGCGTGTAGCGCAGCAGCTTGCTCAAACCGTCGCGGCCGCTGGCGGCTCGGCCCACGAGGGCGGTGGCCGCCAGCATGCCTGCCGTGCGCACGACCACCGAAGGGCTCGTGCGCGTGAGCGCCCATGCCGCAATGCCCGCGCCCAGCACCAGCCAGTGCTCGCCGGGAAAACTGTCGCGGGCGTCGTCGTGTGCCTTGGCCCGCTCGACGAGCGAGCCCTGGGTTCTTCTTCTGGTCGCCACGATGCATCTCCTGGAGTGATCGAGGTTCCACCTTACCGCGCCGAGGAGCAAGGCAATGTAGGACGACTTCGCGAGATGGTCCCCGTGGGCCGCTGTTCGGCAGCGGTTACTGGCGCAGGATCTTTTCCATCTTCCTGCCCTTGGCCAGCTCGTCGATCAGCTTGTCCAGGCAGCGGATGCGCTGCATCAGTGGGTCTTCCACCGCCTCGACGCGCACGCCGCAGACGACGCCGGTGATCAGCGAGGTGTTCGGGTTCATCGCGGGGGCCTGGGCGAAGAAGGTTTCAAAGTTGTTCCCTTGCGCGATCTGCCGCTCCAGGCCCGCCTGGTCGTAGCCCGTCAGCCAGCGGATGACGTCGTCCACTTCCGCTTTCGTCCGGTGCTTGCGCTCCGCTTTCTGCACATACAGCGGGTAGACCTTGGCAAACGCCGTCTTGAAGATGGGGTGGGCGGGCATGGTCTTCCCTCGTGTGAACCAGCAGGATCAGTCTTTCGCGCCCAGCGCCAGGGCCCGTTCGCGGCTGGCCTGCAACTCCATCGGGTTGTCCGCTGTCTTGGTGGGCCAGCCTTGCAGGTGCCGCTCGGCCAGATCGGCCAGTGCGCGAATCCACTCGGGCGAGTCGTTCACGCAGGGGATGTACTGGAACTGCTGGCCGCCCGCGTGCAGAAAGGCTTCGCGCGCCTCCATGTTGATTTCTTCCAGCGTCTCCAGGCAATCGCTGGTGAAGCCGGGGCAGACCACGTCCACGTTCTTCAAACCCTTCTTCGCCATTGCCACCAGCGTGGGCTCGGTGTAGGGCTCCAGCCATTTGGCCTTGCCGAAGCGCGACTGGAAGGTGAGGGTGTAGCGCTCGGGCGCCAGGCCGAGTTGCTCGGCCAGCAGGCGCGCGGTCTTGCGGCATTCGCAGTGGTAGGGGTCGCCCAGGTGCAGGGTGCGCTCGGGCACGCCGTGGAAGCTCATCACCAGATGGTCGCCCTGGCCGTGCGCCGTCCAGTGCGCGCGGATGGTCCGGGCCAGCGCCTTGATGTAGCCCGGGTCGTCGTGGTAGCGGTTGACGAAGCGCAGCTCGGGCAGGCTGCGCACGGGCTGGCTCCAGGCCGTCACCGCGTCGATCACGCTGGCGGTGGTGGTGCCGCTGTACTGCGGGTAGGCCGGCAGCACCAGCACGCGGGCCACGCCCTGGGCCTTGAGCTCGTCGAGCACGGACGCGATGGACGGGTTGCCGTAGCGCATGGCATAGCGCACCGTCACCTGGTGGCCGCGCTCGCCCAGGTAGCCGCGCAGCAGCGTGGCCTGTTTTTCGGTCCACACCTTCAGCGGCGAGCCTTCGGGCAGCCAGACGCTGGCGTACTTGGCGGCGGACTTCTTCGGTCGCGTGCGCAGGATGATGCCGTGCAGGATGGGCCACCAGACCAGCCGGGGAATCTCCACCACGCGGGGGTCGCCGA
Source organism: Hydrogenophaga sp. ANAO-22 (assembly GCF_042466645.1). NCBI lineage: Bacteria > Pseudomonadati > Pseudomonadota > Betaproteobacteria > Burkholderiales > Comamonadaceae > Hydrogenophaga > Hydrogenophaga sp. ANAO-22. The sequence goes on along the minus strand of NZ_CP159956.1, from coordinate 581,424 downwards.
GGAACTCGGCGAGGTAGCGGCGCAGGGCGGGGGCGCTGGCCTCGTCGGGCGTGCCGAGGTTGCAATAGACGATGGCCGTGCGCGCTGGCTGGCCATGGGGGATCGTCGGTTCGGGGCGGAAGGGCATGCGCTATTCTCCCGCAGACATGAATACCCCCTCCCCACGGCGCTGGACGTCAGCCGCATCCGCGCCATCACCATCGATCTGGACGACACGCTGTGGCCGATCTGGCCCATCATCGAGCGCGCCGAGGCCGTGCTGGCCGCCTGGCTGCTGGAGCACGCGCCGGCCACCGCCGCGCAGTGGGGCGACCCCAAAGCCCTGCGCGCGGTGCGCAACGAAATGCACACCCTGCGGCCCGACCTGGCGCACGACATGAGTGCCTTGCGCCGGGAGGCGATTCGCCTGGTGCTGACGCGCGCGGGCGACGACCCGGCGCTGGCCGAGCCGGCCTTCGACATCTTCTTTGCCGAGCGCCAGCGCGTGGAGCTGTTCGAGGACGCCTTGCCGGCGCTGGAGTTTCTGGCGAAGCGCTATCCGGTGGTGGCCTTGTCCAATGGCAATGCCAACGTGCACACGGTGGGCCTGGGCCAGCATTTCCATGCGGCGTTCAGCGCGCACGAGTTCGGCGTGGGCAAGCCCGATGCGCGCATCTTCCACGCGGCGGCCGGCAGTGCGGGCGTGGGCGCCGCCGAGGTGCTGCACATCGGTGACGACGCGCAGCTCGATGTGGTGGGGGCGCTGGGCGCGGGCATGCAGGTGGCCTGGCTCAACCGCGCCGGCCACGCCTGGGCGCACGCGCCGTTGCAGCCCCATGTCACCGTGGCCGACCTGATGGCCCTGTGCCGCCAGCTGGGCTGAGCATGGGCCTCACGATCTACGGCATTCCCGCTTCCCGCGCTGTGCGCCCGCTCTGGGCCGCCACCGAACTGGGCCTGGATTTCAAGCACGTCGAGCTGGCCTACCAGGACCGCGGCACGCGCACGCCCGAGTTCCTCGCGATCAACCCCAACGGCCGCGTGCCGGCGGTGGTGGATGCCCGGCCCGAGGGCGATGTGGTGGTGTGGGAGAGCATGGCCTGCGCGCTGTACATCGCGCGGCATCACGGCCCGGCCGACGGTGCAAGCATCACGCCGGCCACACCGCACGAAGACGCCGAAGCCCTGCGCTGGAGCTTCTGGGCCATGACCGAAACCGAGGCCGATGCGCTCACGGTGCTGATGCACCGGCTGGTGATGCCCATGGAGCGGCGCAAGCCCGAGCTGGCCGACGCGGCCGAGCGCCGCCTGGCGGTGCCGCTGCGCGTGATCGAGCGGCACCTGCAGCGCCAGAAAGAGGCGGGCCAGGCCCACCTCGCTGCCGCGCGCTTCACCGTGGCCGACCTGTGCGTGGCCAGCGTCTTGAACTGGGCGCGCCCGTCCAGGGCGCTGATGGACGCCCACCCGCTCACGCACGAATGGATCCGGCGCTGCATGGCGCGCCCGGCCTACCTCGCGGTGCGCGAGAACGGCTGAGCGCCGGGGCTCAGAAGCCCCAGAGCAGCTGTTTGGCGATCCAGCCGCCCACGCCTTCTTCGCGTTCCACGCGCACCCAGTCGGCCCGCTTCTCGCGCGTGCGCAGCAATTCGCCGTATTCCGCCTTGCCCACGATGCGGTGCTGTGCGCCCGGGCCACTGCGTATGTTGGCGACCTTCGCCTTCACGACATGGTGCGGCGTGTTGCCGGTGAGCGAGCGCGCGACCCAGCCCGTGTCGCCCTCGAAGTCGCGCACCTTGATCCAGCTGCCCTTGCGCTCGGTGATCTGCAGCGGGTAGCCCCGCTTGAGTTCCCACAGCACGGCGGCCTTGGTGCTCGGGCCTTCGCGCATGTTGAGCGTGCTGCCCTGCACACTGACCATGCTTTGCGCCTGCGCCACGCTCGTGCTGAGCGCGAGCAGGCACAGGCCGGCGGCGGCGATGAGGTGTCGGGCGGGGTGGGGGGCGTTCATCCGCGAGGTCTCCTTCGGGTCGGGTTGAAAAAAATGTCACACGGTGTGAACCCCGTGCGCCCCAGAGGTTCCGCAGATGCGTGGATCAGTGGGAATCGGTGGCGAGCCGGGCCGCCGCGAGGCCGCTGCGCACCGCGCCTTCGAGCGTGGCGGGGTAGGGCCCTTCCACGTAGTCGCCCGCGGCCCAGAGCCCGGGGGCGATGGCCTGCACCGGCCGCACCAGTCCGGGCGTGCAGGCAAAGGTGGCGCGCTTTTCCACCACGGTCTGCACGGCCTGCAGCGCGGGCAGGCCGAGCTGGCGCCGGCCTTGTTCGAGCACCTGGGTCTGCAGGTCGTCGCGGTCCTCGCCGCTGGTGCTCACCACGAAGGCCAGCAGGCCTTGCGCGGCCGCGTCCGCGGGGCTGAGCTGGCCCCGGTCGAACACGAACTGCGCGGGGGCGGTCTGGGCGTCTGGCTCGGCGCGCAGGGCCAGCATGGGCGAGGCCAGGCGTGCGCCGGGTGCCCAGGCATACACGGTCGTGATGGCCGTGAAGGGCAGCGCGCGGGCCGAGCGCGCCCAGGCCTTGAGGATGGGCTCGGTGCTTTCGTCGCAGGCGTCCGCGGCCTGGCGGATGGCTTTTTCGGCGGGGCTCGCGGCGGTGGCCCAGATCACGCGGTCAAAGGCCTCTTCGCCACCTTCGTGGCCCAGCATCCATTGCGTGGCCAGCGGGCGCAGGGTGCTCACGCGGGTGCCGATGCGCATCTGGGTCGAGCCGCCATGGCGCAGCAGCCACTCGGCCGCCGCATCGGGGAACAGGCGCGAGAGGTCGGTGCGCGGCAGCAGCAGGCTGGACGCGCTGAAGCCCGCAAAGCCCTTGCCGAACAGGGCATCGCGCAGCACGCGCAGGAACACGGCTGCGCTCGCGTCCACCGTGGGCGTGTTGAGCGCGGACACGCACAGCGGTTCGATGAGCTCCTGCACCACGCGCGCGGGCAGGCGGGCGCAGAGCTCGGCCACGGTGAGCTGGGGATCGCATTGAAAACCCTGGCGCTGCCAGCGCAGCGAGAAGTTGACGAGCGCGAGCCGTTCGCGCCAGCGCCAGCTGCGCGTGGTGGCGATGGCGGCGAGCGCGTCCAGCGGCGCGGGCCAGTGCGCGGCCCAGGCCGGCGTCTGCAGGCCCGAGCCGTCGGTGTGCGGCAGGGCGAGGGGCAGGGCCAGCAGCGCCTGGGACAGGTCCAGCCCCACGCGCTGCATCAGCGCCAGCGTGTCGCTGTAGGCGCCGATGAGGATGTGTTGTCCGTTGTCGATCGTGAGCGGCGTGCCGTCGGGCAACTGCGCGGGCAGGGTGCGCGCGCGGCCCCCGAGCGTGCGCGCCGATTCGAACACCGTCACATCGATGCCGCGCGAGGCGGCTTCCACCGCGGCGGCCATGCCGGCCCAGCCGGCACCGACGACGGCGAGCTTCATAGGACGCGAAGACCCGCGCGGCGGTGGAGCGTGGGGCTCATAGCCTGCCCAGGGCCTGGACTTTCCAGGCCAGCCAGAACTTGCGCAAAGGCGTCAGGCTCACGCGCTGGGTCAGCACCAGCAGCGGGTCGGCCGCGATTTCCTTGAGCAGGGTGCGGTAGATGCTGGCCATCATCAGGCCCGGTTTCTGGGCACGGCGATCGGCCGCGGGCAAGAGGGCCAGGGCATCGTCGTAGGTCTGCAGGGCGCGCGTGCACTGGAATTGCATCAGCGCGTGGAAGCGGCGCTGGAAGTCGGCCACATCGGTGCCGGGCGCGGCGCCGCGCTGCAGCAGCTCGTGGGCCCGCACGTTGAAGCTCTGCAGCTCGTTCACAGGCAGGTAGATGCGCCCGCGAGTGGCGTCCTCGCCCACGTCGCGGATGATGTTGGTGAGCTGGAAGGCCAGGCCCAGGCGGTGGGCGTATTCGGTGGTGGCGATCTGCGTCTGGCCGAAGATGCGCGCCGCCACTTCCCCCACCACGCCGGCCACCAGGTGGCAGTAGCGCTGCAGGTTGGCGAAGTCGAGGTAGCGGTTCTGCTCCAGGTCCATCTGGCAGCCGTCGATCACGGCCAGCAGGTGGCGGATCTCGATCTCGTAGGTCTTGGCCAGCGGCATCAGCGCCTGCATCACCGGGTGGCTGGGCTCGCCGGCATAGGCTTGCGCCACCTCGCGGCGCCACCAGGCCAGCTTGGTCTGGGCCACGGCGGGGTCGCTGACCTCGTCCACCACGTCGTCCACCTCGCGGCAGAAGGCGTAGAAGGCGGTGATGGCCGCGCGGCGCTCGGCCGGCAGGAACAGGAAGGCGTAGTAGAAGCTGCTGCCTGAGGCAGCGGCTTTTTGCTGGACGTAGTCTTGAGGGCTCATGCGTGGTGCGATCCGGGGCCCAAGTGTACGCACCCGGGCCCACCGCCTGCGGGTAGGATGGGCCGGCGATCCAGCCCGTCCCCACGAGGTGCCCCATGAACGATTCGAACCGTCGCGTCTTTCTGTTGCGAGCGGCCGCCACCGGCGCGGCCGGCTGGGCCGCCTCGGCGGTGGCCCAGCCGGCCATGGTGGGCGACAAGGACCCCACCGCCCTGGCCCTGGGCTACACGTCCGACACCCAGAAGGTGGACCCGCGCAAGTTCCCCAGGCACACCCCGGCGCAGACTTGCCGCAACTGCCAGCTCTACACCGGCAAGCCCGGTGACGCGGTGGGGGGCTGCACCATCTTCACCGGCAAGATGGTGGTGGCCAACGGCTGGTGCAGCGCCCACGTGCCCAAGGGTTGATGCGGGCACCGCCCGGGCTCACTTGCGGGCCTTGGCCACTTCCTCGGCCACCAGGGCGAGGAGCTGCTCGCGCCCGAAGCTGGGCAGGCCCCGGCCATTGACGAAGAAGGTGGGCGTCTTGGTCACTTCCAGCGCGGTGAGGTCTTCGATGTCCTGCCGCAGTGCGGCCGCGAGTTCGGGCCGCTGGGCGTCCTCGATGGCCTGGTTGATGTCCAGCCCGGCCTGTTCCGCGGCCTGGAAGGCCACGCGCAAGTTGGGCTGGGCGTGGTCGGCCCACTGCGGTTGCGCGGCCAGCACGGCGTCGAGCACGGGCGCGTACTTGTTCTGCCGCTTGGCCGCTTCCAGCAGCAGGACGATCTGGTCCGAGCCCTGGTGGAAGGGCGCATAGCGGATCACCACACGCACTTCGTTGGGGTACTGCGCCAGCAGGCCCTTGACCACGGGGTGGAAGGCGCGGCAGGTCTCGCAGGCCGGGTCGAAGAACTCGACGATGGTCACCGGCGCGCCCTGCGGGCCGAACACCGGCGAATGCATGCGCACGAGGCGCGCCTGTTGCTGGGTGACCTTGTCCATCTGCGAGTTCTGCACACGCTGCTGGTACAGGTAGGCGCCCAGGCCGAACGCGGCGAGCACGACGGCGACGAGCGCGATCACGGTGATTTTCTTGGAGGTCATCGGGAGGTCTTTCGAAGGAACAGGGTGAGCAGAAGGCTGATGGCCGCGAAGGCGGCCAGGGAGAGCCAGGGAATCTGGATGCCGTTGAGGATCTCGAGCCGCTGGTCCGCGCACGAGACACCGGCGCTGCACGGCAGCCAGGCCTTGGGGATGAGGCCAGCCACCAGCAGCGTGTGGTACCCCGCCATGGCGGTGCCGCCCAGTGCCAGCGGCAGCGCGTAGACCGCGCCGCGCCGGTCTTCGGCGAAGCAGGCCATGCCCAGGATGAGGGCCAGGGGGAACATGAAGATGCGCTGGTACCAGCAGAGCTGGCAGGGCACCATCAACATGACCTCGCCGATGAACAGCGCGCCGGCCGTCGCGGCGATCGCCACCAGCCAGGCCAGGAGCAGAAGCGTCCAGGGGTTCTTCATGGGCGGGCGTCCGGTGTGGCGACGGGCGCGGCAGGCCGCCGCAGCGAGAGCAGGGCCCAGGCGATGACGGCGGTCACGACGAACACGTCGGCCAGGTTGAAGGCCGGCCAATGCAGGCCGCGCCAGTGGAGGTCGAGAAAGTCCACCACCGCGCCGGTCTGCACGCGGTCGATGAGGTTGCCCGCGCCGCCGGCCACGATCACCGCGCCGAGCCAGCGCTCCATCGGCTCGACGTGGCGCGTCATGCTCACGAAGCTGATGGCCACGACCACGATCAGGCCGACGGCGATGAGGAACGGGCGCTGCCAGCCGTCGGCATCGGCCAGCAGCGAAAACGCCGCGCCGGTGTTGAGCACATGGACCAGGTTCAGCCAGGGGGTGAGTTCGATGCCCGTGCCCAGCGGGATCGTGGCGGCGAAGTGGGCCTTGGTGGCCTGGTCCGCGCCCACCAGCGCGACGACGAGAACCAGCCAGGCCCAACGGGGGATCGGCGGAGCCAATGGAGTGACATGGGGTGCACCTCTTCGAAGAGCGCAGGAATGAGAGAAGAGCGGGCGACCCGGAAGGCCGCTCGCCGCTGCGTGAGGAGGGGGAGACGCGGGCGCGGCGCCGCGAACGGCGCTGCCACAGGCGGATGAGGCCGCTGCCCGGGGTCAGCCCCGGGCGCTCCACTGAGGCCGGTCGGGCAGGTCGGCCGGCCTCGACGCCGGCACCATGGCGGCCCCCGTCAGCGGGAAGGCCGGTGCGCTCGCGAAGGGGCGGCGCGGTTCGTGGAACAGGGCCATGGGACAGCCGTTGTGGCAGGTGCCGCAATCGGCGTGGTGCGCCGTGCTGGCATCCAGCCCCGGCGTGCGGGTGGCGCAATGGGGATGGGGGCAGTGCGCCCCCGCCACGGGCTCGCGTTCATGCGGGGCGGGCGTGCCCATCGCAGCCCAGGAGAACTGCAACGGCAAGAGCACCAACAGGAAGACGGCGAGCCACGAACGCATCAGGGGATTGTAGGAGTGGCCTGGGCGATGGCCTCGGCGATGTCCGCGCGCACGGCCATGGGCCGGAAGGCGCTGACCTGCGACCGGCCCGGGTTGCCGATCGGCAGGCGCCCTGTGAGGTGGCCCAGGGGCACGGGCAGCAGCCGCAGCACCTGCCCGGCCATCTCGCGCGCGTCCCGGGTGCGCCAGGCCTGGCCGAGCATCAGCCAATGGGTCTCCAGGTGGGGCCGGAAACGGGTCTGGCCGACCACATGGGCCGCCTCCAGCAGCAGCCAGCGCTCGCGGGTCGCGGTGGCGGGCAGCGCGTCGAAGCGCGACAGCAGGCGGGCGTAGATCACCGGGTCGAAGCCCGGCACGGCGGTGGGCTCAGTGCGCATGGTCGTGGTGCCCGTGGGCTTCGCTTTCACCGGCGAGCTCGCCGCGCGCCTGGCGCAGCACCTGCCAGCCGCCGTGCAGGGCCAGCGCGGCCATCAGGCTGGCCACCATCAGGTCGGGCCAGGCGCTGCCGGTGCCGAACACGCCGAGCGCGGCCAGCATCACGGCCACGTTGCCGATGGCATCGTTGCGCGAGCACAGCCACACGCTGCGCATGTTGGCATCGCCCTCGCGGAAGGCGTAGAGCATCCAGGCCACGGCCACGTTGGACACCAGCGCCAGCACCCCGATCACGCCCATGGTGGTGGCATCGGGCACCTGGCCGTTCCAGGCCGCCCACGCCGCGCTGCCCAGGATGTACAGGCCGAAGCCGATCATGCTCACCGCCTTGAGCACGGCCGCGCGGGCCCGCCAGGCCAGCGCGGAGGCGAGCACCGCGAGCGAGATGGCGTAGTTCAGCGCGTCGCCCGCGAAGTCGATCGCGTCGGCCAGCAGCGCGAGCGAGCCGGCGCGCCAGCCGGCGACGATCTCGACCACGAACATGGCCGCGTTGACCAGCAGCGCGATCCAGAGAATGCGGCGGTAGCGGCCCAGGTTGGCGACCTCGGTGGGCTTGGGGGTGTCGTGGGTATGGCAATGGGCTGACATGGTTTTTCCTTTCGATGCCTGTATTGAAAACCCTAAAGCGGCTACAGTGTCAACAAGGAGAAAAACCATGCAGATCAAGGAACTGGCCCGTGCCACGGGCGTGGACGTGGAAACCATCCGCTTCTACGAGAAGGAAGGCCTGCTGCCCGAGCCCGCGCGGCTGGACAACGGCTACCGCAACTACGACCAGCCGCACCTGGAGCGGCTGTCGTTCATCCGCCATTGCCGCGCGCTGGACATGCCCCTGGCCGACGTGAAACGCCTGCTCGGCTTCGTGGACGACCCCGAGGGCCATTGCCTCAATGTGGACCAACTGGTGGACGAGCAGCTCAGCCGCGTGCGCGCCCGCCTCAAGAGCATGCGGGCGTTGGAGAAACAATTGCTGCAACTTCGTTCGCGCTGCGACGGCGAGCACGAGGGCGGGACGCCCTGCGGCATCCTGACCGAGTTGGTCTCGGCCGCGCACGGGGAAGCCTGCGCCTGCCATCCCGGCCATTGATGCCGTTTGACGCCGTTTTTTACCGGTTCACTCCCATGGACGCCCTGCGCATCACCTTCCTCTTCGCCGTCACCGCGCTCGCCGAGATCGTGGGTTGTTACCTCACCTGGCTGGTGTTCAAACAGGAAAAAGTCGCCTGGCTGCTGCTGCCGGCGGCGCTGGCGCTGGGCCTGTTCGCCTGGCTGCTCACCCTGCATCCCGCCGCCGCCGGCCGCACCTACGCGGCCTATGGCGGCATGTACATCGCCGTGGCCCTGGTCTGGCTGCGGCTGGTGGACGGCGTCTCCCTCACCCGCTGGGACGTGGCGGGAGCGGTAATTGCCCTGACCGGGATGGCGGTGATCGCACTGCAGCCTCAGGGCGCCTGATCCCTCTCGTTCTCCTACGGCGAAAAGGGCACTTCGTCTGACACGGTGTTCGTGCGATCCCCGGCCTAATTTGGGCTCGGCTCACCCCCCGGGTGGGCCCGCGAATCGAACGACCTGTTGAAAGGGAACTGCCATGACCACCAATCCGTCTCCGCTGCCCAGCAACCACTTGCTGGCCATGCTGTCGAGCGCCGAATGGGAGCTTCTGGAGCCCGACCTCGAATGGGAAGAGCTGCGGGCCGGCGCCTTGTTGCACCAGGCCGGCGCCGAAGTGCGGCACGTGTACTTTCCCGTCAGCGCCACCGTGTCGCTGGTGTCCTCGCTGGAAGACGGCGCATCGTCCGAAGTGGCGGTGGTCGGCAACGAGGGCATGGTGGGTGTGTGCGCCTTCATGGGCGACACCAGCGCCCTGTGCGACGCCGTCGTGCAACGCCCCGGCCACGCCGGCCGCATGGGTGTGCAGGCGCTGCTGCACCACACGCGCCGCTCGCCCGAACTGCTGCAGCACCTGCTGGCCTACACCCAGGCGCTGTTCACGCACATGGCGCAGTCGTCGGCCTGCAACCGCCACCACGCGCTCGACCAGCAACTCTGCCGCTGGCTGCTCCAGCACCTGGACCGGCAGGACAACAGCGACATGCAGGCCACGCAGGAGCGCATCGCCAGCCTGCTCGGCGTGCGGCGCGAAGGCGTCACCAGCGGCGCGCTGAAGCTGCAGAAAGCCGGTTTGATCGAGTACCACCGGGGTCATATCTCCATCCTGGACCGTGACGGGCTCGAAGCGCGCAGCTGCGAATGCTACGGTGTGGTGCGCCGCGCGTACGACAAGCTCTCCTGCGGCCACGGCACACCTTCGCTTCCCACGCGGATCGTCAAACGGACCCTGCAGAGCGCCTGACCCGCGCCTCCTGCGGCGACGGTGCGGGCGCCGTGGTCAGGCCGAACACTTCGCTCAGGCTCTTGTGCTCGGGCAACACGTACACCACGGCTGACATCGTCGAGAACACCGGCTTCAGCTGCGCTTCGTAGAACGCGGCCGGCACATTGATGCAGCCATAGGAAATCCGGTTGTCGTCGATGGTCGCTGACGCGAGCCGCTCGGCGCGCCGTTCCTTGGGCTGCAGCGTGGGCCGCACGCGGTGCATCGACACGGCGGCGTCGTAGTCGACCCACACCACGTCTTCGCCCGTGAGGTTGTGGCCCAGATGCCCGACAAAGCGGCCGGCTGGTGTCGTGCGCTCATGCGGTTTCACTTGTTCCACCGGCCTGTTGCCGATGCCTGGCACGGTGTCGTCGCCAGGCGCAAATCCGAGCAGCACCGGGGTGCTGTCTCGCAGGCTCGCGTTGGCATTGAAAACATGCAACCGGGCGGCTGGCTTGTCCACCAGCACGAAAGGCATGCCCGCGTTGTCGCCCGTGCGGGCGATCCACTGCACGAGTTCGTGCGCGTTGGCGGTGGCCTCGACGCCGCCGAAGTCCGGCTCCGGCGCAGACAGGGGCGCGAGCGGCACCGCGATGGCGGCACCAGCCTGTGGGCCGTCGGGGCCCTGCACCAGCTTGGCCGGCGGCATGAGCAAGGTGAGCACCGCCGCGCCGATCAGCGCGCCGTTGCGGATGTCCTGCGCGAGGGAAGAGGGGATGCGCATGACGGTCGTGTTCTGGAAATGGGCGGCACCCGGAGCCTCATCGGGCTCATGGGGGCCTGTTTCATCAAGGGTCAGTTGCGATCAGCCTGGGCATCCGTGGTCATCGGCACGGTGCTGCGTTGCGTGGTGTCCTGGCTGGGCGTCGCAGGCATCGTGGTCGACGGTGCGGGCGCGGTGGGCGTGGCAGGCTGTGCCTGGGTGGTCGAGTCCTGCGTCATGGGCGCTGGCGTGCTCGGGGTGGTGGTCTGCGCGTACACGAGGCCAGCGCCGACGACGGTCAGCGCGGCCACGGTGGTGGTGAGAAGTTTGGAAGTCTTCATGATGGGGTCCTTTGGAAAGCTGCACAGGGCAGGGGGGTGACAACAGCCGGAAAAAGCGGCTGAGTCCAGACTAAGCCTCGCGTGGGCGAAGTTCTGTACGTCAACGCACAGACCCCTGGGCGCATGCCCGCGATCCTGAAGACTCCATATCGAGGAGCACGCCATGGCACAAACCGCACACATTGTTGGCAAGGTCGAGTACCGCGAAGGCGATGGCCCCAACATCGTCATTCGCCCCGGTCCCGTGAAGGTGGAAACGGGTTTGAACGACGCCACTCTCAGCTGGGTGGACGAGGAAGTGCGCGGCTCGGCGGCCATGCCGCTGACCGACTTCAAGCGCTACGTGACGGAGGGCAAGATCAAGCTCGCCGCATGATGAAAAACGCCGCCTGCACCGGGCTGTGATACCCGATGTAAGCGGCGTAAATCTTGTGCTTCAGGCTGCCTGCGGCTGCAGGAACACCCGGGCCTTCTTCGGCGAGACCACCAGCGTGTCGCCTTCCTTGAAACCCAGTTCGCGGAAACGCTCCGACGACATGCGCGCCTCGATCAGCGGGTCGTACCCACCCGGAGCCTGTGCGTCCACCGGCAGCAGTTCGAGCCGGGCGATCGGGCCCACCACCACCGCACGCTCCAGCTTGGCCACGATGCCAGGCAGACCGGCCGCGTAACGCTGCACGTCCAGGTCGTGCGGGCGCACATAGGCAAAGGCCTTGGCGTCTTGGGCACCGGCGTGTTCGGGCGAATCGATGGACACGCCTTGCAGGTGCAACTGGCCTTCGTTGGCGCGGCCATGGAACAGGTTCACGTCGCCCAGGAAACCGTACACGAACGGGCTCGCCGGGTGTTCCCACACCTCCTGCGGCGCGCCGATCTGTTCCACCTGGCCCTGGTTCATCAGCACCACGCGGTCCGCCACTTCCAGGGCTTCTTCCTGGTCGTGGGTGACGAACACGCTGGTCACGTGCAGCTCGTCGTGCAGGCGGCGCAGCCAGCGGCGCAGTTCCTTGCGCACCTTGGCATCGAGCGCGCCGAAAGGCTCGTCGAGCAGCAGCACCTTGGGCTCCACCGCCAGCGCGCGCGCCAGGGCGATGCGCTGGCGCTGGCCGCCCGAGAGCTGCGAAGGGTAGCGGTCCGCCAGCCAATCCAGCTGCACCAGCTTGAGCAGATCGAGCACCTTGGTCTTGATCTGCGCGTCGCTCGGGCGCTGGCCGCGCGGCTTCACGCGCAGGCCGAAGGCCACGTTCTCGAACACCGTCATGTGGCGGAACAGCGCGTAGTGCTGGAACACGAAGCCCACGTTGCGCTCGCGCACGTGCACGTCGGTGGTGTCCTCGCCGCTGAACAGGATGCTGCCCGTGTCCGGCGTCTCCAGCCCCGCGATGATGCGCAGCAGCGTGGTCTTGCCGCAGCCCGAAGGGCCGAGCAGGGCCAGCAGCTCGCCCGAGTGGATGTCCAGGTTGACGTTCTTCAGCGCCTGGAAGGTGCCGAAGTTCTTGTTGATGTCGCGGATCTCAATGCTCATGGTGTCTGTCCCAGCAGGGTTGGGTGGGCGGGCGTGGGCCGTTCGGGAGGCAGCTCGGCCAGCGCCTTCAGTTCGCGCTCCATCTGCCATTCGGCGACCGACTTGATCACCAGCGTGACCAGGGCCAGCAAAGCCAGCAGCGACGCCACGGCGAAGGCGGCGACGGACTGGTACTCGTTGTAGAGAATCTCCACGTGCAGCGGCATGGTGTTGGTCTGGCCCCGGATGTGGCCCGACACCACCGACACCGCGCCGAACTCGCCCATGGCGCGCGCGTTGCAGAGAATCACGCCGTAGATCAGGCCCCACTTGATGTTGGGCAGGGTCACGTGCCAGAAGGTCTGCCAACCCGAGGCGCCGAGCACGATCGCGGCCTGCTCCTCGTCATTGCCCTGCGCCTGCATCAGCGGAATGAGTTCGCGCGCGATGAAGGGGAAGGTGACGAAAATCGTGGCCAGGATGATGCCGGGCACGGCGAACACGATCTTGATATCGTGCTCGGCCAGCCAGGGGCCCAGCCAGCCCTGCGCGCCGAACACCAGCACGTAGATCAGGCCCGCCACCACCGGCGACACCGAGAACGGCAGGTCGATCAGCGTCGTGAGGAAGGACTTGCCCCGGAACTCGTACTTCGCCACGGCCCAGGCCGCCGCCACGCCGAACACCAGGTTCAGCGGCACGGCGATCGCGGCCGTGAGCAGCGTGAGGCGGATGGCCGACCACGCGTCCGGGTCCTTCAGCGCTTCCCAATAGGCGTCGAAGCCCTTGCGAAGCGCCTCGGTGAACACCGCGGCCAGCGGCAACACCAGGAACAGCGCCATGAACAGCAGTGCGATGCCGATCAGCGTGCGGCGCACCCAGGCCGCTTCGGTCGTGCCCTTGCGCGCGGTGCGCGGAGAGGTGGCGGTGCTCATTGCAGGTTCCCCCCGGAGCGCTTGCGTTGCCAGGTCTGCAGGCCGTTGATGAGCAACAGCAGCACGAACGAGAACAGCAGCATCACCAGCGCCACGGCGGTGGCACCCGCGTAGTCGTACTGTTCCAGCTTGCTGATGATGATCAGCGGCGTGATCTCCGACACCATGGGCATGTTGCCCGCGATGAAGATCACCGAACCGTACTCACCCACCGCGCGGGCGAACGCCATCGCGAAACCGGTGAGCAGGGCAGGCGCGATGCTCGGGAAGATCACGCGGCTGAAGGTCTGCCAGCGCGTGGCGCCCAAGCAGGTGGCGGCCTCTTCGAGTTCCTTTTCGGAGTCTTCGAGCACCGGCTGCACCGTGCGCACCACGAAGGGCAGGCCGATGAAGATCAGCGCGATCACCACGCCATTCGGGTTGAAGGCCAGCTGGAGGCCCAGCGGCTCCGTGTACTGGCCGATCCAGCCGTTGCCCGCCAGGATCGCGGTGAGCGAGATGCCCGCCACAGCGGTGGGCAGCGCAAACGGCAAGTCCACCAAGGCGTCCACGATCTTCTTGCCGGGGAAGCTGTAGCGCACCAGCACCCAGGCCACCAGCAGGCCGAACACAGCATTCACCGTGGCGGCGATCAGCGAAGCGCCGAAGGTCAGCTTGTACGACGCCAGCACGCGAGGCGCGGTAACGGCTTCCCAGAACTGCGGCCAGGTCAACGAAAACGTCTTGAAGAACAGGGCCGACAAGGGGATCAGCACGATCAGGCTCAGGTAGAAAACCGTGAAACCCAGCGTGATGTTGAAGCCCGGCAGCACGCGGCGGCGCGTGCGGCGACGGGTTTCAGTTGGAGCGGCTGCGGTTGGCAGCGTGGCGGTGGTCATGTCGTGGGTCCAGGTCGCTGCAACGCGAGAAGTGGCTTGTTCAAGAGGTGCCGCGGAACCGGCTTTGCCGGGCCGCAGGCACCGCCCCCTCGAGGGGGACGCGCGCAGCGTGGCGGGGGTGTTTCCTTGTTACTTGCCGACCGTGTACAGCTTGTCGAACTGACCGCCGTCGTTGAAGTGCACCTTCTGCGCCTCAGCCAGCGAACCGAAATAGTCGCTCACGTTGAACAGCTTGATGGGCTTGAAAGCCGAGGCGTACTTCTTCAGCACGGCTTCGTTGCGCGGGCGGATGTTGTGCTTGGCCGCGATCTCCTGGCCTTCCGGGCTGTAGAGGAAATCGAGGTAGGCCTTGGCCTCGGCGGCCGAGCCCTTCTTGTTCACCGTGCGCTCCACGATCGCCACCGGGTTCTCCGCCACGATGGACGCGCTGGGGTGGATCGCATCGACCTTGCCGGCGCCGAACTCGGCGTCCACCGACACCACCTCGGATTCGAAGGTGATCAGCACGTCACCAATATTGCGTTGCAGGAACACGCCCGTGGCGTCACGGCCACCACGCGCCAGCACCGGCACGTTCTTGTAGAGCTTGCCCACGAACTCGGCGGCCTCGGCATCGCTTCCGCCCTTGCTGCGCACATAGCCCCAGGCGGCCAGGTAAGCCAGGCGGCCATTGCCACCGGTCTTGGGGTTGACCACCACCACCTGCACACCAGGCTTGATCAGATCGTCCCAGTCCTTGATGCCCTTGGGGTTGCCGTTGCGCACCAGGAACAGCATGGTCGAGGTCGTGGGGGCGGCGCCATTCGGGAATTTCTGGCGCCAGTCCTTGGCCACCACACCCTTTTCCGCCAGGAAGTCCACGTCCGTCGTCGTGTTGAAGGTCACCACATCCGCTTCCAGGCCATCGGCCACGGCACGCGCCTGGGCGCTCGAGCCGGCGTGCGACTGGTCCACCTTGATGTCCTTGCCGGTCGATTTCTTGTAGCTCGCGGCGAACGCCACGTTGATGTCCTTGTAAAACTCACGGGCCACGTCGTAAGAGACGTTCAGCAGCGTGGTCTGTGCGCCCGCCAGGGCAGATGTGGACAGGGCGACGGCGGCAAGCGCCGCGCGCAAGGTGTTTTTCATGGGAAAGCTCCAAGCAAGAAACAGGATGTGTCAGATTCTGGGCGCCCACCCTGAGAATCCAAACGACTTTGTTCTTGTTTCTTTATTCCAGATGGGAATAAAGAAGGCTCGGGCCTTTCTCGCGTTCAGACGCCCGTGCGGGCTCGCAGCAGCCGGTCCGTGTCGGTGAAAAGCTGGCGCAGCTTGAGCAGCCAGTCTCCATCTGCTGGCCACTGCCCCGTCTCCACCATCAGGGCGTACCTCGCCCGCAATTCATCGTGAAACGCCCTGGCGCCCAAATGCCCGGCCAGACCCATCAAAGCGTGCATCAGCGTTTTCGCCCGCCCCATGTCGTTGGCCGCGACATAGCCGGCCAACTGGCCAAACTTGGTGCGCATGTCCTCCAGCGCATGGGCGAGATCCGCCTTGATCAGGCCCAACCGGCGCAAGCTGTCCAGCCTGGCGACATCGATGAGCGCGTGCACCGCCGCTGACGCCTGTGGGGTCGGCAAGGCATCCACCCTCACATCCTTGATGGCGATACCCAGTTGCCGGCTCAGCGACTCAAGGAGTTTTATCGACTGCACCGGCTTGATGAGAAAGTCGTTGATGCCCGCCTCGCGTGCCTCCGACATCATGGCCTCATCGGAACGGGCGCTCAGCGCGATCACGGGCATGGTGCCCCGAGGGCGGGGGCGTGCACGCAGGGTGTGTGCGATCTCGATCCCGCTCAGGTCGGGCATGTGAATGTCCGTGATCACCGCATCGACATGCATCGAGGCATCGTTCAAAAAACTCAAGGCGATCTGTCCGTTGGGGGCCTCGAGCACCTGGAACCCCTGCGTCATCAACACCGTGCGCACGTACTTGCGGCTGAAGTCCTCGTCGTCGACCAGCAGGATGGTCTTGCCTGAGTGCTTCGCGCAAGCCTCCATGGTTTTCGACTGGCTTTTCGACGAGGCATGGGCGCGACACAGCACCTCGATCAGTTCCAGTGGCGAACAACCCTTCGAAAGGAATTCCTTCACCCCGATCCGGTCCAGCCTGACCCTGGCCGCATGGGGAGACTCCGATGAATGGGCCACGATGGTCAGGTTCTCCAACCCGGGGATGGCACCACGGCGCACCCTTTCGGCCGTGGCGTAGCCGTCCAGCTCGGGCATGCACAGGTCCAGCAGCATCGCGTCGTGTCGTTCGGCGGCCAGCTTCGCCAGCGCCTCGTTGCCATCCTCGGCCTCATCGACCAGCGCGCCCAGTTCGATGAGCACCTTCTTGGACGCTTGACGGAAATGCCGCGAATCATCCACGACCAGGATCCGCTTGCCGCCGAACATGGAGGCTCCTCGTCTCTGCACGTCTTGCTCGTGCGCGGAAACCTCATCCTCGGCCACTTCCGGAAATTGCATCACGAACCGGGTGAACTCGCCGTGCACAGACTCGCAACGGATGCCGCCTCCAAAGGCCAGCATGGTCCGCTGGCAGAAAGACAATCCCAGCCCGGTGCCGCCTGGTTTGTCCTCGCTGTGAAAGGCCTCGAACAACCGCGAAAACACTTCGGGCCGGATGCCGGGTCCCGTGTCCTCCACCGTCACCGTGCGGCCATCCAGTGTGATCGTGACGCGGGCCTTCGGATACTTGTCGAAATAGTAGGTCGCGTTCTTCAGCAGATTGAACAGAGTGAAGATGAAGCGCGTTTCGTCGCCCAGGAAAACGAAGTCCACATTCGTCACCACCGAAATTCGTTCCTTGTCGCTGGCTTTGCGGTACGAGAACTCTGCCAATGCCTTGTTCACGACCGAGGCCATAGACAGATAGCGATGCTTGGACGAGTCGATCGGTTTGGCGCTGATTTCGTCCATGGTCAGCGTGATCACCTGCGTGCCCCGCTCGATGGCCTCCTTGCATTTGGCGATCTCGGCATAGATGGCCTCCAGATCAATGACGTCAATGGTCTGGGTCTGCGCACCGACAACATGGTCGGGCAAGCGCTTGCCGATGGCATCCAACCTCTGGCTGAGTTGGCCCATGGGGCTTCGCATTTCATGGGCGATGGAGCCAATCAGGGCTGTCATCACCTTCACCTTTTCTTGGGCTAGCAGCCCTCTCAGGTTGCTTCGACTGAAGATCAATCCGCCGATCAGCGTGAAGAGCATCACGTGCAGATGGATAGGGATCAACGTGGCGTGATTGAGTGCAGCGAAGTTGGGGATGGTGAGAAAAGCTAGCCCTACCGCCAGTGCAACGCCGATCAGCATGTTGCTGATCGCGAGGACGGGCTGCGAAAACACAATGATGACGAAGAACGCCATCGTGACCTCCAGCATCGATCGAAGCATCGAGTAGTTGCTACCCAGCAGCTGAAAGGTCGCGAAAAAGGGGAGGGAGTACATCACCACGGCGTACCAGTACCAAGGCAAGAACCTCCTCCATGATTCAGGCCAATGCTTGTTGATCAGCAAACCAAAGCAGGACAGCGCGCCAATCGCCCTGAGCCAAGCACTTTCGTGGTCCAGTGGTGCTACCTGCGTCCAAAGAATCCCATAGACGCAGTGAGCCACCGTACCGATCATGCCAACAGCCACCATGCTGTAAGCAGACCTCTTGGCATTCTCACGGAGCAATTGATCAAAGCTCAAAAAAATCTTGAAGATTTGACTCAGCATGGTTGTGTATCTCCTCAGTTTAAAAAAGTGCACGCGGCGAAAGACATCCCGGCACTGCCCATCAAAAACATCACTCGATCACCGGTCTGCACTCGACCCTCAAGCCTCGCCCGAGCAAGTGCTGCTGGAATAGAGGCGGAGACGACGTTGCCGGTGCGCGGATACAGGTGATAGATTTTTTCCGCGAAGCCGTGCTTCGCTCCAGCCTTGTGCCAATCCACGCTTGATGAGGTGTGTGTGAGCACGATGTCAGCCTCTTCACCCGTCACACCTGCAGTGGCAAGCAATTGCGGAATCTCTTGATCCAGGTGGTGATGCAGCTTTGCACCCAAAGCGGTGAAGCGCCCGACGCCCAGTTTTCCCGTGGCATCAGTCATCTCACAAAAATCCTCGAAGCCTTGGCCTGGGACCGTGCACAGGTCTGCCAGCTCGGGCTTGGAATGAAAGGCAATGTGGAAGTTGTCGGGCCGGTCGGGAAGGAGCAACGTGGCCGTAGCAGCTTCTCCGATGGTGTATGAGGGCAGTGCGTGGTCGAGTTGAGAAGGGCTCTGAAGCGAGAAGTTCGCGGGAAAGAGTGGGCCTCCCGCGGTCATGTTGAATTCCGCGTTCACGACCAACGCGTTGCGATAGCTGCGTGTCTTGAAGAGGCTGTCCACCAAAGAGATGGCACGTGTCCAGCTCATGCAGGCGTCAATGACGTCGAAGCACTCTGCTCGCACGAAGCCCAGCGCTTTCGCCACCATGTAGCTGTTGGCGGGCTCCCGAAAGCCACCGCTCACGCCCACATAGATGAACAGATCGATGTCGGCGTATTGCAAGAAGCTGCCCTGCAGCGCGGATGAGATGGCTTGTGCCAAATGATCGATCGGCCGTTCGCCTTCCGCTTGCCAATGGCGGGTGATCAGCCCGCTGCGATCGAGGAGTGTCTGAACGAGTCGCATCGCCTTGGACAGGTCACCATCGAAGTTCTTCGAATGGAACCGGATCAGGTCCACGACCTCTTCATTGCTGACTCTTCGGGTAGGAAAGCTCGCGACGACGTTTTCAATGATCATTCTTGTTGGTGGCGCGCTTCGCCGGTTGTGGTGGAGAAGAACCTGGGTTTTCGGTGTAGCGCGGTTAGCGCCTCAACAAAAACTTGGATCGACGCAGTCTTGGTGCGCCGGGTGCGCTTTGGTTGCTATTTGCACAAGCCGCTCGATTGGGGGTCCTGGATGCGGCTTCGGTGGAATGAAATGAAAAAAGCCGGCCCGGGATCGTTTTTGACGCGTTCACCACCCCACCCATGCGCGACGGGCCGCGATGTGTTGCGCAGCGCCGACGTTGTCGCCCTGGGCGTTCGCGCGTGTTTCTCTTCGCTGCACCTTGCTCTATGAACGAGTCGATGTTTGTTGGCATCGAGTTGCCGAATTGAAGGCATGAGTTGCAGCTTTCGGCGAGGGTGCGACTCTGCTGTCGATGTCAATCCAGTGAAGTCCGACCTTGGATGAATCGTTGAGGGTGGCCGAGCATGCGTCGCCATCTCAACGAGAACATTCAGGAGGACTGCCATGACCCCATCGACCCCCCGGCGTGGGCTGACGATCCGAAGCGCGGCGATTCCCGAGGTGAACGGGGCTCCCTTGCTGGAGCCCCTGAAGCTCGAAGGCGAAGAGGGCATCAACGCGCTGTTCGAGTACCGGCTGGTGCTGCAGAGCCCGGAGGGCGGTGCCCCACTGGAATTGAACACCTTCATCGGCCGCGAGCTGACCTGCTGCCTCGAACTCGAAGGCCAGGGCAGCTTCGTGCCCGGGATGCCCGGAGGAGCGGGCGTCAACCAGGGCGCAGGGGTGCGGGAGATCTCGGGCCTGATCACCGAAGCCCGGTACATCGGGGAGTCCGGGCGCCACGCGCTGGTGGAGTTCACCCTGAGGCCCTGGCTGCACCTGGCCACGCTGAGCACCGACTGCAAGGTCTTCCAGGACCAGAGCCCGGTGGAGATCATCGAGGCGGTGCTGGGGGAGTATGCGCTTCCCCGATGCCGAGGGAAGACAGACCAAAGAGCGTCCGGAGGGGTACACACCACGCAGGAGCTGTCAATGAAACGGAGATTTGTACTCTTCTGGCTGTGCATGATTCAGTTCATCGGTATCGCACATGCCGAACCGGCGACCTTGCATCGATTTCAGGCGAACTATGGGCCCGGTTGCAACATCGCGGCATGGATGCCTCCCAGCGGGAGAGACGGTGGCTTGGGCTCAGATTCAGCAACCGGCTTGGGCGGCATGGCGGTGAATCCGATACCTAAGTCTTGGAAGTCGAGTTTGGTGGCGCTCGGGTTTGGCCTAAGTTGCAGGCTTGCGGACGACCCATCCGCCACAGGCGGCTTGGCGAAGCTGAACGACAAAACGGGCTTGTGGGAAAAGGATCTGGACAGGTGTTTTTTGCCTCCTGAACCAACGCCCGAAGAGCGAAAGGTGCTGGATAGAGCGACTCGCTTGGTGAATATTCAAGCGGTCAACTCAAAGGGATATGCAGGTATCTCGGATGACACCATAGGTGACGAAGCGCATCGTCAGCGCAAGCTTTCTTTCTGCTTGTTTCATCCCCCTAAAGCGATCTGTGGCCAAGGCAACGTTGGGATATTGCGAGAAGGTCGCAAAGCAGACTTGACGCCCCACGCACTCAAGATCATCCGCAGCATTGAGTTCCTGCCGGACGAGCCGCCACCCGCCTTGACGATCCACCCGCCTCCAGCGAAGTGAGTTGGGGGAGCCAGGGCCTCAGGTGAATGTCAGTTGACCACTTCCACCTGCCGCACCCCCACCGGCACCTCCGCCCCCAACGACTGCAGCAACGCCAACCCCAGCGGCCAAGGCCCATGGCCCGAATCCACGTTGATGTGTCCCGCGTCGTTGAGCCGCACGAATTCGCTGCCCCAGGCCCGGGCATACGCGCCGGCCGTGCGCACCGGGCAATACGGGTCGTTGTTGCTGGCCACGAGGATGCTGCGGTACGGCAGGCGCTGGTAGGGCACGGGCGCGAAGTCGGCGAGCACGCCCCGGCGCTCCGGGTCGGCCGGAGCCACGAGCAGCGCGCCCTGGATGCGCTGCGTAATCTCGGGGGGCAGGTGGGTGGTGGTGATGCAGCCCAGGCTGTGCGCAACCACGACCACCGGGCCGGGCGCGCGTTCGATGGTTTCGCTCAGCCGTGCCACCCACGACTGGCGCACCGGCGCCACCCAGTCGTCCTGCTCCACCCGCAGCACCGAGGGCAGGCTGTCGGACCACAGCGTCTGCCAGTGGCCCGGGCCGGAGTTGCGCCAGCCGGGAATGATGATGACGGTGGGTGAGGACGACATGCGGCGAACCCTCAGCGGTTGGGCTGCGGGGTGAGGCGCAGGTAGGGCCGCACGGCCTTGAAGCCTTTGGGGAAGCGTTGTGCGATCTCGGCCGGGTCTTGCAGGCTGGGCACGATCACCACGTCGTCGCCGTCTTTCCAGTTGGCGGGCGTGGCCACCTTGTGGCTGTCGGTGAGTTGCAGCGAGTCGATGACGCGCAGGATCTCGTCGAAGTTGCGGCCGGTGCTGGCGGGGTAGGTCAGCGTGGTGCGGATCACTTTCTTGGGGTCGATGATGAACACGCTGCGCACGGTGGCGGTGGCCGATGCGTTGGGGTGGATCATGTCGTAGAGCGTGGCGACTTTCTTGTCCGCATCGGCGAGGATGGGGAAGTTCACCGTGGTGTTCTGGGTCTCGTTGATGTCGAGCACCCATTTGCCGTGCGAGTCCAGCGGGTCGACGCTGACGGCGATGGGTTTGACGTTGCGCTTGGCGAATTCGCCCGAGAGCGCGGCGGTCTTGCCGAGTTCGGTGGTGCACACGGGTGTGAAGTCGGCCGGGTGCGAGAAGAGCACGACCCAGCTGTCGCCCGCCCAGTCGTGGAAGTGGATGGGGCCTGCGGTGGAGTCTTGCGTGAAGTCGGGAGCGGTGTCGCCGAGTCGGAGGGTGGTGTTGCTCATGAGAGGGCTCCTGGTTGTTCAAATGCAAAACTGCATTCTGTTGACGCCGTCCAAATAACCAAACGACTATGAAGTAGTTTGTTTATGGCTTGTGGGCATATGGGTGCGCATAGACGCTGAGCGCATGAGCTAAGTCCGAATGCGTCGTTGTGTGGGTGGCGGAGCGCGCGGACACTGGCCCGCATGGCTGCTGTTGCGACGTTCGATGCCGACGGTCTCTGGTTGTCCACTTCGGTGTGCGAAGGCGCTGCCTGCCCGGCCGCCGCGTCGGTGGGCGTGCGCTGGGGGCGCTGGGTGGACGGGCCCGAGCCGGGCGATGCCGTGGTGGATCATGCGAAAGCGCTGGTCGAGTTGCGACGGCAACTTGGCGCGCACGTGTCGGAGCGCGTGCGCTTCAGCCACCCGGGTTACGACGGCGCGCACCCGCGCCCTCAGGAACTCACCAGCGAGGACGCTGTGGCCTGCGTTTTCCTGAAGGGCACGGCGCTGCTGAGCGTGCGCACCTCGGCCGGCTTCACTGGCGTGTTGTGCGAGGCTGGGGACTGGGTGTGGCTGCCGGCGGGTGTGCCGCATGTGTTCGACGCGGGCGAGTCGCCCGACGTGGTCTTCCTGCGGCTGAGCGCGGGCCGGCGCGGCTGGTTTCCGCTGCACACCGGCCGCTCCCTGCCACCGGGTCTGCCGCCGATGGAGGCCTTCGTCGAACACCTGCTGCACGAGCTGGGCGAGGACATCGAAGGCAGCGAGGCATGAGCCGGCGCCAGCTTCGGCTGGGCGCGTTCATGCGCCCCGTCAGCATTCACACCGGTGCCTGGCGCTACCCCGGCGCCTGGGCCGACGCGAACTTCAACTTCGAGCGGCTGAAGTACCTCGTGAAGCGCCTGGAGGCCGCGCGCTTCGACGCCTTCTTCATGGCCGACCACCTGGCCGTGCTGAACATGCCGATCGAGGCCCTGCAGCGCAGCCACACGGTGACCTCGTTCGAGCCCTTCACGCTGCTCTC
Source organism: Hydrogenophaga sp. ANAO-22 (assembly GCF_042466645.1). NCBI lineage: Bacteria > Pseudomonadati > Pseudomonadota > Betaproteobacteria > Burkholderiales > Comamonadaceae > Hydrogenophaga > Hydrogenophaga sp. ANAO-22. Next base: position 558,660 of record NZ_CP159956.1, on the reverse strand, counting down.
GGCCCTGGCGCAGCACACGCGCCACATCGGACTGGTGGCCACGGCCTCCACCACATTCGAGGAGCCGTTTCACATCGCGCGCCGTTTCGCGTCGCTGGACCACCTGAGCCACGGCCGCGCGGGCTGGAACATCGTGACCACCAGCAACCCGGACGCGGCGCGCAACTTCGGTCTCGAAGATCACATGGAGCACGACCAGCGCTACGTGCGCGCCCGCGAGTTCCACGACGTGGTCACCGGCCTGTGGGACAGCTGGGCCGACGACGCCTTTGTCCGCGATGCGCAGAGTGGTCGCTTCTTCGACCCCGAGCGTCTGCACGTGCTCAACCACAAGGGGCCGTATTTCTCGGTGCGCGGCCCGCTGCACATCGCGCGGCCGGTGCAGGGCTGGCCGGTGATCGTGCAGGCCGGCGCCTCCGAAGCCGGGCGCCAGCTCGCGGCCGAAACGGCCGAGGTGGTGTTCTCCGCCCCGGGCACGCTGGACAACGCGAGGCGCTTCTATGCGGACGTGAAAGGCCGCATGGAAAAGATCGGCCGCGACCGCGACCACCTCAAGGTGCTGCCCGGCGCCTTCGTGGTGGTGGCCGATTCCGTGGCCGAGGCGAAAGCGATCCGCGCGCGGCTCGACGGCCTGGTCCACATCGACAGCGCGATCGCCTCGTTGTCCATCGCGCTGGGCCACGATGTCTCGGGTTTCGATCTGGACGCACCGCTGCCCGAGGTGCCGCCCACCAACGCGAGCCAGAGCACGCGCGAGCGCACCATCGAGCTGGCCCGGCGCGAGAACCTCACGGTGCGCCAGCTGGCCCAGCGGCTGGGCGGCTACGCCGGCCTGGCCTTCGTGGGCACGGCGCGGACCATTGCCGACGAGATGCAGGAATGGCTGGACACCGAGGGCAGTGACGGCTTCAACGTGATGTTCCCCTGGCTGCCCGGCGGGCTGGACGCCTTCGTGGACCACGTGGTGCCCGAGCTGCAGCGGCGCGGCCTGCTGCGCCGCGAGTACGAAGGCAGCACCCTGCGCGAGAACCTCGGCCTGCCCCGGCCCGACAACCGCTTCTTCCCATCGCTGCCGAACGCATAAGCAATCGCGAAAACCTTCTTTGCGCACCGAGGGGCCGGCCTCGCATGATGGCCGGTTTAACCCAAGAAGCCGAGGATTGTTCGTGAGCGTTGACCGCACCTATTTCGAGGATGGAAGAATCGAGCTGACCCACTACGGATCAGCGGCCTGGAAGATCACCGACGGCAAACATACCGTCTTGCTGGACCCGTACTTCACCCGCCTGCGCTACAGCGGCAACCGCTTCGGCATGCTGCCCGCGAACGCCGCACCGGGCGACGAGCGCCCCGCCTACAGCTTCGACGAGATCGTGCCCAGCGACACCGAGACCATCGACCGGCACATCCAGGAAGCCACGCACGTCCTGCTGTCGCATGCGCACTTCAACCACTGCATGGACATGCCGCACATCGCGAAGAAGACCGGCGCGCACGTGGTCGGCTCCTACAGCGCCACCAACATCGCCCGCGCCTACGGCGTGGCCGAACCGCAGCTGGTGCCGGTGCGCGGTGGCGAGGACTACGACTTCGGCGAGCTCTCGATCCGCGTGATCCCCAGCCTGCATTCCGCCCTGTGCGACAAGTGCTATTTCGACGCCGGCATCGTGCCCGAGGGCCTGCGGGGGCCGCTGCCGCTGAAGGCGTTTTCCGAAGGCGGCACCTTCGGCTACCTGGTGCGTTTCCGGCACCACGAGATCCTGATGTTCGGCTCCATGAACTACATCGAGCGCGAGGTGCAGGGCCTCACACCGTCCATCGTGCTGGTGCCCTCGGCCCGGCCGCGTCTGCAGATCTTCCGCTACACCGAGCGCCTGCTGCGCGCCACCGGTCTGCCCAAGGTGGTGGTGGCCACGCACTGGGACGTGCAGACCTTCCCCTACGGCGCGGACCAGAGCAGCGCGCTGGCGCACGCCGAGATCTTCCAGGAAGAGGTGCGCCGGGTGGCACCCGCGGCGGCGCAGGTGCTGCCCCGGCATTTCGAGACCTTCTCGGTGCTGCCGGGCGGCCAGGTGGTCCGGCGTTGACGGTCAGTCGCTGAGTTTCACGTTCTTCCAGAGCTGCACTTCCTGCACCACCACGGCCTGCGCGTCGTCGGCGGTGCCGGGCAATGCGTCCAGGCCCAGGTCCACCAGCTTCTTCTGGATCTCGGCCGAGGCCAGGGCCTGCTGCAGCGCGGCGTTGAGCTTGTTCACCACGGGGGTGGGCGTGGCCGCGGGCACGACCACGGCGTACCAGGGCAGCACGCGGAAGCCGGCGACGCCCGCTTCTTCGACGGTGGGCAGGGTCTCCCAGCCGCGCAGGCGCTTGGTGCCGGTGGTGGCCAGTGGCACCAGGGCGCCCGTGTCCACGTGCTGGCGCGCGATCAGCGGGCTCACGAAGGCCACCGGCACCCGGCCCGCGAGCAGGTCGGGAATGAACTCGCCCGTGCCCTTGTAGGGCACGTGCACCATGTCGATGTTCGCGGTGTTCTTGAGCAGCTCGCCCGCCAGGTAGGGCGAGGTGCCCTTGCCACCCGAGGGGAAAGACAGCTTGCCCGGGTTCGCCTTGGCGTGGGCCACCAGCTGCGCGATGGTCTTGATGTTCAGCGACGGGTGGGCCACGGCCACCACCGGGCCCTGCGCCACCATGCCGACCGCGCGGAAGTCGCTGATCTTGTAAGGCGCGTTGTCGAAGATCACGGTGTTGATCGACAGCGCGGAGCCGGGCAGGGCGATGGTGTAGCCGTCCGCCGCGGCGCGGGCGGTGTGGCCGGTGCCGATGTTGCCGGCGGCGCCCGGCTTGTTCTCGATCACCACCGGCACGGCGAGCGCCTTGGCCAGCTCCGGCCCGAGGGTGCGGGCGATCGTGTCGTTCGGCCCGCCGGGCGGGTAGGGCACCACCAGGGTGATGGGCTTGGTGGGGTAGGCCGGCGTCTGCGCCAGGGCGGGAGCCACCGCGGCGACCAGGGAAACCAGCGAGAGGGCGGTGACTTGGAGCACCTTCGAGTTCATGCAAACATCCTTGGGTTGAAAGGCCGTCGAATGACGGCGAACCCGGCAGCGTAGGCAGGCGCCCGCATCCGCGCCAATGCGCTTTTCGCAGATCGATACTCGGTCTTCGCCAGGGGCATGGCTTCCTGCGCACAATGGAGGCCGTCCCACCCATGGAGAGCACACACGATGACGTGGTCCGCCCGCACCTACTCGGCCTTTGAACAAGAGCGCACGCGCCCGGTGCGCGACCTGGTGGCCGCCGTGCCGGCGCGCGGCGTGCAGGTCGCGATCGACCTCGGCTGCGGCCCGGGCAATTCCACCGAGGTGCTGGCCGACCGGTTTCCGCAGGCCCGGGTGACGGGTCTGGACAGCTCCGACGACATGCTGGCCGCGGCGCGCGAGCGCCTGCCCGGCATCCGCTTCGAACTCGCCGACATCGAGGCCTGGAACCCGGTCGAGTCGTTCGACGTGATCCTGGCCAACGCCTCGCTGCAATGGCTGCCCGACCACGCCACGCTCTACCCGCGCCTGCTGAGCCGGCTGGCGCCCGGCGGCAGCCTGGCCGTGCAGACGCCCGACAACCTCGAAGAGCCGGCGCACCGCCTCGCGCGCGAGGTCGCGGCGCAAGGGCCCTGGGCGAGCAAGATCGGGAGCGTGAAGCACCCGGCGCGGCACGACGCCGCGTTCTATTACCAGTTGCTCAAGCCGCGCTGCGCGGCGGTCGATGTCTGGCGCACCACCTATTTCCACCCGCTCTCGGGCGGCCCCGAGGCGGTGGTGGAGTGGTTCAAGGGCTCAGCCCTTCGGCCCTACCTGGCACCGCTGGACGGCGGCGAGAAAGCGGCCTTCCTCGCCCGCTACCTCGCCGCCATCACCCAGGCCTACCCCGCGCTGGCCGATGGCACGGTGCTGCTGCCCTTCCCCCGGCTGTTCATCGTGGCCAGCCGCTGAGGCTTCGGTCTACCGCTGCCGGCCCGAGCTGAGCCGCCGCACCACCGCGATGAAGCGGTCCACCTCTTCGCAGGTGTTGTAGAACGCCAGCGAGGGCCGCACCGTGGCCTCGACGCCGAAGCGCCGCAGGATGGGTTGCGCGCAGTGGTGGCCCGAGCGCACCCCGATGCCTTCCTCGTTCAGCGCCTGGCCCACTTCCTCGGTGCTGTAACCCTGCAGCACGAAGGACAGCACGCTGGCCTTGTCCTGCGCGGTGCCGATCAGGCGCACGCCCGGAATGGGTTGCAGGTGGCGCGTGGCGTAGGCCAGCAGGTCGTGCTCGTAGCGCGCGATGTTCTCCAGCCCGATGCGCTGCACGTAGTCGATCGCCGCGCCCAGGCCCACCGCGTCGGCGATGTTGCCGGTGCCGGCCTCGAATTTGTTGGGCGGCGGCTGGAACACGGTGCGCTCAAAGGTGACGTCCGCGATCATGTTGCCGCCGCCTTGCCAGGGCGGCATGTCGTCCAGCAGTTCGCGCTTGCCGTAGACCACGCCGATGCCGGTCGGGCCGAACACCTTGTGGCCGGAGAACACGAAGAAGTCGGCGTCGATCGCCTGCACGTCCACGCGCAGGTGGCTCACCGACTGCGCGCCGTCCACCAGCGCTTTCGCGCCCGCGCGGTGCGCCAGCGCCACGATCTCCCGCACCGGCACCACCGTGCCCAGCGCGTTCGAGACCTGGGTGACGGCCACGATCTTCGTGCGGCTGTTGAGCAGCTTCTGGTACTCGTCCAGCCGCACCTGGCCGCTGTCGTCCACCGGGATCACGCGGATCACCGCACCCTTCTCGGCGGCGAGCTGCTGCCAGGGCACGATGTTGGCGTGGTGCTCCAGGTGCGAGACGATGATCTCGTCGCCTGCGCCCACGTTTTTCGCGCCCCAGGTTTTCGCCACCAGGTTGATGGCCTCGGTGGCGCCGCGCACGAAGATGATTTCTTCCACCGACGACGCGCCCAGGAAGGCGCGCACCTTCTCGCGCGCGCTCTCGTAGGCGTCGGTCGCGCGGGCCGCCAGCGCGTGCGCGGCGCGGTGGATGTTGGAGTTCTCGTGCTCGTAGAAATACGAAATGCGGTCGATCACCGACTGCGGCTTGTGCGTGGTGGCCGCGTTGTCGAACCACACCAGCTGCCGGCCGTTCACGCGCTCCTGCAGGATGGGGAAGTCGCGCCGCACCGCGTTCACGTCGAACGGCGGGTGGCGCGCCGCGTCGGCCTGCGGCGCCTGGGTGGCGAAGCCTTGCGGCGTCTGCAGGCCCTGCGTGAAGTAGAACGCGCCTGCCGTGTCGGTGGGGGCGTGGCCTGGTGCCGCGCTGTGGCGCGGTGGCGTGGCGAGCAGCTCGCGCAGGTCGTCCGCGCCCGGCAGGTCGAAGGACTGCGCGGTCACGCGGTCCGAGGGCGGCACGCCCAGGGCCAGGGGCCCGAGCGAGCTGCCGCCGGGCAACACGTTCACCGGCGCGGGCACGCCACCCAGTGGGGTGGTGGGCAGCGTGGGCGGCGAGCCGGGCAGGGCGGCGAAGAACGCGCCCGCGAGCTGGTTCAGCGCCGCCAGGTCGGGCAGGCCGGCCGGCGGCCGCTCACTTGTAGGTGTCTGGATAGTCATGGAACTTGCCCACTTCAACGTCTTCCAGCACGGCCAGTGCGTCCTCGGTCTGCACCGCGAGCGAGCAGTACAGCGAGATCAGGTACGAGGCGATGGCGCTGCGGTTGATGCCCATGAAGCGCACCGACAGGCCCGGGCTCTGCTCGCCGGCCAGACCCGGCTGGTACAGGCCCACCACGCCCTGGCGCTTGTCGCCCACGCGCAGCAGCAGGATCTTGGTCTTGCCATCGGCCACCGGCACCTTGTCGCTGGGAATCAGCGGGATGCCGCGCCAGGTGAGGAACTGCGAGCCGAACAGGCTCACCGTGGGCGGCGGCACGCCCCGGCGCGTGCACTCGCGGCCGAAGGCGGCGATGGCCAGCGGGTGCGTGAGGAAGAAGGCCGGCTCCTTCCACACCTTGGTGAGCAGCTCGTCCAGGTCGTCGGGCGTGGGCGCGCCGGTGAGCGGGTAGACGATCTGGTCCGGGTGCACGCTGGCCAGCAGGCCGTAGTCGGCGTTGTTGATCAGCTCGCTTTCCTGCTTTTCCTTGATGGTCTCGATGGTCAGGCGCAGCTGTTCCTTGATCTGGTCGTGCGGGCTGCTGTAGAGGTCGGACACGCGGGTGTGCACGTCCAGCACGGTAGAGACCGCGTTCAGGAAGTACTCGCGCGGCTGGTCCTCGTAGTCCACGTAGGTCGAGGGCAGCTCGCTCTCGTCGCGCTTGGCGCACAGCACCTCCACGTCCTGCGGGTTCTTCACCTTGTTGAGGCGGTAGATGCCGGCCTCCACCGGCTGCCATTGCAGCAGGTGCGTGAGCCAGCGCGGGCTGATGGTCGACAGCACGGGGGCCGTCTTGGTGGCATTGGCCAGTTGGCGCGCGGCGTTGTCGCTCAGCGCCAGTTGCGAGGGGGTTGGGTCAGACATGAAGGCTCCGTGGCTCGGTGGTTGAAAAAAGGCAAAAGAAGGCCCCACGCGTGCGGCCGAAGCGACGCGGCGAAGGGGGAAGGGCGGGGAAAGCTCGGTGGCGGTCGATCAGGGGCTGGCGGTGACCTCCCGTGATCGGGCCTGGCTCAGGTTGGCGCCGGCGGCCACGTCGTGCGTGACCCACAGGTTGCCGCCGATGGTGGCGCCGCGGCCGATGGTCACGCGCCCGAGCACGGTGGCGCCGGCGTAGATCACCACGTCGTCCTCCACCACGGGGTGGCGCGCCAGACCCTTGCTCAGGTGGCCGTTCTCATCGGTGGGGAAACGCTTGGCGCCCAGCGTGACCGCCTGGTACACGCGAACGCGCTGGCCGATGACGGCGGTCTCGCCGATCACGACGCCGGTGCCGTGGTCGATGAAGAAGCCCGCGCCGATGGACGCGCCGGGGTGGATGTCGATGCCGGTCGCGCCGTGCGCGAGTTCGGCCACGATGCGCGCGAGCAGCGGCACACCCAGCTGGTAGAAGCGGTGCGCCACACGGTGGTGGATCATGGCCTGGATGCCGGGGTAACACAGCAGCACCTCGTCCACGCTGCGCGCGGCGGGATCACCCTCGTAGGCCGCCACCACGTCGCTGTCGAGCAGCTCGCGCAGCTGGGGCAGCGAGTGCGCGAAGTCGCGCACCAGTTCGCGCGCCTGCTGTTCGGTGGCCGCTTCGTCGGTGCCGCCCGCGTGGCGGTGCTGGTAGCGCAGCTCCAGCCGCACCTGGCCCAGCAGCGCGTGCAGCCTGGCATCCAGCGTGTGGCCGATGTAGAAGTCCTCGCTCTCCTGGCGCAGGTCGGGCGGGCCCAGGCGCATCGGGAACAGCGCGCCGCGCAGCCCGTCGAGGATGGCGCCGAGCGCGTCGCGCGAAGGCAGCTCGCGCCCGCCCGGTTCGCGCGAGCGCTTCTGCGCGGTGCGCCAGCGCTGGCGCACGTCGGCGAGGTCGCGCACGACCTGCTGCAGGTCGAACAGGTGCGAGCGCACGTCCGCAGACGATTCGCGGAAATCGCTCATGAGACCACCACCCTGTTGGCGCGCCGTGGCCCAACCAGAAATGCCGCAGATCCGGCTTTGCCGGTCGGCTGGCGTTGCCCCCTTGAGGGGGACGCGCGAAGCGCGGCAGGGGTGTTCAATCTTGCACCCATGGGAGCCGATGGAAGCGCCAGCCGTCCTGGCCGCCGCGGTGTTGCTGCGCGTCGATCTCGCCCTCGAAACCTTCGAGCACGTTGAACACCTGCGTGAAGCCGGCCTTGGTGGCGGCCTCGGCCGCCAGCGCCGAGCGCTTGCCGCTGCGGCACAGCAGCAGCACGCGCGCTTCCTTGCCCACCTTGGCTTCGAGCTCGCGCACGAAGCGCGGGTTGCGCGTGAGGCTGGTGCCCGTGGCCCAGGGCACGTGCAGGCTCTCGGGCACATGGCCCACGAACTTGCGCTCTTCCGCGCTGCGCACGTCCACCAGCCGGGCTTCGCCGGCCGAGACCAGCGACCAGGCGAGTTCGGGCGGGATGCCACCCGCGTAGGGCAGGCCCCGGGCCTGGGCGTCGCGCCCGATGGCGTCCAGGGCGTCGAGCAGCGTGGGGGATTCGATGGCAACCGTCATGTTGGAGACCCTTGGTGTGAAGTTGGAATGCACTCTAAAAGCGCCGCTTCAACACACAAACCATTGTTTTTTTGTTTCTTAATTGCCCAAACATCTGAGCCAGGGTCAAGCTCCAAAAAAAAACCGGCCGATGCAATCCTCCCCCCAGGAGACAACCAGGGTTCTCTGCATCCCCGCATCGGCCGGACCAGTCGTTTCCAACACCGGTGCATGAATGCTAGGCCGCACGCTGCGCTGCCGCAACGAATCAGAACGGCTATGGATATGCGGTTTGTTTCCTTCCTCGGGGTCGCATGCGCGCCTAGATTGGCGGGCTCGATCCACTGGGAGCACACCCGCATGAGCAAACGACAACTGCGCCTTGGCGCCTTCATCATGGCCACCGGCCACCACGTCGCCGCCTGGCGCCACCCGGGCTCGCAGATCGACTCGGGCACCAACATCGACCATTACATCGAGGTCGCGCAGACGGCCGAGCGCGGCCTGTTCGACCAGGTCTTCGTCGCCGACAGCCCGGGCATCTGGGGCACGGGCGACGACGAGTCCTTCAGCCGCCAGGGCCGCATCTCGCACTTCGAACCGGTCACGCTGTGGGCCGCGCTCTCGGCGGTGACGAAACACATCGGCTTCGTCGCCACCGCGTCCACGACCTACGAAGACCCCTACCTGCTCGCGCGCAAGTTCGCTTCGCTGGACCACATCAGCAAGGGCCGCGCGGCCTGGAACGTGGTGACCACCAGCAACGACAGCGTGCACGGCAACTTCGGCCTGGACGCGCACCCCTCGCCCGGCGAGCGCTACGCCAAGGCCACCGAGTTCGTGGACGTGGTCAAGGGCCTGTGGGACAGCTTCGAGGACGACGCCTTCGTGCGCGACCGCGAGTCCGGCGTGTACTTCGACCCGGCCAAGCTGCACGAGCTCAACCACATCGGCAAGCACCTCAAGGTCAAGGGGCCGCTCAACCTGGAGCGCTCGCCGCAGGGCCACCCGGTGATCGTGCAGGCCGGTTCGTCCGAAGACGGCAAGGAACTCGCCGCCGCCACCGCCGAGGCCATCTTCACCGCCTGGACCAGCCTGGCCGAAGCCCAGGCCTTCTACCAGGACGTGAAGGGCCGCATGGCCAAGTACGGGCGCCGGCCCGAGCAGCTGCTGGTGCTGCCCGGCATCTCGCCCGTGATCGGCCGCACCGAGGCCGAGGCGCAGGCCAAGTGGGCCGAGCTGCAGGCGCTGATCCACCCCTCGGTGGGCCTCTCCACCCTGGTGCCGTTCTGGCCCGGCGAAGACCTGCGCCGCTGGAACCTGGATGCGCCGCCGCCGTACTACCCCGAGCCGCCCATGGGCGTCAACAGCCGCGCGCACGTGGTGATCGAGCTCGCGCGCCGCGAGCGCTTCACCGTGCGCCAGCTCTACGAATACCTGGCGGGTGCGCGCGGGCACTGGGTGGTGATCGGCACGCCACAGACCATCGCCGACCGCATGCAGGAATGGTTCGAGAACGGCGCGGCCGACGGCTTCAACGTGATGCCGCCGGTGCTGCCCGCCTCGCTCAACGAGTTCGTGGACCTGGTGGTGCCCGAGCTGCAGCGCCGCGGCCTGTTCCGCACCGCCTACGAAGGCCGCTCGCTGCGCGAGAACCTCGGCCTGGAGCGCCCGGTCGGCCGCCACGCGGCGGCCGCGCGCCTGGCGGCCTGATCAGCGGTCGAGGTGCGGCTGCATCAGCGCCTCGAACCACTCGATGAACGCGATGAGCCGGCGCGAGCGCTGCCGCCGGTGCGGGTAGACCAGCGACACCGGCATGGCCGCCGCGCGGAACCCGGGCAGCACCTCGACCAGCTGGCCCCGGTCCAGCAGGTGCTGCACGTCGAAGCGCGGGATCTGGATCAGGCCCAGGCCCGCCGCGCAGCAGGCGATGTAGCTCTCGGCGTTGTTGACGAGCACGCGGCTGGGCACCTGCAGCGACTGGGCCGAGGGCGGAAGCTCCCAGGCCAGCTCGCGCCCGTTGGAGGCGGAGGCGTAGCCCACCGCCCAGTGCCCTCGCGCCAGATCGTCGGGCTGCGCCGGCACGCCATGCTCGGCCAGGTAGTCGGGGCTGGCGCAGTTGATCAGCGCCACTTGCCCGAGCGGGCGCACCACGAGGCTGCTGTCCTGCAGGGTGCCGAAGCGCACCGCGCAGTCCACCCCTTCCTGCACCAGATCGATGGCGCGGTCGGTCGAACCCAGCGCCACCTGCAGCCGGGGATAGCGGCGCAGGAAGCCCGGCAGGGCCGGCGCGACCAGCCGGCGCGCGATGCGGCTGGGCACATCCACCTTGAGCCGCCCCGACACCTTGCGCTGGCCGGCCTGGAACAGCTGGTCGATGTCCTCGGCCTCGGCCAGCAGCGCGCGCGCACGCTCCAGCAGCTGCAGGCCATCGGCCGTGGGCCGCACCTGCCGGGTCGTGCGGTGCAGCAGGCGCGTGCCCAGGGTGGTCTCGAGCTGCTGAATGGCCGCCGACACCGAGGCGCGCGGCAGCTCCAGCGCGTGCGCGGCCTTGATGAAGCTGCTCATCTCCGCGACCTGAATGAACACCCGGTACTGCTCAAGCTTGTCCATGAACCGAATTTAGCCCACGGCAGCGCGGTTGGTATCGTCCAGAGGCATCCAGGGTCCGGCTGCGCCGGCCCGAGATGCCGTCCCCCCCTCGAAGCGCCGAAGGCGCGCCACGGAGGGGGGAAGCCGCGCAGCGGCGCAGGGGGGTGTCACTACTTCGTGGTGTAGCCGCCGTTGATCAGGATCGTCTGGCCCGTGATCCACCAGCCGTCGCTCACGAGATGGCGGATGAAGGGCACCACGTCCTCGATGTCGGTCAGGCCCGTCTTCGAACGGGGCGAGAGGGCGGCGGCGGTCCTGTGGTACGCCACCGCGTCGCTGCCTTCCTGGCCGTAGAAGAAGGGCGTGTCCATCGGGCCCGGGCCCACGGCCGTCACCGAGATGCCGCGCGCGCCGAATTCCTTGGCCGCCGCGCGGGTGTAGTGCTCCACCGGTGCCTTGGTGCCCGCGTACGCCGCGTAGAAGGGTGTGAAGGCCCCCAGCAGCGAGGTCACCAGGGTGCAGACCTTGCCGTTGTCGTTGACGTGCCGGCCCGCTTCCTTGAGGAAGAAAAAGGCGGACTTGGCATTGACGGCGGCCATCTCGTCGTACTCGGCCTCGCTGATCTCGGCGAACGGCTTCTTGAGCACCTTGCCCACCGTGTTGATGGCGATGTCGGGCCGGCCCACGGCCGCGATGGTGTCGGCGAACAGTTTCTCGACCGCACCGGCCGTGGTGAGGTCCGCCTGGATCGCGACCGCCTGCGCGCCCGCGGCGCGGATGGCGCCCGCCGTGGCGTCGGCATCGGCCTTGCTGGCGGCGCTGTTGTAGTGGATGGCGACCGCGCGGGCGCCGTGTTGGGCGAGGTCGCGGGCGATCAGGCCGCCGAGGTTCTTGGCGCCGCCGGCGATGAGGACCACCTTGCCGTCGATGGAGTGCTGTGCCATGGTCATGTTTCCCTGTGAAGGATGGATGGAAGGAACACCCAGTCTAGGCAGCGGCAGGCGGGAGATCAGCCCGTGCGGGCTGGATGCATTGTTCAGGAAACCGGTCCAATGCCGGGCTCACAGGGTCCGCAGAAAGGCCTGCAGCGCGGCGATGTCCGCCGCGCTCAGCGGCAGCGGCTTCAGGTGGGGCGAGAGGCGCTGCGCGCAGGCGTACAGCGGGTCGGCCGCCACGCCCGCGCGGCCATTGCGCGGGTCGCCGCCGCCGCGAGCATAGAGGTTCAACACGCCTTGCAGCGAATCGAACAGGCCGTGGTGCATGTAGGGCGCGGTGCGCGAGACCCCGCGCAGGCTGGCGGTGCGAAAGCGGCCCACGTCCTCGCACCGCCGCGTCACCTCGAAACGGCCGAGGTCCTGCGAAGGCTCGCCGACGAAGGCGATGCCGAGGTTGTGGAAGCGGCCGTCGCTCAGGGTGGGGCCGAAGTGGCAGTTGGCGCAGCGCGCGGCCGTGCGGAACAGGTGCAGGCCCTGGAGTTCCAGGTCGGTCAGCGCGCGGTGCTCGCCCTGCGCGAAGCGGTCGAAGCGGCTGCGTTCGTGCAGCGTGTGCTGGAAGGCCGCGAGGGCCTCGCCGATCCGGGCGGGTGACAGGGCCATGCGCCGGCCGACTGCGTGGAGAGAGGCGTTGGCCATCTCGCGCGGGTCGGTCAGGGGCCGCAGCGATTGTTCCGCGAGCGAGCGGGCCGCGCCGTCCCAGGCCCAGTGCGCCCGCGTGGCCACGTCCTGCAGGCCGGGCGGGTTGCGCCGGCCCGGCGCGCCCCTCACACCGGTGGCCGTGGGCGTGCGCACGGTCCAGCCCTGGTCGGGCCGGTGGCAGCTGGCACAGGCCACGCGGCCGCTCGCGGACAGGTGGGCGTCGAAGAACAGGCGCTGGCCCCGCTGCACGAGGTGGGCGGGTGGCGCGGGCGGTGGCGGCAAGGCCCCCAGCTCCACGAAGGCCACGCCTTCATCGACCCAGGGCGCAGGCCATTGGCTGGCCGGTTTCTCGTACAAGGCGCGCAGCGGCTCGCCCGCCACCACCGGGCCGCTCAGGCCGAGCGCGATCGCCAGCGCCGTGAGCCACCGCCGGCTCAATGGCAGTCCGGCCCCGTCTGGTCGAAATAGACCTCGAACGCGACGTTGGCCGCCCACTTCTGGCGCCGCTGCGCCCAGGCGGCCGTCGAGCCGATCTCCTGCACCGCGGCGCGGATGGGCGCGGCCAGTTCGTCGCGGCCCTCGGCCAGCCAGGCCTGCAGCGCGCTGTCGCGCGTGGCGGGCAGGGTGGCGGAGAACTTGCGCCATTCCTTCTGCGCCAGCAGCGGCTCCAGCTGCGAGCTGTCGAGGATGGCCGCCGCGCACTCGCCGGTGCGCACCTGCACCAGGGCCTGGGCCGGCGCGTCGAAGACCTTGAGTTGTCCCTGGATGCGCTCCGCCTGCGCGTGGGCGCGCGGATTGTCGGCCGTCACGCACACCACGCGCCCGGCCAGGTCGGTCCAGGCGCGCACGTCGGTGTCCGAGCGCATCGAAACGCTCAGGCCCGACTGGTAGCCCGTGGCCAGCACGCGCAGACCGTCCTCCTTCTGGCGCGCCTCGTCGGCGCGCGTCAGCACCAGGTCCACATCGCCCTGGCGCAGGGCCTGGGCCTGCGCGCCGGGCGGCAGCGGCACGATGAGCGCGTCCACGCCCAGGTGCCGCGCCAGTTCCTGCGCGTAGACCGCCTCGAAGCCGGCGTTGGTGTAGTCGCGCTCGCCGGTGCTCACGGGCAGGGTGGTGGGCGCCACGCCGATGCGCAGCTGCTTCAGCGGCAGGGGCACGGCCGCGGCGGCGCGCGATTCGATCGCCATGAACACCGCCGCGCACAGCGCGCCGATGCCCAGCGCGGTGAGCCAGGCCAGCGGGCGCAGCGGGCGTCCGGGGGAAGCGTCGAGGGAACTCATGGGAAGGGCATTCTGGGCGCGTCCCCGCGTTCGTGTGGCTCGAAATGCGCATAAGCATCTGCGCCATTTGCGGCCGCATATCGGTGTCCGTTTTCCTTCGTTGGCCGGCGCGCGCCGCGCCCCAAGAATCGGCGCGTCATTCACACCCCGACAGACGAACCCTTGGAGAACCTCATGACCGTCGTGACGAAACACAGAAGCCCCCGCAACCGCCTGCGCGCCCTGAGCGGCGCCGCCGCCCTGGCCCTGGGCCTGATCGGCCAGGCCGGCACCGCCGCCGCCGAGGTGCTGCCGGCGATCAACCTGCAGCTCACACCGTGGACGGTGATCGCCCGCGAGAAGGGCATCTTCAAGGAAGAGTTCGGCAAGGTGGGCACCAAGGAAGTCAACCTCATCGCCTCGGGCGGTGCGGAGCTGGTGGGCGCCGAAACGGGCGCCCTCAGCAAGGGCGCGATCTCGATCGCGCAGCGCATGATCTACCCGGCCACGGTGCACCGCGCCAACGGTCTGGACGGCGTGATCATCTGGGCCTCCGAGACCTCCAACCGCTACCGCGCGCCGGTGCTCGCCGCCGTGTCGAACAAGTCGGTGAACACGCTGGCCGATCTGGACGGCAAGAAGTTCGGCAGCAGCCGCATCAGCTGCTACTGGTCCGCCCCCACCGAAGCCTTGAACTCGGTGGGCCTGCCGCTGGACACGCGCCAGACCAAGGGCCGCGTGCGCTACGAATCGATCGACAACCCCACCGTGGCGATCTCGGCGGTGATCTCCGGCGCGCTCGATGCCACCACCACCCACCTGGCCGCGGGCAATGCCACCGGCGCCTGGCTCTCGGGCAAGCTCAAGGTGATCGGCCACGTGCCGGACGACGGCGTGTACGTGAACCACGCGGGCCGCGTCACGTATTTCGCCAAGCGCGAGTTCGTCAACAAGTACCCCGACGCGGTCAAAGCCTTCCTGGCCTCGCGCGAACGCGCCATGGCCTGGACGCTGGACAACGTGGACGAGGCCGCCAAGATCGTCTCGCGCGAAACCCGCGTGCCGGTGGAAGTGGCCAAGTTCCAGATCACCCACCTGGGCCAATGGGAGTTCATGGCCGGCGAGCCCAACGCCCAGCGCGCGCGCAACTCCATCAAGACCTTCATCGACTGGTACGTGAAGCAGGGCGACGACATCCTGAGCGAACGCCGCCTGACCGACGCGCAGGTGGATGCCTTCGTGGACGGCCGCTTCTTCGCCGGCGGTTCGCACTCGATCTACCACTGAGCGCGCCATGAACACGCTGACGCAAACCCTTCCCTCCACGGCGCCAGCGTCGGAAGCTACGTCCTTCGCGACGAAGCTCCAGCAATGGCTGGCGCCCAGCCGCGCGATCGGCTTCCTGCTGCCGGCCGGGGTGCTGCTGCTGTGGCAGACGGCGGCCAGCCTGGAATGGATCGACCCGGTCTTCCTGCCCGCCCCCATCAAGGTGGTGGAGGCCTTCTTCAAGATGCTGACGGAGCAGAAGCTGCTCTGGGACTTCGCCGTCAGCCTGTCCCTCGTCGCGCAGGGTTTCCTGTACGGCGCCTTCGCCGCCGTGGTGCTGGGCGTGGGCGCGGGCCTCTCCAAGCGCTTCGAACAATTCCTCTCGCCCACCTTCGACACCATCCGCCACATCCCCGGCATCGCCTGGTTTCCGCTGATCGTGTTGTGGCTGGGCCTGGGTGCGCCGGCCAAGATCCTGGTGATCGCCAAGACCGTGTTCTTCCCGGTCTTTCTCAACACGCTGCAGGGCATCCGCAGCGTGGACAAGAGCTACATCGAGCTGGCCGAGGTGATGACGCTCACCCGCTGGCAGCTGGTGCGCAAGATCATCCTGCCGGCCGCCACGCCGACCATCATGGTCTCGCTGCGCTACGCGGCCGGCCTGGCCTGGGCGCTGGTGGTGGTGGCCGAAGGCCTGAGCGGCCTCGAAGGCCTGGGCTTTCTGATCTTTCGCGCGCAGGGCCTGCTGCTCACCGACCAGCTGCTGGTCTGCATGGTGATCATCGGCCTGGTGGGCTTCGGCATCGACCGCACCATGTACCTGCTGCAGCGCCGCGTGCTGCGCTGGAAACAAGGCTTTGAAGGATAAACACCATGGCAGAACCCGGTCGCCTTGAAGTCAAGGCCGTCTCCAAAAGCTATGCCGTGCCGGGCCGCCCTCGCCTGGACGCGCTGGTCAACGCCAGCCTCGACGTCGAGCCCGGCGCCTTCGTGACGCTGGTCGGCCCCAGCGGCTGCGGCAAGTCCACGCTGCTGCGGCTCATCCTCGGTCTGGACAAGGACTACGAGGGCGACATCCTGCTGCACGGCGAGCGCATCGCCGGCACCAGCCTCTCGCGCGGCATCGTGTTCCAGGACCACCGCCTGCTGCCCTGGATGACGCTGGAGCAGAACATCGGCCTGGCGCTGACCAATTCCACGCTCCCGCCCGAGCAGCAGCGCCGCACCATCCAGTCGCACATCGATCTGGTGGGCCTGCAGGGCTTCGAGAAAGCCTACCCGCACGAGCTCTCGGGCGGCATGGCGCAGCGCGGCGCGATCGCGCGCGGCCTGGTCGGCCAGCCCGAGATCCTGCTGCTCGACGAACCCCTGGGCGCGCTGGACGCGCTCACGCGCGTGCGCCTGCAGGAAGAGCTGCTGCGCATCTGGCGCGCCGAGGGTGTGACCATGATCCTGGTCACGCACGATGTGGACGAGGCCATCTTTCTGAGCGACACCGTGATCGTGATGAACGCCAACCCCGGCCGCATCGTCAAACAGGTGAAGGTGGACCTGCCACCCGGCCTGCGCGACCGCGTGAGCCCGGCGTTCGCGGCGCTCAAGCGCGAGATCCTGGTGGCCATGGGCGAGGTGGTGCCGCACGCGGCCGCGCAACTGGCGGAGGCCTGAATGAGGCGGTGGCTCATCACCGCCGCCCTGGCGGCCGCGCCGCTGGCGCTGGGCGCGGCGGGCGCGCCGCCGTCGTCCGATTTGCCCGACCTCTCCGCCGTGCGCGCGCTGGTGTACGCCGGCGACTACACCAAGGCGGTGCAGCGGCTCACGGCGCTGAGCGAGACCGTGCAGCACGCCGAGGTCTACAACCTGCTCGGCTACAGCTTGCGCCAGCTCAAGCGCTACGAGGAAGCGGGGCGCTGGTACCGCGAAGCCCTGCTGTACGACCCCGAGCACCGGCCCGCGCTGGAGTACCAGGGCGAGCTGTTCCTGGCGCTGGGCGACGTGGCCGGCGCGCGCAAGAACCTGCGCTACCTGGAATTGCTCTGCACCGCCAAGCCCTGCGCGGAATACGAGCTGCTCAAGAAGGCGGTCGACAAGGCCGGGCGCTGAAGCGTCCCGAACACGTCCGGCAGCATGCGGTGGATCTGCGCCGCGATGAACATGGCCCCGCCCGGGTCGCCGAAGGTGCCCAGCGTGGGCGGGCCGATCAGGCGGATGCGCGACAGCGCTTCGCCTTCGCTGTCGATCACGCGGCAGTTCGGATCCACCGCGTAGCCGATGCCGCAGGCGTCCGCGCGCAGCGTGCCGTGCGACACCAGGGCCTGCAGCAGGGGGTTGCCGGCGGTGCGCCCGGTGGCGTCCAGCCCGGTGCAGTTCACCACCACGTCGAAGGCCTCGGTGCGCGGCGCGCCGCCGCCCGAGGGCTGCAGCACGGCGTCGATGCGGTGCGTGCCGGCCTGCACCGCCAGCGAGCGCAGCCGCGCCGCCAGGTGCACCACCCGGCCGGCGGCCAGGGCTTCGCGGTGGATGGCTTCCGTCTGCGGTGGCGAACGGAAGCGGTGCACGTCGTACCAGGGGCGCACGCTGCGCAGGAAGCGGCGCTGCTGCGCCGGCGGCAGCGTGGGCCAGAGCTGCCACACGGCGTCGCGCAGCTCGTCGAAGGGCACATTCCAGTTCTCGCCGCGCGCCACGCTGTCGCGGATGCGCGCGCGCAGGGTCTTGATCCAGGTGCGCAGCTCGGGCTTCACCTCGGTGAGGAAAGCGGGCGCGGGGCCGAGCAGGCGGTCCAGGTTCTGGCGGCCCACCGGGTGGGCCACCACGCCGCTGGCCAGCGGTTGCGCGCGTGGGCGCAGGCCCCGGCGCGAGACCACCGTGACGCCGCCCGCGTGGCCTTGCCGCTGCAGCGTGGAGACCACGTCCAGCGAGGTCAGGCCGCTGCCGATGATGAGCACGCGCGCGTCGCGCGGAATGCCCAGCAGCCGCGCGGTCACCAGCGGGTTCTCGATCACGCCCGGGTGTTGCGCCAGTGCCGGGTCCAGCGGGGCCTGCAGGCGCGGCTCGGCGTTGCCGGTGGCGAGCACCAGCAGGTCGGCCGTCAGCGTCTGCCCGTGTTCGGTGACGGTGGTGACCTCGCCGTCGGCCTCCCAGGCGTGCACGGCGCGGTCCTGCAGGGTGCGGATGGTCGAGCCCGTGGCCGCCCAGCTGGCGTGGCCGCGCACCATGGCTTCGAGGTAGGCACCCAGCACCGCGCGGCGCACGAAGGCCGTGCCATTGGCCTGCACGGCCTGCGGGTCGGCCTCGAACACGCCGTGCGTTTCGCACCAGCGCGTGAAGTGCTCGCCGTCGACGGGGTCGACCGCGTGCACCCAGGTCGGTCCGTTGAGGCGGTGGTCGGGGTCGTGCGTGGCATAGGCCAGGCCGGGGCCGACGCGGTCGCGCGATTCGATCAGCGTGACCGCCAGCGGCACCGGGCTGTGGCGCACCAGCTGCACGGCCGCGCTCACGCCCGAGAAACCACCGCCGACGATGGTGATGCGGCGCGGCGCGCTCATCGCGCCACGCCCCAGCGGCGGATGGTGAGTTTTTCAACCGTCTGGAACACCACGTTCTCCACCAGCAGGCCGATGAGGATCACCATCACCAGGCCGGCGAACACCTTGTCGGTGTAGAGCTCGTTGCGGTTCTGGAAGATGTACCAGCCCAGGCCGCCCTTGCCGGAGGACACGCCGAAGACCAGCTCGGCGGCGATCAGGGTGCGCCAGGCGAAAGCCCAGCCGATCTTCAGGCCCGAGAGGATGGCCGGCAGGGCCGAGGGCACCAGGATCAGCAGCACGTAGCGCACGCCGCGCAGCCCGTAGTTGCGCCCGGCCATGCGCAGGGTCTCGGGCACGGCCTGGAAGCCCGCGAAGGTGGCCAGGGCCAGCGGCCACAGCACCGAGTGCACCAGCACGAAGACCAGGCTGCCGTTGCCCAGACCGAACCAGAGCAGCGCCAGCGGCAGCAGCGCGATGGCTGGCAGCGGGTTGAACATGGAGGTGAGCGTGGCCAGCAGGTCGCGCCCGATCTGGGTGGACACGGCCAGCGTGGTGAGCACGAAGGCCGCCACGATGCCGAGCAGGTAGCCCTGCAGCAGCACGGCCAGCGAAGCGCGGGCGCGCAGCAGCAGCTCGCCGCCCGCCAGACCCTCGGCGAAGGCGCGCGCGGTCTGCGCGAAGGTGGGCAGCAGCAGGTCGTTGTCCTGCCAGCGCGCGAGCACTTCCCACAGCAGCGCCAGCGCGAGCAGGATCAGGGTCTTTCGCACCCAGGCCTGCTGCCACACGCGGCGCTGCCAGGGCAGGGGGCGCTCGGCCGGTGTGTCGCCCAGCGCGGGCAGCGGGTATTCGGCCTCGGGCCGGATCGGGGCAGGGCGTCGGCCAGGCTCATGGGTGGAGGGTCTCGGGCCCGAACAGCAGGCCGTGGATGCGTTGGGTGGCGGCCTGGAAGGCGGGGCCGCCGCTGCTGCCCAGGCCGAATTCGTGCGCCTGGATCTCGGCGCGCAGGCGCCCCGGGTGCGGCGAGAGCACACCGATGCGGCTGCCCACCACCAGGGCTTCTTCAATGGAGTGCGTGACGAACAGCAGCGTGAAGCGCACCGTCTCCCACAGCGCGAGCAGCTCTTCCTGCATGCGCCGGCGCGTGAGGGCGTCCAGCGAGGCGAAGGGCTCGTCCATCAGCAGCACGCGCGGCTGCATGGCCAGGGCGCGGGCGATCGCCACGCGCTGCTTCATGCCGCCCGAGAGCTGGTGCGGGTAGGCGTTCGCGAAATCGGCCAGGCCCACCTGTTCGAGCACCGCGTGCGCGCGCTCCAGCGCTTCCGCGCGGGCCAGGCGCCCGGTGGCGCGCAGCGGGAACATCACATTGCCCAGCACCGTCTTCCAGGGCGGCAGCTGGTCGAATTCCTGGAACACCACGATGCGGTCCGGCCCCGGGCCGGTGATGGCCTGGCCGTCGAGCCGGATCTGGCCCTCGCGCGGTGCGATGAAACCGGCCGCCGCCTTCAGCAGCGTGCTCTTGCCGCAGCCCGAAGGCCCGAGCAGCACATAACGCTCGGCCTCGAACACCGACAGGCTCACGCGGTGCGTGGCGCGCACCACCTGCTGGTCGGTCGCGTATTCCAGCGAGACCTTGTCGAAGTCCAGCAGCGGCCGGGGCAGGGCGGCCGTGGGCACTTTCTCGGGGCCGAACACCGCGCCGCCCTCCTGCTCGCGCGTGGCGCGCAGCAGGTCCTGCATCGGCGTGCCGATGGCGTGGCGCTGCAGCACGTGGGCCGGGTTCATGTCAGTTCGCGGCCGCGCTGTGGGCGTCGTCGAAGAAGTAGTCCTTCGCCGAGGCGGGCTTGTTCTTGATCGCGCCGATGCCGTGCATGAAGGTCGCGAGCTTGAAGGTGTTCTGCGGCGCGAGCTTGAACTGCACTTCGGGGTTCTTGATGATGGAGAGCAGCAGCTGGCGGTCGATCGCGCCCTGGCCGGTGCGCAGGTAGATGTCGGCCGCGCCCTCGGGGTTGGCGGTGATGTACTGGGCGGCTTCCTGCAGCGCGGCGGTGAAGGCGCGGTAGGTCTTGGGGTTGTCGTTGCGGAATTTCTCGGTCGCGTACAGCACGGTTGCCGACGAGGGGCCGCCGAGCACGTCGTAGCTGTTGAGCACGATGCGCGCGTTCGGGTTGCCTGCCAGCGCCTGGTTCTGGAACGGCGGGTTGCCGAAGTGCGCCGTGATCTCGGTGCCGCCCTTGATGATCGCGGCCGTGGCGTCCGGGTGGGGCACGGCCACCTGCAGCTTGTCGAGCTTGTTGTACTGGTCGTTGCCCCAGCGCTGGGCCGAGGCGAGCTGCAGCACGCGCGACTGCACCGACACGCCCACGGCGGGCAGGGCGATGCGGTCCTTGTCGCTGAAGTCGGCAATCGTCTTCACGGCCGGGTTGTTGCTCACCAGGTAATACGGGAAGTTGCCCAGCGAGGCGACGCCGCGCACGTTCTGCTTGTCCTTGGTGCGGTCCCAGATGGTCAGCAGCGGGCCCACGCCCGCGCCGGCGATGTCGATCTGGCCCGAGAGCAGCGCGTCGTTCACCGCGCTGCCGCCCGAGAGGCGCACGAACTCCACCTTCACGTCCAGGCCGGCAGCCTTGCCGTGTTTCTCGATCAGCTTCTGTTCTTCCGCCACATTGAGCAGCAGGTAGACCACGCCGAACTGCTGGGCGATGCGGATCTGGCCTTCGGCGTGGGCCGCGAACGACGCGCCAGCGGTCAGCGCGGCGGCCAGCAGGCCGTGGATGAACGTGTGTTTTTTCATGGTGTTTCTTTCTAGAACGGCACGTGGCCTTCGATCGTGGTACGGAACAGGCGGCGGCGCTGGTCGGGCGGGCAACCCGCGGCCAGGTGCAGCACCGAGCGGTTGTCCCAGAACACCATGTCGCCTGGCAGCCAGCGGTGGCGGTAGATGTAGCGCTCCTGCGTGCTGTGGGCGTACAGGGCCTGCAGCAGCGCCTCGCTTTCGTCGTCGGGCAGGCCGACCACGCGGGTGGTGAAGTGTTCGCTGACGAACAGCGCCTGGCGGCCGGTTTCCGGGTGCGTGCGCACGATGGGGTGGCTCACGGTGGGCACGGCGGCGATCTGCTCGGGCGAGAGGTTGGGCCGCCAGGGGCTGCGGCGCTGCAGCTCGGCGTACACCTTGAGGTAGCTGTGCTCGGCGCGCTCGCCCTGCACCGCGCCGCGCAGCCGCTCGGGCAGTTCGTCCCAGGCCAGGTGCTGGTTGGCGAACAGGGTGTCACCGCCCTCGGCGGGCAGTTCCTGCGCGTGCAGGAAGGAGCCCAGGCTGGGCCGCTCCTTGTACGACAGGTCCGAGTGCCAGAACACACCCGCATCGCCCAGGCCGATGGGTTTGCCGTTCTCCACGATGTTGCTGACGATCAGCACCTCGGGCTGTTCGGGGTGGGCGAACTGGTGCAGCACATGGCGCTGCAGCGGGCCCCAGCGCGCGCTGAAGGCGACCTGTTGCGCGGGGGTGATGCGCTGGTCGCGGAACACCAGCACGTGGTGCCTGAGATGGGCGCGGTGCAGGCGGGCGAAGTCGTCGTCGGACAGGGGCGCGGCGAGGTCCAGGCCCAGCACCTCGGCGCCGAGCGCGTCGCTCAGGGGCTGGATGTGAAAGTCCTGCCGCACGGGGGGAAGCTCTACAAGAATCATGGTCCGCCCATGCTAGGCAGCCCATCGCGCCCAGGGAACGATCCTTATCGAGCAGCGATATGCGGAAAACGGATATCGGCACGCGGCGGAGGGAAAACCGTCGCCGTCCGGTGAATCTGACCGACGTTTTTACCGATTCCGCGTGGGCGTGGGCCCCATGTCCAGCAGCTGCGGACCCATGCAGGCGAAGCGCGCCTGCGCCTCCCGCACCAGCCGGCCGCCGGTGAAGAGGGAGAAGGCGGGCAGCACCAGTTGCCGTTCCGTCAGGGCGAAGGCCGGAAAACGGCCCCGGAAGCCCGGCACGCTCACCACCGGGTGCACATGGCCGCAGACGACGAACCGGGCACCGGTTTCGGGTGCGAGGCGCGGCGCGTGCGCGAAGCCGAACGGGCCGTCGTCCACGGGCTCGCGGCGGTGCTCGATGTCCAGCCCCGCGCGCGCCGCCGCGCGGTCGTGGTTGCCCTCCACCAGCAGCATGCGCATGCCCGCGTGGCGAGCGCGAAAGCGCGCCCATTCCTCTCGCCATCGCGCATCCACGCGCGGGCCATGCAGCAGGTCGCCCAGCACCCACAGCGAATCCGCGCCGCTGCGCTCGATGAGCGCCGTCAGTCGCTCCAGGTCGTGGCGCGTGCCACCGGTGGGCAAGGCGATGCCGGCGGCGCGGAACGCGTCGTCCTTGCCCAGGTGCACGTCGGCCACCAGCAGGCGCCGCCGCGCCGGCCAGTACAGCGCGCGGTCGGCGAACAGGCGAACGGGCTCGCCGGCCAGAACCAGGTCGATGGCCTCAGCCATGGCGCGCCTGCAGTTGCTCGGCCGCGCGCCGCACCCGGGCCGACCAGTCTTCCGTGCTCAGCTCGCCGCGCACCGTCTCCGCCCACAGCGGAAACGACAGCGGGGTCAGCGTGCGGGGCTGGCGCAGGTCGATGGTGCGCGCCGCGCAGCGCGTGAACGCGGCCGTGAGGGCCTGCACGTCCATCTGCGCTTCGAACACCTCGCGCACCGCCTGGGCCAGCAGCAGGTGATGCGGGTCGTAGCGCTGGAGCACGTCGAACAGCAGGCCGCTGGAAGCCTGCAGTTGCCGCGCGCTGCGCTGCGCGCCGCCGGGCAGCGAAGGCACCAGCATGCCGGCCACGCGCGCGATCTCTCGGAACTGGCGGCGCGCCATCTCGGTCAGGTTCAGGCCCTCCCGCAGGTCGTCCAGGAGGTCCGCCGGCGCGAGCAGCCGCGCGATGAGGTCCGCGTCCGCCGGCGCGGGCTGCGAGGCATTCAGCACGAAGCCGTAGTCGTTGACCGCGTACAGGAAGGTGTTGGGCGCCAGGCGCCCCCAGCGCAGGGCGAACAGCGCGGCCATGCCTTCGTGCACCGTGCGGCCGGCGAAGGGGTAGACGAACAGCGACGCGCGCCCGCGCGTGCGCACCGTCTCCACCAACAGGGTCCGCGGCGTGGGCAGGGCCGAGACGCGCGCCTGCAGGTCCAGCAAGGGGGCCAGGGCGCGCAGTTCCGGGCTGTCGCGCGGGCCGTCGAGCACCGCCTCCATGGCCGCGCCCAGTTCGGTGGACAGCGGCATGCGCCCACCCTGCCAGCGAGGCACGGCGGCGCTCAGGCCCTTGGCCTTGCGCACATAGGCCGTCATCTGGTCCACCGCCACCAGCTCCAGCGTGCGGCCGGCGAACTGGAAACGGTCGCGCGGGCGCAGCCGGCTGATGAAGCTCTCCTCCACCGAACCCAGCGAGGCGCCGCGCGGAAAGCGCACCGCCACCGCGCCGTCGGCCGTGATGGTGCCGATGGAGAGCCGGTGGCGCAGCGCCACGCGCCGGTCCGTCACGCGGTACACGCCGTCGTCGCCGCGCACCGCGCGGTGGAAGTCGGGGTAGTTCTCCAGCGCCTGGCCGCCGCGTTCGATGAAGCGCAGCACGCCCGCCCATTGCGTGTCGCTCAAGGCGGCGAAGGCGTGTGTGCCGCGCACCTCGGCGAGCAGCGCGTCCGGCTCGAAGCCGCCGCCCAGCGCCAGCGTCACGCAGTGCTGTGACAGCACGTCCAGCGACAGGCGTGGCGGGCGCCGGGCCTCGATCTCCCCGGCCGCGATGGCCTTGCGCGCGGCGGCGAACTCGGCCAGTTCCAGCGCGTGCGTGGGCACGCCGTGGACCACGCCGGCCTCGCCGGGCCGGTGGTTGGCGCGGCCGGCGCGCTGCAGCAGGCGTGCCAGGCCCTTGGGGCTGCCCACCTGCATCACCAGCTCCACGGCGGGAAAGTCCACACCCAGGTCCAGGCTGGAGGTGGCCACCACGCAGCGCACGCTGCCGTCGCGCAAGCCCTGCTCGGCGGCCAGGCGCAGTGCCGTGTCCAGCGAGCCGTGGTGCAGGGCCAGGGTGCCCGGCGCTTCCAGCCAGATCGACGACAACGCACGGTGCCACAGCTCGGCCTGCGCGCGCGTGTTGGTGAACAGGATCGCGCTGCGCGCGCCGGCAATCAGCTGCATCACCCGCTCCAGCTGCGACAGGCCCAGGTGGCCGGCCCAGGCGAAGCGCTCGCCGTGCTCGGGCAGCAGCGTCTGGAGCACCAGGCCCCGGCGCCGCGCGCCGCGCACCACCGGCGCGCCGGGCCGGTGCGGCAGCAGCACGTCGCGCGCCTCGTCCAGGTTGCCCAGCGTGGCCGAGAGGCCCCAGGTCACGGCCGTGGGCGCCAGCGCGCGGATGCGCGCCAGCGTGAGTTGCAGCAGCACGCCGCGCTTGTTGCCCAGCAGCTCGTGCCACTCGTCCACGATCACGCCCCGCAGCCCCGCGAGCAGGGCCGCCGTCTCGGGATAGGACAGCATCAGGGCCAGCGACTCGGGCGTGATCACCAGCACCTCGGCCAAGCCCTGGCGGGCCAGGCGCCGGTCGCGCGAGCTGGCGTCGCCCGTGCGCTTGGCCACCGTCCAGGGCAGGCCCAGGGCTTCCAGCGGCGCGCTCAGGGCCTGGGTGGTGTCGGTGGCCAGGGCGCGCAGCGGCGTCACCCAGAGCAGGCGCAGGCGCGAGGTGGGGGACGCGGGAGCCGCCTCGCGCAGGCCGTCGAGCAAGGCGCCGCCCAGCGCCGCCAAGGTCTTGCCGCTGCCGGTGGGGGTGACGAGCAGGCCCGACTCTCCGCGCTGCCAATGGCGCCACACCTGCCGCTGGAAAGGGGCGGGGGACCAACCCTGGGCGGCGAACCACGCGAACAGCGCCGCGCCGGCCGCGCGGGTGCGGGCAGCCGGTGGGCGCGGGCTCAGGGTCACCCGATCGTCACGGCATCAAACGGCACCGCCACCCTCGTTCGCGCCGCGCGGTTTTCCCGCCGGGCGGTACGGCACCTCGGCCGGCGCGTGGTCTTCCTCGGGCGTTTCCGCATCGCGGTAGGCGCCGCGCTGGTTCTGTTCGAGGTGCGGGGCGTCGCTGCCGCCCAGCGGCGCGTGGTCGCGGCCCCGGCCAAAGTCGCCCTGGGGCTGGCGCGAGGAGGCGCGCACGGCGGCGGGGCGCGTGCTGTCTTCGAGTCGGGTCATGTCTGTCCTTTCCGTTCGTGCGCAGAGACAGGGCAAGGCGCGTACCCGGGCCCTGCCTTCAGGCGGGCACGGCCGCTTCGTGCAACTGCACCGCGTGCCCCGTCGCCTGGTGGAAGACCGCTTCCAGCGACGCGGCGAACTCGGTGTCCATCACGATCAGCTCGGCGCCTTCGCCCACCTTGGCGCGCGGCCCGTCGACCGCCAGGCTCGACCAGTGGCCGTCCACGACGGCGTGGCAGGGGAAGGGGCAGCTGTCGTCCACACGGTACACGCGCGCCCCGACGCTCAGAAGGTCGGCGCAGCGTTCCTGCCACCGCCAACCCAGCGCATGCCGGTGCACCACGACGGTCACACCCACGCCGCTGGCGCTCGCCGCGAGCAGGGCCTTCATCAGGCGGCGCGAGGGCGCGCGCTCGACCATGCTCACGAACACCTGGGCGCGCGCTTTCTCGATCTGCTCGACGAGGGAGTGGCCTGCCTGCAGCGGCACACCGCCGGTGGCGGGCGCGGCCGACAGGCCCATGCGCGCGCGCCCGACCACGATCAAGGGCGGAAAGTAATTCGCCTGGGGCAGGCGGGCGGCGGAGCTGGAGGCGTGCCAGGCTTCCAGAAAGAGCCGCTGCAGGCGCTGCACCACCGGCCCGCGCATCCGCACGTGGGGACCAAAACTGCAGAGGTCCGGGGAGCGGATGCCCGGCCCGCACCAGGCCACCTCGCCATCCACCACCGCCAGCTGGCGGTGCGTGGCGCGCAGACGGCGGTCCAGCCAGCCGCGCCAGCCGCGTCGGGGGTGGTCTTCGTTCAGGGTGATGCCCGCCTCGCACAGGCGAGAGAGCTCGTCGGTCGCGCGCGCCATGTCCAGTGTGTGCGCGATGACCTGCACGCGCACGCCCTTGCGGCATTGTTCGCCCAGGCAGCCGATGATGTCGGCGCCCAGCCCGGGTGTGTGCAGCAGCGCGGCGTCCAGGTTGATGTGGTCCACCGCGCGCTCCAGCGTGCCGATCAGCGCGGCCCGGACGTCTTCGGTGTGGTCGAAGAGGTCGGCCTGGTTGCCCTCCAGCAGCCGCTCGCCCGGCTCGTCATCCGCGTCGGCGGCGGCCACGGAGGCACGCTCAGGGGCCAATGGCGTGAAGGCAGGCTGTTTCATGCCCCCCAGGGCAAGCGGCGTTCCCGGCCGCCTCTTCAGCGGCGGGTGTCCAGCAGCTCGGTCAGCTGATCAAGGTCCGCGGGTTTGATGAGGTGGTGGTCGAAGCCCGCGGCCATGATGCGTTCGCGGTCCGTGGCCTGCCCCCAGCCGGTGAGCGCGACCAGCACCGTGTCGGCCAGCGCGCTGTCCGCGCGCACCAGGCCAGCCAGTTCGTACCCGTCGCGCACGGGCATGCCGATGTCGATGAACGCCAGGGTGGGTGTGCACACCGCCATCGCGGCCAGGGCTTCCTCCACGCCGTAGGCCACCGCGGTGCTGGCGCCCATCAGCCCGAGCAGCTCGGCCAGGGAGTCGGCCGCATCGCGGTTGTCGTCCACCACCAGCACCCGATGGCCCTGGCCGGCGCGCCGCTGGGTCGCCAGGGTGTCCGCCGTCGCCTGTTCCACCGTCTCCGGCACCAGCGGGAGTTCGACCGTCATCGTGGTCCCTTCGTTGACGCCAGGGCTGCTCGCCATCACACGGCCACCATGCAGTTCCACCAGGCTGCGCACCAGCGTGAGGCCGATGCCCAGGCCGCCCTGCGCCACGCGGGAGGTGTCGCTGATCTGCACGAACATGTCGAACACCGAGCCCAGCATGGCTGGCGGAATGCCCACGCCCGAGTCGCTGACCTGCACGCGCGCGGCGTGCCCGTCCGACCGCAGGCTCACCACGATGCGGCCTTGCGGCGGGGTGAATTTGGCGGCGTTGTTGAGCAGGTTGGCGAACACCTGGGTCAGCCGCACGCCATCGCCCTGCACGGTGCTGGGCACCGGTGGCAGGTCCAGCACCAGCTCGTGGCGGCCCGCCATGAGCAGGGGTTTGCTGAGCTCGGCGGCGTCGCGCACCACGCGGTGGAGCGAGACCGGTGCCAGGCGCAATTCGATCTTGCCCCGCGTGATGCGCGACACCTCCATGAGGTCGTCGATCAGCCGCACCATGTGCGTCACCTGCCGGTCCATCATGGCGTAGAGGCGCTGGGCGGTGGCCTCGTCCGGCTGCTTCTCCGTGAGGATGCTCAAGGAGGTGCGCAGCGGTGCCAGGGGGTTGCGCAACTCATGCGCCAGCGTGGCCAGGAATTCGGTTTTCCGCTGGTCCGCCTCGCGCAGGCCTTCCAGCGTGGTTCTCAACTGGTACTGCCGCCGGCGTGCCGCCAGCGCCGTGCGCACCGAGCTCACCAGCGAAGCCACCCGCATCGGCCGCTCCAGCACCGTGAGGTTGGCCAGCTGCTCCAGGGCCTCGGTGACCGCCACGGAATCCACGCCCGAGCGCGCCAGCACGATCACCGGCAGGTCGGACCAGGCGGGCTGCGAACGCAAGGCCAGCATCACGCGCCCGAAGCCCTGGTCGGCCAGGATCTCTTCGGCGATCAGCACGGCCGCGGCGCCTACCGCCATTTCTTTCGCCAGTTCGGCGGCATCCGCGCAGGTTTCGGCCGCGATGCCCGCGCGCGCCAGCAGGCGAATGGTCATCTCGCCGTCCTTCGCCGTGACCATCCTGAGCAAGACGCGCAGCTCGGGCGACCGAGCCGGAACGTCGGTCATTTCGCTGGCGGGTCGGGATCGACCACGCCTTCCAGGGGAATCGGTACGCCCGTGAGAATGCCGCGGAACTGTCGCAGGGGTGGCCCGAGAGAGAGCCCGTCGGGCGTGATCTTGAAGCTGCGGATGCTGCGCTCGTGCTGGCCGCCGCGCTTCTTCATCACGGAAATCGCCTGCCGCACCTCGCCCTCGGCCTCGAAGTAGCGCAGCAGCACCACGGCATCGGCCAGGTAGCTCGCGTCCACCGGCGAGTGCATCTGCATGCCGATCAGCCCGTGCTGCGCACCGATGAGCACGGTGGCCACGCCGGACTGGCCGAGGAAGGTGAGCAGCTCGTGCAGTTGCACGATGAGGAAACGCTCGTCCGGCATGGCGTTGAGGTAGCCGTTGAGGCTGTCGATCACCACCACGCTGGCGTGGTGCTCGGTGACGGCCTGCCGGATCTCGTGCACGAACTCGCCGGGCGAGAGCTCGGCCGGGTCCACTTGCCGCACCCGGATGAGGCCCGAGTCGATGTATTTCGAGATCGGCATGCCCATGCCTTCCGAGCGCGTGCGCATGGTCGCGATGCTCTCGTCGAAGATGAACAGGGCCGCGCATTCGCCGCGCTCGGCCGCCGCCATGGCGAACTGCACCGCCACGCTGGACTTGCCGGTGCCCGGGGCGCCCACCAGCAGCGTGCTGGTGCCGCGCTCGATGCCGCCGCCCAGCAGGTCGTCCAGCTCCTTGAGGCCGCTGGGCATCTTGGTCTGGCTCACGGGTTCGACGTGTTCGGCCGCCACCAGCCGGGGAAAGACGATCAGGCCGCCGCGCGTGATCTTGTAGTCGTGGTACCCACCCCGGAACGACTGGCCCCGGTACTTGAGCACCACCAGCCGGCGCCGGGCGCCGCCATAGTCCGGGTTGATCTGCTCCAGGCGCAGCACCGCGTGCGAGATGCTCTGCACCTGCAGGTCGTGTTCCACGGCGGTCATGTCGTCCAGCAGCACCACGGTGCAGTTGCGCCCCGCGAAGAACTGCTTGAGCGCCAGGATCTGGCGCCGATACCGCAGCGAATTGCCGGCCAGCAGCCGCAGTTCGGACAGGGAGTCGAACACCACCCGCGAAGGGTTGATGCGCTTGACGTCCTCCAGGATGCGGATGGTCGTCTCGCCCAGCTCCACCTCGGAGGGGTGGAACACCGTGTACTGCTCCTCGGGCGAGAGCGATTCCTGCGCGGGCAGCATCTCGCGGATTTCCACGCCATTGAGATCCCAGCCGTGGGAGCGGGCCACGCCCTGCAGTTCATCGGCGGTTTCCGAGAGGGTGACGTACAACACGGCCTCACCCATGCGAACCCCTTCCATGAGGAACTGCATGGCGATGGTGGTCTTGCCCGAACCCGGCGAACCCTCGGCCAGGTACAGGCGGCCCGGCGTCAATCCGCCACCGAGCACGTCGTCCAGGCCGGGCACGCCGGTGCGCAGCAAAGAGGAGGCGGTGGTGTCGTCGATAGGCAGTGAGGGTCGGGTCATGGCGGGCCGCGTGAAGAGAGGGGGGCGGGGGGCTCAACCCATCTTCCCACAGGCGCCCGGATGCACCAAGCCACCGCGCCCATCAGGCGGTGGCGCCACCGGACAACGCCCTGAAAAAACGAAAGCTGAATGGGGCGCCATACCAACGGAATGGCCGGTTTTCCATGGCCTGATCGTGCGAAGGACGACAACGGAAACTGCTAAGGTCCACTGCCAGTTACAAAAATCCCATCACCCTAGCCATCCATGCTGTCTGCCATCACGAATCGGAAATTCTGCGTCCTGAATCTGTTGGCACTTCTCACCGCTTGCGGCGGTGGTTCCGGAGGCTCTCCCGAGGCAGCCCCGCCGCCCGTGCCCCCGCCACCCCCACCACCCGTTCTCACCTCGCCCGCCGCCGCGACCACCCTGAGCGTGAGCCTCAGCGTGCTGGCGCTCAAGGTCTCTGGCGCCTCGCGCAGCGTCAGCGTGGTGAACACCGGTGCCCACCCCGCGACGCTGGTGGAGGTCGATCCGGCGGTGGTGTTCCCGGCGGGCACCACCTACCTCAACCACTGCACCACGCTGGCACCCGGCGCCACGTGCACCATCACCATCACGCCCGGTGCGGTGGCCAGCGCGCTGCCGGGTGCCCTGGCGCCGGTTCCGGTGTCCATGGCCGTGCGGGGCAGCAACACCAACACGCCAACGGTTCAGGTCCATGTGCTTGACTACGGCAGCGTCTACCAGGGTGGTCATGTCTTTGCCCTCGACGACGCCACGCCCCCAGCGCGAGCATCGGCGGCAAGGTGGCCATTGCCGGCGACAGCACCGCGCTCTACAACTGGAGCCAGCACAACGTCGCGCCCGGCGCGGTGTTTGAAGTCCCCGGCGTGACCGACAACTCAGCAGGCCCGCTGCCCTTCTGCAACGGCAAGTTCGACGGCGCCTGCAACACGCAGCGGATCGTGTCGGCCCCCGAGCATGTGGGCGTCCCGCTGACGGGCTACGCGGCTGGCGCCTGCCGCGCCACCATCAATGGCTATGCCGACTGGTACCTGCCCGCCATCTGCGAGCTCAGCGACAGCCCCTCCGCCGGATGCACCAGCGGGGAAACGGTGCAGGAGAAGCTGCACACGCCCGGCCATGCCAGCTTTCCCACGAGCTGGAGTTCCACGCAATGGAGCGTGGGCCCGGTGGCCCTCGCCTGGTTCCATTCGTTCGTGCCTGCCGGTGGCAGTTCCGCCGGGACGTTCAAAGGCGTTCCCACCGCGGTCAGCTGCGTTCGACAGCTCACGCACTGACCGGTTCAGGGCTTTTTATTCGACCGCTTCGACGATGCGGATGTCGCGCTCCGCGCCATTGCCCAGGGCCTTGAGCGCCAGTTGGTACTGCGGGCTGTCGTGCGCCCCGGTGGCCTGCGCCACGCTGTCGAATTCGATCAGCACGGCGCGCTGGTGGACCGCCGCTTCGTACACCTGCGCGGGCATGCCGCGCGCCAGGAAGCGCCCGCCCGCCGCCTGAATGGCGGGGCCGGCCAGCTTGGCGTATTCCGCCAGGGCGGCGGGGTCGCTGATCGAACGGTAGGTGGCCATCCAGTAAGCCTTGGGCATGTGATTTCCTCGTGTGGTTGTTGAGAGCAGAGATGAAGCCCGCAATGTACAGGCCGCGTCTTTTTCACATGCCACCCAGGGCCTTTTCGACCAGCCCGGCCAGGGCCTGAGCTTCGCCGCTCGGGTCCGCCCGCAAGGCGCGCACGGTGCCCAGCCGGTCGGGCAGGTCTTCGTCCTGGCTGGCCTTGAGCTTGCCTTCGAGCCGTTGGATGGGCAGCTCCACCCCGACGATGGCGCGCAGCATGCGGTCGACGTAGTCCGCGGGCGCATCGCCCACGCGCCACGGTGCGGGCCGGTCGGCCTCGTGCGTGGCCGTGAGCCGGTTCAGCATGTCCAGCAGCCAGTCCCGGTCGTCCACCGCGCGCGCGACGCCGTGCGCATGCGCCACCGTGTAGTTCCAGGTGGGCACGACCTTGCCGTGGGCCGCTTTGCCCGGGTACCACCCGGGCGAGATGTAGGCCTGCGGCCCCTGGAACATCACCACCGAAGGCGCGGCCGCGCCCAGCGCGCGCCAGATCGGGTTGGCCCGCGAGACATGGCCCACCAGCGTGCCGAATTCGCCTCGGCTGCGGTCCAGCAAGAAGGGCACATGGTTCGCCACCAGGCCGCCCGCGGTATGGCACACCCAGGCGCCCAGCGGGTGCGCCTCCATCAGGCCGAAGATCGCCTCGCTGTCATCGAGGGCGTGGTGCTTTGAAACGTACATGGTCCATCCTCAGGAAGTGGTGAATGCATGGCGCACCAGCAGCGCCGCGAGCACCCACATGGTGATGCCGATCAGCCCGTCCAGCACCTGCCACGCGCGCGGCCGCGCGAACCAGGGCGCGAGCCAGCGCGCGCCAAAGCCCAGCAGCCCGAACCAGAACAGGCTGGCCGTGCTCGCCCCGGCCACGAACCAGCCGCGCAACGCGGCCGGCTGCTGGGCGCCGATGCTGCCCACCAGCAGCACCGTGTCCAGGTACACATGCGGGTTGAGCAGCGTGAACGCCGCCGCCTGCGCCACGGCCGCGCCCCGGCTCAAACCCTCGCCCCCATCGGCGGCATTCAGCTGCTGCGGCAGGCGCGCGCGCCGCAAGGCCCGCCAGCCGTACACCGCGAGGAAGACCGCGCCGGCCAGCGCCAGCGCGCGCGCCAGGCCGGGGCTTTCGCCCAGCGCCTGCGCCATGCCCAGCACACCGGCCGTGATCAGCACCGCGTCGGCCACGGCGCAGAACAGCACCACGCTGCCCACGTGCTCCCGGCGCAGGCCCTGCCGCAGCACAAACGCGTTCTGCGCGCCAATCGCCACGATCAGGCCCAGGCTCAGCACCAGGCCTTGAATGAAAGTTGTCGTCATGCCCCGAGATTGCCAGTGCGGGGCTGTGAAGGCAAACTGTCTTCACTACATCCGATGAAGCAAAACTGAATCATGCTGGACTACGCCTCCTTGTCCGCCCTGGCCGCCGTCGTGCGCGAAGGCAGCTTCGAGCGCGCCGCGCGCGCGCTCCATGTGACGCCCTCGGCCGTCTCGCAGCGCATCCGGCTGCTGGAAGAGCGCGTGGGCAGCGCGCTGGTGGTGCGCGGCCAACCCTGCGAAGCGACCGAAACCGGCCGGCGCCTGTGCCAGCACGTGGACCGCGTGAGCCTGCTGGAACAGGAACTGCAAGGCACGCTGCCCGCGCTCGCGCCCGAAGGCGTCGCGCGCGTGGCGCTGCCCGTGGCGGTGAACGCCGACAGCCTGGCCACCTGGTTCGCCCCCGCCGTGGCCGCGTTCGCGGCCCAGGCGCCCGTGCTCATGCAGGTGGCCGTGGACGACGAAGACCACACCTCGGACTGGCTGCGCAGCGGCGCGGTGCTCGCCGCCGTCACGGCCACCGCCCGCCCGGCCGTGGGCTGCAACAGCCGCCCGCTGGGCACCATGCGCTACCTCGCCACCGCCAGCCCCGCGTTCGTGCAGCGCCACTTTCCCCAGGGCGTGGGGGCCGGCAGCCTGGGCAAGGCACCCAGCCTCGTGTTCAACACCAAGGACCAGCTGCAGGCGCGCTGGGCGCGCCGCCAGTGCCACCGGCACGTGGAGCTGCCCCGGCACACCCTGCCGTCGCCGCATGCGTTTGTCACGGCGGCCCTCGCGGGCATGGGCTGGGGCCTGCAGCCCGAGGTGATGGTGCGTGCCCATCTCAAGGCCGGCCACCTCGTTGAACTGGTGCCCGGCACCCCGCTCGATGTGCCGTTGCACTGGCAGCAGGCGCGCGCGGCCTCCACCTTGCTCGACGAACTCACGCGGCACCTCACGCGCGCCGCCGCGGCAGCGCTGTTGCCCCACTGACCAACCCCCGGCACGTGGTGGAAGCCTTGCGGCGCGGCGCCCTGGGCTACGTGCTGAAAAACTCGGCATCCCTCGAGCTGCTCAACGCCGTGGAGGTGGTCGCCAACGGTCACCGGTACCTCTGCCGGCGGGCATCCACGCTGGCGGTGGAAGGCCTGATGGCCGAATCCCGATCGGCCGCCGTGCTCTCCCTGTCGGCGCGGGAAAGGCAGGTCATCCTCATGGTGGTTCGGGGCCTCACCAGCGCCGTCATCAGCACGAAGCTGGACCTCTCGCCCAAGACCGTGGAGTCCTACCGCGCCCGCATCATGGCCAAGCTGGGCGTGGACGACGTGCCCGCCCTGGTGCGCCTGGCGGTGCGCGAGGGCTTGATCGGCGTCGAGGACTGAGCCCGCGCGCTCAGAACCGCAACCACCCGCGCCGCGCGAGGTGGTGCAGCACCAGCCCCACGGCCAGGCCGATGGCCACGTTCCACAGGCACAGGCCGGCCGTGGCCAGCACCACCAGGCGGTCGTTTCTGGCCGCGCCCAGCGCGCCCGCGCCCAGGGCCAGCTGCGCGCCGGTGAAGAACAGGATGACGCCCAGCACCGCCGGCGGGAAGAGCTGGAACAGCACGTGCACCGAGTCGCTGAAGAACAGCGCCAGCGCCAGCAGCACGGCACCCAGAATGACCACGGCCCCGCCGGTGCGCGCGCCGAAGGCCACGTGGCCGGCCATGCCGCCCGCGCCATGGCACATGGGCACGCCGCCCACGGTTGAGCTGAACACGTTCATGAGGCCGGTCGACACCGCCACCTTCTTCTCCGTCACCGGCGCGTGAGGGAACAGGCGGTTGTTCTCCTCCTTGATCGCGATCACCGCATTGCCCAGCGTCAGCGGGATCTGCGGCAAGGCGAGAAACACGACGCCGATGAACAGGTCGTTCCACGAGAGCGAGCCCAGGGCGAAGGTGGGCGTGGTCAGTTGCAGGTTCGCATTCGCCAGCGCCGAGCCCAGGGCCGGGTTCTGGTACAGGCCCACCGCCGCGCCCAGGGCCAGCAGCACGAACATGGCGGGAATGGCCCGGGTGCACATCAGCGCCAGGGTGACGGCGCCCGCCACGGCGGCCAGCACCCAGGCTGTCTGCATCATGCGCACGCCTTCGAGCATGAAGCCCAGGCCCAGCCCGAGCACGATGCCCGCCACCACCGTGGGCGGCACCAGGCGCGAGAGGGTGCGCGCCGCGCCCGTGAGCCCGAGCACGAGCCACACCGCGCCCGTCACCAGCGCCGCCGCCACCACGGTGCCGGGTGTGATCACCGCCGTTTGCGCCGCCTGCGCCACCGCCACCGCGCCAATGGCCTTCATGGGCTGCACCGGGAACGGCGTGCGGTAGTACAAGCCGCAGACCAGCATGGCCACGCCGAACGCGAACAGCACGCCCGTCGGGTCCATCTTCAGCACGCCGATGTAGGCCGCCAGAAAGGGAATGAGCGTGCCCAGGTCGCCGAACGCACCGGCCCACTCCATGCGGTCGAATCGGTTGGCCGGTCGCGCCAGCGGCGCGGTGGTGTTGGCGGAAGGTTCGGTGCTCATCAGGGGTGCCAGTTTGACACCACCGGCGGCGTGTTCGCCGAGCGGCTGCCCGCGAGCGCATACGACAGTTCGTTGGCCGCGCGGATCACGTGCTTGGCGTATTTCTCCAGCTTGGGCTTCGTGAGCCGCGAGCCCGGCCCCGAGATGCACATGGAACCCAGCAGCCGCCAGTTCAGGCCGAACACCGGCGCCGACACGCTCGACACCTCGGGCTCGCGCTCGCCCAGCGAGAGGTGGTAGCCGCGCTTGCGGATCTCTTCGTAGGGCTCGCCACGCTGCCCGCTGAATGCCAGGATCACGCGGCCCGGCGAGCCCTTGTCCAGCGGCAGGCGCTCGCCGATGCGCACATGGTGGCGCACCGCCTGCGCGCCTTCCACACGGGCGATGCAGGCGCGGATGTTGCCCTCGCGCACGTAGAAGGTCGCGCTCTCGCCGGTGAGTTGCACGAGTTCGCGCAACACCGGCTCCACGGCGAAGTTCACGTCGAAGCCACGCTGGTAGCGCGCGCCCAGCCAGCCCGTGGCCGGCCCCAGCCGCCACTGGCCGTCCTCGGCCTGCAACATGTAGCTGGAGAGCGCGAGCGTGCGCGCCAGCCGCAGCGCCGTGGTCTTGTGCATGCCCGCGCGCCGGCTCATTTCCGCGAGCGACAGCGTGGCCTCGCCGGCCTGGAAAGTCTCCATCAGCGAGAGTGCCCGCGTCACCGCGTTGACACCCCCGGCAGCGGGTTCATCATCGTCTTTGGGAGGATTGCGCACCATGCACCTCGTTTCGTTCCGTGAAACGGCATTGTACTGAACGCAACTCCTCCCTACAGTCCGGTCCCACGGCCAACGTGGTTGGCTGAACAACTGGAGACAAGCACCGTGATCATTTCCCGCCGCATCCTCGCCGGCCTCGCGCTGGCATCCGTTTTCGTCACCACCGCCCATGCCCAGGCCTGGCCCAACAAGCCGGTGCGCCTGGTCGTGCCCTTTCCCGCGGGCGGCGGCACCGACCTGATCGGCCGCGAGGTCACGCAGAAGATCAGCGAGACCACCAAGTGGTCCTTCATCATCGACAACAAGCCCGGCTCGGGCGGCAACATCGGCATCGACAACGTGGCCAAGTCGCCCGCCGACGGCTACAGCCTGGTGCTCGGCCAGACCAGCAACCTCGCCATCAACCTCAGCCTGTACAGCAAGCTGCCCTACGACCCCGTCAAGGACCTCACGCCGATCTCCATGGTGGCCAGCGCGCCGCTGGCGCTCGTGGTCTCGGCCACCTCGCCCTACAAGACGTTTGCCGAGCTCGTCGCCGCAGCCAAAGCCAAACCCGGCGCGCTGAACTTCGCCACCTCGGGCAACGGCACCGTGGCCCACCTGGCCATGGAGATGTTCCAGAAAGAAGCCGGCGTGAAGCTCATGCACGTGCCCTACAAAGGCGCGGCCCAGGGCATCAACGACGTGATCAGCGAGCGCGTGGAGGTCTACGTGTCGTCCATCCCCACGCTCATCGGCCACATCAAGAACGGCAAGATGCGCGCCCTGGCCGTCACCTCGCTCAAGCGCGTGGACGACCTGCCGCAGACGCCCACCATCGCCGAGTCCGGCTACAAGGGCTTCGAGGCCGTCACCTGGTTCGGCATCCTCGGCCCGGCCAACCTGCCCAAGGACGTCACGGCCCGCCTCAACACCGAGATCAACAAGGCCTTGCAACTGCCCGCCCTGCAGAAACAGCTGAGCGACCAGGGCGCCGACGTGGCCGGTAGCACCCCCGAAGCCTTCGCCAAGCTCATCGGCGACGACATCGTGCGCTGGGGCAAGGTCGTCAAGGACTCCGGCGCCAAGCTCGACTGATTCACTTCCTTCAGGACCCTCACCGTGACCACCACCCCCGACATCCTCCGCGACTTCGAGCGCGTTCCCCCGCACATCGTGCAGCAGGCCGGCGCCTACCAGGCGGCCATCCTGGCCGACGTGGCCGGCCGGCGCGGCGCGCTGCACGGCCGCATCACCGCCCTTCGCCCCAGCATGAAAGTGGTGGGCACCGCGTTCACCGTGGAAGTGCGCCCCGGCGACAACCTCATGATCCACGCCGCCATGTCGCTCGCCCAACCCGGCGACGTGCTGGTGGTGGACGGCAAAGGCGACCAGACCGCCGCGCTCATGGGCACCATCATGATGACCGCGTGCCAGAAGCTCGGCATTGCCGGCGTGGTGCTCGACGGCGCCGTGCGCGACTCGCTCGAACTCGAGGAAATGGGCTTCCCCGTGTTCAGCGTGGGCACCAACCCCAACGGCCCCACCAAGCTCGTGCCCGGCCGCATCGGCCACCCCATCTCCATCGGTGGCGTCACCGTGCAC
The DNA here is from genome assembly GCF_042466645.1 of Hydrogenophaga sp. ANAO-22. NCBI lineage: Bacteria > Pseudomonadati > Pseudomonadota > Betaproteobacteria > Burkholderiales > Comamonadaceae > Hydrogenophaga > Hydrogenophaga sp. ANAO-22. Next base: position 520,980 of record NZ_CP159956.1, on the reverse strand, counting down.
CCCGGCGACCTCGTGCTCGGCGATGCCGACGGCGTGGTGATCGTCGAGCGCGAGAAGATCGAAGCCCTGCTGCCCCTGGCCGAGAAAAAGGTGAAGGACGAAGCCGCGCGCATCGCCGCCATCCAGCAAGGCGACACGGCCGCCAAATGGCTCGACGCCGCGCTGCGCTCGGCCGGCGTGCTCAAGGAAGGGGAGCGGCTGTGAGCTCCACCAGGCCCGCCATCCTCGTCACCGCCGCCGACCTGGCCCCGCAAGCGCTCGCGCTGCTGACCGATTTCGACATCGTCTACGCCGGCAAGACCCCCAGCGAGCAGGACATCGTCGCGCTCTGCCAACAGCACGACCCCGTTGCCATCATCGTGCGCTACGGCAAGGTAGGGGCAGAGGCCATCCACGCCGCGCCCTCGCTGCGCGTGATCTCCAAGCACGGCAGCGGCACCGACACCATCGACAAGGTGGCCGCGACAGCGCGCCACGTGGAAGTGCGCGCCGCCGTGGGCGCCAACGCGGCGGCCGTGGCCGAGCAGGCCATGGCGCTGCTGCTGGCCTGCGCCAAGTCCGTGCCGGCCCTGAACGCCCGCATGCACTCGGGCCACTGGGACAAGGCCACGCACAAAAGCGTGGAGCTGGCCGGCCGCACCGTCGGCCTCATCGGCCTGGGCGCCATCGGCCAGCGCTTCGCGCGCATGGCCAAGGCGCTGGACATGCGGGTGATCGGCTTCGACCCCTACGCGAGCAAGGTGCCGGCCGACATCGAGGTGGTGGACCTCGACACGCTCTGGCGCGAGTCCGACGCGATCTCGCTGCACTGCCCATTGACCGACGACAACCGGGGCTTGCTCAACCGCGACACCCTGGCGCGCTGCAAACCCGGTGTGCTCATCGTCAACACCGCGCGCGGCGGCCTGGTGGACGAAGCCGCGCTGCTGGACGCCGTGCGCACAGGCCACGTGGCCTCGGCCGGGCTGGACAGCTTCGCCATGGAACCCATGGTGGCCGACCACCCGTTCCGCGACGAAGACCGCATCATCCTCAGCCCGCACATCGGCGGCGTCACGGCCGACGCCTACGTGAAGATGGGCCTGGCGGCCAGCGAAAACCTGCTCGCCGTGTTGCGCGAGGCAGAGGTCTCGGCGGACCGCTGAACCCGATCCGCTTCAAGCCGGAAGAAACAGCGCCACCGCGCCGGCCACTGCCCCCACGATGGAGCCGAGCGTGAACAGCAGCCCGGCATCGCGCGCGTTGTCGGCCTTGCGTTCGTTCCAGGCCAGCCACAGCAGCAGGGCGGCGATGGCGCCGATGGTCAAGGCGTAGTCCAGTGAAGTCATGAAGATGCGTCCGATAGAGAAATAGGGAAGGCCGCGCGCGGCGGCGCAGCGCCTCGCGGCCTCCTGGGCCAGGAGGGCATGGCGAGGCAACGCAACGCGGCAGCAGCGTCGTCAGGCGAGGAAGAGGAGGGGGCGCACCAACCGGTGCGCCAGGCGTCACGCCAGGGCGGCAGGCGGCGCGCGGGCCAGGTAGCCGTGGGGCGCGGGCTCGGGCAGCCTCGGGCCACGGCGGTCGGGGGCCTCGCCCCCGGGGGTGTCGAGCGTGGTGAACGTGACGCTGACCACCGGCAGCGCGCCATCGGTCCCCTTCGCCCCCATCTTCTTGGCAACGGGGCGCAGGGCCGCCATCGCAGACCGCCCCGCCGCCGTCATCACCGCCTGACGCAACGGCGTGCCGTCGTCCTGGGCGTAGGGGTGGGGCGCGTGCGCGCTCAGGCGCGCCGCCGGGTTCCCCAGGGAAACACCCAGAAGAACCAGCAGGAACAGAAGCAACGCCACGGCGCTCAGCCGAGGCGTGCTCTGTCTGGCAACTGGATCAGCGGGGGGCTCACGTTCAGGTACTTGGGCTCAAAAAGGCGTCGTCGGATTGTAGGAGGCCGCCTCGATGACGTGCCCACCTGGCCGCTCTCAGGGCGTCAACTCAACGATGTGAGGGTTGTTGGCCAAGTAGGTCTGCCACTCGGTGTCGTCTGCGAGCTTGGGGTAGTTCTGGCCTGACACGCTCCTGCTCAGGCCGATGGTGTCGCGGTGCTCGTGCCAGATCGCGTAGGCACGGCCAGGTTGCCCCCGATGAAAGGACTGCCAGCTCATCCCGTGGACGATGCCGCCATAGCGGGTGTGGAGCTGCAGGGCCACGTTCTGGTACGGCTCGTAGGACCCGAGCGGCTGCAAGGTGCCGCCCAGGCCGAGTTCGTCGCGATTCAAACCGTCGATTGGTATGAAGATCGCGGGCTTTGAAAAGCCGAACCGCACCACGTCGTACCGCTCTGCGGCCTCGCGGTTCCAGGTGTATCGGTCATTGGCGTCGACCTGGAGCACTCGGCATTCCATGGCCACACAGGACAGCGTGTTCGCCGTGTACAGCACCGAGAAGGCCGACTTGTGGCCCGGCGGCGGATCGACGCGCAGGTTGCGGTGCATCTCCGCCGGTGGGTCCCAGTCTCCACCGGTGGCGGTGTGCTGGGTCAGGCGGACGAGGTCCATGCTCTGCGGGTCGATCAGCTCCAGGGCCAGACGGCTTCCCCGGAAGGCGGCGTGGGCGGCGGCAGCCGTCATGCGCCGAGCTCACCTGCGTAGGTTTGTGCTGCGGTGGCGGCTGCCGCACGGCGCTCATCGGGTGAGGCGGCCAGCAAAGCCTCCGCACCCTTGTCGAGGGCGCGTGACGTGGTGCGTTTGCCCGCCAGCACTTCAATGGGCGTCAGGTTCGCCAGGAGATCGTTGGGCGACGAAAAGAAGCCGTAAAGGGCAGGCCCTTCCTGCCCGGTCAGTGGGCTCAGCACCTGCTCCAGGGGATCGCCGGCGATTTCTGGCCAGGCCTGGAAGGCGGGGTATTCCCGGCCCCGCTTTCGCCCGGGTCGGGTCACCGAGAACAGCTTGCCCTGACGCTCCCGGTTGCGCACCGTGTCTTCGCTCAAATCCCCCAAAGCGTCGCCGAGCTCCCGGGCGGTGAGGGGCTCCAGTGGGTCTGCAGCAGGTGCGATGACTGGCGCGCGCTCGGTGCCCATGCGCAATTGCTGCTGCAAGACGCGGGCATCCACGGTGACGTCGACCCAGGCCTTCAGCGCCTCGATGACCGTGGCGCTGAAGCCCGCTCTGGCGAGAAGGGCGACTTTGCGATCGGTCACCTCTTTGAGCGCTTCATTGACGAACTGGCTTGCGAGGTCGGCTTCGGAAACCGATTCGGCAAGCTGCACCCGGGTGGTCTTGCGGGATTTCGGGTACGCGCCTGCGCGTCTGTCCTCGGCTTGAGCACGCTCAAGAAACTGTTGCATCAACTCAGGGTTGTGCTCAGCGAGCATGCCCTCGCGCTCAAGCCGTTCGATAAGGGGGTTGATGTTCATGGTCGACTCCTGGCGGATGCAACTGGCCGCCCTGAGCAACTATACTGAAATTTAACGAATTAGTCTAATTAGCCTTAATTTGCACCCAGCTCGTTCAAGCGAAGCGCTTGCTTTCCACCTGCGCCTGCAGCACCGTGGTGGTGTCCGCCAGTGCGCCAAGCTGCCGCTGCATCTCGGCATTCAGCGTGTGCAGCAGCGAGCCCAGCTCCGAGCGCGAAGGTGGCACAGCGTCGTCCACCTCGTGCTCGTACTCCGGCGAGATGAAGCGCTCCAGCGCCTGATAGGCCTTGAAGGTGATCGACAGCTCGGTCACCTGGTTGGCCACCTGCAGCGCGAGCGACGAAACCCGCGCCTCGGTCGCGTCGGCCGAAGCGGCAGCGCCGAGAACGCGCACGCCGCGCGGCTTTCTGGTGGGGATGGTGCGTTGGTCCGCCATGAGGGCATTGCCTGAATGGCAGGCGCCTCAGCGGCGGCCGTTGTTCTTGTCGGCCAGCGCCTGCAGCGCCAGCAACGTGTCGAACAGGTCGATATAGCGGCGACTCGCCTCGTCGTGAAGCGCCTTGCGTCGCTCGTCGTTCACCGCGTTGGTGATGTCGTGATCGACCTGGCTTTCCATGGACAGGCCCAGCCGGTTGAGCCGGTGGAAGGCTTGAGCGGTGAGGTCGGAGACTTCGTGGGCGAAGCTCTTGGGGCGCAGGCGAGCGAGCGCGTGTTGGAAAGAGAGACGAAGGTTGATGGCCATGTAGAGGCTCCCCGGGATACGGATTGCGACAACCGTCGCCCCTCTTGTGGAGGGGCGGCGGCCCGAACGGGTTGGTCTACCGGGCAGTCCCTGCGGGAACCGGCGAGTCTCGCGACTCCCCGCTCGAGCCGCCAAAAAGCAGCACGAGCGAAAAAGCCGCAGAACTCTGCGGAGGAGGCCTGCGGCTTTCGCTGCAGGAACTGCGGACGGGAGACCAATCCCGATCACGCCTTTTTTGGACGCGATCGGCGGAGTATAGCTAGGGATATGTAATGCAAATGGCCGAATTTGGCCTTGCGCCATCGCATGGTTGCAGGGGGGTGGCTGGTCTGCAGCGAGAACTGCCAGACGCCACCGCTCCGTCAACTCATGATATTGAACAGATTTCAGTCATCATGCCGTGATGCGGAGAATCGCAACTACGTCCAGACATGCCGGCATGTTGACATAGCCAATATTCACTCTGTATAGCGCGGTTGTAACCATCCTAGTGAAATCCGTCCACGCAGAACCAGTCGTACTGCGCGCACGCCCACAGCTGGAAAATCCGCGAGTGGCACCGCCAGCTTCGGAAGGTCGCATGAACGAGCACCCTTCGAGGGCTCTCTCTGAAGCATGTGTAAGTGATACTCGTCACAAAATCAACGTTGCAGGGTGAGAGGTTTCCATGTCCATGATTGCCGAGCTCTTTTTCTCATTCTTGAAAGGCGTAGTGGGCAGAATCGGAGCTGAAGTACTGACGCAACTTGCGAAAGCACTTCGGAAACGCTTGCCATCCATATTCAACGTCGTCCAGCTTGAGGGCGTTTATCTGCGACGAGTGGCGAAAGAGGTGGAATCGATGCCTGTAATCTATCGAAGCATCGAGTTAAGCACGCGCACTGAATATGTAGAGGCATCGCTCAACAAGCTTAGGGGAGCTGCGGATTCACTTCGCTCGAGGCGGGGTGTTGAAGCCACTAAACTGAGGGACTACGATGTCAATCGCGCGAGAAGAATCGTCTGGCTTGGGGAGGCGGGCATTGGAAAAACGACGCTTCTTCGTAAGACGGTCTTAGACATTGCATCAAGGCAGATAAATGAGGAAAGCTTGATCAAGCAAGATGGACTTATTCCAGTTTATGTGCCTCTGAAAGCCGTCTCAATCTCGCACCCCGCCCCGGTGCTCCATTACATACTGAATTCAATCGACTATTTTCGTGGGAACTGGGGACGACAGCGACTACTGCGCCTAGCGCGAAATAAACGTCTGGCGATCTTTTTGGATGGATACGACGAAATCCCCTATCTGAATAATGCACGCCACATCGAGCGCGAACTTGGCGTGCTTCTTTCCAATGACATCTTCGTCGATACCTGGCTTTCGCCTTCGCAGAACTACGGGGAAATCCATCGCGCTATGCAGACGTGCAGGATCTGGATGACCTCACGCAAAGAATTTTTCTTTGCCCACAAGGTTTCATTGTCCAAGGCAAGTTGTTTTGAAGTGTGCGGCCTTCCTAACAACGGGGATGAATTAATTCATAAGATCTTGACATACTACCAACAGAAGATCGTACGAGATGGTGGCAAACCACTTGATGAAGGTGCATTTCTAAGCTCGCTAAAGACTGGTATTAAGGTTGGCCTCGATGATCTTTCCAACAATCCGCTATTTCTAACTATCCTGTCGTATGCCGTTTTTGAGGCCATGCGCAGCGGCAACGATGCCTCTAACGTATGGAGCCACGGTCAAGGTGGAATCATCAGTGCTTGCGCGAATCAACTCCTGCTTGAGATAGATAAAGAGAAATTCGAGCCCTTATCGAGCATCGATCGATTCCGCCTCCGCTCCAACCGCGCGCGCTGGGCGCATCAAAAGCTGTTGATAGTTCGACGTGTGGCATGGCGTGGATATGAACGAGGGATAGCTATCTACAGCTTGGCAGATATAGAGAGTGTCGCGCGTGAGCTACTGAATGAAGCGAAAGGTATTCAAGACCGAAGTGAGCTTATGCGTGGCATTGGAAGCGATGATTACAGCGTCAACGTTGTGGCTCAGATTTGTTACTCTGGCGTTCTGGTCGGGATCCTCAACAGCGAACGCGAGGTTGTCTACGACTTCATTCACCGAAGGTTCCGAGAGTCCCTGGCTATGCAATGCGTTCTGGAGGACGTCGGTGTTGAAAGACTCTGCGACTTGGTGCATGTGCCGACCATGTCTGAGTTGGTGCTAGTGGTAGCAAGAGAAGAGGGGCGCTGGCATCAGCTCTCGCTGGCGACGATGGAAAGAATATTCGTGCTTGCACGAGAAAGGCAAGATCACTGGCACGTTTCCGTCTTGCTCGCTGGACTTTTTCAGCTGCCAGCGGATTCAACCGATAAGCGATACGTATTTAATCAACTAATGGATAAGTGTTTTAATCGGCATGTGTATCCTGTACTAGACCGGAGACTATTGGATTTTCTGAACCAAAATAACTACTCAAGCCACTTTCGCGACTTGACGCTGGCATCCATCCATGCTGCGGCTGATGCGAGTGATTCAGCGAAAATTAGTTTTTGTCTTCCCATCTTGCATGTAATCGACCCTCACGAACACGACATACAGGTGGAGAAAATTCTCGATGCTTGCAGCAACTTAAATGATTTTGCTCGATCCATTTTGACCACTGCAGCAGGAAAGATGGTCAAGCATCGTACCGCCGTTGAACAACTTTTGGTACGAGCCTTCAAAGAAGGATTAAGTTTGAATGATCCTATGACGTTGGCTGCCATCAACATATTTTTGAGGAAAACTGGTGGCGGCTCAGTAACTGAATGGGACTTGAGTGGCGTTGTTTCGGCGCTTCAGAGCATGGACTCCACTTCCGCAACTCTCACTATGGAAGTCATCGCATTCGAGAAGCAAATAAACAATCTGCCAGACGATGAAGATGGATCGACGGGATCAGTAAGAAATAGACTGCTTACAAGCCGATTCCATGTGGATGGCAGCTGGAGATCTGCCGATGGCACCTAAGAGGCGGCCGCGTTAATACACGCTGACGCGGAGCCGCGCTACAAGAGGAAGCGACCCAAAAGACACCTACTCTATGCACGGGGCAGGTGGCAGGCAGATTTCGCAGTTGCATGTTTGGTCCGTGTAGGCCACTTCTAGGTCAATCGAGTGCGCCGATTTGATCGCCCATAAATCAGAGTTGGAAGGCGGCCACGGGCGATTGATCAGCTGCGAAGGTAGAACTACCGGATTGCCAATCCACCATCTCGGCGACCGCTTTGAGCAATCGTACACTTCCCCCGGCCTGAGGTTGGCGTCTCTTCTCAGTCTGAAGCGACCGTTCATTGGGGCAAGCCTCATGGCGACTCCTTGCCGGTGAGAAGCACCCGCCTGCGCGGCACACGTCACTCAGCCGAACCGCTGGGCAGATCCGAAATCGCCGATCAGTTGCAAATGACTGACGAGGCTGCCATCGACTTGCACACCATGAAGGTAGAAGCCCGGCGGCTCGAAGATGAAGGCGGGTTCGCTTTGCGGCAGCAACCCCAGGGCGATCTGGTGGGCGGTGGAGGGCGCGGTCATCGCCAGCGTGCCGCCGAAGCGCCGCAGGATCGTGCGGTGCAGATGACCACACAGCAAGCGCTCCACCTGCGGGTGCCGCGAGACGATGCGTTCGAGTTCCTCGGCGCCTTCGCGCAGACCCATGCCGTCCATGAAGGCGATGCCGGTGGTGAAGGGCGGGTGGTGCAGGGCGATGAGGGTGGGCATTTCGGGCTGGGCGTCCAGGCGCTTGCTCAGCCAGTTCAACCTCGCGGCGCACAGGGTGCCGAACGGCTTGCCCGGCACGGTCGTGTCGATTGAGAGCAGGCGATGGCTGCCGAGGTCCAGCTCATAGAGCACGAACGCCGCGATCGTGCCGTCGTCTTCGAGGTTGCCTTGCAGGTAGGCATGGTCAGGAAACGCTTCCCGCAGTTGGGGCACCGAGTCGTGGTTGCCGGGCATCAGCCAGTAGGGACAGGGCAGGGGCTTGAGCAACTCGCGCAGGTGCTGGTACTCGTCAAGCGAACCCTGATCCACCAGGTCGCCGGTGATCAGCACATGGCTCGGGCGCGGTGTGATCTGGTTGACCTGCTCGACGGCCTGGGCGAGGTACTTCGCGGTGTCGATGCGCCCCATCAGGCGCTTGCCCCGCGCCACCACATGGGGGTCGGAGAGTTGCACAAGGTTCAGGCGCGGTGTTTCCTGGTTCATGGCGTGGGGCTCGGGTGGGGTGGCGGTGCTGGCGAAACACGCGCTCATTCTCACGCAAGGTGACGCCCGGCTACACCGTCACGATCTCATCATTCAACGCCTCTTCCACGATCTGCCGCGTGAGGCTCGGCGCGAAGTTCTCGATGAAGCTGTACGCGTACCCGCGCAGCCAGGTGCCGCGCCGCACCGCGAGGCGGGTGACGTTGATTTCGAACAGGTGCCGCGCGTCCAGCGCGTGCAGGTGGCGGTCGCGGTCGGGGTCCACCGCGATGCTGGCGACGATGCCCACGCCCATGCCCAGTTCCACATAGGTCTTGATCACGTCCGCATCCATCGCGGTGATGACCACGTTGGGCCGCACGCCTTCCTTGTCGAACGCGTCGTCGATGTGCGATCGGCCGGTGTAGCCCTGGTCGTAGGTGATGATGGGGTGTTCGGCCAGTTGCTGCAGCGACAGCGGGCCCTCCACGCGCAGCAGCGGGTGGCCGTGCGGCACCACGACGCTGTGCGTCCAGCGGTAGCAGGGCAGCGTGACGAGTTGCGGGTAGTTGGCCAGTGCTTCGGTGGCGATGCCGATGTCGGCTTCGCCCGCGATCAGCATTTCGGCCACCTGTTTGGGTGAGCCCTGGTGCAGGTTGAGCGTGACTTGCGGGAACAGCGCGCGGAAGTCGCGCACGGCGTGCGGCAAGGCGTAGCGTGCCTGCGAGTGGGTGGCGGCGATGGAGAGGCCGCCTTCGAGGCGCGAGACGAATTCCTTGCCGGCCTGCTTGAGGTTGTCGGCTTCCTGCAGCAGGCGCTCCACGATGGGCAGCAGCGTTTGCCCCGGCCCGGTGAGGCCGGTGAGGCGCTTGCCCGCGCGGGCGAAGATGGTCACGCCCAGCTCGTCTTCCAGCTCGCGGATCTGCCGGCTCACGCCGGGTTGCGAGGTGTAGAGCATGGCGGCAACCTCGGTGAGGTTGAAGCCGCTGCGCGCTGTCTCTCGAACCGATCTGAGTTGCTGGAAGTTCATGGCGTTGTCGTCAGAGCAAGGCGTCTGCCCAGATGTTGCGTGCCCAGGACCGGGCGTACTGGCCTTCGAGCGCATTGGCGGTGGGCGTGAGGCCGCCCGCGCCGTTCACGGCCACGAGTGTTTTCTGCTCGGTGTTCCACTTGTGCACGCTGGCCACGTGCACCACGTCGGTGTCGCTCACGAAGCTGTAGCAGGTGTTGGCGATGATGGGTTCGGTGTTCACCGGCCGGCCCTGGATGAGCGCGATCACGGCGTCGGCCGCCACCTTGGCGTGGTTGTTGGCCATGAAGCCGGACTTGGGCATGCCCGGGGCCGACAGGGTGGCGTCGCCCAGCACGTGGATGCCCGGGGCCACGGTGGATTCGAAGGTCTGGAAGTTGACGCCGCACCACTTGTTGTTGGCGGTGATGAGCCCGGCGGTCTGCGCGATGCGCCCGGCCTGCTGCGGCGGCACCACGTTGAGCACGCCCGCGCGCACGGTTTCGAACTGCAGTTCCACGGTGCGGTTGGCCGCGTCCACGCGCACGATCTCGCTGTTGGGCTTGTATTCGACGATGCCGGGGTAGAGCTCGTTCCAGGCCTTGAGGAAGAGGGCCTTCTTGGAGGTGATGTCCGGGTTGGCGTCGAGCACCAGCACCTTGCTGTGCGGCTTGTGCTGCTTGAAGTAGAAGGCCACTTGCGCGGCGCGTTCGTAGGGGCCGGGTGGGCAGCGGTAGGGCGCCTTGGGAATGTGCAGGGCGTACACGCCGCCATCGGGCAGGGCTTCGAGCTGCTTGCGCAGGGCCACGGTCTGCGGGCCGGCTTTCCAGGCGTGCAGCACCTGGTTTTGCGCTTCGGCGCTTTGCAGGCCGGGCACCTGGTCGAACTGGAAGTCCACGCCGGGCGAGACGATGAGGCGGTCGTACTTCAGTGTGTCGCCGCGCGCCAGGCGCACTTCTTTCCTGGCCGCGTCGATGGCGGTGGCCTCGTCGCGCACCACGCGCACGCCGTGCTTTTTCTGCAGCGCGTCGTAGCCGGTGGTGAGGTTCTCGATCTTTTCCGTGCCGCCGAGCACGAGGTTGCTCAGCGGGCAGGAGACAAACGCGGCTTCGCGCTCGACCAGCACCACCTCGATCTCGGGCGCCCATTGGCGGATGTACTTGGCGGCGGTGGCGCCACCGAAACCGCCGCCGATGACGACGACGCGGGCCTTGGGCGCGGACGAAACCGAGGCGCAGCCCGGCAGGGCCAGGGCGGCCACGGTGCCACCGGCGGCGGCGAGGAAGTGGCGGCGTTGCAGCAGTTGCTTCATGGGGTGGGCTCCTTGTTGTTATTTGGGTTGGCGCGCGAAGTGGGCGGCCAGGCGGTCGAGCTCGGCGTCGGTGTAGCCCTTGGCGTGCTGGTGCATCACGGTGGCGGGCAGCGTGCCTTGCTTGTAGGCCAGCAGCTTCTGCAGCAGCACGGCCTTGTCCTGCCCGGCAATGGCGGGGATGGCGCTGTGGCTCTTGCCGTCGGTGCCGTGGCAGGCCGCGCACGAGGCGGCCCAGGCGCGGGCCTGGAGGTCGGGCGCGGTCTGCGCCTGCGCGGCGCCGCCCAGCAGTGCGAGCGTGGCGGCCGCCAGGCCGAGGATTCGTTTCATCGTGGGGTCTCCGTGTTTTCAGGTGATGGTTGAGTGAGATGTCTTGCCCCAGGGCTCCCGAGGATCCGGCTTTGCCGGTCCCAGGGTGCGCCCCCCTTGAGGGGGGTGGCGCCGAAGGCGACGCGGGGGGTGTTCATACGCTTGCCAGGGCCTGGTCGAGGTCGGCCAGCAGGTCGTCGATGTGTTCGATGCCGATGGACAGGCGCACCGCGTCTTCGGGCACGCCGGACTTGGCCAGCTCCTCGGGCGAGAGCTGGCGGTGCGTGGTGGAGGCGGGGTGGGTGGCGAGCGATTTGGCGTCGCCGATGTTCACCAGGCGGGTGAAGAGCTGCAGCGCATCGAGGAAGCGCGCGCCGGCCGCGCGGCCTTCGCCGGCGGCGGCTTTCACGCCGAAGGTGAGCAGGCCCGAGGCGTGGCCGCCCAGGTACTTCAGGGCGAGCGCGTGGTCCGGGTGGTTGGGCAGACCGGCGTAGTTCACCCAGCCCACCTTGGCGTGCTGCTCCAGGTGCTTGGCCACGCGCAGCGTGTTGCTGTTGATGCGGTCCAGCCGCAGCGAGAGGGTTTCGATGCCTTGCAGGATCAGGAAGGCGTTGAAGGGCGAGATGGCCGCGCCGGTGTTGCGCAGCGGCACGACGCGCGCCCGCCCGATGTAGGCCGCCGGGCCCAGGGCCTCGGTGTAGACCACGCCGTGGTAGCTCGGGTCGGGCTCGTTCAGGCGCTTGAAGCGGGCCTTGCGCTCCGCCCAGGGGAACTTGCCGCTGTCGATGATGGCGCCGCCAATGCTGGTGCCGTGGCCGCCGAGGTATTTGGTGAGCGACTGCACCACGATGTCGGCGCCGTGTTCGATCGGGCGCAGCAAGTAGGGCGAGGCGACGGTGTTGTCCACGATCAGCGGCACGCCGTGCTTGTGCGCGATGGCGGCGACGGCCGCGATGTCGGTGATGTTGCCCTGCGGGTTGCCGATGGACTCGACGAAGATGGCTTTGGTGCGCGCGTCGATCAGCGGCTCGAAGCTGGCCGGGTCGCGGTGGTCGGCGAAGCGCGTGGTGATGCCGAACTGCGGCAGCGTGTGCGCGAAGAGGTTGTAGGTGCCGCCGTAGAGCGCGGTGCTGGAGACGATGTTGTCGCCCGACTCGGCGATGGTCTGGATGGCGTAGGTCACGGCGGCCTGGCCCGAGGCCAGCGCCAGCGCGGCGATGCCGCCTTCCAGCGAGGCGATGCGCTGTTCCAGCACGTCCTGCGTCGGGTTCATGATGCGCGTGTAGATGTTGCCCGGCACCTTCAGGTCGAACAGGTCGGCGCCGTGCTGCGCGTTGTCGAAGGCGTAGGCGGCGGTCTGGTAGATCGGCACGGCCACGGCCTTGGTGGTGGGGTCGGGCTTGTAGCCGGCATGCACCGAGCGGGTTTCGAATTTCCAGTGGGCGGACATCGGTTTTTCTCCTTGTTGGGTGTTCGTTCAGGCGGTGGCGAGTTCGCGCGCCGCTGGCGCGGCGGCGGGGTGTTCGGGGCGCGGCAGGCCCAGGTGGTCGCGCAGGGTGCGGCCGCTGTATTCGGTCCGGAACAGGCCGCGCCGCTGCAGCTCGGGCACGACGAGCTGCGCGAAATCCTTCAGGCCATGGGGCAGCGTGGGCGCGAGCACGTTGAAGCCGTCGGCCGCGCCGGTGGTGAACCAGTGTTCGAGCTGGTCGGCGATGGACTCGGCCGTGCCCACCACCGTCCAGTGGCCGCGCGCGCCGGCCACGCGCTCGTAGAGCAGGCGGATCGTCAGGCCTTCGCGGCGCGAGAGGCCGGCGAACAGTTCCTGGCGGCTCTGCCAGCCCTCGGTCACCGGCAGGTCCTGCGGGAGGGGGCCGTCCACCGGGTACTTGGAAAGGTCCACGTTGCCGAGGAAGGTGGAGAGCAGGCCGACGCCGAGCACGGGGTCGATGAGGGATTGCAGTTGCTCGAACTTCTCGCGCGCCTCGGCCTCGCTGCGGCCCACGAAGGGCGAGATGCCGGGCAGGATCTTCAGCGCGTCGGTGGAGCGGCCATACCCGGCCAGCTGGCCCTTGAGGCTGTTGCAGAACTTGCGCGCCTCGTCGGCCGTCTGCTGCGCGGTCCCGCCGGCCGAGGGCACCACGTCCGGGTGCCGCCAGGCGGCCAGGTGGTGGCCGGCGCCGAAGAAGAAGGCACCGAGGTGCATCTGGCGAGGGGTGGTCATGTCAGAACCCGGCCAGGACGGAGCCCTTGAACTCGGTCTGGATGAAGGCCTTGACTTCGGCTGACTGGTAGGCCTTCACGAGTTTGGCGACCCAGGGCTTGTCCTTGTCGGCTTCGCGCACGGCGATCAGGTTCACGTACGGGCTCTTGGCGTTTTCCTGGGCGATGGCGTCCTTGCCCGGGTTCAGGCCGGCGGAAAGCGCGTAGTTGGTGTTGATGGCCGAGGCGTCGAGGTCGTCGAGCGAGCGCGGCAGCTGCGCGGCGTCGAGTTCCACGAACCTGAGCTTCTTGGGGTTGCTCACCACGTCCAGCGGCGTGGCCTTCAGGCCGGCTTCGGGCTTGAGCTTGATCAGACCCTGGTCCTGCAGCACCAGCAGCACACGCCCGCCGTTGGTGGGGTCGTTCGGGATGCCGACCTTGCCGCCTTCGGGCAGGTCTTTCAGGCTCTTGACCTTCTTGCTGTAGATGCCGATGGGGAAGTTCACCGTGTAGCCGACGGCGGTGAATTTGTAGCCACGGTCCTTGATCTGGTTGTCCAGGTAGGGCTTGTGCTGGTAGCTGTTGGCGTCGAGGTCGCCAGCGGCGAGCGCGGCGTTGGGCTGCACGTAGTCGCTGAACTCGACGATCTGGATCTTCAGGCCGTCCTTCTCGGCGATCTTCTTCACCTGTTCGAAGATCTGCGCGTGCGGGCCGGCGGTGACGCCGATCTTGAGCGGCTTGTCCTGCGCGAGCGCGGGCGCGGCGAAGGCGGCGGCCAGCGTGAGGGCCAGGGTGGATTGGAGCAGTTGCCGTTTGATCATTTCAGGGTTCCTTGTGGTTGATAAAAGTTTTCAAAGCGCACGAAACAACACTTCCGGAGCGTGTGCCTCGATCCAGAGGCATCAAGGGACGGCTCCGCCGGCCCAAGATGCCGTCCCCCCTCCAAGCGCCGAAGGCGCGCAAGTGAGGGGGGAAGCCGCGCAGCGGCGCAGGGGGGTGTTTCATTTCTTGTTCAAGCGGCGCACCAACCAGTCGCCCAGGCTTTGCACGGCCTGCACGAAGACGATGAGCAGCAGCACCACGGCCAGCATCACCTCGGGCAGGAAGCGCTGGTAGCCGTAGCGGATGCCGAGGTCGCCCAGGCCGCCCCCGCCGATGGCGCCGGCCATGGCCGAGTAGCCGGTGAGGCTCACGAGGGTGATGGTGAAACCCGCCACGATGCCGGGGAAGGCCTCGGGCAGCAGCACCTTGAAGACGATCTGCGGCGTGGTGGCGCCCATGGCCTGCGCGGCTTCGATCAGGCCGCTGTCCACCTCGCGCAGCGAGGTTTCCACCAGGCGCGCGATGAAGGGCGCGGCGGCGATGGTCAGCGGCACCACGGCGGCGGCCGTGCCGATGGACGAGCCGGTGATGAGGCGCGTGAACGGGATGATCGCGACCAGCAGGATGATGAAGGGCGTGGAGCGCACCGCGTTGACGATGCCGCCCACGGTGCGGTTGAAGGCCGCGTTCTGCAGCACACCGCCGTGGTCGGTGAGGCGCAGCAGCACGCCCAGCGGCACGCCGATGAGCGCGCCCACGAAGCCGGAGATGCCCACCATCACCAGCGTCTCCCAGAACGAGAGCACGAAGAGGTCGAGCAGGGCGGGCGGGAACCAGGTTTGCAGTTGTTCAAGCACAGGCCACCTCCTGCACTTGCACGCCGGCACCGCGCAGGTGGCCGACGGCGGCGGTGAGCTGCTCGCGCGCGCCACTGGCGAGCACGGCCAGCGTGCCGAAGGGGTGGCCTTGCACCTCGTCGATCTGGCCGTGCACGATGTTCAGGTCCAGCCCGAAGCGGCGCACCAGGTCGGAGAGCAGGGGCTGGTCGGACTCGACTCCCGCGAACACCAGGCGCAGCAGGCTGGCCGGCGGCTGGCCCGGCACGCCGAGCAGGCCGCGCACGCGCTCGAGTACGTTGGCGGGCAGCTCGCGCGGCACCACGTCGTCGAGCAGGCTGCGCGTGACCTCGTGCGCCGGGTGGCTGAAGACCTGCAAGGCCTCGCCCTGTTCGACGATCTGGCCGGCCTCCATCACCGCGAGGCGGTGGGCGACCTGCTTGATCACCTGCATCTGGTGCGTGATGAGCACGATGGTGAGGCCCAGTTCGCGGTTGATCTGCTGCAGCAGCGCGAGGATGGAGCGAGTGGTCTCGGGGTCGAGCGCGGAGGTGGCTTCGTCCGAGAGCAGCACCTTGGGCTGGCTGGCCAGGGCGCGGGCAATGCCCACGCGCTGTTTCTGCCCGCCGCTGATCTGGGCCGGGTAGCGGTCGGCCAGCGCGCCCAGGCCCACGAGTTCGAGCAGCGGGTTCACGCGCGCGCGGATCTGGTGGCGCGAGAGGCCGGCGAGTTCGAGCGGCAGCGCCACGTTGTCGAACACGGTGCGCGAGGTCAGCAGGTTGAAGTGCTGGAAGATCATGCCGATGTCGCGCCGGGCTTCGCGCAGGCCGGCGGCGTTCAGCGTGGTGAGGGAGCGGCCGGCGACCGTCACCGTGCCCTGGCTGGGCCGGTTGAGCAGGTTGATGGTGCGCACCAGCGAGCTCTTGCCCGCGCCGCTGCGCCCGATCACGCCGAAGACCTCACCGCCGCGGATCTGCAGGTCCACGCCGCGCAGGGCGTGCACCGGCCCTTTCGGGCCGCGGTAGGTCTGGTGGATGTTGTCGAGAAGGATCACGTCGGCGCCGGCCTTCAGAGCTTGGCGATCGACACTTCGGTCGACTTCACGAGCGCGACCACCTCGGAGCCGATCTGCAGGTCCAGGTCGTTCACCGAGCGGGTGGTGATGACGGAGGTGACGATGCCCCAGGGCGTTTCGACATCGACTTCGGAGACGACATCGCCCTTGATGATTTCCTTGACTTTGCCCTTGAACTGGTTGCGCACGTTGATGGCTTGGATGGACATGGTGTTTTCCTTGGTTTGAAGTGGAGGAGATGACTTAGATGGCCCAATGCCAGGCGGGGAACGCCGCGGAACCGGCTTCGCCGGGCCGCTGGCGTTGCCCCCCTCGGGGGGTGGCGCCGTAGTCGACGCGGGGGGGAGTTGTGTTCAACACGCGGTCGAGAATGCGTTTCTCGATCGCGGCGAAGGTGGCATCGCCGCGCGAACGCGGGCGGGCCAGCGGCACGCGCTCGTCGAGCGCGATGGCGCCGTCCTCGATCAGGATCACACGGTCGGCCAGGGCCACGGCTTCCTGCACGTCGTGCGTGACCAGCAGGGCGGTGAAGCCGTGCCGTTTCCACAGGCCTTCGATGAGTTCGTGCATCTCGATGCGGGTGAGCGCGTCGAGCGCGCCCAGCGGTTCGTCGAGCAGCAGCAGCTGCGGCCGGTGCACCAGCGCGCGGGCCAGCGAGACGCGCTGGCGCTGGCCGCCCGAGAGCTTGGCCGGCCAGTCGTTCAGGCGGTCGCCCAGGCCCACCTGGCCGAGCACGGCCTCGGCGTCGGCCTGGCGGTCCTTGGGCAGGCCCAGGGCCACGTTGTCGACCACGCGCTTCCAGGGCAGCAGGCGCGCGTCCTGGAACATGATGCGGGTGTCGTCGTGCAGGCCGTCCACGTTCTTGCCGTCGAGCAGCAGCTCGCCGCCGCTGGCCGCTTCCAGGCCGGCGATGAGGCGCAGCAGCGTGCTCTTGCCGCAGCCGCTGCGGCCCACGATGGCGACGAACTCGCCGGGTTCGATGGTGAGCTGGTTGTCGCGCAGCACCTCGCGCGCGCCGTAGCGCTTGCTCAGGTGGCGCAGCTGCACGCGCACGCCTTGGGTGTCGGTCTTCTCGCTCATGCGTTCACCCCTGCGGCTTGAACAGCGCCACGTCCACCGCGTTGACGCGGCGCGGCAGCAGCTTCTCGGCCAGGAAGGCGTCGGCGATCTTCTGCTGCTCGGTGATGTTCTGCGGCGTGACCGGGCGCACCGCGTAGCTGCGGCGGCCGTTGGCCTGTTCGACGATGGCCGCGTCCAGGCCCCAGAAGGGCGCGAGCAGGGCGGCGGCGTCCTTGGGGTTCTGCTTGACCCAGCGGCCGGTCTTCTCCAGTTCGGCGTAGATCACGCCGAGCACGTCGGGCCGGGCCTGGGCGAAGCGGGTGCTGGCCAGGTAGTAGCGCTGGTACGAGGCCAGGCCCGTGCCGTCGGCGAGCACGCGCGCGCCGGCCTGCTTCTGCGCGGCGGAGAGGAACGGGTCCCAGACCACCCAGGCGTCCACCGCGCCTTTTTCGAAGGCGGCGCGGCCATCGGCCGGCGTGAGGTAGGCGGGTTCGATGTCGGCGAAGGACAGGCCGGCTTTGTCCAGCGCGGCGATCAGCAGGTAGTGCGCGCCGGCGGCTTTGGCGAAGGCCACGCGCTTGCCCTTGAGCTCGGCCACGCTCTTGAGCGGCGAGTCCGCGCGCACCACGATGGCCTGGGCCGTGGGCGAAGGCGCTTCCTGCGCCACGAAGGTGAGCTGGGCGCCCGCGGCCTGGGCGAACACCGGCACGGTGTCGGCCACGTCGGCGCTGAAGTCCAGGTTGTCGAGGTTGAGCGCTTCGAGCAGCGGCAGGCCACTGGTGAACTCGTGCCAGCTGAGCTTGACGCCCAGCGGCTCCAGGCGCTGTTCCAGCGTACCCTGCAGGCGCAGCACGGCGATCAGCGTGGACGACTTCTGGTAACCCAGGCGCACGGCGCGCGGCGCGTTGCCCTGGGCCAGGGCGGCACCGGCGGCGAGGGAACCCAGGGCGCCCAGCGCGGCGCGGCGGTTGAAGAGGGGATGCGTCATGGTGGTCGTTCTCGTGGGGTGGTTCAGGGGTTCTGGTAGCCGGGGTGCCAGCGCAGCCAGTAGCGTTCGAGACTGCGGGCGAACACGTCGGCCAGCTTGCCGAGAGCGGCGTAGAGCAGGATGCCGACGAGCACGATGTCGGTCTGCAGGAACTCACGGGCGTTCATCGTGAGGTAGCCGATGCCGGCCTGCGCCGAGATGGTCTCGGCCACGATCAGGATCACCCACATCAGGCCGAGCGAGAAGCGCAGGCCGACCAGGATGGAGGACAGCGCGCCGGGCAGGATGATCTGGGTGTACAGGCCCCAGCGCGAGAGGCCGTAGGTGCGGCCCATCTCGATCAGGCCCGGGTCCACGTTGCGGATGCCGTGGAAGGTGTTGAGGTAGATCGGGAAGAACACGGCCACTGCGATGAGGAACAGCTTGGCCACCTCGTCGATGCCGAACCACAGGATCACCAGCGGGATCAGCGCGAGCGCCGGGATGTTGCGCACCATCTGGATGCTGGAGTCCAGCAGCGTTTCGAAGAAGCGCACCGAGCCGGTGAGCAGGCCCAGCGCCAGGCCCAGGCCGCCGCCGACGGCCAGGCCGATCAGGGCGCGGCCGGCGCTCACCTTCACGTGGGTCCAGAGTTCACCCGAGACGGCCAGTGTCCAGAACGCGGCGACCACGTCCAGCGGCGCGGGCAGCACGCGCGTGGACAACCAGCCCAGCGAGGACGAGAGCTGCCACAGCACCACCAGCAGCACCGGCACCAGCCAGGGCAGGAAGCGCTGCCAGAGGCCGCGCAGCAGCGGGCCGAGGAAGGCACCGGCGCCACGGCCGGGCAGCAGGCCCCAGCCGGGCGCGTCGATGGTGTCGGGCACCGGGGTCACCGGGGCCTCGCGGAGGGTCTGGGCCTGGGCTTGCGTCATGCGGCGCTCCCTTGTGGCGAATGGTCGGGTTCGAGGAATTCCAGCGGGTTGCCCGCGGGGTCGTTGACGAAGAAGCGCAGGTGGCCGGGCAGCGGGCGGGTCTCGTCGATCTCCAGCCCAGCGTCGAGCAGCTTGGCGCGAAAGCCGGGCAGGTTCTGCACTTCGAAGGCCAGGCGCGAAGGCGAGGGCGGCGGGGCCCAGTTCGGCACGGGCACGAGGTCCACGCGCTGCGAGGCGGCGTAGAAGCGCAGCGCGTTGCCGGTGCCGCCCAGGCGGAATTCCTTCAAGCCCAGCAGCTCGCCGTAGAAGTGCCGCACCAGCGACTGCTGGCCGGCCGGGAAGCCGAGCTGCACGTGGTGGATGGAATGGATGCTCATGGCAGGGCTCCTCAGCTCTGGGCGGCGCGGGGCACGAACACGTTGGCGACCGTTTCGCCGAACGGGCCGGTGAGCGCGGGGCCGGGCAGCTTCTCGCGGAGCTTGCGCGGCAGCAGCGGGAACACGAGTTCGGCGAAGCGGTAGGCTTCTTCGAGGTGCGGGTAGCCCGAGAAGATGAAGTTCTCCAGGCCCAGCTCGGCGTACTCCTGGATGCGCGCGGCCACGGTCTCGGGGTCGCCCACCAGGGCGGTGCCGGCACCGCCGCGCACCAGGCCCACGCCGGCCCACAGGTTGGGGCTGATCTCCAGGTCGGCGCGGGTGCGCTTGGCGCCACCGGCATGCAATGCGGCCATGCGGCGCTGGCCTTCGGAATCCATCTTGGCGAACGCGGCCTGCGCGCGGTTCACCACGTCGTCGTCGAGCTTGCTGATGAGCGCATCGGCGGCGGCCCAGGCCTCGGCGTCGGTCTCGCGCACGATCACGTGCAGGCGGATGCCGAACGTAATCGGGCGGCCGGATCGGGCGCCGGGCCGCCCCAAGCCAGATTGCGCCCCCTCGGGGGGCAGCGCAGCGTGGGGGCTGTCGTATTTGGCGGCGCGGGCGCGCACGTCGGCCACCTTCTTCGCCACCTCGGCCGGTGGCTCGCCCCAGGTGAGGTAGGTGTCCACCTGTTCGCCCGCGAGTTCGTGCGCGGCTTCCGAGGAACCGCCGAAGTACACCGGCGGGTGGGGGTGCTGCAGCGGCGGGAAGAACAGCTTGGCGCCTTTGACCTGCAGGTGCTGGCCGTCGAAGTCGTAGGTCTCGCCTTCGTGGCTGCGGGTGAGGATCTCGCGCCAGATGCGGATGAACTCGGCCGACTGCTCGTAGCGCTGCGCGTGGTCCAGAAACACGCCGTCGCCTTCGAGCTCGGCGCGGTCGCCGCCGGTGACGAGGTTGATGAGCAGGCGGCCGTTGGAGAGGCGGTCGAAGCTGGCGGCCATGCGCGCGGCCAGCGCCGGCTGGTGCAGGCCGGGGCGCACGGCCACCAGGAATTTCAGCCGCTGCGTCACCGGCAGCAGGCTGGCGGCGACGACCCAGGGGTCTTCGCAGGAACGGCCGGTGGGAATCAACACGCCTTCGTAGCCCAGGCTGTCCGCCGCCTGCGCGACCTGCTTGAGGTAGTCGTGGTTGAGCTGCCGCCCGCCCTGCGCCGTGCCGAGGTAACGGCTGTCGCCGTGGGTGGGGATGAACCAGAAGATGTTGAGACCCATGACGTGCTCCTGCTCAACCCGCGTTCACGGCGGCTTCAAGCACGTTGATCTTTTTGGGGATCAGCTTGAGGTTGAAGAAGGTGTCGGCGATGACCTGCTGTTCCTGCAGGATGGCCCTGGTGATCGGGCCGGTGCCGTAGACCTGGCGGGTCACCGAGCGGTCCACCACCGGCTTGGGCAGGCCCCAGAGCGGCGCGAACTCGGCGGCCAGCGCGTCGCGGTGGGCGCTGCCCCACTGGTCGAGCTTGTTGATCTCCTCGATCACGATCTTGATCACGTCGGCGTTCTTCGCCGCGTAGTCCAGCGTGGAGAAGTAGTAGGCGCGGTTGTTCACCACGCCGGTGGCGTCGGCCAGGATGCGGCCGTGCAGGCCCACCTCGGCGGCGGCCAGGAACGGGTCCCAGATCACCCAGGCATCCACCGCGCCTTTCTCGAAGGCGGCGCGTGCATCGGCCGGCGGCAGGAAGACGGACTGCACGTCCTCGTACTTCAGGCCGTTCTTCTCCAGCAGCTTGACCAGGAAGTAGTGCACGTTGGAGCCCTTGTTGTAGGCGACCTTCTTGCCCTTGAGATCGGCCACGCTCTTGATGGCCGAGTCCTTGGGCACGAGCACGGCTTCGGTGGCGGGGCGCGGCACGGTGGCGGCCACGTAGGCCAGCGGCGCGCCGGCGGCCTGCGCGAAGATGGGCGGGGCTTCGCCCACGTCGCCGAAGTCGATCGAGCCGACGTTGAGCGCTTCGAGCTGCACCGGGCCGGCGGTGAATTCGGTCCAGCTGATCTTCACGCCCAGGGGGGCGAGACGCTGTTCCAGCGTGCCCCGGCCTTTGAGCAGGCTCAGGAAACCTTTCTGGTGGCCGACGCGGAACACGCGGTTGGTCTGCTGGGCCTGCGCGGGCAGGCTGGGCAGTGAGGCGAGGGCGGCGGCGCCCACGCCCGAGAGGACGAAGCGGCGGCGGTTGGAGACATCGAAGGTCATGGCGGTGGTGTTCGTTGAAGGGGTCAGGACGCTGCGCGCTTTCGCGGCGGCGATGCTCCAGGAGGCCGCGGTGACGGCCAGCAGCTGGGCGATGTGGCGGCGCAGGTCGGCCGCACTGAAGGGCTTGGACATGGCGCAGGTCTCAGGGCTGGGCGACGACGACGGCTTCGTTGACCTTGATCGCCTTGGGGATCAGCTTGAGTTCGAAGAAGGTGTCGGCGATCTTTTGCTGGTCGGCGGCCACGGCGGGCGTGATCGGCTTGACGTTGAACTCGTAGCGCTGCAGCGCGAGTTCGACCACTTCGACCGGCAGGCCTTGCAGCGGCGCGATGAGTTCGGCGGCCTGGCGCAGGTTCTTCTTGAGCCAGATGCCTTGCGCCACGGAGTCCTCGAACAGGGCTTCGATCACCTTGGGGTTCTTGCTGACGAAGTTGCGCGCGCCCAGGTAGTACTGGTAGTTGTTGACCACGTTGCCCGTGCCGTCGGCCAGCACGCGGGCGCCGGTGGCTTTTTCGGCGGCGGCCTGGAACGGGTCCCAGATCACCCAGGCGTCCACGTTCTTGCTTTCGAAGGCGGCGCGGCCATCGGCCGGGGCCAGGTAGACCGGCGTGATGTCGGTGATCTTCAGGCCGTGTTTTTCCAGCTGCTTGACCAGCAGGTAGTGCACGTTGCTGCCCTTGTTGAGCGCGACTTTCTTGCCCTTGAGGTCGGCGACCGACTTGATGGGCGAGTCCTTGGTGACGAGGATGGCTTCGGCGCGCGGCGCGGCCGGGTCATAACCGAAGTAGACGAACTGCGCGCCGGCGGCCTGCGCGAAGATGGGCGGGGCTTCACCCACGTAGCCCACGTCCACCGCGCCGACGTTGAGGCCTTCGAGCAGCTGCGGGCCGGCCGGGAACTCGACCCACTTCACGCCGAAGCCCAGCGGGGCGAGCTTCTTCTCCAGCGTGCCTTGCGCCTTCTGCAGCACGAACAGGCTGGCCGACTTCTGGTAGCCGATGCGCAGCTCGCCTTTGGTCTGCGCTTTCGCTTCGGGCACCGGCAGCAACAGCAGGGCCAGGCCGAAGGCGGCGATGACGAAGACCAGGAAGCCGATGGCCCATTGCTTCAGGCGGCTGAAACGCGTGGGTTCGACCGGCACGCCGGCCTCGGGGTGGTGTTGAAACAGTTCACTCATGATCAATTCCTCTGTCTGTGACGAAGGCGCAGGCAACGGCCGTCCAGGCCACCCGCGCGGTGGCTGAAAAAAACGAATGGGGATGCGGGCGAGATCGGCCGGGTGGTCCCGGCTCGCGGCGGCTCAGACGCTACATCGCACCTGGGCGAACGGCACGGGCGCGAACCCGGCCGTGACCGGCATTCGCAGGCCTTCGTGGAGGAGGGTGTTCACGGCGTCGTCCAGCCGGTCACCGATTTCGGTGCCGACGTGGTACTGGCCTTCGGTGTCCTTCGGGATCTGCGCATCGGTGGCGTAGACCCCGGGGAGGATGTGCCGCGCCGCGAGCGACTGCAGCACGGGGCGCAGCGCGTAGTCGAGCGCGAGCATGTGGTGCGGGCTGCCGCCGGTGGCCAGCGGCAGCACCACCTTGCCCTTGAGGGCGGATTGCGGCAGCAGGTCCAGGAAGACCTTGAGCACGCCGCTGTAGGCGGCCTTGTAGACCGGGGTGGCCACCACCACGGCGCGCGCGGTCTCGACCTGGCTCAGTGCGGCGCGGATGGACTTGTGGCCCACGTCCGCCAGCAGCAGGGCCTGGGGAGACAGGTCCCGGATGTGCAGGCGTTCGATCAGCGCGTGGCGCAGGCCCAGCCGTTGGGACACCGCGTCGAGCAGCGCCGCCGAGCGCGAGTGCTCGGACGGGCTGCCTGCGATCAAGAGAATGGACACGGTGTGTTTCCCTGAAGGGTCGTTCGTTCTTGTGGGTGGCAGCGCGAAGGCTTCTTCTTACTTCTTGGTGTAGATCTGGTCGAAGCTGCCACCGTCGGCGAAGTGCACCTTGGCCGCTTTGTCCCAGCCGCCGAAGGCGTCTTCGATCTTGAACAGGTTGAGCTTGGGCAGCTGCTTGGCGTACTTGGCCTGGGCCTTGGCCGAGGTCGGGCGGTAGAAGTGCTTGCCGATGATGTCCTGCGCCTCTTCGGTGTACAGGAACTCCAGGTAGGCCTGGGCCACGGCGCGCGTGCCCTTCTTGTCCACGTTCTTGTCCACGACCGTCACGGCGGGCTCGGCCAGGATGGACAGCGAGGGGTAGACGAAGTCCACCTTGTTGCCGAATTCCTTCTCCAGCAGGTAGGCCTCGTTTTCCCAGGAGATGAACACGTCGCCCTGGTTGCGCTGCGCGAAGGTGATGGACGAGCCGCGCGCGCCGGTGTCGAGCACGGGCACGTTGGCGTAGAGCTTGCCCACGAACTCCTTGGCCTTGTCGTCGCTGCCGTACTTGCGCTTGGCGAATTCCCAGGCGGCCAGGTAGTTCCAGCGCGCGCCGCCGGAGGTCTTGGGGTTGGGGGTGATGACCTTGACGTCGGGGCGGATCAGGTCGTCCCAGTCCTTGATGTTCTTGGGGTTGCCCGCGCGGGTCACCAGCACGATGGTGGAGGTGTAGGGCGAGCTGTTGAGCGGCAGGCGCTTCTGCCAGTCCTTGGGGATCCAGTTGCCGTTGTCGTGCAGGGCGTCGGTGTCACCGGCCAGGGCCAGGGTGGCGACGTCGGCGTCCAGGCCGTCGATGACGGAGCGGGCCTGCTTGCCCGAGCCGCCGTGGCTTTGCTTGATGGTCACGTCCTGACCGGTCTTGGCCTTCCAGGCCTTGGCGAAGGCGGCGTTGTACTCGACGTAGAGCTCGCGCGTCGGGTCGTACGACACGTTGAGCAGCGTCACCGGCGCCGGCTGGGCCACGGCGGAAAGCGCGCTGGCGGTGAGGGCGGTGGCGGCAAAGGCCTGGATCAGTTGGCGGCGGGTGGTCATCTCGTTCCTCATGGGGATGCGTTGAAGGGATGCCGGATGATCCTTTCAAAGCCATGGATAAGGAACGAATGGTTTTTTGGTTGTTTATTACTTAAACATCTGAGCCCGCTTTTCCTTCCGCCGGGCCGCGCCGGAGCGCGCGAAAGCCCTGGCGGACGCGCTCGACCAGGGCCTGCTCCAGCGCGGAGGCCGGGAAGTGGGGGTTGCGCACCATGAAGACCTGGGTCGACGGCGCCTTGCGCACCGGGCGGAAGGCCAGCCGGTCGTGCGGCCAGGCGCGCGCGGTCAGGCTGTCGACCACCGCCACGCCGGCGCCAGCCGCCGCCAGCGCGCAGGCCACCTGGCCCGAGCGCACCTCGATGCGCTGGCGGCCCGGGTCGATCGCGCGCGGGTAGGCCTGGGCCACCATGCGGCCCTGCGGCGTGTCGGGGCTGAAGGCGATCAGCGGCTCCTTCACGATCTCGCGCAGCGAGACCGCGCTTTCCTGCTCGAAGCGGTGGCCTTTCTGGAACACGCAACTGAGCGACCACGAACCGATGGCTTCGGTGACCAGGGGCGGGTGGTCAATGGGCAGGCTGCTGAAACCCACGTCGGCCTCGCCGATGGAGAGCAGGCGCACCATCTCGCGCACCAGCTGCGATTCCACATAGAAGCGCGAGTCCGGGTAGCGGGCCGAGAGCGAGGACACCGCCTCGGGAATGATTTCCAGCAGCAGGCTGGGCGTGGCCAGCACGCGCACGGCCAGGCCGCCGCCGGACTTCAGGGCCTGGGCCCGCGCGTCGATGCGCTGCACGCCCCGGTACACCTGCTCCACCTCGGCGTACAGCGCATGGGCTTCGGGCGTGGGCTTGAGTCGGCCCTTGCCGCGCTCGAACAGGCTCACGCCGAGCTGCAGTTCAATGTGGCCGATCATGCGGCTGATGCCCGGCTGCGAGACGTGCAGCAGGCGGGCCGCGTCGGCGGTCGAGCCGGTGAGCATGGTGGCGCGAAACACTTCAATCTGGCGCAGGTTCATGGCCGTTTTCCTTTCGATAACAGCATGTTATTGCATGGCATCGAATTGGTATTTGCAGGTTAGGGGTGCCGTTCCTACCATGCCGGCTTTCGATACCGATCCTGGAGACAACACATGACTTCCTCTTCCCCGACCCTCGTTCGCCGCCGCGCGCTGCTCTCCGGTGCCGCCGCGCTGACCTGCGCCGCCACCGTCTGGCCCGGGCACGTGCTCGCGCAGTCGAGCTGGCCTTCGCGCCCGGTGCGCATCATCGTGCCCTTCGCCCCCGGTGGCGGTGCCGACAGCTCGGCGCGCGTGCTGGCCGAACTGTTCGCGGCCCAGCTGGGGCAGGGCGTGATCGTCGAGAACAAGCCGGGCGCGGGCAGCGCCGTCGGCGTGAACACCGCCGCGCAGAGCAAGGACGGCCACACCCTGCTGATGGGCAGCAACAGCATGGTGATCAACCCCTCGCTGATCCCCAACATCGGTTACGACGTGGCGCGCGACTTCGACGCCGTGGGCATGGTCTCGGCCCAGCCGCTGGTGCTGGTGGTGCCGGCCAACTCGCCGTTCAAGACCTTCGCCGACGTGGTCGCCGAAGCCAAGGCCAAGCCTGGCCAGCTCATGGCCGGCAACAGCGGCAACGGCACGCTGGCCCACCTGGCGTCTGAAATCTTCGCCAGCCAGACCGGCACCACCATCACCCCGGTGCCCTACAAGGGCGAGAGCGCGCTCATGCCCGACCTGATGGGCGGCCTGGTCTCGATGGGCTTCCTGAACCTGCCCAGCGTGATCGCGAACATCCGCTCGGGCCGCCTGCGTGCGCTGGCCGTGTCCTCGCCCAAGGAAGTGCCGGAGCTGCCCGGTGTGCCCACCTTCCGCTCGCTCAACCAGCCCAGCCTGGAAGTGCAGGGCTGGGCCGCGCTGTTCGCGCCCAAGGACTCGATTCCCGCCGACGGCCTGGCCAAGCTGGAGAAGCTGCTGGCCCAGGCGCTGGCCTCGGACGCGGTGAAGAGCCGCTTCGCCACGCTGGCGGTGTCGCCGGTGAGCCAGAGCCGCGCCGAGACCGTGAAGTTCATGAAGGCCGAGACCGAGCGCTACGCCGCCGTGATCAAGGCGCGCGGCATCAAGGCGGAGTGACGCACGTGAGCCATGCCAACGGACGGGCACCGATGACGGTGGATGTGCTGGTGTGCGGCGGCGGTGTCGCCGGCACCATGGCGGCCGTGGCCGCGGCGCGCCAGGGCGCTTCGGCGCTGCTGGTGGAGCGCTACGGCTTCCTGGGCGGCAACGCCACCGGCGGGGCCGTGGCCCAGTTCAACAGCTGGCAGACCGAGAACGGCCGCCGCGTGATCGCCGGGCTGGCCAGCGAGGTGGTGGAGCGGCTGCGCGCCTACCAGGCGGCCGGCGAGCACGAGGTCTTCGTGATGTCCACCGGCCACCGCATGGACCGCGTGGAGTACGCGCCCGAGGTGCTCAAGCTGGTGCTCGACGACCTCGTGACCGAAGCCGGCGTGCAGCCCATGCTGCACGCCCAGGTGTGCGACGTGGTGCGCGAGGGCGATCGCATCCAGGCCGTGCGCCTGCTCACCAAGAGCGGCGTGATCGAGGTGAACCCGCGCGTGGTGATCGACACCTCGGGCGACATCGATGTGCTGCACCGCGCCGGCGCGGACTTCCTGGAGCTGGACGCGGGCGACGCCTTGCAGCCGGCGACCATGATGTTCCGCTTCGGCCCGATCGACTTCGCGCGCTTCGACGCGCTGGCGCCGGCCGAGGTGCAGGCCCTGGCGCGCCAGGGTTACGAGAGCGGCGAGCTGGCTCGCGCCGCGCTGCACTCGTCGCGCGACCCGTATTCCACCGACGGCTGGTTCAACATCAGCCGCCTGGGCATCGACGCCACCGACGCCGGCGCGCTCAGCCGCGCCGAGATCGAAGGCCGCCGCCAGGCCTGGAAAGCCGCGGCCTACCTGCGGCGCGCCGTGCCCGGCTGCGAGGCCGGCCGGCTGCAGGCCTTCGCCACGCAGGTCGGCATCCGCGAGACGCGGCGCATGCGGGGCGACCACGTGCTCACCGCCGACGAACTGCTCAAGCCCGAGCGCTTCGCCGACGGCATCGCCTGTGGCGCCTACCCGATCGACATCCACCCCGCCGCCGGCGGCGAGCTGATCTATTCGGGCCTGGGCGAAGACCACGCGTACCAGATTCCCTACCGCAGCCTGATCCCCACCGGCCTGTCGAACGCGTTGGTGGCGGGGCGGGGCATCTCGGCCACGCACGCCGCGCTGGCCGCGATCCGCGTGATGACGATCTCGATGGCGGTCGGCCAGGCCGCCGGCACCGCCGCCGCCATGGCCTGCCGGGCCGAGGGCGCGCCGGATGTGCGCGCCGTGGACGCGGCGGCGCTGCGCGCCAGCCTGGTCGCACAAGGTTCTCTGGTGGGCGACTGAGCGTGGGCATCGATGGCCGCACCGAGCTGATCGCCCTCATCGGCCACCCGACCCACACGGTCAAGTCGCCGATGATCTACAACCCGTACTTCGAGTCGGCCGGCATCAATGCCCTGGTGGTGCCCATGGACTGCCGGCCCGAGTATTTCAGCGTGCTGATGCGCGGCCTGTTCGCGCTGGAGAACACGCGCGGCGCGCTCATCACCATGCCGCACAAGGTCGCCACCCTGGCGCTGCTGGACGAGGCCAGCGTGGCCGTGAAGGTGGCGGGCTCCTGCAACGCGGTCAAACGCACCGAGGACGGCCGCCTGGTGGGCGACATGTTCGACGGCGAAGGCTTCGTGCGCGGCGTGCGCCGCAAGGGTCTGCCGCTGGCGGGCGCGAGCGCGCTGGTGGTGGGCAGCGGCGGCGTGGGTTGCGCCATCGCGGCCTCGCTGGCCGGCGCGGGCGTGGCCACGCTGGCCTTGTTCGACGCGAACGCCGCCTCGGCCCAGGCCCTGGCCGATCGCTTGCGCCAGCACCACCCGGCGCTGCGGGTGCTTGTGGGCAACAAGGACCCCCAAGGCTTCGACCTCGTGGTCAACGCCACGCCGCTGGGCATGAACGCGGGCGACCCCTTGCCGCTGGACGTGGACCGCCTCTCACCCGACACGCTGGTGGGCGAGGTGGTGATGAAAGCCGAGATGACGCCGCTGCTGCAGGCCGCGCGGGCCCGGGGCTGCCCGGTGCAGATCGGCACCGACATGCTGTTCGAGCAGATCCCGGCCTACCTGGAATTCTTCGGCCTGCCCACGGCGACGGCGGACCAGCTGCGCGCGACCGCGCAGCTGGCCTACTGAGGCCCGCCGCTCACGCGCGGGCGGCGTGCTGGTAGCCGGTGCGCAGCAGCGGGGTGAGGGCGCCGAAGCGCGGCCACTCCAGCAGCACACCTTGCGCTTGCAGCAGCCGCTGGAAGTCCTGCAGCAGCTCCGGCTTGGCGCGCACCGCGCGCGGTGGCTCGGCCCGTTGCAAGGCGAAGGCGGCGAGCGAGCCGGCGGCTTCGCCGATGCTCCATTCGGTGGCGTGTTCGCGGTAGGCGCCGTTGGTGACGCGCGTGGTGCCGAGGTTCTTGCAGGCCGGCAGCAGGTTGTCCACCCGCTGCGGCAGCAGGGCGCCCAGCGGGATCTGGAACGGGTACGCGTCGATGTCCACCGTGTTGCGCCCGCGCGTGCTGGGGTGCAGGTCGATGCGGTAGGCGCCGATGCCCACGCTGTCGAAGAAGCGCTGCGCGCCGTCCTGCCCCGGCCGCGCGGCCACGCCGATGTGCTGTTCGAGCACGGTGAACTCGGCCTGGATGCGCCGGCCTTCGCGCCAGTAGACCTGCTGGGCCATGCCGTCTTCGGTGCCCAGCACGTCGCCGCGCAGGCGCAGGCCCGGGTAGCCCACGCCGCCGTCGTGGCGCGGGGCCTCGGTCTGCATCCAGTAGAAAAAGCCCAGGCTGAACTGCTTGGCCTGTCGCAGCGCGTGTTGTTCCTCGGCTTCGGACACACCGATCAGCGGCTTCTCCCAATAGTCCATCTGCGGCCAGTTGGCCAGCGTGATGTCGCTCTCGTAGGCCCCCGGCTGGAAGTGGCCGCGCCAGGCGATGCGGCGCGCGTGCCAGAGGTCGTACACGCCGGGCGCGTCGGTGTCGCCCGCGAACAGCGCGCGGGTGCGCGGCTGGTGGGTGACGAAGTCCGACAGCGTCCAGCTGTACTGGGCGTTGGGCCAGCAGTCCAGCTGCAGGGTGCGGAAGCGCTCGTAGCCCTCGGGTTGGTCTATCACGTGGTGCTCGCCCGGGCGGTGCTCCATGGCGAAGCACCAGGTCACGGCCTGCTGGTCCATGGGGTCGGCCTGCGGCAGGGCATGGGGCTCCTGCGTGGCCGACTGCGCTTCGGCGCCCAGCACGTGTTCCACGCCGGCCTGCTGCAGCAGCTCGCCGGTTTCGGTGGCGTCGATGAACAGCGGCGCCTGCAGCACGCTCTCGCGGCCCGTTCGCAGGTCGCGCAGTTCCAGCGCCCTGAGCCGGTCGCCTTCGCTGTGCGCGCGTTGCACACGGTGCTGGCGCAGCACGCGCAACCGGCCGTCGTGCTCCCAGGGCGCGAGCAGTTCGTCGATCACCTTCGCGGCCACCCAGGGCTCATGGCACAGGGTGCTCACATTGCCCTGACCGGGGTTGAGGCACAGCGCGCGCCGGGCCTCGGGGGTGAGGGGCAGGTGCAGGCGGTAGTGCTCGCGGATGGCGCGGCGCAGCTGCGCGTAGCTCTGCGAGGCCTGCAGCGATTCGATCCAGGGGTACTCGTCGGGCGGCACGGCCTGGGCCGTGAGTTGCCCGCCGAGCCACTGCAGCGCCTCCACCAGCACCACGCGCCGGCCCAGCCGCAGCGCGGCCAGCGCCGCTGACACCCCACCCAGACCGCCACCGACGATGGCGACCTCCGTTGTCCAACCGCCTGCCGCCACCGCCATGCTCATTCCACCTTGATGCCCATGCGGCGGATCGCTTCGCCGTAGCGCTGCGTGTCCGATGCGATCAGTTTCTGGAACTCGGCCGGCGTGCCGCCGCCCGATTCGAGGCCCAGGCCGCTCAGGCGCTCGCGCAGTTCGGGCTGTTGCAGCGCGGCGTTGAGCTCGCGGTTCAGGCGCTCCACCACGGCGGCGGGGGTGCCCGCCGGCGCCAGCACGCCGAACCAGCCGATCACCTCGAAGTCGCGGATGCCTTGTTCGATCACCGTGGGCACGTCCGGCAGCGCGGTGCTGCGGGTGCGGGTGGTCACGGCCAGCGCGCGCAGCTTGCCCGACTGGATGTGGGGCAGGGCGCTGGAGGGAATCTCGAAGCCGACCTGCACCTCGCCCGAGAGCAGCGCGGTGAGCGCCGGGCCCGAGCCTCGGTAGGGCACCTGGACCATGTCGGTGCCGGTGTCCTTCTTCAGGAACTCGGCCGCCAGCGCGGTGGTGGTCGCGCCACCGCCGCCGGCGGCGTAGTTCAGCGTGCCGGGCGCCTTGCGCGCGGCGTCGAGCAGTTCGCTGAGCGATTTCCAGGGCTGGGCGGCCGGGGCCACCACCACCACCGGCGTGGCCGCGAGCTTGATCACGGGGGTGAAGGCCTTGATCGGGTCGTAGCGCAGCGTGGGGTAGAGCGCGCCGCTGCCGGCGTGGCCGCTGGTCACCAGCAGCAGGGTGTGGCCGTCGGGCGCGGCCGAGGCCACCGCGGCGGCGGCGATGGTGCCGCCCGCGCCGGGCTTGTTGTCCACCACCACGGGCTGGCCGAGCACGCCGGTGAGTTTCTGCGAGATGGCGCGCGCCAGGATGTCGGCCGAGCCGCCGGCGGCGAAGCCCACGGTCAGGGTGACGGGCTTGCTGGGCCAGGCCTGGGCGTGGGCCAGCAGGGCGGTCGAGGACAGAGCGGCTGCGAGGACGGTGCGCGCCAGGGCGCGCCGGTGAAGCTTGAACATGTCTTGTCTCCTGAATGGTTCCCGGTGTTCGGGCCGAGTGGGGGGATGCTAGGAGGGCTTCTCCATACGATCCAATACTTTTGCGCGAGTTCTGAATAACACTGGGTTATGCGTGAGCGACAATGCGGCCCATGAACCTGCGTCAGATCGAGGTGTTCCGCGCCGTCATGACCACCGGCTCCACCACCGAGGCCGCGCGGCTGCTGCACGTCTCGCAGCCGGGCATCAGCCGCCTGGTGCGCCACCTGGAGCTGCAGCTGGGCGTGGCCCTGTTCGAGCGCCGCAGCGGCCGGCTGGTGCCCACGGCCGAGGCGCGCGAG
Source organism: Hydrogenophaga sp. ANAO-22 (assembly GCF_042466645.1). Classification (NCBI taxonomy): domain Bacteria; kingdom Pseudomonadati; phylum Pseudomonadota; class Betaproteobacteria; order Burkholderiales; family Comamonadaceae; genus Hydrogenophaga; species Hydrogenophaga sp. ANAO-22. The sequence goes on along the minus strand of NZ_CP159956.1, from coordinate 489,324 downwards.
TTGCAGGAGGAAATCGAGAAGGTCTACCGGGGCGTGCAGCACGTGCGCGACGTGGCGGCCCACCTGCGCTTCGGCACGCGCACCACGCTGCGCGTGCTCTCCAGCGCCAACACCGCGCTGCAGCTGGTGCCGCGCTGCATCGCCGCGCTGGTCGGCCAGGCCACGACCGCGCGCGTGCTGTTCGAGTCGCTGCCCACGCGCGAGATCGTCAAGCTGCTGGTGACGGAGGAGGCCGACGTGGCCATCTCCAGCGCGCCGCTGGACCACCCGGCGCTGGACATCGAGGAGATCGGCCGCTGGGAGCTGCTCTGCGCCTTGCCCGCCGGCCATGCGCTGCTGAAGAAGGCCAAGCCGTCGTTGGCCGAGGTGCTGGCCGGCCGCCTCGTGGTCTACAGCCCGGAGGCGCCGCAAAGCGCGGTGATCGACCACTGGATCGAATCGCACGGCGTGGCGCGCAACGTGGCGGCCGAGGTGCGCTCGGGCCTGGCCGCGTGTTCGGTGGCCGCCACCGGCGCGGCCGTGGCCTTCGTGGACGACCTCTCGGCCCGCGCCCACCGGCCCGAAGGCCTGGTGTTCACGGCGCTGCCGGGTTCACCCACGTTTCCGATCTTCGCGGTGCGCAACCGGCACCGCCCGCTCTCGCGCCTGGGCACCGCGTTCCTGCAGATCGCGCGCGAGCAGCTGGAGGCCCTGCGCGCGGCGCCCCTGCCGTTGCACAAGGCCGCGCTGCGCTGAAGGAAGTTCAGGCCGCCGCGATCGGCAGGCCCACGAGCTTTTCGAGTTCGGCGTGGTCCAGGCCCTCGACCTTGTCGATCAGCTTCAGACCTTGCGGCGTGCACGCCAGCGTGGCGAGGTCGCTGTAGATGCGCTTGACGCAGCCGATGCCGGTGAGCGGGTAGCTGCACTGCGCCACCACCTTGCTCGCGCCCTGCTTGGTGAGCAGGTCCATCATCACCCAGGTCTGCTTGGCGCCGATGGCCAGGTCCATCGCGCCGCCCACGGCCGGAATGGAGCCCGCTTCGCCGGTGCTCCAGTTGGCCAGGTCGCCGGTGGCCGAGACCTGGAAGGCGCCGAGCACGCAGATGTCCAGGTGGCCGCCGCGCATCATGGCGAAGCTGTCGGCGTGGTGGAAGAACACGCCCCCGGGCAGCAGCGTCACCGGCTGCTTGCCGGCGTTGATGAGGTCGTAGTCTTCCTCTCCCGTGGCCGGCGCCGGGCCCATGCCCAGGATGCCGTTCTCGCTGTGCAGCACCACCTCGATGCCCGGGGGCAGGTGGTTGGCCACCAGCGTGGGCTGGCCGATGCCCAGGTTCACGTAGGCGCCGTCGTGGATGTCCTGCGCCACGCGGCGCGCGAGTTCGTCTTTGGTTCTTCTCGTATAGCTCATGCCGCTTCCTTGAAACCACCGGCCTGCGTGGCCACGCGGGGGATCTGCACGATGGCGCTCACGTGGATGCCGGGCGTCACCACCGCTTCGGGGTCGAAGCTGCCGAGTTCGGCGATCCCGTAGACGCTGGCGATGGTGCGCTTCGCGGCGGTGGCCATCACCGGGCCGAAGTTGCGCGCGGCCTTGCGGTAGCTGAGGTTGCCCCAGCGGTCGCCGCGCTCGGCCTTGATGAGCGCCACGTCGCCGAAGATCGGGTACTCCAGCACATAGGTCTTGCCATTGATCACGCGCGTTTCCTTCGCGCTGCCGTCGGCGTTCTTCGCGAGTTCGGTGCCGAAGCCGGTGGGCGTGAAGAAGGCGCCGATGCCGGCGCCGGCGGCGCGCAGGCGCTCGGCGAGGTTGCCTTGCGGCACCAGCTCGAGTTCGAGCTGGCCGCTGCGGTAGAGCCCGTCGAACACATGGCTGTCGGCCTGGCGCGGGAAGCTGCAGATGACCTTGCGCACGCGCCCGGCCTTGAGCAGCGCGGCCAGGCCGGTGTCGCCGTTGCCGGCGTTGTTGTTGACCACGGTGAGCTCGCGCGCGCCCTGGTCGATCAGGCCGTCGATGAGTTCACCGGGAATGCCGGCGGTGCCGAAACCGCCGATGAGCACGGTGGCGCCGTCTTCGATGCCGGTGAGCGCCTCGGCGACCGAGGCGGCGATCTTGTTGATCACGGAAGTTCTCCTTCAGGGGGGTGCCCGCGCATTTTGTCAGCGAAAGGCCCGCCATTTCGTGCCCACATTTCCCTCTGCGGAAAACTGATTTTCAGGTGACCCGAAAGGCACCCGGGCCCGGATAGGCTGCGATCATCGCGGGGAACGACGCATCAAGATAGGGACAAAAAGGCATGAAATCATTCGTCTACCAGAACCTGCCGGCGCGCGTGGTCTTCGGTGCCGGCTCGCTGGCCCAGCTGCCGCGCGAAATGGACGCCCTGGGCGCGGCGCGCGCGCTGGTGCTCAGCACGCCCGAGCAACGCGTCTCGGCGGAGCGCGTGGCCGAACTGCTCGGCGCGCGCGCCGCCGGCATTTTCGACCGCGCGGTGATGCACGTGCCGATCGAGACCGCGCGCGAAGCCCGCGAGGTGGCGCGCCGGCTGGGCGCGGACTGCGCCGTGGCCATCGGCGGCGGCTCCACCACCGGCCTGGGCAAGGCCATCGCGCTCGACTCGGGTCTGCCCATCGTCGCCATCCCCACCACCTACGCGGGTTCGGAGATGACGCCCATCTACGGCATCACCGAAGCCGGCCTGAAGAAAACCGGCAAGGACCCGCGCGTGCTGCCGCGCACGGTGATCTACGACCCCGAACTCTCTTTGGGCCTGCCCGTGGCGATGAGCGTGACCAGCGGCATCAACGCCATCGCGCACGCGGCCGAAGGCCTGTACGCGACCGACGCCAACCCCATCATCGACCTCATGGCCGAAGAGGGCATCGCCGCGCTGGGCCGCGCGCTGCCGCGCATCCGCGCGCGGCCGACGGACGCCGAGGCGCGGTCCGACGCCCTGTACGGCGCCTGGCTCTGCGGCACCGTGCTCGGCGCGGTGGGCATGGCCCTGCACCACAAGCTCTGCCACACGCTGGGCGGCAGCTTCAACCTGCCGCACGCCGAGACGCACGCCATCGTGCTGCCGCACGCCCTGGCCTACAACGCGGCGGCGGCCCCGCAAGCCATGGAACGCATCCGCCGCGCCCTGGGCGGCGCGAGCGCGGCGCAGGCGGTGCACGACCTCGCCAAGGCCAACGGCGCGCCGGTGGCGCTGAAGGACATCGGCATGAAAGCCGAGGACCTGGACAAGGCCTGCGAGATCGCGATGAGCAACCAGTACCCGAACCCGAGGCCGCTGGAGGCGGGGGCGATCCGGCGCTTGCTGCAGGATGCGTTCGAGGGTGTGCGGCCCGGGTGACGGGTTAGCGCAGGCCCTTGGTCAGCAAATCCACATACGCCCCACCCACCAGCTGCGAGGGCGCGATGCCGAGGTCGGTCATCAGCCGGTGCGCTTCGCGCACGCCGGCTTCCAGCGGTTCGCCGTCTTCGAGCACCACCTCCAGTTCGAGGAAGTCGCCCAGGCCTTGCACCTGGTCGAGGTGGATGCGGGTGCGCCCCAGCAGGTACAGCGTGCGGTCCTTGATGACGCGGCCGATCTCGCCGTGCGCCAGCGTGAGGGCCTCGCGCAGGCTGGCCGGGCTGGCGGTGGGCGAGCGCACGTAGAACGATTCCTTGGGGCCTTGCCGGTCGGTGCGGCGGTAGAAGATCAGCTCGCCTTCCGTTTCTGAAAACACGCGCAGCTTGAGGCGGCCGTTGTCGCAGCGGAAGAAGGTGTCGTCCTGCGCGATGGCGATGGGGCCATGGTCGGCCATGGCGGCGGCCTTGGCGGCGACGGCGCTGAAGTTGTCCAGGCGGGCTTTGATCTCGACGTTTCTCGGCATGGTGGGGGCGATGGCGGGGTGGTCAGGCCGCGGCCTGGGGTGGTGCAAGGAGTTTGCGCATCAACGCGTTCGGGATGATGACACCCGCGCGCACGGGAAGGCGCTGCTCCACGACCTCGAACCCGAAGCGGGCGAAGAAGGGCTGCGCGGTTCGGCTGACGTCCGCCGTGAGTTCGGTGAGGCCCTGGCGGGCCGCCTCTTCGTGAATGCGCTCCATGAGGCGGCGGCCCACCCCCTGGCGAGGAAAGTCGGCGGACACGAAGAAGTGGTCGATGTAGCCGCTGGGTTGCAGGTCCGCATAACCGGCGATCACGCCATCGACCTCGGCCACGAAGGGCCGAAGGTGGCGCATCTTGATGGCCCACGGCCCCGGGTCCTGCCGGTCCGGCGCCCAGGCCTGGACCTGCTCGGGCGTGTAGTCGCGCGAAGCCACGCGGTGGATGGCCTCGCGGTGCACGCGGTAGAGGGCCGCTTCGTCGCCGGGCTGGAAAGGGCGGATGTTCATCGTGCGATGGCGCTCTGCGAGACGGTCAGTAGACGGAGAAGCGGCCGGTCCACTTGCGCTCGTAGTCCATCTTCTCGAAGTGCGCGGCCATGAAGTCGATGAAGGTGCGCACCTTGGCGCTGAGGTGCTTGCGGCTGGGGTAGGCCAGGTTGACGGTGAGGCGGGGCAGGTCCCAGTCGTCGAGCATGGGCACCAGGCGGCCGGCGACGATGTCGTCGTAGACGATGTAGCTGGGCTGGACCAGGATGCCCATGCCGTCGAGCGCGGCGGCGCGCAGGATCTGGCCGTCGTTGCTCTCCAGCAGGCCCTTCACGTTGACGGTCTGCTGCTCGTCGCCGCGCGTGAAGCGCAGTTCGTTGGGGTTGTTGGCGTGCGTGTAGATCAGCAGCTTGTGCCGGTGCAGGTCGTCGATGGTGCGCGGCACGCCGTGGCGCGACAGGTAGGCCGGCGACGCCGTGAGGATGCGCCGCGTGCCCGCGAGCCGGCGGATGGTGATGTTGGAGTCGGGCTCGTATTCGCGGTTGCGGATCGCCACGTCGATGTTGTTGTCGATGATGTCCAGGTAGCGGTTGGCCGCCTCCACGTGCACCGACACGTTGGGGTAGCGCTCGGTGTACTCGCGCAGCAGCGGCGCGATGTGGTGCATGGAGAACGAGAGCGAGGCGGTGACGCGCAGCACGCCGGTGGGGTTGAGCGCGGCCGCGTTCACGGTGGACTCGGCGTCGCGCAGGTCGGCCAGGATGGCGCGCGAGCGCTGGAAGAACTCCTGCCCCGTGTCGGTGAGGTAGAGGCGGCGCGTGTTGCGCTCCACCAGGCGCACGCCCAGGCGCGTCTCCAGCGCGGCCAGGTGGCGGCTCGCGCTGGCGTTGGACAAATTGAGCAGCTCGGCCGCGCGGCTCAGGCTGCCGGTCTCGGCCACCTGCACGAACAGTTCGATCTCGGTCCAGCGGTCCATGGTCTCCTCTTTGTTGCGCCTGACGAAAAAGTCATTTTTGTCTCAGGTCTTTTTCGGGGTCTCCCAAGGCCGTACATTGTGCCGGCACTCCCGGAGACCACGCTTGAGAAACCTCGACCAGTACAACATCACCCAGGCGGTGCTCGCGCGCATGGCGAACACGCCAGACCCGCGCCTCAAACAGATCATGACCAGCCTGGTGCAGCACCTGCACGCCTTCGCGCGCGAAGTGAAGCTGACCGAGGCCGAGTGGAAGGCCGGCATCGACTTCCTCACCGCCACCGGCCACAAATGCACCAACCAGCGGCAGGAATTCATCCTGCTCTCGGACGTGCTCGGCCTGTCCATGCTGACGGTGGCGCAGAACAACGACAAGCCCGCCGGCTGCACCGAGGCCACGGTGTTCGGGCCCTTCCACGTGGAAGGCGCGCCGCACTACGAGCATGGCGCCGACGTGGCCAACGGCGCGGCCGGCACGCCCTGCCTGGTGCGCGGCAGCGTGCGCGGGCTCGACGGCACGCCGGTGGCCGATGCCGTGATCGACGTGTGGCAGGCCGACGCCGACGGCATGTACGACGTGCAGCGCACCGACCTGCCCGAGGCTCAGGGCCGGGGCGTGCTGCGCAGCGGCCCCGACGGGCGTTTCCACTTCCAGAGCGTGGTGGCCGAGCCGTACCCGATTCCCGACGACGGCCCGGTGGGCGACATGCTGCGCGCCACCGGCCGCCACCCCTGGCGCCCGGCGCACCTGCATTTCATGATCCAGGCGCCCGGCTACGAAACGCTGGTGACGCACGTGTTCCGCGACGGTGGCGAGTACCTCGACTCGGATGTCGTGTTCGGCGTGCGCCAGTCCCTGGTGGCCGACTGGGTGCGGCAGCCCGATGGCACCCACACGCTGGACTTCGACTTCGTGCTCAACCGGGCCCAGCCCGCCACCGCCGCACGCGCCACATGATCAAACACATCGTCATGTGGAACGTGCACGGCGAGACCGCCGTGGCCAAGGCGCACAACGCGCAGCGGCTCAAACGGGCCTTCGAGGGCCTGCGCGAGCAGATCCCCGGCCTGCTGCGGCTGGAGATCGGCCTGGACGAAAGCGGCGTGGACTACGCCTGCGACGCCGTGCTCTACGCCGAATTCGAGTCGCGCCAGGCCCTCGACGACTACGCCCACCACCCCGCGCACACCCGCGTGCGCCACGAACTGGAGGGCGTGCGCACCGCGCGCCACCAGGTCGACTTCGAAACCCTTTGAATCACCGCAACCACCCGAGGAGACAACCCATGATCGAACAACAACTCAAAGACGAACTGCTGATCCGGCAGATGGTGGAGCGCTGGGCCGTGTGGCGCGACGCCGGCGACTGGGAGCGCTTCGCCACCGTGTGGCACCCCCGGGGCGTGATGATGGCCACCTGGTTCCAGGGCCCGTTCGCCGACTTCATCCGCGTCACGCAGGAAGGCTGGGCCAAGGGCGTGAGCATCCTGCACTTCCTGGGCGGCTCGGCGATCGAGGTGGCGGGCGACCGCGCCATCGCCCAGACCAAGATGACCATCTCGCAGCGCGGCATGGTCGACGGCGCCAACGGCCCCGTGATGTGCGACGTGGTCTGCACCGGCCGCTTCTACGACTTCGTGGTGCGCGAAAAAGGCGAGTGGAAGCTGCTGCACCGCCAGCCCATCTACGAAAAAGACCGCATCGACCCGATCGATTCCACCGCCGTGCTCGCGCTCGACCAGGAAGCCCTGGCCAGGATGCCCGAGGGCTACCGCCACCTGGCCTACATCCAGACCCGCATCGGCTACACGGTGAAGATGGACATGCCCATGCTCAAGGGCCCCGTGGTGGACGAGCTCTACCGCCGTGGCGCGCGCTGGCTGGCCGGCGGCGAGCTGGAGCGCGAAGTGAACCCGGGCTGAGTTTCATGCGGCGGGCGCGGGCCGCTGTCCAACCGCGCCAGACACCACAACAAGGAGACAAGACATGAACGCACTCGATCCGACGTGCGGGGGACCGGCTTCGCCGCTTCGCCGCCAACTGCTCGCCGCCGTGCCGGCCGCCGCCCTCGCTTCCCTGGCCCCGGCCGCCGCCTGGGCGCAGGCCGACTACCCCAACCGGCCCCTGCGCGTGATCGTGCCGCAACCGCCCGGTGGTGGTTTCGACTTCGTGGGCCGCGCGCTCGCAGATCGCCTCGCCCAGCCGCTGGGCCAGCCCGTGGTGGTGGAGAACCGCACCGGCTCGGGCACCGTGGTGGGCACCGACGCCGCCGCCAAGGCCGCGCCCGACGGCTACACCTTGCTCACCGGCTCGGTGTCGAACATGGTCCTGAACATGGGCCTGTACAAGAACCTCTCGTACGACAGCCTCAAGGACTTCGAGCCCGTGGGCCTGGCCGTGAGCTACAGCTACACGCTGCTCGGCCGCAACAGCCTGCCGTTCAACAACCTGGCCGGCCTGGTGGCCTACGCCAAGGCCAACCCCGGCAAGCTCACCTACGCCTCGGCCGGCAACGGCTCGGGCCAGCACGTCATCGCCGCCGCGCTCTGGAGCCTGGCGGGCGTGGACATCGTGCACGTGCCCTACCGGGGCGCGCAGCCGGCGTACGCCGACCTGCTCGGCGACCGCGTGGACCTGTTCTTCGACCTCACGCCCACCACCCGCGCGCACGTGGACACCGGCAAGCTCAAGGCCATCGCGGTCTCCAGCGCTGAACGCAACCCCATGCAGCCCACGGTGCAGACCATCAACGAGTCCGGCACCGTCAAGCTCGAGCTGGAATCGTGGTTCGGTTACTTCGCGCCCAGCAAGACCCCGCCCGAGGTGCTGGCGCGGCTGCGCACCGAACTGGCGAAAATCATCGCCACGCCCGAGCTTCAGGAAACCTTCCGCAAGGCGGGCGGTTCGCCCATGAAAATCAGCGTGGCCGACACCAAGACCATGCTGGCACGGGACGTGCAGCGCTGGACCGGCCTCATCAAAGCCGCCAACATCAGTTTGGACTGAGTTTTTCTTCTTCTACTTTCTGCCTCACACCATGACCCTCGACGCGTTAGCCCTCGACCAGATCTTCCTCAAGGCGCGCACCGCCAACACCTTCCTCGACAAGCCCGTGCCCGACGAGCTGCTCAAGCAGGTGTACGACATCGCCCGCATGGGGCCCACCTCGATGAACACGCAGCCGGCGCGCTACGTGTTCCTCAAGACGCCCGAGGCGCGCGCGCGCCTGCTGCCCGCGCTCTCGCCGGGCAACCTGGACAAGACGCGCGTGGCACCGGTCACGGTCATCGTGTGTGCCGACACCCGCTTCCACGAGTTCATGCCCCAGGTGTGGCACCGTGAAGGCGCGAAGGAAAACTTCGAGAGCAACCCCGCGCTGAGCGAAGCCACGGCCACCCGCAACAGCACGCTGGGCGGGGCGTACTTCATCATCGCGGCGCGCGCGCTGGGCCTGGACTGCGGCCCCATGAGCGGCGTGGACCTGGCCAAAGTGAACGCCGAGTTCTTCCCCGACGGGCGCTGGCGCGCGAACTTCCTGATCAACCTCGGGTACGGGGATGGCAAGGTGTTCGACCGCAATGCGCGCTTGAGTTTCGAGCAGGCTTGTCAGGTGCTTTGAGCGGTGCGAAGGGGCCTTGCCGAAGGCCTCCTTCCGTTTGAAGCGGCCACGCCACCTAGTACCGAGAGTGAGGCTAACCAGATACTCGGCAGGCTCACGAACAGCGAGACCGCAAAGCAAGCCGCAACGACTCCCAACATCACAGGAGCGGCGGGCAAGTGCTGAGCAAGCAGCTGCTCGATCTCTTGGTCAGCATTTCCCAACGGGCCTGGAGGTGTCTTAACTTGGCACTCCAGTGTCGGCTCCTGGCCGATTCCTGAAGTCTAGCCTTGCAGCTGGCGAGCGGCCACCCATCAAGGTGGGTCGCCAGCCGCTTGCAATCATGGACAATTGCTTATCGGTTAAGCCACTCCGGGGAGAAAGTGATGTACCCACACGACAAGGACAGCCCGCCTGACACGCTCTCTCTCATTGGAAACATTGCCGGTATCGCGTCGCTTGTTCTCGCCGTCGCGGGAAATAACATCACGGCGCTCAGTGCACTCCAACGATGGGGGTTGGCTGTGGCGTCGGCAGCCATGCTCTGGGCTTTTTTCTTCGGCCTTCTCATCGTGCAGTCGAAGGTGCACATAGCTCATCGAAACGCAGGTCGCGTTTTCTCCATCTTCTTCTTTGGCGGCGTTATTGGTGCCGGTCTAATCCTGGCGGTTCTTCCGTTCTTCGCCTTTGGTTTGCCGCCAGAGCAGCACGACTACTTGAGCATCGGCGCAGCCGCCTTGTTCACGTTGATAGCAACGCTTTCAGCATTCGGGTTCGCCGATCAGGCCAGCTAGTCGTGGGCATTCGCCGCCGGACCGTTGCAGCCCTTCAAGGCCTGGCGAGGCTCAAGCAGATTCGAGTGCCTTGGCTGACAGGAATGGGAGGATGTTGCTCATCGCCCGTGAAACGAACTGGTCCTTCTCGCCCACAGGTGCAACGTAATGAAGTGCGCTTTCGGCAGCCTCGACACCTTCAAGCCTCGCAATGATCCATGCGGCCAGGTAAGGCGATGCCAGGCAGCCGCCCGCCGTGGCGACGTTGTCGCGTGCGAAGAAGGGTTGATTGAGCACGTCCACGCCGGCCTCTTGCACCCATGGTTTGGTGGTCAGGTCGGTGCAGGCGGAAACGCCTTGGAGCAGACCGAGTTTGGCAAGGACAAGGGTGCCAGAACACTGCGCCGCCAGCAGTTGCCGTGATGGGTCCAGCTTCAGTTGTGACATCAGCACCGGGTTGGCCACGACCTCCCGTGTGAGGAGCCCGCTTCCAATGAGGACCGCATCCGCGCTGACCGCGTCCTGCAGCGTGGCTTGGGCTTCCACCACCACACCGTTCATGGAGCGCACCTTGGCAGAAGGGCTGGCGATCGAGACGCGCCAGCCAGGCTTCTTGACGCGATTCAAGATGCCGAGGGCCACAAAAGAGTCAAGCTCGTTGTAGCCCTCAAAAGTCAGGATGGCAATGTGCATGAGGTGCCCTCGATAACGATCAACACATGGTCGGTGAAGTTGACGGCGGTTATTGGCCTCGACCTGGATTTTCGCTCAAGCTCGCTTTCGCGAAAGGGGGCTTGCTGTGGATCGTTCGTCGAACGTCCAGTTGCAGCTGATCTGACAATGAAACAGTCCGCCGCACCTGCCGGGATTGGCATAAAGTCTTTCCCGCTCACGAAAAAGGTGAGCCGGGTGTGAGAACCTGTGAATGTCGGCAGAGGCTGTGAACCGGACAAGGAAAATGGCCTCTGTCGTTCTAGGCTTCTGCTTTTTTGGCGGCCTGGACGGGAGGCCGCGAGGCCTACCGGTTTGCCGAGCGTTCCCGGTTCTCACCCCGTTCAGGCCGCCGCCCTTATCCAGGGCGGCGGCTGTTCACCAACGAACAGGGAAGCCACCACATGCCCCGGCTGCAGCACAAGCAACAGAGACTCGCCGTCTTGTTTGACGCGGAAAACGTCTCCTACACACTCACCCGTCCCATCCTGCTGCGCGCCGCGAGCTATGGCGTGCTGGCGGTCAAGCGTGCGTATGCGGACTGGTCCCGGCCGGGCATGAGCCGCTGCAAGAATGTGCTGCTGCACAACGCGATCGAGCCGGTGCAGCTTTTTCCCTACGCCATGGGCAAGAACGCCGCCGACATCGTGCTCAGCCTGGACGCGATGTCGCTGGCGAACACGGGCCAGTTCGACGGGGTGTGCCTCGCGTCGTCGGACAGCGACCTCACACCACTGGCCTTCTGCCTGCGGCGCGAGGGTCTGCGGGTTTACGGCTTTGGCGCGCGCCAGACGCCGCGGGCCTTCGTGGCGGCGTGCAACAGCTTCATCTACACGGAGTCGATCGCCGTCGCCGCCTGAGCCTGCCCGCTCGTTTGTTCGTTCGTCGATTCAGGTCGCGCGCCGGGCCATCAGCGCCCACACGCCGGCCGCCGTCAGCAGCGAGCCGCCCGCGAGGTGAAAGCGCCGCTGCGCGCGCGGCGAGGTGAGCACCCGGCGCGCCGAGGCCGCGAACACGGCGTACAGCGTGGCGTTGAGCGTGGCCAGCACCACGAAGGTGATGGCCAGCACCCACAGCTGCGGGCCCACCGGCACCGAGGGGCTGATGAACTGGGGCAGGAAGGCCACGAAGAACACGATGCCTTTGGGGTTGAGCGCGGTCACCAGGTAGGTGTTGGCGAACAGGCGCCAGCGCGATTGCGGCGCGGGTGGGGCGGCCAGTTCGGTGGACGAGATGCCCGCGCGCAGCAGCTTGACGCCCAGGTAGATGAGGTACAGGCCACCGGCCCATTTGATGAGGGTGAACCAGAAGGCCGAGGTGGCGAGCAGCGCGCCCAGGCCGAGCAGCGAGACCGCCAGCGCGGTGGAGTCGCCCAGCGCCACGGCCGCCACCAGCGGCACGTTGGCGCGCCGGCCGTGGGCCATGGAGTAGCTGATGACGGTGAGGATGGTCGGGCCGGGAATGATCAGCATGACGGCCGATGCGGCGACGAAGGCGAGCCAGAGTTCGATGGGCATGGGGCTTATCCGATGGAGCCGAGGGTGGTGTCGCTCTGGGCGTGGGCGTCGCCCATGTAGAGCTTGAGGATGGGGCCTTCGCCGTCGTGTTCCCACACGCGGCCACGGATGAGGAATTGCCGGCCACCCAGGCGGACCAGGTCGCCCTGGGCCGGTTGCACCGAGTGGCCTTGCCAGAAGGCGGGCACGGTGATGGGGGTGCGGCGGATCCAGGCCTGGTCTTCCGCGCTGAACACCAGGACCGTGCGCAAGCTCGATGGGCTCATGGGTTGTCTCCTTGGGCTGGCCGGGGGGTGGAGGGCCGATGGACGGGAGCTTAGCGCAAGCCGGCGTACCGGGGTGGGTATGGCAAGTGTCATGGTTTCCCCACACAAGACGGCTTCGGGAGCGTCGATACAGCAGACATCTGTCCACCCATTCAAGGTATCTGCCATGCGCGTCAACTCTCCCGTTACCCAGCGTGAATACGAGTTCCCCGACAACGCCACGCTGATGTCGACCACCGACACCCAGAGCCACATCACCTACGCCAACGCAGCGTTCGTGGACGTGAGCGGCTTCACGCTGGAGGAGATCCAGCGCCAGCCGCACAACCTGGTGCGGCACCCGGACATGCCCAAGGAGGCGTTCGCCGACATGTGGGCCACGCTCAAGGGCGGTGAGCCCTGGACGGCCCTGGTGAAGAACCGCCGCAAGAACGGTGACCATTACTGGGTGCGGGCCAACGCCACGCCGGTGATCCGCAACGGCCAGACCGTGGGCTACATGTCGGTGCGCACCAAGGCCAGCCGCGAAGAGATTGCCGGCGCCGAGCGGCTCTACGCCGACATGCGCGAAGGCCGCGCCCGCCACCTGAAGCTGCACAAGGGCCTGCTGCTGCGCACCGGGCTGATGGGGCTGACGACCGTGTTCAAGACCATGGGCGTGCGCAGCCGCATCCGCCTGCCGCTGGCGGTGTTGCTGGCCGCGCTGGTGGGTGGCTCGCGGGCGCTGGGCATGGAAGGGATGGCCTGGGCGGAGTTCGCCGGCCTGTCCGCCGTGGGCGTGGGCCTGGCGGGCTGGTTCCTCGAATCGCAGCTGGCCGGCCCGCTGGAGTACCTGCGCGAGCAGGCCCTGCGTGTGGCCACGGGCGACACCCACAAGGTGGCGCACATGGACCGGGTGGACGAAATCGGCATGACCATGCGCACCATCAGCCAGCTGGGCCTGATGTTCCGCTGGCTGATCGACGATGTGAGCCAGCAGGTGCTGACGGTGCAGACGGCGGTGACCGAGATCGCCCAGGGCAACAACGACCTGAGCCAGCGCACCGAGCAGGCGGCGTCCAGCCTGCAGCAGACGGCGGCGTCCATGGAGCAGATGACCGCCACCGTGCGCCAGAACGCCGAGACCTCCAGCCAGGCCAACCAGCTCTCGGGCACGGCCAGCGACGCGGCTTCGCGCGGCGGCCATGCGGTGTCCCAGGTGGTGCACACCATGAGCGAGATCACCGAGAGCTCGCGCAAGATCAGCGACATCATCGGCGTGATCGACGGCATTGCCTTCCAGACCAACATCCTGGCGTTGAACGCGGCCGTGGAAGCCGCTCGGGCCGGTGAGCAGGGTCGGGGCTTCGCGGTGGTGGCCGGTGAGGTGCGCAGCCTGGCGCAGCGCAGCGCCGAGGCGGCCAAGGAAATCAAGCAGCTGATCGGCGCCAGCGCGGGCAAGGTGGAGGCCGGCACGCGCCTGGTGGACGACGCGGGCAAGACCATGGACGAGATCGTGCAGCAGGTGCGGCGCGTGTCGGACCTCATCAGCGAGATCAGCGCGGCCACGATCGAGCAGAGCGGCGGCATCCAGCAGGTGAGCCAGGCCGTGGGCCACCTCGACCAGGTGACGCAGCAGAACTCGGCCCTGGTGGAGCAGGGCGCCGCCGCCTCACAAAGCCTGCAGCAGCAGACGAAGCGGCTGGTGGAGGCGGTGAGCGTGTTCCGCTGAAACCGGCGCCGTCATGCCTCCTCGACCCGCGTGGTGATGCGCAGGCCGGTGGCGGCTTCATCGAAGTCCTTCAGGGACAGCAGGCCGGTGCACGGCCGGGCGCCGCTCGGCAAGGGCTCGCCGGCCGCCAGCTTTTTCACCAGGGCCCAGGCCGCGAGGGTGGGCACATAGGGCCCATGGCCCTCGGTGGCGATCAGTTCCCAGGTGCGCGCGATGGGTTGGTCCCGGTGGTCCACCCCTTTGGCCCGCACGTGCATGGCCCCGGCATCGCTGCCCCAGGTCTTGAACAGGTCCGCCGCGCGGGTGAGCAGCCTGGCGTGGGCCGACCAGTCGCGCACCAGGCCCAGGCGCCTGGCCAGCGCCATGAGGTTCATGCCCCGGTGCAGGAAGGCCAGCTCCAGGCCCGCGCCGAACCGCACCGTGGGTGCGCCCGGGTAGCGCGCGGGGAGGAGGCCCAGGTCGGGCACCTCGCAGGGTGAGAGCAGCCGCGCCCCGACCGGTGCGCCATACCGATGGCGGTACGACCGCCCCCAGCCGAGTTCGCTGCGGCCGTCGGCGTGCGCGATGGTTTGCCCGCAATAGCTCAGGATGCCTTGCACGGTGGAGAGCCCGCGCTCGGTGCGGTTGCCCGGGCTGATGCCGATGTCGATGGAGCGCACCAGCGCCATGCCTCGGCTGAGGTGGTCCGCCGCCGCAGCCGACAGCGCGGGGACGGAGCTGGCGCCGCTGAGCACCAGCACACCGGCCGCTTTGGCCGAGGCGTCCAGGGCGCCGATGCCGGCGACGAAGTCACGGCCGTCGGCCAGATCGATGTAGTGCGTGCCGTGGCGGATGCAGGTCTCGGCCACGTGGTGGTTCTGGCCCTGGAAGGGGCCCGAGGTGTGCACCACCACATCCGGGGTCCACTGCGCCAGGGCCTGTTCGAGAGAGGGGGTATGGACGTCCAGCGCCGCGGGATGAAGCTCCGCGGTGGCGGAGGCCTGGAGCGTTTGAACCAGGGCTTGCGCGGAGGCCGCGTGCCGGCCAGCGACCACGATGCTCAGGCCTTCAAGCCGCGCCAGGCGCTCGACGAGGCGACTGCCGAAGAAGCCGTATCCCCCTGTCACCAACACCCGGTAGCCGCTGTGCATACCGGAGTCTAGTGCGGGCGCAGGTTCAGTGGGCTGGGGGCGCGAGCACCAGGTGGCGTTGCACCCACCAGCCGATGGCGCGGGGCAGTTCGGACCAGTGCCAGGTGCTGGGCTGGCACTGCACGCAGTTGGCGCCGGGGTCGTCGAAGCTCAACACGTCGAAGTCGGTGTGGGCGAGCGCGAGTTCGCGGCTGAGCATGCAGCCGCTGGCGCGGTCGATGCGGGCGTCCAGGATGGCCAGGGCCGGGGGCGATTGCTGCGCGCGCCGCAGGGCGGCCACGGGGTCGACCGTCCAGTAGATCTGGGTGCTGCGCACCCAGTCGCCGACGAGGCCCCGCACCGTGTCCAGGTATTCCCCACGCGGGCAGACCACCAGCACCTGCAGGGGCTGGGTGTCGAGCGGCGCGGGGAGGGAAACGGTCATCTCAGGCTCCTGTCGGCTGGACGCGAGAAGCCGCGCCGCCATGCAGAGACTGTGCAGCGCATCGGGGCGCGTGCCTGCGGGGAAAACTGGACGGTGCGGGGCGGAATCACCCGCAAGCCCAGGGGCCTGTGCGAAAGTCCTCAGTCGTCTTCGGCGCTGATCAGGCCTTCGCGGATGGCCAGGCGCACGAGCGCGGGCAGGTCGCTCACGCCTAGCTTGGCCATGAGCCGGCTGCGGTAGGACTCGACCGTCTTGGGCGAGAGGTGCAGCTGTTCGCCGATGGCCACGCTGGTCAGGCCGCGCACCACGAGCAGGATGACCTGCTGTTCGCGCGCCGAGAGCGATTCGATGCTGCTGGGCGGGGCGTCGCCCATGAGCCCTTCGACCGCCAGTTCAGCCACGCCGATGCCCAGGTACTTGCGGCCCTCGCTCACCGCCGCCACCGCGTCGATCACGTCCCGCGAGGGCGAGCCCTTGAGCACGTAGCCGAAGGCGCCCAGGCGCATCGCTTCGGCCACGTGCCTGGGCTGGGCCGACATGGTCAGCAGGATGGTGCGGGTGCTGAGTTTGCGCCGCTGCAGCTGTTCGAGCAGTTCGAAGCCCGAGCGGTGGGACAGGTGCAGGTCGAGCAGCAGCACAGTGGGCACCAGGCGCACGATGTCGGCGAGCGCGGGGGTGGGCTGGTCCGATTCGCCGACCACGTGGTGTCCGGCGCCTTCGAGCACCGCGCGCAGGCCGTCCCTCATCATCGCGTGGTCGTCTACCAGGTATATGTCGCTCATGGCAGTCTCAAGGTGGCGCAATCAGGGTCTTGCGGGTGACGGTTCTCCGGGGGGGATGGCCGGTGGGGTTCCCCAGGTGAGAGAGATGACGGTGCCGCCTTTGGGCAGGCCCTTGGCTTCCATGCGCGCACCGATGGCCAGCGCGCGTTCGCGCATGCCCACGATGCCGAGGTGCCCGGGCCGGCCAGCGGCCATCTTGGGCGTCAGGCCCTTGCCATCGTCGGTCACCTGAAGGTGCAACCACTCGGGTTCGCCATCGACACGCACCACCACCTGGCTCGCGTTGGCGTGCATCACGGCGTTGGCCAGGGCTTCCCGGGCCACCATGAAGGCGGCGTATTCCACGTCGGCGGGCCAGCGCACGTCGCTTGCGGTGGGCGAGATTTTCAGCAGCAGCGCCACCGGCTCGGCATCGGGGGTGCGCGTGTGCACCTCGTTTTCCAGCGCCGCCTGCAGGCCGAGCTCATCCAGCAGCGGTGGGCGCAGCTCCACCAGCACCTGGCGCACCTCGGTGTTGGCGGTGTCGATCATGTTGCCCAGCTTGAAGGCGCGCTCCCTGGCCTTGTCGGGCAGGCCGAGCGGGATCATGCCCGTGAGCGCGTCGAACGACAGCCGGATCGCGCCCAGCGTCTGTCCGAGCTGGTCGTGCAGGATCTGGGCCAGCCGGCGCGTGGTCTGTTTTTCCTGGTGCAGCAGGCGGCGCGTGAGTTCGGAGAGTTCGAGCTGGTACTGCGCCACGGCGCGCTCGGCGCGCACGCGCTCGGTCACGTCGCGCAGGATGGCGGTGAGCACCTTGTTGCCGCGCACGGTGATCTGCGAGATCGAGGCTTCGAGGTTCAGCGTCTGGCCGTCGGCCCGCAGGCCGGTCACACGCCCCACGCCCATGGGGCGTGTGGTGGTGTGGGATTCCGCAAAACGCTGCAGGTGGCCGAGGTGCTGGGCGCGTTGCATGTCCGGCAGCAGGACGTCCAGTGGCTGCCCGATCATGCTGCTCGCGGGGTGGCCGAAGATGCGGGCGGCGGCGGGGTTGAAGAGGCTGATGCGCCCCTGCAGATCCACGCTGATCACCGCATCGCTCGCGGAGTTGATCACCGCGCTCAGCACCTCGCCCTGTTCGCGCAGGTGCTGCTCGGACTGGCTGTAAGGCCGCGCCAGGTGGCGCGAGATCGCGAAACCGGCCAGGCCCAGCAGCAGCGTGGTGATGCCGCCCCAGGTCAGCAGGCTGCGCTCGAGCTGGCGCACGGGCTCGACCGCGGCGCTCAGCGGCTGGTAGCCGACCACCTGCCACGGGGTGCGCAGTTCCGAGTCCCGGGGTTGAATGGCCACGTGCGAGAGAAGGTAGTGCTTGCCTTTGTCGTCCTGCACGGTGTGGGAGTCTTCTTCAGGGCCGGTCAGCAGAACGTTCCATTCGCTGTCGGTCACCGTCGGCCGCTCCCCGATCAGCACGCGCCCGTCGGCGTCGACGAGGGCCAGGTTCAGGGACCGGCGGACCTCTGGCGGCCCCAGCACCTGCTGGCGCAACTGGTCGAAGAAGCGGGCGTCGAGGTGCGCGGCGATCACCCCACGGGTCAGCCCCTGGGTGTCGTAGACGGGCATGGCGATGTCGGCGAGCTCTTCCGGCACCTGCAGACCCCGTTTGCTCAGAGGGTCGCGCAGCGCCACCGGCGGATGCAGGCTGCCGAACCACAGGCCGTCCCGGCCGTTGGTGAACACCCCGCGATTGGCGATCGAAGTGCCTTCGAGCAGGCCATCGCTGGCCACTTCCACTTCGCCGTGCTCATTGGTCACACCGATCCACACGTAGCTGTTGGTGCTGATCTTCAGGCGCTGTATCTGATCGCGCCAGGTGTCGGTGCGGATGTCGGCCCGGGCCATTTCGCCGAGCAGCTGGAGTTCGACGGTGCGGCGGGCCAGCGAGCGCGAAATCTGGTCCGCGTACAGCTGGGCGGATTGTTCGACACGGGTGTCCGCGCGCTGCTCCAGCTCCTTGGCCACGATGATCTCGGCCAGCAGCAGCGAGAGAACCAGCAACACCAAGGCCACCACCGCGGGCAGCAGTGGCAGTATCCAGGTCAGAACTCGGTCGCGGGGTGCAGCGGTCGTCAAGGGGGCTCCCTCTTCTTTTGGGCGGCGCCCTGGCAGCGTATCAGAGCTTGCGAGGTCTTTCGTGTGAAATATCACTCGACAACGGGCCTGTCCGTGGCGAATATGACTTCACTTGCACGAGGCCCTTCATGCGCATCCCCTTGTTGGTCATTGGCGCTGTTCTGTGGCACACAGATTTGCATGCGGGCCGTCACAGCGGTTTCAAGGGGATGGGCTACATTGCGGGCGGTTGCTCCACCCCAGTCCCCATGCCCGAACCCGCCACCCCCGAACCCCCCGCCGCCGTCGGCTTTGGCGAGGCCCTGCGCTTCTGGCTCAAGTTGGGTTTCATCAGCTTCGGCGGGCCGGCCGGGCAGATCGCGATCATGCACACCGAGCTGGTGGAGCGCCGCCGCTGGATCAGCGAACGCCGCTTCCTGCACGCACTGAACTACTGCATGCTGCTGCCCGGCCCCGAGGCCCAGCAGCTCGCCACCTACATCGGCTGGCTGATGCACCGCACCTGGGGCGGCATCGTGGCCGGCGCGCTGTTCGTGCTGCCCTCGCTGTTCATCCTGATCGGCCTGTCGTGGGTGTACCTGCGCTTTGGCGACGTGCCGGTGGTGGCGGGCATCTTCTACGGCATCAAGCCGGCCGTGACGGCGCTGGTGCTGCACGCGGCGCACCGCATCGGCACGCGCGCGCTGCGCAACCCCTGGATGTGGGGCATCGCCGCCGCCGCCTTCGTGGCCATCTTCGGGTTCGACACACCGTTCCCCGCGATCGTGCTGGCCGCCGGCCTGATCGGCCACTTCGGCGCGCGGCGCTGGCCCCAGGTCTTCGCGCTGGGTGGTGGCCACGGTGCCCAGGCGGCGGGCCATGGGCCGGCCTTGATCGACGACCACACGCCCACGCCGGCGCACGCGCGTTTCTCGAAACGCCGCCTGGCGAACGTGCTGGGCGCGGGGCTGGCGCTGTGGCTGCTGGGCATGGCTGCGCTGGTGGCCACGCAGGGTTGGGAGGGCACGCTGGCCCAGATGGGCTGGTTCTTCACCAAGGCGGCGCTGCTCACCTTTGGTGGGGCCTACGCGGTGCTGCCCTACGTGTACCAGGGCGCGGTGGACACGCACCAGTGGCTCACCGGCGCGCAGATGATCGATGGCCTGGCACTGGGCGAGACCACGCCCGGCCCGCTCATCATGGTGGTGGCCTTCGTGGGGTTTGTCGGCGGATGGACAAAGTCGGTGCTGGGGCCGGACGCGCTGTTCCTCGGCGCGGCGCTCGCGGCGACGGTGGTGACCTTCTTCACCTTCCTGCCTTCGTTCGTGTTCATCCTGGCGGGTGGCCCGCTGGTGGAGGCCACGCACGGCAAGCTGGGCTTCACCGCGCCGCTCTCGGCCATCACCGCCGCCGTGGTGGGGGTGATCCTCAACCTCGCGCTGTTCTTCGCGTACCACGTGTGGTGGCCCAAGGGCTTCGGCGGGCCGTTCGACCTTGCTTCGGCGGTCATCACGCTGCTGGCGCTGGTGGCGCTGTTCCGCCTCAAGTGGGGCGTGATGCCGCTGCTGGGGGTGTGCGCCTTGGCCGGGCTGGCGCTGACCCTGCTGCGCTAGTCAGGCCGTTGCTGCCGCCTTGAGGCCGAGTTTCTTGACCATGGCCTCGCGCAGCAGGAACTTCTGGATCTTGCCGGTGATGGTCATGGGGAAGGCGTCGACGAACTCGATGTAGGCCGGCACCTTGTAGTGCGCGATCTGGCCGCGCGCGAAATCCTGCAGTTCCTGCACCGTGGCCTTCTCGCCGGCCTTGAGCACCACGCAGGCGCAGAGCACCTCGCCAAAGCGCGCATCGGGCACGCCGACCACCTGCACGTCCTGCACCTTGGGGTGGCGGTAGTAGAACTCCTCGATCTCGCGCGGGTACACGTTCTCGCCGCCGCGGATCACCATGTCTTTCAGGCGGCCGACGATGTTGACGTAACCCTCGGCGTCCATGGTGGCGAGGTCGCCGGTGTGCATCCAGCCCTCGGGGTCGATCGCTTCGCGGGTTTTTTCGGCGTCGTCCCAGTAGC
This sequence comes from Hydrogenophaga sp. ANAO-22, assembly GCF_042466645.1. NCBI lineage: Bacteria > Pseudomonadati > Pseudomonadota > Betaproteobacteria > Burkholderiales > Comamonadaceae > Hydrogenophaga > Hydrogenophaga sp. ANAO-22. Next base: position 468,944 of record NZ_CP159956.1, on the reverse strand, counting down.
CCTGCATCACCGAGTAGCCGCGCGTGCAGAGTTCGCCCACCAGGCCGCGCGCCACGGCGCGGTTGTCGGTGTCGACGATCTGCACTTCCAGGTGGGGCTGTACCCGTCCCACGGTGGACACGCGGCGATCCACCGGGTCGTCCACCGCGCTCTGGGTGGAGACCGGGGAGGTTTCCGTCATGCCGTAGGCGATGGTGACTTCGCGCATGTTCATCAGCGATTGCACGCGCTTCATGACCTCGATGGGGCAGGGCGAGCCGGCCATGATGCCGGTGCGCAGGCTGGAGAGGTCGGTGGCGCCGAACTGCGGGTGGTCGAGCACGGCGATGAACATGGTGGGCACGCCATAGAGCGCGGTGCAGCGCTCGGCCTGCACGGCCTGCAGCACGGCGGCGGGGTCGAAGGCCTCGGAGGGGTAGACCATGGCACAGCCGTGCGTGACGCAGGCGAGGTTGCCCATGACCATGCCGAAGCAGTGGTACAGCGGCACGGGGATGCACAGGCGGTCCTCGGGTGTGAGGCGGATGGCCTCGCCGACGAAGAAGCCGTTGTTCAGGATGTTGCGGTGGGTCAGCGTGGCGCCCTTGGGGAAGCCGGTGGTGCCCGAGGTGAACTGGATGTTGATCGGGTCGGTGGGCGCGAGCCGGGGGCCGATGGCCGCGAGTTGCGCGCGCTGGGCGTCGCCGGCCCGGGCGGGCAGGTCGTCGAAATTGAGCATGCCGGCGGTTTTTTCCTGGCCGAGCCGGATCGCCCAGCGCAGGTGCGGCAGGGCCTGGGCATGGAGCTGGCCGGGGGTGGCGGCGTCGAGCTCGGGGGCGAGGCTGCGCAGGATCTCGATGTAGTTGCTGGTCTTGAGCGCGGGCGCGAGCACCAGGGCCTTGCACGAGACCTTGTTGAGCGCGTAGGCCAGTTCGCTGGCGCGGTAGGCGGGGTTGATGTTGACCAGGATCAGGCCGGCGCGCGCGGTGGCGAACTGCATCAGCGTCCATTCGGCGCAGTTGGGCGCCCAGATGCCCACGCGGTCGCCGGGTTGCAGGTCCAGCGCGAGCAGGCCGGCGGCCACGGCGTCGCTGCGTTGCAGCAGCTCGCGCCAGCTCCAGCGCACGTTCTGGTGCGGGATCACGAGGGCTTCGCGCTCGCCCCACTGGTGGGCGGCGCGGGCCAGCGCCTCGCCGATGGTGATGTCGTGCAGGGCCGGGCTCTGCGGGCCCTGGGCGTAGGAAGAGGTGGGGGCGGATGCTGGGTTCATGTCGGTCTCGGCGGTGCGGGGGGCAAAGGTTCGCCGGCCATCATGAACGCCCGCCGCGCCGCCCGCACGCCCGGGATTTCCCTGACGCCAGGTGTTCCATTCCAGTACGATGCGCGCTGCCCATTCACCACCCAACCGCCGGAGGCTCTCGCTCATGATGGAAGCTTTGCAGATCGATGACGTGGATGTGGTGGTGGAAGGCGAGGGCCCGCACACGGTGGTGATGCTGCACGGCTGGCCCGACACCCCGGCCCTGTGGGACAGCACCGTGGTGGCCTTGCGCGAGGGCTACCGCTGCGTGCGCTTCTGCCTGCCGGGCTACGACCTGGCCAAACCGCCCAGGGCGGCGTCGGTGGACGCCATGACCGGCCTGATCCGCAAGATCGTCGACGCGGTCAGCCCGCACCAGTCGGTCACGCTGCTGGTGCACGATTGGGGCTGTTTCTTCGGCTACGAGTTCGCCGCGCGCCACCCGGACCGGGTCGCCCGCGTGGTGGGCGTGGACATCGGTGACACCAGCTCGGGCGCCTACCTCAGGGGCTTGAGTGGCAAGGAAAAACGGATGATCGCGGGCTACCAGATCTGGCTCGCGGTGGCCTGGAAGATCGGGCCGTGGTGGCCCTGGCTGGCGAACCGCATGACGCGCTACATGGCGCGCACCATCGGCTGCCGCAACGAACCGTCCCGCATCGGCTGGCAGATGAACTACCCGTATGCCATGGGCTGGTTCGGCGCCCATGGCGGCCTGCGCGGCGTGGGCCGGGTGGACAAGCTGCTGGGCGTGGGCATGCCCGCGCTGTTCATCTATGGGCGGCGCAAGCCGTTCATGTTCCATTCCGAGCGCTGGCTGGACCAGCTCACCCGCGCGCCGGGCTGCGAGGTGCTCGCGCTGGACACCGGCCACTGGGTGATGCGCCAGAAGCCGGCCGAATTCAACGCCTGCGTGCGCGCCTGGCTGGACCGATCCACTTCCCTGGTATGAAACCCGAAGACCTCGAACGCCTCGTCACCGTGGAAATGCCCTTTGGCAAATACAAGGGCCACGTGATCGCGGACCTGCCGGGCAACTACCTGCACTGGTTCGCGCGCGAAGGCTTTCCGCCCGGCGAGATCGGCCGCCTGCTGGCGCTGATGCGGGAGATCGACCACAACGGGCTGAGCGAGCTGCTCACGCCATTGCGGCGGCGCTGAAACTCAGCCCAGACCCAGCGCGTGGTGCACGCGCATGGCGCCCCAGGCGTCGTTGGCGGCGTAGATGAGTTGGGCTTCCGTCAGCCGTGGGTTGGCCCAGTTGGACGTGGCCGCCTTCTTGGATTTGATGAAGCGCTGGTTGAACAGCACCGCGATCGCGCCTTTGACGCCCATGTCCTTGCGGTAGCCGCGTTCGCGGAACACGGTGTTGAGTTCCAGCACGCCGCCGGGCTCCACGCCGAGCTTGGCCACGATGCGCCGGGTATCGTCGCCCAGGCCAAAGCCGGCCTTGGTGTGGCCGCCGTCGGCCAGCAGCGCGGCCACCTGGGCGCGGCAGTCGGGTTCGTGCAGCTGGAACACCCAGGCGTGCTGCAGGGTGGCGAGCTGCACGATGTGCGGCCCGTCGGATACCTGGTCCTTGAAGAAGGTGGGCTTGGACTCGGTGTCGAAGCCCCAGGCGCGGTGGTCGCGCAGGGCGGCGCAGGCTTCTCGGGCCTGGGCGGCGGTGTTCACCAATGTGATGCGGTCGAGCCGCAACTGCTCGAACGGGGCGAGCAGGGCGATCTCGTCCTTGCTGGGGGTGGGGTGGTGTTCTCGGGAGGTCATCGCGGGGCAGGATACCCCGGCGCGCATAATCGCGCCCTCCATGAGAAAAATCTTCCCCCTGACCCAAGAAGGCCGTCACCGCGATCGCGTGCTGGAAGCCGTGAAGCACGAGATCCGCAAATACCTCAAGCGCGAGCGCCGCCGCGAGTTGCCCGAGGGTGCCGATTTCCTGGACTTCGACTGCCGCCTCGGCGCCACCAAGGAAACCGCCGAGGTGGTGCACCTCGCCGCCCTGATCGGCCAGCTGGACGCCGTGGCGCGCGAGGGTGGGGAGCAGGCCTACGTGGAAATCCTGGCCAAACCCGGCGTGCGCCGCCCGCGCCCCCCGGGCGCCAGCGCCGAAAGCGACCATCCGGCACAATCGTCCGATGCCCCAGACGACCCTGCCTCCGACGCCGAAAGACCCGCTGATTGAAGGGGTGAGCGACGCGCCCCCCGAGGGCGAGTTCCTCACGTTTCCCGGTTCCCCGTTCGAGCTCTTCCTGCCCTACCCGCCAGCGGGTGACCAGCCCGAGGCCATCCGCCAGCTGGTGGAGGGGGTGAACGACGGCGAGGTGTTCCAGACCCTGCTGGGCGTGACCGGCTCGGGCAAGACCTTCACCATGGCCAACGTGATCGCGCGGCTGGGCCGCCCGGCGATCGTGTTCGCGCCCAACAAGACGCTGGCCGCGCAGCTCTACAGCGAGTTCCGGGAGTTCTTCCCGAAGAACGCGGTGGAGTACTTCGTCAGCTACTACGACTACTACCAGCCCGAGGCCTATGTGCCGCAGCGCGACCTGTTCATCGAGAAGGACAGCGCGATCAACGAGCACATCGAGCAGATGCGGCTCAGCTGCACCAAGAGCATTCTGGAGCGGCGCGACGTGGTGATCGTGGCCACGGTCTCGGCCATCTACGGCATCGGCAAGCCCGAGAGCTACCACCAGATGGTGATGACGCTGCGCACCGGCGACAAGATCGGCCAGCGCGACCTGATCGCCCAGCTGGTGCGCATGCAGTACGCGCGCAACGAGCAGGACTTCTCGCGCGGCAAGTTCCGCGTGCGCGGCGACACCATCGACGTGTTTCCCGCCGAGCACTCGGAAATGGCGATCCGCATCGAGCTGTTCGACGACGAGGTGGAGACGCTGCAGCTGTTCGACCCGCTCACCGGCAAGGTGCGCCAGAAGATCCCGCGCTTCACCGTCTACCCCAGCAGCCACTACGTGACGCCGCGCGAGCAGGTGCTGCACGCGGTGGAGGCCATCAAGCTGGAGCTGGCCGACCGGCTCAAGCAGCTGGTGGGCGAGGGCAAGCTGGTGGAGGCCCAACGGCTGGAGCAGCGCACCCGTTTCGACGTGGAGATGCTCAGCGAGGTAGGCCACTGCAAGGGCATCGAGAACTACTCGCGCCACCTCGCGGGCAGCGCTCCGGGCGAGCCGCCGTCCACCCTGACCGACTACCTGCCCAAGGACGCGGTGATGTTCCTGGACGAGAGCCACGTGCTCATGGGCCAGTTCGGCGGCATGTACAACGGCGACCGCGCGCGCAAGACCACCCTGGTGGAATACGGTTTCCGCCTGCCCAGCGCGCTGGACAACCGCCCGCTCAAGCTGGAGGAGTTCGAACAGCGCATGCGGCAGGTGGTGTTTGTCTCGGCCACCCCGGCCGACTACGAGAAAAGCCACACCGGCCAGGTGGTGGAGCAGGTGGTGCGCCCCACCGGCCTCGTGGATCCGGAGCTGGAGGTGCGCCCCGCCACCCACCAGGTGGACGACGTGCTGCAGGAAATCCGCATCCGGGTCGAGAAAAACGAGCGCGTGCTGATCACCACGCTGACCAAGCGCATGGCCGAGCAGCTCACCGACTACCTGACGGAAAACGGCGTCAAGGTTCGCTATCTGCACAGCGATGTCGATACCGTGGAGCGGGTGGAGATCATCCGCGACCTGCGCCTGGGCGCCTTCGACGTGCTGGTGGGCATCAACCTGCTGCGCGAGGGGCTGGACATTCCCGAGGTGTCGCTGGTGGCCATCCTGGACGCCGACAAGGAAGGTTTCCTGCGCTCGGAGCGCAGTCTGATCCAGACCATCGGCCGCGCCGCGCGCAACCTGGGCGGCAAGGCCATCCTGTACGCCGACCGCATCACCGACTCGATGAAGCGGGCGATGGACGAGACCCAGCGCCGGCGCGACAAGCAGATCGCCCACAACCTGGCCATGGGCATCGAGCCGCGCAGCATCAACAAGCGCATCAAGGACCTGATCGACGGGGTCTACAGCGAGAAGGCGGGCCGGGAGGCCGATCGCCTGGCCGCCGAGAGCGCCCAGCGCGCCAGCGTCGAGGAGATGAGCGAGAAGGACGTGGCACGCGAGATCAAGCGGCTGGAAAAGCTCATGCTCGAACACGCCCGCAACCTGGAGTTCGAAAAGGCCGCCGGCGTGCGCGACCAACTCGCTCACCTCAAGGCCCAGGTGTTCGGTGCCCCGGGTACCGACAACATTCCTTGAGCACCGAACTGGTGCCCCGGGGAACGGGGGAAGGGTTTACCAGTAAAATGCTGAGCAAAACACTAGGCTTTTGAGGTATACTCGACGAAAACAGTCGGGAAAGCCTTCGATAACAGATCCGCAACGGATCGGGGTGGGTGGAGAAGGGGTTCAGGGGGTTCTTACCCGTTGGACCATGCCACGACGGTCAAGCCAACATCTCAAGGAGCTTGAATATGCGCCTCACGACCAAAGGCCGCTTCGCGGTCACCGCCATGATCGATCTGGCCCTGCGCCAGAACAATGGTCCCGTCACGCTCGCGGCTATCAGCCAGCGGCAACAGATTTCGCTGTCCTATCTGGAGCAGCTGTTCGGCAAGCTGCGCCGCCACGAACTGGTGGAATCCACCCGTGGCCCCGGCGGCGGCTACACGCTGGGCCGCAAGGCGGCCGACATCACCGTGGCCGACATCATCGTGTCCGTGGACGAGCCCATCGACGCCACCCAGTGCGGCGGCAAGGAAAACTGCCTGGGCGAAGGCCACCGCTGCATGACGCACGAACTGTGGGCGCAGCTCAACGCCAAGATGGTCGATTTCCTCGACTCGGTGTCCCTGCAGTCGCTGGTGGACGAGCAGCTCGCCAAGGGCGTGGTGGTGGAGAACGCACCCCTGATCAAACGGGCGATTTCCAGCGCGCCGGTGGTCAAGCCGATCCGCGTGAACGCCCCCAACTCGGTCTTTGCCCTCGGAGGCGCCGCGTTCTCGAAATGAACCCGGCCTGACCGGGGCGCTCGACCCCGCCGCCACCTCTTTTCACCGACAAGCCCACGAACCGTCCTTCCATGAGCACTCCGCACTTCCCCATCTACATGGACTACAGCGCCACCAACCCCTGCGATCCGCGGGTGGTGGACGCCATGATTCCCTGGCTGCGTGAACATTTCGGCAACCCGGCGTCGCGCAGCCATGCCTGGGGCTGGGAGGCCGAGAAGGCCGTGGAGACCGCGCGCGAGCAGGTCGCCGCTCTCATCAACGCCGACCCGCGCGAAATCGTCTGGACCAGCGGCGCGACCGAGTCCAACAACCTCGCGCTCAAGGGCGCGGCGCAGTTCTACAAGACCAAGGGCAAGCACCTCATCACGGTGAAGACCGAGCACAAGGCCGTGCTCGACACCATGCGCGAGCTGGAGCGCCAGGGCTTCGAAGTCACTTACCTCGACGTGCAGGCCGATGGCCTGGTCGACCTGGAAGCCTTCAAGGCCGCGATCCGCCCCGACACCATCCTGGCCTCGGTCATGTTCGTGAACAACGAGATCGGCGTGATCCAGGACATCGCGGCCCTGGGCGCGATCTGCCGCGAGAAGGGCGTGGTCTTCCACGTGGACGCCGCGCAGGCCACCGGCCGGGTCGACATCGACCTCCAGACGCTGCCCGTCGACCTGATGAGCCTGACCTCGCACAAGACCTACGGCCCCAAGGGCATCGGTGCCCTTTACGTGCGCCGCAAGCCGCGCATCCGCATCGAGGCGCAGATGCACGGCGGTGGCCACGAGCGCGGCATGCGCTCGGGCACGCTGCCCACCCACCAGATCGTGGGCATGGGTGAGGCCTACCGCATCGCCAAGGCCGAGATGCACGAAGAGAACCAGCGCATCAAGGCCCTGCACGACCGCATGGTCGCGGGTCTCAAGGACGTGGAAGAGGTGTTCATCAACGGCCATGAAACGCGCCGCGTGCCGCACAACCTCAACATGAGCTTCAACTACGTCGAAGGCGAGTCGCTCATCATGGGCATCAAGGGTCTGGCGGTGTCGTCGGGCTCGGCCTGCACCTCGGCCAGCCTGGAGCCCAGCTACGTGCTGCGCGCCCTGGGCCGCAGCGACGAACTGGCGCACAGCAGCCTGCGCATGACCATCGGCCGCTGGACGACCGAAGAAGAAATCGACTACGCGATCGCCACCATCAAGGAAAACGTGGCCAAGCTGCGCGAGTTGTCCCCGCTGTGGGAAATGTTCAAAGACGGTATCGACCTGTCCACCATCCAGTGGTCAGCGCATTGAAGGAGAAGACACCATGGCTTATTCAGAAAAAGTTGTTGACCACTATGAAAACCCCCGCAACGTCGGTTCCTTCGAAAAGGGCGACGACTCGGTGGGCACCGGCATGGTGGGGGCCCCTGCCTGCGGCGACGTGATGAAGCTGCAGATCAAGGTCAACCCGACCACGGGCGTGATCGAGGACGCGCGTTTCAAGACCTACGGCTGCGGCTCGGCGATCGCCTCGTCGTCGTTGGTGACCGAGTGGGTCAAGGGCAAGACGCTCGACCAGGCCGCCGCGCTCAAGAACAGCCAGATCGCCGAAGAACTGGCCCTGCCGCCGGTGAAGATCCATTGCTCGATCCTGGCCGAAGACGCCATCAAGGCGGCGGTGGACGACTACCGCAAGAAACACGTCACCTGAGGAGCACCGCGTTCCCATGGCCATCTCGATTTCTGAAGCCGCCGCCAGGCACGTCAACCGCTACATCGCCAAACGCGGCAAGGGCGTGGGTGTGCGCCTGGGCGTGAAGACGACCGGCTGCTCCGGCATGGCCTACAAGCTGGAGTACGCCGACGAGATCGCGCCGGAAGACGTGGTGTTCGAGGACAACGGCGTGAAGGTGCTGGTTGATCCCAAGGCCCTGGCCTACATCGACGGCACGCAGCTCGATTTCGTGCGCGAAGGCCTCAACGAGGGCTTCCGCTTCAACAACCCGAACGAGCGCGACCGTTGCGGCTGCGGCGAAAGTTTCCGCATCTGATGCTGCGTTCCCCCACCAAGCCGCCCGTGCTGTCCAGTGCTGGCGGCTTTTTCACGCGATGAACCTGAATTTGCAATCGAACGACTTCGAGATCTTCGGCCTGAGCCCGCGCTTCGCGGTGGACCGCGCCGCGCTCGACGCGCGCTGGAAAGACCTGCAGCGCGAAGCCCATCCCGACCGCTTCGCCACCGCCGATGCCCAGACCCAGCGCCAGGCGATGCAGTGGTCGGTGCGCATCAACGAGGCCTACCAGCGCCTGAAGGACCCGCTCAAGCGCGCGGCCTACCTGTGCGAACTGCACGGCGCGCCGATCCAGGCCGAGAACAACACCGCCATGCCCGCCGCCTTCCTGATGCAGCAGATGCAGTGGCGCGAAGACCTGGACGAGGCCCAAGGCCAGGACGATCTGGAGCGCATGGCCGACGACGTGGCCACCGCGCGGCGCGCGATGCTGCAGGAACTGCAGACCACGGCCGACGACCTGCGGGACTGGCCCGCGCTGGCCCAACAGGTCAGAGCCCTTATGTTCGTTGAGCGCTTTGCCAGCGATGTGGAGAACCGGCTCGATCTGCTGGGACAATAGCCGGTTCCCCCTTATGAATGACCGTTGACCCATGGCGCTTCTGCAGATCTCCGAACCCGGCCAGTCGCTCGACCCGCACCAGCGGCGCGTGGCGGTGGGCATCGACCTGGGCACCACGCATTCGCTGGTGGCCGCTGTGCGCCACGGCGTCTCCGAATGCCTGCCGGCGGCCGATGGCCGCGTGATCCTGCCCAGCGTGGTGCGTTACCTCGACCCCGCGCAGGGTGGCTCGGGCCGGCAGATCGGCTTCGAGGCACTGGCCGCGCAAGTGCAGGACCCGGCGAACACCGTGAGTTCGGTCAAGCGCCTCATGGGCCGCCGCCGTGCGCAGGTGGCCGACGTGGACAAGCTGTCCTATACCGTGGTCGACCAGGACGGCATGGCCGTGGTGGAGACCGTGGCCGGCCGCAAGACGCCGATGGAAGTCAGCGCCGAGATCCTGGCCACGCTGCGCTTTCGCGCCGAGGACAGCTTCGACGACGACCTGTATGGCGCGGTGATCACCGTGCCCGCGTACTTCGACGACGCGCAGCGCCAGGCCACCAAGGACGCGGCCCAGCTCGCGGGCATCAACGTGTTGCGCCTGATCAACGAGCCCACGGCCGCCGCCATCGCCTATGGCCTGGACAACGGCTCGGAGGGCGTCTACGCCATCTACGACCTGGGCGGCGGCACCTTCGACATCTCCATCCTGCGCCTGACCAAGGGCGTGTTCGAGGTGATGGCCACCGGCGGCGATTCGGCCCTGGGCGGCGACGATTACGACCAGGCGCTGGCCGCCTGGGTGCTGGCCCAGCAGGGCGTGAGCGCCGAGCTCAATGCCTCCGAGCGGGCCGCCGTGCATGCCGAGGCGCGTCGCGTGAAAGAGGCGCTGTCGTCGGCCGCGAGCGAGACCTTCCGCGCCCGCGTGGCGGGCAAGGCCATCGAACAGGCGGTCACGCCGGGCGATTTCGAGGCCTGCACCGCCGCGCTCACCGCGCGCACGATGACCGCGGTGCGCAAGGTGCTGCGCGACGCCGGCACGGCCAAGGACGAGGTGCAAGGTGTGGTGATGGTCGGTGGTTCGACCCGCATGCCGGTGATCCGCCGCACGGTGGGCGAGTTCTTCGGCACCGAGCCGCTGACCAACCTCAACCCGGACGAAGTGGTGGCGCTGGGCGCCGCCATCCAGGCCAACGCGCTCGCCGGCAACAGCCGCGACGGTGACCTGCTGCTGCTCGATGTGATCCCGCTGTCGCTGGGCATCGAGACCATGGGTGGCCTGGTCGAGCGCATCGTGCCGCGCAACAGCGCCATCCCCACCGCGCTGGCGCAGGACTTCACGACCTACCAGGACGGCCAGACCGCATTGGCATTGCACGTGGTGCAGGGCGAACGCGACCTGGTGGCCGACTGCCGCAGCCTCGCGCGCTTCGAGTTGCGCGGCATCCCGCCCATGGTGGCCGGCGCCGCGCGCATCCGCGTGACCTTCACCGTGGACGCCGACGGCCTGCTGTCGGTGAGCGCGAAAGAGCAGGGCAGCGGCGTGGAAGCCCGTGTGGACGTGAAGCCCGCCTACGGCCTGAGCGACGAGCAGATCGCCGCCATGCTGCAGGACAGCTTCGCCACCGCGCAACAGGACATCCAGGCGCGCGCGCTGGTCGAGGCCCGCGTGGACGCCGACCGCATGATCGCCGCCACGCGCACCGCGCTGGCCGCGGACGCCGACCTGCTGCAGCCCACCGAACGCCAACAGATCGACGACCTCATGGCGGCGCTGGCGGCCACCGCGCAGGGCGACGACGCCAACGCGATCGAAAACGCCACGACCGAACTCGCCAAGGCCACCGAGCCCTTCGCCGCGCTGCGCATGAACCGGGGCATCCAGCAGGCCCTGTCTGGCAAGAAACTCGAAGAAGTCTGAAAACACAACGTCCCCATGCCCACGATCAAGATCCTGCCCCATCCCGAATACTGTCCCCAGGGCGCCAGCATCACGGCGCCCGCGGGCACCTCGATCTGCGAAGCCCTGCTGGACAACAAGATCAACATCGAACACGCCTGCGACATGAGCGCGGCCTGCACCACCTGCCATGTGATCGTGCGCGAAGGCTTCAACAGCCTCAACGAGCTGGAAGAGACCGAGGAAGACCTGCTCGACCGCGCCTGGGGCCTGGAGCCCAACTCGCGCCTGTCGTGCCAGGCCATCGTGGCGCAGAAGGACCTCACGGTGGAAATTCCGAAGTATTCGATCAACCACGCGAAGGAAAACCACTGATGCGCCAGATCGTCCTCGACACGGAAACCACGGGCCTGTCGGCCGAGAACGGCGACCGCATCATCGAGATCGGTTGCGTCGAGCTGCTCAACCGCAAGCTCACCGGCAACAACCTGCACTTCTACGTGAACCCCGAGCGCGACAGCCACGAGGACGCGCTCAAGGTGCACGGCATCAGCAACGAGTTCCTGCGCGACAAGCCCAAGTTCGCGGCCATTTCCGACCAGTTGCTGGACTACCTGCGCGACGCGGAAGTGATCATCCACAACGCGCCGTTCGACATCAGCTTCCTCAACAAGGAGATGGAGCGCCTGGGCCATCCGCCCATCACCACCATCCTGGGCCAGGTGACCGACAGCCTGGTGATGGCCAAGGAAATGTTCCCTGGCAAGCGCAATGGCCTCGACGCCCTGTGCGACCGCCTGGGCGTGGACAACTCGGGCCGCACGCTGCACGGCGCCTTGCTCGATGCCGAGTTGCTGGCCGACGTCTACATCAACATGACGCGCGGCCAGGACGCGCTGCTCATGGACCTGGGCGATGCGCCGGGCGAGGACGGGCAGACCGAGGCGCTGGACCTGAGCCGCTTCGAGCTGCCGGTGCTGCTGGCCAACGAGCAGGAAAGCCAGGCCCACGAAGGGGTGCTGGCCGAACTGGACAAGGCGAGCAAAGGCAAAACCTTGTGGCGTTCGGTGCAAGCCGCCTGAAACAGCCCAAAAACCGGCTATAATTTGAGGCTTCCGAGAGATCGGTCAGATCAATCGGGCGGTTAGCTCAGTGGTAGAGCACTGCCTTCACACGGCAGGGGTCGCAGGTTCGAACCCTGCACCGCCCACCAGACCCAGAAAGCCTGCAAGTTCTTGAACTTGCAGGCTTTTCTGCTTTTATTCTCCGCTTTGGTCGTCTGGGCGAGGCGTAGATTCACCGGAATGTACAAGTCGCTTCCTCTGGACGCCATCGCCCTGCAGCAGCCGGTTCCCGTGAACGTGTGGGACCCGAAGGGTGTGCTGTTGCTGCGCAAGGGCGAAGCGATCACATCGGAACAGCACCGGGGGCTGCTGATGCTGCACTCGCCCGTGGTGCTGGAGGCCGACTGGCGCGCCTGGTCGTACAGCTACACCACCGAACTCGACCGCATGGTGCGCGACAACGCGCCGCTCAACCGCATCGCGGGTGTGAGCCACGCGGTGGAAGTGCCTCACGTCGAGGCGCGCGAGGAAGCCGGGCCGGTGGAGCTCTGGGCCGACCTGCACGCGTCGCTCAACAGCCTGTTGCACCAGGGCACGGCGGCCACCCAGTTCAACGACAAGCTCGAACGGCTGGCCGCGCGTGCGCAGCGCCTGTGGCACTCGGCGCCGGACGACTGCCTGTTGGTGTTGGTGCAATTGCTCTTCGATGCCCGCATGGGCTACAGCGCGACGCATGCGCTGCTTTCCGCGGGCCTGTGCGCGCTGGTGTCGCCCTCCACGGGGGTGTCTCCCGCCGAGCAGGCCACGCTGTTCCGCGCCGCGCTGACCATGAACATGGGCATGACGCGCACGCACGACGCGATGGCCCGCCAGACCGGTCCCCTGACCGACGCCCAGCGCCAGACGGTGCGCGAGCACCCCTTGCGCAGCGCGGCGATGTTGCGCGAACTGGGTGTGGCGGACGCGCTGTGGCTGCGCCTGGTGGAAGAGCAGCACGAGCGGCCCGATGGCAGCGGCTACCCGGTGGGCAAACCGGTGGCCGACCTCGCGCAGCGCCTGCTGCAGATGGCCGACGTGTACGTGGCCTGCATCAGCCCGCGCATGGGCCGGGGCGGCCTGCTCTCGCAGCAGGTGGCGCGCGAGCTGTACCTCGGGCCCGATCAGCAACCCGACGCGCTGGGTGCGCTGTTCGTCAAACACATCGGGTTCTACCCGCCGGGCAGCTATGTGCGCCTGGCCAGCGGCGAGGTGGCCGTGGTGACGCGGCGCGGCGCCAAGGCGAACGCGCCGCAGGTGTTCGCCATTGTCGGGCGCCAGGGCATGCCGCTGGGCGAGCCGACCTGGCGCGACACGCAGGACCCGGCCCACGAGATCAAGGCCAGCCTGCCGCCGGGCGACGTGCGGGTGGTGGTGAACGTGCCGCGCCTGCTGAGCAGGCGCTAGGAATCAGTACTTCTGCGTCGCAGCGCGACCTGCAACGAGAGAGGCAACACACACCAGGGGCACCAAGGGTCCGGCTCTGCCGGTCCTAGGTGCCGTCCCCCCTCGAAGCGCCGAAGGCGCGCCACGGAGGGGGGACGCCGCGCAGCGGCGCAGGGGGGTGTTTATCTCACCGCGGCAGGTACATCGTGGCCTCCACCTCGACCAGCACCTCGTCGCCGGGCAGGAAGCGCGAGACCTCGACCACCGTGCTCACCGGTGGCTCCCCCGGAAAGAACAGGCCGCGCACCCGGTTGTAGGGCGCGTAGTGGGGCAGATGGCGGAAGTACTGCACCAGCTTGACCACGTCGGACATCTTCCCGCCGTGTTCCTCGGCGAGCTGGCGGATGCGGTCCAGCACGAACCAGCTCTGCGACACGATGGGCGCCTCGAACACGTCCACCGACATCTGGCCGGTGACGAAGCCCTGCTTGCGCAGCGCGGCCAGCGCCTTGGTGGGGATGTCCTCGTAGCTGCTCACGGTGCGGCGCTTGGCCGGGTCCACGGCCACGACGCCGCTCATGAACACGAAGTCGCCGACGCGTTTGGCGGCGGCGTAGTGGGCCATGGGTTTGCCTGTGCTCATGTGGTGTCTCCGGTACAAGGGTGGGTGGCTCAGTCGGGCAGGCCCCAGGCGCGCATCTTCCCGGGGTTGAGAAGGCCGGCCGGATCGAAGCGCTTTTTCATGTCGATCACGTTCTGCGGCAGGTCGCCTCCGACCTTGCCTTCCTCGATGATGAAGGTGTGCGGGTTGTTCACGCGGATGCCGTTGTCGCGGAAGATCTGGATGATCTCGTTGAGGCGTTCTTCCGTCGTGAAGCGCACCAGCGGCAGCGAAGTGCAGGTGGTGAAGCCGTCCATGCTGCGCAGGAACTCGACGTGCATCAGCACCTCGTCGCCGAACAGCTCGCGGATGCGGCGCACCTGGTCCAGGTGCTTGCCCGGCGTGAACGTGGTCTGCAGGTAGGTCAGGCCCTTGTCCACCTTGAGGGCGTTGAGCGTGGTGTGGTTCCAGCAGTACTCGGCCAGCGTGTGGTGCTGGGCCCGCACCTCGTCGGCCGTGCGGCGGTAGGTGACCTTGCCGCCGTGGGCGGTGATCACCTGCAGGGCCGCGGCTTCCGAGAACTCGGCCACCAGCAGCAGCGCGGCGTGGCAGCCCTTGGGCAGGTATTCGGCCAGCGGCACCATGTAGGCGGGAATGGGGTCGGCCAGCAGGGCGATGTTCTTCTTCACGATGCCGGGCGCGTGCGCCAGCGCGTTGCCGAAGTCCAGCGCGCGGTCGGCGTCGTCGAAGGTGACGATCATTTCCATCCAGTCGTGGGCGGGCGCCAGCGCCATCTCCACTTCCAGCACCAGGCCGTTGGTGCCCCAGAGGTGGTGCATCAGCAGGGCTTCGGGGCCGCGCAGTTCCACCACCTGCGGCTCGGCCTCGATGCTCATCGCGCGGATGCCGAGGATGTTGCCGGCCGCGCCGATCGGGCCGTAGTTGATCGAGCCCACGCCGCCGAAGCCGCCGCTGAACAGGCCGCCGAGCGAGGCGCTGCGGAAGGTCGAGGGGATGCAGCGCAGCTCCCAGCCGGTGGGGCGCGCGGCGTTGTCGAACTCGGCCAGGCGGATGCCGGCCTGCGCGCGGCCCACGCCGGGGCGCGACCACAGGAAGGCGTTGTAGCCGCTCATGTCGAGGATCACGCCGCCGTGCAGCGGGGTGGACTGGCCGTAGTTGCCGGTGCCACTGCCGCGCACGGTGAGCGGGATGCGGTGGCGCGCGCAGGCCGAGGCCACCTGTCGGATCTCGTCCTCGGTGCGGGGCTTGACGACGATGTCGGCGCGCTTGCCGAGCAGCTGGCGCTTGAGCACCGGGCTGAACCAGGAGAAGTCCTGCGAGAGGCGGCCGATCTTGAGGGGATCGGTGATCCAGTCAAGGCCGGGCAGTTCCTGCTGGATTTGTTCGATGGAGGTGCTGGAAACGGTCATGGCGTGTGGTCTTCTTTCAATGCGGTTCAGTCCTGCGCGATTTCGCTGGCGTGCCAGGAGCCCAGCGACACCTTGGTCAGCCAGGCCATGAGCACGAACAGGAAGACGCCGGCGAGCGAGATCAGCAGCAGCGCGGCGAACATGCGCGGGATGTCGAGCTGGTAGCCGGCCATCAGGATCTGGTAGGCCAGGCCGGTGTTGGTGCCGCCGGTGCCGGCGACGAACTCGGCCACCACGGCACCGATCAGCGCCAGGCCCGAGGAGATGCGCAGGCCGCCGAAGAAGTAGGGCAGCGCGCTGGGGATGCGCAGGCGCCAGAGCATCTGGCCGCGCGTGGCGCGGTTCATCTTGAAGTAGCTCTGCAGGTCGGGGTCGACGCTGCGCAGGCCCAGCGTGGTGTTGGAGATGATGGGGAACAGGGCCACCAGGGCCGCGCACACCACCAGCGAGGCGGTGGGCTGCTTGACCCAGATGATGATCAGCGGGGCGATGGCCACGATGGGCGTGACCTGCAGCAGCACGGCGTAGGGGAACAGCGCGGTCTCGATCAACCGGCTCTGCACGAACAGGAAGGAGATCAGCACGCCGACGACCACAGCCACCACGAAGGACAGCACGGTGATCTTCATGGTGATCACCAGCGAGTTGAAGAGCGTGGACCAGTCCTTGACCAGCGTCTCCATCATCAGGCCGGGCGAGGGCACCAGGTAGGGCGGCAGTTCGAGGCCGACCACCAGGCCGTGCCAGAGCGCGACCAGCACGATGGCGACCAGGGCCGGGTACAGCACGCGCTGCACGCGAGGCTGTTTCAGGAAGGGGGTGTTGACGGTGGGGTTCATGCGTGTGCGCTTTCGGTCGTGTCGCGGCTGGCGCGCAGCAGGCTGTCCTGCAGTTGCTTGGCGTAGTGGCTGAATTCGGTGGAGACCATGAAGTCCGGCGTGCGCGGGTAGGGCTGGTCGATCTGGAATTCCTCGACGATGCGGCCCGGGCGCGCGGCCATCATGACCACGCGGCTGGAGAGGAACACCGCCTCGTGGATGGAGTGGGTGACGAAGACGACGCTGAGGTTCTTCTTCTGCCAGAGTTCGAGCAGGTCGGCGTCGAGCTTGTGGCGGGTGATTTCATCGAGCGCGCCGAAGGGCTCGTCCATGAGCAGCAGCGTGGGCTCGACCACCAGGCCGCGCGCGATCGACACGCGCATCTGCATGCCGCCGGAGAGGGCGCGCGGCAGGGCCTTGGCGAACCTGGACAGGCCCACCAGGGCCAGTGCATCGGCCACGCGGGCGTCGGCCTCTGCGCGCGGCACGCCGGCCAGGTCCAGCGGCAGGCGCACATTGGTCTGCACGCTGGCCCAGGGCATCAGCGTGGGCGACTGGAACACGAAGGCCAGGCGGTGGCCCGACTTCTCCAGCTGGCTGACCCCCTGGCCCCAGAGCTTGAGGCTGCCGCTGCTGGGTTCGAGCAGGCCGGCCACCATCTTCAGCAGCGTGCTCTTGCCGCAGCCCGAGGGGCCGAGCAGCGTGACGAATTCGCCTTCTCGCACCGTCAGGTCCACCGGCTGCAAGGCCACGGTGCCGTTGGGGTAGGTTTTCTGGACGCCCTGGATGTCAATGGCCAGGGTGGCGGACGGTTGGTCAGTCTTCATGGGGTACTTGTGGGTGAAGGCGGGGCGGGCCGATGCGGGCGCGGAGCCCGCATCGGTGCGCGTGGCGTGCGCCCGCCGCGGCGGGCGCACAGCGGTCGTCAGGGCAGGACCTTGGCGTCACGGGAGATGTCGAAGCGGTAGGCCTGGTCGATGTTGACCTTGGCCGGGTCGATCATCTCGTTCTCGACCAGGAAGGCGTGCGTCTTGAGCAGGCGCTCGCGCGTGATGATGCCGATGCCCTGCTTGGCGGCGTCGCCGCTGGTGATGATGCCCATCTCCTTGAGCTTGCCGATGCCGTAGTTGAGCTGGTCGTCGGTCATGTTGGGGTTGTCCTTCTTGATCAGCGCGTTGGCGGGCGCCGGGTCGGCCAGGTAGCTCTTGTAGCCTTCGGCGGTGGCTTTCACGAAGGCGGCCACGGTCTTCTCGCGTTCCTTCACGGTCTTGTCCATGCAGGAGATCAGGTTGGCGTAGGGCGGGTAGCCCTGGTCGGCCAGCAGGAAGGTGTTGGCCTTCACGCCGGCCTTCTGGATCGCGAACGGCTCGGACGAGAGGAAGCCCATCTGCACGACGTTCTTGTCGGCCACGAAGGGCTGGATGTTGTAGGTGTAGGGCCGCGCCTGCGCATCGGTGTAGCCGTACTTGCCCTTGAGCCAGGACCACATGCCACGCATCGCCGTGGGCGCGATCAGGATGGTCTTGCCTTTCATGTCCTCGAAGGACTTCACGTCCTCGTGGGCGATCAGCACCTGCGGGTCCTTCTGGAAGATGGCGGCCACGTTGACGATGGGCAGGCCGTTGCCGCGCGCCACCATCATCTGCGTGTCGGTCGCGCCCATGATGCAGTCGGCCTGGCCGGCGGCCATGATCTGGATGATGTTGATCTGCGGGCCGCCCATCTTGATGGTCACGTCCAGCCCGTGCTTCTTGTAGATGCCGTTCGCGATGGCCTGGTAGTAGCCGCCGTGCTCGGCCTGCGCGTACCAGTTGGTCATGAAGGTGAACTTTTCCTGCGCCTGGGCGGCGCTCAGGCTCAGGACGCCCAGGGCGGTGGCGCCGAGGGCTCGGCACAGTCGGGTCAGGGATGCGGAGGAGGACATGGCAGGCCTTTCTGTCGAAGGGTGGGGTGGGACGGAGGAGCGCGGGAGGGAAACGGAACGGTGGATCGATCAGCCCAGCGTCTGCTGGATGTGACCGGTGAAGTGGCCACGCTCCCAGGTCGGTTCATCGCGAACGACCCAGCGCATGGTGAAGAGTTCGGTGATGGCCTGGACCCAGCTGTTGGCCAGGCTGTCGAGGATGGCTTCGCCCTGTTCGCGCGTGGCGGTGGTGGGGTCGCCGATGACGCCGCTGGGGCCGAAGTCGCGCGCCACCCAGGCGCAGGCCGGTCGGCCATCGGCCGAGAGCGTCTTGGACGGGAAGGGCGGCGGGAAGTACGCGGCGGCGCGCTCCATGTGCACCGTGTCGGGCGCCAGCGCGAGCATCAGCGCGGTTTCCGAATGGCCGGCGTGCATGGAGAGCTTGCGTTCTTCGTCGCTGATGAACTTGCCCGAGACATTGGGCACGCGCGAGACGCCGTAGGGCACGACGACGAAATCGCCATGGCGCAGGCGCAGCTCGCGAGCGGCCATCTCCAGCACCTGCGGCTGGCCACCATGGCCGTTGGCGAACACCAGCTTGCGGAAACCCGAGCGGTAGACCGACTCGCCCAGCTCGATCATGGTCGAGAGCAGGGTGGTGCCGGTGAGCGTCATGGTGCCCGCGAAGTGCAGGTGCTCTTCGGACTTGCCGTAGGTGATGGGGGGCAGGCCGAAGGCGCGGATCTCGGCGGGCAGGCGCTCGAAGGCCTTGCCGATGACGCCCGCGGCGATCACGGTGTCGACCGAGCAGGGCAGGTGCGGCCCATGCTGTTCGGTGGCCCCCACCGGCAGCACGATGACCGTGTTCTCGCGGTCGGGCAGCGCGGTGATTTCCGTCCAGGCCAGGTAGGGCAGGAAACGGTGCGGGGGGAAGTAGCCGTGCATCATGGGGCGGGTCCTTGTGGGGAGTCAGGGAATGAGGGGGCGGCCGTTGCGCAGCACCACGCGGGGCGCGGTGCGCGAGGGCCAGGCATGGGCGTCCGAGGCGGTGAACACCACGAGATCGGCATTCGCACCGTCCAGCGTGGCGCGGGCCAGCGGCTGGCGCTGCAGCCAGTCGGCGCGGCACAGCGCGTCGGACCAGGTGTCGAAAGGGGTGTCGAGCTGACCGGCCAGCGTGGCGGCCTGCATGGCGTCGAGCGGGTCCAGGCTGCCGACGCGGCAGAACGGGTCCTGCACGTTGTCGCTGGCGAACAGCAGCGGGATGCCGCGCTCGCGCGCTTCCTTCACCAGCATGAGGCCGCGCAGGCGCGGCGTGCGGCCGGTGACGGCGTCCTGCAGCAGCAGGTTGGTGATGGGCAGCGACACCAGTGTGATCGGCGCGCGCGCCACGGCGTCCAGCGTGGCCAGCGCCTGGTCCTCGGGCTGGGCCGCGAGCGCGCAGTTGTGGCCGCAGACCACGCGGCCGGTGAAGCCGATGTCGCGCAGCAGCAGCGCGATGAAGGCCAGGCCTTGCGCGCCGGGATTGAGTTCCTCGTCCACGTGCAGGTCCAGGTCCAGATCGATCGCCTGCGCGGCGTGCACGAGGTGGCGCAGGGCGTTGGCGTCCCAGTTGCTGGAGTGCACGAAACCGCCGAGCAGCGCGTGCGGGCCGGTGGCGGCGACGCGGCGCGCCAGGGCCTGCGCCTCGTCGCGGTCCTGGAACAGGCCGAGCTTGATCAGGGCGACCTGTTCGAGCCGCACGCGGCCGCGCCATTCGGCGGCGAGTTCGGCGATCACCTCCCACGCCAGTGGCGGGGTGCTGGGGTCCCACCAGTCGATGTGGGTGCGCAGGTGCGTGGTGCCGGCCTCCCAGGCCCATTGCAGGCCGCGCTCGGCGCGCTCGCGCAGGTCGGCGTGGGTCCAATGGGCGCGGTCGCCGATCACCGCGTCGATCGCGCCGAGCAGGCCGGGCTTCACGGCGCCCATGCGCGGCAGGATGAAGGCCTTGTCCAGGTGCGTGTGCGCATCGACCATGCCGGGCAGCACCGGCGCGCCCTGCACGTCCCAGCCTTGGCCGGTGACCCTGACGGTGCCGGTGATGGGCGAGGTGCGGGTCACGCGGCCCTGGGCCAGTTCCAGCAGCGCCAGGGCCGGGCCGGCGTGGTCGGTGGGCCAGTCGGTCGGCAGCAGCCAGCGCGGCAGCCGCGCGTTGGCGATGAAGTCGGGGGCGGCGGGCGGCTGCGGCATGGGCGTGGGGTTCAGAGGTCGAGGGTCAGGGTGGGCGAGTGGCTGCGCGCGCAGCAGATCGCCACGTGCGTGGCGCGCTCGGCCTCGGTCATGCACGCGTCCTGGTGGTCCGGCGTGCCATCGAGGTAGGGCGTGAGGCAGGAGCCGCAGATGCCTTGTTCGCACACGGTGTCCACCGCCACGCCCGCGCCTTGCAGCACGTGGGCGATGCTCTTGCCCGGCGCCACGGGCAGGCGCAGCTGGCGGCGCGCGAGCAGCACCTCGAAACCCGCCGTCTGAGCCGGGGCGGCCTGGGGCTGGGTCGGGGCGCTGAAGTACTCGAAGTGCACGCGCTCGGCCGGCCAGCTCTGGCAGGCCTCGCGCACGTGGGTCATGAAGCCCTCGGGCCCACAGAAATAGACGTGGGAGCCGGCCGGCGCCTGGGCGATCACGGACGAGGGGCGGGTGGGCGACGGCACGCTGTCGAAGTGCACCTGCACGTTGCGCCGCCAGGGCGCGTGGTCGAGCGTGCCGCACAAGGCCAGGTGCTTGGAACTGCGCGCGAACACCGCCAGTGTGAACGGCGCGCCCAGCGCGTGCAGCGCATGCGCCATCGAGACCAGGGGCGTCACGCCAATGCCACCGCCCAGCAGCAGGTGGTGGGCCGCGTTCGGCGCCAGGCGGAACTGGTTGCGCGGCAGGCCGATGCGCAGGATCTCGCCTTCGCGCACCCACATGTGCAGGGCGCGCGAGCCGCCGCGGCCGGTGTCTTCGCGCTTGACCGCGATCTCGTACGACTCCGTGGTGCGCGTCGGATCGCCGCAGAGCGAATAGCTGCGCACCAGGCCGCCGGGCAGGTACACGTCCACGTGCGCGCCGGCCTCGCAGGCCGGCAGGGGCAGGCCGTCGATGCGCTGCAGCACATAGCTGTTCACCTCGTCGGTGTGGCGCACGACGCGGGCGACGCGGATGGTCAGGTCACCGCGTGGCGCGGGGCCGTTCGGGGGGCTGGCATGGACCGTTTGGCCCGCTGGCGTGTTGATCGAACTCAATTTCTGACCATTTAATTTGACTGTTTGGTCAGTATAAGAAAAATCACCCCCGGGGAAACCGTGAAAACCCGCAGATTCAGGGAAGGAAGGTGGCGCCGCGTGTCGTTGGCGCCACAGCGCGCTCAGTCGCGCAGCAGGCCGCAGCCGCGCAGGATGAACGGGATGAGCTCGTTGGCTACGGCCTCGCGGTCCAGGGGCCCGCAGATGTGGCGCACCTGCAGCGCGAAATCGGCGTGGTGCTGCGTCATGGCCCAGATGTGCATGAGCAGCAGGTGCGCGTTCATCGGCTTCATCAGACCGCGCGCGATCCAGCCGTTGATGATGCCGACTTCCTTCTGGACCCAGGTGCGGGCGTTGGGCCAGTAGCGCCCGAGGTTGTGGCCACCGTCCAGGATCTCGCGCGTGAAGATGCGCGAGACCGTCGGCTGGTCGAAGGCATGGTCCAGCTTTTGGCGGATGTAGTGGCTCAGGATGTCGGCCGGCTCGGTCAGGCCGGGCGGCGCGAACTCGATCTTCCAGGCCATCATCACCGAGTCCAGCAGCTCGTTGTAGAGCTCTTCCTTGCCGGTGATGTAGTAGTGCAGCTGGGGCTTGGTCAGGCCGGCGCGCTCGGCAATGGCCTGGGTGGAGGTGCCCTTGAGGCCATGCAGGCTGAACTCCTGGGTGGCCGCTTCCCGGATGGCGGCGAGGATGCGCTGTCGGCTTTCCCGCACCGCACGTGCGGGGCGCGCAAGCGTGGGGGTGGCGGCGCGGGGCTCGCGCCGTGCCGGGGAATCTGCAGCTGTCATGGTCCGGAGTCGCGTGGGCCGGAGCCGGCCACGACGCGCTGAAAAGTGGGATTTCATGATAGCAGGCGCGCCATTCTGGTGCGCGCGGCCAACCCCTCGCCACGGGCTCAGCCGGGGCGGCGCAGGGCCACCGCCTCGATCTCCACCAGCACGGGGGCAATCAGGCCGGAAATGACGGTCGAACGCGCGGGCGCCGTGGCCGCGGGGAAACGCTCGGCGTAGGCCTCGTTGAAGCCGGGGTAGTCCTTGGCGTTGACCAGCCACACCGTGGTCTTGACCACGTCGGCCAGCGTGCAGCCGGCGCGCTGCAGGATGGCCTCGATCAGGTCCAGGGTGTAGTGGGTCTGGCTCGCGATGTCCTCGCCGGCCGCCTGGCCGTTGCGCATGGGCACCTGGCCGGCGACGAAGACCAGCCGGTCCTCGACCACCACCGCGGGCGAGATGGGCTGGACCTTGCCGGCCCGTTCCACGGGCGGCCCGATGTGTTCAATGCCGGGGTTGGGGCTCATGCGGGATCAGTCGGGTTTGGCACCGGAGGCCTTGACGATGGAGGCCCACTTCTTCGTCTCCGATTCGATGAAGGCCTTGTACTCGGTGGCGCTGCTGCCGCCGAGCTTGAAGCCGCGCGAGACGAAGTACTCCTGGATGTCGGGGCTGGTCAGCGCGGCGTTCACGTCCTTGTTGATCTTCTCGACGATGGCCGCCGGCGTGCCGGGCGGCGCGAACAGGCCTTGCCACGACAGCGCCTCGAAGCCCGGGTAGCCGCTCTCGGCGACGGTGGGCACGTTGGGGAACAGCGGGTGGCGTTCCTTCGAGGTCACGGCCAGCGGCACCAGTTTGCCGGCCTGGATCTGCGGCATGACCACCAGCACGTCGCCGAACATCAGGTCGATCTGGCCGCCCATGAGGTCGGTGAGCGCGCCGGCACTGCCACGGTACGGGATGTGCAGGAACGAGGCCTTGGTGGCGAGCTTGAACATCTCGCCGGTCAGGTGCATCGAGGTGCCGCTGCCGGGCGAGCCGTAGGTGATCGAGGCGGGCTTGGCGCGCGCGGCCGCGATCAGCTCCTGCAGGTTCTTTGCCGGCAGGTTGGGGTTCTTCACGATCAGCAGCGGCGCGCTCACCACGGCCGTGACCGGCGTGAAGCCCTTGACCATGTCGTAGGGCAGGTTGGGGTAGAGCGCGCCGGCGATGCCGTTGCTGCCGGTCACGCCCAGCAGCAGCGTGTGGCCGTCCGGCTCGGACTTGGAGACGTGGTCCGCGCCCACGGTGCCGCCGGCGCCCGCGCGGTTGTCCACCACCACGGTCTGTTTCCAGGTGACGGTGAGTTTCTCGCCGAGCTTGCGCGCGAGCAGGTCGGTGCTCCCGCCGGGCGGGAAGGGCACGACGATGCGCACCAGTTTGCTGGGGTAGGCCTGCGCCGAAGCGAGCGAGGGCGCGAGCGCGGTCACGGCGAGCGTGGCCGCGAGCGCGAAGGTGGTGGTGATGCGGTTCATGGCGAGATCACTTTCATGTGGGTTGGTCTTTCGGTGCCACCAGCGTGTGGTCTGGTGCACCCCAAGCGCCTCCTCCGGCCGTTTCTATGACGAGCCTGTCCCCCGCCGACCACTCGACGCGCGCCCGGGCGGGCAACGCGTCGATGCGTCCATCGGCTCTTTCGATGCGGGCGGCCGACGGCGAACCATCGCCACCGCCCTGGCTGCCGCGTGCGCGGCTGACATGGCGTTCGCCCCGGTAGGAGACGCTGCCCTGTCCTTCTAGCAATTGGTATACCCGCCGCACGCCATGGCCGCCCACGAAGCGGCCCATGCCGCCCGAGCCTTCGCGGATCGCGTAGGTGTTCACGCGCAGCGGCGCTTCGGATTCGATCACCTCCACCGGCGTGTTGCGCGCATTGCCCACGTCGGTGGAAATGCCGCTGGTGCCATCGGCCTGCGCGCTCGCGCCCGCGCCGCTGGCGATGATCTCGGTGAGCAGCCAGCGCTGGCCGTCGGCCCCGGTGCCGCCGAGCGAGAGCACCGTGGCCACGCCCGCGTTCGAGGCCAGCGGCTCGCGCGAGGCGCCGAGCGACCAGGCGCTGAGCATGGCGTTGCAGGCCAGCTTGAGCGTGGCGGTGCGCGCGTTCACCGCGGCGGGCAGGCGCGGGTTGACCACGCTGCCTTCGGGCAGCACCCAGGTGGCGGGCGCGAGGCAGCCCGCGTTGTTCGGCGCCTGCGGCGCGAGCGAGCGCATGAAGAACAGGATGGCGGACATCATGCTCGAGGGCGATGCGTTCACCGGCCCGCGCGTCTGCGTCGACGAACCCGTGAAGTCGATCGTGAGCGCGTCGCCCTGCTTGCGCAGGCTCACCGCGATGCGCACGGGCGCGTCGTCGATGCCGTCGCCGTCGAGCTGGTCTTCCCACTGCCAGGCGCCGTCAGGCACCTGGCGCAGGGCGTCGCGCGTCATGCGCTCGGACTGCGCGAGCAGGGCATCGCACACGGCGTTGAAGGCGGGGCCGGTGCGCGCCTGCAGCGCGGCGGTTTCGCGCGCGCCCAGGCTCACGGCGGACCACTGCGCGTTCAGGTCGCCGACCAGGTTGCCCGGCGTGCGGCTGTTGGCGGTGAGCAGGGTCTCGACGTTGCTGTCCACCACCCCGGCCGCGCGCCAGCGCACCGGCGGAATGCGCAGGCCTTCCTGGTGGATGTCGGTGGCGTTCGGCGGGATCGAGCCGGCCGCCATGCCGCCCACGTCCTGGTGGTGCAGGATGGCGGCGGCCAGCGCGATGGTGACGCCCTCGCGGACGATGGGCCGCACCACGATCAGGTCGGGCAGGTGCGTGCCGCCCGACCAGGGATCGTTCATGAGGTAGGCGTCGCCCTCGGCCATCTGCGGCGCGGGAAAACGCTTCAGGACGCCGGCGACGGCGGGAATCAGCGAACCCAGCAGCAGCGGCAGCGAGCGCGCCTGCGCGAGCAGGCGGCCGTCGGGCAGGAAGACGGCGGCGGCGCAGTCGCCGCCTTCGCGCGCGATCGACGAGTAGGCCGCGCGCATCATGCGGCTCTGCATGCGGTCCACGATGCCCTGCAGCGCCAGCCGCACGGGCTCCATGAGGATCAGGTGTTCGTTCATGCGCGTGCCTCCTCGGCCTGCGTCAGCAGCAGGGAACCGTCGGCCTCCTGCGCCCATTGCCAGCCCGCCGGCACCCACACCGTGGTGGTGGCCGCGAACAGGGCCTGCGGGCCCTGGCCCGTGGCAGCGCAGCCGGCCCACAGCGCGGGGTCGGGCCGCAGGTGGTGGGCGTTGACGCCGGGCTGGGGCACGGCCTGTTCGAACACACCGCGCAGCAGGCCCACCAGCGCGTCGCTGCGCGCGGGCATCTGGCCACGCAGGGCTTCGTAGCGCGCGGCGAAGCGCGCCTGCAGCGCGGGCAGGTCGTCCTCGGGCAGCCAGCTCACTTCCACCGGGCTGCCTTGCCCCCGGTGCAGGATCTCCAGGCTCCAGCGGATGGATGCGCAGTCGGTGGTGGGTTGCAGTGCGTCGCGCAGGTCGGTGAGCGCGGCCAGGCCGTCGGTATTCAGCGGCAGCGAGCAGGCCTTTTCCACCGTCTGCGTGGGCGGCGAGGCCAGCAGGCCCAGCGCGGCGACCACGCCGGCGTGCGCGATCACGCGCACCTGCGACACGCCCGCGAGCTCGGCCACCTCGGCCACGTGTTGGGCGCCACCGCCACCCGCCGCGACGAGCAGGCAGTCGGCGGGGTGGATGTCGCGCTGGAAGGCGCGCATCTTCACGCTCTCTGCCATGGCCGTGGCGGCGGTGGCGACGATGGCTTTCGCCGCGTCGATGGTGGCGATGCCCAGGGGCAACGCGACGTCGCGCGCCACGGCCGCTTCGGCCAGCGTCACGTCCAGCGCCACGCCGCCGGAGAGCTGGCGCGGCAGGCGGCCGAGCAGCAGCAGGGCGTCGGTCAGCGTGGCGTTCGTGCCGCCCAGGCCGTAGGCCGCGGGGCCGGGCCAGGCGCCTTGCGAGCGCGGGCCCAGGCGCAGGCCGCCACCGGCGTTCACGCTGGCCAGGCTGCCGCCGCCGATGGAGAGCGATTCCACGTCGGCGCAGCGCAGCCGCAGCGTGAGGTCGCCGCAGAGCAGCGTGTCGGTGAACAGGGGGCGTCCGGCTTCGAGGATGCCGATGTCGGTGCTGGTGCCGCCGACGTCGATGGACATGACCACCTGCGCGGCATCGCTGTCGGGCAGGCTCGCGGCCACGCCCTGCAGCGCGGCGCAGGGGCCGGACATGGCCAGGCCGATGGGGCGCGCCACGGCATCCTGCCAGGGCGCGATGCCGCCTTCGGAGCGCATCAGCGCGGGCGCGGGCAGGCCGCGTTCGGCCAGCGCGCCGCCCAGCGACCGCAGGTACTGCTGCACCATGGGCTTGCTGTAGGCGTCGAAGGCGGTGGCGAGGAAACGCTCGAACTCGCGCGGCTTGGGGTCGACCTCGCTGGAGAGCGAGACCATCAGTTCAGGTTGCGCTTCGAGCAGCCAGGCGCGCACCTGCTGCTCGTGCGCCGGTCGCAGGTGCGAGAACAGCAGGCAGACCGCGACCGAGCGCAGGCCCGAGGCGGCGATGCGGTGGGCCAGGGCGGTGAGCTGTTCGCGGTCCAGCGGCTCGATCTCGTCGCCGTGCGCGTCCACGCGCCCGGCGATCTCGACGCGGTGCGCGGCGGGAAACAGGCGGCGCTCGGGCGTGGGCGGCAGCACGGCGGCGGTGTACAGGTCGCGCCGGTCCTGGCGCGCCAGCGCGAGGATGTCGCGCATGCCGGTGTTGGTGATCACGGCCACCGGGCCGTCGTTCTGCTCCAGCAGCAGGTTGGTGACCACGGTGGAGCCGTGCACGATGCGCGCGACCTGGGTGGGCGCGATGCCGTTTTCATCGAGCATGCGCTGCACGGCCTGCAGGATGGGCTGCACCAGCTGGCCCGCTTCGCGCGGGTGCTTGAGGCTGCGCAGCGCGCCGTCCGAGGCGCAGGCCACCACGTCGATGAAGGTGCCACCCATGTCGATGCCGATGGCCCAGCTCGGTGTGCTCATGCCGGCCTTTCAGCGGAAGCGCCGCGCGCTGAACGGCGACAGGTCCACCTGCGTGGCGCGGCCCGCCACCAGGTGGGCCACCTCGCGGCCGGTGCTGGCGCCCATGCACATGCCCATGTGGCCGTGGCCGAAGGCGAGCCAGGCGTTGTCGGCGTCGCGGCTGCGGTCGATCACCGGCAGGCTGTCGGGCATGCAGGGGCGGTGGCCCATCCACTGCGTCACTTCCGAGGTGTCCAGGTGCGGGAACAGCAGCTGGCCCTGGCGCAGCAGCGCCTGAGCGCGCTCGTAGTTGGGCGCGCGCTTGAGGCCGGCGAACTCCACCGTGCCGGCCAGCCGCAGGCCCATGGCCATGGGGTTGACCATGATGTTGTTCTCCGAGGCCATCACGGTGTGGCGCAGCTTCAGGTTGGAGCTGCGCACGGTCACGTGGTAGCCGCGCTGGGTTTCGAGTGGCACGCGGTCGCCGAGCTGTTTCGCGAGCTGGCCGGACCAGGCGCCGGCGGCCACCACCACGCCATCGACCGCGAGCGGCTCACCGCGGTCCATGCGCAGGCCGGTGACGCGCCGGCCTGCGCGTTCGAAGCCGGTGACCGAGCGGTGGTCGTGGCGGGCGCCGTCGCGCACGCTTTGCGCGACCAGGGCCTTGACCAGTTGCGAGGGGTCCAGCGTCGAGCCGTTGTCGGGCGCGAGGATGCCGAAGCGAAAGCGCCCCTTCAGGTCGGGCTCGAGTTCTTCCAGCTCATCGCGTTCGACGTTGACGAGGTTCACGCCGAGGGACTTGCGCAGGGCCATGCCCCACTTCCACTGGTCGGCGGCCTCGCGCGAGGAGTAGACGTACAGGCAGCCGCTGCGGCGCACCAGGGCGTTCGCGTCGGCGTGGTCGAGCAGGGGGCCGTAGCAGTCGAAGATCGGGCGCAGCAGGGTCTGCAGCGCGGTGGCGATGCGCGTGACCTCCTGCGGCGTGGAGTGCTGCAGCATGCGCAGCAGCCAGGGCATCACGCGCGGCAGGTAGGTGGTGCGGATGGTCAGCGGGCCCAGCGGGTCGAGCAGCCAGCTGGGCACTTTCTTCCACATGTTGGGCATGCCCACCGGCAGGCAGGCGCTGGGCGAGAGGGAGCCGGCGTTGCCGAACGAACAGGCTTCGCCCGGTTCCAGCGGATCGACGAAGGTGATCTGGTGGCCGTCGCGCTGCAGCCAGGCGGCTGTGCAGGCGCCGACGATGCCTGTGCCTACAACGGCGATGTGCATGGGATCAACGGATTCTTGTGAGGGGAGGGGCGGGGTGTCTCGCGGCATTCTATGAACCGTGCGATGCATCAAACAAGCGAATTCTTTTGATACATTCATCATGAAATCTGATGATGGTGCATGCACGCCCGCGGGCACCGCTTCTGAACCAGATGGGTGCACGCGATGAACATCAGCTTGAGACAGATGCGGGCCTTCGCGGCCGTGACGCAGAGCGGCAGCTTCACCGGCGCGGCGCGCCAGCTCAGCCTCACGCAGTCGGCGGTGAGCATGCTGGTCCAGCAGCTGGAGCAGGAGTTGCACCTGCAGTTGTTCGACCGCAGCCGCACGGCCATCACGCTCACCGAGGCCGGCAAGAACCTGCTGCCGCTGGCGCAGCGCATCCTGGAGGACGTGCGCCAGGTGGTCGAGGGCGCTTCCGAAATCCGCGCCTTGCGCCGGGGCTTCCTGCGCGTGTCCACCTCGCAGATGATGGCCTGCACCTGGGTGGCCTCGGTGCTCACCGAGTTCGGCCAGCAGCACCCCGGCATCAGCCTGCGCCTGAAGGACGCGGTGGCCGACGACGTGGTGGACACCGTGCGCCACGGGGCGGTGGAGCTGGGCATCGGCCCCGAGCGCCTGACGGGCGAGGACGTGACGCGCAGCTTCCTCATGAACGTGCCGATCCGCCTGGTGTGCCCGAAGGGGCACCCGGCCTACGAGCGCGCCAGCGTGTCGTGGAAAGAGCTGCGCGACGAGCGCTGGATCAGTTACTCCCACGAGTTCGGCCGCCACGTGGAGCGCGCGCTGCACACGCACGGCCACGACTTCTCGCTGGACACGGCGAGCGACGTGGGCTTTCTCACCACGGCGATGGCGCTGGCCGGCCACGGCATGGGCGTGCTGCTCGCACCGGAATACGCGCGCTCGTTCGCCGACAACTTCGGCGTGCGCTTCGTGCCGCTGCGCGCGCCGGCGATCCAGCGCGAGTACTTCGTGTACCAGCGCAAGGGGCAGTCGCTGTCGCCGGCGGCGGCCACTTTTCTCGATCTGTTGCGGCAGCGCGGTGGGGGCGCCCGGCGCGCGGGCAAGGTGGCTCAGGGCTGAATCAGTCCGGCTTGCGGGCGGCGGCAGCAGCGGCTGCGCGCAGCTTGTCCTTCTTGCTCGGCCGTTTGCCCTTGATGCCACCGTCGCCCGGCGAAGGCGGTGGCGCGGTTTCGGTGGGCTCGAAACCGGGCAGCACCTCGAGCGGCAGGGAGAGGCCCTGGCGTTTCTCGATCAGGCGCCAGTGGGCTTCGGTGGCCGGGCTCACGAAGCTCACCGCCAGGCCGCTCGCACCGGCGCGGCCGGTGCGGCCGATGCGGTGCACGTAGTCCACCGCCGAGCGCGGCAGGTCGTAGTTCACCACCACCGGCAGTTGCTCGATGTCGATGCCGCGCGCGGCCAGGTCGGTGGTGACGACCACGTCCCAGCGCTTTTCCTTGAACTCGCCCAGCGCCTGCTGGCGCGCGCCCTGGCTCAGGCCGCCGTGGAAGGAGGTGGCGTACAGGTCGCCGTGGTGCAGCTTGGCGGCCACGCGCTCGGCCGCGTACTGCGTGGCCACGAACACCAGCACGCGCTGCCAGCCCTGGTCCTTGATGAGCTGGCGCAGCAGCTGCGTGCGGCGCGTGCTGTCCACCAGAAAGGCCTGTTGCAGGATCACCGCGGCCTCGGCCGGCGCGGCGGGCACGTCGATGCGCAGGGGTTCGCGCAGCAGCGCGTCGGCCAGCGCCTGCACCGGCGAGGGGAAGGTGGCCGAAAAGAAGAGGTTCTGCCGCTGGGCGGGCAGCAAGGCGAGCACGCGCGCGAGTTCGTCGGCGAAGCCCAGGTCCAGCAGGCGGTCGGCTTCGTCGAGCACCAGCAGTTCCACGGCCGACAGGCGCAGCGCGTTGTGTTCCACCAGGTCGAGCAGGCGCCCGGGCGTGGCGACCACCACGTCGGCGCCGCCGCGCAGCGCCATCATCTGCGGGTTGATCGACACGCCGCCGAACACCACGGCCACCTTGGGCTGGCGCGGCAGGTGCTGCGCCAGCGCGCGCACCACCTCGCCGGCCTGTGCCGCGAGTTCGCGCGTGGGCACGACCACCAGCGCGCGCACGCGGCGCGGCGAATGGTTGGCGGCCTGGGTGAGCCGTTGCAGCAGGGGCAGGGCGTAGGCGGCGGTCTTGCCGGAGCCGGTCTGCGCGGTGGCGAGCAGGTCATGGCCGGCCAGCACGGCCGGAATGGCTTCACGCTGGATCGGGGTGGGCGTGGTGAAACCGAGTTCGGCGGCGGCTTGGGCGAGGGCGGGCGCGAGGCCCAGGGCGGTGAATGGCATGGATCGGGGCAGTGTACCGGCCCGGGTAGGATGCGGCCCCATGAAGAACAAGCTTTCGACCGGTGGCCTTGTCTACTCCACCGATGCGGGCCGCATGTGCCCCGACTGCCGCCAGCCGGTGGCGCAATGCGTGTGCAAACAGCGGGCCAGCGCCGTGCCGGCGGGCGATGGCGTGGTGCGCGTCTCGCGCGAGACCAAGGGCCGGGGTGGCAAGGCGGTCACGCTGGTCAAGGGCCTGGCGCTGGACGCGGTGGCTTTGGCCGCGCTGGGCAAGCAGCTCAAGGCGGCCTGCGGAACCGGCGGGACGGTGAAGGATGGCGTGATCGAGATCCAGGGCGATCACATCGAGAAGGTGATGGCGGCGCTGAAATCCCAGGGTCACGCCGTCAAACGCGCGGGCGGCTGAGGCCCGGGCTCAGAACAGCCGCGCCCACCACAGCCGAAGCCGCATGCCGATCTCGCTGGTGTAGCCGGCCGTGGGCGTGCGCAGCCGGCCCTGGGCATCCACCACCACGAAGGCCGGCACGGCCTTGAAGCCGAGCTGGCGGGCGATCTCCCCGCGCGGATCGATCGCCGTGGCCCAGGGCAACTGCCGCTGCGCCAGCACGCGGGCCACGGGGCCGGCCTGACCGGATTGCATGGCGATGGTGAGCACCGGCCAGTCCGCCGAGAGCCGGGTCACGCTGTGTTCTTCCGTGCGGCAGATGGGACACCACTCGGCCCACACGTGCAGGGCGACGGGCTGGCCGGGGTGGTCAGCGCGCCATTGCGCCAGGGTCGTGCGGCGCTCGCTGCCGTCGGGCTGAACCAGGGTGAGGGCCAGATCGGGCGCGGGGCCGCGCGGCACATCGCGCGTCTGCCAGGCTTGCACGCCCAGCAGCACCGCGAGCACCAGGCCCAGGGTGACGAGGTGGCTTTTCCACCGCCGGCGCAGCGACTGCGCGAAGCGGGCAAGGCGTGACGTCATGGGCATCAGCGTGTTCAGCGCAGGACTTCGAGCAGGCGGTCGAGCCCACCTTCGTTGATGGCCACCATGGCCTGCGCGCGCACAGCGGGCTTGGCGTGGTACGCCACCGAGAGGCCGGCCACGCCCATCATCGGCAGGTCGTTGGCGCCATCGCCCATGGCGATGCATTGCGAAGGCTCGATGCCCAGCAGCGACGCCACTTCGAGCAGCGTGCGGCGTTTCTCGGCACCGTCGCAGATGTCGCCCCAAGGCTGGTCCACCATGTAACCCGTGAGCTGGCCGCAGTTCGGGCCGCTTTCCACTTCGAGCACGTTGGCGCGCGTGAAGTCGATGCCCAGCGTCTGGCGCACGCGCTCGCTGAAGAAGGTGAAACCGCCCGAGACCAGCAGCACCTTCAGGCCGGCGGCCTTGCAGGCGCGCACCAGCTCGGCCGCGCCGGGGTTGATGCGCAGGCGCTCGGTGTAGATCTGCTCCATGTCGGCGATGGTCACGCCGCGCAGCAGTGCCACGCGCTTGCGCAGGCTGTCCTTGTAATCGGTGATCTCGCCGCGCATGGCGGCCTCGGTGATGGCGGCCACCTCGGCCTTCTTGCCCACGGCGTCGGCGATCTCGTCCACGCACTCGATGCTGATGAGCGTCGAGTCCATGTCGAAGGCGATGAGCTTGAAGTCGCTGAGCTTGAGCGGCGGGGTGAAGCCCTGGACGGTGAGGCCGGGGGCGAATTCGGTGGCGGTGGCGGGAGCTTGTGTCATGGCCGGGATTATCCCAGCCATGCACAAGCCCTTACTGTGGCGTGAGGCCGGCGGCCTTGACCAGTTCGGCGTGCAGCTTGATGTCGGCCGTGATGATGCGTTGCAGTTCTTCCGGCGTGCTGGGGGCCACCTCGATGCCGCTGGCCGCCAGCTTGGCCTTGAATTCGGCGTCCATGGCGGTGTTCACCGCGCGGTTGAGCTGGTCGATGATGGGGCGCGGGGTCTTGGCGGGCGCCAGGATGGCGACCCAGGCCGAGAGGTTGAGGTTGGCCAGACCGCCTTCGGCCATGGTGGGCACGTCGGGCAAGACCGGCGAGCGTTGAAGGCTCATCAGGCCCAGCGCATGGAGCTTGCCGGCCTGGATGTGCGGCAGGGCCTCGGGCAGCACGGCGAACATCGCGTCCACGTTGCCGGCGAGGGTGTCGTTGACCGCGAGCGCGCCGCCCTTGTAGGGCACATGCAGCATGCGGGCCTGGCTGCGGGTCTCGAACATCAGCCCACCCAGGTGCTGCGGGCTGCCGTCGCCCGACGAGGCGTAGCTGATCTTGCCCGGCGCGGCCTTGGCGGCGGCGAGGAAGGCGGAGGCGGTCGGGTACTTCTGCCTGTCCTTCACCACCAGCACCATGGGCTGGTTCACCAGCCGCGAGATCGGCATGAAGTCGGCCTCGGGGTCGTAAGGCAAGGTCTTGAAGATGCTCTTGTTCGTGGTCAGGAAGGACGCGGGCGACACGGTGAGGGTGTAGCCGTCGGCCGCGGCCCTGGCAACCGCCGGCATGCCGATCTGGCCCGAGCCGCCCGCGCGGTTCTCGATCACGAAGGGCTGGCCGAACTGGGCGTTGAGCTTCTGGCCCAGCATGCGCGCGATCATGTCGGCGCTGCCGCCGGCCGGCAGGCCGACGATGACCTTCACCACGTGGTCCGGGTAGCTGCCCTGCGCCAGCGTGGGGCCAGAGAGGGCGAGCGCAAGAAGGGCGCTGGCAATGTGCAGCGCGGTGCGTCGGGTCGGCATGGTGGGCTCCGTATCGGTGTGTTTGTGCGTTGAAAAGGACAGGGCCACCAGGGAAGGTGGCCATGCCGTTTTACGCAAAAACCATGCCGTTGGGTATCGGGCCCGGCCCACCCTCGATGGGCACCTACGGGGCCGGCGCGGGGGCCTTCGCCTGCAGCGGCTGGCCCAAACTGCGCAGCACATCTCGCACCAGCTGCACGCGGTCCTTCACTTCGGGCAGGGTGCGTTCGATGCGCAGCTTGTCGTTGCCGGCGAGCTTGATGTGGCGGTTCTTCTGGATCAGTTCGATGATGCGCATCGGCTCGAACGGCGGGTTGGCGCGGAAGGTGATGTTCGTCACGCCCGGTGCCGCATCGACCTTGACGACACCGTAGGGCGTGCTGATGCAGCGCAGGCGGTGCACGTCGATCAGCGTCTGCGCCTGGGGTGGCAGCTTGCCGAAGCGGTCCACGATTTCCTCGAGCAGCGCATCGACTTGGTCGGTGTTCTTCGCGGTGGCCAGCTTCTTGTAGAACGACAGCCGCAGGTGCACGTCGCCGCAGTAGTCGTTGGGCAGCAAGGCCGGGGCGTGCAGGTTGATGTCGGTGGTGACCGACAGCGGCGAGAGCAGGTCGGGCTCGCGCCCGGCCTTGAGCGAACTCACCGCTTCGGACAGCATCTCGTTGTAAAGCTGGAAGCCCACTTCCAGCATGTTGCCGCTCTGGTTCTCGCCCAGCACCTCGCCCGCGCCGCGGATCTCCAGATCGTGCATCGCCAGGTAGAAGCCGCTGCCAAGTTCCTCCATCTGCTGGATCGCGTCCAGCCGCTGCGCCGCCTGCTTGGTCAGGCCTTCGATGTCGGGGACCATGAGGTAGGCGTAGGCCTGGTGGTGGCTGCGGCCGACGCGGCCGCGCAGCTGGTGCAACTGCGCCAGGCCGAACTTGTCGGCGCGGCTCATCACGATGGTGTTGGCTGTGGGCACGTCGATGCCGGTCTCGATGATGGTGGAGCACAGCAGCACGTTGAAGCGCTGCGCCACGAAGTCGCGCATCACACGCTCCAGCTCGCGCTCGGGCATCTGGCCGTGGGCGATGGCGATGCGCGCCTCGGGCAATATTTCTTCCAGCTTCTGGCGCCGGTTCTCGATGGTCTCGACCTCGTTGTGCAGGAAGTAGACCTGCCCGCCTCGCTTGAGTTCGCGCAGCACGGCCTCGCGGATCACGCCGTTGCCCTCGTTGCGCACGAAGGTCTTGATGGCCAAGCGGCGCTGCGGCGCGGTGGCGATCACGGAGAGATCGCGCAGGCCTTCGAGCGCCATGCCCAGCGTGCGCGGGATCGGCGTGGCGGTGAGCGTGAGCACGTCGACCTCGGCGCGCAAGGCCTTCATCGCTTCCTTGTGGCGCACGCCGAAGCGGTGTTCCTCGTCGATGATGAGCAGGCCCAGGTCCTTGAACTTCACGCTTTCGCTGAGCAGCTTGTGCGTGCCGACCACGATGTCCACCGAGCCGTCGGCCAGGCCCTTGGCGGCGGCGGTGATTTCCTTGGCCGATCGGAAGCGGCTCATCTCGGCCACTTTCACCGGCCACTTGGAGAAGCGGTCCGACAGCGTCTGGAAGTGCTGTTCGGCCAGCAGCGTGGTGGGCGCGAGGAAGGCCACCTGGCGCCCGCCGGTGACGGCCACGAAGGCTGCGCGCAGGGCGACCTCGGTCTTGCCGAAGCCCACATCGCCGCAGACCAGGCGGTCCATGGGGCGCGGGCTGATCATGTCCTGGATCACGGCGTGGATGGCGCCGCGCTGGTCGGCGGTCTCCTCGAAGCCGAAGTCGTTGGCGAACACCTCGTAGTCCTGCGCCGAGTAGCGGAACGCATGACCCTGGCGCGCGGCGCGGCGGGCGTAGATGTTGAGCAGCTCGGCGGCGGCGTCGCGCACCTGCTCGGCCGCCTTGCGCTTGGCCTTTTCCCACTGACCGCTGCCGAGCTTGTGCAGCGGCGCCTCGTCGGCGCTCACGCCGGTGTAGCGGCCGATCAGCTGCAACTGGCTCACCGGCACATAGAGCACGGCCTTGTCGGCGTACTCCAGGTGCAGGAATTCCTGCAGCGCGGGGCTGCCGTCGGGGTTCTTCTCCCCCATGTCCATGTTCACCAGCCCGCGGTAGCGGCCGATGCCGTGCGCGTTGTGCACCACGGGGTCGCCCAGGTTGAGCTCGGACAGGTCCTTGATCAGCGCGTCGACGTCGCTGACCTGTTCCTGCTTCTTGCGCCGGCGCGTGGTGGGGCCGGCGGCGAAGAGCTCGGTCTCGGTGACGAAGTCGATGCCGCCGTCCAGCCAGGAGAAGCCGACCGCGAGCGCGGCGGTGGCGATGCCGGTCTCTTCTTCGCTGGCCTGGAACTCGGCGAGCGAGTCGAAGGCCGGTGGGTGGACGCCGCTGGCGCGCAGGAAGTCCAGCAGGCTCTCGCGCCGGCCATCGCTTTCGGCCAGCAGCAGCACCCGGTGCGCGGTGTTGCGGATGTGGGCCTGCAGGCGCGAGAGCGGGTCTTCGGCGCCGCGCACCACGGACAGGTCGCCCAGCTTCTGCACGTGCGCGCCGTGTTCGATCTCCTGCTGCGCCGGGCGCACCACGTACTGCGCGTGCTGGTTGGCGCGGGTGTAGAACTGCTCGGTGCCCAGGAACAGGGCTTCGGGCGGCAGCACCGGCCGCTCGGTGTCGCCGCGCAGCAGGCGGTGGCGGTCCTTGGTGTCCTGCCAGAAGCGCTGGAAGGCGGGCTCCAGGTCGCCATGCAGCACCACGGTCGCGTCCGCGCCGAGGTAGTCGAACACGGTGGCGGTGTCGTCGAAGAACAGCGGCAGGTAGTACTCGATGCCGGCGGTGGCCACGCCGTTGCCGATGTCCTTGTAGATGCGGCTCTTGGTCGGGTCGCCTTCGAGCAGCTCGCGCCAGCGGCTGCGGAATTTGGCGCGCGCCGCGTCGTCCATCGGGAACTCGCGCCCGGGCAGCAGCCGCACCTCGTTCACCGGGTACAGGCTGCGCTGGCTGTCGGGGTCGAAGGTGCGGATGCTGTCGATCTCGTCGTCGAACAGGTCCACCCGGTAGGGCACCAGGCTGCCCATGGGGAAGAGGTCGATCAGGCCGCCGCGCACCGCGTACTCGCCGGGGCTCACGACCTGCGTCACGTGCTGGTAACCCGCCAGGGTCAACTGGCCCTTGAGCCTGGCTTCGTCGAGCTTCTGCTTGACCTTGAAGTGGAAGGTGTAGCCGGCCAGAAAGGACGGCGGCGCGAGCCGGTACAGCGCGGTGGTGGCGGGGACGAGCACCACGTCGGCGCCGGTGTCCTTGTCGCGCTGCGAGATGCGCCAGAGCGTGGCCAGGCGTTCGCTGATCAGGTCCTGGTGCGGCGAGAAGGTGTCGTAGGGCAGCGTTTCCCAGTCGGGGAAGAGGGCGCAGCGCAGGCCGGGCGCGAAGAACGCCATCTCGTCAATCAGCCGCTGCGCGTCGTTGGCGTCGGCGGTGACGATGGCGGTGAGTCGGCCGGCGGCTTTTTCGCGCTCGCCCAGCTGGGCCAGCATCAGGGCATCGGCCGAGCCGCCGGGATGCGGCACGGTGTGGCGTTTGCCGGGGGTGAGTTTGGGCAAGTCCATGGGAGATGGAGGGGCGTGCGGGGTGGACTTGAGTGCGTGGTGGGCCAATGCGGCCATGACGAACACCCCCGACCGGGAGGGCGGGGGTGTGAGGGCTGATTTTAGAATGCAGGCACACCATGCCCCATGCCGACACCGAATTGACCCGCCCGGGCGCTCCCCGATGCCATGCGCTGCTGCCCTGTGCGGGCACCGGAACCCGGGCCGGCACCGACATCCCCAAGCAGTACCAGCCGATCGCCGGCGAGCCCATGGTGATGCACACCCTGGCGGCCTTGCGCGCCGTGGCGCGCCTGCAAGGCTGCGTGGTTGTCATCGCGCCCGACGATGGCTTCTGGACCTCGCAGCCCGTGGGCACCACGCTGGCGCGCCGCGGCGGGGCCACGCGCGCCGAGAGCGTGTTCAACGGCCTGCAGGCCTTGAGCGAGCAGGGCGCCCGGACGGACGACTGGGTGCTGGTGCACGACGCCGCGCGCTGCCTCGTCACGCCGGCCCAGGTGGATGCCCTGATCGACGCCTGCTGGAACGATGCCGTGGGCGGCCTGCTGGCGCTGCCCTTGCCGGACACGCTCAAGGCCGAAACCGGTGGGCGCGTGGCGGCCACGGTGGAGCGCGCCGACAAGTGGCTGGCGCAGACGCCGCAGATGTTCCGCCTGGGTGCCTTGCAGGCCGCGCTGGCGGCCACGGCGCCCGGCGGTTTCGCCGGTGTGACCGACGAGGCCAGCGCCATGGAGATGGCGGGCCACCGGCCGCTGCTGGTGCGCGGCAGCGCGCAGAACTTCAAAGTCACCTACCCCGAAGACTTCGCGCTCGCCGAAGCCGTGCTCAGGAGCCGTTCATGAATCCCAACACCGTTCCGTTGTTCCGCATCGGCGAGGGCTGGGACGTGCACGCGCTGGTGCCCGGGCGGCCGCTCATCATCGGTGGCGTGCGCATTCCCCACAGCCAGGGGCTGCTCGGCCATTCCGATGCCGACGTGCTGCTGCACGCCATCACCGACGCGCTGCTGGGCGCGGCGGCGCTGGGCGACATCGGCCGCCATTTCCCCGACACCGACGAACGTTTCAAAGGCGCCGACTCCAGCGTGTTGCTGGCCGAGGCGGCGCGCCGGGTGCGCGAGGCGGGTTTTGAGATCGGCAACATCGACAGCACCGTGATCGCGCAGGCGCCCAAGCTCGCGCCCCACATCGCCGCCATGTGCGAAGGCATCGCCCGCACGCTGGGGCTGGCGACCGGTCAGGTCAACGTGAAGGCCAAGACGGCGGAGAAGATCGGTCCCGTGGGGCAGGGCCTGTCGATCGAGGCGCGCGCGGTGGCGCTGCTCGTCAAGACGGCGCCTTGACCAGTTTCATGTGGGCCGCGAGGCCCCCGGTGCTGCTGTTGGCCAGCGCGAAACGGCCGCCCATGCGCGCGATGGCGCGGTCCACGATGGCCAGGCCCAGGCCGGTGCCGGTGGCCGCGCTGCGCGAGACGTCGCCCCGGTAGAACGGCTGGGTCAGCTGTTCGAGCTGCTCCGGGTTGACGCCTTGCCCATGGTCGCGCAGCTTGACCAGCACGTCGTCGTCCTTGGCCTTGGCCGCGATGTCGATCTTGGCGATGCCGGTTTCCGGGTCGCGCCCGTAACGCATGGCGTTCTCGATCAGGTTGGAGAACACGCGCTGCAGTTCCACCGCGTCGCCCATCACGGCGGTGTCGCGCGGGATGTTGGTGGTGATGTAGGTGTTCGGGTCCTGGCCGACCGAGAAGATCGCGGCGTCCACCACCTGGTTGAGGCTCACGCGCTCGGGCTTGAGGTGGTCGGGGCGGGCGTAGTCGAGGAACTTGTCGATGATGGCGTTGACCTGGTCGATGTCGGCCGCCATGTGCTCGCGCGCCTGCGCGTCGTCCACGCTCATCTCGGTTTCCAGGCGCAGGCGGGCCAGCGGCGTGCGCAGGTCGTGCGAGATGCCGGCGAGCATCAGGGCCCGGTCCTGCTCGATCTTGGAGAGCCGCTGGGCCATGCGGTTGAAGCCGATGTTGACCTCGCGGATCTCGCTGGTGGCCACGGCTTCGTTGAGCTGGCTCGCGTTGAAATCGCCTTCGCGCACGCGGCTGGCCGCGAACGAGAGCTTCTTCAGTGGCCGGTTGATCAGGCGCGCGATCAGCGCCGCGCCCGTGAGCGAGAGCAGGGCGGCGGTGCCCAGCCAGATCAGCCAGGTGGTGCCCGCCACCGGGCCGATGCGCGAGGGGTCGGTGAGCAGCCAGTAGGGGTCGCCGTCGATGGTGAAGCCGATCCACAGGCCTGGCGCGCCATTGACTTCGCGCGCCACCAGGGTGTCGGGCCCGAGCCGGCCCCGCAGGCGCTCGGCCACGTTGCGGCTCAGTGCATCGGTGTTGTAGAGGCGGAAGGTGTCGGTGGGCTCACGCGGTGCGATGCGCAGGCCTTCTTCACTGGCCAGGGTCTTGATCAGCGAGACCCGGGCGATGGCGTCCGAGTGCACCAGGGCGGCCCGGCTGAGGTTGACCAGCGAGGCCAGCTGGTTCGCGCTCTGCAGCGCCCGCGGCTCGTACTCCAGCGCGCGGAAGGTCTGCAGCCAGGCGACGGTGCAGCCGACCAGCAGCAGGGCAAGAAAGAAGAACGTGCGCCAGAACAGGCTCACGCCCCGCGAGGGACGCATGTCCAGCGGGGCGGGCGCTGTCTCCAGCGAGGCTGGCTGGGTCTCGAACGGAACGCGTGACTCGTCGGACATCAGGCATTGCCATCGGGCACGAAGACATAACCCACGCCCCAGACGGTTTGCAGGTAACGCGGCGACGCGGCGTCTTCCTCGATCAGCTTGCGCAGGCGGGAGACCTGCACGTCCAGGCTGCGGTCAAAAGGCTCGAACTCGCGGCCGCGCGCCAGCTGGGCCAGTTTTTCGCGCGACAGGGGCTGGCGCGGGTGGCGCACCAGGGCCTTGAGCATGGCGAATTCGCCGGTGGTCAGGGGCAGGTCGGCACCTTCCTTGCGCAGGGTGCGCAGGCTCAGGTCGAACTCGAACGGGCCGAACTTCACCACTTCCTGGTCCTGCGACGGTGCGCCCGGCACCTCGGTGGGCGGGCGGCGACGCAGCACGGCGTGGATGCGGGCCAGCAGCTCGCGCGGGTTGAAGGGTTTGCCCAGGTAATCGTCGGCGCCGACTTCCAGGCCCACGATGCGGTCCACATCCTCGCTCTTGGCGGTGAGCATGATGATGGGCGTGCGGTCGCCATTGGCGCGCAGGCGGCGGCAGATCGACAGGCCGTCTTCGCCGGGCATCATCAGGTCGAGCACGATGATGTCGACCGAGTCGCGTTGCAGAACCCGGTTGAGGGCCTTGCCGTCTTCGGCCAGCATGACCTCGAAGCCTTCCTGCATGAGGTAGCGGCGCAGCAGGTCGCGGATGCGGACGTCGTCATCGACGACCAGCACTTTGTTGGGACGGACAGTGGTTTGTGGCATGGGAGCAACTTCCGTTAAATGTAACAAACTCGATTGTGGCAGCGCCAAGTGCTTGTCAGCACTCATTTTTTATTTTTATGACACGCTGTTACAGATGTTGCCCGCATACTCCGCCGCTTCACCTCGCCCACATCACACAATCGGCGAATTGACCATACTTGAGTGCACCATGAAATCGTATCTGTCGAGTGGTTTGTTGCTAGTCACCCTGGGTTCGGCCTATGCCGCGCCGGGCGACCAGCGCGTGCATCCGATGCCCTCGGATGCGCCGGTGGCCGTCATGCCGATCTCGGCCGACGAAAGCGACCCACGCAGCACGATGCGCTTGCGCGATGCGCTGCGACAGCCCTTCGATGACATGGACGACAGCCGCAAACCCTACCGACTTTCGGTGGAAGAGCGCCAGCGTCTGCGCGAACAGCTTCGCGACCAGCCGCATCACGACTTCAAGTTCAAACCATGACCCTGTCTTCCTCGCGTCGTTTCTCCGGTTCCTCTTCTTCTTCCCGCTTTCTTCTCTCCTCCGTGCTGGCCCTCGGGCTGGGCTTGAGCGCTTCGGCGATGGCCCAGGTCACGGTGCCCGTGCCCGCCAACGTGGTGAACATCGCCGCCAGCGGTTTCCTGGAGGTGCCCCAGGACTGGCTGAGCATGAGCCTGAACACCACGCGCGAGGGCAGCGACGCCGTGACGGTGCAGAACCAGCTCAAGCAGGCACTCGACGCCGCGCTGGCCGTGGCCCGCGCCAACGCCAAGCCACAGCAGCTGGAGGTCCGCACCGGCCAGTTCAGCCTGTATCCGCGCTACAGCAGCAACGGCAAGATCAACGGCTGGCAGGGCAGCACCGAACTGGTGCTCGAAGGGCGCGACTTCGCCCTCATCAGCGCCACGGCCGGCAAGATCCAGACCCTGACCATGTCGGGCACCAGCTTCTCGCTCTCGCGCGACGCACGCCGCAAGCTCGAATCCGACGTGCAGGCGTTGGCCATCGAGCGCTTCAAGGCGCGGGCCGATGAAGTCAGCAAGGGCTTCGGCTTCGCCGGCTACAGCCTGCGCGAAATCAATGTGAGTTCGGCCGACCAGGAA
The DNA here is from genome assembly GCF_042466645.1 of Hydrogenophaga sp. ANAO-22. Lineage (NCBI taxonomy): Bacteria > Pseudomonadati > Pseudomonadota > Betaproteobacteria > Burkholderiales > Comamonadaceae > Hydrogenophaga > Hydrogenophaga sp. ANAO-22. The sequence continues at coordinate 427,344 of NZ_CP159956.1, read as the reverse complement.
GTGCGCCCGTTCCAGCCGCGCGCGATGGCGATGGAGGCCAAGGCCGCGATGTCGGATGCCCCTGTGCCGGTGGAAGCGGGCAAGTCCACGGTCAACGTCACCGTGTCGGGCTCGATCCAGCTGAAATAGACAACTTCTGCGTCTGAGGCGGCGCGGTCCAGAGGTGCCGCGGAACCGGCTTTGCCGGGCCGCTGGCGCCGCCCCCTGGAGGGGGACGCGCGAAGCGCGGCGGGGGTGCTGCGGTTACTGGGCGGCCCAGCCGCCATCCATGTTCCAGGCCACGCCCCGCACGTTGTTGCCGGCCGCCGAGCAGAAGAACACCGCCAGCTCGCCCAGTTCTTCCGGGGTGGTGAACTGCATGGACGGCTCTTTTTCGCCCAGCAGCTGTTTGGTGGCGTCCGTGTTGGAAATGCCTTGCGCCGCGGCCTTGGCGTCCACCTGTTTCTGCACCAGCGGGGTGAGCACCCAGCCCGGGCAGATCGCGTTGCAGGTGACGCCGGTGGTGGCGTTCTCCAGCGCCGTGACCTTGGTCAGGCCCACGATGCCGTGCTTGGCCGCGACGTAGGCCGACTTCTCGGCCGAACCCACCAGCCCATGCACCGACGCCACGTTGATGATGCGGCCCCAGTTGGACTTGAGCATCGCGGGCAGGGCCAGGCGGCTGGCGTGGAAGGCGCTGCTGAGGTTGATGGCGATGACCGCGTCCCAGCGCTCGACGGGAAAGTCTTCCACGCGCGCGACGTGCTGGATGCCGGCGTTGTTCACCAGGATGTCCACCTGGCCGAAGGTGCTGGCCGCGAAGGCCATCATGGCCTCGATCTCCGCCGGTTTGCTCATGTCGGCGCCGTGGTAGGCGACCTTGGCCCCCAGCGCAGCGATCTCCGCCTTGGGGCCTTCGGCATCGCCGAAACCGTTGAGCACGATGTTGGCACCCTGGCGCGCCAGGGCCTTGGCAATGCCCAGGCCGATGCCGCTGGTGGAGCCGGTGACGAGGGCGGTCTTGTTGGCAAGCATGAAGTGAACTCCAGTTCCAGTACGATGGGTTGAAAAGCGCTCAAGGCATTATCACGGACGCCTCCAGGCGCCCGCTTCGCACTGTCACACCATGCAAGAACCGAACCTCCAATACCTTCCCGTCACCGGGCCCGTGGCCCGCACCGGCGAACCGCGCCGCATGGCCTATTGGGACTGGGCCAGCGCCTCGGGCGACCACCGCCATGTCGTGGTCTGCGTGCACGGTCTCTCGCGCCAGGGGCGCGACTTCGACACCCTGGCGCGCGCCCTGGTCGGCCGCTGCCGCGTGATCGCGGTCGACGTGACCGGGCGCGGCCACAGCGACTGGCTGGCCGATCCCATGGCCTACCAGGTGCCCACCTACGCGGCCGACCTGGCGGCGCTGCTGATGCATGTGCGCGCAGCGAACCCGAAGGCCGTGATCGACTGGGTCGGCACCAGCATGGGCGGACTGATCGGCATGGCGATCGCGGCCCAGCCCGCTCTGGCACCACGCCGCCTGGTGCTCAACGATGTGGGGCCGGCCATCCAGTGGGAGGCGCTGCAGCGCATCAGCGCCTACCTGGGCCAGAACCCCTCGTTCGACAGCGAGCAGGCGGCCCTGGATTACCTGGCCTCGATTTCCACCGGCTTCGGCCCCCACACGCCGGCGCAATGGCGGGCGCTGTCCCTGCCGCTGCTGCGCGAGCGCGACGGGCGCTGGTGGCTGCACTACGACCCGGCCATCGCCATGCCGGTCAAGGCCCTGACCGGCATGGCCGACGAGGCACAGGCCCGGCAGATCGCCCGTGACGGCGAGGCCACCCTTTGGCAGCTGTACGACGCCATCACCGCGCCCACCCTGCTGCTGCGCGGCGGGCAGTCGGACCTGCTCTCCGAGGCCACCGCCGCCGAGATGGAGCGGCGCGGTCCCAGGGCGCGCTGTGTGGTTTTTGACGGCGTGGGCCACGCGCCGACGCTGGTGGCCGATGATCAGGTGGCCGCCGTCCGGGACTTCCTCTGGTCCGACTGAGCGGTGGGTTGTTGAGCGATTCATGAAACGTGTGATTTCCCCGACCTCGTCCGAGGCCTCCCATGCGGCCACCCTCATCGAGCGCGCGCCGGCCGTGCCCTCGGCGATCGTGGCGGCCACTTCCGACAGCCTGCCCAAGCAGGCCAACGCACTGGCCCGCGCGCGCGCGTTCGCGGAACCCTTGCTGGGCAGCGAACAGCTCGACACCGGCGAGAACACCCTGGCGCACGCCGATGCCGTGGCCGGCGTGCTGCACGACATCGGCGGCTCCGAGGCGATGCAGGCGGCGGCGTATCTGGTGTACGCCTGCCAGCATCTGAACCGCCCGCAAGAGGTGATCGCCAAGGCGTTTGGCGACAACTTCGCGGCGCTGGCACTGGAGACCACCAAGCTGGTGCAGTTGCAGCGCCAGGCCCGCATCAAGTCGGCCGAGGTGCTGGCCAAGAAGGAGGAAGAGCGGCAGGCGGCGCAGGAGCAGGCCCTGCCCGTGGCCACGCCCGGCAAGGCGCCGGTGTCCGAGCTGGCCGCGAGCCAGACCGAGAACGTGCGCAAGATGCTGCTGGCCTTCTCGCGCGACCTGCGCGTGGTCATGCTGCGCCTGGCGTCCCGACTGCAGACCCTGCGCTACTTCGCCGCCTGCAAGGGCGAGCCTGGCGACGCGCTCGCCAGCGAGTCGCTGCACGTCTTCGCGCCGCTGGCCAACCGCCTGGGCATCTGGCAGATCAAATGGGAAATGGAGGACCTGGCCTTCCGTTTCCTGGAGCCGCAGACTTACAAGCACGTGGCCCGGCTGCTGGACGAGAAACGCGCCGAACGCGAAGCCCATGTGGAGCAGGTGCGCCAGCAGCTCGAGGCCGAGCTTCAGCGCCAGGGCGTGGCCGCTTCCGTGCAGGGACGGCCCAAACACATCTACAGCATCGTCAAGAAGATGCGCGGCAAGTCGCTGGACTTCGACCAGGTGTTCGACATCCGAGCGCTGCGCGTGATCGTGACCGGCCGCGACGATTGCTACACCGCGCTGGCCCACGTGCATGCGAACTACGTGCCGGTGGCCGACGAGTTCGACGACTACATCGCCAAACCCAAGCCGAACGGCTACCAGTCGCTGCACACGGTGGTGCGCGATGAGCAGGGCCGGGCCTTCGAGATCCAGATCCGCACCCAGGCCATGCACGACCATGCCGAACACGGCGTGGCCGCGCATTGGGCGTACAAGGAGGCGGGAGCCAAGGGTTATGCCGGCGTCTCGGCCAGCTCGGAGTACGACGCCAAGATCGCGGTGCTGCGCCAGCTGCTGGCCTGGGAACGCGACCTGAGCGGCACCGCGCAGGGGCTGTTCGACGATCGCATCTACGTGCTCACACCCGATGCGGCCATCGTCGAATTGCCCCAGGGTGCCACGGCGGTGGACTTCGCCTACAGCGTGCACACCGACCTCGGCCACCGCTGCCGGGGCGCGCGCGTTGATGGCGCCATGGTCACGCTCAACACGCCCCTGCAGAACGGGCAGACAGTGGAAATCACCGCCGCGAAAGAGGGCGGGCCGTCGCGCGACTGGCTCAATGCCGAACTGGGCTACCTCGTCAGCCACCGGGCCAAGAGCAAGGTGCGCGCGTGGTTCAACGCGCAGGCCATGGAGGAGACCATGGCGCGCGGGCGCGAGGCGGTGGAAAAACTGCTGCAGCGCGAGGGCAAGACCGCGCTGAAGTTCGACGACCTTGCCGTGTCCATGGGCCTGGCTTCCGCGCAGGAGCTCTTCGAGCAGGTGGGCAAGGACGAACTGTCGCTGCGGGCCATCGAGACGCACCTGCGCCCGCCCGAGCCCGAGGAGCCGTCCGAAATTCCCGTGTGGCTCAAGAAGCCACGCAAGTCCTCCAGCCAGCCCAGCGGCGGGGTGCTGGTGGTCGGGGTGGATTCGCTCATGACGCAACTGGCCAAGTGCTGCAAGCCGGCGCCGCCGGACGACATCGGCGGTTTCGTGACGCGCGGCAAGGGCGTGAGCATCCACCGAGCCGATTGCAGCGATTTCGCCCACCTGCAGCGCAAGAACCCGGACCGCGTGATTGAGGTGCAGTGGAGTGGTCAGGTCGCCCCGGATCGGGATGGCCGTGCGGCCGTGTACCCGGTGGACGTGGCCATCGAGGCGCAGGACCGCCAGGGCCTGCTGCGTGACATTTCCGACGTGTTCGCCCGCGAGAAGATGAACGTGATCGGGGTGCAGACCCAGTCGGTCAAGGACGTGGCCTGGATGACCTTCACCATCGAAGTGTCGGACGCCCGGCAGGTGCAGCGGGCCATGTCCGTGGTGGGCGATGTGCCGGGTGTGCGGGTGGTGCGCCGCAAATGATGTGATGGGTCGGCCAGAAGTGCCCCGGAACACTGCTATACTGCGAGGCTTCGAATCGTTTGTAGGCGCGTAGCTCAGCTGGTTAGAGCACCACCTTGACATGGTGGGGGTCGTTGGTTCGAGTCCAATCGCGCCTACCAAACTTCTTCGGGGTCAACCAGGCCCCGGAAACAGAAAGCAGACCCCGCAGTCTGCTTTTTTTTCGTCTGTCCGGCGCCAGGGCATCGCCGGACGCTGTCTCGCAAGGCTCCCCGCACAGGGAAAACCCATGCTTGCGGCCCAGGGGCGGGTTTTTAGAATGTGCCGTATCCTTCCCGCAGACGACGGGCCTTGTTCGCCCGTTCCTTCCAGAAAGTCCCGCAGTGCAAAAAACCAAGGCCGGTAGCGGCAGCGAACGTGCGCCCGCCGTGCGTGTGATCAAGAAGTACCCGAACCGGCGTCTCTACGACACCGACACCTCGTCGTACATCACGCTGGCCGAAGTGAAGTCGCTGGTCATGGACAACGAGCCCTTCGTGGTACGGGACGCCAAGACCAACGACGACCTCACGCGCAGCATCCTGCTGCAGATCATCCTGGAAGAAGAGACCGCGGGCGTGCCGATCTTCACCGAGCAGGTGCTGGCCAACATCATCCGGTTCTATGGCCATGCCATGCAGGATTTCATGGGCGCCTACCTCGAAAAGAACGTCCAGATCTTCATGGATCTGCAGCACAAGATGGCCGAGCAGTCCACGGGCGTCAACCCGGAAGCCTGGAAGCAGTTCATGAACGTGCAGTCGCCCATGATGCAGGGCATGATGGGCACCTACCTGGAGCAGTCGCGCACGGCCTTCACGCAGATGCAGGAGCAGATGCAGAAGAACAGCGAGCAGATGCTGGCGGCGCTGGGGCTCAAGCGCTGAGTCTCGCCATTCTCGCTGCCAGCCGCAGCGCGTCGTCGGCTGCTGCGCCCGCCGCAGTGTTGTCGAAGATGCACCAGACTTGGGTGGTCGCTGGCCAGTTCAACAACTCTCGCGCCCTGGCCTCAAGCCAGTCGTCGTCGTAAGCCGACCAATACATGCGTGGCGAGCCGTGCCAACTGCAGTAGACGACGGCACCCGGGTATTCCGCGCGCACCGAGCGAAAGAAGTCGCGTGCCGCCTCGGGATCGAATCCCAACGACGGCGGCAGTTGCACCAGCAACACCGCCAGGCGCTCGCCGAGTCCCGCCAGCGACGAAACGAAGGTGCCCACCTCCCGGGATGGAACCTTCAGCCGCGCCACGTGCGTGAAAGCCTTGGGCAGCTTCACCGAGAAGCGGAAACCTGTCGGTGTCTGCATCGCCCAGCGCTCGAAGGTGTCCGCGCGGTGGGTGCGGCTGAAGGTGGTGTTGATTTCCGTGCAGCCCAGCACCCGTGCATAGCGCTCCAGCAGCGCTCCGTCGCCCGGAAATGCCTCGGCCACCGCTCGCGGTAGGCCCCAGCCTGCGGTGCCGATGTGGAGGGAAGGTGTGGTCCGTGTCATGCCGCTCGTGTGTGGCAATCCGCGTGCCGGTGCCCGTGCCTGTCTGGCCGACCGCTGCCTGCGAGGGGCCAAGGAATGTGCTGCCAGCCAAATCGACGCGCCGCCTTACAATATCGGACCACGCTCTTCAGCCAGGTAGCCCGGCGGAATTCAAATGGAAACAATGACTTACGACACCGCCTCCGCCGCCAAAACACCCAAAGTCGGGTTCGTCAGCCTGGGTTGCCCCAAGGCGCTGACCGACTCCGAACTGATCCTCACGCAACTCAGCGCCGAGGGTTACCAAACCTCCAAGACCTTTGCCGGTGCCGATCTGGTGATCGTCAACACCTGCGGCTTCATCGACGACGCCGTTCGCGAGAGTCTGGACACCATTGGCGAAGCCCTGGCCGAGAACGGCAAGGTGATTGTTACCGGGTGCCTGGGCGCGCGCGAAGGCGAGGGTGGTGGCAACCTGGTGCGGCAGATGCATCCCAGCGTGCTCGCCGTGACCGGCCCGCATGCCACGCACGAGGTGATGACGGCGGTGCACGAGCACCTGCCCAAGCCGCACGACCCCTTCGTGGACCTGGTGCCGCCGCAGGGCATCAAGCTCACGCCGCGCCATTACGCCTACCTGAAGATCAGTGAGGGCTGCAACCACCGCTGCACGTTCTGCATCATCCCGTCCATGCGCGGCGACCTGGTGAGCCGACCGATCGGCGACGTGCTGACCGAAGCGCGCAAGCTGTTCGAGTCTGGCGTGAAGGAGCTGTTGGTGGTGAGCCAGGACACCTCGGCCTACGGCGTCGATGTGAAGTACCGCACCGGCTTCTGGGATGGCAAGCCGGTGAAGACGCGCATGTTCGATCTCGTGCGCTCGCTGGGTGAACTGGCCCAGGGCTATGGCGCCTGGGTGCGGCTGCACTATGTGTACCCGTATCCGCACGTGGACGAGATCATTCCGCTGATGGCCGACGGCCTGTGCCTGCCTTACCTGGACGTGCCGTTGCAGCACAGCCATCCGGACGTGCTGCGCCGCATGAAGCGGCCCGCCAGTGGTGAGAAGAACCTGGAGCGCATCGCGCGCTGGCGCGAGCTCTGCCCGCAGATCGTGGTGCGCAGCACCTTCATTGCCGGCTTCCCTGGCGAGACCGAGGCCGAGTTCGACCACTTGCTGGAATTCGTGCGCGAGGCGCGCATCGACCGCGCCGGCTGCTTCGCCTATTCGCCGGTGCCGGGTGCCACGGCCAACGAGCTGCCGGACGCCGTGCCCGATGCCGTGCGGGAAGAACGCCGGGCGCGCTTCATGGCGGTGGCCGAGGCCGTGTCGGCCGAGAAGCTGCAGCAGCGCGTGGGCGCGACCATGCAGGTGCTGGTGGATTCCGCGCCGGGCCTGGGCAAGAAGGGCGGCATTGGACGCAGTTACGCCGATGCGCCGGAGATCGATGGTGTGGTGCGGCTGCTGCCGCCAGAGAAGATCAGCAAGACCATGAAGGTCGGCGAATTCACCAAGGCCCGTGTGGTCGCGGCACAGGGACACGACCTGTTGGCGGTCCCGGTTTGACGGTGACTGCGATGGCCGGACTGCACACTCGCCGGCCACATCGGGTGCTTCAGAATGTGAAGCAACTCAACCGTATGCGCAAAGCCTGCTTGCAGGCTTTGCATCTTGATAAGGCAAAAGAAAAGGGCTTGCAAACATCACGTTTGCAAGCCCTTTATGATTGGTGCCCAGGAGAGGACTCGAACCTCCACGATGTTACTCGCTAGTACCTGAAACTAGTGCGTCTACCAATTCCGCCACCTGGGCTTTCAGGAAAACCAGAAGTATAGCAGAGAAAAAAGCGATCCAAAAAGTGAACGAAAAAAACAGCCTGTTGGCCGAATATGAAGGTGTCGTTTCCGGACATCGCGATGGACACGGTTTTGTGATCCGCGACGATGGCCAGGCCGACATCTACCTGCCCTCCAACGAGATGCGCGCGGTGTTGCACAAGGACCGGGTCAAGGCCCGCATCGTGCGGCTGGACCGCAAGGGGCGCCCCGAAGGGCGCGTGACCGAAATCGTCGAGCGCTCCGACTCCCCCATCATCGGGCGCCTGTTGCAGGAAAGCGGTGTGTGGCTCGTCGCTCCCGAGGACAAGCGCTACGGGCAGGACGTGCTGATCCCCAAGGGCGCCACCGGATCGGCCAAGCCCGGCCAGGTGGTGGTGGTGCAATTGACCGAGCCGCCGGCGCTGTACGGTCAACCGGTGGGGCGCGTGAAGGAGGTGCTGGGTGAGATCGACGACCCCGGCATGGAGATCGAGATCGCGGTGCGCAAGTACGGCGTGCCGCACGAGTTTTCCGATGCCGCACTGGCCCAGGCGCGCGCGCTGCCGGACCACGTGCGGGCCGCCGACCACAAGCACCGCGTCGACCTGCGCGACGTGCCGCTGGTGACGATCGACGGCGAAGACGCGCGCGACTTCGACGACGCCGTGTATTGCGAGCCGGCGAAGGTCGGCAAGGGCAAGGGCTGGCGCCTGCTGGTGGCGATTGCCGACGTGAGCCACTACGTGGAGACCGGTTCACCGATCGACGTCGATGCGTATGACCGCGCCACCTCGGTCTATTTCCCGCGCCGCGTGATTCCCATGCTGCCGGAGAAGCTCTCCAACGGCCTGTGCTCGCTGAACCCCGGTGTCGAACGCCTGTGCATGGTGTGCGACATGCTGGTCAATGCCAAGGGCGAGGTGCATGCCTACCAGTTCTACCCGGCGGTGATGTTCAGCCACGCGCGCTTCACCTACACCGAGGTGGCCGCGATCCTGCAGAACACCCGGGGGCCGGAGGCCGCGCAACGCAAGGCGCTGGTGCCTTACCTGCTCAACCTGCACGACGTGTACCGCGCCCTGCTGATGGCGCGCGGCGAGCGCGGTGCGGTGGATTTCGAAACCACCGAGACGCAGATCGTCTGCGACGAGTCGGGCCGCATCGAGAAGATCGTGCCGCGCACGCGCAACGACGCGCACAAGCTGATCGAGGAAGCCATGCTCGCGGCCAACGTGTGCTCGGCCGATTTCATCCAGGAGGGCAAGCACACCGGTCTGTTCCGCGTGCACGAAGGCCCCACGCCGGAGAAGCAGGAAATCCTGCGCAACTACCTCAAGGCCATGGGTGTGTCGCAGACGATCGGCGACAACCCCAAGCCGGGCGATTTCCAGGCGATCGCCAACGCCACCAAGGACCGCCCCGAGGCCCAGCAGATCCACACCATGCTGCTGCGCTCCATGCAGCAGGCGATCTACACGCCCATCAACAGCGGCCACTTTGGTCTCGCGTTCGAGGCCTACACGCACTTCACGAGCCCGATCCGGCGCTACCCCGACCTGCTGGTGCACCGCGTGATCAAGGCCATCCTGGCGCGCAAGCGCTATGAACTGCCGAACCTGCCCACGCCGGGCGAGGCGCACGCCAAGTTGAGCAAGCGGCTGGCGAGCCGTGTGAAGCCGCCGGTGGCGGGCGAGGTGGTGAAGAAGCCGTCGGCCGACACGCTGGCCTGGCAGGCCGCGGGCCTGCACTGCAGCGCCAACGAGCGCCGCGCCGACGAGGCCAGCCGCGATGTGGAGGCCTGGCTCAAGTGCAAGTACATGCGCGAACACCTGGGCGAAGAGTTCAGCGGTGTGGTGACCGCGGTCACGAGCTTCGGCCTCTTTGTCACGCTCGATGCGATGTACGTCGAGGGGCTGGTGCACATCACCGAACTCGGCGGTGAGTACTTCCGGTTCGACGAGGCGCGCCAGGAGCTGCGTGGCGAGCGCACCGGCATTCGCTATGCATTGGGCACCCGGGTGCAGGTGCAGGTGAGCCGGGTGGACCTGGATGGCCGGCGCATCGACTTCCGGCTGGTCAGCGGTGACGACGACCTCGTGTTGCGGGCCATGCGCGACAAGACCGGTTTGCCTTCCTCTCCCGACCATCAGGCGCCGCCTGCCCGGGGGGCAAGTCGCGCCGCAACCGGAGCGAGGGCGCTCCGCAGGGGCGCCAGGCGCCCGCCATGGACGTCAAGGCCGCCGTGCGCAAGGCGGCGGGCAAGAAGGGCGAGCGGGGTGGTGCCCGCAGCACCGCGAGCCAATCGCGCAAGAGCCGGCGCTGAACCGGTCCTCACCCGACTACGCCATGCCCAAGTCCGCCGCCCTGACCAAAAGCCCTGCGGCCAAGCCTGCCAAGGCCACCGTGGTGCGCCGGCGCGAGCCTGCGGCCGTGCCCACCGACCGGGCCTTGCGCATCGGTGTCTCGGCGCGCCTGCTGCACCAGGCGCCGCAGGAGCTGGGGTTTCGAAACAAGATCCTGCAGTACATCGAACAGTCGCTGGCCCACTGGATCATGGAGCACGGGGCGGTGGCCTTCATGGTGCCGGCCGTGGCGCACGACAGCAAACACGCGGCGCGTCACCTCAAGGTGGAGCAGGTGGTGCAGGAGCTGGATGCCCTGGTGCTGCAAGGCGGTGCCGACGTGGCGCCCCAGAGTTACGGGCAGACCCCGATGGACCCACGCTGGCAGGGCGACGTGGTGCGCGACCGCTATGAGCTGGCCTTGCTGCGAACCTTTCTCGCTCAGAAGAAGCCGGTGCTGGGCGTCTGCCGGGGCGCTCAACTGCTCAACGTGGCTTTTGGCGGGACGCTGTACCAGGACATCCCGACGCAATGCCCGGCGGCCCATGCCCACGTCGACACCGACCTGTACGACCAACTGGAACACGACGTGACCTTTCTCCAGGGCACGGCACTGACCAAGCTGTATCCGAATGCCTCGCAGCTGCGGGTGACCAGCATCCATCACCAGGCGGTGGCGGAATTGGGCAAGGGCGTGGTGGTGGAGGCCGTGTCCACGCTGGACGGCATGGTCGAGGCCATTCGCTGGACCGGCGGGACCTATGCGCGCGGCGTGCAATGGCACCCCGAGTTCCACCATGGGCGCGATGCGCTGGCCGACAGCTCGCCCATCATGCTGGACTTTCTGGAGGCCTCGCGGGCCGCCGCGTTGGAGCGGTTGGCCAGCGGGCACGAACCCGATCCGCGCACGCCGCGGGCGCCCTTGCGATTGGGCGCCTGAGCCTACACTCTGTCCCCTCCGTCCTCCGCTGCTCTCACGCCATGCGCATTGTTTTCTTCCTGCTCGAAACCTTCTTCTTCTTCCTTGTGGCGGCGGCGCTGTTGCGGGCGTGGATGAATCACCTGCGCATCAACATGTCGGGCCAACCGGGGCGCTTCGCGATCGCAGTGACCGACTGGCTGGTGGCACCCCTGCGCCGGGTGCTGCCACGCTCGCTGGCGCAGAGCCGCATCGACTGGGGCAGTCTCGGTGCGGCCGTGCTGCTTTCGTTGGCGTTCGGCGTCTTGTGGTGGTTGCTGGCGGCGAGCGTGTCTGCGGCGCCCGGCTCGGCCGCCGGAGTGGTGACGATCGTCTTCAGCATGGCGGTGCGCCTGCTGGTGCGCACCTTGCTGCAGGGCTTGATGATCCTGCTGATCGGCTACGCCATCCTGTCGTGGGTGCAGCCGCAATCGCCGGTGATGGGCACGCTCGACCGCCTGTGCGCGCCCATCCTGCGCCCGGTGCGCCGGGTCGTGCCCTTGATCGGCGGGGTGGACCTGTCGGTGCTGGTGGTGATCATCCTGCTGCAGGTCGGCCTGATGCTGCTGGGCTGATCGGGCTTTCAGCCCGGTGGCCGCACCCGCGCCGCCAAGCGTCCGGCCGTGAGCCCAGGGGCAGCGCCATCGTCCCAGTGGTCGGCCAGCCAGCCGTGCTGATGCACGGCCGCAGCGACCCTGTCCCGCACCCCTTCGCCCGAAAGCCCGGCTGGCGCGATCGCGCTGCCGATCATGCCGGCGAGCACATCGCCCGTGCCGGCGGTGGCCAAAGCGGCGTTTCCGCTGGCGTTGATGAGCGGCACTTCGCCGGGCGAGGCCAACACCGAGCCAGAGCCCTTGAGCACGCACAAGGCGCCGAAGCGATCGGCCAGCGCCTGTGCAGCCTTCAATCGATGGGCCATGACCTCGGGGGTTGTGGTGCCCAGCAGGCGCGCGGCTTCCAGGGGATGCGGGGTGAGCACCGTTGTCCAGTCCCGGCCGTGGCGGTGGCCGAGCAGGGTTTGCAGCGCGGTGTCGGTGGCGATGGCATTGAGCGCGTCGGCGTCGAGCACCAGCGTTCGGGCGGCCGAGAGCACGCGCGGCAGCAGCGCAGCCACCGAGGCGCCGCCGCCGCAACCGCAGACGACACTCGCGGTTTCGAGGACGCCGGGCTCCAGCAGCCGCTGCGGATGGCGGAACATGAGTTCGGGGCAGGCGGGGTCCCAAGGCGTCGGGCTGCTTGCATCACCTTCGAGCAGACCGACGAACACGCGGCCCGCGCCGGCGTGCAGCGCGGCCCGGGCGGCGAGCACGGCGGCACCGGTCATGCCCGCGCCCTGCACGGCGATGCCTTGGCCACCGAGCACCAGCACGTCGCCGAAGCTGCCCTTGTGACTGGCATGCGGCCGTGTGCCCGTGGTCTTGGGCTGCCCAGCCAGCCAGGCGGTCACAGGCACGGCGGTCGCTGGCGGGGCATCCAGGTCGTCGAACCAGACGCTGCCGGCGGCGTCGCGTCCGGTGCCGGTGAACAAACCGGGCTTCAGGGTGAGCAGCGACAGCGTGTGGCGCGGCCCCGGCGGTGCCAGGGAAGGGGCGTTCAGGGCCGCCAGGACGCCTGTGTCGGCGTCCAGCCCACTGGGGACATCGACGCAGAGCACGGGCTGGGTGCAGGAGCGAAGCAGGTCCAGCCATGGGGCGAGAGGCCCCTTCAACGCCCTTTGTGGGCCGATGCCGAACAGGGCATCGATGGCGAGATCGAAGCGCGCCGGCGGTCCGTCGCTGAACGGCACGCCGGCGGCGCGCGCGGCCCGCAGGGCCTGACGGGCGTCGGCCGGCATCCGGGCCTCATCCCGCACCGCATGTGTCACGATCACTTCGGGAAAGTCGCCCCGTTCCTGCGCCCACTGGTGCAGGTGGGTGGCCGCGACCAGGCCGTCGCCCCCGTTGTTGCCGGGCCCGCAGGCCACCCAGATGCACCGCGCGTGCGGTTGCAGGGCCCGCGCCAGCCGCGCGACCGCCAGGCCGGCGCGCGACATCAAGGTGTGGTGGGGGAGGGTGGAAGCGGCCTGCTGTTCGATCTGCCGCGTGGCGGCGCTGCCGTACAAGGCAGCGCGGCCGGTGCCGGACACCGGGTGCGGGCGGGTGCCTGTGTTGAAGCTGCGCGTGTCCAAGGTCTCGCTCCTCTCAAGGAATGGGCGCATTTCAACATGTTTGCGCGCAGGCGCTGACCGCCCGCGGATGGTCTCAGAGACCGAAGCGCTGGGGCGAGCTGCCGGTGATGTCGATCTCGGCAGAACGCCCTGACAGCTGATCGGCCAGCGCCCGGGCGGTGCCGCAGGCCATGGCCCAGCCGGCGCCGCCGTGGCCCAGGTTCAGCCACACGCCGGGTTGGCGCGTGGCGCCCAGCACCGGAGGGCCATCGGGCAGCGTGGCCTGGGCGCCTTGCCATTCCTGCACGCTGCCCCGGGGGCCACCCAGACGCACAGCACCGGGAAACCAGTCCGCCAGCACGCCGTAAAGCCGTTTCAGCGTGGCTTTGGAAGGCTGGCCGGGCGTGGCGCCGAACTCACTGCCGCCGGCCACGCGAATGCGCTGGCCCAGCCGGGCGATCGAGATGCCATGGCCGGCGTCCAGCACCGCCGACTGCGGGGCGTCCAGCGGCTCACGCACCGCAGCACTGAGCGAGTGGCTGTAGACGGGCTGCAAAGGCAGGCGCAGCCCGAGTGGGTGCAGCAGGCGAGCGCTGTGCACCCCCGCGCACACCACCACCGCGTCGAAGCGTTGCACGTCGTTGGCATCCGGGGTGCTTGCGCTCGAGAGCCGCAGGTTCACACCACCCGTGGGGCCCAGGGTTTCGATGGCGTCCACCGACGTGCTGAACACGAAGCGGCAACCGAGTTGCTGGGCCTCGACGCGGATCGACAGCGCGAATTCCCGGCAATTGGCCGCGGCTTCCCCGCCCAGTTCGACCGCACCGTGCAACGGCGTTTCAGGATTCAGGGCGGGTTCGAGCGCGCGGGCCTGATCGGCCGAGAGTTCACGGCAGGCGATCCCAAGGTCCTTCATCTGTTGCAGGGCGGGCTGGGCTTGCTCCGCCTCCCGCGCGTTGCGCCAGAGCACCAGCATGCCCTGGCTGCGGTCATGGTCGAGGTCCCGTTCCTCGGTGATTTCCAGCAGGCGCTGCTGGCTGTACTGCACCCATTGGTGCATCTGCCGGTGGTGTTCGACCTGGCGTGGGCCTTGGCCCGCCTGCAGCCAGCGCCAGATCCAGCGCCACTCTCCGCCGCGGGGCAAGCGGGCCAGTTTCAGTCCTCCCGGGCGCGAGACCCAGGGCATGCGCAGGCTGCGTTCGGGCCGGTTCCAGGCGGCTGTCCAACCAGCGGCGACGAGCGCACCGCTGGCAAAGCTGGCTTCTTCGGCCACGGTGCTGCGGCGCTCGAACACCGTGACTTCATGGCCGTCGCGCGTCAGTTCGAACGCGGTTGTGGTGCCGATCACACCCGCGCCCACCACCGCGACCCTCAAGATGCGCCCCCGACGGGTGCCGAGGGCGCCCCTGGGTGGGAAGGGGGTGGGTAATCAACGGTCAACGGGACATCGGGCATGGGTCGTGGCGCAGAAACACCCCGGACGCGATTCCGTTCGGAGCGCGGTCCAGAGAGCGAAAGTAGGACGGGATCGGTCGGGCTGCTATAATCGATGGGCTTTGCAGATGGCTGGCTCGAACACCGTTCTTGCCGCCCTTGCAGAGCGAAATCGCAAACCAGCCCAACCGGGTGTTGCCTGAAGCACCTGGACCGTCAGCGGTCCGTTCAATGCACAGGTGATCGGGGCTGGATTTTAGACTCAACCTCTGGAAAGTTAACTCATGTCTATCTCCATGCGCGAAATGCTGGAAGCCGGTGTCCACTTTGGTCACCAGACCCGCTTCTGGAACCCCAAGATGGCACCGTACATCTTCGGCCATCGCAACAAAATCCACATCGTCAACCTCGAAAAGACGCTGCCCCTGTTCGAAGAGGCTGCCAAGTTCGTGCGCCAGCTCTCCGCCAACCGCGGCACCATCCTGATGGTGGGCACCAAGCGCCAGTCGCGCGACATCGTGGCCCAGGAAGCCCGCCGCGCCGGCGTGCCTTTCGTGGACCAGCGCTGGCTGGGCGGCATGCTGACCAACTTCAAGACGGTCAAGACCTCCATCAAGCGCCTGAAGGACATGCAAGCCCAGAAGGAAGCCGGCCTGGACAGCATGACCAAGAAAGAGCAGCTGATGTTTGCTCGCGAAATGGAAAAGCTCGAGAAGGACATCGGCGGCATTCAGGACATGAATGCGCTGCCCGATGCCATCTTCGTCATCGACGTGGGCTTCCACAAGATCGCCGTGCTCGAAGCCCAGAAGCTGGGCATCCCGCTGGTGGGCGTGGTCGACACCAACCACTCGCCCGTGGGCATTGACTACGTCATCCCCGGCAACGACGACTCGGCCCGTGCCGTGGCCCTGTACGCCCGTGGCATCGCCGACGCCATCATCGAAGGCCGCAGCAACGCGGTGAACGATGTCGTCAAAGCCGTGGCCGCCGAAGGCGCCGACGAGTTCGTGGAAGTCAAGGAAGACGCTTCTGCCTGAGCCTGACTCTTGCATGAAAGAGGGGCTCCTGTAGCCCCTTTTTCATAAGGCCACCCGATCATTGAAACAGACCGTTTTGCCCGCCGGGGCACAACGGCGAACGGAGAAACTGAAATGGCAATTACCGCAAGCATGGTCGCCGAACTGCGCGCCAAGACCGACGCACCCATGATGGAGTGCAAGAAAGCCCTGACCGAAGCCGACGGCGACATGGCCAAGGCGGAAGAGCTGCTGCGCGTCAAGCTCGGCACCAAGGCCGGCAAGGCCGCCAGCCGCGTCACCGCCGAAGGCGTTGTGGCCAGCTCCATCAATGGCACCACCGGTGCCCTGATCGAAGTCAACTGCGAAACCGACTTCGTCACCAAGAACGACAGCTTCCTGGCGCTGGCCAATGCGGCCGCCCAGCTGGTGGCGGCACACAACCCTGCCGACCTGGAAGCCCTGGGCGCGCTGCCCTACAGCCAGGACGGCTTCGGTCCCACGCTGGAAGACGTGCGCAAGGGCCTGATCGGCAAGATCGGCGAAAACATGTCGTTCCGCCGCTTCAAGCACTGGGCCAACGGCGGCCAGCTCGCTGGTTACCTGCACGGCACCCGCATCGGCGTGGTGGTGGAGTTCGAAGGCGATGCCGTGGCGGCCAAGGACGTCGCCATGCACGTGGCCGCGATGAAGCCGGTGTCGCTGACCTCGGCCGACGTGCCTGCGGAGCTGATCGAGCGCGAGCGCTCGGTGGCCGCCGCCAAGGCCGCCGAATCGGGCAAGCCTGCCGACATTGTCGCCAAGATGGTGGAAGGTTCGGTGCAGAAGTACCTCAAGGAAGTGTCGCTGTTCGACCAGGTCTTCGTGAAGGCCGCCGACGGCAAGCAGACCGTGGGCGCGATGCTCAAGGCCGCTGGCACCAACGTCAAGGGCTTCACCCTGTTCGTGGTGGGCGAAGGCATCGAGAAGAAGGTCGACGACTTCGCGGCGGAAGTGGCCGCGCAAGTGGCTGCCGCCAAGGGCGCCTGATCCTGCCGAGACTGGACGAGACAACGGGCCGCAAGGCCCGTTGTGCCGTATGGGGCTTATTTACGCCCCGAAGCGGCAGGTGAATGCGGGCTCCTCGCTACACTTGCCGGTTGAATCTTTGTTTATCGATTTCCTGAAAGTTGCCTCATGCCAGCCTACAAACGGATTCTGTTGAAACTGTCGGGAGAGGCCCTCATGGGCGATGACGCTTTCGGCATCAACCGAGCCACCATCGTGCGCATGGTGGAAGAAATCGCCGAAGTCACCCGCCTGGGCGTCCAGGTGGCCATCGTCATCGGTGGCGGCAACATCTTCCGCGGCGTGGCCGGGGGCTCGGTCGGCATGGACCGCGCCACCGCCGACTACATGGGCATGCTTGCCACCGTGATGAATTCGCTGGCCCTCGCCGACACCATGGACAAGGCCGGCTTGGTCGCCCGCGTGATGTCGGCCATTGCCATCGAGCAGGTGGTCGAGCCCTACGTTCGCCCCAAGGCCTTGCAATACCTCGAAGAGGGCAAGGTCGTGGTCTTCGCCGCCGGCACCGGCAACCCCTTCTTCACCACCGACACGGCCGCGGCGCTGCGCGGAGCCGAGATCGGCGCCGAGATCGTGCTCAAGGCCACCAAGGTCGATGGCGTCTACACCGCCGATCCGAACAAGGACCCCAGCGCCACGCGCTACACCACCATTTCCTTCGACGAGGCCATGAGCAAGAACCTGCAGGTGATGGACGCCACCGCCTTTGCCCTGTGCCGCGACCAGAAACTGCCCGTGAAGGTGTTCTCGATCTTCAAGCCCGGCGCGCTGCGCAAGGTGGTGCTGGGAGGCGATGAGGGCACGCTGGTTCACGTCTGATGCCCACACGGCATTCCATTTCCTGCTGCATTGAGGAGTTTTCATGAGCACCGACGACATCCGCAAAACCGCTGAGCACAAGATGCTTCAATCGGTGGAAGCGCTCAAGAACAGTTTGACCAAGGTCCGCACCGGCCGGCCCAACCCCGCCTTGCTGGACACCGTGCACGTGGAGTATTACGGTTCCATGCTGCCGCTGTCCCAGGTCGCCAACCTGACGTTGCTCGACGCGCGCACCATCGGCGTGTCGCCGTGGGAAAAAGGCATGGGCGCCAAGATCGAGAAGGCCATTCGCGAGTCGGATCTGGGCCTGAATCCTTCCAGCCAGGGCGACCTGATCCGCGTTCCCATGCCTCCCATGACCGAGGAGCGCCGCAAGGAGCTCACCAAGGTGGTCCGGGGTGAAGGCGAAGCCGCCAAGATCGCGGTGCGCAACCTCCGGCGCGACGCCAACGAATCGGTGAAGAAGCTGGTCAAGGAAAAGCTGGCGTCCGAAGACGACGACCGCCGCTCGCAGGAAGACATCCAGAAGCTCACCGACCGCATGATTGCCGAGGTGGACCGGCTGGTGGCGTCCAAAGAGCAGGACATCATGGCGGTCTGATCCGCCCCTTCCATCGACCCTGGCCATGGCATCTGCTGCAACTCCTCCCTCCGTGCCGGCGAAACTGCCTGGCCATGTGGCCATCGTCATGGACGGCAATGGCCGCTGGGCGCAGAAACGCTGGCTGCCGCGCGCGGCCGGGCACAAGCAGGGCGTGGACGCGCTGCGCGGGGTGGTCAAGGCGTGCATCGAGCGAGGCGTGCCCGTGCTCTCCGTCTTCGCGTTCTCGTCCGAAAACTGGAACCGCCCGGTGGAAGAGGTCTCCGGTCTCATGGACCTGCTGGCGATAGCCCTGTCGCGCGAGGTCCCCAGCCTGAAAAAGAGTGGCGTGCAACTTCATTTCCCAGGTAACCGGGAAGGCCTGTCGACCCGGGTGGTGCAAGGCCTGGAGGCGGCCGAGCGCGAGACCGCGCACAACCACACCCTGGTCTTGAACGTGTGCTTCAACTATGGGGGGCGTTGGGACATCGCCCAGGCCGCCCGGCGCCTCGCCCAGCAAGGCGTGGAGATCACCGAGCAAAGCCTGTCAGGTGCGATGGCGCTGGCCCACGTGGACGACCCGGATCTGTTGATCCGCACCGGTGGTGAGCTGCGCATCAGCAACTTCCTTCTCTGGCAGTCGGCCTACACGGAGCTGCTGTTCACCGACTGCCTCTGGCCCGATTTCGATGCGGCCGAACTGGACCGCGCATTGGCCGAATTCGCCCGGCGCGAGCGCCGCTTCGGCCAAACCGCCGAGCAACGGGCCGAGGTCGAGCCCGAGGTGATCGCGGTGGGCCAGCGACATGCTTAAGCAGCGCATCATCACGGCCGTGCTGTTGCTGGCCGTTCTGCTGCCCGCGCTGTTTTACCCCTTGATCGAGCCTTTTGCCGCCCTGACCCTGCTGCTGATCGTGGCGGGCGGCTGGGAGTGGGCTCGCCTCAATGGCTGCGGCTCTTCGCTCTCGCTGGGTCTGGGCTTGGGTCTGGGTGTCCTGATGGCGGTGGTCTGGTGGGCCGGTGGCCTGAACCTGTCGCTGCGCCCGCTCTGGCTGGCCGTGGGGGCCGCCTGGGTGTTGCTCGCTGTCGTGATGCTGGGCCGTGGCGTGAAAGGCTGGAGCGCCTGGCCTGTCGGCCTGCGCCTCTGGGTGGGGCTGGCACTCATCGCCTGTGCCTGGCTGGCCATGGTGCACGCGCGCCTGGAAGGTCTGGGCTTTCTGCTCTCCGTGCTGCTGCTGGTCTGGACGGCCGACATCGCCGCCTATTTTGGTGGCAAGGCCCTGGGGCGGCGCAAGCTCGCTCCCACCATCAGCCCGGGCAAGAGCTGGGAGGGCGCCATCAGTGGATTGTTGGGGGTCTTTGTGCTGGCGGCCTGCTGGCTCTGGGCCGATGCGCAAGGCACCAGCCTGTATGCGCGGCTCTGGGCTCTGGGGCCGGCGCTGGCGGTGCTGTCGCTGGTGTTTCTCGTCGCCATGAGCGTGGTCGGTGATCTGGTGGAGTCGCTGGTCAAGCGCAGTGCCGGTGCCAAGGATTCCAGCCAGCTGCTCCCCGGCCATGGCGGCGTGCTCGATCGCGTCGACGCCTTGCTGCCCGTGTTGCCGCTGGCCATGATGCTCATCACCGTCTGATTGCCATGACCCGCCCCCAAGCCATCACCATTCTGGGCTCCACAGGCTCGATCGGGGTCAGCACGCTGGACGTGATCGCCCGCCATCCGGAGCGCTACACCGTGTTTGCGCTGACCGCCGCCACGCAGGTGGAGGCCATCCTGGCGCAATGCCAGCGCTTTGCTCCCCGCTACGCCGTCATGGCCAGCCCGGCGCATGCGCAGCAACTGGCCGGCCGCGTGCGCGAGCTCGGCCTGTCGGTCGAGGTGCTGTCGGGCGCGCAGGCCTTGTGCGACGTCAGCCGCGATCCGGAGGTGGATGCTGTGATGGCCGCCATCGTCGGAGCCGCCGGTCTTTCGCCCAGCCTGGCGGCCGCGCAGGCGGGCAAGAAGCTGCTGCTGGCGAACAAGGAGGCGCTGGTGGTCGGCGGCGAGCTGTTCATGCGGGCGGTTCGCGAAGGCGGTGCGACGCTGCTGCCCATCGACAGCGAACACTCGGCGGTCTTTCAATCGCTGCCTGAAGACCCCACGACCTGGTCGCGCCGGGTCGACAAGATCGTGCTCACGGCTTCCGGGGGTCCTTTCCGCACGCGCGATCCGCAGACCTTGCACGAGGTGACGCCGGAGCAGGCCTGTGCGCATCCCAACTGGGTGATGGGCCGCAAGATCTCGGTGGACTCGGCGACCATGATGAACAAGGCGCTGGAAGTCATCGAAGCCTGCTATCTGTTTGGATTGCCCGCTTCGCAGATCGAAGTGGTGATCCATCCGCAAAGCGTGATCCATTCGATGGTGCAGTACACCGACAGCTCCGTGGTGGCCCAGCTGGGTACCCCCGACATGCGTGGGCCCATCGCCTATGGCCTGTCCTGGCCGGAGCGCATCGTCTCCGGTGCGGCCGCACTGGACTTCGCTTCGTTGGGTGCTCTGAGTTTCGAAAAGCCCGACGACCGGCGTTTTCCCGGTCTGCGCCTCGCCTGGGAGGCCCTGGGGGGCCCGGCGGGCACGACGGCGGTGCTCAATGCCGCCAACGAGGTCGCCGTGGCGGCCTTTCTGGACCATCGGCTGCGGTTCGACCAGATCCACGTCGTCAACCATGCAACTTTGCAGGCCCTGACCCCCTCGAAGCCCCAGGGCCTGGACGACCTGCTGGCGATCGACGCGGAAACGCGCGCCATCGCGCAAGTCCAGATCGACCGGTTGACGGCTTGACGGCCCGACGGCCGCCACCCCGTCCGTTCACCTCTCAAACGATTTCGCCATGCTCACACTCGTTGCCTTCGTCGTGGCCCTCGGTCTGCTGATCGCCGTGCACGAGTACGGCCACTATCGGGTGGCCGTGGCCTGCGGCGTGAAGGTGCTGCGTTTTTCGGTCGGTTTCGGCAAACCGCTGCTGACCTGGCGCAAAAAAGGCAGTCCCACCGAGTTCGTGCTCTGCGCGTTGCCCCTGGGCGGCTATGTGCGCATGCTCGATGAGCGCGAGGCACCGGTCGACCCGGCCGAGCGCCATCTGGCCTTCAACACCCAGCCGCTGCGCTCGCGTGCCGCCATCGTCGCGGCCGGCCCCGCGGCGAACCTGCTGCTGGCGATCGCGATTTATGCCGTCGTCAACTGGACCGGTGTGGAAGAGCCCAAGCCGGTGCTGGCCAGTCCGGTGGCGGGTTCGATCGCCGAGCGTGCGGGCTTGCGCGGCGGTGAGTGGGTGGCGCAGGCCGCCGTGGCCGACGTCGAAGCCAGTGCGGTGGCGTCCTTCGAGGACCTGCGCTGGCGCCTGACGCAGGCCGCTCTGTCGAGCGAGGACTTGACCCTGTGGGTGTCTTCGCGCGAAGGCGATGCGACGCGCCCCGTGACGCTTCCCTTGAGCGAGCTGGACGTGCGGGAAGCCGACGCTGCGCTGTTCCAGCGCATCGGCATCACCAGCCCGTGGAGCGCGCCGGTGGTGGGCGAGGTCATGGAGGGTGGGGCGGCGGCCGCTGCCGGACTGAAGGAAGGCGACAGCGTGCGCAAGGTCAACGACCAGGCCCTGGGTGACGGGCAAAGCCTGCGGGCCCTGATCCGGGCGGCTGTCGGCCCGGCCGGGCAGCCCGTCGAGCAGCGCTGGGAAGTGCTGCGCGCAGGGCAGGTGGTGCATCTGGTGGTCAAACCGGTGCCCGAGCAGCAGGCCGGCATCTGGGTGGGGCGTGTCGGGGCGTACATCGGCGCCATGCCGGAGATGACGACCGTGCGCCACGGCGCGGTCGATGGCCTGGTCAACGGGGTTGTCCGGACCTGGGAGGTGTCCTGGCTGACGCTCAAGATGATGGGGCGGATGCTCATCGGCGAAGCGTCTGTGAAGAACCTCAGCGGCCCGCTCACGATTGCGGACTACGCCGGCAAATCAGCCAGCCTCGGTATCACCTCTTACCTGCTGTTTCTCGCTCTGATCAGCGTGAGTCTGGGCGTGCTCAACCTGCTGCCGCTGCCGGTCCTCGATGGGGGGCACCTGATGTATTATCTTTGGGAGGGTGTCACTGGGCGCAGCGTGTCTGATGTCTGGATGGAGCGCCTGCAGCGAGGGGGTGTCGTGGTTCTCATGGCGCTCATGTCCGTCGCCTTGTTCAATGATGTGGCCCGCCTGGCTGGCTGAACGCTTCTTTTCCATGAAAATAAAATCCTTCGGACTTCGCGGCCTGACCCTTTCGGCGCTCGCGACGACCCTTCTTGCGGCCCTGCCTGCCTGGGCTGTCGACCCCTTCACCTTGCGCGACATCCGTGTCGAAGGCCTGCAGCGTGTCGAGCCCGGTACGGTGTTCGCTTCCTTGCCGTTCCGCATCGGTGACCAGTACAACGACGACAAGGGTTCGACCGCCATCCGTTCGCTGTTCGGCCTGGGCCTGTTCAGCGACGTGCGCCTGCAGGTCAATGGCGACGTGCTGGTGGTGATCGTCGAAGAGCGGCCGACGGTCGCGGACATCAGCTTCTCTGGCATCAAGGAGTTTGACGACACCGTGCTGAAGAAGGCCCTGCGAGACATCGGCCTGACCGATGGCCGGCCGTTCGACAAGGCGCTGGCGGATCGCGCCGAGCAGGAGCTCAAGCGCCAGTACATCAACCGCAGCATGTACGCCGCGCAGATCGTCACCACCGTGACCCCGAGCGAGCGCAACCGCGTCAACCTCAATTTCAGCGTGGTCGAAGGCGACGTGGCCAAGATCCGGGAGATTCGCATCGTCGGCAACCGCGCGTTCTCGGAGTCGACGCTGCGCAACCTGTTCGACCTCGACACCGGTGGCTGGCTGAGCTGGTACACCAAGTCCGACCGCTATTCGCGTGCCAAGCTCAACGCCGACATCGAAACCCTGCGTTCCTACTACCTCACGCGCGGCTATCTCGAATTCCGCATCGACTCCACCCAGGTCGCGATCGCACCGGACAAGGAGAGCATGTCCATCACCCTGAACATCACCGAAGGCGACCGCTACGTGGTCAAGTCGGTGGCGCTCGAGGGCGAGTACCTGGGGCGGGAAGAGGAGTTCAAGTCGCTCGTGACGCTGCGCGCTGGCGAGGCCTACAACGCGGAAGACGAAACCAGCACGGTGAAGGCCTTCACCGACTACTTCGGCGCCTTCGGTTATGCCTTCGCCCAGGTCGAGGCCAGCCGCGACATCGATCGGGTGAACAAGCAGGTGGCCTTCGTGCTGCGGGCGCAGCCCGCGCGCCGTGTGTACGTGCGCCGCATCAACGTGGAAGGCAACAACCGCACCCGCGACGAAGTCATCCGCCGCGAGTTCCGCCAGCTGGAATCGGCCTGGTACGACAGCGATCGCATCCGCCTGTCGCGCGACCGGGTCGACCGCCTGGGCTTCTTCACGTCCGTGGAGGTCGATACCCAGCCGGTGCCGGGCACGCCCGACCAGGTGGACATGACCATCACCGTGGCCGAAAAACCCACCGGCAACCTGACGCTGGGTGCGGGCTACTCACAGGCCGACAAGCTCTCGATCATTGCCGGCATCCGCCAGGAAAACGTGTTCGGCTCGGGCAACTACCTGGGGGTGGACGTCAATACCAGTGACTACAACCGCCAGGTCGTGATCAGCACGGTGGACCCGTATTTCACGCCGGACGGCGTGTCGCGCAGCTTCGACGTCTACTACCGCACGACCCAGCCGTACACCGAGCAGGGTGGTGACTACCGCCTCATCACGCCGGGTGTGAGCGTGAAGTTCGGCGTGCCCTTCACCGAGCAGGACACGGTGTTCTTCGGCATTGGCATCGAGCAGACCAAGATCGAACCCGGTACGGGTCTGCCACAGGCCTACCAGCAGTACTCGAACACGTTCGGGGAAACCAGCTCCTCGGTGCCCCTGACCATCGGTTGGTCACGGGACGGTCGCGACAGCGCGCTGGTGCCGACCCAGGGCCGGTTGCAGCGCTTCAACACCGAGATCGGGGTGGGCGGCGACACCCGCTACCTCAAGGCCAACTACCAGATCCAGCAGTACATTCCGCTGACCAAGCAGTACACCCTCGCGTTCAACGGTGAGTTGGGCTATGGCAAGGGCCTGGGCGGCCGGCCGTTCCCGCTGTTCAAGAACTTCTACGGGGGTGGCCTGGGTTCGGTGCGCGGCTTCGACCAAGGCACCCTGGGTCCGACCTCGCCCATCATGTCGGGCGTTCAGGCCGGCGAGCTGGTCAACATCGGTGGCAATCGCAGCATGGCTTTCAGCGCCGAGTTCATCACGCCTTTCCCAGGCGCGGGCAATGACCGTACCCTGCGCATGTTCGGGTTCATCGACGTCGGCAACGTGTACGGCGAAAATGACACCCGAGCAAATGCCACCGATTTGCGCGCTTCCGTGGGTGTGGGCCTGAGCTGGATCTCGCCCGTCGGCCCCTTGCGCTTCGCCATCGCCAACCCCATCCGGAAATTCCCTGGCGATAGAATCCAGAAATTCCAGTTTCAGATCGGAACCTCCTTTTGATGAAGACTTTCTCCCGACTTTTCAACCGACGCCTCCTGCTGGCCGCTGGGCTGGGCCTGCTGGCCTTTGCCGCCACGGCGCAGGACTTCCGCATCGGCTTCGTGAACACCGACCGCATCTTCCGCGAGGCCAATCTGGCCAAGGCGGCACAGACCAAGCTGGAGCAGGAGTTCTCGCGGCGCGAGAAGGAAGTCCAGGGTCTGGCAGCCCAGCTCAAGACCGCTTCGGAGAAATTCGAACGTGAGTCCCCCACGTTGCCGGATGCCCAGCGCGCGGCGCGCCAGCGCCAGCTCGTCGAGCAGGACCGCGACTTCCAGCGCAAGCAGCGCGAGTTCCAGGAAGACCTCAACCTGCGCAAGAACGAGGAGCTGCAAAGCGTGCTCGAGCGCGCCAACCGCGTGATCAAGCAGGTGGCCGAGGCCGAGAAATACGACCTGGTGATCCAGGAAGCCGTCTACATCAACCCCAAGCACGACATCACCGACAAGGTGCTGAGCGGCTTGAACGGCGGCAAGTAAGTTCACGCCAGGGCGACCCGTGTCGAGGCCACTGGGCGACATCGTTGAAGCCCTGGGCGGCGCGCGGCACGGCTCACCCGACCTGCTGATTCACCGCCTGGCCCCCGTGGCCACGGCCGGCCCGGGCGAGCTGGCCTTTGTGGCACAGGCGCGCTACGCCAGCCAGATTGCCAGCACGGCGGCCGAGGTGCTCATCGTTCCTCCGGCCTTGCAGGACCAGGCCATGGCCCGTGGCGCCTGCATCGTCACGGACGACCCCTACCTCTATTTCGCCAGGCTGACCCAGTGGTGGAAGCAGCAGCACGAGGCTGCGCCTGCGCAGGGCATTGATCCACTGGCCAGCATCCATCCCTCAGCCCGTGTGGACGAGGGGGTGAGCGTGGGGCCGTTTGCAGTCGTGGGGCGCGACGTTCATTTGTCGCGCGGTGTCCGGGTGGGCGCCCACGCCGTGCTGGGTGACGGCGCCCGCGTGGGCGAAGGCACCTGGCTGCATCCCCGGGTCACCCTGGGTGAGCGGTGCACCATCGGCGCGCGTGGTGTGGTGCATTCCGGTGCGGTGATCGGAGCCGATGGTTTCGGTTTCGCGCCTCATCAGGGCGAATGGATCAAGATCGAGCAACTGGGTGCGGTGCGCATCGGCAACGACGTGGAGATCGGTGCGAACACCTGCATCGACCGTGGCGCGCTGGACGATACCGTGATCGAGGACGGCGTGAAGCTGGACAACCTG
This sequence comes from Hydrogenophaga sp. ANAO-22, assembly GCF_042466645.1. Taxonomy (NCBI): domain Bacteria; kingdom Pseudomonadati; phylum Pseudomonadota; class Betaproteobacteria; order Burkholderiales; family Comamonadaceae; genus Hydrogenophaga; species Hydrogenophaga sp. ANAO-22. The sequence continues at coordinate 401,481 of NZ_CP159956.1, read as the reverse complement.
ATCCAGATCGGCCACAACGTGCATGTGGGAGCGCACACCGCCATGGCCGGTTGTGTCGGCGTGGCGGGCAGTGCGACCATCGGAGCGCATTGCACCATTGGCGGGGGCGCGGTGGTGCTGGGGCACCTCCGGCTGGCTGATGGTGTGCACGTCTCGGCGGCCTCGGTGGTCACGCGCTCCCTGCTCAAGCCAGGACATTACACCGGCATGTTCCCCATCGACGACAATGCCAGCTGGGAAAAGAACGCTGCCTCCCTCAAGCAGCTCAACCGCTTGCGCGAGCGCCTCAAGGCCGCGGAGCAGGCGATCGAACAAGCCCTTCAAAACAATTCAAAGCCATGATGGACATCCACCAGATTCTCAAGCAGCTGCCGCACCGATACCCCATTTTGCTGGTGGATCGCGTGCTGGAGCTGGACAAGGGCAAGAGCATCAAGGCACTGAAGAACGTGACCATCAACGAGCCGTTTTTCGTGGGCCACTTTCCGCATCGCCCGGTCATGCCGGGGGTGCTGATGCTCGAAGCCATGGCCCAGGCCGCGGCGCTGCTGTCCTTCGACACCATGGGCGTCACGCCCGACGACAAGACGGTGTACTACTTTGCGGGCATCGATGGCGCGCGGTTCAAGCGCCCCGTTGAACCCGGCGACCAGCTCATCATGGACGTGACCCTGGAGCGCGCCAAGGCCGGTATCTTCAAGTTCAAGGGTGTGACGCGCGTGGGCGATCAGATTGCGTGTGAAGCCGAACTGATGTGCACCATGCGCACCATCGCCTGAACGTGGGAGAGCGCGCCTCGTGTCTCTGATTCATTCCACTGCGCTGGTCGACCCTGCCGCCGAACTCGACAGCTCGGTGAGCGTGGGGCCGTACACCGTGATCGGGCCGCACGTGAAGATTGGTGCCGGTACCACGGTCGGCGCCCACTGCGTGATCGAAGGCCACACCACCATCGGCCGCGACAACCGCATCTTTCAGTTCAACTCGCTGGGGGCGATTCCACAGGACAAGAAGTACGCGGGCGAGCCCTGCGAACTGGTCATCGGTGACCGCAACACGATCCGCGAGTTCTGTACCTTCAACATCGGCTCGCCGGGCGACCGGGCGGTGACCCAGGTCGGCAACGACAACTGGATCATGGCCTATGTGCATTTGGCGCATGACTGCGTGGTAGGCAACCACACCATCTTTGCCAACAACTCGCAGCTTGCCGGCCACGTGGTGGTGGATGACTGGGTGATCCTCGGCGGTTTCACCGTGGCGCATCAGTTCGTGCGCATCGGTGCGCATGCCATGACCGCCATGTGCTCGCTGCTGTTTGCCGACTTGCCCCCGTTTGTGATGTGCCAGGGTCAGCCCGCCCAGGCGCGTTCGATGAATTTCGAAGGCCTGCGCCGCCGGGGCTTTTCGCCCGAGCGCATTTCGGCCGTGAAGGCCATGCACAAGGCGTTGTACCGGGACGATCTCAAGCTGGAAGAGGCCGTGGCGCGCATTCACGGGCTGACCGACAAGACGCCCGAGGCGGCGCCCGATGTGGCGATGATGCTGGACTTCCTCGGGCAGGTGTCGCCCCAGCGCGGCATCGTCCGCTGAGGCCTTGATGAACCCATCCAAGCGTTTTGCCCTCGTGGCGGGCGAGACGTCGGGCGACCTGCTCGCCGGTCTGTTGCTGGGTGGTGTCCGGCAGCGCTGGCCCGATCTCCACTCGTTCGGCATCGGTGGCCCGCAGATGGTGGCACAGGGCTTCGACCCCTGGTGGCCCAGCGAGAAGCTCGCGGTGCGTGGGTATGTCGAGGTGCTGCGCCATTACCGCGAAATCGTGGGCATCCGTGCCGAGTTGCAGCAGCTTTTGCTGACATCGACGCGCCCCGATGTGTTCATCGGCGTGGACGCACCCGATTTCAATCTGGATCTGGAAGCCAACCTGAAGGCGGGGGGCATTCGCACCGTGCACTTCGTCTGCCCGTCCATCTGGGCCTGGCGCGCGGACCGGGTCGACAAGATCCGGCGCAGCGCCGATCACGTGCTCTGTATTTTTCCGTTCGAGCCCGAGCTGCTGGCGGGGCATGGCATTGCGGCGACCTACGTCGGCCATCCGCTGGCCAATGTGATCCCCATGGAGCCAGACCGCGCGGCAGCGCGCGCCCAGTTGGGCCTGCGCGAGGAGGACGCGGTGGTCGCCATCCTGCCGGGCAGTCGCGCGTCGGAGGTGCAGTACCTGGTCGCGCGCTTTTTTGAAGCTGCCGTGCGGCTTCGGCGCGAGCGCCCGGGGATTCGATTCGTGGTGCCGGCGGTGCCAGCGCTGCGCGAGCGCATTGAGGCCGCGGCCCGTGCCGCCGGGCTGGATGGCGCGTTGACGGTGATCCCAGGTCAGTCGCACACAGCGCTGGCCGCCTGCGATGTGACGCTGATCGCCAGCGGCACCGCCACGCTGGAGGCCGCGCTGTTCAAGCGGCCCATGGTGATCGCCTACAACATGAACTGGCTCTCGTGGCAGATCATGCGGCGCAAGCAGCTGCAGCCCTGGGTGGGCCTGCCCAACATCCTGTGTGGCGAATTCGTGGTGCCCGAGCTGCTGCAGGACGCGGCCACACCCCAGGCGCTGTCGCGGGCGGTGCTGGACTGGCTCGACGCACCTGCGAAAATCGCATCGCTCCAGCAGCGATTCACCGAGCTGCACCACACACTGAGACGAGACACCGCCCAACTGGCCACCGATGCGATCGAACAAGTTCTTGAAGGCTGAACAGGCCCCGCTGATCTGGGACGTGCCCGGACTGCTCGCGGGCGTGGATGAGGCCGGGCGCGGCCCCCTGGCCGGGCCGGTGGTGGCCGCCGCCGTGATCCTGGACGACCGCTCGCCCATCAAGGGTCTGGCGGACTCCAAGCAACTGACCGCATTGCGCCGCGAAAAACTGTATGACGAAATCCGCGCCAAGGCGCTGTGCTGCAGTGTGGCGCAGGCCTCGGTGGAGGAGATCGACCAGCTCAACATTCTCCAGGCCACCATGCTGGCCATGCGCCGGGCGGTCATGGGCCTGCGCCTGAAGCCGGCGAAGGTGCTGGTGGACGGAAACCGACTGCCGACACTGGACGTGCTGGCCGAGGCCATCGTGTCGGGCGATGCGCTGGTGCCGTCGATTTCGGCAGCGTCCATCCTGGCCAAGGTCACGCGTGACCGCCTGTTGTGCGAGCTGCACCTGCAGCACCCCGAGTACGGATTCGACCAGCACAAGGGCTACGGAACGGCGCAACATATGCAGGCCTTGCGGGTGCATGGCGCCCTGGCTGTGCACCGGCGCTCGTTCGCGCCGGTGGCGCGTGCCTTGGTGGTGCCCGCAGCGGACGAGGGCGGTGAGCCATGACGGCATCGCCCCTGGCCATCACCTCGCGCGACAACCCTCTGCTCAAACGCCTGCGCCTGCTGGCGCAGGACGGCATCGCCTACCGCAAGCAGGGTCAGGTCTGGCTGGAGGGGGATCACCTTTGCCGGGCCTTGCTGGCGCGCGGGCAGCGTCCGCTCACCGCGGTGTTCACCGAGTCCTTCTGGCCGCAGGCCCCGCACGACCTGCGCGATGCCACCGATCACGTGGTCACCGTGCCCGACGCCCTGATGGCGGGCATCAGCGGGCTGGAGTCGCCCGCCGGCGTGGGGTTTGTCTGGTCCTTGCCGCCCGCTTTGGCAGTGCAGGGCGGCACGGCCACCGTTGTGCTGGACCGCCTGCAGGACGCGGGCAATGTGGGTTCCATCCTGCGCAGCGCCTCGGCTTTCGGTTTTGGCCAGGTGCTGGCCCTCAAGGGCACTGCCGCGCTTTGGTCGCCCAAGGTGGTGCGTGCCGGCATGGGGGCGCATTTCGGGCTGCGCTTGATCGAAGGCCTGGCAGCGGACGATCTCGCGGCACTGGACGTGCCGATGCTGGTGACCAGTTCCCACCAGGGCGACTGGCTGCACCAGGCCCGGCTGCCCTGGCCCTGCGCCTGGGTCCTGGGCCACGAAGGGCAGGGCGTGGGCGAGGCCCTGATGGCCCGTGCCGGGGCTTTCGTGCGCATTGCCCAGCCCGGCGGAGAAGAGTCGCTCAACGTGGCCGCCGCCGCCGCCATTTGCCTGCACGCCAGCGCAGCCGGATTGGCTTCGTGACCCGTCGGTCGATTGACCGACCCGGGCTATAATTCCACGGTTTACCCGCAATCAGCGCAACCCTGCGCGCCCCGGCTCACCACCCCAGGTTTTTGCTCCGTTTCTGCCCCGGCTCCGGCCGGCGCGAGGCGGGTGCGAGGCCTGCGCGGCACCTGCCGCCGGCGCGAAGACGTTGCCGCCCCACTCTGGAGAATTCCGTGCTTCCCGTCCACCCGAAAGCCCTTCTCGCGCTCGCCGACGGCACGGTCTTTACAGGCGTTTCCATTGGCGCCACCGGTCAGACCACGGGCGAGGTGGTGTTCAACACCTCGCTCACCGGCTACCAGGAAATCCTCACCGATCCCAGCTACTGCCAGCAGATCGTCACGCTGACGTATCCGCACATTGGCAATACCGGCGTCAATGCCGAAGACGTGGAAGCCAGCCGCGTCCACGCCGCTGGCCTGATCATCAAAGACCTGCCCCTGCTGGCCTCCAACTTCCGCAGCAACGAAACGCTCTCGCAGTACCTTCAGCGCGAAGGCACCGTGGCCATCGCCGACCTCGACACCCGGGCGCTCACGCGCCGACTGCGCACGCATGGCGCGCAGAACGGCTGCATCCTGGCCCTGCCAGCCGGCGAAGCCATCACCGAGGCGCACCGCGCCCAGGCCCTGGCCGCGGCCAAGGCCGCACCGAGCATGGCCGGCACCGACCTGGCCAAGGTGGTCTCGGCCACGGCGCCTTACGCCTGGACGCAGACCGAGTGGCAACTCGGCTTCGGCTATGGCGAGCAGATCGCGCCGCGCTTCCACGTGGTGGCCTACGACTTCGGTGTGAAGTACAACATCCTGCGCATGCTCAGCGAGCGGGGCTGCAAGATCACCGTGGTGCCGGCGCAGACGCCGGCTTCCGACGTGTTCAAGCTCAAGCCCAACGGCGTGTTCCTGTCCAACGGCCCTGGCGACCCGGAGCCTTGCGACTACGCCGTCGCCGCCACGCGCGAGATCATCGAAGCGGGCGTGCCGACCTTCGGCATTTGCCTGGGCCACCAGATCCTGGCGCTGGCCAGTGGGGCCAAGACCTTCAAGATGAAGTTCGGCCACCACGGTGCCAACCACCCGGTGAAGGACCTCGACAACGGCCGCGTGAGCATCACCAGCCAGAACCACGGCTTCGCGGTCGACGAAAAGACCTTGCCCGCCACGCTGCGCGCCACGCACGTGAGCCTGTTCGACGGCACGCTGCAGGGCCTGGCACGCACCGACCAGCCGGCCTTCTGCTTCCAGGGCCACCCCGAGGCATCGCCCGGCCCGCACGACATCGGTTACCTGTTCGACCGTTTCATCGACCTGATGCAGGCCCGCGTGCCCGCCACCGCCTGAGCCGGCGCACATCCCCAGCGAACCATGCCCAAAAGAACCGACATTCAAACCGTCCTCATCATCGGCGCCGGCCCGATCATCATCGGCCAGGCCTGTGAGTTCGACTACTCTGGCGTGCAGGCCTGCAAGGCCCTGCGCGAAGAGGGCTACCGGGTCGTGCTGATCAACAGCAACCCCGCGACCATCATGACCGACCCGGCCACGGCCGACGTCACCTACATCGAGCCCATCACCTGGCAGACGGTCGAGAAGATCATCGCCAAGGAACGCCCGCTGGCCCAGGGTGGCTTCGCCATCTTGCCGACCATGGGCGGTCAGACCGCGCTGAACTGCGCGCTCGACCTCTGGCGCAACGGCGTGCTCGCCAAATACGACGTGGAGCTGATCGGCGCCACGCCCGAGGCCATCGACAAGGCCGAAGACCGCCTGAAGTTCAAGGACGCCATGACCAAGATTGGTCTGGGGTCGGCGCGCTCGGGCATCGCGCACAGCATGGAAGAGGCCTGGGGCGTGCAGAAGACCGTCGGCTTCCCGGTGGTGATCCGCCCCAGCTTCACGCTCGGCGGCACGGGCGGCGGCATTGCCTACAACCCGGAAGAGTTCGAGACCATCTGCAAGCGCGGCCTGGAAGCCTCGCCCACCAACGAGCTGCTGATCGAAGAGTCGCTGCTCGGCTGGAAAGAGTACGAGATGGAAGTGGTGCGCGACAAGGCGGACAACTGCATCATCGTCTGTTCGATCGAGAACCTGGACCCCATGGGTGTGCACACCGGTGATTCGATCACCGTGGCGCCTGCCCAGACGCTGACCGACAAGGAATACCAGATCCTGCGCAACGCTTCGCTGGCCGTGCTGCGCGAGATCGGCGTGGACACCGGCGGCTCCAATGTGCAGTTCTCCATCAACCCGAAGGACGGCCGCATGGTCGTCATCGAGATGAACCCGCGCGTCTCGCGGTCTTCTGCGCTCGCCTCCAAGGCCACCGGCTTCCCGATCGCCAAGGTGGCGGCCAAGCTGGCCATCGGCTACACGCTGGACGAACTGCGCAACGAGATCACGGGCGGCGCCACGCCCGCGAGCTTCGAGCCCAGCATCGACTACGTGGTCACCAAGATCCCGCGTTTCGCGTTCGAGAAATTCCCCACCGCCGACAGCCGCCTGACCACGCAGATGAAGAGCGTGGGCGAGGTCATGGCCATGGGCCGCACCTTCCAGGAGTCGTTCCAGAAAGCCCTGCGCGGCCTGGAAGTAGGCGTGGACGGCATGAACGAGAAGACGCAGGACCGCGAGACGCTGGAGCGCGAACTCGGTGAACCCGGTCCCGACCGCATCTGGTACGTGGGCGACGCGTTCGCCGCTGGCTGGACGCTGGAGGAAGTGCACCAGTTCACCAAGATCGACCCCTGGTTCCTGGTGCAGATCGAGGAGATCGTGAAGATCGAGCTCGCGCTGGAAAAGACCAGCCTCGACGCGATCGACGCCGACACGCTGCGTGGCCTGAAGAAGAAGGGCTTCTCCGACCGCCGCCTGGCCAAGCTGCTCAAGACCAACGACCAGGCCGTGCGCGAGCGCCGCATCGCCGAGAACATCCGCCCGGTCTACAAGCGCGTGGACACCTGCGCGGCCGAATTCGCCACCGACACCGCCTACCTGTACTCCACCTACGAAGGCCATGGCGACGGTGAGTGCGAGGCCGAGCCGACCAACAAGAAGAAGATCATGGTGCTCGGCGGCGGTCCCAACCGCATCGGCCAGGGCATCGAGTTCGACTACTGCTGCGTGCACGCCGCGCTCGCCATGCGCGAGGACGGCTACGAGACCATCATGGTCAACTGCAACCCCGAGACCGTGTCGACCGACTATGACACCAGCGACCGCCTGTACTTCGAACCCCTCACGCTGGAAGACGTGCTGGAGATCGTGGACAAGGAGAAGCCGGTGGGCGTGATCGTGCAGTACGGCGGCCAGACGCCGCTCAAGCTCGCGCTGGGCCTGGAGGCCGCGGGTGTGCCCATCATCGGCACCAGCCCGGACATGATCGACGCGGCCGAAGACCGCGAGCGCTTCCAGCAGCTGCTGCACACCCTGGGCCTGCGCCAGCCGCCCAACGCCACCGCCCGCGCCGAACCGGAGGCGCTGGAGAAGGCGGCTGCCCTGGGCTACCCGCTGGTGGTGCGCCCGAGCTATGTGCTCGGTGGCCGCGCCATGGAGATCGTGCACGAGCAGCGCGACCTCGAGCGCTACATGCGCGAGGCCGTCAAGGTCAGCAACGATTCGCCCGTGCTGCTGGACCGCTTCCTGAACGATGCCATCGAGTGCGACGTGGATGCGGTGCGCGATGCCACCGGCCGCGTCTTCATCGGCGGCGTCATGGAACACATCGAACAGGCCGGCGTGCACAGCGGTGACTCCGCCTGCTCGCTGCCGCCGTACTACCTGAGCAAGGCGACGGTCGATGAGCTCAAGCGCCAGACCGCCGCCATGGCCGAAGGCCTGAACGTGGTCGGCCTGATGAACGTGCAGTTCGCGATCCAGGAGGTGGAAGAGAACGGCGTGAAGAAGGACGTGATCTTCGTGCTCGAGGTGAACCCGCGTGCCTCGCGCACCGTGCCCTTCGTGTCCAAGGCCACGGGCATCCAGCTGGCCAAGGTAGCGGCGCGCTGCATGGCCGGCCAGTCGCTCGACCAGCAGGGCATCGGCGCCGAAGTGACGCCGCCGTACTTCAGCGTCAAGGAAGCGGTGTTCCCGTTCGTGAAGTTCCCCGGTGTGGACACCATCCTCGGCCCCGAGATGAAGTCCACCGGCGAGGTGATGGGCGTGGGCAAGACCTTTGGCGAGGCCTTCGTGAAGAGCCAGCTCGGCGCCGGCACCAAGCTGCCGACCTCGGGCAAGGTGTTCCTGACCGTGAAGAACAGCGACAAGCCGCGCGCGGTGGAGATCGCGCGCCAGCTCGTCGAGATGGGCTTCTCGCTGGTCGCCACGCGCGGCACGGCGGCAGCCATTGCCGCCGCGGGGGTCGCGGTGCAGACGGTGAACAAGGTCACCGAGGGCCGCCCGCACATCGTCGACGCGATCAAGAACGGCGACATCGTGCTCGTCATCAACACCGTGGAAGAGCGCCGCAACGCCATCGCCGACTCGCGGGCCATCCGCACTTCGGCCTTGCTGGCGCGCGTGACCACGTTCACCACCATCGCTGGCGCTGAAGCCGCGGTGGAGGGCATGCAGTACCTGGACAAGCTGGGTGTGATCTCGGTGCAGGAGATGCACGCGCAACTCTGAGGTTGGCCCGCGCATCGGCTCGGCCGATGCGTGTGGACACCGCTTTCTTTCGCGGCATAATGCCCTTTCATGAACACCGCCGAGCGGCAACGCCCGGCGGTTTGCTTTTGTGCCGGCGCAGAGCCGGAAGCAGTAGGAGAACATCACAGTGGCCACCATTCCGATCACCAAACGCGGCGCCGAAAAACTCAAGGAAGAGTTGCAGCGCTTGAAAACCGTGGACCGCCCCTGGGTGATCAATGCGATCGCCGAGGCGCGCGCGCAGGGGGACCTGAGCGAGAACGCCGAGTACGACGCCGCGAAAGACCGCCAAGGCTTCATCGAAGGCCGCATCGCCGAAATCGAAGGCAAGCTCTCGGCCGCGCAGATCATCGACCCGGCCGCACTCGATGCGGGCGGCCGCGTGGTGTTCGGCGCCACGGTGGAACTGGAAGACGAAGACAGCGGCGCGGCCGTGACCTACCAGATCGTGGGCGAGGACGAGGCCGATCTCAAGCTGGGCCTGGTGAACATCAGCAGCCCGATCGCGCGCGCGCTGATCGGCAAGGAAGAGGGCGATGTGGCCGAAGTGCAGGCGCCGGGTGGCACCAAGCGCTTCGAAATCGTCGCGGTGCGTTACGCCTGATAGGCCATGCCACTGCACCGTGTTTCCATCTTCATCGCCGCGCTGTGGTGGGGTGGCATCACGGCGCTGAGTTTTCTCGCGGTGCCGACGCTGTTCGCCCAATTGGGCAATCCCGCCGTGGCGGGGCCGGTCGCCGCCAAGCTCTTTTCCCTGCAGTGTTACGCCGGCCTGTTGCTGGGCCTGGCGCTGCTGGTGATGTTGAGGCGCGGCAATGAGCAGGGTGGCCCGCCCAATGGCGCCACCATGACCACGCTGGGCATCGTGGTGTTGGGCATGTTGCTGGCGCTGCTGCAGGAATTCGGTGTGGCGCAGAACATCGTCACCGCGCGCGCCAGCGGCGGCAACCTGCGTCTGTGGCATGGCGTGGGCACCGCCATGGTGCTGGGCCAGTGGCTGTGTGCCGGTGCCGTGCTCTGGCGCTTGAGCCGGGCATCGCCGGCTCGCTGAGGCCTCAGGCCGCCAGACGCTCGGCCGACTCCAGCGTATTGACCATCAGCATGGTGATGGTCATGGGGCCCACCCCGCCGGGCACGGGCGTGATCCAGCTGGCCACTTCCTTCACGCCGTCGAAATCCACGTCACCGCAGAGCTTGCCTTCGTCGTTGCGGTTCATGCCCACGTCGAGCACGACGGCGCCGGGCTTGACCATGTCGGCCGTGAGCACGTTGCGCTTGCCCACGGCCGCCACGATCACGTCGGCCTGCTGCGTCAGGGCTTTCAGGTCCTTGGTGCCGCTGTGGCAGATGGTCACGGTGGCGTTCTGTTGCAGCAGCATCAGGGCCATCGGCTTGCCCACGATGTTGCTGCGCCCAATCACCACGGCATGTTTGCCCTTGAGTTCGCAGCCGATGCTCTCCAGCATCTTCATGCAGCCATAGGGCGTGCAGGGCCAGAAGCCGGGCATGCCGGTCATCAGGGCGCCCGCGCTGGCGATGTGGAAGCCGTCCACATCCTTGGCCGGAGAGATCGCTTCAATCACCTTCTGGGCGTCGATGTGGGCGGGCAGGGGCAGCTGGACCAGGATGCCGTGGACCGTCGCGTCGTGGTTGAGCGCATCGACCCGCGCCAGCAACTCCGCTTCGCTGAGGGTGGCGGGCCAGCGCTCCAGCACCGAGTGCATGCCGGTGTCTTCGCAGGCCTTGACCTTGTTGCGCACATAGACCTGCGAGGCCGGGTTCTCGCCGACCAGGATCACGGCCAGGCCCGGCGTGATGCCTTTGGCCTTGAGGGCGGTGACGCGGGCGCTGACGTCGGCGCGCAGTTGGCGGGAGAGGGCATTGCCGTCGATGAGTTGGGCGGTCATGGCTGGAGAGTGTCTGCGGTTGAAATGCAAACGCCCGCCGGGAGAGCGGCGGGCGTTAGGGGGAATGGGTGTGGCTGATGAAGGGGTTCAGGCCTTGGCCGGGGTCTGCCCCAGCGCGATCTTGAGCAGGTCGGCCACGGTGTTGGCGCCGAGCTTTTCCATGATGTTGGCGCGGTGCGCCTCCACCGTCTTGATGCTGATGCCCAGGTCGTCGGCGATCTGCTTGTTCAGCCGGCCGGCGACGATGCGTTCGAGCACCTGCGCCTCGCGGCTGGTGAGCTTGGAGAGCAGGGCGTCGCGGCTGACCGCCTGCTGGTGGGTGGCGAAGGCTTCGCGCGCGTGTTCGAGCATGCGCTCGACCAGGGCCACGAGCTGGTCTTCCTTGAAGGGTTTCTGGATGAAGTCGAGCGCGCCGCGCTTCATCGATTCCACTGCCATGGGCACATCGCCGTGGCCGGTGATGAAGACGATGGGCAGGGGCGACTGGCGCTCGATCAGGCGTTCCTGCAGTTCCATGCCGGTCATGCCGCCCATGCGGATGTCGGCGATCAGGCAGGCCACTTCGCGTGCGTCGTAGCGGCTCAGAAAGGCTTCGGCCGATTCGAAACATCGGACCCGGAAGTCCTTGCCTTCGAGCAGCCATTGCAGAGAGTCGCGCACCGCCTCGTCGTCATCGACCACGTAGACGCTGCCTTTTTTTGGGATCAAACTCATCTCGCTCTTTCAGTGTCCGTCAGCGGCTCTGTGGCGGGCCCGGCCGCGGCGCTGAGATTCTGCAGCCGAGAGATCACGGGGATCCAGAAGCTGAAGCAGCAGCCCACCACCTCTTCACCATTGTAGATGTTCTGAACCTGCATCCGGCCGTGGTGCGATTCGACGATGCTGCGGCACAGTTTGAGACCGATGCCCATGCCTTCGCTCTTGGTGCTGTAGAAGGCTTCGTAGATGCGCTCGATCATTTCGTCGGGCACGCCATTGCCCGAGTCGCGCACCGAGAACTCCACCACGTCCACGTCGTCCAGGCGGCGTGGCCCGACGCGCAACTCCACATAGCGTTCGCCTGGTGCGCGCCCCGCTTGGGCGATGGCTTCGCCCGCGTTCTTGAGGAGATTGATCAGGACCTGCTCGATCAGGATGGGATCGACCATGAGATTCGGCAAGCGCGCGGCCACGTAGGGCGAGAGGCGCACCTGATGCCGGCGCAGCTCGATGTCGGCGAGTTCGATCGCGTTGCTCACCATCTGTGCCACGTCGGACAGCGTGGGATTGGGTTCGCTGCGCTTCACGAAGGCCCGGATGCGCTGGATGATCTGCCCCGCGCGCTGGGCCTGGCGCGAGGTCTTCTCCAGCGCGCCCAGCAACTCGTCGGTGGTGATGCGCTGCTCGGTCACGCGCGAGATCATGCCGTTGCAATAGTTGGTGATCGCGGTCAGCGGCTGGTTGAGTTCGTGCGCCACGCTCGATGCCATCTCTCCCATGGTGATCAAGCGGCTCGCGGTCTGCGCGCGCTCGGCCTGGCGAGAGGCTTGTTCTTCCGCGTAGCGGCGGGGCGTGATGTCGCTGGCGATCACCATCTGCGCCAGCCGGCCGTCGACCCAGGTGAGGTAACGCGTGCGCACCTCCAGCCAGCGGTCCAGTTCTTCCACGAACACTTCCGCGTTCTCTGCGCCCGCGTCGGTCAGCGTTTCGGTGGGCATGCCGGCGAAGGCGTCCACGGCATCCCCGTCGTCGGGGCTGGGGGAGGGCTGGTTGCCGGCCAGATCAACCAGGTGGCGGTGCCCTTGACCGCGGGTGCCGAACCACAGGCGGTACATCTTGTTGGCGAACAGCATCTCGTCGCTGCCCAGGGGCGCGACCGAGACCGCGGAGTCCAAAGACTCCAGCACCGTGGTGAAGCGTTCGTAGGAGGCCGAAAGCTCCTCCCGGATGCGCTTGGGCTCGGTGATGTCGGTCATGGACGTCATCCAGCCGGTCTGGTGACCCTTGGGGTCGATCAGGGGCGAGACGTACATGCGCGCGTCGAAGATGCTGCCGTCGCGGCGCTTCACATGCACCTCGAAGCCACCGGGCGTGGAGCGGCCACGCAGCTCGTCTTCCAGGCGCGCGGCGAGTTGATCGTGTTCCTCTTCCGGCCAGTAGGGGAAGGGCGCGGTGCGGCCGACAAGCTCGCCTTCGGTCCAGCCGGTCATCGAGCAGAAGGCCGGGTTGACGTAGGTGATGCGCCCCTGCATATCGAGGGCGCGCATGCCGGTGAGCATGGAGTTTTCCATCGCGCGGCGGAAGTTGGTCTCGGCCACCAGCGCCTGCTGCGCCTGCACGCGGCGGCGGGTGTGGCGCCAGGTGCCGAGCAGCATCCAGACCGTGAGCGCGGAGAGCGCGCCGATGACCCAGAAGAAACCACTGCCCACGATGTCCTGCGACGTGCGGTAGCCCTGGGCTTTCAGGATCAGGCCGTTGCCCACCGGCGAGACGGGCACCTCGTGCTCCAGCGGCGGGTTGGACCACGGCAGCAGGCGCAGCACGCTGGTGGGTGTCTGCAGGCTGCCGGCCAGCACGCGGCCGCGGTCGTCCACCAAGGCCACGGCATAGCGGGCCATGATTTCCGGCGGGATGCCGAAACGCATCAGCCCGTCGACCGAGTACTCGCCCATGATGGTGCCGGAGAAGCGGCCCTGCTCGCTCAGCGGCACGTGCAGCATCAGCGTGGAATTGCGCGCGTCCTCGCCCAGCGGGCGCGAGTAGATGGGTTGGCGCAGGTCCCGGGCCAGGTCGAAGGAGCCGTCGGTTTCGCCGGCCGAGAGCACCGTGCCCACGGGGCGCACCAGCGTCGCTGGCGCGCTGGGCGAGGCGTAGGTGGCCAGCACGTTGCGCCGGCCATCGATCCAGCTGATGGCCAGCATCTCGGGGAACTGGCTCACCAGGGATTCGACCTGGAACTCGAACTCCTCGCTCTCGATCTCCTTGTTGCCCACTTCACGGGCCAGTCGCATGAGCTGCTCCTGCCGTTCGAGCAGGCGCAGGCGCAGGCGCTGCTGGGCGTACTCCACGTCGCGCGTGACGGCCTCCTGTTCGCGTTCGAGTTCCTCGTAACGCAGGTAGGTGATGGCGACCACGATGGCCGAGAGGAACAGGAGCACGGCCAGCAAGGGGCCGAGGGTGGCGAAGCGATCCTGGCGGGACGGCGGCAGGCGGCGCCACCAGCGCTTCCACCAGACGGCCTGGGCAGGCGGGCTGTTGGGTGGCGTGGTTTGGGGCAGGGGAATCATGAACCCGAGAGTCTACGTGAGTGGTTGCTCCACGCCCTTCGGAGGGGCTGGAGAAACGCGTGTTTTGTCGCGCCCAGGGCCTGTCTCGCCAACTGTTTGAATTTTCACAATATAAAAACATAAAGCATATGTTGAAAATGAAAAGCTTTTGTGGAAAAATCAGTGACAGTGCGGATGGACCTCCGTAAGCTCGATTCAAACCAACAGGAGACAACAATGTCAGCGAATGACGCTCTCAATGCCCGTGGTGCCGCCGATGCGGATTCCCAGGAAACCCGTGAGTGGATGGAGGCGCTGGCCGCCGTCATCGAGCGTGAGGGCCCCGAGCGCGCGCACTTCCTGCTCGAACAGCTGCTGGAAGAAGCCCGTCAGCACAGCATCGACCTGCCGTTCTCGGCCACCACCGGTTACGTCAACACCATCGAGCCCAACCAGGAAGAGCGCTGCCCGGGCAACATCGAGATCGAAGAACGCCTGCGCGCCTACATGCGATGGAACGCCATGGCCATGGTGGTCAAGGCCAACCGCCACAACCCCGAGGACGGGGGTGACCTGGGCGGCCACATCGGTTCGTTTGCCTCGCTGGCCCACATGTTCGGTGCCGGCTTCAACCACTTCTGGCACGCCGAGAGCGAGAACCACGGCGGCGACTGCCTCTACATCCAGGGCCACGTGTCGCCGGGCGTCTATGCCCGCGCCTACCTGGAAGGCCGCTTGACCGAAGAGCAACTGCTCAACTTCCGCCAGGAAGTCAACGGCAAGGGCCTTTCCAGCTACCCGCACCCCAAGCTCATGCCCGAGTTCTGGCAGTTCCCCACGGTGTCGATGGGCCTGGGCCCGCTGATGGCGATCTACCAGGCGCGCTTCCTCAAGTACCTGCATGCCCGCGGCATCGCCAACACCGAGAACCGCAAGGTCTGGGTGTTCTGCGGCGACGGCGAGATGGACGAAGTCGAGTCGCTGGGCGCCATCAGCCTGGCCGCCCGTGAAAACCTGGACAACCTGATCTTCGTGGTGAACTGCAACCTGCAGCGCCTGGACGGCCCGGTGCGCGGCAACGGCAAGATCATCCAGGAACTCGAAGGCGAGTTCCGCGGCTCCGGCTGGAACGTGATCAAGCTGCTGTGGGGCAGCGAGTGGGACTCGCTGCTGGCGCGCGACAAGGACGGCGCGCTGCGCAAGATCATGATGGACACGGTCGACGGCGACTACCAGTCCTTCAAGGCCAACGACGGCGCCTACGTGCGCAAGCACTTCTTCGGCCGCGATCCCAAGACGCTGGAGATGGTCGCCCATCTGAGCGACAACGACATCTGGAACCTCAAGCGCGGCGGCCATGACCCGCAGAAGGTTTACGCGGCTTACCACAAGGCGGTCAACCACAAGGGCCAGCCCACCGTGCTGCTGATCAAGACCGTCAAGGGTTTCGGCATGGGCAAGGCGGGCGAGGGCAAGAACACGGTCCACCAGACCAAGAAGCTCACGGACGAGGACATCAAGATCTTCCGCGACCGCTTCAACCTGCCGATCCCGGACAGCGAACTCTCCAAGATCCCGTTCTACAAGCCGGCCGAAGACACGCCGGAAATGAAGTACCTGCACGAGCGCCGCCAGGCCCTGGGCGGCTACCTGCCCAAGCGCCGCGTGAAAGCCGACGAGAGCTTCACCGTGCCCTCGCTCGACACCTTCAAGGCCGTGCTCGACCCGACGGCCGAAGGCCGCGAGATCTCGACCACGCAGGCCTACGTGCGCTTCCTCACCCAGCTGCTGCGCGACCAGGCCCTGGGCCCGCGCGTCGTGCCCATCCTGGTGGATGAAGCCCGCACCTTCGGCATGGAAGGCCTGTTCCGTCAGGTCGGCATCTACAACCCGCACGGTCAGCAGTACACCCCGGTCGACAAGGACCAGGTGATGTATTACAAGGAAGACAAGGCCGGCCAGATACTGCAGGAAGGCATCAACGAAGCCGGCGGCATGAGCAGCTGGATCGCGGCGGCCACGAGCTACAGCACGAGCAACCGCATCATGGTGCCGTTCTATGTGTACTACTCCATGTTCGGCTTCCAGCGCATCGGCGACCTCGCCTGGGCGGCGGGCGACATGCAGGCGCGCGGCTTCCTGCTGGGCGGCACCTCGGGCCGCACCACGCTCAACGGCGAAGGCCTGCAGCACGAAGACGGCCACAGCCACATCCTGGCCGGCACGATCCCGAACTGCATCAGCTACGACCCGACCTTCGCGCACGAAGTGGCGGTGATCCTGCACCACGGCTTGAAGCGCATGGTGGAGAAGCAGGACAACGTTTTCTACTACCTGACGCTGCTCAACGAGAACTACCCCATGCCCGGCCTGCAGCCCGGCACGGAGGAGCAGATCATCAAGGGCATGTACTACTGCAAGCAGGCGCCGGCCCTCAAGAAGGACGCGCCCAGCGTGCAACTGCTGGGCAGCGGTACCATCCTGCGCGAAAGCATCGCCGCGCAGGAACTGCTGGAGAAGGACTGGGGCGTGAGCGCTGGTGTGTGGAGCTGCCCGAGCTTCAACGAGCTGGCCCGCGATGGCCAGGACGCCGACCGCTGGAACCTGCTGCACCCGGCCGAAACGCCGCGCGTGCCCTTCGTGGCGCAGCAGCTGAACGCCACCACCGGCCCGGTGATCGCGTCCACCGACTACATGAAGAACTACGCGGAGCAGATCCGCCCCTTCATCCCCAAGGAGCGCACGTACAAGGTGCTGGGCACGGACGGCTTCGGCCGCAGCGATTTCCGCAGCAAGCTGCGCGAGCACTTCGAGATCAACCGCCACTACATCGTGGTCGCCGCGCTCAAGGCCTTGAGCGAAGAGGGCAAACTGCCGGTGGCCAAGGTGGCCGAGGCGATCAAGAAGTACGGCATCAACGCCGACAAAGTGAACCCGCTGTACGCGTAATCCGGAGACAAGAACATGGCACTGATTGATGTGAAGGTCCCGGACATCGGGGACTTTGATGAAGTGGCGGTCATCGAACTGCTGGTGAAGGTGGGTGACACGGTCAAGGCCGAGCAGTCGCTGATCACGGTCGAGTCCGACAAGGCCTCGATGGAGATCCCTTCCAGCACGGCCGGCGTGGTCAAGGAACTCAAGGTCGCGCTGGGCGACAAGGTCAAGCAGGGTTCGGTGGTGCTGGTGCTGGAGGCGGCGGGAGAGGCCGCAGCCGCTCCGGCCCCGGCGGCGGCCGCACCGGCTGCAGCCGCTCCGGCCCCGGCGGCGGCCGCACCGGCTGCAGCCGCTGCACCGGCCTCGGCCCCTGCGGCACCGGCTGCCGCGCCTGCGGCGGCGCCCGCTGCGGCTGCCGGCCCGGTGGAGGTGCGTGTGCCCGACATCGGCGACTTCAAGGACGTCGCGGTGATCGAGGTGCTGGTCAAGCCCGGCGACAAGATCTCGGTGGAGCAGAGCCTGATCACGGTCGAATCCGACAAGGCCTCGATGGAAATCCCGTCTTCGGCCGCTGGCGTGCTCAAGGAGCTCAAGGTCAAGATCGGCGACACCGTGAACATCGGTGACTTGCTGGCGATTCTGGAAGGTTCTGCGGCGGCTGCCGCCCCGGCCGCAGCGCCAGCGCCCGCCGCCGCACCGACGGCCGCGCCCGCGGCACCTGCTGCCGCTGCGGCAGCACCCCAGGCCGCCACGGCTTCGGCGCCCGCCGCCGCCGCACCGGCCCACAACCCCACCGCCACGGCGCCGCTGGGCCTGCCCCACGCCTCGCCCTCGGTGCGCAAGTTCGCCCGTGAACTCGGTGTGCCGCTGGAAGAGGTCAAGGGCAGCGGTCCCAAGGGCCGCATCGTGCTGGACGACGTGCAAGGCTTCACCAAGGCCGTGATGGCCGGCGCCACGCAAACCAAGGCGCAGGCGGCCAAGGCCCCGGCCAGCGGTGGTGGCGACGGGGCCGGCCTGGGCCTGATCCCCTGGCCGAAGGTCGACTTCGCCAAGTTCGGCCCGATCGAGCGCAAGGAGATGGGCCGCATCAAGAAGATCAGCGGCGCCAACCTGCTGCGCAACGCGGTCATGATCCCGGCGGTCACCAACCACGACGACGCCGACATCACCGACCTCGAAGCCTTCCGCGTGTCCACCAACAAGGAAAACGAGAAGAGCGGCGTGAAAGTCACCATGCTCGCTTTCCTGATCAAGGCCTGCGTGGCCGCGCTCAAGAAATTCCCCGAGTTCAACAGCTCGATCGACGGCGATGCCCTGATCTACAAGCAGTTCTGGCACATCGGCTTCGCGGCCGACACGCCCAACGGCCTGATGGTCCCGGTGATCAAGGACGCCGACAAGAAGGGCGTGCTGCAGATCAGCCAGGAAATGGGCGAACTCGCCAAGAAGGCGCGCGAGGGCAAGCTGAGCCCGGCCGAGATGAGCGGGGCGACCTTCACCATCTCCAGCCTGGGTGGCATTGGCGGGCGTTATTTCACGCCCATCATCAACGCGCCGGAAGTGGCCATCCTCGGCGTGTGCAAGAGCACCATGGAGCCGGTGTGGGACGGCAAGGCCTTCCAGCCGCGCCTGATGCTGCCGCTCTCGCTGACCTGGGACCACCGCGTGATCGACGGCGCCGCCGCCGCGCGCTTCAACGTGTACCTCGGCCAGATCCTCAGCGACTTCCGTCGCGTGTTGCTGTAAAGGACCACGCAGATGGCACTCATCGATATTCAAGTCCCCGACATCGGCGACTTCGACGAAGTGGCGGTGATCGAGTTGCTGGTCAAGCCCGGCGACACGGTCAAGGCCGAACAAAGCCTGATCACGGTCGAGTCCGACAAGGCCTCGATGGAGATTCCGTCTTCCCAGGCCGGCGTGGTCAAGGAGCTCAAGGTCAAGCTGGGCGACAAGGTCAAGCAGGGCAGCGTGGTGCTGACGCTGGAAGCGGCGGGTGAGGCCGCTGCCGCGCCCGCCGCCAGCGCACCGGCACCCGCGCCACAAGCGGCGCCGGCTGCGGCCCCGGTGGCTGCGGCCCCGGTGGCTGCGCCGACCGCCGCCAGCTTCGGCGGCAGCGCCGATCTCGAGTGCGACGTGGTCGTGCTCGGCGGTGGTCCTGGCGGCTACAGCGCGGCCTTCCGCGCGGCCGACCTGGGCCTGAAGGTCGTCATCGTCGAGCGCTACGCCACCCTGGGTGGCGTGTGCCTGAACGTGGGCTGCATTCCTTCCAAGGCGCTGCTGCACGTGGCGGCGGTGATGGACGAGGTCAGCCACATGGCGGCGCTGGGCGTGGAGTTCGGCCGCCCGGTGGTCAACATCGAGAAGCTGCGCGGCCACAAGGAAAAGGTGATCGGCAAGCTCACCGGTGGCCTGGCCGCCATGGCCAAGATGCGCAAGGTCACGACCGTGCGCGGTGTCGGTTCCTTCGTGGGCGCCAACCACCTGGAAGTGGAAGAGACCACGGGGGCCACCGGCCAGGAGAAGACAGGCAAGAAGCAGGTGATCGGCTTCAAGAAGGCCATCATCGCCGCCGGTTCGCAGGCCGTGCGCCTGCCCTTCATGCCGGACGATCCGCGCGTGGTGGACAGCACCGGCGCGCTCGCGCTCAAGGAAGTCCCCAAGCGCATGCTGATCCTGGGCGGCGGCATCATCGGCCTGGAAATGGGCACGGTCTACAGCACGCTGGGCGCGCGCCTGGACGTGGTGGAGATGCTCGACGGCCTGATGCAGGGCGCCGACCGCGACCTGGTGAAGATTTGGCAGAAGATGAATGCGCCGCGCTTTGACAACATCATGCTCAAGACCAAGACGGTGTCGGCCAAGGCCACGCCGGCCGGCATCGAGGTGACGTTCGAGAGCGCCGAGCCGGGTGGCACGGCGCCCGCGCCGCAGACCTACGACCTGGTGCTGCAGGCCGTGGGCCGCACGCCCAACGGCAAGAAGATCGGCGCCGAGAAGGCCGGTGTGGCGGTGACCGACCGGGGCTTCATCAACGTCGACATCCAGATGCGCACTAACGTGCCCAACATCTTCGCCATTGGCGACATCGTGGGCCAGCCCATGCTGGCGCACAAGGCGGTGCATGAGGCGCACGTGGCGGCCGAGGTGATCGCGGGTGAACTGCAGGGCAACAAGGAGCTGGCCAGCGCCGCGTTCAACGCGCGCGTCATTCCGAGCGTGGCCTACACCGACCCCGAGGTGGCCTGGGTGGGCCTGACCGAAGACCAGGCCAAGGCGCAGGGCATCAAGGTCAAGAAGGGCCTGTTCCCCTGGACGGCCTCGGGCCGCGCCATCGCCAATGGCCGCGACGAAGGCGTGACCAAGCTGTTGTTCGACGACTCGCCCGAGGCCCATGGCCACGGCAAGATCCTGGGCGGCGGCATGGTGGGCACGCATGCAGGCGACATGATCGGCGAGATCGCCCTCGCCATCGAGATGGGCGCGGATGCGGTGGACATTGGCAAGACCATCCACCCCCACCCCACGCTGGGCGAGAGCATCGGCATGGCGGCCGAGATCGCCCACGGCTCCTGCACGGACGTGCCGCCGCAGCGCAAGTAAACGCCGCAACGCCGGCCAAAAAAGAAGTCGCCAGCCCTCACGGGCCGGCGGCTTTTTTCATGGGCCGCATTCAGCGAGCCGGGACGCGGCTGGCCAGCGGCGCGCTTCGGTAGTCGGGCAGCAGCTTGCAGGTGTCGCCATACGCGGCCTCGTAGCCCTTGCAGAGCGTGGCCACCGTCTGGGGCGTGGGCTTCTCGTTCTTGTCGATCCAGTTGAGCAGGGCGGTGAACAGCGCGGGGTACTGCGGATCGCTCAGGTAGCTGTGCTCGGACTCGTCGCTGAAGGTCTGCACCAGCAGGTTGCCCCTGCCCGCGCGATCCAGTGTCTCGCGGTAGGCGGAAGAGAGTTCGACGAACGCGGTCGGGTCGTTGACGGCGTGCAGCGAGAGCACGGGCATGTTGATCCGGCCTTGGGGGTCGCTGTCCTTCGCCAGCTCGGTGACGGCCACCGGGTCGGCGGTGTAGCGCAGCACGCCCGCGTTCAGGGCCGCGTCGTCCGTGGAGCCGGTGTACCGAACGTTGGCGTTGTTGAACGGGTTGCGGTTGCCCAGGCGCAGCTGCGTCAGATCGCGGAACAGCCAGGTCGCCCAGTTGAGGTGGGCGATGAGCGAGCGCTCGGGGATCTTGATGACGTTGACGATGTTGGCGAGGTTGGTCTTCTGCTGTTCGGTGCGTTGCGCGGCGGGCTTGCGCACGCCGGTGCATTCGTCCACGCGGTTGGCCAGTTCGGCGCGCGTGAGCTTGGCGTCTATGGGCAGGCCCTGCCACAGCGGGTACGGGGGCTCATCTGCCTTCGGGTGGTTCTTGCACACGTACTGGTAGACCACGCGCAAGTCGATCCGGAAGTCGTAAGCGCGGGTGCCGCCGCCCAGCATGCCGCTGGTGAGCAGCATGCCGTCGTAAGGGCCTTTGACCGGTCCGTTGGGGCCGTCCACCGTGGCGTACAGCTCGGCGCCCTTGGCGGCGACCGAGCCGCCGTAGCTTTGCCCATGCAGGATGGTGCGGCGGGGCGGGCCGAAATGCTTCACGAAGACGCGGCGCACGCGCTCGGTGTCCTCGGCCGCCATGCTCACGCCAAAGCCGCCCCGGCGGTAGGTGGCGCCCGCCCAGGCGTGGCCGGCCTTGA
The DNA here is from genome assembly GCF_042466645.1 of Hydrogenophaga sp. ANAO-22. Taxonomy (NCBI): domain Bacteria; kingdom Pseudomonadati; phylum Pseudomonadota; class Betaproteobacteria; order Burkholderiales; family Comamonadaceae; genus Hydrogenophaga; species Hydrogenophaga sp. ANAO-22. Next base: position 379,859 of record NZ_CP159956.1, on the reverse strand, counting down.
CGGTCACGGCCCAGCGTTTGAGGTCTTCCTCGCCGCGCGCCAGCGTGGCCGGGCCGGTGTCGGCAGGGCCGCCATGGGCATGCACCACGAGCACGCCGGTTTCAGGTTTCCACCCGGCGGGCAAGGCGATCCAGTAGAAGCCGCCCAGCCCGTCCTCGCCCGTGTGGCAGGTGGCACCGGCCGGCACTTCGGCGGGGCAGGCGCGGGGCTGGGGGTCGGTAGGCGCCTGGGCGATGGCGCCGCCGCTGTGACCGGCGAGGGCCGCCAGCGCCAGCAGCGCGATGGGGCGAAGGGGCATGAAAGGTCTCCTGTGGTTGTTCGAATCCACGCGGACGATAGGTGCGCCGCCACCCCATGTCAAATATACTGAAACCCGAATTTCAATACCTTTCAGATATGGAAATCAGGCACCTGCGCTACTTCCTGGCCGTCGCCGAGGCCGGCCACATGACCCGCGCGGCCGAGCGCCTGGGCATCCAGCAGCCGCCACTGAGCCTGCAGATCAAGGCACTGGAAAAGGAGCTGGGCGTTGCCTTGTTCCATCGCCATCCCAAGGGCGTGGCGTTGTCGGACGCCGGGCGCCTGTTCGAGCGGGAAGCGCGCCAGCTGGTGGACGACATGGCGGCCATGGAGCAGCGCATGGCGCGCGTGGCGCGCGGCGAACTCGGTGTGCTCCATGTCGGCTTCACCAGCTCCGCCGCCGCGCATGCTTTCACCCCCGAGGCCTTGCGCGCCTGCCGGCGGGCCTGGCCCGGCATCGCACTGTCGATCCGCGAAGACCACGCGGCCGGCATCACCGAGGCGGTGGAGGCGGGGCGGCTGCATTGCGGCCTGATCCGCGTGCCGGTGTCGCAGCCCGAGAGCCTGACCTTCGAGGTGCTGCTGCGCGAGCCGGTGCTGGTGGCGCTGCCTGGAGACCACGCCTTGGCGCGACGCCGGTCGGGCGCGCTGGCGTTGGCGGACCTGCGCGAGGAGGGCTTCATCCTGGTGCGGCAGCCCGGTGCCCCGGGGCTGTACGCCAACCTGCTGGCGCTGTGCGAAGCCCATGGTTTTCGTCCGCGCATTGCCGCCGAGGTCGAGCGCATGGTGACCAGCCTGAACTTGGTGGCCGCAGGCGCGGGCATCGCGGTCGTGCCGACCTCCATGAGCGGGCTGCATCCCCACGCGGTGGTCTATCTGCCCTTGCGCGAAGGCACGCCGCTGGATGCGCCGCTGACCCTGGTGTACCGCTCGGCCGAAGCCTCCGGCCCGGCCGCGCATTTCCTCAAGATCGCCCGGGACACGGCGCGCAAGGCCCAGGCGCGCGCGCGACGGGGGCGCACCGTGGCATGAGAGAAGGGCTGTCGCGTCGGCAAGCGATCCCGGCGCTGCTGGCGCTGGCAGGCGTCGTCGAGCCACGGGCCAGCCATGCGCAGCCCGGGTGGCCTTCTCAGCCCTTGCGCATCATCGTCGTGTACCCACCGGGCGGGCTCAGCGATGGCGTCGCGCGCGCGCTGGCCGAGCGCCTGTCGTGGCAACTCGGCGTGGCGGTGCGGGTGGAAAACCGGGGTGGTGGGGGCGGCAGCGTGGGGCTGCAGGCGCTGGCGCGCGCGCCGGCCGACGGACACACACTGGCCTTCTCGGCGGTCAGCCCCTTGACCCTGCGCCCGCACCTCGGTGCGGTGGGCTACGACCCGTTTCGAGACATCGAGCCGGTGGCCAGCGTGATGTACACGCCCGTGCTGCTGGTGGGCACGCCGACCTTCATGGGCCGGGGCTTTGCGGACCTGCTCGCGCAAGCCAAAGCCCATCCAGGCGCGCTGCGCTGGGCCACCTCCGGCCTGGCCACCGCCGGCCATCTGGTGCTGGAACAGGTGCAGCTGGGCAGCGGCGTGGTGGTCACGCACATTCCGTACAAGGGCGGCGGCCAGCAGCTCACCGACGCACTGGGCGGGCAGTTCGAGTTGCTGTCGACCAACGTGGCTCCGGCACAGCTGGCCCACATCGAGGCCGGTCGTTTCAAGCCCCTGGCCGTGGGCGCGCCGCAGCGCCTGGAGGTCTTGCCGCAGGTGCCCACGTTTGCCGAGCTGGGGTTGCCCCAGGCCAATGTCACGTCGCTGTTCGGCCTGTTCGCGCCGGGTGGGACGCCGCCGCAGGTGCTGGACCGGCTGAATGCGGAAATCAACGCGGCGGTGCAGACGCCCCCCATTCGCGAGCGGCTGCTGGCGTCGGACAACCTGCCCGCGCTCGGCGACCGGCCTTCCTTCGCGCGCCGCATTGCCGAGGAATGGCGCAGCAACCGCCAGCTCAAGGGCGCGAACATCAAGATGGAGTGAGCGTCGGGGCGGCGACGCGGTGGCCGTGATGGCCAGGACGGCTCAGGGAGCCTTGTCGGCCACCGGCACGCGGCGCGCGCCATTGAATCGCTTGTTCCAGTAGGCCATGCGCATGTCTTCCATGCGCACCTGGGCACCGCTGCGCGGGGAGTGGATGAACTTGCCGTCGCCCACATAAATGCCGACGTGGCTGAAGGCCCGGCGCATGGTGTTGAAGAACACCAGGTCGCCCGGCTTGAGTTCGCTGCGGTCGATGGTCTGTGTGGCCGCGGCCTGTTCGTCGGAACGGCGGGGCAGGATCTTGCCCAGCGATTGTTCGTACACCGCGCGCACGAAGCCGCTGCAATCGAAGCCCGTTTCGGCGCTGTTGCCGCCATAGCGGTACGGCACGTCGAGGAAGGCCATGGCGTTGATGACGAGGCTGGAGGCCTGGTCGCTCACCGTCTCACGGGCATGCTGCACCTGTTGGCCGATGCGGGCCATCAGGCCTTTGTCGTTGAGCAGCGAGTCCATGTCTTCATAGCCGTTGGTGGTGCCCGGCGCGGCGTGGGCCACGGCCGAACCGCACAGCAGAAGAATGGGGAGCCAACGCGACATAGGGCGTGAGGGTATCGGCGCTGCTGCTGGAAGTCAAGCGAGAATCGAGCGCCAACCCCTTGATTTACAACCACTTTCGTATTCACTTCCTGGCCAGCTGGGCGGCTCGCGACGGAAGGCTGCTGGTGACCGACGGAAGATTCACCATCACGGGCTGACCGGGCGCGGTGCAGCCGGTGTCGCAGCACTTGCCGGGTTGGCGGTTTTTCGTGATGGCGCGTGCCGGGTCGTGAGGCGATGCGGCAGCGCTGCCGTCGGCCGCCACGCCGCGTTCCAGCAGACGTTCGACCAGCTCGACCTTGTTGCCCACCGGGTAGTTGCGCCAGATTTCCTGCTTCATGGCGGCTGGCGAACCGCCGCCGTGCAGGCTGATCACGCTGTACCAGCCACCCTGGTAGCCAGCGGTCAGGTCTTCAAGGAAACGCGCCGTCTGGATCCGCTGCTCGTAAGGCACGTCGGGGTTGGCGCGCAGCACGTCCGAGAGTTTCGCGCCGGTTTCGGGGTTGTGGTCTTCGTCCGGGCCGGGCAGGGTGACGATCAGGCCGCCGCTCACGTAGTGGGCGATGCGGTGCATGTCGTAGATCTGCGTGGCGAGCAGCAGCTTGCCGATGTTGGAGAACACGGGGTCGGGCATGAAGGTCTGGCTGTGCGGGTCGGCCTTGCCATAGACGCTGGCCGCCACGCCGCAGGCGTAGAAGCCCTCGGTGATGGTGATCAGTTCCACCATTTGTTCGCGCAGATGGGTTTCCCGACCCGGGTCAAAGCCATTGGCTTCGCACATGAGCGCCCCGGCGCCGATGAGGAGGTCGCCGAAGCCGGCGCGCGCGCCGATGCAGGTGTGGCGGTGGTGGGTGGCGTAGCTGTAGGTGAGGTGGCTGGAGTGTTCCCACTCGTCGGCGTAGAACACGCTGTCCCAGGGCACGAACACGCGGTCGAAGATGCAGACGCCGGTGCTCTGCCCGTACTTGCGGCTGAACAGGGCCTCGCCATGTTCGACCTTTTCGCCGGGTCGGCCGGCGGGGCGAGCGACGATGGTCAGGCCCGGTGCGTCGATGGGCACGGCGCAGCAGACGGCGAAGTCGGCGTCCTCGCGGCCCATGTGGCGGCACGGCATCACCAGCAGCTCGTGCACATAGGGCGCGCCGGTGACGATGGCCTTGGTGCCGCTGATGACGATGCCGCGTGCGTTTCTCTCCACCACGTGCACGTAGCTGTCCACGTTGGCCTGCTCATGCGGACGGCGGCTGCGGTCGCCCTTGGCATCGGTCATGGCCACGCCCAGGGTCAGGTCCTGGTCCTGCACGCGGTGCAGGTAGTTCAGGAAGCGCTGGGTGTGCTCGGTGGTCCCACGGGCATCGTCGATGCGGGCCGAGACCTGGCCGATGGCGTTGAGCGCGTCGTGGGTGAGGTAGCGCTGGGCGCAACCGGTCTCCTGGCACACCAGGCGCACGGCTTCCAGCTTGTTGAGCAGGTCGCCGCTGCTGGTGTTGATGTGGCTGAGGCGGTTCACCCGGCGGCCGCTGGTCTGCTGGACCGCCGTCATCAGCGGCGCGTACCGGGCTTGGAGGGCCAAGTCATAGGTGAGGGCGATGGCGTTGATCCCGGGTTGCAAGGCCGGTTCATCGGCCACGCTGTCCACCGCGCGCCCGTCCACGAACACGCGCGGCTTGCGCTCGCGCAGGGATTCGCGGAAATCCTTGCCGCTCATGAGCGTGGGTGGGTGAGCCAGTGAGTTGTTCATGGGATGGATGCCTCGTAGATGGATTGACGGTCGACGTATTTTTTTCCTCTCGAGCATTTATTTAAACAGTGTTCAATAATTTGTGCAAATGTTTAATTTCAGCGATCCGTGTTCGTCATGGCGATAAACTGCGCGCATGGACGTCCATTTGCATGAACTGATCCCCGTGCCCTCGGAGGCCGAGGCAGAGGCCGCGCGAGAACAACAACGCCAACGGCAGCTGCGCCAGGCGGCGCAGTCGGATTCCCGGCGCGCCCTGGTGTTGGAAGCGGCGCGCAGTGTCTTCGCCGAAAAGGGCGTGGAAGGCGCCAGCATCCGGGAAATCGCCAAGCGGGCGGCGTACACACCAGGGGCGATCTACAGCTACTTCGAGAGCAAGGAGGCGATCTACGCCGCGTTGCTGGCCGAATCGCTGGAGCGGCTGAACCAGGAGGTGGCTGCCGCCAAGCCGCCCAAACCCCAACCCCAGGCGATGCTCGCGGCCAAGGCGCAGGCTTGGTTCGGCTTCTACGCCCGCAACCCTCGCGATCTGGACCTGGGCTTCTACCTGGTGCAGGGGCTGGCCCCACGGGGCCTGACCAGCGAACTGAACCAGCAGCTCAACAGCCGCCTGCACGACGCCCTGCATCCTTGCGAACAGGCCTTGCAGGCCATGGGGCTCTCGCCCGAAGCCGCGCTGCGCGAGAACACCGCGCTCTTCGCCCATGGGGTGGGTTTGCTGCTGTTGCAGCACACCGGCCGCATCCGCATGTTCGGGCAGTCACCTGACGCGCTGTTCCAGGCCTATGTGGACCAACTCGTGGCCCGGTTGAGCCCGGGCGATGGCGCTTCAGCGGGTGAACCGGGGCAGGCCGATCTGTTCGGGGGCTGAGGGCATTCGCGGCCACCCCGACCGGCCCTGCGAAAATCCCCGCTTCTCCCCGAAGCCTTAGACGTGAAAGACAAACCGATGCTGCTGGACGCCTCCGATTCCCAACTGGTGCTGGTGGACTACCAGGCCCGCCTGATGCCCGCCATCTTCGAAGGCCCTCAAGTGCTGGCCAATGCCCTGCGCCTGGCGCGCATGGCCCAGGCCCTGCGGGTGCCCACCTGGGGCACCGAGCAGAACCCCGAAAAACTGGGACCCAACCCGCCCGAGCTGCGCGAGCTGTGCCAGAAGACCCTGTCCAAGATGCACTTCGGCGCCGTCTCCGATGGCCTGGCCGACTGGTTGCGCCCTCCCGCGCGTCAGCAGGCGTCCGGCAATGCGCGCAGCCTGCCCAAGCACCTGCAGAAGCCGGCGGCGGCACCAGCCTCGGAGCGCCAGACTGTCGTCGTGGCGGGCTGCGAGGCCCATGTGTGCCTGCTGCAGACCGCGCTGGAGCTGATCGAGCAGGAGTTCGACGTCTGGGTGGTGACGGATGCCTGCAGCTCGCGCACCGAGCGCAACCGAGACGCCGCCTTCGACCGCCTGGCCGGCGCGGGCGCCGAGCTGGTGACCACGGAGATGGTGGCCTTCGAGTGGCTGCGCACGGCCGAGCACCCCGCGTTCCGCGAGATCCAGGTCTTGATCAAATAAGAGAAGCGTGCAGCGGCGCAGGGCGGCGGCCTTGCGCCGTGTCAGCCTCGCGCAAGCGGGCTCAGCATAATTATGAATTCACTTTAGTGCGCGACTTTCGGGTCCATCAGTTGCAGGAGACATTCATATGAGTCAGGGCTACGCCGAGTTCTACCGCCGCTCCATCGAGGACCGCGATGCCTTCTGGACCGAACAGGCCGAGCTGGTGGACTGGCACAAGCCGTTCGACCGGGTCTGCAACCACGACCACCCGCCGTTCGCGCACTGGTTCGAGGGTGGGCTGACCAACCTGTGCCACAACGCGGTGGACCGCCACCTTCAGGATCGCGCCGATCAGAACGCGCTGATCTACGTGTCGACCGAGACCGACACCGAGCGCACCTACAGCTTTCGCGAATTGCATGCCGAGGTGCAGCGCATGGCAGCGGTGCTGCTGGGGCAGGGCGTGAAGAAGGGCGATCGGGTGTTGATCTACATGCCCATGATTCCCGAAGCCACCTTCGCCATGCTGGCCTGCGCGCGCATCGGCGCCATTCACTCGGTGGTGTTCGGCGGTTTCGCAAGCCATTCGCTGGCCAACCGCATTGACGATGCATCCCCCGTGGCCATCGTGAGCGCCGATGCAGGGTCGCGCGGTGGCAAGGTGGTCGAGTACAAGCCGCTGCTGGACGAAGCCCTTCGCCTGTCCAGCCACAAGCCGGCGTCGGTGGTGCTGGTCAATCGGGGCCTGGCGCCGATGTCCCTGGTGCCCGGGCGCGACCACGACTACACCGCTCTGCGCGAGCAGCACCTGAACACCCAGGTGCCCTGCGAATGGATGGAGTCGACCGCCATCAGCTACACGATCTACACGAGCGGCACCACCGGCAAGCCCAAGGGCGTGCAGCGCGATACCGGGGGCTACCTGGTGGCGCTGGCGGCGAGCATGAAGCACATCTTCATGGGCGAACCCGGTGAGACCTATTTCTCCACCAGCGACATTGGCTGGGTGGTGGGCCACAGCTACATCGTCTACGGCCCGCTGATCGCCGGCATGGCGACCATCCTGTACGAAGGCCTGCCGATCCGGCCCGATGGGGGCATCTGGTGGCGGCTGGTCGAGAAGTACAAGGTGACGGTGATGTTCAGCGCGCCCACCGCGGTGCGCGTGCTCAAGAAGCAGGACCCGGCCTACCTGAAGCAGTACGACCTCTCCAGCCTCAAGGCGCTGTTCCTCGCCGGCGAACCGCTGGACGAGCCCACGGCGCGCTGGATCAGCGACGGCCTGGGCGTGCCCATCATCGACAACTACTGGCAGACCGAGAGCGGCTGGCCCATTCTCACCATCGCCAACGGGGTCGAGAAGAGGCCCAGCAAGTTCGGCAGCCCGGGGGTGCCGATGTACGGCTACAGCGTCAAGCTGCTGCACGAGTCCACCGGTGAAGAGCTCACCGGTGCCGATGAGAAGGGCGTGGTGGTGATCGAAGGGCCGACACCGCCCGGCTTCATGCAGACCGTGTGGAAGGACGACGCGCGCTTCATCAACACCTACTGGAAGAGCATCCCGGGCAAGCTGGTCTACAGCACCTTCGACTGGGGCATCCGTGACCAGGACGGGTACTTCTACATCCTGGGCCGCACCGACGACGTGATCAACGTGGCGGGCCACCGGCTGGGCACGCGGGAGATCGAGGAGAGCATCTCCAGCCACGCCAACGTGGCGGAGGTGGCGGTGGTGGGCGTGGCCGACCAGCTCAAGGGGCAGGTGGCCATGGCCTTCGTGGTCGCCAAGGACACCTCGGCGCTCGGTGACGAGGCCTCGAAGCTCAAGCTGGAGGGCGAGATCATGAAGCGGGTGGACGAGCAGCTCGGTGCAGTGGCCCGCCCGGCCCGGGTGCGTTTCGTGACCGTGCTGCCCAAGACGCGCAGTGGCAAGCTGCTGCGGCGGGCCATCCAGGCGGTCTGCGAAGGCCGCGATCCGGGCGACCTCACGACCATGGACGATCCCGCCGCGCTGCAGCACATCAAGGATCTGCTGGCCTGAAACGCAGGGGAGGCCTTGCCGGCGTTCCGGTCGCGTTGGCAAGGCATGGTGGTTTGGGGTGTTTGTAAGTACAATTCATGCTTATATTTACACGAGCAACGACCGCCATGGAACAGATGATCGCGTCCGAAGGCCAAGTGGAAAAAGTCCGCGTGTTTGAACTCGCGGCCGAACTCTTCGGCGTGCTCGCCACCCCCATGCGGCTGCGCATCCTCAGTGCGCTTTGCGACAAGGAGAAGTCGGTTTCCCAGCTGTTGCAGGAAATCGACACCACCCAGCCCAATCTGTCGCAGCACCTGAACCTGCTCTACCGCGCGGGCGTGCTGGCCAAGCGCAAGGACGGCACGCAGGTGATCTACCGCGTGCAGAGCGAAAAGGCCGTCACCCTGTGCCGCACGGTCTGCACCCAGATCGCGATCGAGATGGACGAGCCGAGCTCGGTGCCGGCCTCCGAGCGCCTCTCGCCCCGCGTCGCGTCCTGACGAACGGCCCCCGCATCGCATCTTTTTACACAGGGCTGTTCCCGCGGTGGCACAATCGCGGGCTGCAGTCAGGTCCTTCCACAGTCACTGTCGCATCCGCCTAACGGTTCAGCCGTGCCGCGGAAGGTTGTCTTAACCAGCTTATGTTTCCCGAAGGGAAACGGAGGTCAGCGGATTTATGAGCGATTCCCAATCGAACGGGGGCAACGTCTATGTTGCCTACAAAGGCAACTCGTACCTCTTCGGCGGCAACGCGCCGTACGTGGAAGAGATGTACGAAAACTACCTGGACAATCCCGGTAGCGTCCCCGACAACTGGCGCGGTTACTTCGACGCGCTGCAGAACGTCCCCGCCGGTGATGGCACCGACGCCCGCGACGTACCCCACCTGCCCGTCATCAACGCCTTCGCCGAGCGCGCCAAGCAGGGTGGCACCAAGGTCGTCGTGGCCGCTGGTGCCGACTCCGAGCTCGCCCGCAAGCGCACCGCCGTCCAGCAGCTGATTGCCGCCTACCGCAACGTCGGTGCCCGCTGGGCCGATCTGGATCCGCTCAAGCGCGCCGAGCGCGACCACATTCCCGAACTCGAACTCTCTTTCTACGGCTTCACCGACGCCGACCTCGAGACCGTGTTCAACACCAGCAACACGTTCTTCGGCAAGGAAACCATGTCCTTGCGCGAGTTGCTCAACGCCTTGCGCGAGACGTACTGCGGCTCTATCGGTGCCGAGTACATGTACATCACCGACCAGAGCCAGAAGCGCTGGTGGCAGGAGCGCCTGGAAGCCACGCGCACCAAGCCCGCCTTCAACGCCGAGAAGAAAAAGCACATCCTCGACCGCCTGACGGCCGCCGAAGGCCTGGAGCGTTTCCTGCACACCAAATACGTGGGCCAGAAGCGCTTCTCGCTGGAAGGTGGCGAGAGCTTCATCGCCTCGATGGACGAGCTGATCAACCAGGCCGGCCAGATCGGCGTGCAGGAAATCGTGATCGGCATGGCCCACCGCGGTCGCCTGAACGTGCTGGTCAACACCCTGGGCAAGATGCCCAAGGACCTGTTTGCCGAGTTCGACCACACCGCGCCCGAAGAACTGCCCGCCGGTGACGTGAAGTACCACCAGGGCTTCAGCTCCGACGTGACCACCCCCGGTGGCCCGGTGCACCTGTCGCTGGCATTCAACCCCTCGCACCTGGAAATCGTGAACCCGGTCGTGGAAGGTTCGGTGCGCGCCCGCATGGACCGCCGTGGCGACCCGCTGGGCAAGCAAGTGCTGCCGGTGCTGGTGCACGGTGATGCCGCCTTTGCCGGCCAGGGCGTGGTGATGGAAACCCTGGCGCTGGCCGAAACCCGTGGCTATTCCACGGGCGGCACGGTGCACCTGGTGATCAACAACCAGATCGGCTTCACCACCTCCGACCCGCGCGACAGCCGCTCCACGCTGTACTGCTCCGACGTCGTGAAAATGATCGAGGCGCCGGTGCTGCACGTGAACGGCGACGACCCCGAGGCGGTGGTGTTCGCCACCCAGCTGGCGCTCGACTTCCGCATGACCTTCCAGAAGGACGTGGTGGTCGACATTGTTTGCTTCCGCAAGCTGGGCCACAACGAACAGGACACCCCGAGCCTGACGCAGCCGCTCATGTACAAGAAGATCGCGGCCCACCCCGGCACGCGAAAGCTGTACGCCGACAAGCTGGCCGCGCAGGGCCTGGGCGAGACGCTGGGCGACGACATGGTCAAGGCCTACCGTGCCGCGCTGGACGCTGGCCGCCACACGGTGGACCCGGTGCTGACCAACTTCAAGAGCAAGTTCGCGGTCGACTGGAGCCCGTACCTGGGCAAGAAGTGGACCGACAGCGCGGACTCCGCCATCCCCATGGCCGAGTGGAAGCGACTGTCGGATCGCCTGACCACGATTCCGGACAACGTCACCCCGCACCAACTGGTGAAGAAGGTGTACGCCGATCGCGCGGCCATGGGCCGTGGCGACATCCCGGTGGACTGGGGCATGGGCGAGCACATGGCTTTTGCCTCGCTGGTGGCCAGCGGTTTCCCCGTGCGCCTCTCGGGTGAGGATTGCGGCCGCGGCACGTTCACGCACCGCCACGCCGTCATCCACGACCAGAACCGCGAGAAGTACGACGAAGGCATCTACGTGCCGCTGCAGAACGTGGCCGACAACCAGGCCCCTTTCGTGGTGATCGATTCGATCCTGTCCGAAGAGGCCGTGCTCGGTTTCGAATACGGCTACGCCTCGAACGACCCGAACACGCTGGTGATCTGGGAAGCCCAGTTCGGCGACTTCGTCAACGGCGCGCAGGTCGTGATCGACCAGTTCATCGCCTCCGGTGAAGTGAAGTGGGGCCGCGTCAACGGCATCACGATGATGCTGCCGCACGGCTACGAAGGCCAGGGGCCGGAGCACAGCTCGGCGCGCCTGGAGCGCTTCATGCAGCTGGCCGCCGACACCAACATGCAGGTCGTGCAGCCCACCACCGCGAGCCAGATCTTCCACGTGCTGCGCCGCCAGATGATTCGCGGCCTGCGCAAGCCGCTGATCATCTTCACGCCCAAGTCGCTGCTGCGCAACAAGGACGCGACCTCGCCGCTGTCCGAGTTCACCAAGGGCGGTTTCCAGACCGTGATTCCGGAGCAGAACGCCGACGTCGTGAAGAAGGCCGAGAAGGTCAAGCGCGTCATCTGCTGCTCCGGCAAGGTGTACTACGACCTCGTCAAGAAGCGCGAAGAGCGCGGCTCGGACGACGTGGCGATCGTGCGCGTGGAGCAGCTGTACCCGTTCCCGCACAAAGTGTTCGGCGCGGAGCTGCGCAAGTACCCCAACGCGACCGACATCGTGTGGTGCCAGGACGAGCCGCAGAACCAGGGCGCCTGGTTCTTCGTGCAGCACTACATCCACGAGAACATGCTCGAGGGCCAGAAGCTGGGTTACGCCGGGCGCGCGGCCTCCGCATCGCCGGCCGTGGGTTATGCCCACCTCCACCAGGAGCAGCAGAAGACGTTGATCGAAGCCGCTTTCGGCAAGCTCAAAGGCTTCATCCTCACCAAGTGAACTGAACGGACCCGAGCCGGTCACCCGACGTTGACGTCCTGTGACCGGCCCGTCCGGCGCACCCCACAAAACCCCCAGGTAGAACACTCATGGCAATCGTAGAAGTCAAAGTTCCGCAACTGTCCGAATCCGTGGCGGAAGCCACCTTGTTGGCATGGAAGAAGAAGGCCGGCGAAGCCGTCGCGGCCGATGAAATCCTGATCGAGATCGAAACCGACAAGGTCGTGCTCGAAGTGCCCGCGCCCGCCGCCGGCGTGCTGGTGGAGCTGGTCCAGGGCGACGGCGCCACCGTGGCCGCCGACCAGCTGATCGCTCGCATCGACACCGCTGCCGTCGCCGGTGCCGCGGCGCCCGCACCCGCTGCTGCGGCGCCTGCCGCTGCCGCTCCCGCCGCCGCACCGGCTGCTGCCGCTGCTGCTGCAACATCCCAATCCAAGGCCGGTGTGCCCATGCCCGCCGCCGCCAAGCTGATGGCCGACAACAACCTGGCCGCTGGCTCGGTGGCCGGCACCGGCAAGGACGGCCGCGTGACCAAGGGCGACGTGCTGTCGGCCGTGGCCGCGCCCAAGGCCGCTGTCGCTGCGCCCGTGGCGATCCCCACCGGCGCGCCTACCAAGGTGCTGCCGCAGGTGCCCGTGGTGGCCCCTGACCTGGGCGACCGCCCTGAAGAGCGCGTGGCCATGACCCGCCTGCGCGCGCGCGTGGCCGAGCGCCTGCTGCAATCGCAATCCACCAACGCCATCCTCACCACGTTCAACGAAGTGAACATGGCGCCGGTGATGGAGATGCGCAAGAAGTTCCAGGAGAAGTTCGAGAAGGAACACGGCGTCAAGCTGGGCTTCATGAGCTTCTTCGTGAAGGCCGCGGTGCATGCGCTCAAGAAGTACCCGATCATCAACGCCTCGGTGGACGGCAACGACATCGTCTACCACGGTTACTTCGACATCGGCATCGCCGTCGGTTCGCCCCGTGGCCTGGTGGTGCCCATCCTGCGCAACGCCGACCAGATGAGCTTTGCCGACATCGAGAAGAAGATCGCCGAGTTCGGCCAGAAGGCCAAGGACGGCAAGCTGGGCCTGGACGACCTCACCGGTGGCACGTTCTCGATCTCCAACGGCGGCACCTTCGGCTCCATGCTGTCCACGCCCATCATCAATCCGCCGCAGTCGGCCATCCTGGGCGTGCACGCGACCAAGGACCGCCCGGTGGTGGAAAACGGCCAGATCGTGATCCGCCCGATCAACTACCTCGCCATGTCGTACGACCACCGCATCATCGACGGCCGCGAAGCCGTGCTGGGGCTGGTGGCGATGAAGGAAGCGCTGGAAGACCCGGCCCGCATCCTGTTCGACATCTGATCGATCCTTCTCTTGCCAACGCCCCGACAGGGGCGTTGGCCCTTTGACTTCAGGAACACAACATGTCCCAATCCTTTGACGTCGTCGTGATCGGCGGCGGCCCCGGTGGCTACATCGCCGCCATCCGTGCGGCGCAGCTCGGCTTCAAGGTCGCCTGCATCGACGAGTGGAAGAACGCCGCTGGCGGCCCGGCACCGGGTGGCACCTGCACCAACGTCGGCTGCATTCCCAGCAAGGCGCTGCTGCAGTCGTCCGAACACTTCGATCACGCCAACCACCACTTCGCCGACCATGGCATCAGCGCCACCAACGTGAAGATCGACATCGCCAAGATGATCGGCCGCAAGGACACGGTGGTGAAGCAGAACAACGACGGCATCCTGTACCTGTTCAAGAAGAACAAGGTCACCTTCTTCCACGGCCGCGGCTCGTTCGTGAAGGCCGTCGAAGCCGGCTACGAGATCCAGGTGACTGGCGCGAAGGAAGAGCTCATCACGGGCCAGCAGATCATCCTGGCCACGGGCTCCAACGCCCGCGCGCTGCCGGGTGTGCCGTTCGACGAAGAGAGCGTGCTGTCCAACGACGGCGCGCTGCGCCTTGGCGCCGTGCCCAAGAAGCTGGTGCTGATCGGCTCCGGCGTGATCGGCCTGGAAATGGGCTCGGTCTGGCGCCGCCTGGGCTCGGACGTGATCATCCTCGAAGGTCTGCCGACCTTCCTGGGCGCGGTGGACGAGCAGATCGCCAAGGAAGCCAAGAAGGCCTTCGACAAGCAAGGCCTGAAGATCGAACTGGGCGTGAAGGTCGGCGAGGTCAAGACCGGCAAGAAGGGCGTGAGCGTGGCCTACACGAACGCCAAGGGCGAAGCGCAGAGCATTGAGGCCGACAAGCTGATCGTCTCCATCGGCCGTGTGCCCAACACCATCGGCCTGAATGCCGAGGCCGTGGGCCTGCAGCTCGACGAGCGCGGCGCCATCGTGGTGGACGGTGAATGCCGCACCAGCCTCAAGGGTGTGTGGGCCGTGGGCGACGTGGTGCGTGGCCCCATGCTGGCGCACAAGGCGGAAGAAGAGGGCGTGGCCGTGGCCGAGCGCATCGCCGGCCAGCACGGACACGTCAATTTCAACACCATCCCCTGGGTGATCTACACCAGCCCCGAGATCGCCTGGGTGGGCCGCACCGAGCAGCAGCTCAAGGCCGACGGCGTGAAGTACAAGGCCGGCACCTTCCCGTTCCTGGCCAACGGCCGTGCGCGGGCGCTGGGCGACACCACCGGCATGGTGAAGTTCCTGGCCGACGCGACCACCGACGAAATCCTCGGCGTGCACATCGTGGGACCCATGGCCAGCGAACTGATCGCCGAAGCCGTGGTGGCCATGGAGTTCAAGGCCAGTGCCGAGGACATCGCGCGCATCTGCCACGCCCACCCTTCGCTGTCGGAAGCGACGAAGGAAGCCGCGCTGGCGGTGGACAAGCGCACGCTGAACTTCTAAGCGCCGATCTTGAGCGTCCGCAGCACGTACGAGGCCGCGCTCAAGGAGCGCGGCTACACGACGGACCCCGCCCAACAGCGCGCCATCGACGCGCTGGAGCGGTGCGCGGCCGAGTGGGCGGTGTACAAGCAGAAGCGCTCGAACTCGCTGAAGAAGCTCTTCGTCAATCCCGAGATCCCGCGCGGCGTCTACATGTACGGCGGCGTGGGCCGGGGCAAGAGTTTCCTCATGGAGTGCTTTTTCGAGGCGGTGCCGCTGCGTCGCAAGACGCGGCTGCATTTCCACGAGTTCATGCGCGAGGTGCACCGCGAACTGCGCGAGTTGCAAGGCACGGTCAATCCGCTGGACGAGCTCGGCGCGCGCATCGCCAAGCGCTACAAGCTCATCTGCTTCGATGAGTTCCACGTGGCCGACGTGACCGACGCGATGATCCTGCACCGCTTGCTGGACGCGCTGTTCAAGGCGGGCGTGGGGTTCGTCACCACGTCCAACTTCCGCCCGGACGACCTGTACCCCGACGGGCTGCACCGCGACCGCATCCTGCCCGCGATCGAACTGCTCAAACAGCGGCTGGAGGTGCTGAGCGTGGACAACGGCACCGACTACCGCCAGCGCACGCTCAACCACATCCAGCTGTACCACTGCCCGCTGGGGCCGCAGGCCGATGCCGCGATGGAGGCGACCTTCAATGAGCTGGCCGAAATGGGCGACCACGATGCGGTCATGCACATCGAAGCGCGGCAGATCCAGGCGCTGCGGCGCTCAGGCGGCGTGATCTGGTTCGACTTCCGCACCTTGTGCGGTGGACCCCGTTCGCAGAACGACTACCTCGAGATCGCCTCCCAGTTCCACACGCTCATGCTGTCGAACGTGCCGCAGATGTCGGTCCGCCAGGCATCGGAAGCTCGGCGCTTCACCTGGCTGGTGGACGTGCTCTACGACCGGCGGGTCAAGCTGGTGATGTCCGCCGCCGTGCCACCCGAGGATCTGTACGTGGAAGGGCCGATGTCGCACGAATTTCCGCGCACCGTCTCGCGCCTGACCGAGATGCAGTCACAGGAATTCCTGTCGCTGGAGCACCGGTTGGTGGACACCGGGCTGACTTGAACCCCGCTTCAGCCGAGCGGGTCGAGTTTGACGATCGTCAGCGACAGGTTGTCACCCATGCCCTTGGCGCGCGAGCGCGCCTTCTGGATCAGGAACTCGCAAGCCTCGCGGGGCGAGAGCATGGCGATCGTGCTGGAGAGTTCTTCCGGGGTGAAGTAGTGCCAGATGCCGTCGCTGCAGGCCATGATCGCGTCACCCGCGCTCAGCTGGGGGACCACATGGAGGTCCACCGGCGGATCGTTCTCCGTGCCCAGGCAGCCCATCAGGATGTTGGCATGCGGGTGGTCCAACGCCTCTTCCTCGCTGATCTCGCCCTGGTTGACCAGGGTCTGCACGTAGGAATGGTCCATGGTGCGAAAGACCATCCGGCCATTGCGGAAGTGGTAGATGCGCGAGTCGCCTGCGTGCACCCAGTGGCTGTCGCCACCCGGGTTGATGAGGAAGGCGGCGATGGTGCTGTGCGGCTCCTGTTCGGCCGAGACAGCCGTGAGCTTGATCACCAGGTGCGACTCTTCGACGATCTGGCGCAGCAGCGCGGCGGCATCGTCCGTCTCGGGGTCGTAGCGCTCGAACAGCTGCCGCGCCGTGAGCATCACCTGATCGGAGGCTTTGCGTCCGCCGCTGCGACCACCCATCCCGTCGGCCAGCACCGCGAGCAGGCAGGTGCCGTGGCGCGGATGGTGCAGCAGGCTGACCTGGTCTTGCTGGTAATCGCGGTCACCCCGGTGGATGCCGGTGGAGGCCTGGATGCGGTAGCCTTTGGACATGAAGGTGCTGATCGGTCTGTTCGGGTGGGGAAATGGGTGCAATGGTATCCACATATGCGCTGCGCGAAGCCCGGCAAAGGCCGAAACCGTGAACCCTTGCGCGCCGGTCCGCCGTCCGGCGGCGTGGGCCTGCTCAACGGTGCCTGGCGCGGCGTGGAGGTGGCTTGAGCGCGCTTGAAAACGGCGTGGCAGCCGCGTTTGCCGCCGACGGACCCTTGGCGCGCGCGCACGGCAGTCTGCGCCCGCGGCAGGGGCAGCTCGACATGGCCGCCGCCGTGTCCCGCGCCATCGAAGACGGCCATGGCCTGGCCGTCGAAGCGGGCACCGGGGTGGGCAAGACCTTCGCCTACCTCGTGCCCTTGCTGCTCAGTGGCCGGAGCGCCCTGCTGTCCACCGCCACCCAAGCCTTGCAGGACCAGCTGTTCACGCGCGACATTCCCGCCGTGATCCGCGCACTCGGTCTGCCGGTGCGCGTGGCCCTGCTCAAGGGGCGGTCGAGTTACGTCTGCCTGCATCGGCTGGAGCAGGCCTTGCATGGGCCGGCGTCGGTCGGCCTGCGCGACCCGGCCATCACGGCCGGGTTGGCCCAGGTGCTGAGCTGGGCGAACCGCTCGCGCAGCGGCGACCTCGCCGAGCTGGAGGCCCTGGACGAACGCTCGCCGCTGCGCCCGATGGTCACATCCACCCGGGACAACTGCCTGGGCGCGAGCTGCCCGCGCCACGGCGATTGCCATGTCAACCGCGCGCGCGGCGAGGCCTTGCAGGCCGAGTGGGTGGTGATCAACCACCACCTGTTCTTTTCGGATCAGCTGTTGCTGGAGTCGGGCGTGGCCTCGTTGCTGCCGGCCGCCGAGGTGGTGGTGTTCGACGAAGCGCATCAACTGAACGACACCGGCATTCCGTTTCTGGGGCGCACGCTCGGGACGGGGCAGTTGCGGGAACTGGCGCGCGATCTGGCCACCCAGGGGCCGCAATGGGCGCGGGGCCAGCGGCCGTGGGCCCACCTGGCACTGGCGATCGAACAGGCCGCGCGCGCGATGGCCGCCTTGCCCCGCCAGGCCGGTGGCAGTGGTGGCCGCTACCGTTGGCAAGGCATGGCGCCCGAAGGTGTTGACGCGGCCGCCTGGCAGCGCTGCGCCATCGAACTGGGCCAGGCGTTGACGGCCAGCCAGGAGGCGCTGACCGCCACCGCACAAGCCTCGGCGGAACTGGAGCGCCTGCAGGCGCGGGTGCAGGCCTTGCTGTCGGTGTGGCGAGGCATGGCCACCGACATGCCGGCGACCGACATGGTTCGGTGGGTGGAGTGGGGTGAGGCCCGGCATTGGCGCGCCGTGTGCGCGCCGTCCGACAGCGCCCGTCTGTTCCAGCCCTTGCTGGACGAATCGGCGGGCCGGCGCAGCTGGGTGTTCTCGTCGGCGACCCTGGGCAGCGACGACGGGCTGAGCTGGTTCACCCGGGGCCTCGGCCTGGATGCGCTGCCGAGTTTTCACACCCTGCGCGTGCCCAGCCCGTTCGATCACGCGGCCCAGGCGGCGCTGTATGTGCCCCACGACCTGCCCGAGCCCGCCGACGCCTCGCACACGCCGGCGCTCGCCGACGCGGTGGCGCGCTGGGCTTCCCGACTGGGTGGCCGCACCCTGGTGTTGACCACCACTTTGCGCGCCGCATCGCGCATGGCTGATCATCTGCAGGGCCTGGTGGCGCAAGGGCGCTGCGCGCCGCTTCAGGTGTTGGCCCAGGGGCGCTTGTCCAAGCGCGCGCTGTTGGCGCGGTTTCGCCAAGCGAGCGAACCGTCCGTGCTGGTGGCGTCAGCGTCGTTCTGGGAGGGCGTGGATCTGCCCGGCGACGCGCTGCAGCTGTTGGTCATCGACAAGCTGCCTTTTCCGCCACCGGACGATCCCTTGATGCAGGCGCGCGGCCAGCGCCTGGAGGCGCAGGGCTTGAGCGCTTTCAACGACGCCTTTCTGCCCGAAGCCGCCATGGCGCTCAAGCAGGGGGCAGGGCGTTTGATCCGCTCCGAGACCGACCAGGGGATTCTGGTGATCGGCGACCGGCGCCTGGTCACCCGGTCTTATGGCAACCGTCTGCTGGGGGCGTTGCCGGCCATGAGCCGGCTGGTGGACGAGGCGGACATGGTCGCCCGCCTCGATGCGCTGGTGCTTACCAGATCTTCCACCAGGGATCGTCTTTGGACTTGAAACCCTGGCTCAGGTACTCGCTGTTCGGGTAACTGGCCTGCATCACGCGGCGGGTGTCGTCGCGCAGCTGCGTCAGGCCCAGCGCCTCATAGGACCGCAGCATGATGAAGAGGGCTTCTTCGAGCGCCGGCGCGTTGACGTAGTCGGTCAAGGCCGTCTGGGCGCGGTTGATGGCCGCCACGTAGGCGCCTCGGCTGTGGTAGTAGCGCGCGACATGGACCTCGTACTGCGCCAGCGAGTTGACGATGTACGTCATGCGGTCCCGGGCATCGGGGCTGTAGCGGGAATCCGGGAACCGCGAGACGAGCTCGCGGAACGCTTCGAACGATTCCTTGGCGGCTTTCTGATCGCGTTCGGACAGATCCTGGCGCGCCAGCGAGCCGAAGAGGCCGAGGTTGTCGTTGAAATTCACCAGCCCCTTGAGGTACAGGGCATAGTCCATCGCCGGGCTGGTGGGATGGAGTTTCTGGAAGCGGTCGAGGGTGGCCAGCGCCTGGGCTTGTTCGCCGGCCTTGTACTGCGCGTAAGCCTTGTCGAGCTGGGCCTGCTGGGCCAGGGGGGTGCCGGCGGCACGGCCTTCGAGCTTTTCGTACAGCGTCACCGACTTCTCGTAGTTGCCGGCGGCACGCTCTTCGGTCGCTTCGCTGTAGATTCGGTTCGGGCTCCAGCCGGCCGTTTCATCCACGGGCGTCGTGCTGCATGCGCTGAGCACCAGCGCCGAGGCCATCGCGCACAGGGGCACAGCCGATAATCTGGACGTCAACTTCACGGGTGCACCTTTACAACGGAACAATGGACTTGGCTTCGCAAATTATATCGACGGGGGATGTGACAGGAGGTTCCATGCCGGGTCTCGAATCGGAGGCGGGCGCCGTGCTCGACGAACTCACGGCGGAAATGGAAACGCGGATCTGCGAAGTACCCGCTGCCATGCATGGCTGGCGCATCGATCGTGCGCTGGCGCAGCTGATTCCCGAATTCTCCCGTTCCTACCTGCAGCAACTGATGGCCGACGGCGCTGTCGTGATGCGCGGCACAGCCCTGCGCAAGCCGTCGGCCCGCATCGCCGTGGGCGACCGGTTGGCGGTGGAACTGCGTCCCACGCAGCAGGCGCAGGCCTTCGTGGCGCAGGCCATGGCGCTGGACGTGGTGTTCGAGGACGCCGACCTGCTGGTGATCCAGAAGCCCGCCGGCCTGGTGGTGCACCCGGCGGCGGGGCACTGGACCGGCACGTTGCTCAACGGTCTGCTGGCGCACCACGCCGGTGCCGCGGCGCTGCCGCGCGCCGGTATCGTGCACCGCCTGGACAAGGACACCTCGGGCCTCATGCTCGTGGGCAAATCGCGCCAGGCCGTGGAGGCGCTGGTGCGGGCCATCGCCGCGCGCGAGGTGAATCGCCAGTACCTTGCCCTGGCCCATGGTCGCTGGCAGGGCGCGGCCGAGAAGGGCGTGGACCAGCCCATCGGGCGCGACGTGCACAACCGCCTGCGCATGGCCGTCGTGCGAGCCGACACCGGCATCGGGAAAACGGCGCAGACCACCATCCGCCTGCTCGATGGGTCTGACCAGGCCTGCCTGGTGGCCTGCAAGCTGCACACGGGGCGCACGCACCAGATCCGCGTGCACATGGCCTGGTTGGGCCATCCCCTGGTCGGGGATGCGCTCTACGGTGGTCGCCCGCTCTGGGGCATGGGCCGCCAGGCCCTGCATGCGGCGCGCCTGTCGCTGCGGCATCCGATCACCGGCGAGCCGTTGGCGTTTCAATCGGCCCCGCCGCCGGACCTGCTGGCCGCCATCGATGGCAGCGGCCTCCGGTACAATGAGCCGGGTCTGGGCAGCGGATTCCTCGAGTGAGCGCTACCGTGCGACCCCCGCTGCGCGGCGTGTCGAGGTCCTGACCTCACGATCCCCCAATTTTTGCCCTGCCAGGCAACAGGTTCTTCCCCGGCGTTCCGAGCCGACGGCCACCGCCGTCCTCGCCGGTTTGAGCAACGGGCCCCGTGCCCACCCCTGTACCGCCCCGGTCCATGCCGGTTTTTGACAGACTGACACCATGAACACCACGGATGCCAAGCGCGTCCTCGAGACGGCGTTGATCTGCGCGCCCCAGCCCCTGTCTGTGCGGGAACTGGGCACGCTGTTCGACGCCGAAGTCTCGGCGGACACGCTCAAGACCTTGCTGGCCGACCTTCAGCTGGAATGGACCGGCCGCGGCGTCGAACTGGTGCAGGTGGCCAGTGGCTGGCGTTTCCAGAGCCGGCCCGAACTGCGCCCCTACCTGGACCGTTTGCACCCCGAAAAGCCACCGCGCTACAGCCGCGCCACCATGGAGACGCTGGCCATCATTGCCTACCGCCAGCCGGTGACGCGGGGCGACATGGAAGACATCCGTGGCGTGACCATCAACTCGTTGATCATCAAGCAGTTGGAGGACCGGGGTTGGGTCGAGGTCATCGGCCACCGCGAAACCGTGGGCCGTCCCGCGCTGTTCGCCACCACGCGCCAGTTTCTCGACGACCTGGGTCTGTCTTCGCTCGATCAGTTGCCCCCGCTCGAGGGCAATGAAATCCAGGAGTCGGCCCTGGACCGGCTGGACTTCGAAGCGCTGTCGTCCAACCTGTCGCCCGAAGCCGCAGAAGTGGCCGAAGTTGCCGAGGCCTCGATCGATACCGAGATTGCCGTGGCGGATGCGCCCGAAGCAACGGCGACCGCCGACTTGCCGGCCGACGCCGAGACCCCCATCCCCGATCTGCAGAGAGCCGATCCCCACACCCAGGAACACCATGAACCCGGCGAACACCCCCCAGCGACGCCTGAGTCGACCCCCGACGCGACGTTGCCGCCCGCCGAGAACACGGTGCCGCCTCAGGCCGCGGGCGTTGAATCGGCCCCTGTCGCGGGCTCTCGAGAGGCCGCCGATGCCGAAGCCCTGCGTTTCGACGACGTGGTCAGTGGGGCTTTCGATGCCGAGCAGGAGCAAGCCCTGCCGCTGCCGACCAAGCGCGTGCTCGCGCCGCAGGCCGAGTCGCCCAAGCTGCACAAGGTGCTGGCGCAGGCCGGCATGGGCTCGCGGCTGGAGATGGAGCAGCTCATCCTGGAAGGCCGCATCTCGGTCAACGGCGAGCCAGCCCACATCGGGCAGCGCATCCAGTTCGGGGACGTCATCAAGGTCAACGGCAAGCCGGTGCGCGTGCGCATGACGCCGCCGCCGCCCCGCGTGCTGGCCTACCACAAGCCCGCCGGGGAGGTGGTCTCTCACGACGACCCGCAGAACCGCCCGACCGTGTTCCGCCGCCTGCCCAAGCTGATGCAGGGCAAGTGGCAGTCGGTGGGCCGACTCGACCTCAACACCGAAGGCCTGCTGTTGCTGACCAACTCGGGCGAACTGGCCAACCGGCTGATGCACCCTCGTTTCGGTCTGCAGCGGGAATACGCCGTGCGCGTGCTGGGCGCCTTGTCCAACGAGGAGAAACAGCGGCTGCTGGACGGTGTGCGCCTGGACGACGGCGTGGCCCAGTTCGCCTCCATCGAGGATGGCGGCGGCGAGGGCGCCAACTGCTGGTACCGCGTGACGATCGGCGAGGGCCGCAACCGCGAGGTGCGCCGCATGTTCGAAGCCGTTGGCCATGCGGTCAGCCGGCTGATCCGCATCCGTTATGGCGCGGTGATGCTGCCGCGCGGGCTCAAGCGCGGCGTGTGGCTGGAACTCGACGACCGCGACATCGCCCGGTTGACCGCCGCGGCAGGGCTGGTGGAGGCCGACGAACCGCGTGGCCCGCGCCCCGGCGGCCGGCACCCTGCCCAGCGGGGCAAACAAGGCGGCAAGGGTGGCCGCACCCAGGGCAAACCGCCAGGCAGCCGTGCGGACGGCCCCGGTTTCGGCGATCGCCGCACCAACAGCGGCTACGGCATGGGCGGGGCGCCGGGTGGCGCCAAGCCGCGCGGCGCCAAGGGCCCGGGCAAGGGGCAGGGGAGTGCGGGTTCGCAGCCGGACCCGATGAAAACCTCCTTCGGTTACATCGGTCAGGACGCCCTGCAGCGCCGGCGCGAGCAGGACGCCGGCCGCGGAGGCCCGCCGGGCGGTGGCCGGCGCCGGGGTGGCGGACGTTCGGGCGGGCGCTGAATGGCGCTTCCCACGCCCACGTTCCACGGCACGGACACCCGAGCAATGTAGAATCGTGGGCTTTGTGAGGCCTTGTGGCTTCGGCAAATTCAACCAAGAAACTTCAGGATTCCTATGGCCATCGAACGCACCCTCTCGATCATCAAGCCCGACGCCGTCGCCAAGAACGTCATCGGCCAGATTTACGCCCGCTTTGAAGCCGCTGGCCTGAAGGTCGTGGCCGCTCGCATGGCCCACCTCTCGCGCGGCGAAGCCGAAGCCTTCTACGCCGTGCACAAGGCCCGTCCCTTCTTCAAGGACCTGGTCGACTTCATGATCTCCGGCCCCGTGATGATCCAGGCGCTCGAAGGCGAAGGCGCCATCGCCAAGAACCGCGACCTGATGGGCGCCACCGATCCCAAGAAGGCCGCTGCCGGCACCATCCGCGCCGACTTCGCCGACAGCATCGACGCCAACGCCGTGCACGGCTCGGACGCGCCCGAGACGGCTGCTGCCGAAGTGGCATTCTTCTTTGCCGGCCTCAACGTCTACTCGCGTTGATCATGGTATGACGGCCAATCTGCTCGACTTCGATCTCGAGGGTTTGGCCGCCTTTTGCGAGCAGCTGGGCGAGAAGCGCTTTCGCGCCGTCCAGCTGTTTCGCTGGATCCATCAAAAGGGGGCGTCGGACTTCGCCCAGATGACGGACCTGGCGCGCAGCCTGCGCGACAAGCTGCCCGGCGTCTGCACCATCACCGACCTGCCCGTGCTCTCGCGCCAGGACTCGGCCGACGGCACCATCAAGTGGCTCTTCGATGTGGGCGATGGCAACGCGGTGGAAACCGTGTTCATCCCCGAGGAAGACCGCGGCACGCTGTGCATTTCCTCCCAGGCCGGTTGCGCCGTGGGCTGCCGCTTCTGCTCCACCGGCCACCAGGGCTTTTCGCGCAACCTCACCACCGGTGAGATCCTGGCCCAGCTGTGGCATGCCGAGCATTTTCTTCGCCGTCACCTGAAACGCGGGGAACGCGTGATCACGAACGTGGTCATGATGGGCATGGGCGAACCCTTGCAGAACTACCACGCGCTGGTGCCGGCGCTGCGCGCCATGCTCGATGACCATGGCTACGGCCTGTCGCGCCGCCGCGTGACGGTGTCCACCTCGGGCGTGGTGCCGATGATCGATCGCCTGGCGCAGGATTGCCCAGTGGCCTTGGCGGTGTCGCTGCACGCCCCCAACGACCCGCTGCGCGACGACCTCGTGCCCTTGAACCGCAAGTACCCCATCGCCGAACTGCTGGACGCCTGCCTGCGCTACCTGCCGGCGGCGCCACGCGACTTCATCACCTTCGAGTACTGCATGCTCGACGGGGTGAACGACCAGCCCGAGCACGCCCGCGAATTGCTGGCCTTGCTCAAGCAGCATGGCGAGCGCGGTGTGCCGTGCAAGATCAACCTGATTCCTTTCAACCCTTTCCCGGACTCGGGGCTGACCTGCTCGCCGCGCGCGGTGGTGCAGCGCTTCGGGCAGATGCTCAATGAAGCCGGTGTGGTCACCACGGTGCGCAAGACCCGTGGGGACGACATCGATGCCGCCTGCGGCCAGCTCGCGGGTGATGTGCTGGACCGCACCAACGCGGCCAAGCGCCTGGCGCAACGGCGCAGCAATGCCAGCGAGCGCCCCATTCGTTTCGTTCAAAAGGAAAGGCAGGCATGACACATCCGACCCGCACCGGTTTTGGGGCGCATGGCACGCGCTCGCGTGGCATGGTGGCCAGCTTCTGGCTGGGTGTGCTGCTGGTGTTGCTGGCCGGCTGTGCGCAAACGCGCGGCCTGCCGGCCACCACGGCCGCTGCCGTGGCAGCCGGCGCCGAACCGGTCACCGAGTCGGACGAGCCCGAAGCGCGCAAGCGCGCGCGCATCCGGGTGGAGCTGGCTTCGGGCTACTTCGAGCAGGGCCAGACCACGGTGGCGCTCGACGAGATCAAGCTGGCGTTGGCCGCTGATCCGAATTACGCGCCGGCCTACACGCTGCGCGGCCTGGTGTACGCGCGGCTGAACGAACTGCGGCTCGCGGAAGACAGCTTCAAGCGCGCGCAACTGCTCAGCCCGCGCGATCCGGACGTGCTGCACCACTACGGCCTGTTCGCGTGCCAGCAAGGCCGCTACCCGCAGGCGGTCGAGCTGTTCCAGCAGGCGCTGGCCAGCCCGGTGTACGGCGGCCAGGCCAAGACCCTGATGGTCAAGGGCATCTGCCAGGTGCGGGCGGCGCAGTTTGACGAAGCAGAGGGCAGTCTGGCGCGCTCCTACGAGCTCGATCCCGGCAACCCCATCACGGCCTACAACCTGGCGGCCTTGCAGTTCCGCCGCGGCGAGGACGCGAAGGCGCAGTTCACCATTCGCCGGCTGAACAACAGCGAGCTGGCCAATGCCGAAACCCTGTGGCTGGGCATCAAGGTGGAGCACCGCATGGGCAATGCCGAAGCCATGGCCCAACTGGCCCAGCAACTGAGCCGGCGTTATCCGGACTCGCGTGAGTGGGCGTCGTATCAGCGGAGAGCATTTGATGAATGAGGTGTATGCCAACGAGGGCGCCACGGCGGCCGGGGAGGGTGCTTCGCGCCCGGTGCTGCTGCGCGCGGCGCGCGAGGCGGCGGGCTTGCACATTGCGGCGCTCGCCGCAGCCCTCAAGGTCCCGGTGAAAAAACTCGAAGCCCTGGAAGCAGGGCGCTACAGCGAACTGCCCGACCTGACCTTCGCGCGCGCGCTGGCGTCCAGCGCATGCCGCCACCTCAAGGTGGATCCGGCGCCGATCCTCGAACAGATTCCGCAGGGAGGCATCCCTGAACTGGGTGGTTCGCGCCATGCGATCAATGCCCCCTTCCAGCCCGCGCACGACCCGGCCCCCATCAACCCCTTGAGCTGGCTCTCGCGCCCCGCGCTGCTGGCTGCGATCGTGCTGCTGCTGGGCGCGCTGGTGATCGTGTTCCTGCCGCGCGCGGAAGAGTCCGCGCAGGAGCCTGCACAGGCCGAGGCGGGCAACGTGGTCACGCCGCTGGAGCAACCGGCGGAACCGGTGGCGGCGGTGGAGCCCGAGCCTGTTCAGGAACCCGCTGCGGCAGGTGCGCCTGTGGCTCCTCCCATGGGAGGCGCGACACCCGCGGCGCCTGCGGCGGCCCCCGCACCGGTGTCCGCGTCGCCTGCGGCTGCTCCGGCCGTGGCTGCGGTGCCGCCCGCGGCCCCGGCTGCCGCGGCGCCTGCCGCACCCGCATCGGGCAGCCTGCTCACCATTGCCGCCACCGGCGAATCCTGGGTGGAGGTCGTCAATGGCTCGGGCAGTGTCGTCATCCAGCGCGTGCTGCAAGCCGGTGACGCCGTCGATTTTTCCAGCGCGCCGCCTTACACCGTGGTGCTCGGCCGTGCCGAGGTCGCTCAGGTTACTGTGCGTGGCAAGCCGTTCGACGTGACGCGCTACGCGCGCAACAACGTCGCCCGATTCGAGGTGAAATGAACATGGACACCCTGGTGCGCCCCGCCGCGTCGTGTGAACCGATTCCGCTGTCGGCGGCGCGAACGCGCCGCACCCGCCAGGGGGTGGTGGCCTGGGGCGACCACCGCGTCACGGTGGGCGGCGATGCGCCGGTGCGCGTGCAGTCCATGACCAACACCGACACCGCCGATGCCGTGGGCACGGCGATCCAGGTCAAGGAGCTGGCGCTGGCCGGCTCCGAGCTGGTGCGCATCACGGTCAACAACGACGAGGCCGCCAAGGCCGTGCCCTACATCCGCGAGCAGCTCGACCGCATGGGCGTGAACGTGCCGCTGATCGGGGACTTCCACTACAACGGCCACCGCCTGCTGACCGACCACCCGGCCTGTGCCGAGGCGCTGTCCAAGTACCGCATCAACCCCGGCAACGTGGGCCGAGGCGACAAGGGCGACCGCCAGTTCGCGCAGATGGTGGAAATCGCGGCGCGCCACGACAAGGCCATCCGCATCGGCGTGAACTGGGGCAGCCTGGACCAGGACCTGCTCGCGCGCCTGATGGACGAAAACGCGAACCGCAGCGTGCCCTGGGAAGCGCGGCAGGTGATGTACGAGGCGCTGATCACCTCGGCGCTCGAATCCGCCCGCAAGGCCGAAGAGATTGGCCTGAATGGCAACAACATCGTGCTGTCCTGCAAGGTCAGTGGCGTGCAGGACCTCATCGCGGTCTACCAGGCCTTGGCGCAGCGCTGCGACTACGCGCTGCACCTGGGCCTGACCGAGGCCGGCATGGGCACCAAGGGCGCCGTGGCCTCGGCGGCGGCGCTGTCGGTGCTGCTGCAGCAAGGCATTGGCGACACGATCCGCGTCTCGCTCACGCCGCAGCCCGGCGAAGCGCGCACGCAGGAGGTGGTGATCGCGCTGGAGATCCTGCAGGCCCTGGGCATGCGCGCTTTCGTGCCGTCGGTCACCGCCTGCCCGGGCTGTGGCCGCACCACCAGCACCACCTTCCAGGAACTGGCCAAGCAGATCGACGACTACCTGCGCAGCTCCATGCCACTGTGGCGCGCGCGCTATCCCGGGGTGGAGAACCTCAAGGTGGCCGTGATGGGCTGCATCGTCAATGGCCCCGGTGAAAGCAAGCACGCCGACATCGGCATCAGCCTGCCCGGCACCGGCGAGGCGCCCGCTGCCCCGATCTTCATCGACGGGCAGAAGGCCATGACCCTGCGAGGCGAGGGCATCGCGCGCGAGTTCCAGCAGGTCGTTGAAAACTACATCGAGAAGAAATTCGGCGCAACGTCCTGAGCATCGGCACCACCCGATGCCTCTGGCGCATGGCTGAACGAGAGATTGCATGGCAGACAAACTGAGCGCCGTCAAAGGCATGAACGACATCGCCCCTCCCGCGTCCGCGCACTGGGAGTGGCTCGAAGACACCCTTCGCACGCTGATGCGCCGCTACGGCTATCGCAACCTGCGCACGCCCATCGTCGAGCCCACGGCGCTGTTCGTGCGGGGACTGGGTGAAGTGACCGACATCGTCGAGAAGGAGATGTACTCCTTCGAAGACCGGCTCAACGGCGAGCAGCTCACGCTGCGCCCCGAGAACACCGCCGGTGTGGTGCGCGCCGCGCTGGAGCATTCGCTGCTGTACGACGGTGGCAAGCGCCTGTACTACATGGGCCCGATGTTCCGGCACGAGCGGCCGCAGCGGGGCCGATATCGGCAGTTTCATCAGTTCGGTGCAGAGGCCCTGGGCTTCGCGGGCCCGGACGTGGATGCCGAGCTCATCGTGCTGGCCTGCGATCTCTGGGCTGAGCTTGGCCTCACGGGCATCGAACTCGAGATCAACAGCCTGGGCCAGCCGCCCGAGCGCCTGGCCCATCGCCAGGCCCTGATTGCCTACCTGGAGGCGCACGCCGACCAGCTCGACGAAGAAGCCAAGCGCCGCCTGCACAGCAACCCCTTGCGCATCCTGGACACCAAGAACCCGGCCATGCAGGACCTGGTCAACGCCGCGCCGCGCCTCATGGACCACCTGGGTGCCGAGTCGCTCGACCACTTCAACCGCCTGCGCGGCCTGCTCGATGCGCACGGCATCACCTACCGCATCAACCCGCGCCTGGTGCGCGGCATGGACTACTACAACCTTTCGGTGTTCGAGTTCGTCACCACCCAACTGGGCTCGCAGGGCACGGTGTGCGCGGGCGGCCGGTACGACGGCCTGTTCGAACAGATCGGTGGCAAGGCCGCTCCGGCGGTCGGCTGGGCCATGGGCATGGAACGCATCCTGGAATTGCTGAAAGAGCAGGGCCGCCTGCCCGAGCAGCCCGCGCCCGATGCCTACGCGATCGTGCCGGACGCGGCCCGCGTGCCCCAGGTGATGCCGGTGCTGCGGGCGCTGCGCCTGCAGGGCGTGAACGTGCAGATGCATGCCGCCGGTGCCGATGGCATGGGCAGCATGAAGTCGCAGTTCAAGAAGGCCGATGCCAGCGGCGCGCGCTTTGCGCTCATCTTTGGCGAACAGGAAATGCAGCAAGGCACGGTGGCGCTCAAGCCCCTGCGCGGCCCGCGCACCGACGCGCCCGCGGAAGCTGCGCAAAGCCTGCTGGCCCTCGACGCCGTCGCCGATTGGGCAGGCCGCCTGCGCGGCGATTGACGTTCGCGCGTCCGCACGGGGTGGCCTGGGGCCACCCGCCTACAATCCCCCGTTGCGCAACCGGCGCACGAATTCCAGACCCGCATCCACCATGGCCAAACACCTCGACCTCGAAGAACAGGAACAGATCGATCAGATCAAGCACTTCTGGGCCCAGTACGGCAACCTCATCAGCTGGGTGTTGATCGTCGTCTTCGGTTCGTTCGCGGCCTGGAACGGCTGGAACTACTGGCAGCGCACGCAGGGCGTGAAAGCCGCCGCGCTGTACGACGAAGTCGACCGCGCGGTGCTGGCTCGCGACAACGAGCGCGTGGAGCGCGCCCTGGCCGACATGCAGGCCCAGTTCGGCGGCACCACCTTCGCCAGCCAGGCGGCGCTGCTGGCGGGCAAAACCCTGTTCGAAGCCGGTCAGGTCGACAAGGCCCGTGCCGCACTGACCTGGGTGGTCGAGAAATCCGGCGACGCTTCCTACCAGGCCGTGGCACGCTTGCGCCTGGCCGCGCTGGACGTGGAGGGCAAGGCCTTCGACCAGGCCCTCAAGACGCTGGAAGCGTCCGTGCCCAAGTCTTTTGAACCCCTGGTGGCCGACCGCCGTGGCGATGTCTTCATGGCCCAGGGCAAGGCCGATGAAGCCAAGGCGCAATATCAGAGCGCCTGGCAGGCCCTGGGCGCGCGCACCGAGTACCGCCGGTTGGTCGAGGTGAAGCTCGCCGCCCTGGGCGTGGACACCGCCAGCCTGTCTTCCACCGCACGTTGAAATCCATGCTCACCTGCACACCCCGTTCATCCATGGCGCCCTGGCGCCGGGCCTTGCCCGTCATCGGGCTGGTCGCCGTCGCCTTGCTGTCGGCCTGTGGCTCGAGTTCGAAGAAGCCGCAGCCGGCCGAGTTGCCCGCTGTGGCCGCCCTGATGGGCACCCAGCTCGTGTGGTCGGCCCAGGTCGGCGAAGGCCATGCCTCGCTGGCGCCGCTCGTGGCGGGCGGACGCGTTTTCGTTGCCGGCGGTGCGGGCAACGTGGCCGCATTGGATGCCGCCACCGGCAAGGATGTCTGGCGCCTGAACCTGGGCACGCCGATCGCCGCCGGGGTGGGTGCCGATGGCCAGACCGCTGCCGTCGTGACCCGCAACAACCAGTTGGTGGCCATCGCCGATGGGGCCGAGCGCTGGCGCGTGCGCCTGCCCGCGCGCTCGTTCACCGCCCCCCTCGTGGCGGGCGAGCGGGTGTTCGTTCTCACGGCCGATCGCGTGGTCACGGCTTTCGATGGCAAGACTGGCGCCCGGCTGTGGAGCCAGAGCCGTCCCGCAGAACCGCTGGTGCTGAGCCAGACAGGCGCGCTGCTGGCGGTGGGCGATACCCTGGTGGTGGGCCTGGCGGGACGCCTCACGGGTCTCAACCCCGACAACGGATCCGTGCGCTGGGAGGCACCGGTGGCCACGTCCCGAGGCACCAACGAAGTCGAGCGCCTGGTCGACATCGTGGGGCCGGTCAGCCGCATCCGCAACAGCGTCTGCGCGCGGGCCTATTCGGCCGCCGTGGGCTGCGTGGACGCGAGCCGAGGCACCGTGGTGTGGACGCGCGCCGCGCAAGGCACAACGGGTGTGCACGGCGATGACCGCCTGGTTTTCGGCAGCGAGAGCGATGGCCGCTTCCAGGCCTGGCAGCGCGCCACCGGCGAGCCCGCCTGGAGCATCGACCGCCTGAAATACCGTGGCCTGACCGCACCGCTGGCCCTGGGCCGTGTGGTGGCGGTGGCCGACAGCCGTGGCCTCGTGCACCTGATCTCCCGCGAAGAC
This sequence comes from Hydrogenophaga sp. ANAO-22, assembly GCF_042466645.1. Lineage (NCBI taxonomy): Bacteria > Pseudomonadati > Pseudomonadota > Betaproteobacteria > Burkholderiales > Comamonadaceae > Hydrogenophaga > Hydrogenophaga sp. ANAO-22. Next base: position 349,109 of record NZ_CP159956.1, on the reverse strand, counting down.
GGCAGCGAAATGACCCGCCTGACCACCGACGGCTCGCCCATCCTGGCCCCGCCGGTGCTCGCTGGCGATGCGCTGGTGGTGCAGACACGCAACGGCGGCGTGTTCGCCTGGCGTCCCCAGTAATGCCCGCCACGAACACCGTGTTCGTGACCGCCTGAACGAAAGCTCTTTCCGTGAAACCCGTCATCGCCCTGGTGGGCCGGCCCAATGTGGGCAAGTCCACCCTGTTCAACCGCCTGACGAGTTCACGCGACGCCATCGTGGCCGACTTTGCCGGCCTCACCCGGGACCGCCACTACGGCAACGGCCGTCAGGGCCGGCGTGAGTACATCGTCATCGATACCGGCGGCTTCGAACCCGAGGCCAGCGAAGGCATCTACAAAGAGATGGCCAAGCAGACGCGGCAAGCTGTGGCCGAGTCCGATGTGGTGATCTTCGTGGTCGATGCCCGCGCTGGCATCAGCGCCCAGGACCACGAGATCGCAGGCTACCTGCGCCGCCTGGGCAAGCCCACGCTGCTGGTGGCCAACAAGGCCGAAGGCATGACGCAAGGCCTGCAACTGGTCGAGTTCTACGAACTCGGGTTGGGTGAGGTGATGGCGGTGTCCGGTGCGCACGGGCAGGGCGTTCGCTCCATGCTCGACGGCGCCTTGGAGCTCATCCCCGGCCTGCCGCCGGAGGACGAGGAGGAGCCCGAGGTCGAGACCGGGGTGATCCGCCTGGCCGTGGCGGGCCGTCCCAATGTGGGCAAGTCCACCCTCATCAACGCTTGGCTGGGCGAGGAACGCCTGGTGGCCTTCGATCTGCCGGGCACCACGCGCGATGCCATTTCCGTGCCGTTCGAGCGCTCGGGCCAGAAGTTCGAACTGATCGACACCGCCGGGATCCGCCGCAAGGGCCGCGTGTTCGAGGCGATCGAGAAGTTCTCGGTGGTCAAGACCCTTCAGGCGATCGAAAACGCCCACGTGGTTCTGCTGCTGCTGGACGCCACGCAGGGCGTGACCGACCAGGATGCCCACATCGCCGGCTACATCCTGGAGAGCGGCCGCGCCGTGGTGCTCGCGATCAACAAGTGGGACGCGGTGGACGCCTACCAGCGCGAGCAGATCGAGCGCCAGGTTGAAACCCGGCTTGCTTTCCTGAAGTTCGCCTCGCTGCACCTGATTTCCGCCCAGAAGCGCCAGGGCCTGGGCCCGGTCTGGAAGTCCATCACCCAGGCCCACGCTTCCGCCATGCGGAAAATGTCAACCCCGGTGCTGACCCGCCTGCTGATGGAGGCGGTGGCCTTCCAGGCGCCGACCCGCAGCGGCATGTTCCGGCCCAAGATGCGTTACGCCCACCAAGGCGGCATGAATCCCCCGGTGATCGTGATCCACGGCAACTCCCTGGAAAACGTGCCGGACGCGTACAAGCGCTTCCTCGAAGGGCGCTTCCGCAAGGCCTTCGATCTGGTCGGCACCCCCCTGCGAATCGAGTTCAAGACCTCGGCCAATCCCTTCAAGGAGTAGGAATTTCGACTCAACCTCGGCCCGGCCGCACGGCTGTGGTATGGTCCATTCCTCATTAACTTTCATTGAACACGGAGCATATCGTGAGCAATAACAAAGGCCAGCTCTTGCAAGATCCTTTCCTGAACCAGCTTCGCCGGGAGCATGTGCCCGTGTCGATCTATCTGGTCAACGGCATCAAATTGCAGGGTCAGATCGAGTCGTTCGACCAATACGTCGTGTTGCTGCGCAACACGGTCACGCAGATGGTCTACAAACACGCCATTTCCACCATCGTGCCGGGTCGTCCGGTGCAGTTCTCGGCCGTCGGCACGGACGAGCCGGCAGCGTCCTGATTCAGCGCCTGAATCGCATCCGGCCCGTGCAGCCGACCTGCCGGGCCCGCAACGCCGCGCGCGTTGTCGCTCTACCGACTTGAATTCACCCGCTTCCACCCCATCCTCCACGCCCTCCGTCATCCTGGTTGGCGTGGACTTTGGTGTGCCTCATTTCGACGCCGGCCTTGAGGAATTGGGCCTGCTGGCCCAGACCGCGGGATACACCGTGGCCGAGCGCGTCAGCTGCAAGCGCCGCGCGCCCGACCCCGCCTTGTTCGTGGGTTCGGGCAAGGCCGACGAGATCAAGATGCTGGCGCAATCCACCGGTGCTTCCGAGGTGCTGTTCGACCAGTCGCTCAGTCCGGCGCAGCAGCGCAACCTGGAGCGCCACCTGGGTCTGCCGGTCAATGACCGCACCCTGTTGATTCTGGAAATCTTTGCCCAGCGGGCGCGCAGCCACGAAGGCAAGCTGCAGGTCGAACTGGCTCGGCTGCAGTACCTGTCGACGCGCCTGGTGCGGCGCTGGTCGCACCTGGAGCGGCAAAGCGGGGGCATCGGCATGCGCGGTGGCCCGGGTGAAACGCAGATCGAACTGGACCGCCGCATGATCGGCGAGGCCATCAAGCGCACCAAGGAGCGGCTCGAAAAGGTGAAGAAGCAGCGCTCCACGCAGCGCCGCCAACGCGAGCGCCGCGACACCTTCTCGATCTCGCTCGTGGGCTACACCAACGCCGGCAAGTCCTCGCTGTTCAACGGTCTGGTCAAGGCGCGCGCCTACGCGGCCGACCAGCTCTTCGCCACGCTGGACACCACCACGCGCCAGCTCTACCTCGGCGAAGCAGGGCGCTCGGTCTCGCTCTCGGACACCGTGGGTTTCATCCGCGACCTGCCGCACGGCCTGGTCGACGCCTTTGCCGCCACGCTGCAGGAGGCCGCCGACGCCGACCTGCTGCTGCACGTCGTCGATGCCTCCAACCCGTCCCACCCTGAGCAGATCGCCTCGGTGCTCGGCGTGCTCAAGGACATCGGCGCCGATCAGGTGCCGCAGATCCTGCTGTTCAACAAGCTCGATGCGATGGACCCAGCCACGGTGCCGAATGTTTTGAGCGATGCGATGGAACTGGAAGGCCAGTCGGTCCCTCGAATCTTCGTCAGTGCGCGCACCGGCGTGGGCCTGCCCGAGTTGCGGGCCTTGTTGGCGGCACACGTGATCGCGCAAAAGCCGGGGTCTGACCCCATGCTTCCCGGGGCGCTCCCGGAAATCGGCGAACCCGTGTCCTGATTGGGCACAATGTGATGGTTTTGAATCGACAAAAGAGTTGGCAACCCATGGATGTGAATCTGCAAACCCCTGCCCGCGGCGCTGATCGAGCGACCCGCCCTGTCCGCCGCCGTGGTTGGCAAGGGCTGTGGGGCATGTTCAATCTGAACGACCCCCGTTGGGGCCGGGGTGACGACGAGCCCCGCAACGACGGTGGCCAGGAGCCGGGCCGCGACGAGGATCGCAATCCGCAGCGCCAACCCCCGCGCGGCCAAGGCCCGAACCAGGGCCCGCCGGACCTGGACGAACTCTGGCGCGATTTCAACCGCAAGCTCGGTGGCTTGCTCGGCAACAAGGGCCGGGGCGGCAACCAGGGTGGTGGCAATGGTTCCGGCGGCAACGGCGGCATGCAGGGCTTCAACCCGAACCCCAAGGCCACCGGCATCGGCTTCGGTCTCATCGCCGGCGTGGCCTTGCTCATCTGGATGGGCACGGGCTTCTTCATCGTGCAGGAAGGTCAGCAGGCCGTGATCACCCAGTTCGGCAAGTACCACAGCTCCGTGGGCGCCGGCTTCAACTGGCGCCTGCCGTACCCGATCCAGCGCCACGAAACCGTGTTCGTCACGCAGATCCGCTCGGTGGACGTGGGCCGCGACAACGTCGTGCCCGCCACCGGCCTGCGCGAATCGGCCATGCTCACCGAAGACGAAAACATCGTGGAGATCAAGTTCGCGGTGCAGTACCGCCTGAACGACGCCCGCGCCTTCCTGTTCGAGAGCCGGGACCCTGACGCCGCCGTCGTGAAGGTCGCGGAAACCGCGGTGCGTGAGGTGGTCGGCAAGATGAAGATGGATGCCGCGCTCGCCGAAGAGCGCGATCAGATCGCCCCGCGCGTGCGCACGCTGATGCAGAGCATTCTCGACCGCTACAAGGTCGGCATCGAGGTCGTGGGCATCAACCTGCAGCAGGGCGGGGTGCGCCCGCCCGAGCAGGTGCAGGCATCGTTCGACGACGTGCTCAAGGCCGGCCAGGAGCGCGAACGCGCCAAGAACGAGGCCCAGGCCTACGCGAACGACGTGGTACCGCGTGCCCGTGGTGCGGCCTCGCGCCTGACCGAAGAGGCCGAAGGCTACCGCGCCCGCATCGTGGCGCAGGCCGAGGGTGATTCGCAGCGCTTCCGCGCGGTGTTGACCGAATACCAGAAGGCACCGCAGGTGACCCGCGAACGCATGTACACCGACGCCATGCAGGAGATCTACAGCAACGTGACCAAGGTGCTGGTGGATTCCAAGTCGGGCTCCAACCTGCTGTACCTGCCGCTGGACAAGATCATGCAGATGACGGGACAGCCCGCGTCCACGCCCAGCAGCAGCAGCACCCAGCCCAGCGCGCCCACGCAGAGCACGATCCCGGTGCCCACCAGCCGCAGCACGGACAACGCCGCGCGTTCGCGCGAGCGCGAGAGCCGCTGAACAGCGCCAGCGACCAGAGAAACAACATGAACAAACTCGGTTTCATCATCACATCCTTCATCGTGGTTCTGGCGATCGCCAGTTCCATGCTGTTCGTGGTGGACCAGCGCCAGTTCGGCGTGGTCTTCCAGCTGGGTCAGATCAAGCAGGTCGTCACCGAACCTGGCCTGAACTTCAAGCTGCCGCCGCCGTTCCAGAACGTGTCCTACATCGACAAGCGCCTGCTCACCCTGGAGAGCACAGACACCGAGCCGACGCTCACCGCCGAGAAGCAGCGTGTGGTGATCGACTGGTATGTGCGCTGGCGCATCAGCGAGCCGCAGGAGTACATCCGCAACGTCGGCGTGAACGAGCGCGCCGGCGCGCTGCAGCTCAACCGCGTGGTGCGCAACTCCTTCCAGCAGGAAGTCAACAAGCGCACGGTGAACGAACTGCTGTCGACCCGGCGCGAGCAGCTCATGGCCGACGTCAAGCGTGAAGTGCTGGCGGCCGTGCGCGGCGCCGACAAACCCTGGGGCATGGACGTGGTCGACGTGCGCATCACGCGCGTCGATTACGCCGAGAGCATCACTGCCTCGGTCTACCAGCGCATGGAAGCCGAACGCAAGCGTGTTGCGAACGAGCTGCGCTCCACCGGCTTTGCCGAGGGCGAGAAGATCCGCGCCGATGCCGACCGCCAGCGCGAGGTGATCGTCTCCGAGGCCTACCGCGACGCGCAGGCGATCAAGGGTGCGGGCGACGCCAAGGCCGCGGCCTCGTTCTCCGATGCCTTCGGCCGCGATCCGGCATTCGCCCAGTTCTACCGCAGCCTGGAAGCGTACAAGTCGAGCTTCGCCAGCAAGTCCGATGTGCTGGTGGTCGACCCTTCGTCCGACTTCTTCAAGGGCATGCGCAGCAGCAACGTGGCGCCGGCCCGATGAGCCTAGAGCGCTGACAGGCCAGGGCACGACATGTCCGACGCGATCTGGCCGGCGCTGGCCCTGGTGCTGATCTTCGAGGGGCTGCTGCCCCTGCTGGCGCCCAAGCTGTGGCGCCGCGTCTTCACCGACATGCTGAGCCTGCGCGACGGGCAGTTGCGCTTCTTCGGCCTGATCTGCCTGGGCAGCGGCGTGCTGCTCTGGTGGTCGCTGACCTGACCCCGCGCTTCTTTTCCAGCGCCTCCCCGCGCTGAGCGATACCCGCCGGAGTAGCTCCCGGGGGGCCGGTAGAATCACGTTTTTAACAGCGCCTGAAAATATCCATGTCTGCCTGGGTCCTCCCGGATCACATTGCCGATGTCCTGCCTTCCGAGGCCCGTCACATCGAAGAACTTCGCAGGGGCTTGCTGGACACGGCCCGGGGCTACGGCTACGAGTTGGTCATGCCGCCGCTGCTGGAGCACCTGGAGTCCTTGCTCACCGGCACCGGTGAAGCCCTCGGTCTGCAGACCTTCAAGCTGGTCGATCAGCTCTCCGGCCGCACCCTGGGTTTGCGCGCGGACAGCACGCCGCAGGTCGCCCGCATCGACGCCCACCTGCTCAACCGCCAGGGCGTGGCCCGCCTTAGCTACTGCGGCCCGGTGGTGCACACCCGCATCGACCGCCCGCTGGCCAGCCGTGAGCCGCTGCAGTTCGGGGCCGAGATCTACGGCCACGCCGGCCAGGAGGCCGACCTGGAGATCATCGAACTCGCGCAGGCCTGCCTGCGCAATGCAGGCGTGAAAGGCCTGCAACTGGACATGGCCGACGTGCGCGTGATCGATGCCGTGCTCGCACCGGTGTCGCTCACCGCCGCGCAGGAAGCCCGCATCCACGCCGCGCTCAACGCCAAGGACGTGGCCGAACTCGAGGTGCTCGCGCGCGACCTGCCGGCCGCCGTGCGCCGCGATCTGGTCGCGCTGCCGCGCCTGTTCGGTGGTGTGGCGGTGCTCGACGAGGCGCAGCGCATCCTGCAACCATCTGCGGCCCTGCACGCCGCGCTGGACAGCCTGCGCTGGCTGGCCTCGCACGCGCAGGGCATGGACGTGTCGATCGACCTGGCCGACCTCCGCGGTTACGCCTACTACACCGGCATGCGTTTCGCGCTCTTTGCCCACACGCCGGAAGGCCGGGCAGGGCAGACGCTCGAACTGGCACGGGGCGGCCGCTACGACGAGGTGGGCGCCGTGTTCGGCCGCAACCGCCCCGCAGTGGGCTTCAGCCTGGACCTCAAGGAACTGGTGGCGGCGGTGGCGCCGCGCCCCCTGGTGGCGGCCATCCGCGCACCCTGGGGCATGGACGCCGGCCTGCGCCAGGCCATTGCCGAACTGCGCGCGCAGGGCCACACCGTGGTGTGTGCCTTGCCAGGCCACGACCACCAGGTCGATGAATTTCACTGCGACCGCGAACTGGTGCCCGATGCGGCCCGCCGCGGCGCCTGGACAGTACAAACCCTTCAAACGGAAACCAGCAAATGAAGAACAGCAGCAGCGCCGTGACCCCCGGGCGCAACGTCGTGGTGGTGGGCACCCAGTGGGGTGACGAAGGCAAGGGCAAGCTGGTCGACTGGCTGACCGAGACCGCCACGGGCGTGGTGCGCTTCCAGGGCGGGCACAACGCGGGCCACACGCTGGTCATCAACGGCGTGAAGACGGCGCTGCACCTGATCCCCAGCGGCATCATGCGCGCCGGCGTGAAGTGCTACATCGGCAACGGCGTGGTGCTTTCGGTGGGCAAGCTGTTCGAGGAGATCGCCGGCCTGGAGAAAGCCGGTGTCGAGGTGCGCTCGCGCCTGCGCGTGAGCGAAGGCTGTCCGCTGATCCTGCCGTTCCACGCCGCCATCGACATCGCTCGCGAGGCCGCCAAGGTGAAGGCCGGCACCGAGAAGATCGGTACCACCGGCCGTGGCATCGGGCCGGCCTACGAAGACAAGATCGCGCGCCGTGCGCTGCGCGTGCAGGACCTGAAGTACCCCGATCGTTTCGCGGCCAAGCTGCGCGAGTTGCTGGACCTGCACAACCACGTGCTCACCACCTACCTGCATTCCGCCGACATGGCCTGGGACGACAAGATCGCCTCGTACATGAAGGACGGCGCGATCCAGTTCGACGCGGTGTACACCGAGGCCATGCAGCAGGCCGAACTGCTCAAGCCCATGATCGCCGACGTCTCGCGCGAACTCAACGAAGCGCATCAGGCGGGCGCCAACCTGCTGTTCGAAGGCGCGCAAGGCACGTTGCTCGACATCGACCACGGCACCTATCCCTTCGTCACCTCCAGCAACTGCGTGGCCGGCAACGCCGCCGCCGGTTCGGGCGTGGGTCCGGGCCTGTTGCACTACGTGCTGGGCATCACCAAGGCGTATTGCACCCGTGTGGGCGGTGGCCCGTTCCCCACCGAACTGGAATGGGAAAAGGAAGGCACACCCGGCTGGCACATGGCCACCGTGGGGGCCGAGAAGGGCGTGACCACGGGCCGCAGCCGCCGCTGTGGCTGGTTCGATGCCGCGCTGCTCAAGCGCTCGGCCCAGGTCAATGGCCTCTCGGGCCTGTGCATCACCAAGCTCGACGTGCTGGACGGGCTCAAGGAGCTTCAGCTGTGCACCGGCTACGAGCTGGATGGCCAAGTCATCGACATCCTGCCGATGAGCGCGGAAGACATCGCGCGCTGCAAGCCCATCTACGAAACGCTGCCCGGATGGAGCGAATCGTCGGTGGGTGCCACGCGGTATGAAGACCTGCCGGTCAACGCGCAGCGCTACCTCACGCGCATCGCGCAGACCACCGGGGTGCCGATCCACATCGTCTCCACCAGCCCGGACCGCGACCACACCATCCTGGTGCACAACCCCTACCATGGGTGAAACCACCGGGGGCCGCGTGCGGCCCTTCGTGCAAAATTCCCATCGACATCCCCATCCGGAGCCCGCATGCTGACCGAAGACGGCAAACACCTCTACGTCTCCTACGACGAGTACCACAACCTGATCGAGAAGCTCGCGCTCAAGGTCTACCAGTCGGGCTGGGAGTTCGACACCATCCTGTGCCTGGCACGGGGCGGCATGCGACCGGGCGACATCCTCTCGCGCATCTTCGACAAGCCGCTGGCGATCATGTCCACCAGCTCCTACCGCGCCGCCGCCGGCACCGAACAGGGCAACCTGGACATCGCGCGCTACATCACCACGCCCAAGGGCGAGATCGCGGGCAAGGTGCTGCTGGTGGACGATCTCGCCGACTCGGGCCACACGCTCAAGGCGGTCATCGACCTGCTCAAGAACAACTACAAGCCGATCACCGAGATGCGCAGCGCCGTGATCTGGACCAAGCAGCTCTCGACCTTCACGGCCGACTACTCGGTGGAGTTCCTGCCCACGAACCCGTGGATCCACCAGCCTTTCGAGGGCTACGACAGCCTGCGTCCCGCGCAACTCCTCGAAAAGTGGAAGCTTTAATCCCATGGCCCCCACGCTCCGCCGCTGCGCGGGTCGCTGCCCCCCGAGGGGGTGCGTGTTGCCTTGGGGCGGCCCGGCGGCCACACGTTCATGAGTGACGACCTGTCCACCCGCCTGATCCACCACCCCTACAAACCCCCCGAGGGCTTCGAGGGGGTGGCCCCGGGGGTGTACAAGGCGTCCACCGTGTTCTTTCCCAACGTCAAGGCCCTGCGCACGACCGACTGGAAAGACAAGAGCGGCTACACCTACGGCCTGCACGGCACGCCGACCACCTTCACGCTGGAAGAGCGCATCGCCACCATCGAAGGTGGTCTGCATTGCGTGCTCGCGCCCAGCGGCCTGGCGGCGGTGTCGCTGGTGGACATGGCCCTGCTGCGCCAGGGCGATGAGGTGCTGATTCCCGACAACGCCTACGGACCGGGCAAGTCCTTTGCTTCGGTCGAGCTCGCGGCCTGGGGCATCACGCACCGCTATTTCGATGCCATGGACCCGGCCGATCTCGCGCGCAAGATCGGCCCGGCCACGCGCCTGGTCTGGCTGGAGGCGCCCGGTTCGGTCACGCTGGAGTTTCCCGATCTGCCGGCCCTGGTGGCCCGGGTGCGCGAGGTCAACGCCCAGCGCGGCGCCGACCAGCGCCCCGTCGTCACCGCGCTCGACAACACCTGGGGCGCCGGCATCGCCTTCGCGCCGTTTGATCTGGGCGTGGACATCTCGGTGCAGGCCCTCACCAAGTACCCCAGCGGCGGTGCCGACGTGCTCATGGGCTCGGTCGTCACGCGCGATCTGGCGCTGCACCGCCAGGTCTTGCTCACGCACATGCGCCTGGGGTTGAACATTGGCGTGAACGACGCCGAATTGGTCTTGCGCGGCCTGTCCAGCATGGCGCTGCGTTACCACGCCCAGGACGCCTGCACCCGCGAACTCGCCACCTGGATGCAGGGTCAGGCAGGCGTGGTGCAGGTGCTGCACCCGGCGCTGCCGGGCTCGCCCGGCCACGCCACCTGGCAACGCGATGCGACCGCCGCGGCCTGTCTGTTCAGCGCGGTGTTCGACGCCTCCATTTCCCAGGCGCGCATCGACGCGTTCTGCGACAGCCTGCGCCTGTTCAAGCTGGGCTGGAGCTGGGCCGGCCCGATCAGCCTGTGCGCGCCTTATGACATCGGCTCCAGCCGCAGCCAGGGCTGGCCCCACGCGGGCGGTCTGGTACGCTTTGCCGTGGGCCTGGAATCCGTGCACGACCTCCGCGCCGACCTGGCGCAGGCCTTGACCGCATTGAACCCCTGACCCTCCCCCTTTTCCACCGACCTGAAAGACTGACTTGGCCACTCCCAATTACGGATACGAAAAGCGCCAGCGCGAGCTCGCCAAGAAGAAAAAGAAAGAGGAAAAGCTCAAAGCCAAGGCCGCTGGTCGCCAGCACCAGGACACCGATGCGCCCGAAGAGCCGGGTGCCGGATCGCCTGACGCGCCCGGTGACGCACCGGCGGGCGGCGACAGCGCGGCCGACTGAGCCCGCTGGTTCCCACGTCGGCCGGCGCTTGGGCGCTCAGGCCGGGTGGGTGGCTGTGGCCTCGTCGGCCATCAGCGTCCGCGCCGCCTGCGCCAGGGCGTCGGGCGACCGGTCCCGCAGCACCAGCGGCCGGGCCTGCGCAAACCGCGTGAAATTTCGTGCGATCGACTGGGCGTACATCGGGTCGTAGTGGCCGGTGAGCAGTTCCAGCACCACCTCCGGTGTGTGGCCCGCACGCACCTTCCCCGTCCAGCCCGACACCACTTGCTTGCCCCGCAGTTCCGTGAGCGCCTCCAGGCGTTCGCAGAACGCCGCCGGGTCCTTCACGAAGAAGTCGTAGTCCTCCAGCAGCAGGGCCACCCGCTCCTCGTCGCCCAGGCGCAGGTCGATGCAGGGGCTGGCGCGCATGGCGTCGATCAGCGCTTCGTTCACGCGCACATTGCCCACCTTTTTGCTCTCGCTCTCGACGTACACCACCCGGCCCGGGTCGAAACCCCGCAGGGCCGCCCACACCAGGGAGTCGAAGCGCTTCTGGCTGGGTTGCGGCTGGCCGGGGATGTGGCCCAGCACCGAGCTGCGGTGGCTGGCCAGGGCCTCGAGGTCGAGCACCTGGGCGCCCTGGGCGGCCAGGGCATGCAGCAGGCGCGTCTTGCCGCTGCCGGTGGGGCCGCAGACCACGCGGTACGACAGGCCCTGGGCCAGGACGGGCAGCGCTTCCACCAGCGCGGCGCGCCAGGCCTTGTAGCCGCCTTCGATCAACGTCACGCGAAAGCCGATGGCGCCCAGGATGGTCGCGAGCGCGCCGCTGCGGTGGCCGCCGCGCCAGCAGTAGGTCAGCGGCTTCCAGCCCTTGGGCTTGTCGATCACTTCGCGTTCGATGTGGGCCGCGATGTTGCGCGCCGACAGGGCCGCGCCGCGCTTCTTGGCCTCGAAGGGGTTGACCTGCTTGTACATCGTGCCGATGTCGATGCGCTGCTGGTTGTTCAGCGTGGGCCAGTTCACCGCGCCGGGCACGTGGTCGAGCGCGTACTCGTCTTCGGTGCGCGCGTCGATGAGGGTGTCGAAATCGGCGAGGCGGGCCATTGCCTCGGCGGCGCTCAGGATGTGGACAGGCATGCCCGATTATCGGGCGGCGAGCAGCTTGCGCAGTTCGGGCCAGACGTTGTCGCGCATCGTGGCCTGGGCGGATTCGTTGGGGTGGATGCGGTCGGCCTGGAACAGCGCGGTGGGGTCTTTGGTGTCGGCCACGCCCTTGAGGAAGAAGGGCACGAGCGCGGTCTTTTCGGCCTTGGCGACGGTGGTGAACACCTCGCGGAATTCCTGCCCGTACTTCGCGCCGTAATTGGGCGGCATCTCCATACCCAGCAGCAGCACCTTGGCACCGGCCTCGCGCGCGAGGCGGGCCATGGTCGCGATGTTGTCGCGCGTCATGTTCAGCGGGAGGCCGCGCAAGGCGTCGTTGCCGCCCAGTTCGATCACCACCAGGGCGGGCTGGTGCTGCTTGAGCAGGGGGGCGATGCGCGAGCGCCCGCCCGAGGTGGTGTCGCCGCTGATGCTGGCGTTGACCACACGGGCGCGAACTTTTTCCTGTTTCAGACGCTCATCCAGCAGGGCCACCCAGCCGGTGCCGCGCTTGAGGCCGTATTCGGCGCTGAGCGAATCTCCCACCACGAGGATGAGCGGATCGGCGGAAGCGGTGGCCTGAGCATGGGTGAAGCCAGAAGACCCCGCGGCGGCCAGGGCGCACAGCGCGCTGGCCAGCACGTTAAAGTGACGGCGTTTCAACTTGAGAAGTCCTTCCATGTCCGATGTGATGATTGCGGTCCAGCATGTGTTCAAGTCCGTGACCGACTCCACCGGCTCCCTGACGATTCTGCGCGATATCGATTTCACCCTGAACAAGGGGGAAACCGCCGCCATCGTGGGCGCGTCCGGGTCGGGCAAGAGCACGCTGCTGTCGATCGTTGCCGGTTTGGACACGCCCAGCAGCGGCACAGTTCACATCGACGGCGTCGATTTGTTCGCCCTGGACGAAGACCAGCGTGCCGCGCTGCGCGCGCAGAAGGTCGGTTTCGTGTTCCAGAGCTTCCAGTTGCTGGGCAACCTCACCGCGCTGGAGAACGTGATGCTGCCGCTGGAACTGGCCGGCCAGCGCGATGCGCGCGCCACCGCCACCCAGATGCTGCAGCGGGTGGGCCTGGGCGAGCGCCTGTCGAGCTACCCCAAGGTGCTCTCGGGCGGTGAACAGCAGCGCGTGGCCCTGGCGCGCGCCTTCGTGGTGCAGCCCTCGGTGCTGCTGGCCGACGAGCCCACCGGCAGCCTGGATTTCGCCACCGGCGCCCGGATCATGGAACTCATGTTCGAGCTCAACCGCGAGCAGGGCACCACGCTGGTGCTCGTGACGCACGACCGCGCCATCGCCCAGCGCTGCGAGCGCCGCATCACCATCGAAGCCGGCCAGGTGGCCGCCGAGGCCGAAGCGGCCTGACGCGCCGTCAGGAGGAGGCCGGGCGCAGCCGCTGCCAGAGTTCGGCGACTTCGTCGTCGACCTGTGCGGCCGGGTGTTCCGGCTCACTCAGGGTTTCCAGCAGGCGCGTCAGCAGCTCCACCCGGGGCAGCACCGGCCCGAAGAACAGCACCCGATCGCCCCGGCCCACCAGCACCGTGGGCAGGGTTTCCACGTCGAGGTCGCCCAGCAGCGCGGCCTCGTCCTCGATGTCCAGCCAGCGCCAGCGCAGGTGCGGGAGGCTGCTGGCCGTCTCGTCGATCACCGGTTTCCAGTCGCGGCAGGTGCCGCACCACTGGGCGCACAGGCTGACGACATGGAGGGGTTCAGCGGCCAAGCGGTCCTCTGAGCTGCTGCACGTCCAGCGCGCTGACCGGCGGTGCCTGGTTGCCCCATTGGGTGCGCACATAGGTCAGCACGTCGGCCAGTTCCTGGTCGTTGAGCTGCAGCACGAACGGGGGCATGCCGAAGGGGCGCGGATGACCCTCGGTGGCCGGACCGAAGCCGCCGTTGAGGACGATCTGCACCAGGTTGGCGGGGGAGGCCATGGTCACCGCGCGGTTGCCGGCCAGGGCCGGGTAGGCCGTGGTGCCTTGGCTGGTGATGCCTTCGCCCTGGTTGCCGTGGCATTGGGCGCAATGCTGCTCGTAGCGCTTGCCACCCACGCTGAGCGCGCGGCCGTCGGCGGCGGGCGGCTTCTCGCTGCGCGACGCGGGTGGCTTGGGCAACTGCTGGAGGTAGCTGGCCATGGCCCGCAGGTCGGCCGGAGCCCAATGCTGCGTGCTGTGCTGTACCACCTCGGCCATGGGGCCGGAGACCAGCGCGTCGCGGGCGCGGCCGTCCTTGAACAGGGCGACGATCTCGTCGACGGACCAGTCCTGCAACCCGGCCTCCGCCGGATCGAGCAGCGAGGGGGCGTACCAGCGTTGCATGGGGATCAGCCCGCCGGAGAGGCCGAGCATGTCGCTCTGGCCGCCCAGCGCATCGCGCGGCACATGGCAGGCGCTGCAATGGCCCAGGCCGTTGACGAGGTAGGCGCCGCGCAGCATCTCGGGTGCGCGCGCGGCCGAGGTCGGCGGCTCCTCGGGGCCGGCCTTGAAGTACAGCGTGCGCCAGGCCTTGAGCGCGAGCTGCGTGTTGTAGGGCCAGCGGATGTCGTGCGGCGGCACCGGCGCGTCCACCGGGGCCAGGCTGCGGAAGTAGGCGTAGAGCGCGTCGCTGTCTTCGCGCGTGACCTGGGTGGTGTTGTTGTACGGGAAGGCCGGGTTGAGCCAGCGGCCGTCCGGGCCCTGGCCGTGGTGCATGGCGCGCCAGAAGTCGTCGGCGCTCCAGGGGCCCAGGCCACTCTCGCTGGGGGTGAGGTTGCTGCCGTACACGGTGCCGAACGGCGTGGGCAGGGCATAACCGCCGGCGAACGGCTCGCCGCCGCGAGGGGTGTGGCAGGCTTGGCAGTTGCCCAGCACCGAGAGGTAGCGACCGCGCTCGATGGTGTTCGGATCGCGCAGGTCGGTGGCCACGGCGGCGGGCGGCACGGCGATGGGCTGCGCAGGCCAGGCGAGCCAGGCCACCACGGCCACACCGATCAGCAGCAGCACGGCGAACGCGCGCAAGGCGATGCGGCTCATGGGCGGCCTCCCTTGGGCGGCATGGCACTGCCGCATTGCAGGGGCAGGGGCGCAGCACCGGGCGACACGGCGTGGGTGTTCGCCGGCAGGCGCTGGGTGGAGAGCCAGGCACTCACGGCCGCGATGTCGCGGATGTCCAGGCGCTGGGCGATGTCGGCCATGCAGTCGGGTGCGTGGGCCTTGCGTTGGCCGGTGCGCCAGGCGCCGAGCTGCGCGTTGAGGTAGTCGCGCGGCAGCCCCAGCAGGCCGGGCGTGGCGGGCTGCACGCCGGTGAGCGCCGCACCGTGGCAGGCGACGCAGGCGGGCAGGCGGCGCGCGGCATCGCCATGCAGGGCCAGTTGTTCACCGCGCTGCAGTTCCTGCGGCGTGGCTTCCGCCTTGGCCGGCGCGGGGTAGGGCACGTCCATGGCGGCGAAGTGCTCGGCGATCTCCAGCAGGTAGGCGTCGCTCAACGGATCCACCATCTGCGTCATGAGGCGGTAGGTGCGTCGGCCATCGCGGAAATGCAGCAGCTGGTTGTAGAGGTAGCCCGCCGGCTTGCCCGCCAGGCGCGGGTAGTAGCCATCGGGCGCGGCGCGGCCCTGGTTGCCGTGGCAGGCCGTGCAGGCCACCATGCGCTGGGCCATGGTGTCTTCGAAGGTGGGTGGCTGCGCGGCGGCCGGGAGCCCCACGCAGGCCAGGGCGAGCAGCAGGGAGGGGCGCCAGTGCGGTGGCAAGGTCAAGCGGGAGAACAGGGTCATGTCGTGGGGAACGTTGAAGGTGAGAGCGTGGACAGGGCGGTTCGGTTCCAGTCGGTCGGGCAGGGCAGGCCCGGGGCCAGCGCCGCCGCCACGGGGGCCAGACGCTGGGGCAGGTCGGGGCCGAACAGCCATTCGTCTTCGCGGAAGAACACGTGTTCGAGGCGCAGCGTGCCGGCGAGGGCTTTCCCGGGCCCGTGTGCGCCAGTATCGGGCACGACCGACAGGCCGTCTTCCTCGCTGCGCAGCAGCACCCAGTGGTCCACCGGGCCGTTCAGGCGCACCGGCGCGATCAGGGAGAAGCCGGCCCACTGCAGGTTGGGCACCGGTTGGAGTTCACCGCGCAGCAGCCAGCCCCGGCCGGTGTCGTGCGCGTACAGCGCGTCGAACGAAGGGGCCACGGTGGCCGCCCGCTCGCCGCTCAGGAAGTCGGCCAGCCAGTGCTCGCGCAGGGCGACGTTGGGTGACTGGAGCAGCGCCTCGATGGCCAGGCGCTGGGCCCACAGCAGCCAGGCTGCGGCCGGGTCGTGCCGCGCCAGTTCGGCCGCGCCGGCCGCCAGCGCGGCCAGCCCGTCGCCCGCACCGCCCAGGTGGGCGGGCACGCCGCAGCGCAGCAGGCCGCTGTCCACCACCTCGCGCAGCGCGTCGAGGCCGGGTGGGTCCGGTGGTGGTTTCGTGGGTTCCTGGGACATGCCGCGATCGTGGCCTAGGCCCATCTGATGCGCAAGATGCAGTTTTATTGAAAAAATACCAGATCAGAAGCGCCTGCTGATCCGTTCTGATCCGCTTGCATTGCGCCGCATCTGAGCCGTGGCAGATGCGGCGCACCGGGCGATACTGGCCCGATGATGTTCCAGTTCCTTGACGATCTTGGGCCGCGCGCCAGGCACGTGGCTGGGTGGGTGGCCGCCGCTGCGCTGCTGGCCGGCCTGCAGTGGCTGGGCGACGCCCTGGTGGCCTGGCTGGGTTGGCCCTTGCCCGGTTCGTTGCTGGGCTTGCTGATGCTGCTGGGCCTGCTGGCGCTGCGCGGTGGCGTGCCGCGCGGCCTGGACGAGGTCACCGCGCCGCTGCTGCGCCACCTGATGCTGTTCCTGATCCCCTCGGTCGCGGCCGTCGGGCTGTACGGCCACCTGCTGTGGCAGCACGCGGCGCTGTTCGCGCTGGCGGCCACGCTGGTGACGGCGTTCACCCTTGCTGTCACCGGCTGGACCCTGCACCGGCTGATGCGCCGGCGGCAACCGTGAGCGCGGTGGTTCTCTGGACGCTGGTGACGCTCGCGGCCTACGCGGCGGCGCTGTGGCTGTACCGGCGCAGCGGCCACCACCTGCTGTGTCTGCCGGTGCTCACCGGCACGGCCCTGGTGCTGGGCGCGCTGGCGCTGGCGGGCACGGGCTACCCCGTTTACGCCGAGGGCACCCGCCTGCTGCGCTGGCTCACCGGGCCGGCCATCATCGCGCTGGCCGTGCCGCTGTACCAGCAGGCTGCGCTGTTGCGGCGCATGGCGCTGCCGCTGCTGGGCGCCTTGCTGGCCGGGTGCCTGGCCTCGGTGCTGGGCACGCTGCTGCTGGCGCAGGCCCTGGGTTCGCCGATGCCTTTTGCGCTGTCGATCGCCCCCAAGGCCGCGACCATGCCGATCGCCATGCAGGCGGCGGAGCGGGCCGGCGGCCTGCCGGCGGTCGCGGCCCTGGCCGTGGTGGCCACCGGCGTGTTGGGCACCCTGTTCGCGGGCCCGGTGCTGCGGTTGCTGCGGCTGGACGATGCGACCACGCGCAGCTTCGCGCTGGGCCTGGTGGCGCACGCCATCGGCACCGCGCGCGCCCTGCAGACGCACCCCGGCAGCGTGGCCTTCGCCGCGCTGGCGATGGGCCTGAACGGCGTGTGCACCGCGCTGGTGATCGCGCTGCTGGCGCGCTGGTTGTGACAGACCCGACGATGCGGCCGCTAAGATCGGCCGACCCCCTTCACGATGCCGATCCGATGAGTGGCGCTCGCCTCACCCGCTACCAGCAACTGGCCGAAGAAATCGCCGATGGCATCCGCGCCGGCCTGCTGCGCCCCGGCGAGCGCCTGCCTTCGGTGCGGCAGACCTGCGAGCAGCGCGGCGTGAGCCCGTCCACCGTGTTCCAGGCCTATGGGCAGCTGGAGTCGCAGGGGCTGGTGGAGGCGCGGGCCCGGTCCGGGTTTTTTGTGCGCGCGACGCGCCGCCCCGCGCGCTCCGCACCGCAGGCCGCACGGCCCAGTGGCGAGGCCACGCCGGTGGCCATCAGCGAACTGGTGTTCGAGCTGCTGGGCTCCACGCGCGACGCCGACGTGGTGCCGCTGGGCTCCGCCTTTCCGGCGCCGCACCTGTTCCCCTTCGACGCGCTGGCGCGCAGTGGCGCGCGCGCCATGCGCCGGCTGCCGGCCGCCCGCATCACCGGTGCGCTGACCGCGGGCGACGTGGGCCTGCGCCAGGCGGTGCGGCGGCGCTACGCGCTGCATGGCGTGCCGCTGGCCGAGGACGAACTGGTCATCACCAATGGCGCCATGGAAGCGCTCAACCTGTGCCTGCAGGCGGTGACCCAGCCCGGCGACGTGGTGGTGGTCGAGTCGCCCACCTTCTACGCCGCGCTGCAGGCGCTCGAGCGCCTGCGCCTCAAGGCGGTGGAGGTCGCCACCGATCCGCGCGAAGGCGTGGACCTGGACGCCCTGGCCGCGCTGCTGGAGCGCCAGTCGGTGGCGGCATGCTGGTTCATGCCCAGCTTCCAGAATCCGCTGGGCGCGCTGATGCCTCCTGAGCGCAAGCAGGCGCTGGTGGCCCTGCTGGCGCGCCACCGCGTGCCGCTGATCGAGGACGACGTGTACGGCGAGCTGCACGCCGGGGCGCGCCGCCCGCCGCCGGCCAAGGCCTTCGACCGTGAAGGCGGCGTGCTGCACTGCTCGTCGTTTTCCAAGTGCCTCGCGCCGGGCTACCGCGTGGGCTGGGCTGCGGCCGGGCGCTACGCCGGGGCGGTGGAGCGACTGAAGATGTCGAGCTCGCTGGCCACCGCCATCCCACCCCAGCTCGCGCTGGTGGACTACCTCGCGCAGGGCGGCTACGACCGCCACCTGCGCCGCTTGCGCGAGGCGCTCGCGGGCCAGCAGCAGCACGCGCTGCGCCTGGTGGAGCGCCACTTCCCGGCCGGCACGCGCGTCACGCGCCCGCTGGGCGGCTACTTCCTCTGGCTGGAGCTGCCGCCCACGGTGGACGCGCTCGCGCTGCACCACCGCGCGCGAGAACGCAACATCAGCACCGCGCCGGGTGTGCTGTTTTCGGCCGACCGGCGCTTCACGCACCACCTGCGGCTCAACGTCGGCCACCCCGGCGATCCCCGTTTCGATGCGGCGCTGCGCCTGCTGGGCGAGCTGGCGCAAACCGCCTGAGGGCGGCCAGCGTCGATAATCCCCGGATGTCTTCCCCCAAAGTGCTGTTCGGCTTTCACGCCGTGGGTGTGCGCCTGAAAACCGCGCCGCAATCCATCATCGAGATCTACTACGAGCCGACCCGGCGCGACGCGCGCATGCGCCAGTTCCTGGACAAGGCGCGCGAAGCCAACGCCCGGCTGATCGAGGCCGACGGCCTGCGCATCGCCAAGCTGGCCGGCAGCCATGGGCACCAGGGCGTGGCCGCGCGCGTGGAAGCCGTGGCCCAGGTGCGTTCGCTCGACGACCTGCTCGAACAGCTCGAGCCCACCGGCATCCCGCCGCTGCTGCTGGTGCTCGACGGCATCACCGACCCGCACAACCTGGGTGCCTGCCTGCGCGTGGCCGACGGGGCCGGCGCGCACGCCGTGATCGCGCCCAAGGACCACGCCGCCGGCATCAACGCCACCGTGGCCAAGGTGGCCAGCGGCGCGGCCGAGACCATGCCGTACTTCATGGTCACCAACCTCGCGCGCACGCTGGGTGAGCTCAAGGAACGCAACATCTGGGTCATCGGCACCAGCGACGACGCGCCCAAGACGCTCTACCAGGTGGACCTCAAGGGCCCGGTGGCGCTCGTGCTCGGCGCCGAAGGCGCGGGCATGCGCCAGCTCACGCGCAAGACCTGCGACGAGCTGGTGAGCATCCCCATGGCCGGCGCGGTCGAGAGCCTGAACGTCTCGGTCGCCAGCGGCGTCTGCCTCTACGAAGCCCTGCGCCAGCGCAGCTGAACACCATGGGCGACACGGACGCGGTGCGCGGCTGGGTTCGGGACGCGCGCCACATCGCCGTGCTCACCGGCGCGGGCATGAGCGCCGAATCCGGCGTGCCCACCTTCCGCGACGCACAGACCGGCCTGTGGGCGCACTTCGATCCGCAGGAACTCGCCACCGAATCCGCCTTCCGGGCCCACCCGCAGCGCGTGTGGGACTGGTACGCCCACCGCCGCGACATGATTCGCGCCGTGTTGCCGAACGCGGGCCACGCGGCGCTGGCGGCTTTCGCGCGGCAGCACCCGGGGCGCCAGACCCTGATCACCCAGAACGTGGACGGCCTGCACCAGCGGGCCGGGAACACCGACGCCCTGGCCCTGCACGGCAGCATCGCCGAGGACCGCTGGCTCGATGTGCCGCGCGCCTGCTGCCGGCTCGACGCCCTGGAGGCCGGCCATCCGCCGCGCTGCCCGGTGTGCGGCAACCTGCGGCGCCCGGCCGTGGTCTGGTTCGGTGAAAACCTGCCGGCCGATGCGCTCGAAGCCGCCGAACACGCCGCCCGCCACTGCGACCTGATGCTGGTCGTGGGCACCTCCGGCGAGGTCTACCCGGCGGCGGGCCTGGCCTTCACGGCCCACCAGAGCGGCGCGCGGGTGGTCATCGTCAACCCCGAGCCGACCCCGCTGGACGCGGTGGCCGAGACCTGTCTGCGGGAAACGGCGGCGGTGTGCCTGCCGGTCTTGCTGGGTTGAGACCACCGGCCGATTGAATCGACCCTCCATCCAGGAGCAACGCATGCAAGTCATTCACTGCACTGAGGCGCAACTCGATGTGCTGTCGGCGCTGTTCAACGATTACCGGATCTTCTACGAGCAAGCCAGCGACCTGCCGGCCTGCCGGGCCTTCATCCAGCAGAACCTCCGGCAGAACCGGTCGAAGATCTTCCTGTTGCTGGACGATCAAGGTCAGGCGGTCGCGTTCTCACAGCTTTACCCGGCGGTCTGCTCGATCAGCATGCGGCCTTACCACTACCTGTCAGACCTGTACACCACCCCATCCACCCGCAAGAGCGGTTATGCACGGTACCTGATGAACCACATCACCGAGCATTTCACCCGGGAAGGGGCGCAGCGTCTCACACTCGACACCGCGACGACCAACAAGATCGCGCAGGGTCTGTACGAATCGCTGGGCTACCAGCGTGAAGAGGTTTACATCACCTACCACCAGGTGCTGGAGACGCCCATCTGATCCGTCCATGGTCTTTTGCTGCGCCTGGGGGCCGGTCACAATGGCCATACGCCGACTTCACGGAGACAACCCCATGGCCCACCCCGTTCTCGACACATGGCACGACCTGGTGCAGACCCGCAACGCGAAAGGCCTGCGCGATCTGCTGGCCGATGAGGTGGTGTTCCATTCGCCGGTCGTGCACACGCCGCAGGCCGGCAAGGCGGTGACGACGCAGTACCTCGCGGCGGCGTTCCAGGTTTTCTTCAATGCCTCGTTCCGCTACGTGCGCGAGGTCGTCGGGCCGCGCGACGCGGTGCTGGAGTTCCAGGTCGAGATCGACGGCATCACCGTCAACGGCGTGGACATGATCCGCTGGAACGACGAGGACCGCATCACCGATTTCAAGGTGATGATCCGCCCGCTCAAGGCCATCAACCTGATTCACCAGAAGATGGCGGCCATGTTGCAGGCGAACCAGTAGACCGACGTTCAGCGGGCGAGCTCGGCGAGATCCCCCGTTGCCAGCCAGCGCAGCACCTGGTTCCGGTGACCGTCGAGGGCGGGTGCGGGTCCACCGTGCGGCGCGATGCCGCCGGAGAACTTCACGGGGAAGTCCACGACGCGGCTGCCGCCATCGTCGGACGCGTGCGACACGCCCCGCGCCACGACGTGCGGATCGTCCAGCAGCTCGTCGTACTCCAGCACCGGCGACCAGGGGATGTCGCGGGTGCCGAACTGCTCCGCCCATTGCCCCAGGGTCTTCGTGGCGAGCAGGGTCTTCAACAAGGCATTGAGCCGGCGCTTGTGGCGCAGCCGGTCGGGCCGCGTGGCGAAGTCCGTGGCGCCCAGGGCGGGGCAGTCCGGTACCAGCGCGTCGCGCAGGTTGTCCCAGAACTTTTCCTCCAGGATGCCGAGGGCGATGAAGCGGCCGTCGGCGGTGGCGAAGAGGTCGTTGTCGGGCATCACATGGCCCATCTTCTCGATGTCCTTGCCGGTCTTGCGCACCATGCTGTCGATGCCGGGGATGGTCCAGGCGGTCATGGCGTCGTGCAGCGACACGTCCAGGTGCTGGCCCTGGCCGCTCAGGCGGGCCGTCATCATGGCCACCACCAGCGACAAGGCCGCGTACATCGAACCGCAGTAGTCCGACAGGCGCACGTTGGGCCGTCCGGTGTGGTCGTCCACCTGCGAGGGCACGGCCCAGTAGCCGGCCAGCGCCAGGTAGTTCAGGTCATGCCCCGCGCGCTGCGCATAGGGGCCGGTCTGGCCGAAGCCCGAGATCGAGCACAGCACGAGGGCCGGGTTCAGCTCGCGCAAGACGCCGTAGCCCACGCCCAGGCGGTCCATCACACCGGGGCGAAACCCTTCGATCAGGGCCTGGCTGCGGCGTGCCAGGCCTTTCAGGACGGTCTGATCATCCGGGTTCTTCAAGTCCAGCGCGATGGAGAGCTTGCCCCGGTTGTACTTGGCGAAGGTGTCGGCACCCAGCGCGCGGCCCGAATCGCCGCCCTGCGGGCGCTCGACCTTGATGACGGTGGCGCCCAGTTGTTGCAGCAACATGGCGGTGTGAGGGCCCGGGTGGAGCTGGCCCAGGTCGAGCACGACCTGGCCCGTCAGGCAGGTGGGAGGGACAGCGATGTTCATGCCAGGATCGCTTTCGCGATGGTGTTGCGCTGGATCTCGCTGGTGCCGGTGAGGATGCGGTACAGCCGCAGCCGGCGAAAGGCGAACTCCACCGGGTGGTTCTTGGTGACGCCCACGTTGCCGTGGATCTGCACCGCCTTGTCGGCGATCTCGAAACACTTCTCCGACACGAAGAGCTTGCACATCGCGCCCTCCATGCGCACGTCGCCGCCTTCGTCGGCCTTCTGCGCCGCGGCCAGCACCATGCCTTCGCAGGCGTACAGCCCGGTCGCCATGTCGGCGAGCATGTGCTGGATGGCCTGGAAGCGGCTGATGGGGCCGCCGAACTGGCGGCGCTGCTGGGCGTATTCGAGCGAGAGGCGCAGGCACAGGCGCGCCAGGCCGATCATGTTGGGGCAGTGCAGCAGTCGGTTGACGTTGACGCGCGCCATCGCGATCTTGAAGCCACTGCCTTCCTCGCCGATCAGGTTGGCGCGCGGCACCCGCACGTTGTCGAAATGGATGTCGGCGTCGACGTGCTGGCCCGTCATCGGCAGGTAGTCGTAGGTCAGCGAGACACCGGGCGCGTCGAGGTCGACCAGGATGGCCGAGATGCCCTGGGCGCCGGCGTCCGGGTCGGTCACGCACATCACCACGGCGAAGTCGGCGAACGCGGACGCGGTGATGTAGTGCTTGTGCCCCGTGATGATGTAGTCGTCGCCGTCGCGCACCGCGCGGGTCTGGATGCTGGCGGCGTCGGAACCGGACTGGGTTTCCGTCATCGCGAAACAGGCGCCTTTTTCACCGCGCGCCACCGGCAGCATGTAGTGCTCCAGCTGGTAGGGCGAGGCGTACTTCACGAGGTTGCCGATGCGCGAGGGCCCGCCCCAGTCGCCCAGGACGTGAGGGAACAGCACGGCGCCCGAGGCGGCCACGTCGGCCTTGAGCACGGCCAGGTCGCGCACGCTCAGACCCAGGCCGCCCAGCTCCGGCGGCAACTGCAGCCCATAAAATCCGAGTTCGCGCGAGCGCTTCCAGATGGTCTTGGCGAAGTCCCGCGAGAGCTTGTCCTCGTAGGCGATGCCGGCCGATTTTTCGAAGGGGATCAGCTCTTCGTTCAGGTAGGCGTTGAGCCGTTCGCGAAGGCTGGCGAGGTCGGGATGGGTCGCTGTCGTCATGGTGGTGTGCCCGTGAAAAGTGGGTGTCGGGTGGATCATGTCGCGCGGATCGGGCGCGGCGATCCGCAAGTGCCTGGGTTCGATAACCTTCGGGAATAACGTGCGAATCGAAGATCTCAACTACTTCATTGCGGTCGCCGAAACCGGCCATGTGGGGCGCGCTTCGCAGCGGCTGGGCCAGAGCCAGCCGGCGTTGACCAAGGGCATCCAGCGGCTGGAGCGCGAACTCAAGCTGCAGCTGTTCGAGCGCACCGCGCGCGGCATGGAGCTCACCACGGCGGGCACGGCGTTTTTCCAGCGGGCGCGCCATGTGCGGGTGAGCCTGGACGACGCCATCAAGGAGGCCAACGACCTCCACCTGGGCAAGAAGGGCCTGGTGCGCGTGGGCGTGGCGCCGACCTACTCGGAGATGTTCTTCGGCCAGGCTTGTGCCGAGCTGTTGCGGCAGCGGCCGGCGGCGCGGGTGCAGGTCATGATCGGCCTGAACGATCAGTTGCTCGCGGCCCTGCAGTTCGGTGACCTGGACATGGCCATCAGTGCGCTGCCCGCGCACGAGACACCGGAGTTCACCCAGCTGCCGCTGTTCCGCGACGACATCCACGTGGTCGCGCGCGCCGATCACCCGCTGCTGGAGTCGACGTCCCTCCGGTTCAAGGACCTGGCGGAAGCCTCGTGGGTCCTGCCGGGGCGCAACGTCGCGGCCCGGCGGTCCCTGGAAGCGCGCTTCGCCGAGCACGGCCTGCCGGAGCCCAACGTGGTGGTGGAATCCAACTCATCGGTCACCGCGCTGGCCAGCGTGGTGCGCACCACCGATCTGCTGAGCGTGATCCCGGCGTCGGTCCTGTCACGGCCCCAGGGGACCGGCCTCAGGCCCCTGGCCCTGGCGCAGGCGGTGTGGCCCCGCACGATCGGCATCTCGATGCGCAAGGCCGCTTATCTCTCTCCGCTGGCCGAGCGCCTGGTCGAGCTGTTGAAGGCGCACGGCCCCGTCTGAGTGGCGCCTCAGTCGGCGGTGATCTTGTTGTCGCGCACGATCTTGCCGTAGGCCTCGACTTCGGACGCGATGAACTTCTGGAACTGTTCGGCGGTGGTGGGTTCGATCCGGAACCCCATTTCCTCCATCCGCTGCCGGTTGGCCGGGCTGTCCTGGAAGGCCCGCACCACACCGTGCCAGCGCGCCACGATCTCGGCCGGCATCTGGCGCTGACCCGCAATCCCCAGCCAGCTGCCGGCATTGAGTTCCGGGTAGCCCACTTCGGACAGCGCGGGCACGTTGGGCAGGGCGCGTGAGCGGCCCTTGCTCGTGACCGCCAGGGCGCGGATGCGGCCCGCGTTCAGGAATTCCTGGGCGGGGGCGATGCCGATGATGCCCAGGTTGACCTGCCCGCCGGACAGGTCGGTCAGCGCGTTGGCACCGCCCCGGTAGGGGATGTGGGTGATGTCCACGCCGTAGTGCGCCTTGATCATCTCGAACGTGAGGTGCATCGAGGTGCCCATGCCCGGCGTGGCGTAGTTCAGCTTGCCGGGGTTTTTCTTGGCATAGGCCACCAGCTCGGCCATGCTGTGGATCGGCATGGCGGCGTTCACCAGCACCACGTGGGGCGTGATGCTGACCATGGAGATGGGTGAAAAGTCCTTGGTCACGTCGTAGCCCGGTTTGGCGTAGAGGGACTTCGCGATCGCGTGGTTGCCGCCCAGCACCAGCAAGGTGTAGCCATCGGGCGCGGCGTTGGCGACCCGCGCCGCGCCGATGTTGCCGCCGCTGCCCGCCACGTTTTCAACCACCACCGGTTGCTGCAGTTCCGTGCTGGCGAACTGCGCCAGCATGCGCGCGACGATGTCGAACTGGCCGCCCGCGCTGAACGGGATGATGAGTTTGATGGGGCGGTCCGGGTAGCGCCCCTGGGCGTGCGCGGGCAGTCCCAGGGCCAGCAGTCCGCCGGCGAGGCCGCCCAGAAGAAGAGTGCGTTTGGTCAGCATGCGTGGTGTCTCCAGAGAATTTTGATCTGGCTCGATTCTCTGGCGCCAGGGCCCATGGCGCGATTCCGCGGCGGGCGATATCGATGCCCCAGCGGCATGAGCGCGGCCATTCCCGGCGGGCATCGGGATCGCTCGGGGCCTTATCGGTCGGGCCTGTCGCCGATCCTACGATCCGTTCACTTTCATTCTTTGCGAGGAATCCCCGTGAACCAAGGCCGATTTTTGACCCGCAGCGCCCGCTACTGGCCGCAGCGCCCCGCCATTCTTTTTCACGACCGGGTGATCACCTACCGCGAACTCGACGAGCGCTCCAGCCGGCTCGCCAACGCGCTGATCGCCCTGGGCGCGCAGAAGGGCGATCGGGTGCTCGTCCAGTCGTTCAACCGCCCGGAGCTGATCGAGTTCGAGTGCGCCATGTACAAGGCCGGCCTGGTGAAGGTCGCCCTCAACGCGCGCCTCTCGCCCGAAGAGATGGTGGAGTCCGCCAACAGCTCGCAGGCGAAGATCATGCTCGTCGGGCCCGAGCACGTGGCTTCGGTGGTGCAGCAGGCGGGCCGGTTGACGGACATCCGCACCCTGGTGGCGCTGGAGAACGGGCCGCAGGGCTTTCTGGACTACGAGGCCCTGCTGGCGGCGGCTTCGCCGGTGTCGCCCGACGTGGAGATGGAGGCCTCCGATCTCGCGGTGCTGCATTTCACCTCGGGCTCGACCGGCAAGGTCAAGGCCTCGATGCAGACGGTGGGCAACCGCCTGGCGTCGCTGCGCAAGGTTGTCATGGGCCGGCTGCGGGCCAAGCCCGGCGACGTGCTGGCGCTGGCCGGGCCCGTCACGCACGCCAGCGGCATGTTCATCCAGCCCTTCCTGTTCCAGGGCGGCACCATCCTGCTGCACGACCGCTTCGACGCCGAGGTGTTCATGGCCACAGTGCAACAGCACCGCGTGACCGCCTGTTTCCTGGTGCCGACCATGATCAACATGATCCTCGCGCACCCGCGCCTCAAGGAGTTCGACCTCAGCTCGCTGCGCGATGTCACCTACGGCTCGGCCCCGATCGCGCCCTCGCGCATCAAGGAGGCATGGAAGGCCTTCGGGCCGGTCCTGTCGCAAGGTTATGGCGCGGGCGAGACCACGGGCGGGCTGGTCATCCTGACGGCGGAGGACCACCGCATCGCGATCGAAGAGGGCCGCGAAGAACTGCTGCTTTCCTGCGGCCGCGCGTTCGGTGAATCCCGCGTGCGGCTGGTGGACGATGCCGGCCAGGAGGTGCCGCTGGGCGAGGTCGGCGAGATCGTGATCCAGGGCCCCGACGTGTTCGCCGGTTACTGGCGCGAGCCCGAGATCACCGCCGACACCCTGAAGAACGGGTGGCTGCACACCGGGGACCTGGCCCGCATGGACGAACTCGGCTACCTCTCGATCGTCGATCGCAAGAAGGAGATGATCATCTCCGGCGGCTTCAACGTGTACCCCAGTGAAGTGGAGCTGGCCTTGTACCGGCACCCCGCGGTCTACGAAGTCTGCGTGGTGGGGGTGCCCGACGCGACCTGGGGCGAAGCCATCAAGGCGGTGGTCGTCAAGCGCGAGGGGCACGAAGTGGCCGCCGACGAACTGGTGGACCACTGCCGCCAGTTCCTGGCGGACTTCAAGAAGCCCCGTTCGGTCGACTTCGTGTCGGAGCTGCCCAAGAACGCGAACGGCAAGCTCTCGCGCAAGGAACTGAAGGAGCGTTACTGGGATGGGCAGGCCCGGCGCGTCGCGTGATGCCGGCCGCGCAGATCGAGCGCGTGGCCGCGCTGGCCGAGCGCCACACGGTGGACGCCCTGGGCGTGCGCGTGTGCTGGCGCCGCTTCGGTCGCGGCGGCCCGCCACTGGTCCTGCTGCATGGCGGTTATGGGAACTGGATGCACTGGATCCGCAATGTGGAGGCGCTGTCGGCGGCGCACGAGCTGTGGGTGCCCGACATGCCGGGCTTCGGCGAATCCGGCGCCTTGCCGCCCGAGGTGCCGAGGGCCGCACGGCTGGAGGCGCTGGTGGTGCATCTGACGGCCGCCCTGGAAGCCTTGCTCGGGCCGGAGGCCCGGTTCGGTCTCGCCGGGTTTTCCTTCGGGTCGCTGGTGGCCATGGGCGTGGCCGAGCGCACCCGCCGGGTCCGGCGCCTGGCGCTGGTGGGGCCGGCGGGCCATGGGTCCGGGCGCCAGCGCGAGATCAGGCTCGTGGACTGGCGCCAGGCGGACGGCGCGGCGCACACCCGCGACCTGCTTCGGCGCAATCTGGCCGAACTCATGATCGCCCCGGCCAGCGACATCGACGCGCTGGCCCTGGACATCCACGAGCGCGCCTGCAGGGCCGCGCGCTTTCAGAGCCGGCACTTCTCGCAGTCGGCGCACCTGCCCACCGCTCTGGCGGCCTTCGATGCGCCGGTGCTCGGCGTCTGGGGACGGGAGGACGCGACCGGCCTGGCCGAGCGCGTGGCATCGACCCTGGGTCTGGGCACGGCCGAACGGCCCTGGGCCGTGGTGGAAGGGGCGGGCCACTGGGTGCAATACCAGCGGCCCGACGAGGTCAACGACCTGCTGCTGAACTGGTTTGCGCCTTCAGACCAGGCCTAGCGCGCCCAGCAAGCCGCCCGCGCCGATCATCCACAGCAGGTGCATCTTCGTGCGCCACACCAGCACGGTGGTGACGGCGGTGAGCAGCCACAGCGGCCAGTCGCGCGCGGGGTGCTCGTGCGAGCCGGTGAGCAGCCAGCCGGTGGCGATCAGCAGCGCGATCACGATCGGGGCCATGCCGGTCTTGAAGGCGCGCACCGCGCGCAGCTCGCGGTTCTGGTGCGCCCAGCGCGTGGCGGTGTAGGTCAGCACCGACGAGGGCAGCAGGATGGCCACCATGGTGACCAGCACGCCGAACAGGCCGAGGGCCCAGGCCAGCCAGCCAGCCGACGGGCCACCGCCCGCGTTGAGGCCCACGTTCCAGCCCAGCACGGCGACGAACAGCACGTTCGGGCCGGGCGCGGCCTGCGAGATGGCGATGGACGAGGTGAACTGCGCCTCGCTCAGCCAGCCGTTCTGCAGCACGAGGTAGCGGTGCATGTCGGGCGCGGTGGTGATCGCGCCGCCCACGGCCAGCAGCGAGAGCGAGGCAAAGTGGGTGAAGAGGTCGAGCCAGTTGGCCGGGGTGGGCAGCATCATGCTCAGGCGCCTCCCTTCCTGGCGCGGTCGGCGTCGGCGTCGCTCAACACCCGATAGGCCCACAGGCAGGCCCCCCGCCGATGCTGAGCAGCACCCACAGCAGGGGCCAGCGCAGCAGCCCGATGGCGATGAAGGTGAGCACGGCCAGGAAGACGCACATGCCCATGCCCAGGGCGTTCTTGTTCAGCGCCCCGATGAGCTTGATGCCGGTGGCGGCGACCAGGCCGGCCGCCACCGCGCCCATGCCGCGCAGCGCGTTCTGCGCCACGGCGCTGTCGGCCACGCTGCCGTAGAGCGCGGCCAGCAGCAGCACCAGCACCATGGGCGCGGTCAACATGCCGGCCAGCGCCGCCAGGGCGCCCGGCAGGCCGTAGTAGCGCCCGCCGATCATCATGGAGAGGTTGACCACGTTGGGGCCCGGCATGATCTGCGCGACGGCCCAGTCCTCCACGAACTGCTCGCGGCTCATCCAGCGCTTCTTCTCCACCAGCTCGCGCTGCACCACCGCCAGCACACCGCCAAAACCCTGCAGGGCCAACCAGGTGAAGGAGACGAACAGGTCGGTTTTCGACTGCGGGTGCTGGAGAGGGGGGGTGTCGGGGGCGGTCTGGGCGGGCGGCATGCCCGGATTATCGGGCCGCGGTGGCCTGGGCCAGGGGCAGGCAGATGTCGGTGAGCAGGTCGGCCGGCGCGGTGTCGCGCGGGTTGTTGAGGTACTCCTCGAACACCGGCGCGTCGCCCACCTCGTGGCCGCTGTTCACGAGCCAGTGGCCGTACAACCACTGGTAGGCCGCGCGCATGGTGGCGTAGGGCCCGCGGTGGCGCAGCACGGCGCAGGGCCCGCCGCCCACCTCGAAGGCCACGAGGGGCGGCACCACCTCGGCGCTGTCGGGCACGGACAGGCCGGCGCGCGAGCACAGCTGGCGCTCGGGCACCGAGGACGGGTCGTCGAAATACTCGGCGATCCAGCGCGAGGCTGGCCCCACCTGGCCGCGCGCGGCCAGTTGCACGTAGCTGCGCTCGAACGCCTTGCCGATGGCCATGTACGAGCCCTTGTGGTCCAGGCCGGCCAGGCGCACGCGCGGGATCTCCCGCACGCTCACCTCGTAGCCCGCGGGCACGGCGCTCGCCGCCTGCGCCGTGCGAAAGGCCACGTGGTTGCCCTGCTGGCGGTACTGCAGCGGGCTCATGCCGTAGGCCGTGCGGAAGGCGCGCGCGAAGGACTGGGCATTGGGGTAGCCGCAGCGGCGCGCGAGCTGTTCCACCGGCAGGCTGGTGTTGGCCAGGTAGCCCGTGGCCCAGTGCAGGCGCAGCCGCCGAACGGTGACCGCGATGGTCTCGCCATGCAGCGCGTGGTAGACGCGGTGCCAGTGGTAGGGCGAGAGGTGCGCCACCTCGGCCAGCCGGTGCAGGTCGAGCGGCTCGTCCAGGTGGTCGTGCAGGTAGGCGATCACGCGGCCCAGGCGCTGCTGGTAGTCGGTCCAGCCGTGGCCCGGGTTCATGCGCTGGCGCCGTGCCGCAGGCCGATGAGGAGGTCGATCTGCCCGTCGGCGCGGTAGCGTTCGCAGTCGGCCACGTAGGCCTTGGGCAGGTCGTCGCGCAGCCAGACCGCCTGCCAGGTCGGCACCACCTGGTCGAAGCGCCCCTGGGGCACGGGAAAGACCGCGCGCGGCGCGGCCGGCAGCACGGCGTGGCTCATGCCGGGTGGCACGGCCTGCGTGCTGCTCACCGGCGCGCCGATGATGAGCGAATAGACGCCCTCGTTGTTCACGCCCGCGTTCTCGAAGTGCGTGTAGACCGCGTACACCTCGTCGGAGAGCTTGCCCGGGATGCGCGCGAGCACGCCTTCCTCGGTGAAGCGCTGCCAGTGCGGCGGGATGGTCCGCATGGCCTCGTGGTTGTCGGTCCTGAGTTCGATGCCGATGATGCGCACGGCGCGGTCTTGCTGTTCGAGGTGCATGGAAGGCTCCTGAAAGGGATGGGGGTCGAGGCCTTCAATCTAGCCGCGCCGGGCTGACATTTCTTGCGGAGTTGCGCCGCAGGCCCTCACAGCGTCAATTCCCAGGTCTCGCCCACGAGGTCCTTGCCATAGCCGTGGTGCGCCTCGCTGTGCACCAGCGTGAAGCCGCGCCTGGCGTAGATGGCGCGCGCGGCGCTCAGGATGCTGTTGGTCCACAGCACCATTTTGCGGTAGCCCTTGGCGCGCGCGAAGGCCAGGCATTCGTCGGTGAGGCGCCCGCCCAGGCCCAGGCCGCGCGCGGCGGGACTCAGGATGAGCAGGCGCAGCTGGGCCTCGGTCTCGCTCTTGCGCACCACGAAGACCGAGCCCACGCGCTCGCCGTCGAGTTCGGCGATCCAGCCGCGTTCCCAGGCCGGGTCGTGCCGGCGGATCATGCCCGCCGCGATCTCGGCGACCAGGGCCTCGAACTCGCTGTTCCAGCCGTACTCGCGGGCGTAGATCTCGCCGTGCTGCTGCACCACCCAGCCCATGTCGCCGGGGCGCACGTCGCGCAGCACGGCGGTGCGGGAGGCGGGGGCGCTGCCGGGGTCGAGCAGGCCTTGTGCGCGCGCGAGCGCGGCCATGAGCGCCTGGCGCTGATCGGGCGCCAGCGGGGCCAGCAGGTGGGCGGCCTCGTCGCGCGAGCGTTGCTGCAGGGGCTCGAAGGCGGTGCGGCCCTCGGCGGTCAGGCTCAGCGCGTGTTGCCGGGCGTCGTTGGGCAGCGGGGTGCGCGTGATCCAGCCGGCGCTGGTGAAGCGGCGCACGATGCGGCTGAGGTAACCGGCGTCGAGCACCAGTCGGCGCCCGAGCTCGCTGGCGGTGCAGGGCGCGTGGTGCGCCAGCTCGTAAAGCACGCGCACCTCGGTGAGCGAGAACGCGCTGCCCAGGTAGGGGTCGAGCAGGCCGGTGCGCTGGGTGTAGAAGCGGTTGAAGGCGCGCAGCGCGCGCACCTGGGCGGGATCAACGGGGGATGTCATGCCCCCGATTCTGGTTCAGTTATTTGACTTTGGCAAGTAAATATCTGACGGAGGCAATATCAACCCCGCTGCAGCATCTCCCGCACGCGCTCCCGGGTGAGCGGCTTGGTGACGAAGCCCTGGATCACCGGCATGCCGCTGGCGCGCAGGCGATCCTGCGGTGCGTCGGACGAGGTGAGCATCATCACCAGCATGGTGGGTTTGTCCTGCAGCAGCGGCTGGGCCTGGCGCGCGAACTCGAAGCCGTCCATCTGCGGCATGTTGATGTCGAGAAACAGGCAGGTGGGCATGGCCAGCGGGTCGCTGCGCAGGAAGTCCAGTGCCTCGGCGCCGCTTTCGAACACCCGCACCTCGCCGGTGAAGCCGGCGCGGCGGATCATGATCTCGTGGTAGACGTTGTCGGCCTCGTTGTCGTCGACCAGGATGAAACGTTGTGGAATGCTCATGGGGCGCCTCGGGACGGCGTGCCGTGCGGCACCGGCAGGTGCAGCGTGAAGCGGCTGCCTTCACCCGGCACCGACTGCACCGAGAGGTGGCCGCCGTGCAGCGCCGCGATGCGCCGGCAGATCGGCAGGCCCAGGCCCGAGCCGGTGTGCGTCTTGCGCGGGTGCAGGCGCTTGAACATGTCGAAGATGCTGGCCTGGTGTTCAGGGGCGATGCCCAGGCCGTTGTCGAGCACGTGGATCTGGTCGAAGCCATGCTCGCGCGTGGCGCTCACGCGCACGTGCGGCGGCACGCCGGGCCGCGCGAACGCCAGGCCGTTGGCCACCAGGTTCTGCAGCGCGATGCGAAGCAGGGACGGATCGGCCTGCACGGTGGGCAGCGGGTCGCACTGCAGTTGACCCTGGGTCTTCGCCAGCGCGTCGCCGAGGTCGTCGCCCACCTGGCCGACCAGCACGGTCACGTCCACCGGCCCGCTGTCGAGCGAGTGGCGGTCCAGGCGCACGTACTTCAGCAGGCTGTCCAGCAGGCAGGCCATGTGCTGGCCGCCCGTGCGCACGAAGCCCAGGTAGCGCCGGGCATCGGGCGAGAGTTCGTGCTGGTGGTCGGCCTCCAGCAGCGAGGTGAAGTTGTTGATGGCGTTGATGGGCTCGCGCAGGTCGTGCGACAGGATGTGGATGAAGCGCTCCTGCTCCAGCGTCTTCTTCTCGAGCTGGACGATGGTTTCGCCGAGCTGGCGTTCCTTGTTCTTGAGTTCCTGGATGTCGCGCCCGCGCATGACCACGCCGCTGACCTTCCCGTCCGCGCCGCGCACGGGCAGCAGGGCGATCTCCATGTGGCGGTTGCCGGCGACCTTGAAATGCGAGACGCGCTGGTAGATCACGGTCTCGCCGGCCATGGCGCGCGCCATCTTGGAGCCGACCATGTTGTTGTAGGTCGCCTCACCCAGGCGGTCCTTCACGGCCACGCCGATGACTTCGCTGCGCGTGCTGCCGATGTAGTTCAGGTAGGTCTGGTTGACGTGGCGGTAGACGCCGTCGGCATCGATGTAGGCCTGCAGATCCAGCCCGGCAGCGGCCATCGCGGTGAGCTCCTCGTGCGCCTGCTGGGCCTCGTTGGCGGAGCGCCGGGCCTCGAGCTGGCGCGCCCGCTCGTGTTCGAGCAGGGTGGCGACCAGGGCCGAGAGGCGGCTCAGGGCGCTCAGCTGCACCGAATGCAGCGTTCGCGCCATCTGGTCGATGACGCACACCGTGCCCAGCGCGAAGCCGTCGCTGGTGACGATGGGCGCACCGGCGTAGAAGCGCACGTTGGTGGGGCCGGTCACCAGCGGGTTGCACTGGAAACGCGTGTCCTGGCTCATGTCCTCGACCACCATGACGTGCTCCGGGTCGAGGATGGCGTGAGAGCAGAACGCCACCTCGCGCGGGGTTTCGCTCACGTCCACGCCGACGCGGGACTTGAACCACTGGCGATCGCGGTCGATGAGGGTGATCAGCGCCACCGGCGTGCCGCAGATCACCTGCGCCAGGGCGGAGATGTCGTCAAACGCTTTCTGGGGCAGGGTGTCGAGCACGCCCAGGCCCCGCAACCGGGCCAGGCGTTGTTCCTCGTTGGAGGGAAGGGGAGCAGTCTGCATGCGGGCCGGAACGGGACGGGACGGAGCGAGGCCCCGATGATTGCATACCCGCCAGGGATGTGAGCCGCCGGCAGGCGGCCTGCGGCGGCACTGGGGCAGTACCGCACGTGATTTCGTCACGTTCCTGACGCAATTCGCCGCCAGACCAAAAAAACCAGGCGAGCGGCGCCAGCCTCCAGAGCACGTGGCGGCGCAGGGCGGCTCCTCTACACCGACATGCCGCCCGAGACCTCGATCACGGCGCCGTTGATGTAGCTGGCCTCGTCGCTGGCCAGGAAGGCATAGACGTTGGCGATCTCCTCTGGCCGGCCCAGGCGGTGCAGCGGCACGCGGTGCTCCATCTCGGCGATGACCTTGGCCGGGATGGTGTCCAGGATGGGCGTGGCGATGAAGCCGGGCGCCACCGCGTTCACGCGCACGCCCTTGGGGCCGAGTTCGCGGCTCCAGGTCTTGGTGAAGCCGATCACGCCGAACTTGCTTGCGGCGTAGTTGGTCTGCCCGAAGTTGCCGTAGATGCCGACCACCGACGAGGCGTTGAGGATCACGCCACTGCCTTGCGCGGTCATGGTGTCGGCCACGGCCTGCGCGCAATGGAACACGCCGCGCAGGTTGACGTCGATCACGCGGTCGAACTGCTCGAGCGTCATCTTCTGCAGGCGCGCGTCCTGCGTGATGCCGGCGTTGTTCACCAGCACGTCGATGCGGCCGAAGCGCGCCTTCACCTGGGCCACCACCGCGTCGACCATCTCGCGCTGGGTCACGTCCATCACGAAGCCCAGGGCGGTGGCGCCCAGCGCCTCGCACTGCCGCACGGCGCTGTCCACCGCGGCCTGCTTCACGTCGCAGACGATGACGGTGGCGCCTTCCTGCGCGAACTTGAGCGCGGTGGCCAGGCCGATGCCTTGCGCCGCACCGGTGATGAGGCTGACTTTTCCTTCGAGTCGTTTCATGGGGAAGAGGGGGAGGGTGGTTCAAAAAAACGCCGGCGGGGTGGCCGCCGGCGCGTGGGAGCGAATGTGTTTAGTACACCGGCTGGTGCTGGCGGATCGCGTTCTTCGCCGCCTCGTCGAGCGCGAAGCCCGCGCCGTGGCGCGCCGCCAGCTCGGCGCAGCGCCGTTCGAAGGCCTCGATGCCCATGCCGTAGATGAACTGCAGCGCACCGCCCGTCCAGGCCGGGAAGCCGATGCCGAAGATCGAGCCGATGTTGCCGTCGTGCACGGTGGTGAGCACGCCTTCGGCCAGGCAGCGCGCGGTCTCCACCGACTGGCGGTAGATCAGGCGGTCCTTGACGTCCTGCAGGTCCCAGGCGGCGCCGGGCTTCTCGAAGCGCGCCTTGAGTTCGGGCCAGAGCTGCTTCTTCTGGCCCGCCGGGTAGTCGTAGAAGCCGCCGCCGCCGGCCCGGCCCGGCCGCTTGAATTCCTTGACCATGCGCTCGACCAGCAGCTCGCCCGGCGTGGCGGTGTAGCGGCGGCCTTCCTTCTCGAAATCGGCGCGGGTCTGGTCCATCACGTGCACCGAGAGTGAGAGCGCGGTCTCGTCGAGCACGGCCAGCGGCCCCACCGGCATGCCGGCCTGCATGGCGGCGTTCTCGATCACCGGCGCCGGAATGCCTTCGCCCAGCATGGCCGCGCCTTCCATCACGAAGGTGCCGAAGGTGCGGCTGGTGTAGAAGCCGCGCGAGTCGTTCACCACGATGGGCAGCTTGCCCAGGGCCTGCACGTAGTCGAAGGCGCGCGCGATGGTCTCGTCGTCGGTCTCCTTGCCGCGGATGATCTCCACCAGCTTCATCTTGTCCACCGGGCTGAAGAAGTGGATGCCGACGAAGCGCTGCGGCCGGCTGCTGGCCTGTGCCAGGCCGGAGATGGGCAGGGTGGAGGTGTTGCTCGCGAAGAAGCCGCCGGCGGCCAGCATGGGCTCGGTTTCCTTGGTGACGGCGGCCTTGACCTCGCGGTTCTCGAACACCGCCTCGATGATCAGGTCGCAGCCCTTGAGGTCGCTCGGGTGATCGGTGGGCAGGATGTGGTCGAGCAGCTCGCGCTGGTCGTAGGGGCTCATGCGGCCCTGGTCCACGCGGGTCTGGGTGAGCTTGAAGCTGTAGGACTTGCCGCGCTCGGCGGTTTCGATGCTCACGTCCTCCAGCACGGTGCGGATGCCCCGGCCGGCCTGCACGTAGGCGATGCCCGCGCCCATCATGCCGGCGCCGAGCACGCCCACCTTCTTCGGCTTGTAGCGCGAGATTCCCTTGGGGCGCGACTGGCCGCTCTTGATGGCGTTGAGGTTGAAGAAGAACGTGTTGATCATGTTCTTCGCCACCGGGCTCACGATGAGCTTCGCGAGGTAGCGGCTCTCGATGCGCAGCGCGGTGTCGAAGTCCACCATGGCGCCTTCGGCCATGGCGGCGAGCGCCGCCTCGGGCGCCGGGTAGAGCCCGCGCGTCTTCTGCTTGAGCATGGCCGGCGCCACGGTGAGCATGCCGGCGACCTTGGGGCTGCTCGGCGTGCCACCGGGAATCTTGTGGTTCTTGTCGTCCCAGGGCTGGCGCGACTGCGGGTGCGCCGCGATCCAGTCCAGCGCGGCGTTGCGCAGCGCATGGGCCACGTCGCCCTCGGGCGAGACGAGTTCGTGCACCAGGCCGAGCTCCTGCGCTTCGCGCGGGTTGAACAGCTTGCTCTCCAGGATGTAGGGCTGCGCGCCCATCAGGCCGAGCAGGCGCACCATCTTCGTGATGCCGCTGGCGCCGGGGATGAGGCCCAGCGTGATCTCGGGCAGGCCGAGCTGGATCTTGGGATCGTTCACCGCGATGCGGTGGTGGCCCACGAGCGCCACTTCCCAGCCACCGCCCAGCGCCGTGCCGTTGATGCAGCTCACCACCGGCACGCCCAGCGTCTCCAGCGTGCGGAAGTTCTTCTTGGTCTGCTCGATCTCGGCGAACACGCGCGGCGCGTCGCTGGGCTGCAGGCGCATCGTGCCCTTGAGGTCGGCGCCCGCGAAGAAGGTGCTCTTGGCCGAGGCCAGGATGATGCCCTTGATGTCGGCGCAGTCGCGCATCACCTGCGCCGTGACCTCGGTGAGGTCCTGCTGCCAGTCGGCGCACATGGTGTTGACGGGGGATCCTTCCTCGTCGAAGGTGATGGTGGCGATGCCGTCGGTGAGTTCGTAGCGGATGGTTTTCATGCCTCAGATCCTTTCGACGATCGTGGCGATGCCCATGCCGCCGCCCACGCACAGTGTGGCCAGGCCGTAGCGCAACTGGCGGCGGTGCAATTCGTCGATCAGCGTGCCCAGGATCATGGCGCCGGTGGCGCCCAGCGGGTGGCCCATGGCGATGGCGCCACCGTTCACGTTCACCTTCTCGTGGGGCACGCCCATCTCCTTCATGAACTTCATGGGCACGGCCGCGAAGGCCTCGTTGACCTCGAACAGGTCGATCTGCTCGATGGTCAGGCCGGCTTTCGCCAGGGCCTTGCGCGCCGCCGGCATGGGGCCGGTCAGCATGATGGTGGGGTCGGCGCCCGAGAGCGCCACCGAGACGATGCGCGCGCGCGGCGTGAGGCCGTGCGCCTTGCCCGCGCTGTCGCTGCCGATCAGCACGGCGGTCGCGCCGTCGACGATGCCCGAGGAGTTGCCCGCGTGGTGCACGTGGTGGATGCGCTCGACTTGCGGGTAGCGCTGCAGCGCCACGGCGTCGAAGCCCATGCCGCCGAGGTGTTCGAACGCGGGCTTGAGCGAGGCCAGGCCGTCCATCGTGGTCTGCGGCTTGATGAACTCGTCTTCTTCCAGGATGGTCTGGCCCAGGAAGTCGGTGACGGGCACCACCGAGCCTTTGAAGTACCCGGCCGCGCGCGCCGCCGCCGCGCGCTTCTGCGATTCGAGGGCGAAGGCGTCCACATCTTCGCGCGTGAAACCTTCGAGCGTGGCGATCAGGTCGGCACCGACGCCCTGCGGCACGAACAGGGTGTCGCTGTTGGTCTGCGGGTCCTGCGCCCAGGCGCCGCCGTCGGAGCCGATGGGCACGCGGCTCATGCTCTCCACGCCGCCGGCCACCACCAGGTCTTCCCAGCCGCTTCGGACCTTCATCGCCGCCATGTTCACCGCCTCGAGGCCGGAAGCGCAGAAGCGGTTGAGCTGCACGCCCGAGCAGCGCCAGTCCCAGCCGGCCTTGAGCGCGGCCACCTTGGCGATCACCGAGCCTTGCTCGCCGATGGGCGAGACCACGCCCATGACCACGTCGTCCACCGCGCCGGTGTCGAAGCCATTGCGTTGTTGCAACTGGGTGAGCACGCCGGCCAGCAGGTCGATCGGCTTGACCTCGTGCAGGCTGCCGTCTTTCTTGCCCTTGCCGCGCGGCGTGCGCACGGCATCGAATACGAATGCTTCGCTCATGGTGTCTCCTGGGGGAAGGCGGATGCCGCGAATCAGTATAGACTTTTGCCAAGCATTTGCTTTCTGTAATTCTTCGCCGCAGTCTGATAGGTGACACCATGATCGAACGCACCCTGTTCAACGCCGACCACGAGGCCTTTCGCGACAGTTTCCGCAAGTTCGTGGAGAAGGAGGTCGCGCCACACCACGAGGCCTGGGAGGAGCAGGGTTATGTGGACCGCGCGGTCTGGAGCAAGGCCGGCGAGAACGGTTTTCTCTGCATGACCTTGCCCGAGGCCTTTGGTGGCTCGGAAGCCGACAAGCTCTATTCGGTGGTGCAGATGGAGGAGATCGCGCGCAGCGGCTTCAGCGGGATCGGCTTCGGCCTGCACAGCGAGATCGTGGCGCCGTACATCCTGCACTACGGCACCGAGGAACAGAAGAAAAAATACCTGCCCCGGCTCGCCACGGGCGAGATGGTCGGCGCGATCGCGATGAGCGAGCCCGCCGCCGGCAGCGACCTGCAGGGGGTCAAGAGCACCGCCATCAAGCAGCCTGACGGCAGCTACCTGCTCAACGGCAGCAAGACCTTCATCACCAACGGCTGGCACGCCGACCTCGTGATCGTGGTCGCCAAGACCGACCCGAGCGCAGGCGCCAAGGGCACCAGCCTGCTGCTGGTCGAGCGCGGCATGCCGGGTTTCGAAAAAGGCAAGCGCCTGAAGAAGCTGGGCATGAAGGCGCAGGACACCTCCGAGCTGTTCTTCGACAACGTGAAGGTGCCGGCCGAGAACCTGCTGGGTGGCCCGGCCATGGAAGGCCGGGGCTTCATCTGCCTCATGGAGCAACTGCCCTGGGAGCGGCTGCAGATCGCCATCGGCGCGGTGGCGTCGGCGCAGGCCGCGATCGACGGGACGGTGCAGTACACCAAGGACCGCAAGGTCTTCGGCCAGGCCGTGGCCCAGTATCAGAACACGCGCTACACCCTGGCCGAGCTGCAGACCGAGGTGCAGGTGGCGCGCGTGTTCGTCGACAAGTGCTGCGAGCTCATCGTGGACGGCAAGCTCGACACCGCCACCGCGAGCATGGCCAAGTACTGGTGCTCCGACCTGCAGTGCAAGGTGATGGACGAGTGCCTGCAGCTGCACGGCGGCTACGGCTACATGTGGGAGTACCCCATTACCCGCGCGTATGCCGACGCGCGCGTGCAGCGCATCTACGGCGGCACGAACGAGATCATGAAAGAGGTGATCTCGCGCGGGATGGGGCTGGGCGGGCGCTAGAGCGAGACCGTCTTCTTCAGAGCGATGCCTTCGGGCGCCTCGTGGTCCGCCAGCAGCCAGGCCCGGCTGGGGTGGTCGGCGGCGTCCTGCAGCAACCCGCGCAGGAAGCGGATCGAGGGCGCGTCGAGCGCGGCGAAGGGCTGGTCGATCAGCGTGAGCGGTGTGCCCGACGCGAACGCCGCGGTGAGCCAGACCTTGCGCCGGCTGCCGGTGGAGAGCATGTACATCGGCTTGGCCAGGTGCGGCCCCAGGCCGAAACCCTGCACCAGCTCGTCCATGGCCTCGGCGTTGAAGTTCGGGTAGTGGTGACTCAGGCTGTCCAGGTAGCCCTTGGCCGCCAGCGCGTCGTGCGCCTCGGTCTGCGGATCGATCCAGAACACCTGGTGGCGGTAGGCGTCGTGCCGTTCATCGAGGTGGATGCCGTGGATGGCGAGCGAGCCGGCGTCGGCGTTCTGGGCCCCGGCCAGCAGCCGCAGCAGCGTGCTTTTGCCGCTGCCGTCGTCGCCGCGCACGAGGCTGACGCCGGGCGGGATGTCGAAGGACAGCCCATTGAACAGGGGCGGTTCGGACCAGCCGAACCGCAGGCCCTTGACGTGGAGGACGGGTTCTTCCGGATCGGCGTTCATCTCAGTACCCGATGGAGTAGCGCAAGCCGTTGTGGTTGAGCACCGCGCTGCGCTGGCCGATGGTCTCCAGCTTGAAGCCGGGAGCGATTTCCTGGCCCTCCTGCAGCACCTTGCCGTTGACGATCAGCATGCGCAGCGCCGGGTTCTTGGAGTAGGTCGAGCCGCTCACGTTCACGGCCGGCAGTTGCGCACGGGCTTCGGGCGAGAGTTCGGCAAAGCTGCGCACGGGTGCGGCGTTGGCCTCCGGGGGGCTGGCTGCGGCCGGGGCCGCAGGCGGTGCCACGGCGGGCGCCTTGGCCGTCGTGGCGGGGGCTGGCGTGGCCGCCACAGGCGGCGCGTTGGCCGGTGGTGACGCGGCTGGTGTGGCGGCCGGCGCGGGCGCCGGCGGGTTGCTGGCCTGGGGCCGCTTGGGTGCGGGCTCCACGCGGGGCGGCGCCAGGATGGGCTGCACCGGTTCGGGCGCGGGCACGGCGGGGCTCGGGGCTGCAGGGACTGGGGTCACGGCGGCCACCGGGGGCATGGCGGGTGGCGGTGGCACGGCGGATGCCGGCGCTGGCGCGGCGACCGGCGTTTCGTCGGCCTGACCCAGCCACCACCACAGGCCGGCGGCGATCAGCAGCGCGGCCAGCACCGCCCCCGCCACGGCGGCGCGGGAGACGCCGCGACGGCGCACGGGTCTGGCCTTGCGGCTGGGGGGCGGCACGATCTGGCTGTTGAGGCCGGGCACGTGGCCGCGCTCGCGCTCCGCTTCGGCGCGTTGAAGGGCATCGAGGATGTAGGACATCGTGGAATGGCCCTCAGGAGCCGGGGCGCGAGAGCCGGGGCTCGTCCACGCCGCTGGCCAGGTTGACCTGCATGAAGGTGATGGGGCCGGCCAGCCCGGCGGCGTCGATGCCGTTGGCGCGCTGGAAGGCCTGGATGCGGGCGGAGAGCTGATGGGCCGAAGGCGGCACCTTGCCCGCCGTCTGCAGGCCGGCGATGCGCTCACCCAGCCAGTCAGCGGCCGGGCCGGTGCGGCCGTCCACCAGGCGGGTGGTCTGGCCCGGCGGCGTGCGCCACAGGGTGGCGAAGTCGCCGCGCCAGCTCTCGGCCAGGGCGCTGAGCGGCATGCGCCAGCGCTGGTCGCCCGCCTGCAGCGTGGCGGTGTCGTTGGTGAGCGCGGTCACCAGCGCCAGGCCCGACCCTTGGCCCGCCTGGCGCAGCGTGATGATGCCGGGCCGGTCGAGCTGGCGCAGGCCGTTGAGGGTCATGCGGTCGGTGCGGTAGCACTGCAACTGGGCTTGTTGTGCGGCGGTGCAGGGGTCGCCCGAGGCCAGTGGCTGGCCCCAGAGCGGGCCCAGTTCGCGCCAGGCCTCGGTTTCGTTCTTGAGCAGGGCCGATGCCTCGGGAGGGCCGGGCAAGGGGTCGGGGCGGCTCGCCGCGACAGGCGCCGGTGCGGGCGTGTCGGCTGGGGCTGCTGCGCCGGGCGCTGGCGCGGGTGGGGCGGCCACCGCGGCGGGGGCGGGCAGAGGGGCGGCGGGGGTCGGTGCCGCCGCGGTCGTTCTGGGCGCGCTGTGGCTCCAGAACCAGAACAGCGCGCCGGTCACCAGCGCGCCCACCACCAGGCCGATGCCCAGGGTGCCCAGCGGCGAAGCCCAGGCGGCCAGCGGCGCGGCGGCCTGCCCACGGCGGTGCTTGGGCATGGGCGCATCGGTCTCGAACACTTCGCTCGCCGCCTTCTCGACCACGGCGCGCTCCACACGGGCCTGGTGGGTGGCGTAAGCGCCGAGCAGGGCACGGTCGCACAGCAGGTTCACGCGCCGGGGCACGCCCCGCGTGATCTCGTGGATGCGCTGGATCGCCTGGTTGGAGAAGGGCAGTGGCCCGCGCAGACCGGCCACCTGCATGCGGTGCTGGATGTATTGGCGGGTTTCGGCTTCGTTGAGCGTGCCCAGGTGAAAGCGCGCAATCACGCGCTGCGCCAGCTGTTCCAGCTCGGGTCGCGCGAGCACCTCGCGCAGCTCGGGCTGGCCGATC
This sequence comes from Hydrogenophaga sp. ANAO-22, assembly GCF_042466645.1. Taxonomy (NCBI): domain Bacteria; kingdom Pseudomonadati; phylum Pseudomonadota; class Betaproteobacteria; order Burkholderiales; family Comamonadaceae; genus Hydrogenophaga; species Hydrogenophaga sp. ANAO-22. Next base: position 307,064 of record NZ_CP159956.1, on the reverse strand, counting down.
AGGATGACCTGCAGCAGCTTGCGCTCGCTGGTTTCCAGGTTGGTCAGCAGGCGAAGCTGCTCCAGCACGTGGGGCGTGAGGTTCTGCGCCTCGTCGATGATGAGCACGTTGCGCTCGCCCTTGGCGTGGCTTTGCAACAGGTACTCGTTGAGCGGGTCCAGGTAGTCCTTGATCGTGGCCGGGCCGATGCCTTCGTGCTGGACCTCGATGTGGAACTCGCGGCAGATCGTCTTGAGCAGGTCGCCGACCGTGAGCTTGGGGTTGAAGATGTACGCCACCCGGCACTGCTCGGGGATCTGCTCCAGGAAGCAGCGGCAGATGGTGGTCTTGCCGGCACCGATCTCGCCGCTGAGCAGCACGAAGCCGCCGCCGCCGCGGATGCCATAGAGCAGGTGCGCCAGGGCCTCCCGATGGCGCTCGCTCATGAAGAGGTAGCGCGGGTCGGGCGCGATGGAGAAGGGGTCCTGCTTCAACCCGAAGAATTCGGCGTACATGGCCCCGAGCATAACGGGGCCGCCGAGGGCGGGCAACGACGCCCGGCCGAGCCGGGCCGGGCGTGTGCCGCGGTGCTAGCGGACGGTCAGGCCGCCAGGGCCATGGAGCGCTGCGACGACGAGGCCGGGTACTTCGCGCTGGCCGAGGACGAGCATTCGATGTCGCCGGAGAGCTGGCCGCCTTCCTCGATCACGACCTTGCCGTAGCGGATCTTGCCGGTGACCTTGCCCGTGGCGTAGATCACCAGCTTCTGGCGCACCGTGAGGTTGCCGTCGAACACGCCGCGGATTTCGGCGATGTCGATCTCGGCCGAGCCCTTGAATTCGCCCTGTTCCGCGATCTGGATCACGCGCGAATCCATGGTCGCCTCGACCAGGCCTTCCACCACGAGCGTGTCGCAGTCGGTGATCTCCACGCCCTTGAGCTTGATGTTCGGGCCGACGGTGAGCTTGCTGCCGCCTTCGGGGGTGGACGACGAGGCGCTGGCGCTGCTCGTGGCGGCGGGGGTGGCCAAGTCCAGGTCGGGGGTGGAGGGGGCCGGGGTCTGCGGCTGGGCCTGCGAGGCGCTGGTGCTGCTGCTCGCGGGCTGGCCGTAACGTTGCGTGGCCATGCCGGTGTTCAGGGTCTTGGGTTGATCGTCTCGTTTGCCAAAATGCAGTGCCATGCCAGCTCCTTCTGTAAATGAAGCGGTCATGCTAAGCGGCAGGCCGATTACATTCTCGGCCGTCCCGTAAGAGGGGTAACGAGATGAACCGTACATGCGGTTTCATTTTTTCGGGGATGACCTCTTGCGGTTTTCCATCTCGCGGATCAAGGCGCGCGCTTCATCGCCTTCGGGAATCGGCCGGCCGCTGTCGCGCCATTGCACCGCGTCCTTGAAGCCCGCTTCCTGCGCATGGCGGCGGAACCACAGGCCCTCCGGGTTGTGGCGCGTGATGCCGTCGAACAGCGTGGCCATCTGCTGCGTCTGTTCCAGGCCCATGGTGAGCATGACCTGGTTCACCACCATCTTGTGCATGGCCAGGTGCGAGCGTGGCACGCCCGCGATGCGCTCGGCCAGTTGCATGGTGGTGGCCTCCAGCTGATCGGCCGGCACGGCCTCGTTGGCCAGGCCCCAGGCCGCGGCGGTGCGGCCGTCGATCACGTTGCCGGTGAACATCATCTGCTTGGCGCGCGCGGCGCCGAGGCGGTAGGTCCACATCGCGGTGGTGGGGCAACCCCAGACGCGCGTGGGCATGTAGCCGATGCGCGCGTCATCGGCCATCACCAGCAGGTCGCAGCACAGCGCGATGTCGCTGCCGCCGGCCACCGCCGCGCCGTGCACCTTGGCGATGGTGGGCTTGGGGCTGCGCCACAGCGCCATGAAGTCTTCGGTGTTGCGCTTCATGAAGGCGTAGTCGTCCATCGGGTCCCAGGGGTGGCGTTCCTGCTGGCAGGGGTGGTCGATCTCGCCCTGGCCGAACATCGAGAGGTCGTAGCCGCCGCAGAAGCCCTTGCCGGCACCCTCGACCACGATCACGTGCACCTCATCGTCGGCGTTGGCCCATTCCACGGCGGCGCGGATCTCGCGCGGCGTCTCGTCGTTGATGGCGTTGAGGCGTTCGGGGCGGTTGAGCAGCAGGCGGGCGACGCGCGGCTGGTTCGCATCCTTCTCGATGCGCAGGGTGTTGAAGCTGGGCATGGGCATGTCTCCTGGGGTTGTTTTCCCCATGATAGGCAGCACCCGGGCCTGCCGCAGTTGCCTCGGAGACAGTGGTTCCGTGTCCATATGGTTGCGAACGCAACCAAAAGTGGATAAAGTTGTGTGCGCAACCATATGAACGCCATGAACCCAGAATTGCCTTCTTCCATTCCCGTGCTGATCGCCGGCGGCGGTCCCGTGGGCCTGACCCTTTCGGCCCTGCTCGCGCGAGAGGGCATCGCCCACCTCGTGATCGAAGCCGACGAGGGCTACTGCACCGGCAGCCGCGCCATCTGCATCTCGCGGCGGTCGCAGGAAATCCTGGGCTGGGTGGGGGCCGATGCGCCGCTGGTGGCCAAGGGCCTGAGCTGGACAGGCGGCCGCAGCCACTGGCGCGACACCGAGGTGCTGCACTTCGAGATGCCCGCCGAACCCAGCCAGCGCTTCGCGCCCATGGTCAACATCCAGCAGTTCCATGTGGAAGCGTTCGCCCACCAGGCCGCCCAGGCACAGGGCGAGGCATCGCGCGTGTTCTGGGCCAGCCGCGTGGTGGCGGTGCGCCCGCAGACCGATGGCGTGCAGGTGGAGGTGGACACGCCGCAGGGGCGGCAGACGGTGCAGGCCGGCTTTGTCGTCGCCTGCGACGGCGGCCGCAGCACGGTGCGCGACCAGCTTGGCCTGCAGCTCGAAGGCACGCAGTACGACGGCAAGTACGTGATCGTCGACGTGGTGCAGAAGACGCAGCGCCCGGTGGAGCGCCTGGCCTGGTTCGATCCGCCGTCCAACCCCGGCTCCACCATCCTCATGCACCGCCAGCCCGACGACGTCTGGCGCATCGACTACCAGATCCGCGACGACGAAGACCCGGTGGAGGCGGTCAAGCCCGAGAACGTGCTGCCGCGCGTGCGCAGCCACCTGGCCATGATCGGTGAAAACGAGCCCTGGGAACCGCTGTGGATCTCGATCTACAACGCCAAGTGCCTGACGCTGCCGAGCTACCGCCAGGGCCGTGTGTTCTTCGCCGGCGATGCCGCGCACCTGGTGCCCATCTTCGGTGTGCGAGGACTCAATTCGGGCCTGGACGATGCGGCCAACCTGGCCTGGAAGCTGGCCCGCGTGCTGCGCGGCGAATCGCCCGACGCCTTGCTCGACTCCTACTCCACCGAGCGCGTGCACGCCACGCGCGAGAACATCGCCTACGGCGCCAAGAGCACCGAGTTCATGGCACCGCCGAACTTCGCCTACCAGCTCATGCGCGAGGCCACGCTGCGCCTGGCGGTGAGCGACGAGCAGGTGCGCCCGCTGATCAACCCGCGCCAGTCCTCTCCCATCACCTACGTGGGCTCGCCGCTGAACGTGGCGCAGGCCGACGGATGGGCGGACGACCGCGCGCGGCCCGGCGCGCCAGCCCCCGAAGCCCTGCTGCAGGGCCAGGGAGCCGCACCCTGGCATCTGAGTGGCCGGTTCGGCCAGGGTTTCGTGTGCCTGGCCTTCGGGGGCGCGGGCCCTGGCCTGAGCGACGCCGGTGTCACGGTGCTGGAGATACCACCCGACATCGACACCCTCGGCCAGGCCTGGCGGCGCTACGGCCTGCGCCGTCCGGATGAGCCCGCGCTGGTGCTCGTGCGGCCCGACGGCTATGTGATGGGCCGCTGGCACGGCCTGGACCCCGCGCCCCTGCGCGCCGCCCTCAAAGACACCGGAGTGTTCGCATGACCGATACCGATCTCGACCAGAGTTACAGCGCGGTCTGCGAAGCGCTCTCGCAAGTCGGCGAAGCGCGCGCGCCGATGTTCCTCGCCATGCTCAGCCTCTCGCTCATGAGCCGCTTCGAGCGCGCCGAGCAGGTGTTGCCGCTGATCGCGAACGCGTTGGCGCAAAGTGGGGAGGGGACGGACCATGGGCGCTGAAACCACCTCGCTGCAGGACTTCCTCACCTACCGCCTGCACAAGCTCAACAAGATCACCGACCGCCACAGCAGCGAGGCCTACGCGGCGATGGGCCTGGGTGTGAGCGAGGCGCGCTGCCTGGCCGCCATCGGTGAATTCGCGCCGTTGTCGGTGAACGACCTCGCGGCGCGCGCCAACCTGAACAAGGCCCAGGCCAGCCGGGCGGCGCAGATGCTGGTGGACCGCGAGCTGGTGCTCAAGTCCACCAGCGACGCGGACGCGCGCGGTGTGGTGCTGGTGCCCACGCGCAGCGGGCGGGCCCTGTGGAAGAAGGTGATGCGCCTGATCGCGCAACGCAATGCCGACATCTTTGGTTGCTTGTCCGCGCACGAGCAGCGACAGTTGGAAACATTTTTTGACCGACTGATTGCCCATTCCCGGAAGGACTGCGCCAGCGAGTGACCCGACGCGGTTTATAAAAGCGGCATGAATCCGCTCAACGATCTCGGCTACAAGGCCGACGACCTTCTGGTCCAGGTCACCGAACTGCTGGTGGCCACCTCCGACGGCTCCGACGAACTCATCGACAACGCCGTCTCCGACGTGCTGCGCCTGCTGCGCGAACGCATGAAGATGGACGTGGTGTTCGTCTCCGAATTCACCGATGGCCAGCGCGTGTTCCGCCATGTGTCCCAGGCGCCCGACTCGCCCGTGATCGGCGAAGGCGGCTCGGAGCCGCTGGAGCGTTCCTGGTGCCAGCGCGTGGTCGATGGCCGCCTGCCCAGGTTCATCGCCGATGCCTCGGCCCATCCGCTCGCCTCGGAATTGCTCAGGAGCGTGCCTTTTCCCATCGGCACGCACATCAGCACGCCCATCGTGCTGGAGAACGGCGACATCTACGGCACGCTGTGCTGCTTCAGCTTCCATCCCCAGGACAAGCCCAACACGGAAGACCTGAAGAAACTGGAGTTCACGGCCCGGCTGGCGGCCCAGAAGCTCGATCAGCGGCGCGTGGTGCGCAAGGCGCCCGAGTCGGTGCCGGAATGGCAGCTCAGGCCCAAATGAAGGGGAATGGGGTTGAAGGCCCCTGAAAAGGGGGTGGGCCCGTAAAATCAGGGGTTTTCCAGCCGCCCGCGCTCCGGGTCTGTGCCAGCCCCATGAACGCCCCCATCGACGTCTCCTTCTTCGCGCGCGCCGCCAAGCCGATCACCAGCTACCGCCCCTACTGGGCCAAGCGGTTCGGCGTGGCGCCGTTCCTGCCGATGAGCCGCGCCGAAATGGAGCAGCTGGGCTGGGACAGCTGCGACATCATCCTGGTGACGGGCGACGCCTATGTGGACCACCCCAGCTTCGGCATGGCCGTGGTGGGGCGTGTGCTGGAGGCGCAGGGCTTTCGCGTGGGCATCATCGCCCAGCCCGACTGGACCAGCGCCGAGGCCTTCAAGACCCTGGGCAAGCCCAACCTGTTCTGGGGCGTGACCGCCGGGAACATGGATTCCATGATCAACCGCTACACGGCGGACCGCAAGATCCGCAGCGACGACGCCTACACGCCGGGCGACGTGGGCGGCAAGCGGCCCGATCGTGCCGCCATCGTCTACAGCCAGCGCTGCCGCGAGGCCTTCAAGGACGTGCCCATCGTGCTCGGCGGCATCGAAGGCAGCCTGCGCCGCATCGCCCACTACGACTACTGGAGCGACAAGGTGCGTCGCAGCGTGGTGGTCGACAGCAAGTGCGACCTGCTGCTGTACGGCAACGCCGAGCGCGCGCTGGTCGAGGTGGCGCACCGCATCGCGGCGCGCGAACCGATCGAGCAGATCACCGACGTGCGCGGCACCGCCTTCGTGCGCCGGCCCGGCGACCCGACAGCCGCGGGCTGGATCGAGATCGATTCGAGCGAGGTCGACACGCCCGGGCGCGTGGAAAGTCACATCAACCCTTACCAGACCACCAGCGAACAGGCCCAGGCCCAGGGGCAGAGCTGCGCCAAGGAAGAGGGCGAGGCCGCCGCTGCGCCGGCCGAGGTCAACCCGGCCATCCAGACGCTGAAGTTCGTGCCCAACCCCGCGCTGCAGGGAAAGGGCCGGCTCAAGGTGCCGCCGCGCGAGCGCTCGGTGATCCGCCTGCCCAGCTACGAGCAGGTCAAGAGCGACGCCGTGCTCTACGCCCACGCCAACCGCGTGCTGCACCTCGAAACCAACCCCGGCAACGCGCGCGCGCTGGTGCAGGCGCACGGCGAAGGCACAACCGCGCGCGACGTGTGGATCAACCCGCCGCCGATCCCGCTGACCACGGCCGAGATGGATCACGTGTTCGATCTGCCGTACGGGCGCAGCCCGCACCCGGCCTACGCCGACGAACACGGCAAACACGACGGCGCGACCAAGATCCCGGCCTGGGAAATGATCCGCTTCAGCGTGAACATCATGCGCGGCTGTTTCGGCGGCTGCACCTTCTGCTCGATCACCGAGCACGAGGGCCGCATCATCCAGAGCCGTTCCGAGGAGTCCATCATCAAGGAGGTGGAGGACATCCGCGACAAGGTGGAAGGCTTCACCGGCGTGGTGTCCGACCTTGGTGGCCCCACGGCCAACATGTACCGCCTGGGCTGCAAGTCGCCCGAGATCGAGGCCGCCTGCCGCAAGCCCAGCTGCGTCTACCCCGGCATCTGCTCCAACCTGCACACCGACCACGGCCCGCTGATCAAGATCTACCGCCGCGCGCGCGAGTTGCGCGGCATCAAGAAGATCCTGATCGGCTCGGGCCTGCGCTACGACCTCGCGGTCAAGAGCCCCGAGTACGTGAAGGAGCTGGTGCAGCACCACGTGGGGGGATACCTCAAGATCGCGCCCGAGCACACCGAGGGCGGGCCGCTGTCGAAGATGATGAAGCCCGGCATCGGCAGCTACGACCGCTTCAAGCAGCTGTTCGAGAAGTTCAGCGAAGAGGCGGGCAAGAAGCAGTTCCTCATCCCGTATTTCATCGCGGCCCACCCGGGCACCAGCGACGAGGACATGATGAACCTCGCGATCTGGCTCAAGAAGAACGGGTTTCGCGCCGACCAGGTGCAGACCTTCTACCCCAGCCCCATGGCCACCGCGACGGCGATGTACCACACCAACCTGAACCCGCTCAAGGGCATCCACCGTGACGACCGCGCCGAGCGCGTGGACATCGTGCGCGGCGACAAGCGCCGCCGGTTGCACAAGGCCTTCCTGCGCTACCACGACCCAAACAACTGGCCGCTGCTGCGCGAAGCGCTCAAGACCATGGGCCGCGCCGACCTCATCGGCAACGGCAAGCACCACCTCATCCCCACCTTTCAGCCGATGACGGACGGCAGCTACCAGAGCGCGCGCCGCAAGAACAGCACGCCGGTGGGCAACAAAGTGCCGGGCACCCAGCCGGGCAAGGGCCGCCTGCTCACGCAGCACACCGGCCTGCCGCCGCGCGTCACCGGTTCCGCGCCGGCCGGTGCGGGCAAACGCAAGCCGCGCTGAAACTCAGGCGGCCGGCGCGCCGAGGAACGCCGGCCACAAGATCCAGGCCAGCAGGGCCAGCATGTTGACCGCCACCGTGCCCCAGTAGATCAGGCGGAACGGCCGCTTGCTCGTCTTGTGGCGCAGGATCTGCTGGGCGAACCACGCGCCCGGCCAGCCGCCGGCCACGGCCAGGCCGTGCAGCCAGTCTTCGGGCGTGCGCTGGACTTCGTTGATGGCCGCGTGCTTGTCGCGCCAGTACAGGTAGAACGTGACCAGGTTGATCAGCACCACGGCGGTCAGGATTACCCAGGGGAAGCGCCCCATGCCGATGCCGACCAGCCACAGCAGCAGCCAGAAGGCGATCAGACCCAGGCCGATCCACAGGGGGCGTTCCTCGCGCCGCTTCTGCCATTGCGAGCGCGAGCGGGCCGCCGGCTGGCGGGGTGGCAGCAGCTCGGCGCCGGCCGGGGGCGGAGGCGGCGCGGGCGCCTCGGTGACGATGGTGTTGCGGGCCGGCTCCACCGACAGCGCGCGCGGGCCTTTGCCGCCCACGTGGATGTCGTCGAACATCACCTGCATGCCTTCGCGCGGCTTGGACGGGCCGCTGTAATCGCGCAGGTGAAAGAAGACGTCGGCGGGGATCTGCGGGCAGCGGATGAAGCCGAAGGCCTTCTCGCTGTCCCAGCGCACCACGGTTCCCTGTTTTTTCATGATCGCGTGTGAAAGGTGTCGGGTGGAAAATCCGCTCGGTTGCCATGGTATCCGAAATGGCGCAAAATGCGCCATCCAGGAGATTTCCATGTCGTCTTCCAGCAGCAGCGCATTTTCCTCGGTCAAGTTGCCCGCCGGCCTGGTCCGGCAGGCGCGTGAGGCGGCGCAGCCCCAGCGCCGCTCGGTGGCGGGCCAGATCGAATACTGGGCCACGCTGGGCCGCATCGCCGAAGAAACGGGCCTGACGGTGCAGGAAGCCCGCGAAGCCATCGCCCGGTACGACGCCGCCGCCCGCCACGCCGAGGCGGCGGCCGATCCGGTCGATGCGATCGAGGCCCGCTTCCTGGCCGCCGAATCCAGCGGCCGCCTGGCCCAGGCCGTGCGCCAGACCGTGCTCGACAACCGCAGCAAGGCACCGGCCGCTCGCCGCGCCGCGTGACCCAGCCGGTTTTCTACCTGCTCGCCGGCCCCAACGGTGCCGGCAAGTCCACGCTGTACCGGGCCGCGCTGGCCACCGGGCTGATCCCGCCCGAGGCCGAGTTCGTCAACGCCGACCTGCACGAGGCCGCGCACCTGCAGCACATCAGCCACCCGTTGAGGCGTTCGCAGATGGCGCGGCAATGGGCCGACCAGCAGCGCGCGGCCTGCCTGGCGGCGGGTGAGTCCTTCGTGAGCGAAACCGTCTTCTCGCACCCCTCCAAGCTCGATCTGCTGGCGGCGGCGAAGGCGGCCGGTTTCGCGGTCGTGCTGCTGGTGGTCTGCGTGGACGAACCGCGGCAACTGCTCGCGCGCGTGCAGCAGCGCGAGAGCGAGGGCGGCCACAGCGTGCCGCCCGAGCGCATCCTGGCGCGTTACCCGCGCACGCTGGCGAACCTGGCGAAGGCGGTCGCGCTCGCCGACCTGGCCTTGCTGTACGACACCTCGGGCCCGCGCAACCGCGTGGTGCAGCCACCGCGCCTGGTGGCGCGTTGCCGTGCCGGGCGCGCGCTGTGGAAGAACCCGGTGCGCTGGCCGGCCTGGGCCGAGCGACTGCTGGCCGAGGTGCCCGAAGGCCCGCCGGCCGCCGGCCATTGATTACAGTGCGGCATGTCCGACGAATCGCAGATCGAAATCCCCCCGTCCTTCCTGGCGCTGTATGTGGCACCTGGGCGCCAGAAACCCAGCCTGCCGCGCGACGAGCTGGCCGCGCGCTATGAGCTGTGCGAGGACATGGCGCAGATGCTCACCGAGACCGCGCGCAACATGGAATTCGGCCTGGGCATCACCGAGGCCGACGTGCTCGCGCGCTGCCTGCAGGGTTTGCGGGTGGAGCCCACGGTGGTGAGCGAGGCCGAGTCGGTGTGGGTGGTGCACCGCCTGGCCGAACTGCTGGATTGGCGAGCGCCCGAGGGCGGTGCGCCTGTGGCCTGACGGCCGCGACTCAGCGCGACTTGGTGGCGCGCAGCCACACCAGGCAGGCGAAGGCGCTCAGGCCCAGTGCGCTGGAGATCCACAGCGCGCCTTCGCCCCAGCGCTCGAGGCAGGCGCCGAACACCAGCGGCGCAAAAGCCTGCGCCAGGCGCGAGGGCAGCATGATGAGGCCTTGCCGCCGGCCATAGCCCGCGGGGCCGAAGTACACCAGTGGCAGCGTGCCCTTGGCGATGGTCATGATGCCGTTGCCCGCGCCGTGCAGGATGGCGAACAGCGGCCCGGCCACCGGGCCCAGCAGCATCCAGCAGGCGACCCCCAGCGGATGGCCCAGGGCCGCGGCGCGCGCGGCGAACACCGGGTGCAGCCGGCGCAGCAGGCCGAACTCCAGCAGCCGGCCCGCCACCTGCGCGGGCCCGACCAGGGCGCCGATGGCGACCGCGCCGGCCAGGGTGGCGCCCCCGGCCATCAGCAGGGCCGGCAGGTGCGCCGCCATGGCCGTGCTCACGAACCAGGTGGCGGCGAACACATAGGCCAGCACACCGGCCGTCCAGCGGTGCGGCGCTGCCTGCGGTGCGGGCGCATCGGGGGAGGGGGGCGCCGCGTTGCGGGCTGGCTCGGGCAAGGGGGATGCGCGGGGCAGGCTGGCGTTCAGCGGCAGGCCGAGCAACAGGTGCAGGCCGGCCCAGCCCAGGCAGGCACCGCGCCAGCCCCAGGCGGTTTCCATCCAGCCGCTGAGCGGCCAACCCACGGTGCTGGCGAAGCCGGCCAGCAGGGTGATGCCGGTGATGGACGCGCGGGCGTCATGTCCCTTGAGCCGGACCAGCGCGGCAAAGGCGGCTTCGTACAGGCCGCTGCCCATGACGATGCCCAGCAGCAGCCAGCCCAGCACCAGCCCCGCCGTGCCCTGCGCTTGCGACAGCACCGCCAGGCCCGCGGCGGCGAGCAGGCTGGTGCCCGTGAGCACCGGGCGACCGCCCCAGCGGTCGATGGCGCGGCCTGCCCAGGGGCCCAGCGCTGCCGCCAGCAGCATCGCGGCCGTGACCGCGCCCCAGACGTGGGACGCCGGCACGCCCAGGCCCCGGGCCATGGGTGCGGCCAGCAGGGCCGGCAGGTAGTAGGTGGAGGCCCAGGCCAGCGTCTGCGCCGTGCCCAGGCGCAGCACCAGGGGCCAGTCGCGTGCCGAGCCCATGCCGCTGCTCAGGCGATGTCGAAGGCGTGGAAGCCGAAGCGGCCCTGGCGGCGGTCGGCGAAATAGTGTTCCAGGGTTTCCTTGACGGTGCGAAAGGCGATCTCGTCCCAGGGAATCTGGTCTTCGGTGAACAGCCGTGCCTCGATGGTTTCGTGGCCGGGGTCGAAGCGGTCGCTGAGCAGCCGGGCGCGGTAGTAGATGTGGACCTGGCCCACGCGCGCCACGTTCATCAGCGTGAAGATGTCGCCGAGTTCGAACTGCGCGCCGGCTTCTTCCGTGGTCTCCCGGGCCGCGCCTTCGGCGGTGGTCTCGTTCAGTTCCATGAAGCCGGCGGGCAGCGTCCATTTGCCCCAGCGCGGTTCGATGTTGCGCTTGCAGAGCAGCACGTATTCGCCCGCTTCGCCCCATACCGGCACGGTGCCGACGACGTTGAGCGGGTTCTCGTAGTGCACCGTGTGGCAGGTCGGGCAGACGGCGCGGATCTTGGTATCGCCGTCGTCGGGCAGGCGCATGTCGACGGCGGTGCCGCAGTTGCGGCAGTGTTTGGGGGGGTGCGCAGCATCGAGGCAGTTTAGCGGGACGGTGGGCAGGCGAAAAAAAGCCGGGCTGGGCCCGGCTTTCTGGGGGGAGGAAGGATCAGGCCTTCTTGCCGTGCTTGGCGATCAGGGCCTTGGCGGTTTCGAGCAGCTTCTTGCCGTCGAAGCCGCGCTTGTCCATGTCCTGCACCCACTCCACTTCCACCAGGCGCGCCTTGCGCTTGAATTCCTGCGCTTCGGCCGAGGGGATGGTGTAGATGGTGTTGCCCTGCTTGACGGCGGCTTCACGGCCGGGTGCATCGCCGGCCTGCTGCACCTTGCCCAGCCAGCCGGAGGTCTCGATGCCCGAGTTCTTGTCGATGACGGCCTTGAGGTCGGGCGGCAGCGAGGCGTACTTGTTGCGGTTCATGCCCATCACGAAGGTGGTGGTGTAGAGCGCGCCGCCAGCGGGGTCGAACTCGCTGTGGAACTTGGTGAGCTCGTGCACCTTGACCGAGGGCACCACTTCCCAGGGGATCACGCAGCCGTCGATCACGCCCTTGGAGAGCGCATCAGGGATCTGCGGCAGCGGCATGCCCACGGGGATGGCGCCGAGGTAGCCCAGCATCTTGGTGATCTGGCGGGTCGGGCCGCGCACCTTGGAGCCGCGCAGGTCTTCCGCGGTCTTGATCTGCTTGCTGCGCATGTGGAACATGCCCGGGCCGTGCACCTGCAGGGCGATGGGCTGCACTTCCTTGTACTCGTCGGGGGCCATCGTGGTGATGTACTCCCAGAACGCCTTGGAGGTGGCTTCGGCGTTGTTCATCATGAACGGCAGCTCGAACACTTCGGTGCGCGGGAAGCGGCCCGGGGTGTTGCCCGGCAGCGTCCAGACGATGTCGACCACGCCGTCGCGCGCCTGGTCGAACAGCTGCACGGGCGTGCCGCCCAGCTGCATGGCGGGATAACCTTCGAACTTGATCCGGCCGCCGGAGTCCTTCTCGACCTTGTCCATCCATGCCTTGTGCATGTTGATGTACACGTTGGACTGAGGCGCCATGAACGTGTGGAACTTGAGCGTGACGCTTTGTTGGGCGAAGCCTGTGAGCGCGGGTGCGCCGAGGGCCACGGCCGCACCGGACTGGAGCAGGGTTCTGCGTTGAATCATGTTGAAAGTCTCCTGGGGTCAAAGAAAAACGGGAAAAGCATATGTCAGGCCAGGTCGTTTTCGTGAGAGGTCTAACCCTCGGATGCGACCTGCGTCACGTTCTCGTTCAGGCCACGCGCACCGAAATGGGTGTGAGGCCGTCCACGCCGCCGTGCAGGGTGTCGCCCTTCACCACGGCCGCCACGCCTTCGGGCGTGCCGGTGTAGATCAGGTCGCCGGGTTGCAGTTCCCAGGCGGCCGACAGGTGTTCGATGGTCTCGGCCACGTTCCAGATCAGCTTGGCCACGGTGCTGCGCTGGCGGTCCACGCCATTGACCTGCAACCAGATCGGCGCCTCGTTCACGTGGCCGGCCTGCGCGGCCGGGGTGATGGGGCCGATGGGCGCGGACTGGTCGTAGGCCTTGCCGATGCACCAGGGGCGGCCCTGCTTCTTCATGTCGTTCTGCAGGTCGCGGCGCGTCATGTCCAGGCCCACGGCATAACCCCAGATGTGCTTCGCGGCGTCGGCGGCCTGGATGTTCTTGCCGCCCACGCCGATGGCGACCACGAGTTCGATCTCGTGGTGCAGGTTGCCGGTGAGGCTGGGGTAGGGCATGGAAGCGGTCTGGCCTGCCTCGGCGACCACGATGGCATCGGCCGGCTTGAGGAAGAAGAAGGGCGGCTCGCGGCCGGTGAAGCCCATCTCCTTGGCGTGCTCTTCGTAGTTGCGGCCCACGCAGTAGATGCGGTGCACGGGGAAGCGCTCGGCGCGCCCCACCACGGGCACGCTCACGGTGGCCGGGGGGGCGAAGAGGTAGGTGGTGTCTGGCATGGCGGATGGTTTCGTTGGAATCGAAGATCACCAGTGTGCCATGGGCGCAGACCGCTTTTCGGTGCGTCCTCAGTGCTGGGACGCGGGCAGCCGGACCTCCATGCCATCCATCTCCGGCGTGAGCTTGACCTGGCAACTCAGGCGGCTGTCGGTCTCCACCGGGCTGGACGCGAAGTCCAGCATGTCGATCTCGTCGGGCACCGGGGCGCTCAGCATCGCGGCCCAGGGCGCCCCGATCATCACGTGGCAGGTGGCGCAGGTGAGGCTACCGCCGCAGTCGGCCTCGATGCCCTGGATGTTCGCGTCCACCGCGGCCTTCATCAGGCTCTGGCCCGGCTCGGTCTGGATGGCCTGCACCGTGCCATCGGCGTTGAGGAATCGGATCGAGATCATGGGCGGGCTCAAGTCCTGGCGAAGTACTCGCGGCGCTCGAAGTCGGTCTTGTCCTCGGCTTGCGCGTGGCGGTCGATCTCGCTTTGCTTGATGCGGCAGAAATAGCGCACGAAGTCCTCGCCCAAGGCCGTGCACAGCGCGCCGTCGGCGCGCAGCGCATCCAGGCCATCACCCAGCGAAGAGGGCAGCTTCTGGTTGTCGGCCGCGTAGGGCGATTCGCTCGCGGGCGGCGGCAGCGTGGCGCGCGCCAGGCCGTCGAGCCCGGCATGGATCTGCGCGGCCATGTAGAGGTAGGGGTTGGCGGCGGGCTCACCCACGCGGTTCTCGATGCGGGTGGCGTTGTCGCCGGCCGCACCCACCACGCGCAGCATGGCGCCCCGGTTGTCCTGCCCCCACAGCGCGGCCTGCGGTGCCAGCGCGTTGGGCCGGAAGCGGGCAAAGCCGTTGATGGTGGGCGTGCACAGCACCGTCATGCCGCGCGCGTGCGACAGCAGGCCGGCGAGCCAGTGCGCGCCCGCCTCGGACAGCGTGTGCGTGGCGTCGGTGCGGGTGGTGCCGGATGCGGGCGTGTCGCGCACGCAGGCGTTGCGGCCGGTCTTCAGGTCCACCAGCGACTGGTGCAGGTGCCAGCCGCTGGACATGATGTTGGGGAACGGCGGGCGGCACATGAAGGTGGCGTGGTAGCCCGCGCGGCGCAGCGCCTGGCGCACGCCGTTGCGGAACAGCACCATCTGGTCGGCGGCGGTCAGGGCGTCGGTGGCGTCGAACACCGCTTCCACCTGGCTCGGGCCAAGTTCGATTTCCAGCGACTGCAGCGGCAGGCCCAACGCCTGCGCGGTGCGCTGCACGATGCGCAGCGGCTCGTCGCTCATGTCGCCCATGGCCTCGGCCTGCAGGTTGTAGCCGGGGTGGATCATCTCCACCGTGGGCGGCAGGCCGGGCCAGGCCGCGAGCTCGGGGTCGAGCTGGGGGCGGGTGTCGGTGATGCGGTAGATGTGGAACTCCACCTCCAGCCCGGTCTTGAGGCCGTAGCCGACCTGGCCCAGTTTCGCCAGTGCGGTCTGCAGCATGCCGCGCGCGTCCAGCGGCACGGGCGTGCCGTCGGCGAACCAGGGCTGGCAGCGCAGCCAGCCGGTGCGCTCCAGCCAGGGCAGCACGGTGAAGCTCTGCGGATCGGGCATGAGCATGAGGTTGGCCGCGCCGGCGAAGCCGGGCAGGCCGTCGGCGCCACCGGGCTCGAACACCTTCCAGGCCGTGCGGTCGGCCGTGTCCTTGAGCATCAGCGTGCCCACCATGCCCACGCCGTCGTTCAGCGCGCGCAGCGCTGCCTTGGCGGTGAGCGTTTTGCCGCGCAGCATGCCGTGGGCGTCGCACCAGCCAAAGCGCACCAGCTCGATGCCGCTGGCTTCGATGAGTTGGGCCACGCGCCGGCATTCGGCGTCGCGTTCGGGGGATTCGAGGCCGCAGCGTTGGGCGAACGACGTCATTTGGCGCCCGCCGTTTCCCCGGCGGAGGCTTTCGCGTGCCAGGGCGCACCTTCGCGCTTGTCGCGCACCGCGTCCTGCCACCAGGTTTCCCAGCCCTGCGCGGGGGCGATGCCGTCCACCGTGTCGGGGCCTGCAATGGCGCCGTGCAAGGCCGGGTCCGCCACGCCGGGGGCCGTGCCGCCTTGCTCCACGGCGTCGATGGCCTGCAGCAGCATGCGGCGGTTCGCCATCACCACCTTGTCGGTGGTGCCCAGGTGTTCGCGCGTGCGGTCCTGGATCGGGCCCATGCTCTCGCAGGCCCACTGGTCGTGCACGTTGATGTCGTCCTCGCCCATGCCGAGGTAGGTGCGGGTCTGCTGCTCTTCGGCGTTGAAGCCCCAGTTGTTGTGGCGGCCCGACTTCGGGATGTAGTCGGGCAAGGTCACGGCCTGCAGGCGCGGCGTGCGCATGGCGTCCTTGTCCACCGGGCCGGTGAAGCTGGTGAAGAAGGCGTACCAGTAGTTGTGGGTGTCGTCCACCGGCACGTGCATCTGCGTGATGGTCATGGTCTCCGACAGCGGGATCACGAAGGTCTGCGGGAACACGGCATTGGTCACGCGCACGTGGGTCAGCTCGTCGGTCATGGGGCGCAGCGCGGTGAGCTGCAGGCCATAGGGCTTGGGCTCGAAGCTGATGAGGGGCTGGCCGAATTCGCGCATCACGCGCGTCATGGGCCAGCGCTCGCCGCCCACGTCACCGGCGCTGGCGCCGCGGAACTGCTTGCCGTAGCTGTCTTCCAGCGAGCCGTCGTTGAAGAAGCGGTGCAGGTAGGACGCATGTGCCGGGTCGATGCCCACTTCCAGCGACTGCAGCCAGTTGCAGTGCCACAGGCCCTTGAAGGCGAAGGTGTGGCTTTCGGGCGCGGTGAAGCAGTCCAGCTCGGGGAAGGGCGGGGGCGTCTGGTCCTCGGGACCGAACCAGCCGAACAGCACGCCGCTGCGCTGCACCAGCGGGTAGCTGCGCTGCTTGATGCGCGTGCACATCTTGCTGCCGGCGGGCTCGGCCGGGGTGTCGATGCACTGGCCCGTGGTGTCGAACTTCCAGCCGTGGAAGGGGCAGCGGATGCCATCGCCTTCGTTGCGGCCGAAGGCGAGGTCGGCGCCGCGGTGCGGGCAGTCGCGATCGAGCAGGCCGAACGCGCCCTGGGCGTCGCGGAACAGCACGAAGTTCTGGCCCAGCACGCGCACCGCCTTCACGGGGCGCACGGCCATCTGGGGGTCCAGCGCGGGGTTGAATTCGTCCATCAGCGCCACCGGCTGCCAGTAGCGGCGCAGCAGCTCGCCACCGGGCGTGCCCGGTCCGACCTGGGTCATGCGTTGGTTGAGTTCGGCTTTCATGTGGGGAATCTCCGGCAATAAAACGGGGTGGGGTATCGAAATGGTATACCGTTTTTTGATTTCGGTGTACATTTTGTGCCATGAGCCTGCAAGAAACCGTTTTGATGCAATTGCGCGACCTGATCCTGAGCGGTCAGTTCGAACCTGGCCAGCGCCTGGCCGAGCAACAGCTGGCCGAGCGCCTGGGCGCCTCGCGCACACCGGTGCGCGCCGCGCTGGTCACGCTGGAGCAGGAGGGGCTCGTGCAGGCCAACGAGACCGGCAAGTACCTGGTGCGCCAGTTCACCGCGCAGGAAGTGATCGACGCCATCGCGGTGCGCGGCCACCTCGAAGGCATGGCCGCGCGGCTGGTGGCCGAACACGGCGTGTCGCGCCAGTTGCAGGGCCAGCTGCTGACCGTGCTCGATGAGGGAGACCGCCTGCTGGCGGACAACCCGCTGACCATCGAAAGCTATGCGGCCTACGCCCTGATGAACGACCGCTTCCACGCGCTGATCCTCGATGCCTGCGGCAACCGGGCCTTGCAGCGCTCGGTGGAGCTCAACGACAAGCTGCCGTTCGCCCCGGCCTCGGCCATGCTGCCCATGCAGGGCACGGTGACCATGGACCGCGACTGGATGCTGTACGCGCACCGCCAGCACCACATGCTGTTCGATGCCCTGCGGCGCGGCGAAAGCGCGCGCGCCCAGGCGCTCGCGGTGGAACACACCGAAGTGGCGCAGATGAACATGCGCCTGGCGCTGGAGCGGCGCGCCGAGTCCGAGCAGGTGTTGCCCGGCATCCGCCTGGTGGTGGGCTGAGCGTTCAGCAGCACAAGCGCGGCGGGTCTGCAGGGCCTGCCGCAACGACCTTGCGGCCGTGGGGACTTGCGCCATCCCGAGGAATCGACGGGGGTGGCTGCGCACAATGGGCCGTCGTTCAACCCCGCTGTCCCATCCGCATGACCCGCCTTTTCGAACCCACCACCGCCGGCCAGCTGTCGCTGGCCAACCGCATCGTCATGGCACCGCTCACGCGCAACCGCGCGCCCAACGCCGTGCCCACGCCGCTCATGGCCACCTATTACCAGCAGCGCGCCAGTGCCGGCCTGTTGATCACCGAAGCCACCGCGATCAGCCACCAGGGCCAGGGTTATGCCGATGTGCCGGGCCTGTACGCGCCCGAACAGATCGAAGGCTGGAAACGCGTGACCGCGGCCGTGCACGCCGCGGGTGGCAAGATCGTCACCCAGCTCTGGCACGTGGGCCGCGTCTCGCACACCGAGCTGCAACCCAAGGGCGGTGCCCCCGTGGCGCCCTCGGCGATTGCCGCCAAGACCAAGACGGTGCTGATCAAGGACGGTGTGCCCACCTTCGTGGAAACCTCCGTGCCGCGCGCACTCGACGCGGCCGAATTGCCTGGCATCGTCGAGGACTACCGCAAGGCCGCGCTGGCCGCCATCGAGGCCGGCTTCGACGGGGTGGAAATCCACGCGGCCAATGGCTACCTGATCGACCAGTTCCTCAAGACCGGCAGCAACCACCGCACCGACGCCTATGGCGGCGGCATCGAGAACCGCGCGCGCCTGCTGCTGGAAGTGGTCCACGCCGTGACCGATGCGATCGGCGCGGCACGCACTGGCATCCGCCTCTCGCCCGTGACGCCGGCCAACGACGTGGTCGACGCCGACCCGCAGCCGCTCTTCACCTGCGTGGTGCGCGAGCTGGCGCGTTTCGATCTGGCTTATGTGCATGTCATCGAAGGCGCCACGGGTGGCCCGCGCGAGATCCCCGATCGCCCGTTCGACTACGCCGCGCTGCGCGCCACCTACCGCGCGGCCGGCGGCCGTGCGGCCTGGATGGTCAACAACGGCTACGACCTCTCGCTGGCGCAGAAGGCCCTGGACGACGGCGCCGACCTCGTGGCCTTCGGCAAGAGCTACATCGCCAACCCCGACCTCGTGGCCCGGCTCCAGCAGGGTGGCCCGTTCAACCAGCCCGACAAGACCACCTTCTACGGCGGCGGCGAAAAGGGCTACACGGACTACCCGGCGTTGACGGCCTGAGGGGGCCTGGCCGCTGCGGGTTTATCCTTGGAGCCCATGAAGCTCTACAACTACTTCCGCTCCTCGGCCTCGTTCCGCGTGCGCATTGCGCTCGCGCTCAAGGGCATTGCCTACGACTACGTGCCCGTGCACATCGCGCGCGGCGACCACAAGCTGCCGGCCTTCACCGACAAGGCGGTCGAAGGCCTGGTGCCCGTGCTCGAGCTCGACGATGGCACGCGCCTGACGCAGTCGATGGCGATCATCGAGTACCTGGACGAGGTGCAGCCCGCGCCCGCGCTGCTGCCGGCCGATGCACTGGGCCGCGCGCGCGTGCGCGCGCTCTCGCAGATCGTGGCCTGCGAGATCCACCCCATCAACAACCTGCGCGTGCTCAAGTACCTGACCAAGGAACTGAAGGTGGAAGAGGAGCCCAAGAACGTCTGGTACCGCCACTGGGTTCGCAGCGGTCTGGAGTCCTTCGAGCGCCAGCTCGCGCTGCAGCCCCAGTCCACCTACTGCGCGGGCGACACGCCCACCATGGCCGATTGCTGTCTGGTGCCGCAGATCTTCAACGGTCAGCGCTTCAACACCGACTTCAGCGGCCTGCCGCGCACCATGGCGGCGTTCGAGGCCTGCATGGCCTTGCCCGCGTTCCAGCAGGCCCAGCCATCGGCCTGCCCGGACGCCGAGGCCTGATGCCCCAGTCCCCGGACAGCCTGGTTCCCGACTGGCCCGCACCACCGGGCGTGCGGGCGCTGTTCACCACGCGCGACGGTGGTGTGTCGGCCCCGCCGTTCGACCGCTTCAACCTGGGCGACCACGTGCGCGACGACCCGCTTGCCGTGGCCGCCAACCGCGCCCGCCTGGCCTCGCTGACCGCGCCCGCACGTCCCGTGTTTCTTCAGCAGGTGCATGGCACCGGGGTGGTGCGGCTGGACCGCGCGACGCCGGATGGCGCCGAGGCCGATGGCTGTGTGGTGCAAGGGCCTGGCCTGGCCGCCACCATCATGGTGGCCGATTGCCTGCCGGTGCTGTTCGCCCATGCCTCGGGCCAGGTGGTGGCCGCCGCGCACGCGGGCTGGCGCGGGCTGGCGAACGGTGTGCTCGAGGCCACGCTGCGCGCCTTGCGCGAAGCGGCGGGCGAGGGTGAGGTGGTGGCCTGGCTCGGCCCCTGCATCGGTCCGTCGGCGTTCGAAGTCGGCGCGGAAGTGAAGGACGCCTTCGTGTCGGCCGATGTCGAAGCCGCTTCCTGTTTTCGGTCTCATGGGCGAGACGGCAAATCTTTGGCGGACCTGCCCGCGCTCGCGCGGCGCCGGCTTCAGGCCGCGGGCGTGGCACAGGTGCACGGCAACGACGGCAGCGCCGCGTGGTGCACCGTCACGCAGGCCTCACGGTTCTTTTCGCACCGGCGCGATGCCGTCCGCCTCGGCAGCACCGGGCGCATGGCCGCCTGCGTCTGGATCGACTGAAGCTGTGGTCGAGGTCGTCGCGGCCCGCTGTGCTTCGAGCTCGGCGGCCTCGCGCGCCTTGATCGCTTTGCGCCTTTGTGGCGTGAGCATCAGGTAAACCACCAGTGCGACCGGCAGCAAACCGTAAAGAAAAAAGGTCACAATGGCTCCCAGCACAGAGCCTGTGGTGTTGGTCGCTTCGGCCACCGACATCATGAGCACCACGTACATCCAACCGATCACCACCAGATACACAACATTCCTTGCAGCCCGGACCACCCGTGTCAGCCTGCTGGATGCTGATACGAAAAACCTGGGGAAGATCCGGAATCTCTCCCCCGAGGGCTGCCCATGATAAGTCGCAGGCAACACCCTAGGAGACCAGCATGACATCGGGCAAGAACCCTTCTTCAGACTGGCTGGAAACCGCGCAACAGTTCCAGCAGAACCTCGTTCAACAGTGGACGCAGATGGCCCAGGCCTTTCCCGGGGCCTCCGCCCCCCCATCCGCCGCCAGCGACCCTTTTGCCGCGTTCAAGGCGTTCATGCCGAAAGCGGGCGCAGCCAGCCCCTTCGGGATGGCCATGCCCACGGGCGCCGCCGCCTTCCCCGGCATGCCGGCCGTGGGCGACATCTTCAGCCAGGCCAGCCAGGGCCAGGCGGTCAGCTTCGACCCGGCCCAGCTGCTGGAGATCCAGAACACCTACCTCCAGGAACTGGCCGGGCTGTGGAACCAGGGGCCGAACGTGAAGCCCGCGGGCGATCGGCGCTTCGCGTCCGATGCCTGGGCCAGCAACCCCATGGCGGCCTTCGCGGCCGCGACCTACCTGCTCAACGCCCGCACCCTCATGGCCATGGCCGAGGCGGTGCAGGGCGACGCCAAGGCGCGAACGCGCGTTCGTTTCGCCGTGCAGCAGTGGATCGACGCCAGCGCGCCCAGCAACTTCCTGGCGTTCAATGCCGAAGCGCAGAAGAAGGCGATCGAGACGCAGGGCGAGAGCATTGCCAAGGGCGTGGCCAACCTGCTGCACGACATGAAGCAGGGCCACGTGTCCATGACGGACGAGAGCGTGTTCGAGGTCGGCAAGAACGTCGCCACCACCGAAGGCGCCGTCGTGTTCGAGAACGAGCTGTTCCAGCTCATCGAGTACAAGCCCTTGACCGCCAAGGTGTACGAGCGGCCTTTCCTGCTGGTGCCGCCTTGCATCAACAAGTTCTATATCCTCGATCTGCAGCCCGAGAACTCGCTGATCCGCTACTGCGTGGAGCAGGGCCACCGCACTTTCGTGGTGAGCTGGCGCAACCCCGACGAATCGCTGTCGAAGAAGACCTGGGACGAGTACATCGAGGACGCGGTCATCAAGGCCATCGCGGTCACGCAGGACATCACCGGCGCCGAGACCATCAACGCCTTGGGCTTCTGCGTGGGCGGCACCATGCTGGGCACGGCGCTGGCCGTGCTGGCCGCGCGGGGCGAGACGCCGGTGAACAGCGCGACCTTCCTCACCACGCTGCTCGACTTCACCGACACCGGCATCCTCGACGTGTTCATCGACGAGAACTTCGTGAAGTTCCGCGAGATGCAGTTCGCCGATGGTGGCCTCATGCCCGGGCGCGACCTCGCCACCACCTTCAGCTTCCTGCGCCCGAACGACCTGGTGTGGAACTACGTGGTGGGCAACTACCTCAAGGGCGAGACGCCACCGCCATTCGACCTGCTGTACTGGAACTCCGACAGCACCAACCTGCCGGGCCCGTACTACGCCTGGTACCTGCGCCAGATGTACCTGGAGAACAACCTGGTCAAGCCGGGCAAGACCACGGTGTGCGGCGAGAAGATCGACTTCCGCCAGGTCAAGCTCCCCGTCTACATCTACGGCTCGCGCGAAGACCACATCGTGCCCATCGGCGGGTCCTACGGCAGCACGCAGATCTTCCCGGGCAAGAAGCGCTTCGTGATGGGCGCCTCGGGTCACATCGCGGGCGTGATCAACCCCGCGTCGAAGAACAAGCGCAGCCACTGGATCGGCCCGGCGGGCAAGTTCCCGGCCGATGCGAAGGACTGGATCGCCAGCGCCACCGAACACCCCGGCAGCTGGTGGACCGACTGGTCCGCCTGGCTCAAGCCGCTGGCTGGCAAGCAAATTGCTGCGCCCAAGGCGTATGGCAAGGCCAAGCGCTACACCGCCATCGAGCCCGCACCCGGCCGTTACGTCAAAGCCAAAGCCTGAATTTTTTTCATCCGCACCCCAGGAGACATTGCATGGAAGACATCGTCATCGTTTCAGCCGCCCGCACCGCCGTGGGCAAGTTCGGCGGCACGCTCGCCAAGACACCGGCCACGGAGCTGGGCAGCATCGTCATCAAGGCGCTGCTGGAGCGCACCGGCCTGCCGGCCGACGCCATCGGTGAAGTGATCATGGGCCAGGTGCTGGCCGCTGGCGTGGGCCAGAACCCGGCCCGTCAGGCCATGATGAAGGCCGGCGTGGCCAAGGAAACGCCGGCGCTCACCATCAACGCCGTGTGCGGCTCCGGTCTCAAGGCCGTGATGCTGGCCGCGCAGGCCGTGGCCTGGGGCGACAGCGAGATCGTGATCGCTGGTGGCCAGGAGAACATGAGCGCCTCGCCGCATGTGCTCAACGGCAGCCGCGACGGCCAGCGCATGGGCGACTGGAAGATGACCGACACCATGATCGTCGACGGCCTGTGGGACGTGTACAACCAGTACCACATGGGCATCACCGCCGAGAACGTGGCCAAGGAACACGGCATCAGCCGCGACGCGCAGGACGCGCTCGCGCTGGGCAGCCAGCAGAAGGCCAGCGCCGCGCAGGACGCCGGCAAGTTCAAGGACGAAATCGTGGGCGTGAGCATTGCGCAGCGCAAGGGTGACCCCATCCTCTTCAATGCCGATGAGTTCATCAACAAGAAGACCAGCGCCGAAGCCCTGGCCGGCCTGCGCCCCGCGTTCGACAAGGCCGGCTCGGTGACGGCGGGCAACGCCTCGGGCATCAACGACGGCGCCGCCGCGGTGGTGGTGATGACCGCCAAGAAGGCCGCGGCGCTGGGCCTCAAGCCGCTGGCGCGCATCGCCGCCTTCGGCACCAGCGGCCTGGACCCGGCCACCATGGGCATGGGCCCGGTGCCGGCGTCGAAGAAGGCCCTGGCGCGCGCTGGCTGGAAGGCCAGCGACGTGGACCTGTTCGAGCTCAACGAAGCCTTCGCGGCCCAGGCCTGCGCCGTCAACAAGGCGCTGGACATCGATCCGGCGCGCGTGAACGTCAACGGCGGTGCGATCGCCATCGGCCACCCCATCGGTGCGTCCGGCTGCCGCATCCTCGTGACGCTGCTGCATGAAATGCAGCGCCGCGATGCAAAGAAAGGTCTCGCGGCCTTGTGCATTGGTGGCGGCATGGGGGTTTCCCTCGCGGTCGAACGCTGAATTCACGGTTAAATCAACAACGGATGACCGGAGGGAGGGCCTTCCGGTCACCATCGCCAAAGGCACAAGGAGCACAAGAAATGAGCAAGAAAGTCGCGTACGTCACAGGCGGCATGGGTGGCATCGGAACGGCCATCTGCCAGCGCCTGCACAAGGAAGGTTTCACGGTCATTGCGGGCTGCGGCCCCACGCGCGACTTCAAGAAGTGGCTCGACGAGCAGAAGGCTCAGGGCTACACCTTCCACGCCTCGGTCGGCAATGTCGGCGACTGGGATTCCACCGTGGAAGCCTTCACCAAGACCAAGGCGGAACACGGCACGATCGACGTGCTGGTGAACAACGCCGGCATCACGCGCGATCGCATGTTCCTGAAAATGTCGCGCGACGACTGGGATGCGGTGATCGAGACCAACCTGAACTCCATGTTCAACGTGACCAAGCAGGTCGTGGCCGACATGGTGGAAAAGGGCTGGGGCCGCATCATCAACATCTCGTCGGTCAATGGCGAGAAGGGCCAGGCTGGGCAGACCAACTACTCGGCCGCCAAGGCCGGCATGCACGGCTTCTCGATGGCGCTGGCGCAGGAGCTGGCGACCAAGGGTGTCACGGTCAACACCGTGAGCCCGGGCTACATCGGCACCGACATGGTCAAGGCCATCCGGCCCGACGTGCTGGAGAAGATCGTGGCCACCGTGCCCGTCAAGCGCCTGGGTGAGCCGAGCGAGATCGCGTCCATCATCGCCTGGCTGGCCAGCGAGGAGGGCGGCTACGCCACCGGTGCGGACTTCTCCGTGAACGGCGGCCTGCACATGGGCTAGAAAAGTTCCCCCGCGCCGGGCTCGCCAAGCGAGCCCGTCACCCCCGGGGGGCGGCACTGCCGGCCAGCGAAGCCGGACCGGCGTTGCCCTGGACGAAGAGCGAGCCTCGGCACCAAACCCGCTTCGGCGGGTTTTTTGTTGCGGGCATGGTTCCTGCGAAAGCGTGGTGTAAATTCGACCGCACCCCCACCCCCTTTCCGCCCAAGGAGTTTCCGGCCCATGCCGCACAGCGTTTCACTGATCAACACCATTGCTGCGGGCCTGGGTCTGGCACTGATCCTCGGCTTCCTGGCGGCCAAGGTGCGCCTGCCCGCGCTGGTGGGCTACCTGCTGGCGGGTGTGATCATCGGACCGTTCACGCCGGGCTTCGTGGCCGACGCCGGCATCGCCGCCCAGCTCGCCGAGATCGGTGTGATGCTGCTGATGTTCGGCGTGGGTCTGCATTTTTCCCTGGAAGACCTGCTCTCGGTGCGCAAGATCGCCTTGCCCGGCGCGGTGGTGCAGATGGCGGTCGCCACGCTGATGGGCATCGGCATGGCCATGTGGTGGTGGGACTGGAGTTTCGGCTCGGCACTGGTGTTCGGCGTGTCCCTCTCGGTGGCCAGCACCGTGGTGCTGCTGCGGGCGCTGGAGAGCCTGGGCATTCTCGATTCCTTCACGGGTCGCATCGCGGTGGGCTGGCTGGTGGTGGAAGACCTGGCCATGGTGCTGGTGCTGGTGCTGCTGCCGCCGCTGGCGGGCTTTCTGGGCGGCAAGGGCTCGGACGGCGATCTCGATTCGATCTGGCGCACGCTGGGCTTCACCCTGCTGCAGGTGGGTGGCTTCGTGGCGCTGATGCTGGTGGTGGGGCGCCGGGTGTTCCCCTGGCTGCTGTGGCAGGTCACGCGCACCGGTTCGCGCGAGCTGTTCACGCTGTGCGTGGTGGCGGCGGCGGTGAGCATCGCGTTCGCCTCGGCGGCGCTGTTCGGCGTGTCGTTCGCGCTGGGTGCCTTCTTCGCCGGCATGGTGCTGCGAGAATCGGAGTTCAGCCACCGCGCGGCCGAAGAGTCGCTGCCGCTGCGCGACGCCTTCGCGGTGCTGTTCTTCGTCTCGGTGGGCATGCTGTTCAACCCGGCCGTGCTGATCGAGCGCCCGCTGCAGGTGCTCGGCGTGGTGCTGATCATCATCGTGGGCAAGTCGGTGGCCGCCGCCGCCCTGGTGGTGGCCATGCGCTACCCACTCAACACCGCGCTCACCGTCTCCGCCAGCCTGGCACAGATCGGCGAGTTCTCCTTCATCCTGGTCGGCCTGGGGGCATCCCTGGGCCTGCTGCCGCCCGAGGGGCAGAGCCTGGTGCTGGCGGGTGCGCTGATCTCCATCGCCACCAACCCGCTGTGGTTCAAGGCCATCAACCCGCTGCAGGAATGGCTGCGCAAGAACTCCGAGTTCGCGCGCAAACTGGAACAGCGCGACGACCCGCTGGCTGAACTGCCCATGACCACGCACGAGAAATTTCTTTCGCGCCAGGTGGTGCTGGTGGGTTACGGCCGGGTGGGGCGGCGCATCGCCGCCGCGCTGGAGGAACAGCATTTGCCCTATGTGGTGGCCGAAGAGAACCGCGACATCGTCGAGCGGCTGCGCGAGCGCGGCATTGCCGCCGTGTTCGGCGACGCGGCGGACCCGGCGGTGCTGATCCAGGCCCACATCGCGCGCGCCGGCATGCTGGTGATCGCCACGCCCGACACGCTCAACGTGCGGCAGATGATCGCCACCGCGCGCGCCCTCAACCCCGAGATCCAGACCGTGGTGCGCACGCACAGCGAGGAAGAGGCCGGCCTGCTCGAGAAGGAAGTCGCCGGCAAGGTCTTCCTGGGTGAGGAAGAGCTGGCGCAGTCGATGACGCGCTACGTGATCGAGCATTCCCAGCTCGCGAACCCGGGCGCGCGCGCCGCGGCCTGACCTCGGATTGGCGCCAGCGCCGGTCCTACACGCCTTCGCGCACCCGTCCGACAGGCGCCCATGAGGGCGCCACCCATGATGGCCTGACATTCCAACAGGAGGCCCATCATGGCATTGACCCATTCGCCCACATTCGACGACATCGCCGTGGCGCCGGCATCCGAGCACGCGGTGTCCTGGCCCGCGGTGTTCGCCGGCGCGGCCGGCGCGGCCGCGCTCTCGCTGATCCTGCTCATCCTGGGCACGGGCCTGGGGCTGGCATCGGTCTCGCCCTGGGTGCAGCAGGGCATCGGTGCCGCCACCTTCGGCGTCTCGACCATCCTCTGGATTTCCTTCACCCAACTGGTGGCCTCTGGCATGGGCGGCTATCTGGCCGGTCGGCTGCGCACGCGCTGGGCCGGCACGCAGGCCGACGAGGTCTACTTCCGCGACACCGCGCACGGCTTCCTGGCCTGGGCGGTGGCGACCCTGGCCACGGCAACTTTGCTCACCTCGGTGATCGGTGCGATCGTGGGCACCGGTGTGAACGCCGGCGCCACGGTGGCGGCCGGTGGCGCGGGGGCGACGGTGGCCCAGGTGGCGGACAAGGCCGATGGTGAAAAGGACGGAGAGGCCGACCTGGACTACTTTGTCGGCACGCTGTTCCGGACCGACGCGGCGGCGTCGACGGCTGGCGCCCCGGGCGTGCTGATGGTGAACCCGTCGCCTGCCGCGATCGCTGCCGATGCTTCGGGCATCTTCCTCACGGCCCTGAAGAACGGCGCCTTGCCGCCCGAGGACGCCAGCTACCTCGGCCAGCAGGTGGCCTTGCGCACCGGCGTCAGCGCGCAGGACGCACAGAAGCGCGTGACCGACACCTTCGGGCGGATGCAGATCAAGGCCCGCGAAGCCGAAACCGCCGCGCGCGAGGCGGCCGACAAGGCGCGCAAGGCGTCGGCCTATGGCGCGCTGTGGCTGTTCGTCTCCTTGCTGATCGGCGCCTTCTTTGCCAGCCTGGCCGCAACCTTCGGTGGCCGCCAGCGCGATCGGGCCTGAGTTCCCGACCTGCACACCCCTTCACCTTTCCAAGGAGCCTTCCATGCAATCCCTGCTGCTGTTTTTCCTCGGTGTCCCTATTCCCATCATCATCCTGATCGCCCTGATGTTCTGATCGGAGATCACGAAGGCGGGCAGCCTAGCGGCGGCTGCCCGTCGGCGCGTTGATGTCCCTGGCGTGGGCTTCCAGGCATTGCGAGACGATGAGCTGGACCGCGCTGGTGGCATCGGGTGTCAGCCGGGCGTTGTTGTGCACCCGGGTGCGCACGGGCCGCCCCACCTCACCACCCACGCGCACCTGCGATTCCACCGTGCAGGACAGCTCGTCTCCCGAGGCCAGGCCGCCCTGGTGCTGCAGCTCCAGGCGCTGCAAGCCCACGTAAAAGGGTTGAGGCCCGGTGTAGCTGGCGGCCACCCAGTTCCGCAGGGCCTCTGCGACCGGGGGCCGGATCTCGACAGGCAAGGTGCCGGTGTGTGTCTTGAGTTTCAGATCGGTGTCATGCCGCGAGTCCTGCACCTGCACACCGGCACCGCTGGCCACAGGCGGTTGCAGATCCACCCTTTGTTCTGCGGCGGCACAGCCGGCCAGCGCCAGCGCGGCGAGGGCGCAAGCCAAGAGGTTCAGATGGGGTCGTGTTGGTGTATGCATGGCCCATTGTGGTGGTGCAACCCGGCCGCTTCCACCCCTGGCGCGGCGAATCTCCTCCCGTCCTACAAGCGCGTCGGCAACTCTCCGACAAGGGGCCTGCGGCAGCGCCGGAATACTGGCGTGACTGTCACACCAAGTCTCCGAAGCTCCCTCCCCCCGAGCTTCCCTCCGCCAGGAGGTTCAACCCGCTTCGGCGGGTTTTCTTTTGCCTGCTCGCCGGGGTGAGAAAATACCGGGGTGCAACCACATCCCACCCTGCAAGTTCCGAGTCCCTGGCGCCTGTCCGTCGCGCCCATGATGGACTGGACCGACCGCCACTGCCGCTACCTGCATCGCCTGCTCTCGAAGCACACCCTGCTGTACACCGAGATGGTGACCACGGGCGCGCTCGCCCACGGCAGCGTGCAACGCCACCTGCGTTTCAACGCCGAGGAACACCCGGTGGCCTTGCAGCTCGGGGGCAGCGACGCCGCCGAGCTGGCGAGCGCCGCGCGCCTGGGCGAGCAATGGGGCTACGACGAGATCAACCTCAACTGCGGCTGCCCGAGCGACCGCGTGCAGCGCGGCGCCTTCGGTGCCTGCCTGATGGCCGAGCCGCAGACGGTGGCCGACGGGGTCAAGGCCATGGTGGACGCGGTCTCGATCCCCGTCACGGTCAAACACCGCATCGGCATCGATCGGGTCGAGAGCTACGACTTCGTGCGCGATTTCGTCGGCACCGTGAGCGAGGCCGGCTGCGGCGTGTTCCTGGTGCACGCGCGCAACGCCTGGCTGGACGGCCTCTCGCCGAAAGAGAACCGCGAGATTCCGCCGCTGCGCTACGAACTCGCGCACCGCCTCAAGCAGGACTTTCCGCAACTCACCTTTGCCATCAATGGCGGCTTCACCACCAACGCGCAGATCGCCGAGCACCTGAGTGCGGTCGATGGCGTGATGGTCGGCCGCGAGGCGTACCACAACCCCTGGGTGCTCACCGGCTGGGACGAGGCCTTCTTCGGCGCCGCGCCGTCCACCGTGACGCGCGAAGCGGTGGAAGAGCAGATGGTGGCCTACATGGAGCGCGCCTTCCTGGAAGACGGTTGCCCCTGGTACGCGATCGCGCGCCACATGCTGGGCCTGCGGCACGGCTTGCGTGGTGCCCGGCGCTGGCGCCAGATCTGGAGCGACCACCGCCTGAAGCCGCTGCCCCCGCGCGAGGTGTGGGCCATGGCGCAGGCCCACGTGGGCCTGGAAGCCGAATCCGACGGGCTGGTGACCCCCGCCTGACGCTCAGAGTCCCACGGCGCGCAGGTCGATGCGGCCCTGGTGCAGGGGCGGGCACCAGAAGTAGGCCCCGGTTTCCGGTTCCGTGAAGGAGAAGAGGGCGTCGACCACGCCGTCCTCCGCGCCCGACATGCGGCGCAGCAGGGCTTCGTAGGCATCGAACGAGTGGCCGAAGGCGGTGAACATGGAGCCGCCTTCGTTGCCCTCCGCCCAGGGCATGGCACGGCGCAGCACGAACGCCGGCGGTTCGAAGTCTTCCTGGGCCGTGCGCTTCACGTGCGCCGAGGCCGGTGCGTCGTCGAGTTCTTCGTTGTTGTGGTGGGCGCGGCCGAAGACGTGGTCGCGTTGCAGCTCGGGCATGGCGGCGAAATGGCTCAACTGGTGGCGCCAGCGCTGCACCGCCAGGAAGCTGCTGCCCGCGAGCGGGCCCTGGGCCACCAGGGCCGCGGCGAGCGCGTCCTCGCCCTGCGGGTTTTCCGTGCCGTCTTCGTAGCCGCTGAGGTCGTGGTTGGTGCGGTGGCTGAAGGCGTCGGTGATGGCGCGCAGCTCGAAGGCTGGCGCCAGCAAGGCCTCCAGCTGGCGGCTGCGCAGCAACAGTTCCCCGCGGTCGCTGCCGCGCAACCAGATCAGGAGGTCGATGGGCGTGGCCGGCAGTTTGACGAGCGCGCCCTCGATCTGAGGGAAGCTTTTGAGCCCAGGGACCTGCGTGCCGAGCGAACGCACCAGCGACTCGCCCAGGCCGACGACGGTCGCTTCGCCATCGGCGAAAGCAGCGAGTTCGCGCAGCACGGCCTGGGGGGTGGCACCGATGCGCAATTGGCAACTGAGGTAACGGGCCTGGGTGGGAATGGGCTGGAGGATGCCGGGTTGGGCAGGGAGCAGAGCGGGCATTGTTCTTCGTGTGCGGGGTGGGGCACGCGGGACTTTACCAGCGCCCTCGGCGGGCCCGCTCAGCCGGCGGCTTCCAGGCCGTTCTCGAAGTGCTCGCGCATGCGCTGCACCGTCAACGCGGCGTCGCGCTGCGTGAGCGCGGCCACGATGGCGCGGTGCTCGGCCAGCGACTCTTCGATGCGCCCGCTCTTGAGCAGCGAGTTGTGGCGGTTGAGCTTCATCACCTTGCGCAGGTCGGCAACCATCTGCTCGCGCCAGCGGTTGCGCGCGAGTTCGAGCACGCGCATGTGGAACTGTTCGTTGAGCGCGAAGAAGCGGTCGCGCTCGCCCACGGCGGCTTCCAGTTCCTGGTGCAAGGCCTGCAGGCTGGCCAGCTCCTCGTCGCTGGCGCGCGCGGCCACCACGCCGGCCGCGTCCGACTCCAGCAGGGCCAGCAGGTGGTAGACATCCGCAAGGTCTTTCTCGGACACTTCGGTGACGTAGGCGCCGCGCCGCACCTTCATCGTGACCAGGCCTTCGGCGGCCAACACCTTGAGCGCTTCGCGCAGCGGGGTGCGGCTGATGCCGTATTCCTCGGCGAGCTTGAGCTCGTCGATCCAGCTGCCGGGCTCGAGCTCGCGGCGGAAGATGCGCTGGCGCAGCAGCTCGGCGACTTCTTCGTACAGGGCGCGGGGCGAAAGCGACAAAGCGGACATGGTCAGGGAGGAGTCAATCGGGGGTGTGGGACACAGGCCGGCATTGTAAGCCAATAGGAATATTTTGCATCAATAATTATGAATCATGTAGAATCCCGGCGGTCCTGATCCCGTCCAAACCGAGTTTTGCCATGAGCCAGAAACAGCCCGAATTCAACGCAGCCACCCTGGAAGCCTGGGCTCAGGCGGCCCGCAAATCCGCACCCGGTGGCGACGTCTCCGCGCTGGACTGGGTCACGCCCGACGGCATTCGCGTCAAGCCGCTGTACACCGCCGAAGACACGGCCGGGCTGCCGCACACCAACACCCTGCCGGGCTTCGAGCCCTTCATCCGAGGCCCGCAGGCCACCATGTACGCGGTGCGGCCGTGGACGATCCGCCAATACGCGGGCTTCTCCACCGCCGAAGAGAGCAACGCCTTCTACCGCAAGGCCCTGGCCGCGGGCGGGCAGGGCGTCTCGGTCGCGTTCGACCTCGCCACCCACCGGGGTTACGACAGCGACCACCCGCGCGTGACCGGCGACGTGGGCAAGGCCGGCGTGGCGATCGACAGCGTGGAGGACATGAAGATCCTGTTCGACCAGATCCCGCTGGATAAGGTGAGCGTGTCCATGACCATGAACGGCGCCGTGCTGCCGGTGCTGGCGGGCTACGTGGTGGCGGCCGAAGAGCAGGGCGTGGGGCAGGACAAACTCAGCGGGACCATCCAGAACGACATCCTCAAGGAGTTCATGGTCCGCAACACCTACATCTTCCCGCCCGAGCCGTCGATGAAGATCATCGGTGACATCATCGAGTACACGGCGCAGCACATGCCGAAGTTCAACTCGATCTCGATCTCGGGTTACCACATGCAGGAAGCCGGCGCCAACCAGGCGCTGGAGCTGGCCTTCACGCTGGCCGACGGCAAGGAGTACGTGAAGACCGCGATCGCCAAGGGCATGGACGTGGACGATTTCGCCGGGCGCCTGTCCTTCTTCTGGGCGATCGGCATGAACTTCTACCTGGAGATCGCCAAGATGCGCGCCGCCCGCCTGCTGTGGACGCGCATCATGAAGGGCTTCCACGCGAAGAACCCCAAGAGCCTGATGCTGCGCACGCACTGCCAGACCTCGGGCTGGTCGCTCACCGAGCAGGACCCGTACAACAACGTGGTGCGCACCGCCATCGAGGCCATGGCCGCGGTGTTCGGCGGCACGCAGTCGCTGCACACCAACTCGTTCGACGAGGCCATCGCGCTGCCCACCGAGTTCAGCGCGCGCATTGCGCGCAACACGCAACTCATCATCCAGGAAGAGACCCACATCACCAACGTGGTGGACCCCTGGGCCGGCAGCTACATGATGGAGAGCCTCACGCAGGAGATGGCCGACAAGGCCTGGGCCATCATCGAGGAAGTGGAGGCCATGGGCGGTATGACCAAGGCGGTGGACAGCGGCTGGGCCAAGCTCAAGATCGAGGCCGCGGCCGCCGAGAAACAGGCGCGCATCGACTCCGGCAAGGACGTGATCGTCGGCGTCAACAAGTACAAGCTCAAGCAGGAAGACCCGATCGAGGCGCGCGACATCGACAACGTGGCGGTGCGCGACGGGCAGATCGCCCGCCTGAAACGGATCAAGGCCACGCGCGACGCGGCGAAGGTGCAGGCCGCGCTGGAGGCCCTGACCGCTGCCGCCGACAGCGGCGAGGGCAACCTGCTGGATCTGTCGATCCAGGCCATCCGCCTGCGCGCCACGGTGGGCGAGGTGAGCGATGCGCTGGAGAAGGTTTACGGGCGCCACCGCGCCGACACGCAAAAGGTGACCGGTGTGTACGCAGCTGCCTACGATTCCGCCGAGGGCTGGGAAGCCCTCAAGACCGAAATCAACGCCTTCGCCGAAGAAGCGGGCCGCCGGCCTCGCGTGATGATCAGCAAGCTTGGCCAGGACGGCCACGACCGGGGTGCCAAGGTGGTCGCCACCGCGTTCGCCGACCTCGGGTTTGACGTCGACATGGGCCCGCTGTTCCAGACGCCCGAGGAGTGCGCGCGCCAGGCGATCGAGAACGACGTGCACGCCGTGGGCGTGTCCACCCTGGCCGCCGGCCACAAGACCCTGGTGCCGGCCATCATCGCCGAGCTGAAAAAGCAGGGCGCGGACGACATCATCGTGTTCGTGGGCGGCGTGATTCCGCGCCAGGACTACGATTTCCTGTACGAATCGGGCGTCAAGGGCATCTACGGCCCGGGCACGCCGATCCCGGCGAGCGCCAAGGACGTGCTGGAACAGATCCGGAAAGCCCAGGGGTGACCCCTCAAATCCTGCTCGAAGGCATCGTGCGCGGCGAACCCGCCGCGCAGCGCCGCGCCATGGCCAAGGCCATCACGCTGCTGGAGTCCACCCGCGCCGATCACCGCGCCCAGGGCGACGAGCTGCTCACCGCCTTGCTGCCGCACACCGGGAACGCGCTGCGCCTGGGCATCAGCGGTGTGCCGGGCGTGGGCAAAAGCACCTTCATCGAGGCGCTGGGCCTGTACCTGATCGGGCACGGGCACCGCGTGGCGGTGCTCACCATCGACCCGTCCTCGTCGGTCTCGGGCGGTTCGATCCTGGGCGACAAGACGCGCATGGAAAAGCTCTCGGTGCACGACCGGGCCTACATCCGGCCCAGCCCGAGCAGCGGCACGCTGGGCGGTGTGGCCGAGAAGACGCGCGAGGCCATGATGGTCTGCGAGGCGGCCGGCCACGACATCGTGATCGTCGAGACCGTGGGCGTGGGCCAGAGCGAGACGGCGGTGAGCGGCATGACCGACATGTTCGTCCTGCTGCAATTGCCCAACGCGGGCGACGACCTGCAGGCGATCAAGAAAGGCGTGATGGAGCTGGCCGATCTGGTGGTCATCAACAAGGCCGACCTCGACCCCGACGCCGCCACGCGCGCGCGCGCCCAGATCACCTCGTCGCTGCGCCTGCTCGGCCTGCACGGCCACCCCGAGCACGCCCACCACAACGACGGCCTCTGGCATCCCCAGGTGATCCAGCTCAGCGCTCTTCAGGGGCGGGGCGTGGACGCCTTCTGGGCCGAAGTCTCGCGTTTTCGCGCGCTGCAGACCGGCAACGGCCAGCTCGCCCAGCGCCGCCAGCAACAGGCCCGCGCCTGGATGTGGGAACGCATCGACGCCGGCCTCAAACAACGCTTCCGCGCGCACCCGCAGGTGCGCGCCGACCTCGACGAGACCACCCGCCGCGTGCTGGCGGGCGAACTGCCGCCGTCCACCGCGGCGCGCCAGCTGCTCGACCTCTTTGACTGACCGACCGTTTCCTCCGGAGAACCACCATGCAGGACATCCTTGAACAACTCGAACACAAGCGCGCGGCCGCGCGGCTGGGCGGCGGCGAGAAGCGCATTGCCGCGCAACACGCCAAAGGCAAACTGAGCGCGCGCGAGCGGCTGGAGGTGCTGCTCGACGAGGGCACCTTCGAGGAATGGGACATGTTTGTCGAGCACCGCTGCACCGACTTCGGCATGCAGGACAACAAGATCCCTGGCGACGGCGTGGTGACCGGCTACGGCATGATCAACGGCCGCCTGGTGTTCGTGTTCAGCCAGGACTTCACCGTCTTCGGTGGCGCGCTGTCCGAAGCGCACGCGGAGAAAATCTGCAAGGTGATGGACCAGGCGATGAAGGTCGGTGCGCCGGTGATCGGCCTGAACGATTCGGGTGGCGCACGCATCCAGGAAGGCGTGGCCTCGCTCGGCGGTTACGCCGACGTTTTCCAGCGCAACGTGATGGCCTCGGGCGTGGTGCCGCAGATCAGCATGATCATGGGCCCCTCGGCCGGCGGCGCGGTGTATTCGCCGGCCATGACCGACTTCATCTTCATGGTCAAGGACTCGAGCTACATGTTCGTCACCGGCCCCGAGGTGGTGAAGACGGTGACGCACGAGGAAGTGACGGCCG
Organism: Hydrogenophaga sp. ANAO-22; assembly: GCF_042466645.1. Lineage (NCBI taxonomy): Bacteria > Pseudomonadati > Pseudomonadota > Betaproteobacteria > Burkholderiales > Comamonadaceae > Hydrogenophaga > Hydrogenophaga sp. ANAO-22. The sequence continues at coordinate 272,311 of NZ_CP159956.1, read as the reverse complement.
AGGAACTGGGCGGCGCGATCACGCATACCACCAAGAGCGGTGTGGCCGACCTGGCCTTCGAGAACGACGTGGAGGCGCTGCTGATGCTGCGCCGCCTCTACAACTACCTGCCGCTCAACAACCGCGAAAAGGCCCCGGTGCGCCCCAGTGGCGACCCGATCGACCGCATGGAACTGAGCCTGGACTCGCTGGTGCCCGAGAACCCGAACAAGCCCTACGACATGAAGGAGCTCATCGTCAAGACAGTGGACGACGGCGACTTCTTCGAGTTGCAGCCCGAGTACGCCAAGAACATCCTGATCGGCTTCGCCCGCATGGACGGCCAGACCGTGGGCATCGTGGCCAACCAGCCCCTGGTTCTGGCGGGTTGCCTGGACATCAAGAGCTCGATCAAGGCCGCGCGTTTCGTGCGCTTCTGCGATGCGTTCAACATCCCGGTGGTCACCTTCGTGGACGTGCCCGGTTTCATGCCCGGCACCTCGCAGGAGTACGGCGGCATCATCAAGCACGGCGCCAAGCTGCTCTACGCGTACGCCGAATGCACCGTGCCCAAGATCACCGTGATCACGCGCAAGGCCTACGGCGGCGCCTACGACGTGATGAGCTCCAAGCACCTGCGCGGCGACGTGAACTTCGCCTGGCCCAACGCCGAGATCGCGGTGATGGGCGCCAAGGGCGCGGTGGAGATCATCTTCCGCGAAGAGAAGAAGGACCCGGTCAAGCTCGCGCAGCGCGAGGCCGAGTACAAGGCCCGCTTCGCCAACCCCTTCGTGGCGGGTGCGCGCGGCTTCATCGACGACGTCATCCTGCCGCACGAGACGCGCAAGCGCATCTGCCGCTCGCTGGTGATGCTCAAGGACAAGAAGCTCGAAAACCCGTGGCGCAAGCACGGCAACATTCCGCTGTGAGCCCCGAGGAGAACAACAAGATGTTTACCAAGATCCTGATTGCCAACCGCGGCGAGATCGCCTGCCGCGTGATCGCCACCGCGAAGAAGATGGGCATCGCCACCGTGGCGGTGTACTCCGAGGCCGACAAGGAGGCTCGCCACGTGCAGCTGGCCGACGAGGCCGTGCTGCTCGGCCCGGCGCCTTCGCGCGAGTCCTACCTGGTCGCGGACAAGATCATCGAGGCGGCGAAGAAAACCGGCGCCCAGGCCATCCACCCGGGCTACGGCTTCCTGTCGGAGAACGAGGCCTTCGCCAAGCGCGTGGAAGACGAGGGCATGGCCTTCATCGGCCCGCGCCACTTCAGCATCGCCGCCATGGGCGACAAGATCGCCTCGAAGAAGCTGGCCAACGAGGCCAAGGTCAACACCATCCCGGGCTGGAACGACGCCATCGAATCCGCCGATCGCGCGGTGGAGATCGCGCGCGACATCGGCTACCCCGTGATGATCAAGGCGAGCGCGGGCGGCGGCGGCAAGGGCCTGCGCGTGGCCTTCAACGACAAGGAGGCCCTGGAAGGCTTCACCAGCTGCCGCAACGAAGCGCGCAACAGCTTCGGCGACGACCGCATCTTCATCGAGAAGTTCGTGCAGGAGCCGCGCCACATCGAGATCCAGGTGCTGGGCGATTCGCATGGCAACGTGATCTACCTGAACGAGCGCGAGTGCTCGATCCAGCGCCGCCACCAGAAGGTGATCGAGGAAGCGCCGTCGCCCTTCATTTCGGACGCCACGCGCAAGGCCATGGGCGAGCAGGCCGTGGCGCTGGCCAAGGCGGTGAAATACCAGAGCGCGGGCACGGTGGAGTTCGTGGTCGGCAAGAACCAGGACTTCTATTTCCTGGAGATGAACACCCGCCTGCAGGTCGAGCACCCGGTGACGGAGTGCATCACCGGCCTGGACCTGGTGGAGCTGATGATCCGCGTGGCGGCCGGCGAGAAGCTGCCGCTGACGCAGGAGCAGGTCAAGCGCGACGGCTGGGCCATCGAGTGCCGCATCAACGCCGAGGACCCGTTTCGCAACTTCCTGCCCAGCACCGGCCGCCTGGTGCGTTTCGCGCCGCCGGCGCAGAGCATGTTCCAGGGCAACACGGCCGATCTGCTCGGCGTGCGGGTAGACACCGGTGTGCAGGACGGCGGCGAGATCCCGATGTTCTACGACTCGATGATCGCCAAGCTCATCGTGCACGGCAAGGACCGATCTGAGGCCATCGCCAAGATGCGCGAAGCGCTCAACGGCTTCGTGATCCGGGGCATCAGCAGCAACATCCCTTTCCAGGCCGCGCTGCTGGCCCACCCGAAATTCGTGGCGGGGGATTTCAACACCGGCTTCATCGCCGAGCACTACGGCCAGGGTTTCCGTGCCGAAGACGTGCCGCATAGCGACCCCGACTTTCTTGTCGCCCTGGCGGCCTTCGTGCGTCGCAAATCGCGCGAGCGCGCGGCCGGCCTGTCGGGCCAGTTGCCAGGCTACGGCGTGAAGGTGGGACACGACTACTCGGTGATCGTGCTCGACGCCCACGGCAAGCACAGCTACAAGCCGGTGCATGTGGACGAGGTGGTGGGCGAGATCGGTTCGGCCGTGGTGACGGTGGACGGCAAGCGCTACGCGATGTCCAGCCCCTCGCGCCTGAACGACATCTGCGTGACCGGCACCTGCAACGGCCAGCCCTACACGGCTCAGATCGAGCGCGGCACGCCGCGCAACCCGCTGGCCCTGGTGGTGCAGCACAACGGCACGCGCATCGAGACCATGGTGGTGTCGCCGCGCATGGCCGAGCTGCATGCCCTGATGCCCTTCAAGGCGCCGGCCGACATGAGCAAATACGTGCTCTCGCCGATGCCGGGCCTGCTGGTGGACGTGGCGGTGCAGCCGGGCCAGAAGGTGCAGGCCGGCGAGCGCGTGGCCGTGATCGAGGCCATGAAGATGGAGAACGTGCTGTTCGCCGCCGCCGACGGCGTGGTGTCCAAGGTCCTAGCCAAGGTCGGCGAGTCGCTGGTGGTGGACCAGCCCATTGTCGAGTTCGGCTGAGGCACCGTTGAGCACCATTGGATACGGACAGCGGGCGGTGAAATGCGCTAACCTTCAAAGCCATCCGGCTCTGAAGGATTCGCATGAAGCATGGTCTGGCCTTTGCCCTGGGATGTTTGCGCGATCCGCGCCGCATGGGTGCCATTGCGCCGGCTTCCCGGGCATTGGCCCGGGCCATTGTGAGCGAGGTCTGGCGCAGCCACCCCGGCGTGCTGATCGAGGTGGGTGCGGGCACCGGCGCCATCACGCGCGAGCTGGCCACGTCGTTCGCGGCGTTGGACCGCTTCGTGGTGATCGAGCGCGACCCCGACTTCGCCCGCCTGCTGCGCCATGCCTTTCCGCTGGCCGAGGTGCTCAACCATTGCGCTTCCGACGTGAACCAGCTCTCGATCGAGGCGCGCTCGCCCGTCACCCTGGTGTCGTCGCTGCCGTTGCTGTCCATGCCGCGTGACGAGGCCCGCGAGTGCGTGAGCGCGATGCTGGCGCTGATCGGTCGCCAGCCGGGCTCGCGCCTGATCCAGTACACCTACGCCGCACCGCACCTGCGGCCTTTCAACGGCATCCCCCCGGGCTGGCGCTGGCGGCGCTCGGCCTCGGTCTGGGCCAACCTGCCACCCGCCACGGTGTGGGCGCTCGAGCGTTCACCCGGGTCCCTCAACGGAGTTCATTGACGCATGCCTTCCTCCTCACGTCCTTTCAAAGTGCTGGGCATCCAGCAGATCGCCATCGGCGGCCCTGATAAGCAGCGCCTGCAGAAACTCTGGGTCGACATGCTGGGCCTGGAGGTCACCGGGACCTTCCGCAGCGAACGCGAGAACGTGGACGAGGACATCTGCGCCATCGGCACCGGCCCGTTCAAGGTCGAGGTCGATCTGATGCAGCCGCTGGATCCCGAGAAGAAACCGGCGGTGCACGCCACGCCGCTCAACCACATCGGCCTGTGGATCGATGACCTCCCCACCGCCGTGCAGTGGCTGGGCGAGCAGGGCGTGCGGTTCGCGCCGGGCGGCATTCGCCAGGGCGCGGCGGGTTTCGACATCACCTTCCTGCACCCCAAGGCCAATGAGGAATTCCCCATCGCGGGCGAGGGCGTGCTGATCGAGCTGGTGCAGGCGCCGCCCGAGGTGGTGAGCGCCTTCGCGCGCCTGGCCGCCCAGCCGGCCTGATCCCGGGGACGAGCGGCGGAACGCCCGGAGCAGGGCGGCTTTTCGGGCCCTGTTCGGTGCACCGCGGGGCGGGCCCTGAACTTAATCTTGCGACCTGTGAAGGCTGTGCCGACGGTGGCACGGCCCACCCCTTGTCGCAGGAGTTCAGCATGAACCCGTTCCCTGGCCAACCTTCGAGAGACCTTTCCGGCACCGCCAGCTGGCTTGCCCGCGAGATGGCGCCTGCCTGGCCCGTCGAGCTGCTGGAGGCGTTCTGCCTGCGCATGTCGTCGCAGGGCATGTGCGTGAGCCGGGCGCTGATGATCTGCGACCGCCGCTACGCGCTGGAACAACTCGCGCACGCCCACAACATGGCCGACGATGCGCTGCGGGTGATGGCCGTGCAGCTGTTCCGGCACTTTGAAGCCCGCCAGTCCGGCATCCCCGGTCTGCATTGAGCCCCCACCCAGGAGCGGTCCACCCATGTCCGGATTCCATCCGCTGTTGCCCGGCGTCGCCCTGATGCGCCGCTTCCGCCTGCGTGGCAAGCTGTTGCTGCTCGCGGCGTCGTCGGTCTTGCCGCTGCTGCTGGCCTGGGCCTTGCAAGGCCCCGACGGCCTGCACGGCCGTGCCCTGATGGTCGCGGTCGCGGGCCTGGCGCTGCTGGCCTACCTGATGGTCTCCTTCTACGTCAGCTTCACCGCCGATTTCCAGCAGGTGCTCGGCGCGATGGGGCAGACGGTGTCGGGCAACCTGCGCACCACGGTTCGTGTGCAGGGCAGCGATGAGCTGGCCGAGCTGGCCCGCCTGCTGGACCGCACCATCGGCAACCTCTCGGCCATGGTGGCCGAGGTGCGCAGCAATTCGGCCCTGGTGGCGCACGCCGGCAAGAGCCTGGCGACGGGCAACCGCGACCTGGCCGACCGCACCGAACAGCAGGCCGCCAACCTGGAGCAGACGGCGGCCAGCGTCAGTGAGCTCTCGGGCACGGTGCAGCAGAACGCCCGCACCGCCAGCGAATCCGACCAGCAGGCCGCGCAGGTGCGCGATGTGGCCGAGTCGGGCGCGAAATTCATGGGCCATGCGGTCGAATCGGTCGAAGGCATCCAGAAAAGCGCCCAGCAGATGAACGAGATCATCGGCGTGATCGACAGCATCGCGTTCCAGACCAACATCCTCGCGCTGAACGCGGCGGTGGAAGCCGCGCGCGCGGGCGAGCAGGGTCGGGGATTCGCGGTGGTGGCGGCCGAGGTGCGCACGCTCGCGCAGCGCTCGTCCGCGTCGGCGAAGGAAATCCGCGAGCTGATCGAAGCCTCTCGCAGCCAGGTGGAGGCGGGCGTGGCCCAGATCCGCACGGCCGGCAACAGCATCGGCCAGATCGTCTCCGGCGTGCGCGGGGTGGCGGCCAACATGTCCCTGATCTCGGCGTCCAGCGCCGAGCAGAGCACCGGCCTGAATGAAATCTCGGCGGCGGTGACCCAGCTCGACCAGATCACGCAGCACAACGCCCAGATGGTGGAGCGCGCGGTGGCGCAGGCCAATCAGCTGGAGCAGCGTGCGGCTCATCTGTCGAAAGCGGTCTCGTCCTTCATGCTGCAGCAGGGCACGGCCGACGAGGCCATGCAACTGGTGAGCCGTGCGCAGACCCAGCGCCGGCACGGCGGGCGCGATGCCTTCGTGCGCGCGATCACCGAGCCCTCGGGCGGTTTCCACGACCGCGACATGTACGTCTTCGCACTCGACAGCGCGGGCGTCTACCGCGCCTTCGGCGGCAAGCCGGAGAAGGTCGGCAGCCGGGTGCAGGACATCGCCGGCGTCGACGGCCAGGCGCTGCTCCATGCCATCGTCGCGCAAGCTGAGGTGGGCGAGGGCTGGGTCGAGTACGACATCGCCAACCCGGTCACCGGTGCCATCCAGACCAAGATGTCCTACGTGGTGAAGGTTGACGACCTGTACATGGGCTGCGGCGTCTACAAGACCGTGGCCGCGCGCCAGGGCGCCTGAATCAGCCGCCGCTCTGGCCGCGCCGCGCGCGCGAGCGGGCCAGCGCGGCCTCGATCACCGAGCGCTTCTTGTCGAGCACGGCCTCGTCGGTGATCTGCGAGTGCGCGGCCAGGTCGGCCAGTTTCTCCTGCGCCTTAGCCGCCAGCCGAACTTCGTGTTCCTGTTTTTCGCGCGCCAGGCGCTGCTGCCGCTGGGTGTAGCGCTCGCGTCCCTGGTCGGCCTGTTCGCTGGACCAGGCCTGCCAGCCGGTGCGTTCACCGCTGACGATTTCGAGCGAAATGCAATCCACCGGGCAGACCGGCAGGCACAGCTCGCAGCCGGTGCAGTAGGGCTCCACCACGGTGTGCATGCGCTTGTGGATGCCCAGGATGGCGTCGGTGGGGCAGGCCTGGATGCACAGCGTGCAGCCGATGCACCAGGCCTCGTCGATCACCGCCACGGTGACCGGGCCTTCGATGCCGAAGCGGTGGTCCAGCGCCTGCACGGGTTGGCCGGTGAGGGCGGAGAGCCGCTCGATGCCTTCGGCCCCGCCGGGGGGACACTGGTTGATGCCCGCTTCGCCGTCCGCGATGGCCTTCGCGTAGCTCGCGCAGTCGGGGTAACCGCAACGCGTGCACTGGGTCTGCGGCAGGGCGGCGTCGATGCGCCGGGCGAGGTCGTTCATGCCCGCGAATATACCGGCGCCGCGAGGGCGCTGTGGGCTTCGCCGCTCAGGCCTTGGCGGTCTTGCGGCTGGCCGTCTTGCGGGCCGCTGCCGGTGCCTTGGCGGCCGGTTTGCGCGCCACGGCCTTGGGGGCCGCATTCACGGCCGGCTTCGCTGCGGCAGGCGCGGCATCCGCGGCGGGCTGGTGCGCGCGGATGAAGGTCTTGACCACCGGGTGCACCATGTCGCGCCAGCGCCGGCCGCTGAAAATGCCGTAATGGCCGGCGCCCTGCGCCTCGTAGTGCATCTGGTGCGTCTTCGGGATGCCGGTGCACAGGTCGTGCGCGGCGGCCGTCTGCCCGGAGCCGGAAATGTCGTCGAGCTCGCCTTCCACCGTGAGCAGGGCGGTGCGCTTGATGTCCTGCGGACGCACGCGCTCCAGCTCACCCTGTTCGTTCTTCACGTCCCAGGTGCCGTTGACCAGCTTGAATTCCTGGAACACCGTCTCGATCGTTTCGAGGTAGTAGTCGGCGTCCATGTCGAGCACGGCGTTGTACTCGTCGTAGAACTTGCGGTGGCTCTCGGCGCTGGAGTTGTCGCCCTTGATCAGGTCCTTGAAGTAGTCGTAGTGGCTCGACGCGTGGCGGTCGGGGTTCATGGCCACGAAACCGGTGTGCTGCAGGAAGCCCGGGTACACGCGGCGGCCGGCGCCGGGGAAGTTGTCGGGCACGCGGTAGATCACGTTGTTCTCGAACCACTCGTAGCTGCGCTGCGTGGCCAGGTTGTTCACCGCCGTGGGCGACTTGCGCGCGTCGATGGGGCCGCCCATCATGGTCATGGACAGCGGCGTGGTCTCGCCCCGGCTGGCCATCAGCGAGACCGCCGCGAGCACCGGCACGGTGGGCTGGCAGACGCTCATCACGTGGCAGTTGCCGTAGCCTTGCTGCAGGTAACGGATGAACTCCTGGATGTAGTTCACGTAGTCGTCCAGATGGAACTCGCCATCGGCCATCGGCACGAGGCGGGCGTTCTTCCAGTCGGTGATGTAGACCTTGTGGTCCTTGAGCATGGTGCGCACGGTGTCGCGCAGCAGCGTGGCGTAGTGGCCCGAGAGCGGGGCGACGATGAGCACGACCGGCTGGCCCTTGAGCTTGGCCAGCGTCTCGGTGTCGTCGGAGAAACGCTTGAAGCGGCGCAGCTCGCAGAATGGCTTGTCGATCTCGATGCGCTCGTGGATCGCGATGTCCACACCGTCCACATCCACCGTGTGGATGCTGAACACCGGCTTCTCGTAGTCCTTGCCCAGCCGGTGCATCAGGTCGTAACCGGCGGAGATGCGCTGGGCACCCGGCAGTTGGGCCAGCGGCAGCATGGGGTTGGTGAAGAGCTTGGACGCGACCTCGGCCAGGTCAGCGAACGGCTCCATGATCGAGCGCTGGGTTTCGTAAATCTGGTACAGCATGGGCGTCGAATCTGGTTATGTTGCAGTGCAATATAGCAGCATGTGCAAGTCCCTATAAGGGTGAAAACACTATACCCCCGGGTGTTGTTGTCACCTTCGTGAAAGAATCCTGCCGGAACTTCGTGCGCGGCGGCGGGCTCCATGGCTTTTCCGCCGATCGCCACCCCCCATGCAACGTCGCCCCCTATTGATCGCCGGCGGGGCCCTCGCGGCCACCGCCCTCGGAACCTACATGAGCACTTCGGCCTCCGTCTCTTCACCCGCCGCCGCCGGTCTGGCCGACCTGGCCGCCGCGCTGCCTGCGACCGAGCGCCTGCCGGTGCTGTTCCTGGGGCATGGCAGCCCCATGAATGCGATCGAGGACAACGCCTGGCGCCGCAGCTGGCAGGCCCTGGGCCAGGAACTGCGCGCGCGAGGCACGCAGCCCAGCCTGATCCTGTGCGTTTCGGCGCATTGGCTGACCCCGGGCTGGCAGCTCACGGCCATGAGCCAGCCTCCCACCATCCACGACTTCGGCGGCTTCCCGCAGGCCCTGTTCGACCAGCAATACCCCGCGCCGGGTTCACCAACGATGGCCCGGGCCATCAGCGGGGCGGTGCGGCAGCCCGACTCCGGCCGCGCGCTGGACCTGGACGAGCGCGAATGGGGCCTGGACCACGGCACCTGGTCGGTGCTCAAGCCCATGTTCCCGGCCGCGGAGATCCCGGTCATCCAGCTCAGCATGGACTACCGCCGGCCCGCGGCCGAGCATTTCGCGGTCGGCCGCCAGCTGGCCCGGTTGCGCGAGCGCGGTGTGCTGATCGTGGGCAGCGGCAACATCGTGCACAACCTGCGCACCATGCGCCGGGACGCGGCCGACAACCAGGCCTACGAATGGGCGATCGAGTTCGACCGCATCACGGCCGAGCACCTCGCTCAGGGGCGGCTGGAGGCGCTCAACGACTTCCAGCAGCTGGGCACCGTGGCGCAGATGGCGCACCCCAGCTGGGAGCACTACCTGCCGCTGCTGTACACGGCGGGTGCGGTCACCGACAAGGAGGAGCCGCGCTTCTTCAACGACGGTTTCCAGGGCGCCTCCATCTCCATGCGCTCGGTTATCTGGAGCTGAACCCGGGACGCCCCATGAAAAAAGCCGCTCATCGAGCGGCTTTTTTGCGTCAGACCCGACTCAGACCACCTTGGCGATGGCCTGGCAGACGTAGTCGATGTTCTTGCTGTTGAGCGCGGCCACGCACATGCGGCCGGTGTCGGTGCCATAGACGCCGAACTCGCTGCGCAGGCGCACCATCTGGTCCTTGTTCAGCCCGGAGTAGCTGAACATGCCGATCTGGCTGGTGATGAAGCCCATGTCCTGCTTCACGCCGGCGGCCTTGAGGCCGTCCACCAGCTTCTGGCGCATGGCCTTGATGCGCACGCGCATCTCGCCGAGTTCCTTTTCCCACAGGGCGCGCAGCTCCGGGTTGTTCAGGACGGCGGCCACCACCGCGCCACCGTGGATGGGCGGGTTGGAGTAGTTGGTGCGGATCACGATCTTGAGCTGCGACAGCACGCGCGAGGCTTCCTCGGCGTTTTCGCACAGCACCGACAGGGCCCCCACGCGCTCGCCGTACAGGCTGAAGCTCTTGGAGAACGAGGTCGAGACGAAGAAGGTCAGACCGGCGGCGACAAACTTGCCGATGACCGCGCCGTCTTCGGCAATGCCGTGGCCAAAGCCCTGGTAGGCCATGTCCAGGAAAGGCGTGAGGCCGCGGGCCTTGACGGCGGCGATCACCTGGTCCCATTGGGCCGGGGTGATGTCGTAGCCGGTCGGGTTGTGGCAGCAGGCGTGCAGCACGGCGATGGTGCCGGGCTGCGCGGCGTTCAGGCTGGCCAGCATGCCGTCGAAGTTGACGCCGCGCTTGTCGGCGTCGTAATAAGCGTAGCTGTCGACCGTGAAGCCGGCGTTGGTGAAGAGGGCGCGGTGGTTTTCCCAGCTTGGGTCGCTGATCAGGACCTTGGCGTTCGGGTTGAGGCGCTTGAGGAAGTCAGCGCCGATCTTGAGGCCGCCGGTGCCGCCGATGGCTTGCACCGTGGCCACGCGGCCGGACTTCACCGGCTCCGAATCGCTGCCGAACACCAGGCTCTTGACGGCGGCGTCGTAGGCCGCGATGCCGTCGATGGGCAGGTAGCCACGCGCGGCGGGCTTGTCCATCATGGTCTTCTCGGCCGCCTGCACGCATTGCAGCAGGGGCAGCTTGCCGTTGTCGTCGAAGTAGACCCCGACGCCGAGGTTGACTTTGTTGGGGTTGGTGTCGGCGGCAAACTGTTCGTTCAGACCCAGAATCGGGTCGCGCGGCGCCATTTCGACGGCGGAGAAGAGGGACATGCTGGGTTTCCTGGGTTGAGGTCGGGAGCAACCGGCATTTTAGCGGCCGGGCGTGTTGCGTTCCTGATGCCAAATGGCGTGCCCGTTGCGGCCTTCGCATGCATGTTTTCGCCACAAGCGTGCGCTTCCTCATGACAGAGGAGGGTTTGGGTATTCGTTACCGTTTACAAGCGTTCCATTGCCGCATGTCTGCGGTATATTCAAAAGGGCGTTAACTTTTATTAACATTTCACCGTTCCATGGAGGAAATGGGTCATGCGAAAACATACTTCCGGTCTCGTTCGTGTTCTCGCCATTGGCGCCGCTGCAACCGCGTTGTTGGTGGGTGTCAGTGGCTGCGCGAGCAACAGCAACCTGCCGGCCGCGCCGGTGGTGGCCAGCACCGCCAACTACAACTACCTGGTGGGACCGGGCGACACGCTGAACATCACCGTGTGGCGCAACCCCGAGCTTTCGCTGACGGTGCCCGTGCGCCCCGATGGCAAGGTGTCCGCGCCGCTGGTCGACGAACTCGTCGCGCAGGGCAAGACGTCCTCCGAAATCGCCCGCGACGTCGAGAAGGCGCTGGGCAAGTTCGTGCGCGATCCCGTCGTGACGGTGATCGTCACCAACTTCGTCGGCCCCTACAGCGAGCAGATCCGTGTGGTGGGTGAAGCCACCAAGCCGCAGTTCCTGCCCTACAAGCAGAAGATGACGGTCATGGACGTGATGATCGCGGTGGGCGGGCTGACCGACTTCGCCGACGGCAACAAGGCCACCATCGTGCGCGCCGCTGAGAGCAACAAGCGCTACAGCGTGCGGCTGCAGGACCTGGTCAAGCGCGGCGACATTTCCGCCAACGTGGAAATGCTGCCCGGCGACATTCTCATCATCCCGCAGGGCTGGTTCTAAGGCCGCCGTCCGGTCGGCCTTGGGGTTGGTCGGGCGACCAGCCAGTCCCTCGCTGTTCTGCTGTCACACACAGATTTCTGCATGCACGATCTCCTGAACCAAATCTCCACCACCCTGCGGGGCATGTGGAAATACCGCCGACTCGGGGTGCTGATCGCCTGGATCGTGGCCGCCGTGGGCGCCGCCGGCGTGTTGATGATCCCCGATCGCTACGAGGCGACGTCGCGGGTGTACGTCGACACCCAGTCGATCCTGCGCCCGCTCATGACCGGTCTGGCAATCCAGCCCGATGTGGAGCAGCAGGTGGCCATGCTCAGCCGCACGCTGATCAACCGGCCGACGGTGGAAAAGCTCATGCAGATGGCCCAGCTGGAAACCGCAGGCCAGACCAAGGCGCAGCGCGATGCCCTGGTGGACAACCTGTTCAAGTCGCTCGCCATCCGCTCGACGGGGCGCGACAACCTCTACACCTTGTCGTACCGCGACGAGAACCCCGAGCGTTCGCTGCAGGTGGTCAAGTCGCTGCTGACGATCTTTGTCGAGTCGGGCAAAGGCGCGGCCGGCACCGATTCCGACAACGCCCGCAAGTTCATCGAGGAGCAGATCAAGAACTACGAGAACAAGCTGTCCGAAGCCGAATCCCGTCTGAAGGATTTCCGCCTGCGCAACCTGGAGATGCAAGGGCAGGGAGGTCTCGATGTGGCCGGCCGCATGGCCGAGATGCTGAGCACGCTCAGCCAGGCCCGCCTGGAGCTGCGCGAAGCCGAGAGCGCCCGCGAGGCCGCGCGCAAGCAGCTGGAGCAGGCGCGCAGCATGGCGCGGACCGCGCCCGACACCTCGTCGCTGAACCTGGCCACGCCCGACCTGGATTCCCGCATCGATGCGCTCAAGCGCAGCCTGGACGCCCTGCTGCAACGCTTCACGGACCAGCACCCGGACGTGCTCAACACGCGCCGCCTGATCAAGGAACTGGAAGACCAGAAGCGCCGCGAGATCGCTGAAATGCGCCGCGCCGCCGCGGCCTCGCCCGCCTCGCCGGTGGTGGAGAACAACCCGGCCATCGTGGAAATCACGCGCACGCTGGCCTCGGCCGAAGTGCAGGTGGCGTCCTTGCGCGCCCGTGTCGGCGAATACGAAGGCCGCTCGGCCCGCCTGCGCGAGCAGCTCAAGGTGGCGCCGCAGATGGAAGCCGAGCTGGCCCAGCTCAACCGCGACTACGAAATCCACCGCAAGAACTACCAGGACCTGGTGTCGCGCCGCGAGACCGTGTTGATGAGCGGCGAGCTGGAAAGCACCTCCAACCTGGCCGACTTCCGCGTGGTCGAACCGCCGCAGGTCTCGCGCCGCCCGGTGGCCCCCAACCGCGCGCTGCTGTTGCCCGTGGCCCTGCTGGCCGCGCTGGCCGCGGGTGTTGGCGTGACCTTCCTGGTCAGTCAGCTGCGCCCGGTGTTCTTCGATGCCTCGGCCTTGCGCGGTGCCACCGAGCTGCCCCTGCTGGGCGTGGTGACCCTGGTCAAGAACGACGCCATGCGCCGGCGCGAATCCCGAAGCCTGCGGCGTTTCCTGCTGGCCATCATGGCCTTGGTCGTGTTGTTCCTCATCGGTATGGTGACCTTGTCGTACCGATCGAGCCTTTGAAGGTGATCTGAAAACATGTCCAGCTTGATTGAAAAAGCAGCCCAACGGCTTGAGCAACTGCGACAGGCCGGCGCCGACATGCCGGCGGTGCCCGATGCCGCCGCGGCGCCCGCCAGCGCACCCGAAACCACGGCGCCTGTGGCCGCTGCCGCCAGGCCTGCGCCCGTGATGAAAGAGGCCGCCAAGACCGTCTCCAAGAGCGTGCGCCTTGATCTGGCCGGGCTCACCGAGGCAGGCTTCGTCACGCCGAACGCGCCGCGCGCCGCCATCGCCGACCAGTACCGCGTCATCAAACGCCCCCTGATCGCCAATGCCACCGGCAAGGGGGCCTCGGTCGTGCAGCATGGCAACCGCATCATGGTGACCAGCGCCATGCCCGGCGAAGGCAAGAGCTTCACCGCCATCAACCTGGCGATGAGCATCGCCATGGAGCTGGACTACACGGTCCTGCTGGTCGATGCCGACGTGTCCCGCCCTTCGATCATGAAAACGCTGGGCCTGCCGCCCGGCCCCGGCCTGCTGGACCTGCTGACGAACAAGCAGATGGAGATGTCGGACACGCTGCTGCGCACCAACATCGACAAGCTCAGCCTGCTGCCCAGCGGCACGCCGCATCCGCGCGCCACGGAGCTGCTGGCCAGCGACGCGATGACCGATCTGATCGAAGAGATGGGCCACCGTTACCCCGACCGCATCATCATCTTTGATTCGCCACCCCTGCTGCTGACCACCGAATCCCGCGTGCTGGCCACGCACATGGGCCAGATCGTGGTGGTGGTGCAGGCCGAGAAGACCCTGCAGTCCCAGGTCCGGCACGCGCTGACGACGATCGAGTCGTGCCCGATCAAGCTCATGGTGCTCAACCAGGTGCATGGCGGCGATCAGGATGCCTATGGCTATGGCTACGGCTACGGGCACGGGGCGTCGAGCGACGCCCAGGTCTCAGAGACCACGCCGGCTTGAATCGGTTCACGGAGGTTTCCCAGTGACACATCGATCATCCCGCCGGCCCACATCGTTCCCTGTGGCCACGCTGGTGCAGGCCTTGTCGGGCCTGCTCGTGCTGTCGCTGCATGCCCAGGTGAGGGCGCAGGAAGTCGGCCCCGCAGGGGATCTGGTGGAGGTGGAGACGCCGGTGGCCCCGCCCCCCGCCATCTGGGTGACGCCCCGCATCTCCGTGAGCCAGGGCTTTTCCAACAACGGCGATCTCTCCACGCAGAACCGCCAGAACGAGCAGATCACCGAAATCAGCCCGGGCATTGGCGTGGTGGTCAACAAGCCGCGCCTCAAGGGTTTCTTCGACTACTCGCTGCGCGGCATCTACGACGCGCGCAACACGGTGCAGGACAACATCCAGCAGTCCCTGAACACCAATGGCACCTTCGAGGCCTGGGACAACCGCGCCTTCATCGATTTCTCCGGGATCATCGGCCAGCAGGCCATCTCGGCATTCGAGTCGCCGAGCATCGACGCCCTGGGCAACGACAACCTGTCGGAGACCTCGAGTTTCCGGTTCTCGCCCTACCTGCGCGGCAGCCTGATGGGTTCGGTGGACTACGAGCTGCGCTACGCCTACCAGACCACCCGCACCGACACGCGGCTGCGTTCCGACATCAGCTCCGAAGAGGGCCTGGCGCGGCTGTCGCGCCAGGTGACCGGGCAATCGCTGGGCTGGACGCTCGAAGCGGGTCGCACGCAGCTCGACTACAGCTTCGGACAGCGGCAGACCCTGGACGCGGTGAATGGCCGGCTGTTCTACGCGCTGAACCCGACGCTGACCCTGTCGGCGCTGGTCGGCGTGGAGTCCAACGACCTGCTCACCCCCGACATGAAGTCGTACCGCTCCACCGGGCTGGGTGTCGAATGGCGGCCCTCCGATCGCACGCGCGTCTTCGCCGAGCGGTCCAACCGCTATTTCGGCAATGGCCACAACGTCGAGGTCGAGTACCGCAGCCGGCGCGCGATCTGGCGCTATGTGGACACCCGCGACGTGGTCACCAGCCAGCTGGATGCCTCGGGCGCGTCCCAGGGTTCGCTCTATGGTCTGATCGACGCGCTGTCCAACGAGTCCGACCCGGTGCGGCGGGCGCAGCAGGTGAATGCCGAGCTGCAGCGCCTGGGCCTGCCGGCCGATTTCCAGCTCAACCCGGGCTTCCTCACCTCGTCGGCGTCGGTGCAACGTCTGCAGGAGCTTTCGCTGGGCCTGTTCGGTCCCCGCGATGCCTTTGTGGTGGCCGTGGCCCGCAACACGGGGCGCCGCCTCAATCCGGTGATCACGCTCAGCGACGACTTCAACATCGCCTCCGACATTGTCGAGAAGGCCTGGCGGGTCACCTACGCCCACCGCCTGACGCGGCTGACCTCGGCCAATGTGTCCTTCACGCGGCAGACGAACGAAGGCATCAACACCTCGTTCAGCAACACCCTCAAGACCTTGACGTTCGGCGTCAGCACGCGCCTGGCCGCTCGCACCAGCGGCAGCGTGCAGCTCCGGCGTTCGCTCTACAGCGGCACCTTCCCCTACAAGGAAACCGCCATCCTGGGCGTGGTCACCCACCGGTTCTGATACATGTACGAAGCCTATTACGGGTTGACCAGCAAACCCTTCCAACTCAACCCCGACCCGCGTTTCTATTACAGCAGCAAGCCGCACCGGCGCGCGCGCTCGTACCTGGTGTACGGCGTCATGCGCGGCGAGGGCTTCATCGTCATCACCGGTGAGGTGGGCGCCGGCAAGACCACCATCGTGCGCGACCTGCTCGACAGCCTGGAAAACGGCTCGGTGGTGGCGGCCCACCTGGTGAGCACCCAGCTGGGCGCCGAAGACGCGCTGAAACTGGTCTGCGCGGCCTTCGGCGTGCCCGTGCGCGGCACCGGCAAGGCCGACATGCTGATGGCGCTGGAAGCCTTCTTCATCACCCAGACGACCCAGGGCAAGCGCTGCCTGCTGATCGTGGACGAAGCGCAGAACCTGCAGCCGCTGGCGGTGGAAGAGCTGCGCATGCTGTCGAACTTCCAGTTCGGCGAGCAGGCCCTGCTGCAGACCTTCCTGGTCGGGCAGCCCGAGTTCCGCACCATCCTTCAGGGCCCGGGCATGCTGCAACTGCGCCAGCGCGTCACCGCGCGCTGCCACCTCGGCCCGCTGGACGAGGAGGACACCCGCGCCTACATCGAGCACCGGCTCAAGTGCGCCGGCGCGGTGGACAAGCCGGTCTTCGAGCCGGCGGTGTTCGCCGGCATCTTCCAGCACAGCGGCGGCATTCCGCGCCGCATCAACACCCTGTGCGACCGCCTGCTGCTGCAGGGCTACCTGTCCGAATCGCCGACCCTGACGCTGGATGCGCTCAACGAGGTGGTCGCGGAGATGCACGCCGAGAGCGCGGTGCCCGCGCCGGACCACCAGGGCAGCGACGACCGCTGGGCCCACCTGCCCAAGGCGGGCGAGGGCGCCGAGGCCCGCCCTTCGCTGGTCGATGGGATCGGCCCCGAAGACCTCGACCTGGACCCGGGCGTGGTGGACGGCATCGGCGAAGAACTCACCCGCGTGACGGCCGAGCAGCTCAGCACCCGCCTGCTGCGCATGGAGCGCAGCGTGCTGCGCCAGGAGCGGGTGAGCCTGGAGATCCTCGGTGCCTTGAGGAAGATCGTCGCGGCCACCCGCAAGTCGCGCAACAACGGCAGCAACTGATCCCAAAGGGGGTTCCCATGCCATCCAACGCACCCATCGAAAACGCCCTGACCATCGACGTCGAAGACTACTTCCAGGTCTCGGCCATGGCGCCCTACATCGACCGTGCCGATTGGGACCGCTGCGAGTGCCGGGTCGAACACAACATCGACCGCATCCTGCAGCTGCTCGCGGCGAAGAACACCCACGCCACCTTCTTCACCCTGGGCTGGATCGCCGAGCGCTACCCCGACATGGTGCGCCGCATCGTGCGCGAAGGCCATGAACTCGCCAGCCATGGTTATGGGCACCAGCGGGTGAGCGACCTCACCGAGGCCGAGTTCTTCGACGACATCACGCGCTCCAAGGGCCTGCTGGAAGACCTGGGCGGCCAGGCGGTCTGGGGCTATCGGGCGCCGAGCTTCTCCATCGGTGCGAAGAACCTGTGGGCGCTCGACACCCTGCAGCGCGCGGGCTACCGCTACAGCTCCAGCATCTACCCGGTCAAGCACGACCACTACGGCATGCCCGATGCGCCGCGCTTCGCCTACGAGACCTCGGGCGGCATGATGGAAGTGCCGCCGACCACGCTGCGCATGTTCAACCGCAACCTGCCGTCCAGCGGCGGCGGTTATTTCCGCCTCATGCCCTATGCGCTCTCGCGCTGGATGCTGCAGCAGGTGAACAGGCAGGACGAGCAATCCGCCATCTTCTACTTCCACCCCTGGGAGATCGACCCCGGGCAACCGCGCGTGGCCGGCATCGACCTCAAGACCCGCTTTCGCCACTACGTCAACATCGGCCGCACGGAACAGCGCCTCGCGCGCCTGCTGGACGATTTCCAATGGGACCGCATGGACAACATCTTCATCGGCAGCCGCGTGAAGAAAGAGGTGTCCGTTGTCTGAGCCTGCTCTTCTGCGCATCCACCGCCTCGACAGCGCCCAAGCCGACCAGATCGCCCGCTGGGACGCCTTCGTCCTGGCGCAGCCGCAGGCCACGTTCTTCCACCGCGCGGGCTGGCAGACGGTCATCCGCGACGTCTTCCGCCACGACACCTACTTTCTCTACGCCGAGTCCGGCGGCGAGATCCAGGGCGTGCTGCCGCTGGCCCATGTCAACAGCCGCCTGTTCGGCAACGCGCTGACCGGCCTGCCGTTCGCGGTGTACGGCGGCGCGGCCGCCGCGACCCCCGAGGCCGCCACGGCGCTCGAAGCCGAGGCCCAGCGCCTGGCCGTCGAGCTCGGCACCGACCACCTGGAGCTGCGCCACATCGAGCGCCGCCACACCGACTGGCCGGTGCAGGAGCTCTACGTCACCTTCCGCAAGGCCATCCTGCCCAAGGAAGAGGACAACATGCTGGCCATCCCGCGCAAGCAGCGCGCCATGGTGCGCAAGGGCATCAAGAACGCGCTGACCTCGCACATCGACCCGACCGTCGACCGCTTCTTCGCCCTGTACGCCGACAACGTGCACCGCCACGGCACGCCGGCCATGCCCAAGCGCTACTTCCAGACCCTGCTCAAGACCTTCGGCGCCGACGCCGAGGTGCTGACCGTGTGCTCGGCCGAAGGCACGCCGCTGTCCAGCGTGCTCAGCTTCTACTTCCGCGACGAGGTGCTGCCGTACTACGCGGGCGACGACGAGGCCGCCCGCGACCTGGCCGCCAACGATTTCAAATACTGGGAACTCATGCGCCTGGCCTGCGCGCGCGGACTCAAGGTGTTCGACTACGGGCGCAGCAAGGAGGGCACCGGCCCCTACGCGTTCAAGAAGAACTGGGGCTTCGAGCCCACGCCGCTGAACTACGAGTACCGCCTGTACAAGCGCGAGGGCATTCCGCAGAACAACCCGGCCAACGCCAAGTACAAGCTGCTGATCGCCACCTGGCGGCGCCTGCCCATTGGCGTGGCCAATTGGCTGGGCCCGTTCATCGTGCGCAATCTGGGCTGAGCGACGCCACCTTGACGCACCATGGCCAACCTGCTGTACCTCGTTCACCGCCTTCCGTATCCGCCCAACAAGGGCGACAAGGTGCGCTCGTACCACCTGTTGCGCCACCTGCTGCAGAAACACCGCGTGTTCCTGGGCACCTTCATCGACGACCCTGACGACGAGCAGCACCTGCCCACGCTGAAGGCCCTGTGTCCGGACCTGCACGTCGAGCGCATCGCGCCGCGCCAGGCCAAGCTGATGAGTGCCACCGGCCTGCTGCGCGGCGAGGCGCTGACGCTGGCCTACTACCGCAACGCCGGCATGCGGCGCTGGGTCGAGCAGGTGGCCCAGGCCCACGAGCTGCAGGCCAGCGTGGTGTTCTCGGGCGCCATGGCGCAGTACGCGCAGCCGCTGGCGCCGGCCGTGCCCATGCTGGTCGATTTTGTCGATGTGGATTCGGCCAAGTGGACGCAATACGCTCCCGCGCACCGCTGGCCGATGTCGGCCGTGTACCGGCGCGAGGGCGAACGCCTGCTGGCCTACGAACGCGAGGTGGCCTCGCAGGCGCGCCGCTCCTTCTTCGTCACGCCGAACGAGACCGCGCTGTTTCTCTCGCACGCGCCCGAGGCCCAAGGCCATGTGCAGTCGCTCAGCAACGGCGTGGACGCCGATTTCTTCACCCCCGATCCCGCGCGCGCCAACCCGTTCGCGGCGAACGAGCAGGCGATCGTGTTCACCGGTGCCATGGACTACTGGCCCAACATCGACGGCGTGAGCTGGTTCGTCTCGGACATGCTGCCGCGCCTGCGCGCGCACTGGCCGCGGGCGCGTTTCTACATCGTGGGCCGCAGCCCCTCGCCGCAGGTGCAGGCCCTGGCCGGCCAGCACGTGGTGGTCACCGGCACCGTGCCCGATGTGCGGCCCTACCTGCAGCATGCCGCCGCGGTCGTGGCGCCGCTGCGCGTGGCGCGCGGCATCCAGAACAAGATCCTCGAAGCCATGGCCATGGAGCAGGCGGTGATCACCGTGCCGTCCTGCGCCGAAGCCATCGGCGCCAGCAGCGCGCAGGGTTTGCTGCGCGCCGAGGATGCCGACGGTTTCCTGCAGGCGCTGCAGCAACTGCTCGATGCGCCGCCAACCCAGGCCGCAGCGCTCGGCCGCGAGGCCCGCCGCTTCGTGCTGCAGGGTTTCAGCTGGCAGGCCCACCTGAGCGGCATCGACGCCTGCCTGGACGACCCCCACCAACTCAACGCCTCCGTGCAGGAGGCCCACTGACATGTGCGGCATTTCCGGCCTGTTCGACACCCAGGGTCTGCGCAGCTACGACCGCGCGCTGGTGTCCCGCATCAACGACATCCAGGCCCACCGGGGGCCGGACGAAGACGACCTGCACCTCGAACCCGGCCTGGCGCTGGGCCACCGGCGCCTGTCGGTGATCGACCTGGCCACGGGCCAGCAGCCGCAGTTCAACGCCGACGCCAGCGTGGGCATCGTCTTCAACGGCGAGATCTACAACTTCCAGGAACTCGTGCCCGAGCTCAAGGCCCTGGGCTACGTGTTCCGCACGCGCAGCGACACCGAGGTGATCGTGCACGCCTGGTCGGCCTGGGGCACGGCCTGCGTGCACCGCCTGCGTGGCATGTTCGCCTTCGCCATCTGGGACCGCGCGCAGCAGTCGCTGTTCCTCGCGCGCGACCGCATGGGCGTCAAGCCCATGCACTACGCCTGGTTGCCCGACGGCAGTTTCATCTTCGGCTCCGAACTCAAGGTGATCACGGCCCACCCGGGCTTCGTGCGCGAGATCGACCCGAAGGCGGTGGAAGACTATTTCTCGTTCGGCTACGTGCCCGACCCGCGCTGCATCTACCGCAACGCCCACAAGCTGCCGGCGGCGCACACGCTGCTGCTGCGCCGGGGCGAAGCCGACCAGCCCGCGCCCGTGCCGTACTGGGACGTGCAGTTCACCAACGACAACCCGATCGAGCAGGCCGATGCCGAGGTCGAGCTGCGCGACCGCGTGCGCGAGTCCGTCAAGCTGCGCCTGATCGCCGACGTGCCGCTGGGTGCCTTCCTCTCGGGTGGGGTCGATTCCAGCGCCGTGGTCGCGACCATGGCCGGCCTGTCCGACACACCGGTGCAGACCTGCGCGATCGGTTTCGACGACCCGCGCTTCAACGAGTCCGAGTTCGCCCAGCAGGTCGCCGACCGCTACAAGACCGACCACCGGCTGGAGATCGTCAAGAGCGACGACTTCGACCTGATCGACACCCTGGCCTGGCTGTACGACGAACCCTACGCCGACAGCTCCGCCATTCCGACCTACCGCGTCTGCGAGATGGCGCGCAAGCACGTCACCGTGGCGCTCTCGGGCGATGGCGGCGACGAAAGCCTGGGCGGCTACCGGCGCTACCGCATGCACCTGGGCGAGGAGCGCGTGCGCAACCGACTGCCGCACGGCCTGCGCCAGTCGGTGTTCGGCACGCTGGGCCGGCTCTACCCCAAGGCCGACTGGGCGCCGCGCATGTTCCGCGCCAAGACCACCTTCCAGGCCATGGCCATGGACAGCGTGCAGGCCTACCACCACAGCATGTCGCACCTGCGCGCCGACCAGCGCGCGCGCCTGTTCTCGTCCGCGTTCCAGCGCGAGCTGGGCGGCTACAACGCCATCGAGGTGTTCCGCGAGCACGCCCAGCGCGCGCAGACCGACGACCCGCTCGCGCTGATCCAGTACCTGGACTACAAGACCTGGCTGGTCGGTGACATCAACACCAAGGTGGACCGCGCCGCCATGGCGCACTCGCTGGAGGTGCGCGAACCCCTGATGGACCACCAGCTCATCGAGTGGCTGGCCACGCTGCCCAGCGATCTGAAGATCCAGGGCGGGGAGGGCAAGGCGGTGTTCAAGAAGGCTTTCGAGCCGCTGCTGCCGCACGACGTGCTGTACCGGCCCAAGATGGGCTTCTCGGTGCCCCTGGCGAAGTGGTTGCGCGGGCCGTTGGCGCAGCGCATGCGCGAATCGGTGCTGAGCCCGCGCATGCTGGACTCGGGCTACTTCAATGCCACCGTGCTCGAGCGCATGGTGAAAGAACACCTGAGCGGCCAGTCCGACCATTCCACGCCCTTGTGGATGCTGATCATGTTCGATGCGTTCCTGCGGCAGAACGAGAAGAGCGCGCCCGTCTGACGGGCCAAGAATTCATTTCCAGGAGGATGTTTGTGAGCAACAAGAAGAAGGTGCTGCTGGTCGGCGCCGGCAATATCGCCAAGACCCACGCGGCCGCGCTGCGCGAGATCCCGGGTGTGGAGCTGTATGGCGTGTTCGACGTGAACGCCGCCACCGCCCAGGGCCTGGCCAAGGAATTCGGCGCGGGCCGCGTGTTCAACTCGATCGAGGAAGCCGCCGCCTCGGACGCCGACACCGTGCACGTGTTGACGCCACCGGACTTCCACCTGTCTTCCGCCATGCCCTTCGTGGCCGCAGGCAAGACCGTGCTGCTGGAAAAGCCGGTGGGCGTGAGCACCGCCGAGTGCGAGCAGCTGCGCGAAGCCGCAGGTCAGTCCGGCGCCGTGATCGGCGTGAACCAGAACCTGGTGTTCAACCCCGCCTACGTGCAGCTCAAGGAAGCCATCGCGTCGGGCCGCCTGGGCAAGCCGCGTTACCTCGACTACGTGTACGAAGTGCCGCTGCGCCAGCTGGCCGCGCGCCAGTTCGGCCACTGGATGTTCCGCAAGCCGCTCAACATCCTGCTGGAGCAGGCGGTGCACCCGCTGTCGCAGGTGCTCGATCTCGCCGGTTCGGTGCGCGAGCTCTCGGTGCTGGCCGAGGACCCGGTGGAAATCTCGCCCGGCGTCGGCCTTCACAACGCCTGCCAGGTGTCGCTGCGCTGCGAGCGCATGCCCGCCCACATGCGCTTCCATGTAGGCGCGGAGTTCACGGTGTGCCGCATGACCGTGGTCTGCGACGACGGCGTGGCGGTGGCCGACATGTTCGCCAACCAGTTCCACACCCTGGAGCGCACCGCCTACATGGAGCCGGTGGATGCCTGGCTCTCCGCGCGCGCTACCGGCAAACAGGTGAAGTCGCAAGGCTTCTCGGTGCTGCGCGACTACGTCATGGCCACGGCCAAGCTCAAGCCGCGCTCCGATGCGTTCTACCTGGGCATGAAGGGCAGCCTGCAGGCCTTCTACCAGGAGCTGCAGAGCCAGGGCAAGCCCCGCATCGACCTCGACTTCGGCGCCGAACTGGTCTCGGTCTGCGAGCAGATGGCCGCGGCCTTCAAGCCCTTGCCCGCGCGCGCCACGCCGGTGGCCGAGCCCGCGCCCACGGGTGACCTGGTCGTGGTGCTGGGCGGCACCGGTTTCATCGGCTCGCACACCGTGGCGGCTTTGCTGGGCCAGGGCCACCGCGTGCGCGTGATGGCGCGCGGCGTGAACAACCTGCAGCCGGTCTTCAGCCGGCCTGGCGTGGAGATCGTGCGCGGCGACGTGAAGAACAAGGCCGACCTGGAGCGCGCGATCGCCGGCGCCCCCTACGTGATCAACCTCGCGCACGGTGGCGGTGGCGCGAACTTCGAGGCCATCCGCGCCGCGATGGTGGACTCCGCCGTGATGGTGGCCGAGGTGTGCCGCGCGGCCGGTGTGCAGCGCATGGTGCACGTGGGCTCCATCGCCAGCCTGTTCCTGGGCGATGCGGGTGAGACCATCACCGGCGCCACACCACCGGACCCCCGCCCCGAGACGCGCGCCGACTACGCCCGCGCCAAGGCCCTGGCCGACCAGGCCTTGATGGACATCCATCAGAAGACCGGCTTCCCCATCGTGCTGATGCGCCCCGGCCTGGTGGTGGGTTCGGGCACCTCGCCCTTCCACAGCGGCCTGGGCTTCTTCAACAACGACCAGTACTGCGTCGGCTGGAACGGTGGCCAGAACGCCTTGCCCTGGGTGCTGGTGGGCGACTGCGCCTCGGCCATCGTGGCCGCTGTCACCGCGCCCGCCGCGCCGGGCCGTGCCTACAACCTGGTGGGCGATGTGCGCCCGAGCGCGCGCGAGTACCTGGCCGACCTCTCGCGCACCATCGGCCGTCCGCTGAAGTTCGTGCCGTCCTCGCCCACCGGCCTGTGGCTGGTGGAGATGGGCAAGTGGCTGATCAAGCGCGTGACCGGCCGCGCCGTGGCCCGACCGTTCAAGCGCGATCTGATGTCGCGCGGCCTGCTGGCCAAAATCGACTGCAGCAACGCCAAACAGGACCTGGGCTGGCAGCCGGTGGGCGATGCCGCCACCTTCCACCGCCAGGCCATGGCCGTGCACGCCGGAGAAGGTTCTGCATGAGCGAGGGCGCACGCCCCCCGCGCGTGCTGCTGCACGCCTTCTCGACCTTCAAGCTGGGCGGGCCGCAGGCGCGCTTCGTGCAACTGGCCAATGCCCTCGGGCCGGGCTACCGCCACCTCATCGTGGCGATGGACAACTGTTTCGACGCCGGTGAGCGGCTCGACCCGGCGGTGAACTGGGAGCCGATGCGGCTCGAGGTGGTCAAGGGCGGGGCGCTGGCCAACCGGGGCGCCTTTCGCGCCTTGCTCCAGCGCCTGAAACCCGACCTGCTGCTGTCCTACAACTGGGGCGCCATCGAATGGGCGGCGGCCAACCTGCCGCGCGTGGTGCCGCACGTGCACGTGGAAGACGGCTTCGGCCCCGAAGAGGCCGCCCGGCAACTGCCGCGCCGCGTCTGGATGCGGCGCGTGCTGCTGGGCTGGAACCGCGTCTCGGTGGTGGTGGCCTCGCGCAACCTGGAGCGCTTGGCCACGGGCGTGTGGAAGCTGCCGGCGCGCCGGGTCACCTTCATCCCCAACGGCGTGGACATTCCCGCGGCGGCGCGCGCGGTGTCGGTGGAAGAAGGCCGTCCGGTGCGCATCGGCACGGTGGCCGGGCTTCGGCCGGAGAAAAACATCGCCCGCCTCATCCGCGCCTTCGCCGACGTGCGGGCCCGGCGTTCCGCCCGCCTCATCGTGGTCGGCGACGGCGCGCAGCGCGGCGAGCTGGAAGCGCTGGCGCAGCAACTCGGCGTCGCCGCCGACGTGGAATTCACCGGCTACCTCAAGGACCCGTCCGCGCGCCTGACGGACTTCGACCTGTTCGCCCTGTCGTCGGACACCGAGCAACTGCCGATCGCACTGCTCGAAGCCATGGCGGTGGGCATGCCGGTGGTGGCCACGCGCGTGGGCGACGTGGGCGACATTCTCTCGGACGTGTCGCCCGACAACCTCTGCGAGCCGCAGGACGACCTGTTCGCCGCCACCCTCGCGCGCGCCCTGGACCAGCAGCCCCTGTGGCCGGCGTGGGCGCGGGCCGGCCGCGAGAAGGTGCAGGCCTCGTACGCCAAGGCCCTCATGACCGCCCAATGGAAGCGGGTGTTCGATGGCCAACTTCACCGATCCTCTGTGGCGGCCTGAGGCCGCTCGACCCATGAAAATCCTGTACCACCACCGCACGGCATCGAAAGACGGCCAGGCCGTGCACATCGAAGAGATGATCGAGGCCTTGCGCAGCGAGGGGCATGAGGTGCGCGTGGTCAGTCCGGGTGGCGACGAGCCCGAAAGCAGTGCGCCAGGGCAGGGCGGCAATGGCCAGATGGGCAGCGACATGGGCTGGGTGCACCGCCTCAAGGCCCTGATGCCCAAGGCCTTGTACGAACTCATGGAGCTGGCCTACAGCGTGCTGGCCTACCGCAAGCTGATGAAGGCCGCGAAAGACTTCCAGCCCGACGTCATCTACGAACGCTACAACCTCTTCCTGCTCAGCGGCCTGATGGCCAAGAAGCGGCTCGGCATTCCCCTGCTGCTGGAGGTGAACGCGCCGCTGGTGTTCGAACGCTCGCAGCACAGTGGCGGCCTGGCCCTGCAGGCGCTGGCCCGCTGGGCCGAGGGTGTGGCCTGGCGCGGCGCGGACTGCGTGCTGCCCGTGACCAATGTGCTGGCCGACCACGTGCGCGCCCGCGGCGTGCCCGACGCGCGCATCCAGGTCATCCCCAACGGCATCAACCGCGCGCACTTCGCCCAGGCCCCGACCCAGGAGACCGCCAAGGCCCACCTCGGCCTGCAGGGCCGCCTGGTGCTGGGCTTCACCGGCTTCGTGCGCGACTGGCACGGCGTGGACCGCATCGTCGACTGGATGGCCTCGCCGCAGGCACCGTCCCACACCCACCTGCTGGTGGTGGGCGACGGCCCGGTGCGAGAAGCGCTCGAGCAGCAGGCCCGGCGCCTGGGCCTGGCCGACCGAGTGACCTTCACCGGCGTGATCCACCGCGACCGGGTGCCCGCGCACGTGGCCGCCTTCGACGTCGCCCTGCAGCCCGCCGTGACGCCCTATGCGTCGCCCCTGAAGCTGATGGAATACCTGGTGCTGGGCAAGGCCGTCGTGGCGCCCGCCACCCCCAACCTGCTGGAGGTGCTGACCCACGAGGACAACGCCCTGTTGTTCGACGAGGCCGTGCCCACGGGCATGCAGGACGCGCTGACGCGCCTCTGCACCGACGACAGCCTGCGCGAGCGGCTGGCCGTCGCGGCGCACGACACCATCGACCGGCTCAGCCTCACCTGGACGGGCAACGCCCGGCGGGTGGTGGCGCTGTCGACCTCCCTGGCCCAGGCTTCCCCGACGAGGTGAACCATGACGACGCGAAGCACCGACTCTCTTTCGAGCAAGGGGGCCCTGGGCGGCCTGTTGCTGGTGCTGCTGGTCGCGTTCGGCTTGCGCTTCATGGCGATCCGGGCCGATGGGGGCCTGTGGTTCGATGAAATCTTCGGTGCGAGCTACGTCAACCTGAATCCGCTGGACGTGGTGGTCGCGGTGATGCGCTTCGACATCCACCCGCCGCTGTACTACCTGCAGCTCAACGCCTGGGGCGTGTTCTCGAAACAGGACACCTGGCTGCTCCTGAACTCGGTGTTCTGGAGCCTGGGTTCCATCGTGGTGGTGTACCTGGGCGTGGCCGCGCGGGCCGGCCGCCGCGCCGCGCTGCTGGCCGCGGCCTTCACGGCGCTGCTGGGCAGCGAGATCTACTACGCCTCCGACCTGCGCATGTACGCCATGCTGGGCTGCAACGTGCTGCTGCTCTGGTACTGCGTCGACCAATGGCTGCTGAACGGCCGGCGCGGCCACTGGTGGGCCATGTGCCTGCTGGTGCTCTCGCTGTCCATGCTGCACAGCATCGCCTTCATCGCGGTGGGGTCGGTGCTGTGTTACACGCTGATCCGCTGCTGGGTGGCCGGCGAGCGCCACCGCCTCAAGCCCCTGCTGGGGTTCATCGGGATTTCGGGTGTGTTGCTGCTGCCCTGGCTGGCGAACGCCAGCTTCCGTTCGGTGTCGCACACCCGCATGCCGAGTTTCGACAGCGTGGCGCAGACCCTCGGTGGCTGGCTGCTGGGCTACTTCCCCGGGGCCACGACCACGCAGTACGCGGTGGCCGCCGCCCTGGTGCTGGCGCTGGTGCTCTACCTGCTGGTGTTCGGCTCGGCCTACGTGAGGGCCTGCGTGGTCTCGTTCGTGGTGCTGCCGGTGCTGGTGGTGGGGGTCATCTCGCTGGTGCTGCGGCCCATCTGGCTGGACCGCACGCTGGCCTACACCGCGCCTTTCCTCGCCGTGGCGCTGGCCGTGCACCTGCACGAGCGCCTGCGGCCGGACGCACGCCTGCGGGTGTGGGGCGCGGCGCTGGTGGTGGCCTTGCTGGTTTTCGTGGCGGCCTATGGCGCCGGCTGGGAGCGGCTGCAGACCCCGCGCAAGATGGACTTCCACCAGGCCGCCCGGCACATCGCGCAGGACAACACCGAGCGCCGCGACATCTACGTGCCCTCCAACGTGCGCTACTGGGCCACGGCCCGCTACCTCCAGGGGCCGGGCTGGGGCAGCCTGCTCGCCATCCAGGACCCGGCGAAGATCGACGACTCCGACACCTGGCGCCGGATCTACCAGAAGCTGGGCGACACCTGGCTGGAGCGCCTGCACCTCAAGGGCGCGGCGCGTTTCATCGACACGCCCCATGGACGCCTGTGGATCGGCTACAGCCCGCTGCCCGACGAGGTGGTGGCGCGCGGCTACTACCTGGTGGGCGACAACAACGACCGCGACAAGGCCCAGCCCTGCCCGCAAGGGCGCGAGACGTCCCGGAAAAGTTTTGAAGGTGTGATGGTGTTCGAATGCAAAAATCCCTGAAGCCCCTTCGCATCCTGCTGTTCTCCAGCCTGTACCCGAGCGAGGTGCGGCCCATCCACGGCATCTTTGTCGAGACTCGCCTGCGCGAGCTGCTGAAAACCGGGCAGGTCCAGGCCAAGGTGGTGGCGCCAGTGCCCTGGTTCCCGCTGAAGTCGCCCCGCTTCGGTGAATACGCCCAGTTCGCGGCCACGCCGCGCCTGGAGCAGCGCAACGGGCTGGAAGTGCACCACCCACGTTACCTGCTGCTGCCCAAGGTCGGCATGAACCTCGCGCCCTACACCATGGCCCTGGGGGCCCTGGCGACGGTGCGGCGCCTGCAGAAGCAGGGCTTCGATTTCGACCTGATCGACGCTCACTACTACTACCCCGACGGGGTGGCCGCCGGGCTGCTGGCGCGCTGGCTGAAAAAGCCCTTCGTCGTGACCGCGCGCGGCACCGACCTGAACCTCATTCCCGAGTACCCCTTTCCCCGCAAGCTCATCCTCCAGACCGCCGAACAGGCGCAGGCCTCGATCGGCGTGTGCCGTGCGCTCATGGATTCGCTCGCCGCCCTCGGCGCGGACCCGGGCAAGCTCAACACCTTGCGCAACGGCGTCGACCTCGAGCGCTTCACCCCCGAGCCGCGCGAGGCCGCGAGGCAGCGCCTGGGCCTGGATGTGCAGGGGCCGTACCTGCTGTCGGTGGGCCACCTGATCGAGCGCAAGGGCCACCACATCGCGATCGAGGCGCTGCCCGCCATGCCGGGCGTGACCTTGCTGGTGGCCGGGGGCGGGCCGGAGCAGGGCGCCTTGAAGGCGCTGGCGGCGCGCCTGGGCGTGAGCGAGCGCGTGCGCTGGGTGGGCGTGGTGCCGCAGACCGAACTCAAGTGGTGGTACAGCGCGGCCGATGCGCTGGCCCTGTGTTCCAGCCGCGAAGGCTGGGCCAATGTGCTGCTGGAGGCCATGGCCTGTGGCACGCCGGTGATCGCCACCAACATCTGGGGCACGCCCGAAGTGGTCAGCCAGCACGCCGCCGGCCTGCTGATGGCGCGCCGTGACGGGCCGGCCCTGGCCGAGGCCTGGGGCCGGCTGATGGGCGACCTGCCCCCGCGCGCGGCCACGCGCGCGCACGCCGAAACCTTTTCCTGGGACTCCACCACCCAAGGGCAACTCGACATCTTCAGGAGGTTCGCATGACCGAAGGCTTGCTGCTGTTGGCCGAACTGGTGCTGCTCGCGCTGCTCTTGCTGGCGGTGCGGCGCAAGGCCCGTGATCCGAAGACGCCCGACATGGGCTTCTTCTCCTACGAGGTGCTCACCGATGACGCACCGCCCGCGCCGAAGAAAAGGAACTAGGAACCGCCATGCGTGACCTGCTGGTCTTCGGGGCCGTGCTGCTCTTCGTGCCCCTGGGCTTTTCGAACGCCTTCATCGGCTACCTGCTGTGGGGCTGGGCCGGCCTGATCGCCATGAACAGCTACGTGCACGGCTTCATGGGCGCCGTGCCCTTCGTGCAGCTGTTCGCTCTGGTCACCATGGCCTCGCTGCTGATGCGCCGGGGCGACCGCTTCGAGCGCATCGAGATCAACCGCACCACGGTGCTGATGATGCTGTTCGCGGTGCACGGCTTCTTTGTCGCGCTGTTCGCCTACCCAGGCCTGGACCGCAACTGGGAGCTCTTCGGCAACCTGGTCAAGACTGTGCTGTTCTGCCTGTTGATGCCGGTGTTCGTGACCTCGCGCTACCGCATCCATGCCATGGTGGTGATGGTGGTGCTGGCGACGAGCTTTCACGGCGCCCTCGATGGGCTGAAATTCATCGCCAGCGGTGGCGGGCACAACGCGCGCGGCATCGCCAAGTTCGGGGACAACAACCACTTCGCGATGGTGCTGCTGATGGTGTTGCCGCTGCTGTACTACCTCTACCAGATCTCTTCGCGCAAGCTGGCCAAGATCGGCTTTGCCGTGCTGCTGCCGCTCACGGCCTTCGCCGTGGTGGCCACGGCCTCGCGCGGCGCCTTGATCGGCCTGTGCGTGATCGTCTTCTTCATCCTCATGAAGAGCCGCAACCGCATGATCGGCATCGTGATCGTGGCCATCAGCGTGGCGGTGGTGGTGCAGCTGGCGCCCGATTCGTGGTCCGAGCGCATGGAGACCATCAAGACCGCGAAGGAAGACGATTCCCTGCTGGGCCGTTTCGGCGCCTGGCGGGTGAGCTCGTCCATCGCCCTGTCCAACCCGGTCTTCGGTGGTGGTTTCCGGGCCGTGCAGTCGTCCGCGCTCTGGGACTCGTTCAAGGATGGCCCCACCTTGCTGCCCTTCATCGAGGTCGCGCCAAGCAGCCCCTCGGGCCTGGCCGCGCACAGCATCTGGTTCGAGGTGATGGGTGACATGGGCTTCATCGGCTTCCTGCTGTTCGTCGCGCTGGTGGCCAATGCCTTCCTCACGCGCCGGGAAATCCTGAAGCTGACCAAGGCGCGAGGGCCCTCGCTGCGCTGGGCGTCCGACCTGGCCGACATGCTGGGCGCCGCCCTGCTGGCCTTCGTGGTGACGGGCTCGCTGCTCAGCGCCGCGTACTTCGAGCTGCCCTACATCTTCCTGATCCTGATGGAGGTGCTCAAGCAGCACGTCCGCAAGACCGTGGCGGCCGGCAAGGTGCCGCCGCCAGCCCCGGCCTGAGGCCGGTGGGCGCGGGGGCCGTTCAGCCCGCCGCGTCCTTCTTGAAGATCAAGGCCACCGCGCTGTCCTGGAAGCGCCGCAGCTCGGCTTCGATCGGCGGCTTCATCAGCATGATGCAGGCGTACCAGGCGGCGACGAACATCACGCCGTTGAACAGCAGGCTGAAGAAGATCGGGAAGTTGGGGTGCACGTAGGTCTTGAGCGCGTAGCTGAAGGTCCCGGTGATCAGCGAGATCAGCACGATGGGCACATTGCCCCGCAGCCACTGGCGCACGCCCAGCCCGAAGTAGACCTTGTTGACCATGACGTAGAGCGGAATGCCCACGATCTGGCCGATGGCCATGGCGATGCCGAAGCTCACCAGGGTGCCGTCGAACAGCATGATGGCCAGCACCACCTTGATCAGCAGCACCAGCAGCGAGGGCACGGCGGCCGCATACGGCTTGCCGATGCTGGTGAGCGCGGGTGTGACCAGGCGAAAGAGGATGCCGGCGGCCCCCGTGAGGCACAGCCAGGGGATCACGTCGATGCTGGCCACCCACTGCGGACCGAACAGGAACAGGATGATCTCCCGGTCCATCACCATCATCCACACCATGGCGGGGATGATGACCACGGAGATGTACGACGAAGCCTGCTGGATCGCCGCCGCCATGTCTTCGTTGGCGTGGTGCAGCTTGGAGAGGTAGGGCAGCGCGAAATAGTCGATGGTCGACTTGAGCACCGTGTAAGGCAGCGAGACCGCCGAGGCGGCCTTGCTGAAATAGCCCACGGCCGCGGGCGTGCTCATCTTGCCCAGCATCACGTCGGGCAGCGCCGCGTCCAGGGCGGCGACGGTGGAGGTGACGATGGTGCCGGTGCCGAAGTGGGTGATCTTCTTCCAGCCCTTGAGGCTGGGCAGCCAGGGTATGGGCGTGGTGGAGTACCAGTGGTAGGCCGCGCCCGTGACGATGATGTTGACCAGGTTGGCCCAGGCCATGGTCATGTGGCCGTGGCCGGTGTAGGCCAGGGCGATGGTGGTGATGAAGTAGGTCACCACCGAGATCGCCATGACCTTGGAGGTGCGCTTGACCTCCAGGTTGCGCGTGAGCAGGGCGTAGGGGATGGAGCCGAACGGAATGAAGACGAAGCCGATGGCCAGCACCTTGACCACGTCGCCGACCTCGGGTGTCTTGAAGAACACCGACCACACATCGGACGTGAAGAACAGGATCGCGGCGACGGTCCAGGACGTCACCAGCAGCACGCCCAGCGCGGTGCGGATGGTCTGCTGCGTGACCTCCTTCTCCTTGACGATGTAGGAGAACACACCGAAGTCGCGGAACACGTGCGCGAAGGTGATGAGGATGGCGCTCATCGAGAAGATGCCGATGTCCGTGGGGGTCAGCAGGCGCGCCAGGATGACCGACAGGGCGAAGTTGGCGACCGTGGCGCCATTGCTCACCAAAAACTGCAGGCCGATTTTTTTTCTTATGTTCAACGGAGGTTCCCGGATTTTCGTTGGGGCAGGGGGGCACGCGGGTGCGGCGGCGCGGCGGTGGCGAGTGCCTCTGGGCGGTTCACGGGGGGCTCAGGTGTTGCGTGGCATTGTAGTGAGCCGACATGACTCGACGGCGTCTGGTTTCGAAGGTTTTCCAGTGGTACGGCAGTGTGTACGGGTTTCGTCGCGTTTGGGGCATTCGATTCCTCGCCAGATGTGAAGCAATGCGGAATCCCACCGCTTTTGCGGGCCCACTTTGTCAACTATTTGTTACATTGAGCGTCCCCCCCAGACGGAGTTCCCCCATGCCCGCGACCAGCGATGCCGCGCGCCCCGCCGCGACGATGACGCCCGCGCTCTCCGTGTGGCTGGACCTGTGCCGCGTGCTCGCGGCCCTGGCGGTCTACATCGGGCATTCGGTCTACCTCAAGGTGGCGCCATCGGCGCTCACGCTCACCTGGCACCGGTCGGCGGATGATGCGGTGATCGCCTTCTTCGTGATCTCCGGTCTGGTGATCGCGCACACCACCCGCGATCGCCAGCTCAGCGGAGGGCGGTACGCGCTGGCGCGCCTCTCGCGCGTGTACTCCGTCGCGCTGCCCGCGGTGCTGCTGGCCCTGGCCATCGATCTGGTCGGGATGCGGCTCAACCCCAGCCTGTACACACCCGACTGGCAGTACCCCAGGCTCTGGTTCTACCTGCCGTTCCACTGGTTGTTTCTGGGCGAGACCTGGTTCGGCGCCATCCAGCCGTTCAGCATGGCGCCGTACTGGTCGCTCGGTTACGAGGTCTGGTACTACGTGTTGTTCGGCGTGGCCCTGTTTCTGCGCGGGCCGCTGCGCTGGGTCGCCCTGATCGGGGTACTGGCCGTGATGGGGCCGCGCATCGCGCTGCTGTTGCCGGTCTGGCTGCTGGGCGTCTGGCTCCAGCGGCGCCTGCCCGGCCTGCGGATGGGGCCGCGCGCCGCACGGCTGCTCATGGGCCTTGCCGTGGCCGCCTACCTGGTGTTTTTCCTGTCGGGCCTGCGGGGCGTGACCGACGAGGCATCGCGCCGCCTTTACGCTGGCTTCAGCCAGGTCCTGCCCGTGCCTTTCGACCCGGGTTCCACAGTCCATGTGCTGTCGGACTGCGTGGTGGCCCTGATCTTCGCGGGCTTCGTCATCGGCTGCGCGCGTTGTGAATGGGACTTCAAGGGGGCCGGGGCGCGCTGGATCCAGCGGCTCGCCGGCTTCACCTTCAGCTTCTACCTGATCCATTTCACCCTGCTGGTGTTCGCCAGCGCCCTGGGCCTGTCGCAGCCCGGCTGGGGCCTGTACGGCGTGCTCCTGCTGGCGGTGCTGGCCGCCACCTGGGCGCTGGCCCAGGTGGGCGAGCTGCGGCGCGACTGGTACCGCGCGCGCCTGCTGAGCCTGTGGAACGCCGGTGCCTGGTGGCGCCGCGACCGGCCCCGCGCGGGCGCCTGAAAGCCGTCCGCTACATCGCCAGGTGGCGGTCGGTGTCCGCCAGGCGCGCGCAGGCGGCCTGGCCGGGAAATGGCAGCGCCAGGCTGTGCACCGCCATGGCACAGGCCTGACCCTGGACGTCGATCGCGGTGAACCGAGGCTCGGTCTCGATCCCCGCCTCGAACACCCCGGGCTCGATGGACAGGCCGCTGCCCAGGGCTTTGAGGCAGGCTTCCTTGCGGGTCCAGCAGCGCAGGAAGGCCTCCAGGCGCCGGTCCGGATCGACCGCGCACAAGGCCAGGAACTCGGCCGGGGAAAAATTGCGCTGCGCCAGCGATTCGAGGTCGTTCATCTCCCGTGGCACCTCGATGTCCACGCCGATCGGCGCGTCGGCGCAAAGCCCGATCAGCGCCCAGTCGCCGCTGTGGCTCATGTTGAAGTGGGGCTGCCCCTCGCCCCGCAGGCGCGGTTTGCCGAACGGGCCTTCGACGAAGCTCAGGACGCGCGCGGGCTGGCCCGTGACCTGCGCCAGCAGCTGGCGCAGCGCCGTGTGGCTGGCACGGTAACGGCGGGCATCGCGTTCGAAATGGAAGCGGCCGGCCTTGGCCCTTTCGGTCGCGCTGAGCAGCGCGATCTGGTCGGGATCGCCGGGGTCCGACGAGGGCAGGCTCAGGTCGACGAGCCAGAGGGTGATGCCGATGGCTTCGGGTGAGGTCAGGTGCGTGGCGGTCATGCGGAAAAGGCTGCTTGAATGGTCATATTTCCGGGCTGGGAGGAGAAGGGATTCGTCTATAGTGCACGAGCACTTTCCAGTGCAGTGCGACAACCTAGTACTACCTCACTGCTACCCCGTCCCCAAGTGTGCGGAAATGCACTTAATGGCAGGTACTTTCGCGTTGTCACGATGCTACGTTTGGTAACATCATTCTTTCATGAAGGCAGAGACGTTCACGCCTCGCCGCGCGATGGTGGCGGGGGGTGAATCGCAAGGGACGACACGATGAAACGCTGGACCGCTTCACATCCTGACCGCGGAACAACCGTGACCATCGGGACGCCATCTTCAGCCTGGCTGCGGGGCGCGCGATGAACAGCCTGTGGTTGCAACGCTTCACGCCCAGGCCGCAGGCGCGGGCCCGCCTGTTCTGCTTTCCCCATGCCGGGGTGGGCGCGGCCGTGTACCGGCCCTGGTCGCTTGCGCTGCCCGCCGATCTGGAGCTGTGCGCGATCCAGCTGCCCGGCCGCGCCAACCGCCTGAACGAGCCCGCGATGACGCACCTGCCCGAGCTCGTCAGCGCGGTGGTGGCCGCGCTGCAACCCCATCTCGATCTGCCGTTCGCCTTTTTTGGTCACAGCATGGGTGCCGTGCTCTCGAGCGAAGTGGCGCGTGCGCTGCACGCGACCGGCGCGCCGATGCCGCGCCACCTGTTCGTCTCGGGCCGGCGGCCGCCGCACTGGCCCAACCCCGATCCCCTGCTGCACGTCCTGTCGGACGCCGATTTCGTGACCGAGATCAACCGCCGCTACGGCGGCATTCCGCCCGAGGTGGCCGAGCACGAGGAGCTGCTGGCGTTGCTGTTGCCCGCGCTGCGGGCCGACATCCACGCGCTGGAGACCCACCTGCCGCCGGCCTCCCGCGCGCCGCTGGCCTGCCCGGTCACGGTGTTCGGCGGCTCGGACGATCCGCTGACGCCGCGCGCGCACCTGGACGGCTGGCGCGGCGAAACCCAGGGCGCGTTCCGCGTGCGGGTGTTCCCGGGCGATCACTTCTACCTCCAGGCGCAGAAAGATCCGCTGCTGGCCGACCTGTCGGCCACGCTGGCGCCGCTGCTGGCCGAGGCCCGGCCGCGTGAGACCTCGGCATGAACCACCCCTCGAAGGAACCCGTCGCCATCGTGGGCATCGGGTGCCGCTTCCCGGGGGGCGTGATCGACCCCGCCAGCTTCTGGCGGCTTTTGAGCGAAGGGCAGGATGCGATTGGCGAGGTGCCGGCCGACCGCATCGACCTCCAGCGGTTTTTCGACGCGCGTCCCGCGACCCCGGGCCGCATGATGTCGCGGCGCGGTGGCTTCCTCGATCGCATGGACCTGTTCGATGCCGATTTCTTCGGCATTTCGCCGCGCGAGGCGCAGGTGATCGATCCCCAGCAGCGCGTGCTGCTGGAGACGGCCTGGGAGGCGCTGGAAGACGCCGGCCAGGACGTGCCGCAGCTCGAAGGCAGCGAGACGGCGGTCTACATCGGCCAGTGGGTCAGTGATTTCGAGTCCCGGCTGTTCGCCCAACCCGAGGCGATCGACTTCCCGTCCACGCTGGGCAGCGGGCGCTACGCCTCGTCGGGGCGCATCTCCTACGTGTTCGGCTTTCGCGGGCCGAGCCTGACGATCGATTCGGCCTGCTCGTCGTCGCTGGCGGCGGTGCACCTGGCCGTGCGCAGCCTGCGCAGCGGCGAGACGCGCCTGGCCCTGGCCGGCGGCGTGAACATGATCCTGCAGCCGCACATCACCATCGGCTATTCGCAGAGTCGCATGATGGCCGCCGACGGCCACTGCAAGTTCGGCGACGCCTCGGGCGACGGCTACGTGCGCAGCGAAGGCGCCGGGCTGGTGGTGCTCAAGCGGCTGGCCGACGCGGTGCGCGACGGCGACCGCATCTACGCGGTGATTCGCGGCAGCGCGGTGAACAACGATGGCCGCAGCAGCGGCGTGATGGGCCGGCCCAGCCGCATCGGCCACGAAGAGATGCTGCGCGCCGCCTACCGCGACGCCGGCGTGGCCGCCTCGCAGGTGTCGTACGTGGAAGCGCATGGCACCGGCACGCGCGCCGGCGACCCGGTGGAGATCGCCGCCTTGGGCGCCGTGCTGGGCGATGCCCGCGAGGCGGGCAGCACCTGCCACATCGGGTCGGTCAAGACCAACATCGGCCACACCGAGGGCGCGGCCGGCGTGGCCGGGCTGATCAAGGCCGCGCTTGCGCTGCACCACGGTGCGGTGCCGGCCAGCCTGCATTTCGTGAATCCCAATCCCGGCGTGCCCTGGGGCGAGCTGCCGTTTCGCGTGCCGACCTCGCTCGCGGCCTGGCCGGCATCGGGCACCCCGCGCGTGGCGGGCGTCAACTCGTTCGGCATCGCGGGCACCAACGCCCACGTCGTGTTGCAGGAGGCGCCAGCGGTCGAGGCGAAGGCTTCGCCCGCCGCCCCGGCCCCGGCGGTGGTGCTTCCGCTGTCCGCCAGGAGCCCGGAGGCCTTGCGCGCGCTCGCTTCCCGGTACGCCGATCGGCTCGCGGACGCGGACGCCCTGGCGCTGGAGGAACTTTGCCAGGCGGCCGCGCTGCGGCGCTCGGCGCTGGAAGTCCGGGCGGCTTTCGCCGCGCAGGACGCGGCTTCGCTGCGCGAGGCCTTGCAGCGCTTCGCTTCGGGCGAAGGCGAGGGCGTCCAGGCGCGCCCCGGTGAGCGTCCGCGGGTCGCTTTCGTCGTGCCCGGGCAGGGCGCGCAATGGAGCGGCATGGCGCGGCAGCTGATCGCTCACGAGCCCGTGTTCCGCGACATCCTTTCGCAGTGCGATGCCGCCGCGCGGCCCTACCTGGACGTGTCCATCCTGGCGCTGTTGCAGGCCGAACCCGGCAGCGCCGACGCCCAGCTCGACCGCATCGACGTGGTGCAGCCGGTGCTGGTGTCCCTCGCGATCGCCTACGCGGCGCTGCTGCGCTCCCGGGGCGTGGAGCCCGACGCGGTGGTGGGCCACAGCATGGGCGAGGTGGGCGCGGCCTGCATCGCCGGCGTGCTCGACATCGGGCAGGCCATGCAGATCGTGTGCGCGCGCAGCCGGCTCATGCGGCGCGTCAGCGGCCTGGGCGCCATGGCCCTGGTGGAGCTGTCGATGGAGGATGCGCGCCAGCGCCTGCGAGGCCGGGAAGACCGGTTGTCGGTGGCGGTGAGCAACAGCCCGCGATCCAGCGTCATCTCGGGCGAACCCGAGGCGGTGCAGGCCGTGATGGCCGAACTCGAGCGCGAGCAGATCTTCTGCCGGTTGGTGAAGGTGGATGTGGCCTCGCACAGCCCGCAGATGGAGCCGCTCGCGCAGGAACTGGCCCAGCGGCTCGACGGCCTGTCGCCCTCGGCGGCCCGCTGCCCTCTGTATTCCACCGTGCGCGCGCGCCGCGTCGAGGGCCATGAAATGCCCGCCGCCTACTGGGCGGACAACCTGCGCCGCCCGGTGCTGTTCTCGCACGCCGTGGAGCAGATGCTGGCCGAGGGCATCACCGTGTTCGTCGAACTCGGCCCACACCCGGTCCTGCTGCCGTCCCTGCAGCAGACCGCGCAGATCGCCGCGCGCGACATCGCCACCGTGGCCTGCGGCCACCGCGACGAGCCGGCCTGCCTGGGTGCCCGCGCGGCACTGGGCGCCCTGTGGACGCACGGTATTGCCGTGGACTGGCGCGCGAGCCAGCCGGCACCGGGCCGCTGGGTGGACCTGCCTACCTATCCCTGGCAGCGCGAACGGCACTGGGCCGACGCGGCCGAGGTGCCGAGCTTCAACACCAGCGGCGCGCCGGGCCCGACCCGCAAGCCGGACGCCACTTCGCTGGACTGGCTGTACCAGCTCCAATGGACCGCCAGCGACCCTTCCCACGACAGCGCGCCGCGCGCTTCGCGCTGGCTGGTGGTCGGTGCGGCCGACGAGGCCCTGGTGGCCGCGCTGCGCGCCTCGGGCATGCAGGCGCGCGGCGTGCCGCTGGCCGGGCTGGACGCCGCGCTTGCCGAGCCTTGCGACCATGTGGTGCTCTGGGCGAAAGAGGACGCCACGGCGCCGTTTCTCCCTTTGCAGGCGCTGCGCGCTCTGCGCAGCGCGGGCTCCGACGCCCGCCTCTGGTTCATCACCCAGGCCGCCCAGGCGGTGGTGCCGGGCGAGCGCGTGCAGCTGCAGCAAGGCGCGCTCTGGGGCAGCGCCCGCGTGCTCGCCGAAGAGCACCCCGAACACTGGGGCGGTCTGATCGACCTCGGCGCGGACTTCGACGCCGCGCGCGGCGCAAGCGCGTTGGCGGACCACCTGCTGTGCGCCGATGGCGAAGACCAGGTCGCCTGGCGCGGCCCCTACCGCCATGTCCTGCGCCTGGCGCGCGCCGAGCGCGACCGCCTGGCGCAGCCCTTCGCCTGGCGCGCCGACGCGGCCTACCTCATCACCGGTGGCCTGGGCGGCGTGGCCGGCCACGTGGCACGGGCCATGGTGGAAGGCGGGGCGCGCCGGCTGGTGCTGCTGGGCCGCACCCCCTTGCCCGAGCGCGCGGCCTGGGGCGCGCTCGACCCCGCCAGTGCCGAAGGCCGGCGCGTGGGCGCCGTGCGCGCGCTCGAAGCCCTGGGCGCCTCGGTGCACGTCGCCGCGGTGGACGTGGCCGACAAGGATCAGTTGCAAGCCTTCCTCGCGCGCTACGCCGCCGAGGCCTGGCCGGCGATCCGGGGCGTGGTGCATGCCGCCGGCACCTTCGACAACCGCCTGGCCAGCCAGATGGACGAGGCCGCCTTCGACGCGGTGCTGCGGCCCAAGCTGCAGGGCGCGCGCTGGCTGGACCAGCTGCTGCCCGACCTCGACCTGTTCGTCACCTTTTCCTCCACCGGCGCCGTGTTCGCGCAGGCGGGCCAGGCCAACTACGCGGCCGCCAACGCCGGGCTGGACGCGCTGGCGCAGGACCGGCGCGCGCGCGGCCTGCCCGCGCTCAGCATCGGCTGGGGCGTGTGGGCCGGCACCGGCCTCGTGCACGACGCCGCCGGTGCCCAGAATGTCGCGCAGATGGAGCGCCAGGGCATCCGGGCGTTCGAGCCCGCGCAAGGCGCCGCGCTGTTCCCCTGGCTGTGCCAGCGCCGCGAGGCGCATCTGATCGTGGTGCCTCTGGACTGGGCGGCCTTCGCGATGGCACGGGCCGGCCGCTCCGCGCCGC
The DNA here is from genome assembly GCF_042466645.1 of Hydrogenophaga sp. ANAO-22. Classification (NCBI taxonomy): domain Bacteria; kingdom Pseudomonadati; phylum Pseudomonadota; class Betaproteobacteria; order Burkholderiales; family Comamonadaceae; genus Hydrogenophaga; species Hydrogenophaga sp. ANAO-22. The sequence goes on along the minus strand of NZ_CP159956.1, from coordinate 232,872 downwards.
TTTGCCGTGACCTGCTGGCCGCCTTGCCGGCGGCACCGGTCACCACCACGGGCCTGGGTGAACAACTCGCCACGGCAGCGCCGGCCGAACGGCGCCGCCTGCTGGAGGGCCTGGTGAAGGAAGCCGTGGGGGCGGTGCTGCGCATCGCGCCCGCGCGCCTGGACCCGCGCAAGGCCCTGGGCTCGATGGGACTGAACTCCTTGATGGCGATGGAACTGCGCAACCGGCTCGAAGCTGCCACGGGCCGCTCGCTGTCGGCGACCCTGGCCTGGAACTACCCCTCGGTGGAAGCGCTGGCCGCCCATCTGGCGGGCGCCGATGCCGCCGCGCCGGTGGCGCCACCGGCCCAGGATGCTCCCCCACCACCGACCGCGCCCGTCGTGGCCGCCCTGTCCGATGAAGACGCCTTGCTGGCGCTGCGCGGCAACCGCCGCCGGGGAGGAGGCTGATGGCATCCGACGCGCTCAAAGGACTGTCCGCCCTCAAGCTCGCGCTGATGGCGCGACAACTGCGCGAATCGGCCGAGCCGGTGCTGCGCGCCGACCCCATCGCGGTGGTCGGCATGGGCTGCCGCACGCCCGGCGGCGTGGAGTCGCCGGCCGATCTGTGGGAACTGCTGCGCGATGGCCGCGAGGCGATCCGCGAAGTGCCCGCCGACCGCTGGGACGGCGATGCCTGGTACAGCACCGATGCCGCCGCACCCGCGAAGTCGCTCACCAAATGGGGTGGCTTCCTCGACCGCATCGACGGCTTCGACGCCGCGTACTTCGGCGTGCTGCCGCGCGAGGCCGAGCGCATGGATCCCCAGCAGCGCCTGCTGCTCGAAGTCGCCATCGAGGCGCTGGACGACGCCGGCCTGTCCGAGGCGCGCCTCCAAGGCAGCCGCACCGGCGTGTACATCGCGAGCTACCACAGCGACTACGCGCAGATGCAGCACAACGACCTGGCCGCCGTCGACGCGCGCACGCTCACCGGCACGCTGCACAGCGTGGTCGCCAACCGGCTGTCCTACCTGCTGGACCTGCGCGGCCCCAGCCTGTCCATCGACACCGCCTGCTCGTCCTCGCTGGTGGCGATCCACCTGGCCTGTCAGAGCCTGCGCAGCGGCGAAAGCGATCTCGCGGTGGCCGGTGGCGTGTCGCTGATGATCTCGCCCGAGCTGATGGTCTCGCTGTCCAAGGTCGGCTTCATGGCGCCCGACGGCCGCTGCAAGACCTTCGACGAATCGGCCGACGGCTTCGGCCGGGGCGAAGGCTGTGGCGTGGTGGTGCTCAAGCGCCTGGCCGACGCGGTGGCCGATGGCGACCGCGTGCTCGGCGTGCTGCGCGGCTCGGCCGTGAACTCCGACGGCCACTCCACGCTGCTGGCCGCGCCCAACGGCCTGGCCCAGCAGGCCATGGTGCGCGAGGCGCTGGACAACGCGCAGCTCGAACCCCACCGCATCGGTTTCGTCGAGGCCCATGGCACCGGCACCGCGCTGGGCGACCCGATCGAGGTGGAGGCCCTGGCCGCCACCGTGGGTCAGCCCGCGCCCGGCGCCGGCACCTGCTACATCGGCGCGGCCAAGGCCAACATCGGCCACCTCGAAGCGGGCGCCGGTGTGGTCGGCCTGATCAAGACCGTGCTGGCGCTGCAGCACGAGGCGATCCCGCCGCAACCCAATTTCACCCGCCTGAGCCACCACATCTCGCTCGCCGGCACGCGCCTGGCCGTGGCCACCGCGCTCACGCCCTGGCCGCGTGGCGCACAGGCGCGCTGCGCCGCCGTGAGTTCCTTCGGCGTGGGCGGCACCAACGCCCACGTGATCGTGGAAGAGGCCCCGGCGCTGCCGGCCGAGCCGTCCCCGCCCGGCGACGGTGCCGGGCACCTGCTGCCGCTGTCGGCCAAAAGCCCCGAGGCCCTGCGCGCCGTGGCGCAGCGTTGGGCCGGTTTCCTCACCCAGGGCGTGGTGGCTCTGCCCGACGCCGTGTTCACCGCCGCCGAACGCCGCACGCACCACGATGTGCGCCTGGCCGTGGTCGGCCAGTCGGCTCAAGACATCGCCGCGCGCCTGAACCAGTTCGCGCTCGGCGAAGACGCGCCGGCGCTGGCCAGCGGCCGGCGCTCGTCCATCGGGCTGCCGCGCGTGGCCTTCGTGTTCAGTGGGCAGGGGCCGCAGTGGCACGCCATGGGCCGCGAACTGCTGGCCAGCGAGCCCGTGTTCCGCGCGGTGATGACCGAGTGCGACGCGCTGCTGCGCCCGCTCTCGGGCTGGTCGCTGCTGGACGCCCTGGCGGCGGACGAGGCGCACTCTCGGCTCGGCGAAACCGAGGTCGCGCAGCCCGCGCTGTTTGCCTTGCAGGTGGCCCTGGTGGCGCTCTGGAAATCCTGGGGCATCCAGCCCGATGGCCTGGTGGGCCACAGCATCGGCGAGATGGCCGCGCTGCACGTGGCGGGTGTGCTCCCGTTGCCCGACGCGATCCGCGTGGTCTGGCATCGGGGCCGCACCATGCAGCAGGCCACCGGCCTGGGGCGCATGGCCTCGGTCGGCCTGAGCGCCGAGGCCGCCGACGAATTCGTGACGCCGTGGAACGGCCAGCTCTCCGTGGCCGCGCTCAACGGGCCGCGCAGCGTGGTGCTCTCGGGCGACGCGAAGGCCCTGGACGAGGCGCTCGACCAGCTCACGGCGCGCGGCGTGGCCCACCGCATGCTGCCGGTGCAGTACGCCTTCCACAGCGCCCAGATGGCGCCGTTCCAGCAGCGGCTCACCGACGAACTCGCGGGCCTGCGCTGCGCGGCGCCGGGCGTGCCGGTCTACTCCACCGTCACGGGCGCCTTGCTCGACCCGCAGCCGCTCGACGTCGGCTACTTCGGCCGCAACGTGCGCCAGACGGTGCGCTTCGCCCCGGCCATCCAGGCCATGGCGGACGACGGCTTCGACGTGTTCCTCGAAATCGGCCCCCACCCGGTGCTTGGCGCCTCGATCGCCGAATGCCTGGCCGGTGCGGAGGTGGAGCCCCGTTTGCTGACCTCGCTGCGCCGCGGCAAGCCCGAGCGCGAAACCCTGCTGCAGGCCTGCGCCGGCCTGTACGCCGCCGGCCTCATGCCGGCCTGGGACGCGCTCCAGCCCGACGGCGGGCAGGTGGTGCCGCTGCCGGCCTACCCCTGGCAGCGCAAGCGCCACTGGATCCGCCCGCGCCCTGTTTCGACCCCGAGCGTTTCAACGGCACAGGGCGCGGCCGTGCACCCCTTGCTTGGCCGGCGCCTGCCCATGGCGAGCCAGAAGATGCGCATCCACGAGGGTGATGCGTCCGCCGCGCACGCCTGGCTGAACGACCACCGCATCTTCGGCCGCCTGCTGATGCCGGCCGCCGCCATGATGGACGTGCTGGGCGCGGCCGCGCGCGACCTGCTGCGGGCCGACGCCGTGCGGCTCACCGGCTTCACGCTCTCGCGCCCGCTGGTCATCGCCGAGGCGGACGAGCCGGCCACGCGGTGGCAGGTCTCGGCCACGCTGGACGAGGGTGGCGCCGTGGACCTCGAATTGCACCAGGCGCTCGATGGCGATGGGTGGCAGCCGGTGGCGAACGCCCGCGCCGTGGCCGCGAACGGTGCCGAGGTGGCCGATGCCGTGACCACCGACCAGGCCGTGGACGCCTCGGCGGTCCACCAGCGCTTTGCCGAACTCGGTGTGGCCTTCGGTCCCCGTTTCCGCGTGCTGCGGGACGTGGCGTCCGGCCCTGGCGTGGCCAGCGGCTGGGTGGAACTGCCCGACGAAGGCCTGGCCACGGGCCATGCCCTGCACCCCGTGTTGCTCGATGGCGCGCTGCAGCTCTGTTCCGTGGCCGCGGGCCACGCCGGTGGCGGCCTGCCGCCCAGCCTTTACCTGCCGCTGGGGGTGGACGAGCTGCTGCTGCGCCCGTCGCGGTCGCGGCGCCTCCAGGTGGCGGCGAGCGTGGTCGAGACCGGCAGCTCGCTCACCGCGCGCGTGACCCTCTGCGAACCCGACGGCACCGTGGTCGCCCGCCTGGACGGCATGCGTTTCGCCCCGGCCGACGCCAGCGCCTTCGCGGCCGCCGATGCCAGCGACGGTTTGCTGTACGACCTGGCCTGGCAGCCCCAGCCGCTGCTCGCCGCCACCGCCGATCTGCAAGGCCGCTGGCTGCTGCTGGCCGACCGCTCCGGTGTCGCCGACGAACTCGCGGACCGCCTGACGCAGGCCGGCGCGCAGTGCGTGCGCGTGCGACCGGGCGACGCCCTGGACACCGCCGGCCCCTGGCGCGGCGTGGTGCACCTCTGTAGCCTGGACACGGCGCCGCTCGACGGGCCCGCCGAGCACGACGACGACTGGCTCACCGTGGGCAGCGCGCTCGCGCTGGTGCAGGGCCTGGGCGCCGCGCCCGCACCGCTGTGGCTGGTGAGCCGGGGCGCGCAGGCGGTCAGCGGCCAGGAAGCCGCCGACGCCCTGCGGCCGCGCGCGGCCGGCCTCTGGGGCCTGGCGGGCGTGGTGGCGGTCGAGCACCCGGAACTGCAGGTCCATGCGATCGACCTGGACCCCACCGACACCGCGAACGCGGCCCTGAACCTGTTGACCGAATTGCGGCAACCGCCCGCGTCCCCGCAGCGCATCGCCCTGCGTGGCGCGCAGCGCTGGGCGGCCCGGCTGGTGCGCCACCGCCGGGGCGAGGGTGCGCGCCGCAGCGAGCCCCGCCACTGGGTGGTGGCCCAGGCCGGCACGCTCGACGGCGCGCGGCTGCAGGCCTCCACGCCCCACCGCCTGCAGGCCGGCGAAGTGCGCCTGCGCGTGCGCGCGGCCGGCATCAATTTCCGCGACGTGCTGCTCACCCTGGGCATGTACAGCGCGCCTGGCGTGCCGCTGGGCGCCGAGTGCGCCGGGGAGGTCACCGAACTCGGCGTGGGCGTCGAGGGGCTCGCGGTGGGCGACACCGTGTTCGGTTACGCGCCCGGCAGCCTGGGCACGGACGTGACCGTGCCGGCGGCCTTTCTCGCCAAGCTGCCGGCCGGCATGGCCGTGGAAGACGCCGCGGCCCTGCCGGTGGCGTTTCTCACCGCCCACCACGGCCTGCACCGCCTCGCCCAACTGCGGCCGGGCCAGCGCGTGCTGATCCACGCCGCCGCCGGTGGCGTGGGCCTGGCCGCGGTGCAGCTCGCGCTGCGCGCGGGCGCCCAGGTGTTCGCCACGGCGGGCTCGCCCGACAAGCGCGAGCTGCTGCGCCGGATGGGCGTGGCGCAAGTGATGGATTCGCGTTCGCTCGCCTTCGCCGACGAGCTGCGCGCCGCCACGAACGGGCAGGGCGTGCACGTGGTGCTGAACTCCCTGGCCGGCGATTTCATTCCCGCCACGCTGGGCGCGCTGGGCCAGGGCGGCACTTTCCTGGAACTGGGCAAGCGCGACATCCTGACCGTCGAGTCCGCTGCCGCGCTGCGGCCCGACGTGCGCTACCACGCCTACGACCTGGGCTCAGAAGCCCAGGCCGACCACGGCCTGCTGCGGCCCATGTTCGACGACCTGCTCGAGGCCTTCGCCGATGGCAGTCTCGCGCCCCTGCCGGTGCGGATCTACCCACTGGAAGGCGCGCAGGAAGCCTTCCGCTTCATGGCGCAAGCGAAGCACGTGGGCAAGATCGTGCTGCGCGTGCCGCAGCCGGCGGCGATCGCCGCCGACGCCACCTACTGGATCACCGGCGGCCTGGGTGGCCTGGGCCTGGAAACGGCGCGCTGGTTGGTCGCCTCGGGCGCGCGCCACCTGGCGCTCAGCGGCCGCTCGGCACCTGGCGACCACGCGCGGGCGGTGATCGCCGAACTGCGCGCGCAGGGCGCCACCGTGAACACCTTCGAGGCCGACGCCGCCGACCGCGAGCGCATGGCCTCGGTGCTCGAGAGCCTTTCATGCACCATGCCGCCGCTGCGCGGCGTGGTGCACGCCGCCGGTGCCTTGGACGACGCCGTGCTGCTGCGCCAGACCTGGCCGCGCTGCCAGGCCGTGCTGCGCGGCAAGGCCCACGGCGCCTGGGTGCTGCACGATCTCACGCGCCACCTGCCGCTCGATCTCTTCGTGCTCTATTCCGCCGCCGGCCTGTGGCTGGGCGCGGCGGGGCAGGGGGCCTACCCGGCCGCGAACGCCGAACTCGATGCCCTGGCCCACGCGCGCCATCGCCAGGGCCTGCCCGCCCTGAGCGTGGCCTGGGGCGCCTGGGCCGAGGTCGGCATGGCCGCGCAGTCGGCCAGCGGCGGCCACGGCGCGTGGGCCGCGCGCGGCCTGGGCCAGATCACGCCCGCCACCGGCTTCGCCGCGCTGGCGCAGCTGCTGCACGAGGGCACCGCCCATGCGCTGGTGCTGCCGATCGACTGGACGCGCTTCCTGGCGCAGTTGCCAGCCGGGGCCGACGCGGGCTTCTTCCAGACCCTGGCCACCGCCACGCCCACCACGGCGCCCGCTGCCCCGCCCGCCGGGCCAGCGGTGCTGGAGCGGCTGCAGGCCATGCCCAGCGGCCAGCGCCGCGCGGCCCTCATCGCCTACCTGAGCGAGCGCACCTTGCAGGTGTTGGGCCTGGAATCGGCACAGCCGCTGCAGCCCCGCATCGCACTCAAGGAAGTCGGCCTCGACTCCCTGATGGCGGTGGAGCTGCGCAACGCCCTGGCCAAAGCCTTCGCGCACCCGCTGCCGGCCACGCTGCTGTTCGACTACCCCACGCTCGACGCCCTGGCCACCAGCCTGCTGCGCACGCTGGGCCTGGAGATCGAGGTGGCGCCTGCGCAATCGTTCGCCGCGCCCGCCGCCGCGCCGCCCGCGCTCGATGAACTGGCCGACCTCAGCGATGAAGAAGCCGAAGCCCTCTTGTTGAAGGAACTCGAAAGCGGGTCCTCGGAGCACACATGACAGACACCCCGCCGGGCGCCGAAGCGCTCACCCCCGTCAAGCGCGCGCTGCTCGAGATCCGCGATCTCAAGGCCCAGTTGGCGCGCGCGCAGGCGGCGCTGCACGAACCCATCGCCATCGTCGGCATGGGCATGCGCCTGCCCGGCGGTGTGCACGACGCCGAGAGCTTCGCCGAACTGCTGTGGTCGGGCACCGACGCGATCCAGGGCATCCCGGCGGACCGCTGGTCGCTCGACGCGCTCTACGCCGAAGACCCGGACGCGCCGGGCAAGATGACCACGCGCTTCGGCGGCTTCATCGACCAGGTGGACCGCTTCGATGCCGAGTTCTTCGGCATCTCGCCGCGCGAGGCCGCCAGCATGGACCCGCAGCAGCGCCTCATGCTGCAGGTCAGCTGGGAGGCGCTGGAAGACGCCGGCCACGCCGGCCCCGAACTCGCGGGCTCGCGCACCGGCGTCTACCTGGGCGTGAGCAACAACGACTACGGCCGCGCGCTGTTCGCCCACCGCGAGCTGATCGACGCCTACTTCAGCACCGGCAACGCCTACAGCGTGGTGGCCGGCCGGCTGTCCTACTGCCTCGGCTTGCAGGGGCCGGCGGTGGTGGTGGACACCGCCTGCTCCTCCTCGCTGGTGGCCCTGCACCAGGCCTGCCAGGCGCTGCGCGCGGGCGAGTGCGACCGGGCGCTGACCGGGGCGGTGAACCTGATCCTCACGCCCGAGATGAACATCAACTTCTCGCGCGCCCGCATGATGGCGGCCGATGGCCGCTGCAAGACCTTCGACGCCGAGGCCGACGGCTACGTGCGCGGCGAAGGCTGCGCGGTGCTCGTGCTGCGCCGCCTCTCGGACGCGCTGGCGCAGGGCGACCGTGTGCTGGCCGTGGTGCGCGGCAGCGCGCTCAACCAGGACGGCCGCAGCGGCGGCCTGACCGCGCCCAACGGCCCGGCCCAGGAGGCCGTGCTGCGCGCGGCGCTGGCCTCGGCCCGGGTGCCGGCGAGCGCGATCGGCTATGTGGAAGCGCACGGCACCGGCACGCCGCTGGGCGACCCGATCGAGGTCGGCGCGCTCGGCGCGGTGCTGGGCGAGGGCCGCAGTGCGGCGCAGCCGCTGCCCATCGGCTCGGTCAAGACCAACATCGGCCACCTGGAAGCCGCCGCCGGCATGGCCGGCGTGATCAAGGTGGTGCTGGCGATGCAGCGGCGCGAGATCCCGCCGCACCTGCACTTCCGCACCGGCAGCCCGCACATCGCGTGGGACCGCCTGGCGCTGACCGTGCCCACGCAGGTCACGCCCTGGGCGCCGATCGAGGGCCGGCGCCTCGCGGGCGTGAGCTCGTTCGGCTTCAGCGGCACCAACGCCCACGTCATCCTCGAAGAAGCCCCGCAGAAGACACCCGCCCCGGCGGGCAAGGACCGCCCGCTGCACCTGCTGGCGCTCTCCGCGCGCGACGGCGCCACGCTGCAGGAACTGGTGCGCCGCCACGAGGCCGCGCTGGGCACGGCCACCGCGCCCCTGGCCGACCTCTGCTTCACCGCCAACGCCGGCCGGGCCCACTTCAGTCACCGCGCGGCCGTGGTCGGCGCCGACCTCGACGGGATCCGCCAGGGCCTGGCCCAGGCCGAGGCCAGCCAGGTGCAAGGCGCGCAGCGCCCGCAGGTGGCCTTCCTGTTCACCGGGCAGGGCGCCCAGTACGCCGGCATGGGCCGGGCCCTGTACGACAGCGCGCCGGTGTTCCGCCAGGCGCTGGACGACTGCGCCGCGCGCCTCGCGCCCCTGCTGCCGCGTGGCCTGCTGGAGGTGATCTTCGCCGCGCCCGGCGAGGCCTCGCCGATCAACGACACGCTCTACGCGCAGCCCACCACCTTCGCCATCGAGTACGCGCTGGCCGCGCTCTGGCGCTCCTGGGGCATCGAGCCGGTGGCCGTGATGGGCCACAGCCTGGGCGAGTACGCCGCCGCCTGCGTGGCCGGCATGCTCCCGCTCGACGACGCGCTGCGCCTGGTCACCGAGCGCGGCCGCCTCACGCACGCGCTGCCCGCCGACGGCGGCATGGCCGCGGTCTTCGCGCCCGAGGCGGTGGTGACGGCCGAGCTGGCCCGTGCCGGCGGCGCGCTGACCATCGCCGCCTACAACGGGCCCGAGCACTTCGTCGTCAGCGGCCTGCGCACCGAGGTGGACGCGCTGCTGGCCCACCTGGAGCGCGCCGGTGTGCGCGCCAAGGCGCTGCGTGTGCCGCACGCGGCGCATTCGCGCTGGATCGAGCCGGTGCTGCCCGAGTTCGGCCGCGCGCTCGAAGGCGTGCGCTTCTCGGCGCCGCAGATCGCGCTGGTGTCCAACCTCACGGGCCAGTTCGCGGGCGTGGAAGAAATCGGGCGCCCGGGCTACTGGCTGGACCACATGCGCGAGCCCGTGCGCTTCGAGCAGTCCCTGCAGGTGCTGCTGGCCCAGGGCATCACGCATTTCATCGAGATCGGCCCGCACCCCGTGCTGCTGGGCATGGGCGCCGAATGCGCCGCTGGCGCGCCGGTCGAATGGCTGCCCTCGCTGCACCGCGAGCGCGCCGACTGGACCGACCTGCTCGAAGGCCTGCAGCGCCTGTACCTCGCGGGCACGGACGTGAACTGGCCCGCGCTCGACGCCGGCCAGGCCCGCCAGCGCGTGGCCCTGCCCACGTACCCCTTCCGCGAGCGCCGCCACTGGATGGACGTGGTGGGCCAGCCGGCCGCCCCGGCCGACGGCGCCGCCCGCCGCTGGGACACGCTCACGCGCGCGCTCCAGCGCCAGGCCGAGCGTGGCCCGCTCGACCTGAACGCCGCCTCCTACCCCGCCAAGTGGGCCTGCCTGGAGCGCATCACCTCGGCCCACGCCGTGCGCACCCTGCGCGATGGCGGGCTGTTCAAGGCGGCGGGCGAGCGCCACACCCTGGCCCAGGTGCTGCAGCGCGCGGGCATCGCCGAGACCTATGGCCACCTGGTGCAGCGCTGGCTGGACCGGCTGGTCGCCCAGGGCGATCTCGTGCAGGAGGGCGACAGCTTCGTGGCACCCGCGCCGCTGGCCGAGCCCGACCTGGCCGCGCTCTGGCGCGAGGCCGAGGCGCTGTTCGCCGACAACCAGCCCCTGCTGGCCTACGTGCGCCACTGTGGCGAGCTTGTGAGCCCGGTGCTGCGCGGTGGAGAGAGTCCGCTGGAAACCCTGTTCCCGGGTGGCGGCTTCGAGCTGGCCGAGGGCCTGTACGAGCGCTCGGCCACCATGCGCTACATCAACGCGCTGGCTGCTTCGGGTTTCGAGGCCCTGGGCGCCTCGGTGGCACCGGGGCGCCAGCTGCGCGTGCTCGAGGTCGGCGCCGGCACCGGCGGCACCACCGCCTCGCTGCTGCCCGCCTTGCCGGCCGACCGCACGGCCTACCGCTTCACCGACGTGTCCGACTTCTTCATGGACCGGGCGCGCGAGCGCTTCGCGGGCCATCCCTTCGTGAGCTATGGCGTGCTCGACATGGACCGCGATCCGCTGGAGCAGGGCGTCGCGCCGCACAGTTTCGACGTCATCGTCTCGGCCAACGCGGTGCACGCCAGCAAGGACCTGCGCCTGACCCTCTCGCGCCTGCACCAGCTGCTGGCCCCGGGGGGCGTGCTGTTGCTGGTGGAATCCACCGTGCACATGGCCTGGTTCGACATGACCACCGGCCTGATCGAAGGCTGGCAGCATTTCGCCGACGACCTGCGCACCGACAACCCGCTGCTGCCGCCCGCCACCTGGCTGCAGGCGCTGCGCGACGCCGGTTTCGACGCCGCGGGCGCCTGGCCCCAGGCCGGCTCCAGCGCCGAGTGGCTGGGCCAGCACGTCATCGTCGCGCGCGTGCCCGGCGATGCGTCGGCGGGCACGCCGGCGGCGCAGGCCGACGAGGTGTCCGAGGCGATGGCGCCCAGCGCCACCCCGGCCCAGACCCCCGCCGGCGCCCTGCGCGAGCAGCTGGAAGCGGCCCTGCCGGGCGAACGTCTGGAGCTTTTGCGTGAATTCGTGCGCGATCGGGTCGTGCGTGTGCTGCGCCTGGACAAAAACGACACACCAGGGCGGCATGATCGCCTGATGGACCTGGGTTTCGACTCTCTGATGGCGGTGCAGCTGCGCAACCAGCTGGGCGCCAGCCTGGGCCTGGACAAGCCCTTGCCCGCCACCCTGATGTTCGACTACCCGACGATCGACGCCCTGGCCAGCCACCTGCTGGGCCGCCTGGCGCCGCCCGAGGCCCCGGTGCCGGGGGCCCCGACGGGCATGGAAGTTGCACCCGCCCCGGCGGTGCTGGGAGAGGCCGCGGTCGCGGCCATGAGCGATGCGGACATCGAGGCCCTGCTCCTCGACCGCCTGGGAAAACCATGAACGACGAGCGTCCGAACCCCGCTGCGGCGCCGCAGGAGCCCGCGGCCCTGTCGCCCCTCAAGCGCGCCTTTCTGGCCCTGGAGGACGCGCAGTCGCGCCTGGCGGCCATGGAGCGCGCCGCGCGCGAGCCGATCGCGGTGATCGGCCTGGGCTGCCGCGTCCCCGGCGGCGGGAACGACGCCGACAGCTTCTGGCGCCTCATGCGCGACGGCGTGGACGCCATCGGCCCCACGCCCGCCGACCGCTGGGACATGGACGCGCTCTACGACGCCGACCCCGAAGTCCCGGGCCGCATCGCCACGCGCCAGGGCGGCTTCCTCGGCCCGGTGGACCAGTTCGACGCCGGCTTCTTCGGCATCGCCCCGCGCGAGGCGCAAGGCATGGACCCGCAGCAGCGCCTGCTGCTCGAAGTGAGCTGGGAAGCGCTGGAGAACGCCGGCCAGGCGCCCGACCGGCTCGAAGGCTCGCGCACCGGCGTCTACGTGGGCGTGACCGCCAGCGACTACGCCTACATGCAGCTCATGAGCGGCGACCGCTCGCTGCTCGACGCGCACTTCACCTCCGGCATGGCGCACAGCATCGTCTCCGGCCGCCTCTCGTACCTGCTGGGCCTGCAGGGCCCCAGCCTGACGCTGGACACCGCCTGCTCCTCTTCGCTGGTGGCGGTGCACCTGGCCTGCCAGGCCCTGCGCAGCGGCGAGTGCCGCATGGCGCTGGCCGGCGGCGTCAACCTCATCCTCTCGCCCGACCTGTACATCGCGCTGTCGCACTCGCGCATGCTCGCGCCCGACGGCCGCTGCAAGACCTTCGACGCGTCGGCCGACGGCTTCGCGCGCGGCGAAGGCTGCGGCATGGTGGTGCTCAAGCGCCTGAGCGACGCCCAGGCCGATGGCGACCGCGTGCTGGCCGTCATTCGCGGCAGCGCGGTCAACCAGGACGGCCCCAGCAGCGGCCTGACCGCGCCCAACGGCCCGGCGCAGGAAGCCGTGATCCGCGAGGCGCTGGCCCGCGCGGGCGTGGCACCCCACGAAGTCGGCCTGGTCGAGGCGCACGGCACCGGCACCCAGCTCGGCGACCCGCTGGAGGTGCAGGCCCTGGGCGCGGTGTTCGGCAAGGAGCGCGAGCAGCCGCTGTGGCTGGCCTCGGTCAAGACCAACATCGGCCACCTGGAAGCGGCCGCCGGCATCACCGGCCTCATCAAGCTGGTGCTCTCGCTGCAGCACCGCGAGATCCCGGCCCACCTGCATTTCAAGACGCCCAGCCCGCACATTCCCTGGGCCGACCACGCGCTGCGCGTGCCCACCGAGCACACGCCCTGGCAGCCCATCGGCGGGCGCCGCATCGCTGGCGTGAGCTCGTTCGGCTTCAGCGGCACCAACGCCCACGTGGTGCTCGAAGAAGCGCCCGAGGCGCCCGCGCTGCCGGCCCGCCCGGCGCGCGCCGCGCACCTGATGGCGCTGTCGGCGCGAGACGAGACCGCGCTCGCCACCCTGGCCGCGAGTTACGCCCAGGCCCTGCGCGGCCGCGACGACGCCGAGCTGGCCGACATCTGCTTCACCGCCAACGTGGGCCGTTCGCACTTCGCGCAGCGCGCCACCGTGCTGGCCCACAGCGTGGCCGAACTCTGCGAGCGCCTCGACGCGCTCGCGCGTGGCGCGGAGACCGAGGGCGTGAAAACCGCCCGCGTGACGCGCCGCGACCCGCCACGCATCGCCTTCCTGTTCACCGGCCAGGGCGCGCAGTACGCCGGCATGGCCCGAGGCCTGTACGACAGCGAGCCGGTGTTCCGCGCCGCGCTGGACCGTTGCGCCGCCTTGCTCGCGCCGCAGCTCGAACGGCCCTTGCTGTCCGTGCTGTTCCCGGCCGAGGGCGAGACCTCGCCGCTCAACGAGACCGCTTACACCCAGCCCGCGCTGTTCGCGGTCGAATACGCGCTCACCGAATGGTGGCGCGCCTGGGGCGTCGCGCCGCAGGCGGTGATCGGCCATTCGGTGGGCGAACTCGTGGCGGCCTGCGTGGCCGGCGTGTTCAGCCTGGAAGACGCGCTGCGCCTGATCGCGGTGCGCGGCCGCCTGATGCAGGCGCTGCCCGCCGGCGGCGGCATGGCGGCGATCTTCACCACCGAGGAACAGGCGAAAAAAGCCATCGAACCCTACCGCGACAGCGTGTCGCTGGGCGCCGTCAACGGCGTGGACCAGGTCGTGATCTCCGGCGTGCAGGCCGACGTGGACGCGGTCTGCCGCGAACTGGCGGGGCAGGGCGTGCGCACCCAGGCCCTGACCGTCTCCCACGCCTTCCACTCGCCCCTGGTCGAGCCCATGCTCGACGCCTTCGAGCGCGAGGCGGCGCAGCTGCGCTTCTCGCGCCCCGGCCTGCGCGTGGTGTCCAACCTCAGCGGCGCGCTGGCGAGCGAGGCGTTCACCCGCGCCAGCTACTGGCGCCAGCACGTGCGCGAGGCGGTGCGTTTCGGCGACGGCCTTCAGGCGCTGGCCGCGCTGCGGCCGGACGTGTGCATCGAGATCGGCCCGCACCCCACCTTGCTGACCATGGCCAGCCGGGCCTGGGGCGATGCCGGCCCCACGCTGGTCGCGTCCCTGCGCAAGGGGCGCCACGACGGCGAACAGATGCTCGACGCCGTCGGCGCGCTGTACCTGGCCGGTGCCGACTTGAACTGGCGCGCCGGTGGCGCCGGCCGCACGGTGGACCTGCCGTCCTACCCCTTCCAGCGCGAGCGCTGCTGGTTCCAGGCCAAGCCCCCCGCGCCGGTGCCCGCGGTGCGCGGCCGGGGCACGGGCCATCCCCTGCTCGGCACGCGGTTGCGTGGCGCGGGCAGCGAAACGGTTTTTGAATCCCGCCTGAGCGCGGACGAGCCCGCTTTCATGCGCGAACACCGGGTGCAAGGCCACGTGGTCGTGCCGGCCACCGCCTACCTCGACACCTTGCTGGCCACCGCGCGCCAGCTGTTCGGCCAGGGGCCGGTGGCGGTCGAAGACATCACCGTGCAGGAAGCGATGCTGCTGGCCGACGACGGCGCCGCGCGCACGCTGCAGGTGGTCTGCGGCGCGGCGCGGCAAGGCGGCGCGGTGGCGGTCACGCTCAGCAGCCTGGGTGAAGACGCCGCCGACGCCGAAGCCTGGGTGGCCCATGTGTCGGGCACCTTGCGCGGGGGCGCCGCGCCGGCTTCGACAGGTTCCCTGGCGGCCCTGAAGGCCGCATGTTCGGAGCCGGTGGACATCGCCGGTTTCTACGAAGGTTTCGCGCGCCGTGGCCTGGACTTCGGCCCCGGCTTCCAGTCCATTCAAACCCTGTGGCGCGGGCCGTCGCAGGCGGTGGGCGAGATCGCCCTGACCGATGCGCTGGCCAAGGACGCCGGCGCCTACGGCATGCACCCCGTGCTGCTCGACGGCTGTCTGCAGGTGCTGGCCGCCGCGCTGCCCACCGACGGCGAGGAAGGCCTGTACCTGCCCATCGGCATCGGCCGCTTCGCGCTGCACGGCACGCCCGGCGCGCGCTGCTGGAGCCACGTGAACGTGCTCGCCAGCAGCGCCGAATCGAGCCGCGCCACCGTCACCGTCTGGCAGGCCGACGGCACGCTGCTGGCCGAGCTGGCCGACGTGCAACTCAAGCGCGTCTCGCGCGACGCGCTGGCGCGCCTGGGCGAGCGCTGGCTCGACGACTGCCTGTACGAGACCGTCTGGCGCGCCGCGCCGGCGCTGGTGCAGGACGCCGCGCCGCAGGCCCCGCTGCCGCTGCTGAGCGCCCAGGCCATGCAGGCCTTGCCCGCGCTGCGCCAATCGGCGCGCCTGGACGCCTACGACGCCTTCATTCCCCAGCTCGAAGCCTTGTGCGCCGAGTACGTGGTGCGCACGCTCTCGCGCCTGGGCTGGGCGCCCGCCGTGGGCGAACACGCCACCGAAGCCGCCCTGGCCGCGCGCCTGGGCGTGCAGGCGCGCCACCACCGCCTGTTCGGCCGCCTGCTGGCCATCCTGGGCGAGGTGGGCCTGCTGGCCCGCGAGGCTTCCGGCTGGGTGGTGCGCCGTGCCCTGCACGAGGCACAGCCCGAAGCCGAGCTGGCGCGCCTGAAGGCCGCCTACCCGGACGCCACCGCCGAGCTGGAGATGACCGGCCGCGTGGCCGCCGAGATGGCCGAGGCCCTGCGCGGCGAACGCGATCCCATGCAACTGCTGTTCCCCGGCGGTTCGCTGGACACCGCCGAGCGCATGTACCGCGACGCGCCCACCGCCCAGGTCTTCAACGGCCTGATGACCGAGGTCATGCTGGCCGTGATGGCCCACCAGGCGTCGGGCAGCGGCCGGCCGCTGCGCATCCTGGAAATCGGCGGCGGCACCGGCGGCACCACCGCGCGCGTGGCGCCGCGCCTGCCGGCGCAGGGCGTGGAATACACCTTCACCGACATCGGCCCGCTGTTCGTGGCGCGCGCCAGGGAGCGCTTCGCCGCGCACGGCTTCATGCGCTTCGCGGTGCTCGACCTCGAGCAGGACCCGAAGTCGCAGGGCTTCGATCCGCAGAGCTTCGACGTGGTCATCGCCGCCAACGTGATCCACGCCACCGCCGACCTGCGCCGCACGCTCGATCGCGTGCGCGGCCTGCTCGTGCCGGGCGGCCTGCTGGCCATGCTGGAGGTGACCGCACCGCAGCGCTGGTTCGACCTCACCGTGGGCCTCACCGAAGGCTGGTGGGCCTTCGACGACACCGACCTGCGGCCCGACTACGCCACCCTGCCGCGCGAGGCCTGGCTCTCGCTGCTCGCCGACCGGGGCTTCGAAGAACGCACGGCCCTGCCCGAAGGCGGCGGCCACCAGGGCACGCTGGCCCTGCAGTCGCTGCTGCTGGCGCGCGCCGCCGGCCCGGCCGCGCGCCGCTGGCTGCTGTGGGCCGACGAAGGCGGCGTGGCCGCAAAACTGGCCGATCGACTGCGCGCTCGCGGCGATCAGTGCGTGCTGGTGCGCGCGGGTGAACGCTTCATGTCGGGTGCCGACGGCACCCTCAGCATCAACCCGGCGTCCGCCGCCGACCACCGCCGCGTGTTCAGCGAGCTGCAGGCCGCGGGCCAGGCGGTGCACGGCGTGGTGCACGCCTGGTCGCTCGACGCCGAGCCCTGGGAAGGTCTCTCGGCCAGCCAGCTGAGCGCCGCGCAGACCGTGGGCGCCGTGAGCGGCACCCTGCTGGCGCAGGCGCTCATCGGCCTGGGCGCGCCGCCCCCTTGTGGTTCGCCACGCGCGGTGCCCAGCGCATCGACGAGGGCGACCGCGCGCTCAACCCGGCGCAGGCGCCGGTGTGGGGCCTGGCCAAGGCCGTGGCGCTGGAACACCCCGAATTGCGTTGTGCCTGTGTGGACCTGGAGGAGGGCGCGGAGATCGAGGCCCTGCTGGCCGAACTCGACGCGCCGGCGGCCGGCCCGTCGGCGTCGAAGCAGATCGCCTGGCGCGCGGGCGAACGCCGCGCCGCGCAGCTGGCGCACCTGCGGCGTGCCAGCACCGCCATCCCCATCGGCCGACCGGCCGCCTACCGCCTCGCGCCTGCGGTCCGGGGCGCGCTCGACGAACTCGGCCTGCAGCCGCTGGAGCGCCGCGCGCCCGGTGCCGGCGAGGTCGAGATCGCGGTGGAGGCCACCGGCCTGAATTTCAAGGACGTGCTCAACGTGCTGGGCATGTACCCCGGCGACCCGGGCCCGCTGGGCGGCGAGTGCGCCGGCCGCGTGAGCGCGGTGGGCCCCGGTGTGACGCACCTGCGCGTGGGCGATGCCGTGCTGGCCGTGGCCGGCGGCAGCTTCGCCTCGCACGTCATCGCGCGCGCCGCCTTCGTGCAGCCCCGGCCGGCCGGCCTGAGCGCGGAAGAGGGTGCGTCCTTCCCGATTCCGTTCGTCACCGCCGAGTTCTGCCTGGGCCACCTGGCCGGCATGAAGGCCGGCGACCGCGTGCTGATCCACGCGGCGGCTGGCGGTGTCGGCATGGCGGCGGTGCGGCTGGCGCAGCGCGCCGGTGCCGAGGTGTTCGCCACCGCTGGCTCCGAAGCGAAACGCGAGCTGCTGCGCGCCATGGGCGTGCCGCACGTGATGGATTCGCGCAGCGCCGACTTCGCCGACGAGGTGCTCGCGCTCACGCAAGGACGGGGCGTGGACACCGTGCTCAACGCGCTCTCGGGCGAGCTGATCGACGCGGGCTTCCGGGCGCTGGCCGATGGCGGCTGCTTCATCGAGATCGGCAAGCGCGGCATCAAGACACCCGAATGGGTGCAGGCGCTGAACCGGGGCCTGCGCTACCACATCGTGGACTGGGGCGAAACCGGCGAGCGCGACCCGGCGCTCATCGGCGGCATGCTGGCGCGCCTGGTGGCCGAGCTGGGCGAAGGCCGGCTGGCCCCGCTGCCGCGCCACGTGTTCGCGCTGGACGAGGCCGAGCGCGCCTTCCGTTTCATGGCCCAGGCCAAACACACCGGCAAGGTCGTGGTGCGCCACGGCGCGGCCGCGCCGGCCTCGGTGCGCCGCGACGGCACCTACCTCATCACCGGCGGCCTGGCCGGGCTGGGCCCGGTGGTGGCGCGCCGGCTCGCCGAGCAGGGCGCGGGCCGCGTGGTGCTGATCAGTCGCCGGGGCGTCACGCCCGAGGTGGCGCCCGTGCTGGATGAGATCCGCGCGCTGGGCACCACCGTGGTGGCCGAGGCGGTGGACGTGAGCGATGGCGAGGCCCTGGCCGCGCTGCTCGCGCGCATCCGCGCCGACGGCCCGCCGCTGCGCGGCGTGGTGCACAGCGCCGGCGTGTTGGACGACGCGGGCCTGCTGCAGCAGGACGCGGCGCGCTTCGAGCACGTTTTCGCGCCCAAGGTGCGCGGCGGCTGGCTGCTGGACCAGCTCACCCGCAGCGACGCGCTGGACTTCTTCGTGTTGTTCTCCTCCGTGGCGGCCGTGCTCGGCTCGCGCGGGCAGGCCAACCATTCGGCGGCCAACGCCTTCCTCGATCTGCTGGCCCACGAGCGCCAGGGCCGGGGCCTGCCGGGCCTGAGCATCAACTGGGGCGCCTGGACGGAAGTGGGTGCGGCGGCGGATCGCCAGCTCGCGCAGCGCCTGGCCGCGCAGGGCATCGGCGCGCTCACGCCGCCGCAGGGCCTGCTGGCTTTCGAGCGCCTGCTGGCCCAGGGCGAGGCCCAGGCCGCCGTGCTGCCGATCGAGTGGCCGCGCTACCTGCAGGCGATGGGCCTGTCCACGCCGCCGGCCTTCCTGGCCGGCGTGGCCGGGCAGGGCGCCGTGGCGGTGGCCGCCGCCAAGGCCGGCGCTAGCGCACCGGCCGCCGGCCTGCGCCAGCAGCTGCAGGACGCACCGCCCGGGCGCCGTCGCCCGCTGGTGGCGGCCTTCGTGCGCGAGCGCGCGCTCAAGGCGCTGGGCGTGGACCCGGCCCGCGCGGTCGATCCGCGCACGCCGCTGGGCGAACTCGGCCTGGACTCGCTGCTCGCGGTGGAACTGAGGAACACGCTGGGCTCGGCGCTGGGGCAGACGCTCTCGGCCACCCTGCTGTTCGACTACCCGACCATCGACACGCTCACCGACTACCTGCTCAACGACGTGATCCAGCCGCCCGCGCCCGCAGCGCCCGAGGCGGTGGCGGCGGTCGAGGAGCCGGCCAGCATGGTGGACGCGATCGAAGACCTTTCCGACGAAGAAGTGGACCGCTTGCTCGCGCAACGCGCGCAACGCAAGGGATGAAGACGACATGAGCGACTTTCTCGACCGCATCAGCAAACTCTCGCCCAAGCGCCTGGCGCTGCTGGCGCTGGAGCTGCACGAAAAGGCGGAAGCCGCGGGCACGCATTCCAACGAGCCGATCGCGGTGATCGGCATGGGCTGCCGCTTCCCCGGCGGTGCCACCAGCCCCGAGGCGTTCTGGGACCTGCTCGAAGCCGGGCGCGACGCGATCCGCGACGTGCCCGCCGACCGCTGGGACAAGGACGCCTTCTTCGACGCCGATCCCGACGCCCCGGCCCGCATGTCGGTGCGCAACGGCGGCTTCCTGGACGACGTGGCCGGTTTCGACCCCGCCTTCTTCGGCATCTCGCCGCGCGAGGCCCTCACCATGGACCCGCAGCAGCGCCTGCTGATGGAGGTCTCGTGGGAGGCGCTGGAACAGGCCGGCCTCTCGCCCGAAGGCCTGGCCGGTTCGCCCACCGGCGTCTTCTTCGGTCTGTGCAACAGCGACCACTTCCACCGCGTGCTGCAGCGCGGCAGCGACAGCATCGACGCCTACATCGCCTCGGGCAACGCGCACAGCGTGGCCTCGGGCCGCGTCTCGTATTTCCTCGGCCTGCAGGGTCCGGCGATGTCCATCGACACCGCCTGCTCGTCTTCGCTGGTGGCGCTGCACGTGGCCTGCCAGAGCTTGCGCAGCGGCGAATCGCGCACCGCGCTGGCCGGTGGCGTGAACCTGATGTGCTCGCCCGAGACCACCATCGCCCTGACCAAGGCGCACATGCTCGCGCCCGACGGCCGCTGCAAGACCTTCGACGCTTCGGCCGACGGTTTCGCGCGCGGCGAGGGCTGCGGCGTGCTGGTGCTCAAGCGCCTGAGCCACGCCCAGGCCGACGGCGACCGCGTGCTCGCCGTGATCCGGGGCAGTGCCGCCAACCAGGACGGCCGCAGCGGCGGCCTCACCGTGCCCAACGGCCCGGCGCAGGAAGCGGTGATCCGCGCCGCGCTGGCCGACGCCGGCGTGGCCCCGGCCGACATCGGCTACGTGGAGGCCCACGGCACCGGCACCTCGCTCGGCGACCCGATCGAGGTGCGCGCCCTGGCCGGCGCGCTCGGCCCCGGCCGCGACGCGGCGAACCCGCTGCTGATCGGTTCGGTCAAGACCAACATCGGCCACCTCGAATCGGCGGCCGGCGTGGCCGGCGTGATCAAGGTGATCCTCGCGCTGCAGCACGGCCGCATCCCCCGGCACCTGCATTTCAGCGAACCCAGCCCGCACATCGCCTGGTCGCAGTACCCGGTGAGCGTGACGCGCGACGGTCATGCCTGGCCGCGCGGCGAACGCCCGCGCCTGGCCGGCGTGAGTTCCTTCGGCTTCAGCGGCACCAACGCGCACGTCGTGATCGAAGAGGCCCCCGCGCCCGTGGCCGCCGCCTCGGGTGACCAGCGCCCGGTGCACTGCCTGCCGCTCTCGGCCCGTTCCGAGCCCGCGCTGCGCGCGCTCGCTGCCCGCTTCGCCGACGCGCTCGCGGCTGGCGCGCCGCTGGCGGACGTGGCCCACACCGCCGGCGTGGGCCGCTCGCATTTCGCCGAACGCCTGGCCGTGGTGGCCAGCGATGCGCAGGAAGCGCGCGCCGCCCTGCAGGCTTTCGCCCAGGGCCGCGAACACCCCGCGCTGCACCGGGGCACTGCCACGCCGGGCGTGGCCCCCGAGGTGGTCTTCCTCTACACCGGCCAGGGTTCGCAATACCCCGGCATGAGCGAGGCGCTGTACGCCGCCTCGCCGCTGTACCGCGACATCATCGACCGCTGCGACAGCCTGCTGGGCGCCGACGCCCAGGGCCGCACGCTCAAGTCCGTGCTGCGCGCCGGGCCGACCGAAGGCGCGGCCATCCACGAAACCGCCTGGACGCAGCCGGCGCTCTTCGCCGTCGAATACGCGCTCACGCAGCTCTGGCGCGCCTGGGGCATCGCGCCGGCGGCCGTGATCGGCCATTCGGTGGGCGAGTACGTGGCGGCCTGTGTGGCCGGCGTGTTCACGCTCGAAGAAGGCCTGAAACTCATCGCCGAGCGCGGCCGCCTGATGCAGGCGCTGCCGCCCGGCGGCGCCATGGCCGCCGTGTTCACCTCGGCCGTCGAGGTGGGCCGGGCCATCGCGCCCATGGCCGACCGGCTGGCCATTGCCGCCATCAACGCGCCCGACAGCGTGGTGGTCTCGGGCGATGCGAAGGCCGTCGACGCCTTGCTCGCCGACTTCGCCACGCGCAACGTGCAGGGCCAGAAACTGTTCGTCTCGCTCGCCGCGCACTCGCCCCTGGTGGCCCCCGCGCTGGACGCGATGGAAGCCTGCGCGCGCGCCGTGAGCATGCGCGCGCCGCAGATTCCCGTGGCCTGGAACGTCACCGGCGGCGCCGCGCTGCCCGCGCCCGGCGCCCCCGATGCGCGCTACTGGCGCGACCACCTGCGCCAACCGGTGCGCTTCGCCGAAGGCATCGCCTCGTTGGCGGCGCAGGGCTACCGCGTGTTCCTGGAAGTCGGCCCGCACCCGGTGATGATGGCCCTGGCCCAGCGCAGCCTGCCCGAGCAGGACCACCTGCTGCTGACCTCACTGCGGCGCGAGAAGAGCGACTGGCACGAACTCAACGCCAGCCTCGCCGCGCTGTACGTGCGGGGCGCGGCGGTCGACTGGGCCGGCGTGGACCGGCCCTACGCGCGCCAGCGCGTGGACCTGCCGACCTATCCCTTCGAACGGCGCGATTTCTGGATCACGCCGACCGCCGAAAAAGCCGTGCGCGCGCCGGCGCCCAGCGGCCTGCCGGGCCGGCGCCTGCCGACCGCCGTGCCCATCTTCGAGACCCTGCTTTCGCCCACGAGCACGCCCTACCTGGCCGACCACGTGGTGCAGGGCGTGGTGCTGGTGCCCGGCCCGCTGCTGCTGGAGCTCGCGCAGGGCGCGGCCCAGGCGGTGAACGGCCGTGCCTTGCGCGCGGTCGAGGCCTTCGAGATCGTCGAACCCCTGGTGCTGCCCGAGGCGGGCCGCACGGTGCAGACCCACCTGGGTCCCGAGTCCGGTGGTTCGCAGCCGTTCTCCGTCTACAGCCAGGCGGCCGATGGCTCGGGCGAATGGCACCTGCACGCCAGCGGCCGGCTGCAGCCCGGCAGCGCGCAGCAGGCCCAGGCCGGCGCCGACACCACCAGCTTCACCGCCACGCGCGACGTGCTGGGCGCGGCCACCAGTGGCGAGGGCTACCACCAGCGCCTCGAAGCCCTCGGCATCCACCTCGGGCCCGCCTTCCGCAGCCTGCAGGAAGTGCACCGCCGCGACGGCGAGGCCCTGGCGCGCATCGCGCTGCCCGCCGCCTGCGCCGACGAGCCCGTGACCTGGGCACACCCGGCGCTGCTCGACGGCGCCTTGCAGTCCATCGGCCTGACCCTGCCGCAGACCGAGGACACGGAACACACCTACCTCTTCACCGGCCTGGACCGCATCGACCTGGCCGGCCCGCTGCCCGCCAGCCTGTGGTGCCATGCCCGCCTGCTCAACGCGGCGGGCCAGGAGGCGCAGCCGCCCGAGTGGCAGGCCGAAGTCACCCTGCGCTCGCTCGACGGCGGCGTGCTCGGCCAGATCCGCGGCGTGCACCTGCGCCGCGCCTCGCGCGACGCGTTGGCACGGTCCCTGGGCCATGCCTCGGGCCATGGCTTGTTCCATGAGGTGGTGTGGGAAGACGCGCCGGCCCATGCGCCGGCCGCCGCCGCGCTGCCCGATCCCGCCGGCCTCGCGCCGGCCCTGCGCGAGCGCTTCGGCGCGCTGGCCGCCGAGCACGGCCTGGCCGTGTACGAACGGCTGCTGCCCGAACTCGATCGCCTGAGCACCGACCACGTCGCCACCGCCTTGCGCCAGCTCGGCTTCGACGACACGCCGGGGCGCGGGTTCGACACCGCCGGTGAATCGCAGCGCCTGGGCGTGGTGCCGCGCCACGAACGCCTGTTCGCGCGCCTGCTGCAGATGCTGGCCGAAGACGGCCTGCTGCGCAGGGAAGGGGATCGCCACACGGTGCTGGCCCGCCTGGGCACGGCCGATGCCGCGACGCGCTACGACACGCTGATGCAGACCTTCGGCGAGGTCGACGGCGAACTGCGCACGCTGCGCCGCTGCGGGCCCGCGCTGGCCGCCGTGCTGCGCGGCGAGCAGGACCCGCTGCAGCTGCTGTTCCCGGGCGGCTCGTTCGACGAGGCGCGCAAGCTCTACGTGGACTCGCCCTACGCGCAGACCTACAACCGCGCGCTCGGCGAAGCCTTGCAATCGGCCGTCGCCCAACTGCCCGCCGGCGCGCGCCTGCGCGTGCTGGAAATCGGCGCCGGCACCGGCGGCACCACCACCTACGTGCTGCCGCTGCTGCCCGCCGAGCGCACCGAGTACACCTTCACCGACCTCTCGCCGCTGTTCCTGGAGCGCGCGGCCGAGAACTTCGCCGCCTATCCCTTCGTGCGCCACGCCCTGCTCGACATCGAGCGCGACCCGCAGGCGCAGGGCTTCGCGGCCGGCGCCTACGACATCGTGATCGCGGCCAACGTGCTGCACGCCACCGCCGACCTGGCCCAGACCCTGCGCCACGCGAAAAGCCTGATGGCACCCGGCGCCATGCTGTTCCTGCTGGAAGGCGTGGCCCCGGAACGCTGGGTGGACCTCACCTTCGGCCTCACCGAGGGCTGGTGGCGTTTCACCGACACGGCCCTGCGGCCCGACTACCCCCTGGTGCCGCGCTCGGCCTGGCTGGCCACGCTGCAAGGCCTGGGCTTCCAGGGCGCCTGCGCGGTGCCCGACGACCGCTGGACCACGCGCGGCGCGGCCCAGCAGGCGCTGATGCTGGCGCAGGCCCCGCTCGGCGGCCAGACCTGGACCCTGGTGGGCGACGTGCAGGGCCTGGGCCAGGCGCTGGCCGAGCGCCTGCGCGCGCGCGGCGACCAGGTGCAAATCCTGGCGGCGGACGCCGCGCCGCCCGCCGGCGCGCTGGGCGAGATCATTTACCTGGCCGGCCTCGAACTCGCAGCGCGCGGTCTCGACGACCGCGAAGCCGCCACCCTGACTCACACGCTCGCGGGCGAAACGCCGCGCCGCTGGCTGGCGGCGGCCGCGCAAGGGCAGGGCCGCATCCGGTTCGTGACGCAGGGCGTGCAAGGCGGTGCCGGTGGAGCCATGAGCCCGGGCGCCGCCTGGCAGGCGCCGCTGTGGGGATGGGGGCGTGGCTTCTCGCTCGAACAGCCCGGCGCCTGGGGCGGCCTGATCGACCTGCCTTCGGCCTCGACCGCGGACACGCTGCTGGAAGCGCTCGACGCGGTGGACGGTGAGGATCAGGTGGCCTGGCGCGATGGCCAGCGCCGTGTGGCGCGCCTGGTCCAGGCCGACACGCCGCCCGCCGCACCGCTGAGTTTCAGCGCCGACGCCTGTTACCTCGTCACCGGCGGTTTCGGCGGCCTGGGCCTGGTGGTGGCGCGCTGGCTGGCGGAACACGGCGCGCGCCACATCGCCTTGCTGGGCCGCCGGCCCGACCTCGGCGCGCCCGGCGTGGCCGAGATCGAGGCCCTGGGCGCGAAGGTACACACCGTGCAGGCCGACGTGGCCGACGAGGCCGCGATGGCGCGCGCCTTCGAACAGCTCAAGCGAGATGCGCCGCCGCGCTGAGCGCGGCGCCGCTGCTCCAGCTCGACGACGCGATGGTGCGCCAGATGCTGGCCCCCAAGCTC
The DNA here is from genome assembly GCF_042466645.1 of Hydrogenophaga sp. ANAO-22. NCBI lineage: Bacteria > Pseudomonadati > Pseudomonadota > Betaproteobacteria > Burkholderiales > Comamonadaceae > Hydrogenophaga > Hydrogenophaga sp. ANAO-22. The sequence continues at coordinate 208,169 of NZ_CP159956.1, read as the reverse complement.
GCGGGCACGCTGGTGCTCGAGCGCCTCACGCGCGGCATGCCGCTCGATTTCCTGGTGCTGTTCTCCTCGACCACCGCCTTGCTCGGCGCCTCGGGGCTGGCCCACTACGCGGCCGCCAACACCTTCCTCGACACGCTGGCCGAGGCCAGCGACGCCTCGCGCCGCGTGATCTCGGTGAACTGGGGCACCTGGGAAGTGATGCGGCTGGCCTCCAGCGACGACCAGCGCAGCTACCGCGAAGGCGGCCTGCAGCCCATGGCCGCCGCCGACGCGCTGGACGCGCTGGGCCGCCTGCTGGGCGGCACGGCGCGGCAGGCGGTCGTGGCCCAGGTGGACTGGAGCGCGCTCAAGGCCTTGCACGAGGCGCGTCGCTCGCGCCCGCTGCTGTCGCACCTGGGCATCGCACCGCGCGCCGCCGTGGTGGAAGCGCCGCGCGCGGACAGCGGGCCTTCGCTGCAGGCGCGGCTGGAGGCCGCGCCGCCCGCGATGCGCCACGACCTGCTGGTGGAGTTCGTGCGGCAGGAGGTGGCCTCGGTGCTCGGCCTGGCCGGGCCGGCTGTGGTGCCGATCGCCACTGGCCTGTTCGACCTGGGCATGGACTCGCTGATGGCGGTCGAACTCAAGCGGCGGCTGGAGCGCGGCGCCGCCCGCGCGCTGCCGTCCACGCTGACCTTCAACTACCCGAACGTGGGCGCGCTCGCGCGCTTTCTGGAAACCCAGCTCACCGTCAAGCCGGCCGCACCCCCGGCACCCACCGCGGCGCCCGCCACGGTGGCCGAGGTCGAGGTGCCCGATGCCGATGCGGACCTGGATTCGCTCAGCGACGACGAACTGGAGGCCCGCTTGCTGGCCAGACTGGAGCAGACCCGATGAAATACCGTTCCCTTGGCATGCGCCTGACGATCATCTTCGTGGCCCTGTGGGCGGCCGAGGAGGCGCTCACCGGCGTGCTCCTGCAGCGCTACGGCCTCGCGCAGGTCGTGTGCTTGCGCTTCGCGCTGCACCTGGCCCTGTTGTGGATGCTGTTCGGGCGCGACAACGGCCCCTCGCTGTGGCGCACGCGCCGGCCGGTGTCGCAGCTGTTCCGCGCCGCGATGATGGTGGGCATGCCGGCCTGCTGGTCGCTGGGTGTGCAGCGCGGCCTGGCCCCGGTCACCTTCCTGGCGGTGTTCTGGATCGCGCCCCTGATGATCCTGGGCCTGTCGCGCCTGGTGCTGCGCGAGCGCGTGCCGCTCAGGCTCTTCGGCTTCGCGGCGGCGGCCAGCGTGGGCGTGTTCCTGCTGCTGGGCCCGCACGCGCTGCCCCGGCCCGAGTTGCTGGTGTTCCCGGTGGCCATGGCCGCCTGCTTCAGCGTGTACGTGGTGATGACGCGCCTGCTGCACGCCGAGCCCACCCGCGTGAACCTGTTCTACACCGGCCTGGGCGCCTGCCTGCTGCTGTTGCCGCTGATGCCCTCGGGCTGGGTGACGCCGAGCGCGCCCGACCTGCTGCTGCTCGCGGGCGTGGCGGTGCTGGGCCTGGGCGCGTTGCTGGCGCTGGAGCGGCTGACGGCGGTGGCGCCGATCTCACGCACCGCGCCGCTGCTGTACCTGCAGATCGGTTTCACGCTGGCCTTCGCCTGGGTGGCATCGCATCCGCTGCCGGGCCTGATCGCCGTGGGCGCCGTGCTGCTCGCGGCCGGCCTGTGGCTCGCGCTGCGCCAGCGCCGGCGCGGGTCTTCCTGGCACATGACCTCGCTGCTGGCCGACACCGGCCACGCGGGCTTGGACTGAAGGAGGTGACAGGGTGACCGCCAACCGCCGCGCCATCCTGCTGATGCTGGCCTTCGTCCTGCTGTGGGCGGGGATCGAGGCCATGGCCGCGAACGTGCTGCGCCACTATTCCCCGTACCAGGTGGTCTGGACCCGCTATGCCGTGCACCTGGCGCTGATGCTGGCGCTGTGGGGATGGCGCGAGCCGGCCTCGCTCTGGCAGACGCGCCGCCCGGTGTTCCATGTGGCGCGCTCGCTGCTGATGTTGGGCATGCCCGCGTCCTGGGTGATCGGCATGCAGATGGGCGTGCCCGGGCATTCGGTCATGACCATCTTCTGGATCAGCCCGGTGCTGATCCTCGGGCTGGCCTGGGTGTTTCTGCAGGACCGCGTGCCGCTGCTGGTCTGGGTGGCCACCTTCGTGGCCTGCCTGGGTGGCCTGCTGGTCAACGGCCTGTACGGGCTGCCGGGGCCGTCGCTGCTGGTCTATCCCCTGGGCATGGCCCTGTGTTTCAGCGTCTACGTGGTGATGACGCGCTCGCTGCGCACCGAAACCACCCGCACCAACCTGTTCTACACCGCCGCCGGCGTGTTCGTGGCGCTCACGCCCGCCATGCCCGGCCTGTGGATCACGCCGCCGCTGACCGACCTGCTCACCATGGTGGCGATCGGCCTGCTCGGTTACGTGGCTTTGCTGGCACTGGACCGCTCCGCCGCCGCCGCGCCCGTGAGTATTTCGGCACCCTTCGCGTATTTACAAATTGCCTTCACCGTGCCGCTCTTCTGGGTGGCAGGGCTGGGGCATGATATGTCGGTCCCGCGCATGGCGCTGGGGCTCCTGTTGATCGTTGGTGCTGCGCTCTGCCTGTGGCTGCGCGAGCCGCGCCTGCATGCCCGCGACGCGGTGATGGCGCGGTCGACGCCGTGATGAAGTTTTCAGTGAGGAAGTGATATGCAGTCAGATCGGACCAACCCCCTGAATCGACGCCCGCCCAGCCGGCGCCCGCCGCCGATCGGCGCAACATGCTGCAGAACGCGCTCGGCGCCATCGAGCGCCTGCAGTCCCGCCTGGACGCGGTCGAGAACGCCAAGCACGAGCCGATCGCCATCGTGGGCATGGCCTGCCGCGTGCCCGGTGGCGCGGAAGACGCCGACAGCTTCTGGAACCTGCTGACCGAGGGCAAGGACGTGGTGGGCGAGGTGCCCGCCGACCGCTGGGAGGTGGACGCGTACTACGACCCGGACCCGAGCAAGCAGGGCAAGGCGCGCACCAAGGCCGGCGGCTTCCTGAAAGACATCGACCAGTTCGAACCCAGCTTCTTCGGCATGTCGCCGCGCGAAGCCGCGGGCGTGGACCCGCAGCAGCGGCTGCTGCTGGAAGTGGCCTGGGAGGCGATGGAGCACGCCGCGATCCCGACCGACCAGCTCGACGGCAGCCTGACCGGCGTGTTCGTCGGCATCACGTCGATGGACTACTCCAACCGCATCGACGTGGCCGACCCGGCCCGCAGCGACATCTACCTGGCTACCGGCACCGCGCTCAACGCGGCGGCGGGCCGCGTGTCCTTCACCTTCGGCTTCCGCGGCCCCTGCATGGCGATCGACACCGCCTGCTCGTCCTCGCTGGTGGCCATTCACACCGCCTGCCAGAGCCTGCGCAATGGCGAGAGCAACCTGGTGCTGGCCGGCGGCGTCAACGCCATCCTCTCGCCCGACCCCTTCGTGCTGATCTCCAAGTGGGGCATGTTGTCGCCCGACGGCCGCTGCAAGACCTTCGACGCCTCGGCCAACGGCTTCGTGCGCGGCGAAGGCTGCGGCCTGATCGTGCTCGAGCGCCTGTCCGACGCCGTGGCCAACGGCCGCCGCATCCTGGGCGTGATCCCGGGCTCGGCGATCAACCAGGACGGCCGCTCCAGCGGCCTGACCGTGCCCAACGGCCTGGCCCAGCAGGAAGTGGTGCGCCAGGCGCTGGCCTCGGCCCGCCTCAAACCCACCGACGTGAGCTACGTCGAGGCCCACGGCACCGGCACCTCGCTGGGTGACCCGATCGAGGTCGAGGCGCTGGCCGCCGTGTACGGCGAAGGCCGCGCCATGCACCAGCCCTTCGAGGTCGGTTCGGTCAAATCCAACATCGGCCACCTCGAAGCCGCCTCCGGCGTGGCCAGCGTGATCAAGCTGGTGATGGCGCTGCGCCACCAGAAGCTGCCCGCCAGCCTGCATGTGAAGCAGCTCACGCCGTCCATCCCCTGGGACACGCTGCCGGTGCGCGTGAGCACCGCGCTGCACGACTGGAAGCCGGTGGGCGACGCGCGCCGCATCGCCGGCGCCAGCGCCTTCGGCTTCAGCGGCATGAACGCGCACGTGCTGGTGGCCGAGCCGCCCGCCGTGCCCGCGCTGGCCGCCGCGCCCGCGCGGCCGCTGTGCGCCATGCCGCTGTCGGCCAAGAACGACGCGGCGCTGCAGGCGCTGGCGCAGCGCTACGCCGACCACCTGGAACAACGCCCGGCCGATGCCCTGGCCGACGTGTGCGCCACCGCCGCCATCGGCCGTTCACACCACCTGCTGCGCACGGTGCTGGTGGCAGCCGACCGCGCCGGCATGTTGGCCCAGTTGCGCGAACTCGCCAGCACCGGCCAGTCGGCCGTGCAGGGTTCCGTCTCGGCCAGCGGCCGCAACCGCGTGGCCTTCCTCTTCACCGGGCAGGGCGCGCAGTACGTCGGCATGGGCCGCGAGCTGTACGACGCCGAGCCCGTGTTCAAGGCCACGATCGACCGCTGCGCGGCCGTGCTCGATCCCTTGCTGGGCCGGCCGCTGCGCGAGGTGATGTTCGAAGAGACCGGTGGCAGCCTGGACCAGACCGGTTTCACGCAACCCGCGCTGTTCGCCATCGAGGTCGCGCTCGCGGCCACCTGGCGCAGCTGGGGCATCGAGCCCACGGTGGTGATCGGCCACAGCGTGGGCGAGTTCGCCGCCGCCGTGGTCGCGGGCGTGTTCAGCCTGGAAGACGGCGCGCGCCTGATCGCGGCCCGGGGCCGCCTGATGCAGGCGCTGCCGGCCGGTGGCGCCATGGTGTCGGTGCAGGGCGATGCGGCGCTGGTGCAGCGCGAGATCGCGCCGCACGCCGACAAGGTGTCGGTCGCCGCCTTCAACGCGCCGGGCAACCTGGTGATCGCCGGTGCCGGTGCCGAGGTGACGGCCATCGCCGCGCGCCTGGCCGAGCAGGGCCTGCGCACGCAGGCGCTGTCGGTGTCGCACGCCTTCCACTCGCCGCTGATGGACCCGATGGTCGCGGAGTTCCGCCAGCTCGCCGCCGGCGTGAGCCATTCGGCGCCCACGCTCACCTGGATCTCCAACCTCGACGGCGCGCCCATGGACTGGGCGAAATGGGGCTCCCGCATGGCCGACTACTGGGCCAGCCATGTGCGCGCACCGGTGGCCTTCGAGAGCGGCGCTCGCGCGCTGGCCGCCACGCAGTGCGACGTGCACCTCGAAGTCGGGCCCAACCCCACGCTCATCGGCCTGGGCATGCAGTGCGTGCCCGAAGGCACGGCGACCGACTGGCTGCCCTCGCTCAAGCGCAGCAAGGGCGGCTGGGAACAGATGCTCGACAGCGTGGCGCGCCTGTACGTGCGCGGCGCGAAACTGAACTGGATGGCCGTGCAAGGCCCGGGCGTGCGCCACAGCCTGGAGCTGCCGCTGTACCCCTTCCAGCGCCAGGCCTACCTGGTGCCCTTCGCGCCGCGCGCCCGCCGTGTGGCCGGCGACTCCGTGCACGACCTGCTCGGCGAACGCCTGAACGTGGCCGGTGTGGCCGCGCAGTTCGAACGCACGGTGGACGCCACCAGCCCGGCCTGGGTGGTGGACCACGTGATCGCGTCCGAGGCCGTGATGCCGCTGACCGCCTACCTCGAAGCCGCATTGGCCGGGGCGCGGCAGGCGGACCCGGCCGTCACCGGGCTCACGGCGGTGGAGATCGGCGAACCCATGCCCCTGCTCGACGGCGAACAGCGGCTCATGCAGGTCTCGGTGGACAAGGCTTTGGGCGGTGCGCCCTCGCGCGTGCGGGTGTTCAGCCGCGACGCGAAGCGGCCCGACGCCGAATGGACCCAGCACGCCAGCGCCGAGCCGCTGCGTGGCCCGGTCGAGGCGGTGCCGGTGTCGCCCGTGGCCGACGCGGCGAAGCGATTGACCAACGAGGTCGAGGTCGCGCCGTTCTACGAGAAGGTGCGCAAGCTGGGCGTCGATTTCGGCGCCGGCTTCCGGGGCATGCGCCGCGTCTGGTGCGGCGAGGGCGAGGCCATCGGCGAGATCGTGCTGACCGACGCGGTCCAGGCCGATGCCGGCAAGTACCTGATGCACCCCGCGCTGCTCGACGCCTGCTTCCACACCTCGGCGGTCGCCATGGACACGCTGCCCAGCGCCAACGACGGCCGCTTCTACTTGCCCATCGGGGTCGACCGCTATCTCTGGAACGCCACGCCCACCGCCACGCTGCGCAGCCATGCGCGCGTGCGCCCGGCGCCGCCGCACAGCGACATGCTGGTGCTCGACGTGCACATCGAGACGCCCGACGGCCAGCCCGTGGCCCTGCTCGAAGGCCTGCGCTGCCGCCGCGCCAGCCGCGAGTTGTTCCGCCAGCGCGTGGACGCGCAGGTGGCCGACTGGCTCTACGAACTGCAATGGAAACCCGAGGCCCTGGTGGCCGAGCCCGCCACCGCCGAAGGCACCTGGCTGGTGTTCGACGAAGGCCAGGGCCGTGGCCAGCGGCTGGCCGATGAGATCGCCCAGCGCGGCGGCCAGGCCCTCCGTGTGCTGCCTTCGGGCAGCGCGGCCGGCCCGGGCGCCACGGTGATCGACGAGACCCAGGCCGGCGAGTACGCCCGCCTGGTGGCCAAGGCCGCCGAAAGTGGCGCGTTGCGTGGCGTGGTGTCGCTGTGGCCGCTGCGCGTGCCGGCGCTGCGCGACGACGACCTGCCCAGCGCGGTGCAGCGCTTCGGCGTCGACGCCGCGCTGCTGACCCTGCAGGCCCTGGCGCAGGCCGGGCTGCCGTCGGCACCGCGCCTGTGGATCGCCACCGCCGGCAGCCAGTCGGTGGACGGCACCGAGGAACTGCGCATCACGCAGGCCCCGGTGGCCGGCCTGGCGCGGGTGGCCGCGACCGAGCACCCCGAACTGCGCGTGACCCTGGTGGACCTCGATCCGCAGGCCACGCCCAGCGACGCGCGCCTGCTGCTCGACGAAATGCTGTCCGGCAGCGAAGAGAACCAGGTCGCCTTGCGCAAGGGTGTGCGCTACGCCGCCCGCCTGGCGCGCCAGCCGCGTTCCAGCGCGCCGCACATCGACGACGCGCCGATCCGCCTGAACATCACCGAGCGCGGCACGCTCGAAAACCTGAACCTGGGCGCGATGGAACGCCGCGCGCCCGGTAAAGGCGAGGTCGAGATCCGGGTGCGCGCCAGCGGCCTGAACTTCCGCGACGTGCTCAGCGCGCTGGGCATGTACCCCGGCGAGATCCGCCACCTGGGCAGCGACGCCTCGGGTGAGGTCGTGGCCGTGGGCGAGGGCGTGACGCAGTTCAAGGTCGGCGACCGCGTGGTCGCCATGCTCGAAGGCGCCTTCTCCAGCCACGCGATCGCGCGCTGGGAGTTCGTCGCACCGCTGCCCGACGGCGTGAGCTTCGAGCAGGGCGCCGCGATCCCCACCGCCTACCTCACCGCCGACATCACGCTCAACCTGCTGGGCAAGATGAGCAAGGGCGACCGCGTGCTGATCCACTCGGGCGCGGGCGGCGTGGGCATGGCCGCCATCGCGCTGGCCCGCCGCGCGGGCGCGGAAATCTTCGCCACCGCCGGCAGCCCGGAGAAGCGCGAGGAACTGCGCCGCCTCGGCGTGCACCACCCGCTGGATTCGCGCAGCGACTCGTTCGCCGACGAGATCGCCCGCATCACCGAAGGCAAGGGTGTGCGCCTGGTGCTCAACTCGCTCGCCGGCCAGCTGCTGGACCGCAGCTTCGAATGCCTGTCCGACGGCGGCGTCTTCCTCGAGATCGGCAAGCGCGGCCTGTGGACGCACGAGCGCGTGGCCGAACTCAACCGGGGCATCGAGTACCACATCGTGGACTGCAACGACAACGCGCGCGACACCCCCGAGATCGTGGGCCAGATCTTCACGCGCGTGCTGCAGGAGATCGAGTCGGGCGTGCTGCCGTGGCTGCCTTGCACCACTTTCCCGTTCGAAAACGCGCCCGACGCCTTCCGCTACATGGCGCAGGCCAAGCACATCGGCCGCGTGGTGTTCCGCCACCGCGTGGACCCGCGCAAGGTCACGCAGGCGGTGCGCGACGACGCCACCTACCTCGTCACCGGCGGCCTCAAGGGCCTGGGCCTGCTGGCAGGCCAATGGCTGGCCGGCGAGGGCGCCCGCCACCTGCTGCTGGCCGGTCGCAGCGAACCCGATGCGACCGCGCGCGACGCCATCGCGGCCATGGAAGCCGAGGGCGTGAGCGTGAAGACCGTCTCGGCCGACGTGGCCACGGCCGACGGCATCGCGCGCCTCATGGCCGCCCTGAAGGACATGCCCGCGCTGGGCGGTGTCATCCACGGCGCGGCGGTGCTCGACGACGGCGTGCTCATCAAGCAGACGCCGGAACGCTTCGCCACCGTGATGGGGCCGAAGGCCGACGGCGCGTGGCGCCTGAGCGTGGCCCTGGAGCGCGCCGGTCACCGGCCCGACTTCGTGGTCTTCTACTCCTCGCTGTCGGCCGTGTTCGGCTCGGCGGGGCAGGGCAACTACGTGGCGGCCAACGCTTTTCTCGATGCGCTGGCGCGCCAGCGCCGCGACGCGGACCGCTCCGCCCTCAGCGTCAACTGGGGCGCGTGGAGCGAGGTGGGCATGGCGGTGCGCGCCGGCACGGTCTCCAAGGCGGGTGCGCAAGGCCTGGCCTCGCTGTCGCCGGCCGAAGGCATGCAGGCGCTGAGCGTGCTGCTGCGCGACAACGCCACCCGCAGCTCGGTCGCGCCGATCGACTGGGCGCTGCTGGGCCAGCAGATGCCGGCCGGGCAGGCGCCCAGGCTCCTGTCGGACCTGCTCGCGGCCGCGCAGAACCGCGGCGGCGGCCAGGCCCAGGGCAGCGCCGCGCGCGTGGACTACGCCAGCCTGCCGGCCAAGGAGCGGCGCGAACAGCTCGTGACGCTGGTGCGCCGCGAGCTGGCCACCGTGCTGGGCCTGGCGGGTTCGCCGCAATCGATCCCGGTCGACCAGACCTTCACCGCGCTGGGCCTGGACTCGCTCACCTCGGTGGAACTGCGCAACCGCCTGCAACAGGCGCTGGGCCGCAGCGTGGCCGCCACGGCCGCCTTCGAATGGCCCTCGGTGGGCGAGATGGCGACCCACCTGAACAGCCTCTATGGCGATGACGACACCTCGGATGCCTCCGACGCCGACAGCCGGGAGGAACTCACGTTGTGAGCGATACCGTTGAGTTGATCAAGCGGCTTCAAGGGCTGGACATCCATCTGAAACTCGACGGAGACCGGCTCAGCGTCAACGCGCCCAAAGGCGCGGTGACGGCCGAACTCCGCGAGGAACTGGGACGGCGCAAGGACGAGGTCAAGGCCTACCTGGCGGCGCACGGCACGGCGCCGGCCCGCTCGGTGCTGCCGGCGCTGGAGCGCGTGCCGCGCCAGGCCGACATGCCGATCTCTCACACCCAGCAGCGGCTGTGGTTCCTGCGCCAGATGGACCCGACCAGCCACGCCTACAACATCGCGGCGGCACTGCGCATCACCGGGCCGCTGGACGAAGCCGTGCTCGAACGCGTGCTGGCCGTGCTGGTGGCGCGGCACGAAAGCCTGCGCACGCGCTTCATCTCGGTGCAGGGCGAGCCGCGTTTCGTGATCGACCCGCACGCCCGCGTGCACCTGGACCGCATCGACATCTCGCACCTGCAGGGCGCCGCGCGCGACGCCGCGTGCAAGCAGGCCATCGAAAGCATCGCGCGGCGCCCGTTCGACCTGTCGCAGGCGCCCTTGATTCATGCCGGCCTGATCCGCGAGAGCGGGCAGCAGCAGGTGTTCGCCTTCGCGCTGGACCACATCGTGTCCGACGGCCTGTCGCTCGGCATCTTCATGCTGGAGTTCCGCGACCTGTATTCGCGCCTGGCGACCGGCCACGAAGTGACGGTGGTCGAGCCGCCCATCCAGTACTACGACTACGCCGAATGGGAGCGCCGCGCCTTCGCGCAGGGCGCGATCGACGAGCACCTGGCGTTCTGGAAGCGCGAACTCGCCGGCCTGCCGTCGATGCTGCAGCTGCCCACCGACCGGCCCCGCCCGCCGGTGCAGACCACCCACGGCTCGCGCTGCGCGCTGCAGCTCACGCCCGCCTTCTCCGACCGCCTCAAGGCCTTCGGCCGCGCCGAGGGCACGACGCTGTTCATGGTGATGCTCTCGGCCTTCCAGGTGCTCATGCACCGCTACAGCGGCGAGACCGACATCGCCATCGGCTCGGCCATCGCCAACCGCAACCGCTCCGAGGTCGAGCACACCATCGGCTTCTTCGCCAACAACCTGGTGTTGCGCGCCGACCTGAACGGCGACCCGACGGTGCGCGAACTCATGGTCCGCGTGCGCGAGCGCGCGCTGCGGGCCTACGCGCACCAGGAGATGCCGTTCGACATGCTGGTCGACGAGCTGGGCACGCGGCGCGAGCTCGATCACTCGCCGCTGTTCCAGGTGCTGTTCGTGCTGCAGAACCTGTCGATGACCAGCCTGGAGCTGCCCGGCCTGCGCTGCGACAGCGTGGACCTGGACGTGACCGCCTCGCGCTTCGACCTGTCCGTCGACGTGTTCGACATCGTGCACGGCCTGCGCTGCTACTTCGAATACAACACCGACCTGTTCGACGTGTCGACCATCGAGCGCATGCTCCACCACTACCGCAAGCTGCTCGAAGGCTTCGTGGAGCGGCCGGACGCGCGCGTGAGCGAACTCGCCCTGCTGACGGACGGCGAACAGCGCCAGCTGCTGCTGGACTGGAACGCCACCACCATGCCGTACCCGACCGAGCAGACCGTGCACGGGCTGTTCGAGGCGCAGGCCCGGCGCACGCCCGACGCGGTGGCGCTGCAGTTCGAGGACGTGGCGCTGAGCTACGCCGAACTCAACGCCCGGGCCAACCGGCTGGCCCACCACCTGCGCGCCCTGGGCGCGGGGCGCGAGTCGCTGGTCGGTGTGTGGATGGAGCGCAGCGAAGACATGGTGGTCGCGGTGCTGGGCGTGCTCAAGGCCGGCGCGGCCTATGTGCCGCTCGACCCGGCGTTCCCCAAGGACCGCATCGACTACATGATGGAAGACGCGGAGCTGTCCATCGTCGTGACCCAGTCGGCCCTGGCCGAAGGCCTGCCCGCCGGCATCCGCGCGGTCTGCATGGACCGCGATGCCGCCACGCTTGCGGCCCAGCCGGCCGCCGACCCGGCGCCCCTGGCGGCTTGCGGCGACCTGGCCTACGTGATCTACACCTCCGGCTCCACCGGCCGCCCCAAGGGCGTGATGCTGGAGCACCGCGCGGTGGTGAACTTCCTGCTGTCCATGCACCGCGAGCCGGGCATCACCGCGCAGGACCGCTTCGTCTCGGTGACCACGCTGTCGTTCGACATCGCGGGCCTGGAAATCCACGGCCCGCTCACGGTCGGTGGCACCGTGGTGCTGGCCTCGCGCGCGACCGCGCTCGACGGCGTGCGCCTGGCGGCGCTGCTCGACCGGTCCGAGGCCACGCTGCTGCAGGCCACGCCGGCCACCTGGCGCCTGCTGCTGGAAAGCGGCTGGCAAGGCCGGCCCGGCCTGAAGATGCTGTGCGGCGGCGAAGGCCTGCCGCGCGACCTGGCCGACAAGCTGCTGGCCACCGGCGGCGAGCTGTGGAACATGTACGGCCCGACCGAGACCACCATCTGGTCCACGGTCTGGCGCGTCACCGACACGCAGCGCGCGATCTCCATCGGGCGCCCGATCGCCAACACCCAGGTCTATGTGCTGGAGCCCTCGGGCCTGCCGGCGCCGGTGGGCGTGGGCGGTGAGCTGTGCATCGGTGGCGACGGCCTGGCGCGCGGCTACCGCAACCGCGACGACCTGACGGCCGAGAAGTTCGTGACGCTGGACCTGCCCGGCGTGGGACCGGCGCGGGTCTACCGCACCGGCGACGTGGTGCGCTTCCTGGCCGACGGCCGCATGGAGTTCGTCGGCCGGCGCGACCACCAGGTCAAGGTGCGCGGCTTTCGCATCGAGCTGGGCGAGATCGAAACCGTGCTCGCGAAACACGAGGGCATCAAGGACTGCGTGGTGCACGTGCGCGAGGACACGCCGGGCGATCAGCGCCTGGTGGCCTATGTCGTGAGCCAGCCCGGCGCCACTTTCGAGACCGAGGCCGCGCGTGCCACGCTGCGCGTGCAGCTGCCCGAGTACATGGTGCCCAACCTCTTCGTGGTGCTGGAGGCGCTGCCGCTCACGCCCAACGGCAAGGTGGACCGCAAGGCCCTGCCGGCGCCGGCGCTGGTGGTGGACGAGGCGGCCGACGTCGCCGACGAGGCCCTCATGACGCCGGTGCAGCGCCAGGTCGCCGCGCTCTGGCGCGAGGTGCTGAACACCCAGCGCGTGGGCCTGCACGCCAACTTCTTCGACCTCGGCGGCCACTCGCTGCTGCTGGTCCGGCTGCAGTCGGCGATGCAGCGCGAGTTCGGCAAGGAGTTCCCGCTGGTGGAGCTGTTCCAGCGCACCACCGTGGCCGCGCAAGCCGAACGCATGTCAACACCGGTGGGCGCCAGTGGGGCGCTGGAGCGCGCCCGCGCGCGCGCCGCCAAACAGATTCAGGGGTAAGGGGATGGGGCTCAGCGAGAAATTTCCCGAGCACGCCATGGCCATCGTCGGCATGGCGGGGCGCTTCCCGGGCGCGCGCGATCTGGACGCGTTCTGGCGGAACATCCGCGAGGGCGTCGAGTCGCTCGAACCGTTCAGCGACGCCGACCTGCACGGCGCCGGCGTGGACCCGGCCCTGAGCGCGCAGCCTCAGTACGTGCGCAAGGGCACGGTGCTGGAGAACGCCGACCACTTCGATGCCGGCTTCTTCGGCATGTCGCCGCGCGAGGCGCAGGTGATCGACCCGCAGCAGCGCATCTTCCTGGAGTGCGCGTGGGAGGCGCTGGAGCACGCGGGTTACGCGCCCGGCGCGATCGCGCAGGCCGTCGGCGTCTACGCCGGCGCCAGCATGAACACCTACCTGCTGTCGCAGATCCTGCGCGACCCGGCGCTGGCCGCCTCGGTCGGCGGTTACCAGCTCATGCTGGGCAACGACAAGGACTTTCTCTGCACGCGCGTGTCCTACAAGCTGGACCTGCACGGACCCAGCATGACGCTGCAGACCGCCTGCTCGACCTCGCTGGTGGCGGTGCAGGTGGCCTGCCGCGCGCTGGAGCGGCACGAGTGCGACATCGCGCTGGCCGGCGGCGTGTCGGTGAACTTCCCGCAGCGCGGGGGTTACCTGTTCCAGGAGGGCATGATCCTCTCGCCCGACGGCCACTGCCGGCCGTTCGACGTGGACGCCAAGGGCACGCGGCCCGGCGCCGGCGCCGGCATCGTGGTGCTCAAGCGCCTGGCCGATGCGCTGGCCGATGGCGACACCATCCACGCCGTGATCCGCGGCGCGGCCATCAACAACGACGGCGCCGGCAAGGCCGGCTACACCGCGCCCAGCGTGGACGGCCAGGTGGAGGCCATCGCCACGGCGCAGATGCTGGCCGGCGTGGAGCCGCGCAGCATCGGCTACCTGGAGGCGCACGGCACCGCCACGCCGCTGGGTGACCCGATCGAGATCGCGGCGCTGCGCCAGGTGTTCGAGGCCGGCACCGCCGACCAGGGCTTCTGCCGCCTGGGCTCGCTCAAGGCCAACCTGGGCCACCTCGACGCCGCCGCCGGCGTGGCCGGCCTCATCAAGACCGTGCTGGCGTTGCAGCACCGCGAGCTGCCGCCGCTGGTGAACTTCCGCCAGGCCAACCCGCAGCTCGGCCTGGACACCTCGCCGTTCACCGCCAGCGCCCAGGCCGCGCCCTGGCCAGCGGGGGATGCGCCGCGCCGCGCGGGCGTGAGTTCCTTCGGCATCGGTGGCACCAACGCCCACGTGGTGCTGGAGGAAGCGCCCGAGCTGGAGCGCGCAGAAACCAAAGGCCAACCGCAATTGCTGGTGCTGTCCGCGCGCAGCGAAGCCGCGCTCGAAGCCGCCACGCAGCGCCTGCGCGAGCACCTCGCCGGGCCTGGCGCGGCGCAGGACCTGCGCGACGTGGCCTGGACGCTGCAGGAAGGCCGGCGTGCCTTCCCGCACCGCCGCACCCTGGTGGCCGCGACCGCCGCCGACGCGGTGGCCGCGCTCGGTGCGCCCAAGCGCGCGCCGGTGCACACGGCCCGCCACGAAGGCGGCGAGCGGCCCGTGGCCTTCCTGTTCAGCGGGCAGGGCAGCCAGTTCGCCGGCATGGGCGCCGACCTGTACGCGCAGCACGCCGTGTACCGCGATGCGATCGACCGCTGCGCCGAGCTGCTGCGCGAGCCCCTGGGCCGCGACCTGCGCGAAGTGCTGTTCGCCCCCGCGGGCGACCTCACCATCAACGAAACCCGCTACGCCCAGCCGGCGCTGTTCGTCACCGAGTACGCGCTGGCGACGCTGTGGCAGTCGTGGGGCGTGCGCCCGGCCGCGATGCTGGGTCACAGCATCGGCGAGTACGTGGCGGCCCACCTGGCCGGCGTGATGTCGCTGGCCGATGCGCTCACCCTGGTGGCCGCGCGCGGCCAGCTGATGCAGGGCATGGCGCCCGGCGGCATGGCGGCGGTGCAGCTCAGCGCTTCCGAGCTGCAGAAGTGGCTGGTCACGCCGGCCGGCACGCTGGAGATCGCGGCGGTGAACGCGCCTGGCCTGTGCGCCATCTCCGGCCCGCACGAAGCGCTCGACGCCTGCCTCAAACAACTGAAAGAGCAGGGCATCGACGCCCAGCCGCTGCACACCTCGCACGCGTTCCATTCCTCGATGATGGAAGGCGTGCTCGCGCCGTTCACCGCGCTGGTCGAGAGGATGGCCCTGGCCGCGCCCGGCGTGCCCTACGTGTCCAACGTCACCGGCCTGTGGATCACGCCGGCCCAGGCCACCTCGCCCGCGTACTACGCCGAGCACCTGCGCCGCGCCGTGCTGTTCGAGGCCGGCGTGCGCACGCTGGCGGCCGATGCCTCGCTGCACCTGCTCGAGGTCGGCCCCGGCCGCTCGCTGGCCACGCTGGCGGGCATGACGCTGGGCGTGGAAGGCGTGCGCCGCACCAGCCTGTCCATGGGCAATGCACGCGACGCCCGCCAAGGCTCGCAGGCGGTGCTCGACGCCGCCGGCCGCCTGTGGCTCGCGGGCGTGTCGCTCGACTGGGCCGGCCTGCACGGCCCGGTGCGGCCGCACCGCGTGCCGCTGCCCACCTATCCATTCGAACGCAAGCGCCACGCGGTGGACCCGGCGGCGCCCAAGGCCGCGCCCGCCAAGGCGGCGGCCGCGGTGGCGGAGGCCGCCGTGCAACGGCCCGTCGACGACTGGTTCTGGGAACCTTCCTGGCAACGCGCGGGCGCCTTGCCGACCGGTCTGTCGCCGTCCACCGAGGCCCAGGGCCGCTGGCTGGTGTTCCGGGGCGACGATGCCGCGTCGCAGGCCTTGGCGAGCGCGCTGGCCGGGCAGGGCGCCGAGGTGGTCTCGGTGACCGCCGGTGACGTGTTCAAGCAAGTCTCTGCCACGCACTACGAGGTGGCGCCCGGTTCTCAGGCCGACCACGATCAACTGTTCGGCGCCCTGGGCGCGGCGCCGCTGGCCTGCGTGCTGCACGCCTGGAACGTGGCGCCCGATGCGCCGCTGATGGCCGACGCCCTGGACGCCGCGCTGCCGCCAGGCCGCCGCCAGGCCTTCGACGCGCTGATCTGCCTGGCGCGCGCGCTGGGTGGCGTGAAGCGCGCCCAGCCGCTGCCGGTGCTGGTGCTCAGCAGCGACCGCGAGCCGGTGCTGGGCACCGAGTCCGTTCGGCCCGAGCGCGCGCTGCTGCTCGGCCCGGCCTTGCTCCTGCCGCTGGACGTGCCCGGCGTGCACTGCCGCGCGATCGATCTGGCGGGCAGCGAATGGACGCCTGAGGCCGCGCCCCGGCTGGCCGCCTCGCTGCGCGCCGAAGCGGCCCGGCCCGATCCGGACGGCGTGGTGGCCTACCGTGGGCGCCACCGCTGGACGCCCACGCTCACGCCGCAGCGCCTGGGCGCCGACGCGGGCGCGCTGCCGCTGCGCGAGGGTGGCACCTACCTCGTCACCGGCGGTGCCGGTGGCATCGGCCTCACGCTGGGCCAATGGCTGGCCCGGACCGCGCGCGCGGCCCGGCTGGTGCTGGTGTCGCGCTCGGCCTGGCCCGATCGGGCGCAGTGGGACACGCTGCTGGCGGCGAAAGACACGCCCGCGCCGCAGAAGGAGCGCATCGCCGGCATCCGCGCGATGGAAGCCGCCGGCGCCGAGGTGCTGCTGTGCTCGGCCGACGTGGCCGACGAAGCGCAGATGCAGGCCGTGGTCGCCATGGCGCGCGCGCGTTTCGGCGCGGTGCACGGCGTGGTGCACGCCGCGGGCGCGCTGGGCACCGGCACGGTGTTCGAGAAAACGGCGCAAAGCATCGAGGCCGTGCTGCGGCCCAAGCTCGAAGGCACGCTGGTGCTGGACCGCGTGCTCGCCGGCGCCGGGCTCGATTTCTTCATGATGTGCTCGTCCATCAGCACCTCCTTCGGTTCGGCCGGCATGGCGGACTACTCGGCCGCCAACGCCTTCCAGGACGCGTTCGCCAAGTCCGGCCTCGCGCGCTCGAGCGAGCGCGTGCTCGCGGTGGGCTGGGATTCGTGGCGCGACGTCGGCTTCTCGGCCGCGCAGGGGGGCGACAGCTCGCACGCCGCGCTGCGCTACGCCATCCGCCCGCAGGAGGGCGCTGAAGCTTTCGGGCGCGTGCTCGCCAGCGGCCTGCCGCATGTGTACGTCACCCGCCAGGCGATGCCCGACATGCTGCGCGACGTGGAGGCCTTGAAGGCCTGGTTGCGCACCTCGGGCGAGGCCACGCAGAGCCCGCCCGCCTCGGCCGAGCCGGGCGCCGCCGCGCCGGTGGACCTGCAGGCGCTGGCCCCGAGCGAGATCGAGGCGCGCATCGGCGCCATCTGGGCCGACCTGCTGGGTGTGGACGACATCGGGCTCGACGACGACTTTTTCGCGCTGGGCGGGCATTCGCTGATGGCCACCCGCATCATCGCGCGCATCGAAGAGCAGTTCGGCGCGCGCCTGTCGCTGCGCGACCTGTTCGAAGGCCCCAGCATCCGCCAACTGGCGGCGAAAGTGGTGGCGCAGGGCGCATCGGGCGCCAGGAGCACAGGCCAGCCCGAGAGCGGCGCTGGGGATGAGGACCGGGAGGAGATCGAGTTTTGAACGCGCACGAGTTGCTGGCACAGCTGCAAGGCCTGGGCGTCGAATTGACGGCGGACGAAGGCCGCCTGCGCGTGAGCGCGGCCCGAGGCCGCCTGGACGAGGACCTCAAACACGCCATCGGTGAACACAAGACCGAGTTGCTCGCGCTGCTGGCGCAACGCCGCGCCCCCGGCGCCGGGCCGGTGGCCGGCGTGGCGCACGACGGGCCGTTGCCCCTGTCGCCGTTCCAGGAGCGGCTGTGGATCCTGCAGCAGCTCGAACCCGACAGCACCACCTACCTGATGGCCACCACCTGGCTCGCGCCCATGGGCGTGAGCGGTGAAGCCCTGGTGGCCGCGATCGAGCGCGTGCACGCGCGCCAGCTCGGCCTGCGCATGGTGTTCGTCGAGGAACAGGGCAAGCCCACGGGCCGCCGCGTGCAGGTGCCCAAGGTGCGCATGCACGACCTGCGGCACCTGACCCCGACCGAACAGAAATGGCAGGTGGACGCCGATGTCGAGCGCGTGGTGCACACGCCGATCGACCTGGCGCACGAGACGCCTGCGCGTTTCGAGGTCTACGCCACCGCCGGCGACAGCTGGGTGGTGATGGTCGCGGCGCACCACATCGCGGTCGATGCCTGGTCGCTGCACGTGCTGCGCCGCGAGATCGCGGCCGAGCTGGCGGCGCCGCGTGGCGACGAAGCCGCCGCGCCCGCGCTGCAGTACGCCGACTACGCCGCCTGGCAGCGCCACGCGGTCGACACCTCCGCCGGGCTGGACTGGTGGGAACGCACGCTGCAAGGCGCGCCCCAGCTCTCGGCCTTTCCCGCCGACCTGCCGCTGTCCGACGCGCCGCCCAAGGGCGCCTCGGTGGACTTCGAGCTGGACGCGGAGCTGCTCTCGGGTCTGCGCCAGCTGGTGCGGCGCGAGAACGCCACGGTCTACATGGCGCTGCTGGCGGCCACCGCCGCGCTGCTGCGCGCGCACACGGCGCAGGGCGACCTGCTGCTGGGCAGCCCCATGGGCGTGCGCGAGCGCGCCGAGTTCGAAAACCTGATCGGCCCCTTCGTGAACCTGCAGGTGGTGCGCCTGCAGGCCGGCGACGACCCGGCTTTCAGCGAACTGCTGCGCCGCGCGCGCAACGCCTTGCTGGACGCGCACGAGCACCGCGAGGTGTCTTTCGAAAGCGTGCTGGAGCGGCTGCGCCCGGTGCGCTCGTTCCAGCACTCGCCGCTGTTCCAGGTGGCGGTGGTGCAGCACAACGTCAACGCCCAGAGCCAGGGCTCGGCCAGCGAGAGCGGCCTGGCCATCACCGGTGGTGGTGCGCTGCACGAGCTGACCTGGTTCGCGCGCGAGGAGGGCGGCCGGCTGGTCTGCAGCCTGGAGTACCGCAGCGACCTTTACTCGAGCGGCATGATGGAGCGCCTCGCTTCGCAGCTGCAGGCCCTGCTGCGCGGCGCGGTGGCGAACCACGAGGCACCGATCAGCCAGCTGCCCCTGCTCACGCCGGCCGCGCGCGAACAGCTCGTGCACGGCTTCAACGAGACCACGCAGGCGCTGGACACCACGCTCTTCGCCCAGCGCCTGGAGCGGCAGGCCGCCGAATCGCCCGCGCGCACCGCGGCGGGCTTCGAGGGCCAGACCCTGGACTACGCCACGCTGAACCGCCGCGCCAACCAGCTCGCGCACCACCTGCAGGGCCTGGGTGTTCGGCCCGGCGTGCGCGTGGGCATCTGCATGGGCCGCTCGCTGGATCTGCTGATCGCGCTGCTGGCGGTGCACAAGTCCGGTGGGGCCTATGTGCCGCTGGACCCCGACTTTCCCGCCGAGCGCCTGGCCTACATGCTGGAAGACAGCGGCGCGCAGGTGCTGGTCACGGCGGGCGAGGCGGCCGACGCCGTCAGCGCACCCGAAGGCGTGCGCTGCGTGGACCCGCTGGCCGACGCGGCCGCGATCGCCGCGCACAGTGGCGAGAACCCGGCGCCTTCGGCCGGCGCCGGCGACGCGGCCTATGTGATCTACACCTCCGGCTCCACCGGCCGCCCCAAGGGCGTGGTGGTGCCGCAGGGCGCGCTGGCCAACTTCCTGGCGTCGATGGCGCTGCAGCCTGGCCTGGGCGCCGACGACGTGCTCGCGGCCGTGACCACGGTGTCGTTCGACATCGCCGGTCTGGAGCTGTACCTGCCCCTGACCGTGGGCGCGCGGGTCGAGCTCGCCTCGCGCGACACCGTCACCGACGGCGCGGCGCTGGCCGACTGGCTCGCCGCATGCGGGGCCACGGTGCTGCAGGCCACGCCGGCCACCTGGCGCCTGCTGCTCGAAACCGACTGGACCCCGGCGCGCCCCTTGCGCGCCTTCTGCGGCGGTGAACCGCTGCCGCGCGACCTGGCCGACCGCCTGCTGGAGCGCGTGGCCAAGCTGTGGAACCTCTACGGCCCGACCGAGACCACCATCTGGTCCACCGTGCAGCGCGTGGAGCCTTCGCCGGCGCCCATCCGCATCGGCCGGCCCATTGCGAACACGCAGGTCTATGTGGTCGATGCGCGCGGCGAGCCCGTGCCGATCGGCGTGCCCGGTGAGCTGTGCATCGGCGGTGCCGGCGTGGCCACGGGTTACCACGAGCGCGCGGAGCTCACGGCCGAGCGCTTCGTGGCCGACCGCTTCGCCCGCGAGCCGGGCGCGCGCCTGTACCGCACCGGCGACCTCGCGCGCTGGGACGCGCAAGGCCATCTGCACCACCTGGGCCGGCTCGACCACCAGGTGAAGGTGCGTGGCTACCGCATCGAACTGGGCGAGATCGAGACCGCGCTGTCCGCCCACCCGGCCGTGCGCCAGGCGGTGGTGATGGGCCGCGAGGCCGGCCCCGCCGACGTGAGGCTGGTGGCCTACCTGGCGTTCCAGCCGGGCGAAGACCTCACCGCCAGCGACGTGCGCCGCTTCCTGCGCAAGCAGCTGCCGGATTACATGATCCCGTCGGTGGTGGCGGCGGTGGACGCGATCCCGCTCACGCCCAATGGCAAGGTCGACCGCGCCGCGCTGCCCGACCCGTTCCGCCACGCGGTGCAGGCCGCGCGCGATTTCGTCGCACCCGAGCCGGGCCACGAGCAGGCCATGGCCGAGATCTGGCGCGACATCCTGCACGTCGATCGCGTGGGCGCCGAGGACAACTTCTTCGAGCTCGGCGGCCATTCCCTGCTGTCGCTGCGCGTGGCGCAGGCGGTGGAAAAGCGGTTGGGGTGGCGCATGGATGCGCGTACATTGTTCTTCCAGAACCTGCGTCAGGTGGTGGCTACCGCGGCCGCCGAAAAGGGAAGCCTCCAGGAATGACGCCACTGTTTTTTGGTGAGAGCTCGCGCCGCCTGTTCGGCGTCTACACGCCGGCGCACGCGCGCGGCGGGAAGGCGCGCGGGGTCGTGATCTGCCCGCCCTGGGGCACGGAGTACCTGCGCGCGCACCGCAGCGTCTGCCAGCTCGGCCGGCTGCTGGCCGAGTCCGGCGTGCACGTGCTGCGTTTCGACTATTACGGCACCGGCGATTCCGCCGGGGACACGAACGAGGGCGACCTGAAAGGCTGGCAGGCCGACGTGGAAACCGCCATCGACGAACTCAAGGACACCGCCGGCCTGCAGCGCGTGGGCCTGGTGGGCCTGCGCCTGGGTGGCCTGCTCGCGGCCCGCGTGGCGCCGGTGCGGCGCAAGGACGTGGATGCCGTGGTGCTGTGGGACCCGGTGGTGCAGGGGGCCGATCACCTGGCCGGCCTGCAGCGCCTGGACGCGGCCGTGGCCCGCGAGCGCGCCTTGAAGGTGAACGCCGGGGAGCTGCTGGGCTTTCCCATGTCCGTGGCCCTGGCCACCGAGCTGCAGGCCATCGACCTGCTGCAGCACGCGCCCGGCCTGCCGGCGCGCACGCTCATGGTGGTGTCGGAAAACGTGCTCGGGCAGGACGCCGTGCGCACCGCGCTCGAAACGGCGCGGCCCGGCGCGCAGCCCTTCGAGCACATCCAGAGCCAGCCCGCCTGGCTGGAGGACCAGCATTCCGGCGCGGGCGCCGTGCCCGTCAAGCTGCTGCAGCGCGTCGTGGAGTGGCTGGCCTGATGGAACGCGTCGTCGAACAGGCCTTGCTGCTGGGCCCCCGCAAATCCATGGTCGGGGTGATCACGCCCGCCTCCACGCGCTCGGCCGTGCCCGATGCGCCTTTTGTCGTGATCCTCAACGCCGGCATCATCCACCGCGTCGGCCCCAACCGCATGCACGTGCTGCTGGCCCGCGCGCTGGCGGCCGCGGGTTTCGGTGTGCTGCGGGTCGATCTCTCCGGCCTGGGCGACAGCGAGGCGCGCAGCGATGCGCTGCCGCCGCTGGACGCCACCATGGCCGACATCCGCGAGATCCTGGACATGCTGCAGGCCACGCGCCAGGTGCAGCGCGTGGTGCTGGTGGGCCTCTGCTCGGGCGCCGACCATTCCATCATCTACGCCGGCACCGACGAGCGCGTGGTGGGCGTGGCGCTGATGGACCCGTCCATTCCGCGCACCCTGGGCTACT
Organism: Hydrogenophaga sp. ANAO-22; assembly: GCF_042466645.1. NCBI lineage: Bacteria > Pseudomonadati > Pseudomonadota > Betaproteobacteria > Burkholderiales > Comamonadaceae > Hydrogenophaga > Hydrogenophaga sp. ANAO-22. Next base: position 186,392 of record NZ_CP159956.1, on the reverse strand, counting down.
ACGTGCACCACTACGGCCACCGCATCCTGGGCCTGCGCGCCTGGCTGAACCTGATGCTGGGCCGCCACCCGATCTGGCGCGCGCTGCGGCGCCGTCTGAGCCGCAAGGCGCCCGGCGGGTCGCCGGCTGAAGAGGTGGAGGCCCGGGGGCCGTCGCTGGAAGATCCGAAGGTCAAGGCCTTCCTGCAGAACGCCTACGGCCGCGCGCTCGGCAGCGGTGTGCAGATGCTGGCCGTGCTCACCTCGGACCGGCAGCGCCAGCACAACTACCGCCGCCAGCTGCTGGACGCCTTCCCCCTGCTGACCTTCGGCGACCAGCTGTGGCTGGAGTACTTCAAGGAGTGCGACCACACCTTCGCGTCGTCGGCCAACCGCGCCCGCCTGATCGGCCTGGTGGAGACGTGGATGAAGGCGACCAACTTCCGCTCGCCGCCAGAGGGCTGAGCGAACGGTTCAGCGGTTCGAAGGCAGCACGCGGCTTGTCAGCCAGTCGTCGGTCATCGCCAGGAAGGCCTGCTGCGCGGTGCGTGTCGTGATCAGGTGGTCCGACACTTCCAGGTAGTTGAAGCCCACCTTCTCGTGGAACGGGAACTGGCCGAACATGCCCTTGAACTGGCCTGCGTGGTTGAACCACTCGGGCTCGCCGCCGCAGTAGACGAACAACAGCTCCACGCCACCGTCGCTCAGGGTCTGGATGCGCTGGCCGAAGACCTCTTTCGGCGGCACCAGGGACACTTCCACCGCGCGCCCGCTGCCGTTGCCGCCATCGCCGTCGGTGGATCTGGCGCGGAACAGGCCGAGCAGCCGGTCGGCCGCCTTGCGCACCGTGCCCGCCAGGCCCGCGCGGCGCAGTTTGTAGAAGAAGGTCCGGGTGCGTGAGGCGGCCGTGGGGTAGGCGTAGAGGTCCCACAGCAGGATGGCGCGCAGGCGCGGGTCTTCCAGCGCCACCAGGTGCGCCACCTCGGCGCCCGAACAGAACCCCACCATCATGAAACGCGCGCAGCCAAAGCGCGCCTGGGCCGCGTCCATCACCGAGCGCGTGTCGGCCACCCACTGTTCGACCACCGGCAGGGTGCTGGCGGTGCGGCGGCTGTCGCCCAGGCCACTCATGTCGAAACGCACCGAAGGAATGCCCTGGGCCGCGAGGCGGCGCGCGAGGTGCACGTTCATGCGGTGCGGCCCGCTGCGCGGGATCACGCCGGAGTTGGTCAACAGGGCCACCACGGGGGGCGCGCCGTCGAAGCCGGTGTCGGCTGGCGTGAAGGTCGCGACGAGGTGGTTTTCGATACCCAGCGTGAGGGTGTGTTCAGCCATCGGTCAGTCGAGGGTGGAGAGGACGGCGCGCAGCAGGTCCGGAGGGACGATCGCCGTGCCCATCGCCTGACTGGACATCCAGTCGGTGATCTGCCCGATATTGTGCAGGCGGAATTCGGGGTGGCTCTCCAGGTCGGCGAAATGCCCGCGCTGTTCATCGGGCACGGCACAGAGCACGCGCACACCGCGCCGCAGCGCGGGCGCCACCTGCACGTCGCGCAGGTTCTGCAGTTCGTCGGCCAGGGACTGGCCCACGTGAAAGCCCAGCAGGTCGCCCGGCAGGCCAGGGGCGACCCCCTTGTCGCTGGCGAGCAGCCGGTCCCAGGGCACGCGGAACATGCGCACCAGTTCGCGCTGGTGGCCTTCCATGAGCTGGCGCATGTAGGTGGGGCCGTCGAGCACCGGTTCCCACAGCACGAGCTGCGTGGGCGGCTTGCGCGCGCGCAGGGCCGCGCGCAGCGCGAGGGTGGCGCCCAGGCCCATGCCGAACCAGATCACGGGTGCGCCATCGCCGTCCTGCAGCTGCTCGTGGGCGGCCAGGGTGTCGTCCAGCCAGCCGCTGAGCGACTGGTCTTCCTCGTTGCCGGGGGAGTCGCCGGTGCCGTGGTAGTCGAAGCGAAGGGATTCACAGCGCTCGCGCGCGAGCCGCTCGCCCACGACACGGTAGATGGCCGCGGTGCGCACGGCCTCCTGGCCGAGCGGGCGGCACAGCAGGAAGCGCGCGCGCGGTGCGCCACCGCTGCTGGCGGTCTGGTACACGCCCACCATCTCCCGCCCGGGGCGGCCGAAACGTCTGATCGCAAGGTCCATGGAATCGAATCGGTGGTGTGCCGGGTCAGGCCCGTTGAACGAGGCGCGCGAGCCGTTTCATGAGGCCCGGCGCGGGTTCGGCCGCGTCGGCGTTGGCGGCCGAGGTGGCCGGCGGCGTGTCGGCACCGGTGGCGTCGTAGGCCACGGCGAGCTGGGCCAGCGTTTCGCTCACGTAGCGGCGCGGGCTGATCTGCTTGCCGATCTGCTGCTCCAGCTTGAGCACGGCCTGCATGGCGGTGAGCGAGGTGCCGCCCAGGTCGAAGAAGTTGTCGTTGCGGCCGATGTGGCTCATGCCCAGCAGCTCGCTCCAGACCGCGTGGATGGCCTGCTCGGTGGCCGTGCCGGCGAAGCGGTCGCCGGTCTGGCTCGCCTGCGCCTTGAGCGCGCGCGATTGCGCCAGCTGCAGCCGGCCCGAGGGGTGGCGCACGATCTGCTCGAACCAGCGCAGGTCCAGCGCCGCGCGGGCCTCGGTGGGCACGGCGTCGAGCAGCGCGCGGGCGTGGGATTCGCGTTGCGCGGCGGACAGGCCGCTGGCCTGCAGGCCGATCACCAGCCGGCGGCGCCCGTTCGAGTCCACCGCGGCCTGCGCGGCGGCCACGTCGACGCCCGGCAGCGCCAGCGCCGCCTGCTCCAGCGCCTCGAGGTCCACCAGGCCACCGCCGAGCAGCACTGTGGGTTCGTTCGCATCGCTCACGTGTTGCAGCACGCCGTCGCTGCGCCAGCGCGCGCTGGTGTGGCTGGCTGTCCAGGCGCCCGCCGCGCCGGCCTTCACCCAGACGGGGGCGGCCACGCCGATCGGGGCCGTGCCCTCGGGCCGCGGCGCGACGCGCACGGTGTGCGGCACCAGGGGTCGGCCCACCAGGCCGGCCTCGGCCGCGTCGGCCACCCAGTGGGCGGCCAGCGGCAGGGGCAGTGAATCGGTCTGCAGCACGTTGAGCACGGAAAGGCCCGCGTCCAGCAGCTGCGCCACGAGTTCGGGGGAGTTGTCGCGCGCGTCCACGGCGGCGATGACCGAGAGCGAGGCGCCACGGCGGGCCTGCAGGGCGTCGGCCCAGGTGTTGGCGTCCGCGAAGACGAGGCCGGTGCGCTCGCGCTGGAGGTCGGCCACCAGGGTGGCGCCGTCGGGCGCCTGGTCCCACAGCACCAGCCGGCCGCCGGTGTGCAGCGCCAGGCCCAGCAGGGCCAGCGCGGTGCCGGTGGCGTGGGCGCTGGCGCGCAGGCAGTCGCCCACCAGCAGGTGGGCCTGGCGGGCGAGGCCGGCGCTGATCTGGGCGACCAGCGCGGCGTCGAAGGCTTGCGGCTGGATCGCCGCCTTGCGCGCCGTGGCGGCGGGCTGGCTTTGCAGCCAGGGTGCGTCGCCGAAAGCCACCGCGTCGGCGGGCGGCGTGTCGCCGGGCGTCAGGGGCAGGCAGTGGTGGCCCAGGCGCAGCACGGCCAGGGCGGTGACCAGTTGGGCCACCGGCTCCTGCATCGCGATGGCCACGGTGAGCGGGTGGCCCGCCGCGGGCAGGCGGGTCTTGAGCTGGGCCGCGTTGTCGTTCACGCGGCGGACCAGCTCGCGGGCGTCGAGTTCGGTGCCGCCGATGCGCAGCAACGCGGGGGGAGTGAGTGCGCTGGCGCGCTGCTCCAGCAGATCGAACAGGCTTTGCGCGGGCGCCACGGCCGGCGCGTCCAGCGCCAGCACGCGGGCTTGTTCGGCGGGCGTGGGCGCCATCAGCTGCGCCACGGTCTGGTTCGGCGTGCGGGCCACCGCGTCGAGCAGGGCCACGAAGCGCTCGTGCAGGGACTTCGCGGTGGAAGGCAGGTAGAGGTGGGTGTCGTACTGGATGCCACCTTCGATGCCGGAGGGGATCTCGACCAGCCAGAGGTTGAGGTCTTCGGTGGCGCCCTTGTGCTTGATGCGCACGCGCTCGTGCTCGAGCGGGCCCCAGTGGGTGGGCCGGTTGCGCGCGTCCTGGAACGAGAACATGCACTGGTACAGGCGCGCGTGCACGCCGGGCTGTTCGGCTTCGAGCACGTGGGCCATGCGCTCGAAGGGCACGTCCTGGTGGGCGAAGGCCTCGACGACGGCGGCGCGCACGCGACCGATCCAGTCGAGCCAGCTCAGCGAGGTGTCCACCGGCAGGCGCACCGGCAGCATGTTGTTGAAGAAACCCATGATGGGGTCGAGCTCGGGCGTGGGGCGGCCGCGCACCGGCAGGCCGATGGTCGGCGCGGGCTCGCGCAGCAGCTGCGAGACCATGGCGGCGTAGACCGACAGGGCGACGATGCTCAGCGTCGAACCGGTTCGCTTGGCGATGTCGCGCACGCGGTCGGCCTGCTCGGCCGAGAGGTGCATGGGCTCGGTGGCGCCTTCGCGCAGCATGCCGGGCAGACGGGCCAGATCGGTCAGCGGTTCCTGCACCGGCTTGCCCAGGAACTGGTTCTTCCAGTAGCCCAGCTGGCCTTGCAGTTCCTCGCTCTCCAGCCAGCGCCCGTGCCAGTCGGCGAAGTCGCCGTAGGTCAGGGCCAGCGGCGGCAGCGGCGAGGGCCGGCCTTCGGAGAACGCCTGGTAGAGCGCGTTCATCTCGTCGTAGAACAAGTCGAAGGACCAGCCGTCCCAGATCACGTGATGCGTCATGAAGAACAGCACGTGGTGATCGTCGGCGAGGCGGAACAGGCGGGCCTTGAACAGCGGCGCATGTTCCAGCTCGAACGCCTGGTTCGCCAGCGCGGCCAGCCGGTCCCGCAGCGCGGCTTCCTGTTCGTCGGGGGCGTAGCTGCCGAAGTCTTCCAGCGGCAGCAGGCTGAACGCCGGCAGATCGACGTTCACCTGCAGCGGGCCCTGGGCACCGGAGACGATGGCGCTGTGCAGGGCGGGTTGGCGCTTCACGACTTCCTGGAAGGCGCGGTCGAACGCCTGCAGGTCCATCGGGCCGTGCAGGCGGTGGGCCGAGGGCGCGTTGTAGACGGTGCGGCCGGGCTGCATGGCCTCGATGAAGCGGATGCGCTCCTGCATCAGGGTCAGCGGCGCCTGGCGCTGGTCGGCGCGGTGCACCAGCGGTTCGCGGGTGGGCGCCGTGGCGCCGCGTTGTTCGTCGATCAGGCGCGCCAGTTTTTCGGCGGTGGTCGATTCGAACAGCACCCGCAGGTTGAGCTGGAGGCCGAAGGCCTTGTTGATCTGGCCCATGAGCTTGGCGGCCAGCAGGGAGTGGCCGCCGAGGAAGAAGAAGTCTTCGTCCACGCCGACGGCGGGCAGCTTGAGCACGGCCTGCATGGCCTCGACCACCGCTTTTTCGGTGTCGCTGCGCGCGGGCTTGACCGCCCCCGCGCTGGCCGACGGTGCCGGGCCGGTGGGCGCGGGCAGCGCCTTGCGGTCGATCTTGCCGTTGGGCAGGAGCGGCATGGCCTCCAGCAGCACGATCTGCTGGGGCAGCATGTAGTCGGGCAGGCCGGCGCGCAGTGCCTCGCGCAGGGCGGCGGCGTCGGGTTGCTGGCCGGCGTGCGGCACGGCGTAGCCGATCAGGCGCACGTCGCCCGGGCTGTCCTCGCGGGCCATCACCACGGTGCGGGCGATGCCGGGCAGGGCGGCGAGGCGGGCCTCGATCTCGCCCAGCTCGATGCGGTAGCCGCGGATCTTGACCTGGAAGTCCAGCCGGCCCAGGTGCTCCAGCGTGCCGTCTTCGCGCCAGCGCGCGAGGTCGCCGGTGCGGTAGATGCGCGCGCCGGGCGTGGCGGTGTCGAACGGGTCGGCCACGAACTTCTCGGCGGTGAGTTCGGGGCGTTTGAAGTAGCCGGTGGCCACGCCGGCGCCGCCGATGCACAGCTCGCCTTCCTGGCCGATGGCCACGGGTTTCATCTGCTCGTCCAGCACCCAGACCTGGGTGTTGGCGATCGGGTGGCCGATGGTGATCTTCTGCTGCGCGTCGGTGATGCGGCACAGGGTGGACCACACGGTGGTCTCGGTCGGGCCGTACATGTTCCAGAGTTCCACGCCGGCCTCGAGCAGGCGCTGGGCCAGCGAGGGCGGCAGCGGCTCGCCGCCGCACAGGGCGCGGAAACCGGCGGGCGCGCGCCAGCCGGCGTCGAGCAGCATGTGCCAGGTGGTGGGCGTGGCCTGCATCACGTTGATGCGCTGCTCGGCGGCCAGGCGGCCGAGCACCTCGCCGTCCATGGCGTCTTCGCGCTGGGCCAGCACCACGCTGGCGCCCACGGTGAGCGGCAGGAAGAGTTCGAGCACCGCGATGTCGAACGACAGCGTGGTCACGGCCAGCAACCGGTCGCCGGCCTGCAGGCCGGGCTCGCGGCGCATGCTGGCGAGGAAGTTGCACACCGCGTTCTGCGGCAGCACCACGCCCTTGGGCTTGCCGGTGGAGCCCGAGGTGTAGATGACGTACATGGGCGCGTCGTCGGCCCAGTCGGCGGGGCGCGGCAGGGCGGCGTCGGAGGCCGAGGCGATGGCCGCGGCATCGTCGTCGATGCGGATCTGCTGCTCGCGCGGCACGCCCGAGAGGCTGGCGTTGGCGGCGTCGGTGATCACCAGGCGCACGCCCGCGTCCTCGGCCATGTAGTGCAGGCGGTCCTTGGGGAAGCCCGGGTCGAGCGGCACGTAGGCCGCGCCGGTCTTCAGGATGCCGAGCAGGGCGGGCACGAGGTTGGGGCCGCGCGTGAGGCACACGCCCACCCGCATGCCGGCACCGATGCCGCGCGAGCGCAGCAGCTGGCCGAAGCGGTTGGCGCGCGATTCGAGCGCGGCGTAGCTCAGGCTCACGCCGTGCGCCACCAGGGCGACGGCATCGGGCGTGGCGGCGGCCTGGCGGCTGATCCACTGCTCCACGCGGGCATGCGCTTCCAGCGGCATCGCGGTGGCCTGGTTCCAGGCGATCAGGCGCGGGTCCGGTGCCGTTGCAGGGCGCACCGGCGCGGGCGCCACCACGGCGGTGAGCACCGGCAGCTCGACGCCGGGGTGCTGCGCGAAGTGGGCGATCTCGGCGCGCAGGGCGTCGATCAGTTCCTGCGCGCGCTGCGGGCTGAAGAACTCGCTGCTGTGGTGCAGGTCCAGCGTGAGCGCGTCGTTCTGCTCGTAGAAGTTGAAGAACAGTTCGCTGAGCGTGCCGCGCTTGCGGCCTTCGTGCATCGTGGCCTGCAGCGGCGCATAAGCCGAGAGGTCGACCTTGGGGTTGAGGTTGAAGAAGATGCCGGTGAGCGGCGGGCGGTCGCCCGCGCTGCGGATGCCCAGCGCGCGGGCCACCGTGCCCTGGGTCATGAGCGGGTATTCCAGCGCGTCCATCAGGCGCGAGCGCACGCGCTGCAGCACGGCCTCGGTGCTCTCGCCGGGCTGGCAGCCCAGGCGCAGCGGCAGGTCGAGCACGCCGTCGGCCATGATCGGCCCACGGCGCTGCAGGCTCTGGCTGGCGTAGGGGATGCTGACCACGAAATCGCTCTGGCCGCTGCGCTTGTGCAGCATGCGGGTGAGCGCCATGAGCAGCACCTGGAACAGCGTGGCGCCCGACTGCTTGGCCTGCGCACGCAGGCGGCTGAACAGCTCGCCGTCCAGTCGTATGCGAAGCGTGTCGGCCGCGTAGCTGCGGTGGCCTTGCGGTGCCCGGTCGCCCAGGTTCAGCGGCGCGGGCGGGTTCTGCAGTTGCTGCTGCCAGAAGCGCAGGGCTTCCTGGCCGTCGGGGCCGTCGAAGCGGGCCTGTTCTTCCTCGGCGAAGTCCAGCGGCGACTCGGCCGGCTTGAAGGCCGGCGCCATGCCCATGCTGCGGGCTTTGTAGGCGGTGGCGAGCTCGGCGTTGAACACGCTGGAGGCCCAGCCGTCGAACACCAGGTGGCTGGCCACCACGTGCACCACGGTGCGGCCGTCGGCCAGGGTGAGCAGGCTCACGGCGGCCAGCGGTGCCTGGTCGAGCGGGAAATCGCGCAGGCTGGCCTGGGTGCAGAAGTCGTCCAGCGCCTGGTCGGCGTCGGGCTGCGCGCTCAGGTCGATCTCGGCCACGGGCAGGTTCAGCTGCGGCGCGACCCGCTGCCGGGGATCCTCCAGATCGAACTGGATGCGGAAGGCCTCGTGCCGCGCCAGCACGTCGTTCAGCGCGGCCTTCAGGGCGGTGCGGTCCACGCCGCCCTGCAGGCTGACGCAGAACGATTCGTTGAGGGCGAGTCGGGCCGAGGGGTCGAAGCCGCCGGCCAGCCAGCGCTCGGTCTGCCCGGGCGAGAGCTGGGCGTCGGTGCCGGCGCGCGTGCCGCCTTGCGGGCCCGAGGGGGGTGGGGCACCGCCGCCGTCCTTGGGCGTGATGAAGCCCAGGCCCATGAGCTCGTCCATGGCATCGGTGAACACCTGGAAGATGCGGTCGGTGTGGGCGTCGGTCATGCCCTCGGTGACGAAGTGGCCGAACTGCTCGTACAGGTGCAGGCCGTGGTAGCGCACCAGGTAGTAGAAGAGGCTGATGTGCTTCTGGTTGTCGTCCCACTGCAGGCGCCAGATCGAGGCGCAGTGCACCGCCTTGACCGGTGCACCACGCACCGCGAAGGCCGTGTTGAGTCGGTCGATCAGGCGCTGGGTGCGGTCGTTGAGGTTGCGGTAGAACTCGCGCCCACCGGCCTTGATGTGTTGCAGCGTGGCGCGCGCGGCGGCCAGCGCCAGCGGGTGGCGCACGAAGGTGCCGGCGAAGTAGGTCACGCCCGCTTCGGGGTAGGAGTCGTCGCCGTACTGCCAGTGGCCGCCGTCGAGCGCATCGAGCCAGTTGGCGTTGCCCGCGATGGCCGCGAACGGCAGGCCGCCGCCGATGACCTTGCCGTAGGTGGCGATGTCGGCGCGCACGCCGTAGAACTCCTGCGCACCGCCCGGGGCGACGCGGAAACCGGTCACGACCTCGTCGAAGATCAGCGCGCAGCCGGCCTTGTCGGCGATCTGGCGCAGCGACTGCACGAACTCGCGCGGCTGCAGCGTGGGGTACTTGTTCTGGATCGGCTCGGTCATGATCGCCGCCAGCTCGGGGCCGCGCTCGCGCAGCACGCGCAGGGAGTCCTCGCTGTTCCAGTCCAGCACCAGGATGTTCTCCACCGCGTTGGCCAGGATGCCGGGCGCGGCGGAGAGCGAGCGCAGCTGCTTGGTGCCGCGCACGATCACCTCGTCGAAGATGCCGTGGTAGGAGTTGGTGAAGATGGCGATGGTCTTGCGGCCGGTGACGGTGCGCGCGATGCGCATGGCGCCCATCACGGCCTCGGAGCCGGTGTTGCAGAAGCCCACGCGCTCCATGCCGGTGAACTCGGAGATGAGTTGCGCCACGTCGGCCGCGTAGGGGTGTTGCGGGCCCACTTCCAGGCCGAGCTGCAGCTGCTGCTGCATGGCCTCGATCACCTTGGGCGGCTGGTAGCCCAGCAGGTTGCCGCCGAAGCAGGACAGCAGGTCGATGTACTCGTTGCCGTCCAGGTCCCACAGGCTCGCACCGCTCGAACGGTCGACCACGATGGGGTAGACCAGGTCCTTGTACAGCGGGTTGAAACCGGTCACCACGCGGGGGTCGGCCATGACCTTGCGGTGCTGCTGGCTGAAGGCCTTGGATTGGCCCGAGCGCGCGTTGTAGCGGGTGATGAACTCGTCGAGCCAGCGGCGCTGCGCGGGTGTGAAGTCCTGGCGCGCTTCCAGCGTGAGGCGGGGCGAGGCGCCGAAGGGTTTTTCGACCAGCGACTTGATGGAAGGCTGGGCGGGTTCGGCTTCCGTCGCGGCGGCGGCCGGAGCCGAGGCCACCACGGCCGGCGCGGGCGCCACGGGGACCGCTGCGGTCGGCAGGGCCGCCGCCATGGGCTGGCCCGCCAGCACGGCGAGCTGCTGTGCCATGAGCTGCATCTGCTGTTGCAGCAGCTGGTGCACCGCGTTCGCACCACCAGGCAGGGCCGCGAACGCCTGCAGCGGCGCGGCCGGGGCCGCGAAGCTGGCCACCTGGGCGGGGACGGCGGCGGCAACGGCCGCCGGTGCCGCCACGGTCGGTGCGGGTGCGAACTTGTCGGCCGGCATCTCGGTGTTGAGGAAGCGCGCGAGCTTGCCGATGTTGTCCAGGTCTTCCATCAGGCGGCGGAAGCGCAGCTTGACGCCGAACACGCGTTCCAGCTCCAGCGTGGCCTGGGTGAGCGAGAGGGAGTCCAGGCCCTGGTCGACAAAGCTGGCGTCCGTGGTCATGTCCTCGGCGGGGATGCCGGAGACGTCGCTCAGGACGCGCTTGAGTTCGTTTTCAACGGTGGGTATTCGGCTCATGGTGACGGCACTCGCAACGGAGAGGGAAACATCGGACGGCAGGGCGCCTGCGGGCGCGGTGCGGCGGGCAAACCAGTGACGGTCGTTCTGGAACGGGTAGGTGGGCAGGGGCGCGCGGCGCGCGGTCGCGGCCACCGGCCAGGCGGGTTCGATGCCGGCGCACCACAGGGCACCGAGCGCCGAAAGACCTTGTTCGGCGGGCTGGCCGGGGTCCTGCGCAGCACCCAGCATGGGCACGATGCGCGGCACCTCGGCCTTGGGCGTGCGGTGCTGGCGCAGCAGCGCGGTGAGCGCCTGGCCAGGACCGACCTCGACAAACACGGTGTCGCCCTGGGCCAGCTCGGCCATCACGGCCTTGCTGAACAGCACCGGCGCGCGCACCTGGCGCGCCCAGTAACCGGGGTCGGTGGCTTCGTGCGCCTGCAGCGGCGCGCCGCTCACGCACGAGTACACGGTGAGGCGGGGCGCCTGCAGGCGAGCCTGGGCCAGGGCCTGGGTGACGCGCGGCAGCGCGCCTTCCATGGAGGCGCTGTGAAAGGCGTGCGAAACGCGCAGGCGCGTCGCATCGATCTCGCTTTTCTCCAGGGCCTGGGCGAAGCGGTCGATGGCCTCGTGGCCGCCGGCCACCACGGTGAGCGCGGGCGCGTTGCAGCCGGCGACCTCGATGCCTTCGGGCAGCAGGGCCCGCACCGCGTCCACGCCCGTGCGCACGGCCAGCATGGCACCGGCGGGCTGGTCGAACATGGCCTGGCCGCGCGCGATGACGGCGGCCATGGCGTCTTCGAGCGAGAACACGCCGGCGTGGCACGCGGCGGCGTACTCGCCGATGCTGTGGCCGATCATGGCGTCGGGCCGGATGCCCAGGCTGTCGAGCCAGGCCGCCAGCGCGTAGGACACGCTGAACAGGGCCGGCTGGGCGTAGCGGGTCTGTGCGAGCAGCTGGGCCACCTCGGCATCGGCCGGGTCGGCGCTCACCAGCCAGGCGCGCAGGTCCACCCCCAGCGCGGCCTCGGCCAGCGGCAGGGCGCGGTCGAGCGCTTCGCGGAAGGCGGGCACTTCGTCCACCAGCTGGCGCGCCATGCCGGGGTGTTGCGAGCCCTGGCCGGGGAACAGGAAGACCAGGCGCGGCTTCTGCAACGCGCTCACGCTGCTCTTGGCAGCGCGCAGGCGCGCCACGGCTTCCTGCACGCTGCCGGCGACCACCGAGAGGCGCTGCGCCATGGGTTTGCGCCCGCGCATGAGCGTGGCGGCGACCTCGCCCAGCGGCAGCTCGGGATGGTGTTCGAGGTGCTCGGCCAGGTCGCGCGCGCGCTGCAGTGCGGCGTCGGCGGTGCGGCCCGAGAGGGGCAGCAGCCAGCGGCCGTCGCCGGTCGATGCGGGCGCACGCGCCGGGGCCTCTTCGATCACCACGTGGGCGTTGGTGCCGCCCACGCCGAACGAGCTCACCGCCGCCAGGCGCGATTCGCGGCCGCGCGGCCAGGGGGTGTTCTGCGCCACCACGCGAAACGGCGTGTTCTCGAAGTCGATCTGCGGGTTGGGCTGGCGGTAGTGCAGGGTGCCCGGGATCACACCGTGGTGCAGCGAGAGCGCGGTCTTGATCAGGCCGACCACGCCGGCACCGGCGGCCATGTGACCGAGGTTGCTCTTGACCGAGCCAATGCCGCAGTACTGGCTGTCGGCGGTGTCTTCGCGCCAGGCGCGGGTGAGCGCGGCGACCTCGATCGGGTCGCCCAGCGAGGTGCCGGTGCCGTGGGCTTCCACATAGCCGATCTGGCGCGCGCTCACGCCGGCCTGGTCGAGCGCCATGCGGATGGCGCCCATCTGGCCGGTGACGCTGGGCGCCGTGAAGCTGGCCTTGTCGCCGCCGTCGTTGTTCAGGCCCACGCCGCGGATCACGGCGTACACCGTGTCGCCTTGGGCCAGGGCGTCTTCCAGCCGGCGCAGCACGACCACGCCACCGCCGCTGGCGAACACGGTGCCGCTGGCGTCGGCGTCGAACGGCCGGCAATGGCCGTCGGCGGACTCCATGCCGCCTTCGACGTGCAGGTAACCGCTGATCTGCGGCACGGCCACGTTGATGCCGCCGGCCAGCGCCACGTCGCACTGGCCGCTGGCCAGCGCGTGCCAGGCCTGGGCCACCGCCACCAGGCTGGTGGAGCAGGCGGTGTGGATGCTCAGGGCCGGGCCGTTGAGGTTGAGGCGGTTGGCCACGCGGGTGGCCACGTAGTCCTTCTCGCTGGCGAGCATGGTGGCGAATTCGCCGTACTGCTGCACCAGCTCGGGCTGTTCGCTGCGCAGCGCGGGCGCGTAGGCGTTGTTGCCGGTGCCGGCGTAGACGCCGATGCGCGCATCGGTGCGCGAGGCGTCGATGGCGGCGTGTTCCAGGGCCGCCACGCTGAGTTCGAGCATCAGCCGCTGCTGCGGGTCGAGCATCGTCGCTTCGCGCGCCGAAATGCCGAAGAAGCCGGCGTCGAAGTGCTCCACGCCGTCGAGCACGCCGTGCGCGGCCACGAAGTTGGGGCGTGAGCGCACCGAGTCCGGCACGCTGGGGTCGAGTTCGTCGAGCGAGAACTGGCGGATGCCTTCCTGGCCGTCGATCAGGTGCTGCCAGAAGTCGTCGAGCCGGCGGGCACCCGGCGTGCGGGTGGCCATGCCGACGATGGCGATGCCGGCGGTCGGCTGTGCCGGTGCCAGGCGCTTGCGCTGGCCCGAGCTGGTCGGGCCGGCGAGGGCGGCGGCGATGCCCGCGACGGTGGGCTTGTCGTACACGTCGGCCACGTTCAGGCCCTGGACGCCCTGGTCCTTGAGGCGCGTGACGAAGCGCATCACGAGCAGGGAGCGCGCGCCGAGGTCGAACAGGTTCTGGTCGTCGCCAAGCGAGGGCAGGCCCAGCAGTTCCTGCCACAGGCCGCGCACGATGGCGACCGGGTCGCTGGACGCGGCAGCGGTCGTGTCCATGGCTGGCAGGGGCAAGCCCTTGCGGTCGATCTTGCCGCTGGGCGTGGTGGGCAGGCGGTCCAGCACCACGTAGCGCACCGGCACCATGTACTCGGGCATGGCGGCGCGCAGTTCGGCGCGGATGCGGGTGATCAGCTCGCTGGTGTTGGCTTGCGCGCCTTCGCGCAGCACCAGGTGCGCGACCAGCTGCTTGCCGATGCCGGGCAGGTCGGGCGCGGTGACCACCGCGTCCTTGATGCCGGCCTGGGCCATGATGGCGAGTTCGATCTCGCCCGGCTCGATGCGAAAGCCATCCACCTTGAGTTGCTGGTCGGCGCGGCCCAGGTAGGTGTACACGCCCTCGGCGTCGCGGCGCGCGAGGTCGCCGGTGACGTACCAGCGCCCGGGCAGCGCGGGGAAGTCGCTGCGGAAGCGCTCGCCGGTGAGTTCAGGCCGGCCGAGGTAGCCGCAGGCCAGCGTCTCGCCGCCCAGCAGCAGTTCGCCGGTGTGTTCGTCGGTGGCGTTTTCGGACGGCACCAGGGCGAGCTGCACGTGCGGCAGGGCGCGGCCGATCGGGGGATCTCGGGCCAGGCGGCCGGGTCGCCGCGCAACTCGTGCGCGGTGACCACGTGGCTTTCGGTCGGGCCGTAGTGGTTGTGCAGCTCCGAACCCGGCAGGCGCTGGAACAGCGAGCGGATCGCGGGCGTGACCTGCAGTTGTTCGCCTGCGCTCACCACGTCGCGCAGAGCCGTGGGCAGTTCGTCGCGCGAAGCCTCGGCGATCATCTGCAGCGCCACGTAGGGCACGAAGATGCGTTCGATGCGGCGCTGGATCAGGGCGTTGAGCAGCAGGCCGGGGTCGCGCCGCTGTTCCTCCGGCACCAGCACCAGCGTGCCGCCGCAGGCCAGCGTGGAGAAGATTTCCTGGAAGTGCACGTCGAAGGACAGCGGCGCGAACTGCAGGGTGCGCGCGGGCTGGCCCAGGCGGGGGTGGTCGGCGTGCCACTGGATCAGGTGGCGCAGCGGCACCGCGCCCATGGCCACGCCCTTGGGCCGGCCGGTGGAGCCTGAGGTGAACAGCACGTAGGTGAGGTCGGGCGCCGAGGCGTGCAGGGCGGCTTGCACCGGCGCCGGCTGTTCCAGCGTGGGCAGTTCGCCCACCAGCGAGCGCAGCGTGGACAAGGCCTGGTCTTCGCCCACCACCGCGCGGGGTTGCGCATCGTCCAGCATGGCGCGCAGGCGCTCGGCCGGGTAGGCCAGGTCCAGCGGCACATAGGCGATGCCGGCTTCGGCGGCGGCCAGGATCGAGATGATGGTGTCGGTGGAGCGCGTGGCGGCCACCGCGATGCGTTCACCGCTTTGCAGGCCCGCGTCGGCAAAGGCGCGCGCGCGCGCCGCCACCGCAGAGGCCAGTTCACGGTAGGTCAGGGGCTCTCCCTCGGGCGATTCCAGGGCCACGGCGTTCGCGTGGCTCTGTGCTCCGCTGCGCAGCCAGAGACCCAGGTTCGGTTCACCTGCGTCGTTCTCTTGCTGACTCATGAAGTGCATTGCAAAAACCCCCTACGTGCAGGAAAGCTCCTCGAATGAATACAAATGAGTACCATCAGAAACTTGTGTAACAAATGATAACCCGGTCGTGTTGTATTTTTTCTGACTTTCCGGGCCGCTTTCCCGCAGTTTGTACGACATAACTCACGCCGAAATGCATTTCCGACATTCCCGACCAAACGGCACTGACAAGATGCAGGACTTCTTGCAACAGACCCTCTCGCATTGTTGCGGGCTCGAAGCCTTTTGATCTTGTGAAACATTCACCCAGGTTATCGCTGTGGATGGGTTGGGGCGTGGCGGCGCTGATCGCCTGCGCGGTCCTGGCGATTGGCGGCTCCGCGCGCCTTTCGGAGGCGTTCCTGTGGCGCCTGGAGCGTTGGCAGTCCGCGCCCACGGTGTCCCAGCGCCTCTTCGAGCGGCGCACGATCGCCCACCAGCTGAGCGTGGACCGCCTGGTGCCGCGTGGCGCAATCCTCTTCTTCGGCGACAGCCACCTCCAGACCTTGCCCACGGGGGGCCTGGCGCAGGCCTACAACTTCGCCATCGGCGGTGAAACGGCCCAGCGGCTGAGCCAGCGCCTCGATCGCTACACTTCGCTGCCCCGGGCCCGCGCGGTGGTGCTCGGCGCGGGCACCAACGACCTGATCGAGGGCCGCACGCCCGAAGACGTGCGGCTGGCCTGGGGTGCGATCCTGGACCGCATGCCCGCGTCCGCCCAGGTGGTGTGTGTCGGCATTCCCGTGCCGCCCGGCAACCCGGCCGAGGCCATCAACGCGTCGGTGGCCGAGATGTGCCGACAGCGCGGCCATGCCATGGTCGACGCGGTGCCGGGGCAGGGCGCCCTGGCCCGCGCGTCCCTGGCGGCCGATGGCCTGCATCTCGATGCCACCGGTTCCCAGTTGTTGCTCCAGGCCATCGAGGCCGCCCTGACCAAGAAACCCGCATGATCGAATCGCCACCACCGCAGTCGCACCGCCAACCCGCACTGGACTGGCTCCGGGGTTTCGCCGCCCTGATCGTGGTCGGCTTCCACTACTTCCATGCGGGAGTTCGCGATGGCTCGATCCAGGGCCAGCAGAGCCCCATCCTGTACCACGTCTTTTCCTATGGCTACGTGGGGGTGCACCTGTTTTTCATGATCAGCGGCTACGTGATCATGATGACCGCCCAGAATTCGAGCGTGCGGCGTTTCATCGCCTCCCGCGTGTCCCGGCTGATGCCCGCCTTCTGGGTGTGCATGACCCTCACGGTGCTGATCGAGCTGGCCGCGCCGGCCGCGCCGTTCAAGCCCGAGTCCTGGGCCCAGTACGCGGCCAACCTGACCATGCTGCCCCGGGTGTTCGGCCAGAACCTTGTCGACGGCGCGTACTGGTCGCTGGCGGTGGAGATCAATTTCTACTTCTGGATCGGCGTGGCGATCGCCACCGGGCAGCTCAAGCGCATCGAGACGCTGCTGATCCTCTGGTTGGGCCTGTCGCTGGTCAATTTCATTCGCCCCATGTACACCGTGGAGATCGTCACCAGCGCCCAATGGGCGCCCCTGTTCGCCGCCGGCGCCTTCTTCTTCCTGGTGCGGCAGTCGGGCTGGACCACCCGTCGGCGCTTGGCGCTGCTGGGTTGCGCCGCGCTGGCCTGCATGTACCTGTGGCGTGAAAATGGCCAGGCAGACAGCCTGGAGCAGCTGCTGGCCCTGGACGACAGCCCCAACAACCTCGTGATCGAGGCCATCCTGCTGTCGTATTTCGCCTTCTTCTACTGGATGATTCGCCGCAAGGTACCCATTGAAACCTCGACATGGAGCGATTTGTCCGGCCGCCTGACCTACCCGCTGTACCTGATCCACCAGCACGCCGGCTATGCCCTGTTCAGCGTGGCGGTGGCGTCCGGCCTGGTCGCGTCCTGGGGCATGACGCTGGTGACCCTGGGCATGATCGCCCTGGCCCTGCTGGTGGCCTGGGCGGTCAATGTCGGGGTCGAGCAGAAGCTGGGGCCAGTGCTGCGCAAGTGGATCGCGCGCTGAAGGCATGGAGGAGAAGTGTGAAGAACTCCGCACCCGCCCACCTGCCGGCGCGGTATGCTGGGCCGTTCGCTGATCGCGCTGGCCCCAAGGGGAACGTACAACAATGCTCAACGCCACACGGCTTCCGGGAGGGGATTCGATGAGATTGCCGGGATTGGACCCGCAGCCCGTCGAACTGGGCCTTGCCGCGCCGGTGCTGCTGGTGGTCGTCGATACCGAAGAGGAGTTCAACTGGAACCAGCCCTTCAACCGGCAGGCGACCGCCACCCAGTCCATTTCCTCCCAGGACCGGGTGCACGCGCTCTACGACCGGTTCGGCGTCGTGCCGACTTACGTCATGGACTACCCGGTGGCCAGCTCGGTGGCCGCCACCCGCTACCTGCGCGGATTGGTGGACGCGGGCCGCGCGGAATTCGGCACCCACTGCCATCCCTGGGTCACGCCGCCGCACAGCGAAACGGTGTCGGTGTTCAACTCGTACCACGGTAACCTGCCCCTGGAGCTGGAGGAAGCCAAGATCCGCACCAGCACCGACGCGGTGGCCCAGGCCTTCGGCCGCGCGCCGCGGGTGTTCAAGGCCGGGCGCTACGGCGTGGGGCCGAACACCTTCGGCATCCTGCAGGAACTCGGCTACACCGTGGACTGCAGCGTGGTGCCCCACACCAACTTTTCCTTCGAAGGCGGGCCGAACTACCAGGGCATGTCCGACCGCCCCTTTTTCACCGACGCCTCGCACGCCTTGCTCGAAGTGCCCATGACCGTGGGTTACTCGGGCCGCCTGCGCCGCATGGGCCCCGCGAACCCCTGGCTCATCGGCAGCAACCTCTCGCAGCGGCTGCGCCTGCCCGGCGTCATGAGCCGCATGAAGTGGCTGGAGCGCGGCAGGCTGAGCCCGGAAGGCTTCGATGTGCAGTCGCAGGAGCGTCTGCTCACCACGCTGTTCCACGAAGGCGTTCGTGTGTTCACCTTGACCTACCACTCGCCGACCTTGCAGCCGGGCAACACCCCGTATGTCAAGACCGAGTCCGACCTGGTCGCCTTCCTGGCGAACATCGAGTCCGTGCTGAGCTTCTTCCAGAACCGCCTGGGCGGGACCTTCTCCACGCTGACCCGCATCGAGCAACTGGCGCGTTCGCGGACCGGGGCCGCACAGGCAGTCGCGGCCGTCGCGCACTGAGCGCCTCGCGCATCACCCGCCAAAAACAAACAACCCTCTGCGAAGAGAGGGTTGCTGAAGCTCAGAGCGGTCGAATCGGGATCAACGCGGAACGATGGCCCAGGTGGGGTCGTTCACGTAGCCGGCGTCCATCTTCGGGGTCATGGACTTCCACTTCGTGTAGGCGCCGCTGGCACCGGTGACACCGGCGCTGCTGGTGGCGGCCAGCATGGCGCGGGCGTAGGCGGCGTAGTCGTCCACGCGGTCCGGTGAACCTTCGGTGATCGCCATGCCGCTGCAGGAAGCGCCCTTCATGCCGGCGTAGTTGGTGTCGAACAGGGTCTTCCAGCTGCTGAAGAACTGGTTGCTCGCGTCGGTGACGTCCCACCAGTAGCCCGGGGCCTTGGCCATGCAGAAGCCATTGGCTTCGTTCAGGAAGCGGCCGACGGTGAAGCGGGTGATCCAGTTCAGCATGGCGCGGCCTTGCGGGTCACCGTCCTCGGCGATCTGCGTGAGCACCAGCGTCATGAAGTCGTTCTGCCAGGGGCCGGCCTTCTTGGTGTCCCACGGGCTCTTGATGGCACCGAAGGGCGAGCGGGCGGCGGCGTTGGCGTTCTGCGGGTAGTTCTGCACGTACCAGTTCAGGTTGTTGGCCAACCGGGTCTGGAAGTACGACTTCATGGGGTGGTTGTCGGGCACGATGCGCGAAGCCTCGTCGATGGAGCGCAGGGCCCAGGACTGGGCACGTTCCTCGTTGCCGTAGATCAGGCCCTTGGCGCCTTCGCGGTAGTAGGGGTCCACCGCCGCGATGTTCCAGCTGGCCCAGAACATGGCTTCGTCCAGGTAGAAGGCATCGCCCGTGATCAGGTAGGGCATGTAGCCGAACGAGGCCTGGTGCGCCGTGTCCGGCGTGTAGATGGTCGTGCCCGTCGGCGTGGGCAGCTTGGGCGTGGAGGAGCCAAAGCGCACGGCCACGTTGGGGTTGCGCTCCACATCCAGCGGCTGGCCGGAGCCTTCGTCGCGGTAGTGCACCGGCACGCTGGCGGCGGCGTCGGCGTTGGCCAGCATGCTGGCGCGGGCACGGTCGTCCTGGGTGATGAGGTACAGCGCGGTCCAGCGCGGCTGCGGGCCGATCTCCGAGCGACCACCGGTGGTGGGGAAGTACGGCACCAGCATGGCCGGGCCCATGGGCGCGGTGTTCGCGCTGGCGAGCACGCGGGCCTCGTCGGCCAGGACCGAGTCGGGAATGCGCAGGCTCAGGTCGTAGTTCCAGGTGGCCTTGCTGGCCAGGAAGTAGGGCATGTGGTGGCGCACGCGGTACTGCGGCAGCGTGTTGCCCGTCCAGAGCACCTTGTGCCAGCGCGCCTGGTAGTTGTGCGTGATGCGCGGCTGGGTGTGCACGACCTGGCCGTTGCGGCGCACGGTCAGCTCATAGGTGAGGTTGCCCGGGTTGGCCTTGAAGGTCCAGTTGTTCTCCAGGACCATGTCGGTGCGGATGCTGGCGCCGCCGTCGTACAGGCGGGTGTGCAGCCGGGCCGAGAGGTGGGGGTGCTCGGCGTTGGAGGCGCTGTCCTTGAAGGGCGCGACCACGGTGTACTCGGTGGCCACGCTGCCGTTGAGGCGGCGGCCCGAGCCCTGGGCGATCTGCTGCTTGAGCAGGTCCTGGGGCTTGGCCACCAGGGTGGAGACCAGGGTGCTGCCGTTGTAGACCTTGGCCTCGAGTTCGAGGTTCCAGTCGGGGCTGGCGGGGATGGTCTGGGTGGCCGAGGACTTGGCGCCGGCGAACAGGTTGATCAGCTTGGGCTGGTTGGCAGCGAGGTTGCTGACCTTGGCGCTGAGGACGGCAAAGCGCAGGGAGCCGTCGCGGTGGGAGGTCACCTCATCCATCTGCAGGGGCACGCTTGCGCCGCTGCTGTCGGTGGCGACCAGGCCCTGGTTGGCTTGCACGGCGCCGGCCTTGAAGGGCTGACCGAAGGTGATGGGCAGGGTGCTGGAGGCCGTGCCGGTGGAGACTTCCACGCAGGTGATGGCGTTGGCCGCGCAGGCCAGACCACCGGAGCCCACGGCCGGAGCAGGAGCAGGAGCAGGAGCAGGAGCAGGAGCAGGAGCAGGTGCAGGTGCAGGTGCAGGTGCAGGTGCAGGTGCGGGTGCGGGTGCGGGTGCGGGTGCGGGTGCGGGTGCGGGTGCGGGTGCGGGTGCGGGTGCGGGTGCGGGTGCGGGTGCGGGTGCGGGTGCCGGTGCCGGTGCCGGTGCCGGTGCCGGTGCAGGTGCCGGTGCAGGTGCCGGTGCCGGTGCAGGTGCAGGTGCAGGTGCAGGTGCAGGTGCAGGTGCCGGTGCCGGTGCCGGGGTGGCGGCGGCCATCACCTGGCAAGTCTTGGCCGAGCCACGGGCCGGATCGGAGCCGAAATAGCCGGTCGAGCAGAGCCCAACCGTGCGCACGGACTTGTAGACCCAGCGGCTGCCGGTGCCATAGCGAACGTTCTTGGTGCCGGAAACGAGGAAGAGCTGGCCCTCCTTGGAGAGCTGGTTCCAGTTGGCGCTGGTGGTTGCGGTGGTGGTGGTGCTTTGGGCCTGCGCCGACGCGGCCACCATCGAAAACATCACCGCGCAGGCGGCCAAGACCCTGGCATGCGATGCCGGGCGGGAATGGGAGGGGTATGAGGACATGGAAGGACGCACCTGAAAGTCAAAAGGGGAAAAAAACCGCTTGCACACGGCTGATCGAAGCATTGGCCTGCTGGGTCAACAGATCTTGGAATTCAATGTAATTCGATTGCCGCCATTTTCGGAATGCAAGCCGATGGGCAGGCGTCCGGAAACGATGCGCGGCATTCGTGATGCATGTCGCGAAACATGTTGAAATGATTGGGGTGTTTTATTAACTTCCCGTTGCCATTTCACGGCTGTGACTTCTTTTTTCGAGAAGCCAAGGTGGAATGGCCTGGCAGCGCGTGCCGGGCGATTTGCCTAGCGGGAAAGTTGGTTACCTCAATCGTGGTTTCCCCACGGGAGGCACTGCACTGAGCGTCGGGCGCATTGAGTGCGCCAATTCGGAAAATGCTGCAATTAAATTAAGGTTGACTTATCGGATCGAAATGATGAAACATTAGCCAAAACCGCCAGAAGGCGGTTTTTGCCCGTTGAAAGGATTGGGCCATCCTTTTCCGTTTTGGGAAAGGGGGCGAGTTGAAAGAATATGAAAGAAAGAATTCCGATGACGGCATTTCGAAGCCGCGTGTTAGCGGGCAATGCGCAAGGAATTCCCCGTCAACGAGCGGGCGTTGAGGGATGGGCGGCCAACGGCCGCATTCACAGGAAAATTCGCGCCGCGGTCCAGAGGCTGGGCGGCGCTGATGGGCAGGGCCCACCCGCTGGGGTGGACCGCCGCTGTCGCCCGCTCAGCGCGGAACGATGGCCCAGGTGGGGTCGCTGGCGAAGCCCGCGTCCATCCTCGGGGTCATGGACTTCCAGGTGGCGTAGGCGGTGCTGGCACCGGTGACACCGGCGCTGCTGGTGGCGGCCAGCATGGCGCGGGCGTAGGCGGCGTAGTCGTCCACGCGGTCCGGTGAGCCTTCGGTGATCGCCATGCCGGCGCACGGGGTGTTTTTGAGGCTGGCGTAGTTGGTATCGAACAAGGTTTTCCAGCTGCTGAAGAACTGGTTGCCCGAGTCGGTGACGTCCCACCAGTAACCCGGGGCCTTGGCCACGCAGAAGCCGTTGGCTTCGTTCAGGAAGCGGCCGACGGTGAAGCGGGTGATCCAGTTCAGCATGGCGCGGCCTTGCGGGTCACCGTCCTCGGCGATCTGTGCGAGCACCAGCGTCATGAAGTCGTTTTGCCAGGGGCCGGCCTTCTTGGTGTCCCACGGGCTCTTGATGGCGCCGAAGGGCGAGCGGGCGGCCGCGTTGGCGTTCTGCGGGTAGTTCTGCACGTACCAGTTCAGGTTGTTGGCCAACCGGGTCTGGAAATACGACTTCATGGGGTGGTTGTCGGGCACGATGCGCGAGGCCTCGTCGATGGAGCGCAGGGCCCAGGACTGGGCGCGTTCCTCGTTGCCGTAGATCAGGCCCTTGGTGCCTTCGCGGTAGAACGGGTCGACCCCGGCGATGTTCCAGCTGGCCCAGAACATGGCTTCGTCCAGGTAGAAGGCATCGCCCGTGATCAGGTAGGGGATGTAGGCGAACGAGGCCTGGTGGGCGGTGTCCGGCGTGTAGATCGTGGTGCCTGTCGGCGTGGGCAGTTTGGGCGAAGACTCACCGAAACGCACCGACACGTTGGGGTTGCGCTGCACATCCAGCGGCTGGCCGGAACCCTCGTCGCGGTAGTGCACGGGCACGCTGGCGGCGGCGTCGGCGTTGGCCAGCATGCTGGCGCGGGCGCGGTCGTCCTGGGTGATGAGGTACAGCGCGGTCCAGCGCGGCAGCGGGCCGATCTCCGAACGCCCACCGGTGGTGGGGAAGTACGGCACCAGCATGGCCGGGCCCATGGGCGCGGTGTTCGCGCTGGCGAGCACGCGGGCCTCGTCGGCCAGGACCGAGTCGGGAATGCGCAGGCTCAGGTCGTAGTTCCAGGTGGCCTTGCTGGCCAGGAAGTAGGGCATGTGGTGGCGCACGCGGTACTGCGGCAGCGTGTTGCCCGTCCAGAGCACCTTGTGCCAGCGCGCCTGGTAGTTGTGCGTGATGCGCGGCTGGGTGTGCACGACCTGGCCGTTGCGGCGCACGGTCAGCTCATAGGTGAGGTTGCCCGGGTTGGCCTTGAAGGTCCAGTTGTTCTCCAGGACCATGTCGGTGCGGATGCTGGCGCCGCCGTCGTACAGGCGGGTGTGCAGCCGGGCCGAGAGGTGGGGGTGCTCGGCGTTGGAGGCGCTGTCCTTGAAGGGCGCGACCACGGTGTACTCGGTGGCCACGCTGCCGTTGAGGCGGCGGCCCGAGCCCTGGGCGATCTGCTGCTTGAGCAGGTCCTGGGGCTTGGTCACCAGGGTGGAGACCAGGGTGCTGCCGTTGTAGACCTTGGCCTCGAGTTCGAGGTTCCAGTCGGGGCTGGCGGGGATGGTCTGGGTGGCCGAGGACTTGGCGCCGGCGAACAGGTTGATCAGCTTGGGCTGGTTGGCAGCGAGGTTGCTGACCTTGGCGCTGAGGACGGCAAAGCGCAGGGAGCCGTCGCGGTGGGAGGTCACCTCATCCATCTGCAGGGGCACGCTTGCGCCGCTGCTGTCGGTGGCGACCAGGCCCTGGTTGGCTTGCACGGCGCCGGCCTTGAAGGGCTGACCGAAGGTGATGGGCAGGGTGCTGGAGGCCGTGCCGGTGGAGACTTCCACGCAGGTGATGGCGTTGGCCGCGCAGGCCAGACCACCGACGCCAGCGGCGGGGGCTGGTGCTGGAGCAGGTGCGGGCGCAGGCGCGGGAGCCGGGGAGGGGGCTGGTGCAGGGGCGGGTGCCGGAGGACGCGGGAAGATCGAGGGCGCCGGTGCCGGCGCGGGCGTCGAGGTCACGGTCTCGCCGGGGGTTTGCGCCGACGCGGTACCACCACCGCCACCGCCGCCACAACCCGAGATGGCCGCCATCATGAACAGCACGGAGAGCCACTTGGCGTCGCGGATGGCGGGGGTCTTGGAAGGGTTCATGGCGATGCCGGTGAGAGGTGTGCTGGCGGGAACGAACGGTCGAAAATGTCGGCGGCTTGTGACCGCGTTCACGAAAAAAGCGCGTCGGTTGACTTTACGGGCGGCATTTCAGCGGTTGGAGCGTTGACCGACAGGCACGCCGTCCAGAACGACATGCGGGAGCATGGACCCACCTCGTGAAATGCCGATGGCACAAAAAACCCGACCTGACCGAGCGCCCAAGCGCTTTGGAGTCGTGGCCGGGAAACCAGGGAATGGCTGGCACGCCAAATGCCCCGCAGCCCTTATTGTCGTAGGACTCGCCCTACAGCCCTGTTGCCACGTGTTACGAGTTGCACTTCTTGCCGTCAGAGTGACCGCTCGGGCGGCATGGCGTCAATTCGCGGAGACCGATGCGGGTTTCCCAGGGAAATCCTGCTCCAGCGCGCCCGGCAGCGTGGCGTCCCGCCGCGCGAGACCCCGGAAATCATTGGTTACAAAGGTCCGCGAAGGTATTGTTTCCGGCGGCTCGAACCATTGGAGAAGTAAGGCATCCGGGTTCACGAAAACCTGCGCCATCGGCGCTTGGGCGTTCCATTCGAGGCCCAAAGCCGCGCCATCCCGCTCCGAAATGTTTCCTTCGAACAGGTTGCTGAGCAGGCGGGCCTGTGTCGGGGCCCGCCGGGCGGAGACGCCCGCCGTGTTGATCAGGGTGTTGTGGGCCAGCACGATGTCGCTGGCGCGGTTGATGTCGAGCCCGGCATCGTTGCAGTGCGCCACGATGTTGTTGGCGGCCAGCCCGTGGCGGTGCTCGAAGGCCGCGCAGCCGTCCGAGCGGCACACCGCCGCCGGTTGGGTGCCACCCCCGCCGAACGAGATGCCCACCCGCTCGCCCGGGCGCGACACGTCCGTGGGCGAGCAGATCACGAGGTTGCGTTCGATGCGCCCACCTTCGCTGGCGCCCTTCATGAACAGCCCATACGCGACCCGGTTGCCCTGGCCTTTGGCGAAGTTCGTGACCAGGTTGTCCTGCACTTTCCAATGGCTGGCGCCGACGAGGTCGAGCATCACGACCGGCCTGTCGGTTTGCCGGGTGGCGCGGTTGGTCAGGGTGTTGAAGGCCACCAGGCCGTGGTCGGGCCACTCGCCGTCCAGGCCGTTGACCTTGATGTGCGCATTGAAGTCCTGCACGTGGTTGTTGCGCAGCGTGGCGAAGGCACCGCGACCCACCACGTGGAAGGCGTGCTCGCAGTCGTGTTCGCGCGCGCAGGCGCCGCGGATGTTGAGGTTTTCGAAGGCCCAGTAGGGCCGGTCGATCTGGATGCCTGCCTCCTGGGTGAAGTCCAGCTGGACGCTGCCAGGCACCAGGGCGCTCACCAGGATGGGGGCCTGTGCGCGGCCGTCCTGCCCGAGCCGCAGGGTCTTGTTGACGCTGTATCGGCCAGGGGCGATGACGATGTGGGTGCCGGGGCCGGCCTCCCGGAGAGCCTGTGCCAGGCCGGTTGCCGTGTCCACGCGGATCACCGTGCCGGCTCCGGGCACCGCGGGCGCCATGGAGACCATCTGCTGGCCTTTGCCGAGCGTGGGCAAAGGTCCCGGTGGCGGTGTCCTTTCCCAGCGGCGCTGCAGGGCATGCAGTCCTGGAAGCAGCAAGCCCTCCAGGACGCGGTGGCCTTCCAGCCGGTGCTGTGCGTGGCGGATCAGCTCCTGCGGACTCCGGGAACTGGCCTCGGCATACAGGCGCTGCCCCCGGTCGCTCACCAGAAAGGCTGTGGCGGCCATGAGGAAAACCAGCAGGCCTGACGCAGCGAACCACAACCATCTGCGCCTCGGTTTCAATGGAGTTCCCCGTTTCTGTGTCCGGGTCATGATAGCCGCGAGCGTGTCGAATGCAACGTTATGACTGCATTTCGATGCTGAAAACGACTTGTTCGGTCGCTATGATGAGCGCTTTGTGAATCTATCGGCCTGAGAAAAATCATCATGAAAATCACTGTGGTAGGGACGGGTTATGTGGGTCTGGTCAGCGGGGCCTGCCTGGCGGAGGTGGGCAACGATGTGCTTTGTCTGGATCTGAATCCCGACAAGATCCGCATCCTCGAGGAGGGCGGCATTCCCATCTACGAGCCCGGGCTGCAGGAGATGGTCAAACGCAACGTGGCGGCGGGGCGGCTGCACTTCACCACCGACGTCGACCGCGCCGTGCACCACGGCACCATCCAGTTCATCGCGGTGGGCACGCCACCCGATGAGGACGGTTCGGCCGACATGCGCTATGTGCTGGCCGCGGCGCGCAGCATCGGCCAGCGCATGACCGACTACAAGGTGGTGGTGGACAAGAGCACGGTGCCCGTGGGCACGGCCGACCGCGTGAAGGAAGCGATTGCCGAGGAGCTGCAGAAGCGCGGCGTCGACACGCCTTACGCCGTGGTGTCCAACCCCGAGTTCCTCAAGGAAGGCGCGGCGGTCGAGGACTTCATGCGGCCCGACCGCATCATCGTGGGCGCCGACGACGAGCAGGCGGTGCACCTCATGCGCGCGCTGTACGCGCCGTTCCAGCGCAACCGCGAGCGCCTGATCGTCACCGACGTGCGCAGCGCCGAACTCACCAAGTACGCGGCCAACGCCATGCTGGCCACGCGCATCAGTTTCATGAACGAGCTGGCCAACCTGGCGGAGAAGCTGGGCGCCGACATCGAGAGCGTTCGCCAGGGCATCGGCTCCGATCCGCGCATCGGCTACCACTTCCTGTACCCGGGCGCTGGTTACGGCGGTTCCTGCTTCCCGAAAGACGTCAAGGCCCTGATCAAGACGGCGGCGGACGAAGGCGGCCTGGACCTGAAGGTGCTGACCGCGGTGGAGGCGGCCAACGATGCGCAGAAGCACGTGCTGGGTGACAAGATCAAGCGCAAGCTGGGCGCGGACCTGAAGGGTCGCCACTTCGCCGTGTGGGGCCTGGCCTTCAAGCCCAATACCGACGACATGCGCGAAGCGCCGAGCCTGGAGCTGCTGGCCGATCTGCTGGCTGCCGGCGCCACCGCCACGGCCTACGACCCGGTTGCGATGCACGAAGCCCAGCGCGTGCTGGGCGACGAATCCCGCGTGCGCTACGCCCAGAACCCCAACGAGGCCCTGGAAGGGGCGGACGCGCTGATCATCGTGACCGAGTGGAAGGAGTTCCGCAGTCCCGATTTCGACCTGATCAAGGCCAAGCTCAAACAGCCCCTGATCGTGGACGGGCGCAACCTGTACGACCCGGCCTGGGTGCGCAGCCAGGGCTTCGACTACCTACCCATCGGGCGCTGAGCCATGGCGCGCCCGCGATCAGGCGCGCTGATCCTGGGCGCCCTCGCGGCACTGACCTGCCTGGGTCTGGCCGTTCAACATCCCCTGGCCCCCGCGCTCCTGGTGGGCGCCTTGTGCCTGTGCATGGGTGCCGCCGCCTGGCGGCCCTGGACCGTCGGGGGACTGCTGGCCATGCTCCTGCCCGTGGCCAGCCTGGCGCCCTCCACGGGCTGGTGGCTGATCGA
Organism: Hydrogenophaga sp. ANAO-22; assembly: GCF_042466645.1. Lineage (NCBI taxonomy): Bacteria > Pseudomonadati > Pseudomonadota > Betaproteobacteria > Burkholderiales > Comamonadaceae > Hydrogenophaga > Hydrogenophaga sp. ANAO-22. The sequence continues at coordinate 159,243 of NZ_CP159956.1, read as the reverse complement.
CGAATTCGACCTGCTGGTGCTCGCGGTGCTGGCCGGCGCGCATGCGCGGTCCGGGTTCGAGGCCTTCTCTGGCCGTGCGGCATCCTCTTCATCCAGCGAGACCCAGGTCCAGGCCGACCGGGTGTGGGTCGGGCTGCTCGTCGCGCTGGGTGCCTCCGCGCTGTTGAGCCTGTTCATCGGGCTGCGGGACGCCGGTGTCAGCGCGCGGGCGGTGGCGGCCGGCTGGGCCTCGGGCGACGGCTGGTTGCGGGCGCTGCACGCGGACTACGCCAGCGCCTTCAACCCGCTGCGCGTGTCCAAAAGCCTGCTCTGGGCGCTGCTGCTGTATCCCGTGCTGCGGCGGGTGCCGGTCGAGCGGCAGCGGGAGATGGCGCGCTTCACCCTCGCGGGCCTGCTCTGCGGGCTGGCCTGGGTCTGCGTGCTCGTGCTGTGGGAGCGCGGGCGGTACGTCGGTGTGCTGAATTTCTCCGACTCCTACCGCACGGTGGCGAACTTCTGGGAAATGCACGTGGGCGGCGGCGCCATCGACGCCCACCTGGCGATGGCCGTGCCCCTGGCGTTCTGGGCGGTCTGGCTGGCGCCGGGCGGCTGGCGCTGGGCCTGCGCGGCGGTCCTGGCCGTCCTGGGCACCTACGCGGTGCTGACCACGTATTCCCGAGGGCTGTACCTCGCGGTCACCGTCTCGCTGATGGTGATGGCCATCGTGGCCAGGCGCTGCCAGATCCAGCCGGCGTCCGGTGGGCGGCGGCGCGGCTGGGCGCTGCGGGTGTTGGTGTTCGCGCTGCTGGCGGAGGCGGTGTGGGTGCTCGGTGGGCACTCGTTCATGACAGGCCGGCTTGCGCAGTCGGAAACCGATCTGGTGGACCGCGTGGCGCACTGGCAGAGCGGGCTGGGCCTGCTGCGCACGCCCGCCGACTGGGTGCTGGGCCTGGGCGCGGGGCGCCTGCCCGCGCACTACAGCGCGCGCGTGCCGGATGGCGAGTTTCCCGGGCAGGCGCGATGGCGGCGCGACGCGGCAGGCGCCGGGCAGGTGGTGCTCTCGGGGCCGCCGACGCGCCAGGAGGCCGCCTACGACTTCGGTCTCACCCAGCGCATCCCGCTGGCCCCACAAGGGCACTACCGCGTGCGGGTCCGCTACGAGACCGACGCCCCGGTGGTGGTGCTGTTCAGCGTGTGCGAACGGCACCTGCTGTACGACTTCCGATGCCAGTGGAAGCACGTGAGGCCCGAGGCCGCCGTCACGGATGCGACCCAGTGGCACGACATCCCGCTGTCTGGCCAGGTCTTTTCGGACGCGAGCCGTGCCGTATCCTGGCGCGACGGCATGTTCGCGCTGACGGTGCTGAGCACCGGGCACGCGGCCCGCATTCACGCGGTGGAGTTGCTGGACCCGCAAGGCGTGCAGATCCTGAAAAACACGGACTTCTCGGCCGGGTTGCGCTACTGGTTTCCCGCCGCGCAGAGCAGCTTCAAGCCCTGGCACATGGACAACCTGTACCTGGAAATCCTCATCGAGCGCGGCCTGCTGGGCTGGCTGGTGCTGGGCCTGCTCGCCGCGTGGGCGTGGCGCTGCGTGGCTCAAGGCCTCAAGGCGGGGGATCCGCTGGCCCTGGCGCTGGCCGGCTCGCTCTCGGCCATGGGCGTGCTCGGCCTGGTCATCAGCGTCACCGAATTGCCGCGCATCGCTTTTATGCTGCTGCTGATCCTGTTGACAACATCACACTTCCGCCGAATTCCGCAATATTCACGTTATGTAACAGAACGTCAGAAGGGGGTGTCGGCGGTATTCTCGGACGGGCGCCCGAGCCGTGCACAGCCCCCGGGGCCATTACAGGAAAAAGAAGTTTGATCAAGCTATTCAACCACTACTTCGATCGCCGCACGCTGCTGCAGATGTTCATGGACCTGCTCCTGATCAGCGCGGCGTTCATGGCGACCCTGGTGTTTCTTTCCGACGCGGAAGACCTGACCGCCGTGCAGATTGGACAAGGCCTGTTCCGTGCGTTGCTCATGAGCATGGGTTTCCTGGCGGTCAACTCGGCCCTGGGCCTGTACGAACGGGGCAGCGTGTTCAACAACACGCAGTTGCGCGCCCGCGTGCTGGTCTCGTTCATGATGATGGGCCTGATCGTGGTGGGCGTGCTGCTGCTGCTGCCCATGAAGGCGTTCTACGGGCACACCTGGGCCGTGGTGATCGTGATGATGGCCACCGGCCTGCTGCTGGTCATCCAGGTGCTTACCGGCGAGTTCCTGCCCAAGTCGCTCACGCGCCGCAAGGTGCTGGTGTACGGCACCGGCGCGAAAGCGCAGGCGGTCGGGCAGAGCCTGCTCAAGGCCTCATCGAGCGCCGAACTCTGCGGCTATTTCGCCAGCCCCAACGAGCGCGAGCACCTCGTGACGAACTGGGGCACGCTGCAGCCGGGCCAGTCGCTCACCGAAGTGGTGGCCGAGAAGGGCGTCCACGAGATCGTGATCGCGCTCTCCGAACGCCGCGGCGGCAGCATGCCCATGCGCGAGCTGCTCGATTGCAAGCTCGCGGGCGTGCGCGTGACCGACATCGCCACCTATTTCGAGCAGAACCTCGGCCAGATCCGCCTCGATGCGGTGTCGGCCGGCTGGCTCATCTTCGGCGAAGGCTTCGATCAGGGTTTCCTGCGCACCACCATCAAGCGCCTGTTCGACATCGCGGGCGCGGTCGTGCTGATCCTGCTCGCCCTGCCCATCATGCTGGTGGCGGCGCTCGTCATCAAGCTGGAGAGCTCCGGCCCCATCCTGTACAAGCAGGAGCGCGTGGGCCTGAACAACAAGCCCTTCAACGTCGTGAAGTTCCGCAGCATGCGCACCGACGCGGAGAAGGACGGCATTCCCCGCTGGGCGACGGCGGGCGACAGCCGCGTCACGCGCGTGGGCAAGGTGATCCGCAAGCTGCGCATCGACGAACTGCCGCAACTCTTCAGCGTGCTCAACGGCGACATGAGCCTGGTCGGCCCGCGCCCCGAGCGCGCCTTCTTCGTCGAGAAGCTCACGCAGGAGATTCCGTTCTACGCGGTGCGCCACAGCGTCAAGCCCGGCGTGACCGGCTGGGCGCAAGTGCGTTACCAGTACGGCTCCACCGTGGAAGACACGGCGGAGAAGCTGCAGTACGACCTCTACTACGTGAAGAACCACTCGCTGTTTCTCGACCTCGTGGTCATCTTCGAAACCGTCGGCGTGGTGCTGACGGGCAAAGGCGCGCAGTAAGCGCCTGGGCGTTCCGCTCGCTGGCCGGGGTCAGGCCAGCGTGTGCAGCGGAATGTCCTTCTCCACCGCCAGCCGGTCCAGCTGCTTTCGCGTGCGGCCCTGAAGGAAGGCCGCGATCGCGGCGTGCGTCTCCGGCTTGAACAGCGAGCGCAGGTCCGACGCCGGCAGACCCGCCGCGGCGCACAGCGCGGCAGCGAAATGAGGCTCCAGGGCCGCCACGGCCACGCGGCCGTCCTTGCAGGGGTAGACGCGGTAGCCCGCATGGGCGCCGCCCACCGCGCCGGCGGGCTGGGTGAGGCCCCAGGTGCGGGGCAGGGCGAGCCACTCGGCCGCGTCCGACAGCGCGACCTCCTGGAAGCTGGATTTGCCCTGGGTCTTCTGCACCAGCGCGGCCTTGAGCACGGCTTCGCTGGCCATGAGCGCGCCCCCCATGTCGGCGAACAGGGTGGCCGGCAGGTCCAGGCCGGTGACGAGGCCCGCGTCCGCGAGGTAGGTGAGGTCATGGCCGGGCTCTTCCGCCCGGGCACCGGGCGCGCCCACGATCGCCACCACCGAGAGCCCGGGGTGGCGCTTGTGCAGGCCCTTCCAGCCGAGTTGCAGCTTCTCCAGCGCCGAAGGGCGGAAGGAGGTGAGCAGCACGTCGGTGCGCGCCAGTTCCTTGTGCAGCGCCGCCTGGCCCTTCTCGGACTTCAGGTCGATCGAGATCACGCGGATGCCATCGTGCAGGGTCGCGTAGGCCCGGGCGTTGTACTGCCCCATGGGGTCGCCCGAGGTACCCGCAGGAGTCCCCTTGGGCGCCGGGGGTTCGGCCTTGACGCAGCGCGCGCCCATGGCCTTGAGGCGCATGAAGGCGGCCGGGCCGGGCAGGTTCAGCGCGAGGCTGAGCACACGAACGCCGCGCAGCGGCTGGAGGGCGGGGGCAGGGCGGGGGGATGAACTCATGGCGGCGGGTCTGTGGAAAGGGTGTCGCCGCAATGTACCCGCAAGTCCGGCCGCAGAAGCGCCAACGGGCGACACCGTCGCCCGTCGTCCTGGGGTGCGCTGATTCAGCGTTCGCCGAAGTTCAGCGGCAGGCCCACGTAGTTCTCGGCCAGCGAGCGCGACATCGAGACCGAGTTCACGACGTAGTCGAGCTCGGCCTCCTGGATCTTCTGGCCGAAGCCCGCGGTGTCGGGGAAGCGGTGCATCAGCGAGGTCAGCCACCACGAGAAACGTTCGGCCTTCCAGACGCGGCGCAGGCAGCGCTCGGAGTAGGTGTCGATGCCGGCGGAGGTCTTGTCCTTGTAGTACTCGATGAACGCGCCCGAGAGGTACTTGACGTCGCTGGCCGCCAGGTTCAGGCCCTTGGCGCCGGTGGGCGGCACGATGTGCGCCGCGTCGCCCGCGAGGAACATGCGGCCGAAGCGCATCGGCTCGGCGACGAAACTGCGCAGCGGCGCGATGCTCTTCTCGATGGTGGGGCCGGTGATCACGCGCGACGCCATCTCGGGGTCGAGCCGCAGGCGCAGCTCGTCCCAGAAGCGCTGGTCGCTCCAGTCCTCGACCTTGTCGTCCAGCGGGCATTGCACGTAGTAGCGGCTGCGCGTGAGGCTGCGCATGGAACACAGGGCGAAGCCGCGTTCGCTGTTGGCGTAGACGATGGCGTGGGGCGAGACCGGTGGCACATCGGCCAGCACGCCGAGCCAGCCGAAAGGGTAGACCTTCTCGAACTCGGTGATGGCGCCCTTGGGCACGCTGGCGCGGCACACGCCGTGGAAGCCATCGCAGCCGGCGATGAAGTCGCACTCGATCTCGTGCGTCTGGCCATCCTTCTGGTAGCGCACCTTGGGGTGGTCGCTGTCGTAGTCCAGCACCTCCACGTTCGCGGCTTCGTACACGGTGGGCAGCGCGGCGGCGCTGCGCGCCTCCATGAGATCGCGCGTGAGTTCGGTCTGGCCGTAGGCGGTCACGACCTTGCCGTCGGTCAGGCCGTGCACGTCGATGGCATGGCGGGTGCCGGCAAACACCAGTTCGATGCTGTGGTGCACCGTGCCTTCGGCGTCCAGGCGCTCGCCCACGCCCACTTCGCGCAGCAGGTCGGTGGTGATCTGCTCGAGGATGCCGGCGCGGATGCGGCCGAGCACGTATTCACCGCTCTGGCGTTCGACGATGATGTTGTCGATGCCGGCCTTGTGCAGCAGCTGTCCGAGCAGCAGGCCGGAGGGGCCGGCGCCGATGATGGCGACCTGGGTTCGCATGGGGTGTCTCCTGGAATGGCGTGAAGTGCAACGAACGCAGCTTAAAAACGGGGCCCCGCCAGCGCAACGGTGCGCAGACGCCTTTGCGCGATGATCGAAAGTCTTGCGCGATCACCGCGCAAATTCGGATGCCCCTGGGCATAATCGACCCATGAGCACAGCCCCCCCTCCCATGGCGAAAGCCGATTTCATCGAAGGCATGGCCAAGGGCATGGCGGTGCTGGAGAGCTTCGACACCGAGCGCCAGCGCCTCAACGCCACCCAGGCCGCCGAGCGCGCGGGTCTCACGCGCGCCGCGGCGCGCCGGCACCTGCTGACCCTGGCGCACCTCGGTTACCTGGAGTCCGACGGCAGCCACTACTGGCTCTCGCCCAAGGTGCTGCGCTTCTCGGGCAGCTACCTGGCTTCGGCGCGCCTGCCGCGCCTGCTGCAGCCCACCTTGAACCGGCTCGCGGCGCAGACGCGCGAGTCCTACTCGGCCGCCGTGCTCGACGGCGACCAGGTCGTGATCGTGGCGCGCAATGTTTCGCTGGGTGGCCAGCGGCTCATGGCCTACGGCTTGCACCTCGGTGCGCGCCTGCCCGCGCACGCCACCTCCACCGGCCGCGTGCTGCTCGCGGGCCTGCCGCGCGCCGAGTTCGCCACCTGGCTCAAGGGCCGCGAGTTGCCCCGGCTGACGCCGCACACCACCGTGGAACACAAGGCCTTTCGCGCCGTGATCGCCCAGGTGCGCAGCGATGACATGGCCATTGCGCGAGAGGAGCACGAGCTGGGTGTGTTCGCGCTGGCCGTGCCGCTGCGCAACATGCAGGGCCGCACGGTCGCGGCGCTCAACGTGGTGGCCGCGCCCGACCGGTTCGAGGGACCGGTTTTCCAGAAGGACTTGCTGCCGCTGCTGCTGGACGCGGCGCGCGAGCTGCGGCCCTTGCTCTGAGCGCGCCCCCCATGCCCCTGTCCGGGTGGGACTTCACGCGCGGCTCGAGCCGCTGAGGTCCAGGTCCCACAGCATGTCCTCGCCCAGCGGCAGGGTGCGCGTGGGCGGGCGGGGGCAGTCGGCCATCACGTCGTGCGCGGGCGCGCGCAGGCCGCGCCGGCCCTGGCCGATCAGCACGGGCGCGATGATGAGGTGCAGGCGGCTGAGCACACCGGCGGTGAAGAAGCGCGACACCGTCATGCCGCCGCCTTCGACGAACAGCACGCGCTGGCCGCGCGCGGCCAGCGCGTGCGCGACGAGCGCGGGCCGGTAGCCCTCACCGCTGTCGTCGAGCAGGCCGTCCACCGCCAGCACCTCGGCGGGGGCGCTGCCCAGGCGCTCGCGGGCCAGCGCGGCGTGCCGCGCGTCGCAGACCCAGAGGGACGGGGCCTGCCCATCGCGGAACACGCGCGACTGGCCGTCCAGCCGCACGGCCGGGTCCACCACCACCCGCACCGGCTGCGGGCCGGGCACGCGGCGCGTGGTGAGCTGCGGGTTGTCGATGGCGACCGTGCCGGCACCGACCAGCACCGCGTCGCACAGCGCGCGCAGGCGGTGCAGGTGCAGCAGGCAGTGCGGGCCGTTCACGTAGTAGGAGTCGCCGGTGACGGTGGCCACGAAACCGTCCAGGCTCTGGCCGAGCTGGGCCACGGCCCAGGGCGCGCCGCCCCCGGCCTGGCGCGCATCGAGCAAGGGCTTGTAGAGCGTGAACAGCTCGGCGCTGCGCGCGTCGCCCTCGGGCGCCAGTTGCCAGCCTTGCTGCGCGCACCAGCGCAGCGGCGGCGCGGCCTGGCCCGTGGTGCGGGCCTGCAGCATCTGTTGCCAGAGCGCGGGCCAGTCGGCGGGGATGTCCTGGGCGGTCGTGGCGTCCGTGGGTGATGGCATGGCGGCCATCATCGCATTGAGCGCGGGGTCCCGGGGCGTGGGGTCATTTCCACTGCGGGGTGTAGTAGAGGTCGTCGGTGGCGGTGTCGGCGGTCCCGGCGTTCCACGGCGCCATGGGCAGGGCGGCCGCGATCCACAGCGCGGCCAGCAACTGGGGCAGCAGGGCGGCCGGTGCCATCCACAGCCCGGACGAGGGCCGCCACCACGACCACAGGCCCGGCACGGCGGTGGCCACCGCCACCATCAGCGCCAGCTGGGCCAGCAGCAGCGAACCCCCGAGCCCCGCCGCCGCGGCCAGCCCCAGGCAGGCCACGGTGAGCACGGCGGCCAGGGCGATGCCGCGCCACCAGGGGCGCGGGGTGGGCAGACCCCGGGCCGCTCGCCACAGGAGCAGCGACGCGATCACCGTGCCCGCGAGCGCGACCCAGGGCAGCTTCTGCGCGCGCGCGGTGGCCGGCCAGTCGAAACCGGGAAACCAGGCCAGCGCCACCAGCAGGCCCAGGGCGGCGCCGAGCGCGGCCCGGTTGGGGCCGGTGGTGCGCAGCAGGGCCGCCACGCCGCCGATGCACAGCAGCAGGGGCAGCACAAGACTTTGAAAGGCGGGGTGGTTCAGGAGGTCCATGGCGGTATGGCAGTGGTCAGGGCTGCCCCAGGTAGAAGTAGGCCGCGTGGCGGCGGTGGTCGCCGCGCCCCAGGGCCAGGTAAACCGGGCCCAGGGGCGTGTCCATGGCGAGGTAGACGGCGAAGCCGTAGCGGCTCTTCTCGCGTTGCGAGCCGAAGGCCGTGTCGCCGATGCGCGCGGCTTCCAGCGAGACGCCGGCATAGGCGCCTTCCAGGAAGCCCACGTTGGTGAGCCGGTGGCTGTAGTTCACGCGGCCGAGCACGAATTCGTTGCCGAAGACCTCGTTGGTCTTGTAGCCCGAGAGGCGCTGGAAGCCGCCCAGGAAGGAGGTCTCGTAGGCGGGCAGGGTGCCGCCGCTGGCTTTCACGCCTTGCGCGGAGAACTCCAGCGCGTGCCGGCCGAAGCCCACCGCCGTGCGGAACGCGGCGGAGAGCTTGCGGTAGTCGTCGCTCGCGCCCCAGCGCGGTTGCGACTGGTGCAGCTTCACGTCCAGCGCGTAGCCCGCGCGCGGAAAGCGCACGTTGTCCAGCGTGTCCAGTTGCAGGCGCAGCACCAGGGCGGCGGTGTCGGCGTCGGCCTCGAACAGGCCGGGCGGCAGCAGGCTGGTGTCGTTCTGCAGGCGCACGCGGCCACGCTGCACACCGAGGCGCAGTTGCCCCTGCGTGCCGAGCTGCAGGCCCAGGTCGGCGCCGTAGCCGTAGTGCTCCAGCCGGAAGCGCGCCACGCGCACGCCCTCGTCGCTGAACAGCTCGAAGGGGCTGCGCTCGCCGCCCAGGTGGGCCGCCGCGAAAAATCGTTGCGTGGGATGCAGGGGTTGGAACCACTCGGTGCGCAGGCGGTCGGTCTGGCCGATCTGGATGTCGTTGCGCCATTCGGCGCCCAGGCGGTTGAGCCAGGTGGCGCGGTGGGTGGCCAGCAGGTTGAAGAAGGAGCCGCCGGCGAAGTCGGACGACAGGCCCAGGCCGAAGCGCAGGTAGTGCGGGCCCCAGGATTTTTCGGTGACGCGGGCGGTGAGCACGCGGCCCTGGCCGGGTTCTTCGCTGAAGGTGTAGCTCACCGCCTCGAAGTCGCCCCAGCCGTACAGGCGTTGCAGGTCCTGGTCCACGCGGTTCGCGTCGAACGGCTGGCCGGCCTGGGTCTGCATGCCGTCGAGCACGGCCTGCGGGTTCACGCGCTGCGTGCCGCTGACCTTGATGGCGTCGATGCGCTGCCCGCCGGGGTCCTGCGCCGCCTCGCGCGCCGCCAGCAGCGCGGTGAATTCGGCTGGGCTCAGGCCGTGGACGGCGAGGGCATTGCGGGCCGCTCGCGCGGCGGCCTCGCCGGCCCGGGCGGCGTCGGCCAGGTGGTCGAAGTCGCTGCTGCTCACGCGGCTGAGGTCGGGCGTGATGAGCACGTCGCGCGGGCCGAGCTCCTTGAGCGACTGCGCGACGTTGGTCGTGGTGAGGATGCGCAGCATCTGCTCGGAGGCCGAGAGCAGGGAGGTGATGTCTTCCCGGCGCAGCAGCGGCGTGCCGATGTTGACCGCGATCACGATGTCCGCGCCCATGCGGCGCGCCACGTCCACCGGCAGGTTGCGTGTGACGCCACCGTCGACCAGCAGGCGGCCGTCGAGCTCCACCGGGCTGATGACGGCCGGGATGGCCATGCTCGCGCGCACGGCCTGGGTGAGGCTGCCGTGGTCGAGCTCCACCATCTCGGAGGTGGCGAGGTCGGTGGCGATGGCCCGGAAGGGCACCGGGAAGTGGTTGAAGTTCACGCTGCGCTGGCGCGCGGTGAGGCGGCGCAGCACGGCCTCCAGCGCCACGCCGGCCACCGCGCCCTTGGGCAGCGAGAGGCCATGCGGGCCCAGGCCCATCTCGGGGCCGACGTAGTTGGCCGCGTCGTCGGCCTTGCGCCGCATCGGCAGGTTGTCGCGCACCACGTCGTGGAACAGCGTGGCCGTGCTCAGGCCCTTCATTTCTTCTTCGATGGTGGCCAGCGGCAGCCCGGTGGCGTAGGCCGCGCCCACGATGGCGCCGGCGCTGGTGCCCACGACCATGTCGACCGGCACCCGCAGTTCTTCCAGCACCTTGAGCACTCCGATGTGCGCGCCGCCCCGGGCGCCGCCGCCCGAGAGCACCAGGGCGATGCGGGGGCGCTGCGCGGCCGGGCCGCTGCCCGGGGCCACAGGGCCGCCGGTCTGGGCCGTGGCGTTCAGACAGGCGAGGGAGCACACCAGTGCGAAGGCGATGCGCAGGGTCATGCGCGGATGATAGGAGCGAGCGTGGCGAAAGCGAACCGGCGTTACAGTGATCTGTTCCCACAAGAGGCCGCCCCATGTACCTGCCCCCACAGTTCGTTGCCAAGGACCCCGCCATCGCCCTGGAGCTGATGCGCGCGCACCCGTTCGCCAGCCTGATCTCCACCGACGACGAGGGCCTGCCCTTCGTCACCCACCTGCCGCTGCACCTGCTGGAGGAAGGCGGTGGCCTCACGCTGCTGGGCCACTGCGCCAAGCCCAACCCGCACGGGCGCTACCTGGCGGCGCGCCCGCAGGCGGTGGTGACTTTTCTCGGGCCGCATGCCTACATGACGCCGCGCGTCTACCCCGATCTGGCCCGCGTGCCGACCTGGAACTACCTGGCGGTGCACGCCACGGTGCAGGCGCGCGTGCTGGACGGCTTCGACCACAAGGACCGCCTGCTCAAGCACCTGATCCACGACCACGACCCGGCCTACGCGGACCAGTGGCGCGGGCTGGAAGAGGACTTCCAGCACAAGCTGATGCAGGGCATCACCGCTTTCGAACTGCGGGTGACGAAGCTTCAGTGCAAGGTCAAGCTCAACCAGCACCGGCCCGAGTCGCACGCCGCCATGCTGGCGGCCTACCAGGCCGGCAACGCCGACGAGCAGGCGCTGGCCGGCTGGATGCGCCGGCTGGGCATGGCGGCCTGAGCCGTCAGCGCCGCGCGGCGGTCTGGCGCAGCGCGGTGCTGGCCGCCGCGAACTGCTGGGTCGCCTGGCGCAGCAGCGACTGGTCGGACGAGACCACGAAGCAGTCGATGCCGCGCCCGCGGAAGGCGAGGGCCTCGGCCTCGTTGGGCACGAACATGGCCGCGCTCACACCGGCCGCCTTCGCCGCCCCGATGATGCGATCGCAGGCCTCGGACACGGCCGGCGCGCGGTTGTCGTCCAGGCCCATCGACAGCGCGAGGTCGGCACGGCCGATGAAGAGGCCGTCCACGCCCGGGGTGGAGGCGATGTCGAAGGCCTCGGTGACGCCGTCGGGGCTTTCGATCTGGCACAGGATCAGCGTCTGGTCGCCCGCGTCCAGCGCATCGGCCATGCGCATCGTGCCGTAGCCGGCGCAGCGCGGCGAGATGGAAAAGCCCCGGCTGCCCTGGCGGTAGCGGGCGCGCGAGACCACTTCGCGGGCCTGCGCCGCGCTGTCCACGCGCGGCACCAGCAGGCCGGCGGCGCCCAGGTCGAGCACGGACTGGATGGTGGCGGGCGCGGTGTCGGGGATGCGCACCAGCACCGGGATGCCGCTGGCGCGCCCGGCCATCATGTGGCGGTCCAGCGCGAGGCGGTCGAAGGGCGCGTGCTCGGCGTCCACCACGACGAAGTCGAGGTCGGTGGTGCCCAGGATCTCGGTGATCTGGGGGGAGTCGGTTTTCACGAACGTGCCCAGTGTGAGTTCGCGCTGGCGGATGTGGCCCCGTGTTTTCATCGAGCGGTGTTTCCTGTGGATGGCGGGCGTTGTTGCCCAAGCCGCCATGGTCATGGTGCCGGTCCGGCGCGGCAAGCGCCGCGGCGCGACTTTCCGCAGGTCAGAAAGGCACGCCGGTGTCCGGGCTGGGCGGCAGCCGCGTGGCGTAGGCCTCGCTCACGGCGGCGGCCGCCGCCTGCAGTTGCGGCGCGCACTGCGTCACCGTGGCCGGTGTCATGAGGTTGCCGAAGGTGGTCATGCCCATGAGACCCACGACTTCGGTGCGGTGCATCACCGGCGTGGCCAGGGTGGCGGTGCGCCGCTGCGGATTGGGCTGGCGCACGGCGTAGCCCTGTTGCCGGATGGCCGCGAGTTCCTGCAGCAGCAGTTCCTCGTGGCCGAGCTGGCTGCCGCCGGGCGCGGCGCGCAGCATGTCGAACAGGATCTCGCGCTCCACTTCCGGGCAGAACGCCAGGTAGGCGCGGCCCATGGCGGTGTCGGCCAGGCCCAGGCGCCGGCCGATGGTGGTGGAGTGCGCGGCGATCGGGCTGTAGGGCATGCCGCTGTAGCGCACCACGATGGCGTCGCCGTCGAGCACGCCCAGCGCCACCGGCCACTTGATGGCCTTGGTCAGGCGCAGCGCCAGCGGCGAGCCGACCTCGACCAGCAGCGACTTCTCGGTGAAGCCGCCGCTCATTTCCAGGATCTTCTCGGTGAGCCGGTAGACGCCCACGCCGCCCTCCAGCCGCACATAGCCTTCGTGCTGCAGCGTGTGCAGGATGCGGAAGATGGTGGACTTGGGCAGCGCGGTCTGCAGGTGCAGGCTGTGCAGGCTCCAGGTCGGCTGCGTGTTCATGATCCGCAGGATCTGCAGCGCGCGCGAGATGGCCCGGATCGATCCGCTGGGGTGGTCGTCGGAGGCGTCGGGGTCGTCGGCCATGGGCATCGTCGTCGGTCCGTTCCCGCAGGGGCGGGAGGGGGAGCGGATCATACCCTTGAGCTCCATGGCGCGGCCCCGGCTCAGTACCACAGCGCCTTGTCGACGCGGTTGACGAGCGCCTGCCCGGCGAGGAAGCGTTCGCAGTTGTCGCGCAGGATCTCGTAGCGGCGCTCGTTGTAATAGGGCCCCCACATGGCCACGTGCGGCGTGATGAACACGCCGGGCTGCGTCCACAGCGGGTGGCCGGCGGGCAGGGGTTCCTGCTCGAACACGTCCAGCCCGGCGCCGCCCACCTCGCCGGCCTGCAGCGCGGCGAGCAGGTCGTCCAGCCGCGTGGTCATGCCGCGCCCGATGTTGATGAAGAAGGCGCCGCGCTTCATGCGCTGCAAGCGCGCGCGGTCGAACAGGCCTTCGGTCTCGGGCGTGTGCGGCACGGTGACGATGACGAAATCGGCGCGCGGCAGCAGGGCGTCCAGCGCCTGCGCCGGGTGCAGCTCGGCCATGCCCTCGGGCGGCGCGGTGCGCTGCGCGTCGGTGCCGATCACGCGCACACCGAAGGCGGCGAGCAGGCGCGCGGTTTCCGCGCCGATGCCGCCCACGCCCACGATCAGCGCGGTGGCTTCGGGCAGGTAGACCGTGCCCTCGTAACGCGGCGGCTGCAGCCACTCGCCGCGCTGCTGCTGCGGAATGAAGCGGTGCAGCGCGCGCGAGAAAGCCAGCACGAAGGACAGGATGTGCGCGCTGATGTGGTCGTTGAAGATGCCGCGCACGTTGGTCACGGTCAGGCTGTGGCTGACCAGCTCGGGGAAGAAGTAGCCGGTGGGCGGCGCGGCCAGCGGCGAGTGCAGCCAGCGCAGGCGCGGTGCCGCGGCCAGCAGCGCGGGCGTGAGCGTGCCCACGGCCGCGTCGGCCTGGGGGATGGCGGCCAGGGCCTCGTCGTCGGTTTCGGCGACGATGATCTTCAGCTCGGGCAAGGCCGCGCCCAGCCGCTGCGCCCAGTCACGGGTGGCGGGGATCTGCGGCGGGAGCATCAACAGGGTGGTCGGCATGTCGGCTTACTCCAGCTTGATGCCGGCCTGCTTGATCACCTTGCCCCACTTGTCGTTCTCCTGGCGCAGGAAGGCGGCGTAGCCGTCGGGCGTGCCGCCCACGGGCGAGACGCCGCTGGCGGCCATGCGATCCAGCAGTTCCTTGCTCTTGAGCGCGGTGTTCATCGCGGCGTTGAGCTTGTCGATGCGCGCCTGGGGCGTGCCCTTGGCGACGTGCAGGCCGACCTGCGTGGTGGCTTCGTAGCCCGGGTAGCCGGATTCGGCGATGGTAGGCACGTCGGGGTAGGCGGAGACGCGCTTGGGGCCGGTGAGCGCGAGGATGCGCAGCTTGCCCGACTTGACCTGCGGGTCGGCGAAGGAGACCGAGGCCACCATGAAGTCGATCTGGCCGGTGAGCAGGTCCAGCACGGCGGCGGACTCGCCTTTGTAGTGAACCGTGCCAATGTCCAGGCCGGCGGCGATCTTGAACAGCTCCCCGGCCAGGTGGTTGGAGGTGCCGTTGCCCGGTGTGCCGTAGAACATGCCGCCCGGCTTGGCCTTGGCCTTGCTGATCAGTGCGGCCAGGTTGGGCGCGCCTTTCTCGGCGTTGACGAGGATGGTTTGCTCGATGCGCAGCACATGGCCCACGGGCGGCAGGTCGGTCGCGACCTTGTAGGGCAGCTTGGCGTCCATCAGCGGCAGGATCACGGTGCTGCCGGTGGCGCAGAAGCAGATCGAATAACCGTCGGGCGCGGAGCGCGCCACGTTGCCGGTGGCGATGGAGCCGCCGGCGCCGGGCATGTTTTCCACCACCACCGTCTGGCCCAGGGCCTTGGCCATTTCACCGCCCACGAGGCGGCCGAACAGGTCCATGGTGCCGCCCGCGGCGAAGGGCACCACGAGGCGCACGGGCTTGTTGGGGAAGTCGTCCGCCTGGGCGTGCGCGGTGGCGGTGCCCAGCGCGAGGGCGGCGCCGGCCAGCGCGCCGAGCAGGGAACGTTGAACTGATGTCATGAATGTCTCCGGGTCTCGATGGAAGAAAGGGGAATGGATCGATGATTCCCGAGTGGCTCCAGGGGTGTCAACGAAACTCGGCCCGCTTTCCGGCAGGCAGAAAACGGCCGCGTTCGCATTGCCTCGCGGGTGCGGACCGGGTGATGATCACCGCATTCCCGATCCATTCCACGCACCCTTCATGCCATCCACGCCCGCTCCTTCGTCCCCCGGTGTCCGTCCGCGCAGCTTCGCGGCCTTTCTCGACCATCCCGCGCTCACGGTCGCGGGCAACCGCCATCGGCGCATGCGCGCGCAGAACCTCATCGTGGAGTGGATCGAGGCGGGTACCGAGCCCTTCGACGTCGAGAGCACGGCCGAGATGCTGCTGGTCTTTCCCGATGCGGGCGCGGTCATCTCGCCAGCCGGGCAGGGGCCCAGCGTGGTGGTGCCCAACGCGGGCAGCGTGTGCGTGCTGGCCGCCGGCCGCTCCAGCGTGCGGCTCGCCGCGCCCGGCACCTGCGCGGTGATCGCTTCGAACCGTCCCGACATCGAGCCCGCCACGGTGCTCAACGAGGCTGCGTATGCCGAGCCGGACGCGCGCATCAAGCCCACCGGCCGCCCCTTCCGCCGCAAGCCCGGCGCGCCGCTGGTGCAGGTGTTCGACATGGCCCAGGTGCCGGCACCGGCCGACAACCCGCGCCTGAAGATGCTGCAGACCGACACGCTGAGCATCAACTGGGTGTCGTACCACGGCGTGCGCGACCGCAAGGCCTTGAGCCCGCACAGCCACGGCGACCTGGAGCAAGGCTCGCTCGCGCTGGCGGGGAATTTCGTCCACCACCTGCGGGTGAACTGGGGCAAGGACGCCAACCTCTGGCGCGACGACGAGCACCTGGCTGCGCCATCGCCCTCGCTGGTGGTGGTCCCGGTGGACCTGGTGCACACCACCGAGGGCGTGGGCGACGGCCACCACCTGCTGCTCGACCTGTTCAGCCCGCCGCGCGAGGACTTCATCGCGCGCGGCTGGGTGCACAACGCCGGCGACTACAGCGCCAGCGCGGCGTCCGCGTGAACGCGCACCACGGTTGGCGGCGCGACACGCGCGAGCCGGCGGTGGCGCTGCCGCCGCTGTCGTGCGACTGCGCGGTCCACGTCTTCGACCCCGCGCGCGTGGACCTGCTGCTGCCCGGCCGCCGCTACGAGCCACCGGTGGCCTGGCTCGACGAGCTGCGCACACTGCACGAGCGGCTGGGCGTGCAGCGCGCGGTGCTGGTGCAGCCTTCGGTGTACGGCAACGACCACGCGGTGCTGCTCACCGCCTTGCGCGCGGACCCGGCGCGCTACCGGGGCGTGGCCCTGCTCGACGACAGCGTGTCCGACGCGGCCTGCGAAGAGCTGCATGCGGCGGGTGTGCGCAGCGCGCGCTTCAACATCCTCTCGCGCTTCGGCGCGGCCTTCGACACCACGGCCTTCCGCCGCCAGGTGCGCCGGGCCGAGGCCCTGGGCTGGAGCATCTCGCTGCACGCCACCGCCGACGAACTCGCGGCGCACGCGCGCCTGCTGCTGGACATCCGCGCCGAGGTGGTGGTGGACCACCTGGCCTACCTGAACCCGGGCGACCTCGACGGCGAGGGCTTCCGCTTCCTGCGCGAGGCCGTCACGCGCGGCCACTGGTGGGTGAAGGTTTCGCGCGTGGACCACCGCTTCGCACCGCCTTACGACGACGCGGTCGAGTTGATCCGCCGGGTGGTTGCCCTCAACCCCTGGCGCATGCTGTGGGCCACCGACTGGCCGCACCCGCTGTACGACGTGGCCACGACCACCATGCCCAACGACGCCGACCTGGTCGAGCTGCTCGCGCGCGCCGTGCCCGACGCGGCCCTGCGCGAGCAGATCCTGGTCCACAACCCCGCCCGCGTGTTCGGTTTCCCCGACGCCTGATCCCCATTCCCGAGAAGATGCTTCCGATGACCGCCCAAAGAAACGAACCCGTCCTGATCTGGGAACGCGTGATGCCCGACGACCCCAGCATTCCCTGGCTGCGCGAACAGGGCTTCGACGTGCGCCTGGGCAAGCCCAACCGCGACCCCGACTACCGCCGCCACCTGGAGGCCGACTTCATCGCCGATGCCCAAGGCTGCCAGGGCGTGCTGATTTCCGGCGGCATCCGCGTCACGCGCGAGGTGATGGCCGCCTTGCCCGGCCTGCAGGTGATCAGCAAGATCGGCGTCGGTGTGGACACGGTGGACGTGGCGGCCGCGAGCGACCTGGGCATTGCCGTCTGCAACACGCCCGGCGGCAACGACTCCGTGGCGGTGGCCGAGCACGCCATGACCCTGCTGCTGGCGCTGCGCAAGCAGCTGCATGTGTGGACCCGCGGCTACCTGCAGGGCGGCGGCTGGCGCAGCCCCCAGGTGTTCGCCGGTGGGCTGGACGGCAGCACGCTGGGCATCGTGGGCTTCGGCCGCATCGGCCGCGCGCTGGCGCAGCGCGTGGCGGGCTGGAACGTGCGCGTGCTGGTGCACGACCCGCTGGCCCGCGACCTGCCCGAGGGCGTGCGCGCGGTGGACATGGCCGAACTGCTGGCGCAGAGCGACGCGGTGTCGCTGCATTGCCCGGCCTTGCCCGGCGACCGCCCGCTGCTCGATGCGGCGGCGCTGGCGCGCCTGAAGTCCGGCGCCGTGCTGATCAACACGGCGCGCGCCACGTTGGTGGATGCGCCCGCGCTGATCGCCGCGCTGGATGCCGGCGGCCTGGCCGGCGCGGCCTTCGACGTGTTCGACCCCGAACCCCCGGCGCGCGACGACCCCTTGCTCGCCCACCCGCGCGTGCTGAGCACGCCGCACGTGGCCTCGTGGACCTGGGAGGGCTTCTTCGGCCGCCGCCAGCAGGCCGCCGACAACCTCGCGAAGGTGGTGCGCGGTGAAGCGGGCGCCGCCATCGTCAACGCCACGCCCTGACTCTTTTCCCGGAATTCTTCTGACATGTACATCGACCTCGACACCGCGACCGACTTCAAGCGCTCCCTCTTCAACGCCATCGTCGCGCCCAGGCCCATCGGCTGGATCAGCACCGTGAGCGCGGACGGCCGCGTCAACCTCGCGCCGTTCTCGCACTTCAACCTGGTGTCCACCGCGCCACCGGTGGTCATGTTCTCGTGCAACGCGCCCGACGACCGCGAGGTGAAGGACACCATCGCCAACGTGCGCGCCACGGGCGAGTTCGTCACCAACCTCGTGACCTGGGATCTGCGCGAGCAGATGAACCTGTCCTCGTTCAACGCGCCCCACGGCACCGACGAGTTCGAGATCGCCGGCCTCGAGAAGGCCGCCAGCCACAAGGTGCGGCCACCGCGCGTGGCCGCCTCGCCCGCCTGCATGGAATGCCAGCTGCTGCAGATCGTGAACATCGAGCCCGTCGGCCCCGGCGACACCTTCAGCAACGTGGTGTTCGGCCGCGTGGTGGCGCTGCACCTCGACGACCAGTTCATCGAGCCCAGCGGGCGCTTCGACGTGGTGCGCACGCGCCCGCTCACGCGCCTGGGCGGCAACCAGTACGCCTCCACCGGGCCCATCGTCGAGCTGGGCCGGCCCAACCCGCCCCGGGCCTGAGGCCTCAGCGCACCGCCACGCGGTGCACCGCGACGCGGGTGGCCGGCAGGGGCCGCGTGGGCACGATGTCGGCCAGCGTGACGCCATCGAGCCGCGCCAGGAAATCCTGCAGGGCGCTGTGCAACACGCCGGTCAGGGCGCAGTCGCCCGTGCGCACGCAGGTATTGCCGGTGGAGAAACACTCGACGAGGTGGAAGTCGGGCTCCATGTCGCGCACCACCTCGCCCAGGCCGATCTCGTGGGGCGCGCGCGCCAGCCGCATGCCGCCGCCCTTGCCGCGCACGGTCTCGATCCAGCCCAGCAGACCGAGGTGGTGCGTGACCTTCATGAGGTGGGCTTCGGAGATGCCGTGGGCCTGCGCGGCCTCGGCGATGGTGCACAGCCGATCCGGCTGCTGCGCGAGGTACATCAGCAGGCGCAGGGCGTAGTCGGTCATGGTGGTCAGGCGCACGGCGGGCCTCCGTCGAGCACCAGGTCGGCGGGCATCTCGTCCGGGCTGTTGCTCAGCTGGTAGCCGTACCAGAGGCTTTGCGCGATGCGCTGCGCCATGGCGAAGGCCTGCTCACCCATGGCGCGGTTGGGCAGGGCACCGGTGGTCTCGCGAAAGAGGGCCAGCCAACGCTGGAACAGGGCCGGGGTGAGACCGGGCAGGGCCGCGTGGCGTGGCATGGGCATGCCGGTGAAACGGCCGGTGCGGCGCAGGATGGAAGACCAGAAGTCCACCAGCTGCGCCAGGTGGTTGTCCCAGTCGTGGATGTGGGCGTTGAAGATGGGGCCGAGCACCTCGTCGCGCCGCACCCGCGCGTAGAACGCATGGACCATGCTCGAAACCTCTTCCTCGGTGCAGACCGCCATGACGCTCATGATGCTTCCTGTGCGCGGACCCCGCGCCCTCGGCGCGCAAAAAGATCCATCTAGAATCAATCTTATGGGAGATCGGGCACCCCCGTGTGCGCCAGGGCCGCCAAAGCGGCGCTTCCTTGATCCATCTCAAGACTTCCGGAGACCCGATTGAACCCCGATGGCCAGCCTCCCGTCGCGCGCTTCGAAGGCGCCACCCGTTTCCTCGCGGCGTTCTGGCCGGCACCGGTGCGCGTCGATGCCCATGAGCGCTGGCGCAGCGTGGCCGGCGCGGGCCTGGGCATCCTCTTCACGGCCCTGGTGAGCCGATGGTGGGCGGGGGCGAATGCCATGGGGCCCTGGCTGGTGGCACCGCTGGGCGCCAGTGCGGTGCTGGTGTTCGCGCTGCCCGCGAGCCCGATGGCGCAGCCCTGGTCGGTGGTGGGCGGCAACACGCTCTCGGCGCTGGTGGGCGCGGCCTGCGCCATGCTGGTGCCCGACCCGGCCTGGGCGGCGGCGCTGGCCGTGGCGGCCGCGATCGCGCTCATGTTCGCGCTGCGCTGCCTGCACCCGCCGGGCGGCGCGACCGCGCTGCTGACCTCCTTGGGCGCGGTGGGTTTCCATTTCGCGGCTTTCCCGATGTTCGTGAACTCGCTGCTGCTGGTGGTGGCGGGCGTGGTCTACAACAGCCTGAGCGGGCGGCGCTACCCGCACGCCCAGGTGCGGGC
Organism: Hydrogenophaga sp. ANAO-22; assembly: GCF_042466645.1. Lineage (NCBI taxonomy): Bacteria > Pseudomonadati > Pseudomonadota > Betaproteobacteria > Burkholderiales > Comamonadaceae > Hydrogenophaga > Hydrogenophaga sp. ANAO-22. Next base: position 139,455 of record NZ_CP159956.1, on the reverse strand, counting down.
CCCGCACGAGCCGACCGCCGCGCCGGCCCGCTTCAGCGCGGTCGACCTGGACGCGGCCCTGGCGCACTACAACCAGGTGCTGGACGTGAGCCGCGACGACCTGGAGGAGCTGCTGCACCACGCGGAGTCGGCGGCCTACCAGCGCAACTTCGGCAGCCTGCGCTGCGGCGACATCATGACGCCCGAGCCGATCGCGGTGTCCTTCGGCACCCCGTTGCGCGAGGCCTGGGGCCTGATGCGCCAGCACCGCATCAAGGCGCTGCCGGTGGTGGATCGGGCGCGGCGCATCGTGGGCATCGTGACGGTGTCGGACTTCATGCGGCACGCCGAGCTGGACCGGCACGAGGGCATCGGCGACCGCTTCCGCGCGCTGATGCGGCGCAGCGGCGCGGTGCATTCGGACAAACCGGAGGTGGTGGGCCAGCTGATGACGCGCGAGGTGCGCGTGGCCAGCATCAACCGGCACGTGAGCGAGCTGGTGCCGCTGTTCTCGGAAGGCGGGCACCACCACATTCCCATCATCGACACCGAGCGCCGGCTGGCCGGCATCATCACCGAGTCGGACCTGGTCAGGGCGCTGCACCGGGTGGCGCGGCCGGCGGACTGAGCACCAGCGCGGCGGCGTGCCGCGCGGCGATCCATTCCTCGTTGGTCGGCTCGACGGCCACCGCGACCGCGCTGCCGGGCGCGGAGATGAGCGCCGCGTTGGTTTCGTTGGCCGCCTCGTCCAGGGCCAGACCCAGGAAGCCCAGGTCGCGGCAGATGCGGCGGCGCATCTCGGCGCTGTGCTCGCCCACGCCGGCCGTGAACACCAGCAGATCCAGGCCGCCGAGCACGGCCACCAGCGCGCCGATCTCGCGCACGATGCGCCGCACGTAGAGCGCCAGCGCGGCGCGCACGCGTTCGCCGGTGAGGTCGTCGCGGTCCTCCTCGGCGAACAGCCGGCGCGGTTCGGACGACACGCCCGACACACCCAGCAGGCCAGACTCGTGGTACAGCACGCGACCCACCTCGGCCAGGCTGAGCTTCTCGATCTCCATCAGGTAGATCACCGCGCCGGGATCGAGCGAGCCGGTGCGCGTGCCCATCATCAGGCCGTCCAGCGCCGAGAAGCCCATGGTGGTGGCCAGGCTGCGCAGGCCCTGCAGCCCGCACAGGCTGGCGCCGCTGCCCAGGTGCGCGGCGATCACCCGGCCCTTCGCCAGCTCGCCATGCCGCTCGGGCAGCGCCACCGAGAGGTATTCGTAGGACAGGCCGTGAAAGCCGTAGCGCCGCAGACCCCGTTCCCAGGCCGCGTAGGGCAGGGGCAGCATCTGCTCGACCTGGGGCAGGGTGTGGTGGAAGGCGGTGTCGAAGCAGGCCACCTGCGGGAGTTGAGGGTCGCTGGCCAGCAGCACCTGGATCGCGTCGAGCGCGAAGGGCTGGTGCAGCGGCGCCAGCGGGATGTAGCGCTGCAGATCGGCCAGCACGGCCGCGTCCACCCTCACCGGGTCGAAGTACTGGCGGCCGCCGTGCACCACGCGGTGCGCCACCGCGCGCAGTGGCGTGGCACCCAGGTGGGCGCGCACGCGGCGCAGGATGTGGGCCAGCGCCTCGTGGTAGGGCTGCGCGGGGTCCAGTGCCAGCGCGGTCTCGGGGGTGTCGGTGTCGGCGGTGGTGGGCTGCGGCCCGCCGATGCCGCGCACCTGGCCTTTCCAGGCCGGCTCGCGCGGCACGGTGGGGCCGCTGGCGTCGAAGAGGGCGAATTTGATGCTGGACGAACCCGCGTTGAGCACGAGCACCATGCCGCTCATGGTCGGCTGACCCGGTAGCGGTGCGCCAGCAGCACGGCGATGGCGCACGAGGCCAGGCGCGTGGCGCGCGAATCCGCGCGGCTGGTGAGCACGATGGGCACGCGCGCGCCGATGGCGATGCCGGCGCTGGCCGCATGGCCCATGAACTCGAGCTGCTTGGCGAGCATGTTGCCGCTTTCCAGGTCCGGCACGACCAGCACGTCGGCACGGCCGGCCACGGGCGAATCGATGCCTTTGACGCGCGCGGCCTCGGGCGAGATGGCGTTGTCGAAGGCCAGCGGGCCGTCGAGCAGGGCGCCGGTGATCTGGCGGCGGTCGGCCATCTTGCACAGGGCGGCGGCGTCCAGCGTGGCGGGCATGCGCGGGTTGATGGTCTCCACCGCGGCGAGGATGGCCACGCGCGGCAGGTCGATGCCGATGGTGTGGGCGAGCTCGATCGCGTTGCGCACGATGTCGGCCTTTTCCTCCAGGGTGGGCGCGATGTGGATGGCCGCGTCGGTGATGATGAAGGGCCGGGGGTAGGCGGGCGTCTGCATCAGGTAGCAGTGGCTCAGGCGGCGCTTGGTGCGCAGGCCGGCCGACGCGCTCAGCACGGCGCCGAGCAGTTCGTCGGTGTGCAGGCTGCCCTTCATGAGCGCCTCGACCTCGCCGCGCCCGGCCAGTTCGGCGGCGCGCGCGGCCGCCGCGTGACTGTGCGGCACGTCCTCGATGCCCAGGCCCGAGAGGTCCAGGCCGGCTTGCGCGGCCAGCTCTTCCAGCCGCGCTCGCGGCGCGACCAGCACCGGCTCGATCAGGCCGGCGTCTCGCGCATCGAGCGCGCCTCGCAGGCTGAGTTCGTCGCAGGGGTGCACCACCGCGACGCGGATGGCACCGAGCGCGCCGGCCTGTGCCAGCAGGCGGGGCAGGCCTTCGGGGGTGAGTTGCACGCCGTGGGCTGGCGGAGGGTCGGGGAGCTTCATGTCGGGCGGGTCCTGGTGCGGGAAGGCGGGGCCATGGCGATGATGGCATGTGCTTCCGCCATGGAGGCACCTCCCTAATGCCACCCGAGGGCATCGAGGCCGCCAGCGGGGTGGCTGTGGTATGTTCGTTTCGCCGCCTGGGTGGGGTGTTCTCGCAGGGGAACAACGGGCGGCACCGGTACTTTCTACAGCCAGTCCAACATGCCTTCATCGCTGCGAAATGTCCCGATGACCAAGCCTTTTTCACGCCACTGGCGAAGCCTTGTTTCCGTGGCCGCTCTGCTCGCGCTGAGCGCACCGGCCTTGGCGCAGGGGCTGGACTATGCGCAGGCCCTGCAACAGGCGCAGGAGGCGTCCGGCCAGGTGCGCAACGCGCGCATGGACGCGCAGGCCAAAGACCTCAAGGCCGAGGCCCTGGCCCACCTGGGGGGCCCGGCCCTGTCGCTCTCGGGCTTTTCGGGCCGGGTCGCCACCACCTTCAACCTCGACACCTCGCCGCTGGCCAATGCCGCGGGCTCGCTGGGGTCGGTCGTGCCCGGCGGCCTGTCCATTCCGCCCATTCCCAACGCGGTGTCGGTGAACCGCACCTTCAACCTGCATTCCCTGGGCCTGAGCGCCAACTGGCCGATCTACACCGGCGGCCGGCTCGAAGCCATCCATGGGCTGGAAGCGGGCAAGGCCGACGAGGCCCGGGCCGAGGCCCGGGACGTCGAAGACAAGATGTCGACCACCGTCGCCCAGCGGTATTTCTCGCTGCAGCTCGCCACGCACGCGGTGCAGTTGCGCAGCGCGGCGGCCAAGGGCATCGCCGACCACCAGCGCGCCGCGCAGCGCCTGGAGGCGACCGGCCTGATCGCGACCGCCGAGCGGCTCAAGGCCGACGTGGCGCTCGACGGCGCGCGGCGCGACCTGGCCAGGTCGCAGAGCGACCTCGAGATCGCGCAGGTGGCGTTGACGCGCCTGCTGGGCGCGGCCTCGCCCGCGCCACTGACCACGCCGCTGTTCGTCAACTCGGCATCGGTGGGCACGCTGCAGTCCTTCATCGACGCGGGGCTCGCCCACAACCCCGCCTGGGACAAGATCGCGAGCAAGCGAACCCAGGCCGACCAGGCCCTGAAGCTGCAGACCGGCGGCCAGCTGCCGACGGTGCTGGCGATCGGCAACTACAACTTCAACCGCAGCAGCGACAAGCTGGTGCAGCCCAACTGGGCGGTGGGCATCCTGGTGTCGGTGCCACTGATCGACCGCATCGACCGGGGCAAGATGAAGGAGGCCGCCATCCTTGATCAACAGCGCGTGAGCGCCCTGGAGGAGCAGGCGCAGCGCGACGTGCCGACCCTGATCGAGAGCCAGTGGCGGGCCTTGCAGAACGCCCGCGCGCAGTTCCTGTCGATGGATTCGACCATCCGCCTGGCCCGCGAGAACCTGCGCCTGCAGACCGTGTCGTTCCAGCAGAGCCAGAGCACCTCGCTGGACCTGACCGATGCGCGCCTGAACCTGCTCAAGGTGGACACCGAGCGCGTGCAGGCCGCCTACGACTACGTCATGGCCCTGGCCCGCCTGCTGGAGGCCAGCGGCCAACCCCAGCGCCTGGCCGAGTTCGCGCAGAACGCCGACATCAAGATCGCTCCCCCAGCCGAGTAAGCCCATGCCCATGCCCTCCCAAGTCCAGCGCGTCCTTCTCGCCATCCTCGGTGTGGCCGTCGTCGCCTTCCTCGCGTGGGGGCTGTGGAAGGCCTTCACGCCGCAGCCGCTGCCGCTGCAGGGCCAGATCGAGGCGCAGGAGATCAATGTGTCGTCCAAGGTGCCTGGCCGCGTCGGCACGGTGCATGTGCACCTGGGGCAGACCGTGAAAGCCGGCGATCTGCTGTTCGAACTCGACAGCCCGGAAGTGGCCGCCAAGATCGCCCAGGCGCGCGCCGCCGAGGCGGCGGCCTCGGCCGTGGCCGCCAAGGCCAATGCCGGTGCGCGGCCGGAGGAGGTCGAGGCCGCGCGCCTGAACTGGGAGCGCGCCAAGACCGGCGCGCAACTGGCCAAGACCACCCACGACCGGGTGCAGACCATGTTCGCCGAGGGCATCCTGTCCGGGCAGAAGCGCGACGAAGCCCTGGCCCAGTGGCGGGCGGCCCAGCAGCAGGCCGATGCGGCGCGGGCGCAGTACGAGATGGCGCGCAAGGGCGCGCGCCCGGAAGACAAGGCGGCCGCCCAGTACCAGGCCCAGCAGGTCGGCGGCGTGCTGTCGGAAGCGGAGGTGGCGCTGGCCGAGACGCGCATCACGGCGCCCGCCGCCGGTGACGTGAGCAAGATCCAGATCCAGCCCGGCGAGATCGCACCGCAGGGCTTCCCGGTGATCACCCTGGTCAACCTGCAGGACGTGTGGGCGGTGCTGCAGGTGCGCGAGGACGCGATGGCGGACTATGCGGTGGGCAGCCGGCACACCGCCGAGGTGCCGGCGCTGCGGCGCAGCATCGAACTGGTGGTGTCGTCGGTCGGCGTGCTGCCCGACTTCGCCACCTGGCGCGCCGCGCGACCGGGGGGGACCGACCTGCGCACCTTCGAGATCCGGCTGCGCCCAGCCAGTCCGGTGGCGCAACTGCGACCGGGCATGAGCGTGGTCTTCCCCGCACCCTGAGCCCGCCCGTGGAGACCACCGCCAACGCGACCGGCTTCGGCCCCGTGGTCCGGCGCGAGTGGCAACGCTTGCGGCGCGATGCCTGGGACCTGGGCATGCTCACCTGGATACCGCTGGGCGTGTGCCTGCTCCTCTGGTGGATGTTCGCCGCCGGCATCGCGCGCGACCTGCCGATCGTCGTGATCGACCGGGACCAGTCGAGCCTGTCGCGCTCGCTGCTGCGCCTGGTGGACGGGTCGCCGGGGGTGCGTGTGGCGGCGGCGGTCGGGAGCGAAGCCGAGGCCACGGCCTGGCTGCGCGAGCGCCGCGCCTATGGGCTGCTGGTCGTGCCGGCCTCGTTCCAGCACGACATCGGGGCCGGGCGCTCGGCCACCGTGTCCTGGTTCTACAACGGGCAGTTCTCGGTGCACGCGGGCGGCCTGACCCGCGACGTGCGCACCGCCGTTTCCACGCTGAGCGCGGGCATCGAGATCACGGCGCGCGGCAAGCGCGGCGCCTCGGCGGCGCAGGCCGCGGAGCAGTTCGAGCCGATCCGCCTGCGGCTGGGCACGCTGTACAACGAGAACGCGAACTACGAGTCCTTCCTGGTGCTCGCGCTGATCCCGTCCATGTTGCAGATCTTCGTGGCGCTCGCGGCCATCACCGCGGTCGGCCGCGAGCTGCGCGCGGGCAGCGTGCCGCAGTGGCTGGAGAGCGCGGGAGGCCGCTGGGGCACGGCGGTGGCCGGCAAGCTGGTGATCCCCGCGCTGGCTTTTGCCGTGCAGGCGGTGTTGTTCGTGGTGTTCTTCGGCTTCGTGCGCGGGTGGGCGATCGAAGGCAGCGGCGCGATGATCGTCGTCGGGCTGTGGCTGCTGATCGCCGCCTACCTCGGTCTGGGCCTGCTCATGATCGCGGTCACCCTCACGCTGCGCAACGCCTTGTCGGCGGCGGCCTTCGTCACCGCGCCGGCCTTTGCCTTCTCGGGCCAGGGCTATCCCCTGAGCGCCATGCCGCCGCTGGCGCGCGCCTGGGCCGAAGCGCTGCCCTTGACCCACTACCTGCAGCTGCAGGGCAAACACTGGCTGGCCGGCGCGCCCTGGACCTATGGCGTGGGCGATGCCCTGGTCCTGCTCGGCTTTGCGGTGGTGGCCGGCGGCGCCGGGCTGCTGATCCTGAAACAGCGGGCGGGCCAGCCCTCGGCCTGGGGGCGCACATGAGCGGCCGTCCATCGCCGGCGCCCGCCAGCCTGATCGGCAGTTTCGTGGCGACCTGGCGCGCCATGCTCGGCGATGTCGGCGCCATCATGCTGCTGTTCGTGGGCGGCATCGTCTACTCGTTTTTCTATCCGCTGCCTTATTCGCGCGAGAGCGTGCAGCAGGTGCCGGTCGCGGTGGTCGATCAGGACCTCAGCGCGATCTCCCGCCAGATCACCCGTTACGTCGCGGCGCACCCCGCCGTGGACATTCGACGGGTCACGCCCGACCTTCGCGAGGCGCAGGACCTGCTCTGGAAGAACGAGATCGCCGGTGTGCTGATGATCCCGCCCGGGCTGGAGAGCAAGGTCCTGAGCGGTCGCCGGGCGGAGGTCGACATCAGCGGCAACGGCGTGTACATGATGATGAACAAGGTGGCGCTCAACGGCCTGGCCGAGGCCGTGGGCACGGTCTCGGCCGGCATCGAACTCAAGCGGCTGGCGGCCAGCACGCCCTCGGCCGCCCAGGCCATGGCCCAGCGGCAACCGGTCAACGTCAATGCGGTGGCTCTTTTCAACGTGCGCGAAGGCTATGGCGCCTACATCGTGCCGGGCGTGGCGGTGCTGATCATCCAGCAGACGCTGCTGCTGGCGATCACGCTGCTGTTCGGCACCTGGCGCGAGCGCGGCGCCTTCCCGGTCCGGCGCAGCAGCGCCGCCTACTTCGGCATGCTGCTGGCCTTCGCCACCGTGGCCTTTGCCAACAGCCTGTACTTTTTCGGCTTCGTGCTGTGGTGGCAGGACTACCCCCGGGCGGGCAATTTCGGCGGCCTGCTGCTGTTCGCGGCCCTGTTCGCGCTCTGTGTCGCGGCGCTGGGCATGTTGCTGGGCAGCCTCTTTCGCACGCGCGAGCGCAGCGTGCAACTGCTGCTGTGCACGGCCTTGCCGTTCATGTTCCTCACCGGCCTGTCGTGGCCGGTGGAAGCCCTGCCACCGGCGTTGCAGGCCTTGCGCTGGCTCGTGCCCTCGACTGCCGGCGTGCAGGGCTTCATCGCGCTGAACCAGCTGGGCGCGGGCCTGGCCCAGGTGGCGACGGAGGCCGCCGCGCTGGCCGCCGTGTGCCTGGTGTCGACGGCGGCGGGCCTGTGGCGCTGGCGCGCCGAGGACCGTTTGGTATCTTCCAAGGTCTGAACCCGACGGCCCGCTCCGCGTGCCGGTCACCTTGAAAGGAGCTTTCGCGTGAGCACACCCGCCACCCCGCGCCACATCCTGCTGGCCACCGACCTGAGCAGCCGCAGCGACCGCGCCCTGGACCGCGCCGTGCGCCTCGCGCGCGAGTGGGACGCGCGCCTGGTCGCGCTGACGGTGGTCGAACCCGAGCCGGCCGAGGCACCCACCTCGGTGCTGTCGCGCGCATCGGGCCTGAGCGGCGGCACCGCGCGCCGGGCGATGGTGGAGCAGCGGCTGCGCGCCGACCTCGCGGGCGAGGACGGTGACCTGCCGCTGGTGCCCCGGGTCGAGCAGGGCGCCGTGACCGACACCGTGCTCACCGTGGCGACGGCCGAGGGCAGCGGCCTGATCGTGACCGGTGTGGCGCGCAACGAGGCGCTCAGCCGCGTGGTGCTGGGCTCGACGGTCGATGCCCTGGCGCGCCGCTCGCCCGTGCCTTTGCTCGTGGTGCGCAACCGGCCGCGCGCGACCTACAGCCACGTGATCGTGGCCAGCGATTTTTCGCCCGCGTCGCGCCACACCCTGCGCACCGCCGCCGCGCTCTTTCCCCAGGCGGAGCTCACGCTGTTCCACGCCTTCGACAACCCGTACCCCGCGATCGGCGGCGTGGACACCACCAAGGTGCGCGCCGACGGCCTGGCCCAGGCCGAACGCGAGGCCGAGGCCTTCATCCAGTCGTGCGAACTGCCCGGCGATGTGGGCCTGCGCCTGCGCACCTGGCTGGAGCATGGCGACACGGGCCTGCTGCTGCACGCCCATGGGCAGGCGCACCCGGCGGACCTGGTGGTGCTGGGCACGCAGCAGCGCCGTGGCGTGCTCGGCCTGCTGCTGGGCAGCGTGGCGCAGCGCGTGCTGGAAATGGCCGAAAACGACGTGCTGGTGGTGCCACCAGAGGCCGCCTGAGTCCAGCGGCTCCGACGAACGGGCCCGTCTGGGGCGTCAGGACAACAGTTCGGGGCGTCCGGGTGGACCGGCCCGATACCGATATTTACACTGGTGGTGTCTGAACTTTCCGCGAGCGGTGCTGTCCATTCTGCGCCCCCACCACTCCCTGACCGCCTTGCACCCATTGCCCCACCGTTCATTGCGCTTCTCGCTGCCGCTGCAACTGGCCCTGGCCGGTGCGCTGGGCATCGGCTCCCTGGCCATCGCGCAGGCCGAAACACCCCCGTCTTCTCTGGCCCCGGCGACCCAGCAGCTGGCGGTGGCCGCGCCCGCGAGCCCGACCGTGGTGGTTCCCCCGGTCGCCCAGCAGTTGGCGGCGATCGACCCGCGCTGGAGTTCGAGTTTCGAGGCCTTCGCCGCCGCCGACCTGAAGCAGGCGCCGCAACCGGGCGGCGTGGTCTTCGTGGGCAGTTCGTCGATCCGCCTTTGGAACGACCTGGAGACCAGCTTTGCCGACCAGCCCGTGGTCATCAAGCGCGGTTTCGGTGGCTCGCAGCTGCTCGACTGTGTGAAGCTGGTGAACCGGCTGGTGCTGCCCTACAAGCCCCGCATGGTGGTGGTGTACGCGGGCGAGAACGACCTGTCCGAAGGCGCCACGCCGCGCGACGTGCTGGAGCGTTTCACGGCCTTCGTGCGCGCGGTCAAGGCCGAGCTGCCCGAGAGCCGCATCGCCTTCGTCTCCATCAAGCCCAGCCCGTCGCGCGCGGGCCTGATGGCGTCGGTGCGCGAGACCAACGAGCTCATCAAGGCCTACAGCGTGACCGAGCCGCAGCTGGACTTCATCGACGTGTTCTCTTCCATGCTCGGCGCCGACGGCCAGCCCCGCCCGGAGCTGTTCCTGGGCGACCGCCTGCACCTCAACGCCGAAGGTTATGCGCTGTGGCAGCGCATCATCGCCCTGCACCTGAAGGGCTGACGAGGCGGGCCGCGTTTTTCGCGGCGCGGCGATCCCGGCCGAGCGACACGCGGGCCACCACCCACAGGGCGTAGAAGCCCACGAACAGGATCAGCAGGTCCACCGACCAGGGTCTGGCGGGGTTCGTGGCGCCGAACACGGCCAGCGCCAGCAGGGCCACCACCAGGTGGGCGCAGAACACCGGCAAGGCCGCCTTGCCCAGGGTTTCCAGGGGCCGCCAGCGCGGCAGGTGCCGCTTGAGCCAGGGGCCGAAATGCATCACCAGCACCAGCAGGGCCAGCAGGTTGATCAGGCGCAATGGGCCGAGATGCCATTTGTCGAACATCAGGTTGACCACCGAGCCATCGGGCATCGGCGCCTGTCCCACGGCGTGGCGCCAGAGGAAGGCGCAGGCCGCCAGGGCCAGGGCGGTGCGCACCATCCAGCGCGGAAAGCGCGTGGGGGTGTGGTCCGGGCGGCTGTGCTCGGTGCCCATCCACAGGCCCATGGTCCACAGGAACTGCCAGGCGAAGATTTCGAAGGCACCCATGTCGCGGTAGCGCACCGGCATGTCGAACCAGCCGAAGGCCATTTGGTAGAGCGCCGGGCCCAGGCCGAACTGGGCGCCGAACCACAGCGCGAGGCTCAGCGCCATCACCGCGCGCCAGCCGTGCTCCCGCCCGTGCAGCAGCACCAGCGGGCTGAGCAGCATGAAGACGATGTAGATCGGCAGGATGTCCAGCAGCGCCGGGCTGTACAGCAGCAGGCCGGCGCTCAGGGTGGCGACCACCGGCCGTTCGAGGAAGAAGGCGAGCAGGTCGGTCACGGCGCCTTCGCGCAGCGCCAGGCCCAGGCCGGCGATGGCGGTGAAGGCGAACAGCACCAGGGCCAGCTGGCAGGCGTAGAGCTTGAGCGCGCGGTTGAAGAAGGCGTTTTTCATCGCCTGCGCGCCCTGCGTGTCGGCCTTGGTGGAATACACACGGCCGGCCATGTAGGCCGACAGCAGCACGAAGCCTTCGGCGGCCGACACATAGCCCAGCGGCTGACCCAACGGGTCCGCGAGCTTCGTGGGCAGGTGGGTGAGGGTCATCAGCACGAGCATCAAGCCGCGCATGGCGTCCAGTTCCCACTGGCGATCGTCCTGGCTCATGGCGGTGGTGCGGGGGGCAGGTGGCGTGCCTGCCAGGTGACTCGATCCCTGATCGGGGCCGCAAAGCCTCGCAAAGTTCCCCGGGATAGGGAGGCGCGTCACTGCGCCTGGGAACGTGCGCGCCAGGAGACGCCGGGGCGCCGGCCGGCGCGCTCGCGCGCCTCCACCAGCATGGCCACCGCGAACAGGCCGGCGAACGCGGCCAGCAGCAGCGCGACGTCCGTGGTCCAGGGGCGCACCACCTGGGTCGAACCGAAGAAGGCAAGGGTGAACAGCGCGATCACGATGTGGGCGCAGAAGACCGACAGGGAGTGCCGCCCCAGCAGCTCCAGCGCGTGCGGGCGCGGCAGCACGCGCACCAGCCAGGGGCCGGCGGCCATGAGCAGCACGAAGACGCTGGCGAAGTTCAGCACGCGCATGGGCCCGAGCGACCATTTGTCGAGCAGCAGGCCCACGGCGGGCAGCCAGGGCAGCGGGTCCTGGCCCGCGATGTGGCGCCACACCAGCATGGCCCCGGCGTACACGGCCGCCGGCGCCAGCACCCAGCCCGGCAGGCGCGGCCAGGGCTGTTCGCGCGCGCCCAGCCACAGGCCCGCGACCCACAGGGCCTGCCAGGCCAGCCAGTGGAAGGCGCCCATGTCCTTGTACGGGATGGGCAGGCCGGTCAGCGCCACGACCAGGTCGTACACGCCCCGGCCCAAGCCCCACTGTTCGCCCAGCCAGAGCAGGCCGCTGACGGCCAGCACGCCGAGCCAGCCGTGCCGCAGGCCGCGGCGCAGCAGCCAGGGACTGGCCAGCATCATGAAGATGTAGAGCGGCAGGATGTCCAGCAGCGGCGGGTTGTGCAACAGCAAGGCGGCGCCCACCACGGCGGCCTGCGGGTCGATGAAGAAGAATTCGAGCAGGCCGGTGACGCCGCCCTGCCGGTTGAACACCCCGAGCCAGGCGATGACGGTGAAGGCCAGCAGCAGCAGGCCCAGCTGGCAGAGGTAGAGCTTGAGCGCCCGCTCATGGAAGGCGGCCTGCATGGCGGGCAGGCCATCGCGCCGGGCGCGGCGGCCGTAGACGCGGCCGGCCATGAAGGCCGAGAGGAACACGAAGCCCTCGGCCGCCGAGACAAAGCCCAACGGCTGGCCCGATGGCAACGAGTACATCGTCGGCATGTGGGTCAGCGTCATCAGGACGAGCATCAGGCCCCGCAGGGCGTCGAGCTCCCAGCGGCGTTGCGGGGCGTGTGGCATCAGGGAAAACCAGTAGAACCCGCGATCATGCCAGAGGGGCGCTGCGGCGGGCCCGCCAGGCCTGCAGAAAACCCCAGGACAGGCCGAGCACGGCCGCCAGCAGCGAGGCCAGCAGCACGCCCAGCTTGGCGGCGCCAAGCAACTGGGCATCGTCGAAGGCCAGCGTGGCGATGAAGATGGACATGGTGAAGCCGATGCCCGCCAGCAGGCCGACCAGGCCAACGCCGGACCAGGTCACGCCGTCGGGCAGGCGGCACAGGCCCAGGCGCACGGCCAGCCAGCTGGCGCCGAGCACGCCGAGCGGCTTGCCCAGCACCAGGGCCAGCACCACGCCCAGGGTGACGGCTTGCGCGCTGCCGGAGGCGAGGTCCACGCCGTCGAGCGTCACGCCCGCGTTGGCCAGGGCGAACAGAGGCATCACAGCGTAGGCCACCCAAGGGTGCAGCGCCCTTTGCACGCGGGTCACCGGGGCCTCGCCGCGCAGGCGCACCGGCAGCACGGGTGTCATGAGGCCCAGCACCACGCCCGCCAGCGTGGGGTGCGCGCCGGTCTGCAGCAGGCCCAGCCAGAGCACGGCGCCGGGCACGACGTAGGCCCAGGCCGAGCCGGTGCCGATGCGCTGCAGGCCCAGCACCATGAAGATGCCCAGGCCGGCCACCAGCAGGCCGCTGAAGTCCAGCCCGCCCGAATAGAAGACCGCGATGATGAGCACCGCCACGATGTCGTCGATGATGGCCAGGGCCAGCAGCAGCACGCGCACGTTGCCTGGAATGGAGCGACCCAGCAGGGCCAGCACGCCGACGGCGAACGCGATGTCGGTGGCGGTGGGCACGGCCCAGCCGCGCAGCGTGGTGGGGTCGGTGTTCAACGCGACATAGATCAGCGCTGGCACCAGCACCCCGCCCAGCGCGGCGGCCAGGGGCAGGGCGGCGAGCGGGAGGCTGGCGAGCGCGCCTTCGTGGATCTCGCGCCGGATCTCCATGCCCACGACCAGGAAGAACACCGCCATCAGGGCATCGTTGATCCAGAAGTGCAGCGATTGCGCCGACACGTAGGGGCCGATGCCGAGGGTCAGGGGCGCATGCCAGAGCGCGTGGTAGCTGGCGGCGGCGGGCGAGTTGGCCCAGATCAGGGCGATGGCCGCCGCGAACAGCAGCACCACGCCGCTGACGGCTTCAATGTGGAGGAAACGGGAGAGGGCGGCGAATGCGCGGTCGGCGACAAGCTGGGCGCGCGGCAGGGTCTGCCGGGAAGGGGCTCGATTCATGGACGTATCAACTCCGCGCGGCGGCCCGACCAGCGCTTGAACCTGTTTCGCTGCGACAGGCAGCGCGAACACCCAGTCCTGTATTTTACCCGATGGGGTATGGGCCCTGGCCTACACTCGCCGCATGCCCGACACGCCCGTTTCCGACGACGCCCGCTTCATGCGCCTGGCGCTGGCCGAAGCCCAGGCCGCGGCCCAGGCCGGTGAGGTGCCGGTGGGGGCGGTGGTGGTGAAGGACGGCCGCGTGATCGCCACCGGCCGCAACGCCCCCATCGACGGCCACGACCCGACCGCGCATGCCGAAATCGTCGCCTTGCGCGCCGCCGCGCAGGCGCTGGGCAACTACCGGCTCGATGGCTGTTCGCTCTACGTGACGCTGGAGCCTTGCGCCATGTGCAGCGGGGCCATGCTGCATGCGCGCCTGGCCCGCGTGGTGTTCGGCGCGGCCGACCCCAAGACCGGCGCGGCGGGCTCGGTGCTCAACCTGTTCGGGCATGCCCGGATCAACCACCAGACCACCGTGCAAGGCGGTGTGCTGGCCGAGGAGGGGGCGCAACTGCTGCGCGGTTTTTTCAAGGAGCGCCGAGTGAACCTGCATCCCTTGCGCGACGATGCCCTGCGCACGCCCGACGAGCGTTTCCAGAACCTGCCCGGCTACCCCTGGGCGCCGCGGTATGTGAGCGATCTGCCCGCGCTCGGCGGCCTGCGCCTGCACTACCTCGACGAAGGGCCGAAGGACGCGCCTACAACCTGGCTCTGCCTGCACGGCAACCCGGCCTGGAGCTACCTCTACCGCCACATGATCCCGGTGTTCCTGGCCAGCGGGGCGCGCGTGGTCGCGCCCGACCTGATCGGCTTCGGCCGCAGCGACAAGCCCAAGAAGGACGGCGCGCACTCGTTCACCTGGCACCGCCAGGTGCTGCTGGAATTCGTCGAGCGCCTCGACTTGCACAACGTGGTGCTGGTGGTGCAGGACTGGGGCGGGCTGCTGGGCCTGACCCTGCCCATGGCCGCGCCGCAGCGCTACCGGGGGGTGCTGGTGATGAACACCACGCTGGCCACCGGCGAGGCCCCGCTGTCGCCCGGCTTCGTGGCCTGGCGCAACATGTGCGCGCAGAACCCCGAGTTCGACGTGGCGCGCCTGTTCGCGCGCGGCAACCCGCAGATGAGCGCGGAAGAGTGCGCGGCCTACAACGCGCCGTTCCCCGACCGGGGCCACCGCGCCGCGCTGCGCGCCTTTCCCCCCATGGTGCCCGAGCACGCCGACGACGAGGGCGCGGCCCTCAGCCGGCAGGCGCGGGACTTCTGGTCCACCGAATGGCGGGGGCAGAGCCTGATGGCCATCGGCCTTCAGGACCCTGTGCTGGGCGAGCCCGTCATGCAGGCCCTGCACGCGCAGATCCGCCATTGCCCCGAGCCTCTTCGACTGCCGCAAGCCGGCCACTTCGTGCAGGAGCATGGCCAGTCCATCGCCGAAGCCGCCGTGCGCCATTTCGCGGCGCCCGCACCCGGATAATCGAGCCCTTTTTCGCCCAACACCATGAGCCACGGTCACACGCACACGCCCGCCTGCAGCCCCGATTGCAACCACAGCCACCACCACGGCACCAAGCACATCTACATTTACTCGCCCTCCAGCGCGGTGCGCGACAAGGCCGCGTTCCGCCGCGGCGTGGCGCGGCTCAAGGCGCTGGGCCACGAGGTCGAGATCGACGAGGCGGCGCTGAGCAGCCACATGCGCTTCGCGGGCGACGACGCCACGCGCCTGGCCGCCATCGAGCGCGCCACCGCCAGCGGCGCGAACGTGGCGCTGATTTCGCGCGGGGGTTATGGGCTCACGCGCATCGTGGGCGACCTGCCTTTCAAGAAGATCGCCAAGGCGATCGAGCGCGGCACCCAGTTCGTGGGCCTGAGCGACTTCACGGCGCTGCAGATGGCGGTGCTGGCCAAGACCGGTGCCGTCACCTGGGGCGGCCCGGCACTGGGCGAGGACTTCGGCGCCGAAGTGCCGGACGACATCATGGAAGCCTGCTTCGACGACCTGCTCGTGGGCCACGGAGAAGGCTCGGGCTGGCGGCTGCCGGTGTCGGACGCGAAGGCGACCCCGCGCAAGGACGGCGAGGCAGCGCCGGTGTTCCGGCTTCGCGGCGCCACGCTGTGGGGCGGCAACCTCAACGTGATCTGCGCGCTCGTGGGCACGCCTTACCTGCCTCAGGTCAAAGGCGGCATCCTGTTCCTGGAGGACGCGAACGAACACCCGTACCGCATCGAGCGCCAACTCACGCAGTTGCTCAACGCGGGCATCATCGGCCAGCAGAAGGCGGTGCTGATGGGCTCGTTCAACCGCTTCAAGCTGGTGCCGGGTTACGACCGGGGCTTCAAGCTGCAGACGGTGATCGACTGGATGCGCACGCGCACGAAGACGCCGGTGTTCACGGGCCTGCCCTTCGGGCACGTGCCGACCAAGGTGTTGCTGCCCGTGGGGCGCAAGGTGGATCTGATGGTGGAAGGGCGCGATGCCCTGATTTATTGGGGCTGAAGGCCTTGCGGGGAGATCAGGACCTGCGCGAGCGGCCAGCGTCGATCAGGCTCTTGGGCACCAGGCCCTGGAACACCGGCGAGAGGCTTTGCACGCGGTGCACCGCGAGCGCCTCGCCGTGCAACTGGCTCAGCACGGCCACCATCTCGGCGCGTGCGAACCACAGGGCGTGCGCATCGTGCAGGTACTTCAGCTTGCGCGTGAGCTGCGGGTTGGCCTTGGCGCCTTCTTCGCCTAGCACCGCGAGCATGGCTTCGCGCACCGGCTCCAGGGACTCGGGCGAGTCCTTGCGCGTCTCGGGGCTGAGAAGGGCGGAAATGCTGTTGCGGATACCGGGTTTGAACCAGCGCATGGAAGTGGCCTCAACGACTTTGTACTAATTGGATACAGGATACGTCGCGACACCACGGATGTGCAATCGGGAATGTTTGACAACACTCAAAAAACAACAAATAAATCATATGTTTATCGTCGGTTTTTGATTGACTTCATGAGGTGTGTAATACCTTCTTACGCATTCGTTAACAATTTGCATCGACGTGGCGCCATCGAGGAGGCCGGATCGGGTGCACTTTTTTTCAACCGCCAGGGCCCGCTTTCGAGGGCCCGAAACGGCGGTTTTCCGACACGCCTTCATACATTGGGTGGTGTGTTGTAATCCAGCCGATATGTCTTCTCTCCTATGGCCGAACTGACAATTGCTTTCGTGGATCTGACGGGTAGCGTCTCGGTGTTTGAAACACTGGGCAACGACCGCGCCACCAAGGCCGTCACCAAGCTGACCCAGTGGATTGGCTCCATGGGCGTGGAGAACGGGGGCACGGTGGTCAAGATGCTGGGCGACGGCGTGCTGATGTCGTTCGCCAACAACCGCAACGCGGTCGATGCGATGGTGCTGATCCAGCAGGAGCACGCCAAGCGCGTCATGCAGTGGCCCGACCGCCTCAAGCTCATGATGCAGATCGGCATGGCGCGCGGCCAGGTCGTGGTGGTCGATGGCGATTGTTTCGGCGACGCGGTCAATGTGGCCTCGCGCCTGAGCGACCTGGCCGGCCCCGAACAGATCATGGCCACCGACACCGTGATCCGCAAACTCGGCCCCCGCCATGGCGTGCGCAGCCGCAGCCTGGGGCCGATGCGCATCAAGGGCCGGGTGGAGCCCTGCGAGGTGTTCCGCGTCGAGTGGCAGCCCGAGATGCTGTCCGAGTTCCTCACGCTGCCGGCCGACCTGCACGCCCTGAGTCCGATGAAGGAGTCCGTGTTCGGAGGTTTCGAGCTGGCCTGGCTCGACACCACGCAGGCCTTCAGCCTGACCGACCTGCCGATGAAGATCGGCCGCGTGCCGGAGGCCGATTTCGTGGTGAGCGACCCGCGCGTCTCGCGCATGCACGCCAGCATCGACATCCGCTCGGGCAACTACGTGCTCGAAGACATCAGCAGCTACGGCACCTGGGTGCGTTTCGGCGCGGGCGACAACGTGATCGCCCTGCGGCGCCAGGAGTGCCTGCTGCACAGCGACGGCGAGATCGCCATGGGCGCGCCCTTCAGCGATTTCAGCGCGCCCACGGTGCGCTTCCGGCTGGTCGACGGCCAGATGTCGATCGGGCCGATCGGCATCGAGAAATAAGCAGGCGCGGCAGGGAAGGCCGCAAGGCGGCGCACGGGAAAACCGCGTGCCGTCGGGATCACAACAATGAGTGGGGACATTTCGTGCGCTGGATCAAACGACTCTTTGCCTTGCTGTCGCTGCTGGTGGTGCTCGCCGCCGCGCTGGCCGCCTTCTATGCCTGGCGCAGCCTGCCGAAAACCGAGGGCAGCCTCAACCTGGGTGGGCTGTCCGCGCCGGTGAAGGTGCACCGCGACGCGAGCGACGTCACGCACATCCTGGCCGGCAAGCCGCGCGACGCCTGGATGGCCATGGGCTACGTGCACGCGCAGGAGCGCGGCTGGCAACTGGAATTCAACCGCCGCATCATGCGCGGCACCTTGTCCGAGGTGCTGGGCCCGACCACGCTGGAGACCGACAAGCTCATGCGCACGCTGGGCATCCGGCAGGCCGCGCGCCAGCAGCTGGAAACCCTGCCAGCCGAGGCCCGCGAAGCCCTGCAGGCCTACAGCGACGGCGTGAACGCCTTCTTCGCCCACAGCGAACAACTGCCTTCGCCCGAGTTCCTGCTGCTGGGCATCAGCCCGCGCGAAGAGGCGGCCGCGGGGCGCTACTGGGACCCGGTCGACTGCGTGGCCTGGTCGCTCATGATGGCGCTGGACCTGGGCGGCAACTGGGGCAACGAGTTCGCCCGGTTCACCGCGCTGGAGGCGATCGACACCCAGGCCCTGTGGGAGCTGTTCCCGCCGTACCCGGGGGAGCAGCCCGCGGCCACGGCCGACCTCGCCAAGCTCTACCGCGAACTGGGCGTCTACCGGGGCAAGCCGGTCACGACCTCGAAGGCCGAGGTGCCGGCCGCGCCCGGCATCGTCGCCTCGGCGCGCGGGCAGATCGGCGCGGACCTGCAGCGCTGGGCCGACGAGCTGGGCAACATCGAGGGCAAGGGCTCGAACAACTGGGTGGTCAACGGCTCGCGCACCGCCTCGGGCATGCCCTTGCTGGCCAACGACCCGCACCTGGGCCTGAGCGCGCCGGCCATCTGGTACTTCGCGCGGCTGCAGGCGCCCGATGCCGACGGCATCAAGGGCATGGACGTGATGGGCGCCACACTGCCCGGCACGCCCTTCGTGGTGCTCGGCCGCACGCAGCAGGTGGCCTGGGGCTTCACCAACACCGGCCCGGATGTGCAGGACCTCTACCTCGAGCAGATCAACCCCGCCAACCCCGCGCAGTACCGCGTGCCGTCCCCCTCCGGTGAACCGGCCTGGGCCAACTTCGGCCTGCGCATGGAGACCATCCGGGTCAAGGGACAGCCCGACGTGAGCCACATGGTGCGCAGCACCCGCCACGGCCCGGTGCTGAGCGATGCGCAGGCGCGCCATGGCGAGGTGATGGACACCAGCCGCTTCGTGCTCGCGCTGCGCTGGACCGCGCTGGACGCCGACAACCGCAACGTGGTCGCCACCCTGGAATCGAACCGCGCGCAATCGGTCGACGAACTCCAGAAGGCGTTCCGCGATTTCCATTCACCGATGCAGAGCGTGGTGATGGCCGACCGCACGGGGCGCATCGCCTACAAGGCCGCGGGCCGCGTGCCCTTGCGCGTGCCGGAGAACGACATCCGCGGCGTCGCACCGGCGCC
This sequence comes from Hydrogenophaga sp. ANAO-22, assembly GCF_042466645.1. NCBI lineage: Bacteria > Pseudomonadati > Pseudomonadota > Betaproteobacteria > Burkholderiales > Comamonadaceae > Hydrogenophaga > Hydrogenophaga sp. ANAO-22. The sequence goes on along the minus strand of NZ_CP159956.1, from coordinate 120,385 downwards.
GGGCTGGGACTTGCGCTACGACTGGGCCGGCTGGCTGCCCTATGAAGAGACGCCGCAGGACGACGGCGCGCGCGGCTGGATCGCCACCGCCAACCAGCGCATCCACGCCGCGGACTACCCGCATTTCCTGACCCAGGACTGGGCCGCGCCCTACCGCCAGGAGCGCATCGAAGCGATGCTGGCGCAGACCCCGAAGCACACGCTGGACTCGTTCCGCGCCATGCACGCCGACCAGCAATCGGCCGCCACGGTGCGCCTGCTGCCGTTCCTGCAGAAAGCCGTGTCGGACCACCCGTTGGCGGCCGCCGCGCAGGCCGCGCTGCGCGATTTCAAGGGCGAGATGCGCGCCGATGCCGCCGCGCCGCTGATCTACAGCGCCTGGGTTGATGCCTTCACGCGCCGCGTGGTGGGCGAGCGCGTGGGCCAGGCGCGCTTCGAAGGCATGTACGGCAAGCGCCTGTTCCGCAACGCGGTGGAAGGCATTCTGGAGCGCGACGACGCGAACTGGTGCGGCACCGCGGGTTGCGCGGCGGCCAGCGGCCTGGCCCTGACGGACGCCTTGAACAAGCTGCAGGCCGTGCACGGCAGCGACGTGGCCGCCTGGCGCTGGGGCGATGCCCACCCGGCGATCTCGGCCCACCGCCCGTTCGGCAACGTGAAGCCGCTGGCGGCGCTCTTCGACGTGCGCACGCCCACGGGGGCGATCCTTTCACCGTCAACGTGGGGCAGTACCACCTGGACAAGGCCGATGCACCGTATGCCAACCGCCATGCGGCCAGCCTGCGCGCGGTCTACGACCTCGCGGACCTGGACAACTCGCGCTTCATCTACCAGACCGGGCAGAGCGGCAACGTGTTCTCGGGCCGCTACCGCGACATGAGCGACACCTGGGTGGCGGTGCAGTACCGCGTGCTGACGATGAAGCCGGCGCAGTGGCGCAGCACGCTGGAACTGCGGCCGCCGGCCGCGCCCTGAGCCTCTTACTTCAGGTTGCCCGAGAGGAACTGCGCGAGCCGTTCGCTCTTGGGCCGGGCCAGCACCTCCTTGGGCACGCCCTGTTCCTCGATGCAGCCCTTGTGCAGAAAGATGAGGTGCGAGGACACCTCGCGCGCGAAGCCCATTTCGTGCGTCACCACCACCATGGTGCGGCCTTCCTCGGCCAGCAGCTTCATCACGCGCAGCACCTCGCCCACGAGTTCGGGGTCGAGCGCGCTGGTGGGTTCGTCGAACAGCATCACGTCCGGCTCCACCGCCAGCGCGCGGGCGATCGCCACGCGCTGCTGCTGGCCACCGCTCATGTGCGAGGGATAGCGGTCTTCCACGCCTTTGAGGCCCACGCGCTCCAGGTAGCGGCGCGCGGTCTCCACCGCTTTTTCTTTCGGGATGCCCAGCACGTTGATCGGCGCCTCGATGATGTTCTGCAACACCGTCATGTGGGCCCAGAGGTTGAAGTGCTGGAACACCATGGCCAGCTTGGTGCGCAGGCGCTGCAGCTGCGCGGCGTTGACCGCGCGCAGTTCGCCGTGGCGGTCGGCCTTGAGCTGCAGCTCTTCACCACCGAGCACGATGCGCCCGCTGTTGGGGTGCTCCAGCAGGTTGATGCAGCGCAGCAGCGTGCTCTTGCCCGAGCCCGAGCTGCCGATCAGGCTGATCACGTCGCCCGCATTGGCTTGCAGGGAGACGCCCTTGAGCACTTCGTTGGCGCCGAAGCGCTTGTGGATGTCCTGCACCTCCAGAAGAGGGCGGCCGGGCGTTCGGTTGGCGGTGGGTTCTGCAGTCATGTTCGATGCCCGATGAAAAGAAAAGCTCAGGCGCCCAGCAGGTCGCCCGAGCGGAACGGCGTCTCGCCAGCGATCTTGCCGACCTCGCCGCCCGAAACCACATAACGTTCGCGCACGGCGGCGTACAGCACACCGGCCACCTCGGCGCGCACTTCGTGCACGCGCGCGGCCGCCGGGGCGGTGGGATCGATGACCTCGGCCACCACATCGCCCACCGCCAGGGTGGCGCCGGGCTGCACGAGAAAGACCAGCACACCGGGCACGGGCGAGCGCAGCGTCTGCGAACCCGCCAGCGGCGTGGGCTGGCAGGCCAGGGGCGGCAGCGTCGCCGGCGCACCGGCATGCAGGACACCGGCGTGCGCCAGGAAGGCGAGGATGGCTTGCGCATCCTGGCGCGCGTGGTCGTGCGAGACATCGGCTTCGCCGCGCAGCTCCACCGTCGTGCTCGCGCAGGCCTGCGGCAGGGGGGCCTTGACGCCCGCGGCTTGCAAGGCGGCGGCCAGTTGCCACCAGAGACCGGAGAGGCGTTCGTCGAACGGCCCGCCACCCGATTCTTTCGCCAGCAGCACGGCCTGGCAGCCCAGCAGGCGCGCCAGCGGTTCGAAGGGCGGCCAGCAGGCCTCTTCGCTGTACAGGTGCATGACGGCTTCGGTGTCGCAATGCAGGTCCAGCACCAGGTCGGCGTCGTGCGAGAGCAGCAGCAGCTGCCGGCGCTGGCTGTCGAGTTCGCTGGTCGCTTGCCACTGGTTCAGCCACTGGCCGACCAGCTGGCGCACGGTGGCCACATTGGCCTTCGCGTCCGCGCCCATGCGGGGAATGGCGTCGGTCAGCACGGCGGCGGCCATGTCGGGGTAGTGCCGGTTGAAGTTCTGCGCGGTGTCGAACTCGAAGCGGCCCAGGGGCCGATGGTTCAGCCGCTGGCTCAGGCCGATCGGGTTGGCCGCCGGCACCAGAATGACCTCGCCCCGCAGCGGCCCGGCCTTCTCGGCGGCTTCCAGCTGCTGGCGCAGGTGGTGGGCGACCAGCATGCCGGGCAGTTCCTCGGCGTGCAGGCTGGCCTGGATGTAGACCTTGGGCCGGGCACCGGGCGTGCCGAAGTGGAACCCCACAAGGGTCTTCTGGCTGCCCAGGCTGGGGCTCAGCAGGGGGTACTCGATGCGTTGCATGGGGCGGCCTGGTTCTCGGCGCTCAATGCCCGCGCGGGGCCAGATGGGCCAGGAAACGCCTTTCGGCCAGCTTGAACATGCCCACCAGGCTGAACGTGATGGTGAGGTAGATCGCGGCCGCGAAGATGTAGGCCTCGAACGGCAGGTAGTAGTCGGAATAGATGCGGCTGGCGGCGGCGGTCACGTCCAGCATGGCGGGCACCGTGCTGGCCAGGCTGGTGGCGTGCAGCATCATCACCACCTCGTTGCTGTAGGCCGGCAGCGTGCGGCGCATGGCGCTGGGCAGGACGATGCGGCGCATGGCCATGGCCGGGCTCATGCCCATGGCCTGGGCGGCCTCGATCTCGCCCGCGGCGGTTTCGCGGATGGCGCCCGCCAGCATCTCGGCGGTGTAGCCCGCCGTGTTCAGGCTGAAGGCCAGCAGGGCGCAGAAGAACGGCTCCTTGAAATGCGTCCAGGGCCAGACGTCGTTCCAGCGCGCCTGGATCCAGTCCAGCTGGGCCAGGCCGTAGTAGATGAGGTAGAGCTGGATCAGCAGCGGCGTGCCGCGGATCACATAGGTGTAGGCGCCGACGACCCAGCGCAGCGGCGCGATGGAACTGGTGAGAGCCAGCGCGAACAGCAGCGCCAGCACCGCGCCCACGCCCAGCGAGGACAGCAGCAGCCACAGGGTGGTGATCAGGCCCTCGCCGTACATGGCGAGGTTGGCGGGCTGGAAGATGACTTCCCACTTCATGTGCGGGTGTCCATCACGTGTGGGCGCGTTTCACGCCGAGGCTGAAGCGCCGTTCCAGCCGGCGCAGCGCCCAGAGCGACACCGAGGTGTAGATCAGGAACAGCGCGGCGGCGAACAGGAAGAAGGTGAAGGGCTCGCGGGTGGCCGCGCTGGCCTGCTTGGCCAGGTAGGTCATTTCCTTCAGGCCGATCAGGCTGATCAGCGCGGTGGCCTTGATCAGCACCAGCCAATTGTTGGTGAAGCCGGGCAGGGCGTAGCGCACCATCTGAGGCGCGGTGATGCGCAGGAAGGTGCGCACCGGCCCCATGCCGAAGGCCCAGGCGGCTTCCATCTGGCCCTTCGGAATCGAAAGGATGGCGCCCCGGAAGGTCTCGGTCATGTAGGCGCCGTAGATGAACCCGATGGTGAGCACACCGGCGAGGAAGGGATTGATGTCCACCGACCCCTTGCTGCCCGACGCAGCCAGCAGGTGGTTCAGACCGATGGTGCCGCCGTAGAAGATCAGCAGCATCAGCACCAGCTCGGGAATGCCCCGAACCAGCGTGGTGTAGACGGTGGCCAGCCCCACCAGGAGGGGCGGCCGGAGAGCTTGGCCACCGCGCCCAGCAGGCCCAGCAGGATGGCCACCAGCAAGGCGGCCAGGGAAACGCCCACCGTGAGGAGGGCGCCCTGCAGGATCGAGGCGAAGTAGCCGGACAAAACGGGGACGGCTTAGTTGCCGTACACGTCGAAGTCGAAGTACTTCTTGGCGACCGTGTCGTAGACGCCGTTGGAGCGGATGGCCTTGATGGCCGCGTTGAGTTCGTCCTTGAGCGCGGTCTCGCCCTTGCGCAGCGCCACGCCCACGCCGGTGCCGTAGTACTTGGCTTCGTTCAGCACGGGGCCGACGAAGCCGTAACCCGCGCCTTCGGGCTTGCGCAGGAAACCGCCGTTGACTTCCACCTGGTCGGCCACGGTGCCATCCAGACGGCCGGACTTGATGTCGAGGTAGACCTGGTCCTGGGCTTCGTAGGGAACGATGCTCACGCCTGCGGGCTTGAGTTCACCCATGGCGTACTTCTCTTGCGTGCTGCCCTTGAGCACGCCGATCTTCTTGCCCTTGAGCGACGCGGGGTCGGTGTAGGCTGTGCCGGTCTTGACCACGATGCGGCTGGGGGTGAAGTAGTACTTGTCCGTGAAGTCCACGACCTGCAGGCGCTCTTCGGTGATGGACATGGAGCTGATGATCGCGTCGTACTTCTTGGCTTGCAGGCCGGGGATCATGCTGTCCCACACCTGTTCGACGTACACGCACTTGCGCTTGATCTGGTTGCACAGCGCTTCGGCGATGTCGACGTCGAAGCCCGTGGGCTTGCCGTCGGCGGTCTTGAAGGTGAAGGGTTCGTAGGTCGGGTCGATCGCCACCTTGAGTTCCGGCATCTCGGCCGGGGCGGGAGCGGCGGCGGGTGCCGCAGCGGGGGCGGCCGGGGCGGCTTCGGGCGCCGGGGTTTCGGATTTTCCGCAACCAACCAGGGCGGCGGCGCCAATCAGGCTCAGGGAAAGGAAGAGGTTCTTCATGAAATGTCTTTCGTTTGAACGCCGCTGAATGCGGCAGTGACGGGCTTTCACATTGTAAATCTGGGCCCATCGGCAGACGGACGGGCGATCCCGGTGTTTCCCCGTATAGCCATAGCAACAACCGAGCCGGCCCATGTTGGTGCGTTCGGGTCCAGCATCAGCGCGCAGTTTATTTTTCATAAATGAGAATCAGTCGCATTTATGCGGTACACTGCATGCACTGACCACCCAGGAGCCGATGCCATGCAGACCTTGTCGATCACCCGTCCGCTGTTGCGCGTGCCGCGACGTGTTGCCGCCGTGTCCGCTGTCGATGCGGACGAGGCGCAGACCCAGGCCGCGCCGAGCGTGCTCGATGGGCTCTCGAGCATCGACAGCCTGTCGCTGCTGCAGGGTGGCAAGTGCGTGCAGATCGCGCACAACGGATCGATGTACAAGCTGCAATCCACCAAGCTGGGCAAGCTGATCCTGACCAAATAGTTTTTTTCGTGGGGCGACCCTGGGGCTTGGTTCTCAGGTGTCGTTTTTGCTAGCCATCGGTGATGCCGGCCAGCCATGCATTTTTTCCCCCGCTGAGTTCAAGCAGAATCCGGATGTCCCGCCCCAAGACATCCGAGGAACCATGACAGATTCCACTGCTTCCTTTCTGGCCGCTCGCGATTTCCTGCTCACCCACCGACTGGACTACGAGCGCGCCTACCGCGATTTCCAGTGGCCCGTGCTGGGCGAGTTCAACTGGGCGCTGGACCACTTCGACGCGATGGCGCGCGGCAACGGCGCCACGGCCCTGCACATCGTGGGCGACGACGGCAGCGAGGTGAAACGATCCTTCTCTCAGATGGCCGAGCGCTCCTCGCAGGTGGCCAACCACCTGCGCGCCATCGGCGTGCAGCGGGGCGACCGCATCCTGCTCATGCTTGGCAACGAGCTGGCGCTGTGGGAGGTGATGCTCGCGGCGATGAAACTGGGCGCCGTGTTGATCCCGGCCACCGCCTTGCTGACCGCCGACGACCTGCGCGACCGGCTGGAGCGCGGCCAGGTGCGGCACGTGGTCGCGGCCAGCGCGCAGACGGGCAAGTTCGACGGCCTCGCGGGCGACTACACGCGCATCAGCGTGGGCGAGGGCGTGGCGGGCTGGCTGCGCTTCGAGGACGCGGCGCAGGCCGACCTTGGATTCACGCCCGATGGCCCCACGCGCGCCACCGACCCGCTGCTGCTGTACTTCACCTCGGGCACCACGTCCAAGCCCAAGCTGGTGCTGCACACGCACCAGAGTTACCCCGTCGGGCACCTGGCCACCATGTACTGGATCGGCCTGCTGCCGGGTGACGTGCACCTGAACATCTCGTCGCCGGGCTGGGCCAAGCACGCCTGGAGCTGCTTCTTCGCGCCCTGGAACGCCGGGGCCTGCATCTTCATCTTCAACTACGCACGCTTCGACGCACCCGGCCTGCTGTCGGTGCTGGAACGCCACCGCGTGACCAGCCTGTGCGCGCCGCCCACGGTGTGGCGCATGCTGATCCAGGAAGACCTGGCGGCGCGGCGCGAGCGCCTGAGCCTGCGCGAACTCATTGGCGCCGGCGAGCCGCTCAACCCCGAGATCATCGAACAGGTGCGCGCCGCGTGGGGCCTTGACCTGCGCGACGGCTACGGCCAGACCGAAACCACGGCGCAGGTGGGCAACCCGCCGGGCCAGTTGCTCAAGCCGGGCTCCATGGGGCGGCCTCTGCCTGGTTACCGCATCGAGCTGCTCGACGTGGACGGACAGGCCGCGAGCGAAGGCGAGGTGTCGCTGCCGCTGGCGCAGCGACCGCTGGGCCTGATGGCGGGTTACCAGGGCAGCGAGTCGCAGAACAGCAGCGCGATGCGCGACGGCCACTACCACACCGGCGACATCGCCCAGCGCGATGCCGACGGCTACATCACCTTCGTGGGCCGCGCTGACGACGTGTTCAAGGCCTCGGACTACCGCATCAGCCCCTTCGAGCTGGAAAGCGCCTTGATGGAGCACGAGGCGGTGATGGAGGTGGCCGTGGTGCCCAGCCCCGATCCGGTGCGCCTCGCGGTGCCCAAGGCCTACCTGATCCTGCGGCCCGGGGTGGTGGCCAGCCCGGAACTGGCGCAGGCCCTCTTTGCGTTCTCGCGCGAGCACCTCGCGCCGTACAAGCGCATCCGGCGGCTGGAGTTCGTGCAGGAACTGCCCAAGACCGTGTCGGGCAAGATCCGGCGCGTGCAGTTGCGCACCGAAGAGGCCCAGCGGGTGGCCGCGGGCTCGCGCGGCGGGCAGGCCTTTCACGAAGACGATTTCCCGGAGCGCGCGCAGCGCTGACGCTCAATGCCGGCGCGAATGGGCCGGCAGCAGGTGGAGTTCGGTCGTGGCGTCCTGCGCCAGCACCACCGTGTAGCTGCGGCGGTTTTCGCCGGTCAGCGCGGTGACGTGGTAGGTGCCCGTCGGCAGCACCATGTCGATCAGAGGGGCGCCCGCGTTGGTGAGGGTGAGCAGACGGCGCCCCGGCAGATCGTGGATTTCCAGCGTGGGCGGGGCCCGGTCAGCGGGCGGCGCGCCGCGCACCCGCGCCAGCATGCGCCGCCACAGGACGGGCACGGACCAGCGGGTCTCGTCGGCACAGGCGTGGATCAGCAGCCGCGATCGGGTGTCCTGGCCTTCTGCAAGGGTGTCGGCATCCATCATGGGCGCATCTTGGTCTTTGGGCTGCCGTGCCATGTGTCGCGGTCCGGGTGCTTGTGTGCCATCTGACACAAAGGACAAAGGCGGACAGACCCGCCCGTCAGGGGACCAGCTCGGCGAGGGTGCGAGCGAGTTCGTCGCGCCGCAGGGGTTTCATCAGAACGCGGGTCACGCCCGAGTCGCTGGCGCGGCGGGCCAGCAGCGCCCCGCCGTAGCCACTGACCAGCACCACCGGCAGTTGCAGCGAGCGCGCCCGCAAGGTGCTGGCGAACTGTGTGCCGCTCAGGCCGGGCATGCGTTCATCGGTGATCACGGCGGCATACCGCTGCGGCGCCTCGGTCACCGCCTGCAGCGCGTCGCCGGCATCGTCAAAGCACACGGGCTCGTAACCCAGGCCCGTCAGCATCTCCTGGGCCAGCGCCAGCAGCCCCGGCTCGTCGTCCACCACCAGCAGGCGTTGGCCGGCGCCAGCGGGCACGGGCGTGGAAGCCGCGGTCGATTCGGGAACGGCGTCGGTGCATTCGGGCAGGTAGAGCGTGAAGCGCGCACCCTGGCCCGGCAGGCTGTCGACGTCGATCCCGCCGCCGAACTCCGCCACCACGCCAAAGACCACCGCCAGGCCCAGCCCCGTGCCGCCCTGGGTGCCGCGCGCGGAGAAGAACGGCTCGAACAGGTGCTCCATGACCTCGGGCGTGATGCCCACGCCCTGGTCGGTCACGCCCAGCGCCAGGTAGTCGCCAGCGGGCAGCGGCGAGTGGGACAGCACCTGGGGCGTGGTGACCTGCCGGCGCTCGAGCTGGACGCTGAGCATGCCGCCATCGGGCATGGCCTGCATGGCGTTGGTGCACAGGTTCATGACCGCCTCGAAGACCTGTGTCGCGTCGCCGCGCAGCCGCGCGCCGGGCGCGGCGAGCATCCGTTCCAGCACCACCCCCGGGCGCAGCGAGGCGGTCAGCAGCGTCAGCACCTCCTCGACCACCGGCTCCAGCTCGAAGACGGCCGAGGTGCGTGCGCCGCCCCGGCTGAACGAGAGGATGCGTTCGATCAGCAACTGGCCGCGCTGGGCGGCCTGCAACACCTTGCCCAGGTGCCGGGCCTGGGCGCTGCCGGGCGCGGCGGCGTCCTGCGCCATTTCCCCGTACCCGACGATGCCGGCCAGCACGTTGTTGAAGTCGTGCGAGACGCCGCCGGCCAGGGCGCCCAGGGCCTCGAGCCGGCTGGTGCGGGCCAGTTGCACCTGAAGGGCTTGCTGCGCCGCCAGCCGCTGCCGTTCGGACCGCGTCACGAAGTGCACCGCCGCCGCCATGGTGACCAGCAGGAAGGCCAGCGCGGCGATGGCCAGCTGCAGCGCGCCACGCCAGCCCTGCAGCACGGCGGCGAGTTCCCGGGACACCACGACATCCAGGCCGTAGCGCGGCACCCGGTGCGAGCCGACGAGGTGCTCGCTGCCATCGCTGAAGCGCTGCCTGGCCAGGCGAGGGCGCTGCGCCAGTCCGGCCTCACCGGCTCGCAGCAGCCCGACGTTGACCCCCGCGAGCAGCGCGCCATCGCGGCGGAAGATGGCCATGCGCGCGTCGGCCGCGGGCAGGGCCACGCCAAAGGCGCCCAGCAACTGGTTGGCTGGCATGGCGGCGACGATCCAGCCGCCCGGGTGGCCGTGCACGGCGCCCACGCGAAACGCCAGCGCGACCTGCGCCTGCGAACCCCCGGCCGGCACGAAGGGCTGGCTCAGGGCGGTGGCCCCTTCGGCGAGCGAGTCCAGCCGGGGCAGGAAGGTCTGCAGGTCCGGCGGGGCCGTGGCCTCGGACGAGGCGATCGGCGCCTGGTCCTTGTCCAGCAGCCAGAGCGTGGTCACCAGCGGCATCAGGGCGGCGCGCGTCTGCAGCGCCTGGACCGTCTGGCTGTCCACCGTGGGCAGTCGGCGCCGGCCGAGTTCCAGGGCCAATGCCTGCAAACCCTCTTCGGCGCCCTGCAAGCCGCGATCGAGTTCGTCGGTCAGCGCCAGGGAGAGCAGGGCCATTTCCCGTCCCTGGCTCTCCAGTGCGCTGCGGTGCAACTGCCAGAGCGCCAGCGAGGTGACCGCCACCAGCAGCAACCACAGCGCCAGTGCGAACAGCCACGGAAGGCCCGAGGCTCGCGGTGGGAAGATGGTGTCAGGGGTCGATCGGTTCAACGAGGCACCTGTGCGCATGGGTGTCCAGTATGCGCCGCCGCGTGTCCCGAGCGGTGGCTTGCGCTACATTGGGCGCCACACGATGAGCACCACCACCGTTCCCCACATTCTCGTGATCGACGACGACGCGGACGTGCGCGACCTGGTGGTCGAGTACCTCGGCAAGAACGACATGCGCGTGAGCGCCGGGTGCTCGGGCGCGGAGATGTTCGCGCTGTTCGACCGCGAGGCCATCGACCTCGTGCTGCTGGACCTCAGGTTGCCCGGCGAGGACGGCATGCTGCTGGCCCGCGCCTTGCGCGAACGGGCCACCGTGCCCATCGTGCTGTTGACCGGGCGCAGCGAGGAGGCCGATCGCGTCATGGGCCTGGAGCTGGGCGCGGACGACTACGTCACCAAACCGTTCAGCCCCCGCGAGCTGCTCGCCCGCGTGCGCGCGGTGCTGCGCCGCTACCAGGTGCAGGCCACGCTGCCCGAGCGCGACAACACGCGGCGCGCCTACCGGTTTTCGGGTTGGGAGCTGAACCTGCGCACCCGCCGCCTGGTGTCGCCGGCGGGCCAGTCGGTGGAGCTGTCCAACGGCGAATTCAGCCTGCTCAACGCGCTGTGCCGGGCGCCGCGGCGCGTGCTGAGCCGCGATCAGTTGTTGTCGATGTCGCGCCTGCATGAAGCCGAGGTCTACGACCGCACGATCGACGTGCAGATCCGCCGCCTGCGCCTCAAGATCGAAGCCGACGCCACCAACCCCACGCTGATCCTCACCGAGCGCGGCGCGGGCTACCTGCTGGCCAGCGAGGTCGAAACGCTGTTCTGATTCACGCGCGTGCGTCGTCGTCGCCGATCACGAGTTGCGTGGCGCTCGCGTAGCGGTGCGGCGGCACCTCGAGGTTGCTCGGTGCCGGCTTGTTCTTGAACACCCGTCCCGCGCCATCGAAGGTCGAGCCGTGGCAGGGGCAGAAGAAACCACCGGGCCAGTCGGCGGGCAGGCCGGGATTGCCGGTGCCCGCGGGCACCGAGGTGGGCGAGCAGCCCAGGTGGGTGCAGATGCCCACGGCGACGAAGAACTCGGGCTTGATCGAACGGGCCGGATTCCGGGCATAGGCGGGCTGCTGGTTGCGGCTCGATCGCGGGTCGGCCAGCTCGGCGTCGTGGCCCTGCAGCGCCGCCACCATCTCGGGCGTGCGGTGCACGACCCACACCGGTTTGCCCCGCCACTCCACGATGGTGGTGGCCCCGGGAGCCAGGGTCGAGACATCGACCTCCACCGGCCCGCCGGCCGCCTTGGCCCGCTCGCTCGGGGCGAACGACGCGGCGAAGGGATAGGCCGCGACCACCGCCGCCGCGCCACCCAGGCTGGCGGTGGTCACCATCCAGATGCGCCGTTGGGGGTCGGTGGGCATGGTGGGGTTCCTTGGGGTTCCAGGAGGGAGCCTGGACAGGAGGGGATACTGCACTTGCCCGGCCTGGGCGGTATTGCATGGAGCGCAAAGGCAGATGACAAGTGACATGTTGCCCAGCCATTGGCTGACACTGCACGGCCTCGCCGTCTCGCTGGCGGTCCTGGTCTACGTCTTCAGCTCGCACGCGATGCGCCAGCGCAGGCCGCCCGCGTCGGCGATCGCCTGGGTGTTGTTCATCGTGCTGCTGCCCTATGTGGCCCTGCCGGCGTTCCTGCTGCTCGGCTCGCGCAAGCTCGCCCGACCGGCCTCCCTCGCGGCCACCGCGCCGCGCCCGCTGGCCTCGGGCGGTGGCTGGGCGGCAGGCACCATCGTCTCGCTCGGGCAGCCCGCATCCGCCGCCTACCGCGACCTGCGGCTGCACAGCGATGGCCGCCAGGCCCAGGAGGCCTTGATGCGCACGATCGACGGCGCGCAGGCCACCCTCGATGTGTGCACCTTCATCCTGGGGCGCGAGGGGCCGGGGCAGGCGGTGGTCGACCGCTTGACGGCCAAGGCCGGGCAGGGCGTTCGCGTGCGCCTGCTGCTCGACGGCATGGGCAGCCTGATGCAGCGCCCCCCGAGCCTCGACCGCCTGACCCGAGCGGGGGCCGAGTTCGTGCGCTTCGTGCCGCCGCTGCGCTCGCCGATCCGGGGGCGCACCAACCTGCGCGACCACCGCAAGATGCTGGTCGCCGACGCGGGCCTGCCCTCGGCCCGCCTGTGGTGCGGTGGCCGCAACCTGGCCGCCGAGTACTTCATGGGTTTGCCCGGGCAGCCGCCCTGGCGCGATCTGAGCTTCGACCTGGGCGGTGCGCTGGTGCAGCAGGCGAGCGAGCTGTTCGAACACGACTGGCGCTTCGCCCGGGGCCTGCCGGCCCTTCCGCGCGAAGTCCTCCAGGGCAGCGCGCAGGCCGGGGATGGCGCCCAGCTCGTCGCCTCGGGGCCGGACCAGGCGGACGACACCGTGCTGGCGCTGCTGCTCACGGCGGCCTACCGGGCGAAGGCCCGCATCGCCCTGGCCACGCCGTACTTCGTGCCCGACGCGGCGCTGCTGATGGCGCTGTGCCTGGCCGCGCGGCGCGGTGTGGTGGTCGACCTGCTGGTGCCCGCCCGCTCCAACCACCGGCTCTCGGACATGGCGCGGGGCCGGGCCTTGCGCTCGCTGGCCCAGGCCGGCGGCCGGATCTGGCTCGCGCCCGGGATGATGCACGCCAAGCTCGCGGTGTTCGATCAGACGCTGGCCCTGTGCGGCTCGGCCAATCTGGACAGCCGCAGCCTGTTGCTGAACTACGAGCTGATGTGCGCCTTCCACCCACCGGCCGACGTGCAGCGGTTCGCCGACTGGTTCGACCAGGAGCGCGGCACGGCACAGCCCTACGTGGCCACCGCACCCGGGCTCGCGCGCGACATCGCCGAAGGCATGCTGCTGTGGCTGGGGTTCCAGCTCTGATCCCCGCGATTGCAAGTGAAATGTGCCAACGGGTGGATTGACACCGGCGAAGCACACCGGGCCACCAGCATCGCAGCCGTGGTTGACGAAACGCAGCATCGACCGCAATCCAAGACCGCTGCGAACCTGGAGCTTCGAATGAAATTACGTACCGTCCTCATCACCGCCGCGATTGCCGCCATGGGGGCCAGCGCTTTTGCGCAAAGCACCATGGACAGTTCGCCCAAACCCGCGGCACCCGCCGCCATGCCAAGCCCGGCGGCCGCCCCCGCGACCACCGCGATGCCCAAGACCATGCCGGCCGAAAAGCACAAGGCCGCCAAGGCCCCGCACAAGAAGCACGTGGCCAAGAAGGCGACACACAAGCAGAAGGCCATGCCGACCGAGCAGAAAGCCGCGGGCTGACGCACGCAACGGGGTGGGGCGCCGGCAGCGCCCCGCCGCGCCCCACCATGCCACGGCGCCGCAAATGACATTTGTCATCTGCGGCGTTGTCGTTTGCAACCTCCCGTTCCCACGCCCGCCGCAGAGTGAACCTCATCCCAACCACCGACCAGAAAGGCCGAACATGTCCAACAACCTCCCCGCGCTCCTGCTCGTTGATGCGATGGTCGGCGCCACGGCCTACACCCCCCCGCTGCACGAGTCGGGTGCTGTGCCGCTGTCGATGCAAGCCATGGACCATGTCCGGCGGGCGCAGGTCGACGTCTATTGCAGCCACGACAGCCTGGCCATCTCGGCCATCCGCGAGGCCCGCCGCGCGCTGCATGCCACGTCCGCCGTGGGTGTGGCCGATGCCCTGGTCGCGCTGGACGAGGCGTCCTGGTTCATCCGCCACCACGAGTTCCTGCGCGCGGAGGAGGCCCTGGAAACGGCGCTGGACCTCATGCGAGCCCTGTCAGGCCGGGTTTCATGAACCCGACGACCGAGCCGTCCGAGGGCGGCGGCGATCCACCCCCTGCCCGCAATGGCATGGCCATCCCGGAGCTGGTCGCCGAGGTGTACGAGACCGCGCTGCCGACCGACCGTGGCCACATGCTGGAACAGTTGCTGCGCCCTCTGGGCGTGCTGTCGCTGGTGGCGATCGCCGACGGCGTCTTCGCGAAGATCCGTTTTCGCGGTGGTTGGCAGGAGTTCCACGTGCGGCTGGAGGACATCCCCAACGTGCAATCCGCCGACATCGTGGCGCTGGTCGATCACGCACAGCAGGTCAGCGTCGAAGCGGTCGATGGCCTGGCGCGGCTGGTGCTCATGTCTCCCGGCCTTTCGGGTTCGGCCGCGGCCATGGTGCTCGTGGGCCTGCTGCTGCAGCGCTCGCGCCAACGCCGCGTGGAAGGTGCCCGCGACCAAGCCGGGCCAGAACGAGATGCCTAGGGCCTCGCCTGTTCTATAAATAATCAGACGCGGCGGTTTATTATTGGGATTCGACCCCAATGAAAGACCGCCATGAATGTGCTGATCGTCTATGCCCACCCGGAACCCCGGTCCTTCGGAAAGGCGCTGCTCGACCGCTCCGTCCAGACCTTGCAGGCCTGCGGGCACCAGGTCGTCGTGTCCGACCTGTACGCGATGGGTTTCAACCCCGTGGCGACGGGCGATGACTTCACCGAGCGGCGCTTCCCCGATGCCTTGCAGTACGACCGCGAGCAGAAGCAGTCCTCGCAGCGCCAGACCTTCACGCCCGACATCCAGGCCGAGCTCGACAAGCTGCTGGCCTGCGACCTGTTGATCCTGCAGTTCCCGCTGTGGTGGTTCTCGGTGCCCGCGATCCTCAAGGGCTGGATCGACCGCGTGTTCGTCAACGGCACCGTGTACGGCGCGGGCGGCAAACGCTTCGACAACGGCGGGCTCAAGGGGCGCAAGGCCATGCTGGCCTTCACCACCGGCTGCTTCCCCGACATGATGGAGGCCGACGGCCTGCTGGGGCAGCGCGACGTGATCCTGTGGCACCTGCAGCACGGCACCTTCGGCTACGGCGGCCTGCAGGTGCTGGCGCCCTTCGTGGGCTTCTCCATCCAGTACACCGACGAGGCCCAGCGGCACGCCTACCTCGATGCCTACGAGGCACGGCTGCGCGGCATCGAGCATGAAGAGGTGATGCCCTCGCACCCCCTGGCCGACTTCGGCCCCGACTGGCGGCTCAAACCCGGGATCGCTCCGCGCACGGCCGGGCACCGCCGACTGTCCACGGAGGCCTGACCCATGCCACAGGCCACCTGGAGCGATCTCGACATCGAAGCCTTGCTGACGCTGGACCGTCTGGGCGAAGGGCGCTGGCGCAGCCGCCACGGCGACGCCAACCTCAACGGCCGTTCGTACGGCGGCCAGCTGCTCGGGCAGGCCATGATGGCCGCGCTGATGGACGTGCCCGCCGGCCGCGAGGCGACCATGATGCAGTTCCTCTTCCTGCAAGGCGCGATGCCCGATGAGCCGGTGGACTTCGGCGTGACCGTGTTGCAGGAAGGCAAGCGCTTCAGCTCGCGCCACGTGCGCGCCGCGCAGGGCAATGGCCGCACGGTGCTGGACGCGCAGGTCACCTGCGCGCTGCCGCTGGACGCGCCGACCCACGCCAGCCCGAGCACCGCGCCCCTGGGCGAGCGGCCGGAGGATCTGCCCCGGTTCGACGAGGTGGACCGCGCGCTGATCGGCGACCTGACGCGGCTCGGCGGCTACTCGCAGGACCGCAAGCCCAGCATCGACTTCCGCGTGCCCGACCCCACGCGCCAGCTCGCCGAGACCCACATGAACGGGCGCTTCCGCTTCTGGATGCGCGCGATCCGGCCGCTGCCCGACGATGCGCGCTTCCAGGCCGCCGCCTTCGCCTACCTCTCCGACTGGTGGCTCAACTTCGCCGCGCTGGGCCTGCACCTGCGCGACCTCCACGGCCGGCCGCTCTACATCTCCAGCCTGAACCACGCGCTGTGGCTGCACCGCCCGGTGCGCGCCGACCAGTGGCTGCACGTGGACTGCACCAGCCCGTGCGCGCAGGCCGGGCGCGGCCTGTCCATCGGCGCGGTGCACGACCAGCAGGGCCGCCAGCTGGCGTCGATGACGCAGGAATGCCTGATGGCTTACGCCTAGGGCGGGGTCAGACCTGCTCGGCCGGCAGGTGCACCACGATGCCGTCGAGCGCCGGGCTCATGCGCAGCTGGCAGCACAGCCGGCTGGTCTCGCGTGGCTCGGGCACGCCTTCGAGCATGAAGGCCTCGGTCTCGGAAATGGGCGGCAGTTGCGGCGCCCATTCGCTGCCGATGTAGCCGTGGCAGGTGGCGCAGCTGCAGGAGCCACCGCAATCGCCCAGGATGCCGGGCACGCCGTTGTCCACCGCGATCTGCATCAGGCTGCGCTGGTTGGGGGCGTCGATGCGGCGGGCGGTGCCGTCGTGTTCGATGAAAGTGACGATGGGCATGGGAGCGAATTCCTTTTCGGTGGGCCGGTGGACGATGGCTTGACATAGTCCGTCTCGTCGGACTATTATTGCACCATCGGAAACGGACAACAAGCCCGATCCGCCCCCGACACCACGGAGATGACACCTTGAGCAACTGCGCCCATGTGATTCCCATTGCGCCCGCTGCCGCGACCGGCCCGGCCGTTCGCTGGGACGACCTCGTCCGCGACGACCACGTGCACGGCTCCCTCTACACCGACCCCGCGATCTACCAGGCCGAGCTGCAGAAGATCTGGTACCGCACCTGGGTCTATGTGGGCCACGAGAGCGAGGTGCCCAACGCCAACGACTACGTGATGAAGTCGATCGGCCCCGAGCCCATCCTGATGACGCGCGACAAGTCCGGCCAGATCCATCTGCTGCACAACCGCTGCCCGCACCGCGGCAACCGGGTCTGCATGACGGAGAAGGGCAACGCGCGCTCCTTCACCTGCCCGTACCACGGCTGGACCTTCGCCAACGACGGCGCGCTGCGCGGCTACCCGTTTCCCTCGGGCTACGAGGGCGCCGACCGCTCCCAGCTCGGCCTGGGCAAGGTGGCGCGCGTGGCCTCGCACCGGGGTTTCGTGTTCGGCTCGTTCGCGCAGGAGGGCGAGTCGCTGCTGGAGCACCTGGGCGCGGCCGCCGGCGCGATCGACGCGCTGTGCATGAACTCGCCCGAGGGCGAGGTCGAGGTCACGGCGGGTTACCTCAAGCACAAGGTCAAGGCCAACTGGAAGTTCCTGGTCGAGAACGAGACCGACGGTTACCACCCCTCGTTCGTGCACGCCTCCATCTTCGAGGTGGCGCAGAGCGGCATCGGCACGCTGTACGACAGCGACTCCACCGCCGTTTCGCGCGACTTCGGCAAGGGCCACACCGAAAACGACCTGCGGCCCGAGTTCCGCAAGCGCGATGTGCCCATGGGCTGGTTCGGCACCACGGCCGACCGGCTGCCGGCCTACGTCGCGCAGATGGAAGCGGCCTACGGCAAGGACAAGGCGCGCGAAATCATGATCGACGGCACGCCGCACATCATGATCTTCCCCAACCTGTTCATCGCGGAGATCCAGCTGTTCGTGCTGCAGCCGCTGTCGGTGGACCACACGGTGCAGCACGTCACCGCCATCCAGTTCAAGGGCGCGCCCGACATCAACCGCCGCCTGCGCCAGCAGACCATGGGCTCGGTGGGCCCGGCCGGTTTCCTGCTGGCCGACGACGCCGCCATGTACGAGCGCACGCAGCTCGGTGTGCAGTCCAGCAACCCCGAGTGGCTCTACCTGGGCCGGGGCCGCCACCGCGAGCGCCTGGACGAAAACGGCTACCGCATCAGCGACAACACCGACGAAACCCCTTCGCGCGGCATCTGGCGCCACTACAAATCCATGATGGAGGCTGCATGAGTTCAGTGCTCGATGCGCGTTCCCTGCTCGACGAGGTCACGCAGTTCATCTACCGCGAAGCGCGCTACCAGGACGACCACGCCTACGACGACTGGGAAGCCCTGTGGACCGACGACGGCGTCTACTGGATCCCGGCCAACGGCGAGGGCGGCGACCCGGAAAAGGAAATGTCCATCATTTACGACAACCGCTCGCGCATCGCCTTGCGCATCCGCCAGTTCCACACCGGCAAGCGCTACAGCCAGACGCCGCAGTCGCGCCTGCGCCGCGTGGTCTCGAACGTGGAGATCCTGAAACAGGAGGGCGAGGAACTGCTGGTCACCTCCAACGCCATGGTGTTCGAGTCGTCCCCGGCGCGGGGCGACACCCTCTGGGCCTCGCGCAACGAATACACCCTGCGCCGCGAGGGTGATGCCCTGCGCATGGCGCGCAAGAAAGTCGTGCTGGTCAACAACGAGACCGCGCTGTACTCGATGGCCTTCCTCATCTAGGCCCCACCAGGAGACCACCGCATGGCACAAGAAGACAAGAAAACGCCAACCCCCGAAGTGCTGATCGGCGAAGGCCCGGCGCTGCTGGCGCTGCACGCCGACGGCGTGGCCCACATCCGCCTGAACCGGCCCGAGGCCGCCAACGGCCTGGACATGGCCATGCTCAAGGGCCTGCACGAGGTGATGACGGCGGTGCACGGCGACGGCCGCGTGCGCGCCGTGCTGATCACCGGCGAGGGCAGGAACTTCTGCGCCGGTGGCGACGTGCACACCTTCCTCTCCAAAGGCGAGGCGCTGCCGGACTACATCCGCATGGCCACGTCCTACCTGCAGATCGTGGCCTCCATGATGATGCGGCTCAACGCGCCGGTGGTCAGCGCCGTGCACGGCTTCGCGGCCGGCGGCGGCGGCATGGGCCTGGTGTGCTCGTCCGACTTCGTGGTCGCCGGCGCCTCGGCGAAATTCCTGGCCGGCGCCACGCGCGTGGCCATGGTGCCCGACGCGGGTGTCTCCGTCACGCTCACCCAGCTCGTGGGCCTGCGCAAGGCGATGGAGATCCTGATGCTCAACCCGGTGATCACCGCGCCGCAGGCCCTGGCCATGGGCCTGATCACCCGCGTGGTGGACGACGAACAACTGCAGAGCGAAGCCTTCGCGCTGGCGCGCCAGCTCGCCGCCGGCGCGCCGGCCGCGCTCGCGGGCACCAAGCGCCTGCTGTGGAACGGCCTGGGCTCCGGCGTGGACGCCTGCATGCCCGAAGAGAACCGCATGCAGGCTTACCTCTCGGGCATGGCCGATGCGCGCGAGGGCCTGGCCGCCGTGATCGAGAAACGCGCGCCCACCTTCACGGGCCGCTGAACATGGCCGCCCCCAACCCCCTCGCGGGCCGCAAGGCCTTCGTCACCGGTGGCGCCAAGGGCATCGGCGCGGCCATCGCGCGCCGCCTCGCGGCCGACGGCGCGCTCGTGACCATCGCCGACCTGGACATGGAGGCCGCGCAGGCCTTGGCCAACGGCATCTGGGCGCGCGCCGTGCGGCTCGACGTGGCCGACCTCGCGCAGGTCGCCGAGGTGATGGCCGAACACGGCCCGGTGGACATCCTGGTGAACAACGCCGGCGTGGACCAGCACGCCTTCTTCACCCGCACCACGCCGGAAGACTGGCGCCGCCTGATCGCGATCAACCTCGAATCGGTGTTCGCCACCACGCACGCCGCCTTGCCGGCCATGCGGGCCGCGGGCCACGGGCGCATCATCAACATCGCCTCCGAAGCCGGCCGCCTGGGCTCGCGCGGCGGCGCGGTGTACGCCGCCGCCAAGGGCGGCGTGATCGCCTTCACGCGCTCCATCGCGCGCGAGAACGGCGACAAGGGCATCACCGCGAACGTGATCGCGCCCGGCCCCATCGACACGCCGCTGCTGCGCCAGGCGGTGGCGCAGGGCGGCGACAAGCTGCTGGAGGCCATGACTGGCGCCACGCTGGCCGGCCGCCTGGGCACGCCCGACGAGGTGGCCGCCGCCGTGGCCTTCCTGGCCTCGGCGGACGCGGGCTTCATCACCGGCGAGGTGCTGGGCGTTTCCGGCGGCATGGGGTGCGGCGCATGAGCACCGCTGTGGAGCAAGTGATCGAGCGCGTGCGCCAGGTCTATGGCCGCTGGACGCGCGACACCACGGTGGCGCAGATGCGCCAGGACTGGGACACGCTGTTTGGCGGCGTGCCCGTGGACGCCAGCATCGAAGACGTGAACGCCGGCGGCGTGAAGGCCCAGTGGGTCGGCGCACCGGGGGCGGACGCGCAGCGCGTGCTGCTGTACTTCCATGGCGGCGGTTTCCAGGTCGGCTCGCTGGTCTCGCACCGCGAGCTGATGGCCCAGCTCTCCGCCGCCGCGCGTTGCCGCGTGCTGGGCGTGGACTACCGCCTCGCCCCCGAACACCGTTACCCCGCCGCGCTCGACGACGCGTCGGCCGCCTGGCAGTGGTTGATCGGCCAGGGCTTCGAGCCCAGGCACATCGCCCTCGCGGGCGACTCCGCCGGGGGTGGCCTGGCGCTGAGCCTGCTGCTGCGCCTGCGCGACGCGGGCCGGCCGCTGCCGGCCGCCGCCGTGCTCATGTCCGCGTGGACCGACCTCACCGCCTCGGGCGCGAGCTACGGCGCGCGCGCCGACAGCGACCCCATCCACCAGCGGCCCATGATCGTGGCCATGGCCCGCAACTACCTCGGCAAGGAAGGCAACCCCGCCGACCCGCTGGTCTCGCCCCTGTTCGCCGACCTCAAGGGCCTGCCGCCGCTGCTGGCCCAGGTGGGCGACCGCGAGACCGTGCTCGACGACTCGCGCGACTTCGTGGCGCGCGCCAAAGAGGCCGGTGTGGACGCCACCCTGCAGGTGTGGGACCACATGATCCACGTGTTCCAGCAATTCCCCGCGCAGCTGCCCGAAGCGCGCGCGGCCATCGACGACATGGGCCGCTTTCTGCGGGGGCATTGGGCTCACCCCCGCGCCGCTTCGCGTCACCCCCTCAAGGGGGCGATACCAGCCGACCGGCAGAGCCGGATCGGCGGTACCTCTGGTTCGATACCGATCACCCCCACTCACGGAGACCGACACACATGACCGCAGGCATCACCGGATATGGCAGCTACATCCCCCGGCTGCGCCTGAGCCGCCAGGCCGTGGCCCAGGCCAACGCCTGGTACGCGCCGCAGTTCGCGGGCCGCAAGGGCACGCGCTCCATGGCGAACTGGGACGAAGACAGCCTCACCATGGCCGTGGCCGCCGCGCGCGACTGCCTGGGCGCGGACGACGAGCGCGGCCACATCGGCAGCGTGCAGCTGGTCTCCAGCACGCTGCCGTTCGCCGAGCGGCTCAACGCCGGCGTGGTCTGCGAGGCGCTCACGCTGGACGAAGGCGTGGAAGCCCTGGACATGGGCGGCTCGCCCAGCGCCGCGCTCAGCGCCGTGCTCGGCGCGCTGGACCGCGTGAACGCGCGCGGCGGGAACGCCCTGGTGATCGCCACCGACCACCGCAAGACCCGCGCGGCCAGCTCGCAGGAGCTCGACTATGGCGACGGCGCGGCCGCGCTCACCCTCGGCCGCGAGAACGTGATCGCCGAGGTGCTGGGCAGCGCCACGCTCACGGTCGACTTCGTGGACCACTTCCGCAGGGCCGGCGAAGACATCGACTACCACTGGGAAGAACGCTGGGTGCGCGACGAAGGCATCGGCAAGCTCGGGCCGCGCGCCATCGCCAGCGCCCTGCAGAAGGCCGGCGTGGAAGCGAGCGCGGTGGACCACTTCATCTTCCCCACCACCTTCGCCAAGATGGACGTGCAACTCGCCAAGGCCTGCGGCATCCGCGCCGAGGCGGTGGCCGACTCGCTGGCCGCCACCGTGGGCGAGACCGGCACGCCGCACGCGCTGCTCATGCTCGCGGCCGTGCTGGAGCGCGCGCAGCCGGGCCAGCACATCCTGCTGGCGCAGTTCGGCGGCGGCGCGCAGGCCGTGGTGCTGCGCGTGACGCCGGCCATCGCCGCCTTCCGCCCGGCGCGCGGCGTCTCGGGCTGGCTCGCGCGCGGCGTGGAAGAGAAGAACTACACCAAGTTCCTCTCGTTCCGCGAACAGCTGCGCCTGGAGCGCGGCATGCGCGGCGAGCAGGACCGCAAGACCGCGCTGAGCACCGCCTACCGCCACCGCGCCGCCATCCTGGGCCTGGTGGCCGGGCGCTGCGAGGTCACGGGCCAGGTGCACTTCCCGCCCTCGCGCATTTCCTACGACCAGGGCAAGCCGCTGCAGGACACGCAGAAACCCCACAAGCTCGCCGAGCGGCGCGGCCAGGTGCTGAGCTGGTCGGCCGAGTCGCTCTCGTTCCACCGGGCGCCGCCACACCAGTACGGCCAGGTCGATTTCGAGGGCGGCGGCCGCATCCTCATGGAGTTCACCGACGTGGCCAAGGGCGACGTCGCTTCGGGCACCGAGGTCGAGATGAGCTTCCGCATCAAGGACATCGACGAGCTGCGCGGCTTCACGCGCTATTTCTGGAAGGCCACGCCCGTGGCCTCCGGCGTCGACACCACCGCAGCATCCAAGGAGTAAGCCATGCCCATCGGCATCAAGGACAAAGTCGCCATTCTGGGCATGGGTTGCAGCAAGTTCGGCGAGCGCTGGGACGCCAGCCCCGAAGACCTCATGGTCGAGGCCTACAACGAAGCCATGGCCGACGCCGGCATCGCGCCCGAGCAGCTCGACGCGGCCTGGTTCTCCACCCACATGGACGACGTGGGCACCGGCCGGGGCGGCACGCCCATGGGCATCGCGCTGCGCCTGCCCAACATCGGCGTGACGCGCGTCGAGAACTTCTGCGCCGGTGGCTCCGAAGCCATCCGCGCGGCGGTGTACGCCGTGGCCGCGGGCGCCTGCGACATCGCCATCGCGCTCGGCGTGGAGAAGCTGAAAGACACTGGCTACGGCGGCCTGCCGGTTTCGGCCGTCGGCACCTACATCCCGCAGTGGTACCCCAACGCCGTGGCCCCGGCCAACTTCGCGCAGCTGGCCTCGGCCTACCAGCGCAAGCACAACGTGGACCCGGCGCTGCTCAAGCGCGCCATCGCGCGCGTGTCGATCAAGAGCCACGCCAACGGCGCGAAGAACCCCAAGGCGCACTTCCGCCAGGCCGTGACCGAAGAGCAGGTGCTCAAGGCGCCCATCATCGCGGAGCCGCTGGGCCTGTACGACTGCGCGGGCGTGTCCGACGGCGCGGCGGCGGTCATCGTCACCACGCCCGAGATCGCGCGCTCGTTGGGCAAGCGCGACCTCGTCACCTTCAAGGCGCTGCAGGTCGCGGTGTCCAACGGCTGGGAGATGCACTCCAATCAGTGGGACGGCAGCTACGTGCACACCGCGCGCATCGCCGCGCGCAAGGCCTACGCCGAAGCCGGCATCGCGAACCCCGGGAAGGAAGTGAGCATGACCGAGGTGCACGACTGCTTCTCCATCACCGAACTCGTGACCATGGAAGACCTGGGCCTGTCGGGCGAGGGCGAGGCGGTGCGCGATGTGCTGGACGGCAAGTTCGACGCCGAAGGCGCGATCCCCTGCCAGATCGACGGCGGCCTCAAGTGCTTCGGCCATCCCATCGGGGCCAGCGGCATCCGCATGCTCTACGAGATGTACCTGCAGCTGCAGGGCCGCGCCGGCCCGCGCCAGCTGAAGGATCCGAAGATCGGCCTCACCCACAACCTGGGCGGCCAGCCCTCGCAGAACGTGTGCTCGGTCTCCATCGTCGGCCGCGAGGGCGTGTGATGAGCGCCACCCCCGTGGTTCTGGTGGACCGCCCCGCGCCGCACGTGGCGCGGCTGCTGATCAACCGCCCTGACAAGCGCAACGCCATCGACTTCGATGTGCGCCAGCAGCTCACCGAGGCGCTGGCCGTGCTGCTGGGCGATGACACCGTGCGCGCCATCGTGTTCGGCGGCGCGCAGGGCGTGTTTTCCGCCGGGGGCGACGTGCCCAGCATGGTGGGCCTCACCGAAGCGCAGGCGCGCGAGCGCATGCGGCACATCCACCGCCTGTGCCAGCTCATCGCCGAGGCCGGCGTGCCGGTGGTCAGCGCCATCGAAGGCATCGGCGCGGGCGCGGCCGTGGGCCTGGCCCTGATGGGCGACCGCATCGTGGTGGGCGAGGGCACGAAGATCCTGTTCCCCTTCCTCAAGCTCGGCCTGGTGCCCGACTGGGGCCAGCTGCTCACGCTGCCCCGGCGCGTGGGCCTGCCGGTGGCGCGGCGCATCCTGACCGAGGGCGTGCCGGTGAGCGGCACCGAGGCGCACCGCATCGGCCTGGCCGACACGCTGGTGGCCGATGCGCAGGTGATGGCCACCGCCGTGGCCCAGGCCGCCGAGCTGGCGCTGCTGCCGAGCGAGGCCTTCGCGCGCATGAAGGCGCGGCTGAACCACCCTTCGGCCACGCTGGCCGAGGAACTGTCGCGCGAGGAAAACGACCAGGCCGTCTGCCTGCTCGGCGAGGATTTCGTCGAAGGGCACGACGCCTATGTGAACAAGCGCGCCGCCGATTTCGTGGCGCGTCCAGGAGTGAAACGATGAGCCAGGAAGAAGCCGTGCTGGTGCGCCGCGAAGGCGCCGTGGGCACCGTGGTGCTCAACCGGCCGGAGAAGCGCAACGCGCTCGACCTGACGATGCGCGCCGCGATCGCGCAGGCGGTGCGCACGCTCGACGCCGACGACAGCGTGCGCGCGATCGTGATCACCGGCGGCGAGGGCGTGTTCGCCGCCGGCGCCGACCTGAACCTGCTGGTGGACAAGGGCGCGCAGGACGTGGCGGAGATCGACCTCGGCCAGTACTGGGCCCCTGTGGCCGGCTGCGGCAAGCCCACCATCGCGGCGGTGAGCGGTTTCGCGCTGGGCGCGGGCTGCGAGCTGGCCATGATGTGCGATTTCATCGTGGCCGACGCCAGCGCGCGCTTCGGCCAGCCCGAGCTGGCCGTGGGCATCATGCCCGGCGCGGGCGGCACGCAGCGCCTGGTGCGCACGCTGGGCAAGCAGGTGGCCTCGCTCATGCTGCTGACCGGCGAGATGATCACCGGCGAACGCGCCTTCGCGCTGGGCCTGGTGGCCGACCTGGCCGCCGACGGCAAAGCGCTGGAACGCGCCGCCGAGCTGGCGCGCAAGGCCGCGCGCATGCCGCCCAAGGCCGTGAAAGCCACGCGCCAGGTGCTTCGCCAGGGCGCCGACCTGCCGCTGGACGCCGCGCTCTCGCTGGAGAACCGCGAGTTCCTGCTGCTGTTCGACACCGCCGACAAGACCGAAGGCATGCGCGCCTTCCTCGACAAACGCAAACCCGAATTCAAGGGTCGATGACCACATGACTTCCAACAACGTGAAACCGCTCACCCTGGGCGTGGTGGGTGCCGGCGCCATGGGGCGCGGCATCGTCCAGCTGTTCGCGCAGGCGGGCCACCGCGTGCGCTGTTTCGACGCGGCCCCCGGTGCCGCTGCCAAGGCCGTCGAGTTCGCGCTCGGCATGATCGGGCGCGGCGTGGACAAGGGCCGGCTCGGCGCCGAGGCCTTCGAGGCGATCCGCGCGAGCGTCTCGCCCTGCGACGGCATGGCCGGGCTCGCCGGCTGCGACGTGGTGATCGAAGCCATCGTGGAAGACCTGGCCGTCAAGCGCCAGCTGTTCGGTGCGCTGGAGGCCGTGGTCGCCGAGACCACGGTGCTCGCGAGCAACACGTCTTCGCTCACCGTGGCCGACATCGCCGCCGCCTGCCGCCACCCGGCGCGCGTGGCCGGCCTGCATTTCTTCAACCCGGTGCCGCTGATGAAGGTGGCGGAGGTGATCGCCGCGCTGCGCACCTCGCCGCAGACGGTGCAGACCCTGAGCGAGCTGGTGAGCGGCGCCGGCCACCGCGCGGTGGTCACGGCCGACCAGCCCGGCTTTCTCGTGAACCACGCGGGGCGCGGCCTCTACACCGAAGGCCTGCGTGTGCTGGAAGAGCAGGCCGCAACGCCTGCCGACGTGGACGACGTGCTGCGCGAGGGCGTGGGTTTTCGCATGGGTCCGTTCGAGCTGCTGGACCTTACCGGCCTGGATGTGTCGAGCAAGGTCATGGCCTCGATCTACGAGCAGTTCCAGCACGAGCCGCGCTTCCGGCCCTCGTCGCTGGTGGCGCCGCGCGTGGCCGCCGGCCTGTTCGGCCGCAAGACCGGGGAGGGCTGGTACGTCTACGACGGCGACACCCGCCGCGCCGCGCCCGCGCGCCCCGTGCCGCCGCCACGCGCCGGGGTGGCGGTGTGGATCGACCCGCAGGCCAGCGGCCGTGCCGAACTGATTGCCCTGCTGAGCGGCGCGGGCGCGCGGCTCACCGACGGCGCGGCGCAGGCCGAGGTCTGCATCGTGCAGCCCTGGGGCGGCGACGCCAGCCACGCGGCCGCCGCGCTCGGCCTGGACGCCGCGCGCACCGTCGCCGTCGACCCCATGGTGCCGCTGGCCCTGCGCCGCACGCTCATGCTCACCGCGCTCACCTCGGCCGCCGCGCGCGACGCCGCCTGGGGCCTGCTGGCGGCCGACGGCGTGCCGGTCACCGTCATCAACGACAGCCCAGGCTTCATCGCCCAGCGCGTGCTCGCCACCATCGTCAACATCGCGGCGCAGATCGCGCAGCGCGGCATCGCCAGCGTGGCCGACATCGAGGACGCGGTGAAACTCGGTCTGGGTTACCCGCACGGCCCGCTGGCCTGGGGCGACCGCATCGGCGGCGCGCGCATCCTGGAGATTCTGCGCACCATGCAAGCCGAGACCGGTGACCCGCGCTACCGGCCCAGCCCCTGGCTGGTGCGGCGCGTGGCGCTGGGCGTGTCCCTGCTCACGCCGGAGGCATCTCGCTCATGAGCATCGACATTCACCACCTGCGCGAATGGGTGGGCCGCGAGCAAGTGGCCGAGCAGACACTGGAGCCCTTTCCCGCCGCCGCCCTGAGCGGCCTGCTGGACCGCGCCGCGCCACCGGCGGTGGGCGAGGCGCTGCCGCTGCCCTGGCACTGGCTGTACTTCCTGGATACGCCCGCGCGCGCCGCCACCGGCGTCGACGGGCATCCGCAGCGCGGCGGTTTCCTGCCGCCGGTGCCGCTGCCGCGCCGCATGTGGGCCGCGGGCTCACTGCAGTGCGAGACCCCGCTGCGCCTGGGCGCAGCCGCGCGCAAGACCTCCACCGTGCGCAGCGTGGACCTGAAGGAAGGCCGCAGCGGCCCGCTGGTCTTCGTGACCGTGGACCACGTGCTGGAGCAGGGCGGCCAGGTCTGCATCCGTGAAGAGCAGAACATCGTCTACCGCGAAGCGCCCACCGGCCCCGCGCCCCTGCCAGCGGGCGAGCAGGCCGCGAAAGCCGCGCAATGGTCGGCCGTGCTGCAGCCCGACCCGGCGCTGCTGTTCCGTTTCTCCGCGCTCACCTACAACGGCCACCGCATCCACTACGACCGCGACTACGCGGTGCGCGAGGAGTTCTACCCCGCGCTGGTGGTGCACGGCCCGCTGCTGGCCACCGCGCTGCTGGACCTGCTGGCGCGCGGCCGGCCCGGCGTGCCGGTGCGGTCCTTTTCGTTCCGCGCGCTGCGCCCCGCCTTCGACACCGACACGCTGCAACTCTGCGCCGCCGCCGAGGGCGACACGGTCGAGCTCTGGACGCAGGACGCGCACGGCCAGGTGGGCATGACGGCCCGCGCCACGCTGGGTTGAACGCCGCCATGCGCCATCACCCGATCTGGCGATCCATGCTGTTCGTGCCGGCGCACGTGCCGCGCTTCGTCGAGCGCGCCCACGCGCGCGGCGCCGACGCCTGCGTGCTCGACCTCGAAGACAGCGTGCCGCTGGCGCAGAAGGCGCAGGCGCGCGCCGCCGTGCCGCAGGCCGCCGCCGCCATCGCGGCCCACGGCACGCCCGTTCTGGTGCGCGTGAACCAGCCCTGGGAACTCGCCGCGCCCGACATCGACGCCGCCGTCGGCCCCGCCGTGAGCGCGCTGGTGCTGCCCAAGGTGAACGACGACGCCACCGTGCGCGAAGTGGCGCGGCGCATCGACCGCGCGGAGGCGTTGCGCGGCCTGCCCGCCGGCCACACGCGGCTGATCGCGCTGATCGAGGACGTGCAGGCCCTGTCCGAGCTCGACGCCATCGCGCGTTGCACGCCGCGCATGCTGGGCATGATGCTCGGCCCCGAGGATTTTTCCGCCTCCGCCGGCATGGCACCGGTGCGCGAGGCGCTGCTGCTGCCCAACCAGCTGGTGCTGTTCGCCTGCCGGCGCGCCGGCATCCTGCCGTTCGGCTTTCCCGGCTCCATCGCCGACTACGGCAACGCCGAAGCCTTCGCGCAGACCATCGGCCTGGCGCGCCAGCTCGGCTTCGTCGGCGGCCTGTGCATCCACCCCACGCAGGTGGCGGTGATGAACGCCGGTTTCTCGCCTTCGACGGAAGACATCGAACACGCGCGCGGCGCCATCGAAGCCTTCGAGGCCGCCGCGCGCGAAGGCCGCGGCGCGGCCGAGTACCGCTCGAAGATGGTCGATCTGCCCGTGGTGGCGCGCGCGCGGGAAATCCTGCGCCGCGCCGCCGCACCGGCCCCCCTTTCCACCCAACAGGAGACACACCCATGAACACCCACCCCACCGTGTATGACGCGGTCGTGATCGGCGCCGGCGCCGGCGGACTCAGCGCGGCGGCGCGCCTCGTGGCCGCCGGCCGCAAGGTGCTGGTCGTCGAGAGCCTGGGCCGCGTCGGCGGCCGCGCCTCGAGCGAACAGATCGACGGTTTCACCGTCAACATCGGCGCCATCGCCATCGAGCGCGGCGGCGTCTTCGAGGAAACCTTCGGCCTGCTCAACGTGCCGCTGGACATCCGCGAGCCCAGCCCGGCCACCGTGTTCCTGATCGACGGCAAGGTCATCAACGTCGCCAAGGGCGGCTGGGGCATGCTGCTGGGCACCTTCACCAAGCAGGCCGCCAAGATCGGCACCAAGTTCGCCGACGCGCGCGCGGGCGACCTGCCCGAGGCCAAGATGAGCACCAAGGAGTGGCTCAGCCAATACACGAAGAACGAGACCGTGCATGCGATCTTCCGCAACCTGTGCGCCGCCATCTTCGCCGCCAACGACGACGAGGTGCCCGCGCGCGCCTTCCTGACCTACTTCGCGGTCAAGGGCGCGTTCAAGCGCTTCGGCTTCTGCCCGCGTGGCACCGTGGGCCTGTGGAACGACCTGGCCGACGGCATCCGCCAAGCCGGCGGCGAGATCTGGCTCGACGCGCCGGTGACCCAGCTGCACACGCAGGACGGCCTGGCCAGCGGTGTGACCGTGATGAAGGACGGCGTGGCCACGCGCATCCAGGCCCGCACCGTGATCAGCAACATCGGCCCGCGCGCCACGGTGGACCTGCCCGGCGGCGAGGCCTTCGGCGGCGACTACATCCGGCTCGCGCACACCGCGCCCAAGCCCTCGGCCAACATCGTCATCAACTTCGCCACGCAGCAGCGCCTGGTGGACGTGCCCGGCCTGGTCACCTTCGGCAAGACGCGCCGCCTGTGCAACATGGGCGAGCTCACCGCCACCTGCCCCGAGCTCGCGCCGGCCGGCTGGCACCAGTACGTGGCCTATGCCGTGCCGCGCCCGGCCATCGGCGACTTCGACGAGAAGACCGAGATCGAGGCCTCGCTGCAGGACCTGCGCGACGAGTTCCCCGGCTTCGCGCAGGCCAAGATGCTCTCGGTGCGCGTGATGCGCGACGGCTGGCCGGCCCAGCGCTCCTGCGCCGGCTTCGATATGCCGCAGACCACGCCGCTGGCCAACCTCTGGCACGTGGGCGACGCGGTGAAGGACTATGGCGACGGTGGCACCCAGGCCTGCGCCTACACCGGCCGCGAGGCCGCGCGCCAGGCCGAAGCCCACCTGGACGGCGCCCGCGTGGCGGCGGCGGCGTGATGGCCATCGCCGAGCTTCAAGCGCAGGTGGACCAGGCGCGCGCGCTGCTGGCGCGGTTGCGCCCGCTGTTCGAGCACGGCGTGGCCGCGCTCGCCAGGGCCTGCGCGCCAGGCTGCCAGCTCGACGGGGCGAAGCTGGACGAGCAACAGGTCGCGACCTTCGAGATCGCCTGGGCCAGCGCCGACCTGCTGGCCGCCGAGACCACGCTGGCGCGGCTCGACGGCGATCCGCTGCAGTCGCAACTGGCCCTGATCTTCGCGGTGGACGCCATCGCCGCGCTGCTGCCGCGCCTGGAGGCGCTCTGCATCGAGCTGGGCCTGCCGCTCGCGCCCCTGCAGCAACTGGGCGCCGACGCCGACTGGGCCGCGCTGCGCGGCGCGGCGGGCGGCGCGCAGGCGCTCACGGCCGCCGGCCGTGCCCTGGTGGCCGCCGGCGACGCGGTGGAGCTGGGCAGCGTGGCATTGGAAGACCCGGTGGTGATGGCGCAGGACGCGTTCCGCCGCTTCGCCGCCGATGTGGTGGCGCCCCAGGCCGAGCACATCCACCGGCACGACGCGACCGTGCCCGAATCGCTGCTGCAGCCCATGCGCGACATGGGCGTGTTCGGCCTGTCCATCCCCGAGTCGCACGGCGGCACCGGGCCCGACGAGGGCGAGGACGCGACCATGATGGTGGTCGTCACCGAGGCCTTGTCCGAAGCCTCGCTGGCGGCAGCTGGCAGCCTGATCACGCGGCCCGAGATCCTGAGCCGCGCGCTCATCAGCGGCGGCACCGAAGAACAGAAAGCCACCTGGCTGCCGCGCATCGCGGCGGGTGACCCGCTGTGCGCCATCGCCATCACCGAGCCCGACTACGGCTCGGACGTGGCGAGCCTGGCTCTGAAAGGCACGCGCACCGAGGGCGGCTGGCTGCTCAACGGCGCCAAGACCTGGTGCACCTTCGCCGGCAAGGCCGGCCTGCTGATGGTGGTCACGCGCACCGACCCCGACCGCTCCGCCGGCTACCGGGGCCTGAGCGTGCTGCTGGTGGAAAAACCGTCCTACGACGGCCACGCCTTCGACTTCCAGCAGCCCGGCGGCGGGCGCCTGAGCGGCAAGGCGATTCCCACCATCGGCTACCGGGGCATGCACTCGTTCGACCTCGCCTTCGACCAGTTCTTCGTGCCCGACGCCAACGTGATCGGCGGCGCGGGCGGCCTGGGCAAGGGCTTCTACTTCACCATGGCCGGCATGGTGGGCGGGCGCATGCAGACCTCGGCCCGCGCCTGCGGCGTGATGCGCGCGGCGCTGCGCGCCTCGATGCGCTACACGGCCGACCGCAAGGTGTTCGGCGCGCCGCTGCAGGCCTACGCGCTCACCCTGGCCAAGCTCGCGCGCATGGCCGCGCGCCTGGCGGCCTGCCGCACGCTGGCCTACGCCATCGCCGAGCAGCTCAATGCCGGCGGTGGCCGCATGGAGGCCAGCCTGGTCAAGCTGCTGGCCTGCCGCTCGGCCGAGATGGTCACGCGCGAAGCGCTGCAGCTGCATGGCGGCATGGGTTACGCTGAGGAAAGCGCCGTGAGCCGCTACTTCGTGGACGCGCGCGTGCTCTCGATCTTCGAGGGCGCGGAGGAAACGCTGGCGCTCAAAGTCATCGGTCGCAGCCTGTTGGAAGACGCACTCAAACCATGAAACCCATCCTCTGCGGCATGCGGGTGGTCGAAGCCGCCGCCTTCGTCGCCGCGCCCCTGGGCGGCATGACGCTGGCGCAGATGGGCGCCGACGTGATTCGCATCGACACCCTGGGCGGCGGGCTGGATTACAAGCGCTGGCCCGTGACCCGGGACGACGTGAGCCTGTTCTGGTGCGGCCTCAACAAGTCCAAGCGCTCGGTCGCGCTGGACCTGAGCAAGCCCGAAGCCCGCGAGATCGCCATGGCGCTGATCACCGCGCCGGGCGAGGACGCGGGCATCCTGCTCACCAACTTTCCACCGCGCGGCTGGCTGGACCACGACAAGCTGAAAGAGAGGCGCGCCGACCTGATCCAGCTCACCGTGCAGGGCGACCGGCACGGCGGTTCGGCGGTGGACTACACCATCAACTCGCGCGTCGGCATCCCCTACATCACCGGCGACGAGCGCGGCGCGGCCACGAACGAGGCCGTCAACCACGTGCTGCCGGCCTGGGACCTCGTCACCGGCCAGATGGCGGCCGTGGGCCTGCTGGCCGCCGAACGCCACCGCCTCAAGACCGGCCAGGGCCAGCACGTGAAGCTGCCGCTGGAAGACGTGGCCCTCGCGGCCGTGAGTCACCTCGGCCTGATCGCCGAAGCGCAACTCGGCCAGCAACGCGAGCGCCACGGCAACGAGTTGTTCGGCGCCTTCGGCCGCGACTTCAAGACGGCGGACGGCGAGCGCGTGATCGTCGTCGGCCTGACCTTGAAACAATGGCAGGCGATCTCCGAGGCCATGGGCCTGAATGAGGCCGTGAAGGCGCTGGGCGACCGCCTGGGCCTGGACCTGGACCTGGAAGGCCACCGCTTCCAGGCGCGCAAGGAACTCGGTGCACTGGTGGAGGCCTGGATGTCGCGCCACAGCTTCGCGCAGGCCGCTGAGGCGCTGACGAAGCAGGGCGCCTGCTGGGGCAAGTACCAGACACTCACGCAACTGGTGACGCAGGACGAGGCCTGCTCGCCGGCCAACCCGATGTTCCGCACCATCGACCAGCCTGGCGTGGGGCCGCACCTGGCGGCCGGGCTGCCGCTGAACTTCTCGGGCATGGATCGCATCCCTGCGGGAACCGCGCCCACGCTGGGCCAGCACACGGGCGAGGTGCTGTTTGAACTCCTGGGGGTATCCCAGGCGCAATTCGGGGATCTTCGCGACAGGGGCGTGGTCTAGTTGGGTCAGAATAGCCGCCTCAAAACTTGAGCGGAACACGATGACCCGATCGCTTGCAAGGAACCACGACGACAAACGCCAGAGGATCCTCGACGTCGCAGCCGCGCTCTTCGCGAGCACGAGCTACGAGAGTGCCCGGCTGCAGGACATCGCGGCGGCGTGCAGCATGTCGAAGTCCGCGCTGTACCACTACTTCCCTGGCAAGGAAGTGCTGCTGCTCGAGATCATCACCGAGCACATCATGAGCTCGGTGGCCGAGCTCGAGGCCATCGCGCAGGGCCCGGGCACGAGCCGGGAACGGCTGACGAACCTGGTGCGGGCCATGGTGACGCGGGCCGCGGAAAAGCGCCACGAGCACACGGTGCTGACCAACGACCTCAAGTTCCTGCCGACGCTGCAGCAGCAGGGGATCAAGCTGGCGCAGGCCAAGGCGCTGGACTTCGTGATCGATCTGCTCACCGACATCAACCCGCACCTCATGCGGCGGCGGCGCGAGAGCGCGTCCTACGCGCTGTTCCTCTACGGCTCGATGATCTCGACCGCGACCTGGTACCGCCGGGGCGGCGGCATGACGCCGCACGAGCTGGCCGACCGCCTGACCGAGGTCTACCTCAAGGGCTTCGACGGCGGGGACCATCCGCCGGGCTACAGCTGAACTGCGTGGCCGCCACGCCCACGCCGGCCATCACGGCACCGGCGATCTTCAGGGCGCTGAAGGTCTCGCCCAGCGCCAGCCACGAGATCAGCCCCGCCACCGGCGGCAGCAGGTAGAGCAGGGGCGCCGTGCGCGCCACGCCCAGGTGGTCGTTGAGCCAGCCCCAGGCCAGCCAGCCCGCGAACGACGCCACCGCCAGCGACCACAGCAGGGCGCCCCAGACGGCCGCGCCCAGGCTGGCCCACGGCACTTGCAAGGCCTGCGGCGCGTTGATGAGCAGCATGGGCACCATCGCCAGCAGCGTGGTGTAGGCCATCACCAGGGTGACGCCATGGCGGGCGAACAGCCGGCTGGCGGCCACCGTGTGGGCCGAGAAGAGCAGGGCGGCGAGCAGCAACAGCAGGTCGCCCAGGCCTTGCGTTCTCATGAGCGCGACCTTGTCCGACAGGAACACCAGCACGCCCGCCATGGCCAGCGCCACACCGCCCACCTGCAGGCGCGTGAAGCGCTGGCTGTGCAGCACGCGCACCAGCAGCAGCGTGAACATGGGGCCGAGCGCGGAGATGAGCGCGCTGGAGAATGCGGTGGACAGGTGCATGGCCTGCGTCATCACGTTGACGTGAGCGATGTGGCCAAGCAGGGCCAGGCCCGCCAGGCCCAGCCAGTCGCGCCGTTCCAGCCGCGGCCAGCGCCACCCGTGGCGCCACAGCAGCAGGGCGATGGCGCAGGCCGGCGTGACGAGGTAGCGCGCGAAGACCAG
This sequence comes from Hydrogenophaga sp. ANAO-22, assembly GCF_042466645.1. Classification (NCBI taxonomy): domain Bacteria; kingdom Pseudomonadati; phylum Pseudomonadota; class Betaproteobacteria; order Burkholderiales; family Comamonadaceae; genus Hydrogenophaga; species Hydrogenophaga sp. ANAO-22. Next base: position 86,309 of record NZ_CP159956.1, on the reverse strand, counting down.
GGCCCCCGGCCCGATCTGCGCCATCACCGCCTTCTGCACGCTGTAGTTGCTGCCCCACAGCAGCATCAGGGCCAGCGCCACCACCAGCGCCCACCGGCGGCGGACCGTGCCGGAAACCGGCGGATGGTTGGGGTTGATGCCCATTAAAACCGTCCCATGAGTCATATTTGTAATCGATCCAGAGGCAGAAGATTCATCTGAACCGGCCTTTGATACGGGAAATCCCTAGGGATTTTTTCGATCAATTGTTTTGTTAAACCGTCCCGTCGGTCTATTATACGGGCTGCCAGCGTTTGGTCGTTCTCACGTCAATCCACCCAGGAGACAAGCATGCGTTTTTCCCTTCCCAGGCTCACCGCAGCCCTCGCTTTGGCCAGTGCCTTCGCCGCCAGCGCGCCCGCCATGGCGCAGACCACCGTCATCAAGTACTCCAACTGGCTGCCGCCGGGGCAGGCCATGCGCGTGGAGGTGGTGGAGCCCTGGATCGCCGAGGTCGAGAAGGCCACGCAGGGCCGTGTGAAGATCGACACCGCACCCAAGGTGGTGGGCACGCTGCCGGCGCAGTTCGACGTGGCGCGCGACGGCCAGGCCGATCTGGTGATCTTCATTCCGGGCTACACGCCCAACCGCTTCGACCTGCTCGAGGTGCTGCAACTGCCGTTCGTGAGCGACAACCCCGAGGTGTACGCGCCGCTGGCCGACCGCTTCTACCGCAAGCACCTGGCCTCGTACAACGAGTTCAAGGGCGTGCACCCGCTGTCGGTCTACGTGGTCTCGCCCGGCCAGATCTTCAACGCCAAGCGCCCGCTGCGCAGCGTGGCCGACTTCAAGGGCTTGAAGATGCGCAGCCCGCAGACCAGCGCCACGCAGGCGCTCACGCTGCTGGGCGCGGTGCCGATCTCCAAGCCGGTGAGCGAAACCTATGAGCTGCTGTCCTCCGGCGTGATCGACGGCACCTTCATGCCGCCCGAGTCGATCCCCGCCTTCAAGCTGACCGAGCTCGTGCCCTACGCCACCATCGTGCCCGGCGCGGTCTACAACACCGTGCTGGTGCTGGGCATCAACGAGGATAAGTGGAAGTCGCTGCGCGCCGAAGACCGCGAGGCGATCACCCGGATTTCGGGCGACGTGTTCGCGCGCAACATCGGCCGCGCCTACGCCAACGGCGACAAGGCCGCTTTCGAAACCATGCGCAAGGCCGGCAAGCCGGCCGAGGTGTTCCCGGCGGCCGCGCTGGGCGAACTCAAGCAGGTGCTGTTGCCCATCGAGCGCGACTGGATCGAGAAGGCAAAGAAGAAGGGCATGGCCGATCCGCAGAAGGTGCTGGATCAGCTGCGCGCCGACATTGCCGCCGCCAAGTAAGCCGCCATGACCGCAAAAGCCCCCGACGGACGCATCACCCGTGTCCTGGAAGCGATCGGCGCGGTTGCCCTGCTGATCCTGATGGTCACCGTCTTCATCGACGTGCTGGGCCGCAACCTGTTCAACACGCCACTGCCCTGGGGCACGGAGCTGCTGGAAATGGTGCTGGCGCTGATGATCTTCGCCATCTATCCCTTGCTGGCGCTGGGCTTCGGCCACATCACCGTCGACCTGATCCAGCTGCCCGCGCGGCTGCACACGGTGCAGCGCGTGCTGGGCAGTCTGATCGGGGCCGTCGTGTTCGCGCTGATCGCCTGGTGCATGGTGCGCCAGGCACTGCGCGCGGCCAGCTACGGCGAAGCCACGCCGCTGCTGGGCGTGCCGCTGTCCGGGGTGCTGGGTGCCATCGGTGTCATGGCCGCGGTCAGCACCCTCGCGTTCCTGCTGGCCGCCGCGCGGACCCTTCGCCATCCTGGCGCGCCCGCCGCGCCGCACGCCACCGAGGTGATCTGATGCTCGCTGCCTGTCTGGGTTTTCTCGTGGCGTTCGCGTTCATCCTGTTCCAGGTGCCGATCGCCACCGCGCTGGCGCTCGCCGGCTTCGGCGGCTATGTGATCCTCAACGGCCTCACGCCCGCGCTGAGCATGGTGGCCACCGTCACCAAGGACAGCACGCTGGTCTATTCGCTGATCGTGCTGCCGCTGTTCGTGCTGATGGGCAACCTCGTGGCCGGTGCCGGCATCTCGGGCGATCTGTTCCGCGCGGCGCAGGCCTTCATCGGCCGGCGCCGGGGCGGCCTGGCCATGGCCACCGTGGTGGCCTGCGGCGGTTTCGGCGCCATCTGCGGCTCCAGCGTGGCCACGGCGGCCACCATGGGCAAGGTGGCCATCCCCTCCATGCGCAAGCTCGGCTATGGCGACTCGCTCTCGTCGGCCGCGGTCGCCGCGGGCGGCACGCTGGGCATCCTGATCCCGCCCAGCGTGATCATGGTGGTGTACGGCGTGGCCACACAGACGCACATCGGCATGCTGTTCGCCGCCGGCATCGTGCCCGGCCTGATCGCCATCGGCGGCTACATGGCGGCGGTGAAGTGGTCGGTCTGGCGCCAGCCGGAACTCGCGCCGCTGGCCGAAGACAAGGAGCCGGTCAACAAGCTGGCGCTGCTGCGCGCGCTGTGGCCGGTGGCGCTGATCTTCGGCGTGGTCATGGGTGGCATCTACGGCGGCTTCTTCACCTCGGTCGAAGCCTCGGGCATCGGCGCGGCGGCGGCCCTGGTGTTCGCGCTGACGCACCATTCGCTCAGGCTCAAGGACATCTACGCCATCCTGGTCGACACCGCGCGCACCTCGGCCATGATGTTCGCCATCATCCTGGGCGCCGCGCTGTTCGGCGAGTTCGTGAACCTCACCGGCGTGCACGAAGGCCTGCTGCAGGTGGTGCGGGAGAGCGGCCTGCCCCCGTTCGGGATCATCCTGCTGATGATCGTGCTGTACATCCTGCTCGGCACGGTGCTGGAAAGCCTGTCGATGATCCTGCTGACCGTGCCGATCTTCTTCCCGATCATCCTGGCCCTGGGCTACGACCCGGTGTGGTTCGGCATCCTGGTCGTGATGGTGGTGGAGATCGGCCTGATCACGCCCCCCATCGGCGTGAACCTGTTCGTGATCCGCTCGGTCATGCCCGACATCCCCATGATGACCGTGGTGCGTGGCGTGATTCCGTTCATCGTGGCCGACGTGCTGCGCATCCTGCTCATCGCCGCCGTGCCGGCCCTGACCCTCTGGTTGCCCAACCTGCTGTTCAAGGCAGCTGCCTGACACCGTGAACCCTGTCTTCGACCCCGCGGCGCCCGAACTGCCGGCGCGCCTTCAATCGTGGCTGTCCCAACGCTGGCGCAAGCCGGTCCAGGTGAGCGGGCTGAGCCGCTTTCCGGCCGGCATGTCCTGGGTGACCCTGGGCTTCACCGCCGAGTCACCGGGCGAGGCGCCGCTGGACCTGATCCTGCGCGTGGGCGACCCGGGCGGCCTGTTCTCGCCCTACAGCTCGCGGCCCGAGTACGAGGCGCTGGCCGCGCTGGCCAGCGTGCCCGGCCTGCCCATCCCCCAGGCCTATGAGCACAGCGACGACCCGGCCATCCTCGGCGCGCCCTTCGTGATCACGCAGCGCGTGGCCGGCGACACGCCCACGCCCTGGCGCGGCGCGGACGAACGCGGCGAAGCGGCCAACCAGTCGCTCGGCCAGGACTTCGCCGATGCGCTCGGCGCCATCCACGCCTTCGACTGGACCACCACCCCGCTGGCCGCCTGGGCGCAAGAGGGCCCCATCACGCCGCGGACCACCGCGCTGCACGAGACGCGCTACTGGACGCGGCATGCCCAGCTGGGAACCGGTCCCACGCCGCCGCAGATGCACTACGCCATGCGCTGGCTGGAAGCGCACGCGCCCGAGGCCGAGCGCATCACCATCGTGCACGGCGACTACCGGGTGGGCAACTTCCTGCAGCAGGACGGCCGCATCACCGCCATCCTCGACTGGGAACTGGTGCACCTGGGCGACCCGCACGCCGACCTGGCCTGGGCCGGGCTGCGCACCTTCGCCGCCGGCACCTCGCGCATCGGCGGGCTGATCGAGCGCGAGGTCTTCTACCAGCGCTGGCAGGCGAAGACCGGCCTGCGCGTGCGGCCCGAGGTGGTGCGCTACTACGAGGTGATGGTGCAGTTCAAGATGGCCGCGATGCTGATGGGCGCCATGATCCGCGTGCAGACCGGCCGCTCGCGCGACGTGCGCATGGCCGCGATGGGCTTCCAGCTCACCTCCACGCTGATGGAACTCAACAAGCTGATCGCGGAGGCCGCATGAACCAGTCGCTCGACGCCCTGATGGGCAGCATCTGCCGCGCGCTGCGCGACGAGATCGCGCCGGAACTGCAGAGCGACCACGCGCGCTCGCAGCTGGCCGGCGTGCTGGACGTGCTGGGCAAGGTGGAGCGCATGGTGGTCTGGTCGCCGGACGTGACGCGCGAACAGCTCGAACTGCTCGACGCCTGCCTGGCGCGGGTGGCGGCCCGCCTGGCCGCGGCGGGGCAGACCGCGCCGAGCGGCCTGGCGCCCGCGTCCACCGCCCGGCCCGAGACCCAGGCCGCGCTGCAGGCCGCCTTGGCGGACGCCGAGCGGCGCTTCGCCCGCTTCACCGACTGGCTGTTCTCACCGCCGGACGGGCTGCCCGCGCCCCTGGCGGGTGAACTGCACGACCAGCTTCGCACGGCGCTTCGCCTCACGCTCAAGGCCCAGCGCCGCCTGGTGCCGAGCGCCGACTTTTCATCGATGACCGCGCCGAGCCCAGCGGCCGACGCCCAAGGAGTTTTCAAATGATGTCTGCCCAGGACGACCTGATCGGCCACCAGGCCCCCGCGCCCTTCGCGCAGCGCGCCGGCCAAGGCGACCCCCGCTTCACCGAGCGCTACTGGTACACGCTGCACCCGATCACCGGCACGGTGGACGGCGTGCCCATGATCCTCGACATCGGCATGGGCTACTACCCCAACAAGGGCGTGATGGACGTGTTCGCCGGCATCACCGTGGGCCGGCGGCAGCACAACTTCCGCGCCTCGCGCGCGCTGGGCGCCACGCCGCTGGAAGCCGGCGCGGGGCCGCTGCGTTTCGAGGTGGTGGAGGGCATGAAGCGGCACCGCCTCACGCTCACCGACAACGCCTCGGGCTTGAGCTTCGCGCTGGACTTCGAGGCCAGCTTTCCCGCCGCGCAGGAGAAACAGAACTTCCGCGAGCGCAAGGGCGTGGTGGAAGAGGACATGGTGCGCATCTCGCAGTTCGGCCGCTGGCGCGGCTGGTTCGCTTTGCACGGCGCGCGCCACGAAGTGACGCCGCAGACCTGGTGGGGCCAGCGCGACCATTCCTGGGGCATCCGCTCCGAGATGCGCACCGACGAGGCCGCGCCCCCGGTGCAGCAGCACAGCGGCTTCTTCTGGACCTGGTCGATGTTCCAGTTCGAGGACCTGGGTTTTTCCATCTTCCTGAAGGAGCGCGAGCCCGGCAAGCCGCACTACCTCTCGGCCACCGAATTCGTGCGCGGGGCCGACGGCCGCATGGCGCACCGCGAGGCCACCGCCGTCGCGCACGACCTGACGTGGGCCGACGACCCGCTGGGACAGACCATCTCAGCCGGCACCTTCACCTTGCAGTTCGCCGAAGGCCCGCCGCGCACCGTGCGCATGGAAGGGCTGGAAGCCCGCTTCTACCTGAAGGGCGGCCTGTACGGCGGCTTCCAGGGCTGGAACCACGGCGACCCCAAGGGCGACTACCACGCCGAGCACGACGTGTGGGACCTCGACGACCCGGCCACGCGCGCGGCCGCCCGCACCCTGGGCGACCACGTGGTGCGCGCCACCTGCGAGGGCCGCACCGGCATCGGCATCAGCGAATACGGCGTGGCGCAAGGCTATGCTCGCTACCCCGGGCCGCAGCAGCACCCCGCGCTCTGAAGCCGCTCAAGAACACGCAGGAGACCGATCCACCATGCAGATGACCCAGGCCCTGGCACGCGCCGTGCAGACCCGGCGCCACCACACCGCCACGATTTTCGCGGGCCGACAACGCAGCTGGGCCGAGGTGGGCGAGCGCGTGCCGCGCGCCGCCGCCGCCTTGCGCGCCCTGGGCCTGCGGCCCGGCGACCGGCTCGGCATCCTCGCGCTCAACAGCGACAACTACATCGAGATCTTCTTCGCCGCCGCCTGGGCCAACGTGGTGCTGGTGCCGCTGAACACGCGCTGGGCCGTGCCCGAGAACATCTACACCCTGGGCGACGCGCAGTGCCAGGCCTTGATCGTGGACGACGCCTTCGTGGCCCAGGTGCCGCAGCTGCTCGCGGGCCACGCGATGGCGCACGTGATCCACGCCGGGGAGGGCGCCACGCCCGAGGGCATGCAGGGCTATGAAGCCCTGATCGCCGCCACGCCGCCCATGACCGACGAATGCGGCAAGGACGACGAGCTCTGCGGCATCTACTACACCGGCGGCACCACCGGTCACCCCAAGGGCGTGATGCTCTCGCACAAGAACTTCATCTCGGCCTCGGTGAACTGGATCGCCACGCTGCACTTCAGCGAAGACACCGTCTACATGCACTCGGCCGGCCTGTTCCACCTGGCCGGCTGCTCGCCGGCCATCGCGCTCACGCTGGCCGGCGGCACCCACGTGTGCCTGCCCAAGTTCGACGCCGTGCTGGCCTTCGAGGCCATCCAGACGCACCGGGTGAACTACTGCCTGTTCGTGCCGACCATGGTGAACATGATGATCAACCACCCGGACTTCGCCCGCTACGACCTCACCAGCGTGCGCTACTGCGAGTACGGCGCCTCGCCCATGCCGGTGCCGGTGCTGGCCGCCGCCATGGAGAAGCTGCCCACGTGGGAGTTCATCCAGGGCTATGGCATGACCGAGTCGGCCGCGCTCACCGTGAGCCTGCCCTGGCGCTACCACTTCGACCAGCCCGGCATGCCCAGCAAGCGCCTGGCCGCGGGCCGCGCCGCCTATGGCGTGGACGTGCGCATCGTGGACGAGGCGGGCAACGAGGTGCCGCGCGGCACGCACGGCGAGATCGCGGTGCGCGGCGCGCAGGTCATGATCGGCTACTGGCGCAAGCCCGAGGCCACCGCCGCCGCGCTGCGCAACGGCTGGCTGCACACGGGTGACGCGGCCTACATGGACGAGGACGGTTTCGTCTACATCGTCGACCGCGTGAAGGACATGATCATCAGCGGCGGCGAGAACATCTACTCGCGCGAGGTCGAGAACGCGGTGCACGCGCACCCGGCGGTGCGCGACTGCGCCGTGATCGGCATCCCCAACGCGGAGTGGGGCGAGTCGGTGCACGCGGTGGTGGTGCTGAAAGACGGGCAGAGCGCCAGCGCGAAGGAGATCATCGACCACTGCCGCACGCTGATCGCGGGCTACAAGGTGCCGCGCTCGGTGGACTTCAGCGACGCGCTGCCGCTCTCGGGCGCGGGCAAGATCATGAAGAACGTGCTGCGCGAGCCGTTCTGGCGCGGCAAGAGCAAGTCGGTGAACTGAGTGAGCGGGCGGCCTCAGCCGCCGCCGCCGCGAAAGCCGTCGAGGAACAGGGCCGAGATGCGCTCGGCCAGCTCGGCGGGCGTGATCGGGCCGTCGCGCTCGTACCAGGTGAAGGTCCAGATCACCATGCCGAACAGCAGCAGGGCGTAGGGCGAGTTCACCTCGGCGCGCGCCATGCGAGCGGGGTTGATCTCGCGCAGCAGGCCCACCATCAGCTGCATCAGTTCCTGCTCCAGCTGGCGCACGTCCTCGCGCTGCACCGGCGGCAGGAACTTGATGTCGTTCATCAGCACCAGGTGGTGGTGGCGCGACTTCGCTCCTTCCTGCACGAACGAGGCCACGAAGCGCTGGAAGCGTTCCGCCGCCGGGCGCGGCTCGCGCGCGATGGCCGAGAGCTCGGCCACCTGCCCGGTGATGTGCTCCTTCACGATCGCGTAGAGCAGGTCTTCCTTGCTCGCGAAATAGTGGTACAGGTGCGATTTCGAGGCGCCGCACGCGGCGGCCACATCGCTCATGGTCGCGTGGTCGAAGCCTTTCTGCGCGATCAGCGCGACCGCGCTGTCGAGGATGACCTGCTTTTTCAGCTCGTAGTCGTTGGCCCGCGCGCGCGTCATCTGGAATGCCCCCCGGGCCGGGTGGTGACCTGTTGCATGTTCCTCTGTTCCCTTTTATATTTAGACCGACGAGACGGACTATAAGCCCAATGCCCCAGGCACACCATAGGGAAAGCATGGATCACACAGAAGAGACATTGATCGTCATCGGCGCGGGCCACGCCGGTGTGGAACTGGCCTTCGCCGCGCGCCAGCAGGGCTGGGCCGGCCCCATCGTGCTGCTGGGCGAAGAGCCGCACCTGCCGTACCACCGGCCGCCGCTCTCCAAGGCCTTTCTCTGCGGCACGGCCGACGCGGCCTCGCTCGCGCTGCGCCAGGCCACGGCGTTCGACACCGCGGCCATCACGCTGCGGCTGGGCACGAAGGTGCGCGCCATCGACCGCGCCGCGCACGAGGTGCTGCTGGCCGACGGCAGCGCGCTGGCCTACACCAGGCTCGCGCTGTGCACCGGCGGCCGGGCGCGCGCGCTCGACGTGCCGGGCCTGGAAGGCGCGCCGCCGCCCAACCTGTTCAGCCTGCGCACACAGGCCGACGCGCTGGCGATCGCCGGGGCGGTGCGCGAAGGCGCGCGCGTGGTCATCATCGGCGCGGGCTATGTGGGCCTGGAGGTCGCGGCCTCGGCGCGCAAGCTCGGCGCGGGCGTGACGGTGCTCGAATCGCAACCGCGCGTGCTCGCGCGGGTGACCGGCGCCACGCTCTCCAGCTTCTACGAATCGGTGCACCGCGAGGCCGGCGTGGACCTGCGCACCAATGCCTCGGTGCGCGCGATCGAGCGCGATGCCACCGGCGCGGTGAGCGCCGTGCTCTGCGGCGACGGCGAACGCCTGCCGGCCGACGTGGTCATCGTGGGCATCGGCATGTTGGCCGACACGGCATTGGCCGAAGCGGCGGGCCTGCGCGTGGAGGGCGGCATCGTGGTGGACGCGCACTCGCTCACCTCCGATCCTCACATCGTCGCCGCTGGCGACTGCACGGTGCACGACAGCGCGCTGTACGGCCGGCGCGTGCGCCTGGAGTCGGTGCCCAACGCGCTGGAGCAGGCGCGCTCGGCCGCCGGCTGGCTGTGCGGCAAGCCCCGGCCCAACCACGCGGTGCCGTGGTTCTGGTCCGACCAGTACGACCTGAAGCTGCAGATGACCGGCCTGGCCGACGGGCACGACCAGTGCGTGGTGCGCGGCTCCTTCGTGGACCACAGCTTCTGTGCCTTCTACCTGCGCGAGGGCCGCCTGATCGCGGTCGACGCCGTCAACCGGCCGGCCGATTTCATGCTCGCCAAGAAGGCCGTGGCGGCCGGCGTGCAGGCCGATCCCCGGGCCCTGGCCGACACCGGCATCCCCCTGAAAGAGCTGCTGGCGACCGCCGCGCCGGCCTAGGGTTTGTCCTAGGGCGCGCGACAGGGCGCCACCCCATAATCGCCCCAATCAAAGACCGACGCGACGGACTAATTATCAAATCCCGACCGCCTTCGCCGATACCGCAACGACCTCGAGACACACACAGCCCCATGTCGCTTCCATCCACCGCCGCCGCCCCGCCCCCGGGGACGGCGCCCGCCCAGGCCTCCGTGCTGGCGGTTCACAACATCCAGATCGTCTATGGCGGCGCCATCGAGGCGGTGCGCGACGTCTCGCTGGAAGTGCAGGCCGGCCAGATCGTGGCGCTGCTCGGTTCCAACGGCGCGGGCAAGTCGACCGTGCTCAAGGCCATCTCGGCCGTGCTCGATGCCGAGGACGGCGAGATCGAGAAGGGCTCGATCCAGCTCTTCGGCCAGCACATCGAAAAAGCCGCCGCGCCCGAGATCGTGCGCCGGGGCCTGGTGCAGGTGCCCGAAGGCCGGCGCCTGTTCGCCACGCTCACGGTGGAAGAAAACCTGCTGGTCGGCGCGCACCTGCAGAGCCGCCAGGTGCTGGACGAGGAGCGCGAGAACGTGTTCCGACTGTTCCCGCGCCTGCTGGAAAAACGCAGTGTGATCGCGGGCTACCTCTCGGGTGGCGAGCAGCAGATGGTGGCCATCGGGCGCGCGCTCATGAGCCGGCCCAAGGTGCTCGCGCTCGACGAACCCTCGCTGGGCCTGGCGCCGCTGATCGTCTCCGAGATCTTCTCGGCCATCGAAACCCTGCGCGACAGGAACGGCCTGACCATCCTGCTGGTGGAGCAGAACGCCACCCGCGCGCTGGCGATCGCCGACTACGCCTACATCATGGAAAACGGCCGCGTGGTGCTCGACGGCACCAGCGAGGCCCTGCGCCGCAACGCCGACGTGCGCGAGTTCTACCTCGGCCTGAGCGCGGCCCAGGGCCGCACCAGCATGCGCGATGTCAAACACTACAAGCGCCGCAAGAGGTGGCTGTCATGAGCGCAGCGCAGGGCCGCTCCCAAGCCAGCTCGCACCGCAGCCCGCAGGGCGGAGGTATTTCAATGCTCAACCCCATTCTCGACGTGCGCGGCGCGACGAAAAAATTCGGCGGCGTCACCGCGGTCAACAACGTGAGCCTGCGCGTGATGCCGGGCGAGATCGTCAGCCTGATCGGCCCCAACGGCGCGGGCAAGACCACCACCTTCAACCTGATCAGCGGCGTGCTCGACCTCAGCGCCGGCCAGGTGTTCTTCCAGGGCCAGGACACGGCGCGCCTGCGCTCGTCCGACTACGCGCGCGCCGGCATCGGCCGCACCTTCCAGAACCTGGCGCTGTTCAAGCACGGCACGGTGGTGGAGAACCTGCTCACCGGCCGCCACGTGCACTTCAACTACACGGTGCTGGAGTCGCTGATGTTCTGGGGCCGGCCCCGCCGCGAGGAAATCGCGGCGCGGCGCAAGGTCGAGGAAATCATCGAGTTCCTGGAGATCGAGGAACTGCGCGACAAGCCGGTCTCGCAACTGGCCTACGGCCAGCAGAAGCGCGTGGAGCTCGGGCGGGCGCTGGCCTGCGAGCCCAGCCTGCTGCTGCTCGACGAGATCGTCGCGGGCATGAACCGCGAGGAGAAAGAGGACATCGCGCGTTTCACGCTCGACATCCGGGACGAATTCGGGGTGGCGGTGCTGATGATCGAACACGACATGCAGGTGGTGATGGACCTGTCGGACCGCGTCTACGTGCTGGACTTCGGCATGCTGATCGCCGAAGGCACACCGGCCGAAGTGGCTGCGAACCCGGCGGTGCTGCAGGCCTACCTGGGCGGGGAGGCGGCACATGCTTGACCACAACCAGCTCATTCGCGGCGAGACCACGCTGCCCGGCCTGCTGCGCCAGCGCGCGCAGGAGCGCGGCGCCCAGGTGGCGCTGCGCGAGAAGATCCATGGCATCTGGCAGGGCCGCACCTGGCTCGAGTACTACCAGGCCGCGCGCCGCGTCGCGCACGGCCTCACCAAGCTCGGCCTGCAGCGTGGCGACCGCATCATCGTCGCGGCCGAGGACGTGCCCGAGTGGTTCTACGCCGACCTGGGCGCGCAGATGATCGGCGTGCAGGTGGTCGGCATCTACCCCACCAACCCCTGGGCCGAGGTGCAGTACATCGCCGGCCACTGCCAGGCCAAACTGGCCGTGACGGGCGACCAGGAGCAGACCGACAAGGTGCTTGACGCCTTGCGCGAAGGCCCCGGCCTGCCGCACCTGGAGCACATCTTCTGCGTGGACATGAAGGGCCTGCGCCGCTACGAGGCCGGCCGCCCGCACGCATTCACGCACCTGCTCGAACTCGGCGACCAGCTGGTGGCCGAAGACCCGCTGGCCGAGCAGCGGCTGGACGGGCAGATCGACGCCCTGGTGCCCGACGACGTCAACATCCTGGTCTACACGTCCGGCACCACCGGCCCGCCCAAGGGCGCGATGCTCACGCACCGCAACTTCGTCTACGGCGCCTACGCCTACATGGTGGCGCGCCAGATGGCGGACAAGCCCTTCGAGTCGGTCTGCTACCTGCCGCTGTGCCACGTCGCCGAGCGCACCTACTCCACGGTGCAGCACCTGATCTCGGGCGGCTGCATCAACTTCGCGGAGTCGGTCGACACCGTGGCCACCAACATCCGCGAGATCGGCCCGACCTTCTTCCTGGGCGTGCCGCGCATCTGGGAAAAGCTGCAGCAGGGCTTCGAATTCCGCATGAAGGACAGCGGGCGCGCGCAGCGCTGGCTCTACCGCGTGGGCATGAAGCGCGGGCGCGCGCTGTCGGACCGGCGCGCCGAACACGGCCACCTCCAGGGCCCCGCCGACCGGCTCGAGTTCGGCTTCTGGTACCTGCTGCTGTTCCGCAACATGCAGCGCCACATGGGCCTGAACCGCACGCACACCCGCATGTGCGGCGGCGCCTCGGTCTCGCCCGAGACGCTGAAGTTCTTCGACATCATCGGCCTGCCGGTGGGGCAGGGCTACGGCCTCACCGAGGCCGGCGGCCTGGCCTTCGTGCAGGTGCCGGGGCGGCCCTTCATCCGCGGCAGCTGCGGCCCCGCCATGGAAGGCGTGGAGTGGCGGCTGGGTGACGACAAGGAAGTCTTCGTGCGCTCGCCCGGCGTGTTCAAGGGCTACCTGTTCGACGACAAGGGCACGGCCGACATCCTCTCGCCCGACGGCTGGATCGCCACCGGCGACATCGTGGAGCAACACGGCGACGGCGAGATCGCGGTGGTGGACCGCAAGAAGGCCATCATCATCACCAGCGGCGGCAAGAACATCGCGCCCTCGGAGATCGAGAACGCGATCAAGGACAGCCCCTTCGTGCGCGAAGCCATCGTGGTGGGCGAGGGCAAGAAGTTCCTCGGCGGCCTGCTGCAGATCGACTTCGACACCGTGGGCCGCTGGGCCGCCGAGCGCGACCTGCAGTACACGACCTACAAGTCGCTCACCCTGCTGCCCGAGGTCATCGAGCTGGTGCAGGGCGTGATCGACGAGGTCAACTCGCGCTTCGCCCGCGTGGAGAACGTGCGCAAGTTCGTGCTGCTCGAAAAGGAGCTGGACCACGACGACGGCGAACTCACCGCGACGCAGAAGGTGCGCCGGGGCCTCATCAACAAGAAGTTCGCTCGCGAGCTCGAGATCATCTATGGGAGCGCGCCATGAACTACTTCATTGAACTGCTGGTCTCCGGCCTCGCGGTCGGCGCGATCTACGGCCTGGTGGCCATGGGCTTCGCCGTGATCTACAAGGCCACCGGCATCGTCAACTTCGCCCAGGGCGAGATGGGCATGCTCAGCGCCTACACCACCTGGTCGCTCGCGACCATGCTGGGCACCGGCAGCCTGGCCACGGTGGCGCTGGCCATCGTGGTCGGCGCGGTGCTGGGCCTGCTGTGCGAGCGCCTGATCATGCGGCCCATGCTGGGCGAGCCGGTGCTCTCGGTGGTGTTGGTCACGGTCGGTCTGGCGGTGGTGCTGCGCTCCATCGTCACCATCGTCTGGGGCGCCTCGCCGCACAAGTTCGAGGTGGCGGGCGCGGACGACCTCGTGAGCCTGGGCGGCATCGGCCTGCGCGTGAGCCAGCTCGGCGTGCTCGGGGCGCTGCTGCTGGCGGTGGCGGGCTTCTGGTACTTCCTGGGCCACAGCCGCTTCGGCGTGGCGATGCGCGCCGTGGCCGCCGACGAGAAGACGGCGCGCCTCATGGGCGTGTCCACCGCGCGCGTGCAGGCCGTGGCCTGGGCTTCGGCATCGGCGCTGGCGGGCCTGGCCGGCGCGCTGTTCGCGGTGATCTACGGCCTCACGCCCACGATCTACGAACTCGGCCTCAAGGCCTTCCCGGCCACGGTGCTGGGCGGCTTCGACTCGGTGCTGGGCTCGGGCGTGAGCGGTCTGATCATCGGCGTGCTCGAGAACATGACGGGTGGCTACCTGTCGAGTTCCCTCAAGGAAATCGCGGGCTTCATGCTGATCCTCGTGGTGCTCATGGTGCGGCCCTTCGGGCTGTTTGGCGAAAAACGAATCGAGAGAGTCTGATGCGCAGCGGATATTTCAAGGAGCACTACAGCGGGCTGGTCGTCCTCACGGACTCGCCCGCGGTGAAGGCCTGGGTCGCGGTCCTGATGGTGACGCTGATCGCGGCGCCCTTCCTGCTGGGCAACTTCGCGCTCTCGCACGTGACCATCATCCTGTTCACCCTCATCGGGGTGCTGGGCCTGACGGTGCTCACCGGGTTCGCGGGCCTGATCTCGCTGGGCCACGTGGGCTTTCTGATGCTGGGGGCGTACTCGTACGCCATCGGCGTCACGCGCCTGGGCCTGCCGCCCGAGCTGGCGCTGCTGGCGGCGGCCGTGGTGCCGGCCTTCTTCGGCCTGCTGGTGGGCCTGCCTTCGCTGCGCCTGCACGGCCTGTACCTGGCGATCACCACGCTGGCCTTCAGCCACATCGTGGCCACCGCCATCCTGGCCGGCGGCAAGTTCACCGGGGCAGGGCGGGGCATCATGGTGATGCGGCCGACGATGTTCGGCTTCGACCTCTCCAGCGACCGCGCCTTCTACTGGTTCTGCCTCTTCATGTGCACGCTGGCCGTGCTGGTCACGCTCAACCTGCGCCGCTCGGTGCTGGGCCGGGCCCTGGTGGCGCTGCGCGACAACGACATCGCCGCGCGCACCATGGGCGTCAACCTGGTGCGCTACAAGCTGCTGGCCTTCCTGATCAGTGCCGCGCTCACCGGCGTGGCCGGCGCGATCATGGGCATGTACCTGAGCATCGTCAGCGTCGAAGCGTTTCCCTTCCTGCTCTCCATCGAGGCGCTGGCCATCATCATCGTCGGCGGCCTGGGCTCGGTGCTTGGCGCGGTGCTGGGCACGGTCTTCATCGTGACGCTGCCCGAGGTGTTCAGCTCGCTGGTGCAGCTGCTCGGCGGGCGCCTGCAGGACGTGATGACCACCAGCGCGCACGAGGTCAAGAGCGTGCTCTACGGCCTGGCCATCATCGGTTTTCTGCGCTTCGACCCACGCGGCCTGCGCGGCATCTGGCACGACATCCGCCACACCTGGGTGTTCTGGCCCTTGCGTTACTGACCTGACCCTCTCACCCCAACCACCGGAGACAACACCATGATGAAAAAGCACAGCCTCACCCAACTCGCGGCGCTCGCGCTGCTCACCGCTGGCGCCTGCGCCACCGCCCAGGCCCAGCAGCAGGGCGTGACCGACACCGAGATCGTGCTCGGCGACATCCTGCCCCTGACCGGCCCGCCCGCGCTGCTGGGTGTGGCCCACAACCTGGGCGTGAAGGCGGCCATCGCCGAAGCCAACGCCGCCGGCGGCATCCACGGCCGCAAGCTGCGCCTGATCTCCGAAGACGACGGTTACGTGCCCTCGCGCACCATCCAGGGTGTGCGCAAGCTGATCAACAGCGACAAGGTGTTCGCGCTGACCTCGGTCTCCGGCACGGCCCAGGCCCAGGCCGCGATGCCGCTGATCCAGCAGGCCGGCCTGCCGGCGATGGCGCCCATCACCACCTACGAAGGCCTGTACAAGCCGACCATCAAGAACGTGTTCGCGGTGGGTTACGACATGTCCAACGCGGTGGAAGAGCTGGCCGCCCGGATGGCCGAGCGTTACCCCGGCAAGAAGTGGGCCCTGATCTCGCAGGACGACGACTACGGCGAGAACGTGCGCGACGGTTTCGAGCGCGCGACCAAGGCGAAGAAGCTGCAGGTGGTGTCGACCCAGATCTACAAGAAGGGCCAGACCGATTTTTCGTCGGAGATCCTGAAGGTCAAGCAGTCCGGTGCCGAGATCCTGCTGGCCGGTGGTGTGCTGGGCGAGAACGTGACGATGGTGAAGGAGCTGGAGCGCATCAACCACAAGATTCCGGTGGGGGTGACGTATGTGTCGCGTGTGCCGGCGAGTGCGAAGTTGATGGGTGCCGCGGCGGAAAATGTGTACACGGTGGACTATGTGTACCTGGAGAGCTCGCCGCAGGGCAAGGCCTTCACCGACAAGATCAGCAAGCACCTGAGCCCGGAGGAAATGGGCCGCGTGAATCGCTACACCTACACCGGTTATTCGGCCACGCGGGCTTTGTTCGACGCCATGGGGCGTTGTGGCAAGGCGCTGACCTGGGATTGCACGAACGCCGAGTTGGCCAAGGTGAACAACCTGGATACCGGGGCGATGACGCCCATCGGGTTTACTGCGACCAACCACCTGGCGGCGCCCAAGCTCTTTCTGCTGAAGGCTGATCCGGCGGCTTCTACCTACAAGGCTGTCGAGTAATTTTTCTCGCCTGGGTTTGCTCGGGGCCGCTGGTGCGGGTGACCGTTCTCCGGCGCTGCTCGCGGGCGGCTGCCCGGGCGCGCTCATACCCCCGCGTCAAGACGGGGCGCGCGCGCCCACTCTGTGGCAACCGCGAATGGACGCCTGCGCCCGGCCACCCGCACCATCGACCCAGTGGCATGGTGGTGGCGCAGGGCAATTCAAGTGGTTGAATTCAAGTTTCGCTTGAATTCCATTCCCTCCCTCTCGACGGATGGTGGGGTTCGCGGGCGCAGGCGCCCATTCGCGGTTGCCACGGAGGGTGAGTGAAGGGGTGGTGTTGACGAAGAGGTGAAGGCGGACCCGTGCAGACGCCCGCGAGCAGCGCCGGAGAACGCGGACCACGCCAGCCGTCAGCGCGAGGTCCAGGCAAGCCACCACCGAGCACCAAAAAACGGATTCGTCGGATAGGACGATATTCCGAAGCCCTGCGTTTCCTACGATCCCTGCAACTCCCGCACAGCACAAGAGCGGGCCCACAACGATGCCCGCGTGCAAAGACAAAAAAGCACCGCAGGGCCGCCGACGGAGACCCAGTTGCTCATCCTTCAAATCCTTGTCGCAGGCATCGCGCTAGGCTGCGTCTACGGCCTCATCGCCCTCGGCTTCGTCCTCATCTACAAAGCCACCGAAACCGTCAACTTCGCCCAGGGCGAACTCATGATGCTCGGCGCCTTCATCTGCCTTGCGTGCATGGGCCCCCTCGGCATGCCCTTCTGGCTCGCCGCCATAACAGCAGTGAGCGCGATGGCCCTCGTCGGCCTAGGCCTCGAACGCGCCGTCATCCGCCCCGTGCTCGGCCAACCCGCCTTCTCCATCGTCATGCTCACCATCGGCGTCGGCTACGTCGCCCGTGGCGGCGTCACCATGATCCCCGGCATCGGCACCGACACCCACACCCTCGACGCCCCCTACAAAGGCGAAGCCCTCGAACTCGGCGGCCTCGTGCTCGCCGGCGAACAAGTCCTCATCATCGCCGCCACCGCCGCCCTCTGCGCCGGCCTCTGGCTGCTGTTCCGCTTCACCCGCGTCGGCATCGCCATGCAGGCCTCCTCGCAGAACCAGCTCGCCGCCTACTACATGGGCATCCCGGTGCAGAAACTCAACGGCCTCGTCTGGGCCCTCGCCGCCGCCGTCGCCACCGTCGCCGGCATCCTGCTCGCGCCCATCACCTTCGTGCACGTCAACATGGGCTTCATCGGCCTCAAAGCCTTTCCCGCCGCCATCATCGGCGGCTTCAGCAGCCTGCCCGGCGCCATCGTCGGCGGCCTCGTCATCGGCGTGGTGGAAGCGCTCTCGGGCTTCTTCCTGCCCGAAGGCTTCAAGGACGTGATGCCCTACGTCGTCGTGCTGATCATGCTCGCCGTGCGCCCCACCGGCCTGTTCGGCGAACGCGCCAGAAAAAAAGTCTGAGGCCGGCCCCATGCGTTTCATCTTCAAGACCTCCTACGACCAGGACATCCACCTGGTTCGCCACGAAGGCCAGCGCTTCTGGTACGGCCTGCTGCTCGTGGCCCTGCTGGCCGCGCCCTGGCTGCTGCCCGACTACTGGCTCGCGCAGCTCACCTTCGTCTTCATCTACGCCATCGTCGCCGTCGGCCTCATGCTGCTGGCCGGCTTCACCGGGCAGTTCTCCATCGGCCACGCCGCCTTCATGGGCGTGGGGGCCTACACCGAAGCCTGGCTGGCCGCGCGCGGCTGGCCCTTCCCGGTCTCGCTGGCCTGCGCCATGGGCCTGTCGGCGGCGGTGGGCGTGGTCGTCGGCCTGCCGGCGCTGCGCGTCAAAGGCATGTACCTCGGCATCGCCACGCTGTCCTTCGGCTTCATCGTCGAAGAGGTGCTGGCGCGCTGGGAGTCGGTCACCGGCGGCAGCGCGGGCCAGAGCGTCAAGCCCATGGCCTTGTTCGGCTGGGCCTTCGACTCGGACCGCGCCTTCTACTTCGTCTGCCTGGTCTGCATGGTGCTCAGCACGCTGGCCGTGCTCAACCTGCTGCGCGCGCCCACCGGCCGCGCTTTCGTGGCCATCCGCGATTCCGAGGTCTCGGCGCAGAGCATGGGCATCCACCTGGCGCGCTACAAGTCGCTCTCCTTCGCCATCTCGGCCGCGCTCGCCGGCCTGGGCGGCGCGCTGTACGCGCACAAGATGACCTTCATCTCGCCCGACCAGTTCAACCTCGTGCAGTCCATCGACCTGCTGCTCATGGTGGTCATCGGCGGCCTGGGCTCGATGCACGGGGCCTTCTTCGGCGCCATCTTCCTGATCGGCGCGCCGCAGGTGATCGCGCTGTTCAAGGACCTGCTGCCGCCCGCCATCGGCCAGGCCACCGGCCTGCAGGCCGTGGTCTACGGCCTGGTGCTGATCGCCTTCGTGATGTTCGAGCCCATGGGCATCCACGGCCGCTGGCTGAAGATCCGCACCTGGCTGGAGCTGTACCCGTTCTACCGGCGCGGCATGTTCAAGCGCCAGAAGAGCTTCCAGAAATCGGAGCGGCTGAAATGAGCGACAACGAGTTCCTGCTGTCGGCCCGCAATCTGAGCGTGCGCTTCGGCGGCGTGCTGGCGGTGAACAACGTGAGCTTCGATGTGAAGCGCGGCGAGGTCTTCACGCTGATCGGCCCCAACGGTGCCGGCAAGACCACGGTGTTCAACCTGATCAGCCGCATCTACACCCCCACCACGGGCACGCTGGCTTTCGACGGCCAGGCGCTGAATGCGGTGCCGCCGCACGAGGTGGCCTTGCTGGGCATCGCGCGCACCTTCCAGAACATCGAGCTGTTCGAGCACGCCACGGTCCTGCAGAACCTGCTGATCGGCCGCCACATCCGGCGCCGCACCTCGGTCTGGCGCGAGGCGCTGTTCGGCCCCGGCGTGCGCGCGGCCGAGCGCGAGACCCGGGCCAAGGTGGAAGAAGTGATCGAGATGCTCGACCTGCAGCACCACCGGGACTCGCTGGTGGCGGGCCTGCCGTACGGCGTGCGCAAGGTGGTCGAGCTGGCGCGCGCGCTGTGCATGTCGCCGAAGCTGCTGCTGCTCGACGAACCCTCGTCCGGCCTGAACAGCGAGGAGACCGGCGACATGGCTTTCTGGATCCAGGACATCGTGCGCGACCTGGGCATCACGGTGCTGATGGTCGAGCACGACATGGGCCTGGTCTCGCGCGTGTCCGACCGGGTGCTCGCGATGAACCAGGGCGAGGTGATCGCGGTGGGCGCGCCAGCCGAGGTGCAGTCGCACCCGGCGGTGGTGGAGGCCTACCTGGGCAGCGTGGACGATGTGGCCTCGCTGCGCCGGCCGGTGGAGGTTTCAGCATGAGCGAGCCCGTTCTCACCCTGAACAACGTGGAAAGCGCCTACGGCCCGGTGAAGGCGGTGCGCGGCGTGAGCCTGAGCGTGCACGCGGGGCGCATCGTCACCGTGCTGGGCTCCAACGGCGCGGGCAAGACCACCATCCTCAAGACCATCAGCGGCATCCTCGATCCGCGCAAGGGCAGCATCCGCTTCGAGGGCGAGGACATCACCGCCGCCGATCCCACGCACGTGGTGCGCAAGGGGCTGGTGCACGTGCCCGAGGGGCGCGAGGTGTTTCCGCTGCTCTCGGTGCGCGACAACCTGCTGATGGGCGCCTACACCCGCAGCGACCGCGACGGCATCGCGCGCGACATGGAGACCGTGTTCGGCTACTTCCCGATCCTGAAAGACCGCGCCGCGCAGGACGCCGGCCTGCTCTCGGGCGGCCAGCAGCAGATGCTGGCGATCGCGCGCGCCATCCTCGCCGGCCCCAAGCTCATCCTGCTCGACGAACCCAGCCTGGGCCTGAGCCCGAAGCTGACCAAGGACATCTTCGAGATCGTGGTGCGCATCAACCGCGAGCGCGGCACCACCATCCTGCTGGTGGAGCAGAACGCCAACATGGCCCTCAACGTGGCCGACCACGGCTTCGTGCTGGAGAACGGCCGCATCGTGATGGACGACAGCTGCGAGAACCTGCGCGAGAAGGACGACATCAAGGAGTTCTACCTCGGCATGAAGGAAACCGGTGCGCGCGGCGAGCGGCGCTGGAAGAAAAAGAAGAACTGGCGGTAACCCCCATGGCCCAACTCTGGAACCTCGAATCCCTGCGGCCGCGCCAGCGCGAGCCACTGCCCGGCGACACCATTCCCGCCATGTTCTGGGCCGGCGTGGCGCGCCGCGCCGATCGCGTGCTCATGCGGCAGAAGACGCTGGGCATCTGGCGCGAATGGACCTGGCGCGAGGTGGGCGATACCGTGCGCGAGATCGCCCTGGGCCTGGTGGACCTGGGCCTGCGCCCGGGCGACACCGCGTCCATCCTCTCCAACACGCGGGTGGAATGGGTCTGGTGCGACCTCGCCGTGCTCAGCGCGGGCGGCGTGTCCAACGGCATCTACCCGACCGATGCGGCCGGCCAGGTGCAGTACCTGTGCGAAGACTCGTCCACCAGCGTGCTGTTCGTCGAGGACGAAGAACAGCTGGACAAGGCGCTGGAGGCGCGCGCCCACCTGCCGCGCCTGCGCTGCATCGTGGTCATCGACCCCAAGGGCCTGGAGCATTTCAGCGACCCGGGCGTGATCACGCTGGACGAGCTGCGCCGACGCGGCGCGGCCCAGCCCGACACCCTGGCGCAGCGGGCCGGCGCGCGCCAGGCCGGCGACCTCGCGATCCTGATCTACACCTCCGGCACCACCGGCCGGCCCAAGGGCGCCATGCATTCGCACGCCAGCCTGCTGGCCACGGTGCGCGGGCTGGACGGCATCCAGCCGCAGGATGAGAACGACGAGCGCATGTGCTTCCTGCCGCTGTGCCACGTGGCCGAGCGCGTGATCGGGCTGTATGCCTCGTTCTACAGCGGCACGCGCATGAACTTCGTGGAGAACCCCGACACCGTGCCCGAGAACGTGCGCGAGATCGCGCCCACCGTGTTCGGCGGCGTGCCCCGGCTGTGGGAGAAGTTCTATTCGGCCGTGACCATCTCGGTGCAGGAGGCCGGCCGGGTGCAGCAGGCCCTGTACGCCTGGGGCATCGGCGTCGGCCACGAGGTGTCTGCCGCCGTGCTGGCGGGCCGGCCCGTGGGGCCCTGGCTGCGGCTGAAGTACCGGCTCGCGGGCCTGGCCTCGCTGGACCACGTGCGGCGCTTCATCGGCATTCACCGTTGCCGCTTCCTCATCACCGGTGCGGCGCCGATCTCGCCCGACCTGATCCGCTGGTACCTCGCGCTGGGCGTGCCCATGCTCGAAGCCTGGGGCCAGACCGAGTCGGGCGGCATCTCCACCATCATGCCGGCGCGGGCCATGCGCCCGGGCAGCATCGGCCGCGCCGCGCCCTGCAACGAGGTGCGCGTGGACCCGCAGACCGGCGAGCTGCTGGTGCGCGGGGCCAACGTGTTCATGGGCTACCTGAACCAGCCCGAGAAGACCGCCGAGGCGATCGATGCGGACGGCTGGCTGCGCACCGGCGACGTGGGCGTGGCCGACGAGGGCGGCTACTTCCGCATCACCGACCGCATGAAGGACATCATCATCACCGCCGGCGGCAAGAACATCACGCCCAGCGAGTGGGAGAACGAGCTCAAGTTCTCGCCCTACGTGACCGACGCCGTCGTCATCGGCGACCGGCGCGCCTACCTCACGGCCATCGTGATGATCGAACAGGAGAACGTCGAGAAGTTCGCGCAGGACCACGACGTGCCCTTCAGCAACTACGCCAGCCTGGCGCGCTCGCCCGAGGTGCAGGCGCTGATCCGCGGCGAGATCGACAAGGTGAATGCCAAGTTCGCCCGCGTCGAACAGATCAAGAAGTTCTTCCTGCTCGAAACCCGCCTGGGCGCGGAGGACGAGGAGCTCACCCCCACGATGAAGCTCAAGCGCAAGCTGGTGCAGACCAAGTACGCCGAGCAGATCGAGGCCATGTACCGCTGACCCCACTCCACTTGAAAGGACCGCTTCATGAAGACGTTTTCCCTCCTGGCCGCCGCGCTGCTGGTGCTCTGCGGCACGGCCTCGGCCCAGTCGCTGGGCGTGAGCAAGGACGAGATCCGCATCGCCACCATTCCCGATCTCTCGGGGCCGCTCGCCGGCTACGGCAAGGACATCCGCAACGGCATGCAGCTGCGCGTGGCCGAGATCAACGAGCAGGGCGGGGTGCATGGCCGCAAGATCACGCTGCTGGTGGAAGACGCCGGCTACGACCCCAAGCGCACCGTGCTGGCCGCGCAGAAGCTGGTCAACCAGGACAAGGTGTTCGCGATCGTGAGCACCTTCGGCACCGCGCACGCCAACGCGGCCATGCCCATCATGTTCTCCAAGCACGTGCTCAGCCTGTTTCCGCTCTCGCTCTCGCGCGACATGTACGAGCCGATCCACAAGTACAAGTACGCGCTGATTGCTTCCTACTTCGACCAGATGGCCGTCGTGGTGCCCAAGCTGTACCGGGAGAAGGGGGCGAAGAAGGCTTGCGCCATCTACCAGGACGACGACTTCGGCGCCGAGGTGCTCAAAGGGGCCGAGGCCGGGCTGGAAAAGGTCAACGCCAGGCTGGAGGAAAAAGCCAGCTTCAAGCGCGGCGCGACCGACTTTTCCTCGCAGGTGGCGCGGCTCAAGGCCGCGGGTTGTGACTTCATCGTCATGGGCACGCTGATCCGCGAGTCGGTGGGCACCATCGCCGAGGCCCGCAAGCTGCAGTTCAACCCGGTGTTCGTTGCCACGTCTTCGGCCTACACCGACCTGATCCCGCGCCTGGGCGGCAAGGGCATGGACGGCTTCTACGCCGCCACCACCGCGCAGCACCCCTACCTGGACGACGCCTCGCAGCCGCTGCGCTTCTGGGCCAACAAGTACCAGACGCGTTTCAACGAAGCGCCGACCACCTTCTCGACCTATGGCTACACCATGATCGACCTGTTCGCCCGTGCGGCCCAGAAGGCCGGCCCGGCACTCACGACCGAATCCTTCGTCAAGGCGATGGAAGGCATGGGCAACATCCCGGGCGACCTGTTCGGCAACCCGCCGATGTCGTTCTCGCCCACCAGGCACCTGGCGTCGGACGCCTCGCGCCTCTCGCAGATCCAGGACGGGCGCTGGAAGGTGGTGTACGACTACGCGCAGATGAAGTGAGCCCCATGAGCCGCAACGTGTTTGTGACGGGCGTGGGCATGGTGCCCTTCACCAAGCCCGGCGCCGGCGACCCCTACCCCTTGCTGGGCGCGGCGGCCATCAAGGCCGCGCTGGCCGACGCGGGGGTGGACTACCAGTCGGTCGACCAGCTCTGCGCCGGCTTCGTCTACGGCGACTCCTGCTGCGGCCAGGCGGCGGCCTACCACGTGGGCCTGACCGGCATCCCCGTCGTCAACGTCAACAACAACTGCGCCACCGGCTCCACCGCGCTCTGGCTGGGCCGCCAGGCCATCGCCAGCGGCGAGGCCGAGTGCGTGCTGGTGGTGGGCTTCGAGCAGATGCAGCGCGGCGCGCTGGCGGCGCACTTCACCGACCGGCCCGACCCCTCGCAGCGCCTGCTCGACGTGATGGCCGACACCCAGGGCCGCGACGAGGCCGCGCCGATCGCCGCGCAGCTCTTCGGCGGCGCGGGCCGCATGCACATGCAGCTCTACGGCACGCGGGCCGACACCTTCGCGCGCATCGCGGTGAAGGCGCGCCGGCACGCGGCGAACAACCCCAACGCCATCTTCCGCGACCCGCTCACGCTGGACCAGGTGCTGGCCTCGCCCTCGGTGTTCGACCCTTTGACGCGGCTGCAATGTTGCCCGCCGAGCTGCGGCGGCGCGGCGGCGGTGCTGTGCTCCGAGGCCTTCGCGAAAAAGCACGGGCTCAGTCGCCAGGTGCGCATCGCGGGGCAGGCGCTGGTGACCGACGGCAACAGCAGCTTCGACGAGAACGACATGCGCAAGCTGGTCGGCTTCGACATGACGCGCCGCGCGGCCCAGCGCGTGTACGAACAATCCGGCATCGGCCCGGGCGACGTGCCGGTGGTCGAGCTGCACGACTGCTTCACCAGCAACGAGCTCATCACCTACGAGGCCCTGGGCCTGGTGGAAGAGGGCGGGGCCGAGCGCTTCATCCTGGACGGCGACAACACCTACGGTGGCCGTGTGGTCACCAACCCCTCGGGCGGCCTGCTGTCCAAGGGGCATCCGCTGGGCGCGACCGGGCTGGCGCAGTGCGCCGAGCTGGTGTGGCAGCTGCGTGGGCAGGCCGGTGCGCGCCAGGTGGATGGCGCGAAAGTGGCCTTGCAACACAACCTGGGCCTCGGCGGCGCCTGCGTCGTTACCATGTATTCAAGGACGGGTTGACATGGCCACCGAAGGCGCGCGACTGAGACTGGTGAGCACGGCGACCGAGGCCGTGGACGAGGCCGCGCGCGGCTCGCCGCTGGCGGCCAAGCTCAACCCGCCGCTGCCCACGGCTTTCGAGATCGTGCGCGCCGAGGTCGGCGAGAAGATCTTCAGCGCCGGCTCGGCGCGGCTGGTGCTGCTGCGCGCGCCGGCGGGTTTCGGCAAGACCACGGTGATGCTGCAGGTGCGCCACCGCTTCGAAGAGGCCGGTCTGCCCACCGCCTGGCTCACGCTGGACCGGGCGGACAACGACGTGGGCCGCTTCCTCACCGTGCTGGCCGCCGCGCTCGAACCGCTGGTGCCCGGCCTGGCGCGCGCGCGCGGCGCGCCCGTGGGCAACCTGGAGGAGCTGGCCTTCTCGGTGATCGACCACGTGGCGGCGCACCCCGCGCCGTTCGCGCTCTTCCTCGACGACTTCGAGGCCTTGCAGAACCCGGTGGCGCTGGGCCTGGTGAACGAACTCATCGACCAGCTGCCGCGCGGCGCCCAGCTCATCGTGGGTTCGCGCGGCGCGCCCGAGCTGAGCCTGGGCCGGCTGCGCGCGCGCGGCCGCCTGCTGGAGATCGACCCGGCGCAGCTGCGCTTCTCGGTCAGCGAGACCGAGGGTTTTCTGCGCGAGCGGCGCGGCCTGGTGCTGGAGAGCGAAGACATCGTGCGCCTGCACCGCAGCACCGAGGGCTGGGCGGCGGCGCTGTGGCTGGCCTCGGTGTCGCTCGAGCACCGCGACCACCCGGGCCAATTCATCGCCGGCTTCACCGGCTCCAACGCCGCCGTGGTGGACTACCTGGTGGAAGACGTGCTGGCGCGCCAGACCGAGGACGTGCGCGGTTTCCTGCTGCGCTCCAGCGTGCTCGCCGTGCTCAACGCCTCGCTGTGCAACCTGATCTGCGGGCGCGAGGACAGCGCCGCCATGCTGCGCTCGCTGGAGCAGGCGCACCTGTTCCTGATCCCGCTGCAGCCCGAGGGCAGCGGCTACCGCTACCACGGCATGTTCGCCGAGTTCCTGCGCGCGCAGCTGCTGCGCCAGTACCCGGACGAGGTGCCCGGCCTGCACCGCGCCGCGGCGCGCTGGTTCCTCGGCCAGGGCCGGCCGGTGCCCGCCATCGAACACGCGCTGGCCGCCGGCGACGTGCGCACCGCGCTGCCGCTGCTGAACCAGCACGCGCAGGCCCTGCTGGACCAGGGCCGCATGCGCCTGCTTTCGCGCTGGCTGGACCCGCTGCTGGAGCGCGGCCTGCTCGACGAACACCCCATGCTGCAGGTGGTGCACGCCTGGGCCGTGTGCTTCGCGCGCGGCCCGCTGGCGGCCGCGCCCCTGCTGGAACGGCTGGAGCGCCGCGCCGACCCGGACGAGGAGGTGAGGGCGCACCGCCTCGCGATGAAGCCGCTCTTCATGGTGCTGACCGACCGCACCGACGAGGCGACCGAACTGGCCTCGGCCCTGCTGGGCGCGCTGCCCAGCCACGTGAGCTTCGTGCGCGGTTTCCTGGAGATCATCCTGGCCAACCTGGCGATGATCGCGGGTCGCTACCACGAGGCGCTGCGCTACGCCGACGCCGCGCGCAGCCGCCAGCCCGAGCACCGCAGCAGCTTCAACTTCACGCTTTCCGAAGCCGCCGAGGCGGCGGTGGACCTCACGCAGGGCCGGCTGCGCAAGGCGCTCGCGCGCCTGCGGCTGGCGGTCAACGCCGGCACGCACGACGCCGGGCGAACCACCAACGGCAACGCCATGGCCGGCGTGCTGCTGGCCGAGGCCCTGTTCGAGGCCGACCAGCTCGACCAGGCCGAGCGCCTGCTGGCGGTCTACATCCCGCTGATCCGCCATGTGGGCATTCCGGACCAGCTGATCCTGGCCCACGTGGTGATGGCGCGCATCGCGCAGGACCAGGGCGACAGCGACCACGCGCTGCAACTGCTGGCCGAGCTGGAGCACCTGGGCCACCGCGACGGCCTGCCGCGCGTGGTGGCCGGCGCGCGGCTGGAGCGCGTGCGCATGCTGGTGACCGAAGGCCGGCTGGGCCGCGCGCGCGCCGAGATCGACCACTGCGGCGACAAGGCGCTGTGGGCGCGCGTGAGCCGCTCATCGCTGCGCGCCAACGAGGTGGAGACGCTGGCGCTGGCGCACGCGCGCTGGGCCGTGCAGGCCGGGCACGCGGCCGAGGTGGTGGCCGAACTGCGCGCCGAGGTGGACGCGGCCGAACGCGCCCAGCGCGAGCGCCGCGCCATGACGCTGCGCCTGGTGCTGGCGCAGGCCCAGTACAAGCTGGGCGAGCGCAACCGCGCCATGCGCGTGCTGGCCAAGGCCGTGTGCTTCGGCGCCGCCGAAGGTTATGTGCGCGCCTTCCTGGTGGAGGGGCCGCTGCTGCTGCTGATGCTGCAGGAGCTGCGCAGCGGGCCGACCGACCTGCTCGACGCGGACGGCGGCGCGCCGATCGCCTTCCTGGACCGCCTGCTGCGCGCGCCCGTGGTGCCGCTGCCGCCGCCCGCCGTGGCCGGCGCGGCGACGCCCTCGGCCAGCGCCATCGACGCGCTGACCAAAAAGGAACTGCAGGTGCTGCGCCTGGTGGCCGAAGGCCTGTCCAACGACCAGATCGGCGAGCGCATGTTCGTGGCCGAAACCACCATCCGCACCCACCTGCGCAACATCAACGTGAAACTCGACACCCGCAACCGCATGGAGGCCGTGCAGGTCGCCCGGCGCGCGGGCTGGCTGGCCTGAGAAAGCTCCTCCCCATGATGCAACGCGAGATCTTCCAACCCGAACACGAACTCTTCCGCGAGACGGTGCGCCGCTTCCTGCAGGCCGAGGTGGCGCCGCAGATCGAACACTGGGAGGCGCGCGGCGGCTTCGAGCACGGCTTCTTCGAGGCGGCCGGCGCGGCCGGCCTGCTGTGCCCCACCGTGCCCGAGGCCCTGGGCGGGCCGGGCGCCGACCTGCTGTACTCCGCCGTGCTGCTGGAAGAGGCGGCGCCGTACAGCAACTTCGGCCTCTCGCTCACCATGCACTCGGAGATCGTCACCAACTACCTGCTGCACTTCGCGGGCGAACACCTGCAGAAGCGCTGGCTGCCGCGCATGGTCACGGGCGAGGTGATCGGCGCGCTGGCCATGACCGAACCCGGCGCGGGCTCGGACGTGAAGGCCGTGCGCACGGCGGCGGTGCGCGAGGGCGATGGGTTCGTGCTCAACGGCTCCAAGACCTTCATCTCCAACGCCACCGTGTGCGACCTGGTGATCGTGGTCGCCAAGACCGACCCGGCCGCCGGCGCCAAGGGTGTGAGCCTGCTGGCGGTGGACACCCGCTTGCCCGGCGTGCGCAAGGGCCAGCCGCTCAAGAAGATGGGCCTGAAGTCGCAGGACACGGGCGAGCTGTTCTTCGAGAACGTGCGCGTGCCGGCCGACGCCCTGCTGGGCGAGGAGAACCAGGGCTTCGCCTACCTCATGCGCGAGCTGCCCTGGGAGCGGCTGCAGATCGCCATCTCGGCGATTGCCGCCGCCGAAGCGGCCTACCGCTGGACGCTGGACTACGTGCGCGAGCGCAAGGCCTTCGGGCAGGCGGTGGCCGATTTCCAGCACACGCGCTTCGTGCTGGCCGAGCTCAAGACCGAGATCCAGATCGGCCGAACCTTCGTCGACCACTGCCTGGCGCTGCTGCTGCGCGGCACGCTGGACGCGCAGGCCGCCTCCATGGCCAAGTACTGGACGACCGATCTGCAGGGCAAGGTGGTGGACGCCTGCGTGCAGCTGCACGGCGGCTACGGCTTCATGGCCGAGTACCCGATCGCGCGCGCCTATGTGGACGCGCGGGCGCAGCGCATCTACGGCGGCACCAACGAGATCATGAAAGAGCTGATCGCCCGCGACCTGTAAGGCCCTCGAAGGCGGGTTTTCCGGGCTTGCCTGCCGGGGCGCGGGCGTGCCATGCTTGGCGCCATGAACACCCCGCTGCGCCGCTGGAGCACCGAGGCCGCTTCCCACGGGCGGTCCCTGGACTACTGGGTGGACGCGGTCTGCGAAGGCTTTCTGGCGATGGACGTGCGCAGCCGCGCGCCGCAGCGCTTCGAGGCCGCGCTGACCTCGGCCGCGCTGGGCGAGCTGCAGCTCAACCGCGTCGAGGGCAGCGCGCAGGACGTCTACCGCACGCCCCGGCACCTGTCGCGCGGCGGGCCGAACTACTTCTACCTGCTCTGCAAGACCGATGAGCCCTGGGCCGGCGCCCAGGAGGCGCGCGGCACGCGGCTGGCGCCGGGCGACTGCCTGCTGGTCGATTCGCGCCGCCGGTACGAATTCCACTTCGACACCCGTTGCGACACCATCTCCCTGCAACTGCCCTCGGACTGGGTCGAGCGCTGGCTGCCCGACCCGGCGGCCGCCTGCGGGCGCGCACTGGATGGCCGAAGCGGCTTCGGCGCCGCGCTCTCGGCCTTCGCGCGCCAGTTGCAGCCCGAGCTGGCGCTGGCGCCACCGCTGCCAGCGGCGCTGCTGGCCGATCAGCTCGGTGCGTTGCTGGCACTGGGCGCCGGCACCGAGGCGCCGCCGGCCCGCCCCGGCCTGGCCGCGCGCATCGCCGACGCGGTGCGTGAGCGCCACGCCGAGCCCGGGCTCACCGCCGCCGCCGTGGCCGCCGGCCTGGGCATCGGCGAGCGCAGCCTGCACCGCGCGCTGGCCGCGCACCGGCACACGTTCGCCCAGCAGCTCATGGCCTGCCGCATGGACAGCGCGCGCCGCCTGCTGGCCGATCCGCGCTTCGACCGCCTCACGGTCGCCGAAATCGGCCGCCGCGTGGGCCTGCTCGACCCCTCGCATTTCGTGCGCGCGTTCCGCCACGCCACGGGGCACACGCCGGGCGCCCTGCGCCGCCAGCGCTGAGGCCTTCGCGGGCCGTCAGCGGCCATGGGCCTGGCGGGCTGCGGCCATCCACCGCCGCGGGCGCGGCCTACAGTGCGCTGCACTTTCACAGGAGACCCCCATGTCCGATACCTACGTCCTCGTCCATGGCGCCTGGCACACCGGCGCCGAACTCGAAGCCACCGCCGGGCACCTGCGCGCGGCCGGCCACACCGTGCACTGCCCCACGCTGGCCGGCAACCGGCCGGGCGACGACCGCGCCGCCGTGGGCCTGGCGGAGGCGGTGGCCTCGCTGGTGAGCGACATCGAAAGCCGCGACCTGAAAGAGGTGCGCCTGGTCGGCCACAGCTACGGCGGCATGGTCATATCCGGCGCGGCCGAGCGGCTGCTGCCGCGCCTGGCGCGCCTGGTCTACGTGAACGCTTTCGTGCCGCAGCCGGGCGAGTGCCTCAACGACCTGGTGCCGCCGCACTACAAGGCGCTGTTCGACCAGATCGCCGGCGCGAACGGGCAGGCCGTGATGCTGCCGTTCGAGATCTGGCGCGAGGCCTTCATCAACGATGCCGACCTCGCGCTGGCCCAGGCCGCCTACGCCAAGCTCAATCCCCACCCCTACCGCACCTTCACCGAGCCCTCGGCCCTCAGCCAGCCTTTGGCCGCGCTGCCGGTCGGCAAGTCGTACCTGAACTGCGTGCTGGACGTGGCGCTGCCGGCCAGCCTGCCGTGGCACCCCCGGCTGTCGGAGCGGCTGGGCCTGTTCCGCTATCTCGAGGCGCCCGGCAGCCATGAGGCCTGGTTCACGCGCCCGGCGGAACTGGCGCAGGCGATCATCGCGGCCGGGCGCGACTAGACAGGGGTAACGTCGCTGGCGCCAAGGGCGCGAGCGCAAGGCCTTGGGGCAGGCGGTGGCCGACTTCCAGCACACGCGCTTCGTGCTGGGAGCGGATCGCTCGGGACTTGTGAGGCGGTTGAGATGGTGTAAACGGCTGGCCTGTACGAGAATCGTTCCGGGCTGCATCGAACCATGGCCCGGAGGAGCCGGTAATGCTTTGTCGATCCGTGTTGCTCGCTGCGTTGGCAATGCCTGCGTTGCCCACGATGGCTGCAGATGTCGCGGGCACATCCGCAGCGTCGCCGACAAGACCCGATGACGGCCCGCTGACTGGGGAAAACGAAGGGGCCACTCAAGAGCAGCGGTTCGCGTATCTCTCTGCCGTGGACAGAGCCACCAACCAGCCGAAGCTCGTCTACGAAATCTGCAACCGCGGAGCGGACGGTCTTGCATACAAGTGGGAGCGGTTTATGGCAAACAGCCTCATGCACCCGCTGCAGCCAAAGACTTGCGATGTAGGTACGTTGCCGGGGCCAAGCGTCTGGACGAAGGACGAATCCAGGATTGCGTACGGCTTCGACAAGGTGACAACTGCATTGGCCTACCGGGCGGGCGGAAAGGGCATCAACGCCGCCGATTCGCTCCCCAGTCGCATCTTCAGCGGTCGCGAGAGTGCAGTGGGCGTCTCTAACATGGAAAGAGGGCTTCCGGACGCCGAAGCCACCGTGGAAGTCGTGCTGATGAACAAGGGCAAAAACAAGCGATACCTTGTGAAGTGGAAGGAAAACGTTGGCGTGGTCGCCCTGAAGCTTGCCGCGCACAGTCCCTCAGCGCGCCGGCGCCTGCTGGAAAATCTACAAGCGCGTCAATTTTCATCGAAGGGGCGAATCGAAGTTGTCTCTAGCCAGGCCCTCCTCAAGCGATTTCGCCTGAAGGACGAAGACATCAAGCGCCTCAACGAATTCATCGGCGCCGGAGACTTTATCGTCCTGACGACAGAGGGAAAGTCTGCAGGCGAGATGTCATTCGAACTGTCGCACGGCGCCGAGGCAACATCGGTGCGTTACGAGCCAGTCGTTGTGGTTGACTCGAACAATGTTGTGAGAATCGCGTTTCGGTACGCGACGGTCACTGATGTCAGGTAGCGAGCAAGCATGGCGCCAGTCAAGTTCCTCAAGTCACTCTTGGTCGCCGCGTCGGTGGTCGTTGCCCAGGCCATCCCCACGCTGTTCGGTCTGGAGACGGAACTGCGCTGGGCAGCACTTGGGACTACCTTGGTTGCTGTCCTGGCGACGCTCCTCCTGGCTTCTGTCGACCCACCCAACCCTCGGCAACTCCACAGCCGATTCCGCAGCGCCTCGCGCATTGTCGTGGGGGTGTTTGGGCTGGCTTTCATCTACTACTTCGGTCTTTTTTACTATCACCTCGACGGCAAAGTGCCGCCGCCTGTCGCGCTCTATCTTGGAATCGCCGCTTACGCCATCATCGTGGCGGGCGTGGCGGCGGCCCTTGCATATTTCGTTTGCCTGCGGCTCAAACGCTGACCTGACAAGCGGTTCAGTTCAACGAGATTTGCAGCGACGGGTCTGGGCCGCCCTCTGAATCGTCCGAGGCGACGATATTCCGGGCCGGCCCCGCTGGCAGAGTGGCAGGCATGTCAACCGCCACTGCCACCCGCCTCGCCACGGGCATCACCCTGCGCACCGAAGGCACCGTCGCCACCCTGGTGCTGGACCTCGCGCAACCCAAAAACACCTTCCGCACCGCCGACGTGTTGCGCCTGGGCGCGCTGCTGGACGAGGCGCTCGCCAGCGGCGCGCGCTGCCTGGTGATCCAGGGCGCCGGCGCGGTGTTTTCCGCCGGCTGGGACATCGGCTCCATCGACCCGGCGGCCGACGACCCCATGGCCCTGATCGCGGACGTGGTCGGCCCGTTCTGCCGCCGCCTGCGCGAGCTGCCCGTGCCCACCATCTCTGCCGTGACCGGCCCGGCGCTGGGCTTCGGCTTCGGCCTGGCGCTGTGCTGCGACCTGTGTTTTGCCGAGGACGGGGCGCTGTTCGGCAGCCCGTTCCGCCACATCGGCATGGTGCCCGACAGCGGCACCCACCACTTCTTGCTGAGCCGCCTGGGCCACCCGCTGGCGGCCGAGCTCATCTACACCGGCCGCCTGTTGAGCGGCGCCGAGGCCGCGCGCCTGGGTCTGATCAACCACGCGCTGCCGCGCGAGCAGCTCGCCGCCGAGGTGGCGAAGACCGCGTTGGCCATCGCCGCCGGGCCGACGCAGGCGCTGCGCCTGTCGAAAGCGATCCTGCTGCAGGGCGGTGACTTCGACGCCATGTTCGCCCACGAGGGCCGCCAGCTGGCCCAGGTGTTCGCCACCGCCGACCTGAAGGAGGGCATCGCCGCCTTCCAGCAGCGCCGCCCGGCCGTGTTCCAGGGGCGCTGAACGGCGCCCATCTCCCAACCCATTCTTTCAATATGACGGAAGCCTACATTCTTGACGCCGTGCGCACCCCGCGCGGCCGGGGCCGCGCCAGCGGCGGTCTGCACGAGGTGCCTTCGGCGCGCCTGGCCGGGGGCCTGCTCGCCGCGCTGCGCGACCGGCACGGCCTGGACACCTCGCAGTTGAACGACGTGATCCTGGGCTGCGTCGAGCCGGTGCAGGAGCAGGCGGCCGACATCGCCAAGAGCGCGGTGTTCGCCGCCGGCTACGACCAGGCGGTGCCCGGCATCCAGATCAACCGCTTCTGCGGCTCGGGCCTGGAGGCCTGCAACTTCGCGTCCGCGCTGGTGAAGTCCGGCCAGGCCGAGCTGGTGATTGGCGGCGGCGTGGAGAGCATGTCGCGCGTGCCCATGTTCACCTCGGGCGGCCCGTGGATCACCGACCCGCAGCTCACCATTCCCAACCGCATCGTGCCGCAGGGCATCTCGGCCGACCTGATCTCCACGCTCTATGGCTACAGCCGCCAGGACGCGGACGCCTACGCGGTCGAGAGCCAGCGCCGCGCGGCCCAGGCCTGGCGCGAGGGTTACTTCGACCGCTCCGTGGTGCCGGTGCGCGACCTCAATGGCCTGGTGATCCTGGCGCGCGACGAGCACGTGCGCGGCGACACCACGATGGACACGCTGGCCAAGCTGGAGCCCTCGTTCACCGCGCAGGGCGAGAAGATGGGCTTCGATGCGCTGGCGCTGCACCGCTACCCGCAGCTCGGCGGCATCGAACACATCCACCACGCGGGCAACTCCTCGGGCATCGTGGACGGCGCCTCGGCCGTGCTCATCGGCACGAAGGAAGCGGCGGCCGCGCAGGGCCTGAAACCGCGCGCCCGCGTGCGCGCCTTCGGCACCGTGTCCACCGAGCCCACCATCATGCTCACCGGCCCGGCGCCGGCCGCGCAGGCCGCGCTCAAGCGCGCCGGCATGAACGCGCGCGACGTGGACCTGTTCGAGTGCAACGAGGCCTTCGCCTCCGTCGTGCTGCGCTTCATGGAGGTGCTGGACGTGCCGCACGACCGCGTCAACGTCAACGGCGGCGCCATCGCCATGGGCCACCCGCTGGGCGCCACCGGCGGCATGCTGCTCGGCACCCTGCTCGACGAGCTGGAGCGGCGCAACCTGAGCACCGGCGTGGTCACCATGTGCGTGGGCGGCGGCATGGGTTCCGTCATGGTCATCGAGCGCGTCTGAGCGCCACAACAACAAGCAACTGGAGCGAAACAATGGTGGATTACACGGTGGACGCGGACGGCATCGCGACCCTGACGTGGAACGTGGCCGACCGGCCGATGAACGTGTTGAACACGGACTCGATCGGTGCCTTCGGCGCGGCGGTGAGCCGCGCGGTGGCGGACGCGGCCGTGCGCGGCGTGATCGTGGCCTCGGCGCGGCCCGAGTTCCTGGCCGGCGGTGATCTGGAATTCATCCGCACCATCTCGAGCGCGCAACAGTCCATGGACATCACCGGGCCGCTGAGCGCCACGCTGCGCCGCATCGAGACCTCGGGCAAGCCCTTCGTGGCCGCCATCAACGGCACGGCGCTGGGCGGCGGGCTGGAGGTCTGCCTGGCCTGCCACCGCCGCATCGCCGTGGACGACGCCAGGCTGCAGCTTGGCGTGCCCGAGGTGACGCTGGGCCTGCTGCCCGCCGCCGGCGGCACGCAGCGCCTGCCGCGCATGATCGGCATCAAGGCCGCCTTGCCCTACCTGCTGGAGGGCCGCAAGGTCGGGCCGCAGAAAGCGCTGGAGGCGGGCATCGTGGACGAGGTGGTGCCGGCGGCCGAGCTGCTGGCGCGCGCGAAACAATGGCTGCTGAACGAGGGCGCGAGCGCCACCGTCAAACCCTGGGATGCCAAGGGCTACAAATTCCCCGGCGGCACGCCGCAGTCGCCCGGGCCCACGCAGGTGTTTTTCGGCGTCTCCGGCCACCTGCTGAGCAAGACGCAGGCGCTGTACCCGGCGCCCGAGGCCATTCTGGCCAGCGTGTACGACGGCTGCCAGGTGGACATCGACACCGGCCTGCGCATCGAGCAGCGCCAGTTCGCGCGCCTGGCGACCTCGCCCGAAACCAAGAACATGATCCGCACGCTGTTCTACGCCATGGGCGACGCGAACCGACTGGCGGGCCGGCCGAAGGACGTGCCGCCGCGCAAGTTCGGCAAGGTGGCGGTGCTGGGCGCCGGCATGATGGGCGCGGGCCTGGCCCATGTGTGCTCGGTGGCCGGGCTGGAGACGGTGCTGCTGGACGTGAGCCTGGAGGCCGCCGAGAAAGGCAAGGCCTACGGCGCGAAGTTCCTCGACGGCCAGGTGGCCAAGGGCCGGCTGGACGCCACGCAACGCGATCAGACCCTGGCGCGCGTGAAGACCACCACCGACATGGCCGAACTCGCGGGCTGCGGCATCGTGATCGAGGCGGTGTTCGAGGACCGCGCGGTCAAGGCCGACGTGACGCGCCGCGCCGAGGCCGCGATGGACGCCGACGCGATCTTCGCCACCAACACCTCCACGCTGGCCATCACCGGCCTGGCCGAGGTCTCGTCGCGCCCCGCGTCGTTCGTGGGCCTGCACTTCTTCTCGCCGGTGGAGAAAATGCCGCTGGTCGAGGTGATCCGCGGCGAGAGGACCGGCGAGGCCGCCGTGGCGCACGCGATGGACTTCGTCAAGCGCATCCGCAAGACGCCCATCGTGGTCAACGACTGCCCGGCCTTCTACGCCAACCGCGCCTTCGGCATGTACCCCTTCGAGGCCATGACCATGCTGGCCGAGGGCGTGAACCCGAACCTGATCGAGAACGCCGGGCGCCTGGCCGGCATGCCCATGCCGCCGCTGGCGCTGATCGACGAGTTCTCGGTCGAGCTGCTGCACAAGGCGATGAAACAGGGCCGCATCGACCAGGGCGCCGCTTACCGCGAGCAGCCGCAGGACGAGGTGCTGGTCGCCATGGTGGACGAGCTGGGCCGCCCGGGCCGCAAGGCCGGCAAGGGCTTCTACGACCACCCCGCCGAGGGTGGCAAGAAGCTCTGGCCGGGCCTGGCGCAGCGCTTCCCGCTGGCGGAGGAACAGCCCAGCCTGGACGACGTGCGCAAGCGCCTCATGTACTCGCAGTCGCTGGAGGCCGCGCGCTGCGTGGCCGAGGGCATCGTGAGCACGCGCGACGCCGACGTGGGCTCCCTGCTGGGCTGGGGTTTCCCGGCCGTGCTCGGCGGCGCCATCAGCCACATCGACATGGTGGGCGCGGCCCGCTTCGTGGCCGAATGCGACCGCCTGGCCAAACGGCACGGCGCGCGCTTCGAGGCGCCCCAGGCGCTGCGCGACATGGCCGCAGCGAACGGCCGCTACCACGCGATCTGATTCCCTTCAACCACCCCTGCAGGAGACAAGAGATGAAGCACCGCCACCTGATCCCATTGGCCGCCGTGTCCCTGGCGGCGCTGGCCTGGCCGGCCCTGGCCCAGCAGCAAGGCGTGAGCAAGGACCAGTTGCTCATCGGCTCCATCCTCGACCTCTCCGGCCCGCTCGCGGGCTACGGCAAGGACCTGCGCAACGGCATGAACCTGCGCATCGCCGAGGTGAACGAGCAGGGCGGGGTGCACGGCCGCAAGCTCGCGCTGCGGGTGGAAGACAACGGCTACGACCCCAAGCGCGCCGTGCTCGCCGCGCAGAAGCTGGTGAACCAGGACAAGGTGTTCGTGATGGTCGGCATGCTGGGCGCGGCCAGCGCCAACGCGGCCATGCCCACGCTGGCGCAGAAGAACGTGATGAACTTCTTCCCCATGGCGCTGGCCAAGGACATGTACGAACCGGTGGACAAGCTCAAGTTCGCTTTTGTTTCTTCCTACATCGAGCAGATGACGCGCGCCACGCCGCGCCTGTACAAGGAAAAGAACGCCACCAAGGCCTGCACCCTGTACCAGGACGACGACTACGGCCAGGAGGTGATGAAGGGCGCCGAGATCGGGCTCAAGAGCATCAACGTGGAATTCGCCGAGCGCACCACCTACAAGCGCGGCGCGACCGATTTCTCTTCGCAGGTGGCGCGCCTGCGCGCGGCCAACTGCGACTTCGTGGTGCTGGGCACGGTGATCCGCGAGACCGTGGGTGCCATCGCCGAGTCGCGCAAGCTGGGCTACAACCCGACCTTCCTGACCTCGGTGGGCGCCTACACCGACCTGATTCCGCGCCTGGGCGGCAAGGGCATGGACGGCCTGTACTCGACCATGATGGCGCAGGTGCCCTACGAGGACGACGCCTCGCAGCCGCTGCGTTTCTGGGCCAACAAGTACAAGACCGCCTACAACGAGAACCCCACCGTGTTCTCGACCTATGGCTACGTGATCATCGACCGGCTGGCGACCGCGCTGCAGAAGAACGGCCCGGCGGTGAGCACCGATTCGCTGGCGAAGACGCTGGAGTCGCTCAAGGTGCCGAGCGACATGTTCGGCATGCCGGCGATGAGCTGGTCGCCCACCAGCCACCTGGCCACCAGCGAGGCGCGGCTCTCGCAGATCCAGAACGGGCGCTGGAAGGTCGTGCTCGACTACGACCAGATGATGAAATGAACCGAGGGCCGGGGCCTACTTCTCGGCCATGAAGCCGAGCAGGAACAGGCGCGTGATGCGCTCGCAGAGTTCGTCGGACTTCATCGGGCCGCCGGGCCGGTACCAGTAGTCGGTCCAGTTCAGCATGCCCAGCAGCATCATCGCGTAGGGCTTGTAGACGCCGTCTTCCAGCCCGGGGTGGAGTTCGCGCAGCAGGTCGGCCACCTGGTCGGTCACCTTCTTCTCCAGCTGGCGCAGCGGCGTCTGCATGGCCTTGGGCAGGAACTTCACGTCGTTCATCGCGATGACGTGGCGGCGGCGCGATTGCGCCGACTTCTGCGCGTAGGTCTGCACGAAGGCGGCGAAACGCTCCTTCACCGGCCGGTCGCCGGCCACGGCCTCGTCCACGCTGGCGATCACCCGTTCCAGGTGCTCCGTCAGCATGGCGCTGAGCAGGTCGTCCTTGGTCGGGAAGTAGTGGTAGAGCATGGACTTGGTCGCGCCGCAGGCCTGCGCGATGTCCTGCATCTTGGCGTTGGGGTAGCCCACCTTCGCAAAAAGCGCGGCGGCGCTGTCCATGATGGATTGGCTCTTGGCGTCGTAGTCGTCGGATCGCACGCGTGGCATGTCTGTTTCCTCTCAGAGGCCTGAGAGTGTACCCCGTTGAATTTCCCCGCCCGCCTTGCGCCCAGGGCTTTAAATAACCCGACGTGTCGGTCTATAATAGTGGCAGAACCCTTTGGAGACCGTTTCCATGACCCTGCCTTACTTCAGCGAACCCGACATCGTCGACGAGGACCTGCGCATGGTGCGCGAGCAGCTGCGCCGCTATGTGGACGAGGTGATCGTCCCCAACGGCGACGCCTGGGAGGCCAGCGGCGAGATTCCGCGCCATGTCTTCACCGACCTGGGCGCGATGGGCTTCCTGGGCATGCGCCACCCGGTCGAGTACGGCGGCGGCGGCCTGGGGGCCCTGTCCTCGCTGGTGCTGGGCGAGGAACTCTCGCGCTCGACCTACGGCGGCGTGGCCTCCGCGCTCACGGTCCACAGCGACATGTCGCTCTCGCACATCGCGCACCGCGGCACGCACGAGCAGAAGCAGCGCTACCTGCCGGCGGCCTGCGCGGGCGAGAAGGTGGGCGTGATCTGCGTGACCGAAGCGCACGCC
Source organism: Hydrogenophaga sp. ANAO-22 (assembly GCF_042466645.1). Classification (NCBI taxonomy): domain Bacteria; kingdom Pseudomonadati; phylum Pseudomonadota; class Betaproteobacteria; order Burkholderiales; family Comamonadaceae; genus Hydrogenophaga; species Hydrogenophaga sp. ANAO-22. Next base: position 47,795 of record NZ_CP159956.1, on the reverse strand, counting down.
GGCTCCGACGTGGCGGGCCTGAAGACGCGCGCCGAGCGCACCGACAGCGGCTGGGTGATCAACGGCTCCAAGATGTTCATCACCAACGCGGTGTTCGGCGACATCTACATCGTGGCCGCGCGCACCGACCCGCACGCCAAGGGCAGCAAGGGCCTGTCGCTGTTCATCGTGGAGAAGGGCAACCCGGGCCTGAAGATCGCGCGCAAGCTGGACAAGCATGGCTGGCGTTCGTCCGACACGGCCGAGCTCTACCTGGAAGACCTGCACGTGCCGCACGACGCGCTGCTGGGCGAGGAGGGCAAGGGCTTCTACTACATCATGAGCACCTTCCAGAACGAGCGCCTGGTGATCGGCGCGCTCAGTTCGGGCACGGCCTCGCGCGCCATCGAGCTGACGGTGGAGTACGTGAAGCAGCGCCAGGCCTTCGGCAAGTCGCTGTGGGACCAGCAGGTGGTGCGCAACAAGCTGGCCTGGATGGCCTCGAAGACGGCGGCCGTGCGCTCGCTCACCTACCAGTGCGCGCAGATGATCGACGAGGGCAAGGACATCGTGCGCGAGGTCTCCATGCTCAAGTGCTTCGCCGCCGAGACCCTGCAGGAGGTGGTGCACACCTGCCTGCAGCTGCACGGCGGCACCGGCTACATGATCGGCACGCCGGTCGAGCGCATGGCGCGCGACGCGCGCATCCTCACCATCGGGGGCGGCGCCACCGAGGTGATGCTCGAAGAAGTCGCCAAGCGCATGTGAGCGGGGACCACGCACCATGAGCGGACCTCTGCACGGCGTCACCGTCATCGAACTCGCGGGCATCGGCCCCGGCCCCTTCGCCGGCATGATGCTGGCCGACATGGGGGCCGAGGTGATCCGGATCGACCGCATGCCCCCACCTGGCGGCGGCAGCGCGCTCGAGGCGCTGATGCGCAACGACAGCGTGGTGGACCGGGGGCGCCGCTCCATCGCCCTCAACATGAAAGACCCGCGCGCGGTGGAGACCGTGCTGGGGCTCGTGGACAAGGCCGACATCCTGATCGAGGGCTTTCGCCCGGGCGTGACCGAAAAACTCGGCGTCGGCCCGAAGGACTGCCTGGCGCGCAACCCGAAGCTGGTCTACGGCCGCATGACCGGCTGGGGCCAGACCGGGCCGCTGGCCCAGGCCGCCGGTCACGATCTGAACTACATCGCGCTCTCGGGCGCGGTGCACGCCATGGGCCCGGCCGACCGGCCACCCGCCGTGCCGCTGAACCTGGTGGGCGACTACGGCGGTGGCGGCATGCTGCTGGCGCTTGGCGTGGTCGCCGCGCTCTATGAAGCGCAGCGCTCGGGCCAGGGCCAGGTGGTGGACGCGGCCATCACCGACGGCGCCGCCGTGTTGATGGCCGCGCAGTATGGCCTGCAGGCCAAGGGCTTCTGGCACGAGGAGCGGGCGAGCAACTTCCTCGACGGCTCGGCGCATTTCTACGGCAACTACCTTTGTGCGGACGGGCGCTACCTGTCGGTCGGCGCGATCGAGCCGCAGTTCTACCGGCTGCTGCTGGAGAAGTGCGGCATCACGGATGCTCACTTCGCGCGGCAGTGGGAGCGCGCCGAGTGGCCCGCGCTGCGCGAGAAGCTGGCGGCGCTGTTCCTGCAGAAGAGCCGCGACGCCTGGTGCGAGCTGCTCGAAGGCAGCGACGCCTGCGTGGCGCCCGTGCTCAGCATGGCCGAGGCGCCGGCGCACCCGCACAACCGCGCGCGCGGCACCTTCGTGGCGCAGGGCGGGGCGGTGCAACCCGCGCCCGCGCCGCGCTTCGACCGCACACCCAGCAAGCTGCCGCCGGCCGCGCCCGCGATCGGCCGCGACAGCCGGGACATCCTGCGCTCGCTCGGGCGCAGCGACGCCGAGATCGACGCGCTGGTGGCCGCCGGTGTGGCGCACGGGGCGCCGGACTGAGATGGCCGGCACGCCGCCGCCCCCGGTGACGCGCCGCCAGGTGCACCTGCGGCGCATCCACTGCGAAGGCTTCGAGCGCGACGACGGGCTCTTCGACATCGTGGGCACGCTGATCGACACCAAACCGTTCCCGATCGAGCTGGAAGAAAAGAGCGTGGGGGAGAACCAGCCCATCCACCACATGAGCCTGTGCCTGACCATCGACCGCGACCGGCTGATCCACGGCGTGGAGGCGCACACGGTGGAGGGGCCGCACGCCGTGTGCGGCGCCATCACCGAGAGCTACCGCCGCCTGATCGGGCAGCGCATCCAACCCGGCTTCATCCTGGTGGCCAAGCGCCTGTTCCGGGCCGAGCTGGGCTGCACCCACATGACCGAGCTGCTGCCGCCCATGGCCACCACCGCCTTCCAGATGCTGTGGAGCGGCGCGGACGACGTGACCGACCGCGAGCAGCCCGAGCACCGCAACTCGCCCCTGGGCGGCTGCCACGCGCTGAAGACCGACGGCGAGATCGTGCGCCTGCATTTCCCCGAGCAATACACCGGCAAGGCCGGAGGAGACCCGACATGAGTGGCGCACCCGCCGTGCTGTTCGAGGTGGCCGATGGCATCGCCACCCTGACCCTCAACGAAGCCGCGCAGATGAACCCGATCAGCGTGGGCATGCGGCAGGGCTGCCTGCGGGCGCTGGAGCGGGTGCGCGAGGACGCTTCCGTGCGCGCCCTGATCCTCACCGGCAGCGGCAAGGCCTTCTGCTCGGGCGCCAAGCTGTCCGATTTCGATCCCGACCGCCCGGCCCATGGCGGCACCAGCGCCGGGCGCGCGATCGGCGACATGATGGCCGACGCGGGCAATCCGATCGTGACGGGCCTGCGCGCGCTGCGCGTGCCGGTGGTGTGCGCGGTCAACGGCGCGGCGGCCGGCGGCGGTGTGGGCCTGGCGCTGGCGGCCGACATCGTGATCGCGGCGCGCTCCGCGTTTTTCTACCTGCCGTTCGCCCCGGCGCTGGGCCTGGTGCCGGACCTCGGCGCGAGCTGGACGCTGCCCCGCGCGGTGGGCCGCGCCCGCGCGCTCGGGCTGACGCTGCTGGGCGATCGGCTCTCGGCCCAGGACGCGGCGCAATGGGGACTGATCTGGGCCTGCGTGGACGACGCGGAGTTGCCCGCCCAGAGCCTGCGGCTCGCGCAGCGACTCGCCCGCCTGCCCGCCCATGCCGTGCACGAGGTGCGCGGGCTCTACGAACAGGGCGGCAGCCACAGCTTCGAACAGCAGGTGGCCCTGGAGCGCGAGCGCCAGATGGAACTGGCGGATCGGCCTGCCTTTGCCGAAGGCGTGCGCGCCTTTCTGGAGAAGCGCGCCCCCCGGTTCTGAGCACGGGAAGACCAGAAGAAGAAAAAGGGGATGGAACCGCCGCCGTGTGACGGCCACCCTGAGGAGACAGACAGCATGAAGACAGCGGGGCGCAACGACCCTTGCCCGTGCCTGAGCGGAAAGAAGCACAAGCATTGCTGCCTGGCGGGTGGCGGCGGTGCGCCTGCGCCGCAGGCGGATGCGCTGCACCGGATGGGCCTGTGGGCTCTGGAGGCGGGTGACGCCGCGACCGCGCTGGACCACCTCACGCGCGCCACGCTGGCCCGGCCCCGGTTTCCCGAAGCCCACTACCACCTCGGCCTGCTTCACATGCAGCAGGGCCTGCTCGACCAGGCCGCGGTGCACTACCGCCAGGCGATCGCGATCGCGCCCGGTTTTCTGCAGGCGCATGCCAACCTCGGCGTCGTGTTCAACCGCCAGGGGCAGCCGCTGCGGGCGCTCGATTGTTTCCTCCAGGCGCTGTCGATCCACGAGGCCGTGGAAGTGAAGATCGGCGTGGCCGAATGCCTGCAGCGCCTGCCTCTCCAGACCTCGCAGCGCCACCTGCGGCCGGTGCTCGCGCGCGCGATCGCCGAAGCCTGGCGGCGCCCCGAGGAGCTGGCGCGCGCGGCCAGCGCGCTGATCCTGTGCGAGCCGCACCTGCAGGGCGCCATCGCGCAGGAAGGCCCGATGGCGGTGCAGGCCCTGGCGCCTTGGTGCGAGGACCGCCTGCTGCTGGCCCTGCTGGAGAGCGCCACGGTGTGCGACGTGGTGCTGGAGCGTTGCCTGACCCGGGCGCGCGCGGCGCTGCTGGCCGAAGCGCTGGCGCCCGTTGCCCCTGAGGAAGGTCTGTGGGCCTTGCGGGGCGCGCTCGCGCGGCAGTGCTTCATCAACGAATACGCGTGGGTCCGCAGCGGGCCCGAAACCGGGCAGCTGGCGCAGCTCCAGGCCCGGATCAACGCCACGCTGGACACGGGTGGCCTGCCGCAGGCGCACGAGCTGCTGGCGCTGGCCAGCTACCGGCCGCTGCACACCCTGGCCCACGCCGACGCGCTGTCGGCCCGGCCGTGGCCCGAGGCGCTGCGGGCCGTGATGCGGCAGCAGATCGACGGCGTGCGGGAGGAAGAACGCCTGCGCGAGCGCCTGCCGCGCCTGACCGCCATCGGCGAAAACACCTCGTGCCGCGTGCGGCGGCAGTACGAGGAGAACCCTTACCCGCGCTGGACGCGCCCTTCGCTGTTCCCCGCGCCCTTGTCGCTCGACGACCGCTTGCGTGGGCAGGTCCCTCAGGCGCGCTTCCAGCCCCTGGGCGAGCGCCGCAGCATCGACATCCTGGTCGCGGGCTGCGGCACCGGGCGCCACTCGACCGAGACCGCGAACCACTACCGGGGCGCGCAGGTGCTCGCGATCGACCTGAGCGCCCGCAGCCTGGCGTATGCGATGCGCCAGGCGCGGGCGCTGGGCCTGGCGCGCATCGAATACGCGCAGGCCGACCTCCTGCAGCTCGGTGCGATCGAGCGGCGGTTCGACCTGATCGAATCGGTCGGCGTGCTGCACCACCTGGCCGAGCCCGAAGCGGGCTGGCGCGCCCTGTTGCCGCTGCTGCGGCCGGGCGGCCTGATGCTGGTCGGGCTCTACAGCGAACTGGCGCGCGCGCCGGTGGTGGCGGCGCGCCGCTTCATCGCCGAGCGCGGTTTCCCGGCCACGGCCGACGGCATCCGCGATGCCCGCGCCGCGCTGATGGCCTGCGATGGCCCCGAAGCCCTCCAACGGCTGACCACCTTTGGCGACTTCTTCGGCCTCAGTGCCTGCCGGGACCTGCTGTTCCACGAGCAGGAGCACCGCACCACGCTGCCCGACATCCAGGCCCTGCTGCGCCGGCTGGGCCTGGACTTCGTGGGCCTGCACGTGGAGCCCACGGTGCGCCAGCGGTTCCGCGCGCGCTTCCCCGACGAAGGCGCGGCGCACGACCTGGGCCTGTGGCACCGGTACGAAACCGAGCACCCCGAGACCTTCGTCGGCATGTACCAGTTCTGGGTGCAGAAGCGCGCGTGAGCCGGCGTTGATCAGCCCATGAGGCGAGGCCAGGTGCTCTTGAAGATGTCGCAGAACCGCTCGGCCAGGCGCGAGAGAGGGCGCTCGCCGTGGTGCATCAGGCGCGCTTCCAGTTGCGCCTCGCAGCGGTAGGGCAGCGACACCAGGCCCGGGAACGCCTTGCCGGCGACGGCGGTCGCATCGACCACGGCGATGCCCGCGCCCGCCAGGCAGTACCAGCAGGCGGCCTGGCCTGAGCGCACTTCCACGGAGGCGCGGATTTCCTCCGCATACTCGCCGTACAGGTCGCGCGGCGAGATGCCGTAGCTCAAGGACTGTGGGAACGAAATGATCTGCTGCCCCCGCAGGTCGGCGGCGCGGATGGAGCGCCGCGACGACAGCGGGTGGCCCTTGGGCATGACGCAGACGAGGCCGCAAGGGTACCGGGACAGAAGCTCGAGGCTCGGATGGGGCTGGACGCCCATCGTGACGCCGATGTCGGTGGTGCCGTCGAGCAGCGATTGCACCAGCAGATGCGGCACCAGTTGCTCGATGCGCACCACCGCCAGCGGTGTCATGCGGATCAGCTCCTGAACGACGGTGGGCACCACCGTGGCGCCCAGGCTCGCCGACACCCCGACCACCAGCGTGCCCCCACTGGGATTCGAGAGCTCGTGGGACAGATCGCGCACGCGTTCGACGCGCTCCCAGAGCCGCTCGACCTCGGCATACAGCCGGTGCGCTTCGGGCGTGGGCACCAGGCGGTTCTTGACGCGCGCGAAGAGCTGCAGCGCGTTGCGGCGCTCGGCCCCGGCCAGCAGCTTGCTCACGGCCGGCTGGCTGATGTGCAGCAGTTCGGCCGCGCCCTTGATCGATCCGGTCTGCATGACGTGGCGAAAAACTTCCATCTGGCGCAGGTTCATGGCATCGACGAGAGATTAACCAAAGGTTATCAGCGTACACCAAGAATTCAATTTACCCAGCGCGCGCGCCGCCCAACAATGGCCTGGCGTTCGATACATCCCAGGAGACAAACATGATCCGTTCCACGTTCCGCGCGACCGCCGGCGCGCTGCTGTTGGCGCTGGCGGCCGGCCATGCGCACGCCCAGCTCGCCGACGCCGAGAAGTACCCGAACAAGCCGATCCGCTTCGTGGTGGCCTTCGCCGCCGGCAGCGCCACCGACACCGTGGCCCGTTTCGTGGGCGCCCACATCACCAAGGTCACGGGGCAGCCGGTGGTGATCGAAAACAAGCCAGGCGGCAATGGCTTCCTGGCGGCGAGCTTTGTCGCCAAGGCGCCGCGCGACGGCTACACGGCCCTGGTCACCACCCAGACCACGCACGCCGCGAACCCCGCGTTGTTCAAGCGCTTGCCCTACGACCCCGTCAAGGACTTCACGCCCATCGCCACCGTCAGCAAGGGCGCCACGGTCCTGCTGGCCCGCAAGGACTTCCCCGCCAACAACGCGCGGGAGCTGACCGAGCTCGCGAAGAAGAGCCCAGGCAGCCTGACCTTCGCCAGTTCCAGTGCCTCCGCCCGCGCCGGTGGCGAGCTCTACAAGCTGCTGGCCGGTGTGGACCTGCTGCACGTGCCGTACCAGAGCCCCTCGCAGATCATGACGGACATCGCCGGTGGGCGCGTGGACCTCACCTGGTCGGACGGGCTGAACGCGATGACCAACATCCGCAGCGGCAAGATGAAAGCCCTGGCCACCACCGGCGCGGAGCGCATGAGCAGCACGCCCGACATTCCCACCTTCGCCGAACAGGGCCTGACCGACTACCAGCTGTACGCCTGGACCGCCGTCTACCTGCCGGCGCAGGCGCCGGAGGCCGTGGCGCGGCGCCTGAACGAACTGGTGCGCGAGGCCATCGTCAGCGACCCCAGCTACTTCCGCCAGAGCGGCAGCGAACCCAATCCCTTGACGCTCGAGCAGTTCGCCCGCTTCCAAGAGAAGGAGATCGCGCTCTGGGCCCGCATCGTCAAGGCCGCGGGCATGGAGCAGGAGTGACACGGCATGGCCGATGAAAATGTGCTGCTGGCTTCGCGCGACGGGCATGTGCTGCTCCTGAAGCTGAACCGGCCGGAACGCCGCAATGCGCTGTCGAAGGCCCTGATCCACGCGCTGTCCGAGGCGGTGCTGGCGGCGGGCGAAGACGGGGTCACGCGCTGTGTGGTCCTGACGGGCGAAGGTCCGGTGTTCTGCTCGGGCGCCGACCTGAAGGAGATGGGTCAGCAGGACGAACGCGCCAGCGAAGGCGAGGCCCCGCCGTGGCGCGGTCCGAACGCGCGCATCGAGCGCACGGTGTTCGAGGTCCTGCTGGACTGCCCGGTGCCCGTGGTGGCCGCGCTCAACGGAAGCGCGATGGCCGGTGGTTTCGAGTTGGCGCTGGCCTGCGACATCCGCCTGTCCCACTGGGGTGCGCGCTTCGGCTTGCCAGAGGCCAGGATCGGCCTGGGCGCGAACTTCGGCTCCGTCATGCTGGCCCGGCGCGTGGCGCCCGCGCTCGCGATGGAGCTGCTGTGCACGGGCGACACCATGGACGCCGGGCGCGCATGGCACAGCGGCCTGCTCAACGCCCTGGTGGAAGAAGACCAGGTGCTCGCCAGCAGCATGGCGCTGGCGCAGCGGATCGCGTCGAACGCGCCGCTGTCCGTGCGGCGCATGAAAGCCAACGCCCTGAAGACGCTGGACATGCCGGTGGCCGCCGCGCTGCGCATGGAAATCGGCCCCAGCCCCTACACCAGCGAGGACCGCCGCGAAGGCGTGCGGGCCTTTCTCGAGAAGCGCGCGCCTGTGTGGCGCGGCCGCTGATCCCCACCTTCCGCCAACGACCGAACCCGATGACCCAACCGAGACCCGGTGGCGTGCCGCCACGCCTTTTCAATCCGCGCAGCATCGCCATCGTCGGTGCTTCCGCCGACCCGCTCAAGCTGAGCCACAGACCCCTGGAGTACCTGCGCCACGGCGGGTACGCGGGCGAGATCTTCGTGGTCAACGCGCGCGCCGACGAAGTGGCCGGCCTGCGCAGCTACGCCCGCATGGCCGATCTGCCGGCCGTGCCCGATGTCGCGTTCCTGGTGGTCCCCGGTGCGCAGGCCCTGCAGGCGGCGACGGAGTGCGCCAAGCTCGGCGTGGGCTCGGCCGTGGTCGCGTCCACGGGCTTCGCCGAGGCGGGCGAGGAGGGCGCCGCGCGCCAGCTCGCGTTGACGGCGCTCACCCGGGAATGGGGCATCCGCTTCGTCGGGCCCAACACCAACGGCCTGTACGCCACTCACCAGCGCCTTTCGCTGGGCTACAACGCGGCGCACGCGCAGGTGCTCGCCGAAGGGCCGGTCTCCATCGTCTCGCACAGCGGCGCGCTGTTCTCCACCTTGTCCGCCCGCATGAACACGGGTGGCGTGGGTCTGTCCAAGTTCGTGGCGGTGGGCAACGAGGCGGACCTGGACATGCTCGACTTCTTCGAGTACCTGGTGAACGACCCGCAGACGCAGGTGATCCTGCTGGTGCTGGAGGCCTTGCGCGACGGCACCCGTTTCCTGGACATCGCCGCGCGCGCCCAGGCCGCGGGCAAGCCGGTGGCCGTGCTCAAGCTGGGCATGACACAGGCGGGCGCGGCGTCCACCAATGCGCATTCGAGCCGCCTGGCGGGCAGCGCGCGCGCCTACCGCGCCTTGCTGGACGCCGCGGGCGTGGCCCAGGTGAGTTCCGTCGAGGCGCTGGTGGCCTTCGCGCGCCTGGTGCAGAGCCAGCCGCCCGGTTGGCAGCCACGAGGCCTCGGGCTGGGGGTGCTCACCGCCTCGGGCGGCGGTGGCACGCTGATCGCCGATGCGGCGGTGGCCCAGGGACTCGAGGTCGCCGCCCTGAGCGACGCGGCGACCCAGGCCCTGACCCGCATCAAGGGATCGCCCGGCCTGCTGAACCCGCTGGACGTCACCAGCGTCGGCGGGACGCCCAGCAGCGGCGCGACGGCGGCCCTGCTGGCGGGCGATGGGCCGGTGGACGCCGTGGTCGCGTTCCTGCACACCTTGCCGTCGGCCGTGGGCCGGGAAACCTTCGCGCGCGCCATTGGCGACGCCCGGCGCGGCAGTGGAAAGCCGCACCTGGTCATCGCACCGGGCACGCTGCCCGCCGAGCAGGCGGCGCTGCTGGCGTCCCAGGACGTGGCCGTCTTCACCGACAGCGCCAGCGCCATGGAAGCCCTGGCGGCTTTCATGAAAGCCGCGCGCCACCGGCGATCGCGCGGGCCGGCAGACCCTGAGGTGAACCTGAGTGCCCTGCCGGCGGGCGCCGCCGGTCAGGCGCGCGCGCTCAACGAAATCGCCGCCATGCGCTTGTTCACCGAGGTCGGCATCCGCTGCGTGGCGCGCGCCATCGTGGCGGATGCCGCGGCGGCGAAGGCCTTCGCGGCGCAATGCGGCACCCCCATCGTGCTCAAGGGCGTGGTCGACGGGATCGAACACAAGTCGGACGTGGGGCTGGTGCAGCTCCATCTGGACACGCCCGACAAGGTGGCGCAGGCCTTCGAGCGCATCGAGCGCGCGATGGCGGGCTTGCCGGTGCCGGGCCACGTCTGCGCGCAGCAGATGATGCGGGGCGAACTCGAGCTCATCGTGGGTGTCGTGCACGAGGCCCCCCTGGGTCGCTTCCTGTTGATGGGCCTGGGCGGCCGGTACGCCGAAGCGATCGACGACGTGCAGCTGCTGCGCATGCCGGCGAGCCGCGAGGCGATGCGGGCCTTCGTCCTGAAGGGCACCGTCGGGCGCGTCGTGACGGCCGCCCGATGGCCACGCGCCAGCACGCTGGAGGACCTGGTGGAGGTGCTCGAGCGCCTGCAAACCCTGACCGCCAACCTTGGCCCCACCTTGCAGGCCATGGAAATCAACCCCTTGCTCATCGGCGACGCGGCACCCGTGGCGCTCGATGCCCTGATTGTTCTGACCACCGAAGGAGACCACCCGTGAGATTGGGCACCCTGCTGCGCGAAGGCGAGCACCACACCGTCCTGAAGCTGGACGACGACACCATCGTCGATCTGCACCTGGCCTTGCCGCTGCTTCAGCGCGAAGGCCAACTGAAGTGGCTTGCGCCTGGCGCGACCACCGACATCGTGCAACTGATCGCGCTGGATGAACGGGCGCTCGAGGTGGCCCAGGCGGTCGCGCAGGCCTTGCCCGGGCTCGGCGCCGCGCGGATCGCGCCCGATGCCTTGCGCCTGGCCGCGCCGATTCCGCGCACGCGCAAGAACGTCTTCTGCCTGGGGCGCAACTACGCCGAGCACATCCAGGAGGACAACACCTCGCGCGACAAGGCCACGCCCCTGCCCGAAGCGCCGCAGTTCTTCACCAAACCCGCCACCTCGATCACCGGGCCGGACACCGACATCGAGCTGGACAGCGCGGTCACGCGGCGGCTGGACTACGAAGTGGAACTGGCCTTCGTCATCGGCCGGGGCGGCCGCGACATCCCGGCCAAGGACGCCTGGAAGCACGTCTTTGGCTACACCATCGTGAACGACGTGACCGCGCGCGACCTGCAGCGCCGCCACGACCAGTGGTTCAAGGGCAAGGGGCTGGACACCTTTTGCCCGATGGGGCCATGGATCGTGCACGCCAGCCAGATTCCCGACCCCCACGCCCTGCGCATTCAGCTGGACGTGAACGGCGAGCGCCGGCAGGACGCCAGCACCGCGGACATGATCTTCAGGATCCCGGCCATCATCGAGTCGCTGTCGGCCGGCCTGACGCTGGAACCGGGCGACGTCATCGCCACCGGCACGCCCTCGGGCGTGGGCTACGCCATGAATCCGCGCTGCTTCCTGGCCGACGGCGATGTCGTCACCTGCCGCATCGAGGGCCTGGGCGAGTTGTCCAACCGGGTGCGGGCCCGCCCCGGGGCGGGCGTGTCCTGACTAGTTGGGCTGCGCGCCGGTCTCCTTGACCACCCGGGCCCACTTGGCCAGCTCCTTGTGCAGGTAGTCGCGCGATTCGGCGACGCTGCCGCCCAGGGGCTCGAAGCCGGTGGCGGCGAGCCTGGCCAGGAAGTCCGGGTCCTGCTGCAGGCGCGCCACCTCGCGGTTGACGCGCTGCAGGATGGCGTCGGGTGTCCTGGCGGGCGCGAACACACCGACCCAGGTCACGTCCTCGAAGCCGGGGAAGCCCGACTCGGCCACGGTGGGCACGTCCGGCAGCGCGGCGGAGCGCTTGGAGCCGGTCACCACCAGGCCGCGCACCCGGCCGGACTTGACCAGCTCCACGGCCGCCGGCAGCGCCACGCTGGCCAGCTGGGTCTGCGCGCCCATGATGGAGTTGAGCGCCGGCCCCGCGCCCTGGAACGGCACGTGCGTGACCGGCACCTTGCCCAGCACCTTGAAGAGGTACTCGGCCGTCAGGTGCGGCGTGGTGCCCGCGCCGGCGGTGCCGTAGTTGTAGGTGCCGCCCTTGGCCTCTTCCATCACCTCCTTGAGGTTGCGCGGCTTGAGCGAAGGCGCGATCGCGATGAGGTTCGGGCTGGAGGCGACCAGGGTGGCCAGCGTCAGGTCTTTCTCGGCGTCGAAGCCGAGGTTGCGCTGCATCGACGGGTTCACCGCGTAGGAGCTGGTGTTGATGAGCAGCGTGTAGCCATCGGGCTCGGCGCGCGCCACCAGGGCCGAGGCCACGCTGCCGCCCGCGCCCGGGCGGTTGTCCACCACCACGCTCTGGCCGAACACCTCGCCCAGCTTCTGGCCCAGCAGTCGGGCGATGATGTCCGCCGGCCCCGCGGGCGCGAAGGCGACGACGAGGCGCACCGGCTTGGTGGGCCAGGGGGCAGGGGAGGCCGGCTGCTGGGCCAGGCCGAGCGCTGGGGCGGCCAGCAGGGCGGCCGCCAACAGGGTCCGCGCAAGGGATCGACGTTGCATGGTGGTTTGTCTCCTTTTGTTGTGAGGGGGATGCGCGCGCCGTCAGACCGTCTTCAGCACATGGCGCGCCATTTCTTCCCGGGTGCAGATCCAGACGTCGTCCGCGGCTTTGACGCGCGCCATGATTTCGTCGTAGACCCAGGCGCCGGACGGCCGGCCCATGACGTGCGTGTGCGCGGTGACGTCCAGCATCAGCGGCGCGCGCTCGGCGCGCATCGCGGCGAAGGTGTCGTCGAAGGTGTCGAGCATGTGGCGCGGGCCCTGGCCGTAGCGGATGCAGGTGGGCAGGTCGTTCACATCCATGGTCAGCGGGATGCCGACGATGCGCTGGCCGCCGAAATCCATCACGTAGGGGCGGTCGTCGTCGTTCACGTCGCCGTGGTGCAGGTAACCGGCCTCGGCCAGCAGGCGCGAGCTGATCGGGCTGCCCGTGCCGCGCGGGCTGATCCAGCCCGTGGGCGCGACGCCGGCCGTCTTGGTGAGCAGGTCGTGGTTGCGCCGCAGGTTGGCGCGCTCGCCGGCCTCGTCGAAGTACACCGGGATCACGTCCATGCCCCACGAGTGGTTGATGACCTCATGGCCCAACTCGGCGAGCTGGCGCACCGTGGCCGGATCGCGCTCGCAGATCACGCCGTTGACCATGATGCTGGTCTTGACGGCGTGCTTTTCGGCGATGGCCAGCAGGCGGTGGATGCCGCGCGTCAGGCCGAACGAGGCCCACGAATGCGCGTTGGTGTCGAAGAAGCCGGGCTTGAGCACGTTGCCCATGGGGCCGATGCCCGGCGCCTGGCCATCGGACCAGGCTTCGTAGGCGATGTTGAAGATGACGGCCAGCTGGCGGCCTCCGGGCCAGCGGAAGTCGTCGGGCAGTCGGGTCACGCGGGGTTCCATCAATGGTTCTCCTGGGCAATGGGGTTGGACAGCAGGCCGACGCCGTCGATCTCGATCTCGATGCGGTCGCCGGGCTGCATCCACACGGGGGGCTTGCGCGCATAACCGACGCCGGCCGGCGTGCCCATGGCGATCACGTCGCCGGGCTCCAGCGTGAGCACTTCCGAGAGCAGCACCAGCGCCTGGGCCACCGTCACCACCATGTGGCCGGTGTTGTCGCTCTGCATCACGCGGCCGTTCAGGCGCGACTCGATCTTCAGCCCGGTGGCGCCCGGCGGCAGGTCAGCCGCGGGCACCAGCCAGGGGCCGAACGCGCCGGTGCCGTCGAAGTTCTTGCCGATGGTCCATTGCGGCGTGCGGCGCTGGTAGTCGCGCAGCGTGCCGTCGTTGAAGCAGGCGTAACCGGCGACCGCCTGCAGCGCGTTGGCCTCGGTGAGGTGGCGCGCGCGCTGCCCGATCACCACGGCCAGTTCGGCCTCGAAGTCCAGCTTGTCGGAGACGCGGGGCCGCACCAGCGGCGCCTGGTGCGCGATCAGCGAGGTGGCGCCGCGCATGAAGAAGGCCGGGTACTCGGGTGCCGCGTTGCCGCCCTCGGCCGCGTGGGCGGCGTAGTTCAGGCCCAGGCAGATCACCTTGCCGGGCCGAGGCACGGGCGTGAGCCACTGGACGCGGGCGGCATCCAGGCGTTCGCCACGGGCCAGCGCCGCCGCACTGGCGCCGCCCGCCAGCCGTTGCAGCCAGGCGGCGGGGTCGTCACCCGCTGGCGCGGGGCCCAGATCGATGAGGTCGTCGCCCTGCTGGACGGCCCAATGGGCAGGCCCACCCGCAAGCGTTGCAATGCGCGCAAACTTTGGCATGATGTCGATAAATCCTTCGATACGTTGTTTTGTCGATAAAAATTATGCAACCGTTGTTGTTGTCGATAATTAAGTGAAAACCCTATGCAGACCGATGCCCCACCCGAGATTTCGACGCCCACGCTGACCCGCACCACCTACGACCGGCTGCGGGCTGACGTGCTGTCCGGCCGCTGGCAACCCGGCCGCAAGCTGTTGATGCATGAATTGCGCGAGCACTACCAGGTGGGCGCGAGCCCGCTGCGCGAGGCGCTCAACCGCCTGGCCAGCGAGGAATGGGTGGTGCACAGCGACCAGCGCGGCTTCAGCGTGGCGCAGGCCACGCAGGCGCAGCTGGACGACCTGGTGTCCACGCGCATCGCCGTCGAGTCGATGGCCCTGGCGCAGGCCTTCGCGAAGCGCTCGGCGGCCTGGGAGGAAAAGGTGGTGCTGGCCTTCCACCGCCTGTCGCGAACGCCGCGCTCGGTGGGCGAGGCCGACTACGAGGAGAACCCGGAATGGGAGCGGCTTCACCGGGCGTTTCACGTCTCCCTGCTCGAAGGCTGCGGCTCCCCCCTGTTGCTGGGCTTCTGCGAACAGCTGTACGACCAGGCCTATCGCTACCGGCAGCTCGCGGCGCGCAAGGCCTACAAGCGCCGCAACGAGCTCGATGAGCACCGCGCCATCTTCGACGCGGTGATGGGCTCGCAGCTGGAAGAGGCGCAGCGCCTCATGGCCGAGCACTACCGGCGCACGGCGGGGATCTTCTTCGACGCCAGCGCCTAGGCCGGGGCGGGCGGCGCACCTGAACCGGCGGGGGAACGGCAGGAAAAGAATTCAACCGCAAGGAGCGGAGTGTCGGGAAGAGGGCGGGTTCCTAGACTCACTCCACCCTTTCGACACCAAGCGCCATGGCCATGCAGACCCGTTCCCTTTTCTGTTCCACCGACGACAGCACCGCGAAGCCCGACGCCAGCGGCTGGGCAGGCATGGCGCAGCGGCTGGACGCGCAGGGACATGCCGTGCTGCCTGGCCTCCTGACGGCGGCGCAATGCGAGGCACTGGCCGCGCTCTACCCGCAGGACAAGGGCTATCGCTCGCGGATCGTCATGGCCCGCCACGGATTCGGGCGCGGCGAATACAAGTACTTCGAGTACCCCTTGCCGGCGCTGGTCGACCAGCTGCGCCATGCGCTGTACCCTCGGCTGGCACCGATCGCCAACCGCTGGAACCGGCAGCTGGGGATCGCGGTGCAATACCCCGACGAGCTGGATGATTTCCTTCACCGGTGCCACCAGGCCGGCCAGACCCGCCCCACGCCGCTGATCCTTCAATACGGCGAAGGCGACTACAACTGCCTGCACCAGGATCTGTATGGCGAGCACGTCTTCCCGCTGCAGGTGGCGATCCTGCTCTCGGAGCCGGGCCGGGACTTCGCCGGCGGCGAGTTCGTCATGACCGAGCTGTCCACCCGGGGCCAACGCGCGGAGGTCGTCGGGCTGCGCCAAGGGGATGCGGCGGTGTTCACCGTCCATCAACGGCCCGCGATGGGGCAGCGCGGCATCCGCAAGCTGGCCATGCAGCACGGCGTCAGCCGCGTCCGCAGCGGTCGGCGCCACACCGTCGGCCTGATCTTTCACGACGCGAGGTGAACATGCCATCGCTCGACCTTTTCGAGGGCACGGCGCAAAACGAGCGCCAGCGCCTGGGGCCCGCCGCGATGGTGTTGCGCGGCTTCGCCCTGCCGTGCGTGCGGGAGCTGCTGCCCGCCATCGACGCCATCGAAGCCATCTCGCCGTTCCGGCACATGGTGACGCCCGGTGGCTTCACCATGTCGGTGGCATTGACCAACTGCGGCGCGCTGGGATGGACCACCGACCGGCGCGGCTACCGCTACAGCGCGGTCGATCCGGACACCGGCGCCCCCTGGCCGGCCATGCCGGCGGTGTTGGCCCGGCTGGCCACCCAGGCGGCGGCCGCGGCGGGATTCGACGGCTTCGAGCCCGATGCCTGCCTCGTCAATCGCTACCGGCCCGGCAGCCGGCTTTCGCTGCACCAGGACCGGAACGAGCGCGACGACACCGCGCCCATCGTCTCCGTGTCGCTGGGCATGTCGGCCACGTTCCTGTTCGGTGGCCAGGCGCGCACCGACCCCGTGCTCAAGGTGCCGCTGCACCATGGCGATGTGGTGGTGTGGGGCGGTGCCGATCGCCTGCGATACCACGGCGTGATGCCGCTCAAGGAGGCGCGGCATGCGCTGCTCGGCAGCCAACGCCTCAATCTCACCTTCCGCAAAGCGGGATGACACCCGCCGACACCGAGTTTCTGCCATGAACACGACCCTTGCCTACGACACCGAAGACACCCGCTGGGCCGCCGTGCAGGCGCGGGACGTCGCCGCCGATGGCCATTTCGTCTACGCCGTGCGCACCACCGGGGTGTACTGCCCACCGAGTTCGATGGCGCGCAGTCCCAAGCGCGAGAACGTCGAGTTCTTCGACAGCGCCAAAGCCGCCGAGGCCGCGGGTTACCGCCCCAGCCGCCGCGCCCGCGCCGACCAGACCAGCGCCGCGGCCGAGCGCGCCGCGCTGGTGGCGCGCGCCTGCCGCGTGATCGAGGCATCGCAGACGCCTCCGTCGCTCGATGACCTGGCGCAGGAGGTGGGCATGAGCCCGTTCCACTTCCACCGCGTGTTCAAGGCCGAAACCGGGCTGACACCCAAGGCGTACAGCTCGGCCTACCGCGCCCGCAAGCTGCGTGGGGAACTGAGCAGCCCGCAGGCCTCGATCACCGATGCCATCTATGGCGCGGGCTTCAATTCCAACAGCCGGTTCTATGAAGCCGCTGACGATCTGCTGGGCATGCGCGCGCGCGACTACCGGGCAGGCGGTGCCGGCGCCGTCATCCGCTTCGCGGTGGGCCAGTGCTCGCTGGGCGCCATCCTGGTGGCCCAGAGCCAGCGCGGCATCTGCGCGATCCTGCTGGGCGATGACCCCGAGCGGCTGGTGCGCGACCTGCAAGACCAGTTCCCCAAGGCCGAGATCATCGGGTGCGACGGTGAATTCGAAGACTGGATCGCCCGGGTGGTGGGGTTCATCGAAGCGCCGGCGGTCGGCCTGCACCTGCCTCTGGATGTGCAGGGAACGGCCTTCCAGGAACGCGTCTGGCGTGCGCTGCGCGAGATCCCGCCGGGCACGACCGCGAGCTACACGGAGATCGCCCAGCGCATCGGTGCACCCAAGGCCGTGCGCGCCGTGGCGCAGGCCTGCGCGACGAACCCCATTGCCGTGGCCATTCCCTGCCATCGCGTCGTGCGCCGCGATGGCGAACTGGCCGGCTACCGCTGGGGCGTGGACCGCAAGCGCGAGTTGCTGCGCCGTGAACTCGAGGGGTGACAGGGGGTTTTCATGACGTCACCCGACACCCTCGTCGACCGCCTGGACTGGGCCGGCATCGGCGCACAGCTCGATGCCGAAGGCTGTTGCCTGTTGCCAGGCCTGCTGGGCGCCGAGGCCGCCCGGCGCCTGGCACGGAGGATGCCGGCGGCGGCAGACGGGGAGGGCGCATCGCGGCGCGGGGCCGATCCGGGCAACGCCGAGGTGTTCTATTTCGACGCGGCGCTGCCGGCGCCACTGGACGCCTGGCGCACGGCGTTCTACGGTCATCTGGCCGTGATCGCCAATCGCTGGAACGACACACTGGGCATGGACGACCGTTATCCCGCGACCTTGGGCGATTTCCTGCGGCGCAACCGCAAGGCGGGTCAGGCGCGAGGGCAGTCCTACCTGAGCCGGCTTGGCGTGGAAGACCATGTGCCGCTGCACCAGCGCAACGCCGGCGAACAGGTGTTTCCGTTGCAGCTCGTGGCATTGCTGTCCGAGCCGGGCACCGATTTCCAGGGCGGCGAATTCGTGATGACGGAACAACGCCCCCGCATGCAGTCGCGCCCGATGGTGCTGCCGCTTGGGCTCGGGGACGCGGCCCTCATCGCCACGGCGCAGCGCCCGTTCAAGGGAAGCAAGGGGCACTACCGGGTCAACCTCAAGCACGCCATCGGCCGCGTGCGCCAGGGGGAGCGCATCGGTCTGGAGTTGTCGTTCCACGATGCCGCGTAGAGCGGGGACTCCGGCGGCCGATCAGCCGCGCCGTTCGATCTTGTTCTTCAGCAGGTCGACCAGGGTGTCCGTGGGTGTCACGTCGGCGTACTTGCTCGCCATGTCGAACAGGTTGACCGCGTGCGAGGTTTGCGAGCGGTCGTAAACGGCATCCTGCGGCACGACCACCTTGAAGTTGAGCGCGCAGGCGTCCACCACCGTGGCGCGCACGCAGCCGCTGGTGGTGCAGCCGGTGACCACGACGGTGTCGACGCCGAGGCTCACCAGGTAGCTCGTGAGGGCCGTGCCGTGGAAAGCGCTGGCCTGGAACTTCGGGATGGTGATGTCGCCTTCGCGGGGGGCGACCTCGGCGACGAAGGCATACGCCTGCTCCGGTACGTCCATCACCCCGGGAACCTTGGTCTCGAACTGGCCGCGGTTGTGCGCCGACTTGTGCGCCACGTACGGATACAGGATGGGCGCGTTGAGTTGGCGGAACGTCTCGACCAGCCGCGCGATGTGCGGCACCGCCCGCCAGCCGTACTCACCGCAGCTGGTCGGCAAGGTGAGAATGGCCTCCTGGATCGGCAAGGGCTGTTCACCCATGGATCGGTATTGCACATCAATCACCAGCAGGGCCGGTCGTCGTCCGATGCCGCTGGGCATGCCCCAGCCGGACTGCCGGTAGATGGCCTGCTCTTCAGGAGGGATGACCCCGTCCCAAGGGCGCGCTTGAGGATCTGCAGCGCTCATCTTCAGATCTCCACCGTGGTCGCGTCGTAGGACACCAGCCAGTCGTAGCGCTCGCGCACGGCCTGGGGCGCCCAGGCCTTCTGAATGTAGGGGCGCGCGGTCTCGATGCTTTCCAGCGCCGGGCTGTGGAACACGTGCAGCATGTCGAGCGAACTGGCCTTGGTCTGGTTGGCGCGCGAAACACGGGCGGTGTCGTAGCGCTTCAGTGCGCTCGCCACGTCATTTGGCGATTCGGAGAGGCAGCGCGCCAGCACATAGGCGTCTTCCATGGTCACGTTGACCCCCATGCCCAGGTAAGGCGTCATCGAGTGGCAGGCGTCGCCGACCAGCGTGACGTGTCCCTTGGACCAGGCCTCCAGCGGATCGCGCACGAAGAGACCCCAGCGGAACAGGTTCTCCGATTGGATGAACAGGTCCAGGATGTCCTGGTGCCAGCCCTCGAAATCCTTGAGCGCGTCGGCGAGCTCGCCGCGCTCCGACCACGATTCGGTCTGCCACAGGTCGCTGTCGACCTGGGCCGAGAAGCTCACGAACTGCTCGCCGTTGCGCTGCACAGGGTAGGTGGTCACGTGCGCGGTCGGTCCGACCCAGGTCGAGGCCAGGGGCCTGCGGTGTTGCGGCTTGAGCCGCGACATCGCCGCGAGGCCGCGCCAGGCATTGGCACCGGTGTAGCGCGCCGGCGCCTCGCCGAAGAGGGACTGGCGAACGCGCGAATGCGCGCCGTCGCAACCGACCACCACATCACCCTCGACGAAACCTCCACCGTCGAGCAACAGCCGCGCACGGCCATCGACCGTGTCCGCGCCCAGCGAGCGCACACCGAAGTGCACCGCATCCGGCTTGAGCGCGATCACGGCCTCGAACAGCACGCGCTGCAGCTCGGCACGCAGCACCTGGATCAGCGTGTGATCGGCCTTGGAGGAGGGGGCATCGCGGTTGTAGACCGAGTGCTCTTCGCCGGTCTTCCAATAGCGCACGACACGGTCCTGGGGCGGGAGGTTGATGGCTTCGACCGTCTTCTTCAGGCCCAGCGTGTCGAGCACCTTGCCTCCATTGGCCGAGATCCACAAGCCGGCCCCCACCTCGCGCAGCTCCGACGACTGTTCGTAGACGTCGACATCCATGCCCATCTTCAGCAGCGCCACGGCGAGCGTGAGCCCGCCCATGCCAGCGCCCGCGATGATCACGTGGGGGCGCTGGTTTCCTTGTACCTTGTCTGTCATTGTTGCTCCGATGAAAAACGTTCTGGGTTATGGGCGAGGTCCAGAATGGCCTCGATGATCTTGACGTAGCCGGTGCATCGGCAGAGGTTGCCGCGCAGGTAATGTCGAACGGTGTCCTCCGTCGGCCGGGGGTCGACGGCGAGCAGCGACTTCACGGCCAGGATCATTCCCGGCGTGCAGAAGCCGCATTGCAGTGCGCCATGGGCGATGAAGGCCCGCTGCACAGGGTCCAGCCGCCCGCCGGCGGCGACCCCTTCGATGGTGGTCACACTGCGCTCGTGCACATCGCTGCACAGCGTGGTGCAGCTGGAGGCGGGCAGGCCGTCCACCAGCACGGTGCAGGCGCCGCACACCTGCACGTCGCAGGAACGCTTGGTGCCCTTGAGGCGCAAGCGGTCGCGCAACACATCGATCAGCATGTCGCGCGGCTCGACGTCGACCGAGGTCGGCCGTCCGTTGAGCGTCATGTCCACGCGCGTGAGGGGGAATTCGGGGGAACTCGAATCGTTCATGTCAGGCAGGCCTCGATGGCGCGCTGGGCCAGCACCTGGACCAGATGGCGCTTGTAGTCCGCACCGCCGTGCAGATCGTCGTGTGCAGGAATGCGGGCCGCTTCGGCGGCCAGCACCGGCGCCAGGCGATTCCAGATTTCGGTCGGCGGCAGGTCGGCGGGGAGGGCGTTCGCCGCGGCCTGCGTCTCGGGCAGGGGGATGGGCACACCGGTGATGGCGCCGGCCCACAGCGACAAGCGCTGCGGCCCTTCGCGGGACCAGACAGCGGCCACGCCCACGGCGGGGCGCTCGGTGTGTCCGAAGCAGCGGTAGGCCGAGCGCGCACCGGGCGGCTGCGGGGGCACTTCGATGGCCACCAGGATTTCGTTTTCCTCGCGCGCCGTGGTGAACTCCCCCAGGTGGAAGTCGCGCGACGGCAAGGTTCGCGCCGATCCGTGGCTCGCCAGCGCCATGCGCGCATCCAGCGCGCACAGCATGGTGGGGGCATCGGCATGCGGTTCGGCGAAGCACAGAACCCCGCCCAGGGTGCCGGCCACGCGCACCCGGATGTTGGCCACGTTATCGCTCAGCTCGGCGTAGCCCGGCAAGAGCCGCTGCACCAGGGGATCGCGCGCGATCGCGTGGTGGGTGGAGAGCGCGCCGATCACCAGCGTGCCGTCCTCGCGCAGGTGGATGCGGCGCAGCTCCGGCACTTGCTTGAGGTCGATCACGTGGTCGTAGTGCAGCACGCGCGCCTTCAGCGCCACCAGCAGCTCCGTGCCGCCGGCGTGAAACGTGGATTCATCGCCGTACACGGCCTTGAACGCCAGGGCGTCCTCCAGGCTCGTGGGGCGATGAAGTTCGAAACGGGCGGGGCGCATCAGTCCTCCTTCCGACCCAGTCCGGCCGCCACGCCCAGCAGGGGCGCCACCAGCCACCACCAGGGTGCCTGGCCCAGCAGGTGCGCGACATGCGCCACCGCAAAAGCGACCCCGACGCTCACGCCCACGCGGGGCCAGACCAGCACCAGTTCGACGCGGCGCGGCCGGGTCCGTGTCGCCGCGGTCGGCGCGGCCGGTGCCGCACCGGGTCGCGGTGCGACGGCGGTTCGCGCTTCGGGCTTGTGGGCGCTTGCCGCAGGCGCCTGGGCCGCGGAGGGTGCCCGAGCGACCCCGAATGACACCAGCTCGTCGCGCAGGCGTTGCTCGAATTCGGCGAACAACTCGTCGGATCGCTTTTTCACGACCGGGTAACCCAGCGCGGCCAATCGGCCCGCCACCTGCATCTGCGCGTCCACCGCGAGCCGGCATTGGCGCGGCTGCGTGTCACTCAGCTCTTCCAGATCCACCTTCATGCGCACGTCGATCGTGGTGCCGGTGAATTTGTCGCGACCGCTGGCGCTGAGCTCGACGTGCTTTTCCAGGGTGTGCGATTCGAGAACGATGCGCGTGGGCACCTCGAGTTTGAACGGGCCGATCTTCTGCTTCATCACCGCGGAGAATTCCTTGAGCGGCTCGACCTCGGTGACGTTCTCGCAGCCGGGGATCAACCCGGCGACACGCTGCACATCAAAGAAGATGGCCCAGAGTTGAGCGGCCGTCGCGGGCAGGGTGGCGTCGATCTTGAAATCCATGCAGGTCTCTCATTGGTTGTTGGTTTCGGCCTTGGCGGCCTGCAGTGCGCGCCAGACGCGCTCCGGCGTCAGCGGCAGCTCCTTGATGCGCACGCCCCAGCCTTGGAAGAGCGCGTTGGCCACGGCTGGGGCCACCGGAAGGATGGCGCCTTCGCCGCCGCCGCGCGCGCCGAAGGGCCCGGGGCCGTCGCCGCTTTCGATCAGCGTGGTGCCCACGTGCCGCGGCGCGTCTTCCATCGTCGGGACCTTGTAGTCGAACAGGGTGCCGTTGACGACCTGGCCGTCCTCGTAGACGTACTCTTCGGACAGCGTGTGTCCCAGGCCCATGACCATGGCGCCTTCATCCTGGCCTTCGGCCGCTTTCCGGTTGATCACATGCCCCAGATCGGCCGCGCCACCCACGCGCATCACTCGGATGGCGCCGGTGCCTTCGTCGACCTCGATCTCGCAGGCGCCCGCGCCGGTTTCCCAGAACAGGGGCGCGAGCTTGAAATCGCCGTTGTGGGTGTTCGAGTTCACGCGGCCCACGCCCAGAAACTCACCAGCGGCCATGCCGTTGAAGCGGCGCAGCAGGTCGAGGATGGACAGCGGTCCGCCCGGCCCTTCAACGCAACCCTCGCCCAGCTGGTACGCCTGCGGCGATCCGCCCAGCACCTGGGCGGCCGTTTCCTGCACCTGGCGCACGATGTCTTCGCAGGCCATCTGCACGGCCAGGCCGATGATGACCGTCGAACGGCTGGCGCCGGTGCCCCAGTCGTAGGGCGCCTGAAGCGTGTCCGGCTCGGCCACGGCGATCCTGCGCAGCGGCTGCCCGAGTGCCTTGTGCGCGATGATGCGCAGCACGCCTCGACTGCCCTGGCCGATCTCCACGGTGTTGGCCGACACGTTGATCGAGCCGTCGGCACGCAAGCGCACGATGGCGCCGCCGACCGGGACGATGCCGGGATCGCTCACCCCCACCGCCACGCCTCGGCCGCGGCGGCGCGCGTCCGTGGGCTCCGGCAGGCTCTCGAGCGCGGCCACGGCTTTGCGCAGCGAGTTGCGCATGTCGACATCCAGCGGGCGCAGGTCGGGCTTGATCGTCTGGCCCTTGTCGGCCATGTTGGCCAGGCGGAATTCGACCGGATCGCGACCGAGCGCCGAGGCCATGATGTCCATCTGCGACTCGGTGGCCCACACCGCCTGCGGCCCGCCGATGGATCGGAACGCCGCGCCGGGCACGGTGTTGGTGTACACCCCGACGGCCTCGAGCCGCAGGTTCGGGATGTGGTACGGCCCGATGGCGCGGATGGCCGCCTTGATGGCAATGGCCGGGCCCGTGTCGGCGTAGGCCCCGCCATTGAGAACGGCGCGGATCGACTTGGCCACGATGCGGCCCGTGCCGTCGACCGCGGTCTTGAGCGAAATCTCGGCATCGAGTCGGCGGCAGGTCAGCATGGACTCGGCGATGGTGAGGCACACGCGCACCGGCGCGCGCGCCTTCCACGACAAGGCGGCCACCAAGGGGTCGATCTTCACGGAGGCCTTGCCGCCGAAGCCGCCGCCGACATAGGGCGAGTGCACGCGCACGCAGGCCAGCGGCACGCCGAGAATTTCGGAACACACGCGCTGAATGGCGGTGGGCGTCTGGCCCCCGCTCCAGATCTCCAGCGATCCGGGTTTCCAGTGCGCCACGCATACATGGGGTTCCATCGCGTAGTGGAACACCATGGGGAAGGTGAAGGTGTCTTCAAAAACCCGCGCCGCGCTCGAAAAGGCCTGGTCGACATCCCCGCAGGCGTACTGCCATTGCTGGAAGATGTTGGTGCCCTCCACGGGCGCTGCTTCGCCGCGGAAGTAATAGTCCTTGAGCCGGTCCATGTCGTCATGCACCAGCGCCGCACCTGCTGCCATGGCCTCCTGCGCGGTGGTGGCATAGGGCAGGGTGTCGTAGTCGACGGTGATGGCGTCGAGCGCTTCCTCCGCCGTGCCTTCATCCACCGCCGCCACGGCGGCCACCGGATCGCCCACATAGCGGACCTTGTCCAGCGCGATCACGGGCCGATCGCGCAGCGACAGACCCCAACGGATCTCGGTGCCGGGCAGGTCCTTCAGATCGTCGCCGGTGAGCACCGCCACCACGCCGGGCATCGCCAAGGCAGCGCTGACGTCGATGCGGCGGATGCGCGCGTGGGGCACGGTGCTGCGCAGGATCTTCCCGTGCAGCATGCCGGGCACTTCCACGTCACTGGCGTAGACCGCCGTGCCGGTGACCTTCTGCAGGTAGTCGGCGCGGGGTTCTTCGTGAAGCGTGAGAGGGAGGGGGGCGTGCATGGCGGCGTGAATCAATCCAGCGTGATGTCGGCGCGCGTGATCACCTCTTTCCACATCGTCGTCTCGCTCGACTGGCGCTTGCTCAGTTCCTCCGGCGAGCTGGAGGCGGGTTCGACGCCGACGGCGTGCAAGCGCTCCTTGACTTCGGCCGAAGCCATGGTCTTCGCGATTTGCGGCACCAGCTTGGCGACCACGCTCTTGGGCATGCCGGAGGGACCGTAGAGGGCAAACCACGTCACCGCCTCGAAGCCGGGGAGCACCGTTTCGGCCAGGGTGGGCACGTTGGGCAAGGCCTGGGCGCGCCTGGCGGTGGTCACCGCCAGCGCCTTGAGCTTGCCGGACTTGATGTGGCCGAGCACCGCCGGGCCTTGTTCGATGGCCATCACGGTGCGGCCACTGATCAAGTCCACCACCATGGGGCCGCTGCCCTTGTAGTGAACGCTGAACGTGTCGACGCCGGCGCGCTGCTTGAACAGCTCCATGAACACGTGCTGCGAGGTGCCTTTGCCGGCCGAGCCGTAGCCGAACTTGCCGGGGTTGGCCTTGAGATAGGCGATCAGATCCTGGATGGTGTCCACCGGCAGCGTGGTGGGCACCACGACATACGAGGGGTTCAGGCCGAGCAGCGAAATCGGCTCAACGCGTTGCGAGACCTCTTTCATCCGCTCGTTCAGCTGGGGGAGCACGGAGAACATCGACGACGCGCCGATCAGCAGCGTGTGGCCGTCGGCCGGCTGACGAGACACATGGTCCGCGCCGATCATGCCGGACGCCCCCGCCTTGTTGTCGACCACCGTGGGCTGGCCCCACTCGGCCAGGCCGTTGGCCACCGAACGCGCATACAGGTCGGTGGCGCCGCCGGGCGGGTAGGGCGCCACGATCGTGATGAGCTTGTTGGGGTATGCCTGGGCTTGAACGCCCGTGGCGGCGAGGGCGAGGCCGGCACCACAGAGGGCCAGCGCGATTTTTTTCCATGGGGACATGCGGAAACTCCTGAAAGGTTGAGGCCAAGAAGTCTTCGATATTCTGTTTGAAGGAACATCGTTCTGCTGAAGAGAACCTCATTTTGTACAGCAGCACGGCATAATGTCAAGCAGAATGTTTGCCAATCCCCTTGCTCGTTCATGACCAAAGACCCAGAGAGTGATCCGAAGCCGGGTGGTGTCGCTGCTGTCGAGCGCGCATTCGCCATCCTCAATGCCTTTCAACCGGGCGACGCTTCGCTGCCGCTGAACGAACTCGCGCGGCGCACGGGGATGTACAAGAGCACGATCCTGAGGCTGATCGCCACGCTGGTGCAGGAGCACTGCATCGTGCGACTGGACGACGGCAGCTACCAGCTCGGCTCCATGCTGCTGCACTGGGGTGGTCTGTACCAGGCGGCGCTTCGCCTGGACGACCATGTGCCGCCCATCCTGCGCCGGCTCGCTCAGGAAACCGGCGAGGGTGCATCGTTCTTCACCCGAGAAGGATCGCTGCGCGTGTGCCTGTTCCGCGTGGATTCTTCGCGCTCTGTTCGCGACCACGTGCACACCGGTGATTTGCTGCCGCTGGACAAAGGGGCCGCGGGCCGTGTGCTGGCCGGCTTCGACCGCGCGCTGGTGGATCCGTCCCAGTTCCCGTCTCAGCCCTTGATCGCGACCGTGGGTGAGCGCGAGCCCGACATCGCGGCCATTGCCGCGCCGGTCTTCGGGCCCCAGGGCAGCCTGCGCGGCGCCTTGGCCATCTCCGGACCGGCCATGCGCTTTTCCATCGACCTCGTGCCCGGCATGTCGCAGGCCCTGCTCAAGGCGGCATCGGAGCTGACGCGCCGCCTGGGCGGCGACTCGACCCTGCTGGACCGGGCCGAGTCGATCAACATGATCTCCCGGCCGGCCCCTTGAACCTGTCCGCGCGGGGCCCCGTCAGGCCCCGCCGCTGTCGACGCGCATCGCAGGATGGATGACGTCGCCTTCGCTCAGGATCTGAACGTCGTCCAGCCACAGGCTGCAGCGGCGCAGCGGAAGATCGAGGTGGCAGGCGGTGTCGTTGGTGCCACCGAGCTCAAGATTCGGGCCCAGCGAGAACAGCACGTTGCCGTAGAAGGACAGCGCGTTCATCACATGCTCCAGCGGCAACTGGCGAGTCACGGAGAACTGGTACCAGCGCGCCTTCTCGTTCAATCCCCAGCCGATGTGGGAGACGGCATAGGCGCGGGAATCGTGGAAGCTGTCGATGTAGCTCTTGATCAATTGCGCGTCCATGCCGTCGCCCTGGATGTCCACCACCATCCCCTGGCGAATCTCCAGCGTGACCGGGGACTGCACATACTGCTTGAACGCGCACAGGATGTCGCCCGGCTGCAGCACCACGCGGCCGTCCACCGCGCCGTCGTTGCCCTGCGTGAATGCAAAGCCCGAAGGGAAATGGTCCCAGCGGCCAGACTCGTGGGTATAGCCGTACTCCGAAATCACGGGGTATTGCCCCAGGTGGTACGTGACATCGGTCCCCGCATCCGACGTGATGCGCATGCGCGTGGCCTTTTCCAGCAGGCCCTTGGCGTGCTCCACGCGGCGCGCCAGGTCTTCCGTGGGAAACATCTGTTTGAGCACGTGAAACGGCTCCATCACACGCAGAATGCGCACGCCCGCGGCCTGGATCTCGGCTTGCTCGCGCGAGAACAGCAGACCCACCATGTCGATCACCATGCTGGCCGACTTCAGCGTTTGCATCGCCAGGGCGTTGCCCACCAGGGGGTGACGGCCTTGAACCCCGACCGCGTTGCGCTGCCCCCGCCGAACGTTGAGGTTGAAGGTGCTGGCACCCAAGGCTTCCGCCGCCGCCATGAAGGCCTGGGCGTGGTCCTTCCATTCGTCCTCCGCCGTCAGCACCACGACGGTTTCACCGGGCTTGACCGCGCAAAGTGTGAGCTCGCGCGTGAACAGCTCCAGCATTTCGACATCCAACATCAATGTTCTCTCCTTGTGATCACGATCGATCGTGGCGTTCCAGGGTTTCACAGAGCAAGCGGCAGAAAGCCTCCGGGCTCTCGGCCTGCATCTGGTGACCGACGCCCTCGAGGCGCACGGCGTGAAGTTCGGGGCGCCGGCTGCGCATGTCGTCCACATCGGCGTCGGCGACCACACCGCCTTCGCCTGCGCAGATCAGCGTGATGGGCAGGTCGCTTCGGGCGAGGTCGGCGAACATGTCCTGACCATGGAAATCCTCGCTGGCGACGAAGACGGCGCGCTCATCGCAGGTGGACAGCCACTCGGCACGCAGTTGCTGCAGCGCTTCGGGCCAGGGCGTCGCCGTGCTCGCGCGCAATGCCGCGGCCGCTTCACCGCGCTGCGCTGCATGCAGCAGCGCCAGCGTGCGCGCCAGCGGCACGGGGTAGGGGCGGCGGCCAGGGCCGCTGGTGGGTGGGTCCAGAAGGACCAGGGAATGCAGCCGCCCGGCGGCCAGTGCGGCGGCCCGCAAAGCGATGCGCGCGCCCATCGAGTGGCCTATGACGATGGGTTCTGGCGTCAGGCCGAGCGCTTCCACGAAAGCAATCAAATCCTGTGCGCACGCACCCACGCCATAGTCCAGGTGCGGGCCGGACTCGGAAAGACCGCGACCTCGCACGTCCAGCACGTGGCAGTCGAAACGCGGCGCCAGCCGCTCAGCCACGTGGGTCCAGAGCACGGCGGGGCTCACGATGCCGGGCACGATGACGACAGGTCGCCCTTCACCCGGAAAGTGCAGGTAGTGCTGGCGGATACCGTTGGCTCTGACGTGTCCGCCGCTTGCGGGGCTCATGGGCTTTCCGATGCATGATTTGTACGGCATTCAATTCTGCTTGAAAGAATATCGTTTTGTCAAACAGAACAATTGAACATGGCAACAGGCATCCCGCTCTGGCCTCGTGCTCACGGCGCCTGCCGGGCACCCCGTTTGCCCCGTTCACCCGATGCGCCGAGCGCAGTGCTGCCCCTCACCCTTGCGACCGATTCCCGAGCTGTCCACCATCCTCATGATCCGCACCCCCACTTCGAAGCCGAACTCCAACGGGTCTTCCGCGACGCGGCCGGCCAGCCGGTCGCGGAGATCGCCAGTGAGGCCATGCGCATGGCGCAGGTGCTCGTGCCTGCGGTCCAGGGCGGCAGCCCGGTTCACCAGCTGATCCAGCAGCAGATTCAGTTGATGGCGCAGCAGCTGGCACTGCTGTCGGGCAGCGTGGCGCCCATGGTCGTGCCTACCCTTGCGTCCGCGGCCCCGGTCGTCCCCACCAACGAAGGCAGCCCGCCCGCGGCCACCGAGGCCGCGCGCGTCGACGCGGTGCAACGCGCCATGGTGGACCGCCCGGTCGTGGTGCGCGGCCAACGCCTCGAACTGGAAGACCAGCGCGCGACCCATATGGGCTTTGCCGTGCCAGCGAACGCCACCGAGCTGGCGATCGCCGCCGTCTGGGCGCGCCTGCTGAACATCGAGCGGGTCGGGCGCAACGACAACTTCTTCAACCTCGGCGGCCATTCGCTGCTCGCCCTGCGCGCCGTCCAGGGGATGCAGCACATCACCGGCGAGAAGATCGCGATCAGCCGCCTGATCTTTGAATCGCTCAGCCAGATCGCCGCTGGCATCGCGATCGAATCGGCCGGTGCCGCGCCCGACGCTTCCCCTGCGGTCGACGTGCAGGCCGGGTCGCACGCCGAGAACGGGGAGGGCATGACCACCCTGCGCTTTGGTCATCCTGCGTCGTCCCTTTACGGCGTCTTCCATCCCAGTGGCGTGCGCGGTGCGCGCCCTCGCGCCGTGCTCTTCTGCAATCCCTTCGGCCAGGAAGCGGTGCGCATTCATCGTTTTTTCTGCGTGCTGGCCGATCGCCTGGCGCGCGCCGACGTGGCCTGCCTTCGGTTCGACTACCACGCCAGTGGGGAATCGCTGGGCGAGGACCACGAAGCCGATCTCGATCGATGGGTCCAGGATGAGGGTCGGCAGGGATTCATGTAAAACTCAGCAGAAACAGACCTAAGTCCCTGTCACGGTGGGATTTTTTGTCATTTTCCTCCCGCCCACTTCGACATCCTTCACAGTAGCCAAATCGGGCTCGACCGGCATCGCAGTCAGCCGCTCCAGCATGCTGGCCACGACCTGCTCTTGCGCGGTGACGCTGGACCTGGCCGTCGCCAGCGCCAGTTCCAGCTGCTGCTTCGCGGTGAGCAACTCGTCGACCTTGGCCTGCAACTGCTCATTCGAAGTGCTGAGCTGCTGGACCGCTGCATCCTGCTCCACCAGGCGCCGACCCAACTCCTCTATACGCCTTTGCGCAAACCCCAGTTCATCCTTTAGCGGCCGCAGGCCCCGCGCCTCTTCCCTGACCTGATGCAAATCACCCTGGGCACGCGACAGATCGCCCAGCAGGCGCGCGTTATCCTGAAGGGCGTGCACGCCTTCCTGCTGCTTGGTAGTCAAGGTCTCGTTCACGGTGCGCACCTCGGCCTGCAGGTACTGCACCTGCTGCTCCTGCTTGCGCTGGTCCTGGTCGCGCTGCTCCTTGCTGGATTGCCGGAAATGCTCCAGCGCCTGGCGCGCATGTTGGTGCTTTTCTTCCAGGGATTGGCGATGGCGTTCTTCGGCCGCGAGCCGCTCCTGCAGGTCGACCACCTGCTGCGTGAGCTGCGTGCATTCCAGGGTCTTGTGGCTCAGCGCTTCGCTGGTTTTGCCGTGAGCGGTCTTTTCCTCGGCCAAGGAGCGCTGGGTGTGCTCCAGTTGCTGGCGGGTGGACTGCGCTTCGGTTTTCAGGGCCGCGGCGACTTGCTCGTGCTGCGCGAGCTGCTCGGCGTGCCGGGCCTGCGCCGCAGTGACCCGCTCCTCCGCTTCCTCGTTGACGCGCTCGGCCAGGCGGCCCACCAGATCCTGGATCGCCTCGCTGATGGCTACTCGGGTGCCGGTGGCCCCACCTTCCTCTTCCTCGATCTCCTTCAGGTAGCGATGGATTGTGCTCTTGGAGCCGGTACCCAGCTCTTCGCGCACCGCATCGATGGACGGGTTGCGCCCCGTGGCCCGCAATTTATCGCGTGCGCGCAGCACTTCAGATTTGTAGATCCCGGCTCTGGCCATGGCTTAACCTCTTTTTTCGTACTACGGTATGTACCATGATATTACATACTATTTTAGGACCTCATGAATTGAGGGGTTATCTACATCTCACATTGGGTAATGGGAGATTATCCAATGTGACGCCAGTTTTGCGCTGATCCGGCCTGCGCCCTGGTATGCGTGGGCGTAGATCGGCCCTTGTAGACGTTAGCGAAAAAATCAGCCCTGCGGCCCCCAGCCTGGCGACGTGGGTTGACGGAAATATGTCTAAATAGGCATAATCGAGGCGATGTCGAAGCAAACCCGCAAGCCCGTGAAATGGGTCAGTTCCGCCAAGCGCGACCTCGATGCGATGCCGGAGGATGTCAAAGACGTTTTTGGCCATGCCATCGACCTGGCGCAGGCCGGCGGCAAGCACCAGGATGCAAAGGTGATGACGGGTTTCGGTTCGGCCGGCGTGCTGGAGGTGGTCGAGGACCACCAGGGCGACACCTACCGGGCCGTCTACACCGTCAAGTTCGCTGGCTGGGTATATGTCCTGCACTGCTTCCAGAAGAAGTCCAAAAGCGGCATCGCCACGCCCAAGCCGGACTTGGATTTGATCAACACCCGTCTGAAGGCCGCGAAGCAGGATTTCGAGGTTTGGCAGGCACAGCAAGGAGCACGCAAATGAATGAACACACAAGCATCACCATCGAAGCAGGCAGTACCAACGTCTATGCCGACCTGGGTTACACCGACGCGGCCGAGATGCAGCGCAAGTCCCAGCTCGCCGGCGAGATTGCCCGTGCGATCAAGGCGCGCCGCCTGACGCAAGAGGATGCGGCGACGTTGCTGGGCATTGATCAGTCCAAGATCTCGCGCATCACGCGCGGCCAGTTCCGCGGCGTCAGCGAAGCCAAGCTGCTGGAGCTGGTGGCCAGGTTGGGCCACGACGTGAAGATCGTGGTCGGTCCGGTGCGGCGCCGCGCCGGCAAGATCGAACTGCAATTCGCTTGAAGCGGTGCTGTGACTCCAGTTTAGAACTGACCGGATAAGGGGGGAGACGTCACCCTGCATTGACGAGCGACCATGTCTAGCGCCCTAGGTTGCTCGATCCCCACCGATTCAACTGCTGCTGATCGCGAGCGGCCTCGGCCTCTATGGAGTCCTGGGGCAGTAGCTTGAGGCATTCCTTCAGGGGGAGAGGGTCTGGGCTCTCTTTAGCTGTCGCATCGGCATGAACTGGCTGACCCTGTCCACCCCACGCAAACCGGTTGAGGAACGTTGGCGGGTCAGGGAGGCAGTCGTCCCTGTAGATTGGCGGAATATCCGACACGAAGGGTGAGAACGAGATTGTCTTCTCAAAGATCAACGGCTTGCCAGTAGGAGTCGGTGGCAAAGGCGGCATGCTCCCGATGGCCTCGCGAGCTAGCTGTTCGGCAGATGCGGATGTGGTCCACAACGTCTCCAGCTTGGCCATGGATCCATTGGGAGCAATTTCAACCCGGAATCGGACCACGCCCTGGTCTGAACCTTCGAAGGCTGTGCCCATCATGCTGCGGACCTGTTGGCCCCAGGTGTAGCGGTAGCCCTTGCTGTTCTTGAGCGTGTACTTGGCAGCGAAGGCCCACTCTTCTGCGGTTGGTGCAGGGGGTGCCGTCATGGAGATGGGCTGGCGCTCTGAGGCAGGTGTTGCAGCAGTGCTGCTCTGGGTGACTTGGATATCGGTAGCGACGGACGATGATGGCGCTGGCGTCGCTGCCGGCTGAACCGTCTCAGGGGCGATCTTTTCAGGAGGGGCCTGTGAGAGCTTCACGAGGATGATTTTGGCCTCTGGCTGCGGTGCGTCCGGACGGTCGATGAACCTGAATGGATGGTCGCTGACCAGAACCAACGCCAGGGCATGCAGTGCCACTGACAGGAAAATTGCCAGGAGGATTTTGTCGCTATCGTGTTGCATGAAGGCTGTTCCTGCCTATTTATTGGCCCTGGATGCTCTGCTCGAGCGCCTCGAAGCTGCTCTTGACGGCAGACGTCATCAGCAAACTCGACTTGTCCTGCTTCGTTACCCCTTCAACCACGAACCAGTCGTCCAGTTCGGTGTGCGAAATCATCCCGTTGGACCTGCGGCCACTCTGCGCGATGTTCTCGCCGCCGAACCGGATCATGGGCGCCTTTGTGTCGGCAGGCATAAAGGACACTGGGTAGATTGGGATGGGCACTTTGTAGGTGTTGGCCAGTTCGGCGGCCACCTAGATGTTGTTGTTGCAGCAGACCCGGCTGGTCGTTGCTCACCAGCGTGAGCACCTTCCTGCCGTCGATGTCGAGGGGACCGGATGCGTTCTGCAGCGTCGACACTGCTAGCATTTAATTCATAAATGCGAATATACGGATTTTCGGTGCCTGTCGCCAGTTGATCCATAGCGCCTGGTCATTTATGCATGCCCATCCTATTCGCGCAAACAGCAGGCAGGTACTCAATCAGCCACTTCATCTGCGTGGCGTCGTACCAGTTTGCACTGTCCAGGACCGGCGTACCTGACGTAGGCGGTTCGCTTGGAGCGTGGGCGAACACCGTGTGGGAATCGGGCTCAGGTTCGTCTACCACCGTGGCCTCGACCTTCCTCGCGAGCACGGTTAGCACCGTCGTTCCACCGGCCAGGGCGCGAGACTCAATGTGCAGGCTGCATCCTCTCACTCCCGACGGTTGAACATGTCGATCCGGACTATTTCAAACAGCTACTGCATGTCCATGAAGAGTTTGTGCACATCACGATTGAGGTCAATCGAAACAAGGGTCCGGTCATCCCATCCCTGGTGATGCAGGCGTAGCCGCAACGATGGTGTCCACCAACCATTTATCGCGCGCCCGTTACACGGAGGAGAGAACCCGTGCGCGCATCGAATATGCCTACATCGATCACGATGCCTGGGCGACGTTCGTCATACACAGTTACTTCGATCTCTTGCCGGCGAGGCCCTGGTGAGAATACCCAACCACCTGGCTCAACCCGACCCGGTGACAGGCCGCACTTGAATGGCGGGGGCTGCTGTCCGGCGGGACGATTCGGGTACCAGACACGACACTCGCCCGGAGGCGGCAGATGCCCATTGGGAATTCGAGTTTGGCCCTGACGATGGAAGTGCGAGTTGCCATCTCGATGGTCGCGATAAGAACGTTCGGAGCGTTCGCCGCGCTCAGAACGCTCGAAGCGCTCCTCGTATCGCTGCTTGCCCTTACCGGACTCATCCTTGCCTTCATCGGCACGAGCACCCGCGCCGAGCAGCAGCAGGCACGTAAGGGTCGTCAATGCAATTCGTGTGTTCATTCGGGTCTCCTAGACCTGCTTGTTATATCGCGCACCGATGAACACGGTTGTTGTCGTTTTGTAAAAGCGGGATGGCCGGACGCAGACCCATCAAACGGCATTGACTCAAAAGGCACTTCTGCCGAGGGGCCAATGAGCGAGCGCGAAACCACAGAAATGGCCTCTCCTGGTCGGGCATGTGCAGGGCGTCGTTCAGGCAGTTCGGCCGTTCAAATAGCACGGCTCGTTCGTCTTCCGATTTCTTTTGCGAGACGTGTTGCGGCTCGAAGGCCCGTATCTAAACCCGCGCAAGCGGTCTGGTTGCCCCATACCCCTAAGCCGGGGGAGCCAGCCCTCTATGCAATTGTTGTTGCAAATAATGTGATGTATATTTCAATGCATGTTCTCGATGCTGCTCGTCACCCTGCCCACCCAGCCCAGCGCGGTGCGGGTGCGCGTCTGGCGCGCGCTCAAGGCCATGGGCTGTGCGGCGCTGCGCGACGGGGCCTACCTGTTGCCCGAGGCCCAGCAGGCGCTGTTCGAGCCACTCGCAGACGAGGTGCGCGAGCACGGGGGCTCGGCCATGGTGTTGCGGCTGGATGCGACCGACGAAACCCAGCGCATCGAGATGCTGGGGCTGTTCGATCGCGGTGAGGCCTATGCGGCGTGGCGCGCCACGGCCGATGCGCTGCATGCCGAGCTGGGCGCGCTCGGCGAAGCGGTGGCGCGCCGGCGCTGGCGCGGCCTGGCGCAGGCGCTGGAGGAGGTGCAGCGCATCGACTACTTTCCCGGCGAGGCCTCGCTGCAGGCCCAGGCCACGCTGGCCGACCTGCGCGACGCGCTGGATGCGCACTACTCGGCGGGCGAACCCCGGGCCTTGCCCGAGCACGGCATCGCGCCGCTCGACGCGCGCCAGTTCCAGGGCAAGCGCTGGGCCACCCGCGCACGCCCCTGGGTGGACCGTCTGGCCAGCGCCTGGCTGATCGCGCGCTTCATCGATGCGCGGGCCGAGTTCGTCTGGCTCGCCGATGTGGCGCGCCTGCCGCGCGGCGCCATCGGTTTCGACTTCGATGGCGCACGCTTCAGCCACGTCGGTGCGCGCGTCACTTTTGAAGTGCTGCTGGCCAGCTTCGGGCTGGACCAGGATCCCCGGCTGGTGCGCATCGGCGCCATGGTGCACTGCCTCGACGCGGGCGGCATCCCGGTGCCCGAGGCGGTCGGCCTGGAAGCCGTGCTGGCCGGGCTGCGCGAGATGCACAACGACGACGACCGCTTGCAGGCCGCCGCGGCCGGGGTGTTCGACGCGCTACTGGCCACCCCCACCGAAGGAAGAAAAACATGAGCACCCCAGCGCCCAACGAACGGCCCGCACCCGTGGGCTTCATGGAGGCCTTCCGCTTCTGGCTCAAGCTCGGCTTCATCAGCTTCGGTGGTCCGGCCGGGCAGATCGCGATCATGCACACCGAACTGGTCGAGCGCCGCCGCTGGATCAACGAGAAGCGTTTCCTGCACGCGTTGAACTACTGCATGCTGCTGCCGGGCCCCGAAGCGCAGCAGCTCGCCACCTACATCGGCTGGTTGATGCACCGCACCTGGGGCGGCATCGTCGCCGGTGCGCTGTTCGTGCTGCCCTCACTGTTCATCCTGATCGGACTGTCGTGGGTCTACATCCGTTTTGGCGACGTGCCGGTGGTGGCCGGCATCTTCTATGGCATCAAGCCGGCGGTGACCGCGCTGGTGCTGCACGCGGCGCACCGCATCGGCACGCGCGCGCTGCGCAACCCGTGGATGTGGGGCATCGCGGCCGCGGCCTTCGTGGCCATCTTCGCGTTCAACACGCCGTTCCCGGCCATCGTGCTCGCCGCCGGCCTCATCGGCCACTTCGGCGCGCGGCGCTGGCCGCAGGTGTTCGCGCTCGGAGGTGGGCACGGTGCGCAGGTGGCGGGCTATGGCCCCGCGCTGATCGACGACGACACGCCCACACCCGCGCACGCACGCTTTTCGAAGCGGCATCTGGTGAAGGTGCTCGCCGCCGGCCTGGGCCTGTGGCTGCTGGCCATGGCCGCCTTGCTGGCCACGCAAGGCCTGCAGGGCACGCTCACGCAGATGGGCTGGTTCTTCACCAAGGCCGCGCTGCTCACCTTCGGCGGCGCCTATGCGGTGCTGCCCTACGTCTACCAGGGTGCGGTGGACACGCACCAGTGGCTGAGCGGCGCGCAGATGATCGACGGCCTGGCACTGGGTGAGACCACGCCGGGGCCGCTGATCATGGTGGTGGCCTTCGTGGGCTTCGTGGGCGGCTGGGTCAAGGAAGTACTGGGTTCGGACGCGCTGTTTCTCGGTGCCGCACTGGCCGCGAGCGTGGTGACCTTCTTCACCTTCCTGCCCTCGTTCATTTTCATCCTGGCCGGCGCCCCGGCGGTGGAGGCCACGCACGGCAAGCTGGGCTTCACCGCGCCGCTGTCGGCGATCACGGCCGCGGTGGTCGGCGTGATCCTCAACCTCGCGCTGTTCTTCGCGTACCACGTGCTGTGGCCGCAGGGTTTCGACGGCGCGTTCGACGCCGGCTCGGCCGTGATCGCTGTGGTCGCGGCGCTGGCGCTGTTCCGTTTCAAGCTGGGTGTGTTGCCCCTGCTCGGTGCCTGCGCGGCCGCCGGGCTGGTGGTGTCTCTGTGGCTGCGCTGATCGAGAACTTCATGAACCATGTGAATGCATTGCCTTTGCCGTTTGCCGCTGGCGCGGTCGCGGGCTTTTCGGAGCGGCTGCTCAGCAGCCACCACCAGAACAACTACGGCGGCGCGGTCAAGCGCCTCAACGCCATCCGCGCCCAGTTGGCGGGCATGGCGTTTGGCACCGCGCCGGGCTACGCCCTCAACGGCCTCAAGCGCGAGGAGCTGATCGCCACCAACTCCATGCTGTTGCACGAACTCTATTTCAGCGGCCTGGGCGGTGACGGTCAGACCATGGAGCCGGCGATGAAGCTCGCCCTTGATGCCAATTTCGGCGGCTTCGAACGCTGGCGCGAGGAGTTCTCGGCCTGTGCCAAGGCGCTGGGCGGTGGCTCGGGCTGGATGCTGCTGGTGTTCCAGCCGCGTGAAGGCACGCTGGTCAACCAGTGGGCCGCGGACCACACCCACAGCCTGGCCGGTGGTGTGCCGCTGCTGGCACTGGACATGTACGAACACGCCTACCATCTGGACTTCGGCGCTGCGGCGGGTGCCTACGTCGATGCCTTCATGGCCAGCATCGACTGGGCCGGCGTGTACGCGCGTTACCAGTCGGCGGTGCACGCGGCGAGCGAACCCTTCGGCTGTGGCCACTCGGACGTGTCGGGCGCTCTGGTGCTCGACGTGCGCCGGGCCGGCGTGTTCGAGCAGGCCACGCAGATGATGGCGGGCGCGCGCTGGCGCGACCCCGCCGCCGTGGCGCAGTGGGCCGCCGACCTGCCGCACGACCGGCCCGTGGTGGTCTATTGCGTCTACGGCCATGAAGTGGGCCGCTCCACGGCGCTGCGCTTGCGCGCGGCCGGCGTGGATGCGCGCTACCTGCATGGTGGCCTCGACGGCTGGCAGGCCGCCGGGCAGGCCCTGGTGGCGAAGGAGAACGCACCATGAAATGGGTCACCCGCGAACGCCCCAAGATCGACCGCATTGCCTGCCCGTGGCTGATCCAGCGCTTCATCGACCCGGCGGCTGAATTCCTCTACGTGCCGGCGGGTGAGGTGCAACGCGTGGCCGCTGCGACGGGTGCCACGCCCTACGACATCCCGGGCGTGGAGATGAGCCACGTGGGTGAGCAATGCAGTTTCGACGCCTTTCTGGCGAAGTACCGGCTCGACGATCCGGCGCTGGCCCGGCTCGCCGGTATCGTGCGCGGTGCCGACACCTCGCGGCTCGATCTCACACCGCAATCGGCCGGCCTCTACGCGATCTCGCTGGGTCTGTCGCGGGTGTTTGCC
Source organism: Hydrogenophaga sp. ANAO-22 (assembly GCF_042466645.1). Classification (NCBI taxonomy): domain Bacteria; kingdom Pseudomonadati; phylum Pseudomonadota; class Betaproteobacteria; order Burkholderiales; family Comamonadaceae; genus Hydrogenophaga; species Hydrogenophaga sp. ANAO-22. The sequence continues at coordinate 10,037 of NZ_CP159956.1, read as the reverse complement.
AATGACCACGAGATGTTGCGCCACGGAATGGTGCTCTACGACGCGCTCTACGCCTGGTGCCGCGATGCCCAGGAAGAAACCCACGCATGGCCACCGGTCATGCAATGAGACTGAAACATGATGATGAAAAAGACAATTCTTGGGATCATCGCGCTGTGCAGCATGACGATCAGTCATGCGCTGGAAGTGAAGTTCGAAGCCGTCGCGCAAGGGGTCTACGCCCACATCGGGGACATCGGAGGACGTACCGCCGAGAACGAAGGCCTCAATGCCAATATCGGACTGGTGGTCACCCCTGCAGGCGCGGTTCTGATCGACAGTGGGGCCTCATACGCCAGTGCGAAAGCCATCCATGAGGCCGTGAAGAGGATCACCCCGCAGCCGGTGCGCTGGGTCATCAACACCGGGGGTCAAGACCACCGATGGCTGGGCAATGGCTATTTCAAGGAGCAAGGCGCTGAAGTGATTTCCCATGCCGCTGCGGCGGCGGACATGCGGGTGCGATCAGGAGACCAACTGGCCGCGTTGCGGCCGATTCTGGGTGACAAGCTTCAGGGGACCGTTCCGGTCTATCCCGTTCGTGTCGTTGACACCAATGATTTACGGATGGACTTTGGTGGCCGAACGGTGGAGTTGCTGAATCGCGGGGGCGGGCACACCCCGGGGGACATGATGGTGTGGTTGCCAGATGTCAAGGTCCTGTTCTCTGGGGACATCATCTACGTGGACCGATTGCTGGCAGTCATCCCGGTCAGCAACACGCGGCTGTGGCTGGTGGCATTTGCCGAAGTGGAAAAGCTCCAGCCCTTGCGTATCGTGCCAGGACACGGCCGCGTCACCGAATTGGCCACAGCGAAAGCGCACACTCAGGTCTACCTGCAAGCATTGCGGGCGCACATGAAGGATGCCGTTGAACGCTACGAGGACATCAGTCAGTCGGTGCTACGCTTCGATCTTTCGCCATTCAAGACGCTTGCGAATGCAGACGAATTGCACCCGGGCAACGCAAGCAGGACCTACTTGGAAGTTGAACGGGAATAGAGAGCATTGGGTACCGAGCCTCGCTCAGCAGGAAATGGATGAGCGACTCGCCATTGACCTCGCCCGCATCGCGGTATGAATCGCCCAGGCCCCAACAGTCAAGCGTCGCGCTACCTGCCGCGCGTAACCGGTCATTGGGCCGGGGCCGGTGCAACCCTGCAGCAGAATTGAGACAGTCTGACGACAGTGTGATGACCCGTCTTGCCCAATACATCGAGGCCGCCGAGAGCGACAACACGCGCCGGAGCTACGCTTCGGCGATTCGCCATTTTGAAGTTGAGTGGAAAGGTTTGCTGCCTTCCACGGCGGACGCCATTGCCCGCTACCTGGCCGACCACGCGGCCACCCTGGCCATCAACACCCTGCGCCAGCGGCTGGCGGCGCTATCAAGGTGGCACAACGACCAGGGCTTTCCCGACCCCACCAAATCGGCCTTGGTGCGCCAGGTCCTCAGGGGCATTCGCTCTGTTCACAGCGTGCAAGAAAAGCGCGCCCGCCCACTGGAACTGGCCGTGCTTCAGCAAGTCGATCAGTGGCTCGATACCGCCATCAGTCATGCGCAGCGGTCCGGCGACCAGCAAGCCGCACTGCGCCACGCGCGCGACCGCAGCCTGATGCTGCTGGGATTTTGGCGCGGCTTCCGCTCCGACGAACTGGTCAACCTGCGCGTTGAGAGCATAGAGGTCACCCCCGGCCAAGGCATGACCTGCTACCTGGGCCGCAGCAAAGGCGACAGGCAGCGTCAGGGCCGTGTTTTCAGATGCCCGGCGCTGTCCCGCCTGTGTCCCGTTACGGCCTTCAATGCCTGGATTGATCTGGCCGGATTGACCGAGGGACCGGTGTTTCGCAAGATTGACCGCTGGGGACATGTGGCCGACGAAAGCCTGCATGCCAACAGCCTGATCCCCTTGCTGCGCAGTGTGCTCGCCGAATCCGGTGTTGCGTCGCCCGAGGACTACAGCAGCCACTCCATGCGCCGCGGCTTTGCCGGATGGGCCCGCGCCAGCGGCTGGGACATCAAGGAGCTGATGGAGTACGTCGGCTGGAAGGATGTCAAATCGGCCATGCGTTACCTCGATGCGTCGGATTCCAGCCTGCAAGCCCGGTTCGAGCAGGGATTGCCTGCGTTGGCGCAGGCAGCTCCGCAGTCCCCGCCGCCTTTGTTGTTACTGACCGAACAGGTCGAAGGCCCCCGCCCGCCAGCCGAGGGGACGACGCCCGTGGCGGTCCTGCGCGTCACGATGGTGCTGTCCCGTTTCAGCAAGCAGTCACGCGGCCTGGCCCGCGGCCACCGGCTGATCGAGCAGACCTGCTTCGAGCGTTTTGCCATGCAACGCCTGAATACCGAGGGCACGCTCTACGAGTTGGTGGTTCCCTACCTGACCCGCGACTTGCTGGACGAGGTTATCGCCTCGTTGCTGGATGACATGTACCGCATCGCCGAGGACAACCAGTGTCTGCTGGAAACCTCGTTTCACGAACCCGCCACCGACACCCATTGGGATTGAGGCGATGGGTAGCAAAGACGCCAGGCGGGGTAGTCCCCGCGCATGACCACACTCCATGAGACGGCCTATCCCAGCCTGAAACCCGATCCGACACCGCGTGAGCTGGCGGAGCTCTACACACCGACCGAGGATGAAAAACTCCTGGCTGCAGGTGTCGGCAAGCGCGCCTTGCCGTGCATGGCGGCGCTGATCCACTTGAAACCGAGGCGCCCCCGGTTATCCGAGAGCACACTGCGCTGCAGCCCGAGGGCAAATCACTGTTGTCGATAGGTCTGAATGAGTTCTTTGGCCTTGGCGAATGCCGCTTCGTAGAGATCTGGCGAGTTTCGCTGCAGGTTGTTCACAACGCGACCGTGCGCCTCGCGACTGAGCCGGAACTCGACGATTCCGAATCGTTGGGCGATGTCCCTGACATCCACCTTGCCCCAGCTGTCTTCCCCCAACCCGTCTGGATGCAGAACGAAGCTGTGGACATAGCCATCTGCGCCGCGCTCGGTTCCTTCCGCGCCCTGCTCGAATCGGATGGCCAGCAGCGCCACGGGGTCCAAACCTGCCAACTCACGCATCGCTTCCGCGAACGCGGAACACCTGCCGAATGTGTATTCAGCCGCCTCGGCGGCCGGAATGCAGGGTTCCAGCCGTTTGGGGATAGAAGCCAGATAGGCTGTGTTGGTCTCGATCGCTTTGACTGCGCTACTGATCTTGGCCGGGTCGGGTACGCAACGCAGAGGCAGTGTCGCGAGCGTGCTCTCAGCGTAATAGCGCGTCCGGACACCACCCATGCCGTGCCGCACGGCCATGGGCCGAATCGTTCGGTGAATGAAGTCACCGAGAGACCGGTTGCCTCGCACATCAAAAATCCGGGTTCCGTTGTCCGCCACGTAGACGCGCAGCGGCCTGCAAGCCTCAAGAGAGATGTTGTTGTCCGGATCAAGCGATGGCACCCACCAATCCACGTGAAGCAGCCAGCCCGTCACTCGCGCGAGCGCCACTGCAAAGTTGACGCAATCTTCCGATTCCCACTCATCGACCAACACCGGCGCAAAGGCCGCGCGCTGCTTGAGCTTGGCTTGTCCCATCGTTCTTCTCCGTGATGACCAATTGTCAGGTGACAGACCATTGTCAGTGCCAAAACCTAACCCGGTGAATCGCACGGGAAAAGAGCTGGCTGTTTTTTCGGAAATCCGCTAAGTCATTGATTTCATTGATCAAAGCAAGCCGCTAACCCGGTGAATTGCACATGAAAAGAGCCGATTCCGAAAATCCACCCTTCCCGAACATGTGCCCCTCGACACCGGCCGACAGGTGCCTCGACCTCCCCGTATTCCGGACGACCTGGATCAAACCCGGCGCGCGCGCAGCTTGGACTGACGCTGAATCAGGGCGTCTGCGTACGAATCGATCTCGAAGGTGATGGTGCCCTTGAAGTTCACGTGCTCAAAATGGACCGGCCCGATGCGCCTGATCCAGTGGTCCTCTATGGGGTGCTTGAGCGCCTTCCAGCGGTCCACAACATCTTGCATCTTCATGGTGTTCCAGGCGATCACAACGTTGGTCAGCAGGGTGTGCGACGTCGAGATGGCGCGCAGTTCATCGGCCCGCCGGCCGCGCGAGACGCCCACACGCCCGTGGTACACGGCGCGCTGCAATTGATGGATGGACTCGCCGCGGTTCAGCAGTGCGTGCATTTCGCGGCGGAACTCAGGGATGGTGAAGTAGTCGCACAGAAAAATGGTGCGAAGAAGCTTTCCCAGCTCATCTGCGGCGGCATGCACAGGATCACCCCTGGCGGCGCTGCCCAGGCGGGCGATGGCCTCTGCGGCCGTGAGGCGGCCCTGGCGGATGGAGGCGATCAGGCGAAGCAGCTCCATCCAGCCGGCACGGATCTTTCGCAGCGAGACCTTGCCCACGATCAACCGCTCCAGCGATTCAGGCGGCGCAGCACCCCAGGCCATGAACATCTTGCGCTCGGACAGCTGGCGCAAGCGAACACACAGGTCGAAGCCCAGCAGCTTGGCGATCGCCATGGCTGCATTGGTGTAGCCGTGGGTGTCGACGGCCAGCAGGGACAGGCGGATCTGATCCTCGCGCCGCGTGCAGTTGTGCGCTTCAACGCCGTGCACCGCGGGCGCTGCCTGCCGGTCGTTGATGACGATGGGCTGGTCGTGAAACAGCGCCCAGGTGTCGAGCATGTGCACATAGATGCCCACCCCATGCTGTTTGCGGCGGTACTCCATGCGCGCCGAGTGCAGGTGCCGCGATGTATCGAGCGTCATCGAATCTGAGGATGCTTTGTCGCCTTGGCCCCAGAGCATCGCAATCGGCATGCTCTGCTGGAAATCGATGATGCGCGTGTTCGCCTCCCTCAGGCGCCCGCTGGCCTCCAGAGCGCGCATGGCCATGGAGATTTGTGAGACTTGCAGGCCGGGGATCATGGCGCAGACCCCCTTGGCGTTGTTCTCCGTCCCATGTGCGTACAGGGCGCCGTAGACCGCCTTCAGCTCACCAATGTCCTTGGCCATCCGGCCCAGCAGCGCCTGGCTGAAGCGGGTTTTGGCATCCACCTCAACCAGCATGTCGGCAAACTGCGCGCCGCCGATCATGTTGAACATGCTCTCTCGGGTCTTCGTGACCTGGGGTTCGACTTCAAGCGTCTGGATGGGTGCGATGCTGATGTGGCCCTGGTTGTCGATGGTGAGCGCGCCTTCCTCGACAGCTTTGGCAAGTTGGGCCAGGCCTGCGTCGACGCGCTCCAACACCCGATCCAGGAACTTGTCCGGATCGTCGGTGAGGCTCAGCGCGCGGATGAGTGACTTGTTCTTGTCCGCCCATTCCTGCTCAGACATCAATTGATCGGCGCGGCTGCGGTGGCGGCTGCTGTGCGCCAGCCAGAGTTTGCCGCCCTTGATGGCCTTGCGCAGTGCTGTCGCAGCACTGACCTTCAGTGCAGCAAGGGCGAGCTTGCGGTCTGGGCCCTGCAACAACAGATGCCAGCCGGGATCGGCAAAAGACACGTCAAGTCCCTCAGGCAGGCTGGTTTCCCCTCGTTTGGCCAGATCGCGCAGCAACTTGAGTTGCCTCAGCGCCTTGTCCGACGCCTCGCCTCTGATCTCCAGGATGCCCAGTGAGTTGAGGAGCGCTGAGACACGCGGCGCTTCTTCCTTCACCAGTGCTTCGCGGACCAATTGGGCACGCGTGCCCGCAAAGTCGGGCTCGTCTTGGGGCACCAGCTCGCGCATCGCGGCGACGATTTGCGCGGAGGTCAGCTTCTTGTCGTAGAGGACCGCCTTGAGCTTCACACGCTCAGCGCGTAAATCGACGGAGCTGTCCGCTTGCTTCTTGAGCACCTTGCCGGAGGCCTTGCGGTAGAGATCGGTGAGGCGTCGCGCGCCCATCTCCGCAGCCAGGTCGGTCTGTTCCAGCAAAGTCACGTGCAGGAATGAGACCATCTCCAGTTCGCGCTGCTCAGGGGACAGGTTCTTCGTTGCTGAGGGAGGTCGATTGACCACCTCCTGGCTGTAGGCCTTCAACCGATTCAGCGCAATCGCCGACAGCTTCCACTCGTGGACGTGCAATGCCTTCAGGCACTCGATTTTTTTTGTGACCTCACTCAGGGTGAGCTGACCATGCTTGCCCGGTGGCGTGCGCAGCCACTCCAACACGGTGTGCCCGCCCGGTCCAGATCGTTTTGAGAACGCGTGCAAAAGTGCCCTGTGAATGTGCTCGCGCGGCACGCCTGCGCGAATCGCTTCGAGCGCCGCATTCTCCTGGTCGGCAAATGCCGTGCGGGCCACGTCCCTGAGGGCCCGATCGCCAGGCAGCACGAGGCGGCGGTCGAAAAGCCAGTGCTCCGACTGTTGCACCAGATCGTTCACAGAGACCGCAGTGGTGCCAAGCTCGCGGAGGGCATCGGCAAGCAGCGCTTTTGTGGTGTCGTCCACGACCGCGAAGCCAACGCGTTGCCGCGCCCAAAGCTGATGCTCGAAGCGGGTGTCCCGGTCCTTGTACAGCGACGTCACGGATGCGATGTCCGTCGCTCCCATGCCCAGTGTTGATGTCAGGTGCCGCAGCAGCACAGGTGGCAGGCCCGAGAGGGCATCTGGGTGGCGTCCGGTGGCGCGCAGCATCACCAGTTGAACGGCCGCACCCAAGCGAGCTGTACCCCGGAAGCGGGGCGGGCGAAGCTCGTGGATGTCTTCAGCGCTCAGGCCAAAGCATTCTTCGACTTCGCGCCTGGACAGAGACTTGGGAAGGGTGTCGGATCCGACAAAACGCAGATAAAAGCTTGGCAAGCTGGTTCCCCCCATGGCCTGCGCAGTTCCAAGCCTTGCCGGAGTCTACGGAGTTGTTCTCGTTGGTTCCAGAAAGTTTGAGGGATCGCGGGTTAACCCTTGGCGGCTAAACCGGCTTTCTGCACCGGAAATGAGGTCACCCCGAACCGGATGGTCCTCTCCTGTGCGATGCCTTTTTGCTAAGTCTTGTGTGGGCACTGGTGCCTGACGCGCTCAGGCCGACGCTCGGGCGGACGGGCGCCGCCGCGTCGGAGGCGCGAACAACTCATTGCGTGCCGCCTCGGTGATGGCGGTCACACACGGGTGAGTGATGCGGCGTTCGACGGAGATTGCGAAGAACTCCTCAACGACTTCGTGCGTCGCGCCGATCGCGCGAACGCCGTATTGCTTTTCGATGTCTCGTTGGAGCACGGTTGGACCCGCGAAGATGCCCATTCCTCGTCGCCCAAACTCCTTGGCCAGGGCACTGTCATCGCACTGGCCCACCACCCTGGGGTGCAGCGACCGCGCATGCAGCCAGGCACGAAGGCGCTGGCCAACTGCGGATTCCTCCGCTGGCATGATCAGGGGTGCGCCGTCCAGACAGCCCGGAAATCTTCCGGTGCACCACGCGAGTATCGAAGGCGCTGCGAAGAAGCTCACTCCGCAGCTGCCCAGCTTGTGATTGAAGGCGCGGATGCTGACGGTGGAGGGAATCGGCGCATCGGAGATCACGAGGTCGAGACGGTGCAAGGCCAACTCGCCCAGCAACGTGTCCAGCTTCCACTCGCGGCATACGATGCGAACCGGCTCTGGCAACTGAGAGGCTGGCTCGATCAGTCGGCAGGCGATCGTCTTCGGTACAGCGTCTACCACACCCACTCGAAACTCAAGCAGCATGTCTTTGCGGGGGTGCTCACGCACGGCTTCCTCGAGCTCGGCCCCCGTCGAGAAGATGTCCTCGGCATAGCCAAGCGCCACACGTCCGACATCGGTAAGCACCAAGCCGCGTCCGCTCTTGGAAAACAACGGCTTCCCAAGCGCCTCCTCAAGCAACTGTATCTGCCCGCTGATGGTCTGCGGTGACAGGTGCAGCCGCTCGCTGGCACGCTGCACGCTGCCGAGTTTGGCGACCTGCAGGAAGTAGTGGAGGTGCTTGTAGTTCATGATCCGGGCCCGGACGCTTGCTGACGCAATTGTGCCGTTTTTTCGGATGATGGCTACAAAACAATCTGATTTTCAAGCGCAACGCCCGGCCCTAAATTCTGGGCATCTTCACTAACGACGAAACGCGAGGTGCAAATTGATGGTTGACATTCATTCTCAAGGATTTGCGATGACGGATGCGTTGGCCCAGCACGTGCGGCGTCGGCTTGGCTTCATGCTGACACGCCACAGCCACCGCATCAAACGGGTCCTGGTCCGTATCGGGGACGAGAACGGGCCGCGTGGCGGGCCCGACAAGTTCTGCCGAATGCAGGTCTACCTGCTCAATGCGTCGGCCGCCGTGGTCGAAGAGGTCGGCGTCGATCTTTACGCCACCATCGACCGGGCCGCCGAGCGCGTCGGGCGGGTGGTGGTCAAGCACCTCGATCGCACCCATCCGCTGCGAAACACTTCACGCCAAGGTCCTCGGCCCTCACGCAACCGGTACGTGCCCCTTGATACCGTCTACCTCCAAGGAGACAGGGCATGACCAGTGAGCGCGCCCAAACTTTGGTTGTTTCCCGGCAGGACACGCCGAGCCTGATCAGCACGCATGCCGTGCTGCGCAACACCTACGGCCTGTTGTCCCTAACGCTTATTTTCAGCGCCGCGACGGCTGGGGCAAGCGCGAGCTTGGGGCTCCCGCACCCCGGCCTGATGCTGACGCTGGTTGGCTTCTTCGGCCTGCTGTACCTGACCAACAAGCTGCGTGCCAGCGGCTGGGGTGTGCTGTCGATGTTCGGGCTCACAGGCTTCATGGGCTACACCCTGGGTCCGATCCTCGGGCAGCAGTTGGCGTTGCCCGACGGGCATCAGGTAGTGATGATGGCCATGGGTGGCACTGCGACCATCTTCCTCGTGCTGTCAGCCTATGCACTGATCACCCGCAAGGACTTCAGCTTCATGGGTGGGTTCCTGCTGGCAGGCATCGTGGTGGCATTCCTGGCTGGCCTGGGAGCACTGCTTCTTGACGTGCCAGCGCTGTCGCTTACCGTGTCAGCCGCCTTCGTTCTCCTGATGGGCGGTCTGATCGTGTTCGAGACCAGTCGCATCGTCCACGGTGGCGAAACCAACTATGTCCTGGCCACCGTCGGGCTCTATGTCGCCATCTTCAACCTGTTCACGAGTCTGCTTAGCCTCTTCGGCATGGGTGGCTCGAATGAATGATCCCTCCAGAAGGAGTGTTACTTGAAATGCGCAACCCGCCCTGACACGGTGCTCACACAACTGCCGTTCGCGGATTCTTGCTTTGAGCACCGCCGAAGTCGGCAGGACAGCGCAGGCATTGCTGGCTGAGCGACACATTTCTTATCTGCGCCGTGACAGATGGGTCCCTCGCATACTGGTGTGCGCATATCGCGGGTGCAACCCAAGAGTCAGCGCTTGGGCCACGAACCTGCATAATCGCCCGCCCTGTCCCCGTCGTCGTTCTCAAATCTGGGCGACTCTCTGCAACTCACTTCAATGGCGGTCATGCAATCTATCGGCTCTCCACTCATGTGGTCCTTGTTCACGGCTTTTGTGCTGGTCGCACTGCTGGTCGATTTCTTTGCGATGAGCAAACAGGGCGCACACCGCGTCAGCACCCGCGAGGCTGCCATCTGGTCGCTCGTCTGGGTCGGCGTGTCTTTCGTCTTCATGGGATGGCTGTGGTGGCACCTTGGCGGCACCGGAACGGATGAGGCCGCGCGCTCGCTGGCCAATGCCAAATCGCTGGAGTTCCTGACCGGCTACTTGATCGAAAAGGCGCTTGCTGTCGACAACATCTTCGTGTTCTTGATGTTGTTCACCTACTTCGCAGTGCCGGCAGAGTTCCAAAAGCGCGTACTCATGATCGGCATCCTCGGCGCGCTCGTGCTGCGCGCGGTGATGATTCTCGTGGGCGCCTGGCTGATTGCTCAGTTCCATTGGATCCTGTATCTGTTTGGCGCCTTCCTGCTGTTCACTGGCATCAAGATGTGGTGGGCCGCCGGCCAAGAGCCCGACCTGGACAACAATCCAGCTCTCAAGT